>CAVRKL010000001.1:0-1255920 GCA_963722205.1 uncultured Alphaproteobacteria bacterium
CGCCCTCATTTTCTCCCAAGTGATTCCGATTTGATTCCGGAGATTCCGCCGTTCACGGGGTGTTCCATGGCCAAGATCACGAAACGTTCCGTCGATGCTGCCGGCCCCGGCGACAAGGAATTCTTCATCTGGGACGAGGAGCTGAAGGGCTTCGGCCTGCGCGTCTATCCCTCTGGCCGAAAGATGTATCTCGCGCAGTTCCGCGCCGGTGGCCGCCTCCGCCGCGTCAATATCGGCCTCCACGGCGCCCTCACCCCGGATGCCGCCAGGACGGAAGCGATGAAGCATCTGTCCGAGGTTCGTCTCGGCGGTGATCCGGCCGGCGACCGCGACCGCCGCAAGGCGTCACCGACCATGAAGGAGTTCGGTCAGCGCTTCCTCGACGAGCATGTCGCCTCCCACTGCAAGCCGACCACGCAGGCCGAATACAAGCGCTCGATCGAGTTGTTCATCAACCCGAAGATCGGCACCCATCGCATCATCGACGTGACCCGCACTGACGTGGTCGAATTGCACCAATCGCTGAAGCGAACGCCCTATCAGGCCAACCGCATGCTGGGCGTCCTGTCCATCATGTTCACTGTCGCCCACACCTGGGGTGTTCGGACCGACGGCGTGAACCCCTGCTGGAAGGTGAAGCGCTACAAGGAGGTCAAGCGTGAGCGCTACCTGACGCCGGATGAACTCGCCCGCCTCGGCAAGGTGCTACGAGAGTCCAATTCGGAACCCAAGGCCGTCAACTGCATCCGGCTCCTCCTCCTGACCGGCTGCCGCCTTGGCGAAATCCAGACGCTCAAATGGGAGCATGTCGATCTTGATGCGGGGGTACTGCGCCTACCGGATTCTAAAACGGGGGCTAAGCTTGTCGCGATCGGCAAGGCGGTGGTCGAGTTGTTCAAGAACATCCCCAAGGTGAAGGACAACCCCTACGTCATCACCGGTCAGATCGAGGGGCAACACTTGACCGATATGCAACGGCCTTGGCGTCGGCTGCGGAAGCGCGCCGAATTGCACGACCTGCGCATCCACGACCTGCGCCATTCGTTCGCCTCCGACGCTCTTCAACTGGGCGAAGATCTACCAATGATCGGCAAGCTCCTGGGCCACACCCAGGTCCAGACCACCGCGCGCTATGCTCACCTTAAAACCGATCCGATCAGGGCGGCAGCCGACAAGGTGGCAGAGGCCATCGCGCTCGCCCTTACCCGACCGCCCAAAGAGGATAAGAGCAATGCGGCATAGGCCGCTCACCCCTATTCCGGATGATCGTCGCGAGAAGAATTTAGCTTGGAGATGAGTTGCTGCCGTTGCTGCTCAGCCCATTTTTAGGAACAAGAGAGCGCAGCGCCGATTTTCGCGGCCCGGGCAGGTTCGGTACGTCGAAGGCCGTCCCCTGATTGAGATCGATCGAACGGCGGACCCTCGGGTTCGGCCCAAGGCCCCCGCCAGCCAGAGCTCACTCATATAGGAGGGCCTTCCCCCTGGTCGGCGCCACGGTCGCCGACACCCCGCACCCCCTTTAGAGTGAGAGTGCGGATTGTTTTGCCGCGACGGGTTGAGGGCTAGAGGAAAGACCACTGGCGCCCGTCGTGGAGATGACCAATGACCCAGGTGCAAGTTCTGGACGCCGTTCGCGATCGCGCTGGCGGCTACAAGGTGGACGCGAGCCGCGGAGAACGAGTCGGCCGCGTGTCTTCGGAGTGGTTCTCGCGGCCCGCCGACGAGCGCTATCTGTCCCTGTCGGACCTTTTCACCGCCGTGCGGGGACGGACCGAGCGCAGTCGGACCCGAACGGTGGAGAGCGCGGCGATCCGGGTGGAGGCCAAGCGTGAGGACGTCGAACGCCTCACGCTGATGCTGCCCGGCTCTGAGGCGCCGATCGCTCCGACTCATTGGAGCTTCGGCCAGCTCTCGAGCCTCGTCGGCGCCCCGGCGGCCTACCTCCGGCAACTTCCGGCACCGCTTGCCGGCATCAATCTGCAATACGGCCTGACCTCGCACCGCGCCGAACAGGTGAAGACGCTCGAGATCGAAGATGGTCGGTTCGAACTGCGGGCCGTCACGGGGCCCGATTATGGTCGCATCTTCGACCACGAGCTGGTCGCAGCCGTGCAGCGCATCGCCGGTAATGGCACGGGCGATACGCGCTGGAAGGTGCCGGGCGTGCTCGACTGGTCGACCGGGGTTTACAACCCACGCGTCGATGTGACCCAGGACACGACGACGCTCTACGCCTCCGATCGCGACGTTTTCCTCTTCCTGGTCGACGACCTCAATCCGATTGAAGCCGGCCGGCTACCAGACGGCTCACCCGACCTCTTCTTCCGCGGCTTCTATTGCTGGAATTCCGAAGTCGGCGCCAAGACGCTCGGCATGGCGAGCTTCTATCTCCGCGCCGTATGCCAGAACCGCAATCTCTGGGGCGTCGAAGATTTCGAGGAGATCACCATCCGCCACTCGAAATATGCCGCCTCGCGCTTCGCCCATGAGGCTGCGCCGGCGCTGACTCGTTTCGCCAACTCCTCACCCATGCCCTTCGTCAACGGTATCAAGGCGGCGCGGGAGAAGATCGTCGCCCGCACAGACGAGGACCGTAGCGAGTTCCTGCGCAAACGCGGCTTCTCCAAGACAGAGACGGCGAAGATCATTCAGACCGTGTTGGCTGAGGAAGGCCGAAAGCCTGCGAGCGTGTTCGACTTCGTCCAGGGCATCACCGCCGTCGCGCGCGACAAGACTCAGCAGGACGCGCAACTCGACCTCGAGGCGCGGGCGAAAAAGCTGCTCGACCGAGCGGCCTGACTCCCGAAAAGCCGGAGATGTGTAACGGCGGCTCCCCGGTTCCGCGGCTTTCCATCTTTCCTGCTCCTCGGTTTTGCGGCGCGGCCCTCAGAGGAAGAGGGCTGCGCCCGTTTTCGTGACGGGTTTTGGTCGAGAGAGAGGCTCTCGGCACCCGTCACGGAGATTGGTCAGATGGCCAGCGCAGTCAAGAAAATCACGCTCAGCGCGTCGCGCGACATTCCCTTCAACAAGCTGGTGCTGTCCCAAGCGAACGTCCGGCGCATCAAAGCCGGTGTGTCAATCGAGGAGCTCGCCGAGGACATCGCCCGCCGCACGCTGTTGCAGAGCATCACCGTGCGACCCCTGCTCGACGCGGAGGGCGCCGAGACCGGCATGTTCGAGATCCCGGCGGGCGGGAGGCGTTTCCGTGCGCTGGAGCTGCTGGTGAAGCAGAAGCGCCTCGCGCGCACCGCGCCCGTTCCCTGCGTCGTGCGCACCGAGGGGATGGCGGAGGAAGACAGCCTCGCCGAGAACGTCCAGCGCGCACCCTTGCATCCTCTCGATCAATTCCGGGCGTTTCAGGCGCTGCGCGAGAAGGGCCAGAGCGAGGAGGAGATCGCGGCGGCGTTTTTCGTCAGCGTCGCCGTTGTCAAACAGCGGTTGCGGCTTGCGTCCGTCTCGCCGAAGCTCCTGGAGGTCTATGCCGACGACGGCATGACGCTCGATCAGTTGATGGGCTTCACGGTCAGTTCAGACCATGAGCGGCAGGAGCAGATCTGGGAGGCGATCCAGCGCTCCTACAGCAAGGAGGCCTATCAGATCCGCCGCATGCTCACCGAGAGCGCCGTCCGCGCCTCCGACAAGCGGGCGCGATACGCGGGCGAAGAATACATTGCCGCCGGCGGCGTGGTCATGCGCGATCTTTTCCAGAACGACGACGGCGGCTGGCTGCAGGACGCCAAGTTGCTCGAACGGCTCGTCACTGAGAAGCTCGAACGCGACGCCGAGACGATTCGCGCCGAGAGCTGGAAATGGGTCGAAGTCGCGACCGACTTTCCATACGGCCACACCTACGGGCTTCGTCACCTCCAAGGCGACCGCCAGCCGCTGAGCGAAGAAGAAGCAGCGACGCGCGAATCGCTTCGGTCCGAAGCCGACGAGCTTGAGGCGACCTATTCGGAAGCCGGCGAGATCCCGGAAGAGGTCGACGCCCGGCTTTCCGAGATCGAGACGGCGCTGGAGGCTTTCGAGCAGCGTCCCGTCATCTATGCGCCGGCGGATGTCGCGCGCGCCGGCGCCTTCGTGAGCATCGACGGTTCGGGCCGCCTTCGCATCGAGTGCGGCTATGTGCGCCCCGAGGACGAAGCGTCAATCGAAAACGCCGAGGTCGTATCAGTGGACGAAGGCGTCGATGCAGATCCTTCGCCGATGGCGTCGGCCGCCAAGACCGCCGCGCCGATCGACGCTGCGGTTCAGTCCGCCCCTGCCGAGGAGGAAGAGGACGAAGGTCTGCGGCCCTTGCCCGACAGGCTGCTGACCGAGCTCACCGCCTATCGCACGCTGGCGCTGCGCGAGGCGCTCGGCAGGACTCCGAACGTCGCCTTTCTCGCGGCGCTGCATGTTCTCTGCCTCAAGCTGTTCTACCGCTATGGCTGCGACTCCTGCCTCGACATCGAGCCGAAGACCGCCGCCTTCGGCAGTCTCGCCCCCGGCCTCGGCGACACAAAGCTTGCGGCGACTGTCGACGCGCGTCATCGCGAGTGGTCGGAACGGCTTCCCGACGAGCCCGGCGATCTCTGGGACGCGCTCGCGGCGCTCGACGCCGAGCAGCAGCAGGCATTGTTTGCGCATTGCGTCTCGCTGACCGTCAACGCGGTCAATGAGGCTTACAATCGCCGGCCCAGGGCCATCGCCCACGCCGATCAACTCGCCGGGGCTCTGTCGCTCGATATCGCCGCGACGGGATGGGCGCCGAGCGTCGACAATTTTCTCGGTCGCGTGACCAAGGCCAGGATCCTCGACGCCGTCCGCGAGGCGCGCGGCGAGGATCAGGCTCGCCGCATCGAGATGCTCAAGAAAGGCGAGATGGCCACCCAGGCAGAACATCTGCTTGCAGGTTCGGCATGGTTGCCCGAGGCATTGCGTACGCCGCGCCGCACGCCGCATGGGCCGCAGAAGGCGACGACTATCGCGCCGGACGAAGCCCCCGTCGAAGAAACGGCGGCGATCGAGTACGAAACGGCCGTCGACGAAATCGCTCCCGAGGGCGAAGCTGAGGAAGCCTCGGCGGATGAAGCCCAGGAAGTCGCCGCCCAATAGCCTCCCAAAGGCCTACCGCGAGGGACCCGTCAGCAATGGCGGGTCCCTCTGCCTTGTGGAGGGCGCCCGTGTCCGGTTCTGCATCCGAACTGGTGCGTCGTCTCGCGCGCGAGGCCGAGGCGGTGTGTCGTTACTATCTCTCCAATGGGCACCGCGAAGGCTCCTACTGGCTTGTCGGCGATGTCCGCAACACGCCGGGCCGATCCATGTTCGTGCGGATCAAGGAGACCGCCAGGGGTCCAGCCGGAAAATGGCTGGATGCGGCATCAGGCGAATATGGCGATTTGCTCGACGTCATCCGCGAAAGCCGCGGCCTCGCCGATTTCAAGGATGTCGCCGAAGAAGCGCGTTCGTTTCTTAGCCTGCCGCGTCCAGGGCCAGAGCCGACAGTGTCGCGCCGCCCGTCTCGGAGATCAGACGCGCCGACGAGTTCATCCGAGGCTGCGCGACGCCTGTTCGCCATGTCGCAGCCGATCGAACGCACTTTCGTAAAAGCGTATCTGCGCCGACGCGGCATTACGGCTTTGCACGGAGCCGGCAGTCTGCGCTTCCACCCGCGCTGCTACTACCGGCCCGACGAGCATAGCCCGACCGAGACATGGCCTGCCATGATCGCCGCCGTCACGAATCTCTCGGGCCACATCACCGGCGCGCACCGCACCTGGCTCGATCCTGGCGGATTCAGCGAGGCGACGCTCGGCAAGGCGCCGATCGACACGCCAAGACGGGCAATGGGCGATCTGCTCGGTCACGCCGTGCGCTTCGGCGTTGCGAGCGACATCCTGGCGGCCGGCGAAGGCATCGAGACGATGCTCTCGCTTCGTTGCATTCTGCCAGCCATGCCGATGGTCGCAGCCCTCTCGGCGGCGCATCTCTCCGCCATCCTGTTCCCGCACGCGCTGCGACGCCTCTATATCGCCCGCGACAATGATCCGGCCGGCGAGGGCGCGATGACGACACTCATCGACCGGGCGCAGTCGGCCGGGATCGAGGCGATCGTGCTGTCGCCCGCCCTAAGCGACTTCAACGAGGACCTCCGGTTGCTCGGGCTCGACGCGCTCCGGTCTGCGATCCGGGTGCAGATCGCGGCGCAGGACGTCGCCCGTTTCATGGATTTCGCGGCATAGGCGGAACAGGTAAGAGTGGCGCGGCGGCATCGTCGCGAAGAAGCCGGCTGTCATGCTTCTCCTCGGCGCCGGAGAGGACCGCGCCCACGGCCTTCTCAGAGGGCGATCGGGCGGCAAACGGCGCGGACCGGCAATGGCTGCGGCCGCCGATTTTCCGGCGCGGCCCAGAGGGCCGCTTTCCATCGCGAAACAAAATCGCCGGCCTTCGCCATCCTCCGCCAAGGCTTCGGCCCTTCGCTTCGGCTTCGGGTGCAGGTCCGCGCCGCCCGCCGCCTTCGTCGCCATGAAGGCCGCGATGGGCGCGGCCGATCCGACGAGGGAAAGCCGCTATGACCACCGACCATCACGACAATTCCGAGCCCCACCGCGGCTCATCTCCAACCGACCGAGTCCTCCATGAACTCCAGCTCTATGGCTACCGGCCTTTCAGCGACGAAGCCGATCCGAGGCCGCTGCCGTTCGTGCAGACGATCACAGACGCCGTCGCCGACATCTTCGACGCCCTGGTCGCCACATTGAGCGACACGCGCCTCGAGCCCGACCTCGAAGATCTGCTCTGGTCGACCGTCAATCTCTTCCACCGCGCTATTGGCCGCATCGAGCGCCAGCTCGACGACAATGAGCAGGCGCAGCGCCTCAGCCAGAAGGAGCAGGACGGCTCGGAAGTCCGCTCGGTGGAGCTCGAGCGCCTCATCGCCGAGGGGCAGACGTTGATCGAGCGCCGCGACAGCATGGAGCTCTTCCGCGACCATGCCGCCGACCAATTCGAGCGCAGCACTGGCTCATCCTGGCGTCCGCGCGCCGGGTCCAAGGTCAACCACCGCGCGCTGACCGCGGCGATGATCGACAGTCGCGACTTCCTCGCCGCCAAACGCCGCGCCGAGACCGAGCCGCTGCTCCCCGCCGGGCCCAAGATCGCCTTCACCGGCGGCCTCGACTTCAACGACGTTTCGCGGATCTGGGACCGCCTCGACAAGGCGCTCGCGAAGCACCCCGACATGGTGCTGCTGCACGGCGGCTCGCCGAGAGGCGCCGAACGCATCGCCGCCTGCTGGGCCGACAATCGTAAGGTTCCGCAGATCGCCTTTAAGCCCGACTGGGCGCGTCACGCCAAAGCGGCGCCCTTCAAGCGCAACGATCAGATGCTTGAGGTCTTGCCGATTGGCCTTATTGTCTTCCCCGGTTCCGGCATTTCCGCCAATCTCACTGACAAGGCGCGCAAGCTCGGCATCCCGGTCTGGAACTCAAGCGGGGGTGCATCATAGGCGGCACGGCGAAGTGCCGATGAGGAGTCGTCCAGCGCCTCTTCGGCTCCACGGCGAAGGGCATGGATGCGCCAAGACCAGACGTTGCGCCAAAGCGCTATTGATGTTGGATTGAGGTAAGCCCGACCTGGACACCGCTCACCTTCTTCTCCGCCGTCTGCATAGCAGCAGCCGTCGCCTTTTACCTCAATCAATGAGCCCTGAGCCTAGGTGGTCGAAGTCGCTATTCTGAAGGACTTTTTCCCCACATCGCAAGGTAAAGCTCATGCTTGTAGGAAATGCCGGAATGGGGCAATTATCCATGCAGTCAACGACGACCGAGGGAGTTTGCGTTGCGACAGCTTGAGATATCGCGATGAATGAATTGCGCCCCGCCGCATTGCGTCAAACGATTAACGACCGCCCGCCGCGCGTTCTTGTGGTCGAAGACGATACTGCGCTCGCGACGATGCTTGTTTATAATCTCCAGTCGGAAGGTTTTATCGCAGAGTATTTAGATCGCGGCGACAAGGTTGAACTGCGCCTCTCCGAAGCGGCACCCGATCTGGTTATACTCGACTGGAAGTTACCGGGTGTGTCTGGGCTGGAGATATGCCGCAGGCTTCGGGCGCACGACGACATTCGCGACATGCCGGTGATCATGCTAACCGCGCGCGGCGGCTTCACAGCGTATATCGCGCGCTTTTTCAGAAAGCGCTGAACCTCATGCCGGTGTAAATGTAATTTGATCCCCCATGCACGCCGTCGATAAGGCCAAATATGCCCGAGCGATGGTGCACACCAACGAACACCTCAAAGGGAGCATCCTTGCTGGGAGAAAAGGTGAGTTCAGGAACAAGAAAATTCAGGAATCGATTGCCATGATGACTGCTGTCAAAGTTTTTCTCAAACTGAGATACGCCAGTTACGTAGCTTGCGCCTAATAATCCAAGCCTAAAATTAGTATATATATAGTTATTCCACGGCAGATACGTCCATCTTGCCATCGGAATTAGATCAAACTCCCACTGCCTTCCCGTATAGTCGTTCCCAAAGCGCTTGGCGACATCGCCTTCCAACTCTAACTCGATCGGAATGTTTTGAAAGCGATATGCCGTGTAAATTGCATTCGCATCAACCATGAAGCCGGATTGAATGTCCTCACGCCACGGGTGCAAGAGCACTACGCCAATCAGGGATTCATTCGTAAGCGCTCCAAAATACCCTCCAACTCGAAGAGTGGGGGCGGGATTTGGCGGAAGCATGCCCTCGACGCGAACAGGCTGCGCGTCTGGCGGTAATTCCTGCGCGAAGACAGGACTTATCGACAACGGCAAGGCGACAAGGCTGGCGAAAGCTAAATTCCTCATAGCTGCTCCTCAATGCCCATGTCGGCCGAAGCGCTCACACGGAACCTTGCCGAATGCCAATCATGTCGACCTTATAGGTCACGGATTAGGTCAAAAATCAGGCCAAACAGGGGCCGATGGGAGCGGCAGCTTCGGGTCAAATTTGAGCCATCCCGAAGGGCGGAGAGGCGATCGTCCCCGCCTCGGCAGGCAAGGGGCTTCAAGCGGGAACGGATGTCTTTTGGTTCTCGGTGCGGCCCGTGGCGGACTGCTCGGGAAGGTGCGCCTTCCACGCCACCAGCGCGGCTTGCCCGGCGTCTGAGAGCGCATAAACTCCGCGCTCGACCCGGATGAACCAGCCGTAGACGTTGCGGAGCAAAATCTTCGGCGCGTCCGGAATGGCCTCCTTCAGATCGCGTGGGCGGGCGGGCGCGCGCGCCATTGCCCCGGCGCATTGCAGCGCCTGCTGGCGATAAGCGGTCATGATGGGCCGTCGCGTGCCGCCGCCGGTCGCCGGATCTCCCCTGCGCCGCTGGTGCTCTTCGAGAATTCGAGAGCGGCGCTTTGCATTGAGTCTCGGCCGCCATGCAACCGGCTCGACCAGAACCTCCACCCTGCCGGAACTGAATACGCTGAGCAGCCCGAAGCCGAGCATTCGACAGAGCCTCTTGACCCGCGGGTCGGACTCGCGTCCGCGTCCGCGCGCCGATGCGCGCACGGCGACCCAAACCTCATCGCATGCCGTGGATCGATCCACGGCCTGAAGAACAAGATCGAGCGTGAAGCTCAGCTTCAACTCGCAGATCACGAGCGCGATTGGTGCGCCGCGATCCACCGCCACGACGTCGCAGCCGCACACCTCCCCTTTCGCCTCGAAACCCAAGCTTTCGAGGAAGCGCTTGACCGGCAGATAGAGGCTCGTTTCCAACCTTCGACCTCGATGCGCGCCGCGAGCCTCCGCTCAACGACGAATCGGTAATCCGTGAGGATAATACCTCCGCCCGGAGCGATTCCGGATCAGGGTTAGAAGCGCTAGGCCGATGTGAAGATGTCGCCGCAGCGGCCGTGAGCGACGACACCGCCAGATGGAATGATTCCGCTCCCGGTCATGGCCGTTTGCGGCTATGCTCGGCATCGCGCCGTGGTGGTGGTGGAAGGCGCGACCGTCAGAACTCGATCTCACGGAGACCGCCACCATGCTCGTCCTCGGACCTCTACTCGTCCTCGCCGCCATCGGATTTTTCTGCTGGCTGCTGTTTACCCTCGCTGCCTTTGCGCTCCCATTCTTCGTCGGTCTGACAATCGGCATGTGGGCCTTTCACACCGGCACCGGCGCGCTCGGCGGCATCATCGTCGGTTTCGTCGCTGGCGGCGCGACCTTCGGTCTCGGCCAGATCGCTATGGCCTTCCTTCCGTCGGCATGGCTCCGGCTGCTGATCATTCTGCTTTTCGTCGCGCCCGCCACCGTCGCCGGCTACAGCGCCACGCATGGGATCGCTCAGATCGCCATGCCATCCGCGACCTGGCAGGCGACCTTCTCGGTGATCGCCGCCATTGCTGTCAGCGTCACGACCTTCATCCGCTTCACGGGAATAGCAGCCCCCCGACGGGCCGGACAGGGCATGGCGCGGAGGTAACGTCACCGCGGGGCCACGGCGAGAACTGGACAGGCGTTTCGCAACATGGCGTCTCTCGTGGTTAGGGCGCGATCTTGATTGCCGCGGTGCGCAGACCGTCGCAGCGCAACAGCCCGTCGACAGACCCCTCAGAAGCGACGCCACGGAAAGCGACGACATCTTCTGTGGCACAGACGACATCCCGCGAATTTGGGGCGCATTGCCGAAGCGATCTCCGAACGGAAGAACACCGTCGGATCGGCAGAGGTTTCATTCCCGCTGACATCTATCGCGAAGGTCTTGGCGGCAGCACGAGAGTCGCCACGTTCTCCCTTACGCCATCTGTGTTCGGATCGAGCGCACCGAACGGCCTCTTCGATGGGTTGATCTAGCCGAAGGCCGGCAAAAGCCTCGACCGCCTACGGCGCAACAGCGGCGTCGCAACTTTCTTCCCCTGCCGGCTGCGCCGTCATTCCTCGCGCGAGACAAGAAAGCTCCTCCTTTGCTGTCGAGCCCCTTCGGGGTGCGCCGTCGGTCGCCTCCGGCCCTTCGATCACCATCGAGGCCGCACGGTGCGGGCTCGGAAACAGAGATCAAGGAGAACGACAATGGCGACTATCGGCAGCTTCAAGAAGACCGGCTCGAACGAGTTCACCGGCGAAATCGTCACGCTCAGCGTGCAGGCCAAGAACGTCCGCATCGTCCCCGAGACCAGCCGCTCCGGCGAGAACAGCCCCAGCCACCGGGTCTACTGCGGCCGAGTCGATTATGCGTAGCGCGTGATTATGCGGAGTCTTGTGCTGGGAGTGGTGGTTTTCCGGGGCTTTGGCGCTGATGTCGCTCTGCATAATAACGGGGCAATGTCCGCGGCGCCCTGCTGTGGGGCGGGGCGCCGCGGGCGCCGATCAGCGCGACCAGATCAGCGCATATTCGCCGTTCTCGCCCTCGAAGAGGTTGGCGTAGATGGGCGCGGTGAAGCTGGGATCGTCGAGCTTGACCGAGTGGTAGGTGCGGTTCTCCTTCGAGGTCCGGCGCCATGCGGCGCCGATCTCGACGCCCGAGACGACCACCCGAAGGTCAGGCGCCTTGTCGCTGGTGGAAGCGGGATCGCTGGGAACGAGGCGCGCCTTGGCGTCGATCGCGAGGGTCTTGATCGTGCCAGCGTAGGCGCCGTCGTTGCCGCGGGTGAACGAGCCGATCTGGGACATGGTGTAACTCCTTTTGCTGTGTTCCAAGCCCGCGACCATCGCGGCCTTGTGGCGATCAGGAGCCCCGGGACGGCCGCCCCGCAGCTGCAAGGCCGCAGCGCACGCGAAGGACGGCATGAGCCGAGCTTCTTGTCCCGCGAGGAGCGGCGCAGCCGCGGGGAAGAAGGTTGGCGACGCCGTTGCGGGGACGAGGCCGGGTCGAAGACCGCATCCTGGGGCCGATCCGCCCAAGAAAGGCCCGTTGGTTGCGGGGGGACACCGCGCTCAAGGAGAACACCACCCAGATCAGACGATCACCGCACCGCAACGATCGCCGACGTCCGCCCGTATCTTTCAACTCACGTCGGCACGGTATGCGCATCTGCCATCAGCGATGCGATCAACGCATCGGGCGCTTTGAACCGACCACGTCGCAGCGCGGGCGGGAGCACCGCCTCGACGGCCTCGAGCTTTTCGGAAGGATCGATCCCGAGGTAGACCTCGGTGGTCCGGATATCGGCATGACCGAGCCAGAGTGCGACCTTGCGAATATCACGCGTGGCCTGGAGCATCAGCACTGCGCAACTATGCCGCAACAGGTGCGGTGACAGCTTGCGGCCAACGAGCGTCGGGCATTTTCGCGCGGCAGCCACCCCGTGTTTTTCGAGGATGTATTCGAACCCGGCGCGCGTCATCGCAATGCCTTGGGCGTTGACGAACAGCTCGGGCGTTGGCGGGTTCCCGCGCACTGCAAGCCAGGCGCGAAGGTCGCGCGCGGTCTCCTTCCAGAGCGGCAGGCTGCGCTCGCGGCGGCCCTTGCCGAACACGAGGATGCTGGGGCTGGGTTGCAGGGTGACGCGGTTCATCGTCATCCCGACCAGTTCGGAGACGCGCAAGCCGCCGGCGAAGCACAGGTGCAGCATCGCACGGTCGCGGATGCCCGACCTGCTCGAAGCGTCTGGCGCGTTGAGGATGGCGCGCACCTCCTGCATCGTTAGATGACGGATGAGCTTGTGATCATGGCGCTTTCCGGGGATCGCGTCGATCTGCGCGACCTGCGCCAGCGCGCTCGGGCACTGGAACTCGACGTAGCGCATGAACGCCTTGATCGCAGCGAGCCGCACGTTGCGCGTCGCCGGGCTGTTGCCGCGATCCTGCTCGATGTGTGCGAGGAACGCGAGCACCATCGCGGCGTCGATTTCCTCCAGCGCAAGCCGCGCCGGCCGCGTCTTCAGCCGATCGGCGGCGAAGGTCAGGAAGAGCCGGAAGCAGATCGCATAGGCCTCGCAGCTATGGGCGCTGTAGCCTCGCTGCCGAGGCATGTGCTCGCGCAGGAACGCGGTGATGAGCGGAGCGATCGGCGTCATGCGATCACCTCCGCGGCCTGCATTTCGGCGGCGGCGGCGATGTCGCGCATCAGGTCGGGGGTCGCTTCCAAATACCAGTAGGTGTGTCGGATATGGCCGTGGCCGAGATAGGTCGAGAGCGCTACGAAGTCGCGTGCGACGTCCTCGCGGCGCATGGCGCATTGCGCCAGCGCGCGCGTCGCAAAGGTGTGGCGCAGGTCATGGATGCGCGGACGGCGTGGCCGATCCGGCGCGATACCGGCCTTGTTCAGGATCACCTGGAAGGCGGCATGGACGGCCCCGAGGCCCATCGGTTTGCCACCGACCGTCAGGAACACATGGTCATCGACGCCCGCGACCGTCGCCCGGATGCGAAGATAGGCGTCGAGCGCCGCAATGACGCTCGCATGCATCGGCACGAGCCTGCTCTTGTTGAACTTGGTCTGGCGGATGTGCAACACGCCGTCCGGCAACAGATCGCCAAGCCGCAGGTTCAACGCTTCCGAGACGCGCAGCCCGGTTGCGGCGAGCAGACCGATCAGCATCGCGTGGACGTGCCGCCGGAGAGGGCTCGGCTTCTGACGCCGCAGAGTTGCGGCGGCGTCGAGCATCCGGACCAGTTCATCCGGTGTGTAGATATACGGCGCGGGTCGCGAGCGCGGACGATAATATAAGTGATGCCGTGGTATCTCGTGCCTCGCGTCCTCGGCATGCATGAAGCGGGCGAAGTCGGCTATTTCCTGAAGCCGTCGATACCGAGAGCCCGGTGTGGACGAGACAGCCGCCGTCCAGGCAAGCGCCGTCGCGGTGCGGATATGGCTGTCGCCATGATCGACCGCGTAGCGGGTGAACGCGGCGAGGTGCCCTGCGGTCTTTTCGAGCTTGAAGCCGAGCGACCGGCGCAGCGCGACATAGCGGTAGGCGTCGTCGATCAACATGACGCACTCCCCGGCCAGGGCTGTGCGATCGTCGCGAGCAGCGTCATATCGACCTTGGCGTAATGCGCCGTCATCGCGGGCGAGCGGTGGCGTAGCACTGTGGCGACGCCTGCGAGGCTTACCCCGTGTCGCAGCATCGACGTCGCCGCCGAGTGGCGCAGCACATGCGCGCCCTTGTAACGACTTTCGACCCCAGCGCGCTCGAGCGCGCGCCGCACCACGCATTTGATCGTGCCGCGGTCGATGGGTCGGAGCGGCGCATATTCGGTGAGGAACAGCGCACGCGCCGCGAACGCGGGACGTGCGCATTCGATATAGGCGATCAGTGCATCGCCGACCTCCTGGCTGAGCGGCAGCAGCTCTTCGCGACGCCCCTTGCCATGCAGCCGGATACTGCCTTGTCTCCAGTCGATATCGTCGAATGCGAGCCGCGCGACCTCGCTAGCGCGCATTCCGAGCCGGACCAGCAGCAGGATGATCGCGCGGTCGCGCAGCCGCCGCTCGCCTTCGCACGCGGCGATGATGCGCGCGATGTCGTCCTCGGGCAGAAAGCGCGGGATCGAGGCGAACCGCCACGCCGCCGCCTGCGGCATGGCGCGGTCGCGCCCCGGCGGGCAGCGCCCCGTCGCGATCAGGAAGCGAAGGAATGCGCGGATCGCTACGCCGATACCGTTGAGGCGGGCGACCGATACGGCGCCGGCGCGGCCCAGCATAAAGCCCCGGATCGCCGAGGCGTCATAGGCCGCCGGATCCTCGCCGAGCGCGGCGACGAACGGCATGATCGCGCGGGCGTAGGTGCCGAGCGTCGTTTGCGCCAGCCCCTGCTGCTCGCGCGCCCATGCCATATACTCGGCAACGATCGGCGGTCCCGGCACTACCGGCACGCGCGGCAACGTGCCGCAATCTTCGAGATAGGCGATGAACAGCTTGCCGGTTTCGACCGCGTCCTTGTTGACGTCGCCCCGGAAGCGCGGGCGATATCCCGCGTCGATCAGCGCGAACGATGCGGCGTGCGCGGCGCGGACCGTGTCGAACCCATAGCCGTTCTCGCGCGCCCAATGCGTCCAGCAGGCGAGCAGCCTGATCAGCTCGACGATCGTCTTGTTGGTATAGTGGCGTTGTCGCAACCACGCAGTAAAATCATCGACGTGATCGGCGGCAAGTCCTGCCCGCAGTCGGTCTTTGACGACACTCTTCGTTCTTACATAGACACCTATCGGCACGGTTCGCCTCCCCGGTTGTTGGAGGCGGAACTATGAAGCGTGGGCTTCCATTATCCGCAACGACGATGGTGCGCTGATCGGTGATCGCCATCGCGTGCAGCGGCTGATCCTCGCTGGGTGTGTTCTCCGTACGTGCGGTGTCCCCCCGCGACCGATGGGCCTTTGCTGGGCGGATCGGCCCCAGGATGCGGTCTTCGACCCGGCCTCGTCCCCGCAACGGCGTCGCCGACCTTCTTCCCCGCGGCTGCGCCGCTCCTCGCGGAACAAGAAGCTCGGCTCATGCCGTCCTTCGCGTGCGCTGCGGCCTTGCAGGTGCGGGGCGGCCGTCCCGGGGCTCCTGATCGCCACAAGGCCGCGATGGTCGCGGGCTTGGAACACAGCAAAAGGAGTTACACCATGTCCCAGATCGGCTCGTTCACCCGCGGCAACGACGGCGCCTACGCTGGCACGATCAAGACCCTCGCGATCGACGCCAAGGCGCGCCTCGTTCCCAGCGATCCCGCTTCCACCAGCGACAAGGCGCCCGACCTTCGGGTGGTCGTCTCGGGCGTCGAGATCGGGGCCGCGTGGCGCCGGACCTCGAAGGAGAACCGCACCTACCACTCGGTCAAGCTCGACGATCCCAGCTTCACCGCGCCCATCTACGCCAACCTCTTCGAGGGCGACGATGGCGAATACGCGCTGATCTGGTCGCGCTGATCCGCGCCCGCGGCGCCCCGCCACACGGCAGGGCGTCGCTACTCGATCATGTAACCCAGCGCACGATAGCCTGCTCGCCGCTTCCCAGCCATTCGGGCGAGAACTGGAACCGCCTGATCGACGTAGTCCACGACCAGAACGTCTTTTTTCCCATCATGCTCGCGATGCAGCCGGCCGACATACTGGGCCAATGTTCCCTTCCAGGCGATCGGCATCGTCAGGAACAGCGTGTCGAGTCGGGAATCATCGAAGCCTTCGCCAACATAACGGCCTGTCGCCAGGATCAAACGCTCATCGTCATCTGATACATTCAGCGCGACGCTCGCTGCTTTGCGATCCTTTGCCGACATGCCGCCGCGCAGGACTACGAGATTTCTCACGAATGGCGAAAACCGCTTCTGGAGATAATCGAGGTGATCCTTTCGCTCCGTCAGGACGATGGGCGAACGCTTCGCTTCGAGCGATTTCAACACGTCGTCGAAAATCAGATCATTCCGGGCAATGTCCTGCGCCAACGCCGCGTAGATCGCCGGCATCGAAGGCCGTTCGACCGAGGCCAGGGACGCCGGGAGTTCAAACCGGGTCAAGCGATCGCGCGCGCGGTGGCGGATGCCGCGTTCGGCAGCCTGAGCTCTCGCATCGACCCGATGGCGAACAGGGCCGCATTGCATGAAGATGATCGGATGATGGCCGTCCTTTCGGGCGACAGTCGCCGATAGGCCGATGACATATCGCGCCTTTGAGCGCCGGGCGACAAGCTCGAAGCTTGCAGCGGAGAGGTGATGGCATTCATCGACGATCAGTTGGCCGTAATCAGCGACAATGTCGGCAACTTCGCCCTTGCGGACAAGGCTTTGAATGAGCGCGACATCGATGACGCCTGTCGGTTTTCTTTTCCCGCCGCCGACGACGCCGATCTGCTTCGGGTCTATGTTCAAAAAGGAGCGTAGCCGTTCCACCCATTGGTTGAGCAGTTCCTGCCTGTGGACAAGGATAAGCGTGTTGCGGGCGCGATTTGCTATCAGCGCCGCCGCCACGACGGTTTTGCCGAAGGCGGTCGTGGCTGCGAGCACGCCGTTGTCGTGGGCGACGAGAGCATCGAAAGCCTTCAACTGCGGCTGTCGCAATTCGCCCTGGAAGGAAATGCCCGCAGGCAGCGGCGTGCCGATTTCACGCTGATCTTCCAATTTGGCGACGCCGCCATGGCTTTTGATGAGATCCATCGCGTCGTCGAGGCAGCCGCGGGGCAAGGCGATATGTTGCGCATAAACCTCGGCGCATGAGACGATCCGGGGCTTTCCGAATGTCGGCAACCGCATGGCCTGCGCGCGATAGAATTCCGGGTTCTGGAAAGCCGCCAGGCGAATAAACTGGGCAATCAGGAATGGCGGAAGTTCCGTCCGGTCAATGTAAACCTGATCGGCGAGCACGATTTTGATGCTTTTCGGTATCGCAGCGTCGACACGCCGTGGCTCGCTGCGCCGTGACGGCGACATTTTCCATGGTTCATCCGCATGCTCGTCGTCGACCGGCATGCGAACGCCCAGGACCCGTCCCGCAAGTTCCGCGTCGTCCGCGATCCTGAAGACCACATCCGCCGACAACCTTGGCAGTGAAGACAGATAGGCCCACTGGTCGTCGTAAGGTCGCAATTCCTCGTCAACGAAGACGCTGTTGCCGATCTCGCGTGCCTTTCGCTGTAGCGGCAGCGCAATGAGATTGCCGAAGCCGCCAAGCGGCATCGTATCCTGATTTGGAAAGAAGCGATCATAGGAGGCAAAGCCGATCTCGGGGCGACTCTCCATCGTCTCCGTGATCAGGGCGGAACCCATTTGCCTGGCGGTCCTTGCCGGCACAGGCTCGGAGAAGAAGATCCAGACATGGCCACCGTTCCCCGATCTCGACCGCTCCAGGGCGGCGGCAATCCCTTTCGCACGACAGGCGCCGAGCAACGCTCTGACGTCGTCCGCCCAACTTTTCTTGTCGAAATCCGCTGCAAGGAACCAACACGTCTCGTCTTGCAGCAATGGATAAACGCCGGCGACAAAATCGCCGGAGCGCGCGTCGCCGCCGCGCAGATGTTTCTCGATGATATCCTCGGAGGGCGGGATGAATGCCTGATGCGGGCACTCTCCACATTTCACCTTCGGCTTGCCGCAAACGCCTTTCGTCCATTCATTGGAGCAAGCCGGCGAATATCCCGAGCGCCCAGACTTTCTGTTTTCCCATCGAACCGGAAAAACATCGGGGCGGCCGGCGAACAGACGGCGGAACAATCCTATTTTTGCAGCCGATGACGAACTGTTGGTGACAGGCGCATCCGGAAATGCATCCCGCTCGGCCGCTTGGCGATCGGATATCAGCTTCTGCTCAAGCTCAAGCGTTTCCAGTTCGCACGCAAGCGCTGTCCGCTCTGCGTCCAGATCGGCTAACCGCCGTCGAATGCGCGCAATTTCCTCCGAGGCGTCATCCTTATCCGCCAAAATCGTAGCTCACGCCCCAAAGTCCATGCCAGCAATCAACATAGAGCAAAGGCGGCTCGGGCTTAAGACGCGTCGCCGCTGTTCAACGATTGGAATTATGTGGAGCAGAACCGGCGGGAACCGGCCGCAAAACTGCCCCTCACAGGTCAGCGCTCCGCATAATTCCTCACTCCGCATAATCGACTTAATGCGGTGCACCGCATTAAGTTGAGATCGGCGCCGCTTGGTCGAAGCGCTCCAACGAGGGCCGCGACTATCTGGGCCTCAAGCTCGACGATCCGAGCTTCACCGCCCCGATCTTCGCCAACCTCTTCGACGACGAGGACGGCGAGGGCTACAGCCTGATCTGGTCCCGCCCGAACGGCCGCCGCAGCGGCGACTGATCCGCTTACGATGCCCCGTTCGGCCAGTCCGGGCGAGGCATTGCTCGTATGGGCTCCTCGCGAAGGCTCCTGTGCGCCAAGAACGTACGTGCAGGGGCGGCATTCTAGTGGCGACGCCTGTAGACTACCGTTCCGGTACATATCTCTTAACGAATAAGGCCATCGGCGCACTGGTGAGGTGGTGCTCGGAGCTGGACATCAAGAGAAGCCGATTGACGGTGTTGTCTTGGATGCCGCCAGCGGGCCAAAGGCAAGATACGCGCGCTTCCAAGAGGTGAGCCCGGGACTTCCTCGCGACCCGCAGCGTCGAGCCGTGGACGCGCTTGAATTCTGCGTTGAGACTGGCTTCAACATTGGGCTTCGCCCCCCTCGTCGGAAACGCTGACAGGTATTTGAAGACCTTTCGCATGATGTCTGGATAACCTCCAAATACCCCGTGCTCGGCAAGTACGCCGATTTCCTGAACATCAAGTGGGAAGACGAACTCAGCTTGCTCCATTCCAGCTCGTAGCTGGGACAGAATCGATGCACCCTGTATGCCGCGTCGAGCGGCCGCCATCAGCTCGCGCCAGCGGAACACGCTGTCGGTGACGATGCATGAGCCGGTGGCCTGCGAGAGGTACATCGTGATCTCGAAGTTTGGGGCCATCTTGAACGGGGTGAGTTGTCCGCCACCCTTCCCGCCTTCAAGCGACCCCTCTTGCAGGACAGCAAGTGGGTCTCGTTCGCGAAGCATATCGAAGCCATCAAGAACGGCCTCGACAGCCTTTTCATCCAGTTCAGGAGAATCACGGTGAACCTTACGCCGAAGCGCCTCTCGTGGCAGCAGCAACATGCCGCGCTTTTGGTCCTCCTTCACCAGCTCCATGAAACCGGATTCTTCCTTTGGATCGACTTTCAACCCTTGGGATCGAAACCGGGCCATTTTGAACGTCTGATCGCGCAGGTGAAAATCGAAGTTGCACGGATCAGGAAAGAGGGTTACGAGCCCTTGTTCGACGAGCGGCATAATCGCCATGAACAAGACGACGGACTTCAGAAATTCCTGCCGATATGTTTTGGGGTGCTCGAGCGGACTAAACTCGTTTTTGACGGTCCGTGGATGGATAAAGGGATGTTCAATCAGCAGTTCGTTGAAATAGAGTGATAAACCAAGTGCGCAATTCGAAATGACCGACGGGTGCAGAATTCCGCTATAAATCGCGCGTGCTTCACCGTCCGGCTTCGGCAGCAAAGCGAGCAAGTTCGTCTCGCGCGGCCACAACGCGTCGTAGAGGCTGTAGACGTCTCTGATCTTCTCGTCCGTGATCTCGCGGCGCACAGTAACCCAATCACGTTCCTCCCCGAGGCCGAGGATTTTGGAGATGCCGCTGAGCAGCATCAAGTTTCGCTCACGGATACTGCGCTCCTCCCAAGTTGGGCGGAGGACGACTGGCTTGTGCCTACAGCAAGCACCGAACGCGCGGCCAGATCCGCAACCGCAGAGATCGCGGGCGTTAGGCGGCTTCGATGGCGGCTTCTTCTTGAGAAATTCGCGTTCCTTTTCGGTCCGGCCAAACGCGTCCTGATAGTAGACTTCACCACTCTCGAAACGGGCGTACATTTCGCCGCCGAAGTGCCAAAGACCGTTTTTGGGCGGAAGGAAGACACCACGCAGATCGGCCCAGGGTTCAGCCGATGACGTCTCCGGGTAAAGCCATTCCTCTTTGCCGGCGGCGATAAAACGCTTCGCCCGCGCCTTGAGCACTCGGTTGACCCGAATGACCTCGTCGCTCGTTAGCTTGCGCGTACGGATAAAGGCATCGGTCCGGACCATCGAGTTGCGATAGTTGCCCGCAAACGTCCGCTTCTCGAGTGGATTGACCGACTGGTCTTGCGCGTATTCGAGGTTCGTGAGGATGAGACAAAAATCCCGATTGAGCGGGAAGATAGTCTGTGAGCCCTTTAGTGCGATGGAAGGGTCGTTCGGGTAACCATTGCCCTCCCCGTCCGGCGGCATCGCATGATTGTAGATGGTCACCGGGTGGTCGCTGACGATGAACTTGACCTCGGCATCTTGCGCCGAGACGATCTCCCGGACTCCTTCAGTCCAAATTGTGCAGTGCATCATGCGGATGCCCTGCATCTCGAACATCAGGTCGTTCTGCGTCAGGCGCGGGTATTGTCCACTCAACCAGTCAAGCCCCTTGGGCGTGCGAATTTTCTGGACATCAAGATACTCGAAGAACGTCTTGAACTGATGATGCCACTCGCCGACATCCTCGCCCGCAAAGGCGCGGATAGCATGAGCGCCCCGCGTGTCGACGTCTCCGAAGAGCTTGCGTTCGATCTCGTCATTCACGGACGTGCCGAAGAAGGTCGAATAGAGATCCCTTTGCCGGAAGGCGCGTGACGTAGGGGACTCAAATTTGGACTTCTCGATGATAATACGACCACCCGGGAGCCTGTGCTGCGACGGTGACAGGTCGAGATATGAATAGGTATTCCGGCCGGGCTCGAAAAAGCCTGCCTGATACCATTGAGGAACGTAGTGATTGTTGCGCGTTTTAGTCATTTGTCCCAGCGTAACTTTACCCGCTGGGCTTGGCGATACCAAGCCGAGCGCCAACGGCCGGCAAATCCGGAGGGATAGAAAATCGGCAGACGAAACCTGACGGCGCCCTAATGGTCGAGCGCCGACGCAGCGGCGGTCGACCATCATGAATTTCCGTTTGAAGGGCGGGGTCGGGCCGGATCGGCGTGGAGAGACAGATATCACCGTAATGCGGAGCGTCGTCTTAGCGTCATGATGAGCCGGTTGCCTAATCGCTGGAACGGCGGCGTTCGCACAATATTGCAGCGATTCGCGCCGCTATGCGAACCGGCTGTTTTGGGTTGAGAGGGGAAGGCGGATTCGGGCTCGGCCGTCCGGCAATGCAATCGCGGGTGAGTTCAGAACACCCTCGATGGCGGCGTCTACTTTCTACCCCTCGACGGAAGGGCGCGCACCAACTCGCTCGCGTCCAATTCGAGCGCATCGGCGATTTGACCGAGAACTGTAACGCTCGCTGAATCGTCTGCGCGCTCGATCGCGCCGATGTGGCGGGCGCTCAGCCCAGCCTTCTCCGCCAGTTCCTCCTGCGTCATTCCTTTCGCATGACGCAACCGACGCAGATTGACCGCCACGACCTCCTTGAGATCCATGGCGATGATGGAGCCTGCGTCGGAACAATCGTTCCAGGAACGATCGTTCCGATTCGTGCAAGGCCATGCTAGCCTGACGGACGCGCGACACCCGCGTTTGCGATATGGGAGATGCGCGTGATGCGCGGCCCGCATCGCTGATCGGCCACATCGTCAGCCCAACTCCCGGAAAATCTGTAATAAATTCGGGAGAAATCTTCCGCTCAGCACTCATGAGGTTGGAAATGGGCATACAGGCTTTCGAGGATCGGCCACCCCTGACCGAGCGCGTGAACGCCTATGACGAAAAGCACCTGGTGACCTATCTGCGCCTGCTCGACGCCGACGCCGAGGGCGCCGACTGGCGTGAAGTCGTGCTGATCGTCTTCGGTCTCGATCCGTCGCGCGAGCCTGAGCGCGCCAAGACCGTTCATGACAGCCACCTGGCTCGCGCGCGCTGGATGACCGAGAGCGGATACCGCCACTTGCTGGAACCGAGAATGCAGTGATTCTCGGCGCCGTGCCCGAACCGTCGCCCAGAAGTTGCGCGACGCAACCAACTCCGTGATGCAATCTCGAGGTCTAGCGAACAGCCAAGCTTTTCGGAATCGTAAGCGCCTCCCTCCGAACAAGGGCCACATTGGAAAGGAGGCGCCCATGCCCAAATCCTTCTGGCGATCGGCAGACGCGGTCGCGCAGCTGAACCAGCTCGAACGCGCCGGCTTCGCTCTCGAATTCCTTCGCCGCAACCCCGCTTACCGTGACGATTACGCCCGCACACAGCGGCGCATCGCGCGACGCGGCGTCGATCCCGAGGAGGCGTGCGCCGACCTTGCGCGGCGATGGAGGTTGCGTTTTCGCCTATGATCCCGACATCCCAACCAGGCACAACGCGATTCTCTGGCGGCCTGAAGCCTTTCCCGGCATATTGCTGCTGACGGAAGCGCCGTCCGCCTTCTCCACGGCGCCATTTTCTGCGGCGGCAATCGGCCCGGTGTTCCACGATCGCACCGATGCCGAGGGTCGCGAGATCGTGATACGCGACTCGTCGGGAGAACTTCAAGTTTCGCTCAAACATGCCGAAGCGAAAAACCGCCCGGCGATCCTTCTGCCGCTCGACGACATGATCGAGCTGCGCCTCGACGTCGCCGTGAGCCTCGTTCGCCAACTCCGCCGAAAGCACGTCGACTTGCTTCCAGCGCGCTTGCGCCTCACGCCGTTGCAGAAAGCACGGCTGATTCAGCTTCTGCACACCTTCGACATTCTTCGCGACGGCGGAGGCCGGCGCGATGTCGCCGATGAAGTTTTGAACTCGGAGCAAGCGAGTCTTCCTTCCGTCGAATGGAAGGATTCAGCGGCGCGCCGCAAGGCCACGCGCCTGATCCAGGACGCCACCGTTCTCGTCGAGCGCGGCTATTTGAAGCTTCTTCGCGGCGACTAATCCAAACCTTCCTCGCGCGCCCATTCTCATCAACCGCAAGGCGAGACAGGGCTCGTCCGCGCCCGAGGGGGACAGGGAAAGAGTTCAAATCTTCGTCCACCCCCTGCGCCGGGCTTCTCCGCCACTCTGGTCCAGACACGCCGCGGCTTTGCCCGCGGCGCATGCGACCGACACGGAGATCGCTCATGTCCGCCAGACTTGCCGAATTCGCGGCGCGCTTCCTTCGAACACATGAAGCCGCGCGTCTTCTCGGCCTCTCGCCGCGCACGCTGGAAAAATATCGCTGCCACGGAAGCGGCCCGACCTTTCGCAAGCTCGGCGGCCGCGTCGTCTACGCCATCGACGATCTCGAGGCCTGGGCCGATCAGGCGGCTTGCCGCTCGACGTCGGATCCTCGCTATGTCGAGGCCCGCGCCGTCGGCCACGCGGCCCGCTGAAGCGACGCATCGCCCATGTCGTCGCGCCGCCCCATCACTGTCAGCGAACGCAGCAAGCTCGACCCGTTCGTCGTCGCCACGGGCGACGCCAGCCCGCGCGACCAGCGCGACCTGATGGAGCGTCCGTTCTTCTCCCTCGCCAAGGCCAGACGCATCGCGCCGATTCTCTATGAGGCCGGCGATGTCCGGGTCGAGGTCCACGCCGTGCCCGAGCACGGCATGGCGACCATCTGGGACGCCGATGTGCTCATCTGGGCTGCGAGCCAGCTCGTCGAGGCGGAAAACCTCGGATTGAGGACCTCGCGCTTTCTGCGCTTCACGCCCTACCAGCTTCTCACCTCGATAGGCCGGCAAACCGGCGCCCGCGACTACAAGCTCTTGAAAGGCGCGCTCTCCCGTCTGCAGGCGACCGTCATCCGCACCACAATCCGCAACGGCGAGCATTGGCGGCGCCATCAGTTCTCCTGGATCAACGAGTGGGAGGAGTGCGCGACCCGCGACGGTCGCGTCGAGGGCATGGAATTCGTTCTCCCCGACTGGTTCTACCGCGGCGTCGTCGATCGCTCGCTCGTCCTCACCATCGACCCGGCCTACTTTCGGCTCACCGGCGGCATCGAGCGCTGGCTCTATCGCGTCGCCCGTAAGCACGCCGGCCGCCAGCCCAGGGGCTGGCTGTTCGAGATTGCCCATCTTCACCAGAAATCCGGCAGCCTCGCCAAGCTCTCCGACTTCGCCTTCGACCTGCGCCGGATCGCCGCCCGCCAGCCCCTTCCAGGGTATCGGCTGCTCGTCGAACGCGAAGATCGGCGCGAGCTGCTGCGCATTATGCCCACCGAGTTATCCACAGGGCCTGTGGATAACCCTGTGGATAGACTCGGGACTTCGGGCGTTCCGGGTATCGGGACTTGGGGAGCGCCAGTATCGGGACTTCGGGAGCGCAAACCGCAACTAACGCTTTGGCCTGAAACGATAAACTCGGCGCTTAACTTAGAGTCTAACTTAGAATCTAACTTTTATTATCGGCCCGCGCGATCTGGGGACAAGCGACCCAGGGCCACCACGCCGGCCTCCAAGCATCCAGAAAAGCAGCCGTCCTTGCCCTTCGGTCGCAAGCCCGGAGGGAAGCGATGATCGTCGCTCTGCTCAATCAGAAGGGCGGCGTCGGCAAAACGACGCTCGCCCTGCACCTCGCCGGTGAATGGGCTCTGCAGGGCAAAGACGTCACGCTGATCGACGCCGACCCGCAGGGCTCGGCGTTGGACTGGTCGCAGCAGCGCGCGCGGGAAAACCTTTCTCGTCTCTTCGGCGTCGTCGGCCTCGCGCGTGACACGCTCCATCGCGAGGCGCCGGAACTCGCGCGCGCCGCGGACATGATCGTCATCGACGGACCGCCGCGCGTCGCGGGGCTGATGCGATCAGCGTTGCTCGCCGCAGACCTGGTGTTGATCCCGGTGCAGCCCTCGCCGTTCGACGGCTGGGCATCGGCCGAGATGCTCGGCCTGCTCCGCGAGGCGCGCATCTATCGCCCCCAGCTCGCCGCGCGCTTCGTCCTCAACCGCTGCGCCGCTCGCACCGTGATCGCCCGCGAGACGGCGGAGACTCTGGCCGATCATGATCCGCCGGTGCTCGCCAGCACGATCGGCCAGCGCGTCGCGTTCGCCGACGCCGCGCAATCGGGCCGTCTGGTCTTCGAGCTCGCCGAGCAGGGCGCCGCCGCCCGCGAGATCGCGGCGCTCGCCGCCGAGGTCGCGAGGATTGCGTCATGAGCGAGCGCTCGACCAGACGCGGCTTCGCCTCCCGACCCGACGACGCGGAGAGCTGGATCAAAGCTCCCGAGACTCATGCGCGTGGCGTTGATCACGCTTCGGCCTTCACGGCGCGGCTGACGATCGACGTCACGTCGGCGCTGCGCGGCCGCATCAAGGTCGCCGCCTTCCGGCGCGGGATCACCGTCGCCGAGATGCTGCGCGACCTCCTCGCGCGCGAATTCCCGGCCGATCCAGGAGAGCCCTCATGAACGACAATGAGCCTTTGCCCCAGCGCATCATGCCGTCGACGCATCCACTCGCCATCACACTCACCCATGTCGAGCTGACCTGGATCGAGAAGAAGATCGAGCACTGGCTGCGGTTCGGCCGCCGCGCCGAGGAGAAGATCCTCGACCGCCACCGCAGCATCGTCAGCTTCATGCCAAATAACATCTTCGCGTTCGTCCGCTGGGCCTCGAACGATTACGGCACCATCATCTCACGGATGGACATCGTGCGCGCGGTGGAGACCGGCGAACGCTGCCAGACCTTGCCTTTCGTTCGTCCGGGCGGCGAGATTCTACTGCGGGTCGACAGCTGGCCGAAGGTCGAGCGAGCGCTGCGGGCAATAGACGCGATCGAGGCGCTCGGCATCGATCCTGCCGACGTCGCGCCGGAATACTGGCGTCACCTCCACAACCGTCTCGCAGCCGGCCACGAGCCGCGCGCCTATACACGCGAGCAGCATGTAGCGTGGCTCAAACGCCGGAGCGTCTCGCCATGAGCCGCTTTGGCTATGTGATAGTGACGTATCTCGCCGTGCTCGCCGCTGGAGAGTTGGCGTTCTTTCACCCCGCGCCACGGCTGATCTGGAACGCCACCGCCAGCACGCCGACCGGGCTCTATCTGTTGCGCCCGGTCGGACAGCTTCGCAGCCTCGAGTTGGTCGCTGTCTGCCCGCCCGAGCCTATTGCGAGCTACCTCGCCGATGGCGGCTTCCTGCCGAAAGGCGTGCCGCTCCTGAAGCAAGTCATAGCGCTGCCAGGGCAGATCGTGTGCCGGGCGGGCGACGCCGTCACGGTCGATCATGTCGATGTCGGCGCTGCGCAGACCCGCGACCATCTCGGTCGTCCGCTGCCGCGCTGGAGCGGCTGCCGCACGCTTCAGCCGGGCGAAGTCTTTCTCATGAACCCGACCACGCCGGACAGCCTTGATGGCCGGTATTTCGGTCCGCTTCCCGTCAGTTCGATCATCGCTCGCGCGGTTCCGCTGTGGACCGACGAAACCGGCGACGGCCGCTTCGTGTGGCGCGCCGCCGCCGAGTGACACGCTTTCCAACCGCCAGACACGGAGGTTTCCAATGGCGCAGATCGGGCAGTTCACCCGCGACAAGTCCGGCTTCGCCGGGCGCATCCATACGCTCACCGTCGACCGCGATCTCATTCTCGTCCCGGCCGAATCGTCGGACGCCGAGAACGCGCCGGACTTTCGGCTCCATCTCGGCGACGCCGACGGCCCGGAGATCGGCGCGGGCTGGAAGCGCACAGGCGAAAAAGCCGGCGATTACGTGTCGCTCATCATCGACGACCCGTCGCTGACGCAGCCGATCCGCGCCAATCTTTTTCGGTCGGGCGACGACAAGTCCGCTTGGTTCCTGAACTGGAACCGACCGCCGAAGCGCAGCGAGCGGGACTGAACCCATGCGCTTCCAGCTCCCAATCATGCGCGGGAGGGCGCGCCCCAGCTCCATCCCTCTGTTCGCGGAAAGATCGTCTCATCCCTCCGCCCCGCTCGGGAACGCCACGGCCGTCGCGCGCAGACGCCGTCAAGGGCGGCCTATGGCCGGCGCTCGCGCCTTGTCCTTGACGGCGGCGAGCACGATGGCTTGCTTGCGCCGGAGCGGAAGCCGGGTGTGCGCTCGTGTTGCGCTGCTGATTGCCGTCGGCGTGATCTCGCTCATCGCTCCCACCCCACCAGCGCATGCGAAGATGGCCGCGATCCGCGTGCAGGCGGCGAGCAATCCGTTCAGCGCTATCGTGACGGAGGCGGCGCAGCGCTTCGGCATTCCGGCGGCCTGGATTCGAGCGGTCATGCGCTCCGAGAGCCACGGCGATCGCCATGCGATTTCGCCAAAGGGCGCGCGGGGCTTGATGCAGCTCATGCCGGACACCTGGGCGGCCTTGCGCGTTCGCTATGGCCTCGGACGCGATCCTTACGATCCCCGCGACAACATCCTGGCGGGCGCCGCGTATTTACGCGAGATGCATGACCGCTACGGATCGCCCGGCTTCCTCGCGGCTTACAATGCCGGGCCTAGCCGCTACGAGGACTACCGCGATCAGCGCCGTCCGTTGCCAGGCGAGACCATCGCCTATGTCGCCGAATTGCTGCCGCTGATCGACGGCGGCGACGTCGACCCGGCCGTTCTCGCCGCTTCTGTAACTCGGTTCGCCGGGGCCAAGGCGTCGTTCTTCGTCATGCGTTCGGGTAGCGCACAGGCCGCCGATCGCACAGCTTCGGATCGATCCTCGCGCGATGCCTCTGACGGCGTCGGCGTACGTGACGTGTCGGCAATCGCGCCGCAGTCCAAAGGCCTGTTCGTTGCGCTCTCGTCGTCGGGACGGAAGCCATGATTGCGCGCATGCCGCGTCGTCTGAAACCGAAGGGCCCATTCTCTTGTCTCGGCTTAGTGGAGCGCGTGCTGGCGCAGATGAGCGAACATAAGCGCGCGGTCAGGCGAGGTCCGCGACAACCGACCGAAAGAGGGCGAGATAAAAGGCCGCAAGGTGCGGCTCGGTCGGTTGGTTGTTTTTGCTTTCGCTTTTCGCTGATCCGGCAATGTGCGGCCCCGGCGTGCAATGTGCGCGCGATGATCAACACGTTGCGCCGCCCCTCATTTCCGCACATTGCCGAGCCCGCCGATGGCTGAAGAAAGCGACTTCCAGCCCCGGCCTGGCCGCATCCGTTCCTCGCGCCGTCAGCGCGCCAAACCCTTCATCGCTCAGGCGCTCGCCGCCGCGCAACGCGCCGGCGGTGGCGTCTCGCAACAAGGCACACTGAAGTCCGGAAGCCGTTCGACCTTCGGGCGCGGACGCGTCGCCAGCGTGCGGGCGAACCACCTGCTGACCGGCCGGTCTCGTCTGGTGACGGTAAAAGCGCGCGTCGTCCGTCACACCGCGCGTTCGGCGCCGCTTGGAGCTCATCTCGGATACCTCCGGCGCGAGGGCGTCACCCGGGACGGGGAGAAGGCCAGGTTGTTCGGCCCCGAGACTGAGGACGCGGCCCCAAAGGCCTTCGCCCAGCGCTGCGAGAAGGACCGTCACCACTTCCGCTTCATAGTCTCGCCCGAGGACGCGCCGGAGATGGCCGACCTTAAAG
The DNA here is from genome assembly GCA_963722205.1 of uncultured Alphaproteobacteria bacterium. Classification (GTDB taxonomy): domain Bacteria; phylum Pseudomonadota; class Alphaproteobacteria; order Rhizobiales; family Beijerinckiaceae; genus Methylocystis. Next base: position 28,859 of record CAVRKL010000001.1, read on the forward strand.
GCTTCGCCCGCCAGCTGATCGGCCAGGTGGAGAAGGATCTGGGCGCCAAGCTCGATTGGGTCGCCGTCGATCACTGGAACACGCAGCACCCGCACGTCCACATCATCGTGCGCGGCGTCGCCGACGACGGCCAGGACCTGGTCATATCGCGCGACTACATCAAGGAAGGTATGCGCGCCCGCGCCCAGGATCTCGTCACACAGGAGCTGGGGCCGCGCACCGACCGCGACATCCAGCTTGCGCTCGAGCGCCAGGTCGAAGCGGAACGCTGGACGCAGCTCGACCGGCAGCTTCTTCGCGATGCCGACCGGCATGGCGTCATCGAGCTTGCGCCGGACCCAGAAAGGCAGCCCGATCCGTTCCGCGTGCTCAAGGTCGGGCGTTTGCGGCACCTGGAGAGCCTCGGCCTCGCCCACCAGGTCGCACCCGGCCAGTGGACGATGGAAGAGGCCGCGGAGACGACGCTGCGCGAGCTCGGCGAGCGCGGCGACATCATCAAACGCATTCATCGCGGCCTGGCCGAACGCGGCATCGAGCGCGCGACTGCGAGTTACGTCCTCGCCGGCGAGAGCCTCGACGCGCCCGTCATCGGCCGGCTGGTCGATCGCAGCCTCGACGACGAGCTGAAGGGAACGGCCTACGGCGTGATCGACGGCGTGGATGGCCGCACCCATCACATCAAGCTCCCCGATCTCGACGCCGCCGGTGACAGCGCGCCGGGGTCGATCGTCGAGCTGCGCAAGTTCGATGACGCACAGGGGCGACAACGCGTCGCACTGGCCGTGCGGTCGGATCTCGCTATCGAAGACCAGGTGACGGCCAGGGGCGCGACGTGGCTCGACCGGCAAGCGGTGAAGCGCGATCCGGCTGCGCTCGGCCAGACCGGCTTTGGCGCCGAAGTCCGCGATGCGATGCAACGCCGGGCCGAGCAGCTCATCGAGCAGGGGCTTGCCGAGCGCCGGGCGCAGGGAATCGTCTTCTCCGAGAATCTGATCGGCACGCTCCGGCGCCGCGAGATCGAAGCCTTGGGCGAGCGACTCGCGGCGGAGACGGGTCAGCCGTTCAATGCCGCCGCGTCCGGGGAGTACGTCGCCGGAACCTACCGGCAGCGCTTCGCACTCGCCTCCGGCCGCTTCGCCATGATCGATGACGGCCTCGGCTTCCAGCTCGTGCCCTGGACGCCATCCCTTGAGAAGCAGCTCGGCCGCCACGTCTCCGGCGTCGCCCGCGATGACGGCGGCATCGACTGGGGCTTCGGGCGAAACCGGGGGCTCGGACTGTGAGCGATCCCTCCAAGCAGGAAAGCACGGCCGCAATGTCCGCAACCAAGATTCTCTGGGGCCAGGTCATCACCGTCTTCGCCATCGTCTTGCTGACGATCTGGACCGCGACGGAGTGGACGGCTTGGCGCCTCGGATTTCAAGTGGAGCTCGGACGTCCCTGGTTCGAGGCTCTGCATTTCCCCTTTTACCTGCCGCCGGCCTTTTTCTGGTGGTGGTACGCTTACGACGCCTATGCGCCGTCGATCTTCAATGAGGGGGCGTATATCGCGGCGTCGGGCGGGATCATCGCCGCCGCTGTCGCGATCAGCATGTCCGTCTGGCGCGCCCGCGAGGCGAAGAACGTCGAGACCTATGGTTCCGCGCGATGGTCGCAGCCGAAGGAGATTGAGCAAGCCGGCCTGCTCGGACCCGACGGCGTGGTGCTGGGTCGTTATCTCCGCAGCTACCTGCGCCACGACGGTCCGGAGCATGTCCTATGCTTCGCGCCGACCCGGAGCGGCAAGGGCGTCGGCCTCGTCATCCCCTCGCTCTTGACCTGGCCCGGCTCTGCGATTGTTCACGACATCAAGGGCGAGAATTGGCAGCTCACTGCCGGCTTCCGGGCGCGGCACGGTCGGGTACTTCTGTTCGACCCGACCAACGCGAAGTCATCGGCCTACAATCCGCTGCTCGGAGCCGGCAGCGATTCCATCCAGCGCGGTGATGGTCACTTGAGAATGGCAAAGCGCGCCCGCTTCCATGTTTTCCTGGAAATGTTCGGTTGACGACTTTCCGACAATTACCAGGATGATGGGTGAGCACTGCGAAAACCACGCTGGCGTGACCCGCCAGCCCTGCAGAGACGCCGCTGCGAAATCGAGCGCCGGCGATCTCGTGCGGTAAAACTTCATCGCGTCGTCTTCCTGCGGCATCTCGGGACCTGATTACGCCTGAAGGTCAGCCAGCTTGAGGAGTCGGTGGGGCATGGGGGCGGTTGAGAGAGCGACGGCGGCGAGACGCGGGATCATCTGGCCGAGATCATATCTTCGATTGAAGCGATACTCGAACTCGGCGAGGTAACGGGCAGCGTGCTTTTCTCGCACGGCGCGGTATGTTCCGAGGAGCGCCGCCTTGATGTTGCCAAGCGCCGTGTTGACCCACTTGAACGTGGGGTTCTTGACGGCGGCTCTTGCAGCCTTGGAGCCTGACCCGGCGATTATCGCCTTGTGCGAGCAACCAGCCTCAACGACGGCGGAAAAGCAGGCCAAGCCGTCGGAGACGACCTCGGCGCCCGGCGTCAACGCCGTGCTGGCGAGCTTTTTCAGCGCATGCTTGCTGAAGGCCTTTACCCGCCGCAAGATGATCTGATGCGGCTTGCCATCGTCGGTGGTCTGGACCGCGGCGACGAAGGGCGTCTTGCCTTCGGCGCCGCGCCCGGGAGGCCCGGAACGCTCGCCGCCGAGATAGGCGTCGTCCATTTGGATCTTTCCCTTCAGGCGTTTCGTGGCGTTGCGCTCGATCATGACCTGCGCGAGCTTGTGCTTCATCTTCCAGGCGGCGTTCTGGGTGATCCCGAGCCGTCGCGCGAGCTCGAGGCTGGAGATGCCCTGCTTGGTTTGCGTGAGGTGATACATGGCGGAAAACCACAGGCGCAGCGGCAGTTTGCTGGCGGCGAAGATGGTCCCGGCGCGCACCGAGGTCTGCTTGCGGCACGCGCCGCATTGGAACAGCAGGCGCATCCCGCGCGTCACGACACAGTGCGCCTTACCGCCGCAATCGGGGCATTCGAACCCGTTCGGCCAGCGCCAGTTGACCAGCGCCGCGTGACACTGCTCCTCGCTGCCGTAGGCCTTGTTGAACTCGGTCTCGCTGAGACCTTTCTGGAATTGCACCTTATTGCGCGCCATGGCCGAACCCTCCCAAAAACAGAATGTTCTGTTTTTGTTCTCACACGAAATTTCGGCTGACGCAAGGGCGTAATCAGGTCTCGGGATGAACACGACCTAAGCCGCGGCACTCCGCTCAGCAGCTATTGAAAAGTCTCTGGCCCTCGGACGGCTATATGTAATCAGAGGCTTACGCAATAACGCCGTCTGGCCTCTCCGAGCCATACTCGCCACTTCGAAACAAATCACGGGGCCACGGGTTCGAGGCGATCCGAAAGCCGGGGGCGTCCCCGTTGGACGTCGGGTTGGCCGCATTTTCTCCTCTTCACTAACCGCGAGGCCAATGGAAGTGCCGGAGCAACGCCGTCAGGATTGTGGGATTGACCTCGCGGGAGCTTAACCATACCCTTATTGTATGCCTAAGAGTCGATTGCACCGAATAGGCTGCCGCCGGCTTCAAGCCGCACGGAGTCGCGCGCGACGCGCGTGACTCCGTGCGTTCGATCGTGCGGATCGTGCGGCTTGGGGGCGTGTCCCTTGTCGCAATGAAATTTTTGCCCGGGTGGGTTGGCTGGTGGAGCGAACGATCTCCAGACTCGCAGTCATTTCACTCATCACTGCTTGAGTGATGGCATCTACTGTTCCACGTCCCCACTAAAGCGAGGAGCTCAATATGCCTGAGCAATGGGAATACCAGCTCCGATTCAAGCTTTCGCCGCAAGTCGCTGAAAGCGCGCGCAGGGGAGCCAATGACGGCGCTTTCAAGCCGGTCGCGGAGGTGCTGGGCCGCTACAACGCGACCGCCATTAGCCAGTTCGACGCCTTCGCCAATTACGTGGCGGAAGCCGAAAGAAACGGCGCCGACCAATACCCGCTCTACCGCTGGACAAAGGCAACGATCGAGGACCCCGAGAAAAAGGCCAAGCACTCCACCGCCTTTGCGGTCTATATCAAGGGCGAGGAAGTGTATGGTGAGGCCGAAGCGAACGCGCTCGAACGGGAATTGCGACCGCTTCTTGACGCTGGCGTCCTGCTCGCCTTGACGAAGCACGACACCAACCCGGCCAATAATCCGCAGCAGCCGCCAGCGCATTTGCGATGAGCGCCATGCTGGATCGCCGCATCCTCGGCAAGGCGACGCTGATCACAGAGGCCGCCGCGTGGCAGGACGATCGTGACAAGCGCCGCTTCAAGGCCGACTGGCAATTCACAACCGATGAGGCCCGCTGTACGCGCCGGAGCGAAAATCCCTCAATGAAGCAACCGAGATGGTTGGTTGCGCCGGAGTAAAAATCCGGCATTTGAGCAGCCCTTTGCTGTTTTTGGCGAGGGCGGGGGATGAAGCAGGTGGAGCTTTATTTTCAGGTCCGGCATGCAGTCCGGATAGAGGGATTAAGCGAGCGGGCGGCGGCGCGGCGGTTTGGGATCGACCCGAGAACGGTCTCGAAAATGTTGAAGTTCTCGATCCCGCCTGGCTATCGGCGGTTGAAGCCGCCGATCAGGCCGAAGCTGGACCCGTTTGTTGCGATCATCGACCGCATTCTCGAAGAGGACAAAAGCCGGCCCAAGAAGCAGCAGCATACGTCGAAGCGGATCTTCGAGCGGTTGCGGGACGAGCATGGCTTCACCGGGCGCATCACGATCGTAAAGGATTACGTGGCGAGCTGGCGGCAACGCTCGCAAGAGATGTTTGTGCCGCTAGCGCATCCGCCGGGTCACGCTCAGGTGGATTTTGGCGAGGCCCTCGGCGTCATCGGCGGCGTGGAGCGCAAGATCCACTTTTTCGCTTTCCACTTGCCGCACTCGGACGCCAGCTTCGTGGTGGCCTATCCGGCGGAAACGACCGAGGCGTTCTGCGACGGCCACGTGAAGGCGTTCGCGTTTTTCGGTGGCGTGCCCAAGTCGATTCTCTATGACAATACGAAGATCGCGGTTGCACGGATCCTGGGGGACGGCAGACGGCAACGAACGCGGGTCTTTACGGAACTCCAGTCGCACTACCTGTTCGAGGACCGCTTCGGCCGGCCTGGCAGGGGCAACGACAAAGGCAAAGTCGAGGGGCTCGTTGGCTTTGCGCGGCGCAATTTCCTGGTGCCGATCCCGGTGTTCGACAGCTTCGAAGCTCTCAACATCCACCTGCTGGAGTGCTGCCGCCGTCGCATGAACGATCGCTTGCGCGGCCATGATCAGACGATCGGCGAGCGTCTGGAGCGCGACTTGGCTGCATTTCAATCTCCGCTACCGCCCGCCTATGACGCCTGCGAGAAAATCGGCACGACGGTTTCATCGTTGTCGTTGGTGCGGTATCGGCTCAACGATTATTCCGTGCCGACATCCTACGGTCACCGCGAGGTGTTTGTGCGCGGCTATGTGCACGAGGTCGTCATCAGCTGCGGCGCCGAGAAAATCGCGCGTCATCCCCGCTCCTATGAGCGGGAAGATTTCGTGTTCGACCCGTTGCATTATCTCGCGCTGATCGAGCGGAAGATCAACGCGCTCGACCAGGCCGCTCCGCTCGTTGGCTGGAGGTTGCCGGAAGAGTTCGCGACATTGCGGCGTCTTCTGGAGGCCCGCATGGGCAAGCAGGGCAAGCGTGAGTTTGTCCAGGTTCTGCGCCTCATAGAAGCATTCAAGATCGAGGACGTGACCGCCGCCGTCCGCGACGCGATTGAGCGCGGGGCCATCGGTTTCGACGCTATCAAGCATCTCGTGCTGTGTCGGATCGAGCGGCGACCGCCGCGCCTCGACATGACAGTTTATCCGTATCTGCCGCGAGCAACGGTCGCGACGACCTCGGCGAGCTCCTATATGGCCCTCCTGGCGGGAGGCGCGGCATGACTGACACACCGCAAATTTTGCTGGCTCACTATCTGAAAGCCCTCAAGCTTCCAACGTTCCTCCGCGAATATGACAAGCTCGCCCGTCAATGCGCCGCCGAGGGCGTCGACCATATCCGTTACCTACTGCGGCTTGCCGAACTGGAACTGATCGAGCGGGAGCGGCGGATGGTCGAGCGACGGATCAAGGAAGCGAAGTTCCCAGCCGTCAAAAGCCTCGATAGCTTCGACTTCCAGGCTTTGCCGTCCCTCAATAAACCCCTGGTGCTGGAACTCGCCCGCTCGGAGTATGTCGCTCGTCGTGAGAACATCATCGCTGTCGGCAACAGCGGCACGGGCAAGACGCATATCGCCCTGGGATTGGGACTGGCCGCCTGTCAGAAGGGCCTGTCGGTCGGCTTCGTCACCGCCGCGGCCCTGGTCCACGAGTTGATCGAGGCCAGAGATGAAAAAAGGCTTCTGCGTCTGCAACGCCAGCTCGCGATGCATAAGCTGCTCATCATTGATGAACTCGGTTATGTGCCTCTGTCGCAAACCGGAGCCGAACTGTTGTTCGAGGTCTTCAGCCAACGCTACGAGCGAGGCGCGATGATCGTCACCAGCAATCTGCCGTTCGACGAGTGGACGAGCGTGTTCGGCTCCGAGCGTCTGACCGGCGCTCTGCTCGACCGATTGACCCACCACGTGCATATCTTGGAGATGAACGGAGAGAGCTACCGCCTCGCCCATTCCAAGAAACGCGTCCGTCGCGAAAAACCGCAACCCCCGTCAAAGCCCAGTCCTGACGAATAACGCGGTGCGACATGAAGCCCAAGGCCGGCACATTCGTTTGTTCAAGCGTGATGCATTTTTGCTCCGGCCCGACGATGCAAAATCACTCCGGCGTTGACACCCGTGTCGTAGACGCTGACCCGGCCTCCTAGCCGAATTGCGAGGCGCCGCGTATGCGGAAAGTAGGCGTAGCGCATTTCATTTTGTGCACCGGTGGCGGATGGATCGCCGAGATCGCCGGGCCACCAACGCCCAAAGGACGAGTTAGAGCCCTGGACGAACAAACTTGCGTCGCCGCTTCCCTGGCTCTGTGACTGGAACGATCCCGAGCCGGCTCTCAACAAGGGCTGGCTTCGCAGCAAATTCGCCAATTCGTTACACAACGTATCGACACGATGCTTCAGACCCTGGTTGAATATGTCGCCAACCATGATCATGCCGCCTCGTGACCATTGGCCCATGCCTCCAAGATCAGGATGATCGAATTGTGCTTGGGATCCATTGCCTGCAATGAGGGCGCGGAGCAAAGTCACAACGGCGTCGAACGTCACCGCATGGCGGTCCGCGAACTCTTGTAACAGGCGCCTTCCCTCGGGCGTGAGTTCCTGCATTGTCGAGGTCTCCGGGGACGACCGAACTGAAGGCATCTTTACGGGCGTCGACAGATTATCGCAAAAGGGGGCGCGTGTCATCGATCTACCGACGAGGCGCGGCACCGCTCGTCCCCACAAAAACTTTAAGCCAGGTAGGTCAGCTCAGTGGCCTCTTCGAGACTGCCGGCTTGCGCCGCCAGCTGCCCCCGAATGCTCGTCACGGCCGCTATCGTGGAAGAGTGCTCGTCGTCCGGCCTCGATTGGAACAACCGGTCCGCAGGAAGCCATTCGCGAAATCCCAGGCGGTCGAACGCCTCGAGCAAATCCGGCTGAAGCCCGGACAGCCAAATAGTCAATCCGCGCGCTTCGCTCTGCCGTAGAAAGTGCTCGAACGCCTCAAGGCTCACAACGTCCGGATGCCGGACGCGTTTTAGGCGAAGCAGCACATGCTCGATTTTGCGCGCCTTGGCTTCCTTTTCCACGAAGCTCAGATAACGATGGAGTTCCGGGGCCGCGCCGAAGAAGAGCTCGCCTTCGAGATCATAGATCATGAAGCCGTCATTCGGGCGCTCGGTCGCGAGACGCTCGCGCACCACGCGATGGCCATCAAGGATCAGCTCGCTCACCTTGAGCTTCGCCGCCCGCGGCACGAACAAGAGGATCGAAACGCCAACGCCGATCAAAATCGCGGAATCAAGCCCGAAGGCCAGACCGGATGTGGCGGTTACGACGAACGCTGCGGCGTCCACCCACGTCGCCCGCAACGTATAGCGAATGCGACGAAAATCGAACAAGCGGAACGCCGTCAAAATCAGCAGCGCGGCGAGCGCGGTCGTCGGCACATAGCGCGAAAGCGGCGCGAACGCCAGAACGGCGGAAGCGACGATCACCGCGGCGACGATCCCGGAAAACCTCGTGGCCGCGCCGGCGTGAAAGTTAATCGCGGAGCGCGTCAGCGAACCCGAGCCGGGAAGGCATTGAAAAAAGCCGCCGGAGAAGTTGGCCAGCCCTTCGGCCACGCATTGACGATTGAAGTCGAGCGTCTGCTTGGTCTGGTTGGCGATCGACTTGGCGATGGCGAGCGCCTCCAACAATCCCAGAAAAGCGATCGCAGCGGCGTCCGGAGCGAGCTCAGGGATCCATTTCAGCTTGATGTCGGGAATGGAGAACGAAGGGAGGCTGTTGGGGACAGCGCCGGCGACGCGCAAAAGGGCTTTCCCGTCAGCGTCCGGGACCGTCCATCCCAGCAGGAAAACCAAGGTCGCGACGATGAGCAGGCTCGCGAACATATCAAATTGAGGAAGCTTGTAGCGGCGCACAATCGCCCGCAAAGCGAGCGCCAGCATGAGCGTCCCCGCGGTGACTCCAAGAGCCTTGAAGCTGATCGGATCGCCTTCGGTCAGCGTCAACCAAAGGCGATAGAACAGATGCTGGTCTCCCGTGCCCTTGTTGCGAACCCCGAAGGCATTGCCGACCTGCCCGAGGGCCAGTTGAATCGAGGCGGCGAACATGAAGCCGAGAATGACGGACTCGGAGATGTAGCGGGTAAGGTCCCCGAGCCGGAAAACCCCGATCAGGATCTGGACCGAACCGACCATGACGGCGAGCAGGAGCATCGCCTGCGTCGCTTCGATCCGTTGATCGGGATCGAAATGCGAGAGTGCGGTGAAGGTGACGAGCGATATGGCGGCGGTCGGTCCGTTGATGAGATGGGAGGAAGAACCGAATAACGAGGCGACAAAGGTGACGACGATCGCCGAGTAGAGTCCGTATTGCGGGTCGACCCCCGCGAGAAGCGCATAGGCCATCGCCTGAGGCATGGAAATGACGGCGACGGTCAGGCCCGCGAGCGCGTCCCGCTTCAGCTCCTCCAGCGTATACCCAATGCGCCATTCCCCCTTCAACGCGCCGGGGGAGTAGGCGATATTCCAGGTCATTTCTTCACTCCCTCGACGATCGCCGTGACGATCCCGGTTTCGGAGAAGAACTTGTCGTTCAGGCTATTCCAATCGCCCATTATTGCGCTGGTCGGCATCAGCTTGACGTCGACAAACTTCACGCCCGCCCTTTCGGCGGCGCCGGACTTGAAGGGGCGGTAACCGAGCTTGGCCATCACGGCTTGGGCTTCGTCCGTAAAGAGAAATTCGAGGTAGGCTTTGGCGATGTCGGTCGTCTCTCGCGCGGCCGTCGTCTTATCGACCCATGCGACATAGGGCTCCGCCAGAACGCTGACTGGGGGATAGACGATTTGCAGCTTTCCCTTCGATGCGGCGACCTCGCGCAGCGCTTCGTTCTCCCATGTCACGTGAACGTCGCCGAATTCCTTCCCGAAAAAAGCGAGCGAGGCCCCGCGGGCGCCTTCCGCGAGCTCGGGAACATGCGCATAGAAGGCTTTGAGATAGGACAGCGCGTCAGCTTCGCTTCCGCCCCGCGTCGTGACCGCAAGCCACGCCGCCAGCGCCGCGAGCTTGCCGTTGCTCGACGTGCGCGGGTCCGGCGTCACGATCTCGAGCCCAGGCTGCAAAAGATCCGGCCAGTCTTTCACGTTCCGCGCCTTGGCGCCGCGGGTCACGAACACGATCGTGGAGGTGTAAGGCACGGAGTGATTGGGCAAACGGTCTTCCCAATGCTCCGCAATGAAGCCCCGCTTCCTCAAAAGGTCGATGTCCGCCCGCAGACCCAGCGTGACGACGTCCGCAACCTGCTCGCCGCGGATCACCTTTTTCGCCTGTCGCGACGACCCTCCGTGGGACTGCTGAATCGTCACATGACGATCCGCCGCCTTCTCAAAGGACGCAACAAATAGTGGATTTATCGCCTCGTAGAGCTCACGCGTCGGGTCGTAGGAGACATTGATGATCGCGTCTTGATGCGCAGCCACTTTCGCAGCGTGCTTCACGCCGATGAGCACCGCGCCTATGACGATGACCGACAAGGTTGCAAAATCAAGGAGCAGCTTTCGGCGGCTCACCCAGCCCACCCAGCATTTAGTTGACCATCTCTATCAAATGACTGTAAGCGACTCAATCTCCGAGTGTCAATGTCGTGTCCGGGCTCAGGACATATGAGACGGGTGGGGTCATCCGTAGCCTTTGGCATGGAGAAACTCGGCCGCGACGGCTTCGGCGGCCAGGACGATGTGGCCAGGTCTACTGGTCGTTTTTCAGCGGGCCGCCTTGCACAAGCGCCGCTTCCAATTCTCGCCGGCCTTGAGTTCGGCGTCGAGAAGGCGGCGCTTGCGGGCCGATCTGCGCTCGCAATCGGGGGCGGCGGCCGGCATCTGCGGTGCGATGTGCATCGCCGCTTGCTTTGGGGAATCAAGCATCACGCCGTTTTCCGCGGGCAGGGGCGACCTCCTTGCCCGGGCGGGAGAAGCGGCCTTGGCCTTCCTCGCCGTGCGGCTGCGACCTGCCTTTTGATCGACTGCCGCCGGCCGGACCGCCAAAACGCCGCCGTTTTCGATGAGACTCGGCAGCACCCGACCCACGGAAGCGTTGCAGGCCGGGATCGCCTCAGGCGCCGGGGCCGGTGACGAGGTTCGACCGAAAACCGCGTGAGCGGCCTTCATCGCGGCCTCGGGGGCGTTCGCGCCGCCGTGACGGTCTGACAAGAAAACGCCAATGCTTTTAAACGCCGGCGTCACCCTGTCTTTGCCAGCGTCGCCGCCCGTCGGCGAACGCATCGGCGTTGATCTGCAGGAGCGGCCTTTGAATTCAATTTTGAAAGGACGCACGATATGGCGCATTTGAACTCTCGGGATGAACGGCTTCCTGGCATGCCAGGAAGACCGAAAGATGGATTTGCGGCGACGGCATCCCCGTCGAGCGATCCTCTCTGCTGCGGAACTGGTCCGCGAAAGGAAACCTATCTTCGTGCGATCGATAACGACGACGATATTTCTCGTCTTCCGCAACGTAGATGGCGAAAAGTTCCGTGAGCGAATCCGGTCTCCAAGTATTTAATGATTTTGGACGAAAAGACAACGCTTCCCGGGCGATGACCACGACAATCCTTCAAGGAAGGCGCCCGCGTCAGTTCGGCATAGGCCTTCGACGCCACGTCACTCTCAGAATCAAGGCGTCCGACCACGCAAAAACCGGCGTCTTCATGGGTCACGCGCGATCCAAACGGGCTCCGTCTCTGGATATTACTCTTTCACTGCCGCCCAGGCGATCCGGAAGGCGACATCGTCTCTCGCTTTGGTTCGTCGGGAACGGGTCTCAAACGCGTTGTTGAACGCAGCGGAAAATTTCCTCCGCGCCCGGTGTCGGGCCGGTTAAGACGTCAACCACACGTCGAGTGAGGGGGACGAAGTTTCTCAACCGCCCCCTCTTTCTCTTTAATCCTTAAGCGGCCTTTGCTCGTTCGGCACCAGGCGTCTCCATTGCTCTGAGGTAGAGGTCGAGCAGGGACTCATGCTCGTCGCGCTCATCCTTATCCTGTTTGCGCAGACGGATGATCTCCTTCAGAACTTTCACATCGAAACCATCGCCTTTCGCTTCGGCGAAGATTTCCTTCTTCCCTTCGTTGAGCGCCTTGATCTCTTCCTCGATATGCTCAATTGCGCTCGACGAATGAGCGGATGCGGTCGCCCGCGATTCCCACGGTATCGGTCATGCATGACTCCCTGATTGGTGCGGGAGGACGCTATGGCTCTCGGGGTAAGAGAGTCGTTAACTTGGCTTATGGTCGCCTTTTTCGTTGCCGTCACGGATAGTCGGTTTGAAAACCATTGCCGGCAATGGATCGCACTTCGCTCCGCTTCTTTTTAACTCCGGCGCGAGTCCGCAGGCGCCGGTGTCTGGCACCACAGAGGCGAGCGTCCGCCCCTGCGGTTTGGGACGTTAGTTTCAAGCCTCGAGCACCACTTTCCCCTTGTTGCGCCGCGCCTCGATGTAAGCGTGCGCCTCGCCGGCCGCGTCGAGCGGGAAGGTCCGGTCGACGTGTGGGCGAATCCACCCCTCCGCTACGCCGGCGAGCAGCGTGTCGCCCCAGGCGCGCACCTTGGTGCCTTCCTCCCACAGATGGCCGAGGTTCACGGCGAATACAGCCTTGTTGGCGCTCATCAGCGATAGCGGGTGGAAGCACGGCATGCTCGCGGCGACCGATAGAAGATTCAGAGGCCAGGGAAGGCGCGACGCAGCGGCGTTCGAGGCCCCGAACATGCCCAGGCGCCCCGTCGCTCGCAATGCTTTGTAGCTCTTGCGCCAATGGCCGCCGCCCAATGGATCGAGAATGAGCTCGACGCCGCGCCCCTCCGTCAGGCGCATGACTTCAGGCAGCCAATCGGTCTGCGTATAGTCAATCGCCGCATCGAGCCCGCGCGACTTGAGGAATTCGTGCTTCCCCGCGCTCGCCGTCCCGATCAGCCGCGCGCCGCGGCGCTTTCCGATGTCAATCGCCGCGAGTCCGACGCCGCCACCAGCGTTGTGGATCAGCACGGTCTCGCCTTCCGCCGCCGCTCCCATCACGACCATGAGCTGCCAGACCGTGAGATAATTTACCGGAATCGCGGCGCCTTCCGCATGCGTCCGGCGCGCAGGCTTCGCAAAAACCTGCTCCACGGGCGCGAGGACCGTGTCGGCGTAGCCGCCAAAGCGGGTCAACGCGACGACTTCCTTGTCGAGCCAGTCTTCCGAGGTTCCGGGGCCGACGGCGTCCACCACGCCCGAAACCTCATAGCCGACGACGGCGGGGAGCTTCGGCGCGTCCGGATAGAGCCCTTTGCGCGCCATGATGTCAGCGAAGTTCACCCCCGCGGCCTTCACGCGAATGCGCACCGCGCCGCTTGTCGGCAGCGGGTCGGGCGCCTCGCGCAGCTCAAGGACCTCAGGGCCGCCGGTCCTGGTGATGAAAACCTGGCGCATGAGCCTCTCCGAGCAGATCCAGCTAAAGAATAAGTCGCTCAAGTCGCGATTTTTGCAAGCTGCGGCTTCTTCGCAGAACTGAAATCAGACAACAGCTTCAATAGGTTGCGGTTCATGGACGCCAGCCTGCTCGCCAGAAAAATCAAGCGCCGTTTACCGGGTCAATAAGCGTTTGATCTTCATCTCCGAAGCCTGTCCTGTTGACGCGGGTCGACACGACCCACTCCCGCAGGGCGTCGTCGGGCGCCGGGTGCAAGAGCGCTGCGGGATTGGCGCCGCGCATCCACTCGCGCGCCGAGCTCCATTCGAGGATGATCGGCATTCGATCGTGAAACCTGCTCATCCATTTGCTCGCAGTGCCGACGATGATCGTCGCCGAGTCGAAGCTTGCGTCGCTTTCCGGATCCCGCCAGCGCTCCCACAGCCCCGCGAGAGCGAGCAGCTCGCCGGAGGGCGCCGAGAAATAGTGCGGCGTCTTGGCCGCCGCTCTGCCGGTCCATTCGTAAAAGCCGGAGGCTGGGATGATGCAACGGCGCGCCTTGAACGCCGCCCGGAACATCGGCTTCTCAGTGACGGTTTCGGCGCGCGCGTTGAACGTTGACGGAAGCTCGCCAAGCGGCTTTTTCCACCAAGAGGCCACGAGGCCCCAGCGCATCGGCACAAGTTCATTGCCGGCCTCCCCTGCCCGAACAACCTCGATCGGCGTTGTGGGCGCGATGTTAAATCGAGGCGCGAGGTTGCGCGGCTGCCCGATCAAGTCGGCAAGCCGATGGATCTCCGCCCAAGAGAGCTGCTGTGTGAAACGGCCGCACATGAGGTCAAGGTAGAACGGCCGGGCGGCGCGGTCGAGGCGAATCGAATATAGGGGGTCAAAGCCATCACGCTGCTTCGGGCCGCCCATGACTCTGAACGACATGCGCGCGCTCGGCGTGAGGGCGATCGCGGCGAGTTGCTACTGCGGTCACAGCGCGCGAGTTGATGTATCGGGCCTTTCCGGTGCGATTGCAGTCGCGTCGCTTCGGGCGCGGCTTCGTTGTGTGATTTGCGGCGCGCGGCCTGCCGACGTGAGACCGGATTGGTTGCAGTATCGTGCCCATGGCATGGGACGACTGTGAGGGGGCCGCCTGAGGGCCCCCTCGAGAAGCCGCCTCAGCGACGGCGTCCACCTCGCGACTTCGCGGTTTCCTCCTGCTTCCCCTTCTTTTCTGCTTTCGCGGTCAAGAGCGTGAGATCGTTGACCGCGAACGTCTGGGCGCTGCGGCTAGCTTTGCGCGATGAAGAACAGACGCGGGTAACGCAGCAGAACTTTTCCGTTTGACTGCATAGGATAGGCGGCGGCGAGCTCCTCTTCGTAGCGCGCCAGGAACGCTTCCCGTTCCCTTGGACGCAAGGGGTCGAGAAAAGGTCTCAGCGCGGAGCCTGCGAACCATTCGACGATGCCTTTGGGACCATCGAGGGGATGGACATAGGTGGTCTCCCATATTTCGAACTGCGCGCTCGAAGGCGCCAACAGGTGATAGTAATCTTCAGCGCTTCCGATGAGGGGGCGGGTTTTCGCGATAGGCACGAGACGGTCGGCCCAGGGGCCATCCGCCGCCACCATGCGCATGAGCGCATGCGACACCTCGTGGATGTTACGCGGCATCTGAACGGCCAACCAGCCGCCTTCCAGAAGATAGGATGCGAGGCGAGGCATCAGGGCTTTGTGATCGGGCACAAATTGGAGCAGGGCGTTGGCGAAGATGAGGCCGGCTTTACCGGCTGGGCGCCAGTCCTCGATGCGTTGCGCGATGAAAGTTGCGCCCCTCACCCGCTCTCGCGCGGCGGCCAACATGTCCTCCGAAGAATCGACCCCGACGATCTCGGCGTTCGGAAATGTCTGCGCGAGCAGTTCGGTGCTGTTTCCGGGACCGCAGCCGAGATCGTAAACGATTGTCGGATCGAAAGCCGGAAGCTGGAACAAGAGATCGCGCGCGGCGCGCGTACGCTCTTGCTCGAACTTAAGATAAAGCGCCGAATTCCACTCGGTCATGGGTTCGTCCCGGACGTGACTTCCTTCTGCAACCAAGAGTGGTCGGGCCCGAAGGCGACGCCTCGAACCGTCATTTCGCCCTTCGCTCTGTGCAGCGGCGGCGCGGGCTGCACGCATGCGTTGAATCCCACTTCAGCCCTCCGGCTTGCGGGTGGGCGAAGGCGAATGTCGGTTGACGCGAAACCGTCCTTCTCAATCGATTTCTCCCTTCGCTCCTCGGCTTTTGCCGGCTTCGACGCTAGTGCCAGCGATGACTTAGAAGGAGCGGCCTGTTGAGGAGTTCCCTCCCCGTTTAAAGCTGCCGAGCGTTACGGGATTTTTCTTGGCTTGTAGTTGCAACATGCCAGACACACCTCCGCTTCGGCATAGGGGCTTCGTTCCGCGCCTCACACGCGCTGTCATACCTGCCACAGTTGACTAAAATGATCAATTATGTATGTATTTCACGGAAGCAACTCTTTTTCTGGGACTGACTACGTCAGCCCTGCAACTTCAACGAGAGGCGTTGTGACGAAGACGCTCACCTACCTAGCCCTCGGCGCGGCCCTGAGCCTCGCGACACTGCTAAGCGGCGCGCCGGCCAGCGCGGCCAACTTCCGCCTGCTCAACGTGTCCTACGACCCCACGCGCGAGCTCTACACGCAGTACAACGAAATTTTCTCCAAGGCATACAAGGCTAAGACCGGCGACAACGTCAGGATCGAGCAGTCGCACGGTGGCTCCGGCAAACAGGCGCGTTCGGTCATCGACGGGCTCAACGCCGACGTCGTGACCCTGGCGCTCGCCTGGGACATCACCGCCATCGAGCGCGCCGGCCTCATTGATCCCGGGTGGGAAAAAAAACTGCCCTACAACTCCTCGCCTTATACATCGACTATCGCCTTCCTGGTCCGCAAAGGTAATCCCAAAAATATCCAAACATGGGAAGATCTGTTCAAGCCGGGCGTCCAGGTCATCACCGCCAATCCCAAGACCAGCGGCGCCGCGCGCTGGATCTTTCTGGCCCTGTGGGGCGTGCTGGGCAAGGCCAAGACCCATGATTTCTTCACCGAGCAGGGCGTGGCCGAGGCGACGGTGGCCGCGGCCTCTGCCAAGAAGTTTCCGATCTACGACGCTGCCGGGGTCAAGGAAAAGATCGCTGAGTTCTTCAACAACCACGTTCCCGTGCTCGACGCCGGAGCGCGCGGCGCAACGGTCAGTTTCGCGCAAAAGCAGATCGGCGACGTTCTGCTGAACTGGGAAAACGAGCTCTGGCTCGCCCGCGACGAATTCGGGCCGGAAAAATTCGACATTGTCTACCCGCCGACGAGCATACTCACCGAGCCGCCGGTCGCGGTGGTGGACAAGGTGGTGGACCGGCGCGGAACGCGCGCCGTCGCCGAAGCCTATCTGAAAGGCCTTTATTTACCGGACGCGCAAGAGCTGATCGGCGAGCTGCACTATCGTCCGCGCGACTTGGCCATCTTGAAGAAATTCAAGGCCGACCTTCCAGCCATTCCCTTATTCACGGTCGACGAGACCTTCGGCGGTTGGGAAAAAGCGCAGACGACCTTTTTCGCCGACGGCGGCGCCTTCGACCAGATCTATACATCCGGCGAGATGAACAAGCCTCCGCGTTAGGGTTTCTCCAATGGCCAACTCATCTCGCGTCCTCCCCGGCTTCACGATCTCGCTGGGCTATACGATCTTCTATCTTTCGGCGATCGTGCTGATCCCCCTCGCGGCCCTCGCGCTCAAGACCACGCAGATCTCCCCAGCCGAGTTCTGGCGCATCATCACCGATCCGATTGTCATGGCCTCCTACAAGCTCACCTTCACCGCCTCGTTCTTCGCGGCGGCGGTCAACGCCGTGTTCGGCTTGATCGTGGCCTGGACCTTGGTTCGCTACGATTTCCCCGGCCGCCGTTTCCTCGACGCGCTGATCGATTTCCCTTTCGCCCTTCCGACGGCCGTCGCCGGCCTTACCTACGCCAGTCTTTATCTCAAAGATGGGTGGATCGGCGGACTTGGCCCCCATGTCGTCGCGGCCGTCAACCGCGTCTCCGGGTGGTTCGGGCGCGATGAGCTGCTGCCGCCCGACGCCCTCGACTGGCTGACCTTTCCCTTCACCGGACAGACCAGCGGCATCGTGATGGTGCTGATCTTCGTCAGCTTGCCCTTCGTGGTGCGCACCGTTCAGCCGGTCCTACAAGAATGGGACCCCGAATTCGAGACCGCTGCGCGGTCGCTCGGAGCCGACCGGTTCACCATCTTCCGCCGCGTCATCCTCCCCGAGATCTTTCCGGCCTGGAGCTCCGGCTTCGCCACCGCCTTCGCCCGCAACATCGGCGAATATGGCTCGGTCATCTTCATCGCCGCGAACATCCCGGGCAAATCCCAGATCGCGCCATTGCAGATCGTCGTCAAGCTCGATGATTTTCAATATGCGGCGGCCTCGGCCATCGGCATGGTCCTGCTGGTGATCTCCCTTCTGCTCCTTCTCGCGATCAACAGCATTCAAAATTTCGCCCGCCGCCACGAACCCGCCGCCTGACGCAAACAGAGGGACATTCTGACATGGCCGGAGCCATAGCCGCCAAAGCCCCCTTCGCCGTCGCCAAGGCGCGGCCCGTCGCGAGAGAAAGCGTGCTCGGGCGCCGCATCCTCATCGGGATCACGGTGGCCTTCCTGACGATTTTCGTGCTCATTCCGCTGATCAACGTATTCCAGCAGGCCTTCTCCAAGGGCCTCGATGGCTACATCTCTGTGTTCTTCCCGCTCCAACCCGACGCCGACGCGACCCTGACTTTCAGCCAGAAGCGCCGCCTCGCCGAGGCCGCGACCCAGGCCTCGCGCACCTGGGATTCGATCTGGCTGACCATCTCGGTAGCGGCGGTGGTCATTCCTTTGAACATCATCTTCGGTCTCGCCGCCGGCTGGGCGACGACCAAGTTCCGCTTCCGCGGCCGCACCCTGCTCACCGCTCTGATCGATTTGCCTTTTTCGGTGTCGCCGGTCGTCGCCGGCTTGGTCTTCGTTCTTCTCCTCGGCCGCAATGGCATTTTCGGCGACTGGGCGACGCATCTCGTCTGGCCGGACCCATTCTCGTTGCATTGGGTCGGATTCGGCGAAAGCTTCTGGCCGTTGACTTTCACCGAAACCCACACCGGCGTCATTTTCACGCCGCTGGCGATCGTGATCGCCACCATTTTCGTCACTTTCCCCTTCGTGGCGCGTTCGCTGGCGCCGCTCATGGAGAGCCAGGGTTCCGACGAGGAGCTGGCCGCCCTGACGCTTGGCGCCTCGGGCTGGAGAACGTTCTTCAAGATCACGCTTCCCAATGTGAAATGGGCCCTGCTTTACGGCGTCATTCTCACTATGGCGCGCTCCTTCGGCGAGTTCGGCGCCGTGTCAGTCGTCTCCGGCCATGTCGACGTCAACGACACCATGCCGCTGCGCATCGAAAAGCTCTGGAACGAATACAACAACCAGGCGGCCTTCGCCGTCTCGTCCGTCCTCGCGCTGCTCGCGGTGGTCACGCTGATCGCCAAGACCGTCATCGAATGGAAAAGCGCCAACGAAGCGCAGCGCTGACTTGAGGGATCCTGAGCCATGACCATCGAAGTCAAAAATATTTCCAAAAGCTACGGGCCCGTGAAGGTGCTCCATAACGTCGATCTGAAAATCAATTCCGGCGAACTGGTCTCGCTGCTCGGTCCGTCGGGCTCGGGCAAGACCACGCTGCTGCAGGTCATCGCGGGGATCGAACAGGCCGACCCGGGATCGGGCGCGATCATATTCGACGGCCACGACGTCAGCGGCGTCGACCTCGGCAAACGCAAGATCGGATTCGTCTTCCAGCACTATGCCTTGTTTAAGCATCTAACTGTATTCGAGAATATCGCCTTCGGTCTGCGCGCCAAGCCGAGGCGCGAACGGCCGGCCAAGGCGCAGATCGAGGAGAAGGTGAGCAAATTGCTCGAGCTGATCCAGCTCGGTCCCTTCGCGCAGCGTTATCCGTCGCAGCTTTCGGGCGGTCAGCGCCAGCGCGTGGCGCTTGCCCGCGCTCTTGCGGTCGAGCCGCGCGTGCTGCTACTCGACGAGCCTTTCGGCGCGCTCGACGCCACGGTTCGGCGCGAACTGCGCCGATGGCTCCGCAACCTTCACGACACTATCCACGTCACGACGCTTTTCGTCACCCACGACCAGGAGGAGGCGCTCGAAGTCTCCGACCGGGTAGCGGTGCTGAACGCCGGACGGATCGAGCAATTCGCCTCTCCGCAGGAGGTCTACGAACATCCGGCTAATGCCTTCGTCTTCAAATTTCTGGGCAACTACAACCTTTTCCATGGTCGCGACGGCGATCCCAGCGCCGAAGCCTTGGTGCGTCCGCACGACATCGTCCTGCATCGCGCCCCGGAAGACGTCGGTCCCAACGGCCATGCGGGGATCGTCTCTCATATCGGCTTTGGCGGCCCGCTGGTGAAGGTCGAAATCGAGCGCGAGGACAGGAGCCGATTGGACGTAGACGTTCCCGCGCCAAGCTTCAGTCAGCTGCAACTCAAGCGCGGCGACAAGGTCTGGTTCGCCCTGCGCGGCGCGCGCGAGTTTGCGACCAAGCTCGCGGCGGCGGAATAATCGGCCAATGGCCGGGGCTCCGCGAGTCGGAGCGGTGGCCGGCGCCTAGGCGGTTCCTCAGGCCGAGCCTGAAAATAGAGTTTCGCCCCTGTGGGTTGACCAGAGCAGTCGGTCTGCCCCGAGTGGTTGATTTCACCTCCGTTGCTGGGAGCGTGGGCGCAAGGGCTAAAACTTTGTGACGAGGCTGGCGGGGGGGGGCTTGCAATTTCATATTTATTCGATAGAGTTAATATGTTAATGGCCGCAGAGGCGCTAACCGATGAGGAATCGATAATGGCGAAAATCAACAAGCTGCTGGTAGGAGAATCCTTGGTGGGCGAAGGCAACGAGGTGGCTCACATCGACTTGCTGATCGGTCCGCGCGGTACCGCCGCCGAGACCGCATTTGCGAACGCGCTCGTGAACAACAAAGACGGGTTCACCACTCTCCTGGCGGTGATCGCGCCGAATCTCCTCGCCAAGCCCAACACCATCCTTTTCAACAAGGTGACGATCAAAGGGGCCAAACAGGCGGTGCAGCTCTTCGGACCGGCGCAGCATGGCGTCGCCAAGGCAGTCGCCGACTCCGTCGCCGAGGGCGTGATTCCGGTGAACGAGGCGGACGATCTGTTCATCTCGGTCGGCGTCTTCATCCATTGGGACGCGAACGACGACAGGAAAATTCAAGATTACAACTACCAGGCCACGAAGGAAGCCATTGCCCGTGCGGTCGCCGGCGAGCCAAGGGCGGCAGAAGTCGTGGCCAAGCGCAACGAAGCGAAACATCCATTCGCAGCGAACTAAGCCGACAAGCTCGCACCTGCGGCGCGGGGGGGCCGCGTCGTTCGGGCGACGGCTGCGGGCGCTTCTGCGTTTCCTTGCGCCCGCAGCTACTCAAAATGGGAGCTTTGAAAAGTGCCATCGTTCATCAACAGAGTCATCGTGGGAATCCAATCGAAGATTTCAGGATCTTCAAAACAGAAGCTTCAAGTTGGAGAGTCGCTCGTCGGCGAAGGCGCCGAGGTGGCTCACATCGACTTGCTGATCGGTCCGCGCGGCTCCGCCGCCGAGGCGGCATTTGCGAATGCGCTCGTCAATAACAAGGACGGATTCACCACGCTTCTCGCAGTGCTCGCGCCCAATCTTCCGGTCAAGCCGCATACTCTCTTGTTCAACAAGGTGACGATCAAGAACGCCCGGCAAGCCGTGCAACTTTTTGGGCCCGCGCAGTATGGCGTCGCAAAGGCCGTCGCGGATTCAGTCGCAGAAGGGGTCATTCCGATCGAGCGCGCGGA
The DNA here is from genome assembly GCA_963722205.1 of uncultured Alphaproteobacteria bacterium. GTDB lineage: Bacteria > Pseudomonadota > Alphaproteobacteria > Rhizobiales > Beijerinckiaceae > Methylocystis. The sequence goes on from CAVRKL010000001.1 coordinate 49,998, forward strand.
CGATCTTTTCATTTCGGTCGGTGTGTTCATCCATTGGGAAGCGACAGACGACGCGAAGATCCAGGATTTCAATTATCGCGCCACTAAGGAAGCGATCGCACGGGCTCTGGCGGGAGACCCAAGCGCACAGACCGTTCTTTCCGCCCGCGCCACCGTCAAGCATCCTTTTGCGGCGGCCTGACCCAGATCATCGAAACTGGATATGCGCCGATCGATTGCTTCACTTTAATTAGACATCCTCGTACGTCGACACGGACCGGCGGGCTCTATGACCCAAGTTTTTGTCATCCTAACTGCCGGCAGTCCGGCCATTTCTTCGCCTCCGGCGGATATCGAGCTCTCGAAAGTCGCGCCTTCCAGGGGCAGGCCCAGCGCACCGCGCGGAAAGTTCATGGCGGCCGGGGCGGGCCCAGCGGCAAGCAGGCTTCAGCAAACCTCCGGCGATCTCGCAGCCGGCTGGAACTCATTAAAGCCAGGGCCACATTTGCAGTTCGGATTCCTTGCCGGAGGCCGATAAGATCGATAGAACTTATCAAGTAAATCAACTACGTGCTCTGTGTCAAGTCAACAGAAAGACCGCGCGATCCCAATGGACGCCACAGACCGCAAAATCCTCGCTCTCCTGCAAGAAGACAGTTCACTTGCGATCTCAGAAATCGCCGCGCGCGTCGGTCTTTCACAGACGGCGTGCTGGAAGCGCATGCAAAAACTCGAGGCGAGTGGAGTCATCATGCGCTACGTCGCTCTGCTCTCGCCCGAAAAGCTCGGCCTCGGACTCTCGGTTTACGTCTCAATCGTCGCTGGGGAACATTCCGATGATTGGCTAAAGCATTTCACCAAGAGTGTTGCCGAAATGCCGCAGGTTGTCGAATGTTACCGGATGGCTGGCGAAGTCGATTATATGTTGCGGGTCGTCGTAGCCGACATGAGTGCTTTCGATAATTTTTATAAACGCCTAATCGCGATTGTGCCTTTACGCAAGGTGGTGTCGCGCTTTGCCATGGAGCGCGTAAAATCGACGACTGCGCTCCCTTTTCCGGAGCCTTTCACTGAATAGACTCCTCGCACCCAGTTTCACTTGCGGGCCGTCGAAAATCGCAATCGGTTCCGTAGTTGCGAAAGCAAACGTCGCAACTCTCTTCCAACTCATCCAATGCCACGCGAAGGTTCTCTTCGTCTTTGAACACATTACCTCCAGCGCATCGTTACCTTCGCGCGACGAACAACAGCCGCGAATAGCGCAAGGGCACTTTTCCATCTGGCTGCGTCGGATCGGCATCATCCAAGCGGCCACGCGGTGCCATGCACTTCACAAGGATAGGGAACACGAGTCGCATATCTGTCCGCGTACTCGGATCATTTCAGTCCGTTGAAACGATGTCGCATCTCAGACCCGGCGTCCCGTTCCGCTCTGAATGCGCAGCAGCGCCGCGACCAGCGCGTCGACGTCGTCGCAAGTGTTGTAGAAGGCGAGCGAGGGCCGCACCGTCGCCTCGAGGCCGAAGCGACGCAGGATCGGCTGGGCGCAGTGGTGGCCCGCGCGCACCGCGACGCCCTCGCGATCGAGCGCTTTGCCGACGTCTATCGGGTCATGGCCCTGCAGCACGAAGGATAGCACGGAAGCCTTCTCGGGCGCCGTTCCGATGAGGGTCAGGCCCGGAACCGTCAGCATCCTCTCGGTCGCGTAGACGAGCAGGTCGTGCTCATAGCGGGCGATCGCCTCCATGCCGATCCCCTCGACATAGTCGAGCGCCGCGCCGAGGGCCACCGCATCGGCGATGTTGCCGGTGCCGGCTTCAAATCGCTCGGGCGGTCCCTGAAAGATCGTCTTCTCGAAGGTCACGTCGGCGATCATATTGCCGCCCCCCTGCCAGGGCGGCATGTCCTTTAAGACTTCGTCCTTGCCGTAGACGACGCCGATGCCGGTCGGACCGAACACCTTATGTCCGGAAAAAACGAAGAAGTCGCAGTCGATCTCCTGCACATCGACGGCCTTGTGCGGAACCGATTGGGCGCCGTCGATCAGGACGCGCGCCCCGTGGCGATGCGCCATGGCGGTGATCTCGCGCACCGGCGTCACGGTGCCGAGCGCGTTCGAGACCTGCGTCATCGCGACGATGCGCGTCGAGGGATTGAGGAGCTTTTCGTACTCTTCAAGAATGAGCTCACCGCGGTCGTCGACCGGCGCGACGCGCAGCCGCGCGTCCTTCTCGGCGCAAAGCTGCTGCCAGGGCACGATATTGGCGTGATGCTCCAGCCAGGAGACGACGATCTCGTCGCCCTCGCGGATATTGCGCCGTCCCCAGGCCTGCGCGACGAGATTGATCCCCTCCGTCGCGCCGCGAACGAAGATGATGTCCTTGGCCGAGGGCGCATTGAGGAATCGTCGCACCTTCTCGCGCGCCGCTTCATAGGCGTCGGTCGAGCGCGCTGCGAGCGCATGGGCGGCGCGATGGATGTTGGAGTTCTCATATTCGTAGAAATGCGACAGACGGTCGATCACGGCCTGGGGCTTCTGCGTCGTCGCCGCGTTGTCGAGCCACACCAGCGGCTTTCCGTGCACCTGCTGCTGCAGAATGGGGAAGTCGCGCTTCACGCGATAGGGATCGAAGGGCTTGGGCGCCGTCGGCGCGCTCTCGGCGAGCTGCGGCGAATAGCCCGGCGGCGCCGGCTTGGGCTCAGCAGGCACGGTCTCGACGAGGCCCGGATGGCCGCCGGCATGCGTCGTGAAATACAGCGCGTCGCTCGCCGCCGGCCCCGCCGCGCCCGGAGACAGCGCGCTGTCGAAACCTTCAAACCCCGGAGCGGGCGCTGGCGGCGAGGCGAGCGCCGCCGCGTCGGAGAGGCGATGCGGATCGGATTGCGACGGCGTCGGAATGACGAAGGCTTCGCCTGACGACGCGCCGGCGTTCGTTGGCGCGTTCGAATAGCTCGCGGGGGCGCCCGGATAGGCCGCAGGCGAGCTTGGAGAGGCCGCCGTCGCGCCTGACTGGGCCGCAGGCGCTCCGGGATGGGCGGCCGAGGCGCCCGAATAGGCCGCCGGGGGTTGTTCAAAACGCCCCTGTGTCGGCAGCGCGGAGGAAACGCTTCCCGGCGCGCCCAAATGGGAGCGCTCGGGCAGAAAATAAAGATTGTCGGCGCGCGACGGCGCGGATCCCCCCGGAATCGGCGCCGAGGCGGGAGCGAGCTGCGACGCGGCGTCTTCCCGCGAGCCGAGCGCGAGGGCTTCTCCGAAGAGCCGCGGGATCGACGCATAATCGATGGCGTTCGGGACGTCGGCTTCCAGCGCGCCGACGGAAGCGCCGGGCCGCGGCGGATCGGGCATGCCGAGCGGACGTGAGCCCGGCTGAGAATTGATCGGCGCCGCCGGGGCCGCGACATTCGGCGTCGGGACCACCGAAGGAATGGTCGTCGGCGGAATGTCGGGCGGGCCATAGGACGGCCGCGCCGGCGCATAGGGGGCGACGGTCGTGACGACCGACGGCGCAGGGATGTCCGGCGCGAGCGGGGCGGCGACCGGAACCCCGGGGGCGATGGGCGCCGGGGGAACCTGATGCGGCTGCAGTTGGAAAAAGGCGTTGGCCATCTGCGCGATCGCCTGCGGATCGAAGGGCGCGGGCGCGTGATGCTCCAACGTTTCGTGAGAGGGAACGTCGGTCGCGGGCAGATTGGGTGACGCCGGGATCGACTGCGCAGATGACATGCTGGGCGTTCCTTGACGAAGGTCGGGAGGCCGGCGGCTCTGCGCCGCCGGCTGGATCACGCCGCATTCAGGCGAAATCGCCTGAAGGTATAAAGCGCGATCGACTCTAAAAGATCAGAGCGCCCTTTACGCGAAAAACTGGCTTCCACTTTTTCGCGGGCCGCGCTCCGGAAGTCAGTGCTTGTGATACTTGTCGCCGTAGTCGTGATACTTGCCCACGTCGACGTCCTCGAGAACGCCGAGCGCGTCATGCGTGAGCACCGCGGCCGAGCAGTAGAGGGAGATGAGATAAGAGGCGATCGCCTTGCGGTTGATGCCCATGAAGCGCACCGAGAGGCTCGGCGCGACCTCACCCGGCACGCCCGGCTGGAACAGGCCTATAACGCCTTGCTTCTTCTCGCCCGTGCGCAGCAGCAGAATGTTGGTCTTGCCATTGTCGTCGATATAGAGCTTGTCGCTCGGAATGAGCGGTATCCCCCGCCAGGTGACGAAGGGGCTGCCAAACAGCGTCACGGTCGGCGGCGGCACGCCGCGGCGCGTGCATTCGCGACCGAAAGAGGCGATCGCGCGCGGATGCGCGAGGAAGAAGGCCGGCTCCTTCCACACTTTGGTGATCAGCTCGTCGAGATCGTCGGGCTGCGGCGCGCCGGTGCGCGTCTTGATCTTCATCGACGGAGCAGTGTTCGCGAGAAAACCGTATTCCGGATTATTGATGAGCTCGGACTCCTGCTTCTCCTTCACCTTCTCGGTGAGGAGCCGCACCTGCTCCTGAATTTGGTCGTAGGGGTGATTGTAAAGATCGGAGACGCGCGTCTGAACGTCGAGAACGGTTGTGACGGCGTTCATCGAATATTCGCGCGGGGCCTCCTCGTAGGGAACGAATGTCTCGGGAAGGTCAGCGTCGCGATCGCGCGCCGGGCTGCACTGCACGTCCGCATCGGTGAGCGCGACCGATTCCACCACGCGGTTCAGACGGTAGATGCCGGCCTCGACCGGAACCCAGGGCAGGAAGGAGATGAGCCAGCGCGGCGTGATGCCGGACCATTGCGGGCGTGTCTTCGTCGCGTTGGCGAGCTGGCGCGCCGCGGATTCGCTCAGCGTGTGGCGGAGTTCATGTTCGTCAGTCATGCGGTCGGTTCCTTAAGAGTTTGTCCGGAAGGATCACGCTGGATTGCATAGCTTTCGCAGCATGAGGCGGATGGAGGCGAGGCGCAGGAAGGCCAGCGCCCTGCGCGACAGGCATTCCCAGTCCTTGGCGAGCCTGCGGCATCTGCCAAGCCATGAGAACGTCCGTTCCACGATCCAGCGCTTGGGCAAAACGACGAAGCCTTGCGCCTGATCTGAGCGCTTGACGATCTCGACGTTTACGTCGGCGATCACCTTGTCGATAGCCGTTCGAAACTCCGGCCCTTGATAACCGCCGTCGGCGTAGAGCTTCAACAGGAACGGGAAAGCCCCAAACAACGTCGCCATCACCAGCACGCCGCCGTCGCGGTCCTGAATGTCGGCCGGGTGCACGAGCGCGTGCATCAGCAAGCCCTGCGTATCGACGAGGATATGTCGCTTCTTGCCCTTGATCTTCTTGCCCGCGTCATAGCCGCAAGGGTCGATGCAGGCCCCCCTTTTTCTGCGCTCTTCACGCTTTGGCTGTCGATGATGGCCGCTGTCGGGCTCGCTTCGCGTCCCGCCTGTTCGCGGCATTTGACGTAAAGCTCCCAATGGATGCGGTTGAGCGTCCCATCCCAATCCCAAAGGTCGAAATAGTCGTAGACCGTGCTCTTTGGCGGCAAATCCTGCGGGATCGCTCGCCATTGGCAGCCCGTGCTGAGCACGTAGAGGAGACCGTTGACCACCTCGCGCAGGTTCACCGTGCGCTTGGCGCCGCCGCGCTTGGCCGGAGGCAGCAGCGGCTCCACCTGCGCCCATTCCTCGTCGGTCAAATCGCTCGGATAACGCAACTTGCTCCGGTCATAGCGACCCCGATTTTCGTCCGTCCACATCGGCCAGCTCCCAACGAATCGTGCTGACCCATGGAATCACAAGTGACTCATAGGACTCAACATGTTCGCGGACGGGCTCTAAGAGGGGGAGAAAAGCAGGACATGTGGCGTCAGGAAACAAGCGCCTATTCAAATCATTCAAACGGACGTCCCGCTAAATCTCGAACGCCCGCTTCAACGAGCGGCTGGAGTGCAAAGCTATGCTCGCCATATTGCAGAGCAGAGGGCAAGCTCATTTTTCGAAAATAAAATTCTAATAATTCAAAGTAAATAAGATCGACCATCTTTGTGGGGTTTGCACGGCGGCGAAATTTGTTTCAGATGCGCCGGAGAGGAGTCTTGGCCAAACCTATGGTCTCGACGCCGGTTTTCAAACACCGGAAATCCATGGCGACACAACCCGAAGCGGGACTAAAGCGCGCTCCCGATTTCGATCAACGCGTGCAGCCATGAACACGCCGCCGGCTATTGCAACGAAAATATATTCCGCTGCGCTCCGGCAGCGCGAGAGGAGCATTCCAACTAAACGGGATTATGGAGAATAATATTCTCTCGCGCTGCGGTCTTGACAAAAAGTTCATGAAGGCCCTCGCCTTTGTCATAGCTGTCTGAATTCGCGCGATGATCCACGCGCGAGGTCCGTCGATTGCCTCTATCCAACTCAAGAGAACCCGGGGCGCGGCGCTATTGCGCCTGCAAAGCGGCGTGGCCCGCGCTTTCTGAACGACAGTCGGCGCGTTTGCCGATTTTTATCCGGGCCTGCACAGCGCTTTTGAGGCGGGACAAGAGTTGGGGTTCCGCGAATGGCCGTGGAGCGCCTCTCCTCGTCCGCTTCAGCCCTATGCGCGACCTCGGCCTGAAGCGGCGGCTTTGGCTCGGCTTCTATTCGGAAAAGGATTTCTGATGAAGAGATGCAGCGGCGCCCGCACGCGCTTGCGGGGAGCTCAGGAAACAAACGGAAATAAATACAGGGCTCAGCCGATCGGATCGCCGCCCTGGAAGGATGCGCAGTCCGGCTTAAGGCTTTCTGCGTCATCATGGCGCAAAGGCGAGCGTGAAACGCCCTTGCATGATCAGTCTATGCACTCTATAAATTGTATTAACTATAGGAACCCCCAATGGCCCATTGGTTCGAAGATAATTCGCATTCCATCGGCCGAACGCCGCTGGTCCGCCTCAATCGCGTGACGGATGGCGCTCCGGCGACAGTTCTGGCAAAAATTGAAGGAAGAAATCCGGCCTATTCGGTGAAATGTCGGATCGGCGCCTCGATGATCTGGGACGCTGAAGCGGAGGGTCTCCTCGGACCCGGCAAAGAAATCGTCGAACCGACGAGCGGCAACACTGGCATTGCTCTCGCTTTTGTGGCCGCTGCGCGCGGCTTCCCGCTCACCCTGACCATGCCGGAAACGATGAGCCTTGAGCGGCGCAAGCTGCTGCTCGCCTTTGGCGCAAAGCTCGTGCTGACTGAGGGTGCGCGGGGCATGACTGGCGCCATCTCAAGAGCGGAAGAAATCGCTGCTTCAGACCCTGACCGCTACGTTTTGCTGCAGCAATTCAAGAATCCAGCGAACCCCGCCATCCACGAGAAGACGACGGGTCCCGAAATCTGGGACGACACCGACGGCGGTGTGGACATTTTCGTCTCGGGCGTTGGCACGGGCGGCACGATCACCGGCGTTTCGCGCTTTATCAAGCACGCCAAAGGCAAGCCAATCCGCTCCGTGGCTGTCGAGCCCTCAGCAAGCCCAGTGCTCACCCAGAAGCGCGCAGGCGAACCGCTGAAGCCGGCTCCGCACAAGATCCAGGGCATCGGCGCGGGGTTCGTTCCCGACGTATTGGACCTTTCCCTGGTCGACGATATCGAGCAGGTCAGCAATGAAGAGGCGATCCTTTATGCGCGACGGCTCACCAGCGAAGAGGGGATAATCTCGGGCATTTCGTGCGGCGCGGCCGTCGCAGTTGCGGTCCGTCTCGCGAAACGTCAAGAAAACGCGGGAAAGACGATCGTCGTCATACTGCCGGACTCCGGCGAGCGTTACCTGAGCACCATCCTTTTTGAAGGCCTTTTCAACGCGGAAGGGCTGGCTGCATGACGCCAGGTCTTGTAGATGCCGCCACCCCCGAGAGCTACAAGAGCCTCGACTCGGTCTTAGCTCAATTACAAGCTTTGCGAACTGCGTCCGAGAACAAGCGCTACCACGGAGCGCCACCGCCCCAACTCCCTTCGCGAGAAGCAGTCGCCGAGATCGTCAAGGAACTCGTTTCGGTTCTCTATCCGCGGCATTTCGGACCCCCAGGCCTCACTCCGGAGACGACCAACGAATTCCAGGCGCGAACGCTCGTCGCCTCGCTCCGCTTGCTCCAAGACCAGGTCCGTCGCGAGTTCGTGCTCTTTGCCGGCGATGGCGACACCAACGGCGATCTGACGCAGAAAGCGATCAACATCACCGACGAACTCGCCGCGAACTTGCCCAGGATTCGAGCGCTGCTCGATACGGACATTCGCGCTGCCTATGACGGTGATCCTGCGGCTAAGAGCATCGATGAGATCGTCTTCTGCTATCCAGGGGTTGCGGCGGTCATTCGGCATCGCCTCGCGCACCAGCTTTACCTGTCTGGCGTCCCTATGATCGCGAGGATCATCTCCGAGATCGCGCATTCGGAAACCGCTGTCGATATTCATCCTGGCGCAGAAATCGGCGAAAGATTTTTCATCGATCACGGAACCGGCGTCGTCATTGGTGAGACAACTATCATCGGTCGGCGCGTTCGTCTCTATCAGGCTGTGACGTTGGGCGCGAAACGCTTCGAAACGGATGAAACTGGCGCTCTGATCAAAGGACAGCCGAGGCACCCGATCGTTGAGGATGACGTCGTCATCTACGCGGGCGCAACTGTACTCGGCCGCATCACCATCGGTCAGGGTTCATCGATCGGCGGCAATGTGTGGCTGACCCATAGCCTGCCGCCAAAAAGCAACATCACCCAGGCGAAAGTGCGCACCGAGTCGTTCAACGACGGTGGGGGAATTTGAGGCGCGGATGTGCGACCGTATTTCTGCGATGAATTGCCAGGCGTGCGCCCGCGCGGTCCTCGGGTTTTCGCATCAGCAACGAGGAAAGCCGGTGCTCGCCGCATATGCACGGTTTCTCTGAACTCGCTGGAAAATCAAGCCGCTTTGCTGGATCAGGCCAAAACGTCGCCATGCGCGACTTCGAGAAACGACGGAGTTAGTCGATGTTTACGGTGTTGACCTATGACAACATTTCCACCGATCGCTTGAGTTGGCTGTCGCAGGAAAAATTCTCGATCGCCCCCGACGTCCCGCATCCGGACGCAATTCTCTTGCGCTCGCACGACCTGCATGGCGTGCCGATTCCCGAAACAGTGTTGGCGGTGGGCCGAGCCGGTTCCGGCGTAAACAACATCCCGATAGAGACGCTTTCGAAGCGCGGCATTCCTGTGTTCAATGCGCCGGGCGCCAACGCCAACGCTGTCAAGGAACTGACGATCGCGGCCTTGTTTCTCGCCTCCCGCAACATCGTCGCCGCAGCGGATTTCGTCCGCGGCCTGCAAGGCGACGACGCAAGCATTCAAAAGCAGGTGGAGAAAGAGAAAAAGAGATTTGGCGGCTTTGAGCTAGCGGGGAAGAAACTGGGTGTCGTCGGTTTGGGAGCCATCGGCGTCCAGGTCGCCAATGCGGCGGTCCAACTGGGGATGAGTGTCTACGGTTTTGACCCCCTCCTTACAGTTGAAAACGCTCTGCACTTATCCCCCTCGGTCGTGAGCGTTAACAGTATTGACGATCTCCTAACCAAAGTGGACTTTCTTACGCTTCACGTCCCGCTCGACAATGACACAAGGCGCATGATTGACGCGCGGCGAATTGCAAATTTGGATGGTGAAACTGTCCTCATCAACTTTTCCCGCGCTGGCGTCGTCGACGAGGCAGCCGTTTGCCGAGCCCTAGAGTCGGGCAAACTACATGCCTATGTCACCGATTTTGCGACCCGCGCGATACTCGATCAGCCTCGCGCAATCGTATTGCCGCATCTTGGCGCGTCGACGGCGGAAGCGGAATCAAATTGCGTTAACTCGGTCGCCGAATCCGTTGTGGATTTCCTGGAGAATGGTGAGATCCGTAACTCTGTGAATTTTCCGAAAGTCACGCTGCCCCGCGGCAGCGGCGCTCGTCTGGCGATCGCTAATGAAAACGTCCCCGGCGTCGTGAGCCAGATTTCCTCTGCTCTCGCCGCAGCGAATCTAAACATCGAAAACATGTTGAACAAATCACGTGACAACTACGCCTTCACGCTTATCGACTTGGATGCTGATGTGAGCCCCAAAACCCTGCAGCAAGTTCACTCGGTCAATGGAGTGCTCTCCGCTCGCCTCATCCCAAGATCGGCCGGGTTCTTTGAATAAGCCGGTCCGGATTCACGCGCTGTCCTCGGGGCGGAGGAAACCGCAAAGTCTGACTGGAATTCAGAGGCGCGTGTTCGCAAAAGCAGGGAGCGTCTCCCCAAGGTATATGATTGGAGCTATCCGGCTTGACGCACTTCCCGTTGGCAATGAGTGGACACCGCTCACCTTCTTCTCCGCGTCTATATAGCCGCAGCCGTCGCCTTCTATCTGAATCGATGAGTCTTGAATCGATGAGTCTTGAACCTGCTGGTCGAAGTCGCTATTCCGTCAGACTTGTTATCCACATTTCAAGGTAAAGCTCATGCTTGTGGGAAATGCCGGAATGGAGCAATTATCCATGCGGTCAACGACGATCGGGGGAATTTGCGACACCCGTGAGATATCGCGATGAATGAATTGCGCCCCGCCGCATTGCATCAAACGATTAATGACCGCCCACCGCGCATTCTTGTAGTCGAAGACGATACTGCGCTCGCGACGCTGCTTGTTTATAATCTTCAGTCACAAGGTTTTATTGTAGAGCATTTAGATCGCGGCGAAGACGTTGAGCTGCGCCTCTCCCAAGCGGCGCCCGAGCTTGTTATACTCGACTGGAAGTTGCCGGGCGTGTCTGGGCTGGAGCTATGCCGCAGGCTTCGGGCGCGCGACGACATTCCAGACATGCCAGTGATCATGCTAACCGCGCGCGGCGAGGAAAGTGACCGCGTGAGCGGCCTCTCGGCCGGCGCGGATGACTACGTGGTCAAGCCGTTCTCGATGCTCGAGCTTATGGCGCGCGTGCGCGCTCTACTGCGGCGCTACCGCCCGGAGCGGGTTGCGAGCCGATTAACCGCCGGTGGCGTCGACCTCGACCGCGAGACACGCCGCGTCTACCGGGCGGGCCGTGAAATCCACCTTGGTCCGATCGAGTTTCGCCTTTTAGAATTCCTCATGGAAAAGCCGGGTCGTGCGATTACGCGCGCGCAATTAATTCACAGCGTCTGGGGAGTGTCGGCAGAGATCGAGGAGCGGACGGTGGATGTGCATGTCGGACGTTTGCGAAAGGCGCTGATCAAAGGCCGCGAGAAGGACCCCATCCGCACCATGCGCGCGTTCGGCTATTCCTTCGATGAGACCCTTGGACACAGGTGACCCGACGAACGAGGCCATTGCTGGCGTCGGGGCAGCGCGCATCCACTTGGTTGCTGGCCCCTGAACCGGCGTCCCTGCCCGCCCCCGCACTCGGTCGGCGAATCATTCGGCCTCTCGCAGAATGGAGACCGTTTTTCACGCCTCCAGCGCAGAGGAAGGCTTCGAGCGAATTGAGGAATTATGACGCGAATAAGACAACCTAGCCAGTCTTTTTGATGCAGCGCACACATTCGAGCCAGAGCGCCCAGAGACACTAATTCATTTAAAAACAGCATCTGATCCAGAGTCGCCCCGAAATTCCAGTCCAATCCCGTCTCGAATTACGCCCAAGCTTGTGCGGCGCGGCGAAGTGAGCAAATATAATCTCGTAGCGTCTGTTCAGAAGTGGTTCAAACGGGGAAATCCGACATGTCGAACCCGACGCCGATGCCGCAATCGCCTGTCGCAGGAACGAAGCTATCCAGAACAGCCGTTTGGTTGAGGCCTCGATGTGAGAGATTGTTGGAGGCCGACCTTGAGCTGGTTCGGCTGGCCTCGAAAACGGCGAGATTGAAAGGCAGCCGGGATGCGGCGATATTGTTTAGCCAGCTGGGCAACGGTTGGCTCTATCCGATTCTCGCTGGCGCCATCTTCTACACTTGGGGATCCTCTGGCTTACGCATGGTGCTTCCGGCGTGTGTGAACGCCGCTGCGATACATTGTATCTACCCCATCATCAAACGCTGGTGCAGGCGCCTACGACCCTTTATTCGAGATCCTGACCTTCCGCCTTTGCTTAAAACGCTTGATGAGTACTCTTTTCCAAGCGGCCACGCCATGACCCTGAGCGGCGTGTTGGTTCCGATAGTTATTGCTTGGCCCTCAATGATTGGTTCAGCGACGGCGATGCTCTGTTGCATGTCTTGGGCGCGAGTCGCCACCGCACATCATTATCCAAGCGACATCTTGGCTGGATTACTGCTTGGAGGAGCAATAGGTTACCCTTTGGCCGGCTGTCTCTTCACTCTTCCATGAAACTCCTCAAGCGGCTCCGAGGGGTTGCCTCAGCGGGCGACGGGTTGCACCCGCCTTGCGGGTCGACTGTAGCGATCGGCATTCGTCCGTTCGTTCAACCTGCGGCTGTCGAGGTCTCAAGGACCGCTCGCGCCAGAATCCAGGCAGTGCAGAAAAGCATCTTGTCGCGCCATCGCGCCATTGGGCGCCAGCGGCGGGTTGACGGTCATCAAGTGAGCGCAAAACGAGGCCGAGGAAAGACGACTACTCTTGGAAGAGCGCAACCATGAAGAAGTTCCTTCGCGATTGGTGGTTAACCGTTATCGGGGTTCTGGTGATGTTCGTAGTCTCATTCGCCTATCTTGCTCTCCAACCCGAAATGCAGCTCGTAGATTCAGAGACAACCTTCGTGCAGCATTAACGAACGACGAAGAGAATTAGATAAGAACTGCAGCCTCAGTCTATGCGTGAGCTGCCCCGAACTTTCATGCAGGGGCACCTACCGCCGAGAGAACCTTTGGATAAATTTCTAAACGAAGGACGATTGCTGAACTGGAGGCGTTGATCGCGGTCGATGACGACAGAGATCGCACGCCACTCGCCTGGTCGCGCGATTGGCCGGAAGCGCCGACGCAGAAGAACTTGGTTGGCGTCGTCGAGCGCTTGCAATTCGTCCGAAGACTGGGCGTTGGGCCAGATCGCGAGCAACGGATTCATCGCGCGCACTAGCGAACGATTGCTCGGGAAACGTCCATTCTCAGCGCTCAGCATCTTTCGCGGTTCGATACGCCGCGCCGACTGGCGACTCTGGTCGTGTTCGCCCGTGAGATGGAAGCGATCCTCACAGACGCCGCGCTCGTCATGTTTGACCCGAGTTAAACAGTCGCCTCTCATAACCATATGAAGTCAAACACTTATCAACCAGAACGAGTCCGTTGTGGTGCCAATCGGCCAGTTCGCGTAAAACGAGTCCAAAATTCGGAGTCGTTTGAATCTGTTACGTTCACAGGTTGTAGAACGAACCATGAATTGGCACTACTTGGCGCAATCTTTGGTTGATTACTTTGTATTATCAATATGTTGCGGAGCACAGCTGTTTAACTCGGGTTTGACAAGATGCTTGGCGGGAGGCCGTGCAGCGCGCTGAGGCTCGCGGCGCGCCCGGGTCCGAACGCGGCACAAGGGAGATTGCGTTGAGCTCAAACCCCTAACTAACGTGGCTGTTGCGCACGAATTGCCCAGAATCGTCTGGGAAGAGAGGCCACGCACCCGCCGATTACGGCGCGGTTGCCGCCGATGGTCGATCTTCGCACGCTTACCCATCGCTTGCCCGGCATCAGGCCGCAGCCACGGTAAGCAAAAAACGGCCCGGAGGGCCGCCTTTAACTATCTGTTTTTCTTTAGATTTTTTGGAGCGGGCGAAGGGATTCGAACCCTCGACCCCAACCTTGGCAAGGCACCGATCATTTCGCCGCTCGGAACAGCAGTTCATTATGACTATTATTGCAATTTCCCACGACGGACGAAGCCCGTACCCACAGAGATACGCCGGAACGCGCCAGATTTTGCTCCCTAGTGATTCCGATTTGATTCCGGCGCCAACTTCTCGGTGGTGGTTTGCAGAATCAAAAGCCCGCTAGATCATTGATCTAACGGGCTAAATTTTGGTTGCGGGGGCCAGATTTGAACTGACGACCTTCAGGTTATGAGCCTGACGAGCTACCGGGCTGCTCCACCCCGCGCCAAGTGAGGGCTCTATCTAGGGGGTCGGGCGCCCGAACGCAAGGGTGACAGAAATTTTATGCCGCGAGATCCGCGACGACGGCGTCGAGCACCGGAAAGCCCTCGCTCGAGACCCGCAGACGATTGTCGCGCGTATATTCGACCAGCCCGTCGCCGACGAGCTCGGAAATGCGCGAGGGCGCGAGTTTTTTACCGGAAATCAGGAAGAAGCGCTGCGGATCGACCCCTTCGCGCAGCCTCAGGCCCATCAGCAAAAACTCGTCGCCCTGCTGCTCGGGGCTCAAGATATCGTCCTCGACGAGGCCGTGGCCTTCCGTTTCCACGCAAGTCAGCCACATCTCCGGATGGCGCTCGGTCGACTGGGCGCGGCGGCCGCGCGCCGTGTTGATTCGCCCATGCGCGCCGGGCCCGACGCCGGCATATTCGCCATAGCGCCAGTAGATGAGATTGTGCCGGCACTCCGCGCCGGGCCGCGCGTGATTGGAGACCTCATAGGCTGGCAGCCCCGCGCGTATCGTCAGCTCCTGCGTCACGTCCCAGAGCGCGCGCTGGGCGTCATTGTCGGGGAGCGTCAGCTTGCCCGCCTCGACCATGCGCTCGAACATCGTCTCGGGCTCGATCGTCAGCTGGTAGAGCGAGAGGTGCTCGCCCGCGTAGGACAGCGCGATCTCGAGCTCCTTTTTCCAGCTCGCCGCGGTCTGGCCGGGGCGCGCGTAGATGAGGTCGAAGGAGCTGCGCTCGAAAATCTTGTTGGCGACATTGAGCGCCGCGAGCGCCTCGGCGACCGTGTGCTGGCGCCCCAAGCCCTTGAGGTCGATGTCGTTGAGGGCCTGCAGCCCGAGCGAGACTCGGTTGACGCCGGCCGCCTTGAAGCTCTTGAAGCGCGAGGCCTCGACGCTGGTCGGATTGGCCTCGAGCGTGATCTCGGCGTCCTTGGCGAGCGTCCAGCGCTTGGCGATGTGGCCGAGAATCGCCTCGACCGTCGAGGGGAGCATCAGCGAGGGCGTGCCGCCGCCGAAGAATACCGAGCGGACCTCGCGGCCGGGGGCAAGCTCGGCCCGATGGTCGATTTCCGTGCGGAAGGCCTCGACGAAGCGGTCCTCGTCGACGTCGCCACGACGCACGTGGCTGTTGAAATCACAATAGGGACATTTCGACAGGCAAAACGGCCAATGAACGTAAACGCCGAAGCCCGGATCGAATGCGTTGCGAATCGTCGCGGCCATGTCTCTTTATGCCATGCGGCGCGCGAAAAATCACGCATGGCGAAGCGCCCGCCCAAGATCGCAACCGCATTCGATGGCCAGCCGCCGCCGAACGCGGCGGCCGTCTCACGAGCCGGACACCGCCCTGCTCGGCTTAAATCCGCCTCGCTCGGCGCTGGCATGACGTGACGGTTGCAAACCGAAAAGCTTTGGGCCATAAAGCGCGCCGCGTCGGCCGCGAGGCCGGAGCGATGGATGCGGGTGTAGCTCAGGGGTAGAGCACAACCTTGCCAAGGTTGGGGTCGAGGGTTCGAATCCCTTCGCCCGCTCCAAATTCTCCGAAAGAGATCAGAGGCTTACGAAGAGGCCGCCGCAAGGCGGCCTTCGTCGTTTGTGGCATGGTGTCCACATGGTGTCCACCGTGGCGAAACCGTCAGCGGCTTCCGCTGTGGGCCTGGGCTCTGTTTTGGATATGCCGAGGCCGCTGTGGTCACTAGCGTCTCTCTCTGGAGCCTCTTGCATAATTCTTCGAGCGAGTGATTTTGCCGCCGGCACGCGAGATGTCGGCTTCGTGGGGGCTCAGGCGGGGGCGGCGCGGAAGGCCGAGACCCGCAAGATTTGATCGGCGGCGAGGACGAGCACGCCGAACGTCAAGTGGCATTTGACCTTGATGGCGCCGCGCACGCGCACGAACCTGGCGCCGAACTCGTCCTTCATCCGGGCATTGACGCGTTCGGCCATGGTGCGGAAATCGAAGAGTCTGTCGTCCGGGTCCGGGACGCCGACGCGCCTCATGCGGGCGACCTCCTCGGCGCATTCGGTTTTGGCTTCATGCTGCGAACGAAAATTGCGGTCGATCAGCGGCGCATGGCCGAGCGCCTTGCTGTGCCGGTCGATGATTTCGGCATCGTAGGCTGCGTCCATCGCCTCATAGAGATAGACGATGCGGGCGCTGGTCATGGTCATGAGGGGAATGGCGACCTGGCTGTCGTGCACGGAGGCCGAGGTCAGCACGCAGGAGACGGGGATTTGGCCGCAGGCGACGTCGAGATGCAGCTTGTAGCCGATCCATGTCTCCTTATAGCCCTTGCTGTTCTTCTTGCAGCCGACGTCGCAGGCGGTGGGCAGCTCGGCGAGCATTTTCGCAAGGCTTTGCGTGGCTTGCCGTTCGAGGCGCGACGGCTCCGGCTTTGGCCGCTCCTCGCCCTTTCTCGGGCGTCCGCGCCTTTTTGGCGGCTCGGCGGCGGGCGGCGGCGGATCGTCTTTCCCGTCTTTCTCGACGGGCTTCTCGCGCGCTTCGATCTCGGTGGCGTCGCGGGCGACGACGCCGACGACGCGCCCCTCGAGCGTGCGCTCGACCAGCGCCGCGTGCATTCTGCCCGGCAGATCGCCTTGCGCGAACTCGTTGAAAGCGCGAGAAAAGGTGGATTCGTGCGGAACCTGCGCACGCCGCTCCCACCCGCAGATTCTGCGCAGCGACTTGTCGGCCTGCAGGCGTTCGATCAAGGCGCTGGTGGTTGGAATGCCGAGCAGAGCCTTGGCGACGAAGCATCTGGCCAGGGCGCGGCGATCCTCGGGTGGGCGGCCCGGGCCTCGCGGCGGCTCTGGAACGAAGGCTTGGAGACCGATCACCTCGAGGATGGTGATGAGCCGCCCGAGCTGTTCGGTCATCGGCTCGACTTCCTCGCGAAGCCAAGGGAAAAGCGAGGCCTGTATGTGATTCCAGCGCGCCCACATGGCGTCGAGAGGATCGTCAGTCATGTGGTCCGTCGCCACGGCGCGTAGTTCGATTCGAAATCATAATCCAACAACTTTTAAATGAAAGCGCAATATTCTACACAATAATACTTGCAATCCACATGAGGAAGCCTATCTATATCGCCTCATCGCCCGCGCCAATCTCTAACAATTTTGCAAGAGGCTCTCTGGCTGGCGATTTCCTGGTGATCGCGACAGGAAACGCGAAACCGTGCCTCTGGCCGCAGCCTCGCGACCTTGAAGGCGCTCGATGTCGGGACCAGAGGCGCCGGCAACAAATGGAAGAAGGAAGGCTAAGGAACGCATCGGGGAACTCACATAGCGTCCCCGACGACTCCGCCACAACCGACGCCGAACAACTTACGCGAGACTATGCGCCTTCCGTTGGTGTGTTGTGGCGCGTGGAAGGAAACGTCTATGCCTTGTCACTCGCGCCCCGGCCATGAGGAGAAGAAGTCGATGGAATCGGGCACCGACGCGGCCAATCAGTCAAGGGATTGGCGACGCAGGCCGAGGCCTGCGCCGTCCAGACAATTGACGCGGGTCGGCGTCGACTCGCGCATGGTCGCTAGAACCTCGCTAGCACGCCGGTGGTGACTTGCCAGCGGTTTCTGTTCTGCAAGCCGTTCAAATATTGATAGACTGGCAGGCCGATCTCGGCGCCGAAGCTCATTTTGCCGTATTTATAGTCCGCGCCGAGGAAGCCGGTGAACACCTGACCACCATAATTGTGCGGGTCGGCGTCAGGCATGGAAGCCCATTGCCACACATAGAAGGGATTGCAAGGGAAATTGAGACAGCTGATGTTCGGGTCCTGCCCGCGGATCTGCGCTGTGTCGGTGAAAGTCCAGCGCGTGTAAGCGGTGAGGTTCTCGCCAAAGAGGGCGCGCTGCGCCCATGCCGAGATCTTCACGCTGTTGCCGTAAGCCCAGCCGTTATTGGTTGCTAAAGGAATGTTGCCTGACACTTGCGTTCCCAGGTTCCACAAGCCGTTTTGGCTCAGCCATGAATAGGTCAGAGCGGGCATGAGGTTGAAAGTGCCCGCTCCGAGCTGCATGTCATAGGGGGCGCGGTAACTGTAGCCCATCATCATGATCGACTGGGTCGTGCTGCCGGTGGGGACGTTGATCCCCAGCGTGCCGGTCACGTTGCCGTAAGTCCGGTCGTTGTAAATCTTGTAGATGCCGTAGAGCTGGGTGTCGCCGAGGCCGGCTGTGACCATAGGAGCTTGAGGAGAGATGTAACGATATCCCGTGAAGTAGGGCGGCGGTTGATTGCCCATGTCCATGTTCATGGGCATGTTCATAGACTGGTAGTTCGCCATGACCATCACCGTAAGATTATCGGTCACGCCGTACATCCCCATGAACATGAACATGTCCATGGTCATGCGCGGCGCCCACATCATGTAAGAATATTTGCTGGGGAACGGTGAGCCCAAACCACCGTTACAAGCGCCACCGGCGGTGCAGCCCCCAAACGCGGGCGGGTAGTATGCCGGACCGACCTGGGAGTTTGGAACAACGGAATTTCCTGCTTGATAGCCGTCTTTTTCGCTGTGCATCTCTTGGATGCTGGACATCCATACCCCTTCCGGGTGGGTGTGGAACAGCATGTCGCTGCTGGAGACGACTTGCCGGCCCAAGCCCCGCGAAAAATTCTCGTGATCACCCCCCCCGTGGTCTTGCGGCTCGCCGCCATTCATCTTCATATTGGCGCCATAGCTCATCTCAGCCGACGCCTTGCCTGCAGAGTCTTGGCTCTCGCCGTTGAGAATCTGGGCGAGCGTATTGTCCGCAAAATTCACTCGGTAGTTTAGGCCGGCGCGGAGGATATTGACTTCAGGATGGAGGTGATAGCCATAGTTCAAGCCTGCGTAGTAGCCAGAATTTCCCGGGCCCGAAAGGTCCAGATAAAGATATTCGAGTTTAGCGGACCAGTTCTCACGGAATCTCCATTCGACGCCGGCGCCGGCCGTCCAGCCCGCTCGCGTGTCGCTGTAGCCGCTGAAACCGCTCTGCACCTCCCCATAAGCAAGACCGGCGGTGCCGTAGATGAGCCACGTCGGGGTGACGAGATAACCAGCGCGGCCACGCACGGTGCCGAACCAGGGGAGGGTCAGGCCAACGTTGAAGCCGGTCTGTCCCTGGTAACTGTAGCCCGGGTAGGCAGATAGAGGCGAAAGATAACCGCCGGGCGTCAGCGGGCTGGGGTACCACGGAAAAAAATAGTTGTTCTCTTGGGAGCCTATGCTGCTCGCCTGGTAGTCGGCCTCGGCGCCAATCACCCAGGAGGGGTCAACTTGATAATTATAACCGATCTGGCCGCCGCCCACGACGCCGCCAGAATTTTTGGAAACGTCAGCGCCGCCGGGCAAGAAGAACAGGTTACCTGCACCCAGCGGGAAATTTGGGTCGTAATAGGGGCCAATGTCGGAGCTGCTATTACTCCAACCGCCGCCCAGGTTGACGCCGAGGTAAAGTCCCGTCCACGTCGGCGGTGGGCGCGGCGTCTCAACACGCGGACCCTTGATTACCACGAGATCGGTGGACGATTTTCGGTTGGCCGGGCCGGAATCCCGGTCCGTCGTCATAGGCGCGCTGTTCCCTGAGCGTCGCTGCGCCGCCATACGATCCAATCTCTTTTGCATTTCGGCCAACTGACTGGCCAACTGGGCGTTGCGATTTTGCAGTTCCGCGTTTTTGTCGCGGAGCGTTGTGACTTCCATCGCGTCGGCCCCTCCCTCCGCGGCCACCGCCTGAGGCGCCAAGGTGAACGCCGCGAGGGTTCCAAGGATAAAAAAGTCCCGCTTATGGGTGCGGCGCCCAACGTTGTTGTTCATCTTGCTGTCTCCTGGCTTCCCCAACCTGGCCGTTAGGCTCTGGCGATGTTGTTTAGAGGAGGTCGGCCTACGCCCAAGTTTTGAATCATGGCCAAGCCAGGTGAGGGCCCCTGGTTCGCTTGGCTCAAGCGCTTAGTGTATTGATTGCTGCATTGTTTGATCGACGACAGCGTCGTCGATGCTCTTGCCCCTCCCGCTCGCGAGAGGCGGCTCAGTCAGGAATATCGAGGAGAGGAGCGCGAAGACCAGGAAGCGGTCCAGCCTATGGGATGCTTGTCGAAATCATCTTTATCTTTGACGAAACGAACAAAAAATAAGGCCGGCTCCGGAGCCGGCCAAGTCACGACCACAGGCAATGCGGATACAATAAGGGGCGCCAAATCCTTAACGCCCGCGCGACATAAAACGCAGCAGTCCGAGTGTTCGCGATGTCCCTGCGCAGGAGCTCCTTCGCCGCCAAAGGCATGGCAGCCGGCCTGTATGGCTGAAGCGAAGTGACCGTGGCCCGCTTTCGATACGAAGCTTGGGGACGCCGCGAAGGCGAGACTTTGCAAGCCGATCAAGCAAGCTATGAGGCTTGCGAAGAGCCTGCGTCCCACGGAGCGTCGATTTATCTCGAAAGAGATCATCAATACCAGGTACTCTACCAAAAACTTAAGGTCAACGTGAAAAGTGAACAGTCAAAATGTTGCCACAATAGATTTTTTTCGTGTTGTATATTTGCCACACCCAGGGCGGTTCAAACTATAGATAATCTCATTATTTGCTACAAATGATGGCGTCGCGCATTCTTATGCGGAGCGCGTTAACAGCGAATGCGAATCACGCTGTTGCAGCGGCATTATCCCCCCATCAACAATGGGCGGCCGCAATGTGGCGCATTCCGCTCCTTCTTGCCAGCCCCGCGGCGACTCTCGCGGGGTGGGCGGCGTGGTGGTTTGAGCGTCGCGGCACCGGCGGCTCGGAGGGGAGCAGCGGCACAATCGCGATTTCGATAGTTTCGCCATCGCGCTCAATTCGAGCGATCTTCGGCTGCAGTTGCGCCAGCGCGCGGATCGCCTCAGAGGTCCGGCCTTTGGCGCGCGCTTCCAAATAGCGGCCGAACAAGATGAGGGTCACGATCACACAACGGCACTTTGCTCTCGCCGATGTTCGGCGCCGGCGCGATGGCTTTCTCAAGCGTTTTGGTCATAACCAACGCATTGCGTTTGCGGCGGTTCGATCCGCCGGCTTTGTAAACGAGGCTAAGCGGCGCGCCGAAACCTCGGATTTGGCGCAGCCTGATTAAATTGCGGCGCCACATCAGTCGAATCTTCGAAGAGTCTCTTTCGCGGAGAGGCTTGTTTTCGAGCCGCTTGCCCGTTGTTTTGGCGTGCTCCCAGCGACGCCAGCGGTTGATTTTGTGGAGAGAGAAAAAAGATACGAAATTTCGGCTGAGCTGCCTGGATTCAACGAGAAGAATGTCGCGGTGGCGCTTTCAAATGGCTTACTTTCCATCAGCGGCGAGAAAGGCGAAGCGAAAGGGGGAGAAAAGGAAGTCCGACCATCGGGATCAAATGGAAACGCGAAGGCCGCGCCGCCGGCTCGCAAGACCCGGCAAAACCCTCTGTTCAAGAGTGATCCATTTTTATTGCGGCCGCCAACACAAAGTTATTCCGGCGCTGACACAGAGCGCATCGAAACTCCCCGACACAAACCCGCCTTCCGGCGATCGCTGTCGATCCGCCTCGACTCACCCCGCGTCCACGCCGGAGTTGGAAAGAAGGCCGCTCCGACCGTCCTGGGCTATTTGCCTTTGCCCAAGTGGCCGAGGACCCCGCACAAATACTCTCCTTGCGCACCCGGCGGGCACTGCGCCCACGCCGAAGGCGTCCAAACTGTCATCGCGGCGAACCCCACCGCAGCAGCCGTTCCCAGCACCACTCGCCGACGATCCGCCGCTCTCTTGGCTCGTGTTTCAAGTGTAGATTTTTGCATGTCAGAAGACCTCCGCCTCACCTAGTCTTCGTCGACGCGCGCACGCCCACTTGCGGGTCGCGCACCGGTCGAACCACCGTGATCGTTCCACGAACCGAAATTTTGTCAACTAGGATTCGAGCAATTGTCCAAAAAATTCGCCGAAAAGCGAGGGCGCAGCAATAGACGTCACTGATGAGGCTCGGATCAGTGCCGTGACCTTTTAACTCATGCTTCATCGCATCTCTTATCCTGTAGGGAGAGCGCGCTTATGAGGCGATCAGAAGTCACTAGAAAGCCGGTAGCGAGCATCAATATTTATGCTATCAAAACCTAACACCGAGGCTGACCCTTCCCCGCCGCCTAAAGGCGGGGGTTACGGATTCCCTATGGGGAACTCGAAACCATAGCCGTAACGCTTATCGACGTCCTGGCGCCCTCGGGTTCATCCTTTTCGGCCGCAGAGGTTGGAGTTTTCACATGGCTGGGCTCTGCGCGCCCGACCGTCCAAAGCATCAGGTGGAACTGGAACATCTAGACGCCACGGGCCTGACGACGATCGAGGCTCGCCAGCGATTAATTGAATTTGGCCCAAACGCCGTCGTCGAGGAAACGCGACTGTGGTGGAAACTCTTCCTTAGGAAGTTTTGGTCCCCCGTCGCATGGATGCTCGAAGCCGCGGTCCTTTTGCAAATTGGATTAGGCGAGTACACCGGGGGAGCGATTATTGCGTTTCTTCTGGTCTTCAATGCGGTCTTGGGGGCCGTCCAGGAGGATCGCGCAGGAGCGGCTCTTGCGGCGCTGAAAATGCGGCTTGCCCCGACGGCGCGGGTCTGTCGCGACGGCAACTGGGTCCGACTGGCAGCGTCCGAGCTTGTGCCCGAAGACGTGATCGGCTTGTCCTTAGGAGTTTTGGTTCCCGCCGACGCGACCATCGTGTCGGGATCCCTGCTGGTTGACCAGTCGACGCTGACTGGGGAATCCGTGCCGGTCGATGCGAGCTCAGGCGGCCAGCTCTTTGCGGGTTCGCTCGTGCTACGCGGGCAAGCAAATGCCCGCGTTACGGCGACGGGGTCGAAAACCTACTTCGGTCGCGCAGCGGAGCTAGTGCGCATCGCCCATGCGGCAAGCACGGAACAGGCGGCAATCTTCAGCGCGACGCGGAACTTGGTAGCTATAAACAGTGCGATCGCCTTCGTCATCGTCGGCTATGCATTTGCCGTCGCAATGCCGGCGAGCAACCTGATCCTCCTGGCTCTGACAGCGTTGCTAGCCTCGATCCCGGTTGCGCTTCCGGCAACGTTCACGCTCTCCGCCGCGCTAGGCGCCCGCAAGCTTGCCGAACGCGGGGTCTTATTGAACCGCCTTTCGGCGGCGCACGAAACCGCCGCAATAGACGTGCTCTGTTCCGACAAGACCGGAACCTTGACGCGAAACGTCCTCGAGGTCGCCGAGGTCTCCGCCATGCCGGGGTTCGATCGCCAACAAGTTCTGGCGTTGGCGGCGCTCGCCAGTTCGGAGACGGATCAAGACCCCATCGACGCCGCAGTCCGGGCGGCGGCCAGCGCCGCCGATAGCGTCAAGACCGAGCGGCTCGTGCGCTTCGTGCCCTTCGAC
Organism: uncultured Alphaproteobacteria bacterium; assembly: GCA_963722205.1. Lineage (GTDB taxonomy): Bacteria > Pseudomonadota > Alphaproteobacteria > Rhizobiales > Beijerinckiaceae > Methylocystis. The sequence goes on from CAVRKL010000001.1 coordinate 73,374, forward strand.
CCCGGAACCAAGAAATCGGAGGCCGTCGCTGTCGACGGCGATGGCAACGAACTGCTAATTGTAAAAGGCGCGTTAGAGGTCATGGACGGCAGCACCGAGGCGCCGCCGGACGCTCGGCGCCTCAGAGACGACCTGGCGCAGCAAGGCAAGCGCGTCATCGCGGTCGCCGCGGGGCCTCGCGACGCATTGCGCCTCGCCGGTTTCATCGCCATCACCGACCCGCCGCGCGAGGATTCCGCGAGGCTCGTCGCCGAGCTGAAGAGCATGGGCGTTCGCACGGTCATGGTCACCGGAGACTCCACCGCGACTGCGGCCGCCATTGCTCGTCAAGTTGGAATAACGGGACCCGTTTGCCCACCCGAACGCCTCTCCGACGACTTCAGCAAGGATGAATTCGGCGTTTTTGCGCCCGTGGCCCCTGAACAAAAGTATCGGATAGTCACCACTTTGCAGAGCCATGGTCATGTGGTCGGCATGTGTGGAGACGGAACGAACGACGCGCCGGCCCTTCGACAGGCCCACGTCGGCATCGCCGTCTCGACTGCAACGGATGTCGCAAAAGCGGCAGCTGGCCTGGTCATGACCGAGCCAGGACTTTGCGGGATCGTTTTCGCCATCCAAGAGGGCCGGATCGCATTCGGGCGCCTCCTGACCTTTACGCTCAACATGATGGTCAAAAAGGTCGAGATCGTTCTTTTCTTGGCCGTCGGACTCGCCCTGACGAGACATGCAGTGATGACGCCGGCGCTCATAGCCTTAATGTTCGTGACGAACGACCTTGCTGCCATGTCACTCGCGACCGATCGGGCGAACGCCTCTGCCGCGCCCTGCCGATGGCGCATGAACAAAATCGCTGCGACTGGCGTAGCGCTGGGCGCATGCAAGCTCGGTTTTTCAACGGCTGCGTTGGCATTGGGTTACTACTGGCTGCAACTTGCGCCTGCAGAGCTGCAAACGCTGGCGTTCATCACTCTCGTGTTCGGCGCGCAGGCCGTCTTGTATGTCGTGCGAGAACGGGGACCCATGTGGTCCTCCAAACCGAGCGACTGGGTGCTGGCCGCGTCGGGCTCAAACGTCGTGATCGCCTTCGTGCTCGCATGTAGTGGCGTATTGATGGAGCCATTGCCGTGGCGCGTCGTGGTGGGGCTCCTTGCGGCCGCGAGCGGCTTCGCGTTGTTGCTGGACCAAATAAAGCTGCGGATCGTGTCGAAGTTAATGGCGGACATGCTTCCGGGAGCCTTGCAGGCGGCGCCTCCGGCGGTTGGCAAAGCGGCGCCGGCAATTCCGCGTGAGCAGCCGGCGCCCCGACCCATTGTTCCCAGTCAGAGAGGCGTTGCCTGGGCCACGGCTGCGGCCTTCTTGACGATCGCGTTTGGCGCGATCGTCATCGGGTATGCGCCGACGCTTTCTAGCCGACAAGAAACAAAACAGACATTAGCGGAGACACCGCAGACCGCCCCAATGCAACAAGCTGGGCCGGCGCCGTCACTTTCGCCAAGCCTCCCAAAAGAAACCGGTTCGGCGGTCGAGAAGCCGGCGGAAACCGCAAATCGAGAGGCCGAGCCAACGAAGGCTTCCGGGGCGCCTGCGCTCGTAAATGCGTACGCTGTACACGCCGGCGATACTCTTCAAGGCGTCGCCAGCCGACTATATGGCGATGCGCAGCGCTGGCGTGACATCGCGAAAGCGAATCCGGGCCTTGATCCTCGGCGGCTGCCCGTGGGGCAAATGATCAAACTGCCGGTAAAGCATCCTTCGGCGCAATTTCCGCCGAAGCGCGCTTATTAGAGGCTGCAACTCGGCGCGCGGCGGGTTCCGACTGTCGGATCCGCACTCGGGCCGCGCCGCAATCCCGCTTACTGGCAAGCGCGAGTGCCGCGCATCACGGCGAGGGGGCGATCAAGGATGATCGCCCCCTCGGCAAACGCTCGACGGCGCCGCGGCGGATGCGGCGTCGTTCGTCGATGTTACGCGGCGGCCTTCTTGCACTCCTCTGCGCAAGCCTTGCAGGACTCGCCCATTGCCACGCATTCAGAATATTGCGGGAACTTGTCGCACTCCTTCTTGCAGGCGAGGCAGATGTCCGCGGTAACCTTCGCGAGCGCTGGCGCTGCAGCCGAGTTGACGGCGGCCAACGTCGAGAGCGCGCGGCAGGCGGCGATGACGTCGAAGGACGCCGTGGTGCAACCGGCCATGCTCGCATCGTTCATGGACAGCATGCCGAAACAGTGACGCAGGCAGTTGTCGCCATCGACGACGCATTTTCCCGCGGCGTCGCTCAAGGTCTTGTATTTCGGCGGATGCATGTGCGTCATGCCTTCCGCGAAGGCGGGGACGGCTGATAGAACGGCGGCGGCCGCGCCGAGAGTCGTCATGAATTCGCGACGTTCCACTGAGGATCTCCCTATTTTTGGTCCCCGGCATTTTACGGGGACTGTGTCCATATAAGCGTCCCGTCCTGGCATACAAGAAAGGCGGCGCGCGGCTGAAGGCCGCGCATCGCGGCAATGGCCGCCCCTGAAATGCTGGTCGTCGCCACCGTGACGACCAGAGCGTGGACCACTTCGGCCGATCCACCATCCGACGCCAACATGCGGCGGCCCCAGGTGTCGACCGCGGAGAGAACTCTGAACCCGGCGAGAATGCCCACCCGCGAAATCAACGCTTGACGTCCGCGATTAGGGAACTTTCGAAGGGACGCCTCAGCGGCTTTGCCGTCCGAAAATTTGCGCATGCATTGGCGTTGCTCCAGCGCGGCCTTGAGTCGCGGCAAAACGCCGCTGACGGCTATGTTGTCGGATTGCAACAGTCCAGAAAATATTTCGCTTCATCAATTGACGCCGGCGCTTCGCCCAGCGAGAATTGTAGTATGACTTCACTGCGGCCATGGCGACGACTGCCAACGCGTGCGATCCTGGCGGGCGTGGTGGCTTTTCTGCTCGTCCTGCAGGGACTGGTCCTTGCTGCATCTCCGGCTTTGGCGAAGCATGCCGGCGGCAGCGCGGGCCATAGCATTTCCGCCTCGAATGTCGCCCGCCATTGCGGCGCGCCCAGTGACGATAGCGTCCCGACGCAAGGACGCCACGATCATTCTCGATGCTGCATTTTCTGTAACGCGAACGTTCGTGACGCGGCGCTTTTCGTCATAACCACATCGATGGCCGTTGTAAGCTACGCTCCGTCGGCGGCCTCGGCATTTATTGTTGGTTTCAGCACAGACGACTCCCGCAAGCGCCTTATGGGCTGGAGAAGCTCCTGGTCTTCGCGCGCACCTCCTAGCGTCTAACGCGCCGACAACTCGTCAGGCCGGTCTCAAGGCGCGGGAGCGACGTGTGTGCGCTCCGATTCCCTCGAAGGCCTAGCTCAGAAACTTACGGGTCTCGAACGCCCGGGTTCTGAAAACGAAAACCCAAAACTCTCACAGAGCGGCCAAGAAAATGAAGCCAATCACCATCGTTTCGGCCGAAACCGAAATCAAGGCGAAGCTCGACGGCGGCCCGCGCTATGGGATCCATACGCTCATCGAGCCGTGAGGCCCGCAAGAAGGAGGCCTGCCATGACGATTCCCGCGACAAAGGCGCGGTTGGGCGATCTAGAGGTCGGAGAACGAGGCCGTGTCATCGGCTTCGAACACGGCGACACCGCCCATCGACAAAAACTGCTGTCCATGGGGCTCACCCCTGGCGCCGAATTCACCGTCATGCGGGTCGCGCCGCTCGGCGATCCGATCGAGCTGCGGGTGCGGGAAGCCGACCTCAGCTTGCGCGGCGACGAAGCGTCGGCCTTATTGATCGAGCCGGTCGCCAGCGAAGCCAAGGTCGAGAGTAAAGAGACGATCACGATCGCCATCGTCGGCAATCCCAATTGTGGCAAGACCACGCTATTCAATGGTTTGACCGGAACGCATCAGCGCGTTGGCAACTGGGGAGGCGTGACGGTCGAGAAGAAGGTAGGCGAGTTTGAGTTTGCGGAAGAGCGCTTCCGCGTCGTGGACATGCCCGGGATCCATTCCCTGGACACGTACGACGAGGCGACGGCCATCGACGAAAGGATCGCGCGAGATTACGTCCTCTCCGGCGAGGCCGACCTGATAATCAATATCGTCGACGCGTCCCATCTCGAGCACGGCCTCTATCTGACGACGCAATTGCTGGAAATGTCGGCGCCGGTGGCGGTCGTCCTTAACGTCATGGACGACGTCGATGGCCGCGAGGCGCGGCCCGATGTGGAGGCCGTCCAACGCCGATTGGGTTGCCCGGTCGCAGCCATCGTCGCGACAAGGCGCAAAGAAATACAAAGCCTAAAAGCTGACGTTCAGCAATGGGTCCACGAGCGAAAGTTCGCACGCTTCTCCATCGATTATCCGCCATTGATCGAAAAAGCGATCTCGGAGCTGTCTTCATTGATCCGGGAAACCTCGACGAAGAGCCTCCTGGACGACCGTTGGTTGGCCTTGCGCCTGCTGGAGGGCGACGGTTTCTCAATGCGCCTGGTGACGCCTGCGGTGAATCAGACGTATTTGCGGCTGGCCGGCGAAATTTTGCGCGAGACGGGCGATGAGGCCGACACGATCATCGCCAATCGCCGCTATCAGTTTGCTCATGTGATTGCCGGGGAGACGCTGCCCAAACGCATCGCAACTGGCTCCAGTGCGTCGGACCGGATCGATCGCGTGGCGCTGAACCGCTTTCTCGGCATCCCCATTTTCCTTGGGGTCATGTACTGCCTGTTTTGGTTCACCGTTCAGCTCAGTCAGGCCTTCAGGCCGTTCTTCTGGTTGCTTTCCGAGACGTTGTTCATCGATGGCCCCAGACATCTCCTCGGCACGATCAATGCGCCCGCGTGGCTCACCGCCCTACTCGCCGACGGTCTCGGGGGCGGCCTGCTTCAGGTCGTGACCTTCATTCCCATCATTGGATTCCTCTATCTTTTCGTCTCAGCCCTCGAAGAGTTGGGCTACATGGCGCGCGCCAACTTCGTCATGGACCGGCTCATGAAGTCGCTAGGCCTGCCGGGGAATGCGTTCATCCCCATGGTGGTGGGGTTCGGGTGCAATGTGCCCGCCATCATGGCGACGCGCACGATGGAGCGTCCGCGGGATCGGATCGTGGCGGTGCTGATGAGCCCGTTCATGAGCTGTGGCGGGCGCTTGGCGGTCTACACAGTCTTCGCCGCCGCTTTTTTTCCAGAGCGCGGACAGTTCGTGATCTTCGGCTTTTACCTTCTCGGCATCCTCTTTGCGATGATCACATCCCTCCTCATGAAGTTCAGTCTGCTGCCGGAGGAGCGCTCGCTGCATGTGCTGACGCTACCGTCCTATCATTGGCCCAAGCTGAGCAATGTGCTGATCAACGCGTGGATACGCCTGAAGATGTTCCTCTTTCGGGTCGGCAAATTCATCATCCCACTGGTGTTTCTCGTGAAGGTTCTGAGCGCATGGGGGACTGACGGTTCCTTCAATCAGAAGCCCGTCGATCAATCAATGCTGGCTGCGGGAGGCCGCGCGATCACGCCAGTCCTGACCCCGATGGGCGTCCAGGAAGACAATTGGCCAGCCACGGTGGCGCTCTTTACCGGGGCTTTGCATAAGGTCGTGATCGTGACCACGCTCAGCTCGATCTATATGGAGCAGGCCCAACAGAGGGCGCCTGTCGCGGTGGAGGGGCCCAAAGAACCGCCCGTCCCTGGTGAAGCTCAGCACCGCGGGGTCGCCGCAGGTCTGAGCCCGCCGGAACCGAAAGCGATCGAAGCGGAGCCTCCAGGCGCCGCCCCCAGCCACAGCCACGAGAAGCTGCAAAGCGGCGCCGCCACCGACAGTTCGGAGAACGGAAAGGCGCCCGGCGCCGAACACTCAGGCCAAATTCCGAGCCATGATATTCAGCGAAGCGACCCGGCCGACGCCCGTCCAACCGAAGCCGAGGCGCCGGGCGCCAAGGAGCATCTGGGCAAGGCCTCGCATCACGAGGTCGGACAGGGCGACGGCGGCGCGGTCAGCCAGGCGGAAGCGGAATCGCTGATCACCCGCTTGTGGCAGAGCACGGCCACCGCACGGGCGTTTGCCGCCGCCGTCATGGACGCCAACTGGATTCTCGCCCGAGGCGATCGGCGCGACTTTGTTTTGATAGACCCTCGCGGCGGCGCGCATCCGCTCGACCGTAGCATCCAGGGCGTTAGCGCAAACGTAATCCGCAAGCGCATAGCTGGGCTCGATCCGATGAGATTGCCGAGCGTCAGCGAAGCGCAAGCGAAAGTCCGCGCCGCGATCGCCGCAGAACAAGCGCGGGCGGCGGCCGCGCGCGTTCCGCCGACCGCGGCGGAGCGGGCTCCTGAGGCGCATCATGTTGGAGAGCAAAAACCGACGACCATGGAGCGGGCGCCGCCAACGGTCGCCGAACATGCCGAAGAACCGCCGAAGCATCATGCTCATCAGGGCGGCCATCCGGGTCTCGGGCCGCAGCACGCGCCGCCCGAGGAGGGACAAGGCTTTAATCTGCTGGCAAGGCTAAATCGAGCGGCTATGACTGTTCCGCAAAATCTCAAAGCGCTGGTGGGGATCGGCTCACCGGTGCGCCTGCATGGCGCCGGCGCCAGTCTCGCCCCTGCCCTGGCGACTAAGTTCGATGGCAAAGTCGGAGCGCTCGCCTATCTCGTCTTGCTGCTGTGCTACCCTTGCATAGCAACCACGGCTGCGACCGCGCACGAGACCAACCGGCGATGGACCGGTTTCATGGTGTTTTGGACAATCAGCCTCGGCTACGGCGCTGCGGTCCTATTTTACCAGATTGGAACTTTCGCGTTGCATCCATACTCATCGGCCGCATGGATCGTGGGCGTCCTGGCTTACTTTGCCGTTCTGGGCGCAGCGAGCTTCTACGTCGGGCCGCGATCCAGAACTATCCCCACGAGCCCCGACATATCATCGTCGACCGACGCATGCTGTGGCGGCTAATCGAGGCTGAAAGGGCCAGCCGAAGAGCGGGACAGCGAGGGGAAACGGCGAAAGGGCGGCGACAACAGCAGCGGCGACCTGGGAGTGAAAGCCCGATGCTCATGGAGCTCAAGGACTATCTGGCGTCGCGGAAGGAGGCGTCCGTCCGCGACGTCGCTGCGCATTTCGATATTTCTCCAGAGACAGCGAGCGCGCTGCTCGAGCACTGGGTGCGCAAGGGCAAGGCCTCGCGGCTGAGCTTGGAACAGTGTCGACAGTGCGCGCTTCATTGCGGCAAGTCGTGGGAAGCCTATCAGTGGATTGATCAGGAGGTGCAACACTCCCCATGAAGGTCGCAGAGAGGGCGGCCGGGATCGCCCAATCACCAAATCTCACATTGAACGAGGACGACCGAAGAATCGCCGAGTTTTCCTCGGTGCGCTTCATAAGTAAGTATCCCTCGCAGGGGACCTCCTTTCGGTCGAGGTTCCTCAAGCGGAATGTGAGAGCAATAGAGCGCTCTGCCATGGCTGACGAGCTCCTGCGCTTTCGACGACTGCAACGGGCCTTGGCCGCTGCAATTCGAGATCCGAAAAACCACGCGGGGCAAGGCCTAGCCCCTCCGCATCGGCTGCAAATTTATCGGCAGCTCGCCTACAACAATGTCGATTCTTTCCGCGACCGTAGCCATGAGTTGAACTCTTTGGAGATCGGCGCCGGCGCCTATCGACTGCTGGACGCCTTGCAACAGGCGGGGTCGATCGAAGCCAGCCTCATTCGCGGCAAGACGGCGTCCGCCAGCGATCGCGACCGGGAAATTTTGCGCCGGAGTCACCAAGAGCTGCTGAGAGAGCTGGCTGAGCTTTCCGTGATCGGCGCCTACGCCGCGACGGAGCAAGAAATCTTGGCGCCAAATACTGAGCTGGAGCCGCGGCGATGAGTGACTCCGACGTCATCTTGCATGCGCACGGCATGCATTGCCATGGCTGCGAGCACGTCATCGAGGTCGGGGTCGGCAAGCTCGCCGGCGTGCGAAGCGTCAAAGCCGATTATCCGACGGAAACGGTGAAGGTCGCCTTCGATCCGGCGCTGACCGATCTCGAGACGATTCGCGCGACGATCGAGCGCGCTGGCTATCGCACCTATGACCAGGAAAACCCGAAGAGGCGGCGTGGTCCGCTGGAGAAATTCGCGGGCCTGCTGATCGGCCTGATCGGAATTTTGCTGATTATTTTCTTCGACACGGAATGGATCAGCAAGGGTGGTGAGCCCGACATTACCCAGCACCTGAGCCTCGACTTGATTTTCGTGCTCGGGCTGCTGACGGGATTCCACTGCATCGGCATGTGCGGGGGCTTCGTCCTGAGCTACACGGCCGAGGACGCCAGCGCGGGGCGAAGCGCCTATCTCTCGCATGCGCTCTATGGCGCAGGCAAAACGCTTTCATACACTTTAATCGGCGCGAGTTTCGGGCTGCTCGGCGGCTTCATCGCCTTCACGCCCCTGTTGCGCGGCGTCGCCGGGGTGCTCGCCGGCGCCTTTCTCATCGTTTTCGGTCTCAACATGTTGGGGCTGTTCGCGCCGCTGCGCCGGTTTCGCCTTGGGCTTCCTACCCCGCTGCAAAGTCTCATTTATGCCGAAGAGGCGCGCTCGCGGCATCGCCCGTTTTTCATCGGCTGCTTGAACGGGCTGATGATCGCCTGCGGGCCGCTGCAGGCGATGTACGTGATGGCGGCGGGAACCGGCAGCGCTCTCGAAGGCGCGAAGATGCTGTTTGCCTTCGGCGTCGGGACTTTGCCCGTGTTGTTGAGCTTCGGCGTTCTGGCGACGCTGATTTCGAGCAGCTTGACGCACAGATTGTTGCGCCTCTCCGGCGCCATCGTTGTCGTGCTCGGCGCGGTCATGATCAATCGCGGGTTGATCTTGACGGGCGCGGGCTACGATCTGCGCTCCGTGATGTTAGCGCTGAAGAAAGCGGGCGCCGCCCAGCCGCCCGCCGCGCTCGTTCAAGAGACGTCAATGAGCGCGGCGTCTGGCCAGCAAGCGGCGGCGAGGACTCGGCCAGCGTTTCAAACCATAGAGATGGACGTGATCGAGTCCGGCTACACGCCGAACCACTTTGTCCTCGTCCGGGGCGTTCCCGTGAAATGGGTCATCAACGGAAAGGAGGTCACCACCTGCAACCATCGTATCGTCGTGCCGAGCTACGACCTCGAATTCGACGTGAAGCCGGGGCTCCAGACCATTGAGTTCACGCCCGACAAGGTCGGCCACGTTCCCTGGAGCTGCTGGATGGGCATGAAGCACGGCGACTTCGACGTCGTGGAGGAAATGCCTGCTCCGCAAGCGGTCGCCGCCGCGTCCTCCCCTCCCAAAACAGAGGCGGCGCCGGGGACGGAAGCTGCCGCCAAGCAGTCGACGCAGGAGGCCTCCACGACCGAGGCGACGCCAAAGGAGGCTCTGGCGGCCAAGGCGACGTCGCCTGCGCATTACACCGTCGTCAAGGGCGACTCGCCCTGGAGGATCGCGCTCAAGCTTTATCACGATGGAAGCCGATGGCGAGAGATCGTCGCTGCAAATCCGGGATTCGACTTCCGCCGGCTTCAGCCGGGCCAGGCGCTGCAGCTTCCTGTAAATGCCGCAGAAACGAAAAGCCGTGACGGCATGTGAAACCGGTCTGAATGATGTCCTGGTCCTTCAGAAGCCTACCCTGCGACTGTCCGGGTCCAGAAAGATGTGAAGCATTCTTATATTTAAGCGCCGCGCGACGCCTATCGCCGCCTCCTGAGTGCGCGAACGAGTAGTGTCATCCGCCCGCCATGGCGGGAATGACGTGAATCTCGTCTTGCTCCGACAGGACGATCTCGTCGGTATTGAGATCGCGAAGGTTCTCATTGTTCAAAAAGACGTTGACACAGCGCTTGATCGCGCCGGTCTCATCGCACAGGCGCGCTCCAATTCCTGGGCAGGCCTTCTCCAGAGCTGGAACAAGCTCGACCACGGACCTCAGGTCTAGCCGGATCTGGGCCCGGTTGGCGTTGTACTGGCGCAGTGGTGTCGCCAGAAAAATAGTGGACATGATTCTAGTCTCCTTTGTGTTGACGGTCCCGAAGGCCACCGCAAACGGGGCAGCCGGACTTTCGCTTGACGTGGAAGCGCCTTGAATCGTTTGTCTCAAGATCGAAGAACCAGAGAACGTTTTTCAGCGGCGTGCCAAAGCCGGTCAGCAGCTTGATCGCCTCCATGGCCGCCGTCGCGCCGACGATGACTGGAGCCGGACCGATCACCGGAAACACCTTATGGTTGGTCCAGTAAGCAGGCTTTTCAGGATAGATGCAGGCAAGGCAAGGAGTTTCGCCAGGCACGATCGCCGTGACGTAGCCCTCCAGGCCGAACATGGCGCCCATGCACAGCGGTTTGCTCTGCGCCACGGCTTCCCGATTCATCAAATAACGCTCTTCGAACAGCGGAGCGCCGTCGACGATCAGGTCCGCCTGCGCCACCAGCCCGGCGACATTGGATTCATTGACGCTGTCTCTCACCGTTACGATTTCGACATCGGGATTGATGCTCTTCAACCGCTCGGCCCAGACGTCGACGAAGGAGCGCCCGAGATCGCCGGGAAACAGCAACTGGCAACGGTTAAGATACTCAGGCTCTATCTCTGTGGAACTCGGGTGTGCCAATACCAGCTTGCCGATTCCGGCGCGGACGAGGTTCATTGCGGCCGTTCCACCGACCCCGCCAACCCGAGAGACGAAGACGGAGGAAGACTTGAGACGGCGCTGCGCCTCCTTCCCAAACCCTTGAAGGCGGATCTGTCGCTCGTAGCGTTGCAGATCGAATTCGGTGAGTTCGACTTTGTTGGGAATCGCGTTCATGACATCCTTCGGCAACTTGCCGGACTGGGCTTTTGAGCGACCTCCCGCGAGTCATACCTCGCCTCGCCGTGCCGTTCGCGAGTCGCTCTCGAAGGTCGATAATGTTTTCGATCCCAGTTTCGACGCCGTCAACCTCCTGCTTGGCGGCGCCGAAACGCCCTTCCGCCTCTTCAGCCGGCGGCACCATTCGCCTTCGAGTTCTTCCGAGACGGCTTGAGGTGGATCACATCGGCGCAGGTGGGCTGAGGCGAAGTTGAGTGCGACGGTTACACCCGGTCGCGCGTGTTCACAGTCCTGCGCCAATTCGGTGTAAGTATTCTTGAGACAGGCGGCCGCCGAGATGACTGCCCGATTCGCGGCCAAGCAGACTGTCGATTGCACCAGCACGTGCTGCCGCACATATCAGCGTTGATAATTTCATCGCCTTGAGCTCCTGTCTTTCCGCGAGCCAATGATGGGTTCGCCATTTGCATGCTTCCCATTCAATAAATCCACATGTCCGGATCGACGCTTGCAGCCCAGCCCCGCAACCCGCCCTTGAGAAGCTTCGGATTGGAAAAACCCATCGCCTGCAGACGTTCGACCACGTTCCGGCTGCGGGCCCCGGTCAGGCAATAAACGATTGTTTCGGCTTTCGGATCGAGCTCAGCGAGCCGGAGATCGAGTTCTGCGAATGGAATGTGCTTGGCGCCGTCGATGCGGCAGATATTCCATTCGGGCTCTCCGCGCACATCGAGGAACACAAGTCCTGGCTGTCCACGCTCATATAGTTCAAAAGCGTCCCGGGGTTCAATTTCGTTCACCTTCGCAGGGCTATTTACCCTTGAGCAAAACCGCTCTAAATCCTCCATCGTGCGTATGGATGGCGAATGCCCGCAGACCAGACAATCCGGATCCTTGTGAACATGCATTTCACGCATGCGCATTTCCAACGCATCGAAAGTTAACAGCCGGCCGATCAGCGGATCGCCGATGCCGAGGAGAAGTTTCATTACCTCGGTGGCCTGGACGAGGCCCAGAAATCCCGGCACGACGCCCAGGATGCCGAGCTCAGCGCCGCCGGGCGCCTCATGCGGCGCTGGGGGTTCTGGATAGAGGCAGCGGTAGCACGGACCCTTCTTCGCATCGAAGACAGAAGCTTGGCCTTCGAAACGGAAGATGCTGGCATACACCACCGGCTTTCCCAACAGCACGCCGGCGTCATTCGTGATATAGCGCGTGGCGAAGTTATCCGATGCATCGACGATCACGTCATATTGCGCGCAAATCTCCATTGCGTTCTTCGCGGTCAGCGTCGTGTCATAGCAGAGGACGTCGACCATAGGATTCAGCGCATGCAGCTTGGCGGCCGCGGATTTCACTTTTCTCGTTCCGACATCCCGCGTGAAGTGAATCACCTGGCGCTGCAGATTGCTGAAATCGACGTTGTCGGTATCCACGATCCCGATGTGACCGATGCCGGCAGCCGCCAGATACAGGTCGAGCGGGGAGCCAAGTCCGCCAGTGCCGACACACAAGACCCGCCCGCGCAGCAGCTTCTGCTGGCCGGCAAACCCAAGTTCTGGCAAGACGAGTTGCCGACAATAGCGCGCGACTTGTTCGCGCGACAGCGCCAGATCAGAAGTTTGTGATTGAGATTTGAGCAGTTCGGAATCCGTGGGTGAGTCGTCGTCTGAATCGATGGCCGCGTGTGACATGGGGATGTCCCGCTCCATGTTAAAAAAGAAGAAGCAGCGTTGCTCGCCTTGAGCTTGTATATGCTCGGATTGCTGATTCCTGGATAAGGAAGCAACGCTATGAAAAAGCATACCACATTCACCGCGACTGCCACCGCAGCATTGAAAGCTGGCGCAGTCTCGGGCATGTCGGCGAGCTGCAAGCAGTTCTGGCTGGCCGCCGGGATCAAGGCGCTCAAAGAGATGATGGAGGAGGACGCGAAGGCGGCGTAAGCTCCTCGCCACGGACGGGGCTAGGCGGCGCGCCGAGCGGACGCGGCGCCGAGCCAAAGGCTTCGACCACGATCGCGATGGCAACTCCGGCGCCTGTGCGGCGCCTGCGTTCCGCTTAAATCAGTATGTCGGTTTCGTCAGTCAATGTCGTCATCTGTAATTCGCGGCTGAATACCCGGATAATATAGCATAGGTGACGGATCGTTCCTGAGAAACGGGTGAGAACCTCGGGCCGGACGGGTCGTCGGAGGGCGCAAGCGCTAGTCTCTTGTTTCGCGTTCAGAAAGTCGAGCTCGCAGCTCAAGATGCCGGCGAGTGAATGCCCTCGTCCATCTCACTGATTTTCAAGCGCAAAATTAACTCGTCCCTATCCCTGCCGTGTCCGGCGGCTTCGACGTCAGAAATGCGTCACTTCAAGATCGGGGCGCTACTCGTCCCATGGTTGCCCAAGGCCAGACAGGGCGGCGTGCGGTTTGGCTTCGCAAACTGGCGTGAACGCGCTCTCGTTCGATCAACCTGAGAAATAATACGCCAAACGCCGCGCAGCTCTCGTTGCGCGGCGTCTTGTTGCATGCCCTGGAGCACTCGAGAAGGCTTGGCGATAAGACCCGCGTTGCGCCCTGATGAGCGGCGCGCGGTCGCCCGCGACTCTAGAAGTTGTGCGAAATAACCGGGGCGAGGGCGATGAGCGTGACAATCGCGCCGACTGCGACGGCCACCCAAATAAGACCCTTCATACGGGCAAGAGTGCCGCCGGTGGGGGTGTTGGAGCTGCTCATTTTGTTTCTCTTTCGGATGGACACGTCTATTAGGTAAGCCGCGCCTGCGCGTGTCGATGTAAGCTGCAGCCCGCTTCAACAAGTAGATGTAAGCCAAGGCGTACACAAGTTGTGATTGAGCGGCGATCTGCGTCATCCTGCCGCGGCCTCACCCCGCCGCGAGCGTGCACAGCGTGTAATAGTCGAACAATCGCGAGTCCGGCGTTTTGTCGCGCCAATAGAGCCGGTGAAGCTCGGCGAGGGTGAAGCGATCCGAAACGCGCGCGCCGATGCTTTCGGCCAGGCTTTCGATGTCGCTGATTCCATAGGTCCAAGGCGCGCCCATCGCCGCGAAGCGCTCGACGACGGCGGTGATCTCCGGATCGCCGGTTTCATTCGCGATGACCTGCGGCGCCATATAATCGAAGGAGATGGAAAAGCGCCGCAGATTTCGCGCGATGGTTTCGAGCACGCGCTCCACCGCCGGGCGGCTCAGATACATCGTGTTGCCTTCCCAGATGAAATGGGTCGGAAACGAAAAGTCGAAGCCGGCGCCCGAAAGAAGCGCGACGAGATCCTCCGCGACGTAATCGCCCGCAATATAAGCGACGCCCGGCTCGATTCCGTTCTCTCGCAGCCGCTTCCGCTTGAACGCGAGCGTCGCGCCGTCGTCGATCTCGAAAAAGGCGACGCCGCGTTTCGCCTTTCTTTGCGCTCGCGTATCGAGGCCGGCGCCGAGAATCGCGACCTGTCGAAAACCGCTCTGCAACCGCGCGTCGAGCCTGTCGTCGAGATAGCGCGTTCGCACCCAAACATTGGTCTTGACCGGCGGGAAGGACGCAAAAATGCGATCCGCCGCCCGCTTCGAACTCCGCGTCAAGAAACACCTTCACGACGGGGTCGCGATAGAGAGGGTTTTCCTTGAGGTTCTCTTCGGCGCGGAACTCGGCCACGACGAAAGCCGTGCCGGCGACGTTCTGAATGCGAGTCATGGCGGCCCCCAGGTTTCCGGCAAGGGTCAAAGGCCCGCGTCCCGCGCCGTTGAGCTTGGGCTACGAGCTGCCGCGGCGCAACCGGTCGCGGCGCAGATCGTCGCCGATCGGGACGCTGTGAGCACGCCTACCCGCCCTGCTGCACGACGACTCTCCTCGCCTCGATGAGCTTGCGAAAGGTCGCATTCGTCGTCGCCCAATCAACGAGGTCGACCTTCCACGGCAGATCGCTCTCTGAAAAGGCCTCGCGCAGCGCGGCAAGAGTGTCGAGCGGAAGCGGCGTCTCGCCGATGAGCGCGAGATCGAGATCGGAATAGGGTTTCGCGGAACCAGTGGCGCGCGAGCCGAACGCCCAGACCTCCCCGCCGGGAACGAGAGAGCGCAAAATACGGCTCACGATCGCCCATTCCTCGGGACGGACGTCGAGCCGCTTCGGCGCTTGGCTATTCACGGCCGCGCCGTTTCAGCTGGTCGCGCAGATATTTGGCCTCCGCGAGGAAGGGTTCGACGCCGGCGACCACGCTCAACGCCTTGCCTTCGTTGTAGGCGTGGCTGACGGCGTCGCGCATATCACGATGCTTCCGCCATGCCGGCCAATCGCCGAGCAGAAGCCCGCGCTCGTTGCCCGTGCGGATGAGGTCCTGAAACGCCATCTGGTCATATTCGCTCGGATTGGCGGAGGTCGCCTCGAGGTAGCGCTTCAACATCTTGTGACTGAGCTCATAGGTGAATTCAAATCGTTGAATTAGCCCGTCTCGGATTTGCGTATCCGAGACGTCCTTGAGGTAGCGGGCGAGGCCCTCCTCGAGTCGACCGATCGCGCTTTCCAGAGAGCTGATGTCCAAGGTCACGCCAAGCCGTCCAGTCTTATCCGGCGGGACCGGATTCACGAGTGCAAGTGATCGCTCTCTGGGATTTGAGCGTCAAGCCGGCGCTCCCAGACCCCTGGCCCCTTCCGCGAAGCCCCCCGCGCAACGCCTCTCACGGGTGCGGCCGCCCCCCGGCATTGCCGCCCGGCGCAAAATCTCCCATAGGAGGCGGCGCGCGCCCTTTTGGCGCAATCCACCCGTTGGCGAGACGAGAACGAGATGACGAGCGCAAACAGCCGCATGGAGCGCGACTCCTTTGGCGATATCGCAGTTCCTTCCACAGCCTATTGGGGCGCACAGACACAGCGGTCGGTCGAGAATTTTCCGATCGGCGGCCAGCGCATGCCGATCGAGATCGTCCACGCGCTCGCCCGCATCAAGCGCGCCGCCGCCGAGGTGAACGCCTCCAAGGGCCTCGTCGACAAGAAGATCGCGCAAGCCATCGTCGCGGCGGCGCAGGAGGTCGTCGCCGGCAAGCTCGACCGGCACTTCCCGCTCGTCGTCTGGCAGACGGGCTCGGGCACGCAGTCGAACATGAACGTCAACGAGGTCATCGCCAACCGCGCCAATGAGACGCTCGGCTCGCCGCTCGGCGCCAAGGCGCCCGTGCACCCCAACGACCACGTCAATTACGGCCAATCCTCGAACGACTGCTTCCCGACCGCGATCCACATCGCCTCGGCGCTCGCGCTTTCGGGCCGGCTGATCCCGGCCGTCCAGCGCCTGCGTGAGGCGCTCGACGCCAAGGCCAAGGCCTATGCCGAGATCGTCAAGATCGGCCGCACCCATTTGCAGGACGCGACGCCGGTCACGCTCGGCCAGGAATTCTCGGGCTACGCCGCGCAGGCCCAACACGCGGCGGAGCGGCTCATGAAGACGCTTCCGGATCTCCTGGAGCTCGCGCAGGGCGGCACGGCGGTCGGCACGGGGCTCAACACAGCGCCGGGCTTCGCCGAGGAGGTGGCGGCGAACATCGCGAAGCAGACGGACCTGCCCTTCGTGACGGCGCCCAACAAGTTCGAGGCGCTCGCCGCGCATGACGCGATCGTCTTCGCGCATGGCGCGATCAACGCGCTTGCGACGGGCCTCTACAAGATTGCGAGCGACATCCGCTTGATGGGTTGCGGTCCCCGCGCCGGCTTCGCCGAGCTGCGCCTGCCCGAGAACGAGCCGGGCTCGTCGATCATGCCGGGCAAGGTCAACCCGACGCAGGTCGAGGCGATCACGATGATTTGCGCCCGCGTCTTCGGCAATCATCAGACGATCACGTTTTCGGCGACGCAGGGCCATCTCGAGCTGAACGTCATGAAACCGGTCATCGGCTTCGCCTTCCTCGAATCCGTCGCGCTGCTCGCCGACGGGATCGACAGCTTCATCCTGCGCTGCCTCGAAGGGCTCGAGCCGGACGAAGCCAACATCAAGCGCTTCCTGGAGCGCTCGCTGATGCTCGTCACCGCGCTCGCGCCGAAAATCGGCTATGATTCGGCAAGCAAGATCGCGCGCGCCGCGCATAAGAACGGCACGAGCCTCAAGGAAGAAGCGCTCGCCTCCGGCAAGGTGACGGAGGCCGAGTTCGACGCGATCGTGCGGCCGGAGAAGATGCTCGCGCCAGGCGGGGAGGGCTGAGGCCAGAGTCATTCGCCGGGACGCAAGAAGTTCGCGCCGCTTCCTGCTTAACAAAGCTCGTGCCGACAGCGCTGATAAGCCTTACATCTCACGGCGGCGAGCGTTGGCGAGCGGTCGGTCCGACTCGCCAAAAACGCTCCGCCAAGAGAAGCAAGGCATGCTGCGAGCTTCACTATCGGCGCGCCTCGCAAGCCTTTCTTCATTTCCGCCCGCCCCGAATCTCGCGCCCGCGATTCGGTCCCGGTTCGTTGCCGCTCTGTGCGGAAAATCCCGGACCGAGACACTGCGTGCACAGTGTCGGTTAAGCTCTAGGCAAGAGTTGTCGCGCCGCCGCGAGGTCGCAACCCTTTCTTCACCCTCGACCCGCGCGAATCGCAGACTCTCGATTCGGACGGGGTTCGTTTCGGCTTCGTGCGGAAATTCCCCAAACGGGACGCGGCGCGCATGACTGCGGTTAAGCTTTCGACAAGGAGGCGAAAGCTCGCATGCGATTGAGGTTCGCCCTGAGGCTGCCTCCCCGAAGCTCCGGATTGCGCCACGACGGCGACGCCGCCGCCCCGTTAATGAGGGCCTAAACGGATATAAAAAGGCGCTTGCCGTGGCGTTTTCGCCAAATGGGGTGTAAGCTTAAGTCGGAATCAGATGGACAAATGGCGAATCCCGAGAGCCTCTTGCAAAATTGTTAGAGATTGGCGCGGGCGATGAGGCGATATAGATAGGCTTCCTCATGTGGATTGCAAGTATTATTGTGTAGAATATTGCGCTTTCATTTAAAAGTTGTTGGATTATGATTTCGAATCGAACTACGCGCCGTGGCGACGGACCACATGACTGACGATCCTCTCGACGCCATGTGGGCGCGCTGGAATCACATACAGGCCTCGCTTTTCCCTTGGCTTCGCGAGGAAGTCGAGCCGATGACCGAACAGCTCGGGCGGCTCATCACCATCCTCGAGGTGATCGGTCTCCAAGCCTTCGTTCCAGAGCCGCCGCGAGGCCCGGGCCGCCCACCCGAGGATCGCCGCGCCCTGGCCAGATGCTTCGTCGCCAAGGCTCTGCTCGGCATTCCAACCACCAGCGCCTTGATCGAACGCCTGCAGGCCGACAAGTCGCTGCGCAGAATCTGCGGGTGGGAGCGGCGTGCGCAGGTTCCGCACGAATCCACCTTTTCTCGCGCTTTCAACGAGTTCGCGCAAGGCGATCTGCCGGGCAGAATGCACGCGGCGCTGGTCGAGCGCACGCTCGAGGGGCGCGTCGTCGGCGTCGTCGCCCGCGACGCCACCGAGATCGAAGCGCGCGAGAAGCCCGTCGAGAAAGACGGGAAAGACGATCCGCCGCCGCCCGCCGCCGAGCCGCCAAAAAGGCGCGGACGCCCGAGAAAGGGCGAGGAGCGGCCAAAGCCGGAGCCGTCGCGCCTCGAACGGCAAGCCACGCAAAGCCTTGCGAAAATGCTCGCCGAGCTGCCCACCGCCTGCGACGTCGGCTGCAAGAAGAACAGCAAGGGCTATAAGGAGACATGGATCGGCTACAAGCTGCATCTCGACGTCGCCTGCGGCCAAATCCCCGTCTCCTGCGTGCTGACCTCGGCCTCCGTGCACGACAGCCAGGTCGCCATTCCCCTCATGACCATGACCAGCGCCCGCATCGTCTATCTCTATGAGGCGATGGACGCAGCCTACGATGCCGAAATCATCGACCGGCACAGCAAGGCGCTCGGCCATGCGCCGCTGATCGACCGCAATTTTCGTTCGCAGCATGAAGCCAAAACCGAACCTGATTACGCCTGAAGGTCAGCCAGCTTGAGGAGTCGGTGGGGCATGGGGGCGGTTGAGAGAGCGACGGCGGCGAGACGCGGGATCATCTGGCCGAGATCATATCTTCGATTGAAGCGATACTCGAACTCGGCGAGGTAACGGGCAGCGTGCTTTTCTCGCACGGCGCGGTATGTTCCGAGGAGCGCCGCCTTGATGTTGCCAAGCGCCGTGTTGACCCACTTGAACGTGGGGTTCTTGACGGCGGCTCTTGCAGCCTTGGAGCCTGACCCGGCGATTATCGCCTTGTGCGAGCAACCAGCCTCAACGACGGCGGAAAAGCAGGCCAAGCCGTCGGAGACGACCTCGGCGCCCGGCGTCAACGCCGTGCTGGCGAGCTTTTTCAGCGCATGCTTGCTGAAGGCCTTTACCCGCCGCAAGATGATCTGATGCGGCTTGCCATCGTCGGTGGTCTGGACCGCGGCGACGAAGGGCGTCTTGCCTTCGGCGCCGCGCCCGGGAGGCCCGGAACGCTCGCCGCCGAGATAGGCGTCGTCCATTTGGATCTTTCCCTTCAGGCGTTTCGTGGCGTTGCGCTCGATCATGACCTGCGCGAGCTTGTGCTTCATCTTCCAGGCGGCGTTCTGGGTGATCCCGAGCCGTCGCGCGAGCTCGAGGCTGGAGATGCCCTGCTTGGTTTGCGTGAGGTGATACATGGCGGAAAACCACAGGCGCAGCGGCAGTTTGCTGGCGGCGAAGATGGTCCCGGCGCGCACCGAGGTCTGCTTGCGGCACGCGCCGCATTGGAACAGCAGGCGCATCCCGCGCGTCACGACACAGTGCGCCTTACCGCCGCAATCGGGGCATTCGAACCCGTTCGGCCAGCGCCAGTTGACCAGCGCCGCGTGACACTGCTCCTCGCTGCCGTAGGCCTTGTTGAACTCGGTCTCGCTGAGACCTTTCTGGAATTGCACCTTATTGCGCGCCATGGCCGAACCCTCCCAAAAACAGAATGTTCTGTTTTTGTTCTCACACGAAATTTCGGCTGACGCAAGGGCGTAATCACGAAACCGAATGCGCCGAGGAGGTCGCCCGCATGAGGCGCGTCGGCGTCCCGGACCCGGACGACAGACTCTTCGATTTCCGCACCATGGCCGAACGCGTCAATGC
Organism: uncultured Alphaproteobacteria bacterium; assembly: GCA_963722205.1. GTDB lineage: Bacteria > Pseudomonadota > Alphaproteobacteria > Rhizobiales > Beijerinckiaceae > Methylocystis. The sequence continues at coordinate 93,298 of CAVRKL010000001.1, forward strand.
CCGGATGAAGGACGAGTTCGGCGCCAGGTTCGTGCGCGTGCGCGGCGCCATCAAGGTCAAATGCCACTTGACGTTCGGCGTGCTCGTCCTCGCCGCCGATCAAATCTTGCGGGTCTCGGCCTTCCGCGCCGCCCCCGCCTGAGCCCCCACGAAGCCGACATCTCGCGTGCCGGCGGCAAAATCACTCGCTCGAAGAATTATGCAAGAGGCTCCCGAAATAGGGTATATTAGTCAGTTCCATACAGTTGCGCTGAGGATGGGTAGGTGCGCATATTTCTATCATATGCATCGGAAGATAAGAGCATCGCCGAGCCAGTTGCATTTGCTCTTCGCAATCGAGGCCATCATGTTTTTCTCGATAGGGACGATCTTCCTGAGGGTGGCGAATATGATGCTCGAATCGAGCGAGCAATCGAGCAATCAGACTATCTGATCTTCCTCATAAGTCCATCGTCTGTCCTTAGAGGGCGATTCACGCTTACAGAACTTGAATTTGCACGACAAAAGTGGCGCGCCGCGGACGGCAACATTCTGCCCGTGATGGTGAATGAAACGCCGCTAATTCAAATCCCTGCTTATCTAAAATCGGTCACCATCCTGGAACCCCGGGGCAATATCGCCGCCGAGGTTGCATCCGCCGTCGCGAGCCGCGGTCAGACCGCCAACGCACGCAGGGCTGCTTTGATGGGCTTTGCTGGTCTGGTGTCTGGCGTAGCGTCGCCGACCCTTTCCGAACTGCTCGGGAAGATGCTTCTCCGCGCACATGGGCTCGACATCGCCTTCCTGGGCCTCTCCGTGTCGGGCTGGGCTTTCGGGGTTTTTTTTGCTGCGGCGCTCGTCATCGGCATTTCGAGGTCTTTTTATTTCCGGATCTCTTTATTGGCGCTCTTCGTCTCGGTCCTCATCGGCTGGTCCTCTGCGGTCAATTTTGCTGTCTCAATGAGCCCCCAATTTCCGAACGGCAGCCGGATCGAGTCCGTTCCACTCGATCAATCCTGCGGTGAAGACACTTCCAACTCGCCGACTGTGATTGAATGTCTACGCCGGAAACTCGACCAGTATCGCTCGATCGAGACTTCGCGGGCCGATTTCATCCGATCGCTGGGAGCTTGGGCTGGCGCTGGCGCTATTGGCGCCGGTATAACCGCCATGGGCATACCGTTGGCTATGCGTCGCAGCTTTTCGCTTGGTCCTTGGTTGGCGACGACAGCAGCAGGCGCGATGGCCCCTGTCGCATGGTTCTATCTTTTCTCTTCGATTAATTCTCGCGGCGAAAACGCGCTTTATGCGATCTGGCAACCCTTGGTCGCGGGGGTCATCGGCTTCTTTCTTTGAGAGAACGCACAAACATGGAGATGCAAGGAGTTTTGACAAGTTCAAGCGCTCTTCTGCAATGCTCTGAAAGCGCCGACATATAAATAAGGACGAAGGCTTCATCCTTTACTCAACAGCAACAGCCGCCGCGCTTCGGCAAGGTCGGCGAGCGCGAGGCGCAGCGCGCGGATCTCCTCGTCGCCGAGGCCGCCCACAAAGTTTGGAGCCGGCGCAATCACGGCGGGAAGCTTGGGCGCGTCGGCGGCGGGCTGTTCGGCGGCGGCCGCCGTTTCTATCGAAGGCTCGGAGCGCCGCTCGGCCGGTGGCGGGCTCAAGGGCTCCGCGTCCTCCTCCCCCGCCTCCGAGAACGGCGGCGCGCCGCCTGCAAGCGCGCTTTCGATGACTGCATTGACCCCGCGCTCGCGCAAGAGCCGCTGCACGCCTTTGATCGTATAGCCCTGGCCGTAGAGCAGCGCGCGCAGCGCGGTGGCGAGCGCCACGTCGCGCGGCCGGTAGTAGCGCCTTCCGCCCGCGCGCTTCATCGGCTCGAGCTCGTCGAAGCGCGTCTCCCAAAAGCGCAGAACATGCGCCGGCAAGTCGAGCTTCTCAGCGACCTCGCCGATCGTCAGAAAGGCCCCTTCGCGCTTTTCGACCGCCATGCCGTCCCCTCGCCCCGGCGAATCGCCGCTGAGGCCAAACAACAGGATACGCGGTCGCGGGGCGTTTCGCCTGCATGAGCCTCCCCGCCCCGGCCGGCCTGTGGACAAGCCGCGACGGCGATCCTAAGAGAAGCGCCTCTTCCCCCGTCCGCCCCGAGAGCCCGCAACATGGACGACGTGTTCCACTTCCCTCAGCCAATCCCCGACGTCGCGCGCCGGCCGACGCCGCAGAACGCGATCGCGGTGCGCAACTGGCTCTATTTCGTCGCGGCTCTCGTCTTCGCGATGGTGCTGGTCGGCGGCGCGACGCGGCTCACCGAGTCGGGGCTCTCGATCGTCGAATGGAAGCCCGTGACGGGCGTGATTCCGCCGCTCTCCGCCGCCGAGTGGCAGGCGGCTTTCGAGGACTACAAGAAAATCCCGCAGTTCTCCCAGATGTTCCCGGACATGGACGTCGATGGCTTCAAGGCGATCTATGCCTGGGAGTGGGCGCATCGGCTGCTCGGCCGGCTCATCGGCCTCGTCTTCGCCGGGGGGCTCGCCTGGTTCTGGCTCCGGCGCCGCATTCCGCCGGGTTACAAAGGCAAGCTGCTGTTTATTCTGGCGCTCGGCGGACTGGAGGGGGTCGTCGGCTGGTGGATGGTCAAATCCGGGCTTTCCCAGCGCATCGACGTGGCGCAGGAGCGCCTCGCGATCCATCTCCTGATCGCCTCGCTGATCTTTTCCGCCTGCATCTGGGTCGCCGGAGGGCTCGGCGAGCCGCGCCCCGCACACATCCACTCGGGCAGGGGCCGGCTGCGCTTCGTCTCGAAGCTCATCCTCGGCCTCGTCTTCCTCCAGCTTGGCCTCGGCGCGCTCGTCGCCGGGCTGCGCGCCGGGCGCATCGACAACACCTGGCCTTTGATGGAGGGAGGCTTCGCGCCCTCGCTCGAGACGCTGCTGCGGCTCGATCCCTGGTGGCTCAATCTCGTCAATAATGAAGTGACCGTGCAGTTCATGCACCGGACCACGGCCTATGTGATTTTCGTGGTCGTCCTGCTGCACCTGCTCGACGCCGCGGCCAATGCAAGCGGCATGGCGGCGCGCGGCGCGGCGATCCTCTTCGGCCATGTGCTGGGACAGATCGCGCTGGGGGTCGCGGCGCTCGTGCTCGTCGAAGGCCTCTGGTACTGGGCGAACTGGCCGCACATCTCGCTGGCCCTCGCGCATCAGGCGATCGGCATCGCCGTGCTCGCCGTCGCGACGATGCAGGCGCGACGGCTGCACGCGCTATAGGGCGGCGCGCCGGCGCCTTCAGACCCGGCGCATCCCCTCGCCTCTTTCGGCGGCGTGGCGCTCGGCGACGATGTCGACCATGCGCTCGGCGGCGTGATCGCGCGCATCCTGGGTCTTCGCCTTGACGAGCTCCTCGGCGGCCTCTTCGAGCTGACGCTCGGCGGCGCCGAGCTTCTCGCGCAGATCGCTCAGCGAATGATTGAGATTGTCGCGCCGCGACCGCGCCGCCCGGGCATAGGTCGGGTAGGCGAAATGGTTGGGGTCGTTGATGTTCGCGCGCTGCTCTTCGTTCGCGATCTCGCGGTCGAGCTCATTCGTCATGCGCGTGAATTCGGCGATCATCTGCTGCAGTTGGGCGATCCGCCGACGCTTCTCGTCGACCTGAAACTGCTTCAGGCGCACCAATGTATCTCGCGACTTCATAATCTTCTGCTCCATACGCACAGGCTTGGCGTTTGAACGCCAAGCCGCAACGACGCGTCACCTTGCTTGCGAGACGGGGCGACTATGCGCGAAGGAGGTTGCGCTTTGGTTACCGTCCCCTCATGGCGACGATGGAAAAGAGTAAGGTTTTCAATTCGGACGCGATAACGCTTCGCTCACCAAAATTGTTAAGCTTCCGCGTCCGGCCGCAGGCAGGGCAGGATCACGCGAAACAGCGCGCCCATGCCCGGCGCCGAGTCGATCGTGAGCTTGCCGCGATGGCGAAGCACGATGTGCTTGACGATGGCGAGGCCGAGCCCCGTTCCGCCTTTGGCGCGGCTCTTGCCCGCGTCGACGCGATAGAAACGCTCGGTCAGGCGCGGAATATGCTCGGCCGCGATGCCGGGGCCGTTGTCCTGCACGGAAAAGGTCGCCTCGCGACCGGTCGCGACGAGCGTGACGCGGACTCTTCCCTGGTCCTCGCCGTCGGGGCGGCCGTATTTGATCGCGTTCTCGATCAGATTCTCCAGAACGCGCGCGAGCTCGTCGCGATCGCCCGGCGTGATCACATTGGGCGCGAGGTCGATGTCGAGCGAAAGCCCGGTATCCTCGGCCATCGGCGCGAGCGTGTCGCAAATGTGGGCGACGAGCATGGTGAGATCCACCGGCGTGTCGGGCCGCAGATGCAGATGCTGCTCGATGCGCGACAGCGACAACAGATCGTCGACGAGCCGCGCCATGCGTTGCGTCTGCTCGCGCATGATCCCCAAGAAGCGCTCGCGCGCCTTGGGATCGTCGCGCGCCGGACCTTGCAGCGTCTCGACGAAGCCCAGCAGAGAGGCGAGCGGCGTGCGCAGCTCGTGACTGGCGTTGGCGACGAAGTCGGCGCGCATCCGCTCGACGCGCCGCGCTTCGGTCAGATCGCGCAGCGCGATGACCGCGGCGGGCGCATATCCCTCGACGCGAAGCGGCGCGATCAGCGCCTCGAACCAGCACTCGACGGGCAGCCGCTCGATCCACAACGCCTTTTCGGCGCGTCCGCTCTCGAGCACCCGGCCGAGCGCGTCCAGCACATCGGGCGCGCGCAGGCTTCGCGCCAGCGGCTCGCCCTCGCGCAGCGTCGGCAGCAGCGCGCGCGCGGCGGGGTTGGCGGCGGCGACGCGCTCGCCCATGTCGATGAGGAAGATCGCCTCCGGCAGCGTGTCTATCAGCGCGCGCAGCGGCGCGTCTTCCTGAAGGGGCTTGGCGTCCCTTTGCGGCGCGACCGCCCCCTTGCCGAACGGACCAAGCCTCATGACGGGCCTTTCCCGCGCAGCACCCGACGAAAAACCTCGCGTAGCTCGGTATAGCGGTTGCTGCCGCCCCGCCTCGCGATGAGCAGCGTCGCGATCGAGAAAGGCACGATGTAGTAGATGATGCGGAAAAGCAGCAGCGCGGCGAGCAGCGACTCCTGCGAGGGCGCGTGCAGCACGCCGAGCATGAAGGCCTCGAACACGCCGATCCCGCCCGGCGCATGGCTCGCCCCGCCCATGATCGCCGCCGCAATATAGACCGCGGCGAGCGCCAACGGTCCCACCGCCTGGGTTTCGGGCGGCAAAAGCGCGTAGATCGTCAGCGCGGCGCCGCCGAAATCGGCGATCCCGACCGCGACCTGCGCCAGAAACACGCGCGGGCCGGGCACTTGCAGCGAGCCGCCGAAGATCTTCAGCACGCGCGGCTTGCCGGCGACGAAGACCCCGTAGGCGCAGAGCCCAAGGCCAAGCAGCAGACCCGCCCCGATATTGGCCAGCCAGGGCAGATGATCGATCTCCGCGAGCGAGACCGCGCCGAAGACGAGCCCGAGCGCGGCGAGCGCCGCCATGCCGAGCCAAAAGGTGAGCGTCGCAAAGAGCGTGATCGTCACGACCTCGCGCGCGGAGAGACCCGCCTTGGAGTAGATCCAGTAGCGCGTCGCGACCCCCGTCAGGAGCGGAAAGCCGAGCGTGAAGGAAAAGGCGTTGCCGGCGAGCGAGGCCAGGCCCGTAACGCGCAGCGGCGGGCGCCGGTCGAGCACGTGCAACGCCAGAAGGTCGTAACCCAGGAGCGCGACATAGGAGGCGAAGGCCGCCGCGGCGGCGAAGAGGAGCCTTCGCCCCGAGGTCGCCTTGAGCGCGGCGATGAATTCCTCGAAGCGCATATTGACGATGATGCGGCCGAGAAAATACATCGCGCCGGCGAAGAGCGCGACGGAGAGCGCCGCGCCGAGCCAGCCCCGAAGGCCGTGCGGCAGGATCTCGCGCGCCTCTGGCGCGAGCGCCTCCGGAAGCGCGGCGGCCTCCATCGCGAATGCATCCCCTTCCGCCCCGCTCCGACCCAACTCTTCAGACCCTTCCATATTGCCTCCGACTTCGGGGGCGATCTTCCAATCATCCCCGCGACTTTCCCGCGCGAACGATGACATTAGGATGACCGCGCCGTCACGCAGTCTGATAAGTGCGGCGAAGTGGGCGCGCCAGCGTGCCCATCCCTCGAACGGAACCCTTCGAGCGGCAAGAAACCGCGCCAGATCAAAAAGCTGGAGCGAGTTCCGACCGCAAAAGTCTATCGCATTTTGCTCAAACTCGCTCTAGCGTGACGGCGGCCGGGCCTCCCTTGCCTTTCCTGGCCTTCTAAGCTTGAACTGGCGCGATCTCGCCGCCCGCCCGATTCGCCGCCCGCCAAAGGACCCGCATGCGTCTTTCCCGCTACTTCCTGCCCATCCTGCGCGAAACGCCGAAAGAGGCCGAGATCGTCTCGCACCGGCTGATGCTGCGCGCCGGGCTCATCCGGCAGGAATCGGCCGGGATCTACGCGTGGCTGCCGCTCGGGCTCAAGGTCCTGAACAAGATCAATGCGATCATCCGCGAGGAGCAGATGCGCGCCGGCGCGATCGAGGTGCTGATGCCGACGATCCAGTCGGCGGAACTCTGGCGGGAGTCGGGGCGCTACGACGCCTATGGCAAGGAGATGCTGCGCATCGCCGACCGCCACGATCGCGAGATGCTCTACGGGCCGACGAATGAGGAGATGATCACCGAGATCGTGCGGGCCTATGTTCGCTCCTACAAGGACCTGCCGCTCAACCTCTTCCACATCCAATGGAAGTTCCGCGACGAGGTGCGCCCGCGCTTCGGCGTCATGCGGGCGCGCGAGTTCCTGATGAAGGACGCCTATTCCTTCGATCTCGACGCCGAGGCGGGTCGCCACGCCTACAACAAGATGTTCGTCGCCTATCTGCGCACCTTTGCGCGCATGGGGCTGACGGCGATCCCCATGCGGGCGGAGACGGGCCCCATCGGCGGCAATCTCTCCCACGAATTCATCATCCTCGCCTCCACGGGCGAGAGCGAGGTGTTCTGCCACAAGGATTTTCTCGGTTTCGCGCCGCCCGGCGCCAAGGTCGACTTCGACGACGCGCAGGCGCTGTCGGCGATCGTCGACCAGTGGACCGGGCTCTACGCCGCGACGAGCGAGATGCACGACGAGGCCGCCTACCACGCGATTCCCGAGGAGCGGCGGGTCGCCGCGCGCGGGATCGAGGTCGGCCATATTTTCTACTTCGGGACCAAATATTCCGAACCGATGCGGGCCGTCGTCAGCGGCCCGGACGGCAAGGAGGTCACGCTCTCGATGGGTTCCTACGGCATCGGCCCCTCGCGACTCGTCGCCGCGCTGATCGAGGCCAATCACGACGACAACGGGATCATCTGGCCGGAGACGGTCGCGCCCTTCCATGTGGGGATCGCCGATCTGAAGGCGGGGGACCCTGCGACCGGCAAGGTCTGCGCCGATCTGGCCCAGCAATTCGAGAACGCCGGCCTCGACGTGCTCCATGACGATCGCGACGAGCGGCCCGGCGCGAAATTCGCCACGCTCGATCTGATCGGCCTGCCTTGGCAGATCGTCGTCGGCCCCAAGGGCCTCGCCGAGGGCAAGGTCGAGGTGAAGCGCCGCCGCACGGGCGAGCGCGAGAACCTCTCTCCCGAGGCGGCGGTGGCGCATGTCGTCGCCGCAGTGAAGGCGGCGCAAGGGTGAGCCGAGCGAGCGACGCCTCCCCCGCCCCCAAGGGCGGCGGCATGTTCTCCGCCTTCGAGTGGATGGTGGCGCTGCGCTATCTGCGCGCGAGACGGCAGAACGGCTTCGTCTCGGTCATCGTGCTCTTTTCCTTTCTGGGCATCGTGCTCGGCGTCGCGACGCTGATCGTCGTGATGTCGGTCATGAACGGCTTCCATCGCGAGCTGATGGACAAGATCCTGGGCGTCAACGGCCACGCCTTCGTGCAGACGGCCGAGCCGCCCTTCACCGACTGGCCCGAGGCGACGAAGCAGCTCGCCGCGATCCCTGGCGTGACGCTCGCCGCTCCCCTGGTCGAGAGCCCCGCGGGCGTCTCCTCGCAGGACAAGCAGATGGGCGTGCTCGCGCGCGGCATTCGCGAGGAAGACCTCAAACGCCTGCCGGGCGTCGCCGGAAATCTGCGCGACGGGACTTTCGACGGCTTCGACAAGGCGGGCGGGGTCGCGATCGGCGCGCGTCTCGCCGAGCAGCTCGGCGTCGGCGTGGGCGACAAGGTGAGCCTCATCATCGCCAAGGGCGCGCAAACGCCGTTCGGCGTGATGCCGCGCATCAAGGCCTATCCGGTCGTCGCGATCTTCTCGATCGGCATGTCGGAGTTCGACAGTCTGTTCCTTTACATGCCGCTTGCCGAGGCGCAGGCTTTCTTCAACCGCGACAAGGAGGTCTCGGTCATCGAGGTTTTCGTCGAGAACCCGGACAAGATCGACAGTTTCACGACCGCGGCGGGACAAGCGACGGCGCGGCCGCTCATCGTCATCGATTGGCGCGAGCGCAACAAGACCTTCTTCGACACCTTGCAGGTCGAGAAGAACATTCTTTTCATCATATTGATGCTGATCGTCGTCGTCGCCGCCTTCAACATCGTCTCGGGCCTCACCATGCTGGTCAAGGACAAGACGAAGGACATCGCGATCCTGCGCACGATGGGGGCGACGCGCGGGGCGGTGCTGCGCATTTTTCTGATCATCGGCGCCTCGATCGGCTTGCTGGGCGATGTGTTCGGCTTCGCGCTCGGCCTGGCGCTCGCCAAGAATCTCGAGAGCATCCGCGCGCTGCTCAACAAGCTCATGCACGCCAATCTGTTTCCGGCGGAGTTCTATTTTCTCTCGCGCCTACCGTCGATCGTCGAGCCGGCCGGCGTCGCGCTCGTCATCGGCATGGCCTTCGCGCTGGCGATCCTCGCCTCGATCTATCCAGCCTGGAAGGCGGCGTCGCTCGATCCCGTCGAAGCGCTGCGCGGCGAGTGAACGGCATGACCCGTCCCGCGCTCGAGCTCATCGACCTCTGCCGGCATTATCGCGAGGGCGAGGCGCGCCTCGACATTCTGGTCGGCGCGAGCCTCACGCTTCATCCCGGGGAGACCATGGCGCTCGTCGCGCCTTCGGGCGCCGGCAAATCGACGCTGCTCCACATCGCCGGCCTCCTGGAGCAGGCGGACTCCGGCGAAGTGCGGGTCGACGGAAAAGCGACCTCTCAGATGAGCGACGATGCGCGCACGCGGCTGCGGCGCAATTCGATCGGCTTCGTCTATCAGTTCCACCATCTGCTGCCCGAGTTCACGGCGCTCGAGAACGCCGTGCTCCCCCAGACGATCGCGGGCTATTCGCGCAAAGAGGCGACCGCGCGGGCCCAGGAGCTCCTCGATTATCTGGGCATCGGCGCGCGCGCCACGCACCGTCCGGGCGAGCTTTCCGGCGGCGAGCAGCAGCGCGTCGCCATCGCCCGCGCCGTCGCCAACGCGCCGGCCGTGCTGCTCGCCGACGAGCCGACCGGCAATCTCGATCCGCGCACCGCCGATCATGTGTTCGCGACGCTGCTGGCGCTCGCGCGCGGCAGCGGCCTCGCCGCCCTCGTCGCGACGCATAATCTCGAGCTCGCCGCGCAGCTCGACCGCCGCGTCACGCTGCGCGACGGGCAGGTCCACGAGCTGGACTAGCGACTTACGGCCACTGTGGCGCCGTTGCAACACTCTCGGAGAATTTGATCGTCGCACGACGTGAGCCCGCGTGTTTTCATTCTGTCGTCACTTTTGCCAACGCACTTAGGGCCCGTGCAGGAATAATTGAATCGAAACGCGCGGCGACGGGATTCCGATTTTGCGGCGTCGATCGTATGAAGCGTCATGATCGACGAGGGATTGATTCGGCGACGCTTTGAAGCGCTTTCGCCGCATCTGGACGAACGTCGCCGGCGGTTGTTCGCGGCGACGACGGTGCAGGAAATCGGTCGTGGCGGGATCGCGGCGGTGTCGCGGATCACCGGGATGGCGGCATCCACGATTGGACGCGGGCTAAAGGAGCTTTCGGCGCAAGCGCCGCCTTTGGCCGTGGGCCGGGTGCGACGGTCGGGCGCCGGCCGCAAGCCGCGACGAAGAAAGATGCGACGCTCGTGCGCGACCTGCTCGCCCTCATCGCGCCAGACGAGCGCGGCGATCCGATGTCGCCTTTGCGCTGGACTTGCAAGAGCTTGCGCCGGCTGGCCGACGAGCTGAGGAAGCTCGGGCATAAGGTCAGCCATCGCATGGTCGGGAAGATCCTTAAGGAGCTGGGCTACAGCCTGCAAGCCAACAGCAAGACGCGCGAGGGCTCGGATCACGAGGATCGAGACGCGCAGTTTGCGCACCTCAATGAAAAGGTGAGCGCCGCGCTCGCCGCCAACGAGCCGGTGATCTCGGTCGACGCCAAGAAGAAGGAGCTCGTCGGCGACTTCAAGAACAATGGGCGCGAATGGCGCGCGAAGGGCTCGCCCGAGGAAGTTCGCGTTCATGATTTTCTGATCAAGGAGCTCGGGCGCGCGACACCCTACGGCGTTTACGATCTCGCGGACAACGCAGGCTGGGTGAGCGTCGGCATGAGCTGCGACACCGCGGCGTTTGCGGTTGCGACGATCAGAAGATGGTGGCTCGAGATTGGGCGGCTGCGCTATCCTGGCGCAACGCGTCTCGTCATCACGGCGGACGGCGGCGGATCGAATGGCTCACGCGTGCGCTTGTGGAAGCTGATGCTCCAGCGCCTCGCCGACGAACTCGGTCTCGCTATCGAGGTCCATCATTTTCCGCCCGGGACCAGCAAGTGGAACAAGATCGAGCACCGGCTGTTCTCCTTCATCAGCATGAACTGGCGCGCCACGCCGCTCGCCACCTATCAGGTGATCATCGACATGATCTCCTCGACAACGACGAAAACCGGGTTGAAGGTTCATTGCGAACTGGACGCCAACGAATACCAGAAAGGCGTAACCGTCTCCGATGAGCAAATGGCCGCCCTCAACATCGAGCGCGACCATTTTCACGGCGAGTGGAACTACACCATCAAGACAAGCAGCGACCGCTCAAATGAAGCGGTAATTTAGGCACAGGCTCTTAGCTCGCGCGCCTTAACGCGTCGTTAAGTTTTTTGGCCGTCTGCGCCGCTGCAGCGTCTTAATCTTGGAGCCCCTCACATGTCCGTCGCCGTCTCGCCGATCAATCGCACGCTTCTCGCTTTGGCCGTGCTGGGGGCGGCGACGCCTGCCGCCGCCGGCTCGACCATCACCTCCTTCACGACGGGCGACCTCGTCATCGACACGGTCACGGGAAGCACGCTCGACAGCGCCTCGCCCATGACGCTGCAAGAATTCAGCCTCGGCGCCGGCGGAACGTCGGCGACTTCGGTTGGAACCTTCACGCTCCCGCAGAGCGCCAGCGGCGCCAATTGGGCGATTTCCGGCGAATATGGCTCGGCCTCCGAAGGCTTCCTGCAGCTCTCGGGCAACGGCAATCTGCTGACGATCATGGGCTATGGCGTGAACGCCGCGACCTTCAACTCCGCGTCGCTCTCGACCTATGGCACGGCGGCGCTGGGTCAGACGACGAGCGTTCCCGTTCCCGGCGGCTACACGGTCGTGCCGCGCGTCGTGGCCGCGATCAAAGCCAACGGCAGCGTCGACACCTCGACGGCGCTCTTGAACTTCGCGGACCAGAACAACCCGCGCAGCGCCTATACCTTCGACGGCTCGTCCTTCTACGTCTCGGGCCAGGGCTCGTCCAAAACCGATCCGACGCAGGGCGTCCAGCTGGTGGGCGACGGCCAATTGACCGGCACGACGATCGACAATTCGACCGACACGCGCTTCGTGACCGAATACAAAGGCACGCTCTATGTCTCGCGCGACCAGAATCCTCCGGGAAGCGGAAACCAGAACTACACCAATGTCAGCAGCCTCACCGGGCCGGGCGGCGGCCTCCCGACCTCGGCAGCGGGGTTGGTGACCACGCACATCGTCCCGCCTGCTTCGCCGCTTTCTCTCGGCGGCAACAACGGCTCGATCAATCTGACGGCCGCTACCGCCAACGGGGTCAACAACTCCCGCATCGGCAGCTTCGTCTATCTCAGCCCCGAGGAATATTTCTTCGCCAACTCGACGACGCTCTATGTCGCCGACAGCGGCCAGCCGAAGAACGGCAACGCCAACAAAGCCGCGCTCGGCGAGGGCGGCCTGCAGAAGTGGGTTCTGAACACCACCACCGGCGTGTGGAGCCTTGAATACGACCTCTACAAGGGCTTGAATCTGCAGAACAACGCCAACGCCAACGCCAACACCCCCACGGCGCCCGGCGTCACCGGCCTCTTCGGCCTGACCGGCAAGGTTGTCGGGGGCCAGGTCGAGCTCTTCGCGACGAGCTACGGCTTGAACGAATTGTCGCCGAGCTATCTCTACGAAATCACCGACACGCTCAGCGCCACGACGGGCGCCGGCGAGAGCTTCACGACGCTCTATTCGGCGCCGGACGACATCTCCATTCGCGGCGTCTCCTTCGCTCCGACGCCGGGCCCGGTCCTCGGCCAGGGGCTCGTGAGCCTCGGCGGCCTCATCGCCGCGGGAGCGCGCGCGATTCTCGCCCGCCGGCGCCGTCCCGACGGGAGGGCCTGAATTTCGATCGAGCGCATTCGGATATCTTAGAGCCGAATGCGTCCGCAATGTCGTTGATCGAGCCTGTTCTATTGCAAGAACCGCTTTATATTTTCGGGAACAGGCTCAGAAGCTCGAGCGCCCCGCCGCCGCGAACTCCTCGCGGCTGCGGGGCCATGAGCTTTCCGGCCCCGCGCGAGGCGAAAACGCGCCAATTCCCCGCACAGTGTAAACTCGCCTTTAATCTTAACGACGCCTAATGTCTTTGGACGCCCGCAGCGCGCGCCGGCGGCCCGATTGCGATCCTCGAGCCCGCGCGGGGGCGACCCTTGAACAGCCCGAACGTGCAAAAGAGCTCCGGCCGCGCCGTCGCGCCGCGTCGCCTCGGGGGCCGGCGGCGGCCTCACGGGAGAAGGATCATGACGCCATCGCGCCCGCCCTCCGACCGGCACGTTCCGGTGCTGCTCGCCGAGGCGATCGCGGCGCTCTCCCCACGCGCCGACGGGCGCTATCTCGACGCGACCTTCGGCGCCGGCGGCTACAGCCGCGCCCTGCTCGCGACGGAAGGCGCGCGCGTGCTCGCGCTCGACCGCGATCCCGCGGCGGTCCGCGGCGGCGCGGCGCTCGTGGAGGAGGCCCGCGGCCGGCTCAAGCTCGTCGAAGGGCGCTTTTCACAGCTCGAAGCGATCGCCGCCCGCGAGGCTTTTCTGCCGCTCGACGGCGCCGTTTTCGACATCGGCGTCTCGTCGATGCAGCTCGACGAGCCGGAACGCGGTTTTTCCTTTCGCGACGACGGACCGCTCGACATGCGCATGGGCGGCGCGGGTCCGACCGCCGCGGAACTCGTCAACACGGCCTCCGCGGAACGGCTCGCCGATATTTTCTACTACTTCGGCGAGGAGCGCGACGCCCGGCGAATCGCCCGCGCGATCGTCCATGACCGCGAGGCGGAGCCTTTCACTACGACGGGCCCGCTCGCGCGCCTCATCGCGCGCGTCGCGCACCCGCGCCAAAGCGACATTCACCCCGCGACGAAAAGCTTTCAGGCGCTGCGCATCGCCATCAACGACGAGCTCGCCGAGCTCGTCGAGGGCCTCTGTGCCGCGGAGCGGGCGCTCGCGCCCGAGGGGCGCCTGGCCGTCGTCACCTTCCATTCGCTCGAGGACCGGCTGGTCAAGCTCTTCCTGGCGGCGCGCTCGGGACGGGGCGAGACGCGCTCGCGCCGCCTGCCGGGCGAGCCCGCGCCGCAGCCTCCGACCTTTCGGCTCGAAGGGCACCAGCCCATAGCGCCGCTTCCGGCTGAGGTCGACGCCAATCCGCGGGCCCGCTCCGCCAAGCTCCGCGTCGCGATCCGCACGGCGGAGCCCGCCCGGGGTTTCGACGAAGCGCTGGCCCGGCGCGCCCGCCTGCCGGCGCTAGCCAGCGGGAGAGGTTAGTCATGCTGCGCCTCTTCAACCTGCTCTCGGTCCTCGTGCTGCTCGGCTCAGCCGGCTACGCCTATACGGTCAAATATGAGACGAGCTTTCGCACCGAGCAGATCGCCAAAACGAAACTCGAAATCAAAGCGGAGCAGGACGGGATCGGCGTGCTGCGCGCCGAATGGGCTTTTCTGACGCGGCCGGAACGCATCCAGAGGCTTTCCGAGCGCTATCTCGACCTCGAGCCGCTCGAGCTCGCCCAGATCGAGAGTTTTGCAGGACTTCCCGAACGCCTTCCGCACGCCGACGCGATCGGCGACAAGATCGACCTGTTGGGACTTGGCGTCGCCAGCACGCCCTCCGCCGAGCCGGCCGCAGCGCCGGCGACGCCGCGGACAAAGGGCGGCGCCTCGACCAAAACCACGGCGCCCGCAAGATGACGCTCGCGATCGAAGACTCTCCGCCGCCTTCCCCCAAGACGCAAAGCCGTAGGATGCGGCTCGGCCGCATGGTGCGCGGCCTCTTCTCGACGAGCCTCGACACCAGCGCGCTGCGCATGCGCCTCGTCGCGCTGCTCTTTTTGGGTCTCTACGGACTGGTTTGCGGCCGGCTCGCCTATCTGGGCCTGAAGCCCGAGCCCGCCAATCTGCGGCGCGCCGCGGCGGAGGCGGTCGCGGTCTCGCGCCCCGATCTTGTCGACCGCAACGGCGAAATCCTGGCGACCGACGTCAAGACCATGTCGGTCTTCGCCGAGCCCCGGCGCTTGAGCGACAAGGACGAAGCGACGGAGCTGCTCACCGCGGCGCTGCCCGTCAACGCCAAGCAGCTTCGCGACCGGCTCGGATCGCGCAAAGGCTTTGTCTGGGTCAAGCGCGAGGTCACCCCGCATCAGCGCGACGAAGTCTTCCACTTGGGCCTCGCGGGCGTCGAACTCATTGCCGAGAACAAGCGTATCTATCCGAATGGGCCGCTCGCAGCGCATGTGCTGGGCTTTGCTGACACCGACAACAAGGGCGTCGCCGGCCTCGAGAAATACGTCGACGGTCAGGGGCTCGCCGACCTGAACGGCTTGGGCTTCGAGCTGACGCCTCAGACGCTGCAGCCGATCACGCTGTCGCTCGACCTCAAGGCGACGCACGCCGTGCGCGACGAGCTCGGGAAGGGCGTCGAGCACTTCAAGGCCAAGGCGGGCGCCGCGGCGGTCATGGACGTCAACACCGGCGAGATCATCGCCATGGCTTCGCTGCCGGACTATGATCCCAACGGCTCGCCGGACGTCCGCGACGCCAACTTGATCAATCGGCTCAACGTCGGCGTCTATGAGATGGGCTCGACCTTCAAGGCGCTGACGATCGCGATGGCTCTCGATTCCGGCAAGGTCAATTTGACCTCGCGCCTGGACGCGCGCAGCGAGCTCAATCTCGGGCGGGCGACGATCCACGACTATCATGCGACGCACGCCATGCTCACCGTGCCCGAGGTCTTCGTGCATTCCTCGAACATCGGCACGGCGCGCATGGCGCTCGGCCAGGGGGTCGAGAAGCACAAGGCGTTCCTGTATAAGATGGGCCAGCTCACGCGCATGCGCACCGAGCTGCCCGAGAGCGCCGAGCCGATGTGGCCGAGAAAGAGATGGAGCGAGCTGAGCACGGCGACGATCGCCTTCGGCCATGGCATCGCCGTGGCCCCGATGCAGGCGATGATGGGCGTGGCCGCCCTAGTGAACGGCGGCTATCTCATGAGCCCGACCTTTTTGAAGCGCAGCGAGGAAGAGGCCAGGAAGAATGCGACCCAGGTCATCAAGCCGGAAACCAGCGAGGCGATGCGCTGTTTGATGAGACTGAACGCCGAAATCGGCACGGCCCGGAAGGTCAACGTCCCCGGCTTCTTCGTCGGCGGCAAGACCGGCACGGCCGAGAAGGTCATCCACGGACATTATGTGAAGAACAGGCTGTTCAATACCTTCATGGCGGTGATGCCGGCGGACAGGCCGAAATATCTCTTCCTCACGCTGATGGACGAGCCTCAGGGCCTGCCGGAAACACACGGCGAGGCCACCGCGGCCTGGAACTCCGGCCAGGTGACCGGCGAGATCATCAAGCGCGTCGCGCCAATTCTCGGAATCGCGCCGCGCCCCGATCCGACGGCGCCGTTCCCGCTGCTCGCCAAGCAAGGCTATAGCTGCTCCCTCACGCCGGCCGTCGCCAGCGCCACCGGCGCCGGAGCGCATTGATGCGGCTGGACGAGCTCCTGCCCGGCGCGGATCTCGCGCCCGAGCTCAGCGGCCTGGAGATTTCCGGGCTAAGCGCCGACAGCCGCACGGTCGGGCCGGGATTTCTCTTTTTCGCCATTTCCGGCCACAAGGGCGACGGTCTGGATTTCCTCGCGGACGCGAGCGCGCGCGGCGCCGTCGCCGTCGTCGCGCAGCGCATGACGCCCTCCGCCGCGCCGATCCTTCTCGTTCCCGACGCGCGCCGCGCCCTCGCGCTCGCCGCGGCGCGCTTTCACCCGCGCCAGCCCGGCGAGATCGCCCTCGTGACCGGCACGAGCGGCAAGACCTCCGTCGTCGCCTTCCTGCGCCAGATCTGGCAGGCGCTCGGTCATGAAGCCGCCTCGCTCGGCACGATCGGCCTCATCGACAAGAGCGGCGCGCGCTATGGCGCGCTGACGACCCCCGGCCCCGTCGAGCTGCATGACATCCTTGACGCCAGCGCGCGGCGCGGCGTGACCCATCTCGCGATGGAGGCGTCGTCGCTCGGCATCGAGCAGCGCCGGCTCGACGGCGTCAAAGCGACGCTCGCCGCCTTCACGAATTTCTCGCGTGACCATCTCGACCACCACCCCGATCTCGAAGCCTATTTCCAGGCGAAGATGCGCCTCTTCGAGGCGCTGATGCAGCCCGGCCAAACCGTCGTCGTCGACGCCGACAGCGACGCGGCGCCGCGCGTCCTCGAGGTCCTGCGCGCGCGCGGCCTGAAACCCTTCACGGTCGGCGCGAAGGGCGAAGCGATCACGCTGCTCGAAAGCCGGCCGCATACGCTCGCGACGACGCTGCGCCTGCGCCATGGCGCCCAAGAATACGAGTTCGACCTGCCGCTCGCGGGGGCCTTTCAGACCGCCAATGCGCTGGTCGCCGCGGGTCTCGCCATCGCCTCGGGCGACGCGCCGACGCAGGTCTTCCCGGCGCTGTCGCGGCTACGCGGCGCGCCCGGACGTCTCGAGCTGGTCGGCGCGAAGGACGGGGCGCCGATCTTCGTCGACTATGCGCATAAGCCCGACGCGCTCGAGAAAGTCCTGCAGGTCCTTCGGCCGCTGACCAAGGGGCGGCTCATCGTCGTCTTCGGCTGCGGCGGCGACCGCGACCAGGGCAAGCGACCGCTAATGGGCGCGATCGCCGCCCGCGACGCCGATGCGGTCATCGTCACCGACGACAATCCGCGCAGCGAGGACGCCGCAGCAATTCGGGCCGCCATTCTCGCGGGCGCGCGCGAGGTCGATCCCGCCAAGGCGGTCGAGATCGCCGACCGCGAGAGCGCGATCAGAAGCGCCGTCGCCGGATTGGGGGCGGGGGATCTCCTCGTCGTCGCCGGCAAGGGACATGAAACCGGCCAGATCGTCGGCCAGACGACCTATCCTTTTTCGGATCAGGACGTCGTCGCCAAGGCGCTCGGTCTAACCCGGGAGGAAGTGGCGTGACGGACGATGCGCTCTGGAGCGGTCTTGCCCTTGTCGGCGCGCTCAACGCGCGCGTTTTGGGCGGGGCCTTGCCGCTTCGCGTCGGCGGCGTCTCGATCGATACGCGCAGCCTTGCGCCCGGCGACCTGTTCGTCGCGATCCAGGGCGAATCACGCGACGGCCACGAATTCGTGCGGAAGGCCTTCGAGCGCGGGGCGGCGGCGGCGGTCATCGACGAGGCGCACGCCGCGGGGCTTTCGGGCGCGGGGCTGCTCTACATCGTCAAGGACACGCAGCAAGCGCTCGAGAGCCTTGGCGCGCAGGGCCGGGCGCGCGCCGCCGCCTATGTCGCCGCCATCACCGGCTCGGTCGGCAAGACCTCGACGAAAGAGATGGCGCGCGAGGTCTTTTCGCATTTCGGTCCGACCCATGCTTCGGCCGCGTCCTACAACAATCAATGGGGCGTGCCCCTGTCGCTGTCGCGCATGCCGGCGGACACGCGTTTCGGCGTCTTCGAGCTCGGCATGAACCATGCCGGCGAGATCGCCTCGCTCGTGCAGCTCGTTCAGCCGCATGTCGCGGTCATCACCAAGGTCGCGCCGGCGCATCTCGAACACTTCTCGTCGGTCGAGGCGATCGCCGACGCCAAGGCGGAGATTTTCGGCGGCCTGCTCGAAGGCGGCGTCGCCATATTGAATCGCGACGACGAGGTCTTCGAACAACTCGTCGAGGCGGCCCGCGCTCTCGGCGCCGCGCATGTCTTCACCTTCGGCAAAAGCCCCGAGGCGCAGGCGCGCCTCGTCTCCTATGAAACGCAGGACGGCCAGGGCGTCGTAACCGCAGAGATTCTCGGTCTTTCCCTGCAGTTTCGCATCGGCGCGCCGGGCGAGCATCTCGCGGTCAACGCTTTGGCCGTCCTGCTCATCGCCTATGTCTTCGGAGTCGATCTCGATGCGGCCGCCGCCAAGCTCGAGGGCTTCCAGGCTTCCAAGGGCCGCGGCGGGCAGGAAAAAATCGCCATCGAAACGGGCGAGATCACCTTGATCGACGAGAGCTACAACGCCAATCCCGCCTCCGTGCGCGCGGCTCTGGCGCTGCTCGCCGACGCGAAGCCGGGTCCAAGGGGCCGGCGCATCGCCGTTCTCGGCGACATGCTCGAGCTCGGCCCGCGTTCGGGCGAGATGCACGCCGATCTCGCCGACGACTTCAGGCGCGCCGGCGTCGATCTGCTGTTCACCGCAGGACCGCAGGCGGCGAGCGCCTTCTATGCCGTCCCCGACGCCATGCAGGGAGCCCATCGCAGAAACGCAGCCGAGCTCGAGGAGCCGTTTCTCGCGGCGTTGCGCGACGGAGACGTGGTCATGCTCAAGGGATCGAACGCGATGCGCATGGGTTCGCTGGCGCAACGCCTGCGCGCCAAGGCCACCGCAGCAGCGCCGCTGCACGAAGGACTCTGACCATGTTGTCGTTGCTTGCGGAATATTCCCACTTCTTCACGCCCTTCAACGTCTTTCGCTACATCACCTTCCGCGCCGCCTGCGCGGCGGCGACCGCGCTCTTCTTCGTGTTCTTCTTCGGGCCGCAGGTGATCAACGCCCTGCGCGTCAAGCAGGGGAAGGGGCAGCCGATCCGCGCGGACGGTCCCGCCTCGCATCTCCTGACGAAGAAAGGCACGCCCACGATGGGAGGCCTGATGATTCTCTCCGGGCTCGTCGCGGCCACGCTTGTTTGGGCCAATCTGAAGAATCCCTACACCTGGATCGTGCTTTACGTCACCGTGGCCTTCGGCTCGATCGGCTTTTACGACGACTATCTCAAAGTCACGAAGCAGTCGCATTTTGGTTTCTCCGGCTGGTTGCGGCTCGGCTTCGAATTCGCGATCGGCATCGGCGCCTGTTATCTGATGATGCGCGCCGGCGGCGACGACATGCACAAGGTCGCCATCCCGATCATGAAGGGCTATCTCTTCGACGTCGGCTGGCTGTTCCCGATCTTCGGCGGCTTCGTCATCGTCGCGGCGGGCAATTGCGTCAATCTCACCGACGGCCTCGACGGACTGGCGATCGTGCCGGCGATGATCGCCGCCGGGACTTTCGCGATCGTCGCCTACCTCGTCGGCAACAGCGTGTTCTCCTCCTATCTCGGCATCAACCATGTCGCGGGCGTCGGCGAGCTAACGATCGTCTGCGCGGCGATGATCGGCGCGGGCCTCGGCTTCCTGTGGTTCAACGCGCCGCCAGCGCAGATCTTCATGGGGGATACGGGGTCGCTCGCGCTCGGCGGCCTCATCGGCGCGATTGCGGTGGCCGTGAAGCAGGAGTTTCTACTGCCGATCGTCGGCGGGCTGTTCGTGCTCGAGGGCGTCTCGGTCATCACGCAGGTCGCCTATTTCAAGATGACCGGGAAGCGCATCTTCCTCATGGCGCCGATCCATCACCATTTTGAGCAGAAGGGCTGGAAGGAGCCGCAGATCGTGATCCGCTTTTGGATCATCGCCTTCGTGCTGGCGCTCATCGGCCTTTCAACCCTGAAGCTGAGGTGAGCCGATGACCCCGATCGAGAGCTTCCGCGATAGACAGGTCGCGCTTTTCGGACTCGGCGTCACGGGCCTCGCGACCGCGCGCGCGTTGACAGCGGGCGGCGCTTCCGTCACGGCCTGGGACGACGCCGAGGACGCGCGCTCCCGAGCGATCGCCGAGGGAATGAATGTCGCGGATCTTTCCGTCGCGGATTGGCGCCGCTTCGACGGGTTGATCCTGACCCCCGGCGCCGCCCTCACCCATCCCGTTCCGCATTGGACGGTCGAGCGGGCGCAGGCCGCCGGCGTCGAGATCATCGGCGATCTCGAGCTCTTTTGCCGGGAGCGGGAGGCGCGCGCCCCGGCCGCCGCTTTCGTCGCCGTGACCGGCACGAACGGCAAGTCGACGACGAGCGCGCTCATCGCGCATATTCTGCGCGAGGCCGGCCGGGAGGCGGAGCTCGGCGGGGACGTGGGCCAGCCCATTCTCTCTCTTGCGCCGCCGGACGATGAGCGCATCCACATCGTCGAAGTCTCCTCCTTCCAGATCGATCTCGCGCCCTCTCTCGCGCCGACGATCGGACTTCTGCTCAATCTCTCTCCCGATCATCTCGACAGGCATGGCTCGATGGAGCGCTATGCGGCGCTCAAGGAGCGCGTCCCCGCCAACGCTGAAATCGCGCTGGTCGGCGTGGACGACGCTTATTGCCACGCGATCGGGGCGAAGCTGATCGCGCGCGCCGCGCAGGACCGACGGGTCGCGCCCATCTCCGCGGAGCGCGTCCTGGATTGGGGCTTTTACGCGGAAGGCGAGGAGATCCTCTATCGCGCGGCCGGCGATCCCGAGCTCCAGACGGAATCGCTCGGCTCCCTCCCGCAGGCGCGCGGCCTCAGGGGCGCGCTCAACCGACAGAACGCGATCTTCGCCGCCGCCGCCTGCTGGGAGCTCGGCCTCACCGACGAGGAGATCGCTCGCGGACTGGCGAGCTTTCCGGGCCTGCCGCATCGCCTGGAGAGCGTCGCGAATATGGGCCGCGTGCTCTTCGTCAACGACAGCAAGGCGACCAATGCGGCGGCGACGGCCCAGGCGCTCGCCGAGTTCTCCGGAATCTTCTGGATTCTCGGCGGCAAGCCCAAGCACGGCGGCATCGAGCCGCTGCGTCCTTTCTTCCCGCGCGTCGCCAAAGCCTATCTGATCGGCGAGGCGACCGAGGAATTCGCCGAGACGCTGGAGGGCTTTGTCCCCTTCGAGCGCTGCGGCGCGCTCTCCATCGCGACGGAGCGAGCGGCGAGCGACGCGGAGGCGAGCGCGGCGCGCGAGCCGGTCGTGCTGCTCTCGCCGGCCTGCGCGTCCTTCGATCAATTCGCCAATTATGAGGCCCGCGGCGATCGGTTTCGCGAGATCGCCAAGAAACTCGCCGCTCTCGATCAAGGAGACGTCCCATGATGTCGCGCGCGCATCGTTCGCCGATCGGCGAATGGGCCTGGACGGTGGATCGCTGGCTGCTCGCGGCGATCGGCATATTGATGATCGCAGGCCTCGTATTCTCAATGGCGGGCGGTCCGCCGGAGGCCGAGCGTCTGCATCTTCCGACCTTCTACTTCGTCAATCGGCAAGCCGCGACGATGCTGCCGGCGATCGCCGTCATGTTCGGCGTGTCGCTGCTTTCGCCGCGCCATATCCGCCGCGCCGCGCTCGTGCTCTTCCTCATCTCGATCGGGCTTGTCGTCGCGACCTTATTCTTTGGCCAGGAGGTGAAGGGCGCCCGGCGCTGGATCTTCGGCGTCCAACCTTCCGAGTTCCTCAAGCCCACCTTCGTCGTGCTGGTCGCCTGGGCCTTCGCGGAAGGCGCGCAGCGCAAGGGCGTTCCGGGCAACATTATCGCGCTCTTCTTGTTCCCGCTTGCTGTAGGGCCGCTCGTGCTGCAGCCCGACTTCGGCCAGACCATGCTGATTTCGCTCGTCTGGGCGATCCTGTTCTTCATGGCGGGACTACATTGGCTCTGGGTCGCGGGCATCGGCGGGCTGGGCGTTTCGTCGGCGCTGCTCGCCTATAAGTTCGTGCCGCACGTGCATGCGCGCATCCAAACTTTTCTCGAGCCGCCGCCGCCGGTCACGGCCGGCGTGCCGACGAATTTTCAGGGCGAGACGGCCCTCGAGAGCTTCATCTCGGGGTCCTGGTTCGGCAAGGGGCCAGGCGAAGGCGTGATCAAGCGGATGGTTCCCGACTCGCATACGGACTACATCTTCGCCGTCATCGGCGAGGAGTTCGGCGTTCTAACCTGCATGGCGCTCGCGGCCCTCTTCGCCTTCATCGTCGTGCGCAGCCTGATGCTCGCCTCGCGCAACGAGGATCCGTTCTGCCGCTTCGCAACCGCGGGCCTCGCCATGCTGTTCGGCCTGCAGGGCCTGATCAACATGATGGTCAACCTGCAGCTGATGCCGGCGAAGGGCATGACCCTCCCCTTCGTCTCCTACGGCGGCTCGTCTCTGCTCTCGCTTGCGCTCTGCATGGGTTTTCTCCTCGCCGTGACCCGCAAGCGGCGCCGAAGGGCCGATCGGGATGCGAGCGCGAAGACTTCGGTCGCCCTGGGCGCCGCGGAGCCGAGCCCGGCTCTATGACCAAAGCCCCCATGCTTCTCGCGGCCGGCGGCACCGGCGGCCATCTGTTTCCGGCCGAGGCGCTCGCGCATGTGCTGGCGGCGCGCGGCGTTCCGGTCGAGCTCGTCACCGAGGAGCGGGCGCTCCGCTACGGCGACGCCTTTCCGGCCCGCGCGAACTCATATGATTCCCTCGGCGACGCCGCGCGGCGGCTCGCCCCTCGAGCGCATCCGGGCGCTGACGCGGCTGGCCCAAGGCTTCTTCGCCTCCCTCGCCTTGTTGCGCCGCCTTCGGCCTGGGGTCGTGATCGGCTTCGGCGGCTATCCGACCGTGCCGCCGCTGCTCGCCGCCTCGCTCCTCAGGATTCCGACGATCGTCCACGAGGCGAACGGCGTGATGGGCAAGGCCAACCGCTTTCTCGCGCCGCGCGTCACCGCCATTGCCGTCGGCTTCCCGCTCGACGATGCGCCGCCGGCCTTGCGCGAGAAGATCGTGCTGACCGGCAATCCCCTGCGCCCCAAGGCGCTCGCCGCGACGCAGGCGCCCTATCCGGAGGAGGACGGCGCGCTGCGCCTGCTCGTGACCGGCGGCTCGCAGGGCGCGCGCATCATGGCCGACATCGTTCCCGAGGCGATCGCGTCCTTGCCTGTGGCGACGCGCGCGCGCCTCGTCGTGACCCAACAGACCCGCGCCGAGGATCTCGCGCGCGTTACGGCGACCTACGGCGGCGCCGGCGTCGACGCCGCGCTCGCCCCCTTCTTCGATGACCTCCCCGCGCGCATCGCCGCGTCGCATCTCGTGATCGCGCGCTCGGGCGCCTCGACGGTCTCCGAGCTTGCGGCGATCGGACGGGCGGCGATCCTCGTTCCGCTGCCGCATGCGCTCGACCAGGACCAGGCGGCCAACGCCGCCGTGTTGAGCCGGGTGGGCGGCGCCGAGATCGTGCGTCAGGACGCCTTCACGCCGGCCTTTCTCGCCTCCCGCCTCGCGCATCTCGTCGAAAATCCGGGAGAGTTGCGCGTCGCCGCGCAAAAGGCGAAAAGCGCGGGCGTCGTCGACGCGGCCGAGCGCCTCGCCGATCTGGCGCAGCGGGTCGCCCGTGCCTGAGCGCGCAAGCGCGCGATCGGCGTTTAGAGATCGATGCGCGGCCACCCGAGCGACCCGAGAAGGCGCGTTCCCTCCTCCCTTGCGGGGAGGGCAGTTACATCCTCAGCGCCGCAGGCGCAGCAAAGGAGCAAGACCCGCGATGAAGCTGCCGCGCGAGCTCGGGCCCATTCATTTCATCGGCATCGGCGGGATCGGCATGTCCGGCATCGCCGAGGTGCTGCTCAATCAGGGCTACACCGTCCAGGGGTCGGACGCCTCCGAGAACGCCAATGTGAAACGGCTCGTCGAAAAAGGCGCGCGGGTGACGATCGGGCATGACGCGCGGTCGCTCGGCGACGCCGCCGTCATCGTCGTCTCGACCGCCATCAAGCGCGACAATCCCGAGTTGGTCACAGCGCGCGAAAAGCGCCTGCCGGTCGTGCGCCGCGCCGAAATGCTCGCCGAGCTGATGCGGCTCAAGCAATGCGTCGCGATCGCCGGCACGCATGGCAAGACGACGACGACCTCGATCGTCGCAACTCTGCTCGACGCCGGCGGCCTCGATCCGACCGTCATCAACGGCGGCATCATCAACGCCTATGGCACGAACGCGCGACTGGGCGGCGGCGACTGGATGGTCGTCGAGGCCGACGAGAGCGACGGCACCTTCTTGAAGCTCCCGGCGGACGTGGCGATCGTCACCAATATCGATCCCGAGCATCTCGACCATTTCCACACCTTCGACGCCATCAAGGACGCCTTCCGCCAGCTCATCGAGAACCTGCCCTTTTACGGCTTCGCGGTGATGTGCCTCGATCACCCGACGGTGCAGGAGCTTGTCGGCAAGATCGAAGACCGGCGCGTCATCACCTATGGCGAGAACCCGCAGGCCGACGTGCGGCTGCTCGACGTCAGTCTCGAAGGCGGCGTCTCGCGATTCAACGTGCTGCTGCGCGATCGCAAGAGCTCGCAGGCCGTCTATCTCGAGAACATGATGCTGCCGATGCCGGGCCATCACAACGCGCTCAACGCGACCGCCGCGATCACCGTCGCCTATCAGCTCGGCCTCGCGCCCGATGCGATTCGCAAGGCGCTCGCGGGCTTTGGCGGCGTGAAGCGGCGCTTCACCAAGACCGGCGAGTGGAACGGCGTGCAGGTGTTCGACGACTACGGCCACCATCCGGTCGAGATCGCCGCGGTGCTGCGCGCCGCGCGCGCCTCCACAAAGAGCAAGGTCATCGCCGTCATGCAGCCGCACCGCTATACGCGGCTGCAATCGCTCTTCGAGCAGTTCTCCACCTGCTTCAACGACGCCGACGCGGTGATCATCGCGGACGTCTATCCGGCGGGCGAGCAGAAGATCGAGGGGATCGACCGCGACCATCTCGTCGCGGCGATCAAGGCGCACGGCCATCGCCGCGTCGCGGGACTGCCCGCGCCGGAAGTGCTGCCGGCGATGATCCGCGAGATCGTCGCGCCCGGCGATTACGTCGTGTGCCTCGGCGCCGGCAACATCACCCAATGGGCCTATGCGCTGCCGGAGCAATTGGCGGCGGGCGGACCGGGCGCGGGGTGAGAGCAAGGCGGCGCCATGGTGCGCCAAACGGTATAAATTCGTTTCCCCATGCCAAACAACGAGCATTCTCACCTCCTTCCGGGCGTGCCGCTGGCGCTCGCATCGGCCTTTTTGTTCGGGGCTTCGACCCCTTTTTCAAAGCTGCTGCTCAGTCAGATTGATCCGCAAATGTTGGCGGGTTTGCTTTATCTCGGCGCTGGTCTCGGACTTGCCGCTGTCCACGTTGGGCGCGCAGCCATCGATCTGCCGGGCGTGGAGGCCCCGCTTCGACGTTCGGACCTCCCTTGGCTGGCCACGATAACCATCTTTGGGGGGCTGCTCGGTCCGCTTCTCCTCATGCTCGGCCTCGCCAGAACCGAGGCCGCCTCGGCATCGCTTCTCCTCAACCTCGAAGGTCTCGCCACCATGGCGATCGCCTGGCTGTGGTTTCACGAAAACGTCGACCGGCGTCTGCTTTTCGGCGCTCTGGCCATTCTCGCCGGCGCGGTGATCATTTCTTGGGAAGGAAACGGAATCGTTTTGGATTTCGGGGCGATGCTCGTTGCCGCCGCATGCCTCGCCTGGGGAATAGACAATAACGTCACCCGCAAACTTTCTTCCTCGGATCCGGTGATGATCGCCATGATCAAGGGATTGGCCGCGGGTTCCGTTAACGTCGCTCTCGCCTTCCAGCGTGGGGCGGCGGCCCCGCCCTTACCCTATGTCGCCGGGGCGGGGATCATTGGTTTTCTTGGCATCGGCGTGAGCCTCGTCCTCTTCGTGCTCGCGTTGCGTCATTTGGGAACGGCGCGAACGGGCGCCTATTTTTCTCTTGCGCCGTTTATCGGCGCCTCGACGGCCATCCTGTTGCTGCACGACCCGCTGACGCCAAAGCTGGTGGTTTCGGCCTGCCTGATGGGCGTTGGATTGTGGATACATCTTTCCGAACGGCACGAGCACGTGCATGTTCACGAGGCGCTCGAGCATGAACACAGCCACGTCCATGACGCACACCATCAACACGAGCATGACGGACCGAGCGTCGAACCGCATTCGCATTGGCATCGCCATGATCCGCTGACCCACGCGCATCCGCACTATCCAGACCTTCACCATCGCCATCTCCACGCCCATACGGGAGCGAGCTCTCCCATCGGGGCGATGTTGAGCCCGCGAAGCGCAATTTTTGGAGCGGCGGTCGCGGTGGCGGCGACGCTTGTTGGAGTGCTTTTCTGGCTGCGATCGCCGCAGGAAAAATCGCGAGAGCAGGCCGAGCCGACGGCGCAAAAGGAGACCTCTACAGCGTCGCGACTGCGGGACGCGCAGGTGAGCGCGAGCCCGGTCGCGCCGGCGCCGCCGGATGGCGAGACGACGAACGCTTCGCCAGGCGCAAACGGCGCAATCTCTCCGTCAGGCGACGTCGAGGCGGCGCTGCTCGCCTTCCTTCGCAGCGAGCCAACGCCAACGACGAGGGCCGCACGCTTCAACCTCGATCAGGTCTGGTTCGATGTCGGCCGGACTTCGCCGCAGCAGACCTCGCATCGACAATTGCAAAGCGTCGCGCAAATACTGTCGGCGTTTCCGAAGGCCAGGGTCTTCATCGGCTATGCGGACGGCCTCGATCGTTCGAAGGCTGCATCCAGAATGGTCAGGGCGCGGCTGCTTTCCGTCTGGCGGGGGCTGACGCGCATGGGCATCAACTCGGCGCGGCTTAGCCTGAAGAGGCCGCGTGGAGACTCGGGGATCGCCTTCAACCCGGCCCAGCGACCGCCGCCGCAAAACGCGCCGATCTTCCTCGAAATCACCAGGCCGTCGACTTCATAGAGCCGCCGCCGCAGCTGTGGCGGCAAATCGCTTCCTGTGCTCAACTGCGCCCAAAACGGCTCGAGCGTCGCAAAATAGACCCCACGAGGACCATGAGCGGCTTTTCCCTGGATTCGCCTTTGCGCTTTCTGCAGGCTGGGGCCTCGGCCCGCTCCTCTGAGCGCGGCGTCAAATCCGCTCTCTCGCGCGACCTGCTAGCCGTCGCCAGCATGGATGAAGTCGAGGTTCTGGCTCATCTCGGCAGCTCGCTTGAAGGTTTGAATTCCGCGGAAGCTGTTGTGCGGCTGGCGAGACACGGTCCAAACCTCATCGCGCAAAATGGCGCGCCGAGCGCATTGAGGGAATTTATCGATCGCGCCAGCAACCCGCTCAATGCGCTGTTGCTGGCGCTCGCCGTCGTTTCCTACGGCCTCGGCGATCTCAACGCCGCCATCGTCATCCTGGTGATCGTCGCGCTCGCCATTCTCCTGGCGTTCATCCAGGAGCATCGATCCAACGACGCGGCAGCGCGGCTGCGCGCCATGGTGAAGATCACGACGAGCGTTCGGCGTCGCAGAGACGAGACCGCCGAAACACCGGCCGCGGCCCCGGGGTTTGAGGAGCTGGCGAGCGAGATGCTCGTCTCCGGCGACATTGTGCGCCTTTCCGCAGGCGACATGGTCCCTGCGGACTTGCGGCTTCTCTCCTCAAAAGACCTCTATGTCGATCAGTCGGCGCTAACCGGCGAATCCATGCCTTGCGAGAAAAGCGCGCAGCCTTCCGCGAAGGTCGTCGCGGATGCGTTCGATGCGCCCAACCTCGCGCTGATGGGCTCTAGCGTCATCAGCGGCTTCACCGTCGGAGTGATTGTTCGCACGGGCGCGCGCACCTATTTCGGCCAGCTCGCGGAGGAAATCGCCGGTCAACGACGGCTCACCGAGTTCGATAAGGGCGTAAACCGGTTCATAGGGCTGATGATCCGCTTTATGCTCGTCCTCGCTCCCGCGGTTTTCCTGATCAACGGAATGACGAAAGGAGATTGGGCGCAGGCTCTCCTGTTCGGGCTCGCCGTCGCGGTCGGGCTGACGCCGGAATTGCTTCCGATGATCGTCACGGTGAATCTCGCCAAAGGCGCGATCGCCATGTCGAAGAAGCTCGTGATCGTAAAGCGCCTCAACGCCATTCAAAATTTTGGCGCGATGGACGTGCTCTGCACCGACAAGACAGGAACGCTGACGCAGAACAAGATCGCGCTTAGCCTGCATCTCGATATTCGCGGCCAACCCTGCGAAAGGACCCTAGAATACGCTTATCTCAATAGTCGGCATCAATCCGGCTTGAAGAGCCTGCTCGACGAGGCCGTGGTGCGGCATGTCGAGAAAGACGAGGATGTCCGACCGTACGATCCTTATCGATGCGTCGATGAAATTCCCTTCGATTTCGCGCGTCGGCGCCTTTCGGTCATTCTCGACCCCGAAACGGGCGGCGAGTCTAGGCCAAAGCGGCCGGGACTGTCCAAGCGTATCGCAGCTTGGATGGGCTGCCCGTCCGGCGAGCGCCTACTCATTTGCAAGGGCGCCGTCGAGGAGCTCGTCGCGGCCTGCGCCCACTGCGAACTCGACGGCCAGCCACGCAAATTCGGCTCGAAGCTGCGGGAACAGGCGCTGGAAAAAACGCGAGAACTCAGCGCGGATGGGCTTCGCGTCATGGCGGTCGCCTATAAAGAGATCGCCCGCTCCAGAGCGAGCTACTCGGCGGCGGACGAAAACGGCCTGACGCTGCTCGGTTTCATCGCATTTCTAGACCCGCCCAAGGAGAGCGCCGGGGCCGCCCTGACATCGCTCAAGGGATTGGGAATAGCCGTCAAGATTTTAACGGGCGACAATGAAATCGTGACGCGCAAAATCTGTCGGGACGTCGGTCTCGAGATCGATCGCATTGCGCTCGGCTCCGAGATTGAAGCCATGACCGACGGCGAATTGGCGGAGCTCGTTGAAACAGTCACCGTTTTCGCCAAAGTGGCGCCGGAACAGAAAGCGCGCATCATCGCCGCTTTGCATTCAACGGGACACGTCGTCGGCTTTCTCGGCGACGGCGTCAACGACAGCCTCGCGCTCAAGGCCGCGGACGTCGGCGTCTCGGTGGACAGCGCTGTCGACATCGCGAAGGAGTCCGCCGACATCATTCTGCTCGAAAAAAGCTTGCTGGTTCTCCAGCAGGGCGTCCTGGAAGGACGCAAGATTTTCGGAAACATCATAAAATATATCAAGATGGGCGCGAGTTCGAACTTCGGCAGCATGTTCAGCATGCTTGGCGCCAGCCTGCTGCTGCCGTTTTTGCCGATGCTGCCCGTGCAAGTGCTCGCCAATAATCTGCTTTACGACTTCTCCCAAGCGACCATCCCGAGCGACAACGTTGACCAAGAATTCCTCGCAGCGCCGCGGAAATGGAATATCGATAACATTTTCAGGTTCATGGTGCTCATTGGGCCGATCAGCTCCATTTTTGATTACACCACGTTTTTCGTCATGCTCTACGTTTTCGACGGCTGGCACAATCCATCGCTCTTCCAGACCGGCTGGTTCGTCGAGTCGTTGCTGACGCAAACCCTGATCATCCATGTGATCCGCACGGAAAAGATTCCGTTCTTGGAGAGTCGCGCCAGCGCAACGCTCACGGCTGCCTCCTTGATCATCTGCTTGATCGGCGTCGCGTTGCCTTACACGGAAATCGGACAGTTGCTGAAGTTCACGCCCTTGCCGGCAAGCTATTGGCCCATTCTCGCCGCGACGCTCGTGGCCTATGGGGTTCTGACGCAAGTCGTAAAAACCTGGCTTTACCGCCATTACAGCACTACAGGATCAACCAACTGAAATAATAAGCTATTTTGAGCGCATGCGCTCGCCGCTCGCCCCATGTCCTTTCGATCAGCGCCGAGATCGAAAACCTCGGGCCCTACAACCCCCGCGCCCAGGCCGGGCGTAGCGGCGCAGCCTCGGGGGCGGCGATCGCCGCGCGCAATTCGGTGAGGAGCCGCTCCTTGTCCGCGCCAAGCGTTCCTTTCAGGATCAGCCAGTTCGACGCGTGATCGCTGCGAAAGACCGTGCGCTTCAGCTCGAGCCGCGAGAGAAGCGCCTCCATCTCCTGCATGAGCCCGACGACGCCGAGCGGCTCCCACTCGGGGAAGTTCTCGCGAAAGCGCGCCTCGCCCAGCGGGAAGCTCACGGTGAGTGTCGCCAAAAATTCCGGCTGCGCCGCGTTCATCAGCGCCGCGGAGTTTTCCGCGTGCTGGCGCGATAGAATCTCGCCGCCGAGCCCGTTGAGGATCATCACCGAGCGCTTGATCCCCGCCTGTTGCAGTTTTTCCAGCGCCTCGCGCGAGCTTTCAAAAGTCTCGCCCTTGTTGACGCGCGCCAAAACTTCGTCGTCGCCGGATTCCGCGCCGACATAGACGAGCGCGAGGCCAAGGCTTGCGAGCTCGCGCAGCTCTTCGACCGATTTCTTGGCGACGTTTCTCGGCAGGCAATAGCTCGACACGCGCCGAACGCCCGGCAATTCGCGCCGGATCGCCTCGAGCACGGTCGCGAGGCGACGAATCGAGAGCGTCATCGCGTCGCCGTCGGCGAGGAAGACGCGCTTGACGGAATCGCCGAAAGTTTCCCCGCAGCGGCGGATGCTTTCCAGCACCTCCGCTTCGTCGCGCGGCCGGAAGCGCTTCTGCGGTGCGGTATACATCTCGCAGAATGTGCAGCGGTTCCAGGAGCAACCATTGGTGACGGGCAGGATCAGCGAATCCGCTTCGCTCGGCGGGCGGAAGACGGGTTCGACATAGCGAATGGGAACGATGCTCATGGGGCCGGCGCCGTCCTCGGGGTGGCGGAAGAGCCGAGTTTACCCCGGGCCGAGCGAAAGGCGAAGGCGTAGACGCGCTCCGCTCGCCCTGTGACTTTTCTTGCTTTCGCGGCTATGGGACTGTTCCCTTCAAGCTTTGCGGGACAGGAAGTCCATGAGCTTTTCGGACATCAGCGCAAAAATTCCTTCGGGCCTGCGCGGACGCGTCTCGGTCAACGAGCCGCTCGCGCCATTCACTTGGTTTCGCGTCGGCGGGCCGGCTCAGCTTCTGTTCCTGCCGGCCGACGAGGACGATCTGGCGCTGTTTCTGGGCGGCCTGTCGGGGGATATCCCGGTCACCGTCATCGGCCTCGGCTCCAATCTGATCGTGCGCGACGGCGGCGTGCCGGGCGTGGTGATTCGCCTCTCGGCAAAGGGTTTCGGCGAGATCGAGGTCGAAGAGGGCTATCGCCTGCGCGTCGGCGCGGCCGCGCCCGACGTGAAGCTCGCGCGCGCCGCGGCTGACGCGGGGATCGACGGGCTCGCCTTCTACCGCGGCATTCCCGGCGCGATCGGCGGCGCGTTGCGCATGAACGCGGGCGCGCATGGCGGCGAGACCAAGGACGCATTGATCGAGGCGCAGGGCGTCACCCGCTTGGGCGAGCGCCGCCGCTTCAGCAATGCGGACATGGGCTTTTCCTACCGCCATTGCGACGCGCCCGCGGACCTGATCTTCACCCGCGCGCTGTTCCAGGGACGGCCCGGCGACCGCGAAACGATCCATGCCGAAATGGAGCGGATCACCGCGGCGCGCGAAGCCTCGCAGCCGATTCGCGAAAAGACGGGCGGCTCGACCTTCGCCAATCCGCCGGGCCACAAAGCTTGGGCCTTGATCGACGCCGCCGGCTGCCGGGGGCTGGTTCGCGGCGACGCGCAGGTCAGCGAAATGCACTGCAACTTCCTCATCAACCGCGGCGCCGCGACAGCCGCGGACATAGAAGGCCTCGGCGAGGAGGTGCGCGCCCGCGTGAGAGCGTCGAGCGGCGTGGAATTACGTTGGGAAATCAAACGAATCGGCGTCGCAGGCTGAGCTTGAGGCGTCGGCGCGAGGCGGAAGCGGGAACGGCCGTCGCGCATTGCGCCCGCGGGGTATTGCAACAGGATTCCCTGGGGAGCGGTCGCGATTCTTTTCTGGCTTTTTGATAGCTCTAGCCTCAGGTGAGGAAGTTCCCAATATTAATTTGTCGACTGGAGAAAATTTTTGGGTCTGATACTTGTCCAAAGCTGAACTCTGATGTAATGAAGGACTCGATCCGTGGCCGCCATTTTTCGCTTCTGCGGAACTCCGGCATGTCCAGCGCGGCGCGCCAATTGGGCCATGTGTTTAGGGGCGAGCAAGAGAGAGCAATGAGCGACACGATGACCTCCACCAACAACATCGAACTCGCAGCTGAGATAGTCTCCGCGTACGTGAGCAACAATTCCGTGCCGACCGGCGACTTGCCTCAGCTCATCAACGACGTCCATGCGGCGCTTATGCGCGTGGGCTCCGGCGTGGCCGTCGCGCCTACCGAACCGCCTAAACCCGCGGTGGCCGTTAAGAAATCGGTGACGAACGATCACATCATCTGTCTCGAGGACGGCAAGAAGTTCAAGTCGCTGAAGCGCCATCTCCGGACGCAATACGGACTTTCGCCGGAGGAATACCGCGAAAAATGGGGTCTTCCCTCCGATTACCCGATGGTCGCGCCCAATTACGCCAAAGCGCGCTCCAATCTGGCGAAGCAGATGGGCCTCGGTCAGCAGCGCCGCCGCCGCGCCGCCAAGTGACGGGCGGACGTCTGGTCGGATAACGGGATCGCATTCGCTGACGCTCCTTTCCCCGAAGAAAGGAGCGTTTTGCGTTTTAATATGCGACGTATGGCTGACGACGGGCGCCGCCCGACCTTGACGCCCGATCGAACGCCCCGAAATCTTACTCCGCCGGGTCGATCGGGACATCAATCCTCGCGCCCTGCATGACCCGCTTCGCGGGCGCGCAAACGGTGCTGAAATCGAGATTCCTCGAGGAGAAATTCATGAGCACGATCTTCGACGTGGAGAAAATGTCCTGCCAGAACTGCGCGAAGCATGTGACGAAAGCCGTGCAGAGCCTGCAGCCCGGTGCGCAAGTGCATGTGGAGCTTGCGACCGGCAAGGTGACCGTGACGCCCTCGCCGGCCGATCCGGCCGCGATCGCCCGGGCTATTGGGGAGGCCGGCTATCCGGCGAAGGTCGCAGGATAGGCTTCGCGGCTTCCCCTGCCCCCGGATTGGCGTTACTACAAGCCGCTTTTCTGCGGCAGGAGCCCTCATGCGTCCCAGCAAACGCGCCCTCGACGAGATGCGTTCGGTCAGCTTCGAGCGGAACGTCGCCCGCTATGCGGAAGGCTCCTGCCTCGTCAAGTTCGGCTCGACGCATGTGCTCTGCACAGCGTCGCTGGAAGACAAGCCCCCGCAATGGCTTCGCGGCCAGGGCCGAGGCTGGGTCACGGCCGAATATGCGATGCTGCCGCGCGCGACGCACACGCGCACGCGCCGCGAAGTCTCTTCCGGCAAGCCTTCCGGCCGCACCCAGGAAATCCAGCGGCTGATCGGCCGGTCGCTGCGCGCCGTGACCAACCTCTCGGCGCTCGGCGAGCGCCAGATCGTCGTCGACTGCGACGTGCTGCAGGCGGACGGCGGCACGCGCACCGCGTCGATCACCGGCGCCTGGATCGCGCTACGCGACTGTTTCGAATGGATGCGCGCGCGCTCGATCGTCAAGGATTCGCCGCTGCGCGATCACGTCGCCGCGGTCTCCTGCGGCATGTTCGAGGGCAAGCCCGTGCTCGATCTCGATTACGCCGAAGATTCAATCGCCGAGACGGACGCAAATTTCGTGATCACGGGGTCCGGCGGCCTCGTCGAGGTGCAGGCGACGGCGGAAGGTTCGGTCTTCACCACGGATGAGCTGTCGCGCCTCTTGGCGCTCGCGCAAAAGGGCGTCGAGGAGCTCGTGACGCTGCAAAAGGCGACGCTGGTGTGAGCGCGCGCAAGCTCGAAGGCCGCCTCGTCGTCGCGTCGCACAATCCCGGCAAGCTGTGGGAGCTGCGCCAGCTTCTCGCGCCGCATGGCGTGGAGACGGTGTCCGTGGGCGAGCTCGGCCTGCCCGAGCCCGAGGAGACCGAGCCGACTTTCGCCGGCAATGCTCTGCTCAAGGCGCGCGCCGCCGCGCTGGCCTCGAGCCTTCCCGCCTTCGCCGACAATTCCGGGCTCTGCGTCGAAGCGCTCGACGGCGCGCCGGGCGTCTACTCGGCGCGCTGGGCCGGCCCGGAACGCGATTTTCGCGCGGCGATGGCGCGCGTCGAGCGCGAGCTCAAGGAGCGCGGCGCGACGCCGCCCTTCCGCGCGCATTTCCTCTGCGCGCTGGCGGTTGTCTGGCCAGACGGCCATGTGGAGGAATTCGAGGGTCGCGTCGACGGCGACCTCGTCTTCCCGCCGCGCGGGACCAAGGGTTTCGGCTACGACCCGATCTTCTTGCCCGACGGTCTGACCAAGACTTTTGGGGAGATGATGTCGGCGGAAAAGCACGCGATGCCCGGCGACGGCTCCCGGGCGCTCTCGCATCGCGCCCGCGCCTTCCAGGCCCTCGCCGCGGCACTGCTCTGACGCGCACACATTACCTCGCTCGCGCATGACGCGCGGCTGGCGGCCGAAACTCTCCAGCGCTTGTCCGCTTTGCGACGTCCCCGCGCGCCGGCGTCGGGCGAATTGTCGCAGTGCAGCATTTTTCTTGCGTCCGCCGGCCGCGCGCCATAGTTCTGCCGCTGCGCCGGGTATGATTCATAAAGAATTCGGCGCTTACGGCAGTGCGGCACGAGCTTTGCCTATGCAGCATCGGAAGGGACGTCGCGCGCCAGGAGTTCAGCCATGACCAGCCTCGTAATGATCTTCGTCGTCGCGTTCCTCGCCTGCGGGATCGTCCACTTCGTCAAGAGCGGCAGCGCCGTCTGTCGAGCGCAGGCGCGGGAGCTCTCGCAAAACATCTTGACCGGCGCTTGGCTGCTAGCGCTGGCGCAGGCGGTGTCGCTCGCCAGGCTCACGTCCTGAGCGCCCTGCATCGAGGGCCGCCCCAGGAAGCGGCTGGCGCGCGAAGCGCGCTCAAGAGCCCATGATCTCATAGGTTTTCTGCGGCCGCGCGAGTCCGCCCAAAGGCGGCCGCCGGACCGATTCGAGCAAGCCCTGGCGATCCCGTCTGGCGGTCGCCCGTTCCAGTTGATAAACTTTTGCGATCAGAACTCGCTCCAGCTTTTTGATCTGGCGCGATTTCTTGTCGCACGAACGTTTCCGTTCGCGCGGAAAGCGCGCTAAGTATTTGGCGGCGCCGCCTAATTCCGACATAATCGGCACTCATTCATCGCGACCGCGCGAGCTCCCCGCGCGGTCTTTCCGATATGCTTCGAGGTCCTGACGTGAAAGAGCTGCGCCTCCTCCCACCCCTTTCCCGCAGAGGCCTGCTGCAAGGCGGCGCCGCGAGCCTCGCTCTTTGCGGCGTTCCGCGCCGGCTCCTCGCCGCGGCGGCGGAGGGCGAAAAGGAAAGCCACGGGCTCTCGACCTTCGGCGAGCTGGCCGAGGCGGCCGACTTCAAGCATTTCGGCTACGTCAATGTGAACGCGCCTAAGGGCGGCACATTGATCCAGTCGCCGCCGTCGCCGACTTTCGACACGCTGAACGGCTATGTGCTGCGTGGCAATGCGGCGCAGGGCCTCTCTCTGATCTTCGACAGCCTGATGGTGGGAAGCCTCGACGAACGCGACGCGCTTTACGGGCTCGTCGCAAAATCCGTGCGCATCTCCCCCGACAAGCTCACCTATCGCTTCACGCTGCGGCCCGAGGCGCGCTTTCACGACGGCTCGAAGCTCACCGCCCATGACGCCGCCTTCTCGCTCAACATTTTGCGCAGCAAGGGCCACCCGGTCATCGCCCAGACGCTCCGCGATCTGAAGAGCGCCGAGGCCGAGGCCGACGATGTGCTCGTCTTGAGCTTCGCGCCGGGACGCCCGCGCGACCTGCCGCTTTTCGCCGCCGGTCAGCCGATCTTCTCGAAGGCCTATTACGCGAAGCGTGATTTCGAGGGGACGACGCTCGAGCCGCCGCTGGGTTCGAGCGCCTACAAGATCGACCAGCTCGAGCAGGGGCGATTCATCGCCTATAGGCGCGTGCCCGATTATTGGGGCAAGGATCTGCCGGTCAACGTCGGACAGTCGAATTTCGACGTGGTCCGTTTCGAATATTTCGGCGACAGCCAGGTCGCGTTCGAGGCTTTCAAGGCCGGCGCCTTCAGCGAGCGCGAGGAGAACATCGCGCGCGTCTGGTCGACGGGCTACGACTTTCCGGCGTTCAAGGAGGGCCGCGTCAAGCGCGTCGAGATCCCCAACGCCAACATTCCGGGCATCCAGGGGTGGGTGTTCAACACACGGCGCAAGGTCTTCGCCGATCCACGCGTGCGCGAGGCGATCGGGCTGTGCTTCGATTTCGAATGGACCAGCCGCAACCTGATGTATGACGCCTATAAGCGCATCTCGTCCTACTTCGAAAATTCCCCCTGCGCCGCCAAGGGAATGCCGTCCGACGCCGAGAAGGCGCTGCTCGAGCCGTTCCGTGACAAATTGCCGGAAAGGGTTTTCGGCGAGCCGCCGTTGTCGCCCGTTTCCGACGGCTCGGGCCAAGATCGCGCACTGTTGAAACGCGCCGCCGACCTCTTCGCCGCGGCGGGTTGCCGGCGCAAGGACAATGCGCTGCTGCTCCCCGACGGCAAGCCGCTGGAATTCGAATTCCTCGACTTCTCCAGCCTGCTCGAGCGCCACACGCAGCCCTTCATTAAGAATTTGAGGCTGCTCGGCGTCAACGCGCGGTTGCGCGTCGTCGATGCCGCGCAGTTCAAGCAGCGGCTCGACGACTTCGATTTCGACATCATGGTCGACAATTTGACGATGGGCTGGTCGCCCGGCGAGGAGCTGCATAATTATTTCAGCTCGAAGACCGCCAATGTAACTGGCGCGCGAAACCTCGCGGGCATGGCCGATCCTGTCGCCGACGCGCTGATCGAGAAAGCGATGGTCGCCGACACGCGCGAGGAGCTCGAGACCACCTGCCACGCTCTTGACCGCGTGCTGCGCGCCGGTTTCTATCGCGTGTTTCACTGGTATAATCCGGTGCACCGACTAGTCTTCTGGGACGCCTTTGGCCGACCGCAGACGCCGCCGCGCTTCGATCCGGGCGTCGTCTCGACCTGGTGGTGGGACGCCGAAAAAGCCAAGAAGATCAACTTTCCGGTGCGCTGATCAATGGCAGCCTACATCCTGCGGCGTGTGCTGCTGATGATCCCGACGATCCTCGGGATCATGATCATCTCCTTCACGATCATCCAATTCGCGCCGGGTGGGCCCGTCGAGCGCATCATCGCGCAGCTTCAGGGCTTCGACGTCGGCGCGACCTCGCGCTTCTCGGGAGGCGGCAGCGAGGTCGGGCAAAGCCAAGGCACACAGGCGAGCATCGGAGCCGCCGACGCCTCCTCGAAATATCGCGGCGCGCAGGGGCTCGATCCCAAATTCGTCGCCGAGCTCGAGAAGCAGTTCGGCTTCGACAAGCCCGCCTGGGAACGCTTCCTGCTGATGGTCAAGAACTACGCGATGTTCGACTTCGGCCGCAGCTATTTTCGCGACGAGAAGGTCATCAAGCTCATCGGCGAGAGGCTTCCCGTCTCCATGTCGCTCGGCCTTTGGATGACGCTGATCTCCTACCTGATCTCCATCCCGCTCGGCATCGCCAAGGCTGTGCGCGACGGCACGAAATTCGACACCTGGACCTCGAACCTCATCGTCATCGGCAACGCCGTTCCGAGCTTTCTCTTCGCGATGCTGCTGATCGTGCTTTTTTGCGGCGGCTCGTTCTGGCAGATCTTTCCGCTGCGCGGGCTCACCTCCGAGAATTTCGCCGAGCTCTCGCTGCCGGGCAAGATCGGCGACTATCTGTGGCACATCACGCTGCCCGTCCTCGCGATGACGCTCGGCGCCTTCGCGACGCAGACCATGCTGACCAAGAACTCCTTTCTCGACGAGATCCGCAAGCAATATGTGCAGACGGCGCGCATGAAAGGCCTCTCGGAACGGCGCGTGCTCTACGGCCATGTGTTCCGCAACGCGATGCTGATCGTCATCGCCGGCTTTCCGGGCGCCTTCGTGCACGCCTTCTTCACCGGCTCCGTCCTGATCGAGACGATCTTCACGATCGACGGGCTCGGCCTGCTGTCCTTCGAAGCGATCGTCAACCGCGACTATCCGGTCGTCTTCGCCAATCTCTATATCTTCGCGATGCTCTCGCTCGTCGTGAATCTGATCTCCGACCTCGTCTACACCTGGGTCGATCCGCGCATCGACTTTGAAACCCGCGAGGTCTAAGCGCCCATGACCGACGCGCCCGCGCTCGACGCCCCCCGCTCCTTCCTGGGGCTCCATCTCACGCCGCTCGATGAGCGCCGGCTCGAGAACTTCCAGGCCAACCGCCGCGGCCTATGGTCGTTCTGGATCTTCCTCGCGCTGTTCCTCCTCTCGCTCTGTTCCGAGCTCATCGCCAATGACCGGCCCGTTCTCGCTTTTTACAAGGGCGAGCTGCTCTTTCCGATCTTCGTCTCCTATCCGGAAGAGAAGTTCGGGGGCTTCTTTGCCCACACGGACTATCGGGATCCCACGATCGCCAAGGAGATCGACGCCCATGGCTGGATGATCTGGCCGCCGGTCCGCTTTTCCTATGACACGCACAATCTTGATCTGCCGTCGCCGGCGCCCTCGCCGCCGACCTGGCTTCTCACCAAGGCGCAATGCGAAGCGGCCGCCGCGAAGGTGATTCCGCCTGGCGCGCCCAACCGCGGCTGCCGCGACATCGAATGGAACTGGCTCGGCACGGACGACCAGGGTCGCGACGTCGTCGCGCGCCTGCTTTACGGCTTTCGCCTCTCGGTGCTGTTTGGCCTCATCCTTTCCTCTGTCTCCTCGGTGATCGGAGTCGCCGCGGGCGCCGTGCAGGGCTATTTCGGCGGAAGGGTCGATCTCATTGCGCAGCGCTTCATCGAAATCTGGTCGTCGCTGCCGCAGCTTTATCTCCTGATCATCGTCTCATCCTTCATAACCCCGGGCTTCTTCATACTGCTCGGAATTCTGCTGCTCTTCTCCTGGGTCACGCTCGTGCACGTCGTGCGCGCGGAATTCCTGCGGGCGCGCAATTTCGAATATGTGAACGCAGCGCGCGCGCTCGGACTCTCCGACGCGAAAATCATCTGGCGCCACCTTCTGCCCAACGCCACGGTCGCGACGCTGACCTTCCTGCCGTTCATCCTGAACTCTTCCATCACGACCCTCACCTCGCTCGATTTTCTCGGCTTCGGCCTGCCGCCCGGCTCGCCTTCGCTTGGCGAACTGCTGCTGCAGGGCAAGTCCAACCTCCAGGCGCCGTGGCTTGGCCTCACGGGGTTCACCGTGATCGCCACCATGCTGTCGCTCCTGCTCTTCATCGGCGAGGGGGTCCGCGACGCCTTCGATCCGAGGAAGACTTTTAGGTGACGGGATGATAGGATTTCGCCCGAAGGGACGGCCGATGAACAGGATCGTGCGAGCGCATTTTCCCGTCGAGAAGCTGCCGCAAGAGCTGCGGGAAGGGCTCGCGCCCGAGACGCGCGTGACGGTCACGATCGAGGCCGAAGCGCCGCCGGAAAAAGTGATGACCTTGGAGGAAATGTTTGCGCTGCGGCACGAAGCTTTCTCCTCGGCGGAAGACGTTGTGAAACATGTGCGGGCTTTGAGAGACGAATGGGGCGATTAGCAAGGTGGCGAACCGCATCTATGTCGACACCAACGTCTTCATCATTGGATTCGAGAGCGCAGACGATCACGCGCGGGCCGTTCGAGACTTTCTGTCCGCCCTGCGGAGATGGCCCGGCCGCGCGGTCACCAGCGAACTGACCTTGGCCGAGCTTCTCGCTCCGGTCTCCCGCCCGCGTGCGCTGCCCGAAAGCGAGCGGCGCCGGCTCTACCTCGATTTACTTATATGGAGCGGGTTGATTGATCTTTATCCCGTAAGCCGCGACGTCCTGATCGAGACGGCGGACCTGAGAAAGGTCGTGCGTCATAAACTTCCCGACGCCATTCACGTCGTGACCGCCGCTCGCGCGCATTGCGCCCATTTTCTCTCAGATGACGAAGGTCTTACGCGACTGCCGCGAGGAATGCGGCGCCTTCGCGCCGATCGCTCAGGGATAGACGAAGCCTTGCGCGCGCTGACTCCCGCCGACAACTCCCGCTGACGATGAAACGATCATGACCGCTCCTCTCCTCGACATCCGAGACCTCTCCATCGCCTTCGTGCAGGGCGGCAGGGAGACGCTCGCCGTCGATCGCGTCTCGCTTTCGGTCGACAAGGGCCAGACGCTGGCGCTCGTCGGCGAGTCGGGCTCCGGCAAGTCGGTCATCGCGCTCTCCGTGCCGCGGCTGCTGCCCCCCTCCGCGTATCATCCCTCGGGCGCGATCACTTTCGCCGGCCAGGACGTGCTGAAGATGGATGAAGGCGCCTTGCGCGCCATGCGTGGCGCCCGCGTCACCATGGTGTTTCAGGAGCCGATGACCTCGCTCAACCCGCTGCATGTGATCGAGCGGCAGATCGGCGAGATTTTAGCGCTGCACGGGATGCGCTCGGAGACGGCGCGTCGCGACCGCGTCGTCGAGCTGCTCGAGGAAGTCGGCATCCCCAATCCGCGCCAGCGGCTTGGCGCCTATCCGCATCAGCTCTCGGGCGGCCAGCGCCAGCGCGTCATGATCGCGATGGCGCTCGCCAACAAGCCCGATCTGCTCATCGCCGACGAACCGACGACGGCGCTCGACGTGACCGTGCAGGCGCAGATCCTCGTGCTGCTCGATCGGCTGCGCAAGACCTATGGCATGGCGATGCTGTTCATCACCCATGACCTGGGCCTCGTGCGGCGTATCGCCGACGACGTCTGCGTCATGCAGAAAGGCAAGATCGTGGAGGCCGGGCCCGCCGCGCGCGTCTTCTCCGATCCACAGCACCCCTACACCAAGGCGCTGCTCGCCGCTGAGCCCTCGGGCGCCGCGAATCCGACGCCGCCGCATGCGCCCGTCGTGCTCGAGACGGAAAATCTGCGCGTCTGGTTTCCGATTCGTCAGGGCTTCATGCGCCGCGTCGTCGATTATGTGAAAGCGGTGGACGGCGTCTCGCTGAAGCTCAAGGCCGGGGAGACGATCGGCGTCGTCGGCGAATCGGGATCGGGCAAAACGACGCTCGGCCTCGCGCTGCTGCGGCTCGTGGGCTCGCAAGGTCCGATCGTCTACATGGGCGAGCGGATCGACGCGAAGTCGCGGAACGAAATGCGGCCCTTGCGGCGAAACATGCAGATCGTCTTTCAGGACCCTTACGGCTCGCTGTCGCCGCGCATGTCGGTCGCCGAGATCGTCGCCGAGGGCCTGGAGCTGCACCGCCCCGATCTGTCGCGGGACGCGCGCCGCGCGACCGTCGCCGCGGCGCTCACGGAGACCGGGCTCGATCCGGCGACGATGGACCGCTATCCGCATGAATTTTCCGGCGGCCAACGCCAGCGCATCGCCATCGCCCGCGCCATCGTGCTGGAGCCGAAGCTCATCATCCTGGACGAACCCACCTCGGCCCTCGACATGTCGGTGCAGGCGCAGATCGTCGATCTCTTGCGCGAGCTGCAAAAGCGGCGCGATCTCGCCTACGTTTTCATCAGCCACGATCTCAAGGTCGTGAAGGCGCTCGCCGCGCAGCTCATCGTGATGCGGCACGGCAAGGTCGTCGAGGCGGGACCGGCCACGGAGATTTTTGAGCAGCCGAAGAACGAATATACGCGCGCGCTGTTCGCGGCTGCTTTCCGCGTGGAGGTGGAGGGCTAAGCTCAGGTTTTGCGCGCGGGCGACGCTATAATACCAACGGTTCCGCGGGCTGACTTATAGGGGATTCCCTCGGCGCGGGATTTCTGACTCATTGGGCGCGAAGGAGATTCGCGCCATGCCCGCAGCGGTGAAATTGCGAGACGACTTTTCGGCTCGAGAACTTCGGGCCTTGGCCCGACGCGCGAAGGACGTCAATCAGAGCCGGCGCTTGCTGTCGCTGGCGGCGGTCCGGGACGGCAAGGACCGGGCTGAAGCGGCCCAGATCGGCGGCATGGATCGGCAGACGCTGCGCGACTGGGTTCATCGCTTCAACGCCGCCGGGCCGGAAGGCCTTT
The DNA here is from genome assembly GCA_963722205.1 of uncultured Alphaproteobacteria bacterium. GTDB lineage: Bacteria > Pseudomonadota > Alphaproteobacteria > Rhizobiales > Beijerinckiaceae > Methylocystis. Next base: position 135,772 of record CAVRKL010000001.1, read on the forward strand.
TCGACCAATGGACGGAAGGCCTCAAGCCGCGTTTGTCGGCGGAGCAGCTGACCGAACTCGCAAGCCTCGTCGAGGCTGGGCCGGATCGCGAGAAAGACGGCGTTGTGCGTTGGCGACGCGTCGATCTTCAGCGCGTCATCAAGGAGCGCTTCGGCGTCGACTTTCACGAGCGCTACGTCGGGACGCTTTTGAAGAAGCTCGGCTTCTCCCACATCAGCGCAAGGCCGCGCCACCCCGCGCAAGACGAGCGGATCGTCGAGGCCTATAAAAAAACTTCGAAGCGACGCTGAAGGCGCATCTGGCCGCCCTTCCGCCGCAAACGCCGGTCGAAATCTGGTTCCAGGACGAAGCGCGCATCGGCCAGAAGAACGGCCTCGTGCGGCAATGGGCGCGGCGCGGAACGCGTCCGCGTCAGCCCGCCGACCAGCGCTACGAGAACGCCTACCTCTTCGGCGCGATCTGCCCGGCGAAGGGCAAGGGCGCGGCGTTGGCGCTCCCCTACGCCGATACAGCGATGATGCAACTTCATATCGACGAGATCGCCCGCCATGTCGAAAAAGGCGCGCATGCCGTGCTGCTGCTCGATCGCGCCGGCTGGCACACGACGGGAAAGCTCGACATGCCGAAGAACATCACGCCGATCCTGCTGCCGTCGCGCGCGCCAGAACTCAATCCAGTCGAGAACGTCTGGCAGCATCTACGGCAAAACTGGCTCTCGAACCGCGTCTTCGAAAACTATGACGCCATCATCGACGCCGCTTGCGACGCCTGGCGAAGGCTCACCGCCCAGCCAGAGACAATCACCTCAATCGGGATGCGCGACTGGGCTCATATCGGTCACGCCTCGTAGCCTTTGGTATAATGCGTGTTCCCGTCCGACGCTCTCAGCCAAAAGCCTCCGCCTCAAACTCTCGCGGCAGTTGGAGACCTCTCGCCCATAAGCGCAGATGGCTGCGGCAGGCGCGGCAGTCGGAGCTGCCGAAGCCCTCAACCGGCGTCGGAAATTTTTCGAGCGCGGCGTTGATCGCGCATTCGTCGCCGCCTGGAAAGACGAAGGCGCCGAGAACCGTCCCGGCGCAAGTCAGTTGATCGACATGCCAATGCGCGCGCTTCTCCTGGCGCATGTGTCGCGCGATCCTGGCCGCCAATCCTCCCGCTCCCCGCGCCGAGCCGCAATAGAGATAGAGCCCCGGCGCAAGCGACGCGCTTTTGGCGCCGGCCTTCGCGGCGAGCGGCGCTCGAAGCGCGATGAGCAGCGCATAGGCGCCCGCCTCTGTGGGCGCGGCGGTCGCGGATCGCACGAAGGCTGGCGACGCGCGGTTCATTCTTCTCGCGCAAGGCCTTCCTGCGTTCCAAATCCCAAGGCGCGCGCCAGAGCCTGCGGCTCGTCCGTGCCCAGCCGAAACGACGTGCCGTCCTTCTGCGTGATCTCGACAGCCTCGAGCCCATCGACATTATAAAGCCAGCCGTGCGGTGTGAGATGAACGCCCCAGCCCCACCACCATTTGTTGCGACTGGGTTCCGCCTTGGCGATCTCGCTCCGCGCGACGCGTCGCTTGAGAAAGCCGGGGCCGAAGAACCAGACGAGCTCGTTCGCGGTCACCTCGATCGTCAGCGATGAAAAAAGCAGGCCGGTGAGAAGCGTGACGGCGACGACGAGAAGAAGCGTCGGCCGCAGGGTCGCCAAACCGGCGGCGGCGGCGAAGAGCGCGGCTGCTCCGAGGGTGAGGATGATCGTCCAACCGATCTGTCTGCGCCGGTAGAGGCTGCGCATCTCCCGCTCCTTTCGAACTCGGTCACTTTCTCCCGAACAGCCGCTCGATGTCGGAAAGTTTCAGCTCCACATAGGTCGGGCGGCCGTGGTTGCATTGGCCTGCGCCCGGCGTGGCCTCCATTTCGCGGAGCAGCGCGTTCATCTCCTGCGGCGCGAGGCGCCGGCCGGCGCGCACCGAATGGTGGCAGGCGCAGGTCGCGAGCACATGGTCGAGCCGACGCGTCAGCGCGCGCGCGTCGCCTTCTTCCGCGAGCAGATCAGCGATGTCGGCGACGAGGCGCTTCGCGTCGATCTCACCCAGAATCGCCGGCGTCTCGCGCACGAGCACGGCGCCGGGTCCGAAGGGCTCGACGACGAGGCCGAGCGTAGCGAGCTCGTCCAGCGCGGGGCCCAAGGCTTCCAGGCGCTGCGGATCGAGATCGACCACGGCGGGGATCAGCAACATCTGGCGGGGCACACCCTCCGTCGCGCGCTGGCGCTTGAGCTTCTCATAGACGAGCCGCTCATGCGCCGCATGCTGGTCGACGATGACGAGACCGTCACGCGTCTGCGCGAGAATATAGGTCTCGTGCAGCTGCGCGCGCGCGGCGCCGAGCGGCGCGTCGAGATCTTGCATCGGCGCGGGCTCGGCGGCGGCGCGAGCGTCGGCTGCCGGCGGCGCATGGAGATAGGGCGCCTCCGCCGTCTCTTCAGCGCGGGAGGGAGGCGACGCGAACATCGCCGGCGCGTTGGGCGATTGGCGATAGTCCCAGTCGGCGGCAGGCGACGGCCGGAAATCGCGGCGCGCGGAGAGGACATTGAGCACGCCTCGCGCCGGCGTATCCGCGCCGCGATGCAGCGCGGCGGCGAGCGCCTGCTTCAACGCGCCGACGACGAGGCCGCGCACGAGGCCAGGATCCTGAAAGCGCACCTCGGCTTTGGCCGGATGCACATTCACGTCGATGGCCGCGGGATCGCCTTCAAGAAAGAGAACGGCGACCGGATGACGGTCGTGGCTCAGAAAATCGAGATAGGCGGCGCGCAGCGCGCCGGCGAAGAGCTTGTCGCGCACCGGCCGGCCGTTGACATAGACATATTGCATCTGCGCATTGGCGCGATTGAAGGTCGGGAGCGCCGCTAAGCCTGTCAGGCGAAAGCCCTCTCGCTCCGCCTCGATCTCCAGCGCATTGGCGACGAAATCCTCGCCCAGAACTTGCGCGAGCCGCCGCGCGCGCCCGGCGCGACCCTCCCCGCAGGCGGAATAGTCGAAACCGGCGCCGCCGCTGAAGCTGAACGCGGCTTGCGGATGCGCCATGGCGAGGCGCTTGACGACGTCGCTTGCAGCGAGCGTCTCGACGCGGTCGGACTTCAAAAATTTCAAACGCGCCGGGGTCGCGGCGAAAAGATCGCGCGCCTCGATCTTTGCGCCCTTCGGCCAATTGCTGGCTCTGACGCCGCGCTTCTGCCCGGCCTCGACGCGCAAGGCGAGACCGTGAGGAGACGCGGCGCCCCGCGTCTCGATCAGGAGATCCGAGACGGCGGCGATGGAGGGCAAGGCCTCGCCGCGAAAGCCGAGGGTCTCGATATGCGTCAGATCGCCGTCGGGGATTTTCGAAGTGGCGTGACGCTCGATCGCGAGCAAAAGATCCGCTTCATCCATGCCGCAGCCGTCGTCGATGACGCGGATCAATCGCCGGCCGCCGTCCTCGATCACGACGTCGATTTTTTTCGCGCCCGCGTCGAGCGCGTTTTCGACGAGCTCCTTCACGGCGGCGCTCGGGCGCTCGATCACCTCGCCGGCGGCGATGCGGTCGATCAGAATCGGGTCGAGGCGACGGACGGGCATGACGAATCATCGGCAGGGCGGAACGCCATTATAGGGCGCCCGAGGCCAGCACGCGGCGTCCAAAATGGCCGCCCCAGCGACAGGGGGTTCTGTGGATAATCGGGCTGCCGTGAAGATCCGCGGCAATCCCGCCCGCTGTCTGGAAAGGCGGGACTGCGGCCAAGGCGAAAAGAGTCAAGCGGGACGAGAGAACAATGAGAACGGCGATGCGTTGACGAAGAGCGGGACCAAGACCAAAACCAACCGCGAGAGCGCAACAAGCTATCAAGCGACCCCTGCGGCGTAGTCCGCAGGGGTCGCGTCTGGTCTAAAGGAGATTATTGCGGGGGCGCCGATCCGTCGGCGGGCTTGTCTGCGGACTTGTCGGCGTCGCTGCTCTTGGCCTTCGAGGACTTGGCATGATGCTTCTTGGCCTTGGCGTCCGCCGGGACCGTGCCCGAAACAGTCAGCGCGAAGGCGGAAAGGATCATCAGCGCGGCGGCGAGGATCTTCTTCATGATTCACTCCTCTTTTTTTGTTACGATCCGACGCGAGCCCATCTTCCTCGAGCGCAGCGTAGACCGCGCCCAGATATAGTATTGTGTGATCCTCGGCGCCAGAGCCCCTATGCAGCGCATCCTTGATTGAAATGCGCATAATCTGCATGTTGCGTTTCAAAACGACACAACCATCTTTCGCGTAAACGCGAGAAGAAAAGCAAAGGCCCCATCCGCGACGGGCGCTACGATCAGGCGTCTTCGCGGTAACTTGCGATGATCGAGCGCGACGGGGCCGAAAGCGTCCAAACGAAGCCTTCGGGCAGGAAGTCCAGCGTCGCGACGCCATCGAGCGCTTGCGCAACGAGCCGGCGCAGCACCTTGTGGCCAAATCCGGCGCGGCGCGGCGGCGCCGCCACGGCCGGGCCTCCCGATTCCCGCCAAACGAAGAAGAAGCGCTCGGCCTCGATGCGCCAGCTCAAGGAAATGCAGCCGCCGGCAACGGAAAAGGCTCCATAGGTCAGGGCGTTGGCCGTGAGCTCATGCAAGGCCAGCCCTATGTTTTGCGCGGCTTCCGGCTTCAGCATGATCTTCGGCCCTTCGACGCGCGCATGTTCGCCGACCTCGCCCGCGCCGACATCGAGGCAATAGGCGATCTGCGCGCGCACGAGATCATGCATGGCGGCGCCCCGCCAATCCTGCGAAATCAAGAGATCATGCGCCATCGACAGCGCCTGCAGCCGCGCCGAGAATTTGCGCTGATATTCCTCGACGGAGACGGCGCCCGTCGCGGTCTGGCGCGACATGGATTGAACGACGGCAAGAATGTTCTTGGAGCGATGCACGAGTTCGCGCATGAGCGTGCGCACATGCTGCTCCCGATGCTTGCGCCCTGTGATGTCGCGCGCCGTTCCGACGATTCTGACGGCGCGGCCGCCGTCGAAGAAGGTGCGGCCACGCACCGAAACCCAGCGCTCGACCTTGTCCTGGCCGATCACCCGATATTCCGCTTCGTAATCGTCGACGTTCTCGGGATCGAGCGCCTGGGCGATCGCCTCCTTGGTGCGCCTCTTGTCCGAGGGATGCAGCGCGGCGCTGAACACGCTCGGGTTGGCCGGCGCGTCCTTCGAAAGGCCCCAAAGCGAGCGGACGCGATCGTCGAGCAGAACCTCGCCGGTGACGAGATTCCAGTCCCAAAGTCCGACGCGTCCCGCGTCGAGCGCGAGCTTCATCCTCTCGATCGTGAAGGCCTGCTCAAGCGCATCGGCCTGGTCGCCGACGCTGGCGCCCAGGGCCGTGAGCGAAGAGACGGAAGTGTCAGACACGCTCTCATTTCCTGGTTTACGACATTCTACGTCGCTTCGCCGGCGAGCGCCATCACGATCCGCCATTCGTGCTCAGTCACCGGCTGTACGGAAAGTCTGGAATTTTTTATGAGAACCATGTTGGCGAGACGCGGCTCCGCCTTGATTTGCGCGAGCGTCACCCTGCGATCCAGCGGCTTGACCGCGCGCACATCGACCATGCCGAATTTCCCGCTCGGGTCCGTAGGGTCGGGATAATAACGCTTGATCACTTCGACGACGCCGACGATCGCCTTCTCTTCGTTGGAATGATAGAAGAAGCCGCGGTCGCCGAGCTGCATCGCCATCATCTGCTGCTTGGCGAGATGGTTGCGCACGCCGTTCCAGAAGGTGCCTGCTGCGCCGGCCGCCAGCTGCTGCTCCCAGGACCAGGTCGCGGGCTCGCTCTTGAACAGCCAATAGGCCATGCTCAGAGTTCCGCGCCGACGACGCGCCGGAACGGCCTCAGCTCGACGCTCGCGAAGAGTCCGGCCTTCGCATAGGGGTCCTTGTCGAGAAGCGCCTGCGCCGCCGCCAGGTCGGCGCATTCGAGGATGAGCAGCGAGCCGATCGGGCGCTCCTCTGCGTCGAGGAACGGCCCGCCAAGCTTTATGCGCGTCGCATGCGCGTTAAGAAAGTCGAGATGCGCCGGTCGCGTCGAGAGGCGCAAATCCAGAGAGCCGGGCTTGTCCAGGCAGATGGCGGCAAAGAGCACGAGACGCCTCGTGGAGGGACCGACGGCCCCGCGTAAGCGGCGCCCGGCGATGTGAACGAACTATATTCAGCCGGCGTGCTCTTTCGAATTGAGCATTTTGGCGCCGAGATTGACGATCTCCTGACGCAGCGCGGCGACGTCGCCCGCGTCGAGCGAGATCGCCGGCAGCGCCGAACCGCGCATGCGCTCGCGATCCTTGCGCAACGCGTTGACCGCGCCCTGCAGCATCGAATTATCGGCGCGGGCGGTCTCGAGCTTTTCGGCGTAGTCGCGCGCCTCGTCGCGCGACTGGCGAAGGGCGGACTCGAGATGGGCGATCCGGCCCGCCTTGCGGTTCGAGTCCTCGCTTGTCGCGACGCGCAAAGCATCAAGCTCGTTTTCCAGCCCCTGCTTGCTGGCCTGAACGCCCTCGAATTCCGGACGCAGGCGCGCGAGATCGGCCGCAGCGGCGTCGAAGCTCTGCGCCTTCGGAGCGAGCGACACGTTTTCTCTCTGCAAAGTTTCGACGGCGCTGCGCAGCCTGCGGCTCTCCTCATGCAGCTCGGCGAGCTTCGACTTCAAGGCGGCTTCCGGGGCGCTTGGCTGGCTCTGAGCATCGGCTCCGAACTGCTGAGGATCTAGGTTCGCCGTCCGCAAGCCGTTGAGCAGTCTCTCGTAGAGCGCGGTCGCCGCGTGCAGCGCGTTTTCGGTCACGGCGAGCAATTCGCCACGCTCGTCGAGCTGACCGCGCGTTTCCGCAAGCTGGCGCTCCAACTCTCGAGATTCCGCCTCGGCGCGCTTTTGCTTCTCGTCATGCTCGTGGAGCTGCACGGCCTTACGGCCGATTTCCAGCAGATGTTTGGCCTTTGTGGCCTTGGCCTCTTCGAGCTCCTGCGCGATCTTGCGCTCCCGAAAGGCGTATTCGGCGCGCAGCAAGTCGCGCTGGGCGATCGCCTCCTCGCGCGTGAAGGGCGCGAGCATCTGCAGTCGACGCTTCGACAGCCGCGACGCCCGCCCCCACAGGGCGGGCAGGAACAGCAAGACGACAAGCCCGGCGAGCAGAACGCCGAGCGCCAAATACATCGCCTGTTCGATCGACACGCTTGCGTCCTTGCTCTTCTGGAATCTCTGGCCGAACGCCTCCGGACCGAACCGCCTTTTTAATGCAAGGCCGCCGAGAAATCAAAGCGGGTCTGAGCGCGGGCCGATCGGGCGCGTTCGATCGAATTGTTCAAAATCGAGAACGGTCACGCCCTGCGGGTCGACCCGCGAGAGGTCCAGATATTCGTGGTCGACGAGCACCTCGCGCGCCGAATAGACGCGCCGGCCGCGAACCAGCTGATTGGTGCTTTCGTCATGGCCGCTGAAGATCAGGACAATGGTGGTGTCGGAGCGCGCGAAATCCTCCTTGCCCCAGCCGTGCAGAGGACTTTCCTCGTCGAGCGGGTGCATCAGGGTCCAGGTCAACGCGAAGACGGGATTGTCGTCGCGGGCGAGCCTCAGACGATGGAATTTCCGAAAGGTCGCGCCCTCCGCCGTCCGCTCCTCGCGGATGATCCAAAGCTGCGCGGCCGCCTCGGTGATGGCGTTGAGACGCTGATTGGCGAAGCGGACCATCAGCATGAGCACGCCGTCATGCGGGGCGGTCACGAGATTCTGCGCGAAGAGAAGCCGCGCCCGCGGTCGCGCGAAGCGGCCGAAGGTCGCGCCGGCGACGATCGCGACCGAGGAGACGCCGACGAAGGTCGCGAGCGTCGCGACGAGATGGCCGTAAAGCGAGCGCGGATGCAAGTCGCCATAGCCGACGGTTGCGAGCGTCTCGACGCTGAAGAAGAAGTAGTCGGCGAAGGATCCGGGACGAGCGTTGGCGACCGGATCGTCGCCAAAGGCGGCGCCGAGCACGTAGAGGAGCGCGAAGACGGTGTTGAGGCAGAGGAAGCCAACGGCCAGCGCCCCGAAAAAGCGCGGCCAGCTTGCGGTCATCGCGTAACCTGATTACGCCCTTGCGTCAGCCGAAATTTCGTGTGAGAACAAAAACAGAACATTCTGTTTTTGGGAGGGTTCGGCCATGGCGCGCAATAAGGTGCAATTCCAGAAAGGTCTCAGCGAGACCGAGTTCAACAAGGCCTACGGCAGCGAGGAGCAGTGTCACGCGGCGCTGGTCAACTGGCGCTGGCCGAACGGGTTCGAATGCCCCGATTGCGGCGGTAAGGCGCACTGTGTCGTGACGCGCGGGATGCGCCTGCTGTTCCAATGCGGCGCGTGCCGCAAGCAGACCTCGGTGCGCGCCGGGACCATCTTCGCCGCCAGCAAACTGCCGCTGCGCCTGTGGTTTTCCGCCATGTATCACCTCACGCAAACCAAGCAGGGCATCTCCAGCCTCGAGCTCGCGCGACGGCTCGGGATCACCCAGAACGCCGCCTGGAAGATGAAGCACAAGCTCGCGCAGGTCATGATCGAGCGCAACGCCACGAAACGCCTGAAGGGAAAGATCCAAATGGACGACGCCTATCTCGGCGGCGAGCGTTCCGGGCCTCCCGGGCGCGGCGCCGAAGGCAAGACGCCCTTCGTCGCCGCGGTCCAGACCACCGACGATGGCAAGCCGCATCAGATCATCTTGCGGCGGGTAAAGGCCTTCAGCAAGCATGCGCTGAAAAAGCTCGCCAGCACGGCGTTGACGCCGGGCGCCGAGGTCGTCTCCGACGGCTTGGCCTGCTTTTCCGCCGTCGTTGAGGCTGGTTGCTCGCACAAGGCGATAATCGCCGGGTCAGGCTCCAAGGCTGCAAGAGCCGCCGTCAAGAACCCCACGTTCAAGTGGGTCAACACGGCGCTTGGCAACATCAAGGCGGCGCTCCTCGGAACATACCGCGCCGTGCGAGAAAAGCACGCTGCCCGTTACCTCGCCGAGTTCGAGTATCGCTTCAATCGAAGATATGATCTCGGCCAGATGATCCCGCGTCTCGCCGCCGTCGCTCTCTCAACCGCCCCCATGCCCCACCGACTCCTCAAGCTGGCTGACCTTCAGGCGTAATCAGGTCGCGTAATGATGCAGATCCGTCCAGAAGCTGCGCGCCAAGCCTTCGGCGACAAACCTTCGTTCGCCGATCTGGAAGACTTTCGTTGTCGCCCGGCGCGCCGGCATTGGCCCGCGCTCAGAACGGGTTCCAGGTCGGGGCGGATGTGAACTTCAGATAGCCGAGACTGACGCCGAGCCTGGCCCCGATGCCGGAGCGGATGGGCGTCACGACGACGTCGCCCGCCGAAAGCGAGGTGAAGCCGAGGCCGCCGATGAAGAAGGCCGAGCCGTCGATGCCCGCGAAGCGCTGGTGAATAGCCTCCACCGCCGGAAGATTATAGACGAGCATCATCGTGCGATCGCCGTCGGCGCCGGCGTCGAAGCCGAGCGACGGACCCTCCCAAAAGACCCGGCGCCGTCCGGCGTTGCGGGTGTACATCTCGCCTTCGCCGTAGCGTAGGCCCCCGACGAAGGCGCCGCCCGCCTCCTGGCCGAGGATATAGGCGTTGGGGCGGCCCCAGCGGCTCGTCAGGGACTCGACGCCCTCGCCCAAGCCGCGCGAGATCGCGCCGAAGAAGTGGTGCCCGCTGTCGATGACCTCATTGTTCGAGAAGCTTTCCGGCGGCGGCTCGGGGAGCGCGAAGGCGCGCGGCGCCGAGAAAGCGAGACCGCCAGCGGCCATGCGCAACATGGAACGTCGCGAGCAAAGGAAGGAGGGATCGGGCTTGCTCATGTCGAAGACCTCCCGGCGCGGGGCGCGCCGCTTTCGCAAGAGCTTGGTCCTCGAAGGTTAAAATAGTCTTGCCAGGGCCTTGTCGCCGCATGCGACATAGGGGCCGTTGCGATAGTTCTGCGCGGCCTTGCCATAGGCGAGCGGAGCGCCCTGCGGCGTCAGCACGGCGCCGCCGGCGGCGCGCAGCACCGCGTCCCCGGCCGCCGTGTCCCATTCGTGGGTCGGCCCGAAGCGGGGATAGACGTCGGCGAGTCCCTCCGCGATCCGGCAGAATTTGAGCGAGGAGCCCGCCTGCAGCTGCGCCTTGATCGGCAGGCGCTCGAGAAATTCCTTCGTCTCGGCGTCGAAATGCGAGACGCTGACCATGGCGGCGAGCCCGTCCTTTGGCGCAGGCCGCGTCGCGAGGCGCCGCCACTGCGCTGGCTCGGGCAGCGGCGCGCCGGGCTCGGCTGCGACATGAAAGGCCGCCTCGCCCGCAAACCAGAGTTCTCCCAACGCCGGAGCATAGACCGCGCCGGCGCGGGGCTCGCCCTGCTCGACGAGCGCGATATTGATCGTGAACTCCCGCCTCCGGGCGATGAATTCGCGCGTGCCGTCGAGCGGATCGATCAGAATGAAGGCGCCCTGCTGCGCCGGCGTCTCGCCGCGCGCGGCGCTCTCCTCGGCGATGCAGGGGGCTTGCGGCGTCAGGCGCGACAGCTCGCCGAGCAGGAAGGCTTCGACAGCCTCGTCCGCCTCGGTGACGGGGCTCGCGTCGCTCTTCAAGCGCGCGCCCTGATCCTCGCGAGAGAACACCGCCATCGCGAGCGGGCCGGCCGCAAGGCAGAGCCTCGCGAAGAGGATCGCGACGGCTGAGCGATCGTAAGGCGGCGTGAAGGGGAGGATCGCGGGGTTCACGGATTGCGCTTGGGCGGGGCGGGGCGGGGCGGGGCGTTTACTTCGTAAAGCAGGGCGGACCGAAGCGCCAGGACGAGAATTCGGCGCCGGCGCCTCGCAGCGAGGCCCTCTCAGCCCGGATGTCAGGCGCTCTTTCCGGCCGCCGAGCGTCGGCGAACATGACCGGCGCGCCTCCCTGCCCTACAATGGCGCGATGCTTGAAGTGCAATTCTACCATCTGACGCGCCGCAGCCTCGAGGAGGCGCTGCCCCGGCTGCTCGAAATGTCGCTTGCGCGCAATTGGCGCGTCGCGGTGCAGACGGGGGACGCTGCGCGTCTCAAGGCGCTCGACGATCACTTGTGGTCTTACGATCCCGAAAAATTCCTGCCGCATGGAACCAAGGCCGACGGGGAGCCGGACACGCAGCCGATTTATCTCACGGCCGAGGACGACAATCCGAACGAGGCCGACGTGCGATTCTTCGTGCATGGGGCCGCCGTCGCGCCGCTCCTCGCCGATCCCGCGGCCGCCCCGAAACTTCGCGCCGTCCTCATGTTCGACGGCTCCGATCCGGCAGAGCTCGACCAAGCCCGCGCGCAGTGGAAGGCGCTGCGCACGACGGACCTCGGGCTTCTCTATCTTCAGGAGAGCGAGGACGGAAAATGGGAGGAGAAGGCGCGCCACAAGGGCGCCTGACGCAGGATTTTGCGACGCGCCGCGAGGCCGCGCGCGCGAGGCTCGACGCGATCGACCCGCATAGGAGAAAGGGTGGTCTCGACGCCGATCCGCTGCGCCGCGACTGGTTCGAGGCGGTCTATCGCCTGGCGGAAGGCGACGCCGCCTGCGTGCCCTGGGGCGATCTCGCGCCGCATCCGCTGCTCGTCGACTGGCTCGCGCGGGAGGGATCGCTCTCGGGGCTACGCGCGCTCGACGTGGGCTGCGGGCTCGGCGACAACGCCGAAGCGCTCGCCGCGGCCGGCGCGAAGGTTACGGCATTCGATTTCGTCGACGCCGCGATCGGCTGGGCGAAGCGGCGGTTTCCGCAAAGCGCCGTCGAATATCGCGCTGCCGACCTCTTCGCGCCGCCAGAGGAATGGCGCGGCGGCTTCGACCTCGTGCATGAATGCTACACGCTGCAGGCGCTCCCCGAGACGCTGCTTGGAAAAGCGGCGGAGGCCCTGGCTTTCGTGGTCGCGCCCGGCGGCCGCCTGCTTGTGATCGCCCGAGCGCGGGATGAGGCTGAGGAAGTGCGCGGGCCGCCCTGGCCGCTGACGCGCAAGCAGATCGAGGCCTTGGCGGTCGATGGGCTGACGCTCGCGTCGATCGAGAAACTTGCGGCGCGGGGGGATCGCCCGCATTGGCTGGCGGTGCTGCGTCGAGCGTGAGGCGAAAGCCGGGGATTTTTTCGACTGGAGCCCCGGCGCGAAGGAGAATATTCTTTACCGCTCGCCTCGCAACTTTGCAGTCCGAGGAGCGGCCCTATGTCCAGCTATCCGATCGCCGTGGCGAAAGAGCGCCTGTCGCAACTGATCGACGCCGCCCTTGCCGGCGAATCCGTCACCATCACCCGCGGCGGCCAGCCTGTGGCGGAACTGCGCGCTATGGCGATCGAACCAAAGGGCCGGCCGTCGCCGGCGCTGATTGATGAGATCGCGGCGCGGGCCAAGCTGCGGTCGCCGCTTGGCCGAAGCGCCGCCGATATCGTTCGCGAAATGCGCGACGAAGAGCCTTGAGGCGCTATCTCGACACCTCCGTTCTCGTTTCGATTCTCGTCGATGAAGCGCGATCACAATTGGCGCGCGAATGGTGGAAATGGGCGTCTGGCGAGAACGTCATCAGCGCATTCGCCGCGATGGAGGTCGCCGCCGTTGTCTCCCGGCGAGTGCGGACGGGCGTGTCGAGCGAAAACGAGGCGTGCGAAGTCCTTCGCGATTTCGACCTATTGCGAGACGCCTGCGCGTTGCATGTCCACCGTCGCGCCGATTTCGATTTGGCCGACGGGTTGATACGCGACTTCCCGACCAAGCTCGCGGCGCCGGATGCCCTGCATCTTGCCTCCGCCATCAATCTCGACGCGACGCTCGTGACTTTCGACGAGCGTCTCACAGAGGCGGCGCGGATGCGGGGGGCGAAGGTCTTGAATTGGAACGCGAATGGAGGGGGCGAACGCCCGGAAATGTAGATGTCGCGTCAGATATCGCAATTCGAGCAATTTATGCTCCTGTTCAATCAGCTTCAGGCTGCAGCTGGCACACCCGAGCGTCTCAAGACTTTCTATTCAGAGAGCGCCGCTCTTAAACGCGCGAGCGATGCGTTAGAGTTGTGTTTGATGAGCGGGAACGTAGCCTTCACCGCGAGAATTTCTTATACTTCAACCGATGCGGAATGACGGAATCGATGCCGAGCCGCCGCTTCTTGTCTTCCTCATAGTCCGCAAAATTCCCCTCGAACCACTCCACGTGAGAGTCGCCTTCATAGGCCAGCATATGCGTGGCGATGCGGTCGAGGAAGAAGCGGTCGTGCGAGATCACCACCGCGCAACCGGCGAAATCGACGAGCGCTTCCTCGAGCGCGCGCAGCGTCTCGACGTCGAGATCGTTCGTCGGCTCGTCGAGCAGCAGCACATTGGCGCCGCTCTTCAGCATCTTGGCGAGATGCACGCGGTTGCGCTCGCCGCCCGAGAGACTCCCGACCTTCTTTTGCTGGTCGCCGCCCTTGAAATTGAAGTTCGAGCAATAGGCGCGCGAGTTGATCTCGCGCTTGCCGAGATAGATCACCTCATTGCCGCCGGAAATCTCCTCCCAGACGGTCTTCTTCCCGTCGAGCGAGTCGCGGGATTGATCGATATAGCCGAGGTGCACGCTCTCGCCGATGGTGATCGCGCCCTTGTCGGGCTTTTCCTGGCTGGTGATCATGCGGAATAGCGTGGTCTTGCCGGCGCCGTTGGGGCCGATCACGCCGACGATGCCGCCGGGCGGCAGCTTGAAGGTGAGATCGTCGATCAGCAGCCGGTCGCCATAAGCCTTGGAAAGGTGATCGAACTCGATGACGTTCTCGCCGAGCCGCTCGGCGATCGGAATGATGATCTGCGCGCTGGTCGGCGCCTTCTCGCTCGACTTCTGGACGAGCTCCTCATAGCGCTGAATGCGCGCCTTGCTCTTGGCCTGGCGCGCCTTGGGCGAGGCGGCGATCCACTCGGATTCGGCTTCGAGCGCGCGCTGACGGGCCTTGTCCTCGGACGCCTCCTGCATGAGACGCTTCTGCTTCTGCTTCAGCCAGCTCGTGTAATTGCCCTCATAGGGAATGCCCTTGCCGCGATCGAGCTCCAGAATCCACCCCGTGACATTGTCGAGGAAGTAGCGGTCGTGGGTGACGATCAGGATCGCGCCCGGATAATTGCGCAGATGGCCCTCGAGCCAGTTGACCGTCTCGGCGTCGAGATGGTTCGTCGGCTCGTCGAGGAGCAGGAGCTCGGGCTGCTCCAAGAGCAGCCGGCAGAGCGCGACGCGGCGCCGCTCGCCGCCCGAAAGCTTGGTCACGTCGGAATCGTCGGGCGGGCAGCCGAGCGCGTCCATCGCCTGATCGACCTGGCTGTCGAGGTCCCAGAGGTTCTTGGCCTCGATCTCGTCCTGCAGCCGCGTCATCTCCTCGGCGGTCTCGTCGGAATAGTTCATGGCCAATTCGTTATAGCGGTCGAGGATGTCCTTCTTCTCCTTGACGCCCATCATGACGTTGCCGCGCACGTCGAGCGCGGGGTCGAGCTGTGGCTCCTGCGCCAGATAGCCGACGCGCGCGCCCTCGGCGACGAAGCCCTCGCCGACGAACTCCTTGTCGATTCCGGCCATGATGCGCAAAAGCGTCGACTTGCCCGAGCCATTGATGCCGAGCACGCCGATCTTGGCGTCCGGATAGAAGGAGAGATGGATGTTTTCCAGGACCTTCTTGCCGCCGGGCCAGGTCTTGGAGAGGCCCTGCATGTGATAGATGAACTGACGCGCCATGAGATTGCGGGTCCCGCCGTTAAGAGAATGTTGGCGGCTCTTTAGCGCCTTTCCTCGCGCCAGGGGAAGGGAATTCGCGGCCGCCCGCGCAGCCCTTGCAAAGAGCGGCTTTCGGCCAGCTTGACAGCCCCCGCGCTCATTCTCCATAAGCCGGGCTTCACGCTCGCGCCTCGCGCGGGCCCGTGGGGGAATGTCCCGAGCGGCAAAGGGGGCGGACTGTAAATCCGCTGGCTAAGCCTTCGTAGGTTCGAGTCCTACTTCCCCCACCACTCTGCCCGTCGCCTTGTTATAAGGCCATGAAAGAAAAGCACTTTGCTCTCCCGGCGATTTCCGCTCTGTCCCAAATTTCAGCCTTCTCTGTCCCGAATCTTGTCCCGAAAAAGTTAGCGCTGAGCGGGCCGGTTGTCCCCAGGGCTTCGAGAGGCTGGCCTCCTTACGCCCTTCCAGCCCGCCTCAGCACTCCCCGTCATCGCCTCTAAGCCTCTCGCATCGCCTTCCTCACCTCCTCCTTCGTCGTCCAGCCATGCTCAAGGCAATACCTCGTCAAGCCGTCTAACCCGTTCACCCATTCCTTCTCATCAGCCTCCTGTTCACCCTCAGCCACAGCCCCAGGCGACCGCTTAGAGTCTGTCCGGAAGGATCACGCTGGATTGCATAGCTTTCGCAGCATGAGGCGGATGGAGGCGAGGCGCAGGAAGGCCAGCGCCCTGCGCGACAGGCATTCCCAGTCCTTGGCGAGCCTGCGGCATCTGCCAAGCCATGAGAACGTCCGTTCCACGATCCAGCGCTTGGGCAAAACGACGAAGCCTTGCGCCTGATCTGAGCGCTTGACGATCTCGACGTTTACGTCGGCGATCACCTTGTCGATAGCCGTTCGAAACTCCGGCCCTTGATAACCGCCGTCGGCGTAGAGCTTCAACAGGAACGGGAAAGCCCCAAACAACGTCGCCATCACCAGCACGCCGCCGTCGCGGTCCTGAATGTCGGCCGGGTGCACGAGCGCGTGCATCAGCAAGCCCTGCGTATCGACGAGGATATGTCGCTTCTTGCCCTTGATCTTCTTGCCCGCGTCATAGCCGCAAGGGTCGATGCAGGCCCCCCTTTTTCTGCGCTCTTCACGCTTTGGCTGTCGATGATGGCCGCTGTCGGGCTCGCTTCGCGTCCCGCCTGTTCGCGGCATTTGACGTAAAGCTCCCAATGGATGCGGTTGAGCGTCCCATCCCAATCCCAAAGGTCGAAATAGTCGTAGACCGTGCTCTTTGGCGGCAAATCCTGCGGGATCGCTCGCCATTGGCAGCCCGTGCTGAGCACGTAGAGGAGACCGTTGACCACCTCGCGCAGGTTCACCGTGCGCTTGGCGCCGCCGCGCTTGGCCGGAGGCAGCAGCGGCTCCACCTGCGCCCATTCCTCGTCGGTCAAATCGCTCGGATAACGCAACTTGCTCCGGTCATAGCGACCCCGATTTTCGTCCGTCCACATCGGCCAGCTCCCAACGAATCGTGCTGACCCATGGAATCACAAGTGACTCATAGGACTCAACATGTTCGCGGACGGGCTCTTAGCCAACGCAGTGCTCAACTCAGTCTCAAGCTTAGCCAACCTATCTTTCATAGCTTCAATCTCAGCCTCTAGGCGTTCAACCTTAGTACTTAACTTAGTCATAGCTCAATATCCTCTCAGCTTTCCCATATGACCCATGGTCCTTCCCGCATTGTTTCTCTCTTAGTCTATACTCTCATCAGGCTTACGCTGGTATTCCTCAACCAGATGATCGGCATAATCAATGCGATCATTATACTCTTGCTCTGGCGCTTGTTCACGGCGCAGCGGCTTATTTTCCCAATTCAGCGAATGAAGCCAAGAGACCGCCTCATCAAACATCGTCAGCGCCGATGCTGAGCCCCCCGTTCGACCAGTGAGCGACTGTTCAGCGGCAAGGAAGCGTGCCTTCCATTCCTCATGCAGTCGCATCGCCATGACGACCGCCTTACGATGGTCTTTCGTCTTGAGCGACTGCTTAACCTCCCGCTTGCCGATGACAGGCCGGAGCTTTTCAGGGACAGCCATCCTGACCCGACTTAAACAGTGAACGCGGTTCATGCGTCTGTAAGCGATTGATATTGCGTATTTGGAGGCGAAATTTTTCAAAAATGTGGTGCCACGTATGCCTATAAATTAGGCTTTTCTGCGTAAATAGAATCTGAATCTGTGGTGCTCTGCTTTGCGAGGGCCGCCATGTTCTTCCGCCTCAAGAAGTCCGGCGAACGCGCTTACGTGCAGATCGTCGAGAACCAGCGCATCGAGGGCGCCGTGCGCCAGAGTGTCGTCGCCACGCTCGGCCGCGCCGACGAGCTCGAAGCCTCCGGCGCGCTCGCCTCGCTGCTCGCCTCGGGGGCCAAGCTCACCGACCAGGTGATGCTGATCACCGCCCTCGATCAAGACGAGGGCGGCGTCCTGGCCGCGTCGGCCAAGCGCCTGGGCGGACCGCTGCTGTTCGGCAGGATCTGGGCGAGGCTCGGCATTCCCGAGGTTCTCGCCGATCTGTTGGCCGACCGCGGCTTCGAGTTTTCCGTCGAGAGCGCCGTGTTCGTCGCCACGCTGCATCGTCTGTTCGTCTCGGGCTCGGATCGCGACTGCGGCCGCCTGGATGCAGGATTACGACATCGCCGGCGCGGCGGGGCTCGACCTGCATCACTTTTACCGAGCCATGGCCTGGCTCGGCGAAGAGATGGAGGAGAAGGCCGAAGGCGCGCTCGCGCCGCGCTGCGTCAAGGACGTGGTCGAGGAGAAGCTGTTCGAGAAGCGGCGCGACCTCTTTTGCGATCTTTCGGCCGTGTTCATGGACACGACCTCGCTGTCCTTCTACGGCGAAGGCGGCGAGACGCTCGGCGAGCGCGGCTACTCCAAGGATTACCGCCCAGACCTGGCGCAGATGATCCTCGCCTTGATCGTCGACGGCAAGGGCCGGCCAATTTGCACCGAAGTGGGTATCCCCTTCACTGACCTGAGGCTGCGGAATCGGTTGGATTTGTTGGTTTTCCAATGATGGAGCGGTAGGTCGCTGGGTCGACGGCGACGGCTTGCTCAACGAGTTTATGGAACAGAAGGCCCCTGGCGTTCGAGCGTCGGCGGTTGAAGCGGAAGGTGAACTCGTCGAGGTAGTAGTCGAGATGCTGGCGCTGAACGCCGCCCTGATGCGTGCCGAGGAGCCAGCGCTTCAAGAGCGAGGCGAACCTTGTGCACGCGCGGCATGACCTCGTGCGCGGGATCGGAACCGGCGCTGATGACGCTGACCTTGTGCTTGTAGCCGGCTGCTTCGAGCCTGGCATAACCTCTCCAGCCATCGGTGTGGATGGTGGCTCCGGACACGACCGCGTTGCGAACGAAGGGCAGCAGGCTGTCCACCGACACGTCCTCGATCCGGCGCAGTCGGATGCGGCCGATGCCCTGGCCGCTCTCCTCGGCTGCAATCGCGACAATGGCTTTGCACTCGATCTCTCGGCCCCTTTGTCCTTTTCCGGGCCGCCAACATAGGTTTCGTCGATCTCGACCGTTCCGCTGAGCGCGTCGCGGCCAGGCCGCACCATGGCCCGGCGCAGCTTGTGCAGCCAAGTCCAGGCCGTCTCATAGCTGCCGAGCCCAAGCGCCCGCTGCAGTCCGAGCGCGCTGACGCCGTTCTTCTGGCTCGTCACGAACCACATGGCCATGAACCAGGTCCGCAGCGGCTTGCGCGTGCCCTCGAAAATCGTCCCCGCGGTGAGCGACGTGCGCGCGTGACAGCTGCGGCAGCGAAGCAGTTTGTCCGACATCGCCCAAGGCGCGCCGCACATGCCGCAATGCGGGCAGACGAAGCCCTTCGGCCAGCGCACGCGTCGAATGTACTCCCGACACGCCTCATCGTCTCGGAACCACTCGTCGATCTCTTGGAACGTGCGAGGGTAATCGATACCGGCTACGGGATGCGAGTAACCGTCCATCCGCGCCAGATAGCACCCCGGTTGAGGTCAGTGAAGGGGATACCCACTTGCACCGAAATGTGGCCGGGGAACACCGCCGACGTGACGACGCTGCTGCCGGTCGTCGATCGCTTGCGTCGGCGTTTCGCGATCGGCCGCGTCTGCGTCGTCGCCGACCGCGGCATGATCTCCGGGGCGACGATCGAAGGACTGGAGGCGCGTGGGCTCGACTACATCCTCGGCGCGAGAGAACGCTCCGACGCGACCGTAAAGAAGATCGTGCTCGAGAACGATGCGCCCTTCACGCCGTTGTTCATCGAACGCAGGGCCGGCGAGACGCAGCTCTTCGTCAAGGAGATCAAGGTCGACGGCAAGCGCTACGTCGTCTGCCGCAACGAAGCCGAAGCCGAGAAGGATCGGCAGGACCGGGAGAAGATCGTCGCCGCGCTCGACGCGCAATTGCAAAAGGGCGACAAGGCGCTCATCGGCAATTCCGCCTATCGCCGCTATCTGCGCAAGGCCAAAGGGGCGAAGGACAAGCGCGCCTTCGAGATCGACGCCGGCAAGCTCGCCGAGGAGGCGCGCTATGACGGAATCTTCGTGCTACGGACCAACGCGAGGGTCACGCCGTTGCAGGCGGTGCTCCGCTATCGCGATTTGCTCCAGGTGGAGGAGCTGTTCCGTCGCAGCAAGGCGATCATGCGCACGCGCCCGATCTTCCATTCGTCGGATGCCGCCATACGCGGCCATGTGTTTTGCTCCTTCCTCGCGCTCGCCATGCAGAAGCATCTCGAGGACCTCATGCGCGAGGCGAAGATCGCCCCGGAATGGAAAGAGCTGCTGCGCGATCTCGACCGCCTGCAACAGCTGCGCATCCAACACCGCGGCGCCGACTGGCTGGTGAGGACCGACGCCGCGCCTTCGGTGACGGCTCTGTTCCGCGCCGCCCATGTCGCCCTGCCGCCCCGCGCCAGGCAAACCGCGCCGCCGAAGCCGCAAGCTCCGCCCGCTTCCGCCAAAAAACGCCGGGGCCGCCCAAGGCGTAGTGCCACGACGCCTCGAATTTCGCCGCAAACAGCATGAAATCAGAATCTTAAAAAAATTAAGTGTTCAAGTAGGGCCTGAATGAGAAGCCTCCGGTCTTGGGGCTTCGCTTGAGGTAGTTGGGGAGTTTCATTCGGGTTAGCGTCTGGATCGAGACTTGTGCCAAATCTATGTCCCAAATTCCACCCGTAAAGTCAATAATCTCAAAGCGTTCAAGCACATGAATGGCATGGTTGGATTTTTACTTCCCCCACCACTACCTTCAATAATTGCTTGTTCTCTAATTGTATCTCGCCAAGGGTAGGCATGCGGTCCCCCAGATTGTCCCCCACAGTGCAAGGGATTTAGGCGGCCTTCGAAGACGCAACAGCCCGTGACCAAATTGCGCCGCGTCGCTTCAGGATTGCCAATGAAGCCAAACCGTCGCAAATTCGGGCTGCAGAGGGAGGGACTATCCTCTTGGTCACGATGCGAGTTCAAGCGAAAAAGTAGCGTCTTCCTGTCGGTGGCAGGGACGGTAGCGGACATCCGCTACCATGTTACCCCACACTCCACGGACCCTGTTGGGGTACTCCTGCTCACCCGGCAGCGCCTTCAAACGGCCGGTGGTCTCGACCTGGACGCCGCCAGCGGCCAGCTCTCGCTTCCCCCGCCCCCGGCCTTTCTTTCCGGGGCGGGGCCAGGTTCATGCCTGTCAGTGCTGCTGCTGCTGCGCCGAGGCTCCGAACAGCTCGTTCATGACGACCGAGGTCTGGTCGCAGGCATGGTTTAGACACGGAAGTCCGAAGCCCGCCTCCAGCGTGCGCAGCATCGAGAAGTGGTCGTAAGGCGCCGCGCTCTTTACGCCGTTGGCCGCATAGTTCGTCTCCGAGAGGAACACGACCCGGTTGGCGGTGTTGGCGTAGTCGTTTTCGTCCCAGACCAGGATGATCGCGTTGCGACCACGCGACCACACCGGCGAGTTCTTGATGCCGGTGATGATCTTCGCGACTTGGGCGTCACCCTCCAGCATCAGATAACCTTTGTCGGTCGCAGTGGCCGAAGAGCAGATCGGCGTGCCGCCCGACACACCGCCATGCATGTCGTGGCATTGGTTCGGCACGATGAAGGCGAAGTTCGGCGCCTTCTCGGGATGCTGCAAGTCAGCCCAGAGACCATCCGGCCCATCGAAATCGTGGATGCGGTCGAAGCTCAGCGCGGGGTTGTCGCCGGTCTCGATATTTTGGAAATAGGCGAAGGGATCGTGCTTCACTGCATAGAGCTTTTGAATCGAGCCGGGGCCGAACACGGCCACGGGGCTCAGGCTCGAGAACGCGCCGTCCGAATAGTTAACGCCGAAGGCGCTCGGAACGACCGTGGGCAGGCTCTCCTGATAGCTCTTCCAGCTCAGGCCCTTGTGCACGAGCTGATCCGCGATCGACTTCGGCGTGAAGTGGGTATCCCCTTCACTGACCTGAGGCTGCGGAATCGGTTGGATTTGTTGGTTTTCCAATGATGGAGCGGTAGGTCGCTGGGTCGACGGCGACGGCTTGCTCAACGAGTTTATGGAACAGAAGGCCCCTGGCGTTCGAGCGTCGGCGGTTGAAGCGGAAGGTGAACTCGTCGAGGTAGTAGTCGAGATGCTGGCGCTGAACGCCGCCCTGATGCGTGCCGAGGAGCCAGCGCTTCAAGAGCGAGGCGAACCTTGTGCACGCGCGGCATGACCTCGTGCGCGGGATCGGAACCGGCGCTGATGACGCTGACCTTGTGCTTGTAGCCGGCTGCTTCGAGCCTGGCATAACCTCTCCAGCCATCGGTGTGGATGGTGGCTCCGGACACGACCGCGTTGCGAACGAAGGGCAGCAGGCTGTCCACCGACACGTCCTCGATCCGGCGCAGTCGGATGCGGCCGATGCCCTGGCCGCTCTCCTCGGCTGCAATCGCGACAATGGCTTTGCACTCGATCTCTCGGCCCCTTTGTCCTTTTCCGGGCCGCCAACATAGGTTTCGTCGATCTCGACCGTTCCGCTGAGCGCGTCGCGGCCAGGCCGCACCATGGCCCGGCGCAGCTTGTGCAGCCAAGTCCAGGCCGTCTCATAGCTGCCGAGCCCAAGCGCCCGCTGCAGTCCGAGCGCGCTGACGCCGTTCTTCTGGCTCGTCACGAACCACATGGCCATGAACCAGGTCCGCAGCGGCTTGCGCGTGCCCTCGAAAATCGTCCCCGCGGTGAGCGACGTGCGCGCGTGACAGCTGCGGCAGCGAAGCAGTTTGTCCGACATCGCCCAAGGCGCGCCGCACATGCCGCAATGCGGGCAGACGAAGCCCTTCGGCCAGCGCACGCGTCGAATGTACTCCCGACACGCCTCATCGTCTCGGAACCACTCGTCGATCTCTTGGAACGTGCGAGGGTAATCGATACCGGCTACGGGATGCGAGTAACCGTCCATCCGCGCCAGATAGCACCCCGGTTGAGGTCAGTGAAGGGGATACCCACTCGGCGTGAAATAGGCGGATCGATAGTTGTAGAGGGCGCAGTTGTTCGGCGACGGCGTTCCCGTGATGGAGACCTGACCGTTGCACTGGCTGGAGTTCGTGGCGGTATCGACGACCGGATTGTCGCTTCCGGTCGCGGAGATCGGCGTGAAAGCGTTGGCGCATCCCGTGCTCGCGGGCGCATTGTCGATGCACCCGAGGCCGAGCCAGTTCGGCCAGTAATCGTTGGTGAGCCCGAAGTTCGAGCCGCCGACGATTTCGAGATAGTTCGGGGCGCTCGGGTGGCCGACAGCGTAGTAGTTCGTCGCTTGGTTCGCGACTTGCGCATAGGCGTTAATGAACGGCGAGTTGACGTTGCCAAGAATGTCAGTGTTGGTTTCGTTCTCCATCATGATCAGGAAAACGTGATCAAAGTAGCCGAAATTGCTGACCGGGACCTGGGCTTCACCGGCGCTAACTGTCGCGGCGTTTACGAGCCCGATCAGTGTGAGCGCGGTCGATTTGAGAATATTGGCGTATTTGGGCATCAAGACTTCCCCCAGGCTTCTCGCGCCACAATTGGCGCGTGAGGGCGCTAATCGCCTAAGAGCCCGTCCGCGAACATGTTGAGTCCTATGAGTCACTTGTGATTCCATGGGTCAGCACGATTCGTTGGGAGCTGGCCGATGTGGACGGACGAAAATCGGGGTCGCTATGACCGGAGCAAGTTGCGTTATCCGAGCGATTTGACCGACGAGGAATGGGCGCAGGTGGAGCCGCTGCTGCCTCCGGCCAAGCGCGGCGGCGCCAAGCGCACGGTGAACCTGCGCGAGGTGGTCAACGGTCTCCTCTACGTGCTCAGCACGGGCTGCCAATGGCGAGCGATCCCGCAGGATTTGCCGCCAAAGAGCACGGTCTACGACTATTTCGACCTTTGGGATTGGGATGGGACGCTCAACCGCATCCATTGGGAGCTTTACGTCAAATGCCGCGAACAGGCGGGACGCGAAGCGAGCCCGACAGCGGCCATCATCGACAGCCAAAGCGTGAAGAGCGCAGAAAAAGGGGGGCCTGCATCGACCCTTGCGGCTATGACGCGGGCAAGAAGATCAAGGGCAAGAAGCGACATATCCTCGTCGATACGCAGGGCTTGCTGATGCACGCGCTCGTGCACCCGGCCGACATTCAGGACCGCGACGGCGGCGTGCTGGTGATGGCGACGTTGTTTGGGGCTTTCCCGTTCCTGTTGAAGCTCTACGCCGACGGCGGTTATCAAGGGCCGGAGTTTCGAACGGCTATCGACAAGGTGATCGCCGACGTAAACGTCGAGATCGTCAAGCGCTCAGATCAGGCGCAAGGCTTCGTCGTTTTGCCCAAGCGCTGGATCGTGGAACGGACGTTCTCATGGCTTGGCAGATGCCGCAGGCTCGCCAAGGACTGGGAATGCCTGTCGCGCAGGGCGCTGGCCTTCCTGCGCCTCGCCTCCATCCGCCTCATGCTGCGAAAGCTATGCAATCCAGCGTGATCCTTCCGGACAGACTCTAAGGTGAAGCCTTGCAAAAGGTTTTGTGAAGCTTTTGTACACGCGCCGGTCGTCGAGAGGGGGGCCGTCGCCGCTGCGCGCGGCGACGGCGATCGTCCGCTGGATGTCCGTGAGCAAGTTAGGCGAAACGGCGGTTCCCGCCATTGGAAGCGAACTGAGCAGCCGTGCCTTCCGCGCCTCGCGCCGATCTCGATCCGTTTCTCTGTTGGCTTCATCCGCGCCGGCAATCCCGGCTAGAAGACAAAACCGGAATTTCCGGGCCAACCGGGTCCAACGTCGGGGACAAGTTCAAGCAGCGAATGCTCAACGCGAGACCCGGTCGAGAATCCAGGGGCTGACTGAAGTGTCGTCGAGGAATGTGCGTCGCGTGGATTGTTCGATGTCGTGAGGTCTGGCGATTGCTTTTGTCGAGACATGCAACAGCTTCCGCTTGTACTCCTCGGCGATCTCGCGCGCTTCAGAAAGAGAGCGAATGACGTGCGGCGTGATCATGATGATGAGCTCTGTCTTATTGATTGTGTCGTCCTTATCCTTGAATGCGCTGCCGACGACGGGAAAATCTCCGAGAACCGGGATTTGGTTGGCGGCTTTCGTGCGTGAGTTTTGGATTAAGCCGCCAAGCACTAGAGACTCCCCATCAGCCACCGCGACCTGCGTTTTCACCTTGCGCTGTTGGATCGTGGGATTGCTGCCGTTGCCGCCCGTGCCAGGGGCTTGGTTCGAGACTTCCTGATCGAGATCGAGCATGAGCCGGCCGCTTTCACTGATATGCGGGGTTATGGCGAGAATCACGCCGGTGTTGAGATAGGAGACCGAATTGAATGTGTTGCCGAGCGCCGCGACGCTTTGCAGGGTCGTTACCGGAATCTGGTCGCCGACTTGCAACACCGCCTGGCGATTATCCAACACGGTCAGCGAGGGCGTCGATAGGATGTTGACGCTTGTAATCGCGTTTAGCGCGTTAAGCACCACAATCCCCTTCGCCGCCGTGAATGCATAGGAAAAGCCGGGGAAAACACTTTGAAGAGGAACGCCCACCGGATTGCCGCCGAGAAGGTTGTTGAGGCCGAGGAAGTTGTTAGTGGTGGCGGAAGTGCCGACTCCGTTCGACGTTGCGGCGCCGGCGGGGGGAAGTCCTCCAAACCCCCCCGCGTGGGCGCCCTTTTGCAGGAACCAGGCGACGCCGAAATGCAGCTCGTCGGTGAGCGTGACTTCCGCGATCGTCGCCTCGATGAAGACCTGGTTAGGCTGCACGTCGAGCGCTTCAATGACGCGCAAAATTTTCTTGAAATCCTGCGCCGTCGCCATCACGACGAGGGAGTTCTTGGCCTCGTCGACCCCAACTTTGTAACGGCTGTCCTCGCCCAGCGTGACCGTGCCGGGGCCCTTCGACTGATTCTGATCGTTTGATCCATTTCCGCCCGCGGAGCCGAAAAAGCCTGGCGAGCCACCCGGTCCTCCAACCTGCCCCCCCAGTCCGCCGGAGGCGCCGCCGCTCGAGGGACCGTTGCCGCCGATGCCGCCGCCGCCGCCGCCGCCGCCGCCGCCGGTGGGGCCGGAACTCGAAAGCGCACCCAACGGGCTCGACGGCCCCGAGTTCGAAGAGCTCTGCACAGCATCCTCGCCTGATGACGAGGATGAGGACTGACCGAAACGCGGCGCCGTGTTGCCTCCGCTCCGGGAGCCGTCTGAACCGAACATTGAGCTCAGAACCTGCAACATCTCCTTGGCGGGCCGATTCTGGACCCGGTAGGTGAAAAACTGCTTTTCCGTTCCCTGCGCACGCGCGTCCAGTCGTTGGATCCACGCCCGTGCACGGTCGAGATAGGCCGGCTGCGCCGACATCACCAGAACCGATGCGAGACGCTTGTTGCTGACGAAGCGCACCATGCCCTTCATCGGCCCATCCTTCTCGTCCGTTCCGAAGACCTTGCGCAAATCTTCCACGATCAAATCCGCATCGCCGCTTTTCACCGGCACGAGGGCGAAGGACATGCCGCGCATCGTGTCGATGTCGAACGTCGCGATGACGTCCTCGAGCGTCGCAAGGTCTTGCGGCGTGCCCCTCAGCGTAATCGTATGTCGTCCGTCGTCGGCCTGAACGACGCCGCCTTGAATGGTCATCGGCTCGAGGAGCCGGCGCATCTCTGAGGGCGCGACATAATGGAGCTGGAGGACCCGGGTGCTCTCCCCGGCGGAGACCGACGAAGGATCGGTCGTCGAGGTCGAAACGTTTCCGCCTGCCGTTCCGGCCTGGTCGAGCGGCACGACTTTGTAGACGCCTCCCGCTTGAACGACCGCGCCGCCCGCCACGCGCAGCGCCGATTGAAAAAGCTCCAGCGCCGCGGCTTTGCTGACCGGCCGCGTCGTATGAACGGTGACCTTGCCATCGAGCCGGGGGTCAATGACATAATTCACGCCCATTATGTCCCCGAGCACCACCTTGACGGCTTGCGCGATTGGCAGATTGGCGAGGTTGAGCGTGACGTTCTCTTCACCCATCTCGGGCGCTTCGGCTCTGGGTTCACCGCCGGGGCCGATGAAGCGCCCGCTTCCAGGCACGATGAGAGCAGCGTTGGCGCGCGGATTCGTCAGTGCGGCGCTGCGGTTGGCGGCTCCGCCCGGCCGGGCCGGGTCACGCGGGGCGTTCGACGGCTCCACACTCCATTCCGCAACAGGAGGCTCGCTCGTGGCCTGGCAGGCTGCAACGCCTAGGCACAGGGCCGCCAGGAAAGCTTTCACAACACGTCTGTTCACGAGCAACTCACTCGGCGTCAGGCCCTGACATAGGGTCGCCATGGGGTAACATGTACGGAAGCATTGTGACAGAGTTCTGGCTTGGCCCAGGAACGTCTGGCCCCGCATTCGTCCAGCAGCCAAGAATTCTGCTGTGCAATTTCGCGAGTGTTTTTGTTATTTTCAACGCGTTATGCTTCTTTGAGCGGCCGGGCCTCGACGAACCCAGCCGGTGAAACGATTGACGGCGATCTCCAGAGTGAGCGCGCTCGCGACCTCACTCTGCTAGAGCGCGGACCGTCCTCCGCTTACTGGCTTTGTCACAAGGGGGCTGAGGACGATTGCTCGCCATCTCGTTCACACGACGCTTTTCTTGTGATGCTGGAGAAAAAAATTTGGGGATGGCCTGAATCGAACCGGGCCTATCCGGCGAATGCCGGCTCAAATGTCATCAGGCCGTAAGCCAACCTCCCTAGAAGCCTTTTGCCAAAGCTCAGTTAACGCCGTAAAGGGAGGGCAGTACCTATGTTAAAACAGATCATTGCGGCTACGACGATCAGTGCGGCAGCACTCGTCGTCTCCACGGCCGCGGGTCGCGCCGACACCAGCGGAGCTGGTATCGGCCACGTGTTGCTCATCAGCATCGACGGCATGCACGCCATTGATTTCATCAATTGCGCGAGCAACTCCACATGCCCAGCTGTTCCCGGAGCTGGCGGCATTATTCCCAAACTTGGGGTTGCTAGCCCGGAAAATGCATCGCCCCGGACGGATGAAGCGCAAGACACTGATGTTACGTATGATTGAGATTGTTTCTCAAATCAGCGCCGTTTTCGCGACGCCGGCCTCGACGAATGATTCCCTGTGGCTGCGGGGCGGCTTATAAATTCTCAACGGCAGTGCCGTTCTCGCGAGATTCGATGGCGAGCGATTTTAGCCGTCGTCACGCGAACTGACGAAGCCCAGAGAGTTCATTTGGAGAGCAGGAAGTGAAGGATTCCAAGCATGTCGAATTGGACTGGCTACTCAACTGCAACATTGAGGAACTCATTGGTTTTGTCCGCCCGATGTCTGCCAAGAATTGCGAGCAATATGCCAGGATCATTCTTGATCACATCGGCGGACCAAGCCTCGAGAAACTTTTGATGCGGATTGTAGAAACGATGGTTCCGACGGACGGGCGCGGTCCGCCGACGAACTCAGACGTGTATTATTTTGCGGTCCGGGACTTGTTCCCCCATGTGCCCGCGGAAAGTGATGTCGTGGGCCGGCTCTTATTTTCCGCTATGCGAATGTGTCAATTACGGCTCGAAAAAATCCGAATTTCATAGCGCATCCTGATTACGCCTGAAGGTCAGCCAGCTTGAGGAGTCGGTGGGGCATGGGGGCGGTTGAGAGAGCGACGGCGGCGAGACGCGGGATCATCTGGCCGAGATCATATCTTCGATTGAAGCGATACTCGAACTCGGCGAGGTAACGGGCAGCGTGCTTTTCTCGCACGGCGCGGTATGTTCCGAGGAGCGCCGCCTTGATGTTGCCAAGCGCCGTGTTGACCCACTTGAACGTGGGGTTCTTGACGGCGGCTCTTGCAGCCTTGGAGCCTGACCCGGCGATTATCGCCTTGTGCGAGCAACCAGCCTCAACGACGGCGGAAAAGCAGGCCAAGCCGTCGGAGACGACCTCGGCGCCCGGCGTCAACGCCGTGCTGGCGAGCTTTTTCAGCGCATGCTTGCTGAAGGCCTTTACCCGCCGCAAGATGATCTGATGCGGCTTGCCATCGTCGGTGGTCTGGACCGCGGCGACGAAGGGCGTCTTGCCTTCGGCGCCGCGCCCGGGAGGCCCGGAACGCTCGCCGCCGAGATAGGCGTCGTCCATTTGGATCTTTCCCTTCAGGCGTTTCGTGGCGTTGCGCTCGATCATGACCTGCGCGAGCTTGTGCTTCATCTTCCAGGCGGCGTTCTGGGTGATCCCGAGCCGTCGCGCGAGCTCGAGGCTGGAGATGCCCTGCTTGGTTTGCGTGAGGTGATACATGGCGGAAAACCACAGGCGCAGCGGCAGTTTGCTGGCGGCGAAGATGGTCCCGGCGCGCACCGAGGTCTGCTTGCGGCACGCGCCGCATTGGAACAGCAGGCGCATCCCGCGCGTCACGACACAGTGCGCCTTACCGCCGCAATCGGGGCATTCGAACCCGTTCGGCCAGCGCCAGTTGACCAGCGCCGCGTGACACTGCTCCTCGCTGCCGTAGGCCTTGTTGAACTCGGTCTCGCTGAGACCTTTCTGGAATTGCACCTTATTGCGCGCCATGGCCGAACCCTCCCAAAAACAGAATGTTCTGTTTTTGTTCTCACACGAAATTTCGGCTGACGCAAGGGCGTAATCAGGTAGCGCATTGATCAAAATATTTTCATTCTATCTGCAGCAGCAGAACGCGCTTACACACATTTCACGAACGCTGGGCCGAAATAATTCGGTGTCAGCATCCGAATGTAACACAAGCTTTCGCTGCGGCGTAGGATTTGGTTGTCGAATCAAGTTCACAATGTTTGGGCGGGGCTACACCGATCATGGAAAATCCTATGCTGCCACTGCCTGGCCTATCGCCAGTCGCTGGAAAGTCCGTTGTCGCGAGATTCGATGGCGGTCTGTTGTCGTCGGACGGGGGCGTTCTTGCGCTCCGTGAGGTCGAGCAACGCCTTCGCGTCGCAGATCGTCTCGTCGGTTGCATGGAAGACCCCCGCACGCCCGATCAGATCACGCACACTCTTTCCGATATCGTCAGCTTCCGCCTCTTGATGATCGCAGCCGGCTACGAGGACGGCAACGACGCCAACAATCTTCGCGCCGATCCGATGTTCAAGATGGCGCATGATCTCGCTCCCTCAGATCGCGAACTGTGTTCGCAATCAACCATCTCTCGCCTGGAGAACCTCCCGGACGTTCGCGCCCTGCTGCGCATGGGACGCGCCATGGTCGATTTGTATTGCTCCTCGTTCAAGCCGTGCCTATCCGGTTAAGACATACAGCCACTACATATAGAGCGCCTAGTACGCTGCACCGACGCCGCCTGATCGGCCGGATTTGACCCGAATCGGAAGTCGGAAAGGCTGACCAAGATCGGTGCGAAGGTCGTCAACCATGCGAGTGTGCGAATCCAGAAATGTGTATCATACCCGACTCTAACCGCCGACGGCCGCCAACGGAATCCTGTCAGTCGGACTTTTCACACGCTCTGCAAGATTTATGAACTGCCGATTGAGTTGAATAGGCATTGCTGCAAGGCCCGGAATGATTGTATGTTCGCGACGATGTCGACAAAGTCAGCCACCACCATGAGACAACGTGACGTGAGAAAATCACCGTGCATTGGGCATGAAATCATGCGGGGGGGTGCGTTACTTTGCTCGACGCTTGCCCTTCAACTGTTATGGATCGCCCCGGCGAAAAGCGCAGGCACTGATTCCATTTATCTGTCGCTGAGCAAAGACTCCCCGGTTTTGCATGCCGACCAAGAGCTGCTGACGGCCAAAATACAGGGCGGGCAGACGGTTTTCGTATCATCGGATGGCGTATTTCTGCCCAAGGAATCCGGCTTGGCGAATGCCTATATCGCGATCGATGGCCGCAAGGTTTCCAACGATTGCTGGATAGATTGGCGCAGTTCGCAGCATCAACTGGCGCATTCATTTCGTGCCATCGGCGTCCTGAAGCTCGACGAGGGCCCTCACACCATTGCGCTTGTCGCTAACGGATTGGCTCCCTTCGCCGTTAGTGCCGGGAGCAATCTTGTCATCATGACCAAGCCGGCGGAACGGTTTGTTTCAGATACGCTTAGCGAAGATTCCTCCATTGTAGATATGGAGCCACCGCCGCGCCGCAAGGAAAGTCCGCTCCCTTTCATGTCCGTGGCTGGGCTCAATATTCAAACCGATGGAGGCCCCATGGTCGCATTGTCTGCTGGCAGATCGTATCATGCCGTTTCAGGTAACGAGGGCAGTGGAGATGCGTGGTGGGGTTTTTGGATAGATGGGAACGAAGCAAGCGCCAACAACGCAAGCTATGCGGACAATGACCTATGCATAGGGGCCGAGATGCAAGCTCCTATGTTTAATCAGGGGCTCTTCGATAAACTTCCGCAGGGCCCCCACCAAATCAGACTGGGTGCCACCGCTGAGCCATGGCCTGCGGAGGTTGGCTCAAACAAAGTTCGGTATCGCGTTGGTAAAGGAACACGCCTCATTGCTTTGACGGACGGAATTAGGGTTGCGGGGCATGTGGCCGCTATCGATTCGGTGAAAGAACTCAACGCCGATGGCCGCTTTGCGTTTCGGTGCATTGCGAGCAGCCAAAATTGGAAAACATGCCCAACAACCGGTCAGGATGTCACAGTTGCGTCAGGAACTATCGACATTCCGGGCAACCACAATGGGGTTGTTTTCATTTCGGGAATGACGCGGATACAGGGAGACTTGAAGGATTCCGGCGGAACAACCGAAATTTGGTTGACGATTGACGGGGTCAAACAGGGCTCGACAGCTGAACAGCAACTCATGTCGCCGGATTCGGAAAGCACGCGAACCGCCTCACTCAGCTTTCTTACCGCTGGAAGCAACTCTCTTTCCGTTGGAAAGCATAATGTCGAACTGCACGCACGCGCAAAAGGTGACTTCGTTCACCTGATGGTCACCCGAGATACTCCGTTGATGTGGTTTGATTGAAGCGATGTGATCATAGAGAGCGCTTATGACGCCCAAGCAGGCAGGTCGGGTTGCCGAGGAATACCTCTAGTGCGGGTCGCTTCCACGCCGGAGGAAACTTCGACCCGCGCGCCGGCCAGTAGAGCTATGCGGGATTTTCGGTGACGGCGTGAATCAAGCGGCGGCTTTGGCTTCGGGTGCGACTTCGATTCCGTCGCGGAATGTTACACCGCTGACGACTTTCGGCAACTGATTTTGGCCTCGCAGCCGTCGCCAGCTTTTCGCCGCGGCCATCACCAGCTTGAAGACCATGAGACGCGCCGTGTCCTGCGAGAGAGCGCCCTTCATGCGAACCGTGCGATGCCGCACCGTCGCAAACACGCTTTCGATTGGGTTCGAGGTGCGCAGATGCGTCCAATGCTCGGCGGGGAAGTCGAAGAACGTCAGCAGCGTTTCGCGATCCTTGAGAAGGCAATCGACGGCTTTGTCGTATTTGGGCGCGTATTTTTCGGCGAATGTGGTGATGGCGAAGTCCGCCGCCGCGCGGTCGGGCGACAACCAGATTTCGCGCAAATCCTTGTGCGCATTCGGCTGCACGGATTTCGGCAGCTTGTCGAGAATGTTCAGCGTCTTGTGCTGCCAGCAACGCTGATGACGCGTCTTGGGAAAAGTCTCGTCGAGAGCTCTCCAAAAGCCGAGCGCGCCATCGCCCACGGCGATTTCAGGCGCGACCGATAGACCGCGCGCTTTCAAGCCGACGAGCAACTCCTTCCAGCTTTGCGCGCTTTCCCGCATGCCCGTCTGAAAGCCGACCAGCTCCTTCTTGCCCTCCGGCGTCGCGCCCATCAGCACCAGCATGCATTCGGCCTGCGACTCCATGCGCGCTTGCAGATAGACGCCGTCCGCCCACAGATAAACATAGCGGCGCGCCGACAAATCGCGGGCCTGCCAATGCCGATGTTCTTCCTCCCACTCGCCCTTCAATCGCGCAATCACGGCGGGCGAGAGGTTCGGAGCGTCCTTGCCGAGCAAGGCCGTCAGCACTTCCTGGAAGTCGCCAGCCGAAATCCCGCGCAGGTAAAGAGCCGGCAAAAGCGCGTCCAGGCTTTTCGTCCGCCGCGCCCATTGCGGCAGGATCGCCGATGAAAAACGAATGCGCGCGGCGGAATCCGGGGCGCCACGATCGCGAGCCTTGGGCTTTTCGACTTCGACCGGCCCGATCCCGGTCTGGATCGTGCGAACCGGATCATGCCCATGCCGAACGATGCGCTGGCGCCCGTCGGGGAGCGTGAGGGCGGCATGAGAAGCCACAAAGGCGTCGATTTCCGCCTCGACCGCCTGGGCGATCAGCCGGCGGGCCCCCGACCGCAGAATTTCAGTGAGCGGATCGTCGATTTCGCCTTCCGGCCGGAGGGCGACAACTCTATTCTCGGTCATGGCGTAACGCTCCTTCGGGAGGTTCGGGCAGGTTTGGTCACCAACCCCGTTACGCCGCCTTCCTCACACCGTCACCCACTTTCCGGCATAGCTCCGGCCAGTATGCGGAGAGACTTACCTCGGAGCTTGGCGCAAATTTCTGCCCACGACTGCTCATGGCGCATTGCCGCCGCAGGAAGAATGGCTACGGCATCCCCATATCTAGTGGGTGTCTGTCTTAACCGGATAGGCACGGTTCAAGCAGGTTCCCAAACGTATCGTGCTGGATATAGACGACACGTTCGATGCCGTTCACGGCAGTCAACAGTTGCGGTTGTTCAAGGGGCATTACGATGAATACGGCTTCCAGCCGATTGTCGTATTCGACGGTGGAGGCCGCTTTGTCGCTGCTATGTTGCGCCCCGCCAAACGGCCGAAGGGCACGGAGGTCCGCGCCTTCCTGCGTCGCCTCTTGCGCGCGATCCGCGCCAACTGGCCAAAGACGGAAATCATGTTGCGCGCCGACAGCCATTATTGCTGCCCCGAGGTTCTCGACTGGTGTCGGGTCAATGGTCTCGACTACATTCTCGGTGTCGCGCCCACCACGACGCTGCGCGCCCATATCGAGACGCTCGAAGCTAGCGTGAAAGCCCGCTTCGACGCCGCGCCGAAAGATGGGAAAGTGCGCCGCTTCAAGGAATTTCTGGACGGGGCCGCGAGTTGGAGCCGTGTCGAGCGCATTGTCGCTCGTGTCGAAGCCAGCGCAGAAGGGCTCGACACACGCTTCATCGTCACCAATTTGGCAAGCCGTAGCGCTCGCGTTCTTTATGAGGATGTCTACTGCCGGCGCGGCCAGGCGGAAAACCACATCAAATCGTGGAAGGCGCATCTGGCCGCCGACCGCACGTCTTGCTCGAAGGCGACCGCCAATCAGTTCCGGCTGTTTCTGCACGCCGGGGCCTACTGGTTGATGTGGGGCTTGCGCGTGTCGATGCCCAAACGCTCGATCTGGCGCGGCGCGCAGTTCGACACGTTGAGGCTACGCCTCGTCAAGATCGCCGCGCGCGTCGTCGAGATGAAAACGATGATCAGGATACACCTGCCGACATCGTGTCCAGCTCAGGATATTCTGAGACTCGCGCTCGCGCGTATCCCGCGCCTCGTCACCTGAACCGCGGGGCGTGAGAAGCCCCCTCAATATCGAACCCCTCCCGTCAACCCACAAACATTTTCTCGCCCGCCCTCTGGCCCAACGCCGGAGACGATGCGATGCGCCCGCGAGCAAGCCCAAATGGAAAAAAATCACACGAAAACGCTGTCCACCGCAGCGAAACCGCCGGAGCGATGCATAATTACGGCTAGGCCCAGGCGTTAAGCCGGGACCGTCAGGTTGCAAGTTGGGGTCGTCGGTCGTGCCCTTGTAGCCGAAAAGCCGCAAAGTGCCGCCGTAGGAGACGGCGAGCACCTTATTGCCGAAATAGCCGACCTGCTGGCCGCTGCCGGAGCATGTTCCGCTCGTGTTGTTAAAATAGGGGGGCAAGCCGTTGGGAGTGCAAGCGCCATCGCCGTAAAGCGGGCCGTATTGATAGAAGTTGTCAGTAATGCCGCCCGGCAGCGAAATAGATTGGCCGTTTATCGGTATTCCGCTTCCATCTGTGGGAGTGCCGCAGGGCCCGTTGGCCTTGTCCTGGGTGGTTTTGCAGAGAGCGCCCTGATTTTGTCTGCTGAACTTCTGGTTCGTGTCGTCCCAAACGGCCTGGTTTGGCCCATAGAGATGAAAGGTCAGCACGGAACCCTTGGCCCCAAACCGAGCGGGAGACTGCGTGGAGCAGTCCGATTTTTTGGAGGAAAGCGCGCCAGCGCACAGCGCGCCTTTGTTTTCGATGATGATGGAGCTGGCCCAAAAATCGATATTGCCGTTTTTCCCGCCCGGGGCCATCATTCTCATCGAAGATTAGAGCGGAATCCGATCAGGCTGTATCATAGCCGCAGGCTTCGAAGTAGTTTGCGCATTCAGCGGGCTTGAAGATGTCGGCGCAGGCTTCGAGGGCGCGCATCAGGCCGGCGACGCTTCGCTCGGCGATCTTGCGCAAATAGGCTTTGAGCTTGGAAAAGGCCTTCTCAATCGGGTTCATGTCGGGGCTGTAGGGCGGCAGGTAGCGAAGCTCGGCGCCGGCGGCCGTGATCAGCTCTTCGACCCGCGGTCCCTTGTGGGCGGGGAGGTTGTCCATGACGACGACGTCGCCTTTCTGGAGCGCGGGAACGAGACATGTCTCCACCCATTCCTCGAAGAGGGCCGCGTTGATTGGCCGGTCGAAGGCTTTCTGCGCGACGATGCCGCGAAGGCTTAATCCTGCATCGAGCGTGATCGTCTTGTAATGGCTGTGCGGCACGGCGGCGCGTAGCCGCTGTCCGCGCCGGCAACGTCCGCTTCTGCGCGCGAGATTGGTGGCGGCGCCGGTCTCGTCGATGAAGATGAGCCTCGAAGAGTCGAGATCGAGCTGTCCGGAAAACCAGTCCAGACGCCTCTTCAGCACGTCCGGGCGCTGCTGCTCGGCGGCATGCGTGCTCTTTTTTTAAACGTGACGCCGTGACGATCGAAGAAGCGCCACAACACCGAGACCGAGAAATGCGCGCCGCAGTTGTTGATCAGGCGCTCTTGGATCTCGAGCATGGTGATGTCCGGCCGGCGACGGATCAGGCCCATGAGATAGTCGTGATGGGCCTCGATGCGGCGGGAGCGGCGATCGCCGCCTGAAGGCTTGGGCGAGATGTCGCCCGTCGTTTCAAATTGCTTGACCCAGCGAACGGCGCTGGCGATGCTGACCTTGAAGAGCTTGGCTGCGGCATTGCGCGACAGCCCGTCCAAAACCACCGCCTCCACCACGCGTTTGCGAAGATCGTCGGAAAGCGCCATACCCGCCGCCTCCCCCCGCGGCGGGAATCATGAATCATGAGGGTTATGTGATGTGCGCGGCGCGACGCTGGGGCTTGGTGGAACGCGCACATCATATAAGCCTGATTGAGCTAAGCCGCGGGTCGTTGCCCGCTATGGCGAAAGCCCAGGTCGTCGGGCTTTGAGGGGAGATGGAACGGCCGCCTTGCGCGAGAAGCGGAGGTCGCTAGCGCCCCGAACGAGGCTCTCGTCGTGATCTCGAGTGACGGCGCGAGACTGTTGGAAGGTTCGTGGGCAGCTCGGTGATTGCAAGAAGGTCGGCAAAGACGGGTCTTTGGCCACGCGGAGCCGTTGCGATGTCCCATGGGGCGACGCGCGTGCTCGTGAGCGACGACTTTTCGAGCCTTGGGCATGACGGGGGCGCTCATGAGGTGTCGCAATAGAAGGGGCGAACGACGCCGATGCGGCGCATGAGGCCGCCGCAGTCCGGGCAGACGTTTTGTGGAGCGACGGCCTCAGTGGCCGGGGCGGCATCGGCGTTCGCAGCGGCCGGCTCCGCGGCTTCGGCAGTCAGCCCCGGCCTGGCTTCGCCGATGAGCTTGCGGCAGCGTTCGATATTGTCGCTGCGATCGCCCCTGGCGAGGAAGCCGTAGTGGCGGATTCGGTGAAAGCCGTCGGGCAGGACATGCAGCAAAAAGCGGCGGATAAACTCGTCGGCTTTCAGCCGCATGACCTTGCGTTTGCCGCCGCAGCGATAGTCCTTGTAGGTGAAGGCGACTTCCTCGTCGGCGATCTCGACGATGCGCGAGTTGGAGATTGCCGCGCGATGCGTGTAGCGCGCGAGATAGCCGAGCACCTGCTCCGGCCCGCCAAAGGGCGGCTTGGCGTAGACCACCCACTCCACTTGTCGCAGCGCGCTCAGGCGCAGGGCGAACGCCTGCGCCTGCGCAAGGGCGGCGAGCCCATTGCAGAACTGCAGCTCGCCGCGCCGGAAGGCGGCTTCGAGTCCATGGGTGAACAACTTGCGGAACAGACGCGAGAGCGCCAGCACGGGCAGGAAGAAGCCCGGCTTGCACGAGACCCAGCGCTCGCCGTCGAGAGACGGACCGCCGCCCGGCACGATGCAATGCGCGTGGGGGTGATAAGTCAGCGTCTGGCCCCACGTGTGCAGCACGGCGATGAGGCCGACGCGCGCGCCAAGATGCTTCGGGTTGGCGGCGATCGTCGCCAGCGCCTGCGCGGCGCAACGCATCAGCAGCCCATAGACCAGCTCCTTGTTGTGAAAGGCGATCTCAGCCGCCACCGGCGGCAGCGTGAAGACGACGTGGAAGTAGGGAACCGGCAGCAGCTCGGCCTTGCGGGCCTTGAGCCATTCCTGCTGCGCCGAGCCCTGACACTTCGGGCAGTGGCGATCACGGCAGCTGTTGTACGAGATGCGAACCGCGCCGCAGGCGTCGCATTGCTCGACATGCCCGCCCAGCGCCGCGGTGCGGCAGGCCGCGACCGCGCCCATGACGCGGCGCTCGGAGCGGCCGAGATGGGCGCCGTGCGCGTCGAGATAGGCGCCGCCGTGGCGGCGCAAGACATCGCCCAATTCGAGCGCCGGCCGCTGCACGGCCTTCGCGCTATCGCGGCGGCGTCATCTCCAGCGACAACCGGTCTAGCGGGCTCTGAACGCTGGCGATCAGCTGCATCGAGACCTTGGCGTAGCGCGTCGTCGTCGACAAGCTCTCGTGGCCGAGCAGCGCCTGAATGATGCGGAGGTCGACGCCGTTCTCCAAGAGATGCGTGGCGAAGCTAGCCCGACTTCGCCAACTGGTGTGGATATATACGATTTTCGGCGCGGTTTTGGGGTCTAATGCATTGTTTCTGTGTAGGCGCGGAGTTGAGAAGGGCTTGTAGTGCCGACCAAGGCCCTTGTGCGCGGGCGGGAGAGGCGCGAGTCCTGCGTCATGTTTTTGCGCCACAAGATTCGCTGCAAGGACGGCAAGGAGCATCGTTCGTGGTCGGTGGTGGAGAACCGTCGACTGCACGACGGCCGGGTGGCGCAGCGGCAAGTTCTCTATCTGGGGGAGATCAACGACAGCGAGAAAGCCGCGTGGAGCAAGGCGATCCAGGTTTTCGACGCGGACGCCGCGCAGTCGCGGCAGATGGCGCTGTTTCCGGAAGATCGCGCGGCGCCCGTTCTCGACTGCGACGTCGTCTCGGTTCGTCTGAGCGAGATGCGTCTGCGACGGCCGCGACAATGGGGCGCTTGCTGGCTGGCGATGCTGTTGTGGGATCAGCTGCGGCTCGACGCGTTCTTTACGCCGCGTCTTGCGCCCTCGCGGGAGGGAACGAGCTGGCTCAACGTGCTCAAGACGCTCACCGCCTATCAGCTGATCTCGCCGGGAAGCGAATGGCGCCTGCATCGGCATTGGTTCGAGCAAAGCGCGATGGGCGATCTCTTGGGCGAAGACATGTCGCTCGTGCAGCCGAGCACGCTCTATCGCTGCCTCGACAAGCTCGCCGCGCACAAGCAGGCGCTGTTCTCCTACCTGCAGCAGCGCTGGAAGGACATGTTCGGCGCCGATTTCGAGGTGCTGCTTTACGATCTCACCAGCACCTACTTCGAGAGCGATCCGCCGGAAGGCGAGAGCAAGCGCAAGTTCGGCTACAGCCGCGACAAGCGTCCCGACTGTGTGCAGGTCGTCATCGCCCTGATCGTGACGCCGCAGGGCTTTCCGCTCGCCTATGAGGTCATGGACGGGAACACCTCCGACAAGACCACGCTGAAGGCGTTCCTGGCCAAGATCGAAGGCCAATACGGCAAGGCCAAGCGCATCTGGATCATGGATCGCGGCATTCCGACCGAGGAGGTTCTGGCCGAGATGCGCGCGGCCGACCCGCCGGTTCGCTATCTCGTCGGGACGCCGCGCGGCCGGCTGACCAAGCTGGAGAAAGCCTTCATCGCCAAGCCCTGGGAGAAAGCGCGCGCCAGCGTGCGTGTGAAGCTCGTCGAACATGAGAACGAGACTTACGTTCTTGCGCGCAGCGACGGGCGCCGCGCCAAGGAGAGCGCCATGCGCAACCGCCGTCTGCGCAAGCTGATCCGGCGTCTGCGCGAGTTGCAACAGCAGGATCTGACGCGCGACGAACTGCTGATGAAGCTCGGCGCGGCGAGAAAAGAAGCAGGCCGCGCTTATGGGTTGATGAGGATCGAGACGCCGGCGAAGGATCAGCCGGTGACGGCGGAGACCTTCCGCTTCGCGCTCGATCGCAAGAAGCTGCGCCAGGCGCGCCGCCGCGAGGGCAGCTATCTGTTGCGCTCCAACATCGGCGGCGGCGCGCCGGAAGAGCTGTGGCGCATGTATCTGCAATTGGTCGAGATCGAGCAGGCGTTCAAGGAATTGAAGGGCGACCTGGCGATCCGACCCATCCATCATCAGCTCGACGCGCGCATCGAGGCGCACATCTTCATCGCGTTTCTGGCCTATTGCCTGCAAGTGTCGCTGAAGCAGCGCCTGAAGGCGCTGGCCCCGGGGCTGACGCCGCGCGCCGTCTTGGAAAAGTTCGCGGGCGTGCAGATGATCGACGTGGAGCTGCCGACGACGGACGGCCGACTCGTCGTCCTGTCGCGCTACACGGAGCCAGAAGACGATCACAAGCTGCTGCTGCAGCGGTTGCAGCTTCACCTGCCAGGGCAGCCCCCGCCCAAGATCGCCGCTCCCGCCGCCGCCTGATCCAAAACCTCCCGTAGTGCCGACCTTTAATGTTCGGCTCGAAGGATTCCAATCACTTAACCTGCACGCGCCGCCTCAGTTGGCGAAGTCGGGCTATGGCGCAGCACATGCACGCTGACCTTCTTGTCGAGACCCGCCATCAGCGCCGCCGAGCGGCAGGCTACGTTCAAGACATTAGGATCTATGGGCTTGTCGCTAGGACGACCCGGAAACAGGAACAGCTCAGGCCGCTCGCTGCGCCAGTAGATGCGCAGCATGGCGAGCAGCTGCTTGGACAGCATGACGTAGCGTTCCTTGTCGCCCTTGCCATGCTCGACGCGAATGACCATGCGCTTGCTGTCGATGTCGCAGACTTTGAGCCGCGCGACCTCCGAGGCCCGCAATCCCGCGGCATAGGCGGCGGTCAGCGCGACACGGATTTTCAGGCTTGGAATCGCAGCGAGAAAGCGCGCGACTTCCTCCTGATCCAGCACGACCGGCAGCTTCTTCGGCACGCGCGCGTAGGGGACGCGTTCGGGGATTTGCGCCTTTCCGAGCGTGACCTTGTAGAAGAAGCGCAACGCGCAAACGGCCTGGTTGAGCGACGCCCAGGCGGCCCCTTTGGAAACAAGGTGAAGCTGATAGGCGCGCACGTCCTCCGCGCTGAGCTTTGCGGGGGATCGCTCGAAAAATTCGCTGAACTTCTTGACGGCGTGGATGTAGGATCGTTGTGTCGCTGGCGAAAGATTGCGGACGGTCATGTCCTCGATCATGCGGCGGCGGAGAGGGCTGATCTCGGTCATCTGGCGGCTTCCTGTCCTGAGAGTGGGGTGTGACGCCCAAATCCTCTCAGACAGGAGGCCGCTCATCGACCTCGCCGCACCCGCTGCGGCTAGCGGCTTAGTTCAATCAGTTTTCAGCCAATTCGGGAATCCCAAAGCGATTCACCTCGTTCGGATACCGCTCTAATTGTCCGCCCGCGATGATGTTCACTTGTCCATAGGCGAATGTTCCGGGCAGGGCAATTTGCTAAAGCGGCCCAACCGCTTGAATGGACGGGTTGTTTCTGATTCTTGAGGGCTTCTTGATTCGTGGAGACCCTAATATGAGCTTGCGCTTGGTCCTTCAGCAAATGCCTGACCCTCGCGGCAGGCAAGGGCAAGATTATCGCCTTTGGTCGATCCTCAGCCTGATCATGGTCTCGATGTTGTGCGGACGGCGCGGGATGAAGGCGGCTTTCCTGCTGGGGCGCAGCCTCACCCGGCGCCAGCGGGCGCAGCTTGGCTTTCCGCGTGATCGCACGCCTTGTCACGCGACGCTCACCGAGACGCTGCGCATTCTCGATCCACACGCCTTGGCCGAGGTTCTCGGCGCTCTTTGCCTCAAGACGAACGGCGAGGCGCGCCACATCGCGATCGACGGCAAGACCATGCGCGCGAGCAAGGACGGCGAGGGCAAGGCGGAGCACGTGCTTTCGGCGTTCTGCGGCGGCCTTCAGACGATGCTTCAGCAGGAGGCCTCGCGCGGCAAAGGTTTCGAGATCCCCGACGCGCTCAAGCTTCTGGAGCGGCTTGACCTCAAGGGCAAGGTCGTCACCGGGGACGCCATGTTTTGTCAAAAGTCGATTGTGGCCAAGATTGTTCAGCGCGGCGGCGATTACATCTTGCCCATCAAGGACAATCAGAAAATCCTGCTGGAAAATGTCGAAACGGCTTTCAACGAGCCGATTTTTCCCCCTCCTGAGCTATGAGAGCGGCGTCGAGAAGGCCCACGGCCGCATCGAGCGTCGCCGCATCGACGTACTGCCGGCGGAGGCCGCCGGCATAGAGGACGAATGGCCGACGGCGCGCCAAATCTGCCGCGTGACCCGCTGGCGACAGCGCAAGGTCAACGGAAAGTGGCAAGACCCCAAGGTTGAAGTCGTCTATCTCATCACCAGCCTCAAGGCGCAGGACGCTGCGCCGGAAGCCTTGTTGAAATTCAACCGCGGGCATTGGGGAATCGAGATCATGCATCGCGACAAGGACGTGACGCTCGGCGAGGACGGCTACACCAACCGCAGCGACAACGCGCCCCGCAACATTTTCACGATCCTATGCTGCGCGCGCAAAATCCTGAAATTCGTCTCGCCTTCGCTTACGCGAGCCATTGAGCAATTCCAAGACGACAGAAATCGCGCCATCCGGATGTTCGCCGGATTTCACTGAATCGCCCTCGTATGAGGGCTCCAGTGTCAAGCATCATACTCCCTCCGTCTTTCCGGTCGTCAAGGCGAACTCCGATTTCGCGCGGCAGGGCTCCCCGCCAACCTCGTATCCGGTGGGATATTTTATCCCAACCACGTTTCCCTATTCGGGAGAGGAGTTCTGTGGTGGCGCCAATCTGAGGAACGGCGCCCTTATTCAGGGTCCTGGGCGATTCACGGCTTCCACCAACCTTCAACCGGAAACGGAGCGAAGGCCGTTCATTAAGCCGCCTTCATCTTCGCTCCCTCTGGAATCACGCCATCCTTGGCGAAGCGCCATAGCGCGATCAACAGCTTGCGCGCCAAGGCCACGATCATGATCTTCGCGACGCGCCCTTTCGCGCCGTTCACCCGCACGCGAAACCATTGCGTAAGCGCGCTATCCTTTTGATAGCGCAGCCAGAACCACGCAAGCTCCACGAGGCAAGCCCGCAGTCGCCGGTTGCCATCCTTGCTGATGCCCTGCTCGCGCTCCATGCCGCCGCTCGCAAAAGGCGTTCCCGTCAGCCCCGCATAGGCCCCAAGCGCACGCCGATTGTCGAAATCGCGGCAGAAAGCCTCTCGCGCCAGAAGCGTCGCGCCCTCGACGCCGATCCCGCGCAGCTGAACAAGGTCGCGGATCATTTGCTCGGTCGCGTCTTCCGTCAAAGGCTTCTTGACCACGGCGTCGCGCGCCGCCTCGATCTTCTTTATCTGCGCTATGACAAGCTCCAGTCGATCCAGCAGACGCTCGATGCGCCCTTGCGCCGCCAGCGGAATTTTTTCGCCGTCCGGTTGGCGCAAATTGGCCAGTTGTTCGCGCCGGTCGCGCCGCAAGCCGCGAAAGCCCTCAATCCCCAAGGTCGCCGAGATCCCGTCGATCTTGTTCAAGAGAGAACGGCGCGAGCCCATCAAATCCTCGCGCTCCCGATGCGCGCGCCGCGCCTCCTCGTCGGCTTCGCTGGGGATCGGAACCATCGAACACACCCGCGGCTCGCCCCGCAACCAAGCCAGTAGCGCCCGCAAAAGCATTTCCACGTCGATCAGATCCGTCTTCGCTCGCCGCGCCCGACGGTCCACCGGCAAGCTCGACGCCTGCATTACATGAACCTCCACGCCGCGCCGTCGCAAATAACGCGCAAGCCAAAAACCGTCGCGGCCCGCCTCGTGCGTGACGATCACACGGGCGACCGGCT
This sequence comes from uncultured Alphaproteobacteria bacterium, assembly GCA_963722205.1. Lineage (GTDB taxonomy): Bacteria > Pseudomonadota > Alphaproteobacteria > Rhizobiales > Beijerinckiaceae > Methylocystis. Next base: position 178,368 of record CAVRKL010000001.1, read on the forward strand.
TGCCCGCCGCTCCCGAACGCGTCTTCAACCGCTCGATCAACTCCGCCAGCGCCGATCCGTTCGGCTCGACCACATGCCGGGTGTGCTTCTTCGATCCCGGCAGCTGGACGGCGAAAATCCCTTTCTTCGAACTCAACTCCAAAGCCGCGATCATCGTGCTACCTGATTACGCCCTTGCGTCAGCCGAAATTTCGTGTGAGAACAAAAACAGAACATTCTGTTTTTGGGAGGGTTCGGCCATGGCGCGCAATAAGGTGCAATTCCAGAAAGGTCTCAGCGAGACCGAGTTCAACAAGGCCTACGGCAGCGAGGAGCAGTGTCACGCGGCGCTGGTCAACTGGCGCTGGCCGAACGGGTTCGAATGCCCCGATTGCGGCGGTAAGGCGCACTGTGTCGTGACGCGCGGGATGCGCCTGCTGTTCCAATGCGGCGCGTGCCGCAAGCAGACCTCGGTGCGCGCCGGGACCATCTTCGCCGCCAGCAAACTGCCGCTGCGCCTGTGGTTTTCCGCCATGTATCACCTCACGCAAACCAAGCAGGGCATCTCCAGCCTCGAGCTCGCGCGACGGCTCGGGATCACCCAGAACGCCGCCTGGAAGATGAAGCACAAGCTCGCGCAGGTCATGATCGAGCGCAACGCCACGAAACGCCTGAAGGGAAAGATCCAAATGGACGACGCCTATCTCGGCGGCGAGCGTTCCGGGCCTCCCGGGCGCGGCGCCGAAGGCAAGACGCCCTTCGTCGCCGCGGTCCAGACCACCGACGATGGCAAGCCGCATCAGATCATCTTGCGGCGGGTAAAGGCCTTCAGCAAGCATGCGCTGAAAAAGCTCGCCAGCACGGCGTTGACGCCGGGCGCCGAGGTCGTCTCCGACGGCTTGGCCTGCTTTTCCGCCGTCGTTGAGGCTGGTTGCTCGCACAAGGCGATAATCGCCGGGTCAGGCTCCAAGGCTGCAAGAGCCGCCGTCAAGAACCCCACGTTCAAGTGGGTCAACACGGCGCTTGGCAACATCAAGGCGGCGCTCCTCGGAACATACCGCGCCGTGCGAGAAAAGCACGCTGCCCGTTACCTCGCCGAGTTCGAGTATCGCTTCAATCGAAGATATGATCTCGGCCAGATGATCCCGCGTCTCGCCGCCGTCGCTCTCTCAACCGCCCCCATGCCCCACCAACTCCTCAAGCTGGCTGACCTTCAGGCGTAATCAGGTCGTGCTATCGTAGTCGAGAGCGGTGGCCGCGGACGCTGACTTGCAGGAAAGCGTCATCTTCGTTCTCCAAGGTTCGAGCAAACAAGCCAAGGATAACAAATCCGAGGCTGCCGCTCGCCCTCATAGAATTTGTGTTCCGGGTTTGACCCTACACGCCGAGTTCAATAAAAGGTCTGCTGGCGTTCCCGCCCCTAAAGGCGCCGGATCGGGATACCCTTGGGCGTTGCAGCCCACGGTCGCCGCCGTCGCTGTCGCCCCGCAGAGCAGCGCGCCGAAGAAGACGCCCCCTCCGAGAGTGATCGTTGCGACCATGCCGCCAGCTTGCGCGAAGCCGCGCCAAAGCCCCAAGAACCCACGCCTTCGCTCCCCCCACCATGAAAATGGCCTGCCCCGGCGCCGCGCGCCCGGACAAGGTTTAGTTTGAATGTATCCATATCCACGGCCGCAAAGAAGCGCTTTTTTCAGATTTTGGCTATTTTAGGGCATTGTCGGATTCGCTGCCTCAAAGTGAATCCAGTCGAGGTCGGGCGGCGGTCAATGCGTCTTGGCTCCCTTGGATCGACGCAGCGAGGTAACCGCGATGCTCTCTACAAAGAACGGCGCGCCGTCCGCGCGGTCGAAAGCGCATCGGGTCCCCCGCAAGAGTGGTTTCGCCCTTGTCACTGTCGTTTGGGGATTGAGCATCATAACTTTGCTGATCTTGTCTTTCGTGACGACGAGCAGCCTGCGACTGAAAACCGCTTTCAACATCGCCGGCGCCGCACAGGCGGGACGTTTCGCGGACTCCGCCGTCAACATAGCGATTTTATCGCTGCTCTTGGAGCAGGATAAGCACGCCCAAGATGTGATTCATGACGGCACGCCCATTTTTTGCTCGATGCAGGGTGTCGCCGTCGCCGTTGCGATCGAGGACGAGAGCGGCAAGATCGATCTCAACAGCGCGACCCCAGAGATTCTCAAGGCGTTATTCGTGGGGTTGGGGCTGGAAATGAGCGCGGCGAACGCATTGGCGGATGCGATCATAAATTTTCGCGCTCCGTCGTCCATCGGCGCAGCAGCTGACGGACAGGAGTCGAACGACTCCGGCAGGCCGTTTGGCGGCAAGCACGCGCCCTTCACCACCACGTTGGAGCTCGATCAGGTCGCGGGCGTCGATCCGACGCTCTTTTCCAAAATCGCCCGATTGATGACCGTTTATTCCTATCGACCGGGCGTCAACGCGAGAGCGGCGCCTCCAGCGCTCTTTGCGGCGCTTGCCGGTCTGCCGGCCGAGGAGGTCGACTATCTCCTCAAAACCCCTTTTCCCAACAATCTCGACCGAAGGGACGGACGCTTTCCGCAAACGTTCAAATCTGCGCTGCAAGGCGGCGGCAATCCCGTATACCTCGTGCACGCGGAAACGCTCGCTGAGACCGGACAGGTCGGCGCGAAAGAGGCGATCGTGGATTTCAAGGACGCCGGCCAGGAACCCTTCGCTCTGCACGAACTGCGGTCCGGCGCCTTGCTCTATCTCGACGCATTGCGCGCCGCCGCCAGCAGCAGCAAGGGGGCTCTGCCGAGCTGCAAGCCCTAGAGCGCGATGCGAAAAAGTGCGAACCGGTTTTTCGCGCGAGGTGCGCTCAAAACCTTTGAAATCGATTTATCTGGTCTAAGCGATTCCGCTCAAACGCAGCATGATCTCGAGCATGCTCCGCAAACGTGCGAAGCAGTTTTTTGGACAAGAGCATGCTCGATCAAAGGCTTATTCCCCTGGCTCCGGTCCCACAAAATGCAGTGACAAGGGCCATCCCGGATGTTAGAACAAATAGCGAACGCACTGCTTTCCCCGAGGTCCGTGTGATGGCCGATTTCCCCACCTCTCTCCTCGACTTCCAACGCCGTTTCGCCGATGACGCGGCTTGCGCGGCGTGGCTTGACAAGGCGCGCTGGCCCTCAGGCTTCCGTTGTCCCGCCTGCGCCCATGAAAAGGGCTGGCCGCACGGCGGAAAGCGCTTCACTTATGAGTGCGCCAACTGCGGCAAGCAGACCTCTGTCACGGCGGGGACGATCATGCACGCCTCCAAGCTGCCTCTGACCGTCTGGTTTTGGGCCGTCTATCTTATGGCCACGCACTCCAATGGCGTCTCGGCGCTACAGCTGCAAAAGCAGCTGGCGCTCGGCTCCTATAAGTCGGCGTGGCTGCTGTGCGCCAAGCTACGCCGGGCCATGTGCGATCCAAACCGCAATCCGCTCGGCGGGCTCGTCGAGGTCGACGAAACGGAAATTCCCTTGCGTAGTAAGGACGACCCGCTCACCGGCGGCGGCGGTCGCTCCGCTCAAGGCAAAATGCTCGTCGCGGGCGCGGTCGAAATCGGCGACGGCGGGCCGGGCCGTATTCGTCTGGCCGCGATCCGCAACTTCTCCGCCGCGTCGCTGCATGGTTTCATCGGCGCCCACGTGGAGAAAGGCGCGACGATCAAAACCGATGGCTGGGCGGCTTATCCGGGCGTTCCCGATGTCGTCCATGAACCTCACGTGGTCGGGAGCATGGCCGCCCATGTCCTGCTGCCCTGGACCCACCGCGTGTTTTCCAACCTCAAGACATGGGCGCTCGGCGTCTATCACGGCCTGCGCAGGCCGCATCTGCAATCCTACCTCGACGAGTTCGTCTTTCGCTTCAACCGCCGCCGTTCTCGCCACGCGGCCTTCAGCTCGCTGCTGTCCATCGCTCTCGCGGCAAAACCAATCACCTACAATATGTTGATCGAACCGGAGCCAGCGGCATAAGCCTTCTCGATCAAATCACCTCCGCCGGGGAGGGGCCGGCCTCGGTTCCGCCGCTATCGGGCTTGGCATGCTCGGCGGCAAGCCTTTCGCCTCGCCCTCGCCGGGGGGCGGCGTCTCGGGGTAGAGCGACAGGGTCGCCGTCCGTTCGCCACTCTTCAAGGTCACCTCGGATGCGCGCATTTCCGCGATGGTCCAACCATCAACCAACTGTCCGACCAGGTACCATTCGCCGTTCGCTCCGCCGTGGCCGACGAGGTAGGCGCGCGAAGCGCCGTTCGACAGCACGATGGCTTGCACCGTCAGAGCCGGGGCCGGGCCAGTCCGGTTCTCCGGCGTCGGAGCCGCGACGACTTTCGGGACAGGGCGCCTCGACTTTGCGAAGACGGGCCTCGTCACAGTTTGGACGTCTGTCGGCGGAGGCGCAGAGGCGGGCGAATTGAGAAAGGACGCAGACGGCGGGCGCCAGTCGGGCGTCGCCGAAGGCGCTGCTGCATCTAAGCCGATCAGGGCGCGCAGGAAAAAAAGCGCGGAGAGCGTGGTCGTGAAGGAGAGCAGGCTCAGCGCCGCCAACATCAGAGGCGAAAGACGCTTCGCCTTGGCGAAGGCCGAAAGCTGCGCGAGAAGCGCCCTCGACACGCGGGGCGAACTACGCTCTCCCTTGGCGAAGGTTGAAAGATGCGCAAGAAGCGCCGTCAACATCAGAGCCGAAAGACGATTCTCCTTGGCGAAGGCCGAAAGGCGCGCAAGGAGTTCCGGCGCCAGGGAGAACGAAGGCCGCCTCGCCTTGGCGAAGGCCGAAAGACGTTCAAGAAGCGCCGTTGCACGAAAATCTCTCACGGCTGCTCCTTCCCCAAGGCTCCGCCGTAGACGTCAAATTGCGCTTCGATCGTCGGCTCCGACTTGCTGGCGTCGTCGGACGGCCTCCCCCAAAGTCCTGCTTGGCCTCGCAGCGTCGCCGCGATCACGAACAACAGAGGCGCTTCGCTCTCCAGGGCGCGGGCGAAGGCGTGAAGCGGCTCGGTAGATGCGGAAACGTCAAGCCTTGCGCCAACGAGCGTTACGCCGTGGACGGTCTTGGGCGGCAGCATTTGAATGGATCTCACCGAGACATCCGTCCTCTCGGAAAGCATTTTTAAACGCGCCTGCAAATTTGCGGCGATGATGCCGGGATTCGAGCCGGCAATGAGCTCCCCGTGCGCGTTGTTCTCCGCCACCTGATTTGCAAAGGTGCGGACCACCGCCTCCTGGCTGGAGATGGATTTATAGCGCGCCAACGTCGTCTGCCGCTGGATCAGCGCGTCCGTCCGTTCCTCCACCAAGCTCTCTATCGGCGCGACGAAAAGGAGATAGGCCACGAAGAGAATAAGCAGATTCGCGGTCACGAAGAGGAAGCGGCGCGACCACAACTGCTGTTGACTGCTGAGCGAGATCATTTCCTTTCGGCCGCCGTGTTTTGCCTGATTTTGACGCGCAGCGAGAAGGCCTCGCGCTTGTCTGCCGCGTTTGGCGTTATCGCCGCCGTGAGCGATGCGTCGGCGAAGATCGCCGACTTCTCGAACAGCGCAGGCAAGCCGACCGCCAATTCCGCCAGGCCGACGAGATCGACGTAACGCTCGTCGTTCTTTCCATCCGACAGGCGCATCTCGGTGAGGTAGGCCCCGTCGGGCAAAATCCGCGAGATTTCCTCCCACAAATCGGCGAAGGTGGCACCCCCGGCGCGTTCCGCGCGCAAGGTTTGCAGCAGGCGGCTTTCAGCGATGGCTTGGTCAGCCAACTTGCGCACACTGGACGCGCGGGCGGTAACGTCGGCGATTTCCGCGTCGAGCAACTCCGTAGCCTGACCTGTCCGCCAGATTAGGGTTATCGAGCCCAGCAAGCTCAATATGATAGTCGATGCGCAAAGCCCAAGCGCGAGATTGCGAAACCAATGGGAAGGCTCGCTTCCCCGACCGAGCGCGATAGTGGGCCCTTCTTCTTCGGAGCCGCCGCCTTTCGTCGGCGTGACAAAGTCGAGATCCTCCCAACCGATCCCAGCGGCGTCGATCATCTGCGAAATGATGTCTCGGCGCAGGATCCACAGACTGACCACATACTTATCGGGCGCTTCAGGCTTTCGCTTCAAGGTGTGGCCATGAACGACGTCGCTCAAGCGAAAAGGCGACTTCCTCTCGATATCCACGATCAGGAGCTGCACGAGATTCACTTCGGCCGCCGCCGGAATGTCGAACCTGCGCACAAAGAAGGCTTCGCGAGGAATTTCGAGGAACACTTTCGTCCCAGCGCGCGAGAGTCCGCGCTGAGCCAAGGCCTGAGCGAGAGACATTTGACGCGCTTCCTGCGGGCCGAGGGGCAGCAAATTTGCCTCGGGCGGACCGCCCTGGAAGCGGAACTCCGGCGCGCCGTCCCCGGCGCGAATGACGAGCCCGCGATCCCCCGTTTCGAGCAACCAGGAAACGGTCGCCGGAGGAAAGAGCGCAAAAAACTCGCGGCGATAAAGGCGCCAAATCCTCCAGCCGCTGGCGAGCAGCGCGCCCGTGAAAAGATCCTTGTTCCATGAGGTGCGAGCTTGTGACGTCATCCGGCTTTCTCTTCAAAGGTCGGATCGCCCCGACATCCTTCGCCATAACCTCTTTGAGCACGCAACGCATCGAGAAGTGACTTGGAGACTCACGCGGCTTCAGTCATAATTGTCCGTAAAGGGGGTTTTACCCGGCCCGCATTCGCGGCGGCCGCGCCGAGCGACGGCGTCGTTGTTTTGAGCGAGAGGACCGCACATCTTCGAGCGCTTTCTCGCAAGCGGGAGGTGGAGGCGGCGAACCGGGAGGTGGAGGCGGCGAACATGGACAAGACCCTCGGTTTTTGCTTTAGCAAATACCTCGAATAGCGGCATCTTGATGACGACAAGCTATCGCAAGGCGTTCAGGTGCGAGACCGGAATGCGCCATCAGGGCTGGAGAGTTGCGAGGCGGCGAATGCAGGGTTCTCAATCTTCCAAGGCGCAGTCTCTCGCGCACCGCCGCTTCGCGGCTGGAGGTGGCGCCTTTGCCGAGGAATTCGGCGCCTTTCTACTTAATGCGCGCGCCCTGGACGAGCTTGCGCTGCAGCGCTCGCAAAGGGCTTCAAAACAGAGCAGCGAGAGGTTTGACCGTGTGCTGACCAAGCTCGGTCTCGTGTCGGAGGCCGACCTCTATGCGCATTTGAGTAAATTCCTCAATATCCCGGTGCTTGAACCTCGTGGGCTTCCGCTTGAACCGGTGCTGACCGACAAAATACCCGAAAAGTTCCTGCGCACGTCCGCCATCCTGCCGCTCTTCGTCGAGCACGACAGGCCTGCGCTTGCGGTCACCGACCCTCTCGACCTCGAGGCCGTGGACGCCCTCGCCTATTCGACGGGCCTGGACTTCGAGCTGCGCTTGCTGAGCCCCTCGTTGTTTGAGAAGGCCTGGGCGGAACTTTACGGCAAGAAATCCCAAGGCCCCGCCCTTGTTGACGAGGACGCCCATTCGAAGGCCGCAAGCGAATTCGACTTACAACGACTACGCGACATCGCCAACGAGGCGCCTGTCATTCGCCGCGTCAATCAGATCATTGCCGATGCGATTGAAGCGCGCGCCTCTGACATTCATGTGGAGCCCACGCCGGAGTCGGTTGTCGTGCGTATTCGGATCGACGGCGTATTGCGCCCCGCCGAAACTTTGCCGCCCGGGTTCAAGGCGGCGATCACGTCTCGCATAAAGATCATGGCGCGTCTGGACATCGCGGAGCGCCGGTTGCCACAAGACGGGCGCATCAAGATGGCGATCCGCGGAGTGGACATCGATTTCCGCGTATCGACGATTCCCACATCTCATGGCGAAAGCATCGTTTTGCGTATTCTCGACCGCTCCCAGACGACGCTCGATTTCGGCGCCTTGGGTTTCGAGCCGAGCACCATCGACACATTGCGCAATACGATGCGCAATCCCAACGGGATCGTGCTCGTGACGGGCCCCACGGGCAGCGGCAAGACGACCACGCTTTACGCGGCTCTGAAGGAGATCACGAGTCCCGAAGTGAAAGTGTTCACGGTTGAGGATCCCGTCGAGTATCAGCTGACTGGCGTCAACCAGGTGCAGGTGCAGCCTGCGATCGGGCTGGATTTTCCTCATACTCTGCGTGCAATTTTGCGTCAGGACCCGGACGTCATCATGATCGGCGAAATCCGCGATGCGGAGACCGCCAAAATCGCAATTCAAGCCTCGCTCACCGGTCATTTGGTGTTTTCGACGCTTCACACGAACAGCGCCGCCTCATCGATCACACGTCTCGTTGACATGGGCGTCGAGAGCTATCTGATTGCATCGACGGTGAAAGCGGTGCTGGCGCAACGCCTGGTGCGGCGTCTTTGCTCGCACTGCGAGGCTCCTCTCGAGCCCAAGGCGCAGTGGCGCGCACGCTTCGCCGGGGAAGCCTTCGCAAGCGAGAAGGAAAGACTGCGCGCGCCGGCGGGCTGCGCCTTCTGCCGAAATTCGGGTTATTCCGGTCGGTCGACGATCGCGGAGCTCTTGATCATGAGCGAAGCCATGCAGAGACTTGTCTGCGAGGGCGCGCCCGAATCCGCGCTCGAATCCTGCGCGCGAAGCGCCGGCATGATGACGATGTATCAGTGCGGGATGGGCAAGGCTTGGCGTGGCGAGACGAGTGTTGACGAGGTGTTGCGCGTCACTCGGATGGAGTAGGGAATGCCCACGTTCCGCTATCGCGCGTACTCCGCCGCCGGCGATCTCGTCGAGGGAGAGATTGCGGCCGACGCGAAGGACGAGGCCGAAGACGCGCTCTGGCGGCGCGGGCTGACGCCTTTTGAAACGCGCGAGGTCGGTCGCGGCGCCTTCGCAAGGCGCATGAATCGCCCCCGCCCGCCGGATCTGCGCGAGCTGGCTTCATTCACGCGCGAATTCGCAACGCTCGAGCAGGCGGACATCCCGCTCGAGCATGGCCTTCGCGTCCTGGGGGCCCAAATCGCCAAGCCGCGGTTGCGCGATCTCGTCGAGGAGATTCTGGGGCGTGTGGTCAATGGCGCCTCGCTCTCGGAGGCGCTTGCGGGACGCAGCGACGTTTTTTCAGCAGAATACGTCAATGTGGTGCGGGCGGGAGAAACCATCGGCGACGTCGGCCAAGCCCTGAATGATCTCGCCGGGATGCTGGAGCGCCGCGTCGAGCTACGCTCTCGGATCACCAGCGCGCTTGTCTATCCCGCCATGTTGATCGCTCTTGCGATCATTTCAACGGGAATCGTGCTCGCTACGCTCGTCCCCAACATTGCGCCGATCTTCGTCGATAACAACCGCCCCCTTCCTTCGGGCTTGAAGTTCATCCTCGACGCCGAGGCCAATTGGCGATTGCTGGCCCTTGGCCTGTGTCTCCTGGGTTTTTGCCTTTTCCTCTTCTGGCGCTCCGCCCGCCAGCGTCCGCACTGGATGGAAGCGATCGATCGGCGCTTCCTGCAAATTCCCTTCGTGGGGACGCTGAGCACGCAATTCGAGACCTCCCGATTCACCCACACGCTAGGCTCCTTGCTAAAGGCCGGCGTGCCCTTATTGCCTGCGCTGGAATGCGGTCGCACGGCGGTGTCGAACCGCCATCTCGGCGTAGCGATCGAGGCGTCGATCGAGGCGGTGCGCGGAGGCGAAAGCCTGAGTGGCGCGCTCGCGCGCATCGAAGCCATACCGCGTGTCGTCCCGCAGATGATCTCATTAGGCGAGGAGACGGGGAAGCTCGAACTCGATGTTGCTGCGCGTCGCGGCGATGTACGAAAAGCAGACGGAGCGTTCGATCGAACGCGTGATGGGCTTGGTCACCCCGACGTTGACCATTTTGATCGCCCTCGTGGTCGGCGGGTTGATCATGACGGTGATGGACGCCGTGCTTGGAATCAACGAGATGGCCACGAAGTGAGCCGGTATCGGATTCCGATCATACGACGACGCGGGGGATTCACGCTCCTAGAGATGCTCGCGGTGATGGCGATCATTGCCCTGCTGGCCGGGTTATCGACCCAACTCGTGCGGTCCGTGGCCCCGCATCTTCGCTTGGAGGGCGCCGCACGTGGCCTTTGCGCCGCCTTGCGGGCGACGAGAGCGCGCGCCATTTCCGCCAATGAGGAGGCGACCCTCTTTGTCGATCTCGCGCGTAAAAGCTATTTTTCCCCGAGCGTGCGCGAAACGCTGTTGCCAGCCGACATGCGCGTCCAGGTTTCAGCTGCCAAGGGTCAGCGCGATTTGGGCGAGAACGCCGGCCTAAAGTTCTATCCCAGCGGCGCCTCCTCTGGAGGCGACATCATACTCGAGATCGGCGGCAATCGGGCGACCATTCAAGTCAATTGGCTCAGCGGAGCGACACGGTGCGACGTAAGCTGATCCGCCGCCGCACGGGCTTCACCCTCATCGAGACGCTCGTGGCCTTCGCTGTGCTGGCGCTCGCGATGTCTCAACTCATGACGGCGCTCAGTGGCGGCGCTCGGAACGAGGGCCGTGCGGATTTTCTGTTGCGGGCTTCTCGAGAGGGGCAGTCGCAGCTCGACTCTGTCGGCACAGAGCATCCGATTGCGCGCGGGGAGACGAACGGCGCTTATGACGACGGTTTGCTGTGGAATCTGAGGGTTGAACCGTATGTGACGGTCAAGAGCGCGGCCGGGAGCGGCGAGCTGGCGAGTTTTTGGCTGCATTTGACGATCCGCCGGCCAGGCGCGCAGGAGGGCGCGCGCGAAAGCCTGACGCTGACGACGCTGAAGATCGTCCCAACGCGTGAGCCGCTGCGATGAGGCGTCACGCGCGGTCAGGCTTCACGCTGCTCGAGATGCTGCTCGCCATCACGCTGCTCTCAATGATCGTCAGTGCGATTATTGGCGGGCTGCATCTCGGGCGGCGCGCGTGGGAGACAGGTAAAACATACGAGTCCGTGAGCGAAATCGAGGAGGCCGCTCGCGCGATCAACGGGCAATTGGCGCGCGCCCTTTCCATTCGCATGCCCAGGGCCGACGGCGGGCAATCCGCAGCCTTCCGCGGGCTCCCGGATAGCTGCCGGTTTCTCGCCCTCAGTGAGGGCGGGGCGCAATGGGGTGGCCTCATTCTGACGGAGATCGCTGGCCCGCAAGCCCCGCATGAGGACGTTGCGCTTTGGAGCAGCGTGTTTCGCCCATTGCAGGGGCTTGACCTGCCGCGCAACTCCATGCGTCGGGTTTCCATGCTGCGCGAAGCCGCCTATTTCCGCTTGTCTTATTTCGGCGAGGTCGAGAAGGGGCGACCGCCGGCTTGGACGGATCAATGGATCGACCGTCACGACTTGCCGCTGCTCGTCGCCGTGCGGCTCGCTGGCGAAGTTTCGGGGCGGACCGTGGACGTTTCTTTCGTGGTCGCATTGCGTCAGCGCTGAGGGCGTGGTGTCAGCCGCCTTCGAGCGGACCCAGAGTCCAAGACAGCCAAAGGCCGAGGGCGATATGGGGACCGAAGGGGATCGGTTGCGCGGCATGCGTCAGTTGACGTTCGCGCATGAGGATCGCCGCCGAGAGCAGACCGGAGATAGCGGCCATCAACAGGCAGCCGGGGAGGGCGCGAAAGCCAAGCCACAAGCCTGCGACTGCGAAAAGCTTGGGATCGGCGGCCCCAAGCCCTGCAAAGCCGCGCCATCGCTCGTAGCCCAGGCCGAAAAGGCGTAGCGCACCCCAGGCGCCGAAGGCGCACGCTAGCCGCGACCATAATTCATTTGGCGCGCCCAGCAGCGTGGTCATGACCCCCGTCGTGAACAGGAACAGCAGCGGCCCGTCGGGAATAACGAGATACTCGACGTCGAAAAGGACGATGACGAAGAGCCCGCAAAAGAGCGCAAGACTGGGCACCGCATACCAACCCAAGGACTGCTGCTGCGCGCCCAGGAAGACGACGCCGGCGAGGCCGAGCCAGAGGACGTGGCTATGCTCGCGGCTTCCTTCCTCTGCGCGCAATATTGCCAGAGCGCTTGCTCCAAGTCGGCGCCAGCGTCGACGCGAAGATGCAGCGAGGCAGGGGAATGCGCGCATATGAGCCGATATCGCCGAGACCAGGCAACAGGCCAGCGCGCTCCCGCTTTGTCAAGTTGCTCGCCGAAAGACCCGGCGGGCACAACGACAAAAATCTGTTGCCGTGGGCAGGGCCGATGGTTAATGAAAACCGCGTGCTTCGGTTGGTCCGTAAAACTTCGGCTGCGGACGAACGGGCATAAATTCCGCCGCGCGATTGTCGAGAAGCTACAGAGGGGGCAATGCACAAATCCGCGACGCTCGTACTGTCACTCGCTCTGGCGCTGTCAATTCCGGCTCCGGGAAAGGCGCTCATCGACGTCCGGCCCGATGGGCTGAAGTTCTATTCCTGGTGCGTGAACCAGGCGAAGGACCATAACACCGTCTATGTGCTGGATCGGCACGTCCTGTATCGTTGCCGAGAAGACGTGGCGATCTCCTACTTCAACTATCTCGGCGTCCGTCATGTGCACGACGAAGTCGCTGACGAGCCCCAGGGCACCTTCGTCTCTCGTCGCATCGAAGGCGTCGGGCGTTGCTGGAACAAGATCGCCGATGAATTCGGCAATCCCGTCTCTTACTATGGTTGCGATATTTACGTCGCGATTTGACGGACGATCGATCGGGATGGCGTGACGAAGGCCAGCCGTTTTTAGAAAAGGAACACCCTCAGGCAGAAAGAGCGCTCGACTCGGAATTCTCCGAACGCGCTGGAGGCGGCTCGGTCAATCCGTGCCTATCCGGTTGACGCATACACCCGCTAGATGTAGATAGTTGTCTGTCGTCGATCGGTGAGGCGTTGTAACGATGGACGTTCTCGACCACGCCGGGCTTGCGTTTCCGAAATCCCTCCCCGAATTCCAGCAACTTTTCCCGAACGACGCGGCGTGCGCCCGCTATCTTGAAAAGGCCCGCTGGGACGTGGGTTTCACCTGCCCTCATTGCCGGGAAGTCGGCGAACCGTTCCGCATCGCCACGCGGCCGGGCGTCCTGACATGCCGCAAATGCCGCCGCCAGACGGGGTTGACGGCAGGAACCGTCATGGAGCGCAGCCATACGCCGCTGAGCATTTGGTTCTGGGCCGCTTACCTCGTCGCCAGCCAGACGACCGGCATGTCCGCCGTGCAGTTCCAACGGCAGCTCGGGCTCTCGCGCTACGAGACCGCCTTTGGAATCCTCCACAAGCTCCGCGCGGCCATGGTGCGGCCCAACCAGGACAGGATCGGTGGTCGGTCCGGCCAACATGTCGAAGTGGACGAGACATGGGTCGGCGGACGGACGCGTGGCGAGGGTCGAGGAGTCCATCACAAAGTCCTCGTCGCCTGCGCCGTCGAAGTGCGGCATCGTAAATCGGGAACCGCGCAGGACACGCGAAAGGACGGGCGCTACGCCGGGCGTGTCCGGCTCGCTGTCGCGTCCGACCGGAGCGCCGAGCAGCTTTGCGGATTTGTCGAGAGCGCCGTTGAGCCGGGAACGCTCACGGTTACGGACGATTGGAGCGGCTACGCGAGCCTGCGGAAGCGCGGCTACGACCATCACGCCATCGCCGAATGCGGCGATCCAGAGGTCGTCGAAGATTTTCTGCCCATCATCCATCTCGTCTTTTCGAACTTGAAGACCTGGCTCAGCGGCACTCATCACGGCGTCAGCGCGAAGCATCTGCAAGCCTACCTCAACGAGTTCACCTTCCGCTTCAATCGGCGCTTTTACCCCTTCAACGCCTTCCGCTCGTTGCTCGGGATCGCCGGCGAAGTCGACGCGCCGACATTCGATGCGCTTTATTCAGGAGAGTGGCGGCACCCTACATCTAGTGGGTGTATGCTTTAACCGGATAGGCATGGATCATTCGATTGGCCGAAGGTTGTCGGATCGGGCGCCGTGAGCGCGACGCCGCCCTGGTAGGCGTTGAAAGGAGAGACGGGGTTGCTGAACTGGAGGCCGAACAGGCTGCCCCCGTCGCGGTCGGCCGAATAGAGATTACCGCTCGCGAAGGCGAAATTGCCATTCGGTGTGGCGGTTGACGACACAGTCGCCAGGCTCAGGCTGTTGGCCGTCGCCGCCCTCTGGGCGGAAATCACGCGGCTGGCGAGCCACTGATCCGTGTAACTGATGCCCGAGAAAGCCACCGCGCAGACGGCGCCGTCGTTGCCGACGATGGTCGCCCACATGTTGAAGCCGAGGCCGTAGTTGGCCGTGGGGCTGACGACATTCTTGAGATTCGTTGCAAGCGTGCTTTGGTTCGGGAGCGCACCGCAAGAGGCAGGAAGCGTCGGAGGAGAAGTGGGGCCTGCGAAGGCCGCTGTGGAAAGCAGACAAGCCGCCGCGGTGGCCGTCAACAAGGTTTTGAATTTCATACTGTCTTATTCCCCCATTTTTCGGCTCTTTCTCAAGATCGGTGTTCGAGCTCCTATTGCGCGAATCTTAAAACCCCCAAGAGCAGGCAGCCTGCCGACAGCTCTAACCCGACTTCGCCAACTGAGGCGGCGCGTGCAGGTTAAGTGATTGGAATCCTTCGAGCCGAACATTAAAGGTCGGCACTACGGGAGGTTTTGGATCAGGCGGCGGCGGGAGCGGCGATCTTGGGCGGGGGCTGCCCTGGCAGGTGAAGCTGCAACCGCTGCAGCAGCAGCTTGTGATCGTCTTCTGGCTCCGTGTAGCGCGACAGGACGACGAGTCGGCCGTCCGTCGTCGGCAGCTCCACGTCGATCATCTGCACGCCCGCGAACTTTTCCAAGACGGCGCGCGGCGTCAGCCCCGGGGCCAGCGCCTTCAGGCGCTGCTTCAGCGACACTTGCAGGCAATAGGCCAGAAACGCGATGAAGATGTGCGCCTCGATGCGCGCGTCGAGCTGATGATGGATGGGTCGGATCGCCAGGTCGCCCTTCAATTCCTTGAACGCCTGCTCGATCTCGACCAATTGCAGATACATGCGCCACAGCTCTTCCGGCGCGCCGCCGCCGATGTTGGAGCGCAACAGATAGCTGCCCTCGCGGCGGCGCGCCTGGCGCAGCTTCTTGCGATCGAGCGCGAAGCGGAAGGTCTCCGCCGTCACCGGCTGATCCTTCGCCGGCGTCTCGATCCTCATCAACCCATAAGCGCGGCCTGCTTCTTTTCTCGCCGCGCCGAGCTTCATCAGCAGTTCGTCGCGCGTCAGATCCTGCTGTTGCAACTCGCGCAGACGCCGGATCAGCTTGCGCAGACGGCGGTTGCGCATGGCGCTCTCCTTGGCGCGGCGCCCGTCGCTGCGCGCAAGAACGTAAGTCTCGTTCTCATGTTCGACGAGCTTCACACGCACGCTGGCGCGCGCTTTCTCCCAGGGCTTGGCGATGAAGGCTTTCTCCAGCTTGGTCAGCCGGCCGCGCGGCGTCCCGACGAGATAGCGAACCGGCGGGTCGGCCGCGCGCATCTCGGCCAGAACCTCCTCGGTCGGAATGCCGCGATCCATGATCCAGATGCGCTTGGCCTTGCCGTATTGGCCTTCGATCTTGGCCAGGAACGCCTTCAGCGTGGTCTTGTCGGAGGTGTTCCCGTCCATGACCTCATAGGCGAGCGGAAAGCCCTGCGGCGTCACGATCAGGGCGATGACGACCTGCACACAGTCGGGACGCTTGTCGCGGCTGTAGCCGAACTTGCGCTTGCTCTCGCCTTCCGGCGGATCGCTCTCGAAGTAGGTGCTGGTGAGATCGTAAAGCAGCACCTCGAAATCGGCGCCGAACATGTCCTTCCAGCGCTGCTGCAGGTAGGAGAACAGCGCCTGCTTGTGCGCGGCGAGCTTGTCGAGGCAGCGATAGAGCGTGCTCGGCTGCACGAGCGACATGTCTTCGCCCAAGAGATCGCCCATCGCGCTTTGCTCGAACCAATGCCGATGCAGGCGCCATTCGCTTCCCGGCGAGATCAGCTGATAGGCGGTGAGCGTCTTGAGCACGTTGAGCCAGCTCGTTCCCTCCCGCGAGGGCGCAAGACGCGGCGTAAAGAACGCGTCGAGCCGCAGCTGATCCCACAACAGCATCGCCAGCCAGCAAGCGCCCCATTGTCGCGGCCGTCGCAGACGCATCTCGCTCAGACGAACCGAGACGACGTCGCAGTCGAGAACGGGCGCCGCGCGATCTTCCGGAAACAGCGCCATCTGCCGCGACTGCGCGGCGTCCGCGTCGAAAACCTGGATCGCCTTGCTCCACGCGGCTTTCTCGCTGTCGTTGATCTCCCCCAGATAGAGAACTTGCCGCTGCGCCACCCGGCCGTCGTGCAGTCGACGGTTCTCCACCACCGACCACGAACGATGCTCCTTGCCGTCCTTGCAGCGAATCTTGTGGCGCAAAAACATGACGCAGGACTCGCGCCTCTCCCGCCCGCGCACAAGGGCCTTGGTCGGCACTACAAGCCCTTCTCAACTCCGCGCCTACACAGAAACAATGCATTAGACCCCAAAACCGCGCCGAAAATCGTATATATCCACACCAGTTGGCGAAGTCGGGCTAACGTCGATTCGAGTGAGCGGCAAGAGCGCAAAGCTCGAGCTACTGGCTCCATCGAGGGCTGTGTTGGAATGTTCTGATGCAATTTTGAATTGCATCATGCTATCCAACCAACCGGTGAGGTCATTGAGCCTATCGGGAGGATTTTCGGCGAAGCTTTTCCAATCGCTTCGACTTTCGCAGTCTCGATCCTGTATTCCTAGACTGAGAGGAGCTATGCGGGATTTTCGGTGACGGCGTGAATCAAGCGGCGGCTTTGGCTTCGGGTGCGACTTCGATTCCGTCGCGGAATGTTACACCGCTGACGACTTTCGGCAACTGATTTTGGCCTCGCAGCCGTCGCCAGCTTTTCGCCGCGGCCATCACCAGCTTGAATACCATGAGACGCGCCGTGTCCTGCGAGAGAGCGCCCTTCATGCGAACCGTGCGATGCCGCACCGTCGCAAACACGCTTTCGATTGGGTTCGAGGTGCGCAGATGCGTCCAATGCTCGGCGGGGAAGTCGAAGAACGTCAGCAGCGTTTCGCGATCCTTGAGAAGGCAATCGACGGCTTTGTCGTATTTGGGCGCGTATTTTTCGGCGAATGTGGTGATGGCGAAGTCCGCCGCCGCGCGGTCGGGCGACAACCAGATTTCGCGCAAATCCTTGTGCGCATTCGGCTGCACGGATTTCGGCAGCTTGTCGAGAATGTTCAGCGTCTTGTGCTGCCAGCAACGCTGATGACGCGTCTTGGGAAAAGTCTCGTCGAGAGCTCTCCAAAAGCCGAGCGCGCCATCGCCCACGGCGATTTCAGGCGCGACCGATAGACCGCGCGCTTTCAAGCCGACGAGCAACTCCTTCCAGCTTTGCGCGCTTTCCCGCATGCCCGTCTGAAAGCCGACCAGCTCCTTCTTGCCCTCCGGCGTCGCGCCCATCAGCACCAGCATGCATTCGGCCTGCAACTCCATGCGCGCTTGCAGATAGACGCCGTCCGCCCACAGATAAACATAGCGGCGCGCCGACAAATCGCGGGCCTGCCAATGCCGATGTTCTTCCTCCCACTCGCCCTTCAATCGCGCAATCACGGCGGGCGAGAGGTTCGGAGCGTCCTTGCCGAGCAAGGCCGTCAGCACTTCCTGGAAGTCGCCAGCCGAAATCCCGCGCAGGTAAAGAGCCGGCAAAAGCGCGTCCAGGCTTTTCGTCCGCCGCGCCCATTGCGGCAGGATCGCCGATGAAAAACGAATGCGCGCGGCGGAATCCGGGGCGCCACGATCGCGAGCCTTGGGCTTTTCGACTTCGACCGGCCCGATCCCGGTCTGGATCGTGCGAACCGGATCATGCCCATGCCGAACGATGCGCTGGCGCCCGTCGGGGAGCGTGAGGGCGGCATGAGAAGCCACAAAGGCGTCGATTTCCGCCTCGACCGCCTGGGCGATCAGCCGGCGGGCCCCCGACCGCAGAATTTCAGTGAGCGGATCGTCGATTTCGCCTTCCGGCCGGAGGGCGACAACTCTATTCTCGGTCATGGCGTAACGCTCCTTCGGGAGGTTCGGGCAGGTTTGGTCACCAACCCCGTTACGCCGCCTTCCTCACACCGTCACCCACTTTCCGGCATAGCTCGACTGAGAGCTCCGCCCCGCTCAGCCCGCGTTGCGATCTCAGCTTCGCTTCAAAACGTCAGCTCGTAGGGCGAGCCGATGTAATAAGGTCCGTCGATGACTACGCCGTTCGGCGTGTTCTGATAAAAATAGCGGGGTTGTCTCAGCCCGCCCCAGGCAGAATAGGGATAGCCGTATGTTCCCTCGCCGAAGGGAAAGGATGACACCGATTCATACCGCTGCAGCAGGCGGCGATAGTCGAGCTGTCCGTTCCGCTTCCAGCGCAGATGGCGATGAACATCGTCTTGCGCCGAGGCGGAGCCGACGACAGGAATCTCCGCCAGAAGCGACAAAAGGAGGAACGCCGTCTTTAGTCCTGCAGGAATCCTTGTCATCGCGATCCTCCCCATGACCCGCTTCGGGAAATCATAGCAGGAATATCTCGAGATTTGGTAAGGGCGGGTGAAGAGGCCTTCCGTCCGTCACAAAGCCTGTCGCAGACTCGGCCATGCGTCAAAAAGGCTTGAGCTTGGAAAAAGGATGGGGCGACGCCCTAACTGCGCGTCCACAGCTATCACGAACCTCCAGCCGCCCTGTCGACGAGCGCCTCAGTCATCGGCTTGCGTCGAAGCTTGTTTCTGCTTGAGCCGATCTGCGAGCGCCCGCGCGGCGTCGAGTTCCTCAGGGTCGAGCAGCGCGGCGATCTCTTTGCGTTTTTTGCTCGCCTTCGCGTCGCCAGCAGCCGCTGCCGCCGCAAACCACGCGTAGGACTGAACGAGATCCCTTTCGACGCCCAGGCCCTGCATGTAGTCGAGCCCGAGATTGTATTGGCTGTCCATTACGCCGAGCTCTGCAGCCTTGCGAAACCAGGCGTTCGCCGCCGCGTAATCGGGCTTGCGGCCGTGACCTTCGCTGAGGAGCACGGCGAGATTATGCATCGCGAGAGCATTGCCTCTCTCCGCCGCAGCCTGAAACCATTTGCGCGCGAGCGCGTAGTCGCGATTAACGCCGAGGCCTTTCCCGTAGAGGATTCCAAGGCGGAGCTGCGCCAGCGCAAACCCCTGATTAGCGGCTTTTTCGAGCCAGCCTGCAGCGGCCTTCGCATCCGGCCCTTTGTCCTGCCCCATCAGCAGACGGGTTGCGAGTTCGTATTGCGCGCTCGCGTCGCCTTGCGTGGCGAGCGCCTGAACCTCAGCCTCGCTCATATTCGGTCCGGCATTCGGCGCGCTTCTCAGCTGGGGGCTCCAAGCGCTCGAGTCGCGGGTCGATGCATGGTCTGTTGTGAGAGGATTGGCGCCGAGGACGTACGGTAGCGGCGCGGCGAGGCTTTGATGTACACCAGCTGACTTTTCAGGTTCTCCCGTTGCTGAGTCCGCTCCAATGCCGCGCCCCGCGGCCAGGCCAATTTTCGACGAACCGCCGCTTTCGATCTTGGGTTTCGCGCCGCCCTGTGCGGAAACCGCATTAATGGCTTTCTCCGGCGCGTTCGGCGACGCGAGGTTCGACCCTGTGAAGCCGGGGCGAGAGATCGAATAAGCGCAAAGCACAAAGAGCGCGCCCGCTATGCCGAAGACGGATGCGCGTTTCAGCGACGGCCGGCTGGAGAGCCTGTCGCGCTCGCCGATCCGATTTAGAAACGATTCTTTCGCCGCGTGGCTCGTCCAGTGATCGCCGTCTGGAAACTTTCGCCTTTGCATCGATCTGATCTCGGCGACGCGTCGCCGCACGGTCGAGCGTGCAGCTTCGATCAATGTGACACGAACCCATAGCGTGGCTTCCGACTCCTGCCGGGCCGAAATCTTCCATTTGACGCGTGAATGGGCGGCGCGTGGCTCGACGTCGCTCTGCGCCGATGAGAAATCGTGGAATGCGTTAGCGCGCCCCGATTTCTTGACCTTCGTGGCGACGCTGCGCCTCTGCTCCAGGCGCACGCTGAGTTCCTCGAGCGCGTTCAGGGCCTGTCGCGATGTCTCTTGCGCGGTCGGAATCCCTTCAGCGGTCCCACCGAACGTCGTTTCGCCCCGCGCAGCGATCTTCGTCGGCTCGTATCGGCGCCCCTCCAATATTTCCAGCTCACCGATGGGCGTGGCGACGTCTATCGTCTTCGCTGGATCAGCGATCGCGGAGTCGATTTTCTCGGCAAGTTCGGCAAGGAGAGTTTCAAGCGCGCCGATGTCCCTTTGCGGCGGCGGAGCGTCGTCGCGGTCCAATCGACTCGGGGCGCCGCGCAGAGTTGTTCGATCCGCTCATTGAGTTCGTCGAGCCGGCTGCGAACCTGTGTCACCTCCGTCCTGAGATCGCGGAGGATCGGACTGGGGTCATGGCTCGTGATGCCGTCCCGCAGCTCTTTAGTGACGCGATCCTCCACATCACGGATCGCTTTATTTAGCGAGGCGACAGGCCATTGCAGATCTTCGAGAGGCTGGGGCGCAGCCGCGCCATCGACATCGAGACCCAGCATCGTCGAGCCTGACTTTAACGCCGTCGCGTTTACCTCTGACACGACCGACGGCCGCTTCAACCGGTCAAGCCGCACCTGCTCGAAATCGATGAGCTTGCCGCTCAATGCTTGTGCTTCGCTCACGACCACTCTTCGCTCTACTGCTTGGACGCCGGCGTCAGCGGGACGTTGCACGCGCCGCCAAACGGCTCATCAAGGTGATTATCAAGATGTTGCCGGGCTTAGTCCGATAGAAGCGAGTCTCTACCGGAATTGTGATGCAAAGATGGTAGGGCGCTGCGCGCGTAAGAAACGAAGAGCCTTTCTGCAAGCTGATGCAAAACGGCGTCCGCACAGCGGATCAGCAATGATAATTCAGCTTCAAATTTCGACGCCAGCTGGCCGCCCATCGCCTTGAAGCACAGCGAAGAGCGGACCCACGATGGCAGGAGCGCCGCCGATGTGTTTGAAAAACTGGCGTCGCGCCGCGCGCGGAATACCAAAGGGCTATCACTGATGCGAAGCCATCCTCGCTGGCAAGCCAGCGAGGATCGGCCGACGAAAAACTCATTGCTTGCGGGACAGCGCCGCCGATCCGCCCTCACGGCCCTCAGGTCCGAGCGAACCGATGTCGTAGGCGGCGTTTTGTCCTGGCGTGCGATAGAGATAGTCGTGTCCCCAAGGATCCTTGGGAACACCGTTGGTCTTCAGATAGGGCCCGTTCCAGGCGGAGACGGTCGGCGGACGTCGCACCAACGCCGCCAGTCCTTCTTCCGTCGACGGGTAGCGCCCATTGTCGAGGTAATAGAGATCAACTGCGCTGGCGAGATTTTCCATCTGGATTTGAGCCGCCTTAACCTTGGAGTCCGCCAGATAGTTCAACACGCGCGGGCCCACCAAGCCCACGATCAGTCCGAGGATCCCCAGGACGACGAGCATTTCAACGAGCGTAAACCCGCCACGCTGCGCAGACTTTTTAGCCAAAAGCGCGTTCCTCCGGCGCCGGCTGTCATGAATTTGCATTATTTTGTCTCCTCGCGGCGATCGGGTCTACCGTAACGGGAGCGCGGACGGCAGGCTCCTTGGCGGGTTAAGCTTTCTCTCACCACGAAGAGTGTCAGGTCAAGGCCCGAGAGAGTTCCACGAAAATGCCCCAGATGCGAGCCGCCGCCCGGAGGCGGCGGCCGAGAAGCCTCAGAAGGCGCAGCGGCGACGTGCTCAGGCGCGGCGAGTCCGTGCATAGAGACCGGCGAGGGCCAGAGCGGCGAGCCCTGCGACACCAGCTCCCGGAACGGGGCCGGGGGCGGTGACGGAGACGTCGGCGACGCCGAAGTACCAGTTCAGCTCAGAGCCGGTCAGCGTGAGCGTGTCGGCGCCGGTACCGGTGAAGAAGAACGATTCCAGCACCCATGCTCCCCCGGTGTCCGGACTGGACAGCGAAACGGAGCCCAGCACGTTCAACGGGTTCGAGGTCTCAGCGACGCTAAGCCCGAAAGAAGTTTGAGGGCTGAAGCCAGGGGGGGGGTGGGGACCGCAATCAGGGCGGACGCGAGGTAGCGCAGGCCAGGGACATCGCTGAAGTCCTGGGTCAAGTAAGTGGTTCCGACCGGGCCCACATAGAGCAGATACGAGTCGGCGCCGGGGGGCGTGATTGACGTAGTGGGAACTGAGGTGCCGACCTGGGTATAGGTTGGGTTGCCGCTGACCGTCCAATCGGTGAGATCGCCCGTAGCGAAATTTCCGTTTTGGATCAGATTGGCGGCCTGAGCCGAGGCCACGCCGAACAGCGACAGAGCCCCCGCCGAAGCGGCGACCACGAGCAGCCCCATCAGATTTGCAGATTTGGTCTTCATAGCAGAAATTCTTCTCTGGCTGGCGCCGAGGCGCGGGAACGTTCACGCAAGACCGCCACCAGCCGAAGGATTTGCGCCGCCTCCGCTCGCGACCTAACGCATCGCCAGAAAGCCAAAAGATTCGTCTTTAGTAAACACGCGTATGGCGCATCTGCCTATGATTTCCTTCAGGCGTAGCAAAAGTACCACACCGACAGCGCTGGCTGAAACAAGGGCGCGGCGGGCCTGGGGCAGAGGCCGGAAGGGCCATGAAGGATGGCCCGAAGGTCCGTCATGGGTTCATCTCCACCCGAGGTTAGCCGCCATGAGCGAGTCCGCTGCTCTCGTCGGCGCCGGCGGTCAGCTCGGCGACCAGCCGCCGCACGAGGGAGAGCACGAAATCCTCACTCACCGCGGCGCCCCTGGCGATCGCCCACGGATGTCGGGCGTCGGTCGCGGTCATTAGGCTGTTGACCAGGAAATTCGCCGTCGTCGTCGACGAAGATGCGTCCACGATACCGTCGGCGCGAAGCGCTCCCGCGCTTGGCGGGCACCGTAGGCCATGCGGATGTTGGCAGTCCCGCGAAACCGGCCTCCGTGGTCCAATTCCCTGCCAACAGGGAATTTTACAGGGAATTTCACGAAATTCGGCGGGTTCGGTGAAAATTTGTCCGCCACAGCGCAGGGAAATCAGTCGGTTGCGGAAAAGTTCCCTAGGCTACCGAACAGGGAATTACATCGAGCGAACAGGGAAATCCGCCGGCCTATTCGCTCAAATTCAGGGAAGAGCACGCGCCGTCAATGAGGGCTCGCAGCCCCGTCGCCTGGAGAAGCACGGGAAGGGATTGATTCGCCGACCAATGGAGCGAGATTAGCTATTATTCGTGCGACGCGAACAGCCTGCAGACGCTCGCACTGAGCGAACTAAAGTGAGGCGTCGAATGTCCACGCCGGGTTTTGATGGAACGATCCTAGGACAACGCGAGTTGCGGTTTTTCGGGGTCGTGATTCCAAGCCTCATACGCTTCATAGAGGGCTTGGAAGGCCAACTTGAAAAGGCGACGCCTCTGTTCCTCCGGTTAGGGCGCGCGCTTGAGGAAATAGGGAGGTCGCCGCCCATTGAGGGATACGAGGCGTTTCTGATCGAACAGGGTCGCGATCCATTCGAATCAAGATTTCTGGCCCGCGTGCTCATCAAGTGCGGCGCGGAATCCTGTCGAGAACAGGCTGCAGAACGCAAACTGGCGAGCGCAATAGGTCGACTCGTCAAATGTCATGATCGTAGCCCGCTGGTTATATCTCGCCGCGCGAAGTCGCTTAGACTGGTTCAGAACGAACCGGCGCTGGAGGCGCCGCTCCATGAGGCACTGGCGACTGCCGGGTTCCCAGAGGCAATGGACGCTCTCAAGGAACTCATCGATCGGGCGGTGGATCGGGACACCGCAGCCTGTCGACGACTAATCGAAATATCCGAGGCTTTGCATCCTCATCTTGCAAATCCCCAAGGCCGGGCCCCCACCGTCGCAGGCGCCACGCACGAGCTTCTGCTCGACTTGCTGAAGCGGACCTTCACATACGACCCCATTGAAGGCGATTTCACGGACGGCGCAACGCGTGCGACCCGCGTCGCCATGAACAGTCCGAACTTTGACCCCCGGCCGGCCTGTCGGCGCCGCAAGCTCAGGTGAGAGGAATGATCCCAGGCGTTAGGGCCGCGCTACGCCCGATCGCCGCGTCCCCCCCTCGGCGCCTTGAGAAAACTTCGCGCAATTTGTGCCTTAGAAACGCAATTCGATGTGTGGTTGTACCAGCAAGAAAGTCCGTCTTGCGGAGACAACCTATGTCGAACACTCGTCATTTGGGCTCACGCGCCAAGCCTTTGAGCCCCGGCCCCGCAACGCTGCCTCCTTGCGCAGCTTCTGCTTGTGACGTCGTAATGCGGTCGCTCGACGACCTGAAACCCAATCCGAAAAACGCGCGCACCCATTCCAGGCGGAAGATCAACGACCTGGCTAACACGATCAGGGCGGTCGGTTTCATCGGCGTCATCGTCATCGACGAGAAGGGCATGATTCTGGCGGGTCACGCCAGATACGCCGCGGCAAAGATCCTAGGGTTGACTTGCGTTCCTACGCTCTGCGTTCGCGGTCTCAGCGACGAACTCCTGCGCGCCTTCGTGTTGGCGGACAACAAGTTCTCGGAACGGGCAGGTTGGGATCGCGAAACCCTGGCGGAGGAGCTTGGCGAGCTCTCCATTCTCTTACCGTCGATCAACCTCGATATATCCATTACCGGATTCGAAACCGGGGAGATCGACATCCTTCTATCTGACATAGGAGAGGAGAAGCTCGATCCTACAGATCAATTGCCGCCATCCGCGGGACCCGCCGTGACGCGCAGAGGCGACCTCTGGATATTGCGCCAGCATCGCATCCTTTGCGGCGACGCGCGAGAACGGGCTGGCTACTCCCCTCTAATGAATGGTCAATGCGCCGCCATGGCCTTCGCGGACCCACCTTATCCAACTTATAATGTGCGGGTTCCGGGGCATGTTCAGGGGCGTGGCCGCGTAAAGCAGCCCGGCTTCGCCTTCGCCTCTGGCGAGATGGGTGATGCAGAATTCCGCGTCTTTCTCGAAACATGCCTTGGTCACCTAGCGTGTGCTTCAAGCGAAGGCGCCGTGCATTTTGTTTGCATGGACTGGCGACATATCGACGTTCTGATGGACGTCGGACGCAGAATCTACGGCGTGACACTCAATTTGTGTGTCTGGGTTAAGACGAATCCAGGCCAGGGGTCCTTCTATCGTTCGGCGCATGAGTTAATCGCGGTCTTTCGTGTCGGCACGATATCGCATCAAACCAACGTCGAGCTCGGCCGGCATGGGCGCAATCGCAGCAATGTTTGGAGCTATCCGGGCGTCAACAGCTTTGGCGCCGGCCGCGACGACGCCTTAGCGATGCATCCCACTGTAAAGCCGGTGGCGCTCGTGGCGGACGCCATGCGCGATTGCACGACGAAAGGCGATCTCGTTCTGGATCCATTTCTTGGATCAGGCACGACGATCATGGCGGCCGAAAAGATCGGGCGTCGCTGCTTTGGGACTGAATACGAGCCCGCATTCGTCGATGTCGCGATCCGACGCTGGCAAGCTTACACAAACTACGATGCCGTTTTGGAAGGCGACGGCCGAACTTTCGATGAGATCGCCGCAGAGCGCGCAGTGGCGGCCGGTCCAGGGAGCAAACCTGCCTTGGCTGCGTATCATGAGGGAAGCCCGGCCCCGCGCTCACTCGCGGAGCGCAATGGTGGCCGTAAAGCCAGATTGCGTCAACGCATCTCGCAAAAATGAGACGCCGAAATGAGCGAAAAGAAACGGACCTCTCCTAACCATGACGATTATGCGATCGGCTATGGCCGTCCGCCACTTCGCACGCGTTTTCAATCTGGCCGGAGCGGCAATCCAAAAGGACGCCCGAAGGGCTCCAAGAACTTCAGCACTCTGATCGCCGAGGAATTGGCGCAGCCGGTGGTTCTCACCGAAAACGGTAAGCGTAAGAGAATGTCAAAACGGCAAGCGCTTGCAAAGCAACTGACCAACAGGGCTCTAAGCAATGATCTGAAGGCGGCGTCGCTCGTCATTGATCATGCGCGGCGTTCAGAGGAATCACCAGAAGGACCGGCCACCATTTATGTCGAACGTCCCGAAGACGAACGCGTTATCAACAACATCATCCAGCGGATCCGCATGGCCGAGGAGCCGCTTCCGGAAACGAGTTTGCGGCAGGACGAAAACGAGGCTGAGCAATGAAGAACTCGATCGCCGGAGAGCGCGCTGCAAGGGTATCTACGCAAGAGTACGCCTTGATCCTCAAAACCGATCTGACGAGCTTCATCGAGCGCAGTTTCTATGAACTGCATCCCGGGCATCAACTCGACCTGGCGCCCCACATCGAGGTCATAGCGACCAAACTCGAAGCAGTGCGTCGCGGTGAAATCAAACGCCTTATTATCAATCTGCCGCCGCGCCATCTGAAGTCGCATTGCGTGTCCGTCGCCTTCGTCGCCTGGCTGCCCGGCCACGATCCGGCTAAGCACGTGATTTGCGCGAGTTACGGCCAGGATCTCGCGGACGAACTAGCCGGCGCGTGCCGGCGGGTCATGCGAAGCCCCTTCTATCGTAGTCTGTTTGGCGATGTGCTCGCCGGCCGTCAGGCTGTCAACGATTTCGAGACCGTTGCCGGTGGCAGGCGGCTGGCGACGTCGGTCGGCGGCGTTCTTACGGGGCGCGGTGCCGATATCATCGTCCTCGACGATCCGCAAAAGGCGGACGAGGCTCTGTCGGAAACCAGCCGCAAGGCGACACACACATGGTTCGACAACAGCCTTCTCAGCCGACTGAATGACAAAACCAAAGGCGCGATCATTATCGTGATGCAAAGGCTGCATCAAGACGACCTCGTCGGCCACGTTCTCGAGCAGGAAGACTGGGACGTCTTGTCCCTCCCGGCGATTGCAGAAGTTGACCAATGTCATCTGATTCAGGGGCCGCTTGGTCGCCGTTGGTTTCGGCGTAACGCAGGCGAAATCCTGCATCCAGCCCGCGAGAGCGCTGTATCCCTGGCAAATACGCGGCGCGCCATGTCGGAATTCAGTTTTGCGAGCCAGTTGTTAGCGGCGGTGAAAATCCGCGCATAGATGGCGCGGTTGGTCTGGGTCCACGACGGCTTGCGGGGTGACGGCGCTTTGGCGGGCACGGTTCGGCAATTACGGGCTGGATATTTCGATTTGGCGCGAGGCGCGGCGGGAGCACGCCAAACGGCGTGAACGGATTCTCATCGTGATTGACGCGCGTGACGGAGTCGTCCCTCCGCGCCCAAGATGCTGTCGTGCTCGCGACCGTCAAGGACGCTTCGCGCCGCCACGCGGCGCCCTTCGGGCGTCCTTGACCGCCGCTGCGCGCGCCAGCGTTGCAGCGCTCAGGTCGGGACGACGGGATGGCCGTCTTGATCGAACCACAGGATATTCGGCGGTTCAGAATGATGGTTCGTCGCTGGCGTCACGATTTCCGCCGGCGCCGCCGCATCCCCGTTGATCGCGGAGCAGCGCCTGCATTCGGTCGCCATAGAGCGCCCAGACCTTATCGCGCAGATCGTCGATCAGCTCGAACAAGGCCAGAGCCTGTTCGGGCGTCCAGGTGCGGGGAATATCGATCGAGAGCGGACGAAGATGCGCCGGCAATCTGCTCTGTTTTCTCATGATTTGGCCTCGCGGCGCTGGCGGCTGCGCTGCTCCGCCCGGTCGCGGGCTTCCTTGAGGCGCCAGGAGTCGCCTTCGATGGAGACAATCTCAGCGTGGTGAAGGAGACGGTCGACCAGAGAGACGACGCAGGCCGCGTTGGGAAAAACCTCTCGCCATTCGGCGAACGGACGGTTGGTGGTGACCAGCGTGCTTTTGTTTTGATAGCGGCGCGAGATCAATTCGAACAGCAGATCGGCGTGCCGGTTGGAATAGGAGAGATATCCGACCTCGTCGATCACCAGCAGTTGTGGCCGGGCGTAGTGATGCAGACGGCGGCGCAAGGCGGAGTCGCTGTCCAGCGCGCAGAGATCGCCCAGGAGTTGGCCCGCGCTGGTGAACAGGACAGCATGTCCCTCGATCAGCGTTTGATGAGCGATGTTTTGCGCGATGGTCGACTTGCCGACGCCGTTCGGGCCGACGAGAACGACGTTGGTGGCGTCCTTGAGGAACTCAAGCGTCATCAGCGCGTCAATGGCGGCGCGGTCGCAGCGTTTCGGCCAGTTCCAATCGAAGTCGCAAAGCGGCTTGAAGCGACCGATATGGGCGGCGCGCAGCCGGCGTTCCAAGCCGCGGCGGGCTCGCTCCCGTTCCTCCCAGCCCAGCAGCGTATCGACCCAGGCCTCGCTGGCGATCTCGCTCCAGTGCGCCAGAAGTCCATGCAGATTGAGCGCGCCGGCGCGGGCGCGCCGCGTGTCGGGTTCAGTCATCTTGATCGTCCTTGAGCTGGTCATAGGTTTCGAGCGCGTGCGGCCGCACCGGCGCATCGCGGTCGCGCACATGCGCGGGCAGCGTCATGGCGACGGGTGGGGCGGCGCCTTGTTGTTCGCGGTGACGTTCGAGGGCGAGGCGCACGGCGTTCGGGTGCGGCACATCGCGCTCCAGCGCCTCGAGGATGGCGGCCTGCAATGCGGCGGCGTCGTACCGTTCGAGCAGACGCAGCAGAGCGGCGGTGATGGCGCCGAGATTGGATCCGCGTTCGGCAGCGCGCACGAGCAAGGCTTGGCTGGCCGGCGCGGCCTGGGCGAGGCGATCGTTGGCGCGATGCTGGCGCGCGGCGCGCTTTTCGTCGACCAGCGCCTGGACATGGACGGGTTCTTCGATCCGCGCCCCTTTGTCGTAGCTGCGTGGGTGACAGGCGAGCACCTTCACGCCATCGACGATGCGAACCTCGCGGGGATCGGCGAGTACGGTCAGCACGCGCCGGACGTGAGTGTGCGGCACGGAATAATCGTTCAGGTCGAACCGGACATAGGGCGTCTTGCCCACCGACACCGCGACCTGTTCGAGCAAGGGCGGCGGGGTGTCAGGCAGCGGGAGCAGGCGGGCTCTTTCCTCAACGAACACGTCCCGCACGGTGCGGTGGGGTTCGCCGGGACAGCGCCGGTCGGCGGCGGGGCCAAGGCTCCAGGCCTCTGCCTGGCCATTGAGGTCATCGAGATCGATAAATTCCCGGGCGGCGAAGAAGGCCTCGCGCACGTAACGGATGGCGCGTTCGACACGGCCCTTTTCGTTGCCCCGGGCGATCGCCACGGGGCGCGGTTCGTAGCGATATTGTCCGGCGAAGCCGAGCAAAGTGGGGTGGAAGCGGATCGCGTCGCCGCACCGTTCCAGCACCGCGCTCTTGAGATTGTCGTATAACAAAACGCGCGGCGCGCCGCCCCAGGCGGTGAAGGCCGCGACATGGCCGCGCAGAAAGTTCTCCATCCGGGCGTCCAGAAAGAAGCGCAGAAAAATTTGCCGCGAATGACTGAGCACCATGACGAAGGCCATCAGCGGACGCCGCGCGCGGCCGATCTGGAGATGGCCGAAGTGGCCCCAATCGACTTGTCCCTGTTCGCCCGGCAAGGTGAGCAGACGCAGATAGGCTTCGGCCTTCGGACGCGGCCGATAACAGGCGATGAGGTGGCGGAAGTGGTCGGGACGGCCCGGATAGCCGCGTTCGCGCACCATCCCATACAGACGGCTGGCCGTCAGCGACGGGAATACCTCAAGCGTCTGACGGATAAACGGCAGATAGGCGTCGATCGGCGATTTGCGTGGGGACCCAATCCTCGGCAGACCGGCTTGCGCCAGCACGCGCCGCACCACGTCGTGATGCACGCGCAACTGACGGGAGATCGTGCCGATGGCCCACTTCTCGGCGTGATAATAGCGCAGGATTTGCGCCTCGATATCAGGTGGCGTCACCATGGTCGCGTCCCATCCGGTTGTGTCGCGGCGCGCCGCGACGACCGACGCGGCGGCGCAAAAATCCCTGGCGGACGAGATCGGGACAGCGCCGGCCGCACCAGTGGCAGTGCGAGATCGGTCGCCGGGGTTCGACATCTGTACGCGCCGGAGCGAAAATCCCTCAATGAAGCAACCGAGATGGTTGGTTGCGCCGGAGTAAAAATCCGGCATTTGAGCAGCCCTTTGCTGTTTTTGGCGAGGGCGGGGGATGAAGCAGGTGGAGCTTTATTTTCAGGTCCGGCATGCAGTCCGGATAGAGGGATTAAGCGAGCGGGCGGCGGCGCGGCGGTTTGGGATCGACCCGAGAACGGTCTCGAAAATGTTGAAGTTCTCGATCCCGCCTGGCTATCGGCGGTTGAAGCCGCCGATCAGGCCGAAGCTGGACCCGTTTGTTGCGATCATCGACCGCATTCTCGAAGAGGACAAAAGCCGGCCCAAGAAGCAGCAGCATACGTCGAAGCGGATCTTCGAGCGGTTGCGGGACGAGCATGGCTTCACCGGGCGCATCACGATCGTAAAGGATTACGTGGCGAGCTGGCGGCAACGCTCGCAAGAGATGTTTGTGCCGCTAGCGCATCCGCCGGGTCACGCTCAGGTGGATTTTGGCGAGGCCCTCGGCGTCATCGGCGGCGTGGAGCGCAAGATCCACTTTTTCGCTTTCCACTTGCCGCACTCGGACGCCAGCTTCGTGGTGGCCTATCCGGCGGAAACGACCGAGGCGTTCTGCGACGGCCACGTGAAGGCGTTCGCGTTTTTCGGTGGCGTGCCCAAGTCGATTCTCTATGACAATACGAAGATCGCGGTTGCACGGATCCTGGGGGACGGCAGACGGCAACGAACGCGGGTCTTTACGGAACTCCAGTCGCACTACCTGTTCGAGGACCGCTTCGGCCGGCCTGGCAGGGGCAACGACAAAGGCAAAGTCGAGGGGCTCGTTGGCTTTGCGCGGCGCAATTTCCTGGTGCCGATCCCGGTGTTCGACAGCTTCGAAGCTCTCAACATCCACCTGCTGGAGTGCTGCCGCCGTCGCATGAACGATCGCTTGCGCGGCCATGATCAGACGATCGGCGAGCGTCTGGAGCGCGACTTGGCTGCATTTCAATCTCCGCTACCGCCCGCCTATGACGCCTGCGAGAAAATCGGCACGACGGTTTCATCGTTGTCGTTGGTGCGGTATCGGCTCAACGATTATTCCGTGCCGACATCCTACGGTCACCGCGAGGTGTTTGTGCGCGGCTATGTGCACGAGGTCGTCATCAGCTGCGGCGCCGAGAAAATCGCGCGTCATCCCCGCTCCTATGAGCGGGAAGATTTCGTGTTCGACCCGTTGCATTATCTCGCGCTGATCGAGCGGAAGATCAACGCGCTCGACCAGGCCGCTCCGCTCGTTGGCTGGAGGTTGCCGGAAGAGTTCGCGACATTGCGGCGTCTTCTGGAGGCCCGCATGGGCAAGCAGGGCAAGCGTGAGTTTGTCCAGGTTCTGCGCCTCATAGAAGCATTCAAGATCGAGGACGTGACCGCCGCCGTCCGCGACGCGATTGAGCGCGGGGCCATCGGTTTCGACGCTATCAAGCATCTCGTGCTGTGTCGGATCGAGCGGCGACCGCCGCGCCTCGACATGACAGTTTATCCGTATCTGCCGCGAGCAACGGTCGCGACGACCTCGGCGAGCTCCTATATGGCCCTCCTGGCGGGAGGCGCGGCATGACTGACACACCGCAAATTTTGCTGGCTCACTATCTGAAAGCCCTCAAGCTTCCAACGTTCCTCCGCGAATATGACAAGCTCGCCCGTCAATGCGCCGCCGAGGGCGTCGACCATATCCGTTACCTACTGCGGCTTGCCGAACTGGAACTGATCGAGCGGGAGCGGCGGATGGTCGAGCGACGGATCAAGGAAGCGAAGTTCCCAGCCGTCAAAAGCCTCGATAGCTTCGACTTCCAGGCTTTGCCGTCCCTCAATAAACCCCTGGTGCTGGAACTCGCCCGCTCGGAGTATGTCGCTCGTCGTGAGAACATCATCGCTGTCGGCAACAGCGGCACGGGCAAGACGCATATCGCCCTGGGATTGGGACTGGCCGCCTGTCAGAAGGGCCTGTCGGTCGGCTTCGTCACCGCCGCGGCCCTGGTCCACGAGTTGATCGAGGCCAGAGATGAAAAAAGGCTTCTGCGTCTGCAACGCCAGCTCGCGATGCATAAGCTGCTCATCATTGATGAACTCGGTTATGTGCCTCTGTCGCAAACCGGAGCCGAACTGTTGTTCGAGGTCTTCAGCCAACGCTACGAGCGAGGCGCGATGATCGTCACCAGCAATCTGCCGTTCGACGAGTGGACGAGCGTGTTCGGCTCCGAGCGTCTGACCGGCGCTCTGCTCGACCGATTGACCCACCACGTGCATATCTTGGAGATGAACGGAGAGAGCTACCGCCTCGCCCATTCCAAGAAACGCGTCCGTCGCGAAAAACCGCAACCCCCGTCAAAGCCCAGTCCTGACGAATAACGCGGTGCGACATGAAGCCCAAGGCCGGCACATTCGTTTGTTCAAGCGTGATGCATTTTTGCTCCGGCCCGACGATGCAAAATCACTCCGGCGTTGACACGCGCAACTGACGGGAGATCGTGCCGATGGCCCACTTCTCGGCGTGATAATAGCGCAGGATTTGCGCCTCGATATCAGGTGGCGTCACCATGGTCGCGTCCCATCCGGTTGTGTCGCGGCGCGCCGCGACGACCGACGCGGCGGCGCAAAAATCCCTGGCGGACGAGATCGGGACAGCGCCGGCCGCACCAGTGGCAGTGCGAGATCGGTCGCCGGGGTTCGACATCCGAGGTCGTTGCGTCGCTCGCGATCGTCGGCGAGCCGAACGACAGAAAATCACCGGGAGCCGGTGGGGGTGAACCCTGATGCGTCACGTTTTTGCATCGCGCCCGGTATCGGCGCGCGCGCTCGGCATGCGTGAACCGACCTCGGCGGCTGGCTTGGTAACGGGCTCCCGCCGCGCGCTGGCCACGCCGCCGTGCATGAGGGCCGCAATCCCCAGCGCAGTAAATCTGGCCGCGATCGCAA
The DNA here is from genome assembly GCA_963722205.1 of uncultured Alphaproteobacteria bacterium. Taxonomy (GTDB): domain Bacteria; phylum Pseudomonadota; class Alphaproteobacteria; order Rhizobiales; family Beijerinckiaceae; genus Methylocystis. Next base: position 211,295 of record CAVRKL010000001.1, read on the forward strand.
CAGCTACAAATCAGCGCCTGGGCACGACACCCAGCGCACAGAAACAACCTCGCCGATCCAGCGTCGTCATGCTCGGATTGGCCGACGCCATGTGGACGAGCGCCCTGCTTTCCGCGATATTGATCGGACATGCGTGCCCGGCACGGTGTGGGGCACGGCGTCGAACAGAACCGCCAAGTCGAGATCGACGCCGTGCTTGTCCTTGAAAAGGCCAAGCTTACCCCAACATCCGCCGTGACGTCAGGACGCCATCACGCGCCGCCGCATCAACCTCAGCCACGCACCATCATCGTCTCGGCAAACCCAAAAGAAGCCGCCAAGCTCGCAACCGCGCCATCTATGCGCGGATTTTCACCGCCATCGACACCAGTATCAGCAGAATCCAATCCCGCTTGGCGGAGCCATTGTTAAAACCGAATGGCTCCGCTTTTACGAGCTCGGCGAGGAGCCGGCCGAGTTTTGGACGACATTGCAGAGCTGGGACACGGCGAACAAATCCGGCGAGTTGAACGACTATAGCGTCTGCACGACCTGGGGCGTCTTCGATGAGCATTTCTATCTGCTGCACATCTCTCGCAAACGTCTGAATTTTCCAGACCTGAAGCGGGAAGCGCATCGTCTCGCTGAATTATATTCAGCGGACATAATCCTCGTCGAAGACAAGGCCTCGGGAACACAATTAATCCAGGATTTGAAGAGCGAGGGGCTCTTTCCAATTACCCCCTATAAGCCGCCCCCAGGCGCCGACAAGATTATGCGACTGCATTCGCAAGCGGCCGCATTCGAAAATGGGCAGGTCTTGTTGCCGAGAGAAGCGACCTGGCTTCCTGACTACCTCAACGAGATCACCGGGTTTCCAGGTTCGCGTTACGCGGATCAGGTGGACTCTACGACCCAGGCGCTCGACTATATGCGGAGCAACTACGGCCTCAGCGTCTGGAACCGGCTCTGAGAGGTCAACCGTCATCCCTCTTCATTCCTGACGGCGGTCCTCAGGCGCCGAGATATCTGGCCTCGAAGGATCGCCGAAGATCCCGCCGCCTCAGACCTACTGGCGCGCTGCCGGCGACGACCGCTTCGGATGTTGGTTGTGTAAAAACGCCTCTGCGCCAGCGGTGACCGCTCCGAAAGACCGGAAGGATCTCAAAAAGGACAGGGGGACTGGCTTCAAAGCGAAATCACCCCCCCTAAGGGGACAACATTCCACGCGTTCTCACAGCGAATGCGGGCTTAGACCTTGCAGGTTCGGCTGACCACCCCGTTGCCGACAGCTCCGGCAAAGACCGCATTTAACGCGCGCGACGGGCGCGACGGGCGGTGGTCCCGGCTAGAGGCGCTCGACGACGCCACGCGCCAACGTAAGGCTACTCATGTCGAAGACGTCTCGCGGCTGCGTCGGCTCCTCTGCTACGCGGCTCACTCAGCCGAACTCCTGGGCCGGCGACTTGATCATCTGCAATGAATGTGACGCCCCCTGCTTCCAAGGCGCTTTGAAGCTTCCAGACGGACTGAGAGTTCCCTCTCACCAATCCCCTCCTGGCCTCTATGCGCCTCAAAGTCGCAACTCCAATTCCCGACTGTTTAGCTAGAGCCTCCTGGCTCCAGCCCAACAGCGCCCGTGCTGCCTTTATTTGCTCTGAAAACAACATGTTATGCCAGCCCGCGTTGACTAAAACCTATGAGCCCAGTCGCGCATGCCGATGGACGTGATACGCCACAGTTGCTCGACGAGCCTCTTCCAGGCGTCGCAGCAAGGATCGACGAGTCGTCATAGAATTTGAAAACGCGGTGCGAGAGCCAGTTTTCTCGCAGGAACTGCCAGACCTTCTCTGTCGGGCTCGGATCCGGGCATTTGGACGGCAGCAGCAGGAGGGTCATGTTTTCGGGAACTAGCTTTTCGCTCGTATGCCAGCCGGCCTGATCCAGGATCAGCACGGCGTCGACGCCGGGCAGATGCAGGTCCATCGCTGGGTGTCGCATTTGGGCAGGACGAGCGCCGCGCCCTTGCCATCCTTCGGCGAGATCGCGCCAAAAATGTGGGTCGGGGCGGTGCGCTGGTCCTTGGGCGCGCTCGGACGCGAACCGCGTTTGGCCCAGCGCCGCGTGATCTCGTTCTTCGGGCGGACACGCGCCCCGTAGCAAAACCGGCTTCTTATCTCGCGGGCGTCGATGCCTTTCTCGCGAGCGATTTCCTCCAAGCAGCGGGAAAACTTCTTTAAAATCCTCGATCGCGGCCTCGCGCTGCGCATCATAGCGGGGCAGCGCCGAGAGCTCTGATAGTCCATCTTGAGCAGTTCCCGATTCACCGTCGTCTCAGACGCGCAGCTGCGGAACTCTTCACACAGCTATTGGCAAAGGTCGATGCTGCGCCAAGGCACGACGCCGTGGATCGCCGGCGTCGGGCCGTCCTCCGCGCGCCAAAGCGGCGCGCTGCTCCTCGTTCAGAAGCGGCGGCCCCCCCGGCGGCTTTGCGATCCACGAGACCTTCGGGCCCCAGCGTATTGATGCGCAAAACCCAGTCGCGAACAATTCGAAGCGTTACGCCGCCGATCTTGGCCATCTCGCCGCGCGTGGCGCCGTCGTAGATCGCTGCGAACGCCAGGAGCCACCGTGCCTGCGGCCCATCCTTCGTGCGCTTGGCCGGAGCCCGAAGCGCCGTTGTGTCAGAGTCTCCGCGCAATCCAATCCCAGCCGCCATGACGAACTTCCTCCCGTCCACCATGTCGGATCAGAAATCCACCAATTCGGAAATCCCCGGTTGAGTTTATATATCATTTATGATATATAAACGATCACTGCTTCGCGAGCGTAGGAGTTCAGTATGACCGGGTTCAATCTAGTGGCCCCAGAGTTCCGGCACTTTTCCCAGCTGCGCGAGCAGCTGCTCCAAGACGATCCTGACCTGGACGAACAAACCCTCGCGGACACGCTCGAGGGAGCAACAAACCTCCGGGAGGCGCTATCAGCCTTCATACGATCCGCCCTAGAAGACGAGGCCTTCGCTACGGGACTACGCACCCTGCTGGAAGCTATGAAATCCAGGGTCGCGCGGCTCGAGAGGCGAGCAGAAACCAAACGAAATGCCGCCCTCAACATCATGCAAAGAGCTGAAATCAGGAAGCTCACCGAACCCGACTTTACGGCCTCATTACGCTCAGCGCCGCGTTCCGTCATAGTCCTCCAAGACAACGATATCCCAGAAGAGTTTCTCGTTCCGCAACCCCCCAAGATCGATCGAAAGGCGATCTTTGAAGTGCTCTCGTCCGGCAAGAGCGTGACAGGCGCGGCCCTTTCCAACGGACATCCGATCCTCTCGATAAGGACCGAGTAACATGGCGTTATCACCCTCCCAAACCAGAATGCTTAATCGCCCTGCGCACAGAAAGCATATCAAATTCCGAGAAATCGGCGGAAAGTCCCTCGCTTATATCGAGGGCTGGCATGCGATCGAGCAAGCAAATCGCATTTTCGGCGTCGAAGCTTGGGATCGCGAAACGGTCTGGAGCGAGTGCACATGGCGCAAGCCCGTCGACGCCCAGTTTGGCGCCGCCTACGTCACTCGCGTGCGAATAACAGTTCGCACCGGCAGCGACACATTCGTCCGAGAAGGCGTCGGCGCCGCCGAGGCTATAGCCCCAACCCCAGGGCAAGCGCATGAAAAGGCGATCAAAGCCGCAGAAACTGATGCGACAAAAAGAGCACTTTCAACGTTGGGCAACTGCTTCGGTCTCTTCCTCTATCGGAGCGGGAAGGAGCTTGTCGCCGCAGTGCCGCAAAAGCCCGACGGGACTCAGATTGAACAAGTCCCGGGCCCCCCTATGCATGCGCCGTCCCAGTCAATCGAAGCGCAGGCGCCCATTGAAATAAAAACACCACCTGAATGGCTCCCGATAGACAAGAGCCAATTGCAGTTCGGCGAGCCCAAGCGCCTGCGCAACCGGGAGCATCTGCGCCTCGTCGCACAGCAGCCTTGCTTAGTATGCGGCCGTCAACCAGCACAAGCACATCATCTTCGCTTTGCTCAACTGCGAGCTCTGGGGCGAAAAGTCAGTGACGAATTCGTTGTGCCCCTCTGCGCGTTCCATCACGGTGAAGTGCACCGAACCAGCAAGGAAACGAACTGGTGGCGCGCCAGAGGCATCGACGCCGTCGGCGTCGCCCGCGCTCTCTGGGATAAATCTCGTGGGGCAGAAACACCGCCAAACGTCGCGGCCGCGGTCGAAAGTGTCCAGACGAATAGCGGCTAACCGATATAGGCCGCCGCCTCTCTTGCCCACATCGTTGCCCATCGGGCCAACCAAATGCGCCTGCACCATGCGGCGGCTCCTTCGCCGCAGCGTATTTTCCATGACGACCCCTATGCCAAATCACGCCCTCAGGGCGCTTTCGGCAGACCGGGTGCGCGCGTCTTCCGGGCTCCTATTTGGATATGCACGGCGATGCGGCGCTTCCCGCCGCGGACCGTCCAGTTCAACGTCTGTCACGTCGCATCGGCTGTCGCCTCAGCAAACCTAGATGTTTCGTTTGCTGACCCTTGTCGCGCCACGGCGCTATCAAAGCGGCGGGGCGACATCGCGGAGTGGAGGGACGTCGGTCCAATTCACCTTCGCAGGTGCCTCAACGCTGTCCTTGGCCCGCAGAGCTGCTCGAGCGCAAGGCGGCAAAGAGCGGTTCGGCCCGCTGGTCTGGCAGCGGCTCATGCACTAACATCGAGCCTGAACCAGTCGTTGGGAGGCTGGCCAAGGGACGGCCGGCCTTGACGATCCCCTCAGAAACGGATTCACGCGCAACCGCGGGCGGCTCTCTTCAGCAGGCGCCTGTGATTTACGACATTACACGTCTCGTCACCAGAGCGCTAAATCCTTCGCCAAACGGCATCGATCGCATCGACTTCACGCTGGCTCGCCATTTCCTCTCATCCCCCGGCGAGCGGAACTGGGCGTTCATCTTCACGTGCCTCGGCCCCAGGCTTGCTAAGAGCGATGTCGCTCTGCGGACAATTCACGGCATCGAAGCCTCCTGGAACGAATTCATCGACGCGAGCGAAGACCCGATTTACGAATCGGCAGTAGCCGCCCTGCTTGGCGCCAAAGGGCGCGAGGCGCCCGGAAAATGCATGAAGCGGCGCTTCGACGCGAAGCTCCTCGCTCAAAACTGGCGAGCCCTGCGCCAGTGGGCCTTTTATCAAGGCCCGTCACTCAAGCACGTTCCCGAAGGCGCAATCTACGTCAACGCCAGCCAGTTCCTTCTGGACAAGCCCTGGTTCCTTCGTTGGCTCGATCGGCGAAAAGACGTGAAGCCCGTCTTCTATGTGCACGATCTGCTGCCGATAGATTTTCCGGAATTTTTCTGGCCGGGAGAGCCTGAGCGCCACGAGCTGCGCATGCGCAACATATGCCGTTACGGGGCGGGAGCCATCGCCGGGACACAGGCCGTCGCACATCGCCTGCATGCCTTCGCCGGCGAACAGGGCCATGGAGCATTGCCGATCTGCGTCGCGCGACCTCCCGTCTCACGCGCCTTCGAGATGCAGGAGGCGCCGGATTCACGCTTGGCCGATGTCGGCTATTTCGTCGTCTGCGGCACGATCGAACCGCGCAAGAACCATTTGATGCTGCTTAATGTCTGGAGAGAGCTGGCGACGCGCGGTCCGGCGCCCAAGTTGGTGATCGTCGGCAAGCGCGGCTGGCTTTGCGAGAACGCGCTGGACCTGTTGGATCGCAGCGAAGCGCTCGGTCCTCACATCGTTGAAGTCGGCGGACTCTCGACGCCGGGCCTGCGCCGCCTCCTCGCGGGCGCGCGCGCATTGCTGATGCCGTCATTTGCCGAAGGATTCGGTATCCCCGTCGCCGAGGCCATGGCCGCAGGGGTCCCGGTCATCGCCTCCGACATCGAGGTCTTCCGCGAAATCGGCGGGGACGCTCTCGATTATGTCGATCCGCTGGACGGCCTCGGCTGGCTCGCAGCAATCGAGGCTTATGCGGGGCCGGATTCTGTGCGTCGACGGGAAGCGATGTCTCGGTCGTGCGGCCAGCGCTCGCAAAAGGTCGAGTTTCTCGCCGAAATTGACGCGTTCCTGGAGAGGATCGCGGCCGCCGGCCGGAGGATGGGAACAAGCTGAAATCTCCGGCTTGGAAGGCTGGTGAGGCGGGACGCGCTTCAAACTTTGAAGGTTCGGGGACCGGGCAGCGCGGCCGGAAGAATGTAACGCGGGCGGCTGTCGTCTCGACCATAGAAAGGGTTGTAGGCCGGGTCGACATATTCAGTGAGCGAATATTTGCGCCTCAGCGCGTCCTTCTCGCGGTTGAAGCGCTCGATGTTTTCCTTGGTCTCATCGCTGCCGCGCGTCGCCAACTCATGGTGGCGAAGGGTCGCGAAAGGCGTCCAAACAACGCGGAATCCCGCGCGGCCGGCGCGCAGACAAAAGTCAATGTCGTTGTATGCGATGGCAAAATTCTGCTCGTCAAACTCCCCCACGGCGTCGGCGCATCGACGCGAAAGCAACATACAGGCCGCCGTAACCGCCGCAAAGGATTGGCGCACCTTGAGACGGCCCATAGGGCCCGGGAACGTTGCGGGCATGCCGCAGAACCAATGGCCGGCGACCGAGCCGAGGCCGACGATGACGCCAGCGTGTTGCAAACTGCCGTTGGGATAGAGAAGCCTCGCTCCGACAATCCCTGTCTCGGGGTAGTCGAAGCAGGAGACCATTTCCTTCAACCAGGAAGGATCGAGGACCTCGACGTCATTATTGAGGAGGAGGATATATTCTCCCTGCGCCAGGCGCAGGCCACGATTGATCTGCTTGGAGAAATTGAAGGGAGCCGCGTCGATCTCGGCTTGGAAGGCGGCGTGCGTCCTGCGCATCGTTTCGTAGAGATCGAGGACCTTTTTGTCTGTCGTGCCGTTGTCCACGATGATGATTTCAAGATCGGGATAGTCGGTGCGCTTAAAGAGGTCGTCGAGCAGACGCGAGATGAGCGGGAAGCCGTTGCGACTAGGAATGATGACGGAGACCCGCGGCCAAGCCCTTTCGCGTTGGTCAAAGCGAATCCGATGCAGATTTGCGTCGAGAGCGGGGTCGACCAAGGCAGGCGCGCCGTCCAGCGCATATTTTTCCGCGATGGCGCGACGCGCGTTCTGGGTCGCCTTTTCTATAAATTTTGCGGAAAAACTCCGGCCATCGCGCCGCCAGACATAGGCGGGGTAGGGAAGATGGAAAATTCGCCGCTCCGCCACACCCGAAAGGTAGCGCATCAGAAGCTCGTAATCCTGCGAGCCTTCGTAGCCCTGTCGCATCCCCCCGATCTCGCGCAGGCGATCGCGCCGGTAGATCGAAAGATGGTTGATGTAATTGACGCCGGAGAGCAGCACCGGATCGAATGCGGGCTTGAGGAAATACTCTCGAGGCTTGAGTTTGGCGTCGGCCACGAGCTCGTCGGTGTAAAGGAACTCGACGTCAGGGTCTTGCTCGAGGGCTTCGATGATCCGATCCACGGCGAAGGGCGTGAGAGCGTCGTCGTGGTCGATGAGGGCGACCCATTCCCCCCTCGCCGCGGTGAGCGCGGCATTGGTCGCCGCAGCAATGCCTTCATTGGCGGAGCGCCTGCGGACTGTTAGAAAGGGAATGTCTTTATGCAACTCGAGCCACTTGGTCGTTGCCTCCGAGGACGAGCCGTCGTCGCAAAGGATGAGTTCTGCGGCGCCTAGCCGCTGGAGACGGAACGAATTCCATAGCTGATCGAGATATTCGGCGGGAGGATTGAACACGGGACACAGGAAGGAGAGCAGAGGCGCCTCGTTCGGCCACGGCGCCTTTCCCGAGTGCGCGGCGCTCGCCATAGCGATGACCTGTTCATAGTGCTCCGCAACGCTGCGAAACTTCACGGCCTGGTGACCGAGATCCGCGAGCGCGCCGGCGCGAGGCGAGGCGACGATTTCACAGCTCGGCGTCATGGTCCCGCTTTGCGCTGCTTGACGGAGGCGGCGCCCGACGAAGGATCGAGCGGTCGCCTCGTCAAAGCATGCGAAGGCGCGAAGCTCGAATTGCGAAGGATAGGTCGAAGGGTCGAAGCGGACGCGTCGCACCCGCCGGAAGGTCTTTAGCGCGATGACGAAGAGTCCGTGCTTCGTCGAACGCATCTCCAACTCGTCCTCGCTGCGAAATCCCTCGCCATCGTCTATGTAGATTCGCGGGTCCATCACGCAGTCGGCGTTCGCCAGCTCGATCAGTAGATAGGACGCGCGAAACCAAGCCGGCGCGAAATAAAACTGCGGGTCGTCGTCACAGGCGCGCCATTTTGAGAAGCCTGATCGACGCAGGCCCCGATGGCGTATCGAAGGTATCCGAAAAAGCATGATCTCCGAACTCGCATTTCGTGGACCGGATTCGCCCTTGCAGCGCCCGTCGTCACGAGCGAGAATTGCGGGTCAGCGCCTCAAGGCGGCCGCATTCGTGCTTCATAGCGCGCCATCCCAATTTGCAGGATCGCGGCAGCTCAAGTGGACAACTCCCCCAAGCACCAGTATTTTGTAGCAGTCCCGATTGTCGGCGGGTTGCGCGTGGTCTACCTCATCCAAGCGGAATGATCCAGCTCGATAACGTCTTCAAGTTCTACAAAACCGAACGGCACACGAAGGTCGTGCTCGATCACGTGTCGATGCTTTTCGACACGACCCATTCCTATGGGCTGCTCGGCGTCAATGGCGCAGGGAAATCCACAACCCTGCGGATCATCTCCGGAACGGAGCTTCCGAATTCGGGATCGGTGCGCCGCTCCGTCCGGGTCTCCTGGCCGCTCGGATTGACCGGCGGGTTCCATCCGCAAATGTCGGGACGCGAAAACGTCCACTTCGTGGCAAGAATTTATGGTGCCGACGTGCGCAAGACCGACGACTTCGTCGAGGAATTTTCCGAGCTCGGAGACTATCTCGACGCGCCCGTGAAGACCTATTCCTCCGGCATGATGGCGAGGCTGGGGTTCGCGATGTCGATGGCCATCGAATTCGACGTCTATCTCATCGATGAGGTCACCGCGGTCGGCGACGCCCAATTCCAGGCGCGCTGCCAGGAGGCCTTCTCGCAGCGGCGGAAGAATTCCGGACTGATCCTCGTCTCGCACTCCATGCAGACGATCAGCGACTATTGCGACCGTGGCGGCGTCCTCGTCGACGGCCACCTCCTCATGTTCGACAGCGTCGGCAAGGCGATCGAAACCTACAACAGGCTCAATCAGTGAGCGCTTTCGCATGAACGATGTCGAAGAGCCTCGCGACCCGCAGCCTTTCAGTCCCCTGGAGCGGACTCAGGCGATTTCTCGCGCGCTCAACGAAGCGGCGCGGCGCGCGCGCTTCTCGAGCCGAGCCAGAGGCGCCCACGAGAAGTCGAGCTTTTCCGCGCGTCGCGGCGCGCGGCTCATGCGCATCATCCGCTGGGTTCTCTTCGTCGTTCTTGTCGCCGTCCCGAATCTCGTGGCGCTCGCCTATTTCGGCGTCCTCGCCTCCGATCAATATGTCTCTGAGGCCCAGTTCACGGTGAGTAGCGGCGCTATTCCCAAGATGGATGGCCTGGGATCGGTCACGGGCGTTCCGCCGATGATGATCGTCCAAGACACGCAGATCGTGACGAATTTCGTCGAAAGCCGGGTCATGGTCGAATCGCTGGAGCGCGACGTCGATCTTCGCGAACTGTACGGTTCGGCCTCGATCGACTGGTGGGCAAGGTTCAACAAGAAGAAGCCGATAGAGAAATTCACGGACTATTGGGAGAAGATGGTCAAGACGTCCATTTCCTTCCCGGCGGGCATCGTGACGCTGACGGTTCGGGGCTTCACCCCCGTCGACGCCAAGCGCATCGCGGACGCGATCATCGCAAGATGCGAGAGGCTCATCAATGGGCTCAACGACCGCATGCGTTTGGACACGGTTTCGGCGGCAGAGACGGACCTCTTTCGCGCGGGCGAGAAGCTGAAGGTCGCGCGGCTCGAATTGGAGCAGGCGCGCAACGCCGAGCAGGTCGTGGACGTGCGTCAGACCAGCGCCGCGCTCAATCAGCTCCTGTCCGAGCGAGAGTCGGAGCTGATGAAGGCGCAATCAGACTATCAGACCCAGTCCCAATATGTGCTGGAGTCCGCGCCGCAAATGCGGGTCTTGAAAACGCGCATGACGGCCCTCGAAGCGCAAATTCAGAAAATGAAGGCGCAGATCACCGAGCAGCAGGAAAAGAACGTCGAGACGCTGGCGGAAAAGGCGCTTTCGGGAAAGATGACGAAATTCGCCAATCTCGACCTCGAGCAGCAAATCGCCGAGAAACGCTACGCCGCCGCCGCCGCAACGCTCGAGGGCGCGCGGATGCTCGCGCAGCGCAAGATGCTGTACCTCCACCAGATCGTCGCGCCGGCACAGCCGCAGGAGGCGCGCTACCCCAAGCGATGGCTCAATATTGGAATGACATTGGTCACGTCGCTGATCGGCTGGGGTGTCGTCGTCGGCCTCGTGTCTTTCGTCCGCAATAATATGGCGTGAACGCGAGCGAGCAGGAGAACGTCGCAGATGTTGATCGAACATGATGAACGCTTTGGTTTGCGCGAAGCGCTGACGCGCCAGGGGCGCGTGCTGTTCGCCGTCATGCTGCGCAACATCCGCACGCGGTTTTTCGGGCACGGGCTCGGCTATCTGGTCGCCCTCGGCTGGCCGTTGAGCCATATTGTGATCCTGCTGGTGTTGTGGAGCTCCACCGGTCGCGCGCCGCCCTTCGGCGAGAGCACGGTGCTCTTCCTCGCCACCGGCACGGTCCCCTTCATGGTGTTCTCCTACCTCTCGCGCTTCATGCAAATTTCCGTGGCGATGACGCGGCCCTTGCTGGCGTTCCCGGAAGTCAAGGTTCTCGACGTTCTCTTCGCTTCCGCGGCGCTGGAAGTTCTTTCCTCCTGCTGCGTAATCCTGCTTTTGCTTATCCTGGCTTGGTTCTTCGACATTTCCGTCATGCCGAGGGATATCGTCCAGGCCTTCTATGCCTTCGGCGCCGCCGTCCTGCTCGGCTTCGGCTTCGGCTTGCTGATGGGCGTCATCGGGCTGGCCGCACCGATTTGGCTGACGATCTATGGGCTCTTAGGGATTGTGCTATGGATGACCTCCGGAGTACTGTTCGTGCCTGATCTCCTGCCTGAGCCGGTGCGCAGCATGGCTGCTTACCACCCGGTCCTGCAGGTCATCGAATGGATGCGCTCGGCCTACTACGAAGGTTATGGCGAGGGAGTGCTGGACAGGCGCTACGTATTGGAAGTGGCGATCGGCTCGACATTTCTCGGGCTCCTGTTGGAGCGAGCCACGCGCGGCCATGTGTTGGCTCTGCGGTAGAGGACGCCTCTATAGCAACATCGGAGCGGGCCGATGCAATAGAGGATTCAATCTCCTGATAGAGATCCCCTTCTCCGAAGGGGTTCCTTTGGAGGCTAGAGCGCGTTCGTCGATTTCCGATTCCAAGGGGGATTCCCGAATCGGGGAAAGCGTGATTGAACTAAGCCGCTAGCCGCAGCGGGTGCGGCGAGGTCGATGAGCGGCCTCCTGTCTGAGAGGATTTGGGCGTCACACCCCACTCTCAGGACAGGAAGCCGCCAGATGACCGAGATCAGCCCTCTCCGCCGCCGCATGATCGGGGACTGTCAGGAATCTTGTGTGCCGGGCCATAGTAGCACCGCTGGAGGCGGACTATGGCGATCAAGAAGGACACACTGGACCAACTTCTTTCGGGGCGCGATCCGAAGGACGTATTTTCCAAGGACGGGCTTTTCGACGAGCTGAAAAAAGCTCTGGCCGAACGTGTTCTCAACGCCGAGCTGGACGATCATCTTGAAGGCGAGGCGGCGGCGGGCAAAGCCAATCACCGCAACGGCTATTCGAAGAAGACCGTACTGACCGAGACGTCGAAAATCGACATTAAGGTTCCGCGCGACCGGGAGGGGAGCTTCGATCCGAAGCTGATCGCGCGCTATCAGCGGCGTTTTCCGGGCTTCGACGAGAAGATCGTGTCGATGTATGCGCGCGGCATGACGGTGCGCGAGATCCAGGGGCATCTGCTTGAACTTTATGGACTTGAGGTCTCGCCGGACCTGATCTCGACGGTCACCGACGCGGTTCTGGAGACGGTCGCCGAATGGCAAAATCGTCCGCTCGAGGCAATTTATCCCCTGGTTTTCTTCGACGCGCTGCGCGTCAAAATCCGTGACGAAGGCCTGGTGCGCAACAAGGCGGTTTATGTCGCGCTGGGCGTCACGCCGGACGGAACCAAGGATATTCTGGGCCTTTGGATCGAAACCTCGGAAGGCGCCAAATTCTGGCTGCGGGTGATGAACGAGTTGAAAAACCGCGGCGTCGAGGATGTGCTTATCGCCGTCGTCGACGGCTTGAAGGGCTTTCCGGAGGCGATCAACGCGGTTTTCCCGCAGACGGTCGTACAGACCTGCATCGTCCATCTCATTAGAAACTCGATGGACTTCGCCTCGTGGAAAGACCGCAGGGCTATCGCCGCCGAACTGAAGAAAATCTACCGGGCGAAAGACGCCGACGCCGGCAAAGAGGCCCTTGACGCTTTCGATGCCGGTCCTTGGGGCAGGAAATATCCCTCGATCGCCCAGAGCTGGCGGCGAAACTGGGAACAGGTCATTCCCTTTTTCGCCTTTCCCGAGGCGGTGCGCCGGATCATCTACACCACGAACGCCATAGAATCCTTGAATGCAAAACTGCGGCGCGCCGTGCGGACGCGCGGACATTTTCCAACCGACGACGCCGCGATGAAACTGCTGTATCTCGTCTTGCGCCAAGTCGCGGGAGAATGGAAAATGCCGCCGCGCGAATGGTGCGAGGCCAAAACCCAATTCGCCATCATGTTCGACGAAAGGTTCGTCACAGCGTGATGGTCAACCCGGCCCCCACACAAAATTTCGGACACTCCCCAGGTGCTCGGCTATCTCGCGCGCTACACGCATCGCGCGGCAATCTCCAACTCGCGCATCGTCGAGATCGCCGACGAGGAAGTCGCCTTCACCTACAAGGACTATCGCTGCGGCGGCAAACGCAAGGTCATGCGGCTGAAAGCCGACGAGTTTATCCGCCGCTTTTTGCTGCATGTCCTGCCCGACGGCTTTCACCGAATCCGCCACTACGGCTTCCTCGCCAGGGGCGATCGCAGCGACAATATCGAACGCTGCCGCAAGCTCATCGGCGAAGCCAGGCCGGGGCTGACTGCCGAAGCCGCGGAGCCGGCCGCTGCGAACGCCGATGCCGCCCCGGCCACTGAGGCCGTCGCTCCACAAAACGTCTGCCCGGACTGCGGCGGCCTCATGCGCCGCATCGGCGTCGTTCGCCCCTTCTATTGCGACACCTCATGAGCGCCCCCGTCATGCCCAAGGCTCGAAAAGTCGTCGCTCACGAGCACGCGCGTCGCCCCATGGGACATCGCAACGGCTCCGCGTGGCCAAAGACCCGTCTTTGCCGACCTTCTTGCAATCACCGAGCTGCCCACGAACCTTCCAACAGTCTCGCGCCGTCACTCGAGATCACGACGAGAGCCTCGTTCGGGGCGCTAGCGACCTCCGCTTCTCGCGCAAGGCGGCCGTTCCATCTCCCCTCAAAGCCCGACGACCTGGGCTTTCGCCATAGCGGGCAACGACCCGCGGCTTAGCTCAATCAGGCTTATATGATGTGCGCGTTCCACCAAGCCCCAGCGTCGCGCCGCGCACATCACATAACCCTCATGATTGCACATCACATAACCCTCATGATTCCTTCATCAGGACACTGATGGAGGGCAGGATGGCGCGGGCTTACAGCCAGGATTTGCGTGACCGTGTGATCGACGCCGCGTTGGCGGGGCTTCCGGCGCGTCATGCGGCGGCGCGCTTTGGGGTCGGCGACGCCACGGCGATCGTCTGGGTGCGCCGCGCACGCCAGAGCGGAGAGCGCACGGCGCACAAGCAGGGGCAGCCGCGGCGCTCGAAGCTCGATCCGCACCGCGACTATCTGCTGGGGCTGATCGCGGCGACGCCGGACTTGACCATCAGCGAGCTGTTGGAGCGGCTTTTGAGCGAGCGCGGCGTGAGGGCCAGCCGCGCGACGCTGTGGATGTTCCTCGACCGCTGCGGTCTGACGTTCAAAAAAAGACCGCCCACGCGAGCGAGCAGAACCGGGCGGACGTCGTAGAGCGGCGCGAAGACTGGTTTGACGGCCAGCTCGACCTCGATCCCGAGAAGCTCGTCTTCATCGACGAGACCTGGGCGACGACGAACATGGCGCGTAGATGCGGCCGCGCGCCCAAGGGCGAGGGGAGTGTCCGAAATTTTGTGTGGGGGCCGGGTTGACCATCACGCTGTGACGAACCTTTCGTCGAACATGATGGCGAATTGGGTTTTGGCCTCGCACCATTCGCGCGGCGGCATTTTCCATTCTCCCGCGACTTGGCGCAAGACGAGATACAGCAGTTTCATCGCGGCGTCGTCGGTTGGAAAATGTCCGCGCGTCCGCACGGCGCGCCGCAGTTTTGCATTCAAGGATTCTATGGCGTTCGTGGTGTAGATGATCCGGCGCACCGCCTCGGGAAAGGCGAAAAAGGGAATGACCTGTTCCCAGTTTCGCCGCCAGCTCTGGGCGATCGAGGGATATTTCCTGCCCCAAGGACCGGCGTCGAAAGCGTCAAGGGCCTCTTTGCCGGCGTCGGCGTCTTTCGCCCGGTAGATTTTCTTCAGTTCGGCGGCGATAGCCCTGCGGTCTTTCCACGAGGCGAAGTCCATCGAGTTTCTAATGAGATGGACGATGCAGGTCTGTACGACCGTCTGCGGGAAAACCGCGTTGATCGCCTCCGGAAAGCCCTTCAAGCCGTCGACGACGGCGATAAGCACATCCTCGACGCCGCGGTTTTTCAACTCGTTCATCACCCGCAGCCAGAATTTGGCGCCTTCCGAGGTTTCGATCCAAAGGCCCAGAATATCCTTGGTTCCGTCCGGCGTGACGCCCAGCGCGACATAAACCGCCTTGTTGCGCACCAGGCCTTCGTCACGGATTTTGACGCGCAGCACGTCGAAGAAAACCAGGGGATAAATTGCCTCGAGCGGACGATTTTGCCATTCGGCGACCGTCTCCAGAACCGCGTCGGTGACCGTCGAGATCAGGTCCGGCGAGACCTCAAGTCCATAAAGTTCAAGCAGATGCCCCTGGATCTCGCGCACCGTCATGCCGCGCGCATACATCGACACGATCTTCTCGTCGAAGCCCGGAAAACGCCGCTGATAGCGCGCGATCAGCTTCGGATCGAAGCTCCCCTCCCGGTCGCGCGGAACCTTAATGTCGATTTTCGACGTCTCGGTCAGTACGGTCTTCTTCGAATAGCCGTTGCGGTGATTGGCTTTGCCCGCCGCCGCCTCGCCTTCAAGATGATCGTCCAGCTCGGCGTTGAGAACACGTTCGGCCAGAGCTTTTTTCAGCTCGTCGAAAAGCCCGTCCTTGGAAAATACGTCCTTCGGATCGCGCCCCGAAAGAAGTTGGTCCAGTGTGTCCTTCTTGATCGCCATAGTCCGCCTCCAGCGGTGCTACTATGGCCCGGCACACAAGATTCCTGACAGTCCCAGGGCGAGAGGCTACGCGCCAGCATTCCGCACGGACATTGGAAAACGACGACCTTCGTCGCCGGGCTTCGCCTCACCGGCTTGACCGCGCCGATGGTTCTCGACGGCCCGATCAATGGCCTCTGGTTCCAGGCCTATGTCGATCAGGTTCTCGTTCCTACGCTGCGCAAAGGCGACATCGTCGTCATGGACAATCTCGGCAGCCACAAGGGCGCGGGCGTGCGCAAAGCCATCGAAGCCGCCGGCGCGACGCTGCTCTACCTGCCGCCCTACAGCCCGGACTTCAATCCCATCGAGAACGCCTTTTCGAAGCTCAAGGCATTGTTGCGAAGGGCCGCCGAGCGGAGCGTCGATGCGCTCTGGAGCAGGATCGGCGCCCTGCTCAACGACTTCGCCCCGCATGAATGCGCAAACTTCTTCGCCGCCGCTGGATACGAGCCGGTTTAAGACGAATCCGCTCTAGTCAATGCGCTGTCGACGGATTTCCGCAAAGAAGGTCACGGCGGCGATCAAAGGCGGAATGCCGCCCCGTCAAGCCAGGCGCGCCGCAACCGCGGCCGTCAGATCTTCTTTTTGAGCACGAAGAAAAGATCATCGGATTTGATACGATGGCTAGACATGAGTTCCCGCTCAATGAATTGGAGCAACCTCGAAATCGTCACGTGCTCCGAGTTCGATGCATCGAGGTTTCCAGCACAATTTCGAAGCAGCCAGCGTAGAATCGTTCCGCCCATCGGCTTAATAGTCACTACTTCGAATGCCGAGAACAATAGGGTTCTCAAATCCGAGCTTCTGATTGCCTCAGATGGATCAGCCCTCCTCACGTCCTCAATCGTGGGTCCACGGAAGACATCCGAGCCAACGCCCTCACGCAGGGTCAGATCCTTGCGAAGGTGCGGGGGAAGGTAGGAAAACAATTCTCGGATCACAGGTAGAACGTCGTATTCGATCTGAAATCTGGTCGGTCCAAAGTAGTCACTGCCAATGATGAGGCCGTCCTCCTTGAGGCTTCCTCCAAGAAATTCTAGAAGCTCCTCCAAGTTCGTCGCATGATGCAGGCAATGATGCGCAAAGACAACGTCAAACTGCCGTTCAGGTTGCGCTCCTCCATTGAAGTCGAAAAACGCTAAATCGACGGACAATCCAGATAAATTAGATAAATTAGCTACAGCTCTGGCTCGCAATTCTGTATCATATTCGAGCAAAGTTATCGCGCTGACGGGCCATCCGAAGTCGGCTACCAGTGAGCGCTCGACGTGCCCTTCCCCACAGGCGACGGCCAGCAATTCCAAGCCTACTTTCGATGGATTCAATTCCTTCATCCTATCGAGCAACGGTTTTGCGAAATTCTCGCTCGCGTAGATGGCCCAGTGACCGCCGGCATTTAGACTTTTTCCGGATACCATTCCATTGACGTATTCCGCCATAAATGGCGCGCTCATCCAATCTAGTTGAGCGTGAATCGCCCTCCAGTTCTCGGACAGCGTGTGTCTTGTGGCCGTGGCGTGATCAACGGATTCTGCGTCCAGAGCGGTATTCATGCCTCGTTTCTCCAGAAGGTTGCAAACTTTCAGCTGGCTTTATCCGATATTCACCGGGAGAGCTTTATTACCGGGAAACTTTCTCCATTTCTATATCGGCATCACCTCATGCTCAGTCACGCCGAGTTCATGCTGGATTGCGCGCCGCATCTTCTGCAAGAAATGCTTGAAAGCTTCAGAAAAGGCCAAGTCGACGTTGTCTTCCGGCCGAGCCGCTGAGTTGATGTATCCAAGATTAAAAGATAGTTGGAAAAAAGCAGAAAGTAACTCGTCATGGAAGCCAGCGTTTCCTAATTCACCTCTGCGTTCCATAAAATTTATCCACCCTCTCAGGCCTTCAAATACGGCGTATAGATCGACGATAGAGCTCGCCTGATTAGAATTTGGCCGAATCAAAAGCGCATCCTTTGCCCAGTCTAGCCCGAGTTGCAGGCACGCTTCCGGATGATTTTTCAGAAAAACGGTCGCCATGCTGCCCGCGGACAGCTGCCTCTCGACAAATGAGTTAAATGAATAAGGGTGTATGTGTGAACCAATAGCTAGCGGGTCGTAAAAAATCGATAAGCCGATCTTCTTATTAATGCGATACGCCAGCTCGATATCTTCGAATCCATAGAGCCGGAAATCGTGAGAAAAGCCGTCTTTCTCCCAATCGCCGACCACATTTTTCTTGAAAGATACGTTCGATGTGTAGAAAAACCGCCAATCATACCATGTGTAAGGTATCATATCAGCATATCCAAATTGCTCCCCACCAATGCCTTGGATGTGCTTCATAACAGTGTTTACGAGGATTTCATTGGAGTTGGGCCAGACTAGTTTTCCCAACATTGCCTCGTTAGGCGAGGGCCGAGCCGAGTGAAATTCGCTGTGGGCCCGGAAAAAATCCTGGCTTTCTGGCCGAACATCATCGCCAATCAACAGGATGATGTCGTTTCTCGCGGCTTGAATTCCAAGATTTCGCGCTGCGCCCGGCCCCTGGTTGGGGGTGCGTATAACAACGACGTCCGAATGTTCATCACTTAGGTAGGCGAGATAGTCAGGAGTATTATCAGTGGAGCCATCATCCACGATGACGTACTCGACTGGAACGCCTCCCTGATTTTTGCGACAGATCTCTATCGTATCCCTCAAGAGGTGTACACGGTTAAAGGTCGGCAAGACAACCGAAATCGGCAGCCAATCCCGAGCGGCCCCTCCCTGAGAAAGTGCAGAACTGACACCGAATCGCTGAAGAGCCTCATCACGAGTTGCGAAGCTTTTGACAACCGCTTTAGTGGGTCTTCCCTCGGCCTGCCCATGTACAACAAAATGCACAAGCGGATTGATAGCCGCCGCTCGAACGTCCTTATGAGCACGAAGGTAGTAAAGCGTATCAAATCCGGCACTTGGATCTAAGCCACGCGCAGCGCCTGTGGTTAAATAGTGGACCAGTGGATTTTTAATCGCCTGACTCTCCCAATCAGACACTTGTTTGACGTAAAATTTACTGTCAAAAAAGGGGTGCGGGTCGCGCAGTTCTTCGGCCCCAGAAAATACATAGTGCCAGAGCGGATTTAATCCAGCCGACAAAACGTCTTGATTCTGCTCTAGATAGTAGCTCGATGAGAACAGGGGATGAGGATCGGCTATTAGCTTCGAGCCCGTCGTCATGAAATGTTTGAAGATTTCCGTTGAACTTCCCTTAAGCGCCGCGGCCTGCATCCACCGGTAGTAATCGGAGTCAAGAAGAGTTATCCCCGGCCTCATGCATTCTTTCCACGAAGAGATGTAAAAAATTAGCGGATGAACGCCTTCATCGTAACGCTCAAGACTTTTTCTTAGAGCTTCGAAGAGGAAGAATGGACTTGTGGAGCGCTTCTCAAACTGTCCGTGCAGAACAAAATGCGCCAAGGGGCAGTAGTCTTTTATGTCTGGATAGGTATGTAGATACCATTTGGTCGAAAAATAGAGGCTCGGATCGCAACCTTCGCGCCAGCCGGTCTTCAAATAGTGAGAAACGGCGCGCTGTGGGGCGACCCTATACTTCTCACTGTACCAATCTGCGTCGAACAGTCTGCTGTCTATGATTGCCTGGTTTAGATCGTCGGCGCTCTTACGAAAAAACATAACCGCTCCTACCTTTCGCAGTTCATCCGAATGAAGATGGAACCAAGCCGAGAGGATCTGACCCGGAACCCGCGAATACGGCCAGACCGTCGCAAGTTGAGAGCATATGCGCCGTACACATTCTTTCGCTTCTCACCATTAGGTCTCGATGCAACAAATCTGGAATGGTCCAGATAGCACACGACCCGCTATGATCCTGACCGACTTTCGCCCATTTGACAAGTCCATGTCCCGGCTCAGCACATATGAAACGATTGGGTCTTCCGTAGCCTTGGGCTTGGAGATACCCCGCCGGGGTTTTTCCGCCAAGGGCGTCATGGGGCCTGTAGATGTTGTATCGATGGGCGAAGGCGTCGACGAAGCTTTGCAGCTTGTCGAGCCTGTGCGGCAGATCGTAGGTGGCGTAGAACTCGTAACGCCATGAAGATTGGGCGCGTTCGCTTACCACCCATCATTTTTCCATGCGGCCCAGAGGGGTGGCGGCATCAGGCGCTGAAGGCAGAACTGGATACGTCGTAGGCCACGCTTGAACCAAGAAACTAAGCCGCGTGCGATGTTTTTGCGTTGTGCGGCCGCGTCTTTTTTCGGCCGGGGTCTTATGCTGCTTCGCATCCCACATGCCGGTGGAAACCGCCCAGTAGAGGGCAAGGCTCAAGACCATCACGAGCCGGTCGAGGCGATCGGTTCGCTCGATCTGGCTGTCCTCCATATTGAAGCCGCAGGTTTTATAGTCCGAGAACATCGCCTCGATGCCCCAGCGCAGGCCGTAGTCGTAAGCGCGCCACGTCGTCGGCGGATCAGAGAGGGCGATGATCCACGGCTCCGGATGACCTGCTTCGTGGAGCATGGCGATATTGGTGCGCGCGCTCTTCTCGGTCAGCTCCACGTCCGTCAACGGGACTGTCAGGATTTCCGTGTATGGCCTGAGCGGTTGAACATATTCAGGCCATCGCTCGTGTGAATCTATCGCCGAACAGAATGGCGAATTGAGCTTTGGCGAGGGACCATTCACGCGCAGGCATAGTCCATTCTTTTTCCGATCTGTTCAAGACCAGAAACAACAATTTCATCGCGGCTTCGTCGGTTGGAAAATGCCCTCTGGCTCGAACCGCCCGGCGAAGTTTCGAGTTCAGCGCCTCTATGGCGTTTGTGGTGTAAATCAATCGGCGCACGTCCGGATGAAAGGCATAGAACGGAATGACTTCCGACCAAGCCCTTCGCCAGCTCTGGCCGATCGCCGGATATTTTTGACCCCAGACGCCAGTCTCGAAGGCTGCGAGGGCGGCTTCGCCATCAGTTGCGTCTTTGGCGCGATAGACGCCCTTGAGCGCCGCCGCCACGCTTTTGCGATCCTTGTAGGAGACGAAGTCGAGGCTGTGGCGCAAAAGATGGACGATGCAAGTCTGCACTGTCGCCTCCGGAAAGACGGCGACAATGGCTTCCGGAAAGCCCTTGAGGCCGTCGACGACGGCGATGAGGATGTCCTCAACGCCGCGGCTCTTCATCTCGTTCATGACGCGCATCCAGAACTTGGCGCCTTCGTTCTGCTCGAGCCACAGCCCAAGAATCTCCTTGGTTCCGTCGGCGCGAACGCCGAGCGCGATATGAACGGCCTTGTTGCGAACCAGTCCTTCGTCGCGGATTTTGACGCGCAGGGCGTCGAAGAAAACCAACGGGTAGACCGGCTCGAGTGGGCGGGCCTGCCACGCGGCGACTTCGTCCAGAACAGCGTCCGTCACCGCGCTGATCAGCTCCGGCGAGACGTCGACGCCATAAAGGTCGCGCAAATGTCCAACGATCTCGCGCACGCTCATGCCGCGCGCATACATGGAGATGATCTTCTCGTCGAAGCCCGGAAAGCGGCGCTGGTATTTAGCGATGAGTTGCGGATCGAACGTCGACCGCCGATCCCTCGGGATGTCCAGCTCGATCCGGCTGGTCTCGGTCGTCACCGTCTTCTTGCCATAGCCATTCCTGCTGTTGCCAGCCTCGCCGTTCGCCAAATGATGATCCATCTCGGCGTTCAGCGCCCGCTCCGCCAGCGCCTTCTTCAGTTCGTCCAGCAGGCCATTCGGGTCAAAGGCCGTCTTCGGATCGGCCCCAGCCAAAAGTTGGTCGAGGATGGCGTCGGGTATCTTGGGTTCCTTGCGTCGGGCCATGGGAGAGCTCCTTCATTCCCATTGTGCCCAAACCACACACGAAATTCAGGACAGTCCCCCGTCAACATATGCTCGCCGCGCGCAAAACATTCCGCGAGCGTCGTCTCGCCGCCGTCCTGAAAGACGAGCAGGTCCTGCTTGCAGCGCAATCGCCAACCCCAGCCCTTGGCGCGACACCATTCGACCAGGGCGGGCGAGCCATAAAACCGGTCGCCCATCAACGTCACACGCGCTCTTTCAGGAAGGAGCGCCGCAACCACCTCCAGCGCTTCCTTCTGCTCGCGAAAGCCGATCGCGCCTTGCGTCTTCTTCATGCGCCAAGCCAACGGCAGCGCCCGTTCGCCGACGCGTAGCGAGACCATCACCATCTGATGCGCCTCGTTGACCTTGCTCTGGTCGATCATCACGACGATCGCGCGTCCGCCGGCGCCAGAACGCTCCAGAACTTCCCGCGCAAAGGGCGCCATGACCTCGTCGACGCGGATCAAATCGTTGCCGAGCACGCGGCTGATCCACTGATAGCGCATGTCGAACCGCTCGGCTTCGCGTGGAAGCGCCGCCGCGAGCTCGTTCAGATTGACGCTACGCACCTGCAAAGCCGTCGCGATGAGCAACGCCAGACCCTCGCGTTGCTTCTTGTTCTGCAAAGGCAGCCGCGCCAGAAGCTCCTTGGTGATCGCCGCCGCTACCTTTTGAACCCCGCCCATCCAAAAATCTCCGCCGAATCAGAGGCGGACTCCTGGAATCACATCAGGATTCCTCTCGGCAAGAGATTTTCGACGGGTGGTGACGGCGCGTTCGACGCGGCCGTTGACGTCGGGTCGCTTGGGCGGGAGGACGAAGAGCTCGAGGCCGCGCGCCTGACATTCGGGCTTGAAAACGGCTTTGAACTCAGCTCCGCCGTCGACTTGGATGCAGCGGATCTGGAACGGCGCCTCGGCGAGAAGCTTGTCGAGGAGGGCTTTGGCGCTCGTCGCGCTGGCTTCCCCGGCGACGCGACCCATGGTCCATTTGGCGACCGGGTCATAGGCGGTGAAGTGCTTGATGGCCTTGTCGGGCCTGACGTTGACGAAGAGCGTGTCGATCTGGACGAGCTCGCCTGGCGTCTTGGCCTTGCGGCCTTTGGGCAGACGGCGGGCGTAGCGTTGCTTCGTGGTAAGGCGGATGCGTCGGGCGGCGGGCTTGCGGCGCAGGATCGGCACGGGGACGACGGCACCGCGTTCGACGAGCTTTGCGAGAATGCGGCCGACGGTGGAGATCGAACAGACAAAACCCTCGCGCTTGAGCAAAACCGCGATCTTGCGCTTGCCCCACATGGGGTTGTCATTGCGCACCGCCTCGACGGCCTCGATGCGGGCGCTTCCATAGGCTTTGCGGCGCGGACGGCGGCTTTTGCTTTCCGGCTGCTTGGGACTGTCAGGAATCTTGTGTGCCGGGCCATAGTAGCACCGCTGGAGGCGGACTATGGCGATCAAGAAGGACACACTGGACCAACTTCTTTCGGGGCGCGATCCGAAGGAGGTATTTTCCAAGGACGGGCTTTTCGACGAGCTGAAGAAAGCTCTGGCCGAACGGGTTCTCAACGCCGAGCTGGACGATCATCTTGAAGGCGAGGCGGCGGCGGGCAAAGCCAATCACCGCAACGGCTATTCGAAGAAGACCGTGCTGACCGAGACGTCGAAAATCGACATTAAGGTTCCGCGCGACCGGGAGGGGAGCTTCGATCCGAGGCTGATCGCGCGCTATCAGCGGCGTTTTCCGGGCTTCGACGAGAAGATCGTGTCGATGTATGCGCGCGGCATGACGGTGCGCGAGATCCAGGGGCATCTGCTTGAACTTTATGGACTTGAGGTCTCGCCGGACCTGATCTCGACGGTCACCGACGCGGTTCTGGAGACGGTCGCCGAATGGCAAAATCGTCCGCTCGAGGCAATGTATTGTACAAGTTGACACTCGATCTGACAGACGGCGTGAGCTGGCCGTTATCGGTTCAGGCGGCGTGGGTCTCCTCGATGGCCTGAAGCTGACCTGATTTTTCGCGCGCCAGCGGCAGCGCGTCAATGAAGGTCTGCATCGGCGTTTTGCCGAAGCACCATTTGCCTTGATGGGGACGAAGTTCGTTGAACTCTTTTATCCAGGCGTCGAGATCGGCCTGCAGCTCGTCGATCGTCGCATAGACCTTCTTGCGGAAGGCGATGCGATAGAACTCGTCGAGCATGGTCTTGTGAAAGCGCTCGACGATGCCGTTGGTTTGCGGGCTCTTGGCCTTGGTGCGCGTGTGGTCAATGTCCTCGACGGCGAGATAGAGTTCGTATTCGTGCCGCTCGGGATTGCCGCAATATTCGGTTCCGCGATCGGTGAGCAGGCGCTGCAGCGGGACGCCGCGCTCCTCGAAGAAAGGGATCACCCGGTCGTTCAGCAAATCGGCGGCGGTGATCGGCGTCTTGCGGTCATAGAGCTTGGCGAAGCCGACCTTGGCGTAGGTGTCGACGAAGGTCTGCTGGTAGACGCGGCCGACGCCTTTCAGCGTCCCGACGTAGAAGGTGTCCTGCGCGCCGCAATAACCGGGGCATTCGGAAACGAACTCGCCATGCGCCTCCTTGTCGGCCTTAGCCTTTTCCAAGGCGGCCACCTGCGCCTCGGTCAGGATCAACCGTTCCTGCGCCATCTTGGCTTCGAGCGCCTTTAGCCGATGCTTCATGGTGGCGAGGTCGTGGCGCAGCCAGATCGAGCGCACGCCGAAAGGCGACACGCTGGTCCCTTTCTTGGCCAGCTCGTTGGCGACGCGCGTCTGGCCCCAGGCCGGCTGCTCGATCGCCAGGGCGACCACCGCCGTCTCAACCTCGGGCGCGACCCGGTTCTTCAGCAATGGCTTGCGGCGCGACAACTCCTGCAACGCCAGTTCGCCGCCTTTGTCGTAAAGGTCTTTGAAGCGATAGAAGCTGTCGCGGCTGTAGCCCATGATCTTGCAAGCTTGGCTGACGTTGCCGAGTTGCTTGGCGAGTTCGAGCAAGCCCGCCTTGGCGCGGATGACTTTCTGATCCTTGGTCATGTCGGTGTCTCCTGGAGCCGCCGTGGCGGGGGCTGCACTACCCCGACCAGTTCCGCCCCCGCCACGGCTCACATGCGTGGAGGAAAACACCGTCCGTCAGATTAAGTCAAAACTTATACAAATGTATCCCCTGGTTTTCTTCGACGCGCTGCGCGTCAAAATCCGTGACGAAGGCCTGGTGCGCAACAAGGCGGTTTATGTCGCGCTGGGCGTCACGCCGGACGGAACCAAGGACATTCTGGGCCTTTGGATCGAAACCTCGGAAGGCGCCAAATTCTGGCTGCGGGTGATGAACGAGTTGAAAAACCGCGGCGTCGAGGATGTGCTTATCGCCGTCGTCGACGGCTTGAAGGGCTTTCCGGAGGCGATCAACGCGGTTTTCCCGCAGACGGTCGTACAGACCTGCATCGTCCATCTCATTAGAAACTCGATGGACTTCGCCTCGTGGAAAGACCGCAGGGCTATCGCCGCCGAACTGAAGAAAATCTACCGGGCGAAAGACGCCGACGCCGGCAAAGAGGCCCTTGACGCTTTCGATGCCGGTCCTTGGGGCAGGAAATATCCCTCGATCGCCCAGAGCTGGCGGCGAAACTGGGAACAGGTCATTCCCTTTTTCGCCTTTCCCGAGGCGGTGCGCCGGATCATCTACACCACGAACGCCATAGAATCCTTGAATGCAAAACTGCGGCGCGCCGTGCGGACGCGCGGACATTTTCCAACCGACGACGCCGCGATGAAACTGCTGTATCTCGTCTTGCGCCAAGTCGCGGGAGAATGGAAAATGCCGCCGCGCGAATGGTGCGAGGCCAAAACCCAATTCGCCATCATGTTCGACGAAAGGTTCGTCACAGCGTGATGGTCAACCCGGCCCCCACACAAAATTTCGGACACTCCCGGCTGCTTCTCCCAGCGGTAGAGCGTGGCGCGGGCGACGCCAACAGCCCGCACGGCCTTTTCGGCGCAAAGACCGTCACCCATGGCGCGGCGCCAGCGCGCGACGCCGCTCCAGCGTTTCGCGTAATGTGAGAGGGCAGGCCAAAACCTGCATGGGGGTCTCCTGATGTTGGTTGATTCGCAACTCTCAGCTTCGGAGACCCTTCTCCTTTACTCAAGCCAGCGTATCACATCTGTCTGGACCCGGACAGGCGGATCCGTTGTGGAGAGCGCCTCCGGAGCCCAAGATGACCGACGACCGGCCGAAGGTGCCGTTACGACAAGGGAGTTGGGCGAATTGCTTGCCCTCAGGACGCACCTCTCCCATCGGTTGGCTCAAACTCATGACACGCGAAGGCCTTTCGCCGTGGACGCCAAGGGCGGCGGTGGTAGCTCGGCGATCATCCGCAAGGTGTCGGCGAACAGGCCCCGCGGGATCGCGACCTCCGCCATCTGAAACGCGACCTACCGACCATGGCTCACCACTTTCGTGCCGATCTTGATCAGCTTCTCCTTGAGCGTCGTGAGCGACGAATCCTTGATAGGCTAGACGCAGAACCTCGCTCAGATGCTCGCCGATCTCCCCACCGCCTGCGACGTCGACGCCAAGAGAAACAACAAGAGCCACAAGGAGACTTGGATCGGCTACAAGCTGCATATCGATGTCGCCTGCGGCCAAATCCCGTTCTTATGCGTGCTGACCTCGGCTTCGGTCCACGATCGCCAGGTCGCCATTTCCTTGATGACCATGACCAGCGCCCGCGTCTTCTATCTCTATGAGCTGATCGACGCGGCTTATGACGCCGCCGCCCTCGCCGCGCAAAACAAGACGCTCGGCCATCTTCCGCTGATCGATCGCAACTTTCGCGGACAGCGCGAAGTGAAAGCCGAATGCGCCGAGGAGGTCGCGCGCATCAAACTCATCGGACTGCCCGACCCGGACAACGCGCTCTGCGACTTCCGCACCATGGTCGAACGCGTCAACGCGCGATTGAAGGACGAATTCGGCGGCAGGTTCGTGCGCGTGCGCGGCGCGGTCAAGGTGAAATGCCATCTGATGTTCGGAATACTCGTCCTCGCCGTCGATCAGATATGCCGCGTCAAGGCGTTCCGGCCAGCGCAGGCCTGACCCGCGACCACGCCGATCCGGGCCGCGCCGGAAAAATCACGCGTTCAATGAATTCTGCAAGAGGCTCAGGAGACACCCGGATCCCTGCATGCTTAACAGCCCGGTGAAAATGTGGCGATTTGATCAGGCAGTTTCGGCTGTTGCGGCGACCATCAGCGCCGCCGTTTCGGCGTCGGACGCGACGAGGATCACGAAGGCGACCGTATCGGCGGCCTGGATGACGAACAGGAACGCAAATCTGACGTCGGCGGCCTCCCTCGGCGTGCCGGCTCCAAACAGTCCGCGCATCAGAATGCCGAGATTGTAGCCCGCGACATGAATGAGATATCCTTTATGGACGTTTTCACGGCCGCGCAGCCACGTGCGGCGCATGCCGCCGCGCTCCAAGGCATGGGCGAAGCTGCGTTCGACGATCTCGCCGCGTTTGCGGATGGCTTCCTTGCCGACGCCCGACTTCAACCGATTACGGTTCCCATAGACCGCCTCGCGCGCCTCGTCGTCGCCATGCCTGCCTGAGTAGCCTTGGCTCGGCCGCGGCTCCACGATGCGCGTCTTCCATGGGCCGTCGTCGAGGCCTTTCAAAACGTCACGCGAGTGGTAGCCCTTGTCGGCGACGAGATCGCAAGGGTCTTCCGGTGTCGGCGCAAGTCCAACGGTGGACAGTTCTTTTCCGCTTCCTCCAGCGTGGGATCGAGCGTCGCCGCGTCGCCCTTGCCGGCCTCATGGATCGACGCCGCCACGATCACGCCGGTGTCGAGATCGACCGCATGTTCGGGCTTGTAGGCAAGATGCGTCGAACCGTCCTTCATCTTGGCGATCTTGGCGTCCGGATCGGTCTTGCTCGTCCAATCTTCGTTCGACAGCTTCTTGCCTTTGCGCTTGCGGTCGAGCCGGATCAGGTCGTCGATCGTCGGCGTCTCGACGCCGCTCTCCTTGGCCATCCGCGTCAGCATCTCGCGATAGGTCTCGCCATTGTCGCGACGCACGATCGCCCGCAGCGCGGCGTTGGCTTCCATCGTCGATGCGTCAACGCCAATGCGCTCGCCCTTCACCAGACCATGCTCGCCGACAAGCTTCAGGACGAAGGCGAACACTTTCTCATGCACTTCGTGTGGAAGGCGGCTACGTGTCTTCGACAGCCAGGAATGATCGGGAACCGTGTCGCGTTTGCCAAGCCGAAGGAAATCCCCCAGCGATTGTGAGTCCGCGCAGCGCCAGACCATGCCGCACTCGCTGTCGAGACCCTCGAAATAGCCGACCATGTGCATGCGAAGATAGCGGCCAGGGGGCAGCGACGGCGCGCCCATCCTCAGCGCATAATACGGCTTGCAGGTCTCTTCGACGAAAGCGTCGAAGCCGGCCTCGGCCAAAAGCTTCTGGAGACGGTCATAAAACACATGGCCTGGCGAACGCGGCATCTCAGCCCAGGTCATCATGAGGTCGCCCTGGACCTAGCCCTCACGCCCCATCGCCATCGTCGCAGGCCGCCGAGAATCTTCCTTCCTCACACAGAATCAGGCGGCGGGAACTTCGTCAACACGCTTTTAATTTTCCGCAGACTCGACGCGTGGGGCTCGCATTGCTTCATCATCCCTTTTTGGCTAAAAGTGGATTTTGGTGGCTTCCTACGATGCATAGGGTGCCACCTCGTGTAAAAAGTAACGTCCCACAAGACCATGGATGGAACGGAAATGTTTTCGGCGCTGATCCCGATCTATAATCATGAGAAATTCCTTAGGCAGGCCATTAACTCCTGCCTAGCTGCGCCGGACGTAACAGAAATAGTCCTTGTTGACGATGGATCTAAAGATAATTCGAAAGAAATCGCGCGCTCGTTTTGTTGTCATAAACACGTCCGGTTGCTTGAAGATGGCGGACAGAATGCGGGAGCCCACGCAAGAATCAATCAACTCTGCGAAGCCGCGTCAAATGAGTGGCTCGCAGTACTTAATTCAGATGATTGTTTCGTTCCGCATAGATTTAGCCATGCCAAAATCCAGATTCGTGAAAAGGCTCCGGATATTCTAGCTGGAAGTATTTCAATTTGCAATCAAGATGGAGCTTTCTTGGGGCTGAAGAGGGGGCCATTTGATCCAGAATACCCGTTTCCCCAAGATCTGAGCCATTTTTCGCTCGATCCGCGCACTTTGTTGTTGCAACTTATTAATCAGAATTTCATTTCTACGACAAGCAATATGATTTTTAGAAAGTCGTTGTTCAAAAAACTTCATGGTTTCCGCGACTACCGTTATGCCCATGATTGGGACTTCGCGCTTCGGGGATGCCTGGAGGGTAGATTTGTTTTCACGCCTGCTTTTATGACACAATACCGACTGCATTCATCGAACACCATCAAAGAGGATCCTCGGTTTGTTGATGGTGAGGTAACGAAATTATTCTCGAGAATTAATGCCGAATATCCAGAGCTTTTTTCGGACCGCGAAGCGTTGGCCGCCTTGACCGGTAACCGGCACGTCGACCCTGGAGCAATTAAGTTCTTTGATCATAGAGTTCGCAATCTCGTTGACGGATCGATGAGGGATAGCTTCCTCCTTGAAGGATCGATGAGGGATAGCTTCGAATTGCGGTCCGATTTGGCGAAGGAGATAAGGAAATGTTTCGGGGCGAGCAATGAAGCGCGGGTTGTACGGGGCTGCATACCCCAGGAGCGAATCGGCTGTGGCCCCGAGAGTGCCGATATATACGTACCAGGCTCCGACGCTGGACGCGCGAGCGAACAAGGCTGTGAGAAACGAGAGCTCACCTCGACAGAAAGACTTCGCTTCTTCCTGCGCCCGGGGAATGATGTCAGGAAGAGAGTTATCGTGCTTTCCGGGTTCTTCGCCGTTGGGGGTGTTGAAAGAAACACAATCGAGATAATGCGACATCTCAAAGATAGTTTTTCGTTTCTCGTTGTAACATTTGAGCCTCACACCGAACATGTCGGCTCGCTCCACCATCAGTTGGATGAGATCGGGGTGCCCTGTATCGACCTTGCCCATTTGATGGATCGTGCCACTTTTTTCGAAGCACTAGCCGAAATAACGAACCAATTTCGCCCGAAAATCGTGTGGATAATAAATGGATCAACGTGGCTCGCCGAAAATGCAGGGACGCTTCGTTTTCTATTCTCGGGAATCCCAATTTTTGATCAACAGGTGTATGACAACGAAGTGGGCTGGATCGCGGAATTTACTCGCCCTGGCATTCTAGCTTCGGATTTCTTCATAGCTGTGAATCGCAAAATCGCTGAACGCTTCGCATTGTCCTTCAAAATACCGCAAAATCTGATATTTCAAATTTATCCTGCTTTAGCAGCTGAAAAGATATCTCAAATTGAAGGAAAGCGTATTCGGCGCAATTTTTTGGAAAAGCACTACGGCTTGGACGTCGGCAAAACAAATATTGGTTTCATTGGACGGCTGGTCGAGCAAAAACGCCCGGATAGATTTGTAGAGATCGCGCATTTAATGGAGGATAGAAAGGACATACAATTCATTTTGATCGGAAAAGGAGAACAAAAGAAAGATGTTATTCGACGAGTCCAAGAATATATGCTTGAGAATTTTAGGATTATCGATTTTTATGAAGATGTAAGCGATATTGGGGCGATTCTGGATGGTCTTGTTGTTTGTTCGGAGTATGAGGGGTTGCCGATTGCGGTTCTCGAATGCATGGCGATGAAAGTACCCGTTCTAGCTACTGACGTGGGCGACATTGATTACGTATTTAAAATGTATGGTGGTGGACGAATTATTGAACATTGGGGTGCAGCGGCAGTCAACGAACTGCTGAGGCGGTGGCTCGAAGAGAGAAATATTCTTAGGGCTCAGTTGGAAGTTAACGCTCCAAAACTCATTAAAGACTTCTCGGCCAACGAAATTGCAGGGACCTATCGGTATATATTTTCAAGAGGCGTCGATTAATCAGATTTGCTCCAGGGATGTTCAAGAATGGTCGTGGAGGCTAACCCATCCGATAAAAGCGCGGTGACGAAGTTGAGATTCTGCGAGCTGGCTTCGTGCCTGAGAGAGGGACAATCAGCGCCGCCGTCTCGGTTTCGGACGAGCCGAGGATCATGAATTCCGATTCGCCGGATGAACTCTGATTTTGCCATACAATTTCGTCGTTTATGGCATAAGTTTCAAAACGCTATACTTCATTGAGGGAGGAGGTCGTGGCGAACCCGGCGGGTGAATCGGAAGGTGAGGCTCTCAGGATCTCAGCCTCGATTTCGAGCGACGCCTGAAGCTCCAATTTCGTGGCTCCGTCGTAACCTTCCGATGCCGGATTGCTCGCCTCTCGAGACAGGGCAACGAATCCGGGTTAACGCGGTGAGGCTCCCAGCGCGCGGTTGAGGTAATCGCCCTTCCAGCCGGCGATTTTTCTGCGCAGCTTGAGGCTGGTGCGCCTGGGCTTCGTGGCCTTGCGTTGCGGCTTCAGAGGAGGCGGTCTTTCGGGCTCGGGGGCGCTTCTGACCAGATTGATCGCGAAGTGTCTGACGACGGCCATGTTTCTTGCGCCGTGGCCTTTGCGCAGGCGGGACTGGTCGTCAGCAAAGACCACGTCGAGCACCCAGTGCAGCCGGTTTTCTATGCCCCAATGGCCGCGCACGGCCTCTCCCGCCGCCTGCGCCGAGAGCGCCGCCGAGGAGATGTAATAGCGCGTCTCGAAGCGGCTGCGGTCAGCAAGCTCGGCCCGCGATTGCACGCGGATGATCGTCGCCGCCTGCGGCAGGCGCAGCTCGCCGGGAAACCGGCGCTCTCCATTCAGCCACTCGACTTCTTTGATGACGCTCACGCTTCGCTGCTCGATGCGGCCGTGGCCTTTGTCGCAGTCGACGAAGGCGTCGATTTCTTGCGTCGCGGCGAAAGCGCTTTCGATCTCGGCGCGCAGCGTCGGCTGATTGGCCTTGACCGTGAGCAGATAGTCGGCGCCCGCGTCCTTGATCTTTTGCGCGATCTTGGCGTTCGTCGCGATGGCGTCGATGGAGACGAGCGCGCCGTTCAGGCTGCCGTTCTGAGCGAGCCGGTCGATGAGGACCGGGATCGCCGCAAGCTCGTTGGCTTTTCCCTCCACCGCCTCCTGGCCGAGCACGAGCCGGCTCGTGGTGGCGAAGGCCGAGACGAGATGCAGCGGCGCCTTGTCCTCGGCGCGATCGTGACTGCGGCGCGAGGTCTTGCCATCGATGGCGACGAGCTCGGGACGACCCGGCCAGGTCTCGCGCACCCAGGCGGTGAACACGGCGGAGAACAGCGCCGGATTGATCCGGTTCATCAGCCGCGTCAGCCAGCGCCCGCTGGGAACGGCGTGATGATAGGGCAGGTAGCGGCGCAGGAAGGCAAGATTGGCCTCGCCCCAGGCGGCGATGGCGTCGTAGTCGTCGCAATCGGCCATCGTCGCGCAGACCGCCAGCAGCAGCACCTCGGCGAGCGGATGCGCGACCCGCCAGGGCTCGCGCGGATCGGGGATGAGCGCGAAGTGGTCCAGGAGCGACTTGAGACGCGACTTATCTTCAAAAACGGCAAGAACGTAGTCCATGGCGGCGGCTCCCGAATCAGTCCGCCGACAGGGAATCACGCCTTTGGCAATCCGTTAACCGCCGTTAACCTGACTTCGGAGCCCTGCCTCTTGAGAGGAGCCCATTGCAAAACCGCAGAACCTGTGATTCTCTGTGGCATTCCGAGGAGGCGACGGGAGAAGTGTATCTCAAAGCAGAGGAAAGGCGCGAAAATGACCGGTTGAGAGCGCTGAAAACAGCGCCAAACGGCGTTGCTGTCATCTGCGCCGCCAACCCGCGGACGCGAGACTGCGAACGAAGTGGGGTTAGGCATTCTGTGAATCGCTCCGAGAGCTCGACGACGCGCTTGGACTGTGGGACATGGCGAGCGAGGTTTTGGCCGACGCCCGCACCAGCAAAAGCGAACGGCACGCCTCGGCCCGATTGTTGCGGCGGTCCGTCTTTTGACGCCTCCCGGCTATGAGGACGTCAACGACGCCGAGCGGCTTCTTTCGGCGATCTGCAACGCTGCGCCTTGCGTCTGAGTAACAAATCCCGCCCGGAGCTGCGGTTGAGGCTGCTCATCGGCCTTCATCCGCCTCCTTGGAGCTTCCCGCCGCGGTTCGACCTCGGCAAAACTGCCCGATTGGAGGAAACTTCCTCTCGCATCGGGCGCCATTTGGTGAATCCCGGATGAGCGGGCGCTTAGCGGCTGTCAACCCGGTGAAGTTTGTACCATGATAACGGCACTGGCGGAGACAGGAAGAAATGAAGCACTCTTGTATTCGTACTATATCCTGCGTAATAGCTTTCTTTTATACCTATCCTGGGATCGGATATACTGAGGAAACAATTGGCAACCCTGAATTGAGGTTCAATGCAACGTTTCGATCGAACTGGCCACTGATTAAGGTTCCGGGCACGTATAACTACGAACCCAGCGCTATGACTGACAAAGTTGACGGCTGGAAGATTTGGTGGTGCGGCAATATCCCTAATTCTCACTATGGGGATGTTATTTATTATGCGCAGCTCGCAAAGAATGGGGACGGTTATAAGGTCGCGCCTAGGGTAGTGTTACATCCAGAAGACTCGGAAATTTCATCCGATAGTTTTGGAACTTGCAATCCGAGCGTCATAAGCTATAAAAATTCTAAGCTCGAAGGTCCAGAACAGTATTACATGTATTTCGAATGCGCGCCTATATTACATGATAGAAGCAGTAACAACTTTGGCAAGCGCGCTATGGTGTTTACCGAAATATGTTTGGCTACGGGGCGAGATGGGATACATTGGAATAAGCGCGGACACGCCGGAAAAACTCGAGAAAATATGATAGATACTTTACCTGAGCCGATATTAAAAACCTCTAGCGCCGTTCGCTCAAACTGTTTGTATCGATCCGAATCTAGAGGGCAGAAAACTGTTGATACCTCTGCTGGAAAATGCTCTGGCGCTGAAATGATAAACAATTATGGCGTTGGTCACCCCTCAGCAGTCGTAATTAATGGCACAGTTTGGTTATTCTATTATGACTCTCGGGGCAGCTGGCCTGAGCATGGCGTCTACCTAACCAAGTCTCATGATGGCGCTAATTTCGATTCGTCCGTGAAGACAAACCTACCAAATGGAGGATCTATAAAATATTCTGAGAATCTCAATATGTTTGTTGCCATTACCACCATCGGTTCGCGCAATAGGCTTTTCTACTCGCGGGATGGAATCTCATGGAATCCCAGCCCTTCGATATCGAGCCAGTCTGGGATCGATGTCGGTATAGCGATTAACGGTCATTGCGCTGCGCCGGGACAAAACACGATCGTTGGTGATGAGCATGGTCACCTTTCGTCGAATTCTTTAAATATTCTGTCCGGCGAAGGCTATCTGGGAACGTCCGATAACGCCCGCCCTCTCGGATGCTATAACAAGGATGAAGACAGCGCCCGAGGCATTACCTGGGGTATTTATTTGATAAAAGGCGACCTCTCTAGCCAGCCTTGAGGGCCTCTTGTAAAATTAACGGCGATGATTGACGGAGGGAGAGGCTGTAATATGTCGTGGTTTTGCCGCACAATTCAAGCATTGTTCGGTAGAATGTTCGTAACTGCCCGGGTTGTTGATCCCGGTCGCGCCTCGGTGTTAGGTGTTTAGTGCCGAGGTGAGCTGGGTCGGATCATTTTTGAAGGGGGCGGGCTCATCTTTCCAGATTTTGCAGACGTATTCATGCGGGGTCAGCCCTCGCAGGGTTTTGAGTGGCTTTACAAAATCGTAGGTCGCCAAGAAGGCCGCTAGATGCTCGCGCAACTGATCTTGGCTTTCGTAATGATAGCGTTTGAGGTTGACCTTGCCCGCGTTCGGCGTCTCCCAAGGCTGAGTGATTATGCGACGAGCCTTTCTTTTTCGGCAAGCCGCTTATTCTCGAAGTCCATCGGGCTGAGATATCCGAGCGTCGAATGAAACCGCCGGCAGTTGTAGAACCGCAGCCAATCGATCACCTCATCTTTTGCCTGACGGCGTGTCACGAAGCGCATTCCGTGCAGCCGCTCGACCTTCAACGAACCAAAGAGCGTTTCGGTCACGGCGTTATCCCAGCAATCGCCTTTTCGGCTCATCGAACCGCGCATGCCGAAGGTCGAGGGCTGCTTCTGGAAGTCGCCGCTGGCGTATTGGCTGCCCCGCAATCCGAATGAAAGATCAGCCCCACCGCGGGCCGCCTGCGGAACCAGGCCATACGCAATGCATCGATGA
Source organism: uncultured Alphaproteobacteria bacterium (assembly GCA_963722205.1). GTDB lineage: Bacteria > Pseudomonadota > Alphaproteobacteria > Rhizobiales > Beijerinckiaceae > Methylocystis. The sequence goes on from CAVRKL010000001.1 coordinate 246,083, forward strand.
CCAATGCCCTCGTCATGCGCTCGCTCATCGCGAAGCCGACGACTTGACGGCTGAACAGATCGATGACGACCGCGAGATAGAGCCAGCCTTCCTCCGTCCACAGATAGGTGATGTCGCCGGTCCAGACACGGTTCGGCGATTCAACGCAAAAGTCCCGCCCCAGCAGGTTCGGCGAAACGGGAAGCCGATGAGAGCTATTCGTCGTCGCCTTGAACTTGCGCTTGCCACGCGCCTGAAGACCGTGGGCCTTCATCAGCTTGCGCACGCGCTCTTTACCCGCGCGAACGCCACGCGCCAGAAGCTCACGCCAGATGCGCGGCAGGCATAGGTGCCCTTCATCTCATTGAAAATCGCCTTAGAGCCTGACTCAAAAGACAACTATCGCGCGAGCCGCCGGATTGCGATCTGGATCGACGCGAGAACGACGAAGGTTTGCAGCGTGGTCGCGAGGTTTTCCCAGTCTTTGGCGAGGCGTCGGTTGCGCCCGAACCATGAGAACGTTCTCTCGACCACCCAACGGCGCGGCAGCAGAACGAAGCCCTTCATGTCGTCACTGCGCTTGACGATTTCAATGCGCAGCGAGGGAACCCTTGCGACAGCCGCAGTGACTTGATGAGCGTTGTAGCCGTTGTCGGCCCAGACGAGTTCGAGCCAGGGAAAGCTGTTGCGGATTTTGTCGAGCACGAGCGCCGCGCCATCACGGTCCTGCACGCCGGCGGAGTGGACGATGACGCGCAGCGGCAAGCCTTGCGTATCGACCAGCGCGTGAATCTTGCGGCCCTTCACCTTCTTACCGGCGTCGTAGCCGGTCAGGCCGTCATGACCGCCCCTTTTTCCGCCGACTTCAGCGACTGACTGTCGATGATCGCCGCCGTGGGGCTCGCCTCGCGCTCCATGTCTTCACGCAGCGCCATGTGCAATTTGTCCCAGATCGCGTCCCAGACGCCGTCCTTCTGAAAATTGCGGAAGATGTTGTAGACGGTCGACCGCGGCGGAAAGCCGTCGCGAGGAAGATAGCGCCACGGACAACCCGTGCGCAGGAGATAGAGAATGGCGTTGATCGCCGCGCGCATGTCGGTCTTGCGCGGACGACCGCCGTGCTTGGCCGCCGGGATCAGCGGCTCGAGCAGAGCCCATTCCGCATCCGTCATGTCGCTGGGATAACGCCCGCCGACGCGCACGTAGGTCTTGCGATGCTCTTGCGTCCACATTCCGAATCATCCTCCGATGCTTCGGAATCCCCAGAATCATGCAACCGGGGCGCGTGCAAGAAACTTTTGGGTCAGGCTCTTAATGTGCGCCAGCAAGGCCATGTCGCAGAGCCTGCGTCCGGGCTGAGCGGACGCCGTATCTCTCGTCTGACGGGCGCGATATTGATGATAGCCGCTGGCGCTGACGTTCAGCGCCCGACATTGCGCCGCTAGCGGCCAGACCGTGCGATGTCGCTCGATAAAGGCGTATCTCACCGCGACTCCCTCGCAAAATACGCCGCCGCTTTTTTTAGGATGTCGCGCTCCATCCGCGTCCTGGCCAGCTCCGCCTTCAGACGAGCGATCTCCATCTGCTCGGTGCTGACCGCTTTGCCGGCGACGTCGCGCAACTGCCCCGTAGCCTCGGCCTTCACCCAGTTGTGCAGCGTCTGACCCGAAATCCCGAGGCTCTTCGCCACCGAAGAGACCCCTTCTCCTCCCCGAAACAGCCGAACAAGTCTCTTGCTTGAACTCGAGCGTGTATTGTCCCCGAACCGCGCTTTTCATGCCAATCCCCTCCAAAGCCGATCTTATCCGATCAGCCTTGGGAGACGTTCTTCGGGGGCAAGGTCACTACACAATCCGCCTGTTCTCCGCCACATGGCCTTGAACATCTTGCCAATCCGGCCGGCTTTGCCTATTCTGAAGAGTGGGTGCCCGGAAGGCGATTCCCAAGTGCCGCCCTATTGATAAACGTCAAATTTAGGGATCTTCGGGATCAAGAGGGTCTATTATCGCCGGCAGCGCATCTAGGGGATAAATAGCTATGACTGACCAACTATTTATTCTCGGATCCCCTAGGTCGGGCACGTCGACACTTCAATACAGCTTGAAGCACTACTTTGGTTTTGAAGGCGACACCGAAGGCCATATTACAAATTTGACATACAAATTGATACGGGCGGCCGCAGAGCATTACAATGACTATTCGTCGGGGATATGTTTCGAAGGGGCGAACACGATCTCAAAGGTCGGCAAGGCACGTCTGGAAGACACGATCACCTCAGCGCTTCTTTCCTTGATAGCTCCGGCGACAGGACGCCGCTGGTGCGACAAAACCCCCGGTTTTGAAGCGATACTTCTGGCTCCACGGATTCTGAAGGCGCTGCCGCAAGCGAAGTTTATGCACATCATACGCAACGGCGCCGACAACGTCGCCTCTCGCATGAGGAAGTTTCCCGGGATCCCATTTGAGACTCATTGCTTCCAATGGACGCAGGACAACATAGCCTGGTTGCGCGTCAAAGAAGAGCTTCCAAGAAAGGCTTTTATTGAATTTCGTTTTGATGAGTTAGAAAATCCGCCGTTAATGTTGCAAAAGATAGCTAACTTTCTTGGTGCCGAATTGTGTCAGGAACCTCCGGAAGTGCTGCCGATCATCGAGCAAACGACGGGGCTGGGCCATCCAGAATTTTGGACAACGAAGCGGCAGAATTTGTTTAATTCCATCTGTTATGAGACGATGAAGGCGTTTAACTTCGAGTTTGACACCCTTTATGAAGATAAACCTGGAGATATTACGCTTCCTCCACCCATCTTTGGCACGAATATCAGCCGAATTTGCATGAATCAGGATTACATAGCGTGTGAGCCACGACAAAACGGAGTTTGGATATTTCTGCACCCCGCACTGGCGAACGAGCGGAAGACTGCCCTGAAATACAATAACATCAAACTGATTGACGTGCATCACTTTAGGGCAAAAATAAGGCTCGAAGGTGAACTATCGGCTCCTGTCGCATTTACGCTGGAAATTTTCGAGCCTGGTGGAGATCATTGCATTTTTTCGGCAAGCGAGACGGTCGACGTTGGCGAAGAAAAATCCTGGCTTGTCTCGGGCCTGGAACTCGATGGATTTTTCGACGTTCAGATTTCCACAGCTATGGCGAACCCTGAGGCGACCAACCATTGCAGTTGGGCATGGTTACTGAGTCCGACATTCTTTGCGAATTAGACGCACCGCAGCGCCGCGAAGAACGGCTTGGAAACGCCCGAGCATATACCAGGAGGGCTCGCCACTCGAAGGCGAGACAAAGGCGGTGGCGTGAACCCACTCGGAGCCATCAGATCGAATGCCGTGACGGAGGCCCCGTGCTACCGCGGGTGCAAGGAATACGGCGGGCTGAAAAGCGACCAGCTCAAGCGGCAGAAGGAGGTTGAGGCGGAGAACGGCCGGCTCCGCAGGGCCATGTACGATCTGACGCTTGATGCTGACTCCGACTGATGGGGGCTCATATGGACGTTATGACCTTTGGTACAAGACCTCGAAGCCCGTTTGGCCGTCATTGCGGCGAATGATCTCGACCGCGAATTCGAGACAGGCGGCAAGCGGCAATCCGGATGCACGGAATGGCTGCGCCGCACAAGCGAATGCAAGAGCGCAGCTTATCGCGCCTTCGATTTGCCCATCTCGCTCGGCGGAATGACCTTTCACCGCAAGCCTGGGGATTGAACGAACCCGCTACGCGGGAGCGGCGGCGAAGTCGCTGAAGTGAAGCCTCCTGTCTGAGAGGATGTGATCGTCACATCAAGTCCTCTCAGCCCAGGAGCCCCCGATGGCTACGACGAGCCCTCTCCGCCAGCGCATGATCGAAGATATGACGATCCGCAACCTGTCGCAGGCGACACAGCAATCATACATCTACGCGGTGGCGAGGTTCAGCCGCCATTTCAATTCATCCCCAGAGCGGCTCGGGACGGAGGAGGTCCGCGCCTATCAGCTTCATCTCGTCGCCCAGAAGCATTCCTGGGGGCACATCAACCAAGTCACGTGCGCACTTCGGTTCTTCTATGGCGTCACCTTGGGACAGAAGGAGGCGATCGAGAGGATCGTTTTCGGCCGCGAGCCCGAGAAGCTTCCCGCAGTCATGAGCGCCGAGGAAATCGTGCGCTTCCTGGAAGCGGTTGAAGGATTTCGCAACCGCGTCGCGCTGGCGACCGCTTATGCGGCGGGTTTGCGGGTCAGGGAAGTCACCCGTCTGAAGGTCGCCTCGATCGACAGCACGCGGATGTTGATCCACGTCGAGATGGGCAAAGGCGGCAAGGAGCGATACGCCATGCTGTCGCCGCGCCTCCTCGAGATTCTGCGCGCCTATTGGCGGCGGGCGCGACCAAGCCTGTGGCTGTTCCCGGGCCAAGAGCCCGGCGATCATGTGAGCACGGGCGCTTTGCAAGACGCCTGCCGCAAGGCGCGACTGCGAGCCAGGATCGGCAAACCCGTTACGGCGCATACGTTGCGGCACAGTTTTGCCACCCATCTCCTGGAGGCGGGCGTCGACATTCGCATTATTCAGGCGTTGCTCGGTCATGCCGACCTGTCTTCGACGGCGCGCTATGCGCAGGTCGCCACGAACCTGATCGCCGCCACGTCGAGCCCCTTCGACCGACTTTCATGCGATTTGGTCGCTCCCGAATAGCCGGCGCAAATGCGCCCGAGGATCGAGGTTGCGGATATCTTCCGCCGCCACGGCGACGCATTTCGCGCCGCGCAAGGCGCTCGGCTGTCTATTGACCAGCGCCGCGCGATGGCCGCCATCGAGACGTGCCGGACGGCGGCGCTCGGCGGGCATGCCGAACAGTGCGAGGACTGCGGGCAGATCCGCGTCGCCTACAATAGCTGTCGCAACCGGCACTGCCCCAAGTGCCAGGGGACTGTCAGGATTTCCGTGTATGGCCTGAGCGGTTGAACATATTCAGGCCATCGCTCGTGTGAATCTATCGCCGAACAGAATGGCGAATTGAGCTTTGGCGAGGGACCATTCACGCGCAGGCATAGTCCATTCTTTTTCCGATCTGTTCAAGACCAGAAACAACAATTTCATCGCGGCTTCGTCGGTTGGAAAATGCCCTCTGGCTCGAACCGCCCGGCGAAGTTTCGAGTTCAGCGCCTCTATGGCGTTTGTGGTGTAAATCAATCGGCGCACGTCCGGATGAAAGGCATAGAACGGAATGACTTCCGACCAAGCCCTTCGCCAGCTCTGGCCGATCGCCGGATATTTTTGACCCCAGACGCCAGTCTCGAAGGCTGCGAGGGCGGCTTCGCCATCAGTTGCGTCTTTGGCGCGATAGACGCCCTTGAGCGCCGCCGCCACGCTTTTGCGATCCTTGTAGGAGACGAAGTCGAGGCTGTGGCGCAAAAGATGGACGATGCAAGTCTGCACTGTCGCCTCCGGAAAGACGGCGACAATGGCTTCCGGAAAGCCCTTGAGGCCGTCGACGACGGCGATGAGGATGTCCTCAACGCCGCGGCTCTTCATCTCGTTCATGACGCGCATCCAGAACTTGGCGCCTTCGTTCTGCTCGAGCCACAGCCCAAGAATCTCCTTGGTTCCGTCGGCGCGAACGCCGAGCGCGATATGAACGGCCTTGTTGCGAACCAGTCCTTCGTCGCGGATTTTGACGCGCAGGGCGTCGAAGAAAACCAACGGGTAGACCGGCTCGAGTGGGCGGGCCTGCCACGCGGCGACTTCGTCCAGAACAGCGTCCGTCACCGCGCTGATCAGCTCCGGCGAGACGTCGACGCCATAAAGGTCGCGCAAATGTCCAACGATCTCGCGCACGCTCATGCCGCGCGCATACATGGAGATGATCTTCTCGTCGAAGCCCGGAAAGCGGCGCTGGTATTTAGCGATGAGTTGCGGATCGAACGTCGACCGCCGATCCCTCGGGATGTCCAGCTCGATCCGGCTGGTCTCGGTCGTCACCGTCTTCTTGCCATAGCCATTCCTGCTGTTGCCAGCCTCGCCGTTCGCCAAATGATGATCCATCTCGGCGTTCAGCGCCCGCTCCGCCAGCGCCTTCTTCAGTTCGTCCAGCAGGCCATTCGGGTCAAAGGCCGTCTTCGGATCGGCCCCAGCCAAAAGTTGGTCGAGGATGGCGTCGGGTATCTTGGGTTCCTTGCGTCGGGCCATGGGAGAGCTCCTTCATTCCCATTGTGCCCAAACCACACACGAAATTCAGGACAGTCCCAAGTGCCAGGGGCTCGCGCGCGCACAATGGCTCGCCGATCGTCGCGCGGAGCTCCTGCCGGTTCCTTATTTCCACCTCGTCTTCACCGTTCCGGCGCCGATCGCGGCGATCGCCTTGCAAAACAAGGCGCTCGTCTACGACATCCTGTTCAAGGCGGCGGCCGAGACGATCCGCGTCATCGCCGCGGACCCAAAACATCTTGGCGCCGAGACTGGCATGATCGCTATCCTGCACACTTGGGGGCAAACTCTCACGCATCATCCGCATGTCCATTGCATCGTACCGGGCGGCGGCCTCGGCCCGGATGGATGCTGGATCGCTTGCCGGCCCAGCTTCTTCCTGCCCGTGCATGTTCTCTCTCGGCTTTATCGTCGCTTGTTTCTCGAGCGACTGAAAATAGCCTTCGACGCCAGTGATCTGAAGTTCTTCGGCGACCTCGCGGCGCTGCAAGAGCCGGCTGCGTTCGCGCGATATCTCGCCCCGTTGCGCAGCACCGAATGGGTCGTCTACGCCAAGCGCCCGTTTGGCGGCGCGCCACAAGTCCTCGATTATCTCGGACGATACACACATCGCGTTGCCATCGCCAATGGCCGGCTGCTCGATTGCGAAGACGGCGCCGTGCGCTTTCGGTGGAAAGATTATCGCGCCAACAACAAATCCAAGGCGATGACCCTCGATGCCGACGAGTTCATCCGCCGCTTCCTCATGCACGTCTTGCCCAAGGGCTTTCGGCGCATTCGTCATTTGGGCTTTCTCGCCAACGCCCGCCGCGCCCATAAGCTCGCCGATATCCGTGCCGCTCTCAATATTGCCGAACCGCCTCCGAGCGTCGAACCCGCCGATTACCGCGAGCGCTACGCCATCCTTACCGGCCAGAGGATCGATATCTGCCCTTGCTGCGGCGGCCGCATGGTCGACCTTGGCCCCTGGCCGCGTCCTTCGGCGCCGCCGCACTCGACGCCAAGGTGCGACACCTCATGAGGCGAATGGATCGCTGTCAGTCCAGATGCGCTAACTTCAACGGACGCGTTCCCACGCCGAACGCAAGCGATCGGCAAGGCGCGCGTTTCGATGACGCCATCCAGAGATCGCGAGCGCTCACCGCATTGCAAATCGCGCACAACCCCGCTGCAATCGACCGTCGTCGCCCTTTCACCAGTTCTTTGCTAATCCTCGCGGTTCCGAAAATCTGCGATGCCACCATCTAAATCCGGCCCCGCACATTGGGTGCCCATAGATCGTGGCCAACGCCAACGCGACTTCGTTCAATCATGAGGGTTATGTGATGTGCGCGGCGCGACGCTGGGGCTTGGTGGAACGCGCACATCATATAAGCCTGATTGAGCTAAGCCGCGGGTCGTTGCCCGCTATGGCGAAAGCCCAGGTCGTCGGGCTTTGAGGGGAGATGGAACGGCCGCCTTGCGCGAGAAGCGGAGGTCGCTAGCGCCCCGAACGAGGCTCTCGTCGTGATCTCGAGTGACGGCGCGAGACTGTTGGAAGGTTCGTGGGCAGCTCGGTGATTGCAAGAAGGTCGGCAAAGACGGGTCTTTGGCCACGCGGAGCCGTTGCGATGTCCCATGGGGCGACGCGCGTGCTCGTGAGCGACGACTTTTCGAGCCTTGGGCATGACGGGGGCGCTCATGAGGTGTCGCAATAGAAGGGGCGAACGACGCCGATGCGGCGCATGAGGCCGCCGCAGTCCGGGCAGACGTTTTGTGGAGCGACGGCCTCAGTGGCCGGGGCGGCATCGGCGTTCGCAGCGGCCGGCTCCGCGGCTTCGGCAGTCAGCCCCGGCCTGGCTTCGCCGATGAGCTTGCGGCAGCGTTCGATATTGTCGCTGCGATCGCCCCTGGCGAGGAAGCCGTAGTGGCGGATTCGGTGAAAGCCGTCGGGCAGGACATGCAGCAAAAAGCGGCGGATAAACTCGTCGGCTTTCAGCCGCATGACCTTGCGTTTGCCGCCGCAGCGATAGTCCTTGTAGGTGAAGGCGACTTCCTCGTCGGCGATCTCGACGATGCGCGAGTTGGAGATTGCCGCGCGATGCGTGTAGCGCGCGAGATAGCCGAGCACCTGCTCCGGCCCGCCAAAGGGCGGCTTGGCGTAGACCACCCACTCCACTTGTCGCAGCGCGCTCAGGCGCAGGGCGAACGCCTGCGCCTGCGCAAGGGCGGCGAGCCCATTGCAGAACTGCAGCTCGCCGCGCCGGAAGGCGGCTTCGAGTCCATGGGTGAACAACTTGCGGAACAGACGCGAGAGCGCCAGCACGGGCAGGAAGAAGCCCGGCTTGCACGAGACCCAGCGCTCGCCGTCGAGAGACGGACCGCCGCCCGGCACGATGCAATGCGCGTGGGGGTGATAAGTCAGCGTCTGGCCCCACGTGTGCAGCACGGCGATGAGGCCGACGCGCGCGCCAAGATGCTTCGGGTTGGCGGCGATCGTCGCCAGCGCCTGCGCGGCGCAACGCATCAGCAGCCCATAGACCAGCTCCTTGTTGTGAAAGGCGATCTCAGCCGCCACCGGCGGCAGCGTGAAGACGACGTGGAAGTAGGGAACCGGCAGCAGCTCGGCCTTGCGGGCCTTGAGCCATTCCTGCTGCGCCGAGCCCTGACACTTCGGGCAGTGGCGATCACGGCAGCTGTTGTACGAGATGCGAACCGCGCCGCAGGCGTCGCATTGCTCGACATGCCCGCCCAGCGCCGCGGTGCGGCAGGCCGCGACCGCGCCCATGACGCGGCGCTCGGAGCGGCCGAGATGGGCGCCGTGCGCGTCGAGATAGGCGCCGCCGTGGCGGCGCAAGACATCGCCCAATTCGAGCGCCGGCCGCTGCACGGCCTTCGCGCTATCGCGGCGGCGTCATCTCCAGCGACAACCGGTCTAGCGGGCTCTGAACGCTGGCGATCAGCTGCATCGAGACCTTGGCGTAGCGCGTCGTCGTCGACAAGCTCTCGTGGCCGAGCAGCGCCTGAATGATGCGGAGGTCGACGCCGTTCTCCAAGAGATGCGTGGCGAAGCTATGGCGCAGCACATGCACGCTAACCTTCTTGTCGAGACCCGCCATCAGCGCCGCCGAGCGGCAGGCTACGTTCAAGACATTAGGATCTATGGGCTTGTCGCTAGGACGACCCGGAAACAGGAACAGCTCAGGCCGCTCGCTGCGCCAGTAGATGCGCAGCATGGCGAGCAGCTGCTTGGACAGCATGACGTAGCGTTCCTTGTCGCCCTTGCCATGCTCGACGCGAATGACCATGCGCTTGCTGTCGATGTCGCAGACTTTGAGCCGCGCGACCTCCGAGGCCCGCAATCCCGCGGCATAGGCGGCGGTCAGCGCGACACGGATTTTCAGGCTTGGAATCGCAGCGAGAAAGCGCGCGACTTCCTCCTGATCCAGCACGACCGGCAGCTTCTTCGGCACGCGCGCGTAGGGGACGCGTTCGGGGATTTGCGCCTTTCCGAGCGTGACCTTGTAGAAGAAGCGCAACGCGCAAACGGCCTGGTTGAGCGACGCCCAGGCGGCCCCTTTGGAAACAAGGTGAAGCTGATAGGCGCGCACGTCCTCCGCGCTGAGCTTTGCGGGGGATCGCTCGAAAAATTCGCTGAACTTCTTGACGGCGTGGATGTAGGATCGTTGTGTCGCTGGCGAAAGATTGCGGACGGTCATGTCCTCGATCATGCGGCGGCGGAGAGGGCTGATCTCGGTCATCTGGCGGCTTCCTGTCCTGAGAGTGGGGTGTGACGCCCAAATCCTCTCAGACAGGAGGCCGCTCATCGACCTCGCCGCACCCGCTGCGGCTAGCGGCTTAGTTCAATCCGGCTTCAAATAGGTCCCGCAGTCCGGCCTGCCCAGCCCTTCGTGGGCGCGGGACCTATTTGAACCCTCAGGCATTGAACGAACCCGCTACGCGGGAGCGGCGGCGAAGTCGCTGAAGTGAAGCCTCCTGTCTGAGAGGATGTGATCGTCACATCAAGTCCTCTCAGCCCAGGAGCCCCCGATGGCTACGACGAGCCCTCTCCGCCAGCGCATGATCGAAGATATGACGATCCGCAACCTGTCGCAGGCGACACAGCAATCATACATCTACGCGGTGGCGAGGTTCAGCCGCCATTTCAATTCATCCCCAGAGCGGCTCGGGACGGAGGAGGTCCGCGCCTATCAGCTTCATCTCGTCGCCCAGAAGCATTCCTGGGGGCACATCAACCAAGTCACGTGCGCACTTCGGTTCTTCTATGGCGTCACCTTGGGACAGAAGGAGGCGATCGAGAGGATCGTTTTCGGCCGCGAGCCCGAGAAGCTTCCCGCAGTCATGAGCGCCGAGGAAGTCGTGCGCTTCCTGGAAGCGGTTGAAGGATTTCGCAACCGCGTCGCGCTGGCGACCGCTTATGCGGCGGGTTTGCGGGTCAGGGAAGTCACCCGTCTGAAGGTCGCCTCGATCGACAGCACGCGGATGTTGATCCACGTCGAGATGGGCAAAGGCGGCAAGGAGCGATACGCCATGCTGTCGCCGCGCCTCCTCGAGATTCTGCGCGCCTATTGGCGGCGGGCGCGACCAAGCCTGTGGCTGTTCCCGGGCCAAGAGCCCGGCGATCATGTGAGCACGGGCGCTTTGCAAGACGCCTGCCGCAAGGCGCGACTGCGAGCCAGGATCGGCAAACCCGTTACGGCGCATACGTTGCGGCACAGTTTTGCCACCCATCTCCTGGAGGCGGGCGTCGACATTCGCATTATTCAGGCGTTGCTCGGTCATGCCGACCTGTCTTCGACGGCGCGCTATGCGCAGGTCGCCACGAACCTGATCGCCGCCACGTCGAGCCCCTTCGACCGACTTTCATGCGATTTGGTCGCTCCCGAATAGCCGGCGCAAATGCGCCCGAGGATCGAGGTTGCGGATATCTTCCGCCGCCACGGCGACGCATTTCGCGCCGCGCAAGGCGCTCGGCTGTCTATTGACCAGCGCCGCGCGATGGCCGCCATCGAGACGTGCCGGACGGCGGCGCTCGGCGGGCATGCCGAACAGTGCGAGGACTGCGGGCAGATCCGCGTCGCCTACAATAGCTGTCGCAACCGGCACTGCCCCAAGTGCCAGGGGCTCGCGCGCGCACAATGGCTCGCCGATCGTCGCGCGGAGCTCCTGCCGGTTCCTTATTTCCACCTCGTCTTCACCGTTCCGGCGCCGATCGCGGCGATCGCCTTGCAAAACAAGGCGCTCGTCTACGACATCCTGTTCAAGGCGGCGGCCGAGACGATCCGCGTCATCGCCGCGGACCCAAAACATCTTGGCGCCGAGACTGGCATGATCGCTATCCTGCACACTTGGGGGCAAACTCTCACGCATCATCCGCATGTCCATTGCATCGTACCGGGCGGCGGCCTCGGCCCGGATGGATGCTGGATCGCTTGCCGGCCCAGCTTCTTCCTGCCCGTGCATGTTCTCTCTCGGCTTTATCGTCGCTTGTTTCTCGAGCGACTGAAAATAGCCTTCGACGCCAGTGATCTGAAGTTCTTCGGCGACCTCGCGGCGCTGCAAGAGCCGGCTGCGTTCGCGCGATATCTCGCCCCGTTGCGCAGCACCGAATGGGTCGTCTACGCCAAGCGCCCGTTTGGCGGCGCGCCACAAGTCCTCGATTATCTCGGACGATACACACATCGCGTTGCCATCGCCAATGGCCGGCTGCTCGATTGCGAAGACGGCGCCGTGCGCTTTCGGTGGAAAGATTATCGCGCCAACAACAAATCCAAGGCGATGACCCTCGATGCCGACGAGTTCATCCGCCGCTTCCTCATGCACGTCTTGCCCAAGGGCTTTCGGCGCATTCGTCATTTGGGCTTTCTCGCCAACGCCCGCCGCGCCCATAAGCTCGCCGATATCCGTGCCGCTCTCAATATTGCCGAACCGCCTCCGAGCGTCGAACCCGCCGATTACCGCGAGCGCTACGCCATCCTTACCGGCCAGAGGATCGATATCTGCCCTTGCTGCGGCGGCCGCATGGTCGACCTTGGCCCCTGGCCGCGTCCTTCGGCGCCGCCGCACTCGACGCCAAGGTGCGACACCTCATGAGGCGAATGGATCGCTGTCAGTCCAGATGCGCTAACTTCAACGGACGCGTTCCCACGCCGAACGCAAGCGATCGGCAAGGCGCGCGTTTCGATGACGCCATCCAGAGATCGCGAGCGCTCACCGCATTGCAAATCGCGCACAACCCCGCTGCAATCGACCGTCGTCGCCCTTTCACCAGTTCTTTGCTAATCCTCGCGGTTCCGAAAATCTGCGATGCCACCATCTAAATCCGGCCCCGCACATTGGGTGCCCATAGATCGTGGCCAACGCCAACGCGACTTCGTTCAATCCGGCTTCAAATAGGTCCCGCAGTCCGGCCTGCCCAGCCCTTCGTGGGCGCGGGACCTATTTGAACCCTCAGGCATTCCGATTGATGGCGCCCCCTAAAACGAGATGAAGGCGCCCCCCGGTTACGGAATGATGGCGCCCCCGATTCCGAGATGATCCCGCCCCCCTGTAACGGAATGATCCCGCCCGGATAATTTCGTGCAGTGGCGGTCGCCGCCGTTGGCCTGATCAGGTCGCTCCTTTGGCAATCCAGAGGGAGCGATCCATGCCGGCGGAGCGGATTACGATGCGCCAAGCGCGCGAGATTATTCGGCTGAAGTCCACGTCGATTTCGGCGCACGAGATTTCCCGGCGTCTTGGCATGCCGCGCTCGACGGTGCGGGAAGCGCTCAAGCGCGCGGAGAGCGCCGGACTGTCCTGGCCGCTGCCGGATGGCATGAACGACGACGCCTTGGAGGCGGCGCTTTACGCCAACCGGCGCAGCAAGCGCGGTCATCGGCGCATCGAGGAGCCGGACTGGGCCGGCGTGCATCGGGAGTTGAAGCGCAAGCACGTCACCCTGGTGATTTTGTGGGACGAATACATCGCCGAGAATCCCAGCGGCTACAGCTACTCGCGCTTTTGTGAGCTTTATCGGGCTTTCGAAAAGACGCTGTCGGTGACGATGCGGCAGACGCACGCCGCCGGCGAGCGTCTGTTCGTCGATTACGCCGGCGACGGCGTTCCGGTCGTCGTCGACAGGCTCACCGGCGAAATCCGCATGGCGCAGATCTTCGTCGCCGTGCTGGGGGCGTCGAGCTTCACCTTCGCGAAGGCGAGCTGGACGCAGACGCTTCCCGACTGGATCGACGCCCATGTGAGCGCGCTTTCTGCGATCGGCGGGGTTCCGCAGCTCATCGTGCCGGACAACGCCAAGACGGCCATCGTCAAAGCCTGCTTTTACGACCCGCAGGTCAACCGCACCTACGCCGACATGGCGGCGCATTACGGGGCCGCGCTTTTGCCGGCGCGCCCCAGAAAGCCGCGCGACAAGGCGAAGGTCGAATCGGCGGTGCTGATCGTCGAACGCTGGCTTCTTGGCCGGCTGCGGCGGAGGACCTTCTACAGCCTGGCGGAGGTCAACGCCGCGATCGACGAGATGCTGAAAAGTCTCAACGAGGAGCGGCGCATCCGCCGGCTCAGCGTCACCCGCCGCCACTTGCTCGAAGAGGTGGATCGCCCGGCGCTGAAGGCTTTGCCAGTCGAACCCTACGAATATTGCGAGTGGCGCCTGCGCCGCGTCGGCATCGATTATCATGTCGAGATCGACGCGCATTACTACTCCGTGCCTTACCGGTTCGCCCGCGCCGAGGTCGAAGCGCGGCTGACCGTCCGCGGCGTCGAGATTTTCTGTAAGGGCGAGCGCATCGCCGTTCACTTGCGCATGAGCGGCAACCGCAAGCACACGACCATTCCCGAACACATGCCGTCGAGCCATCGGCGTTATGCCGGCTGGACGGTGGAGCGCATCCGTGAGGACGCCCGCAAGATCGGCCCGGCGACCGCGGCGCTCTGCGAACAGATTTTGGAGGCGAGGCCGCATCCCGAGCAAGGCTATCGCGCCTGCCTCGGCATCGTTCGTCTCGCCGGCCCCTATGGGTCCGAACGCGTCGAAGCCGCCGCCGAACGCGCCATAGAGATCGGCGCCAAGACCTACGGCTCAGTCAAATCCATCCTCGACCACAAGCTCGATCGGAAGCCGGCGCGAAAACGCGCCGCGGAGACGGCCCCGATCCTCCATCAAAACATCCGCGGCCCGCGCTACTACCATTGAAGGAGAAGCCGACTTGCTCAAACATCCGACCCTCGACCAGCTCCACGCCCTCGGCCTCTATGGAATGGCCAAGGCCTTCGTCGAACTCGCCAAAACAGAGGAAGCGAAAGGGCTCGACCGCAACGACTGGCTCGCCCTGCTGCTCGATCAGGAATCTTCTCTTCGGCGCGATAAGCGGCTGACGGCGCGGCTGCGCGCCGCCAAGCTCCGCCAGCAGGCCAGCGTCGAAGACGTCGACTATCGCGCCGCGCGCGGGCTCGACCGAGCGCTGTTCCAGAAGCTCGCCGAAGGCCAGTGGATCGACGCTCACGACAATCTTGCCCTGGTCGGCCCGAGTGGAACCGGCAAAAGTTGGCTGGCTTGCGCCATTGGCCAGAAGGCCTGCCGCGACAACCGCTCCGTCGTCTATCATCGTTGGCCGAAGCTCTGCGAAGACCTCACGCTCGCGCGCGGCGACGGGCGCCATCCGCGCCTTTTGAAATCCCTCGGCCGCGCCGATCTCTTGATCCTCGACGACTTCGGCCTCGAGCCGCTCGACGCCGGAGCCCGTCATGACCTGCTCGAAATCCTCGAAGAACGCTACGGGCGCCGATCGACGATCGTCACATCCCAGCTTCCCGTGGCGGCTTGGCATGAGGTCATCGGCGATCCGACCTACGCCGACGCCATCCTCGACCGGCTCGTTCACAACGCCCATCGCATCGAGCTCACAGGCGAAAGCCTGCGCCGCGTTCGCGCCAAAGGAGCCAAAAACGCCTTGACCGAAATCCGGAACGGGTGAGACAAATCTCGTCGGTCAACGAACGCGGCGCCCGGGCGGGATCATTCCGTTACAGGGGGGCGCCATTATCCCGGAATCCCCGGGCGGCATTATCCCGTTATAGACGGGCGCCATCAATCGGAATGCCTGAGGGTTCAAATAGGTCCCGCGCCCACGAAGGGCTGGGCAGGCCGGACTGCGGGACCTATTTGAAGCCGGATTGAACGAAGTCGCGTTGGCGTTGGCCACGATCTATGGGCACCCAATGTGCGGGGCCGGATTTAGATGGTGGCATCGCAGATTTTCGGAACCGCGAGGATTAGCAAAGAACTGGTGAAAGGGCGACGACGGTCGATTGCAGCGGGGTTGTGCGCGATTTGCAATGCGGTGAGCGCTCGCGATCTCTGGATGGCGTCATCGAAACGCGCGCCTTGCCGATCGCTTGCGTTCGGCGTGGGAACGCGTCCGTTGAAGTTAGCGCATCTGGACTGACAGCGATCCATTCGCCTCATGAGGTGTCGCACCTTGGCGTCGAGTGCGGCGGCGCCGAAGGACGCGGCCAGGGGCCAAGGTCGACCATGCGGCCGCCGCAGCAAGGGCAGATATCGATCCTCTGGCCGGTAAGGATGGCGTAGCGCTCGCGGTAATCGGCGGGTTCGACGCTCGGAGGCGGTTCGGCAATATTGAGAGCGGCACGGATATCGGCGAGCTTATGGGCGCGGCGGGCGTTGGCGAGAAAGCCCAAATGACGAATGCGCCGAAAGCCCTTGGGCAAGACGTGCATGAGGAAGCGGCGGATGAACTCGTCGGCATCGAGGGTCATCGCCTTGGATTTGTTGTTGGCGCGATAATCTTTCCACCGAAAGCGCACGGCGCCGTCTTCGCAATCGAGCAGCCGGCCATTGGCGATGGCAACGCGATGTGTGTATCGTCCGAGATAATCGAGGACTTGTGGCGCGCCGCCAAACGGGCGCTTGGCGTAGACGACCCATTCGGTGCTGCGCAACGGGGCGAGATATCGCGCGAACGCAGCCGGCTCTTGCAGCGCCGCGAGGTCGCCGAAGAACTTCAGATCACTGGCGTCGAAGGCTATTTTCAGTCGCTCGAGAAACAAGCGACGATAAAGCCGAGAGAGAACATGCACGGGCAGGAAGAAGCTGGGCCGGCAAGCGATCCAGCATCCATCCGGGCCGAGGCCGCCGCCCGGTACGATGCAATGGACATGCGGATGATGCGTGAGAGTTTGCCCCCAAGTGTGCAGGATAGCGATCATGCCAGTCTCGGCGCCAAGATGTTTTGGGTCCGCGGCGATGACGCGGATCGTCTCGGCCGCCGCCTTGAACAGGATGTCGTAGACGAGCGCCTTGTTTTGCAAGGCGATCGCCGCGATCGGCGCCGGAACGGTGAAGACGAGGTGGAAATAAGGAACCGGCAGGAGCTCCGCGCGACGATCGGCGAGCCATTGTGCGCGCGCGAGCCCCTGGCACTTGGGGCAGTGCCGGTTGCGACAGCTATTGTAGGCGACGCGGATCTGCCCGCAGTCCTCGCACTGTTCGGCATGCCCGCCGAGCGCCGCCGTCCGGCACGTCTCGATGGCGGCCATCGCGCGGCGCTGGTCAATAGACAGCCGAGCGCCTTGCGCGGCGCGAAATGCGTCGCCGTGGCGGCGGAAGATATCCGCAACCTCGATCCTCGGGCGCATTTGCGCCGGCTATTCGGGAGCGACCAAATCGCATGAAAGTCGGTCGAAGGGGCTCGACGTGGCGGCGATCAGGTTCGTGGCGACCTGCGCATAGCGCGCCGTCGAAGACAGGTCGGCATGACCGAGCAACGCCTGAATAATGCGAATGTCGACGCCCGCCTCCAGGAGATGGGTGGCAAAACTGTGCCGCAACGTATGCGCCGTAACGGGTTTGCCGATCCTGGCTCGCAGTCGCGCCTTGCGGCAGGCGTCTTGCAAAGCGCCCGTGCTCACATGATCGCCGGGCTCTTGGCCCGGGAACAGCCACAGGCTTGGTCGCGCCCGCCGCCAATAGGCGCGCAGAATCTCGAGGAGGCGCGGCGACAGCATGGCGTATCGCTCCTTGCCGCCTTTGCCCATCTCGACGTGGATCAACATCCGCGTGCTGTCGATCGAGGCGACCTTCAGACGGGTGACTTCCCTGACCCGCAAACCCGCCGCATAAGCGGTCGCCAGCGCGACGCGGTTGCGAAATCCTTCAACCGCTTCCAGGAAGCGCACGACTTCCTCGGCGCTCATGACTGCGGGAAGCTTCTCGGGCTCGCGGCCGAAAACGATCCTCTCGATCGCCTCCTTCTGTCCCAAGGTGACGCCATAGAAGAACCGAAGTGCGCACGTGACTTGGTTGATGTGCCCCCAGGAATGCTTCTGGGCGACGAGATGAAGCTGATAGGCGCGGACCTCCTCCGTCCCGAGCCGCTCTGGGGATGAATTGAAATGGCGGCTGAACCTCGCCACCGCGTAGATGTATGATTGCTGTGTCGCCTGCGACAGGTTGCGGATCGTCATATCTTCGATCATGCGCTGGCGGAGAGGGCTCGTCGTAGCCATCGGGGGCTCCTGGGCTGAGAGGACTTGATGTGACGATCACATCCTCTCAGACAGGAGGCTTCACTTCAGCGACTTCGCCGCCGCTCCCGCGTAGCGGGTTCGTTCAATGCCTGAGGGTTCAAATAGGTCCCGCGCCCACGAAGGGCTGGGCAGGCCGGACTGCGGGACCTATTTGAAGCCGGATTGAACGAAGTCGCGTTGGCGTTGGCCACGATCTATGGGCACCCAATGTGCGGGGCCGGATTTAGATGGTGGCATCGCAGATTTTCGGAACCGCGAGGATTAGCAAAGAACTGGTGAAAGGGCGACGACGGTCGATTGCAGCGGGGTTGTGCGCGATTTGCAATGCGGTGAGCGCTCGCGATCTCTGGATGGCGTCATCGAAACGCGCGCCTTGCCGATCGCTTGCGTTCGGCGTGGGAACGCGTCCGTTGAAGTTAGCGCATCTGGACTGACAGCGATCCATTCGCCTCATGAGGTGTCGCACCTTGGCGTCGAGTGCGGCGGCGCCGAAGGACGCGGCCAGGGGCCAAGGTCGACCATGCGGCCGCCGCAGCAAGGGCAGATATCGATCCTCTGGCCGGTAAGGATGGCGTAGCGCTCGCGGTAATCGGCGGGTTCGACGCTCGGAGGCGGTTCGGCAATATTGAGAGCGGCACGGATATCGGCGAGCTTATGGGCGCGGCGGGCGTTGGCGAGAAAGCCCAAATGACGAATGCGCCGAAAGCCCTTGGGCAAGACGTGCATGAGGAAGCGGCGGATGAACTCGTCGGCATCGAGGGTCATCGCCTTGGATTTGTTGTTGGCGCGATAATCTTTCCACCGAAAGCGCACGGCGCCGTCTTCGCAATCGAGCAGCCGGCCATTGGCGATGGCAACGCGATGTGTGTATCGTCCGAGATAATCGAGGACTTGTGGCGCGCCGCCAAACGGGCGCTTGGCGTAGACGACCCATTCGGTGCTGCGCAACGGGGCGAGATATCGCGCGAACGCAGCCGGCTCTTGCAGCGCCGCGAGGTCGCCGAAGAACTTCAGATCACTGGCGTCGAAGGCTATTTTCAGTCGCTCGAGAAACAAGCGACGATAAAGCCGAGAGAGAACATGCACGGGCAGGAAGAAGCTGGGCCGGCAAGCGATCCAGCATCCATCCGGGCCGAGGCCGCCGCCCGGTACGATGCAATGGACATGCGGATGATGCGTGAGAGTTTGCCCCCAAGTGTGCAGGATAGCGATCATGCCAGTCTCGGCGCCAAGATGTTTTGGGTCCGCGGCGATGACGCGGATCGTCTCGGCCGCCGCCTTGAACAGGATGTCGTAGACGAGCGCCTTGTTTTGCAAGGCGATCGCCGCGATCGGCGCCGGAACGGTGAAGACGAGGTGGAAATAAGGAACCGGCAGGAGCTCCGCGCGACGATCGGCGAGCCATTGTGCGCGCGCGAGCCCCTGGCACTTGGGGCAGTGCCGGTTGCGACAGCTATTGTAGGCGACGCGGATCTGCCCGCAGTCCTCGCACTGTTCGGCATGCCCGCCGAGCGCCGCCGTCCGGCACGTCTCGATGGCGGCCATCGCGCGGCGCTGGTCAATAGACAGCCGAGCGCCTTGCGCGGCGCGAAATGCGTCGCCGTGGCGGCGGAAGATATCCGCAACCTCGATCCTCGGGCGCATTTGCGCCGGCTATTCGGGAGCGACCAAATCGCATGAAAGTCGGTCGAAGGGGCTCGACGTGGCGGCGATCAGGTTCGTGGCGACCTGCGCATAGCGCGCCGTCGAAGACAGGTCGGCATGACCGAGCAACGCCTGAATAATGCGAATGTCGACGCCCGCCTCCAGGAGATGGGTGGCAAAACTGTGCCGCAACGTATGCGCCGTAACGGGTTTGCCGATCCTGGCTCGCAGTCGCGCCTTGCGGCAGGCGTCTTGCAAAGCGCCCGTGCTCACATGATCGCCGGGCTCTTGGCCCGGGAACAGCCACAGGCTTGGTCGCGCCCGCCGCCAATAGGCGCGCAGAATCTCGAGGAGGCGCGGCGACAGCATGGCGTATCGCTCCTTGCCGCCTTTGCCCATCTCGACGTGGATCAACATCCGCGTGCTGTCGATCGAGGCGACCTTCAGACGGGTGACTTCCCTGACCCGCAAACCCGCCGCATAAGCGGTCGCCAGCGCGACGCGGTTGCGAAATCCTTCAACCGCTTCCAGGAAGCGCACGACTTCCTCGGCGCTCATGACTGCGGGAAGCTTCTCGGGCTCGCGGCCGAAAACGATCCTCTCGATCGCCTCCTTCTGTCCCAAGGTGACGCCATAGAAGAACCGAAGTGCGCACGTGACTTGGTTGATGTGCCCCCAGGAATGCTTCTGGGCGACGAGATGAAGCTGATAGGCGCGGACCTCCTCCGTCCCGAGCCGCTCTGGGGATGAATTGAAATGGCGGCTGAACCTCGCCACCGCGTAGATGTATGATTGCTGTGTCGCCTGCGACAGGTTGCGGATCGTCATATCTTCGATCATGCGCTGGCGGAGAGGGCTCGTCGTAGCCATCGGGGGCTCCTGGGCTGAGAGGACTTGATGTGACGATCACATCCTCTCAGACAGGAGGCTTCACTTCAGCGACTTCGCCGCCGCTCCCGCGTAGCGGGTTCGTTCAATCCGCACAAGCCACTGCCTTTCCTGAGATACTCTCCGGACCGACTCTAACACGAGGAGGTTCAAATGGGCGGCAAGCGCGACCGTTACGAAACCTGAAATCGCCGACGTCCACCAGACCGAGGCCCCGGCTTTCAAACCCGCGGAGTGATCAATGCACGACACAGCGTATGAAATCGGAAGGCTTTTTTTTCAACATTATTGTCGTCCCGGACATTTTATAGTTGAGTTTGGATCATACAACGTAAATGGATCTCTGCGCGATTTTTGTCCCGAAGGTACGACTTATCTCGGTCTCGATGTAGACAAAGGCCCGAGCGTCGATCTCATCGTAGAGAGCGGGCGGCCACTACCCTTAAGAGATGGACTTGCGAACATTGTTGTTTCAAGCTCTGTTTTCGAACATGATCAATTTTTTTGGGAGACATTTTTGGAGTTGATACGCATAATCGTGCCTGGCGGCGTCCTCTATCTTAACGCGCCTTCGAACGGCACTTTTCATAGATACCCCATGGACTGCTGGCGCTTTTACCCCGATTGCGGTAAAGCATTCGAGGCCTTCGCTCGCAAACAAACCTATCCTGTTACGCTCATCGAGTCATTTACAGCCGAACGGCGCGCCGAGGTATACAATGACTTCGTTGCTATTTTTATAAAATCAGCGGAAGTAGATCACACTAAAATCCGATTTATATCTGACTTGATTAAATGTAAAAATATCATACGAATTGGCTCCGAGGGAATTCTCAATCTAAGCAATGACACAGAGGATCGTCGCGTTATTCTCGGTCTGACGGAAGAAAATGAAAAGCTTAGAGCCATAATCGACGCCAATGGACTCCTTGCAGAGCAATCTTTTGCTTCGATCAAAGCCGATCTGTGGGCGCAGCTCGTCGAGAAAGATGCCGAGATCGCTGATTTGAGGGAACGCCTTGCCATTTTGTCGGGGGGAACCGAACCGGAGTCTGCGCCTTGATACTTGCCCGGAATCCGTCAAATCACACGCTCTGCTATTGCGCTCAGAACACATTCACTGAGTCCGGGTAAAAGGTAAGTGTCTGTCGGGAGGGAAGTCGAGTCGAATGAGTCAGATACGCTTTTCTTCAAGCGGCAATCCGGATGCACGGAATGGCTGCGCCGCACAAGCGAATGCAAGAGCGCAGCTTATCGCGTATCCCTCCGGCCGCGGCCGCCTAGAGCGCGTTCGTCGATTTCCGATTCCAAGGGGGATTCCCGAATCGGGGAAAGCGTGATTGAACTAAGAGCCTGACCCAAAAGTTTCTTGCACGCGCCCCGGTTGCATGATTCTGGGGATTGAACGAACCCGCTACGCGGGAGCGGCGGCGAAGTCGCTGAAGTGAAGCCTCCTGTCTGAGAGGATGTGATCGTCACATCAAGTCCTCTCAGCCCAGGAGCCCCCGATGGCTACGACGAGCCCTCTCCGCCAGCGCATGATCGAAGATATGACGATCCGCAACCTGTCGCAGGCGACACAGCAATCATACATCTACGCGGTGGCGAGGTTCAGCCGCCATTTCAATTCATCCCCAGAGCGGCTCGGGACGGAGGAGGTCCGCGCCTATCAGCTTCATCTCGTCGCCCAGAAGCATTCCTGGGGGCACATCAACCAAGTCACGTGCGCACTTCGGTTCTTCTATGGCGTCACCTTGGGACAGAAGGAGGCGATCGAGAGGATCGTTTTCGGCCGCGAGCCCGAGAAGCTTCCCGCAGTCATGAGCGCCGAGGAAGTCGTGCGCTTCCTGGAAGCGGTTGAAGGATTTCGCAACCGCGTCGCGCTGGCGACCGCTTATGCGGCGGGTTTGCGGGTCAGGGAAGTCACCCGTCTGAAGGTCGCCTCGATCGACAGCACGCGGATGTTGATCCACGTCGAGATGGGCAAAGGCGGCAAGGAGCGATACGCCATGCTGTCGCCGCGCCTCCTCGAGATTCTGCGCGCCTATTGGCGGCGGGCGCGACCAAGCCTGTGGCTGTTCCCGGGCCAAGAGCCCGGCGATCATGTGAGCACGGGCGCTTTGCAAGACGCCTGCCGCAAGGCGCGACTGCGAGCCAGGATCGGCAAACCCGTTACGGCGCATACGTTGCGGCACAGTTTTGCCACCCATCTCCTGGAGGCGGGCGTCGACATTCGCATTATTCAGGCGTTGCTCGGTCATGCCGACCTGTCTTCGACGGCGCGCTATGCGCAGGTCGCCACGAACCTGATCGCCGCCACGTCGAGCCCCTTCGACCGACTTTCATGCGATTTGGTCGCTCCCGAATAGCCGGCGCAAATGCGCCCGAGGATCGAGGTTGCGGATATCTTCCGCCGCCACGGCGACGCATTTCGCGCCGCGCAAGGCGCTCGGCTGTCTATTGACCAGCGCCGCGCGATGGCCGCCATCGAGACGTGCCGGACGGCGGCGCTCGGCGGGCATGCCGAACAGTGCGAGGACTGCGGGCAGATCCGCGTCGCCTACAATAGCTGTCGCAACCGGCACTGCCCCAAGTGCCAGGGGCTCGCGCGCGCACAATGGCTCGCCGATCGTCGCGCGGAGCTCCTGCCGGTTCCTTATTTCCACCTCGTCTTCACCGTTCCGGCGCCGATCGCGGCGATCGCCTTGCAAAACAAGGCGCTCGTCTACGACATCCTGTTCAAGGCGGCGGCCGAGACGATCCGCGTCATCGCCGCGGACCCAAAACATCTTGGCGCCGAGACTGGCATGATCGCTATCCTGCACACTTGGGGGCAAACTCTCACGCATCATCCGCATGTCCATTGCATCGTACCGGGCGGCGGCCTCGGCCCGGATGGATGCTGGATCGCTTGCCGGCCCAGCTTCTTCCTGCCCGTGCATGTTCTCTCTCGGCTTTATCGTCGCTTGTTTCTCGAGCGACTGAAAATAGCCTTCGACGCCAGTGATCTGAAGTTCTTCGGCGACCTCGCGGCGCTGCAAGAGCCGGCTGCGTTCGCGCGATATCTCGCCCCGTTGCGCAGCACCGAATGGGTCGTCTACGCCAAGCGCCCGTTTGGCGGCGCGCCACAAGTCCTCGATTATCTCGGACGATACACACATCGCGTTGCCATCGCCAATGGCCGGCTGCTCGATTGCGAAGACGGCGCCGTGCGCTTTCGGTGGAAAGATTATCGCGCCAACAACAAATCCAAGGCGATGACCCTCGATGCCGACGAGTTCATCCGCCGCTTCCTCATGCACGTCTTGCCCAAGGGCTTTCGGCGCATTCGTCATTTGGGCTTTCTCGCCAACGCCCGCCGCGCCCATAAGCTCGCCGATATCCGTGCCGCTCTCAATATTGCCGAACCGCCTCCGAGCGTCGAACCCGCCGATTACCGCGAGCGCTACGCCATCCTTACCGGCCAGAGGATCGATATCTGCCCTTGCTGCGGCGGCCGCATGGTCGACCTTGGCCCCTGGCCGCGTCCTTCGGCGCCGCCGCACTCGACGCCAAGGTGCGACACCTCATGAGGCGAATGGATCGCTGTCAGTCCAGATGCGCTAACTTCAACGGACGCGTTCCCACGCCGAACGCAAGCGATCGGCAAGGCGCGCGTTTCGATGACGCCATCCAGAGATCGCGAGCGCTCACCGCATTGCAAATCGCGCACAACCCCGCTGCAATCGACCGTCGTCGCCCTTTCACCAGTTCTTTGCTAATCCTCGCGGTTCCGAAAATCTGCGATGCCACCATCTAAATCCGGCCCCGCACATTGGGTGCCCATAGATCGTGGCCAACGCCAACGCGACTTCGTTCAATCCGGCTTCAAATAGGTCCCGCAGTCCGGCCTGCCCAGCCCTTCGTGGGCGCGGGACCTATTTGAACCCTCAGGCATTCCGAAGCATCGGAGGATGATTCGGAATGTGGACGCAAGAGCATCGCAAGACCTACGTGCGCGTCGGCGGGCGTTATCCCAGCGACATGACGGATGCGGAATGGGCTCTGCTCGAGCCGCTGATCCCGGCGGCCAAGCACGGCGGTCGTCCGCGCAAGACCGACATGCGCGCGGCGATCAACGCCATTCTCTATCTCCTGCGCACGGGTTGTCCGTGGCGCTATCTTCCTCGCGACGGCTTTCCGCCGCGGTCGACCGTCTACAACATCTTCCGCAATTTTCAGAAGGACGGCGTCTGGGACGCGATCTGGGACAAATTGCACATGGCGCTGCGTGAAGACATGGAGCGCGAGGCGAGCCCCACGGCGGCGATCATCGACAGTCAGTCGCTGAAGTCGGCGGAAAAAGGGGCGGTCATGACGGCCTGACCGGCTACGACGCCGGTAAGAAGGTGAAGGGCCGCAAGATTCACGCGCTGGTCGATACGCAAGGCTTGCCGCTGCGCGTCATCGTCCACTCCGCCGGCGTGCAGGACCGTGATGGCGCGGCGCTCGTGCTCGACAAAATCCGCAACAGCTTTCCCTGGCTCGAACTCGTCTGGGCCGACAACGGCTACAACGCTCATCAAGTCACTGCGGCTGTCGCAAGGGTTCCCTCGCTGCGCATTGAAATCGTCAAGCGCAGTGACGACATGAAGGGCTTCGTTCTGCTGCCGCGCCGTTGGGTGGTCGAGAGAACGTTCTCATGGTTCGGGCGCAACCGACGCCTCGCCAAAGACTGGGAAAACCTCGCGACCACGCTGCAAACCTTCGTCGTTCTCGCGTCGATCCAGATCGCAATCCGGCGGCTCGCGCGATAGTTGTCTTTTGAGTCAGGCTCTAAGCCGCTAGCCGCAGCGGGTGCGGCGAGGTCGATGAGCGGCCTCCTGTCTGAGAGGATTTGGGCGTCACACCCCACTCTCAGGACAGGAAGCCGCCAGATGACCGAGATCAGCCCTCTCCGCCGCCGCATGATCGAGGACATGACCGTCCGCAATCTTTCGCCAGCGACACAACGATCCTACATCCACGCCGTCAAGAAGTTCAGCGAATTTTTCGAGCGATCCCCCGCAAAGCTCAGCGCGGAGGACGTGCGCGCCTATCAGCTTCACCTTGTTTCCAAAGGGGCCGCCTGGGCGTCGCTCAACCAGGCCGTTTGCGCGTTGCGCTTCTTCTACAAGGTCACGCTCGGAAAGGCGCAAATCCCCGAACGCGTCCCCTACGCGCGCGTGCCGAAGAAGCTGCCGGTCGTGCTGGATCAGGAGGAAGTCGCGCGCTTTCTCGCTGCGATTCCAAGCCTGAAAATCCGTGTCGCGCTGACCGCCGCCTATGCCGCGGGATTGCGGGCCTCGGAGGTCGCGCGGCTCAAAGTCTGCGACATCGACAGCAAGCGCATGGTCATTCGCGTCGAGCATGGCAAGGGCGACAAGGAACGCTACGTCATGCTGTCCAAGCAGCTGCTCGCCATGCTGCGCATCTACTGGCGCAGCGAGCGGCCTGAGCTGTTCCTGTTTCCGGGTCGTCCTAGCGACAAGCCCATAGATCCTAATGTCTTGAACGTAGCCTGCCGCTCGGCGGCGCTGATGGCGGGTCTCGACAAGAAGGTTAGCGTGCATGTGCTGCGCCATAGCTTCGCCACGCATCTCTTGGAGAACGGCGTCGA
Source organism: uncultured Alphaproteobacteria bacterium (assembly GCA_963722205.1). GTDB lineage: Bacteria > Pseudomonadota > Alphaproteobacteria > Rhizobiales > Beijerinckiaceae > Methylocystis. The sequence continues at coordinate 271,978 of CAVRKL010000001.1, forward strand.
CCTCCGCATCATTCAGGCGCTGCTCGGCCACGAGAGCTTGTCGACGACGACGCGCTACGCCAAGGTCTCGATGCAGCTGATCGCCAGCGTTCAGAGCCCGCTAGACCGGTTGTCGCTGGAGATGACGCCGCCGCGATAGCGCGAAGGCCGTGCAGCGGCCGGCGCTCGAATTGGGCGATGTCTTGCGCCGCCACGGCGGCGCCTATCTCGACGCGCACGGCGCCCATCTCGGCCGCTCCGAGCGCCGCGTCATGGGCGCGGTCGCGGCCTGCCGCACCGCGGCGCTGGGCGGGCATGTCGAGCAATGCGACGCCTGCGGCGCGGTTCGCATCTCGTACAACAGCTGCCGTGATCGCCACTGCCCGAAGTGTCAGGGCTCGGCGCAGCAGGAATGGCTCAAGGCCCGCAAGGCCGAGCTGCTGCCGGTTCCCTACTTCCACGTCGTCTTCACGCTGCCGCCGGTGGCGGCTGAGATCGCCTTTCACAACAAGGAGCTGGTCTATGGGCTGCTGATGCGTTGCGCCGCGCAGGCGCTGGCGACGATCGCCGCCAACCCGAAGCATCTTGGCGCGCGCGTCGGCCTCATCGCCGTGCTGCACACGTGGGGCCAGACGCTGACTTATCACCCCCACGCGCATTGCATCGTGCCGGGCGGCGGTCCGTCTCTCGACGGCGAGCGCTGGGTCTCGTGCAAGCCGGGCTTCTTCCTGCCCGTGCTGGCGCTCTCGCGTCTGTTCCGCAAGTTGTTCACCCATGGACTCGAAGCCGCCTTCCGGCGCGGCGAGCTGCAGTTCTGCAATGGGCTCGCCGCCCTTGCGCAGGCGCAGGCGTTCGCCCTGCGCCTGAGCGCGCTGCGACAAGTGGAGTGGGTGGTCTACGCCAAGCCGCCCTTTGGCGGGCCGGAGCAGGTGCTCGGCTATCTCGCGCGCTACACGCATCGCGCGGCAATCTCCAACTCGCGCATCGTCGAGATCGCCGACGAGGAAGTCGCCTTCACCTACAAGGACTATCGCTGCGGCGGCAAACGCAAGGTCATGCGGCTGAAAGCCGACGAGTTTATCCGCCGCTTTTTGCTGCATGTCCTGCCCGACGGCTTTCACCGAATCCGCCACTACGGCTTCCTCGCCAGGGGCGATCGCAGCGACAATATCGAACGCTGCCGCAAGCTCATCGGCGAAGCCAGGCCGGGGCTGACTGCCGAAGCCGCGGAGCCGGCCGCTGCGAACGCCGATGCCGCCCCGGCCACTGAGGCCGTCGCTCCACAAAACGTCTGCCCGGACTGCGGCGGCCTCATGCGCCGCATCGGCGTCGTTCGCCCCTTCTATTGCGACACCTCATGAGCGCCCCCGTCATGCCCAAGGCTCGAAAAGTCGTCGCTCACGAGCACGCGCGTCGCCCCATGGGACATCGCAACGGCTCCGCGTGGCCAAAGACCCGTCTTTGCCGACCTTCTTGCAATCACCGAGCTGCCCACGAACCTTCCAACAGTCTCGCGCCGTCACTCGAGATCACGACGAGAGCCTCGTTCGGGGCGCTAGCGACCTCCGCTTCTCGCGCAAGGCGGCCGTTCCATCTCCCCTCAAAGCCCGACGACCTGGGCTTTCGCCATAGCGGGCAACGACCCGCGGCTTAGCTCAATCAGGCTTATATGATGTGCGCGTTCCACCAAGCCCCAGCGTCGCGCCGCGCACATCACATAACCCTCATGATTCCTTCATCAGGACACTGATGGAGGGCAGGATGGCGCGGGCTTACAGCCAGGATTTGCGTGACCGTGTGATCGACGCCGCGTTGGCGGGGCTTCCGGCGCGTCATGCGGCGGCGCGCTTTGGGGTCGGCGACGCCACGGCGATCGTCTGGGTGCGCCGCGCACGCCAGAGCGGAGAGCGCACAGCGCGCAAGCAGGGGCAGCCGCGGCGCTCGAAGCTCGATCCGCACCGCGACTATCTGCTGGGGCTGATCGCGGCGACGCCGGACTTGACCATCAGCGAGCTGTTGGAGCGGCTTTTGAGCGAGCGCGGCGTGAGGGCCAGCCGCGCGACGCTGTGGATGTTCCTCGACCGCTGCGGTCTGACGTTCAAAAAAAGACCGCCCACGCGAGCGAGCAGAACCGGGCGGACGTCGTAGAGCGGCGCGAAGACTGGTTTGACGGCCAACTCGATCTCGATCCCGAGAAGCTCGTCTTCATCGACGAGACCTGGGCGACGACGAACATGGCGCGTAGATGCGGCCGCGCGCCCAAGGGCGAGAGGCTACGCGCCAGCATTCCGCACGGACATTGGAAAACGACGACCTTCGTCGCCGGGCTTCGCCTCACCGGCTTGACCGCGCCGATGGTTCTCGACGGCCCGGTCAATGGTCTCTGGTTCCAGGCCTATGTCGATCAGGTGCTCGTTCCTACGCTGCGCAAAGGGTATCCCTCCGGCCGCGGCCGGAGGGATACTTCGATCGAGAAGCTGCGGCGCGAGCTCTATGGAGTGCGCAGCGAGCGCAAGGCGCGGCTGCTCGAACAGATGGAACTCGAACTCGAGGAGCTCGAGGCCGACGCGAGCGAAGACGAACTCGTCGCCGAGAAAGAGGCGGCGAAGTCGACCGCGGTTCGGGCTTTTTCCAGACGGAAGCCGTCGCGCCAGCCTTTTCCGGCGCATCTGCCGCGCGAGCGCGTCATGCTGCCGGGGCCGACGCGCTGCGCCTGTTGCGGCTCGATGCGCCTCCATAAGCTCGGCGAGGACGTGACCGAGACACTGGAAGCAGTCCCGCGCCTATGGAAGGTCGTGCAACACGTGCGCGAGAAGTTCAGCTGCAGCGAGTGCGAGAAGATCAGCCAGGCGCCGGCGCCGTTCCATCCGCTGCCGGGGAGATACAAGAAGTCCCGTCGCCGTCGCGAGAAACTCGTCGTCACCCTTCTTGCCCTGACGACAATCAATCACCCCTCGGTATTGAACTATTCTCCCTCACCCTCGCCGCAAAGCCCCCCACGGCACATGCGCGTCGATGCGGATTCGGATCGCGGCCAGCAGGCGCCGCGGCCAGGCGGCGCCGCTCCAGAACATGACGCCGGCTATCTCGAGCTTTTGCGTTTCGAACGGCGCCGCGCTCGGGGCGCCGTGAAAGGTGCGGTCCTCCGCAAGACGCATCAGAGCGCCCTCCTCTGCCGGCATCGATATTTCCAGATCCTCATTCGCGATCGGCTGCGCGCGCACGTAATGCAGCAGCATGACCTTCGGCAGGACCGCTCGTATATCCGACTGCGCCGTCTTGCGCAGGCTCCAGCCCTGCGCGGCGAGCCGATAGACGCCCGCGCTTTCGGTCGTGCGCAGCATCAGCGCGACGAGGCGGCCGCGTCCCGGCCAGAGGCTCGCGCCCCCGCGTGAGATTTCGAGAAATTCGTCGCTATAGACTCGCGAGGCGAGCGCCACTGGACGGCAAGGGCCGCTCGTTTGCGCCGCGCGCGCGGGGACGAAGCGGAAGGACGGCCGGCCGGTCTTCGCCGCGCGCGGAACCGGGATAGGCGCGTCACCCAAAGTCGCCGCCAGATGTTCGGCGACCCGGATCGACGCCGCCGGGGTGAGGTGAAGCCGGTCGACGTAATCCTCGGAGCGCACGCCGCCGAGCGCCTCATGCAGGGTCACGCAAGGTAAAAGGCCATGGCGCCGCGCAAGACTGCGGTAGCAGCCCATCGTGCGCCGCGTCGCCGCGGCGACGCGCGCAGGTGCGTCCGGTCGCGGTTCAAGGCAGAGCAAGAGGAGAGGAAGGCTTTTCTCGCGGCAAAGCTCCGTGACCTCGCGCAGCGTGTCCTCGAGCAGGTCCGTGCGCAGCCAGCCGGCGTCGAGCAGCACCGCGTCATTGAGCGCATATTCGAAAATGACGAGTTGCGGCGGCGGCTCTTGGCCCTCCCCGAGTCGCAAGAGCCGCATCAGTCCATAGAGCGAGCCGACGGCCCCCAGAAAGCGGTTCGTGACCCGATGTTCCGGGACGATGGCCTCGAATTGCGCGGCCCAGCCGTAATGCAGGCCCGCGTTGGAGCCGCCGAGAAGCAGAATATCCATCTCACCCTTCACCGCGCCGGCCGCGCTCGACGCGACCTAAAGCAACGGGCTCAAATTTTCTACCGCCCCGCCCCGCTCCGGCACCCCCTCGGCCGCTGCCGCCTTTGAGGAAAACCGCAAAAGCCGGCATTATGGCGCGAAAGCGAGCTTGGCGTCGAACGACGCCTGCGCGATACCGGCCTGTCGGCTGCCCGGTCGCCCGTGCGGCTCGCTTGAAACGCAGGGGAGGGACAAGGGCAGCATGGCGATCTCCTCCGCGCCTGAGTCCCCTTCCCCCCGCAAGCGGGCGATCGTCTATGACGTCACCCATCTGACGACGCGGCTTCAGGGCGTCACGACCACGGGCATCGACTGGGTCGATCGCGCCTATGCGCGACATTGGGCCGGAAGCGAGCGCCTCGCCTGCGGTCTCCATTATGGGCTCTTGGCACCGCACCTCCTATCCCCGCCCCTCGTGGCCGAATTGTCAATCCGTCAAGAAAGGAAGTTTATCCGGGCCGACGCCTCGCCGCCCGAGCTTGCCTGGCTGCAACTGAGGGAGTGGCTGATCGGAGGACGCGGGGAGCCTCGTCTCACCCCCACGCCGGCGCGGGGTTTGCGCGAGCGTTCCATCGAAGAGGCGGCGGTCCTTGCGACGAAAACACGTTTACGACTCGTGCATGATCGCAGTCTCGAGATCCCTGAAGGCGCCATTTATCTCAACGTGGCGCAGCATGGGTTCGAATATCCGGCACTGTTTCGATGGCTGGACGCCCGACCGGACGTGGCGCCGGTCTTTCTGGCGCACGATCTCTTGCCGCTGGATTTTCCCGAATATTTCCGCCCCGGCTACAAGGCCTTGTTCCAGCGTCGCTTCGAACTCATGGCGCAGCGCGCGCGGGCGATCGTCACGACCTGCGGCTGCACGGCAGACCGGCTGCGGGACGAGTTCCGCGCCTTGGCTCGGCCTTGTCCGCCGCTCCATGTGCAGCCTCTCGCCTCGCCGCTGGAAGTCACGGGAGATGTCGCACTTCACGACGCCGAGATCGCGAAGGCGCCCTACTTCGTGATCGTCGGAACGCTGGAGCCACGCAAGGATCACGTTTTGCTGCTGAACATCTGGCGGGCGCTCGTTGCGAAAGGCGGCGAAACGCCCAAGCTCGTTTGCGTCGGCTCGAGCGGGAGAGGTGCCGCGCAAATCATCGACGGCCTGGAGCGGTCAAAAATCCTCGCCCCTCACGTTCGCCGCGTGAGCGGGCTTTCGTCCGAAGCATTGCGACGCCTCATCGCCAATGCGCGCGCGTTGCTCGCTCCCAACTTCGCGGAAGGTTACGGCATACCGCTCGTTGAAGCGCTTGCGATTGGCGCGCCGGTCGTCTGCTCGGACATCCCGGTCTTCCGTGAGGTCACGCAGGACTGCGCCACGTTCCTTTCTCCGCTAGACGGCGCGGGCTGGCTCGCCGCTATTCGCCGGCTCGCTGGGAACGAGTCGGCAGCGAGCGACGATGCGAGGGGGCTTGCGCGAAGTTTCAGGGCGCCCAATTGGACCCAGTATTTTGCGGGAGTCGAGGCCTTCCTGGACGCGCTGTGAGCGACTGCCGTCCACGCCCGCCTATGCCCGGCTCAGAAACGACTTCCAATGTTATGAATCAAAGCCTGTGATCCTCAACGGAGGCGATCACCATGATGACGATTGCCCACACAATAGTGAGGGCCACAAACGTCAGCAAGGAAAAGGCGAAGCGACGTGGGTAACGCGATTCCTCGGGCAAGGAGGGAGGAACGAACACGCTCAGATAAATGTTTTGGCGATTGGCTCGCTGCTGCGCGCGGTCAAGGTCAGCCTGGGCCAGCGCGTAGAATCGTTCAGCCAACTGACGCTGAATTTCCAGCTCCTCGAATTTCGCAATCGACCCCGCGACCGTCTGGCCGGCAGCCCCGGGCTCGCTAGTGATCTTGGCCTTGAGCTCCTTGATGTGCGTCTCGACGGCCTCGAGCTTCTCACGCAACACATGCACCGTCGGGGCGTCCTCGGACATCTCACGGACGGCGACGAAGAGCTCGCTCTCGAGCTTTTCCTTTTCACTCAAGAGAGGAAGGAGAAGCTTTCCGATCTCGCCCATGGTCTGACCGGGATCGATGATGCCGGCCTTGTCACGAAACTCGTGCAACTCGGCCAAAGCTTTCTGCACCGCTTCGAAAGCGCGGCGAACTTCCTTCTCGGCCATTGCGGTGGCGTCGTGACGCGCGCGCTCCGAGATGCGGTTGACAAGCGCTTCGCTCGTCTCGACCACAGCTTGCCCCAGCGCCAGCGCGTCGTCTCGCCGAAACGCTCGAAGCCTGACCGTGACGACTCCAGAGAGGGAGTCGACGTAGGTATCGACCATGGAGAGCCAATATTGCGTCAGCTCGTCGATCGACGCGTCTCGCTTGAGCCGCGCCCAAAAATCGGCTTCCGGGCGGCGATAGACTTCCCGCAGGTTCAGCTTCGGGCTCATGTCGTCGACGATCGCGCGGCTGCGGATGTAGCTCGTGACGATGTAAGCGTTCTGCCCCGAGGCGGTGAACGAGAATCCCGCCGACGAGGACGAAGACGACGGGTTCGCCGGGTCGGATTGCGGCGACTCGATTTCCACCGAGCGAACGGCGAACTTGCTTTCAACGGCGAATTGATCAGAGGCGAAGATCGCAAAATAGAGGACTACCGCCAGCGACGGAGCTAGGACGAAGCCGATGAAGCTCAGGAGAACTGGCGGCGCGCCGGCGAGCGTGGCGGGCAGCGTGCGCACAGGAGCCGCTGCTGCGACCCGTTCGATCCTTTCGAGGATGAGCTTCGCCGCAACGGGCCCCGCAGCGGCGACGGGGCGAAGCCAGCCGACATTGATGGGAATGCGCGGCGCATCCCGCAAGGGCTCGCTCGCAGGCGCGACTTCGTCTTCCTTCCGGTCTGGAGCTTTGAGCTCTCGCATGTTCTCAGAAGCCTATTCTCGAGCGCGAGCCCAAAAGTGCGCGGATCGAGAGTTCTCGAACGCGAAGGTCCTTAAACCGCCGTCTCGATCGCCTCGCGCACTGTCTGATACACTTCAAGATCCTGCTCGAGCAGCAACTCCGCCTCGGGCACGAGGCGCAACTCCCTAGCAAGTTCCTGAACTTTTGAGAAGCGGTGGAGCCCCGGTATCGCCCCATTGGGAAGCTGCATGAGGGCTTCCAGCGCCTCCAGAAAGTGATCCTCGTCCTCCCGCAATCCGATCAGCGCAAAACTGGAGAGCGATCCAAGCGCTCTGGCCACCGCGCCTTTCGGCGGCGGTTCGTCGAGCGAATCCGCCGCGAACTGGCGGGTCAGAGGATTGGTGAGGACGGCGATGGCCTCCTTTGGGATCGTATCGAAGGCGCGCAGCAGGCTCTTTTCGTCCGGCTCGACGCCTTGCGCGAACTCGATCGCCGATCGATAGGCGATCACATCCCTTGGCCCCAGAACCTGTCGGGAGAGCTTGGGCACGTTCTTCAGCATCAAGAGCCGTTCCGCCAACTCCACATAGGGGTCCTGAATGAGCGCGACGGAGCGGAACTGATTATGAAGATGGCCCTCATAGGGCTTGAACGCGACGCGGCCGCTTAGATAGATCGAGGAGGCGTTGTTGAGCTGCAGCATCTGCGTCGCCGTCTCGCGACCGTGGCGGTCCACCCCTTTGTGAAAGAACTGGAACTTCTGCTCGGCGTGCTCGTCGAGCCGCCACAAGGGAAACAAGTGCGTCTCAAACCGAAAGACTTTCTCTTGCGTCACGTGGGATGTTTGCCTGCGCCGGTAGATGAGGATGTCCGTGTCGGCGTCATAGAGCTCGAGCCCATCGTTCTGGGCGAGGCTCGGCACCATCGTTTCGTCAACCGTGAATCCGCATCTGCCGGTGCCGTGCCTCCCCGCCGCAACGAGAGACGGACGCTCTTCATGACAAGGAAAGTCAATAAGCACTGTGCCGGAATCACGGATTCGCAGCGTCGGCGATTTGGTGAAGTCGTCAGGAACCAGATAACCGACAATCTGGTTTCCTCTATCTGCTTCGATGTTGAAGAGCATTATCGATGCGCTGCCTGGGGCTGCTGGCGGACAATCTGAGCCGCGCGGCTCAGCCCAGCGCAGCTTGGCGAGAATATAGCGACAAACCTGGGTGAAAATATGGATCGTCGCGAATGACCGAGCGCCAGCGCGCTCGAAAATAGTCGCGCTCTTTGGCGTAAACACTGAGCGGACGCGCGCCGGCGCCGCCCCTCGTCGCGGATTCCTTGTGGATGAGGCGCACGTTCGGTGTGTAGCAGCTCGCCCATCCCCTTTCGGTCAGTCGCAAGCACAGGTCTACATCGTTGAATTCAATAGGTAAATTCTCCTCGTCGAAGCCGCCGACGGCGAAAAATTTCTTCCGCTCGACGCAAAGGCAGGCGGCCGTCACGGCGCTTGCCTCTCTTACCGAGCGGGTCCGGTCCAGCCATGACGGCGCGGCTTCCGTCTGCAAGGCCTCGAAATGCCCGGCATCCTGGCCGAGCCCGATGACGACGCCCGTGTGCTGAATGAGGCCATTGGGGTAAAGCAGCAGGCAGCCGACGGCGCCGACCTTCTCTTCGAGCGCAAGTTGGCATAGCTGCTCGAGCCAATCCGGCGTGAGGACGACAGTGTCGTTATTGAGAAACGTCAGGACCTCGCCTGAACTTTGCCGGGCCGCTTCGTTGTTGAAGGCGGCGAAATTGAATGGTCCGGGACGGCGGACGAGACGCACCCGGCGATCTTTCGCCGCGCGATCCAAAATCGACAGCGCCTTGGCCTGGCGCGTGCCATTGTCGATGATGATGAGCTCGAACCGCGGGTGGGTGGACAAGCCCAGCACGCTGTCGAGGCATGGGCCCAGGAGATCCGCGCGATCGCGCGTGGGAAGAAGGATCGATACGGACGGCGGCTCGCGCATCGTGCGGACCTTCTCGATCGGCCGCGGCTCGCATGACGTCTCTCCTTCCTCGCGCTTGTGCATGAGCAGAAACCGTCGCAAATGCACGATCTCGTCTCGGGCGAGCTTTGGCGCGATCGCCTGCGTGCAACGCTGGAAGCTCGCGGCGTCGAGTGGGACGACGCCCGAGGCAAGCTCGGTGGCGCGCAGAATAACGCTTCGGCCGAGGTAAGGGCGCGCGACGGCGAAATGTGGACTCCAGTTGGGTTTGAATGACGGCGCGGTCTCCTCGCCATCTACAATCAGCTCGTCGCTATACAAGAGCTTCGCCTCAGGAAGGCGCGCCAACTCCTCCGTGACCAGCGCCAGCGCCTGCGGCGCCAGGGCGTCGCCCGCTCGAAGAAAGAGCAAGAAGCGCTCGCCTTCGAGAAGCTTTTCCTCGCGCTTCTCGCCAACGAGACGGGTCACGCGGGAATCGTGGTGCGACTCCGGCGGGTCGGGAGATACGCCGGATCCGATGACGACGGCCCTGAATTTGTCATAGGCTTGCTCTTGCAAGGAGGCGATCGTGCGCGCCAGCGGGTCGCCTACGGCGTCGCGCGCATCGATAAGGACGAGATAGGCCGGCCCCTTGCTCCAGTCAGAGCGCGGCTGGTCCAGCCCCCCGAGATCGAGGCAGCGTTCGCGTTCTGCTCGCCACTCTTGAAAGCGCCGCAGGGGCTCGGCGCCAATGGCCCAAGCCACCGCATTCTCGGCCTCGCTGAAATAGCCGAATGAGGCTGCCAGCGCGATGTCGAACATTTTGCGCGGCCTTCTTGCCCAAACCAGCGCGGCGACTTCCAAGGTCTTGAGTGGCCTGACGTTTTCGATGACGAAATCGAAACGGCCCGTTTTCGCTGCGGGACTGATCAGAACGCTTCGCAGGTCTTTCGGCGCCGCTCCACGCCATATGCCGGCGCCCGCGACTGGCCCCGGCAGGACGCAGTCTACCTCGCCTGATGTCGTCACAAATCGAAGGATGGGTCGCACAGGGTCGTCATAAAGACTCGACCGGTAGGTAATCTCGACAAAACGGCTCGCCTCGAAGCGCGCGAGAGACTTGAATCGCAGCCAGGGTTCGGCCGATGTCGCGACCATCCGGCCGTTCTCGACGACGACGCCGGATTCCAGCTCGAGCTCGCCCCGCAGGGTCGGGTCAGGCGTCATCGTCGTGTCGGTCGATGGCCCGAGGCGCGGCGCTGGACGACGGCGGAGCGCTCCAAAGCTCCTCAACATAGCCTCGACGGACCCAGCTGCGAAAGCGATACCGCCTTCGGAATCCAAATTCGGGCAGAAGCGTTCCGACCACGGACTGGCGATCGTTGGGGCCACGGATCTCTCGATTAGCCTCCTGATTGATGCTGAGCAGAAGCGGAGCCCAAAGGGGGATGCGCCGAAAATAGTCGCGGCAGACGGCGTCGCCCATCTCCGGGAAGGAATCGCAGTTGAGGACTAGGTCGGCGGAAAGCGCGAGCGTCTCCGCCGGGCGAGGCGCAAAGACAAGGGAAATCCCGTCTCCATCGACCTTTTCATCGCCGCTTCCCAAGCTTATTTTTGCTTCCGGGAGCGTCCTGCGAAGGTAGAAATACTGCATCGCGCAGACCGTTGGCAGATCGACGATCGTGTAGCGTCGCACGCCGCGCAGCCACGCATATTGCGCGACCTTTCCAAATCCGCCGCCGATTTCGCAAATCGTCGGGGTCGTGTGGCCGCTCGCCTCGATCGTGCGGAGCGCCGCATAGAGTGCTTGAAGGTCGCGCCCATGCAACACGTTTTCGCCGATTGAAAGACCGTAGAGACCATCGAACACGGCCGGAAAGGCGATCGGATGTCCGAGCGCCGCCTCGATCCTGTCGACGAGGACGCTTTGATCCATGACCAAGGTTTCGCCGACGTAGTCCTGCTCGGCGCATTCGGCGCGGGCGAGACCCATGTACTGGGCGAGCGAGGCGAGCATGTCATGGAAAGGGACGACCGCCGCGCGCCGGCCTTCCGGAGAGGCGGCGAGAAAATCCTTGTAAGCGTGATCTCCTTGCGTAAGGCCCGCGGATTCGGAGGATTTCTGCACGCCGACGAAATGTTCCGCGAGGCGCCTAGGATCGGAATCCTCGAGGCAGGTGAGGAGGGATTGGTGGCGAGTCGCGACGATCTCGCCCCACATGGTCTTGCGATCGAGGAGAGCGCTGGCGACCCTCTTTCCCGTCCCATTTCGCCAAGCGCGTTGGAGCTCTTCGGCGATCTCGATGTCGAGAGCGTCTGCCGTGCGCATTGAGAGGGCGGGCCGCAGCAGCGGCAGACCGCGCGCAGCCGAATTCATCAAATCGGGGCGCTGTCGGCCCCCGCTATCGATGAGCCAGAACTGGCTGCCCTCAACCTTGACCGCGATCGTCTCCTCGGGAAAATCTCCCGGCGGCAACCGGAATCTGAAACCGTGACGGCCGTCCCCGATCCCAATCGTTGCGAGGTCCGTTCGCAAGAGGTCAGCTTTTGACGAGCCGATCAGCTGGCCGGCGGAGTAGATTTCCACGCGAAGGCCTTGCTTGGGCCGCAGCCTGTCCCAAACCCAGCCGCACACCTCGCCGCCGCCGGAGGAATCGACGTAGCCTCTGAATTCGGGCGGTTTCTTACGAAAGAAGGACATCGCGGGACTCTGGCGCAGCTTTCCTTTCGCCTCTTGAAACGAGGACGTTCCGGCTATTTGCGGGCAAAGAGGGAAAGGGCGGGGCCAAAAAAATGACCGGGTTCATCATGTGTGGTTTGGATGTCACGAAAGCCCACCGCCCTCAAGGCTTCAAAAAGATCATCGCGGTTCAGCCAGCGATGCTCGTCGCGCATTCCCCCGCAAAAAGCAGGATTTTCATCGGCTTGCAGATACGTGCGCCGGTAGGCCCGCACTGTCACGCCGTGAAAGACATGCTCCTCGACCTTGGGTGAAAATACGACGCGGCGCGGATCATCGGGCGGCATATGCTCCTCGGAGACGAGATGCGTCCAGATGAAGACCGCCGAGGACCTTTTCGCGATGAGCTCGAGGAGATGCAGGGGGTCGGAGAGATGATACAGCACGCCGGAAGCGACGATCAGATCATAGGTTTTCTCCGTGTTCTCGAGCCATTGGATGAAGTCCCCGAGCCAGAAGCGGGATCGGGTCAGACCCATGATCTCCTTGGCGACGAGGCAACGCATGAAGGCTAGTTGATTGGCTTCGATGGCGTCGACGCGCGCGCCCGCCCGTTCCAGCATCGAAGTATGGCCGCCTTCGAGCGGCCCTAGTTCCAGCACCTCGCAGCCTTCGAGAGAGCCGTAGGATTCGATCGCCCAGGCTATGCGAGGGTCCTGGTAGGTAGCCAAAGCCCCCGCCTTGACCCCGCATTCCGGCGGCAAACTCGTGCTCCATCCCGGGATCGCGTCGACGGCGTTCTGATGGGATGGCGCCAAAGGAACGTAATGCTCGAAAATTGATTGAGAGCTCTTCTTTTCGCCAAACAGGGTGCGCCACTTTTTGGTCATTGCCGACATGAACTTTTGCGCCCTCCCGCGAGCCGATCCGCCGTCTCCCCGCCATTCTGAAGAGAAGCAACAATCGTCTTGTCTCGGACGCCTCCGAAATCCGGCCTCGAGGCAGGATCCGAGAAATGCAGGTAGTCGAGCGTCCGATCTGATTGTCAGATTTCATAGCTTGAATGGGACGGACGGTCCAGGAGGCGACGCCGAGCTCCGCACTGGCGGTCATTTTTGTCACCGGGTGTGTCGATCCCTGCCGAACCTTGTATCGGCGCACGCCGTGCCTCCGGTTTTAAAATCTTGGAGGTTCGAAGCTGTGAGGAGGCTTTTTTGGTGATGGGTATTGTCGGAGGCACGCCTTGAACGCTATTAGTCACCGTGTTACGAACCCCCGGAACGAATGGCGAAGTCGATATGCGCGTATTGATCACTGGAGGCGCGGGCTTTATCGGATCGGCGGTGGCGCGCAGGTTCATAGGAACCTATGAGGATCACATCTGTGTCCTCGATAAGCTGACCTATGCGGGAAACCTCAACTCGCTCGAACCTATCGCAAGCAGCCCCCGATACTCCTTCGTGCGCGCCGACATTTGCGATCGCAAGGCCGTCGAACGCGTCTTCTCCGAATTTGAGCCGGACGCCGTCATGCATCTTGCGGCGGAGAGCCATGTGGACCGTTCGATCGACGGTCCCGCAGCCTTCATCGAGACGAACGTCGTCGGCACCTTCACGATGCTTGAGGCGGCGCTCGCCTACTGGCGCGGCTTGGACGCCGAAAAGGCAAAAGGCTTCAAATTCCATCACATCTCGACCGATGAAGTGTTCGGCGCTTTGGGGCCGGAGGGGCTCTTTCGCGAAGACACCCCCTACGCGCCGAACTCGCCCTATTCAGCGTCGAAAGCCGGGTCCGACCATCTCGTGCGCGCCTGGCGCGAGACCTATGGCCTGCCGACCATCACCACCAACTGCTCGAACAATTACGGCCCCTATCATTTCCCCGAGAAGCTCATTCCGCTCACGATCCTCAATGCGCTGGAGGGCAAACCGTTGCCCGTTTATGGGCGAGGCGAGAACGTGCGCGATTGGCTCTTCGTCGACGACCATGCGGAGGCGCTGATCCTTGTCCTCCGCCGCGGCGCCGTCGGCGAGACGTACAATGTCGGGGGCTGCAGCGAGCGGCGCAACATCGACGTCGTCACGACCATTTGCGACATCTTGGACGAAATCGCGCCGCGCGCCGCAGGCTCGCACCGCGAGCTGATCACCTTCGTCACTGATCGTCCGGGCCATGATCTCCGCTATGCAATCGACTGCTCTAAGATCGAGCGCGAATTGGGATGGCGGGCGCAGGAGACCTTCGAGTCGGGCCTGCGCAAGACGGTGCGGTGGTACATCGACAATCCCGCCTGGTGGGGAGCGATACGTTCCGGCAAATATCGCGGCGAACGCCTCGGCCAAATCACCTAATGCACGATCCTTTCGCAATCGAAATCGGTAGGGGCCATGATCGTCGAAGATACAGCACTAGACGGCGTCAAAATCATCACGCCGAAAAAATTCGGCGATGAGCGCGGATTTTTTTCCGAGACCTACACGCAGTCGAAATGGGACGCGGCCGGCCTGCCCTTTCGCTTCGTGCAGGACAATCACTCTCTTTCCGCCGCCAAAGGCGTGATCCGCGGCCTGCACTTCCAAACCGCCCCCTTCGCGCAGGACAAACTCGTGCGCGTTCTGCGCGGACGAATATTGGACGTCGCCATCGATCTGCGCCGTTCGTCGAAAACCTTCGGCAACCATGTGGCGGTGGAGCTCTCCTTCGACAATTGGCGGCAACTGCTCGTGCCGATCGGATTCGCCCACGGCTTTTGCACGCTCGAGCCGAACACGGAGGTCTTCTACAAGGTTACCAACTTCTATTCGCCGCAGAACGATAGGGGCCTCGCCTTCGACGATCCGGACCTCGGCATAGACTGGCCTGTTCCCGCCTCTGAAATTCAGGCGAATGCGCGTGATCGCAGCTGGCCCCGCCTGCGTGATCTCGTCGATGCTTTCGAGTGAGCGAGATGCGCATCGTCGTCACAGGTTGTAAGGGCCAGGTCGTCACTTCGCTGCTCGAGCGCGCCGCCGGGCGTGCGGAAGTCATCGCGCTCGGCCGGCCCGATCTTGATCTCAAGCACCAGACGAGCGTCTCACGCGCGCTCGAAGGAGCTAAGGGCGATGTCATCGTCAACGCTGCCGCCTATACGGCCGTTGATAAAGCTGAGCAGGAGCGCGACGAGGCGATGGGCGTCAACGCAGACGGCGCCGGCTTTGTCGCAGCTGCGGCGGCGGCCCTAAATTTGCCGCTCATTCACCTCTCGACCGATTACGTCTTCGATGGCGCTCTGCCTCGGCCCTATGTCGAGACCGATGCAACCGGGCCGACCGGCGTCTATGGCCGCTCGAAGTTAGAGGGCGAGGCGCGCGTGCAGAGCATGCAGCCCAATAGCGCCGTACTGCGAACCGCTTGGGTTTACAGTCCCTTTGGCGCAAATTTCGTCCGCACCATGCTGCGGCTCGGCGAAACGCGCGACGAGGTCGGAGTCGTCGCCGATCAGCTCGGCAATCCGACCTCTGCGATCGACATCGCCGACGCCGTCCTGACGATTGCCGCCCGGCTTCGCAGCGATCCGGCGCCGGACCTGCGCGGCGTGTTCCATATGACTGGTGCTGGCGAGGCGAGCTGGGCCGAGTTCGCCGAAGCGATATTCGCAGGCGCCGAGCTCTGCGGCCGCAAACCGGTACGCGTGAAGCGCATTACGACGGCCGACTATCCGACGCCGGCGAAGCGACCAGCGAATTCGCGCCTCGACTGCGGCAAGCTCGCGCGGCTCTATGGCGTCGCGCTCCCTTACTGGCGACCGTCGCTCGACACCTGCGTCGCCCGCCTTCTATCATCGACATAACCGGAAATTTGGAGAAACCACATGCGGGGCATCGTGCTGGCGGGAGGAAGCGGGACGCGATTGCATCCCATGACCATTGCGGCGTCGAAGCAGCTTTTACCCGTCTACGACAAGCCAATGGTTTATTATCCGCTGAGCGTCCTGATGCTCGCCGGCATCCGGGAAATTCTGCTGATTTCAACGCCGGATGATCTGCCGTCCTTCAGACGCTTGCTGGGAATCGGCGCGCAGTGGGGGATCGAAATCTCCTACGCCGAACAGCCACGGCCCGAAGGGCTGGCTCAGGCCTATATTATCGGGGCCGAATTCGTCGAAGGGCGTTCATCAGCGCTCGTGCTTGGCGACAATATTTTTTATGGTCACGGCCTCATCGAATTGCTGAGCGAGGCGCGCGCGCAGACCCGCGGCGCGTCGGTTTTTGCCTATCACGTCCGTGATCCTGAACGCTATGGCGTCGTCGAATTCGACGCGCGCGGCACGGCCATGTCGCTCGAGGAAAAGCCGAAGGAGCCCAAATCAAGTTGGGCCGTCACTGGGCTCTATTTTTACGACGAGCGCGCGCCGCATTTCGCCGCGAGCCTAAAGCCCTCGCCGCGAGGCGAGCTCGAGATTACCGATCTCAACAAGGTCTATCTCGAACGCGGCGAACTCAGTGTTTTGCGCCTCGGGCGTGGTTTTGCCTGGCTCGATACGGGCACGCCGTCGGCTCTGCTCGAAGCCGCGGAATATGTGCACGCCGTCGAGCAACGCCAGGGACAGCGCATCGCCTGTCTCGAGGAAGTCGCTTTCACGAACGGCTGGATCGATGCGCAGGAGCTTCAGGCGGCCGCGGAGAAATTTGCGAAAAGCGACTACGGGACCTATCTGAAACAGGTGTTGGCGGAGGTGTGACGCGCCGCGTCAGTGCGATCGCGGGAAGCTGCTTCAGGAGCTCTGCGACGGTTACGGAATCTGAGGTCTGGCGGTCGGCGAGCTTGAAGGCGAGCGGTCGACATTGGGAGTTTGTCCAGCGCGGCTTCCCCTTGTGCGGCGCTGCGCGAGCGGCTGATCGCCTGGGATCGTTCCCTCCGTTGCCGGCGCTGCACGCCGGAGCGTCACAGAAGAGACGTGATCATAGCATGATCTCCGATGGCATCTAAGCGGCCATTCTTCATTTGTCGGTTCAGAGCCAAAAACGGCTGGCTATCTGCTCGAGGTGACTGAGTGCAGAGGTCGGTTGAACCTTCAGTTCGGCGTGTATACCTGCCAGGGTGAGGTCGGACAGGGAGATAGCGTGCATCTCCTCGACTAAAGAGGCGTAGTGGTCGCGCAGGAAGGTTGAGCAAGGGTCAAGATTGGTGATCAACACTAACCCCGTTGGGGGGGCATCGAGCGCTGTAATCCGTAAGTCCGGCCGGCGCCGTTTCAATATCAGAGCACAACGCCAGACATCCCCAGTCCACCAGCCTTTACGAGACGATCGTTGTCGATTACTGGAAGGCCATTCACGCTCCGCCAGCCGCTTGTCCCGTTGTCCCAGGTTAGCCTAGATGTGGTATGGTGGGCGGCGTGAGCCGCCGCGCGAGGCGGCAAAGGAGCCGTCGATGGCCAGGGCGCGATCGCTTACCGAGTTCCAGCAAGCCTTCGCCGACGAGGCGCATTGCGCCGCGTTTTTGTTTGAGCGACGCTGGCCGAGCGGCTTTGTCTGCCCCGCCTGCGGCGGCAAGCGGGCGGCGGCGCTGAAGAGCCGTGCCTACACGTATGAATGTCTCGACTGCTCGCGCCAAACCTCGATCACCGCGGGCACGGCGATGCATCGCTCGAAACTACCGCTGCCGACGTGGTTTTGGGCGGCGCATCTGATGGCGACGCATTCCAACGGTATGTCAGCCCGGCAGCTCGAGGATCAGCTCGGAGTGACGTACAAGACCGCGTGGCTGCTGGCGTAGAAGCTGCGGCGGTCGATGATCGACCCGATGCGGGAGCCTCTCGAAGGCGTCGTCGAGGTCGATCAAGCGGAAATCCCGTTTCGGGAGGGCGACGCCTTTTTCGAGCCTGGCGCCGCCGGCAAGATTCTCGTCATCGGCGCGGTCGAGGTGATTGATCGCGACATCAACCAGTCCAAGCCCCGCCGCAAGCACGCGAAATATCTCGACACGCGCTCCGGCCGCATCCGCCTCGCCGCGATCAAGGACAATTCAGCCGCCTCAATCGAAGCCTTCGTCAAGGCCAACGTTAAAGCGGGCGTGACGCTGCTCACCGACGGCCACGCATCCTATTTGGGATTGAGCGGCTACCGACATGATCCGCGAGTCGTCGGCAAGATGGCGGGCCATGTGGCGTTGCGTAAGCGCCGTTGCTGCCCCATTGATTTTTTGGGTTCGTGCGGATTTTCGGATGTGAGATTCTTCCGAGGGACAGCCCTGCCTCTGGAAGGACCCGAAGATGGTCTTGCAGGCCGCGGCGAGAGTCGGAACCGAGCGAAGACGCGCCCGCATAGGTCCAAACGTTGGAGCGCCAACGACCCTTGCGACCGAGTTCGACATTGTTGACGTGCGGGGCGACGCCCTTCTTGAATAGCGGCAGCAGCTCGTGCTGCGAGCGGTAGAGGCTCCCCATGCCGGCGTTGGTTTTCGTCCAAACTACGAGATTGAGCGGCGTCAAGGCCGACCGGGTCGCGGCAGTGTGAACGACCGGGTAGCCGCGCCAGTCGATGAAGGTCGCCATGATCGCGCCATCGGCGAGCACCGGAAGGAAAGCGTTCATCCAGGCCAAGTTGAAAGCGAGATATTCGGTCTCGCTCATCTCGCCGGACGCCATCGCGAATTCACGATGGTCACCTCGGCAAGAAGACCTCGATTTAATTGCATATGTTCCATCACACCACAGCGGGAACGCCAAGTGTTGCTCTGGCTCGCCGCACGAACGCCGCGTTTCATTCTTCCCGACCATTTGACGATCCTGGGATTGTTCGGCGGCGTCTTGACAGCAATCGGATTCCTCGCCTGCCGTTTTTCGCCCGGGTTTCTCGTCCTCGCCCTGTCAGGGCTCCTGCTGAATTGGTTCGGCAACTCGCTCGACGGCACGCTTGCCCGCTATCGCAAAATCGAACGACCACAATTTGGCTACTTCGTCGACCATTCCTGCGATCTCATCGCGTTCATTTTCATCCTCCTGGGCCTCTCAGGAATCCCCTTACATGGGGCGTTTCGTGTCAAGGGGTGTGCGTGCCGGGCCCCACGATTTAAGTTCAGCGGCAACTGTCCTTACATCCCATGGCGGAGCTCCCATTCCGGCCAAGGCTATTGTCAAGCCCGCAGCCGCCATCGGCGGTGGCCTGAAAGGCCAGGCTTTACAATAGCCCTGGCCGGAATGACGATTGGAAGCGGATGCACCTCAGTATGGCGGCAACGACATCGATTTCCGGGTAGGGCGACGGTCAATCGGGCATGAGTCAAACTCCGAGGCAGTTTCGGCATCCGAGGTCCGAGCCCATTGCGTGCACGGCCCGTTTCCGAGCGCGCGCAACCTTACATACGGTCGCCGTTCACAACGGCTGCACCAAAATCCCGCTTGCGACGGGCAAGGGCTCGGGCGGGCGAGACCATTCTCATTTTCGGCGTTTTAGGCCATGGGGATTCTCGGTTCGTCCACCCGGATCCGCCAGGACAGATCAGGCCCTGGAAGATTTGAGAAGCTTTTGAGATTTCGTCATCAGGCGGCGTTGAACACTGCCCCTTCGATGACGACGCCAGCGGTGACATATTTCCACAGCGCCACCAGTAGCTTTCGCGCCAAGGCGACGATGATCACCTTCTTCATGCGGCCTGCGTTGCGGCTGACCCGTTCTTTGAACCACAGGGCCAGAGCTGACTTCGGCTGATGGCGCAGCCATAGCCAGGCAAGCTGAATGAGAGTCTCTCGCAAGCGCGGATTCCCAGCCTTGGAGACGCCCTGTTCGCGGTCGACCGATCCGCTTTGCCATGGCGTCGGCGCCAAGCCGGCGTATGCTGCGAGTTGGCGGCGATTATCGAAGTGGCGATAGAACGCCTCCAGCCAGAGGATAGCGGCGAACTCCGGCCCTATGCCCCTGAAGTCGAGCAGCATTTTGCCCGCAGCGACCGTCGGCGACGCCTCGGCTTGTTGCTCGCCAAGCAGTGCGTTCCGCTCGCCCTCGACCGCCTTGATGTGATCGAGAAGCAGTTCCAGCCGATCAAGCTCGCGACTGATCTGGGTCTTGAGATGTGCCGGCAGAGCGCGCCCATCCCCGGTCATGAGCTCGTCGAGCCTCGTGCGCCGATCGCGGCGCAGAGGCTCGTAGCCTGATACTCCTTGCGAGAACAGCAGCCCCTTGATCCGATTGACGTGCTCAACCCGTTCGGCGACCAGCACCTTGCGCTCGCGGCTGAGGCGGCGGCGATCTTCTTCCTCGGGCGTCGGCGCCTTGACCATCACGCAGACCCGCGGTTCGCCGCGCTTATAAGCCAACAGCGCTCGCAGCAGCGCTTCGCCGTCGATCCTATCGGTTTTGGCGCGCCGCCGCCGTCGCGACGTCGCAATCGAGGCCGGGTCGACGACGTGGCTTTCGATACCCTCGCTCTCCAGCACGCGGTGAAGCCAGAAGCCGTCCAGCCCCGCTTCCTGGATAGAGACGATCGGAAAGGATTGCCCCGTCCGAGCCAGCGTCTTCTGTTTGAGTTCTGCAAAGCGCGCCAGCAGCGCGGCGACGTCGCCAGCTGGAACAGAATGCTTCGACATCTTCCCGCCGGAACCCGGAGACAGAGATGTGATCAGCCAAACAGAGCGGCTCAGTTCCAATGAAACGAATAGTGCGGCAAGGTTGGTTTGGATAGCGGTCGGCGCTTCGGCCAGGTCAGCTGCGGTTGGCATGGTCGTCTCCAGGGCGGGTGGTTGCAACCTCACTCTGCCAGAGCGCCGGCTGCTATCCACGCCCCATAGGATCTTGTCACTGCATTTTGTGGGACCGGAGCCAGGGGAATAAGCCTTATGTCGGGATTGGCGAAGCCGGCGTCGCCTCGGAAATAGATGCGTGAGACCCGGTTCTTGTAGCGGGCCACGACCGGCTTGAGCACGCTTTCCCAGCCGTCGGCGCTGTGGACGTTGCCGGGGCGCAAGGCGCAGCGCTCCAAATCGCCGAAAGTGGGTATCCCCTTCACTGACCTGAGGCTGCGGAATCGGTTGGATTTGTTGGTTTTCCTATGATGGAGCGGTAGGGCGCTGGGTCGATGGCGACGGCTTGCTCAACGAGTCTGTGGAACAGAAGGCCCCTGGCATTCGAGCGTCGGCGGTTGAAGCGGAAGGTGAACTCGTCGAGGTAGTAGTCGAGATGCTGGCGCTGAACGCCGCCCTGATGCGTGCCGAGGAGCCAGCGCTTCAAGAGCGAGGCGACCTTGTGCACGCGCGGCATGACCTCGTGCGCGGGATCGGAACCGGCGCTGATGACGCTGACCTTGTGCTTGTAGCCGGCTGCTTCGAGCCTGGCATAACCTCTCCAGCCATCGGTGTGGATGGTGGCTCCGGACACGACCGCGTTGCGAACGAAGGGCAGCAGGCTGTCCGCCGACACGTCCTCGATCCGGCGCAGTCGGATGCGGCCGATGCCCTGGCCGCTCTCCTCGGCTGCAATCGCGACAATGGCTTTGCACTCGATCTCTCGGCCCCCTTTGTCCTTTTCCGGGCCGCCAACATAGGTTTCGTCGATCTCGACCGTTCCGCTGAGCGCGTCGCGGCCAGGCCGCACCATGGCCCGGCGCAGCTTGTGCAGCCAAGTCCAGGCCGTCTCATAGCTGCCGAGCCCAAGCGCCCGCTGCAGTCCGAGCGCACTGACGCCGTTCTTCTGGCTCGTCACGAACCACATGGCCATGAACCAGGTCCGCAGCGGCTTGCGCGTGCCCTCGAAAATCGTCCCCGCGGTGAGCGACGTGCGCGCGTGACAGCTGCGGCAGCGAAGCAGTTTGTCCGACATCGCCCAAGGCGCGCCGCACATGCCGCAATGCGGGCAGACGAAGCCCTTCGGCCAGCGCACGCGTCGAATGTACTCCCGACACGCCTCATCGTCTCGGAACCACTCGTCGATCTCTTGGAACGTACGAGGGTAATCGATACCGGCTACGGGATGCGAGTCACCGTCCATCCGCGCCAGATAGCACCCCGGTTGAGGTCAGTGAAGGGGATACCCACTTCGCCGAATTGGTTGAACAAGAAGAGCGGATGATAGCAGGTGCACTCGTAATGGCCGTTCCAGCAGCTCTTTTCCTGTTCGCCGTGGGTCGGACTGACGCTCGAATCCATGTCGAGCAGGATGCCTCTTGGCGGTCGGCGGCCGTGAATGCGGTCGATCCATCGACCCGAAAGATCGGTGAGTGCGGAGAGATTCTTCTCGGCCGTGAGCCAGCGCGTCTCGAATCGTCCCATCTGGCTCGGCGACGCCGCGCCGGAGATGGCAGCCCTACCGCCGACGACCCAGCGCATCGCCGGATCATGCCGAAGCCGCTCGGCGTCGTTCACGTCCTCATAGCCGGCGAGGCGACCGAAGACGGATTGCCGGAACAATCCGGCCAGGGCATGTCGTCCATTTCTGCCGGTGCGAGCGTCGGCCAAAATCTCGCTGGCCATGGCCGTCAGTCCGAGCGCGTCGTCGAGTTCGCGGTAGGCCAGCAAGCCGGCGTCGGAGGTCACAACCGATCCGCGAAATTGCAGCCTCAGGCGGCGGTTGAAATCAAGCCGGAGAACGCCATCATTCGTTTCACCCGCTGGGTTCGTCATAGCCGCCTCGCTCAAAGAAGCATAACGCTCTGAAAATGGGTCTTCGCGGATTTTAGTGGGTAGGTTTCGGGTAGGGTTTTACAATTCTGGCAGGCCGGATGTGAGGATTTTGAGTTTGAGATATTCCTCGTCTCGCAGGCCGTAGGCGCGGCGTTGGATGACACGCGGATTTTGTTGTTGAGACCCTCGACGAACCCGAGCGGGATGTCGTGCGTTGGCTGGCAATAGGCGACGACGCCGGCCCAATTGCGCTCGATCATGGCCGCGAACTTTTCGTATGGCGCGACGTCCTGATCGCGCAATTGCTCGCGCCAGGCGTCGAAGAAGCTTCGGGCGTCGGCGGCGTCGGCATAATCCCACAGCTGCTCGAACTGCTCGCGCAGTAGATAGGCGATGTTCAGGCGTGCGTTGGCTTGCAAGAGGCGTTTGAGATTTTTGCGTCTGTCGTCGGTCAGGTTTTCGCGCCGCGACAACAGCACGTAGCGCTGGCCTTTGATGAAGCTTCGATCCTCGCCGGTGACGCGTTTGTATTCCGATCTGCGGATGGCGTCGAGCGCGTCGCCGAGATGTTTGACGATGTGAAACTTGTCGAACATGATCGCAGCCTTGGGCGCGTGACGCTGCGTCGAAACGCGGAACGGCTTCCACATGTCCATCACTGCGAGCCTGATTTTCTGGCTGTTTTGCTTGCCGAGAAAGGCATAGAACAAATCCATGTCGGCTTCCGTCCGTCCGGCGCCGCCGAACCAAATGGCGCGGCGCGCAACGAGATCGCTGACGACGATGCGATAGGCATGGCCTTTCTTGATCGAGATTTCGTCAATGCCAACGATGCGTGGCTTTGGATCTCCGGCCACGCGCAGCTGTTCGCGCATGTAGATCTTGTCGAGATCCTTGACGGCATGCCAATGCAGATGCATCAGCCGCGCCACATCCTGGATCGTCATCACGCGGCACAAGCCGCCGATCTGCATGGCGAAGCGCAAGGTGTATTTTGTATTGCTCGACAAAAAGGCGAGCTTCTCGTTTTTCACGCCGCAGGCTTCGCAGGAGACGCGGCGCATTTCGAAGTCGATATAAACTTCGCGATCCCCGCATTTGAGATCGCGTGCGCGCCGCCAGCGGTTGTCGTAAACGCTGCGGCAAATTTTCCCACAGCCGCCGCACACCGTTTTTTTGCGCGCCGACTGAACGTGAGGACCAACACTGGCGGTTCGAGTTCGTAGCTGTCGAGCGTCACGAGCACGCGAAACCCGCGAACTTTGTACGCGTCGCGCAGGGTTTTGATCGGGGTGGTTTCAGGCTGCTTTTCCATGCCCGAGATCGTGACCGATTTTCAGCCCGGCGGAAACCCGAAAAGCCATTGAAAATACGGCTTATTGCGGCTTCACGCCCAAATTTTCACCCACCAAAATCCGCGAAGAGCCCTGAAAATTATGCCAGAAATGACGAAATTGCACAGCAAAATCAGAGTTCGTCCGGCGAATGCGGGATTAAATCGCTGCCCGCCACGCGTCTCAGCAAGCTCCGCAGCCAGCCGCCAGGAGTATAAATAAGAAATTTCAAGCGTTGATCTGACGCTAAGTTACATCGTCCGATTGGCGCCGCAAGAAATGGAGGATGCGCTCCCTTCCCTCGCGGCGCCGATCAAGAGCGCAATCGGCGCTTACAATTTTGGATTGACCGAGAGGGATGTCTGCGAACCGCCCGTAGCGGGGATCGGAATGACCTCGATCACCTGCTGCTTTTTCCCTGGACTCGTCCCAGGAGTAAAGCACGCCAACGGATTATTACCGGGCGGGCTCTGGAGGCAGGTCGGGTCCCAGTAGCCCGGGTCCGTGCCGTTCATCGTGTAGGCGATCGCCATGTAAGTCGTCGAGAGGTTGACGTTTTCGAATCGATACGGAACCACGATGGTGCAGGCGAAATCCCCACCATTATTTGTGATGCCGCCATTGGCGGCCGTGGCGACGCTCGACGCAGTTTCCGTGCCGGTCATGATCAGGCTGGACAACGGTATGCTGGAGACGGCCCCACTGTTGCTAGGGACCAGGAACACGATTCCGGTGCACTTGACGCTACCGCCTTGCGAAACCGGTGTCTTGAAGAATCCAGAAGCGTTGATCGTTACGGCGCCGCCTGTGGTGACCACCTGCGCGTGTGCCTGTGCGACGGATAGAGATAGCAGCGGGACCACGGCAGCAGCCGCCCAGTTGAAACCTTTCATTCTTAACCTCCAACATTGAAGAACTGACGATAACCGTTATCACAGCTCGAGGTCTCCTAATCCACCTTGCCGTTAAGGTCAATCCCGGGAAGTCGAAAGCTCAAATAAACCCTTTCACCCGAGAAAACAATCTGATAAGCGGTAATCATATTTCGCTGATGCCAGCTTGGGCAGGAGTTTTGAGAAAACATGGGTAGAAGCGCCCATAGCCAGCAGAACTCCTAACGCAGGCGCATCAGCAGGCCGAGCCGGACTCAATGCAAAAAGCGCGCACTTCCCTAAAACGACAGTCCAAGCTTCCCCCTGCTTTGGCGAAAGCCGCTGTCCTCGTGCTCGGCATGCATCGCGGCGGCACCTCCTCCCTCGCCGGCGCGCTGGAGAAGCTGGGGGCGAGAGCGCCGAAGACGCTCATGCAGGGGAATTCGTTCAACGAACGCGGTTACTTCGAATCCAACGCTTTGATGCATCTCAACGACGCGATCTTGGCGTCGGCGGGCTCTTGTTGGGACGATTGGCGCGCCTTCAATCCGGACTGGTCATTGAGCGCGGAGGCCGAAGAATTCGAAGCGAAGGCGATTGCGAACCTCAACGAAGAATACCGCGCGGCGCGGCTCATCGTGGTCAAGGATCCGCGCATCTGCCGAATGACCGCGTTTTGGGCGCGCGTCTTTGAACGAACGGGCTACGCCGTCCATATCATCTTGCCAGTGCGCTCGCCGCTCGAAGTCGCGAGCTCTCTCAGACTGCGCGACGGCTTTCCAACGAGCAAAGGACTGCTTCTGTGGCTGCGGCATGTCCTTGATGCTGAGGCCGCGAGCCGCCAATTGCCGCGGGTTGTCCTGCATTGGCCAGACTTTTTGGCCGATTGGCGCCTGGCGATGGCCCGCGCCGGCGAGCAAACAGGTCTAGTTTGGCCAAAGCTCTCGGATAGGACAGCCGCTGAGATCGACCGCTTTCTCGCGCCGAGTCTGCGGCACAATGTCGTGGACGCCGAGGCGTTGGCCGTCCATCCCGACGTGAACGACTGGGTGGAGGGGACCTACAGCGCGATGGTCGAGCTCGCGGCCGATCCTGCCTCGAACAGCGCGCAGCAAAAGCTCGACGATGTGCGGGGCGCGTTCGAAAAGGCGTCGCGAATTTTTGGTCGAGTTTTCGTCGATTTCGAAGAAAATGTCGCGGTGGCGCAGATGGCCGCTGGCAGTCTCGCTGCGCAACTTGCCGAAGCCTCAACTTCGCGCGACGGCTTGCAGCACGCCGTCGGCGCTCTGACCGGCGAGCGCGACCATCTCGCGGCGCAGTTCGCCGAAGCCGTCGGCGCCTGCGACGGTTTGCATCACGCCGTCGGGGCTCTGACCGGCGAGCGCGACCATCTTGCGACGCAGCTCGCCGAAGCCGCCAGCGCCCGCGACGAGCTGCAACATGCAGTCGCGGCTATGACGGGCGAACGCGACCATCTCGCGGCGCAGTTCGCCGAAGCCGTCGGCGCCTGCGACGGTTTGCATCACGCCGTCGGGGCTCTGACCGGCGAGCGCGACCATCTTGCGACGCAGCTCGCCGAAGCCGCCAGCGCCCGCGACGAGCTGCAACATGCAGTCGCGGCTATGACGGGCGAACGCGACCATCTCGCGGCGCAGCTCGCGGACGCCGCCGGCGCGCCCGAGAGCTTGCAGCAGGCCGTCGCGGCTCTGACCGGCGAACGCGACCATCTCGCGGCGCAGCTCTCGGAAGCCGCCGGCGCGCGCGAGAGCTTGCAGCAGGCCGTCGCGGCTCTGACCGGCGAGCGCGACCATCTCGCGGCGCAGCTCTCGGAAGCCGCCGGTGCGCGCGAGAGCTTGCAACAGGCCGTCGCCCCTCTAACCGGCGAACGCGACCATCTCGCGGCGCAGCTCGCAGAAGCCGCCGGCGCTCGAGACGGCTTGCAGCAGGCCGTCGTGGCGCTGACCAGCGAGCGCGATACCCTTCTGGCGCAGTCAGCCGCGGCATGCGCCGAGCAGGAACGGGCGGCCCGTGAAGTCGCGGAAGAACGCCAGCGTGTCGAGGCGCTGCTTCTAGAGCGGCTGACAGATTGCAACAACCGCTAATCGCGGCTCAGACTACGAAAACCATGGTGAACGTCACTGTTTCAATTGAGGCCGCAGATAATTGCGGAGCAGCGGACCCTTCGCGCGCGAGCCGCCGACGGCAAACTCCGCGATTTCAGCTATCGGAAGGCTGACACAGTCGCCGGCCCGCGAGTCTGCGATCAAGCTGCGGTCTCAGTGTCCATAGGGCTTGCCAAAGGCGGCGTCATCGGAGAATCTGCCAAGGCGTGCCTTTGCGGCGAATCTCCGCTAAAGCCTCATCGATTCAAAACCAAGCTGGAGCAACTGAATGAGACGGTTGACTATATTCGGAGCACTTGTCATTGCGGCGCTTGTCTCGGCTCCCGCGCATGCCGGAATAAATCGCGCTTGAGTCTCCGGCCATGGCACGGTGCGGCCGGTTGCGGCGCCCCAACAACTCCCTGCCGCAGCTTCCAATACGTTCTCTCGAACATACTGAACCCGGGCGGCGAAATCGACGTTCTCGATCCTGCCGGCTATGGCGCGATGACCATCAACTTTGCGGTGACCATCCTCAACGGCGGCGGCTTCCCAGCCGGCGTTCAGGCGACTTCTGGCGCGGGCCATCACGATCGCGGCGGGAACGAGCGACGCGATCACGCTGCGCGGCCTGACGATCGAGGGTGTGGGCGGTGCGACGGGCATTCAGTTTAATTCCGGCGCCTCGCTGGACCTGTCGGATGCGACCGTTACGAATTTCACCGGAGTTGGGGTGAATTTTGCGCCCAGCGGCAGCCCCGCCTCGGGACTGAAGATCAAGAATTCAACGATACAAAGCAACGCCGGCGGCAACGTTCTGATAAAGTCGCAAGGAGGGAATCTCGCAGGAGGGGGCATCGTCGGCTCCCAAATAGGAGGCGCCGCCGCGGCCGTAACCGTCGACGGCACAGGGGGCTTCGCCGCCGCCGCAATTTCCGAATGCAATATCGGCGCAACATCGACGAACGCTATCACCGCGACGCAGGGCGGCGGCGGCTCCGCTTTTGTGATGGTCGATCGCACCCTCATTTTCGGCGCGCAGAACGCCCTCGTCGCCAACACCAGCGGCGCTGAAATTGACCTCAACCTGTCGACGATCGCGGGCATTGTTGGCACTGTCGCCAGCGCGAGCAACGGCGTCGTCGTCAAGAGCTTTGGCAACAACGCGATAAGCGCTTATGGGAGCCTCGGCGCGCTGACCTCCATCCCCTTGCACTGATAGCCTCGCGGCGCTGTAGAAGGGGCGAGGCGGGCGCCGGCAAGGGCGCTAGAAAATTCGTCGTGGCGGCCGCGCCGCGACTGTGGGCGCACGGGCTGCAAAATTCACGGCGTGGCGACATCTGCGCCATGTTGCCATTCGTGACTCGAAGAAGTTTTCGTTCGGCCGCGTTCTGCGGCATCCCGTCTTAGCATTACAGTTGCAATTTTAGATGGGCGCGCCGCGCATGCGCTTGGTGCGCTCGTCGCCAAAGCGACCAAGCGATCACGAACTCTGGGTGAATGCGCTTGCGTGCAAGGCGGGTGGCGATGCGGCG
This sequence comes from uncultured Alphaproteobacteria bacterium, assembly GCA_963722205.1. Lineage (GTDB taxonomy): Bacteria > Pseudomonadota > Alphaproteobacteria > Rhizobiales > Beijerinckiaceae > Methylocystis. Next base: position 300,036 of record CAVRKL010000001.1, read on the forward strand.
GATTTCCTGCATCGACCAGCGGATCAGACACTCTCCTTGCGGGGCTGACGCCTCGTCGTCGTTTTGCGCCGCATCGTTTTTGGGGGCGGCGAGACGGTGTTGGCGTGAACGCGTAGAGGAAACGACTGGGGTGAGCGTGAGCGAGTTCAGATAATCGCCGCAAGCCCGTGATGGACTCTGGTTTGAGGGGGAACGCACACCAGGAGACGCGGCCGGCAGTTGTGTTGGGCCAAGATGGCCTCCATGAGCGGTTTGATCCCGAAGATGTTGAGCAGTCGCTTCAGATTGTAGGCGAGCACCTGAAGGCTCATTTCGGTTTCGACCTTCTCCAGGATTCGGGGAAAGTGGGTCGCGCCCTCCATGCCTTGCGCATCTCGCATGGACACCTCAAAAAACCTCGCGCTCTGGGCGGCGTTGTGATTCACTCGTCGCAGAGGCGCGCAGGGGAGGGCGGCAGCTGGGGTTTCTCGATCTGGACGAGCGCTGTCGGAAACTGTCGACCCGCTGACGCGGCTGAAAGAGCTCATCGACTTTGAGGTCTTCCGCCCGGCGCTCGCCGCGGCGTTGAACGTTCCGACGGCACGAAGGGCGCGCGTCCGCCTATGACGCCGTGCTGATGTTCAAGATTTTGATCCTCCAGATGCTCTACACGCTTTTCGATGTGCCTCCCAAGAAACCGGTGTGCAAGAAGACCGTTATCGGGTAAAGATACTTCAAATAGGCTGCTGTTTCGACAAAAGGCCGGCATGTAGGAAAAGCTTATGGGGGAGACGATCATGAGACACTTCGCTGTCTGGATAGCGCTGGTCGTGTGTTCGGGGATCATGCTGAACGCCGCTCCAGCGCAAGCGCAAGCGACGCGCACCTGGGTGTCCGGTGTCGGCGACGACGCAAATCCCTGTTCGCGCACGGCGCCGTGCAAGACGTTCGCCGGCGCGATTTCCAAAACGACGACGGGCGGCGAGATTGATGCGCTCGACCCAGGCGGCTTCGGCGGAGTGACGATAAGCAAAGCCATCACGATTGATGGCGGCTTCGGGAATACTGCTGGCGTATTGGTGTCTGGCACCAACGGCATAACAATTAACGCTCCCGCGGGCACGGTCGTGATTCTACGCAACCTTGACATCAATGGACTTGGCAATGGCCTGAGCGGCGTCAACTTCGTATCTGGAGCCTCACTCCACGTCGAAAACACCAAAATATACGGCTTCGCCACCGCCGGGATCACTTTTGCGCCAAGTGCGGCGGAACAAACGTCGCTGCTCGTGGCCAGTTCGGTCATCACGGACAACCCGAACGGCGGAATCGTCGTGCAGGCCAGCGGGGGCGCGACCGTCGCCGCCAATTTTGTCGGGGTCATCTCGAGCCGCAATAAATTCGGTCTGCACGTTTCCGACGGCGTCGTCGCGAGCGTTCAAGACAGCGTCTTCAACGGCAATACCAACAATGGCGTCATCGCGGCTTCTAGCAGCGGTCCCTGTGAGATCAATGTCGAAAGATCACTGGCGTCGAATAATAGTCAATATGGTGTGGTCACCAGCGGCGCCGGCGCAATCATCCGGATTTCGCAAGTGGGGATATTCGACAATGGGACGGGAATTGCCGGATTGTCGGGGGGGCAGGTCATTTCCTTTGGCAACAATCAGAACACCGGAAACGCCACAAACGGCGGACCAACGTCCACGATAGCAAATCAATAGACGAGATCCGCAAACATCGCGCGACAAAGCCTCGACGATGTGCGCGTCTGCGAACTTCCCGCTCGTCGGAACCGGCGCCATCTCGTGATAACAAATGAATGCCACGACTGAGCGCAAGCCACAGCCTCGCGTCGACCCCCGTTGCCGACGCCTCGCGCCTCGCCGCCGAGCACGTCGAGATGCGGCGCAAGGACGCCGAGCCTTCGCTCGGACAACGGCTCGGCGAGATCGGCGTGCTGGGCGGGGCCATCGTGCTGCGGGGCGCTCGCTGACCTCCTTCTCGGCCGCTGGCCCGACAGAACCTATTCCTCGAGCGTGTTCTTCTGTTCTTCTCCGCGCCGAGGGTGATGATCGGGGCCGGCGTCGACTCCCGGCTCGCGTGGAACTGGATGTCGCGCCGGTGAGGACCAGGTGTTGCGAGCCGTCACAGGCGCCGGCGGCTTTTCGAACGCGGCGCGCGCCGGGAAATTTGGCAATTTGTATCCTGAGCCTCTTGCAAAATTGTTAGAGATTGGCGCGGGCGATGAGGCGATATAGATAGGCTTCCTCATGTGGATTGCAAGTATTATTGTGTAGAATATTGCGCTTTCATTTAAAAGTTGTTGGATTATGATTTCGAATCGAACTACGCGCCGTGGCGACGGACCACATGACTGACGATCCTCTCGACGCCATGTGGGCGCGCTGGAATCACATACAGGCCTCGCTTTTCCCTTGGCTTCGCGAGGAAGTCGAGCCGATGACCGAACAGCTCGGGCGGCTCATCACCATCCTCGAGGTGATCGGTCTCCAAGCCTTCGTTCCAGAGCCGCCGCGAGGCCCGGGCCGCCCACCCGAGGATCGCCGCGCCCTGGCCAGATGCTTCGTCGCCAAGGCTCTGCTCGGCATTCCAACCACCAGCGCCTTGATCGAACGCCTGCAGGCCGACAAGTCGCTGCGCAGAATCTGCGGGTGGGAGCGGCGTGCGCAGGTTCCGCACGAATCCACCTTTTCTCGCGCTTTCAACGAGTTCGCGCAAGGCGATCTGCCGGGCAGAATGCACGCGGCGCTGGTCGAGCGCACGCTCGAGGGGCGCGTCGTCGGCGTCGTCGCCCGCGACGCCACCGAGATCGAAGCGCGCGAGAAGCCCGTCGAGAAAGACGGGAAAGACGATCCGCCGCCGCCCGCCGCCGAGCCGCCAAAAAGGCGCGGACGCCCGAGAAAGGGCGAGGAGCGGCCAAAGCCGGAGCCGTCGCGCCTCGAACGGCAAGCCACGCAAAGCCTTGCGAAAATGCTCGCCGAGCTGCCCACCGCCTGCGACGTCGGCTGCAAGAAGAACAGCAAGGGCTATAAGGAGACATGGATCGGCTACAAGCTGCATCTCGACGTCGCCTGCGGCCAAATCCCCGTCTCCTGCGTGCTGACCTCGGCCTCCGTGCACGACAGCCAGGTCGCCATTCCCCTCATGACCATGACCAGCGCCCGCATCGTCTATCTCTATGAGGCGATGGACGCAGCCTACGATGCCGAAATCATCGACCGGCACAGCAAGGCGCTCGGCCATGCGCCGCTGATCGACCGCAATTTTCGTTCGCAGCATGAAGCCAAAACCGAATGCGCCGAGGAGGTCGCCCGCATGAGGCGCGTCGGCGTCCCGGACCCGGACGACAGACTCTTCGATTTCCGCACCATGGCCGAACGCGTCAATGCCCGGATGAAGGACGAGTTCGGCGCCAGGTTCGTGCGCGTGCGCGGCGCCATCAAGGTCAAATGCCACTTGACGTTCGGCGTGCTCGTCCTCGCCGCCGATCAAATCTTGCGGGTCTCGGCCTTCCGCGCCGCCCCCGCCTGAGCCCCCACGAAGCCGACATCTCGCGTGCCGGCGGAAAAATCACTCGCTCGAAGAATTATGCAAGAGGCTCTCCTGTCACCGTAATCCGCGCGACCAGCAGCGTAAGCCGCTTGAGCAGATCAGATACGGGCATCCACCGTATTCGTTAAAACCTTTCCGCTCCCAATCTCACGAAATCTTCGATGTTTAGCCGGCGCTGTTTGGTCCGGTGACGCCGACCGACTGGACAGTCGTCGAGGAGAACCTTTGGCATCAATGCAAATTCGAGGAAGAACTCGCGGTCAGCTCTCTCAGTGGAAATCAACACGCCGGGGTCGATTCCCCGCAGAAGCAGTCGCGCCTAAGGATCGACCTCCCGCCGCTCTCTCGCCCCCCACAATTCCGCCCGCTGTCGCTAGCCCCGAAGTTAGAGCCACAGCGTCTATCGTGCCGCTCGCGGCTCCGACTGTTAAACGCGTCTCAACCCAGCCGCCACGGCGTCTTCAAAGAAACACCCCGCCATTGATGTGACGGCGGGGCGTTTCGCTCGTGGAGCGAGCGGTTGGGGCGCAATTGCCTCGCTTATTGCAGCGGTGCGCTGGTCATTGAAAAGTTTACGTTCGTCCCATTGCCATAGATGGCGTTATCGCCGGCGCTGTAGGCCCCTGCCGGACCGTTGAATACGCCAAATTGGCCATTGCCGCTCGCAGCGCAGCGCGTTAGGTAGAGGCTAGCGTTATAGACTTCAAATCCTCTATTGGTATTGTTGCTCGCTGTGACCTGGTCGGCGACGGCCTTTATCGTGCCCGTTGTTCCGTCATTATCCGCGACGACGCCGCTGCCGTTCTCATTGGCCTGCACGCGGGTGAGGCTCGCCGTCACGCTGGCCGAGCTGCTTGCGAAATAGCCGGGAGCGATCCAAATTCCAATACCACCGTTCCCAACGATCAATGTGTCCGAGATGTCGACCCGCAGCGTTCCCGAGGTCGGTGAGATCAGAACGCCGTTGCCGTTTGGGCTTGAGCCGCCGAATCCTCTGATGGTCGTATTGGTCACGGTCAGGCCGCCCGCGCGGGTGAGGTTGATTCCGTTGGAACCCGTTCCGACGCCGTCGAGGATCAGTCCCTTGATGAGGATGGCGTCGCCTACGCCGGCCTGAATGTCGATTGCGTCGCCGCTCGCCGCGAAGATCGTCGTCGTGCCCACCCCGTCGTTGATGATCGAAATGGCGTGTGCGATGACGAGCTGACCGTAATTTCCGGGGCCTTGCACGTAGATCGTCCCGCCGGGCTGCACGATATTGTCGTGCGCATATTGGAAGGTGCGGCAGGGTGCCGACCCCGTGCCGCAACTGGGGGCGTCGGCTCCGTTGACGGACACCCAGGCGCGCGGCTGCGAACCGCCGGAGCCGGTGGCGAGGCTGGCGGTGCTGGCGAGCGGCGCGGCGACAAGAGTGACGACGATGGCGAAAGCGGATGTTTTGGTCATGACTTCCCCTCCAATAAGAGCAGCGCGACACTGCGCGCTCGAATACAAACTTAAAGCGAGGCTGAAGTTTCGCTGCCGCAATTGCTGAGACGCGACGGCTGGCATCGGGTCGCCGCTTTCGGACACGGTTTGAATGTCCGCGATGCGCCAATTTGTCGCCGACCGACTACTCTACTCCTTTGGGCCGCCGCGAAGCTCGCATCCTTGAAGAAGGAGCGCCGTTCGCCGAGCTGGCCGTCTCGGGATGTAAACCGGAATGCGCCGGATGGGCAGCGGTTCAGACGCAAGGATTCCCCAATCTGGCGCTTTTGGCAAGGCGGAGCCGTCGTCTTCCACGGCCTATCGTCGTTGTTGCACTTCGCGTCAGAATTCGGGATTGATTGCTCATGAAGCGTTCTTCCTCAAAGCCTACAGGGCCGCATCGCGTTCCCGAAAACGCGGGGGAAACCGGGGCGCGCGGAGCGATCGGCGGCGAGGAGCGCCGGATGACGATCCCCGACCGCGGTTTCGTCGAATCGCAGTTGGGGATGGTTCGGCGCGAGTGCGATCTGCCCGAAAGCCCCGAGGATGACGTCGAGGTCAGAATTGGCAGAGGCCTGAACCATCCCAAGGACAAGGGTTACGCGAAGTTTCTCGTCACGCTCGGATATGATCCCAACTGGGCCGGAATGTTGGCGGCGGTGATTGTCGAAGAAGGTCGCGTCCGGGCCGCAACCTCGAAAAAGAGGAAGGAGTTTTCTCGGGCCCTGCGCCAACTCGCCGATCCGCGCCTGGGAACAGAGGCGTTTCTCGTCAACGCACAAGTCGTCCTCGAGGCGATGACCGGGACAACGCTTACGATTGAACTATCCGATGACCGTCGGCCCTTCGCTGACGTGGCCTTCATTTTCCAACTCCGATACTGCGTCGCCGGCGATCTGTCCGGACGCGCGGAGGTCGTCAGAATGGCCAAGACCGTGTGCCGTGTCGTCGTTCCCCGTGGACCAAGGCTGACCCATGCCTCCGCTGCGCACGAATATTTTCTCGAGTCTCAGTCAATTTTTCGCTCTGCCACGTTCACCTGGTCTCCTGACGACCAGGGCTGTTCAACGCTCACATGGGGAGTTTCGGGTCAAGGGTGAGATTCAGTCTCGCATCGTTAAAACTCCAGGGGCAGTTTCGGTATCCAAGGTCCGAGCCCGTTGCACGACCTGGTCGTCGCCTCGCCAGATCAAACTCACATTCGGTCGCCTTTCGCTAAGGCTGCACCAATATCCCGCTTGCGGCGGTCGAGGCTCAGGAAGACGAGACCATTCTCTAAAGCGGCGTTTCAAGCCATGCGTTGAAGCGGTTCGTCCACCCGGATCCGCCAAGACTGATCAGGTCCTGGAAGATCTGAGAATTTGTTGAGCGTGTGTTGTCAGGCGGATTTCATCACGGCTCCCTCAATAACGACGCCGGCGGTGACATATTTCCACAGCGCCACCAGCAGCTTGCGCGCCAGCGCCACGATGGTTGTCTTCTTGAACCGGCCGCCGTTGTGCGCGACCCGTGCTTTAAACCACAGAGCCAGCGCCGATTGCGGCTGATGACGTAGCCATAGCCAAGCGAGCTGGATAAGTGTTGTCCGCAATCGGGGATTGCCAGCTTTCGAAACGCCCTGTTCGCGATCGACCGATCCGCTCTGCCAGGGCGTCGGCGCCAAACCCGCGTAGGCCGCGACCTGTCTTCGATTGGCGAAGCTGCGAAAGAACGCCTCCATCCAAAGGATGGCGGCGAATTCGGGCCCAATGCCTTTGATCTCGAGCAACATCGTCACCGGCGCTGGCGTTGGCGTTGACGCCGCCACTTTCGCCGCGAAGAACAGAGCGTCCCGCTCGGCTTCCACCACCTTGATTTGTTCAAGCAGCAGTTCGAGTCGATCGAGTTCCCGGCTGATCTGCGCCCTCAAATGATCCGGCAGCGCACGGCCATCGCCCGTCTTCAACTCGCCCATCCGTTGGCGTCGATCGCGGCGCAGCGGCTCGTAGCCGGATACGCCTTGGCAAAACAGCAGGCCTTTGATCCGGTTGACGTGCTGGATCCGTTCGGCGATCAGCGCCTTACGCTCGCGGCAGAGGCGGCGGCGGTCCTCTTCCTCGGGGGTCGGCGCTTTGACCATCGCGCACACCCGAGGCTCGCCGCGCTTATACGCCAATAGCGCGCGCAGCAGCGTCTCGCCGTCGATTCTGTCGGTCTTCGCGCGCCGCCGCCGACGTGGCGTCGCGATCGACGCCGGATCGACGACGTGGCTTTCGATCCCTTCATTCTGCAACACTCGGTGAATCCAAAAGCCATCTAATCCCGCTTCTTGAATGACAATGATCGGGAATGATCGCCCGGTCCGAGCAAACGACTTCTGCTGGAACTCCGAAAGGCGCGCCAGCAACGCGCCTATGTCTCCGGCGGGCGCGCTGTGTTTCGACATCTTCTCGCCAGGGCCCGGCGATAGCGAAGTGATCAGCCAGATTGAACGGCTGAGTTCCAAAGAAACGAAAATTGAGCCAAGATCGCTGCGGATGGCGCTCGGCGCTTCGGGTCTATCAGCTTTAACTTGCATGGACGTCTCCAGAGTTGGTCTTCGCAGCCTCACTCTGCCAGAGCGCCGGCCGCTATCCACCTCCCCATGGGATCTCTGTGCTTGAGTGTGGGCTTGCGGCGTGATTTTTCGCTTTTCAGGCGCGAAAGTGTCTGAATCTATGGGGAGCAACCCGAATCAGAGGTTGCTCCATGACCGCGATTGATCTTGCCTCCTGCCTTGCCGCCATCCCCGATCGGCGGCGCACCGAAGGAAAGATATACAACCAAGCCGGCGTCATCCTGTTTTCGATCATCGCCATGCTGAGCGGCGCGCGGTCCTATCGGCAAATCCACACGTTGATCCGCATAAGGCTCTCCCTGCTCAACGCCGCGTTTCCGAGCGCCGCGCTGCGGCGGGCGCCCGCCTACACTTCGGTGCGCGGCATCTTGCGGCAGCTCGACCCCGATGAGCTCGAGCAATCGCCACGGCCGACAGCCGCGATCTGGCGCGCAACCGCCAGGAAGACCGGCGTGTCGAGGTCTATGCTCCCGGCGCCGCCCTCAGCGACGGCGAATGGGGATCGCTGATCGCCGCAATCATATGCGTCACGCGAGCGACGTTGATCCGTTCCGCCGCGACAGGGCTCTGGAAACGGCGAGAAGAAATCACGTTTTTTGCTTCCTCCGTCATGTTGCCCGCAGAAATCTTCGCGCGAGCCATCCGCGGCCATTGGGCCGTGGAGAACGAGAATCATTGGGTCCGCGACGTGACGCTCGCCGAGGACGCCAGCCGCATTCGAGTCAACCCGGGCGTCATGGCGCGCCTGCGTTCGCAAGCTCTCAACATCGCCAGAGCAAACGGCGTCAAGAACATCGCCCAGGCCTGCTGGACCGGAGCGCTCGATCCTGCGGTTATCCTCTCATATCGCGGACTGTAAAGAGATCCCATGGGGAGGTGGATAGCGGCCGACGCTCTGGCAGAGTGAGGTTGCGAAGACCAACTCTGGAGACGACGATGCAAGTTGAAGCTGATCGACCCGAAGCGCCGAGCGCCATCCGCAACGATCTTGGCGCAATTTTCGTTTCTTTGGAACTCAGCCGCTCCGTCTGGCTGATCACCTCGCTCTCGCCGGGCGCCGGCGAGAAGATGTCGAAGCACAGCGTGCCCGCGGGAAACATAGGTGGGTTGCTGACGCGCCTTTCGGAGTTCAAGCAGAAGGCGATTGCGCGGACGGGGCGATCATTCCCCGTCATCGTCATTCAGGAAGCCGGATTGGATGGCTTTTGGATTCACCGCGTGTTGCAGAGTGAAGGGATCGAAAGCCACGTCGTCGATCCGGCGTCGATTGCGACCTCGCGCCGGCGCCGAAGGGCCAAGAACGACCGCATCGACGGCGAGGCGCTATTGCGCGCGCTGCTGGCGCACAAGCGCGGCGAGCCTCGCGTGTGTGCGATGGTCAAAGCGCCGACGCCCGAGGAAGAGGATCGCCGCCGTCTCTGCCGCGAGCGCAAGGCGCTAATCGCCGAACGCGTTGAGCACGTCAACCGGATCAAAGGCCTGCTGTTTTGCCAAGGCGTGTCCAGCTACGAGCCACTGCGCCGCGATCGACGCCAACGGCTGGGCGAGCTGAAGACTGGCGATGGCCGCGGGCTACCGGATCATTTGAAGGCGCAAATCAGCCGGGAACTCGATCGACTCGAACTGCTGCTCGAGCAAATCAAGGCCGTAGAAGCCGAGCGGGACGCCCTGTTCGCCGCGGCGAAGGCCTCGGCGCCAACGCCGGCGCCGGTGACGATGTTGCTCAAGATCAAAGGCATTGGGCCCGAATTCGCCGCCATCCTTTGGATGGAGGCGCTTTTTCGCAGCTTCGCCAATCGAAGACAGATCGCGGCTTACGCGGGGTTGGCGCCGACGCCCTGGCAGAGCGGACCGGTCGATCGCGAACAGGGCGTATCGAAAGCCGGCAGTCCCCGGTTGCGGACGACGCTCATCCAGCTCGCTTGGCTATGGCTACGTCATCAGCCGCAGTCGGCGCTGGCTCTGTGGTTCAAAGAACGGGTCGCGCGCAGCGGCGGCCGGTTCAAGAAGACAACCATCGTGGCGCTGGCGCGCAAGCTGCTGGTAGCGCTATGGAAGTATGTCACCGCCGGCGTCGTGATTGAGGGAGCCGTGATGAAATCCGCCTGACAACCGACGCTCAACAAATTCTCAAATCTTCCAGGGCCTGATCAGTCTTGGCGGATCCGGGTAGACGAACCGCTTCAACGCATGGCCTGAAACGCCGTTAATGAGAATGGTCTCGTCTTCCTGAGCCTTGACCGCCGTAAGCGGGATATTGGTGCAGCCGTCGCGAACGGCGACCGAATGTGAGTTTGATCTGGCGAGGAAACGACCAGATCGTGAATCTGGCTCAGACCTTGGATGCCGAAACCGCCACAGGATTTTTCCTATGCGACCGTGAATCTCACCCCTTGACCCGAAACTCCCCATGTGAGCGTTGAACAGCCCTGCTCAAGGAGGCGAGGATCGTGATCGAAGGCTGGCGGCGGCATTACAACCGCGCATCGGAACACCCATCTGTCTATGTCATTGAGGGGAAGAGGCTTTGCTGGCCGCGCTCTGGTTCCGCGGGGTATCTGGCGTTGCGGCGTGCGCGATTGGCGATTGAGTTTGCCGCGTCGGTTGCGAGTGTGGCTCGAGCAAATATCCAGGGGCCATCCGGCAAGGGGCGGTTCGCCTCGATATCGCCGGCTTCCGCCGCCAGTCGCAGGGTCTTGGGCGCGACCTTCAATAGGCGCGCGGCGTCGGAGAGATTGAGCCAGGGCTCGACGCCATTCTCGGCGGCCTTGAACACAGGGATACGATGGTGCGATCGTAGCGAGGTGACGCGCTCGCGGGTCCAGCGGTTGCCATCGCCGGTTTTGAGGCCATTGCGGTTGAGAAGGCCGGCGATCAGATCGTCGCTGGCGATCAGCGCCAACTGGGCTACGGCCGCGATGATGTCAGCGGATGTGCTGTTGCGCTGTCCGCGCCGGCGCTTGGGCAACCGGATCTCGCTGTGAACGCCGCCTGTCCAGTGGACGATGATAACGATCTTGGAAGCATCGTCGTCGATATCGGCCACGACCTCCTGGATCAGCGTGCGCACGATGCGCTTCTTCAACCGCGCGTCGGTCGTCGGGGCTGACCAGACCGTATCGAGGTTCGCTCCCAGGGAGGTGAGCGCGGCCGGGTCGATCGTCGGCGCCGGGGAAGCCGCTTCATGCGCAACAATCTTGTTCTCGACTTCGGCGACGCGAGCCAGCGCCTGATTCCAGCGCGCCTCGAGTTCGCCGGCGACCAGCCGGTTGGCAGGGTCGGCGGCGTCATACTGCCGGAAGGCGCGATCAGCGGTATAGCGCGCTGCTTCAAGATCGCGGCCAAGAGCCTCGCGCGCCTGGTCCCGTCGATCCGCAGCTTGTTCGGCTGCAGCCATCGACGCAGTGACGGCGCCAGGTCCGACAACGCCGAGGAGCGCTTCCTCGATCGCGTCGTCGACGCGCAGGCCCCCGAAGGCGATGCAACGCGGTTCGCCGTTATCCATCCATCCGCGCGCACAACTGTAACGCGGAATATGATGCTGTGCGCCACTATAGCGCAGCGTCAGTTTGCGTCCGCAGCGGCGGCAACGGATCAGACCGGCGAGCAAGGCGTCGCCATGTTTGGGCGCGCCGTGATGCCGGCTCGTTGGAACGTTGCTCGAGACCATTGTGCGGATCGCTTCGAATCTCTCCCAGCTCACATAGCCATCGTGGGCCCCGGGCTTCAGCGCGAGCCAGTCGGCGCGCGCCTTGCGGCGGATCCTCACACTGGCGCCCTTGGCGCCGTATCCCGTCGCCACGGCTGTTCTACCATAGGCATAGGCGCCGCCGTAGACCGGGTTCTCGACCATCCTGTGGAGAGTGGCGTAACTCGGGCGCCGCCAGCTCGTCTCGCCGTTCGTATGCTTCACTGGGAGATCGAGGTTCTGCTCATGGAACCAGAGCAGCGCCTGTCGTGCGCTTCCAAGCTCCTCGATCTTATCGAAGACTAGCAAGATCGCCGCCTGCACGCGCCGGTCTGGATCCTTCTCATAGCAGTCGCCGGCCTTTACGAAGCCGACCGGCGCCGCCACGACGAGTTCGCCGCGCCGGACTTTCGCGTAACGGGCGGAAAGCGAGCGTTGACGCAGAAGATCAAGTTCATACTCATTGAGACTTCCCTTGAGCCCCAGCAGCAAACGGTCGTTGCCGCGCCGAGGCGCATAGATCGTCTCCTGATCGACGAGGACTGTGTCGACGACCCGGCACATCTCGATCAGCTGTTGCCAATCCCGGCTATTGCGGGCGAAGCGCGAGACCTCTCGGGCGCAGACTGCGCCAACCTTCCCGAGGCAGACCTCGGCCACCATCCGCTCGAAGCCGGCGCGCTGCACGCCGCCGGCCGCCGAACGACCGAGATCTTCGTCGATCACTTCGATCTCGATGAAGCCCAGCGCCGTCAGCCGATCCCGCATGGCGTATTGCAACGCGGCGCTCTCGCGGTTGTGCAGAACTTGGTGGGCCGAGGACTGGCGCACGTAGAGGATCGCCTTGCGCTCCAGATGATGAGGGCCGATCTTGTCAGTGATCATGGCCGGCTCCCAACCTCATGGTCGGCGTCGCTGTTGTCCGCGCATGCTCCAGGATCAGCCGTGTCATCAAGCCGACCAACGCTTCTCGCGCATCCTTCGGCAGGTCGGGCCAATCGGGCGCGCCGCCCGCTATCCGGGCTGCGAACAAATCCATCTGCCGTGGAGCGAGGCGCTGCTTGCGCCGATTCCCGATCGCCTTCGCCGCGGATTTCCGTGCCATGGGCCTCTCCTCAATTCTGATCGCGAGATCCTAAATGCGCTGGGAAGCCGGGTATTCGATGCTTGCGCCGTGGTCTTCAACACCTGATCGAGCAGCGTGGACAACGCGCCGAGCGCTTCCAAACAGACGAAGGGAGCGGTTGAAAAGCGTACGTCGCCCGCACAGGCGCCGTGATCGAACATCCATGCGGGGATCTCGAGCCACCGCTCGGCATCCGAGCCGTCAACCGAGCATTGGAATACACCGCCGTCCGCTTTATCAATGGCGGCGTGGACGAAGACCTCGCACTCGAACCACGGATGAAGCCGATATAAAACTTCCCGGCAAGCGATCCTGTGGGCGTTCTCAAACCTTGTTCTATAACGAAGTGAGGCCTCATTCGTCGCTTGGATATCGACCGCCAGCCCCGACGGTGCTGTTCCCAGAGCGCCCGGCTGCGCTACCCAACCAGCTCCGCCGGGCGCTCAGTCGCTGGTCCAAAGGCCGGCTATGAACTAACATTCCGCTTGGATCACCCGATGGGGGCCGGCCAACATCACCGGACGCCACCGGGACTTGTCTCAGGCCCAGCTCCGGATGATATTTTAGATGTGGCTGGCGTTCATCTGGCGAATGTCCGCTAAGCGGTTTGTTCGCGATCACGTCAACGGCGTAACGAGTCCGTTTGCCAACCGTTCGGCCGGGACTGACAAAAGGGGACCTGATTACGCCCTTGCGTCAGCCGAAATTTCGTGTGAGAACAAAAACAGAACATTCTGTTTTTGGGAGGGTTCGGCCATGGCGCGCAATAAGGTGCAATTCCAGAAAGGTCTCAGCGAGACCGAGTTCAACAAGGCCTACGGCAGCGAGGAGCAGTGTCACGCGGCGCTGGTCAACTGGCGCTGGCCGAACGGGTTCGAATGCCCCGATTGCGGCGGTAAGGCGCACTGTGTCGTGACGCGCGGGATGCGCCTGCTGTTCCAATGCGGCGCGTGCCGCAAGCAGACCTCGGTGCGCGCCGGGACCATCTTCGCCGCCAGCAAACTGCCGCTGCGCCTGTGGTTTTCCGCCATGTATCACCTCACGCAAACCAAGCAGGGCATCTCCAGCCTCGAGCTCGCGCGACGGCTCGGGATCACCCAGAACGCCGCCTGGAAGATGAAGCACAAGCTCGCGCAGGTCATGATCGAGCGCAACGCCACGAAACGCCTGAAGGGAAAGATCCAAATGGACGACGCCTATCTCGGCGGCGAGCGTTCCGGGCCTCCCGGGCGCGGCGCCGAAGGCAAGACGCCCTTCGTCGCCGCGGTCCAGACCACCGACGATGGCAAGCCGCATCAGATCATCTTGCGGCGGGTAAAGGCCTTCAGCAAGCATGCGCTGAAAAAGCTCGCCAGCACGGCGTTGACGCCGGGCGCCGAGGTCGTCTCCGACGGCTTGGCCTGCTTTTCCGCCGTCGTTGAGGCTGGTTGCTCGCACAAGGCGATAATCGCCGGGTCAGGCTCCAAGGCTGCAAGAGCCGCCGTCAAGAACCCCACGTTCAAGTGGGTCAACACGGCGCTTGGCAACATCAAGGCGGCGCTCCTCGGAACATACCGCGCCGTGCGAGAAAAGCACGCTGCCCGTTACCTCGCCGAGTTCGAGTATCGCTTCAATCGAAGATATGATCTCGGCCAGATGATCCCGCGTCTCGCCGCCGTCGCTCTCTCAACCGCCCCCATGCCCCACCGACTCCTCAAGCTGGCTGACCTTCAGGCGTAATCAGGAAAGGGGATGTGTCTCGATGACGGAAAATTTTGCGATAATCGGCCGTCGAGGGCCACTCGCCAGACGCGACCGCGCCGGGGCATCGCAGCGACCCGCCGGACGCCACAGGGACTTGTCTCAGGCCCGATTCCGGGTCATTTTTGATCTCGTTGGCGCTCATCTGGCGAATGTCCGCTAAGCGGTTTGTTCAACAGATAATTTCGCAGCCAGTTCTTCGCAATTTAGGGTGGGACAATTAATGAAAATCACGACGATAGAGCTCGCCATCTTGTCGCTGCTCGCCTTCGCTTGGATCGCGCCCGTCGAGGATGCGCGAGCACAGGCGCAGACCTATACTTTTACTGGGAAGCCTCTCGTCGCGAATAGCAACAATACAGCGGGATGCCCATCAGTCGGAAATGTCACAATAACCCTGCAGTCTACCAATAATTTATATCAATATTACACAGCTACCTGCACCGCGGGCCCATATACATGGCAGGGGCGGCAAGACGGCACTAACGGTTCCTATGGCCAATTTCACATCAACGGCGATGGTTCCATTGAGGCCTCGGTCGCCTGCTTCCCACCGCAACCAAGCCAATTCACTTCCAATACAACCTGGATCACGAGCAACGATAACTCCCCAGGCACAGGCATAGATGAAAACGGTAATTCTGACGATGTCTTACTTACGTCTAGTTTGAGCACGAGCCCATCCTTTCATTGTGATTATTATGCTGATTCGCCGGGCACGTGGAGCGGCCCGGTTTTTCAATTATCGGCCAAGAACGAGGGCGAACCGACCCCGCCGGAGGATCCAGAGGACGAGTCACCTTCGCCTGTCGACCCGCAGAGCGGTGCTGCGATCGATCTTGGTCCTTTGAACGGTGGGACCGGACAAAGTGTGCCGGCGTCGATACCGTGCACGCTTTGCGGCAATCCGATCAATGCGGCGACTGGGAATAAGGTTCTGGTTGAGACGGATTTTGCTGGCGGATCTAGCACGGGGCTTTCCTTCAGGCGCACCTATAATAGCCAAGATATCGGTGTCTCGCCGATTGGCGCGCGTTGGCGCAGCACCTGGCAGCGCATGCTCACCGTGTCGGGTTCGACCGTCACGGTGACGCGCTCGGATGGGCATCAAGATACATTCACGTTAAACAGTGGCACCTACACAGCCGATCCCGACGTCCAAAGCACGCTCATCTCTGTGACCTCCGGCGGCACGATCACCGCTTATAAATTGACGACGGTTTACGATACCGTCGAGACCTATGCGCCCTCCGGCCAACTTACTTCCGTCACGTCACGCGCCGGGCTCGTCACGACGCTAGCTTATAATGCCAGCTATAATTTGACGACGGTCACCGGGCCCTTCGGCTATACGCTAAGTTTCACCTACGATACGAACAACCGTATTGCAACCATGCGGGCGCCGGACGGCGGGACTTACGCTTACGCCTATGATTCAGCTGGCAATCTGATCTCGGTGACGCATCCGGATAATTCGGTGCGGCGCTATGTTTACGAGAACACGAGTTATCCAAACGCTCTGACAGGAATCATCGACGAAAACGGCAATCGCTTCGCGACCTATGGCTACGACAGTCAAGGCCGCGCCACTTCGTCGCAACATGCGGGCGGCGCCGATTTGACAACGGTGAGCTATGGGACGAATACATCGACCGTCACCGATGCGCGCGGCAATGCATATACGTTCAATTTCACGACGCTCTTCAATGTGGTGAAGGCCGTCTCGCTGTCGGGCGCGCCGGTACAGACATCGGGCGGTCGGGCCTTCACCTATGACAGCAATGGCTTCATTGCGAGCCGGACGGATTGGAACGGCAATGTGACCACTTATTCGAACGATGCGCGCGGCAATGTGCTGTCGCGGACGCTGGGAACGGGCACATCGCAGGCGACGACCACGACGCAGACCTGGGATCAGACCTTCCATCTGCCGCTGTCGGTCACCGAGCAGGGCCGCGTCGCTAGCTATAGTTACGATACGCATGGCAATGCGCTGACGAAGACGGTGACCTCTCCCACCACGCCAACCAGCACCTGGACCTATACCTATAATGCGCAAGGCGAGGTCCTTACCGCCAAAGACCCGCTCGACCATACGACAAGTTACAGCTATGACGCCAAGGGCGACCTGACCGGCGTGACCAACGCGCTCGGGCAGACGACGCTCTACACGAGCTATGATGCCAACGGCCGGCCGCTGACGATCCAGGACCCCAATGGCGTCGTCACCGCGCTGACCTATAATTTTCGCGGGCAGGTCACCTCGCGCACGACGCTGCAATGGATCACGACTTACAACTATGACGGCGTCGGACAGCTCATCAAGCTCACGCAGCCCGATGGGTCATATCTCACTTTCACCTATGACGCCGCGCATCGGCTGACCGACATCACCGACGCGCTCGGCGCGCATATCCATTACGCGCTCGACGCCGCGAGCAACCGCACACAGGAGCAGGTGTTCAACGCGTCGAACACTCTCATCCGCACCCGCTCCTACAGCTACGATCAGGTGAATCGGCTGGCGCAGGCGATCGGCGCGCTGGGGCAGACGACGAATTACGCTTACGATCCGCAAGGCAATCTGACGCAACTCACCGATCCCAATGGGCTCGCGACGAGCAACGGCTATGACGCGCTCAACCGGCTCATTCAGACGACCGACGCCAAGGGGGCCGTGACCTCGTTTGGCTATGACCTCAAGAGCCGCCTGACCAGCGTGACCGACCCGCGAGGCTTGGTGACGAGCTACTCCTACAACGGACTCGACCTGCCGACTTCCATCACCAGTCCCGACAACGGCGTCACGACGAAGACTTACGATCCAGCCGGCAATGTGCTGACCTCGACCGATGCGCGCGGCAAGACCACGACCTACAGCTATGACGCGCTCAATCGAGTCGTGAAGCAGAGTTTTGCGAACGGCAATTCAGTCACGTTCCAATACGACCAGGGCGCTTATGGCGTCGGCCATCTGACCGGCATGACGGACCCGACCGGGACGACGAGCTGGGCCTACAATCGTCACGGACAGGTGATTTTAAAGCAGCAGACGATCGGCCCGGTGACGCTGACGACACATCTCGCCTACGACCCGGCGACGGGCCAGCTGATGTCGATCGCTTACCCCTCCGGCGCGACGACCTTCTACAGCTATGACGCCAACGGACGGGTGAGCGGGATCGCCTATCAGCCGGCGGGCGGCGGCGCGACCAGCCCTCTCGTCAGCCAGATCGTCTATCAGCCCTTCGGCCCTGCAGCGTCCTGGATCGCCGGCAATGGCGCGAGCTATGCGCGCAGTTACGATCAGGACGGACGCATTGCGTCGCTCTCCTTGCCGGCGGGTGACAGTATCTCGCTGAGCTACGACCCGGCGAGCCGCATCACGAGCCTCGCCGAGACGGGGCTGCCAACCAAAAGTTTCCAATACAATCACGCCGACCGCCTGGTCGTCTACACGAGCGGCGCGACGTCGCAGACGACGACCTATGATCTCTCGGGCAATCGGCTCACCTATTCATCGACGGGCGCAAGCCCTGTTTCCTTGTCCTACGCCTATGACGCGGCGAGTAATCGTCTCTTGAGCGTCTCAGGCAGCTGGAACGAGACCTACAGCTACGACGCCGCGGGCAATGTCGTTTCGCACAAAACGCCGGCGGCCGATTACGCCTTCTCCTTCAGCGCGCGCAATCGGCTGGCGCAGTCCACTGTCGGAGCCATTGCCACGACCTATGGGTACAACGGGCTGGAGCAGCGCGTGTCGAAAGTCGCCCAGGCGACGGGCGCGCAGGTATTTTTCCTTTACGACGAAGCCGGCCATCTGCTCGGCCGCTACAATTCGAGCGGCGGCGTCGACGAGGAAACCGTCTATCTCGGCGATCTGCCGGTAGCGGTGCTGCAAGCGGGCGGGCCTTATTACATCGCCCCCGACCATCTCGGTTCGCCGCACCAAATCACCAACGGCAATCAGCAAGTGGTGTGGTTCTGGGATCACGATCCCTTCGGCAACGGCCAGCCGACGGGCGCTCTAAGCAATTACAAGCTGCGCTTTCCCGGCCAGTTTTACAACTCCGAGACGGGGCTGCATTACAACTACTTTCGCGACTACGACCCGACCACTGGGCGCTATATCGAAAGCGATCCGATCGGGTTGGCGGGTGGACCGAATCCTTACAATTATGTAGAAAATAATCCGATCACCTGGGTCGATGCCTTCGGGTTATACGATGATAATCTTTTTGAAAACCCAAAGGATATCCAAGCTGCCAAGGATATTCAAAAAACTGATAAGCATGATCCAAATGATTGGAACGTATTTTCGCACGGTAACCCAAACGAGATTTACACGAAACCTTCTGCCGAAGGGAAGGGCGAGCGTTACAAGCCGCAAGACTATTATGACCAAGTCAAAGACAACCCGGATTTCAAGAAAGCGAACAGGGTTGTTTTCTGGGGCTGCGATACAGGGGCCGGGGATAATCCCTTTGCCAAGCAATTCCAAAAGCTGGCTAAAAAAGAGGTAAAAGCGCCGAATGGCCATCTGCTGACTGCGTATCCAGGAGGCCGCAAGCCCGATGGATCAAACGCAAAGATTTTGGTTACGCCGGACGAATTCAGTCCTATTCCGGACCCTCAGTGGAAAACATTCAAGTAATGGGGCACAAAAACTGGCTCTGAGGCCCAGGCCCAGGCTCAGCTATCCCCTCATTTTTTCGAGGACCAAAATGCAACTGGAGGTTGGCGCTTCGCGGCGACAATTCTCGTATGACGAGTCCCGAAGTGCGGGTTCGGGGTTCCGAAGTGCCGAGAAAGAGGTCGCGCCATGCTCAATGTGGGACCTTAGGGCCCTGCGTTCGCCCCCGATGAGGGCGAAAAAGCCGCGAAAAAGGCCGTAATCGAAATGAGAGCCTGACTCAAAAGACAACTATCGCGCGAGCCGCCGGATTGCGATCTGGATCGACGCGAGAACGACGAAGGTTTGCAGCGTGGTCGCGAGGTTTTCCCAGTCTTTGGCGAGGCGTCGGTTGCGCCCGAACCATGAGAACGTTCTCTCGACCACCCAACGGCGCGGCAGCAGAACGAAGCCCTTCATGTCGTCACTGCGCTTGACGATTTCAATGCGCAGCGAGGGAACCCTTGCGACAGCCGCAGTGACTTGATGAGCGTTGTAGCCGTTGTCGGCCCAGACGAGTTCGAGCCAGGGAAAGCTGTTGCGGATTTTGTCGAGCACGAGCGCCGCGCCATCACGGTCCTGCACGCCGGCGGAGTGGACGATGACGCGCAGCGGCAAGCCTTGCGTATCGACCAGCGCGTGAATCTTGCGGCCCTTCACCTTCTTACCGGCGTCGTAGCCGGTCAGGCCGTCATGACCGCCCCTTTTTCCGCCGACTTCAGCGACTGACTGTCGATGATCGCCGCCGTGGGGCTCGCCTCGCGCTCCATGTCTTCACGCAGCGCCATGTGCAATTTGTCCCAGATCGCGTCCCAGACGCCGTCCTTCTGGAAGTTGCGGAAGATGTTGTAGACGGTCGACCGCGGCGGAAAGCCGTCGCGAGGAAGATAGCGCCACGGACAACCCGTGCGCAGGAGATAGAGAATGGCGTTGATCGCCGCGCGCATGTCGGTCTTGCGCGGACGACCGCCGTGCTTGGCCGCCGGGATCAGCGGCTCGAGCAGAGCCCATTCCGCATCCGTCATGTCGCTGGGATAACGCCCGCCGACGCGCACGTAGGTCTTGCGATGCTCTTGCGTCCACATTCCGAATCATCCTCCGATGCTTCGGAATCCCCAGAATCATGCAACCGGGGCGCGTGCAAGAAACTTTTGGGTCAGGCTCTGAGATCCTATGGGGCGTGGATAGCAGCCGGCGCTCTGGCAGAGTGAGGTTGCAACCACCCGCCCTGGAGACGACCATGCCAACCGCAGCTGACCTGGCCGAAGCGCCGACCGCTATCCAAACCAACCTTGCCGCACTATTCGTTTCATTGGAACTGAGCCGCTCTGTTTGGCTGATCACATCTCTGTCTCCGGGTTCCGGCGGGAAGATGTCGAAGCATTCTGTTCCAGCTGGCGACGTCGCCGCGCTGCTGGCGCGCTTTGCAGAACTCAAACAGAAGACGCTGGCTCGGACGGGGCAATCCTTTCCGATCGTCTCTATCCAGGAAGCGGGGCTGGACGGCTTCTGGCTTCACCGCGTGCTGGAGAGCGAGGGTATCGAAAGCCACGTCGTCGACCCGGCCTCGATTGCGACGTCGCGACGGCGGCGGCGCGCCAAAACCGATAGGATCGACGGCGAAGCGCTGCTGCGAGCGCTGTTGGCTTATAAGCGCGGCGAACCGCGGGTCTGCGTGATGGTCAAGGCGCCGACGCCCGAGGAAGAAGATCGCCGCCGCCTCAGCCGCGAGCGCAAGGTGCTGGTCGCCGAACGGGTTGAGCACGTCAATCGGATCAAGGGGCTGCTGTTCTCGCAAGGAGTATCAGGCTACGAGCCTCTGCGCCGCGATCGGCGCACGAGGCTCGACGAGCTCATGACCGGGGATGGGCGCGCTCTGCCGGCACATCTCAAGACCCAGATCAGTCGCGAGCTTGATCGGCTGGAACTGCTTCTCGATCACATCAAGGCGGTCGAGGGCGAGCGGAACGCACTGCTTGGCGAGCAACAAGCCGAGGCGTCGCCGACGGTCGCTGCGGGCAAAATGCTGCTCGACTTCAGGGGCATAGGGCCGGAGTTCGCCGCTATCCTCTGGCTGGAGGCGTTCTATCGCCACTTCGATAATCGCCGCCAACTCGCAGCATACGCCGGCTTGGCGCCGACGCCATGGCAAAGCGGATCGGTCGACCGCGAACAGGGCGTCTCCAAGGCTGGGAATCCGCGCTTGCGAGAGACTCTCATTCAGCTTGCCTGGCTATGGCTGCGCCATCAGCCGAAGTCAGCTCTGGCCCTGTGGTTCAAAGAACGGGTCAGCCGCAACGCAGGCCGCATGAAGAAGGTGATCATCGTCGCCTTGGCGCGAAAGCTACTGGTGGCGCTGTGGAAATATGTCACCGCTGGCGTCGTCATCGAAGGGGCAGTGTTCAACGCCGCCTGATGACGAAATCTCAAAAGCTTCTCAAATCTTCCAGGGCCTGATCTGTCCTGGCGGATCCGGGTGGACGAACCGAGAATCCCCATGGCCTAAAACGCCGAAAATGAGAATGGTCTCGCCCGCCCGAGCCCTTGCCCGTCGCAAGCGGGATTTTGGTGCAGCCGTTGTGAACGGCGACCGTATGTAAGGTTGCGCGCGCTCGGAAACGGGCCGTGCACGCAATGGGCTCGGACCTCGGATGCCGAAACTGCCTCGGAGTTTGACTCATGCCCGATTGACCGTCGCCCTACCCGGAAATCGATGTCGTTGCCGCCATACTGAGGTGCATCCGCTTCCAATCGTCATTGAACGAACCCGCTACGCGGGAGCGGCGGCGAAGTCGCTGAAGTGAAGCCTCCTGTCTGAGAGGATGTGATCGTCACATCAAGTCCTCTCAGCCCAGGAGCCCCCGATGGCTACGACGAGCCCTCTCCGCCAGCGCATGATCGAAGATATGACGATCCGCAACCTGTCGCAGGCGACACAGCAATCATACATCTACGCGGTGGCGAGGTTCAGCCGCCATTTCAATTCATCCCCAGAGCGGCTCGGGACGGAGGAGGTCCGCGCCTATCAGCTTCATCTCGTCGCCCAGAAGCATTCCTGGGGGCACATCAACCAAGTCACGTGCGCACTTCGGTTCTTCTATGGCGTCACCTTGGGACAGAAGGAGGCGATCGAGAGGATCGTTTTCGGCCGCGAGCCCGAGAAGCTTCCCGCAGTCATGAGCGCCGAGGAAGTCGTGCGCTTCCTGGAAGCGGTTGAAGGATTTCGCAACCGCGTCGCGCTGGCGACCGCTTATGCGGCGGGTTTGCGGGTCAGGGAAGTCACCCGTCTGAAGGTCGCCTCGATCGACAGCACGCGGATGTTGATCCACGTCGAGATGGGCAAAGGCGGCAAGGAGCGATACGCCATGCTGTCGCCGCGCCTCCTCGAGATTCTGCGCGCCTATTGGCGGCGGGCGCGACCAAGCCTGTGGCTGTTCCCGGGCCAAGAGCCCGGCGATCATGTGAGCACGGGCGCTTTGCAAGACGCCTGCCGCAAGGCGCGACTGCGAGCCAGGATCGGCAAACCCGTTACGGCGCATACGTTGCGGCACAGTTTTGCCACCCATCTCCTGGAGGCGGGCGTCGACATTCGCATTATTCAGGCGTTGCTCGGTCATGCCGACCTGTCTTCGACGGCGCGCTATGCGCAGGTCGCCACGAACCTGATCGCCGCCACGTCGAGCCCCTTCGACCGACTTTCATGCGATTTGGTCGCTCCCGAATAGCCGGCGCAAATGCGCCCGAGGATCGAGGTTGCGGATATCTTCCGCCGCCACGGCGACGCATTTCGCGCCGCGCAAGGCGCTCGGCTGTCTATTGACCAGCGCCGCGCGATGGCCGCCATCGAGACGTGCCGGACGGCGGCGCTCGGCGGGCATGCCGAACAGTGCGAGGACTGCGGGCAGATCCGCGTCGCCTACAATAGCTGTCGCAACCGGCACTGCCCCAAGTGCCAGGGGCTCGCGCGCGCACAATGGCTCGCCGATCGTCGCGCGGAGCTCCTGCCGGTTCCTTATTTCCACCTCGTCTTCACCGTTCCGGCGCCGATCGCGGCGATCGCCTTGCAAAACAAGGCGCTCGTCTACGACATCCTGTTCAAGGCGGCGGCCGAGACGATCCGCGTCATCGCCGCGGACCCAAAACATCTTGGCGCCGAGACTGGCATGATCGCTATCCTGCACACTTGGGGGCAGACTCTCACGCATCATCCGCATGTCCATTGCATCGTACCGGGCGGCGGCCTCGGCCCGGATGGATGCTGGATCGCTTGCCGGCCCAGCTTCTTCCTGCCCGTGCATGTTCTCTCTCGGCTTTATCGTCGCTTGTTTCTCGAGCGACTGAAAATAGCCTTCGACGCCAGTGATCTGAAGTTCTTCGGCGACCTCGCGGCGCTGCAAGAGCCGGCTGCGTTCGCGCGATATCTCGCCCCGTTGCGCAGCACCGAATGGGTCGTCTACGCCAAGCGCCCGTTTGGCGGCGCGCCACAAGTCCTCGATTATCTCGGACGATACACACATCGCGTTGCCATCGCCAATGGCCGGCTGCTCGATTGCGAAGACGGCGCCGTGCGCTTTCGGTGGAAAGATTATCGCGCCAACAACAAATCCAAGGCGATGACCCTCGATGCCGACGAGTTCATCCGCCGCTTCCTCATGCACGTCTTGCCCAAGGGCTTTCGGCGCATTCGTCATTTGGGCTTTCTCGCCAACGCCCGCCGCGCCCATAAGCTCGCCGATATCCGTGCCGCTCTCAATATTGCCGAACCGCCTCCGAGCGTCGAACCCGCCGATTACCGCGAGCGCTACGCCATCCTTACCGGCCAGAGGATCGATATCTGCCCTTGCTGCGGCGGCCGCATGGTCGACCTTGGCCCCTGGCCGCGTCCTTCGGCGCCGCCGCACTCGACGCCAAGGTGCGACACCTCATGAGGCGAATGGATCGCTGTCAGTCCAGATGCGCTAACTTCAACGGACGCGTTCCCACGCCGAACGCAAGCGATCGGCAAGGCGCGCGTTTCGATGACGCCATCCAGAGATCGCGAGCGCTCACCGCATTGCAAATCGCGCACAACCCCGCTGCAATCGACCGTCGTCGCCCTTTCACCAGTTCTTTGCTAATCCTCGCGGTTCCGAAAATCTGCGATGCCACCATCTAAATCCGGCCCCGCACATTGGGTGCCCATAGATCGTGGCCAACGCCAACGCGACTTCGTTCAATCCGGCTTCAAATAGGTCCCGCAGTCCGGCCTGCCCAGCCCTTCGTGGGCGCGGGACCTATTTGAACCCTCAGGCATTCCGGCCAGGGCTATTGTAAAGCCTGGCCTTTCAGGCCACCGCCGATGGCGGCTGCGGGCTTGACAATAGCCTTGGCCGGAATGGGAGCTCCGCCATGGGATGTAAGGACAGTTGCCGCTGAACTTAAATCGTGGGGCCCGGCACGCACACCCCTTGACACGAAACGCTCCATGTAAGGGCCATCCCGGATGTTAGAACAAATAGCGAACGCACTGCTTTCCCCGAGGTCCGTGTGATGGCCGATTTCCCCACCTCTCTCCTCGACTTCCAACGCCGTTTCGCCGATGACGCGGCTTGCGCGGCGTGGCTTGACAAGGCGCGCTGGCCCTCAGGCTTCCGTTGTCCCGCCTGCGCCCATGAAAAGGGCTGGCCGCACGGCGGAAAGCGCTTCACTTATGAGTGCGCCAACTGCGGCAAGCAGACCTCTGTCACGGCGGGGACGATCATGCACGCCTCCAAGCTGCCTCTGACCGTCTGGTTTTGGGCCGTCTATCTTATGGCCACGCACTCCAATGGCGTCTCGGCGCTACAGCTGCAAAAGCAGCTGGCGCTCGGCTCCTATAAGTCGGCGTGGCTGCTGTGCGCCAAGCTACGCCGGGCCATGTGCGATCCAAACCGCAATCCGCTCGGCGGGCTCGTCGAGGTCGACGAAACGGAAATTCCCTTGCGTAGTAAGGACGCCCCGCTCACCGGCGGCGGCGGTCGCTCCGCTCAAGGCAAAATGCTCGTCGCGGGCGCGGTCGAAATCGGCGACGGCGGGCCGGGCCGTATTCGTCTGGCCGCGATCCGCAACTTCTCCGCCGCGTCGCTGCATGGTTTCATCGGCGCCCACGTGGAGAAAGGCGCGACGATCAAAACCGATGGCTGGGCGGCTTATCCGGGCGTTCCCGATGTCGTCCATGAACCTCACGTGGTCGGGAGCATGGCCGCCCATGTCCTGCTGCCCTGGACCCACCGCGTGTTTTCCAACCTCAAGACATGGGCGCCTCGGCGTCTATCACGGCCTGCGCAGGCCGCATCTGCAATCCTACCTCGACGAGTTCGTCTTTCGCTTCAACCGCCGCCCGTTCTCGCCACGCGGCCTTCAGCTCGCTGCTGTCCATCGCTCTCGCGGCAAAACCAATCACCTACAATATGTTGATCGAACCGGAGCCAGCGGCATAAGCCTTCCCGACATTTACGAGCGCGTCTTGATGACAGGCAATTTTACGATTTCCCTGGTCGGAAGCTCGGCTCAGGTCGGCCGTCCGCCCCCCAGCGCTGCGGCGGGGGGGCTCCTTGAGCGCTCGGCCTGCCGCGGCCTGTCCGTAGCGCGTCAAGCTGTCGTGTTTTTGTAGCGCGTGAACTGTCGGCTTCGGATTGAGGATGGGAGCGGTCCGGAAGCCGTCGACGGCCCGCTCCCGGGTTCAGGCCGCGTTGGTTTTGGTATTGCTGGCCTGTTTCCTTGTTTGGCTGGGCGGCCGTTTCCTCGTCCCGGCCTGCGCAGCGGAACCGGCGTCGCGCGCAGGGGCGGTCAAGGACGCGCGCAAGCGCGCCCGACAGGGCTTGTCCTTGACGGCCCCGAGCGCGGCGCCAGGCTTTTGCGCAGCTGGGACGACGCAATTCCCCGCAGCGTCGTAGTCGGCCAGTCGGTGCGGGCCAAGGAACACGGCGCAGGTCCCATCGGGATATTCGTGCACGCGCACCTGCACCTTCACGAAGTGCGGGCGCAGGCGGCTTTCGGGCAGCTGCAGGCGCTTGCCGTTCCAGGCCACCGTGTTGTCGGCGGCCACCGTCCGCTCCTCGACGATGCAGAGGATCTCGCGCCACGCCTCGTTCGCGTCCGCGACGAAGGCCGAGCCCTCCTGCTCCGGCGCGACGGCGAAGCGGGCGTTCTGCTCGGCGATGTAATGGCTCTTCAGCCAGGCGTTGGCCGCCTCGACGGTTGTGATCCCGGCGAGCCGCATCTCCTTGGGCAGACGGTTCTGCAAGGTGGAGAACAGCCGCTCGGAGCGTCCGCGCGCCTGCGGCGAATAGGCGGTGTCGATGGCGGTGAAAATCCGCGCATAGATGGCGCGGTTGCGAGCTTGGCGGCTTCTTTTGGGTTTGCCGAGACGATGATGGTGCGTGGCTGAGGTTGATGCGGCGGCGCGTGATGGCGTCCTGACGTCACGGCGGATGTTGGGGTAAGCTTGGCCTTTTCAAGGACAAGCACGGCGTCGATCTCGACTTGGCGGTTCTGTTCGACGCCGTGCCCCACACCGTGCCGGGCACGCATGTCCGATCAATATCGCGGAAAGCAGGGCGCTCGTCCACATGGCGTCGGCCAATCCGAGCATGACGACGCTGGATCGGCGAGGTTGTTTCTGTGCGCTGGGTGTCGTGCCCAGGCGCTGATTTGTAGCTGTTGCGATCGCGGCCAGATTTACTGCGCTGGGGATTGCGGCCCTCATGCACGGCGGCGTGGCCAGCGCGCGGCGGGAGCCCGTTACCAAGCCAGCCGCCGAGGTCGGTTCACGCATGCCGAGCGCGCGCGCCGATACCGGGCGCGATGCAAAAACGTGACGCATCAGGGTTCACCCCCACCGGCTCCCGGTGATTTTCTGTCGTTCGGCTCGCCGACGATCGCGAGCGACGCAACGACCTCGGATGTCGAACCCCGGCGACCGATCTCGCACTGCCACTGGTGCGGCCGGCGCTGTCCCGATCTCGTCCGCCAGGGATTTTTGCGCCGCCGCGTCGGTCGTCGCGGCGCGCCGCGACACAACCGGATGGGACGCGACCATGGTGACGCCACCTGATATCGAGGCGCAAATCCTGCGCTATTATCACGCCGAGAAGTGGGCCATCGGCACGATCTCCCGTCAGTTGCGCGTGCATCACGACGTGGTGCGGCGCGTGCTGGCGCAAGCCGGTCTGCCGAGGATTGGGTCCCCACGCAAATCGCCGATCGACGCCTATCTGCCGTTTATCCGTCAGACGCTTGAGGTATTCCCGTCGCTGACGGCCAGCCGTCTGTATGGGATGGTGCGCGAACGCGGCTATCCGGGCCGTCCCGACCACTTCCGCCACCTCATCGCCTGTTATCGGCCGCGTCCGAAGGCCGAAGCCTATCTGCGTCTGCTCACCTTGCCGGGCGAACAGGGACAAGTCGATTGGGGCCACTTCGGCCATCTCCAGATCGGCCGCGCGCGGCGTCCGCTGATGGCCTTCGTCATGGTGCTCAGTCATTCGCGGCAAATTTTTCTGCGCTTCTTTCTGGACGCCCGGATGGAGAACTTTCTGCGCGGCCATGTCGCGGCCTTCACCGCCTGGGGCGGCGCGCCGCGCGTTTTGTTATACGACAATCTCAAGAGCGCGGTGCTGGAACGGTGCGGCGACGCGATCCGCTTCCACCCCACTTTGCTCGGCTTCGCCGGACAATATCGCTACGAACCGCGCCCCGTGGCGATCGCCCGGGGCAACGAAAAGGGCCGTGTCGAACGCGCCATCCGTTACGTGCGCGAGGCCTTCTTCGCCGCCCGGGAATTTATCGATCTCGATGACCTCAATGGCCAGGCAGAGGCCTGGAGCCTTGGCCCCGCCGCCGACCGGCGCTGTCCCGGCGAACCCCACCGCACCGTGCGGGACGTGTTCGTTGAGGAAAGAGCCCGCCTGCTCCCGCTGCCTGACACCCCGCCGCCCTTGCTCGAACAGGTCGCGGTGTCGGTGGGCAAGACGCCCTATGTCCGGTTCGACCTGAACGATTATTCCGTGCCGCACACTCACGTCCGGCGCGTGCTGACCGTACTCGCCGATCCCCGCGAGGTTCGCATCGTCGATGGCGTGAAGGTGCTCGCCTGTCACCCACGCAGCTACGACAAAGGGGCGCGGATCGAAGAACCCGTCCATGTCCAGGCGCTGGTCGACGAAAAGCGCGCCGCGCGCCAGCATCGCGCCAACGATCGCCTCGCCCAGGCCGCGCCGGCCAGCCAAGCCTTGCTCGTGCGCGCTGCCGAACGCGGATCCAATCTCGGCGCCATCACCGCCGCTCTGCTGCGTCTGCTCGAACGGTACGACGCCGCCGCATTGCAGGCCGCCATCCTCGAGGCGCTGGAGCGCGATGTGCCGCACCCGAACGCCGTGCGCCTCGCCCTCGAACGTCACCGCGAACAACAAGGCGCCGCCCCACCCGTCGCCATGACGCTGCCCGCGCATGTGCGCGACCGCGATGCGCCGGTGCGGCCGCACGCGCTCGAAACCTATGACCAGCTCAAGGACGATCAAGATGACTGAACCCGACACGCGGCGCGCCCGCGCCGGCGCGCTCAATCTGCATGGACTTCTGGCGCACTGGAGCGAGATCGCCAGCGAGGCCTGGGTCGATACGCTGCTGGGCTGGGAGGAACGGGAGCGAGCCCGCCGCGGCTTGGAACGCCGGCTGCGCGCCGCCCATATCGGTCGCTTCAAGCCGCTTTGCGACTTCGATTGGAACTGGCCGAAACGCTGCGACCGCGCCGCCATTGACGCGCTGATGACGCTTGAGTTCCTCAAGGACGCCACCAACGTCGTTCTCGTCGGCCCGAACGGCGTCGGCAAGTCGACCATCGCGCAAAACATCGCTCATCAAACGCTGATCGAGGGACATGCTGTCCTGTTCACCAGCGCGGGCCAACTCCTGGGCGATCTCTGCGCGCTGGACAGCGACTCCGCCTTGCGCCGCCGTCTGCATCACTACGCCCGGCCACAACTGCTGGTGATCGACGAGGTCGGATATCTCTCCTATTCCAACCGGCACGCCGATCTGCTGTTCGAATTGATCTCGCGCCGCTATCAAAACAAAAGCACGCTGGTCACCACCAACCGTCCGTTCGCCGAATGGCGAGAGGTTTTTCCCAACGCGGCCTGCGTCGTCTCTCTGGTCGACCGTCTCCTTCACCACGCTGAGATTGTCTCCATCGAAGGCGACTCCTGGCGCCTCAAGGAAGCCCGCGACCGGGCGGAGCAGCGCAGCCGCCAGCGCCGCGAGGCCAAATCATGAGAAAACAGAGCAGATTGCCGGCGCATCTTCGTCCGCTCTCGATCGATATTCCCCGCACCTGGACGCCCGAACAGGCTCTGGCCTTGTTCGAGCTGATCGACGATCTGCGCGATAAGGTCTGGGCGCTCTATGGCGACCGAATGCAGGCGCTGCTCCGCGATCAACGGGGATGCGGCGGCGCCGGCGGAAATCGTGACGCCAGCGACGAACCATCATTCTGAACCGCCGAATATCCTGTGGTTCGATCAAGACGGCCATCCCGTCGTCCCGACCTGAGCGCTGCAACGCTGGCGCGCGCAGCGGCGGTCAAGGACGCCCGAAGGGCGCCGCGTGGCGGCGCGAAGCGTCCTTGACGGTCGCGAGCACGACAGCATCTTGGGCGCGGAGGGACGACTCCGTCACGCGCGTCAATCACGATGAGAATCCGTTCACGCCGTTTGGCGTGCTCCCGCCGCGCCTCGCGCCAAATCGAAATATCCAGCCCGTAATTGCCGAACCGTGCCCGCCAAAGCGCCGTCACCCCGCAAGCCGTCGTGGACCCAGACCAACCGCGCCATCTATGCGCGGATTTTCACCGCCGCTAACAGGCGGCGATGTGCTCGATCCCGAGATGCGCCAGGGCCCGCCCGACCTGGGTCAATTGCGTGCGCGAGACTTTGCCGCCCGCCTCGGGCGTGTGGAAATAGTGGCTGCCGCGATCGGTATAGAGCGGGGAGTGTCCGAAATTTTGTGTGGGGGCCGGGTTGACCATCACGCTGTGACGAACCTTTCGTCGAACATGATGGCGAATTGGGTTTTGGCCTCGCACCATTCGCGCGGCGGCATTTTCCATTCTCCCGCGACTTGGCGCAAGACGAGATACAGCAGTTTCATCGCGGCGTCGTCGGTTGGAAAATGTCCGCGCGTCCGCACGGCGCGCCGCAGTTTTGCATTCAAGGATTCTATGGCGTTCGTGGTGTAGATGATCCGGCGCACCGCCTCGGGAAAGGCGAAAAAGGGAATGACCTGTTCCCAGTTTCGCCGCCAGCTCTGGGCGATCGAGGGATATTTCCTGCCCCAAGGACCGGCATCGAAAGCGTCAAGGGCCTCTTTGCCGGCGTCGGCGTCTTTCGCCCGGTAGATTTTCTTCAGTTCGGCGGCGATAGCCCTGCGGTCTTTCCACGAGGCGAAGTCCATCGCGTTTCTAATGAGATGGACGATGCAGGTCTGCACGACCGTCTGTGGGAAAACCGCGTTGATCGCCTCCGGAAAGCCCTTCAAGCCGTCGACGACGGCGATAAGCACATCCTCGACGCCGCGGTTTTTCAGCTCGTTCATCACCCGCAGCCAGAATTTGGCGCCTTCCGAGGTTTCGATCCAAAGGCCCAGAATGTCCTTGGTTCCGTCCGGCGTGACGCCCAGCGCGACATAAACCGCCTTGTTGCGCACCAGGCCTTCGTCACGGATTTTGACGCGCAGCGCGTCGAAGAAAACCAGGGGATACATTGCCTCGAGCGGACGATTTTGCCATTCGGCGACCGTCTCCAGAACCGCGTCGGTGACCGTCGAGATCAGGTCCGGCGAGACCTCAAGTCCATAAAGTTCAAGCAGATGCCCCTGGATCTCGCGCACCGTCATGCCGCGCGCATACATCGACACGATCTTCTCGTCGAAGCCCGGAAAACGCCGCTGATAGCGCGCGATCAGCTTCGGATCGAAGCTCCCCTCCCGGTCGCGCGGAACCTTAATGTCGATTTTCGACGTCTCGGTCAGTACGGTCTTCTTCGAATAGCCGTTGCGGTGATTGGCTTTGCCCGCCGCAGCCTCGCCTTCAAGATGATCGTCCAGCTCGGCGTTGAGAACACGTTCGGCCAGAGCTTTTTTCAGCTCGTCGAAAAGCCCGTCCTTGGAAAATACGTCCTTCGGATCGCGCCCCGAAAGAAGTTGGTCCAGTGTGTCCTTCTTGATCGCCATAGTCCGCCTCCAGCGGTGCTACTATGGCCCGGCACACAAGATTCCTGACAGTCCCTATAGAGCGCGCAGAACAGGCCGCGCTCGCCGACTGCCTCGCGCAGCGCCTGGAAGGTCGACGCCGTGCCTTCCTCGGCGACGAGGAACATCGAGTAGACCTCGCTCGTCGCGTCGTCCATCGTGACGATCAGGTCGAGCGCCGGCAGTCCCTCGATCCAGACGTGCCGCGATCCGTCCTGATGCAGCATCATTCCGCGCATCGGCCGCCGCGGCCGCTTCTTGCGGTGCGCCGAGCGCTTCGGCGCGGCTTTGAGCAGCCCGGCCCGTTGCAGGCTCAGCTTCGTCACCGTGTAGCCCAGCTTGTAGCCGTGACGCTGGGTCAGCTGCTCGTGGAAATGCTTGACCGTGAAGTCGGCGTATTTGTCGCGATAGAGCCCGAGCATCCGCTCCAGCTCCTCCTGTGGCGCCCGCCGCGGCGACGGACCGCCGCGACGATCGACAAGTCCTGCTTCCCCGGACGCCTCGTAACGATCCTTCCAGCGTTGAAACGAGCGCACGCTCATTCCCAGCAGCTCCGCCGCCGCCTCCTGGCCGATCTCCCCGGCCTCCCAGCGGTCAAAAACGCAAGAAAAACGCATCTTCCGTATGCCCTCGCGAATCCGCGCCACGTCCATCCGAGCTCCTCCCAGGAACCCAGAAAACACGCCACTTCACGAGCTACGAACTCACGTCACTTCATGTGCTAGCAACATCGGCCTGCCGCGGCCTTGTGGAAGCCGGAAAATTGGGGCAAAATTGCGTCCGGACCGGGGCAGATCTGGCGAATCCCGGATTATAGGAGGGCTCATAGATATGCGTTCGAGAAAACCAAAACCCCTTGCGACCCTTGTCTGGTTGATGATTGCTTGTTGTTTTTCGGCGCTGTTCTTCGTTGCCGACGCATCGGCGCAGACGCCGCTGCCAGATGACCCGCAGTGCGATTCAGTAACGCCGGGCACGACAGTGAACGGCATCAACCCGCTTATGAGAATCAAAATATACAACGACACAGCCAGATATATTTTTCCCGTATTGACGATGGGAAGGGGCCCCGTCGACGTCTGGATGCAAATGTCTTTCCCTTTTCTGACGAAATCAATGATCGATACGGGTCAATATCCATTCCCCAGAGACTTGGTTTACCGGATCTATATCAATCCGAACAAAGGCATAAAGCCAGGTGACTACCTCTGCTTAACGCTTCCCCTTTACACTAAGCTCGTCGCCGACAACCGCACTTATCCCAAAACCGATGGCATCAACCCGACGGGACAAAAGCAGTTCATCGACTGGTGGCAGGGCGGCACGATTCAGCTTTTCCGCTCAGTTGACGCAACGCCGCGACGAGAACTCCAAGAGGACCAGAATATCGTCAATCCGCCGGTAACCCCCCTACCGCGGCCGAATCAAGTCCTGCTCAATCTTACCAACGTCCCTTCGGGCGCGATTGTGCCGCAGTGCAAAGGCTCTCAACCGTGCGTGTTGAACTTTTATAGCGACACTGCCGATTTGCCAAAATCGGACCCAAGTCAGCTGCTCGAATATACTTTGGGAGCTCGTCAAGACATAACCGGCCAACCAGGATTCAATCCAAAAACGCAGCCGCCTAATGTTCTCGATACTAGGAACGTCGATTTCGATGTGAGTTATGTCAACCTAGCCTTTTCGCCGGCCGCGATGGGCGTCTACGACAATGACCAAACTGGTTATGTAGGCACGCCGCAGGGCATCAACGCGTTCGTAAGCAGCTTGCAAGCCTTTTTAGCTGCCCCAGATACTCAAGGCTGGCCGCAATTCGTTCGCACCTTCGCCAACGGTGACACAGATATTTTAAATAAACTGCCGTCCCCGCTTGAAATCTTCTCGCGATTGAACGGCGTGGGCGCGCCCCCGGACCTGACCCCGGCGCCGAGCTGGCCCGGCACGTTGTGGCCGCCCATTGAAAAGCTGCGCCAGTCTTGGGTGAACGCGGTGACGAAGTGCCCCAATGACACAGGAGCTTTCTGCACCGCCGTCAAGGACATAACGACGTTGATGAACCTAAATTATGCAAAATACCAACGGCTTTTTGCCGCAGGACAATGCACGGGAACATATTACACGGGACCCCTTGACCCGAGTAGCAATCTCATGCTCTCGCACGTCTACGGATGGGGACCATTTACGGAGTCGACTGACGGGATTCCTGGCCACGGCTGTAGCCCGGACATAAACAAGCTTGAAGACACACCCTGCTACGCGGGGGAAACTCCCCCCTGCTACAAAGCCAACAATTACAAGAAATATGCGACAGCAAAGGGCGAATTCGATCAGATAAATTACAACAAGTTGACCGGAAACTACGCCTACATATTCAACCCCTGGGTGAATTTCATCCATGGAAGTACTTACCTGAATATTCCAGGCGCTTATGCCTATTCTGTTGACGACGCCGTAGGCAATCTCCAAGCGGAGGGCGGGGGCATCATCATCGATATCGGAAGCACGAAGAATCTTGGCAATAGCAACAATCAGCAACCGGCCACCGCACCTATCCAAGTCACCTTGGCCGCTGCTGGCCCAAAGGATCCTGCGACCTGGAAGACATACGCGCTATGCAACCCAACGAGAACTCGCACTGTAAATCCATATTTTACAACCGTCGCTCTCAACGCAAACCACCCCGAGGATTGCCCCATCTATGCGACCGACACGGCTGATAACAACTATACGTTTACGATTGCGACCGGCGTCGACACATTTCTCAAGACCGATGGTCCAGTATCATGGGCGCCACAATACGCTGCACCGATCGATTGCAGTAACGCCACCGACCAGAGATCAAAGCTCTGGTGCTGTGACAAAAGTGCAAGTTCTGGGGTCTGGGCATATGCGCAACTAGACCCGACGAATGTGCATGGAACGCGGCTTTATAAGGTCGGCACAGTAACGCCGCTTTGGGGGCCCGGGACGCCCGGGCCTGGTAGCAATTGGACCAAATCCGACACACCCTGCAACCGAGGGCAATAGGCGCAGGATCGCATTGGGTTCAGAGCCATGGCCGCTGATTTTGCCGTGCGAGGGGCGTCCCCCGCACGGCTTCCGCATTTTCTGGAGTCTATTCTAGATCACGCTGCGTTCAGGCGGGGATGGCCTCTTAACGTGGATTCATTACCCGCGTGAAATCGTCGATCAGATAGTCAACGGTCGAATCCGCGATGGTGAGGCTCTCAGGCTCGATTTCGACCGACGCCTGATGCTTCAATTTCGTGGCTCGGTCGTCACCACCGACGCTGGCTTGTTCGTAACCGGCACGGCTGCCCCATCTCGCATCTGATGTTGAGATGAGCGACACTCCGATTTGGGTTTCGGAGGATCACAAATTCCATGCATCAAGCCAGGCATGCTTCCGACTCGTATCGACGGGTCGAGGTGATCACGGGCGCACGGCGCCGACGCGATTGGAGCGATGAGGAAAAGGCGCGGATTGTAGCCGAGAGCGCGGTTCCGGACGCCAACATCTCCGAGGTCGCGCGGCGCAACGGTGTAAGCCGCGGATCGCTGACGGTGTGGCGGCGTCAGGCGCGTGAGGCGTCGCATGGCGCGCCTATGTTTGCGCAGGTGCAGATCGAGAGGCCGGCCGCTGTCGCGGTCGTCGAGGGCCTGAAGGCCGCCGCGGCGAACGCCAGGATCGAAATAGACATCGCGGACGCGCGGGTGCGCGTGCCGGCGGGCGCCGATGTTGCGACACTGAGGAACGTCGTCGTCGCCCTGAGATCAACGCGGTGATCTCGTTTGGATCGGAAGCGCGTGTGTTCGTGGCGACGACGCCCGTTGACTTCCGCAAAGGCGTCCATGGACTCGTCGCATTGGTGGCGGATGGTTTGAAGGGGAACCCGTACGGTGGGGACGTCTTTGTCTTCCGGTCGAAACGCGCAGACAGATTGAAGTTTTTGATCTTCGACGGAAGCGGAATGATTCTGACGACCAAATGGCTCGAAGAAGGCCGCTTTACCTGGCCGCCGATCCAGGCAGGCGCGATGCGATTGACGCCGACGCAATTTGCGATGCTGTTTGACGGGCTGAGCGAATGGCGCCGGATTGAGCAGCGACCTGTGAAACGTCCGACAATTGTGGCGTAAAACGCTAGGTTTTACTGGCGATTCAGCGCGAATTGGGTTAGCTTTGTTTTGTGCTGCTTCGACCTGAAGACCTTTCTCGAGATCCTGCCGCGCTCACTGAAATAGTGCTCGCGTTGCAAGGGGAGAATGATGCCCTTCGCGCGGAAGTCGCGTCGCTGAAGACGCTGATTTTCGGAGCGCGCTCGGAACGCGCGGCGGTCATATGCGCGGAGCAACTGGCTTTCGGCGTGGGAGGCGAAGACTCTGTTGCGCCGGCTGCGGCCAATGACGACGATATGGCGTCGCGCCCAGCCAAGAAGAAACGCGCCAAGGCCCAGCGGAACATCGGGGCGCTGCCAGCGCATCTGCCCCGCTGCGAGCAAGTGATCGAACCGCCTTCGACGCTCTGCCCGTGTTGCGCGACGCAAATGCGCCGGATCGGGGAAGACGTCGCCGAGGCGCTCGATCGGGCTCCGGCGCAGTTGCGCGTCGTGCGGACAATCCGCCCCAAATACGCGTGCCGCGCCTGTGCGGGGCCGATCGTCCAGGCGAAAGCGCCGGCGCGGCTCGTCGAGGGCGGCATGGCGACCACGGCGCTGATCGCGTATATCGCCGCGGCGAAATATGCGTGGCAGTCGACGCTCTATCGTCAATCTCAGATTTTCGCCGGCTGGGGCCTGGTCATCGATCGGCAGACGCTCTCGCGCTGGATGAAGAGCGCGGCATCGGTCGCCAAGGGCCTTTATGAGTTGCAGTTGAAAACGATGCACAGCTACGAAAGGCTGTTCTGCGACGAGACGCCGATGCCGGTGCTGGACCCGGGCCGGGGGCGAACGCGCACCTGCCAATTTTGGGCGCATGCGACGGACGACCGATCCTGGAAAGGGCCCGCGCCACCGGCGGTCGCCTATGTGTTTGCAGGCGGTCGAGGCAAGAAGGAGATTGCGGGACAGTTGGCCGGCTTCGAGGGCGTGCTGCAAGTCGACGGCTACGCCGCCTATACGTCGCTGGCGGGCGGGAGCGAGACGTCGGGCAAGATCCGTTTGGCGTATTGCCTCGTTCATGCGCGCCGCAACTTTGTGAAGGTCCACAAGACGACGAACTCGCCCTTCGCCAAGGAGGTCATCGAACGCATCGGCGCCGTCTATGCGATCGAGGACCGCATACGCGGGCTGAGCGCCGATCAGCGCCGCGCGGTGCGGCAGGTGGAAACGAAACCGCTGATGGAGACCTTGAGGGCTCGTCTCGAAGCGGTGAAGGACGGCGTCTCCCGCCAGTCGACGCTGATCAAGGCGATTGACTATATGATCGAACGCTGGGACGGGATGACGGCGTTCTTGAGCGACGGGCGGCTGGAGCCAGATACAAACACCGTGGAGAGATCGATCCGACCTATCGGCATCGGCAAAAAGAATAGTTTATTCAGCGGTGACGAAGGCGGGGAAGAAACCTGGGCCATCCTGGCTTCGCTTCTTAATACGGCGAAGTTGAACGGCGTCGATCCCGAAGCCTATCTCGCGGATGTCCTCGAACGCATGGTCAGCGGCGCCACGAAGAACAATCAGCTCCACGAGCTCCTGGTATGGAACTGGAAAGCTGCGCGCGAGGCTGAGAAAGCTGCGGCATGACAAGACAAAAGCCGCAAAAGGCGCGAGGGGCGCGCAAACCCGAAAAGACGATGGCCGGTTACGCGATGTCCTTCGAGAAGCTCGGACATTGGCTGAACACGCGGGTCCAATCGGCGACGCTGCGTCACCCAAAGGCGACCTCGCTTTCCATGCTCGACGGCGCCGTCGCCGCCGTCGTCGCTGGGCCGGTCTCGATGCCTCCCGAAGATTGGGTATGTCCGCTGCTGGGCGTCGATCCGGACGCCTTCAATCACGATACGGAGGAGTTCTCGGCGATCGCGGCCACACTGATGCGGCACAATGCGATCTCCGAAACGCTATCGACGCAGCCGGAGAGCTTCGAGCCGCTTTTCGCGCGAACGGCAGCTGGCGAAATCGACATACGGCCCTGGTGCATGGGCTTCTACACCGTCATGAAGCTTCGGGTGATGGCCTGGTCAAAATTGCTCTCGCCGAATGGGGCCGAGCACGTCCTGCTGCTGCCAATTCTTTCCAACTGTGTCGCCGAAGACGGCAAGCCAGTTATCGCTTCCTCACCGCGCGGTCCGGCCTCATCCTCTCTAAGCCGAGCCCCATGGCGCGACATTCCCGCTGCCGTTGAAGGCATGCGTCAGTTTTGGATGCCTTCACGCTTCAAACGCGGCTCATAACCCAGCCTCAAAGCGCGGGGACGGTCGCACCGCTTACGCTTGTTCGCCTATCGAGAACTCGACGGCGCGCTCGGACTGACGGAGATGGCGAGCGAGGCTTTGGCCGACGCCCGCACCGGCAAAAACGGCCGCCACGCTCTCGTCGGCATGTTTCGACAGTCTGTGTTCGCTCTTGGCGTACACGGCGTAGGACGTTCGCGTGTTATGAGTTCCAACCAAACGAGGGGAGACCCGCGTCCAGATGACCGGCAATTTTGCGATTTCGCTTGCCGGAAGGCTGGCCCAGGTCGGCCGTTTGCGATCCTGCGTTCTGGCGAGCGTTTCTGAGACGGCTGCGCCTGATCAAAGGCCGCAAATTGGGGGAAAGTTGCATCCGAACCCGGACCTATCCGGCGAACCCGGTCATCACTCCAAACCTCCTCCCGAAATCGAAAAACAGATCGCTGGCTAACTTTCCGAGGGAGGGGATTTAGAATTGCTGAATTTCCACTCACCCGGTTGCCTATCCGGCGAATACCTGATTATTTACTATTTTGCCTGTCACGGGGGGCGGAGTGATGAAACGGCTGTCGCATTCGAAATGTTGCGCTGGTCTGCTTTCGGTCGTAGGCGCATTCGTGCTCGCCGCAGCGGCGCAGGCGCAGACCTATAAATATAACTATACCGGATCGGCGCTCAGTTTTGTGCAAGATCAAAGTTCCGGGACGTCTTGTCCGATGAGTGTGGGCAACGTCACCCTTGTTTTTACGCCGAGCGCAAATACCGGAACATGCAGTGTTAACGGCTATTCGGAGCCAATCAATAATGTTGGGCCTTGGCAGGTCAATCCGCAAACGCAGGCTGTCACCAATTCAATGCTGCAATGCAACGCGCCTCCCCCTGCCGACGGCAGCTGCACGATAACCATTTTCGGCGGCGGGTGCTATGGGGTCCATGCGATACAGAGCCAGTTCATAGCATCTCCGGCTTCGGGTTTCGACCAATTCGTCCTCGTCATTCCCCCCTCTAGTGGCTCCGGTCAGGCTACTTGCGTTTATCAATCCAACGTCCCCGGCACTTGGAGCGGCCCGACTTTCGCGCTTTCGGCGAAGATGTGGGGAGACGACTGCACGTCCATGGAGCCGGAAGATCAACCGAGTTCACCCGCCGATCCCGCTGTCACCTCGGTGAGCGGCAGCCTCCTTACGCCGATACCGAACACTAGCTGCGGCAATCCGATCAATGTGGCGAATGGCAACAAATTTCAGGTCGAGGTGGACTTTACCGGCGCGGCCAGCACCGGCTTGAACTTCACGCGCTATTACAATAGCCAGGATACGACATCTTCGCCGATCGGCGCCCGATGGCGCAGCGAATGGTTTCGGAATTTGAGCGTCTCGGGCTCGACAGTGACCGTTACACGCTCCGATGGGCGTCAGGATGTGTTCACTCTGAGCAACGGTGTCTACACCGCCGATCCAGACGTTGAGAGCGTTCTTGCGGCGGTGCTCACGAACGGGATGATCACGTCTTATAAGCTCACCACGGTCTTTGATTCGATCGAAACCTATTCGCCTTCGGGCCAGCTTTTGTCGGTGACCTCGCGCGCAGGCTTGACGACCGCGCTCGCCTATAACGCCGCCAATCAGCTGACCAAGGTGACGGGGCCTTTCGGCCATACGCTGGCCTTCACCTACGCGATCGCCCCCGACGGCAACCCGCGCCTCGCAACTCTGGCTGTCCCGGATGGCGGCGTTTATAGCTATGCTTACGATGCTTTCGGCAATCTGCTTTCGGTGACGCATCCCGACAATTCCGTTCGCCATTATGTCTATGAGAACAGTAACTATCCGAATTTTCTGACTGGCGTTGTCGACGAGGACGGCAATCGATTTTCTACCTGGAACTATGATGCGTCGGGCCGTGCGGTCTCGAGTCAGCATGCCGGCGGCGCGGATCTGACGAGTGTCGCCTATGGCGCCAATAGCGCGACAGTAACCGACGCTCGCGGCAATTCCTATAGTTACAACTTCACAACCCTCTTCAACGTCGTGAAGCCGGTCTCCCTGTCGGGCGCGCCGGTGCAGATCGCCGGCGGCAGAGCATTCACTTATGACGCCAACGGTTTTCTCGCAAGCCTGACCGACTGGAACGGCAATGTCACGACCTACGCCAATGACAAGCGCGGCAATCAGGTCGCCCGCACATTGGGCTATG
Source organism: uncultured Alphaproteobacteria bacterium (assembly GCA_963722205.1). Classification (GTDB taxonomy): domain Bacteria; phylum Pseudomonadota; class Alphaproteobacteria; order Rhizobiales; family Beijerinckiaceae; genus Methylocystis. The sequence continues at coordinate 339,736 of CAVRKL010000001.1, forward strand.
GCACGACACAGGCGACGAGCGTGACGACCGCCTGGTTGTCGAATTTCCATTTGCCGACCACGGTCACGCAGCAGAGCCTAGTCACATCCTTCACCTATGACGCCAAGGGCAATCTTTTGACCAAGACGCTCGCTGCGCCAAACACTCCGACGAGCACATGGACCTATACGTATAATGCGTTCGGCCAAGCGCTCAGCGCCAAGGATCCGCGCGGCGCCGTGACCACCTACACGTACGACGCCAAAGGCAATCTGGCGTCGATCGTGAATCCGCTCGGCCAGGTCACCAACATCACCAGCTACGACGCCAACGGGCGTCCGCTCAGCATCCAGAGCCCAAACGGGCTCGTCACGACATTGACCTATAATTTCCGCAGCCAAGTGACATCTAAGACCGAAGCGTCCTGGATCACGACCTTTGCTTATGATCCGGCTGGACAATTGATAAAATTAACACGGCCCGACGGCAGCTTCCTCACCTTCACTTATGATGCCGCGCATCGTGTGACCAAGGTGACTGATACCCTCGGCAATTATATTACCTATGCTTATGACCCTACGAGCAATATCACGACCGTGCAGGTTCTCAATGCGGCCAATATTTTGAAGTCGACGCATTCCTATGCTTACGACCTAGTCAATCGAGTGAGCCAGTCGATCGGCGCGTTGAGCCAGACGACGAGCTTCGCCTACGATCAAAACAGCAATCTCACCGCCGTCACTGATCCGCTCGGGAATCAGACGACCGCGCTCTACAACTCCCTAAACCGGCAAATTCAAGAGACCGATCCCCTCGGCGGGATCACGTCATTCATATATGACCTGAAAAGCCGGTTGATCGGCGTGCAAGATCCGCGCGGGCTCACAACCGCCTACAGCTATGACGGGCTCGACGACGTGGCGGCGATGACGAGCCCAGACAGCGGCGCCTCGAGTCAGACTTTCGACGCCGCCGGCAATCTGCTGAGCTCAACCGATGCGCGAGGAAAAACCACAACTTTTGCCTATGACGCCTTGAACCGGCTGATCAGTCGGACCTTGGCCAATGGTTCAGTGATGAACTATTCTTATGATCAGGGCGGCGGCGCAAATATCGGCCAGCTCACCGCCATGAGCGACTCCGTGAGCGCGACGACCTGGAGCTACAATATCCATGGCCAAGCGATCCAAAAGCAGTTGACCGTCGGCGGCACGACTTTGACGACGCGCCAAAGCTTCAATACGACGACAGGGCAGCGTATCAGCCTCACTTATCCTTCCGGTGTGGCGCTGTTTTACTCGTATGATATCGATGGGCGGGTGAGTGGCGTTATGTATCAAGCTGCAGACGGCATGACGACGAGCAATCTCATCACGGGCCTAACCTATCGCGCCCTGGGACCGGTCACCTCCTGGACGTCGGCCAATGGCGTCGTATTCAGCCGCAGCTTCGATCAGGACAATCGTATCGCCAATCTTTATCTACCGGCCAATGACAATATTACGCTCGGCTACGATGCGGCCAGCCGCGTCACCGGCATCACGGAAACGGGGCTTGCCCTGAAGAGTTTCGGCTATGATGCGCTCGATCGCCTGATTTCTTTCGCAGGCTCTTATGCGGGCAACCCGACATCGCAAGCCTATGCCTATGATCCGAACGGCAATCGCACCAGTTTTTCCGATAGCGCAAGCACCGCATCGCTCAGCCTCCATTATGCGGCGGCGAGCAATCAGCTCGCGAGCATTTCGGGCAGCACCACGGAAAACTTCAGCTATGATGCGAACGGCAATCTCCTCACTCATGCGACGCCGGCTGCCGATTACGCCTTCTCCTTCAGCGCTCGCAATCGCCTCGCGCAAGTGACGGTGGGCGCATTGACCACGGTCTATGGCTATAATGGTCTCGAGCAGCGCGTGGAAAAAACCGATCCGGCCATGTCCGGTACGGCCGTGCTGTTCAATTACGACGAAGACGGTCAAACCCTCGGTAAGTATAATGCCGATGGCAGCTTGCAAACCGAGATGGTCTGGCTTGACGATCTGCTTGTGGCTCTCATCCAGCCGAGCGGTGTCTTCTATGTAGCGCCCGACCATCTCGGGGCGCCGCATCTGATCACGAATGCTGCGGGTCAAATGGTCTGGTTTTGGGACCATGACCCGTTCGGCAATGGCGCGCCGACGGGCGCTCTCACCAACCGCCTGCTATTTCCCGGTCAATTTCAGGATGCAGAGAGCGGCCTCGACTATAATATGCTCCGCGACTTCGACCCGAAGAACGGGCGCTATGTGGAGAGTGATCCAATCGGGCTCGGAGGCGGCATCAACACTTATGCTTATGTCAACAATAACCCGGTATCTTTCAGCGATCCATTCGGGCTTTTGCCCGAGTGGGCGGAAAAAAGTATTGAATACTCCAACGAGTTTCTTTCACGCTATTTGCCCTTTTCTACGACTGAGAAAATAAAAAGGGCGTTAAATAAACAGAATCAAGCGTTGGCTGGACTCAATGCCATATCTCGCCTCACGAAGGCGCAGATCAAAGCGTTGCCGCCTCGCAAAAGGGCCATATTGAATCACAATAGGATTGCATACCAGGGTATGTACAACGATACAGTTGCGGAGTTGAACAATCTAGCGATCGCAGGGAAGGCACAAAATGCAGCAGAAAAAGTGTCTGAAGCTGTAGACGCAACCACGCCCAAAGGTGTAATCGTGCTCTCAGGTAAAATCATAAACCAATCCGGCGTGCCTAAAGCGTCTCGACAGGGATTGGAAGGTTTGAACCAAGCCTTGCTCGGCGTCTGTAAGCGCTTCTTCGATCGCACGCAGTTACGGTGACGCGCGGACAATCGCCATTAATCGCACGCCGCTCGAAGCGGCCGAACAATTGGCGGCGAAGGAAGCTCTCCACGGAAGGTGTCCATGCACGCGAGCTCGCTAGAAAATATGCGCCTGTGCTATCGGCGTTTCATCATGGGAGGGCCACTGGAAGCTGCCGGCTCGACGACGGTCCTCGACCTTGGAGGAGCCGACCTGAACGGAACCTATCGCGACATTTTTCAACCGCCGAAATTCAATTATCTCTGTGCCGACATGGCGCCAGGCCCGGGCGTGGAGATCGTGCTGCAGGATCCTTACGCCCTTCCAGTAAATGACGCTTCGATAGACATCGTTATTTCAGGCCAGATGCTGGAGCATTGCGAATTCTTTTGGCTGGCTTTCGGCGAAATGGCGCGGGTGGTGAAGCCTGAAGGGTACATATTTTTGATAGCGCCCTCGGCGGGTCCGATTCATCGCTATCCGGTAGATTGCTATCGCTTCTATCCTGATGCTTTTCATGCCCTGGCCAGACACGCGAAATGCCAGCTGATCGACGTCTGGCGCGACGAGCGCGGCCCGTGGTGCGATCTCGTCGGCGTGTTTCGGCGCGGAGACGCGCCAACGCCGGCTCGGTTGGAGCTTCCGACGCCGGTTGGAGCTGAGCGCGTCAGTCGGGACTTTGGGAGCGCCCCCGAGGAGGAGGTCACAAGGGGAAAGCGATCCTATTGCGATATTTTATCCGACATTCACAATGCGCTCGCTCCATCGTTTTATCTGGAGATCGGCGTTCGTCATGGCCGCAGCTTGGCGCTCGCCAATGCTCCAGCGATTGGCGTCGATTCCCTGCCGGAGATAACGGTCGAGCTCCCCTCGACGACACAAGTCGTCACAATGACGAGCGACGAATTCTTCTCCGGCCCGCACGAGCAATGGCTGCGGCAGAGCCCCGATCTTGTCTTCGTGGATGGAATGCATTTGTTTGAATACGCGTTGCGCGACTTCATGCATGTCGAACGGCTCGCGCAGCCGGACGCGCTCGTCGTCTTCGACGATATTTTCCCTAATCATCCTGCGCAAAGCGAACGAGAAAGGCGGACCCGGGTTTGGACCGGCGATGTGTGGAAGCTCCATCAGTGCCTGCGCGAGAATCGCCCCGATTTGTTTCTTTTGCCCATAGACGCTTCGCCAGCCGGCCTGCTTCTCGTCTGTGGTCTGGACAAAAGCAACCGAACGTTGTGGGACCGCTACAATCCGATCGTCCGCGCCTACTCGACGGCGGACACAGCTCCTCCGCCGGAAGTGCTCGCGCGCAAGGGCGCCTCCAGCGGCTCGCCCGAACTTCTCGCGGCGATTTGCGGCGTATTGCGCGCCGCGCGGTCGAATGGCTCGAGCGCGCCTCGGATTGTCGGGGCGTTGCGAGCGATCTGTATGGCCTGCGAGGACCTTTCGCCCCCCCATGGCGGAGAAATGTGACCCATGCGACTTTCAGTCGTTTTGATCAGCTATAACATGGCTCGCGAGCTGCCACGAACCGTCCTGAGCCTCTCTCCCGGGATGCAACGCGGGATGCGCGCCGACGATTACGAGGTTCTCGTCATCGAAAATGGCTCGACCGAGCCGATCGACGAGGACGCGTGCCGGCGTCTGCTCCCAAATCTTGTTTTTTGTCACATGGAGAACCCAACCCCGTCGCCGGCGCCAGCCATCAACAAAGGGTTGAAACTCGCGCGCGGAGATCTGGTCGGCGTCTTCATCGACGGCGCACGCATCGCCAGTCCGGGCATATTGGCGAATGCGCTCGCCGCTGCGCGCCTCAGCTCGCGGCCGGCAATCGGCACGCTGGCGTTTCACCTGGGGCCAAGGGTGCAGATGGAAAGCGTGCGCGAGGGTTACGATCGAGAGGCCGAGGACGCGCTGCTGAGCGCCTGCAGGTGGGAGGAGGACGGTTATCGCCTTTTCGACATAGCCGCCTTGGCAGGCTCTTCGCGTTGCGGTTGGTTCGGATGCCCCGCCGAAACGAACGCGCTCTTCCTTACGGGCCGGCATTGGCTCGAGATCGGTGGCTACGACGAACGCTTTGTGACGCCCGGCGGCGGGCTCGTCAATTTGGACGTCTGGGCGCGACTTTGCGCGGACCCTTCGTTTTCCGTCGTCATGCTTTTGGGAGAGGCCACCTTCCATCAGGTGCATGGCGGCATCGCCACCAATTCGCTCAACCCGCCGCAGGAAGCCTTTCACGCTGAATATGAGAGCCTTAGAGGCCGCCCATTCGAGGCTCCAAGCCGCGCGCTCCCCCTTTTCGGGACGCCGCCGCAGCAGGCTTTGCGCTGGATCGCCCACTCGGCCCTGCTGGCGCAGGGAGAGGTAACGCCGGACGCCACATTGCCAAATTTGTAGGCCGTGATGTGATTACAAAAACGATTGTGCACGCTGGGTTTCACAAAACAGGAACCACGACCCTCCAACAGGGGCTAGCGGCGACCAGGACATGGCTTGATCAGCACGGCTTGGTCTATCCGGTCGAGCACTGCGGGGTCATGCCGGCTCAGCACGAGCTTGCTTGCAAGCTCTGCTCCCCTCGCGGGAGCGGTGGACCGAACGATTTGTTCCTGCCGGAGCGCGAGGCGTTTGCCGACGCAATCGGCGCCCGCGTGGGCGCGCCCGCGAATGTCCCACCCTCCGCATGCTCGATGCATGCCTGCCGCCTCATTTCCTCAGAGATTTTCTCGACGTTCGATGAGAGCGAGATCCGGGGTCTCGCCGCCGCGGTTGAGCCGATTGATCGCTTTATTCTTTATGTTCGCAACGGGATCAGCTTCATTTACTCTTGCTGGGCGGCGAAAGTCTCCTGGGGACACCAGGGCGAGTTCGACGAGTTCCTGCGTGCGAGCCTGGATTTTGAGCCAGCGACGCCCATCGTCGGGCCGCTTCTCTATGTCGAAATGCTGATCGAACTGTTCGGGTCGAACCGAGTCTCAGTCAGAAATTTCGACGCTGCGCTGGGGCATCCGCGCAAGCTCTTCGGGGACCTCCTCGAGCAGGAGCTCGGGCTGCCCGAGTGCCAGGGCTTCCCGACGGCACTCGTCGCGAACGCCTCTCCGTCCAGAGTGATAACCGAGGTGCGGCGGGCGCTGAACGTTATCGGCGGCATCTCGCAGCCCGGCGTAGCGCCGCCAACGCATGGCGCCTTGCGGCAAGCGCTGGAGGGACCTTGCGGCCCCCAGCTACTGCGCGTACTCTCGCAAGCATTGGAGCCCGTCGCTAAGCGGATTTCCATTGGAGACTTAGGCCAACGCGCATTTGCCGCCGACGGGTCGTTTCGCAGGTTCGCGGACAGAGCGAGCCGGATGACTGGTTGGCGTTTCCCGCCGGAAGAAACCTCGTTATATTATAAGACGGACGAGCTTCTCGAAGTGCTCTCAAAGATTCCCGAATTCGTCGAACTATCGAAAGCGGGAACATGCTAACCGTAATTATGCATCGCTCCGGCGGTTTCGCTGCGGTGGACAGCGTTTTCGTGTGATTTTTTTCCATTTGGGCTTGCTCGGGGACGCATCGCCGCTGATCGTCACCGAACACCGCGCGCACAGTTGCTGCTGCGCCGCCTGCGGCGCCACGACGCGCGCGGCCTTCCCCGAAGGCGTCAACGCGCCAGTGCAATATGGCGCCAGGATCGCCGCCTTCGTCGTCTATCTGCTGCACTTTCAGCTGTTGCCCGAGGCGCGCCTCGTCGCGCTCATGGCCGATCTCTTCGGCGTGACGCTTTCCGCGGCGACCATCGCCGCCATGAGCGGCGTCTGCGCCACGCGCCTGGCCGGCCTGGTCGAGACGATCCGCGATCACGTCGCCGGAGCAAAGGTCAAGCACATGGACGAGACCGGCTTTCGCATCGGCGGAAAGACGCAATGGCTGCATGTGGCCTGCACCGTGCTGCTGACCTTCTACCGCGTCTGCGCCAAGCGCGGCAGTCTCTTGTCCGAAACCGTCCGCGTCGTCGGCGTCATCGTTCACGATCACTGGAAGCCATATTATACGATGGAGGGCGTGAAGCACGCGCTGTGCAACGCCCATCATCTTCGCGAATTGAAGGCGCTGGTCGAAATCGAGAAGGAGGATTGGGCCGGCAAGATGCAGCGCCTGCTGCGCCGCGCCTGTCACGCCGCCAATCTTGCGAGAGAACGCAAGCTTCCGTTGAACCCTCGCCTGATCCAATGTTTCGAACGCCGTTACGACGCGATTGTCGCCGAGGGCCTCGCCTTCCATGAGGCCCAGCCGTGCTAGGCGACGAAGGGAAGCCAAAAACGTCGCGGACGCACGCCGCGCCGCGCCGGACACAATCTGCTGCTGCGGTTCTCGACGCGCAAAGAGGACACCTTGCGCTTCCTGCACGATCCAACCGTTCCGTTCACCAACAACGAGGCCGAGCGCGACGGCCGCATGATGAAGCTGCGTCAAAAAATCTCCGGCGGCTTCCGCTCATTGGACGGCGCGAGCGACTTCGCCACGACCCGCTCCTTCATTGCTACAGCCAAAAAGCAGGGCTGGAAAATCATCGAAGCCCTGACCGCCGACCCCGAAAACCTCGCAAAATCCCTGCGCCTGTCGTAACCCCGCCAGAGAACCTGGGCAGTTACGAATATTCTGAGCTGGACACGATGTCGGCAGGTGTATCCTGATCATCGTTTTCATCTCGACGACGCGCGCGGCGATCTTGACGAGGCGTAGCCTCAACGTGTCGAACTGCGCGCCGCGCCAGATCGAGCGTTTGGGCATCGACTCGCGCAAGCCCCACATCAACCAGTAGGCCCCGGCGTGCAGAAACAGCCGGAACTGATTGGCGGTCGCCTTCGAGCAAGACGTGCGGTCGGCGGCCAGATGCGCCTTCCACGATTTGATGTGGTTTTCCGCCTGGCCGCGCCGGCAGTAGACATCCTCATAAAGAACGCGAGCGCTACGGCTTGCCAAATTGGTGACGATGAAGCGTGTGTCGAGCCCTTCTGCGCTGGCTTCGACACGAGCGACAATGCGCTCGACACGGCTCCAACTCGCGGCCCCGTCCAGAAATTCCTTGAAGCGGCGCACTTTCCCATCTTTCGGCGCGGCGTCGAAGCGGGCTTTCACGCTAGCTTCGAGCGTCTCGATATGGGCGCGCAGCGTCGTGGTGGGCGCGACACCGAGAATGTAGTCGAGACCATTGGCCCGACACCAGTCGAGAACCTCGGGGCAGCAATAATGGCTGTCGGCGCGCAACATGATTTCCGTCTTTGGCCAGTTGGCGCGGATCGCGCGCAAGAGGCGACGCAGGAAGGCGCGGACCTCCGTGCCCTTCGGCCGTTTGGCGGGGCGCAACATAGCAGCGACAAAGCGGCCTCCACCGTCGAATACGACAATCGGCTGGAAGCCGTATTCATCGTAATGCGCGTTGAACAACCGCAACTGTTGACTGCCGTGAACGGCATCGAACGTGTCGTCTATATCCAGCACGATACGTTTGGGAACCTGCTTGAACGAGGAGCAATACAAATCGACCATGGCGCGTCCCATGCGCAGCAGGGCGCGAACGTCCGGGAGGTTCTCCAGGCGAGAGATGGTTGATTGCGAACACAGTTCGCGATCTGAGGGAGCGAGATCATGCGCCATCTTGAACATCGGATCGGCGCGAAGATTGTTGGCGTCGTTGCCGTCCTCGTAGCCGGCTGCGATCATCAAGAGGCGGAAGCTGACGATATCGGAAAGAGTGTGCGTGATCTGATCGGGCGTGCGGGGGTCTTCCATGCAACCGACGAGACGATCTGCGACGCGAAGGCGTTGCTCGACCTCACGGAGCGCCAGAACGCCCCCGTCCGACGACAACAGACCGCCATCGAATCTCGCGACAACGGACTTTCCAGCGACTGGCGATAGGCCAGGCAGTGGCAGCATAGGATTTTCCATGATCGGTGTAGCCCCGCCCAAACATTGTGAACTTAATTCGACAACCAAATCCTACGCCGCAGCGAAAGCTTGTGTTACATTCGGATGCTGACACCGAATTATTTCGGCCCAGCGTTCGTGAAATGTGTGTAAGCGCGTTCTGCTGCTGCAGATAGAATGAAAATATTTTGATCAATGCGCTATGAAATTCGGATTCTTTTCGAGCCGTAATTGACACATTCGCATAGCGGAAAATAAGAGCCGGCCCACGACATCACTTTCCGTGGGCACATGGGAGAACAAGTCCCGGACCGCAAAATAATACACGTCTGAGTTCGTCGGCGGACCGCGCCCATCCGTCGGAACCATCGTTTCTACAATCCGCATCAAAAGTTTCTCGAGGCTTGGTCCGCCGATGTGATCAAGAATGATCCTGGCATATTGCTCGCAATTCTTGGCAGACATCGGGCGGACAAAACCAATGAGTTCCTCAATGTTGCAATTGAGTAGCCAGTCCAATTCGACATGCTTGGAATCCTTCACTTCCTGCTCTCCAAATGAACTCTCTGGGCTTCGTCAGTTCGCGTGACGACGGCTAAAATCGCTCGCCATCGAATCTCGCGAGAACGGCACTGCCGTTGAGAATTTATAAGCCGCCCCGCAGCCACAGGGAATCATTCGTCGAGGCCGGCGTCGCGAAAACGGCGCTGATTTGAGAAACAATCTCAATCATACGTAACATCAGTGTCTTGCGCTTCATCCGTCCGGGGCGGTGCATTTTCCGGGCTAAATTGCGGGTATCAATTGCGACGCGCCTTTAGCATCTCGTGCGAAAAGCGGAACGCTCGCGCAAGTACGGCGCGAACAGCGTATGGCGCCTTCCCGGCGGAGCTTGCGACAGTCTCGAGCCGCTTCGTGCGGCCGTTAATCCTGCGCCCGGCAGGTGCGGGAGCGTCTGTTTCCCGCCGCGGACGCATTATGGCAGAACTGGAAATATGAACCCGCATTCGCCGGATGAACTCTGATTTTGCTGTACAATTTCGTCATTTAGGCATAATTTTCAGAGCGTTATGCTTCATTGAGCGAGGCGGCCATGGCGAACCCGGCGGGTGAATCGAATGGTTAGGCTCTCAGGCTCGATTTCGACCGGCGCCTGATGCTTCAATTTCGTGGCTCGGTCGCCACCACCGACGCTGGCATGCTCGCCTATCGAGAACTCGACGACGCGCACGGACTGACGGAGATGGCAAGCGAGGCTTTGGCCGACGCCCGCACCGGCAAAAACGGCCGCCACGCTCTCGTCGGCATGTTTCGACAGTCTGTGTTCGGTCGGCTCGCCGGCTACGAGGACGTGAACGACGCCGAGCGGCTTCGACATGATCCGGCCATGCGTTGGGTCGGCGGCGGCAGGGCCGCAATTTTCTGTGCGGCGTCGCCAAGCCAAATCGGCCGCGTCGAGACGCGTTGCCTCGCCGCCGAGAAGAACCTCTCCGCGCTCGCCGACCTTTCGGGCCGCTGGATCGACCGCGTCCACAGCCGCAGACCGCCATGCCAAGCAATTCGACCATATCCCTTGTCGCAAGAGCGGCTTCGGCCTGTCGCCCCCCACCTTGGGCTCCGGCGGCGCTCTCCACGACGGCTCCGCCTTGCCAAAAGCGCCAGATTGGGGAATCCTTGCGTCTGAACCGCTGCCCATCCGGCGCATTCCGGTTAGGATAGAAGCTAATCGGCGGAATCAAAGCCGGGAAAAATCATGAAATTGGCAAGACGCCTAAACCTGGGAACCGTATTCGCTGCCGCGCCGCTGCTCCTCGGTCTTTCCAGTCCCGCGCTTGCCGGACATGGCGAGGCGATCGTTCAGGTATATAATGCGACCGGGATACTGAATACTGGCGGCGCGTTCAGCGTGTCGGGCGGCCTGAACGCGACCTATTTCGCCGATGCCGGGCTCGAGATCGCGTCTCAGCTCACCGTAGGGCTCCCGCAAGGCTTCACCTTTGCGTCGGTTCCCGCCTTGGAATCGCGAGGGACGGTGTTCGGGACTTTCGCAGCCGTGTCGGGCACTGTCGTCTCCGGAGGCGTCGGATCGAGCTTCGTCACCTTCCAGCTCAACGGCAACGTCATTGCAGGCAATTCGCTCGTGCTGATCGGAGCCGGCACCGGCACGGCGTTCAACGTGGCCAACGGAATCGCGCTGGCTCAGCCCTCCCGCGAGCCTTTCGCAATTACGTTTCAGGCGAGCGGCAACGGGATGGCGTTGCGAAACGACCCGGTCCCGGTGAGCGTTCCCGCTTTCCGCAGCATGTTGGGCGTCTCGCTGACGTTGCAGACGAAAGAGAACTCGATCGACTTGACCCCCCCCTCTCTCGGTGCCAATTTTACCCCGGCCGGTCGAACGACCGCCAACGCCGTCTATCTTGGGAGCGTCGAGTTCCACGCCGACGGCGACGCGCTCAACGCTGACGCCTCCCCTTTCACGCTCGGCCCAGCCGATGCTTCAATACTGACAGTGCATGGGAGTTTCCGCCATTACTCCAAGGCCTACCTTGATCCGGCTGAGGGCGTCTGCGGGACCAGCTTGCCGGCCGGCGCGATAAGCGGGTCAGTGAGCGCGACCGCCTTGACGTTCGCAGCCGTGCTGCCGCAGCAGGCCTACGGGTTATGCCTGGTCGCGGACGGAATCCACCTGCTCGACGCAATCCCGGCCGAAAGGATCCGCGTCGCGCTCGGCCGGAGCTTTCGGTTCGGTCCGACGCAAGTCGTCGATCATTCCGAGCTTTCCTATAGTGGCGGCGTCGTGCCGCCGCGGCTGACTTTCATCACTGGCAGTGACGCTGGTTATTCTTCGCTGGTTTCGATCACCAACCCGGGGGACACCACTGCGACCATCTTCGTAGTCGCCCAGCCCTTCACTGGCGGACCTCCGCTAACAGGGACTTTGGGCAACTTGGCTCCCGGCGCCGGGCAGGTCTTCACCGAGGCTCAGATTGGCACGGCGACTGGGCTAACCCTAGCCAATTCCGGCCAGCGCGCCGTCATTCAGGTCATCGGCGTCGGCGCCAACGACCTGACCGCCAATAGTCTGCTCGTGAACCCTGGCGGGGTGGTCGACAATGTGCGCTGAACCTCTTTCTCTATAGCTAAAGACCTGGGAGCGCGCCTTGACCCGCGGGCATGGTGATACGCTGAGCGTAAAAGCACTAAAGAACTTTAAGATCCCGCGGCGTGTAACGATCAAAATGGAGCCGGAGGGCGCCAACTGAGGTGCGGAATTTTCGACCGCATCTTCTGCTATGTGATCTTCGACGCCATCAATGAGTGGCCTTTTCATATCCTTCGGTGAAACCCAGATGAAAAGGCTGCGAACCTCGGCCACGGTGACCAAAGCGGCCCGCGCGTCGGTCAAGCATCAAAAGCCCGCGATCCTCTGGTTCACCGGCTTTTCCGCGGTGGGCAAATCCACAATCGCCGAACTTCTCGAAGCTCGCCTTCTTGAGCGGCGCGCGCATACGATGTTGCTCGATGGCGACCATGTTCGACAAGGACTGAACAGGGACCTCGGCTTCACCGAAGCTGACCGTACAGAGAATATCCGCCGCGTCGGCGAGGTGGCGAAGCTGATGGTCGAGGCGGGGCTGATCGTTCTCTGCTGCTTCATCTCGCCCTTCGCCGCGCAGCGGCGCTTCGTGCGCGAGCTCGTGGAGGACGGCGAGTTCATCGAGATATTTCTCGACGCCCCCCTCGAGGTCTGTATCGCGCGCGACCCCAAAGGCCTTTATCGGCGCGCGCTGGCTGGAGAGATCAAAGATTTCACCGGCATCGATCAGCCGTACGAGCGGCCGGAGCCGCCCGAACTGCGATTTCAGACGCACCTCCGCTCGTCGAGCGAGATTGCGGACGACATTCTGCGCCATCTCTTCGAAAAGAAGATCCTTGTCGATCCGTGACGGCGAAGAAGCCCGACCTCGGCGAGAGGCCAACGGCGCGGCGCCTGTGGAGGCGGCGGTTTGGGCAAGGGCGCTGATGCTCCCCACAAACGAGTGGACTTCCTCGCTAAACAGAGCATTGCTTAGCGGACCGTACAGCGGCGCCGTTGGCGCCGGTTTCTCCTCACCCCGCTGGCCACTGGGCCACTGCGGGGTCGTGCTGGTGACAGCGCTGGCTGTCGTAAGCAAAGGAGGAAGACATGGCGAAGCTCACGGACACGCAGTTGATTCTACTCTCGAAGGCGGCGGCGCGCGAGGACGGCACGCTGATCGCTCCGGCGAAGATGCACAAGCCGGCTGCGGCCCGGGCTGCAGCCAGTCTCGTCGATCGCGAATTGATGCTAGAGACGCGGGCCAAGCCGGGCTTGCCGGTCTGGCGCGAGAGCCCCGATGGGCGAGGCGTCAGCCTGGTCATCACCCGCGCCGGCCGCGACGCCATCGGTGTCGAGAACGCGGCCAACGAAGCGGGTTCGGACGACTGCGGCGCGGAAAATTGGGACGCGCCGCAGGCTCAAGCATCGCAGCCACGCCAGCCTGCAGCTGAGACAAGTCCGCACCGGCAACCTGATCCCACCACCGCGCCGAAGATCGCGCCCCGTGGCGGCGCGAAACTGGCTCAGGCCATCGCGATGCTGGCGAAGCCGGAGGGAACGACAATCGCCGCGCTCAGCAGCGCGACCGGCTGGCAGGCCCACACCGCTCGGGCGGTGCTCACGGGCCTGCGCAAGCGAGGCTTCGCGATTGAGAGGGCCCGCGCCGAAGGCGCGACCTCATCGATTTATCGCATCCTGGCTTCCGCCACTCCGGCAGCCTGACGCATGCGCCAGCGCGCGTCGCTTCAAAGCGCTTCGGCGGCGTGCGCTGAAGGCGACTCGCCGGCCGAACCTTTCGCGCCGCCTCGGCCGGGCCGGACAACTCAAGCTTTGGAAGAGCTTGAGCGTCTGGATCCGGCTTTGTTGCAGAGGCGTTGGCGATCGGTGATTGGACGCCCTGCGCCCGATTCCCTGTCGCGCCAACTCAAGATCCGCATCCTCGTCTTCCGCGAGCAGATTGCTCGCGTGGGCGACATCGACGCCGGCACGCGCTGCGCGCTCGCGGCTGCCCTGCGAGATCGCGACGAAAGTCCGCGCGCCAGCAGAATCGCATCAGCTCCGCGACCGGGCTCAGTCCTCGTGCGCGAGCACGCCGGCGTCTTGCATCGCGTCGCGGTTTTGGGCCACGGTTACGCATGGGATGGCCGAGTTTTTCCGAGCCTCTCCGCCGTGGCGCGCGCGATCTCGGGAACCAATTGGAACGGCCGACGCTTCTTCGGCCTCGACGGGAAAGCCAAGGGCAGTCGCGAGAAACCTCCGAAAGTGGCTCGCGAGAGGCACGGCGCGCGTAAGGCGTCCTCAAGGCGTGCTGTGGAGACGGTCGCTCTCCCGCCCTCTGAGACTACAACCTTCGCTGCTCGGACGGAAATCTCTCCGCCATGACGCAAGGCCATCGCCGCTGCGCCATCTATACGCGCGTTTCGAGTGACGCTGGCTTGGAGCAGGATTTCAACTCTCTGGACGCCCAGCGCGAGTCCGCCGAGCCCTATATCAAGAGCCAAGCCCGCGAGGGCTGGCGGCTGCTGCGCGAGCGCTTCGACGACGGCGGCTTTTCCGGCGGCTCGATGGAGCGGCCGGCGTTGCAAGGTCTGCTCGCGCGGATCCGCGATCGGCGCATCGACGTCGTCGTCGTTTACAAGGTCGACCGCCTCACCCGTTCGCTCGCCGACTTCGCCAAGCTCGTCGAGCTCTTCGACGCCCATAATGTCTCGTTCGTCAGCGTTACGCAGGCCTTCAACACGACGAGCAGCATGGGGCGGCTCACGCTCAATGTGCTGCTATCCTTCGCGCAATTCGAACGCGAGGTTACCGGCGAACGCATCCGCGACAAGATCGCGGCCTCCAAGCAAAAAGGGCTGTGGATGGGCGGCGCCGTTCCGTTGGGCTATCGCGTCGAGGATCGCAGCCTTGTGGTCGTCGAGGAGGAAGCCGAGATCGTGCGGCTTATCTTTGATCTTTATGCCGCGCATGGATCGGTTCGCTGCGTGCAGACGGCGCTCAGAGAGAGAAACATCAAAACCCGCGAACGCGTCCTCGCGACCGGCCGCAAGATCGGCGGCATATATTTCACCAACGGCCCGATCGCCCATATCCTGCACAACCGCATCTACATCGGCGAGATCCGCCATAGGGGCAAGTCTTGGCCGGGCGAGCATGCGCCGATCGTCGACCCGGAAGTTTTCAATTCGGTTCAGAAGCTGCTGATGGCGCGGCGTCGCTTTCGCCTTACAGATCGCGCCAAATCGGACGCCTTGCTGTTGGCCCGACTTCGCCAACTGAGGCGGCGCGTGCAGGTTAAGTGATTGGAATCCTTCGAGCCGAACATTAAAGGTCGGCACTACGGGAGGTTTTGGATCAGGCGGCGGCGGGAGCGGCGATCTTGGGCGGGGGCTGCCCTGGCAGGTGAAGCTGCAACCGCTGCAGCAGCAGCTTGTGATCGTCTTCTGGCTCCGTGTAGCGCGACAGGACGACGAGTCGGCCGTCCGTCGTCGGCAGCTCCACGTCGATCATCTGCACGCCCGCGAACTTTTCCAAGACGGCGCGCGGCGTCAGCCCCGGGGCCAGCGCCTTCAGGCGCTGCTTCAGCGACACTTGCAGGCAATAGGCCAGAAACGCGATGAAGATGTGCGCCTCGATGCGCGCGTCGAGCTGATGATGGATGGGTCGGATCGCCAGGTCGCCCTTCAATTCCTTGAACGCCTGCTCGATCTCGACCAATTGCAGATACATGCGCCACAGCTCTTCCGGCGCGCCGCCGCCGATGTTGGAGCGCAACAGATAGCTGCCCTCGCGGCGGCGCGCCTGGCGCAGCTTCTTGCGATCGAGCGCGAAGCGGAAGGTCTCCGCCGTCACCGGCTGATCCTTCGCCGGCGTCTCGATCCTCATCAACCCATAAGCGCGGCCTGCTTCTTTTCTCGCCGCGCCGAGCTTCATCAGCAGTTCGTCGCGCGTCAGATCCTGCTGTTGCAACTCGCGCAGACGCCGGATCAGCTTGCGCAGACGGCGGTTGCGCATGGCGCTCTCCTTGGCGCGGCGCCCGTCGCTGCGCGCAAGAACGTAAGTCTCGTTCTCATGTTCGACGAGCTTCACACGCACGCTGGCGCGCGCTTTCTCCCAGGGCTTGGCGATGAAGGCTTTCTCCAGCTTGGTCAGCCGGCCGCGCGGCGTCCCGACGAGATAGCGAACCGGCGGGTCGGCCGCGCGCATCTCGGCCAGAACCTCCTCGGTCGGAATGCCGCGATCCATGATCCAGATGCGCTTGGCCTTGCCGTATTGGCCTTCGATCTTGGCCAGGAACGCCTTCAGCGTGGTCTTGTCGGAGGTGTTCCCGTCCATGACCTCATAGGCGAGCGGAAAGCCCTGCGGCGTCACGATCAGGGCGATGACGACCTGCACACAGTCGGGACGCTTGTCGCGGCTGTAGCCGAACTTGCGCTTGCTCTCGCCTTCCGGCGGATCGCTCTCGAAGTAGGTGCTGGTGAGATCGTAAAGCAGCACCTCGAAATCGGCGCCGAACATGTCCTTCCAGCGCTGCTGCAGGTAGGAGAACAGCGCCTGCTTGTGCGCGGCGAGCTTGTCGAGGCAGCGATAGAGCGTGCTCGGCTGCACGAGCGACATGTCTTCGCCCAAGAGATCGCCCATCGCGCTTTGCTCGAACCAATGCCGATGCAGGCGCCATTCGCTTCCCGGCGAGATCAGCTGATAGGCGGTGAGCGTCTTGAGCACGTTGAGCCAGCTCGTTCCCTCCCGCGAGGGCGCAAGACGCGGCGTAAAGAACGCGTCGAGCCGCAGCTGATCCCACAACAGCATCGCCAGCCAGCAAGCGCCCCATTGTCGCGGCCGTCGCAGACGCATCTCGCTCAGACGAACCGAGACGACGTCGCAGTCGAGAACGGGCGCCGCGCGATCTTCC
Organism: uncultured Alphaproteobacteria bacterium; assembly: GCA_963722205.1. Taxonomy (GTDB): domain Bacteria; phylum Pseudomonadota; class Alphaproteobacteria; order Rhizobiales; family Beijerinckiaceae; genus Methylocystis. The sequence continues at coordinate 356,438 of CAVRKL010000001.1, forward strand.
GGAAACAGCGCCATCTGCCGCGACTGCGCGGCGTCCGCGTCGAAAACCTGGATCGCCTTGCTCCACGCGGCTTTCTCGCTGTCGTTGATCTCCCCCAGATAGAGAACTTGCCGCTGCGCCACCCGGCCGTCGTGCAGTCGACGGTTCTCCACCACCGACCACGAACGATGCTCCTTGCCGTCCTTGCAGCGAATCTTGTGGCGCAAAAACATGACGCAGGACTCGCGCCTCTCCCGCCCGCGCACAAGGGCCTTGGTCGGCACTACAAGCCCTTCTCAACTCCGCGCCTACACAGAAACAATGCATTAGACCCCAAAACCGCGCCGAAAATCGTATATATCCACACCAGTTGGCGAAGTCGGGTTGGGAAAGCTCTTCAATGGCGCCGGCGAGCGCATGACGCCGAGTTACGCCATCAAAGACGGTGTGCGCTATCGCTACTACGTCTCCGTCTCGGCGATGCCGTCGCGTGAACAACCAAGTCAGTTTGTCCACCGTGTCGCCGCCGCGCCGATTGAGGCGATTGTCGTCGAGGCGCTGGCCGCGGCGCGACGCACGCCCAATTCATCTGGGGCGGAGGAGACCACGTCGAAGCCGAAGGCTGCGGCGCAGGACGTGGTGCTGAATGCAGGAGCTTGGAATGCTGCGGTCGGAACGCAAGGAGCCTCATTTGATCTTGTCGAAAGGGATCTCGAGCGCGTGACCGTCCATGCGGATCGCGTCGAAATCCTCTGCCGAGAAAAGGGCGACGAAGCCGGCGCCCCGCAGCGGCTAACGGTCCCCTGGACGAAGCCGTCGCAGACGCGCCGATGTGAGATCCTTCAACCGGAGTCCTCGAACGGGGCAGCTCATCGCCTTGGCGCCGACGAACGCATGCGGCTGCTCCGCGCCATGGCGTTGGCGCGGCTTTGGCTGGATCAATTGATCGCCGGGGTCGTTCCCGACGTCGCCGCCCTCGCTGCGCATGAGGGGAAAACCGAGCGTTGGGCTCGTATGACGCTGTCCTTGGCTTTTCTCGACCCCGCGCTGATCAAGGCCGCCGCGCAGGGCCGGCTGCCGCGCGGCTATGGTGTCTCGCGCCTCATCGATCTGCCCCCGCGGTTTGAGGATCAATGGCGGGCGCTGGGGCTGGCCCGGCCGACTGGAATATCGTCGCGACTTTTCGGCGACGCCGTCACGAATTTAGGCGAAAGCGAAATCCTAAGACTCCGTCGCGACTCGGCCTAGAGCCGGACCTTCGCCCCAAATCCCGACGGTAGTGTATTTGCAGATGATGAGGTTTCACGAGGCCTGAGTTTAACGCGGCGAAGGCTCGACGTGGAATTCAACGCCCGCCTGTTTTTGCAGATAACCGAGGACGCTGAACAGGTTGCGCGCTTGCGGGTTGCCGCGCGGGCCGAACATTCGGATAAGGCTTTTCGGCGGGGTTTCGGTCGCTTCGCCGAGCTTCTCGAAGCCGACCGTCGCCTTGATGTAGTCGCGCAGGATCGACTTGCCGGTGTCCACGTCGCCGGCAAGCATGGTGTCGATTCCTTCGCGCAAAAGGGCTTCGGCGTAAGCCGGTTCTGCTGCTATCCTCCGTTGCACCAAATCCCTGAAGCTTTTAGTCACGCCCATATCATCCCCCTTCATCTCACGCCCGGCCGCCGCCGCTTGTAGTCCGCCCAAAATTCCTTGGCTGCTTCGATGTCCCTGTTCTGGCGTTGCTTTGTGCCGCCGGTCAGCAGGATCACCAGCGGGTCGCCGTCCCGCCCGAAATAAACGCGGTAGCCCGCGCCGCAGCGGATTTTGTATTCCAGGACACCCTCGCCGACCCCTTTGACGTTCGAAAGGTTACCCTGTTCGAGGCGGGCCAGAGCGACCGTTACCTTTGCCGCCGCTGCTGGATGCAGATCGGAAAACCAATCCTCGAAAGGACTTTTGCCGCCGACGGCAAAGTAATAGCGCAATTCGAGCATACGCAGAGGTAACATAAATGTTACCTATTTTCAAGGGGGTTCGGGCGCCTATGCGCTTCGGCAGCGTCGCTGCCGGAAAGCGGGACCCTTGCTCCTACCACCTTGCGGCGGGAAACCGCCCCAAAAAGAGGCCGCGTCCTAAAACTTGCGAGACTGGAATTGAGCGCCTGCGTACGCTTCTCGACGGATTGACCGACGCGCCGGCAGTATGATATCTATCACGCGATAGATATCGTAAGGGGCCAGAGCCGTGAGCGCCACAGCCAAGATTTTCATGCATGGCCGCAGCCAGGCCGTTCGCCTGCCCAAGGACTGCCGTTTCGAGGGCAAGGAAGTAAGGGTCACCAAGATCGGCGACAAGGTGATCCTGGAGCCGCTGCGCGAAGGGCCGTTTGACGTCGAGGCCTGGTATGCGAGGCTCGACGCGCTCGGCGCTCGGGACTTTCTGCCCGACGGCCCGCCGCAGGACCCGCAGAGCGCGCCCGATTCGCGCAAATTCGTCGACGAATGATCTGCCTCGACACCAATGTCGTCATCGCCGCGATCAACCTCCGCAACGCTGCGGTCGCGCGCCGCATGGGCGAGGCGCTGACTCAAGGCGCGTCGATCGGCCTGCCGGTCATCGTTCTGTTCGAGCTTCGCTACGGCTATGCGCGCAGCGACAGGAAGCTGCATAAGGAGGCGTTGCTGGCGGAGTTTCTCTCTCCGGGGATCGCCGTGCTTCCCTTCGAGGAAGAGGACGCCGGCCACGCTGGCGACATTCGCGCTCACCTCGAGAGAATAGGCCAGCCGATTGGCCATTATGATTATCTCATTGCCGCGCAGGCGCGTTGCCGCGGCGCGACATTGGTGACGGCGAACGGCCGTGAGTTCGAGCGCGTGCCGGGGCTGATGGTGACGGACTGGGCAGCATGACGCTCGGGCAAGCGAGACCAAAGGCCGCGTATGGCGGCACGACACGAGACGATGGGTCATGGAAGCGGCCCGAAAAGATCGTAGGCATTTGAGTGCGGACGGCGCGGCAGCTTGAGCGTGTCGAGCCCTGCCGGAGCCACGCTCAAGACGAGTCAAACTCTATCCCGCGCGGCCCGCGTCAGCGAATTGGCTCTCGACGATTTCTTTCGCGCTTTGGCTAGCTAGTAGGATAAAGGCGAGGAGGTTCGAGGGGCCTAGGCTAAGCGCGCCGCCCGGCCGCGCGTGACCTCCGCCTCGTTATAGTAGCGCGCCGCCTGCTGGAGGGAGCGATGCCGCGACTGCTGCATGGCCTCGAGCAGCGGCACCCCCGCGCGAGCCGCTTCGGTAAGATAACCTGATCTTAGGCCATGTGCGGAGAATCGGCGCGGATCGAGACCGGCGGCGGCGCACAACAGCGAGATCAGCGAGATCATGTCCCGGCACGTGGTGTAGCTGGCTGCGAGGCCATCGATGGCTTCCGGCGCCGGCCGGTCTGATCAGGCGGCCACGGCGGGCAGCTTGACAATGGGATCATCGCTGAAAGCGGTGAGCAATTCCAGCGTCATGAAACGGCTGCGCTGCACGGCCCATTCATCGTTTTGCTCCAAGAGGATAGCGCCGACTAAGCGCTTGATGGCCTCTTCATTGGGGAAGATGCCGACGACTCCGGTGCGTCGCTTGACCTCGCCATTCAGACGTTCGAGCCCGTTGGTGGATTGGATTTTCTGCCAGTGATCCTTGGGGAAGCTCGTGTAGGCGAGCACATCGGCTTCGGCCTCGTCCATGATCTTGGCGAGCTTTTCGACGGTGGGCCGCAGCTGATCGGCGACCTTGCGCCACTGCGTCCTGGCCGCCTCCGCGTCTTCCTGCGCGAAGGCGGTGGCGATTAGCGCCGAGACGACGCGCCGGCCGCTTTTGCCGGCATGGGCGAGCGCATTGCGCATGAAGTGGACGCGGCAGCGCTGCCAGCTGGCGTGCATGATCTTGGCGACGGCGGATTTGAGCCCCTCGTGGGCGTCGGAGACGACGAGCTTGACGCCGCGTAGCCCTCGATGGCGCAGCTTGCGCAGAAAGTCGGTCCAGAAGGTCTCGGCTTCCGAAGGGCCGATGTCCATGCCGAGCACCTCACGGCGGCCGTCGGCGTTGACACCGGTGGCGATAATGACGGCGACCGAGACGATGCGTCCGTTCTTCCTGACTTTGACGTAGGTCGCGTCGAGCCAGACATAGGGCCATTCGCTCTCCAGCGGGCGGTCGAGGAAGGCGTTGACCTTCTCGTCGATCTCCTCGCAGAGCCGACTGACCTTGCTCTTCGAGACGCCGGAGCCGCCCATGGCCTTGACGATGTCGTCGACCGAGCGAGTCGAGACGCCGTGCACATAGGCCTCCTGGATCACGGCGGTGAGCGCCTTCTCGGCCATGCGGCGCGGCTCGAGGAAGCAGGGGAAGTACGAGCCCTTGCGCAGCTTGGGGATGCGCAGCTCGACGGTCCCGGCGCGCGTCTCCCAGTCGCGGTCGCGATAGCCGTTGCGCTGAACGCGGCGGTCGGGCGAGCGCTCGCCGTGGGGAGCGCCGGTGAGCGCGCCGACCTCCAGCTCCATCAGGAGCTCGGCGGCAAAGCCGATCATCTCGCGCAGGAAATCGGCGTCGGGGGTCTTTTCCAAGAGAGCGCGCAGGTTCATCATCTCGTCGGTCATCGGTTGGTTCCTCGGTTGTGTTGAGATTCGCAAACCGACCCTAACCGGAAAATCGCCGATGACCGCCGCAAGCCGGGCTACACCACTACTAGGGACACGACCCGCAGCGACCTTTGACCATCGCATTGACGCTTTGCGGCGCGAGCGCGCCGGCGCCGAGATTGCCCCATTGGTCGATCGCCCGAAACACCGGGCCGGTGTCTATCTTCGAAAACTTCAGCCAGGCGCGCAAGGCCTCGACCGGCCTGCCGATGACGAGCACGCTCTCGCCCGCCTCAGTGGGAGCGGTTTTGGTCCGCCGCAGCCGGATCGCCAGAACGGCAAGCCTTTCGCCCTGCGGCAGGGAGGGGTCGGCCAGAACCGGCTCGCGCTCCCCGAGGTCCTCGACTCTGAGCCGCGCGATTTCCGAACGGCGGCGTCCGCCGGAGCCGAAGGCTAGCAAAAGGAGCGCGCGGTCGCGGAGATCAACCGCCCTCCCTCGCCCGCATGTCGCGACGAGTCGGTCGAGAATGTCGCGCGTGATCGCCGCGGGACTTTTTCGCGCCGGCGGCCGATCGGCGGCGCGGATGGCGAGGCGCAGCGCGTTGCGGATCGCAGGATTGCCGAAAGGGCCTTCGAGGCCGCGTCGGCGATGCAGGCTCGCCCAGAGGGCGATGCGCCGCCGCACCGTCGTCGGCGCATGCGGACCGGCCGATCTCAGGCGGCCCGAGGCGCGCAACGCATCGGCTACCGCCTGCGGCATGCCATGCGCCGGGTTGCGGCGGCGCTCCTCCTCATCCCAGAGATGATGGGCGATGAAGCGCAGCACGGTCGCCTTGGACGCCGGCCAGACGAGCGGCGCATCCGTCGAAGCCTGCGCCCAGGCGTCGAGGTAGGCCAGATCCGAAGCCAACGCGCGCAGCGAGTTCGGACTCGTCCCGCTCTGAGCGAGATGCGTCAGCGTGTCGATCTCGGCCCCGCTCAGGGTCTCGGCGAGACAATCGCGCGCGCCAAGCGGCAAAAAGCCGGCGAGCGCGTCAATCGCGAGGGCGTTGTCTCGCGTCATGACCCGTCGATGACGAGCGCCACTCTCAAAAGCGCCGTCCATCGTCGCGCCAGGCGAGAATTTCCTCCAGCGTGACGGGTTTGATCGCGCCGCTGTCCCGCAACGCCAGCATCGCGTCGATCGCGGCGACGCGTCTGCTCCTTCGCGGTCGGCTCCTTGCTGCCCAAGGCCTCGTCGCGCGCCTTTTCCGCGGCTTCACGGGCGCTGGGCGCGGATTTTGTGTTGTCATTCGTCGTGGACATGCAAGCCTCTTGGGGCAGAGGTCGATGCGGCATCTGGGCCATCGCCGGCGACCTCAATTTTGGGCCGTTTTAACTCTTCTTTTGACTTGGTCAAGGCTTGGTTTCTTGCTCAAAAATCAGCATCAATCTCTATTAATAAAGTAAGGCTTGCATCTAGACGTAGGTCAAAACCCGCAGCTCGAACGATTGCCTTCGATAGACAAGCGTGCTGGCCAGATCACCATCGATAACTACTCATTATCCACTGCGAGCGATCGGGTCGCGAGGCGGGCGCTTTCGGCGGCGGCGTGGAGAGTCGGTCGGTCAAAGCCCGAGCGGCTGAAGCCTGAGGGTGCGACGACCATTGGCGTGTAAGCAGCGCGGGATGGGCCGCGCTTGGCGCCGTCGAACTCGCCATCAGGGCGCAATTGGAGCCTACGCGCGGGCGGCGGCCTGTTCCGGGGCTGTTCCTCGGAGAGAAAAACCCCTCTTCCGCTGGGGCGGCGCCAGCGGATTCGCTGTTGCGACGAATTAATTCCCTGCTTCGCGGTCTGCCCGACGTAGGTTCCAAAGCCCGCCCAAGCGCAGTTTTTAGCTTCCTGCGGCGTGCAAAAGCCACCATGTCGGCGAGTTCACAGCGCCACAGTCCGCCCTTCCTGTGAAGCGCAACTTTCAGTGCAATCGGAACTCCGCGTCCACGACTGAAATTTCCGCAGGACGAATGAGGGCTGCATGCGCGATAAGCACCGAGTGCAGCTTGCCTTCCAGGCTCCTCGTCCAGAAGTCGAGAAATTTATGCAGCTCCGGAAAATATGGATGCAGATCATATTCCTGCCAGACATAAGATTGGACGATCGCCGGATAGTCGGGCAGACGATAGAGGATGTTCGCTGTCGTGAGGCCGTAGCCCTCGACCATTCGATGAAAATCGCGCGACGCCATGGGTTGTCTCCTTCTCTCTCAGAGTTATGGGCGATCGAAGAACCATAGCAAGTCATATGCCGCTAATTTCTTTTAAAACCAGTTTGTTATCAGCGACAGTCGGGAAGTGCTGATTTGTCCGAGACAGTCTTGATCGGGAAAGTCGACGTGGCGCGGTCTGCGTCTAGACCCGCCGCGGCCAGGATTTGACGCCGATAGGGCGGCATCGGGTCGGCGACTCCTTGTAAATGCTCCAACGCACCCTATGTTGAAGCAGCCTGCTGGCACTCGACACAGGTAAGTGCCAGCAGGCCTTCTGCTCGACAATTCGCCCTGCGAAGATCTTTCCGATTGTCGCGGGCCCAGAATAAGGAAAAAAACCGATATGGCGTTCCGTCCCCTGCATGACCGGGTCGTGGTCAAGCGCCTCGAAGGCGAAGAGAAGTCCAAGGGTGGCATCATCATTCCCGACAGCGCTAAGGAAAAGCCTCAGGAAGGCAAAATCGTCGCTGTCGGCCCCGGGGCGCGTGACGAGGCCGGCAAGCTCGTTCCGCTCGACCTCAAGGCCGGCGACCGCGTGCTGTTTGGCAAATGGTCGGGCTCCGAGGTCAAGATCGACGGCGAAGACCTGCTCATCATGAAGGAAAGCGACGTCCTCGGCGTGGTTGGCTGACGACCGCCGGTTTCGTTCGATCCTCTCCCGCACATTTATGGAGTTCCAACACAATGGCTGCCAAAGACGTTCGCTTCTCCACCGACGCGCGCGACCGCATTCTGCGCGGCGTCGAAATCCTCAACAACGCAGTAAAGGTCACGCTGGGGCCCAAGGGTCGCAACGTCGTGATCGAAAAATCCTATGGCGCGCCGCGCATCACCAAGGACGGCGTGACCGTCGCCAAGGAGATCGAGCTCGCCGACAAGTTTGAAAATCTCGGCGCACAGCTGGTGCGCGAAGTCGCCTCCAAGCAACATGACGCCGCTGGCGACGGCACCACCACCGCCACCGTCATCGCGGCGGCGATCGCCCGCGAAGGCGCAAAAGCCGTGGCCGCCGGCCTTAATCCGATGGACCTCAAGCGAGGCATCGACCTGGCGGTGGAGACCGTCGTCGCCGATCTCGCCAAAAACTCGAAGAAGGTCACCTCGAACGACGAAATCGCCCAGGTTGGGAGAATTTCGGCGAATGGCGACGAGTTCATCGGCCGGGAAATCGCCAAGGCGATGCAGAAGGTCGGCAATGAGGGCGTGATCACGGTCGAGGAAGCCAAGAGCCTTGAGACCGAGACCGAAATCGTCGAAGGCATGCAATTCGATCGCGGCTATCTTTCGCCTTACTTCATCACCAACACCGAGAAGATGGTCGCCGAACTCGACGATCCCTATGTTCTGATCCACGAAAAGAAGCTTTCGTCGTTGCAGGCGCTGCTGCCAATCCTCGAAGCCGTCGTGCAGACGGGAAAGCCGCTGCTGATCGTCGCCGAGGACATCGAGGGTGAGGCGCTGGCGACGCTCGTGGTCAACAAGCTGCGTGGCGGGTTGAAGATCGCCGCCGTCAAGGCTCCGGGCTTCGGCGACCGCCGCAAAGCCATGCTCGAAGACATCGCCATCGTCACCGGCGGCGAACTGATCGCCGAAGACCTTGGCGTCAAGCTCGAGAACGTGACGCTGGCTCAGCTGGGTCGCGCCAAGCGCGTGCGCATCGACAAGGAGACCACGACGATCATCGACGGGTCGGGCGAGAAGAAGGACATTGAGGCGCGCATCGGCCAACTCAAGAGCCAGATCGAGGAAACCACCTCGGACTATGATCGCGAGAAGCTGCAGGAGCGTCTGGCCAAGCTCGCCGGCGGCGTCGCGGTGATCCGCGTCGGCGGCGCGACCGAAGTCGAGGTCAAGGAGAAGAAGGATCGTGTCGACGACGCGCTCAACGCCACCCGTGCGGCGGTCCAAGAGGGCGTCTCTCCGGGCGGCGGAGTGGCGCTGCTGCGCGCCATCGCCTCGCTCGACGGCGTCAAGGTTGCTAATTCCGATCAGAAGACCGGCGTTGACATCGTGCGCAAGGCGATTCAGGCGCCAGCCCGCCAGATCGTCGATAACGCTGGCGGCGACGGCGCTGTCGTGGTCGGCAAACTTCTCGACTCGAAGGAATATAGCTACGGCTACGACGCACAGACCGGCGAGTTCGGCGATCTCGTCAAGCTCGGCATCATCGACCCCACCAAGGTGGTGCGCACGGCGCTTCAGGATGCGGCGTCGATCGCCGGCCTGATCGTCACCACCGAGGCGACGATCACGGAGCACCCGAAGAAGGATGCCCCGGCAATGCCTGGCGGCGGCGGAATGGGCGGTATGGATTTCTAGTCGGCGCCTTAACGCTGATGACGATAGAAAGGCCCTGGGTTTCCTCAGGGCCTTTTTCTTTCGTCAATAACGGGGAACGGGAAATAGGCGCCGCCAACATGCAATGCGAAAAAAGACGCGGATCTTGGGCGCGCAACGGTTCGCTATTGTGAAGCGCTTTTCAGGATACGCGTCGTGGATTGTCCTTCGACGAGATCGGCGCGGATGATTTTGCCGCCCCGCGCGCGAACGACGTCTGCGCCGACGATCTGCCCTTCTTGATAGTCGGCGCCTTTGACGAGGACATCCGGCTGGAGTTGCTCGATGATCCGCTGCGGCGTGTCCTCCTCGAAAAGCACGACGGCGTCGACCCCCTTTAGGGCGCCGACGACCTGCGCGCGCGCGATCTCGTTCTGTACGGGACGGCCGGGGCCTTTGAGACGCTTGACCGACGCATCCGTGTTGAGCGCGACGATCACCCGGTCGCAGACCCCAGAAGCCTGTTTGATCAGCGAGACGTGCCCGGGATGCAGCAGGTCGAAGCAGCCGTTGGTGAATCCGACCGTATATCCCTGAGCTTCCCAAAGCTTGCGCAGCTGGATCGCTGTCTCCGCATCTACAAGCCGACCGTCCCGGACCTCCGTCATATGCGAGGCCGCGAGCGAAGCCGCCAGCTCTTCCGCAGTCAGAGTCGCCGTGCCGAACCGGCTTACGACGATACCCGCGGCGTGGTTGGCAATCTTCATCGTCTCGATCATCGGCAGCCCGACGGCGAGTCCGACGGCGATCAACGCGACTACCGTGTCGCCCGCGCCCGACACATCGAAAACGGTTTTCGCCGTTGTCGGCAGATGGATCGCTTCTCCTTTCGCGGGGAAGAACGACATGCCCTTCTCCGAGCGGGTCAGAAGCACTTCGGCGCCCGTCGCGTCGCGCACGCGCTTCGCGGCGGCTTCCGCCTCCTCATCGGTGTCGCACGGCATCCCTGTGGCCATCGTCAGCTCGGAGCGGTTCGGCGTGAGGATCGAGGCGCCGCGATAAGCCGTGAGATCCGTGCGCTTCGGATCGACGATGAGCGTCTTTCCTGTCTCGCGGGCGCGGGCGATGCAGGCGGCGATGACAGGGTCGTTCAACACGCCCTTGGCATAGTCGGACAGGACGACGATGTCGCCGCCGTCGATCGCCTCGATCGCCTTCGCAATGAGGCGGAGCACGACGTCGTCGCCGATCGGCCGATCGTCCTCGTGATCGATGCGCAACATCTGTTGAGCTTGGCCAATGACGCGCATCTTCTTGACGGTCCTTCGGCTGGCGTCCGTGACGACGCCATCGAGATCGATCCGACCGCGGGATCGAAGCAGCCCGAGAAGCTGTTCACGCTCGGCGTCCTCGCCGCAGACGCCGACGAGCGCGACCGATGCGCCGAGCGAGGCGATGTTCGCAGCGACGTTGCCGGCGCCGCCGGCGACGATCCTCTCGGATTTCCATTTGATGACGGGCACCGGCGCCTCGGGGGAGATACGCGACACGCCCCCGTGCAAATAGGTGTCCAGCATGAGGTCGCCGACGAGTGCGACCTTGCAGCGCGCCAGCCGCTTCACGAGTTCATAAGGCATCGCAATCCTCTTTTCGGGGCGTCAGAACGTCGGCTCCGGCGTGTCTAATGCCTGAAGGCGAGCGACCTCGCGAAAGGCGCCATAAAGGTGATAGAGGCTGCTCGCAGGCACATGGCTGACGATCGGCTCGAGATTGGCGTCGAAGTGGTCGATCCAGCCCCCCGTGAAGGGGCGGCCGAGAAAGATTTCATTCAAGGTTTGCAACATCCGGGCGCAGAAGCTCATGCCTTGCGCCTCGCCCGCGGCATGGCGCGCGACGCCGGCCTTCGCGCCTTCCGTATGCGGCCATAGGCGCGTCGAGCGTTTGAGCGGGCGCCGATCGAGGCTCACGCTGTCATAACACCAGCCGCGCGGATCGACGCCCCCGGCGCCGAAAGCGCTCTCCCAAAGCCTATCCTGCGTCTCGGCGACGACAGGGCCGCCGAGACGGCGATACCAATCCAGGAGCCAGATCCACTCGAAATGATGGCCCGGCTCGAAGAAGGCCGTGGCTTGAGGATCGAGAGACCAATCCGCGGCGAAGACTTCGGGCAGCGCGCCGGCCTCTGGCTGGAAGAGACGCGCCTCGAAGAGGCCAACTATGCGCCCCGCCCGCTCGAAATAGGGCCCTTCGGGCGCCGCCTCATGCAGGGCGAGGCAGGCCTCCAGAAAGTGCATGAGCGGATTCTGCCGCTTCACGGATTCTGGCGACGGCTGGCGGTCGAGCAAGCCGCCGTGGTCGGGGCAGATCAAGTGGCGGTCGATGAATTGGAGCGTCGACTCGGCCGCCGACAGTAGCCGCTTTTCTCCTGTCAGGTCATAAAGCGCAGCTAGGGAAAGGAGGACGAAAGCGTGCGTATAGGAATCGCGAATCTGGGAAACGCGTCTCCCTGCCGCGTCGATGGAGAAGGCGAAGCCTCGGCGCGGATCCTTCTCGTCCAGGTAAAGATCGAACAGGCTCCGCATCGCGCGCGCGGCGAGCTCGCCGCCCTCGCGGAAGACCCCATCCTTCGCCGCCGCGCTGTAAACGTATATTTGTCGCGCCTGGACCATCGCGCGGCGCGGAACGGTTGGACAGTCCCGTCCCGAGAAGTCGAAGCGCTCACGAAAAACGCCGCAATCCCGGTCCAATCCCGCATCCGCCCAGAATGGCAGGATCTCGTCGCACATCCTCTGCTGGTATTTTTGGACGTGATCGCTTTGGGCGATGGCGATTGCCGCTCTTCTCTGCATCGGTGAACCTGACCCTTCCGTCAGCGCTCCGCGCAGCGACTCCGCCCTTGAGCGGATGTCCGTAAATTCGTTTGAGCATCCTCTATGAACCCATAAATCGCCATCGCTATCGGCACCCCTTGGACTGCTTGCACTTCAGTTTGTCCAAAGTTTCGTTGGCGCGCCGGACCTGACGCTCGGTCTCGGCTTCGAGGCATTCGCGATAGCGGAACACGGTCGCGATATAGGCTGCGACACGCCGCTCGCAATCCTCGATCGAGTCGGACTTTCCTGGAGCGTCGACGCAATCGGGGGGCCGGGGAGCCACACAAAGCGTAAAACCCGAGGAGGGTTCGTCCGCGCCAGAAGAGCCGAGGAAATTCGCAGCGATGAGAAGTCCGGCGCCAAGCGCGCCTCGAGTCACTGAAGGATGCTCCGTGTGGTCTCGGTTAACCGATGCAAGCCCGGGCATTGTAGGCTTCTCGGCCCGGCGATTTGCACGCCTCCCTTCCGATGAAATCGCCGCTGAGCAAATCGCTTGAAGGACTTCAACGCAGAAGCTCGGCGGGAACCCTCAATGTGTTGTGACTGGTTTCGCTCTCCCGCTCGGGAGACTCGCTGAATTTCGTCGGGGGCTCAGACGGTCCCCCAGTCTGTCGCGGCTCGTCCTCGAACTTCGACAAATCGTTTGCGACGATCCACATGAAGCCAAAGAAGCTCAGCATCCACAGAACGCCGATCACCGCGTCAAGCGTCCGGAAATCCAGGAAAGTCCCGCGGACGAACTCGGGGCCGGCCCAAAGAGCGAACAACGCCCAGAGGGCGATTAGCAGTCTCATTTCTGTCGCCCCCATCCCGCCATAGGCAAGCTGGTGCCGCCGCAGAATGAAGACCTTCAAATAGGTGTATGAACTCATGAGAAGATACATCGAGAGCGCGAAGAGCGCGGAAGGCAGAGTGAAATAAGGGGAGAGGCCCAGGCCCAGGAAGATGAAAGTGAATGCGATGAGATCGCAGGAGTGGTCGACGAAGTAGCCAAATTGTGGTCGTTCGATTTTGCGATAGCGGGCAAGCGTGCCGTCGAGCGAGTCGCCCAGCCAATTGAACAGGAGTCCCGACAGGGCAGGAATGAGAAACCAGGGCGAAAAACGACAAGCGACGAATCCGACCGCGGTCAGCACGGCGCCAATCAATCCAAAGATCGTCAAATGGTCGGGAAAAATGAAAGAAGGCGTTCTGGCCGCCAGCCAAAGCAGGGCTTGACGCTCTTTCTCGGCAAGAATACTACCGTTCAATCGTTTGTGTCCCATCACACAACTCCGCGCGCCCCGCCTCGCTCTAATATCAGACAAAACCGTTAAGCTTTTTTTCTGTCAATTTTGGGGCGGCCCGGTGCGATTTCGACCTGCTGAAACTGATCCCCCGATAATTGCCATTTCCAATTGAAAATAATTTGTCGCGGACGACGCTGCGATTGTCAACTCCCAAGTTGCAGCTAGGCAGCCATCGCGCGCCTGAAAAATACGCTCTCGGCGCACCCACTTTCGCCTACACATTATCCGCGCGAACCTCATTTTATGGTTGTGGCGATCGCAGCGCCCTGCATGCCAGGTGACGCAACCATAAGGAACAACTGGAAGAACTTGCTGACCTCTGTCAGAGGAGCGTTGGACACGAACAGGATGTCCTTGTCGCGCATCGCGAAACGACGCGCCAAGAACAGCGCCTTCGGATCGCGCATGTTGAGATGGTAGGCGATCGGCACGCTGATTTCTGCAAGCAGCCGCGGCGACACCGCCGGATATTCTCGGGCCACGGTAACGGGCTCGTAGCGCAGCACGAACACGCCGTCCGGATCCGCTCGCATGTCCTGGAGTCCGCCCGCTCTCGCGATGGCCTCCTCAAGCGTGATTCTGCGCTGGTCGAACGGCACCACGGCGTTGGCTCCGGTGGCGCCCGCGACCGTGAAGGTGAGGGGCGCGCGCTCGACGGTCACCAGGTCTCCGGGGCGCGCATAAATGTTTTCGCTCGGATTATCGAGCAGGCTTTGAACGGGCGCGCGCGCAGTGCGTCCGTTACGGGTCACGCTGATGAAAGTGTCCTGAACGGGCGATCGATAGCCGCCGGCCAGGGCGATCACGTCCATGATCCGTTCGCCGCGCTGGGTCAGCGGCACCAGGGCTCCGTTGGCGACGTCGCCCGAAACTGTAACAGTGTTGCTGACGTTGCGCGTGACGTTGACCAGCACCTGGGGCTCGATCGCCTTGCCTCTGAGGCGATCAATGATCGTGGATTCGACCTGCTGCTGCGATCTTCCCGCCACCTCGATGCGGCCCGCATAGGGTACGGTCACCGAGCCGTCGCGACCGACCACTTGATCGGGGATCGCCGCGGAGCGGGATCCGGGACTGAGCCGGTCAACCACCGGAGTCGAGAAAAGGCCCCCCGCGGCGGCTTCCCAGATGGTGATCTGGAGCGTGTCGCCGACGCCTATGGGTTGGATCGCGGGGGGACCGCGGTCCCCGAAATAGCCCCGCAGACCGGGCGCCGAGCGGCGGCCCAGCACGTCGAGCGTGAAGGAGTCGAGCTCGATGAGAGCAAAAGGCCGTTCCTCGGCCTCGGTGTCCCATGTCCCCGTCTGAGCGATGGACTCCCGCGAGGGGCCGCTTCCGGGAAGGATGGAGCAAGCGCTGAGGCCGAAGACGGCGATCAAGGGAAAAGCTTTGCATATCCGCTTCAACATCGGGCATGTTTCCACTGCGAACGCTTGCCGCCGCAACTCAGACCAAAGGCCCCCTGCGGTCTCGCTTCCGGTGCGCAGGATAGTTGACGCAAGGGGCGCATTCAATTCAGCCGGAGACAAAAAAAGCAACTGTTGCAATTTTGCCACAGGCCAAATTAAGGTTAATGCATATCTTCTAGCAATTCTTCCCTGAGAAACAGCGCCTACCCGCAAAAGATTCGGCAAGGAATTCCTGGCAGATTGGCGGTTCCCGGCAGCCGCCAAGTCGGAGCGCTCACGGCTGTGACGAAGAAATATTCCGTCCGTCTACAATTATATTCACGACGAGAGTTAAAATAGCCACCAGGGAGAGCATGATGATCGCAAGATCGACCCTCCCCGCCCCCCCCGCGCCGGGATGGTTTAGGCCCAGAGCGATGGCGATGAACGGCCAAGTCGCCGTCAGAAGGCGGAATTCCGTAGCGCCAATGCCGATCAACGTCGTTTGCACGACACGGCCCACGGCGGCGCGAAGAAAGCCGTAGGCCGAGAAGAGCAAGAAGCAGGCCATTATGACGAGCGAGGAGTCCATGGAAAGGAAAGGCGAAAAGCCGTAGGCGACGATGACGAGGAGCAGCGAGACGAGATCGGTGAGATGCTCGAGCCAACGCCGCTTGCTATCGTGCTCGCCGCGCTGGACGCCGAGCGGTCCATCCACGGCGGCCCCGAACCAGTTCAGGGCCACGCCAAGCGGAACGAGAAACACCGGCCAGACGGCGAAGTGGCATCCGAGGAGACCTGAGGCCGCGATCAAAGCGCCCGCTAGGCTCAATTTGGTCAGGAATGACGCGGACACCCGCGCAGGAAGGGTCGCAATAATTTGTTGCACGACGCGCGCTTCCCATGCCGCCAGAAAGCTTCTGCTCGGCGGTTCTCCCGGCGCGATCAGTCCGGTCAGCAACTTGGCGAGTTTCATCGTACCACGACCCCAGGACGTGAGGGGAGATTATCACGAAGGCCGCGACGCGCGCCAGCCTGCCCCGAAACCTCAAAACCCTAGGCCGATAGGGGCCATTTTCGATGGCGGCGCGAGCTGTCGGCAACTCGGCGATGCCGCGACTGCGGCAGAATTGAGCGCCGCGCCGCAACCTTTGCCGCCATACAGCGTTCCCTCCTGATGAAACGCCGGCGTGACCTCTTCCTCGCGATTGCGACCTTAGCCTTGGCCGCCGCGGCCCTACCGAGCGATGGCGCAGAAAAATTGGACGCGCGGGTGGAATTGGCGTCGAACGCCGATCGACAGGAATGGATCGCTCGGGTCGAAGGCGGCGCTAGAGCCTATCTGGCTTTCGCCGAGCAAGCTTACGAGACCTTCCAGGACGAAGCGCGACAGCGTCGGGCGGAGCGGGCCTCGCCCAAATCGCAGGGGAGCTATTTGAGCGATCCGACGCTCAGGCGCCACGACGTTTTCGTGACCGCGACCGGTTTTCATGTCTTCAAAGGCTCGACGCATTTTCCTTACCTGGAGAGCGATTTCGTCCATCTCTCGGAGGCGGAAGGAAAGGCGTTGTTTTTGAGCTTGGCGGCGCGGCCCTGAGGGAGCGGCCGCCGAAGCTCGAGCCGTCACGTTCCGGGAGGGGCCTCCAGGGTTTTCCCTTCGAAACAGCCGTCTTCCTTGTGGGTCGCCCGCCAGAAGGCGCTGTGGCCAGGGAGGCCCGAAGGCTTCGGAGCGTGGCGCTGGCAATGGCCGGCCCGCTCCCACCATTTGCCCAGCTGATCCCGCCGGTCGATGGGCGTGAGGCCGCCCTCACGGAAAGACCAGTAGGCGCAGCGCTTGCAAAGCGTCATCGACGCAGCCCCGCCGTCATGGACGCGCCACTCCCCGCAAAAGTCCTCATGAAAGGTTTGCGCCCAATGCGACACCTCGTCGCGAACCTCGCCAGGCGGCGGCGCCCGCAACCGGCAGGCGCCGACGTGGCTGGTCACGCGCCACCAAAACTGGCAATCGCCGCACCGGGGTCTCTGGGGCCTAGTTTCCGTCATGTGCCGGCTCTTGGATGAGGACGACCGCACGTTCCACCGGCGCCGTATTCGGGACCGACCAGCCGCCGCCGAGGGCCATGATCAGCGCGACGTCCGCCTCGAGCCGACGCGTCCGAACCGCCAAGACGGCGCGCTGCTGCTCGAGCAGCGTGGCCTGCGCGACCACGACATCGAGATAATTCGTCGCCCCATCACGATAGAGCGTGAGCGAGATGTTCAGCACCTTTTGCGCCGCGTTTGACGCGATGAACAAGCTTTGCTGCTCCTTGGCGAGCCAGCGCAGGTTGGAGAGAGCGTCCTCGACCTCCTGATAGGCAGAGAGGACCGTGGCGCGATAACGGGCCACCATTTCAAGATAGGCGGCGTCGGCGCGGGCAAGATCGGCGGCGCGCAGGCCCGCATCGAAGATCGGCAGTGTGATCGACGGCCCCACCGACCAGATGCTGTTGCGGAAATTGAACAGCGAAAGCCCTGTGTCCTCTGTGCCGCCGCTAAAGTTGATCATCACGCGCGGGAAGAACGCCGCCTTGGCGACGCCGATTTCGGCGTTGGCTGCGGCGACTTGGCGTTCGACGGCGGCGATGTCGGGCCGCCGCTCTAAAAGATCGAGCGGCGCGCCGGGCGGAATTTTCGGCGCGAAGACCGAAAGCGAGGCCGGTGGGATCGCGAAGGAGGACGCTGGCTTCCCGATGAGCGAGGCGATCGCGTGCTCGAGCAAGGCCCGGCGCGAAATGACGTCGAGTAGCTGCGCGCGCGTAGCTTCGAGCTGCGCCTGCGCTCGCGGTTCGTCTGCCGGCGCGCCGATTTTCCCGTTGACGAGCGTCCTCGTGAGCTCCAGCGCCCGCGTATAGGCCCGCACCGTGTCTTCGAGAAGCTTGATCTCAGAATCGAGGCCGCGCAGCGCGACGTAATCGCGGGCAAGCTCGGCCTGCAGGCTGAGACGCACGGATTCGAGCATGGCGGCGGCGCTCTCGCCGTTGGCGACGCTGGCGGCGACGGAGTTCCGTACCCGGCCCCACAAGTCGACTTCGTAGGAAGATCGCAAAGTCAGAGTGTTATCGCCGTAATGGTCGGGTTCGTTGAGCGGCCGATTATCGAGTAGTTCGTTAAAATAGCCCGCTGCGCTGAAAGGCGTGTCGGCTTTGCGCCTCGGTCGATGCTGCGACTGCTTGTTGGAAGTTAGGCCGTTGTTGAGATCGAGGTGCGGCAGCAACTCGGAAGCGACCCTGGCGGAGTAGGCTTGCGATTGGTCGAAGGAGGCGACCGCCGCCGCGAGATTAGGATTGGCGGCGTCGACCTGCTCCTCGAGCTCGTTGAGCACATGGTCGCCGAGCGCACACCACCAAGGGCCCCGGGGTAGATCATCCCGCGGACGCGCCTCCTGCCAAGCGCCGCTCCCCTTTCCGCCCTCCTTGTAATTGACCGGGACCTCGACCGGCGGCGGCGCATAGGAGGGAGCGAAATTGCAGCCGGAGAGGAGGAGAGCAACGACCACAGCCAGCTGCCGACCAATCCGGGCGGAGCGGAGGATTGGCCCGCCTCGAGGCCTGTATTCCGGCCCTCGCGCAAACTCCGCCACTACTGGGCCCCCGCATCGGCCTTCGCCTGGCCTTCGGCGATGCGCACCTCGTCGCCGTCGCTCAGGCTTTGCGGCGGGTTGAGGATGATGCGGTCGCTGAGCGCGGGGCCAGAGGAGATCTCGATTGTCGTGCCAAGGTCCCGCACGATCGTGATCGGCTTGATCGCCACCTTGCTGTTGGCCCCGACCGTGGCGACGGCCAGCGCGTTCTTTTGGAAGAAAATCGCGGAAGCGGGAATGCGTCGGACGCCGGGTCGACCCGGCAGCTTGAAGTGAACCTCGGCGTAAGAGCCCGGCAGCAGCAGCCCTTCAGGATTATCGGCGATAAGCTGCACGAGCAGGGAGCGCGAATTTTCCGCGATGGCGTTGGAGGTCGTCAGCACCTTGGCCGTAAATAGGCGGGTCGGAAATTGCGCCAGTTTCAGCTCGGCGATCATGCCAGGCTTGATTGACGCCGCATAAGCCTGCGGCACGCCGACATAGATGCGAACCTGATGAATGTCCGCGACGGAGAAAAGCTCGAGCTTGTTTTCGGGGCCCACCAATGCGCCGATATCCACATTGCGCGCGGTGACGACGCCGGCGAAAGGCGACGTAATCTGCAAATATCCCGTTAGTGCCCTGAGCCGCTCGACATTCGCGCGCGCGGCCTCCGTGGCGGCGACCTTGGCTTGATAGTCGCCGCTCTTCTCGTCGGCGCTTTGCTGCGAAACGGCCGTCGAAGCGCGCAGCGCCGACCAACGCTTGGATGTGAGCTTCGCGAGATTGACTTCCGCTTCGGCCCGGGAGAGTTCGCCCTTCGCCTGCTGCAGCTGCTGGTCCAGCTCAGGCGCCTCGACGGTC
The DNA here is from genome assembly GCA_963722205.1 of uncultured Alphaproteobacteria bacterium. Classification (GTDB taxonomy): domain Bacteria; phylum Pseudomonadota; class Alphaproteobacteria; order Rhizobiales; family Beijerinckiaceae; genus Methylocystis. Next base: position 375,568 of record CAVRKL010000001.1, read on the forward strand.
GCAAGCACGTCGCCGGCCTTTACCTTGGCGCCGATGTCGTATCGCCAGTCGCGGACAAAGCCCTGCACGCGCGCGCGGATGCGGGCGTCGAAGAAGGATTGGACGTTGCCCGGCAGTATGATCTCCTCGACGGCGGGCCCGGCCTGCGGCGCGCCGACCGCCACCGTGGGGATCGCGCCTTCCTTCGTCGCCTCGGCGAGTTGCTTGAAGTCCTTGTTGCGTATGAAAACGCCAGCAGCCGCGAGCGCCAGCGCGACCAGAGCGGCAATCGCCAAACGGCGCTTGAGCCGCGGCTCGCGCGGCGCCGTCTTTTCGCTCGGCCTCTCCGTCGTCGTCATGAATGCCCTGTCCTCAACATCAGACGCTCGACAACTCTTCGGACCGCGCTCTGCGCGCATGGACCATCTTGAACACGACCGGCACGAAAAACAGTGTCGCGACGGTCGCGCAAGATAGCCCGCCGATGACGGCGCGGCCAAGCGGTGCGTTCTGCTCGGCGCTGAGCGCCATGGGCAGCATGCCGAGGACCATCGCAAGCGCCGTCATGAGCACAGGGCGGAAGCGGGTATAGCCGGCCTGGAGCGCGGCTTGATGCGGGTCGGCGCCCTCTGCAAGCTGTTCGCGGGCGAAGCTCACAACCAGAATGCTGTTAGCGGTCGCGACGCCCATGCACATGATGGCGCCAAGCAGCGCCGGCACGGACAGCGTGGTGAAGCTCAGGAACAGTATCCAGACGATGCCGGCAAGCGCAGTCGGCAGCGCCGTAATGATCACGAAAGGGTCGAGCCAGGACTGGAAATTGACGACGATGAGCAGATAGATCAACGTCACCGCAAGCGCGAGGCCGCCGAAGAGTTGCGTGTAAGCGCTCATCATCGTCAACACTTGCCCCCGCAGCACGACGTTCGATCCGCGCGGCGCCTCGCTGGCGTGGCGCTTCAGGATTGCGTCGATGTCGCGCGCGACGGCGCCAAGATCGCGCGCATGGTTCGTCGCATAGATCTCCACGACGGGCTGCACGTCGTAATGCGAGACGACGGCCTCCATCCGCGCGCGCGAGATCGACGCGACGCCGCCGACGAGCTGGAACTCACCCGAGGACGTGAGCGGCATATTGACGAGCGACGGCATCGTGTCCACCCAATATTGCGGCGCCTGCACGACGATTGGATAGGACACGCCGTTCTTGAGATTGAGCCAGAAGGTCGGCGCAGTCTGAAAGCTGCCGGCGAGCGTGTTCTGCATCGCGTTCGCCACGTCTTTCTGGTTGATGCCCACGTCGATCGCGAAGGAACGGTTCACGTCCACTTGCAAGGTCGGCGCGTTGAACGCTTGCTGGATGCGGGCGTCGGCGACGCCCGGCACATTGGCGATTTCCTTGTAGAGCTTGCTCGCATAGGCGCGATTGGCCTCTCCCTGATTACCGACGACCTGCACGTCGATCGGCGAAGGGAGGCCGAAGTTCAGGATTTGCGTGACGATGTCTGCGGGCAGGAAGGCGAAGGTGGTTCCCGGAAACAGCCGCGGCAGCTTTTCCCGCATCGCCTGCACATACTCGCGCGTCTTGCTTTCCTCGCCCTCCTTCAAGGTGATCAGCAGATCGGCGTCGACGACGCCGATCGTGCCGGAATTGCCGTAGGCGAGATTAATGCCGCTGATGGGCAGCCCAATGTTATCGACGATCGAGGCCAACGCCGAAGCGGGAAGGAGGCGGCGAATTGCGGTGTCTACGTCGTTGCAAAGAATCCCCACGTTCTCGATACGCGTGCCGATCGGCGCGCGCAGGTGCAGCTTGATCTGCGTCCCCTCGATCGACGGGAAGAAATTCTCACCGAGAAAGGGCGCGAGCCCGAAGGAGAGCACGACCGCGCCGAGCAGGCCAATGACAAAAGGCCAGGGCCTCATCAACAGGCGGTCCAGCAGCTCGCGATAGCGTTCGCGCACGCGCTCGAATCGATGCACGAAGCCGCGCTGAAACCTGACGAGAGGATTGGCGCTATGCGCCTCCTCCGCTCCCGACTCCACGCCGTGGACGAACTTCTTCCCCAGGAGATGGCGAGCCAGCGTGGGCACCACCGTGTAGGTCAGCACATAAGAAGCCAGCAGCGAGATGATCACGGCCTCGGACATGGGCCGAAAAAGATAGCCCGCAACGCCACCCAACGAGAAGGTCGGGAGAAACACGATCGAGATGGCGAGGATTGAAACGGTCGCTGGAATCATGATCTCGCTGGCGCCGTTCATGATCGCTTCGACGATCTCCTCTCCGTCTTCGAGATGTCGATCGATGTTTTCGATCGTCACCGTGGCGTCGTCCACCAGAATTCCGACCGCGAGCGCCAGGCCGCCGAGGGTCATGACGTTTATGCTCTCGCCAAGGGCTGACAGAACAACGATGGCGGTCAGGATCGAGAGCGGAATCGAGATGCTGATAATGATCGTCGAGCGCCAGCTGCCGAGGAACAGCAGGATCATGAGGCCGGTCAGCGTGGCGGCGATGGCGCCCTCGCTCAGGACGCTGGAAACGGCGGCTCTGACAAATGGAGACTGGTCGCCGACGGCGACGAGATCGAGCCCCTCCGGCAAGCCGGCCTTGATCCTTGGCAGCTGCTTCTTGACGCCCTCGATAACGTCCAGAGTCGAGACTGTGCCGATTTTTTGGATCGTCATGAGCACGGCGTTGCGGCCGTTGACGCGGACGATATTGGTCTGCGGCGGGGCCGAGTCATGCGTGTAGGCCACGTCGCGCATATAAACGACGGTTCCGCCGACGCTCTTGATCGGCAGATCATTGAGCTCGGCGATTTCCTTGGGCGAGACGTTGAGACTGACGATGTATTCGTAGTCGCCGATCTTCTGCGTGCCGACGGGGGTGATGAGGTTTTGCTGCGCCAGTGCCGCGCCCACGTCCTGCGCCGAAAGGCCATAGCGGCGCAGCCTCACCGGGTCGATCTCGACCTGCACCTGCCGCACTTTGCCGCCATAGGGCGAGGGGATGGCGGCGCCGGCGACGGTCGCAAGCTGCGGCCTGATGAAATTCTGCGCAAAGTCGAAGAGCTCTATGTCGGACATCGTTTCGCTCGAGAGCGCGAGCTGGATGACCGGCACGCTCGATGCGTTGAAGCTCAGCACATAAGGCGGAGTTACGCCGGCGGGCAGGAATTTGAGCACCGTCTGGGAGGCCGCCGTCACCTGAGCGATGGCGAAGTCGATCTTGACGTTGGGCTGGAAGTAGACCTTGACGACGCCGTAGCCCGGCAGCGACTGCGACTCGATGTGCTCGATGTCGTTGACCTGCGCGGTCAGCGTGCGTTCGTAAAAATAGACAATGCGTCCCGACATGTCCTCAGGCGGCAGGCCGTTATAGGTCCACACCACACTGATGACCGGGATGCCGATGTTGGGAAAAATGTCGGTCGGCGTCTGAATCCACGCCTTGACGCCGAAAATCAGGATCAGCATCGCCATCACGACGAAGGTGTAAGGACGCTGCAGGGCGATACGGACAATGCCGATCATACTGCGATGAACTCCATGGCGGTCCGACCGTCCCCCCGCGTCGTCGGGGCGAGGCTCATCGTCTAGCCCAGCAGCGCGACATCAGGAAATTAATTCTCGTTTAGCGAAAGCTCCATGCGATGGGCATCCGGAAGCCCAGGTAAAGCGATCAACTTAATCGTATATCCCGCGGAGAGGTAAAGTCTGGGAGCGCAGGCAATCTAAGCTTACACCATTGCAGGAACAGAAATTCTAGGAAGACATCTCCACAAGAGCTTTGAATTACGCCGGCAAGCTCCCAACCGCCGACCGGCGACCGCAGTTCCTGAGGAGCACCGCCGGGCCGGCGCCGCTTCCAAACGCCGCGGGGGACGCCGCTCGGGCGTCCCCCGTACGATCCTTGGGGAGGAAAAGGTTGGATCTCCGATCAATATTTGGCGAGCACCGGAACCGGCGCGGCCCAGTTGAAGTGGTAGTTCACGCCGGCGCGAAGCACGTGACCATCGATACGGCCGTTCTCGATGGTGGCGGTGTTCAAGGAAACGGCTCCCGTCGCCAGCCTCGCCTCGAGATTAGGCGTGTTGGTCGTGAACGAGCCGAGGCCGTAATAGAGATATTCGGCCTTGGCGCTCCAGTTGGGCAGGAACATCCACTCGACGCCGCCGCCGACCGCGTAGCCAGCCCTCGTGTCCGAGAAGCTCGCTCCCCCGAAGCCGACGCCCGCGACGGCGTTCGTCCGCGTCATATCGACGCCCATGCCTTGGCCGCTGAAGCTCACGCCGCCATAGGCCACGCCGGCGGTCGCATAAGCCAGCACCGTGGGCTTCAGCACAAGGCCCACGCGACCGCGCACCGTGCCGAGATAGTCGATGCTGCGGCTGTAGTTCCCTCCCGCGAAAGTGTGGCCGAAGGGGGAGAGCGTGCTCATTTGCAGGTTGGAGGCGTATACGCTCTGCGAGGCGGTCAGGCCTTGGATGTCCGTCTCGAGGCCCAGCACCAGATCCTTCAGGCCCTTACCGAGCGCGATCTGATAGTTGTAACCAGCCTGCGCGCCGCCCATGAAGCCGGCGTCATCATTGAACCTGATGGGATAGGTTCCGGCGAGGACCGTTCCGCGATTGAAGCCAGGCGCGGTGGCGTAGACTGTTTGGCTTACCACATCGTCGCCGCCGATACGCCCGCCCGCGTTCAAGCCGGCGTAGAGACTGTTCCAGAGAGGCGGCAGAGGCGCGGGCACGGGCGCCCCCTTCACCGACGGAAGGCCGCCGGCGAATAGCGGCGCGCCAGGAACCACCGGGTCAGCGGCCTCTTTGCCGAAGTGGTAGTTCACGCCGATGCGGAAGATGTTGCCGTTGAAGTCGGCCCTGTAGCCCACGGACGACCATGTCGGCGGCTTGGTGGTGGTGTAATAGAGCGGGCCGATGTTCGCCGTGTTGACCGTGCCGAGGTCGTAGTAAAGATATTCGGCCTTCAGGCTCCAGGCAGGATCGATCAACCACTCGACGCCGGCGCCGGCGGTCCAGCCGAGAAACATATCGGTCTGTCCGTATGCGCTGTTGCCGACATCGAAGGGCCCCCCGAGCTTCGGAACGAAATAGGTCGCGTTGAGATCGTTCTCGCCGAAGGCCGCGCCGCCCGTGGCGTAGGCGAGCACGTTCGGGGTCACCAGATAGCCCACGCGTCCGCGCACCGTCCCGAAGAAGTGCTGATTTCGGCCCGTCTGAAGATAGGTGAGCGGCGCGCCCTGCCAGGAGGCCTTGCTGCTGTTGCCGACGCCCAGTCCCGAGAGATCCGCCTCGAAACCGGCGACGTATCTTTCATAGAACTGCCTTTGGTAGCCGACTTGCGCGCCGGCGATGACGCCCTGACTGTCGAGATTGAGCCCTTCGGGAAGCCCGCCGTGCGCATAGAGACTGACGAAGCCGGACGAGCCCGGCGAGCCCAGGTAGGTAAAGTGCGAGTTCGTGTCCGCCGCCCCGGTATAGCCGGCGGTCACGCCGGCATACACGCCGTCCCAGGGCATGCGGGGCTTTGTGGGCGCCGGCGCAGGGCCCTTGAAGATGCCGGTCGCCGAGACCTTCTCCCCTTTCTCTTCCTCGCCGACCCTCCAGCGCAACGCCATGCCGGCCTGCCAAACTCGGGAGAGCTGCGGGCCGTTGAGGTTCTGATAGAAGGGCACACCCGCTTCGAGGCCAATCGAGAAACCCGGATAGCCGATCAGCTTGCCGTCGATGTCGGCGCCGCCGAAGATCGAGAGCCACTTGCCGCCCCAGTTCTCCGGATTGGCGCTCGGCAGTTTCCCGCTCTCAAACCAGCCGGCGCCGGTGATCTGGTTCTGGACGTTGAAGTTCAGCCGCAGGGTCGTCGTGAGGCCTTTGATCCAGCTATAACCGACCCAAGCGCTCGCGTCCTGATAGTTGCCCCAATAATAGCCCTCGGGATTGGGACCGAGCGGGAGGCGCGCGCGGTAGGAGAGACCCCAAGACCAGGGCTGAATCTGGCCGGCGTAAAGAATGCCGGGCATGACATCGAAAGTGTTGGCGCCCGTCTGCATGCCATAGAAGGCCCACCCGACATTGTAGCCGCCGCTGGTGTTCATCACGGCGCCGCCCATATTGTGATCGCTGCCGGTCGGGAAGGACATGCCCAGATTGATCTTGACGCGGTTGATCTTGTCCTCATAGGCGCGCCAAACGAATGCCGCCTGCGTATCGAGCAGACTGTCCGTGCCTGGGAAGCTCGTGCCGCGCGGGACGAGGTTCGAGGAGCCGTAGAATGTCGTGAGGTGGGAGTGCTTCTCCTGCGTGCCGGTGGCGATCACGAGCGACAGATCCGGCATGATGCCGTAGGCGAACGTAAAACCCTGCGCTTCTCCGAATAGCGCCTGCGGAATGACGGTGTAGGGCGTTGCCGGGCTCCAGTACCAGCCGGGGAAGGTCGAAGCGGCCTGCTGCGCCGTGATGTTTTGCGTGCCCACCATCATGTGGGCGCTCTCGCCGAACTGCGGAATGACGGAGAGCGTCACATGACCCGGCGCCGGCATCGTGTCGCCGAAGACGGCGAGCGGCGGCGGCGGCGGCGAATTCGAGGGATCGGGGCCTTCCGACTTCAAGTCGCTCAAGAAGGGAAGGTCCATCGCGCCCGCAGGGGCGCAAACCGCGCTCAATCCACCGACGGCGACAAGCGCCGGAAGGCTCACCGTCGCGAGGCGACGAAACCGCTGCGAAAACTTCTTGTTCATTCCCCGCTCCGTCGCGCTTGGTCCGGCGCCTGAGATTCAGCGTCCGGCGTCGATTCCCGCGGCGGCTCCATGGATTGCGGAACGCCACCGCTATTCATCTCGACTTTATAGCGATTCGACGTATCGTCAACGCCGGATTGCGGGTAGAATGAAATATTCCCGGTCGTGTGACATAATTGCAACTATTGGTTATTCTTGTAGCCTCGTGCTGTTTAAGCAATCATTTCTGCCTGCTTTGAAGGCAATACATGCAAAAAGCTAGGTTCTGGGAGTCAGGGGGGACATCGATCCTGAATGTGCTTAATAATTGCATAACACTTCGCCGAAATGGTCGACCAGCTTGCTGAAAATTGGCCTGGAGTCGCCAAAGATACATACATTTAGCGCCGCAAATCGGGGCGCATCAATGCAAGCGCTCATCGTTAACATCAAAAAGACGATTTGACAGTCGGCAGAACTGCGCCAGCACCCGCGCTGTAAGCGCCTTACTGTCCGGGGGAGGATAGCGAAGTTCGGCGAGAAGCAAAGCTCAAACTTCGCGCTCTCGAAAAATTCTCAAAAGGTGTTGCAACGGGGCCACACTTGTATCGAAGCGGCGAATTGACCCCGGGGGTTCTCCCGGTTCGATCGCCCCGGCTCCGGCCGGGCTTTACTTCCCGCAAGGCTGAGGCGTCCAGAATTAGGCCAAATTCTCCCCAATTCTAGAACAGTCCCGATTCGGACGCCGGAGAGGCGCCTCGCCTGCGCAGCTTTCGTAGACCGTGACCTGTGGCTTCCAGGACACAGGGGGATGAAATTCCGACCATCAAAACGGTAAACTCTATAAATTTAGTTGACCTTATCGCCATCTGGGCTCTTCCTATGCGTCAAGAGCCGGCGCGCGGGGATGGGCCTTTGTTTCTCGTCCCGCCGTTTCGGTTCCTTGAGACTCAGATGAAATCGCCAAAAGAGGCCGCAGTCATGAAGCGAAGCATAAGCCGTTCAACCCTGGCCGTCGCGCTCGGCGCCGCGAGCCTGCTCCCAACCGGCGTGGCCTATGCCGAGGACACCGCGGCGGAAATCCGCGAACTCAAGGCGCAGCTCCAGGCGACGATTGGCGAGGTGCGCTCCTTGAAAGAGGAGCTTCACCGCTACCAGGGCAAGAGCGCGCAACAGGACCGCAAGATCAAGGAAGTGGCTGCCAAGGCGAACAAGCCCGCGACCGCCTCGGCGCAGGAGCTGATCACCAAAGGGCCGATCGCTCCGACCGCCTTCCCCTATATCGTGGATCTGAGCCACGGGTTCACGATCGCGACGACGGATCGCTCCGACTATTTCCACGTCGGCGGCCGCATCTTCGTCGATGGCGGCGTTTCGACCCAGCCGGTAAGGGGCCTGTCAGAAGCCGCGAACTTGAATCAAGCGCGTTTGCAGGTCGAGGGCCGCCTGCGCAACTACTGGGAGTATAAGTTCCAATATGACTTCGTGGGCGGCAGCAACGCGACGACGGTCGGCGCGCCCGGCGGCATTCGCGACGCCTACATGGCGTTCATCCACCCCGCGCTCAACCCGGGCTTCCTGCCCAATCCGATCGAGGTGCAGGTCGGCAACTTCTACCTGCCGCACGGCCTGGAGCGCTCGGCCTACTCGAAGGTCAACATCGATTTCAACGAGCGCGCGCTGATGTCCGACACTTTTGGCGCTTCGCGCCATATCGGCGCCGCGCTGCTGACCCACGGCAACAACTGGTTCGCCAAGGCGGCGATCTCCTCGACGAGCTTCGAGGACGCGTCCTTGAAGCCGGCGTCCGAGACCGCCGTGCCGGTCGGCGTCGGAGACCAGGCGAATTGGGTGTCGACCGGCGGCAGGCAATATTACGACATCACGGCCAGGGCGACCTGGGCGCCGATCTGGCAGGAAGGGGAGTTGCTGCACATCGGCGCCTCGGGCCGCTATCACCGGCCGAACGACTCGACCGCGGCCAACGACGACCGCGTCCTGGCGCTCGGCTCCAACACAGCTTCCGAAAGCAACCTCCTCAAGGAGAACTTCCTCGGCACGCCGGACCTCTCCTGCTCGAACGTTCCGACTGGAAATCTAGGGCCCACCGCCGATCCGAACGGCCTGATCTCCTCGACCGCTGCGGGCTACGCGCCCCTTTTCGGGTCGCAGATCTCGCAGACCGCCGTCGCCGGCCATTGCTTGAAGAGCGTGCTGACTTTCGGCGCCGAGCTCGCGGCCGCTTATGGTCCCTGGTTCTTCCAGGCGGAATATATGGGCTCGCAATATAACCGCGACCCGTATGCGATCCTCGCGGCCAACTTTACCGCCTCGGTCACCAACAGCTTCTGGGCTCCCGCCGCCAAGAGCTTCTACCCCTATCCGTTCTCGCCCGGCGGAGCCTCGGAGTTTTTCAGCGGCTATTACCTTTACGCCATGTTGTTCCTGACTGGCGAAACGAAAGCCGCAGCCTATCAGGTCGACAGCAACACCAACGGCGGCGGTTTCGCGCGAGTGCCGATCAAAAATCCGATGAGCGCGGGCGGCTTTGGCGCCGTGGCGCTCACCGCACGCCTGAGCGAGGTCGATCTCAACAGTGGCCCCTTCCAAGGGAACACATACAACAACCTCTATGCTCTGGCGCCGCTGGGAGCTTATGGCGCGAAGAATTTTGGCCTCTCGAAGCTCGCCGTTTACAACTCTGGCGTGCTCGGCGGCCGTCAGGAAGATATGACCCTCGGCTTGAACTGGTACCCCGAGCCGGGCATCGCCGTGAAGGCCAACTGGACGAGGGTCATGGAGCTTACGGCGTCCTACAGTCAGCCCTGGACCAACGGCGCCCACCCCAATCTCTTCGTCGTTCGCACGCAGGTCGATTGGTGAGCACGGCGGAGGCCTGCTTCCAGGGGATGCGCCGTCGCGACAAAGCGCGGCGCGGCCGAGGATAGAGATTCCGAGGCGGCGCGCGGAAAGCTTGCCGCTTCATGACCGGGCGACACCAGTCTCTCGAAGAGAGGCTTGCCCGACTGGCGCTCGCTGCCCCAGGAGGAGAGCGAGCCGAACGTGACGACCGACAGGGGAGATGAAGCTCATGAAAATCGAGAACGCTGTTTTGGTGACGAGCCTTGCGCTCATGACAGCCTCCTGCGCTGGTTGGAGCAATCCAGGCCGTGGTCCGCTAACAAGGTACGAGGGGCTGACATGCGAGAACTTCAAGCACAATTCGGATGGCTCGTGGACTCCGGTGAGAACGGTCACGATCGTCGGCCCCAACGGAGCTTTCAAGGTCGAGCCCGGGCAGAAGTTCCGGTTCCAGATCCAAGAGACCACCAACTATGGTGTGAAAATTGCCGAGACTCTCGATGATTATTGTCGCTGAAGAAGCGGCGCCGAAGCCATTAAACGAGCCCCGCGCCGACGGCGCTCGCCACCTGTGGTCCATGGGCCCGCAATTTCCGCGTGCACATGGTCGGGTGTTTCGAGGGGATCGACAGCGAGCGCAGCATTAGGTGGCGTTGCTCGGACTCCTTTCGCTGCCGGACATCCTGCGGCTGTCAAACCGGGACAGGGTTCCCGATCACGCGTGGTTGTCGAAGACCCGCAGCCGCCTGGCGTTGGAGCGCACGAGAAAGTGTTCGGCTGGATTTTGAACCTCGTCGCCGTGCACGGTCGGGTGAAAGGCGAGTAGGATCGGCGTCGACGGTTCGACCATAGAAGCCAACGCGGCGCTGCGAACCATCGTGCGTCGTGACAGCGGCGAGACCTATCGCGCCATGCCGACGCGGATGGCGCAAGAGAGCGGGGTCGAGACGCCTTGGCGCTCTTCTTCGTGATCCCTCAATGCCCGCCCCAATGCCCCATGCGCCCATTGTGCATGTGATGCAGAAGAATGACCAAGCGGCGCTTTTGGGCGTCGTCTAGGCTCGTATAGCGGCTTGGCCGCAGGCGTTAGCCACATTGTGAAAGCCTTCAAGGAAGGCGACCAGCGCCTCTATCTCCGCCTCGTAAAACCGCATTCCCTCGAGGAGCGCTTGCCTCCATTTGTGTGTTGGCGCCACATCCTCTAGTGTCGTGAGCCGATGCAGTTTGCCGCGGGAACTGGAACCACAGCTGCCGTTACGGTGAGACACCGCCAGCATGGGGCTTATGTGAACCAGGTGAGCACACGAACGGCTTCCGTCAGCAAGACGGCTCGCGGACAACTGAAGGACGGAGAACTGGCAGCCCTGGCCGCATTTCGTGCAGCGCTGAGGAAGTTTCTGGTCTTCAGCGAACAGGCTGCAGCGGCGCAAGGCGTCACGATGCAGTGGTATCAAGCGCTTCTTGTCATCAAGACCTTCGATTCGGACGCGCCCATTACCGTCGGAGAGTTGGGCAACCAGTTGATGATCCGTCCCCACAGCGCTGCCGAACTCGTTTCACGCCTTGAAGCGGCAAATCTCGTCAAGCGAAAAGGCGACCCCGCCGATCGCCGACGGTGGCACTTGCTGATTACCGCTTCCGGAGACCGATGCCTTGTGGAATTAGCCGCGGCTCACCTGGAGCGTTTGCAGGAGTTCCACGAAGCGTTCCTGAAGCCTTTCAAGGTCAAAAAATAACGTGCCCGTCTGTCGGCTCCGCCTGGGCTCTTCCCCGGAAACGCCTTCCCGTCTCGAGCCACGGACTCACAACAACCGCGCTCTATATTTTTCCGCGCTTACGCCTAGCGAAACTTGCGATCACGCTATTCAGCGCTTTATCTGAGCCGCCTTGACGGAGGCTGATGGAGCGCGCATCGGCGATCAAGGCTCGAATTGCCCCCGCGCCGGCCATCGTCCCACCAACGCTCGATCAGCACATCGCTAGACCAGCACATCTCGACCGCAGGCCGGGAATTTCCGAAAATTGGTGTCGTCCAATCCAAGCTTCTCCGGGATGCCGGGCTTCGGCCGCGCCTCATGGAGCATTTGACATACATCGTCTGCCGATCTATTTGGGCCACGTCGCGAGGGAGATTTTCCGTCGATCCAGGATCCGATAGTCTGGATATGGCCGGAGAGTCCAATGCAGTAGAGGTGAATGGACAATGGCCTCCTACAGGTACGACGAGTTTCTTAAGAAGAGCTGTGTCGGGGCCTATGACGAACTTCACTCGGCCGGGTCTGTCGCGCCCTATGCTGGCATTTACCGTTGCGACGGTTGCGGACATGAGATCGCAGCGCCCGTTGGGTGCTCATTGCCTAACACTGACCATCATCGACACACCAATGAGCAAGGGGCAATTAGGTGGAGGCTAATCGTGTTCGCCGATCATGCGACCGAGTAGTTCATGCGCAGCAGAGTCACACCTTGCATACAAGGCAATAGATTGCGGCGCAACGTTGTGTCGAAGAAGAACGGCCCACCGCTCGCGTAGCGTGTGTATCGGGGGGATCCATCGGAGCGCGCCATGATCGTTGACAACAGGCCACTGCGCGGCTGGCGTTTGTGGCTGCTGACGGCCGCCCTGGCGCTCGGGACGATCGTCGTCCTCTCCAACGTTCCCGGCTACACGATCACGGTTCCCTATGTTTCGGGCAGCCTCGGCGGCGTTGCGCCGAGCTTCGGCGGTTGGGCGACGACCAACCACATGGTTGGCCTCGCGCTCGGGCTTCCCTTCGCGCGCTGGTTTGCCGGGCGCTACGGCGATTACCGCGTCTATGTCGTCGCCATGCTGCTTTACGCACTCTTCGCCTGGATTTGCGCGACGAGCGAGACGCTTTGGCAGTTCCTGCCGGGGCGTATCGCGCTCGGCTTCGTCGGCGGCGTGACGCTCCCGCTCGCACAATCGCTGGCGCTCAGGGAATTTCCGGAACATTCGAGGACGCTGGCCGTTGGCCTCTGGGGCGTGTTGAGCATGACGCCCTTCACGCTCGGCGTTTTCGTGAGCGGCTATTACGCCGAGTTCCTGAGCTGGCGCTATCTCTTTTATACCGACATCGTCGTCGGCCTGCTGGTCGCGGGCGTCGTCGGCGCCCTGCTTTACGGCCGCGGCTTCCAGGCCAGGATCGTGCGCTTCGACTTCGTGGGCGTCGTCCTTCTCACGGCCATCGTCTACGCCGCGCAGACCATCTTCAACATGGGCAACGATTTCGACTGGTTCCACTCGCCGATCCTGCAAGTGGCGCTCGTCGTCGTCGCGATAGCCCTTCCCATCTTCGTGATCTGGGAGCTCGGCGAACGCCATCCGGTGCTGGATCTGCGGCTCTTCTGGCATCGCAATTACGCCATCGCGACCTTCTGCTCGGTGTTCGGCTTTCTGATCATCCAGGGCTTGCTGTCGATGCTGGTCAGCCAGCTGCAGATCCTCAACGGCTATTCTTCCTCGCTTGCGGGGATGGCCTATCTGCTGATGTTCGTCGTGGCGGGACCGATGGTCGCCATCCTGCACGAGCTCAACAAGACGGTCGACGTGCGCCTCCTTTCCTTTTTCGATTTTTTAGGGCTCGCGGCGACGTTGACCTGGTTCGGGCTTTTTGATCGGTTCGCGTGGTTCGATCAGCTCTCCTGGCCGGTGCTGTTCTGGGGCTTCTTCATCTCGGTTTTCTTCGCGCCGCTCGCGAGCCTGGCCATGCACGGCCTCTCGGGACCGAAGCTGATCCGGGCGGCGGAAGAGCTCGCGCTTCTGCGCACCGTCGCCGGCGCCTATGGCATATCGCTGCTCGCCGTCGTGCAGTTCCGCCGCACGCCTTTCCATCAGCTCGATCTCGCGGACCATGTCGGCGGCAGGCGCTTCGTCTCGCTCGACCTATTGTCGCAAATCACCGCGAAGCTCGAAGCCGCCGGCGTCAAGCCCGCGGCGGTCACTCGCGAGCTGGGCAATCTCATGCGCGAGCAGTCGTCGCTGCTCGGGATGAACGACGCCTTTCTGCTCGGCGCCGCTGTTTTCGTCGCGCTGGCGATTCTTGTGTGGTTCGCGCATCCGACGCTGATCGCCTTCTGGCGGCGCGACGATAAGGCGCATCTCGAGGCCGAAGAGCTCATGGAAAGCTCTCCGACATGAGCGACGCCATGCACGCGCGCATTTTGGCTTTCGCGCCATGACGCGGCGTCGGAGGGTAAATCTGCTGGCCTTGCTGGCGCTCGCGCTCGCCGGCTGCAACACCGGCAACGAGGATCGGGCGCTCTTCGTGCCGCCGCCCGCCATGGAGCGCACGCTGGGGCGCGCCGGCGCGAAGGAGGCGGGCGCGTGGCCGGTCGCGGATTGGTGGCGCCAATTCCGCAGCAATGAGCTCGACGGCCTCGTGCTGGCGGCGCTCGAGGAGAACCACGATCTCAAGCGCATCTATGACCGGCTGCATCAGGCCCAGGCCATCACCGAGGTCGAAGGCGCGAACCTCCTGCCTTTCTTCAAAATAGACATGAACATGACCCAGCATCGCGTCGCCAGCCACGGCGTCGAAGCGTCCTATAATCCCGCCATCGCCGGTCAGGAAAAGAGCGCGGGAAATCTGATCCCGAACTTCTATTACGAGTTCGATTTCTGGGGGAAAAACCGGGCGGCGCTGCACGCGGCGATCGGCGAGACGGCGGCGGAGACGGCGGAGCTCGCCGAGACCCAGCTCTTGCTCACCACCGCTGTCGCTCGCGCCTATTTCCGAGGTCTCGCCGCCGCCCGCCAGCTCGAGCTCGCGCGCGAGATGACCAAAGTGCGGCGGGAGCTGGTGAGCGTCGCGGAGACGCGTTTCCGCACGGGTCTCGACATCGAGGACGCGACCGCCGCCGCGCGCATAGATCTCGAGATTGCGTTGAAGCGCGAGGCCGGCGTCGAGGCGCTGCTGGCCTTGCAGCAAAATCTGCTCGCGCGCCTCGGCGGACAGGGGCCGGACGCCGGGCGCGGTTTGGCGGTCAAGGGCCGTGTCGGCCTTCCTCCCGCTCCGCCGTTGCCGAAAACGCTGCCGGTCGAGTTGCTCGCGCATCGGCCCGATCTCGCGGCGGCCATGCACCGCGCCGAGGCGGCGGCCGAGCGCATCCACGGCGCCAAGGCGGAATTCATGCCGAGCGTCGATCTTTCGATCCTCCCGAGCTTTCAGGCGTCGCAGCACTCGACGCATATCGACAAGCTCGCGACCTATCTCTTCCGCGCCTCGGCCTTCAACTACTACGTACAGCCGGGATTCCATTTTCCCGTGTTCGAAGGCGGGAGGCTGCGCGGCAAGCTGGAGGAGCGCCGCTCAGAATATGACGAGGCGGTCGACGAATATAACGAGACGCTGCTGCGCGCCGCGCAGCAGGTCGCCGACAGCCTCGTCAACGTGCGGGAGACCGGCACGGTTATGGACGCGCAGAAGCGCTTCGTCGCCGACGCGCGCGAAAAGCTGGCGCTCGGCAAGAGCCGCTGGAATTCCGGCCTCAAGGACCGGCGTGAAATCTTGACGCTCGCTCACGACGCCTTCGAGGCGGGCTATTTTCTGAACGCGCTCGAGGCGGACATGCTCTCGGCCCGCGTCGATCTCATTCAGAGCCTCGGCGGCGGCTATGAGCTGGGGCCAAATCCGGTCTTGCCGCCGCCCGCGCCGGAGGACGATGCTCTAACGCCCTACGTCAATTTCATCGAATCGCTGGGAGGCGGATAGCGTGACCGAGCAGCAGGAGGGCGCGGCCGCCGCGTCGTACGGCCCGAAGGCGGGAAAATCCAGAGCGCTGAACCGCAGGCAGATCAGGATGCGTCGAAACGTCGGTCTCGCGCTCGTCGCGCTGATCGCCGGCCTCGTCGCGCTCTACTTTCTCCTCAGATGGCGAGCCGTCGATCGCTATGTCGTCCAGACCGACAACGCCTTCGTCACCGGCAACCTCATCCCGGTCTATTCGGACGCGACAGGTTTCGTGACGCAGGTGCTCGCCGAAGAAACGCAAAACGTGAACTTGGGCGAGCTGGTCATTCGGCTGGACGCGCAGCGGGCCAGCGCAGGGCTGGCGCAAGCAGAGGCGGACCTCGCGCGCGCGGTCCGCACCGTCGGCGCGCTGTTCGAGAACCGTCGCCGGGCTTGCGAGCGTATTCTTTCGCGCATCGCGCTGCGCGATAAGCTGAGGCACGATTTCGCGCGCTACCAGCAGGCGGCGCCGTCCGGCTCGGTTTCGCAACAGGTGCTGCAGAACGCCGGCGATCAGCTCGCTTCGGCCGAGGCGGACGTGCGCGAGGCGCACGCCGACACCCAATCTTTCGAGGCGCAAGTCGGCGGCGTGACGCGCGCGAACCACCCGGACATTCTCGCGGCGCGAGCGAAATATCTCGACGCCTTCATCGAGTTCGCGCGCCAGCACATCAAAGCGCCGGCTGCTGGCTATGTCGCCAAGCGCAAGGCGCAGGTCGGCGACCGCGTGAAGCCCGGCGATCAGGTCATGACGATCGTGCCGCTCGACCACCTCTGGGTGGAAGCCAACCTTTGGGAAAACGACCTGCAGCGCGTGCGGCCCGGCCAGAACGCGACGATCGTCGCGGATCTCTATGGCCGAAAGGTCGTCTATCACGGCAAGGTCGAAGGCCTCGTGCCGGGCACGGGCAGCGTCTTCGCGCTGTTGCCGCCCGACAACGCCACCGGCAACTTCATCCACATCGTGCAGCGCGTGCCGGTGCGAATCTCGCTCAACCCCGAGGATCTGGCGAAGGAACCGCTGCGCCCGGGCCTCTCGACCGTCACGACGATCGACGTGCGCGCAGACCAGACGCCGGTCGACGCCTCGCAGGCGACCACCACCGCGCCAGAATATAAGACAAACATCTATGACGACGATCTCGCGCGGGGAAAAGCGAAGGCCGACGAAGTCGTGAAAGCCAATCTCGTCGGTCGAGCGGATGACGCCGGACAGCGCTGCGTCGTTCCCCAATGAGCGCGACCGCCGTTCGCGCTCGGTCCTGCGCCGTGCTTCGCTCAGCGAAACTGGGGCGCAAGGTCGAAAGTTGCTAATGGCTCTGCGGTAGCAAGGTTGCGAGTCAACGCCTTATCGTAAACGCAGCGCTCTATGCGATCTGGGGAAGTGGGACAGGCTCCTAGCTGCTGAGCTTTCGGTTGGAGCGAAAAGCCGGCTCGACGCGCGCCTGCATGCATGCAGCCAAGAAATTGATTTCGAATTGGCCGAGAGAGCCGCGGGGCGGCGAAGGCCCGCAAGCCACATCTGTCGCTCCGACCGTTCGGAATCTAAGAACAAGACAAATACCTGCGGCCCCGACGCGTGGCCGTGGGGTTCGGTCTAACAAGAAAAATCGCCAGTCGGCGAGCGACTGGCGATCTTGAGCGTGATCGATGGACGCGGCTTATCCCGTCAGTTGAAGGGATAGTAACGGAAGCTGCCGAAGATCATGTTCTCGTTGCCCTTAAAGGCGCCGCCGAAACCCTGGAAGGAGTCGCGGACGGTGTAGGCGTATTGGGCGCCGACGCGGATCTTGCCGGCAGGACCATCATAGAAGTTATGCCAGATGCCGGTGGTGACTTGGCGGACGTCCTTGGTTTGACCGACGCAGCTGCCGAACGTGCCGTATGGCGATGCTGACGGCGTCGCGCCTTCGAAATTGCACCCGGAGTTCACGAAGGCCGGGTTGCCATAGCCGAAGGCGTAGGCGGTCGCAGTACCCAAGAACGGCAGCGAGATGGGAGCGCCTTTGGGGAATCTGGCGTCGCTCCAGCTCGGGGCGGCGAATTCCCCGCCCGCGAAGATATAGACGTCCGTCGCTTTGTCGAGGTGAGCCGTAAAGCCGGCCATGACCTGACGCTCGTGGATCGGGTTGAGGCCGCCCGTCCAGTTGAAGGCGACGTCCGGAATGGACTGGTCCGAGGCGCCATAGCGGGAGATGCCCCTGCCGGAGGCGCCCGAAGCCTGGAAGTCGAGCCATTTCGGGAAGACCTCCACGACCACGCTGGCGAAGCCGCCGCCACCCCAAACGCTGTGATTGCCGCCCCAGGTCCGGTCCTCGAACTGGCGCAGAATGCCGCCGCCTTCGACATGCAGCGAATGGCCGAGGAGATCCGGATCCCACGCAGCCTTGACGATTTGGTCGGGAACATGGCTGAAGGTGATATTGTTTATGCTGTTGTAGAGCGAGCCGCTGACCGGCGCCTGCAAGTAGGCTCCGGGAAAATACACGCCAGGGAGAGTCTGGGACACGCCGTTGGCCGGGACGGGCGCGATGGTGCCATTGACCGCAAGGGCGGGCAAACTGCCGCCCGGCCAGCTCGTATAAGACGTCTCGGCGCCGTAGGCCACCTGGAAGTCCTTGGTGAAGTTTTGGCTGATGCGAAGACCCGTCTGACGCGCCCAGGTATAGCCGGGCATGTACTGGTCGTCGATGACCGGCGGCGTCAAGAATGTGTCCGGCGTCGTGCCGCGCGAGTTCAAGCTGAAGAGCGTGTACATCTGGCCGAGAGCGAAGTGCGTGGCCCAATCGGCGCCGAAGTCCTGCCGATCGAGCTTGAGATAAAGCTCGCGCCAGCGGAGGTTCCATGAGTCGCTCTGCGTAAACGTTCCGGTCTGGGCGTCGGAGAGGAAGTCCGTCGCGAGATACATCCGGGCGTGGGTGATCTGGTCGAGATCGGCGTCCGTCTGCAGGATGAAGCGGCTGCGACGCGACGAGAAGCGGGTTTCGCCCTCATGCGATGTCGGATTGTTCGCATAGGGGATCACTCCGAACGGCGTCGCGAGGTCGGCGCCGATATAGTGATCGCGATAGATCGGGGCGAACTCGAAGAAGCCGCCGGGGGTGATCGTCACGTTCTTGAAGTAGAAGGCGCTGGGCCACAGCGGGCCGCCGTCCGCCGGAGCTTCCCCTTTATATACGGGGCCAAAGAAGGGCTGGGTCGCCGGGCCGGCGGCGGCCTTGGTCTTGACCACGGTCGAGACCTCGCGCTGCGTCTCCTTCTGGGCCTGCGCCTGCGCGTCGAGCTTGCGCTCGAGCTTGCGCAACTGCTCCTTCAGCATCCGGATCTCGGCCTTGGTGTCGTCGTCCGTGGCCAGGGCCGGGGCGCAGAAGGAGACGAGCAGCGCCGCAGCGGAGACGCCCGTCAGGATGATGTTCAGGCCTGAACGGCCGTTGGTCTTGCTTGCGCGAGGCATGTGCGATCTCCAGTTTTCTCTGCGCTTAGGCTCAAGGCCGTTTCGATGGCGTGCCCTTAAGCTCAAGGCCGCGTCGATGGACAATGGGTAGGAGTCGCTTGTGACAGTTCTGTAACAGGAAGTTTTCAACGCAGTCATTTCGGCAAAAAGATTTCAAGTGTTGCTGAAATGCAACATCCCGCGTGCCGAGTGTTGCTTAAATGCAACACTCCGATCTTCCGACGCAAGTAAAAGGACGATCGGGCGCGATGCCCGAGTTTTAAGCTTTACGAAACGCAAACGTCGGCCAATTCGACGTGCTTAGTGTCAGGGGAATGTCGATAAGCTACGTCACGCCCGAATCATTTGCTTTGCGGCGATCCCCGCGCCAGGGGTTGGCGGAACAGCCCCGGCGGCGCTCCGTTTCCGACCAATTCTTGCGCTAACGGATGACCCGCAAAGGGAAGACGTCGACCTGGCGCGTGATCGCCGCGCTGTCCTTCGGACGTTTCCGATAACAATAAGAACCCAGCTTCTTCTTCTCGTTTTCCGAGCGCGCCAGCCTCTTGTAACGTCTCGATGGCGCTCTGGCTGTCGATGATCGACGTCGTCGGGCTCACTTATGAAGTTTGAATGCGCTGTGCTCTTGGGCGGCAGATCCTTGGGCAACGCCTGCCACTGACAGCGTGGCGAGCACGTAGAATATCGCGTTGAGAATTTCGCGCACGTCGACCGCTCGTTTGCGGCCGCCGCGCTGGCGGGCGGGATGAGTGGTGCGATCGGCGCCTAGATCAGAAGGATAACGAAGCCCGCGATGATCTGCGGCGACGCGATGCTCCGTCTTCCACATCGGAAAACTCCTTGCAAATCATCCCCTTTGGAATCACAATTGATTCTTTCGACCCAACTTCTTTCGGGATCGGATCGGCTCCTTCACCTGACGGGATAGGCCCTCGTCGATTGCGCCTCAGGATCGCCAGTCGCTCGTCGACCGGCGATCTCTTTTTTCACCAGCCCGGACCCCACGACCATCCGTAGCCGCGAGGCTCGTTCGCGCAGGTGTTGACCCAGTGCGAGCCGGAAGGGGTGGTGATGCTCTTCATACAGTCGAAGCATTTGTATTGCTCGCCTGCGCCCTGTCCCGTCCATTTGCGGCAGGCGGCCATATAGTCGTCATAGGCCTGCGCGCCGCGGAGGGGCGCGAGCGCCAGCGCTCCGCCGCAAAGCACTGCGGCGCAAAGCGCGATTCTTGCCCTACGCGTCATAAGCGTTTCCTCGTGGTTTCGACCCGGGACGCCCGGCAAGCGTTTTCGAGACCCGGCCTTTGTTATAAGACTGTCACTAATATCCGCTATGCTAAGCGCCCGTAAGGGACATGTAGACGCTATCGCAGCTGCGGCAAGCCGAGTCGCGGGGAATTTTGTAGCGCGTTCCGCGACCCGGCCACGTCGCTCCCGCGCGAAAATTTTCGAGAAGGCCGCCTGGCGTCCTCGGCGCAAGGGATGGTATCCAGAGCTGGCCCAAGTGGAGCCGGCGCAGCTGTGGAAGCCTCAATTTTTGAGAGGCGCTGCTGATAGCGATAACGATACAACTCTCCGCGGTTACTAGCAAGGAATTCTCAATCTGACTTCTAATCCGAGCATAACTGTAAACAGCGCCGAGTTTTCTAAAAAAATCAGAGAACTTTCTTGTATTTAAGAAGCTCTCTATTGCAGAGGAGAAGAACTTCACATCAGTTCAACTTTATGATGGAGGCTTTTCCCCCATCTTCACAGAACTAAATTATGTTCGGCCGGCGCGCATTGGGTACAAAACTTGGAACAAGTAACCCAGCCTGCCCGGCTTCACCGACCAATCTCTTATCGGCCCCGGCGTCGTACCAATTTTACCATTTCCCTGGTCGGAGGACCGGCTCAGGTCGGCCGTCCGCGATCCTGCGCTCCGGCGGCGGTCTCCACAACCGCTCCGCCTTATCAAAAAGACAAAATTGCGGAATCCTTGCATCCGAACCGGGGCTTAACCGGCAGATCCCGGTTCAGACGACGCCCAAGCCCAGCGCCCAACTTAATTTCCCTAATTCGCCTGCGCCCGCGGCGGATTTGGCGGCAAGATCGGCAGGACGATCTGCGGCGCAGAGCCGGTCAGCGACTTGAGGAAGGCTTCGATGCCGGCGATCTCTTCCGGCGCGAGCGTCACGCCGAGCTGCGTTGCGGCCATCACCGCCACCGCCTCCTTCAGATCGTCGGTTCCACCGCTATGGAAATAAGGCGCGGTCAGCTCGACGTTGCGCAGGTTTGGAACCTTGAAGACGTATTTGTCCTCGACCTTCTTGGTCACCGTGGCGCGACCCCAATCGTCCGGCGGCAGCAGCTCGGCGCTCGGGCTTTGAGCAACGCCGAAGCGCGCATAGCTCGTTCCGCCGAGGTTGACGCCGCTGTGGCAGCCGGCGCAGCCCTTCTCGATGAAGAGCGCCAACCCCTGAAGCTGCGCCGGCGAGAGCGCCGCGTCGTCGCCCTTGAGCCAGCGGTCGAAGGGCGCGTCGGGCGTGATCAGCGTCGCTTCGAACTGCGCGATCGCACGCGCGACATTATCGTAGGTGACGGGATCGGCCGCGTCCGGGAAGGCCCTCTTGAAGGCGTCAACATAGCCGGGGATCGTTTTGAATCGCTCGACCACGTGTTGCTTCGCCAGCGCGGTGACGGCCGGAGAGACCGCCATGGGTCCGCCGCGCGTCTTGAGCAGCGCCGCTGGACTGCTCATGACCGAGGCTTCGACCTGCTCTTTCAGACTGGCGGCGCGGCCGTCCCAATATTGCGACACATTGAAGACCGCGTTGAAGACGGTCAGCACGTTGCGGCCGCCGAGCTCTCCCGGGTGACCTGCGGAGAGGGATTGTCCGCTGACGCCGCCCAAGGACGGGTTGTGGCAGCGGCTGCAGCTCAGGTCGCGGTTTTCGGAAAGGCGCGGATCGAAGAAGAGCATCTTGCCGAGCGCAATCTTCTCGGGCGTCGTCGCCTCTCCGGGAAAGGCAGGCGCAGTCTGTGGAATGGGCTGGAAAAGACCCTTCGCCTTGTCGCGCAGGCTGTCCTCCGCCAACGCCGGACCTCCGAGGAGAAGGCAAAGAAGCGGCAGCGTCGAACCCAGGCGCAATTTCATTTCATCTCTCCCTCGCGCGACAAGCTTTGAGACCATAGCACGCCAAAGACGCCGCGAGCGCCGCGCGCATTCGACGCAGGCCGTCCTGTGAGGAGGCGGCGATCCGCGCTCGTCCCCTTGACGCGGCTGCGGGGCTTGCGCCTCGATCAGGCCACTCGAGCTAAATGGTGTGGGCCACCGATCGGCCAGCGGCACATGCCGGAGCGAAGGTCCATGAATCCGACAGGAGCCGCAGCGAGGAGCGGTTTGCGATTGTCGCTGCGCTGCTGATTGCCGATGTAAAAGCCAGCAGCATCCTGCCGTCTTTGGACCAATCCGCCAGCGGGCGCTGATTGGCTAATCGGGCTCTTTAGTCTTGCTCATTTCGAGATTGTGGCCCTTTCCCCGGCCGAGATGGCAGATTGCGCAACCAATCATCCTGCGTATAAACAACTGCGCTTGATGCGCAGTTGTTTATACGTCTCCCCGCCAGCCGGCGAATTCTCATAAATCGACATTTTCTGGACAAGGCCAACGCGTTGATTACGTGCGAATGTTGGTGCACAAGTTAGGCGCAAAAGTCCGAGGTTATTTTGGGATGGGCAGCGCCCCACCCGATAGCTGCGATGATCCCTCCGGTTCTCGCCGCGCGGGCCTATGAGCGTCTGCCAAGGCGCAAGCGCAAAAGAACGGGGTCGTGGCGCCGTCTATTCCAAGACCCGGCCGGTCTCTGCCGAGGACTTGGCGATCATGCGGTGCTTCTCGAAGCCGCCGATCCAAGGCCCCCAAGGATTTCGTTATGTCGCTTGTCGACGGCAAACATCGGGCCATAGCGCTCCGGCTGCTTCATGAGCGTTCGGGCGACGTCGTTGTAGTGTATTGGCGCTCAGCCGCGCTTTACTTCACAACCAAGACGGGGCATTGGGCCAGCTGTATGATTCGGTCTGCTCGGCTACCGATCGTTCGCTCATAGAGTTCGGAGTGGCCTTTCGCGCCGATAACTACCAGGTCCGCCTTAAGGTCGGCCGCGAGCTTCACAATGTCCCGCACGGGATGGCCCGCGAATACGTGAGTGTTGAGCTTCAGCCCCTGTTGTCCAGCCAAGTCCTGGGCACGCTCGAGAACGCGTTCGAAGCGGCGGGCTGCCGCTTCCATCGTCTGCTCGATCTCTTCTATGAAGTCCGAGAAAAAGGGAAGCTCCTCGACGCAGACGATGTGGAGTTCGGACTGATTCTGTTTAGCGAGCGCCAAAGCAAAACCGAAAGCGTGAAAAGCCGCCTCGGAGCCGTCGTTGGCATGCAGAATTTTTGCGAACATGAGTGGCGGCCTCCTGAAGATCAATCCTGCAGCGCAGCTTGCTTCGGCTGCGCTGCCGCTTTTCCGCTGGGCATACTTTCCGACTCCGGCAATAGGTGACGGGGGAGAAATAGGCTGTTGGCGATCACCGTTGGGATGATGGCAGTCCCAATGATGGCCGCAACCAAGGTCGAGTATTGGCTCTCATCAATGATTTTATGCGACAAGCCGAAAAGCGACGCGATCGTCCCAAAGGTCAGTCCCGAGGCCATGAGCAATGTAGTATACATTGCGTCCTTCTGCGGCGAGCCAAACCATCTCGCGATGGGATAGACGCTGGCGACCTTGGTCGACATTTCGACGATCACCAAGGCGATGACCCCCAGCGGCGCGGCGATGACGGCCGGGATCGAAACGAAATAGCCGGCGCGAATGAAGTAGAACGGCGTCAGAAGGCCGATCGTGATGGTGCGCAGGCGGCGGATCAGCGCGTGGTCCCTGCCGACGGTGCCGGCTAGCGCCATGCCGATCAAATAGGCTGGCAGCACCGCCTCGCTCTCTGCCCATGTCGCGAAAGCGCCAAGACCCATCAGCGCGAAAAGAAGAAACTTCGTTTCGAACTCCGATGGACGCCCACCGAGACGTTGAAACGCCGGGGGGACGAGCGTTGGAAGGCCGACGAAAACGACGACCAGAGCCACAACAAAAACCGCCGTTTTCCAGGTGAACGGCGCGAATACCAAGCCGAGCGTGACCACCGTCCCGAGATCGGTAATGAAGCAGGCCGCAAGTATGGTCTTTCCAAAATCCGTTTTGTTGAAGCCAAACTCCATCATTACCGTGTAAACGACCGCCACCGAGGTCGCCGCCAGCGCAATTCCCGCGAGAACTGCGGCCATCGTGTCCCAGCCCAAAAGATAATGGGCCGCCGCCCAGCAGCCGATCGACGGAAGGAAAAAACTTGCCAATCCCACAGAGACGGCTTCCTTCCATTTCAGCTTGAAGACGTCAGGGTCGAGTTCCGCGCCGGCGAGAAAGGTCAAGAGAATTGCGCCAATTCCGGCGAGGGTCTTCACCCAAGTCTCCTGCACGCCGAAAACCTCAGCCCCGAGCGTGAAACTCAAGATCGTGCGCGCGATCATGCCGACGATGATTTCGGACAAGGCCGTCGAAATGCGAAAGCGCGCCGACGCCGCCGTGGCGATCAACGCGAGCCCAAATACCAGCGCCACCTGCGCCCAGATGCCGGTCATGATTCTGATCCTATTTGTCGAGAGTTATTTGTTCCGCCATCAGCGGTATGCGTCGAAGCGCTCGCTATCGATGAGCGAGGCCCCTCGCGGATCAAGCACAACGGAGTGCGCAGCAGTGGAGGGCGCGGACGCACATTGCTCGAAAAATCGCGCAAGACTCCTCCCTCGCTCTTGTTGCGTGGCAGGAGTCATCAGCCTTTCGGCGGCTTCGGGGAACTCCATCCCCTTTTTGGGATGAGCGATTGTAGCCAAGAACCGCGCAATGGCAAGCCTCTACCTCGACCGCGCATGATCACGCTGGGCCTCGCGTCGCTGATCTTCGCCAGCTTCAGGCTCTATCGGCGCGACGACATCAAACGGCCGTTCGCCTATTCGTCGATCGAGCATATGGGCATCATCACCTTCGCCTTCGGCATGGGCGGACCGCTCGCCAGTTTCGCCGGCCTTCTCCACATGACGATGCACAGCCTGACGAAATCGGCGATCTTCTTTGCCGTGGGTCATGTCGCCCAGGTCAAAGGCACGCAGAAGATCGCCAAAATCTCCGGCCTCACCGAGTGCTATCCACTCATCGGCGGGGGGCTCGTCGCTGGCGTCATGGCCATCGCCGGCCTACCGCCGCTCGGCATCTTCATGAGCGAGTTTCTCGTCGTCAGCTCCACTTTCGCTCGCCAGTCTCTGCTCGCCATCCCGCCCGTCTTCGGGCTGCTCGTGGCTTTCGGAGCGCTGCCCCTGCGTTTGATCGAGATGGCCTTCGGCGAACCGACTGGACGCGTCGACAAGATCGAAGTGTCGGTGGTCCCCTTGTTTGCCCATCTGTCGTTGGTGCTGCTCGCGGGGCTCAATCTGGCACCGCATCTCGTGGCCTGGTTTCAGAACGTCGCGCGATTACTGGGATATCTTCGAAGAGCGCAATGCGAAAGCTTGCACGCTTCGGGTTCCTGTCGGGTGCGGTCATCCCGTCAGGCAAAAAGAATGCCTCCCACCAAGGTTTTTGGGGCAGGGCCTTTTGGGATAAGTAGTGCTCTGGTGTTGGCTGCGACTATTTCGAGAGGTGATCCACCAGCGGTTTTCCTTCAGCATTTTTCAAATTTGCGCTCCAGCTCTTTTTGATGAGCGTCACCGCAGGGGACGGAATCGGAACGTATTCAAGATCCTCCGCCACCTTGCCGCCATTGGCGAAGGCCCAGACGAAGAACTCAATACTTCGCTCGTCGCGGCAGCGTCCCGTGTCTGCTTGGGCGGCAAGACGAAGGTTGCCGAGGTAATCGGCCAGGATTGCGCGCCGGGTTGATCGGTCAGAATTTGGTAGAAGGCGGGAGCGTGGGCCCAATCGGCTTTGGCGGCCGCGGCCTGGAAGGTCGCGGAGGTCGGGGAGACCTCCTTGCCGTCCTTGTTGATCATCTTCGTATAAGCCATCTTGTTCTGCTTGGCGTAGGCGTATTCAACATACCCGATGGCGCCCTTCCCGGCTGTTGGAGATGAAGACCTTTAGTTTGCTCGCCTCCGATGGGACGAGCTTGCTGTCTTCCACCGTGCTCGACTGAGCCATTCCAGTTCCTCTCAAAAAGCATATCTTTCAATTTCCTCAAGGAGGGCATCTTGCTTCTTGCTTGCGGTTTTCGAGTCGTCGTTTGGAGCGCCCGCTGCCCCTCGCACCGCATGAGTGCGAGGATGCCTTGCGCAGCCTTTCCGGCGATGAGGCCCGTCGCAAACGCTAGAGCTTTTGTAAGGCGTTCCATAACGCGCGTTCAACGAATTTCGACGTACCCGCGCTTCGCGCGGTCGGGCTGTCGTGAACTGCACCCGCAAGCGGTTTCGGCCTAGCGGCTCCCGTCGCTGACGCCACAGCACCCGGCCTTCACGAGGCTATCGGCGGCGTCGCTCGCGGCAATATCGAGCATGCGCTTCGACCATTGGTTTAGATCGCGGGGGCGCTTAGGCTGTTATTCAGTCATCCGGGCGGTAGACCACAGTTTTGCAACGAGAGCAGATGATGCGAATTCCCTCAGAGGCGTCCTTGCTCTGGGCTACCTCGAAGCCAAGCGGGCAAGCCTCGACCCTTTTCCCGGTAGACCCCGTCTCGTTGGGATGGTCTTCCTCAGAAATTACAGCCGCCCCCGACCGCCCGCAATCGTCGCATCTGATGTCAGATTTCCATCGTTCTCGGATTGTCATCTTCGCAATATGCGCCCTGGCGTGCGACAATTCCAGCGCACTCACGCATGCCACATTCAAACTGGCCGACTATCGCGAGGGCGGCGACGTTGACGGCTGTAATTAGTTGATCCAATTTATCGATTGGTTTTCGCCCTCAGCATTGCCGCCGACGAGAAGCGCCCCGACCGTGGATGTAACGGCGGGGCGTTTTCTTGCTGTGGCGTTCAAGCCGCTCGAACGGCAGCCCGTGCCCCTGGGGGCCGTTGTGTTCATAGGGCCCGGGGGTGCAACGCTCGCGGCGATCACCGCGCCAGGAAGCCGCGCGCCTTGGTCCACACGCCCGCGAGACGAAGAACGCCAGACTGAGCAGGCCAGCGCCAGGAAGGCGAGTCCGCTCCTCCCTACATTGCCGCCGCAAGGCTTGCGTTCTCGCGCTTCGGGTTCGCGCCACAAGCGGTCATCGACGCTCGGGCAGAATCCGACGGAGCGCGCGAAGTCGCTGGTCCAAAGGCCCGTCATGGGCTAGCCGAGATTATGCGGCGAAGGGTGCGTTCTCGCGCATCGGGGGCCGAACGGACTCACAACTCCCGCGCCCGGACGTTGGAAACTCTCTACGCCTTGTGCGATGATCCTATCGTCAAGCTCCCGCCGTGACCGCCTGATCGAGCCGGCGCAGGGCGGAAAGCGCCACGATGGCCCACACTCCAAATACGCCACCCGCCGGGGCGCGATTCGAAACTGCAATCCAGGCCGGGCGCGCATCGTCGCGCGTCGCGGAGCGGTAGCGCATGCGGTCGGCGGTCCTCTGCGCCCTCGGTGCGCTCGCGCTTTCGGCTTGCACGATGGGTCCCGACTTCGTCCCGCCGGCGGTCGATGCGCCCAAATCTTTCGGACCGGAGCCGAAAGATGCGCCGAGCCGCACCACCGGCGCCGAGCCCGATCCGCAATGGTGGCGTTGCTTTCGCGATCCTCTGCTCACATCGCTCGAAAAACGGCTCGCCGCGCAAAATCTCGATCTCAAGACGGCGGCGGAGCGCGTCGAGCAGGCGGGCGCGGAGCGCGCCATCATCGCGTCGCAAGGCCTGCCGCATCTCGAGGCGCAGTCGACTAACGTCCATGAGCGCCTCAGCCAGAATGGATTGGCCTCGCTCGCCGCCCCGGCGCCCGGCGCACCGCTGACCTTCGCCGTCCTTCAGCAGGGGCTGAACGCCTCCTGGGAGCTCGATCTCTTCGGCCGGGTGCGCCGCGCCGTCGAGGCCCAAGACGCGACGATGCTCGCTGCGATCGAGAACCGGCGCGGCATAGCGGTCATCGCGCTGGCCGAGCTCGCGCAGGGCTATGTCGCCTTGCGCGGAACGCAGGCGCAGCTCGCGATCGTGGAGCGTAATCTGCGCGTCGCCGAAGACGATATTCGAATCGTCGAAAGCCGTTTCGTCAATGGCTTCACGACGACCCTCGATCTTGCCCAGGCGCGAAGCCAAAGGGAGAGCATCGCCGAAATGCTGCCGGTGCTGAGGACGCGACAGGCTGAGCTTATCAACATGATCGGCCTGCTGCTCGGCCTCGAGCCGCGCGCTCTCGAGGGGGAATTGCGCACGCCGAAGGCGCTTCCCGCCCCCCCGCGCCGCATTGGCGTCGGCCTGCCGTCGACGCTGCTGGAGCGCCGTCCCGACATTCGCGAGGCCGAGGCGCGCCTGCACGCGGCTCTGGCGGAGATCGGCGAAGCGGAGGCGGAATTCTATCCCGACGTCAATCTCGTCGGCGATTTCAACGTGCAGAGCCTCACGCTGAAAAAGCTGTTTCGCGCCTCTTCGACGCAATGGACTCTCGGGCCCACGGTCACGCTCCCGATTTTTCAAGGCGGGCGGCTCACGGGCAATCTCGCCTTGAAGGAATCGCGACATCGCGAGGCGGCGATCGAATTCCAGAAGACGCTCTTGCGCGCCTGGAAGGAGGTCGACGACGCGCAGACGGCCTATGCGCAAGCGCAAAAGCGACGCACGGCTGCGATGCGCGCGGCCGAGCAGGACAGGATCGCGCTCGGCGTGTCGAGGGAGCGCTACCAGGAGGGGCTCGTCGATTTCTTGAACGTGAACGCGTCGCTCGCGCAGCTCTTGCGCAGCGAGAACGATCTCGTGGAGAGCGAGGTCGAGATGGCGAGCCAGCTCGTGAAGCTTTACCGGGCGCTGGGCGGCGGCTGGGAGATCGCGGAGTGATCCGCAAAGCGCCTCCAGGGGAGCAACAGCGCCGGGACGACGCGAGCCGACCGACGGGAAGCCAGATGATCCGCGCCTCGCGCCCTCGAGGAGGCTAGCTTGCCCCGAAAGCTCTTGGCTCGCTGGAGCGCGGCTTTGAGAGGCGCGGGTAGGGCGGCTGGCCCCCCGCTGCTCTTTGGGATCAGGCTTTGGCTCTCCGTCAGTCTCGCGCTCTTCATCGCCTTCTATCTCCAGCTCGAGAATGAATATTGGGCCGGCCTCAGCGCCGCGCTCGTCTGCCAGCCGGAGCTCGGCGCCTCCTTGCGCAAGGGGTATTACCGAATGGTCGGCACCTTGGCGGGCGCTGTGGCGATCGTCGTGCTGACGGCCTTGTTCCCGCAGAGCCGAGCGGCCTTTCTTATCGGGCTTGGGCTATGGGGAGGCCTATGCGCCGGCGTCGCGGCGCTTCTACGCAATTTCGCGGCCTATGCGGCGGCGCTCGCCGGCTATACGGCGGTCATTGTCGCAAGCGACGCGCTCGGCGCGACGGGCGGCCCGCAGGCCAATGAGGTCTTTCTGCTTGCGGTCACGCGCGCGACCGAAATCTGCATCGGCATTGTCAGCGCCGGCCTCGTGCTCGCCGGAACCGATTTCGGCGGCGCCCGGCGCCGGCTCGCGGCGACATTTGGAGCGCTGCCCGCCGAAATCGCCGGCCGCTATCTCAACATGCTGGCGCTCGCCGGTCCCGATCTGCCGGAGACGCAGCCGATGCGCCGCGAGCTCTTGCGGCGCGTCATCGCCCTGGAGCCGGCCATCGACGCGGCGAAAGGCGAATCCTCGCAAATCCGCTATCATTCGCCAGTGCTCCAGACGGCCGTCGACGGCCTGTTCTCGGCTCTCGCCGGCTGGCGCACGGTCGCGGCGCTCTTGACCCGGCTCCCGGATGACGAGGCGCGCGAAGCGGCCCACGCCGTCCTGCAAAAAATCCCGCCGGAGCTGAGAGCGGCGCAAGGCGGCGTGCCGGACCAGTGGATGGCCGACCCCGCCTTGATCCATATGTCCTGCGAGGCCGCGGCGCGGAGCCTGAGGGAAGCGTCGCCGAGCACGCCCGCGCGGCGGCTGCTCGCAGACCAGACGGCCGGGGTGCTTGCGGGAATATCGGATGCGCTCAATGGGCTGGCTCTGCTCTTAGCGGCTCCGATCGACCCCTTCCCGAAGCGCCGCAGCGTCGAGATCCGCGTGCCCGATTGGCTGCCAGGCCTCGTCAATGGGGGGCGTTCGTTTCTCGTGATCGGCGCCGTTGCGCTCTTCTGGATTTTGAGCGAATGGCCAAGCGGCGCGACGGCGATCGCCTTCGCCTCCATCGCCGTCATCCTGTTTTCGACGCGCTCTGACCAGGCTTACGCCACCGCCGCGGACTTCGTGGCCGGCGTCCTTCTCGGGACGGCTTTAACGGCGGTCATCAAATTCGCCGTGCTGCCGGGGCTTGAAAGTTTCGAGGCCTTCAGCCTGGTCATCGGTCTTTATTTGGTTCCGGGCGGCGCTCTGATGCTTCAGCCCTGGCGCCCCACGCTGTTCACTTTCATGACGGCCTTTTTCTGCGCCTATCTCGATGCGGCCAACGCGATGAGCTACGACACCCAGCAATATTACAACACTGCGCTCGCCATCGTCACCGGCAGCGCCGTCGCCGCGCTTTCCTTTCGCTTGGCTCCCCCCTTGTCGCCCGGGTTTCGGACCCGCCGGCTCCTGGCGCTGACCTTGCAGGATTTGCGGCGCCTCGCCGCGGGCCGCGTCTCGTGGACCGTCGAGGATTGGCGGGGGCGCCTCTTCGGCCGGCTTGCGGCGATGCCGGAGGCCGCCGCGCCCTTGCAGCGCGCCGAGCTTTTGTCGGCGCTGGCGGTCGGCGCCGAAATCATCAGGCTTCGCGGCTTTGGAGCCTCGCTTGGCGCCGGCTCGGCCTTCGAGCCGGCGCTCGCAGCGCTCGCGCAACGAAGGAGCGCCGTCGCGACGGCGCAGCTGTCCCTCGTCAGCGCTCTGCTTCACCCTCGCCCCGGCGCCGGCGTCGAGGCGGAGGCGTCCCTTGCTCTGAAGGCGCGTGCGAGTATCCTCGCGATCACCTGCGGGCTTGGCGAGCACGCCTCTTATTTCGACGGGGAAGACCGCGCGTGAGATTCACCGAGATCAACGTGCTTGGCGTCTATGTCGCGCCGATGTCGCTGATAATTGTCGCGGCTTGGCTCGTCACGATTACGCTGCGGCGGATCGTCGCCCGTTTGGGCCTGCTGCGTTACGTCTGGCATCCCGCTTTGTTCACGTTTTCCGTTTATATGATCGTGCTCTCAACCATAACGCTCGTCGTCGCGCGCTGAGACCGCCATGACCGAGGATGAAACCAAAGCCAAGAGCGCCCAGGCGGCTCATGAACGCGGTCCAGTCTGGTCGCCCCACTTGGTCGCGCGCCCGCGCCTCAGGCTTGCGCCTTTTCTCGTGACCGTGGTGACGGCCGGGCTCGCTGCGGCCTTTGGTTGGGCGATGTGGGACGCCTATATGGGGTCGCCCTGGACGCGCGACGGCTCCGTGCGCGCCTATGTCGTCACCCTGGCGCCCGAGGTCGCCGGGCAGATCGTCGAATTCCCCGTCAAGGACAATCAATTCGTGCACAAGGGCGACCGGCTGATGTTGATCGACCCGAGGGACTACAGGATCGCCGTCGCCCATTCCGAAGCCGAGGTGAAGCAGGCGAAAGCCACTCTCGAGAATACGGAGATAGAGGCCAAACGCCGGCAGAGGCTCGTGAAGGATGTCTCGATCAGCGTCGAGGAGGAGCAGACCTATACGACCAAAGCGATTGCAGCCCAGGCCCAATATCAGCAGGCCCAGGCCAATCTCGATCAGGCGAAGGTCAATCTCGAGCGCACGGAAGTGCGCGCTCCAGTCAATGGCTGGGTGACGAATCTCCTGGCGCAGCGCGGCGACTATGCGCATGTCGGGCAGAATGTCGTCTCGCTCGTCGACGCCGACTCCTTTTGGGTCGACGGCTATTTCGAGGAGATCTATCTCGGCGCGATCCATGTGGGCGACCGGGCCGAGATCAAGCTGATGGGCCGCAACCCCATCCTGCGTGGACATGTCGACAGCATCGCGCGCGCGATCAACGTCCCGAACGCGCAACCGAATCATCAGGGGATTGCGACCGTCAATCCGATTTTCACCTGGGTTCGTCTCGCCCAGCGCATTCCCGTGCGCGTCCATATCGACGAGGCTCCAAAGAGCGTGGCGCTCTCGGCCGGGATGACCGCGACCGTGCAGATCAACCCGAGCGTCCCGTCGAAAGCCAAATGAACCGGGGCGGTTCAATCAACGCGGCGGTCGATCCTGACGCAAAGCGTTGACCGTATGCTCGGCATGGCTGGCGACCTTCGCGCCGATTTTGGCCAGCCTTTCCGACGACCGTTAATGGGATGAGAGCATGCAAAGTCGTGGGGTTCGTCACGCTGATAGCCGCACTGGGTAATTTTCATTGTCTGGTTGGAAATCTGGATAGAGCCGCCTGAATGAGGCGGCGAGCGTCTTGTTGAGAACGGCAACACGCACGTCGAGGAAGGGCTGGATGGTCCACCTGTTCCATCGCATCTGCTGCTTCTTGATCATGCGTTTGGAGAGGATTTCGTTAACTGTGCTTTCGACGAACGCGGTTGAAATCGGCTGCCGATCGTGGCGTCGCCGTCCGTAGCTCACGAGCGCAAGTTGATTGGCGTAAAGATATTCGATCAGATCGTTGATGTGTCTCTGGACTGCAGCGGCGCCTTTGACGTCTCCGACATGAGCGGCGTCAAACCAATGCGTCAGGCGCGCCAAGCGCCCGAGACATGCACTCGAACGGCCGTGCCAAAGTTTCCACGTGGAGCTCTCGAGCTCGCGGATCGGATGATTGCGGAGGTAGTCGCTGGACTTACCGGCGCCAAGGCCGCGCGCCGCCTGCAAGGCGTGTTCGAAACGCATGGCGATATGAAACCAGTCGAGGACGAGGGTCGCGTCTGGCATGACCTGACGCTGCAACTTCCACAGTCCGGGGTCGCCATCGCAAAGCACCGTCGCCGGCGTGCCGAGACGGACGCCCGCACTCACAACCGCGTTGGCAAATTCGCTCAGAGAATTGCCGTTGCGGGCAAAGGCGATGCTGGGATCCATCGAGATTGAGCACCTTGCCCGTGATCACTTCGAAATTCCGTGCGGCGCGACGATGCCGGCTGCGCAGATAGCCTCCATCGAGGCCGATCACGACCGTAGGATTCACCGTGTCAATGTCGGGATCTGCGGCCCCCTCGGGACGCAGCCTCGCGATCCGCTCGCCGACGCGGAGGGTTCGATTGCGCACCGTGCCGGCGTTGATCGCGCCCGCCCACAGGCGGCAGTTCCGAAAGCAGCTCCGCAACCTTCGCGAATGGCGCGAGCGCGGCGAATTTGGCGGTGACATAGGCGAGCTCGGGGGCCATGCCGCCCTCGAGCGTCAACGCCGAGAAACTTCTCGGCTCCTCCGCGATTTCACGGCATTGGCAGCTCGCGAACCGACGAACACGAAGCGGCACGTTGCCGAAGAGGAGCGAAACGTGACGGATCGGTATCCTTTGCGAGACAAGGTCGATTCGCAATGCGCGCGGCACCGGAAGCGCTCGCCCATCGTCGCCGCCTGTGCACAGACCATTTCCGTTTGAATTGCAGCGGTTAGGCGTTTACCCTCAGAAAGCGACAGGCTAAGCGTTTCAGGAACAGTGAACTCGTCTCGTTCGATCCGAGCCACCTCAACTTCGGTTTCCGCCGCTTCGTCGCCCAAATCAGCGACAAGCTTCACCCGCCAAACCAACTTTTGCATAGGATCGCCTCTCCCCAAAAAGGTGGTTCTGCCTCACTTTCTGTTGCGCTCTTGATTTTCTGTTGCGCTCTTGATTGGTCGCGGGCCGAGCAATAGCTTGACCGTGTGCAGAGAAGATCGAGTTGGTCCCTCGGGCAGGGCATACGAGTTTTGACCGCGGAGCGGATCGGCGGTCAGTGGCTGATTTCGGGGGTGGCCGGCGGATCTGGCGTCTGTCCAGACTGCAGAAAGCGATCGACGCGCCGATACGGATGGCACGAGCGCCATCTGCAAGATTTGCCGGCGCAAGGCGCCCCTGTAACGGTGAAACTCCGTCTCCAGCGCTGGCAGTGTCAAAACGGAGCCTGCACCCGTAAGACCTTCACCGCGCAACTGCCCGAGGTCGCGGCTCCCCGGGCGCGACGCACCGATTGGGCGGCCGAAGTCGTTTATCTTTTCGGCCATGGCGTGGGCGGGCGTCCAGGAGAGCGCTTGAGCAAGCGAATCGGCATGCCGACGAGCAACGACACGATATTGCGCTGTCTCAAACCAACGGAGCGCTTCGGCGCCAAAGACGACGTCCCCGCGGTATTTCGAGGATTATCTGTCACGCCGCTGGTCAGAAGGTTGCGTGCGCGGCCGGCGCCTTTTTCCAGGAAATTAAAGCACGTGGTTACACAGGGAGTTTTTCAAATCTCGAACGGCTATTGGCGAAGTGGCGCAATCCGAAACGCAAAGCGGCAACGACTGCGCCGATTGTTCCGAGGCCGCAGCCTCTTGATCCCGCGACTGGACGTTCGATCTCGCCGATTGTGGCCGCAGCGCTCTGCATCAAGCCGCGTGGATTGTTGACCGCCAATCAGGCTGCAAAAGTCGATGCGATGAAAGAGAGCTGGCCAGAATTCGCCGCAATGCGTCGACTCGCCATGCGATTTAGGGGCTTGCTCAAAAGCAAGAGCGTTGGCAAGCTCGGCGTCTGGCTGAAAGACGCTCAGAAGTCGGGCCTCTACGCGATGCAACGTTTCGCTCGCACGCTGCAGAGAGACATCGACGCGGTGAGGAATGCCGTTACCGAGCCTTGGAGCAATGGCCAAACAGAAGGGCAGATCAACCGCCTGAAAGCACTCAAACGAATGATGTATGGCCGGGCTGGGCCAGAACTCCTCCGCGCGCGCATGCTTCCTCTGTAGCGGCTCCCGCAACAGAAAGTGAGGCAGAACCAACAAGATGGTCAAAGAGCGCCAATTCATCGAACCGGGCAAGGTCATCGAGTTCAACGACGAAATGCGCTTCGATCAAGGCGACAAGGGTTGGAAGGGTCAGGATGGCAATATCTATTGAAGGCAGTCGACGCGGGCGCCGCGATGGAAGCAGGCACCCACCGCGATTACCGGATGTTCCACAGCATCACAAGCGGACTTGCCCCTGTGCGATCCGCCGTCGTGTCGCAAATTGCAGGCGCTGCAAAAAAGCCCGGCCTGGAGCACGGCCGGGCTTGTCTTTTCGAGAAGATCAGAGAGCCCGCCCCCAGCCCCGATCCGATCAATATTTGGCGAGCACCGGAGCCGGAGCGGCCCAGTTGAAGTGATAGTTCACGCCGGCGCGGACGATGTTGATCTGCGGGTGGAAGTTATAGCCCCAGTTCCAGTTGAAGCCGTTGTTGTTGTTTCCGCCGCTGCTGAGAGCCCGTCCGCGAACATGTTGAGTCCTATGAGTCACTTGTGATTCCATGGGTCAGCACGATTCGTTGGGAGCTGGCCGATGTGGACGGACGAAAATCGGGGTCGCTATGACCGGAGCAAGTTGCGTTATCCGAGCGATTTGACCGACGAGGAATGGGCGCAGGTGGAGCCGCTGCTGCCTCCGGCCAAGCGCGGCGGCGCCAAGCGCACGGTGAACCTGCGCGAGGTGGTCAACGGTCTCCTCTACGTGCTCAGCACGGGCTGCCAATGGCGAGCGATCCCGCAGGATTTGCCGCCAAAGAGCACGGTCTACGACTATTTCGACCTTTGGGATTGGGATGGGACGCTCAACCGCATCCATTGGGAGCTTTACGTCAAATGCCGCGAACAGGCGGGACGCGAAGCGAGCCCGACAGCGGCCATCATCGACAGCCAAAGCGTGAAGAGCGCAGAAAAAGGGGGGCCTGCATCGACCCTTGCGGCTATGACGCGGGCAAGAAGATCAAGGGCAAGAAGCGACATATCCTCGTCGATACGCAGGGCTTGCTGATGCACGCGCTCGTGCACCCGGCCGACATTCAGGACCGCGACGGCGGCGTGCTGGTGATGGCGACGTTGTTTGGGGCTTTCCCGTTCCTGTTGAAGCTCTACGCCGACGGCGGTTATCAAGGGCCGGAGTTTCGAACGGCTATCGACAAGGTGATCGCCGACGTAAACGTCGAGATCGTCAAGCGCTCAGATCAGGCGCAAGGCTTCGTCGTTTTGCCCAAGCGCTGGATCGTGGAACGGACGTTCTCATGGCTTGGCAGATGCCGCAGGCTCGCCAAGGACTGGGAATGCCTGTCGCGCAGGGCGCTGGCCTTCCTGCGCCTCGCCTCCATCCGCCTCATGCTGCGAAAGCTATGCAATCCAGCGTGATCCTTCCGGACAGACTCTGAGATCGACATAGAGATATTCGATCTTCGCCGACCAGCGGGGAGCGAACATCCACTCCAGGCCGCCGCCGGCGGTCCAGCCGGTGTAGGTGTCGTTGTAGCCATAGGCGCTCACGCCGCCGTAGGCGAAGCCCGCCGTGCCGTAGACGAGCAGCGAGGGGGTGAAGAGCCAGCCGGCGCGGCCGCGCACCGTGCCGACCCAGTTGAGGGCCAGGTTGCCGTTGTTGACCGCGTTGACCGGCACCAGGACGCCCGTCCCAGGGCCAAAGGGGGGTGTCAGGAACGGCGACGGATAGATGGAGGCGCCCGAATTGTTATTGTTGCTGCTGATGCTCGAGCCCTGGAAGTCCGCCTCGACGCCCACCACGATCGACGGGTTGAACTGGAAGTTGTAGCCGACCTGCGCGCCGCCGATGACGCCGCCCGCGGTGCCGTTCTGATTGTTGTTGGGCAGGAAGAACAGGTTCGGCGTGCCAAACTGCGGGGCGATGCCGCTTCCGCCGAAGGCGTAGTTCGGATCCCAGTAGGCCGAGCCCTGGTTGTTGTTGTTGTTGGAGTTCCAGCCGCCGCCGATGTTCAGACCGCCGTAGAAGCCGGTCCAGATGAGCGGGGGCGGCGGCGGCACATAGACCGGCGGCGCCTTGCGCGAGGGGAGATCGGCGGCGAGCGCCGAGCTCATGCCCATCGCCAGCGTGATGGCGGAAATAGCAACTACCTTTTTCATTTTCGGCTACTCTTCGGATAGGGCGGGGTAACTTAGAGCCCGTCCGCGAACATGTTGAGTCCTATGAGTCACTTGTGATTCCATGGGTCAGCACGATTCGTTGGGAGCTGGCCGATGTGGACGGACGAAAATCGGGGTCGCTATGACCGGAGCAAGTTGCGTTATCCGAGCGATTTGACCGACGAGGAATGGGCGCAGGTGGAGCCGCTGCTGCCTCCGGCCAAGCGCGGCGGCGCCAAGCGCACGGTGAACCTGCGCGAGGTGGTCAACGGTCTCCTCTACGTGCTCAGCACGGGCTGCCAATGGCGAGCGATCCCGCAGGATTTGCCGCCAAAGAGCACGGTCTACGACTATTTCGACCTTTGGGATTGGGATGGGACGCTCAACCGCATCCATTGGGAGCTTTACGTCAAATGCCGCGAACAGGCGGGACGCGAAGCGAGCCCGACAGCGGCCATCATCGACAGCCAAAGCGTGAAGAGCGCAGAAAAAGGGGGGCCTGCATCGACCCTTGCGGCTATGACGCGGGCAAGAAGATCAAGGGCAAGAAGCGACATATCCTCGTCGATACGCAGGGCTTGCTGATGCACGCGCTCGTGCACCCGGCCGACATTCAGGACCGCGACGGCGGCGTGCTGGTGATGGCGACGTTGTTTGGGGCTTTCCCGTTCCTGTTGAAGCTCTACGCCGACGGCGGTTATCAAGGGCCGGAGTTTCGAACGGCTATCGACAAGGTGATCGCCGACGTAAACGTCGAGATCGTCAAGCGCTCAGATCAGGCGCAAGGCTTCGTCGTTTTGCCCAAGCGCTGGATCGTGGAACGGACGTTCTCATGGCTTGGCAGATGCCGCAGGCTCGCCAAGGACTGGGAATGCCTGTCGCGCAGGGCGCTGGCCTTCCTGCGCCTCGCCTCCATCCGCCTCATGCTGCGAAAGCTATGCAATCCAGCGTGATCCTTCCGGACAAACTCTTAGGGGCGCCTTGCAGCGCGACTACGTGAAGACGAGAGAACCATGCGCGGGAATGCTGGTTAAACGCAACAATTAAATCGTGACACGATATATTTTTTCTTGAGCTGTGTTATTTTTGCAACACCTCACCTGATTGCGCTTCTTTGCCCCCTATCGCCTTACTCTGGCCATCAACCGCCATTGTTCGGCAAAAATCCGCCCTCTGCGGCGGCCATTTCCGGCGAGCCTTGGATACACCGATACAGCGGGGCCTTAATTTTCGCCTTCTCTTTCAATTGGTAGGGAACGGCCCGCACTTCCCGAGGCGTCAGCGCGTCGAAATCCATCGCCTTCAACGCCTCGCGGAGCGGGTCCTTGAGCTCGAGGCACGCCGGGCCGCGCGTTCTCCGCCTCAAGATCCCTCAGCCGTTTGACCTGATCGCTCTTCAGCCCGCCGTATTCCTGACGCCAGCTAATGGGATGGACGGCTCTCCCTTCCGCCCTCAGGTTGAGAGCCCGCAATTGGAAGGAGAGCCAAGATGACGATTGAGACCCTCGGCTTGGACATCGCCTAGAATGTGTTCCAGCTTCATGGCGTCAACAGGAACGGTCGCGTCGTGCTGAAGCGCCGAGTGATGCGCGACGAGCTTTCGAAAGCGATCGCCCAAATTGATCCGTGCACGATCGTCCTCGAAGCTTGCACCGGCGCATTCTATTGGGCTCGCAAGTTCGAAGCGCTCGGGCATCAGGTCAAGCTAATCAGTCCGCAATATGTGAAGCCCTTTGTGCGGCGACAGAAGAACGACGGCAACGACGCGGTAGCCATCTGCACTGCTACGCGCCAACCGCATATCCTGCATATCCCTTTCGTTCCTAGGAAGACCGTCGAGCAGCAGGATATCCAAGCCCTACATCGCGCCCGACAGAGGATGGTCAATCACCGCACCGCCGTCGTGAGCCAGATTCGTGGATTGTTGCTTGACCGCGGTTTCGCCTTCGCCAAGAGCATCAGGACCGCGCGCCGTATGATTCCGGAGATTTTGGCCAATCAAGACAATGAGCTGACCGCCACGGCGCGCGAGGCGATTGCCGAACTCTATGAACTCTTCCGGGATCTCGATCGGCGGATCGCTTCATTCGACAAGAAGATCGACGCAGTTTTCCGCAACAATGAGGCCTGTCAATGCATCGCCAAGATCAAGGGCGTCGGCCCCAAGACCGCCACGGCATTCGTCGCCGTCATCGGCGATGGCTCGGAGTTTAAGAACGGTCGCCATCTCGCCGCCTGGGTCGGTCTTGTTCCCCGGCAATTCTCCAGCGGCGACCGCAAGGTGTTGATGGGCATTTCTAAACGGTGAAGCCAACATCTGCGTAGCCTACTCGTTCACGGCGCGCGCTCCGTGGTGCGGACGGCTCCCAACAAAACCGATCCGGGTAACCAATGGATCAATGAGCTTCGACAACGGCGCGGGTTCAACCGCGCGACGGTGGCGGTCGCCAATAAGAATACACGGATTATCTGGGCCGCGCTCAAAACGACGAACCTTACCGCGCCGCCTGCTGAAGGCCCGCCCCAGAGCTTGCGAGACGACGGAGAAATGAACTGCACAGGTCGGACCGGCGCGCAAAGAGCCTGAGTACTATCGAGGCCCTCGAGGCCTACCAGCTGTAAAGGCGTGCGCGAGCGGATTCCCCATTTGGGCGCCCCGACCCAATCGGGTGACGCCGGATAGATGTTTGCGACTGGCCGAGCAGCTCAGATCAAAATCGGCTTGCAACGGGAGAGCCGTCCATAGAGATAATACGGTACCTCCGTCACGCCTATCGAGCGGATGGACTCCGCCACCGTCCGACGCTGCGTCGTCATTACGTCGACCTGCCGAAGCTTTGCAACGATCTCCTCGGGCTTGTGACGCTTTCTGCCCATCTCAAATCCTCCTCCAAGGCTCAAAAGCCACGCTTCACGGAGGAGCACTTTTCAGGGGGCAGACCAGTCCCTTGCCATGAGGCGCACCGGGATGATCTTCCCGAAGGGAAAATGCAGCAACACGGCAAGGCGTCCCGTGTCGGGAATTCCGCCTGCGAGCCGAATCATGTCACATCTTCGGTTAAGCTCGCGAGCAACCATCGCGCCGCCGTCCCTATTGCATCGTGATACGACATAGGCTATTTCGGAGCATCAGATACGCAGTAATCCAATCTCTTTCCGCAATGATCAGAACCTTTTGGCTAGGGGAGAACGGGGTCGTTTTGGCTTCGCAGGTCGCTCAGGCGAGATTCCGAAAAGGCGTTTGCAAGCGATTCTTTCGATAGTCGCCCGATAGTCGCCGTAACGGGATGCGCCCGAGGGGGCGTCTTAGCGCAACGGACCACGGGAGTGGCCTGGTCGAAAAAGGGACACCCGATGATCAACTTCCTGCGTTCGTGCTTGGCCATCGGTCTCATCTCCATCGCGCTGCCCGTCGGCGCGCAGGAGCGCGGCTACGAGCAGGGGCCGAGATATCATCGGTTACACCGCTCGCATCCTTCCGGTGATTATCCCTATCTCTCTGGCGAGCGCTCTTATCCTTACGCCTATCAGCGGCATGTCGAGCCGCGCTCGCCCGATTATGGCTATCAGCACCCCGCCAACGGCTACGCCTACCCGTATAGCAACGGCGAACATTACTCTCCCTATACTTACGACTATAGCCGAGGCTACCAGGATCGTTGACGCCCCACGCAGCGCGCTTCGAGAAGCAGTTCGGCTTGCGGCGAAAGCAACCGGTCGCGAACTCCTTTCGATCCTTTGGCCGGCGGCGCCCGTTGCATGGGCGTAAGCGCTCGAATCCGAAGCTTGACCGCGCTCTCACGCGTCAATGCGACGCATCGCCGCAGACTTGTCTATTGGCTTTAACAGACTCTTAGGTTATATGTCGTAACACGATATATATGCAGCGTGTGAGGGATTGAGAGTGCGGCCATGAAAACTGCCGAAGACGTGACCGGTCATGTGATCGCGGCGAGGGTAGCGGCGGCTGTCGCGTCCGGCGTTTCCTTCCTCGAGTCGCTCGCGAAGAAAGCGACGCAGCCGCTCCGTTCGAAGGAGTGGAGCAAGGCGGTCGAAGCCGCGGAAGCCGTCATGAAAGCCGCCGAAGAGGCCCCGGCGCGAAAGGTGGCGGCCGCGGCTGCTGGGCTCATCGCGATCAGCATCTTCTTTATCGAGGCTCTCTTCAGAGCCTTCGGATGACCTCTCGTCGAGCCCCGGTGTGATCGAGACCGGCGCCACCATGCCGCGTTCTGGGGCGCTGGGCTTGCGGCGGTTCTAGTTCACGATGAACACAGCGGGACATTTGGCGAGCTGCATGATTGCGGTCAGCGCGGCGGCTGCCGATCGAGCGCTCGTAGAGCGCGGAATGGCCGACGGCGCCGATCAGGAACAGATCGGCCTTAATCCTCCGCAAGCCGCGCGATGTCCCGGAGGGGAAGGCCGCCTCGCGTCAATCCGTCGCAGGAACGCAGGCTTGTCTTCGGGCGTTAACAAAACAGTTGGGGTGTGGATCGTGGCGCGATTTGTCTGGTCCGAACCGAACAGGGGAGCACCGCATGAGAACCGCCGAAGAGATAACCGGGCGTTGGGCGGCCGTCGCGGCCGCGGGGGTCGTTATGCTCGGCATTTTCCTCGTCGAAGTCATCATCAAGGGATTCGGGTGACTTCTGTCGAAGCGCCTCTGCGGGATTGCGCGCTGGCCAACGCCTAAGTTCCTTTCGATCGAGATCACCCCCCAGTGCGGGGGCTTTGGCGTTTCTATTTCACA
Source organism: uncultured Alphaproteobacteria bacterium (assembly GCA_963722205.1). Classification (GTDB taxonomy): domain Bacteria; phylum Pseudomonadota; class Alphaproteobacteria; order Rhizobiales; family Beijerinckiaceae; genus Methylocystis. The sequence goes on from CAVRKL010000001.1 coordinate 417,313, forward strand.
ACGAGCACAGGGCATTTGGCGAGCTGCACGATGCGATCGGCGCGACTACCGATCAGGCGCTCATAGAGCGCCGAATGGCCGACGGCGCCGATCACGAGCAAATCGGCCTTCAACTCCTCCGCAAGTCGCACGATGTCCCGGACGGGATGGCCTTTGAGTACATGCGTCCGGAGCTTCGCCTGCTCGGCGTCAGCCATGGCTTGCGCATGCTTGAGCAGCCCCTGAATGCGTCGCGCGGTCTTCTCGTCCTGTTGTTCGACTTCCTGCACAAATTCAGGCATATAGGGAATTTCCTCGACGCACACCATGTGCAGCTCGGCGCGGTTCTCCTTGGCGAGGGTGATCGCCATCGAGAAGGAGCGGAAGCCGGTTTCGGAACCGTCGTTGGCGTTCAGGATCTTGGTGAACATGGCGGGCCTCCCTGAGGGTTCAAGGACCTTCGTCCTTCAGCGTCTTCGGCAGCAAGTGGGTGGGTAGGAAATAGAGGTTCGCGACGACGGTGGGAATGACCGCCGTCGTGATTACCGCCGCGACTAGGCTGGAATATTGCGACAAGTCGATGATGCCGTGCTTCAGCCCGAACAGCGCCGCGATCGTGCCGAAGGTCAAGCCTGTCGACATCAGCAGGCTCGAATACATGGCCTCCTTGGTCGTCGACCCGAAATATTTCGCCACCGGAAAAATGCCGGCGGTCTTCGAGAACACCTTGACGATGAAGAAGAAAACGGTGGCGCCCGGCGCGGCGATCAGCGCCGGCAGCGAGACGAGCGAGCCCACCAGGATGAAGAAGAACGGCGTCAGCAGTCCGAAGGTCAACGTGCGCAGCCGTCGCATCAACGCATGATCGGCGCCGACGCTGCCGGCGAGCACCATGCCGACGACGTATCCGGCGAGCACGGCCTCGCTGTCGGCCCAGGTGGCGAGAGCCGCCATGGCGAGCAGGCACAATAGCAGAAACTTCGTCTCCAATTCGGACAAGAGGCCGCCGAACCGTTGGAAGAACGGGGGTGCGATCTTGGGAAGCAGGATCAGCACCACCACGGCGACGAAGACCGCGACCACCGTCTTTGCTGTGAACGGGGTGAAGGTGAGACCGAGCATCAAAACGGTCGCGACATCGGTCACGAAGGTCGAGATGAGTAGCGTCTTGCCGTATTCAACCTTGTTGAAGCCGAATTCGAGCATCACCGCATAGACCACCGCCGCCGAGGTTGTCGACATGGCGAGGCCCGCGAGCCAGCTCGGCATGACGTCCCAGTGCAAAAGATAGTGGGCGGCGCCGGCGCAAAGCAGAAATGGCGCGATGAAGCTCGCGAAGCCGATGGCGCCGGCCTCCTTCCATTTGATCTTCAAGACCTCCGGCTCGATTTCGGAGCCGGCGAGAAAGGTCAGCAGCACAGCGCCGACGGTTGAGAGAAACTTGATCCAGCCCGAGTCGGCGCCCATGATCTCCGAGCCGAGCAGGAGCTGCGCCAGCACCCCGATCACGATCTCCATGAGAGGGGCGGAGACGCGAAACGAGTAGGAGAGAAGGCCGGCGATCAGCGCCAGCGCGACCCATAGCGCAGCGATGGACAAGGCTGCAGTCATTGCATTTCCTGAAGGCTCGAGTTGTCGTTACTGGTCTTTGAACGCGGTGCGCGATTCTTCCAAACTCACGGCGAGCTCGCGCCGCCCGACGCAATTCGCCGTCCGACGCGGGGACCCGCGGTCGAAAGCTCCAAGACTCTCGCCCCGGGGCTTTCACAAGCGACAGCCTACACGCGCAACGGCGCATGAGGGCGATTAATTGCATCGCCATACGACATATTTGTGGCGGCCGCAATTATCCGTGGCGCGGGTGCAATCGGACAAAGCCTAAGCCCTTCGTGCGCCATATCACGGCAGCCGCGCGAAAGGCAAAAGGCGACGGCGGTCGCGCTCATTGGGGAACGACGCAGCGCTGTCCGGCGTCATCCGCTCGACCGACGAGATTGGCTTTCACGACTTCGTCGGCCTTCGCTTTTCCCCGCGCGAGATCGTCGTCATAGATGTTTGTCTTATATTCTGGCGCGGTGGTGGTCGCCTGCGAGGCGTCGACCGGCGTCTGGTCTGCGCGCACGTCGATCGTCGTGACGGTCGAGAGGCCCGGGCGCAGCGGTTCCTTCGCCAGATCCTCGGGGTTGAGCGAGATTCGCACCGGCACGCGCTGCACGATGTGGATGAAGTTGCCGGTGGCGTTGTCGGGCGGCAACAGCGCGAAGACGCTGCCCGTGCCCGGCACGAGGCCTTCGACCTTGCCGTGATAGACGACCTTTCGGCCATAGAGATCCGCGACGATCGTCGCGTTCTGGCCGGGCCGCACGCGCTGCAGGTCGTTTTCCCAAAGGTTGGCTTCCACCCAGAGGTGGTCGAGCGGCACGATCGTCATGACCTGATCGCCGGGCTTCACGCGGTCGCCGACCTGCGCCTTGCGCTTGGCGACATAGCCAGCAGCCGGCGCTTTGATGTGCTGGCGCGCGAACTCGATGAAGGCGTCGAGATATTTCGCTCGCGCCGCGAGAATGTCCGGGTGGTTCGCGCGCGTCACGCCGCCGACTTGCGCCTCGAAAGATTGGGTGTCGGCGTGCGCCTCGCGCACGTCCGCCTCGGCCGAAGCGAGCTGATCGCCGGCGTTCTGCAGCACCTGTTGCGAAACCGAGCCGGACGGCGCCGCCTGCTGGTAGCGCGCGAAATCGTGCCTCAGCTTATCGCGCAGCGCGATGCGCGAAAGAATACGCTCGCAAGCCCGGCGACGGTTCTCGAACAGCGCGCCGACGGTGCGGACCGCGCGCGCGAGGTCCGCCTCTGCTTGCGCCAGCCCTGCGCTGGCCCGCTGCGCGTCCAGCCGAATGACCAGCTCGCCCAAGTTCACGTTTTGCGTTTCTTCGGCGAGCACCTGCGTCACGAAACCTGTCGCGTCCGAATAGACCGGGATGAGGTTGCCGGTGACGAAGGCGTTGTCGGTCTGGACGACATAGCGATCGACGGCTCGCCATCTGAGGAGAAAGTAGAGCGCGACGAGGCCGGCGATCAGCGCGACGAGCGCGAGACCGACGTTTCGACGCATCCTGATCTGCCTGCGGTTCAGCGCTCTGGATTTTCCCGCCTTCGGGCCGTACGACGCGGCGGCCGCGCCCTCCTGCTGCTCGGTCACGCTATCCGCCTCCCAGCGATTCGATGAAATTGACGTAGGGCGTTAGAGCATCGTCCTCCGGCGCGGGCGGCGGCAAGACCGGATTTGGCCCCAGCTCATAGCCGCCGCCGAGGCTCTGAATGAGATCGACGCGGGCCGAGAGCATGTCCGCCTCGAGCGCGTTCAGAAAATAGCCCGCCTCGAAGGCGTCGTGAGCGAGCGTCAAGATTTCACGCCGGTCCTTGAGGCCGGAATTCCAGCGGCTCTTGCCGAGCGCCAGCTTTTCGCGCGCGTCGGCGACGAAGCGCTTCTGCGCGTCCATAACCGTGCCGGTCTCCCGCACGTTGACGAGGCTGTCGGCGACCTGCTGCGCGGCGCGCAGCAGCGTCTCGTTATATTCGTCGACCGCCTCGTCATATTCTGAGCGGCGCTCCTCCAGCTTGCCGCGCAGCCTCCCGCCTTCGAACACGGGAAAATGGAATCCCGGCTGTACGTAGTAGTTGAAGGCCGAGGCGCGGAAGAGATAGGTCGCGAGCTTGTCGATATGCGTCGAGTGCTGCGACGCCTGAAAGCTCGGGAGGATCGAAAGATCGACGCTCGGCATGAATTCCGCCTTGGCGCCGTGGATGCGCTCGGCCGCCGCCTCGGCGCGGTGCATGGCCGCCGCGAGATCGGGCCGATGCGCGAGCAACTCGACCGGCAGCGTTTTCGGCAACGGCGGAGCGGGAGGAAGGCCGACACGGCCCTTGACCGCCAAACCGCGCCCGGCGTCCGGCCCCTGTCCGCCGAGGCGCGCGAGCAGATTTTGCTGCAAGGCCAGCAGCGCCTCGACGCCGGCCTCGCGCTTCAACGCAATCTCGAGATCTATGCGCGCGGCGGCGGTCGCGTCCTCGATGTCGAGACCCGTGCGGAAACGCGTCTCCGCGACGCTCACCAGCTCCCGCCGCACTTTGGTCATCTCGCGCGCGAGCTCGAGCTGGCGGGCGGCGGCGAGACCTCGGAAATAGGCGCGAGCGACAGCGGTGGTGAGCAAGAGCTGGGTCTCGGCGAGCTCCGCCGTCTCCGCCGCCGTCTCGCCGATCGCCGCGTGCAGCGCCGCCCGGTTTTTCCCCCAGAAATCGAACTCGTAATAGAAGTTCGGGATCAGATTTCCCGCGCTCTTTTCCTGACCGGCGATGGCGGGATTATAGGACGCTTCGACGCCGTGGCTGGCGACGCGATGCTGGGTCATGTTCATGTCTATTTTGAAGAAAGGCAGGAGGTTCGCGCCTTCGACCTCGGTGATGGCCTGGGCCTGATGCAGCCGGTCATAGATGCGCTTGAGATCGTGGTTCTCCTCGAGCGCCGCCAGCACGAGGCCGTCGAGCTCATTGCTGCGGAATTGGCGCCACCAATCCGCGACCGGCCACGCGCCCGCCTCCTTCGCGCCGGCGCGCCCCAGCGTGCGCTCCATGGCGGGCGGCGGCACGAAGAGCGCCCGATCCTCGTTGCCGGTGTTGCAGCCGGCGAGCGCGAGCGCCAGCAAGGCCAGCAGATTTACCCTCCGACGCCGCGTCATGGCGCGAAAGCCAAAATGCGCGCGTGCATGGCGTCGCTCATGTCGGAGAGCTTTCCATGAGCTCTTCGGCCTCGAGATGCGCCTTATCGTCGCGCCGCCAGAAGGCGATCAGCGTCGGATGCGCGAACCACACAAGAATCGCCAGCGCGACGAAAACAGCGGCGCCGAGCAGAAAGGCGTCGTTCATCCCGAGCAGCGACGACTGCTCGCGCATGAGATTGCCCAGCTCGCGAGTGACCGCCGCGGGCTTGACGCCGGCGGCTTCGAGCTTCGCGGTGATTTGCGACAATAGGTCGAGCGAGACGAAGCGCCTGCCGCCGACATGGTCCGCGAGATCGAGCTGATGGAAAGGCGTGCGGCGGAACTGCACGACGGCGAGCAGCGATATGCCATAGGCGCCGGCGACGGTGCGCAGAAGCGCGAGCTCTTCCGCCGCCCGGATCAGCTTCGGTCCCGAGAGGCCGTGCATGGCCAGGCTCGCGAGCGGCGCGAAGAAAACCGAGATGAAGAAGCCCCAGAACAGCACCGGCCAGGAGAGCTGATCGAACCACGCGAACCGATCAAAAAGCCCGAACCAGGTCAACGTCGCCGCGAGCCCTAAAAAATCGAAAAAGGAAAGGAGGCGCACGTCGACCGTCTTGTTGAGCTCGTGCAGGATGGCGACCATCGGTCCCGCCACGACGAACATCAGCAGATAGGCCATCCCCGCAAGCGAGGAAGAATAGCCGTTGAGGATCTGCAGCTGGCTGACCAGCATCGACAGCAAGCCCTGGATGATCAGAAAGCCGAACACCGAGCAGAAGGTCGCGATGGCGTAATTGCGATGCCAGAAGAGCCGCAGATCCAGCACCGGATGGCGTTCGCCGAGCTCCCAGATCACGAAGATGGGAAGGGCTATCGCGACGACGACGAGCGCCACTTGCAGGATCGGCGAGTGGAACCAGTCGAAATCGTTGCCCATGTTGAAGATGGTCTGCGCGGCGTAGACGATGGCCGTGAGAAGGACGACGCCCACGAAGTCGAAGCGCACGATCCTGGCCTGGAAGCCGCGGCCGTAAAGCAGGGCGCCGACGACGCCCGCGACCAGCAGGCCGACGACGATGTCGGTATAAAAGAGATAGCGCCAGCTCAGGAACTCGGCGTAATAGCCGCTCACGAAAACGCCGAGCGTGAAGGGCGTCATGCTCAACACGCCCCAGAGGCCAACGGCCAGCGTCCTCGAATGTTCCGGAAATTCCCTGAGCGCCAGCGATTGTGCGAGCGGGAGCGTCACGCCGCCGACGAAGCCGAGCGCGATACGCCCCGGCAGGAACTGCCAAAGCGTCTCGCTCGTCGCGCAAATCCAGGCGAAGAGTGCGTAAAGCAGCATGGCGACGACATAGACGCGGTAATCGCCGTAGCGTCCGGAAAACCAGCGCGCGAAGGGAAGCCCGAGCGCGAGGCCAACCATGTGGTTGGTCGTCGCCCAACCGCCGAAGCTCGGCGCAACGCCGCCGAGGCTGCCCGAAACATAGGGAACCGTGATCGTGTAGCCGGGAACGTTGGAGAGGACGACGATCGTGCCGAGCGCCAGAGTGGCGGTCAAAAGCCACAAGCGCCAGCCGCGCAGTGGCCTGTTGTCAACGATCATACAGCCCCCTGCGAGATGCGCGCAAAATCGAATTTTGCCAGCAGGGCGTCAAGCTTTTTAGAGCGAAGTTGTACACGGACTCCTACCCTTGGCGCTAGCTGTTAGCCGGTAGGAGTCATCAGCCCAAGGGCGGTTAAAGGCGAACTCCATCGCCCATGCTTGGACGAAACAGAAAGTTTACGAGTTTGTCAATGGCGCGTGGAGGCTTGAGGCGATTTCCCCAAGAAATCTGTTACTTCGGCAGATACGCCCGTGCCGAAGCCGGAGTGGCTCTTTTGAGTTGGCAAGGGGGTCACATCTGGCCGATCTGTCTGCACGTCGCGAACCCGACGGGAGCATCGATGAAACTCTCCAACCAGATTCCTTGGCGGTCCCGTACGGCCGTCCATCGCGGCCCGCTTGGAGAAGGTTCCTTGTCGTCCCGATGGCCTCGGGGACCAGTTACGCATTTTGGGGAAGCTGATCGGCCCTCTGGTATGTTCGGCCGCTGTCGAGTCCTATGAAACTCCAGCACTTGAGAATCTTGCCACTCAATACCGCAAGGTCTTAAGCGACGAACTACGTGTGCGGCTGCCTATGCAGTGGGCAGAGACAGAAGCGCACCCCCTGTCAATATGTCGACCCCTTCGCGGTAGGACGATGAGGCGCTCCTCTGGACACGCCTCAACTGAGAAGTGTTCCTGCCGTGTCGATGGCGGTGAAAATCCGCGCATAGATGGCGCGGTTGCGAGCTTGGCGGCTTCTTTTGGGTTTGCCGAGACGATGATGGTGCGTGGCTGAGGTTGATGCGGCGGCGCGTGATGGCGTCCTGACGTCACGGCGGATGTTGGGGTAAGCTTGGCCTTTTCAAGGACAAGCACGGCGTCGATCTCGACTTGGCGGTTCTGTTCGACGCCGTGCCCCACACCGTGCCGGGCACGCATGTCCGATCAATATCGCGGAAAGCAGGGCGCTCGTCCACATGGCGTCGGCCAATCCGAGCATGACGACGCTGGATCGGCGAGGTTGTTTCTGTGCGCTGGGTGTCGTGCCCAGGCGCTGATTTGTAGCTGTTGCGATCGCGGCCAGATTTACTGCGCTGGGGATTGCGGCCCTCATGCACGGCGGCGTGGCCAGCGCGCGGCGGGAGCCCGTTACCAAGCCAGCCGCCGAGGTCGGTTCACGCATGCCGAGCGCGCGCGCCGATACCGGGCGCGATGCAAAAACGTGACGCATCAGGGTTCACCCCCACCGGCTCCCGGTGATTTTCTGTCGTTCGGCTCGCCGACGATCGCGAGCGACGCAACGACCTCGGATGTCGAACCCCGGCGACCGATCTCGCACTGCCACTGGTGCGGCCGGCGCTGTCCCGATCTCGTCCGCCAGGGATTTTTGCGCCGCCGCGTCGGTCGTCGCGGCGCGCCGCGACACAACCGGATGGGACGCGACCATGGTGACGCCACCTGATATCGAGGCGCAAATCCTGCGCTATTATCACGCCGAGAAGTGGGCCATCGGCACGATCTCCCGTCAGTTGCGCGTGCATCACGACGTGGTGCGGCGCGTGCTGGCGCAAGCCGGTCTGCCGAGGATTGGGTCCCCACGCAAATCGCCGATCGACGCCTATCTGCCGTTTATCCGTCAGACGCTTGAGGTATTCCCGTCGCTGACGGCCAGCCGTCTGTATGGGATGGTGCGCGAACGCGGCTATCCGGGCCGTCCCGACCACTTCCGCCACCTCATCGCCTGTTATCGGCCGCGTCCGAAGGCCGAAGCCTATCTGCGTCTGCTCACCTTGCCGGGCGAACAGGGACAAGTCGATTGGGGCCACTTCGGCCATCTCCAGATCGGCCGCGCGCGGCGTCCGCTGATGGCCTTCGTCATGGTGCTCAGTCATTCGCGGCAAATTTTTCTGCGCTTCTTTCTGGACGCCCGGATGGAGAACTTTCTGCGCGGCCATGTCGCGGCCTTCACCGCCTGGGGCGGCGCGCCGCGCGTTTTGTTATACGACAATCTCAAGAGCGCGGTGCTGGAACGGTGCGGCGACGCGATCCGCTTCCACCCCACTTTGCTCGGCTTCGCCGGACAATATCGCTACGAACCGCGCCCCGTGGCGATCGCCCGGGGCAACGAAAAGGGCCGTGTCGAACGCGCCATCCGTTACGTGCGCGAGGCCTTCTTCGCCGCCCGGGAATTTATCGATCTCGATGACCTCAATGGCCAGGCAGAGGCCTGGAGCCTTGGCCCCGCCGCCGACCGGCGCTGTCCCGGCGAACCCCACCGCACCGTGCGGGACGTGTTCGTTGAGGAAAGAGCCCGCCTGCTCCCGCTGCCTGACACCCCGCCGCCCTTGCTCGAACAGGTCGCGGTGTCGGTGGGCAAGACGCCCTATGTCCGGTTCGACCTGAACGATTATTCCGTGCCGCACACTCACGTCCGGCGCGTGCTGACCGTACTCGCCGATCCCCGCGAGGTTCGCATCGTCGATGGCGTGAAGGTGCTCGCCTGTCACCCACGCAGCTACGACAAAGGGGCGCGGATCGAAGAACCCGTCCATGTCCAGGCGCTGGTCGACGAAAAGCGCGCCGCGCGCCAGCATCGCGCCAACGATCGCCTCGCCCAGGCCGCGCCGGCCAGCCAAGCCTTGCTCGTGCGCGCTGCCGAACGCGGATCCAATCTCGGCGCCATCACCGCCGCTCTGCTGCGTCTGCTCGAACGGTACGACGCCGCCGCATTGCAGGCCGCCATCCTCGAGGCGCTGGAGCGCGATGTGCCGCACCCGAACGCCGTGCGCCTCGCCCTCGAACGTCACCGCGAACAACAAGGCGCCGCCCCACCCGTCGCCATGACGCTGCCCGCGCATGTGCGCGACCGCGATGCGCCGGTGCGGCCGCACGCGCTCGAAACCTATGACCAGCTCAAGGACGATCAAGATGACTGAACCCGACACGCGGCGCGCCCGCGCCGGCGCGCTCAATCTGCATGGACTTCTGGCGCACTGGAGCGAGATCGCCAGCGAGGCCTGGGTCGATACGCTGCTGGGCTGGGAGGAACGGGAGCGAGCCCGCCGCGGCTTGGAACGCCGGCTGCGCGCCGCCCATATCGGTCGCTTCAAGCCGCTTTGCGACTTCGATTGGAACTGGCCGAAACGCTGCGACCGCGCCGCCATTGACGCGCTGATGACGCTTGAGTTCCTCAAGGACGCCACCAACGTCGTTCTCGTCGGCCCGAACGGCGTCGGCAAGTCGACCATCGCGCAAAACATCGCTCATCAAACGCTGATCGAGGGACATGCTGTCCTGTTCACCAGCGCGGGCCAACTCCTGGGCGATCTCTGCGCGCTGGACAGCGACTCCGCCTTGCGCCGCCGTCTGCATCACTACGCCCGGCCACAACTGCTGGTGATCGACGAGGTCGGATATCTCTCCTATTCCAACCGGCACGCCGATCTGCTGTTCGAATTGATCTCGCGCCGCTATCAAAACAAAAGCACGCTGGTCACCACCAACCGTCCGTTCGCCGAATGGCGAGAGGTTTTTCCCAACGCGGCCTGCGTCGTCTCTCTGGTCGACCGTCTCCTTCACCACGCTGAGATTGTCTCCATCGAAGGCGACTCCTGGCGCCTCAAGGAAGCCCGCGACCGGGCGGAGCAGCGCAGCCGCCAGCGCCGCGAGGCCAAATCATGAGAAAACAGAGCAGATTGCCGGCGCATCTTCGTCCGCTCTCGATCGATATTCCCCGCACCTGGACGCCCGAACAGGCTCTGGCCTTGTTCGAGCTGATCGACGATCTGCGCGATAAGGTCTGGGCGCTCTATGGCGACCGAATGCAGGCGCTGCTCCGCGATCAACGGGGATGCGGCGGCGCCGGCGGAAATCGTGACGCCAGCGACGAACCATCATTCTGAACCGCCGAATATCCTGTGGTTCGATCAAGACGGCCATCCCGTCGTCCCGACCTGAGCGCTGCAACGCTGGCGCGCGCAGCGGCGGTCAAGGACGCCCGAAGGGCGCCGCGTGGCGGCGCGAAGCGTCCTTGACGGTCGCGAGCACGACAGCATCTTGGGCGCGGAGGGACGACTCCGTCACGCGCGTCAATCACGATGAGAATCCGTTCACGCCGTTTGGCGTGCTCCCGCCGCGCCTCGCGCCAAATCGAAATATCCAGCCCGTAATTGCCGAACCGTGCCCGCCAAAGCGCCGTCACCCCGCAAGCCGTCGTGGACCCAGACCAACCGCGCCATCTATGCGCGGATTTTCACCGCCGCTAACATGCCGGGCAATTAAAGCGACTCCGTAATGTCCCGGTCTCGCTGACGCGCCAATTTCGACGCGCCCCGGCGTCAATAAGTCTTGGCGAGATAGTCGCTGATCGTCTTGGCGTCCTTCTCGTCGATCGGCGCATGATACAGTTTAATCATTTTCTGCACCTCCACCTCCCAGAAAGCTTGTCCCATTTTTGGAGGTTGGAAATTTATGTAGTCGGCCGAATGACAAGCCGCGCAGTTGTTCCGCGCCGCCTCCACGCCGGGACCTGGCCTGAAAGTCGCCGTCTCATCGGGCAACTTGTAGGACAAAGGCATTGCGAGCGTCACACCCGTTACGGCGAGCCACGCCCCGCACGCCAACAATATGGTCACGCGCTTGGTCATCACGGCGCGTCCATCATGTAGCAAGAAGGTGGGTAGTTTCGACGACGTTGCGCATATACCCGGCTGGGTTCCAAAGCGCTTCCATCGGCTGAGATTGGCCGATCCAGTTGGTCGCTCGCACCCTTAGACGGTGTTGGCCCTTCGGCAATCTCACGACCGCTCGCCATTCATGGAAGGAGTATTTTCCGAGACTCTCTCCAAGCGTTGCAGCCTGCCACGAGCGTCCGTCGTCGTGCGAGATAGCGACATCGGCAATTCCGTGTCCGCCATCGAACGCAATGCCCCGCAATGGGATAGGCGCTCCCGCCTTCACTCTGGCGCCGTCGAGCAGGTTGGTGAGGAAGGAGCGCACGTTGAGGCGATTGATCTGAACTGTAGCTGACGGCGCTTTGCCCGGTTCCGTGCAGCTGCAATCATTTGCCGGAATCCGATAGGCCGTCTTCATCCAAAAACCGTCGAAGGCCTTGTCGAGAACCGTAATCTTATTCAGGTGCTTGACCCAATAGGTGCCATAGAAGCCCGGGACGATGAGTCTGACGGGGAACCCGTTGAGCCATGGCAAGTCCTCGCCGTTCATCGCATAGGCGATCATCACCTCTCCGTCTCGAGCGTGATCGATATCCAAGGCCTTGACAAAATCCGGGGTCTCGGGAAGGACCGGCTCATCGAGCCCGTCGAATGAAACTTGGGTTGCGCCAGCCTGCACTCCCGCTCTGTCGAGAACCGCCTTGAGCGGGACGCCCTTCCAGCGCGCATTTCCCATCGCGCCATTTCCGAGTTGCCCCCCGGCGACCCGCGGTTCGAAGAATCCGCGGCTGTTGCCCGAACACTGATTCACCGCCACGATTTCGGCGGGCTCGAATTCCGTCTTAAGTTCCTCGAGCGAGAGGGAAAGGGGCTTATCGACGTTGCCTTTGACTTCGACGCGAAATCCATCCGGATCAATCTCGAGCGGAATGTCGGCTAAATGGTAGCGGACAAAAAATGCATCGTTTGGCGTCAAAACACCCTGATTGAAGATGCTGAATGGCGTTTCGAGCTGAGGCGGCCGCGACGTGAGCGCGATCATCGGCGTTTTGCCCGGATATTTTACCAGTGGGCGCTCGCCATTGGCGAAAGGAAGCTTCGTTGTCTCGCTCGCGAAAGCATCAACTCGTCCCACCGCAAAACTGCCCGCCGTTCCGACCATCGCGCCGGCTGCAGACTTCAGCATCCGCCGTCTGTCGAGCACCGGCGCGCTCCCCTGAGATCATGCCCCCGCAAAGGGATGAAGGCGGATGATCGTCCGCTGACCGGAGATCGAACGGGAAGGCCGCCTGCACCCCCGGCTTACTCGACACCACCTATGGAAGGGCGCGGCGGCATCAAGGCGTTCATCTTACTGCGCAAGAGCTGGCTCGGCAAATTCGGACAGTAAGGGCAGAAATGTCAGTGACATTGTACGACAAACGGGGTTTGATCGCCGCACGGTCGCCAAATGGATCCGAGCCGATGCGCTTCCCCAACGGAGCGCTTCGGCGCCAAAGACGACGTCCCCGCGGTATTTCGAGGATTATCTGTCACGCCGCTGGTCAGAAGGTTGCGTGCGCGGCCGGCGCCTTTTTCCAGGAAATTAAAGCACGTGGTTACACAGGGAGTTTTTCAAATCTCGAACGGCTATTGGCGAAGTGGCGCAATCCGAAACGCAAAGCGGCAACGACTGCGCCGATTGTTCCGAGGCCGCAGCCTCTTGATCCCGCGACTGGACGTTCGATCTCGCCGATTGTGGCCGCAGCGCTCTGCATCAAGCCGCGTGGATTGTTGACCGCCAATCAGACTGCAAAAGTCGATGCGATGAAAGAGAGCTGGCCAGGATTCGCCGCAATGCGTCGACTCGCCATGCGATTTAGGGGCATGCTCAAAAGCAAGAGCGTTGGCAAGCTCGGCGTCTGGCTGAAAGACGCTCAGAAGTCGGGCCTCTACGCGATGCAACGTTTCGCTCGCACGCTGCAGAGAGACATCGACGCGGTGAGGAATGCCGTTACCGAGCCTTGGAGCAATGGCCAAACAGAAGGGCAGATCAACCGCCTGAAAGCACTCAAACGAATGATGTATGGCCGGGCTGGGCCAGAACTCCTCCGCGCGCGCATGCTTCCTCTGTAGCGGCTCCCGCAACAGAAAGTGAGGCAGAACCAAATTAGCGGACGCGCGCGGGCGGACAACGACCTTTCTCAACCCCCCTCAACCACGACGCAAGGGCGCGCTGAGCGCGCGTTGAAGCCGGCGGACAGAGATTGGGGAGCTAATGCGCGCTCAGCGCGCTCTGTCTATTATTGGCCGACAGGCCGACACGAGCGGAGACGTCCTTTGCGGCGCCTCTCGCCAGCGCCGCGCCCGCCTCTTCGCCGAAACAGGAATGGTAATCCGAGCATTCCCCGCAGCTCGGCGCGGCGCAAAGCGTGAAGCCTTCGAGCTCGCACAGACAACGAAAAAAGAACTTCTTCCACTTCATGTTATGCGCATTGCGCGCGAAAAGCTCAGGAAAACGGCTCGCGATCAGCCGGTTCAGCTCCACGCGGGAATGGAGCCCCAGATCCTGCCACAAGTGATTGGCCGACATCGACCGGCGCGCAAGCATGTCGATCAGCCAGTCGGTCTCGCGCGAATCATCGATTCGATAGCGCTGGAAAAGCAGGCGCAACTGCTCTTCCTCCTCATCGAAATCGATTTTGGCCGGCTGCGTCTCACAGGCGAGACGCGAGACCTGGTCAGGGGCATAACGCTGCACGATCTCGCGAAGCGCCTGGCCGTGCACGCCGAGCGTCGCGCCCAGGCTTTTGCCATCCCCCGTCGCAACGCCAACCTCGATCAGGCACAGGAATACATGCGCGAGGAAGGCGTCGTCCGAATCCAGCGCCGCGGCGTCGCACCCCGTATTTTCGAGCGGCGCCAACGCGGTCATCGTCACCCCACGAGCTGATCGGCCGACACGTGGGTCTGACAATTCTTCGGGCAGACTCGCGAGCAGGCGTTGCAGCCGATGCAAGAGCCGGGATGCTCGACCTTCATGATCTTGCGGTTCAGCTCGCCGTCAAAATCATTGTCGTCGTCGTCGTCATCCGTCACCGCGCCGAGAATCTCTCCTTCGTCATTGACGCCATAAAGCGCCATGACGTTTTGCGGACAGACCTTGAAGCAGCGACCGCAGCCGATGCAGGTCTCCGCACTGATGTCGGTCAGATATTGCGGCGTGTAGTCGGAGCCGTCACGAGTCTTGAAAGCGCCCATCACACGGCCTCCAATTCTTTGAGCTTTGCCCGCGCGGCTTCCAGAGCCGCATAGGTGTCATAAGTCTCCTGCGCGACGGTCAGGATGGTTCCCCAATTGATCGGCAACTCCTCCGAGAGGTCGTGGAGATTCATCTTCATGTTTGTCGCCTTGGCGGACAATTTCTTGATATCCGCCTTCAGTTCGTCGATCCCGCTCACAGCCCTTTCCTCTCAGTAGTTCGCGACTTGCGGAAATTTTTCGATCATCTCTACGCCGGCGGCGACATATTTCTCGCCCTCGGCCGCGAGCTTCTCCATCGTCTCGAAGCCGAAGCGATGAACGTCGCGCAGCTGCTTGTTGACGACGATAAGCCGCCCGGCGATCAGGATCATGCGGCCGAAGCCCTCATGGCTCATCTTCATCATCGGCGTGACCATATTGCCCGTGGCGCGTTCGATCGAAAGGCCGACCGCGTTGAAGAAGAGCTCGAGCCGCCAGAGAATCTCCGGGTCCGGATCGCCGATGATCGGCAGCTGCTTTCTCGCCTCCTTGTCGATGATGTAAGGCGAGAGAAGCTGCAGATCGCTCTTCTTGTCCCAGGTGCCGTGCGTGTCCTGCGCGCGCCACTGCTTGATGAGTTCCTTGATGAAGACGCTCTCCATCGTATCGGGCGTCGCGAGCGTTTCGGCCTCAGCCATTGGCGGTTTCCTCCTCGAAATCGAACACGCGCTCCTGTCCCTTCGACAGGATTTTGCGCAGCCAGGGCGCTGGATTAGCGTTGAGCATTGCTTTCAGCTTTTCGAGGAGATCGGCGATCTTCTCCGGTTGCTGCACCTTGATCGGGAATATATTGGCCGCTACGACGCGCGCCGCGCCGGAGCCGCCGATCGCCGCGACATAGAGGATGGCCACGTCCTTCAGAGCTTCGAGCTTTGGGGCGAGCTTGTCCTCATTGCCGTCCTCCTGAAGATCGCCGGCGAACTGCACCGCTTTCAGGAAGGAGTAGCCATCGGTGTCGAGCTCGTAGATGGCGATGTTCTTCGCCCATCCGAAATGGGCGTCGACCCTTTCGAGGTCTTGGGTAGCGAATGCGACTTTCATGTTGCCTCCCTAAGCCTTAGGCGAAGGTTTGGAGCTGAACGAGCGGCGAGGCCGGCGCGGACGCCGAATGCTCCGCCTTGTCACGGCCGGTGAGCGACCAGGTTTCGGGATCGGGCTCATGCGTCTCGGCCATCAGCATGTTGCCGATCTTGAAGATCAGATCGCGCGAGCCGCGATAGCCGACGCTCGTCTCATGCGCCGCTCCCAGCCGATCGAACATGGGAAGCCCCATGCGATAGAAGGGGACGGCGAGCCGCTCGGCCGCCTGGCGGCCGTGCGAATGGGTGATCAGCAGATCCACGCCGGCCGCTCTATTCTCGAGGTCCTCGAGATCACCGATCAGAACCTCCGCGCAAGGAAGTTTCTCGTTGAGCGGCGAGGCGGTCGTGGTCACTGCAGCGCAAATTTCCGCGCCCATTTCGGTGAGGAAGGAGCCGATGCTCCAAAGCAGGTCTGGCTCGGTGCCGATGGCGACGCGCTTGCCACCGAAGTGGAAGTGGCCGTCGAGCATCGCGTCGACCAATTGTCCGCGCTGGCGGCGGAGCTTTAGCGGAACGGGCCGGCCGCTGAGGCGGGAGAGCAGCGCGACGAAGGCGTCGTTGACGGCCAGGCCGGCGAGCCGGTCGAACAGCGTGAAAGGAACGCCGGCGCGCGCCTCGAGCGTGAGCGCCGCTTCGCGCATCTGCTCGCCCAGAGCGAGTGTGTGGGCGGCGGTTCCCATTTCGGAAATTTCGGCCTTGGTGACGCCCCCAAGCGTCGTCGGCGTGAAATCCTGCGGGATGTGCCCATCGAGCGAGCCGGAGAGATCGGGCAGGAAAGTCGGGGCGAGACCGAAGCTCTCGATCACGTCGCGCAACTCGTCGATGTCGCCCGGCGTCAAATGGCAACCGGCGAGCACATTGACGCGCTGCGGCGCGCGGCGCGGCGGCGCCTCATATTGCGGCACGAAGGCTTCGATCAGCTTCGTGACCGTCTTGGCGAAGCCGTCCTGGAAGGCGCCCTTGAAGTCGGGCGTCGAGACATAGACGATGCCAAGCTCGTCGAGTTCCGGACGGCGCTGCCGCATGCTCTTGAGAAAGCCGTCGACGTCGTCGCCCTTGGTCTCGGTCACGCCGGTCGAGCAGATGCCGATCACCTGCGGATTGGCGCGCTTCACGATGTTGAGGATTGCGCTCTCGATGTTCTCGAGCCCACCGAGGATCGTCGCGACCTCGTTCATCGCCGTCGTCTGAAGCGGAATGGCCTCGCGGAAATGCCGCACGAACAGCACGAGGCCGAACGAGGTGCAGCCCTGCGAGCCGTGCAGCACCGGCATGCAGCTCGATACGCCCATGAAGGCCAGAGCCCCGCCGATCGGCTGGCTCATCTTGAGCGGATTGACCGCGCATGCCTTTTTGGACTGCGAAACGACCGCCATGGCTCCCTCACGCCGCCTTCGTTGCAGGAAGGGCGCCAGAAGCGGCGATCGCCGCGATTTTTTCCTGACAGGAGCCGCAGCCCGTCCCCGCGCGCGTGACCGCGACGACATGGTCGAGATCGCCGTCCTTCAGGGCGTCCTCAATCTGGCCGAGGCTGACATTGTTGCAGCTGCAGATGCGCGTCGCGCGGCGGGCCTCCTCGGCGCGAGCAGGATCGGCGGCCAGCGCCGCGGCCTCGGCCTCGATCGCCCTCTCGGCGCGCTCCTCCCAGCTCGTCTCCTCCCAGGGCGCAGGCAAGCGAACCTGCTCCCAGACAGGATTGCTCAACGCCTTGTCGATCTCGGCGACGAGTTCGACCATGCCTTCGTAGCCGGCATAGGCATGATGACGCTCCTGGTTGATGTCGAGCCAGGGCATCTTGGCCTTGAGCGCGATGAATTGCGAACGGCCTCCCGAAAGCATGATGTCGGCGCGCGCTTCCCGCAGCATTTTGTACATTTCGCGCGGCGTCATGTCGTCGATCATATGGGCGTCGTTGCCCATCAGCTCCTTGATCTTTTCCTTGTCCTCTTTCGTCGACTTCTTGACGCTGGTGCCGACGATCTCCATGCCGGCCTCCTGCAACGCCGCGACGACGGACCAGGATTTGACGCCGCCCGTGATGAGCAGCACGCGCTTGCCGGTGAGACGCTGCTTATAGGGTTCGATGCGCGTCCAGGCGCGCGCCTCCTCGCGCGCGATGAGGGCTTCCGTGCGCTCCATCAGTTCAGGCGGAGCGCCGCGCTCGATCAAGAGCCGCGCGATCTCGCGAAGCGAGTCGCTCGTGTCGCCGATGCCATAGAAGGAACCCTCGAAGAAAGGGATGCCGTAGCGCTCCTCCATCTTTCGCGCGACATTGATCATGGCCTTGGAGCAGACCATCATCGCCGCCTTGGCGCGGTGCGAGGAGGCGACCTCCTTATATTTCGCGTCGCCGGAGATGCAGGCCAGAATGCGAATACCGAGCTCGTCGAGCAGCGGCTTCACCTGCCATAATTCGCCAGCGAGATTATATTCGCCGATGATGTTGATGTCGTAGGGCGTGGTGTATTCCGGCTCTTCCGTGCCGATGACGTGGTCGAGGATCGCCTCGCCCGCGAGCTTGTTGCCGAGGTTCTTCGGGCCGACGAAGCCCGGCGAGATCACCGGAATGACGGGCTTGCCGAATTTGCTAGCTGCCGCCTTGCAGACGGCCTCGATGTCGTCGCCGGTCATCGCCGGCACGCAGGTCTGATAGACGAAGACGGCCGGCGGATCGTATTTGTCGATGATTTCCTTAATCGACTTATAGAGCCGCTTCTCGCCGCCGAAAATGACGTCGTTCTCTGTGATGTCGGTCGTGAAGCCGGTGCGGTAGAGCCGCGACGCGGAGGATTTGGCGCCGCGATTGTCCCAGCTGTTGCCTTCGCAGGCGATCGGGCCATGCACGAGATGAGCGACGTCGGTGATCGGCTGCAGCGCGATCTTCGCGCCGTCGAAGGCGCAACCGCCGGCGGCGGCGCCGGGCGCGAGCTGCTTGGTGCACCCCTTCTTGCGCTCCTTTTCCGACTTGCCCTGATTCTTCCCGCAGCCGGGCTCGTTGAAGACGTCCTGGATCTTGCTGGCCAGACTGCTCATCATTTCCTCCGCAAGCCGTCGCCTCCCACAGCGCGAAAAGCGCCGCGCGGCGACCAACTCTGACGATAAAGGGACAAATGAATCTTGCAGGCAGCCCTTCTCCCGCAGAAGCGGGAGAAGGGATTTTTGGTTCTTAGCGAATGATGTCGAAGCTGTAGTCCGACTTCGCCACAACATTGGTGTTGCGGTCGAGCTCGTCGAAGATCTTGTCGAGGATCCAGACGAGCACGTTCATCGAGCCCTGATAACCCCATACCGGATAGCGGTGATAATGGTGGCGATCGAAGATCGGGAAGCCGATGCGGATCAGCGGCGTGCCCGTGTCGCGATCGAGATACTTTCCGTAGGTGTTGCCGATCAGGAAGTCGACCGGCTCCGTGAACAGCAGCGACCGCATATGCCACAGGTCCTTACCCGCATAGGCGTGGCAGTCCCTGCCGAATGGCGAGCTCGCGAACAGGGCCTCCATCTTCGCCAGCCAGGGCTTGCCGCCGTTGGTGGAAAGCACGTGCACCGGCTCGGCGCCGAGTTCGAGCAGGAAGGCGGTGAGCCCCAGGCAGAGATCCGGATCGCCGTAGATCGCGAACTTCTTGCCATGGATATGCGCCGAGGAGTCGGCCATGGCGTCGACGAGGCGCCCGCGCTCCTTCGTCAGTTCCGCTGAGATCGGCTTGCCGGTGATGCGCGAGATCGCCATCAGGAACTCGTCGGTGCCCTTGACGCCCATCGGATGGTTGAGGGCGACGGTCTCTTGCCCATGCGCGGCGATCAGCGGCAGCGTCTTCTCGGTGCAATATTCCTGCATCGAGATCGTCGCCTTGGCGTGGATGGCGTTCGCCGCTTCCTCCAAGGTCGTGCCGCCGTCATACATGCGGAACTCGCCGTCGGTCGGCGTGTCCCACACGTCGCTGGCGTCGCCAAAGATCGTGTAGTCGATGCCCATCGAGTTGAAGATCCGCTTGATCTCGCGGATATTACCGACGGTGTAACCGTCAAAGCCGCCGATGAAGTTGATCTTCTCGTTCGGGACGCGCTCAAGCTTCTCCGCCGTGCCGGCTTTGCCGTCCCAGAAATGCTCGATGATGCCCTTCATCACATTGTCGTAGCCGGTGATGTGGCTGCCGACGAAGGCGGGCGTGTGGGCGAAGGGAACGTCGAACTCCTGCGGAACGGAGCCCTTCTCCTTCGAGGTCTTGATGAAGGCGTTGAGGTCGTCGCCGATGACTTCCGCCATGCAGGTCGTCGACACCGCGATCATCTTCGGCTTGTACATATTGTACGTGTTGGCCAAGCCGTCGATCATGTTGTTCAGGCCGCCGAACACCGCGGCGTCCTCGGTCATCGAGGAGGAGACGCAGGAGGTCGGCTCCTTGAAGTGACGCGAGAAGTGCGAGCGGTAGTAGGCGACGCAGCCCTGCGAGCCATGCACGAAGGGAATCGTGCTCTCGAAGCCCACGGCGGCGAAGACAGCGCCGAGCGGCTGGCAGGCCTTGGCCGGATTGACGGTCAGCGCCTCGCGAGCGAAGTTCTTCTCGCGATACTCGTCGGTTTTGGTCCACTCGCGGACGCGCTCGAGCTCGGCGTCCGGGACCGCGTTCTCGAAGTTCTTCTTTTTGTTCTCGAACATCTCCTTATATTCCGGCTGGCGGAACAGATTGAAGTGGTCGAGTACGTTGTCAGCATTCTGAGGCATGTCATTCCCCGTTGCGGTTCGAGGCGGAGCCTGCTCCCTTCCGCCGCTCGGGGAGGGGCTGGGGAAGCGGGTCGCGCGATCCCGATGTGGATCGATCAACCCGCCACCCTAGCCCTCCCCCAAAGGGCGTCCTTTTGGAAGCCCGTCGCAAGCAACGGGCTTCCGGGGGGAGGGAACAGACTCAGCGTGTGAGTCAGGCGGCCCAGGGGGCCTTGGCCATTTTCCAGACCGGCGAGTTGATCGCCATGTCCATGTCACGCGCGAAGATCGCGAAGCCGTCGTAGCCGTGATAGGGACCGGAATAATCCCAGCTGTGCATCTGACGGAACGGCACGCCCATCTTTTGGAAGACGTACTTTTCCTTAATGCCAGAGCCGACGAGGTCAGGCTGGATCTTCTCGACGAACTTCTCGAACTCATAGCCCGTGACGTCGTCGTAGATCAGCGTGCCATCCTTCACATAGTGGGTGGTGCGCTGATAATCGTCGTTGTGGCCGAACTCATAGCCCGTGCCGACGATCTCCATGCCGAGATCTTCGTAAGCGCCGATCACATGGCGCGGACGCAGGCCGCCGACATAAAGCATCACCTTCTTGCCCTCGAGGCGCGGACGGTACTTGGCGATGACCGCGTCGCAGAGGGGCTGATACTTGGCGATGATCTTCTCGGCGTTGGCCTTTATCGTATCGTCGAAATGGCTGGCGATCTTGCGCAGCAACTCGGCGATCTTCGAGGGGCCGAAGAAGTTGTACTCGACCCACGGCGTGCCGTATTTCTCTTCCATGTGCCGCGAGATGTAGTTCATCGAGCGGTAGCAGTGAAGGACGTTCAGCTTGGCGCGCGGCGTGGCCTCAAGCTCAGCGATCGTACCGTCGCCCGACCATTGCGCGACGACGCGCAGGCCAATCTCCTCGAGCAGGATGCGCGAGGACCAAGCGTCGCCACCGATGTTGTAGTCGCCGATGATCGCGACGTCATAAGGCGTCGACTCGAAGAGGGCGGGCTTGCCCTCCATCTTGTCGAAAACCCAATCGCGTATCGCGTCGTTGGCGATATGGTGGCCGAGCGACTGAGACACGCCGCGGAAGCCTTCGCAACGCACCGGCACGATCGTCTTGCCGTTGTATTCCTTGGACTTAGCCTTGGAGACGGCCTCGATGTCGTCGCCGATCAGGCCGATCGGACATTCGGACTGAACCGAAATGCCCTTGTTCAGCGGGAATAGCACCTCGATCTCGTCGATGAGCTTGGCGAGCTTCTTGTCGCCGCCGAACACGATGTCCTTCTCCTGGAAGTCGGAGGTGAACTGCATCGTGCCGAAAGTGTCGACGCCGGTCGTGCCGATGTAATAGTTGCGGCGCGAGGCCCAGGAATATTGACCGCAGCCCACCGGGCCGTGGCTGATGTGAATCATGTCCTTGATTGGGCCCCACACCACGCCCTTCGAGCCGGCATAGGCGCAGCCGCGGATCGTCATCACGCCTGGAATCGATTTGATGTTCGACTTGACGCCGCAGTCCGGCTTGCCGTCCTCAAACAGGTTGAGGTGCTTGGCGCGACGTTTCGCGGTTTTCTCGGGATAGACTTCAAGGACCTCTTTCACGAGTTCCTTGTTTCTCGCCTTAATCTCGGCGATCGTTTCGGGGGCTGCCACGCTCATGTCGCTGCCTTTTCGATTGGGGTGGACGCCGCCCGGCGGCGCGAGCCGGCCGGGCGGAGGGTTAACGAAGATTACGCGACCGCCTGGATGCCGAGCTCCGCAGCGCTTTTGCCGATTTCGGATTCGTCGACCGCCTTCATGATGCCGTGCGCCATGAGGAGGTCTTCGAGCTCGTCCATGGTGATCGGCGTCGGGATCGTGCCGTTGCCGACATTCGCGTGCACGCTCTTCGCCAGGTTGCGGTAATGCTCGGCCTGCTTGGACTCGGGCGCGAACTCGATGACCGTCATGCGGCGCAGCTCGGCGTGTTGCACGATATTGTCGCGCGGCACGAAGTAGATGAGCTTGGTGCCGAGCTTCTGCGCGAGGCTATCGGCAAGCTCCAGCTCCTTGTCGGTCTGGCGCTCGTTGCAGACCAGCCCGCCCAGGCGCACGCCGCCGGAATTGGCGTATTTCAGAATGCCCTTGGAGATGTTGTTGGCCGCATACATGGCCATCATCTCGCCGGACATGACGATGTAAATCTCCTGCGCCTTGTTCTCGCGGATCGGCATCGCGAAGCCGCCGCAGACCACGTCGCCGAGCACGTCATACGAGACGTAGTCAACGCCGTCATAAGCGCCGTTCTCCTCGAGGAAGTTGATCGAGGTGATAACGCCGCGACCCGCGCAGCCGACGCCCGGCTCCGGACCACCCAACTCGACGCAGCGAATGTCGTTGAAGCCGACCTTCATCACGTCCTCGAGTTCGAGGTCCTCGACGCTGCCGGCTTCCGCCGCGAGGCTCAGAATGGTGTCCTGCGCCTTTTGGTGAAGAATCAGGCGGGTGGAGTCCGCCTTGGGGTCGCAGCCGACGATGAGAATCTTTTGTCCCATCTCGGCGAGCGCGGCGAGGGTGTTCTGCGAAGTCGTCGACTTGCCGATGCCCCCCTTGCCGTAAAATGCGATCTGTCTCAGCTTAGCCGACATTGGTTTCTCCTGGATTGGTTGCCTTTGTCCCGATCGGCGCTTGCGAAGCGCAGGCCGAGGTCGATGTCATTCCGACTGAGCCCGGCGTCGCGCCGCCGCCCCGCCTGTAGCTTTGGAAAAAAGCGGGCGACGGCATTTCGCCTTGCACGAAAGAGTGAGCAAAGGCCGTGCCAGACAGCAATATATTGAAAATAAGCCGTTACTCTGCTCTCCCGTCCGTCACTTGCGACTGTTTCAAAGCCGACAAGCTTGCGCGGAAGCGAACGATTCGCCGTGTCGCGCCAAATTTTAAGGCATGGCCTTTGCTTCGCGGTCGGCGCAAGATTGGGGGATCGAATGCAGATTGGCGTCGAAACCAGCAAGGCCGTCGACAACAAGCGAATCTTCGTGATCGACGAAGACGAGATCATTCGCGCGGCGTTGCAATTCATGCTGCATGACGAGAATGAGACCCATGAGGCGCCCAGCCTCGACTGGGCTTATGACAAGGCCGTCGACTGGCCACCGGACCTCGTCATCGTCTCGGAAGCGCTGATGCGACGCCACGGCTCCTCGCTTTACAGCGAGGTCCGAGAGCGGCTGCGCGGGCCGAAAATCCTGGTGGTGCTGGAGCCTGGTGCAGTCGATCTCGCTAAGCAGTGCCTCGCGGAAGGCGCCGACAGCGTCGCGATTAAGCCGCTCCGCATCGAGCTCGTGCGCCGGAAAGCGGATCTCCTGCTCGGCCGGCAGGCGGAGTCCGTCTAACAAAATCCGCTGGGGCCTTCACGCGAAGAACGCCGCGGATTGGGTAAGGCCTCGGAGCCTCGCGCAAAAATTTTGGGCCCCAATCGCGATGATTGAGGCCTTTCGCTTTCGCATTTTCCGCGGCTCTCGTCCACGGTTCCCGAGAGCCGATTAAAGACTCGGCACGATCGCCAGACGCTCGACGATGTTGCCATCGACGAAATGCGACTGGATGATCTCGTCGATGTCTGCTTCCGTGCGCGGCACGTACCAGACGCCTTGTGGATAAACAACCATCAACGGGCCGGCTCGGCAGAAGCCGAGGCAACCGGCCGCGACGATCGACACTTCCGGCATGGGCGTCGCATTGAGCTTCGCCATCAACCGATCCCAGAGCGGTTTGGCGCCCGACCCCATGCAGCTGCCGCGCGGGTGTCCCGGCGGACGCTGCTGCAAGCAAGCGAAGGCGTGATATTTGAACACCTGGGGAAGATCGTCCACTAAAGTTCTCCTGATTCCACGCTCAAGGGTGAGCGATGCGCCGTCTCCCGTCTGAGGGCGGAGCGGATCGGCGGCGGCGCGGAGGCTTCTACCGATCGCGCAAGCATCGGGCGTCGAGGGATCCCTCGCCTTGCGATGGCAAGCGGCGGGAAGAGCCGTGCGGAAGCTTGCGCCTCGCGCGGGAGGCTGAACATCAAACCGCTTCGAGGACCTTTGCGGCTGTCAGCTCCGCGACAAAATCCTGCAACGGCGCGTCGATGCGCGTGACGTTCTGCTCGACGAAGAATTTTTCCTCATTCTTCGTCGCGGGTCCTTCGATCACCGCCCAATGGCGTTCCGACGAACGCTTCATGATCTGTCTTGCGTAGCAGCGCTCGATCTGCGTCGCGAAACGACAGCCGAGGAAGAGGAAGCTGCGTCCGCGCCGCAAGGTCCGCACCGTGTCGGGAATGGGCGTCTGAATGTCGATCTCTGTCAGAACTTCGACATAGTCGGAGTCCGAGATGATGTAGTTCGACGCCGGCGCGAGCGCGCCGATCGGCTCGTAGATCAGCGTGCGCCAGTCGAGCGTCGCCTCGGGCGCCTCGGCCGGGGCCTTTGCGCCAGAGTCGTCCCGCTCGAAGGGTTTGCCCGGAATGCGCTGTCCGTCCGCGGAAAACCAGTGAACCCATTCGCCGAAATGCTCGGCCTGACTGACGCCCTGCACGAGCCCCCAGTCCTTGCGCTTCTGGAACGCTTTCTGCGGCAGGTCGTCGTACCAGACATTGACGAGGAGCGGCAGCTTGTTCTGCGCGGCGAGCCAATGATGCAGCCGCGACGGCTCGGCAGACGGCGCGAAGGCCTTGTTCATCGCAGCGATGACGGTCTTACGATGCTTGAAGTTTTCTATGTACTGCGCCGCGGCCGTCAGATTGTTGCGAATCTTGTGCGGCACGGTCGCGAGGCTCGTCAGATGCGCGACGAGACCTTCCGGCGAATCCGGCAGCGCGCCTTGCGTCAGTTTCAACACGCCGGGGCCCAGATAGGGAATGACCTCGCCCCGCTCAAAGGCGGCGCTGATTTCGCCTAGCATCGACTTCTCCTCGAGATGTTCGCGCGGCCCTCAGTGGGCCGCGCTCGCCTTCAGCGCGTGAATGGTTTCCGGATCGAGCCGGAAAAGGCCGCGACCGCCGGAAAGCGCCTGGAACTGCGTTCCACACTTCTCGCTCAAGCGCGTGAACCATTGCTGCGCGGTGAGGCTTTCGGGGCGCTCGCCGATCTCGAATACGGTTCCGTCCGGAGCAAAGCGGACATGGATGAGAGTGCTTGTGGTCATGACATTCTCCTTGGCTTGTCAGAGATGTTACAAACCGGACCCGAAACCGAGCAACTCGACGGTCACATTCTCGGTTCCAAACAAGGCCTGACAGGCAAGCCGCGACTTGGAGCCGACGCCGGGGATCTCGTCGAGCTTTTCATTTTCGACGCGTTGCATTTTGGAGATGCTCTTGCGGCCTTCTTGAACGAAAACATGGCATTCGCCGCATTTCGCCTCGCCGCCGCATTTGCTGACCATCTTCTCTCCCGCCGCCAATATGGCGTCGAGCAGCCTTGTTCCAGGTTCGAAATCGATGGTCTTGCCGGAGGGAAGCAGAGTCAGCGTCGGCATGTTGATGCTCCATTGCGTGAGGGTTCGCCGTCACGCACAGGGGCAAAATCCGGGCCAGAACTCAAAGATAGATGGCCGCGCCGGCGCCGATGTTGACCGAGGCGTCCTTGATCGTGCCGACGATGAAGGCGACCTGATGCTCGGTGAGATGGGCGTGCAATGGCAGCGCCACGGCTCGTTCCGCGACTTTCTCGGTCACGAAGAGGTCGCCCTTGCGATAGCCGAGATCGAAATAGTAGCGCTGAAGATGGAGCGGCTGCGAATAGGCGCAGGCCCCGATCTTCTCGGTGCGAAGATCGTCGATGATCGCGTCTCGCGACGAGCGCGTGAAGCGCGTGCCGAGGTGAACGACGTAGAGGAACCAGTTAACCTGGTCGACCTCCGGCGCGATGTATGGGTCTTTCACGCCCTCGAAGGACTTCACATATTCGTAGTACCAGCGCTCGACGCGCTTGCGGCGGGCAAGCAGGAGTTCGATGCGCCGCAGTTGCGCGAGCCCCAGAGCGGCAACGATGTCGCTCATCGAGGCCTGCAGCGGCGGTTCGGCGCCGAGCACGACCGAGCCGCGCTCATCGATTCGATGACTGCGCATCCGGCGCAGATGCGAGGCGAGTTCGTCGTCGTCGGTGACGACCATGCCGCCCTCTCCGCAAACGAGCGCGCCGGGCTGCGAAAAGTCGAAGATCGCGCAATCGCCGAAGGTTCCGACGAGCTTGCCTTTGTAAAGAGAGCCGATGGCTTCCGTCGAATCTTCGATCAGCGCCACCCCGGCTTCATCGGCGAGCGCGCGCAGCGGCTCCCAGGCCGCGGGATGTCCATTGGTATTGCCGGCGACGATGGCGCGCGTGTGCTCGCTGAGCTTGGCTTTCGCCTTTTCGGGCGCGAGCGTGCCGGCCCAGTAATCTATGTCGGCGAAGACGGGGCGCGCGCCGGCGAGCGCGATCGCATGAATGACCTCGCGAAAGGAGTGGCCCGAGACGATAACCTCATCGCCGGGTCCAATTCCCTTGGCGCGCAACGCCATCAGCAACCCGATTGTTCCGCTCGAGACTGCGATGGCGTGCTTGCGGTCAAGATAGGCGGCGAACTCCTTCTCGAAGGTCTCGACCACCGGCCCGGCCGAAAGCGTCTGCGTGTTGAGCACGTCGCAAACGGCTTCGAGATCGCTCGGCAGTAGGTCGGGATCGCTCAGAGGAAGGAAGGTCGTCTCCATCTCGCTCACCTTTTGGCGACCACCACGACTCCTGTCGCGGTTGCCGGGTCATCGGTAATCTTCATGCAATGATCGCGCCCGTCGAGGAGATAGAGGGCGCAGCGCTCATAGCTGCGGAACGGCTCGAAGTCCGCGAGGTCGCTCGCATCGCAACGCGTCGCGGTGAGCCCGGCGACGAGCCCGCGCAGGCGCGCCAGGGTGGGCCCGTCGGCGCTCGCTTGCGCGAGCGCCGCATCGATCTGCTCCATGAGGTCGGCGGAGATCGCCATCTCAGTCGCCGCTCAACCGTTTCGCCTCGACGGTAATCGGCAAGGAAGTGCCGCCGGGCATTTCCGGAAGCTGCAATACCCAGCCGTTGGCGAGCGTGACGGAGCCGCCCCAGAGATCGGCGTTCTCATGTTCGACGATCGGCTCCTCGAGATCCTTTTTCGGCACATAGGCGGAGAGAACGCCCTCGGCGCTCCTACGGATCATCACTTTCAAGATTTGCCCTTTCAGCTAGGCCGCGCCAGGAGAACGCGACCAGAAACGAAACTCCTCAGGCCGCTTCGATCTCTTCCTCGAAGCAGCCGACGACGCGTTTGTTGGCGAATTCGACCATGTAGACGGTGGTCTGCGATTCGACATGGGCGCCGACCTGCACGACTTCTCCGGCTTCTCCCGCCGGCGCCAGCAGCGCCTGCGGCTCGAGGTCCGGATAGCTGCCGTCGTTGAAGAGATCGACCGCCGCCCGCACTCTCCGTCCCCACTCGAATTTTGGCTTTGCGTCGTCGTTCATCGCAAGATCTCCACCAGGACTTCGGTCGGCTCGAGTTCTTTGCGCTTCATGCCGACGCGATTGCCGGTCGAAGTAAACTCGACGTTGTAGATGTAGAATTGCTGCAGGAAGGTGCCGATCGAGACGACATAGCCCTCATCTCCCTTCTTGACGAGGATATCGCCGATGTCCCTGCCCGCATAGGTCCCGTCGTTGCGCACGGTCCTCTTCGCGCGCACCTTCTCGCCAAAGTCGAAGGTGGGGGGGTCGTTGAGCTCGACGACGTCGCTGTCACGGCTGATGTTGGTCATCGATTCTCCTCCGCTGCGGTTATGCTCAAAGTCCGTCGCGCCGCTTCGCTCGGCTGGCGCTCCCGCGCCGTCTGGCGCACGATCGGGTCTGGATCCTCAAGAAGCTTTCTCGCCGCCGGCGCCGGCGCGCGGCGCGCCACTTCGTAACGCACGCGCCAATCCGCGTCGCCCATGAGCGCGACGAGCGAAGCGGGATCGAGACGCTGCGCGGCCTCGACGCGCACCGCCGCATCGTCATCGCCGATCATCGCCGTGAGCCCGGAAGGGGGAATGCGCTGCGCGACGACGCGCCGAACCTCGACGTCCGGATCGCAGATCATTCCCGTCAACAGCGGAGCGGCGACGCGCCTCGCGACGATTTGGCGCACGGCGTAGTCGTCGTCGAACATCATCACCGGCAGATCCTCGGGATCGAGGCGCTGCGCGACGCGGATGCGCACCTCGCGATGCGAATCCTGGCGCAGCTTGAGAAGGTAGCGTTTCGGGAGACGGCGCGCGGCGCTCCAGCGCACGGCCTCTTCGGGGTCTTCGAGCAGCGCCGGCAACAGGAAGAGTTCCGCGGTTTTGGCGGCGCAGGCCCGGACCTCGAAGTAGGGATGCTTGACGTATCGCGAGCCCAGCTCCGGGTTCCAATCGAAGAAACGATCGATGCGTCGCGCGTAGCGGTCGAAGCCGCAGGCGCGCAGCGGCTGACATTTCCCGGCGTTTCGTAGTTCGAGATGCGGACAGGATTCGCACTCTACGGGCTCGCCTTGCCAGTCGATCGCCTCGTCGATCTCGTCGCTCAGCTGCGGGTCACTCGTCATCGCCGGCCTCCCGTCGCTCGAGCACGTCGAGGAGAAGGCGCGCGCCGACCTTGTCGCCGGGATCGAGCTCGAGGAGCTTGCCGATCGCCGCGCGCCCCTCCTCGAGGTCGCCGAGGCGCATGTTGAGATAAGCGTAGCCCTTGAGCACGAAGATGAAGAAGCGCGCGAGCGGGGCGTCGTAGGAATCGAAGGACGCATCGCCACGCCGCACCAGGCGCCAGTCGAGCGGCAGGGAGTTTTCGATCGCAGCGCGCAGCAGGCAGGTCTCGGCCACGTCGCGCGCTTCCGTTAGGCGGCCCTTGTAGAAGAAGAAACGATAGAGCCCAATCAGCACCGCGAAGTGGTCGGGAGCGATTTTTCGCGCCTCGCGCAGTAGAGCAAGCGCCTCGTCGGCGCGCTCGTAGCGCTCGCCGGCTTCCTTGAGCAGGTTTTCGGCGCGAGGCGGCAGGCCTCCCCCGAAGACGGGGGAGGCGAGCACATCGTCTAACTCCTCGACGCCAGCGAGCGTCATCAGCTTTCTCCGCAGCCGAGCGAGCGGCCGGAATCCGGCCGTCTCAGGCCGAAGCCGTTTCCGGCGCGCTGAGCTCCGTGCTCGAGCAGGCGCAGGACTTCGCCTTCGGATCAATGAACACGAAGCCGCTCGAAGTCGGCGTCTCGTTGAAATCGATCGTCACGCCATCGAGCAGAAGACGGCTCTGCGCCGGCAGGAACAACGTGAGATCGGCGTGTTTGAAGGCGACCTCGCCCTCGCGCGGCTGCGCCTCCACGTTGAATTCCGACGACATGCCGGAGCAACCGCCGGGCGACACCAGCAGGCGAAGGCCGTAGCCCGGGCCGCCGTCGAAGCGCAGCAGCCGTCGGATGAATTTCTCAGCCGCAGGGGTGAAGGAGATGTTCATCTCACGCTCCCGGCGCCTGATAACGCGGATAGGATGTGTCGATGATGCAGGTGTTGTCCACCGGACACACCGCAACGCATTGCGGAATGTCGAAATGGCCGATGCACTCCGTGCACTTCTTTGGATTGATGACGAAGGTTCCGTTTTTCTCGGAGATCGCCACGTTCGGGCATTCCGCCTCGCAAGCGGAGCACGAGGTGCACTGCGAGGCGACGATCTTATAAGCCATTGATTAGCTCCTTGTTGCCAGAAGGCCGGAGGGCCCCTTTCTTCGCTATCAGGCGAAACCTCCTAAGCCTCGATCAGCGCGCCCTGACGGATTTGCGCGTCGCCGCGCTGGACGTGCTCTATCTCGCCGCGCTTCACGCGTTCGAGATATTCCTTGAAGTAGATGATCGCCGACTGCTCGATGAACTCGTAGGCGTATTGGTCTACAGGCTCGATGCCGGCCTTGATCAGGTCGTTCTTCGGGCAGCCGCCGATCTTGGCGACGAAGACCGCCACGCAGTCGTTGATCGCGCGGATGACGGTCTCGAGACTGTCCTCGTCGCCATAGCCGCCCTGGCAATAGAGATCGACGCGACGGTGTCCGACGAATTTCGCGCCCGACGTGCTGAGCTCGTAGATCTGGAACTCCTTGGCGTGGCCGAAGTGCTCGTTGATCTGTCCTTGGCCCTTCGTCGCCACGGCGACGAGCACCTTGATGTCGCTCGCCTCGGCGTCCTGCAGCGTTGCGAGCTCGGCCTCGCGGGCGGCGACCTTCGCTTGGCGCTGCTCTTCGACGGCGCTCTGATATTCCTGACGCGACTTGAGGTCGTAGGAGACGTCCATCTCCATGATCTTTTCGGTCGTGAACTCGGCCGAACGATCCTCGCCCAGAAGGCCCACGGCGTCGGCGCGGCACTGGCGACAGTGACGCATCATGTTCATCTCGCCTTCGCAGGAATCCTGCACCGCCTTGAGTTCCTGCGCGCTGGGGCCGCGCTGACCGTTGAGGCCGAAGACGGTGCCGTGCTCCGGCGCCGAAATGAGCGGCATGATGTTGTGCAGAAAGGCGCCGCGCGACTTCACCGCCTTGTTGACCTCGACGAGATGCTTGTCGTTGATGCCCGGGATCATCACCGAGTTGATCTTGCAGAGGATGCCGCGCTCGGTGAGCATCTCGAGCCCCTGCAACTGCCGATCGGTGAGGATCTTCGCCGCCTCCTTGCCGGTGACGCGCTTGTGCTTCCAGAAAATCCAGGGATAGATCTCGGCGCCGACTTCCGGATCGGTCATGTTGACCGTGATGGTCACGTGATCGACGTTGAAGGCGGCGATCGTGTCGACGTGATCGGGCAGCGCGAGACCGTTCGTCGACAGGCAGAGCTTGATGTCGGGGGCTGTTTTGGAGATCAGCTCGAAGGTCTTGAAGGTCTTGGCCGGATTGGCCAGTGGATCGCCGGGGCCGGCGATGCCGAGCACCGTCATCTGCGGGATGGTCGAGGCGACCGCGAGCACTTTTTTGGCGGCCTGTTCCGGCGACAGCTTCTCCGAGACGACGCCCGGCCGCGACTCATTGGCGCAATCATACTTGCGGTTGCAATAGTTGCATTGGATGTTGCAGGCGGGCGCCACGGCGACATGCATGCGCGCATAATGGTGGTGCGCCTCCTCGCTGTAGCAGGGATGATTCTTGACCTTCTCCCAGATCTCGGGCGCCATGTCCTCGGGACCGTCGCTCGAGCCGCAGCTCGCCTTGCCGCTGCTTCCGGATGTTGTTCCGCAGCCCTTGTGCTCTGCGATCTTCTGCATGACGTCGTCGAGCGGTTCGGCGGCGACCAGGTCGAATCCGTGTGAATCGTCCATGGCTGTTCCTCGCGATTGGGCTCTTGAGCCGTTGCGATGCGCGCTCTGGAGGGGCGGGGCGCCTTAGGCCTCGCGTCGGGGCGCGAACTCGTGTGGCGGGATGGTCGCAACAAGCGTGCCACGCGCGGCGTGGCGCTTATGCGTATGAAAAGGCGAGACTTATGGCAATTCGCCACGTCCTGTCCCAATCGTGACACTGGCCTCGCCTCGGTCTTGGCCGCTGTCGTTTAAGCGACATTGCGACGCAGCAAAAGCTCGGAGGCGTGGCTTCAAACTTGCTCGGCGCTCATCATGGAAAATTTGAGAGAAATGGTCCTCAACGAGCCGGCCAACGTCACCTTCGGCGACTTGCCGCCTCAGGTCGAGGAGCTGCTGCGGGAGGGCGTCGTCGCGCAGCGTCGCGATCGCGAGCGCGCGGACCGGCTGTTTCGCGAGGCGCTCGCGCTCGCGCCGACGCAGCTCCCCATCTATTATTGCCTTTATAAGGTGCAGACTCGCATGGGCCGGCTGGACGCCGCCGCGGCGATCGCGCGTGAAGGCATGAAGGAGGCCGCGCGACAGGCTGGCTGGAGCGGCGATCCCGGCGAGTGGCCCGCGGCGGAAGCTTCCGAGGGTCCCGGACGATTCGCCGTCTTCACGCTCAAGGCGCTGAGCTTCATCGAGCTCAAGCGCGGCAATCGCGAAATCGCGCTCGCGAATCTCGATCATCTCGCGAGGCTTGATCCTTCCGGGGGCGTGGGATGGCCCGTGGTCTTGGCGCTCGCGGCAGGAACGGAAGGAACCGACTGAGATGATAGGACATATGCCATATTGCCGCGTTGCACAAAAAATCGCATTGACGGTATGTGAATTGCTCCTATTTTTATCATGGTATGCTCCGTCGACCTCCGTCGGATAAAGGCGATGGGAATTTACCCCGGAAACACCATGACCGGACCTGGCGTCCGAACAACGGACCTGAGCGAGTCCGCTCTCGTCGGCATTTACGAAGTCTCGAAACTCCTGGCCTCGCCCAATCGTCTCGAGCGCACCCTCGCGGGCGTGCTCAGCGTGCTCTCGAGCTTCCTCGACATGCGGCACGGCCTCTTCGCTCTGCTCGACAAGGAGGGCGATCCGGAGATCGTCGTCGGCTCGGGCTGGTCCGAGGTCAATGCAAAGCAATTCTTCGAGCGCCTGCCCGAGCGCGCGATCGGTCAGATCGTCGCGACGAAGATGCCGCTCGTCGTCGAAAACGTGCTCGTCTCTCCGCTCTTCGAGGGCGCCGACCTCTCCGGCTGGGGCCCGTCGGAAGGCGAGCCCTTCTCCCTCGTCGGCGTGCCGATTAAGGAAGGCGAAGACGTCGTCGGCACGCTGACGGTCGACCGCGCGCTGTCAAACCGCTCCTCGGTGCGCTTCGACCACGACGTGCGCTTCCTGACGATGATCGCCAATCTGGTCGGCCAGACCTTGCGGCTGCAAAAGCTCATCGCGCGCGATCGCGAGCGGTTGATGCTAGAGAACGCGCGGCTCGGGAAGGGCGACCGTCCGCACCCCATCGACGGCAAGACCGAGGGGATCAAGGGCATCCTCGGCTCCAGTCCCGCGGTTCGCGCCGTTGTCGAAAAAATCCGCATTGTCGCCAAATCGCGCTCGACCGTGCTGCTTCGCGGCGAGTTGGGCACGGGCAAGGAGCTCTTCGCGGCGGCGATCCACAATCTTTCGCCCCGCCACAGCAAGCCTTTCGTCAAGCTCAACTGCGCGGCGCTGCCGGAGAGCGTGCTCGAGTCGGAGCTCTTCGGCCATGAGCGCGGGGCCTTCACCGGCGCCGCCGCGATGCGCAAGGGCCGCTTCGAACTCGCCGACGGCGGCACGCTGTTTCTCGACGAGATCGGCGAGATCACGCCCGCGTTCCAGGCCAAGCTTCTGCGCGTCCTGCAGGAGGGCGAGTTCGAGCGGGTCGGCGGGAACCGCACGCTGAAGGTCGACGTCCGCTTCGTTTGCGCGACGAACAAGAATCTCGAACAGGCCGTGCAAAAGGGCGAGTTCCGCGCGGACCTCTATTATCGCATCAGCGTCGTGCCAATCTTTCTGCCGCCGCTTCGCGAGCGCAAGGGCGATCTCGCGCCGCTCGCCAACGAGTTTCTGCGCCGCTTCAACACGGAGCAGGGCTCGCATCTCTCTCTTTCCGCCTCGGCGATGCAGGTGCTCTCCGAATGCGGCTTCCCCGGCAACATTCGCGAGCTCGAGAACTGCATCTACCGCACGGCGACGCTCGCGCGTGGGTCGGAGATCGTGGACAAGGACTTCTCCTGCCGAAACGACGGCTGTCTCTCCGCCGTTCTGTGGAGCGGTTCCCATGAGGAGGCCCCTGCGGAGCCGCGTTTCACGAAGCCCTTGCCCATCGTTTCGACGCCAAAAAGCCCCGCGCCGCCGCCTCCCGTGAGCCCCCCGCCGCTCGGAGAGGCTCCGCCGCCGACATGTCCGGGCGCCGAAAACTGCAACGTCGCCGGAGGCGACTCACGCAGCGAGCGCGAGAAGCTCATCGACGCGATGGAAGAGGCCGGCTGGGTCAAGGCCAAGGCGGCGCGCCTCCTGGGCCTGACGCCGCGGCAAATCGGTTACGCCCTGCAAAAGCATGACATTCCCGTCCGAAAATTCTAGCGCGCCGAACGGCGCCGACTCCGACCCCGACGCGCATCCGCTCGACTGGCTCGGCCGGCCGATCCGCTGCCGCGAGTGCGACCATGCCGCGCTCAACCGCGAAGGCCTCTGCCGCAAGGGAACGGCCTGCGTGCGGGACCGCCGCGCACGCCGCGTCGACGGCTTCTTCCGCAATCATGCCGAGCTTGCCAACGAGTATCTCCAGCATTCCTATTTCGAGGTGCGCGCCGTCGCCGCGAAATATGCGAGCGTGATGCGGCTCATGCCGCTCCTCGCCGACCCAGAGCCGGAAGTTCGCGCCATGGCGGCGATGCGTCTGCCCGTGGAGCGCGTCAAGGCGCTGGCGAACGATCCCGAGCCGCGCGTGCGCATCGCGCTCGCCAACCGGCTTGAGGGCGCGAGCCTCGTCGCGATGCTGTCGGACGAGGATTACATCGTCCGAATCAATGTCGTGCGGCGTCTGCCGCCCGAGCTCGTCGCGCTCGCCGTTCGCGATCCCGATCCGGAGGTGAGGCGCTGGGCGGCGCGGCGCCTGCCGGAAGAGCGGCTGGACCTCCTGATGCTCGACGAGGAGCCGCTCGTACGGCTCGTGGTCGCCGAACGGCTCCCGCCCGCGCGCCTCAGCGCGATGGCGAAGGATGAGGATTTGCGCGTGCGCTTCACGGTGGCTGAGCGGGCCCCCCCGGCGCTGCTGCGCAGCCTCCTCGACGACCCCGACGAGCTGGTGCGGGAGGTCGCCCGGTCGCGCTGCGCCTGAGGCGTCCCTTCTGGGCGGGCCGCTCGTTACAGTCTTGGTTGTTTCTGCGCTTTCCGCCCGTTGGTTTCGAGCGAACTTGTCTGAAAACCGACACCGGGCGCGCCCGCGCTGCGCTAAAATCCGAAAAGGCCGCCTCGTTTCGCGCCGCCGCTCCTCTGCAGCTTGAGGGGAGGCGTCGCGGCAGGGGTCGCGCGGGGAGGAACGCGCGCCGCGGAGTTTTCATGGTCCGGTTTTCGCTTCCTTTGGCGCGTCATGGCCGCGCTTCGACAAATCTCTCCCGGAAAGAGCCTGCCTCTCGTCACGAGACTGGACGCGCGCGTCCTGCGCCATGACGAGGGCTACGGGCTTTCGACGCTGCATTTCGCCGACGGCGAGCTGCGGGCGCCGCGGGTCGACGCGTCGGTCGGCGCGGGCCTGCGCGTCAAGATCGACGCGCGCGACGTTTCGATCGCGCTCTCGCGCCCGATGGACGTTTCCATTCTCAATCGTCTTCCTGGCTCGATTGTCGATCTGACGCCGCTGCGGCTGCCCTATGTGCGCGTCGCGGTGAGCCTCGGAACGACCGAGGTTTACGCCCTCGTCACCGCCGAATTTGTCGATCGCCTCGCGCTCGAGGAAGGGCTGCGGGTATGGGCGATGCTCAAGAGCCTTGCGATAACTGAGGAGCGGATTCCGGCTTCGCGTCTTCCGAAGACGCGTGGCTGGCGCGTCGTCGGAAGCTCGGATTGAGCGCCGCGGCGATCTCGCTGAGCGCGGGCTTCGCCTGCGCCCGCGCCCGCCGCTCGATCGAGGCGTAAACCGCAACGAGCCTTTCCCCAAAAGGCGTCAGCTCCGCGCCGCCGCCGCGCCGCCCCGGATGCGTCGCGATCACCGGCTGCTCGAAGGCGCGGTTGAGCGCGTCCACGATGAGCCAGCAGGTGCGATAGGACAGGCCGGTGGCGCGGCCCGCCCCCAGGATCGAGCGTTGCTTGCGTATGGCCGCGACGACGCGCAGCTCGTCGGGCCCGAGCCTCGCGCCATTCGAGAAATTAAGCGCGATCTCCAGCCGCGTCTCGGCGAGGGACTCCGTGCGTTCCTGTTCGCCTGTCATTGGACGGTCTCGCACAATTGGAGCACGCTCGCGCCTTCCTCCGCGTGCTCAGTCGGCCAAAGCGGTCGTTGCGGGGCCTGCCTCGCCCACCAGATTTCGAGCGCCTCGCAGCTCGCGTCGACGAATTGAAACAGCGGGGCCGCGAAAATCTCCCATTCCTCCGCCGCCGCCGGGGAAACCACGGTCAGAACGGGAATGTCCGCCTCGATCGCCGCGCGAAACGCGTCCGCAAGCCCGCTGCGCGCCGCCTCCAACTTGCCGAATTTGCTGAGGACCACGAGATCGGCCCCTTCCGAAATCGCAGTTTCGATCCGCCCGCAGGCTCTGACGAGCGCGGCCGGGTCGAGATTGCAGGCGGTCGAGCCGCGCCCGAGATTTTGCGAGATCGGGATCGTCTCTCCCGACAGGAGATCGCGAACACGGAAGCGCTTGCAGGCCCCGTCATGCGCGCAATCGGAGTCCTCGACGACGCCGGCGACGCGCAAGCCGGCGCGGCTTCGGCGTTGCGCGAATTCGTCGAGGAGAGTCTGCATCGCCGCGCTCGGAGCGCCGCGCAGCGCCGCGATCCGAGGAGCCTCGTGAGCCGTCTCGTCCATGAGCATGATCGCCTCCTTGCGGTTAGAGCGTGTTCCCAAAAAGTGCAAAGCGGTTTTTGGAAAAGAACACGCTCGATCGATAACATTGGGAGCGCGTTCGCCTTCTCCGAATGCGCTCTAATGCATGAGCATGGGCGTAAGCGATGGCCTGCGCCCGCCGACCCGCGCTGCGAGCACGGCCTGCGTGGTCGCCTCGGCGATGGCGCGGCCGATCTCGTCCGTGCCGGTCCAGCAGGCCAGGCGTCCGCGCGTATCAATCTCGACGAGCTTCGCGCCTTCCGGCGCCGGCGCGCCGTCGCGCGCCAAACCGCGCAGAAAACCGTCCATCGGCGCGATCAAAGGCGCCCCGTCCTGACGCCCGATCCTCACGCCCTTGTAGACTCGATCGCCGATGTTGAGCGGCGTGCGCCAGACGCCGGCGCGCGGCGCGCGAAGAAACCGCTCCTCACCGAGGCCGCCCAGCGCGCGCGGAATCCCGTCGCAGGCCCAGGTGCGGCCCGTCCTCACCACAGATCCGGCTCGCGCGGGATGCGTCTCGATCGCGACGTCGCAGTTCTTGCCAATCGTGAAATTGGGGCCCAGTCCCACGGCGACCCCGGCCAGACCACGCAGATCCGGCGTCACGCGATCCTTCTGCATGCGCGCGTCGATGATCGCGTCCGCCCTGCGCAAGGGGATGAGATCCGTCGCATGCAGCGGCGTGACCGCGACGCAGCCGCGGCTCGCGAAAATTTCGAAGAGCTCTACGGCGTTTTCGGCGCGGCGGCCGATAATCCCGTCGACTTGCGCTGAATCGTCGAAGAGGGCGTCATGAAAGCACATGCCGCGCCTGAGCGCCGGCGGATGAGGATCATAGCTGAGAGCAGCGTTGTAGCCCTCCCATAGGAGGCGGACGGCGACCGCCGACGCGATCTCATTCGTGCCGAGAATGATCGCAAAGCCGCGACCGACATTGCGCGGCGCGTCCCCCATCGTTGATCCGTCCATTTCCGCGCTCCTCCGCGTCGAGTTTGAGAAGCCGGAGCAAAGGCCGCGCCAACAGGCACAGTCTTGTCGTTAACGAGGTAATTCAAGCTCTTATTGGATAGCGCGCCTAAGCGCGCCGCCGGAGAAAGCTATATTGTTATGAATATATCTGAGACGGTCAGTTATGTTGTCGGGAATATAACAAATCCCGGTCGCGCGGCGCCGCTCGACGATGCGCGCACGCGGCGCCGCGCCGCTTTTTTCCGCGTGCTGCGCGCGGAACGCGCAGCTGGCGCCTCCCCTGCATGAGAACGCGCATCAGCGTTGCGCCTGCGCCTGTCGGCGCGAGGCGCAACGCTCGCCCCTGGCGCTGAGGAGAGAGCCCATGACTTTCGACTTCCCGAGGATCGACGACGCGGCGGAGAGGGAGCGCATCGAGACGTCGATCGTGACTTGCGTTCGCGCTTTCTATGAGCGCGGCCTCGCCGATCCGCTGCTCGGGCCGGTTCTGGCCGGAGCCATCCCCGATCTTGAGAATCACGTCACGACGGTCGCGAACTTCTGGTCGAAGTCGCTGCTCCACACCGAGCGCTACGACGGCCATCCCTTCGCCGCCCATACGCATTTGCCGGTCGAGCCCGAGCATTTTGCGCGCTGGCTCGAGCTCTTCAAGGAAGCCGCGCTCGAGACCCTCCCCAAGACTCAGGCTGAACAGGCGCTCGCCAAGGCGACGCATATGGCGCAGTGCTTCCTGGCGGGAATGTTTCCCTTCAAAAGCGCAGACGGGCGTCCGAGCCGCACACCGGCAGAAACACCCGTTCCCGCGGGCCATTGAGGTCGCGCGCGGACGTCGGAGCGGCGCGTGGCGCGCGTATTGTTCGAGAACGAACATTTTTTCGGCGCCGCTCCCGCTGTCATATCTAATCTTTTGAAATCACGAGTTTCTTTCCCTGGCACGCCCTATGCTTGCTGCAATGCAGGAAGGGTTGTTCTCCAGGGAGACCGAAACATGATCGAGCTGACCGACAGCGCCATCGGCGCAGTGCGCACGGCGATCGCCGGCGCCGGCAGGGACGTCGAGGGATTGAGGATCATGGTCGAGGCCGGCGGCTGCGCAGGCTTCAAATATATGATGGGCCTCGTCGACAAGACCGATCCCTCGGACCTCTTGATCGAAAAGGACGGCGTGAAGGTCTTCATCGACGAAGGCAGCGTCTCCTATCTCGACGGCGCCAAGGTCGACTTCGTGATCGGCCTCGAGGGATCGGGATTCACTTTCGACAATCCGAACGCAAAATCGAGCTGCTCTTGCGGCAAGTCCTTCGGTTGATAGCAGCGGAGCCAGAGCGATGTGGGATTATACGGACAAGGTCAAAGAATACTTCTTCAATCCGAAGAACGCCGGCGTGCTCACCGAAGCCAATGCGGTCGGCGAGGTCGGAGCCATCGCCTGCGGCGACGCGCTGAAGCTGATGCTCAGCGTCGATCCGGAGACGGAAGTCATTCTCGACGCGAGATTCCAAACCTTCGGCTGCGGATCGGCGATCGCCTCCTCCTCGGCGCTGACGGAACTCGTCATCGGCAAGACGCTCTCCGAGGCGATGAGCATCACGAACCAGGACATCGCCGATTTCCTCGGCGGCCTCCCGCCTGAGAAAATGCACTGCTCGGTGATGGGCTATGAAGCGCTGCAGGCCGCGGTCGCCAATTTCCGTGGCGAGACCTGGAGCGACGATCATGAGGAGGGCGCGCTCGTCTGCAAATGCTTCGGCGTCGACGAGGGCATGATCGAACGCGCAATCAAGATGAACAAGCTCACGAGCATCGAAGCCGTGACCGACTACACCAAGGCCGGCGGCGGCTGCTTGACCTGCTTCGACAAGCTCGAGGAGATCCTCGTGCGCGTCAACGCCGAGCTCGTGGCCGAAAGCCTCTTGCCCGAGCATGAAGCCTATCGCGTCGGCGCGGCGGATCGGCAGAAGATCAAAGAGAAGACCAAGGCCGCAAAACAGCAGCAGCCGCCCGTTCTCGTCGAAATCTCGCCGCTGGCGCCGTCCTCGCCGCTGCCGCCTTCCGCGGGCCTCACCAATCTCCAGCGGATTCGTGTGATCGAGCAGGCGATTGAAGAGATGCGGCCCTTCCTGCGCAAGGACGGCGGAGACTGCGAGCTCGTCGACGTCGACGGCTCCAATGTGCTCGTCAATCTTTCCGGCGCCTGCGTCGGCTGCCAAATGGCGGGCGTCACGATCTCCGGCATTCAGGAACGGCTGATCGCCAAGCTCGGCACGCCGATCCGCGTCGTGCCGGTCGGCCGCACCGCGCATTGAGGAGGGAGCGATGAACCCCGTCTATCTCGACAACAATGCGACGACTCGCGTCGACCCGAAAGTCGTCGAAGTCATGATGCCCTTCTTCACGGAGCAGTTCGGCAATCCGTCGTCGATCCACGCTTTCGGCGCGAGCGTCGGCGCAGCGGTCAGGACTGCGCGCGGGCAGCTTCAGCAGCTTCTTGGCGCTGCGCACGATCATGAGATCATCTACACCTCGGGCGGCACCGAGGCGAACAACACTGCCATCCTTTCCGCGCTCGAGTCCATGCCCGACCGCGAAGAGATCGTGACGAGCAAGGTCGAGCATCCGGCCGTGCTAGCGCTGTGTCAGCATCTCGAGAAGATCGGCCGCGCCAAGGTCCATTACATCGGCGTCGACTCGATGGGCCGTCTCGACATCGAGGCCTATCGCGCCGCACTCTCCGAGAAGACGGCCGTCGTCTCGCTCATGTGGGCGAACAATGAAACCGGCACGATCTTCCCGATCGAGGGTCTCGCCGACCTCGCCAAGGAGAAGGGCGCGCTCTTCCACACCGACGCGGTGCAGGCGGTCGGCAAAACGCCGGTCTCGCTCAAGGACTCTTCGATCGACATGCTGTCGCTCTCCGGCCACAAGCTGCATGCGCCGAAGGGAATCGGCGCGCTGTATGTGAAGCGCGGCGTGCGCTTCAAGCCGCTTTTGCGCGGGGGCCATCAGGAGCGCGGTCGGCGCGCCGGAACCGAAAACGCGCCGGCCATCATCGCGCTTGGCAAGGCCGCAGAGCTCGCTCTCACCCACATGCAAGACGAGCAGACGCGCGTAAAGGCCATGCGCGACCGGCTCGAGAAAGCGTTGTTGCAGGCGATCCCCAACTGCTTCGTCAACGGCGACATTTACGATCGTCTCCCGAACACCTGCAACATCGCGTTCGAGTATGTGGAAGGCGAAGCCATCCTGCTGCACCTCAACCGCGCGGGAATAGCGGCCTCCTCGGGCTCGGCCTGCACCTCCGGCTCGCTCGAGCCCTCGCATGTGCTGCGCGCGATGAACATCCCCTTCACCGCGGCGCATGGGTCGATCCGCTTCTCCTTCTCGCGCGACAATGTCGACGCCGATGTCGACAGCGTCGTCGAGACGTTGCCCACCATCATGGAAA
Source organism: uncultured Alphaproteobacteria bacterium (assembly GCA_963722205.1). GTDB lineage: Bacteria > Pseudomonadota > Alphaproteobacteria > Rhizobiales > Beijerinckiaceae > Methylocystis. Next base: position 458,251 of record CAVRKL010000001.1, read on the forward strand.
AGCTCAGGCAGCTTTCGCCCTTCTGGCCGGGCGCGCAGCAGAAGCAGGCCGAGTTCAAGCCCGTCTACGCTTGAGGAAAGCCGTGACTTCGGAAGCGCCCCGCATCGAGATCAACGACACGACGCTACGCGACGGCGAGCAAGCGCCCGGCGTCGCCTTCACGGCGGCGGAGAAGCTCGCCATCGCGCGCGCGCTCGCCGAAGCCGGCGTCGACGAGATCGAGGCCGGCACGCCGGCGATGGGCGAGGAGGAGATCGACGCCATCGCCGCGATCGCCGCCGCGGGGCTTCCCTGCCGCGTCACCGCCTGGTGTCGGGCGCGCGAGGCCGACATTGACGCGGCGCTTAACACCGGCGTCACGCATGTCAATATCTCGACGCCCATGTCCAAGCTTCAGATCGGCGTCAAGCTCGGAATCGACGTCGAAGCCGCGGCGGCGCAGGCGGCGCGCGTCGTCGCCTATGCGATCTCCAAGGGCTTGACCGTCGCGCTCGGCGGCGAGGACTCCTCTCGCGCCGATCCGCGCGACATCGGCCGCATCGCGCGCGCTGCGGCGGGGGAAGGCGCGATGCGCTTGCGTTTCGCCGACACCCTCGGCGTGCTCGATCCTTTCGCCGTCTACGAGCAGATTCGGGGAGTTCGCGACGAGACGGGCCTGCCGATCGAATTCCACGGCCATGACGACGTGGGTCTCGCGACCGCCAACACGCTTGCGGCGATCCGCGCCGGCGCGACGAGCGCCTCGGTCACGGTGCTGGGACTAGGCGAGCGCGCCGGCAACGCTGCGCTCGAGGAAATCGTCGTTGCGCTCGGCCATGTCGCGCCGGGAAGAACCGGCGTGGACCCGAAGCGACTGCGCGAGGTGGCCGAGCTCGTTGCGCGCGCGGCGATGCGTGACATTCCTCGCGCGAAAGCCGTCGTGGGCGAGGACGTCTTCACGCATGAATCCGGCATTCACGTCGCAGCGCTCCTGAAGGACGCCCGCGCCTATCAGGGAATCGATCCCGCGAGGCTCGGCCGGCGAGACAAGATTCTGATCGCCAAACATTCGGGAACCTCCGCCATCGCTGGCAAATGCGCCGAACTCGGAATCGACATCGATCCCGCGGCGGCAGCTAGAGTGCTGGCGCGCATTCGCGCGCGCGCGCGCCTGTGCAAGGAGCCTGTTCTCGAAAGCGAGTTCAGCCGCTTCGTTGCGCTGGCGCAGGCCGAGACCCACGGCGACGCGCCGTCGCCAAGCTTTGCGAGCTCAAGATGAGCGCGATCGCGCTCACGCGTGGCTATGGCGCTTCAGCGTCGGCCCTGCTCGCCAAGCTTCGCGAGGATGTGGGATGCGTCGCCAAGCGCGATCCCGCCGCGCGCACTTCGCTTGAAGTTTTGCTGCTTTACCCGGGCGTACACGCGCTCTTGTGGCACCGGCTCGCGCATCGCCTCTGGCGCGCCGGCGCCAAATTCCCGGCGCGCTTCGTCTCCTGGCTCTCGCGCTTCCTGACCAACATCGACATTCATCCGGGCGCAACAATCGGCCGGCGCTTCTTCATCGACCATGGGGCCGGCGTCGTGATCGGCGAGACCTCGCTGATCGGCGACGATGTGACGCTCTATCATGGGGTCACGCTCGGCGGCGCCTCCTGGGCGCCCGGCAAACGCCATCCGACGATCGGCGACGGCGTGCTGATTGGCGCTGGCGCGAAGATTCTCGGGCCGATCATGGTCGGCGCCGGCGCGCGCATCGGCGCGAACTCCGTCGTCATCGAGGACGTGCCGCCGGAGATGACCGTCGTCGGCATTCCGGGCCGGATCGTGCGCGAGGAGCGCAAGCGCGCGCCCGGCGACGGCCGCATCGCGCTCGAGCATCATCTGATTCCCGATCCGGTCGCCGATGCGATGGCGGCGCTTATCGACCGCATCGACTTCCTGGAGGCGCGCCTCGCGCATCTGCAACGAAACCTCAACGGCGCCGCTCGCGCCGAGCAGCAAAGGAGCTCCAATCCATGAGCATTCTCGACGATCTGCGAAAGCTGTCTTCGGCGGAGGAGTTCTTCGAGGCCCTCGGCGTCGAATACGATCCTGCCGTGGTGCGCGTCGCGCGTCTGCACATTCTGCGGCGGATGGGCGAATATCTCGTGGCGGCGCCGCTCGAAGACGCGCCCGAGGCGGAAGCCCTCGCGGCCTGCAAGACCCATCTTGCCCAGGCCTACGCCGATTTCGTCGCTTCGACGCCGATCGAGCAGAGGCTCTTCAAGGTTCACAAGGATGCGGTGAAACCCAAGGCGGAGCCGGCGAAGCCCTTCGTGTCGCTCAATATGCTGATCGCGCCCGACAGCCGCCCGCTGTGACGCGCGCCGTCGCCGCCAAAAGGAACCGTCCGTCATGAAAATTCTCGTCTGCATCAAGCAAGTGCCGGACAGCGCCCAGATCCGCGTGCATCCGGTCACCAACACGATCATGCGCCAGGGCGTGCCGACGATCGTGAACCCTTACGACCTCTTCTCGCTCGAGGAAGCGCTTCGCCTGCGCGACAAGCTCGGCGGCGAAGTGACGGTGCTCACCATGGGGCCGCCCATGGCCTCCGAGGCGCTGCGCAAGACGCTGGCGATCGGCGCGGACCGCGCCGTGCTGCTGACCGACCGCGCCTTCGCGGGCTCGGACACGCTCGCGACGACCTATGCGCTCGCCCAGGCGATCCGCAAGATCGAGGAGACCTTCGGTCCGCAAGACGTCGTCTTTGCCGGAAAGCAGACAATCGACGGCGACACGGCGCAGGTTGGGCCCGGCGTCGCGAAGCGCCTCAACCTGCTGCAGCTCACCTATGTCTCGAAGATCGTCAGCTGCGACAAGGACGCGAGAAAAGTCGTCGTCGAGCGACGCGCCGAAGGCGGCGTGCAGCTGCTCGAGACGAAAATGCCCTGCCTCATCACGATGCTCGAAGGCGTCAACGAGGTGAGGCGCGGCACGATCGACGACTCGCTGCGCGCGGCGCGCGCCGAGATCGTCACCTGGAGCGCCAAGGACGCCGGCATCGCCGAACTCGCCAAATGCGGCCTGAAGGGCTCGCCGACGATCGTCAAGAAGGTCTTCGCGCCCGCCCCGCGGACCGAGCGCGCTTTCTTCATCGAACCGCAAAAGACCGCCGGCAACTCGGCCGAAGCCGTGATCGGCGCGATTTTTGCGAGGCAGTCCTCGCTCGAGGGCGATATGGCGAAGCTCGCCGGCAGCGCCTAACGAGGAGATAGGAATGTCGCAGACGCCTGCCGCCCCCCCGCAAGGGAACCGCGCCTCCGCTAAGAAGGAGCTTCCCGAGCATTTCCGCGGCTACAAGCACGTTTGGGTTTTCGTCGAGCAGGAGCGCGGAGAGGTTCATCCCGTGTCTTTCGAGCTGCTCGGCGAAGGACGCAAGCTCGCCGACAAGCTCGGCGTGGAACTCGCCAGCGTCGTGCTCGGCGCGCCCGACGCGGCGACCCAGGCGGCGGTCGCGGCGACGCATCATTACGGCGCCGATCTCGTTTATCTCGTCGAGCACGAGACGCTGAAGGACTACCGCAACGAGCCCTATTCGAAGGCGCTGACGCAGCTCGTCAACGCGCATAAGCCGGAAATTCTCCTGCTCGGCGCGACGACGCTCGGCCGCGATCTTGCGGGCTCCGTTGCGACGACGCTGCTTACCGGTCTCACGGCGGATTGCACGGAGCTCGCGGTCGACGCCGATGGATCCCTTGCCGCGACGCGGCCGACATTCGGCGGCTCGCTTCTCTGCACGATCTATACGCTGAACTACCGGCCGCAGATGGCGACGGTACGCCCGCGCGTCTTTTCGATGCCAGCGCGCGACGAAAACCGTCAGGGCCGCGTCGTCCGCTTCGCGCCAGACCTCGACGAAGAGACGATCATCACGAAGATCCTGAAGTTCATTCCGGATCGCGAATCGTCGAAATCCAATCTCGCTTTCGCCGATGTCGTCGTCGCCGGCGGACTCGGATTGCAGAGTGCTGAAAACTACCAGCTCGTACGCAATCTGGCGATGACGCTTGGCGCGGAATATGGCGGCTCGCGCCCGCTGGTGCAGAAGGGCTGGATCACCTCCGATCGCCAGATCGGTCAGACCGGCAAGACGATCCGGCCCAAACTCTACATCGCCGCCGGCATCTCCGGCGCGATCCAGCACCGGGTCGGCGTCGAAGGCGCGGACATGATCCTTGCGATCAACACCGACAAGAACGCGCCGATTTTCGATTTCGCTCATGTCGGAATCGTAACAGACGCGATCCGTCTGCTGCCCGCTTTGACCGAGGCGTTCCGCAAGCGCCTCTCGCCCCACAACCGCGATCAACTCGCGGGATAGAGGAGGCATCGTCATGATTGAAGAAAAATTCGATGCGATCGTCGTCGGCGCCGGAATGGCCGGCAACGCGGCGGCCTACACGCTGGCCTCGCGCGGCCTTAAGGTGCTGCAGCTCGAGCGCGGCGAATATCCCGGCTCGAAGAACGTGCAGGGCGGCATTCTCTACGCCAACATGCTGGAGAAGATCATCCCGAACTTCCGCGAGGAGGCGCCGCTCGAGCGCCATCTCGTCGAGCAGCGGTTCTGGATGATGAGCGATCGCTCGCATACGGGGCTGCAATATCGCTCGGACGACTTCAACGAAGAGAAGCCGAACCGCTACACGATCATTCGCTCGCAGTTCGATCGCTGGTTCTCGGGAGAGGCTCAGGCCAAGGGCGCAATCCTGATCAAGGAAACGACGGTCACCGAGCTCATCAGCGACGCCTATGGCAAGGTGATCGGCGTGGCGACCGATCGTCGCGGCGGCACGATCTTCGCCGATGTTGTCGTGATCGCCGAAGGGGTGAACGCCCTTCTCGGGACGCGCGCGGGGCTGCGCGAGCCGCCCAAAGCGGAGCAAGTCGCGCTCGCGGTCAAGGAAATGCACTTCCTGCCGCGCGAGACGATCGATGCGCGCTTCAACCTGCACGGCGACGAGGGCGTCGTCATCGAGGCCGCCGGCACGGTCTCGAATGGCATGACCGGCATGGGCTTCGTCTACACCAACAAGGAGAGCGTCTCGGTCGGCTTCGGCTGCCTCGTCGCGGATTTTGCGGAGTCGACCGCGACGCCTTACGGGCTCCTGGAGAACTTCAAGAAGCATCCGTCGATCGCGCCGCTCCTCGAGGGCTCCGAGGTGAAGGAATATGCAGCGCACCTCATTCCGGAGGGCGGCTACAAGGCGGTGCCGCAGCTCTTCGGCGACGGCTGGGTCGTCGTCGGCGACGCGGCGCAGCTCAATAACGCCATCCACCGCGAGGGCTCCAATCTGGCGATGACCTCGGGCCGGATCGCCGCCGAGACGATCTTCCAGATCAAGTCGCGGCGCGAGAAACTGACGAAGGAGAACCTCAGCGCCTACAAGAAGGCCCTCGAAGACAGCTTCGTCATGAAGGATCTCAAGAAATACAAGGACATGCCGGCGTTGCTGCACACGCAGGCCAAGAACTATTTCGTCGCCTATCCGACGCTCGTCTCGAACGCGATGGAGAATTTCCTGCGCGTCGACGGCACGCCCAAACTCGACAAGGAGAAGGCCACGATACGCTCGTTCATCAAGGAGCGCTCTTGGTCCGGCCTCTTCGGCGACGCCTGGCGTCTCGCCCGCGCCTGGAGGTAACGCGAAGCGAAAGACATCTCGAAAAGGAGAAGCATCATGTCGCTACAAGCCGCTCGGGTAGAGGAGAAGCTTTACCAGAACAGATATCTCGTCGACGTGGGCAAGCCGCATATCGTCATCGAGCCGCATGAGAAGCCCTCGAAGAATCTGCTGGCGATGACGACGCTTTGTCCCGCTGGCTGCTACGTCGAAAATTCGGCGGGCCAGGTGGAGATCACGCCGGACGGCTGTCTCGAATGCGGCACCTGCCGCGTCCTGTGCGAGCCCACAGGCGACATCCGCTGGAATTATCCCCGCGGCGGCTACGGCGTGCTGTTCAAATTCGGCTGACGGCGTCCCACGCCGCCCGCGAATGCGACGTAGCGCCGCAAACGACGGCAGAGGCGCATATCTGGCTCGCGGTTTGCTTGCTTAATGGGCGGGCGTCATCGCGCGGAAGGGCGGGCGTCCGATCCAACGAGCTGAGGAAACCCATGCCGAACGTGACCTTCGAATCGCCGTTGCTGCACAAGAATCTCACCGTTTACGCCGTCGCTGGCGACACGTCGACCGTGCTCTCTGTCGCCGAAGCCAACAAGGTGGCGATCCCCCATGATTGCCGCGACGGCGAGTGCGGCTCCTGTCTGATCGAGGTCGTGACGCTTTCCGGCAAGACCATGGGCTCTCTGCTCACCGAAAAGGAGAAGGCGCAACTGAAGGCGCTCGGCAAGATTACGGCCGAGGATATTCGCAAGGCGGAGGTCGAGGACGTGGCGCCGCGGTTCCGTCTCGCCTGCCAATATGTTGTGCGCGATCAGGACATACTGGTGAGATTCACCGGCGAGCCAGGCGGCGCCTGAGGGAGGGCTCACGTCATGGAATCCGTCGAGTTGTTTCTCGCCTATGCGATGCGCGTGGAGGAGGAAGCGGCCTTGCGCTTCGGCCAGCTCGCCGACGCAATGGAATCCTGCGGAAATCGGGAAGTCGGCCGTCTGTTTCGTCGGCTTTCCGACTATTCGCGTCTGCATCTCGCCGACGCGAGGGCTCGCTCCGGCTTTCGGGAGATCCCGAAGATAGGGGCGGACGACTTCGAATGGCCGGACCTCGAAAGCCCGGAGACGGCGGCGATCTGGGCCACCGATCCGTTTCTCGGCCGGCGCGAGGCGCTCGACATCGCGCTCGCGGCCGAGCAGGCTGGCTACGACTACTACAAGAGGATTCTCGACGAGACGAACGATCCTGAGGTCAAAGCGCTGGCGCGAGAATTCGTCGAGGAGGAAAGCGCCCATGTCGCCGAGCTCAAGAAGTGGATCGCCGCGAATATGACCGGTGAAGTCTTTCCGGTCGAAAGTTGAAGCAGCATCAGGAGCAGGAAGCAGAAATGACGAAGATCGAGGACACGGCTTTTGCAAGATTGGAGAAGGAAGGACGCCTGTTGAACGCGGTCCACAAGGGGCCGACCGAGAAGGCCGGCCGCATCGGCTTTCGCGGCGAGCTCGCCTTGAAGTTCGCGCAAGCGTTCGCCGACGAAAAGCGGCCGCCGGAACTTTCCGCCGATCAAGTGATGGGGGTCGCCATAGCTGGCGAGCCGACGATCCGATTCCTCGCCGCCTATCTTCACTCCTTCGAGTCGCTGACCCTGCTCGCCGAGGTTTTGAAAGGCCTGCTCTCGCCCGACGGCAAATACATAATCTTTTGCAACAACATCGACATTCTCAGCAAATATAACGTCGAGATCGACGGTGCGACTTTCCGTGTCCTGCCGATCGACGAGGCGACCGTCTACAACGAGCTTCTGGAGCTGCTCTATCTCGACAAGACGCAGCTCAAGCGCGCCTCGACCGGCGGCAAGCTCGACGCTATCGCCGACGCGGCGCTGAAGTTCAACGATTCCTACGAGCTGATCGCCTATACGGAAGGCCTGAAGCTCATGGGACCCGTGCGCAATCGCAACGCGAATCGGCCGGTCTGAGATGGCTGCCAGGAGATGCGGCGGCAGAGGGGCGGCGCGCGGTTTCGCGCGCCGGCTCGCTTTTTTGGCGTTTTGCGTTGGCGGCGCGTCGGGCGCCGCGGGCCAGGAGTCGACGCCGCCCGCAGCGGAGATGCCGTCTTCGCACCACATGCATCACCACCCTATGGACGGCGACGACGGCGCCTTCCATCATCGCTTCGAGGGCGCCGAGACCTGGGCGAAGGAATTCGACGCGGCCGAGCGCGACGCGTGGCAGAAGCCGCACGAAGTGCTCGAGGCGCTGAAAATCGGCAAGTCCGCGACCGTCGCCGACATCGGCGCCGGCACGGGCTATTTCGCGACGCGCATCGCGCGCCTCGCTCCGCAAGGCCGCGTCTATGCGGTCGACGTCGAGCCGGACATGACGCGCTATCTCGGCGAGCGGGCGACACGCGAAGGGCTCTCGAACCTCATCCCGGTGCTGGCGCAAGGCGACAACGCCGCTCTGCCGGAACCGGTCGATCTCGCGCTCGTCGTCGACGCGTTCCACCACATCGGTCATCGCACCGCCTATTTCACGCGGCTCAAATCCTCGCTGAAGGACGACGGGCAACTCGCGATCATCGATTTCAAAGCGGACTCCCCGAACGAGCCGCCGCCGCAATACCGCATTCCGCCCGAGCAGGCCGTGAAGGAGCTCGCAGCCGCGGGTTTCACGCTCGTTGAGCAGCCGTCCTTCCTGCCGCGGCAATATATGCTGGTCTTCCGAAAGAGCGCGCCGTAGCAGGCGTTCAAGGCCCGCCATCGCCAAGCTTTGCGAGCGTCGCGGCGTCCTTCGCGCCGCCGCAACAGCGATCGATCGCCTCGCCGAACACGGCCTCATCCGGAGCAACGGCGGAAAAGAGCGTCACGCAGGACCGAAACTTCATGTCGTCGGGCGAGCCGAAGACTTCAGCCAAAGGGCGTTGCGACGCGATGACCAACCGGACACATTCGCGCAGCCTTTCCCCCAGCGCCGGGTGGTCGAGATAGGCGCGCGCCTCGCCCCGCGAGCCGATCGCGTAGCGGACCGCCATGGCGCTGGAGCCGAGCCCCGCGATCTGGGGGAAGACGAACCACATCCAGTGCGTGCGCTTGCGTCCGGCGCGAAGCTCGGCGAGCGCGTGCTCGATGACCGGCGCCTGCGCCTCGACGAAGCGCTCCAGATCGAAAGGATCCTCGTCCTGTCGCATGCGCGCCGCCTTATCGGCCTTCACTCGCGAACATAGGCTTTGTAGCTCAGCACGCCGCCGACGAGCAGAAAGACGGCGCCGATCGCGGGAAGCACGATGTGCATGGCCGGGGCGTGGGCAGCCCGGGACATGACGCCCGCCAATTGCGTCGGGAACACGATCCGCAAGAAGCCGATGATCACGGACAGCCAGCCGAACAACGTGATCAGCGTCGGCCAGGCGGCCGTCCAGCTATTATGGAAGTAGACGATCGCGAGCCCGGCCACGAAGGCCGCGTAGCCGGCCAGCACGATGACCATCGGGGTCTGGGAAATCTCGGCGATCAAAGCGGGCATTGCTTCGAGATTGAGGAGCACCATCAATGCCGTGGCGACGAGCGTCGGCCCGAGCAGGGCGGCGATGGTCTTCGATGTGGTCATGGGCGGCCTCTTTGCATCTCATTCCGGCCGGCAAGTTCCTTCCCCAGATCGCTTCGCGCTTTTGGGGAACATGCCTAACTGCGCGTCCGTCCCTTGTGGACGCGGCCCTTGCTGGCCGGACGTTCTTTCTTTGATCTCGGTATCGGCTCGCGCTTCAGTCCGCGCGGCGCGGGGGGCTCGCCGCGCGGCGGCCGCCGAACCTCGCCCATTGCGTCCTCAGGCTTGCTCATCTGCGATCACCGGGTCACCGGAAGCGGTCGCCCGCCTCCGGTTCCCACAGAACGTGGCGTGCGGATTTCCCGCACCACGCTCTTCGGCGGTTGGTTCACAGTTGCACCGCGAGCGTCTGCAGCGCCCGGTAGGGAAGCTGCAGTTTTGGTCGCTGTAGAGGTGTCCGCTCTTGGATCTGGTGGAAAGCGTCCCAGGTGAGGTGAGCGCCGGCCCAGCTGCGGCTGCACAACATTCTATGCCAGTAACGCTCGACGGCCCGATACACCTTCAACAAAGCGCGGATATTTCCGGCGATGCCGTAATAGGCGTAGTGGCCTCGCAGGACGGCGTTTATTTCGTCGACCTGGTCGCTGATCGTATCATGTCGTATTCGCCGCATCAGCTCTTGCAAAGACATAAGGCCGCGTCGCAACCGAGTTTTCTCGGTACGCATCCCGACCTTGAAGTTGCCTTTTCGGTTTCTCGTGCAATACAGCGTGAACCCCAGGAAGTAGATTGTTTCCGGGCAACTCCTGCCGCGTTTGCCCGCATGTCGTTGCGCGAACCGGCCAAACTCGACTAACTTCGTCTTGGTCGGCTCAAGAGTGAGGCCGAACTTCCCTAACCGTCGGCACAAGGCGTCCTGCACGCGAAGGGCGTCCGAGCGATATTGGAAACAGATCACAAAGTCGTCGATATAGCGCACCAGATAGGCTTCGCCACGCAACCGGGTTTTGACCACGCGTTCGAACCAAAGATCAAGCACGTAGTGCAGGTAAACGTTGCTCAGCAGCACGCTGATCGATCCACCTTGTGGAGTTCCCTCCTCATTCGCACGAACCTCGCCGTCTTCCACGACGCCCGCTTTCAACCAGCGCCGGATCAGGCTGATCAGTCGCGGGTCTCCAACTCGATGCTCAACAAATTGGAGCACCCAATCGTGATCGAGACTCCCGAAGAAGTTCTTCAAGTCCGCCTCCAGCACCCAGCCCGTTTTGCCGCCGGCGATCACCTCATTGAGGGTCGCCAGCGCATTATGGGCGCCGAGCCCGGGCCTGCCGCCGAACGAGCATGGCAGGAAGTCCTGCTCGTAAATGGCGGAGAGCACCTGGGCCGTGCTGCGCTGGAGCGCCCGGTCAGAGACAGTCGGAACGCCGAGCGGGCGTTTTTCCTGCTTTCCGGGCTTTGGAATATAGACGCGCCGAATGTCCGGCGCTCTGTATCCTTGACGGTGAACGGATTGAAGCATTGCCCCAATCCATTGCTCAAAGCTTTCCTTCGCCGCCTCCACTGTCTGGCCATCGACCCCGGCGGCCGAGCGCTTGGGAATCTGCGATAAATTCTTCAGCACGCGACCACGCGTGATGTGATGAGCCAGCGAAGTGAATCGGAGTTTTGGTTCACATCGAGCTTTCGCTGCTATCTGTTCAAGTTTCGTTTCCATGGTCAGCTGATCTTCTCTTTGAATAGAAGGCCGTGTCTCCCGTTGGATGGAGCCCATGTCGCCCAAGAACAATTCAACCACCGCTGACCGCTTCCCCATGTGGCCGGCTCTCCCGGCCTCGGAGTACTACCAGTCAGTCTGACTTCCACCCGGCCATCGGGCTCTTCTCGCCTCATCAGCTTGTCGAGTCCTACAAGCTTGCGCTTGAACCGGATGGATCTCCCTTGTTCACATCGAGCCCCTTGGTTGCATGCTGGCGGTAAGAACCCCGGAAGCACCTCAGGTCGCTCGCTATGTCGCGGCCTGCAATTCTGCCTTCCTCTTTACGGGATAGAGTCGGCTACTCCGATCACGATCGATTTCGGGGCTATTTTCCCGTTCACTGACGTTCCGGCCTGCAACCTCCCTGTCTACGCTTCGCAACGGCCGTTGCCAGACGTCACGCAAGACTTGGTACGCGGCTGCTCGCTAGGCTTTGCCGCGGTCGCCATTTCAGGCGACTGAGTTTAATGCGCTTGCAAGGCGCAACCCGCGCGGACCCAAACCAACCGTCCGGCCGTCTTCCGTCCTGCTATATAGAGCGCCGATTCAAAACCCAGGCTCTGGCGCGCGATCTTCGAGCGGATGGCCGCCCTTCTCCCAGCCGTCCGTGCCCTCCGGATACCAGTAGACGTCTGCGTAGCCGAGCGACAGCGCGCGTTTCGCCGCGTTCCATGACATCCAGCAGTCCGCGAGACAATAGAAGACCAAGGGCTTCGTTTTGTCGCCGCCGGTCGCCTTCGCGAGCCCCGTCTCGAAATAATGCTGCGTCGCCTCCGCCAGCGCGCCAAAGCCCGTGTTGACGAGCCAGACGCTGCCGGGAATGTCGGCCCTCGGCTTGTCGCGCCAGACGGTCTTCGGCGGCAAGTCGGCGGGTTTGGGCGGGCGCGCCAGAGCGTCGACGAACACGGCGGACTTCGCCTGCCAGAGTTCGAAAGCCTGCTGCGTGTCGATCACATGCGCGCCCCTGAGATCGGCGGGCGTCGGCGCCCGGTAGTCGTCCAGACGATAGCCATCGGGCTCCGCGACTTCCGCGAACGTCGAGGCGCAAGGGAGGATCGCGATAAACGTCAGAGCGAAGCCCGGAGCGGCGCGCAGGGGCGAACGGGACATTTTCTTTCTCTCCCCCGAAAGCGTTGGAGGGGACAGCCATTATCGCCGCAACCCCTGCGGCGGCAAGGCGCTTGTCGCCGCAGGGCCCGGCGCTTAAAACAGCGCCTCCCTTCCCCTGGCCAGACCCCTCATGCTGTTCCTGCGATCGCTCGTCTTCCAGTGCCTCTTCTATATGTGCACCGTGTTGCTGATGCTTGCCTGGCTGCCGACCCTCCTCACGGGTCGGCGCGGGCTCGTGCAGGAGCTCGGCCGCCAATGGGGCCGCACGACGCTCTGGCTCCTGGAAAGGATCTGCGGCCTCAAGCACGAGATTCGCGGTCTGGAGAACATTCCGAAGGGCGCGATGATCGTCGCCGCCAAGCACCAATCGACCTGGGACACGTTCACGCTGCCGATCTTCTTTCCGGACTTTTCCTATATTCTGAAACACGAATTGGTCTTTCTGCCGCTCTTTGGCTGGTATCTGCTGCGCTCTGAGCAGATCGCGATCGACCGCGCCAAAGGCCGCAAAGCGCTGCCGCAACTCATCGCCAAGGCGAAGGCGCTCTTTGCGCAAGATCGCCAGCTCTTCATTTTTCCGGAGGGCACTCGACGGCCGGCCGGCGCGCCGCCGGCCTACAAGTTCGGCGTCGCGATGATCTATCAGGAGACCGGCGCGCCGGTGCTTCCGGTCGTTTTGAATTCGGGGCTCTTCTGGCCGCGCCACGGCTTCCTGATTCGGCCGGGCTGCGCCGTCATGGAGTTTCTGCCGCCGATCGCGCCCGGCCTCGGCGTCCACGCCTTCTACGCCGAGCTGCAGGAGCAGCTCGAGGCGGGAACCGAAAGGCTCCTGGAGGAAGCGGCTGCAAAAGACCCCGCGATCGCTGCGATTATCGAAAGGAACAGGCTGACGCCAGCGCCGGCGCCGCTACGCGCCGAGGGATAGCGATTCACTCCAACGCAGCATGATCTACGCAACGGCCTCCTCGCGCCGCGCGATGAAAGGATAGGCGGCCTCGACGACATAGGGTCCGCCGCCGACCGAATTCTTCGACGAATAGAGAACGAAGCGCGTCGGCGAGAATTTGAGCGACGGGAAATAGCCGCGTGCGCTCAAATAGTCGGCGACCGCCATGGGAGACGCGCCGCGCAGCCGCGCCAGCGTCACATGCGGCGCGAATTTTCGCACCTCCGGCGCCGCGCCGAGCCGCCGCATCAAGCGCTCCTGGTCGGCCTGAAGCTCCATCAGCGCCGGATCGGGCCGCGCTCTCGCGACGATGGCGCGCGGCTTGTCGCCGCCGAAAGCGGTGAGCTGATCGAGCGCAACGACCGGTCCCGCGCGCCTGATCGCATCGAGCGAATGCTCGACGTCATGGGCCACGCGGTCGTCGACGTCGCCGATGAAGCGCAGCGTCAGATGGTAGTTTTCGACGTCGATCCAGCGGGCGCCAAAAAGTCCGCCGCGCAACCGCGCGAGGCTCTCCCCAATTTCGGGCGGGATTTCCAAGGCCGTGAACAGTCTCGGCATGATTTTCCTCCCCGCGCCTTGGATCACGCCGCTCTTGAGCAAAACCGCTCAAACGCTCAAAAAACGTGATCGATCCTCTTCATTTAGAGCCCGCCTCGCGCGAAAGACCGGTTCCCGCCTCTCAACGCGCTTTTTTGGCGCGCTCGATCATGATCTCCCGAAGGCTCTCCTCGACGGAGGGCGCGACCCCGGCCACGACCCGCGCGACGCCCTCGGCGGTCGGATGCAGGCCGTCCTTCTGCAAAAGCGCCGCGTCCTTATCCAGCCCGTCGAGAAAAAAGGGATAGAGCGGCAACGACAGGGCGCTCGCGAGCCCTGGATAGATCGCGTCGAACTGCGCCCGGTAGGCGTCGCCGTAATTGCCGCTGGCCTTCATGCCCGCAAGCAGGATCGCGGCGCCTTTTTCCTTGATCGCAGCGAGCATTTTTTCGAGATTTTCGCGGGTGACCTTCGGATCGACGCCGCGCAGCATGTCGTTGGCGCCAAGCTCCAAAATGACGAGGTCGGGCTTTTCAGCGAGCGCGTAGTCGAGTTGGGCGAGGCCGTCCGTGGTCGTGTCTCCGGAAACGCCGGCGTTGACGACGCGAACGGGGAAGCCGTCCGCGGCGAGACGTCTCTCTAACTGCGCCGGGAACGCCTGACTGGCCGGCAGCGAGAAGCCCGCCATCAGGCTGTCGCCGAAGGCGACGACGGTTAAGGTCTCGACGCATTTCTGGTCGGCTCCGATAATCGGAGGGGCGCTGGCGCATTCGGCCGCGGCGACGGCCGGGAGCAGCAGCGCGGCGAACGAGAGGAGGGAGGAGAGAGCTTGGAAGGCCGCGCGCAAAGCGGCATAAGAGCGCGCGCTCCCTTTGAGCGTGTTGCTCGAGGCCCCGCTGGTGTCGCTCTCCACGATTGAACTCATCGATGTCGACCTCACTCTCGGCGCCGGGCCGGCGCGGGTGCATGTGCTCAAAGCGCTGAGCCTTACAATAGCTCAAGGAGAGACGATCGGTCTCGTCGGACCTTCTGGATCGGGGAAATCCACACTTTTAATGACTCTCGCCGGTCTCGAGCGTCCGGATTCCGGGGTGGTGCGGATTGGCGCTCAGGACCTCGTCAAAATGGACGAGGACCAGCTGGCGCGTTTTCGCGGCGAGAACATAGGCGTCGTCTTCCAGTCCTTCCAGCTCATTCCGACCATGACGGCGCTGGAAAACGTCGCGGCGCCGCTGGAGCTCGCCAACCGGCCCGACGCCTTCGAGGTCGCCGCCGCCGAGCTCGCCGCGGTCGGACTCGAGGGACGTCTGCGCCACTATCCGCGCCAGCTTTCGGGCGGCGAGCAGCAGCGCGTCGCGCTGGCGCGCGCGCTCGCCCCAGACCCGCTGATCCTCGCTGCGGACGAGCCCACCGGTAATCTCGACTCGGAGACCGGCGCGCAGATCATCGAGCTGGTCTTCGCGCAGAAGGCCCGGCGCGGCGCGACGCTCATTCTGGCCACGCATGATGCGGCGCTTGCCGCCCGCTGCGACCGCGTCGTGCGGCTGCGCTCCGGCAGGATCGAAGACGACGTGACGAAAAGGGGCTGACGCCGCTCGATCGTTCGAGCGGAGCGCGTTACAACGGCGCGGGTCGCAGGCCGCGCAGAATCGCATCGGCGAGCGGCGCATAGGCGCCGTCCGAACGATGG
Organism: uncultured Alphaproteobacteria bacterium; assembly: GCA_963722205.1. Lineage (GTDB taxonomy): Bacteria > Pseudomonadota > Alphaproteobacteria > Rhizobiales > Beijerinckiaceae > Methylocystis. Next base: position 473,477 of record CAVRKL010000001.1, read on the forward strand.
AGAACCAGGGGCGGCAGGAGCGAGAGGGGCGCCTTCGAACCCTTCACGCCCCGGAGCAGAACGCGGGTCGCCGCGGCGCCGTCGCGCGGCTGTATCGGGAGGATCGCGAGGCCGCCGAGCCGCCCCCCGAGCGCCGCCAGACAGTCGCTGAGCGCCTCGGCGCGATGGATCATCGCGAAGATTCCGCCCGGAGCGAGCAGCGCCAGCGCCGCGCGCGTCCACTCGGCGAGCGGCGCGTCGGCGACATGCGCCAAGGCCTTGGCCGGATCGGGCGAGACCCGGACGCTCCCGCGCGCGTGATGGGGCGGGTTGGTCAGAACGACGTCCGCCGCCTCGTCGACGAGCCCCGAGGCGCGACGGTTGGCCGCACCGACAAAATCCGCCTCGTAAAGGCGGACGCGCTCCTCGAGACCGTTGAGGCGGATGTTTTCGCGGGCCAGGGCGGCGGTTTCCGGCGCGGTCTCGACGAGGCCGATCCGCGCCTTGGGGGCGAGCCGGGCGGCGGAGAGGCCGACGGCCCCGACGCCCGCGCCGAGGTCGAGAATGAGGCCGGCTGTGGCCGCAGGCGTCGCGGCGGCGAGCAGCGCGGCGTCCAGGCCGACGCGATGGCCGCGCTGGTCCTGCGCCAACTGCAGCCGCCCGCCCAGAAAGCCGGAGATCCGCACCGCCATGGCTTGCAGCACTGTCACGTCGGGGCGTCTGGGGCAAGCCGATAAACCACGGGTTTCGGTTCAGCTTGCCGCCCGTATCGCAAACAATTAAGTTGCCGTCGCCGTCGAGTGGATGGTTATAGGCATAGTGGGGGAGCTGTGGGCATCGTCATCTCGCTCGACGAAAAGAAAACGGGTGCAGGGCTGGATAATCTATTGGCTCTGATCCGCCCCGATCTCGAACGCACGAATCAGCTCATCATTGCGCGGATGGGCTCGGACGTCACGACGATCCCGGAAGTCGCCAATCATCTGATCTCGGCCGGGGGAAAAAGGCTGCGGCCGATGCTCGTGCTCGCGACCGCCGGCATGTGCGGCTATAAGGGCGACGGTCATCTGAAGTTCGCCGCCGGCATTGAGTTCATGCACACGGCGACGCTGCTCCACGACGACGTGGTCGACGAGAGCGACATGCGCCGCGGCAAGATCGCCGCGCGCATGCTCTGGGGCAACGAGACCTGCGTGCTCGTCGGCGACTTCCTGCTCGGCCACGCCTTCAAGATGATGGTGGAGCCCGGCAATCTCCCCTGTCTCACCGTCGTTTCGAGCGCCGCGGCGGTCATCGCCGAAGGCGAGATCATGCAGCTCAACGCGGCCAAGGACACGCAGACGACGGAAGACGCCTATATGGAGGTCATTCGGCGCAAGACGGCGGAGCTTTTCGCCGCCGCCGCCGAGGTCGGCGTCATTCTGTCGGGCCGCTCCAAGGCCGACATCGCCGCGGCGCGCAGCTATGGGATGAATCTCGGCATCGCCTTCCAACTCATCGACGACGCGCTGGACTATGGCGGCTCCTCGGCGAAGCTCGGCAAGAACGTGGGCGACGATTTCCGCGAGGGCAAGATCACGCTGCCGGTCGTTTTGGCCTTCCGCCGCGGCAATGAGAGCGAGCGGGAATTCTGGCGGCGGACGCTGGAGAAGGGCGAGATCAAGGACGGCGACGTCGACGTCGCCTGCGGCCTCATGAAGAAACACAAGGCGCTCGACGACACGATCGAGCGCGCGACCCATTACGCGGCGATCGCGCGCGACGCGATGGAGATTTTCTCCCCCTCGCCTTGGAAAACCGCTCTGCTCGAGGTGCTCGATTTCTGCATTCAGCGGGTTTACTGAAGCCCGCGCCAGCCGGATGGCTCGCCCTCTTTGGGCAGTCTCTCAGCTGGCAGGAGTGGAGGGACTCGAACCCCCAGCCCCCGGTTTTGGAGACCGGTGCTCTACCAATTGAGCTACACTCCTGCAGGCCCGACGGGCCGGCTCTCCATGCCGCAACGACGGCCGGGATGCAAGAGCGGCTTCGAAGGATCGGCGCAAAGGGCTAATTCCAGCCTATTCCTCAGTCTTCCCATCCCCGTCCTCAGCGCCCCCGTCCTCGAGGATTTTCTCGGCGACGACGCCGGCGTTAGCGCGGACCGCCTGCTCGATCTTCTCCGCCGCCGCCGGGTTCTGCTTCAGATAAGTTTTGGCGTTCTCGCGCCCCTGCCCGAGCCGCTGGCTGTCGTAGGAAAACCACGCGCCCGATTTCTCCACGACGCCCGCTTTCACGCCAAGATCGATCAGTTCGCCGACCTTCGATATGCCCTCGCCATACATGATGTCGAACTCGACCTGCTTGAACGGCGGCGCCACCTTGTTCTTGACGACCTTCACCCGCGTCTGGTTGCCCACCGCCTCGTCGCGGTCCTTGATCGCCCCGATCCGGCGAATGTCGAGCCGCACCGAGGCATAGAACTTCAGCGCGTTGCCGCCCGTCGTCGTCTCCGGCGAGCCATACATCACGCCGATCTTCATGCGGATCTGATTGATGAAAATCACCAGCGTGTTCGAGCGCGAGATCGACGCGGTCAGCTTGCGCAAGGCCTGGCTCATCAGCCGCGCCTGCAGGCCCGGCTGCACCTCGCCCATCTCCCCCTCGATCTCCGCACGCGGCGTCAGCGCCGCGACCGAATCGATCACCAGAACGTCGACCGCGCCCGAGCGCACCAGCGTGTCGGTGATCTCCAGCGCCTGCTCGCCCGTGTCGGGCTGCGAGATCAGAAGATCGTCGAGCTGCACGCCGAGCTTCCTCGCATAGACGGGATCGAGCGCATGCTCGGCGTCGACGAAGGCGCAGACGCCGCCGGCCTTTTGCGCCTCGGCGATCACATGCAGCGTCAGCGTGGTCTTGCCCGAGGACTCCGGCCCATAGATCTCGACGATGCGCCCGCGCGGCAGGCCGCCGACGCCGAGCGCGATGTCGAGGCCGAGGGAGCCGGTGGAAACGGTCTCGATCTCGACCGGCTTCTGGTTCTTGCCGAGCCGCATGATCGAGCCTTTGCCGAAGGCGCGCTCGATCTGCGAGAGCGCGGCGTCGAGCGCCTTGGTCTTGTCCACGGACGTTCCTTCCACGAGGCGAAGATTGGCGGCTTGGCTCACGGCGAAAATTCCTTCTGACATGCGGAATGCGGGCGGCGCAACGGCGGGCGGAAAGAGCAAAGAACCCGCCGGGCTGGAGGCCATTGTGCATGGTTTGTTCTTTTTGGCAAGCCCGTTTGTCTTTCGTTCGCGCTCTTTCCCCTTCTCGGCGCTGGCCGGGGAGGGCGGTTCGAAGGAGCGGAAAACGGCTTGGGATCGACGCGTGACGAAGCAAGCGACGCGTTGACACAGACCGCGGCGCGCGCGAAAGGGAGCTTGAGGTTCCGAGTTGGAGCGGCCTCGCCAGTCCCTTTGGGCGGGTATCGTCCAACTTTTCTTCTTCGTCCACGGAAACCTCGCCGCGATATCGCAGACCATCGAAGCACGCCGCCGCGAGAAGAAGCTTTCCTTCCCGCAAAAAGGAGCGACGCATGACATTCCGTTCGAGAAATCTCCGCATGTTTCGTTTGCATTCGAGCAACGCCGCCCTGATCCTGGGCGTGACCGCTCTGCTTCTTGCGGGCTGCGGCGAAACAAAGGACAAGCCGGGCGAAAAGCAAGGGGCGGCGCCGCAATTGCCAGCGAGCCCGACGATCGCGACCGTCGGCAATGACGAGATCAAAGCCTATGAGCTCGCCAATGAGATGCGCCTCGCGGGCGTGCCGATGGGCAAGGACAAGGAGAAGCCGGACGATCAGGTCACGAAGCGCTTCATGCGCGAGCTCGTGCAGAGAAAATATCTCGTGCAGAAGGCGATCGCTGAAAAGCTCGACCGGGATCCCGGCTTCCTCGTCGAGGCGCAACGCCAGCGCGACCAGCTGCTCGCAAACATGTATCTGCAGAGGGCCGTCGCCGACACGTCTCTCTCGGGCTCGCGGATCGAGGCCTATGAGGCCAACCATCCTTTGATGTTCGCGAAGCGGCAGGCCCTGGAGATCGAGCAGATCATCTTCCCGCTCTCTCAGGCCTCGAAGCAGGTTCCCGAGGCGGCCAAGGGCGCCAAGACTCTCGAAGAAGTGGCGCAGTTGCTGAAAACTCGCGGAATCTCCTTCAATCGCGGCGAGGGCGAGATCGGCAGCGGCGACATGCCGCCCGAGGTCTTCGAAATGATGCAAAAGAAGTCCGCCGACAACGTGTTCTTCACGGCTCGCGGCTCGAACGGCGTGTTCTTCGTGGTGAAGGAGATCAAGCCGCAGCCTCTCACCGGAGAGGCGGCCACGCAGCTCGCCAAGCGCATGCTGCTCAACGAAGTGTTGCGCGAGAAGGCGACCGAGAAGCTTCCGGCCGATCTGGCCGTGCATTACGAAGGCGATCTCGAGCGGATCATGAACTTGCCTGACGCGGCGCCGCAAGCGCCGCCGGCGCCCCAAGAGCCCCCGGGCGCCGGTCATGCAGCGGAAGCCCCGGCGAGCAAAGCTGCGGATACCGCAGCCAGCAAGGCCCCGGCCCCGGCGCCTGCGGCCGCAGAGACCGCGGCCACCAAGCCCGCGGCCGAAGGCGGCAAGGGCAAACCTCAGTTGAAGAAGTGACGAGCGGGAACGCCTCCCGCTGAGATCAGAGAGCGGCGACGGGTCGATCGACCTGACGCCGCTGGACATTCGGGCGTCGAGGCCGCAAACGATCCGCCATGTCGCAACCCCTCGAACTCGAGCCCTCCAAATCCGCAGGCCGCCGGCCTGCAAGGCCTGCGGATTCTGATCGTCGAAGACAATCCCTATATCGCGATCGCGCTCGAGGAAATGCTCAGCGAGCACGGGCTCGTCATAGCCGGCGTCGCCGGCGCGCTCGACGACGCGCTGCTGCTCGCCGCCTCGGCCTCTCTCGATATCGCCTTGCTCGACGTGAACATTCGCGACAGGAAGATCGATCCCGTCGCCGAGGCGCTGACCGCGCGCGGCAAGCCCTTCGTGTTCACGACGGGATGCGGTCGGGCGGGACTGCCCGAGGCCTTTCTCGATCGCCCGGTCGTCGAAAAACCATTCTACATCGAAGAAATACTGGAAACTCTGCAGAATGCGCTAAATCCGTGAGCGCGACTTGAAATCGTCTGCGTCCTGCCCTACAAAAGTCTCATTATAAATCGGCCTCCAACCTGGACCCCAGCCGATGTCGTTGCGTTGTCTGCTTCCCCGGTTCTGGCCGGCTCCCGCCAACTTCCTTCAACCCATTCGCGATCGCCAAACGGTCTCGCGCTCGCTCGCCTTTATTACGGCCCTCGTCGGCCTGTTGGCGATTGACGCGCCGCGGAGCGGGGCTTGGGCTTTCTTCTTCGACGACTTTGGCGGATCCGGCTTCAGCTATGGCGATTACGGCTACTCGAGGGGAGAGAGCGAGCATCGGTCCCACCGGAGGCACGGCCATAAATCGCACTTCGCGCGCGAGGGTCACGGGCGCCATAAGCGCGATGCTTGGGTGGTAGCCTCAGATCCTCAAGGCCTCTACTCTCCAGCCCTCCACAAGGCCACGTATTCGAGCCCGCTCCCCGCAGGGTCTGCGTTTTCCACGCCGTTCTATCAAAGGACGATTTGCGTGCGCGCCTGCGACGGCTATTCCTTCGGAAGGGCCGCGGCCTATGGCGGCTTCAACGCCGCGTCGCGCGAAACCGCCTGCAACGCGGCCTGCCCCGACGCTGAGACGAAGCTCTTCGTCCTGCCGCCCGGCGTCGAGGACGTCGCGCTGGCCAAAGACGCCCGCCTCAACGAGACCTACGCGCAGCTTCTCGCGAAGTTCAGAAACCGCGAGACCAAGCCGGCGAGCTGCGGCTGCCATGTCGCCTCGAGCCCCAATGGCGAAGCCAAGGCGCTGCTCTCCGACCCGACCTTGCGACAAGGCGACATGGTGGTCACCGAGAGAGGGGTTCAGGTCTTCCTTGGCGGCGGCGCCCTCCCGCACAAAACGAATGAATTCCTCGCGCTCGCGCACACGAGCGCCGTCGCGCCGGCCTATCGCGGCGCGCTGGCCGCGATCGACAAAATGCTGAAGCTTCGCCCCGCTCACGCTTCGGCCGAGCCCGAAGCCCGAGGGCAGAGCGGCGCCGGCAAATAATAAATCGCCCGGCGCACGAGAAATCATTGAACGAGGCTGGGCTAACCGGGGGCGGCGCGGGAGCTGCCCCGCGCCCGGAGCGGGCGACAAAAACCCAGCCCGAATAACGCGATTCAAACCGCCGTGACCGCTTTGACATAGAGCTCGCGCGCATGCGGCATCGGCGCGCCGCGCGGATCGAAGACGTCGCGACGCAGAAAATGGCCCGTGAGGCAGAACGCCGCGACGATCTCCCCGCCGCTGGGCGTCGACGCGTTCGCCGCCGCGCGCAAGAAGGCCGGCAAGGGCAAGAGCCTCTCCCGCCAGGGTTCGCCAGCCTCACGCGACACGGCGCGTCCGCTCCTTGGCGACACATAAGCGAGATCGTCGCGCGCGCCGGTGAGCGCGCAAGCCTCGAGGTCGAGGCCGAAACCCAAAGCGCCCAGCAGAGCGATCTCGAAATGGGCGAGGAGCGCCGGCGCGCGTTCCTTGAGCGCGAGAACATTGGCGATCGCACGGGCCATCTCGCAGAATTCGGGATGCGGATCGCGCTCCGGCAAGAGACGCAGCAGCGCGCAAAGATGACCGACGCCATGCAGCGCATGGCCGTGGTCGATCAGCGACGCCGCGCGCGCACGGAGCGGCTCGACGACGAAAACTCCGAGCTGATCTTCAAGGCGCGCGCGCCAAAGCGCGTCGACGTCATTTCCGGGCTGAAGCGCACTGCGGATCGCTCTGCCCGCGCCCCCGCGCACGAGACCGAGATGGCGGCCATGCGCGAGCGTCATCAATTCGAGCAGCGCCGACAACTCGCCATGACGGCGAACGCCGATGATAAAGCCTTCGTCCCGCCATTGCATGCGGCCGCCTAGGTTGAGAGGCGTCGGTCCGCCGACGCGTCTCTGCTTCGAGTTTTCTGTTCAAGCAGGCGTTTCATATAGCGGCCGGCCGTCGCTTTCGAGCCCGCTCCAGCATTTCGATCTGGCGCGATTTCTTCTTGCTCGAAGGATTCCGTCCGAGGGACAAGCGCGCTAGAGCTCCGAAAGCTTCAGGTCCGCCGAATATTTTTGGCCCTCCAGGTCCTTCGTTACCGCCTGACCGCAGATCACGCGTCCCGCCGCGGCGTCGAAAGTCAGTGTCGGCGAGCCGTAGAGCGTCCATCCTGCGCTGAGCGCCTGCGTGACGCGATGGCAGAAGGATGCGTCGTCGGGACCGGTCAAATAGCGATAGACGGTCAGGGTCCTTTGCGCCTGGGACATTTTTCTCCTCGCGCGCTGCGCCGCGCGAAACGGCTCGCGCGAATCCGGCCATCGCGGCAGACTATACCGATCCTCGCAAGATCGTAAGGCGCGCGCGGCGCGCACAAGCTTGGCCGGCGGCCGTCCGCGTCGCTTCGACGCCGTTGACGCGCCCGAGCCTCCGCGCTACGAATTTCCGAAAGAAGGGGCCCAACCCACGTCGAGTACCATGCCGATACAAAGCGTCGCCAAATTTGCGATCGGGCAGGTCGTGCGTCACCGCCGCTATCCGTTTCGCGGCGTCATCTACGACGTCGATCCGGTGTTCTCCAACACCGAGGAATGGTGGCTCTCGATTCCCGAGGAAGTCAGGCCGCGCAAGGACCAGCCCTTTTATCATCTATTCGCCGAAAACGCCGACACCGAATATGTGGCTTATGTTTCCGAACAGAATCTGGTGATCGACACATCGGGAGATCCCGTCCGCCATCCGCAGGTCGAGGAAACCTTCGTCCGCGCCGACGACGGCGTCTATCGCGTGCGCGTGGGCAGTCGCCACTGACGCGCCGTCACATCGCTTTCTCAATCCGCGCCGTATATCTCCTTGTCGTCAGCGTCCGGCGGCGAGGACCTCAACGCTTATCTCACGACGAGGCGCGGCTGGGATGATCACGCTTTATTGCTTCCGTCGCGGTCCGGGCCTGCCGGACTTCAGCCCTTTCGTCGTCAAGACGATGCTGCTGCTGAAGCTCGCCGGCCTCGACTATGTCGAGGACCGCTCCGGCTTGCAGCGCGCGCCCAAGGGCAAGCTTCCCTATATCGACGACGACGGAACCATCGTCGCCGACTCGACGCTCATTCATTGGCACATCGAGAAGACCCGCGGGATCGATCTGGACAAGGGCCTCACGGCGGAGCAGCGCGCTATCGCCTGGGCCGCCGAGAAGATGTGCGAGGACCATCTCTACTGGCTCGCGGTGCGCGGACGCTGGCTCGACGACGCCAATTTCGCGCGGGGACCCGCCAAGCTATTCGATAGCGCGCCGGCCCTGTTGCGGCCCTTCATCAGGAACCTCGTGCGCGGCAAGGTGCGCAAGGCGCTCTACGCCCAGGGAACGGGCCGCTACACGGAGGAAGAAGCGACCCGTCTCGGGCTCCGGGACATAGAGACGCTGGCGACGCTCCTCGGCGACAAGCCCTATTTCTTTGGAGACAAGCCCTGCGGCGCCGACGCAACCTTCTTCGCCTTCATCGCGGCGGGCCTGGCCCCGATCTGGGAGTCGCCGATTCGCGACGCGGCGGATAAAGCGCCCAATGTCATCGCTTATCGCGATCGCATCATGAAGACCTATTTCCCCGATTTCGTCGAGGCGAAGGGGTAGGAATTCGCTCCGACCTTCTTATTGAGCGCCAGTTCAGCCAGACGCCTCGGCCTCGAGGGCCTCCAGCGTTTGAGCAATCAGCTCCATGTCCTCAGGACGTGAAAGCCGATGGTCGCCCTCTGCGATGAGAGTCACGACGGCCGGATCCGCGGCGAGCTTCTCGGCGACGCGAAAGGCGTGACGCCAGGGAACAGCCTCATCCCGAACGCCCTGCAGAATGCGAACCGGGGCATAAGAGCGCAGCGGGCCGCCCAGCAGCAGATGCCGGCGCCCCTCCTCGAGCAAACGCCGCGTCAGGGGCGGGCTCCCGTAGCGGTCCCTCGGCCTGATCATCTCCCCGCTCCCGGCGGTGAACTCGCGTTTTTCTGCTTCGTTCAAGCTGGGCAGGAGCAGTTCCTCGGTGAAATCGACGGCCGGCGCGATCAGTAAAAGGCCAAGGAGCCGCTTCGCTTCGCCCAGCGCCTCGAGCCGCTGCGCCAGGAGCAGCGCGATCCAGGCGCCCATCGAGCTGCCGATCACGAGCTGGGGGCCTTCGGTCGAGGCCAGAAAAAGCGCCAGGCTCTGCTCCAGCCAGTCGCCGATCGAGCCGTCCTCGAAGCGCCCGCCCGGAACGTCGAATGTGGATTCCCCGTGGCCGGAGTAGTCGAAGCGCAGCATCGCGCGCCCGCTCGCGGCGGCGCGAGCGTCCAGGAAGCTCGCCTTGGAGCCCTGCATGTCGGAGGCGAAGCCGCCGAGCCAGACATGGCCGGGACGCGTCCTCCCGCCCTCCGACGCAGGCCGCCGCCGGCGCGCGATGCGCCAGGACGTCGCGTCGTCGCGCCGAACCTCGAGGAAGTCGAGCGTTGCTTCAGTGGTCATGCGAGACTTTCATTTCTGAACGCGGCCAGAGCCGAAAGAACCGAGCCTCCGCGCTTGATCGGGTGGCGGCGCGCTCATAATTGGTTAAGAGTTTCGTAAGACAGTAGCGCCGCGGCGCCGCGAGTTGATTGCGGCGCGCGCATGCCCCTAGCCCGGGCGCGTTGTGTCTTCTGGCGTGGCGCGACCCTCGCCCAAGCTCCGCTCATGACGTCGATGTCCTCCGCCTTGTCCTACTCGTCCCCGCCCGAGCGTCGAATCGCCGGCCGAACCGTCATGCAGATCATACCCGACCTGCAATCGGGAGGCGCGGAGCGCACGACCGTCGACATCGCGCAGGCGCTCACCCAGGTCGGCGCCCGCTGCCTCGTCGCCTCGCGGGGCGGCCGCATGGTCAGCGAGCTGCAAGGCAAAGGCGGCGTCTGGATGCCCTTCCCGGCGGCGACCAAGAATCCGCTCGCGATGGCTTTGAACTCCGTGCGGCTTGCGAGACTCCTTCGCGACGAAGGCGTCGACATCGTCCACGCGCGTTCGCGGGCGCCCGCCTGGGTCGCCTATTATGCGGCGAAGCAAGCCGGCGTGCCTTTCGTCACCACCTACCACAGCGCCTATTCTGGAACCTCGCAAGTGAAGCGTCGCTACAACGCGATCATGGCGTCGGGGGACATGGTGATCGCCAATTCGGAGTTCATCGCGCGGCGGATCGTCGAACTGCATCCGGAAGCCGCGGGCCGCATCGCCGTCATTCCGCGGGGAATCGATCTGGACGATTTCGCCCCGCATGTCGTCCCCCCGCAGAACGTGCAGAGGCTGCGCGCCGCTTGGAAAGTCGAGCCGCATTGCCGCATCGTGCTGCTTCCGGGACGGCTCACGGAGCGCAAGGGCCAGCTCGTGCTGATCGAAGCCGCGCAGACCCTTGTCTCAAAGGGGTTCGAGGACGTTCGCTTCGTGATGGTTGGAGATTCCCGCAGCGAAGCGTTCAAGCGCGAGCTCGGAGCGAAGATCCGTCGCCTCGGCCTGACCGAGCGCGTGGTCCTGGCGGGGTATTGCGCCGACATGCCGGCCGCCTATCTCGCCGCGGCGGTCGTCGTCGTTCCCTCGACTGCGCCCGAGGCCTTCGGGCGCGTCGCGGTCGAGGCGCAGGCCATGGGCGCGCCCGTCGTCGTTTCGGATCTTGGCGCCGCCTCGGAGATCGTGCGCGCGCCGCCGCAAACGCCTGCGTCGCAAGCGACGGGCTGGCGAACGCCGCCCGGCGACGCGCAGGCCTTGGCGAGCGCCATCGCGCAGGCCTTGTCGCTCGCCGCCACCGCGCGCCAATCCTTGGCGCTGAGGGCGCGGGACTTCGTGCAAAGTCGCTATTCGCTCGAAGGCATGTGCGCGGCGACTCTTGCGGTCTATGAGAAGCTCTTGACCGACCGCTAGCGGCTTCGGCGAAGTTTGGCAGAATTAACCCCAGACTATTGATCCAGCGAGGTTTTCATTGCGCGAGCGGTTCCGTTCGAGGCGCTCGCCCTCCTGACTTCCGAAGCATCGAATAAGTGGTCCGGGCGCCGGCGCCGCGCAAATTTCCACAGCGCTGGGAAATCGGTAGCCAAGCGCTGTTTGCGGCGGCGCAACATGACAGCGCTGTCATAATTGTGTAATGTTTAGATTCATTCTGGAGACGCATAAACGAGACAAAGGCGCCGCAGGACGTGGCTAGGGTCGTGCTCATGACGTTCCTACCCAATTCCCTTTCGCCCGACATGCGCTTTCCGCGCCTTGCCCGGTTTCCCGCGGCCGGTCCGGCGCTTTGCCGCGGGGCGTCCCGGTTGCTCGACGTCGATCTCGATCTGGTGCGGAAGCTGAACGCCGACCGGTCGACCCTCGGCAAGCCCGCCGCGGTGGTGATCAGCAAGCTTGGCAACGGCTGGATCTACCTCTTCCTGACGGCGTGGGTCTTCTGGGCCTGGGGCTGGGACGGCGGCAAGCTGATGGCCTTGCTCGCGGGCGTCAACGCGGCGGCGCTACATTTGCTCTATCCCGTGATCAAGCGGCGCTTCAAGAGGCCGCGCCCTTTCGCGGTCGATCCGAGCCTCCCGTCTCTGCTGCATACGCTGGACGAGCACTCCTTCCCCAGCGGCCATGCGATGACCCTCGTCGGCGTGCTGACGCCCATCGTCCTGCTCTGGCCCGCGGTGTTCCTCTCGGCCGTCATCATGGCTTGCGGCATGTTCTGGTCGCGCATCGCCACTGGCCATCATTATCCGAGCGACGTGCTCGCCGGCGCGACGCTGGGCGTCGGGCTCAGTTATTGCCTCTCCTCGAGCATTCTGGCCTTCATTTGAGAGTTACGGGATCGTCTCCGCTTCTCTCGTCTCTTCCCGGCTGAGTTTTCCCGTTGACCCTCGGCTTCCCCGCAGCGAGTGTGCCTTTGGGCGCCAAGCCTCGCCTTCCGCCCTGTGTGAAGCGGTTAAGAGGGAAGCGAAATGCTCGATCGTCGAGGGTTTCTCATCGGGGCCATGGCGTGTCCGATTTGCGCTGCGGCGGCGTGCGGCGAAGGCGCAGCGCAATGGGACTATGAAGGCGCCGAGGGCCCCAAGGACTGGGGCGAGCTCGATCCCGGCTATCGCGCCTGCTCCGTCGGCTGCCAGCAATCGCCCATCGATATCACCGAGACGATCCCCGCAAGACTCCCCTGGATTTCCTTGAATTGGCGGCCCCAGGCCTTCGAGATCGCCAATAACGGCCATACGATTCAGGCCAATGTCGCGCCGGGAAGCTTCGCGCAGATTGGTCCCAATCGTTACGAGCTGAAGCAGTTCCATTTCCATCGGCCGGGCGAGCATGCGCTCAATGGAAAGCGCACGGCGATGGAGGCGCATTTCGTCCATGCGAACGACCAAGGTAAGCTCGCCGTGCTCGGCGTCTTAATGGTCGCCGGCCCGCGGAACCCGCTCTTTGCGGAGATCATGAAAGTCGCCCCAAGCTCGCCCGGAGAAGCGAAGCTCAAAGGCCCCGCCTATGCGCAGGCGCTGCTCCCGCGGCGGGGTGGCTTGTTCTTCCGCTATGAGGGCTCGCTCACGACGCCGCCCTGCGCGGAAACGGTGGAGTGGAACGTCTATCTCGATCCGGTCGCGGTGGCGCAGGCCGACATCGACGCCTTCGCCAAGATTTTTGCCAATAATTCGCGTCCGCTGCAGCCCGCGAACCGCCGCTTCATCCTGCGTTCGTTCTGAAGCCTGGCTTCGGGGCGCGTTTTCACTCGAAGGCCACGACAAGCCGGCGCTTGTCGCATTCGCCCTCTATCGCCTCCAGGATTTTCGCGAGCTCCTCGAGCTCAACCAGGCGCGCCTCGTCGGGCGGGTCCCAATGCTCGATCTCATCGAGGCTGACCAGGAGATCCGCCTCGTCCTCGGCGTCCTCGGACGCCGGAACGAAGGGAATCGTCAAAAGTCGCCCCCAAGCGCGCACACGAAAGGCGTGATCGCCGATTTCAACCTCGATTGAGCCGGCGCGTTTCGCCATATCATTTCTCCGCGTCGCGGCATTGCGCGGCGATCAACCCCGCATGGACGGCGACCTTGCGCATTAGCGTCGGCAGCGCCTGCTCGTCGAGCGCCGCGGTCGATGTCCAAAGTCCCGGCGACCCCGCGCCTCTCGCGACGAATACCGCAAGCTCCAGCGAAAAATGCGTGAAAACATGCCGCACCGCGCCGTCGAGGCGCCGCCAGCGCGCCGTTAGCGGCGCGTGCGCGAGCTGCGCTTCGGGAGCCACGTCCTCCGCGAGCGGCGTCGTCGGAAAGGCCGTCATCCCGCCCAAGAGCCCGGCGCCCGGCCGGCGCAGCAGCAGCACTTCATCGCCTTTCAGCAGCACGAAGGCGGCGCCGCGGCGATGCGGCTTTGCGGTTTTCGCGGTTTTGGTCGGATAATCCTCAGCCTGTCCCGCGCTCCGCGCTTGGCAGGCCGAGGACCAGGGGCAGCGACCGCATTCGGGAGAGCGCGGGCGGCAGATCGTCGCGCCGAGATCCATCATCGCTTGCGCGAAGTCCCCGGCTCGCGCGCGCGGCAACAGCAAGGCGGCGCGCTTCTCGACCTCGCTTTTCAGCGCCGGGCGCCGCTCCCGCATGGCGTAGAGGCGAGAGATCACGCGCTCGACATTGCCGTCGACGGCGACGCAAGGCTCGTCGAAGGCGATCGCGGCGATGGCTGCGGCCGTGTAGGCGCCGACCCCCGGCAGCTCGCGCAGCGCCACGGCGCCGCGAGGAAAACGCCCCCCGTGACGGAGGGCGACCGTGATCGCGCAAGCGTGCAGGTTGCGGGCGCGGGCGTAATAGCCGAGCCCTGCCCATTGGGCGAGCACGTCCTCGAGCGGCGCCGCCGCCAAGCCTTCGACGGTCGGCCAGCGCGCCAGGAACTTGGCGAAATAGCCTTTTACCGTGGCGACCGTGGTCTGCTGCAGCATGATTTCGGAGAGCCACACCGCATAAGGGTCGGCGCGGCGACCCGGAAGCGCCCGCCAGGGAAGATCGCGACGCTCGAGGTCCCACCAGTCAAGGAGGCTCTTCCCGAGCGGCGGCTCGGCGGCTCGGTCGAGAGCCTTGGGCTTCTGCGTCACATTCGGGACCTTGAGGAAGGCTCGCCCCACGGCGGCGCGCGCCTTATAACCGATGACGCGTCGATCGGGGCCTGCGCGGGGACGACAATGGCCATTCAAAAACACACGCGCTTCGAAGCGCGCCGGCTCGCCGAGTTCGTCAACCGCGCGCTCGATCCGCTCATCGCTAAGCAAGGCTTTGGCGAATCGGCGCTGCTGACGCAATGGGAGGCGATCGTCGGCGCGCGGCTTGCGGCGATCTGCGAGCCGATGCGCCTCAACTGGCCGCCCCGCCCCAAAAAGCCCGCCGCGGAAACGCCGGCGCAGGCCGCGACGCTGATGCTGCGCGTCGAGCCGGGTTTCGGACTGGACGTGCAGCACATGAGCGGCGCGCTGATCGACCGCGTCAATGCGCATCTCGGGTGGCGCTGCGTCGCGCGGGTCGCGATCCGGCAGGAGCCGCTGCGCCCGGTTGCGCAACGGCGACGCCGCGAAACGCCGCGCAACCCCGCGCTGCGCGCCCGCGCCGAGGCCGCGACCGAGGGGATTGCGGATGAAGGTCTGCGCCGCGCGCTGACGACTTTGGGCGAGCGAACTCTTGCGCAAGCGCCCGCCGATTGACGGCCGACAGCGGACGAAGCCAAAAGTTTGGAAGATTTCCAGGTTCTGGCGATCGCCGCGCCGGCCCTGGCCCCGGTCCTTCCGCCGACACAGATGAGTCGTAACCACGCGGTATGATTCGCGAGCTCGGCACGGCTATTGCTCGTTGCTTTCGCCAACAGCGCCGCGTCGGAAAAGCGACCAAAAGCCTTTGCACTTTTTCGGGAGACGACATAAACTGCTGAAAGGAAAAGCAGTTTGTAAAGTTTCCAAACTAGGGACGCCGATGATACTCTGCTCCTGCAATGTGCTCTCGGACCGCGAAATCCAGGCGGCGCTCGCCTCCGGCGGGCGGCCCAGCGTCGGGGGGCTGTTTCGCAGCCTCGGCTGCGAGGCGAAATGCGGGCGTTGCGCGCGCAGCATCGCCGCCGCGATAGACAACTGCGGCGGCGGCGCGGAAAGCTGCGCCGGCGGCGACTCATGCGAGTCCTGCCACGCCGAAGAGCGGGCCGCGGCCTAGGCCGCCAGAGACAATTTTTAGGGGGAATCAAGCATGCGCGGCGACGCGAAGGTTATCGACTATCTCAATCGCGGCCTCCGCGCCGAACTCACCGCAACCAACCAATACTGGCTTCACTACCGCATCTTCGACAATTGGGGCTATCGCGAGCTCGCCAAGAAATGGCGCGAGGAGTCGATCGAGGAGATGAAGCACGCCGACGACTTCGTGAAGCGCATTCTTTTCCTCGAAGGTTTCCCGAACATGCAGACGCTCGATCCCTTAAAGATCGGCGAGAGCGTCGAGGAGATCATCAAGGCCGATCTCGTCACCGAGGTGGAGGCGCGCGCGCTCTATATCGAGGCCGCCGCCTACTGCCTCTCGATCAATGACCGCATCTCGGAGCGGCTTTTTCTGGAGATCATCAAGAGCGAGGAGCACCACATCGACTTCCTCGAGACGCAGCAGGAGCTGATCAAGCAACTCGGCGTCCAGCTCTACGCGCAAAGCCACATCGGCGAGCTGGAATCCTAACAGCGCCGGGCTTCCAGTCCCGGCGACCCGCCCTTCGATCGCAAGCTGATCGGGACGGTCTCGTCGCCGTGTCCTCGGACTGCGGGCCGCCTTCCCGTTCGCTATTCCGAACGAAAACCGCTATCCTGCCGTCCGAGCGGAACGGGAGCGGCCCTTATGGGCGTCGAGGGGCGGGAGAAGCAGAAGATCATGGAGGCCGGCGCGCTGGCGCTGTCGGGCCAGCTCGGGGCCACCGTGCAGCGGCTGCGCAAGGCCTACAATCTGTCGCTTTCCGAGCTTTCGCTGCAGTCGGGCGTCGCGAAATCCATCATCAGCCAGATCGAGCGCAACGAGACCAATCCGACGCTCGCGACGATCTGGCGCCTCGCGCAGGCGCTGGACGTCTCGATCGAACGCGTGCTGGCAAGCGCGGCCGACGAGCCCTTTTTAGAAAAGACCTCCAAGGCCGACACGCCGATCCTCGTCTCTGACGACGGCTGCTGCCGGCTCGCGATCATCGGCTGGATCAAGACGGTCGACTGGCTTCAGGTCTATGATTTTTCCGCCGAGCCCGGCGGCGTGCTGGAGTCCGAAGCCCATCAGCGCGGCTCGGTCGAGAGCCTGTCGCTTTCCGAGGGCGAGCTGACCGTCGAGGTCGGCGGCGCGGTGGAGACGGTCAGAGCCGGCGAGACCCTGCGCTATCGCTGCGACCGCGGGCATGTGATCCGCAATCTGGGCCAAGCCCCGGCGCGCGCGACGATGGTGTGCATATTGAAGGCCGCCGCGATGGCGTGAGCCGGTCCGCGTCGTTTATTTCAGTTCAACCGTGACGCTGTTGATCTTGCCGTCAAACGCAAAGGGTCGCCGGTCGAAATAATCGAGCGAGACGGGCGAACCCAGATCAACGCCGACGTCCAAAGTCTCGCTCGCGGTGAAGGCGCCGGCCACCGTGCGCTTGACGTCCACCTTTCCAACCTCGGCGCCGTCGACCTTCAACACCACCGCGGCGGGTCCGCCCGGCTTGGCGATCCCCGTGTCGACTTCGATCCTATGCCTTCCGGCGGACAGCTTCGCCTTCGACCGGCCGATGTATCGCTCGATGATCATCATGTTGTATTCGTAAACGAGGCGGCCGTCGTCGACATAGAGCGTCAAGCCGCCGCTCGCGCCGCCGAGCGCGTAGAGGACCCCGGACGCGTTGGACCCGAGCTCGGCGTCGACGATGACGTGATTGCTCTCGCGTCCCAAGCCCGGCGCGGCGAATTCCGGCATGCGCGTCGTCGTCTGGTCGAAGCGCCAGCTCCTATAGGGCGTCGCGATGCGATCCTCGGGATGCAGGCGCAGCCAGATGCCGGCGCCGATCGGGAACACCTTGTTCTTCTCCGCCTCAGCGAGAAACAGCGCCTTCATCTTCGCCAAGCGCTGCGGCTCCCGCTCCGCGAGATTCTCGCCCTGCGAGAAGTCTTTCGTGATGTCGTAGAGTTCCCAGACGTCCTTGGCCGAGTCCCAGTCTTTCAACTTCACGGCGGAGCCGGCGGTGTCCCAGGGAACGAGCGGCCCGAATGTGCAGGCGTACCAGCCGTCGTGATAGATGCCGCGGCTGCCGTTGTTGTCGAAATATTGGATGTGCTTGCGCGGCGCCGCGTGAGCGTCGTCAAATGTGTAGGCCAGGCTGACGCCGTCGATCGGGTCTTGCGCGAAGCCATCGACCACTCTGGGCGGTTTGACGCCGAGAATATCGTAGATCGTCGGCGCGATGTCGTTGACGTGGTGGAACTGCGACCTCGGCGTCTGGTCCGGTTTGATCCGCGCCGGCCAGGAAATCGCCATCGGGTTGCGCGTGCCGCCGAAATGCGAGGCGATCAGCTTCGTGTATTGGAACGGCGTGTCGCCAGCCCAGGCCCAGCCGGCGTGATACATATTGTCCACCTTCGGACCGCCGAGCGCGTCGAGGCCGCCGAGGCGATCGAGCGCCTCGATATGCTGCTCGACCGTGCTGGGAATGCCGTTCTGCGCCAGGAGTTCGCTGATCGTGCCCTTCTGGCCCTCGGCGCTCGAACCATTGTCGCCCCAGATGTAAAAGACGAGGGTGTTGTCTTTGGCGCCGAGTTCGTCGAGGCCGTCGAGAAGCTTGCCGACTTGCGCATCCACATGCTCGGTGAAGCCGGCGAAAACCTCCATCAGCCGCCGCTGGAAGGGACGCTGCGCCTCGGGAATGCTGTCCCAACTGGCCATGTTCTCGGGACGCGCCGTCAATTTGGCGTTGGCCGGAATCCAGCCCAGCTCTTTTTGGCGTTTGAAGACGCGCTCACGCAGCTCGTCCCAGCCGTCGTCGAAGCGCCCTTTGTATTTGTCGGCCCATTCTTTGAAAATATGGTGGGGGCCATGCGCGGCGCCGGGCGCCCAATAGATGAAGAACGGCTTATCCGGCGAGAAGGCGCGGTGGCGCTTCATCCAGGCGATCGCCTTGTCGGCGATATCCTCGCTCAAGTGATATTTCGGGTCGTGCGGCGGCTCCACCGCGTTGAAATTTTCGACGAGTCGGGGCTCCCATTGCGAGGTCTCGCCGGCGAGAAAGCCGTAGAAATAATCGAAGCCCACGGCCTCGCCGGTCGGCCATCGCGTGAACGGTCCCATAGCCGTCGTCTCGGTCGCAGGCGTATTGTGCCATTTGCCGAAGGCGGCGGTCTTGTATCCATAATAGCCCAGCACTTTCGCGAGCGTCGCCGACGTTTGCGGGATCACGCCGGTGTAGCCGTCCCAATCGACCGCGCGTTCGGCGATGGTTCCAGAGCCCACGCGCTGGTGATTGCGTCCGGTGAGCAGCGCCGCCCGCGTCGGCGAACAAATCGACGTCGTGTGAAAGGTGTTGTAGCTGATCCCTTCGTTGGCGACGCGCGACAGGTTCGGCGTATGGATCGGACCGCCATAGGTGTCGGGAAGGCCAAAGCCCACGTCATCCAGAAGTATGATGAGGATGTTCGGCGCGTCCTTGGGTAGGTGGTCCTTCTCCACGCGCCGACGCATCGTCGAGTCTTGCAGCCTCGGCTTGGCGACGCTCGCCGAAGGCGCCGGCGCAAAGGGGAGGGTCGATCCCTCATCGGAAGCGGCTGTCGCCCCGGTTTGGAAAATGACCAGCGCAAGGATCGATGGAAGGACGGTTCTCGCAAGACTCCGGAAGAGGATTAAGAGTCCCATCCGATTTGTCCTCCGGTACAGGATGAATGCTTGCTGCGAAGCAGAATTTCCTGATGAGAACCGAAGTTTGACAGGATCAGCCAAACCGTCAAGCTGCGTTCAGACGCTACCGCTTCGCCTCGACGCCCGTCCCCGCGCCAGCAGTCCGGGATCGCAGCGACCCGAGATAAATCAAGCATCCCACATCAGAAAGAGCCCCGCGTCACCCGGGACGCCTTCGGGGAATTCGACGATCTGCGCGGCGAGACGGAAACCTTTTGGCGCGAGCTCCTGGCGCCAGCGCGCGAAAATATCCGCCGGCTCGCCGCGCAGCGTTTGCGGCCAATTCGCGTCGGGAGCGTTGATGGCGCGACCGCCATCGACGCATAATTGTGACGGAAAGCGAATGAGCATGAACTCTTTCTCACCGGACGCCGCCGACTCGCGCGCCCGGGCGAGGAGCTTCCGCCATCCGGCGTCGCTCAAGCGGCGCGCGGCCAGTTCTTTCACGCGCTTCTCCAAAGCCTCCTGCAAAGCCTGGCGGTGTTCGACCCGTTCCGCTTCTTCTTGCATTTCGTGGTCATGCACAAGATGACGAAACTGATCCGCGGTGTGGTTTTCCTCGAGCTTAACGCCCTGCTCAGCACGGCCGACGACGATCGCCGCGGAAGCGCGGTCTACTTTCCTGAAGACCGGCGAGATCGGCGTTTCTCCGTTCTCGCTCGCGAGCGCGACTCTCATTTGGCTGGAAAGAAAGTACCAGAGAGCGGCAAGGACGAGAGCGAACTCAGTCACGATCGCCGCCGATCGGTATTGAGTCAGAAACAACTCCAGCTTCGGCTCGCCGGCGCGCGAGGTTGCAGTCGTTCGCGGGCGGTGCGCGGAGGGTGGGGGCGGGGGCAGGGCTCTCTCATTGATTGCTTCGCTCAGTTCGGCGAGAGATTTCCGCGCCGCAGGAAAAGCCGGATCGAGCTTCAAGGCCGTCTCGAGGTCGCGCTTTGCGCGCGAAAAGTCCCCCCGCGCCCGAAACGCGTCTGCGCGGCCAACGAAAACGTCGACGGATTGCGGCTTAAGGGCGATAGCCTTGTCGAAGTCCGCGATCGCCGCGTCCAAATCGCGCCGCGCCAGATGGGCGGAGCCACGCTTTTCATAGCCGCCCGGCAAGCCGGGCGAGCGTCTGATCGCCGCGCTGAAATCTTCGATCGCTCGTTGAAGGTCGCCCTTTTCAGCATAAGTCTCGCCGCGTTCAATGTAAAGCTGCGTCGCGTTCGGATCGAGCTTGAAAGCTTCGTCGAAGTCAGCGAGGGCTTTATCGCGCTCTCCCTTCGCGCGATAGGCGCGCGCCCGCCAGCCGTAGACCGCTTGCACCCGCCCATCGAGACTCAATGCGCTCGTGTAGTCGGAGATAGCGCGATCAAAATCTTTCTCATCGAGATAGGCGCGAGCGCAACTCAAATGAGCGGCTAGGCGCTCGTGATTGGACTCGCGCTTGCCGCGTTCGATCATCTGCGTGCAACCGACGATCCGCGCGTCGTCATCCCCGCCCTGGCATTTGATCCATGGATCGCTTTCCGCCGAGGCAGGCGTATACACGCCGACAAAGAGAGCCGCGACGAACAACGCGCAAGGAAACGAAAATCGCCGCGGCTTTTGTTCACCGCCGCGAACGCCGGCCTTGGAGATAAACGGAACGAGGCTTTGATCGTGCTTTTGCATGCTGGCCAATGGTTTCTTGTCTTCCCGCACCCTTACATCGCCGGGCGACCTAACTGATATTGTTAGGCGATAAGATGACGATAGCTGGCCGCTGATCCGTCGAAAACCCGCTTTCAGCATTTGCGGCCCTTTTTCGACCATAGGGGTCGAAGGGCGGCGCTACTGTCTCACCGCATAGACCGAGAGGGATTCCGTCGATTGCGGCAACCGTTCCAGCCATCCGGGCGGCTCGCCGCGCGATAGCCTCGCGGCAAGACCGTCGGGCGCGCGCGTGGCGAAACCCGTGGGCTCATAGGCGCACCAGAGAACGAGCGTCGCGCCGGCCTCGCGCAGGATCTTCTCTGCTTGCTGAGGCTCCGACAGAAAGGCGTCGATCACGACGCGATTGCCGTTGTTGGCGCGGTGATAGGGCCCGGCGAAGACGCTATGCGGCGTGTGGGCCAGAACATAGGGACCGAAATCGAAGGAGGCCGCGACGCGCGCCGGCGGCAAGCTTTTCAGCGGCGCAAGCGCGTCCGGCGCGAGGCAGGCGCGCTCGTTCTTTTCCGAAGCCTTGGCGGTCGCGGGCTCCGGCAGCAGCGCCGCGAGCCCGACCGGCGACATCAGAATGCAGGCGGCGGCGGCGATCAGCGCGCGCGTCGCCGGCATGAAGCCCCCGCCAAGGCGTTCGGCCAGGCCAACTGCTATGCCGATAAGCGGCGCCATCGCGAGCGGCGTCACCGAAATGAAGATTCTGACCTGCCAGAAGAAGCCGAGCGCAAAGCCCATTGCGATCAGGCCGAACTCCACGCCCCAGCGCCGCCGCGCCAAACCCCGCGCGCTTGCGATCCGTCCCAACGCGGCGAGCAGCGCGAGCAAAATCGGAATGGCCGTCGCGATCACCGCGCCCGGGGCCTTCGTCCAGCTTTTCCAGAGCGGCAGGGCCTCGGTCACATGCGAGAGCCAGAGATCGCGGACGAGAGGATCGACGCCGCCGAGCGGATCGCCGACGCATTGCGGCGCGATTTTGAGAAAGGTCGCGGCGACCGCGGCAGCCGCGACGACGACGGCGACCGCCCGCGAGGCGACGCTGCCGAGCCTCGGTGAGAACGCCGCCAGCAGGCCGAAGCCGGCGACGCCGACCGCGATCGAAGCGATATGCACGGCGGAATAGGCGTCGCAGGCCGAAAGGAGATAGCGCGACGGCGCGATGGTCGCCGCGTAAGTCGCAGGAAAGGCCGGGGCGGAGGACGCCGCGAACCAGGAGAGCGGCGCGCGCATCCTTTCTCCGTCGATGACGAAAAGGACCGGCAGGGCGAAAAGCATCACCGCGAAGAAAGGAAGATTTTCGAGGCTGATCGCCAGGGAGAGCGCCATGGCGAGGGAGGCGAACGCCATCCACCGCGCCTGCGCCGCATCGAGGCCGCGCATAAAACAGCCGGCGGCAGCCATGAGCAGCACGATTTGCGGCGCATGATGGTCGATGCGGCCGGGCAGGAATTGCGTGAAGAGCGCGCTGGAGAGTAGCGCCAGCAGCACGGCGAGATGGGGATTGGCCCTTTCATCGAGCGAGCGCGCAAACCACGGCGAGAGCGAGAAAAGCGCCGCGAGGAGCAGCAGCGGAAAGAAAAATCGCGCGCCAAGCTCGGCGGAGGGCGGCGAGAGAAAGACGCCCAGCAGCAGCTCGAGGGCGGCGAGCGGCGCATCGACGATGCGAGTCCAGTGGCTGAAGACGCCCTGCGGCGGATCGAACCGGTAGGCGGTCATATCGAACCAGGCCTGACCGGCGAGAAGATCGCGGACCTCAACCGCGCGCATCGCGTCGTCGGTGTCGAAGAAGGCGTGCGTTTTGACGAGCTCCAGCGAATGCGGCGCGAGCATCGCCTGCGCGGCGGCGAGCGCCAGCAGAATGGCGCCCCATAAGGGAAGGCGGGTTTTTGCGAGGCGCTCGATGTGCGAGGGAGCGGAGGAGGCGGAGAGGCTCGTCATGCGTCACCCGGCGGCGCTGGAAAAGAGCAGCATGCGGCGCGAGAGAAAATTGAACAGGAAGACGACGGCGACGGTCGGAATCTTCGCAACGCCGACTTGAAGGCTAAAGACGCCGACGAGAAGCGCCATCGACGCCTGCGTGAGGATGAGCCCGATCAATCCGGTCACGAAAAAGCCCGCCGCCTCCTGCGCCGGACGAAGTCTGCGGCTGTCACCGTAAACATAGCGCACGCTCAGCGCATAGACGGCGGCGAGCCCGCTCAAGAAACCGATCGACGCCGCGACGAGATAGTCCACGCGAAACAAGGACGCCAGCAGCAGCAGCGTTCCGGCGTCGACGGCGAGCGCTGCGACGCTCGCGGCGCCATAGCGCAAGAGATCGACGAAGAGCCGTGGAAGGGGCCCGAGGCTGCGGCGCTCGACGAGCGCCGTCCGGAAGGCGTCGAAAAGCGTCATCCTGTCGCGACCTTGCGCGGAACGAGACGCTCGCTCGAAAGCGCCTCCTCGACGCCCGAAAATCCGGCTTCAGAATATTCGGCGTCCTCATTGACTCCCCAGACGTCGTAAATCCTTCGCCCGGCGATGACGTTCAGCGCCGTGAGCAGCCCCGTCATCATCGCATGGTCCTGATTGTTGTATTTGTGCATGCCGTTCCGGCCGACGAGATGGAGCGTCGGATAGCGCATTCCGATTTCGAGGCGGATCGCCTGCAGGTGGTCCGCATAGGCTTCGTCATAGACCGGATAGGCCTTGGGCTGGCGCACCACGCAGGCGTCGAACACGGCGGCGGGGTCCATCAAGCCGATACGGCCGATCTCCTGCTTGGCGAGCGCAATGAGATCGGCGTCCTGCGCCGACCACAGTCCGTCGCCTTCGAAGCAAAAATATTCGAGTCCGAGACAGGTCGAGACACCGTCCGCAATCATTTCGGGAGACCAGGAACGGAAGTTCTGCACGCGGCCGACCTTCACGGAAGGATCGTGAATATAGACCCAATTGTCGGGGAGCTCCTGCTGCGGACGGCCGATCAGCACGACGGTCAGGAAATCGCGGTATCGGAGCGCGCGCGCATTGAAGAGGCTCAACGGCTTCGGCTCGATCGAATTCATCAGCTCGCGGATCGGCGCGGAGGAGACGAGATGGCGCGCCTGAAACATCTCCTCGGCGCCGTCGGCGTCCCGCGCCGTGACGGTCCAGAGCGCGCGCGCTTCCTCATAGCGCAGCGTCTCGACCGAGCGGCCCATCAGGACACGGCCGCCCCTTTGCTCAATCTTGCTTGCCGCCGCCTCCCACATCATGCCCGGACCGCGACGCGGGTAGCGGAAGGATTCGATGAGCGACTTCGCGCTGAAGCCCGCGCTCTTGCGCAGGCCGAGCGAGCGGCGCAGACCGTCGAGGATCGCCGCGCCGAGATTCAAGCCCTTGATGCGCTGGGCGGCCCAGTCCGCGGAAATCTCGTCGCAGCCCATGCCCCACACTTTCTCGGTGTAGGTCTTGAAGAAGATGGAAAAGAGCCTTTCGCCGAACTCGTTGCGAACCCAGTCGTGAAAGGAGCGCGGGTTTTTGACCGGGAAGGCTTTGGCGAGAGCGAAGGAGGCGACACACCGCGCGCTCTCCAACAATCCGAGATTGCGCAGCGCCTCCAAGGCCTTTAGCGGATAGTCATAGAAGGCGCCCCGGTAATAGATTCGCGACAGGCGCGGGCGCTCGAGAAAATCGTCGGGCAGGATCTCGTTCCAAAGATCCGTGATCTCCTTCGACTTCGAGAAGAAGCGGTGGCCGCCGATATCGAACAGGAATCCGTTGTGGCGCACGGTGCGGCTGATGCCGCCGACATAGAGGGGATCGCGCTCGAGCACCAAAACGCCGCGTCCCTCCTTCGCGAGCCTATAGGCGGCGGTGAGGCCGGCGGGTCCCGCCCCGATGACGAGGGTTTCGACAATCTCGCTCATATCTTTCCTGAAATCGCTGGCTCGGCGCGCGATCAGCGTTCGCTAGAGCGGAAGTTCTTGGCTCCGCCACGCATCGGACGATGCCGACGCCGCGTTAACGGGCGATTACAGCGTTATTGACAACATATTGAATGTACAAGCCTAATCACGTCGGAGGCGGCCTGAGCGGCGCGCGGCCGCCCACGAACGAAATCGTCGAGCGACAGGAAATCGCGCCGGAGCGCAATGACGCGGCGAAATGCGATCGCAAAAATCTGTCGGCCTTTGCGCGCTTCGCTCCAGGGCGCCGGCGCCGCGCTATCGCGAGGCGGCGCGCAGAAAGTCGGACATTCTTGCAAGACTCGCCGCTAGAACATCGCGATTGTTCGCATAGCCGATCCGCACATAGCCCTCGCCATCCAGCACGCCGCCCGGCACAATGAGCACGCCTGTCTTTTCGAGCAGCGAGACGCAAAAATCATGGGAGGTCATGTCGAGGCCGATGCGCAGCCACGCTGTCGTGCCCGACTTCGGCTTCACATAAGATAGGGAGGGCTCTTTGGCGATCCAAGCGTCGAGCAGCGCGAGGTTCGTACGCAATATCTCGTGATTGCGCTTCAAGATAGCGCTTCGATTTTCGAGCGCGATCGAGGCGAGCCAATCATTCAGCATGCCGACGCTGATCGTGTTGTAGTCGCGATGAATCTGGACGCGGCGAATGAGCTCGAGGGGCGCCACGATCCACCCCAGCCGCAAGCCGGCCAGCGACCAGGTCTTCGACATGCTGCCGGTGCTGACGCCCTTCTCATAAAGATCCGCGATGGACGCGGTGAAGCCGTCGCCTTGCTGATCTGAGCCGCGATAGACCTCGTCGCTCAGCACATAGGCGCCGCAGGAGCGCGCGATTTGCGCGATCTGCCCGAGGATCTCTAGGTCCATCAACGATCCGGTGGGATTGTTGGGATTGTTGATCACGATCACGCGCGTGGACGGCGTGATCATCGCCCTCAATTCATCGAGATCCGGCAGGAATGCGTTTTGCTCGCGCAATCGCAACGCGTCGACTTTGGCCCCGAGGCTTTCGGGAATCGAATGGTGTTGCTGATAGCTGGGCGCGACGGAGATGACGTGATCGCCTGGCTCGACGAGCGTCTCATACAGGAGCGCATTCGCGCTGATGGCGCCGTGCGTGATCAGCACATTTTCTGTGCGCTGGTTCTCGTGCAGCGACGCGATGGCGCCGCGCAGACGCTCGGTGCCGTCGATCACGCCGTAGGTCAGTTTCATCGGCAAGAGTTCGCCGGGCAGCGACTCTTCCTTTCCCGCGATCTTCAGCAGCTCGCCCAGCGTCAATGAGTCGACGCAGGTTTCGGCAAGGTTCAACTCGCATTCGTTCTCGTAGAGATAGAGCCAGCGTTCGACTCCAAATTCCCGAATGTGCATGAACTCCATCCTCAGCTTGAGGCTGTCGCGGGGCCCACGGCCCCGCCGTGCGGACCGTCGTCGAGTATAGGACTTGCGGAGAGGCGCCGGAATGAGAGCCGGTCCGGCGGTCGACGGCGGCCCCCCGATCACGACCGCTGGAAAAGGAGCGGGGGCGGTTGTATCCTCGTCCACGGGGCGCGGCCCGGGAAACCCCACGCTGCGAACAGGGGGCGAAACCTCCGAGCCCCGGCTTCGGAAGCTTGCGATGGAATCCCACGGCGCGATCCGCTTTTGGCTAAAACCAGTCGTCACCGAGCTGTTTTCACCCGGTTCCATTCTCTCGGTTTATTCGCTGGCGACAACCTTTTGCATCGCGGTTTTAGCCTTGGCTTATCGTCACAGGGCGCGCCGGGGTCGCGCCAATTTTAAAGCCATCGGCCGCGCCATCTTCAATATGCGCCTTCTGCGGCATGAATCGTTTTCCGCGGACGTGAAACTCGTCATCTTGAGCGTGGTCATCGCGCCGCCCATCATGGCGTCTCTGGCAATCTCCGCAAACGGAGTCTCCATGGGCGTTTGCGCCGCGCTCAAGAGCCTGTTCGGCCCCATCGGGTCATTTGCGGGCCACGACGCTCTCATCAAAGCCGTCTCGACGATCGTGCTGTTCCTCGCTTACGAGATTGGATATTTCGTCGATCACTATCTGAAGCATAGAGTCCCTTTCTTGTGGGAGCTCCACAAGGTGCATCACACGGCCGAGGTGCTCACGCCTCTGACGAATTACCGAAATCACCCGGTAGATAATCTGATTTTCGGCTACATGCTCGCCCTGTTCATCGGCGGCGCGTCAGGCGTGCTGGCCTGGATGTTCGATCGCAGCACCGAGATCATTTCGATTGATGGAAAAAACATCATCTTTCTGATTTTTCTTTGGACCATCGGACATCTACAACATTCGCAGTTCTGGATCCCCTTCGGCGGAATCTCGGCGCGGATCCTTATGAGCCCCGCGCATCATCAAATCCATCACTCAGACGATCCCCGGCATTTCAACCGCAATCTCGGCAGCGTCCTCGCGATCTGGGACTGGATGGCGGGAACGCTCGAAACACCGACGACAGAGAACCCAAGGCTCGCATACGGGGTCAGAGAGGAACGCCGGGATGCGCATTCCTGGGCCGGTTTCCTGGTTACGCCGCTCGTCGGAGCCGCCTTGGCGCTGGGGCGCGCGCTCGTCTCGGTCAGATACCCATCTTTGAGCGTGCAGAACCTGCGGCGTCGGGCGACGGGTCCGACCTGACCCGCCACTCGTCTCAATTGCCAAAGAGTCCCGGGAAACCGCCCGTCGGATTCGCCTGCCAGGCTCTGACGGAATGATGCGCGGCGCGCCGAGCCGGGGCATAGGCGAGCGCGCCGCCGCGCGACCCGTGGCGAAACGCGCCGCGCCGGGCCCGCGGCGAGCCGCCGATCGTAATGCTCGCGCCTTCGGCCGCGACCATTTGATAGAGCTGCGCGGCGTGCCCGGGAGAAAGGCGCACGCATCCGTGCGACGCGGGGCTTCCGAGCTGGCCGACGTGCGTGGTGCCATGGATCGCCCAGCCGCTGTGAAAGAAGATCGCATGCGGCATCGGCGCGTTATTATAGAGCGTCGAATGGGTCATGCGCGTCATGTAGATCGGCGAGAAGGTGCCGCGCGGCGTGACATAACCGGCGCGCGCCGTGGAGACCGGCCAGGAATAGCTGCCCGTCGAGGACTGGACATGCATGGTTTGCGTCGACAAATCGATGTGTACGCTCACCTTAGCGCTCGCGACGGAGACGCCGAGGAGGCAGAAGAGCGTCGCGAGCAGAACCCTCATGTAACGCATGACCAACTCCTTAATCTGCGCCCAAGCAGCACTTCGCCATGCTATATGCGCCGCCGCTTCCACCGGACAATTGAAACCATTGGTTAAGGTTGACAGTCGGGGCGAATCGGCGCCCATTCGAATGACCCGCGTCACTTGCGAAGGCCCGCGCATGCTAGATCGCTCCTACTGGGCGTTGATTGTCGCGATTTTCCTCTGTCAGCCGGCCGCGGCCCAGGATAAGGGCACGGTCGATCCAAAGCCCCTGCCGCCGCTTGCAAACCCCTCGGACCCCAAAACGCCGGCCAGGGAGTTGTTCGGACGAGCCAAGGAGGGGGCGCCGATGGACGCCGAGCCGATCGGCTTCTATTCGCACGGCTGCCTCGCCGGCGGCGTCGAGCTTCCGGTCAACGGTCCGCATTGGCAGGTCATGCGCCTCTCGCGCCATCGCAATTGGGGCCATCCGGCGCTAATCGCCTTCATCGAGCGTTTCTCGGCCGCAGCGAGCCGCGACGCCGGCTGGCCGGGCCTGCTCATCGGCGACATGTCGCAGCCGCGAGGCGGCCCCATGTTGGGCGGCCACGCCTCGCATCAGATTGGGCTCGACGTCGACGTTTGGCTCACGCCCATGCCCCCCCGCGAGCTCACCCCCCTGGAGCGCGAGGAAATGTCGGCGACCGAGATGGTGCGCGAGGATAGACTCGACGTGATCCCCGGCTGGACGGAAGGGCATGTCGCGGTCGTGCGCGCCGCTGCCGAGGATCCCGCCGTGGAGCGCATTTTCGTCAACGCGGCGATCAAGCGCGCCATGTGCCGCGTCGCGGCCGGTCAGCCTTGGATGCGCAAGGTGCGGCCCTATTACGGGCACGACTATCATTTCCACGTGCGGCTCTTCTGCCCGAAGGACTCCGAGAACTGCACGGCCCAAGCGCCGGTTTCGCCCGGCGACGGCTGCGACGCCTCGCTCGCCCATTGGTTCGCGCCGCAATTCCTGAATTGGAAGCCGTCGGGCAAGACTTGGCCGCCGATGACGATGTCGGGGCTGCCCTCGGAATGCCGCCAGGTGCTGAAGGCGAAATAGGCGCACGCGGACCTTGCTCAGGCCGCGGACGGTCTCCCTCGCGCCCGCCCTTCCTCAGGCCAGGGCTCCTCGGCCTGGGCGACATGCAGCGCCTCGAGCCGTTCCGCCTCCTCGTTGATCCGGTAGAACAGCGAGAGCCGCGTCCCCGAGATCCGCAGCTCGCGGATCCCTGAGCCGACGGGGCGGCCGGTCGCCCGCCCGTCGCGCAAGGCCTCGGCGGCGGCGAGGAGCCGGTCGGTCACTTCGATCGCCGCGCGGGGGCTCACCAGCGCGATCTCATCCGCGTGGTTCAACAATTCGTTGAAAGCCCGGCGCAGCCAGCGCAGCTTCATGACGAGCCCTCCTCAGCGAGGAAGGTCTCGCGCGCCGCCGCCCATTCCCGCTTCAAATCCTTGTGTGAGAGCCAATGGGCCGCCGGCGCGTCGGCTTCCTGAAGCGCGGTCGCCAGCGCGGGCGGGAGGGGCGTTTCGAGCGCCGCCGCGCGATGGACCCGCCGTAGCGCCTCGGCGCGATCCGGCCGGCGCCGCGACGGCGCGGCTTTCGCCTCGAAGCCCGCCGCCTCCACCGTGAAGCGGCCGATCCCGTGCCCCTTGAGATAGGAAACGAGGCTCTCGAAGCGCGCAAAGAGCCTCGGCTCGCCGGACCGCTGGGCGCAAAGCGTCAATCCGGATTGAGCGCCGAAGCTGACGGCGAGAAGCCAGCCGCCGCTCTGTCCGATGGCGCGAATCTCCGTCACGGCGCCGGCCCGGGCGAGCTGCGCTAAGGTCGCGTGATTGAGCTTCTGGTCGGCTTCGTCCATATCGGCGGCGAATCTCCTGCCCGCCAGACTAGCCGCTCCCGGTAAACAATCCATTAGCTATTTATAAGCTGCGGCGCAGCTATTTGTTGATCGAAATCTCGACGCGCACCGATCCCACTTTCTCGATTTCGCCTTCGGCGACATCGCCGGGTCGGAGCGGTCCCACCCCTTCCGGCGTTCCGGTAAAGATCAGATCGCCGGCCTCCAGCCGCACATAGCGGGAAAGTTCGGCGACGATCCCGGCCGTGTCCAGGATCATGTCGGAGAGGTCGCCTTGTTGGCGGATCGCGCCATTCACCGCAAGCGCGATCCGCCCGGCAGTGGGGTGGCCGATCTTCGACGCCGGGCGGATCACGCCCAGGGGCGCGGACTGATCAAAACCCTTGGCGAGGTCCCAGGGCTTGCCCTCGTCGCGCGCGGCCTTTTGCAGGTCGCGCCGCGTCAGATCGATCCCGGCGGCATAGCCGAAGACATGGTCGAGCGCCTGATCCCTCGGAATCTCGGCCCCGCCCGAATGCAGCGCCGCGACGAGCTCGATCTCATAGTGGAGATTGTCGGTCATCGACGCATAGGGGATCGCGGCGCCGCTCTCGACCACGGCGTCGGCGGGCTTGGAGAAGAAGAACGGCCGCTCCAAATTCGGGTCCTTGCCCATTTCGCGCGCGTGCGCGGCGTAGTTGAGACCCACGCACCAAATGCGCCGCACCGGAAAGCGAAGGGCTTGGCCCTCGATCCGGACGCTCGGGCGCGGGAGGGAAAAGAGGAATTCGGCTTCGCTCATTTCAATCTCGTCTGCGCGATTTGCGCCCGCGCCAAGCAGTGCGCCCTCCGGGCGATCAATTTATTGCGCAATCGGCGGCTTTGCGCAAAGTCTCGTCAAGCCGCGTTCCGCGCCTGTCGCCTTCGGACAGCGCAGGGCCCCGGAACCGATTAACCGGCGGCCGCGCCCGCCTCGACAGGCTTCCGCCCGCATGGCAGAACCGCGCACGTTCACGAAACCGAGCCAAGCCCCCGCATGACCGATCTCGCCAATCTCCAATCCGAGTTCATCGCCAGGATCGAGGCCGCCGACTCTGAGGCGGCGCTCGAGGCCGTGCGGGTCGCCGCGCTCGGCAAGAAGGGCTCGATCTCGGAGCTTCTGTCGACGCTCGGCCGCATGGCGCCCGGGGAGCGCAAGACGGAAGGCGCGAAAATCAACGCGCTCAAGGATTCTGTGGCGGCGCGCATCGCCGAGCGCCGGGCCGCTTTGGAGGCGCAGGCGCTCGAAGCGCGCCTTTCCGCCGAGCGGCTCGACCCGACGCTGCCCGCGCCACCGAGCGCCCAGGAGCGCGGGCGCGTGCATCCGGTCTCGCAGGTGATGGAAGAGCTCGCGGTCATCTTCGCCGACATGGGCTTTGCGGTTGCCGAAGGGCCGGACATCGAAACCGACGACTACAACTTCTTGAAGCTGAATGTGCCCGAAGGCCATCCGGCGCGCGAGATGCAGGACACTTTCTACTTCCCGCCCGGCCCCGACGGCGAGCGCAAGCTGCTGCGCACGCACACGAGCCCGGTGCAGGTCCGCACCATGCTGAAAGAGCCGCCGCCGCTGCGGGTGATCTGCCCGGGACGCGTCTATCGCTGCGACTCGGACCGCACCCACACGCCGATGTTCCACCAGATCGAGGGCCTGGTCGTCGACGAGTCGACGCATATGGGCCATCTGAAATGGGTGCTCGAGGAGTTCCTGAAAGCCTTTTTCGAGGTGAAGACGCTCGATCTGCGCTTCCGTCCTTCCTTCTTCCCCTTCACCGAGCCCTCGATGGAGGTCGACGTGCGCTGCCGGCGCGGGGCCGACGAAGTGCGGATCGGCGAGGGCGACGACTTCATGGAGATTCTGGGCTGCGGCATGGTGCATCCCAAAGTCCTGAAGAACTGCGGCCTGGACCCCGACGTGCATCAGGGCTTCGCCTTCGGCGTCGGCCTCGACCGTCTGGCCATGCTGAAATACGGCATGCCGGACCTGCGCGCCTTCTTCGACGGCGATCTGCGCTGGCTCGAGCATTACGGCTTTCGGACGCTGGACGTTCCTAGCTTGGCGGGGGGCTTGAGCGGGTGAGGCGCGACCAGCGCACGAGCCCATTCAATGGAGGTCAACCCAATTGCAACCCGCTTTGCTGGGAGTGTTGTTGCACTCTACGAGAGTCTCTGACCGAGCCGAGATAGTCCGAGTCCCAAGTGTCCTTGATTGCGCCGGGCGGCATCCAATGTGTCCGCGGGAACGTGCTCGAATTGAGTTGCCCGGGCGCCAGCTTGCCTGCCGAGTATTCAGTGAATAGGCCGCTGCTAAAACCGGCGCCAAGGCTATGGCAAACGAGGCACGCCCCAGGTTTACCCTTGACGCGGTCGTTGATGTTGAAATAGCCGTGGAACTGCTTCCACTTGTCGCCAAAGTGATCGAGGTAGAAGATCACGTAGGCTTGGCCGAATTGCCGACCCGGAAGTTTGTTGCTTGGGTCCTTGGTCACCTGGTGGGCATAGGGCGATCGCACGAAGGGGTTGGCGTCGTGGCACCGTGCGCAGTTGATGTCTTCTACCACATTCGGGTTATCCCAAAATTTGTCTGCGTCGGATGAGAAGGGTGACGCAATGTTCTTGCCCGGCAAGGCCTCGACCGCGGCGAAAGAACTTCGCTCCTGCCGCACGTCGCGAATTTGCGTCTTGGCCAGCCTCTGGAAGAAGCAGGTCTTGTTGCTTATCGGGCTGTAGACCACCATCGCCACATCGTCGTATTCTGGATTTAGTTCCTGCGAGTCCCGCGAGCGATACCGGTAGTTGCGGCAGAGCAGCGCGTAATAGGGCCAGTCTTTCTCTTCCACTTTCTTCTGCTCTACCCGTGTAACCCGCAGCCGGGAATTCGGCACGCATTGACCGATCCCGCCGCGTGAAATTTCCAGCAACGGTGGACTGTCGCATTCCGTCTTGTTCGTAAAATTGCTGGCATTGCTTGGTGTTTGCGCCGGGATTGGAACGCCGTCTTGCTCGATCGGCAAAATGGCGCCGTCTGCGCATTGCAAGAGCTCCGGGAAAACGATCGGTTTGGTTTCGTTTTCCGAGAGTTCTTTCATGCATTCCTTCGCATATGTCTTGATATCTAAAGAGCTCTGCGAGACAGCGCGACCAGACCACAAAGTGCTCATTGCTAAGCAAACCATTGTAATCAAGAGCGGTTTCGATTTACCATGCGCTTTCATCAATCTACCTCCTTGGGTGATGTACCGCTTCCGGTCGAAACTTGAGAGGTGGGCACCTGGCGGGCCAAGAGTACATGTGGTTTCAGCGCTTGAACAAAACGCCGGTTGCTCGAAGCGCCTCTCGCCTTGCGCTCAGCGATCCGGCCAGGCTCACCTCGGGACTATACACCCAGTCATGTAATCCTTCTGGATGCCCCGATGGGCACGTCAGCTACTAAATGCTTTTGTCGATCTCCGAGCTTATCGATGATGGGTTGGCGAACTTTTGAGTATAGATCCTCGTTGAGATGGAGATACATCCAAAAGGATGTAACGAGATAGTCCAAGTTCCACTCAAGAAAGCCTCCAATATTCTGCCGGAGCACAAAGGCGGTCAGCGTCACCGATAGGCTAGGAGAGTCCCCCGCAAGCTGCGCTGGACCAACAAGCAAGAGCCCCTTGTTCCCGCCAAGCGCATGTTTGTTCCAGATTGTCATGGCCTTGCTTGCTTGAGGCAAAGCCTGACATGCCCTCACTCCAGTTTCGGCGAGCGAAGCTGCGCTCGTAGACATGTGCTCCACGACCAACTCGCTCCAAGCGACCGGTAGTGGGAAGGTGGAGGAGTTCCTGTTAAAGCCCTTAACAGCCCAGCCGACTACTGACAGCGTATCAAGGAACTTCTTCGTCCACTCCCCCGGCGAGTTGACCCGGTCAAATTGTTTGTCCACGGCGAGCTGGGCAAAGAGCACTGAGTTGCTTATGTCAGCTATTGACTGGTCTGTAAGGGCGCTGTCGAACACCAAGAGAGCTCCCTCGTTAATTTGTGCAGCTTCGTTTCCAGCCGGTGATTCCTCGATTGAGGCTGCCCCAAGTGCACGATCCTCTGCCGAGAGCTCCGGGAGGACGATCGCTTTAAGTTTTACATCGTCGAACATATCTCTAACCCGACTTCGCCAACTGGTGTGGATATATACGATTTTCGGCGCGGTTTTGGGGTCTAATGCATTGTTTCTGTGTAGGCGCGGAGTTGAGAAGGGCTTGTAGTGCCGACCAAGGCCCTTGTGCGCGGGCGGGAGAGGCGCGAGTCCTGCGTCATGTTTTTGCGCCACAAGATTCGCTGCAAGGACGGCAAGGAGCATCGTTC
Organism: uncultured Alphaproteobacteria bacterium; assembly: GCA_963722205.1. Classification (GTDB taxonomy): domain Bacteria; phylum Pseudomonadota; class Alphaproteobacteria; order Rhizobiales; family Beijerinckiaceae; genus Methylocystis. The sequence continues at coordinate 507,565 of CAVRKL010000001.1, forward strand.
GTGGTCGGTGGTGGAGAACCGTCGACTGCACGACGGCCGGGTGGCGCAGCGGCAAGTTCTCTATCTGGGGGAGATCAACGACAGCGAGAAAGCCGCGTGGAGCAAGGCGATCCAGGTTTTCGACGCGGACGCCGCGCAGTCGCGGCAGATGGCGCTGTTTCCGGAAGATCGCGCGGCGCCCGTTCTCGACTGCGACGTCGTCTCGGTTCGTCTGAGCGAGATGCGTCTGCGACGGCCGCGACAATGGGGCGCTTGCTGGCTGGCGATGCTGTTGTGGGATCAGCTGCGGCTCGACGCGTTCTTTACGCCGCGTCTTGCGCCCTCGCGGGAGGGAACGAGCTGGCTCAACGTGCTCAAGACGCTCACCGCCTATCAGCTGATCTCGCCGGGAAGCGAATGGCGCCTGCATCGGCATTGGTTCGAGCAAAGCGCGATGGGCGATCTCTTGGGCGAAGACATGTCGCTCGTGCAGCCGAGCACGCTCTATCGCGGGACTGTCAGGAATCTTGTGTGCCGGGCCATAGTAGCACCGCTGGAGGCGGACTATGGCGATCAAGAAGGACACACTGGACCAACTTCTTTCGGGGCGCGATCCGAAGGAGGTATTTTCCAAGGACGGGCTTTTCGACGAGCTGAAGAAAGCTCTGGCCGAACGGGTTCTCAACGCCGAGCTGGACGATCATCTTGAAGGCGAGGCGGCGGCGGGCAAAGCCAATCACCGCAACGGCTATTCGAAGAAGACCGTGCTGACCGAGACGTCGAAAATCGACATTAAGGTTCCGCGCGACCGGGAGGGGAGCTTCGATCCGAGGCTGATCGCGCGCTATCAGCGGCGTTTTCCGGGCTTCGACGAGAAGATCGTGTCGATGTATGCGCGCGGCATGACGGTGCGCGAGATCCAGGGGCATCTGCTTGAACTTTATGGACTTGAGGTCTCGCCGGACCTGATCTCGACGGTCACCGACGCGGTTCTGGAGACGGTCGCCGAATGGCAAAATCGTCCGCTCGAGGCAATGTATCCCCTGGTTTTCTTCGACGCGCTGCGCGTCAAAATCCGTGACGAAGGCCTGGTGCGCAACAAGGCGGTTTATGTCGCGCTGGGCGTCACGCCGGACGGAACCAAGGACATTCTGGGCCTTTGGATCGAAACCTCGGAAGGCGCCAAATTCTGGCTGCGGGTGATGAACGAGCTGAAAAACCGCGGCGTCGAGGATGTGCTTATCGCCGTCGTCGACGGCTTGAAGGGCTTTCCGGAGGCGATCAACGCGGTTTTCCCACAGACGGTCGTGCAGACCTGCATCGTCCATCTCATTAGAAACGCGATGGACTTCGCCTCGTGGAAAGACCGCAGGGCTATCGCCGCCGAACTGAAGAAAATCTACCGGGCGAAAGACGCCGACGCCGGCAAAGAGGCCCTTGACGCTTTCGACGCCGGTCCTTGGGGCAGGAAATATCCCTCGATCGCCCAGAGCTGGCGGCGAAACTGGGAACAGGTCATTCCCTTTTTCGCCTTTCCCGAGGCGGTGCGCCGGATCATCTACACCACGAACGCCATAGAATCCTTGAATGCAAAACTGCGGCGCGCCGTGCGGACGCGCGGACATTTTCCAACCGACGACGCCGCGATGAAACTGCTGTATCTCGTCTTGCGCCAAGTCGCGGGAGAATGGAAAATGCCGCCGCGCGAATGGTGCGAGGCCAAAACGCAATTCGCCATCATGTTCGACGAAAGGTTCGTCACAGCGTGATGGTCAACCCGGCCCCGCACACAAAATTTCGGACACTCCCTCTATCGCTGCCTCGACAAGCTCGCCGCGCACAAGCAGGCGCTGTTCTCCTACCTGCAGCAGCGCTGGAAGGACATGTTCGGCGCCGATTTCGAGGTGCTGCTTTACGATCTCACCAGCACCTACTTCGAGAGCGATCCGCCGGAAGGCGAGAGCAAGCGCAAGTTCGGCTACAGCCGCGACAAGCGTCCCGACTGTGTGCAGGTCGTCATCGCCCTGATCGTGACGCCGCAGGGCTTTCCGCTCGCCTATGAGGTCATGGACGGGAACACCTCCGACAAGACCACGCTGAAGGCGTTCCTGGCCAAGATCGAAGGCCAATACGGCAAGGCCAAGCGCATCTGGATCATGGATCGCGGCATTCCGACCGAGGAGGTTCTGGCCGAGATGCGCGCGGCCGACCCGCCGGTTCGCTATCTCGTCGGGACGCCGCGCGGCCGGCTGACCAAGCTGGAGAAAGCCTTCATCGCCAAGCCCTGGGAGAAAGCGCGCGCCAGCGTGCGTGTGAAGCTCGTCGAACATGAGAACGAGACTTACGTTCTTGCGCGCAGCGACGGGCGCCGCGCCAAGGAGAGCGCCATGCGCAACCGCCGTCTGCGCAAGCTGATCCGGCGTCTGCGCGAGTTGCAACAGCAGGATCTGACGCGCGACGAACTGCTGATGAAGCTCGGCGCGGCGAGAAAAGAAGCAGGCCGCGCTTATGGGTTGATGAGGATCGAGACGCCGGCGAAGGATCAGCCGGTGACGGCGGAGACCTTCCGCTTCGCGCTCGATCGCAAGAAGCTGCGCCAGGCGCGCCGCCGCGAGGGCAGCTATCTGTTGCGCTCCAACATCGGCGGCGGCGCGCCGGAAGAGCTGTGGCGCATGTATCTGCAATTGGTCGAGATCGAGCAGGCGTTCAAGGAATTGAAGGGCGACCTGGCGATCCGACCCATCCATCATCAGCTCGACGCGCGCATCGAGGCGCACATCTTCATCGCGTTTCTGGCCTATTGCCTGCAAGTGTCGCTGAAGCAGCGCCTGAAGGCGCTGGCCCCGGGGCTGACGCCGCGCGCCGTCTTGGAAAAGTTCGCGGGCGTGCAGATGATCGACGTGGAGCTGCCGACGACGGACGGCCAACTCGTCGTCCTGTCGCGCTACACGGAGCCAGAAGACGATCACAAGCTGCTGCTGCAGCGGTTGCAGCTTCACCTGCCAGGGCAGCCCCCGCCCAAGATCGCCGCTCCCGCCGCCGCCTGATCCAAAACCTCCCGTAGTGCCGACCTTTAATGTTCGGCTCGAAGGATTCCAATCACTTAACCTGCACGCGCCGCCTCAGTTGGCGAAGTCGGGCTAACCTCCTATTAGGGAGTTCGTACGGGCCGGTAGCCGTATGGAACCGCCAAGTGTCAAGCGGTCGAGAGCGGCGACAAGGCCGCTAGTGTATTGAAATCTAAATTGGCCGAGAACCCTCCGTCCTTTGAACCGCATGCGTAATGCCAAGATCAACAAAATCAGATATCGCAACATTGATTCCATCGTGCAACGCGCAGCTCAGCGCATGCACGCGTTCGTCAAGTGTAAAGAACGAATTTTTATAAATGCCGGGCAACGGAAAATCATATTTTCATTCTAGGTATAGCTAGCCTCTTGACATTATCCTCCTCGGCGCAGGGAGCTCGGCCGCTCTTAGCAAATGATTAGCCAGGAGCGGCCAGATACTGTCGCAAGCGCAGCCTCTAGGAACGCACCGCACCTCAATAGACTTATGACTTTGGCTTGTAGTTGTACTTAACTACCGTGTAGGCGTAGTCATAAGCTATCTTCTGGACACCGCCGCAGGGCACTTTTACGAACCACTCGGCTGTTTTCTTCGAAGAAAACGCGTATTGGAAGGTCGTGATGGGGACATTCAGTACCGGCATAACCGAGATCATGCCAATAACGGTCCCAAAGTTTTGCGTTATCTCGCTTTTTTTTGCCTCAGCCTGCAAGTCACCCATTTGGTTGGTAAGGTAGTTCAAAATCGGAGCCGGATCACCACCCAGCGACCCAATAATGGCCTTAAAAAAGTCGCTAGTGATGGTGACCGAAGTTCCCTCCCCCGCCTCCTCGCGTTGGGTAACGCTTGACATGCCCATACCGTCAATACTGTTCATGGCTTTTGTCATGGCCGTTTGATCCAGAAGATACAAGCCGGCCACGACATCTTCACCAGAGGTGGTCTTGACAGCTTCTTTGATGGTTGTAGACCTTCCCAAGGCCGTTTCGAATGCAGCGGTCACCTTGACAATTACATCTTCCGGCCAATCGCTCTGAAGATACGCAAATAGGAAATCCGAACCAGGCGCATGCAACCACTTGCCGGTGTCGGTCAGTGTCACCACATAAGACTCGTCTACTTCGTTAGAGCGCGGCGTCCTGACAGTACGGTGTTCTTGGCGTATCACAACTTGCTCGCTATTACCCATCGATTCCTCCCAGATCATTTTGCTAAGAGCCGGTCCGGCTGTTACACGACATTCGCCGGACGAGATAGCTTCCGCGACATGTTCGATCTCCCCTTGTTTGGGCTAGTTCACTGCAAGGGGAAACCCCTCCCATGTCGAAAGCACTTCTACAATATTTACTTTCTATAGAAATATTCTATAGGTAAATTCTCACGTTTACATAGCCAATTTCATACGATTGCATAGGCAAATTCACACGCCGACATAGGCAAATTCACACGCTGATATGCTGTTAGAAGGGATGCGCGCCTGCCGAGCCGAGACGGGCCCGCGCGAATTTTTCACGAACACCGAAGGCCCTGAACGGATCAGCCATAAGATTTCACTTGGGGCGCACGGCTTCCTAAAAGCCTTGATGCTTTCTGCCTCAGTCAACGCTTTGACTGACGCGCCTGAAGGCGCGCCGCAAGTTGAGCGCGTGAATGCACATTCAATTTGAGGAATATGGACTGCGCCTGATTGGCGACCGTATGCTCGCTTAGAGCGCGACGTTTCGCTATATCGCTGTTGGTGGAACCCGCGATGATCTGGGCCGCGACTTCGCGTTCGGTTTCCGTGAGGCATGAAACGCTCTCCGGGTCCACCAACGGATAGGCGCCGATCAGAAGGCGCTCATCTTTTATGGCGATTTCCGCCAGCTTTTTTCGCAGGCCATTGGCGGCGAAGAACGATGCGACTTCCGCTCGAGAAGAGAGGCACAGCTTATCTTGAATGCGAGCAGCGGCATTGTTGACCGCCGCATTCGAAACGCCGAGAGCATAGGCGATTTGCTTTGTCGAGTATCCGGCGCCGATATAGTCCGCGATCTGCCGCTCCCCTTGCGTCAGTCCCCGCGGATCAGGGTAAGTCGGATCATTCCTAATGGCGACGACGAAGCGTTTGCCGTCGGTGTCGAAATGATCAATCAGCGACCAGCGACCGTCCACCAGTCCTTGCCAATTGTCGAGTGCGGCGTCGGGGTTGTCAGGGCCGCTCGTCATTCGACTGTGCTCGATCCTGCGCACAGCTTGGCGTAAGGCCTCCCGCGCCTTTGTCTCGACTGCCGGCCCCCGCGCGTCATGCAGATATGCGCTCGGGTCGAAAACAGCCTCTACCAAGCTGGCGTCGAGCGAAAGCCCCTGCGCCAGCTTGCGCAATCGCAGCGCGGCTCCCAGATGGGTGGCGACTTGAGACCAGAGCTTACGCTCCTTGGCAGTTGAACTGCGGCATTCCCCCAACACCACGGCGAAGACGACGCCGGATCCTGCTCCGCTGGAGCATTTGACGCCCCAGACGTCAGATACGTCGTGGCCGATTATGTTCGTGATCGTTCGAACAAACCCGAGTTGATTAGGAACCAACGGAGAAATGTGCTCGCTCCCCGTCGCAACCACCCATCCGTTCCGGTACAGAACATCGATTGCAGGTGCAGGGATTGCTTCATGCACTTTCTCCCTCACCGCATTCGATGCTGGTGAGCTGCGCCCGACGCCCAAAGTAAAGGTTGTAGGGGTCACCGAATATGTCCACGCGTCGGGAATTCCTGCAGGATCTAATAAAGATTTCGCACGATCGAAAACTTGATCTATCCACTGCTGATCATCGCCTTCGAGATAGTAGCCAGCTTCGACCAGTGATATCCAATCGGCCTTTTTGGCTTTCATTGAAAACTTCCTAAAACAATAATTTATATCTACTTGAAGCAAGTGGGCGTTCTACGTCACTCAGGATTCAACGTATGTCATGCACAATCCAGAAATTGTGCAATCTCATATCCCATCGCCGCGTTCATCGAACAAATCTGACGGCCTGTTAGGTTCCGGACCTTGAAATGGTTGGCGTTACGAGCAGCTTATGATTCTCATCTCCTATTTCAACCCCGTTCGGCGCGAGACGTCTTTCCGCGGCGGCTGTTGCCGGAATGCGGTTGGGCATCGCGGCGCCGTTGCATTGGCGAAAAATCGGCCAAAGCGAGCCGAGAAACTGGAATAAAATCAGAGGCAATTTTTTTAAATTTCGTCCAAGCGCCTTTTCGAAGAAAAGGGCCTACGCTTCAATATCTTGCCATTGCGCAACGGGACGGCGGATGGTCGGCATAAGGCCGACTATGAGGCGAGCAAGAGTCGGCCATTCGAAAAAGATGGCCACCCCGCTAAAGAGCCGCTAAAATCCGCACGGTGAACCGCCCCGGGTTTGCCGGAGGCCATTTGGTTTGAGTCACGCCGCTATGGCGTGCCCCTCGGACAGCGCATAGTAGCGCGCTTCGGCTTCGGCCGGCGGAATGTTTCCGATGGGCTCCAGCAGTCTGCGATTGTTGAACCAGTCCACCCATTCGAGCGTGTCGAATTCGACCTGCTCCAAGCTGCGCCACGGCCCGCGTCGCCAGATCACCTCAGCTTTGTAGAGCCCGTTGACCGTCTCGGCGAGCGCGTTGTCGTATGAGTCGCCGACGCTGCCGACGGAAGGCTCGACGCCCGCATCCCTCAGGCGCTCGGTGTATTTGATCGACAGATATTGGCTGCCGCGGTCCGAGTGGTGCACGAGGCCGCCGCCGTGAACGGGACGACGCTCATGCAAAGCCTGCTCGAGCGCGTCGAGCACGAAGCCCGCCTGCGCCGAGCGCGACACGCGCCAGCCGACGATGCGCCGCGCGAAGACGTCGACGACGAAGGCGACATAGACGAAGCCCGTCCAAGTGGCGACATAGGTGAAGTCCGCCACCCACAACGCGTTCGGCCGATCGGCGTGGAACTGCCGGTTGACCTTGTCTTGCGGACAGGGTGCAGCCTTGTCGCTTATCGTTGTTTTGACGGGCTTTCCGCGCACCGCCCCAACGAGGCCCAGGCGCCGCATCAGCCGCCCTACCGTGCAGCGCGCCACGCTCTCGCCCTCCCGCATCAATTGCCGCCACACTTTGCGCGCGCCGTAAACGCCGAAGTTTTCGGCGTGAATGCGCCGGATCTTCTCGCAGAGCGAGATGTCACGCTTCGCGCGCGCCGAAAGCTTCTCGGGATCGCGACATTGCAAGGCGTGGGCATGGTAGGTGGAGGGGGCGATCGGCAAGACCTTGCAGATCGGCTCGACCCCGTGCGCGGCGCGATGATCGTCGATGAAGGCGATCATGGCTTGAACCGGCGGTCGAGCTCCGCCTGCGCAAAATACGCCGACGCCTTACGCAGAATCTCATTGGCTTGACGCAGCTCGCGGTTCTCCCGCTCCAGCGCCTTCAGCCGCGTCCGCTCGTCGCTCGTCAGGCCGCTCCGCGCGCCGGCGTCACGCTCGGCCTGCCGAACCCAGTTGCTCAAGGTCTGCGCCGTGCAGCCGATCTTCGCCGCAATCGAAGAAATCGCCGCCCATTGCGAGGCGTATTCACCCTGATGCTCCCGCACCATCCGAACCGCCCGCTCGCGAACCTCTGGCGAGAATTTGTTGGTCGTCTTGCTCAATTCCATAGCCCCAGTCTCTCAAGAGTTGGGGCCTCCGGCAAACCCGGGGCGGTTCACGGAAATAAAGCCAAGGAGTTTTGTCATGTCCAATGTTCGTATCATGCCAAATAAAACAAAATCTGGTCCCTATGCGCAGATCCCGCTTCTCGCAGTCTTGATGACGCTCTTGGCTCAGACCGGAGCCCAGGCCGAGCCCACCTCGCTGCACTTCACCAACGCCACGGACGGCCCGGTGACCGCCTGGCTGACGCTAGGCGCGAACTCGGCCGGGCGGATCGAGAATGTTGATCTGCGCGACGTCTCCAACGGCTCGCGCGTGCCGGTGGCCGGCTCCGGCCTGCAGGGAAGCTTCAAGCTGAATGGCCGCCAGACCGTCTCCTGGAATGCGTTTGACGGCCGCGTGGCCGCAGGCAATGTCTCGTTCCGCGCCCCTCCGCAATCGTGCCCGACTCCGGGCGGGCCGGCCGGCGTGACGCTCGGCGAATTCGCCGTCAACACGGGTAGCGAAGCCGTGGACGTCAGCTCGGTGGACGGCATCAACGCCATCATCAAAATGGATCTGTCCAACGGCGGCGCGACGCCATGGCCGTCCAACCCGCAGGGCGGCCGGGTGGCCGTGAACAGCGGCGCGCTCACCGGCGACAAGACGGCCTGGGGCGTGTTCCCGTATCGCTGCACGCAGTGCGCGGCCATCGGCAACGCGCCTCCCACGGCCTGCAACCCGCTGGGGCCGGCCAAGCAGAGCTATTGCAAGGATGGGACCGAGTCCGACCCGAAGCCGGTCCGTTGCCAGTTGAACCGCACCGGCGCTGGCGGCGTGGTGAGTTTCATTTTCAGCGGCGCCAAGGACCCGATCGCGGCGCCGTGAGAATTCGCCTTTCCGCCTCGTCGCATCAGCGGCGAGGCGGAAGCGCCTCATCGTCGCCAAATCTTCTGCCGCAACGCGCTCTTAAAACACTGTCCAGCGGCTGGATTGCCTCGCTCACGCTCGCAATGACCGCTTTTTCTCTGCTTAAATGGCGTCGGGTAAATCAGGTCAGGCCGCAGGCGCGACATTTTCGCCGCGCGAACGCCAGGGCCAGCAGAGATGCCGCACTCCGATTTGCGAACCTTGATGCACTCTCTTAAGCGCGGCGCCGGCCCGAGACTGCTGCTTCTCGGCGGCGTCGCGGCTGTCGCCGCCTATTTCGCGAGCGGGATGGTGACTGTCTCTTTTCGCAGCAATCCGGTCGCCTGGGCTTATCAATGGGCTGTCGTTTTAGTCTTGATCGGCCTCGCCGTATGGGCGGCGGCCAAAATCATCGGCTACCCGCCGGCGCCGTCGGATTAGAGCGGGCTTCCAAAAGCGAGCCGAGACGGCCAGCCTCAGCGTTGTGCATTTACAACACCGCCGGTAAATTTTCGGTCTACGCCCCTCTTTTGGTTTACATTTTTCTCCAGTCGTTGTTTTTGGGAGCGGCCTGAGTTGCCTATCTCGCTTGGCTTTGAGCTGAACAGGAGACTACTATGAGGGCGTTTCGACGGACGGCGACAGCCTCCGCCATTCTTTTTTTCAGCGTCTGGATCGGCGCCATCACAACCGTCAACGCGGCGCCGCTCGCCGCTGGAGAATCCGCAGAGCAGAACGCCAGCAATTGCGGCCCGCTGGGATGCGCCCCATGGGCCGCAAATTATCAGCAGGTCTATTCAGCGCGGGATTTCCGGGCCACGATGCTGACCACGGGGCTCATGCTCTATAATCACGACGCGGACGGCGCCGCAAAGCCCGGCGCCCTGCCCGATGACTCAGGGCTCGTGAAGAGCTTGGAAACCGGCGTTAACGCCCCCGGCGCTTCACCGGGTGAAGGCATGCTCGCCGTCGGTCTGATCCTTCTCATTGGCTTGGCGAGCAAATTGCGCAGTCTCATCGTGTGAGGCGCGAGGCCGCCGTCAAGCGGCAAGCTGAAAACGACCCGCCCGAGTGTCTTTGGGCTGCTCAAGGGGAGAGGAGCCAACGCCAGCCCGCGCGCCGGCTCAAGACTGCGGAATGCGCCCCCGAGCCGCGTGTTTTTCGACTTTCTTCTTCAGCGCGAGCGACGGCCTGAACTTCAGGCTCTTGCGCCGAGGAAGGGACGCGTTCCGCCCGGTGAGGGGATTGTGGCCCTTGCGCGTCGTTTTCTCACACACGTAGAAGTTTCCGAACTCGTGCAGTTTTACGCATGCCTCCCCTTGCATCAGCGCATCGACGATCTCCTGCAGGACGGAGTCGAGGATTCGTGCGGCCTCCCGCCGTCGTATCTGCGGAAGCCGCAGGGTAATGGCCGCGACAATGCCTTTCCGCGTCAATGTTCTGGGGCTTCTTTCCGCGCACTTGCGTAGGTTCTGCGCCTCTTTGCTCGCAGATGCGCTCTTGTCTTCATGATGATATGGCATCTCGTCTTATCCGGAGCGCTATCCATCCGCCGGTTCTGAGATTCGCGAGCCACGATCTCCGGGGATAAAGTAAATCCTCCGAAGTCTATACATCTAAAATTTCGCAGACTGAATTTCTACAAGTTGTTTGCATTTCGTGTTAGCTTTAATGGCGTTTCCCTTAAGCATAGATTGTATTCACGGCGGGGAGACTCGCTCGGCTCCGGTAAGCGGCGGATCGTCGGGGCGAGCGCGATCACTCCAAATTGAGCCCCGGGGCAGGGGATGCTAAAGCCCTGGCGGCAATCCCCGTTCCTCCCGCGACAACACCCGACCGGCCGAAATGAAACTCACCCTCTCCTGGCTCACGGATCATCTCGAAACCGACGCCCCGCTCGACGAGATCGTCGAGACGTTGACCCGCATCGGGCTGGAGGTCGAGACGGTTCACGATCCCGCCGCCGCCCTGAAAGATTTCGTCGTCGCCGAGATCGTCGAGGCGGAGCGGCACCCCGACGCCGACCGCTTGCAGGTCTGCAAGGTCGCAACCGGCGCCGGCGCGCCGCTGCAAGTCGTCTGCGGCGCGCCCAACGCGCGCAAAGGCTTGAAGACGGTCTTCGCGAGCCCGGGCACGCATATTCCGGGCAAGAATTTCACGCTCGGCAAGGGCGTGATCCGCGGCGTCGAGTCGTTCGGCATGCTCTGCTCGGCCGAGGAGCTCGGGCTTGGCGGCGACTCCCACGGCATTATGGAGCTCGATTCGAGCGCCCCGGTCGGCGCGGCCTATGCGCCCTGGGCCAAGCTCGACGATCCGGTCATCGAGATCAATCTGACGCCAAACCGGCCCGATGCCGCGGGCGTCGCCGGAATCGCGCGTGATCTCGCCGCGGCGGGCCTTGGACGCCTGCGGACGCGCCAGCCCGAGATCGTCGAAGGCAAATTCGCCTGTTCCGTGAAGGTGAAGCTCGATTTCGCTCCCGCCGACGCGCATCTGGCGCCGCTCTTCGGGCTGCGGCTCGTGCGCGGCGTGAGAAACGGGCCGAGCCCCGCCTGGCTTCAGGAGCGCCTGCGCGCGATCGGGCTTCGGCCAATCAACGCGCTCGTCGACGTGACGAATTTGCTCACGATCGACCGCGCCCGGCCGCTGCACGTCTTCGACGCCAAGAAGATCAAGGGCGACCTCACCGTGCGCCGCGGCCGCGCGGGCGAGGAGCTGCTGGCGCTCGACGGCCGGACCTATGCGCTCGACGAGAGCGTCGTCGCCATCTGCGACGAAGCGGGGCCTGAGTTTCTTGCCGGCCTCATGGGCGGCGAAGCCTCGGGCTGCGACGAGGCGACGACCGACGTGCTGATCGAGACAGCGCTTTGGGACCCGGCCAATATCGCGAAGAGCGGCCGTAAGCTCGGCATCGTCACCGACGCGCGCTATCGTTTCGAGCGCGGCGTCGATCCCACCTTCGCGCTGCCGGGGCTCGAGCTTGCGACGCGCCTCGTGATGGAGTTTTGCGGCGGCGAGCCCTCCGAAGTTTTCCTCGCCGGCGCTGTCCCGGCTGAGAAGCGGCGCATCGATTTCCCTTACGGCGAAACCAAGCGGCTCGCCGGCGTCGAGATCACGCCGCCGGAGGCCGACGACATTCTGAAGCGGCTCGGCTTTTCGGTCGAGCACGCGGGCCACGCCAGCGCCCGGATCACGATTCCCTCCTGGCGCCCCGACATCGAGGGCAAGGCCGATCTCGTCGAGGAAATCCTGCGCATCGCCGGCGTCGAACGCGTCCCCGCGATTCCGCTGCCGCGCGCGGAGGGCGTCGCCGCGCCCATCATGACGCCGTTGCAGAAGCGCGCGCGCGCGGCGCGGCGGGCGCTCGCCGCGCAAGGCCTCGTCGAGGCCGTCACCTGGTCCTTCGTCTCGGCCAAAGAGGCCAAGGCATTCGGGGGCGGCGCGCCGTCGCTCGCGCTCGCCAATCCGATCGCCGCCGAACTCTCCGACATGCGGCCGAGCCTGCTCCCGGGTCTCGTCGCGGCGGCCGGCCGCAACGCGGCGCGGGCGCTCGGCGACGCGGCGCTGTTCGAGATCGGCCAGGTCTTTTCGAGCGACGACGAAAAGGGCCAGCGGCTCGCCGCCGCGGGCTTAAGGCGCGGCCTCGCCACGAGCGAGACGCAGGGGCGCCATTGGGCGGCGCGCGCGCGAAAGGCCGGACTCTATGACGCGAAGGCCGACGCAACGGCGCTGCTTGCAGCGCTCGGCGTCCTGGGCGCGCAGATCCTTCCCGGCGGCCCCGACTATCTGCATCCCGGTCGAGCCGCGACGCTGCAATTCGGGCCCAAGGCGATCGTCGGCCTCTTTGGCGAGCTCCATCCGCGCGTGCTGGCCGAGCTCGACGTCGAGGGGCCGATCGCCGTCTTCGAGATTTTCCTCGACCTGTTGCCCGCCGCCAAGGCCAAGGCGACGAAGACGAAGGCCAAGCTCGAAATCTCCGACCTGCAGCCGCTTTCGCGCGACTTCGCCTTTATCGTGGACCGCGACCGGCCGGCGAGCGATCTGCTGCGCGCCGTTCTCGGGGCCGACCGGACGCTGCTCGCCGGCGCCATGATTTTCGACGTCTACGAGGGCGTCGGCGTTCCCGAGGGCAAGAAGTCGATCGGCGTCGCCGTGACCTTGCAGCCCAGGACCAAGACTCCAACGGATGCGGAGATCGAGGCGATCGCCGAGAAGATCGTCAATGAAGCGGCGAAGAAAACGGGAGCTGTTCTGAGGGGATGAGAAAGCGCGCCATCGCCCATCTGACCGCGGTCCTGCTCGCGACGGGCGCCGTCGCCGAGCCTCTCAACTACAACTCCTGCGAGAATATTCAGGACTCGCGCGAATACGCCCATTGCATCGCGACGCTCGGCGCGGCGGGGGCAGGGAAAAAGACCGCAGCCCCGCCGGCGCAGGCGGAGCCCGCCGCGCAGCAGCAGCAGCCACAAGCGGCGATTCCGGAGAAGGAGGCGCCGGCGCCGCGCCTGGCGGCCGCGAAGACTCGGGGCGGCCGGATCGTCATGCGCGCCGCGCCGCGCGGCGGCGGACGGGTCCGCGCGTCCTTGAGCGTGCAAAAGGCCGCGCATGGCGGCGCGAAGCCGGCGCCGCGCCGCGGAAGAGGCCGCCGCTGAGGAGAGCGTGGCGGCGCGCTGGCGTTGCCGGCGGCCAATGAATTAAGAGGGAGAAAACCTGCCCCGCCGCCCCGGACAGAAGCGATGACCGCATCAAAAATAACGATTCGCAAGCACGCCCTCGAGAGACGCGATCTCATAAGCCATGCGGAATCTCATGAAGCGGCGAGCGCCGTCAGAGCGGCCGCTCTCGAGCTGACCCGGCGGCTCGCAGGCGAGGCCCGTCCCGCCGTGGCGCTCTATTGGCCCATTCGCAGCGAGGTCAATACGCGGCCCTTGATCGAGGCGCTGCACGCGGAAGGCTTTCCGATCCTGCTCCCGGCGATGACGGCGGTCCGCCAGCCCTTGCATTTTCGCGCCTTCCAACCCGGCGATGAATTGGAGAAAGGTCCCTTCGGCCTCTCGGAGCCCTCGCCGGAACGCCCGGAGGGGCGGCCGGCGATCGTCTTCGCGCCGCTCGCGGCCTTCGACCGGCGCGGCGTTCGCCTGGGCTATGGCGGCGGCATCTATGACGCCACTCTTCAGGTTCTGCGCGCCGCGGGACCGGTCACCGCCGTCGGCCTCGCCTATGCGCTGCAGGAGTGTGACGCGGTTCCGGCCGAGTCGCACGACCAGCGGCTGAACTTCATCATCACCGAGCGCGAGACGATCGATTGCGCGGGTAAGCCCTAAACGGTCACTCGCTCCGGTCGATCTTATTGCCGATCAGCGCGATGGCCTTCTCATAGACCACCGCGGCGTTCCAGGCCTGGATCGCCGCAAAATTGGGCTCGCCCGGCTGATAGCCGGCGCCCGCGCGCCAGCCATGGGCTTTGAGGAAATTCGCAGTCGACATCAGCGCTGCGCTCGAGGCCTCGAGACTGCCGCCGACGCCATAGTTCAGAATGTTCTTGGGCAGAAACTGCGTCTGGCCGATCTCGCCATGCATGGAGCCGCGCGCGCCGGGGTCAACCCGGCCGTGGTCGATCAGCGTCAGAAAGGCGTTGAGCTGGTCAGTGAAATATTCGCTGCGCCGACAGTCATAGGCGAGCGTCGCAATGGCCGAGAGCGCGTGCTGATTGCCGTGCACCGAGCCGAAGCCGGTCTCCATGCCCCAGATCGCCAGGAGCGGACCGGGCGGCACGCCATAGCGCGCCTCGATATTATCGAAGAGGGGCGCCAAGCGCTGCTTATAGGAGCGGCCCTTGGAGGCGATGACCGGGCCGCCGCGCTTGGCGAGAAATTCATCGAGCGAGAGATGGAAGCTGTGCTGGCCGCGGTCGGCGCCGATCGTCGGATGGTTGTAATGCGTGTCCATCAGCGCATCGATCGCCTGCTGGCTATGGCCGGCGGCGCGCGCCTCTTGTGCGTAAGATTCTTTCCAGGCGTCGAACCCCGCGGCGCCATTGCCGCAACGAGCCGCCTGCGCCGAAGGGGCCAGGGCGAAGCCGGCGAGCAGCATCGCGGCGAGAATCGGTGCGAAACGCGAAAGTCTTGTCATCGCGAAATCCCTTTAGAGAGGCGGAGAGAAGGCCCGCCTCGATTCTGCAAGATGATATCAAAAATGGGCGATTCCAAGGAAAGGAGCGGAGCTTCGCCGATCGCCGCTGGCGGGCGGGACAGCGATCCGCTATCTCAAGGGACATGGGCATGCCGCCGCAGGCGCGGACGCCGCGCAAAACCGTGGAAGAGTTTCTCGCTTGGGCCGAGGGGCGCCGGGGGCGCTACGAGCTCATGGGCGGCGAGGTCGTCTCGCAGTCGGCGGAGCGGGCGGCGCATTTGAAGGTCAAGCTCGCGACGCATGTGGCGCTACTGACGGCCATTCGCGCGAAAGGGCTTCCCTGTCACGTGCTGCCGGACGGGGCCGCCGTCCGCATCGACGACGAGACGGTCTATGAGCCGGACGGACTGGTTTATTGCGGTCCCGAAGCGCCGGCCTCAGCCCTGCTTTTCCAAGACCCCATGATCATCGTCGAGATTTTTCGCCCTCGACGGGTTGGATCGATCAGGGACGCAAGCTTGCGGATTATTTCCGCTTGGCCAGCGTCGCCCATTATCTCGTCGTCAATCCCGACGCGCCCCTCGTCATCCACCACCAGCGCCACGGCGCCGACATTCTGACGCGCATCGTGCGAGAGGGGACGATCCGGCTCGACCCGCCGGGGATGGAGATGGCAATGGGGGAGATTTATGTGGCGTGAACTGGTTTGACGCCTCCATCGCCGGCGACTTTCGCAGCGCCCGACCCGCCAACCCCAGCCACCGCCTTCTTCGCCCCGAGCCCGCGGCCAGTTCCCAAAAACTCACTCCGCCTCGACATAAATCTCCGCGCCGCGCTCCAGGAACTCGGCGGCCTTTTCCGCCATGCCGCGCTCGCGCTCCATCTCCTGCGCCTCGCGGCGCAGCTCCTGGGTGATCTGCATCGAGCAGAACTTCGGACCGCACATCGAGCAGAAATGCGCGACCTTGTGGGACTCCGCCGGCAGAGTCGCGTCGTGGTATTTGCGCGCTGTGTCGGGGTCGAGGCCGATGTCGAACTGGTCCTTCCAGCGGAAGTCGAAGCGAGCGCGGCTCATCGCATTGTCGCGCTCGATCGCCGCCGGATGGCCCTTGGCCAGATCCGCAGCGTGCGCGGCGATGCGATAAGTAATGACGCCGGTCTTCACATCGTCGCGGTCCGGCAGGCCCAGATGCTCTTTCGGCGTCACGTAGCAGAGCATGGCGGTGCCGTACCAGCCGATCATCGCCGCGCCGATGCCGGAGGTGATGTGGTCATAGCCCGGCGCGATGTCGGTCACGAGCGGCCCGAGCGTGTAGAAAGGCGCCTCGCCGCAGGTCGCAAGCTGCTTCTCCATATTGGCCTTGATCTTGTGCATCGGCACATGGCCGGGGCCTTCGATCATGACCTGGCAGCCCTTGTCCCAGGCGATCTTGGTGAGCTCGCCCAGCGTCTCGAGCTCGGCGAATTGCGCCGCGTCATTGGCGTCGGCGTTGCTTCCGGGCCGCAGTCCGTCGCCGAGCGAGAAGGAGACGTCGTGAGCCCGCATGATGTCGCAGATCTCGTCGAAGCGGTCGTAAAGGAAGCTCTCCTTGTGCTTGGAGAGGCACCAGCGCGCCATGATCGAGCCGCCGCGCGAGACGATGCCGGTCACGCGGTTCGCCGTCAGCGGCACATAGGCTAGGCGCACGCCGGCGTGGATCGTGAAATAGTCGACGCCTTGCTCGGCCTGCTCGATCAGCGTGTCCTTGAACACCTCCCAATCGAGCTTGAGCGCATCCCCGCCGACCTTTTCGAGCGCCTGATAGATCGGCACGGTGCCGATCGGCACGGACGCGTTGCGGATGATCCAGTCGCGAATGTTGTGGATGTTGCGGCCGGTGGAGAGGTCCATGACCGTGTCGGCGCCCCAGCGGGCCGCCCAGACCATCTTCTCCACCTCCTCGGCGACCGAGGAGGTCACCGCGGAATTGCCGATGTTGGCGTTGATCTTGACCAAAAAGTTGCGGCCGATGATCACCGGCTCCAATTCGGGATGATTGACATTGGCCGGAATGATCGCCCGTCCGCGGGCGATCTCGTCGCGCACGAATTCGGGCGTGACGAATTCCGGAATCGCAGCGCCAAAGCTCTCGCCGTCTTTTATGCGCGCGGCCGCTTCATCGAGGGCGCGCTCGCGGCAGAGATTTTCGCGATGCGCGACATAACGCATCTCCTCGGTGATGACGCCGGCGCGGGCGAATTCGAGCTGCGTCACGGGCGCGCCGCCCGCAGCGCCGTAGATTTTGCGCTTGGCGGGGCAGGGCGGAACGAGGTGGCGGCCGCTGGCGAAGCCGTTGTCCTCGGGCTTGACCTCGCGCCCTTCGTAGGACCGTAAACCGGCGCGCGCCGCCAGCCAGGGCCGGGCGACGGGCAGTCCCGCCTCGAGATCGGGCGCAAACTCCGAGCAGCCGTAAGGGCCTGACGAATCGTAGAGCCGCAGCGGCTCACCGCCACTCGCCTCATGCAGCTCGAGCTCCCGGTAAGGCACTTTCAGGCCCGGCGCGCCGGGCGGCGAGGAATAGGACTTACGCGAGCCGCCGATCGGGCCGGTGGTCACGCGCCTCGGCGTGTCTGCTCGCGATTCTTGTGCGCTCATCGCGTCTCTCCTCGACTTAAGCGGGTGGTGCTGGAGGGACGCGGCCGGCGCCTCGAGTCGGGACGCGACGGCGTGGCGTTCCCTCCGCCGGCACGACCCGGATCAGGTTCAAAGGGTGCTTCTCAGCCGCGACCGCGGCGCCCCTCGCCAAACTACAATGTGTAGGCTTAACCGAAATCAAATCAAGCTTCGCGTTTAAAACGGCTTCGCCCAAGGCGGCGTTGCAGAAATGTGACGCTCGCGGAAAATCGTAGCCCGAGGCTGCACAAGCTCTGCGCAAGACTGTCGTTGAAGAGTAGAATTACGATTCGAACGGCTTGGGCGTTGCGCTTCGCAAGCGCAACGTTTCTCCTATACGCATAAGTTCTTAGGTGGACCATGAAGAACCCGCTGAAGCGCTCTTCCTCCTTCGCCTCTATCGTCATGATGGCGCTACTGCCCGCCTCGCAGAGCTTCGCCGCGGAGGGTATCGAGCTCATTGCCTATGGCGCGCGCCAGAAGGCGCTCGCGGGCGCCGACGTCGCCGATTCGCGCGACGCCATGGCCATGTCGATCAATCCGGCGGGAATCGTCGGCCTCGACAGCGAGTTTCAAGCCGGCCTGACCTTGCTTTTCCCCGATCGCGGGTATGAGGCGACAGGGCCGCTCGTCATCGTCGCGCCCGGCTATGTGCAAAGCGGAGAGCCGGTGTTCCCCGTCCCGAACGGCGGCTTCATCCGTCGGATCGACGCCGAATCGGCCTGGGGCATGGTCGTCTACGGCAATGGCGGGGTCGACACGTCTTACGGCTTCAACAACTATAAGCCCGCCATTTCAGCGCCAAACCAGGTCATCCCGCTCCCATTCCCTCCCTTCTCGACAACCCTCGCCGGCCCGCTGATCGCCCCTTCGTTCGGCGGGCCCTTCGGCGACGGTCCCGCCGGCATTGATCTGAGGCAGAGCTTCGCCAGCCTGGATTATGCCCGCAAATTCGGGCCGGTCACGATCGGCATCGCGCCGACCGTCGCGGTGCAAATCCTGAACATCAAGGGCCTGCAAACGCTCGCGCCCTATTCCTGGGACCCCTATCATCTCTCCAACAATGGCTATGACTGGTCCTTCGGCGGCGGCGTGCGGCTCGGCCTGCAATATTCGATCTTACCGAACCTGCGCCTCGGCCTCGCCGGCGCGACGCCGACGTTCATGACGCCCTTCGGCAAATATGCGGGCGCCATTGGCGACCATGGCCAATTCGACATTCCGGCCCATGTCAACGCCGGCCTCGCCTTCGACCCGATGCCGGATCTGACGCTGATGGTCGGCTGGAAGCATATTTTCTACCACGAGATTCACGCGCTCGGCGCGCCGAGCTTCCCACTTGTGTATGGCCAGCTCGGGTCGAACAACGGGCCGGGCTTGGGCTGGCGCGACACGGACATGGTGTCCTTCGGCGTCGAATGGCGTGCGCTGAAGCCCCTGACGCTGCGCCTCGGCTACGCCTATGCGACCCCGATGATCGGCGGACAGGACGTCACGCTCAACGTGCTCGCCCCGGCGGTCTCTAAACATCATGTGAGCGGCGGCTTCAAATATGAGATCGACAAAAACCAGTCGATCGACTTTGCGACCGTCTACGCCTTCAAGAACACGGTGAGCGGACCAGAAAATCAGTTCTATTCTTCCTTCGCCTATACGGTGCCGCCATTCCCGCCGTTTTTCCCGGGCGCAACCATCCCGGTAACTGTGCCGCCCGCCTACAATCCCTACACCAAGATCACCGCCTGGGTCAGCGGTCTCGAGCTCAGCCTGAGCTGGTCCTATAAGTTCGACACCCCCAGCGCTCTACCGATTGCGGCGAAGTTTTAAGTTCCTCGCGCGGGCGGGCCCTCCCGAGCCGGAGGGTCGATCCGCTCCGCTGGTCCTCGCTCCCGCGCCGTGGCAATGCTCGGCGCGATGAGTTTTTCCGACGCGCGCAGACCGGCTCGCCGCCCGCTGATCCGGAGGCTGATGCTGCATGACTTCCGCTCATACGAATCGCTCGACGTCCGCTTCGCCCAGCGCCTCGTGGCTCTGACCGGCGAGAACGGCGCCGGCAAGACCAATCTCCTCGAAGCGCTCTCGATGTTCTCGCCGGGGCGCGGTCTGCGGCGCGCCGAAAGCGAGGACTGCGCTCGCCAAGAAGGACCGGGCGGCTTCAGCGTTTCGATCGAGCTCGAGTCGGACGGTCATCTCGTTCAGCTCGGTCATGGGTTCGAGCCCGTTGAGGGCCGGCGCTTTCGCGTGGACCGTCTCCCCGTCTCGTCGGCGCGCGCCTTCGGCGATAGGCTGCAGGTCGTCTGGCTGACGCCGTCGATGGACGGACTGTTCGCGGGCCCCGCCGGAGACCGGCGGCGCTTCATCGACCGCCTGACGCTCGGCGTCGATCCCGAGCATGGCGCGCGCGTCTCCAAATTCGAGCAGGCGCTCAGAGGCCGCAACCGGCTCTTGGAAGACGGCGGCTCGGACCCGCGCTGGCTTGCCGCCGCCGAGCAGGAGATCGCCGGGCTCGGCGTCGCGGTGGCGAGCGCGAGGCTCGAAACCACCCAGCGCCTGCAGGACTTGATCGACTCCACGCGCGCCGAGTTCCTCCGCCTTTCCCCATGCGGTCATCGCGCTTCAAGGGGAGCTCGAGGCGATGCTCAAGGAGCATCCCGCCATCTCGGTCGAGGAGCGCTATCGGGAAGTGCTCGCTCGGTCGCGGCGTCGGGACGCCGCCGCCGGTCGCGCGCTCGTCGGGCCGCAGACCAGCGATCTCCTCGCGCGCCACGGACCCAAGGACGCGCCGGCGCGCGACTGCTCGACCGGCGAGCAGAAGGCGCTGCTCGTTGGACTGGTGCTGGCGCAGGCCCGGCTTCTGGCAAATCTGCGCGGGGTCGCGCCGCTCGTGCTGCTCGACGAAATCGCCGCGCATTTCGACGCCAAGCGGCGCGAAGCGCTCTATGACGAGCTCGAGCGGCTCGGCTCGCAGGTCTTCATGAGCGGCGCCGATCCCGCTCTCTTCGCCCCGCTTCAAGGACGCGCCGAGATTTTCCTCGTCACGCCGGGGCGTCTGGAAGCCCGGTCATAGGTCATAGGCTGGGGCCCGTCGGCGCCGCTTCCTCAGGTCGTTTGCCGCAGAGCGCGGCGCAGGACCTTGCCCAGAGCGGTTTTCGGCAACTCCGACCTGAATTCGACCTGACGCGGCGTCTTGAACCCGGCGAGGTAATTTCGGCAATGGGCAATCACATCGGCGGCGGTCAGCGAAGGATCTCGCGCAACGATCACAATTTTCACCGCCTCTCCCGAGAGCGGATCCGGCACGCCGATGGCGCCGGCTTCGGCGACGCCGGGGTGCATCAGGGCGACTTCTTCGACTTCGGTCGGATAGACCTTCATGCCCGAGACGTTGATCATGTCCTTCTTGCGATCGACAATGCGCAAGAACCCGCGTTCGTCGATCGTCGCGATGTCGCCTGTGCGGAAAAACCCATCCGCCGTCATCGCCGCGCGGGTCTCCAGGGGTCTGTTCCAATAACCCTTCATGACCTGAGGACCGCGGACGCAAAGCTCGCCGGCCTGGCCAATGGGAAGATCGGCCCCTTCATCGTCTCGAATGGCGATCTCGGTCGAAGGAAGCGGAACGCCGCAGCAGCCGGTGAACTCAGCGACATCCATGCGATTGCAAGCGACCACCGGCGAAGTCTCGGTGAGGCCGTAAGCCTCTACGATCGTGTTTCCGGTGATGGTTTTCCACTTTCTTGCCACCTCCTCCTCCAGCGGAGCGCCGCCGACAGCGGCGAGGCGTAGGTTTGAGAAATCGACGCTAGCAAAGTCGGGGCAGTCGAGGAGCGCCTTGAACAGAGCGTTGACGCCAGGAAAGCAAGAGAACCGGCGCCGCTTCAGCTCCTTCGTTAGCCCCCTGAGGTCGCGCGGATTCGGGATCAACACATTGGTCGCGCCGATCTTGAGGCCGAGCAGACAGCTTATCATAGCGTAGATGTGAAAGAGCGGGATCGCCGTGATCACGACGGTGCGCCCCTCCTCCAATCGCGAGGCGCAATGGGCGTGGTGCTGCTGCAAATTGGCGGTGATGTTCCTATGCGTCAGCGCGGCTCCCTTGGGCGTCCCCGTCGTCCCGCCGGTATATTGAAGAAAGGCGATGTCGCTTGGCGCGACGTCGACGGCGCGCCATGGCAGGCTTTCTCCCTTGCGCAGCGCGCTTCGGAAGGGGAACGCCTGCGCAATGCGCCACTCCGGGACGAGACGCTTGACGCGCTTCACGACGAAATTGGTGACGGTTCCTTTCACGGGGCCCAACAGATCGCCGAGTTGCGTGACGATTACATGCTTGAGCGCGGTGTTCGGCAGCGCTTGCTGAACGACGGAGGCGAAGTTTTCCAAGACCAAAATGGCTTCGGCGCCGCTATCGGCGAGCTGCCTTTGGAGTTCTCGTGCGGTGTACAGCGGACTGCAATTGACCACGACATAGCCGCCTCGCAGCGCGCCGAGGAGCGCAATCGGATATTGGAGAATATTGGGCATCATGAGCGCGATGCGCGCCCCTCTTTCGAGTTTCAGCTCTTCCTGAAGATAGCCGCCGAACGCTCTCGAAAACCCATCGAGCTCGGCGAAAGTCATCGTGGTTCCCATCTGGACAAAAGCCGCGTTATTACCGAACTTCTCGACGCTTCGGTCAAACATCTCGCCGACGGAGCTGAAAGCGTCGATATCGACGTCCGCGGGAACGCCGGGGGCATAGCTCTTGATCCAAAATCGTTCCATATGCCGTCTTCTCCTTGGCGGCGGAGCCTCGTCGTGACGCCCGTTCGTTTGGAAGCCCGGCAAGCCGCGACCGGCGCCGCGAGCGACACGAGTGGGTCACTGGCTCTCTGACGGCGTAGCCCTAGATAGTTTTGTGGTGCGGCTTCATTCTCAACAAGGGACGCGCTGCAGAATTGTAGCGGATTAAACTCGAGATTTCTGGAGGCGGTCTCATGAGCTTCAACCCCAGCCGGAATATCGCGTCAGTGGCGATCTTCTGGCTTTTCGTCGGCTTTTGCGCCGCGGCTTTCGCTCTCGGCTGGGGTCTGGACCACGCGCCTATCGATCCCGCGGCGCGCGAGAACCTTTCGGACCTTCATATTTCGCTCGGTCTTTCCGCGGCGCTTCTGCTCCTCGCCCAATTTCTCCTCGGCGCTGCGCTTTACATCTACCGCGGCGGCGGCGGTGAGCCGACCTCGAGACGCGAGATCGCGGGCTTCTGGCTCAGGCAGCTCGTGTTTCTCGCCTTCATCGCGGCGGCCGGCGCAGCCGCTCTCGCCGTGGCTTTTCGCGGAGAGCCGATGTCATTTTGGGGACATCCGCTGCCGCTGTGGGATTTGCCGGACCGCTTACTCGCCGAGCCGCTACAAAGGGCCCATGCCTACACGGCTTACATTTTCGCCGCCGCCGTTCTGGCTTATGCGGCCTTTGCGATATTCGACCTGCTGTTCCCGGCGCGGACGGGCGACGCCGGCGCGCTGGAGCCTTTTGTTCCAACCTCCACGACCGGGCTCATCGCCGAAGGCCTGGCGCGCAGTTTCCGCTTTTTCGGCGGCGCAGCCTTCTGGCTCCAGCTTTTTCTGGGCGTCATCTCAGCCGTGCTGCTGGTCTTCGGCTTCGCGGGACGCACGATTAGCCCCGGCGGCACAGTGTTTGGAGACGCGATCTTTTGGGCGGCGAGCGCGCTCGGGATTTTGGTTCCGACCACGCTCTTCGCGTTCAAATACATGAAGACGGCCGGGCGGATCCGGAAGGATCCGGCGCGCTTCCTGTCTCGAGCGCATGGCTCGGCCTTCTGGTTCGTCATCGTCGGCGCCCTGTTCAGCGTGCTGGGGCTGCTGGACTCGTTTGTCGGCGTCGGGCTGAGCGTCGCGCTGCTCGTCGGGAAGACCATGTCGCAGCCGCCGGGTATCGCCATCACCGATCCGACCAAGATCATCCGCGCCCTCGATATTTTTGTCCTGCTCGTGAACTTCAGTCTGCTCTTCGCGCATTTCGTCGGCTTCGGCGTCGCCGCTTGGCTGAGGATCAGCTCGTTGCAGGCGCGTCATCAATATCTCCTCGCGCCTTTCGCGGTGAAGCAGCCGCCCTCGGCGGCGAACGAACCTTAGAGAAACGTCTGGCGGAGCGACTGAGCCGCTGCTGATCGCTGCTCCGCGCCACGCTCATCGTCTCGGTTCTGCTCGCGATCGCGCCCTATCTCCCTTCGAGGGGCGTGGCGCCGCGGATCGCAAGAGGGAAGCGAGCGATGGAGGAACCAAAACTCGGGCTAAGCGACATTCTCGCGCTGGATCGGACCCGTCTCGCCGCCGAACGGACTTTGATGGGATGGATTCGCACATGCTTCTCGATGATGACCTTCGGATTCACGATCTTCAAAGTCATGCAGGAAATCCGACTGTTCAGCGGCCACACGCTCGCGCCGCTGGAAGGTGTGCGGGACCTGGGACTGGCGCTTGCCGGCCTCGGCACCTTCACGCTGCTGCTCGCCTGCCTGCAGCACTGGAGATACACGAGGCGGCTCAGGCGCGTTGGGTCCGACGCCCCCTTCGATCTGGCGCTGTCAGTCGCCTTTCTGGTCGTCTGTCTGGGGCTGACGATCGTCGGCGGCCTGTCCTTGAGGACCGGTCCATTCAGCTGAGCCGAGAACCGTCAGCCCCCGGAGCAAAACTGTAGAGGCTCGTGCGCGGCTGATGAACCGGTCCGGCGCAGAGCCGTGAACCGGCCTCGGTCAGCTCGCGCGTTGCTCGGCCTGCTCGCTATCGAGATAGCGCATCCAGATCGGAGCCTTGCCAAGGCTCGCGACGAAGTCGCGATGCGTGCGGATTTCGTCCTCGCTCAAGCGGCTCGGCAGGGGCGCGGGTCTTTTGCGCAACAAGCCCGAATTCTCGCGCGTAAAGGTTTTGCGCGCGACGGTGAGCTGGAGGGAGGCCTGACGTCCGCCCATCAGCTCTGCATAGACCTCGGCGAGCAGCAGAGAGTCGAGCAGCGCCCCGTGCTTTTCGCGCCGCGACGTGTCGACGCCATAGCGCTGGCAGAGCGCGTCGAGCGAATTGGCCATCCCGGGATGGCGCTGACGCGCCAGCGCCAGCGTGTCCAGGACATTGGCCCAGTCGATCGGCGGCGCCTCGAGCCGCGCCAATTCCGCGTTGAGAAAACGCACGTCAAATTCGGCGTTGTGGATGATCAGTCGGGCGCCGTCGATGAAAGCGCGGAACTCCTCGGCGATCTCGGCGAATTTCTTCTGAGTGGACAGAAATTCGCTCGAGAGCCCGTGCACGCGAAAAGCCTCGTCGGGCATGTCGCGCTCGGGATCGAGATAGACGTGGAAGCTCCTGCCCGTGGGAATGAGATTGGCGATCTCCACGACGCCGATCTCGACGATCCGATGACCATCCGCGGGATTGAGCCCCGTCGTCTCCGTGTCGAGCACGACCTCCCGCATCAGTTTTCCTCCTTGCGCAGGGCGGCGACGATGGCCCGCACTTCCTGGCGCGCCGCCTTCATCCCTCGATCCGTGTGGACGACAAAATCGGCGCGCTTTCGCTTTTCCGAATCGGGAAGCTGGCGGGCGAGTATCGCTCCAAACTTCTTGTCGGTCATGCCCGGCCGCGCCATGACGCGCTCGCGCTGAAGCTCGGCTGAAGCGGACACGACCACAACCTTGTCGAACTCCTTCTCGGCCCCCGTCTCATAGAGCAGGGGAATATCGACGACGACGAGCTGCGCCCCCCGCGCGCGCTGGGCTTCAACGAAAGCGCGCCGCATTTCCTGCGCGAGAGGATGCACGATCAATTCGAGACGCGCGATTTCTTTCGGCCGGCCGAGAATCATCGCCGCGAGCTTCGCGCGATCGACGGCGCCGTCGCTCGTCGAGCCCGGAAAGGCGCGCTCGATCGCCTGCGACCGCGGACCTCGATAGATCTCATGCACGGCCGCGTCGAAGTCATGGACCGCCACGCCCTCGTCGCGAAACATCTGCGCCGTCGTCGACTTACCCATGCCGATCGATCCCGTGAGTCCAACGATCAGCATCGCATTCTATCCCAGAAGCGCGCCCTCGCGGCGCAACGCGGAGAGCAGCTCGAGCAGCGGCAGGCCCAGAATCGTCCAGTGATCGCCCGCGATCCTCTCGAAAAGATGCGCGCCGAGACCCTCGATTTGATAAGCGCCGCCGCATTTCAGCGCGACATCGCCGACGGCGGCGAGATAGGTGTCGACGAAGGCTTCGTCGAGCCTGCGCATGGTCAGGTCCGCATGCACGACGGCCTCAAAAAGGATCTCGTCGCCGCGCGCCAGCGCGAAACCGGAATGGAGCCGATGAGAGCGTCCGGAAAGCGCGGCGAGCTGGCGTTTTGCGGCCGGCAGATCCGCGGGTTTTCCAAAAATCTGGCCTTCGAGGCTGCCCGCCTGATCCGCGCCGACGACGAGCCGTCCGGGCTGGGCTTGCGAGATTTTCAGCGCCTTGGCGCGAGACAGCGCCAGGACGACCGCATCCGGTTCGCCGCCCGCGCGAATCACCTGCGTTTCGATCGCGCGTTCGTCGATCTCGGCCGGCGCAACCTCGAAGGGGATCGCCGCCTGGGAAAGCGCGAGCCTGCGCCCCTCGCTCTTGGAAGCGAGAAGGAGCGGGCGCGTTTCCAGCCAGAAAACCGCGCGCTTCCCACTGTTCTCCCCATGCTTATCCACGCGAAACGTCCTCTCCCCGAGCCCTGGGGAAAACCTCTGCCGAAATTGGCTCGAAAAGAAAAGCCGGCATAACCTTGGCGATTCCTCAACAGGCGCGGGGCTGTGGCGTCAGGCGCGAGGCTTTATGCAACGCAGCGTCTTTCAAGATCTATCCCCAACAACGCGAGGATTTAGGAGAGGCAACGGACTGGAAAAACCTCCATTTCCGACTTGTCCCCGTTCTTCGTCCTCGATCGGCCGGCAGACCACACAGACGAATTTCCTGTGGAGGAAGCAGGGATGAAACGGCGTCACCGATTCGCCTTCACCTTATTAAAAATGGTTAATATTTTCTTAATATAATTCTTTATTTTTTCCGGCGATTGCGGTTTAGCTGCCGGCCATGACGACAGCGGCGGAAGTGAGCGGCATGCGGGATAGCGAATCGATTTTGAGCGAGAAGCTCTTGCTCTCCGTGCTGCGAGGCGAGAAGCGGCGCATTCCGCCGCTATGGCTGATGCGCCAAGCGGGGCGTTTTCTCCCCGAATATCGGGAGCTGCGCGCAAGGTCCGGCAGCTTTCTCGAATTCTGCTACGCGCCGGCTGCTGCTGCGGAAGCCACGCTGCAACCCATTCGGCGTTTCGCTTTTGACGCGGCGATTCTCTTCAGCGACATTCTGGTCGTGCCCGACGCTCTGGGCCAGAGGGTCGGGTTTGAGAGCGGACATGGGCCGAGGCTCGCGCCGCTCGAGGGGGAAGACGCGCCGCTCTCGAAGCTCAGCGAAGAGATCAATCTAGAAAAGCTCGCCCCGGTCTTCGAGACGATCGAGCGCGTGAAGGACGCGCTTCCGCGCGAGACCGCTTTCATCGGTTTTTGCGGCGCGCCTTGGACCGTCGCGAGCTATATGATCGCCGGTCACGGGACGCCGGATCAGGCGCCGGCGCGGCTCTTCGCCTATCGGCGGCCGGAGGTCTTCGAGACGCTCATCGCGCGGCTCGTCGAGGCTTCGGTGTCCTATCTCCTCCGCCAGATCGACGCGGGCGTAGAGGTCGTGCAGATTTTCGACAGCTGGGCGGGCGTGCTGCCGCCGACGCAATTCGAGAGGTGGGTTTTCGAGCCTCTGCGCGAGATCGTCGCGCGCGTGAAGCAGGCGAGGCCCCAGGCGCTCGTCATCGCCTTTCCGCGCGGGGCGGGCGCGCATCTTGCGCGCTGCGTTTCCGGGCTCGGCGCCGACGCGATCGGGCTCGATACATCCGCCGATCCCGGCAGCGCCGCGCGCGACGCGCGGAACAGCGTGGCGCTTCAAGGCAATCTCGATCCGCTGGCGCTGCTGGCTGGCGGCAAGGCGCTCGAACGAGAAGTCGCGTCCATTCTCGCGGCGTTCGAAAACCAGCGGCACATCTTCAACCTCGGTCACGGCGTGCTGCCGCAGACGCCGGTGGAGCATGTCGAGGCGCTGGTGCGGCTCGTGCGCGAAAGGAGGCCCTGATGCATCTCTGGATCAAGGCGCTGCATGTGATCGCCATCATCTCATGGATGGCGGGGCTTTGTACCTCCCGCGGCTCTTCGTCTATCACGCCGGCGTCGGTCCGGGCCCGCAGTCGGAGCTGTTCAAGACGATGGAGCGCCGGCTGCTGCGCTTCATCATGATCCCGGCGATGCTCGTCTCCTGGGCGACGGGTCTGTGGCTCGCCTTCGACGGCGGCTTCTTTCGCGAGGGCTGGTTGCATGGCAAGCTCCTCGCCGTGGTTCTGCTGACGGCTGTGCATGTTTACGACGGCTTCCTGCAGAGGGCATTCGCCGAGGACCGCAACACGCGCTCGTCGAAATTCTATCGGTTCTATAACGAGCTGCCGACGCTGTTGATGATCGCAGCCGTGATCCTGGTGATCGTGAAACCGTTTTGAGTGCGCGAGCGCGGGCTCACTTCGACGAGATCGTCACCCCAGACGCCGCCAAAAACGGATAGCGCGCCCAGCCGAAATCCACGGCTTCGCGAGAGACGGCGTGGATATTCTTCAAGAGTTCCTGGAAATTACCGCTGACCATCGTTTCCTCCAGGGCGTAGCGGATTTCGCCGTCCTCGACGTAGAAGGAATTCTTGGCGATCCCCGTGAAATCTAGGTTGCTCGTCGGATTGCCGCCGGAAAAGCGCGAGAACAGGATGCCGCGCTTGGTGCTGGCGATAATTTCGGAAAGCGGCGTCGCTCCCGGAGCCACCACGAAATGCGTGGCGCCCGCAGTTTGCGGAAGCCTAAGCTTTCTCGAGAAGAAGAAGTCGACCAGATAGTCCTTCAAAACCCCGTTCTCGATGACCTCGAGATTTTGCGTCGGCACGCCATAGCCGTCGAAGTCCGAGCCCCCGGGCGCATCGGAGTCGCGCGGAAGATTGCTCAAGCTGAAGAGCAGGCTCGCGATCGCCTGCCCCTTGCTCTCCTTGTAGGGGGTCGTTCCGGCAAAGAGCGCTGCGCCCGAGAGCGCTAAGATAATCGAACCGAGAAGCGAGGAAAGACATTCGGGCGTGATGATCACGTCGCCCTCGAATTTTTCCGGCGCAGGCTTCTTATCCAGCGAGCGGGTCGTCTCCTGGAGAAGCCGATCGAGCGCCGAGCAGGAAAAGGGATCGTCGAAAGGCGAATAGGCCGAAAGGCCGAGGAAATTGATCGACGTCGTCTTTTGCCCGTCCTTGGCCATGAACATCGCCGAAAAGCCGTAACGGCTCCGTCGTTCCCTTTGACGTAAGCCGCGCGAATTCGCGAAGGCCGCATCGACGTCGTCGAAGCTTTGCAGGCAGTCGCGCGTGCGCACGAGCGGATGCTCCGCGGCGACCCGATCGAGAAAAGCGTCGATCCCCGTCGCCATCGCCGCCCGATCGGGCGCATCGGGCCCCTGGCGGCTCGCGGTCAAGCTTTCCGCCGTCGCGACGTCATTGGCGTCGTCCGCGACGCCCGCGCTCGCCGCGGCGAGCGCGGCGGAGATGGCCGCCTCGACGGCATCGAGCGTGCGACCGTTCAGCGTCGCCCCGCCGCGTTTGCCGTCGAGAAAGACCGTGAGCGAGGAGAGCCCGTCCTCGGTCGAGCGGGCGAGGTTGACGCCGCGGTTATCGAACTGCATCTCGAAATGGCGCGTCGTGGTCGTTTGCGCCTGCGCCGCGCCCGCGCCGGCGCGAAGCGCTTTGGCGACGAGCTCGGCGGCGAAATCATCGAGCGAGGCGTCGAGCATCTCGCTCATCCGCGGCCTCCGATCGTGACCTTGCATTTGATCGACGGCCCGCCATTGCCCACGGCGATGCGCTGCTTCTTGCCGCACCAGCCGCCGGGCATCGACCATTTGAAATCGTCGCCCACATGGGTGACGGTCTTCAGCATGTCGAAGGCGACGCCCGAGATCGTCGTATCGCGCACCGCGCGACCGAGCTTGCCGCCGCGGATCTCATAGCCGCAGCACACGCCGAACATGAATTCGCTGGTGAGATCGGCCATCCCGTTCGAGGGGCGCTTCAGATAATAACCGCGATCGATGGAGGCGATCATTTCGGCGAGCTTGTCCTTGCCGGGGAGAATCGCGGTGTTGCGCATGCGCACGAGCGGCTCGTCCAAAAAAGAGAAGGCGCGCGCATTACCCGTTGGCTCGGCGCCGAGCTCCGCGGCGGTCTGCCGGCTGTGGAGGAAGCCTTTCAGGACTCCCTTCTCGATGATCGTCACGTCCCGGCACAGCGTGCCTTCGTCGTCGACATGGATCGCGATGGTTCCGCCGCCATCGGGTCCGCGGCTCGCGTAATCGCCGAGCGTGATCTTCTCGGAGGCGACCGGCTCGCCCATCCGGTCGCCGGCGACCGATCCCGCTAACACCAGATCGCCCTCGCAGGTGTGGCCGATGGCTTCATGGGCGAGGATGCCGGCGAGCTCCGCATCGAGCAGGACGTCATGCGATCCGGCCTCGCACTGGCCGCCTTCCGCCTTCCTTCGCAGCTCCTCGTAGAGCCCGTCGAGCCAGGGCAGCAGGCTCTCCGCGTCGAAAGACTGGTCCTGGATTTCTCCGAAGCCGCCCACGACGTCATGGAGCTCGACGAGCCCGTCATTGGCCTCGACGGCCATCTTCACCACGAGGACGGCGCGCGGGACATAAGAATAGGTTCGGGCGCCCTCGGTCGTCACCAGGGCTTTCTCGCTCGCATGGGCGTTGAGCGCGAGATCGACGTTGACGAGATTGGGAAATTTCTCGCGCAAGGCCGAGTCGAGCCGCGCCAGGATGGCGACGCGCTCGGCGGGAGAGGTCGGAGGCTTGCGGCTGCGATAATCGAAGACGCCTTCGCCCGGGGTCGATGCGGCGGGCGCGACCGCGGGGCCGCGCGGGCGCGTCGTCACGCTCGCCGCGTTATCGCGGGCCGCGGCGATGACGGCGGCGACCGCATCGTCGTCGTCGCGCGGCGCGGCGGCGAAACCATAGACGCCGTTGTCGAAGAGGCGCGCCGAGACGCCGCCATCGCGGGACTGCCCATTGGCGAGAAGGACCCCTTTGCGCATCGCGATCTGCGTCGAATCATTCGCGTGCCAGCGAAGCTCGCCGGGGGAGGCGAATCGCCCCGCGAGGGCGGAAAGCCGATCGAGCAAGTGAGGCTCCAAGAGAGGCGTGAGGGACCAGGGCGGAAAATAGGGCGCGGTCGCGCTGTCGTCGAGAAGGCCAAGCGATTGGCCGTGCCTCAGTTTCGACTTCGGACGGGCTCTGATTTCGACAGATTATCCCAGATATCCCTCATATCCTCAGATGTTCGCTGATTAACCGAAACGGATTCAAGAACAAGCACTTATTTTCGGGGAATCCCCAGGCTCTCCTCTTGCGGGAATCATGAATCAAGATCAAAATCTGATTCGCTCGCCAACAGCGGGCACGAAAAGGGCGGGAAGTTCAGACCTTCCCGCCCGGATCGTGGTTCAACCAAGCTAGGTGGCTCCGCTGACCCCGATGACTTTGAACGCTCCCGCATTCACAGACGGCATGAAAGGTACCATGTCGCGAGTTGTCGAGCAAGCGGAGTCGCCTAGAGTCTCTAAGGTAAATCCGCATGAAGGACGAAAATACGCCTAGCGAAATTGTCTTCCCGCGTCCGGGCCGCGCGCCGCGCTGTTCCGTTCCGATGACTGCCGAGCTGGCCTCAAAGGCTAAGACGATGGTCATTCAACTCGGTATGGCGCAACATCTCGCGGCTGCCAAGCTCAACGTGAACCCTGCCCGGGTCAATGACGCCGTGCATGGCCGTATCTTTCCGGATGCGCCATTTGCGCCAGTCTCTGACGTGAACTGACTTAACCGGCCCCGGTCGAAGGGCCGGGGCCTCCCAATCTAGTAAACGAAAACCACAATGGACATAATCGGCTACGATATCCGCCGGCTTGCCTTCCCGACAGAAACCGTCTAGATCCCGCGCGTCCCACCTCCAGGCAGACCGTCGCGCCCGCGACCGCCGGCTTTTCCGGCGCCTTTTGGGGATCTCTCTTCCCCTGCCGCATCCCTCCGAAAAAACCTCAATGTCCGAGACGCTCCCCATCCCCATGCGGGAAATCAAGCTTTCCGACCTCAAGGCCAAAAGCGCCGCCGAACTCCTGACATTCGCCGAAGAACACGAGGTGGAGAACGCCTCGCTTCTGAGAAAGCAGGAGCTGCTCTTCGCGATCCTGAAGCAGTTCGCGGGGCGCGACGTCGAGATCGTCGGCGAGGGCGTGGTCGAGGTGCTGCAGGACGGCTTCGGCTTCCTGCGCTCCCCCGACGCCAATTATCTCGCCGGCCCCGACGACATTTATGTCTCGCCCTCGCAGATCCGGAAATTCGGGCTTCGCACCGGCGACACGGTCGAAGGCATCATCCGCAGCCCCAAGGAGGGCGAGCGCTATTTCGCGCTGCTCAAGGTCAACACGATCAATTTCGAGGACCCGGAGAAGGTGCGCCACAAAGTGCCCTTCGACAATCTGACGCCGCTCTATCCCAATCAGCGCCTAAAACTCGAGATCGAGGATCCGACGCGCAAGGAGCTTTCGGCCCGCGTGATCGATCTCGTCGCGCCGATCGGCAAGGGCCAGCGCGCGCTGGTCGTCGCGCCGCCGCGCACCGGCAAGACCGTGCTGCTGCAAAACATCGCGCAGTCGATCACGACCAATCATCCCGAGTGCTATCTGATCGTGCTGCTCATCGACGAGCGCCCGGAAGAAGTGACCGACATGCAGCGCTCGGTGCGCGGCGAGGTCGTCTCCTCCACCTTCGACGAGCCGGCGGTGCGCCATGTGCAGGTCGCCGAAATGGTGATCGAGAAGGCCAAGCGCCTCGTCGAGCATCGCCGCGACGTGGTGATCCTGCTCGATTCGATCACGCGTCTCGGCCGCGCCTACAACACGGTCGTGCCGTCCTCCGGCAAGGTGCTGACCGGCGGCGTCGACGCCAATGCGCTGCAAAGGCCCAAGCGCTTCTTCGGCGCCGCGCGCAATATCGAGGAGGGCGGGTCGCTGACGATCATCGCGACCGCGCTGATCGACACGGGCTCGCGAATGGACGAGGTCATCTTCGAAGAGTTCAAGGGCACCGGCAATTCCGAGATCATCCTTGACCGCAAGGTCGCCGACAAGCGCGTCTTCCCGGCCATGGACATCACGCGCTCCGGCACCCGCAAGGAAGAGCTGCTCGTCGCGCCAGACATCTTGAAGAAAATGTACGTGCTGCGCCGCATCCTCAATCCGATGGGCACGGTCGACGCGATCGAGTTCCTCTTGGGCAAGCTGCGCGAGACGCCGAAGGGCAATCAGGCCTTCTTCAATTCGATGAATACGTGAGGATGGTCTGCTCTTCCGCTTCTTGAAGCGGCGAGAGCCTCGGCGCGAGGGATTTCATACCCAGCGTCATGGCCGGGTTCGTCCCGGCCATCCACGCCGTTCCACTGCGCAACTTCGAGACATTGAAGCGCAAGGCCCTTTGTTGCGAGCGCCCTTGACGCGGCGTGCCGTGGATGCCCGCGACAAGCGCGGGCATGACGGGTCAGGTTTTGCAGGGCTTGGTTTTAGGTTTTGATCGCCCCCGCGCTGAAATCACTCTACTTGGCCTCGCGCGGATATTTCGCCCGGCAATCATCGATGCAGGTGGCGAGCGGCTCCGTGCAGCTCTCGAGGCAATCCCCGCTCTTGCACTTGGTCGTGCAGACGGTCGCCGTGCTCCGGCATTGGTCGATGCAACGGTGCCGGATCTGATGGGCCTCTGAAAAGACTTTGCCGGCCGCCGCCGCCGGGGAGATTTCTAGAAAGAGCAGCAGGGCTCCAACTGAGATCGCGAAAATTCGATAGAGGCTCGTCACGGCACTTTCTCCCGTTGCGGCGCGGGCTCATCCTTGACGCCAAATAGGCCCCGCGCGGCGATCCGCTACGCTGCCGCAGTCCGGCGCGAAAAAATTTGATATAGCCCGGTCGCGCACTCGCTTCATTTTTCTCGCGGCGGACCCGAACGTGTTCGAAGACTTCGCCAATGTCTGGACGATGGTCGCGCTCGGCCGTGACCTTCTGCCTGGGAAGCCCTTGCCGCTCACCGTCGCCGGCGAGCGGGTCGTCCTCTTTCGCGATGCCGCCGGCGCGCCGGCGGCGTTGCTTGATCGCTGCCCGCATCGCGGCGCGGCGCTATCGCTCGGCTGCGTCGAGCAGGGCGAGATCCAATGCCCTTTTCACGGCTGGCGTTTCGGGTCGGACGGACGCTGCCTTTACACGCCCTGGAATCCCGACGCCAAGCGCGACACTTTTTCGGCGATAAGCCTGCCCGTGCGCGAAGCTGGCGGCGTGTTGTGGCTCTTCACCGGCCCCGGTCCGGCGCCCAGCGAGCCCGTCCCGCCCGAGGCGCTCTTGCGCCCGGACTTGCATGTTTTCGAGCAATCCGTCGTCTGGAAGGTCCATTGGACTCGGGTGATGGAGAACATGCTCGATTCGCCGCATGTCGCGTTCGTTCATCCAAAGACCTTCGGCGGCCCGGTCGCGCGGATCCTCAAAGCCAATCCCGGCGCGCGGATGGAAATGCGCTTCGAGCCGCATGAGCAGGGCGGCCGCATTGCGGCGGCGATCGACGGCGAAGAGCGCGCCGCCGCGCTCGACTATCGCTTCCCCAATCTGATGGAGCTGACCCTTGATCCGAAGGGGCGACTCTTGCGCATCCTTGCCGTCTGCGTTCCGCTCTCCGCAACCGAGACGCGGCTGATGATCGTCACGGCGCGCGGCTTCCTGCGCTCGCGTCTCTTGGATCCGCTGTTCGTTCGCGCCAATCGGCGCATCGCCGAGGAGGATCGCGCCATCGTCGAGTCCTCGCTGCCGCCGATCGTTCCCTCGCCCGAGCAGGAGAAATCGGTAGCGACCGACGTCGCGACGCTGGCCTTCAGGCGCATTTACCGCCAAAAGCTGCTCGGGAGCCGGGCTTGAGGGGTGAGCTTATCCGCACGGCGCCTCGTGGGGCGGATTCCCTCCCGCGCTTGCGGGGGAGGGTGAGGGAGGGGGCGCGACCCCCACCCCCTCCCCGCAAGGGGGAGGCGAGTGGGCCTTGCGTGTCATAGAATTCGCGAGGGCTTTTGCCGCAACCATCGACCGATACGATCTTCGCCTTGGCGAGCGGCGCCGGTCGCGCTGCGGTCGCGGTCATTCGCCTTTCGGGCCCCGGCGCCAGACGCGCTTTGGCTCGACTCTCCAGCCTAGACCCGCAACCGCGCTTCGCCCATTACACGCGCTTTCGCGAGCCGGAGAGCGGGGAGACGCTCGATCGCGGCCTCGCGCTGTTCTTTCCCGGTCCCGCTTCCGCGACCGGCGAGGACTGCGCGGAGCTCTATCTTCACGGCGGTCCAGCGGTGGTCGGCGGCGTGCTGGCGGCGCTGGCGCGCGAGCCGGGGCTGCGCTCAGCCGAGCCCGGCGAATTCGCCCGCAGGGCCTTTCTCAACGGCAAGCTCGATCTTTCGCAGGTTGAAGCGCTCGCCGATCTGATCGAGGCGCGCACCGCTTTCCAGCGTCGCCAGGCGCTGCGGCTCGCGGGCGGCGCGTTGCGGCGCGAGACGCAAGGCTGGCGCGGCGCGATCGTCGAGGCGATGGCGCGCGTCGAAAGCGATCTCGACTTTGCCGACGAGGCGGAGGTCGCGGGCGTCTCCGCCGGCGAGCTCGAGAGGCTGCTGGCGCCGACGCTGGCCTCAATCGACACGGCGCTGGCCTGCGCCCCGGCTTCTGAGCGGCTGCGCGAGGGTTTTCTGGTGGCGATCCTCGGGCCGCCCAACGCCGGGAAGTCCACGCTGCTCAACGCCCTGGCGCGGCGCGAGGCGGCCATTGTCTCCGACGAGCCGGGGACCACACGCGATTTGATCGAGGTCGATCTCGATCTCGGCGGCCTGCCGATCACGCTGGTCGATACGGCGGGGCTGCGCGAGAGCGAGAGCGCCGTCGAGCGGATTGGGGTCGCCCGCGCCCGCGCCCGGGCCGGGGAGGCCGATCTGATTCTCTGGCTGTCGGAAGGAGGCGCGGAACCGGTTCCGGATTTCGGGGCGGACGCGGCCGAGGTCCTGCGCGTCGCGACCAAGGCCGACGCCGTCGCGCCGGCGCCGGGCGCGCTGCCGCTCTCGGCCCGCGAGGGTTCCGGGGTCGAGATGCTCTGCGGGGAGATCGCGCGGCGCGCAGGGTCTGCGCTCGGCGACGGCGGCTCAGCGCTGGTCGCCCATGCCCGGCAGCGGGCGGAATTGGAGACGGCCCGCGCTCGGCTGCGGGCGGCGCTGGAAAGGGAAAAGCCTCCGGAGCTCGTCGCCGAAGACCTGCGCCTCGCCGCCCGCGCGCTCGAAAGGATAGCCGGCGCGGTCGATGTGGAGGAACTGCTCGACCTGATTTTCTCTCGTTTTTGCATCGGCAAATGAGTATGTTTCACGTGAAACAACGAGACCTGCGGGCGCGCGCTCCCCTCCCCACAAGGGGGGAGGGAACACGCCCAACGGATTTATCGGCCATAGAACCCACCTTAGCCATGCGCTCTTTCGACGTCATCGTCATCGGCGGCGGACATGCCGGCTGCGAGGCGGCCACCGCAGCGGCGCGGCTCGGCGCCAATAGCGCGCTGCTCCTGCAGTCTCGCGCCGACCTTGGCGTCATGTCCTGCAATCCGGCGATCGGCGGTCTGGGCAAGGGGCATCTGGTCCGCGAGATCGACGGGCTCGACGGGCTGATGGGCCGGATCGCCGACGCGGCCGGAATCCAGTTCCGGATGCTCAACCGCTCCAAGGGACCGGCGGTGCGGGGTCCGCGCGCCCAGGCCGACCGCCGCCTCTATCGGGAGGCGATGCGGGCCGAGATCGAGGCGACGGAAAATCTCGCGCTCGTCGAGGGCCTGGCCTGCGACCTCGAGATTGCCGACGCCCGCGTCCGCGGCGTCCGTCTCGCCGATGGCTCGACGCTCCGCGCCGGGGCCGTCGTGCTGGCGACCGGCACCTTTCTCAATGGCGTGATCCATATCGGCTCGACGCAATTTGCCGCCGGCCGGATGGGAGATCCGCCCGCCCGCGAGCTGGGGGAGAGCCTGCGCCGTGTGGGCTTTGCGGTCGGCCGGCTCAAGACAGGGACGCCGCCGCGGCTCAATGGCGCGACGATCGACTGGGCGGCGCTCGAGGAGCAGTGGGGCGACGCCGAGCCCGAGCCCTTCTCCTCGATGACCGAGCGGATCGCCAATCCGCAGATCGCCTGCCATATCACCCGCACGACGCCGCAGGCGCATGCGGTCATCGCGCGCGATCTTGCGCTTTCGCCGCTGTTCACAGGCGCGATCTCGGGTCCGGGTCCGCGCTATTGCCCGTCGATCGAGGACAAGATCACGCGCTTTGGCGACCGCGACGGCCATCAGATCTTTCTGGAGCCCGAGGGGCTGGACGACAAAACCGTCTATCCCAATGGAATCTCGACCTCGCTGCCCGAGGCGAC
The DNA here is from genome assembly GCA_963722205.1 of uncultured Alphaproteobacteria bacterium. Lineage (GTDB taxonomy): Bacteria > Pseudomonadota > Alphaproteobacteria > Rhizobiales > Beijerinckiaceae > Methylocystis. The sequence goes on from CAVRKL010000001.1 coordinate 544,583, forward strand.
GCAGCAGGCCTTCATAAACGCGATCCCTGGACTCGAGCGGACGCAAATCCTGCGCCCCGGTTATGCGATCGAATATGACTACGTCGATCCGCGCGAGCTGCAGCCGAGCCTTGAGACCAAGCGGATCGCGGGGCTCTTCTTCGCCGGGCAGATCAACGGCACGACGGGCTATGAGGAGGCGGCGGCGCAGGGCCTCGTCGCCGGGCTCAACGCCGCGGGCTTTGCGGGCGGAAGAGGCCCCATCATCTTCGACCGCGCCGAGGCCTATCTCGGCGTGATGATCGACGATCTCGTCACCCGCGGCGTCAGCGAGCCCTATCGCATGTTCACCTCGCGCGCCGAATATCGGCTTTCGCTGCGCGCCGACAACGCGGACGAACGCCTGACGCCGCGCGGCGTCGCGCTGGGTTGCGTCGGCGCAACGCGAGCGCGCCGCCACGCCGCACGTGCGGAAAAGCTCGCGCGGGCGAGGGGGCTTCTGATGGAGTTGGCGCTGACCTCTTCCGCGGCGGCGCGGCACGGCCTGCCAGTCAATCAGGACGGCCAGCGCCGCAGCGCCTGGACGCTGCTCTCTTTCCCCGACATCGGCTTCGCCCGCCTGCGCGAGATCTGGCCCGAGCTTCGGGCGATCGAGCCGGCGATTGCGGCGCAGGTCGAGATCGACGCGCGCTATGCGGTCTATCTCGATCGCCAGACGGCGGACATCGAATCCTATCGCCGCGACGATCAGCTCGCTCTGCCGACGACGCTCGACTATGGCGCGATCAAGGGCCTCTCCACCGAGCTCGCCGGCCGGCTCTCCAAGCTGCGGCCGCGCACGCTGGCCCAGGCCCAGCGCATCGAAGGCGTGACCCCCGCCGCGCTGACGCTGCTCGCCGCCCGGGCGCGGCGGGCGTGACGAAAGCTGGCCTCCGCGACCGCGCCGAGGCTCTGCGGCTCTGTCCCGTTTTGAGACAGACGGAGCCGGAGCTCGAAACCTACGAGCGAATGCTTCGCGACTGGAACAAGCGAATCAACCTCGTGTCGGCTTCGACGCTCGACGAGGTCTGGACGCGGCATTTCGCTGATTCGGCGCAGCTCCATGAGCATTTGCCGCAAATCTCGCGCTGGGCCGATCTCGGCTCCGGGGCGGGCTTTCCGGGGATGGTCCTGGCGCTGCTCTTGAAGCGCCGACCCGGCGCGAGCGTCAGCCTTATTGAGAGCGACCAGCGCAAGGCGGCATTCTTGAGGGCTGTTTCACGTGAAACAGGCGCCCCGCGACCGTGATCTGCGGACGAATTGAGTCGGAGCTGCCAAAGCTCGAAGGCGCGGTCGAAGGGGTGAGCGCCCGCGCGCTCGCGCCGTTCCAGCAACTCCTCGATTGGAGTGAAGGACTCTTGTTGAAAACCGCCGCCGGCGCCTTTTTAAAAGGTGAAAACTGGCGCGCCGAATTGACCGGCTCCGAGGCCGAAGTTAATTTTTCGCTTGTAGAAAAACCCAGTCGAACGCATCCTTCGGGACGAATCGTCATCGTGACGCGGCGGGATCCACCGATCTGACCTCAAGGGGCGTTGCCGTGACAGAGGCTCTTCCTGCTCCGCGCGTCCTGGTTCTCGCCAATCAGAAGGGCGGCGTCGGCAAGACGACGACCGCCATCAACCTCGGCACGGCTCTCGCCGCCGTCGGCGAGAGCGTGCTGATCATCGATCTCGACCCGCAAGGCAACGCCTCGACCGGCCTCGGCGTCGATCGCAAGAACCGAAAGCTCTCGACCTTCGACGTTCTGCTCGGCGAGTGCAGCCTCGAGGATGCGACGGTCGACACGGCCGTGCCGCGCCTGTGGATCACCCCTTCGACGCTCGATCTGCTCGGCGTCGAGCTCACCATCGCCTCGGAGAGGGACCGCAGCTTCCGCCTGAAGCGAGCGCTCGCGGAGCTCGCCGCGGCCGGCGGTCACGCTGATGCGCGGACCTACAGCTATGTGCTGATCGACTGTCCGCCCTCGCTGAATCTCCTGACGATCAACGCGCTGGCCTCGTCCGATGCAGTGCTCGTGCCGCTGCAATGCGAGTTTTTTGCGCTGGAGGGACTTTCGCAGCTGCTTTCGACGGTTGATCAGGTGAGGCGCACGCTGAACCCGAAACTGTCGATCCACGGCGTCGTGATGACGATGTTCGATCCGCGGAACAATCTGGCGAACCAGGTCGTCGAGGACGTGCGCCGCTTCATGGGCGACAAGGTCTATGAGACGATGATCCCGCGCAATGTGCGGGTCTCGGAGGCGCCCTCCTACGGCAAGCCGGTGCTGCTCTACGATCTCAAATGCAGCGGCAGCCAAGCCTATCTGAAGCTCGCCTCCGAGGTTATTCAGCGGGAAAAGCAACTCCGCGCCGCGTAGCGGGTTCGGCTTCCTGGCCGCGGGGGCGCATTCCCTCCCCGCAAGGGGGAGGGGAGTCGCCGAAGCGGATCTGATCAAGAAGGAAAAACATCATGGGAGAGGAACTGCGTCCGCGTCGTCTGGGGAGAGGGCTCGCGGCCCTGATGGGCGAGGCGGCGGAGGTCGTTCCCGCTGCCGACCGCGGACACGGGCAAAGGCGCGTGCCGATCGAGTTCCTGCGGCCCAATCCCCGCAACCCGCGCATCAATTTCCGCGAGTCGGACTTGGCCGATCTCGCCGCTTCGATCCGCGAGAAGGGCGTCATCCAGCCCATCATCGTGCGCACGATTCCCGGCCTCGCCGACGCCTATGAGATTGTCGCCGGCGAGCGACGCTGGCGTGCGGCGCAGCTCGCGCATCTTTCCGACATTCCGGTCGTGATCCATGAGCTCGACGACCGGGAGGCGTTGGAGCTCGCGATCGTCGAAAACGTGCAGCGCGCCGATCTCGACGCGATCGAGGAGGCGCGCGGCTATCAGCGGCTCATCGAGGAATTCGGCTACGCCCAGGGCGACCTCGCCAAGGTCATCGGCAAGAGCCGCCCGCATGTCGCAAACACGCTGCGGCTGCTGCAACTGTCGCACTCGACGCGCCGGCTCGTCTCGGACGGCGAGATTTCCGCCGGTCACGCCCGCGCGCTGCTCTCGGTCAAATCGCCGGAGGCCGTCGCGGCGCGAATCGTCGCGGAGGGGCTGACGGTGCGCGACGTCGAGCGCATCGCGCAAAGGGAGGCGGAGTCGACCGGGACGACGAGCCCCCGTGCGAAAAAGCGCGAGGAGGTCAAGGACGCCGACACGCGCGCGGTCGAAAAAGCCCTGACCGACGCGCTAGGGCTTACCACGGTAATTCACGGCCTCGGCGGCGAGCGCGGGGAATTGCGCATCCGTTACGAGACGCTGGAGCAGCTCGACGCGCTGTGCCGGAAGTTGGCCGGTTAGGTCCTTAAGACGAGAAGGAGATCAAGCGGAAATGGGCGGTTTGCGCCCCGAGACCAAAATTTCCACGGGGTTCAGTTCGATCTTTGGCTTGGTTAACGGGAGAGTCCCATGTCCGAAGCAAATCCGATGATAGAGGCGGCAAAACCGAAGAGTGCGTTCGAAAAACCGCTCCAGGCGGACTTCAAAGGATTGTTCAAGGCCTTGGCGAAAGGCGTGGGTCATACCGCCGTCGGCAAATGGGAAGAACTTGGCAATGACACCGTGGAGGCCTTGCGCGCCATAGGCCTATCAACCGAACCTAGCCCGACTTCGCCAACTGGTGTGGATATATACGATTTTCGGCGCGGTTTTGGGGTCTAATGCATTGTTTCTGTGTAGGCGCGGAGTTGAGAAGGGCTTGTAGTGCCGACCAAGGCCCTTGTGCGCGGGCGGGAGAGGCGCGAGTCCTGCGTCATGTTTTTGCGCCACAAGATTCGCTGCAAGGACGGCAAGGAGCATCGTTCGTGGTCGGTGGTGGAGAACCGTCGACTGCACGACGGCCGGGTGGCGCAGCGGCAAGTTCTCTATCTGGGGGAGATCAACGACAGCGAGAAAGCCGCGTGGAGCAAGGCGATCCAGGTTTTCGACGCGGACGCCGCGCAGTCGCGGCAGATGGCGCTGTTTCCGGAAGATCGCGCGGCGCCCGTTCTCGACTGCGACGTCGTCTCGGTTCGTCTGAGCGAGATGCGTCTGCGACGGCCGCGACAATGGGGCGCTTGCTGGCTGGCGATGCTGTTGTGGGATCAGCTGCGGCTCGACGCGTTCTTTACGCCGCGTCTTGCGCCCTCGCGGGAGGGAACGAGCTGGCTCAACGTGCTCAAGACGCTCACCGCCTATCAGCTGATCTCGCCGGGAAGCGAATGGCGCCTGCATCGGCATTGGTTCGAGCAAAGCGCGATGGGCGATCTCTTGGGCGAAGACATGTCGCTCGTGCAGCCGAGCACGCTCTATCGCTGCCTCGACAAGCTCGCCGCGCACAAGCAGGCGCTGTTCTCCTACCTGCAGCAGCGCTGGAAGGACATGTTCGGCGCCGATTTCGAGGTGCTGCTTTACGATCTCACCAGCACCTACTTCGAGAGCGATCCGCCGGAAGGCGAGAGCAAGCGCAAGTTCGGCTACAGCCGCGACAAGCGTCCCGACTGTGTGCAGGTCGTCATCGCCCTGATCGTGACGCCGCAGGGCTTTCCGCTCGCCTATGAGGTCATGGACGGGAACACCTCCGACAAGACCACGCTGAAGGCGTTCCTGGCCAAGATCGAAGGCCAATACGGCAAGGCCAAGCGCATCTGGATCATGGATCGCGGCATTCCGACCGAGGAGGTTCTGGCCGAGATGCGCGCGGCCGACCCGCCGGTTCGCTATCTCGTCGGGACGCCGCGCGGCCGGCTGACCAAGCTGGAGAAAGCCTTCATCGCCAAGCCCTGGGAGAAAGCGCGCGCCAGCGTGCGTGTGAAGCTCGTCGAACATGAGAACGAGACTTACGTTCTTGCGCGCAGCGACGGGCGCCGCGCCAAGGAGAGCGCCATGCGCAACCGCCGTCTGCGCAAGCTGATCCGGCGTCTGCGCGAGTTGCAACAGCAGGATCTGACGCGCGACGAACTGCTGATGAAGCTCGGCGCGGCGAGAAAAGAAGCAGGCCGCGCTTATGGGTTGATGAGGATCGAGACGCCGGCGAAGGATCAGCCGGTGACGGCGGAGACCTTCCGCTTCGCGCTCGATCGCAAGAAGCTGCGCCAGGCGCGCCGCCGCGAGGGCAGCTATCTGTTGCGCTCCAACATCGGCGGCGGCGCGCCGGAAGAGCTGTGGCGCATGTATCTGCAATTGGTCGAGATCGAGCAGGCGTTCAAGGAATTGAAGGGCGACCTGGCGATCCGACCCATCCATCATCAGCTCGACGCGCGCATCGAGGCGCACATCTTCATCGCGTTTCTGGCCTATTGCCTGCAAGTGTCGCTGAAGCAGCGCCTGAAGGCGCTGGCCCCGGGGCTGACGCCGCGCGCCGTCTTGGAAAAGTTCGCGGGGGAGTGTCCGAAATTTTGTGTGCGGGGCCGGGTTGACCATCACGCTGTGACGAACCTTTCGTCGAACATGATGGCGAATTGCGTTTTGGCCTCGCACCATTCGCGCGGCGGCATTTTCCATTCTCCCGCGACTTGGCGCAAGACGAGATACAGCAGTTTCATCGCGGCGTCGTCGGTTGGAAAATGTCCGCGCGTCCGCACGGCGCGCCGCAGTTTTGCATTCAAGGATTCTATGGCGTTCGTGGTGTAGATGATCCGGCGCACCGCCTCGGGAAAGGCGAAAAAGGGAATGACCTGTTCCCAGTTTCGCCGCCAGCTCTGGGCGATCGAGGGATATTTCCTGCCCCAAGGACCGGCGTCGAAAGCGTCAAGGGCCTCTTTGCCGGCGTCGGCGTCTTTCGCCCGGTAGATTTTCTTCAGTTCGGCGGCGATAGCCCTGCGGTCTTTCCACGAGGCGAAGTCCATCGCGTTTCTAATGAGATGGACGATGCAGGTCTGCACGACCGTCTGTGGGAAAACCGCGTTGATCGCCTCCGGAAAGCCCTTCAAGCCGTCGACGACGGCGATAAGCACATCCTCGACGCCGCGGTTTTTCAGCTCGTTCATCACCCGCAGCCAGAATTTGGCGCCTTCCGAGGTTTCGATCCAAAGGCCCAGAATGTCCTTGGTTCCGTCCGGCGTGACGCCCAGCGCGACATAAACCGCCTTGTTGCGCACCAGGCCTTCGTCACGGATTTTGACGCGCAGCGCGTCGAAGAAAACCAGGGGATACATTGCCTCGAGCGGACGATTTTGCCATTCGGCGACCGTCTCCAGAACCGCGTCGGTGACCGTCGAGATCAGGTCCGGCGAGACCTCAAGTCCATAAAGTTCAAGCAGATGCCCCTGGATCTCGCGCACCGTCATGCCGCGCGCATACATCGACACGATCTTCTCGTCGAAGCCCGGAAAACGCCGCTGATAGCGCGCGATCAGCCTCGGATCGAAGCTCCCCTCCCGGTCGCGCGGAACCTTAATGTCGATTTTCGACGTCTCGGTCAGCACGGTCTTCTTCGAATAGCCGTTGCGGTGATTGGCTTTGCCCGCCGCCGCCTCGCCTTCAAGATGATCGTCCAGCTCGGCGTTGAGAACCCGTTCGGCCAGAGCTTTCTTCAGCTCGTCGAAAAGCCCGTCCTTGGAAAATACCTCCTTCGGATCGCGCCCCGAAAGAAGTTGGTCCAGTGTGTCCTTCTTGATCGCCATAGTCCGCCTCCAGCGGTGCTACTATGGCCCGGCACACAAGATTCCTGACAGTCCCGTTCGCGGGCGTGCAGATGATCGACGTGGAGCTGCCGACGACGGACGGCCGACTCGTCGTCCTGTCGCGCTACACGGAGCCAGAAGACGATCACAAGCTGCTGCTGCAGCGGTTGCAGCTTCACCTGCCAGGGCAGCCCCCGCCCAAGATCGCCGCTCCCGCCGCCGCCTGATCCAAAACCTCCCGTAGTGCCGACCTTTAATGTTCGGCTCGAAGGATTCCAATCACTTAACCTGCACGCGCCGCCTCAGTTGGCGAAGTCGGGCTAGCGAGCTTTTGTTCTTGCTAATCAATCGCTCTGTAACAAAATCGGTTTTCGACCTCATAGGAGACAGTGCGAGTCAAATCGTCTCCGACACCTCGAGCGAGGCCGACTCGCTACTCGAACAGCTAGATTTTTCTATCTCGAGCCGTCCATTTCGGATTGACCACAGGTTTCTGGATCGGCCGTCAGAGTTGCGGCTTGTCGGAGACGTTCAATATCTTGTCCAGACATGGCTCGAAGGTCTTGGCGTCAGCACGCCTTCGGCGAGCGCAATTGCCGGACGCTTCCCCAGCTACTTCACCTACGCTCTGCACAAGGAATGGCGGCGCAACGCCAAATCCTACCGCTCCATTCTCGAGGCGCTGGAGACGCCCTTTGCTAAGCCTGCGACCGCGAATGGGCTTGGAAAGAATACGGGGCGATGCTTCGACATCGTGTTGAAGAAAGCGTCTTTGATGAGCCGTTCAGCCTCAGACAAATGTATGTCCCTTTGAACGCTACCTATGCCAAGGAACCAGCGAAACATATGCTGAGCGATGAAATGACGCGAACGGGTCGAACTCGCGGATCGGTCGTAGTCTCTTTGGAAACAGAATTACATCAGTGGCTAAAAGGAGCGTCACTGCAAGGTTTGATCCGCGTCATCAGTGGCGGACCCGGCAGCGGCAAATCATCGTTCGCTCGGATGTTTGCAGCCAAAGTCTCGGAAGAAGGAAAGCACAAGGTATTGTTTGTGCCTTTGCATTTGATCGATCCCTCCCGGGACTTGATTGACGAGGTGGGGCGCTTTGTCCGCGATGAAGGAGTGCTGGCACAAAATCCTTTGGACCCCGAATCTCCAGAGCCCGACTTACTTATTATCTTTGATGGCCTAGACGAATTGGCTAGCCAGGGGAAGGCGGCAGCCGAGACTGCAAGAGCCTTCGTGCGTGAAGTTGAACGGACGGTGGAGCGGCGCAACGCCCAGAGAATTATGCTTCGCGTCCTGATCAGCGGCCGGGAGTTGGTAGTTCAGGAAAACGAGTCGGAGTTTCGCCGCCCACGCCAAATACTCACCTTGCTTTTATATTTTCAGCCTCTTGGGCGTAGGCACGACAGGTATCTTGACGAGGAAAGTGAAGAGCGCCTCGATTCTAATAAATTACTGAAGCACGATTACCGGCAGGATTGGTGGACCAAGTATGGTGAGCTAACAGGCGCGGGATATAAAGGTCTTCCCGCCGAACTAAACAGGGAGGATTTAACAGAAATTACTGCCAAACCTCTTCTCAACTATCTGGTTGCGCTGAGCTTCACTCGCGGAAGGCTGGACTTCACCAAGGACGTCAATCTCAACGCGGTTTATGCGGATTTGCTCGCCGCCGTGCACGAACGGGGTTATGAAAAGCGCCGGTCTTACGGGCCAATCAGACACATGAGGCCCGACGAATTTTGCCGCGTGCTTGAGGAGATCGGCTTAGCGGCTTGGCACGGCGACGGGCGGACGACGACCGTACGTGAGATCGAAGACCATTGCCGCGCGAGTGGCTTAGGAGGTCTGCTCGATGTGTTTCAAGACGGGGCCAAGGCTGGCGTAACAAGATTGCTTGCTGCGTTCTTTTTCCGGCAATACGGGCAACGTCCGAGCGGTGATCCAACTTTTGTTTTCACCCACAAGAGTTTCGGGGAATATCTCACGGCTCGCCGGATCGTTCGGGCAATTGAGAGAATCCATCGCGAACTAGAGCGACGTTATCGCAGCCTTGACGAAGGTTGGGACGAGCGAGAGGCGCTGAAGCACTGGGCTCATTTATGTGGACCGAGCGCGATGTCTAAATACCTTTACGACTTTATCCTGAAAGAAATGGAGTTACGACCTGAACAGCTTATTGAGTGGCAGGATTGTTTAACAAGACTGTTCAGCTACATGCTATCTCACGGAATGCCAATGGAGCAGCTTCAAATCACGTCTTTCCGGGAAATGTTATTTCAAACGAGAAACGCCGAGGAGTCACTGTTGGCTGCCTTGAATGCGTGTGCTAAACTAACTAAACGGGTCAGCCTAATTGAGCATACAGATTCGACCGTGTTTGGAGCATGGTTCAGGCGAATTCAAGGGCAACGCAATGGACCGGAATCAGTGCTCGCTACACATTGTCTCTCATTCCTGAACTTGGATGCTTGCCTGTCCGGTTGTTACCCACACCCACTAAATGTGGGGTGCGCCCATTCCCCGGAGTAAAGCCCGTCGAAGGTTGGCGCGACCGCGCCACCCGCTATTCCGAGCAGCGAGCGGAACGCGTTGAAGGGATAGAAGCGCCGATTGAATTGAAAGGTGAACTCGTTGAGGTAGGCTTGTAGATGCTTGGCGCTGACCCCGTGATGGACGCCGTTGATCCAGGTCTTCAGATTGGCGAAGACCAAGTGGATGATCGGCAGGAATTCCTCTGCGATCTCTGGGTCTCCGCATTCGGCAATCGCGTGGTGGTCGAAGCCGCGCTTGCGAAGGCCGGCATAGCCGCTCCAGTCGTCGGTGACGATCAGCGATCCGGGAGCGACGGCGTTTTCGACGAATCCTTCCTCGCTGGTCACCCGGCCGAGAAAGGCGCCGATGTAGTGGAGGGCCAAACGGGGTTGCTCGGCGATCGCGAGAAGGGCCCGCCGGTTGGCGCGCACCAGCGCCTGCAGCGCCGGGTCGTCGAGCGGGATGCGAGCGGAATCCACGGCGATTCCCACGGTGGGGATTTGAAAGTGGTCGCCGACCCAGGCCAGCACCGAAAAGCCCTCCTCGGCTGCGACCTGTTCGGGTGAAAGCGTGCTGCCGACATAGGCGGCGTCGAGGGAGCCGTCCCGAAGGCGCCGCAGGTCCATCTGATAGTCGCCCGGAACACGCGCGATACACTTCAGATCGCGGTCGGGGTCCAGGCCATGTTTTCGCAAGACGATCCGAGCGAAACAACCTGGCGCCGTGTGGGCGGGGACTGTCAGGAATCTTGTGTGCCGGGCCATAGTAGCACCGCTGGAGGCGGACTATGGCGATCAAGAAGGACACACTGGACCAACTTCTTTCGGGGCGCGATCCGAAGGACGTATTTTCCAAGGACGGGCTTTTCGACGAGCTGAAAAAAGCTCTGGCCGAACGTGTTCTCAACGCCGAGCTGGACGATCATCTTGAAGGCGAGGCTGCGGCGGGCAAAGCCAATCACCGCAACGGCTATTCGAAGAAGACCGTACTGACCGAGACGTCGAAAATCGACATTAAGGTTCCGCGCGACCGGGAGGGGAGCTTCGATCCGAAGCTGATCGCGCGCTATCAGCGGCGTTTTCCGGGCTTCGACGAGAAGATCGTGTCGATGTATGCGCGCGGCATGACGGTGCGCGAGATCCAGGGGCATCTGCTTGAACTTTATGGACTTGAGGTCTCGCCGGACCTGATCTCGACGGTCACCGACGCGGTTCTGGAGACGGTCGCCGAATGGCAAAATCGTCCGCTCGAGGCAATGTATCCCCTGGTTTTCTTCGACGTGCTGCGCGTCAAAATCCGTGACGAAGGCCTGGTGCGCAACAAGGCGGTTTATGTCGCGCTGGGCGTCACGCCGGACGGAACCAAGGATATTCTGGGCCTTTGGATCGAAACCTCGGAAGGCGCCAAATTCTGGCTGCGGGTGATGAACGAGTTGAAAAACCGCGGCGTCGAGGATGTGCTTATCGCCGTCGTCGACGGCTTGAAGGGCTTTCCGGAGGCGATCAACGCGGTTTTCCCGCAGACGGTCGTACAGACCTGCATCGTCCATCTCATTAGAAACGCGATGGACTTCGCCTCGTGGAAAGACCGCAGGGCTATCGCCGCCGAACTGAAGAAAATCTACCGGGCGAAAGACGCCGACGCCGGCAAAGAGGCCCTTGACGCTTTCGATGCCGGTCCTTGGGGCAGGAAATATCCCTCGATCGCCCAGAGCTGGCGGCGAAACTGGGAACAGGTCATTCCCTTTTTCGCCTTTCCCGAGGCGGTGCGCCGGATCATCTACACCACGAACGCCATAGAATCCTTGAATGCAAAACTGCGGCGCGCCGTGCGGACGCGCGGACATTTTCCAACCGACGACGCCGCGATGAAACTGCTGTATCTCGTCTTGCGCCAAGTCGCGGGAGAATGGAAAATGCCGCCGCGCGAATGGTGCGAGGCCAAAACCCAATTCGCCATCATGTTCGACGAAAGGTTCGTCACAGCGTGATGGTCAACCCGGCCCCCACACAAAATTTCGGACACTCCCTGTGGGCGGCGTGGACCGCCAGGCGGCGCCCACGAAGATCCTCCATGGATTTCACCTCGGCGCCGCCGAGGAACCAGAACAGCGGACGATCGGTGTTGACGCAGAGGGCTTTCCAATCGATGCCGTCGGTCAGCCGCGACAACAGGGTCCGGCCCAGACCGATCGCCGCGCCGGCTCGCAGACGCTCCGTTTTCCAGCTGATCCCATCGCGGATGGCGACGTGGACGCCTTCATCCGTGTAGTAGCCCTCCTGGTCGGCCACATAGGCGATCAGTTCCTCGTGGAGACCCCGCCCGAGATAGCTCAAATCTATCGTGTGCATCGGTGTCGCCCCGTATCCCAGCCGCGAGCCGGTTGCGCTCAGTCCATTGCCAGGCCCCCGTTGACCGGAAGAGAGTGGCCGGTGGTGAAACCGGAGTCGTCGCTCGCCAGGAACGCCACCGCCATGGCCACATCCTCGGGACGGACGAGCCGCCGCATCGGAACGGCCGCAGCGAACTCTTGCATCCGCTCCCGCGTCAAATGCTGGGACATCGTCGTTCCCTCGACTGTCGCCGGCGAGACCAGGTTGGCGGTGATCCCGTGCGGCGCCAGCTCCAAGGCGATGTAGCGCACGAACTGATCCAACGCCGCCTTGGAGACGCCGAGCGCGATCATGCGATCGCGAGGCCAGCGGGACAATGTCGTGCTGAGATAAATCAAACGACCGTAGCCGCGGGAAATCATCCCCGGGACAACGGCTTTCGTCAGCAGGAACGCGGCGTGCAGCTCGCGGTCCAGCTTTCCGCCGAGCTGTTCCCAGGTCAGCTCGGCGAACGACGTGAGTGCATAAGGTATCAATGCGTTGCTGACGAGCACGTCCACGCCGCCCCACCGATGAGCGATTTCGCCCACCATGGCGGTGACGTCGTCGGACACGGTGACATCGGCTTTGATCGCCACGGCTTCGCCGCCGGCCGCCGCGATGGCCGTGACCACCTCCTCAGCTTGTGGCGCGCTGGCGCGATGGTTGACCACCACCCGGAACCCGCGTTTGGCTAGAACCAATGCGGTCGCCGCGCCGATGCCCCGGCTGGCTCCCGTAATCATGGCGACTCGCGTCATCGAGCTCACCTCCGCTTAGCCATTGTCTGTCGGGTCGATCCCGACGATGGATTAAGCGACATGTGCCGGACGCTCTGACTCCACCTGGAACGAGGCTCTAGACAATGGCGGCGCCCAAGCTGTTCGCCTCGTTGAGGCGTTCTGGGTCAACACGTAGGATGGAGCGGGTCAATCGGCGTTCAATGGCGGGGCGGCTGTGATGCAGACAAGCTTGCTTGAGCGTTTCACGAGCGGCGTTAACTATTTCTTAAGCTTCGGCTAGACCCCGTTAAGATTTCATTTACGATTTAAGCCTGCCCGGTTTTCGCGCAGGAGGCGGTTGTGGAACGCGTTGGCTATGCGAGGCTCTCCAAAATGCCCGCAGAGGCGTTCACTGGCTCGCTGAGAGCCGGGTTCCTGGTTCTCTTCGGCCTTTTGGCCTTCGCTCTTCAGACTCATGCGCTCTCGGCGGCGACGTTCAGAGCGAGCTTTGCGGCGGTGGGTGAGGAAGCCTCGGTTCCCTATGGCTGGATGGATTTTTGCTCCCGGCAGCCGCAGGAATGCGACCAGCCCGTTCTGCCGGCGCAAAACGTTGCGCTGACTGCAAAGACATGGAAGCTGCTGGAGAAAACAAACGCTGAGGTCAATGCGTCTATCGAACCGATTTCAAACCTCGAGCACTGGGGAACGATCGCGGATCACTGGGATTATCCGGCGGACGGAAAGGGCGACTGCAAGATTTACGCCCTCGAAAAGCGCCGGCAGTTGATCGAGAGCGGCGTTCCGCGTCAGGCTTTGCTGATGACGATCGTCAAGGATCATCACAACATGGGCCATACGATCTTGACCGTGCGCACGGACAAGGGCGATTTCATCTTGGACAACCTCACCGACGACATTTTGTCCTGGGACGAGACGGGCTATCACTTCCTGAAGCGCCAGTCGCAGGAAGACCCGAATGTCTGGCTGGCGATCCTTTCCCCTGCGTCGGCGAGAAAGATCAGCTCGCGGTAAACTCCACGGCTGTCCGGTTAAAATCCGATCCGCAGATTCAGCCCGCCGGGATGCGAAAGCAGGCGGCGAAGTCGATGCAGGAAATCCCTTCTTTTACGGGGAGGGCGGAGCGCGAAGCGCGACGGGTGGGTCAAACCCCTCCGTTAGCCCGCAACAGTCTTCGGCGCGGCTGAGCCCTGAGCTGCGTCCTCGTCTTGGCGGCGCGATCGGCGTTTGCGGATCGATTTCAGCACGTCTTCAGCCTCTCGCAGCTCGTAATCGCCAAGCGTCCATTTCGGGATGACGCCCGTTGTGAAAGGGCGGGCGTTCTCTTTCAAAAAAGCCCGCATCCTCGCCAACTCGTCGCGCCAACCGATGGCGCGTTTGAATTTGGAGCGGATGTCATTGCTCTTAAACTTCACATCGGAAGCCAGATTCAGGAACTCCACTGCGTTGGCCGGGGTCATGACGAAAGGTTCCTGCGACTTGAGCAATAGATAATAATTCGCGATCAAGGCTCCCGTTCGGTGATTCCCTTCGACGAATAGCTGCGGTTGAGCCAAAATTCTCACATACAGCCCCGCAGCAATCTTGTAGGGGTCATCCTCGCTGTGTTCGTGGCGCTCATACCATTGCATAAGCGACGGGAACCCCGTCTCGAAGCGCTCCTCCGTATGTTTGATGAATTTATAATATTGCCGACGCAACTCGGTGCTCGTTCCCAGGTGCACGATCAGGTTGAGCTCAAGTATATCTTTCCAGGATAGCATGACGCGCCCCGGATTCGACGCTAAGTGATTATTAATGTGGTTGTAAGCGTACAGGAGATTTCGCGCCATGGCGCTATCAAAAATGTCTCTTTTGCAATAAATGACCGTGTTTATCCTTTCGAAATCGTCTATGACGAGCTTGTAGTTTTCGTTAATCTTTTCTAGATCGAAATAAGACCTTGCGACAGTGTCCATTTGCAGGCCTCCCTGAGTCGCCGCCCGAAGCAGCGTCGCGCATCGCCGTCAGTTGGCGACAATACGCGGCGGAGCGCGGCGGGCTTGCGTCTCGAGCAGCGTCTTCACCTTGGCCGCGAGGTTGAGATAGGCTGCGGCCTGCGGGCCTTGCGGGTCGGTGGCGACGACCGGCCGGCCGGAATCCGAGGTCTCGCGGATTTTCGCCTCGAGCGGTATCTCGCCGAGGAAAGGAACGCCCAAGGCCTCCGCGTCGCGCCGCGCGCCGCCATGCGCGAAAATGTCCGAGCGCTCGCCGCAGTGCGGGCAGACGAAATAGCTCATGTTCTCGACGATCCCGAGCACGGGGATCTCAACCTTGCGGAACATCGAGACCGCCCGGCGCGCGTCGATCAGCGCGAGGTCCTGCGGCGTCGAGACGATGACGGCGCCGGCGAGCGGAACCTGCTGCGCCATGGTGAGCTGCACGTCGCCCGTGCCGGGCGGCATGTCGACGATGAGCGCGTCGAGCTCGCCCCAAAGGACTTCGCCGAGCATCTGCGTCAGCGCCTGCGTCGCCATCGGCCCGCGCCAGATCATCGCCTCGTTCTCGTTGACGAGAAAGCCGATCGACATGGCCTTCAGGCCAAAGGCCTGCATCGGTAGGAGCTTGTTCCCGGCGACTCCGGGTTTGCCGGTGAGGCCAAGGAGCCGCGGCGCCGAGGGCCCGTAAATGTCGGCGTCGAGGAGGCCGATCCTCCATCCTTGCGCCGCGAGGCCGAGCGCGAGATTGACCGAGGTCGTCGATTTGCCGACGCCGCCTTTGCCCGAAGCGACTGCGACGATAAATCGCACGCGATCGAGCGCGGCGAGGGAGGGCCGGCGAGGCGCCTGAGGGGCGGGCTTATGCTCCGCGGTGAGCGTCACGACGGCGCGCTCGATCCCGGCGACGCGGCCGATCGTCTCCTGCGCGGCGAGGCGGGCGGCCTCCCATTCCTTGGGGCGCGCGGGGTCGCCGGCGAGCGAGACGAAGGCCTTGGCCCCCGCGAGATTGACGCCGCTGACCGCTTGCGAAAGCGGCTTCCCGTCCGGACCGGGCGTTTTTTCGAGGGCTTGCAACACGTCGTCTTCCGTCGCCACGCTTCTCGCTCCTTTGCGCGCTTTCCGCTCGAAAGAGTTCGTTCGAGCAAAAGAACGCCGTGTCAGAAAGCGGGAGCGAATTCCGATCACAAAAGTCTGTCAGCTTTTGCGAATTCGCTCTCGTCAGGTTTTTTCCACAACCCGCTATCTGCTCCAGCCGCCATGCAAAATCCAGGGCTATCGCTCTCAACGCGAACCCGAGCGTCCGCCGCGCGGCTGGGCCGGATCCCGTGCAGTGAAAACGCCAGGCCAAATCTATGCATTCGCGCAGGCCTTCGGTAATATAGGAATCATGCAACGCAATGGCTCAGTCAAAGGTTAGGGTCATGGTGGATTCGCTCCTCTCCTGGGCGCCGCTATCGGCGCAGATCTGGGTCGTCCAGATGCTTGCCTATCATGGCCTCGGCCTGTGGTTTGAATGGCTGGATCGCAGCGGGCGCCTCCAGCGCTTCAAATTCAAGCGCATGGAGCGCATGAGTTATTTCGATTTGCTGCCCCGCGTGCTTGCGAATCAGATTTTCATCCTGCTGCCGGCGATGCTGCTCATGCAGTGGGCCGGTCTCGCCTACGTCGGCTCGCCGACGGTCTCGCTCCCGGTCTTTCTGGCGAGCGTCGCCTTCATGACCGTGGGCCATGACGTTTTACAATATGTTGCGCATCGCTTTATTCTACATCGCCCGGATATGATGCGCCGACTCGGCCACTCCCTGCATCACTCGACGATCGGCAGCCTCGGCATCAGCGCCTGCTACATGAGCGTCGCCGATTTCTTCCTGGAGATCGTCTGTCCCTATCTGATCCCGCTCGCCTTCGCGCCGCTCGGCTCCAATTTTCTGGTCCATTCGCTGGTCGTCACAGCCGGCGCCTTTGGCGGACTCTACGAGCACTCGGGCTATGACTTCGCTCCCGCTTTGCGCGAGCCCGCGGACGGGCGAGCCCCGGGCCGCCTTAAGCTTGCTTTGGCCAGGATGATTTCGAGCGAAGCTCATGCGGCGCACCATTCGCGCGGCAATGTGTCCTTCTCGGACGGCTTCGGCTCTTCGAACATTTGCGACACGCTGTTTCGCACGCGCTTCGACCTCGTTCCCGAGCGTCGCGGCGCGGCTAAAGCGACGGCTTAGGCCTTACGCGGCGCAGGAGCCGGGGGAGGGCGGCGCGCAGCAGTCGCCGCCTTGCTGCTTCGGCGGACAGGGAACGTCGCCCCAGGAGCAGAAGACGCAGCAGTCGCCAGGCTTGGGCCGCAATTCAGCCCCGCAGGACGCGCAGGCGTGGCGAACGACGCATGCGTCTTCGGGCATCGTCAGCGCTTCTCGAAAGCCGCAGGACGGACAAGTCAGCGTCGAGACGCGCCCCCGCACGGCGTCAGGCTTCTGCGTCGATGTCGAGGGGCGCGACGTCCACATGCTCGACCTTCGGCGTGCGCTTGAAGTGCGAGCGCCGCCCGCGCAGGGTCTGCACGACCTTCGCGCCGTTCGAGAAGGCGAGATAGACCATGAGCGGCGGGATCGAGACGACCGTCTTCAGATAGTCCGCGAGCGAGCCGCGCTTCAGAGCGAGGTACGACGGCAGCGTCATGCCGAGCGCGATGACCATGATCATGACGCCGATGATCTCTAGCAGCAGCGCGTAAGGCGCGGGAGACCCGTGCAAGCCGACGCCGACCAGGAAGGCGATCACGCCGATCGCCGCCGCCGGAAAGAAGATCTGATGGCTGATCAGCGTCACGGCCGCGATGCGCTGGGTCAGCGTCCAGGGCGCGCTCCAGAGCGGCGCCAGCGTGCGCTGGGCGACTTGCACGAATCCGTTCGACCAGCGCCGCTGCTGGCGGCGGAAGTCGCGGATGCCTTCCGGCACCTGGCCGGGAATCGCGGGCTCGGAGACGAAAACCCCGTGCCAGCCGTCGAGAGCGGCGCGCACGGTGAGGTCGAGGTCCTCGGCGAGCGAATAGTCGGACCAGCCGCCCGCGCAATCGATCGTCGCGCGGCGCCAGATTCCGCCCGTGCCGTTGAACTGGAACAGCCAGCCCGCGCGGGCGCGGGTGCGCTGCTCGACGAGAAAATGGCCGTCCTGGATGAGGCCCTGCGCGCGCGTGAGCCAGTTTTTCTCGTAATTGACGAATTCGCACCGCGACTGCGCGAAGCCGGCCGTCGCGTCCTTGACGAGCAGCGGCACCGCGGCCTTCAGCCAGTTCGGCGGCGGGCGGAAATCGGCGTCCAGCATGGCGACGAAGGGCGCGTCGCAGAGCGTGAGCCCATAGGCGCAGGCGCCGGCCTTGAATCCCTCGCGGTTCGGTCTGCGCACGTGTTCGACGTCGACGCCCTGGGCGCGCAGCTCGGCGGCGACCGCGGCGGCGCGAAGCGGCGTGTCGTCGGTCGAATCATCCAGAAGCTGGATGCGAAGCCTGTCCTTCGGCCAGTCGAGCTGAGCGGTGCAGCGCAGCGCCTGCTCGGTGACGAGAGGCTCGTTGAACACCGGAATCTGCAAGAGCACATGCGGCAGCTCGTCGTCGGGGAGCGCTAGGGGGGCCGGATCGCGCAGCCCGCGCAGCTCGTCGAGGAGGAATCTGCCGATGATCAAGAAGAAGCCGAGCCCGATTGCGATGAGCGTAAGCCCGCAGAGGGCTACAACCGCATCCACCAGGAAAGTCAAAAGATCGAGCACCTAAGCCCTACCCCTCTTCTCTCGCCGCCATGGCCGAAGCTTCCGAAGCCTGGGGCTTGCGGGACGACGCATCCGCCCATGCTCCGAAACTCTCTTTCGCCCAGACGACCCGGCTGGTGGTCCAGGCGTGAAGCCAGACCGTCAGCATGACAATCTCGCGTCCAGCCAAAATCAGCGGCGCCCCCCATGTCAGGCTCCAGCCTTTGGCGGAGCTCAACAGGCATTCGATCACGAGCCAAAGCATAAATGTCGCGGCGGCGGCTTGCAATGGGCCTACTCCCGCAAGCGGAGCCGCGACCGCGGAGGCGACGATCGCGGGAGCGGCCTGACAGAAGGGCTCCAGCAGGAATGACAACAGCGCGTCGCCGCGCCGAATCACGCTCCATCGCAGCTGGCGATGATAGACCTCAGCGAAAGATCGCCGGCCGAGATCCTGTCTCACCGCTTTATGCGAGAACACTGTGCGCAACCCGATGCGCGCGAGCGCATGGCCGAAGGCGTTGTCCTCGCCGACCGTATGGGAAATTGCGGAGAAGCCGCCCGCCCGCAGAAAGTCGCCGCGACGAAACAGCATGATCTTGCCGACGCCATAGCCCTGACCGAGACAGGAGGCGAGATAGAGCATGCGCGCATGCGGACCGTTCACGATCGAGGCCTCGATCTGCGCGGCGAAATTGGGGGTGTGCGCGCAATAGGGGATGGCGCAGACGAGGCCGACGCCGGGTCCGAGCTGACGCATGTGCTCGGCGAGATCATCCGGCCTGAGAACGACATTGGCGTCCTTCATGAAGATCGTGTCGTAGGCGGCCTCGGTGAAAGGCGCGACAAGATTGTCGACCTTCGGGCTGGCGGCGATCTTCGCCGTCGAGCCTAGAAAGCGCGTCGGCCGCTCCGGATGACGCGCAAAGATGGCGCGCATCGCTCGAGCGGCGTCGGAGTCGGGTTCTGTCGAGGAAGCGACGACCTCGAAAGACGGATATTGCTGTGCGAAGGCCAATTCCTGGGCGCGTTCGAAACAATTCTCGAGAAGCTTCACCGGAAGCGCGATGGAGACGGGCGGCTGATCCTTGCGCTTCGCCCGCCGCGACGCGATCCACGGCTGCAGCAGCGCGGCGAGCGTCGAGAGAAGCAGCAGCAGGAACGACGCCGTCCAGTACAGGGCGGCGGCCCATTGCGCGGTCTCCGGCGCTGAGGGCATTAAGCGGTCTCTCTCTCGATCGTTTCCGGCACCCTTGCGGAAAAACGCAGCACGAAGAAATCGACGAGGCGCGGCGGCAGCAACTCGATGATTCGCAGCGCCCAATACATATAGCGCGGAAAAGCGATAATTGGGCGGTGTTTTTCAAGGCCTCGCCAGACGATGTCCGCTGCCTCGGCGTCGGTGATCATGCTCGCCTTCCAGGCCGTTGTCCGCTGCGACATTGGCGTGTCCACCCAACCCGGCACGATGAGGCTCAGGTCGACTCCATGCGGCGCGAGCTTGGCTCGCAGAGAAGTCGCGTAGCTGTGAAGCGCGGCCTTGCTCGCGCAATAGGTGGGCGAAAAGGGTAGGGCCCGCAACCCCATCATAGAGCCCACGAGAGCGATGACGCCCGCGCCGCGGGCGACGAGCGAGGGAATCGCCGGCTCGATCGTGTTGAGCTGGCCGAAGAGATTGATCGAGAAAACCGCGCGCACGGTTTCTTCGGGCTCGAGCGGCTGGTCCGGCGCCGGACCGCTGGCGACGCCGGCGTTGGCGACGACGACGTCGAGCGGCCCCGCTTCCAGGGCCTTGGCGACCGCCGCGCGCATGGCTTCGCGATCGCGCACGTCGGCGACGTGGATTTCGGCGGCGCCGCCCGCCGCGCGGCAGGCCTCGGCGGCCTCGCGAAGCCGCGCTTCGTTGCGCCCAAAAAGCTCCAGCCGAGCGCCCTCTTGCGCATAGCGCACGGCGAGCGCGCGTCCGATGCCGCTCGAGGCGCCCGTGATGAGCACATGTTTCCCCTTCATCGGCCTTCACTCCCTGGCGGCCGCGGCCGCAACGTCGCATCCGCGATGATCGCGGGCGCTCGGCCCGGCCCATGCGCATAAAGACGCACGAAGACTCCATCCGCTTCGGAGGCGCGCAGCACGCGACCCGTGAGCGTCGCCTTTTCCCCCCGCAGCACCGGCTGCACGAAGGTTCCGCCGAGAGAGGCGACAGTTAAGTCGCTGCGCCAGGATTTGAGCAGGGTCTCGAAGGCCGCGAGAAGCTTCATCCCATGAACGGGCGGCGCGGCGAACCCGAGGCTTTGCGCGAGCGCGTCGTCGAGATGCAGCGGATTGTCGTCGCCGGAGACCTCCGCGTAGCGCGCCAGCGCTTGAGAGTCGAAGGGTCCGATCTCCAGAGGCGGAAGGCGTTCGCCGACCTGCGGAAGCGCCCTCGCCTCGCTCATGCCTCGCCTTTCTTCGGCAGGTCCGCGCGGGAAACCAGTCTCAGCACCGTCTCGACGCGGCCAACCGCCGCGCCTTGGAGATCGGAGAGCGTCGCGTCGAGCACGAGACGGGAAGGCTCAGCCTCGCGCCGCGCGGCAATGGCGAGGAGATAGCGGACGCCCTGACGCAGCGGCGCCGCATAGTCGAAGCGCTGCGATTCATGAACCGGCAGCGCGTCGGCCTCGGCGCAGATCTGCGCAATCCGATCGCGCAGCCGAGGCTGCGCCAGCCATAGGGCCGGGTAGGCCAGGGGCGCTGCGTCGCCCTCAAGCCTGACGCTCGTCTCGCGCGCGAAATCTTCCGCAAGGCCCGCGTCGACGACGACTTCCATCGGCGGACCGAAGTCGACCGGCATGCCTTTAGAACTCATCGTCCAAGGCTCTCAACACGAGCACGGCGTTGATGCCGCCGAAAGCGAAGGAGTTGGACATGGCCGCGCGGATTTGCGCTTCGCGCGCGACATTGGGCACGGCGTCGACCGGGCAGCGCTCGTCCGGCTCGAGGAAGTTGATCGTCGGTGGAATGAGCGAATCGCGCATCGCGTTGATCGTGATCGCGAGCTCGAGGCCGCCGCTCGCGCCAAGCGCGTGACCGTGGATGGGCTTCGTCGAAGTGACGGGAATCCTCCTCCCCCGCTCCGCGCCGAAGACGTTCAGAATGGCTTCCGACTCGGTGATGTCGTTGGCGTGCGTCGCCGTGCCATGCGCATTGATGTAGTCGATCTCCTCGGGCGCCGTTTGGGCGTCCTCGAGCGCGGTCGCGATTGCGCTGGTGACGCCGGCGAGATCGGGGCGCACGGGGTCCTTGGCGTCGCTCGTCGTGCCGTATCCCTTGAGCTCGCAGAGGGGACGATGGCCGCGCGCCTTCGCCGACTCGGCGGTCTCCAGAACGAACATCGCGGCGCCTTCGCCGAGCGTCATGCCGTTGCGGCCTTTCGAGAACGGCCGGCAGCGATCGGGCGTCATGACGCGCAGCGCTTCCCAGGCTTTCATGGGACCATTGATCACGCAAGCCTCGGTCCCGCCGACGATCGCCCTGTCGACCAGTCCGAAACGGATCATCTGCAATCCGAGGCCGATCGCCTGCGTCGCCGAGGAGCAGGCGCTGCAAATGGAAAAGGTCGGACCCAGAACCGAGAAGCGAATGCCGAGCGTCGTCGGCGCCGCGCTCGGGATGAGCTTCGGGATCGACAGCGGATCCATGCGGCTCGACTCGCGGTAATAGGTGAAGAGCCCGTTGTCGATGGTTTCGGCGCCGCCGATGCCGGTGCCGAGCAGCAGCGCCGTGCGCGGGCCGGCGAGATCCTTCTTGCCGAAGCCGGCATGCGCCATCGCCTGGTCCGCGGCGGCGATCGCGAAGGCCGTGAAGGGATCGCAGAGCGGAAGAAGCGCCTCTTCCACATGATCGGCCGCCTTGAAATTCGGAACCTGCGCCGCGGTCTTGATGCGTCCGTCGTAGGGCCGCTTCAAGCTCAGCTCGCGAACCTGCGAATTTCCCTCACGGGCCGCTCGCCAGAGCGCCTCGACCCCGAGACCCGCCGCCGAAACCGCTCCCATGCCGGAGATCACGATGCGCGGGAATTCGCGCGCGCGCGTTGAGGCTTCGCCCGGCCCCTTCGCCGTGCGTCCGCCGCTCACTGTCGCGGCGGTCATCTCAGCGCTTCTCCCTTTCCTTGACGATCAGATCGGCGAGGGCGTTGATCAGGCTTTTGACGTCCTTGGCCTCTTGCAGCGTGCCGTCCATCGGGATGTAGACGTTGAACTTTTCCTCGAGCGCCGTGAGGATCATGACGATGTCGACAGACTTGAGGTCCAAGCTCTCGATCGTCGCGTCCGGCGTGACCTTGGAGCGATCGATCATCCCTTCGGCGGCGACGACATCTATGATTTCGTTGACGAGTTTTTCTCTATCTTGAGGATTATCCGTCAAGTCTCTCTCCGTTTCGATAACCCGGATTCCGATCCAAAGGGACCGGCAACCGGTCTAGATTGCTGTTTTGACGCGTTTTTTGCGCCGAACCGGAGTCCACTGCGCCGAAAAACACTAGAAGCGCGGGACGCCAGGGCAGGGCCGTTCGCCGCCGCTTCCCGGTCGCGCTTTTCGAAGGCCGAGTTTTTGGTTAAGCGGTTTGGCGGAGAAAATAAAGCCCGCCCCGGCCGCGCTTGCGCCTGATCGATCGGTGCGCTTTTCGCTTTTCGCCTCGCTCACGCCTAAGGATTAAAATCTGACGCTGAGAAACCCACGACCGCGAGCTTGGCTTGCGGCTGCCATTGGACCGCTGTTGGACCCCGAGCATACACCGCTGCTTTTCGAAATGCTCACTCTCGGGCAGCGACGCTTATGGTGATGTTCACGGTCACCGGACCCGCCGGAATGGTTTGGATGACCGCGGCGGGCGGCGGCGCGACACGGGCGGCGGCCTCCGCCGCCAGCGGCGCGGGCGCCTTGAAGCTCGGCCATTGGCAGCCCGGCTCCGTCTTTAGGCTCGGATCGATCAAGCTGAGATAGGTCGCCAGCGAGTGGCAACAGGCCGGCGTCGGCAAGGCCGTTGTCAGCGAATTATATTCTTGCAGCGTGTCAACATGGGTGTAACCGAGCGGCACGCGCGGCACGATGTCCAGCACATTGGCGACGCGCCAGGAGGTCAGGGCCAGCTCCTCGAAGGCGTGGGCGAAGCTCGCGTCGCCCACGCGCGGGGAGGCGAAGGTGTAGATCGCTGGGTTCTTGATGCGATCGGTGAGCGCGTTGTCCAAGGCGTACAGAGTCGCCAACGCCGCGCCGAGGCTGTGCCCCGTTACGGCGATCGACGCCGAGGGCGCGAAACTCTCGCTTCCCGCCGCCGCCGCGTGCCTAGCCAACAAGGTCGACACCTGCCTAGAAAAGCCGCCGGTCGATTTCAACGACCGCGGCGCAACCTCGGCCAGGGCGGCGGTTGGCGGCGTCACGACCTCTAGCGTATCGTAAATGCGCGCGAATCCAGCGCCGACCATCCCGCCTCCCGGATCCTTGAACGGCACGAGCTGGATTGCGTTGAGGTCATCCCACCATTCAACCCAGCCATGCGTTCCTCGGATGGCCAGCACGAACTGGTTTGGGTTAGCTCCGCCTTGGGCGATAAAGCCGTAAAGTGGGTATCCCCTTCACTGACCTCAACCGGGGTGCTATCTGGCGCGGATGGACGGTTACTCGCATCCCGTAGCCGGTATCGATTACCCTCGCACGTTCCAAGAGATCGACGAGTGGTTCCGAGACGATGAGGCGTGTCGGGAGTACATTCGACGCGTGCGCTGGCCGAAGGGCTTCGTCTGCCCGCATTGCGGCATGTGCGGCGCGCCTTGGGCGATGTCGGACAAACTGCTTCGCTGCCGCAGCTGTCACGCGCGCACGTCGCTCACCGCGGGGACGATTTTCGAGGGCACGCGCAAGCCGCTGCGGACCTGGTTCATGGCCATGTGGTTCGTGACGAGCCAGAAGAACGGCGTCAGCGCGCTCGGACTGCAGCGGGCGCTTGGGCTCGGCAGCTATGAGACGGCCTGGACTTGGCTGCACAAGCTGCGCCGGGCCATGGTGCGGCCTGGCCGCGACGCGCTCAGCGGAACGGTCGAGATCGACGAAACCTATGTTGGCGGCCCGGAAAAGGACAAAGGGGGCCGAGAGATCGAGTGCAAAGCCATTGTCGCGATTGCAGCCGAGGAGAGCGGCCAGGGCATCGGGACTGTCAGGAATTTTGTGTGCCGGGCCATAGTAGCACCGCTGGAGGCGGACTATGGCGATCAAGAAGGACACACTGGACCAACTTCTTTCGGGGCGCGATCCGAAGGAGGTATTTTCCAAGGACGGGCTTTTCGACGAGCTGAAGAAAGCTCTGGCCGAACGGGTTCTCAACGCCGAGCTGGACGATCATCTTGAAGGCGAGGCGGCGGCGGGCAAAGCCAATCACCGCAACGGCTATTCGAAGAAGACCGTGCTGACCGAGACGTCGAAAATCGACATTAAGGTTCCGCGCGACCGGGAGGGGAGCTTCGATCCGAGGCTGATCGCGCGCTATCAGCGGCGTTTTCCGGGCTTCGACGAGAAGATCGTGTCGATGTATGCGCGCGGCATGACGGTGCGCGAGATCCAGGGGCATCTGCTTGAACTTTATGGACTTGAGGTCTCGCCGGACCTGATCTCGACGGTCACCGACGCGGTTCTGGAGACGGTCGCCGAATGGCAAAATCGTCCGCTCGAGGCAATGTATCCCCTGGTTTTCTTCGACGCGCTGCGCGTCAAAATCCGTGACGAAGGCCTGGTGCGCAACAAGGCGGTTTATGTCGCGCTGGGCGTCACGCCGGACGGAACCAAGGACATTCTGGGCCTTTGGATCGAAACCTCGGAAGGCGCCAAATTCTGGCTGCGGGTGATGAACGAGCTGAAAAACCGCGGCGTCGAGGATGTGCTTATCGCCGTCGTCGACGGCTTGAAGGGCTTTCCGGAGGCGATCAACGCGGTTTTCCCACAGACGGTCGTGCAGACCTGCATCGTCCATCTCATTAGAAACGCGATGGACTTCGCCTCGTGGAAAGACCGCAGGGCTATCGCCGCCGAACTGAAGAAAATCTACCGGGCGAAAGACGCCGACGCCGGCAAAGAGGCCCTTGACGCTTTCGACGCCGGTCCTTGGGGCAGGAAATATCCCTCGATCGCCCAGAGCTGGCGGCGAAACTGGGAACAGGTCATTCCCTTTTTCGCCTTTCCCGAGGCGGTGCGCCGGATCATCTACACCACGAACGCCATAGAATCCTTGAATGCAAAACTGCGGCGCGCCGTGCGGACGCGCGGACATTTTCCAACCGACGACGCCGCGATGAAACTGCTGTATCTCGTCTTGCGCCAAGTCGCGGGAGAATGGAAAATGCCGCCGCGCGAATGGTGCGAGGCCAAAACGCAATTCGCCATCATGTTCGACGAAAGGTTCGTCACAGCGTGATGGTCAACCCGGCCCCGCACACAAAATTTCGGACACTCCCAGGGCATCGGCCGCATCCGACTGCGCCGGATCGAGGACGTGTCGGCGGACAGCCTGCTGCCCTTCGTTCGCAACGCGGTCGTGTCCGGAGCCACCATCCACACCGATGGCTGGAGAGGTTATGCCAGGCTCGAAGCAGCCGGCTACAAGCACAAGGTCAGCGTCATCAGCGCCGGTTCCGATCCCGCGCACGAGGTCATGCCGCGCGTGCACAAGGTCGCCTCGCTCTTGAAGCGCTGGCTCCTCGGCACGCATCAGGGCGGCGTTCAGCGCCAGCATCTCGACTACTACCTCGACGAGTTCACCTTCCGCTTCAACCGCCGACGCTCGAATGCCAGGGGCCTTCTGTTCCACAGACTCGTTGAGCAAGCCGTCGCCATCGACCCAGCGCCCTACCGCTCCATCATAGGAAAACCAACAAATCCAACCGATTCCGCAGCCTCAGGTCAGTGAAGGGGATACCCACTAGCCGTAAAATTGCGGCGGAGTACTTTCGATGATGAAATCCTGCATTCGGACCCAGGCGATGAAGCGATACCCGCCTGAAAGCGTTGATGGCGGCGGTGGCGTCGGATTGGTTGGGTTGGCGCCGTACATCGCATAGGCCGTCTCGATGAGTTGGGCGTAAAGCACGGCCGTCGCGGGATCGAAAGCGGCGCCGGCGCGAGGAGAAACGGATGGGCTATGACGGACGTCTTGCATCGTTCTCTAGGCTCCTGTTCGCGGCGTTGATGATCGAAGTTGCTTCTTCAAGGTGTCGCCCGGATGACGCGCGCGCTATACTTGGCGGAGACTTCTTGGCCCAAGCCTGGGGACGGCCCGTCATGCTCGAACTCAACAACATGAATAACGGTGGCGAAGTGGAGCTTCGGGTTGGAGACTCGTTCGAACTGCGGCTTTCCGAAAACCCCACCACTGGATATCGTTGGATCTTGAGCGCGTCTGTCGGCCCTATCCTTGAAGTCGAGGACGACTCCTTCGCGGGGCCGCGGCAAGGGGCGGTCGGCGCCGGCGGCGCGCACGTCTGGCGGTTCCGCGCGGCGCGCGAGGGCGCCGTGCGCTTGGAGATCGAATACCGGCGAAGCTGGGAGCCGCGGGCCGTCGAGACATTCACGGTCGCCATCGACGTGAAGGTGCCGTGAACACCGGGCTGCTCGGCCCTCGCGCGAACACGCCAAGCCGCGACTAATACCAACCCGCGGTGATCAAAACTCATGGGCCCAATCGCGCAGTCCGATGGACATGATGCGCCAGGGCTGATCGACGAGCTTGTTCCAGGCGTCGCAGCAGTGATCGACGATGTTGTCGTAGGAGCTGAACACGCGGTTGGACAGCCAGTTGTCGCGCAGGAACTGCCAGACGTTCTCGGTTGGATTGAGCTCGGGGCATTTGGCCGGCAGCGGCAAGATGGTGATGTTTTCGGGGACTTCGAGCTTGGCGGTCATGTGCCAGCCGGCCTGATCGAGCATCAGCACGGCGTGGGCGCCGGGCGCGACGCGCGCGGAGATTTCCGCCAGGTGCAGGTTCATCGCGTAGGTGTCGCACTTCGGCAGGACGAGCGCGGCGCCCTTGCCGTCTTTCGGGGAGATTGCGCCGAAGATGTAGGTCGAAGCCGTGCGCTGATCCTTGGGTGCCGAAGGGCGCGAGCCGCGTTTCGCCCAGCGCCGGGTGATCTTGTTCTTCTGGCCGACGCGCGCCTCGTCGCCGAACCAGATCTCTATGTCGCGCGCCGCGACGCCTTTCTGGCGGGCGATCTCCTCCAGGCGCTCCGGGAAACTTTTTTAAAATCCTCGATCGCGCCCGCGGCTTGCGCATGGTGGCGCGGGCGCGCGGAGAGCTTGCGATAGCCCATCTTGCGCAGCTCACGGCTCACCGTCGTCTCGGAGATGCTGAGGCGGAACGTCTCGAACAGCCATTGGCAGAGGTCGACGATGCGCCAGCGCACGACGCCGTGGATCGCCGGCGTCGGGCCCACCTCGACGATGCGGACCAAAGCGGCGCGCTGCTCATCGTTGAGGAGCGACGGCTGTCCCGGCGCCTTGCGATCCACGAGGCCCTCCGGGCCAAAGGCGTTGAAGCGCAGGACCCAGTCGCGGACGATCTGCAGCGTCACTCCGCCGATCTTGGCCGCCTCGCTACGCGTCGCGCCGTCGTAAACTGCCGCCAGCGCCAAGAGGCGTCGCGCCTGCGGCCCATCCTTCGCGCGCTTGGCCAGAGCCCGAAGAGCCTTTGCGTCAAAGTCTTCCCGTAAACCGATCGCAGCCGCCATGGCGAACCTCCTGTCCGCCATGTCGAATCAGAAACCAACCGATTCGGGAATCCCCCGCGTGAGTCAGCCTCAGCGCGGGTTGGTATAACTCCCCGCCCCGATCACGCTGATCCTCCAGAAGTCCGAAGACAGGTTGTTATTGAGCAAATAGGCGTAATGCATAAGTAACCGGCGTCGCCCCATCCCGGCCCCCAGGAGTTGCGGCAGATGAACAATTGGTCCTGGTCGTCGTAGCCCACCGCCAACACCGCGGGACCGCCGGTTGGCGCTTCCGAGCCGCTGGGCATGGGAACGTCGCCGGTTTTAGCCACTTCGTCAGACTCGAAGCTCGGGTAAACCGTGAAGCCAAAGACCACCGGATAGCCATCGGCGAGGCAACCCTTCAAATCCGCCAGATTTTGATCCACCGACTGATACTGTAGCACCTCGTATTGCCGGGCGGCGGCGTAGCAGTCCGCGGTCGGCTCGGTCGCCGCCTTGGCGTTGGGCGGAAAAATGCTGGTGTTGGGGTCCGCTGGCGCGTCGTCGTAGGTCCACAAGCTTTCCGGGCAATCTCCCTGGCTCGCGACGCTCTTTATGCCGTCGCGGATCTGCGCGCCCGCGTCGCTGCCCACCGTGCCTTCCATCGCCCGCTCATTGTAGTAGATGAACAGCCGCGATGGCATGAAGTCGCGCATCCCCTGCTTCAGCAAATCAAACTCCAGCGCCCCGGCGATGGCGTTGGCCGTGCAACTACCGATGCGCCCTTGGTTGCAAACAGCGGGGCATTGCGCGCGAAGATCGACGCTCGCCGCGATATCGCGCGCGACATGCGGCGGAACGGCATATGAATAATCGCGTTGATCGGGCAGATCCGGTTTCCAGCCATAACGCGCGATCTTGCGCTTGCTTCCCGTGTAACCCCGCCGGTTGAGCGAGCCGAGCGCCCCTCGAGCCTCCCACTGGTCCTCTCACTGGTCCCCTTTTTACCGCCATGACATTATCCTCCCTATTTGATGTTGGCCGACATCGGCAGAGCCCGATGTCTGCGGAGACCGTTCTTCGACCCCAAATGGCTGACCCTAGCCAAAAAGCAAAACGGCGAAATCCCGAACCGATGGGCTCAAACAAAGACGTGCGCCACAATTTCTAAGAAAAGATGCGGGCGTCGGTGTCAAACGCCGCCCGCATAGAACTCACTTCATGAATACTTTAGTACGAAGCCGCCTCATTGCAGTACCCGGAGATGTACGCATACGGGATTGTACCGTACCCCGCGCCGTACGGATTTTTTAATGCCCAAGATGTGCCCCAAGAATTCCTCAGGATGAAGTACCCACCCCCGGGATATGCTTTATTGTCCTGGTAGCCGACCAGGCACATGCAATGTCCGCCAACCGACCGTTCTCCGCTCAACGGCATGGTGATTTGCCCCGTCTGGTCGACGGCCGGGCTTTTATACCAACTGTTGTACACCGGTATGCAAAAGCCGACATTTGAATCGCGCACTGAGAGCGCCACCTTCATGGCGTTTACATCCTTTGGATTGGAATAATATGTCGGCGAACTCCTGAATTTCGCCCCATTCTGCATCATTCCAAGCGTAATCGCATCATTATGATTACAAGGAAGATTTGGATTGTACGAGAGCAATTGCTCCAAGCACTGTCCGTACTGGATCAGAATTTTCACTGCGTCCAAGAGCCAAGTGCCGCACTCCCCGGGCTGTCCGTCGATCTTTTTACAGAAGTCGTATAAGTACTCTTCCGACAGTTTTGTTTTCGCATGGCTCGAAACAAAGACAAAATATTCATGCAACGCAGTTGACCCAAAGCCGACGCACGTACCGCGAGCCCCTTGATTTTGGATCGGCTCCATTCCCGCGATGTGGTTGACGTTTGGAGGCAGCGTGACGGGGGCCAAGCCCGTCAGTCGGTCTTGAAAGCTACCGAGGTGGGACTTGATTTCAGCTTTTTTTTTGTCGGTCAGATCCAGGGCGCCCAAGGGCCTCAGAATGTGGGCGGCGACGGTATATTGCTGAGCAACATGCGCCGGCAGCGCGGATGTCGCGCCGGCGACGAGCGCTGAAATTTCTTGATCGGTCAGGCCGGTGGACGCGGCAAGTTCTTTCGTGCCTCCCATGGCCGCGATGACGCCGAGCAATTGCTCAGCGTCGAAAATGCCGAGTTCGTGCAACTTCTCGACATGCGCTGAATTGAGCGCGGAAACGTGAGCGAGAAGAGCTCCTCCCGTAGGAGAGTGGTGTGAGGGCGTCTGGTTAGCCATTATATCCTCCACTATTATAATGCGCTTGTTAAGAGAATTGGAGAGGGCGGACAGCAAGCGCGCCCGCCGCCCCCGAAACGCTAAGACGACATTTTCCGGCTGGCCACCAGCCGTAAGGAAAAACAGCCCTGAACTTGGGCTTCCGACAAAGCCGAATTGTTTCGGTGAAGCGCTCCTGGGGCCGGGGCTGGGGCTGTTTAACAGGGATTCCGCCGGTTAGCTCCCAGTCCGGAAGCCATTGTTCTGTCATTTGGAGTTTTTCACCGGCTTTCACCGGATACCATGCTTATTTAAACCTAGATCCGATATGTGTCGCTTCGGATTATCGGCAACGCTAAGGCGACGCAGAGCAGTCTGACACAGTGTCGCAGCCGATCAAGGCCTCGTCGAGCAGAAGAAATCTTGTGTTCTCGTCATCGCGACGCACCTCCCCTTAGAGCCTGTGCCTAAATTACCGCTTCATTTGAGCGGTCGCTGCTTGTCTTGATGGTGTAGTTCCACTCGCCGTGAAAATGGTCGCGCTCGATGTTGAGGGCGGCCATTTGCTCATCGGAGACGGTTACGCCTTTCTGGTATTCGTTGGCGTCCAGTTCGCAATGAACCTTCAACCCGGTTTTCGTCGTTGTCGAGGAGATCATGTCGATGATCACCTGATAGGTGGCGAGCGGCGTGGCGCGCCAGTTCATGCTGATGAAGGAGAACAGCCGGTGCTCGATCTTGTTCCACTTGCTGGTCCCGGGCGGAAAATGATGGACCTCGATAGCGAGACCGAGTTCGTCGGCGAGGCGCTGGAGCATCAGCTTCCACAAGCGCACGCGTGAGCCATTCGATCCGCCGCCGTCCGCCGTGATGACGAGACGCGTTGCGCCAGGATAGCGCAGCCGCCCAATCTCGAGCCACCATCTTCTGATCGTCGCAACCGCAAACGCCGCGGTGTCGCAGCTCATGCCGACGCTCACCCAGCCTGCGTTGTCCGCGAGATCGTAAACGCCGTAGGGTGTCGCGCGCCCGAGCTCCTTGATCAGAAAATCATGAACGCGAACTTCCTCGGGCGAGCCCTTCGCGCGCCATTCGCGCCCATTGTTCTTGAAGTCGCCGACGAGCTCCTTCTTCTTGGCGTCGACCGAGATCACCGGCTCGTTGGCGGCGAGCGCGGCGCTCACCTTTTCATTGAGGTGCGCAAACTGCGCGTCTCGATCCTCGTGATCCGAGCCCTCGCGCGTCTTGCTGTTGGCTTGCAGGCTGTAGCCCAGCTCCTTAAGGATCTTCCCGACCATGCGATGGCTGACCTTATGCCCGAGCTTCCTCAGCTCGTCGGCCAGCCGGCGCAAGCTCTTGCAAGTCCAGCGCAAAGGCGACATCGGATCGCCGCGCTCGTCTGGCGCGATGAGGGCGAGCAGGTCGCGCACGAGCGTCGCATCTTTCTTCGTCAGCGGCTTGCGGCCGGCGCCCGACCGTCGCACCCGGCCCACGGCCAAAGGCGGCGCTTGCGCCGAAAGCTCCTTTAGCCCGCGTCCAATCGTGGATGCCGCCATCCCGGTGATCCGCGACACCGCCGCGATCCCGCCACGACCGATTTCCTGCACCGTCGTCGCCGCGAACAACCGCCGGCGACGTTCGTCCAGATGCGGCGAAAGCGATTCAAAGCGTCGCCGAATCAATCCCTCGTCGATCATGACGCTTCATACGATCGACGCCGCAAAATCGGAATCCCGTCGCCGCGCGTTTCGATTCAATTATTCCTGCACGGGCCCTTAGTCTGCGGCGAAGGCGTGACGATTAAACGCCTTACGCAGTGGACGTAAAAGGGCCGGCGCAGTTCCGCGATCATCCGCATCATGTCCGCAAACAGGTCCCATGGAACGGCGACCTTCATCCTATGGCGAAGGATCGCTTCGCTCGCTGACCCAGCCAACAGATGACCGCGCCTGGCGCATCGCCGCCCCAGGCATCCGATCCACTCGATGCCTAAAACAGAGTTCCAAGTGTCGATCCTTGCCACTAGCCTCAGGCCTTCCTCGCCAAAGGCCCGTCAGGACGTGACCGCGGCCTTCTCGCTTTGGCGCAAATTCTTTTCGGTCTCGCCGATGTAGTCGCGGGTCAGCGGTAGGGCGTCCACTTTCTTCACGAGCTGGATCTGGAAGATCACGGTGATCCCGAGCCGGAAAGACGCCTCGGAAATGGCGAGATAGAACTCCCACATGCGGCAGAAGCGCTCGTCCATGATCGCCTTCGCCTCGTCGCGCCGCGCGAGAAAGAGCTCGCGCCAGCAGCGCAGCGTCTCGGCGTAATGGATGCGTAGGATTTCGATGTCGGAGATCATCAGCCCGGCGCGCTCGATCGCGGGCACGATTTCTGACAGGCTCGGAATATAGCCGCCTGGAAAAATGTTTTTGACGACCCAGGCGTTGGTCGGGACGGGAACGCCGGTGTTGCCGATCGTATGCAGCAGCGCCACGCCGTCGTCGGTGAGGAGTTCCGCAACGCGGCGGAAGAACTCGTCGTAATGCGGCAGGCCGACATGCTCGAACATGCCGACCGAGACGACGCGATCAAAACGCGAGGAAATGTCGCGATAGTCGGTCAGCTCGAATTTCGCCTGGTCGGCGAGCCCCGCCTTTTCCGCGCGTGCGCGGGCGATCGGGAGCTGCTCGCTCGCAAGCGTGACGCCGGTGACTTTGGCGCCGGCGCTCCGGGCGAGATAGAGCCCTAAGCCCCCCCAGCCGCAGCCGATGTCGAGAACGGTCTGGCCCGGCGCGATCGCGAGCTTTGCGGCGATATGCCGCTTCTTGGCGAGCTGCGCCTCCTCTAAGCTCTGACCCTCATGCTCGAAATAGGCGCAGGAGTACTGCTTATCCGCGTCGAGGAAGAGATCGTAGATGCGGCCGTCGATGTCGTAATGACTCTCGGCGTTCTTCTTGGAAATGGCCTGGGTGTTGCGCTGATAAAAGCGCCGCGTCGCCGCGCGAAAGCGCTGCAGCGCCAGCATCCATTTGGGCGGCTGCGCGAAATTGACGTTGCGCGTGCCGATCGTCAGCGCATCAAAAATCGAGCCCTTGGTCACGACGAGACGGCCGTCGGTGAAGAGATCGCCAAAGGCGCATTCCGGGTCGAGAAGCAGGCCGAGCTCGGCGCCGGCGTCCATGAAGCGCACGCCGACCGCGGGTCCCGTGCCGTCGCCCGCCGAAAATTTCTGGCCGGAAGCGGTTTCGACCTCGAGATTGCCCACCCGGATGAACTGGGTCAGGAATTTGCGCAGCAGCCCACCCATCGGCGCTCATTCTCCATCGCGATTTTCGATTGCGCCTCTATGCCGGGTTTTGCGGGCGGCGACAATTGAGGCAGGCGGGGGCCTGCGCTTCGAGCGGCCACGCCTTGTCAGAGGCGGCGATTTCGACGATCCTTGACCTCGAAGCGGGGCTCATCCGGGCTCAGTTGGGCTTCATCCGAAAATTCATATTGGAGGGGAGAATGGCGAACATCATAGTTTGCTGCGACGGCACCTGGAACACGGCGGGCCAGCGCGATCAGGGCCTGCCCTGTCCGACCAACGTCGTGAAAATTTACAACGCTCTCGCCGAGGCCGACAACATCGCCGTCAGGCAGAAGACCTACTATCACCCGGGCGTCGGCGCCGAGGGCGACATCTTCGAGCATTTCCTCGGCGGCACGCTCGGCGACGGACTCGATAAGAATATAAAGAGCGCCTACGGCTGGCTGGGGCAGGAATATGCTCCGGGCGACAAGATCTTCATTTTCGGCTTTAGCCGCGGCGCCTATACCGCGCGCTACCTCGCGGGCATGCTCTGCGACTACGGCCTGGCGGATTTTGCGACGAAGAAAACGCCGGATGCGGAAATTTGGGAGCGTGTCGACCGCATTCTCGACGCGGACCGCAAAGGCGCGAAGCCAGAGACGTTGAACGACATCGATTTCTTCAACACGCCCAAAGGCGAAAATTCCAAGGGGACGACGCCGATCCATTTCCTGGGCGTTTGGGACACGGTAGGCGCGCTCGGCGTGCCGAGCAATTTCGCGCTGCTCCAGCTCCTGGATTGGCTGCAGCCCTTCCGCTTCCAAGACACGAAGCTCAGCGATTGCGTGCGGCACGCGCGCCATGCGGTGGCGATGGACGAGCGTCGCGAGACCTTCACCCCGACGCTGTGGACGGACACGGGCGAGCATCCCGACGCGAAGCAGATCTGGTTCCCGGGCGTTCACGGCGACGTCGGCGGCGGCCATGCGCAATGCGGCCTCTCGGATGGCGCGCTCCTGTGGATGATGGACGAGGCCGAGGCGCAAGGCCTCGCCTTCCGCGACCGGATCCGCGATCAGCTCAGCCCCGATCCCAGAGGCGTGCTGCACACAAGCGAGGACGGCGTCCTCGGCAAGCTGCCGACGCTTCCGCGCAGCGCGCCGCAGCTTCGCGACGGCGCGACCGCCTTCCACGCCTCCGCCCTCGACCGCTGGAAAAATCCGCCGATCGAGCAGTCGCCCTACTGGCCGACGCGCACGCTGAAGCCGGGCGCTGAGGCCTCCGTTGACGTCTATGCGCGTGAGCATTGGAACGCGACGGGCTTCTATCTCGAAGCCGGCGCGCAATATGACCTGACCGCGGAGGGGCAGTGGATCGACGGCGACGTCCCCTGCGACGCCGACGGTCCGCAGGAGGGGCAGTTCCATCTCGGCCGCATCATACAGATGGCGGGCTCGGCGCTCGGCGAGGCGGAGAAGCTGTTCCAAAACGCGACCAACAACCCGCAGGCGCATTTCGTTTGGACCAAGCGAGTCGAAGACTTCGAATGGTTCGCTCTCGTCGGCGTGCTCGCGAACGGCATGGGGACGGACGCGCAGGGCAATCCACAGACGCAGGAGACCTTCAAGATCGGCAAGAGCTGCAAGGGTTTCTCACCGCGGCAGAGCGGCTATCTCCATTGTTTCGCCAACGACGCTTGGCCGGCCTACGGCAACAACCGCGGCAGCGTGCGGCTGACGATCAAGCGCGTCCACTAGGCGCGTTATCAGCGGTCCAGTTCCTGTCGGAGCTCGCGAGCACGCACGGCTGCGCCGCCAATCGCTCGCTAAATTCATAGCCCGCCTGTTTGCAGGGGCGGGCTCAAGTCGTGGGGGGCATCGCTCTCCGGGTCGCGCCACCGCTCCCCTGCAGCGGTAAGCCTCCGGGCTCCTCATCCCGCGTCGGTTGGTGGCCGGCCCCTGTCGACCCATTGCCCCCTATGTATCGCCACCATGTGGTCTCGTGAGCGAGGGCGGAGGGAGAGGGCCATGACCTATGAGCTCTATTATTGGAGCGGCATTCAGGGCCGCGGCGAATTTGTGCGGCTGGCGCTGGAGGACGCTGGCGTGGACTATGTCGATATCGCCCTTCAGCCGGACGGTGACGAAAAACTTATGGCCTTCATCGAAAGAAACGACCTTTTGCGGCCGCCGTTTGCTCCGCCCTTCTTGCGTGACGGGGATCTCGTGATTGCTCAAACTGCCGCCATCTTGATGCATCTCGGCGACCGCCTGGGATTGTCTTCTCGCAGCGAGGTCGAGCGGCTCTGGCTGCACCAGATTCAACTGACGATCGCCGATGCCGTTGGCGAGGCTCACGACACTCATCATCCCCTGGGCGCTCATCTCTATTACGGGGATCAAAAGCCTGAAGCGCGACGCCGCGCGAAGCACTTCCGGGAACAGCGAATCCCAAAATTTTTGGGCTGGTTCGACGAAATTCTCGCCCGCAATCCGCTAGGCGACGCCTATCTCGTCGGCGCGAACGCGACCTATGCCGACTTGTCGCTGTTCCAGCTCGTCGAAGGGCTGCTTTATGCGTTTCCCCATGCGACGCAAGCTCGCCTCGCGAAGGCGCCTCGCGTGGCTTCGCTTCGCCAGAGAATCTCGGCGCGACCGCGGCTGCGCGCCTATTTCGAGAGCGGTCGCCGCATCCCCTTCAACGAGCAAGGGATATTTCGCCACTACGCAGAGCTTGATCCTTGATCAAGGCGGAGCCCGCCTCGAGCGCAATTCGCGAGCCGCGCTCGACGCGTTGGAATAGCGATTGTTGATCATCAGCCTATAGGATCCGCGAAGTTTCTTGACGGTTGCCGACAGACGCTGATTCAAGCAGGGCTTGCAGCTCCGAAATGACGGCGGGCTTTGTCAGGTGCCGATCAAAACCAGCCTCCTCCGCCAGCCGGAGCGTGTCCTTCTCGCCCCACCCGGTCAGAGCGATGAGGCTCGTCGCCCGGCCTGATGGCGAGGCCCGCAAATGTCGCGCCGTTTCGAACCCGTCCATCTGGGGCATGCTGAGGTCGAGGAAGACCAGCTCCGGCTCGAACTCGGCGCAGGCAGCTAGAGCTTGTGGCCCGCTGTAGGCGATCCGGACCTGCGCGCCCAACATCTCAAGCAGCAACGCAAGGCTGTCGGCGACGTCTTGCGTGTCGTCGACGACCAAAACGCGCCGTGAAAGCGTCATTGTATAAGGATCCGCTTGGGGCGGCGGCGCATTGGCCTCGATCCCCGCCGCTAAAGGCAAACGCACGACAAAGCGACTACCTCGGCCCTCGCCTGCGCTGTGCGCCTCGACTATGCCGCCATGCAGCTCGACGAGGCTGCGCACAAGCGACAGCCCGATCCCTAGACCTCCATGCGCGCGGGCCGAAGTGCGGTCCTGCACGAAGAGATCGAACACATGTGGCAACGTGTCTTTCGGCACGCCAATGCCTGTGTCCGCGACGCTCACGACCGCTTCATCGACTCCCGGCGACATCACAACCTCGATATTGCCGCCGGGGTCCGTATATTTCGCCGCGTTATTGAGTAGATTGGTGAAGATCTGCGCAAGCCGGACCGGATCGGCTTCGACGAGCACCGGCTCCTCGGGCGTGTTGACCCGGACCAGGACCCCGGCCGCATCCATCTGTTCGCGGCAGGAGTCGACCGTGCGTCGCACGAGGGGGCCGAGGTCGAGCCGCTCCTTTTTCAGCTCGATCTTGCCATGGCTGATACGAGAAACGTCGAGCAAATCGTCGACGAGACGCACAAGGTGTCCAATCTGCCGGTCCATCATCTCTAGCGGCCGCTCGCCGGATGGATCTCGCTGGCCCGCATTGCGAAGCACTTGAAGACAACTGGAAATGGTGGCGAGAGGATTGCGCAGCTCATGGGATAGAATTGCTAGGAACTCGCTTTTGCGACGATCCGCGTCGCGTAACACCTCCTCGGCGCGCTTGCGATCGCTGATGTCACGAACGAAGGCGCGCATCCCGACCACATTGCCGCCCGCATCCACCACTGGCCAAGCTCTGAGGCTTACGGGAAAAACGGAGCCGTCTTTATGAACATACTCCTTTTCATATTCACCAGAATCTCCTTTCGCGAGAATGCGATCCCGTACGATCGCGTCCTCGGCGTCGCGCCATCGAGATGGAGTAAGATCCTGATATGTAAGGGCCCGCAGCTCGTCCGCCGTGTAGCCCAGCATCGACTGAAAGGCCGGGTTCGCTTCTGTTATGCACCTCGAGAGGTCGCTGGTGACAATGCCGTCTCGACTTGTTTCAAAGAGCAAACGGTAGCGCGCCTCGCTTTCCCGCAGGTTCGCGTCAGCGAGAGCGCCTTGCCTGCGAGAAATCACAGAGGCCGCCATACTCATTGCAAATCCAAATATTGTAAAAAGCAGCATTCTTGTTAGATTGCTTTTGTCCCTGATCTCGAATGAACCAATTGCCGGCAGGAAAAAATAGTTCGCGCTTATGAGCGATAGCAGCGTCGCAAGCAGTCCGGGACCTGGACCGCACAAAACAACAACGATCAGGGTCGCGAGAAAAAACGGGACGAAGGGTCGCTCGGCCAGGAAAGCACCGCCAAGGAGCGTCACATCCGTGGCTGCCATCACAACAAGGACCGCAACGCCGTATTTCCAAATGGTTCGCCTCAAGGTCGAGCGTCCACCCAAATGTAAATTTGTGCGCTATGCCTTTAAGAGACCGGGCCCGCGTCGCGCTCACCCACTCCAGCGACAGGGATGGCGAAGTCTCATGCATTATGGACGGCTGCCAAGGCATGCGCAAGCGAGGACAATTGTTCCCACTGGGCTGTTTGTCGCCTCAGACGCGGTCCCCAGTGGCTGCCCCCACGGGCGAGATTGGCCATCGGCTGGATCGGGCCAAAAGGCTCACAAATATAAGAATTAAATCCGGGCGATCGCTTGAGGTTTGACGATAGGGTCGTCGGGGGAGAAGTTCCGCAGGCTAGGGCGACCCCCGAACCGCGCGCCTCTCTTCGAGAGCGAAATCTTAGGCGCCAGAGGCCGATCTCTCGAGTTCCCCCGTCGGGATATGAACGCGAAACGTGGTCCCCTGGCCGGGAAATGACTTGGCCTCGATATTCCAACCGTGCCGCTCGCATATGGATTTTACAGCCGCGAGGCCAATGCCATTACCGGGGATTTGAGTGGCTGGTTGTAATCTGACAAAAGGCTCAAATATCGCCTCCTTAAACCTCGGCTCAAACCCAACGCCATTATCACTAACAGATAGCTGTACCCCGTCGTTTCCTGCTGGGCTAGAGGCGGATATGATGATCTCAGGACTTTCATTTACCTTATGAAACTTTATCGCGTTCGTGACTAAACTGCTGACCAAGCGTATGAACTGTGCTTTATCGGCTTTCACCCGAAGTTGTGCTGGAATGGCGTCATCTATTTTTGCTGCCGCCTCGTTTATCAATAGGGATAGGTCACCTATCGTGTGCTCAACTGCGTCTCTTACGTTTATAGACTCAATGTTTAGCGCAGCAGCGGCGTCGAAACAATAGTCTAACAATGCTGTAACTAGACCTCGCGCGCGCGATGCGGAGGCGTGCACGACGTCACTGGCATGAAGCGCCGTCTTCATATCGCCTTCGGCGAGAGCCGTCTTCATCAGGCTTGAAAAAGAGGCTACTTTTCGAATCGGTTCCTGAAGATCATGGGAGACCAGATACGCAAACTCAGAAATACGTTTATTTGCGACCTCTATGCGTTCGTTTGCCGCTTCTAATTGAGCAGTCCTGGACAGAAGCTCGAGCTCTTTTTCTTTGTATTTTGTTACATCGAAACAGGTTACCGCCAGATACGTCCCACTTAGCGTCCGAAACGGCGTCGTTCCCACCCGCATTATCAATTCAACTCCGTCCTTTGTTCTGCCTCTTATTTCCTGATGATCCCCGGCCATAACGCGAGTGGGCTGATTGAGCGGCGGCATTCCGAAATTGTGGTCCGACTCCGTCGCAAAAATCATATCAATAGGCTTACCTTCAAACTCCCTTTCCGAGTAGCTAAACATGGCCCTGGCAGCAGGATTTGCGTAAATGATCTTCCCCTCGCTACTTACGAGGAAGCGACTGGCGAAAGATGTATCGACCAGCATTTGCAGCCAGGCGTAGCTTGCGCGGATATCCACGGGGTTCTCGCTCCTCTGTGGAGCCGACTAAGGGTCGGGTTTATCCCGTCCAAGCCAGGCTATCGCTGTTTCGGGCGATTTCCTCGGTACTTGGGGTTGCCAATGCGCGAAGGAAAGAGGGTGGCGGCCGCGGGGGAGAATCTCCGCAGACCGCGCGATCGCTTGCTGGCGTATCTCAACGCTCAGCCGACTAGCCATCGTCATGAAGACCCGCTAACGGAGCTTAGGCGGGGCCTTGCGAGAATTCGCGGCCTGCAGCCTCTCAACGATCGTTGGAAGGGGATTCCATGAAACGTCTGATAACGGTCTTCGTCTTTGCCGCGGCGCTGGCGCCGTCATCCTACGCCCAGGTCGATATCGACATGGGCCGCGTCACCTGCGGCGAGCTGCTGGCGTTGCCTGAAGCGCGCCAGGATTTCTTCGCGGCATGGATGAGCGGCTGGATCAACCAGAAGGCCAACCGCACGCAAGTTGATCTCATCGCGTTCAGAAAGAACATCGCCAGCGTGAAGAGCTGGTGCGCCTACAACAAGCGCGAGTCCGTGATGCGCGGTCTCTACGACGCCCTCGGCATCAAGAACTGAATAAAGAGAGGATGATCACATGAAACGCATTATTGCTCTCTCGGGCCTGCTTTGCTGCGCTCTGGTCACGACGCCTGCGTCGTCGCAGGTTCTCCTCGAAATGTCGCAGATCACCTGCAAGGAGTATGAAGCGCTCGAGCCCGGCGATAAGGGACTGATCAGCGCCTGGATCCTGGGCTATTTCAACGCCAGCCGGAACCTCAACATGGTGCAGGAACGCTACATCGACCGCAACCTCGAGAAGCTCAACGAGTATTGCCACCATCACAAGGAGTCCGGCATCCTCGCGGACATCGAAAAAATCGGCCATTGAGTCGCCGACGCGAAGCGGACCGGTGGATAGAGGAGGGCGTCGTCTTCGCCCTCCTTTTTCTTGGGGCTGGGGATTGGCCCTCCTTCCGAGCCCCACGGCCTGCGGCGACGCGCGGGATTGGCCATTGCCGCGGATCGTGCCAAAAGGCCCGAGGATCAACGCATAAATCCGGGCAATCGGCATGACGTTTGACGATAAGGGCCTCGCGGGAGCCTTCCCGCCGGCCGGCGAGGACCAGTGGCGCAAAGCCGTCGATCGCGCGCTCAAGGGCGGCGCTTTCGAGAAGCTCATCGCGAAAACCTACGACGGCGGCAGGATCGACCCGCTCTATTCGCCGGCCGCGACTCCAGGCCCGCGCGCCTTGCGCAAGAAGCCTGGGCGCTGGGCGGTCCTGGCCAGGGTCGATCTCACTGATGCGGAGAAAGCCAATGCGCAGGCTCTCGAAGATCTCGAGGGCGGCGCGGACGGCTTGCAGCTCGTGTTTCGCGGCGCGCTCGGCGCCTACGGGACGGCGCTCCCGGGCGAGGGCGATGCGGCGCTCGCCCAGATTTTCGACAAGGTTCGCGTCGAATGGGGCCTGCCCATCGCGCTCGAGGACTCTGAGCTTGCGCCGCAGGCGCCGGAGGCCATGGCGAAGCTCGTCGAGAGCCGCCACATCGAGCCGTCGATCACGCAGGTTCTCTTCGGCCTCGACCCGCTCGGCGCCGCGTTGCGTTTCGGCTTTCGTAACGACGCCTGGAGTTCGCGCGCGAAACGTTTGGGCGACAGAGCGAAACGTTTCGCTTCGCAGGGATACAGGCAGGGCGTCGTCGCCGCCGACGCGCGGCTCGTCCACGCCGCCGGCGGGACCGAGGCGCAGGAGCTCGGCTTCGCGCTCTCGGCCGGCGTCGCCTATCTGCGCGCGCTCTCGGACGCGGGCCTCGGTCTGGATGAAGCGCGCCGTCTCATACTCTTCCGTCTTGCCGTCGACGCCGACGAGTTCGCCTCCGTCGCAAAGCTGCGCGCGCTGCGCCGGCTCTGGGCGAAGATCGAGGAATCCTGCGGTCTCAACCCGGAGCCCGCGCTGATCCACGCCGAGACGGCCTGGCGCATGATGAGCGCGAGCGATCCCTGGAGCAATCTGCTGCGCGTGACCGTCGCGGTCTTTTCGGCCGCGGTGGGCGGGGCGGACGCCGTCGCCGCGCTGCCCTTCACGCAGGCGCTCGGGGCGCCGGACGCCTTCGCGCGCCGTCTCGCCCGCGACACGCAGCTCGTTCTCCACGACGAGAGCTATCTCGACGTCGTCGACGATCCGGCCGCGGGCGCCGGCGGCTTCGAGGCCCTGACTGAGGCGCTCGCCGAGCGCGGCTGGGACGCCTTCCGCAAGATCGAGGCCGAGGGCGGCCTGCCGAAGGCCCTGGAATCGGGGCGTTTCCAGTCCGAGGTCGCGGAAGTCGCCAAGAGCCGCGCCGCCGCGCTCGCCCGCGCCAAGGAGAAGATCACCGGCTCGAATGAATATCCCGACATCGCCGAAAAGCCGCTTTCCGTGCTCGCTCCCTTCGACGCCTCCGCGGCGGGCGAGGCGCCGGCCGGCGCAAAGACGCTTCTCGCGTCGCGGCTCTCCGAGCCCTTCGAGGCGCTACGCCGATGCTCCGACGCGCATCTCGCCAAGGCCGGCGTGCGGCCGCGCGTGTTCCTGGCGACGCTCGGCCCGGTCGCAGCCTTCACGGCGCGGGCGAACTTCGCCAAGAATTTCTTCGAGGCCGGCGGCATCGAGGCGGTCTTCGGCCCGATGACCGACGATACGTCTCAGATCGTCGAAGCTTTCCGCGCGAGCGGCGCAAAACTGGCTTGTGTTTGCTCCTCCGACACGATTTACTGCGATGCAGCAAAGCCGGCCGCGCTCGCGCTGCGGGGCGCCGGCGCGACGCTTTATTTGGCTGGTCGGCCGGGCGATTTGGAAGCCGAGCTGCGCCAGGCCGGAGTGGAAAGATTTATTTTCGTGGGCTGCGACATGCTCGCCATGTTGCAGCGCGCTCTCGAGGAGGCCCTGTGAGCACGCGTTCTGTTGTGTTGGCGGCGTCGATCGCCGCGGTCGTTC
Organism: uncultured Alphaproteobacteria bacterium; assembly: GCA_963722205.1. Taxonomy (GTDB): domain Bacteria; phylum Pseudomonadota; class Alphaproteobacteria; order Rhizobiales; family Beijerinckiaceae; genus Methylocystis. The sequence goes on from CAVRKL010000001.1 coordinate 587,046, forward strand.
TCTGCGTCGCCAGCCCCTCCTTGGCGCGCCGTTCGTCGCAGGGAGGCGGCGGCGACGGTTCCTCGGGCGGCCGCAACGACGGCGTCTGGACTTTCGAATCGACGACGACGGCCGGCAACTGCCCGGCGCTCGCGCCGCGCGACGTGACGATCCAGGGCGGCCATGTCGTCTCCGCCAATGGCGGGGCCTCGCAACCCTGGGGCTATGTGGAGGGGAACGGCACCTTCGTCGCGCGTTTCACCGATCCGAACGGCCATGTCTCGCGCGCGGTCGGGAAGCTTTCCGGCTCCAGCGGCAAGGGCGCCTGGTCGTCGGGAAGCGATTATTGCGGCGGCCGCTGGACCGCCTCCCGCAGCGGGCGGTAGTCAACACAAGCGGCTCAGTCCGGCCAGAAGTCGGCATCCATCGCCTGCTCGAAGCTCCAGAGACAGGTTGACGGCAGGCCTGCTTCCGAGAGACCCGTCTCGCTCGCGGCGAGGATGATCGCGTCGCCGTAGGCGTCGCTCATCGCTTCGTCGAGCTTCGATTTGAGGCTCGGATTGTCGCGCAGGAGGCGGCTCAGGTCGCGGCGCTGCACCTTGATCGTCGCCTGCCAAGAGCTTCCCCGCATCCCGGGTTGAACCCGCCATTTGAGCAAATGCAGGAGTAGGACGGTAAACCGGCTGACAAGCTCGCGTTGTTCCGCCTTCCCCATGCTCTCGATCTCCTCGGCGATATGCGCAATGTCGGCCTCGCTGAGCCGGCCGGCGCGCAGCAGCGCGGCCTGCTCGTTCGCCCAGGCGTAGAAATCCCTTTCATAGGCGGCGCCCATCTATCTCCTCCTCGCGGCGCAGGCGTTCGTCATCGGCGCTAATGTGCGCTGCGCCGAGGCCGGCGGCAATGGCTAAAAGCCGGCGCTCGCGCCGCGCGACGTGACGATCCAGGGCGGCCATGTCGTCTCCGCCAATGGCGGCGCCTCGCAGCCCTGAGGCTATGTCGAGGGCAACGGCGCCTTCGTCGCGCGTCCTACGGGAGAAGGCCGCCATCGTGAACACGCTCATAAACACTCAGCTTCGCGTTGATGAAGCGAAACTGAAGGCGCGGCAATCCGACGAACTGCTGCCGAAGCTCCTGGAGCAGCTCAAAATTAAGCGGGAAAGGATCGTGAAAATCCACTGGTTGACGACTTCCCCGGAGTGCGGTTTGATACCAACATGAATTGCAGTCGCGCGGCCTAGCCGATAATCGACCGTGCGTAAACCTGTGCGGCCATTCGAGGTAAAGGAATGGAAACCTCATCTGATCACGTGCGTGAAGATGCGGCGACTGAAGAAGCCGATGCCGTCGAAAATACCGAGCGGCAGGAAGATATAGAAGATAAGAGAAAGCCGTTTGCTGCTTTTATCGAGAAAGTAGCTCTTTTATTTATAGGTTTTTCACTCACTTCGTTGGTTGGCGGCTACCTTGCAAACCACTATAGAATGGAAAATGCTCGAACGGATTTTGAGCTCGCCGCGATGCAGTCGGATTTATCACGCTCAATGCAAATATTTGAGAGCATTAGTGAGTTAATGGATAAGCGTCTCTTCCGCATGCGACGGCTGCATGACGTATACAACGGCGATATAACTCCAGATGCACTTAAAGATCGCCTTGCCGAGTATCGGAGGGTTTTTGTCGATTGGAACGATAAATTAAATAGATATATAACACTTTTCAAATTTTATTTCGAATACAAGCCCGACGAGCAGCAAGAACGGCTGGAGGCAGCACGTTGTGCAACCTCATTCGAGGAAATTGCTTCTGCTTTCGCAGAAGTTCATAAAGAACTCCAAAAGCTCATTGACAAAAAATCAGATGGATCTAAAGAAAAAGTCAAGACGATGCTGAATGATTTAAATTATTGTGTCTATGGAGCCTCTTGCAAAATTGTTAGAGATTGGCGCGGGCGATGAGGCGATATAGATAGGCTTCCTCATGTGGATTGCAAGTATTATTGTGTAGAATATTGCGCTTTCATTTAAAAGTTGTTGGATTATGATTTCGAATCGAACTACGCGCCGTGGCGACGGACCACATGACTGACGATCCTCTCGACGCCATGTGGGCGCGCTGGAATCACATACAGGCCTCGCTTTTCCCTTGGCTTCGCGAGGAAGTCGAGCCGATGACCGAACAGCTCGGGCGGCTCATCACCATCCTCGAGGTGATCGGTCTCCAAGCCTTCGTTCCAGAGCCGCCGCGAGGCCCGGGCCGCCCACCCGAGGATCGCCGCGCCCTGGCCAGATGCTTCGTCGCCAAGGCTCTGCTCGGCATTCCAACCACCAGCGCCTTGATCGAACGCCTGCAGGCCGACAAGTCGCTGCGCAGAATCTGCGGGTGGGAGCGGCGTGCGCAGGTTCCGCACGAATCCACCTTTTCTCGCGCTTTCAACGAGTTCGCGCAAGGCGATCTGCCGGGCAGAATGCACGCGGCGCTGGTCGAGCGCACGCTCGAGGGGCGCGTCGTCGGCGTCGTCGCCCGCGACGCCACCGAGATCGAAGCGCGCGAGAAGCCCGTCGAGAAAGACGGGAAAGACGATCCGCCGCCGCCCGCCGCCGAGCCGCCAAAAAGGCGCGGACGCCCGAGAAAGGGCGAGGAGCGGCCAAAGCCGGAGCCGTCGCGCCTCGAACGGCAAGCCACGCAAAGCCTTGCGAAAATGCTCGCCGAGCTGCCCACCGCCTGCGACGTCGGCTGCAAGAAGAACAGCAAGGGCTATAAGGAGACATGGATCGGCTACAAGCTGCATCTCGACGTCGCCTGCGGCCAAATCCCCGTCTCCTGCGTGCTGACCTCGGCCTCCGTGCACGACAGCCAGGTCGCCATTCCCCTCATGACCATGACCAGCGCCCGCATCGTCTATCTCTATGAGGCGATGGACGCAGCCTACGATGCCGAAATCATCGACCGGCACAGCAAGGCGCTCGGCCATGCGCCGCTGATCGACCGCAATTTTCGTTCGCAGCATGAAGCCAAAACCGAATGCGCCGAGGAGGTCGCCCGCATGAGGCGCGTCGGCGTCCCGGACCCGGACGACAAACTCTTCGATTTCCGCACCATGGCCGAACGCGTCAATGCCCGGATGAAGGACGAGTTCGGCGCCAGGTTCGTGCGCGTGCGCGGCGCCATCAAGGTCAAATGCCACTTGACGTTCGGCGTGCTCGTCCTCGCCGCCGATCAAATCTTGCGGGTCTCGGCCTTCCGCGCCGCCCCCGCCTGAGCCCCCACGAAGCCGACATCTCGCGTGCCGGCGGAAAAATCACTCGCTCGAAGAATTATGCAAGAGGCTCTATGGGCTAGATGAGTTTATGCTTTCGCGGACAAGAGATTTGCGGGCAGCGTATCGCAAGAGAATATCGAGCGAGTAGCTTCCGTTCAAATTGCATCGTAAAAAGCCGGATCAATCTCAATTTCCTCAACCAGCCGCACTCTGACCCCGAGCTTAAGGTCCTTCAATAGCGAACAGAGGGCTTCGCCGTCGATGAGGTCGATTGCGGGAGCGCCGTCACGAGTGGCCTCTCGTCGAGCTTCGACAGTGAAAGCGCCTGTCGTAATGATGAGCCCCTTGTCCGCTCGACCAACCATGGCTCCGCGAAAGTCTCGAACCACACCGGGGCCAACGGTGTCTTTCCATCGCTTTGACTGAAACAACACGTGGAAGGAGACTAGATTGACCCGAAGGACCCCTATGCCGTCGATCCCGCCATCACCGGCGCGGCCGGTCACTTCGACCTTTATGAACCCGCTCTCGCGCAGCAGCCTTTGGCAGAGGCGCTCGAATGCGTCGGCGCGCATAGCCTTGAGCGTCCCCAAGAGCTGCTCTGTCCAGCTGATCGGCCCATCCGCTTCGTCGTCTGGGGTGTCCTCCCGCGCAGCCTTTCGTTTAGCAAGCCGTTCACGGAAAGCCTTCTTAATCAGTGGCACATCGGCGTCGGTGACCTTTTCGCCGGCCTCGGTCAGTGTCCACACGCCCCGCTCGGAGTTGTTGATGGCTCCAAAGGCTTTGAGATACGACCGAGCCCAATGCAAACGATACCGCAACTCGGTCATTGATGTGTCGGCGTGCAGTTCATCCCGAGCGGAACTGGAAACCTTCAAGTGATCGGCGATCCAGTCGTGAAGTTCCTCGTTCGACGCAGAACCACCTAGCGCCTTAAGAGCTGCAACTGTTGGCCCCATAAGGGCATCAAATTTCGGGATAGCGTCCTTGGTCATGATAGTGCTCTAGGCTGCCCGTGTTAGAACGTAGGTTCGGCTCACCCAATCAGAAAAAAATAACGCAGAAGGCCGAGCGCCTCGGCCGCGAGCGCCGCGAAGAGCGCGACCAGCGCCGGCGGCGCGCGCCAGATCTCAAGCAGCAGCCAGCAGATGAGGGCGAGGCCGAAATCGCCCGGCGTGCGGACGGCGGTCGTGAAGACCGGCGTGTAGAGCGCGGCGGCGAGCAGGCCCACCACGACGGCGTTGACGCCTTTCAGCGTCGCCTGAGCCTGCGGCTCGCGTCGCAATTGCTCCCAGAAGGGCAGCGCCGAAAACAGCAGCAGGAAGGACGGAAGATAAATCGCGACGAGGCAGAAAAGCCCGCCGCGCCAGCCGGAGAGCGCGTCATTCGCCACGGCGCCGAGAAAGGCCGCGAAGCTGAAAAGCGGCCCGGGCACGGCCTGCGCCGCGCCATAGCCCGAGAGAAACGCCTCCTTGCCGACGAATCCGGTTTGGACGACCGCTTCCTGCAGCAGCGGCAGCACGACATGCCCGCCGCCGAAGACGAGCGCGCCGGTGCGGTAGAAATTCGCGAAAAGCAACGTGGTGCGGTCTCCCGTCACGCTGGCCGCAAAGGACGGCAGCACGAGCAGCAGGACGAACAGGATGAAGGCGCCGATCGCGACGGGGCGCGAGACCAGCGGCGCGAGCCGCTCCGCCGGCTCAGGCTTCGTCTCCGCCGGCAGAAAGCGCCAGCCGAGATAGCCGCCCAGAAGGATCGCGGCGATCTGCCCCTGCGCCGAGGGAAAGACAAGGACGAGAATCGCCGCGGCGACGGCGAGCGTCGCGCGCTCGCGATCGGGACAGAGATTTTTCGCCATCGCCCAGACCGCCTGCGCGACCACCGCGACCGCGAGAATTTTCAGGCCGTGCAGAAAGGCCATCGTCTCAGGATGCGCGACGCGGCCTATCCCATAGGCGAAGGCGATCATCGCCAGCGCGGAGGGCGCCGTGAAACCGATCCAGGCGGCGAGCCCGCCAAGATAGCCCGCGCGCGTCATGCCGAGCGCGACGCCGAGCTCGCTGCTCGCCGGCCCCGGCAGAAACTGACAGAGCGCCAAGAGATCGGCGAAGGTTTCGGGATGAAGCCATTTGCGCCGCTCGACGATTTCCGCGCGAAAATAGCCGATATGCGCAACCGGGCCGCCGAAGCTCATGAGCCCCAGCCGCAGGAAGACGAGAAACACTTCGGGCAGAAAGGCCAGTCGGGGACGGCGAACAGCCTCGGAGGGAGCGGTCACATGCGTCCTTTCGCGGAGAAGAGAGGGGATCGGACGTCAGGCCGAAGGTGCGCGCCGTGTGGCAGCCGAAGCTGTGCGTCAGCCCGATCCCGGCTGTCATCTGAAATGGCAGAGAGAATCGACATAGCGCGAGACAAGATAGTTCAGCGCAGACCAGGGTAAAAGATAGCTAAGCAGGATGGTTTCAAGCGCCTCGCCTATGGCGCCGCTGACGCGCGCGCCGTTCGGCAAAAGATTGATTGGCATTAAAGTTGCTGTCTTCATCCCAGCTCGCTCGCGCGCAACAAGCGCCGCTTTTAGTTTGTGCAGCGAGATCTTTCGTAATGGCCCCAGGGTGGGATGTTTTGCCCGACGCTACGCGGCGCGTGACGAGGTCTCGAGCCTCGAATGAAAAAGGACAGCAGGATGGACGAGCTTTACGTGATCTGCCGTGCGGTCGAGATCGAGGATGGGGACGCCAGGGGCTTCGCCCTGACGCGCGCCGAACCTTCGGGCGAGCCCAAGCCGTGGCGGATCGTGCTCACCCGGAAAGGCAGCAATGTCTATGGCTATGAGAATGTCTGCCCGCATCAGGGCTCGCGGCTCGACGACGCCAATCCTGGGAACTTTCTCGACGAGGACGGCAATTTTCTTGCCTGCGGGACCCATGGCTCGATGTTCGATCCCGACACCGGCGCCTGTTTCATAGGCCCCTGCAAGGGGCAGAGCCTTACGCCGATCACGCTCGTGATCGACGACGGAGACGTCTGTGTGACGGGCGTCGAGCTCGCCGAGGAGTGAAGGACCGCGCGCGCCGGCTGAAAGGCGCCGCGGCGAAGGCCGATCTTCTCATCCTCGCGCATCTTGCGGCGCTTCAATGAAGAATGAGCAGATGTCGGTTGTTGTCCACGGACCAGGAGTGGAAGCGACCCAAGAAACTCTGGCCCAGGAGGATCGTCGCTTTCACGTCGGCGATCGAGGCTTCGACGTTTTCGATCGTGATGTCGCCGACCTTCAAGGATCTCAGTCGAAAGCGTTGGGACGGGACTTGTGAGCCGTCCGCGAGCCTATAGGTCTGCTCGCCTAAAAAATCGTCGTCCGTGATGGTTCCCGTGCGCACCAGAGTCATGACGACGTCCGCGGGAACGCTGACGTCGGTTGCGCCGCTGTCGACCACGGCATTCAAGGTTATCGCCTCGTTGAAGCGCACCGGAACCACATAAACGCCCCCGTCCAAATTCATCTGCACCTGTGTGGCGCTTCCGCCCGGGCCCGGCGCCGCCGGGGGGGTCGCTTCGTCAGAGGGCGGGGCGTCATAGGGGCTTGGTAGCCTCCGCATCTGGGCGGGATCGGCGGCGAAGAATCTGAGCGAAGATTTGTGAGCGCCGCTCTTGAAGCTCGCGGCCCAGACGAAGCCCGGCCCACCCTCGAGTTGATAGACAGGCGATCCGGAACGCGCCGAGTCTTCGAAATTGTCCAGAAAGTCGACGAGAAACCCGAGCTTCGGGCTTTTCCCGCGCGCGAGGACGGACGCCGCCGCCGGGGACACGGAGCGCAGCTCAATGCCGCCCCAAATGGCGATGATTCCGCGGGTCGATTGCAAAATCTGCCGCGGCTTGCCGAAGCGTTTGGAAAGGCGACCGATTTCGTCTTCCACGCCAGCGATGTCGAAGAAGGCCGGAGAAATATCCCGGTTTATATAGATCGCCGTATTGTCCAGCCGATGGAGGATCGTCGTGCTTTGAACGGCGCCATCCTTCACCTCTTTGAACTTACAAAATACCGCTTCCGCATATTGCTCGCTGCGCGCGCATTTGTAACGCTTATACGCCCAGGAATCCGGGACGACCGGTTCGCCGAGACCCAGTCCGTCGACCGAATAGGCGCCGCTGATGCGCTCCCGGCTACGCGCGCATGCGTCAGAGGCAGCCCACGAGAGCGCGAGCGCAAGAAGAGCGACAGTGGCCGACCGCAACCGCAACGCAAACTCCCCGCGCGCTTCTCCCAACAATCCGAACAGATCGAGGGTCCTTCGTCAACGCTGTATAAATCATGCGCGTTACAGCCCGTCCGCGGCTCAGGCTGTTCGGCTCATTCGATCTTCATCACCCCGCTTTCGAGGCGGGCGGGTTGCAGAGGCGGCCAGGAAAAGAGCGAAGCCAAAGCTCCAGGAGCGGCGCATGGCGCTGTCGGCGGCGGCTCGGGTCGCGGCCCCCGTGAGCAGAAGTCCGACTTTTCGAAAGTCAGGGGACCGCTGCACAACGGCCATTCTCAAACGCCAAGTTTGGCTGAAGCCGCCGCTATTTTCACGGCGCGAAATTCTGATCCCGTGTCGGGTCTATTTTTTGGAGGCCTCGGAGGGAATCGAACCCCCGTACAAGGATTTGCAGTCCTCTGCGTAGCCACTCCGCCACGAGGCCTTTAGAGCGCGCGTCATACAGGAGGGGCGGAGCCGGAGCAAGCGCGAGGACGTAGCATGTTGCGGCGCTCGCTTTCCTTTCTGCGACCTCGCGCGGGACTTCCCTCGCGGCGCGATTTGCAGCACTCTGCATCGAGCCGCCGGCCGCCTCGGCCGTCTCCTCGCGTTGAGGCGAGCAAGGGGACTTTCGATGCCCTTTTTGAAAGAAATCCTGGAATGGCAGGTCGAGCATCCCAACGCCACCTGGATCGGCTGGGGCGTGATCTGGGCCACCGTGCTGAGCCTGTTCTTCTGGCCGCTGTGCTGAGCGGACGCACTCTTCCGGTGCGCTCATCCTTCGAGACGCTCGCTTCGCGGGCTCCTCAGGATGAAGGTGGCGGCAGGCTAGGCGCGTCAACCGATTGCTCTCGCAATCATCCTCCGCGCCGTTGACGGCGCCGCCCTTCCTCCTCTATAAGCGCCGTATCGAAGGGCTCGAGCCTCGCGCGCGGGCCTTTTTTACGTTTCCCGCTCGAGAGTTCAAGCGAGGCGCGTCTCGCGCGCCCCAAACTTTCCGAGCGTGCCTGGAGAAGGAAAGATCATGTCGCGGCGTTGCGAACTGACCGGCAAGGGCGTCCAGTCCGGCAATCTCGTCAGCCACTCGAACCGCAAGACGCGCACGCGCTTCCTGCCCAATCTCGTCAATGTGACGCTGGTCTCCGACGCTCTCGCTCGCGCGGTGCGTTTGCGCATCTCGGCGGCGGCGCTGCGCTCGGTCGAGCATCGCGGCGGGCTCGACGCTTTTCTCGCCAAGGCGCCCGACGAAGAGCTGTCGCAAGACGCCCGCAGGCTGAAGCGCGAGATAGCGAAGAAGCTCGAATCCGCCGCGGCGGCGTAAAGAGCGCGAGCGGACTCTCTCCACTTACGAGTCTTTCTGATTGCGCCTGAGGTCATCCTCAAGGTCGCACTTATCTCCTATGATCAGCTCGCACTGCGCCTTTATCTCTTGGCGGAGCATTGTCGGCGAGACGGATCGGCCGTTGTCAAGGACGCGAGCTTTGCTCGCGCCTTCGCGGCGGCGCGAAGCGCCGTCTTTGACAACGGCCGACCGCTCGCCAAGCTCGCCGCCATGAGATGTAAGGCGTTTCAGAGTGACCGGCCTGGGCGGAGGCCCCGCAAAGAGCGCGAAAGACCACCTCAAAGCGCCGTGAAGAAAGACTCTCAGCCCTTCGGGCCGCCCTTGGTCACGCCGACCTTGGCGGGCCGAAGCACGCGATCGCCGATCATGTAACCGGGCTCGACCCATTGCGCGACCGTGCCGGCCGGCTGGTTTTCGTCGGGGATCTCGAAGAGCGCATCGTGCTTGTTGGGGTCGAAGCGATTGTCCCCTTCATCCATCTTTTTCACGCCGAAACGGGCGAGGCGCGAGAGGAAATCGCGCTCGGTCAGCTCCACGCCTTCGACCAGCGCCGCGACATGCGGCTCGAGTTCTTCTTTCGCCTTCACCGGAAAGGCTGCGATCGCGCGGCGCAGATTGTCGGCCAGGGACAGCGTCTCGCGGGCGAAGCTCGTGACTCCATAGAGCTTGGCGTCGGCGATCTCCTTTTCGGTGCGGCGACGCAGATTCTCCATTTCGGCGAGCGTGCGCAGCAACCGGTCCTTGACGCCGGCGAGCTCCGCGCGCAACGCCTCGAGCTCCGCAGGCGCTTCGACGGGCGCCGCCTCTTGCGCGGGCGAACCGACCGCCGGCGCCTCGGCCTTGGACGCGTCATCCTGTTGCGGAGGGTTTTCGCCGTTCTCGTCGTTCATCTTGAAAGGTTCCCATTCATTCCCGCTTCCGATATCAGGGCTCAAGCCTGAAAATCAAGACGCGGAGGCTTGCCCCGCGCGTTGCGGCGTTACGGTGCGGGCGGCCGGCTTCTCGCCATTTGCGGCGAAAACCTCGATGAGGTTACGGCGGATCGTTGCCTGGCGCGTCGGAGAGACAATCTTGTCTGCGGTCAAATCCTTGACATAGAAAGTGTCGACGGCCCGTTCGCCGAATGTCGTCACATGCGCCGAGACGATGTTGAGATTGAGTTTCGAGATGGCGCTCGTGAGCTCGAAGAGCAGGCCCACGCGATCGAGCCCCGAGACTTCGATCACCGTGGAATCGGCGGAAAGCGAATTGTCGATCAGGACGTCCGGCGCGATCGAGAAGGCTGCGGCCTGGGAGGTTTGACCGGAACGCGCGCGGATGGCCTCGGAGATGACGATCTCGCCGCGCAGCGCCTTGTTGAGGTAATGGGCGATGCGGCCGCCGCGCCGCATCTCGTCCTCGTCGAAGTCGAAGGTGCGCGAGCACAGGATCGTGTCGAGCGCGAGCCCGTCCGCCGTCGTGAAGATATGCGCGTCGACGATATTCGCGCCGCTCGCCGCGCAGGCGCCGGCGATGGTCGACAGCAGCCGTCGATGGTCCTGCGCGATGACGGTCAATTCGACCGCGCCGCGCGCCTTGTCGAGGGCGACGGCGACGACGAGCGGCGGACGATCCTCGGGAAGCTCCTGCAGCAATTCGGCGTGACGCAATTTGTGGGGGAGGTCCATCTTCAGCCAATAGGCTTGATAATGGCGGTTGGCGTAGGCTTTGAACTGCTCGTCGCTCCAATCCGAAAGCGCGGCGCGCAGCTCCTCTTTCGCGGCCGCCACCCGGCTCTTGCGGTCGACCGCGGAATGGCCGCCGCCGAGCACGACTTCCGTCTCCCAGTAGAGCTGGCGCAACAGCTGCGATTTCCAGGCGTCGAGGACGTTGGGGCCGACCGCGGCGATGTCGCAAAGGGTCAGGACGTACAGAAGCTTCAGGCGCTCGAGGCTTTGAACCACGCCGGCGAAAGTCTCAATCGTGCGCGGATCGCTGATGTCGCGGCTTTGAGCGACCATCGACATGAGCAGATGATGTTCGACGAGCCAGGCGACGGTCTGGGCCTCGCCCGGCGCGAAGCCCAGCCGCGGGCATAGGGCGAGCGCCACATCGCGGCCAGCTACCGAGTGATCCTCCCTGCGGCCCTTGGCGACGTCGTGCAGCAGCAGGGCGACATAGAGCACCTTGCGGTTGACGATTTTCGGCAGAGTCTCCGCGACGAACTGCTGAAACTCGGGAAGTCGTCCCGCTTCCAGATTCGAGAGCGCGCCGACGGCGCGCAGCAGATGCTCGTCGACCGTATAATGATGATACATGTTGAACTGCATCATCGCGACGACCCGCCCGAAGTCGGGGATGAAGCGGCCGAGCGCGCCCGTCTCGTTCATCTTGCGCAACACCGGCTCCGTCAGGTTGCGCGAGAGCAAAAGCTCGAGAAACAGCCGGTTCGCTTCCGGATTGGCGCGCAGATCCGCGTCGATCCGGCGCAGATTGCGGGTCACGCCGCGCAAGGCGTCCGGATGCAGCGGCAGGCCGAGCCGGTCGGCGAGCCAGAAAAGCCGGATGAGATTGACGGGATCCTTCGCGAACACGGAGTCGCCGCGCGTGTTGAGCCGGTCGAATTCGACCGTGAAATCCACCGGCACATTGTCGACCTTGCGCCGGCGAAGCGAGCCGAAAACCCGGTCGAAAATGGCGCGTGGCTTCGCCTGGCGCGCCTCCAGCGCGGCGCAGACGATCGCAGTGAGATCGCCCACGTCCTTGGCGACGAGGAAGTAGTGCTTCATGAACCGCTCGACGCGCGAGAGTCCGGCGCGGTCGCGATAGCCGAGCCGATTGGCGAGCATCGGCTGCATTTCGAAAGAGAGCCGTTCCTCGGCGCGTCCCGTTGCGAAATGCAGATGACAGCGCACGCTCCACAAGAATTCCTCGCAGCGCTCGAACAGGCTCATTTCGGCGCTGGTGAAAAGGCCGGCGGCGACGAGCTCGCGCGCCTCGCGGACGCGATAGACATATTTGGCGATCCAGAAGAGCGCGTTGAGGTCGCGCAGGCCTCCCTTGCCTTCCTTGACGTTCGGCTCGACGAGGTAGCGAGAGGCGCCGGCGCGGGTGACGCGGGTGTTGCGTTCTTCGAGCTTCGCGCCGACGAACTCGCGGGCGCCCGCGCGCATGATCTCGCGGTCGAAGGTGGCGAGCAATTCCTCGAAGAGCTGCGCGTTGCCGAGAATGAAGCGCGCCTCGATCAGCGTCGTGCGGATCGTCATGTCCGATTTCGAATGACTCATGCATTCGGCGATCGAGCGCGAGGCGTGACCGACCTTCTGGCGCAAATCCCAAAGCACATAAAGGATCGCTTCGACGACGCTCTCGCCCCAAGGCGTCTGCTTGGAGGGAAGCAGGAACAGGAGATCGATGTCGGAGCCGGGCGCGAGCGCGCCTCGGCCATAGCCGCCGACCGCGACAATCGTCAGCTTATCTTCGAAGTTCCCATCGCCGGCGACATGCACGTAGCGCGTCGCGTAGCGGTAGATCGCGCGAATGAGCTCATCCTCGAGATCGGAGAGAAAACGCGCGCAGGCGAGGCCCTTGCCGCCGCTTTCGAGCGCGCGCCTCGCGAGCGCGCGCCCGTCCTCGAGCGCTGCGCGGAATTCTTCGACGACCTTTGGGCGCGCCGCCGCCGGCGTCGGCTCCTCCTGGCAGATCGCCGCGATGCGCGCGTCGAGCTCCCCCCCGAGCGCCTTCAGGTCGACCGGAGAGCCGGGTGGACCGGATAGAGCCGAAAAAAGCTGCTGGTTGCGTGCGTCCATCATCGGGTCGCCCGCTGTCGGGCTCGACGCCGCTCGATCACGTCGAGGATGGTCGAGGAGAGGTCGGGGCCGCCGTGCTTGACGAGCGCGCGCAGTCCGGTCGGAGAGGTGACGTTGATCTCGGTCAGCCAACCGTCGATCACGTCGATGCCGACGAAGAGGAGGCCGCGTTCGACGAGCGCGGGCTGGAGACGACGGCAAATCTCGTTCTCGCGCTCGGTCAGCTCCGTCGCCGAGGCGAGGCCGCCGCGCACCATGTTCGATCGAATGTCGTCTTGCGCCGGCACGCGGTTCACGGCCCCAAGCGCCTCGCCCTCGACGAGCAGGATGCGCTTGTCGCCCTGGACGACCTGCGGCAGAAAGCGCTGCACGACCCAGGGCTCGCGGAAGGTCGTCGAAAAGAGATCGTAAAGCGATCCAAAATTCGGATCGCGCGTCGCGACCTTGAAGACGCTCGCGCCGCCATGCCCATAGAGCGGCTTCATCACGATTTCCCCGTGACGTGCGCGAAAGCGCTCGATCGCCGCCTTGTCGCGAGTGATCAGCGTCGGCGGCATGAGGTCGAGAAACTCGGTGACGAACAGCTTTTCCGGCGCATTGCGCACATGAGCGGGGTCGTTGACGACGAGCACGCGCCCCGCGATGCGTTCGAGAAAATGCGTGGAGGTGATATAGGCGAGATCGAAGGGCGGATCCTGACGCAGCAGCACGACGTCGACCTCGGCGAGATCGAGCTCGCGCGTTTCGCCCAGCGTGTAATAGGCGCCCGGCTCGTCGCGCACCGCGATTTCGCGCGCAAAGGCCTTGAGCTGGCCATCCTCGAGCGAGAGCCGGTCGGGCGTATAAAACCAAAGCCTGTGCCCGCGGCGCGCGGCCTCGAGCATCAGCGCAAAGGTCGAGTCGCCGGAAAAGTTGATCTTTTCCAGAGGGTCCATCTGGACCGCGATCTCGAGCATCCGTGAGCCTCGCCGTGGCGCAAATCGCAGTTTCGCCCGCGCCCCGCTTTGGGAAGTAATGCTTTTTCGCCGATATGAGAAGCCTTCGGGAAGGTCTTGATCGCCAGCCGAGCGATCGCGCGAGCGCGGATTATCGGATAACCGCGAGCAAGTCCGTTCAGCCCATGACGAAAATGTGCTTGCGTGGGCGCCTGTAAAAAACGCCGGGAGAGAGGGTTTTGCTCGTAACGCGCGAAAATCGCCAGAGCGGTGAGCTGGACCTCGCGGCGCGTTTGCTGCACCGGGACGGGCTGATGCTCGTCGTCGACAAGCCCGCCGGCTGGCCCGTGCACCGGGGACCGAAGGGCGGCCCCAGCCTCGAGGATCATTTCCACCAGCTCACCTTCGGGCTGCCGCGCGCGCCGGCGCTGGCGCATCGCCTCGACAAGGACACCTCGGGCTGCCTCGTGCTGGGCCGCCATCGCAAGGCGCTGGAGCTTCTGGGCAAATTGTTCAAGCGCGGCGCGATCGGGAAGACCTATTGGGCGGTCGTCGAGGGCGGCCCCGCGGAAGAGAGCGGCGAGATCGACTTGGCCCTCTCGCGCCTCGACGCGCAGCGCGGCTGGTGGATGCAGGCCGACCCCTTGGGCCTGCCCTCGCGCACGAGCTGGCGCGTGCTGGGTCGGGGGATTGGGGCCGAGGGCGCCCCGTTGGCCTGGCTCGAGCTTCGCCCGCACACCGGCCGCACGCACCAGTTGCGAGTCCATGCTGAGGCGATGGGATGGCCCATCCTCGGCGATCCGATCTATGGCTCCGGCCGGCGTCCCGACGCGCCGCCGCTGCATCTGCACGCGCGCGCCCTCTCTGTTCCGCTCAAGGAGGGCAAGCCGCCGATCGAAGTCGCGGCGCCCGCGCCGGCGCATATGCGCGACGCCTTAACGGCTTGCGGCGCGCTCGCTTCGGAGGGGTGACGCGCCCGCCCGCGCCAATGAAAAGCCCGGCGGAGGCCTTGAGCCGTCCGCCGGGTTTCAAATTCTCACCTGGGTCCGAAACCCCGGCGTGGTCCTTACATGACGACGACCTTGGTGCCGATCTTGACGCGGCTGTAAAGGTCGATCGCGTCGATGTCTCGCATTCTGATGCAGCCCGACGAGACGCCCTGACCGATCTTCTCCGGCTCGTTGGTGCCATGGATGCGGTACATCGAGTCCCGGCCGTCCGGATAGTGGAGGTAAAGCGCGCGGGAGCCGAGCGGATTGTCGGGTCCGCCGGGCAGGCCGCCGGCGTCCGCCGTCGGCTGCAGATGCGGCCAGCGCTGAAGCATGTCCTTGGGCGGCATCCAGCGCGGCCATTCCTGCATCGCGCCGACATAGGCGCGGCCGGTCCAGCCCATGGCGTCCTGGCCGGTGGCGACGCCGTAGCGAATGGCCTTGCCTCCGGGCAGGATGTAGTAGAGGTAATGAGCATGAGAATCGACGACGATCGAGCCGACGGGCTCGCTCGTGCGATAATCAACCTGATAGCGCTCGAACTCGGACGGGATCGCCGCTTTCGGCGCAAGGGCGAGGAACTCCGCGTCACGACCCGAGACCCGCGGATCCGGCGTGCGTTGACCGGCCGCATTGCAGCCCGCGAGGGAGAGTGCGCCGAGCGCAACGAGGAACCATTTTCTTGCCGACATTGATTAACTCCTTTTAACCGCAGGAGGGCTTGACACTTTGGTTACCACAAACTTGCGGGATTAGGAGTCGCGTGAAGACAATATAAATTTTGTGTGTCTTCGGCGCCACAGTAGAAGGGGAAGCCTGGAGCTTAGGGAGCAAAGAAATGACGTGCGATCTCATCAGCTTGCGCCGCGGGCGCGCGTCGGGGGCCTAAAGCTTGGGCACGCTTCTCGTCACGCATCCGAGCGCCCTCGAGCATGAGATGGGGCGGGGTCATCCCGAGCGTCCGGATCGCGTTCGCGCGATCGATCAGGCGCTCGACGAATCACAATTCGGCGAGCTTGTCAGAATCATCGCCCCGAAAGCCGGCCGAGAAGAGGCGCTGCGCGTTCATCGGGAAGCCTATCTCGGGGCGCTGGAGAAGGCGTCTCCCAGCGAGGGACTGATCCCGCTCGACGCGGACACGGCGATGAACGCGCGCACGCTCGACGCCGCCTATTTTGCGGCCGGCGGCGCGATCGCCGCCGTCGCAGCGGTCATGGAGAAGAGGGCGAAGAACGCCTTCGTCGTCGCGCGGCCTCCTGGCCATCATGCGGGCGTCTCGACTCCGATGGGCTTCTGCTTCCTCAACAATGTCGCGATCGCGGCGCGCAACGCCCTCGCGGTTCATGGCGCGCAGCGCGTCGCCATCGTGGACTTCGACGTGCATCACGGGAACGGCACGCAAGAGGTCTTCTGGGGCGATCCCAATGTCCTTTTTTGCTCCACGCATCAGGCGCCTTTTTATCCCGGCACGGGATGGCGCAACGAGACGGGCGAGCACGGCACGATCGTCAACGCCCCGCTTCCCGCAGGAGCGGACGGGGAGCTCTTCTCGGAGGCGCTGCGGGAAGTCGTGCTGCCCCGCGTAAAAGCCTTTCAGCCGGATCTGCTGCTGATCTCGGCGGGCTTCGACGCGCATCGGGACGACCCGCTCGGCGGCCTGAGGCTCGACGAGCAGGATTTTTTCGAGGCAACTCAGCGCCTGATGGAGATGGCCGAGAACTGCTGCGAAGGGCGCGTCGTGTCGCTGCTCGAGGGCGGCTACGATCTTGCGGCGCTCGCGCGATCCGTCGCGGCGCATGTCGCCGCGCTGCAGGGCGCCTGAGACGATTCGCGCCCTGCTTCCAGGTCAAGTCCGGTGAGCGTCAGTCAGCCCTGGCGGGCCTTGAATCGCTTCTGGACCTTGTTGATGATGAAAACGCGGCCCTTGCGGCGCACGATCTGGTTCGCCCGGTGGCGAGCGCGCAGAGATTTCAGAGAGTTGCGGACTTTCATCGTTCTATCCTCGGCAAATAACACCTACTGCCGGGAAGAACGCCCAGCGCGTCGTTGCGGGAGCCTATGCCCTAAATCGACGCCCCGATCAAGGCGCCGGGGCGAAACGCCCTTTCAGTCTCTTCTCCTCAAGAGAAGCGGCGCGGCCTTGTTT
Organism: uncultured Alphaproteobacteria bacterium; assembly: GCA_963722205.1. Lineage (GTDB taxonomy): Bacteria > Pseudomonadota > Alphaproteobacteria > Rhizobiales > Beijerinckiaceae > Methylocystis. Next base: position 603,716 of record CAVRKL010000001.1, read on the forward strand.
TCTCCCATCTTCGGGCGGAAAGTCCGCTAGGATTCGCGCGCGCGGCGCGCGCCGACCCGTCATGGAAAAGGCATGGTGAAAGCGAGCGCCTTCTTGGTCGTGTTGCTCGTCGCGGGCGCGACCCTGCCGGCGCGAGCCGGCGATGTCCCTTACGCGCCACCGCCTGTCTTGCCGAGCCCCGAAGCGGCGCCGCCCGACGCCAATCCGTGGAGCGGCCTCACGATCGGCAGCGAAGTCTTCGGGATTTCCGGCAAGGGCCTCAAGTCTCACGTGGGCGGCGGCGGCTTTGCGGAATGGAATCGCTATTATCCCGACGGCTCCTTCGTCGCGTTCAGCGGCGGCGCCGGCTTCTCTCCCGCGTTTTTTCCGACCGGCTGGGCGACGGGGCCGGGCGGGGCGACGGGCTATGATTTCACGACTCTCAGCGTCCGGGCCGGCCAGGATTTCGGGCGGCTGAAGACCTTCGTCTTCGGGGGCCTCGAGCTGGCCAAGCCCAGCGCGGGGCCGGCCGGCGCCCCGAGCGCCATGGGCTCGATCGACAATGTCTTCTCGGCGCGGTCGCGCCTGCGGGCGCGAAACGAGATCGGCGCCGGATTCGAATATCAGGTGACCGACCAGCTCATGATCGGCGGGACGGTCTCAGCGTCGCAGGGTCGCGGGCCCTTCCTGCCGCCCGCGCCCTGACTCTCAGCGCTGCGCCCGGTATCGCTCCCAGCCCGCCGCGCGGAGCTGGCAGGCGGGGCACGCGCCGCAACCATAGCCCCACTCGAAGCGCCGGCTTCGATCGCCGAGGTAGCAGCTGTGGCTCTCCTCGACGATCAGCGCGACGAGCGCCTCGCCGCCGAGCTCCTCCGCGAGCCGCCAGGTGGCGGCCTTGTCGAGATGCATCAGCGGCGTGAGAATTTCGATTCTCCGGTCGAGGCCGAGCGAGAGAGCGCGCGCGGTCGCCTGGATCGTCGCCTCGCGGCAGTCCGGATAGCCCGAATAATCGGTCTCGCACATGCCGCCGACGAGCGTCGGAATGCGGCGCCGATAGCCGAGCGCTGCGGCGAAGGAGAGAAACAGGATGTTGCGGGCGGGCACGAAGGTGTTGGGCAGCCCGTCCGCGGAGAAGGCGATTTCCGCGTCCCGCGTGAGCGCCGTCTCGGAAATTTCGCCGAGCGTCGGGATCGCGAGCGTGTGGTCCTCGCCCAAGCGGGCGCGCCAATCCGCAGAGAGGGCCGAGAGCCCGGCCCGAAGCCGCGACCGCTGCGCAAGCTCGACGGCGTGACGCTGTCCATAGTCGAAGCCGATCGTCTCGACGCGCTCGAAGCGCGCAAGCGCCAGCGCCAGACAGACGGTCGAGTCCTGTCCGCCGGAAAAGAGCGTTAAAGCGGCTCCGCTCGCGGTATTCTTGCTGTGATCGGACATGATGATCGCTTCCACGGTAAGCGACGCGAGGCCGCAACGATCCGCGAGGTTCAGCGGATCATTCCCGACCTAGGCATGGAGATCGATCCCTGCGTGCGTGCGGATAGCATCGGTCTGCAAAGCGCCCAAGGGTGGGGAATAAGCGCGCGCCCGGTAAAAATACAGCTGCTCTCGGCGTCGAAGCGCTGGCCCGTGTAGCGACATGCGGCGCGCTGGCCGTAAACCGTGATTGTGTTTGGCGGACCCCCGAACCGAAATGAAAAATTGACCTTCGAGCACGCGTCACCCTTGCAGTCCCGTCCGCCGAAGGAGCGCATTGAAACGGGCATCTGTTTGCAATTCGGCATAGACGGGATCCACCTTGATCGCCACCGCCCAAGCGTCATGGTCCATGCAACTTTTGTCCAGCCAAGCCAGCGCCGAATCCAGATCACCCAGCCCTAAGTATAGTAACGAAAGCGCGATTGCGGGGACATAGATATGCTTGTGAACGTCTTGAAGTTCAGCTAGGATCGTCAAGGCCGCAGCCGGCTCGCCGAGTTTGGCTCGCGCGTAGCCCAGGACGCATTGTGTCCAAACCGCGCCTCTTGAAAGCTCCGATGCCTTGCTGAGCGCGGCTAACGCGGGGTCACCTTGGCCTGAGGCAAATAGGACTTTACCCAAGAGCCAGACCCCAAATACAAAATTCCCGTCCAACTCAAGAACCTTACGCAGTTCCCGCTCAGCGGTGTCAAAATCGCCGGCGTGGTAATACATCCATCCCAAAAACGCGCGCGCAAGCGGCGAAAAAGGTTCGTGTTCGACCGCTTCTCGACAATGTTCAATCGCAACTTCATGGTTTCCGAGGCAGGAGCATTGGTAGCCGAGCCAGTAGCGCCCGGGAACGGTCCGGGGGTTCAATTCTATGGCCCGACGGAATTCTCGCTCGGCTCCGGCCCAATCTCTTTCTTGATGGAGCAAGCAAAACCCAAGCGACGTGTGCGCCTCGGCAAGTTGCGGGTCTAGCTCCAAAGCGCGCTTCGCCGCCGCGGAGGCTTTCGGAATCACCTCAGCCAGAGGGAGATAACCATACCAGTGTAGCAAGCTATATGTATCGGCGAGACCGGCCATGGCTAAAGCGTAGTTAGGGTCCTCGAGCAAAGCCAGCTCAAAGTAATGCAATGCCTTGTTCAGCCCGACCCCGCGGTGGTTCCAGAAGAAGCGGCCCTTCAGGTATAGTTCATAGGCCTCAGTGCTGGTGGTTTGCAGCTTCGTGAGGCCACGGCGACCAACGAAGCGCAGCCGCAACGCAGCTACGATCGCGCTCGTAATGTCGTCCTGGATCGCAAACACATCTTGCATCTGGCGGTCGAAACTGTGCGACCAAAGGCGGAACCCGTCAGCGACATTAATTAATTGGGCCGTGACTCGTAGCTTATTGTCCACCTTGCGGACGCTTCCTTCCAGAACTGTTTCCACCCCGAGCGCCTCTCCGACTTTGCGGATATCCTCGTTGCGGCCCTTGAACGCGAAGCAAGAGGTGCGCGCCGCCACATGCAAGCCTTCGATTCCACAGAGAGCGTTCAGCAAGTCTTCGCTGATTCCATCGCTTAGGAATTCATTCTCGGGGTCAGAGCTTAAGTTCACAAATGGAAGAACAGCAATAGATGTTTGTCGTTTCCGCCTGCGCTGACCGAACGAGGACATCTTTTTTTCATCGCTCGCGCTGGTCCCGGCGGTAGCCTGGCCAAGCACGATACGATACACTTCTAACTCATCTTTTATATTCTTTAATTTTCTTTTACCGATAGACCGTAGCGGCTGCGGGATTTTGTTGTATACCTGATCAAATACTTGCTTGGTCACGGCGACCCCGCCAGGTTCAGCCAACGGCTCCACTCGTGCGGCGATGTTCACTCCGTCGCCCACAATGTCGCCCTCTCGGACCAGCACGTCACCCAAGTGAATGCCGATCCGAACTCGTAGCTCCCCTCCCTCCGGAACGTCCAGATTACGTTCGGCGAGCGCCGTTTGAATTTCAATGGCGCATTTCACAGCGGCAACAGCGCTTGCAAACTCAACCAGAAAACCATCGCCGATAGTTTTGATCTCATGTCCATGATGCTCGAGGAAAACAGGACGTAGCAGATTTCGGTGCTCTTCGAGGAGTTTGAGCGCAACTCCTTCATCACGCTGTGCGGCGGCGCTAAACCCTACCATGTCCGTGAACATGATCGCAGCGAGTCGGCGCTGTTCTGAGACTCTTTCGCTCATTTTTCTGCTATTTCAGAGAGTTAGCGCGTCTGCTGTTCAGTTTCATGGGGTTTGACACTCGGGGGTGAAATTGTCGAGGGAATGAAAGATGCCGTAAAGCGTCCGAATGGGTAACTTAGAAGGAGGCCTGAACGCGTGCTCACGTCGGCGGATGACCGACTTGCGATCGTGAAAGGGGCCCCCTGCGCCCTCCAAGGGCGCGGCGCACTTGCTTTTCTCACGCTGCCCCGCGGCCTTCGGGGTTTCGATCGCAGCCTTGCGCGAGAGACCTCAGATGCGACATTAACTTTTGACGGGAAGGCGATAGGGGGCCCCTCCGGTTCCTTGACGCGCGCCTCCGCTAAAAAATATTCAAGATTCGCGAAGGCCAGGCCGATCTCGCGCGCGAACTGTGGCGCCTTCGCCGACTAGAACGACACGATACCGCATCGGAGCCCGGAGCAGCAACTGCGAGCGATCGGAGCGGGGAATGTGCGTCATGCAGTGATCCTAACGCAACGCTCACAAAAGGGAGATTTCACATAGTCTGGACCCATCTCTGCCATTCGCGAAGTCGTACTAATGACGATTGCATACCGATTCAATATATAATCGCGTGGATCGTGTCCTAGGATACGTAAGGCGTGCCCCGCATTCAGCATAAGCCAGCAGGAATCCAATTAAATTCCGCGGGGCGCTGTGCTGTACAAACAAGCGAGGCCAGCTCTATGTCGGCTCCCAAACGCTCCACGAAATCGGGGTAGCTTCCCTCGCCCACCGTGAGGCCACCGAATGAGAACCGGCAATCCGTCAACCGCGCCCAAAGGAGCAGGCTTATGATGACAGATTCCAAAAACGCGATGCGCGAAGCCTTTACCGAGCGTCGGATTCCGCGCGAACGCGGAAGTGTCTACGTCCGCGACTTCGCGGGAGGCGGGCCCGCGTTCCTGTTGCTTCACGGCTTCCCGGACAACTCCCACATCTACAACGATCTCATCCCGCATCTTGCGTCGGCCGGACGAAGGACAGTCGCAATCGACTTCCTGGGCTTTGGCTCGTCGGACAAGCCGGAAGGCGCCGAGTACAGCTTCGCTCAGCAACTTGCAGACGTGGAGGCGGTCGTCGATGCGTTGAAGCTTGAAAGAGTCGTCCTCGTCGGCCACGACGCGGGCGGCCCGGCGGCGGTGAACTTCGCCCTGAAACATCCGGATCGCGCGGCTGCGGTCGTTCTGATGAATGCGTTCTACGGCGAAGCGCCCGGGCTGCTTGTGCCGGAACTGATTGAGCTCTTCTCGCACAAGCCGCTCAAAGCCCTTGCGCGTCATTTCTTGGCCAGTCCGCAACAGTTCGCCTGGCTGCTCGATTTTCAGCGCGAGGTGATGGTGGGCGACGTTCCCTCGGCCAAAAGGGCGCACAACCTGAATTTGCTCAAGCCGCTCATCGACAACAACTTCCGCCAGCAGCCGAGTGCAGCGCCTGCCTTTGCGCAGATGACGTCTCAGCTAAGGGAACAGATCGCCGACAATACAGCGCGCCTCGTCGAACTTCGCCGGTCGGACGTCCCCTTCGTGCTCATTTGGGGTAGGAACGATCCATATCTGCAGGTCTCGACGGCGGCATTTCTTCGGTCTCAGGTTCGGAACGGCGCCCTGCATGCGCTTGAGGCAGGGCATTGGCCGCAGATCGACGCCGCCGAGGAAACCGCCCGCATCATGCTTGAAGAAAATCGGTAAGGGGGCCTTCCAGGCTGCCCAAGCAGCATATCTGACGAGGAGGACAAGATGACATCGGCGCCTCTTTAAAGTTTCGCCGCTGCCCTAACGCTCCCGACCGTCATGTTGGCGGGCGACGGGGACGAGATGGTCGATTTCGATCGCCAGTCGCGGCGCTTTCAGATGAAATGGCGCAAAGCGAACTAATCGTGACTCCCGGCGAGGGTCACATGGCGCACCACACCGCGCCCGACCAAATCGTGGCGGCAGCTAGCAAGCGGATGCAAGAGAGGGCTTCTTCTTCGTAGCCCTGGGGGCGACACGGGCGCGAGGCTTTCGCCAGAGGACGGCGCGCATCGTTTTGCCGAGGCGCACAGCGCACTTTTGATGGGGCGCCGCCCGCCTTTACGCCGAGGCGGCGGCGAAGCTCGGCCGCGCTGGGGGCTTCGCGTCGGTCTCGAGCTGCGGCAGCGCGTCCATGACGCGCTGGGGCGGAAGCGCCATGATCGCCTCGGTGCCCTCGCGCAGCTTGGAGCGCAGCATGAACTGCCCACCGTGCAACTCGATGAGCCCTTTCACGATCGGCAGCCCCAATCCTGTGCCCTCCTCGGCATGCTTGTGAGCCAGCGAGCCGCGCCCGAAGGAGGACATCACGACGGCGATCTCATTTTCGGGAATGCCGGGCCCATTGTCCTTGACCGACAGATATTGGCCGCCCGCGCTCGTCCAGCCAACCTTGATCGTGACGAGGCCGCCGCGCGGGGTGAATTTGATCGCGTTGGTGAGCAGATTGAGCACGATCTGGCGCATGGCCCGCTCGTCGGCCCAGATGCGGGGGAGATTGGGCTCGATGAGCTCCCTGAACTCGAGGTCCCGCTTCTGCGCGCGGATGGCGAGCAAGTGACGGCAGTCCTGCGCGATCGCGCCGAGCGACAGGCTTTCCTCCTTGAGTTCGTAGCGGCCGGCCTCGATGCGGGAAATGTCGAGGATCTCATTGATAAGCGTCAGGAGGTGCTGGCCGCTCGAGTGGATGTCGCTGGCGTAGTCCTTGTAGGTGGGAGTGGCGTGCGCGCCGAAGATCTCGTTCTTGAGCACTTCGGAAAAGCCGAGAATCGCGTTGAGCGGCGTGCGCAGCTCATGGCTCATCGTCGCCAGGAAGCGGGATTTCGCGAGATTGGCCTCCTCGGCCCGTCGTCTCGCCTCGTCGGAGTTCGCCTTCGCCTGCTCAAGCTCTGCGATGAGCTCGCTCTTTTCGCTTCGATAGAGGACGCTCTCGAAGGAGACCTGATGAAAACGCCGCGACAGCAGAACGAAGAAAAGCTGCGCCGCGCCAACGAAGACGAACGCGAGCGTCGCCGCCGAGCCGGCGCCTAAAGAGTGGACGCCGAAGACCCAGAGCGTTGCGCAGGAGATGGGGACCGAGGCCGCATAGGCCGCGAGCGGCACGGTTGCGGTGACAACGCAATTGAAAGCGGAAACGAGCAGCAGCATCGCGATGATGAAAATTTGCGCATTGGGATCGTCGCAGTCGCCGACAACCAGCGCCAAGCCGCTCCAAATGGCCGAGTGGGCGCATTCGATCAGCGTGAGGCGAGCGCTCCATCTGCGCAAATGAACTTTCGAATCCTCCAGCGCCGCGAAGATCTTGGCCGCCCTGCAGCAGAGGATGAGGCTCACAAGCGTCAGAGCGCCCCAAAGCATGACGAGGGTGGACCCCATCCACCAATAGCTGAGAAGCCAGACGACGACGATGAGCGCCGTCGCGGAAAGGGCGGAGTCCAGGCGCGTGGAGGCGTAGGCGCGCAACAGCTCGAGATCGCAGCCGCGATGGCCAGTGTCGGAGGTCGTCAGCCGCTCGCGCGCCTGCTGCACTTTAGCGCCGCGCTTGCGCCGCGCGGCCGCGCTCCTGGGATCGCTCCCGCGGCCCCTCTCGATCATTTCGGCGGTGACTTCGCTCATGCTGCACGCGAACGCATAGAGGAACGCTCAGGGACGCGCGGAAACAGCGTCGCCGTTTCCGCTCAGGGCGCAAGACGGCTCTGGCGCGCGCTCCGCAGGTTCATTTCGCCCAGAGGCGCCCTTCTCCTTCCAGCGGGAGGGAGCGCGCCCAACGAAAAAAACAGCCGGAATTCGCGCGAAACGAAACCGCAGCGCAGGACTTGATGCGTTCCGATAGTAACCGGGAAGTCTTAACGGGGCGCTTCCGCAGCCTCGCGCTTTTAATTCAATTTCTCTCGATTGAACGCAATATCAATGGCTTTAAAGGAGTTCACCGCGCAGGGCGGCGCCTCTAAATCCCCAAATCGATCACGTCGTGGACCTGGTCCATCGCATGCGCGGGCGCCGCCTCGGTCACGTCGCCGACGACGCGCGCGGGCGATCCGGCGACGGTCTTATGCGGAGGCACGTCCTCGAGAACCACGGAACCAGCGGCGATCAGCGCGCCCGCGCCGATCTCGATATTGCCGAAAACCTGGGCCCCCGCACCGATCAGCACGCCGCGCCCGATCTTGGGATGCCGATCGCCGCTCTTCTTGCCGCTGCCGCCCAGCGTGACCGCGTGCAGCATCGAGACCTCGTCCTCGATCACCGCGGTCTGGCCGATCACGACGCCCGTCGCGTGATCGAGGAAAAAGCCGCGCCCGATCCGGGCGGCGGGGTGGATGTCCGTCTGGAACTTCTGTGAGGAGAGAGACTGCAGGCCGAGCGCGAAGTCGCTACGGCCGCCGAGCCAGGCCGCATGAGCGACGCGATGCGTCTGAATAGCGTGAAAGCCCTTGAAATATAGGATTGGCTCGAGAAGCCTCGCGCAGGCCGGGTCGCGTTCGAGAACTGCGAGGAGGTCGGCGCGCAGGATCGCGCCCGCCTCGCCGTTGCGTTCGAAATATTGAGCGAAGGCGTGGCGTATGGCCGCCCCCGAGGCTTCCGGTCCGGCGAGGCGCTCCGAGACGCGATGCGCCACGGCGGCCTCAAGGCTGTCCTGGGAGAGGACCGTGTCATTGAGGAGCGCCCCTAGCCCCGGCTCGGCCGTGAGAGCCCTCTGCGCCTCCGCGCGCAGGCGCCGAAAGACGGGATCCGGGGACAGGGCGGAATTCGCGAGAGCCATCGGCGCTCCTTTCGGCTCCGACATAGCGCGTTCGCACGTCAGTGGGACCCGCTATCGAGTTCTCCCTTGCCCATGCGCGCGCTTTTTCGCCGCTCGAGCGCTCCCGTCACGGCAGAGGCGCGTTAGGGCCTCGCCGCCAGAAACTCGAGCACGGCCTGCTTGTAAACCCGGTCGCCCACGGCCCGGTTGTGGTCGCGCCCGGGGATGTCGACGATGTCGGCCTGCCTGAAGAGGCCTCCGAGCGGATGCGGATCGCCCGCCACGTCGTCGCGCGTTCCGGCGCAGATGAGCGTCGGCGCCTCGACCCGCGCCAAATCCTGCGGCCCGAAGGTGGGTCGCAAGCCTCGCGCGCAGGCCGCCAGCGCCTTCAGGTCGCTGCGCGTTGACTCGGCGAAGCCTCGGAAAATCTTTAGGCTGTGATCGTCGATGTCGCGGATGTCCTCGGCCTCCATCGCCTCGGCCATGCCGGGCTGAAGCGCCGAAGGGGCGAGCAGGTTGGAGCCAACTCCGCCCATGATCAGCGAGCGCACGCGATCGGGATAGGTGAGCGCGAGCTGCGTCGCGACGCGACCGCCCATGGAATAGCCCATGATGTCGGCCCGCTCCATGCCGAGGTGGTCCATGAGCCGACGCGTGTCCTCGGCCATCAGGTCGAAACCGTAGGCCTGGGGGTCATAGAGCTTTTGCGAACGGCCATGCCCGCGCAAGTCGAACATCACGACCAGGCGACCATCCTCAGTGAGCGTCTTCGCCCACTGGTTGAACAGCCAGTTCACCGCATGGGTCGAGGCAAAGCCGTGAATGAGCACGATCGGCTCATTACGATCCTGTTCTCGGGGCTCGAAAACCACATAGGCTATTCCGACGCCTTCGGAGAGAAACTCTTCCATCTCGAATCCTTGTTACTTTGCCGATATTTATCTCAAAAATCCGGTCTTGCAAGCTGCCCAAACGGAAAAATCGTGACACGAGCCTTTCCCTGAGCTTGGCCTGCAAATCTCTGCTGGAGCGGCGCAAAACCGGCTGGGTCGCGGCGGCTCCGGCGCAACGCGCATGATTGAAATTGAATTGAGACGGAGGTCCGCGCGCGTCGTCATCGCCGACGACAGCCGCTCTGCGGGCTGCGTGTTTTGGCGTCTTTCGTGCGGCCGCTCGAGAGGCTCAGGCTTCGTTGGCGCGCCTCTTGCCTGAATGGAAACGGTTCGAGCGATAAGAAAGTTCCCCAGCCGCAAGAGTTGATCAAACTTTTGCGCGACCCGCTCTAGCGGCTCACCTCGCGCGTGGATGCGCCAGCTGATAGGCGTCGAGAAGGCGCGCCTTGTCGACCGCCGTGTAGATCTGCGTCGTCGACAGCGAGGCGTGGCCGAGCAGCTCCTGGATGGTGCGCAGATCGCCGCCGCGTCCGAGCAGGTGCGTCGCGAAGGAATGACGCAGCGCATGCGGCGTCGCGCCGGCGGGAAGTCCGAGCGCGCCGCGCAGGCGTTCGACCGCGAGCTGGATGATGCGCGGGCTCAAGGGACCGCCGCGCGCGCCGACGAAGAGCGGGCCGCCGGAAAGCTCGTAGGGGCAGAGCGCCAGATAATCCTCGATGAGGCGCCGCACCGGCTCGATAACCGGCACGACCCGCGTCTTGCCGCCCTTGCCTCGAACGGCGATGCGGTCGGTCGCGCCGGTCGGCGCGTCGCCGCGGGAGATCGACAGCGCCTCCGAAATACGCAGGCCTGCGCCATACAGGAGGCCCATCACGGCGCAGTCGCGGGCGATGATCCAGGGCTCGCGCGCCTCGCCCGCCCGCGTCTTCGGATCGATGAGATCTTTGGCGTCGGCGACGCCGAGCGCCTTCGGGAGATGATGGGGGCGCTTGGGCGGCCGCACGGCGGCGAAGACGTCGGTGCGGCCGAGGCCCTTCTTTTCGAGGCAGCGCATGAAGGAGCGCGTCGCCGCGAGCGCGCGCAAGAGCGAGCGGCTCTCCAGACCCTCGTTGCGCCGGCGCGCCAGGAAGGCGCGCAGGTCCGAGGGCTCGAGGTTCTTGAGGAGCGTCGCATCGGCGGGGCGCCCCCGGTGCTCGGCGAGAAAAGCGAGGAAATAGCGCAGATCGCGCCCATAGGCTTCGAGCGTATGCGGGGAGAAGCGCTTCTCGAAGGCGAGCGCCTCGAGCCAGGCCGCGGCCTCGCCGCCAATTTCAGCGCTGGCCAGAAAGGCTTGGGCGGGAAGGAGCTTGCGCTTCTTCGAATCGGTCATGCCTCCATTCTTACGCCGAGGCGTAAAGAAAAGCGCGCGCGGACGCGATCGTCGCGATGGGCGATGCAGCCGAGTCGAAAAGGCGGCAGAGTGGGTTCCCCCGCCGCCTCGATTTTCGCGCTGTTTGTGATCGCCGCCTACGTGAGGGCGCGCCGCTTCATCCCGATGGGCTCACTCGGCTCCAATTTCCTCGAGATTCACGCCCGTGGTGTGGATCTGGAACGCCCAAGTCACGAAAGCGCCGATGAGCGAGGTCACGACGAGGCCGAGGAGCAGCGTTCTCTCCCCGATGTCCGCGAGGAGGATCGGAAAGAGAAAGGCGGTCGTCACGGCGCCGATCTTGGCGAAAGACGCCGCGAATCCCGCGCCCGTGCCCCGCACTCTCGTTGGGAAGACCTCGCCCGCGAGGAGATAGGTCTGCGCGTTGGGTCCAAGGTTGGTCATGAAGTTGAACGTCATGAAGCCGATGAAGATCAGCGCGATCTCCGTCCCGCCTTGGAAGAAGGTCGAGGCGGCCGCGATGGCGAGGCCGACAGCGCAGCCGATGAATCCCCAGGAGCCCTTTGCAAAACCCCTGAATCCGTGATTCTTTGCGGCTTTCCGGGGAGACGAATCGTCAATGTCGCGCCGTTGCTTTAACCAACCTTCGCTCGCTGACGCTTTCGTAAAGGCCTATTCTCGCTCCGGCGGGTTTTTGGAAGAAATCACCAAGACCTTCGATTGGTCGGCTTTCGACGTGATCCTGCGGCCGCTGCATTCGTCTTGCGAGGGCGCGCCGGCCTATCCGCCGCTGGTCATGTTCAAGATCGTGCTGCTGCAGCAGTGGTATTCGCTTTCCGACCCGGGCGCGGAGGAAGCCGTGCGCGACCGCCTGTCGTTTCGGCGCTTTTGCGGGGTTCCGCTCGACGAGGAGACGCCGGACCATTCGTCGATCTGGCGGTTTCGGCAGCGGCTGGCGAAGCTCGGACTGGATGCAACACTCCTTGCCGAGGTCAACCGGCAGCTCGACGCGCGCGGCCTGATCGTGAAGCGTGGGACGCTGGTCGACGCGACGATCATCGCGGCGGCGGTGAAGCCGCCGGCTTTCGAGGAAGGCCAGGTCAGTCCGCGCGATCCGGACGCGAGCTTCACGAAGAAGAACGGCGAGACCTACTTTGGCTACAAGGCGCATCTGGCCGTGGACGAGGAGAGCGGCGTCGTGCGCCAAGCGGAAATGACCAGCGCCGATCTGCACGATAGCCAGCGCGGGCTTGCGATGATCCAAGGCGACGAGGAGGCCTATTACGGCGACAAGGCTTATGACAGCCAAGCGCTGCGCGACAAGCTGAAGGAGAAGGGGATCGATGACAAGATCGCCTACAAGGCCAAGCGTGGCAAGGCGCAGCCCGACTGGCAAAAATGGTTCAACAAGACAGCGTCGAGCGTGCGGGTCGGGGTCGAGCGCGCCAATGCGACGATGAAGAACTGGTATGGGATGGCGAAGGTCCGCTATCGCGGCCTGGAGCGCAACAACTGCCACCTTCAGTTCGTCGCAATGGCGATGAACATGAAGCGGGCGCGGGTTCTCATGGCGGCGGCTTGAGCCGCCGCAACGGGAGAAATGTGTCGCCGAGCCAAGGAAAGGCGCGAAAATGACCGGTTGAGAGCGCTGAAGACCGCGTGAAACGGCGCGTGGCCGTCATCTACGCACGCAAAATTGCAGAGGCGAGACCGCGAACGCAACCGCGTCAGCCATTCTGCGAAGCGCTCCCCCAGATCTGAAGCTTTATGCTGCCGACCTTGTTTACGAGCAGGAACGCACAGACGATGCCGACGATCAACAAGAGGTCGATCAAGCCCGAACCCTTGGCGGCGAGAACATCATTGTTGATGAGTTCCGCAATATTACGAACGTGGTCTGTCTTGTGCCCGATCGTTGCGGCCAGAATTGTCGGGGTGAAGATGCCAATGCCATAGGTGCCGAGATCTTGAAGAAACCACGGAACGGAAGCCAAAATCGTCGCGCGGATGTTCTTGTGGTTGAAGAGCGAGAGAAAGTTTTCTCGTTTAGCGCCGCCTTTCGGCGCGGATAACCTGACGGTCGTCGGATAGGCCGGCTCCCGTTGCAGCAGCAGATTGATCTGTGCTTCCGCCTCGGAATGCTCGCCGCGCTGCAGCAGCCAATGGGCGCTCTCGGGAATCCAAAATCTTGCGAAGGCGACGATCAAGGCGGGGATGATGGCGGTGGCGTACATCCAACGCCAGGCGCCGATCTCGGGCATGTTGGTGAGCACGAGATAGCCCACCACGGTGCCCGTCAACGCCCCGAGCGCTTGGAAGCCGAAGGCCGACAACACCAGCCGTCCCCGCATACGGCTTGGAATGCTCTCGGAAATGATCACGTGCGCCGTGGGATAGTCACAGCCAAGCGCAACGCCCAGTCCAAAAAGGAAGACGGCGAGCCACATATAGCTGGGACTGAAACAGGCAAGGCAAAGGAACAGCACGAATAGGAACATCTCGACGATGAACATGCGCTTGCGACCGAAGTGGTCCGAAAGGCCGCCAAGACCGATCGCGCCGACGAGAATACCGAATAGCGACGCGGCGCCGATGACGCCGTGCTCGGGCTTCGTCATCTGGAACTCCGTTGCGATCAGCGGCATCGCGACGCCGGTCATGAAAACGATAAGCCCTTCAAAAAACTTGCCGGCGGCCGCGAGATACCAGATCCGCCACTGCATACGGGTCATCGGTGTGCCGACGAGCAGCGTTCCATCCTGCCAGTGCGCCGTTTCGTCAATGTATGACTGAACTGATCGTGCGACTGTTCCAGTGTTGAGCTGGAGTTCCGCAGAACTGATGTCATCCATCTCTGACCTCCTCTTCAAACTTTTGGCGCTAATACAAGAGGTTTCTTGCCGCCCTCGGGACGCCCGCGCGATCGCGCCCCGCAAGCGCGTTTGCAAAAGGAATACAATCAGCAAAAGGTCTCATCCTGACGACGAAGGAGTCGTCAAGACACGTTTTCGGCGTGGGGAGGTGCGGTCTAAATGTCGCAGGGGCGCGCTTCGAGAAAGAAGTTGGCGGACGCGAGACTTCATTCCACTGCGAGACTGACCGATAGCGGCTCGGTCAGCGGACCGGTGGGGGGACGACGACAGGCGCGGCGATTTGCGGGCTGCCGAGCGCGACCGCAAGCCGTGTGCGGATGCTGTCCGCGATGACCCTGGCGTCGCGGATTTCGCCGTCGCGGGCGGCGCGGACGTTGGCGACGCGGTTGCTGAAGCGATCGTAACTCGCCAGCGCCGTGGCTGAGCCCTCCGTCACGAGGACGCCGTCGGGTATCGTGACGAGCTTGTAGTCGGCCCTGATCACGACGGAGGCCGAGGTCGCGCGCCCGGTCACCGTATCGACGATCGGCGTGCGCACCTGCTCGCCGAGCCTGACGTCAAGCCGGTAGCGCGGCGAAAAGGCCGCCCCGGTGCCGTTGAGATCGAAGATCAGCTCGTCGCGCACATAATGGCCCATGCGCTCGGGGATCGGCGACACCTCGATCGAGGCAAGCTGGTTTGGTAGGCCGGGGTTGGAGGAGAGCGGGCCGTACATCGGCTCGATGCAGCCCGAGAGCCCCAGCGCGGCGAGGCCGGCGACCAATCCCAGGACTGGCTTAGACGACGACATTGACGATCCTGCCCGGGACGAGAATGAATTTCTTAACGGAGCGGCCTTCCAGCGCGCGCTGAACGGCCTCTTGCGCCAACGCCTCGGCGCGCACGACTTCCTCGCCCGCGTCCCTCGCGACGAGAATCTCCGCACGCCTCTTGCCGTTAACTTGCACCGGCAAGCTTATCATTTCCTTTGCGACCAAAGTTGGATCGGCCTGCGGCCACGGAGCCTCAGCGACGAGGCCTTGGCCGGAAAGGTCCGCCCAGCACTCCTCGGCGATGTGCGGGGTCATCGGCGCGATGAGCCGGATCAAGGCCTCCGCCGCCTCGCGATAGGCCCAGGCCGCGTCTGCCGCGACGCCCGCCTCGGTCACGGCGTCGAGCGCCGCGGTGAGCTCATTGGCGAACTCGCGGATGCGGGCGATGGCGCTGTTGAAGCGCAGCCGCTCAATGTTTTCCGTAACTTGTGCGATGGCGCGGTGGGTCGCCTGGCGCAGACTTGTCGCCTCCGGCGAAAATTGCGCCGGCCGTGGGGTCGCCGAGGGCGCGGCGACCCGGCCGAGCTCGCCAGTAAGCCGCCACAAGCGCTGCACGAAGCGCCAGGCGCCCTGCGCGCCTTCGTCGGACCAGATTACGTCGCGATCCGGCGGGCTGTCGGAGAGGACGAAGAGCCGGGCCGTGTCGGCGCCGTAGCTTTCGATGATGTCGTCGGGGTCGACGGTGTTTTTCTTCGACTTCGACATCTTCTCGATCGGGCCGATCGCGATCTCGGAGCCGTCCTCGATGAGGTAGGCGCGCCGCCCATCGGGCGCGGCCTCTATCCTGATGTCGGCCGGCGAGACCCAGCCCTCGGGGCCCCTGTAGGTCTCATGGACGACCATGCCTTGCGTGAAGAGTCCGGCGAAGGGCTCGGCGAGCGCGCCATGGCCGGAGTCGCGCATCGCCCGCGCGAAGAAGCGGGAATAGAGCAGATGCAGGATCGCGTGCTCGATGCCGCCGATATATTGATCGACCGGCAGCCATCGCGCCGTCGCGGCCTGTGAGGCCGGCGCCTCCGCATTATGCGGGTCCGTGAAACGCGCGTAGTACCAAGACGAGTCGACGAAAGTGTCCATCGTGTCGGTCTCGCGCCGCGCTCCCTTGCCGCATTGCGGGCAGGCGACATGCTTCCACGTGGGGTGCCGGTCGAGCGGATTGCCCGGCTGGTCGAAGGCGACGTCCTCGGGGAGCTTCACCGGCAGGTCCGTTGCCGGCACCGGCACGACGCCGCAGCTCTCGCAATGGATGATGGGGATCGGGCAGCCCCAGTAGCGCTGCCGCGAGACGCCCCAATCGCGGAGCTTATAATTGACCTTGCGCTTGCCCTGCGGCGCGCCGAAGAGCGCTGTCGTCTCGAGGCGCCGCGCGACGTCCTCCTTGGCGTCCGGGACGGTCTTGCCGTCGAGGAAGCCCGAATTGATCAGTCGCCCGTCGCCGTCGAAAGCCGTGTCGGTGATCTTGATCTCAGCGGGGTCGGTCCCCTCGGGGCAGACGACCGGCGTCGCGCCCAAGCCGTAGGCGTTGGCGAAATCCAGATCGCGCTGGTCATGCGCGGGGCAGCCGAAGATCGCGCCCGTGCCGTAATCCATCAGCACGAAATTCGCGACATAGACGGGCAGCGTCCAGCCGGGGTCGAAGGGATGGATCGCCCTGAGACCAGTGTCGTAGCCCTTCTTCTCGGCGGTCTCGATCGCAGCATTCGAAGTGCCGAGGTGTCGGCATTCCTCGATGAAGGCTGAAAGCCTCTCATCCTTCTCGGCGGCGGCCTTCGCCAGCGGATGGTCGGCGGCGATGGCTAAGAATTTCGCGCCAAAGAGCGTGTCGGGCCGCGTCGTGAAGACCTCGACCTCGCGCGCCCCGCCCAACGGCTCCTTCAGCGCGAAGCGCAGCAGCAGGCCCTCCGAGCGGCCGATCCAATTGTGCTGCATGAGCCGCACTTTCTCCGGCCAGCGCTCGAGCGTCTCGAGGCCCGAAAGCAGCTCCTCGGCGTAATCGGTGATCTTGAAGAACCACTGCGTCAGCTCGCGGCTCTCGACGAGCGCGCCCGAGCGCCAGCCGCGTCCGTCGATGACCTGCTCATTGGCGAGCACGGTGTTGTCGACCGGGTCCCAATTCACCTTGGACTGCTTTCGGTCGACGATCCCGGCCTTGAGAAAGTCGAGGAAGAGCTGCTGCTGGCGGCCGTAGTAGGCAGGGTCGCACGTGGCGATCTCGCGCGTCCAATCGAGCGAGAGGCCGAGCGACTTCAGCTGCGCCTTCATCGTCGCGATATTGGCGTAGGTCCACTCCGCCGGATGGCGCTTGCCCGCCATGGCGGCGTTCTCGGCGGGAAGCCCGAAGGCGTCCCAGCCCATGGGATGCAGAACGTCGAAACCCCGGGCGCGCATGAAGCGGGCGATCACGTCGCCCATCGAATAATTGCGCACATGGCCCATGTGGATGCGCCCCGACGGATAGGGGAACATCTCGAGCACGTAATATTTGGGTTTGTCCGGGCTGTGGCCCGCTTCAAAAACCCGCGTCTGCTCCCAGGCCTTACGCCATCTGGGTTCGGCGACGGCGAAGTTATAGCGATCGGGTCTCATTGGGGGCGCGGGGGCTAGCGGTGGGAACGCGCGTCTAAATGCCGGGCGGGGGGCGGCTTGTCAAAGGCCGCGCAGGCTCGAGCCGACCGCTTCCGGCGGCCCTGCGCAGCGGAGAGTCCGACGGTCGTCGCGACCCGGCTGGAACTTTGCAGCCGCGGCTGCGTTTCCGCTTCGGAATATGCGTAGGCTCCCGGCTGGGACGGCGCGGACGATAGGGGAAGCTAAGATGAACCGGAGATCCTTCTTAACTGGCGCAGGTCTCGTCGCCGGCGCGCTCGCAACTTCTGGCGCAGCGCTCGCCCTGCCGAGCCTGCCGATCCCGGAAAAGCTGATCCTCAATGAGGAGATCGAAAACGTCTGGTGGTACCGCTGGCGCGCGCCGCGCCGCCGCGGGTGGCGCTGCCGCTGGCGCTGGGGCTGCTGAGAAAGGGCGAAATGGCCCTCGGCCCTCGAGCGATGAATGACGACGCGCCCCTTCCCCAACCCTCCCCCGCCAGGGCGGGAGAGGGAGTTTGGCCGCGCACTTCCTCACCCCCACATCGCCTTTCGCCACCTTTGCGCCGCGACGAGCGACCAGATCGCCTCGACCAGGCCGAAGGGCCAGGCGCCCTGCAAAAAGCCGTAGATCGAGCCGAGCGCGCAGGCTCCCGCGAAGCCTAAGATGAACCAGGGGCTGCGCGCTTCGAGCGCATAGGTGACGAGCATGGCCGTGACGGCGAAGAGCCCGAAGGCGGCGAGAGCGTCCATGGGGTCAGCTCTGCAGCCCGATCCGCGCTCTCGCCGAAAACTCGTCCTTCGCAAAATCCACCAGATCGACGCCAACGCCATTCGCCTCCAGCGCGCTGCGCACGCGCGCATTCGCGCCGACGATGAAGACTTGTGTCTTGCGTTTCTTGGCCTTGGCCGCGAAACTCGCCAGCGCATGAGCCGCCGCGGTGTCGGCGAGCGGCACGCCGGTCAGATCGAGGATGAAGGCTTCGGGCCGCGGGCCAATCGCGTCCAGCACGGCGGAGACGGAGGCCGCGACGCCGAAGAAGAACGGTCCGTTGATGCGATAGGTCATGATCTTATCGGCGCGCCGCGACGGCAGATAACAGTCCCCCTCGTCATCCCCTTCGGCGAGGTCCAGCCCGGCGGCGCTGCCGCTCGTCTCGATCTCGACGATCTCGGCCATGCGATGCATGAAGAGCAGCGAGCCGAGCGTCACGCCGGCGCCGATCCCGACCGTGATGTCGTGGAAGACGGTGAGGAGAAAGGTCGTCGCGAGCACGAAGGCCTCGCCGCGGTCGTGCTTGAAAATCGAGACGATCTGCTCGCGTTCGATCATGTTCCAGGCGACGATGGTCAGCACGGCGGCGAGCATGGCTAGCGGAATATGCGAAGCGAGCGGCGCCGCGACGGCCATGAAGACGAGCAGGAAAAGCGCATGCAGCATGCCGGCGGCCGGCCCATGCGCGCCGGCGCGAATGTTGGTCGCGGTGCGGGCGATGGCGCCCGTGCACCACAGCCCCCCAAAGAGCGCCGAGCCGATGTTGGCGAAGCCCTGCGCCGCGAGCTCGCAGTTCGAGCGATGGCGCCGGCCGGTCATGCCGTCGGCGACGACGGCCGAGAGCAGTGACTCGATGCCCTCCAGAAGCGCGATGGCGATGGCCGAGGGGACGAGTTCCAAGAGCTGGCGCGGGCTCACATCCGGGAGCGAGGGCGCGGGCAGGCCCCTCGGTATGCCGCCAAATTTCGAGCCGATCGTCTCGACCGGAAGATCGAAGGCCCAGACGGCGAGGCCGCCGAGCGCGATCGCCGCGAGAAAGCCGGGAAAGCGCGGCTTCCAGAGGCGTAGGATCAGGATGAAGGCGAGCGACGCAGCGGCGAGCCCGATGGCCGGGACCGAGGCCGCGCCGAGCGCCGGGCGAAAGGCCTCTAACTTCTCGAGAAAACCCGCGGGCTCATGGGCGACCTTGAGCCCCAAAAGATCCTTGATCTGGCTCGCGAAGATGATCAGCGCGACGCCGGCCGTGAAGCCGATCGTCACGGAATAGGGGATATATTTGATGTAAGTCCCAAGCCGCAGATAGCCGATCAGGACGAGGAGCGCCCCCGCCATCAGCGTCGCCGCCAAAAATCCCGGATAGCCGTGGGTCTCAATTGTCTTGGCGACGAGCACGATGAAGGCGCCGGCCGGGCCGCCGACCTGGAAGCGGCTGCCGCCCAAGGCCGAGATCAGAAAGCCGCCGACGATCGCCGCGTAGAGCCCGTTCTCCGGCTTGGCGCCCGAGGCGATGGCGATGGCCATGGAGAGCGGCAGCGCGACGATCGCCACCGTGAGGCCGGCGAGCGCGTCGGCTTTGAATTGCGACAGCCCATAGCCCTCGCGCACCGTGGAGACGAGCTTGGGCGTGAAGCTGTCGGCGAAGCTTTGAGAGAGGCTCATGGCGGGATGATTCGCATGGAGGCTCAAATTGAGCCTTTCAGCTCCGCGGGGGTCAAGTCCCAAACTTGGGCGCGTGGCGCCGAAGCGCGCGTCATAAGATTCCGGCGTCGAGGCTCGCGGCCATCAGCTCGCCGAGCTCGCGGGCTTCATCGACGAATTCGTCACGCCAGGGACCACGGCAGATCAGCGGCTCGCGCGCTTTGCGCCAGCGCAGGCCCGCTGCGATGCTCTCGACCGCGCGGCGCGTTCCCGTGCCGTCGCTGCCGGCGCGGATGAAGAGCGCATAGGGAAGCCCCTCGGTTTTGTCGAGCAGCGGATAATAGCAGCGGTCGAAAAAATCCTTTAGCGCGCCGCTCATGTAGCCGAGGTTCTCGGGCGTGCCGAGGATGACCGCCTGCGCCGCGAGCACATGTTCTGGGCGTGTCTCGAAAGGGGTGAGCGACTCCGTCTCGACGTCTTCGATCTCCGGCGCGCGCGCGCCGGCGAGCGCGGCGTCGCGCAGACGTATGAGGTTTTGCGAGGGCGCATGGGCGACGATGAGCAGGCGTTTTTTCATGTGGCTCCCTAAGGCACGCAGCTGCCTCATTCACTTAAACGCAAGAAGCGCCTAGAGACGCGTCAAGCAGCGCTCAAGCGCTCCAGTCCCCTCTTCCGCGGGCGGGGAGAGGGCGCGCACCCCACAATCGGTCTTCATTCTGCGAGCTTGAAATGGGCGTCGAGAGACTAACGGCCTTCACCGACGGCGTCATCGCATCATCATCACGATCATGGTGCTGGAGCTGAAGGTTCCGCAAGATACGAGCTGGGATGCGCTTCGTCCGCTCGCGCAGACCTTCCTCGCCTATGCGCTGAGCTTCACCTATCTGGCGATTTATTGGAACAATCACCACCATTTGCTGCATGCGGCCCGCTTCGTCACGGGCGCGATCCTCTGGGCCAACACGCTCCTGCTGTTCTGGCTTTCCATCGTGCCTTTTTCAACGGGCTGGCTCAGCGCCACACGCTTCGCGCAAGTCCCGACCGCCTTTTACGGCCTGACGCTGCTCGCGCCCGCGATCGCCTATTTCGCGCTCACGCGCATCCTGCTCCTCTCCGGGGCGCTGGAGCCCAAGGTGGCGGAAGTTATCGAAAAGGATTGGAAGGGCTTGATCTCTTTAGTGCTTTACATCGTGGGGATCTTGACGAGCCTCGTCCTCCCTTACGCCGCCATCGCGCTTTACGCGCTCGTCGCGCTGATGTGGTTCATCCCCGATCGCCGCATAGAGCAAGAGCTCGGACCCGGTCACGATTGATCCCGGCCTGGATTGGCGGCCGGGAGCCTCGAAGTCACTCCGCGAGCGCAGCCAGCACGCGCGCCCAGCTGCGCGCGCCCTTGTGAAACGACGTCAGCGAGTACTTTTCGTTCGGCGAGTGGATGCGGTCGTCGTCGAGCGCGAAGCCGATCATCAGCGCGTCCATGCCGAGCTCATTCTTGAAGGCGCCGACGATCGGAATCGAGCCGCCGCAGCCGACGAGCGCCGCGTCGACGCCCCATTCCTCGCCAAGCGCTTTCCGCGCACGAGAAAGCTCCGGCGAGCTGAAGGGAAGATTGAGCGCGCCCGAGGCGCCATGCGTCGAAAACTCGGCCTTCACGTCGGCGGGCAGACGCTCGCGAACGAAGGCGCGGAGGCTCTCCAGCACTCTTTCTGGGTCCTGCGTCCCGACGAGGCGGAAGGAGAATTTGGCGCCGGCCTTGGCGGGCAGAACGGTCTTCGTGCCCTTGCCCATATAGCCGCCATAGACGCCGTTCACGTCGCAGGTCGGGCGCGCCCAGATCTGCTCCAGCGCGCCGCGTCCGCGCTCGCCCGCGACCTTGGTCAGGCCGAGAGCCGAGAGGAAGGCCGATTGGTCGAAACCCAGCCCCTGCCATTGCGTCGCGACGTCGGCGGGAATCTCCGGCACGCCCTCGTAAAAGCCCGACAGCGTCACCTTGCCGTCAGAATCGTGCAGATCGCCAATGATCTTGCCCAGCACATGGATCGGATTGACGACGGGTCCGCCGAACATGCCGGAGTGGAGATCGTGGCTCGCCGCCGTGAGCACGACCTCCTCCTGCGCAAGGCCGCGCAGCATCACGGTGATCGCGGGCGTCTTCGCGTTCCACATGGCGGTGTCGCAAACGAGCGCGAGCGACGGCTCGGAGAGCTCCTGCCGATATTTGGCGAGGAAGCCCGGCAGCGAGGGAGAACCCGTCTCCTCCTCTCCCTCGAACAGGAAGGTCACGTTGCAGGGGAGCCCCCCATTCGCCTCATAGGCGCGGCAGGCCTCGACGAAGGTCATGAGCTGGCCCTTGTCGTCGGAGGCGCCGCGCGCCACGATCTCGTCGGCGTCCTTGCCGTGGCGGACGCGCGGCTCGAAGGGCGGCGTCTCCCAAAGCTCCAGCGGATCGGCGGGCTGCACGTCGTAATGGCCGTAAAACAGCACATGCGGCGCGTCCGTGCGCGTCGCCTTGGCGTGGCCGACGACGATCGGATGGCCGGGCGTCGCGCGAGACTCGGCCAAATAGCCGAGACCCTCGAGCGTCGCGACGAGCCAGTCGGCGGCGCGTTCGCATTCCTTCGTATAGGCCGGGTCCGTCGAGATCGACGGTATGCTCAGCAAATCGACGAGCCTGCCCTTCGAGGCGTCGAGATTGGCGTCGATGCTGGAAAGAACGGCGTCGAGATTTCCCATGTGAGAGCCTTTCGTCTCTCCCTATTCTGCATGATTCTTGAAGATGCGTCGAAAAGGCCTTTTGACGTCACGCCTTCGCCGGCAGCGTGTGAATATGCACGTCCTTGCCCGAGTGCCTTTCCAAAATCTCTTGCGCATTGATCTCCTGCTCGGAGTCGGCGCAGCGGACCCAGAGCAGCAGCCCGCCATGGGCGATCTGCTCCGTCACGCTCTCCGCATGTTCCCCGCCGATGAATTTGGCGAGCAGCTCGCCGAACAGACCCCAGGTTCCCGCGCCCAATCCAGCGGCCAGCAGTGCGGCCGCGAGCCCTCCGCCCGAGGCGGCGACGACCCCTGTGGCGCCGAGCGCGCCGAGCATGCCGAAGGCGCCGATCGTCGCGCGCTCCGCGTCCTCGAGAGGCACATAATGCGTGCGCGGCGCGGCGGGATCGTCCTCGAGCTCGGAGACCCTCTGATATTTGTGGCCGAGCTTGGCCTCGACGGCCTCCTCGGACGCAAGCAGGCTCAGGGCCTCGCTCGGAAACCCCGCGGCCAGCAGCTCGTCGACCGCGCTCTGGAGGCTCGCCGCATCGGCGAAGACTCCTACCGCCTCACGGCTCCCGCCGCTCATCGTCATATTGCGTCCCTCTTCGCGAGTCCTCGCCGCGCATCCCCGGCCCAGCTCCATCTAGAGCGCTGCGCCGAGAGTGCAAGCGAACGGCCTGAAGCTTGATCTCGCCCGCTGCTGTCTCATGTTATGAGCGGGCGGGCGCAGGACGCCCGTGAACCCCGAATCTTTTTAGACAGCGAGAGACGCGATGACCCTTAAGGCCGGAGACAGAATCCCCGAGGCGACCTTCACGATCATGGGCGCGAAGGGTCCCGAGCCCGTGAAAGCCTCCGACTATTTCAAGAACCGTAAGGTGCTGCTCTTCTCGGTTCCCGGCGCCTTCACGCCGACCTGCCACAAGACCCATCTTCCGGGCTTCGTCCACAAGGCGGAGGAAATCAAAAAGAAGGGCGTGGGCGCGATCGCCGTCGTCGCGGTCAACGACTGTTTCGTCTTGGACGCCTGGCTCGATTCGACTGGCGCCAAGGGCAAGGTCGACGCGCTCGCCGACGGCTCGGGCGAATTCGCCAAGGCGACTGGCACGAAGCTCGACCTCAAAGAGCATGGATTGGGCGTGCGTTCGAAACGTTATGCCGCGCTCGTCGGCGACGGCGTCGTGATGTGGATCCATGTCGAGGACGATTCCAGCAAGGCGACCGTCTCCAGCGCCGAAGCGGCGCTGAAACATCTGAATGTGTGAGAGCAATAGGCGCATCAGGGGTTAAGACGGCCAGTCTTTGTCAATGACGGCCTGAAAGGCCGCCGCCGAAGTCGGTGCGCTTTGCGCATCATTGACAAAGGCCGACCGCTCGCCATGCTCGCCCCCATGAGACGCAAGGCTGAAAGTGAGCTTTTGTGGCTCGCTCCCTCAATAGCCCGTCATCTCAAGATATCCCTCGCCTTCATGGCTGCCGCGAAAGTTGATCGGCCCCTCCCAATAGGGGTTGCGTGAGCCGTTCAGGGCGCGCGGGTTCAGCGGCGTCGTCTCGATCTCGAGGCCGAGGCTCTTCACCGTCGCGCGCCAGCGTGTCGGCAGCCTGCGATCGCCGATCGAGGTTTCCTCCAAAGGCGTGAGCGCGATGTCGTCTCCGGAAAGCGCACGCGTTGCCCCAATCGGCTCGATCCATGTGCCGGCAAGATGGTTCGTCGCGCCGCGGTAGCGAAACAGCATCAGCTTCGAGCCGCTCGCGAGGTGCAACGCGAACCAATCCCAGCCCTTTTGATCGGCGCTCATCGGCTGGCTCGCCCACTCGTGATCCATCCAGGCGAGCCCGGTCACCTTCACGTCGCGACCGCGCAGGGTCAGAAGTCCATCGACGACGCGAAAGAACGGCTGGCTGTAATAGTAGGACGCCTGTCCTTGGTCCGACTTGCGGCTGAAGCCCTGGTCGCCATGTAAAAGCAGCGGGCCTTCGGCTCGAAGATTGAGGCGGTAGCCGAAGTCGGGCGTCTTGGCCTCGATGCGCCAACGCTGGTCGCCCTCGCAAACGAAGCTCCAATCGTCGATGAAGGCCTCGAACGGCGCGGCGGACACCCCCGCCTGCCCCACGCCGCCGCGCGCCAAGGTCGAGGCGAAAACATGATCCGAGGCGCTCGTCGCCGCCGCATGACCCATGTAGATGTTGCGGTCGGCCCAGCCTCTGCCCTCTGCTCCCGGCTGCAAGGCGATGCGAAACAGCGTCCATTGCGCGCCGTAGCGCGCGCCGTCGTCCGCTATCAGATTGGCGGTCAGATACCACCACTCGATGCGAAAGCCCGGATGCGCGCCGTGATCCTGCGGGAAGACGAGCGGCCGCCCGGCCAGGACCGGCTCGAAGCCTTCCGCCTCGTCGGCCAGCCCGGCGAAGCCCTGGGCGCGGGCTCGGGCCGAGGCAAGAACCAGAAGCGCGGCCAAGGCGCGGCGGCGGTCAAGCGTCATCTTCGAAGGCTTTCAGCAAAGCGGCAGGCGCCGTTCTCGCAAGACGCAGGGCCGGGAGAGCCGCGGAAAAGAGCGCCGCGACGAGGGCGAGAGCCAGCATCTCCAGCCATTGCCCGGGAAAGATATGATAGGGGAGCCGCCACCCGAAGGCGCGCACGTTGATCTCGGCGACGAGGATCCAGGCCATGGCGAGGCCGAGCGGCAGGGCGCAGAGCGCCGTGGCGAAGGCGAGCGCAAGGACGCGCGCGACCTCAAAGAGCGCGAGGCGTCCGCGCGTGACCCCAATCGCAAAGAGCGGCGCGAGCGCCAGAAGCCGCATGTTGGCGAGCGTCGCCAGGCTCGAGAAGAGTGCGACGCTCGAGACGAAGAGCGTCAGCGCGCCGAGCGCCGCCGTCACCGCGAAAGTATGGTCGAAAACGCGCAGGGACAGCGCCTTGACGCTGGCCTGATCCAACGCCCGCGTGAGCGCCGGGCCGAAGCGCGCGCGCAAATCGGCAAGGAGCGCGGGGACCACCGCTTGCGGCGCGACTCGCAGGCTCAGCGCGACGCGCCTCAACTGCGGCCAATGGCGCGCGAGCGCGTCGAGATCGACGCGCAACTGCCCTTTGGGGTTTCCGTAGTCGGCATAAACGCCGACGATTTGGAGGGGCCAGGAGCCCTGGGGCGTCGGCAGCTCGACCGTCGCGCCGAGATCGAGCTTGAGGCGTCGCGCCAGCTGTTCGCTCACCAGCGCCGCTTGGCCGGAGGCGAGCCGCTCCCAGGCGTCAGGCTTCGCGGAAAGCGTCGGAAAATGCTCCCGATAGGTTTCGCTGGGCCGGAGCCCGAAGACCTCGATCGGCCCCCCCGCCAGCTGCGAGGGCGCGCGCGCCGTGGGCAGGATTTCCCGGACCTCCGCTCGGGTCGAGAGAAATGCCTCGATCCGCGACCGATCCGATTCGCTCGCGGCTTCGAGATAGGCTTCCGCGACCAGCCGCTCGTCGAGCCAGGAGACGAAGGTCGTCCGAAAGCCCTCGACCATCGCGCCGACGCCGATATTTGTCGCGAGCGCGAGAAGCAGCGCGCCGAGCGCCAAGGCGAGCACGGGCGTCTCGGCCCGGCACTCGGCCCAGAACCATTGCGAGAGTGGCCCTCGCGCGAAAACCTCGCCGAGCCGCATCGCGACGGCGACGAGCACGGGAAAGAGCAGGATCGCGCCGAGAGCGAGGAAGGCGACCGCGGCGAAGGCGGCCCCGAGCTTCTGTGAAAGAAAGAGCGCCGCCCAAGCGGCGGCGAAGGCGAAAACTGCCGAGGTTCCCCGGACCGGGATGTCGATGCGTCGCGCCTGCGGCTGCGCGGTCTCTGTGATGGGCAGGCGCAGCGTGCGGATGAGCCCGCTTGATGCGGCCGCGACCGCGCCGAGCAGCGCGACGCCGAGCGCCAGCGCAGCCCAGCGCGGCTCGAGCGGCAGCGTGGCGTCGAGACGCGCGCCATAGAGGCTCTCGAGGCTCGCCGCGACGTCCGGCAAGAGCGCCG
The DNA here is from genome assembly GCA_963722205.1 of uncultured Alphaproteobacteria bacterium. Lineage (GTDB taxonomy): Bacteria > Pseudomonadota > Alphaproteobacteria > Rhizobiales > Beijerinckiaceae > Methylocystis. Next base: position 629,847 of record CAVRKL010000001.1, read on the forward strand.
CGGCAATGAGGCGCCCGAGCGTGAGGCCAAGAACGCCGGCGAGGAGGCCGAAGAGCAGAGCCTCGAAAAAGAGCGCCGCGCCGAGCGCTCGCGCCGAGACGCCGAGCGCCCGCAGCGTCCGGATCGTCGGCAGGCGTTGGGCGAAGGCGAGGCCGTTCGCGGCGTAGGCGATGAAGAGTCCGACCAGAAACGCCAGCGCGCCGAAGGCGGAGAGATTGAGGTGGAACGACTCTGTGAGCTTTGCGAGATCGGGCGTCTCGTCGGGTTCGAGAAGCCGCAGCGCGTCGCCGACGATGGAGTCCAGCGGGGGCGCTCCTCGTTCGGCCCCCGCCGTCATGACGAGGCGAGAGAGAAGGCCCGACCGGTCGAGCAGTTCCTGTGCGACGCCGATGTCGACGATCAGAAACCCCGGCGGCGCCGAGGGGGTCGTCATGAGCGGCGGCAGGCGAGCGCCGCGCTCGGCTAGAGGGCGGTCGCCTTCATGCGCCGAAAGCGCTTCGAGCGTACCTGGCGCGAGCAGCGTGACGCCGGGGCCTTTGAGGAAGCGCTCGGCCCCGGCGGATTCGGCGATCGCCCGGAGCCGTGTGTCGCCCGGCGCGGTGACTGGATCGACGCCAAGAAGCGTGAAGGCGCTTTCGCCGATGCGCAAGGTCCCCTCGAGAACCGGCGAGACCTTCCAGCCGGCGCGGCGAAGACGGATGTAAAGCTCCTGCGGGAACAGGCCGCCATGCGGCGCGGCGAGGCTTCGCGTCTGGGCTTCGTTGAGAAGCGAGGCGGCCTCGGCGTAGCTCGCGCGCGCCTTGGCGTTGAGCGCCTCAACTCCGGCGAAAAGCGCCGTCGCGAGCGCAAGGCCCACGAAGAGCGCGGCGAAATTGCCGGGGTGGCGGCGCCAATGGGAGAGCAGCGCCAGCAGGGCACAGAGCAGCCGCCTCATGCCGGCGCCATCACGCCATGCGCGAGCCGCGCCCGACGGGCGAGGCGTCCGGCCAGCCTCGCGCTATGCGTGACCATCAGCAGCGCCGCGCTCGTGGCCTTGACCAGATCGAGCATGAGGCCGAGCGCCTCGTCGCCCGAGGCCTCGTCGAGATTGCCGGTGGGTTCGTCCGCAAGAATCAGCTTAGGGCGCGCCGCCAGCGCCCGGCCGATCGCAACGCGCTGCTGCTGCCCGCCGGAAAGCGCCTCCGGGTAGCGAGCCTCGAGCCCGGCGAGTCCGAGGCGGCCCGTCAGTTCCGCCTGCCAGGCGGGATCGAGCCGGCCGCAAAGCCGAGCTTGAAAGCTCAAATTTTGCGCGACGGTGAGGCTCGCGATGAGATTAAAGCGCTGAAAGACGAGGCCGATGTTCTCCCGCCGCAGGCTCGCGCGCTCGGCCTCGGCGAGCGCGCCAAGCGGTCGGCCGCAAAATCGGATTTCCCCGCCGTCGAGGGCGTCGAGCCCTGCCGCCAGATTGAGCAGCGTGCTCTTGCCGCTCCCCGACTCGCCCATCAGCGCCAGCGTCTCGCCCGGCAGGAGCGAGAGGTCCACGCCCTTGAGGATTTGCAGCCGCCCCTGCGGCGTGGCGTAGGATTTTGCGACCCCGCGCGCCTCGAGGAGGGGGGAGCAGGAATCCAGAGGGGAGAGTCCCTGATCCATCACCTTTGTGATTGCCCCCGGCCGAGTGGATATAGCAAGTTTAATTCGGCTTTTGCGCGAGGATTGACTAGTCTCGGCCCCGCCTCCCCGCCACGGAAGTTGCCAAACCCCAAGATTTAGGACGGCTCCAAGGCGTTTCCCCGTTACATTGACAACCCCAGCCCCCCCTCTTATCTCTCCGGCCGAAAAAAGGCGCCAGAGAGCGTCGGCCCTCACGCGGCCCCTCGAAGCCGGGGACGACGGCTTTTACCAAGGACACATCGGATGATCGGCGCGCTCGCCAAGAAAATTTTCGGCACGGCTAATGAGCGGCGGCTCAAGACCTACCAGCCCCGCGTTAAAGAGATCAACGCGCTGGAGCCGGAGATCGAGAAGCTCTCCGACGAGGAGCTGCGCGCCCGCACTGAGGAGTTTCGCGCGGAGCTCGCCGCCGGCAAGACGCTCGACGACCTGCTCGTGCCGGCCTTCGCCACGGTGCGCGAGGCGGCCAAGCGGACGCTGGGCCAGCGGCATTTCGACGTGCAGCTCGTCGGCGGCATGGTGTTGCACGAGGGCGCGATCGCCGAGATGCGCACCGGCGAAGGCAAGACGCTCGTCGCGACGCTCGCCGTCTATCTCAACGCGCTCAAGGGCGAGGGCGTTCACGTCGTCACGGTCAATGACTATCTCGCCAAGCGCGACGCCGACTGGATGGGGAAGATTTATAAATTCCTCGGGATGAGCGTCGGCGTGATCATCCACGACCTGTCCGACGAGGAGCGCGCCAAAGCCTACGCCTGCGACATCACTTACGGCACGAACAACGAATACGGCTTCGACTATCTGCGCGACAATATGAAATACGAGCTCGCGCACATGGTGCAGCGCGGGCATAGCTTCGCGATCGTCGACGAAGTCGACTCGATCCTGATCGACGAGGCGCGCACGCCGCTCATCATTTCGGGCCCGGTCGACGACAAGTCCGATCTTTACAACACGATCGACACGTTCATTCCGAAGCTTCGCCCCGAGGACCTCGAGCTCGACGAGAAGCAGCGCACGGTCAATCTGACCGACGCCGGCAACGAGCACATGGAAGAGCTCCTCACACAAGCGGGCGTCCTCGTAGAGGGCGCGCTCTATGAGGCGCAGAACGTCACGATCGTCCATCACATCAATCAGGCGCTACGCGCCCATAAGCTTTTCCAGCTCGACAAGGACTACATCGTCCGCAAGGGCGAGGTCGTCATCATCGACGAGTTCACCGGCCGCATGATGCCGGGACGGCGCTATTCGGAAGGACTGCACCAGGCGCTGGAGGCCAAGGAGCACGTGCAGGTGCAGCCGGAGAACGTGACGCTCGCGTCAATCACTTTCCAAAACTATTTCCGCCTCTACGGGAAGCTTGCCGGCATGACCGGCACGGCGTCGACCGAGTCGCTGGAGTTTGCGGAAATCTATAAGCTCGACGTCGTGGAAATCCCGACGAACCGCCCGTTGCAGCGCAAGGACGAGGACGACGAGGTCTATCGCACCGCCGAGGAGAAGCTCGCGGCGATCACTGCGGAGATCGAGGAGGCGAGCGCGCGGCTGCAGCCGCTGCTCGTCGGCACCACCTCGATCGAGAAATCCGAGCAGCTCGCAAAATATCTGATGAAGCGCGGCTATCAGCAGATCGACTTCGAGGACAAAAAGGGGATCCCCAAGCTCTATCAGGCGGCGCGGACCGGCAAGCCTTCGAAGCTCTTCGCGGTGCTGAACGCGCGGTTCCATGAGCTCGAGGCCTATATCGTCGCGGAAGCCGGCGTGCCGGGCGCGATCACGGTGGCGACCAACATGGCGGGCCGCGGCACCGACATTCAGCTCGGCGGCAACGTCGAAATGCGCGTCGAGCAGGAGTGCGCCGGACTGGAAGGCGAAGCGCGCAGCGCCAAGGAGGACGAGATCCGCGCCGAGGTCGCTCGCTTCAAGGAGCAGGCGATCGCCGCTGGCGGCCTCTACATCATGGGCACCGAGCGCCATGAAAGCCGGCGCATCGACAATCAGCTGCGCGGCCGCTCCGGCCGTCAGGGCGATCCCGGTCGCTCGAAATTCTATCTGTCGCTGCAAGACGATCTGATGCGCATCTTCGGCTCCGAGCGACTCGACGCAATGCTCGTCAAGCTCGGCCTGCAGGAGGGCGAGGCGATCGTCCACCCCTGGATCAACAAGGCGCTGGAGAAGGCGCAGCAGAAGGTCGAGGCGCGCAACTTCGACATGCGCAAGAACGTGCTGAAGTTCGACAACGTGATGAACGATCAGCGCAAGGTGATCTTCGAGCGCCGCCGCGAGATCATGAACGAGGAAAGCGTCGAGGAGACGGTCGCGGAGATGCGCGAGGACGTGATCCACTCCTTGGTGGCGCGCCACATTCCGCACGACGCCTACTCGGACGCCTGGGACGTCGAGGGTCTCGACCACGAGGTGAAAGCCAAGCTCAATCTCGATGTGCCGGTCCGCGAATGGGCGGCGGAGGAGGGCATCGCCGACGAGGAGATCGTCGAACGCCTCCTGGCCGGCGCGAACGAGGCCTATGAAGCGCGGGTCGAGAAGAACACGCCGCGCCTGCAGCGCATGCTGGAAAAGCAGTTCGTCTTGCAGTCGCTCGATCTCTTGTGGCGCGACCACTTGGTGGCGCTAGATCACTTGCGCCAGGTCATCGGCTGGCGCGGCTTGGCGCAGCGCGATCCGTTGAACGAATACAAGGCCGAGGCTCTCGAGCTCTTCAAGTCGCTGATGGCGCACTGGGATGAGCGCGTGACCGAACAGCTCATGCGCATCGACGTGACTTTCGAGGCGCCGCCCTCGGCGCCCATGGAGCTGCCGCCGATGCAGATGACGCATCCCACGCCCTTGGGGATGAGCGATGGAGGCGCGGACCAGGAGGCTCTCGCCGAGCTCAATGCGCGAATCAGTGCGACGGATTTCGCCTCGCTCGCTCCCCCGCGAGCCGCCGCCCCCGAGCGCGATCCGCAGAATCCCGCGACCTGGGGCAAGGTCGGGCGTAACGAGGCCTGTCCCTGCGGCTCGGGCAAGAAGTACAAGCACTGTCACGGGGTGCTGGTTTAGGGAGCGAGCGGCGGATAGAGAGTGGCGGCGAGAATTCGCCGCTTTCTCGCTACTCGCCATTCGCTATTCGTTTTTTAAAAACGGGGGGCCTCCGCTTGTCCGACATCGACTTCTCCAAGGTGCTCGTCGCGCAGGGCGGCGGACCGACCGCCGTGATCAATCAGTCGCTCGTCGGAGCCGTTCTCGAATCGCGTAAGTTCCGCGAGGTTTCCCGCGTCTACGGCGCCTTTCACGGCGTCCGCGGGATCGTCAACGAGGATTTCGCCGATCTCACCCAGGAAACGACGCACAATCTCGAGCTCGTCGCCGGCACGCCATCCTCTGCGCTGGGCTCCACGCGCGAGAAGCCCGACCTGAAATATTGCCAAGAGATCTTCAAGGTGCTCAAGGCGCACGGGATCGGCTGCTTCTTCTATATCGGGGGCAACGACAGCTCCGACACGGTGCGCATCGTTTCGGCGGAGGCGAAGGCCGCCGGCTATCCGCTACGCGCGATCCACATCCCGAAGACGATCGACAACGATCTGATGGTCAACGACCACACGCCGGGCTTCCCCTCGGCGGCGCGATTCGTCGCGCAGGCCTTCGCGGGCGCTAATCTCGACAATTGGGCGCTGCCGGGCGTCTATATCGGCGTCGTTATGGGCAGGCATGCCGGCTTCCTGACCGCGGCTTCGGCGCTTGGCAAGAAATTCCCGGACGATGGCCCCCACCTGATTTACATGCCGGAGCGCCCTTTTGTCGTCGACAAGTTCCTGGCCGGGGTCAAAACGACGATGGAGCGTCTCGGGCGCTGCGTCGTCGCCGTGTCGGAAGGCATTTCCGACGAGAATCACACGCCGATCGCCGAAAAGCTCGCCAGGAACGTTGAGCGGGACGACCACGGCAATGTGCATCTGGGCGGCGGCGCGCTGGCCGACGAGTTGACCGAGCTCGTGCGCGAGAAGCTTGGCATCAAACGTGTGCGGGCTGACACCTTCGGCTATTTGCAGCGAAGCTTCGTCGGCTGCGTCTCCGACGTCGATCAGCGCGAGGCGCGCGAAGTAGGCGAGAAAGCGGTGCAATATGCGATCTGGGGCGACCGCAATGGCTCGGTCACCATCCACCGCACCGGATTCTATTCCGCCGATTACCGGCTGACCCCGCTGGAGGAGATCGCCGCCAAGACGCGCGTGATGCCGGACGAGTTCATCGCGCCCTGCGGCTCGGACGTGACCGACGCCTACCGTTTCTACTTGCGGCCCTTGCTCGGCAGCGGCATGCCGGACGCTTTCCGACTCAGGCTCGCGCCCGTTCAGAAGCTGGTGAAAAGCTCCGCTTGAGCTAAGGGCCCGTGCAGGAATAATTGAATCGAAACGCGCGGCGACGGGATTCCGATTTTGCGGCGTCGATCGTATGAAGCGTCATGATCGACGAGGGATTGATTCGGCGACGCTTTGAATCGCTTTCGCCGCATCTGGACGAACGTCGCCGGCGGTTGTTCGCGGCGACGACGGTGCAGGAAATCGGTCGTGGCGGGATCGCGGCGGTGTCGCGGATCACCGGGATGGCGGCATCCACGATTGGACGCGGGCTAAAGGAGCTTTCGGCGCAAGCGCCGCCTTTGGCCGTGGGCCGGGTGCGACGGTCGGGCGCCGGCCGCAAGCCGCTGACGAAGAAAGATGCGACGCTCGTGCGCGACCTGCTCGCCCTCATCGCGCCAGACGAGCGCGGCGATCCGATGTCGCCTTTGCGCTGGACTTGCAAGAGCTTGCGCCGGCTGGCCGACGAGCTGAGGAAGCTCGGGCATAAGGTCAGCCATCGCATGGTCGGGAAGATCCTTAAGGAGCTGGGCTACAGCCTGCAAGCCAACAGCAAGACGCGCGAGGGCTCGGATCACGAGGATCGAGACGCGCAGTTTGCGCACCTCAATGAAAAGGTGAGCGCCGCGCTCGCCGCCAACGAGCCGGTGATCTCGGTCGACGCCAAGAAGAAGGAGCTCGTCGGCGACTTCAAGAACAATGGGCGCGAATGGCGCGCGAAGGGCTCGCCCGAGGAAGTTCGCGTTCATGATTTTCTGATCAAGGAGCTCGGGCGCGCGACACCCTACGGCGTTTACGATCTCGCGGACAACGCAGGCTGGGTGAGCGTCGGCATGAGCTGCGACACCGCGGCGTTTGCGGTTGCGACGATCAGAAGATGGTGGCTCGAGATTGGGCGGCTGCGCTATCCTGGCGCAGCGCGTCTCGTCATCACGGCGGACGGCGGCGGATCGAATGGCTCACGCGTGCGCTTGTGGAAGCTGATGCTCCAGCGCCTCGCCGACGAACTCGGTCTCGCTATCGAGGTCCATCATTTTCCGCCCGGGACCAGCAAGTGGAACAAGATCGAGCACCGGCTGTTCTCCTTCATCAGCATGAACTGGCGCGCCACGCCGCTCGCCACCTATCAGGTGATCATCGACATGATCTCCTCGACAACGACGAAAACCGGGTTGAAGGTTCATTGCGAACTGGACGCCAACGAATACCAGAAAGGCGTAACCGTCTCCGATGAGCAAATGGCCGCCCTCAACATCGAGCGCGACCATTTTCACGGCGAGTGGAACTACACCATCAAGACAAGCAGCGACCGCTCAAATGAAGCGGTAATTTAGGCACAGGCTCTAAGGCCGGACGCCCCTCCGCTTTTTCTTTCATGCGGCTGAGTTGCAATCCCGGCCAGGGCAATTAAAGTGAAGGGTTCTGGTTCCCTGTAGGGGGCGGGGTCGGGCCAAGGTTCGGAGCCTCCCCTTGCACACTTTATTAGCCGGAAACAGATAACGCTAAGGGTGGCGCGGATTCGGCGAAGGGGAGGTAGAGTTGAGAGGGACGTTCGGACGATCGCCGATGCCGCTTTCATGCTCCTTCTGCGGGAAGAGCGAGCGCGAGACGCGTCAGCTCATCGCGGGCCCCCGTGTGTTCATCTGCGACGCCTGCGTCGACGCCTGCGCGGAGATCCTGCGTGGCGAGCGCGCAAAGCAGAATGGCGAATTCCGGTCGCCGGCGACGCGAGCGGACGGAACGTGGCTCGGATGATGCATTCGGAAACCGTAGTCGGTCACCAGGAGACACGAAGATGAGCAAGGTCGGCTCCACCGACTCGAAGAACACGCTCTACTGCTCGTTTTGCGGCAAGAGCCAGCACGAGGTCCGCAAGCTCATCGCGGGCCCGACGGTGTTCATCTGCGACGAATGTGTCGAGCTTTGCATGGACATCATTCGCGAGGAGAACAAGACCGCGCTGGTCAAGCAGCGGGACGGCATTCCCACGCCGCGCGAAATTTGCAAGGTGCTCGATGATTATGTGATCGGACAGGCGCAGGCCAAGCGCGTGCTGTCGGTTGCCGTGCACAACCATTACAAGCGTCTGAACCACGCGACCAAGCACAGCGACGTCGAGCTCGCCAAATCCAACATCCTGCTGATTGGACCGACGGGCGTGGGCAAGACCATGCTGGCGCAGACGCTGGCGCGCATCCTCGACGTGCCTTTCACGATGGCCGACGCGACGACGCTCACCGAGGCGGGCTATGTCGGCGAGGACGTGGAGAACATCATCCTTAAGCTGCTGCAGGCCTCCGACTATAATGTCGAGCGCGCCCAGCGCGGCATCGTTTACGTGGACGAGATCGACAAGATTTCGCGAAAATCCGACAATCCCTCGATCACGCGGGACGTCTCGGGCGAAGGCGTCCAGCAGGCGCTGCTCAAGATCATGGAGGGCACCGTCGCCTCGGTGCCGCCGCAGGGCGGGCGCAAGCACCCGCAGCAGGAATTCCTGCAGGTCGACACGACGAACATCCTGTTCATCTGCGGCGGCGCCTTCGCGGGCCTCGAGAAGATAATCTCGGCGCGCGGTCGCAGCACCTCGATCGGCTTCGGCGCCAGCGTGCAGGCGCCGGACGAACGCCGCACCGGCGACATCTTCCGCCAGGTTCAGCCCGAAGACTTGCTGAAATTCGGCCTCATCCCGGAATTCGTGGGTCGTCTGCCGGTCATCGCGACGCTCGAGGATCTCGACGAGGCGGCGCTGAAGCGAATCCTGACGGAACCGAAGAACGCGCTGGTCAAGCAGTATCAGCGCCTCTTCGAGATGGAGAACACCGAGCTCACCTTCCAGGACGAAGCCCTGACCACCGTCGCCCGCAAGGCGATCGAGCGGCGCACCGGCGCACGTGGTCTGCGCTCGATCATGGAGGGCATTCTGCTCGACACGATGTTCGACCTGCCAGGCCTCGAAGGAGTCGAGCAGGTCGTCATCGGGCCCGAGGTGGTCGAGGGCAAAGCGCGCCCGCTCTACATCTATGCGGAGCGCAGCGAAAAAGCGGGCGCATCGGCCTGAGGGTCCGGCCCGCTCAGCTTGCGAAGCAGGGCGCGTTTGTCGCGTAGCGCGTCGATCAGACGCAGCCGGGGAGCTGCGCCTTGAAACGGCGTCCGTGGCCCCCAACTTGCGTACGTAGGCGCTCCTGTGACGGGTGAGGCTTGCCTCTCTGCCGGCGCCAGGATTGCATGAAGTTGCCTCAGATGGCGTAAAGGATCGAACGGAAAGGTCAGGGACCAAAAGATGACGAACGAGAAGCGCGGGGCCGTCGCGCCCGGAACGATCGAGGGCTTTCCTGTTCTGCCGTTGCGCGACATCGTCGTGTTTCCCAACATGATCGTGCCGCTTTTTGTGGCGCGCGAGAAGTCCATCCGCGCACTGGAGGAGGTCGCGAAAGGCGACAGGCCGATCTTGCTCGCGACGCAAAAGAACGCGTCCGACGACGACCCGATGACAGACGCGATCTACTCGATCGGCACGCTGGCGAACGTGCTGCAACTGCTGAAGCTTCCCGACGGAACGGTGAAGGTTCTGGTCGAGGGCCAGAGCCGGGCCAAAGTGCGGCGCTACACGAGAACCGAAGAGTTCTACGAGGCGGACGCCGAGGTTTTGGCTGACGAGATTGATTCTCCCGTCGAGGTCGAAGCGCTCGGCCGCTCGGTCGTCTCGGAATTCGAGAGCTATGTAAAGCTCAATAAGCGTGTCTCCTCGGAGATCCTCAGCACTGTCTCCCAGATCGAAGATTATTCGAAGCTGGCGGACACGGTGGCCTCGCAGGTTTCGGTGAAGATCGCGGACAAACAGGACGTGCTCGAGACGGTCAACGTCGCGCGTCGACTGGAGAAGTGCCTCGCGCTGATGGAGAGCGAGATCTCCGTGCTGCAGGTCGAGAAGCGTATTCGCACCCGCGTCAAACGCCAGATGGAGAAGACGCAGCGCGAGTATTATCTCAACGAGCAGATGAAGGCGATCCAGAAGGAGCTCGGCGACGAGGACGGCAAGGACGATCTCGGCGAGCTCGAGGAGCGGATCAAGAACACCAAGCTCTCGAAGGAAGCGCGCGACAAGGCGACGGCGGAATTGAAGAAGCTGCGTCAGATGTCGCCGATGTCGGCCGAAGCGACGGTCGTGCGCAACTATCTCGACTGGCTGCTGTCGATTCCCTGGGGCAAGCGCTCCAAGGTCAAGAAGGATCTCGGCGCCGCGCAGGAGGTGCTCGACGCCGATCACTTCGGGCTCGAGAAGGTCAAAGAGCGGATCCTCGAATATCTCGCCGTGCAGACCCGCGCCAACAAGCTTGCGGGCCCCATCCTCTGCCTCGTCGGTCCGCCCGGCGTCGGCAAGACCTCGCTCGGCAAGTCCATCGCGCGCGCGACGGGGCGTGAGTTCGTGCGAATGTCGCTCGGCGGCGTGCGCGACGAAGCGGAGATTCGCGGCCATCGCCGGACCTATATCGGCTCGATGCCCGGCAAGATCATCCAGTCGATGCGCAAGGCCAAGACCGCCAATCCGCTCTTCCTGCTCGACGAGATCGACAAGATGGGCATGGATTTTCGCGGCGATCCCTCCTCGGCGCTGCTCGAGGTGCTGGATCCCGAGCAGAACGCCTCGTTCAACGACCATTATCTCGAGGTCGATTACGACCTCTCGGGCGTGATGTTCGTCACGACGGCCAACACGCTCAATATCCCCGCGCCGCTGATGGATCGTATGGAGATCATCCGCATCGCGGGTTACACCGAGGACGAGAAGGCGGAGATCGCGCGTCGGCATCTCATCCCCAACGCGATCAAGAAGCATGGGCTCGAGCCCAAGGAGTGGCGCATCGAGGATTCCGCGCTGCAGACGCTCGTTCGCCGCTATACCCGCGAGGCCGGCGTGCGCAACCTGGAGCGCGAAATTTCCAACCTCGCCCGCAAGGCGGTGAAGGAGATTCTGCTCAACGAGGAGCGCAAAGAGGTCATCGTCACCGACGCCAACATCGCCGACTATCTGGGCGTGCCGAAATATCGTTACGGCGAGGCGGAGCTTGAGGATCAGATCGGCGCGGTCACGGGACTTGCCTGGACGGAGGTCGGTGGCGAGTTGCTGACGATCGAAGGCGTCATGATGCCGGGCAAAGGGCGCATGACGGTGACCGGCAATCTGCGCGACGTCATGAAGGAGTCGATCTCCGCGGCGGCCTCCTATGTTCGCTCGCGCGCGGTCGCTTTCGGCCTCGAGCCGCCGCTGTTCGACAGGCGCGACATCCATGTGCACGTGCCGGAAGGCGCGACGCCCAAGGACGGGCCCTCCGCAGGCGTGGCGATGGCCACCGCGATCATTTCGGTCATGACCGGGATCCCCGTGCGGCGTGAGATCGCGATGACCGGCGAGATCACGCTGCGCGGCCGCATCCTGCCGATCGGCGGCTTGAAGGAGAAGCTGCTCGCGGCGTTGCGCGGCGGGCTGAAGAAAGTGCTGATTCCCGAAGAGAACGCCAAGGATCTCGCCGAGATACCCGACAACGTGAAGAACGCGCTGGAGATCGTGCCGGTGTCGCGCATGGAGGAAGTGCTCAAGCACGCGCTTGTCTCGCAGCCGACGCCGATCGTGTGGCACGAGCCGCCAGCGGTTCTCTCGACCCATGGGGGGGCGGACGAAGATTCGACGGGCGTGCGCGCCCATTGAGGCCGGCGCGCGCCCTTCGCGGCCCGTGAAAACTTTCGCGCCTCGTCCCTTCCGGGGGGGGGCGCGAGTGTTTCTGGACGCCCCCGCCCAGGAGGCGGTGCGGACCGGTTACATCCTCCCGGGCGGCGGATTGTCTGGATATTTCGGGTTGCAGACCATTAATCCCCCGGAATTACGGGCAATTTTGAGCCAAACGCCGTCGCAGCCCTTGCATTCTCGCAAATTCGAGGCCACCGTCGCACTGTCGCCGTAGCGGGTCGATTCGATTTCGCTTCGCCGGAACGAGCGAAACACAGGGGGCCTCAGAGGCTTTGATACGGCGCTGAGCAGAAGGAACAGCCCATGGTCAATAAATTGGAACTCGTCGAGCACATAGCCGAAGCGACTGACACGTCGAAGGCCGCGGCGGCGGCGGCGCTGGACGCGGTGATCGAAGGCATCACCAAGGCGCTCAAGAAGGGCGAGGAAGTGCGCCTCGTCGGATTCGGCACTTTTTCGGTAAAGAAGCGCGCCGCCGGCAAGGGCCGCAACCCCGCGACGGGCGAAGAAATCAAGATCCCGGCCTCCAAGAGCGCCCGTTTCAAGTCCGGCGCGACGCTGAAGGCGGCGCTGAACAAGAAGTAAGGCCGCCGTCACGGAAGGCTGAGAGGAAGCAATCCCTTCGCCGCCGAGGGCTCCGCTCTCGGCGCCTCGCTCCTCGGCTCTTGCGCCCGGCCCGCGCTATCGCTTAAGTTTTCGGCCGCGCGGGCGGTTAGCTCAGTTGGTAGAGCATCTCGTTTACACCGAGAGGGTCGGCGGTTCGAGCCCGTCACCGCCCACCAATCAAATCAGTTGCTTATAGAGACTTCAGAGCCGGCGTTGAGGGCTGTGGAAGCCCTGCGGAAGCCGCAGCTTTGTGGAAGCTGTTGCGGAATTTCTTGGGAGAGGGCACCTTTCGCATACTTTTGCTGCCGCGGCGGCGCGGGCGCATAGCCGGCCAAGGCGCCTTGGTTGGCGCATGGCTAAGGGGGCTACGCGCGGAATCAGTCCTTTGGGTAGCCCACCGTTTGCGACAGCAAGACCTGCTGATCATGGCTCAATCCCAACGCATCGGCTATCGCCTCGCGGTTAATCCATGCGCGGATAACGGTAGCTAGCCCATTGCTGGCGGCGAACAGATACAAATTCTGTGAGATAGCGCCGGCTGCGACCGACGCATAGCTTTCGCGCTGGCTAACCGGCACCAAGTTCATGCGGCTATAGTCCGCGACAAACACCAGGTCCAAAGGAGCTTCATCGACGAAATCCTGGTAACCAGTCACGCGCCGTAGATCGCTAGCAGATACAAGCTGCAACGAGTTTTCGACGGGTTCGTAAAGATACGCGCCTGAGGGAAGCGCGACGTAAACGTCGACCTCCTGAGCATTCAGGGCGGACGGCGCGGTCCGCCCGCCGTCCGAGCGATTCACACCATAGGTTGCCCATAACAGGTTGGACAGCATCGGCAGTGAGAGTTCCCTAAGCGCAAACTCTCGTTCCGAGTGCCGCTTTGAAATCGCCTCCATCAGCGGCATGCCGCCTGTCTTCTGGGGAGGCGGCAGCGCAATCTGTTGTGAAGCTTCACCTTGCGCAGGCTTCGGGCGCAGTTTTCCCATCATGCCGAGCGCCAGCTTCGTCAGAGTGCTCATCGCAAATACCCCCTATTTATAGCCACTGCGGTCTACCCGCGAATGACTTGGCATGACACATTGGCGACGCCCGACGGGCCGGGGGTTCGGCGACGAGCCTAGTCCAGGCGCTTGCGGTCTTGGCCCTACGTGCCCTTTCATAATAGTCAGCGAGTTCCGAACCCAGAAGCGCCTTGAGGGCCTGGATATGGCGCGTGGCGAAAACCCCGTTCCGGAGACACTGGGCCGCTTTGAGTGGAAGACCGGTCGAGGGTTCACTGTTCGTCGCTGGATGGCGCGAACCCGAAGCGCGAGAACGCGCGTGCCGCGGCGGCACTGTGGGGATGAGCGGACCGGACTCCCGGCGCGGACCTGCTCAGTCTGGCCTTCCTCATCCTCGTGGGCGTGTGGACCAACGCGCGCGGCTTCCTGGTGCGGTGATCGCCGCGAGCGTGTTGTGGCGAGCAGTCCAATGCAAATCCGGCCGCCCACAATCGCCCATCTCCAATCCCAAGGTGTCGCCGGCGCATGGGTGACGTGCCGCAATCCTGTCTGCCTTCGCTCGACGCCCCTGAGCTTCAAGGCGATCGGTCTCGCGCCAGAAACGCACTTTCTGGCCATCACAAGGGCGCGCCGTTTCTTCTGCGCGGGAATTCCTCTCCCACCACCCTGAAGCCCGTCTCGTCCGAATGGCACCGGATTGCAGCACGCCGTTCCAACGAAAGACGTCCCCTCGCCATATATCCGGGCCCCTCAGTCACGCCTGATTCGTAATGATGGGGTCTGGGGTTCGAATCCCTCTTGCGGCACCAATAAAATCAAATAGTTATGGTGGAAGAAGGTGCCTGACGGGGGAGGCAGTGGGGCGCTACCCCCACCGTTACCCCCACGGGGGCTCTTTTTTGGCCTATGCAGGCGGCGAACCAATCCCACCAGCGCCGCCATGCTCACCACCTCTAAGAGATGGAGCCAACTCTGCTGGTCCTCGTCTCGCCGATGACGGCCGCCGTCATCGTCACGACGAGGAGGAGGACGAGGGGGGGCTTTACTCCTGACCTGAAGGGGCGGCCCCTATCTCTAAAGAAAACTTGGGATAACACCTGCACGAGGAGTGGTGCGCGAATATTTTCGAGCCCATCCGAAAAGTGCGCGTAGTTTGAAATTGGGATCTGTGCGGGCGAGCCGCGCCGTCAAAAAAAAGCCGACGATTTCGCGCTGATAGAGAGTGGAACGGCCAAGGCGAGCCTTGCTGGGGCTTCGCCTGCGGCTAACGGAGAGTAACCGTGACGCAACGAACGGGTCCTCGGGCGAAGACCGCCCCTTTCCCGCTGGTGCCTCTTTGCGCGTTCGGGCCGTCGGCCTTTGCGGCGGCGCTCTTCGCCGCGGGCCTCGCGACGAGAAGCCGCCCGGGCGGCGGGCCCTTGTTCCCCGGGCTCGTGGCGATGCTGGCGCTCCTGGCGCTCATAGGCTTGATCGGCTCGATCACCGGGCAGCGGCTTTACCGCTTGCGGACGATCGGGACCTTGCTCAACGGGCTGATCCTCGCGGCGCTCGCCTATGCGGCGCTGGGCTTCTGAACCCACGAGTCAGATCCGCGAGGCCGAATCGGGTAAGGCGAAGACGGCCAACCCAGTCGAATGTTGCCGCCGGAGCCTCACGATCCGCGCATGGGCCTCCCGACTCCATGAGATCCCCCATGTCGTCCGATATATTCTATCGCCCGAAACCTCTCTCGCTCCCTTGATCTCCAGCGAGCGGGGGGTGCCTTCCACCAAGGGTCTCCACGATGCACTTAGCACGCTCGTAAAGTTCGTCGTAGGTCAGGATTTCCGGTGCCGTGAGAGAGCTACGAAAAAGCTGGAAACAGGTGAACCTCTCGTCGAAATTCTTCAGCTTTCTGAGGTTGCCGATGACTAGATAGCTCTTTGGCTGGACCCTGAAAATTTCGTTGCCCGTCAAGTAGCCGTCCTCCGTCATCGTCTGCACTTTCGGGGTCTGGTTGGTGGTGAAGTCGAAAACGGTTTTCTGGATTTGACTCACCGCGTCCGACAGCTCGCTTGAGACCGTCCAGCATCCGGAGCGGTAGGCGTTCTTCCTGAGGAGGTCGGTGGACGCCTTCTTGATCTCGATCAGCACGTATTGGCTAATGGCGGCGCGGGTCCGCATCAATGCGTCCACGCGGTTCCCTGCTTTACCGTGAGTGGCGCCAGTGGTGACCGCCTCCAGCTTTTTGCCTTCCTTGTCAAGGAACACATAATTAAGACCGTGGCCGAATATCCATGGATTTCGCTCGAAATAGTTCTGCCAGACGTCCTCCTCACCCGTCTTCTTGACCCCATGCTGGCCCGCATATTCAGCCGCAAACGTGTCGAATTCCTCCAGAAGCCGGCGGAACGTCTCCAGTTCCCTTTTCTTGTGCGCCAGCGCGAAGATGTCCTCAGACAAGTCCGGCTCCTCTGATATCTGTTTGAGGAGGGCGGCCCCTTTGTCGCTCCTGAGGATAGCCCCCAGATTCTGGAAATTCAGATCCGACAACGAAATTCTAGATTTTGTGACTTCGGTGAAATCGAGCATCGACAGTAGCTGCGCGAATTCGGCCAGCCGCGACAGGGCGAAGCCGTTGATTTTGACCTCACCGTCCCTTTGCCATCCGTGCGTCTTATGGAACTTCAGCTTCGTCAGCCTGAATGAGCTGTAGTCGTTCTTCTCGCAAACATGAAACATGGAGAGCGCGAGCTTGAACCGGCTGGTCACGTCGATCTCGCCCACCAACTCCTCTCCATCCGCAAGGAGAGTGGTGTAGGCGCCTGTGCCTCTCGAAACTGGATGCACGTATAGTGTCTCCGGCTTATAGTTGACCAAGTATCCGACGTCGTCGTCGCCCATATTTGTTATCTTTCTTGGCCGTTCGAGAGACGGAAGAATAGCAGGTTGAGCTTACTAGCAGCGTTTGTTCGGCAACGCACGGGTCGCTTCCATCGGCTGTTTCACGGGTGCGCATGGAGCGAGCAGGTAAGTTTCTGGGCATTTTTTACGGACCAGATTGAATGTCGGCTCTCGGCGCATCTCGCAGCTCTCGACGCACCGCCTGCAAAGGAAGCTGGGGATAAACCCCGGCCGTGGGACTGGGAGTGCGGGGGATGCGCGGAAGACTCCCTTAATTGACTCCTTAAGCCTCGCCGTATTGACTGCATTTATTCATTCGTCATCTGATTCGCGGGAAGGATGCCCCCTCATGGCCGCCTCGTTTTTCGAGCAGCCGATATTGAACAACCCCTATGAGGCGCCGCGGTTTCACCACGCGCTCGACGCCGAGGGCCAGCCGCTTGACGCGCCGCCAGTTGAGGGGCGGCGGCGCTCCGAGCTTTGGACGCCGGTTCCTAAGCCCCGCAAGAGGTCCACCAAAGACCGGCAAATCAGCATGTTTCCCGACGAGCGGGTCGAGGGGCCGGAATACAACCCGACCCCCATCATCAACGAGATCCGCTCGCTCGTCGAAGGATGGCGCAGTCTGCCCAATCCTTCCGATTGGGGCGTCACCCCGACCACACAGCGCCTGTTGACCTATTGGCGGACGCACGAGTTCGGCGGCGCCAAACCCTTCTTCTGTCAGATCGAGGCGGTCGAGACGATCATCTGGCTCACCGAGGTCGCGCCGAAATTCGCGCGTGGCAAGACGATCCGCGGCAATCTCGAGGCGGCCAACGCCGCCGCTAATCCCGAGCTTTTCCGCCTCGCCTGCAAGATGGCCACTGGGTCCGGGAAAACGACGGTCATGGCGATGCTCATCGCCTGGCAGACCGCCAACGCGGTTCACGCGCCGGGCAGCGACAAGTTCAGCAGGGGCTTCCTGATCATCACGCCTGGCATCACGATCCGCGACCGTCTGCGCGTGCTCAAGCCGGAAGAGCAGGAGAGCTATTATAGGTCCCGCGAGCTGATCCCTGCCGACATGCTCGCGAACATCGGCAAGGCCAAGATTGTCATCACCAATTTCCATGCGCTGCGACGCAAGGAGGCACGGGAAATCTCCAAGGTCGGACGCGCCCTCGCTAGTGGCTGGCGCCAAGAGCCGATCGACACGATCGAGACCGAAGGGCAGATGCTGGAGCGTGTCTGCGACGCTCTGCTCACGCAAAAGAGCGTCGTGGTCATCAACGACGAAGCGCACCATTGCTATCGCGAGCGGGCGCTGAGCAAGGATGAGGAGCCTCTGAGCGGCGAGGAGAAGGACGAGGCGAAAAAGAACAACGAGGCCGCGCGTCTCTGGATTTCCGGCATCGAGGCCCTGAAGCGCAAAGTCCGCCTTACGGGAGTCTACGATCTCTCGGCGACGCCCTTCTTCCTGCGCGGCTCGGGCTATCGCGAGAATTCTCTCTTTCCCTGGGTCGTCAGCGACTTCTCTTTAATGGACGCGATCGAATGCGGCATCGTCAAGCTGCCGCGCGTGCCGATCGACGACAGCCTCCCCTCCGGCGATATGCCGCTCTATCGCAATCTTTGGGAGGAGTTGAAGAAGCGCGGCCGCAGCCTGCCGAAGAAGGGCGCGGGCAAGGCCGGCGAGCTCGATCCCAGAGACCTTGCGCCCGAAATCCAGACCGGGCTCTACTCGCTCTATTCGCATTACAAAAAGACGGACGAGCAATGGAGCCGGGTGGTTTCCGTCCCGCCGGTGTTCATCGTCGTGTGCAACAACACGGCGACGTCGAAGCTCGTTTATGAGTGGATCGCCGGTTTCCAGCGCAAGAACGAGGACGGCGAGCTTTATATGGCGCGCAACGGCCATCTGGAGTTGTTTCGCAATTTCGATGAGCACGGGAACCGCTATCCGAAGCCCAACACCGTGCTCATCGATAGCTATGAGATCGAGAAGGACGACGCGCTCGATCCCGCCTTCCGCGAGCTGGCCGGGCCGGAGATCGAGCAGTTCAAGCGCGAGAAGTCCGCGCGCGACGGCGCCGACGGCAAGAAGATCACCGACGCTGCTCTCCTGCGCGAGGTCATGAACACCGTCGGGCAAAAAGGCAAGCTCGGCGAGAGCATTCGCTGCGTCGTCTCTGTCGGAATGCTCACCGAGGGGTGGGATGCCAACACGGTCACCCATATCTTTGGCCTGCGCGCTTTCGGCACGCAGCTCTTGTGTGAGCAGGTCGTCGGCCGCGCTCTTCGGCGTCTCTCCTACGAGCTGAAGGACGGCCTGTTTGCCGTCGAATACGCCGACATCCTCGGGATTCCCTTCAGCTTCACGGCGAAGCCCGTCGTCGCACCCGTGGCGCCGCCGAAGCCCGTCACGCGCGTCCAGGCGGTCAAGGAGCGCGCGGCGCTCGAAATCGCCTTTCCGCGAGTCGAAGGCTATCGCGTCGACCTGCCGGATGAGCGGTTGAGAGCCGAGTTCCACAAGGATTCGGAACTCATCATGACCGTGGAGAACGTTGGCGCCTGCACGACGCTCATGCAGGGCATCGTCGGCGAAAGCGTCGAGATCAGCCCAACTGTGCTGGGAGAGATGCGTCCCAGCGAGATCACCTATCACCTCGCCAAGCGTCTCATGGAAACCCGCTTTCGCGAGGCCGGCGGCGATGCACCCGTTCATCTCTTCGGCCAATTGACCCGCATTGTGCGCCGCTGGATCGACGAGGGTTATCTCGTCGCGAAGGACGTTCCCGTCGCCGCCGTGACTTATCTGGAACTGGCCGATCAGGCCGCCGAGCGCATCTATCTTGCCTGCCAGCGCACCGTGAACGGGCAAGATCGCAAAAAGGCAATTCTTGATCCTTTCAATCCGCGCGGCTCTACGCGTCACGTCAATTTCACGACCTCGAAGGACATCCGCATGTCCGACCCGAGGAAGTCCCACGTCAACGCCGTCGTTCTCGACAGCAACTGGGAGGCGGAGATGGCGCGCGTCTTCGAGCGCAACCCGCATGTCGTCTGCTACGTTAAGAACCAGGGCCTCAACTTTGAGGTGCCCTATCGCGACGGCGCGATCCCGCGCAAATATTTTCCTGACTTCATCGTGCGTATCGACGATGGCGGCGACGAACCCCTTAACCTCGTTCTGGAGACGAAGGGATTTCGCGGCGCCGACGCGCAGCTCAAAGCCGAGACGATGAAGAATCTCTGGGTTGCGGGCGTCAACAACCTGGGAACACAGGGCCGCTGGGCCTTCGCCGAGTTGCAGGACGCGTTCCAGTTCCAAAGCGCCTTCGACGCGTTGGTCGAAGGTTTCCTGAAGTCGCCTGTTAGAGATCATGCGGCGTGATCTCAAAAGCGAGACGAAGATGAGGGATACGTTTGATTACCGAGAGAAGGCAAACGGGTGACGCAGTCCGTTGAGTTCGGCAGATTGGAGAGCGTCCCTGTCCGGACGGCGTGGGCGCATGAGGCCCTACGCTTCACTCCGTGGCTCGCCGAGAACCTCGATCGCCTCGGAGACGCGCTGGGGATGCAGCTCGAAATCATCCAAACGGAAGCCCCAGTCGCCGGTTTTTCGGCCGATATTCACGCTCGCAATGCGCTCGACGGCTCGATTGTCCTAATCGAAAACCAACTGGAGGATAGCGACCATGGGCACCTGGGTCAGATCATGACCTATCTCGCCGGCCTTTCGGCGCAAACTGTCGTCTGGATCGCGCCGAAGTTCCGAGACGCCCATCTGTCGGCGGTTCGTTGGCTGAACGAGCACACTTCCGAGCCCTTTGCATTTTTCGCCGTCGAGCTTCGCGTCGTTCGCATCGGCAACTCGCCCCTTGCTCCCCTATTCGAAATCATCGAGCGACCGAATGATTGGGAGCGTTACGTCCAGGCCCAGGCGCGTGAGTCTCGTGCTCTCACGAGCCTCGGGCAGTTCCGCAAGGATTTTTGGACGCACTTCATCGCTCGACACCCATCCGAAAGCGAAAGTGGGGAGCCGACGGGCAATTCGACGCGTTGGAGAAGACCCTCCATCGGAGATTTCATTGTGGCGCAGTATCTTTCTCAACGTGGCGTTGGCGTATTCCTGCGCGGTCGACGCGGAATTCCCTCGGAACAAACGGCGATGAGCCTCGCGCCATTCTCAGAAAGGTTGGAAGTGGCGCTCGGCGCGGCGCGGGGCGACAACAACAGCTTCTTCCGCAGCGATCTTTTGCTCGACACGACGGACAGGTCCAACTGGGATCGGATGGCCGATTTTCTGCACGACGCTGGGGACAAATATGTCGCGACCTTGCGGCAACTCGTGACTGGAGAAGCGTGATGGCCCGTGGCTCCTCTAAATCAAACGGCGGCAAGCGCGTGGAAACCGTCACCCACACCAAGGCTGCGCGCAAAAACATTCCCACCGCGGAATATCAGTCCGTCGCCGAACGGCTGGAGGAGCAGAATCCGGTCGAGCCCGTTCACTTCGCGCGGGTGCGGCCGTTGCCCGAAGGCGAGACGCGCGAGCGGGACGAGGACCTCGATCCGCAGATCGTCTGGCGTGGGGCGCGCATCAGGCTTTCGCGCGAGCAGGCGCAGCAGCTGCTGGAGAAGGGTGAGGTCGAGATCGGCGACGCGCAGCTCGTCTGGCGCGGGAAGGACCGGCAGGACTGGTCCGATCTCATCGTGCAGGCGCCGCCACTCTACATCCAGGAGAAGGTCCACCCCAAGGCGATCATCGACGATCTGGCGCGGCAAAAGAAGGAGGCGAGCGAAGCTCCTGATCTTTTCGCCGACTTCAACGGGCTCAACGATCCGGACCTGCGCACAGAGTTCTATCAGCACGACCAGCACTGGTCGAACCGCTTCATCCTCGGGGACTCACTCTCGGTCATAGCGAGCCTCGCCGAACGCGAAGGCCTACGTGGTAAGGTGCAGTGCATCTATGTCGATCCGCCTTACGGCATCAAATTCAACAGCAATTGGCAGGTCTCGACGCTGTCGCGCGACGTGAAGGACGGAAAGCAGACGGACGTCTCGCGCGAGCCCGAGCAAGTAAAGGCCTTTCGCGATACCTGGAAGGAAGGCATTCACTCCTACCTGACCTATCTTCGTGACCGGCTCGCCGCGGCAAAGGAGCTGCTGCATGACAGTGGTTCGATCTTCGTGCAGATTGGTGATGAGAATGTGCATCGTGTACGGGCAGTAATGGACGAAGTGTTTGGAGGCGAGAACGCTTGCTCGCAAATTACAGTCGTGAAGACGTCTAGCGCCTCATCCCAGTATCTAGCGGGGGTCGCCGATTATATTATTTGGTATACGAAAAGCTTGTCCGCCCTGAAGTTCCGTCAGCCTTACAGCTTGAAAGAGGTTGGAGGTATCGGTGGAGGTCAATATAACAGGATTCAACTACCAAACGGTGTTCGACGGTCTTTGACCAAGCATGAGCAGGCGGGGCAGATACCGGAAGGCGGTGTCTTCAGGCTTGATAATATGACTAGCCAGCGACCGCCTGGCGACTTTCCAATTTCGATAAGCGGAAAGACGATCCGGCCTTCAAAGGGCTATTGGAAGACTGGCGAGATCGGAATGGATCGCCTTCGTAAAGCAGAGCGTCTTGAGCTTGTAGGTAACACGCTCACTTATGTTCGCTTCATCGACGACTTCCGGGTTTTTCCTCACAATAATGTTTGGACAGATACCGGGGCATCCGGGTTCGGCGAAGATAAAGTCTATGTTGTGCAGACAATATCGAAAATCATCGAACGCTGTATCTTGATGACCACAGATCCCGGTGATCTGGTGCTCGATCCCACCTGCGGCTCAGGCACCACCGCCTATGTCGCCGAGCAATGGGGCCGGCGCTGGATCACGATCGACACGTCGCGGGTGGCCTTGGCGTTGGCGCGCACGCAACTCATGAGCGCGCGCTATCCTTATTATCTCCTCGCCGATACGCCTGAAGGCCGGCGCAAGGGGCAGGAGGTCTCTGGCAAGATCCTGCCCGAGGTAGAGACGCAGAGCGACATCCGCCAGGGCTTCGTTTATGAGCGCGCGCCGCATGTGACGCTCAAAAGCATCGCCAACAACGCCGAGATCGACGTCATCTACGAGAAATGGCAGGGCGTGCTGGAGCCGCTGCGCGCGGCGCTGAACAAGGCGCAGGGTAAGAGCTGGGAGGACTGGCAAATCCCGCGCGAGAGCGGCGAACTCTGGGACGCCGAGGCCATGCGCGCGCATATCGTCGCCACTGACGCCAAGAGATCGGAAACCGATCGGAAGGACGCGCTCGCGACGATCGTCAAAAGCACGGGCAAGAAGTTCACGCTGGAGACCCTGCCGCCAAAGCCACGCACCCCGTGGGCGGCGCCCGCCGAGGAGGCGCACGCCAAGTGGTGGGAGGGCCGCATCGCGCGCCAAAAGGAGATCGACGCGTCTATCGCCAAGGCCGCCGACGTCGAGCTGCTGTACGACCGGCCCTATGAGGACAAGTCGCGCGTGCGAGTCTCGGGGCCCTTCACGGTCGAAAGCCTCTCGCCGCATCGCGTTGCGCCGGCCGATGAGGAAGAGATGATCGATCTCATCGACGCCGACGACGGCGCGCGCCGTCGCCTGCACAAGGCGATGCCGCCGACCGATTTTGCAGAGATGGTGCTGGAGAATCTGCGCAGCGCCGGCGTGCACCAGCACGAGAAGCGCGATGCGATCCGCTTCGACGGGCTCAATCCCTGGCCTGGAGAATATGTCGCCGCCGAGGGGCGTTACATGGAGGGCGAGAAGGAGCGGCGCGCCGCGATCTTCATCGGCCCGGAGTTCGGCACGCTGTCGCGCGTCGATCTCGTTGCCGCGGCGCGCGAGGCGATGGACGCGCGCTTCGATGCGCTGATTGCTTGCGCATTCGCCTTCGACGCCCATGCGAGCGAGGTCACGAAGCTCGGGCCGCTGCCGATCCTGAAAGCCAAGATGAATCCCGACCTGCACATGGCCGGCGATCTGAAGAACACCGGCAAGGGCAATCTCTTTGTCGTCTTCGGCGAGCCGGACATCGAGATCCAGCACGAGAGCGACGGGCGGATCAAAGTGCAGGTCAAAGGCGTCGACGTGTTCGACCCGAACACCGGTGAAATCCGCTCGAACGACACTAAGGGCATTGCCGCCTGGTTCATCGACACGGACTACAACGAAGAAAGCTTCTTCGTCCGCCACGCATACTTCCTGGGCGCGAACGACCCATACAAGAGTCTCAAAACGGCGCTGCAAGCCGAGATCGACAAAGAGGCTTGGGAGTCGCTCTACCGCGACGTCTCGCGCCCCTTCGCGCGCCCGGCGACAGGCAAAATCGCAGTGAAGGTCATCAACCACTTCGGGGACGAAGTGATGAAGGTGTTTAGGGTGTAGTCAGATCAAGCCGAAGGGAGATCGCACCATGCCAGTGATTTTCAGCTATGACATCGAGGACGCTCAGAATATCGACCACAATAGATTGCAATCGATGTTTGAACGTTTCGGCTGGGAACGGATCGGTGGCAGTTGTTACCGCTATCCGGTTTTGCCTCGCGTCAGTAAGAGTCCAAGCACCCAGCAACCAATCAGAGAAGATTGGTTGAATTGCGTTGTCCCCGCCCTAATGTGTTTCAGGAGCTTCCTGAAGAAGCGAAAATTACGCTTGACAAAGCACAGTCTAAATTCTCACGTTTCAACCGGCTCGCATGGCGCACAGATTTTGGACGGGGCAAAGCTCAAATTCGGCGCCGCCGCCGCCGCTTTCGGCGAGAAAAACCTCCGAGATTGGGTTGATGCCTGTGTTGATGCAATCCCATACGAATGAGAGTCAGCGAAGTGGAATTTCGCATCGCCGACACCTTCACCAACTCTCTGGCGCGGCTGCCCGCGCCGGAGCAGAAGGCCGTCAAAACCTCGGCCTTCGATCTGCAAACCAATCCGCAAAACCCCGGCTTGCAGCTGCATCGCATCGACAATTCCAAGGACAGAAATTTCTGGTCGGTGCGGGTCAACCGGGACATTCGCATCATTGTGCACAAGACCGAGGCGAGCATGCTGCTCGCCTACGTCGATCACCATGACAGGGCCTACGCCTGGGCCGAGCGACGACGTATCGAGGCCCATCCGAGGACGGGGGCTGTGCAGATCGTCGAATTGCGTGAGCGCGTTGAAGAACTGCCGCTGTTCGCTCCGCGAGCGCCTGCCGCAGCGCCGACGCCCTTCGCGAGGCTCTCGGACGAAGAGCTTCTCTCCGTCGGCGCGCCTGCCGACTGGCTCGCAGACATCCGCGCCGCGAGCGAGGACAGCTTCCTCGAACTCGCGCCGCGCCTGCCGGCGGAGGCCGCCGAGGCGCTGCTGCAATACGCGACGACCGGCCTGCTTGCACGTCCGGCTCCGGCACCTGCGGACCCTTATGCGCATCCCGACGCGCTGCGGCGCTTCCGTATCGTCGATAATGTCGAGGAGCTGGCGCAGGCGCTGGATTACCGCTGGGACAACTGGGCAATCTGGCTGCATCCGTCGCAGCGCGATCTTGTCGACAAAGATTTTTCCGGCCCCGCGCGCGTCGCTGGCTCCGCCGGGACCGGAAAGACGGTGGTCGCGCTGCACCGCGCCGCGCGGCTTGCTAAGGCCTCGCCCGACGCGCGCGTCCTGCTGGCCACCTTCTCCGATCCGCTTGCCGCTGCGCTAGAGCGCAAGATGCTTCTCCTCGCGGGCGCCGAGCTTAGCGCCGCGCCGCGCATGCGGGTGGCCTCGCTACCGGCGATCGCGGCGGAGCTTTTCGAGCTGGCCTTCGCGCGCCGCGCTCATATCGCCAAGGAGGACCAAATCGTCCGCGCGCTGGAGAAGGCTGCGGACGGCGCCGAGGGACGGGTGAACCTCAATTTCCTGCGCTCGGAGTGGACGCATGTCGTCGATGCCTGGCAGGTTGGGGACGCAGCCGCCTATCTCGCCGTGCCGCGGCTCGGGCGCAAGAACCGGCTGGGTTCAAAACAGCGCGAGCGCCTCTGGCCGATCTTCGCCGCCGCGCGCGCGAGCTTAGAGTCGCGCGGGTTCTATACCTGGCCCGGCGTCTTCGCCGCGCTGACGCGCCACTATGCGGAAAGGGCGGAGAAGCCCTTCACTCATGTCGTTGTGGACGAGGCTCAGGATTTGGGCGTGCCTGAACTGCGGTTCTTGGCCGCGGCGGCACCGGTGGAGCGGAACGGGCTTTTCTTCGCTGGCGACCTGGGCCAGCGCATCTTCCAGCAGCCGTTCTCCTGGGCGGCGCTCGGCGTCGACGTGCGCGGACGCTCCGCGACGCTAAAGGTCAATTACCGAACGTCGCATCAAATCCGCCGCGCGGCGGACCGGCTGCTGCCCAACCTCGTGCGCGACGTCGACGGCGTGGCGGAGGAGCGCAAGGGAACCGTCTCGATCTTCAACGGGCCGGAGCCGCGCATCCTGATTCTCAAGGAAGCAGCCGAAGAAATCGGGGCCGTCGCCGGCTTCATTACGCAAGCGTTGGCGGACGGCGTCGCGCCCTGCGAAATCGGCGTCTTCTCCCGCTCGCCGAACGAATTGGGAAGAGCGCGGGCGGCGGTGAGCGCCGCCGGGCGCGAGGCGATCGAACTTACAGAGCGCGGCGACGAGCCCGGAGAGCGCATTTCGATCGGTGTGATGCACCTCGCAAAAGGGCTGGAATTCCGGGCGGTGGCAGTGATGGCCTGCGACGACGACGTGCTTCCGTCGCCGTCACGCATCGAGGCGGCCGTCGACGAGGTGGAACTCGAGGACGTTTACGAAACTGAGCGTCAACTTCTCTACGTCGCGGCGACGCGGGCGCGGGATCGGCTCTTGGTTACAGGGATAAGACCGGGATCGGAGTTTCTGCGCGATTTCGGCCTATAGGCGGCATGGGCGTGCTCCGTTTTTGCCAATAAGGTCTTTGAGCGCAGCGGCGGAAACTCATTGCGAAACCTCTACGTTTCGCAATGCGGAAAAGATGGCTGATAGAAGCTCACCACTACGGTTTGATCGCTCTTTCGAACTCATTGAAGGCATTAATCAAATAGGGACGCAGCGCATAAAAATCTCTATGCTTCAGTCTCCTAGTTGGTTTTCCTGTCTTTTTAGTGCGCGGATGCGCAGTGGCCGACTGAAGTCTTAGATCATGCAATTTTAGGAACGCGGCCATTGTATCGGGGAGCGCAGCTCCTAATGTAGCGTCCTTAATCGCATGCCCGTAGAGAGGATATTTCTTTCCATTTTTCAGTCTTGTCCAAACCGTCTCGGTCACTTTATCACAGTAGCTGTCAAGCGCAACAATAAATGCATCAATGTTTGTTTCATAATTCTTCTTAAGCGAGATTGTCATGAGCTCCGCGTGTCTATGTGATTTTCCAAATAGTTTTTTCCATTCGTAGGCATTTTCCACTCGTTTTAGTATGTAAGCGAGTATCTGATTGATTCGGCTCTCTGGTTGGCCGGCGCTCCTAATTACGCCCACTGTTTTAAGCGTTTGCTTTGCTGTTATTTCAATATCTCCATAAGGCGTCGTGAGGCTTACCAGTCCTTGTAAAAGTCTCAATGCCGCTATTCGACTTACCTCTCCACTTTTCACGCGTAGGAGCCGATTTATCAAATCTGCATACGTCGCTTTTCCGAATAAAGGTTCATTGAGTTCACGCAGCATACGTTTTTGCACCCACCAGTCAGGCTCTTTGAATATCAAGCGGTCATACTCGCTATAGGTCAGCGTTCTCGCGCTCAGACTCCATGCAACCAAAGCTTCTTTGTATGTTGGCTGAGCCGGGATTAAGCCTCTCTTTGGTCGGACAACCCTTTCTGCGCTGAATTTAGCCAAGGCGGCTCCTCGAACGCCGGTGATCCTACCAAGGCACGCGTTCAAAAGAGCGCCGGTAACCGAGTGATAGAGTTCAGGGCTGTCACAGATATAAATGACTATTTCGTCAGCCATTTTGACCGGGATATCAGAATATTTTTCAATATACGAACAAACTGATGGTGCCAGTTCGGGGTGCTTTCGGAGCACCGCCATTACGCGTTGGTTAAGCTTATGGGTGGGTTGAGCATGCGCAAGAAGGAACTTAAACCGGGTCACGTTTTCTACTTCTACCTTTGAATGTTTGGATAATTCCAAAATCCTAGCTATGAGTGCTGGTTGGTCTGCCTTAGGCTTGACAGATGGTTCGGGTGGCCTGCTGACCGATTTTATCTCCTCATTTGGGTTGGTAATCTTATGAAGGTTAATCTTGGATGTCTGCGGAAATAGACCAATTTCCTTCGCCGTTATGTCGAGCTTAATAAGTTTTCGACGCAGCTCATCCTCCGTTTTTGCTAGTATCTTAATGTCATCCACATATCGCAGATAAACGGTCTTGCTGCCTTGTTCTCCGGCTTCATCGAGGTGGAGAAGAACGGCTTCAGAGAGCATGCCTGACGAAAGTGGGCCTTGGGGAATCCCGTGTCCGTGGTAAATATTCGTCGGCCCGGCAGTCCAAGTGGCCGACGTCCAGTGCCTGAGACAGTCCATTAGAAATGAAATCGAATCTCTATCTACTCCAAGCTCATTTAAAAAATGTGTGAGCACATGATGGTCAATCGAATCATAAAATGAGGTCAAGTCAAAATCCGCTATAAATTCGTAGCCGTTTGCATATGAACGTCGGATTACGTCCCCAAACTTCTGATAGCTGTTCTGCCATTTTTTGTAAAAAAATTCCGAGGATTTCCCCGCATATAGATGAGCAAATACGCGCTTATCATAGCGCCGCCATGTCTTTTTCTTTAGAGCATCTGCTATGAGATTTACACAGGCCTGATATACAATCTGATCCTCCACAGTTAGTAATGTGATTGGTCGCAATATTCCGGAACGCTTAGGTATAAGCACTTTTGAAGCGTGATTAACTTGATATCTTTCTCTGAGTCCCTCTTGCCTGAGCCATTTTAAATGAGTATCCGACGCGATGGCGAACGCGTCGTATGAATCTCGGAAATAGGACTTATATTGGCTGTCGGGATTCGACATTATCCATCGATAGGCTCGCCTTAAATTTTTAAGGTCGAATACGTTTTCCGGATAAGTCATATTTGCGGGAGAGCCTTGTTTACGGTCAGTTCGTCAGCCTCGAAATCGTGCTTTGCGAAACATTGAACCGCCGCGCCAAGTCTGCCTGGGAAGCCGTGCCGCCCGCAAGAGCCTTTAGCGCGTCCTGCCTTTGATGCACAGTTAGTTTCGCCGGTCGCCCCATGTGAACGCCGCGCTCCTTGGCGCGCTCGCGGCCTTCGCCGGTGCGGGCGCGGATTAACTCGCGCTCGAATTCGGCCAAGCCGCCAAGCACGGTGAGCATAAGCCGCCCGTGAGGCGTCGTGGTGTCCGCCCATGCGTCGCCAAGCGAGCGGAATCCGGCTCCGGCCTTCGCTATTGTGTCGAGCGTGTTCAAGAGGTCACGCGTCGATCTGGCGAGACGATCAAGGCGCGTCACAAGAAGGGTGTCCCCCTCGCCAAGGGATTTTAGCGCACGCGCCAATTCTCGCCGATCGGTCTTGGCTCCGCTCGCCGTCTCGCGGAACGTCTTTACGACTCCAGCGGCGCGCAATTGCTTCACCTGCGCGTCAACGCTCTGGCCGTCCGTCGAGACGCGGGCATATCCGAAAATCGTCATGCGGGAACCCTAACAATGCGCCTTCTTTTTGCAAGTATCTTTTGCATAGGGCAAGCCCTTGAAACTCAAGGGGCGCGGTTCTTATGCGAAAGTCTTAAATTTTGCACGTCTGGCGGGATGTCGGCTTTTTAAGGGACTACGGACGAGGCGCGCGACAGGGCGTCTCGTCCTCCCGTGACCCTATCCAACCCTCATCGACCGCGCGGCGAATTGCCCGCCGTGATTCCGCGCCTAACGCGCGCACGCGGTGTGCTTCACCTGCGCCGTCGCGAGCGCCCGGCAGCACGAGTTGACTCGCTCAAGCAATAGCCTCACCTCGCAGGCTGACCCGGAGCCGCCGCCGTCGCAGAGTTAACCTGCTGGGGGCTCGCCTTGCGACGCAGTTGGGGCGTCGCCTCCATCCGAGGGCACCCTTGACCCTGAGACGATGGCAACCCTTTTTATGGGAGAACCGCCATCACAAAACTCACCAAAATGGTGCAGGCCTCACCTTCATCAAGGGACCCACGTTCCCCCAGTTGTCGAACCAATTGCGGATCGCCGAATGCCGTGTCATTTTGCGATCGGCGCACGCATCGAAAGGAGGCCCGAGAATGAGCAAAAACACGGGAAACTCCAGCAGGGTTGGTGCAGTCAAGGAGCGCGCCCAAGCAAAGAATCCAATTACGGAACGCTACGTTAAAATTGATACGAGCACTGGTCGGATCATTGATCAGAAGAAAACGCCTGGCCCGTACAAAGGTGTTAAAGATATTACACGGAAAAAATAATGCCTCTTGTTTTTTCGCCACTTACTGAGGCAGTTATTGATTCAGCGCCCAAACAGTTGCTTCCAAAGCACGTTTTCGTAATGCGACAACTTGGGCAGCCGCCAGATGTTGACCTTAGGATGGCACAAATCGTTCAAGATGTATTGAGTAGGCGCGGTTTTAAAATAGTCGACGCCGATACTTCAACGGGCGGAAAAGACTTTCTTGAGCGAATCGTCGGGCTCATCCGCGCAACAGGCTTTACGGCCGCCATTTTTTCACACGAGACTCGTTCCACGGCCATTGCCAACATTATGTTGGAGCTGGGATTCGCATTGATGTGCGGAAAGCCCTTGATCATAGTTAAGTCAGAGCAGGCCAAGGCGCCTTCGGACATTACGCGTACTGATTGGATTGACTATGATCCGGATAAAGAAAAGCGATTTATATCAAAGATTGAGCAGGCGGCTGACGCGATTGATGGACTAATTGAGTATGAATATACGCTGCTCAACGTCGCGTTAGAGGCACGCTCTATGGATTGCGCGATCGCGTTTGAACGAGCGAATAAAGGGTTTCTTCTCTCCGGAGAAAAGCGCTTCATGGAGGCGGCTGCTGTTATTCTTAATCGCTTAAATGGTCATAACGAAGGGGCAAGCATTAGTGATATTGAACGCCTCCGATCAGAGATTAGAACTTTTCTTCATCAGGCTCGAAGCACGGTCGCTTGAGGGCTTTCCAGGCGCGATTTCCGGATTCGAAGGACAAGCCGCCGCTCCGACGCCGACTCCGACATGAGCCAATGCAGAATTGTAGCCGACATGACGCGGGCCGTTAGCCCCGGAGGCTGCGACTCTCCTCGCCCAGCGCGGCGCGGCGAATGTCACGGCGCCCGCCGTCGCCGCGTTCACGCAGGAAATCGCCTCGCGCTTCGGCGTTGTCGTCTATGAGAAGTGCGCCGTAAGCGCCCGTGCCGCTCGCCAGCGCCGCCAGCACCGCGGCGATCAATGTCGCCCTCATGAACCATTTCCAGAAGATCGCCCGCGGTCAGTTCATGCTGCGGCGGCCGGAGCGAATTTACGGGACGGAGCGCGTGCGGAAGGAATTTTCGCGCTTGGAGGCGGCGGGAGAGGGCTGAGCCTGTTTCTCGGGTTGCTTTTCGGGAGCAGGCGGTGGCGAGGGCGCGGCTTCGGCCTTGGCGTCGTTGCTTTTCTTGATCTCGAGCAGCATGGCTCTGTCTTCCGCCGTCAGTGCGGCGGACAGCCCGCAGCCGTCTCTGTCCTCGAAGATTTTTTTGATCAGCTTCGCGGCCTCGCCGCCGGCGGCGGCGATACGTTGGCTCTTTGCAAGGCCGCGCAGGACTTGGATCGCATCCGCGTCGCCGCCGCAGACGAGATCAGACAAAACCTTAGCGAGCGCGCGCTGATAGGTCGTAGCGTCGCGCTCGCGCCGGCCTTCGAGCGCGCTACGCCATTCCTCGACCCTAGGCGGCGACTTCGCCTTGGGATCGCAACTGGAGAGACTCTCGCCAGTCTTCTTGCAATCCAAGCGCTCGACACGTTTGAGCGCGGCGTAACGCCTGTCTCCTTCTGGAATTTTCTCCAACATCTCGCGAAGCACGCCATAGGATCGATCATTCCATGGATGATCTTCCTTATCTTCGGTGTCTCTCCAAACGGGCGACCAATCGATCTCATCGAACCACGTTTCCGCGCCGTATGTCCCAAACAGAGTCAAACCGAGAAGCGGAAACGACGCAAACCGGTCCGAGCGCCAAAACAACGCCCCGCTGAGCGACGCGCCCTGAAGCTGCGCGCCCCCGAGCGACGCGCCCTGAAGCTGCGCGTCATCGAGCGACGCGCCCTGAAGCTGCGCGCCCCCGAGTGACGCGCCCTGAAGCTGCGCGTCCTCGAGCGACGCGCCCTGAAGCTGCGCGCCCTCGAGCGACGCGCCCTGAAGCTGCGAACCTTCGAGCGACGCGCCCTGAAGCTGCGCGCGAAGGAGCGACGCGCCCTGAAGCTGCGCGCGAAGGAGCGACGCGCCCTGAAGCTGCGCGCCCTCGAGCGACGCGCCCTGAAGCTGCGAACCTTCGAGCGACGCGCCCTGAAGCTGCGAACCTTCGAGCGACGCGCCCCGCAGCCGCGCGTCTCGCAAATTGATATTGTCGAGCTTCGACAGCCTCAAGTCCGCATATTCCAAATGACGATGCTGCAGATCGAAGCTGTGCGCCTTCCACTTCAAATCGTCGGGCTTGGTCCTGAGCGCTTCATATATGTTGAATTCCGGCAGCCGCAGCCTGTTGGCGAGCCAATTCCTCGCCTGCGCGTCTAGCTCGCCCCCGGGCTTGCCAAAAACCCAATCCGTCGCGACCATCGCCGGCGCTTTCAGCGATGCGACAGGCGGCAGGCTGTAGGGCGTCTCCTCCCATTCCCCCGGAAAGGTCGCGACGCCCCAGGAAAATATAACCGTCGCCAGCCCGAGCGCCGCCATGACGGATTGCGGCTTGAGTCCCGTCCACCAGCGCCAGCCTTCGAGAAGGCCGGTACGCCCGCCCAGAATAGAGGGCCACAACCAACCGATGAGCAAATAATCCGCTAGGATCGCGACACGGCTCGTCCAGGAAATTGCCGGATCATGGTAGGGCAGGAACTGCAGCTGCAGCACCAACAGCAGCGCCAACGGAAAGACCACGAGCGTCGCCCAGGCGATGATCTTCAGCAGCCATCCGAACGCGCCGTCGCGAAACTCCCTCGGCCCGGCGAGGAATTGCACGAAGATGTTGCTCGGTAGCTGCCGACGCAGTCCCTCGCGAATCTTTTCGTCGTTGGGGATTTGTTCCTTGAGCCGATCGTGGAACTGACTGGCCTTGGCACCGAGCAGCACGAAATACATCAGCGTATAAGCGTGCAGGATGACGAATAGGATCGGCGCCAGAATGAAGAAGGCTTTCAGCGCCAGCTCGATATTGAGGAAGGGCAGCTTGACCGGGTTTTCGACCAGGAGATCGGGGTGGGTCACCCCCGCCGCGGCGAGCGCGATGTAAAAGAGCGCGAAGAGATAGGAGAGCCACAGCGGCCCGCTGACCGAAGCCGCGTCCTCGACCGCCTTCTTGATCGCCTCGAGATCGTCGTGCTTAGCGGCGAGCGGCGGCAGCGGCGGCGGCAGGACCGCGGCGTCCGGCGGCCAGAAGGGCGCGGCCGGCGTCTTCGCAACGCCCGAGCCTTCACGCGGCGGCGCGGCGTTGCGCGATGGTCCGTCCAAAGGCGTCATCAATCGGCTCTAACCGCAACAGCTTCTGCCGCCGATCTCGCTAAATTGGGCGACAGAAAGGAGAGCTTGCCATAGCGCTGGGAAATCGACAAACTGGCGCGCTTGTCCTCGCACCACCTTCGCGAAAGCCGTCAGCTCCTGGTGCCAAGGTGCCGTGGCCGCTTCCGGCGGGCAGGTTGGCTTATCGAGGAATACCCCGCGTGGGTCGCCTCCACGCCGCAGGAAACTACAACCTGCGCGCCGACCATACGGGGGCGGTCCCCAACGTCTCTGCGTCGCGGCAAGCCGTCTTTCAAACTCCACAGGCGCCGAGCGCGCTTTTGCCAAACGGCTTAGCCAGCGACCACTCCCTGCCGCAGGTCCTTCAAGCGCAACAGCATGGTGAGCATGCGTTCGAGCTTGCGGTCGAGATGGACCTCATAGCGGCCGAGCATCAAGCCGCGACGTTTGAGATATTTTGCGGCCTCGCGTCGCCCTGCCGCACGGCGGCCTGCATAAAGGACAAGGCTTCCAGCGCGTATGGCCAAGATCGTCATTTCGAGGGGCTCCTCTTCGTGATGGGGAAATGATGCACGCTGGCCTGGTCGGCGGCCTGACGGCGCCTGGCCTGCTCCTCGATCTCATCATCAAGTGAGGCGGGCATGCTCGCGGCGACACGCTGCAAGCCCAGGAGACTCAACGGCGGCGCCGATATGCCGTAGCGGCGCAACTCCTCGACGGCCCGCTGGTCGCCGTCCCGCGCTAAAAGCCGCAGGTGATCGACAGCCTGCAGGGCGGCGTTGCGCAGATAGAGGTGCAGCGCCTGCAGCGAGTTGTCGGGGGCGCTCATGCGGCCTTCTCCTGCTTCTGGAAGTGCGCCAAATCCCGCTCGGCCAGGGCGATCAGATCGTCAAAGCGCCAGAGATTGGTGTGGTCCTCGCGCTGCTTGCGGCTCATGGGCGGCAGCTCAAGGCGGGCGTCTCGGCGAATGAAGGCCAGGCACCCCATTGCGAAGCTGTAGCTGCCGCAGCGAATTTGCGTGGCCTCGCTGGCCTTGGCGGCCTCTTCAGCGATCAATCTCCGCACTAGGTTGAGAACAAAATCCTCGCCGACGCCCGTCCCATTAACAAGGAATGGGTGCAGATGGTCGGTCGGGTCTGAAATGCAGTTGACGATGTAATTGTAGTCATCGTCTATACGCACTCTTCCGCGATAACGTCGGCAAAACTCTTCCGCAATTGATAGTTCAGTGATGGTCGCGCTTACGCGGCCATAAGTAGGCTGATCCATTGTAGTTATCCTTTTTCTCAGGCGTCCATGGCTGGTTTCCTTTGTGCTCCTCGACGACCTCCCCAGCTCCAAGTTTTGGCGCATTACTGGGGGGCCGACCTCATCAGGACTATATAGGGTGGAAGAAGGAAAGAACAGCAAATGAGCACGCAAATTGAGGCGGAAACCTGCAGAAAAAGCAGCGCAGAACCAATGACTTACGCAGTTCCGGGCGAGCGGGCGCGGCTGATCCAACCGGAAACAGCGGCAAAACCGCGAGTGATCGGCCGGCCGTTCCAGAAAGGCCAAAGCGGCAACGTTCTAGGTAGGCCCAAGGGCGCCTTTTCGAAGCGCACTTCCGGCGTCGCCCTCGGTGGCCTTATGGCGCGCAAGGCCAAGCCGGTGTTGCGGGCCTGCATCAACGCGGCCCTGGCTGGCGACGTCAGCGCCATGCGGCTTCTGCTGGACCGGGTTCTGCCCAAGGAGCGCCTGGTGCGCCTGGATCTGCCGCGGGTGCGCACTGCCCAAGACGCCCTGACGACGCTCTCGACCTTGATCGAATTTACGGCCGCAGGCGCCATCACCAGCTCAGAAGCAGCTAATCTGTCAGCGTTAGCAAAGGCTTACGTCGATATTGACGCCGCCGCCAGGCTGGAAGAGCGAATGGCCGCCATTGAACGCCGCCTTGACGATGGCGAAAGCGGGCTGCCGCAGTGAACTACAAGTCGATCGCCAGGCGGCTGGCCAAGATTGAGGCGCAGCTCGGTGGCGCCGAGGACGGCACAATCATGATCCGCGCGGGAATGAAGGGTCTGCACGATGCCTTGGCGCTGCTGAAAGAGCGGCAAGAACGGCGCGACCGACCGGCAGGCGCCCCACTGCGTGAGCCTAGGAACGGCATGGCTGGCCTTCTCGCCGATGTGCGACGCACCCAGCGGTTCATGGCGGAACGCGATCAGGCGACGCTCCTAGCCTCAGCAAACCGCCCTGCGGAGACCGCTGAGCGACTTTCTGACGACGGAGCACCCCCGATAATAGTGGCCGCCGACGAGAAAAACTCACCAGCGCCTGCCCCCGCCCCGGCAATCGACGTCCAAAGTGAAAGGTCCACCCCATAGGGAGTGCGTGCCATGCCAGCAAATGGCCAAGGTCTAACTCGAATTCTACTGCAAAGCTTGTGGCCGTCTGGCGCACATCCACAGACGCTCCTGGGAAGGTTCGCCGGCGATGAACTCATGCTGTGCGTCGCGCCGGACATGGACAGGGATTGGAACCGGCGACCGAGTGAGAGCGGCGCCGCTTTTGAGCACCGGATTGCCTGCGACATCTGTGAGGCTCGAGGGTTGCCCAAGCCACCACCACCGGAGGAGATCGAGGAGACTGGGGAGGCGGACGAGCGCGTCGAACGACGTACCCGGTTCAAACTGACGTCCCCGGGACGCCGCGGCGGGACGCCTCACCACAGCGGGCCGAGGAAGGCTGCGATCTCGAGCGCCTGAAAATCGATCGAGCCGCGCCCACTGGGAGCGGCGGACTCCACTGCCTGGCCTCTGTAATTGCTACTTGAGAAACGACAGTGGCCCGGAAACCTTGAGGAAAGGCCTGGGCCACCTACAACTCTTGAGCAGAGTCAGAAACAACTCTTGGCCCGTTCTCTGCGGACTTCGGCTAGGTCGATCACGTTTCCGCAATCAACTTTCCCCGTGGGCTTAGGCTCCGGCTCGGGTGGGTAGCTGTATTTGCTCAGCAGGTGCCGATAGGCTGGGTGAACAAGCTCCGGCGGCACTGCAAGCTCATACAGGACGTTCGGGTTATCCCAGAACGCCTTCTCCTTGGCTCGCTCCTCCTCCGTCATGATGTGCGTCATCTCAGCTTCTCCTCCTTCGTTGGCGCTCCACAACCTACCAAAGGGGAAACCATGGGTTGTATATATGATAAGAGAATCTCATAAGACATACTATTAAGAACGGATACAGTTGGGCAGACGGTTGCCCATGCTGCCAAAAACCATGGGCAAACGGTTGCCGACCTACTTGGGCAAACGGTTGCCCAAGGTCACCTGATCAGGGTGACGTGGGGGGATTTACGTTTACAACGCTCGGTTGTAATCAGACCAAGTCCTTCCAGCTCCTTCAACGCCCTCGATTTGTCGCGCGGCGAGACGCCCCAATCCGTCAGCGACAAATTGGAGAGCGTCACAGGCGCCGACGCATCTTGGCTCCTCCACGCCAGGTGCAACAAGCAGAGTGCGACGGTTACCGTGTAGACGTGCTTGGCGCTGGCCAACTTGAGCGCCCACCCCATCGGCAGCCTGATGAATGTCTGCGCCCTCCGCGCAGCTTTTCGACGCGTGGCGCTCGTTTCGACTGGTGTCGTGGGAACATCATCACTGTGTATATGCGCCAACTCAAAGTCGTCAAACTCGTCTCTCACGCCACTTTCCTCTTCTCTTTGCGCGGCAGTGGCTTCAGCAGTCGCCTCACCTTCCTCCACATTTCCCTGCCGCGTTTGTCCCTGTAGCGATATGGATACGGAAAAATCTTCACGTCCGTGCGCAGTTCAAAACCGCCAAGCACAGCGCGCGAGGCTTCCGCCATGCACGCCTGCATGCGGGCTACTTCCTCATCAATTTTGTCAATCGGCGCGCAGATCAGGAAAGCGTCATGAACTGGCGCACACACTTCAATTCCACGCTCAGTCGCCAAACAAGCTGCTAGGCGCATCATTTCGCTTCCATTTGCTTGCATAGGATAATTTCTCAGTGAGCGTGGATTAGCGCCTTCTCCACCAACATGAACCCGCCAATCGAAGATGGTCGGCAGGTAGTTGAGCAACAGCGCGTGATCCAAAGCCGCGTCTGACCAGCGCCAGAATTTGGGGTATGCGCGGCGATGCGCCTTAAGCAATTCGCGGGCGGCGATTAGTGGCAACCCAGTGCGTTGAGCTAGTGTATATTCACCCATTCCATATTGGATACCAAGGACGCATGTTTTGCAGTAGTCGCGGACTTTCTCGTGCGATTCCTTTGTTGCATCGGGAGGCGCCAGGCCAGCTTGTTTCGCAAACTCCAGATATGGATCACCGCTCATGTAAGCGGCAATCATGGCTTTGTCCCCGGATAGGACTGCGGCAATGGCAAATTCTTGTTGTGACCAGTCGACATAAGCAATTGCATGTCCAGGTGGTGCTCTGATCAGCCAGCGCATCCAAACATCTGGGCCGAAGATGGATTTTGCGTTGCTCGGTTGGTTCCTACCGGTGATGGAAGCAAAGGGCATAATTGCATAACGATTGCGCCCATCCTCTCCCATAGTGAGGCCCACCAGACGCAGTTTGCTGAGGGAGCTTCGCAATGCTCGTATCGGCGACACTTGCGGGTAACCGCGCTCCATCTCCTTAAATGTGTCGTCACTCAAATCCAGCTTGCCGCTCTCGAGCTGTGGCCACGGGATGCCCTCCCGAATGAGATAATCGCGCCACCTATCGTGCTTGAAAGTGAGACCCTCGAAGACTCCGTAATCGGCGTCGATGTCAGATACGAGCTGACCCTTAATGTGTTCCCATCCACCGTTCCGCAATTGATCGAGTGTTTCGGTATCTGTCGGTATGCCGGTGCGCTCCATCGCGGAGACGGCGGCGGCATATCGGCCTCTATGTATGGCGTGTGGCAGACTGATGTGCGGCGCCATCTTCGCGAGCAGTTGTGGCAGCGCGTCGACGTCGGTTTGGCAATAGTCGAGCATCGGCTCACGCTCTTCGTCGAGCCATGGACCACCACGTATTGCTCTATCGCGCATCTCCTTCTTTTCGACCACGCTGATGCTATCCAGTCCGAAATAGGTGAGCGCGGCGAGTAGGCCGTATCCGCCAAGAGGCTTCGGTCGCCCATTCATGAGTGCGCGGAATTCGAAATACAGGTCGAGGACGCGCGCCGGCATGCCCCAACCCAATTCGCGGTGACAACCGAGCTCCGCGGACGCCGCATAAGCAATAAAGAGTGAATTCTTTCCTAGCGGGTAGGGCGGTTCTGGCCCGAATTCATCGCGCCA
Source organism: uncultured Alphaproteobacteria bacterium (assembly GCA_963722205.1). GTDB lineage: Bacteria > Pseudomonadota > Alphaproteobacteria > Rhizobiales > Beijerinckiaceae > Methylocystis. Next base: position 668,108 of record CAVRKL010000001.1, read on the forward strand.
GAGCCTGATGAGTTTACCGCTCTTTAGTTCGAGAGCGACCAGACAGATTGGATCTGGCCGCTCACCGTCCGGTTGTGTGAATTCGAAATCCACAAACCAGATTTCCTCTAACTTCGTGGACAACTCCTCGAGCAGCATCAGACGCGCCCAAGCAGTTTCTTCATCACGTCATGGTCGAAGTCGCCTATGGTTGTCTTGCCCTTGAAGGCGACCCTCATGATGGTTGTGTAATCCTCCTCCGGCCAGCTTGGTTCACCAAAATCAACCTCGGCCTGCCGCGCCTCGTAGCATCCGTCGTTCATATTGGGGGACATGCAGAGCCAGTGTTCTATAGCTCTGACAGCGATCTCTCTCGCGGTGCTGTACCAAGCCAGATCCTTGTCGTCTGGCCCAATAAGGGGGACGGGGAAAAGTCCGATCCTCCCATCACGTGTAATATACGTGAACATGGTTTTGGCTGTGACCTTCACGATCCCTTGGAGTTGTGGCGCGAAGTCCTTTCTGACGAGGTAGAGTTCGTTATCACTCTTGTCGACGATGGTATGGAAATCCCTACGGAAACCCGGAGCCGGGTGCACGCGGAAGAAGGTCTGGTCGTTCGGCCGACCGACCGGCACGTGCAGCAGCAGCTTCTTCGTGAGGGGTTTAGCTGCGAAGTCCTGGTTGACGCAAAGTGAGTCGAGATCGTCGAACTCGTCAGCGTCCCTCCCGGATTTCTTTGCTGTCGGCGTTTCTGAGGCAGCCGCGACCAGGCGAGCCTCAGCCTCTTCCCGACTCTTGCGCAAGCTCTCGAGCGCCGGCCCGATTGGTTGCAGGCCCTCGGCGCCAAGAGCTTCCTCAGGCGTGAGGTTAGCAGTTCTGTTTTTTGTAGACATAGTTGACTACTCCACTTGAGGCGGAGCGTCAGACGCTGGCAATCGTGGGACTTGCGGATTTCGGAAGGAACAGCTATCGATAGTTGATCCAGCGAACGCCATTGCCCGGCGGTTGCTTTTATCTGACGGTCCTCCGTCGCGAATCTGGCTGCTCCCGACGAGCAGCCTTTTTCGTATCTGCTCTCTATACCGCCGCCTTCCCATTTCCGCAACGTATTGAGGACGCCCTATTCCTGCGTCGCCTCGGTGGTTACTTATCGACAACAATGATTGACATACTTGTGCTTTTTGAACGCCTAGAAAACGTTGGGCTTGCGAGGCGCTGATTTTAAAATCACAGCAACTCTGAATCGCGTGCTTGTTTATTGAGCCGCGTCAATGACTTAGAGGGGCATAACAATTTGTCGTGGCACGATATAATTTGCAGTAGCAGGATACCTTAAATTTTCGGCGGCGGCTCGCCGCGGTGCGCGCCTTATGTTAGGTTAAGTGCTTGAACCCAGAAGGAGTCTCGCCGTGAATGTGCACTGCAAATGGAGGTCGCACCTCGACCCGGTCCAGTTCTATAGGACGCTCTTCGGCGAGATGATCGGCGCCTCTGACCAGGTCGCGGTCGAAGGCCTCGCGGAGCATCCAGATTTTGGCGAAGCCCGTCTGCTGCGATTGGCGCTAGGTCTACGTCGCGTAGCCGATCGAATTCGGGAGGCAGGTGAGAAGCACCCGCTGCTCCCAGCCTACGACTTCAGTCATGCGGTCGGCTTCCTGAGCGATGAGCGCAACGCCCTGGCCTTGGAGTGGCCGCACATGGTCAATCGCCTTGAGGCGATCCTCGTCATGCTGCGTGACATCCCAAGGAGTGATGACAATGTGCGCCCGCCGTTCGGCGTGCCGCTGGCTGAGCTCTTGCCGCCGGCTCCTGCCACTGGCGCCACACCAATTAGAGTGCGTTCACTATAGCTAAGGTTGAGGCTGGCGCTGCGCGATCGATTTTTGGTGGCGCCGCGCGGCAGGCCTGCGCGCGATTTCGATGGTGCTGGCACACGGCATGGTCCAGGTAGGGCTTGCTATCGCCAAGGTGCAGCCACAGGGGAGGTCGCTGATGCGATCCTCGAGAGCTGGCTGGATGATCCTACCCCGCCTTTTTGGCGTGTGGCCCGTGCCGGCGCGGAGCTCTTGGAATTGACGATGGGCCTCGGATAGGCACTGTCCAAAGGGGACGGCACAATCGCGCCGCCGATAGAGCACCCAAGCGAAGCCCATCACCCAGGAACGGTCGTAAGGGATCATTGGCAATCGTCCTTCGGCGTCTCGTAAAGCCGCACCTCGACGCCAGCCTCCCGCAGCATGGCGTCCGCCGCCCAGAAGTCCTCGCCCCATTTCGGGTCGCTCAGGTCGGGCCGATAAGCGACGAGGACGCCGATGCCGCTCTGCACGATTGCGCGAGCGCACTCGGCGCAGGGAAACCACGGCACGAACATTGTAGCGCCGTAGATTGAAACGCCGGAGCGAGCGGCTGCGCAGATGGCGGCAACTTCGGCGTGGATCATCCACCGATACTTGCCGGGCCGCGCGTGGCGCTCGTCGAGGTCGCGGACGCCTTTGGGGAGGCCGTTCCAGCCGATCGCGAGCACCTTTTGATCGAAGCTGCCGGCGATGACACAGCCGACGCGCGTGCTTCGATCCGTGCTCTGGCCGCCGATCTGCGAGGCCAGGCGCAGATACTTGGCGTCGCAGTTAGGGGCGACCTTCACGCCTTTTCATCCTCCGCCTTCGGCGGCGGGGCCGGTTCTGGATGCGGTGGTGGGGTCGGTTTCGATGACGGCTGCAACGAGCCGGGCGTGTAAGGGACAGCGCCTCCGCAAAACATTGCATCGAGAGGCGTGAGGGGTCGGCGTCGGACTTTTGTTAGCGGCGGTGAAAATCCGCGCATAGATGGCGCGGTTGGTCTGGGTCCACGACGGCTTGCGGGGTGACGGCGCTTTGGCGGGCACGGTTCGGCAATTACGGGCTGGATATTTCGATTTGGCGCGAGGCGCGGCGGGAGCACGCCAAACGGCGTGAACGGATTCTCATCGTGATTGACGCGCGTGACGGAGTCGTCCCTCCGCGCCCAAGATGCTGTCGTGCTCGCGACCGTCAAGGACGCTTCGCGCCGCCACGCGGCGCCCTTCGGGCGTCCTTGACCGCCGCTGCGCGCGCCAGCGTTGCAGCGCTCAGGTCGGGACGACGGGATGGCCGTCTTGATCGAACCACAGGATATTCGGCGGTTCAGAATGATGGTTCGTCGCTGGCGTCACGATTTCCGCCGGCGCCGCCGCATCCCCGTTGATCGCGGAGCAGCGCCTGCATTCGGTCGCCATAGAGCGCCCAGACCTTATCGCGCAGATCGTCGATCAGCTCGAACAAGGCCAGAGCCTGTTCGGGCGTCCAGGTGCGGGGAATATCGATCGAGAGCGGACGAAGATGCGCCGGCAATCTGCTCTGTTTTCTCATGATTTGGCCTCGCGGCGCTGGCGGCTGCGCTGCTCCGCCCGGTCGCGGGCTTCCTTGAGGCGCCAGGAGTCGCCTTCGATGGAGACAATCTCAGCGTGGTGAAGGAGACGGTCGACCAGAGAGACGACGCAGGCCGCGTTGGGAAAAACCTCTCGCCATTCGGCGAACGGACGGTTGGTGGTGACCAGCGTGCTTTTGTTTTGATAGCGGCGCGAGATCAATTCGAACAGCAGATCGGCGTGCCGGTTGGAATAGGAGAGATATCCGACCTCGTCGATCACCAGCAGTTGTGGCCGGGCGTAGTGATGCAGACGGCGGCGCAAGGCGGAGTCGCTGTCCAGCGCGCAGAGATCGCCCAGGAGTTGGCCCGCGCTGGTGAACAGGACAGCATGTCCCTCGATCAGCGTTTGATGAGCGATGTTTTGCGCGATGGTCGACTTGCCGACGCCGTTCGGGCCGACGAGAACGACGTTGGTGGCGTCCTTGAGGAACTCAAGCGTCATCAGCGCGTCAATGGCGGCGCGGTCGCAGCGTTTCGGCCAGTTCCAATCGAAGTCGCAAAGCGGCTTGAAGCGACCGATATGGGCGGCGCGCAGCCGGCGTTCCAAGCCGCGGCGGGCTCGCTCCCGTTCCTCCCAGCCCAGCAGCGTATCGACCCAGGCCTCGCTGGCGATCTCGCTCCAGTGCGCCAGAAGTCCATGCAGATTGAGCGCGCCGGCGCGGGCGCGCCGCGTGTCGGGTTCAGTCATCTTGATCGTCCTTGAGCTGGTCATAGGTTTCGAGCGCGTGCGGCCGCACCGGCGCATCGCGGTCGCGCACATGCGCGGGCAGCGTCATGGCGACGGGTGGGGCGGCGCCTTGTTGTTCGCGGTGACGTTCGAGGGCGAGGCGCACGGCGTTCGGGTGCGGCACATCGCGCTCCAGCGCCTCGAGGATGGCGGCCTGCAATGCGGCGGCGTCGTACCGTTCGAGCAGACGCAGCAGAGCGGCGGTGATGGCGCCGAGATTGGATCCGCGTTCGGCAGCGCGCACGAGCAAGGCTTGGCTGGCCGGCGCGGCCTGGGCGAGGCGATCGTTGGCGCGATGCTGGCGCGCGGCGCGCTTTTCGTCGACCAGCGCCTGGACATGGACGGGTTCTTCGATCCGCGCCCCTTTGTCGTAGCTGCGTGGGTGACAGGCGAGCACCTTCACGCCATCGACGATGCGAACCTCGCGGGGATCGGCGAGTACGGTCAGCACGCGCCGGACGTGAGTGTGCGGCACGGAATAATCGTTCAGGTCGAACCGGACATAGGGCGTCTTGCCCACCGACACCGCGACCTGTTCGAGCAAGGGCGGCGGGGTGTCAGGCAGCGGGAGCAGGCGGGCTCTTTCCTCAACGAACACGTCCCGCACGGTGCGGTGGGGTTCGCCGGGACAGCGCCGGTCGGCGGCGGGGCCAAGGCTCCAGGCCTCTGCCTGGCCATTGAGGTCATCGAGATCGATAAATTCCCGGGCGGCGAAGAAGGCCTCGCGCACGTAACGGATGGCGCGTTCGACACGGCCCTTTTCGTTGCCCCGGGCGATCGCCACGGGGCGCGGTTCGTAGCGATATTGTCCGGCGAAGCCGAGCAAAGTGGGGTGGAAGCGGATCGCGTCGCCGCACCGTTCCAGCACCGCGCTCTTGAGATTGTCGTATAACAAAACGCGCGGCGCGCCGCCCCAGGCGGTGAAGGCCGCGACATGGCCGCGCAGAAAGTTCTCCATCCGGGCGTCCAGAAAGAAGCGCAGAAAAATTTGCCGCGAATGACTGAGCACCATGACGAAGGCCATCAGCGGACGCCGCGCGCGGCCGATCTGGAGATGGCCGAAGTGGCCCCAATCGACTTGTCCCTGTTCGCCCGGCAAGGTGAGCAGACGCAGATAGGCTTCGGCCTTCGGACGCGGCCGATAACAGGCGATGAGGTGGCGGAAGTGGTCGGGACGGCCCGGATAGCCGCGTTCGCGCACCATCCCATACAGACGGCTGGCCGTCAGCGACGGGAATACCTCAAGCGTCTGACGGATAAACGGCAGATAGGCGTCGATCGGCGATTTGCGTGGGGACCCAATCCTCGGCAGACCGGCTTGCGCCAGCACGCGCCGCACCACGTCGTGATGCACGCGCAACTGACGGGAGATCGTGCCGATGGCCCACTTCTCGGCGTGATAATAGCGCAGGATTTGCGCCTCGATATCAGGTGGCGTCACCATGGTCGCGTCCCATCCGGTTGTGTCGCGGCGCGCCGCGACGACCGACGCGGCGGCGCAAAAATCCCTGGCGGACGAGATCGGGACAGCGCCGGCCGCACCAGTGGCAGTGCGAGATCGGTCGCCGGGGTTCGACATCCGAGGTCGTTGCGTCGCTCGCGATCGTCGGCGAGCCGAACGACAGAAAATCACCGGGAGCCGGTGGGGGTGAACCCTGATGCGTCACGTTTTTGCATCGCGCCCGGTATCGGCGCGCGCGCTCGGCATGCGTGAACCGACCTCGGCGGCTGGCTTGGTAACGGGCTCCCGCCGCGCGCTGGCCACGCCGCCGTGCATGAGGGCCGCAATCCCCAGCGCAGTAAATCTGGCCGCGATCGCAACAGCTACAAATCAGCGCCTGGGCACGACACCCAGCGCACAGAAACAACCTCGCCGATCCAGCGTCGTCATGCTCGGATTGGCCGACGCCATGTGGACGAGCGCCCTGCTTTCCGCGATATTGATCGGACATGCGTGCCCGGCACGGTGTGGGGCACGGCGTCGAACAGAACCGCCAAGTCGAGATCGACGCCGTGCTTGTCCTTGAAAAGGCCAAGCTTACCCCAACATCCGCCGTGACGTCAGGACGCCATCACGCGCCGCCGCATCAACCTCAGCCACGCACCATCATCGTCTCGGCAAACCCAAAAGAAGCCGCCAAGCTCGCAACCGCGCCATCTATGCGCGGATTTTCACCGCCATCGACAACTTTCATGGGTCGTATCCTTTCACGAGTTCCCACTGATCGTGGAACACGAGTTGCGCCTGCTCATAGGCGTCATCTATGCGAGCGAGCAGGTCTTCTAGTCGGGCCTTCTCGTCAGCCGTCGCAGCCGCTTCCAAGTCGCTCGCTGTCTTTCGCCTTGCAGAGACCAGCCCTGGGAGCGCTCCACTGAGAAGCTTTTTCGCGCGTTCAAACTCCAGCTCATCGTGGGACTTGAACGTCACCACTTTGGACGTGCTCATTCTCCTCTCCTCCTGAAGATCGTGATGACGCGGAAGCGGTGATTGGTGCTCTTCACCATGCCGATCACGGCCTCGAGGCTGAAGGCGGCTTTGCGGTACATTGGCAGCACCTGGTCCAACCAGACGACGTGAGCGCCGGCTGGCAGCCGCTGCAGGGCGCGCATGACGAGATTTCGCCGGATCATGCTGCAGCCGTAATGCTCTGCGTCCTCGGTGGAGTAGGGCGGATCGGCGAGCACGAGATCGTAGTCCTCGAGGGGGACAGTCTCGAGCCGCTGGGCGTCATCGACGAACGTCGGCGCCAGCTCGGCGTTAATGTCGACCGTGTTGCCAGGAAGTGCGGCGAGGTCGACCCGGCCACTGAAGAGGTGCAGCGCGCGCCGCTTATCGGGGAACAGCGCCTTGATGCGGCGCAAGTAGGTTGGCGGGTAGCCGCCATAGAGACCCGACTTCACGCGGTAGTCATTTCCCATGATCCAGGTGCCGACGACGTGCCCGCTGCCGGCGATGAACAGCGCCCCAGGGAAGCCGGTGACGCGCTCGTAATTGGCGATCCGTTCGTGCCAGGCCATGCTCATTCCGCAGCCTCTACTGAAGAAGGCGATGATGCCTCCGAAACGACGGGTTTGCCGTCGAGGAAATTCGACCAGGCGGTCATGAGCTTGCGCCGCTTTTCGAGTGCTTTTCGTCTCCGATAAGAATTCTCGACGGCGCTGCCGACCGTGTGAGCCAGGGCAGCCTCGGCGACTTCCCGCTGAAAATCCGTCTCGTCGCCGCACCAGTCGCGAAATGAGCTGCGAAAGCCGTGGCAACTGATCTCAGGCACGATCTCCTGCGCCAGTCTCCTAAGAGAGTGGACGCCCAGTCGATCGCGACCGCGCATGAACACCAGGTCGTCGGGAGCGCCCACCGGCAGACGCTCGAGGATCTCGAGGACGGCGTCGGTCAGAGGGATCTGATGCTCAGCTCCAGCTTTCATTCTACCGGCGGGAATCGTCCACAGGCGCCGGTCGCGATCGATTTCGCTCCAGCGAGCCCCAAGAATTTCTCCAGTTCGGCAGGCCGTATGGATCAGGACTGCTAGGGCGGCCGCCGCCGGTGATTGGACAGCCGCCAATGCGCGCATGAAGGCCGGCGCCTGCTCATGTGGCAGGGCGGCATGGTGCTCGACGCTGGCCTTCTTAGCGGCCGTGGGGAGCACATGGCTGATCAACTTAAGCGCGGCTGGATTGTCTCCAGTGCGCAATTCCAAAACGGTGGCGCGATCGATTGTCGCCTCGATCCTGGCCCGCAGGCGGGTCGCAGTCGCCCTTTTTGTGTACCAAATCGGCCTGAGGGCGGCGATGACGTCGTGGACGGTGACGGCGTCAATGTCGAGCTCGATCAGACCCGGGGCGTGCTGGGTCAGGGAGGCCATCCAGGCGCGGGCGGCGCGGGGGCTGGACCAAGATTTCTGACGCTCGTTGACAAGATCCTGGGCCACCCTGCCGAAGGTTGTGTGTGTGTCTTTCCGCTTGGCGGCCTCCCGTGCCTCGATCGGATCGATGCCGGCACGTTGTAGGCGCCTGGCCTCGAGGGCTGCCTCCTGGGCCTGCTCGAGCGGGATGACCGGAAAGGACCCCAGACCCATCGTCCGGTTCTGACCCTCGAGCCGGAACCTGTAGCTCCAAGTCCGGGATTTGCCGGTCGAGCTCACTGAGAGCCACAGGCCGTCCCCGTAGCCGTGTCGCTTACCGGCGGGCACGCTGGCGGGATCTTTCGGCTTTCGGGAGCCGCGCTTGACCTTTTGCGGTTTTGAGACGGGGCAGCCGTCGATGGCTCGGTGGGCGGCGCCACTTGGGCCAGGCCTACGCGCGCCATACCGCCGCCGGCGAAGAACTCGCCGAAGCTGTGCACGACGTTTGGATCGGCTTGCGCGCAGAGGCGGCAAAGGGGGGCGTTCGTTTGCGCGCGGATCATCATTTCGCCGCCCCCTCGTCAGAGGTGGAGTTGCGCGGCGCACCGATCTTCGCTAGGGCCCATTCGTCGAGGATTTTCGGCTCGTAAAGAACTGCCGGGCCCGCTTTGCGGAATGCGGGACCGCCGCCGACGACGGCGAGCTTGGCGAGACTTTTCTCGCTGCCGAAGCCGAATTTCTCTTTGAGATAGGCGCCAGCCGCTTTGCGGCGAAGGTATTGTGGAGACTGCATTGCTGTTCCCCGTTGGAAACACCCGGATAAGGCCGGGAACAGCACGACAGTCTACACATAGCCGCTCATAAGTCAGCAAACCGCTGGTGCCGCTCCCAATGTCACCTCGTTTGATAAGGAATAAGATTTGTTTTTGAAATCAGATACCTGTCATAAATAGCTGTGAATTGCGACTGACTGTGACTTACTGTGTGCTAGCTTGGTCACGGTTTGCAAAAGTTTTCCTCGAAATTCGCGCGGACGCACTGCCGGCCAACGCTCAAAAAATTTCAGTTCTTCGCGGACACGTTTTTGGTCGACGTGAAAATGTCGCGCAGCGCATAGAATTGCGTCTTCACGCTTTGGATTGTGGCGACCGGGATTGGGTTTCTTGACTGTCCAATGGACCCATAGGGCTGCATTCCGTGCGCGCGTGAGCGAAGCCGTCCTTGGCATCCCAAGCTGAGTTTTCCTTAGCGTCCCGCGCGGTGCCCCACGCCGAGTTTTCCGTTTCAACTGAAATTCATAGTCGCCAAATCCTGACCCAAGGAACTGCCCAACGAAATACGCCGCCCCCGGCGAGATTGCCTGCCCTCGGCTCAGGAATTCGACCAAGGCGCCCGCTTTGCCCACCATAAGCTCATGCATGACATGACCGAGGGCCAGTTTTTCACCGCCAAAAAACTCTTCGTCGCTGTTCGGTTCGCTCACGGCAGGCACCCCCTTGCCTTCGCAATCGGCAGAATCTCGGCGACTTTGCCACTCTCCATCGCCGCGGCGATCCGCGATGTGACGCGATCAGCAGCGGCGATCAATGCGGCGTCGGGGCGACGAATATAATGCACGGCGGTGACGCCGCGCCGGGCGTGGCCGAGCAGCTCGCCGATGGTCGCGTCGCCATAGCCCTCATCTGCCGCGATGGTTGCGTAAGATCGTCTAAGATCATGGGCGCGCGCATCAGCCAAACCCGCTTTATCGAATAGCTCGGCGATGCGCTTTTTCAGGTCCGCGCTTCCCGTGTCGTCGCGGTTCGGAAAAACCCATTCCGAGGCGGTGCGCGGGAGGGCCTCGAGCAAGCGCAGCGCCGGCTGGCTGATTGGGCGCATGGAGCGGCCAGTTTTCGTCGCCTCCAGGCGCAGGCACCCCATCGTCGCGTCGATCTCGCGCCAGCGGAGCCCGCACGCCTCTTCTCGGCGCAAACCGGTGAAGGCGATCAGCCGGAGCGCGGCGACTGCGGCGGGCTGGGTCGCCTCTTGTTCTCGCAACACGGTGCCCAGCCGCGCCAGTTCCTCCGGGTTAAGAAACCGCTCTTTGGCGTCGCCTTTATGCTTTTCGACGCCCCGCGCCGGATTCGGTCCGCTAACCAGCCCGCGGCGCTCCGCCCAGCTCCAGACACCGCCAAGTAATTCAACGGTCCTAGCCGCTGCGGCGGCGCCGCCCGCGACCTTGGCGACGCCTCGGGATTTGGTCTTGAAGGTTCCCGCTGTTTTGCCGGCTGCGATGGCGTCGGACATACGCTGGACCACGGCGGCGGTCAGAGGCGGATTGGCCGCAACGAGGTTTCCAATGAGGGGCTTGATGTGGCGCAGAACTCGCCCTTCGTCATCATATATCGTTCGTGGCCGCTTCGGCTTGCGGAACCGCGTCAGGACAAGGCCGGCGCGAGCCGCTTCCAAATATTGCCCACATAACTCATCAACTGTCAGCGCCGTGCGCGCCTCATGCCGCTGCACGGAGGGGTCACGCCCCTGTTCCACTTCGGCCAGGCGCGCTTTCGCCAACTTGCGCGCCTGGTCTGGCGTGAGCGCGCCGACCTGACCTATAACCATTCGCCGTGTCGCCCCCTGGGGCGTTTTGTACTGCACTATGAAACTCATTCGGCCGGACTTCATCACGCGTACGCCGAAGCCGCGCACCTCCGCGTCCCACTCGAAAAACTCCCTGCCTTTTGCGGCAAGCTTGTCGATGAATTCTTTGGTGATTTTCGCCATGGCGATGCGCGATCCGTGGAAGCCCTGTGGAAGCTGGGTGTTGCCAATCCCAGTAAAGGCGATAATACGCAAGTAGAGGGGATATGCTGTAATTTCAAGGTGAGGGAATGCCGTGGAAGCTGTAGTAAGAACCAGAAGTGGCCTCTTCCCTCGTTTACACCGAGAGGGTCGGCGGTTCGAGCCCGTCACCGCCCACCAACAAAATCAACAACCCAAAGCAACAAGCGTTATCGCTTCCTCCTTTTGAAGCAAGGGGTCAGGAGAGAGCGAAGACCCGGGGGAATTGCGCCAAGAACCAAGGCCCGGGCGCGGTCTTTGAACTGGCGATTTTGTTACAATTTCCACGAGCGCCGCAGGGACCTCGCGTCCGCCGAACGCCTTCAAGTCAAATGTCGCGGTCGCCGCAAGGGACGGATCCCACTATCTGCGCGTTCTTTTTATCCTGGCGGGCGTGTAACCGAATTGAGCCTGGCAAGCGGGGCTGATCGAGCGGATATGTCTCTGGAGACAAGCCTCGATGGCGGTTGGATTAGGCACGTCGTGTGGACAAAATCTAAAAGCGTCGTCGTGACACGCCGCTCGCTGTTGGGGAGTCCCCACCGCCCAAGCTGCAGGAGCGGTAAACGATGCAAGGACCGTGGCGATCGTAACGAGCCTAATCGACTTCATCTGTCCAAACTCCCTACTATGTGCAGTTTGATCAAATCAGTATCATTCGAGGACCTAGCTGACAAGCTCACGCTCGAGCTCGCGCGCCGAAGCGATCGGGTTCGCCAGCTAGAACTTCTTGTGAAAGATACGGAAAGAGACATGATCTCCCGCGTCCCTGTGATAGCGGGAATGTCCATGATGGCGGTGACTTCCCCAGCAGGGACGGCCACCGCAATGAGGGGAGTTGGAATCGACGCCTCGGCTGCGCAGAGGGGCGGCATCGGCGCCTCGGAGCGAGGCGCCCATCAGAAAAAGAAGAATCAGTGTGTTCTTTAGGAGTCGAACCGCTGCAAGCATTTTCATCGCCTTCCTTCGATCACGGATCACCGAAAGATTAGGGGAAATCGCGGGCCCCAGGCAATGCATGCGTCCCAGCGCCGCCATGCCCGCCGAAACGAGCGAGCAATCAAGAAAACGCTTTTACTTTGAGGCGCCAGCGCCCAGAACGCGCTTCACCCCGCCCCCGCGAGGCATTAAGGTGATCCAATCTTTGAGCTTGAGGCGGGTTCACAATGGGAAGCATCGGCGCCGATCTGCTCCGTCGGCTTGCGACGGGGATGAGCCTCTTCGCCTTTCTGGCGGCCACTCTTCCGGCGAGGGCCGGGGAGACGATGAGCTTCTCGCTCGTCTCGATCGACTCGCCGAATTGCCGCGGCGGGTGCCCGCAAGTGATCTCGGCGCAGGGCCAGATCGATGACGGGACTGCCCAAAGCCTGCTGGAGTTCCTCCAGCACAACGGCGGCGGGGCGCGCCGCATCCTGCTGCTCGACTCGCCCGGCGGCCATGTCCAGGCGGCGATGGAGCTTGGAGCGACGATTCGCCGCCTCGGCATAGCGGTTGTGGTTGCGCGGCCAGGCGGCGGTCAGGCCTATGACGGCAATCTGCCGCCGGGAATTTGCTATTCCGCCTGTGTTTACGCGCTGATGGGCGGCAAGAAACGCGTCATCCCTCCGCAGAGCCGCGTCGGCCTCCATCGCATGTATAACTACAACACGAGCTTCGACGCCGCGCAGGGCGGCTTCGTCAACGAGCGCTATTATGATGACGGCGGCATGCGTCGCAAGCTCTCCAATTACGCGCGGCGCATGGGCGTCGACAGCGGGCTCATCGACTTCGCCGAGCGCGGCTCGTCGGACGAGGTCCATGTGCTGACGCGCGCCGAAATCCAACGCTGGCGGCTCGCGTCGCAGCGACTGTGAGCCAAGCGCGCCTCCATAATCCGAAGCGCACCAGAAATCCCTCGTCGAGCCTTGCCGCTCGTCTCCTCAAGCTGGCGACTGTGTCTTGCATCTCATGGCGGAGCATATTTCGGCGAGACGGATCGCCGCCATGAGATGTAAGGCGTCTCGCGAGCTTGAGGCCGTTGGCCTGGCAGGTTTCGCGAGCGCCCTCAAGCCTCACCCGACACCCCCCAAATGCGCCGACCGGATGCGGGCGCGGCGCGGTTCAGAGCGTGGAACATGAAGCATATTCTCGACAAGCTCCAAGAAAGACGCGACTCCGCTCAACTCGGCGGCGGCAGGAAGCGCATCGACGCGCAGCACGGCCGCGGCAAGCTTACCGCGCGCGAACGCATCGAGCTTCTGCTCGATCACGGCTCCTTCGAGGAGTTCGACATGTTCGTGCAGCACCGCTGCACCGATTTCGGCATGGACGAGGGCGAGAAGATCTCCGGCGACGGCGTCGTGACCGGCTGGGGCACGGTCAATGGCCGGCCGGTCTTCGTCTTCGCCAAGGATTTCACGGTCTTCGGCGGCTCTCTCTCCGAGACGCACGCCCAGAAGATCACCAAGCTGCAGGACATGGCGCTCAAGAACCGCTCGCCGATCATCGGTCTGTTCGACGCCGGCGGCGCGCGCATTCAGGAGGGCGTCGCGGCGTTAGGCGGCTATGGCGAGGTGTTCCAGCGCAATGTGCTCGCCTCCGGGGTCATTCCGCAGATTTCGGTGATCATGGGGCCTTGCGCCGGCGGCGACGTTTATTCGCCGGCGATGACGGACTTCATCTTCATGGTGCGCGACACGAGCTATATGTTCGTGACCGGCCCGGACGTCGTGAAAACCGTCACCAACGAAATCGTCACGGCCGAGGAGCTCGGCGGCGCTTCGGTGCACACGACCAAGAGCTCGATCGCCGACAAGGCCTATGACAACGACGTCGAGGCGCTTTTGCAGATGCGCCGGCTTCTTGACTTCCTGCCCTTGTCGAACAGCGACGAACTTCCGGAATGGCCGAGCTTCGACGATCCAGAACGGCTCGACCATTCGCTCGACACGCTGATCCCCGACAATCCCAACAAGCCTTACGACATCAAGGAGCTGATCCAGAAGGTCGTGGACGAAAGCGACTTCTTCGAGATCCAGGAGACGCATGCGAAGAACATGGTCGTCGGCTTCGGCCGGATCGAGGGCCGCACGGTCGGCTTCGTCGCCAATCAGCCTATGGTGCTCGCCGGCGTGCTCGACATTGACGCTTCGAAGAAGGCCGCGCGCTTCGTGCGTTTTTGCGACTGCTTCAACATTCCGATCGTGACCTTCGTCGACGTGCCGGGCTTCCTGCCGGGCACGGCGCAGGAATATGGCGGTCTGATCAAGCACGGCGCGAAGCTTCTCTTCGCCTATGCCGAGGCGACCGTGCCGAAGGTGACGCTGATCACGCGCAAGGCCTTCGGCGGCGCCTATGACGTCATGGCCTCGAAGCATCTGCGCGGCGACGTGAACTACGCCTGGCCGACGGCGCAGATCGCCGTTATGGGCGCGAAGGGCGCAGTGGAGATCATCTTCCGCTCCGAGATCGGGGATGCGGAGAAGATCGCGCGGCGCACCAAGGAATATGAGGATCGCTTCCTTTCGCCGTTCGTCGCCGCTGAGCGCGGGTATATCGACGAGGTGATCATGCCGAGCGCCACGCGAAAGCGCCTTGCCCGCGCGCTCGCGCTGCTGCGCCACAAGGAGCTCGAAAACCCTTGGAAGAAGCACGATAATATCCCGCTCTGAGGGAAGGCGCAGGCAGGCCCTTAAGGCTTGAGCGGGCAGTGAATGCTGGCTCGTGATGGCCGCAACGTCATGGGCATTTGCGCCGCCCTTCACTGTCTGAAAGAACTGCCTTTACGCAACTCGCATATGGAAAGAGCAAGGCTGCACCCCGCGACGATGCGACGAAGGGCTGGGATCGACTAGCTAAGGCCGTTCAAATAACACACCAAATACCGGCCACACGCAGCCCAAGTCGGTCGTCGCGCCTGTCTTTTGGGTCAGCACAATTGGACCGAAATCACCGCTAATTTCCAGACTCTCGAGCACCACAATCGGTGCGCTACTACGTCGCAAGCGTTTGAAATAGTGGTTTCCATTTCCATCACTCGCAATTACAGGTTGACCATCCCACTTGTGCAACGCCTCTTCGGCCGAAAACGGCGCACCAATCATGAGAAACTGTTCATCCAGCGCAATTGGCTCGGCACTATAGCCGTTGATCTCGATCAGCCCTTGGATGTTGGTTGCGTAGCGTTGCAAGATTGCTTCGCCGCCGCAATCGCAGACCTCCTCCCCGCGGGAGCCGATTGCGCCTCCGGGGTCGAAGAGAACGCCTATGACTTTGCGAAGCTCCAAGGTCGCCCTCTTTGCCACTATCGGAGGAGCGATTTGCCGAGGGTTTACCGCTTGCGCAGTCAATACAGCTAAATCGCTGTGGTTATCCGCAATTTCAAATCGACGTGCGACCACTCGATCCTCGTTTCTGGCTACCACCAAGGAACGACTGGAAGGCTCACCAATTTCCCGCACGAGCAAAATGTCGCCCTTGCGGGCCAAAGGTTCTAATGTCGGTGCATTGAGGCGAAAGGCAAAATGCCGACCGAGGACAACAGCGTCTCCGCTGCTGCATTGAGTAAAGGAAATTCGCCCGTCGGCAGGAACGCCTCCACTGAAAGCAGCGGCGCGACCGATCACTTTCAGACGAAAACCCCGTAGTTTTGCAGAATAACCTTCAGGTAGGATGCAAGAAGGTGGAGTAGCGTACAGCGCATCAAGGCCACCATGAAGGATAACGTGTTCGCGAGCCACGCAGAAGGCGCGGCGCAGCGCTGGCTCGAGATTTTTGCGCCAGTGCTGCTCTACATCGTTCGCTTCGCCCATTCCTAAGCTAGCACGACCAGCGTGGTGAGATATCTCAAGATACTTGAGCCTCTTGCATAATTCTTCGAGCGAGTGATTTTGCCGCCGGCACGCGAGATGTCGGCTTCGTGGGGGCTCAGGCGGGGGCGGCGCGGAAGGCCGAGACCCGCAAGATTTGATCGGCGGCGAGGACGAGCACGCCGAACGTCAAGTGGCATTTGACCTTGATGGCGCCGCGCACGCGCACGAACCTGGCGCCGAACTCGTCCTTCATCCGGGCATTGACGCGTTCGGCCATGGTGCGGAAATCGAAGAGTCTGTCGTCCGGGTCCGGGACGCCGACGCGCCTCATGCGGGCGACCTCCTCGGCGCATTCGGTTTTGGCTTCATGCTGCGAACGAAAATTGCGGTCGATCAGCGGCGCATGGCCGAGCGCCTTGCTGTGCCGGTCGATGATTTCGGCATCGTAGGCTGCGTCCATCGCCTCATAGAGATAGACGATGCGGGCGCTGGTCATGGTCATGAGGGGAATGGCGACCTGGCTGTCGTGCACGGAGGCCGAGGTCAGCACGCAGGAGACGGGGATTTGGCCGCAGGCGACGTCGAGATGCAGCTTGTAGCCGATCCATGTCTCCTTATAGCCCTTGCTGTTCTTCTTGCAGCCGACGTCGCAGGCGGTGGGCAGCTCGGCGAGCATTTTCGCAAGGCTTTGCGTGGCTTGCCGTTCGAGGCGCGACGGCTCCGGCTTTGGCCGCTCCTCGCCCTTTCTCGGGCGTCCGCGCCTTTTTGGCGGCTCGGCGGCGGGCGGCGGCGGATCGTCTTTCCCGTCTTTCTCGACGGGCTTCTCGCGCGCTTCGATCTCGGTGGCGTCGCGGGCGACGACGCCGACGACGCGCCCCTCGAGCGTGCGCTCGACCAGCGCCGCGTGCATTCTGCCCGGCAGATCGCCTTGCGCGAACTCGTTGAAAGCGCGAGAAAAGGTGGATTCGTGCGGAACCTGCGCACGCCGCTCCCACCCGCAGATTCTGCGCAGCGACTTGTCGGCCTGCAGGCGTTCGATCAAGGCGCTGGTGGTTGGAATGCCGAGCAGAGCCTTGGCGACGAAGCATCTGGCCAGGGCGCGGCGATCCTCGGGTGGGCGGCCCGGGCCTCGCGGCGGCTCTGGAACGAAGGCTTGGAGACCGATCACCTCGAGGATGGTGATGAGCCGCCCGAGCTGTTCGGTCATCGGCTCGACTTCCTCGCGAAGCCAAGGGAAAAGCGAGGCCTGTATGTGATTCCAGCGCGCCCACATGGCGTCGAGAGGATCGTCAGTCATGTGGTCCGTCGCCACGGCGCGTAGTTCGATTCGAAATCATAATCCAACAACTTTTAAATGAAAGCGCAATATTCTACACAATAATACTTGCAATCCACATGAGGAAGCCTATCTATATCGCCTCATCGCCCGCGCCAATCTCTAACAATTTTGCAAGAGGCTCACTTTATTGCAGATATTGCTTTATCGAGTTGCTGTACAAGTGCTCTGAACTCTGACTTGTCCCACGGAGCCAGCCGAGCCGCATGTAACTGACGGAGCCTTTCCCGAGATTCACCCAGTACGAACCCCGTTGTGGGCGATGTGACGCCGAAGCTCTGTCCGCGCAGCATCAAGCGAAGCATTCCCTCGGTATAGACTCTCACCTCTGTTATGTAGTTTTGCCCCGCGACCGGAGTGTTTTCCACCTTGGTCTTTGCCCAATGCCGTTCTAACGCTGAGCCTTCAAAAATCGCGGCGCACCCAAGCTCCGGAGTTGTAGCTGCGATAAACGCTTCTCGACCCTTGACGCCATCGACTTTTATGAGTTCCAAAAAAATTTCGTCGTGTGTCGTCAAAAAAATCTGGGCGGGCACGGTGTCGGCCTGCAGGCCAACAATTTCACGTGCCCAACGACTTCGGTGCTCGGAATCAAAGGTAGCTTGGGGATCATCAAGCACAAGAAGCGGAAACGGGTCACTTCCGAGCTGCTTCACTGCCTCATTTCGCAGTGCAAATAGGAATGCCCATAATAGGGCTCGAAGCCACGAGGTGTTGGCGACGAGAGTCGCGTCTATTTTTAAAGCAGGGTCTAAACCGGCGTGCACGACCAGTCCATGCTTGCGGCGAAGTTCTGCACCCTTGAAACTTAGGCGCTCATTCAAATGAATTCGGCCCATGATATTGGAGATATCTTCCGAAAGCGCCCCAATCGCTAAGCGAGCCCGCGCTTCCGCAAGGCTGCCGAGCGCCTTTAGCGGGATTAGGTCCGCCGCAATTGCCTCTCGGCGCTCCTGCTCCTTTTCAAATCTTCGCGCCTCCCGACCGTGTTTCCAAGCACGGCTTAAGGCTTCGGCTGCTCCGCGGTAAGGAGCGGCCACAGCAGTAGCGTCAGACAATCGGGTGAGGTGTTGTACAAGACTTTCCTTGGTTGAGCGGGCTCTCTCTATTCCGGTTTCCATCGCATTGGGTTGCGGCGGGGTGATGCCCCGAGCGGCGACATCCCACCAAGTCCGCCAATTTTCAGCATTTTCGTTGAACCACTGCACCAAGGAAAGGACGCCTCGTGCAATTCCAATGCGGGCTTTCACAGCGTCATCAACATTTAAATTGCGACCGATCGCCACATGCTCAACGCCGAGTTCCGGAAAAGGTGCGTGCGCAAGTGCCTCCGAAATTAATTTGGTGAAGCAAGCCAAGTGAGCTCTGTAACGATCCCGCTCAACAAAGCGCTGGCTGATATCTTCGAGGAGCTTTTGGCGCGGCGCAAAGACGGCAGCATCACCCAATGTAACTGTCTGGGCAAGGGCCCCGTCGAGCTGTGTTGCTAGCACATGAAGTGACGTGAGTTCGTAGCTCGTGAAGTGGCGTGTTTTCTGGGTTCCTGGGAGGAGCTCGGATGGACGTGGCGCGGATTCGCGAGGGCATACGGAAGATGCGTTTTTCTTGCGTTTTTGACCGCTGGGAGGCCGGGGAGATCGGCCAGGAGGCGGCGGCGGAGCTGCTGGGAATGAGCGTGCGCTCGTTTCAACGCTGGAAGGATCGTTACGAGGCGTCCGGGGAAGCAGGACTCGTCGATCGTCGCGGCGGTCCGTCGCCGCGGCGGGCGCCACAGGAGGAGCTGGAGCGGATGCTCGGGCTCTATCGCGACAAATACGCCGACTTCACGGTCAAGCATTTCCACGAGCAGCTGACCCAGCGTCACGGCTACAAGCTGGGCTACACGGTGACGAAGCTGAGCCTGCAACGGGCCGGGCTGGTGAAGGCGGCGCAAAAGCGCTCGGCGCACCGCAAGAAGCGGCCCAGGCGGCCGATGCGCGGAATGATGCTGCATCAGGACGGATCGCGGCACGTCTGGATCGAGGGACTGCCGGCGCTCGACCTGATCGTCACGATGGACGACGCGACGAGCGAGGTCTACTCGATGTTCCTCGTCGCCGAGGAAGGCACGGCGTCGACCTTCCAGGCGCTGCGCGAGGCAGTCGGCGAGCGCGGCCTGTTCTGCGCGCTCTATACCGATCGCGGCAGCCACTATTTCCACACGCCCGAGGCGGGCGGCAAAGTCTCGCGCACGCAATTGACCCAGGTCGGGCGGGCCCTGGCGCATCTCGGGATCGAGCACATCGCCGCCTATTCGCCGCAGGCGCGCGGACGCTCCGAGCGGCTGTTCTCCACCTTGCAGAACCGTCTGCCCAAGGAGATGCGGCTCGCCGGGATCACAACCGTCGAGGCGGCCAACGCCTGGCTGAAGAGCCATTACATCGCCGAGCAGAACGCCCGCTTCGCCGTCGCGCCGGAGCAGGAGGGCTCGGCCTTCGTCGCGGACGCGAACGAGGCGTGGCGCGAGATCCTCTGCATCGTCGAGGAGCGGACGGTGGCCGCCGACAACACGGTGGCCTGGAACGGCAAGCGCCTGCAGCTGCCCGAAAGCCGCCTGCGCCCGCACTTCGTGAAGGTGCAGGTGCGCGTGCACGAATATCCCGATGGGACCTGCGCCGTGTTCCTTGGCCCGCACCGACTGGCCGACTACGACGCTGCGGGGAATTGCGTCGTCCCAGCTGCGCAAAAGCCTGGCGCCGCGCTCGGGGCCGTCAAGGACAAGCCCTGTCGGGCGCGCTTGCGCGCGTCCTTGACCGCCCCTGCGCGCGACGCCGGTTCCGCTGCGCAGGCCGGGACGAGGAAACGGCCGCCCAGCCAAACAAGGAAACAGGCCAGCAATACCAAAACCAACGCGGCCTGAACCCGGGAGCGGGCCGTCGACGGCTTCCGGACCGCTCCCATCCTCAATCCGAAGCCGACAGTTCACGCGCTACAAAAACACGACAGCTTGACGCGCTACGGACAGGGCCCCGTCGAGCTGCGCTAGGATGGCGGTGTCGATGGCGGTGAAAATCCGCGCATAGATGGCGCGGTTGCGAGCTTGGCGGCTTCTTTTGGGTTTGCCGAGACGATGATGGTGCGTGGCTGAGGTTGATGCGGCGGCGCGTGATGGCGTCCTGACGTCACGGCGGATGTTGGGGTAAGCTTGGCCTTTTCAAGGACAAGCACGGCGTCGATCTCGACTTGGCGGTTCTGTTCGACGCCGTGCCCCACACCGTGCCGGGCACGCATGTCCGATCAATATCGCGGAAAGCAGGGCGCTCGTCCACATGGCGTCGGCCAATCCGAGCATGACGACGCTGGATCGGCGAGGTTGTTTCTGTGCGCTGGGTGTCGTGCCCAGGCGCTGATTTGTAGCTGTTGCGATCGCGGCCAGATTTACTGCGCTGGGGATTGCGGCCCTCATGCACGGCGGCGTGGCCAGCGCGCGGCGGGAGCCCGTTACCAAGCCAGCCGCCGAGGTCGGTTCACGCATGCCGAGCGCGCGCGCCGATACCGGGCGCGATGCAAAAACGTGACGCATCAGGGTTCACCCCCACCGGCTCCCGGTGATTTTCTGTCGTTCGGCTCGCCGACGATCGCGAGCGACGCAACGACCTCGGATGTCGAACCCCGGCGACCGATCTCGCACTGCCACTGGTGCGGCCGGCGCTGTCCCGATCTCGTCCGCCAGGGATTTTTGCGCCGCCGCGTCGGTCGTCGCGGCGCGCCGCGACACAACCGGATGGGACGCGACCATGGTGACGCCACCTGATATCGAGGCGCAAATCCTGCGCTATTATCACGCCGAGAAGTGGGCCATCGGCACGATCTCCCGTCAGTTGCGCGTGCATCACGACGTGGTGCGGCGCGTGCTGGCGCAAGCCGGTCTGCCGAGGATTGGGTCCCCACGCAAATCGCCGATCGACGCCTATCTGCCGTTTATCCGTCAGACGCTTGAGGTATTCCCGTCGCTGACGGCCAGCCGTCTGTATGGGATGGTGCGCGAACGCGGCTATCCGGGCCGTCCCGACCACTTCCGCCACCTCATCGCCTGTTATCGGCCGCGTCCGAAGGCCGAAGCCTATCTGCGTCTGCTCACCTTGCCGGGCGAACAGGGACAAGTCGATTGGGGCCACTTCGGCCATCTCCAGATCGGCCGCGCGCGGCGTCCGCTGATGGCCTTCGTCATGGTGCTCAGTCATTCGCGGCAAATTTTTCTGCGCTTCTTTCTGGACGCCCGGATGGAGAACTTTCTGCGCGGCCATGTCGCGGCCTTCACCGCCTGGGGCGGCGCGCCGCGCGTTTTGTTATACGACAATCTCAAGAGCGCGGTGCTGGAACGGTGCGGCGACGCGATCCGCTTCCACCCCACTTTGCTCGGCTTCGCCGGACAATATCGCTACGAACCGCGCCCCGTGGCGATCGCCCGGGGCAACGAAAAGGGCCGTGTCGAACGCGCCATCCGTTACGTGCGCGAGGCCTTCTTCGCCGCCCGGGAATTTATCGATCTCGATGACCTCAATGGCCAGGCAGAGGCCTGGAGCCTTGGCCCCGCCGCCGACCGGCGCTGTCCCGGCGAACCCCACCGCACCGTGCGGGACGTGTTCGTTGAGGAAAGAGCCCGCCTGCTCCCGCTGCCTGACACCCCGCCGCCCTTGCTCGAACAGGTCGCGGTGTCGGTGGGCAAGACGCCCTATGTCCGGTTCGACCTGAACGATTATTCCGTGCCGCACACTCACGTCCGGCGCGTGCTGACCGTACTCGCCGATCCCCGCGAGGTTCGCATCGTCGATGGCGTGAAGGTGCTCGCCTGTCACCCACGCAGCTACGACAAAGGGGCGCGGATCGAAGAACCCGTCCATGTCCAGGCGCTGGTCGACGAAAAGCGCGCCGCGCGCCAGCATCGCGCCAACGATCGCCTCGCCCAGGCCGCGCCGGCCAGCCAAGCCTTGCTCGTGCGCGCTGCCGAACGCGGATCCAATCTCGGCGCCATCACCGCCGCTCTGCTGCGTCTGCTCGAACGGTACGACGCCGCCGCATTGCAGGCCGCCATCCTCGAGGCGCTGGAGCGCGATGTGCCGCACCCGAACGCCGTGCGCCTCGCCCTCGAACGTCACCGCGAACAACAAGGCGCCGCCCCACCCGTCGCCATGACGCTGCCCGCGCATGTGCGCGACCGCGATGCGCCGGTGCGGCCGCACGCGCTCGAAACCTATGACCAGCTCAAGGACGATCAAGATGACTGAACCCGACACGCGGCGCGCCCGCGCCGGCGCGCTCAATCTGCATGGACTTCTGGCGCACTGGAGCGAGATCGCCAGCGAGGCCTGGGTCGATACGCTGCTGGGCTGGGAGGAACGGGAGCGAGCCCGCCGCGGCTTGGAACGCCGGCTGCGCGCCGCCCATATCGGTCGCTTCAAGCCGCTTTGCGACTTCGATTGGAACTGGCCGAAACGCTGCGACCGCGCCGCCATTGACGCGCTGATGACGCTTGAGTTCCTCAAGGACGCCACCAACGTCGTTCTCGTCGGCCCGAACGGCGTCGGCAAGTCGACCATCGCGCAAAACATCGCTCATCAAACGCTGATCGAGGGACATGCTGTCCTGTTCACCAGCGCGGGCCAACTCCTGGGCGATCTCTGCGCGCTGGACAGCGACTCCGCCTTGCGCCGCCGTCTGCATCACTACGCCCGGCCACAACTGCTGGTGATCGACGAGGTCGGATATCTCTCCTATTCCAACCGGCACGCCGATCTGCTGTTCGAATTGATCTCGCGCCGCTATCAAAACAAAAGCACGCTGGTCACCACCAACCGTCCGTTCGCCGAATGGCGAGAGGTTTTTCCCAACGCGGCCTGCGTCGTCTCTCTGGTCGACCGTCTCCTTCACCACGCTGAGATTGTCTCCATCGAAGGCGACTCCTGGCGCCTCAAGGAAGCCCGCGACCGGGCGGAGCAGCGCAGCCGCCAGCGCCGCGAGGCCAAATCATGAGAAAACAGAGCAGATTGCCGGCGCATCTTCGTCCGCTCTCGATCGATATTCCCCGCACCTGGACGCCCGAACAGGCTCTGGCCTTGTTCGAGCTGATCGACGATCTGCGCGATAAGGTCTGGGCGCTCTATGGCGACCGAATGCAGGCGCTGCTCCGCGATCAACGGGGATGCGGCGGCGCCGGCGGAAATCGTGACGCCAGCGACGAACCATCATTCTGAACCGCCGAATATCCTGTGGTTCGATCAAGACGGCCATCCCGTCGTCCCGACCTGAGCGCTGCAACGCTGGCGCGCGCAGCGGCGGTCAAGGACGCCCGAAGGGCGCCGCGTGGCGGCGCGAAGCGTCCTTGACGGTCGCGAGCACGACAGCATCTTGGGCGCGGAGGGACGACTCCGTCACGCGCGTCAATCACGATGAGAATCCGTTCACGCCGTTTGGCGTGCTCCCGCCGCGCCTCGCGCCAAATCGAAATATCCAGCCCGTAATTGCCGAACCGTGCCCGCCAAAGCGCCGTCACCCCGCAAGCCGTCGTGGACCCAGACCAACCGCGCCATCTATGCGCGGATTTTCACCGCCGCTAACAGGCGTTGAGGTTATCCTCGAGTCTCCGCGTTACCGCCTCCGCGCAGTGTCTCAGACTCTCAAGTTCTGCGGCCATTGCGGGGTCGGTTAGAGGCTGGTCGCATAACGGGCAATCGTTGACTTCTTTCTGTCGCCGATGCGCTTCGTGCCAGCGGGCGCCAAGTGCCTTAAGCTGCAAGCGAGTATCACATTTTCCCCGCTCAGCCAGATTGAGAGCCTCTACGAAGTCTGTTTGCGCCGTCTCGATAGCTTGTTCTAAGACAACAATCTTCTCATCGGAAAATGCGTTAGCAAGCTCTGTCAGGCGCTTCCATGTGGGTAAGCCCGAGAGGCCCAATTCAACGTCTTCAAGCGCACCGGAAATGGCGCCAGCTACTTCTTGTTGAACCTTGCCGTTGGTCAGATCGAGGCCATGAACAATGTCCTCGGCGACTACCCGCGTCAGTTCCGCTGCTCGTTCCCTTAATCGCTTACCGGTTGCAGCCAGTGCTCCTTCATTATCTTCAGTGTCCAACGGCTTGAAGGATTCGATGGTTTCGCCGCTTGGTCCCAGACACCGGCGAGCTTCGTCGAGGGCCGCATCGAACGATGATCCGTATCGTTCCAATTCTTTCGCATTTGTCGCTAGATACTCCCGTCCTTTATGGCAAAGGCCATCCGCCAGCAACCCGATGTCAATGAGATCGTCCAGACCAGTGAGTCGTTGCACGGCGGCAGTAAGGGCACTTGGCCCTTTCTCAAAGCGAATGAGACTCATTCGGGACGGCATAAGCAGCCCCGTTTCGACGAGGATGTCAGGAGCATTGAGACTTGCATCTTTGGCGTGGGTAAGCTTTCCGTCTCGAAGCTCCCGCTCGACCCTAGCGACGTTTCCGTTGGGGTCGACGAAAGTCAACGTCACTCGAACATGAGGACTAGCTGATAAGTCCTTCCTATCGTTGGGATAACAGGCTACAGGGGGCCAAGTGCCGATGGCGCGATTCTCTGCGTCGAAAACTTCAGCGCGCTCCTCAGGCCTCGCCTGCGAATGATCACGGGGCCGGTCACCGGTCATAGCCCAAAGCACTGCCCCAACAAGGGAGGACTTGCCGCTTCCGTTCGGTCCTTGAAGAAGCAGACTCTCTGTGTCGAGCGGCAAAGAGAAAAGAGGTCCAGAGTAGGTGTTGATGCCCCCGAATCCCTCCGACTCGATTGTTTGCAAACGCCAGGGTCCGGGGAGGGTGCTTGTCGACTCGGCAGCAAACCCTTCTTCCGCCGGATCCCCCTTCTCCGAATAAGCGGCTGCCAGTTCCTCAATAAAGCTGTCGCTCAATCCCTTTGGCTCGCGGATTTGCGAGCCTAGCAAGTAATCGAAAAGCCGGCGCTGCTCGGGTTTTTTCAGCTGAATAGTCTCGGACTTGCCCGCAGAGTTGCGCCAACTAATAGATTCGCCTCCCAGAAGCGCGCGTTGGATTTCGAGCTTCGTCAGACGTTCCATCCGATTCCCCCCGATCCAAATATAGCAAGGAAATTGAAGGAAGCGCCATGTCACGACAATTCTTTGCGCTAGTCTCGGCTCCCGTCGCCTTGGAACCTACCCGCGGGCAGCTGATCGTCATGGGGCCTTTCGCCGCCGCTTGGGCGCCCTGCGTCGTGAAAGCCAGCCAGGCGAGAGCGATGATTGCCGATCCGGGCTTCATTGGCTTTTCTCTTCATCGACGCCCTCGCGTCCACGCTGCTTATCCGAAGTCCGCCCTGATCGGCACATGGTCCGAGGGCTTTTCGGCCCCGCGCAACGCCTTGTCGATCGCGACGCTCTTCAAAAGGTCAGCCGCCTGAGGAGAAAGCAGCAGGTGATCGATCCTTAGGCCGTTGTTCTTTTGCCAGGCGCCGGCCTGATAATCCCAAAAGGTGTAAAGTTTCGCCGCGTCGCTCGTCGCGCGCAGCGCCTCGGTGAAGCCGAGGTTCAAGAGGGTGCGGAAGCAGGCCCGCGTCTGCGGCAAAAAGAGCGCGTCGCCGGCCCAGGCCTTGGGGTCGTAAACGTCTTCCGGCGCCGGGATCACATTATAGTCGCCCGCGAGCACGAGCTTTTCCTCGAACGTCAGCAGCTTTCGCGCATGCGCGGCGAGCGCGTCCATGAAGGCGAGCTTGTAGGGATATTTCTCGCTCTCGGGCGGATTGCCGTTCGGCAGATAAATCGATGCGACGCGCCAGACGCCGCCACTTCCGTCCGCCACGACGCCTTCGATATAGCGCGACTGCTCGTCCGGAAAGCCCGGCAGACCGCGCGTCGCGTCCTCGAGCGGCGCCTTGCTTAGCAGCGCGACGCCGTTCAGTCCCTTCTGCCCGAAGACCGCGACATTATAGCCCGCGTCCTCGATCTCCAGCCGCGGAAAGGCGTCGTCCTGGCATTTGAGCTCCTGCAGCGCGAGGACGTCCGGCGACTTATCCTTCAGATAGGCGAGCAGCGCCGGCAGGCGCAGCCGCACGGAATTGACGTTCCAGCTCGCAATGCGCATCGGCGCCCCGGTTAAAGCTTGGCGCGATGAGCCCGTCATGTTCAACGGGCGTCCGAAAGGCGCCGAGGCGACGACTTAAGCGAATGGCGAGGGAAGAGAAAGACAAAACGCCAATCCTGGTCTTTTCGGTCGGCGCGGCTCAAAAATCTCAAAAGGGCTGGAGCGGCGCGGCAAAGCGCCCTAATGTTTTTGCAATGCGCTTTACGCCGAGTCGGGGATCTAGGGGATGACGGACATCATTGCGCCGACGCTGGGAGAATCGGTCACGGAAGCGACGGTTGGCCGGTGGTTCAAACAGGCGGGGGAACCGGTGCGGCTCGACGAGCCTGTAGCCGAGCTCGAGACGGACAAGGTCACGCTCGAGGTCAACGCGCCGGCGGCCGGCGTGCTTTCCGAAATTCTCGCCGCCGAGGGCGCCATCGTCGCTCCCGGCGCGCTGCTGGCGCGAATCAGCGAAGGCGCCGCGGCGCCGCCGCCCGCGGCAAAGCCGGCGCCGCCGCCGCAAATGGCCACTCAGGCGAAGCCCGCCCCTCGCGCGCCCTCGCCGGCGTCCGCCCCGACCTCTATGCCCCCTTCGCCCGCCGCGCTGAAGACGGCGCTCGACCGCGGCGTCAATCCCCTGTCGTTGGAAGGCTCGGGAAAGCGCGGACAGGTCTTGAAGGGCGACGTGTTCGCCGCGACCGCCGCGCCGGCGCCGTCCGCTCGTCCCGCTCACGTGACGCCGGTCGAGGCGCCGCCTCCCGCGCCCCTCCAGGCGCCCCCGCCGGCCGCTCGCGGCGAACGTCAGGAGGAGCGCGTCCGGATGAGCCGGCTGCGCCAGACGATCGCGCTGCGCCTGAAAGAAGCTCAGAACACCGCGGCCATGCTCACGACCTTCAACGAGGTCGACATGAGCGCGGCGATGGGGCTGAGGAGCCGCTACAAGGAGCTTTTCGAGAAGAAGCACGGCGTCAAGCTCGGCTTCATGGGCTTCTTCGTAAAAGCCTGCTGCCGCGCGCTCGAGGAAATTCCCTCAGTCAACGCCGAGATCGACGGCTCGGACATCGTCTATAAGCGATACGTCGATGTTGCGGTCGCGGTCGGGACCGACAGAGGACTGGTGACGCCGGTGCTGCGCGACGCCCATCGGCTCGGTTTCGCGGAGATCGAGACGGGGATCGCGGCTTTGGGCTCAAAGGCGCGCGAGGGGAGACTCTCGATCGAGGATCTGCGCGGCGGCACCTTCACGATTTCCAATGGCGGCGTCTATGGCTCGCTGATGTCGACGCCGATCCTCAACCCGCCACAGTCGGGCATTCTCGGAATGCATAAGATCCAGCAGCGGCCGGTCGTTATCGACGGGAAGATCGAAATCCGCCCGATGATGTATCTCGCGCTCTCCTACGACCATCGCATCGTGGACGGCAAAGAGGCTGTGACCTTCCTCGTGCGCGTCAAGGAGCAGCTCGAGGAGCCGGAGCGTTTGGCGCTCGATCTCTAGCTCCTCACCCCCCCGGGTCAAGGACTTTAAAATTCATCAGAGGCTACGTATTTAACCTAGCAGGCGCGCTTGGTGGGGGAGGCGCCGCAAGCGGGCGGGCTCTTCAGGAGCCGCCAGGAGGTCGTTATGCAGCACAAATCCCCATCAATCCCGCAATTGACGGCGGAACAGTTCGCGCATCTCGGCGCGGGAGCGCTGGCCTATGTGCGGACGATGCGTTCCGAGGACGTGACGCGGATATATCCGCAGGCGCCGGAGCTTCAACCGGGGCTGACCGTCTTCGCTCTGCTCTCCGCCGACGGCCAGCCGATCGTGCTGGCCGACACCAAGGAGGGCGCGTTGGGCAGCGCCTATGAAAACCAGCTGCTGCCGGTCAGCCTCCACTGAGCGGACACCGTCGGCAGGAAAATTGCTTCTCCTTCTCCGCGAAAGCGGGGAGGAGCGCGCGTATGGAAGATTCTTCTCAGATTTTTGCGGTCTGCCACGTCAATGACGTGATAAAGCGCCGCGCCTTAGGCTTCGTGCTGGCGCGACGCAACGCCGAGGGCAAGACCGTTCCTTTCCCAATCGTCGTCAGCCGAGAGGCCGGCAAGGTTTACGCATACGTGAACCGCTGCCCGCATCAGGGCTCGCCGCTCGATTTTGAGCCGCGGCAGTTCCTCGATTCCAGCGGGAAACGGCTGCTCTGCGGCAAGCACGGCTCCGAATTCGAGATTTCGAGCGGGCTGTGTCTCGACGGCCCTTGCAAGGGAGAGCGGCTCGAGCGCATCGAGGCCTTCGTCGACGGGGAGGACGTCTGCATCACCGGCGTCGATCTCGTCGAAGAGGACGGGCTCGATCGGGATGAAAAGGACGAGGCCCCCGAGGTCGTCGTATTGCCGGACTGAGCCGGAGGCTTGGAGCGCGTTCGGAACTAAGAGCCGAACGCGCCCAGTTTCACCGATCGGTCGTGTTCTTGCCCGAAAACCGCTTGGCGGCATTCGGGAACATGTCCTAGCCGCCGATGGCGGCGCGAAGTTCGAGCAGTTGCTGGAGCTTATCGTTGGCGTCGCGCCGCGCTTCATCGGTCTTGGCGTCGGCGACGTCCTCGCGCGCGTTCTTGATGTCTTGCTCAAGCTTGGCTGCGTCGAGGTCCTTAACCACGATGGCCTGCTCCGCAAGGATCGTGAAGCCCGTCGCGCAAACGTCGGCGAAGCCGCCGCGCACGAAAAGCTTCTCGTCGCCGTTGATCGTCACGACGCCGGCTCTAAGCGTCGTCATGACCGGCGCGTGATGGGCGAGCACGGTGAACTGCCCGTCTGCGCCGGGGGCGACGACGGATTCGACCTCTCCCGAATACAGGAGTTTTTCGGGAGAGACGAGTTCGAAGTGGAATGCGGTCATAAACGTCGCCCTATCGGTCTTGCCGGAGCTCTCCCCTGCTCCCTTTAGGGGTTCAGGGGAGGTCCTGAAATTACGCCGCTTCCTTGGCGAGCTTGGCGGCCTTCTCGACCGCTTCCTCGATCGTGCCGACCATATAGAAGGCGGCCTCCGGCAGGTGGTCGTAGTCGCCGTTCACGAGGCCCTTGAAGCCCTTGATCGTGTCTGCAAGCGCGACGAGCTTGCCGGGCGAGCCGGTGAAGACCTCGGCGACGTGGAAAGGTTGCGACAGGAAGCGCTCGATCTTGCGGGCGCGGGCGACCACGAGCTTGTCCTCTTCCGAGAGCTCGTCCATGCCGAGAATGGCGATGATGTCTTGCAGCGACTTATAGCGCTGCAGCGTCGATTGCACCCTGCGGGCGATCTCGTAATGCTCCTCGCCGACGACGGCCGGGGACAGCATGCGCGAGGTCGAGTCGAGCGGGTCCACCGCCGGATAAATACCCTTTTCCGCGATCGAGCGCGACAGCACGGTCGTGGCGTCCAAATGGGCGAAGGAAGTGGCCGGCGCCGGGTCGGTCAAGTCGTCGGCCGGAACGTAAATGGCCTGCACCGAGGTGATCGAGCCCTTGTTGGTCGTGGTGATGCGCTCCTGCAGCGCGCCCATGTCGGTGGCGAGCGTCGGTTGATAGCCCACCGCCGAGGGAATGCGGCCCAGGAGCGCCGAGACTTCCGAGCCAGCCTGAGTGAAGCGGAAGATGTTGTCGACGAAGAAGAGCACGTCCTGACCGCGGTCGCGGAAGTCCTCGGCGACGGTGAGGCCGGAAAGGGCGACGCGCATGCGCGCGCCCGGCGGCTCGTTCATCTGACCGTAGACCAGCGCGCATTTGGAGTTGCCGCCGCCGCCCTTCTGATTGACGCCGCCCTCGATCATTTCATGATAGAGGTCGTTACCCTCGCGCGTGCGCTCGCCGACGCCGGCGAACACCGAATAGCCGCCGTGCGCCTTGGCGACATTGTTGATGAGTTCCATGATCAGCACGGTCTTGCCGACGCCCGCGCCGCCGAAGAGGCCGATCTTGCCGCCCTTGGCGTAAGGGGCTAGCAGGTCGACGACCTTGATGCCGGTCACGAGAATCTGCGCTTCCGTCGCCTGCTCGGCGTAGGAGGGCGCCGGCTGATGGATCGAGCGACGCGCCGAGGTCTTGATCGGGCCGGCCTCGTCGACCGGCTCGCCGATGACATTGATGATGCGGCCGAGCGTCTCGTCGCCGACCGGCACCGAGATGGGCGCGCCGGTGTCGGTGACCGGCTGGCCGCGCGTCAGGCCTTCGGAGGAGTCCATCGCGATGGCGCGCACGGTGTTCTCGCCCAGATGCTGCGCGACCTCGAGCACGAGGCGCTGTCCCTGGTTTTCAGTCTCCAGCGCGTTCAAAATCTCAGGCAGGTTTCCCTCGAAAGCCACGTCGACGACGGCGCCGATGACCTGCGTGATCCGCCCGGTGCCCTGATTGCCCGTTGCCATTTTCGGTCCTCTTTCTTGCTCAGAGCGCCTCGGCGCCCGAAATGATCTCGATTAGTTCCTTGGTGATCATCGCCTGCCGCGAGCGGTTGTATTGCATCGTTTGCTTGCGGATCATATCGCCGGCGTTGCGCGTCGCGCTGTCCATCGCGCTCATCCGCGCGCCCTGCTCGGAGGCGGCGTTCTCCAGCAGTCCGCGGAAGATCTGCACGGAGATGTTGCGGGGCAGCAGCTCGGCGAGGATCTCGTCCTGGCCGGGCTCGTATTCGTAGGCCGCCTGCGCGCCGGAAACGGCAGGGGCGTTCTCGTTGACCGGAATTTGCGCCGGGATGAGCTGCAACGCCGTCGGAATTTGCGAGATGACCGACTTGAACCGCGAGAAGAAAAGGGTCGCGACGTCGAACTGACCCTCCTCGAACAGCCGGATGACCTTCTTGCCGATCGGATCGGCGTTTTCGAAACCGATCTGGCGCAGGCCGCGCAACTCGATCAGCTCGATGATTTCCTTCTCGAACTGCCGGCGAAGCTGGTCATAGCCCTTCTTGCCGACGCAGAGGATCTTCACGGTTTTGCCCTGCCCTTGAAGGCGTAGGGCATGCTCGCGCGCGAGGCGCACGATGGACGAGTTGAAGGCGCCGCAGAGGCCGCGCTCGGCGGTCGCGACGACGAGGAGATGCACGTCGTCCTTGCCGTTGCCGGAAAGAAGCGCCGGCGCGCCGCCCGCGGAAATCCCGCCGGCGAGATTGGCGAGAACGCTCTCCATACGCTCGGCGTAGGGACGCGCGGCTTCCGCCGCCTGCTGGGCGCGGCGAAGCTTCGCCGCCGCGACCATCTGCATGGCTTTGGTGATCTTCTGCGTCGCCTTGACGGAAGAGATGCGGTTGCGAAGATCCTTTAGCGAGGGCATCGGCGTTCTTCTTGCCTCAAGTTCGTTGTCCTGGCGCCTTGGCGCGCCCCCTCTCCCCGCATGCGGGGAAAGGGCTGGGGTGATGGGCTTAGAGCGTGCGGCGGCCGCGTCGATCGCGCGGACTTTATAAAGGTTCGGAACAAAACCCCATGCCCCTCGCCCTCCCCCCGTGAACGGGGAGAGGGAGCTACCCTCACGCGAAGGTCTTCGCGAAACCCTCGACGACGCTTTTCAGCTTCGCGCCCGAGTCGTCTGAAAGGTCCTTCGAGGAGCGGATCGCCTCCAGGAGGTCGCCGTGCTGCGTGCGCAGCAGCGTCAGCAGCCCGTCCTCGAAAGCCTTGACGCGGTTCACCGGCAGCGGATCGAGATAGCCGTTGACGCCGGCGTAGATCACGCAGACCTGCTCTTCCATCTTCAGCGGCGAGAATTGCGGCTGCTTCAGGAGCTCGGTGAGGCGCGCGCCGCGGTTGAGCAAACGCTGCGTCACGGCGTCGAGGTCAGAGCCGAACTGCGCGAAGGCCGCCATCTCGCGATACTGCGCAAGCTCGCCCTTGATCTTGCCGGCGACTTTCTTGGTCGCCTTGGTCTGGGCGGAGGATCCCACGCGAGACACGGAAAGGCCCACGTTCACCGCCGGGCGAATGCCCTGGTAGAAAAGGTCGGTCTCGAGGAAGATTTGGCCGTCGGTGATCGAGATCACATTCGTCGGAATGTAAGCCGAAACGTCGTTGGCCTGCGTCTCGATGACGGGCAGCGCCGTCAGCGAGCCCGCGCCGCGGTCGTCGTTGAGCTTCGCCGCGCGCTCCAAGAGGCGCGAGTGCAGGTAGAACACGTCGCCGGGATAAGCTTCGCGGCCTGGCGGGCGGCGCAGCAGCAGCGACATCTGGCGATAGGCGACGGCCTGCTTGGAAAGGTCGTCGTAGATGATCACAGCGTGAGCGCCGTTATCGCGGAAGAACTCGCCCATCGCGCAGCCGGAGAAGGGCGCAAGGAACTGCATCGGCGCCGGGTCCGAGGCCGTCGCCGCGACGATGATCGAATAGTCGAGCGCGCCGCGCTCCTCGAGCACCTTCACGAATTGCGCGACGGTCGAGCGCTTCTGGCCGATCGCGACATAGACGCAGTAGAGCTTGGCCTTCTCGTCCGTGCCGTCGTTCAGGGACTTCTGATTGAGGATCGTGTCGAGCGCGATCGCGGTCTTGCCGGTCTGGCGGTCCCCAATGATCAGCTCGCGCTGGCCGCGGCCGATCGGGATCAGCGCGTCGACCGCCTTGAGGCCGGTCGCCATAGGCTCGTGCACGGATTTGCGCGGAATGATGCCGGGCGCCTTCACGTCGACGCGAGCGCGCTTCTCCGTCTTGATCGGGCCCTTGCCGTCGATCGGATTGCCGAGCGCGTCGACGACGCGGCCCAAAAGCTCGCGGCCGACCGGCACGTCGACGATGGCGCCCGAGCGCTTGACCGTCTGGCCTTCTTTGATCTCGCGGTCGGAGCCGAAGATCACGACGCCGACATTGTCGCTTTCGAGGTTCAGGGCCATGCCGCGCACGCCGTTCTCGAACTCGACCGTCTCGCCGGCCTGCACATTGTCCAGGCCATAGACGCGGGCGATGCCGTCGCCGACCGAAAGCACCTGGCCGACCTCGCTGACCTCGGCCTCATTGCCGAAATTGGCGATCTCTTTCTTCAAGATCGCGGATATTTCCGCGGCGCGGACGTCAATCATCAGCCGACCTCTTTCATGCGTGTTCGAATGGAATTGAGCTTGGTCCTCAGGGAGGCGTCGACCATGCGCGACCCAAGCTTGATGATGATGCCGCCGACGATTGCCGGATCGGTCTTGACCTCGAGGCTGACCGCCTTGCCGCCGCCGGCTTCCTGCACGGCGTCGCGCAAGGAGAGCTCCTGAGACGGGAGAAGCGGTTTGGCGACGATCGCCTCGGCGCGCGTCAGGCCCTTCGCGTGTGCCTCGAGGCGCTGATAGGCGTCGATGATCGAGGGCAACGCGAAAAGCCGTCTTTTGGCTGCGACGAGCCGGAGGAAGTTGGCGGCGACGCCCTCGATATTCGCGTTCTTGAGCAGAGCGTCGAGCGCCTTGAGCTGCTCGGCGGCGGAGAACGCGGGACTCTGCATGAGCAGGCGCAGGTCCGGGCTCGCCTCATACATCTGCCGGAAGTTTTTTAGCGCCTCCGACACCGGCTCGCCTGCGCCGCGTTCCGTAGCGAGCTCGTGCAACGCGAAAGCATAACGTCCCGCGACGCTGGATAGGTCGACTCCGTCTTGAGCCACTTGGCCTTGCTCTTTCAGATCGGCGTCGCTTTTTTGCTCTCCGGTCGCGCCGAGGGGCGCGGCCGCGATGCAGCATGGAGCGCTGAAGCGACAGTAAGGTCGGGAGGAGCCCGAACAGCAACGCCCAGGGCTCCGACGCGCGGCTCCCCTAACACAGCCCAATTTGAGTCGCAACCCTGCGAAAAGTCCAATTCTTGAGCGGTCGGGATCGGGGCGAAAAGGCGCGACAGCGTCTCCGCCGCGAGCTATCTAGGGACTCGATCGCTTCGCAGACGCGAGAGCGCGCTCAAAACGGGGATCGCGATGACGGCGGCCGTCGTGGGAATCATCGGTGGATCGGGAGTCTACGACCTGCCCGGGTTGGAGGATGTGCGCGAAGAGCGGGTTGAGACCCCCTGGGGCGCGCCTTCCGACGCGCTGCGTTTTGGCCGCGTCGGCAAGACCCGCGCCGTGTTCCTGCCGCGCCACGGGCGTGGCCATCCGCTCTCGCCTTCCGGCATCAATTATCGCGCCAATATCGACGCGCTGAAGCGCATCGGCGTCACCGACATCGTGTCGGTTTCCGCCTGCGGCTCCTTCAAGGCGGAGCTTTATCCCGGGCTCTTCGTGCTCGTCGACCAGTTCGTCGACCGCACCTTCTCGCGCGCCTCCTCCTTCTTCGGCGACGGCTGCGTCGCGCATGTCTCGATGGCGCATCCGGTCGCGCCGCTTCTCGCCGAGCGCATTCATGCGGCGTCGCAGGCCGAGGGCGTAGCCTGTGTTCAAGGCGGGACTTACGTCTGCATCGAGGGCCCGCAATTTTCGACCTACGCCGAATCGCTGACTTACAAGAGCGCCGGCTATGCCGTGATCGGCATGACCGCGCTGCCGGAGGCGAAGCTCGCGCGCGAGGCGGAAATTTCCTATGCGACGATCGCGATGGTGACGGATTTCGACTGCTGGCACCCTGAGCACGACAATGTGGACGTCGCTTCCGTGATCGATGTGGTGAGGAAGAACGCCGCGGCCGCGAGCCGGCTGCTCGCGCGGCTGCTGCGCGATTTTCCACAAGAGCACGAGCCCTGTCCGATCGGCTCCGACCGCGCGCTCGACGGCGCGATCCTCACCGCGCCCGAGGCGCGTGACGCAGCGCTCTTGAAGAAGCTCGATGCAGTCATGGGACGCCTGAATGGCCCACGCTGACCGCGCAATTTGTGTCGGCGCAGTAAGGCCGCGAAAGCCCGCGCCGGGGACGCAAACATCGGATAACGAGTCGGGGGGCTACCGGACCGCCGCCGGGGTTTTCCTCCTCTGTGCAGTAGCGCTCGCCTGGCCCTTCCTTTCGGGCGCATACACGATTCCCTGGGACGCCAAGGCGCATTTCCAGCCGCAATTCGCGTTCCTCGCCCATGCGCTGCATCGCGGGCAGTCGCCCTTTTGGACTCCCAACGTCTTCGCCGGCATGCCGCAGATCGCTGATCCGCAGTCGTTGATCTTCTCACCTTTCTTTCTCATCGCGGCGGCGATCGTTCCGGAGCCCTCCTTCTGGCTCGAAGACGTCCTCGTTCTGGCGATGCTCGCGATGGGCGGCCTCGCGCTGATGGCCTACTTTCGCGATCGCGGCTGGCGCGCTGGCGGCGCTCTGCTCGCGGCGCTGGCCTTCGCCTTCGGCGGCTCGGCGAGCTGGCGCATCCAGCACACGGGCCAGATCATGAGCCTCGCCTGGCTGCCGGTGACGCTCTGGCTCCTGGCGCGGGCTCTCGACCGGCGCTCGGCGCGCTGGGGCGTGGGAGCGGGAGTCGCCGCGGCCTTTCTGGTGCTGGGGCGCGATCAGGTCGCCTTCCTCTCCGTGCTGCTGTTGTCCGCCTATGCTGTTTTTCGGGTGGCGACCGACGCCGAGAGCTGGAAGACCGCGGTTCGCCCGCTCCTGTCGGGCGCCCTCGCCGGCGGCGCGCTCGTCGCGATCCCGCTGCTCTTCACGCTGCTCCTGGCCGCGCAGTCAAACCGGCCGGCGATCGATCTTGACGGCGCCTTCAAGGCCTCGCTGCCGCCGGGCTCCTTCTTCACGCTCATTTGCGCCAATCTGTTCGGCGTCGACGGGCCGCTTAGGGATTTCTGGGGGCCGCCCTCGCAGATTTTCGGCACGACCGACATCTATCTCGCGCGCAACATGGCGACCCTCTATCTCGGCGCGCTGCCGCTCGTCGCTTTGATCGCAAGTTTCGGGCGACGCTTTCTCCGGCCCCCGGAGATCAAATTCTTCACCGGAGCTTTTGTCGTTTTCGTCATCTATGCGCTCGGCCGCTACACGCCGCTCTTTGCCGCGATCTTCCACATCCCCGGCGTCGATTTGTGGCGGAGGCCGGCGGATGCGACTTTTCTGCTCGGTTTCACGCTCGCCCTGCTCGGCGGCTACGGGTTTAGCCTGCTGCTCGAAGGCGAGACGCGCGCCAGTCCTGTGCGGCTCGCGCTCGCGGCGGCAATGCTGCTCGCGCTTTGCGTGGGCGTCGCCGTCGACAAGGGCCGGCTAGCGCAGGCGAGCGGATCGCTGACGATCGCCGCCTTCTCCTGGACGATGGCCGTGGGCGTCGCCGTCCTCGCGCCGAGGCTTGCGCAATCGCACCGCTTCGCGGCGCTCGTGCTGATCGGCGCCGCGACGGCGCTCGATCTCGGCATGAGCAACAAGCCCAATGAATCGACGGCGCTGCCGCCCGCGCAATTCGACGTGCTCAACGCCGGGACGAGAAACGAGACCATCGCCTTTCTGGAGCAAAAGCTCGAAGGGCAGCCTCCAGACCGGCGCGACCGAATCGAGCTCGCGGCGATCGACTTCCATTGGCCGAACGCGAGCCTCGTGCATGATCTCGATCATGATCTCGGCTACAATCCGATCCGCCTCAAGCTTTTCGAGGACACGACCGGCGCCATCGACCATGTCGCGTTGCCGGAGCAACGAACCTTCTCAAAACTCTATCCGCGCTATCGCTCGCCGATCTCGGACCTCCTCGGTCTTCGCTACATTGCGACGGGCGTTCCGATTGAGGAGATCGACCATCGTCTCGAGCCCGGCGACGTCGTCGAGATCGCCCGCACGAAGGACGCGCATATCTACGAATATTCCGGCGCGCTGCCGCGAGTGTTGCTGCCCGTCTGCGCGCGCCAAGCCGATTTCGCCGGAATGATCGAGACCGGCGTCTGGCCTCGGGTCGACTTTCGCGAGACGGTGCTGCTCGAGCAGCCGACGCTTTGCCGTCGCTCAGTACCCGAGCAACTCGCCGGCGAGGCGCGCATTACTTCCTATGAGAACACGCGCGTCGTCGTCGACGCGGAGGCGCCGCCGGGCGGCGGCTGGCTCGTCCTGAACGACGTCTGGCATCCCTGGTGGTTCGCCTATGTCGACGGGGTCGAGGCGCCGATGCTTCGCGCCAATGTGATGTTTCGCGCCGTGGAAACGCCGGAGGGACGCCACAGGATCGAGTTCCGGTTCGAGCCGCTGCGCGGCGCTTTCAAGGAATGGCTTGGATAAAGGAGCGTCTCGGCGCTTGGAGCATGCTCCCAAAAAGCGCAAAGCGGCTTTTCGAAGGGAGCATGTCCGCAAGCTGTCGGTCGACCGAGTTTTTGTGACGCGCGCTACGCGGCGAAGAAGAATTTGACGCGAACCGTGGCGATCGCCTCGGCGTGACGGCCGAAGGCGCGCAGCCGTTCGACCGCGAATTTCGTCTGCGCCTCGACGATTTGGCCGGGCGTCCGCGCGGCGCCGAGCTCACCCGCGAGGCGATAGAACGCCTGCGTGTTTTCCTTCCAGAACTCCAGGTTCCGACCGGGCCAAGAGAAGGGTTCGTCGCGAACTGTCGCCTCGGCCTCGCCGGCCAGCAAAACGATTTGCGCCGGAGCCTCGGCAGGCTCGGGCGTCGAAGCGGGGACGAGGTCCGCCGCCAAGGCCGGGGCCGGGGCCGGGGCGACTTCCGACGCCGCTTCGGCGACGACGGGCGCCACCCAGGCTGGGGCCGGCTCTTCCTCTGCGCTCTCTGCGCGAGAGATCGTCTCTTCCACGGTAGAGACGATCTCTTCGGCCGGCGGGATGGCGGCGGCGGCAGCGATCTTGGCGGCGCGCCCGCGCGTCGGGCCGGTTTTCTCGTCTGCGCCCGATTTCTGCTTCGTCATGGATCTCGGCTCCTTGTTTGCTCGCCGCGTTGTCGCTCCGGCGTTGAGGCCGGGAGCGGCGACCCGCGGCTAACGGCCTTCCAATCGGCCTATTTCGGCGAGGCTGCTTTCTGGAAGAAAGCGCCGAACTCCTTGGCCTGCTCCTGGAACAACTCGAACTGGGACTTCATGAAATCGGACTGGAGCTGCATGACTTCCTGGGCGTCCTTCGCCTGGACGAGCTTCTGCGCAAGATCGAAGCTGGCCTTGACGTTGGCGTCAGCATAAGAAAACGCCTTGATGCTCAAATCCTTGGCGCCGTCACTGAAGGGAACGGCCGAAGCGTCCATGGAGGAAATCGCTTTTTGCGCGGCCCCGGAGAAGCCTTCGAAGGCTTTGCGGGCCTGCTCGACGCTCTTTTCGGCGAAATCGCGCACTTCGCTGGGAATCTGATAGCTGGAAGCGTTCATGTTTCTCTCCACGCTGATGGACCTGCCGCAACGCCGGGCCGCGGCCCTGCCAGGCCGCCGCGAATCGTCCTGCGAGCGAAACGGAGTATGGAGTAAAAAATTGTGCAGCGCAACATAAGCCCTCGAAGGCGACGCGGAAAGTTTTCGCGGAGGGCATTGCCGCATTTAGGATGAACGCCCAAATCCTTAAAATCCTGGGTAATTGCGTGGACCGCGTCATGACGAGCGTTTAATCTTGCGTTAACTTAGAGCAAAGGCGAGCAAGGATCGTCCGGCGCCGAATAGAGGCGGGAACAACCCACTATGGTCGAGGAGGAGCGCCAAGCCGCCGCGGCTCTCGTCGCTGCGGATCCTGCTTTCGCCGCGCTCGAGGCCTCCGGAGCGCCGATCATCGCCGTCGTCGGCGGGCCCCTGCGGATCGTCTATCGCAATGAGGCGGCGCGCGCGGCGATCGACGACCAAGCCGCCGCCAGCGGTCTCCTGGGAGAGGAGGAGGGAGCCTCGAGACTTGAGACCCTCATCCAATCGGCCCGGCATAGTGCGGCGCCGCGCTTGGAGCGAGCGCCGATAGAGCTTCGCGAGGGGCCGCGGCCGGTGACGATCCTTTGCCGCCGCATCGAGCGGGCGGCGCGAGACCCGCTCTTCGTGATCGCGGCCCTGGGCCTTCGCTCGGAAGCCGCCGCCGGGAGCGTCGCCCGCGGGGGGGGCGAAAGCGGGACGCCTGTGGAGCCGGCCGCCGGCGGCGCAAGACACATTCGGGAAGCTCTGGCCGCCCGCTGCGGCCACAGCGCGCCGCGCTTCTTGTGGAAGACCGACGCCGAGGGCGTTTTCATCGAGGCGTCGCCCATTCTTTCCGAAGTGGCCGGGGCGAAAAACGCCGCGCTTTGCGGGCGTTCAGTTGAAGAGGTTGCGCGCGCGCTCGATCTTGGTCCCGCCTTCGGCGAGGCTCTCGCCTCGCGGCGGTCCTGGAGCGGGATGAGAGTCGACTGGCCGATCGAAAGGCCCTCTTGCCGGGCGCCGACCTTTCTCGGCGGCATGCCGATCTTCGACAAGGCGCGTCGGTTTCTCGGCTTTCAGGGATTTGGGGTGCTGCGCCTCGACCAGGCGGAGCCCTTCGAGCCACGCTCTGACGCGCTCGCGCCGACCCACGCGCCGGCGTCTGTGGTGAGCGAGCCTGCGACCGACAATGTCGTGGCTCTGCGTCCCGCGAGCGCCTCCAATCGTGAGCCGCCCGACCGGCTCACGGCGGCCGAACGCGACGCCTTCGAGGAGATTGGGCGAGCTTTGGGAGACGCGCCCGCCGCGTCCGCGACCGCCCTCGGTTCGGCCCGCGGGCTGATTGACCAAGTGGCCAAGGCGCTCGAACAACCGCGCCCGCCGGCGAGCGATCGCGTGGAAAGTTCGCGTCAGGAAGCGAAGCTGCTCGACCTCCTGCCCTTCGGCGTCATCGTCGCGAGAGGGGCGGAAGCGCTTTACGCCAACCGCACCCTCCTCGAGGAGCTCGGCTATTCCGATCTGCCGGCGCTGGCGAAGGATGGCGGACTTGCGCGCATTTTCACGGGGCGTCCGCCGCCTCGCGGACAGCCGACGGGCGCCGTCGAGCTGCGGGCTCAGGATGGAGCGCCAATCGACGTCGAGGCGCATTTGCAGACGATCGACTGGGAGGAAGGGCCCGCGACGCTGATCACGCTGCGCCGTCAGAGCTCGCCCAGGGCGGCCGAGGACGCGCGGCTGCGCGCGAAAGACGCCGAGATCGCCGGGCTTGGGGGCCAACTGGCGCTGCTCGACGCGAGCTTCGAGCAGAACCCGGCGCCGGCGGCGCTGCTCGCCAAGGACGGGCGAGTCGAGCGGGCCAATAGCGCTTTCGCCAGGCTTTTTGGAAAGAGGGCGTTCGAACTCTGCACGCAGGAGCTCGCAACCCTTCTCGGCGAAGAGGACTCCCACCGAACGCGGGCGCGAATCCTCGGTCTCTCGCTCGGCGAAGCAGCTGAGAGCGCCGGTCCGGTCGATCTCGTTCGGCTGCGCGACCCGATGGGCGCGCCCTGGCGCCTTACCGTAAGCCGCGTCGACGCGACGCATATTCTTTGCGCGGGAATGAGCGAGGCGGCGCGCGAGATCATGGGTGAGGCGCAGCAGGCGCGGGCCGAAGCCGAACGGGCGAGCGAGGCGAAAACCGCATTCCTTGCACGCATCTCCCACGAAATCCGCACTCCCATCAGCGCGATCATGGGTTTCGCCGAGGTGATGATGGAGGAGCGCTTCGGCCCGCTCGGGTCCGAACGCTACAAGGAATACTTAAAGGACGTGCACAGCTCCGGCGCGCATGTGCTGAGCCTCGTGAACGATCTGCTGGATCTGTCCAAGATCAAGTCGGGCAAAATGGAGCTCGTGGTCGAACAGCTCGATGTCAACGCCGTGATCGAGGAATGCGTCTCGATCATGCAAAACGAGGCCAATCGGGAACGCGTCATCATCCGGCTCTCGCTCGCGCCGCGCCCGCCACGCATCGCCGCCGACGAGCGTTCATTGCGTCAGATCCTGCTCAATCTGCTCTCCAACGCGATCAAGTTCAACGAGCCGGGCGGTCAGGTTATCGTCTCGAGCGCGCCGACCGACGACGGCCATGTTCTGGTGCGCGTGAAGGACACGGGCATCGGCATGTCGAAGGATGAGATCGCGCTCGCGCTCGAGCCGTTCCGCCAGGTGCGGAGCGCGCGCCAGTCACAAGGCACCGGATTGGGCCTCCCCGTGACGAAGGCGCTGATCGAGGCCAATCGGGCGGCCTTTGCGATACAGAGCCGCAAGAACGAAGGCACGCTGATCGAAATCACCTTCCCCGCCGCGGCGTCGGCCGCGGCGGCGGAGTGACATCGTGTTTTCCGCCGAGGTGGATGCCGGGTCGGCGCAGAAAACGCGTCAAGACAGCGGACTGGTCAGCGCGAGAGCCGGCGCGTCGCTTTTTTAAGCCAGCTTCGCGTCTCGACGTCGACGAGCGGCGAGAGCGTGTTTCTCACGCGCGCGTGATAGGCGTTGAGCCAGTCGGCTTCCTCGGGCGCGAGCAGCGAGGGCTCGACGAGGTTGAGATCGAAGGGCGCGAGCGTGATCGTCTTGAAGCCGAGCATCTCGCGCTCCGCGCCCTTGATCTCGCGCCTTTCGACGACGACGAGATTCTCGAGCCGGATTCCATACTCGCCCGCGCGATAATATCCGGGCTCGTTGGAGAGGATCATGCCCGGCTCGAGCGGCGTATGGCCCATCTTGGCGATGCGCTGCGGCCCCTCATGCACGCCGAGATAAGCGCCGACGCCATGGCCCACGCTGTGATCGAAGTCGAGCCCCGCCTCCCACAACGGCCGTCGCGCCATCGCATCGAGCTGCGCGCCGGTCACGCCTTTGGGAAAGACGGCGGCCGCGATCGCGATATGCCCCTTCAGCACGCGCGTGAAATGCTCGCGCACGGGACGCGCCGCATAGCCGACCGCCACCGTGCGGGTCACGTCGGTCGTTCCGTCGAGATATTGGCCGCCCGAGTCGACGAGATAGATCCCGCGCTCGATTTTGAGATTGCTGCGCTCGGTGACGCGGTAG
Source organism: uncultured Alphaproteobacteria bacterium (assembly GCA_963722205.1). Classification (GTDB taxonomy): domain Bacteria; phylum Pseudomonadota; class Alphaproteobacteria; order Rhizobiales; family Beijerinckiaceae; genus Methylocystis. The sequence goes on from CAVRKL010000001.1 coordinate 709,884, forward strand.
TGCGGAATCGCCGCGTGCGGCCCGAAGGCCGAGATGGTGGGAAAAGAGATGTCGCGCAGCAGCCCGCTCTCGCGACGGAAGGTCTCGAGCGCCTGCGCCGCGGCGATTTCCGTGAGCTCGCCTTTGACGGCCTCCTTCTCGAACCAGGCGAGAAAGCGTGTCAGCGCTGCGCCATCCCGCACATGGGCGGTCCTGATTCCGGCAAGCTCCCGCGGATTTTTGACCGCCTTGGGCAGCGCCGCCGGATCTTCGACGAGACGCGGCTTGCCGCCGGCTTCGCGCAAGGCCTCGACGAGGAGGACCGGCGCCGTCGCCTGGTCGAAAAGCACGGTCTTTCTCTTCTCGCCGAGCTCCACCAAATCCCCGCGTAGATTCTGCGCCGGTGCAATGACGAGAATTTTTTCCAAGGCCTCGCGGACCTCGCCGCGGATCTTCCGTCCGTCGACATAAAGTGTCGGCGCGCCCCGCGCCGGGATCAGCGCGAAGGCGAGCGCGATCGGCGTATGCGCCACATCCGAGCCCCGAATGTTGAACGTCCAGGCGATCGAGTGAGGATCGGAAAGCAGCAACGCATTGGCGCCGGCGAAGACGCGCCTCAGCTCCGCGAGCTTTTCGACGACGCTCTTGCCGGCGAGGCGCGTCGGATGCAGCCGCACCGGCCCGAGCGGGGCGGCCGGCCGGTCCGTCCAGATCTCGTCGATCGGATTGGGCTCGATAGGAACGAGCTCGGCGCGCTTGGCTGCGAGCGCCTTGGCGAAGGCGTCGATCTGTAGATTGGTGTGAACGAGCGGGTCGTAGCCGATGCGCGCGCCCCTTTCGACTCGATCGGCGAGCCAGTGGGCGGGCGGCATCGCCGTTAGCTCATGCGCCGCAAAGAGCTTGGCGTCGATCTCCTGCTTGACCTGCAGCACATAGCGCCCATCGACGAAGATCGCGGCCTCTTTCTTGAGCACGACGGCGACGCCGGCCGAGCCGGAAAATCCGGTGAGCCAGGCGAGACGCTCGCTGCACGGCGCGACATATTCGTTCTGATGCTCGTCGGCGCGCGGCACGATGAAGCCGTCGAGCCCCAGCGCCGAGAGCCGCGCTCGCAGTGTTTTGAGCTTCGCGCCCGTGTCGACGCCGCGTTCGGTGTCGGTAAAGCTTTGGAATTTGGCCTCGAACATGTCGTGAAGCTAGTCTTAGGACGACGAAGTGGCAAGGGCCGCGCGGCGAGGGCATTGATCCCGCGATGGTTTTTGCCAAGGTTTCCTCGGCGCTTTCGCAAAAGGTCGCGGGCGGCTTGCGCCCCTTGCGCGGTTGCGCTCGCGGCGCCATTTGACCCGCAGTTCTAGGAGAACCCCCGCATGCTCGAAGCCGCCTTCGCCGCGCTGCGGCAGATTTTGACGCCGCCCTTTCGCTCGGTCCTGTGGAAGAGTCTTGGCCTCACGCTCCTGCTTCTGGCGCTCATCTGGGCCGGGCTCGATCGCCTCGCGCTCTCGATGGTCGTCGTCGATCATCCGCTGATGCACAGCATTCTGGCTTTTGCGACGGGTTTCGGCATCATCTTCGCGCTGGCCTTTCTGGTCGGCCCGGTCTCGATCTTCGTCGCGGGTTTCTTCATCGACGATCTGGCTGCGATCGTAGAGCGCGAGATCTATCCCGCCGGCCGCCAGGGAACGCCGGCGCATCACGTCGAGGCGTTGCGCTCGGCGATCCGCTTTTCCTTCGTCTCGCTCGGCGTCAACCTCGTCGCGCTGATGCTGCTGCTCGTGCCGGGCATCAATGTAATGGCGTTTTTTTTAGCCAACGCCTATCTCTTCGGAAGGGAATATTTCATGCTCGCCGCCATGCGTTTCCGCAGCAGCCTCGAGGCCGAGGAGATACGCCGCGTCAACGCCCTCACGTTATTTATCGGGGGTCTGTTCATTGCGATCTTCGTCGCGACGCCGGGGCTCAATCTGCTGACGCCGCTCTTCGCGACGGCCTTCATGGTGCGACTCCACAAGAAGCTGTCGCCGGACCTCGCGACCGCGTAGGAGCGCCCCTCCCCAGCCCTCCCCCGCTATCGCTGGAGAGGGGGTTAGACTGCGCGCGTGATCGGAGTTTCGCGAAACGCTGGCCGGTCCCTCTCCCGCTAAGCGGGGGAGGGTGAGGGAGGGGGCCTCGAAGCCCTCGAAACTCCCATCAACCCGCCGCCTTCAACCCGCGTTCGAGATCGGCCAAAATGTCTTCGATATGTTCGAGGCCGATCGAGAGGCGCACATATCCTTCCGTCACGCCCGTCTTGAGCTGCACCTCGGGCGCGAGCTGCGAGTGCGTCGTCGTGGCGGGATGGATCGCGAGACTGCGCGCGTCGCCGATATTGGCGACGTGGTAGAACATCCGCAACGCGTCGATGAAGCGGCGTCCCGCCTCCGAGCCGCCCTTGAGCTCGAAGCCGACGAGCGCGCCATAGCCGCCCTTGAGATATTTGTCGGCGCGCGCCCGCGCTTCGCCCGTCTGCAGCGACGGATGGATCACCTTCGTCACCTCCGGCCGCTTGGCGAGGAAGGCGGCGACGGCGGTCGCGTTCTGCGCATGGCGCTCCATGCGCAGCGTCAGCGTCTCGATTCCCTGCAAGGTGAGAAAGGCGTTGAAAGGCGAAGGCGCGGCGCCGAGATCGCGCAACAGCGTCGTGCGCGCCTTGATCGCATAAGCGACGGGGCCGATGGGCTTCACCGCCTCGACCCAGACCGCGCCGTGATAGGAGGGATCGGGCGTGTTCAGCGCCGGCTGGCGTTCGGGGAATTTCTCCCAGTCGAAATTGCCGCCGTCGATGATCGCCCCGCCGATCGAGGTCCCGTGGCCGCCGATATATTTCGTGGTCGAATAAACGACGACGGCCGCGCCGTGATCGAGCGGACGCGAAAGAATAGGCGCCGCGGTGTTGTCCATGATGAGCGGAATGCCGAGTTCGCGCCCGATTGCGGCGACCTCGGCGATCGGGAAGACGATGAGCTTGGGATTGGGCAGCGTCTCCGCGTAATAAGCGCGGGTTTTCTCGTCCGTCGCGCGCCGAAAATTCTCGGGATCCGACGGGTCGACGAAGCGCACTTCGAGGCCCTGATCCTTGAGCGTATTGGCGAAGAGATTCCAGGTTCCGCCGTAAAGATCGGTCGAGGAGACGATGTTGTCGCCGACTTTCGCGAGATTTTGCACGGCGAAGGCCGAGGCCGCCTGACCGGAAGAGAGCGCCAGCCCCGCCGCGCCGCCTTCGATCGCCGCGAGTCGGGCCTCGAGCACGCTCGTGGTCGGATTGCCGATGCGCGTGTAGATATGGCCGAGTTCTTTCAGGGCGAAGAGATTGGCGGCGTGCTCCGTATCCCGGAATTGATAGCTCGTGGTCTGATAGATCGGCACGGCCACCGCGCCGTTCGTCGCGTCGGCGCGCCAGCCGGCGTGAAGCTGCAGGGTCTCGGGATGCTTGGATTCGACGGCCATAGGCTTGGTTCTCGCGGAAAAAAATCGGGGGTGAAACTTAGCCCTGTGACCCGAACGGATAAAGAGCCATGGCGCGCCCTTTAATCCATTTCATCTGCGGCCCGACGGGGGCGGTGGGGAGCACGCAACTCACTCCCCAATCTCCACGCGCGCCCCGGCGCTCGTCCCAACGATCCCTTTCTTGTACATCGTCTCCGCGACGCCGGCGGGCTGCGTGAAGCTCCCCGCCGTCTGCGCTTTCACGCGGAAGACGAAGCGGTAGTTGCCTTTCGGCAGGCTGTCATAAGCGTAGAACACGCGGTCGTCGCCATAGCTCGTCCAGCTCGGCGCGAGTGTCAAAGGCGCCGAGGGTTGCGCCTCGCGCGGCGCCGTCGCGAGATTGGGATTGAGCGGCTCGAAGCCCGCCGCGAGCGGCAGCGAGATCGCGACATGCGTGCGGTCCTGCGGATTTACGAGCTCGGCGACCTCCTCGACTGCCTCGCCCGCCTTGACCTTAATGACGCCGTCCGAGTCCGGCTCCGCCTTCTCGGCCGGCCCGCCGTCGCTTTTGATGCGCCATAGCGTGCGCGTCAGCGCGAAGCCGCGTGAATCGGGCCTCGCCTTGGCGCCAGGCTCCGCCGCCTCAAACTGCGTTTCGACGAGCGCGACGACCGGGGCCTGCGCGCCGTTCGTCACCGTGAGCGGCGTATTCTCGTTACTCGCGAAACTTTGCGCCGGCGCGTTGGCGTCGATCGTGAGCTTTTGCGGCGCGGCTTGTCCTTGCGTCAGCGTCAGCGCGATCGGCGCGGGCGGGCGCTTCCAGCTTTCGGCGAGCGCGCGGATCGCCGCCGAATCGGCGTCGGTCTCGCCCCAGCCGTCGCCTTCGCCGATGCGCAGCAGTGCGTCGCGCAACAGGCCGGAGCGCGGATCGGCCGGCGCGCCGAGCGCTGTCGCGCGCGTCATCTCGGCGAGCGAACGCGCTTCGTTGGGCAGGATGATCGGATTGCCGCGATCCTCCGCCTGGCCGCCGTAGACTTTCTGGCCGCCGCGCTGAATGAATTTAACGCGCGACCACAGCGTCTCGAGAAGCGAGCCCACGATCTTCTGATCGGCGCTCGAGCCTTGCGCCGCGGCCGACGCAAGTTCGGCCACGGCGATCGCCGGCAGGAAATCCGCCTGACGCGTGAACTCGGCGAGATAGGAATCGTCGAGCTTGCCGCCTTCGCCGAGCGCCGCCAGCGCCGTCGCTCGCTCGCGCAGCTCTTCGCCGCGCAACAGCCGCGGGAAGTCCGAACGAAGCGCGTTTTTCAACGCATTAGCGAGGCGGTCCGAGAGGGTTTTGTCGACCGGCTCGCCGGCCTTGGCCGCTTCGCTCAGAAAAGCATAGGCCCAGGCGGTCAGCGAGACATTTCCCGGCGCGCGCGGCCAGAAGGCGACGAGCCCGTCATTGTCGATCGCCTGATCGATCGCCTGCGCGGTGGACTTCGTGACCGACGAAACGCGTCCCTCGAAGCCCGCAGTCGAGAGAAGCGGCGCTAAAGCCTTCAGCTCGATCGCGGCGCGCGCGAGCGAGATACGCTGCTCCGTGCAGCCGTAAGGGTATTGGATGAGCGCGTTCAATCCGGCGACGAGCTTGACGACGGCCGGGTCGCCGGCGAGCACGACTTTTCGCGAAAAACTTCCCGGCCGCACGCCGTCTTCGAGCGAGCCAAGCGTCTTCGTCTCGCCGGGGCCGATCTCGACGAGCTCGAATCGTCGCGTCGGCGTGCGGTCGGGCTTGATCGGCAAATCGATCTCGACCGCATCCTTGGCGTGATCGCCGTCGCGCTCGATCTTGAAGCCGAGTTTAGCGGTCTCGACGCCGACCTTCGGCTCGGGGACCGAAGCGCGCAACGCGACGCGCGCGGGCTTTCCTTGCGACCAGTCGAGCTTTTGCGTCGTCGCCCCCGTGAGGTCCAACCCCTTGGCGAAGATGGAGGCGGAACCCGTTCCGCCCGGGCCTTCGACGACGCGCGCGACGAGCCCCAAGTCCAGCGTGTCGCCCGGCCGTACGAAGCGCGGCAGCAGCGGCTGCGCGACGAGCTCCTGTCGGATCAGCATCTCGCCGCCGGCAAAGCCGAAGCGGTCCGGCCCGCTCACCGCCTTGGCGCGCAGCTTGAACACAGTCAGCGTATCAGGAAGCTTCACCTTGATCTTCACGCTTCCCTCGGGGCCGACCTTGACGCTCGGCAGGTAAATTGGGACGGGCGTGAAATTCTTGCGCACGGAAATATTGGTCTCGGCGCCCCATTCCTCGAGCCCGCCGTCACCGCCGGGGATTTCTTCCAGAGGAATGACGCCGAAAGCCATGTTGCGCGTGTCGCGCGCCGCCATTTTGGTCTCGCGCGGCACGATGAAATTGTTGAGCGGATCGAGCGGCTGCTCCTTGGCGAGCGACAGCACCGCCTGATCGACCATCCAGAAGGTCGCTTCGCCCGCGAGGGGCTTCCCCATGTCATCGGCGAGCAAGAGCGTCACCTCGACCTCCTGGCCGGGCCGCGCCTTCTGCGGCGCGTCGAGCTTCACCGTCACGATGTTCTTGACCGGCGTGACGTCTATCCATTTGGTCGCGGCGATGGTGACGGGCTTGCCCTGGTCGAAGCTCGCACTCGCATTCGCGCCGCTGTCCTTGAGTCGGCCGCGCATGATCAGGAAATGCACGGCGAGCTTCGGCGTCTGCTCCTTCTTCAAGGTCAGTGTGTAGCGCCCAAAGCCATTGGCGATGTCGAAGAATCTGTAATCGTAACGGCCGTCCGGCTGCTCGACGATGGCGAGCGCCCGCGCCTTTTGGAAAGGCGACTGCACGAGCAGCGTCGCGGTCTCGCCGGGCGCATATTTCTCCTTGTCGGGCGTGACGGTCGCCGTGGCCGAAGGCGCGCGCTTGAAGGTCACGGGCGTATCGCCGCCGACGAAGAAATCGACGCTCACCTGCTGGCGCCGGCCGATCCGGTCATAGGCCTCGAGCTGCACGAGATAGACGCCGGCGTTCTTGATCTCGAGCTCGATCTTCTGCGCCTCCTTGGCGCTCGCGACCTTGCGCTCCAGGAGCGTTTCGTCCTCGACCTGCGTCACATATTTGGCCGCGCCCTGTGCGAAGTCGGAGGCCTGTAGCGTCGAGATCCAATTGCGCTTGATGAGCCGCAGCGTCATCGGCAGCCCTTCGACCGCCTGGCCCTTGCCGTCGATCGCGACGAGCTCCGGCGCAATCATGCTCGGACGCTCGACATAGCGCGGCGTCTTGACGCCGAGCACGAAGGGCGGAACGGCAATCACATTGGCGACATTGCGCACCTCGACCCCATCGTCGCCCGTCACCGTCGCCTCGATCGAATAGCGCCGCGGCTGCGCGGTCGGCTCGATCGTCGTGTCGAAACTCATGCGCGCCGCGCCGCCGGCGTCGGTGCGCTGATCGCGCTCCAGAACGGCGGTGGATTTGAACTTGCCTTCCCCCGAGAAGCGCGAGTCGGTCGAGAAGAGGAAACCTTCGCGCCCCTGCGGCTGGAAGACGTAAGGGAACTGCGCGGCTCGCCATTTGACGGGCCGATCCGCCGCAAGGCCGCCGGCGAAATAGCGGGCGATCAGATCGACGCTGAACTCGCCGTCGAGCGGCGTCATCTGCGGCGCGTTCAGCACGACCTCGAAGGTCGGAAGGCGATAGGCCTCTTTCTTGAACGTGAAGGCGCCGCAAGATGTGTCTTCGGTCGGCGTGGCGGCGGTTTGATTTTCTCCTTCCTCACCTGTCGGCGCATTGCTCGCGGCGTCGGCTTTCTTTTCGCCTTCTTTGGGCTTCGTTGCGGCCGGCTCGTATTTGACCGCGTAATCGCCGGTCGCCTGCGTCTCTGCGTCGAACTTGTGGTAGAAGCCGCCGATCGCGTCGGGCGTCACCGGAACGCGCCATTCCTGTCCGCCCGGGGCGTTGATGACCAGCGTGCCGGCGGCCTTGGCCGGAGTCAGCGCGCCGCCCGAATAGAGGCGGACATAGCCCTTGATATGGACAGGCTCCTCGGGCCGATAGATCGGCCGCTCGCTGAAGAGATGGCAGAGCGTGCGCGCCGGCTCGACCCGCGGCTCTTCGGGATTGGTCGTCCAGGCGAGCCAGGCGGCTTCGGGCTTGCTCCAGTTTTCTTTTGCATATTCCGACGGCGCGCTTCCCGGATCGACAATGAGCGTGTCGAGTCCCTTTTGCACGACGACGCGGCGCAGTTCTGCTTCTGCGCGTTTAGCAAGAGGCCACGCGAAAAAGCCGGAATCGTCGGTCACGCCATTGGCGAGCGTCACGAATTTATCGTCCTTGACGCCCTCGATCCGGATCTCGGCGCCAGAGACCGGCTGCGCGGTCGAAAGCGACGTCACGGCGAAGCGCACGCCCGCGGGCTCCTCGACCGTCGAGAGCGTGAGATCGGTGACGATCACGCGCAGCCAGCGCCGCGTCGCTTCGCCCGGCGCGCGCAGTCCGACGAGATAGGCGCCGGGCTGCTCGTGTCCTTTTATGCGCGCGAAATCCTCCGAGAGATCGAGGCCGAAGCGCGCGTCAGCGCCGGCGCGACGCAGCGGCAGCGGCGCGAGACGCGAGACGGCGGGTGAGCCCAAAGCCTTGATGCGCTCCTTGAGCGCATTGGCTGCGATGTCGGCGGGCTCTGACCAGCGTTCGGGCGTGTTGCCGGGAAGCGGGGGCGCGTCGGCGTCGAGCGTCGTGACGCCTTGCGCCGGGAAAGGCCAGAAATCGCGCGAGAGCGGATCGATCGGGTGAATACGGATATCGGCGCGCTCATAGCCGCGCCCGCGCAGCGGCAGAATCTGCGGGCCGAAGCGCTCGACAAGGCCGTAACCCGCGTCCCATTGCAGCGCCGACGCGTCGCGCGAGAAGGCGAAGCGTTGCGAGAAACCGCGCGCCAGCGGGCGCCCCTGCGAATCGCGCAACGCGCCCGGCGCGAGCGAAATTTCATAGACGCGGTCAGAAAGGAACTTTGCCGCAATCCGCAAGCTGTTTCCATCGACCTCGAGCGTGAGATCGTCCACCGGCGGCGCGATGCGCAGCGCTTCGCGGGCCTCGAGGATCGACAGCGCCTGCGGTTCGGCGGAGAAGCGCAGCGCGATGCGCCGGCCGCTCGCCGCGGAATAAGAAGCTTCGCCGCCGGGATTGCCGTTGCTCTCGGGCGGCGGCGATGCGCAGCGCAGCACCGTGTCAAGCCTCTCGTCGCTCCAGCCGCGACCGCAGCTCGCGTCGAGCGCCGCGAAAGGCGCCGCGGTCGCGGCGCGCAGCTCGAAGGTCTCGTCCTCGAAGCCCGGCTCGTCGGCGAGCCTCAGGCGTAGGATAGCGACTCTGCCCTCGCCGATCGGGTTGCGCAGCTTGACCACATAGCTCTGATGATCGCCGCGCGCGCCGCGCTCGATCGGCGCGATCTGATAGTCCTTTTGCGCGAGACGCTCTCCCTCGGCGACGCCCGGCGCCTGTCGCACTTCGATCGAGATAAGCCGCGAGAGCGCCGCGAGATCGACGGGCGTCGCGAAAGTCAGCGCGAATTGAGTGAGCTCGGGGATCGGCTCGCCGCCCGCGGTCGGCAGCGTCGAGAAGGGCGCCGGGAGGAGCGAGACGAGTCGCGTCTGCGCGTTGCCCGCCCAGACCGTGACGCGCTTCAACGGCGCCCAGGGCTCGGCGGGCCGAAACTGCAGGGCGCGCGGGCCGAGCCAGCGCCATTCGCCGGCCGGCTCGTCGTCGATCGTCGCGAATTTCGCATGCCCCTCGGCAGGACCGCCGTTCTTGGGGCCGGCGTCGGCCGCAAAGAAAATCGTGATCGGATCCCATTCGCGCAAAAACCGCTCCGGGACCACGCGGGCGCCGTCGGCGCGCTGCGTGAAGTCGAGATTTTGGCCACGAAGCGGGGCGCTGGCGGCGAGCGTCAAGACGGCGAGGAAAACCGCAAGAAGGAGCTTCTTCATGTCGAGCGCCTGGCCTTTCATATGCATTGCGGGTGATCGGTTCGGCGATTGCGGCTCAGGTGGAAGCCGAACAATCTCATCGCGTTCGACTCTTCTTCAGCCCCGCCTTGTCGAGATAATCGGCGACGATCTCCTCGGGCGGCCCGGCCGGCGGCGGCGAAAGACCGAAGATCGCGAGCCGCGCGACGGTCGTTACGCCCGCCGCGGGCGCCCTGACCTCGACATAGTAGCGGCCGGGGGAAAGCTTCCTTTTCTGAGCGACGCCCTCGCCCAGGATTTCGCCGTCCTTTGAGAGGAGCCGCATGGCCGCGCGATTGGGATCGGCGCGAAGGCCGAGACCGATTTCGGCTTCGGTCTTTACGTCGAAGGCGTAGAGCGCGGCGCCGCCCGGCGCGAGCGTCGTCGATTCGTTGATCCCGTCATGCGCCTGGATCGCAGGCTTCAGCGCGAGATCGAGCGCGCCGGAGAGCGGCCCGTCATGCGGGGAGTAAAGATCGAGAACGACCTCCCCCGCCGCGACGAAGCGGCTGAGGCGCACGCCGTTGGGGAAGGCTTCGAGATCGCGGCGACCGTTTTGGCTGAAGCGCAGGATCGCCGGAACCGCTCCGTTCGCGACGAGCAGCGCCGGCGCGTCGGCTTTCAACGCAAAACGCATGGCGGCGCCAGAAAGCGTCACGCGCTGCGGCAGCATGACGGGCTTCGCCTCGGCCTCGGGCCACGGCCCCTTGCAGTCGCGCTCCAAGCCCATCGCCGCGAGCCCCGGCGCATGGTCGAGAATGGCGATCCCCGGCCCGTCGAGCGGGATGCGCTCGCCTTCGCGAATGGCGCCGCTTGCGGAAACGAAACGCGCCGCGCCTCCCAGTGAGACGAGCACGTCGCCCTGCATTGGGACGACCGGCGCGACGATCTCGCCGGAAGCGCCGAAAAAGCCCTGGATCGCGCGCGGCGCGTCGAGCGTCTGGCGCGTCCCCGCGGCGGGCTGCAGGGAAACAGGCGCCGGCGCGTCGTTGAGATTTACGAGCCACAGCTTTATGGTTTCCCCCGCGCCGTGATGCGTTGCGGCGAGCGCCGCGCCGCCGCCGTAGAGCGCGAGGCGCGCCGGATCGTCGGGCGCTGAGAACAGGGCGACGCCGGCCGGAAGCTCCAGTGCGAGGGGCGCTTCGCCGAGCGTGAGCGTGACGGGTTTGGCGGTCCAGGGCGCAAGCGTCGCGTGAAAGGCGCTCTGGCTGCGCTCGGGCTGTTCAAGCGTCACATCCACCGCACGCAGCGATAGGCGCAAAGCCCCGGCGCCGCCGGCGTTCCAGAGGCGCAGCGGCGCGTCGCCTGCAAGCGCGAGCGTCGAATCTTGCGCGACCGCCATGCCGCGTCCGGCGTCAAGACCGACGCGCCCGTCGAGGCTCTTCGCATGGAACAGCCGGGCCTTGCCGCTCGGAGGCGCGCCGCTCGGCGCGACGGCGGTTTCGCCCGGGCCCAGATCGAGCGCGATCTCCTCGCCGCGCCAGTCGAGCGGCGCGACCGCAAGCTCGCCCCGGCACTCCCCGTTCGAAGCGAACCACAGATTTTGGCCCTGCGAGGAGACCGCCCCGGCTTTGACGGGTTGCAGCAGCTGGCCGGGCCTCGAGCCCGCGACCAGCGCGGAAGGCCAATCGCCAATCTCGACGATCGAAAGGCCGCTCAAGCGTGCGAGGCCGACGCAGGGCGTAACGGGCGCATTGGCGACGGGCTTCAGCGCGATCTCGCCCGGTCGTTGGCCGCTGCGATCGACGTCGCGATAGGCGAGCTCGATCGGCGCGCCGGCGCTGCCGACCGTCCAGGCGACGACGCGCCAGGCGGAGCCATCTGTGGGCGCCGGCCAGGCGGCGAAGGGAGAGAGGCCCCGCCGGGCGCCGACGACGCGCCACGCGCCCGCTTCGTCGCGCCGCTCGATCGAGAGCGCGACCTCGTCCGCCGATTTCGCGACGACCATCGCCAGCGTATCCGGCTCCGCCGGCGGCAGAGCGAGGACATGCGCGACTTTGCCGGCAAAGGTCTTGGAGTTGATCGCTTCCAGCGCGCCCTCGTCGCGCTCCTGCGGGAAAGCGAGGCGAAGCTCTATTCCCGAAGGCCGCGCGGGCTGAGTCTTCGGCTGCTCCTCCCCGCCTTGCTCGTCCTCGAGGCTCGCAGGGCTTTCGTTGAGCTCTTCGTCCGGCGTTTCTCGCGGCGGCGAGACGTCGAGAGCGTGCAGCGACACATGGTAGGCCCCGGCGGGGAGACGACGCGCCAGCGCAAAGTTCCAGTCATTGGCGCGTCCCGCCAATGGCTCGACGACCTCGCCTTTCTCGTTCTTCAGCGCGCCGTAGAGCGCCTTGTCGCCAAAGCTCGTGAGATCGACGAGAGATTCCTTGGCCAGCGCGAAGCTCGCTTTCGCCGGCAGCTCGACGAGGCGGGGCGCCCCGGGCTGCAGCTCTTTCGACGAGAGCGAGATTTCATAATCGAGCCGATCGTCGCTCGCGAGCGCCCGCGCCTCGACGCGATAGTCGCCCGCCGGAAGGCGCGCCGTGAAGTCGCGACCCGCGGCGATGCGCCCGACCTTCTCGTTCTCGCCGCGGAGGATCTCGCCGATCATCCCTTCGGACAGCGACAGCGTGATCTGGGCGTCGCCTTCGAGCGAGTATCGCCACACATCCGGCTCGCGGTTGGCGCCGCGCGTCGCGGGCTCGCGCCATTGCAGTTTTTGCGGGGATTCGAAAGGCAGCGGATGCGGGCCGTGGCCCGCAAGCTCCTTCTCGGGCTCCTTGCGTGCGAGGCGGAAAGCGAGACGCGCCTCGACCGCCTCGGGCAGAGCGACGAGGCGATAGGCGCCCTTCTCGAAATCGCGATCGAGCCGCGTCAGCGGGCCGGGCTTGGCGAGCGGCCAGCCGTCCTTGTCCTCGAGCCGCGCTCGCCACTCCCTGCCGAGCCCATAGAGATCGAGCCTGTAAGGCCCCGGCTCGGCGATTTCGAAGGGAATCGCCGCGCCCTTCCCGGGATCGAGAGTCGCGCGCGCGGAGCCCTCGCCCGGGAGCTTCGCCGTCGCATTGAGCGCGACCTTGGTGACCGCGAGGCCGGTCCGTCCGGCGGAATCTTTCGCGGTGACGGCGGCGCGATAGGGACCGGCGCGGAGGTAAGTGACGATGAGGCCGTTGTGCCCGGGTCCATTGTCCTCGCCCTCGCCGAGATTGGCGGAGACAGTCGACGCAATTGCCACGCGGGTCTTCAGCCGACCGAGAGTCTCGACCCGGTAAAGGCCGCCCTCCGGCGTCTCGAAGCGAACTTCCTGCATCTCGTCGCGGCCGATGTCGAAATAAAGCGGATGGCCCGGGCTTGCGGCGAGGGGCGCTCGGCCGGGCTTCTTCGCGCCTTGCAGTTTCTTCTTCGCCGGCTGCTCTTCCTTCGCTTCTTCACCGTCGGGCTCGGCTCGCGCCCTAGCCGGATTGGCGACGAAGGCCAGTCCCAGGGCGCGCTCCTTTCCCGCGGGTTCGATCGTCAGGCGCTGCGAGGCGATCTCGTCGTGCACGATTTTGGGGCCCAGCTTGAAAGGCGCCTCTGCGCCGCGCGCGTCATGGAGGACGATCGTCCCCTCCTTAGGATCGAGCACGGGGATCGAGATCGTCTCGGCGGCGCCCTGCCAGAGCCTCAACGGCTCTTTCGTAAGGTCAGCGGGCAAAGCGACGACGCGGGGACCGACGATGAGCTCAGGCCCGACATTGCCGAGGATCAGATAGGATCCATCCTTCTCGAGCCGCTGCTCGCCGAAGGAAATGGCGATGCGCGCCGACGTCGGCGCAGGCTCCGGCGCAGCCATGCCGGGCGGCCCGAGCGTGACGTCGACGACGCCGGCCGCGCCCTGCGCGGGGTCGAGCGAAAGCAGATAAAATCCCTTGGCGAGGTCGTAGCGTCTGGCGCGCTTGCCGTCGGCGCGAGGGGCCGGGCCGTCGGAGAGCGCGGGTTTATTTGTCGCGCGCAGACCCACGCCCTTTGCATCGATCGCGACGGGACCCGGCTCGACCATCTCGAAGAGGAGCCCCGTCGGGCCGCGCAGATTGAAACGACCGCGCCAGGCTTTGCGGGCCGAGACGCGCGGCGTGTCAGAGGCGAGCACCCGGGTTTTGCCGTCCTTCTCCACGCGCGCGAAAATCGCAGTCGCCGGGACTTCGTCGGCGCCTTGCCCGGCGATGTCGAGCCCGATGAGATGCGGGCCGGTGGCTTCAAACGAGAAGCGCGCGTCGCTGTGCAGAGCGTGCAGCGTGAAGGCCTGGCCTTCTCGGCCGGAGATTTCAAGCGTCGCCGGCTCGCTCTCCTCGCGTTGGTCGCGCAGCGTGGCGAAGGCGTCGTGGCTGTTCTTGGCGATCTCGGCGAAGCCGCGCCATTGGCCGCCGCGCCATTCGTCGAGACGCAGCGGCGCGGGCTGCGGCGCCTCCAGCCGAAAGGCGTTGCTGTTCGGCTGCGCGACGAAGCGCGCCGAGCCGAAGGAGCCGAGCGTTCCCTCGGCGACGCCGGCGTCGAGCGCGAGCGGCGGAGCGAGGCGGATCATGAAGGGCTGCGGCTTCTCACCCTCGCTCCAGAGCGCGGCCTCGCCGCCATAGGCCGTGACGATGTAGCGGCCGCGAGCGGCGGCTCCTTCCAGACGGACGCGGGTCATGGCGCGGCCGGGCCTGGGTTCTGCGCTGCGCTTCTCGAGCGCAAGATCGACGAGTTCGCCGTTCTCGCGCCAAAGCCTGAGATCGGCGAGGCTGCGACCTATCGCTTCGAGGTAGACGCGCCCCTCGGCCCCGACATCGACCCGGTAAGACCGTTGCTGCAAATCGGCGAGCTCGGCGCTTTCTATCTTCCCCTGGGTGAGCGGTGGCGGCTCGTCATTGAGTTCCTGGAAGGGCTGGGCGGAAAGCCGCAGCGTTCCCGACACGCCCTTGGGGCTGGAAACACGGAGCTTATACGCGCCCTGGTCGAGGAGCGCGTCGATGCGGCCGTCACGGCCGCCGGAAGCGCCGGCGGCGTCCATCGGGCCTTCGAGCATGTCGACGAGCTCTATTCGAGCTCCTGAAGGACTCTTGACTCGTATCGCGTAACGCCCCGCGGCAGGGACGTAGAGCATTGCGGCGCCGTCGCGGTCGGCAGGCAGTTCCGCCGGAGAGAGCCGGATCGAGGCCGTTTTCGGGGCCTTTTCCGCAAAGGCTTGCGGCGTGGCGCCCCCGAGCGCGACCACGGCCCCCATCGCGCTCGCGAAGATCGAAGCGCGGAAAGCGAAACAGAACTGCCGCATGGGGTCTCCGGGGGCCGAGAGGCTAAGGCCGAGGCGAGCGATTCGAAGCGCTCACTTAGGCGCCCTAGGTCAGAAAACGAGCGGCGCGAGACAAATCGACGCGTCGGTGCGCGACATTTTGCCGCATGTCAAAAAGCGGTCGCGGCCGGCCGCTAAGCCCTGGGCCGATGCGTCGCGATGCGACCCTCTTGGCCGGGGAGCGAGAAAAGCGCAGATTGGCGAAAAGGCGCTGGCTCACCTTCGGAGTTCGATTGAATGGCGTTTGGAACAATTGCGAGATGCGGCGCGTGGCGCCTTTCCGTCTTGGCGGCGGCCGTCGTCGCGTCGGCGCACTCCGTTCAGGCGGAACCGCGCACGGAGACCGCGGGACGCTATGCGATCCTGCGCGCAGACGACAAGGACACGGGATGCATGCTGACCCTCGAGCAGCGCCCGGCCTCTGGCGGCTTCAAGGCGCAGCTCGCTCCCGCCTGCCGCGACAATGGACTCGTGGTCTTCGATCCCGTCGCCTGGAATCTGGATCATGGCCGGCTCTCGCTCATCGCGCGCAAGGGCCACAAGGCCCATTTCGATCGCGAAACCGGCGGCATCTGGCGGCGCGACGCCAAGGAAGGCAAGGCGTTGAGCCTGCGCCCGATGTAAGGCCTCGGCGCGCAGCGAGGGCGACGGTTAACTGTCCATTCACCCTGATCGGTTAACCATCTCCTATCGAATTGGCTGATTGCCTGCTTGGTCTTGGCGCATGACGTCCAGAGCGGGGCGGGGGTCGTCACCAAGGTGACAGAGCCTTGAAAAAATCTGCGCCCCTCCTCGCGCTTTTCGCCGCGCTGCCCTGCTCTTCGGCCTCCGCCGCAGATTTTTCCTCGCCGCAGCTTCCGCCTCCGCCAACACCATACAATTGGGAAGGCTTCTATATCGGCGGCTTCGTCGGCGGCGCGAGCAGCGCCCAGGTCCACACGACGGAGCCCATAAGGCTGGACAATTTCAATTTCTGGTTCCGCCCTTTCAGCAGCCCCTACGGATATGGAGTCGACGCCTCCCCCATCGGCGGCTTGACGGTCGGCTATAATCTGCAGCTGCCTCAAATGCCGTTGGTCCTGGGAATAGAGGGCGAATACGGCTATCTCGGAGAATACGGCTCTGGCAGAGACGTCAATCAGCTCTATTACAGCGCGCTCACTGGCGATTTTCTCTCCGAGGGCTCGACGCATCGGACGAGCGTCGGGAGCCATTACGGCTATGGTTTGATCGGCGGACGCATCGGCTACGCCTTCGACAGCCTGCTGATATATGTGAAGGCCGCCGCGCTGTTCACGACGATCGACACGAGTTACTTCGCGGTCAAAAAGGAGGACGTGATCAGCCCCTTGCCGCATTTGAGCACCAGCAGCTCCCTGAACGAGCTTGCTTTTGCGGTGGGCGGCGGCGTGGAATATGCGCTTCCCATCCGTGGCTGGGAAAACGTCTCCTTGAAGGTCGAATATTTGTATTTCGCAATCGACAACACCCAGTCGTCGTACGGCTATTGCTCCTGCAATTTCCGATGGACGACGTCCGACACGATTAGCGGGATTCACAGCGCCAAACTTGGGCTCAATTACAAATTCTCTGGCCTCCATCTCTAACCCGCCGCCCTTTGAGGCGAGGAGCTGAAAGAGGCGACGGCGCTTCCCCGAATGATCGCGGCGCCACACGCCGAAACGTCACTCGCAAACTTCGATTGGGCGAGTGGAGCGGGCGCGGCCGTAATTGGATACGGGCTGAACGGCTACGTAGCAGCGCGGCGCCCATAAGGGGAAGAGGATGGGATAGGACGTCGGCGATGTGATGAGATTGACCATTGCATGGAGCGCCGGGTCCAAATTCGGGTCAGGCCTACCGACCCATCCGCCCGGGAGGGGCGCCGGTTCCCACCATCCATCCGCGAGTGCGGGGAAGGCGAAGACGACGGCCGAGATTGTGGCGACGGCGAAGATGTTGCGGCGTTTTGAGGCCATGACTCAGCTCCCTCTCCGTTGCTCCTCGGTTCAAAATCAAACCGATGCGTGGGAACGGACCGCCGGCGCCGACCGAGGACCGAGCGGCTCAATCTCATTCCATACATAATCAAGGTCCATCGAGCCACCTTCGCATGAAGGCGGCGCGATTGATCCACGAAAAGACGGCCTCCCGGAGGCTTGATCCGGGAGGCCGAACCCGTCGCCCTTTGGGGCGGGGAGCTGGGAGAGGCGACGGGGCTTGCGGCAACGGGGGCGCGGGGCCCCACGTCAGTCGCAAACCTGGACTGGGCGATAGCCCGCGACATAGCCGTAGGGGTCGAAGACGGGCTGACTGACAACGCGGCAACGCGGTCCGTAGTAATAGGGGGTCGGATAAGCCGCCGCCTGCGAGGCGATCAGGCCTACGGCGAGGCCGCCGAGCGCGCCCACCGCAGCCGCCGCGCCCCAGCCGGGGCCATATCCCGCGCGGCCGTAACCCCAGCCGCCGTAGCGGGGCCCCCACCAGCCGCCGGCGAGCGCGGGCGAGGCGAGAACGAGGGCTGACATTGTCGTGGCCGCGAGGATTTTGGCGCGCCTTGAAATCATGGCTTGAGCTTCCCTGGTTCCCAAGCGTCGCCCGCAACCGCGCGGCGCCGCTCAAACTCCAAACGATGCGCAAGACTAGAGGGGTGGCAATGAATGGAAGCTGAGCGGGTCGTTCAGCATTCTTTCAGGATCGGAAGTGTTGGCGGAGCGCGCGAGCGTCGCGCCTTCACGGCAGCGCCGCGCGCATGAGCTTCCCATTGGCGTTGCGCGGCAAGTGCTCGAGCCGCAGCACGGCGCGCGGGCGCTTGTAGGCGGCGAGATGCTCCGCGCAAAAGGCGAGCAGCTCGCTCTCCTGCGGGTCGCAACCTTCGCGCGGGACGACAAAGGCCTTGATGATCGAGGTTCCTTCATCGCGTCCCGGCCGCTCCGCGACCGCAGCCTCGGCGACGTCGGGGTGGGCGAGGAGGCAGCGCTCGACCTCGGCCGGCGACACTCTGTAACCGCCCGCGTTCATGATCTCGTCGGCTCGTCCATGCAGATGGACGTAACCGTCGGCGTCGAAGGAGATCAGGTCGCCAGAGACGAACCATTCTCCGCGCCGCGCCTCGCGCTCCTCGGCGTCGCGATTCCAATAGCGAAGCATCAGACCCGGCTCGTCCTCGCGCACGGCGAGGAGGCCGGTCTCGCCGCAGGGCACGGGCTCCGTCCCCCCGTCGCGGGGGAGCGCCGCGACGATCCTTCCAGGCTGCGGCCGTCCGGGCGAGCCGGGATGGACGGGCGTCGTGGGGCCGCTCGAAACGAAGGTCGAGATCTCGCTCATGCCGTAGGCTTCGAAGATCTCCTTGCCGGTTCGCGCGCGCCATTCGGCGAGAAGCTGCGGCGAGAGAGCGGCGCCCGCCGACAACCCATGGCGAAGGGACGAAAGGTCGTGGGTCTCCGGCGCGCCATGCTTCAGGATTTGCCGATAGACGCCCGGCACGGCGGCGAAGATCGTCGCGCGCCGCTCCTCGATGAGGCGCCCCCAGATCGAGGCGTCGGGCCTGCCGTTGTAGAGCACGGCCTCGGCGCCGCAGGCGAAGGGATCGACGACGCCGACGCCGAGCGTGTAGGTCCAATTGATCGCGCCCGCGTGCAACATCGTGTCGGCGCGCGTCAGGCCCATCCAGTGGGGATACATCAGGCGGCGCGCGAAGGCGGCGCGATGCGCGTGCAGCACGCCTTTGGGGCGGCTCGTCGTGCCCGAGGTGTAGACGAGATAGGCCGGCTCGTCGCATCCCGTATCGTCGTAATCCGCAAGCGGCTCCGCCTCGAACAGGCGCGCGAGCGCGTCGGGACGCAGCGCGTGGAAGCCGTCGACCTTGTGCGGCTCCTTCTCAAACTCAGCGCCGAGCAGCAGCGCCGCCGCGTCGCTGTCGCCCCGCAGAAACTCCGCCTCCTCGAAGGTAAGCTGCGAGGAGGCGATCAACGCGACATAGCCCGCGGCGATCGCGGCGAAATAGGCGAGCGCGGCATTGGCCTCGTTGCCCATGCGGATCATCACGCGCGCGCCGCGCGGCAGACCGAGCGCCCGCAGGCCGGCGGCGAGCCGCCGCACTCTCTCGTCGATCTCACGGTAGGAGAGCTGCAGCGCGCCCGCATCGCCGACGATGGTCAGCCCGATCCGCTCCGGCTGGAGGCGGGCGTTCTCCGCGAGGCAATAGCGCGCGAGGTTGAAACGCGCGGGAACGGCTTCGCGCGGCGATTGAGCGAGGTGCATGCGCCGTTCTGGCATCGAGAGGAGCCGTCGGGCAAGGGGCGTGCGACGTCAGCGAGAATGAGTCGATAATTGGATGCGGGCCCCAGCTCGGGGATTGCGTCCGGCGCGGTTCAGAGGCGCCGGGTTGTTGGGGCCGCGCGAGGAAGGCGGACACAGGCCGAAACCCGGGGGGAGAGATGTCGTCCCTCCTCCTCACCCCCTCGCCAGCCTCGCCGCGGCGCGGGCGTGGCCGATGAGCGGCAGCAGCGCCGCGAGCTCGGGGCCTTTCTCGGCCCCGGTGAGGGCGAGCCGAAGCGGGTGGAACAGCGCGCGGCCTTTGCGGCCGGTCTTCGCCTTGATCGCCTCGGTCCAGCGGCTCCAGGTCTCGCCGTCCCAGGGTTCTTCGGGGAGCAGCGCGCGCGCTTCTTCGAGGAACCCCAAGTCCTCACGCAGAGGCTCGATCTCCCCCTCGACGACGCGCCACCAATCCAGCGCATCGGAGAAGCGCGCCAAATTCCCGCGCACGGCGAGCCAGAAAGGCTCCGCCTTGAAGCCCACGATGTCATGCAGCGCCAGTCGCTCGCGTGCGTCCTCAAAGGTCAAAAGCGCGAGAGTGCGGTGTGTGAGCGCGTCAAGGTCATGGGGATCGAACCGCGCCGGATTGCGAGACACATGCGCGAGGTCGAAATGGTGCGCGAGCTCGTCGAGCGAACGCACCGCCCGAACGGCCTCCGAAGAGCCCGTCAGCGTCGCGAGCGCCGCCACCGCCAGCGCTTCGTAGCCTTCCTCGCGCAGAGACGCGATCGAGAGCGAGCCCGTGCGCTTCGAAAGCCCCTCTCCCTCGCCCGAGATTAAGAGATTGTGATGCGCGAATTGCGGCGCCGCGCGATCCGGCGCGAGCGCCTCGAAAAGCTGCAGCTGCACTGCGGTGTTGGTCACGTGATCCTCGCCGCGGATGATGTGGGTGATCTCAAGGTCGATGTCGTCGACGACGGAGGGGAGCGTGTAAAGATAGCTGCCGTCCTCGCGGATCAGCACCGGATCGGAAAGCGAGGCGCAGTCGATATGCGCCTCGCCGCGGATGAGGTCTCGCCAGGCGGCGGTCTTGTGCTGCAGCAGAAAACGCCAATGCGGGCGGCGGCCTTCCGCCTCGAAGCGCGCGCGTTCCGCCTCGGTAAGCTTGAGCGCGGCGCGATCGTAAATGGGCGGGAGGCCGCGGGCCTGCTGCAGCTTGCGCCGCTTCTCCAATTCTTCGGCCGTCTCGAAGCAGGGATAGAGCCTACCCTGCTCCTTCAACTGCGCTGCGGCGGTGTCGTAAAGCGCGCCGCGTTCCGATTGTCGCACGACAAGGTCTGGCTCAAGCCCGAGCCAGCCGAGATCGATTTCGATTTCCCGCGCGAAAGCCGCGGTCGACCGGGCGAAATCGGTGTCATCGAAACGAAGCACGAATCTTCCATGTTGCGTCACGGCAAACAGGGCGTTGAACAGCGCCACCCGCGCGTTGCCGATGTGTATGCGTCCCGTGGGTGAAGGGGCGAATCGTACGATTGGAGCGGTCATGAGCAAGCTTCGACGCGATGTTCCCAAGAGCTCTCGGCGAATCTGGGCCTTCGAGCTCAGACCTTTCTGCCAAGACGCGGAGCAAATGTCAGGCGGAATATTGACGCTGCCCCGTCCGGGCCTACGTTTTGATCCGGCATGGCCGGGTCGGCGGCGCATGCGCCTTCGCGCAGCGTCGCAAGCGGGCTGAACCCGGTTCGAACCCTTTTTGTCCGCCCCACGGAAATTGGAAAAAGGAACGAGACGCCGCAATGATGATGGTCGCCTATTTCTGCGCCGCTTGGTGCCTGCTTCTTGTCTGCCTCAACTTTTTCGCGATGACCGTCACGGCTCGCAAATGCCGGGCGCGCGAACGCAGCCTTTCGGCGCCGCCTTCCGCTCCGCCCGTGTCGCTCGTGCGGCCCTTGCGCGGAGTCGAAGCCTTCAGCGAAGAGACGCTGCTCGCGAGCTTCGATCTCGACTACCCCGATTACGAGCTGATCTTCTGCGTGCAAGCGCCGCATGACCCGATCATCCCGCTCGTGCAGAAGGCCATCTCCGATCATCCGCAGATCCCCGCGCGCCTGCTCATCGGCGACGACTATGTCAGCGCCAATCCCAAGCTCAACAATTGCGTCAAGGGCTGGGACGCCGCCAATCACCGCCATGTGATCCTCGCCGATTCGAACGCCCTGACGCCGCGCGATTACATCCAGACCATGCTTGCGGCTTTCGAGGACGAAGAAACCGCCATGACCGTTTCGATGCCGATCGGATCGCGTCCCCACGGTTTCTGGGCGCTGGTCGAATGCGCGATTCTGAACACTTTCCAGGCGCGCTGGCAATATGGCGCGGAGGCCGTCGGCATAGGCTTCGCGCAGGGAAAGAACATGATGTGGCGCCGCGAGGTGCTCGACCGGGCCGGCGGCATCCGCGCTCTGGCCTCCGACATCGCCGAGGACGCCGCCTCCACCAAGATCATCCGCGCGCAAGGCATGAAGATCCGCCTCGTCGACATGCCCTTCGAGCAGCCGCTGGGTCCGCGCAAGGCGCACGAGGTCTATTCCCGCCATGTGCGCTGGTCGCGGTTGCGGCGTGTGACCTTTCCCGGCTACTTCATTCCTGAGTTCCAGAACGGGGCCTTCATGCCGGTGCTGCTCGGCGCCTATTCGGCGGAGCTCCTGGACGGCCCTTGGTTGGCGGCGATCGTCGCCGTCTCGATCCTGGCCGCGCTTTATGGCGCCGAATATCAGCTCGCCCGCCTGTGCGACTGAACTCGGGGCTGGCGTTTGCCCTTTGCGATGCTTGTCCGTGACGCGATGCTGCCGGTGATGTTCGTCGACGCCTGCCTGTTTGACGACTTCGTTTGGCACGGCAACGAAATGAGCGTGCGCGAGGAGCAGGAGACGGCTAGCTGAGGCGCGGGCGTGGCGCTCGCGCTCAGCGGAGGATGTGTCCGATTCTCTCGCTGCGGACGCTTTTCGACTTTCCCTCTTCGTCGGGTCGGAGCGAGAAGAAAATCCAGGCGGCCCGGCCGATGAGATTCTCGAAGGGAACATAGCCGATCCCCTTTTTTTCTGGGCTCACGCGCGAGTCCATCGAATTGTCCCGGTTGTCGCCAAGGACGAAATAGGAGCCCGGCGGAACCTCGAAGACCTCGGTGTTATCCAGGACGGCTGCATCGCCGAACTCCTCTTCGATCAGATGGACGACGCCGCCGGGCAGCGTCTCCTCATAGGTCGGGACCGCGCCGCCTTCGCTCGCGTCCCAAAGCGCTTTGCGGGGGGCGACCTCTCCGTTGATATAGAGCCGCCCGGCGATGAGCTGAACCCGGTCGCCCGGCAGGCCGATGATGCGCTTGACGTAGGTGGTCTGGGGATCTCTCGGCAGGGCGAAAACCGCCACGTCGCCGCGCTTGGGCTCGGCGGCGAAAATTCTGCCCGCGAAAATCCGTGGCGCCAGCGGCAGGGAAAAGCGGCTGTAGCCATAGGCGAATTTGTTCACGAAGAAATAGTCGCCCGAGAGCAGCGTCGGCTCCATCGAGCGGCTTGGCGTGTTGAAGGGTTGTAACACGAAGGTCCGCACCGTCAGGGCGACCAGCCCCGCCGCAACGATCTCGACGAAAACGAGCGCGACGAGCGCGCGCGGCCAGGTAAACGCCTGCACGCGCGCAACCATCGCGACGGTTACGGCCCAGCCCGAGAGCTCGAAGGCCACGAGCGCGGCCGAGGCCGCGAATGAGAGCGCGTCGCCATTGCCAATTCCTTGCGCTCGAAAGGCCTCGAAAATGAGAGCGACGACGCTGCCTAGCGAGGAGGGCGCCGAGCCCCAGGCGAGCGCCGCGCGCGACGTCAGTGGCGATCCCGCGCCTTTGAAAAGACGCGCCGCGAGATTGAGGAGAAAGCCGGAGATATAGAGATTGACGACGCCAAGGAGCGCGCCGGCGACCGCAACCAAGGCGTGGACCGCGGCGTCGGACATTTGCGACAGCGAGGCGAAAGGCGCGCCGACCAGATCCGTGTCGAGAAGGTAAAGCGCCTCCAAGGCGCCGTTGGCCGCGCCGAGCGCCAGCACGTGGTGGCGCGGGTCCTCGGCGACGACGCGGGCGATCGTGTCGCCAGGCGAGAGCCACAAGGAACGCCAGGGCGAAATTTGCGCCTTCAACGAGTTTTTCTCCTCAGCCGTTGTTCGAAGCAGCCCGGAAGGCCGCCGGCTCTCGGCGCCGGCGCGTGGGACGCTACCTTCTTGTTGTGAACGCCCCTACCCGGCATTGGTTCGCGGCCGCTGCCTCAGGAGTTGACGCTTCCCCCTTGGCGCCCTTCGGACTCATGCCCATATCCACGGCGCTGCGCCCTGGCGCGCGGTTCAGATTGGAGAGATCCATGTCCCCCGAAGAAGCCAAACTGCTCGCCGGCCTTTTCGAGCGCATCAAAGCCAACGCGAATGCGCCGCGCGACCAGGAGGCGGAGAATTTTATCGCAGAGCAGGTGAAGGCGCAGCCCGAGGCTCCCTATCTGCTCGCGCAGACCGTGATCGTGCAGGATTTCGCGCTGCGGTCGGCCAGTGAGAAGATCCAGCAGCTCGAAGGACGCCTGCGAGAGGCAGAATCCCAGTCAAAACCGTCGTCGGGAGGCTTCCTTGGCGGCCTCTTCGGCGGAGCCGCCGCTCCTCAGCCTCCCCCGCCGCGCCCCGCGCCGCCGCCGCAGGGGTATGCTCCCCCCCAGGGCGGTCCCTGGGGCGCGGCGCCGCCCCAAGGCTATGGCCAGCCGGGCTACGGGCCGCCGGGCGGGGCTCCGGGCGGCTTTGGGCAAGGTGGCTTCGGCGGCGCCCCGGCGCCGGGCGGCGGATTCCTGAAGGGCGCGCTGGGCACGGCGGCCGGCGTCGCCGGCGGGGTGTTGCTTGCCGACAGCATCCGCGGCCTCTTCCACGGCGGCGGGCTCGGGTCCGGTCTCGGCATCAATTCGGGCTTGCACTCGGGGGGCGTGAACGAAACGAACATCGTCAATAACTACTATGAGGACTCTCCTGGCGGCGGCCACCCCGGCGACGCCTCGTATGATGGGCCCGACGACAATTCTTCCGGGGCGCAAGACGCCGACTGGGATTCGGGCGACTATGATGACGGCGGCGGCGACGGCGGCTTCGACGCATAGCCAATTCCGCAAGGACCTCACCCCGGCGAAGACCGTTTCGCCGGGCCCTATTTGAGCAATTGCTGCGCCAGGCCCGCGCTATAGACCGAGCTTCACGCCATCGCCGCGAGAATCATCCGCGCCAAAGCCCCCAGGCGCTGCTCGATCAGCGCGGGGGTCTCGCATGCGTAGACGAGC
The DNA here is from genome assembly GCA_963722205.1 of uncultured Alphaproteobacteria bacterium. Classification (GTDB taxonomy): domain Bacteria; phylum Pseudomonadota; class Alphaproteobacteria; order Rhizobiales; family Beijerinckiaceae; genus Methylocystis. The sequence continues at coordinate 734,214 of CAVRKL010000001.1, forward strand.
GCCCTCCGCCTCTCTTCGAATATGCGGGTATTCCATGCGAGCGCGGTCGAGAGTTCTTTAATCTCGGCGGCGTCCCGGCGCGCATCCTGCGCCTCGCGCAGCTTTTGCGTGTCCTCGCGCAGCCGCTGGGCGGCTTCCTTCTGCGCGCGTCCATAGCGCTCCAGGCCGCCCATGACCTGGCTTCTCTCCGCATCGAGCTTGTCATAGAGGCGGGCGAAAAGCTGGGTCAGCCGCTCCTTGCGCATCGTTCCCGCGCTTTGGGCGAATTCGGAAACGAGTTTTTGCGCTTCTTGGAGCGGCGTGCGCCGCGCCGCGAGCCGTCCGACGAGATCCGAGAGCGCGGGATCGGATTGAGCTTGCTGTGAGTGGTCGATCGGCGGGCCGCTCCAGATCGCCTCGAGCGAGAGGCTCGCGACCTTCACCTGGCGGCAAGGCCAATCGCTTTCCGCGCGCTGCGGCGGCTCCGCGTCGCAGCGTGGCGCGCCGAGGACGAGGAACAGCGTGGCGAGAGGAATGGCGCGGATCATGGGGTGTGGCGGCTCCGCCGCCGATCTAGCGCATCGGCGCGCCTCTGTCATGGAGCCCGAGAAAAAGAAAACCCGGCCGCGAGGGGGCCGGGTTTTCAGAGGCGATGGTCCTTCTGGCGGGATCAGTACTTCGCGAGCACCGCCACCGGAGCGGGCGTGAAGGGATTGAAGTGCCAGTTGACGCCGAGGCGGACCGTATGGAAGCGGGTCGTGGAGGTTTGCCAGTAGCCGAAGCCGGCGGCGGCGGCGCCAGGCGGGACGGCCCCGACAATTCCCCCGCTGACGACGGTTGAGCCGAGGTCGGTGTAGAGATACTCCAGCTTGACCGAGAAGGCCTTGAAGAGGGCGTGCGAGGTGAACGGGAACCACTCGACGCCGCCGCCCGCCGTCCAGCCTTTTTTCGTGTCGTCGTAATTGCTGCCCGCGCCCACGAGGACGGCTCCGATCGGGAAGAAGTCCGAGGCGTTAGCGCTGTGCACGACGTTGCCGTAGGCGAAGCCGCCCGTGCCGTAGACCAACAGGCTCGGCATGCCGGGGAAAGTCACGCCGACGCGTCCGCGCACCGTGCCGAACCAGTCGAGGCTCTTGTTCTGGGTCACGTAGACGAGGTTGTTCGCCGCAGGGATGAAGCCCGCGCCGCCAGCGATGGCCGAGCCCTGGCTGTGCACGTCGCTCGCCTGGACATCGGCCTCAACGCCGACGACCAGCCACGGATTGAACTGATAGTTGTAGCCGACCTGACCGCCGCCGAGCACGCCGCTCATATCATTCGAAATGGTCCAGGCGGGAAATCCGAAGAAGTTCGGAAAGAAGGTGGTCGCGTAGCCCTGGTCCTGATCGCCATTGCCGAAGCCATAGCCGATGTTGACGCCGCCATAGAGGCCCGTCCAGCTGAACGGCGGCGGCGGCTCTATGATCGGCGCCTTGCGGTAGGGAAGATCGGCTGCGAACGCCGATCCGGCGACGAGCGCCAGCGCGAGGCCGGCGGCGGCAGAATGCTTGATCATGATATTCGCCTCGTCGTTAGAGTTAGGCGCAACCGCAAGGCCGATGTCAGCGAATCGCGGACTGCACATCAGTTGGCGATTTGTCTTTCGACTTCGCCGATGCAAAGAACCTAAGTCGACGCCTCTTTCTGGGTCAATCGAAACTGCGCCGTTTGCGCGCGTCGCGTGTCGAATCTTGGCGAGCGTGACATATTCGCCACAGTCGTGATGAGCTTGATGATCATCAAACCACCGCAGATTCAGCCGGTTTCGTGATTAGCTGCGCTCCTTGCGCAACCTGGCCCAATAGTCGAGACGCTTGCTGATCTCGCGTTCGAAGCCGCGTTCGACGGGCTCATAGAGCTTTTGCGGCGCGAGTGATTCGGGCCAGTAGTTTTGTCCGGAGAAAGCGTCGGGCAACTCGTGATCGTATTCATAGCCGTCGCCATAGCCTTCCTCGCGCATGAGCCTTGTCGGCGCGTTCAGGATGATTTTCGGCGGCGCGAGCGATCCCTTCTCGCGCGCAAGCCTTTCGGCGCGCTTCATCGCGACATAAACGGCGTTGGATTTCGGCGCGGTCGCCACATAGATCACCGCTTCAGCAAGCGCGAGCTCGCCTTCCGGGCTGCCGAGAAAATCATAAGCGTCCTTCGCGGCATTAGCGACGACGAGCGCCTGCGGGTCAGCGAGACCGATGTCCTCGACCGCCATGCGCACGATTCTCCTTGCGAGAAACAGCCGATCCTCGCCGGCGTCGAGCATGCGTGCGAGATAGTAAAGCGCGGCGTCGGGATCGGAGCCGCGCACGCTCTTGTGCAGCGCGCTGATCAGATTGTAGTGCCCCTCCTGCGCCTTGTCGTAGATCGGCGCGCGCCGTTGCACGATTTCGGCGAGGGCCGCGCGGTTGAAGATCTCGTCGGGCTTCGCAGCGCGCCAGACTTCTTCGGCGAGCGTCAGCGCGGCGCGCCCGTCTCCGTCGGACATCGCCGCGAGAGACGCGCGCGCATCGGCGTCGAGCGGAAGGGGCTTTCCTTCGACGTTCTCGGCTCTCTCCAACAGCTGCTCGATGGCCGTCGCGTCGAGCGGTCGGAAGGTCAAAACGCGGGCGCGCGAGAGCAGCGCCGCGTTGAGCTCGAAGGACGGATTCTCTGTCGTGGCGCCGATCAAGGTGATCGAACCGTCCTCGACGACGGGCAGGAAGCTATCTTGCTGCGCGCGGTTGAAGCGATGAATCTCGTCGATGAAGAGCAGCGTGCCTTGGCCGGTCGCCCGTCGAGCGCGCGCCGCGTCGAAGATTTTCTTAAGCTCCGCGACGCCCGAAAAAATCGCCGAGGCCTGCACGAAGGCAAGCGTCGTCTCCCCAGCGAGCAGCCGCGCGACCGTCGTCTTGCCGGAGCCCGGGGGTCCCCAGAAAATCATCGAGCCGAGCGCGCCGCCGCGCAGGAGCCGCGTCAGCGCGCCGTCGGGGCCGAGAAGCCGGTCCTGCCCGACCACCTCCGACAGGCGCTGCGGTCGCATCCGGTCAGCGAGCGGGCGCGGCGCCGTGTCTTCGAGACCCGCCGCTTTGAACAGATCGCTCATAAGCGAGGGCTCAGGCGGAGGCAGGTCTCTGACTGAGCAGCGCTTGAGGGCATGGTCAAAGCCTCTTTCATGTCGAAGTCGTTAACCAAGAATTAACCCTCTCGCAATTATTTCGAATTGGTGAACGACGAGACGATTCCTTCCCAAGCGGAAGAATCTGGCGGGGCCGCTCTCGGCTTTCAAGGCGTGGCGTCGGTAGGGCGTGAATGCAACCCCTCTCACCATGGATCGAGCTAAATGCGAACGATCGCATTCGTCACTCAAAAAGGCGGCGCCGGAAAAAGCACTCTCTCCACGAATGTCGCCGTCGCCGCTTCGCTTGCGGGAGAGCGCGTCGTCCTGCTGGATCTCGACGGGTCCCAGTCGGCGGCTTCATGGGCGAAGATTCGGGGCAAGAGCGACGTGGGGATTGAAAGCGTTCCCGCCGCAAAGCTCGCAGCGACTCTGGCCGCGCTGGAGAAAAAAAACGTGACGCTTGTGGTGATCGACGCGCCGGGCGGCGTTGGCGCCGAGTTCGACGCTGCGGTGCGCGCGGCCGATCTCTGCGTCATTCCTGCACGGCCGAACGCGTTCGATCTCTGGGCGAGCGAGCACACGCGGGCCCGGGTGAAAGCGAGCGGCAAGGACTACGCCTTTCTGCTCAATCAATGTCCGCCCGCGCCGCAGAGTCACCGGGTCCAGCAGGGCGCCAAGGTTCTCCAAGCGATGGGAGCGCTGCTTGCGCCGCTCGTATCGGCGCGCGTCGACTACCAGGAAGCGGCGCGTTCCGGACTTGCCGTTGTCGAATGCAATCCTCAAGGCGTCGCCGCGCGCGAGATGGAAGAGCTTTGGCTTTGCCTGAAGCGCCGGCTGAAAAAGACTGCGTCTTCCGCTAGGAGCCGAGCGGAGTCGGCTGCAAAGGCGCCGCTCCGTCCCCCCGAAAGCATTCGAAAAGCCGCCTGAGCACAATCGCGCCAAGTCACAGGCGCTCAAAGGTTTTCGCGACCGCTCGCTTCCAGGGCGCCTACAAAATCAGCGAAAATCTCACCTCGGCGCGGGCTCCGTCCACAGCGGCCCGCCCCTCGTGTCATGATTCCGCAACGCGAATCTGATTCTTCCTAACGCGCGGTTAAACGCGCGTCGCCCTATGAGGGCTCGCCGAGATCGGGCGTGGATCGGATGACGGAAGAAATCCCGAGCAATCGCTATCGCAGCTTGTTTCTCTCGGATCTGCACTTGGGGACGCGCGGTCTTCAGGCCGAACTGCTGCTGGACTTTTTGCGCCATAACGACGCGGACACGATCTACCTCGTGGGCGACATCGTCGACGGCTGGCGGTTGAAGGGCGGGTGGTACTGGCCCCAATCGCACAACGACGTCGTTCAGAAACTGCTGCGCAAGGCGCGCAAAGGGACGAAAGTCATTTTCACCCCCGGCAATCACGACGAGTTCGCGCGCGATTACACGGGGCTGACCTTTGGCGGCGTCGAAGTCGTGCCAGAAGCCGAGCACATCACCGCAGACGGCAAGCGTTTGCTAATCATCCACGGCGACCAATACGACATCGTCGTGCGCCATGCGAAATGGTTGGCCTTTCTCGGGGACTGGGCCTACGAGACGGCGATTGAGCTGAACACCCATTTCAACCGGTTGCGACACAGCTTGGGATGGGGCTACTGGTCCTTTTCCGCCTGGGCGAAGCTCAAGGTGAAGGATGCTGTGAATTTTATCGGCGACTTCGAGCAAACTTTGGCGGCCGAGGCGCACCGCCGCGCGTTCGACGGGGTCGTCTGCGGCCACATTCACCACGCCGCGATCAAGACGATCGAAGACGTTCTCTACATCAACACCGGCGATTTCGTTGAGAGCTGCACGGCGGTCGCCGAGCATGACGACGGACGTCTGGAAATTCTTCATTGGCGGATCACAGCCACGGAACGTGAAGCCGCAGCCGCCGCGGCTGCAGGCTCTCCGGCACAGAAGGCCGCGGCCTGAACGGCGGTCGCTCCAGCCGATGGCCCCGAGCGTTTTCTTGAGCCTCGAACGCTCCCCCTTCGGGTTGCGCTCAGCGAGAGGTCCAAGGAAAAGTCCAGGTTTCCGTCAAAGTGCGCGTTCCGGCGCGCAGATACAGCCTCAAATCCGCCGTCTCGCCTGACTTCACCGAGACGTCGAACATCGCGCGCAGCCCCTCGATGTGAGCGTTCGCGGCGATGGACTTGCGCAGGATCTGCCCATTCGTGGTGGTCGCCACGACCTCGACCTCGCTGGGGTCGGCGACGTAATAACCGAGATCGCCCCCCGCGAAATCAACGAGAAAGCGCTTCGAATTGACGGCGGCCGCCTCCGAGGAGCCCAGGGCTTTGGCCGGCGCGGTGAAGGTATTGACAACGCGCCCATTCGGGGAAAGTCGCGCCTGGTCGAGACAGGCCGTGATTTTATAGGCGTAAGGATAAGCGGTGAGCGGCGCGGGCGGTTCGGCCGGCGTCCAGCTGGCCACGATGTTGTCGTTGGTCTCGTCTTCGGTCGCAAGCTCGATGAGCTCGACCCTTCCCGTCCCCCATGGACTCATGGGCTCGATGAAATAGCTCGGCCGCGATTCATAGCTGAGGTCGAGGTCCTGATAGGACTCGAAGGTGCGGTCCCGCTGCATGAGGCCGAACCCTTTGACGTCATTGTCGAGGAAGGAAGTCGTGCGAGCAGAGGTGGGATTGGCGAGCGGACGCCAGAGCCATTCGTCCCCGCCGGTGCGAATCAGCAGGCCGTCGGAATCATGCAGCTCGGCGCGAAAGCCGGGGCTGACGCGATGGTCGTTCTCTCCGGCGAGGAACATGGACGTCAGCGGCGCCAGACCGAATTTCACGCCGCCTTGGCGCGGAAAAAGGGTCGCTTGAACCTCGAGCTCGCTATCCTGACCCGGCGTCAGATCGAAACGGAAGGCTCCGGTCGCGGCCTTCCCGTCGATGAGCCCGTAAATGGTCGCGCGGCTTGCCCTCACCCCCGGCGTCTCGATCCAGAATTCGCGAAAAAAGGGAAAGCTCTCGTTCTCGGTTCCGGCCTCGACGCAGAGCGCCCGCGCGGAAAGCCCATATTTCTGTTCGCGCCCCAGAAAGCGGAAATAGCTCGCGCCGAGGAAGGAGATCACCTCGTCATTCACATGCGGATCGTTGAGCGGATAATGCAGTCGGAACCCGGCGAAGCCGAAATTGACCGGCAGCGACGGATCCGGCTTGATGCGCCCATAGTCGAAGAGTGCGGTCGAATAGGGGATCGGCGCGGCGATCCCGTCGCGAATGAGATTGATCGTGACGGGGCGCCGATAGAGAAAGCCCAGGTGAAAGGTCTCGAGGCGAAAAGGATCGCCGCCCGCGCCGAGCATCGCCTGCTCCGGCTTGAAGCGGATTTCGCGCCACGCGTCATAGTCGAGCTTGTCGAAGGCCGGCGGCAAACGCCAGGTCGACTCCTGAAAAGGCTGCTCGGCGAGCCGTTTCGCGCGCTCGACGACCTCCTGATAGGTGAAACGCGGCCCCTTTGCGGCGTCGGCTGTGGGGGCAGTCGGCGGATTTTGCCCCTGCGCCAGGGCAAATCCCGGCGTAACCTCGGGCGCCGCCGAGGCGGCGAGCGCCGCGAGCAGCTTGCGGCGAGTGATCGTCGTCATCCAGGCCTTGTCGCGCGGAGCGCTTCGCATTTCTGGTTGCGGGAAAGACGCCCGCGCTTCGAGGCGCATTCCTTCCCGCCTGCCGCATCGGCAGGCGCCCGTTGCCTAACCATCTTCGCGAGGACTGGCAAGATGGACAAGGAATTAATCGCCGAACGATCCTTCGCCGCCTTTGCGCATGGCGTTCCGCAGAGCCGGGGTCAGCCAATTCGACGTGCGCGCGGCGACTGCCGGCCTCAGGTCCCAAATGGCGGTCACACATCCGCCCGATGCTTGATGAGCTCGCCCACGACCCCCGGCTCCGCGAGCGTCGAGGTGTCTCCCAGCGTCCCGAACTCCCCCTCCGCGATCTTGCGCAGAATCCGCCGCATGATCTTGCCCGAGCGCGTCTTCGGCAGGCCGGGCGCGAATTGGAGCGCGTCGGGGGAGGCGATCGGACCGATCTCGCGGCGCACCCAGGCGACGAGCTCCTTGCGCAGCGCGTCATGCGGTTCGATCCCCTGCATCAGCGTGACATAGGCGTAGATGCCCTGGCCCTTGAGATCGTGGGGGTAGCCGACGACCGCCGCTTCCGAAACCAGCTCATGCGCGACCAATGCGCTCTCGATCTCGGCCGTTCCCAGTCGATGCCCGGAGACGTTGATCACGTCGTCGACGCGCCCGGTGATCCAATAATAGCCGTCCTCGTCGCGTCGCGCGCCGTCGCCGGTGAAATATTTGCCGGGATAGGCGTTGAAGTAGGTCTGCGCGAAGCGCTCATGATCGCCCCATAGCGTGCGCGCCTGCCCCGGCCAGGAATCGGCGATCACCAGATTGCCTTCGCAGGCGCCCTCCAAGACCTCGCCCGTCGGGCCGACGATCTCGGGAATCACCCCAAAGAAAGGCTTCGTCGCCGAGCCGGGTTTCAGCGCGATCGCGCCCGGCAGCGGCGAGATCATGACGCCGCCGGTTTCCGTCTGCCACCAGGTGTCGACGATCGGGAGCCGCCCGTCGCCGACGACCCGGTGATACCACTCCCAGGCTTCCGGATTGATCGGCTCGCCGACGAAGCCGAGGATGCGCAACGATTTGCGGCTTGTCTTCTTCACCGGCTCCTCGCCTGCCGCCATCAGGGCGCGGATCGCCGTTGGCGCGGTGTAGAAAATGTTCACCGAATGCTTGTCGACGACCTCCCAAAAGCGCGAGACGGTCGGATAATTCGGCACGCCCTCGAACATCAGCGTGGTCGCGCCATTCGCAAGCGGGCCGTAAACGATATAGCTATGGCCCGTCACCCAGCCGACGTCCGCCGTGCACCAATAAACGTCGCCGTCGTGGTAATCGAAGATGAGCTCATGCGTGAGCGACGCGTGGACCAGATAGCCGCCCGTCGTGTGCAAGACGCCCTTGGGCTTGCCCGTGGAGCCCGACGTATAGAGGATGAAGAGGGGATCTTCGGCCCCCATTTCCGCGTAGGGGCAATGCGTGGAAACGCTCTCGCGTTCCTCCTCGTAGCGGAAGTCGCGGCCGTGCTCCATGCCGACGTCGGCGCCGGTGCGCGTCACGACGAGCACCGTTCTCGCTTCGACCCTGGTCAGCGCCTTATCGACGTTTTCCTTGAGAGGGACGCGCTTTCCGCCGCGAACGCCCTCGTCCGCCGTGATGACGACTTCCGACCGCGCGTCCTCGATGCGCCCGGCCAGCGCCTCGGGCGAGAAGCCGCCAAAGACGACCGAATGGATCGCGCCGATCCGCGCGCAGGCGAGCATTGCAAACGCCGCCTCGGGGATCATCGGCAGATAGATCGTGACTCGATCGCCGCGCCGCACGCCGTGCTTCTTGAGCACATTGGCGAAGCGGCCGACTTCCTCGTGCAGCTCGCGATAGGTGATGTGCCGCGATTGCGACGGGTCGTCTCCCTCCCAGATGATCGCGGTCTTGTCGCCGCGTGAGACGAGATGCCGGTCGACGCAATTCATCGCGACATTGGTGGTTCCGTCCTCGAACCATCTGATCGAAACGTTGTGCGGCTCGAAGCTCGTGTTCTTGACGATTGTAAAGGGAGCGATCCAGGAGATGCGTCGGGCTTGTTCGCTCCAAAAGCCCTGCGGGTCCTCGAAGGAACGGGCATAGAGCTTCAGATAGGTTTCGGCGTCCACCAGCGCTTGGCTCGCCAAGCCCTCGGGGATTTCATAAATTTTCTGGTGCATGGGTGGTCGCTCGGGGAAGGCGTGCTGGAAGGGAAGGGACGGCGTAGGAGAGGCTCCTTCCCGTCAGCGGCGAGAGACGCATCACGATAGCGCAGACCCTTTGATGCGTCGAGCAGAGCTTGCGCGGCTTCGCGTTTTCCTGAGGCGTCGCGACGCTCGCTTTTGCGCCGCAAAACGCACCGGCACACAAGCGCTAAACCTCGGTCTGACGCAGAGGGCGTGCGTGACGGCTCCGCCCATCTCTTGCGGCGTCTCGTGAAAGCGCGTGCGCTGCACAATCGATTGTTTTGCGCTTCGCCGGATTCTGCCCCTACGACGAGGCTGCGCGCAGCTGCTTCAAATTCGCGTCCGAACATGCGCATGGGGAGCGGGTGGGCGCGCCGGCGCCCCGAAGGCGTGGCGAGACTAAAACGGCCTGCTTCCCGATAGGCGCACGGGCGCTCGTCGCGATCCCCAGTCGCCTGGACGTGACTCGAAGACGCCGCCGCACGTCTCGCCGCATTGGGCGCACCGGCCCTCGGGCGTCACCGCCCAGGCCGTGAGGTCATAGCCGTCGCGGCCGATGAGCCTCGTTCCGCATCCGTGGCAATAGGTGCTCTGCCCCGCCTCGTCCTGGACGTTGCCCGTGTAAACGTAGCGCAAGCCGTTTGCGAGGGCGATGCGGCGCGCGATTTCGAGCGTGGCCTTCGGCGTTCTCGGGATGTCGCGCATGCGCCAATCGGGATGAAAGGCGGAAAAATGCAGCGGCGTGTCTGGCCCGAGCCGCTGGTGAACCCATCTCGTCAGCGCCTCGATCTCGGCCGAAGAATCGTTCTTGCCGGGAATCAGAAGCGTGGTGATCTCGAGCCAGCATTGCGTCTCGTGCTTCACATATTCGAGCGTGTCGAGCACGGCGCGAAGCTCCGCCGAGCAGAGCGTCTTGTAAAACTCCTCGGTGAAGCCCTTGAGGTCGATGTTCGTCGCGTCCATCGCGCCGAAGAACTCCTTGCGGGCCTCAGGCGTGATGTAGCCGGCGGTGACGGCCACGGTCTTGACGCCAGCCTCGCGGCAGGCGTTCGCGACGTCGACCGCATATTCAAGAAAGATCACGGGGTCGTTGTAGGTGAAGGCTACCGAGCGCGCGCCGATCTCCTTCGCGGCCTGCGCGATTTCTGCAGGCGAGGCCTGATCCTGAAGGCGATCGAACTCGGTCGCTTTCGAAATGTCCCAGTTCTGGCAGAACTTGCAAGTGAGATTGCAACCCGCCGTGCCGAAAGACAGCACCGGCGTGCCCGGCAGAAAATGGTTGAGCGGCTTCTTCTCGATGGGATCAACGCAGAAGCCTGACGATCGCCCATAGGTGGTCAGCGTCATCCCGTCGCCCTGGCGGGCGCGCACGAAGCAAAGCCCGCGCTGACCGTCCCGCAGCTTGCAAAAACGCGGGCAGAGATCACATTGAATACGACCGTCGTTGAGCAAATGCCAATACCGGGCGGCCGGTGTGGGCGCGTCGGCGCGGTCGATGAGTTCCGTCGGATTCATGACGAAGAGATGGAGAAGCTTAATTCCAAATGAAAGAGGCCGGCGATGATTGAGACGCATCCGGGGAGCGCGATTAGACCTGCGGCCGTGGCGGGGCTGTTTTATCCCGCCGATCCCACCGAGCTGAGATCCAGCGTCAGCGGGCTGCTTGCCCCTGTCGGCGCCCAGCGGACGGCGGCGCATTCTTCAGAGACGTTCGATAGCGCCTCGCCGCCGAAGGCATTGATCGCTCCGCACGCCGGTTATGTCTATTCCGGGGCGGTCGCCGCCGCCGCTTACCGCCTCCTCGCCAAGGCGCACGGCAAGATTTCTCGCGTGGTGATGCTCGGGCCGTCGCACCGCGTCGCTTTCACCGGCATGGCGGCGACGTCGGCTTGCGCCTATCAGACGCCGCTAGGCCTCGTTCCGATTGATCAGGAATGGTTGAACCGCGCGCGCAATCTCCCGTTTTTTGGGCTTTTGGACGAGGCGCACGAAGGCGAGCACTGCCTGGAGACGCAATTGCCGTTTCTCCAAACCGTCCTCGGTGATTTCGCGCTGGTTCCCATTATTTGCGGCCGCGTCGGCGGCGAGCAGGCGGCCGATTTGCTCGAGGCGCTATGGGGCGGTCCCGAGACGCTCATCGTCGTCTCCTCCGACCTCTCCCATTATCTCGACTACGAAGCCTGTCGCGCGCTGGACGAAAGGACGCGCGCGGCGATTGAGCGGCTCGATCCCGTCGCGCTCAGCTCCGAACAGGCTTGCGGCGCTGCGCCGGTGAACGGGCTGCTGACTGCGGCAAGGCGGCGAGGCCTGCGGGTGAAGACGCTTGACCTGTGCAATTCCGGCGACACCGCCGGTCCGCGCAATCGCGTCGTCGGCTATGGCGCCTGGGCGTTGTGGGAGGAGAACGCCGGCATTGCGCCCGGCGACGACCTCGTGAGCCGCCATGGCGCAACGATGAACGACGTCGCCCGCCGCGCCATCTGCGGCCACCCGGACTCGCAGCTCTCGAAGAAACTGCCGCCCGTGCTCGGGCGGGCGGGCGCGAGCTTCGTGACCTTGCACAAAGCCGGGAGATTACGAGGCTGTTGCGGCTCGGTGGCGGCCAGCCGCCCTCTCGTCGAGGACATCAGGGCCAACGCCGTGAGGTCGGCCTTTCGAGACCCCCGCTTCGCGCCGCTGGAGCGGGTCGAGTGGGCGCAAGTGACGCTGACTGTGACGTTGCTATCGCCTTTGGAGCCGATGCGCTTTGAGGGCGAAGCCGATCTGTTGTCCCAGTTGCGGCCGCGCCGGGACGGGCTCTTCATCGAGGATGCGGGACGACAGGCGTTGTTCCTGCCCGCTGTCTGGGAGCAGCTGACCCGAAAGGAGGAATTTCTCGCACATCTTAAGGCGAAGGCGGGATTGTCGCACGGCCACTGGTCGCCGGGCTTTCGCGCAAGCCGCTTTTGGACGACGCAATCTGTCGCAGAGCCCTTGCTCTACGGCGAATCGAACAGGGAGGTCGCCTGACTTTGCCCTGGCGGCCTGAAGACGCGCCGAGACACACGCACAAGGCGGATACGCCGCATCTTTGTCGCTTGTGGAGCGAAGTTGCGAATAACATCTTGGCGGATACGGGAGACGAAGGCCGAGCGGTGCGCGCCGCCAACGCCGCTGTCCTGCGGCAAAAGCGACGCTCCGAGGTTGGCGTTACCGAATCGCGGCAAGACGAGTTTGATGAAGGCGCGTGACCCAAGCGAGCGCGGCGACGGGACCCCGTCACCGGCGCGACAAATCGTCCCGCTAGGCTCACGACCCGCCAAGATCGCCTAGTTCTTCAATCGACCATCCACCAGAACCAAGGGAGGCAACGATGAAAATGCCAAGCTTATGGAGCAGTCAGGATCTCACGCCGGACCCCTTCAAGTCCTTCCGGCGCGAAATGGAGGACGTGTTCCGCAGTTTCGGTCAGAACCTTCCCGCGCTGAATGTCGGGGCGGGGGCGCCAGCGATCAATGTCGCAGAAACCGACGGGGCGCTTGAGGTCACCGCAGAGCTGCCCGGCGTCGAGGAGAAGGACATCAAGGTCAGCGTCGACGGCAATCGCTTGGTGGTCTCGGGCGAGAAGAAGCACGAGGAGAAAAGGGACGAGAAGGACTGGCACGTCGAGGAGCGCAGCTTCGGCTCGTTCTATCGCTCGATGACGCTGCCGTTCAGCCCCGCAGAGGGGGCGATCTCCGCCCATCTCGACAAGGGCGTGCTGCACGTGACCGTCAAGAAGCCCGTGGAAGCCGCCAAGAGCGCCAAGACCATCGAGATCAAGACGGGCGCGCCGCCGCAGGCGGGCTGAGCGAAGCTTAGAAACAGAGGCGCGTTGGGAGACACTCTCCCGACGCGCGGAGTTCGGGGCCGTCCCTCTCAGCCGTAAAGAGAGGCCCAGAGGCGCGCGCGCTTGTTGCGGCGCGCCAGTTTCACCTTCAAGGTTACGCCGAGCCGAAACCACGCCAATTCGCCAAGCTGGAGAAAGCTCGCTTCATAACGTCTCTCAGCTTACCAAAATCTTTTGCAATCGCCCTCTCCGCCGGCGACTGAAGGCTCGGCTTGCTGGGCGGCGCCTCTTTCCTCGCTTGTTGCGCCTCTCGGACCCGCGCGGTCACCGCCGCGCGGATTGGCTCGAGATCGGCTTCGTTGAACGTCTCCTTGTCGAGCAGACGAACGGCGGCCCCCTTGTGCTCGCTGGCGCAGATGCGCAAGATCTCGGTGGCGCGCTGAAAGGCTTCGTCGATGAGTTTGCGGATCGTAACGTCAATCTTGGCGCTTGTTTCCTCGCTCATCTCGGAAGGCTGGGGCCCTAATCCCGGCAGATCGAGGTAGCGCGGCCGGTCCGTGATGAACGACGCTTGTCCGATCTCGGTCTCCATCCCGTAGCGCGTCGCCATCGCGCGCGCCAATTCCGTCGCCCGCTGCAGATCGTCGGCGGCGCCGGTGGTCGCCTCGTGAAACACCGCCATCTCCGCCGCCCTTCCGCCAAGCAGCACGGTCATGCGGTTCAGCAGTTCGCTGCGACTCATCAGATAGCGGTCCTCGGTCGGCATTTGCATCGTGTAGCCCAGAGCGCCCATGCCCCTCGGAATGATCGACACCTTCTTGATGGGATCGGCGCCCGGAACGGCCATGGCGACGATCGCGTGTCCCATCTCGTGATAGGCGACGACCTCCCGCTCATGAGGATTGAGCAGGCGCTTGCGTTTCTCCGGGCCGGCGATGCTGCGTTCGATCGCGGCGGTGAAATCCTCGAGGGTCACGGAGGGCGCCTCGCGGCGGGTGGCGAGCATGGCGGCTTCGTTGACGATGTTGGCGAGATCCGCGCCGGTGAAGCCGGGTGTGAGCGCGGCGATTTGCGCGGGATCGATGTCGGCGGCGAGCTTGATCTTCGTGAGGTGCACCTCGAGAATCGCCTTGCGGCCGTTCTTGTCGGGCCGGTCGACGGAGATTTGCCGATCGAAGCGTCCGGCGCGCAGCAATGCGGGGTCGAGCACTTCCGGGCGGTTCGTCGCGGCGAGGAGCACGACGCCGATCGTCGGGTCGAAGCCGTCGAGCTCGCTCAAGAGCTGGTTGAGCGTCTGCTCCTTCTCGTCATGGCCGCCGCTCAAGCCTGAGATCCCGCGCGCGCGCCCCAGAGCGTCGAGCTCGTCGATGAAGATGATGCAGGGCGAACTGGCGCGCGCCTGCTGAAAGAGGTCTCTGACGCGCGCGGCGCCGACGCCGACGAACATTTCGACGAATTCGGAGCCGTTGATCGAGAAGAAGGGCACGCCGGCCTCTCCCGCGACGGCGCGCGCGAGCAGGGTCTTTCCGGTTCCGGGCGGCCCGACGAGCAGGATCCCTTTGGGGATGCGCGCGCCCAGCCGCCCATGAGTTTGCGGATCTTTCAGGAAAGCTACGATCTCCTGGAGCTCTTCCTTGGCTTCGTCGACGCCGGCGACATCCGCGAAGCCGGTCTTGACGTCCTTCTCGACGAACACCCTGGCTTTGCTCTGGCCAACCGACATGAGCGACCCGAGCCCCTGGCCCGCGCGACGCGACAGCAGGCTCCAAATGAAGAAGAACAAGGCGATTGGCACGACCCAGGAAAGCAAGTTGGAGATCCAGGTGTTCTCCATCACTCCGGAAACCTTCACGCCCTCCTTTTCCAGCTCCTGCGCCAGCGTGGGATCGACGCGAACGGCGAGCACTTGCTTGCGACCGTCCGGGAGCGGCTCCTTCAAGGTGGCTCGAATGACCTTGTCGCCGACCTCAACCTCGGCGATCTTCTTTTCGTTCAGCAGCTGCGTGAATTCGCTGAAGGGCACGACCTCGGTAGAATTGTATACCAACCAGATCTGCTGGAAGATCAGGATCGCAATGAAAGCCAGCAGAAAATAGCCGATGTCGAAATGCCACTCCCGGCGGTTCTCGTCGCGTCCATTTTCCGGCTTCGCCATTGCTCTCGCCTCGCGCTCCGCGCCGCCTGCGGCCGACCGATAAGGGCGGACGCTGCTTTCACCCTACCTTAGAGCGCGTTCCGTAAAAGTTGACGTCGGAACTCGCTCCACAAACCCGTCGGCGCGGCCTGATCGATCGAGGACGTGCCGCCCGCGGGCTACGCAGCCTCGTTTGCCCCCAGCGGCTCACAATGGCCCGCGATGCTGACGATCCGCGCGAAGTCCTGCCGCAGAGCGAGCTCGACCGCATCGACCGCGTCATGCGCCGCCTCGACCGACAGGGCGCCGTCGACCTCGCAGTGATAGTTGACGACGAGGCCACCGTTCACGCCGCGCACGCGCACGTCATGCACGTGGCGCAGCACGCCGCCCTCGGCGGCGCAGCGCTCCAACGCCGCCTCGATCCTCTCGCGCGTCGCGGAATCGACGTCGCGGCCGACCATCACTTGCGGCTCCGCAGGTTCAATATGCGTCTCGATCTCGACATCGGCGCCGAACTCGTCTCGAATCGCTTCTTCGAGTTCGCTCGCCATCCCATGCGCGCTGCGCAGGCTCATGCCGCCGTCGACCTCGAGATCGAGGCTGATCGAAAGGCGCCCTTCGATCTCCTGCGCCAGGATATGATGCACCGGCAGGCGACGGCGCGCTGCGACCAGGCGCGTGCGCTCGATCACGGTTTCATCGTCGAGCGGGCGTGGCGCGGCGATCAGCGTGATTTCCGCATCCGGCGCGAAAGCGCTGATCGCGGCGGCGACTCCCTGATTGATGCGCTCCGCCTGATCGACGCTGAGGTTGCGCGACACCGAGATCGTCGCTTCGCCGACGATCTTGCGGCCGACTTGGCGAAGCCGCAATTTCTCGAGCGCGATGACGCCCGGCGCTTCCGTGATGACGGCGCGCATGCGCGGGATGAATTCGCTCGGAGCCGCGTCGAGCAGCGTCTCGATCGTGCGTCTTCCGAGCCTGAAGCCCGCGATGGCGATGAAGAGCGCGACGCCGATCGCCGCTATCGCATCGCCCCGTTCAAAGCCCAAACGCATCGCGCCGAGCCCGATGACGACGAGCACGGAGGAAATGAGATCGCTCGCAAAGTGCAAAGCGTCGGCGGCGAGCGCGTCGCTGGCTTCCTCCTTCGCGACGCGGGAGAGCTGCAGGGAACGTACGAGATCGACGAGGATCGAGACGCCGAGCACGGCGAAGGCCGGCCAGCCCGCGTTGACGTCAGCCTCTTGCGAAGGTTCTTGCAAGCGGCGCACGGCTTCGCTCACGACGAAGAGCGCAAGGCCGAAGAGCAGGCCCGTCTCGACCAGCGCCGCAAGCAACTCATATTTGCCGTGGCCGTAGTGATGCTCCGCGTCGGCCGGCTTGTCGGCTTCCCGCACCGCGAAATAGGTCAAAATCGTCGCGCCCGTGTCGACGCCGGCATGGCCGGCCTCGGACAAGAGCGACAGCGAGCCCGACCAGAGCCCCGCCGCGAGCTTCGCAAGCGCCAGCAGAGCGCTGGCGGCGATCGAGGCCAGGGCCGCGCGTTGCTTGCGTGAGGCGGTCGGCCGCCCTGCGTCGTCGATTGCGTTCATCGTCTTGGGCGGAGCAGGCTGCGGGACGCGCGTCGAGCTGAGGGCTACGGCGAGGCTTTGATCCCTCTCGGCGTCGGGAAGGGCTCGTGGCGACGACTATAACGGCTCAATAGTCCTGATAATATGAATACCCGCCGAAGCGCCGCGGGATGGACGACAGCCCGTCCCAGACGTCCGTCGTGAACCGGCCGACGGCGCGTCCGACCGCTGTGAAGGGGTTTCGCGCGTGGCGCGACTTCGCCTGCGCGCGCGCCGCGCGCCGCGCGAAGGGCTTGGGCGCGGCGGCCGGCTTCGTGGCCGCGGCGCTTTGGGCCGGCTTTTGCTCGGCCGCGGCGGGCGACGGCGTGGGCTCGGTCGCGGCGACGGGCTCTTTCGCCTCCGGCGCGGCGGCGGCGGGGGGCGGCGCGACCGGCGCATTGGTCGCCTCGACGCGCGGCGCCTCGGCCTCTCCCTTGCGATAGACGGTCATGAAGGCGCCCACGCTGACCATGAGCGTGAGCGGGATGAGCGCGGCGAACAATCCGGTCGCGACGCCGCGCCCAGCCCCTCCCCTGTGAGCGACTTTTCGATCCGCGGCGGGAGCAGGAACGGCTTTTCGCGCCTCGTCCAGCGGCGCGGGCGGCGTGGCGACTTGCATCGCCGCGGGCTCTGAGGCCGGCGAGATCATCAGCGCCAACGCCTCCGCCCGACTTTGCGCCACCGGCGGAGCGGGCCTCTCGTCGCGATCCTTCCGACTCTCGGCGAGCGAGGCGGCGACGAAGTCTTCGATCGCCCTGGGGGAAAGCCTCGGCGCGCCGAGAAGCTCTTGCGCCGCGCGCAGGCTCCAGACGGCCACGCCGATGCGCTCATTGGCGAAGAACTCGCGCGACTTGTCCCAAAGGCTTGCGGCCACCCGCCGGCAAAGCGTTTCGCAAGATTCGAGAGCCGCAGGCTCGAAGGCCTCGCGCCACTCGACGACGAAAGTGGGCGAGAGCCTCAAGCTTAACCGGTATTCCCCGCCGTCCTCGATGGGCTCGACCCCGATCGGGGTCTGCGCCGCGAGGAAGAAGGCGCAGAGCAGCGCGAACTTCTCCTGCTCGTCCAGCGCCTTCGCCTGCGGCCGGCGCTCGCCGTCGCATAAAGCGCATTCGATCAGCAGCGGCAGGCGCTTGAGCGGGAATTCATGCCGATTGACATAGGCCTTATCGAAGCGCGTCTCGAAGCGGATCCGGGCGTCGCCGGCGGCGGGATAATGAACCGTCCCTCCGCTCCCGTCCCCTTCGCCCGCGTCGCGAATGAGCGGCGGCAGCATCGGCTGTCCGCCGACGACCTCGCCGAGCGCGCGACAAGCCTCCAGGAGGCGCTTTTGCTCCAGAACCGGCATGGCTTTCCTCCGCCGTAACGCCGGTCCCACGATCGGCGGCGCGACGCAAAAAGGCGCATGCGCCGCCTCCATAGCGGAAGCCGGCAAATAGGGTTAAATTTTGACAAACGCGCGGGCGGCCGTCGGTCTTCGTCGGAGTTCTCGGCTCGTTCGCTTCTGAAGCGCTCAAATTAGGGGGCGGCGATGCGCTATTTGCACACAATGGTCAGAGTGTCCGATGTCGAGGCGTCTCTCGCCTTTTTTTGCGGCGGCCTGGGCCTGGAGGAGATTCGTCGCCTCGACGACGAGAAGGGTCGCTACACGCTGATTTACCTGGCGGCGCCCGAAGATGCGGCGGCGGCGCGCGCCAATGGCGCGCCGATGATCGAGCTGACCTTTAATTGGGACAAGGAAGTCTATAGCGGAGGACGCAATTTCGGTCATTTGGCCTTCGCCGTCGACAATATATATGACATCTGTTCGAAGCTCTCCAAGCAGGGAACAACGATCAATCGCCCTCCGCGTGACGGTCGTATGGCGTTTGTGCGAACGCCGGATAATATTTCCGTTGAATTGCTGCAGCGCGGTTCGGCGCTTGAGCCGGAAGAACCTTGGAAATCCATGCAAAATATAGGTTCTTGGTAACCAATGCCCTGAGCGATTGCGCGGCGCACAATAGAAATATTCGCAGTCGACGGAACCGACTCTGACGCGTGCGCGTTGAAGGGGTGCGTGGAAAGCCTTTCACGGCGCCATCCGCGCATGACGAGGTGCCTTGCCCGCCGGGATTTCGTCCGTCCCGGCGAGCTTTTTGCGTAAGAGTTCCAAGCGTGAGCATTTCTTTGCCGGCGGCCCTGGCCGCGCCGGAACCCGCCCCAGGCTTGCCTGAGGGGCGCAACGAAGCGAAGAGCGAAACGCTCAAGTCGATCGGAGAGGCGCAGAACTGACGTAAAGCGGAGGGTCTCATGGTGATCGCAGACATGATCCATTCCTGCTCCAACGCCCATGTCGCGAAAGCGGCGGTGTTTTGCATTGGCGGAGCCTTTGCGGAGCGCGTCGCTGCCGCCGCGGACCAAAAAGGCATGGAAGTGGGCGGATTCGTCGCGGTCATCGTCCAGGAATTCGCGAGGCGCGCCGACGGCGAGGCGATGCGGGCCCTTTCGTGCGAAATCGCCGGCGCCGATCAGCCCATCCTGCGCGGCCTCGCGCGTCTGCTGGAGCCGGCGCTCGCCGCCGAAGAGAGTTCGGAGGCGGAACACCGGGTCCTGCCGGTGGCTTTGCACGATCGCCGCATTTGCGGCTCGCTCGCCTACGCGCATTAAGGATCGAACCGTCGGCCGAAAAAGGCAGTCCGGGAGAGCGCCGACTTCCTTCCGCGTGGCCGGCGAAGAGCGCGGCGCAGCCCGAATTGAGGCGCCCCGGGGGCACAGCGTTTCCTCGCGCGAGGCGGGGGAGGCGTGGCCCCCGACACCAGGGGCGCCGCAATGACGCGCTCGAGGGGGTCGCTCCGACCGCCTCCCGCTTATGCCCAAGCGATAAGCCCGGCGCGCAAGGCCGCCCAGACGAGATGCGCGTCGGTCTCGACGCCGAGTTTCGCCTTGATTTGATAGGTGTAGTTCTGAACGGTTTTCGGGCTGAGACACAGAGCCTCGGCGATGGCTTGCGTCGTCATGCCGGTCGCGACGAGCCGCAGGATTTCTGTTTCACGCGGCGCCAGTGCGTCGATCGGCGAGGTCTTGCCCGCGAGTCGCTCCGCGGCGACCTCGCGCGCGATGTCGTCGCTGAGCGCCAGCGGCCGCGCGCCCGGCGCCGCCGCAGCGATGCAAGCCACGGCGCGGAGCAGCTCGGCCGCGTCGCTGCTCTTCGTCACATATCCCATCGCCCCGGCCTCGAAGGCCTTCAGCGCGAAGGCGGCTCCGCTGTGCATCGAGAAGATCAGCACGCGGGCGCGCTTGTCCCATTGCCTGATGTGACGCAGCGCCTCAAGCCCGCCGGCGCCCGGGAGAGCGAGATCCATGATCGTCACGTCGGGTGTGAATTTGCGATAGGCCTCGTAGGCCGCAGCCGCGTCGCCGGCCTCGGCCACCACCCGGTAGCCGGGCCGGCGCTCAAGAAGTCGGCGATAGCCCTCGCGCACGATCGGATGGTCGTCGACGAGCAGAATGGAGAGATCGCTCACGCCGCCTCGCGCAGCGGAATGTAAGCCTCGACGCGCACGCCGTGCGGCGCTTCGGCGATGCGAAGATTTCCGCCCAGGGCGGCGACGCGCTCGCGCATGCCGAGCACCCCGCCCCCGGGCTCGGCCAGGACCCGGCTCGCATGGCCGCCGCCGTCGTCCTCGACGCTGAGCGTCACGCCGCCGTTCGCCGTCGCGATGCGCGCGACGCTGAGGCGGACTTCGCTCGGACGGCCATGGCGCGCGGCGTTGGTCAAGCACTCCTGCGCGACGCGATAGACGCCGATCGCCACGCCGTCGGGCAGCCCCCCGAGATCGCCGCTGACATCGAGCCTGAAGGCGGGGCCGCGTCCGCCCTGGGCGCTCCAGCCGGCGACGAGACGCGCCAGCGACGCCTCGAGACCCAGTTCCTCAAGCTCTTGCGCGCGCAGACGAGCCAGCGCTTGGCGCAAGGTCGCACGCATGCCGCGCGCAAGGCGCGAGATGGCGCGCGCATCTTCGGCGAGGTCGGGCCGGTCCTCCGCTCCCGCCTCGATCGAGGCGGCAAAGGCCGTGACGGCCGTGAGATTCTGGCCGAATTCGTCGTGCAGATCGCGCGCCAGCGCGCGCCGCTCCTCCTCCTGCACCTCGAAAAGGCGGTTGGTCAGTGCGATGCGCTCCTCGGTGACTGCCGAGAGGCGGCGCGCAAGATCGTCGACGGCGCGGGCGATGAGCCCGAACTCCGCAGCGCCAAAGGCCGGGAGCGACGCGCCGTAATCGCCGCATTCCAGTCGCCGCAAGCTTGCGACGATCACCCGGGTGGGAGCGAGCAGATGGCCGAGGGCGAGCGCCCCGAAGAGAACGATGGCGATCACCATCAACGCCGCGACGCGCAGCACGACCGAAGCTTCGCGCCAGGCGAGGCGTACGGCGGCTTGACTGTTGGCCTGAACGGTGAGGGCGCCGGCGTCCTGCTGCCGCACAGTCATGAATCGCGAGACTTGCGGCGGAGGCCCGAACCAGGCGACGAAAGCCCGCGAGAACCAATCCGGCGCCGCAGCGCCGACGCCCTCGATTTGACTGCACAGGCGTTTCCTAGGCGCGGCGCCCGGCGCGAAATCGACACATACGCCCGGGGATATGAGCTTCAGCGTCTCCAGCGTCTCCCACTCGGGGACCGGCAAAATAGGGGTCTTTCGCAGACTGCCCCGCCACAGCAACTCGCGCCAATAGAGGTTTTCGAGCTGGCCGGCGACGCGCTCGGCGGAGGCCGCCGTCGCCTCAACGATCGACTGGTGCGCGGAGTCGACGACCCACAGCGTCGTCGCGGCGAGACAAAGGGCGGCGACGCAAACAAGGCGCAAAATGGACTGCGCGATGATCGGCATGCTCCTGCTCCCTTCGTCCGCAAAGCTAAACAGTTTTCTCGGGCTGGCCAATGCCGCCTTTAAACATCGGGCAAAATGCCCATGAGATATCGCGCCGCCTCGACTTTGCGCGGGCGGGAGAGCGAAGCAAGCTAGCGATAGGCCACGCGACCGCAAGTCCCTCAGCGCAAGGAGACGAGAAATTGCATTCAGCCCTGTTCATGCTCGGCGTCTTCGCCGCATTCCTGCTCTTTCTCGCTATGGTCCTCGCCTGGGTCTTGGGGATCACGCTGTTTTATCCGGGCGGCGCGCTTTCGAGCCGCCTTGCGGATCGAAACGACATCGTTCGCGGCCATGTCGACTATCTGATGATGGCGCAGTTTTTGTTCCTGTTCTTTGTGGCTTTCAGGCAATATTCAATTCAGCCGCCGCTGCCGATCGTCGTCTGTCTTTGCTTCGGCGCCTTCTTCAACCCCTTCGCCTTCGTGATGCGCGGCCTGCGCGGGCGGGCGCCCGCGCCGTCCGAGGAAGGCTTTCCTATTCCCGCAATCGTGAGCTTTTCTGCGACGACGCTGGGCTTTCTCGGCGCCGCCTGGCTCATCGTCGAAGCCGCTTGGAAAAGCCTGTGAGGATGGAGGAGCAATTGAGACGCTTTCGCAATGCCGCCGCGCTGAGCTTGGCGCTTGCCGTCGTCGCCGTGCGCGCCGACGCCTCGGAGCCCCTCATATCGATCGCTGTGCTCGACTTCGACTACTCCGACAGCTCTGGCGAGCCACAAGACCAGACGGCGATCCATCGCGCGCGGGTCAACGAGTTCACGGCGCGCATCCGCGCCGCGCTCGCCGACAGCGGCGCTTATCGCGTCGTCGCCGCTCGCTGTCCGGCTACGCCCTGTTCGGCGAAAAATTATGCGCCGGAAGAACTTTTCGCCATGGCGCGCCAGGCCGGGGCGAAGCTGATGCTCTTTGGCGGTCTGCACAAGATGAGCACGCTCGTGCAATGGGGCCGCGTCGAATTGGTCGATGTCGATGCGAATCGCCTTCTCGACGAGCGTCCCTTGAGCTTTCGAGGCGACGACGATCAGGCCTGGCGACGCGCGGCCGATTACGTTGCGCAAAAATTGATTAAGCAGGCAGGGGAGCAGCTGCGCCAATGACCACGACCGTCATCATCGACAAGAATTTGCGCGCGCCGGCCGAAAGTGTGTGGGCGGCGGTCGAGGCGATCGGCGGTCTCGACCGCTGGTTCCCGATCATCGACGCCTGTCGGGTCGAAGGCGAGGGCGAAGGCGCGCTGCGTGTGATGACCCTCGCCGACGGCGCGGGCGAAATGCGCGATCGCATCGTCGAGATCGCGGCCGAACAGAGGCGCCTGCGCTATCACCGCACCCATCTGCCGTTCCCTGTCAGCGATTATTTCGGCACGGTGGAGGTCTTTGACGTCGGCCCTGGCGCAAGCCGCCTCGTCTGGACCGTACGGTTCGAGTCGGCGCCCGAAAATGAGGCCCCGGTGCGCGACCTCGTGCGCAATGCGATCTCCGACGGGGTCGACGGGCTCGAACGAGAGTTGATCGCGCCGTCAGGGTAATCTCGGTCCGGCGAGGTCGCGCGACCCGGTCGCGCGGCCCGAGACGTCTCTCGATGCGCGACC
The DNA here is from genome assembly GCA_963722205.1 of uncultured Alphaproteobacteria bacterium. Lineage (GTDB taxonomy): Bacteria > Pseudomonadota > Alphaproteobacteria > Rhizobiales > Beijerinckiaceae > Methylocystis. The sequence continues at coordinate 757,191 of CAVRKL010000001.1, forward strand.
GAAGGAGAGCTTTGAGTTGGCCCAAATTCCCGCTATGCACCCCCTCGACGTTTGAACCGCGCTTGAGCGAGCGCGCCAGCGGCGTCCAGGGTGATGCAGATCGCATGGCGGATTTCGACTTCGACTTCTTCGTGATCGGGGCGGGCTCCGGGGGCGTGCGCGCCGCGCGCATCGCCGCGGGGCACGGCGCGAACGTCGCGATCGCCGAAAGCTCTCGTTTTGGCGGCACTTGCGTCATCCGCGGCTGTGTCCCGAAGAAGCTCTACGTGATGGCCTCGCGCTACGCCGACGATTTCGAGGACGCGAGAGGCTTCGGCTGGAGCGTCGGCGAGACCGAATTCGATTGGACGAGGCTCGTCACCGCGAAGGAGCGCGAGATCACGCGGCTCGAAGGCATCTATCTGGCGAACCTCGAGAAAGCCGGCGTCGCGATCTTTCCAATGCGCGCGACGCTTCAAGGTCCGCAGGCCGTCCGCCTGTCCGACGGCCGCATCTTGCGCGCGCGTCACATACTTGTCGCGACCGGCGGCGCGCCGGCGCTTGCGCCGCAGGTTCCAGGAATCGAGCTTGCGCTCACCTCGAACGAAATCTTCGATCTGCCTGTCTTTCCAAAGCGGCTGTTGATCCTGGGCGCGGGCTATATCGCCGTCGAATTCGCCACGATCTTTGCGCGGCTCGGCGCGAAGGTCGCGCTCTATTATCGCGCCGATTTGCCGCTGCGCGGGTTCGACGAGGATTTGCGCTCGCGGCTTGCGGCGGCCCTCGCCGAAGCGGGGATCGAGCTCTTCCCCTTCGCGAAGCTCGCTTTGCTTGAAAAGACGGGCGCCGCGATTCGCGCGCGGTTCGAAGACGGCAGCTCGCTCGAAGCGGACGTCGTGATGGCGGCGACCGGCAGAAGGCCCGCAACTGCAGGGCTCGGGCTCGAGGCCGCCGGCGTGCGGCATTCTCAACATGGCGCGATCGTCGTGGACGCCGCCTCGCAGAGCAGCGTCGCTTCGATCCACGCCGTCGGCGACGTCACCGATCGGCTCAATCTGACGCCGGTCGCGATCCGCGAGGGCCATGCGCTCGCCGACCGGCTGTTTGGCGGAGGCGCGCCGCCGGTCGACTACGACTTCACGCCGACCGCCGTCTTCTCGACGCCGGAGATCGGCACGGTCGGTCTTACGGAGGAGGAGGCCGTGCGCCGTTTCGGGGCGCTCGACATTTATGAAGCGGAGTTCCGGCCGATGCAGGCGCCGCTCACCGGGCGCGCGACGAAAGCCTATATGAAGCTCATCGTCGCGGCGGAGGGCGGGCGTGTGCTCGGCGCCCATCTCCTCGGGCCGCAGTCGGCGGAAATGGCCCAGCTTCTGGCGATTGCGCTGCGGATGGGCGCGACCAAGGCCGATTTCGACGCGACGATGGCGCTGCATCCGACGCTCGCTGAGGAGCTCGTCACGATGCGGACTGTCTCGCGAAAGCGGCGAGCTTAGGCTCAGGCGTCTGGCTTGGACCGCGCCGGCGCGATGCGCTCGAGGGCCGTGATCGACAAATAGCCGCCCACCCACGAGCCGAGCGCGGCAAAGAGCACATAGGCCCAATTGGACGTGTAGCTGATCACCGCAAAGGCGGAGAGCAGATACCAGACGCTACTCCAGCTTGCCGCGGCGATGCGGCGCCGCGCGACGACGGCCGCGTTGAAGAACACGTAGACGGCGTCGGTGACGGCGGTCGACAGGACGACCCCAAGCGCGATCAACGGATCGATCGACGGCAAATCCATCTGCTTTTCCTTTCCCTCGTCCGGCGCGGCGCTCAAGCCGCTTGCGGAGCGGCGCAGCCCGTTTGGATTGCAGGGCGAGCTCAATGCGTCAATTCGAGATTCTCCCGCAACGCAGTCATAGGTGCGTTAGCGCACAGGTCCAGGGCGACGCAGTCGAGTCGCGTGCGGAGCCGCACGCCGTCGCGCGAGCCGGCAGGGCATCTTCGTGACGCCTCGCAAGAAGGCGAAGGGAGATCACCTCATGCTCACGCACTCGATGTTACGCCGGCTTCTCATCGTGCTCGTCGCGCTCGGCGTCATTGCGGCGCTGGCCTCGGAAACCTCATCCGCGGCGTCCGTCTTTCCAAGCCGCGTCGCTCAGCTCGAGTCCGGCTTCTAAGCCGCCTCGGCGCCGCTGCCGCCGAAAACAAGCGAAGCAGCGCGCCATACCGCAATTTGTCCAGCGAACGGAGCATCCGTGATGCACACCGAGAACTTACCCCTGCGCATACGATCAGAATCTCCAAACGCCTCCACAACGTCAGAGAAGACCTCCCGAACGGTGACGCGTTACGATATCGCCACCGCCATCATGAAGCGCGTGCCGGCGCTATCGCGGCGTGAAGCGCAGCGAATTTTCGAATGTGCTTTGCAGGAAATCGCCGACGCGCTGTCGAAGCGAGAGGAATGCGTGAAGTTGCATGAATTCGGAACGTTCGTCGTGCGCCGGAGAGCAAACCGTCAGGCCCGCGATCCTCTCGCAGCAGGAGGCGCGCCTCTGCGCTCACGCAAGACTCTGAACTTCAGGCCCTCCGTTGGACTGAAGGAAAAAGTCGAGAAGAGTCGTCGGTCCTAGCGCTCTATCGCTCGAACGCAACGTCCGAGCGATACGCGCAGAGAAAGCCGAGCTTGCGCACGCGGCTCCTTCTCACTTGTCAGCGCCACCTTGGGCGCGTCGCACGACGAGCGTCTTGATCCGCGTTGGTTGCCAATGCTCGGCGTGCCTCTATCTGTTCGAAGCGAAACGGCAACTGGCGAGTGGATGAAGAGCCGTCATTCAATCGCATACGGAGAATGCGCATGAAAGCGAACAAGATTCTTGTGCTCCTCGTCTCGTCCGTCGTCTTCAGCAGCGCTGCAGGAGCCGCTGAGGAGCCGCGCTCGAAAGGCGACACGAGCGGACCGGCCGTCGGAACTCCGGTTGAACCCTCGACCGTCGTACAGAAGGAGAATCCCTTTGTCGCCGGTCGTCCGGCGTTACAGAGCGACGCCGCAGCCGGGGCGCCGGGAATGGAAGCGGCGCCTGGCACGGAGGCCGGCGCCGCAGCTAAAAACGCGCCCGGAAAAAGCAAGTGAGGACTTCGCGCGGGTCCTACCGCCAAACGGACTTGAAGGGGCTTGTCTCGCGCTGTTGACGAAGGCCGCCGTTGCTAGCGCGGCTGCCGCTGCGCGTAGCCAAGCCGAATGTTGAGCTCCTCCAGCAGCTTTTCCGCGGCCTCGGGAATGTTCGTGCCGGGCGGAAAGATCGCGCTCGCGCCGGCCTCGTAAAGCGCATCGAAATCCTGCTTGGGGATCACGCCGCCGACGACCATCATGATGTCGTCGCGTCCGGCGTTCTTGAGCGCGTCGCGCAGTTGCGGCGTCAGCGTCAGATGGCCCGCCGTCATCGTCGAGACGCCGACGACATGGACATTCGCCTCGGCCGCCCTTTTTGCGACCTCGTCCGGCGTCGCAAAGAGGTCGCCGATGACAACGTCGAAGCCCAGATCCGCGAAGGCCGAGGCGATCACCTTTTGGCCGCGGTCGTGCCCGTCCTGCCCCATTTTGGCGACGAGAATTCTGGGCTTGCGCTTCTCATTCTCCTCGAAGGCCTGGGTCATGCCCTTGATGCGCGTCACGACCGGGGTGTCGATCCCGGCTTCGCGCGCGTAGACCCCCGAGATCACATTGGCCTTGGGCTTGTGGCGCGAGAAAACCTTCTCGAGCGCATAGGAGATTTCGCCAACGCTGGCTTTTGCGCGCGCCGCCTTCACGGCGAGATCGAGTAGATTGGCGCCTGACGTCGCGCCCTCCGTCAGCGCGTCGAGCGCGGCCTGGGTCTTCGCTTCGTCCCGCTCGGCGCGCAGGCGTTCGAGTTTCGCGAGCTGTGCGGCGCGCACGGCGGAGTTGTCGATCTTCAGCACGTCGGGGGCGATGTCGTCCGTCGGCTGATATTTGTTCACGCCGACGACGACCTGCTGGCCCGTATCGATGCGCGCTTGCGTCTTTGCGGCCGCCTCCTCGATGCGCTGTTTCGGCACGCCGGCGGCGATGGCCTTGGCCATGCCGCCTAATTTCTCAATCTCCTCGATATGAACCAGCGCTCGCTTGGCGAGCTCGGCCGTCAGCCGCTCGACATAATAGGAGCCGCCCCAGGGATCGATGACGCGCGTCGTGCCGCTTTCCTGCTGCAGGACGAGTTGCGTGTTGCGCGCGATGCGCGCCGAGAAGTCGGTCGGCAAGGCGAGTGCCTCGTCGAGCGCGTTGGTGTGAAGCGATTGCGTGTGGCCCTGCGTCGCGGCCATCGCCTCGATGCAGGTGCGGGTCGAATTCACATAGACGTCTTGCGCGGTGAGCGACCAGCCGGACGTCTGGCAATGGGTGCGCAGCGTCAGGCTCTTCTCGGACTTTGCGCCCAGATCCTTCATCAGCCGGCCCCACAAGAGGCGGGCGGCCCGCAGCTTCGCCACCTCCATGAAGAAATTCATGCCGATGGCGAAGAAGAAGGAGAGGCGCGGCGCGAAGGCGTCGATGTCGAGCCCCGCGGCCATCCCGGCGCGCACATATTCCACGCCGTCGGCGAGCGTGTAGCCGAGCTCGAGATCCGCGGACGCGCCCGCCTCCTGCATGTGATAGCCGGAGATCGAGATCGAGTTGAACTTCGGCATATGCTTGCTGGCGTATGCGAAGATGTCGGAGACGATGCGCATCGAGGGAGCGGGCGGATAGATGTAAGTGTTGCGCACCATGAATTCTTTTAAGATGTCGTTTTGGATTGTGCCGGTGAGCTTATCGGCCGAGACGCCCTGCTCTTCCGCTGCGACGATGAAGAGCGCGAGAACCGGGAGCACCGCGCCGTTCATCGTCATCGACACGCTCATTTTGTCGAGCGGGATGCCGTCGAAGAGCGTGCGCATGTCGAAGATCGAGTCGATCGCGACGCCCGCCATGCCGACGTCGCCGGCAACGCGCGGGTGGTCGGAGTCATAGCCGCGATGCGTCGCGAGATCGAAGGCGACGGAAAGCCCCATCTGCCCTGCGGCAAGATTGCGCCGATAGAAGGCGTTGGAGTCCTCGGCCGTGGAGAAGCCGGCATATTGTCGGATCGTCCAGGGCTGCGCGACATACATGGTCGGATAGGGTCCGCGCACGAAGGGCGCGAGGCCGGGATAGGAGTGCGGGAAGTCGAGGCCGGCCGTGTCCGCGCTCGAGTAGAGGTTCTTAACCTCGATCCCCTCCGGCGTCATCCAGCGCCGCGGCGTAGGCGCTGGCGGAAGGGCCTTTGCCGGCGTGAAGGGGATTTGGGAGAAATCGGGAAGGGCGGCCATGGGTCTCGAGCGTCTAGAGGTTGGCGGCGGGGCGGCTAGCGCGCTTGTCCCTAGAACGGAACCGTTCGAGCGGCAAGAAATCGCGCCAAGTCCACAACCTGGAGCGAATTCTGATCGCGAAAGCCGATCAACTTTTGCGGAATTCGCTCTAGGGCCGAAAGCGTCTCTTAACAGCCGCGACGCCCAGGGGGAAGCCACAGCCTCCGCGACGAAATGCGCCCGCCGGGGGAGAGAAGCATGATCAAGCGCGGAAATCTCTTCACGAACCTCGCCGCGCAGGCGGCGCAGGAAGAGATCGCCATCCTCGCTCAAAAAGCGGGGACGTGCATCGAGCGGATCGTCTCGACCGGTCAGGCGAGCCCGCCGGGCTTCTGGTACGACCAGGCGTGGACCGAATGGGTCGTCGTTCTCAGCGGCCTCGCCGCATTGCGCTTCGAAAGCGAGCCCGAGCCGCGCCTGCTTGGCCCGGGCGACTGGCTCGAAATCCCCGCCCACGCTCGCCATCGCGTCGATTGGACCGACGCCGAAGCGCCGACAGTTTGGCTCGCGGTGCATATTTCGGCCTGAGCGGCGCGAAGATCAGGGCACGAGCGCGTCGAGATGCGGCAGGAGCTCGACGCTTTCCTGCTCATTGGGGTCGGTGCGCGCCACGACGGCGACCGCGGGCTCGCTCCCCGTGTTGACGGGAAGATGCGGGACATTCGCGCCGACATAGACGAAGTCGCCGGCGCGGGTCTCAACCTTGTTTTCGAGCCGCTCGCCATAATAGGTCGTCGCCTCGCCCGAGATCATATAGATCGCCGTCTCGTGCGAGACATGCTTGTGCGCCTTGGCGCGCGCGCCGGGCGGGATCGTGAGAAGCTCAAGGTAGATGCCCGTGGCGCCGACGCTTTGTGCGGAAATGCCGGGCTTGAAGCTGAGCCCCTGCTTGCCGGTGACGTTGTCACAGGCGCGAATATGCGCGCAGGGTATAGGCTGATCTTTGGGCTTGCGGGCGGCGTCCATGGGAGCTCCTATATTCAGCAGAGATGGGATTGCGAGAGATATGGGGCGTCCGGCGCACGAAGCGACAGCGCAGCCTTGCATCGGCGGCCTGCGTCAAAGACGACAGTTGCCGCAAGCTCGCATGCACACCAAATTCGACCGGAATCGACACGCGCTCGCGGGCAAAGCTCGGTTGACCGTCGGAATTCGAGAAGCCTTTCGCGAGGGCAGACAAAGGAAAGCCATGAACCAGCACATCGTCCGCACCCTGGGCTATACGGGTATCTTCGTCATCTTCGTCGCAGTGGCGGGCTATTTCATTGCGACGCTGCCCAATTGGGATCAGCAGAAAAATACGGTCCTGGTGAAGTAATCGTGCGTAGGCCGCGCTGTTCGGTGAGAATAAGACAGGTGTAAAACGCCCGCCTCGCTCAGCGGCAGCGCGTCATTGATCCATGAGGGCGATTGTGCGCTGGCACCAGGCGAGTTCAACGATGCTAAGCGGACGCTGCATTGAGTCATAGGGCGTGCTGGCAAGAGCCTCAAGCACGTCGGGGCCTCTTCCGCTTTATCGAGGCTTTCTGCGCTCCGGCCGACTTCTTTTTAGTGTTCCTGCTTTTGGATGGCGCCCTATCGTTGTGGGCTCTGTCTCTCGCCTTTCTGCCTTCGATTTGCTTTCCTCTCCGTTTGTATTGGGCATCTAATCGCTTTAGCAATTCGGGACCGCGAGCAACGGTATCTGCATCTGCTGATTTCGCCAAGGGCGCAAAAATCCTCTTAATACGTTTGAGGCAGTCCTCTATCTCATTGTCGCTAAGCGATTGTACGACGCTGACAGCTGGCAGTTTAGCGGCGACAGGTCGTGCCATTCTTGTGATGTCTCTTGCCAGGAAAGCGGAGACATAAAATTTTAGATTCCGCCTAATCGAAGAGTCCGATTGATGTGTTTCAAAGTATTTTTCAACCCTTCTTACGATTTCAACGCAGACAAGATAGGCCTCCAGAGTGATTTTATCGTCCGCGAACACCTTGGCATAACTCGCTTCGTCCTTGAAATAATCGCCCGGCCTGGCCCTGGCATCGTTTGGTTTTTGAATAAGTATCGATACGATAGCCTGAACTATATCATTAGCGCTGACAATCTTGGTGATTGGCCGAGCTTGATCCTTGTAAAAACCCTTTCTCCTGTGATAAAACAGATCAAACTTTTTGAAAAACTCCTCTATATTTCGATGAATTTGGTCGGTCATTCTCAACGAGGAAGCAGCCATTCTATTTTGACTATTCGTCGCACGAATAATTGTGTCCTGCAATTGCGCATCATCCGTCTGGATAACTCGCACCATTACAGTGCGGTTATCGTTCGAATTGGGTATCCCCTTCACTGACCTGAGGCTGCGGAATCGGTTGGATTTGTTGGTTTTCCTATGATGGAGCGGTAGGGCGCTGGGTCGATGGCGACGGCTTGCTCAACGAGTCTGTGGAACAGAAGGCCCCTGGCATTCGAGCGTCGGCGGTTGAAGCGGAAGGTGAACTCGTCGAGGTAGTAGTCGAGATGCTGGCGCTGAACGCCGCCCTGATGCGTGCCGAGGAGCCAGCGCTTCAAGAGCGAGGCGACCTTGTGCACGCGCGGCATGACCTCGTGCGCGGGATCGGAACCGGCGCTGATGACGCTGACCTTGTGCTTGTAGCCGGCTGCTTCGAGCCTGGCATAACCTCTCCAGCCATCGGTGTGGATGGTGGCTCCGGACACGACCGCGTTGCGAACGAAGGGCAGCAGCAGGGAGTGTCCGAAATTTTGTGTGCGGGGCCGGGTTGACCATCACGCTGTGACGAACCTTTCGTCGAACATGATGGCGAATTGCGTTTTGGCCTCGCACCATTCGCGCGGCGGCATTTTCCATTCTCCCGCGACTTGGCGCAAGACGAGATACAGCAGTTTCATCGCGGCGTCGTCGGTTGGAAAATGTCCGCGCGTCCGCACGGCGCGCCGCAGTTTTGCATTCAAGGATTCTATGGCGTTCGTGGTGTAGATGATCCGGCGCACCGCCTCGGGAAAGGCGAAAAAGGGAATGACCTGTTCCCAGTTTCGCCGCCAGCTCTGGGCGATCGAGGGATATTTCCTGCCCCAAGGACCGGCGTCGAAAGCGTCAAGGGCCTCTTTGCCGGCGTCGGCGTCTTTCGCCCGGTAGATTTTCTTCAGTTCGGCGGCGATAGCCCTGCGGTCTTTCCACGAGGCGAAGTCCATCGCGTTTCTAATGAGATGGACGATGCAGGTCTGCACGACCGTCTGTGGGAAAACCGCGTTGATCGCCTCCGGAAAGCCCTTCAAGCCGTCGACGACGGCGATAAGCACATCCTCGACGCCGCGGTTTTTCAGCTCGTTCATCACCCGCAGCCAGAATTTGGCGCCTTCCGAGGTTTCGATCCAAAGGCCCAGAATGTCCTTGGTTCCGTCCGGCGTGACGCCCAGCGCGACATAAACCGCCTTGTTGCGCACCAGGCCTTCGTCACGGATTTTGACGCGCAGCGCGTCGAAGAAAACCAGGGGATACATTGCCTCGAGCGGACGATTTTGCCATTCGGCGACCGTCTCCAGAACCGCGTCGGTGACCGTCGAGATCAGGTCCGGCGAGACCTCAAGTCCATAAAGTTCAAGCAGATGCCCCTGGATCTCGCGCACCGTCATGCCGCGCGCATACATCGACACGATCTTCTCGTCGAAGCCCGGAAAACGCCGCTGATAGCGCGCGATCAGCCTCGGATCGAAGCTCCCCTCCCGGTCGCGCGGAACCTTAATGTCGATTTTCGACGTCTCGGTCAGCACGGTCTTCTTCGAATAGCCGTTGCGGTGATTGGCTTTGCCCGCCGCCGCCTCGCCTTCAAGATGATCGTCCAGCTCGGCGTTGAGAACCCGTTCGGCCAGAGCTTTCTTCAGCTCGTCGAAAAGCCCGTCCTTGGAAAATACCTCCTTCGGATCGCGCCCCGAAAGAAGTTGGTCCAGTGTGTCCTTCTTGATCGCCATAGTCCGCCTCCAGCGGTGCTACTATGGCCCGGCACACAAGATTCCTGACAGTCCCAGGGCAGCAGGCTGTCCGCCGACACGTCCTCGATCCGGCGCAGTCGGATGCGGCCGATGCCCTGGCCGCTCTCCTCGGCTGCAATCGCGACAATGGCTTTGCACTCGATCTCTCGGCCCCCTTTGTCCTTTTCCGGGCCGCCAACATAGGTTTCGTCGATCTCGACCGTTCCGCTGAGCGCGTCGCGGCCAGGCCGCACCATGGCCCGGCGCAGCTTGTGCAGCCAAGTCCAGGCCGTCTCATAGCTGCCGAGCCCAAGCGCCCGCTGCAGTCCGAGCGCGCTGACGCCGTTCTTCTGGCTCGTCACGAACCACATGGCCATGAACCAGGTCCGCAGCGGCTTGCGCGTGCCCTCGAAAATCGTCCCCGCGGTGAGCGACGTGCGCGCGTGACAGCTGCGGCAGCGAAGCAGTTTGTCCGACATCGCCCAAGGCGCGCCGCACATGCCGCAATGCGGGCAGACGAAGCCCTTCGGCCAGCGCACGCGTCGAATGTACTCCCGACACGCCTCATCGTCTCGGAACCACTCGTCGATCTCTTGGAACGTGCGAGGGTAATCGATACCGGCTACGGGATGCGAGTCACCGTCCATCCGCGCCAGATAGCACCCCGGTTGAGGTCAGTGAAGGGGATACCCACTTCGTTCGAAAGTTCTTCTTGTGACAAGCTATCACAATACGAAAATATCTCTCGGGAGGTCTGGAGGCCATTTACGATCTGAGGATCAGTTACGTTTAAGTGTAGGTGGCTGGCTTGAGTTGCGTTCGTACTGATAACCGTGATTCCGTTGTTCAATAACCAAAAATGTGGTCCATTTCTATCTTTTAGAGATGCCTTTATTTCATTATTTACATTTGAGTCCGACCTATATCCCCTCACGTTCGATTCAAAAATGCGTTCAGCAAGCACGCCAGGCTCATCTTGAATGAATCTTGTGAAATCACGTAGCCGCACCAAACCCCCAGTTCCCTCAATAGACTGCATCGGCTGCTCCGCCCAAACCAAACTCTTGACTTTAGGCGGTCTTTTCTGAACTTGCTCCCATAGCTCTTTTGCGCCAATGTATCTTACCTCGCAGGCCGCTTTAGGCAAGTGCTTTGATAGTCGCGCCTTCACTCGGTTGCCGGAATCTAGAGTGTATGAGTTCGGGGCAACATCGTCGCCTGTTATGTAAAGATATTCAACTGATACATCAGGAAGTCCGCTTGAAAGCTTCAGGTATTTCTCCTTCCATGTCCTCATGATTCGGACTACTTTATCATTGTGCCTTTTACCAAAGCTGGTTGCGGATTTTGACAAATCGAAAAAGTCATCAGTCAGCTCAAGCCATTTTTCGATTTCAGTTGGTTTAAATCCGCCACTTGTCTTTGACTGGAAAATCAAAAGCTTAACTTTCGAAACACCTTTCGCATCTAGAGCTGTATCCTCCGCCACCAATTGCCGTTGATTAACGAGGAAATAAATAGCGTCCGCCCCTCCATCGTTACCGCCGTCAGTTATCCCAGCCATTATCTCTTCGTCGTCCAATGAATACGACTTTACAAATTGTTCTATTCCATAGTATAACCAAGCCTCGACCGAAGCTGGAACTTCCCTGCTTTGTTTCCACACCTCGAAATTTGATTTGAGAACAATCGCGTCATTCGCTGACATATATTTTCCCTTCTTCTTGTGTGCTCCAAGGGAAATAGGATGCCGGGGCGGCCCGTGTGGGAAGCTCTGCAGCCACCGACCTTTATCAAGGGTGCTGGGGAGCCATGCCCGCTAGTGTGTCAGAAATCTGCAGGTAAAGCACTCGCGGCCTGCTTAAGTTACCTCGTTATCAACGAAAAACCCCGGGCGTTTCCGCCCGGGGCTAAAACTTCGTTGCTCGGCGTTGAGGATCAGAAATCCATCCCGCCCATGCCGCCGTGGCCGCCCGGCATCGCGGGGGTTTCCTTCTTCGGCGCGTCGACGATCGTGGCTTCCGTCGTGATGACGAGGCCGGCGATCGAGGCCGCGTCCTGCAGCGCGGTGCGGACGACCTTGGTCGGGTCGATGATGCCGAGCTTTATCAGATCGCCATATTCGCCCTTCTGCGCGTCGAAACCGAAGCCATACTCCTTGCCCTCGATGATCTTGCCGACCACCACGGCGCCGTCGCCGCCGGCGTTGTCGACGATCTGACGCGCCGGCCATTGGATCGCCTTGCGCACGATGTCGACGCCGGTCTTCTGGTCGGAATTGGCCGTCTTGACCTCGTCGAGCGCCGGGATGGCGCGCAGCAGCGCGACGCCGCCGCCGGGCGAGATGCCCTCTTCGACCGCCGCGCGCGTGGCGTTCAGCGAGTTGTCGACGCGGTCCTTCTTTTCCTTGACCTCGACCTCGGTCGCGCCGCCGACGCGGATCACCGCGACGCCGCCGGCGAGCTTCGCGAGCCGCTCCTGCAGCTTTTCGCGATCGTAGTCGGAGGTCGTCTCCTCGATCTGCTTCTTGATCTGAGATACGCGGCCTTCGATGTCCTTCTTGGCGCCGGCGCCGTCGATGACCGTCGTGTTCTCCTTCTCGATCTTGACGCGCTTGGCCTTGCCGAGTTGGGAGAGCGTGACGTTCTCGAGCTTGACGCCCAGATCCTCGGCGATCATCTCGCCGCCGGTCAGGATCGCGATGTCCTCGAGCATGGCCTTGCGGCGATCGCCGAAGCCCGGAGCCTTCACGGCTGCGATCTTCAGGCCGCCGCGCAGCTTGTTGACGACGAGCGTCGCCAGGGCCTCGCCCTCGACGTCCTCGGCGATGATCAGCAGGGGCTTGCCCGTCTGCACGACCGCCTCGAGGATCGGCAGAAGCGGCTGCAGCGTCGAGAGTTTCTTCTCGTGGATCAGGATGTAGGGATCCTCGAGCTCGGCGACGAGACGCTCGGCGTTCGTGATGAAGTAGGGCGAGAGATAGCCGCGGTCGAACTGCAGGCCCTCGACGATGACCGTCTCGGTCTCCAGGCTCTTGGCCTCCTCGACCGTGATGACGCCCTCATTGCCGACCTTCTGCACCGCCTTGGCGATCTCCGAGCCGATGAAGCTGTCGCCGTTGGCCGAGATCGTGCCGACCTGGGCGATCTCGTCGTTGGAGGTGACCTTCTTCGAGTGGGTCTTGAGGTGGTTGACGACCGCCTCGACGCCGAGGTCGATGCCGCGCTTGAGGTCCAGCGGGTTCAGCCCCGCCGCGACGGCCTTGGCGCCTTCCTTGGCGATGGCCGCTGCGAGCACGGTCGCCGTCGTCGTGCCGTCGCCGGCCTGGTCGTTCTGCTTGCTCGCAACCTCGCGCACGAGCTGCGCGCCCAGATTCTCGAACTTGTCGGCGAGCTCGATCTCCTTGGCGACGGTGACGCCGTCCTTGGTGATGCGCGGAGCGCCGAAGCTCTTCTCGATCACGACGTTGCGACCCTTCGGGCCGAGCGTGACCTTAACTGCGTTGTTGAGGATCTCGACGCCGCGCAGAATGCGGTCGCGGGCGTCCGAGGAGAAACGAATTTCTTTGGCGGCCATGATGGGTCCACTCCGTTACGGGAAAGTCTGTGGTTGATGTCCGGGCGCGGATTAGCCGACGATCCCGAGGATGTCGCTCTCTTTCATGATGAGCAGGTCCTCGCCGTCGATCTTGACCTCGGTGCCAGACCATTTGCCGAAGAGAATGCGGTCGCCGGCCTTGACGTCGAGCGGGACGAGCTTGCCGCTCTCGTCGCGCGCGCCGGGGCCGACGGCGACGATCTTGCCTTCCTGGGGCTTTTCCTTGGCGGAGTCGGGGATGATGATCCCGCCCTTGGTCTTCTCTTCGCCTTCGAGCCGCTTGACGACGACGCGGTCGTGCAGGGGACGGAACGCCATGTTGCAATCTTCCTTCGATGCGCCAGGCCGCCCGGGGTGGAGCGCCCAGCAAAGGGTCAACGGAAATCGCTGTTGGCACTCATCTCGGAGGAGTGCCAACAGCGACGCGAGGGAGATAGGAGCGCGACCGGCGGCTGTCAATGGGCGGCCGGGAGATTTCCTTGAGGGAGATTCATAAAGAGCGGGAGCGGCCCGCCGCAGCGGGGGGCCGCTTAAGAAGGACGCGATCGAGCTTCAGCTCAGCGTCGCCTTGACGATCTTGTCCGGGTCCTTCACCGGCTCGCCGCGCTTGATCTTGTCGACATTCTCCATGCCGGCGGTGACCTCACCCCAGACCGTATATTGCCGGTCGAGGAAGCGCGCGTCGGTAAAGCAGATGAAGAATTGCGAATTGGCCGTGTCGGGGTGCGAGGCGCGCGCCATCGAGCAGGTCCCGCGCACATGCGGCGCCGCATTAAACTCCTGCCCGAGGTTCGGATATTTTGAGCCGCCTGTGCCCGTGCCGTGCGGACAGCCGGTCTGGGCCATGAAGCCCTCGATCACGCGGTGGAAGACGATCCCGTCGTAGAAACCCTCGGAGACAAGCTGCTTGACGCGCGCGACGTGGTTCGGCGCAAGATCGGGGCGCAGCTTGATCGTCACCGGCCCTTGGGTGGTTTCGAGGTTCAGCGTGTTGGTTTCTTCTGACATGCGATTTCCTTTGACGGTCGGTCGAGCGCCCCCTCCCTCACCCTCCCCCGCTTTGCGGGAGAGGGAAACGGCAAGCGTGTCGCCAGTCCTGCAAAAGCCCCGAGTCCTCCCCTCTCCCGCAAAGCGGGGGAGGGCTGGGGAGGGGGCCTAAACTTTAGCTGTTGTCGTCGGCCATCCGGAGCTTAACGATCTTGTCCGGGTTCGGCGGCGGCTCGCCGGGCTTGATCTTGTCGATGAACTCCATGCCGGAGATCACATTGCCCCAGACCGTGTATTGCTCCTCGAGGTAGCGCGCCGGGGCGAGGCAGATGAAGAACTGGCTGTTCGCCGAGTCCGGCTCCTGGCTGCGCGCCATGCCGACCGCGCCGCGCAAAAACTTCTCTTTGGAGAATTCTGCCGGAATGTTCGGCAGCTTGGATTTGCCCATGCCCGTGCCGGTGGGGTCGCCGGTCTGCGCCATGAAGCCCGGGATCACCCGGTGGAAGACGATCCCGTCATAGAAATGCTCCCGAGCCAGCTTCTCGATCTGTGCGCAGTGCTTGGGCGCAAGGTCCGGGCGCATCTTGATCACGGTGCGGCCATAGACCGTATCGAGATTGATGAGCTTGTCCTCGGCGCGGGCGGCGCCGGAGGCGACGAGTGTCGCGGCGCCGGCGGCGCCCGCGACGAAACGGCGGCGGTCGATGGTCATTTGTCCTCCCGGGTCTTTCGTGTTTATCGTTATGAGCGGCCCACGGCCCTTTTCAGCGCGGCGATCGAGGCTTCCGGCGCGAAGGCGAAGAGATCGCCGCCGAGCTTCGCAATCTGGCGCACGAGCGTCGCGTTGATGTGGCGCGCTTCGGGCGAGGCGGGAAGAAACACCGTGCCGATCTCCGGCGCGAGCGCCGCGTTCATCCCCGCCATGCTCATTTCATAGTCGAAATCGGCGCCGTCGCGCAAACCCCGCAAGATCGCCGAAGCGCCAAGCCCCCGCGCCGCCTCGACCGCAAGTCCCTCGAAGGCGCGCGCCTCGAACTGGCAGGGCTTCTCTAGCGTGAGCATCGCGCAGGCTTCGAGGATCAAAGCGATCCGCTCCTCGAGCGACAGCAGGGGCGTCTTGCCCGGATGCGCGCCGACGGCGATGATGATCTTGTCGAAGAGCGCCGCGCCCTTGCGGATCACGTCGAGATGACCAAAGGTCAGGGGATCGAAGGAGCCGGGATAGAGCGCGACGCGCGGCAGTGAGGTCATCGCGCGACCATAGGCGATTTCTCCAAGGTCTGCGAGGTCGCCGGGATCGCTCACTTCGTTCCCTCCTCCAGCCCCACGCCCTTGCCGATGAAGCGCAGCGTGTAGCCTTTCTGATAAGGCAGGTCGGCCGGGACGACGCCCGCCTGGACCATCTTGTCGAAGAAACTTTTTACGCGCGCGTCGGTCATGATCCCGATCCCTCGCGTCTTGGCGTCCCCTGAATCGACAATGCCTCTCTCCTTCATCTGGGCGATGGAGAAGGCGATGAGATCATCCGTCATCTCGGGATTGTCGCGCTTGATCAGCGCATTGGCGGCGCGGTTGTCGCCGTATAAATAATTGCGCCAGCCGAGGATCGTGGCGTCGACGAAGCGCTGCACGAGATCGGGGTCCTTGACGATCGTCTCGGCGCGAGTCTCGATCATCGTCGAATAGCTGTCATACCCATAATCGGCAAGCAGAAAGACATTGGGCTTGAAGCCGCCCCGGCGCTCGATTTGATAAGGCTCCGAGGTCAGAAAGCCCTGCTCGATCGAATTCTTGTCGGCCATGAAGGGCGCCGGGTTGAAGCCATAGGGCTTCACCGTCTCGTCGCGGAAGCCATACTCCTTCTTCAGCCACTGATAGACCGAAACCAGCATATCGCTGGCGATAAAAGCCGTTGGGGCTTTCGGCAGATCCTCGAAACGGTCGTAGCCCATGCCCGGATGCGACATCAAGATCACCGGATCGATCTGAAAGAGGCTCGCGACGTCGACGACGGGGATTTTCTGTCTCACCGCGTCAAAAGTCTGGATGAGGTTCGAGCCCATGGCGAAATCGACGCGCCCAGCGGCGAGAAGAAGCCGCGCATTGATCTGCGGTCCGCCCTGCAGAATGCGCACGTCGAGCCCGTAGCGGGCGTAGGTTCCGTCGGCGACCGCCTGATAGAAGCCGCCATGCTCGGCCTGCGCGCGCCAATTGGTGGCGAAGCTCACCTTATCGAGCGCGTAGGCTTGGCCCGCGGCCGCGAGGAGGAAGAGAAGCAGGGCGAGCAGTCGGCGCGTCATGACGGGTTCTTCCTGATTAGGCCCGATGGCCAGCCGTGTTCTCGATGAGCCGGACACTCTGGAAAGAATTACATCCCATGGCGGCGAGCATGGCGAGCGGTCGGCCGTTGTCAAGGACGGCGCGATAGCCCGCCCTGTTCGACGGGCGTCCGAGAGGACGCCTATGGCGCCGCCTCACCCGCCCCCCTTCTGGAGCTTCGGGTCCGAAGCGTGTAAAGCATCCCGCGATTCCGCAGGCCGCCGCCGGTCCGTTCAGGAGAGAACTTCATGGCCCTCGTCACGCTCCGCCAATTGCTCGACCACGCCGCCGAACACGATTACGGCGTTCCGGCCTTCAATATCAATAACATGGAGCAGGGACTGGCTGTGCTGGAGGCGGCGTCTTCCGTTGACGCGCCGGTCATCATCCAGGCCTCGCGCGGCGCGCGCTCCTATGCCAATGACACGATGCTCGCCAAGATGATCGAGGCGCTCGTGATCATGTATCCCGACATTCCGATCGTCATGCATCAGGACCACGGCAATAGCGAAGCGACCTGCGCCTCGGCGATCCGCTTCGGCTTCTCCTCGGTCATGATGGACGGCTCGCTCGAGGCCGACGGCAAGACCCCCGCGAATTATGATTACAATGTCCGCGTGACGAAGAACGTCGTCGATCTCTCGCATTGGGTCGGCGCCTCGGTCGAGGGCGAGTTGGGCGTGCTCGGCTCGCTCGAGACCGGGGAGGGCGAGAAGGAGGACGGTCACGGCGCAGAGGGCAAGCTCTCGCATGACCAGCTCTTGACTGATCCCGGCCAGGCGGTCGATTTCGTCGCGAAGACCAAGGTCGACGCGCTCGCCATCGCGATGGGCACCTCGCACGGGGCTTACAAGTTCTCGCGCAAGCCCGACGGCGCCATCCTCGCGATGAAGGTCGTGGAGGAAATCCACCGCCGGCTGCCGAGCACGCATCTCGTCATGCACGGCTCCTCCTCCGTGCCGCAGGAGCTGCAGGACGCCTTCAACGCGGCGGGCGGGGAGATGCCGCAGACCTGGGGCGTGCCGGTCGAGGAAATTCAGCACGGTATCAAGTTCGGCGTGCGCAAGATCAACATCGACACCGACTGCCGCATCGCGATGACGGCGGCGATCCGCGCGACGCTGTTGAAGAACAAAGGCGAGTTCGACCCGCGCAAATATCTGAAGCCCGCGCAGGAGGCGATGAAGAAGGTCTGCAAGCAGCGCTACGAGGAGTTCGGCGCGGCAGGCAAGGCCTCCAAGATCAAGCCGATCCCGCTCGCCGAGATGGCCAAGCTCTATGCGGCGGGCAAGCTCGACCCGCAAATTGCGGGTTAATATTCAGGGCAACCAAGTCCCAACTCTTGCTCGCGTTCTGGCCGGGCTCGGCCTGGCCATTCACGCCGTCCCGCGGCGCGACGGCAAGATAATGCAGCCCAGCGCGTGTAATTTTCGGACGACGTCGCCGGCCCGTCGCTGCGTGAATGCCCGCGACGAGCGCGGGCATGACGGGCCAACGATTGCAGCGCCTGGTTTTGCGTCGTCGAGCATGCGCTCGACGGCTTCGCGCGCGACGCTCGAACGCCTTTTTGATTGAAACGTCGCATGCAAGAGTGGCCAATCGTCCGCCCCTTGCCGAACTAACCTCCCTGGTCGCCCACACAGGAGGTCGCCATGAAAATCAAGGATTGCACCGCTCTCGTCACCGGCGCCAATCGCGGAATCGGTCGCGCGCTCGTCGCCGCGCTGCTTAGCGCGGGGGCCCGCAAAGTCTACGCGACGGCGCGCGACGCGAAAAAGTTGCCGCGGTTCGGGGGGGCCGACGCGGCGCGCGTGACGTCTCTCACGCTCGACGTCACCAAGCCCGAGGACATCGCCGCGGCGGCGCGCGCGGCGAGCGACGTCACGCTGCTCGTAAACAACGCCGGCGTTCTGGAGCTTGGAGACGCCGCGGAAACCTCGGCCGAATCGATAAGACGCGTCTTCGACGTGAATGTCGTGGGCGTCCTCGAAACCGCGCGCGCCTTCGCGCCCGTGATCGAGGCGAACGGCGGCGGCGCCATCGCCAATGTCGTCTCCGTCGCCGCTTTCTTCAGCATGCCGGGATATGCGGCCTATTGCGCCTCCAAAGCGGCGAATTGGTCGCTGACCCAGGGGCTGCGCGCGAGCTTTGCGCAGAAGGGCGTCGCCGTCCACGCGATCTTCCCCGGCCCGATCGACACCGACATGGCCGACGGATTTCCGATGGACAAGACGAGCGCGGAAGACTGCGCGCATGCGATCCTCGCGGGGATCGAGGCCGGCATGGAGGACATCTTCCCCGATCCGATGGCGCTTCGCATCGCCGACGCCTGGAGCCGCGACCCGAAATCGGTCCAGAAGGAGTTTTCCGCGATCTAGCGCGTGGAATGGCGGGCTACGCTCCTGGCTGTGCTATACCGGCCCCGCCGCGATTGCGCCGAGAGGCGGCGGCGCCCGAAAATCATGGAGGGGCGCTTGCCCGATCTTCTCATCGCGCCCTCGATCCTGACCGCCGACTTCGCCCGGCTCGGCGAGGAGATTTCCGACGTCGTCGCAGCCGGGGCCGACTGGATTCACCTCGACGTGATCGACGGACACTTCGCGCCGAACATCACTTTCGGGCCGGCGCTCATCAAATCGCTGCGGCGCGTTACTAATAAACCGCTCGACGCTCATTTAATGATTGCGCCCATCGATCCCTACCTTGCCGCCTTCGCCGAAGCGGGGGCCGATCTCATCACTGTGCATGCGGAGGCGGGTCCGCACCTGCACCGCACGCTGCAGACGATCCGGGGGCTCGGCAAAAGGGCCGGGGTCTCGCTCAATCCGGCGACCGGCGAGCATAGGCTGGATTATGTGCTCGACGACGTGGACTTGATCCTCGTCATGAGCGTCAATCCGGGCTTCGGCGGGCAGAGCTTCATTCCCGCTTCGCTCGAAAAAATCCGCCGCATCCGGGAGATGATCGGCCGGCGGCCGATCCATTTGCAGGTCGACGGCGGCGTCTCGCCGAAGACGATCGCCGCGGTCGTCGCGGCGGGAGCGGATGTCGTCGTCGCGGGCTCGGCGGTGTTCGACGGCGGCGGCAGGGAGAGCTATGCGAAAAACATCGCAGCGCTGCGGGCGGCGGCGGCGACGGCGGGCGCGATGTCCGTGTGATCATTGAAGCCTGCGGGTGGGTTGTTGCCTCCGCGCACGCCCGGCTCTAAGGGTATCGCCCGCGCCAGCCATCCGCCGGCGCGGCGTTGGGGCGTCGCCAAGTGGTAAGGCAGCGGATTTTGATTCCGCCATGCGGAGGTTCGAATCCTCCCGCCCCAGCCAACAATTTCAATGTGTTACGATTATTAGATTTTCGGGCTTCGAGGCCGGGCTACCGCAGGGCTACCGTGTTGGTCGATTTCGAGCCGAAACCGAATCGGCGCAGGCTGGGGGAGCGCTATCTCAGCGACGACCAAATTTGACCGAGGCACGGGCCTCTTTTTCGAAGTCATAGAGTCGGGTAATTTGCACAGCCTTTTCTCGATCTTCGCGAGCGTGTCGTGGCGGCGGTTTTGGGCGGCGCGAGCTGCCGCGCCGTGGTGGCGACGTTCGATGTGAGCGTGGCGAGCGTGGTGAAGCCGTCGCGCCGGGACTGTCAGGAATTTTGTGTGCCGGGCCATAGTAGCACCGCTGGAGGCGGACTATGGCGATCAAGAAGGACACACTGGACCAACTTCTTTCGGGGCGCGATCCGAAGGACGTATTTTCCAGGGACGGGCTTTTCGACGAGCTGAAAAAAGCTCTGGCCGAACGTGTTCTCAACGCCGAGCTGGACGATCATCTTGAAGGCGAGGCTGCGGCGGGCAAAGCCAATCACCGCAACGGCTATTCGAAGAAGACCGTACTGACCGAGACGTCGAAAATCGACATTAAGGTTCCGCGCGACCGGGAGGGGAGCTTCGATCCGAAGCTGATCGCGCGCTATCAGCGGCGTTTTCCGGGCTTCGACGAGAAGATCGTGTCGATGTATGCGCGCGGCATGACGGTGCGCGAGATCCAGGGGCATCTGCTTGAACTTTATGGACTTGAGGTCTCGCCGGACCTGATCTCGACGGTCACCGACGCGGTTCTGGAGACGGTCGCCGAATGGCAAAATCGTCCGCTCGAGGCAATGTATCCCCTGGTTTTCTTCGACGCGCTGCGCGTCAAAATCCGTGACGAAGGCCTGGTGCGCAACAAGGCGGTTTATGTCGCGCTGGGCGTCACGCCGGACGGAACCAAGGACATTCTGGGCCTTTGGATCGAAACCTCGGAAGGCGCCAAATTCTGGCTGCGGGTGATGAACGAGTTGAAAAACCGCGGCGTCGAGGATGTGCTTATCGCCGTCGTCGACGGCTTGAAGGGCTTTCCGGAGGCGATCAACGCGCTTTTCCCGCAGACGGTCGTACAGACCTGCATCGTCCATCTCATTAGAAACTCGATGGACTTCGCCTCGTGGAAAGACCGCAGGGCTATCGCCGCCGAACTGAAGAAAATCTACCGGGCGAAAGACGCCGACGCCGGCAAAGAGGCCCTTGACGCTTTCGATGCCGGTCCTTGGGGCAGGAAATATCCCTCGATCGCCCAGAGCTGGCGGCGAAACTGGGAACAGGTCATTCCCTTTTTCGCCTTTCCCGAGGCGGTGCGCCGGATCATCTACACCACGAACGCCATAGAATCCTTGAATGCAAAACTGCGGCGCGCCGTGCGGACGCGCGGACATTTTCCAACCGACGACGCCGCGATGAAACTGCTGTATCTCGTCTTGCGCCAAGTCGCGGGAGAATGGAAAATGCCGCCGCGCGAATGGTGCGAGGCCAAAACCCAATTCGCCATCATGTTCGACGAAAGGTTCGTCACAGCGTGATGGTCAACCCGGCCCCCACACAAAATTTCGGACACTCCCGTCGCGCCTTCCTCGCCAAAGCGCTGCTGCCAGCGCCAGACAGCCGGGCGACTGACGCCGGCTCGGCGCGCGACTTCCAGAACCGGCAGCCGATCGGCGGGAAAGAGCACGATCTTGGCGCGCTGGATGTGCTTGAGGGGGCGGGAGCGATCAACCGCGACGCCTCGAGCCACTTGCGGTCTTCGCTGTCGAGGACAATACTGACGGTCTGGGCCATGAACCCAGAATCGCGGTATTATGGCGCAAACGCCACATGATTTGAATCCCCTCCACGCCTAAATTTTTCGGCATGGCCGAAGCTCATGTCATCTCCGCCTTGAAGCTCAAGCGAGCGGATCTCAGTGGACATATCAAAGACCTCGAAAGGCGGATCATCCGCCAACGGGCGAACCTCGCCAGCCTCGACGCGACGATCCGGCTGTTCTCGCCAGAGACGAACCCCGACGCGATCCCGCCCAAGCGCCGCTATCGGCAAACGGGCTATTTCAAGCAGCACGAGCTACCCCGCCTTGTCATGGACGCCCTACGCCTCGCCACGGGTCCGCTGGAGGCTTCTGATATCGCCGCCGCCGTGATGCGCGCCAAAGAGCTTCCGATCGACGACGCTCGCTTGCGGGAGATTGTCGTTGAGCGCGTTCTGAACGCGCTGCGACCGCTCTGCAAACGCGGCGAGGTTGTGAAAACGGGCGTTTCGCGCGACGCACGATGGGCAATAGTGCAAGAGCTCCTTTGAGGCTCAAGCCGCAAGGTGGCGCTGCCAGTATCCCGTAAAGTCCGGGCTGGTCTTCTTGCTCATCGCCAGCGCGGCTACGCGGCTCGCCTGTTCGCCATTCGACATGCGACGATGATCCTCGCGCCATGAGCTTTCCTGCGCATAGCGAAGCAGATATTGGCCGGCGACGCTGTGGTAATGGCCGATCTCGGCGCGGCGCAGGCGGCTGAAATAGCCCTCCGCCGCGTTCGTGCAGGCACCGTCGTCTGAATATGCCTCTTCGTGATTGATGCGCTTCATTTCGTAGCGGCCAGGCAAGGCATCCCACGCCTTGCCTTCGTCCGCGTGAACGACCGAGCCTTTGGCGATGCGCGAGCGAACGAAATTGAGCGCTTTGCCTTCCGACTGGAACACGGCTGGGACCGAGTTGCCGTCGCGCTCGCGAACGATGACGACGCACTGGCGCAAGCCGTTCTGGTTACGAGCAAGGCGACGATCGCGGCGGTTCTCTTTGTGATTGGCTGGTTTGATGTAGCCGCCAAAATAGCCGCCGTCGACTTCAACTTCCTCGCCCTCGCCGCCGACGACGCGGCCCTTCATTTCCTCGCCCATCGCCTCGCGGAGCTTGTGAAGCAGGACGAACGCAGTCTTGTAGCTCACGCCAATGTCGCGGGAGAGCGCCAGTGCGGCCTTTCCCTTCACTTCGTTGCAGAAGACCGCAATCGCAGCGAGATAGACGCGCAGCGGGAGCTTGTGCGAGGCAAACAGCGTCCCGCTCGTCACGCTGAAATCGCCCTCGCACTCGCGGCAACGGAAGCGCGGCGCGCCGTTCGGGCGGCGGCAGTCGTAGGCGTTCAAGCCGCCACACTTCGGGCAAACCGGAGCGCCGGCAGTCTCAGGCCAGCGGAGATTGCGGAACATGGTCTCGGCTTCCGCGTCCGACATGCGGAACACGCGGCCCAGGGATAGCGTCTTGGAAGCCGGGGAGAGCAGGAAGTGCTGCGACATGTTCGTGTCTCATATGACCTTGTAGGGTCATATGAGACACTATAGTGGCGGGTTGTCAACCAGAAAAAGGTCATATATGATTATTTGGGGTCAGGAGTGACACGAAATGGGTATGGCAATCATAAGCGAAGACGATTTAGCCGAACGCGCCTCCCGCTTCCTCAAGGCGGAAATGAAGCGCGCGGGCGTGACCTATGAGGACATGGCCGAGCGTCTGCAGGCTTATGGCATCAAGGAAACTCGGGATTCCGTCGCCGCGAAGCTAAAGCGCGGCACGTTCGCCGCAACCTTCATGCTGGCCTGCTTTGCAGCCCTAAAGCTTGAGAATATAAGACTAGAGGACATTTAACAAATCAGGACATCGAAGCCGTGAAAGATAAAGCTGCAAAATCATAGAGAGACTATTAAAATCCAATTAACCTCAAGGTGGGCCTGCCTGCACTTGTATCAAAATACCCCCAGCATTTACCAACTCCCGAATTGTTCTGAATGACTTTTCCTGATTATTCGCTGGAATAGCTGTCAGCGCGTAAAATGTAGGCCGCATTCCGAATATTACTTGCTCTGGGTACGTCGTGCTCCACACGATCTTCATACCTAGGTCATCGGCAGGAATGTCGTATCGCCCACTCTCGCCGCCAACTATCTCGTCCTTTATATCTATGCTTCCGTTGTGGTGAAATATAAAACCTATTAATTGGTATCTATCCTTCAAATTTTCCAGCAACTTACTCTTTATCGTCATATATCCTCCGGGCCATCCGCGGATCACGAATTTGTGCTCCCCGAAAGGGGTTGGGATTATTTCAGCTTTTGTTCCAAATTCGGTAAAATACATCACATCGGGGTCTGGTGTGAAATAATATTCCTTTATATAAGCCTGTTTTAGCGGGTTAATCGAGGTTGCCAAAACAAGAATTACGCCGAACGCTGCTATTGGAATGCGGTCGCGTTTCGGAAGATGAATAGTTTTCTCGTTCCGCCA
This sequence comes from uncultured Alphaproteobacteria bacterium, assembly GCA_963722205.1. Lineage (GTDB taxonomy): Bacteria > Pseudomonadota > Alphaproteobacteria > Rhizobiales > Beijerinckiaceae > Methylocystis. The sequence goes on from CAVRKL010000001.1 coordinate 781,062, forward strand.
AAGCAAATCGAACGCAATGTACGCGAGCCCCAAAACGAGAATAAATTTTGAAATGAATGTCATCACGAATATCGCCTGCACGACCGCGATGATAATTCCCGCGTATGCCTCGACCGTGGATCGCGACACACTTTGCGGTTCAGCGGGTTTTCTAGGCCCGTTTCGTTGTTTGGTCTTCCCGCCTGAAGGCACAGCAAAATTCTCTGGCGATTATTCGTCGCCGAAACTTGGCTCAGAATCCGAATTTGCGCAAGGATCGTCAGCGCGCGCCGCGCGGCCGGCCTCACATAAAGGCTAGCTTTGGCTCTGTGGCGTTTGCGCCATAATACCGGAATTTCCCTCTTATTTTCCCTGTTAGCAGGGAATTTGTCCGCAGAGACGGGTTCGCCGCCGACTGCCTCCACAGCCAAATGATTTGCTGAGAATTTTGGCCCCTCGATAGCCCTAAACGCCTTGGCAGAGCCGGGAAATCTTTCCGGTAACAACTAATGTATTTGACGCCGCGACGGTTCGGGAACTAAACTTAAGGTTAGATTGAGGCTCTCCCCCACCTGGAACCCTCCGTGATGGCGATGAATGGCGCGCAAGCTCTCGTAAAGCTGCTCGAAAACCATGGCGTGACCCATGTTTTCGCCATTCCCGGGGCGAAAATCGACAGCGTCTTTATCGCGCTGCTCAACTCGAAGATCGAGCTGGTGGTTTGCCGGCACGAGCAGAACGCCGCTTTTATGGCGGCGGCGATAGGCCGGATGACGGGCAAGATAGGCGTCTGTCTCGTCACCTCCGGTCCGGGCGTCACCAATCTCGTCACCGGCCTCGCGACAGCGACCTCGGAAGGCGATCCGGTGCTGGCGATCGGCGGCGAGGTGGAGACGGGCGCCCGTCTGAAACACACCCATCAGGCGCTGAACGGCGTCGACATCATGCGGCCGATCACCAAATACGCAGCCGAGGCGCTGACGGCCCATATGCTGCCGGAGGTGTTCGGCAACGCCGTGCGGGCGGCCGAGAGCGGCCGGCCCGGAGCGGTTTTTCTAGGCCTGCCAAAAGACGTCGGGCTCGGCCCGTTCTCTGGCCGGATCGGTCCGAACTGGGGACGGCCTGCGCCGCAGGGACAGCCGGCGGCGTCGGAATTGCAGCGCGCCGCCGCGCTGATTAATGCGGCCCGCCGCCCAATGGCGCTGCTCGGCATGCAGTCCTCGGAACATCGAAGCGCCGAGGCAATCCGCCGCTTTCTCGCGGCGACGGGGCTTCCCTACGCCTCGACCTTCCAAGGCGCGGGCGGCTGGGCGGCGCCGGCTGGGGCGACGCAATATGCCGGCCGGGTCGGTCTCTTTCGCAATCAGCCGGCTGACCGGCTGCTGAGCGCGGCGGATTGCGTCGTGACCGTCGGTTTCGACCCCATCGAATACGATCCCGCCGCGTGGAATGAAGGATCGTCGCGGCCGATCGTCGCCATCGACGCCATCGCGGCCGATCAGGATCAGGCCTTCCTGCCGGCGGCGGAGCTGATCGGCGACCTCGGCGCGGCGCTCGACGCGCTGGCGCCGATGCTTCGGGCCCAGGTGGACGAAGACTTCCGGGCGCTGCTCGCGGAGGCTGCGGGGGACGTCGCCGCCACCAGCGCTGAAGGGGCGAGGTCCAACGGCGCGCCGGTGCATCCGTTGCGTGTGATCCACGAGCTGCGCCAGGCCGTGACGCCGGAAACGACCCTCGCGCTCGACGTCGGATCGCATTACATCTGGATGAATCGTTACTTCCCGGCCTCGCATGCGCGGCAGGTGCTGGTGAGCAACGGACAGCAAACCCTCGGCGTGGCCTTGCCCTGGGCCATCGCTGCGAATATCGCCCGGCCCGGCGCGCCGGTGATCTCCGTTTCCGGCGACGGCGGGTTTCTGTTCAGCGCCATGGAGCTCGAAACCGCGAAGCGCATCGGCGCGCGTTTCGTGCATCTCATCTGGAACAGCTCTTCCTACGACATGGTGTCGTTTCAGGAGGAGGCGCGCTACGGCCGCACCGCCGGCGTGGCCCTCGGCGATTACGACGTCGTGGCCTACGCGCAGAGTTTCGGCTGCAAGGGCTATCGCATCGCAAAAGCCGAAGAGCTCGGGCAGGTGCTGCGCGAGGCTCTGAAATCGGCCTTGCCGGTCCTCATCGACATTCCGATCGATTATTCGGAAAACCTCAAATTGATGCAGAACGTCCGCCAGGATTTCATTCACTGAGGCGGAGGGACGCCCATGAGCCGCGACATGCATTTCAGCCTGCCCGACGCGCTGTGGAACGCGTTACAGGCGCACTGCCAGCGCACCGGCGAAAGCCTTAATCATGCGGTCGCGACGGCGCTCGCCGAGATGCTCGACGTCGAGCATCACACGATCTATCAGGTGTCGACCTCGGGCGCGCTGGTCGAGGGCGTTTTTGGCGGCTGCGTGCGCGTCGCCGATATTCTGCGCCACGGCGATTTCGGCCTGGGCACTTTCGACGGTCTCGACGGCGAGGGTTTGCTGATCGACGGCAGATGCTGGCAGGCTCGCAGCGACGGCTCCGTTCAAGAGGCGCCCCCCGACGCACGCGCGCCCTTCTGGGTCGCGACCCATTTCGTCGCCGATCAGACGAATGTCCTCGATGACATCCGGGACTGGGACGATCTCGCCCGCCAGATAGACGCCTTGCGTCCAAGCGACAACGTCTTCGCCGCCATCCGCATGCGCGGAGATTTCGAGAAGATCAGATATCGCGTCGCCTGCAAGAGCGCGCCGGGGACCGATCTCGTCAGCGCGACGAGCCGGCAAGCGGAGTTCAGCTTCGAGGCGATCCCGGGAATGCTGGTCGGTTTCTGGACGCCGTCCTACGCACGCACGATCAACGTGCCGGGCTATCATCTGCATTTCATGAGCGCTGACTATAGCCATGCCGGCCATGTGCTCGATCTTTCGGCGAAGCGCCTCGCGCTCGAATTGCATCTCGAATCCAACCTGCACCTCGCGTTGCCGGAAACGCCTGCCTTTCTCGGCGCCGACCTCAGCCATGATCCGAGCGCGGCGCTCGCGAAGGCCGAAGGCGGAGAGCGCTGAAGCGATCAGCCCAGGAGACATCTTTCCATGAACGACGTCCTGTCATCGCCGAGCGGCGCGAGCATTCTGCACAATCCGCATCTCAATCGCGGCTCCGCCTTTACCGCCGAGCAGCGCCGTGCGCTGCGCATCGAAGGCTTGTTGCCGCCCATGCCGGACTCGCTGGAGACTCAGATCGCCCGCGTCAACAGGCAGCTGGAAATGCTCGAATCCGATCTGCAAAAGTATCTCTTCTTGAGCGATCTGCAGGCGCGCAACGAAGGTCTTTATTACGCTGTGCTGATGTCGGACCCGGCCCGCTTCATGCCGCTCGTTTATACGCCGACGGTCGGTGAAGCCTGTCAGAAATTCGATCACGTTTTTCGCGCCGCGCGGGGCATCTATCTGCCGATTACCGCGAAGGGTCGGGTGCGCGAGATTCTATCGAACTGGCCTTTCGCCGACGTGCGCTTCATCGTGGCGAGCGACGGCGAACGCATTCTCGGCCTTGGCGATCAAGGGGTCGGGGGCATGGGCATTCCGGTTGGCAAGCTCGCGCTCTACACCGCCTGCGCCGGGGTGCCGCCGCAGATGACGCTTCCCATCACGTTCGATGTCGGCACCAATAATCATGCGTTGCTCGAAGACCCGCTTTATCTCGGCCTGCGGCAGGAGCGCACGCGCGGCGCGGCCTATGACGACTTCATCGACGAGTTCGTTCAGACGGTGCAGGATCTCTTTCCAAAATGCTGCATCCAATGGGAGGATTTCGCCAACACCAACGCGGTGCCGATCCTCGAACGCTATCGCGACAAGGTCTGCACCTATAACGACGACATTCAGGGCACGGCGGCGATCGCGCTGGCCGGGGTTCTCGCGGCGCTGCGCATCACGGGCGGCAAGCTGACCGAACAGCAATTCCTTTTCCTTGGCGGCGGATCGGCGGCGACCGGCATCGCCCAACTCATTAGCGAGGCGATGGCGCTCGAGGGCCTGTCGCTCGCGGAGGGCCGGGCTCGCAACTGGCTCTTCGACATCAACGGCCTGATCACGGCCTCGCGCGCGGATATTGCCGATTTCCAGAAGCCCTTCGCCCCTGAACATGCGCCACTGAGTTCCTTCGTCGAAGCAATCGAGGCTTTCCGCCCGACGGGGATCATCGGCGTCAGCACCGTCCCGAAGCTCTTCAATCGCCGGGTGATCGAGGCGATGGCGCGCATCAACGAACGTCCGATCATTTTCCCCTACTCCAATCCGACCTCCCGCTCGGAATGCACGGCGGAAGAAGCCTATACGTGGTCGGAGGGGCGCGCGGTGTTCGCCAGCGGCAGCCCGTTTCCGCCGGTCGATTATCATGGAAGGAAATTTGTGCCGGGCCAGGGCAACAACGTCTATATTTTCCCCGCTATGGGCATGGCGGTGCTCGCCACCGAGGCGAAGCGCGTTACGGAAGAGATGTTCATCATCGCCGCGAAGGCCGTCGCCGAACAGGTGACCCAAACTCATCTCGACGTGGGCCTGATTTATCCGCCGACGACCGACATTCTGAACGCCTCGCTGCACACCGCCGAGAAGATCGCCGAATATATTTTCGACAAATCTCTCGCACGCATCCCGCGCCCAGCCGACATCGGCGCGCATATTCGCGCGATGACCTATAAGCCCGGATATGCGACTGCTATCTAGGACGGGCGCCAATCTGCATTGAGGCAGATACACCCGCAAGCTTGTCGGGTGTCGCCCTCGCGCATTTGGATTATCCAGTTGCTTTAAGCGAGCAGCAGGTCGACGGCCTCTCGCAGATCCTTGGCCGTCGCCGTCGGCGGGTGCTTCAAACGCATCTCGTCGCCTGCGCGATATTTCCCGGTCCTGACAAGCACTCCGCTGAGACCGGCGGTCATGGCGCCCTCGACGTCGGCTTCCGCGTCGTCGCCGATCATCGCCGCATCTTCGGCGGTGCAGCCGAGTCCCTGGAGCGCGAGCGCGAAGAACATGGGCGCTGGCTTCCCCAAGACGATCGCTTCACGTCCCGACGCATACTCGAGCCCAGCGACGAAGGCGCCCGCGTCGAGGCTCAAATCGCCGTCCTGGTCGCGAAAATTCCGATTTTTTGCAAGCGCCAGGAACGGCGCGCCGCGCAGAATTTTGCGATAGGCCTCGTTGAGGAGATCATATGTGAAGAACTCGCCAGCGTCGCCGACGACGACCGCTTCTGTTCCCCCGCTCGGCAGCCCCCGAAAATCTTCGCGTAGCTCGGGATGAACGACCAGAAAGGGGCTGAGACCACGACGACGCAGGTAGTCGCGCGCAAGCGCCGAGGGCGTGTAGACCTCCTCTTCCGCCACATCGAGGCCGAGCGCGGCCAGATCCGCAACGATTCGTCCGAGCGGGCGCCGCGTTGTATTGGTGACGAATTTGAACGGCAGCCGCGCCGTCCGAAGCTTCGCGATCGCTTCCAGCGAACCGGGCAGGACCGCGCCCCGAACGTGGATGACCCCGTCCAGATCGAGCAGAAGCCCTCGGACGCGCCCCACCTTCGCTCGCATCGCCGTTCTGACCATCCGCGATACCGATCTCTTTGAAGCGGCGGATTTGCGCCGCCGCCTCAAGTCTCGATCAAAAGGTCGCCTGAGTCTGCCGGCGATTGAGGCCCCAGCCGCTCGACCTCACGCAGCACCTCCTCGAAGCGGTCCAACGCCCAATCGAGATCCGTCTTCGAGATGACGAGGGGCGGCGAGAAACGGACGACGGTGTGATGCGTCGCGTTCGACAGCACGCCTTTCGCCAGCAAGCGCTCGCAAATCTCGCGGGCGCTGGCGAAGCGCGGCTCAATTTCCGCGCCGGCCCACAATCCGACACCTCGGACCGCCGTAAGCGCGGGGCTTCGGATCGCATGCAAGCGTTGGGACAGGTGAGCGCCGAGCGTGCGGCTTCGCTCGACGAGGCCTTCGTCGCGGATGACGTTGAGCGCCTCGAGCCCAACGGCAGCGGCCAGAGCGCTGCCGCCGAAAGTCGAGCCATGCGACCCGGGGGTGAAGACGTCCATGACCTCGCGCCGGGCGACGAAGGCGGAGACTGGCAGCACCCCGCCGCCCAACGCCTTGCCCAGCGTCACGCCGTCAGGAAGCACGTTTTCATGTTGATAGGCGAACCAGGCGCCGGTCCGGCCCAGTCCCGACTGGACCTCGTCAACCAGGAGCAGGATGCGCTTCTCGTCGCACAGGCGCCGCAAGCCGGCGAGCCAGCCCCGCGGCGGAACGATGACTCCGGCCTCGCCCTGTATCGGCTCGACGAGCACAGCGACGGTTCGCTCGGAGACCGCCGCTTGCGTCGCCGCGAGATCGCCGAAAGGAACCGGGCGGAAGCCGGGCGTGAACGGTCCGAAGCCCTCGCGGTATTCTTCTTCCGAGGAAAAGCTGATCACCGTCGTGGTGCGCCCGTGGAAATTCCCCTTGGCGACGATAATCTCCGGCGATGCGACGCCCCTGACCTGCTGGCCCCATCGGCGCGCCGCCTTTATCGCTGTTTCCACGGCTTCGGCGCCGCTATTCATCGGCAGCGCGGCGTCGAGGCCAGTCAGCTTGCAGATGGCTTCGAGGAATGGGCCCAGACGGTCGTTATAATAAGCGCGCGACGGCACCGCGAGGCGACGCGCTTGCTCTGAAAGCGTTTTGAGGATGCGCGGATGCGCATGGCCGAGACTGACGGCCGAATAAGCGCTCATCATATCGATGTAACGCCGTCCGGCGACATCCCACAGATACGCGCCCTCGCCGCGAGTCAGCATGACCGGCAGCGGGTCGTAGTTCCTTGCGCAGAACGGGCTGTCGAAGCCTGAGAAACCCATCAAGGTCCCTCCCACTCTTTGCGCCCCCACCGCGGACTCTTAGCTTATTTTGAGACGCGCGTCGCCTTGCCGCGAATAGTATTATTTAGGCTTGGTGAAGGCTAAGGCCACCGCGGACCACTCCGCGCTCGGGCAGGAGAATGTGATGACGACCTGTGGCGTAATCGGCGACGTCGCGCGCGAAGCCAAAGAACTCCTGGCGGAATTGGGCATCGAGACCTCGGCCTTCTCCAACGGAGAGCTCGCGGCGCATTCCCCGATCACGGGCGAGGCGATGGGGCGCGTGAGCGTAAGCTCCGCCGGCGTCGTGAGGGACGCGATCGGCGCCGCCGACGAGGCCTTTCAGTCCTGGCGCAAAGTTCCAGCTCCACGGCGCGGCGAGCTCGTGCGCCTTTTTGGCGAAGAACTGCGCGCGGCCAAGCCGCTGCTCGGCCGGCTCGTGACGCTTGAGGCGGGGAAGATCGCCTCCGAGGGCCTCGGCGAGGTTCAGGAGATGATCGACATCTGCGACTTCGCGGTGGGCTTGTCTCGTCAGCTGCACGGCCTGACGATCGCCACGGAGCGTCCGGGCCACCGGATGATGGAGACTTGGCATCCACTCGGCGTCGTCGGCGTCATCAGCAGCTTCAACTTCCCCGTGGCGGTGTGGGCGTGGAACGCGACGCTCGCGCTAATTTGCGGCGACGCGCTCTTATGGAAGCCATCGGAAAAAACTCCGCTCACGGCGCTCGCGACACAAGCGCTGCTCATGCGCGCCGCTGCACGGTTTGGCGAGGCTCCCGAGGGACTTTCGAGCGTGCTCTTGGGCGGAAGCGAGGTTGGCGCGCATTTGGTCGATGATGAGCGCGTCAGGCTCGTTTCCGCTACCGGCTCCACCGCGATGGGACGCGCCGTCGCTCCGCGCCTCGCGCAACGATTCGCGCGGGCGATCCTGGAGCTCGGCGGCAATAACGCGGCGATCGTCTGTCCGTCCGCGCCTCTGGACTTGGCGACGCGCGCCATCGCCTTTGCCGCCATGGGAACCGCTGGGCAGCGGTGCACCTCGCTGAGACGCCTCATCGTTCACGAGGACGTCTATGAGGCGCTGCTCGATCGTTTGCGCTCAGCTTACGCTTCGGCGCGCGTTGGCGATCCGCGAGAGTGCCAAACGCTCGTCGGGCCTCTTATCGATGAGGCCGCCTTTGCGGCGATGCGGGCGACGCTCAAGGAAGCGCGGGCGTCTGGAGGCGCCGTCACGGGCGGCGATCGCGTCTTGGCCGACCGGTTTCCCAACGCCTATTACGTGACGCCGGCGCTCGCTGAGCTTGCCGAGCAGGCGCCCGTGGCGCGGCGCGAAACCTTTGCGCCCATGCTCTTCGTCATGAAATATCGGGATTTCGAGCAAGCGCTCGACATGCACAATAGCGTGGCGCACGGGCTCGCCTCGTCGATTTTCACCAGCGACCTCTGCGAGGCCGAACAATTCCTCTCCTCGGAGGGCTCGGATTGCGGTATCGCGAACGTGAACATCGGTCCGTCGGGCGCAGAAATCGGCGGCGCGTTCGGCGGCGAAAAAGACAGCGGCGGGGGGCGCGAGGCCGGCTCCGACGCCTGGAAGGCCTATATGCGGCGCGCGACCAACACGATCAATTACTCGAAGGACTTGCCGCTGGCGCAGGGCGTCCGGTTCGATCTTTGAGCCCGCGCGCAACGGGGCGGTCGGAGCGCCCAAGCGGGCTCAAAAAAGCGAAGCGCGGCGCTACATGGTGAAGCGGTAGAATTTGAAGCGCCGAGAAAATCCGGCGCAAGACGGAGTAGCCGTTCGCCATGGGCCCCCCGATTTCCGCCAATACGATCCGAGCCATGTTTTTGGCGCGGCTGTCGGCGATGTGCAAATCGGAAATGCCGCGCTACAGCGCCATGACCGAGCTCGTAGCTCGCGTTAACGCGGACGTCCTGGCTGCCCAGCCGGAACTTGCGAAGGGCGAGACGAGCGCGGGCGATGGCGCGGATCTTGACATCGAGCGCCACGGCGCCGTTCGAGTCGGGACCCCCGGCGAGCTTGTCCTGCTGCGACGCCTGTTCACAGTGATGGGCATGGCGCCGGTCGGATACTACGACCTGTCAGTCGCCGGCCTGCCCGTTCATTCCACCGCTTTTCGGCCTCTAACGGAAGTTGCGCTTCGGGAGAGCCCGTTTCGCGTCTTCGTTTCCCTGCTGCGCCTGGACTTGATCCCGGAAGTCAAGCTGCGTGACGAAGTCACGGAGATTCTCGCCCGGCGAAGCCTTTTGACCCCGCGCGGCCATGAGCTCCTCGACCAATTTGAGGCTGCGGGCCGGTTCAAGGAAGAAGAGGCGCGGGAATTCGTGGCCGAGGCGATCGAAGCCTTCCGCTGGCGACCCGACGCCACGGTCTCGATCGACGTCTATCGCAGGCTGCACGCGGCGCATCCGCTCCTTGCCGACATCGCCTGCTTCAAGGGACCTCACATCAACCACCTGGCCGCGCCGACGCTCGATATCGACGCCGTTCAGCGCGCCATGCGAACCCAAGGGTTCGAGCCCAAGGAGATCATCGAAGGACCGCCGCGGCGACGCTGTCCAATTCTCTTGCGCCAGACGAGCTTCAAGGCCCTCGCGGAACCGGTCGCTTTCCAGTCGCCCGGCGGCGGTCAAGCCACGCACACCGCGCGCTTTGGCGAGGTCGAACAACGTGGCGCAGCGCTAACGAACGAAGGTCGGGCGCTTTATGATCGTCTTCTTTCAGCAGCCCAGACGAACAGCTTTGAAGATTCCTCATCTTCGAACGCGGCAGGCTATGAGCGAGAGCTCTCTCGCCAATTCGAGGCTTTCCCGGATGACTACGCGGAGCTATGGGTCAAAGAACTGGCTTTTTTTCGATACCGGGCGATGGGCGAGGGCCGGCCGCGCGGCCGCCTGCGAACGCCGACCTCGATCGAGAGCCTATTGGCGGAAGGGTATCTCTCGATTGAACCAATCCTTTACGAAGACTTTTTGCCGGCCAGCGCCGCAGGCATATTTCGCTCGAACCTCGCCGATCGCATGGCGATCGGAAATCTTGAGCGCGCCAGTCGTCAGAGTTTCGAAAACGCCTTGGGCTGCGCCGTTATCGACCCTCTTACGCTTTATAGCGAGGTCGAGGCGGCCTCGTTGGCGGCGAGCCTCAAGGCGTTAGACCTGCCTCGAACGCCGCCACGACGAAATGAACCCGCGGGATCATCCCTCTCTTAACCGCGCTTCCGCCCGAGCGGTGGGATGCGCGAGGAGGCGACGCCACAGTTAGAGTTAGGGACCGTATGGACGCGGTCCGCGGGCGCGAGCATAGGATTGACGCATGCGACGAATATTGGTGACCGGCGCGTTTGGTCAGATCGGCTCGGAGTTAACTCCCGCTCTGCGCGCGCTCTATGGCGTCGAGCGCGTCGTCGCATCCGATCTCGCCGCTTCAGCCTCAAAGTCCCCCGCAGCGGAGGGCCCTTACGAACACTTGGATTGCACGGAGCCGCAAGAGCTGCGCGCTCTGATGCGCCGACATGACGTCGGGGAGATTTACCATCTTTGCGCGGTGCTCTCGGCCATCGCTGAATCCGACCCCGAAAGAGCTTGGCGCGTCAACATGGAGTCGCTTCACAACATCCTCCTCGCAGCGCGCGAGTCTGGCAGCCGAGTATTTTTCCCAAGCTCGATCGCAGCATTCGGGCCCTCCACGCCGCGAGTCGACACGCCGCAGGTCGCCGTTCAACGTCCGTCGACGATGTATGGGGTGACCAAGGTGGCCGGCGAACTCCTGTGCGACTACTACGCGGCGCGCTTCGGCGTCGACGCGCGCGGCCTACGCCTGCCCGGTCTTGTTTCCTATGTTGCGCGGCCGGGCGGCGGCACGACGGACTATGCGGTCGAGATGCTTCGGGCGGCCGCGGCGGGAAAGCGTTACTCCTGCTTCCTTGCGCCGCAAACGCGGCTTGACATGATGTATATGCCGGACGCGGTGGCGGCGATTATCCAGCTGATGGAAGCGGACCCGGTGCGGCTGAAGCATCGCAACGCTTACAATGTCACCGCGATGAGCGTCACCCCCGCCGAGCTTGCGGATCAAATTCGCGAGCGTGCGCCGCGATTCATTGTCGATTACCGCGTCGATCCGCTGCGTCAATCCATCGCCAATTCCTGGCCGCAGTCGCTCGACTCGGGCGCCGCGCGCGAGGACTGGGGCTTTGCGCCGCGTTTCGGGCTCGCGGCGATGACGGAGGACATGCTCTGCCGTCTCGGCGGACAAAGCGATGCGTCAAAGGGAGCGCGCCGGCAGGGGGGAACGGGCGATGCAGAACGAAAAATTGCGCAGAACGCTCGCGGCGCGGCTTGATGAGCTCGCTGGGACAGGCCGAGCGAAAGGGAACGAAACAGTCATCTGCGGAATCGCGCCGCCACAAGAGGGAGAGGGTCCACGCTATCTCGTCGAAGGCGGGGGCGAACGGCGCTTTCTGAGAATGAACGCCAACAATTATCTCGGCATGGGGCTGCGCGCCGAGGTCGTTGCGGCCGAGGCGGCGGCCGCAGCCCGCTTCGGCGTCGGCCCTGGCGCCGTTCGCTTCATCGGCGGCACATGGTCGCCGCACGTCGCGCTCGAGCGGCGGCTGGCGGCCTTTCATGGTCGCGCGGCGGCCATGTTGTTCTCCTCAGCCTACGCCGCCATGCTGGGAACCGTGGCGCCACTGATAAGCGACCGCACTGCGGTGATCAGCGACGAGCTCAATCACAGCTGCATCATCAACGCCATCGCGTTGGGGCGGCCTGCGATGAAGCATGTTTATAAGCATCTTGATCTCGGCGAACTGGAGCGCGGTCTCGAACGGGCGGCGATGCAGTGCGCTCGAGCAATCGTGATAACGGATGGCGTTTTCAGCATGCGCGGCGATCACGCGCCTCTCGATCGCATCGTCGCCTTGGCCCAGGAATACGACGGCGCCTTTCCCGAGGGCGCGATCGTCATTGCGGACAACTCGCACGGCGTCGGCGCCTTGGGGAAGAGCGGTCGCGGCGTCGAGGAGCAGGCGCGCTCAGCTCCCGTCGATGTGCTCGTTGCAACGCTCGGCAAGGCCTTCGGCGTCAACGGCGGTTATGTCGTTGGAGACGATACGGTCATCCGCTACCTTCGCGAAACCTCTCCGCTCTATGTCTATTCAAACCCAATCGCGCCCGCTGAGGCTGCCGCCGCTCACACTGCGGTCGACATCCTGGACAGTCCGACAGGGCTGGCTCTGCTCGAGCATCTGAGGGACATGACGGCGCGCTTCAAGGCGGGGCTTCTCAAGCTCGAGTGCGAAACATTGCCTGGCGAGCACCCCGTGGTTCCTCTTCTCACGCGCGACACGCAGCGCACTCTGGCGTTGACGGCTGGACTGCGGAAGAGAGGCGTTCTCGCCACAGGCCTCGCCTATCCCGTCGTGCCGAAAGGAGAGGAGGAGATTCGTTTCCAGATCAGCGCCGATCATACGCCGTCAGACATCGACTTTGCTCTCGCCGCTCTTTCAGCGGCCCTCTCGTCGCTCGCCGCCCAGAGCGCGGCCGCCTCCTGATCGACGTGGCGCTCACGCCGTTACCCTTTACAATCGCGACTGCGAAAATGCGGTTGGCGACTCTCGCCAATTTCACAACCATTCCCATCTAATCTCGCAAACGCAGGGCGTATTTCCGTGGAAACGCGTCGGTCGAGGCAGCTCGCCAGAGTCCTGAGATCCTGCGGGTTCCTGCCGCGGAACCGTTCAAGCTCCAGCGATGGGAGTTCAGGGCCGAGCGATGTCTCCACTTGGGAAGGAGTTCGAGCATGGGCAGCGCATATCCGAAGGCCAATCTGATCTCTCTCGAAGGCGCGAGCGTCTATGACGCAAACGGCAAGGAGGTCGGCAAGATCGAACGGTTGCTGATCGATAAGACCTCAGGCCAGGTCCGTTATGCGATCATCGACTTTTGTGGCTTCATGGGCTTGCGCCACGGTGCCCATGCGGTTCCCTGGACCGCGATGGCGTATGACAGGGAACATGATCGCTACACTGCCGACGTCACCGAGCAAGCGCTCGAGGCCGCACCCAATTTCAACTCGGAAAGCTTGATGAACCGGGAATGGGAAGCTCAGGTACATCAGCACTACAACACCTCGCCCTATTGGGAAGGGCAAAGCGCCACAGGTTGATCGGCCCGTTCTAGGCGGTCCTCCCGTCGGGAACGCCGGGCGACGAGGTTAGACCATTGGCGAACCTGATGCCATGCTCCGTTAGCCCGACTTCGCCAACTGGTGTGGATATATACGATTTTCGGCGCGGTTTTGGGGTCTAATGCATTGTTTCTGTGTAGGCGCGGAGTTGAGAAGGGCTTGTAGTGCCGACCAAGGCCCTTGTGCGCGGGCGGGAGAGGCGCGAGTCCTGCGTCATGTTTTTGCGCCACAAGATTCGCTGCAAGGACGGCAAGGAGCATCGTTCGTGGTCGGTGGTGGAGAACCGTCGACTGCACGACGGCCGGGTGGCGCAGCGGCAAGTTCTCTATCTGGGGGAGATCAACGACAGCGAGAAAGCCGCGTGGAGCAAGGCGATCCAGGTTTTCGACGCGGACGCCGCGCAGTCGCGGCAGATGGCGCTGTTTCCGGAAGATCGCGCGGCGCCCGTTCTCGACTGCGACGTCGTCTCGGTTCGTCTGAGCGAGATGCGTCTGCGACGGCCGCGACAATGGGGCGCTTGCTGGCTGGCGATGCTGTTGTGGGATCAGCTGCGGCTCGACGCGTTCTTTACGCCGCGTCTTGCGCCCTCGCGGGAGGGAACGAGCTGGCTCAACGTGCTCAAGACGCTCACCGCCTATCAGCTGATCTCGCCGGGAAGCGAATGGCGCCTGCATCGGCATTGGTTCGAGCAAAGCGCGATGGGCGATCTCTTGGGCGAAGACATGTCGCTCGTGCAGCCGAGCACGCTCTATCGCTGCCTCGACAAGCTCGCCGCGCACAAGCAGGCGCTGTTCTCCTACCTGCAGCAGCGCTGGAAGGACATGTTCGGCGCCGATTTCGAGGTGCTGCTTTACGATCTCACCAGCACCTACTTCGAGAGCGATCCGCCGGAAGGCGAGAGCAAGCGCAAGTTCGGCTACAGCCGCGACAAGCGTCCCGACTGTGTGCAGGTCGTCATCGCCCTGATCGTGACGCCGCAGGGCTTTCCGCTCGCCTATGAGGTCATGGACGGGAACACCTCCGACAAGACCACGCTGAAGGCGTTCCTGGCCAAGATCGAAGGCCAATACGGCAAGGCCAAGCGCATCTGGATCATGGATCGCGGCATTCCGACCGAGGAGGTTCTGGCCGAGATGCGCGCGGCCGACCCGCCGGTTCGCTATCTCGTCGGGACGCCGCGCGGCCGGCTGACCAAGCTGGAGAAAGCCTTCATCGCCAAGCCCTGGGAGAAAGCGCGCGCCAGCGTGCGTGTGAAGCTCGTCGAACATGAGAACGAGACTTACGTTCTTGCGCGCAGCGACGGGCGCCGCGCCAAGGAGAGCGCCATGCGCAACCGCCGTCTGCGCAAGCTGATCCGGCGTCTGCGCGAGTTGCAACAGCAGGATCTGACGCGCGACGAACTGCTGATGAAGCTCGGCGCGGCGAGAAAAGAAGCAGGCCGCGCTTATGGGTTGATGAGGATCGAGACGCCGGCGAAGGATCAGCCGGTGACGGCGGAGACCTTCCGCTTCGCGCTCGATCGCAAGAAGCTGCGCCAGGCGCGCCGCCGCGAGGGCAGCTATCTGTTGCGCTCCAACATCGGCGGCGGCGCGCCGGAAGAGCTGTGGCGCATGTATCTGCAATTGGTCGAGATCGAGCAGGCGTTCAAGGAATTGAAGGGCGACCTGGCGATCCGACCCATCCATCATCAGCTCGACGCGCGCATCGAGGCGCACATCTTCATCGCGTTTCTGGCCTATTGCCTGCAAGTGTCGCTGAAGCAGCGCCTGAAGGCGCTGGCCCCGGGGCTGACGCCGCGCGCCGTCTTGGAAAAGTTCGCGGGCGTGCAGATGATCGACGTGGAGCTGCCGACGACGGACGGCCGACTCGTCGTCCTGTCGCGCTACACGGAGCCAGAAGACGATCACAAGCTGCTGCTGCAGCGGTTGCAGCTTCACCTGCCAGGGCAGCCCCCGCCCAAGATCGCCGCTCCCGCCGCCGCCTGATCCAAAACCTCCCGTAGTGCCGACCTTTAATGTTCGGCTCGAAGGATTCCAATCACTTAACCTGCACGCGCCGCCTCAGTTGGCGAAGTCGGGTTAGGCGGCGCGTCGGCGCCGCCGATTCACGACGCCTCCATCCAAGATGACTTCGATCTGATCCGCCGTCAGGTCATGCCGCGTCTCGATCTGCCGCCCAGCGCAGAGGAGGGTGACAAGCCCGCCTTCTTCGAGGCCGTGGCGCAGATGACGAGCCTGCAAGACATCGCCGACCGCAAATCGATCATAGTCGCTCGGGTCGACGAACCGAAGCGGAAGCACGCCGTAGTTGATGAGATTTTGTCGATGAATGCGGGCGAACGACTTCGCGAGCACGATCCTGAGCCCAAGATAACGCGGCGCCGCGGCGGCGTGTTCCCGGGAAGAGCCTTGACCGTAGTTCTTGCCGCCGATCACGGCGTGACCTTGCGCCGCCTCGCGAGCGCGATCCGTGTAGGTCGGATCGATGCGCGCGAAAGAGAATGTCGCAATCTTTTGTAGATTTGAGCGATAGGGGAGCACCTTCGCGCCCGCCGGGAGGATTTCGTCAGTCGACACGTTGTCGCCCATCTTCAGCAGGATCGGGAGGTCGATCGCGTCGGGAAGGGCGTCGAATTCAGGCAGGGAATGAATATTCGATCCCTTCGCGAGCGTCACCTTTCGCGCCTCCGGGAACGCGAGTGGCCGCTCGAGCAGCATCAGGGAAGAAAGGAGCGCAGTCGGCGCCACTAGCTTTGGATAAGGCGTCGAGAGCGTTCTCGGATCCACGATCCTTCCGGCGAGCGCCGAAGCTGCAGCGGTTTCGGGTGAGCAGAGGAAAACCGCGTCCTCCTCCGTTCCCGAACGTCCCGGGAAATTGCGCGGGGTCGTGCGCAGCGAGTTACGCCCGATCGCAGGGGCTTGACCCATGCCGATGCAACCATTGCATCCCGTCTGATGGATGCGCGCGCCCGCAGCCACGAGTATCCCGAGCCGGCCGTCGGCGATAAGCGCTTGCAGCACTTGCCTCGAGGTGGGATTGACGTCGAAAGACACGCTCGGGGGCACTCTCTTGCCTTTAACGATTTCCGCCGCGATCGCGAAATCGCGCCATCCCGGATTCGCTGAAGAGCCGATGTAGGACTGAGCGATTTCCGGGCCTGCAATCTCCCGGACCGTAACGACGTTTCCCGGGCTCGAAGGCTTTGCGATGAGCGGCTCGAGCTTCGAGAGATCGATATGATCATGTTCGTCGTAATCGCAGCCGGCGTCCGACGCGATCTCGCTCCAGTCTTCCTCGCGGCCTTGCGATTTGAGATAGCGCCAGGTTGATTCGTCGGAAGGAAAAACGGAGGTGGTCGCTCCAAGCTCGGCGCCCATGTTGGCGATCACATGTCGATCCATCGCGTCGAGAGCGCGTAGTCCCGGCCCGTGATATTCGATGATGCTGCCGACGCCGCCGGCGACGCCGCGGCGTCGCAACAGCTCCAGGATGACATCTTTGGCGCTGACCCATGGCGACAGCGCGCTCGTGAGCTCTACGCCCAGAATTTTTGGCATGGCGATCGCGTAGGGTTCTCCCGCCATGGCCAGCGCGACATCGAGGCCGCCGGCGCCGATCGCGAGCATGCACAGCGCGCCTGCGGCCGGCGTGTGGCTGTCCGAACCGAGCAGGGTTTTGCCAGGGCGCCCGAAGCGCTCCATGTGCACGACATGGCTGATTCCATTCCCCGGCGGGGAATACCAGAGTCCGAACTTGCGGCAGGCGCTTTCAAGAAAGAGATGATCTTCGGCATTGAGATTGTCGACCTGCAGCAGATTGTGGTCGACATATTGCACGCTGACCTCGGTCTTCACGCGATCGATCTCCATCGCCTCGAGAGACAGCATCGCGAGCGTGCCCGTCGCATCCTGCGTGAGGGTTTGGTCGATGCGCAGGGCGATCGGCTCGCCTGCGGCGAGACTGCCGCGCACAAGATGAGCCTTTATGAGCTTTTGCGCGACGCTAAGGGGCATTTGGGCTGCGCCTTTTGCTGAGACGATTTCGTAGAAAGGAAGATAGAAAGCCGCAGTTCGACTGACAGAGCCTTCGGTAGCATATGCTGAGAGGGCGTCCCTGACAGCGACGCTGCGATCGCGCCGAACTCCGCTCCAACGACGAGCGTTAGACAAAGCCGGCGCTTGGATAGTTACGGCTCAGCGTCGGCTTGTGCCGCCAGGCGCGCCGATGCAAAATCAAAATGTCGCGTTCGCGGGCGCGAGCGCAAACAACATAGGTGGAGCATGAACACAGCCAATCTCCAACTTGAAGGCGTCTATGCCGTACTTGCCGCTCTGCTCGTGGCGGTAAAGGACAAAGGCGTTCTGAACAGCGATGAGCTGGATCAGCTATTGGCGGGAGTCGAAACGTCCCTCGCCTGCGACGTTCGTCGACCCACAGAGATGAGAGACGCCAATGTCGATGCGATTTGCTTTCCGGCTCGATTCTTGAGACAGGCGGTGAAAGCGGCCGCCGAAGGCCGCGCCTTTTCCTTTGCGCGGCTAGCCTCTGAGGTTGGGCAGACGAAGGAGACCCGTTAAGGTGCCGATCCGGCTTCGGGATCTGGGCGCGCGAGCTTATGCTCCGCGCTCGCCACCCGTAGGGATGCCGGCGGACTATCGGGACCTCGAAGAATAAAGCTCGGATGTCGGCTCGGGAGCGCCATTGAGCCGGGGGTCATCCTTCGGATTCACGTAGTCGATGCCCCAAGGGCCATTGGCGCTAATTTGAACGACCGAATCTTCGTTGACTAAGACGTAATGCACGACGCCATGCGGCATTGAGGAGAAGCTCCCCGCGGGCAGCGTCTCGACAGAAGCGTGATCAGCAGCCGGCCCAAGCCCCAGAGCAAGGCTCCCCGACACTACGGTGAGGATTTCGGACTGCTTGTGCATGTGCGGCGCAATCTTATAGCCCTTTGGCAATTTTACGCGCAGCACGAACATGCCGGACTTCTGCGGATCGCCGTAAAGCACCGCCATTTGCGCTCCCGCCGGCAGGCTCGCCGGACCCGATCCCCATTGCATTTGCTCCGGCAGGAAGACCTTGTGCGCGCCAATTTCATCGGCTGCCAGCAGAGAGCCAGTTCCGAAAAGCAAAGCTGTCAGCGCTCCGACGACGACGGGCTTCATGTGAGTCTCCCTGGTTGATGAAGCTTAAGGCTGAACCGACGCAGCTTAGGCAGTCGAAGCGACTCGCCGATTTGCAGCTGCGACTTCCTGGTTGCTGCGTGCGAGACATATAGAGCGCGAGCGGGTTCACGTCGTTCCCTGCAGAGGAACATTCTTGAGAGCCCCGCAGGATTCTCGAGCTTGAGCGCATTGCCTGTCGTGCCGGCGGCACAGGCAAAGAGGAGGCAGCGAGATGGAAACTTCGACAATGAGAAATTTCGAGATCAATTTCGGTCCGGTGCATCCGGCCGCGCACGGAGTGCTTCGTCTCATTCTCGAGCTCGACGGTGAGGTCATAAGACGAGCGGATCCGCATATCGGGTTTCTGCATCGCGGGACCGAAAAACTGATTGAAGAGAAGACCTATCTGCAGGCTCTACCCTATTTCGATCGGCTCGATTACGTCGCGCCGATGAATCAGGAGCATGCCTTCTGTCTCGCCGCGGAAAAGCTTCTGCGGATCGCCATCCCTGTTCGCGCACAGCTCATCCGCGTTCTCTTTTGCGAAATCGGGCGGTTGCTGTCGCATCTGCTCAACATCACGACTCAGGCGAGTGACATTGGCGCGCTGACGCCTAACCTATGGGGATTCGAACAGCGAGAGACCCTGATGACGTTCTATGAACGCGCATCCGGGGCGCGTATGCACGCCAATTATTTCCGCATCGGCGGCGTGCATCAAGATCTTCCGCGGGATCTCCTCGACGATATGGAAGCTTTCTGTGATCCCTTCCTCAAAGCTTGCGACGACCTGGAAGTCTTGCTGACGGACAACCGTATTTTCAAACAGCGTAACGTTGACGTGGGCGCGATCCCACTGGCGGAAGCATGGGCGTGGGGTTTTTCGGGCGTCATGGTTCGCGCCTGCGGGGCGGCGTGGGACTTGCGCAAGGCTCAGCCCTATGAATGCTACGAAGATCTGGACTTCGACATTCCGGTCGGTAAGCATGGAGACTGCTACGACCGCTATTGCGTGCGCATGGGGGAGATGCGCCAGTCAATTCGAATCATGCGACAGTGCCTTGCCAAGCTCCGGTCCCCAGATGGAGCGGGCCCGGTCATGATAGAAAATCACAAGATCGCGCCGCCTCGCCGCCACCCGATGAAGCGCTCGATGGAGGCGCTGATCGAATCTTTCAAGCTCTACACCGAGGGCTTTCACGTGCCGGCTGGCGAAGTCTACGCCGCAGTAGAGGCGCCCAAGGGCGAGTTCGGCGTCTATCTCGTTTCCGGCGGCGCCAACAAGCCTTACCGCTGCAAAATCAGGGCCCCTTCCTTCGCGCATTTGCAAGCGATGGAGCGGCTTACACTGGGCCATATGCTCGCGGATGCGTCCGCGATCGTGGGCTCGCTCGACATCGTCTTCGGAGAAATCGATCGCTGAGCCTCCGTTTGATCCGCGCCCGCACGTAGATTCCACAAGTCGGGGAATCAAAACCGGGGGATAGAAAACGCCGCCATCGGCGACATTTCTCCGATCAACGGATCGCGAGGTCCACACCCCGCTGCGGGAGCGCTCCCCGGGGTGTCGCCGACGCGCAGCAGGAGCAATCCGATGATCGAGTCGCACTGGAACGCCGATCTCTTGGCGAAAGTCTTCGGCCTCGTCTTCCTACTGCTGGGAGCGGTGGGCTTTACCGCAAATCCGATCGTTTCGGCCCATGGTTTCTTCGCCGTGAATGATCTGCACAATTACGTGCATGTCGGCACGGGCGTCCTGTTCCTATTGGGAGCTCTCTTGGGGGCTCCGGTCACGACGATCCGAATCATCGCCGTTCTTTATGCGATCGTCGCCGTTATTGGGTTCGCCTTTCCTGACGCGGAGATGCTCAAGGGGGTCCAGCTGAACATGGCTGACCGCTGGCTGCACACTGGCGTTGCGATCATTCTGCTGCTGGTGGGCTTCCTGGCTCCCATCGAGGAACGACTGAGCCACGCGCAGCTGTGACGCGGGCTGGAGGCAGATGATGAACAAGGATCATCTTGCTCGAACGGCAAGAGCATTGGTGGTCGCGGGTAAGGGAATCCTCGCGGCCGATGAGAGCGGCGGGACCATCGCGAAGCGCTTTGCGGCCGTCGGCGTCGGAGCGACGGAGGAAGCGCGCCGTGACTATCGCGAATTGCTGTTTCGCTCGAAGGACGCGCTCAAACGATGTATCTCGGGCGTCATCCTTTTCGATGAAACCATAAAGCAGTCGGCGACCGACGGGACGGCTCTCGTCAAGCTGATTGAGGCCGCAGGCGCGATTCCAGGAATCAAGGTCGACCTTGGCGCAAGACCCCTTCCGTCCTTTTCCGGCGAAACGATCACTGAAGGTCTGGACGGTCTGCAGGAGCGGCTGGCCAACTATTATGGCTTGCGGGCGCGCTTCGCCAAATGGCGCGCGGTAATCGACATCAATCGCGAAACGGGCGCTCCGACCCAATATGCGGTCGATGCGAATGCTCAAGCCTTGGCGCGCTATGCGGCGCAGTGTCAGAATGCGAACCTCACGCCGATCGTTGAACCCGAGGTTTTGATGGATGGGGATCACGACATCGAACGTTGCGCCGAGGTCACCGAATTCGTGCTCCACCGCGTGTTCGCGGCTCTTTGCGAGGCGCGCGTATTTCTCGAAGGAATGGTGCTCAAGCCCAATATGGTGGTTGCGGGAAAGAAGAATGCGCATCAGGCTCGGCCTGAGCAAGTCGCTGAGGCGACGCTTCGAGTCCTGCGGCGTTCGGTTCCGATCGCGGTTCCTGGCATCGCCTTCCTTTCCGGCGGACAGGCGGATGTGGAGGCCACCGCAAATCTCGACGCCATAAATCATATTGGGGGACCTTGGAGCCTGACCTTCAGCTACGGCCGCGCCCTGCAGGCGCAGGCGCTGAAAAGCTGGGCAGGAAGACCCGAAAACGTGAAGGCCGCGCAAGCGGCGTTCGCGCACCGCGCCGAGATGAACGCGCTCGCTCAACAGGGCCAGTGGACGGAAAAGCAAGAGCAGCTGGTCGCGTGAGCGCGACGCGGAGGAGGCCGCCGATCAGCGCGGGGCCTCGGTGGCGGACGGCTCCTCGCTGGACTTGCTCGGCAGCCTTGGAATTGTGATGAAAAATGTTGCGCCCTCTCCGGGTTCGGACTCGATAGACAAGGTCCAACCGTGGCGATCGGCGATCGATTTGCAGATAGCGAGCCCTATCCCTGTCCCGGGATATTTGGCTTGCGAATGCAGCCGCTGGAAAGGTTCGAAGACCATGGTGGCGTATTTAGCCTCAAAGCCGATTCCGTTGTCGACGATGGAAATCCGGACTCCGCCCCCTTCGATCGGGTCCACGAGGATGAGCACCTTGGCGATTTGATCCGGCTTACGATATTTGATCGCGTTCGACACGATATTTTGTATCAAGCGCACGAATTGCGGCCGGTCGGCTTCGAACTTCAGATGCGGCGCGCGATTATCGATCTCTGAGCCGGTCTCGCTGATCAACTGCGACAAGTCCACGAGGGCGCTGTCGAGTTCGTCTCTGAGATCGAGAACGCTCGGCTCTAGGACGTCGTTGATGGTCCTGGAGTAGGTCAGGAGATCGTCGACAAGCTCTCGCGCTCGCAGCGCCGAGGAGCGGATGACATCCTTGGCCCGAAACAAGTCCTCCTGGTTGGAGTTTGCGATCGCCTGGTTGAGGAGGTTCGCAAATGCTGCAATCTTGCGCAGCGGTTCTTGCAAGTCGTGCGAAGCGACATAGGCGAACTGCGCCAGACGCGCGTTGGCCCGCTCAAGCTCGGCGGCTCGCCGTGCGAGAGCCGCTTCGGCCTCCCGGCGCGCCGTGATGTCGAGCACCGTCGCAAGCACGAAGGTTTCGTTCGAGGTCTCGATCGGAGTCAGCCCGATTTCTACCGGGAACTCGGTTCCATCTCGCCTAACCGCTCGCAGATCACGGCCCGCGCCCATGGAGCGCTTGCTCGGACTGCGGAAAAAGTCGCGGTGAAGCTGCGCGTGGTTTTGGCGCAAATTCCGGGGAACCAGCGAGTTTAGGGCCGTTCCCATCAGCTCGGTCGCTTCATAGCCGAATATACGCAGGGTTTCGGCGTTGGCGAAGCGTATGCGGCCTTGGACGTCGGTCACAATCACCGCGGCGGGCGACGCCTCGATCGCCAGACGAAACAGCTCATCGCCATCTTCGAGAAGATTGACGACCAAGCCTTGTCCTCCCGATGTTGAGGTTCTAAGTGGCCCGTAAGCAGGCCGGGTTCGGCTTGGAGCGCATGTCGCGGCCGGCGCTGATCCGGTGAATGAGGGTTCATATGGCGTCAAATCCAACGAGACAAGGGCCGTGTCGATTGCTGTTGATTGAGGATGATGAGGATGACCTGTTTCTGTTGGAGCGAGCCATCGATTGCGTGCGTGACAATCTGAAGGTCGAAGTCGAGTATGAGCATGTCGAAAACGGTCTAGAGGGGCTGTACCTGGTGTCGAAAGACGATCTTACAGACAAGCTTCCCGATGCGGTCGTGCTTGACCTCAACATGCCGCGTCTTGGCGGCGTGAAGTTCCTGAAGGCGTTGCGCCAATCGTTTCTGCTCAAGGACCTGCCCATTTTCGTGCTGACGACGACGACCTCGTCGACGATTCATGAAGAGGCGATCCGGGCGGGCGCCAACAAGGTTTACGTCAAGCCGGATGACGCCGACGCCCTGGTGGCGATCGCAGCGGAAATCGTCGCAGCCATCTGCTGCGACGCCGCTGCTGAAGCGGACTCTGCTGAAGCAAGTTGACGGGCTCACGGAGCCGTCGCCAAGGGGTAAGGCGGGGATCAGCGCGCCCGGAGTGTGAAGATGCCTCTCGACGCAAGCCACTCCGCTGAACCCGCGCGACCGCCCGAAGCTCGGCCCGCGCCATGGTCTGACGACGCGAGGAAAAGCGAGGCCCCCCGGCGGGAGGAAGCGGACGCGATCGTTGAAACGAACGTGCCCGCGCGGCTCGACGCATTGCCGTGGGGCCGCTTTCACAGTCTGGTCGTCGTCGCGCTAGGGGTAACCTGGATTCTCGACGGACTGGAAGTCACTTTGGCCGGGGCGGTGGCTGGGGTGCTGACGCAAGCCGTTGGGCTCAGTCTCACGGCCTCGGAAGTCGGATTCGCGGGCGCCGCCTATTTGTGCGGGGCGGTCTTGGGCGCGTTGGCCTTCGGGTGGATGACCGACCGGCTCGGACGACGAAAGCTGTTTTTCATCACTTTGGCCGTCTATCTTGCGGGGACGGCGGCGACGGCGGCGTCTTGGGACGGCGCGAGCTACACGCTGTTTCGCTTCATTGTGGGCTGCGGTATCGGCGGCGAATACGCCGCGGTCAATTCGGCAATCCAGGAGCTCATTCCCGCGCGTCTGCGGGGCTGGACCGACCTCGTGATCAACGGCAGTTTTTGGTTGGGCGCAGCGCTTGGGGCGGGCGCATCGATCGTTCTCCTCGACCCAGCGGTCGTCGACCCCCGCCTCGGTTGGCGCTTGGCGTTCTTTATCGGCGCCACGCTCGGGCTGTTAATTCTTCTCATACGCAGATGGATTCCGGAAAGTCCGCGCTGGCTGATGCTGCACGGGCGCGCCAGCGAGGCCGAGGAAATCGTCGCCCAGATCGAAAGCCAGTGCCATCGCCGGCTCTCGGAAGAAGAGCTGGATCGGCTACCCAAGATCAGGCTGCGAACGCGCGCCTTCACGCCGCTCACCGAAATCTATCGCACGATGTTCCGCCTCTACCCTCGCCGCACGATGGTTGGTCTGGCGCTGATGGCCTCTCAGGCCTTTCTCTATAATTCGGTGTTTTTTACCTATGCCCTGGTCCTGACCGATTTCTATGGGATCGGCGCCGATAAGCTCGGATGGCACTTGCTTGCGTTAGCCGCAGGCAATTTCCTCGGCCCGTTGTTGCTTGGAAAATTGTTCGACACAGTCGGTCGGCGGATCATGATCAGCGCGACCTACGCGATTTCTGGCCTCTTGCTCCTTGGCGTCGGATATCTGTTCCAACAGGGACTGCTGACCGCGGAGCAGCAGACGATGGGATGGATGGCGGTGTTCTTCGTCGCGTCGGCCGCGGCGAGTTCCGCCTATCTCACCGTCAGCGAGACCTTCCCGCTCGAAATCCGCGCCATGGCGATCGCAGTTTTCTACGCGCTCGGAACGCTCGTAGGCGGCGCCGCGAGCCCCTGGCTGTTGGGAACGCTGATTGGAACCGGAAGTCGCGCGCGAGTTTTTGAGGGCTACGCTCTCGGCGCCGTGCTGATGATTTCCGCCGCTCTGATCGAATGGGCCTGGGGCATAGCGGCCGAGCGAAAACCCCTCGAAGCCGTGGCCCGGCCGTTGGGCGCCGCCGACAACTGAGCCGCAGGAGCGGGAACCCCCCACGGCTGCAATGCATCGAACGCCGCGCTCGGCGTGGAAAGCAACGAGGCCAAGGGCGCGGGCGGCGCATCGAGGGCCTGCAAAAAACCCTCCATCCAGTTGCGCGCGTCATGTTCGCGCACGCGAGCGAGCAGTGCAGTATGTCGCTCGATCTTCTCCTGCTTCGGCATCAGAATGGCGTGCTGCATAGCTTGCGCCACCTCATCCGTGTCATATGGATTGACGATAAGCGCCTCTTCGAGATCCTCTGCGGCGCCGGCAAATCGCGACAGCACCAGCACGCCGGGGTCCGTTTCGTCTTGGGCGGCGACATATTCCTTCGCCACGAGATTCATGCCGTCTCGCAAAGGGGTCACCAGCCCAATCTGGCTGCCACGATAAAGCGCGGCAAGGGTGTCCCGCGGGACGCTGCGGTGGACGTAGCGGACCGGCGTCCAGTCGAAGTCGCCGAACTGGCCGTTGATCTCGCCCGAAAGCGCCTCCAGCTCATGGCGAATATCGGCGTAGGCCTTGACCTCTTCACGCGTGGGCGGCGCGATCTGCATCAAGGTGACGGCCTTGCGATTTTCCGGATAGAGCTCCAGCAGACGCTTGAAGGAGCGAAACCGATCCGGCAGGCCCTTTGTGTAGTCGAGGCGATCGACCCCAATGATGTTGGTTCGCGGCTCGCCTCGCCGATGCAGCCAATGGATGCGCTGTTCGGCCTCAGGACGCATCGCCATCGCAGAGAAGGAGTCCACGCAAACGCCGGCCGGAAACACACTCGCGGTAAGAACTCGCCCAGAGACGCGGACGACCTCGGGCGTGACCATTTCGCCGCCCATCGCCTCGCAGAGAAAGCGGCAAAAGTTCGCTTGGTCGGTCCGCGTTTGGAAGCCCACGACGTCATAGGCGCACATCGCCTCCATCAGCCATTCATGCTCGGGCACCGCCACCAGCATGTCCGGCGGAGGGAACGGTATATGCAAGAAGAAGCCGATGCGATTGGGAACTCCACGGGCGCGCAGCTCCGCTGCGAAAGGGATCAGGTGGTAGTCGTGGACCCAAATGAGATCGTCGGGATTGAGCTGAGGCGCAAGCGCTTCGGCGAAGCGGCTGTTCACTCTCCGATAGGCGTCGCAACTTTCAGGCGTGAAGCGCGCGAGATCCAGCCGGTAGTGATGCACAGGCCAGAGGGCCGCATTACAAAAGCCGAGGTAGTGCTCTTTGTAATCGCGTTCGGAGATCGGCATGGTGACGAAGGTGACCTTGCCGTCTCGTCTGCAGGAGACGCCGATCTCCGCCTCGGAGGCAACGATTTCCCCGTTCCAGCCGAACCAAACGCCGCCACGCTCCTTCAAACCGTCGAGAATGCAGACCGCAAGTCCGCCGGAGGCGAGACAGCCTGGGTCAGCGACCCAATTCGACACCACCACAAGGCGCTTCATGTCCCCTCTCCCAGGCGCGCGACAACCCAGCGCGCCGCTCATGATTCCCGCCGTGAATTAGGTTCGCGGGTAACCGTTCTCAAGCTTCTCCGGTCAGGACTCGTCGTCCTGCGGAATCTCCCGGGACGATCCGGGCCAGCCAGGCTTTGGAGTAGCGAACTTGTAAGCGCGCCGACGCGAACGGCCGTGACCGCGGAGGCAACGAAACTCCTGCTATCGCGCTCGCCATTGTTCGAGCTTGCAGGCGCGACCTCATTCCGTGGCTCAGGAAAGTCAGAAGGAAATTGTCTCCACTTAAGGAACGCCTCGGCGGCGCAATCGCGCGGCTCTAGTTCGGTCCAACGGCGTAAAATGGCCATGACGGGCTTGCGAACGGTCTCGCGGCCTCTGCAAAGATTCAGCAGATAGTAAGACTGCAACGCCCGCAGATTGGCGCAAAGGCTTGGGCCCAGGCATAATCTCGGCCTGGGTCCAGCAAAATGCGCACAACCCCTGACCCCGCTCACGACCCGACTCCTCAGGGCCCCCTGCGTGCTAAGAATGGCTATCGCAACAAGTCTCCACCATTCGGATTATTACCTATTCCGCTGCAATAAAGATGCTGCAATAAAGGGAGCGCGGTAGGCGGGTCCGGCTTCCACGCTAGGGTTTCCAGAGCGGCGAAAGCGGGCTTACGGACTGCGGTAGCCGAGCTTTTTACGCGCGCAAGAATCTGTATATTACCTATGGCGACTCGGGGTCTGGAGCGTCGCCCGGGGAGAGTGGAGCGGCAGGAGGACAGCGAGGAATGATGAGGGCAGGCGTAGGAGAGGAGACCCGAATTCCGCCCGAGACGCATCGCCCGGCCGAAAAAGCGCCTGATGGCGCGAAGCCCCGCAGTTCTCCAGAGCATCTGGCGGGGCGAGACAGCGTGAACCGCAAGCAAGTCGTGCACGTCATTGACGATGACGCGGCTGTTCTCGGTTCGGTGCGGTTCCTGCTGACGATCGAGGGATTTGAGGCCAAGACATATTCATCGGCTGAGGATTTTTTGGAGGCGGTCGAGCCTGACGACGGAGGCCTGGTCGTCACGGACGTGCGTTTGCCGGGACTGAACGGCGTGGAGCTGATCGAAGGCATGAAGAAGCGGGGTCTCAATCTCCCTGTAATCGTCATTACCGCTTACGCCGATGTTTCGCTCGCCGTTTCCGCGATGAAGCAAGGCGCGGTCGACCTCCTCGAAAAACCCTTTGACCCGTCAGCGCTGATCAACACGATTCAGCAGGCGTTTGCCGGCGCCACCGGAAAATTGGGTGAGAGCGGCGCCTCGGCGCAAGCAATTCGCCATAATCTTTCGACCTTGACTGCGAGGGAAAAAGGAGTGCTCCAGGAGTTGATCAAGGGAAAGACCAACAAGGCGATCGCGTCGGAACTGGGCATCAGCCAGCGGACCGTCGAAGTACATCGCGCCAGCATCATGAAGAAGACCGAAGCAGGAAGTCTGTCGGCGCTCGTGCGGATGGCTTTGGTCCTTGAAGGGAAGCCATCCTAGCTGCGGCCTCGTCGTCGCGCGGCGCGCCGGTCCGTTCCAGCGCAAGGCGGCGACATTATCTCTACCGCTAGCCGCGGAAAGCGCGCGCCCGGCCGCCAAGCGCGGGGCGCGCGTCGCCAGATTGTGGATTAGCGATTTCGATAAAGAATTGCCTTTGGTGTCCGGGCAGCGAAAAGGTTCTCCATGACCGGCGACGATCAACTCAACAGTGAGCTGAAATCGAAGCTCGACAGCATCTCGCGTGCTCATAGCGATATTCAAAATCTGATGGCCGCGACGGACGTCGGGATCCTCTTCCTAGACAACCAACTGCGCATAAAGCGTTTTACGCCGCGGGTCGCGGATCTCCTCAATGTCGCAAACGGAGACGAGGGGCGGTCGATCTCCGACTTCACGAACAGCCTCGACTGTGAAGCTTTCGCGACTGACGCCGGAGAGGTTTTGAGAAATCTCGCTCCGATCGAACGTGAATGTTAGCGGCGGTGAAAATCCGCGCATAGATGGCGCGGTTGGTCTGGGTCCACGACGGCTTGCGGGGTGACGGCGCTTTGGCGGGCACGGTTCGGCAATTACGGGCTGGATATTTCGATTTGGCGCGAGGCGCGGCGGGAGCACGCCAAACGGCGTGAACGGATTCTCATCGTGATTGACGCGCGTGACGGAGTCGTCCCTCCGCGCCCAAGATGCTGTCGTGCTCGCGACCGTCAAGGACGCTTCGCGCCGCCACGCGGCGCCCTTCGGGCGTCCTTGACCGCCGCTGCGCGCGCCAGCGTTGCAGCGCTCAGGTCGGGACGACGGGATGGCCGTCTTGATCGAACCACAGGATATTCGGCGGTTCAGAATGATGGTTCGTCGCTGGCGTCACGATTTCCGCCGGCGCCGCCGCATCCCCGTTGATCGCGGAGCAGCGCCTGCATTCGGTCGCCATAGAGCGCCCAGACCTTATCGCGCAGATCGTCGATCAGCTCGAACAAGGCCAGAGCCTGTTCGGGCGTCCAGGTGCGGGGAATATCGATCGAGAGCGGACGAAGATGCGCCGGCAATCTGCTCTGTTTTCTCATGATTTGGCCTCGCGGCGCTGGCGGCTGCGCTGCTCCGCCCGGTCGCGGGCTTCCTTGAGGCGCCAGGAGTCGCCTTCGATGGAGACAATCTCAGCGTGGTGAAGGAGACGGTCGACCAGAGAGACGACGCAGGCCGCGTTGGGAAAAACCTCTCGCCATTCGGCGAACGGACGGTTGGTGGTGACCAGCGTGCTTTTGTTTTGATAGCGGCGCGAGATCAATTCGAACAGCAGATCGGCGTGCCGGTTGGAATAGGAGAGATATCCGACCTCGTCGATCACCAGCAGTTGTGGCCGGGCGTAGTGATGCAGACGGCGGCGCAAGGCGGAGTCGCTGTCCAGCGCGCAGAGATCGCCCAGGAGTTGGCCCGCGCTGGTGAACAGGACAGCATGTCCCTCGATCAGCGTTTGATGAGCGATGTTTTGCGCGATGGTCGACTTGCCGACGCCGTTCGGGCCGACGAGAACGACGTTGGTGGCGTCCTTGAGGAACTCAAGCGTCATCAGCGCGTCAATGGCGGCGCGGTCGCAGCGTTTCGGCCAGTTCCAATCGAAGTCGCAAAGCGGCTTGAAGCGACCGATATGGGCGGCGCGCAGCCGGCGTTCCAAGCCGCGGCGGGCTCGCTCCCGTTCCTCCCAGCCCAGCAGCGTATCGACCCAGGCCTCGCTGGCGATCTCGCTCCAGTGCGCCAGAAGTCCATGCAGATTGAGCGCGCCGGCGCGGGCGCGCCGCGTGTCGGGTTCAGTCATCTTGATCGTCCTTGAGCTGGTCATAGGTTTCGAGCGCGTGCGGCCGCACCGGCGCATCGCGGTCGCGCACATGCGCGGGCAGCGTCATGGCGACGGGTGGGGCGGCGCCTTGTTGTTCGCGGTGACGTTCGAGGGCGAGGCGCACGGCGTTCGGGTGCGGCACATCGCGCTCCAGCGCCTCGAGGATGGCGGCCTGCAATGCGGCGGCGTCGTACCGTTCGAGCAGACGCAGCAGAGCGGCGGTGATGGCGCCGAGATTGGATCCGCGTTCGGCAGCGCGCACGAGCAAGGCTTGGCTGGCCGGCGCGGCCTGGGCGAGGCGATCGTTGGCGCGATGCTGGCGCGCGGCGCGCTTTTCGTCGACCAGCGCCTGGACATGGACGGGTTCTTCGATCCGCGCCCCT
This sequence comes from uncultured Alphaproteobacteria bacterium, assembly GCA_963722205.1. GTDB lineage: Bacteria > Pseudomonadota > Alphaproteobacteria > Rhizobiales > Beijerinckiaceae > Methylocystis. Next base: position 810,925 of record CAVRKL010000001.1, read on the forward strand.
TTGTCGTAGCTGCGTGGGTGACAGGCGAGCACCTTCACGCCATCGACGATGCGAACCTCGCGGGGATCGGCGAGTACGGTCAGCACGCGCCGGACGTGAGTGTGCGGCACGGAATAATCGTTCAGGTCGAACCGGACATAGGGCGTCTTGCCCACCGACACCGCGACCTGTTCGAGCAAGGGCGGCGGGGTGTCAGGCAGCGGGAGCAGGCGGGCTCTTTCCTCAACGAACACGTCCCGCACGGTGCGGTGGGGTTCGCCGGGACAGCGCCGGTCGGCGGCGGGGCCAAGGCTCCAGGCCTCTGCCTGGCCATTGAGGTCATCGAGATCGATAAATTCCCGGGCGGCGAAGAAGGCCTCGCGCACGTAACGGATGGCGCGTTCGACACGGCCCTTTTCGTTGCCCCGGGCGATCGCCACGGGGCGCGGTTCGTAGCGATATTGTCCGGCGAAGCCGAGCAAAGTGGGGTGGAAGCGGATCGCGTCGCCGCACCGTTCCAGCACCGCGCTCTTGAGATTGTCGTATAACAAAACGCGCGGCGCGCCGCCCCAGGCGGTGAAGGCCGCGACATGGCCGCGCAGAAAGTTCTCCATCCGGGCGTCCAGAAAGAAGCGCAGAAAAATTTGCCGCGAATGACTGAGCACCATGACGAAGGCCATCAGCGGACGCCGCGCGCGGCCGATCTGGAGATGGCCGAAGTGGCCCCAATCGACTTGTCCCTGTTCGCCCGGCAAGGTGAGCAGACGCAGATAGGCTTCGGCCTTCGGACGCGGCCGATAACAGGCGATGAGGTGGCGGAAGTGGTCGGGACGGCCCGGATAGCCGCGTTCGCGCACCATCCCATACAGACGGCTGGCCGTCAGCGACGGGAATACCTCAAGCGTCTGACGGATAAACGGCAGATAGGCGTCGATCGGCGATTTGCGTGGGGACCCAATCCTCGGCAGACCGGCTTGCGCCAGCACGCGCCGCACCACGTCGTGATGCACGCGCAACTGACGGGAGATCGTGCCGATGGCCCACTTCTCGGCGTGATAATAGCGCAGGATTTGCGCCTCGATATCAGGTGGCGTCACCATGGTCGCGTCCCATCCGGTTGTGTCGCGGCGCGCCGCGACGACCGACGCGGCGGCGCAAAAATCCCTGGCGGACGAGATCGGGACAGCGCCGGCCGCACCAGTGGCAGTGCGAGATCGGTCGCCGGGGTTCGACATCCGAGGTCGTTGCGTCGCTCGCGATCGTCGGCGAGCCGAACGACAGAAAATCACCGGGAGCCGGTGGGGGTGAACCCTGATGCGTCACGTTTTTGCATCGCGCCCGGTATCGGCGCGCGCGCTCGGCATGCGTGAACCGACCTCGGCGGCTGGCTTGGTAACGGGCTCCCGCCGCGCGCTGGCCACGCCGCCGTGCATGAGGGCCGCAATCCCCAGCGCAGTAAATCTGGCCGCGATCGCAACAGCTACAAATCAGCGCCTGGGCACGACACCCAGCGCACAGAAACAACCTCGCCGATCCAGCGTCGTCATGCTCGGATTGGCCGACGCCATGTGGACGAGCGCCCTGCTTTCCGCGATATTGATCGGACATGCGTGCCCGGCACGGTGTGGGGCACGGCGTCGAACAGAACCGCCAAGTCGAGATCGACGCCGTGCTTGTCCTTGAAAAGGCCAAGCTTACCCCAACATCCGCCGTGACGTCAGGACGCCATCACGCGCCGCCGCATCAACCTCAGCCACGCACCATCATCGTCTCGGCAAACCCAAAAGAAGCCGCCAAGCTCGCAACCGCGCCATCTATGCGCGGATTTTCACCGCCATCGACAACGTGAAGTCTGCAGCCGCAATGGCGCTTGGTATTTGATGCGATTGCGCCCCTATCGCACCGTCGAAAACAGGATCGACGGGATTGTGGTCACTTTCGTGGACATCAGCGAGCGGCGCCGCGCGGAGGATGCGCTGCGCGACAGCGAGGCGCGCCTTCGGGCCGTCATCGATGGTGTCGCTGACGCGATCGTTACGATCGATGAGACCGGCGCCATTCAGGCCGTGAACAAGTCCGCCGCCGCGATGTTCGGGTATACTGCAGAGGAGTTCCTCGGAGCGAACGTCAGCAAGCTCTTGCCCGAGCCGGATCGCCCGCAGCACGACGGCTGTATCAAAAATTACCTTCGGACTGGCGTGGCGAAGATCATCGGCGTCGATCGCGAGGTCGAGGCGGTGCGCAAAGACGGCTCCCGATTTCCCGTGGAGTTGCGGTTCTCGGAAGTTCTTTATCGCGGCGAACGCTTGTTCATCGGCTTCATTCGCGATCTCACCGAGAAGCGCATGATGGAGGTGCGCCTGCGCCGACTGCACGGCGATCGACTCTCCTCGATGGCGGAAATGGCGGCGGCTCTCGCCCATGAGCTCAATCAGCCGCTCGCGGCGGCTGCGAACTATTTGGAGGCTGCGCAGCGTCTCCTGCAGGCCTTCCCGGAACTGCCGCCTCAAGTGGGCGAGGCTTTGGATAGCGCCGCGTCGCAGATGCTGCGCGCGGGGCGGATCGTCAGTCACCTGCATGAATTCATTTCACGCGGCGATCCCGAGAAGATCCAGCAGAGTTTGCATGCGATCATCCGACAAACATGCGAGCTCGCCGGTCCTTTGATCAAAGAGCACAAAGTGACGCTGATTTTACATCTGGAGGCCCAGAAGGATTCGGTTTTGGCGGACAAGGTGCAGATTCAGCAAGTGCTGGTCAATTTGATGCGCAACGCCTGCGAGGCGATGAGCGCGTCAAAGATTCGCAGGCTGACTATCACGACATTGCTGAAGGACGAGACGCTGAGAGTCGATGTGATCGACACAGGCGTGGGCCTTTCGAAGTCGATCGACGCGGATTTTTTTGAGCCCTTCGCCTCGAGCAAGCCCAACGGACTCGGCGTCGGCTTGTCGATTTCGCGATCTATCGTGGAAGCACATCAGGGAAAAATCTGGGCCGATCCCGACGCCGGCGGCGGCGCCAGGTTCAGTTTCACTCTTCCGCTCGCAGAAGCGGCCGCTGCGGAGGATTAGGGGCTGGGGGGTCGCAGATTTTTTAGGCTCGACGGCGACGGCGACGAGGCCGCTCAGGTCGCCTTCTCCCAGGGGCGCGACAGACGCATCGCGCAGTTGATTATTCCGACCATCGAATATGTCTGCGGATAGTTGCCCCAGGCCTCTCCGGTCTTAAGGTCACAATCCTCCGACATCATTCCTAGCTCGCTGCGGCAGGCCAGAAGCTGGTCGAAATAGTCTCGGGCCTCCTCGGTGCGGCCCATGCGGGCCAGGGCGTCAATTCGCCAGAAGGAACAGCTATTGAACGCCGTCGTGGGCATGCCGAAGTCGTCGGGGGCTTCGTAGCGCAAGAGGTGCGGGCCGCGAGCCAGCGTCGTCTCGATTTGTTTCATCGTCGAGACCATCCGAGGGTCGTTCGCGTCAAGGAAGCCCACTTCGACCATCAATAGGAGTCCGGCGTCGAGATGCTCGCCCTCGAAGGACTCAACGAACGCCTTTCGTCGCTCAGACCAAGCGCGCTCGAGAATCACCCGCTTGACCTGATTGGCGTTTTCTCTCCAACCCCGCGCCCGCTCGGGCTCGCCGACATGTTCGGCGATGATAGCCAGTCGATCGAGCGCCGCCCAACACATAACGGCCGACGTGGTGTGCACACGCGCGCGTAAACGCAGTTCCCACATGCCGGCGTCCGGCTGGTCGTAAACGGCCAAGGCCTTACGCCCCATCGACTCCAGGCGCAGGAAATCCACACGTGTCGGCGGCGACATCAGACGTCGATCCAAGAACGCCTGCGTGACGGCGAGCACGATGTTGCCGTAGCTGTCATATTGCAGATGCTCGTAGGCTTGATTGCCGACGCGGACGGGACCCATCCCGCCATAGCCTGGCAAGGAGGTCACGATCCTTTCGGGAAGCGCGGCCTCGAGCCCGACCCCGTAGACGGGGTTGATGTGATCGTCCTTCGCGGAAGCAACGATGTTCATCAGCCAGCGGAAATAGTTCTCCATCTTGCGCATCGCCGCGAGCCTGTTGAGCGCGCGAACCACGAAGTAGGCGTCCCGAACCCAGCAATAGCGGTAATCCCAATTTCGTTCCGTGTTCGGCGCCTCAGGGATGCTCGTCGTCAGCGCGGCGACGATTGCCCCCGTCGGCTCATAAGTGCATAGCTTGAGCGTGATCGCAGCTCGGATGACGGCGTCCTGCCATTCCAAGGGAATCGCTAATCGATGCGCCCATTGGCGCCAATATTCGCGGGTGCGCACGTCGAAATCCTGGGCCGTTTCGGTGACGCCCGCGCTCAGGGTTTCATCGACGCCAATGATCAAATCAAGGGGGCAATGAAGATTGAATACGGTTTCATCGCGCACGTAGTCGATTGACGCATTGGTCGTCAGGCGCAACGTCGTGTGGGGGCCGACATAGCGGATGTGGTGCGAACCGGTCGTGAGCGTCGGCGCCGTCGCGCCGTAGTCGAAGCGCGGACGCATGAGGATACGGATGCGTGGACTTCCAGAGACCGGCGTGAGGCGGCGAACGAGGGTTTGCGGAAAAAATAGACGATCGCGCCACCAGAATCGCGGAGCGAAATCCCTAACTTTGACCGAGCCGTTCTTGCCGTGCAGGACTGTTTCGAGGATCGGCGTATTGCCGTCGTAGGACTGTTCGCTGCGAATGTAATCCTCGACCTCGATCGCGAACACCCCAGAACCTTCGGCTCCTCTCGGAGCGCCGAGAAGACTGTGGAAGACCGGGTCTCCGTCGAAACGGGGAACGCAGCACCAGACGATCTTCGCGTCGCGATCGATGAGCGCGGCGAAGCTACAGTTTCCGACCACACCGAGGTTGATCAATGGACCCGCCCCCCGCGCGCTTCGGCGATCAGATCCCGCAACCAATGCTCCAATTCCTGGACGTCATTGGCGCGAAATCGAGCGCCCGTCTCCTGGTTGCCGACCTTGATCGAAATGCCCCCTTGGGCGTTGACTGCGGCGAAGCCCTCTTCATCGGTGACGTCGTCCCCCGCGAAGATCGGAATGCGGCCTCGAAAAGGCGGTTCCCCCAGGAACGCATCGATCACGCTCCCCTTGTCCGCTCCTTTTTGCAGGATCTCGAAAACCATTTTCCCATGGATCAAACGAAGGTCCGCCCGTTGTCCAATGACCTCCCTGACAATCTCGCAGCAGCGGCGCTCGAGATCGGGCCGCAGGCGGTAATGCACCGCGACTGCGCCGGGCTTCCTTTCGATGACGACTCCCGTCTCGTCGCCCAGGACTTTCTCGAAGACGAAGCTGATGGGGTGGACCTCCGAAATTTTCGCCGCATGCAGGACGCCCGCAGCGTCGCGTCGCTCGAGGCCATGAACGCCGGCGGCGGGCAATTTCAGCGGGTGCAGCAGGCGATCGATCACGGAAAGCTCCCGTCCCGAAATCACCGCGAGGGCGCCATTGGACTCGTCGTTCAGCGCCTTGAGCAATCGCAGCGTAGCGGGCTGCACGCATACGTCGTCCGGATGCTCGGCGATCTCCGCGATCGTGCCGTCGAGGTCCAGGAAGATCGCGTGGCCCTTTAGATCGTCGATCCAAGGAAGCATGAGATTGAAGCCCTTAGTCTGCTGCGGTGTCGGGACAGCCGAACGTCGCCACGTGCAAGCAGGCTCTCGTCCCGACACAAGCGTTCACGCTCTCGCCCCACGCGCCCGACGCGCACAAGCTACATGGGCGCGCGCGGTTGTTCTTTCAATGATCTGTATCTTGGCCAGCGTTCGGATTGCCGTGTCGCGGCGTCGAATGCGATCGAGCCCCTAATCCGCAGTCGTGGTTTGGGTAGGGTACAGCACGCGCGTCATGGGGTCCAGGCAGCCCAATCCGAGCAGAATGGCGAGCCAAACCACGCCGGCGACCGCAAAAAAGCGGGCGGCGCGCGGGCCTTTCCCGAACTCCATGAAGCCAATCGCGACGATTCCGACCATAATCAACGCAGGGAGGAGCACGAACCCCGGGGCCGCCTCGCCGAGCGGTAGCTTGGCGACGCCGAACTCCACCGCCAGCAAGATCAGGAGCAGCACATAGCTCGTGAACAATTGTCTGGCTCGGAGTTTCATGCACCACGCCCGATCAGGTAAATGAGCGGATAGAGAATGATCCACACCATGTCGACGAAGCTCCAATAGAGCCCGACGACGAGGATCGGAGTATGTCGGGACGCCGTGAATTCACGCGCTCGCAGGACGACCCAGGCGACGAGCCCGAGACCGACGATGACGTGCAGTCCGTGTATGGCCGTGGTGAAAAAATAGAAGACGAAGAAAAGTTGCGCGCCGTTGCGATCCGGTGGCGGCAGGGCGAAATCGGCGCCCGGGAACAGCCCCTTTTCGAAATCGAGTGGCCACTCCACAGCGAATTTCAGCAGCAGGAACGCGCCGCCGAGCAGCCAAGCGATGATCAAGCACAGAATCATCGCGCGGCGGCGCCCAGCTTCAATGAAGAAGACGCCGAAACTGTAAGCTAGGCTGCTCGTAATGAGTAGCGCGGTGTTCAGCGTGCCGATGTACAGATCGGTTTGCTTGGCGCCTGCGTCGAAGGCGGTGGGGTCCGCGTGGCGACAGTAGACCCAGGCGAGGAACAGAGGACCGAAGAACATCATCTCCGTCGCGAGAAACAACCAGATGCCCGACACCGCTGTTTCCGCCTGGTGGCGCGCAGTGGAATATTGAAATTCATGGCCGCTGACGGCTTCACTCATCTCGGCTCGTCTCCGAATAGGCATACTGATAGGGCGGGAGGGTCACGATGGGCGTCGTTGCGAAATTTTCGGTGGGCGGAGGCGACGATGTTGTCCATTCGAGGCCCGTGGCGCCCCACGGATTGTCACCGGCGCGGTCGCCATAAAGGAGCGACCAAGTGAGATAGCCGAGCGGCAGCAGATAGCCGATCGCCAAAATCGTCGCGCCACCGGAGGAAAACACGTTCAGCGCTTCAAACTCGGGGGGATAAGCGTTGTAGCGGCGCGGCATCCCGAGATAGCCGAGGATGAACTGTGGAAAGAATGTCAGGTTGAATCCGACGAAAATGATGATGGCGGCTGCGCGACCCCACATCTCCGGGTAAAGCCGTCCGGTGATCTTGGGCCACCAGAAATGCAGCGCTGCGAAATAGGCCGAGACCATCCCTCCCACCATCACATAGTGGAAATGCGCGACGACGAAGTAGGTCTGCGTCAGGTGCACGTCCGCGGCGAGCGCGGCGACAAAAAGGCCGGTCAATCCCCCCATGGTGAAAAGACCGATGAAGCCGAGAGCATAGAGCATGGGAGCGTCGAAGCGGATGAAGCCCTTGTGCATCGTGCCGAGCCAATTGAAGACTTTAATCGCGGAAGGCACCGCGACCATGTAGCTCAAGATCGAAAAGACCAGCGCCGAGTAGAGCGACGTGCCGGCGACAAACATATGATGTCCCCACACCAGAAAGCCGATCACCGCGATGGCGACGCTGGCCCAAACGACGAAATTGTATCCGAACAGCTCCTTGCGCGAGAAGGCCGGGACGATTTCGCTGACGACCCCGAAGCCGGGCAAGATCATGATGTAAACGGCAGGGTGCGAGTAGAACCAGAAGAGGTGCTGGAAGAGCAGCGGATCGCCGCCGATCGCCGGGTCGAACACGCCGATACGAAAGAGGCGTTCAAAGGCGACCAGTAGCAGCGTCATCGCGAGCACAGGCGTCGCGAGCACCATGATCACACTGGTCGCATAGAGCGACCACAGGAACACCGGCATCTTGTGCCACGTCATCCCGGGGGCCCGGAGCTTGTGGATGCTGACGATGAAGTTCAGTCCCGTGGCGATCGATGAAAATCCGGCGATGAAGACCGCGACAATGGTCGCGACCACATGGCCTTTCGAATAGAAGGAGGTGAGCGGCGTATAGAAGGTCCAGCCTGTGTCGACGCCTCCGACGATGAGCGCGTAGAGCGCAACAAGGCCGGCGAGGATGAATAGATACCAGCTCAAGAGATTGAGCCGAGGAAAAGCCAGATCGCGGGCCCCCAGCATCAAAGGCACGAGGAAATTGCCGAGCGTCGTCGGAACGGCTGGAACGAGGAAGAACCAGACCATGACGACGCCATGCATCGAGAAAAGCCTGTTATAGGTCTCGGCGGAGCCGAGGAGCCCCTTGGGCGAGAGGAGGTTGTAGCGAACCAGCGTTGCGCCGATTCCGCCGACAAAAAAGAAGAAGGTGATTGCAACGAAATAGAGCAGCGCGATGCGTTTGTGATCGGTCGTGAGCAGCCAGCTGCGCAACGTCCAGCCGTCGCTCAGGTAGCTCGTCTGGCTTCGAGTCTCGGTGACGGTCATCGGCTTTCCGTGGGCTTTAGAGATTTGATATAGGCGATGACGCGCAGCAAATTCTCCTCTTCGAGCTGCCCGGCGAAAGACGGCATGATGGGCGGATAGCCGGCGACGCGCTGCTTCTCGGGTGAAATGATGCAGTCCCGGATGAACCTATCGTCGACTGTGACGACGGCGCCGCTGTCGAGCGTGACCTTTTCACCGTAGAGGCCTACGAGCGGCGGAGCATCGACGCCGCCGCCCGACTGCTTGCCGCCAACCCCTCCCTTGCCATGGCAGCCGCTGCAGCCGAAACGCGTAAATAGAACCTCGCCGGCCGCCGCCATGCTTTCATGCGCGCCTAATCCGGAGGCGGTCTGGCCGAGCCAATCCTCGAAATCCAGCGGCGACATCGCCACGATCTCGCCGATCATGCTGGCGTGTCCCTCGCCGCAGAATTGCGTGCAGAACAGGTGATACACGCCAGCTTTCTCAACCTGAAACCATAAGGTTTCATAGCGGCCCGGCAAGACGTCATGCTTGATGCGAAAGGCGGGCACGGAAAAGTCGTGGATCACATCCTCCGACGTCAGCACCAACTGAATCGCGCGTCCAATCGGCAAATGGAGGGCGTTGATCTCTCGCTGGCCGCTCTGATGCTCGACCTTCCACATCCATTGCTTGCCGACGACGTAGATTTGCAATGCGTCGCGCGGCGGCTGGAAGAGACGAACGTAAAGATCGGCGCCCCACAGAAAGAGGCCGAAAAACACCACGAACGTCGCGACGGTCCAGCTGATCTCTAAACGCCAGGTCTTCTGACCCGGCTTGCCCCGATCGACGCGGGCGTCAGCCCGATATTTGCTCGCATAGATGAGCACCAACCCGAAAACGAGCACAAGTACGAGACAGGAGGCCAGCAGGAGCGCGAGGATCAAATGATCCACTTCCGCGGCGTTGGCGCTCGCCTGAGGAAGAAGCGAGTTCATGCGCCCCCGCTCTCCTTCCGCAAAGCCCGGACCGCCATGACCGCGAGGAGCGCCACTGTCGCGCCAGCACCCCACCGCAAGGCTTTCATGATCGCCAGAGTGTAGCGACCCGTCGTCGGATCGAAGTCGAAGCACAGCAACAGAAGGGGTGACTTTGGCGGGGCGATCTCGCCAGATGCAGCGCGCGCCGTCGCGCTGCGAACGTCGTCGGCGGTGTAGCCGAGCCCCAGAAGATAATTCGAAACCACGCCCGTGGACGTGACGAACACGACCCCGAGGGGATGCGCAAAAGCGGATCGCCCTTCATCGAAGCGATCATCATAGCCGACAGCGGATTCGAGAGTCCGCAGGGCGGTTGCGTCGCCCGTCAGAAAGCGCCAATGCCGCTCCGCGCCCGGCGCGGCGAAACGCTCAACCTCCGCCGCCTTGGCGCCGGAGGCCGCAGCAGCGCCTTCCGAGGAATCGACGCTTACGGCGGCAAGCGTGTAGTCTCGGCCTGCGAGCAAGCCCGACTCGCGCAAGGTGGAGAGAAGCCCGGCGCGCGCCACGCTGCAGAGCTTGGGACAATGAAAGTAGCCCAGCAGGAGAATGAGCGGGGGCCCTTCAAAAAGCTCGGAGACGTGAAGGGGGGCGCCATGTTCGTCGCGGAGCGTGATCTCCAGCGGAAGCCGGGCGCCGGGTCTTTGTCGATAGGCAACCCCGCTGAGGTCCGCCGGCAAGGTCGCATGGGCGAGCGCCGGGAGGGTGAGCAACGGCAGGACGAGGGCCAGGCGCTTCAAGAGCTGATGCATGAGCCTTCTCCGCTGATTCGTCGGCACTAGGCTTGGTTTCGAGTTGGGGGCCGCGCGCGATGGGAGCTTGCTTTGCGACGCCGGGCCAGTCGGGAATTTTCTCTTCGGCGATCTTGCGCATGGCGACGGCGATCGGGATGTGGGCGACGCCCTGCGCCTCGTCGACCCAGCCTGCGCCATTCAGGCGCGACATCTCCTCTCGGTAGAATAGCGCCATCTCGGTGGAGGGTTGCTGCTGCAGGCGCGGCCTGGGATATGTCGGCAAAGGCAAGCGCATCGACCGGTCCGCCATGGAGCCAGGAAAAAGCAAGAAGACGATGAGGGCCGTCAGCGACACGGTCAACGCCAGCGCGCCTGCGCCGCTCCACATGAATATCGGGGGGACGTCCGACGGCTCGTGTTGCGCGGGCTCGAGCGTCTTCTTAGACATGACGCCTCCTCACCGTAAGATGGCCAATGGCCGGGGGATGAACCGCCTGCGCTATCGCAAAGCCGCTCACCCCGGTTACCGCCGCGGCCACGATTGCGACGACGGCGCGGAGGTTGGCCGCGGCTGCGGGCGCGACCAGCCAGAAGCTTTGAAGCAACGTCCCCAGTATAAGGAGTGCGCAGGCGCAGGCCATGCCGCCGGCCGACCGTTGCGCCTTCGAGAACAGCAGAATAAAAAACGGCGCCACGAAATGCCCGCCGGCGATCAGCGCCGCCATGTACCCCCATTGCCCAGACCAACGCAGAACGTACCACGAAGCTTCTCTCGGCAGATCGGACTGCCATATGATCAGCAACTGCATGAAATCGAGATAGGCCCAGAGAATCGTGAGCGCGAGCAATAGACGGCCGAGCTCGCGCAGCCTTTCCTGTCTCGCCTCGCCGCCAATCACCGCGGCCAAAATGCAGACGGCCAGCGCGAAAAGTCCCATTTCCGCGATCGCGACGAGGCCAAACACGCTCGAGGCGAAGCGCGGGTCGAGCGACATCACGGCGTCGATCGAGGCGAAGGTGATCGTGATCGCAAGCGCGATCAGACCCGCCGGCGCCACGCGCGCCAAGCTTTGCTCGGGATTCTCTCCATGCACGCGCCGCGCAATGATCGCCTCGAGCCCGCACCAGACGGCCAGATAGACGACGCCACGCAGGATGAACGCGGGCCCATTGAGATAGAGCGTGTTGGCGAGATGGATCGCCTGCTCCTCTCGCAACCAGGGATAGAGTCGCGGCGCGGCGAAGGCATAGGGAATGAGCAAGGGCGGCAACAGCAACACGGTGCGGGCGCCGGCGAGCAGTTGCGGGCGAATCGCATACCCCCACCGCCCGCCCGTCAGCGCGTAAATCAGCAGAAGGCCCATGCATCCGAGCGGCCAGCCAAGCCACGCGAGCAGCATGATCAGCCATGCATAGGCGAAGGCGCCCGGAGCCAATATCCACCCGACCGACGCGGCCGCGAATCCCAAAAAACCAAAGAACCAGCCGGCAGACTCCCACCTACGGGGGCTCATGGCCGAGCCCTCCAGCCTATGGACTCGAGATCGGCGGGGGTCGCGTTCTGGCTGCGCTGCAGGGCGCGGATATAAGCGGCGATCGCCCACCGGTCGTCCGGCTGCACGCGCGCCGCGAAGGAATACATGGCTCCGTAGCCATTGGTGATCACATCATAGAAATGGCTGGGCGGCGCTTCTCTCAGCCGCTTGATGTGATAGGACGGCGGCGAAGGGAAACCTCGCTGCACGATCATTCCTCGTCCATCGCCCAGTTCAGAGTGGCACGGGACGCAATAGATCCGGTATCTTTCCTGACCGCGCTCCAGCAGCGCCAGGCTCACCGGCGGCGCCGATGGCGGCTTCTCCCCAAAGGCCACCGTGTTGGATGGCGTCTTCGCTGGACCGACCAACGGCCTATACGCCTTCTGCTTTGGCTGAAGGCTCATGTCGCTGCACGCGGTCACGAGAAGCGCGGGCAGGAGCGCAATCCAGCGCCTCATGACGCGACCTCTTCAACGTGTCTCGCGTTGAGGCTTTTCAAGATGGCGCGGGCTTCGGCGCGTCTTTGCGGATCATCCGTGCGCGCCAGGACCACCCAGCAATCGCGCATCGCGCCCCGCATCGCTTCACATTCGTCGATGGGATCGTAGAATCTGAAGAGGCGAGCCGTGATCGTGGCCCCGCCGATGGCGCACAAAACGGCGACGAGGACGCCGATCTCAAAAGCGATCGGCGCGAAGGATGGCCATGAGAATTTTGGACGTCCGCCGATATCGAGTGGATAGGCCGCCACATTCGCATAGGTTTCCATCGCGAAGCCGCTGGCGGCTCCGATCAGTCCGCCGATCAAGATGATCCACGGGAGTGGCGAAGACGTCTCCCCCTCTTCGGGGACCTGTGGGGTGAAGGTCTGTATGTCCCTGACGCCCAGCGCCCTTAACCGCTCGATCGCCATTCGCAGCTCAGTTTCGGTCTGAAAACTTCCCACTACGCCGCCCGATGCAGACGCTCCCTCTCCGGTCGGCTGCGCAACGGCAGACGGCGCACTCGTGACCGCACCCTGTTGCGCCGGCAAAACCTCGTGGAGCGGTTCGCCCGCCTCGTAAATCAACTCGAGCTCCGCCGTGTAGGCGCATGCGGGTGGATCGCAGCTCCTTCCGAGCCGCGCATCGAATACGAACAGGGTCGCGCAATAGGGGCAGTGCGCCTCATCATTCTCGCCCATCTCGAGGTAAACATGCGGATGATCAAAGGGCGGCAACGCGCCGATGCACATGAACTCCCTGACCCCGAGGCGCACGCTTGCGACGCCGGGCTCATTATGAACATGAAGAGGGCCTCTATTCTCCGTGACCAGCCTCCGCTTGCGCACGATGCGCGATCAATTCGCGCATCTCGAACATGGAGATCATCGGCAAGAGCCGAACAGAGATCAAAACGCCTGCGGCGAACAGGCCGACAGTGCCAAACAGCGTGAGCCAATCCCAGAGCGTGGGGGAATAGTTCCCCCACGCCGATGGCAGCGCGGTTCGGCGCAAGCTCATGACGACGATCGCGTAGCGCTCGCACCACATCCCAATAATGGCGCCGAGGCTGACGAGGCACACCAAGCCCTCATTGAGACGGAAACTTTTTCCCCACATCAGCTGCGGCAAAATCACGTTGAACAGGATCGTCGCCCAGAAGATCGGGGCGTTCGAGCCCGCGATCTTATCGAGATATTGCAGCTTCTCGGCCGCTTCCCCGCCATAAAAGATCGTGAAGGCCTCCATCAGATAGGCATAGGCCACACACAGACTGCTCGTCAGCAGCAGCTTGCCAAGCACGTCGAAATGCCGGCCGGTTATGAAGTCTTCGAGCCCCAACAACCGGCGCAGAGGAATGACGAGCAGCAGCACGACGGCGAACCCAGACAGCAAGGCGCCGAACACGAAGAAGGGCGGAAACTGAGTCGAATGCCATCCGACAGTGGCGGCGCCCGCGAAATCCAGTCCGACGATGCTGTGCACAGAAATGACCAGCGGAGCCATTAGCGCCGCGAGGACCCCGTAAGCCGAGCGGTAATGGCGCCATTGTCGGTTTGAGCCGCGGAAACCCAGCGCGAGGACGCCGTAGAAAATTCGATCGCCTGGTCGAACGGCGCGATCGCGCAGCGTCGCGAGGTCCGGCAGCAATCCGAAGTACCAAAACAATATCGAAGACACAACGTATGTGAGAATGGCAAAAAAATCCCAGAGCAACGGGCTGCGGAACTGGGGCCAAAGCGTCATGGTGTTGGGGTAGGGGAAGAGCCAATAGAAAAGCCAAGGCCGCCCGAGGTGCAGAATTGGGAAAACCGCCGCGCAAGCGGCGGCGAAAATCGTCATCGTCTCGGCAAGACGGTTCAATGAATTCCGCCAATCGGCGCCGGTCAGATAGAACAATGCCGAAATGAATGTTCCGCCAGAGGCGATGGCGATCCACCAGACATAGTTGATGATCGCAAAACCCCACACGACGGGCCAATCAATGCCCCATATGCCGACGCCGGCGTAAAAGAGCCATCCCGCTGCGCCGATCAACGCGCCGACAAGCAGCAACGCAACAACAAAGGGAACTACCCAGCAACTGTGTCCGTGCTTGTGTAGGACGATGTCGCAAATCTGATCCGTCATCGACGAGATCGTCTGACCCGGCATGACGATGGGGTCGGTGGGCCGAGGCGCGTGCGCGCCGACGCGAAAATCGGTGTCCGGAGCCATCGACACTGGGGTCACCGAAGTCGCTCCGTGATCGATGGATTTGGATTGAGAATGCGCGCTTCATATGTGACCCGAGGCTTTGTGTTCTCGTGCGCGAGCAGCGTATAGGTCAGCGGGCTGCGCTTACGCTTCGTGACTTCGCTCTCACGATCGGCCAGATTGCCGAAGGTGAGGGCCTGCGTGGGACATGCAGCCTGACAGGCTGTGACGACCTCGCCAACGGGCTGGTTCTCACGGTCGGCGACGGCTCTCGCCTCGGCGATGCGCTGGATGCAAAATGTGCACTTTTCCATCACGCCGCGCGCGCGCACGCTCACATCCGGATTGCGCAACTCGATCGCCCTTCGTTCCGCGCCAGTGAAGTCGAAATAGTTGAAGCGGCGTACCTTGTAGGGACAATTGTTGGAGCAGAATCGCGTGCCGATGCAGCGATTATAGACCATCACGTTAAGCCCTTCGGAGTCATGCATGGTGGCGCCGACAGGGCAGACGGTTTCGCAGGGCGCCTGCTCGCAATGCATGCACAGCATCGGCTGGAAGCTGATTCGCGGTTCCTCTGGCGTCCCTTGGTAATAGCGATCGATGCGCAGCCAGTGCATTTCGCGTTGGCGCAGCACCTCATCCTTACCGACGACAGGGATGTTGTTTTCCGCCTGGCACGCGACGACGCAGGCGTTGCAGCCAATGCAGGCGTTGAGATCGACGCTCATGGCCCAGGCCGCGGGCCCTTCGGGCTTCCACCGGTAGAAGGTCGGCTCTTCGTCGGGCTGTGAGGCGAGAAAGCGCCCGTCCTTCAGGAATTCCGCTAGGGATCCGCTGCGAGCGTATAGGCCGGACTCGTCATAGATCGTGTGATGGTGATCCGTGCTCGCCAATTCCACGCGCCCATGCGCTTTTTCGAGCGCCGCCTCCTGCGCATGGTCGGCGAAGGGGAAGAAATCAGTGCCCGCATTGCGACCCGCCTCGCCAACGCGCCTTCGACCGAAGCCGAGCAAAGCGACGACGCAGTCATCGGCTTGCCCGGGCATGATCCAGATCGGCGTCGTCGCGCTTGCGTCGCCAGCGGTCAACCGAACCTTGTCGCCGTTCTGCAACTCCATTTGCAGGGCGCGTCCCGGCGAGATCAACAGCGGATTGTCCCAGGTCAGCTTCGTCAGCGGACGCGGAAGCTCCTGTAGCCATGCATTGTCGGCGTAGCGTCCATCCCAAAGGTTCGGGTCGGGCCGAAGGAGAAGCGTCAAGCTTGGCGTCGCTGACGGAGGCGCTAAAGACGGAAGATCTGCGCTGAGTTTGGCGTCAGTTTTCCTTCCGGCCGTGTCGGGGACGACCCCTGTCGCCAGCGCTTCACGCCAAGCATCGCCGAAATTCGCGCCCATCGCCGGCCGCCAGGTCCCTTGCACGAGGTCCAGGCTGCTGGGCGGGTCAGGGCGCACGAACAAGCCGAGAAGGCGTTCCGCTTCCAATCCGCCGTAAAGAGGAAGGGCCTGCGGCTGGAGAATCGTCGCGACGCCATTGTAGGCGCGCGCATCGCTCCAGCTCTCCCATGCATGCGTCATCGGCACGGCCCACAGGCTCGCGTCGGCAGTCTCCGTGCGCGTCGTCGCCAAGGTCAGGCTGAAATCGACGCGCCGCAGGGCCTCGGCGAAGCCAAGGCTCTGCGGCGTCGCGAAAACCGGGTTGCTTTCGATGACGAGCAAGGAGTAAATCTTGCCGGCGCGCATGTCCTCGACGAGGTGCCCGAGCGAAAAATCAGGCGACGACGCATGCGCGACCGGCGCAAGCAATTCGAAAGTTTTTCCACGCCCCCCGAGCGCCTCGTTCATCGCATGCGCAAGCGCGTGAATTTCTGGGGCTTGATCGGGCCCGACGTGAATGAGGGCGCGGCCCGTGTTCGCCTTGAGGTCGGCGATGATTGTCGTGAGCCACGCGGGCGCTTCCGGTCCCTTCACGCCCAAAACGCCCGCGGCCAAAGCCATGACGATCGAAGTCAAGTCGCGGGCTTTGACGACGAAACGATGGTCGGCGACGGAGCCGGTCAGCGTCGGCGTGGCCTCGATGGCATAGAGCCTGTTCATCTGCTGAGCGCGCGTCGGGTTGCGACGCGATGCGAAATCGCGGGCAAAGCGAAGATGTCCTGGCGCCGAACTCAACAGATCGCTCTCGATGGCGAGCACGACGTCTGCTGCGTCAAGCAGCGGCGTCGCCTCTACCGGCGTTCCATAGGCGAGCTTGCCGCCCTCGCCCACATTCGTGCGCGAGATCGGCTCCCAGAGAAGCCAACGCGCCTCCGGATAAATTTTGTGGAGAGCGTCGAGCTGTGCAACGAGCGTTGGCGAGGTGACGGCGCCCGTGAGCACGACGAAGCTCCTGCCGTGATTTTGCGAAAGAATGCCGCGTTGTTGCGCAATGGCGCGCGCGAGGGTTTCTCGCCCCCTGGGTAGGCCCGCACGCGTGATTTCCCATTCGCGCTCCGGATTGTAGAAATCGAGCACCTGCGCTTGGGCGAAGACGTCCGTCGCGCCGAGGCTCGCCGGATGGTTTGGATTGCCCTCGACCTTGATCGGGCGACCCATCCAGTGCTTGACCACGACGCCCGACGCATATCCGCAACAAACATTGGCGGTGCTGTAGAAATTCGGCACGCCGGGAATGATGTCTGCAGGCGCGCGCACCGCGGGAATGAGGCGCCCCGAAGGAGCGCCCGCATCGCAGCCGCCCAATCCGCCGAGCGCAAGCGCGGCCGCCATCAGCTTGAGCGTCCGTCGACGATCCCGAGGCGTCGCAAGAGCGTCTGCGAGACCCGGAAACTCCTGTTCCACACGCGCCAAGAAGGCAGGGTCCTGCGTCAACTGCTCGAAGCTGCGCCATTGGCGGTTCACCTGTGGCATATCGAACAATCCGTCAGGTTCCGGGCGCCTAGGCGATATTGGAGAAGCAGAACCTCGGGGGAAGGCGTGTCCGCCGTTCGCTTCCAATGCGTGTCGAAAATCTTGCTCTTGGGACGCAGGGCCGGCCCGGGATCACGGTGGCAGTCAAGACAAAACTCCATCGTGAGCGACTTGGCTTTGAAAGTGAGCGGCATCTGCGCCACGTCGCCATGGCAAGTGGCGCAGCCGACGCCCTTGGCAAGATGGATGCTGTGATTGAAATAGACGTAGTCGGGCAGATCGTTGATGCAACTCCACGCGATCGGCTTATCGTCGCTCAAGCTTCTGCGCACGGGTTCCAGCACCGCGGCATTGGTCCAGACTTGCGAATGGCATGTCATGCAGGTGTAGGTCGGCGGCATGCCGGCCTCGGCGGAAACCTCGACGGAGCTGTGGCAGAAACGGCAATCAATTCCTAATCCGGACACATGGTGAAGATGGCTGAAGGGCGCCGGCTGATCGACAGTCCAGCCGACGTTGCGGGCATAATCGCTGCGCGGCCAAAACCATAAGGTCAACAGACCGAACGCGACCGCCGCCGCGGCAACCAGCAAGATCGCCTTGGCCCAGAGGTTGGCGACGGGTTGGAAAGGCGCGGTCATTCAAGGCTCAGTAACCATTTCGGGAGCAGCGGGCGGGATTGACGAAGAAAAGGCCCGCCTCAAGCCTGACGCGCGGAAATTCGGGCCGACTTGCCAAAAGCGCACCAACGCGGAGCTAGCGTTGCAGGAGCTCGCGTCAAGACCATGAGCACGCTGGCGTCTGCATTCATCATCTGCCCCACGGCGGCCACGAAGCTCAGCAGCATCGTGAGCAGCACCGCTCCCCATGCAGTAGCTCAGTCAGAAGGAGGGGATCAGCTAGGGCGCTCGCGGCGTAGCGCTCGACTGAGGACCCTTGCGTCGCCTTTGGACTTTGACATTGCGGCTTTCATGCTCGTGATGCCGTTGCCTTTCGATGTAGATTTCGAATTTGCTGCGACGCACTACGAATTCACCACAATTCAAATGTTCTGGCAGGCAAGGTATCAAATCTCCGGCGAGGCAATTCTGTCGCCGTGATCCGCGTCGGAGGCTGAGTGATGGTCAGTGTCAGGGAATGCGCGGCGTTTGCGCGGCTCGCCTCAAACCAAATTTTTTTGGGCGCGACGCCCTCGTCCAAGCATCGGGTGCTGCTTTCGAGTTATCTCTTGAGCCTCTCGCGAGGTCCGAAAGCCGTGCGAAGAATGATCGTCGCTGATATCGGGATGTGGCTGGATCTGGGGATGCCCGAGCAGGCTTCGGACCTGCTGATCGTGCTGCGCCAATTTTTATCGGATTATCCCGAATCCAAATTCGAGTGAGAGCGATTAGAACTGCGCCGGGAATTTCGTCCCCGGATGTTTAGCCGGTTTGCTGGGGAATTGAAGGCCAACTTTTACGCACACTCTCGCTCGCGTCGTACCACATGCGAAGTTCCCCCACCGCGACTGGCCAATGATGGCCTTCGGCGCAGTTGCAGCGCTCATCAATGCGTTCTCTTTCGGTCGCTTCAATGCAGCGCACGAGGCGTACGAAAAAATACGAAATTGACCTCTCCCTGGCTTCTAAGGCTTTATTCTTTACAGGCCGCACGGGGGACAGGTCTTCTGTCCGACGGCGCCGATGATAAGGGCGAAACGGGTTCGCCGCGCGCCATTCAGCAATCTCTCGCCCAATCTCTCGCCGTTGAGCGAGAGGGTTGCTTGGCGCTAGAGAGCGCTCAGACCAGAGAGGACATTTGATGTTTATGGGCCCCCAACAATTCGGAAACGTCAGCCTCTCTCCGTTCGAGGCGGTTACAGCGGCTGTGACCTCGGCAACCCAGGGCTTTTGGGCGGTGACTACGGAGGCGACGGGATATTCGCAAAAGAGCGTTGCGAACGTTTTTGCTCTTGGCGAGAAACTCTCCCGCGCACGTAGGCTTGACGAAATTATCCAACTCAACTCTGACTACGCGCGGGTGGCTTTTGACGATTTCACCGCAGAGGTGACCAAGATCGGAAGCATTTACGCCAATATGGCGAACCAGACGATGCGTGTTGCCAAAGAAGGCGTCAACGCTCGGCCGGTGGATGAGCCTGCGGCGAACGCCGCAAAGCAGGCTGCGCCGCGAAAGCGGGACGTAATAGCGGCGAATTCAAACTGAAGCGCCGATGGTGTCCTCAGCCCCAACAAGGCGAAGGCCGGGTCGCAAAACAGCGAAGCGTCGTAAGCGTTGCGGGGCCCGCTCGAGGGCGTGAGGAAGCCGGGGCTGACTCGTGCTCATTCCCTTCTCGAGCCTGTGGCTTTCGCAAGGGCGCTGTGCAAGCCCAAGCGGGGCAAGCGGGCGCCGATGTTAAGCAGAAATGGGTCACCATTTTCTCTGGCGAACACGAGCCTTGCGGGGCTAGAACCGAGCCTCGCCGCCGAACGCCGAGCGCGGTGGAACAGGTAGCCGGGAGTTGCAGCCGGCGCGGGTCTCGCGCCTGCGACGGCGGAAACCTGCAGAGAAGCAGATAAGGAGATTCAGGAACTCGCCCGCGAAGCGATCGTGGCCGCCAAAAAGCTCGCGGGTCCGCTTGTCAAGCGCCCCGAGTTCAGGCCATCCTCAAGCCGCGCTTTTCATCAGCCAGGGGTGTCTCGATGCCTGATGTCAACGCGGCTGGAGGCTTTCTCGAACAGATCATCTCCGCGCCGAAACTCGCCTGCGCGAGAGCGCGCCGCAGCTTGCTCTCGGCGCCGTCGAGCGCGTTGTTCCCTGTGAAGTCGCTTTCCCAGCGGATCGCGCTTGGCGTTGGCGCCGCGGTCCTCGGACTGGCGCTGCGGCTCGCAATGCAAGATTTTCTCGGGACTCGCCTCGCCTATTTGACCTTCTATCCCGCCGTGACCGTGGCCGCCTTGTTTGGGGGCGCCGTATCGGGTCTCCTCGCGGCTCTGCTTTGCGCAGGCGTGGCGCATGTCTGGCTCTTTCCCCTTGCAAACCCCGGCAACTGGATCGGACTATCCATGTATCTGGCCAGCGCGGCGATCATTTCGGGCGCCAGCGAGCTTCTGCATCGCGCCAGATCCCGAGCGGAGGCGCGAGCCGCCGATAAGGACCGGCTTCAGATCGCCAATGAACGTCTTCGCTTGGCGCTGTCGGCGGGAGCAATCGGCGCGTGGGACTTCGACGCTGTGGCGAACAATTTTGATGCGAACCGGCAGATGCGCGAGATCCTCGGACTCTCGCCCACTATGTCGGTCGACCTGAACGCAATCTTTGCGGCCGTGCTGCCCGAAGATAGACCTGCCGCAATAGGAGCATTCTGGGCGGCGCTCGATCCGGCGCGCGACGGTCGGTATTCCGCCGAATATCGCATTCGCCGGGTCAACGATTGCGCGGAGCGTTGGATCAGCTCGCAGGCGCAAGCCATCTTCGAGCAGGGCAAGCCCGTGCGCTTGATTGGAGTGAGCCGAGACATCACTCAGCAGAAGGAATCGGAAAGGCTGCTCGATGAAAAGGCTCAGTTGGCTGAGCGGATGGTGCAGATTGCGGCGTCAGTTCCGGGAGCGATCTGCACTCTTCGCAGGAGCGCCGACGGCAAACGCTCGTTTCCTTACGTCTCCGCGCATTTTGCCGAGGTTTACGGGCTTTTGCCAGAGGATGTGAAGGATGACGCCGCGCCGCTATTTGAGCGCGTTCATTCCGACGACATCGCTGATGTGACCGCCAGTATCGAACATTCCGCCAAGACGCGGACGCTTTGGCGCAGCAGGTTCCGCTACGGACATCCCAGCAAAGGATGGATCTGGATCGAAGCGCAGTCGGCGCCGGTGTTCGATGCTGGCGGCGCGATCGTGTGGCACGGCTATCATCAGGATGTGACCGCGCGCAAGCAAGTCGAGACTGAGCTGAGGGAAAGCGAAACGCGCCTGCGCGCCTTCTATGATTCTGGCTTGCTTGGAGTCATGTATTGGGAAGCCAACGGCGCGATCTCGGAAGCCAACGACAAATTTCTCGAAATGCTCGGGTTCAGCCGGGAGGATCTAGCCGACGGCCGGTTGAACTGGATCGAAATCACTCCCCCGGAACTCCTCCCCCGCGACCGGGCCGCCTTAGCGGAAATTAAAGCGAGCGGCGCTACGAAAAGGCCGTTTGAAAAGGAATATTTGCGCAAAAATGGAGAGCGTTTGCCGATTTTGATCGCGGCTTCCACGCTCGATGGCGCGGGGGAGAAAGGCGTCGCTTTCGCGCTCGATATATCCGAGCGCAAGCGGGCCGAAGCGGAACTGCAGAGGCTGTCTATCAGTCGCTTCGAGATGATGAGAAGCATGGCGGCCGGCTTCGCTCATGAGATCACGCAACCTTTGACGGCTGCGGGCGCCTATGCGACGGCGGCAAAACGCATGCTCGATTTTGACTCTGCCCGGCGCCCGGCTGGACTCGGCCAAATTATGGAAAAGACTGCGGCGGAAATCGCGCGCGCAGGACGAATTATCACGAGATTGCGAGAATTCATCGATCATGGCGAACCGGATATGATCCCGGCGAGTTTCCATGATCTGATCCGGCAGGCTTTAGCGGACTCCGCTATGGTCGCGGACGAACGACCTGCGGTGAAGCTGCAACTGAACGCTGCGAAAGACGCCGTGCTTGTCGACAAGGTGCAGCTGGTGCTGGTCCTCGTCAATCTCATACGCAACGCTCAGGCGGCGATGGCGACGTCTCCGAAAGGGGCTCTGATCATCGCAACCTCTTGCGACGATCGGCAAATTCAAGTCGACATTATAGACACGGGATCGGGGATTCCTCCCGAGGTGCGGGATAATTTGTTCGAGCCAGTCCCGACGGCGAAGAACAAGAGCAGCGGCATGGGCATTGGGTTGCCGGTCTCCCGCGCGATCATCGAAGCGCATCACGGGAGGATATGGGCCACGCCCAACTCGAGTTGCGGAACCGTTGTCTCCTTTGCGCTTCCTCTCCTCGACTTGCCGGGCGAAAGCTAAAGCCTCCAGCCGATGCGAAACCCCTCATTCCGGGGTTATCGGCAATTCATCCGGCGGGACGACGAGGGCGAGTTGCACCAGTTCAGGCAGACTTTTCGCCTCCATTTTCATCATCAGCGTTCCGCGGTGCACCTCGACCGTCCGCATGCTGATGCCTAGATCGTGAGCGATAACTTTGTTCGAGCGCCCTTTCAGCAGTCCCGAGAGCACTTCCTTCTCGCGTTTTGTCAGGGCTGAAAATCTTTTGAGGATCGCCTGCGTTTTCGCCTTACGCTCCTCGTCGGCGTGCGTTCGCTGCAGAGCCTCGCGGATGGTGGTGAGCAGCGCCTCATAATCGAAAGGCTTCTCGAGCAGCTCCACTGCGCCCATTTTCATCGCCTGCACAGCGAGCGGGACATCCGCATAGGCGGTGACGAGAATAACAGGCATCGAAATGCCCTTCGCCTTCATGGCCTGAATGAGCTCAAGCCCGGTCATCTCCGGCATTCGCATATCGGTGACGACACAACCCGTTTCGTCTTCCTTCAGGGAATTGAGGAGCGAGCGGGCGGAGTCATGCCGATGAACCGAATATCCCTCCGTTGCGAGGAACAACCCCAAAGCCTCAGTGACGCTGGGATCGTCGTCAACGATATAAATATTCCGCACGCGGTTCATTAGTGGACCCCGAGTACCCGCCAGAGCGGTCGCGACGCAGCGACCACAACGGAACAAAAGCTTGGAAGCGCTCCAATAATAGCAGTTTGAGCCGGCTGATCCACCTTCCGTCTGGCGCGCAGCTCTTGACTTGAGGCAAATCAGCGGGGTCGATCAAAGGAGGAATTCCCAGCCTAGGACGAAGATCAGCCCCAATCCGAAAGCGCGCAGCCGGGCGCCAGCGGCCACGCGGCGCATTGCCCCAGGGTCAAGCCTCGCCGAGAAGTCCCCGCAGCACGTAGGGCAAAATTCCGCCGTTTCTGAAATACTCCAACTCGTCCAGCGTATCGATGCGCGCGAGCAGCGGCACGTGGCGCAGCTTGCCGTCGGCATAGACGATCTTCGCCGTGAGCGTCTGGCGCGGCGCGAGGCTCGCGCCCAAGCCTCCGATCGTGACTTTCTCGGCGCCGGTGAGCCCGAGCGACTGCCAGGTCGTGCCCGGCTCGAACGTCAGCGGCAGCACGCCCATGCCGACGAGATTCGAGCGGTGAATGCGCTCGAAGCTTTGTGCGATCACCGCGCGGACGCCGAGGAGCGCCGTGCCCTTCGCCGCCCAGTCGCGCGACGAGCCATTGCCGTATTCGGCGCCGGCGAAGACGACGAGCGGCGCGCCCTCCGCCTTATATTTCATCGCGGCGTCGTAGATCGACAGCGTCTCGCCATCGGGGAAATGCTTGGTGTTTCCGCCCTCCGGCGCATTGCCGGCGGCGTCCTTCAAGATGAAGTTCTTGATGCGGATATTGGCGAAGGTGCCCCGCATCATCACTTCGTGATTGCCGCGCCGCGTCCCATACTGATTGAAGTCCTTGGGCTCGACGCCCTGCGCTTGCAGCCATTTGCCGGCGGGTGACGCCGCCTTGATCGAGCCCGCCGGCGAAATGTGATCGGTCGTGATCTTGTCGCCAAAGAGCGCGAGAACACGCGCCTCGATAATGTCGCCGACGGGCTTCGGCTCCTTCGTCAGCCCTGTGAAATAAGGAGGATTGCGCACATAGGTCGATTGCGCGTCCCAGCCGTAGGTTTCGCCCTTCGGCGCCTTGAGCTTCTTCCAGTGGGAGTCGCCGTCGAAAACTTTGCCGTAGGCGTCGCGAAACATCGCGCGCGTCACATTCTTGGCGATGACCGCCTCGATCTCCTCATTGCTCGGCCAGATGTCGCGAAGATAAACGGGCTTGCCCTTCTTGTCGCAACCCAAAGGTTCGGTGGAAAGATCGATCGCCACCGTGCCGGCGAGCGCGAAGGCGACGACGAGCGGCGGCGAGGCGAGATAGTTCGCTTGCACGTCGGCATTGACGCGGCCTTCGAAGTTTCGGTTGCCCGAAAGGACCGAAGCCGCGACGAGATCATGCGTCTGAATGGTCTTGGAGACGGGTGCCGGCAGCGGGCCGGAATTGCCGATGCAGGTCGTGCAGCCGAAACCGACGAGATTGAAGCCCAACTTGTCGAGCGCCTTCTGCAGGCCCGCCTTTTCGAGATAGGCGGCGACGACTTGGCTTCCGGGGGCGAGCGAAGTCTTCACCCAGGGTTTCACTTTCAAGCCGCGCGCGACCGCGTTGCGCGCGAGAAGCCCCGCGCCGACGAGCACGCTGGGGTTGGAGGTGTTGGTGCAGGAGGTGATCGCGGCGATGACCACGTCGCCGTGACGGAGCGTGTAATCCTCGCCTTCGACCGCTTGGCGCGCTTCGACCCCGCCGGGCTTTCTATATTCGCCTTCGAGCGCCGAAAGGAAGGTCGACTTCATGTCTTGGAGCGCGACGCGTCCCTCCGGACGCTTCGGCCCGGCGAGCGAGGGGACGACGCTCGCAAGATCGAGCGTCACGGTGTCGGTGAATTCCGGCTCCGGCGCGCGCGCCGTGCGGAACATCCCCTGCGCCTTGGCGTAAGCTTCCACCAGCGCGACGCGCGCGGCGGGCCTGCCCGAGGCCTTGAGATAATCGAGCGTGACCTGATCGATGGGGAAAAAGCCGCAGGTCGCCCCATATTCGGGCGCCATGTTGGCAATCGTCGCGCGATCGGCGAGAGAGAGATGCGCCAGCCCGTCGCCGAAAAACTCGACGAACTTGCCGACGACGCCCTTCTTGCGCAGCATTTGCGTGACGGTCAGCACGATATCGGTCGCAGTCACGCCTTCGTGCGGCTCGCCGTCGAGCTTGAAGCCGATGACTTCCGGCGCGAGCATCGTCTGCGGCTGGCCGAGCATGGCCGCCTCCGCTTCGATGCCGCCGACGCCCCAGCCGAGCACGGCCAGACCGTTGACCATGGTCGTATGGGAATCCGTGCCGACGAGCGTGTCGGGGTAGGCCCATTCGATCGTCTCGCTCTTGCCCTTGTGCTTGATCCGCTCTTTCTTCGTCCAGACCGTTTGGGCGAGATATTCGAGATTGACCTGGTGGCAGATGCCGGCGCCGGGCGGCACGACGCGGAAATTGTCGAAGGCCTCCTGTCCCCACTTCAGGAAGCGGTAACGCTCGCCATTGCGCTCATATTCGAGCGCGACATTCTGCTTCAGCGCGCGCGCCGTGCCGAATTGATCGACGATGACCGAGTGGTCGATGACGAGATCGACGGGGGCGAGCGGGTTGATCTTCTGCGGATCGCCGCCGAGGGCGACGAAGGCGTCGCGCATTGCCGCCAGGTCGACGACGGCCGGAACGCCCGTAAAATCCTGCATCAGGACGCGCGCCGGGCGGAAGGCGATCTCGACCTCGGTCTTGCCTTTGTGCGCGAGCCAGCCGGCGAAGGCTTGGACTGTCTCCTTCGTGACCGAGCGGCCGTCCTCGTTGCGCAGCAGGTTTTCGAGCAGGCTTTTCAGAGAATAGGGCAGGCGCGCAACGTCTGTCAGACCGTTCTTCTCGGCGGCGGCAAGCGAATAATGATGATAGGTCTTGGTTCCGACGACGAGCTTTTTTCTGGCCTTGAAACTGTCGAGAGAAGCCATGGTGGCGGGTCCTTTGACGAAAATCGAGAGCGCGTCGCTCTTTCTAGAAAATTCCATGCCAAACACAAGGCGTTTCCTATTTGCGCCGGAATCGCCGTGGCGCCGGTTCTTCCCTTCGCCGACGGCCGCCGTCTCCTTCTGCGCTCGGATTCGGGGAAAATTGATGTCGCGGCAAGAATCGATCCGCTATGTTCGCGCCGCATCCAGGACGACGGATCGAAACGCCCTTGACGACAAACATTTCCGCCCCGGCTTCGATGGTCGCGGTAGCGCGTCTGGCCCTCGCGCGCTTCGCCCTGCGGGTCATGCTTGCGACCGCCGTCGCGGCGAGCGCCTCGGCTCCTTGCGCGGCCCGGGCCCTCGACCTTTCCGAGCGCGGCGCGCTCTGGCAGGTGGTGCACAAGCTCTGCCTGCCTATGCACGCGACGCTCGGCCTTTCGCTCCCCTGCCTTGCGGTCGACGACGAACGCGGCTTCGTCGTAATCCGGGCGCCGGGCGACGCGACCCGCATCATCGTCGTGCCGACGGTCCGCATGGAGGGGATCGAGAGCCCGAGCCTGCTGCGCGAAGATTCGCCCAATTATTGGGCTTACGCCTGGGGCGAACGCGGCCGGGTCGCCGCCGCCGCGCCGCGTCCGCTCGGATGGGAGGATATCGGCATGGCGATCAACTCCCGCGCCGGGCGAACCCAGGACCAGATGCATATCCACGTCGATTGTCTCGACGCGCGTCTGAAGAAGGCGCTCGCGGGCGCCAAGCTCTCGACGCAGCGCTGGTCCACGCTGAGCCTGAAACCCTGGGGCCGTTATCGAGCCAAGCGCCTTCCGGAAAATGGGCTCGAGCGCAGCGTCTTCCAGACGGTCGCCAAGGAAGTCCCCGGCGCTCGGACCAGCATGGGCCTGCAGACGATCGCCGTCGTCGGCGTCACCGGCGCCAAGGGCGAGCGCGACTTCGCGCTGTTCGTAAAGGGGGGCGGCGGATCGGCGGAAGAGCTGCTCGACCATCAGTGCCGGGCGGAGCGTCGATGACATGGCGACGGGACGCGCGAGGCGCATTGGAGCCCGGAACGGTCAGTTCCGGGAGGGATCGCGCGGGCGCGTCAGGCCCATGCGCCGCATGAAGTAGAGCATGGCGAGCGCCGCCAATATGCAGAGGCCGAAAGCGAAGGCCGTGCCCCATTCGGCGTCCGCGAAGGGCAGATTGCGCGTGTTCATGCCGAAGAAGCCGGTCACAAAGGTCGCCGGCAGCAGCAGCGTCGTCACGACGGTGAGAATGTAAAGACGATCGTTGGTGACGAGGTCCGCGATCGCGTTGAGCTCGTCCTGCAGCAGACGCGCGCGATCCTGCATCTCGGAGAGGTCATGGGCCAGAATATCGACGCGATGGGCGAGCCGCGCGCCCGTTTCCTTCAGCTCGTCGTGCTCGGGTTCGCTCAGCATCGCTTCGAGGCGGAAGAGCGGCGAGCGCAGGCCGGCGATCTCGCGGGCGAGCCGCAGCGCCGAGCGTCGCGTGACGCCGAGCGTCGCGCGTTCGCCGGCGCCGCTGCTGTCGCTGACGATGCGCTCCTCAATGTGATCGAGCGCGGCGGAAAGCTCGAAGATGATCTTGCCGAGCTCATCGCACAGATGCCCGACGACGGTCTCGAAGAGGTCGAGCGGCGTCTCGGCCAAGTGGCCGGCCGAAAGCGCCATCCGCGTCGCTTCGACCAACTCGAGCGGCCGCTCCCTGGCGCTGATGAGGAATTGCTCGCCGAAGACGAAGCGAAGATAGCCCGTCTGCGGCAGACGTCCGCTGAGACCCCGCTCGTAGTCGACGATCGCGCCGCGCACGAGATTTCCGCAATGGTCAATGAATTGACGATCGATCGGCTGCGTCAACGTCGCCCGCGATTCATCCGAGAGCACAGCGAGCTTTTTCAGGAAGGCATGAACGCGCACGTCCTCGAGGTTGAGATGCAGCCAGACGAAGCCTTCGCCCGGCGCGCCGAGCTTCTCGACGTCGCTCGCGTCGCCCGGCGTCGCGCGCCCCTCCTCGTCGAAACGCAGCACGAAAATGCCGCCGGGGATGTCCACGTCGAGGGCGGGCTTGAGACGGTCGAAGCTCATGGTCGGCCTCCGTCGGAAATGGCGGCAGAGGGTGACAGCAGAGACGGCGGAGGGCAAGGCTCGAGGCGTCGACGTTCCAAGCCGGTTCGCGGGCCCAGAATCAGCCGACGCCGTGCTTGATGGAAAAGCTCAGCTTTCGTAGAAGACGCGCCCTTCTCGGAGGCGCCGGAAGATATGACGGAGACGCATGGGAATGCGGCTGCTGTGGGCGCGCTTCTCGTCAAAAAGGAAACTGCGCGTGAGCCTTGCCTGTGGGATAGACTTCGGGACATCGAACTCCTCCGCGGGGTTCGTGCAGGTTGGGGCGCCCGTGCTGGTGAAGGTCGAGGGCGACAGCACGTCGATCCCGAGCGCGATTTTCTATCCGGCATTCGGCGGAAACATCTGCTTTGGCGGCCGCGCGATCGAGTCCTATGTCGAAGGCGAGAACGGACGCCTTTTCCGGGCCATCAAAAGCATCCTCGGCAGCTCGCTCATCAACGAAACCACCGTAGCCGGCGGGAAGAGGACGAAATTCACCTCGATCCTCGGCAGCTTCCTTGGCCACATCAAGAAGACCACGGAAGACCAGGCGGGCGAGCCGATCGAGAATGCGGTTCTCGGGCGGCCGGTGTTCTTCGTCGATGGCGATCCAACAGCCGACCGCATCGCTCAGGACCAGCTCATGGAGGTCGCCCGTGCGCAGGGCTTCAAGCATATCGAGTTCCAATATGAGCCGATCGCCGCGGCGCTCGATTACGAGCACAGCGTCAAGCGCGAGGAGATCGCGCTCATCGCCGACATCGGCGGCGGAACATCCGATTTTTCCATCGTCCGGGTGTGCGCCGAGCGCCGAAATCGCCCTGACAGAAAGCAGGACATTTTGGCCTATTCAGGGGTCCACGTCGGCGGCACGGATCTGGACTACAGGCTGAGCCTGAAGCAGGTCATGCCGCACTTCGGCTATCAGACGCCTCAGAAAAAGCGCCCTGAGCTCGATCTCCCGAACAGCTATTTCCACGAGCTAGCGCAATGGCATCGCATCGCGTTCCTCTACACGCACAAGATGGAGGCGGATTTGAAGCATCTGCGGGCCATCGCCGCCGAACCGGAAAGAGTGGGGCGCTTCCTGAGGGTCGTGCATGAGCGCGCAGGGCACAAAGTCGCGGGAGAGACGGAAAACGCGAAGATCCGCCTCTCGGACGACGAATATGCGACCATGGACCTGAGCTATATCGACGAGGGACTGGTGATAGGGACCTCGCGGGCGCTATTCGAGGAGACGGTCAGGGCGGAATGCGCGAAAATTGCCGCCTGCGTCGATGAATGCATGAGGCGCGCGGGCATCCGCGCCGAGGCCATCGATGCGGTTTTCTTGACCGGCGGCAGCACGTCGACGCCAGCCGTCGAGAGAGCCTGCCTTCTGCATACGCCTGACGCGAAGATCGTCAGGGGGAATAAATTCGCAAGCGTCGGCATGGGGCTCGCGATCGATTCTGCGTTAAAGTTTGGCGAAGGAAGCCGTCGATAAGTCCTTCGAAAAGAAAACGCTGCGACATCCCGCATTTTGCGTGAGCCGAACGGCTCAGGCTGAGCTTGGGGCGAGGGGCTTCGCAACGCCATTCTCCCGCCGTATATAGGCCCCAGAGCGAAGGCGCGCGGCGCGCTTGTCCGGCGGTCCCAAGGGCCCAAACCCCAGGAACTTGAGCTTGTCCCTTCCCATCCGTTACGTCGCCAAGGTCGGCGCCTATCTCCTTCGCCAGCAGCTTTCGGGCAGGAAGCGTTTCCCGCTCGTCTTGATGATGGAGCCGCTCTTTCGCTGCAACCTCGCCTGCGCCGGCTGCGGCAAGATCGACTATCCCGACGAGATCCTGAACCGCAGGCTGAGCGTCGAAGAGGCGCTCGCCTCCGTCGATGAATGCGGTGCGCCGGTCGTCGTGCTCGCCGGCGGCGAGCCGCTGCTGCACAAGGATCTGGCTCAGATCGTCGAAGGCGTCGTCGCGAAAAAGAAGTTTGCGATCGTCTGCACCAATGCGCTGCTGCTCGCCAAGCGCATCGATCAGTTCAAGCCCAGCCCCTATTTCACCTGGTCGATCCATCTCGATGGCGACAAGGAGATGCACGACGCCGCCGTCTGCCAGGAGGGCGTCTTTGAGCGCGCCGTCGAGGCGATCAAGCTCGCGAAGTCGAAGGGCTTCCGCGTCACGACAAACAGCACCTTCTTCTCGAACACCGATCCGGCCCGCGCCGCGGCCTTCCTCGACGAGATGAAGAAGCTCGGCGTCGACGGAATGACGGTGTCGCCCGGCTACGCCTATGAGCGCGCGCCGGACCAAACCCACTTCCTGAACCGCGCCCGCACGAAGGAGCTGTTTCGCGCGATTCTGAAGCGCGGTCGCGGCGGCAGGAGCTGGGACTTGCAGCAGTCCGGGCTCTTCATCGATTTCCTCGCCGGCAACGTCAGCTATCGTTGCACGCCCTGGGGCATGCCGCTGCGCACGGTCTTCGGCTGGCAGCGCCCCTGTTATCTTTTGGGCGAGTCCTACGCGCCGAGCTTCAAGGCCCTGATGGAGGAGACGGACTGGGATTCCTACGGCGTCGGCAATTACGAGAAATGCGCCGACTGCATGGTCCATTCCGGCTTCGAGGCGACCGCGGTCGCCGATACGGTGAAGCGCCCTTGGCGCGCGGCTCAGATCGCGCTCTTCGGGGTCAGGACCGAGGGTCCGACGGCGCCGGACATTCCGCTCGATGGGCAGCGCCCGGCTGAATATGTCTTCGACGCCAACGTCGCGACGCTGACGCAGCTCAGAGAGCACGAGGCCGCGCAAAGGGCCAAGCACCCCCCGACGGCGGCCTGAGCCCCGCCGACGGCGGCCGCGCTGGCGACCGCCGAGACAAAATTCAGCCGAAAGTGGCTGGAGCGCCTTACTCGAAGATCGCGCCGGCGCGTTTCAGCTCCCACTCAGGGGCCCAGCCGGAAACGCCGCCCGAGCTCACGCGGCACCAATGCCCGCGCCAGCTCGAGACGCAGCTTCCCTTATTGACAGTCTTGCCCTGGGACACGATCCCGGCGACCGGCCAATTGCGCCCCGGGCCCTTGTGAATGTGGATGGCGTATTTCGCGACGACGGGCGCGATGGCGACATTGCCGTGGCCCGCCGGGGCGAGGGTGACGCCCCTCACGAAGCCCTTGACCTTGCCGTATTGGACTTGGCACCAGCCCTGGCGCCAGCCTGCATAGCAATTGATGACGTTCACATGCGCTCCCGCCGGAATTTGAGCGATGACCGGCCATGCGGCCCCGGGGCCCGAAAAAACCGTCGTCGGACTCGTCACGGCTTGATTTGCGAAAGCGCTCCCCGCCGCGATCACGCCCGCGCCGGCGCACAGCGCCAGAAAAAGCTTGAAAGGCTTCAAAACGACCATCGTCTTCCTCCCCCTCATTGTGAAGTCCGCGACCCTAGGACCTTTCGCGCACCCGCGCGGACGAGCGCTCTTTCCCTGAGGCCGAGGCCGCGCCTATGTTCGAGGCCGAGGCCGCGCCTATGTTCAACGAGCGCTCTGCTTCTTGGTTCCACAGTTAACCGCCAAATTTGCAAAATGCGTATTTTCATAATGTCGAGCTTAAGGAGC
Source organism: uncultured Alphaproteobacteria bacterium (assembly GCA_963722205.1). Taxonomy (GTDB): domain Bacteria; phylum Pseudomonadota; class Alphaproteobacteria; order Rhizobiales; family Beijerinckiaceae; genus Methylocystis. The sequence goes on from CAVRKL010000001.1 coordinate 842,551, forward strand.
CCGCCGCCCCAAATGCCCGCCGCTAGGAGAGCGCGAGGCGCAGCAGAGGTCCGAGGAGCGGTCCGCAGCGGCGCAGGGTTCCGAAGGCCGCCCCCGAGTCGAGCCCCGCCGCGATGAGGCCCGCCAGCTGACGCGGCTCGCGAGCGATCTCGCCGAGAACCAAGCCCACATCGACCGACCCGTCGGGACGCACCGCTTTGGCCGCGAGCGGCGGCAGCGCGCGCCGCGCCGGGTCGCTGATGACGCGCGCGACCGCGAAGGGCAGGCCGCGCTGTTTCGCGAAGGCTGCGGCGAGATGCGACTCCATGTCGACCGCGAGCGCGCCGGTCTCCCGAAAAAGCTGCGCCTTGGCCGCGGCTGTCATGACCGGCGCCTCGACGCCCGCGACGAGGCCGCAGCGCGTCGCCGCGCCCGCCCCGCAAAAACCCTCGACCAGCACCTGCGCCAGCGCCAGCGGGCATTCGAACCGCTCGCTCCCAGCGACAACTCCGCTCGCAACGATCATCGTCCCGGGAGACAGAGAGGGATCGAGCCCGCCCGCGAGGCCGAAGCTCACGACGGCGGAAAAGGGCGTTTTGGCTTTGACCGCGAGCGCGCGCCGCAGCGCGCTCGCGTCGGCGCCGCTGATGAGGGGAACGACGTCCGCGCCGAGCGAGGACGCTTCGCGCGCAAGACCCGTCACGACGAGAACCGGCCCGACGGGCGCGTCCCTGCCGCGCGCGCGGCAGGCGGCTATTCTGCCTGCTTCCGTCATGCCCCCGGTCCCCCGCCTCGAGTTTGACGCGCATTGCGGCTTCCCCGGCGCGACGCTTCGCCCCGCCCCCTTTGAAATGACGAAACCGCTCCCATATCGCGCCTAGGGCTCCGCTCTTCCAGAGGAACGAATGAATATCGAAAAATATACCGATCGGGTTCGCGGCTTCGTGCAGTCGGCGCAATCTCTGGCGACGCGCGAAGGCCATCAGCAATTCACCCCCGAGCACATACTGAAGGTCCTGCTCGACGACAGCGAGGGGCTCGCCGCCGGGCTCATAGATCGCGCGGGCGGGCGCTCGCGCGAGGCGCTGGCCAAGACGGAAGCCGCGCTCGCCAAGCTCCCCAAGGTGCAGGGCTCCGGCGCGGGCCAGCTCTACATGGCGCCCGCCACCGCGAGGCTCTTCGACAATGCCGAGAAGATAGCGCAAAAGGCAGGCGACTCCTATGTCACGGTCGAGCGGCTGCTGCTCGCGCTCGCGCTGGAGAAGGGAACCGACGCCGCCCGCATTCTTTCAGAGGTCGGCGTCACGCCGCAGACGCTCAACGCCGCGATCGAGGCTTTGCGCAAGGGCCGCTCGGCCGACAGCGCCTCGGCCGAGAATCAATACGACGCGCTGAAGAAATATTCGCGCGATCTGACGGAAGCCGCGCGTGAAGGCAAGCTCGACCCGGTGATCGGCCGCGACGAGGAGATTCGCCGCACGGTGCAGGTGCTCTCGCGCCGCACCAAGAACAATCCCGTGCTTATCGGCGAGCCCGGCGTCGGCAAGACCGCGATCGTCGAAGGGCTCGCCTTGCGCATCGTCAACGGCGATGTGCCGGAATCGCTTCAGGACAAGAAGTTGCTCGCGCTCGACATGGGCTCGCTGATCGCCGGCGCCAAATATCGCGGCGAATTCGAGGAGCGCCTGAAGGCCGTGCTGAACGAGGTCACCGCCGCCGAAGGCCAGGTGATCCTGTTCATCGACGAGATGCACACGATCGTCGGCGCCGGCAAGGCCGATGGCGCGATGGACGCGTCCAATCTCTTGAAGCCCGCGTTGGCGCGCGGCGAATTGCATTGCGTCGGCGCGACGACGCTCGACGAATATCGAAAGCACGTCGAAAAGGATACGGCGCTCGCCAGGCGTTTCCAGCCCGTCTTCGTCGGCGAGCCCACGGTCGAGGACACGATCTCGATCCTGCGCGGCCTGAAGGAAAAATACGAGCTGCATCACGGCGTGCGCATTTCCGACGCGGCGCTCGTCGCCGCCGCGACGCTGTCGAACCGTTACATCTCCGACCGCTTCCTGCCCGACAAGGCGATCGACCTTGTGGATGAAGCGAGCTCGCGCCTGCGCATGCAGATCAACTCGAAGCCCGAGGAGCTCGACGAATTCGATCGCCGCATCGTGCAGCTCAAGATCGAGCAGGAGGCCTTGAGGAAGGAGAACGACGACGCCTCCAAGGACCGCCTCGCGCGATTGGAGAAGGAGCTCTCGGGCCTTGAGGAAAAGTCGGCGTCGCTGACGAGCCGCTGGCGCGCCGAGAAGGACAAGCTCGGTCAGGCGCAGAAGTGGAAGGAGCAGCTCGAGAACGCCCGCAACGAATTGGCGCAGGCGCAGCGACGCGGCGATTTCCGCCGCGCCGGAGAACTCACCTATGGCGTGATCCCCGATCTCGAGCGCAAGCTTGCGGAGAGCGAGGGCAAGGGCGACGTCCTCGTCGACGAGGCGGTGACGGCCGATCACATCGCGCAGGTCGTCTCGCGCTGGACCGGCGTGCCGGTCGACAAGATGCTTGAAGGCGAGCGCGAGAAGCTTCTGCATATGGAGGAGGAGCTCGCCAAGCGCGTCGTCGGCCAGAAAGAAGCCGTGATCGCGGTCTCGACCGCGGTGCGTCGCGCCCGCGCCGGATTGCAGGATCCCAACCGCCCGATGGGCTCCTTCATGTTTCTGGGCCCGACGGGCGTCGGCAAGACGGAGCTCACCAAGGCGCTCGCCAATTTCCTCTTCGACGACGAGACCGCGATGGTGCGTCTCGACATGTCGGAATATATGGAGAAGCACTCGGTCGCCCGGCTCATCGGCGCGCCCCCCGGCTATGTCGGATATGAGGAGGGCGGCGCGCTGACCGAGGCCGTGCGCCGGCGCCCCTATCAGGTCGTGCTCTTCGACGAGATCGAGAAGGCGCATCCGGACGTCTTCAACGTGCTGCTGCAGGTGCTCGACGACGGCAGGCTCACCGACGGCCAGGGTCGCACGGTCGACTTCAAGAACACGCTGATCGTGATGACCTCGAATCTGGGCTCCGAATTCCTCGTCATGCAGAAGGAGGGGGAAGACTTTGCCGCCGTCCATGATGAGGTCATGCAGGTCGTGCGCGCCCATTTCCGCCCCGAATTCCTGAACCGGGTCGACGAGATCATCCTGTTCCATCGGCTGCGCCGCGAGGACATGGGCGCGATCGTCGATATCCAGTTCGCAAGGCTCGCGAAGCTGCTCGAGGATCGCAAGATCACGATCGAGCCCGACGCCAAGGCGCGCGACTGGCTGGCGCAGCGCGGCTACGATCCGGCCTACGGAGCAAGGCCATTGAAGCGTGTGATTCAGAAGGAGCTGCAGGACGCGCTGGCCGAGCGCCTGCTCGCCGGCGAGATCAAGGACGGCGTGCGCGTGACGGTTTCGGCCGACGCGAACGGGCTCTTGATCGACGGGCGTCCGGGGAAGAGCGTTCTTAGCGACAATATCGTCGCGATGAAAAAGGGCGCGTGAGGCGCGAACGCGCCTCGCTTAACGCTTTGAGCCGCCGTCCGGGCGTTGCGCGCAGCCGGCGGCGTCGTCGCGCGTCGGAACCTTTCCGTGCGCTGGGCGTTTGTAGGATACCCTGCGACCGGGGCGATTTTAACTTCATTTGCTGGAACACTCTGCCTTCGTCGCGGCGGGGCCTCGCGTTGCGCGGCTGCGTCGGAAGGGGAGGTCCTCATGGCGTTTGTTCGCAAAAATGTTTGGGAGCTCGGCGGCGACTGGCCCGAGCCGATCCTCTGGTATGCGCGCGGCGTCAAGGCGATGAAGGCGCGGCCGCTCAACGAACCGACGGCCTGGCGATTTTTCGCGGCCATCCACGGAATCGACCAGCAGCTTTGGGGGCAACTCGGATATTTGAGCGCCGCCGACACGCTGCCGAGCAACGCCGACATCCAGAGCTACTGGAGCCAGTGTCAGCACGGGAGCTGGTATTTCCTTCCCTGGCACCGCGGCTATCTAATCGCTTTCGAGGCGGTGGTGCGCGACGCCGTGACGAAGCTCGGCGGGCCCGCAGATTGGGCGCTGCCCTACTGGAATTACTTCAAGCCCAACGAGAACCCGCTGCCAGCGGCCTTCGCGTCGCGAGACTGGCCGGACGGGACCGGCGACAATCCGCTCTTCGTGGCGGAGCGTTACGGTCCAAACAACGACGGGAACGTCTCCGTCGATCTCGACCAGGTGAACCTGACCGCGCTCGGCGATCCCGTTTTCACCGGCGCGGCGAACGGCGGCGACCCCGGCTTCGGCGGCGTCGACACGGGGTTCAGCCATGCGGGCCAGGTCCATGGCGCGCTCGAGACGCAGCCGCACGATCTGGTCCACGGGCTTGTTGGCGGCGGCGACCCGCAATCCAATCTGCCAGGACTGATGTCGGACCCCGACACGGCCGGCCTTGATCCGATCTTCTGGCTGCATCACGGCAACATCGACCGGCTGTGGGAGGTCTGGCGCGATAACTCCTCAGGTCACGCCGATCCGAGCGACCCGAATTGGGTTCAGGGTCCGACGGCGGTCGGGAGCCGGGCCTTCGTGCTGCCGATGCCCGGAGGAAACAGCTGGACCTATACGCCCGGCGAGATGAGCAACCTGGCGACGCTCGGCTACAGTTACGATGACCTGTCGTCGCCGCAAGCGACGACGCAGGTCGCCCTCCGCATGCAGCGGTTGGGAATGAGTTCGGCAAAGGCCCAGTCATTCGCGAGGATCGCCATGCCCGAGCGCAAGATCGTCGAGTTGCTCGGGGCGAACACGGGGAGCCTTCGGGTCGTCGATGGGGAGGTGAAGACCTCGCTTGCGCTCGACCCCGCGGTGCAGCGCAAGGTGACCCAGAAGCTCGAGTCGATCGCGGGCGTGGCGCCGACGCCGCCCGATCGCGTGTTCTTGAACCTCGAGAACGTGCGCGGGCTCTATGACGCCGTGGCCTTCAACGTCTACGTCAATCTGCCCGACGACGAGAACCCGGCTAAGCATCCCGATGTGCTTGCGGGCAGCTTGGCGCTCTTCGGCGTGCGCAAGGCCACGGTTGCGAGCGGCGGGCAGGGAGGCGACGGACTAACCTTCGTGCTCGACATCACGCATGTCATCGACGCGCTGCACCTCGCCGGCGCATTTAATCTCGCAAAGCTTCAAGTGAGGCTCGCCCCGCTGAAACCTGTGCCGGAGGGCGCGCAGATCAGCATCGGCCGCGTCAGCGTCTATCGGCAAGGTTCTTGAGGGGGTGAGGGGATGGGCGCCGACGCGCGCCGACGCCTCGAGACGTGGAGAATCGTGCTGGGGTCGGCTTGCGTCCTGGCCTGGGCGCTCTTCGCAAGGGACGCGAACGGGCTCTCAAGCAGCGGCTTCTGCTCGCGTGGGGCCGTCGGCGCTTCAATCCTCGGCATCGCAAGCGCTTCTGCGGCGACGCTCGTCTGGGACTGGGCGCTCATGATCGTGGCGATGATGGCGCCGCTCGTCGCGGCGCCGCTCCAACATCTGCGCGACCGGAGCTTCGCCCGTCGCCGCGCCCCTGCAACGGCGCTGTTTCTCTTAGGCTATCTGACCGCGTGGACGGCGGCGGGCGTGGGCCTGTTGACGCTCGCCGAGGCGGCGCGAGCGTCGCCGCTTGCGGCGGAGCCGGGCTTTGCTCTTGCGGCCGCCGCCGCGGCGCTGTGGCAGGCTTCGCCGGCCAAGCAATGGGCGCTCAACCGCTGCTGCCGCCGGCCCCAGCTCGCGGCTTTCGGCGCCGCCGCGGATCGGGACGCGCTGGGCTTCGGCCTCACGCATGGCGCGGCTTGCGTCGGGGCGTGCTGGGCGCTCATGGCGCTGCTGCTCTTCTCGGGGCGCGGTCATCTTGCGGGGATGGCCCTCGTCGCGCTCTTTTCCTTCGCGGAACGACTCGACGATCCGGCGCCAATCGCCTGGCGCTGGCGGTGGCCCGCCAAGGCCTTGCGCATCGCCGTGGCGCAGGCGCGCATCAGACTGGTGTCCTAAAGCACGGCGCCAAAAGGCGCGAAGCGGTTCTTGGACAAGAACGCGCTCGATCAAGAGGACGCACGCGCCGTGGGCGCGACGAAGCTCAAGAGCGACGGACACGTACGGATCAAACCGATCTGGTCCGCACCCATCTTGTCCTCCAGTTCAATCCTCGTTTTGCAGCGGCGGAGAGCGCGCCAGCGCTCCAAGGCAGCGCATTTCTGAAAGGAGGAGTCCATGGATTGGAGCCACATCGAGGGGAACTGGAAACAGTTCAAAGGCAAGGCCAAGGAAAGGTGGGCAGATCTCACCGACGACGATCTCTTGAAGATCGAAGGCAACCGTGAACAGCTCGAAGGCAAGCTGCAAGCGCGTTACGGCATGGCCAAAGACCAGATCCGCAAGAACGTCGACGATTGGCTGAATACTCTTCACTAGCGCGCCGGTCCGTCGAACGGAAACGTCGCGTCATCGGGTGCTGAAGCGAATTCTCAGGCAAAGGTCGAATTCGCTCAGCGGGAAAGAACGGAGTGGACCATGGGCAATCTTTTGTATTGGGCTGTCGTGTTTCTGATCATCGGGATCGTCGCGGCGGCGTTCGGCTTCGGGGGGGCTGCGGGAACAGCGGTCGAGGGAGCGAGGATTCTGGTGTGGGTGGCGGTCGTGCTGTTCGTCGTCGCGCTGATCGGAGGCCTGCTAAGACGCGGCAGACTTTAGGCTAGCCGAGGGATGAGCGGAAACGGGCGGGGGTTCAGAAAGGCGTCGCCCGTTTACCTGCCGCATTCGATCCGCGCAGGGCGGGGCGGGGCGCTCTGACGGGCGTCGCTTCGGCGGGCGCCCTCAAGCCCGGCTCCGGCGCCCAAAAAAGCTCTCCTTGCCGAATAACAAATCGTCTTCCCTTTCCGGCGCTGCGCGCTAATTCTTATGAGACGCGAGCTTGGCCAGCAGACAGCCGACCTCGCCCTTCGCCTTCTCGCCGCAGCAGAACTAAGCTCAGCCCGCCATGTATGTCTCGATCACCCGTGACATTCAGGTCACAGCAATTCCCGACTTCCTGATGGACCGCTCGGACCCGGCGGAAGATCGCTACTTCTGGACCTATACGATCGAGATCGCCAATCTGGGGCGACGCCGCGTGCAGCTGCTTACGCGCCACTGGGTCATCATCGACGCTTTCGGCCGCAAGGAGGAAGTCCGGGGGCCGGGCGTCATCGGCGAGCAGCCGGTGCTGGAGCCAGGCGAGACTTATCGCTATCATTCATTCTGCCCGCTCACGACGCCGTCGGGCCTGATGAAAGGCAGCTATCGCATGGTTGACGACGCGGGTGAGAGTTTCGACGTCGAGGTGCCGGCCTTCTCGCTCGACAGTCCGCTGTCGAAGCCGACGCTGAACTAGCTCCTCGATGTCGCGCCTCGAAGCGGCCATCGCGATGACCGAAAGGCTGGTCGCGTTCGACACGGAAAGCGACAAGAGCAATCTCGATCTCATCGCCGACGTCGAGTCCTACTTGCGAGAGCAGGGCGTCCCATTCTTGCGCATACCCAACGAAGCCGGCGACAAAGCCGCTCTCTTTACGACGATCGGTCCCAATGTCGAGGGCGGAGTTCTGCTTTCGGGGCACACCGACGTCGTGCCCGTGGCGGGCCAGGCCTGGAGCGCAGATCCCTTCAAACTGCGCCGCCAGGGCGAGCGGCTCATCGGACGCGGCGCGGTCGACATGAAGGGCTTCGACGCCGTCTGTCTGGCGATGATCCCCGAGTTCAAGGCGGCGGCGCTGAAGCGCCCGATCCACATTCTCCTGAGCTACGACGAGGAGACGACCTGCGTCGGACCGATCGACGCGATCCGGCGCTTCGGCCACGATCTGCCGCGCCCGGGCGCGGTCATCGTCGGCGAGCCGACTTCGATGCAGGTGGCGGACGCCCATAAGAGCGTGACGACGCACACGACGCACGTGCGCGGTTTCGAGATTCATTCCGCCAATCTGCACAAAGGCGTGAGCGCCGTCCACATCGCTTGCCAGCTCGTCGGCGAGCTGGAGCAAATCGGCGCGCAATTGCGTGGGGAGGGCGACCCGTCCGGCCGCTTCGATCCGCCCTATTCGAGCGTCCACGTCGGGGTGATCTCAGGGGGCACGGCGCGCAACATCGTGGCGCGCGATTGCGCCTTCCATTGGGAGTTCCGCGGCCTGCCGCACGCGCCGACGCATCTCGCTCAGGAAAAACTCGCGGCCGTCGTCGACACTCTGGCGCCGAAATTCGCCGGCTTCCCTGAGACCGGCGTCGAGACGACCACGGAGGCCGAGGTGCCCGGCCTCGCGCCGCAGCCGGGCTCGGCGGCGGAGGTTCTGGCGCTGCGGCTCGCCAAGGCCAACCGCACGATCGCCGTGCCCTATGCGTCGGAGGCGGGAAGATTTCAGCGCGGCGGCACGCCCACCGTCATCTGCGGCCCGGGCCGCATCGACGAAGCGCATCAGCCGGACGAATATATCGAGATCGCGCAGCTTGCGGCCTGCGTCGACTTCATGCGCGGGCTGGCGCGCGAGCTTTCCGCTTGAAGGGCCCCCGGCGTTACGCCAAACGAGGCTGGTGCGGTCGAGAGGACTCGAACCTCCACTGGTTGCCCAACTAGCACCTCAAGCTAGCGCGTCTACCAATTCCGCCACGACCGCTCCCGGCGCTCTCGTCGAGCGCCAGAGGGGAGCCGTCTAACAAATCAGTCTCGCGATGACAAGCGAATGTCCGCTCAGGAGATAGAAGGCTGGATCAAGAGAGCAGATTTGTCATTGAATTGCATGGCGGAGCGTCGCGCGGGCTCGGTTTGAAGTCAAGGATCGCCTTTGGCGACCGCCTGCGGCGGCGGCGCAAAGCGCCGTCCTTGAGTTCAAACCGAGCCCGCGCACAATCGCCTTCATGCAATCAATGACGAGCCGCCGCCGAACGCGGCTCGCGTGTGCGGCCTAAACCATCGTGATCGGCATGAAAGTCTGCCCCGCGACCTCGTCCTCAGGAGCCCGCGAAGCGGGCGTCTCGAAGGACGTTCACGCGAGGAACCGGGCGAAATTTCAAAATCGTGCATCCCGAGACGCGCCGAGCGGGCGCTCCTCAGGATGAGAATTCAAGACGGCGCCTGTGTCCGCTCAATCGTCCCGGTAGACCTTCTCGCGTCGCTCGTGCCGCTCCTGCGCCTCGATCGACAGCGTCGCGATCGGGCGCGCGTCGAGGCGGCGCAGCGAGATGGGCTCGCCCGTCTCCTCGCAATAGCCGTAGACGCCTTCGTCGATCCGGGCGAGCGCCGCCTCGATCTTGGAGATCAGCTTGCGTTGCCGGTCGCGGGAGCGCAACTCGATGGAGCGGTCGGTTTCGGAAGAGGCGCGATCCGCGAAATCGGGATGATTTTCGTTGTCGCTCTGCAAAACCAGGAGCGTTTCCCGGCTTTCCTCAAGAATCTCATCTTTCCATGCAAGCAATTTGCGTTTGAAATATTCGCGCTGCCGTTCGTTCATGAACGGCTCCTCCTCCGATGGCCTGTAGTCCTTTTCGAGCTCGACCGCCATTGCCGCCAATCCCCCGTTGCCCCATAGGCGGCGCCTATATAGCCGCGGCGCGCGAGGCTTACAATTGTCTTTGCGGCCCGTATCTTTACGAGTTGCGGCCGCCGTCAAACGCCTCCCGAGCGCGACGAGAAGGTGACGCCGGAAACCAGCATCGGCGGCGCGGCGCTCAAACCCTCGTCCCGCAGCGCGCGCCATGTGGGCTCAGTCGCGCCTAACGCCTCGATTTGCGCAAAGAGCGTCGCGAGGCTCTGGTTGAATCTGAGGTTGCGCGCCGGAGCGACGATGCGACCGTTCTCGATGAGGAAATTGCCGTCGCGCGTCAGCCCGGTGAGGAGCAGAGAGCGCGGGTCGAGCATGTTCGTGTACCAAAGGCGCGTCACGAGCAGACCGCGCTTCGTGGCGCGAATCATCTCCTCGATCGGCACGCCCTCCCCCTCCATTCGAAAGCTCGAGGCGTAGGGAACGGGTGCTGCGCCGCGTTTCTTGGCGTAGGCGCGATCGAGAAAGAGCGAAACGAGCCGGCCCTTCTCGATCCAGGCGCGCTTGCGATGCGGCGCGCCCTCGAAACCGATCGCGCTTTGCGGCGCCAGGAGATCCTTGGGATCGGAACGCAGGGTGAGCTTCTGGTCGAACAGGCGCTCGCCCTGCCGGGCGCCGCCGCCCTTTCGCGAGAAGTAGCTGCGTCCTTCGTCGGCGGCGCGGGCGTCGAGCGCGCTGAGCAGCCAGGAGGCGAGCTCGGCTGTCGCCTCGGGCTCGAAGACGACCGTCCAGGCCCCCGGTTCGAGATCGCGCGGCGCGTCGAGCCAAGCGGCCTTGTCGCAGGCGCGCCGCGCCAGCGCGGCGGCGTCGAGGCCGGCGGTTTGAATCGTTTTGGCGCCGGCCCAGCCCGACCAAGAATCGGTCCGGTTCCGTGCGGTTGTCGAAAGCTCGATCGCGCTTTGCCGTTCGTAGGAGAAAAGACCGGCGCTTGTCGCCCGCGCGACGAAGGAAGCGCCGCTCGCGACCTGTCCGAAGCCCGCGACTTTGCGCACCCGCGCCGCTTCGATCGCAAGGCCCGCGCAGGACGCGAGCGCGTCGAGGCCGAGCGCCGCGGTCTCCTCGGCGTAGAGATTGGACCGCGCATAGCGTTGGGGTCCGAGCGGCGGCACATAATCGGGATCTTGAGGGAGCGCCTGCGCGATCTCCTCGGCTTTCGCGAGGGCGCGCAGCCCGGCGGCCTCGTCGAAGGACGCGATCTCGACCACGCCGACGCGCTCTCGCGCATGGGCGGCGATTCGGAGCGTCAGCCGTTCGGCCGTGCGGTTGGTCGTCGCGCCGCCATTCGCGAATCGCAAATTCTGCTCTCGCCCGCCGCGCAGCACGATCTCGCAGCCGTCGGTTTTCGAACCGGCGAGCAGTCGCTCGGCGATCGAACGGGCCTCTCGACGCGAAAGCAGCAAGCCATCCCCCGCTTTATGCAGCATCGCGGGCCAAGGCTTTGTTCTCGGCGCGCGCAGAACGAAGATTAAGCGGACGCTCGCCCGAAAGCTCCTGGCGGCGCGGCGTCGGCCGGCTATCCGTCGGCTCTCCGAGGCTCGTCGCGACGCAGAGCTGGCCGCGCCAGAGCCGCGGCTCCCGCTCGACGGCGTGGACGCTTCCCAGCCTGTCGACCTGCAGCTTACTGAAGCGCCGCAAATTTCGCGCGCCGATGCCGCGGCGGATGGAGGACGAGTCGGCGACCTCCGACACCGCCAAGGCTCCGGTATGGCGATCGAAGCCGCGAAAATAACCGAGGATGGTCTCGCCGTCCGGCTTCGTCATTTCCACCAGGTTCATCGGGTAAAGCGAGAAGAGGAACTCGAATCCCGCATGTATCGCAATCCACCGCAACTCGTCCACGCAGCCCTTGGCGACGCGCATGGGCGGAAGCGCCGCGGTCGCGACCTCGTGACGATAGAACGGAGCGAAATAGTAGCGCTCCAGGCCCGAGGCGCTCAACTGGCGAAACACGTCCAGACGCACCAGCCCGCCGCGCGCCGCGCTCGCCGGACGAGCGCTGTTGCCCGTGTCGATCTCGACGCCGACCCGTTCGTTCATCGCGAGGCGCACTTTGCGGATCGGGTCGGCTCGACCCAGACGCGGCGGCTGATCAGCGGGCTTGCCCGCATCGATCCAGGCGCGCAATGCGGCGATGAGCGCCTGGTTGCGCTCCTTGTCCTTGACGCGATCGAGGTCGGCGCGCGTCAGCTCCCCGACGCTCTTGCGCTCGAAGACGACGCGCTCGCCGTCGCGCAACGCGACATGGCGCAGCGTTGCGTCATGCGCCTTGCCGCGGGCGCGCCGCCGTTCCGCCCGCGCAACGAAGACGCCCTCATAGGCGTGACGCGCCGCTTCCGGAAAGCCGGGCCAGGGCGGCTCGAGGCTCAAGAAGGCGTCGTCCCGGCGCGGCGTCGTTGCGCGCCGCATCTCGCGCGCCGCCCGATTGAGCGTCGCTTCCGTCGTCGCCGCGACGAGGATCGCGTCGAGCGCGTGATGGCGATCGTCGGGAATGCGCTCACCGTTTTCGCGCTTCTTGAGGCCCTGCAGGTCGAAGGCGCGGCGCAGCCTGCCGGTCAGGACTCCCGGCCGTGCGAACACCCGTCTTACGCCGGAGCCGTCAGCCCGGCGCTCGCCCCTCGGATAGAGCGATTTCAAGGCCTCGGCGAGCAAGCGGCAGGCCCAGCGCGTGTCGTTGAGATTGCGTTCGCGAAATCTCGAAGCGAGCGCCTCGGCGTCCTCGAGCAGAAAATTGCGCTTTTTCCGACGCTTGATCGGCAAGGCGCCGATCTTCTCGACGAACTCTCTCCAGGCTTGCGGCGACTTCTCGCGTTTGAACCACTCGAGGGGGGTGCGGTCGCCCTTGCTTTGGTTGGCGTGCGCCAGGCACAATGTCTTGTTCGCTTGGGAGTCGTCGCCAAATCGGCTCCAGGGGAGGATGTGATCGACCTGCACGCTGTCGCCGCCGGCCAGAAGCTTCGAGGGGTCGATCGTTTCGCCGCTATAGACGCAACATCCGTTCTGCTCGCGCCATAACTCGAACCGGAGCAGCTCTTCGGCTCCCGAAGCGCCGTTCTGCGGGGCCCGTCCGAAAGTTTCCCGAAAGGCCACCCTAAGCTGTCGCTTTTGGGCGTCCCGCCGCATCGCCTCCAACGCCATCTGCCGGCGCGCTTCGGTCGATTTGCCGATCTCGCGCGCGAGCTCGACGTGGATGCGATCGGGAACGCCATGGCGCTCCACCACCGCCTTGACCTGCTTGACGGCCTCGATCAGCGCCTTGCGCGCCGTCGGGCTTTCGACCAGCTCGCTCGAAATCCTCCCCTGCGAGAGGATGCGCTTCAGAGCCTCCTTGCCGGCGGCGCCGACGTCGAAAGCGCGCCGCTCCCGCGTCGTGGCGGGATCGTAGCCCGCGGCGAGACAAGCCTGGTCGTAGGAAAATCCCTGCTCGAGGCCAGGGACGAGCTTTCGCGCCGCCCTGGCGGAAATATGCGCGGCGCCCGAAAACAAGCCGAGCCCTCCCTTCTGGGCCGCTGCGACAAGCGCTTCGATGAGCGGGGGCGCAGAGCCTGTCGCGGCGAGCGCCGCCGCGAGGGATTGCGGCGCGGCGCGAAACGACAGGATGTCCGCGATCGCATCCAATCGCTCCGGGCTCGACCGGAGCTCCCGCCAAGCCTCCTCGCCGAGTGACGCGACGACGAGCTCGCGCAGGCGAAAGGCGCCGGCGGCGGCGCCCGTTCGCGTCACGAAATCGAGGCTTGCCTCCTCCTCGCGCGCGACGCCCAGAAAACGCGCATGGCTCGGCAAAGCGAGCTGTTTGCGCAGATCCGCATAGTTCATCGTCGCCGTTTCGCCGAATTCGCGAACGACGCGAGAAATTTCAAACGGGCACAATCGACGCAGCCGCTCGTCCTCGAAAAGCTTAAGATTGTTCAGCCGCGCCAGACAGCGAAAGAGCTCTATGGAGAAGCTGTGCTTGGCGGATCGTTTCTGGGTCGGCTCGAGCGGACAGGGGCCGACCCGGGAAACCTCCTCGGCGAAGGGACGCTGAGAGAATGCGATGCGCATGAATTCCTGCTCGAAAGCCGGCGAGAGGGGCGTGGCGGCAAAGGCGGCCTGCGCCCGCACGATCGCGCGCGCCTCGCGCGCAAGCTCCTCGCGCCGGCCTGAAGGCGCGGCCTCGTCTGATCCCATTGAGACGGGCGACCTCGCATTCGACTTGAAACCGCGGCGACGAGCGATGTGACCCAGAGCGACCGCAAGCTCGACTGGGCCGAGAGGGGCGCTCAAGGCCTTTTGGCGCAGCGCCTTGGGCTCGAGCCCCGGCCAGCGCAGGGCGTCACGATCCTCGTTCGGCAGGAGGCCGTGCTGGTGAAACAGTTCTCTGAGGAGCCGCATCCGTTGGCGCCGGCGGCGCAAATTTCGTCGCCTGCCGCGCAACTCGCGTCGTATCTGCGTCTTCGAGAGGGCGCAGTCGCGCGTCTTCTCCTCGGGCGGATCAAAGCTCCAGACGCCGCAGGCGATGATGGAGCCGCGCTTTCGCAGGTTTTCTTGGGCGGGCTCCAGCTCGATGAGCGCCCATCCAACAGACGCAATTCCGACGTCAAGACCCAAAATTCGCATTGCAAATCCCTTGCTTAAAATTCCGGCAGCGCGGCGGGGCCGGGCGGCGAGTTCAGTAGAAGTACGGAAATCCGTTGAGAATGTCGGTTTTAAATGCTTCCAATTTTCCGGGAAATCGGAGGGGAAGCCACGGTAAGGTGGCTTTTGATAAAGCCACTGCAGGATTACCCCCGCCGCCGCGTGCGGCGGGGGGATTCCTTCCCCGCGGCCGCGAGGGCCCCCGAAGAGACGCAATTCGGCAATAGACTGCACGGTCGAGACACAGGTCGGAAACCCGCACCTGCGAAAGAGAGAGCGTGTTGAGTTCCGGGTGAAGCGAGTGGTAAATGCCGCCAAGCTCGGGGCAGATGCGGGGCGGCCGCCGACCGGGCGGTGCCCGCCGGTTGGCGCGCGGCGGGCTTGAAAGACGCCGAAAGCCCGGACCGAACCGCCATAGCTTAGGGAAGCTGCGGATTTTCATGGATTTTTGGCTTGGAAAGCGAGGCTGCAGGCGACTGCGGCGGGCGCCGCGCGGCCGGACGGCGACGGCGCGCGCGCTTCGTCGTCTCCCGAGCGGCTCCCGGCGCGCGCGCCGGCCGAGCCCGTTAAGCACGGCGCAGGATTTCTGCTCGCGACGGCTTCACGCGGGCCGGTTCCTCGAAGGCGCGGCGCGGGGACTTTTGGCCGCTCTGGCCGCCTGCGGCGCCGCGGGGTTGGCCGGCTGCAATCTGGATTGGGAAAAGCCCGATCCGAGCCTGCCGCCGCCCGAAGCTTTTCGGGAGGCGAAGCCCAGACCCGCGCCGCCCATCGGCGCGGCGCATGAATTTTCGACGCGCTTTGGCTCGAGGGAGCTTGTCGACTTCGTGGAGCGGGCGCTCGACAACAACAACGACATCGCCGCCGCCGTGGCGCGCATCCAGGAGGCCGACGCGCAGGCGCGCGTTTCGAGCTCGGCGCTCTGGCCGGTGCTCTCGTCGGCGAACACGTTTCAGCAGAGTCGCATTCCCGGCACGTCGCTCAGCGCGAGCCCGGGCGCCAGCTCCAGCGCGCTAGCGCAGTCCTACAAGCAATCCGGCCAGGGAAACGTCTCCAGCACGACTTCCAGCACCACCGGCTTCTCCGCCCAGCGCGTCAACCTTTGGAAGCTCGGGCTCACCGCGAGCTATACGATCGATTTCTGGGGCGTGAATGACGACGCCTCCAAGGCCGCGCGGATCCTCGCCAATGCGAGCCGCTTCGATCGCAACGTCGTCGAGATCTCGACGATCGCCTCGGTTCTCAACACCTATTTCACCGTGTTGAACGCCCAGGACCTGCTGCGCATCGCGCATGACAACGTCCGCATCGCCACAGAGGTGCTGAACGCCATCAAGTTCCGGCTCGAGGTGGGGACGGCGACCGTGTTCGACGTCGCGCTGCAGGAAACCGTCGTCGACACGCAGCGCGCCAACATTCCGGTGCTCGAACAGACGCTGCGTCAGCAGCGCAATCTTCTCGCCGTGCTCCTGGGACAGACGCCGGAGAGCCTGCACACGACGGGCTCTTCGCTCAAGACGCTGCATTTCCCGAATGTCCAGCCGGGACTGCCCTGCGAGGTTCTGCTGCGCCGTCCCGACGTCGCGGAGGCCGAAGCGAAGCTCGCTTCTCAGGAATTCTCAGTGCTGCAGGCGCGGGCCGCCTTCTTCCCGACCTTCACTTTGACGGGGCCTTACTATGGCGTCCAGTCGATCGTCACCAAATATCTGCTGCAGCCGGAGGCGATCGCCTGGCAATTGGTGGGGAGCGTGGCGCAGCCGATTTTCGACGGCTACAACCTGCAAGGTCAATATATGCTGCAGCAAGGCAAATTCAGCGAATTCGCCGCCAATTATCGCAAGCAGATTCTGACGGCGTTGTCGGACACGGAAAACGCGCTGATCGCCATCACCGAGACGGGCAAGGAGCTCAAGATCGATCAGGAGGGAGTGGACGCGGCGAAGCGGGCGCTCGACGCGGCGAAGGCGCGTCTGCGCGAAGGCACGATCGACATCGTCACCCTGTCGACGACCCAAAACACCTACTTCCAGGACTTGTACGTCTTGGAGCAGACGAGATTGCTGCACTTCGAGGCCGCTTCCAGCCTCTATCAGGCGCTCGGCGGCGGCTGGTCGCCGACGACGCGCGAGAAGGAAATCGCCGCCGCCAACGCCGCCTACCAGGCCGACAAGGGCTTCTTCCCATGATCGCGGTCTCGCGCAAGACCATTCTGATCGGACTCTGCCTCGCGGCGGTCGCCGGCGCCGCCTATTGGTGGACCGGCCGCTACGGCGACGACGCCTCGACGGGCGGCGGCGGAAAGGGCAAGCGCCTCGGACAGGAGATTCCGGTCCGCATCGCCGTGGCGCAAACGCAGGATGTGCCCGTCACCATCGACGCGATCGGCACCGTCCAGGCGCTCAACACCGCGACGATCCGCACGCAAGTCGACGGCCGCCTCGTCGCGCTACGCGTCACCGAGGGCGAGGACGTCAAGAAGGGCGAGATCGTCGCCGAAATCGAGCCGGATCTCTATCAGGCTCAATACGATCAGGCCGTCGCCAAGAAGGCGCAGGACGAGGCCAATCTCGCCAATGCGCGCATCGACGTCGTCCGTTACGAGAAGCTCGCCGCGAGCAATTACGGATCGCAGCAGCAATATGTGACGCAGAAATATCTGGTGGCGCAGCTCGAGGCGCTGGTGAAGACCGACCAGGCCCTCATCGACAGCGCCAAGACCACGCTGGGCTATTGCAAGATCCCCTCGCCGATCGACGGCCGCGTCGGCATTCGCAACGTTGACGTCGGCAATATTCTGCACGCCTCGGATCTGATTGGCATCCTCAACATCACGCAGCTCAAGCCGATCTATGTGGTTTTCGTGATCCCTCAGGAAAAGCTGCTCGCCGTGCAAACTGCCGTGGCCCGCGGCAGCAAGAAAGTGACCGCGCTCGGCCCCGACAACCAGACGGAGCTCGACCCGGGCCATCCGGGCGAGGTCACGGCCATCGACAATCAGATCGACCAGACGACCGGCACGGCGAAAATTAAGGCGACCTTCGCCAATCAGTCGCTGAGGCTCTGGCCGGGTCAATTCGTGAACGTTCGGATGGTGGTCGACACGCTTAAAAACGCCGTTGTCGTGCCGGCGACCGCGATACGGCCGGGTCCGAGCGGTCCTTATGTCTATGTCCTGTCCGACGGCGATGTGGCGATCACGAGGAACGTGAAGGTCAGCCAGCAGGACGAGAACATCGCGGTGGCGGCCTCCGGCCTCAAGGCGGGCGACACGGTCCTCACGAGCGGATTTGGGCGGCTCTCCGATGGCGCGAAGGTGCGTGTAGTCTCGGACGAGCCACCCGTCGCCGAGGGCGCGGGCGAAAAACTGGCGCGCGACGGCGCCGGCGCCGGCGCGCTGGCGCCTCCCAGAGGCGAGCACAGACGAAATCGCGAGGGGGGAAACCGACTCGATCGGGGCGACCGAGCACAGCAGGGGGGCGAAGCGCAGCCCGAGGGCGCGCGCAATGCGACGGCGCGCGCCTTGCAGCCCTCGTTAAAGCCCGACGACAGTCCGAAACGGAGCGAGCCGGCGCAAGCCGCTGGCCCGCCGCGAAAATAGATCGAGCCATGAACATTTCAGCGCCCTTCATTCACCGACCGGTCGCGACGACGCTGCTGGCCTTCGCCGTGCTGCTCGCCGGCATCGGCGGCTATTTGAGCCTGCCCGTCTCGCCGTTGCCGCAGGTGGACTTTCCCACGATCCAGGTGACGACGCAGCTTCCCGGCGCCAATCCCGACACGATCGCCTCGCTCGTCACCGCCTCGCTCGAACGCCAGTTCGGGCAGATTCCGTCGCTGACGACGATGACGTCGCAGAGCGCCTTCGGCTTCTCGCAGATCACCCTGCAATTCGAGCTGGATCGCGACATCGACGCCGCGGCGCAGGACGTGCAGTCGGCGATCAATGCGGCGGCCTCGACCTTGCCGCGCAACCTGCCCTATCCGCCGGTCTACGCGAAGGTCAATCCGGCCGACACGCCGATCGTCACGCTGGTGTTGCGCTCCAAGTCCGCCACGCTGCGCGCCATGAGCGATCTCGCCGACACGCAGCTCGCGCCGAAGCTTGCGGAAGTCGCGGGCGTCGGGCGCGTGCTGGTCGAGGGCGGCGTGCGGCCGGCGATCCGCATCCAGGCCGATCTGGCGCGGCTCGCCGCCAATCGCCTGAGCATGGACGACCTGCGGCTCGCCATCGCCTCCGCCAATGTCGCCGGAGCCAAGGGCTCGCTCGACGGCGCGCGGCAATCCTACACGCTCGACGCCAACGATCAGATCCTAGAGGCCAATCAATACAAAACCGTGGTCGTCAGTTGGGTCGCGGGCCGGCCGGTCATGCTCAAGGACGTGGCCAATGTCGTCGAGGGGCTCGAGAACAGTCGCGTCGGCGGCTGGTACAATGGCGAACCGGCGGTGATCCTCGACGTCTTCCGCCAGCCGGGGGCCAACATCATCGGCACCGTCGAGGCGCTGAAGAAGGAGTTGCCGCGTCTGCAGAGCGTCCTGCCGAGCGGGATCACCCTCGACATCGTGAACGACCGAACCGGAACCATCCGCGCCTCGATCGCCGACGTTGAGTTCACGCTCGTCATCGCCATCGTCCTTGTCGTGCTCGTCGTGCTGCTTTTCCTGCGCAGCGTTCGCGCGACGATCATCGCCGGCATCAGCCTCCCGCTCTCGATCATTGCGACCTTCGCGACGATGTGGTCGACCAATCTCTGGTCCAGGGGATTTTCGCTCGACAATCTCTCCTTGATGGCCCTCACGATCGGCACCGGCTTCGTCGTCGACGACGCCATCGTCATGATCGAGAACATCGTCCGCAACATGGAGAAGGGCAAGACGCCGATCGCGGCTGCCCTCGACGGCGCGCGCGAGATCGGCTTCACCGTCGTGTCGCTCACCGTGTCGCTGATCGCGGTCTTCATCCCGCTCCTGTTCATGACCGGCATCGTCGGGCGTATGTTCCGCGAGTTCGCCATGACCCTGACGATGGCGGTCGTCGTCTCTGCGCTCGTCTCCTTGACCTTGACGCCGATGCTCTGTGCTCGTCTGCTCCGTCCCTTGGGTCACGGAGGCGGCGGACATGAAGAAAATCCCTCCTCCTGGCTCGATCGGCTCTATCAGCGGACGCTCGACTGGTCGCTCAAGCATCAGCCTTTCATTCTGATGCTGACAGCCGCCACCTTCGCTCTGACCATCGCGCTCTACGTCTTCATTCCGAAGGGGTTCCTGCCGCGCCAGGACACGGGCGTGCTCTCGGTCGTTCTGGAGGCGGCTCCCGACGTCTCCTTCGACGCGATCAAGAAGATGCAAAAGGACGTCGCGGCGATCTTCCGGAAGGACAAGGACGTCACGGGCGTCGCCTCGGTGCTGGGCGTGGGTCCCTTGAACCCGACGCCCAACGTCGGACACTTCACGGTGATGCTGCGAGACGAGAATCATCGTTCCGACAGCGCCGACGTCATCGCCGACCGGCTCAAGGCGGAAGCCGAAACGATACCGGGCGCGACGCTTTACATTGAGCCCGTTCAAGACATTCAGATCACGACAAAAGCAAGCCGATCGCAATACCAATACACGATCACGACGGCCGACAGCGGGGAGTTGATGCGCTGGACGGACAAGCTCGTCGACGCGCTGCGAGACGAGCCTGCGCTGCGAAACGTCGCGGGCGAAACCCAGGATGGGGGCCTACGCAACGTCGTGCGCATCGACCGGGAAACCATGGGACGGTTGGGCATATCGATGCAGAATGTCGATGATGTCCTCAACGACGCGTTCGGTCAGCGACAGATTTCGATAATCTACACGCAATCCAACCAGTATCGCGTCATTCTGGAAGCCTCGGAACATTATCAGCGCGACCCGGGGGCCCTGGATAAGCTCTATGTCGCGGCGCCCGGCGGCGGCGCGCAAACACCCTTGTCGGCGCTCGTGCGCATCGACAAGGAGGATGCGCCGCTGTCGGTCGCGCATCAGGAGCAGTTCCCGGCTTCGACGATCAGTTTCGATCTCGCTCGCAACGCCTCGCTCGGCGACGGGGTGAAAGCCATCGTCAGGGTGCAGAAGGAAATCGACCTGCCTTCATCGATCCTCGGCTCCTTCAGCGGCGACGCCGCCGAGTTCGACAAGTCACTGAAGAGCGAGCCTTATCTGATCCTCGCCGCGGTCATCGCGATCTATATCGTGCTCGGCGTGCTTTACGAAAGCTTCATTCACCCCTTCACCGTGCTGACGACCCTGCCGTCCGCGGGCGTCGGTGCGCTGCTCGCCTTGATGGTCTTCCATCTCGATCTATCGGTCGTGGCGCTGATCGGCATCGTCCTCCTCATGGGCATCGTCAAGAAAAACGCGATCATGATGATCGATTTCGCGCTCGACATTGAACGAAGCGAAGGCGCCTCGCCCGAGGAGTCGATCGTGCGCTCCTGCCATCTGCGCTTTCGCCCGATCATGATGACGACGCTCGCCGCGCTGCTCGGCGCGCTGCCGCTCGCCATGTCGCACGGCGCCGGGAGCGAGCTGCGCCTTCCTCTGGGCGTCTCGATCATCGGCGGCCTTTTGCTGTCGCAATTGCTGACGCTTTACACGACGCCGGTCATCTATCTCGCCGTCGAGCGCTTGCGCCGCCGCCTCTTCGGCGCAAAGCCGCCCGAAGGCGTGACGTCGCAGCAGGCCGTGGAGACAACGCGCGCCGCGGGGCCTTCGGAGGATGAGGAGTCTCGGCAGGAAGCGGCGGAATGAGCATTTCCGATCCCTTCGTCAGGAGGCCCGTCGGCACGACGCTGCTGGCGATCGGGCTCTTTCTGCTCGGCGCCGTCGCTTACGCCTTTCTTCCGGTGGCGAGCCTGCCGGCCGTTGACTTCCCGACGATCGGCATCTCGGCTTCGCGGCCCGGCGCCGATCCCGAGACGATGGCGGCGACCGTCGCCGCGCCGCTCGAGCGCAGGCTCGCCAACATTTCCGGGCTCGTCGAGCTCACCTCTGCGAGCTCGCTCGGCAGCACGCAGATCATCGCGCAGTTCGATCTTGCCCGGAACGTCAATTCCGCGGCGCGCGACGTGCAGGCGGCGATCAACGCTGCGGAGACAGATCTTCCGAGCGATCTTTCCAGCCTTCCGACATTCCGCAAAACCAATTCCTCGACGACGCCAATCATCGTCCTGGCGCTGACGTCGAAGACGATGCCGACGAATGCGGTCTACGACGTGACGGACACGGTGATCGCCCAGCGCATCTCGCAGGTCGCCGGAGTCGGCGGCGTGATCGTGGCCGGCGCCGAGCAGCCGGCGATCCGCGTGCAGATCGACCCCTCGCGCGTCGCCGCCATGGGCCTCGGGCTCGAGCAAGTGGCGGCGGCGATTGCGAGCGCGAATGTGCAGTCGCCCACAGGCGCTTTCAGCGGGGATCAGCTGGGCGTGACGCTCGCCACGACCGACCAGCTCAATACGCCCGAGGACTACCGCGGCGTCGTGGTCGCCTCCAAGAATGGCCGGGTGGTGCGCCTCGGCGACGTGGCGAGCGTCGAACGCAGCGTCCGCAATCGCAACGCAGCCGGCTGGTACAACGGCACGCCGGCGGTCATTCTCGTCGTATTCAAGCAGCCCGGCGCCAATGTCCTGGAGACGGTCGACAACATACAGACCCTGCTGCCGCAGCTGCAGCAATGGATACCTTCCGGGATCAAGGTCGATGTGCTCGCCGACCGCACGCAGACGATCCGCGCCAGCGTCGCCGACATCCAGCGCACGCTGCTGATCTCCATTTTGCTGGTGATGGCCGTCGTCTTTCTCTTCCTGCGCCGGGCGTCGCCGGTCATCGCGGCGGGCGTCACCGTGCCTCTGTCGCTCGTCGGCGCGACCATCGCAATGTGGATCTTCGGCTTTTCAATCGACAATATTTCCCTGATGGCGCTCACCATCGCCGTCGGCTTCGTCGTCGACGACGCGATCGTCATGATCGAGAATGTCGAAAGCCATGTCGAGCAGGGCATGAACCGCCTGGACGCCACTCTGCTCGGCGCGCGGCAGATCGGCTTCACCGTCGTCTCGATCAGCCTCTCGCTCGTCGCCGTGTTCATCCCCTTGCTGTTCCTGCCGGGCATTGCCGGCAAGCTTTTGCAGGAGTTCGGCTACACGCTGACTTTCGCGATCGCGGTCTCGATGGTCGTTTCCTTGACCGTGACGCCGATGCTCTGCGCATGGCTTCCGGCGCCGAAGCACAAGCAGCCGACGAAGTTCGACATCATTTTCGAGAGCGCGCTCGATAAGATCGTCGACGCCTATCATGCCTCGCTCGAGAAAGTCGTGGACCATCCGTGGTCCTCGCTCGTCGCGATCCTGCTGACGGCGGCCTGGACCGTGCATCTCTACCAGACGATCCCGAGGGGAGCGCTGCCTCAAGACGACATCGGCCTCCTCAACGGCACGACGGAGGCCGCGGCGGACGTGTCCTTCGACGAGATGGCGCGGCTGCAGAGGCTCGCCATGAAGGTGCTCGACGAGGATCCGGACGTGAAGGAGATCGGCTCTTTCATCGGCTCGGGAAATCTTTCCTCTTCCTCAAACCAGGGACGGTTCTTCGTCGCGCTGAAGCCCGCTGAAGAGCGGACGTCGACGAGCTTCGAGGTGATCAACCGTCTGCGGCCGAAATTCGCCAAGATTCCCGGCCTTTCGGTGACGATGGTGCCATCGCAGGATCTGCGCTCCGGCGGCCGTCTCAGCAAGGCTCAATATCAATTCACGCTCTCGGACGCATCGCTTTCCGAGCTCAACGAATGGACGCCGCGTGTCCTGGAGCGCCTGCAGAGCTTGCCGGAGCTCGCGGACGTCTCGACAGATCGCCAGGAGGGAGGTCTGCGCGCCAGAGTCGTGATCGACCGCAACGCCGCTTCACGCCTCGGCGTCTCCATCGCCTCCATAGACGCCGGGCTCAATGCCGGCTTCGGGCAGATGCAGGATTCGATCATTTATACGCAGCGCAACAATTACCGAGTGATCGTCGAGACGCAGCGCGCGCGCCAGCAGGACGTCCGCGATCTATCCGGCGTCTATGTTTCGAGCGCCAATGGCGGCCAGGTCCCGCTGACGGCTGTCGCGCGCATCGAACGCGGCATCATGCCGCTCGTCGTCAACCATCAAGTGGTTTCTCCTGCGATCACGATCACCTTCAATGTCGCGCCGGGCGGCTCGCTCGAGGCGGCCGTCAACGCCGTCGACGCGGCCATGGCCGATCTCGGGGCGCCCAAGTCGCTGCACGCCGCCTTCGCCGGCGACGCCGCGGATTTCCGCAAGACCTCGGGCGGCATGGGCGTCGTCATCGTGGGCGCGCTGCTCGCCGTCTACATCATCCTCGGCGTGCTTTACGAAAGCTTCATCCATCCGATCACGATCATCTCCACGCTGCCCTCGGCGGGCGTCGGCGCGCTGCTGTCGCTCGAGCTCTTCCACAGGGACTTCACGGTCATCGCTTTCATCGGCATTCTGCTCTTGATCGGCATCGTCAAGAAGAACGGCATCATGCTCGTCGATTTCGCGTTACATGCGCAGCGCGAGCGCGGGCTCTCGGTGCGCGACGCGGCTCTGGAGGCGGCGCGCGAGCGTTTCCGCCCCATCGTGATGACGACTCTCGCGGCCTTGTTCGGCGCCCTGCCGCTCGCTTTCGCGACCGGCGTCGGCGTCGAAATGCGCAGACCCCTCGGCATCACGATCGTCGGGGGGCTGCTGCTGAGCCAGCTGCTGACGCTCTATACGACGCCGGTCATCTATCTGCTGATGAGCAAGCTGCATCGCGGGAAGCTCGCCCAGATCCCGCACGAAACCGCTGCGCCGCCCGCCGCAAGCGGCGCGCGCACTTGACGGGAGCGCCCGTGCGCCCGTAAACGAGGCCTCAGGTCCCGGGCGGCTAGCTCAGCGGGAGAGCACTCCCTTCACACGGGAGGGGTCACAGGTTCAATCCCTGTGCCGCCCACCATTCGAATCAAAGACTTGGCGAAAAAGGGGTAGGCGGCGAATATCGTCTAGCTACCACATAGCGACCATCGCGCCCGCTTTGCTCTTGGTCGCGTCGCTTCGACGAACCGCGCCGTGACCCTTTGCCCCGCCCCGCTCGCCGATCTCCAATCCCAAGGCGTCGCCCGGGCATGGGTGGCGTGCCGCAATCCGATCGCCTCCGCTTTCGATCGCAGACTCTCTGCGTTGGCCGTCAATGCAACTCTTGCAATGCGCTTTCGGGAAAATTGACGACGGTCGACGGCGCGAGCGTGGCGCGAAGCCGTCCAAGCATGCGCGTCGTCGCTTCAGCCATCTCCGCAGGATCACCGGCGATCTGCTCGACGAGCGCAATTGCGCGCTGGCGCTCATTCTCGGCCGGGAGCAAATAAGGAAGCGCGGCGATCGCGGCGTCTGGTTCAAAATCTGTGATCAATGTCTGCTCAAGGATGATGGCTGTGCGCTCGGCCTCGCCGAGGCTTTTAAGCGGCTCGGTCGACTGGAGGATAAGATTCGACCTTTCAAGTCTCGATTGGCGCACAGCTCCCCGCGAGCGCGCCATCAGAATGAGCATGCGGATGACCGCTTCGGTGAAGCCGCCGCTTTTCACTTTGGCGAGGGCCAATTCGACCCTCGGCAATTCCCGCAGAGTTTCCCCCAGCTTGGCGTTGGGATCCGGCGTGTGTCCCTCGTTCAGCCGCATCAGAAACGGGTTGGCGTAGAGGCCGAAAAACACAAGTTCTTTAACCGCAGCGCCAACGTCGCTCCAGAATTTCAAGTTCTGCTCGATCGCGCCGGCGATACACGTTTCGCTCTGTAAGAAGGGATTGGAGCGGTCCGCAGGCTTGCGGCTCTCCCGCACCGACTGGGCGAGGGGCACGATCGGCGATAGGAGCGGATTTTTATCCGACAAAATGTAGCGCCGGACGCGTAGCGGATGAGACCACACCAGCGCTTCGGCAAGGGCCGGCGACGCTATGGCCTTGATAAAGGGCCGTGCGCTCAATTCGTAAGCGTCGACCCAAAATCGCGAGAATCGCGCGACGAGCGCGAAGGGTTTCTCGTCGATTAGTCCATCATCGAGCGTGCGGATGTCGGCGATCGTTCTCTCCTCGCAGGACATGACAAATTGCGCGTTTGCGCCTTCGCCAATTTTTTTCTCGATGCGCATTTCGTAAAGACCGGGCGCCAAAGCCTCGATCATTTCGAGGGTGGTGACGATCTTGTCGTGCTGTTTCTGAGCGACTTTCGCGGAGACAAAAATCCCAAGGTGACCGATATCTTCGTGCACCATGTAGACGATGCGCTGTCCGCGGGCTCTGATCTCCCGCTCATCCCCGTATACGACGGGTATCCAGTTCAGCGCCTGGGGCGGCGGCGTGATGTCGTCTCCCTGGCTGGCGAAAACGATGATCGGCGCCTTGATTTTTCTCAGGTCGACGGGGCCGCGTCCGCCAAGCGCCGCCTGTCCGCTCTGCAGCTTGTTGCCGATAAAGAGATTCTCGACGATCCAGCGGATCTCGGACTCGTTCATGAAGTAGAAGGTGGACCACCACCGCTCGAAACCTTTGAAACGCGGTCCCTCGGTGTCCGCTTTTGCAAACACGTTGTAATACTTCGACCACCACGTGTTGTGGGGATTCATCGACTCGAAGTTCAAGACAAGATTCGCGCCGTCGAATACGCCCGCGCCAAGATCGGACGCGATCACAGCGGGCAAGGCGCCGAACGCCAGCCCGCCCGAATAGCGCAACGGATTCTTGCCGCAGGTCCCGGCCCAATAGCTCAAGGGGGCGCCAGACGCCACGACGGGTCCGGTCACGTCGGGGTTGGACGCAGCCAGCAACATCGCGGCCCAGCCGCCTTGGCAATTGCCAATGATGACCGGCTTCGGCGCTTCGGGATGGCGCTGAACGATCTCTCGCACGAATTGGCCTTCGGCGATGCAAACGTCGGCCAGCGTCTGTTCAGGCTCAGGCTTGGGACGGAAGATGACAAAATAGACCGGATGCCCGTGCGCAAGCGCGACGCCGACCTGGCTGTCCGACTTAAACCCGCCGATCCCCGCTCCATGTCCCGCGCGCGGGTCGATAATCATGTAAGGCCGCAAAGTCGGGTCCGTCTTAACGCCCGCCGGCGGCCGAATTTGAACGAGCAAGTAATTTACCGGTCGCTCGAGCTCGCGGCCGTCGACGACGGTCTCGTAGTCATAAACGAGCACCAGCTTTTCGCCGCCCTCCATCTGCTCGACGGCGTAGTTGCCCACTTCGCGCATGATATCGAGGAACAGAACTCCTCGCTGGCTCGCATCGGTGAGATATTCGGCGAATTGGGCCGGCAGATCCCTCGAGTGGACAAACTCCTCAGATATCGCGCTCCAATCGGCCAGATGCGCGCGCCAGGCCTCGCCATGTTCGGTGACGATATTCTTGAAATGATCGCCGCCGAGCTGCATCACCGTCTGCTCCAGCGCGATCGATTGCGAAAAATCTTCGTTGAGGCGCTTCACTTTCTCAGCGATCCCGAATTTGTCGGACGATATGTCCGACGCCGCCGGATTTTGAGGCGAGACATTCAGCATGACCGGTTCCCTTTCAAACAACATTTAGATTGGCTCCGAGCGGAGCAAGATCCTGTTCGACGGCGCGGTTGGAGGCGCCGGACGCCACCGACCTTCTGGCTCGCGACGCCCGAAATTAACTCTGGGCGACGATATGAAGGCCGGCGTCGACATAGATCGTGTCGCCGGTCATGCCAGAAGCGCTGCCGCTGACGAGGAAGGCGACGACCCGGCCAACCTCGGCGACGTCGACGAGGCGGCGCGCGGGACTTGGCTCCACGGCGCAGTCGAGGCGCTCGTTGAACTGCGGGATGCCTCTCGCCGCGCGCCCACGACAAGACCGCGCCTGCCGCTCAGCATGTCGCCGACGCGCGTTTCGAAGTCCCAGACTTTGGGCAGTGGATCGGTGGGATGAGCGACTTCCTGCATAGGGGCTCTCGCGGGTCATCACCACCAGCGCAGCCGAGTCACTTAGGCTGCGGAACGGCAGGAAGATTCTCTCGAAAAGATGACCGTTTCCGCCATGCCCGCGCCAGGCTCGTTCCGCGGCGGACGGCGATTCGCTAGAGCCTTATTATGGAGGGATGGCGTCCTGATGACCCTTTTTTAGAGGCCTGAAATGAGATCCGGTCGAGCATGTGCACGCATTTTTTGGCGGTGGCCGAGACTGACCAACTTCCGCTGCTGGCGCGTCACTGCCGCGCGCGGAAGCGCTTTCCGCGGCGGCTGTGGGAGGAAGAGCAGACGCGTTTGAACAAGGCGCTGGTGGCGCGGTTTGAGCCGTTGCAGACATTTCCGGAGGCTCGCGGAGCACCGCTTGCGCGTCATGAGTTCGAGCCGAACGGCGGGAGAGGTGCGCCCCGATGGCAAGCAATTCGTCCAAATCCCTGGGCGGAACAGCGGTTGCGGCTGCTCACCCGTCATCATGCGGCTCTGTGGGTGGAGCTCTCCGCCGCGGCTAGCCCTTGTCGAAAACGCCCGATGGGAGGAAACTTCCGCTCGGATCGGGAGCCATCTGGCGATTCCCGGCTGGACCCGGATACTATGCGGCGAACGGAGAGGCACGTACGCTCGAAATAGGGATAGCAGGATGAGAAGGCGCCACATCGTATCAATCTGTTCGGCGATAATTGGATTCATAGCGTTATCTTCGCCTGCCGTGGCTCAGCAAAAGACTGTGAAAGCCTGCGTCGAGGAATGGCGAGCCGACAAAGCCAATATGCAGGCTAAGGGTCTCAGCGAGAAAGCTTATGTCGCTGGATGCCGTGGCGGCGCCATAGCGACGCCAAACGCAGCGCCTGCGGCTCCGGCCCCAACGGCAGTTGCTCCAGCCGCCCCTTCTGCCAACACGGCTCCTCCGCCGCTTGCGACGCCCACTCCTGGGCCGAGTGCTCCTTCAGCCGGCACACCATCTGGAGAACTTCAATTTGCGACTGCGGCACAAGCAAAAAGTCATTGCTCTACAGACACCGTCGTGTGGGCCAACTTGGCGAGAAAAATTTATCACTTCTATGGCACGCCCGGCTATGGAAGCTCTAAACATGGTGCGTATATGTGCGAGACGGAGGCTGCCTCAGCGGGTATCCGGCCTGCAAAGAATGAGACACGCCCACAACGTTGAAGCACTTGCGAAATGCGAGTGTCAGGTGGGGGCTCCCAAAATTGAATGTTTCTGGGTGACCCGATGAAACGCGCCGGCGCCGCCGGTTTCTCACTGGTCGATCCTGGGGCCGCATCACTTCTTCGCGCCCGCCAAGCGGGCGTCGCATTGCTTCAAATATGTGTTCCAGGTCAGTTTTGAGTGTTTCTTCTTCAGTTGAGCCAATTCGGCCTTCCATTCAGCGCGACATTTCTTTTCGCGCGCTTCGGCGTCGGCCTTCTCATCCTTGGGCGTGACCGTCGGCGTTTCAGAGATGGGCGCGACGCTGGAGGCGGTAGGCACAGCATTGGCGGTGGCGGACTCCAAGGCCGGCTCGGCAGGCGCCATACTGGCCTCCGCGTCGGTCTTCGGCGCGGAGCCGATGAATTCAGCAGCTAAAGCGGGCTTCGCCGGGAAACCTTCGGGCTGATTGGCCAGCGCGAGCCTCACCCCGACGATTTCGAATTGTGTCCGGCGTCGGCACATCAAGGGAATGGGCAGGTCGAGAGCGAAGAGCTTTTGAGTGTATTGGAGGGTGACGGCGCTTCCCGGCGGAACAGCCTCCAACTGCTTGCGGACATCCGGGTCGGGAACTGAGAAATAAAAAGTGTTGTCGATCGCGGCGTCCCTGGAGCGCAAGGCGCTCGTCTTCGAGAAATTGGGCTGGGCGAGTTCCCCCTCCATCGTCCAACACGCGACGCCCTTGGTGGAGAGTTTGGAGACGACGCCCCACCGTTCGCCGACCGAATAGTTGAACATGTCAAGCAAAAGCAGGCCAA
Organism: uncultured Alphaproteobacteria bacterium; assembly: GCA_963722205.1. Taxonomy (GTDB): domain Bacteria; phylum Pseudomonadota; class Alphaproteobacteria; order Rhizobiales; family Beijerinckiaceae; genus Methylocystis. The sequence continues at coordinate 871,754 of CAVRKL010000001.1, forward strand.
CCAATAAGAGCGTGATCGGGGCGATCGCGAGGACAAGCAGTTTGAGCGGCCAATTCAGCGCCCAAAGGCGTCGGAAGACGCCCGCCAGCGATGCAGTCGAACTCATGACTTCCATCCCTATCCGTCGGTTGGCCACTGTGCCCCTGCGCCTAGCTGAAACGCGCTGACTACTCTAGAACTGGCAACCCGGCCCTTTAGGCTTGTGCGAAGCGTCATTTGCGGACAAAACCCGCAGACATCGAGGATCGACGCAAGACCACGCCGATCGATTCAGGACGCGGTCGTTGTGGCGGCCGGCTGGAACGTAAAAGCCCAATGCATTCCCTTCACACGGGAGGGGTCACAGGTTCAATCCCTGTGCCGCCCAACATTCGAATCAGCGGCTTACGATCAAAGATGGGGCGCGCGCGCCTTCCCGACTCGTCGCGATCGGTGAAGGGCCGCGCCGCCCTTCGCTCGCCTGGCGCCCTATGACGGCCTTTGCCTGACCTTGGCCGCTCGGCGGAGAATCGCCACGTCCTCGCGCGGTTCGGTAAAGCTCCGGACTCGGGAATCCCCAACTTGTTCGGAATCCCTCGAGACGTAGGTGCTAGGCGCCACAGCTCGGAGGCGATCATCGCATGCCCCTTCAACGGATCCAAGGCGAAATCCTGCGCGAGAACTATGGATTCGCGTTCCCCATGCGAGTTGTCGGCTCTTCCCGGACGTTGCGCGTTTTCGTCGCCGAGGAAGCTCTCCTCATCGAGGACAGGACGGCGGCCGACGAGGAGCTGCAAGCCGAATTCGAGAACCGCATCTCGTCCTTTGAGTCTCTTGCTCGTGAGAAATATGGCCTTGGGCATGTCACAGCCGACGGGGTTGTCTTCATCACCGAAGGCGATCTTGTCAGCTTGCTGGGTTGAGGGGCCTCGCGCCGGCTGTAGGCGCACCACGCCGCGAAGATCGACCTAGGTTGTGCTGCACAGGCTCGCGGAACAATGCCGCGCCCACTGGGTTCCATACACTGGGCCCAGGGGAAGCGCAGCATGGCGGACGCTTGGTCTGAGCAATCGGAAAAGCCCTCGCTGACTGAGCGTGAGGTCCTCGATATCGAGGAGCGCGCGCAGCCGCGCTCACCCGTGATTCATGAGATCGTGCGGCGGCAGGGCGAGGAGGAGCTGTCGCGTCCGCTGACCTCGCTCTGGTGGTCCGGTGTCGCGGCTGGGCTTTCGATCAGCTTTTCACTGCTTGCGCAAGGCGCGCTGCGCATGCGTCTGCCCGACGACGGCTGGCGGCCTTTGATCGAAGCAATGGGCTATCCGGTCGGCTTTCTGATGGTGATCCTCTCCCGTCAGCAGCTCTTCACCGAGAACCCAATCACGGTGGTTCTGCCGGTCATGCGCGAGCCTACGGCGAGGAATCTCTGGCGGCTCGCGCGGCTATGGAGCGTGGTTTTTTTTGCAAATATGGCCGGCACTCTGATTGCCGCAGCGTTCTGCCGGTTCGCGCCGGCGCTGACGCCCGAGACGCGCGACGCGATGCTCGCGATCAGCCGGGAAATGATGGCCAATCCGTTGAGCCAGATGTTTTTCAAGGGCATTGCGTCGGGATTTCTGATCGCGACGATGGTCTGGGCGATTCCCACCGCCGACGCGGCAAAGTTTCATATCATCGCATTGCTGACCTATCTCATCGCCATCGGCGGCTTCACCCATATCGTGGCCGGCAGCATGGAGGCGTTCCTGTTGCTGGCGAATGGCGAGCTTTCGGTGTCCGCGGCGCTTTTTCACTTCATGCTGCCGGTACTTGGCGGCAACATCGTCGGCGGCACGGTTCTGTTCGCGCTGATTTCCTATGGGCAGGTCATGAATGAGATTTAGGACCCGCGCGCTGCTCCGCTCCGGCCCGGCCTGCGGTCTTCAATGCTTGGCGAGACCGAGGATCGAAACCTTGGCTGTCGTGATCTCGGTCGGCCACAGGACTTCCGTCAGTCCGGTCGCGGCGGCGACGCGCTGACCCTGCGGCGTGGCGAAGGTGATGACGCCGCCTCCGACCGCGCCCCCGATCTTCTCGCCCCAGAGCTTGCGGCCCGTATCCACATCGAGCGCGTAGAAATTGCCGCCCATGTCGCCAAAGAACACCACGCCGCCCGCTGTCGGCGTCACGCCGCTCTGCACGGGATAGTTGGTCTTGGCGCGCCAGCGCCATTCACCGCTGTCCGCATCGACGGCGTAGAGCCAGCCCGCCCATTGGAACACGGGATCGGCGTGACCCCACATGTTGAAAGGATTCATGGAATCCTCTCCCGACCAGGGCGTGAAATTCGCCGAGCTTTCAATTTTCTTTGCAGACTCCAGCTTGACGGAGGTGCACCACTGCACTTCGCCGACGAGGACGAGATTGTTCTGCGGGTCATAGGCCGGTCCGTTCCATTCGGCCCCGCCGACCGAGCCGGGACAGAAGTGCACGCTTTTGCCGACCGCGAAGGGGACCTCGGCGTTCTCGACCGCGGTCACCGGGAGCCGATAAAGCTGCTCCTTCGTATCGAGGTCGACGCCGTAAAGATGGCCGTCCTTGGGCGCGACGAGCATCAGGCGTTTGCCGGATGCGGATGTGACGAGCACGGGGGCGCTGGAAACGTCCCAGTCGTGCCAGTCTTTGGGCACGAGCTTGAACTGCGTGCGATAGGCCCCTGTTTTCGCATCGAGCACGACCACCGAGCCCGTATAGAGATTGGCGCCGCCCCGCAGCATCGCAGCGAAGTCGGGCCCGGGATTGCCGCCGGGAACGTAGAGCAGCCCGGTCGCGGGATCGAGCGAGTAGGAGGTCCAGGTCGCTCCGCCCGAGATCGGCGTGGCGTCGCCGACATCCCAGCTGGAAGCGTCGAGGGGGCTCGCGCCTTGCGGACCGCGAGTCGGATCGCCGGATTGCTTGGGGACGAGATAGAACTCCCAAACGATCCGTCCCGTCGACGCATCAAGCGCATACATGCGGCCCTTCACGCCTTTGAAATCGCCGCCGGCGTTGCCGATGAAAACGAGGCCGTTCCAGGCGATCGGGGCTGCGGGCGCGCTCTCGCTCTTCTTGGGGTCGGCGATCGCGGTTTCCCACAGGCGTTCGCCGCTTTTGACGTCATAGGCGAGCACGCGCCCGTCCTGCGTTCCGCGAAACACCCGCCCGTCGAGATAGGCGACGCCGCGGTTGACGGCTTGCGGCGTCGCCGGCGCATAGCTTTCATGCTTGCGCCAAATTTCGCGGCAGGTGACGGGGTCGACGGAGAAGGTGTCGTGCTCGGTCGCAAAAAGGAGCGCGCCGTCCACCATCAGCAGGCCCGAGTTGAAGCCGGTGTACTGGCCCGTATCGTAGGTGCAGAGCACCTTGAGCCGGCCCGCATTCTCCCGGTTGATCTCATTGAGCGACGAGAAGCGGTCTGAGGCGAGCGTCTTGTTGTAGCTTGGCCAGAGGCCGTCATCCGGCGGGAGAGACGGGGCGGCTGTCGTGCTCGCGGCTTCGAACCCCGGCGCCGTCTCGACCGTCAGCTCGCCCTTGGGCGCGTTGAGGTAGCGCACATAATTGACGCCCATCGCCGCGATCGGAACGAAAGCGTTCCAGCTCGCGTAAATCGCCCCCGCGACCCCGGCGCCCACGATCGCGGTAACGCCAAGCGCAAGCTTCGTCGCTTTCTTCATGGGAGACTCCTCTCGCCTGGATGGCCGCGACCACTTCGGCTGGACCGCTCGCGGGCTTCACCCGTGCTTGGTCAAATCCAACGTCACCACCTCTCCCGGCGTGGGCGCGCGGTTGAGCCAATCTGGATGGTTGAATGTCTTCTCTACGTCGAGCTTGCCGTCTGCCCAATTGCGCTCCATCGTGGAACGAGAGAACTCGTAATCCTTCGAGGCGCCTTCGCCCACCGCGCGGCGATGGATCAGATGCACGATGGTCGTCGTGTCTTCGCGAGCGGCTTCCTTCAAGATGCGCCAGTCGGGGTCATCCCGCAGCGTCTCGGCCACTTTAGGGCTCAGGCGCGCCAATGCGCGGCTCAAATTCTGCAGCCGGCACATCAAATCGGTGTTCATGCGGGTGCGCGAGGAATAGCGAATGTCCTTCTCGCGCTGGGTGATCTCGAGCAGCGTCTCCGGCAGCTCGCCTCGCGCGCTGAACAGATCGAGCTGGAACACCAGCATGTCCTGCGGCGGCCGCTCGTAGTCGAGCACATACTGCAGCGGCGCGTTCGAGACGACGCCTCCGTCCCAATAATAGTCGCCTTCGATCGCGATCATCGGAAAGCCGGGCGGCAGAGCGCCGCTGGCCATGACGTGTTCGGGGCCGATCCGCTCGCGCGCCGTGTCGAAATAGCGGAAATTGCCGGTCTTCACATTGACCGCGCCGATGCTGTAACGCACCGCTCCGGAGTTGAGGAGGTCGAAATCGACGAGCGACAGCAGCGTCTCTCGTAAGGGCGCCGTGTCGTAAACGCTCAATTGCTCCGGCGGCTGGGGCAAGCCGGGGAGCGCGGGCAAGCGCGGTCGAAAGAAGCCCGGCGCGCCGAAAGTCGCGGTCATCGCTGCGCTCGTTTCGTCGAAGAGCTTGAGGACCCACTGATTGCCATCGAGCGGCGCCGTCGTGACCAGGCTCGAGGTCTGACGCCAGAACTTCGCCAGTTGCTCTATCCGGCGCTCTGGCGGATTGCCGCAGATGATCGCGCCGTTGATCGCGCCGATCGAAATCCCGGCCACCCAGTCGATGCGCTGGCCGGCGGCGAGCAACGCCTCATAGGCGCCCGCCTGATAGGAGCCCAGCGCGCCGCCCCCCTGCAGCACAAGCGCTAAGAGCTCGGCGCCGCTTCCGCTCATGTCGCCTCCCGCCCATAATCCAGCTTACGCTGCACACTTATGCCCGCCGCGGCTGAAATCCACTCTCGTTGGCGAGAATGGGCGCCGGCAGACGCTGGCGGTTTAGAAGCAAAAACGACGCGCGCTCCGCGAACGAGCACGCTATTCAATGACTTGGTGAAGTCTCCGGCGTGGAGAACGCTCGCAGGGGAAGTCGCCGCAGAGTGTGAATGTCCTCGGCTCGGCTGTGGGTCCGCCCTTCTCTCCGGAGAGCTTACGAGTTCAGCCCTTGCGCCGCCCGCCACCCCAAGCGACTGTCTCGCCTTCGCTCCAGCCTTGAAATGACCTTGCCGCTTTGGCATAGAGACGCATCCGCGCCTTTGCCGGCGCGACGCGGAGACGTGGCCGAGAGGCTGAAGGCGACGGTTTGCTAAATCGTTATAGGGGAAACCCTATCGTGGGTTCGAATCCCACCGTCTCCGCCAACTTGTTTTTTAGTCTCTTGATTTTATAGAAACAAAAATCAAAGCCTGCCTTCGGTCTTACAATTGGGCTTGCATTCGAGCGGCGCTTGGGGCGGACAGGGGTGGACGGCGTGGCCATTGTGAGACGACAATATCGTCCCATACGCGGGAATATGCTTGCACGCTCCGGCCCTCCCCACGGGCTGAACCCAGCCTTTCAATTCCTTTGATTGATTTCAATTGTTTTCATTGTCGACCGACAAATTTCCCTCGCGCGCGTGTGGCCGCAAAATCCAGGGCGCCAGGCGCATGTCCGCTTCCTGAGGAACTGCGGGCCAGGCGAGCGACAGGGCTGCTCGTCGCCCTTTGACCCCAAGCCGCCATCGTAGGCGTTCCGACCGCACGTGCAAAAGTCAGGATTGGCTCCGAACGACGAGAAGCCGACAGCGGGGAAAGGCTCCGCCGTCGGCGTCGCTGCCGGGAATTACCGGTAATGATGATGGTAGTGGTGGCCGTAGCCGTAGTGGTGGTGATGATGGGGGTAGCGAGGGCAAGCCGACGCAGCCACAGGGGCAAAGGCAACAGCCGACGCCAGCAACAGCGCGGCGAGAATTTTCTTCACCATTTTTCTCTCCTTCGTAAAATTTCCAGCCCACGGGGCGGTCTACAAACCTATAGCATCCTCAGCCAACCTATATATGAACGAGGGCTGAAGCGGGAATGCGTCGCGGGCGAGGGGGTGACGCGCTGCAATCCGGTCTGTCTGCGGTCGACGCCCTTGAGTTTCGAGGCGATCGGCCTCGCGCCGGAAACGCCCTTTCCCGCTATCGCAAAGGCGCGCCGCTTCGTCTGCGGGAATAGGGCGGTAACCGCACAAAAAAACCCGGCCAACGTAGCCGGGCGGCATAGTCACCTCTTAGAGGATAGACTGTAGGTAGGGCCGCAAGGAACCGTTTCAAGGATCGCGAACGCAAAAGCGGCCCGCCTGTTCATCCGAGGTCGGGCTGCTCTCGCAGGTCGCTCAGTGCAACAAGTTGCACCTTTTCGGAAACTTGTTGCACCCGCGCGGCGATACGTCGCAATCGCGACGGTCTGTGTTAGGTTTGCGCTCGCGCCGCTGTTAGGCGTCCCGCGGGCGGATCGCCGCGGCCTTCGACACAGGCTAAAAAGGCCCCGCGCCCCAAGAGGGAGCAAACATATGGCGATCAAGGATCTTCTCTTTCTCCTCGACCCGGATGGGGCGCAGGCGCCAGGAAGCGAATTTGCGGTCTTGTTCGCCGCGGCGCATGGCGCGCATCTGACCGCGGCGAGCGTCGTGATCCGATATCCTCCGCAGTTCGCGAGCCCGGCGAGCTTCGCCGGCGGTCTCGAATTCAGCGCCGTGGAAAGCTTTGCGCAACTCGGGGAAGAGAACCGCAAGGCGGCGAGCGACGCCTTTGAGCGGCTCGCCAAATCCCTCCCCGCCGGGGTCTTGGCGGAATCCACGAGGATTGAAACCTTTCCGCACCTCGTCGGCGAGGAGTTCGGGCGGCTCGCCCGACACTTCGACCTGTCGATCGTCGCGCAGGCGGGGCCGGGGGGGCCGGATTACGCCCAGGACATCGTCACGGGCGCGCTTTTCGGCTCGGGGAGGCCGGTCTTCGTTCTCCCGCCCGGCTTCACAGGACCCGCGAAGCTCACTAAGGCCATGGTCTGCTGGGACGGCGGCGCGCCGGCGACGAAAGCCTTGTCCGAGTCTCTTCCCCTTTTGGCGCGAGCTGACAAAGTCGAAGTCGTTTGCGTGAAGGACGACGACCAGTCGCCCTTCCAGCCATCCGGCGCTCTGATCCTTCGCCACCTCGAACGGCACGGCGTCGCTGGGGCCTTGTGCGAAATCCCGGCGGCGCAGGACGAGAGCGCGGCGCTTCTCTCACGCGCGGCCGAGACCGGCGCCGACTTCATGGTGATGGGCGCCTATGGCCATTGGCGGCTGCGCGAGCTGATCTTCGGCGGAACGACGTGCAGCGTGCTGGCTGCGAGCAAGCTGCCCGTCTTCATGGCGCATTGAGATTATCGTCGAGGAAAGCCTCTCGGCCTCCCGGAGGCGCGCGGCTTCCTGGCGCGGTGATCGCCGGGAGCGCTTCTCCAGAATCAGCGGGGCAAATCACCCCACATCAGGTGAGTCTCTCGCAACCCCGTAGCTTGCGCAAGCGGGGGCACTGCACGAAGCCGCCATCTAAGAGTTTGTCCGGAAGGATCACGCTGGATTGCATAGCTTTCGCAGCATGAGGCGGATGGAGGCGAGGCGCAGGAAGGCCAGCGCCCTGCGCGACAGGCATTCCCAGTCCTTGGCGAGCCTGCGGCATCTGCCAAGCCATGAGAACGTCCGTTCCACGATCCAGCGCTTGGGCAAAACGACGAAGCCTTGCGCCTGATCTGAGCGCTTGACGATCTCGACGTTTACGTCGGCGATCACCTTGTCGATAGCCGTTCGAAACTCCGGCCCTTGATAACCGCCGTCGGCGTAGAGCTTCAACAGGAACGGGAAAGCCCCAAACAACGTCGCCATCACCAGCACGCCGCCGTCGCGGTCCTGAATGTCGGCCGGGTGCACGAGCGCGTGCATCAGCAAGCCCTGCGTATCGACGAGGATATGTCGCTTCTTGCCCTTGATCTTCTTGCCCGCGTCATAGCCGCAAGGGTCGATGCAGGCCCCCCTTTTTCTGCGCTCTTCACGCTTTGGCTGTCGATGATGGCCGCTGTCGGGCTCGCTTCGCGTCCCGCCTGTTCGCGGCATTTGACGTAAAGCTCCCAATGGATGCGGTTGAGCGTCCCATCCCAATCCCAAAGGTCGAAATAGTCGTAGACCGTGCTCTTTGGCGGCAAATCCTGCGGGATCGCTCGCCATTGGCAGCCCGTGCTGAGCACGTAGAGGAGACCGTTGACCACCTCGCGCAGGTTCACCGTGCGCTTGGCGCCGCCGCGCTTGGCCGGAGGCAGCAGCGGCTCCACCTGCGCCCATTCCTCGTCGGTCAAATCGCTCGGATAACGCAACTTGCTCCGGTCATAGCGACCCCGATTTTCGTCCGTCCACATCGGCCAGCTCCCAACGAATCGTGCTGACCCATGGAATCACAAGTGACTCATAGGACTCAACATGTTCGCGGACGGGCTCTAAGGAGCGAAGCGATGCGAATGGATTTAATACGCTCAAAACCAGAATTAGATCGCACAACGGAATCTTCTGTTGGACAAGGCTGGGCTCGTGGCGCAGAGGCTAGCGATCATTTTGTCCACACTCATTTCACCTTTGAAGATTACCCCGGAGACTCGCCCCATGCCAGAGTTTCACTGGACTGGGCTGACGTCGAAGCCCTTGTGGATGCTTTTGCCAAAAAAGGACACTCCCGCGCGCTCCAGATGCAGCGCGCCGAAAAACTTGCTGCGGCTGTCACCGACTTCGTCGACTTCGTCAAAAATTCAAACTGAGATACTTCGTGGTCGCGGTTGTGAATTGCGCGAAGCCGAAGGGCGAGTACGCGTGCGTCGCGGCGAGAAGGAGGGGAGGAGCAGACTCGTTTGAACCATGCGCCGACGGCGCAGGTTGACCCGAAGCGGCCCTCGAATTTGTTCGGACGGCAATGCAGAAATCAAGCAGACCGTGTGAAAACTCCGCGTCCGTTCAACCCGCACCTGAAGAAATCGTGAAAAATTGTCCTCTGCGCGGCGACAAAGAAACTCGGGCCGAGTTTTCACACGGTCGGCAAGATTAATGCAACGCGCTAAAACGCCGGTGGAATATGGAGAAATCGCGCTTTTCGACCCTCGTGCGCGCGAGGCAGTGGGGCGCGTTTCCTCCGATGAGTCCGCTCGTCCTCAAATAGCGTCCGTGAGGGAAGACATTCCCGCGCGGCAGTGACGCGCCACAAAAGCAGACGGTAGCGCACCTGGCTGATACCCCTCGCTCGCTTAGATCCTTACGAGCCTTCAGGCGACGGCAGGATTAGGTGCACGGTAGTACCCTGGCCGGTGCTTTTCCGCTCGACCTGGCCGCCGAGCTGTTGGGCGAAGCCGTCGACCAGCCGGCTGCCGAGCCCGGAATCGGCCTTTCGAGGATCGCGCCCTTGGCCGTCGTCGGCGACCGTCAGCCAAAGCTCCCCGGGCACCCGCTCTAGCGTCACCATGACCGTGCCCTTTGCCTCGCCCGGAAAAGCATACTTGACAGCGTTCATGACGAGCTCGTTCACAATGAGACCGATCGGAATTGCCCGATCGGTCGGCAGGAGCGCACTCTCGATGTCGGTCTTGAGCACGATGGACGTGTCGCCTTCCTTTTGTACTGATGCGATCAGGTCGCGGCATAACTCATCTAGATAGGTCGCCGCATCCACAGCCACAACGGTGCCGGCTTTGCTTAACTTTGAATAGAGCTTCCCGAGGGCTGTGATGCGATGCGAGACCCTCTCAAGCGCCGCCTTGCCGTCGCCGCTCTTGCAGTTCCCCGCTTCAATCCAGGCCATTCCAGCGATAAACTGCAGGCTATTCTTGACCCGATGTGTCAGCTCTTGCAGCAGTATGCCGATACGCTCATGCGCAGCCGCATGCTCGCGCTCAAGCTTTGCGCGCTCGGTGACATCATCGATCGCTAGGAGAATCTGTTGTATCTTGTCGCCACGCCGGTAAACCTTGCGCGCGTTGAGCACCATTATGCGCCGGCCGATTGACGGGAAGAAAAACTCGACTTCGTATGCCTCAATGGTCTTTTGGCCGGAAATGACGGTTTCGAGCGAGGTGCGGAGCTTGGAAATGTCCCACTGTCCGTTGTTGATCTCGTAGAGCTTCCGCCCGACTATATGCTCTGGCGCGACTGCGAATATGAGGCAGAAGGAGCGGTTCGCAAAGCGGATGGTCAGATCGGGCGTGAGCACGAGGATGCCTTCGCGGATCGTCTCCACGAGATCCAGTGGGTTGACTTCGCGCAATGGCAGCAACTCCCTCACACCTTCTGATGACGGGACGCATCCTCGACAGCAAGAATGCGATCTTGCTCGAGAGCATACGTCGGCCTCCCACCAGTTCTGGTTGCAAGCTCAGTGAGGGGGCTTGTCGGTAATATGCATTACCGAGCGGCGGTTGTCGGTAATGTATATTACCGATGCGGCGGGGCTCGCTTTTTACACGTATGTTTTGGGAAGGTGAAAAGTGACGCGGGCCCGAACTAACTGATAACATTCACAAGATGCCTGCACGAGGCCCTGTCGATCAAGTATCGTGACTTGCCGTCGGCCGCGCGCAATCAAACCGGCGCATTCCAACTCCCGGGCAGCATTCGTGATGGTTGGCCTCTGGACACCCAGCATTTCCGCGAGCAGGTCCTGCGTGATCTGCAATGCGTCGTCGTCACCGCGGTCACGCATCATGAGCAGCCAACGCGCTAGCCGCTGCTTGAGACTATGCGCACCGTTGCATGCTACTGACACCAGGACCTGCTCGAGAAAAGCTTGGACGTAAGCATACATGAGAGTTCGGAAGGACGGCATCGACCCCATGGCCCGCGTGAACGCTGAGCGCGACATCTTTGCTGCGTCCCCCGGGATCTGGACGAGTAACCGGACGGAGGATATCTTCTGGCCGAAGATGGCTTGCACACCTGTGCAACCCTCCCTACCGATCGTTGCCATTTCAATGATACTGCCGTCCGCATAAACCGCCACCACCGAGACGACACCGCTGTCGGGGAAGAATACATGGTCGAGCGCACTATCAGCGTCCATTAGAACCTGCCCGCGTTGGCAGTGAATGTGTTCAAGCTCCGGCATGAGCCGGCTGAGATTGGAGGATGGGAGGGCCCGTAAAAGCCGATTACGGGGCCAATTTGATAGAGCATTCATACGCTATAAATGCCGCCCGCTTCACTCTGGTTGCAAGAGGAATCGATTGTGACGCCATTCTATGGTTCGCTAGTTCAGCGCTGAGACCCTGGAATGTGCCCGACAAGGATCCCGGGCGGGACGTTCGCCTTTGCCGTTCGGCTCGCTGGCATTACCTCAGACAGCCGACATTGCAGCCTTGTCACGAATATCAAGCAGACCGTGTGAAAACTCCGCGTCCGTTCAACCCCCACCTCGGCGAAAACATCGGCACGTTCATTCAACCCCAAATTTCCGGTTTTGGCGCGTCACTGCCGCGCGAAAACGCGTGTGACATGGCTGCAATGTGGGGATCAGCGGACTCGTTTGAACGGTACGCCGCCGGCGCAGGTTGACCCAAGGCTACATTGGAGCGCCAGCGTTGCACTTTCAGAGGTCTAAGGTTTTCGGCGTATAGTCGCTGAGTGGGACGCGCGGTGTTTTTAGAGTCGGGGACGCTGGTTTTAGCCCGACTTCGCCAACTGGTGTGGATATATACGATTTTCGGCGCGGTTTTGGGGTCTAATGCATTGTTTCTGTGTAGGCGCGGAGTTGAGAAGGGCTTGTAGTGCCGACCAAGGCCCTTGTGCGCGGGCGGGAGAGGCGCGAGTCCTGCGTCATGTTTTTGCGCCACAAGATTCGCTGCAAGGACGGCAAGGAGCATCGTTCGTGGTCGGTGGTGGAGAACCGTCGACTGCACGACGGCCGGGTGGCGCAGCGGCAAGTTCTCTATCTGGGGGAGATCAACGACAGCGAGAAAGCCGCGTGGAGCAAGGCGATCCAGGTTTTCGACGCGGACGCCGCGCAGTCGCGGCAGATGGCGCTGTTTCCGGAAGATCGCGCGGCGCCCGTTCTCGACTGCGACGTCGTCTCGGTTCGTCTGAGCGAGATGCGTCTGCGACGGCCGCGACAATGGGGCGCTTGCTGGCTGGCGATGCTGTTGTGGGATCAGCTGCGGCTCGACGCGTTCTTTACGCCGCGTCTTGCGCCCTCGCGGGAGGGAACGAGCTGGCTCAACGTGCTCAAGACGCTCACCGCCTATCAGCTGATCTCGCCGGGAAGCGAATGGCGCCTGCATCGGCATTGGTTCGAGCAAAGCGCGATGGGCGATCTCTTGGGCGAAGACATGTCGCTCGTGCAGCCGAGCACGCTCTATCGCTGCCTCGACAAGCTCGCCGCGCACAAGCAGGCGCTGTTCTCCTACCTGCAGCAGCGCTGGAAGGACATGTTCGGCGCCGATTTCGAGGTGCTGCTTTACGATCTCACCAGCACCTACTTCGAGAGCGATCCGCCGGAAGGCGAGAGCAAGCGCAAGTTCGGCTACAGCCGCGACAAGCGTCCCGACTGTGTGCAGGTCGTCATCGCCCTGATCGTGACGCCGCAGGGCTTTCCGCTCGCCTATGAGGTCATGGACGGGAACACCTCCGACAAGACCACGCTGAAGGCGTTCCTGGCCAAGATCGAAGGCCAATACGGCAAGGCCAAGCGCATCTGGATCATGGATCGCGGCATTCCGACCGAGGAGGTTCTGGCCGAGATGCGCGCGGCCGACCCGCCGGTTCGCTATCTCGTCGGGACGCCGCGCGGCCGGCTGACCAAGCTGGAGAAAGCCTTCATCGCCAAGCCCTGGGAGAAAGCGCGCGCCAGCGTGCGTGTGAAGCTCGTCGAACATGAGAACGAGACTTACGTTCTTGCGCGCAGCGACGGGCGCCGCGCCAAGGAGAGCGCCATGCGCAACCGCCGTCTGCGCAAGCTGATCCGGCGTCTGCGCGAGTTGCAACAGCAGGATCTGACGCGCGACGAACTGCTGATGAAGCTCGGCGCGGCGAGAAAAGAAGCAGGCCGCGCTTATGGGTTGATGAGGATCGAGACGCCGGCGAAGGATCAGCCGGTGACGGCGGAGACCTTCCGCTTCGCGCTCGATCGCAAGAAGCTGCGCCAGGCGCGCCGCCGCGAGGGCAGCTATCTGTTGCGCTCCAACATCGGCGGCGGCGCGCCGGAAGAGCTGTGGCGCATGTATCTGCAATTGGTCGAGATCGAGCAGGCGTTCAAGGAATTGAAGGGCGACCTGGCGATCCGACCCATCCATCATCAGCTCGACGCGCGCATCGAGGCGCACATCTTCATCGCGTTTCTGGCCTATTGCCTGCAAGTGTCGCTGAAGCAGCGCCTGAAGGCGCTGGCCCCGGGGCTGACGCCGCGCGCCGTCTTGGAAAAGTTCGCGGGCGTGCAGATGATCGACGTGGAGCTGCCGACGACGGACGGCCAACTCGTCGTCCTGTCGCGCTACACGGAGCCAGAAGACGATCACAAGCTGCTGCTGCAGCGGTTGCAGCTTCACCTGCCAGGGCAGCCCCCGCCCAAGATCGCCGCTCCCGCCGCCGCCTGATCCAAAACCTCCCGTAGTGCCGACCTTTAATGTTCGGCTCGAAGGATTCCAATCACTTAACCTGCACGCGCCGCCTCAGTTGGCGAAGTCGGGTTAGTCGCCTTCTGGAAATGGTTGGGCGAGGACTTTGGCCGTTCCCAGCCGCCGCTTCGGGTCCAGTCCTGGTCTAGCGTCCCACGCCGTAAACGCATCCAGTCACGGGCCAGCGGCAACCCTACGATGGATTCGCTGCCTCGGCCGGAGCCATCGCTGAGCGCTCCACTTGCCCGCGTGTAGCGCTGCGACATTTGTACGATGCTGAGACCGAGGCCGAACGCTCCTTGCGAGCGATCGAGAACTCAAGGCAAAAGCTGAGGCTGACGGTAGCCTGTCCGCTTTGCGGATTGCCGTTGCTTCGACGGCGTGCGTATCGGGGCAAGAATAGAAGAGGGTATTTAATGGGGTGCAGCCGTTAGCCAACCTGTAGAGGAAACGGATCACCTCTAGAGGAAATGGATCATGAGCATAAGCTCGACTCCGACGAGCGTCGCTGCCGCCGATTGGAATGATTTGAACCCCAGCGTCCGGATTTATCCTCTCGGTGCTCGCGGCGAGCATCGTGCGATGGTTGTGAAAGTAAACCTGCAAAGAGTAAAGAGCGAAGTCGATGAGAAAGTATCTGCTGATCGCGGTTGCCCTGGTCGCCATGGTCGGCCTGGTCACCGTCCTCGTCGAAGACGCAACCGTTGACGAGAGCGGTTACGGCGCCATCATGAGGTTCATCGGTTACGGGGTTCCTCCGGAGCTGGTGGTTCCTCCGGAGCCGGTGGTTCCGGAGACCCTGCAGGAGCGCGGGCTCCACATGATGAATCGCCTGGTCGACATGCATGGGTGGACGCCCGAGGGCGCCGCCATCGCGGCCGGTCAGGCACAGGTAGAGAGCAACCTGACCACAGGGGGTCCGCCAGCAGACGCGGGAAGGTTCCACGGCCTGTTCATGTGGAAGGATGGTCGGTTCGAGAAGCTGAAGGCGTTTGCGAAGGAGCGCGACCAAGACTACCTAGACGTCGACGTCCAGATTGATTTTTTTGATGACGAGGTGACGCACCGGTCCGAAACAGAGCTTGGATGGAAGAACGTGGCAGACCTAAACAAAGCCGCGAGCATGGGTCACCTGTTTGAGGTCTACAGCAGCAGCACCACGGGCGCGAGAGTGGACGATGCGAAAATGTGGTTGAAAATCTACAGGGAGAAGCACAACTCGAAGACGAGGTAAAAACCCGCCAACGAAGTGATCGAGTGGACCATGATAGTCCACGCCGGCTCTGGCGGGCTCTTTGTTTGGCGCCGGCGCCGCGCTGCTCGGCGGCTGGATCGCTGAGCGGAATAATAGCTTCGCCGCTGAAGAAGAGAGGTCGAGGTCGAGACCCCACCGTATCGCGCCGGAGCTTCATCGCGCGATCCTGCACGTTCTCTACATCCACGAACTGCGCGATGCCGAACTTCATCTCGGCCTCCGCCGACCACGGGTTAGCATGGGGGAATCCAACGCGGGTATGCGCCGGGTAAGAGCGAAACCCTGCCATTGAAAATATTGGCGCGTTCAATCGGCCGGAGGAACAGTGCTCCGGTCGGTGGCGGGGTTCTGCCCATGACCGCTAATGGCGCCGAGCCGCCGCGTCCTCTGCCGGAGCGCGCGTCCGCTTACTGAGGAACTCCGGCCGCCACTTGCCAGGGCGATAAAGGATCATGCGGCTCTGTGGAGCTTTCCGCCGCGGCTAACCGAAAGCGCTCTCGCGCGTCGCTCCGTGCAACAAATTGCACCTTTTCGGCGACTGATTGCACCCGCGCGGCGATGCGTCGCAATCGCGACGATCCGTGCTAGGTTTGCGCTCGCGCCGCTGTTAGGCGGCCCGCGGGCGGATCGCCGCGCGGCCTTCGACACAGGCTAAAAATGCCTCCGCGCCCGAAGAGGGAGCAAACATATGGCGATCAAGGATCTTCTCTTTCTCCTCGAGCCGGATGGGGCGCAGGCCCCCGGAAGCGAATTTGCGGTCTCGCTGGCGGCGGCGCACGGCGCGCATCTGACCGCGGCGAGCGTCGTGATCCAATATCCTCCGCATCTCGCGAGCCCGGCGAGCTTCGCCGCCGATCTCGAATTCAGCGCCGTGGAAAGCTTTGCGGAGCTCAAGGAAGAGAACCGAGAGGCTGCAAGAGAGGCCTACGAGCGGCTCGCAGAATCCCTTCCCGCCGGGGTTTTGGCGGAATCCATGATGATTGAAACCTTTCCGCAGCCCGTCGGCGAGGAGTTCGGGCGGCTCGCCCGACGCTTCGATCTGTCGATCGTCGCGCAGGCGGGGCCGGTGGGGCCGGATTACGTGCAGGACATCGTCACGGACGCGCTTTTCGGCTCGGGGAGGCCGGTCTTCGTTCTCCCGCCCGGCTTCACAGGACCGGCGAAGCTCACTAAGGCCATGGTCTGTTGGGACGGCGGCGCGCCGGCGGCGAAAGCCTTGGCCGAGTCTCTTCCCCTTTTGGCGCGAGCCGACAAGGTCGAAGTCGTTTGCGTGAAGGACGACGACCAGTCGCCCTTCCAGCCATCCGGCGCTCTGATCCTTCGCCACCTCGAACGGCACGGCGTCGCGGGCGCCTTGTGCGAAATCCCGGCGGCGCAGGACGAGAACGCGGCGCTTCTCTCACGCGCGGACGAGAGCGGCGCCGACTTCATCGTGATGGGCGCCTATGGCCATTGGCGGCTGCGCGAGCTGATCTTCGGCGGAACGACGCGCAGCGTGCTGGCTGCGAGCAAGCTGCCCGTCTTCATGGCGCATTGAGATTATCGTCGAGGAAAGCCTCCCGGCGTCCCGGAGGCGCGCGGCTTCCTGGCGCGGTGATCGCCGGGAGCGGCGCAATCCTCGGCTGCGGAGGCGGCTGAGCGGATTATGTTGTGGCGCGAGGCGCAGTCCACAGCCCAGGCGGTCAGAACTCAGGGCGATGCCCGCCCCAACGCAGCGAATCGCTTTGGGACTGAGACTGTTGGAGTTGGCATCAATTTCTATGGAGGAGAAAAGCTGCAAAGACCAAGCCGGCCTTTCAATGTTTTGTGCATTGCGGTATAATCTACCGCACTGCACAAGCAGGAGGCCAAAATGTCCACTGAAACCCTCGACTTCGCTTGCTTCGCGGAGCACGCAGCGCGCGGCCCATTCCTGGTCGCCCTCGGTACGGCCGGGATCGCCGTGCTCGTCGGGGCGGTCGTGGCGATCCGCACCGCCCTGGCTGAGTGGCCAGCGGCCCAATTGCGTGCGAAAGTTTGCACGCATTTCCGGCATGCGCTATTCGCTATCTCCTTGAAAGTCCGGGCATAGAGCGGCGGATGCGGGGCGATGATCGCGATAAAAGCGGCTTGAGATGTTGAGGCTCGTGGACGCTTTTCGGGCATTAGCGGACTCGCTCTGAGAAGCGCGGCGCGGGTGAGGATGACCCAAGGCGGCCGTTATCGACAAGGCTATCTGGCGGGGCGAACACTTCCTCGTTTCCGAAGAAACCGGTCAAAGGCATCGATAGTCGTCTGGGACACGTGATGCTCAATGCCCTCCGCGTCGGCTTCGGCCGCTTCTGTCGGAACGCCAATGGCCAGGAGAACCTCGACCACGAGCCGATGGCGCGCTTTGACTCGCGCGGCCAGGCCCTGGCCGGCCTCGGTCAGGAAAACACCCCTGTAAGGCCGCGACGTGGCCACGCCTGCCTTTTTAAGCCGCGCGATGGTCTTGATGACCGTAGCGTGCGACACGCCGAGCCGCCGCGCGATATCCGTCGGGCGCGCCTCTCCCTCGTTCGCCAGGAGGTCGCTGATCAGTTCCGCATAGTCCTCGATCAGCGCTGAAGCCTGCGCCGCCCGAGCTTTGCCAAAACGTTGCGCCTGAGCAGATTCACTCGGCAGGTCGGACGTCTGCTCGGACTGGTGCGCTATCGACTTGCCGCTCATGTTATCCGTCATCGTTTTTGCCTTGTTCGCCACTTTTGTAGCATAGGCAACATTCTCTAGCTATTCTCTAGCTATTGACAGAAACGCGCGCGCAACACATTTCATCAACTCTAGCCAAGGCTACAATGTGGCTCCAAAGCTATAAGGCGTGGGTTCCTCATGACAGAGGTGGCGACCAGGACTCTGAGTTGGACAGATCGAACCGTTGCCGCGGGTCGGGAGATTATCGTCGGCCAACGTAGCGGAATTCGGGCATTATTGCCCTTCGCCGGTCCGGCGATCGTCGCCTCGATCGCCTATATGGACCCAGGCAATTTCGCCACCAATATCGAGGCGGGCTCCAGATACGGCTATCTGCTCTTGTGGGTGGTGGTCTTGGCCAATGTTACCGCCATGCTATTTCAAAGCTTGTCCGCCAAGCTCGGCATTGTCACGGGCAAGAGTCTGGCCGAGCAGTGCCGCGATCATTTCCCGCGCCCGGTCGTTTACGCGATGTGGGGCGCGAGCGAAATCGCCGCCATGGCGACCGATCTCGCCGAGTTTCTCGGAGCTTCCATCGGCCTGAGCCTGTTGTTTGGCTTGCCGCTGTTCTGGAGTCTGGCGATCGTTGGCGTCGCAACATACGCCATGTTGATGCTGCAAGGCTCGGGGTTCCGGCCGATCGAGGTTTTGATCGCCGGCTTCGTCAGCGTCATCGGCGGCAGCTATCTCATCGAAATGGTCATCGCTCCGCCCGATTGGAGCGCCTTCGCCTTTCATTCCGTCGTTCCGGGGCTGGCAGGTCCGCATAGCGTCACCCTCGCGGTCGGCATCGTCGGCGCGACGGTGATGCCGCACGCGATTTACCTTCATTCGAGCCTGACCAAGGACCGGGTGCCCGTTCACGACGATTCCGAACGCCGTCGGGTGTTGAGATTTTCCAATACCGAGGTTCTGATCGCCCTTGGCCTCGCCGGCCTGGTCAATATGGCCATGATCGCCATGGCGGCCGTGGTCTTCCATGACGGCGCGCATAATGGCGTCGCGGAGATCGAAACCGCCTACCGCACCCTGATCCCGCTGTTGGGGGCCGGGGCCGCTGGCGTGTTCATGATCTCGCTGCTCGCCTCAGGGTTTTCCAGCTCGGTGGTCGGCACGATGGCGGGCCAGGGCATCATGCAGGACTTCGTGCATTTCGCCATCCCGCTATGGGCGCGTCGCCTGGTGACGATGGTCCCCGCCTTCGTCGTCGTCGGGCTCGGCGTGAACTCGACGCAAGCCTTGGTCATGAGCCAGGTGGTGCTCAGCATCGTCCTGCCGATTCCGATGATCGCGCTGCTCCTTCTCACCGCAAGGCATGACGTCATGGGCGGCTTCGTCAACAAACGCCTGACGACCGTGATGGCGGCGCTCGCGGCGGCTCTGGTCTTGGCGCTGAATCTGGTTCTGCTGGCGCAGGCGGCGGGGATTTCTATCCCGTATTTGCCGCTCGAATAGGGACTTTCACGCTCTTACCGGCGCGTAAAATCGGTTCTACACGACCTTATCGGAAAGGGTTTCGATCACGCGGAGATTGCCGATGCGGCCACCCAAGACCGAACTTCCGCTCCTGAAGGTTTTCGATCGCCGGCCTGACAGTAATGTTTGGTTCGCGCGGCGATGAGGCCGGCGTTCGAAAACCTCCAAAGGAGGAAACCGCAACTCGTTTAGCGGGGCGAGGGCGTGCGTGAGCTATGGGGATTTGGCGCGGGGCTTCGGCTGAGCTGGAGGGATGGGCGGGGCGAATGAGGTTGAACGTGATGGCGAGAGCGCCTGGGAAGCGGTTTGGCGATGGCGTTTTGAGCAGCGACGACGACCGCGGCGGGGCGTAAAGGCGTTTGGGAGCACGAAAAGGCGAACGCGGACAAGGCCCGAGAGTGAAGCGGGATGGAGGCGCGAGGCGCGTTTAGGGTGCGGTCGTGGGCGGCGGGCTTTTCGATCATGACGTGTCGATCCGAAAGTCGCCTGGCGCAACGGAGCGCGGGGCGCATCCGCGCGCGAACATCTCAATGAGGATCATGCGGCCGCCGCAGCAGGGGCACTGACACGAAGAGAGAG
Source organism: uncultured Alphaproteobacteria bacterium (assembly GCA_963722205.1). GTDB lineage: Bacteria > Pseudomonadota > Alphaproteobacteria > Rhizobiales > Beijerinckiaceae > Methylocystis. The sequence goes on from CAVRKL010000001.1 coordinate 891,352, forward strand.
GGGTTTGGTCAGCGGGCTCAGCGGCTTCGGCCTTGTCCGCGTCAACGGCGCCGGGTCGCGGTTATTCTGCGGCGTTCGGGGCGGCGAGGAGCTCGCGGATGCGGGCAATGTTTTTGGCGCGGGCGGCGCTCGCGAAGAGGCCGTAGTGGCGAATGCGATGGAAGCCGCTCGGCAGCACATGGATGAGGAAGCGGCGGATGAACTCCTGCGCGTCCAAGGTCATGGTCTTGTAGCGGTCGCGCCCGTCGCGGCGATAGTCTTTCCATTTGAACGTGACGGCGCCGCCGTCGAAGGCGAGGAGCCTGCTGTTGGCGATGGCGACGCGGTGGGTGTAGCGGGAGAGATAGGCCAGAACCGCGTCCGGCCCGCCGAAGGGACGCTTGGCGTAGACGACCCATTCGGCTTTGCGCAGCGGCGCGAGATAGGCGTCGAAGGCGTCGCGCGCCGCGAGGCTGGCGAGGGCGCCGAAGAAGAGCAGGCGTCCGGCGTCGTGCGCGGCGACGAGGCGCTCGAGGAAGAGACGGCGGAAGAGGCGCGAGAGAACGCGCACCGGCAGGAAGAAGCCCTTCCGGCAGGAGATCCAGCGCTCGCCATCCGGCGACAGGCCGCCGCCTGGCGCGATCATGTGGACATGCGGATGGTGGGTGAGCGCCGAGCCCCAGGTGTGAAGAACGGAAATGACGCCGATGCGGGCCCCGAGATGCTTGGGATCGGCGGCGATCGTCGTCAGCGCCTCGGCCGAGGCGGCGAACAGCATGTCGTAGACCGCCGCCTTGTTCTGATAGGCGATGTCGGCGACCGCCGCCGGCAGGGTGAAGACGAGGTGGTAGTAGGGAACCGGCAGAAGCTCGGCTTGGCGGTCGGCGAGCCAGGACTTCGCCGCCGCGCTTTGACATTTGGGGCAGTGAAGATTGCGACAGGAGTTGTAGGCGACCTGCGCATGGGCGCAGTCCTCGCAGCGCAGGACATGGCCGCCGAGCGCCGCCGTGCGGCAGCTCTCGATCGCCGACATCGCCTTCAATTGGCCAAGGCTCACGTGGCCGGCGTTGGCGTCACGCCAGGCCGGCCCGCAGGCGCGGAAGATATCCGCGACCTCCAGGGCGGGGCGCGCCATGGCGGTGGCGCTTCAAGCGGGCGGCTCGCTGCTTTCGGGGAGAAGGCCGAGCCGCTCGAGCGGGCTCGTCACATCGCGCAGCGTGTTGACGGCGACGCGCGTGTAGAGCGCCGTGGTGTCGAGCTTGGCGTGTCCGAGCAGAGTCTGGATCACCCGGATGTCAACGTCCTGCTCGAGCAGATGCGTGGCGAAGCTGTGCCGCAGCGTGTGCGGCGACACGCGCTTGCTGATCCCCGCCAGCCGGGCGGCGGCGTGGCAGGCGCGGTTGAGCTGACGCGCCGTCATGGGATTGACGGGGTTCTGTCCGGGAAACAGCCAAGTGCGCGGGCGCGCGGCGCGCCACCAGTCGCGCAACAGCTCGAGCAGGCGCGGCGACAGCATGACGTAGCGGTCTTTGTGGCCCTTGCCCTGCTCGACGCGCAGCGTCATGCGCTGGCTGTCGATATCGCTCACCTTCAGGGCGACGACCTCGGAGGCGCGCAGTCCGGCGCCATAGGCGACGCCGAGCGCCGCCTTGTATTTGACGCCGGACGCCGCCTCCAGCAGGCGCGCCACTTCTTCCTGGCTCAGCACGACCGGCGCCTTGCGCGGCTGATGCACGAACGCGAGGCGCGTAACGAGGTCGGGGCGTCCGAGCGTGACCGTGAAAAAGAAGCGCAGCGCGACGATCGCGCAATTGATGGTCGCCGCGCTGAGCTGGGTTCTCGTCATATGCAGCTGATACCGCCGCAGATCTTCGTTGCTCGCCGTATCGGGCGAACGCCCGAGAAAGTCGGCGAAGTTTTTGACGTGGCGGATGTAGTCTTTCTGGGAGGCCGCCTGGAAGCGGCGAACCGTCATGTCCTCGATCAGGCGCTGGCGCAGCGGGCTGATGGGCTTGTCGATCATGGGAGCGCTCCTGTCTCACACGAGGTTGCGAACCCCATGATTTTGAGACGAAATGAGCGGTCGCGTTATACCGACGCCTAGCAAATGCTCTCGCCAGGAAGCCCAGTGCGCGAACGAAGATCGTATGCAGCAAGCCTCGGAGCTATCAATGCTCGACCAGCCAGAGAAAACTAGCCAGCTCCTTGCAGCGATGAAGGCAGCCACGCCTTTCGAAGTTGAATTGACGCCCTCGGTGATCGCGCATCTTCGGACGCAACAACCTGTGATTGCCGTTAAGCCACGGCAAACCGTCACGGCAATCTCATATGCTGGCGACGAAGGCGGCATCGTCTGCCACCTGGAACCAGAGGAGGGCCATAATGCGCTCATCCTCTCGCTGACTCATGTGCGAGTGGGCCGTGCCCTGCCATTCGCCGCAACCGTATTGGACTACCAAAAGCATCGAGTGAAAAAGCTGAAGAAGCAGAACAGGACGTAACCCAAACTCCCCGCGCCGCCCCAGAGCTGATCTGTACAAGTTGACACTCGATCTGACAGACGGCGTGAGCTGGCCGTTATCGGTTCAGGCGGCGTGGGTCTCCTCGATGGCCTGAAGCTGACCTGATTTTTCGCGCGCCAGCGGCAGCGCGTCAATGAAGGTCTGCATCGGCGTTTTGCCGAAGCACCATTTGCCTTGATGGGGACGAAGTTCGTTGAACTCTTTTATCCAGGCGTCGAGATCGGCCTGCAGCTCGTCGATCGTCGCATAGACCTTCTTGCGGAAGGCGATGCGATAGAACTCGTCGAGCATGGTCTTGTGAAAGCGCTCGACGATGCCGTTGGTTTGCGGGCTCTTGGCCTTGGTGCGCGTGTGGTCAATGTCCTCGACGGCGAGATAGAGTTCGTATTCGTGCCGCTCGGGATTGCCGCAATATTCGGTTCCGCGCTCGGTGAGCAGGCGCTGCAGCGGGACGCCGCGCTCCTCGAAGAAAGGGATCACCCGGTCGTTCAGCAAATCGGCGGCGGTGATCGGCGTCTTGCGGTCATAGAGCTTGGCGAAGCCGACCTTGGCGTAGGTGTCGACGAAGGTCTGCTGGTAGACGCGGCCGACGCCTTTCAGCGTCCCGACGTAGAAGGTGTCCTGCGCGCCGCAATAACCGGGGCATTCGGAAACGAACTCGCCATGCGCCTCCTTGTCGGCCTTAGCCTTTTCCAAGGCGGCCACCTGCGCCTCGGTCAGGATCAACCGTTCCTGCGCCATCTTGGCTTCGAGCGCCTTTAGCCGATGCTTCATGGTGGCGAGGTCGTGGCGCAGCCAGATCGAGCGCACGCCGAAAGGCGACACGCTGGTCCCTTTCTTGGCCAGCTCGTTGGCGACGCGCGTCTGGCCCCAGGCCGGCTGCTCGATCGCCAGGGCGACCACCGCCGTCTCAACCTCGGGCGCGACCCGGTTCTTCAGCAATGGCTTGCGGCGCGACAACTCCTGCAACGCCAGTTCGCCGCCTTTGTCGTAAAGGTCTTTGAAGCGATAGAAGCTGTCGCGGCTGTAGCCCATGATCTTGCAAGCTTGGCTGACGTTGCCGAGTTGCTTGGCGAGTTCGAGCAAGCCCGCCTTGGCGCGGATGACTTTCTGATCCTTGGTCATGTCGGTGTCTCCTGGAGCCGCCGTGGCGGGGGCTGCACTACCCCGACCAGTTCCGCCCCCGCCACGGCTCACATGCGTGGAGGAAAACACCGTCCGTCAGATTAAGTCAAAACTTATACAGCTGATCGAAGGCCCTACCGCGCGAGCGGTTTAGTCCCCTGTGGCGCATTCCCGCCGTCAAGCGGTCGCCAAAAATTGGTCCCGCAGCGTCAGCATTCGGATGTATCGCGGCCATGCTCGGCGCACGGTCTAATCGCGACCCCAAACCTCGCACGCACCGCCGCGTCGAAAAAGTCTTCCTCCTGCCAAACCTGCTCCAATAGCCTCTCATAGGTTCGGGCGTGCATTCCCTTCGGCCGCGGCAAAAACCACGGATCGTCGGTTTTCAATTTCGCGAGCGTTTTCTGTCGCCGTCGCAGTGATCGATCCAGCGGGCATTCGCGCTGCGAATCGAACTTGAGGCCATAAGCCTGGCGCGAGTAGGCGCCGGAGCCTCCGATGTAGAGATACGCCACGCGCCGCCCCGTGGAAAAAATAGCGAGCCATCGGACGCCCCCGAACCGGCAGGACAGGGCTTCCAGCTTGATGCGCTGCCTCATGGGGCAGCCGTTCAACCTGTAGTCGAGATGCAGATAGGCATCCTTTTCGTCGCCTTCGACACGCGCCCCAACCGAGCGTCCGCTCATGCCTACTAAATCTGTCGAAAATGTGCGGCCTTAGTGCGTAGCAAAATTCCAGTTATCTTAACCTCGATTGCGCGCGTAACGCCAATACATTTAGATACTTCCGCCCCGTTCGCGCTACGCATAATTTCTGCACACGGATATGCCTTCCAGCTTTGATCCTAGCGCAGCACTACGGTTTGACGAAGACGGCCGCGCCCACGTCCGGGCGCAGATTGCCGTCGAAGCGCAGACGGGGCGACGCGCAGACAGATTGCCGCTAGCATTCGGCCTGAGGCTTATGGGCAGAAAATCCACTTATCTCACTGTCCGAATTTGCGGAGCCAGCTCTGTGAACGGCTTCCTTGTTGATCTGCGCAACATGCCGCGCGAGGTGCAACAGATCGCGTTCGACAAGGGCATGATCCCGTATATCCCAGCCGACCGAGAGAAAGACCTCAGCTAGTCTTGCCGTACGGCTAAGCACCCCCACCCAAACTTTGAAGGGTTGTTTTTTGGCGCCGCCCGCCCGGGAGGGCTCATTTTTGGCGCAATTGGTCCCTTCGCGAAGGCTCCAATTTGACCCTTCTTCGCCGTTCCCGTCCGGAACGGATCGTCTGCCATCCTCCGACGCTCCTTCGGGAGGTTCGGGTCGGCTCGACACCAACCCCGTTGCCTCACGCCGTCTTTACCCAGCTTCAACCATAGCTCCAAGGGGAGCGAGTCGCGATCCTTGCAGCCTCAATTTGGTCTCAAGGAGCCAAGAAACTTATCCACGCCGAAACCTATTTTTCGGCTGCGCGCCGAGTGAGGCAATCACGAGAGGCACCCCCATGCCGTTAGGAAAATTGAAATCATCCTCTCAAAAACCGGAGGAAATTTCCTTTTCCGATATTCTTAACGCGGATGAAATCGCGTCGGCGGCAAGTGGCATGGTGGGCGGTTTTGTTCGTATTCTTATTCTGCTCATTGTCCTTACACTCAGCTTCGTGGCCGGCGTCTACGTGGGACCTACGAAGGAAGGGAAGGAGCTGCGCGCTCTAATCACGGCAAGGATCACGTCTTCGCGCAGCGAACTGCACGGGAAGATCGAAGGGGTCAAAACCGCCCCTGAGGAAGTCGCTCGCCCCACGGAGCCTGCCTCTGGTGAACTGGAGCCCGGCCCGCTTCCGCTCTCGCCAAACAAGCCCAGCGCGACGCCGGCGCCGACAATGGAGGGCGGCAAAACGGTAGCCGCGCCTGCGGAGACGCCTCTCTCTCCTTCGGGGCCCTCCGATTCCACGGCTGTAGCGCCTGCCGCTCGCCCTAGTGAGCAGGCCGCGGCCCCACCCGTGAGCGCGCCGCCTGTCGATCTCGTTTCCGTGACGCAGAAAATGGAAGGGGAGGTTCAGAGCTTGCTGGCAAAGGTGGCGGCGCTCGAAAAAACCCGCAACTCATCGCTCGAAGAGCTAAGCCGGCGGATCGACGACGCGAAATCCAAAACCAAAGCCGAGGTCGGCGCGTTGTCGAGCCGCGTCCTGCAATTTCAGCAGGAAACGAATACGAAACTTGCCGAGATGACCGCAGGTTTTCCAGCCAAGAAGCCTCGCGCGGAGCCGGTCGAAAGCGGGGCTGCTCCCGCCGTCGAACGAAGCCCCAATCGCGCCCACAGCTGGCGCAACGACACCTTCGATCCGTCACAGCATCTACACTCGCCGCGCGAAGAGACTAAGCAGCCAGTGGGCAGCGAATTGGCCTTCGACCGCTCACAGATCCGTTACTGCCTGTCGGAGAACATTCGGATGGACGCGTGGGAGCGGCGGGTGAACCAGTATTCGGATACCTCGGTGGCGGCGTTCAAGGCGGCGGTGAACGATTACAATGCCCGGTGCTCACACATCCGTTACCGCAGGGAGGATCTGGAGAGCGTCCGCTCGGAGGTCGACGCGAACCGAATGGCCCTGACTAGGCAAGGACTGGCCAAGGCCGCGGGCAACCCTTGAGCGTCTGAGTGGGGGGAACTGTTCGGCGAGTTCTTCGAGCCCCTTCCTGGGGCGGAAAATCTGGCGCAATCGGCTGCTCCGAGAGCGCTAAATCTGGCGCGCTTCCTCCGCCGCGACGCTCGTTTGCGGCGCAGGACGCGGCTTCGGCGCCCTTGACCAAGGTCGATCCTCGCCGCTCGCTCGCGCCGTCGTCCATTGCGCGCCATTGTCCGTAAAGCTCATCGTCGCCGCGCCGGTCTCGGCCAGGCGGCGCCGGTCGATCACGATCTTGGCTTCACAGCCCTGCGGCGCGTCGAAAGGTGCGATCAGCACGTCGGTCCTGCCGCAATCCTCGAGCAGCGCCCCGCGTTTCGTCACGAGCGCCACCATCTGGCCGTCGCGCGCCTTCGCGACGCAGCCGAGATCGTCGCAGAGCGCGCGCCCGGCCTGCTTCGGCGCGCGCGGATCGGCGTCGGCGCGCAGCCATTGCACGACACCGCTTGAGCATCTCGAAGCTCGAGCTGGAAGGTCAGGACTGTCCGCGATCCAGAAAGCTTTTGGCCTTGTTCATGGAAATCCAAAGAGTGCATCTGCGGCGTCTCGATTCCCTCCGAAGGGAGTTGGGGATGTCTTCTCCAGCCCATTGACGCAAAAACGCCCCGCCCGGGGCATCTGGGGCGGGGCGCCTTGGGGTCCACGCAAGACTTGGAACTTCGACGCAAAAGGATTGTGCGCCAACAATGGTTAACCGCCGGTGAAGCTATGCCGTCGGCCGAGCAGCGTTTCCGTTCCGAAACGCAAAAAAAAAACGCCCCGCCCTTAGATCCGGGGTCGGGGCGGGCGCTCTCTGAGGATGGATTTCGAGGAAGTCGGGGAGGCGAAGCTCAAAAAACCCGGCCAGGGCTGGCCGGGCGGGGGAAGTCACCCTATGAGGATAGCCCCAACTACGGCCGCAGGGGCCCATTTCAACGCGGCGTTTCGCCGTGGCGGCAGGCAAATCTCGGCCCTGGCACCACACCACGGACGCCTGCATGAGCGCATCGGGTGCTGCAAAAATACAGGCGCTCGCCTCTCCCCGCCGCGCTCGAGGCGGCGGGGATCGAGTTCATCGCCGGAACGGCGGAGGCCCGGGCGTGAGGCTGCGGAAGGGGAAGGCGGAGTGAGCGGAAGGCCGCCCATCGCACAATGCTCGCGCAGAGTCGGCGTGCCGTTGTCGCGAAGGAAGGCTACAAAATGAACCACTATGCCCTTCCTTTTGAAACGGAGCAGATCGTCCGCGATCCTGCGCTCCGGCGGAGGGCTCATGACCGCGCGGCCTTGTCAAAACCCCAGATGAGAGGGCCAGCGCTTCCGGGCCGGGGCCATTGAGCGAATCTCGGTTTAGAAGACGGATCGAACTCGAGATTGCCAGCGGGCACGCGGTGACAGCACGCTCGAGCCGGAATAACATCCGCGGATCGGGAGGTGATCATGTTCAATCCTACACGAATTGTCATCCAGGCGTTTGTGGATGAACTTAAAGAGAAATACCACCTGATCTATGGAGTTCTGGAGCCCGCCTATCCGGACATTATCGGCTTCGTTGGGCGGCTTGCCTTGGAGAATATCGCCAATAGTGATGCGGCCTACCACGACATGAGCCACACCATCATGGTGACGCTGGTCGGCCAGGAGATTCTGCTCGGGAAACACACCAGCGAGGGCGGTGTAACTCCCCACGCCTGGCTCCATTTCATGATTTCCCTCTTATGCCACGACATCGGCTACGTACGGGGAGTCTGTCGCGGCGACCAGAACGGCCATTATGTCCGTAACGAAGAAGGCGATCTCGTATCCATCGGCGCGGGAGCCACAGACGCGTCCTTGACGCCCTATCACGTCTCGCGATCGAAGCTCTTTGTCCGCGAGCGTTTTGGCAAGGTGAGCTTGACGCAAATCGATACGCTAGAAATCGAAAGAAACATTGAGTACACACGTTTTCCGGTCCTGGAGAACGAACAGCATGCCTGCACGTCGGATTATCCAGGCCTGCTTCGCGCTGCCGATTTGGTCGGCCAGTTGGCCGACGTCAATTATCTGCGCAAGACTTCAGCATTGTTTGCGGAATTTCGGGAAACCGGCGCGATTGAAAAGCTCGGCTATCAATCTCCTGATGATTTGCGGGCGGCGTATCCCGCTTTCTTCTGGAAGGCGGTCCGTCCGTATATAGGCGATGCACTCCGCTATCTGCGCGTCACACAGGAGCCTCTTGCAAAATTGTTAGAGATTGGCGCGGGCGATGAGGCGATATAGATAGGCTTCCTCATGTGGATTGCAAGTATTATTGTGTAGAATATTGCGCTTTCATTTAAAAGTTGTTGGATTATGATTTCGAATCGAACTACGCGCCGTGGCGACGGACCACATGACTGACGATCCTCTCGACGCCATGTGGGCGCGCTGGAATCACATACAGGCCTCGCTTTTCCCTTGGCTTCGCGAGGAAGTCGAGCCGATGACCGAACAGCTCGGGCGGCTCATCACCATCCTCGAGGTGATCGGTCTCCAAGCCTTCGTTCCAGAGCCGCCGCGAGGCCCGGGCCGCCCACCCGAGGATCGCCGCGCCCTGGCCAGATGCTTCGTCGCCAAGGCTCTGCTCGGCATTCCAACCACCAGCGCCTTGATCGAACGCCTGCAGGCCGACAAGTCGCTGCGCAGAATCTGCGGGTGGGAGCGGCGTGCGCAGGTTCCGCACGAATCCACCTTTTCTCGCGCTTTCAACGAGTTCGCGCAAGGCGATCTGCCGGGCAGAATGCACGCGGCGCTGGTCGAGCGCACGCTCGAGGGGCGCGTCGTCGGCGTCGTCGCCCGCGACGCCACCGAGATCGAAGCGCGCGAGAAGCCCGTCGAGAAAGACGGGAAAGACGATCCGCCGCCGCCCGCCGCCGAGCCGCCAAAAAGGCGCGGACGCCCGAGAAAGGGCGAGGAGCGGCCAAAGCCGGAGCCGTCGCGCCTCGAACGGCAAGCCACGCAAAGCCTTGCGAAAATGCTCGCCGAGCTGCCCACCGCCTGCGACGTCGGCTGCAAGAAGAACAGCAAGGGCTATAAGGAGACATGGATCGGCTACAAGCTGCATCTCGACGTCGCCTGCGGCCAAATCCCCGTCTCCTGCGTGCTGACCTCGGCCTCCGTGCACGACAGCCAGGTCGCCATTCCCCTCATGACCATGACCAGCGCCCGCATCGTCTATCTCTATGAGGCGATGGACGCAGCCTACGATGCCGAAATCATCGACCGGCACAGCAAGGCGCTCGGCCATGCGCCGCTGATCGACCGCAATTTTCGTTCGCAGCATGAAGCCAAAACCGAATGCGCCGAGGAGGTCGCCCGCATGAGGCGCGTCGGCGTCCCGGACCCGGACGACAGACTCTTCGATTTCCGCACCATGGCCGAACGCGTCAATGCCCGGATGAAGGACGAGTTCGGCGCCAGGTTCGTGCGCGTGCGCGGCGCCATCAAGGTCAAATGCCACTTGACGTTCGGCGTGCTCGTCCTCGCCGCCGATCAAATCTTGCGGGTCTCGGCCTTCCGCGCCGCCCCCGCCTGAGCCCCCACGAAGCCGACATCTCGCGTGCCGGCGGCAAAATCACTCGCTCGAAGAATTATGCAAGAGGCTCACAGGAAGGCAAACAGTGGATTGCCAATCTCTACGCACACGTTTTCTCGGCAGAGCACAGGGACGCGCTTGGAACGTACTGAGCCTGTCGAAACCCGACGCGGCAATTCTTACGAATACGGGCCTCGTGATCGCGACGCGATCTGGGGTGAGCAGGGCGACGTCATGAGGCTTGGGCAGTACGGGATTGGGCGCCGCCGGTAGGCCGGCGCGGCTTTTTGACGAAGTAGTCGCCACAAACTGTACGCCGCCTCCACAAGCCAAAAGTCCCGCTGAGATGACCGGCGGCGCTTTCTTATCCTCGATCGAATGACCGTTATTGTGCAGGTTTTTGGACGCCGGCGTCACGAGGGGCGCCACTTGCTCCGGCGGCCGGCGTGCAAAAAGCGCCAGGGCACGAAGTCGCGGGGAGGTTTGGGCGGCGGGCGGCAGCCAGCGTTATGGGGATTTGATTTTCGCTCTGGTCATGGTGGCGGGCGCGAAGCTGGCGCCTGGCGACCTGGCCAGGGTGTGGAGGGGGGCTTGGAGGCGCGCCACAGGGATTGCGGGGGTGGCGGGGAGCGTATCAACGGGCGATGGGCTCGTTGATTGGCGTGGTTGCGGCGAGAGAGATCGCCGCCAGCGTGGAGCCAGCGCAACGAAACGGGAAAGCGGCGGCGCTGACAGGCGGTCTGGCTCATGATGTGTCGATCGTGCTTGGGGTCGGCCGCCACCTCGGCTCGCATCCGCGCGCGAAGACCTCGATGACGATCATGTGAGCGCCGCAGCGCGGGCATGGGGAGCGCAGCACGCGCGGGGCGTCCGGTGTGACATCCGGCTGCTGTTGCGGGTCGGCGGCAGGCGGGTCGGCGCCGAGCAGAGCGCGGGCGGTCGCGATGTTGTCGGCGCGGTTGGCGTTGGCGAAGAGCCCATAGTGGCGGATGCGGTGGAAGCCCTTGGGCAGCACGTGCAGGAGAAAGCGCCGGATGAACTCGTGCGGGTGAAGCCGCATCGTCTTCCAGCGGCCTGGCCCGTCGATGCGATAGTCTTTCCAGCGGAACGCGACGCCGGCGTCGTCGGCTGCAATGAGGCGGCGGTTCGAGATGGCGACCCGGTGGGTGTAACGGGACAGATAGCGCAGCACTTGCTTGGGTCCGGCGAACGGCGCCTTGCAATAGACGACCCACTTGCTGCGCCGCAGCGGGGCGATGAAGCGCTTGAACATGGTCTTGTCGGCGAGCCCGGCATGCGCGTTGAAGAACGTCAATTGGCCGGCGTCGTGCGCATCGGTGAGCATGGCCAGCATCTTGCCGCTGAACAGACGCGCCAGCAGGTTGACGTGCACGAGGAAGTTGGAGCGGGAGGCGACCCATCGCGATCCGTCGAGTGAGAGCCCTCCGCCGGGCACGATCATATGCACGTGCGGATGATGGGTAAGCGTCGAGCCCCAGGTGTGCAACACGGCGGTAATGCCGATCCTGGCTCCGAGGCGCCTGGGATTGGCGGCGATGGCGAGCGTTGTCTCTGCCGCCGCCTTCATCAGCAGGTCGTAGACCACGCGCTTGTTCTGGTAAGCGATGTCGCGCAGCTTGCCCGGCAGCGTGTACACGACGTGAAAATATGGGACGGGCAACAGCTCCGCTTCGCGGTCGGCCAGCCATCGGCGCGAAGCCGCAGCCTGGCACTTCGGACAACCTGATTACGCCTGAAGGTCAGCCAGCTTGAGGAGTCGGTGGGGCATGGGGGCGGTTGAGAGAGCGACGGCGGCGAGACGCGGGATCATCTGGCCGAGATCATATCTTCGATTGAAGCGATACTCGAACTCGGCGAGGTAACGGGCAGCGTGCTTTTCTCGCACGGCGCGGTATGTTCCGAGGAGCGCCGCCTTGATGTTGCCAAGCGCCGTGTTGACCCACTTGAACGTGGGGTTCTTGACGGCGGCTCTTGCAGCCTTGGAGCCTGACCCGGCGATTATCGCCTTGTGCGAGCAACCAGCCTCAACGACGGCGGAAAAGCAGGCCAAGCCGTCGGAGACGACCTCGGCGCCCGGCGTCAACGCCGTGCTGGCGAGCTTTTTCAGCGCATGCTTGCTGAAGGCCTTTACCCGCCGCAAGATGATCTGATGCGGCTTGCCATCGTCGGTGGTCTGGACCGCGGCGACGAAGGGCGTCTTGCCTTCGGCGCCGCGCCCGGGAGGCCCGGAACGCTCGCCGCCGAGATAGGCGTCGTCCATTTGGATCTTTCCCTTCAGGCGTTTCGTGGCGTTGCGCTCGATCATGACCTGCGCGAGCTTGTGCTTCATCTTCCAGGCGGCGTTCTGGGTGATCCCGAGCCGTCGCGCGAGCTCGAGGCTGGAGATGCCCTGCTTGGTTTGCGTGAGGTGATACATGGCGGAAAACCACAGGCGCAGCGGCAGTTTGCTGGCGGCGAAGATGGTCCCGGCGCGCACCGAGGTCTGCTTGCGGCACGCGCCGCATTGGAACAGCAGGCGCATCCCGCGCGTCACGACACAGTGCGCCTTACCGCCGCAATCGGGGCATTCGAACCCGTTCGGCCAGCGCCAGTTGACCAGCGCCGCGTGACACTGCTCCTCGCTGCCGTAGGCCTTGTTGAACTCGGTCTCGCTGAGACCTTTCTGGAATTGCACCTTATTGCGCGCCATGGCCGAACCCTCCCAAAAACAGAATGTTCTGTTTTTGTTCTCACACGAAATTTCGGCTGACGCAAGGGCGTAATCAGGTCGGACAATGCCTGTTGCGGCAGGAGTTGTAAGCGACGTGCGTATGGCCGCACGCCGCGTTCTCGCAGCGTGCGACGTGGCCGCCAAGCGCCGCCGTGCGGCAGCGCTCGATTGCGCTCATCACCTTCAGCTGGTCGAGGCTCGTGTGGCCGCGGTTGGCCTCGCGCCAGGCGGAACCGTGCGCGCGGAGGATGTCCGCGACCTCCAGGACCGGTCGAACCATGACCGGCGGCGTTATCGCGCCGGCGGCTTCTCTCGCTTTGCTTGCCTGGGGCGCGGCGGGCTCAGGCGCGCGAGCGGGCTCTCGATCTTGGCGATCAGTCCTGTCGCCACGCGGGTGTAGCGCGCCGTCGTGTCGAGCTTTTCGTGTCCGAGCAACGCCTGAATCAGCCGAATGTCTTGGCCGTTCTCGAGCAGATGGGTTGCGAAGGAATGGCGCAGCGAATGAAGGGAGACCGCCTTGCGCAGCCCCGCGGCTTTCGCCGCCTCCTTGAACAGCCGGCCGAACTGGCGCGCCGTCGTCGGTTGACGATCAATGCGACCGGGAAATAGCCAGCGTTGTTGCGGCGCGACGCCGGCGTCACGCCGGGTCGGCCGCGCCTTCCACCATTGCCGCAGCAGGTCGAGGATCTCGGGCGGGAGCATCACATTCCGGTCCTTGCGGCCTTTCGACTGAACGATGCGAATGATCATCTGCTCACTGTCGATGTCGCACGCTCGCAGCCGCACCACTTCGCTGGCCCGCAACCCGCAGCCATAGGCGAGCGTCAGCATCGCGCGCGCCTTGAGGCTCGTCGCCATGGTCAGAACACGCTTGACCTCCTCAGGGCTCAACACCGGCGGCAGCTTCTGCGGCTCCTTGATGTGCCACACCTCGGCCGCCAGATCGTGGCGACGCAGCGTGACGCGGAACAGGAAGCGCACCCCGGTCATGATCCGGTTGCGGTTGCAGATGCTCGCGCCGCCCTCGACGAGGTGCAGTTGGAAGCGGCGGACCTCGTCGGCGGTCGCTGTATCGGGCGAACGTTTGAGCCAGGCGGCGAACCGCTTGCAGCTATAGATGTGGCTGCGCTGCGTGTGCGGGTTGAGCTTGCGCGCAGCCATGTCTTCGATCATACGCTGACGAAGCGGACTGACAGTGTTGGTCTCGCTCATCGGGCGCTCCTTCCTGAGTGAGGTTGAACGACCCTCAATTCTCAGGACGGGGCTGCCCGTCGCGCCATCGCTATCCTATCGGCTTGCTACCCGCCCTCTCGGCTCACGCCCCCCGCGCAGCGGGCCGGAGCGCAGCGACTTCGTGCTCTGGCGCATCGTCGCCGGTCGCGAAGGCTCAAAATTGGCGCCTTTTGCCCCTTCGCGAAGGCGACAGAGCGGCCTTATGGACTGCCGGGGAAGGTGACCACCATCCGCGCCAGACCGTAGACTCCACGAACCGCCAGCAAGGTGAAACTCGAATAGACGCCGCCGCCGATCAATTCCCCGAGCGGAGACGCCTTGCTTGTGTAGAGCGCCACGTTCGACGCGCCGAAGGAGATCGCGGGGAAGGTCGTCTGTTGACGAGTCTGGGCATTGGCGCCGTACCACCAGTTGGCGACGTAGGACTGGGCGCCGTTCGGCGAGGGGTCCGTCTCAGAACCCTGGAGGAAATAGGGGCCGAATTCCCGAGGCGAGACCGCGCCGTAGAGTACGCCTCCGCCGGAGCCGTTCGGCGTGTATTCATAGGCGATCTGGGGGTCGAGGGTCGCGGGAATGCCGGCGTTCTGAAGGGCTGTGACGAGCTGGGGATTGTTGCTCACATAGAGCGCCATGTAATTGTTGATGTCGCCCGTGCCGTCCGGCGAGACGACGTTGATCCCGATCTGCGCAATCGTCGTCGGCAGCGAATGGCTTCCGTTCACTTGCACGCTCTCGCAACTCGTCATGCGCACGACCATCGGCGCCTGTCCGGGGGAGGAGTTGGTGATGGTATAGCTCGCTGGCGTCAGCCTTTGCGCGATGGCGAGCGGCACATAGCCTTCACCGGCGAATTCGGTGCAATTCATGAAGTTGACCTTGAAGGTCTTCTGGCTGGCCTGAGCTTGCGGCGCCGCGAGGACGAGCGCCGGCGTAAGAGCAAAAGCAGAACGTAAGATATCCATTTGAAGCCCCCACTCTGAATCATCAGCTACTCACCGGGCTTCTCCGCGCCCCATTTGTAACGCATCGCTACCGCTTGCCTCTGATTTGGTCACGGTCAGGCCATGTCGCGCGAGGAAGCCGGGCCGCGCATCCCTGTGACCCCGCGCGCGAGTACCGGAGCCAGAAGGTGACAAAATGATGTATGTATTTGCTTTCTCCATTGCGCAAACGCCATGGGCATCCACCATCTTGCACTTCCTCGGCGCTCTCTGAGATGTCGCAGCCTTGTCGAAGGCGGCAAATTGGAGGACAGTTGCCTCCAAACCGGGATCCATCCGGCGAAACCCGGTCTAGTTCGTCAGTCCGGCGGGCGCGTCAAAGCCCCGTTAGGAAGACGGAGCCGACGGGATGAGCAGTTTCCCACAAGTATGCGCCGAGCTTCGGACCGAACGCCGCCGATCGAAGACTCAGGCGTCTTCACCCAGTCGAAACGCATCTTCCGTCATGACCGCCATCACCGCCATCACCGCCACCCTCGGCGCGTTGTTGACGTCCCTACCGTGCGCGCAAGCGGAGGTTCGTGTCGCGGGCGGCCCCAGGGCCTTGACAGTAGAGGCCGATCACGCGTCGATCGAGGAAGTGCTCGCCGCGTTGAAGAACGCCGTCGGGCTCAAATATCACTCTGCTGTCAAGCTCGACCAGCCGTTTACCGGTCATGTCGCCGGCTCGCTCGACGAGGTCATCCTGCGTGTGCTGTTTTCCAGGGACTACAGTTACGTCTTCAATAAGTCCGCCGACGGCCCGAAGTTGGAGATCATCGCCGCGGGTCCGGAGACGGCCGGTGCTAGCGGAGCTGAGCAGCCAGCGGTGGGACCCGCTGCGCTGCATCCTGGCGCCGTCGAGCGCCATCGAGGATCGATGGGGTGCGCTCGATTTTTCGCGCAGGACGACAGAGCGTCCAGGGTTTTCGACTCCACCGAGGCTTTGATATGGGATGAGACCCTGCGATATGGGGATGTCATCGTCATGGATGAGGGCGTCCGCGTTTTTGAAGGGAACGAGCTTTGCCCCCACACCATTTCCGACTTTCGCACGCTCTCCGAAACACGCGGTTTGAGCCGTGGAACGCGCACCCTCCTCACCGAAATCGAACGCGCCACGAGGACCAAAATTCTTGGTCGTGGCGATCGACCGATCGTGGCGACCGACCCAGCGACACTGACCGGTCGATAAGTCTCCAGTAACGCCTGAGCTGCAGCGATAAAAGCGCTATTTCACAGCGAAGGTGACATATGGCGCATTCGGCTCCACGAGCGCTCAAATTTGACCCGGCTCTGCCATTCAGAAGGTCTGCTTGTTGATGCCTCGCCTGGAGTTAGGTGCCCTGCAGTCGCCGAGGGCGAGCGGGTCTACGTAACGGTGAATGCGGCTTCTGCCGGCCGGAGCGACGAGGCTGTAAAATGAAGATCGGTGCCGCCGATGCCCTCGAGCATCGATACATGGCCAAGTTCCGCCACTTCGCGGCGGGGTACGGCACGTTCGTGGAATACGTCTCGGACCGCGCCGGCCGGGATATCGGGTTGCACTTCACGCAGCTCACGGCAGGCGGCGGACGAATCGTGACGCCGGCGCTGGTTTGGTTCCAGATGAAAGGTATCTCGGCCGGCAAACTGAGCAAGGAGGCGTTCAACGTCGCGGAGGCGGTCACCCTGTCTCTCCAGACCAATCATCTCCGTTTTTGGTACGTCGCGCCCGAGCCGACCTACCTCGTGGTCTATGTGGAGAGCGTCGATCAGTTCTTGGTCATCAACATCAAGGACTGGGTCAGCGAGCAGCTAGGGGAGAAGATACTCACCACGGCGCAGCAGTCCTATTCGGTCTCGATCGACAAGAAGAATCTTCTCGACGACCATGCCTTCCGCGTCATGCTGGGGA
The DNA here is from genome assembly GCA_963722205.1 of uncultured Alphaproteobacteria bacterium. Taxonomy (GTDB): domain Bacteria; phylum Pseudomonadota; class Alphaproteobacteria; order Rhizobiales; family Beijerinckiaceae; genus Methylocystis. Next base: position 908,028 of record CAVRKL010000001.1, read on the forward strand.
AAAACCTGGTGTCGGTCGCCCGCCAGCGGCTGGGCGCGACCGACGATGCTGAGGCGCGCCAATTCCTGGCCGCGTCCGAGGTCGTCAAGTGGATGGACGCCTGCCGCCAGAAGAATGCCTCCACCCGCATTGCCGTGAAGATTTGGATTACCAAGACCCGGACGGAGGTTGTTTTCCTAACCCAGGCCGCCGGAGACGACGAGTGGACGCCCGTCAGGATCCACTGGCAATTCATGATGCGGCCGCTGGCCGAGGCGTTTCCGTTCCTCTCCTTCACGGGCGGGCGCCAGGCCCGCTTCGAGGAGTTCGAGGAGCGAGTCACCTACGACGGATACGACGGCGAGACCTATGCCGAGACCCATCACGCCATGATCTGGCTGGATTCAAACGACGCCGACGAGATGGAGTACGAGGAGATCGATAACGAGGGCTGGTTGGCGCTGGGTGGCGACATCTATGCCTATGGTGACGTCGCCGGCGGGGAGTGGGTCGAGCACGCGTTCGATATCAGCTTGAACGACCTTGGTGAAAGCTGGCTTGCCACCTTGAAGGTGCTGGAGGCGGCGGAGATTTTGGTGGTTGGTGAGGTGGAGGGTTGGGTGAGCATCGCGCCCTGGCATGCACGCGATCTCTAGGCCGCTAGGACTCAGTCGCGTCCTCGTGCTTGGAGCGTCAAGAAGGTTTAGCTTGGGTAGCGCCGATGCCAAGAGCGATGGCCGCCAGCCGGAATGTGGGGAAATGCGAGCGCAGTAAAGGTCCGCAAATGGCGGCCATCGCTGCCGTTCAGCGCCCAGCCCCATGCGCCCGATGCTCGCGCCAGTTAGAGGCCAATGTCGCCGCCAAATCGTTGGAGGATCAGAAATGAGCATCTTTTCGAAAAGAACCGTGATCACGCTGGCCTGCGTGACGGCGGTGGGTGCGCTGACCGCTACGCCGAGCCTCGCCAGCGTCGTCACGCCGACTGACAAGACGGCCGTTTCGACCGGGTCGCCGATCGACTCCGTTTACTACCGTTACGGCGCGAGCGGCCACCGCTACCACCACCGTCCCGCCGGTTGGGGTTGGAATCAGCGGCGCTTTCGCCTGGGGCGCTGACCACGTAACGCACGGCGGCGGTCCGGGCGTGAGGCTGCGGAAGGGGAAGGCGGAGTGAGCGGAAGGCCGCCCATGCGCCCGATGCTCGCGCAGAGGCGGCGTGTCGTTGCGGCGAGGGAACGCTACAAAATGACCCATCTCTGCCGTTCGCGAAAACGAAAAAAGGAGCCATTCGCGGCCTATTGCCAAACACTGCGCCCGCTTCGCTCACGTGGCTACGCCGACGAGAAATGGCGTATGAGTTAACGACCGGCGCGCCTGCCGCGCACGAGATTGGTTATCGCCATGCCGAAGCGCCACCAAGGTGAGGCGTTGATGCGGTCGAGATGATAGCGATATTCGGCTATCGTGGCGTCGCGTTGGACAAGCGGGTCCCCGCTTGCGCTCCACGTCACGGAGGGACTGAGATCGTAATTAAGGGTTCGATCGCAAGATTTGCAGAGGCTGCAGTTTGAAAATCCGGGCGTCATATTGATCTGGCGAAGCCGATTCAGTTCCGCGCCTGTAAATATGTCGTAATAATCCTGCTGCAAGAGGTTGCCAATGACGTGTTTCAAATTGTAATCCATACAGCAAAGCAGAACATCTCCATTTGGTAACACGACATTATGGTCATAAAACGGCGTATCAGCACAACTAACAGGTGTTATATTGTAAGGTGTTCGTGTATATATATTTTGTTGAGCTACATTGCTTTCGTCTAGGCTGCCGGCTCTTGTGTGGCCATGCCAGGGCAATATTTTTAAACCGAGATGCCACAGATCTTCGTGCGCAGAACCTGAGCCATCCATTGTCATAATGTTAAAGGAACTAATAATATTTTCTTCCATAAGTTCTTTGAATTTGATAAATACGTTTTCCCAGTTCTTAGAGTATTTCCACCCTGGCATGTTGCTGCTCGCGTCTGGAAGGTGTAGACAGACAGCTATGATCTGTTTGCTGTGGTTTCGTAATAATTCTACGACAATGTCGGCGTCCAGCTCGCTCATGCCGTAGAGCGTGCTGAACATGGCGACTTTATAGCCGCTTTCCAAGGCTATGCGCAGCATTTCGGTGCAGTCTGGATTGGCCCAGGGTTCGGCCATGCCAGAAAAATCAATACGCACATGCTTAGGTGTCTTCGATAATATCCGACTGAAGTTCTCAAAACTCATATACTTCGAGTGTTTCTCGCGTGGATCGTTGCCTGTTTCATACCTTCTCTTTAGCCCCGGCTGTGGACAGAACGTGCACATGAGGGGGCATCCGATCATGGTGGTGATCTCTAAAGTCGGCATTACGACTTGCTTCTCTGCTATTGCGTTGACCCCGACAGGCAGGATGCGCTACGCGAAAGCCGTCCTCGTGGGGTGGGAAGAGGCCACCTGCATAGAGGACGTCTTCCCGCCGCCCTCTCCCTTGCGCTGCGGCGCTCCAGCTCGCGTGCTCGCAAGTTCCTAGCACCGGCGCTTTTAACCGATTTTTGCCGGGATCGCTCGCGATCAGACCGAGACTTCGGCAGCCACCTGTTATGGCATCATTCCCTCTCCCAAGAGAGGCTTTTTTTCGTGGCTTCGCGCCTCGCGCCCCCCGACGGCGCGAACGAGGGCAAATGTGCGCGACGATCCCCTTCGCGAAGGCTCGAATTTGGCGCATGGCGGCCGTCGACGGGCGGCCGCCATGCGGCTTCGCTTAAAGCTCAATCTGCTCCGACAAGCTGAGCGCGTCCTCCACCTCCACTCCGAGGTAGCGAACGGTGCTCTCAAGCTTTGTGTGCCCCAGCAGAAGCTGCACCGCGCGCAAATTTCCAGTCTTCTTGTAAATCTGCGTGGCCTTGGTCCGGCGCAGCGAATGCGTTCCATAGGCGGCGCCGTCCAGGCCGGCGCTTGTCACCCATTTGCGCACGATGCGCGCATACTGCCGCGCTGAAATGTGCGGCCGGCTTTTGAAACGGCTCGGGAACAAATACGGCGAAGCTTTCGGGCGGCGCTGATCCAGCCATCCCTCGACCGACGAGCGCGTCTGCTCCGTAAGCTCAAATTGCACCGGAAACCCGGTCTTTTTCTGGACCACGACGGCGCGATCCCGCGCCCGACCGCCGACGCAGACGTGATTCACTTGCAAGCGCACAAGATCGCATCCTCGTAGCTTGCTATCGATGCCCAGGTTGAACATCGCCAAATCTCGCTTGCGGCCCTCGAGCTGCAAGCGAACCCGGATTGTCCAGACATCTCGCGGTTTCAGTGGGCGCTTTTGACCGGTCAGCCTAACTTGATTCCGTCGTTGGTGTCGGGCGGTTTCTCGGTCTGGAGCGGGCATGAGTTTCTCCCTCATGCCGGCCCTCCCTCCCGACCCGCCTTCGCGGGTTGGTCAGCGAGTTGGGGCGCCTGTTCGCGAGCGGAAGGGGGAGCTATGATTAGTGTATCCGCACGCCTTGCCGCGTCAGCTCGTTCTGGACCGCCGAAATATCGAGGCGGTCGAAGTCTGTCTTTGTCTTGAGCGACAGCGCGGCGGCGACGCCGGCGCCCTGCCCCGACACGGCGCAGCAACTCATGTTGCGGATCGCCGCGTGGCTGACGCGATCTCCGCCTGTGGAGCGGCCCGCGACGAGCAGGTTTTTGACTTTCTCCGGTAGCATGCTGCGGAACGGAATCTGGAAGTAACGGCCTGTCGTCGGCAGGATTAGAATGCCATAGCCGTCGATGAATTCCGGATAGATGCCGATGGAGTCCTCGAACTTGCCCTGCTCGCGCACGTCGGTTTCGGTCATGTTATAGGCGGCGTCGATCTTCCGCGTGTCTCGAATGCCGATGGTCATGCCGAAATTGCGCAGCCGCGCCGTTTCGCAGCCGGGCATATAACTGCGCAGCGCTTCGATGGCCAGCATCGTCTGGCGCCTACCCTCGATTTCAAATTTGGTCAGATCGTCGGGATTGGTGCCATCGCATTTTTCCATGTGGATGAGGTTCATATAGGTCAGCTCGCCGGTGTCGTGCATCGCGCCCCAGGTGCCAGCAATGGTATTCAGATTCGCAGGCAGCAGGCCTTCCTTGATGGCTTTCTGAAACGGCTTCTTAATGAAGGGGGAAAACATCTCGTCTTCCTTGCCCGAGGTCTCGATGTTCCAGTCGCCGCCGCCGCCGTTGCCCCACTCCTTGTAGGTCTGCGGATCGGTGCGCACACCATCCATGAATTTCTTTTTGTTCACGCCAGCAAGGTGGAACATGACGGAGGCCGCCATCATCTTCTCCTTCGGTGTCATGAAGAACGGGGCGCCCGCGCGCGCGGCGACGTCGGCGTCGCCGGTCGCATCGATGATGCGCTTGGCCAAAATCGCCTCGCGCCCCGCTTTCAACTCCGTGACAATGCCGACGATGGTGTCGTTGTCCATGATGGGGGCCACGAACATGCGGTGAAGCATGGGATGCACGCCCGCTTCCTCCACCATGCGGTCGGCGACGACCTTGAAACCTTCTGAGTCGAGTTCATACGACAGTGACTGGGATTCCGGCACCGCCGCCCCCATCGCCTTAGCACGTTCCTCCATTTCCCGCCCTAGGCCGTTGGCCTCGATGGTTTTTTCGTGGCGGTACCAAGCCATGCCCTCGACGCCGACCACCGTGATATTTCCACCGAAGCAGCCGAAGCGCTCTACGATGGAGACTTCCGCGCCCGCGCGCGCCGCGCCGATCGCGGCTGCCAGTCCCGCCGGGCCGGAACCGACCACCAACACATCGGTTTCGCGCACAACATCAATTTCACGCACCGGTTCCTTGATCTTGAGCTGGCTCCTGGACATTTGCGATCTCCTTGAAAATGGCCTGTTATCATCGTGACTGTTGCCCGTAACGCGATCCTTACGCAAGGAATCCGTCTATGACAGAACCGCGCAACAAAGTCGTTCAGGTCAGGCGCTTCGGCGCTCCCGACGGGCTGCTCTGCGCTTATGGCTACACAGCGGGTGTGCAGGCGCAGCGTCGCCTGGCCATGCGATCGAGTGCGGCATCGGCGTCGGTCGCGAAGGCTTGGGTTTCGGGAGCCGATCAGTCGCAAAAGCGAATGGCGAGCCTCGCGCCCGCCGGCGGCCGCCCGCGGCGGCTCAATTCTGGCGCTTCTCTGCCCTTCGCGGCTCCGGATCCGACGCCAGATGTTCGCGCCAGTTCGGGGCGAGATTTGCGAGTGCTCATACAACGCTCCCGATAGGCCTGATCCGGTGCCGTCAACCTTGCGCTGCCAAGCAGCCATCGGGACGCTTTTGATCCCGCATCGCAAAAGGATCGACGCTGCACTGCAATGACGCTAAGCAATCGCCACAATTAAAAAAACCGCCATAAAAGCGCATGGTGCCGATCGCAAAGTGGAGAGCGCGTCATGATTAGCGTGGGGCAAAGGCGGCAATGGTGACAGTCGAAGTGCGAGCAATCCTAAGCGTGTAGCAAGCGTCGGCGCTTCATCGCGTTTTGGATCGTCAACTCGAAGCGATCCAATATATCGAGAAGCGAGAAACGCAAAACCTCCCCCCAGAAATCAAGCGGGAAAAGGAGGCGATTGCGCAGTTTTTGCCAGCGCTGGAAGGAGCAATGCAGCTGGCAGATGCAAACTGAGGACGTTCGAGGTTCATAAGGCAGACGAAAACGCCCCGCCGTTACATCCGCGGTCGGGGCGTCTGCCTCTGCAAAACGAATGTCCGCTTGTGGCGCGCCCTTCATCGTAAGCCTACGCCGTAGGCCGCAGGGGAGGTCCGCCGCGGTTATGCCGCCAACGCTGGCGCGGCCTGATCCTTCTTGCGCCAGTTCCACGGCAGCAGCTCGTCGAGGCGATGCGCGGGATGGGCGGCGATGCGGGCGAGGACGTCGGCGAGCCAGGCCTGTGGATCCACGCCGTTCATCTTCGCCGTGACGATCAGGCTGTACATAGCCGCGGCGCGGTGGCCGCCGCGGTCGGAACCGCAGAACAACCAGCTTTTTCTGCCAAGGGCGATGCCTCTCAGGCATCGTTCCGCAGCGTTGTTCGACAAGCACACGCGCCCGTCGCCGAGGAACAGTGTGAAGGCTGGCCACCGCTTCAGCATGCACTGGATCGCCTTGGCGAGATCGTGCCCGCGCGAGAGCTTTGTGAACTGTTCGCGCAGATAGATTTCCAGCGCGTCGACGAGCGGGCGGCTCCACGCCTGTCGAACGACGAGACGTTCCTCCGCGCTCTTGCCGTTGATCGACCGCTCGATCGCAAACAGCGCGTCGATGCGGCGCACGATTTCGATGGCGATCGGCGAGAGCGGGATCTCCTTTTTCCCTGCCGCCTTGCGCCGCGCATTCTCGTCGATGTCCGCCATTGCGAAGAACGGGCGCCGCGCATGGACCCAACACGCGGCCTCGCGGATCGGGCCGGGCTTGCGCCCCGCCAGATAAAGCTTGTTGTAGCCGTCATAGGCGTCCGCTTGCAGGATGCCGGAATAATTCGCCAGATGGCCTTGCGGATGTTCGCCGCGCCGGTCACGCGAGTAATAGAACATCGCCGCCGGCGGCCCGGCGCCGCCGAAGGGCGCATCGTCGCGGACATAGACCCAACAGCGCCCGGTGTCGGTCTTGCCCTTGGCCAGCACGGGAACCGTAGTGTCGTCCCCATGCAGCCGCTCTGCCGCCAGCACATGCGCCTCGACGAGACGCCGCAGCGGATCGAGCGCGGCGCAGATGGAGCCGACGGCGTCGGCCATGGTCGACAAGGCGATCGGCGCGCCTTCGAGCGCATAGCGCTCGGCCTGACGGTTCAGCGGCTGATGCTGGCCGAACTTCTCGAAGGCGATCATCGCCAAGAGGCTCGGCCCCGCCCAGCCGCGCGCAACGACATGGAACGGCGCCGGCGCCTGTGTGATCTTCTCGCAGTCCCGGCAGGTGAACTTCTCCCGCACGGTCTCCACGACCTTCCACTGGCGCGGCGTCGTCTCCAGCGTCCGCGTCACATCCTCGCCGAGCTTGCGCAGGCGCGAACCGCCGCAGCAGGCGCAGGCCTTCGGCGCGTCGATCACCACGCGTTCGCGCGGCAGATGGTCGGGGAAGGTGTTGCGCTCCGGTCGCTTGCGCTCGAAACCGGCGACGGTGGTCGTTTTGGCGACGGCGCGCTCCGCGGCGAGTTCGTCTTCCGTCGCGCTCGCTTCCAGCTCTTCGAGTTCGAGCGACAACTGATCGAGCAGCCGCGCCGAGCGCTCCGACTTCTGCCCGTAGATCTGGCGCTGCAATTTGGCGATCTGGAGCTTTTGCGCGGCGATCAGCGCCATGTCTTCCGACGCCTTCGCAAGCGCGACGGCGAGCTGCGCTTTCAGCACGGCGTTTTCGTCGAGAAGGGCTTTGGCCGCGGCGTCCATGAGGCGAAGTGAATCACAAAACACGCGATTTGTGGCGCCCCAAAATGCAGTCGACCCCAGCTTTTTTGCGCCTCACCCCGCGCTTTGCGGCCTGTAGGTGAGTTGCGGGTTTCGCCAGTCGATCCCCTCGAGCATGTAGGCCATCTGCCCGGCTGAAATCGACACGGCGCCCGCCGTTGCCGAGGGCCAGATGAACTTTCCGCGGTCGAGCCGCTTGGCGTAGAGCGACAGACCAATTCCGTCATGCCAGAGAATTTTCGCAAGATCGCCGCGGCGTCCACGGAAAATGTAGAGATCGCCGGCATGTGGATCGCGCTTCAACTGCTCCTGCACCTGAAGCGCCAGACCCTGCATGCCGCGCCGCATGTCGGTATGGCCGGTGGCGATCCAGACCCGGCAGCCCGCCGGCAGCGGGATCATCGGCGCAGCGCCTTCACGACCCGCGACAGCGCGGCTGCCTCGACATCGGCCCACACGATGATCCGATCTCCCTCGGCAAGCACAATCTCCATCTGGCCGTTCGACCCTGGACCGGAATAGTCCGTCGTCGTGTCCGGCGTGATCGTTACGGGCAGGATCGGCGCCGGTTCCTTGGGCGCGGGCGGCTCGACGCCGAACTGCCGGCGCCAGGTGAAGAGCTGGTTGGTGTTGAGGTCGTGCCGCCGCGCGACCTCGGCGATCGAAGCTCCGTCCTCGAGGCTCTCGTCGACGATCCGGCGTTTCTCATCGAGAGACCATGATCGACGCCGGCGCCTGAGCGCCGCCGGATCTGCATCGTTGCCCGACATCAGCGATAGTGTCCGCTTGTATCTGAAGTGGACACGATCATCGCGCCACCCGTCAGGCAGCTATCTCAAAAACCGAGATCAATGCCAGGCGGCCGCCGCCGGAGGAATACCCTTCATCGTGCAAACCCGATGGGTGTCTACCATCCTGCGCTCTAGTGGCGCTCTCCGAGACGGCGCGGCCTCGTCAAAGGCGGCAAATTCGGGGAAAGTTGCGCCCGAACCGGGGCCTGTCCGGCAAATCCCGGCCGATAGCGATTGCCGTCGCCTGTGCGAACGGCCCCGTGCAAGCTTGAGTCAAATCTGTCGCGCGAACGGCGTGCAACCAATAGCCTAGCAACACGTTATCGCCGAGGACACTTCGCTCTATAGTGGGAGAATATCATGATCAAGATAAGCTCTACCGCAATCGTAGTTGCGTTCGTTCTCTCAACCCTCACAACCGTCGGTGCGTTTGCGGCCGGCCTTGGCGGCAACCAGCCGCGAGCTTGGGTGTCCGCTAACGGAGCTGATGCAGCCGGGTGTGGAACGGGCTCCGCGCCCTGCCGAACTTTCCAATATGCGCACGACAATATTGTGCAGCCCGGCGGCTCGATCTTTGTGCACGATGCCGGTAACTACGGTCAGCTCTTGATCGCCCACGCCATTTCGATCATAAATGACGACGTTGGCACAACGACGATCTTTGCTTCTTCCGGCGACGCCATCGCTATTGCGGCGAGATCAACCGACTCGATCTTCATCAAAGGCTTGACCCTTGACGGCGCGGGAACGGGAAGCAATGGGATTAATTTGACTGTCGCCGGCAGCCTGACAGTCGCAAATTGCACGATCAAAGGTTTCGGCGCCACAGGGGGCAACGGAATTTATATCGCCCCCACTTCCGGCTTCGTGAGTTTCAGGATTTTCGATACGATCGTTTCTGCGAACTACTATGCTGGCATATATATTTCCCCCAGCGGCAGCGGCTCGGCCTCCGGAACCCTCAGGAACGTGAGCGTGAACAATAATGGTTCTGGCTTGTGGATCCAAGGAGCCTCGGCGTCCGCGACGGTCGTGAATAGTGACTTCTCGCAGAACGGCTCTTACGGCATATATGTTGATCACGGGGGCTCGAGCGTTTCTAATTCTCTGGCGACCGGCAATGGTACTGACCTATTCAATGGCGCCGGTACGTTGACGAGCTATCAAAACAATATCTACAGCACGTTTTCCGGAGCAATTACTCCGGCAAGCCTGCACTGATCGCCGCGCCCCGGCGGCGCTTCGTTAGGCGGAGCGAGCAACGGGATTAGCTTGAATGCCGAGCGCAATTTCGCGCTTCCCGTTTCAGGAGCACTATAGGAGCACTAGATGTCCACGACATCTTCGCTATCTCGCGCCATCGCCGCCGCGCTCGCGCTTCCCTTACTCGCGTCTGTCGCGGCGCTCGCCGCCGGCTCCGGCGGTTCGCAGCCGCGCGCCTGGGTGTCCGTCAACGGAGCCGACGCCCCCAGTTGCGGCACGGGGTCGGCACCCTGCCGCACCTTCCAATATGCGCACGACAATATCGTGCAGCCCGGCGGGACGATCTACGTGCAAGGCCCCGGAAATTACGGTCAGCTCGTCATCGCACACGCCATTTCGATCATCAACGACGGGGTGGGCACGACGACGATCTTCGCGGCGAGCGGCGACGCCATCGCTATTGCGGCGAATCCGGGCGACGCCATTTTCATCAAGGGACTCACCCTCGACGGCGTCGGGACGGGAAACAATGGCATCAATCTGACTTCCGCTGGAAATCTCACTGTGACTAACTCCACGATCAAGGGGTTCGGCAACGCCCAAGCCAACTACCGCTTCAACGTCGGCCCTATCGGAATTTTCATCAATCCATCCTCGGGCACGCTTAATTTTACGATTTCCGACACGGTGGTCTCGGGGAATAATGGCACTGGGATATATGTGTTTCCCGCTCCGGCACCGAATTCTCCAAGCGCCGCCACTGCGACGATCTTCGGGTCGCTCACGCGAGTCGAAGCCGTGAACAACAAAAACGTTGGCGTCGCAGTGATCGGCACCGGTAATACCGGAACGGTGTCCGTAATCGCCAACCAAGTCAACGCCAGTGAAAACGGCGTTTGCGGCTTTGGCGCTAATACCGCCAACCTCTATCTCACGCGCTCCACGGCGACGGGAAATGGCTGGGGAAACAACGGCTTTGGGGTTTGCAACTCCGGCACGGTCTATAGCTACGGCGACAACGCGATCAACGGGAATGCTATCGACCTTGACGCCCCTATGAACACCACGCGCCCGTTGAAATGAGCGCCAATGCCGGTAGCGGGAGAAGCGGCCGGCTTCTCCCGCTCAAGGCGCTCCTTGAGCAAGATGCGCGTCATGCGCTGCGGCAAGTGGGGAGCAGATTTTGCAGCTTGGCCAAGGCCGAGGGGAAGGTCCGCAACGGGTCAACCTGCGACGTGAGCGGATTGTTCGAGCGAGTCCGCTCCTCACCGCATTGACGACGGCACAGCCGTTCGCCGGCTATCGATACTCACTCGTGTCAACTTCCGAAAACCACAGCCTGCGTTTCAACGACCTCAGTGATGAGGCCCTCCACTGCGAAGGGCGTTAACGCCTCCCGCAAGGCTTCGCGCATCCTCGGCATCTCGTTCCCGAGCCGTTGAGGCGATGACGAAGACATCGAGAGCACGCGGTCAATGAGTTGTTCGAGAGGAATTCTCTGCTCCGATTCAACACCGATCGTCTCACGCCGCGAAAAACGCGTTGAACGAACCCGCTACGCGGGAGCGGCGGCGAAGTCGCTGAAGTGAAGCCTCCTGTCTGAGAGGATGTGATCGTCACATCAAGTCCTCTCAGCCCAGGAGCCCCCGATGGCTACGACGAGCCCTCTCCGCCAGCGCATGATCGAAGATATGACGATCCGCAACCTGTCGCAGGCGACACAGCAATCATACATCTACGCGGTGGCGAGGTTCAGCCGCCATTTCAATTCATCCCCAGAGCGGCTCGGGACGGAGGAGGTCCGCGCCTATCAGCTTCATCTCGTCGCCCAGAAGCATTCCTGGGGGCACATCAACCAAGTCACGTGCGCACTTCGGTTCTTCTATGGCGTCACCTTGGGACAGAAGGAGGCGATCGAGAGGATCGTTTTCGGCCGCGAGCCCGAGAAGCTTCCCGCAGTCATGAGCGCCGAGGAAGTCGTGCGCTTCCTGGAAGCGGTTGAAGGATTTCGCAACCGCGTCGCGCTGGCGACCGCTTATGCGGCGGGTTTGCGGGTCAGGGAAGTCACCCGTCTGAAGGTCGCCTCGATCGACAGCACGCGGATGTTGATCCACGTCGAGATGGGCAAAGGCGGCAAGGAGCGATACGCCATGCTGTCGCCGCGCCTCCTCGAGATTCTGCGCGCCTATTGGCGGCGGGCGCGACCAAGCCTGTGGCTGTTCCCGGGCCAAGAGCCCGGCGATCATGTGAGCACGGGCGCTTTGCAAGACGCCTGCCGCAAGGCGCGACTGCGAGCCAGGATCGGCAAACCCGTTACGGCGCATACGTTGCGGCACAGTTTTGCCACCCATCTCCTGGAGGCGGGCGTCGACATTCGCATTATTCAGGCGTTGCTCGGTCATGCCGACCTGTCTTCGACGGCGCGCTATGCGCAGGTCGCCACGAACCTGATCGCCGCCACGTCGAGCCCCTTCGACCGACTTTCATGCGATTTGGTCGCTCCCGAATAGCCGGCGCAAATGCGCCCGAGGATCGAGGTTGCGGATATCTTCCGCCGCCACGGCGACGCATTTCGCGCCGCGCAAGGCGCTCGGCTGTCTATTGACCAGCGCCGCGCGATGGCCGCCATCGAGACGTGCCGGACGGCGGCGCTCGGCGGGCATGCCGAACAGTGCGAGGACTGCGGGCAGATCCGCGTCGCCTACAATAGCTGTCGCAACCGGCACTGCCCCAAGTGCCAGGGGCTCGCGCGCGCACAATGGCTCGCCGATCGTCGCGCGGAGCTCCTGCCGGTTCCTTATTTCCACCTCGTCTTCACCGTTCCGGCGCCGATCGCGGCGATCGCCTTGCAAAACAAGGCGCTCGTCTACGACATCCTGTTCAAGGCGGCGGCCGAGACGATCCGCGTCATCGCCGCGGACCCAAAACATCTTGGCGCCGAGACTGGCATGATCGCTATCCTGCACACTTGGGGGCAAACTCTCACGCATCATCCGCATGTCCATTGCATCGTACCGGGCGGCGGCCTCGGCCCGGATGGATGCTGGATCGCTTGCCGGCCCAGCTTCTTCCTGCCCGTGCATGTTCTCTCTCGGCTTTATCGTCGCTTGTTTCTCGAGCGACTGAAAATAGCCTTCGACGCCAGTGATCTGAAGTTCTTCGGCGACCTCGCGGCGCTGCAAGAGCCGGCTGCGTTCGCGCGATATCTCGCCCCGTTGCGCAGCACCGAATGGGTCGTCTACGCCAAGCGCCCGTTTGGCGGCGCGCCACAAGTCCTCGATTATCTCGGACGATACACACATCGCGTTGCCATCGCCAATGGCCGGCTGCTCGATTGCGAAGACGGCGCCGTGCGCTTTCGGTGGAAAGATTATCGCGCCAACAACAAATCCAAGGCGATGACCCTCGATGCCGACGAGTTCATCCGCCGCTTCCTCATGCACGTCTTGCCCAAGGGCTTTCGGCGCATTCGTCATTTGGGCTTTCTCGCCAACGCCCGCCGCGCCCATAAGCTCGCCGATATCCGTGCCGCTCTCAATATTGCCGAACCGCCTCCGAGCGTCGAACCCGCCGATTACCGCGAGCGCTACGCCATCCTTACCGGCCAGAGGATCGATATCTGCCCTTGCTGCGGCGGCCGCATGGTCGACCTTGGCCCCTGGCCGCGTCCTTCGGCGCCGCCGCACTCGACGCCAAGGTGCGACACCTCATGAGGCGAATGGATCGCTGTCAGTCCAGATGCGCTAACTTCAACGGACGCGTTCCCACGCCGAACGCAAGCGATCGGCAAGGCGCGCGTTTCGATGACGCCATCCAGAGATCGCGAGCGCTCACCGCATTGCAAATCGCGCACAACCCCGCTGCAATCGACCGTCGTCGCCCTTTCACCAGTTCTTTGCTAATCCTCGCGGTTCCGAAAATCTGCGATGCCACCATCTAAATCCGGCCCCGCACATTGGGTGCCCATAGATCGTGGCCAACGCCAACGCGACTTCGTTCAATCCGGCTTCAAATAGGTCCCGCAGTCCGGCCTGCCCAGCCCTTCGTGGGCGCGGGACCTATTTGAACCCTCAGGCATTCCAGCAAAAAACGCGTCGGGATTCCGTCCATAACGGTCGGCGCCCGACTGCTCGGTCCATCTCTTCCGCGTGGCGTCATACCCGAGTTAAACAGTCGCCTCTCATAACCATATGAAGTCAAACACTTATCAACCAGAACGAGTCCGTTGTGGTGCCAATCGGCCAGTTCGCGTAAAACGAGTCCAAAATCGGAGTCGTTTGAATCTGTTACGTTGACAGGTTGTAGAACGAACCATGAATTGGCACTACTTGGCGCAATCTTTGGTTGATTACGTTTTATTATCAATATGTTGCGGAGCGCAGCTGTTTAACTCGGGTCATAAGTCGGAAGCCAAGGGTTACGGGCGTCGCTCACGCTGGCGGCGCGGCAAATCAGAATTTGGCCGTGTCGCGTGACGAGGTGGTCCAGCGCGGCGCGGGCGCCTTCAGGCTCCATCCAGTGGAGCGCGCGCCCGATCGTCACGACGTCGAACTGGCCGAGGTTGGCGGGCAAAGTTTCAGTCCTGCCCTCGATCAGGCGCAGGCGCACGCCGGCGCGGTCCGCTGCCTCGCCTGCGGCTGCGATCATCGCTGGCTCGGGGTCTACGCCAATAGCCTCGGCAACGAAGGGGGCGAAACCCAACGCCAGCATCCCCGGTCCTGTGCCCAAATCCATCAGGCGTTGACTGCGATCAAAGCCAAGGCGTCGTGCGACAGTGGCAAAAAAAGCTTCCCCGTAGGGCGGACGAGAGCGCTCGTAGAAGGCGACCGTTGAATCAAACCGTCCCAAGTTGGCTTCCTTCGCAGGTGGGAGAGTTCAGGCACGATTAAACCTAAAAATACAAATGTTCCGGCAAAAGTCGGACGACCAGCAGCGCTCACTCGTCGAAGAGATGCGGATATTGCCGGGGCTGCGATCGCCGAAATGGTCGGCGTCTCGCGCGCCACCATCTATGCCTATCTACCAGAAGCCCGGACGCGCGCGCAGCAAGCGTCTTAAATGCGATCAGAGGATTTCAAGTCGACGCGCGAACAAGCTCGACACGACGCAGGGCCTAGCCGTGACAGCGCAGAATACTAGCGCACGCCAGTGTCAGCAGCCGAGCATTGGCCTCAACCGCTCCTCACCGAAATTCGCTTGTGGTTATCATTACCGGGTTAACCTCTCAGTTACTTTCCCAGCCATACCGTATCCCCGCATCAACGAGAGGCGACAACATGACGGACACGGTGGGAATCCCGGGCGATCGCATTCGCTCCTTTATCGAGCGCATCGAGCACATCGACGAAGAGATTAAGGCGTTGAATGAAGGCAAGAAGGAGGTTCTCTCCGAGGCCAAGGGCGAAGGCTTCGATGTGAAGGTTCTCAAAGAGATCCTTCGGCTGCGCAAGCAGGACAAAGATGAGCGCGACGAACACGAGTCACTGCTCGACCTCTATCTCAGGGCGATGGAGGCTGCGCCCCCCTCGCAAGCGAAGGCCGCGTAAGATCGTGGACGCGAAAAGGAGGGCGCTAGATGCTGTTCGCCCTCCTGTTTTATTCGGGGACGCTCGCCGAGGTTGATAGGACTCTCTCGGCGGCCTTCTTCAACGACGCCGAAGCCAGGTCGTGTCATACGATCAGCGTCACATGATTGATCGCCAGCGCCGCCATTGGTTGCGCTCACCTCGGCCGCTAGCGTTCTCAGCACTGATGGGGTGCCAGAACGGCATAGCGACACAGGGACGGCGATGAATTTCGGGAGAAGCACGCGGAGACTGTTTCGTCGGATGGTTGCAGGGGCGGCGCTGACATTCGCCGCCCTCGGAAGCCCTGCGGCTGCCGAGCCGGTCGAAGTTCACTATGCTCCCGTGGAGAATCTAGAGCATATCGACATCGCAGAGCTGCGTTCGGCACGCACCAAGATCGACATGGCCGCCTTTTCCCTGAATGATTGGCCGGTCATCGACGCATTGATCGCTGCGAAGCGACGCGGCGTTGCCGTCCGCGTCGTGCTCGATCCTTCGGAGCAACATGCGATGGATCGTCTCAGCGAGATCGCCAACAATATTCGTATGAAAGCCGCAGGGCCCTACATGCACTTGAAAGCCTTTACGGTCGATGGAGGGAGCCTACGCACCGGTTCGGCGAATTTCTCGGCCTCGGGCCTCAAGCAGCAGGACAACGACCTGATACTCATTCGCGAGCCCGCTGCCGTGCGGGCTTTTGAGGCGCGGTTTGAGCAGATTTGGGCGGTCGCGAAGCCTTTGGACGCATCGCCCTCCGCTAGTAAGGAGCCGAGCCCCAGCTCTTCATCGACGCCGGCGCGATGCAGAATCAAAGGCAATGTCAGCCGGGATGGCGCCCGCGTATTCCATGTTCCAGGCGACCGCAATTATGATCGGGTCCGCATGGACAAGGGGTTGGGCGAGCGTTGGTTCTGCTCAGAGGCGCAGGCGCTTGAGGCGGGGTGGCGGAGGTCAAAATAGACTGGCGTTGATGAATCATCGCGCGGCAAGACATTCTTTGAGCTTGGTCCAGCGCCGCTTGCGCCCGTGGGTCCGAACGGCGATGGCTAGGGCCCTGCGCTGCCCGACGACGACGACGAGCCGCTTGCCACGCGTGACCGCAGTGTAGACGAGGTTTCTCGCGAGCATCGTGTAGTGCTGGGTGGCGATGGTGATCACCACCGCCGGATATTCCGAGCCTTGTGATTTGTGGATTGTCGTCGCATAGGCGGGAACGAGCGCATCGAGTTCGCCGAACGGATATTCCGAGGGCAACGTCCATGGTGACGCCGCCCGGCATCCTCGAAGTCTGAATCCTCGCGATTGCGGCGTCCAGCTCGGCCAAGCCCCGCCTCGACGACGTCGCTGAGCATGCCGACAGGCTATTGCGCTGGGGAGGCGCCACATCGCAGTTATCAGCGCGGGCACACGCTTGGGAATTGGACGCCAGAGCAAAAGAGCGTCCGCCGTCTCCGCTTCCCAGAGTCGAAGGCAAGGTGGGGTGAGCGGGCACGGATTGGCCGGGATGGGAAGGCTACAAAATGACCCATCTCTGCCGTTCAGCGCCCCACGCCAGGCGCTCTGTGCTGCGACCAATCTGGCCTGACAGCGGCCGGCTCAGGCGGCACTCTCCGCGACGGCTCGGTCTTGTCAAAAGCGCCCTATTCGAGGAAAACTTTCGCTCGCACCGAAGCCATATGGCGAATCCCGGTTAATGAGGCAAAGTACCGTACTGTTAAGGCTTTTGTAAGCGTAACGACCTAAAACGGAGCCATTGACAGTCGCGCTGGGCGTACCACCCTAGCTGTCGTGTAGTAGCTGGCGAAATCGGAAGGGCGCAGCCGTGCCGCGGTTCAGCATCGAGGTCTCCGAAGAAATGTACGAGGCTATCGCATCTATAGGCTGTCGCGTGAATTGGAGCGCTCTCGCGCAAGAGTCGTTCCGCTTGGCCATCCAGGTCCACAGGGTCCCGAAGGAACTGGACCTACGGGATGCAGCCAATGGCTCGCTGGTTCTCGGAAATTTTTCGAGAAGCAAAAGCGCTGCGCCCGTTCATCCGGGGTCGCAGGACTTCCAGGCGACTAAGGGCCCGTGCAGGAATAATTGAATCGAAACGCGCGGCGACGGGATTCCGATTTTGCGGCGTCGATCGTATGAAGCGTCATGATCGACGAGGGATTGATTCGGCGACGCTTTGAATCGCTTTCGCCGCATCTGGACGAACGTCGCCGGCGGTTGTTCGCGGCGACGACGGTGCAGGAAATCGGTCGTGGCGGGATCGCGGCGGTGTCGCGGATCACCGGGATGGCGGCATCCACGATTGGACGCGGGCTAAAGGAGCTTTCGGCGCAAGCGCCGCCTTTGGCCGTGGGCCGGGTGCGACGGTCGGGCGCCGGCCGCAAGCCGCTGACGAAGAAAGATGCGACGCTCGTGCGCGACCTGCTCGCCCTCATCGCGCCAGACGAGCGCGGCGATCCGATGTCGCCTTTGCGCTGGACTTGCAAGAGCTTGCGCCGGCTGGCCGACGAGCTGAGGAAGCTCGGGCATAAGGTCAGCCATCGCATGGTCGGGAAGATCCTTAAGGAGCTGGGCTACAGCCTGCAAGCCAACAGCAAGACGCGCGAGGGCTCGGATCACGAGGATCGAGACGCGCAGTTTGCGCACCTCAATGAAAAGGTGAGCGCCGCGCTCGCCGCCAACGAGCCGGTGATCTCGGTCGACGCCAAGAAGAAGGAGCTCGTCGGCGACTTCAAGAACAATGGGCGCGAATGGCGCGCGAAGGGCTCGCCCGAGGAAGTTCGCGTTCATGATTTTCTGATCAAGGAGCTCGGGCGCGCGACACCCTACGGCGTTTACGATCTCGCGGACAACGCAGGCTGGGTGAGCGTCGGCATGAGCTGCGACACCGCGGCGTTTGCGGTTGCGACGATCAGAAGATGGTGGCTCGAGATTGGGCGGCTGCGCTATCCTGGCGCAACGCGTCTCGTCATCACGGCGGACGGCGGCGGATCGAATGGCTCACGCGTGCGCTTGTGGAAGCTGATGCTCCAGCGCCTCGCCGACGAACTCGGTCTCGCTATCGAGGTCCATCATTTTCCGCCCGGGACCAGCAAGTGGAACAAGATCGAGCACCGGCTGTTCTCCTTCATCAGCATGAACTGGCGCGCCACGCCGCTCGTCACCTATCAGGTGATCATCGACATGATCTCCTCGACAACGACGAAAACCGGGTTGAAGGTTCATTGCGAACTGGACGCCAACGAATACCAGAAAGGCGTAACCGTCTCCGATGAGCAAATGGCCGCCCTCAACATCGAGCGCGACCATTTTCACGGCGAGTGGAACTACACCATCAAGACAAGCAGCGACCGCTCAAATGAAGCGGTAATTTAGGCACAGGCTCTAAGGGGCCGCCGGCTTGTGGATAACTCTATGTGGGCCAAGCACAGAGACGCAAGCCAACGCAGCAGACGGGCGACTTTGAGACTTGACGCGCTTTGAGAGCGGCGACGGGCCTCGCGGCTGTCGAAGATGCAATCAAAGGGAAGGATATGCGCTAAGGCGTAGAGCGTTCGCGCGTCATGAGTTCGAGCCAGAGGACGGGCGAGGTGCGTCCTGATGACAAGCAAAGTGGCTATTTCCCTTGTCGTAACAGCGGCTTCGGCCGGTCGTCCGCCATCCTGCGCTTCGGCGGCGCTCTCCGTGAGCGCGCGACCTTGTCGAAGGCGGCAAATTCGGGGAAAGTTGCATCCGAGCCGGGGCCTATCCGGCAAATCCCGGTTAAAACTTAGCCTGCTCGGCCTGCTCGCCGTTCTTCAACTGCTCTGTTTGGTCTAACTAAGACGCTTTCGGTTCCCAAATGAAGTACGTTGAAAAGAGCCGGAATGTAGGAATCTCCCCGGAACGTTCACAACTCCTGAGCCTGCTTTCGCTTTTTATTTTCAACGTTCCGCGCCAAAGCGGTATGCGTAACGAATAACCCATGATGCAGGCCCCACTTTTGCAGTTGCTCAGGCGTAATGCGTAACTCGATTTCATCTCAAGCCAAGTGACAAGTTTGAATTAACTGCGACATATGAGTCACCCGAAGGGCCGCAGCGAGGCGGAGCAGGACGAAGCCCTTGAGTATCGAGCACGGTGCTAGAGCATTATCCGATCAAAACGCATCATAGCCGGATGCGGCGAAGTAGTTCCTGCATTCGTCCGTCGTGACGCTCTGCAGTGCTTCTTTGACCGCCGCTTCCAGCGCATCGGCGGTGCGCGCCACGATGCGTTGCAGGATCGACTTGAACTGCGAGAAGAACTTCTCGATCGGTGTACGCGCCGGAGCGAAAATCCCTCAATGAAGCAACCGAGATGGTTGGTTGCGCCGGAGTAAAAATCCGGCATTTGAGCAGCCCTTTGCTGTTTTTGGCGAGGGCGGGGGATGAAGCAGGTGGAGCTTTATTTTCAGGTCCGGCATGCAGTCCGGATAGAGGGATTAAGCGAGCGGGCGGCGGCGCGGCGGTTTGGGATCGACCCGAGAACGGTCTCGAAAATGTTGAAGTTCTCGATCCCGCCTGGCTATCGGCGGTTGAAGCCGCCGATCAGGCCGAAGCTGGACCCGTTTGTTGCGATCATCGACCGCATTCTCGAAGAGGACAAAAGCCGGCCCAAGAAGCAGCAGCATACGTCGAAGCGGATCTTCGAGCGGTTGCGGGACGAGCATGGCTTCACCGGGCGCATCACGATCGTAAAGGATTACGTGGCGAGCTGGCGGCAACGCTCGCAAGAGATGTTTGTGCCGCTAGCGCATCCGCCGGGTCACGCTCAGGTGGATTTTGGCGAGGCCCTCGGCGTCATCGGCGGCGTGGAGCGCAAGATCCACTTTTTCGCTTTCCACTTGCCGCACTCGGACGCCAGCTTCGTGGTGGCCTATCCGGCGGAAACGACCGAGGCGTTCTGCGACGGCCACGTGAAGGCGTTCGCGTTTTTCGGTGGCGTGCCCAAGTCGATTCTCTATGACAATACGAAGATCGCGGTTGCACGGATCCTGGGGGACGGCAGACGGCAACGAACGCGGGTCTTTACGGAACTCCAGTCGCACTACCTGTTCGAGGACCGCTTCGGCCGGCCTGGCAGGGGCAACGACAAAGGCAAAGTCGAGGGGCTCGTTGGCTTTGCGCGGCGCAATTTCCTGGTGCCGATCCCGGTGTTCGACAGCTTCGAAGCTCTCAACATCCACCTGCTGGAGTGCTGCCGCCGTCGCATGAACGATCGCTTGCGCGGCCATGATCAGACGATCGGCGAGCGTCTGGAGCGCGACTTGGCTGCATTTCAATCTCCGCTACCGCCCGCCTATGACGCCTGCGAGAAAATCGGCACGACGGTTTCATCGTTGTCGTTGGTGCGGTATCGGCTCAACGATTATTCCGTGCCGACATCCTACGGTCACCGCGAGGTGTTTGTGCGCGGCTATGTGCACGAGGTCGTCATCAGCTGCGGCGCCGAGAAAATCGCGCGTCATCCCCGCTCCTATGAGCGGGAAGATTTCGTGTTCGACCCGTTGCATTATCTCGCGCTGATCGAGCGGAAGATCAACGCGCTCGACCAGGCCGCTCCGCTCGTTGGCTGGAGGTTGCCGGAAGAGTTCGCGACATTGCGGCGTCTTCTGGAGGCCCGCATGGGCAAGCAGGGCAAGCGTGAGTTTGTCCAGGTTCTGCGCCTCATAGAAGCATTCAAGATCGAGGACGTGACCGCCGCCGTCCGCGACGCGATTGAGCGCGGGGCCATCGGTTTCGACGCTATCAAGCATCTCGTGCTGTGTCGGATCGAGCGGCGACCGCCGCGCCTCGACATGACAGTTTATCCGTATCTGCCGCGAGCAACGGTCGCGACGACCTCGGCGAGCTCCTATATGGCCCTCCTGGCGGGAGGCGCGGCATGACTGACACACCGCAAATTTTGCTGGCTCACTATCTGAAAGCCCTCAAGCTTCCAACGTTCCTCCGCGAATATGACAAGCTCGCCCGTCAATGCGCCGCCGAGGGCGTCGACCATATCCGTTACCTACTGCGGCTTGCCGAACTGGAACTGATCGAGCGGGAGCGGCGGATGGTCGAGCGACGGATCAAGGAAGCGAAGTTCCCAGCCGTCAAAAGCCTCGATAGCTTCGACTTCCAGGCTTTGCCGTCCCTCAATAAACCCCTGGTGCTGGAACTCGCCCGCTCGGAGTATGTCGCTCGTCGTGAGAACATCATCGCTGTCGGCAACAGCGGCACGGGCAAGACGCATATCGCCCTGGGATTGGGACTGGCCGCCTGTCAGAAGGGCCTGTCGGTCGGCTTCGTCACCGCCGCGGCCCTGGTCCACGAGTTGATCGAGGCCAGAGATGAAAAAAGGCTTCTGCGTCTGCAACGCCAGCTCGCGATGCATAAGCTGCTCATCATTGATGAACTCGGTTATGTGCCTCTGTCGCAAACCGGAGCCGAACTGTTGTTCGAGGTCTTCAGCCAACGCTACGAGCGAGGCGCGATGATCGTCACCAGCAATCTGCCGTTCGACGAGTGGACGAGCGTGTTCGGCTCCGAGCGTCTGACCGGCGCTCTGCTCGACCGATTGACCCACCACGTGCATATCTTGGAGATGAACGGAGAGAGCTACCGCCTCGCCCATTCCAAGAAACGCGTCCGTCGCGAAAAACCGCAACCCCCGTCAAAGCCCAGTCCTGACGAATAACGCGGTGCGACATGAAGCCCAAGGCCGGCACATTCGTTTGTTCAAGCGTGATGCATTTTTGCTCCGGCCCGACGATGCAAAATCACTCCGGCGTTGACACTCGACAATGAGCTTATCTCCCGCATTCACGAAGTGCTCGGGTGTGTATTGCCGTAAACGAAAAGCCGAAACTTTCTCCTTACGAAACCTTCCTTTCTCGTCTGTAAGCAACTCCGCGCGCACTGATTCCTTGTCGAAATTCCCCAACCACGGGAACCAAAGGAATGGCTTGTCGGGCCTTCGGCTAAGCAAGCCGGGCAGCTTCAGCCTGAACTCAATCGTGTTGGCGCCCCATTCTTCCGGATCGAGCCGCGGATGGCGCAGGTCAAATTCCACGCCATCGACAACGCCATGCCTATCCTGGTCGCACACTTTTTCAAGCGCGAAGTAGCGCTGTATGTCTTCCTCGCTCCATGATCGCTGAGGCGCGCTCATCCCACGCTCACCGGCACCAACGTCATCGTGTCATTGCCAAAATGTCGATGACCTTGACAGCGACCGTGTGGCGGCCGGGGCGATCGTAGCTGTGCACGGCTGTTGTCAGCTCCAGGTCGCGGCTTTGGCGGGTTCGGAAGCTCTGCCATTCGTTTTCGAAGATGTAGCCGCCTGTCCAGCATTCCTCGAATTGCGGCAATGTCAGCTCGCCTTGCGGTGGTTCGAACCCCGGAAGCGTCGCGACTCCGCCGAGCCCCGAGCCGACCGGTACCTTGATGATCTCCTTTCGGCTCATATAGTCGAAGTCGACCGCCCAATAATCCACCCAATCCGTCCAGTGCTTCGTCAGCTTTTCCTTGGTGACGATGCCGTCCTTGCTCTTGCTCACTTTATAGAGTTGCCCGCGCTCGCACATGACCTCGCTCTTGCCGTCTTTCATGGCGGCGATGGCGGCTTCGGCGGCGCCTTGCGTGTAATAGACCGAGAAATCCGTCAGTTCGATTTGCAGCGCGAGCTTGTTCTTTTTATCATAGCGCGGCTGGGCTTCGACGAAGCTGACATCGTGAAAGACGACCTGGCCCTTGTCGACGGTGCGCTTATCGAAGACCTCGGCGGGGATGTATCTCGGCGTGAGGTCGATACCCTTGCCGCGCGCCTCTTCCAGCACGGCGGGGAAGAGGCCCATTTCGAACTCGAAGGCGAGCAAGTCGACGCGCGTCACGCCGCGCTTGCGGCTCTCGACGATAACCTCTTCGACGAACAGACGGCCCACCGGCAGATTGATTGGGCCGATGACGACGAGTCGGCCGGCGCGATGGCCATGGAAGAACCCGTCCTGCGCCTCGGCGCCCTCGCCAAAGCCCGTGGCGCGATAGGCGCGCAGAATCAGCTCACGAAACTCGCGCTCCTTTGCTGCGAGCGCCTCGGTGCGCTGCGTGCCGCTCAGCCTTCCGCCAACGTTAAGATAGGCTTGGCGCTCGTAGCGCCCGAGGTTCAGAACTTCGAAGGCGCGGAAATTCGTCCCCGCCGCCTTCAGCTCGCGTTGCACGCCGATGAGGCGCTTACGCGTGGTGTGAATGCCGAATTTTCCGAGATCGGCCGCAATCCATTTGCGTCCGAGCTTTTCGGCGACGGCGGCCGTGGTGCCGGACCCGCAGAAGAAATCAGCGACGAGATCATTTTCCTTGGTCGACAAACATAAGATACGCTCTAACAATGCCTCAGGCTTTTGAGTTGGATAGCTTATTCTTTGATTGCCAGCGGTAACCCAGGGAACATCTGTCCAAACATCATCAAGCAGCACCCCCGGGAGTTCGTCAAGATACTGCTTTCGGTACAAATTGCCATTTTCGCCTTCATAAATTAGGCCTTGCTTGCGCATTTCCGAAATTGACTGCGAAGTAGTAGCAGTCCCCAAATTTTGGTCAGCTCTAAACTGCCGTCCATCAGGATCTCTATAACGAAATCTGCTTTTATATTCCTCAGTATACTGTTGGTATGATGGTTTATAGGAAAAGTTTTCGCTTTTCGTATATAAATAAATCGTCTCGTGATTGAATGGTAATTTCTGCTTTCCTTTGTATCCGCTAACCGACATGCGCCGCCACCGAATATTATTTTGGAAGCGATCGCGGCCAAATACCTCGTCGAGCGCTAGCTTTAACATCGAGCTAACTTGCGGTCCAATGTGAACGTAAATACTTGCATCGTCGGCCATCAAATCGCGCATCAAAACCAGCCGCTCATAAATCATGGCAATAAAACTATCCGCCCCGCGCCCCCAGGTGTCGCGATAGGCGATTTGTTCCAGAAGATTCGGCTCCTTGTGAAAGGTCTCGCCGCCAATCTCGATATCCATCGAAAAATCCGCACCGACATCGAAGGGCGGATCTATGTAAATCAGCTTCAATCCACCGGCGTCCTCGACCTGCTTGCGCAGCGCGCCCGCCTTCAGCGACGACAGTATTAGCTTGTTGTCGCCCCAAATCAGCTTGTTGGTCCAGCCGCGCAATTGCCGGCCCCGGCTGTCGAACAAATCACCTTGCGTCTTCGTCTCGGCGCGCGGCTCGTCGATATGCTCCAGCGTCTGAAAGGGCAAAACCGTCGTGCAAACGTCGCGCGTCTTGCCGTTCCAAACCAGCTCGACCTCGCGCTTGTCTTCGAACAGAATGAAGCGATATTTCTCCGGCAAGGGCTTGCCTTGCTGAATGAGCGCTATGAGGTCGCGTTGCTCCGCCGCGCTCAGCTCATAGGCTGTCTTTTCCGCGCGCGCCATGATCAGCCCTGTTGATATTCGCGAAAGGCCGCGGTGAGCGCGGCGAAGTCCTTGGGCTTGTGACGCTTAAAGCTCTCTTCATCGACATAGACGAAGCCGTAGCGCGGCCCGCCTTCCGTCTCGCTCGCTGCGTTGGCGTCGGCGCACCATTGCCTGAGGCGCCCATTTTTTGGGGCAGGTCCAATTCCTCGCGTCCTGTTAGCGGCGGTGAAAATCCGCGCATAGATGGCGCGGTTGGTCTGGGTCCACGACGGCTTGCGGGGTGACGGCGCTTTGGCGGGCACGGTTCGGCAATTACGGGCTGGATATTTCGATTTGGCGCGAGGCGCGGCGGGAGCACGCCAAACGGCGTGAACGGATTCTCATCGTGATTGACGCGCGTGACGGAGTCGTCCCTCCGCGCCCAAGATGCTGTCGTGCTCGCGACCGTCAAGGACGCTTCGCGCCGCCACGCGGCGCCCTTCGGGCGTCCTTGACCGCCGCTGCGCGCGCCAGCGTTGCAGCGCTCAGGTCGGGACGACGGGATGGCCGTCTTGATCGAACCACAGGATATTCGGCGGTTCAGAATGATGGTTCGTCGCTGGCGTCACGATTTCCGCCGGCGCCGCCGCATCCCCGTTGATCGCGGAGCAGCGCCTGCATTCGGTCGCCATAGAGCGCCCAGACCTTATCGCGCAGATCGTCGATCAGCTCGAACAAGGCCAGAGCCTGTTCGGGCGTCCAGGTGCGGGGAATATCGATCGAGAGCGGACGAAGATGCGCCGGCAATCTGCTCTGTTTTCTCATGATTTGGCCTCGCGGCGCTGGCGGCTGCGCTGCTCCGCCCGGTCGCGGGCTTCCTTGAGGCGCCAGGAGTCGCCTTCGATGGAGACAATCTCAGCGTGGTGAAGGAGACGGTCGACCAGAGAGACGACGCAGGCCGCGTTGGGAAAAACCTCTCGCCATTCGGCGAACGGACGGTTGGTGGTGACCAGCGTGCTTTTGTTTTGATAGCGGCGCGAGATCAATTCGAACAGCAGATCGGCGTGCCGGTTGGAATAGGAGAGATATCCGACCTCGTCGATCACCAGCAGTTGTGGCCGGGCGTAGTGATGCAGACGGCGGCGCAAGGCGGAGTCGCTGTCCAGCGCGCAGAGATCGCCCAGGAGTTGGCCCGCGCTGGTGAACAGGACAGCATGTCCCTCGATCAGCGTTTGATGAGCGATGTTTTGCGCGATGGTCGACTTGCCGACGCCGTTCGGGCCGACGAGAACGACGTTGGTGGCGTCCTTGAGGAACTCAAGCGTCATCAGCGCGTCAATGGCGGCGCGGTCGCAGCGTTTCGGCCAGTTCCAATCGAAGTCGCAAAGCGGCTTGAAGCGACCGATATGGGCGGCGCGCAGCCGGCGTTCCAAGCCGCGGCGGGCTCGCTCCCGTTCCTCCCAGCCCAGCAGCGTATCGACCCAGGCCTCGCTGGCGATCTCGCTCCAGTGCGCCAGAAGTCCATGCAGATTGAGCGCGCCGGCGCGGGCGCGCCGCGTGTCGGGTTCAGTCATCTTGATCGTCCTTGAGCTGGTCATAGGTTTCGAGCGCGTGCGGCCGCACCGGCGCATCGCGGTCGCGCACATGCGCGGGCAGCGTCATGGCGACGGGTGGGGCGGCGCCTTGTTGTTCGCGGTGACGTTCGAGGGCGAGGCGCACGGCGTTCGGGTGCGGCACATCGCGCTCCAGCGCCTCGAGGATGGCGGCCTGCAATGCGGCGGCGTCGTACCGTTCGAGCAGACGCAGCAGAGCGGCGGTGATGGCGCCGAGATTGGATCCGCGTTCGGCAGCGCGCACGAGCAAGGCTTGGCTGGCCGGCGCGGCCTGGGCGAGGCGATCGTTGGCGCGATGCTGGCGCGCGGCGCGCTTTTCGTCGACCAGCGCCTGGACATGGACGGGTTCTTCGATCCGCGCCCCTTTGTCGTAGCTGCGTGGGTGACAGGCGAGCACCTTCACGCCATCGACGATGCGAACCTCGCGGGGATCGGCGAGTACGGTCAGCACGCGCCGGACGTGAGTGTGCGGCACGGAATAATCGTTCAGGTCGAACCGGACATAGGGCGTCTTGCCCACCGACACCGCGACCTGTTCGAGCAAGGGCGGCGGGGTGTCAGGCAGCGGGAGCAGGCGGGCTCTTTCCTCAACGAACACGTCCCGCACGGTGCGGTGGGGTTCGCCGGGACAGCGCCGGTCGGCGGCGGGGCCAAGGCTCCAGGCCTCTGCCTGGCCATTGAGGTCATCGAGATCGATAAATTCCCGGGCGGCGAAGAAGGCCTCGCGCACGTAACGGATGGCGCGTTCGACACGGCCCTTTTCGTTGCCCCGGGCGATCGCCACGGGGCGCGGTTCGTAGCGATATTGTCCGGCGAAGCCGAGCAAAGTGGGGTGGAAGCGGATCGCGTCGCCGCACCGTTCCAGCACCGCGCTCTTGAGATTGTCGTATAACAAAACGCGCGGCGCGCCGCCCCAGGCGGTGAAGGCCGCGACATGGCCGCGCAGAAAGTTCTCCATCCGGGCGTCCAGAAAGAAGCGCAGAAAAATTTGCCGCGAATGACTGAGCACCATGACGAAGGCCATCAGCGGACGCCGCGCGCGGCCGATCTGGAGATGGCCGAAGTGGCCCCAATCGACTTGTCCCTGTTCGCCCGGCAAGGTGAGCAGACGCAGATAGGCTTCGGCCTTCGGACGCGGCCGATAACAGGCGATGAGGTGGCGGAAGTGGTCGGGACGGCCCGGATAGCCGCGTTCGCGCACCATCCCATACAGACGGCTGGCCGTCAGCGACGGGAATACCTCAAGCGTCTGACGGATAAACGGCAGATAGGCGTCGATCGGCGATTTGCGTGGGGACCCAATCCTCGGCAGACCGGCTTGCGCCAGCACGCGCCGCACCACGTCGTGATGCACGCGCAACTGACGGGAGATCGTGCCGATGGCCCACTTCTCGGCGTGATAATAGCGCAGGATTTGCGCCTCGATATCAGGTGGCGTCACCATGGTCGCGTCCCATCCGGTTGTGTCGCGGCGCGCCGCGACGACCGACGCGGCGGCGCAAAAATCCCTGGCGGACGAGATCGGGACAGCGCCGGCCGCACCAGTGGCAGTGCGAGATCGGTCGCCGGGGTTCGACATCCGAGGTCGTTGCGTCGCTCGCGATCGTCGGCGAGCCGAACGACAGAAAATCACCGGGAGCCGGTGGGGGTGAACCCTGATGCGTCACGTTTTTGCATCGCGCCCGGTATCGGCGCGCGCGCTCGGCATGCGTGAACCGACCTCGGCGGCTGGCTTGGTAACGGGCTCCCGCCGCGCGCTGGCCACGCCGCCGTGCATGAGGGCCGCAATCCCCAGCGCAGTAAATCTGGCCGCGATCGCAACAGCTACAAATCAGCGCCTGGGCACGACACCCAGCGCACAGAAACAACCTCGCCGATCCAGCGTCGTCATGCTCGGATTGGCCGACGCCATGTGGACGAGCGCCCTGCTTTCCGCGATATTGATCGGACATGCGTGCCCGGCACGGTGTGGGGCACGGCGTCGAACAGAACCGCCAAGTCGAGATCGACGCCGTGCTTGTCCTTGAAAAGGCCAAGCTTACCCCAACATCCGCCGTGACGTCAGGACGCCATCACGCGCCGCCGCATCAACCTCAGCCACGCACCATCATCGTCTCGGCAAACCCAAAAGAAGCCGCCAAGCTCGCAACCGCGCCATCTATGCGCGGATTTTCACCGCCATCGACACGTCCCTTGGTTTCGACGATCCACACGGCGCCATCACGCGTCCTGGCGAAAAAGTCGGGCGTGTAAGTCGACAGCTCCCCGTCCGCCTTGACGTAATCGAGCTTGAAGCCGACCGCCATATAATTTTTGGCGAAGCTTTGCACGTCCGGGGCGCTTTCAAGAAAGGCTGCGAAGCCAAGCTCCAACCGATCCGCGCCGGCCTCGCCGACGATCTTGTTGAACACGGATTTTTTCGGAGCGAGGAAGCCCCGCGCTTCGGTTCGAAACGGGCGCACGTCGCGCAGCTTGATATAGCCTTCGATGCGAGACGAGCCGCTGTCACGGATCGTCAAGGCGTTGATCGCCGCCCGGAAGGAGTCGAAGACAATCTTGCTCGCCTCGGGTTCGGAGAGATTGCGCAACGTCACGGGATCGTCGAGGTCGACGGGCTGTGTAAAGAGCCAATCCCGAATGAAGGCTCGGACCTTGGGGTAAAGCAGCTCATACCCCCCGACGAGCCGCAGGTCCTTGAGAAGCTGGCGCGTGAAAAAGGCGACGACCGAACGCCAGTCGCCGCCGCCGTCGACATCGAGATTGATCGTGTGGTCGATCTCGGAGTCGAGCATGGTCTTGAAGACGATCTCGCGGGTTTCCTCCAGCGTGAATGGCTTTACGGCGAGCTTGGGGTTGCCGAAGGCGGCGGGATCAAGCTCGCTCAGGTCCTTGTATTCCCGATTGAAACGGCGAGTGAGGCGGGGCAGGGCAATATCCAAAGCGTCGACATCCTTGCCGGAGCCGTCGCCGTCCACTTCGACAATAAGCGAATCCTGGCGATCGCGCCCTCCTTCGCCGCCCATCGGAGCATAGTCGAAGCTGACTCCCTCGCTCTGGATCAATTCGACGAAATCCATGAAGGCCGGAGTTCCGAGAACCGAAACCGTCTCGCGCTGGTCGGAGCCAAAATACATGCGGCGAAGGCCGCGCCCAAGCGTTTGCTCGGGCAGGATGTTGCTCTGCGCGGAGTAGGCGCGAAGGCCCACGATGACCGTGACGTTGCGAACGTCCCAGCCCTCTTTCAGCATCAAAACCGAAACAATCGCCTTGTGAGTTGAATCCCAGGTGTCGATCTTGTGCAACTCTTTGCGCAGCTGTTCCAATTCGTCCTTGCCCTTGCCGGACGACGCCTCAGAAATTTCGCCGTTCTTTTTGGTGTGAATAACGAGAACCGCTTCGTTCAGCTCGGGGCAGATTTTTTTGCAAATATTCTCCGACGATATCGCAATTGCGCGTGTCGTCGACCATGACGAAGAGCACGGCCTTCTTGCCCAGCTTCTCATGCTCTGCATAGCTCTTGCGCCATTCTTCGACGCCAAGGCGCAGATAGTCCGCGTATTGTTCGGTGATTATCGGGCTCTTATGTTCCGTGAGCTTCGCCCGGCTTGGCGCATCCGGCAGAACAGGGTGCTTGACCACGTTTTGCGCGATGGCCTCGACGAGGGGATAGTCGCTCACCGTTTGAACGAAGATTGCCCCATTGTTGTGGCGAGGCGTCGCCGTCACGTCCACTTGCAGGGAGAGGCGCAGGTCCTTTTGCAGAAGGCGATGGTGAATGTCCTGAATGGATTTGAACCAGGAAAGGCGCTCGTCGTGAATGTGGTGCGCTTCGTCGTTGAAGACGGCAAGCTCGTCGATCTCTCGAACGATCTCCCCGAGGTCGGTCTGGCTGTCGGTCGCCCTGCCGCTCGGCTTCTCGCCAAAGGGCGAGAGGAAATAGTCGCGCAAATCGTCGTCATCGAGCGATGGCTCGGGAACCTCGCCGAGATAGACCCGATGAACGTTGGTCAGGAACAGGTTGCCGGTCGGGCGGACGATGCGCACGTCGTCTTGGATATGCAGGGCAAGCTGAAAGTCGTCGCGCCAATTGCGGCCCGCGTGGCCGTTTTCGGGCAGAACGGGATCGTTGAAGAAAATGTGCAAGCCGTCAAAGTCCGTGCGAAGGCGATCGAGCACGATGATATTCGGCGCGATGAGCAGGAAATTCCGGGCAAGTTGCAACTCCGGCTCGTAAAGCCTGTGAAAGAAGCTCCAGGCGATGAGCAGCGAAAGCACCTTAGTCTTGCCCGAGCCCGTCGCCATCTTGACGACGAAGCGCGGCCAATCCTCGCTGAACAGGCTTCTAGAGACCGAGCCGGAGGCGTCGAAGCGAAGCAGATCGAATTTATCGCGAGCGCGGCGAACGTCGTAAAGCCAAATGACGCTTTCGACCGCCTCGCGCTGCGCGAAATAGTAACGGAACGGGCGCTGAGCCCCATTCGCCTCTTCGATCAAATGTTGGGTCTCGAACCACCATCTTAAGAGGGCGAGAGACGTTGCAGAGGCGCCCGCATAGCCGCTCTTGCGCCATTCGGACACGCCTTCGCGGATCGCGGCGACAAGAGGCGGCAACAACTTCTCATAGGCGGTTGCGCGCATTTCTTCGGCCGCGGGGAACCAGCGTGTCTCGGGCGATAAAATCTCGTAGGGGTCGCGGGGAAATTCAGGGTGTAAAGCCATTGTGCCTAGCAGCCTTCTAGGACGGGAGCTTCAAGTTTTGTCGATAGGGTCCCGATGCTGTGGCATGGGCACTTTTGCACTGAAACCTCATGTATCCGCAAGTTCCACCCGCTTATGGACAGGATCGGGGGGAACAACAACTAAGGCTTATTCCCCTGGCTCCGGTCCCACAAAATGCAGTGACAAGGGCCATCCCGGATGTTAGAACAAATAGCGAACGCACTGCTTTCCCCGAGGTCCGTGTGATGGCCGATTTCCCCACCTCTCTCCTCGACTTCCAACGCCGTTTCGCCGATGACGCGGCTTGCGCGGCGTGGCTTGACAAGGCGCGCTGGCCCTCAGGCTTCCGTTGTCCCGCCTGCGCCCATGAAAAGGGCTGGCCGCACGGCGGAAAGCGCTTCACTTATGAGTGCGCCAACTGCGGCAAGCAGACCTCTGTCACGGCGGGGACGATCATGCACGCCTCCAAGCTGCCTCTGACCGTCTGGTTTTGGGCCGTCTATCTTATGGCCACGCACTCCAATGGCGTCTCGGCGCTACAGCTGCAAAAGCAGCTGGCGCTCGGCTCCTATAAGTCGGCGTGGCTGCTGTGCGCCAAGCTACGCCGGGCCATGTGCGATCCAAACCGCAATCCGCTCGGCGGGCTCGTCGAGGTCGACGAAACGGAAATTCCCTTGCGTAGTAAGGACGACCCGCTCACCGGCGGCGGCGGTCGCTCCGCTCAAGGCAAAATGCTCGTCGCGGGCGCGGTCGAAATCGGCGACGGCGGGCCGGGCCGTATTCGTCTGGCCGCGATCCGCAACTTCTCCGCCGCGTCGCTGCATGGTTTCATCGGCGCCCACGTGGAGAAAGGCGCGACGATCAAAACCGATGGCTGGGCGGCTTATCCGGGCGTTCCCGATGTCGTCCATGAACCTCACGTGGTCGGGAGCATGGCCGCCCATGTCCTGCTGCCCTGGACCCACCGCGTGTTTTCCAACCTCAAGACATGGGCGCTCGGCGTCTATCACGGCCTGCGCAGGCCGCATCTGCAATCCTACCTCGACGAGTTCGTCTTTCGCTTCAACCGCCGCCGTTCTCGCCACGCGGCCTTCAGCTCGCTGCTGTCCATCGCTCTCGCGGCAAAACCAATCACCTACAATATGTTGATCGAACCGGAGCCAGCGGCATAAGCCTTCAACAACTTTCCCCTTATGCTCTTTGTTGGGGGGAATGGGCGTTCGCTCGATCGGGGTCTTTCCTCCCGCATCGAGCCGCGGAACAGCAACCTGTGCCTTGCCCGCCCTGATGTTCAACCGCTCCGCGTCCGCGGCCAAAATCAAAGTGGTTTCAGCCGGCCACGTTGACGCGAAACGTTCAAGTGTGATTCCATCGATTTGGACACGGCTCGGGAATTCCCCGCTTGCCGGAATGACCTTCGCGAAAAGCCCGTGCTTGGCTTCAATGACCGAGAGATTATGCGTTACGAAGTCTTGCTCTAAAGAGACCGGTAAGGGCTTGGGCTTCTTTTTCCGGGAATAAGCCTTCGCGGGACGCAGCGCCTCCGCCAGATCGCCAGCCTTCACTTGCATGTCGGCGCCCCTTCCGTTTTCCTACATTCGACTAAACTCCAATTTCGCGAGCTTCGTCGAGAGGGCGCTTATTTGCAAGCCGGTGTCCGGCTCTCAGGCGGGCTTTCTCATAGCGACGACATTCCCGACCGCCTCGGGCTCGCAATGGCTCGCCCAAGCCGCCATGAGCGCCCGCCGCTTTTCCAGCGCGTCGCCGCGCCGGTAGGCCTGCTCGGCTTTGTCGCCGATAATGTGAGACAAAGCGGCTTCGGCAATCTCGCGCGGGAAATGCGTCTCGTTGCCCGCCCAATCGCGGAAAGACGAGCGAAAGCCATGAACCGTCACGTCGCCTTGGCCC
This sequence comes from uncultured Alphaproteobacteria bacterium, assembly GCA_963722205.1. GTDB lineage: Bacteria > Pseudomonadota > Alphaproteobacteria > Rhizobiales > Beijerinckiaceae > Methylocystis. The sequence continues at coordinate 940,688 of CAVRKL010000001.1, forward strand.
ATCCGGCGCAAGACCATTTCCATCGCCATATTCGACAGCGGCTTGTCCGCACGCTGGCCCGGAAACACGAAGTCGCCCGAACGGGCTTTGAAAAGCTTTGCCAGAATTTCCATAGCGCGATCGGGCAGGGGTATCCGATGCGCCCGCGCCGCCTTCATCCGCGCCGCCGGCACGGTCCAGACCCGCGCCGCCATGTCGATTTCCGACCAGCGCGCGCCAAGCGTCTCGCCGGAGCGGGTCGCCGTCAGGATGCAGAATTCCAACGCCAGCGCCGCCGTGGCCTCGCGCTCGCGCAGCTGCGCCAGGAAGGCCGGAACCTCGCGATACTCCATCGCCGCATGATGGCCCCGCGTGAGCACGCCGCGCTTGGGTAGGAGATGCGAGAGGTGACCGCGCCACGCCGCCGGGTTCTCGCCCGAGCGGAGCCCTTGAGCCTTGGCCGCGTCCAGCACGGCTTCAATGCGCCCGCGAAGGCGAGACGCGGTTTCGGGCTTCGCCTGCCAGATAGGCTTTAGAACGGCCAAAACGGCCTCTGTGTCGATTTCGTCGACGGGGCGGGAGCGTAGGAGAGCCGCGTAGGTTTCGAGCGTCATGCGCCATTGCGCGCGATGCTTGGCGTTGCGCCATTCGCTCTCCTTGGCGGCAATGAGCGCGTCCGCGACGGCGCCGAAGGTCGGCTTGCCGGCGACGGCGACCATAGCCGCCCGGCGGGCTTCGATGGGGTTGCGCCCGCTCGCCAGCGTCCGGCGGGCCTCCAAGGCCTTGTCGCGCGCCTCGGCGAGGGAAACCAGGTCCGCCGCGCCGAGGCCCATTTCAGTGACCTTGCCGGCGAAGCTGAAGCGGAAAACCCATTTTCGTGCCCCGCTCTCCGAGACGACGAGATAGAGCCCGGCCCCATCGCCGTAACGCCCCGGCTTCGTAGTCGCCACCGCCCTCGCCGTGAGTTTTCCGCCCGCCATCCTCGCCATCCGGTCTTACAATTGGTCTTATAGTTCGACACGGATTGTAGCGGACGGCGGCGGACAAGGGAACACAAATTTCGCATCAATTTATTGAAATTGCTTGATAGAACCGGAAACCCTCGGACGGGCGAAAACAGGGATATGGCGGACACCGTCTCCGCCATTTTACGCAATCAAAAACAAATGGTTACGACACGGTGCGGGCCTTACAGGCCGAGGGCGCTCGCTCGGGCGGCGTTGAGCGACGGAAAGCACTTAATTGTTGTCGATACTCAAGGGAAGGTCGGCAACGATCCAGACACCGAACCCAGTCTGAGCTCGCTGCAATTCCCGCAGTAGCGAATTTCGGTCCCCGCTCAGAAGGCCGACCCCGAGGCGCTGCGGCCGCTCGCGGCCCCCTGTCTCAACTGCGGTCGCCGATCACAATCGCCGTAGGCCGTAACGCCGCGCCGTTGCTTGCCCCTCCGATCCTGTTCATAGACGAAAGCCATAAGCGCACGGATCAGCCGGCTTGACCGCAAGCTTTCATTGATCAATATTTCGCAGGCGTGATCCCCGCAGGATGGGATTATCCCATAACATGCTGATTCAACTGTGTTATCAGCCCTGGCTGCATGTCGATGACGCAATATAGTCGCGATATAGAACGAAGGTCCGGCGCCCCTGGCGTCGCCGAGAGGGAGGCGGTCATGACGCTGGTCAAGGAAACTGATTTCGGCACGCCAGCCGTCCGGTCCGAAAAGTCGGTCGCGCTGACGATCGACGGGCATGAGATCACCGTGCCCGAGGGAACTTCGATCATGCGGGCGGCGATGGAGATCGGGATCGCGATCCCAAAGCTCTGCGCGAGCGACAACATCAAAGCCTTCGGGTCCTGCCGCCTTTGTCTGGTCGAGGTCGAGGGGCGCGGCGGATTGCCTGCCTCCTGCACGACGCCGGTCGCGCCGGGCATCTCGGTCAAGACCTCGACCCCGCGCCTCGACGCGATCCGCCGCGGGATCATGGAGCTCTATATCTCCGATCACCCGCTCGATTGCCTCACCTGTCCCGCCAATGGCGACTGCGAGCTGCAGGCGATGGCCGGCGCGGTGGGGCTGCGCGAAGTGCGCTACGGTTCCGACGGCCGCAACCATGTTTTCGCCCGCAACGCGGGGCGCCCGAACGAGGACTGGCAGCCCAAGGACAAGTCCAATCCCTATTTCACTTACGATCCGTCGAAGTGCATCGTCTGCAACAGATGCGTGCGCGCCTGCGCCGAGGTGCAGGGGACCTTTGCGCTGACGATCGAGGGCCGCGGCTTCGACTCGCGCGTCACGCCCGGCGTGGGCGAGGCCTATATGGAGTCGGAATGCGTCTCCTGCGGCGCCTGCGTGCAGGCCTGCCCGACCGCGACGCTGATCGAGAACTCCGTGATCGACATTGGCCAGCCGGAGCATTCGGCGGTCACGACCTGCGCTTACTGCGGCGTGGGCTGCACCTTCAAGGCCGAGATGCGCGGCGAGGAGATCGTCCGCATGGTTCCCTGGAAGGACGGCAAGGCCAACCACGGCCATAGCTGCATCAAAGGCCGTTTCGCCTATGGCTATGCGCTGCACCGCGATCGCGTGCTCTCGCCGATGATCCGCAAGAAGATCACCGATCCTTGGACCGAGGTGAGCTGGGAGGAGGCGATCGGCTACGCCGCTTCCGAGTTCAAGCGCATTCAGGAGAAATACGGGCGCTTTTCGGTCGGCGGCATCACCTCCTCGCGGTGCACGATCGAGGAGACCTATCTCGTCCAAAAACTCGTTCGCTCCGGATTCGGCAACAACAATGTCGACACCTGCGCGCGGGTTTGCCACTCGCCGACCGGCTATGGGCTCTCCCAAGCCTTCGGCACGTCGGCGGGCACGCAGGATTTCGACTCGGTCGCCGACGCCGACGTGATCCTGATCATCGGCTGCAACCCGACCGACGCGCATCCCGTCGTCGGCTCGCAGATCAAGAAGCGGCTGCGCGAGGGCGCGAAGCTCATCGTCATCGATCCCCGCAAGACCGAGCTCGTGCGCTCGCCCCATATTGAAGCGGCCTTTCATCTGCCGCTGCGGCCGGGCACGAATGTCGCGATCGTCACGGCGCTCGCTCATGTGATCGTGACGGAGGGCCTCGTGAACGAGGCTTTCGTGCGCGCGCGCTGCGACTGGGATGAATATCAGGATTGGGCCGCCTTCGTTGCGGAGGAGCGCAACAGTCCCGAGGCGGTCGAGAAATACACTGGCGTTCCCGCTGATCTCGTGCGCGGCGCGGCGCGACTCTATGCGACCGGCGGCGCCGCCACAATTTATTACGGCCTCGGCGTCACTGAGCATAGCCAGGGCTCGACGACGGTCATGGCCATCGCCAATCTCGCCATGGCGACGGGCAATCTCGGGCGGCGCGGCGTCGGCGTCAATCCGCTGCGCGGGCAGAACAATGTTCAGGGCTCCTGCGACATGGGCTCCTTCCCGCACGAGTTCCCCGGCTATCGCCATGTCTCGAACGACGAAGTGCGCTACGCCTTCGAGAAGGCATGGGGCGTCAAGCTCGACGCAGAGCCGGGCCTGCGCATTCCCAATATGTTCGACGCGGCGATCGACGGCGTCTTCAAAGGGCTCTATGTCCAGGGCGAGGACATTTTGCAGTCCGATCCCGACATCAAGCATGTCTCGGCGGGCCTCGGAGCGATGGAATGCGTCGTTGTGCAGGACCTCTTCCTAAACGAGACGGCGAATTACGCGCATGTCCTGCTGCCCGGCGCGAGCTTCCTCGAGAAGGACGGCTGCTTCATCAACGCCGAGCGGCGTATCCAGCGCGTGCGGCGCGTGATGAGTCCAAAGGCGCAATACGCCGATTGGGAAGCGACCCAGCTCTTCGCCAATGCAATGGGCTGCAATTGGAATTATGCGCATCCGGGCCAGATTTTGGACGAGATCGCGCGCATGACGCCCGCGTTCAAGAACGTCTCCTATGCGCGGCTCGAGAAAGACGGCTCCGTGCAATGGCCGTGCAACGATGATGCGCCGGACGGCATGCCGATCATGCACATCGAGAGCTTTGCGAGAGGAAAAGGCAAATTCGTCATCACCGAATATGTGCCGACCGAGGAGCGTAGCGGACCGCGCTTTCCTCTGTTGCTGACCACGGGTCGCATCCTCTCGCAATACAATGTAGGCGCCCAGACGCGCCGCACCGAAAACAGCCAATGGCATCCGGAGGACGTGCTGGAGATCAATCCGCAGGACGCGGAAATGCGCGGCGTTCGCGACGGCGATTGGGTGCGCCTGCAAAGCCGCGCTGGCGAGACGACGCTGCATGTGAAGATTACCGACCGGGTCGCGCCGGGCGTCGTCTACACGACCTTCCACCATCCGCTCTGCCAAACCAATGTGGTCACGACCGACAATTCCGACTGGGCGACGAATTGTCCGGAATACAAGGTCACCGCGGTGCAGGTGTCGCCCTCCAACGGCCCGACGGACTGGCAGGAGCGCTATCGCGAGATGTCGGAGCTTTCCCGCAGGGTCGCGCCGCCGGTCGAGGCTGCCGAATAGAGAGGGCGGCGGCAGGGGGCCAGTCGCCGCAATGCAGGCTATAAGGGTTGGAGACCCTCTCGCTCGGGCTCGGCGTCGGAGCAGCCATGAAAAACGTTTTCGTTTTCGCCTTCCTCCTTCTCGGTTGCAATATCGCGGCCGCCGAGGAAAGCGGCTCGGTCATAGCGCTCGCCGGATTGGACGGCGAGCAATCCCTTCTGACCCTGACGGAGCTCGACGCGCTGCCCCGCGTTCAACTCAACGCCACTGAGCATGGCTCTCAGCATGTCTTCGAGGGCGCGCTCCTTCGGGACGTGCTCGCGAAGATTGGCGCGCCGGCCGGCAAGGCGATCCACGGGAGGGAACTCGCGGATGTCGTCATCGTCGAGGCGCGCGACGGCTACATCGTCGCGCTCGGCCTCGCCGAGACCGATTCGACGATACGCAATGAGCGCGTGATCTTGGCGGACCGCATGGACGGCGCTCCCTTGGCGGCCGACAAGGGGCCGTTCCAACTCGTCATCGAGGGTGATCTGCGCCCTGCGCGCTCCGCCCGCATGGTTTCAAAAATCCGCCTCGAGCGGGTGCGCTGACGAGCGCCGGCCAGCGACGGGCGGATTGCCAAATCTCCGCGTCGACCTAGCTTTGCATCGGGCGAATGCGAAATCCTGCCTGAAAGAATCCGGCGCCGAATGAGCGCAGGAGGCGACGATGCGTTCTTTTCGACCTGCTTTGTTGCTCTTGGGAACATTGGCCAGCGAGCTGATCGTCATCAGTCCGGCCTCAGCAAAAACTGCCGAGGCGCAGCCGTTTGAAAAGGCTGTCACGACCTTTTACGGCGAGGACTTTCGGGCCCATCCGATCGCCGCGACGCAAGTCGGCGTGCATGACTATGACGCCGAGCTCGATGATCTCAGCCAGGAGGGTCAAGCCGCGGAAGCCGCGCGGCTGCACAAGGCGCTCGACGCCTTTACGGCGATCGACCCGGCGAAGCTCTTGCAGGTCGACCGCGACGATCGGGAAGTCCTGATCAACGAAATCAAAGCGCGACTGCTCGACGTTGAGACCATCCGCGACTGGCGGAAAAACCCTGGTCTCTATAGTCAGAGCGCGACGACGGCGATCTTCGCGCTCGTTCATCGCGATTTCGCGCCGCTCGCGGACCGATTGCGCTCGGTGATCGCCCGCGAGCGGCGTATCCCGGCCATGCTCGCGAATGGCAAAGCCAATGTCGAGCATCCGCCCTTGGCCTTTGTCGAGCTCGCGATCCGCAATATCTCTGGCTCCATCAACTTTTTGAAGCTTGGCGTGCCCGAAGCTTTCGCCGCGGTGCAGGATGACCAGCTCAAGCGGGAATTTGCCGCCGCCAATGACGCCGCGATCGCCTCTTTCGAGAGTTTTAGGACTTATCTCGAACAAGAGCTCAAACCCAAGGCGGACGGCCAATTCGCGCTTGGGCCCGAGCTTTTCGCCAAGCGCGCGGCCTATAGCGACATGGTCGACATCGCGCCGGAGCGCCTGCTCGAAATCGCCTATGCGCAGCTCCATAAGGACAGAAGCGCGCTCGCGGAGGCCGCGCGCGAAATAGACCCAACCAAGCCCGTCGAAGCGGTGTTGAAGGAAGTCCGCGCCCAGCATCCGAGCGCCGACGCGCTGATCCCGACCGCAACCGACGATCTCGCCGGCCTGCGCGCCTTCGTGCAAGATCATCACATCGCGACCATCCCGAGCGACCTGCTGCCGCAAGTCGAGCCGACGCCCGAATTTCGACGCGCCACGACGGCGGCGGCGCTCGATGCGCCCGGCGCTCTGGAAACCCGCGCGACGCAGGCGTTCTACTACGTGACGCCGCCCGACAAGCAGCTTTCGGCAGAGAAATTAGAGCAATATCTCGAGGCCTATTTTTTCGCCGGTCTCAAGATGATTTCGTCGCATGAAGTCTGGCCCGGCCATTTCATGCAATATCTCGCGCGCCGCTCGCATCCTGAGTGGCCGCTCGCGCGGAAAATGGCGCACGCCTATTCGACGACGGAAGGATGGGCGCATTACGCCGAGCAGATGATGGTCGAGCAGGGCTTGGGCGGCGGCGACCCGAGATTGAAGGCCGCCCAGTTGCAAATGGCGCTCATGCGCGACTGCCGTTTTGTCTCGGCGATCGAAATGCATACGAAGGGCAAGAGCGTCGATGAAGCCGCTGAGATCTTCATGAAAGAATGCGGCTCGCCCGAGCCCGAGGCGCGTCGCGAGGCCTATCGCGGCGCGCGGGACCCCGGCTACATGAACTATACGCTCGGCAAGCTCCAGATTTTGAAATTGCGCGAAGATTACCGTGCGAAGATGGGCGATAAGTTCTCCTTGATGGAATTTCACGATAGCCTGCTCGGAGCAGGCCTCCCGCCCATCAAGATCATTCGCCGCGAGATGCTCGGAGACGACGGCCCAACCCTTTAACGCTGCCGCCTTAGACGGATCCTTTTGATTCCATCAGGGACTGGCGACACGTTTAGCCGGTTGCTTCAGCTTCGCCAGCAGCGCGCTCGCGGCCGGCCCCGAGGAGGCCGGGTTCTGGCCCGTGACCAGAGCCCCGTCGATGACGACGTGAACCGCCCAGTTCGCCTTTTTCGAGAATACGGCGCCCAGTTTCAACATTTCGTCTTCGACAAGGAAGGGGACCACTTTGGTGAGACCGACGGCTTCCTCCTCGCCGTTGGTGAAGCCGGTGACTTCCCTGCCCTCGACGAGACGCTTGCCGTCCGGCGTTTTGACATGACGCAACACAGCCGTGGAATGACAAACCACCGCGACCGGCTTGCCGGCCGCAAGAAAGGACTCGATCAGCTTGGCGGAGCGCTCGTCGTTAGCGAGATCCCACATCGGGCCATGCCCGCCCGGATAGAAAACCGTGTCGAAATCCTGCTGATTGACGCTGTCGAGGCGAAGCGTCTTGTCGAGCTGCGCTTCCGCGGCGGCGTCCTTTTCAAACCGGAGCGTAAGCTCGGTCCGAAACTCGGGCTCGTTGCTCTTGGGGTCCAGCGGGGGACGGCCGCCTTTCGGCGACGAAAGCGTGATCTCAGCTCCAGCGTCCTTGAAAACGTAATAGGGCGCGGCGAGCTCCTCGAGCCAGAAGCCGGTCTTTCGTCCGGTGTCGCCCAGTTGGTCGTGGGACGTGATGACGATCAGCACCTTCATCATTATCTCCCTGGCTGCGACCGCCGCTTTCGAAACGGCGCGGCTTTTAACCTAGGGCGGCGTGCACAACGGACCAGAAGAGCGAAGCCTAAAGCCATGCTAAAGGAGCGCGCTTGATGCAGGCTCGAAGCGCGCTAGAATTGCGCCCGCTGGGACTACGGGAGATCCTTCCAGTGCCGCTGCAAAGGCTTGAGGCGAAGGTCGAACGGCAGGCCGGGTGCTTTGCATTCCCGATGCGGATCGCCGGGTCTGACCAGACTGTGCAGGTCATCGTCCCCGACCTCGTGGCCACCGCGCTCGGTTGGCCCGTGGATGAGGTGCTGCGGGTCGATGTCGAAGCGGAGCGGTCTGCGCTCGAGGCGCTTGCGAGCGAAAAATACGATCAGGGGCGCGCAACGTCTGACAGAAAACTGACCGTCGCCCTGAGCGATGTCGTCAGGTTTGACGAATAACGAAGTCTCGCGACCTGCGGATCAGTGACGGTTCGGCGCAAGCTGCTTCGCGAGCCAGAGCGCCGTCACCCGATCATGCCAGGGCGTGGGGCTGCCGACGCCATGGAAGCCCAGATGTCCGCCGTTCGGCGTCAACGCCGTCTCGATCATCGGCAGGGCCGACCAATCGACCGCCGTGTAGCAGGCGGAGGGAATCCACGGGTCGTCCAAGGCGTGCACGACCAGAGTCGGTATCTTTATGCCGGCAAGAAAACGCCCCGAGCGATTGGCTTCGTAATAATCGGGCGCGTCGCGGTAGCCGAAATGCGGGGCGACGAATTTGTCGTCGAACTCATAGACGTTGCGCACGGAGGCGATCGTCGCCCGCTCGGCGCTCGTCAGCGACGCGCTATCGGCCAGCGCCTCGACTTTCATCGCCCGCAGCATATGGCGGTGATAGGCGAGATTGCGCGGCTCCATCATGCGCGCGCAGGTCGCCGCGAGATCGAGCGGCGTCGAGATCGCCGCCGACGCCAGCACGGGCAGTCCATAGCCGCCCTCGCCCATGAATTTCAGCACGAGATTGCCGCCGAGCGAATGGCCGACGAGGAGAATGCCGCGCTCCGCAAGCTTTGGCGGAAGCGCGCGCAGCGCCGCCTCCAGATCTTCGGTCTTGCCGGCGTGATAGCGGCCGGCGGACGTGGGACGCGAAGGCAGGGAGCCGCGCAGGTTCAGCCGCAGCACGCTCCAGCCTTCGCTTACGAGATGACGCGCCGTCGCCACTGTGTCGTGACTCGATTCGCACCCCGCGAGACCGTGCACGAGTACGATCAGCGGGCTCGTCGGCTCTCCATCTGTCGGCCGGTCGAGCCGCGCCGCCAGTCTGTCGCCGTCCGGCAAGGCGAGCCATAGGCGTTCGCCGCCGGAAAGCTCCTCCGCGCCGCCGCGCAAGAAATTGCGTAGCGTCTGCAGATCGCAGCCTATCCACGGCGGACGTTCCCGGAAGCCTGGGAAAGTTTCAGATAGGCTCTCGCCCAGCGAAGCGAAATCGACGGGCGGAACCTTGGCTGAACTACTCGAGGGGGAGAAAGGCGTCAGCATTGGCGGAGCCGATAGATCGGATGGCGACTGAATGCGCCGATAGAGATTATCTGGTTCGACAAGGACGCGTGAAAAGTCGCCCGGTGAAGGCACAGTAAACGTACGCGCCAATGAGAGCGTTCGCGGGCTCCAGGACGGCGGTCGCGATCATGGCGCGCTGCGGTCCGCGAGCGCTCTGCGCACGGTTCGGCCACAATTGGGGCGTCCACTTAAGGGGTTGGAAAGGCTTTCCGACGGACCATGTGACAGAAAGGTCACAGCGGACGGCAATCTTGGGAAGGCCTTCTGAATTCCGCTTGCCGCTATGAAAAAACAGGCATAGCATTTGCGTCATAGTCCAGCGTGAATGGGAAAGTCCCTGGCTTTCTCACTAATCTGGAAGGAGATGGTCATGTTGACTGCGCTGATCGCTGCCACTCTGTGCAGTGTCGTCCTCGCCCGTCGGCCCGCCAAAAAGGCCGTCTACGTCTACGCCAAGCGTAGAGACCGCTTCCGCCAGCGCTGAGACGAATCAGCGGGGCGAGCCGGAAGCGAAGCGCGCTAAGCTTCGCTGGAGGTTCGACGTAAGCGGAAAGGCGCGATGGATCTGCTCGCCCGCTTCGCGGCGATCGTCGGCAACGACAATGTCCTCGCGCGGCCCGATTCGTCCAACGCGTTGATGCAAGAGCCTCGCGGCGATTATTCAGGCTGCGCTCTCGCTGCGGTGTTTCCCAAAACCGTTTTTGAAGTCGCCGAGCTCCTTGCGCTCTGCAACGAGCGCGGCGTCGGCGTCGTTCCGCAGGGCGGCAACACCGGCCTTGTCGGCGGCCAGACTCCGAACGCCTCGGGCGCGCAAGTCCTCATCTCCCTCAGGAAGCTCGATCGCATCCGCGAGCTCGATGCTGATTCGGATGCCATGACGCTGGAAGCCGGCGTGACCTTGGCGCGCGCCCAGGAGGCGGCGCACTCCGTCAACCGCTATTTTCCGCTGTCTCTCGCCTCGGAAGGCTCCTGCACGATCGGCGGCAATCTCGCGACGAACGCCGGCGGCGTGCATGTGCTGGCCTATGGCTCGGCGCGCGATCTGACGCTCGGCGTCGAGGCCGTGCTGGCGGACGGGCGCGTGCTCTCGACGCTCTCGACGCTGCGCAAGGACAACACGGGGTATGACCTCACGCGGCTGATGATCGGCTCGGAAGGGACGCTCGGCGTCATCACCGCGGCGACGCTGAAGTTGTTTCCGCTACGCAGCGCCCGCGTCGCGACCCTCGTCGCGTTGAGCGATCCGCGAGCGGCGCTGCGGCTGCTCGAGCGTTGCAAGTCGCGGCTCGGCGCCTTTCTTGAGGCCTTCGAGCTGCTGCCGCGCATCGGCGTCGAGTTCGTGCTCAAGCACGCGAAGCCGGCGCGCGATCCTTTTACGCGCGCCTACCCCTGGTATGCGCTCGTCGAATTCGCTGCGCAGGAAGATGAGGAAGCGCTGCGCGCAAAGGTCGTCGATCTTCTGGAGGAGGCGACGAATCTGGGCCTTGCGCTTGACGCGTCGATCGCCGATTCGCTCGCCCGGCGCGCCGACTTTTGGCGCCTGCGCGAAGCGATGTCGGAGGTGCAGCGGCGGGAAGGCGGCTCGATCAAGCACGACGTGTCCTTGCCGCTGAACGCCATTCCGGGCTTCCTCGAGGAAGCGGCGCGTCGCGTCGCGGCGCTCGTTCCCGGCGCGCGACCGGTGCCCTTCGGCCATTTGGGCGACGGCAACATCCATTACAACATCTCGCAGCCGGTCGAGATGGAGAAGCAGGCCTTTCTCGCCCGCCGCGCCGAGGTCAACGCCGCCGTCCACGGGCTCGTCGCCTCGCTCAAGGGCTCGATTTCGGCCGAGCACGGGATTGGTCAGGTCAAGCGCGACTTGTTGCGCGAGACGAAGGATCCGACCGCGCTCGCCGCAATGCGGGCGATCAAGGCGGCGCTGGACCCCAAGGGCGTGCTCAATCCGGGCAAGCTGCTTTAATTTTAGGCAGGCGAGCCCGTCGGTCGGTTCTTAGAGCCTGTGCCTAAATTACCGCTTCATTTGAGCGGTCGCTGCTTGTCTTGATGGTGTAGTTCCACTCGCCGTGAAAATGGTCGCGCTCGATGTTGAGGGCGGCCATTTGCTCATCGGAGACGGTTACGCCTTTCTGGTATTCGTTGGCGTCCAGTTCGCAATGAACCTTCAACCCGGTTTTCGTCGTTGTCGAGGAGATCATGTCGATGATCACCTGATAGGTGACGAGCGGCGTGGCGCGCCAGTTCATGCTGATGAAGGAGAACAGCCGGTGCTCGATCTTGTTCCACTTGCTGGTCCCGGGCGGAAAATGATGGACCTCGATAGCGAGACCGAGTTCGTCGGCGAGGCGCTGGAGCATCAGCTTCCACAAGCGCACGCGTGAGCCATTCGATCCGCCGCCGTCCGCCGTGATGACGAGACGCGTTGCGCCAGGATAGCGCAGCCGCCCAATCTCGAGCCACCATCTTCTGATCGTCGCAACCGCAAACGCCGCGGTGTCGCAGCTCATGCCGACGCTCACCCAGCCTGCGTTGTCCGCGAGATCGTAAACGCCGTAGGGTGTCGCGCGCCCGAGCTCCTTGATCAGAAAATCATGAACGCGAACTTCCTCGGGCGAGCCCTTCGCGCGCCATTCGCGCCCATTGTTCTTGAAGTCGCCGACGAGCTCCTTCTTCTTGGCGTCGACCGAGATCACCGGCTCGTTGGCGGCGAGCGCGGCGCTCACCTTTTCATTGAGGTGCGCAAACTGCGCGTCTCGATCCTCGTGATCCGAGCCCTCGCGCGTCTTGCTGTTGGCTTGCAGGCTGTAGCCCAGCTCCTTAAGGATCTTCCCGACCATGCGATGGCTGACCTTATGCCCGAGCTTCCTCAGCTCGTCGGCCAGCCGGCGCAAGCTCTTGCAAGTCCAGCGCAAAGGCGACATCGGATCGCCGCGCTCGTCTGGCGCGATGAGGGCGAGCAGGTCGCGCACGAGCGTCGCATCTTTCTTCGTCAGCGGCTTGCGGCCGGCGCCCGACCGTCGCACCCGGCCCACGGCCAAAGGCGGCGCTTGCGCCGAAAGCTCCTTTAGCCCGCGTCCAATCGTGGATGCCGCCATCCCGGTGATCCGCGACACCGCCGCGATCCCGCCACGACCGATTTCCTGCACCGTCGTCGCCGCGAACAACCGCCGGCGACGTTCGTCCAGATGCGGCGAAAGCGCTTCAAAGCGTCGCCGAATCAATCCCTCGTCGATCATGACGCTTCATACGATCGACGCCGCAAAATCGGAATCCCGTCGCCGCGCGTTTCGATTCAATTATTCCTGCACGGGCCCTTAGTGCGGAGTCACGGGCGGCGGCGGCGGAACGTAAGTGATCACACGATTGCTCACGAGCGGAAGGATGGCTGTCGGAACGCATCCGTCGTCGTCCAGGGACATAGCCATCGTGTCGCCGGGCGCGAGCAGCAAGCATTGGGGCCCGTGGTGGCACGCATCGTCCCTGGGCACGAAGGGCGGGGCCTTCGAGAAGGCGATGAGGTTTCTTTCCCTCACGTCGTCAATGCCATCTTTTCTCAGCATGAGCCCCGCCACGGCGCCGCGCCGGCAAAGCTCGGCTCCGCCCGACAGAATATGCACGACCGTCTTCCGATCGGTGACGTCGGCGTCGAAGGTCGCGCCGCGCACCGTCAGCACCGCCGCCGGAGACTTGAAAATATAGGCCCGGCTTTCTGAGTGGCCGGGCGCGAATTGGAAGGAGCCCTTCGCCAGATGGAAGGTCGCGCTGGAATAGCGCTTGGCGTCGGCGAAGATGAAGGACGACAGGACGGCTCGGGAGGCCGCATTGATCGTCAATCTCGCGTCATCCGTGAAGGCGACGGTGGCCGCGCCCATCGGGCCCGTCTTGATCGCTTCGTTCATGAAGACGGCGTCGCCGATTTTGACCTCGTCTTCGGTCGGCGCGCCGACCTGCTCGACGACCGGGCGCACGGCGGAGGCGACGCCGATCGGGCGCTCGGCTTTCGCGCCGATCGAGCCTCCGACGGAGAAGGCGATCGTAAAGCCCACAAGACCCAACATGCGCTTCGATAAGAGAGCCGTCATGCCTTTCTCCATCCTCAAGACTTCATCGCCTGACCGGACGACACGGATGGCGGAATGCTCGAGCGCGATTTCGGAAGCCCGACACGCAACTGCTCGACCCTTCCACCAAGACGACGGCATCCGATGCTCCGGCGAGAGCTCACGCCGAGCGCAATACGACGAGGAAGGCGCGGTTGCGGCCTCGCTGCTATTGACGCCTTCGTCGTTCGAAGTTGAACGCGAATGCAAACATAGAACAGCGCGTCTTAAGAAATGATTAAGCCTAACCCGACTTCGCCAACTGGTGTGGATATATACGATTTTCGGCGCGGTTTTGGGGTCTAATGCATTGTTTCTGTGTAGGCGCGGAGTTGAGAAGGGCTTGTAGTGCCGACCAAGGCCCTTGTGCGCGGGCGGGAGAGGCGCGAGTCCTGCGTCATGTTTTTGCGCCACAAGATTCGCTGCAAGGACGGCAAGGAGCATCGTTCGTGGTCGGTGGTGGAGAACCGTCGACTGCACGACGGCCGGGTGGCGCAGCGGCAAGTTCTCTATCTGGGGGAGATCAACGACAGCGAGAAAGCCGCGTGGAGCAAGGCGATCCAGGTTTTCGACGCGGACGCCGCGCAGTCGCGGCAGATGGCGCTGTTTCCGGAAGATCGCGCGGCGCCCGTTCTCGACTGCGACGTCGTCTCGGTTCGTCTGAGCGAGATGCGTCTGCGACGGCCGCGACAATGGGGCGCTTGCTGGCTGGCGATGCTGTTGTGGGATCAGCTGCGGCTCGACGCGTTCTTTACGCCGCGTCTTGCGCCCTCGCGGGAGGGAACGAGCTGGCTCAACGTGCTCAAGACGCTCACCGCCTATCAGCTGATCTCGCCGGGAAGCGAATGGCGCCTGCATCGGCATTGGTTCGAGCAAAGCGCGATGGGCGATCTCTTGGGCGAAGACATGTCGCTCGTGCAGCCGAGCACGCTCTATCGCTGCCTCGACAAGCTCGCCGCGCACAAGCAGGCGCTGTTCTCCTACCTGCAGCAGCGCTGGAAGGACATGTTCGGCGCCGATTTCGAGGTGCTGCTTTACGATCTCACCAGCACCTACTTCGAGAGCGATCCGCCGGAAGGCGAGAGCAAGCGCAAGTTCGGCTACAGCCGCGACAAGCGTCCCGACTGTGTGCAGGTCGTCATCGCCCTGATCGTGACGCCGCAGGGCTTTCCGCTCGCCTATGAGGTCATGGACGGGAACACCTCCGACAAGACCACGCTGAAGGCGTTCCTGGCCAAGATCGAAGGCCAATACGGCAAGGCCAAGCGCATCTGGATCATGGATCGCGGCATTCCGACCGAGGAGGTTCTGGCCGAGATGCGCGCGGCCGACCCGCCGGTTCGCTATCTCGTCGGGACGCCGCGCGGCCGGCTGACCAAGCTGGAGAAAGCCTTCATCGCCAAGCCCTGGGAGAAAGCGCGCGCCAGCGTGCGTGTGAAGCTCGTCGAACATGAGAACGAGACTTACGTTCTTGCGCGCAGCGACGGGCGCCGCGCCAAGGAGAGCGCCATGCGCAACCGCCGTCTGCGCAAGCTGATCCGGCGTCTGCGCGAGTTGCAACAGCAGGATCTGACGCGCGACGAACTGCTGATGAAGCTCGGCGCGGCGAGAAAAGAAGCAGGCCGCGCTTATGGGTTGATGAGGATCGAGACGCCGGCGAAGGATCAGCCGGTGACGGCGGAGACCTTCCGCTTCGCGCTCGATCGCAAGAAGCTGCGCCAGGCGCGCCGCCGCGAGGGCAGCTATCTGTTGCGCTCCAACATCGGCGGCGGCGCGCCGGAAGAGCTGTGGCGCATGTATCTGCAATTGGTCGAGATCGAGCAGGCGTTCAAGGAATTGAAGGGCGACCTGGCGATCCGACCCATCCATCATCAGCTCGACGCGCGCATCGAGGCGCACATCTTCATCGCGTTTCTGGCCTATTGCCTGCAAGTGTCGCTGAAGCAGCGCCTGAAGGCGCTGGCCCCGGGGCTGACGCCGCGCGCCGTCTTGGAAAAGTTCGCGGGCGTGCAGATGATCGACGTGGAGCTGCCGACGACGGACGGCCAACTCGTCGTCCTGTCGCGCTACACGGAGCCAGAAGACGATCACAAGCTGCTGCTGCAGCGGTTGCAGCTTCACCTGCCAGGGCAGCCCCCGCCCAAGATCGCCGCTCCCGCCGCCGCCTGATCCAAAACCTCCCGTAGTGCCGACCTTTAATGTTCGGCTCGAAGGATTCCAATCACTTAACCTGCACGCGCCGCCTCAGTTGGCGAAGTCGGGCTAATTATTCGGGGAGGCCTAAGCCTGTCCGTTAACGAATAGCTAAGCGAATTCTTAATTGTCTGTTAAAAGGTGTACGTACGGCGCCCCTTTGGCCGGTTGTTTCATCGAAAACCGCGGCGGATTCGCAAGAGCTCGAGGGCCTGAGGGTCACGCGCGAACCGCTCCAAATGCGGCTTGCCTGCGGCGAGACGCGCGTGCGGAAGGGAGACGCCTGGCGGAGGGTCGTGCGCGTCGGTCTCAGGCTGCGCGCGCGGAAAGACGCGTCCATCGCGCTCAAGAGGGGAGCGAAAGCCTCTCGCCTCTGTGGGGGGCGAGCGCGGCGCTTCGCCAGGGGATGTCGCCCAACGGAAGTTGCGCTTCCGCTTCATCGACGTGCTTTGGGCCGAGCAGGAAGACGCTCAGTCCGTGGGCGTATTCGGAGAAGCGCGGGTCGACGAGGCTCTCTGCATCGCTCGCGCAGTCGGCGTCGACGCTCTTGATCATGAGGAGCCGGGACGCTCCGCTTTCTCGCGCATACCAGGCGGCGAGGCTGTCCGAGGTCACGTCCCAGCCCGCCGGAAGCCCGGCCTCGAGCGCCATGGCGCGGGGGCGCCAGACGGGCGTTCGGCCTTGCGCGCGCAGAGCGGCGGCCTCCCGCGGCGTCGCCGCCAAGGCGAGGCCGCTGAAGAGATCGCAGAGCGCGATCCCATATTGCTCCATGGCCAGCAGGGCCATTTCATGCGCGGCGCGCTCAGAAAAGCGCATTGGGCCTTGCGCCGCGCGCACCGCATCGGCGAAGGGGCCGCCGCCGGGCACGATGCAGATCGGACCGGGCCAGGCGGCGAGCGCCGCGATCCATCTTGGAAGCAGCGGCGAGCGCCACAGGCTCCCGCCGATCTTCGCGACGAGCGACCTCATGCGCCGGTCTTGGCGCGATGCCCCGCGCTTTGCGTCGCGTGGTGGGCGCGTTCGCGCTTGATGCGCACGCCGACGGAAGCCGGCGGCGCGACGTCGAGCTTCTCGATGCAGATCTCTATCGCGCGCACGCGGTCGTGCAGCAGCACGCTCTCGGCGATGCGCTCCGCCACAGTCTCGACGAGCTCGTAATGGCCGGCGGCGAGCACGATGCGGATTGCGTCGGTGATCACGTCGTAGGAGAACACGGCGCGCATGTCGTCCGGGCCGATGTCGCGATAGACCTCGGCCTCAATCGTGAAGCGCACGCGCTGCTGATGGCCGTGCTCGTGGCCATAGGCGCCGATCTCCACCGGCATGACAAGATTGCGCACGAAGACGTGGTCGACCTCGCCATAGCGCGGCGCCGGATGCGGGCGGCGGATCATTTCGCGCATCAGCGTCACCGCCTCGGCCGAAAGCGCGTTCTGGCGCTCGCCCGCCGCGCATAGCGCGCCGCGAAAGCCGAGCACGTCGGGCTCGAACACGAGAAGGCGCGGCGCGTCGGGCGCCTCGAGCGAGCCGGCGAGCCCGCAGGAGAGGCCGAGCGCGCGCGCCCGCGATACGAAGTCGCCGAGCGCGCCGACGCCAACATAGTCGAGCAGGCGTCCCTTGCCCTTGTGTGCGGTGTCGAGCATCACGCCGTGGAAGCCCGCGCGCGCCAGCACCGGCAGCACGCCGAGATCGGGGGAGAGATCCGCGAAGAGCACGGCGACGAGACGGATTCTCGAACAAAGCGGGGCGAGCGCGTCGACGACCTCGCGAAGATCTGGCGTCATCGGCAGCGCGAATTTGACGAAGTCGACGCCCGTCGCGGCCGCCGCTTCGATCGCCGCGCGGGCTTGCGAAACGTCGTGCGGCAGTTCGACGACCGTGCTGACGGGGCGCCGCTTCGCGACGAGGGAGACGATCTTGGCGACCTCGTCGAGCGGCAGCGCGCCGAGCGCGCCGCGCCTGGCGTCCTTGCAGTCGATGATGTCGGCGCCGCAGGCGACGGCGGTTTCGGCCTCCGCGCTCGAGAGCACGCTGGCGAGCATCAAGGTCATGCGGGTTCGCCCAAAACCCCCGCCAAATCGGGGGGACCGGCGGTTTCTACAACAAATCCCAAGGCCGCGCTCACTCGATTCGCGAGCCGTTGAAGGCGAGGGCGCTAGCGGCGAGATAAAGGGAGCCGGCGATCAGCACGCGCGGCGCCCGCTCGAAAGCCGTGGAGGCGAGCATCTCGACGGCGCGCTCGAGGCTATGCGCCGGCCGGGCGGAGACGCCCATCGCTTGCGCCGCCGCTGCAATCTCCTCCGGCGGCCAGCAGATGTGCTCGCCTTCGACAGGGACGGCGATGACCTCGCGCGCCAATCCCACGAAATGCCGCAGCATGGCGCGCACGTCCTTCGTCGTCTGCGCGCCGCAGACGAGAGCGAGCGGGCGCGCGTCTCTTTCCTCGAACTCCGCCATGGCCTCGGCGAGCACGCGTCCGCCGTCCTCGTTATGGCCGCCGTCGATCCAGATTTCCGAGCCCGGCGGCGCCGCGTCGACGAGACGTCCGCGCGAAAGGCGCTGCAGCCGCGCCGGCCATTCGGCCTTGAGCAAACCGGCCTCGAAAGCCCTCGACGGAAAATCGGGATCGATCGCGCGCAGCGCGGCGACGGCCGCGGCGGCGTTCTCGTGCTGGTGACGGCCCTGCAAGCGCGGGGCGGGCAGATCCAGGAGCCCGCGCGCGTCCTCGAAGACGAGGCGGCCGCTCTCCTCGTAGATGTGGAAATCCTCTCCCGCGATCGCGACCGGCGCGCCGACGCGCCGCGCCTGTCGCTCGAGCACGTTGCGGGCCGCGTCGCGCTGGAAGCCGATGACGGCCGGCGCTCCGGGCTTGAAGATGCCTGCCTTCTCCATCGCGATCTTCTCGACCGTTTCCCCCAGGAATTCCGGGTGATCGAGCGAGATGGAGGTGACGATGGTCGCCTTCGGGGCGCTGATCACATTGGTCGCGTCGTAGCGGCCGCCGAGCCCCGTTTCGAGCAGGAGCCAGTCGGCTTGCGTTCGAGAGAACAGGAGAAATGCCGCGGCGGTGGTGATCTCGAAGAAAGTAATCGACTGCCGGCCATTGGCCCTTTCGCAAGTCTCCAGCGCCTCACGCAGCGCCGCGTCGTCGACGAGCTTGCCGCCGCCCTCGGCGCCAAGCCTTATGCGTTCGTTGAAGCGCAGCAGATGCGGCGAGGTGTAGACATGGACGCGCGCGCCTCTGGCTTCGAGCATCGCGCGCAGGAAGGCGAGCGTTGAGCCCTTGCCGTTCGTGCCGGCGACGTAAATCGTCGGCGGCAGCGTCAGATCGGGGCGCCCCAGCGCTTCGAGCAGGCGTTCGACGCGCCCGAGCGACAGGTCGATTTTTTTGGGATGCAGATCGAGAAGGCGCGACAGGACCGCGTCGTGCTGATCCATTTGCGCGCGAGGCTCCGAGCCTCTATGCGGAGATTCGTTGGCGGACCAACGAATCTCCGCATAGCGTCTCTTGTTCAAGCAGGATTTTCATACAAAACCGGTTCCCACTCCCTGGAAATCCTGCTCAAGCCGCGACGGGCTGGCGCGGCGCGGGCGAGCGCGTCAGCAGGCTGCAAAGCCGCCCCAGCGTGTCGCGCAGTTCTTGACGCGGCAAGACCATGTCGACCATGCCGTGATCCTTGAGATATTCCGCGCGCTGGAAGCCGGAAGGCAGCTTCTCGCGGATCGTCTGCTCGATGACGCGCGCGCCGGCGAAGCCGATGATCGCGCCGGGCTCGGCGATCTGAACGTCGCCCAGCATCGCATAGGAGGCCGTGACGCCGCCCGTCGTCGGATTGGTCAACACGACAATATAAGGCAGGCGCGCCTTGCGCAGCCTTTGCACCGCGATCGTCGTGCGCGGCATCTGCATCAGCGAGAACATGCCCTCCTGCATGCGCGCGCCGCCGGAAGCCGTGAAGATGATGAAGGGCGTGCGCTTCTCGAGCGCGAGCGTCGCGGCGGAGACGATCGCTTCACCAGCCGCCATGCCGAGCGAGCCGCCCATGAACTCGAAGTCCTGCACCGCTACCGTCACCGGAATGTCGTGCAGGCGCCCGACGGCGATCGTCACCGCGTCCGGCCGATTAGTCTTGACCCGATATTCCTTGAGCTTGTCGATATAGCGCTTGATGTCGCGGAACTTTAGCGGATCGGTCGGCACTTCCGGGGTCGGAGGCTCCTCGAAGGCGCCATTGTCGAAGAGGCTTTGAAGCCTGATCTCGACCGGACAGCGCATGTGATAGCCCGAGCCCGGAATGACGAAGAGATTGGCCTCGATGTCCTTGTGATTGACGAGCTGACCGCTCTCCGGACATTTGACCCAGAGATTGTCGGGCGCCTCGCGCTTGAGGATCGCTTTGATCTTCGGCGGAACGACGTTCGAATACCAGTTCATGGCGCGAGGCTCCCGAAGATCCGGCGCAGCCAGCCGGGCAGGGCGTTCTGGGCGCTGCGGGCGCCGTGGGCTGCGCCCGCGAGCTCCGTGACCAGCTGCGAGACCGCGGCGACGGTTTGCGGCGCGGCCCGGTTTTCGGCGTCGAGCGTTCCCCTCAGCGCGTTGACGAGCGCGGTGCCGACCACGACGCCGTCGGCTGCGCGCGCAACGGCCGCTGCGCCTTCCGCCGTCTTCACGCCGAAGCCCACCGCGATCGGCAGGTCGGTGTGGCGCTTGATGCGCGTCACAGCCGCCTCGACGCCGGAATAATCGGCGAGCGCCGCTCCGGTGATCCCCGTCAAAGAAACATAATAAACGAATCCGCTCGTGTTTTCGAGGACCTTGGGAAGGCGCTTGTCGTCCGTCGTCGGCGTCGCGAGGCGGATGAAGTTCAGCCCCGCGGCGCGGGCCGGCAGGCACAGCTCGTCGTCCTCCTCGGGCGGCAGATCGACGACGATCAGCCCGTCGACGCCCGCCTCCTTCGCGGCCTTGAGAAAGCGCTCCACGCCGTAGACATAGATCGGATTGTAATAGCCCATCAGAACGATCGGCGTCGTCGCATCCGCGGCGCGAAAGCTTTTGACGAGATCGAGCGTCTTCTTGAGCGTCGCGCCGCTTTTCAGCGCGCGCAGGCCCGCAGCCTGAATGGCCGGTCCGTCCGCCATCGGATCGGTGAAGGGCATCCCCACCTCGATCACATCGGCGCCGGCCGCGGGCAGGCTCCTCAGAATTTCGAGCGAGGTCCCGAGATCGGGATCGCCCGCCATGACAAAAGTGACGAGTCCCGCCCGCCCTTCGGCTTTCAGTTTTGCGAAGCGCTGGTCGATCCTTGTCGTCATGGGCGGCGCATGTCCTTTTTATGGGGGGCGCCGCTGCTTAGTCGTTGCCGCGCGCCGCGTCCAGGGCTTTAGCGCCTGAGACCGGCGCAGCCGGAGTTGGGCGGGCGCAGAAACCCCCGCCGCCTCAATGGCCAAGCTCCCACCGTCCCGCCGCGGGTCGCCCTAATCTCAACTTTTTCGCGTTGTATAGTCTGAACAGAAGATCGTCTGACGGAGGAGACCGATATGACGGACGCCGTCGAAAACTGGCTTGCGACGCGCGGGCTTTTGCTGCGCGAGGAGCTCGAGGTCGTGACGGCCGCGATCCAGCGGAGCGCTACGGACCAGGACGCAAGGCGCGATGGGGAGTGGTCGAAAAAGCTGCGTCGGTGGCGGAACGACATCGAGGTCTCCCTGCGAAACCTTCCGAACCGCGCGGCGTGAGCTGAGCCGAGGTCCGCGGGATTTCGCCCGCGCAGCTCCGCGTTGCGCGGCGGGGCCTTTTCGTTGCGCGTGACCACATCCGCGTTGCGCGACGCAACATCCGCGTTTCGCGGCGCGACGCGTGGGCCTCGCACTGGCCCGCCCACGTTCTCCGCACAGCATAGCGGCTCGAGATTGCTTCCGATGCACAAAAGTTAATCACACTATTCTATCCTGTTAGAGCCAGCGAAGGCGTGTTGTCATCGAAATAGCGAACGGCTCCGCAAAAAATCTGTCGGGGTAATGACGCCGCTGCTTGCTGCGCGACTTTTTCGATCTTATGTGATTTGCGGAAACGCAGCACCGGAGCGACGAAAGGCCAGCCCCATGGCGAACACGACGGCGGAGCTCGAGGCGCTCCTCATGCAGCGGTCGCTGACCGACCCGGAGCTTCTTGCGGCCGCGGAGAAGTCGGCCGACTACCGGATTCTCCCGGATGCGACGGTAATCAAGATCGGCGGGCAGAGCGTCATCGACCGCGGCCGTTCGGCCGTCTACCCGCTCGTCGAAGAGATCGTCGCCGCCAGGAAGAGCCATCAGCTGCTGATTGGCACCGGCGCGGGCACACGGGCGCGGCATCTCTACTCGATCGCGGCGGGGCTCGGCCTGCCGGCGGGCGTGCTCTCGCAGCTCGGCGCCTCGGTCGCCGATCAGAACGCCGTGATGCTGGGGCAGCTTCTCGCCAAGCACGGCATTTCCGCGGTCAGCAGCGCGGGGCTCTCGGCCGTGCCGCTCTACCTCGCCGAGGTGAACGCGGTCGTGTTCAGCGGCATGCCGCCATACGATCTCTGGATGCGCCCGGCGCCCGAGGGCGTGATCCCGCCCTATCGCACCGACGCCGGCTGCTTCCTTCTGGCCGAGCAGTTCGGCTGCAAGGCGGTGATCTTCGTTAAGGACGAGGACGGGCTGTTCACGGCCAATCCCAAGACCCACAAGAATGCCAAGTTCATCCCGAAAATCTCCGTCGACGAGATGAAGGCGCGTGGCCTGCACGACTCGATCCTCGAGTTTCCGATGCTCGATCTGCTCAAAGCGGCGCGGCACGTCCGCGAGGCGCAAGTCATCAACGGCCTCGTTCCCGGCGCTCTGACCCGCGCGCTCAACGGCGAGCACGTCGGCACCCTCATCACCGCGAGCTAGAGATCCGACCCATGTCCCACCCCGCCGACAGCATCAAGCACGTCGCCTCGCCGCTCGCGCGCCAGACCCTGCTGGACAGCGATCTGACCCGTCCCGTCGCCGGCCGGCGGCCGATCCGGCTCCTGCCTTGGCTGCAGGTCGTCAAAATCGGCGGCCGCTCGATCATGGATCGCGGCGCCGATGCGATCCTGCCGCTTGTCGAGGAGATTCGTAAGCTTCTCCCCGAGCACCGGCTGCTCATCCTAACCGGCGCCGGCGTGCGCGCCCGCCACCTTTACAGCGTCGGCCTCGATCTCGGCCTGCCGGTCGGATCGCTCGCCCCGCTCGCGGCGAGCGAGGCCGGCCAGAACGGCCATATGCTCGCCTCGCTGCTTGCACCCGAGGGCGTCTCCTACGTCGAGCATCCGACCATCGCGAGCCGGCTCTCCATCCACCTGTCGATGGCGCGCGCGGTCGTGGGCAGCGCCTTTCCGCCCTATCACCATCACGAGTTTCCGACCTCGCGCATCCCGACGCACCGGGCCGACACCGGCGCCTTTCTGCTGGCGGACGCGCTCGGCGCCGCCGGTCTCACGATCGTCGAGGATGTCGACGGCGTCTACACGGCCGACCCCAAGGGTCCCGGCGGCGACAAGGCGAAATTGCTGCGCGAGGCGCGCTACACGGAGCTCGCAAAATCCGAGGGCCCGCTGCCCTTCGACCGCGCGCTGCTCGAGGTCATGGCGACGGCGCGCCACATCGAGCATGTGCAGGTCGTGAACGGTCTGGTTCCGGGCCGGCTGACCGCCGCGCTGCGCGGCGAGCATGTCGGGACGATCGTCCACACCGGCGCGCCGCGGAACTGAGGTCGAAATCCGACGCTTCGGACCCCGCTCAAGGGTCTAGCTGCTCGCCGAAACATTTGCGATTGAGAGGCCCGCAAACGGCGAGCTTAGCGGAACACATGGCTATCGTCAGGAAAGCATGTCTCTCGATCTTAGCAATCGCAGTGCTTGCCGTTGCGACCTTCGTGAAGACCGCAGACCGCGACCGCCAGGCTCTCTGCGAGGGACGCCGCTATGAGAGAAGCGCCGTGCCGGGTGGCGCATCTCCCTATATCGGGCTCAGCGCCGATGGTGTTTCGGGCCCGTTCCTTTTGGACTATGGCGCAACAAGGAGCTCATTGTCGGCAAGTGTGTTCACGGCCTCGAACGGGTCGGTAAGGGCCGCGGCCATTTCGCTTCCAAATTTTCAGCGCGGCGATTTCGATCTCAGGCGCTATGACCTGCCACTCCAGCCGCCGGAAAGGCAGGTTGGCGTCATAGGCGCCGACTTCCTGTCTCTCCTCAGCGTGCAAATTACCGGACATACGGTTTTTCTGGGCGCTCAACCCTGCCAATCCAATGCGCTGCGCGCGCATGGCCTCATTCCTATCGTTCAAAACGGCTTCTTTTCTTCCAATCATTCAAGCATACGCAGTGAGCTGCCGAATGTTCCGGTGGTCTTCATACGCCTGGGGGAGGTTCGCACCTGGGCCCAAATAGACACCGGCTATGATGACATCGTTTATGCACACTCCGTCGATATCAACGAGGCGCTCTACGAACGACTTGTCGACGCCGGAATAAAACTAGAGAGGTCCGCCGATATAAGCGTCTCAACATGCGAGGGCCGCGAGAGCCGGCGGGTCTACACGGTAAAAAACCGCTCCCTTTTTATCGAAACGGATCAAGCAAAACCGATACTGGAAACGGATAACTTCCACCTGATTTTGAAGCGGTCGAACGGATGCGGAGGCATCGGAGCGATGACCGCCCCGGCGGCGCAGCTCGGAGCGTCCTTTCTTCAAATCTTCGGAACAGTCGTTTTTGATCCGAAATCCGAGACCGTTTGGTTGGACGGCGCCGCGAGCCGAGGACAATAGTTTCTCCGGCAGAGTCCAGCGAACGCCCGTCGAGCATGTCGGGACGATCGTCCGCACCGGCGCGCCGCCTGCGGCCTGATCCCTGCTTAGAGGGTCTAAATGAAGACGACCGCCGATTCCGGAATGCGCCAGATGCGGCCTTTGGCGCCCGAATCAGGAGCACCCCTATACCGCGCGAGAGCGCGGCTTTGGCCCCCCGGCCGTTGTGTTGCCGTGCCTCCACCCGCAAATAGCTGGGGCCCATAAAGTGTAAGTAGGTGCAAAATCTCTAGATACCATGAATTTGATGAGCTGATGGCGCGCGCGTAGGGGCGCGTGCCATCAGAAAATCTTCACTTCGACAGGCATGCTTCCTTCTTTGGCAACCATAAATTTGGCGCCAGAGACCTCCAAGCTGAGAACATACTCAAGAAGCCGGAGAGCATCTTTCATGACCTCTGTATAGGAAGACGCTTCTAGCTCCTCCTTTAGTTTTGTTAGTCGTTCAAAGGACCTTTCTGAGAGGTCCATTTGAACACGTCTGTTCGCCATTAGTGTTTCTCCTAAGAAGAAACCGCCGACCTAATGCCGGCGGTTTGAATAGGTCCGGCAGCGCCAATTCATTAGCTGTGGCTCTGCTTATAATAATAGGCCGCGATTGCGCCGAAAGCGGGACCCTCCACCGCCCATAACGCGGACAATAGGGAGAAGTCCTTATTCATAACGCCATACGCTGCCGCCCCGAGGAGGAGCATGCTGCCAATCACCAGCGAGAACACGGTGAGCGCCGCACGAGACTTGG
Organism: uncultured Alphaproteobacteria bacterium; assembly: GCA_963722205.1. Classification (GTDB taxonomy): domain Bacteria; phylum Pseudomonadota; class Alphaproteobacteria; order Rhizobiales; family Beijerinckiaceae; genus Methylocystis. The sequence goes on from CAVRKL010000001.1 coordinate 965,832, forward strand.
CCTCGATGAGCTTCACCTCGCCGGTGATCTCAAACTCCTCACCAACTTTTATCCGACGTTTCATTGAGCCCCTCCTTCGGGCATCGAAACATCGGCCTTCCGCCTGCTTCCTTGTAATTCCAACGATCCGGTCCGATGTCCCAGTGGCAACTAACCATCTGAGGAGATGGAAGCAGACGTCTCGTTAGAATGCCCGCCCTTTAGCTAAGTAAAGGAGCGGCTCTCCTATTCAGTTCTCACCCATCTGTAAGGCTTAGAGAGAATGATCCATGCGCGCTCCTAGGCTCTGCAGCCGGCGGCGGGTCCATCATTGTTTTGTGAGGTCATTTTTCCGCTCCAGTTTGAGTTTGGCTGGCGACTGAGCCAGCGTTGGCGGGATGCCAACGCTCTCCATGTAAGATGCTCTGAGGCCCATGTCAACAGGAAGTTATCAGGATAACGTCAAAATTTCATCATCAGATCATCATCGGTGACGCTGACCAGGCGCGGCCCAAAACCTGCGCTGCGGGATTGATGCCTTAGATTGAGGTTGGCCAAGCCGCGGGAACGGTCCGCTAGGGGTCCAGGCTGTGTGAAAACGCTGCGGAGATCGCGCCGCTGCAAAAGCTCAATGAATTTTCGAGGCCTCAGGTTGTCGATGGCGGTGAAAATCCGCGCATAGATGGCGCGGTTGCGAGCTTGGCGGCTTCTTTTGGGTTTGCCGAGACGATGATGGTGCGTGGCTGAGGTTGATGCGGCGGCGCGTGATGGCGTCCTGACGTCACGGCGGATGTTGGGGTAAGCTTGGCCTTTTCAAGGACAAGCACGGCGTCGATCTCGACTTGGCGGTTCTGTTCGACGCCGTGCCCCACACCGTGCCGGGCACGCATGTCCGATCAATATCGCGGAAAGCAGGGCGCTCGTCCACATGGCGTCGGCCAATCCGAGCATGACGACGCTGGATCGGCGAGGTTGTTTCTGTGCGCTGGGTGTCGTGCCCAGGCGCTGATTTGTAGCTGTTGCGATCGCGGCCAGATTTACTGCGCTGGGGATTGCGGCCCTCATGCACGGCGGCGTGGCCAGCGCGCGGCGGGAGCCCGTTACCAAGCCAGCCGCCGAGGTCGGTTCACGCATGCCGAGCGCGCGCGCCGATACCGGGCGCGATGCAAAAACGTGACGCATCAGGGTTCACCCCCACCGGCTCCCGGTGATTTTCTGTCGTTCGGCTCGCCGACGATCGCGAGCGACGCAACGACCTCGGATGTCGAACCCCGGCGACCGATCTCGCACTGCCACTGGTGCGGCCGGCGCTGTCCCGATCTCGTCCGCCAGGGATTTTTGCGCCGCCGCGTCGGTCGTCGCGGCGCGCCGCGACACAACCGGATGGGACGCGACCATGGTGACGCCACCTGATATCGAGGCGCAAATCCTGCGCTATTATCACGCCGAGAAGTGGGCCATCGGCACGATCTCCCGTCAGTTGCGCGTGCATCACGACGTGGTGCGGCGCGTGCTGGCGCAAGCCGGTCTGCCGAGGATTGGGTCCCCACGCAAATCGCCGATCGACGCCTATCTGCCGTTTATCCGTCAGACGCTTGAGGTATTCCCGTCGCTGACGGCCAGCCGTCTGTATGGGATGGTGCGCGAACGCGGCTATCCGGGCCGTCCCGACCACTTCCGCCACCTCATCGCCTGTTATCGGCCGCGTCCGAAGGCCGAAGCCTATCTGCGTCTGCTCACCTTGCCGGGCGAACAGGGACAAGTCGATTGGGGCCACTTCGGCCATCTCCAGATCGGCCGCGCGCGGCGTCCGCTGATGGCCTTCGTCATGGTGCTCAGTCATTCGCGGCAAATTTTTCTGCGCTTCTTTCTGGACGCCCGGATGGAGAACTTTCTGCGCGGCCATGTCGCGGCCTTCACCGCCTGGGGCGGCGCGCCGCGCGTTTTGTTATACGACAATCTCAAGAGCGCGGTGCTGGAACGGTGCGGCGACGCGATCCGCTTCCACCCCACTTTGCTCGGCTTCGCCGGACAATATCGCTACGAACCGCGCCCCGTGGCGATCGCCCGGGGCAACGAAAAGGGCCGTGTCGAACGCGCCATCCGTTACGTGCGCGAGGCCTTCTTCGCCGCCCGGGAATTTATCGATCTCGATGACCTCAATGGCCAGGCAGAGGCCTGGAGCCTTGGCCCCGCCGCCGACCGGCGCTGTCCCGGCGAACCCCACCGCACCGTGCGGGACGTGTTCGTTGAGGAAAGAGCCCGCCTGCTCCCGCTGCCTGACACCCCGCCGCCCTTGCTCGAACAGGTCGCGGTGTCGGTGGGCAAGACGCCCTATGTCCGGTTCGACCTGAACGATTATTCCGTGCCGCACACTCACGTCCGGCGCGTGCTGACCGTACTCGCCGATCCCCGCGAGGTTCGCATCGTCGATGGCGTGAAGGTGCTCGCCTGTCACCCACGCAGCTACGACAAAGGGGCGCGGATCGAAGAACCCGTCCATGTCCAGGCGCTGGTCGACGAAAAGCGCGCCGCGCGCCAGCATCGCGCCAACGATCGCCTCGCCCAGGCCGCGCCGGCCAGCCAAGCCTTGCTCGTGCGCGCTGCCGAACGCGGATCCAATCTCGGCGCCATCACCGCCGCTCTGCTGCGTCTGCTCGAACGGTACGACGCCGCCGCATTGCAGGCCGCCATCCTCGAGGCGCTGGAGCGCGATGTGCCGCACCCGAACGCCGTGCGCCTCGCCCTCGAACGTCACCGCGAACAACAAGGCGCCGCCCCACCCGTCGCCATGACGCTGCCCGCGCATGTGCGCGACCGCGATGCGCCGGTGCGGCCGCACGCGCTCGAAACCTATGACCAGCTCAAGGACGATCAAGATGACTGAACCCGACACGCGGCGCGCCCGCGCCGGCGCGCTCAATCTGCATGGACTTCTGGCGCACTGGAGCGAGATCGCCAGCGAGGCCTGGGTCGATACGCTGCTGGGCTGGGAGGAACGGGAGCGAGCCCGCCGCGGCTTGGAACGCCGGCTGCGCGCCGCCCATATCGGTCGCTTCAAGCCGCTTTGCGACTTCGATTGGAACTGGCCGAAACGCTGCGACCGCGCCGCCATTGACGCGCTGATGACGCTTGAGTTCCTCAAGGACGCCACCAACGTCGTTCTCGTCGGCCCGAACGGCGTCGGCAAGTCGACCATCGCGCAAAACATCGCTCATCAAACGCTGATCGAGGGACATGCTGTCCTGTTCACCAGCGCGGGCCAACTCCTGGGCGATCTCTGCGCGCTGGACAGCGACTCCGCCTTGCGCCGCCGTCTGCATCACTACGCCCGGCCACAACTGCTGGTGATCGACGAGGTCGGATATCTCTCCTATTCCAACCGGCACGCCGATCTGCTGTTCGAATTGATCTCGCGCCGCTATCAAAACAAAAGCACGCTGGTCACCACCAACCGTCCGTTCGCCGAATGGCGAGAGGTTTTTCCCAACGCGGCCTGCGTCGTCTCTCTGGTCGACCGTCTCCTTCACCACGCTGAGATTGTCTCCATCGAAGGCGACTCCTGGCGCCTCAAGGAAGCCCGCGACCGGGCGGAGCAGCGCAGCCGCCAGCGCCGCGAGGCCAAATCATGAGAAAACAGAGCAGATTGCCGGCGCATCTTCGTCCGCTCTCGATCGATATTCCCCGCACCTGGACGCCCGAACAGGCTCTGGCCTTGTTCGAGCTGATCGACGATCTGCGCGATAAGGTCTGGGCGCTCTATGGCGACCGAATGCAGGCGCTGCTCCGCGATCAACGGGGATGCGGCGGCGCCGGCGGAAATCGTGACGCCAGCGACGAACCATCATTCTGAACCGCCGAATATCCTGTGGTTCGATCAAGACGGCCATCCCGTCGTCCCGACCTGAGCGCTGCAACGCTGGCGCGCGCAGCGGCGGTCAAGGACGCCCGAAGGGCGCCGCGTGGCGGCGCGAAGCGTCCTTGACGGTCGCGAGCACGACAGCATCTTGGGCGCGGAGGGACGACTCCGTCACGCGCGTCAATCACGATGAGAATCCGTTCACGCCGTTTGGCGTGCTCCCGCCGCGCCTCGCGCCAAATCGAAATATCCAGCCCGTAATTGCCGAACCGTGCCCGCCAAAGCGCCGTCACCCCGCAAGCCGTCGTGGACCCAGACCAACCGCGCCATCTATGCGCGGATTTTCACCGCCGCTAACACTCAGGTCGATCAGAAGGAGGAAAATCGCAAAAAACGAGGCTGAGAGCGGCCATTTTCGACCAAAATTAAATTGGGCTGGGCGTTTTCACACGGCCTCGGTCAAAAGCGGTCAAATGGCGACCCTTACGTCGCGTGCTGTCGCGCCTGCGGCTTGATTGGGATTCGCGTGAGCCTCTGCGGCGCCGCGGCGCCGGTCACCTGACCACCGGTCCGCTCGCCTTCCTCCAGGCGTCCAAGCCGCCCGAAATGTGGCGGGCCGTCGCGATGCCGGCTTCCTGCGCGGCTTCCACCGCCATGGCCGAGCGTTCGCCGTAAGCGCAATAGAAGAGGATCGTTTTTCCGGTCGCTTCCGCAAGCTCATGCAGGATTCCGCCCTGCGCGAGGTTCTCTTGCAGGGCGGCGTAAGGAGCATGCAGCGAGCCGAGAATGGCCCCATGCTTTTCCCGCTCGCTTCTCTCGCGCAGGTCGACGAAGGCCGTGTCTCTTTGGCCCAAGGCCAGCAGGGCGTCTTCGACTGAGAAGGCCCAACCCTTGCGCGCGATCTCATCTTGATGGAGGCCGATCTGCATGTTGGCGGGCACAGCCACGTCCATCATCTTGGGATTGGCGAGGCTGAGCTTGCCCATCAGCTCTGCGTATGCGTCGACGGACGCCACTTGAAGGCGGGGATTGAATCGTCTCTCCTCTCCGATCGTCGAAACGGTGTCGCCTTTGTAATCATGCGCTGGATAGACCAGCGTCTCTTCGGGCAGCTTGAGCAGCTTGTTGAAGATCGAATCATATTGGGCGCGCGCGTCGCCGTTTTGGAAATCCGTCCGCCCCGTGCCGCGAATGAGCAGCGTGTCGCCGGTGAACACCCGGTCATTCATCAGAAAGCAATAGGAATCGTCGGTGTGCCCCGGCGTGTAGAGCACCTCGAGGCTCACGCCCTCGATCTCAATTCTGTCGCCCTCCGCGACGCGCATGGAGACGATGTCCGCCTTCGTCTGCTCCCCCATCACCGTGATGCAATGGGTTCGGTCCCGCAACGCCGCCGATCCCGTAATGTGGTCGGCGTGAAGATGGGTGTCGACCGATTTGACGAGGCGCAGATCGAGCTCGCGCAGAAGCTGAAGGTAGCGAGCGACTTTTTCCAGCACGGGATCGATGATCAAGGCCTCGCCGCCATGCCGGCTGGCGACGAGGTAGGAATAAGTGCTGGAGGCGGAATCGAAGAGCTGGCGGAATATCACGGCTAGCTTTCCTCTTTGTCAGACTCCGCCCGCCTGCGTCATCGCCTGCTTTATACCGAGCGCCCCAGACATTGACCCGTCATGGCCGGCTTGGATGGCGGGACCAGCCCGACCCTGACGCGACCTATCACTTGGGCTGCGGCACGATCCGCAGATAAGGCTTCGGCGCCTTCCACCCCTGCGGGTAGATTTTTTTCGCCTCGTCGTCGGTCACGGAACCCGCGATGATGACGTCCTCGCCCGGTTTCCAGTTCACGGGCGTCGCCACCCGATGCTTCGCGGTGAGCTGCAGCGAATCGATGACCCGCAGAACCTCGTCGAAGTTGCGGCCGGTCGTCATCGGATAGACGATGATGAGCTTGATCTTCTTATCCGGCCCGATGACGAACACGTTGCGCACCGTCTGATTGTCCGCCGGCGTGCGGACGCTGGCGTCGCCCGAGGCGCTCGCGGGCAGCATTCCGTAAAGTTTGGAGATGCTGAGATCGGGATCCCCGATCATGGGATAATTGGGCGCGACGCCCTGCGTTTCCTGGATGTCGGCGGCCCATTTCGCATGATTGTCGGTGGGATCGACGCTGAGCCCGATCAATTTGACGTTGCGGCGATCGAACTCCGGTTTCATCTTCGCCACATAGCCGAGCTCCGTCGTGCAAACCGGGGTAAAATCCTTCGGGTGGGAGAAAAAGATGACCCAGGAGTCGCCGATCCAGTCGTGGAACCGAATGCGTCCCTGCGTCGTTTCCGCCTCGAAATCGGGCGCGGTGTCTCCGATTTGGAATGTCATGGCCTTCCTCCCTCGCTTAAGACGCGGCGTTTTCGGCGCCCCTGAAGCTGTGGCGGAAGACCGAGCGCCGGTGTCCACGCCACCCAAGGAGGATTGATATAGGTCGGAAGTCACTTTGAAGCGGCGGCCGGCCGAGGACGCGCGTCCATTAAAATAACTGTATCAAATTTTGAAACTTCCCGGAAGGCCGATCCCTCTGGGCGCGCAGGGCGATCGGGGAAAGGCCGCTTCACCCGATCGCCCTGACTTGGCGCGACTTCTTATCGCTCGAACCATTCCGTTCCAGGCACCAGCGCGCGCTAGCGCATTTGCCTCGGGACGCGGAGATTTATGCAGACGTCGGCTCTTTCGCATCGAGAGCCCCAGGCTGTGTCTGGCCAGAGGTTCCCCTATCTTGTAGTGCGTTTCCTACCGGTCGCCGGCTGTTGAGTTCGAGGGTGCCGCCTCCCCCCTTGCGGGGGAGGGGAAACGGCGCGAACCGAAGCGAGCATCCAGACGACCTATCAGAGCGAAGCATCCCCCGAGGAACCCGCCCCGTGAACCAACTCGCCCCCAACACTTATCGCGCCGGACCCGACGAGCGCGGCCGTTTCGGCATTTTCGGCGGGCGCTTCGTCGCCGAGACCTTGATGCCGCTCGTGCTCGATCTCGAGGCGGCCTACGCCGCGGCCAAGATCGATCCCGCCTTTCACGCCGAGCTGACGGCGCTGCACAAGCATTACGTCGGCCGGCCGAGCCCGCTCTATTACGCCGAGCGCATCACCGAGCATCTTCGCGCCAAAGGCGGCGCGGGGCAGGGCGCCAAGGTCTATTTCAAGCGCGACGAGCTCAACCACACCGGCGCGCATAAGATCAACAATGTGCTGGGACAGATCCTGCTGGCGAAGCGCATGGGCAAGCCGCGCATCATCGCCGAGACGGGCGCGGGCCAGCACGGCGTCGCGACCGCCACCGCTTGCGCGCGCTTCGGCTTGAAATGCGTCGTCTACATGGGCGAGGTCGACGTCGAGCGCCAAAAGCCCAATGTGTTTCGCATGAAGATGCTCGGCGCCGAGGTCATCCCGGTGCAATCGGGCGCGCGCACGCTCAAGGATGCGATGAACGAGGCGCTGCGCGACTGGGTCACCAATGTCGCCGATACCTTCTACTGCATCGGCACGGCGGCGGGACCGCATCCCTATCCGATGATGGTGCGCGACTTTCAGTCGATCATCGGCAATGAGACGCGCGAGCAGATGCAGGAGGCCGAGGGGCGTTTGCCCGACTCACTCGTCGCCTGCATCGGCGGCGGCTCGAACGCGATCGGTCTCTTCCACCCCTTCCTCGACGACCCGGGGGTCGAGATTTTCGGCGTCGAGGCGGCGGGCCACGGTCTTGATGTCGAGAACGGTCATGCGGCGTCGCTCGCCGGCGGCAGGCCGGGCGTGCTGCATGGCAACCGCACCTATCTGCTCATGGACGACGACGGACAGATTCTCGAAGGCCATTCGATCTCGGCGGGCCTCGACTATCCGGGGATCGGTCCCGAGCACAGCTGGCTGCACGAGATGGGACGCGTCAAATACCTCAGCGCGACGGACAAGGAGGCGTTGGACGCCTTTCAGCTCTGCTCTCGACTGGAGGGCATCATCCCCGCGCTCGAGCCCGCGCATGCGCTCGCCAAGGTGCTCGAACTCGCGCCGCAAAAGCCGCAGGACCATCTGATGGTGATGAATCTCTGCGGACGCGGCGACAAGGACATCTTCACCGTCGCCGACGTTCTGGGCGGTCTGTGAAGCCGCGCCGCGCGCCGGCTTAGTCGACGGCGCGGTGCGGCTTCAGCTGGGTCTCGGAGTCGTCCCTGCGCCTGAAGCGCACGACCGAGCCCGGCGCGCGGTTGCGTTGGGCGATGCGGTTGCGACCCGTGCCCGTCAGCACGTAATGGCCGCGGCTGTCGTCCCAACGCATCAGATCGCCCTGGATGGCGGTCTGACGCAGCGCGATCGTCATCGGATCCTGCACATGGGCGGGGGCGATGTCGCCGTGGAGGTCGACTCTTTTGAGCGCCTCGAGCAATCGGGATTCTGCGGCTTAAGTCATCAATTCGAATGTGGCGCCAAACGCCCCGTCCCGCAAGAGGCTTTAAGACGCAGGAAGGCCCGCCGGGACTCTGCTTAACTATTTGAAATTTATTTGTATTATAGTTGTCTTGCTACGTTCCCGCAATGTTTCGCCTAGACCGCTGCCGCCTTCAGCGTAAACTTGGCAGGAATTCGCCGGACCCGCGGCCGAAAGCGGCCGCCTCGGCGCGAGCGCTTTGTTGCCCTCGGGCGGCCGATGGGTTATGAGCGCCGCAACGCGAGTTTCGGCTGCGTCCGCGCGGCCCGATAAGGCTCGAACAATCAACCGAATGAGAGCGCGCTGCGAAAAAGCGGAAACCGGTTTTTCGTTCAAAGCGCGCTCTAACTCTTTTAAATCGATCACGTCTTCCGCGTTCAGGCGGTTCCGTCTGAAACGCGGCGTGATCTCCCGACCAAGAGCAAAGCGATGAAAGCCGATATCCACCCCGACTACCACATGATCAAAGTCGTGATGACCGACGGCTCGGACTTTTTCACCCGTTCGACCTGGGGCAAGGAGGGCGACGTGCTGCACCTCGACATCGACCCCAACACCCATCCGGCCTGGACCGGCGGATCGCAGCAGCTGCTCGACCGCGGCGGACGCCTTTCGCGCTTCAACACGCGTTTCGGCAACATGTCCTTCAGCAAGAAGAAGTAATCCCTCCGAGAGGCTGGTTGTCAGGGCTCCCGCGCGCGGGAGCCTTTTTTTCTTGCGCGCCGGCGACATCCCCGAGAGCATGCGTTAGATGACTGGCGCCGGCACAGACCGCAGCAAACTGAGGATCGAGGGCGGCCCCGCCGTGATCCTGGTGCGGCCGCAGCTTGCGGTCAACATCGGCATGTGCGCGCGGGCGATGGCCAATTTCGGACTCTCCGATCTGCGCCTTGTCGCGCCGCGCGAGGGCTGGCCGCGCACCGACGCCTATCGCAAGGGCGCCTATGCCGCCGCCGCGGGGGCCGTGCATCTCCTGGAGGGCGCAAGAGTCTTTCCGGACGTACCCAGCGCAATCCAAGATCTGGCCTTCGTCTATGCGGCAACGGCGCGCGGGCGCGGCCAGGCCAAGCCCGTGCATCTGCCCTCCGAAGCCATGCCGCGCTTGGCCCTGGGCTACGCGGGCGGCGAGCGCCACGGCGTGCTCTTCGGCCCGGAGCGCACCGGCCTCGACAATGACGAGGTCGCGTTCGCCGACGCGATCCTGACCTTTCCGGTCAATCCCGCCTACGCCTCGCTCAATCTCGCCCAAGCCGTGCTGCTGACCGGTTATGAGTGGTTTCGCGCCGCGCATGGCGACGTTTTGCCTTTCGACGCGACGGAGCGCTCGCCGCCCGCAACGCGCGAGATGACGGCGGCCTTCTTCGACTTTCTCGAGGACGAGCTCGACGCGCGCGAATTTTTCCGGCCGGCCAGCAAGAAGCCGGTGATGGCGCGCAACCTGCGCAACATCTTCCATCGCATGGCCATGACCGAGCAGGACGTGCGCACGCTGTGGGGCGTCGTCGTGCGGCTCGTCGAAGGACCGCGGCGCGAGCCATTTTCGGTGCGCCGCAAGCGCGAGCTCGAGGCGCGGAGGCAGGAGGAAGCGGCGAGGACGGAAGCCAAAAGGGCGCCCAAGGGCGCGCCGCCGGAAGCGCCGGAGTGAGCCGTCTCGACTTGGGACCGACACTTTTACTCGCAAGCAAGAACGCCATGACGCAGCGCTGTGGTACTTTTGCCACATATTAACGAAATCTTAATTCCGACCGCCGAGTCACGTTTACAGACTACGATACACTGGCTTCCTGTCCCCGCGTGGAGTCGCGGGCGGGGGCGGGCGGACCTTCTCGGCTGACTGCGGTCTTGCGTGAATGATCTTTGGCGCCCCGGGCGCCAGGCAGAGAAGGATATGGCTATGAAAACCTTGAATGCTTACCTCGTCCTCGCCGCGCTGGCGGCCTCCGTCGTCGGCGCCCGCGCCGATGTGATCCCGGGCCCGACGTTGAATTCAAACGGCGGCGGGTGGACCACCACCGGGTTGGAATTTACGGCCCTCGCCAACACCAACCTGACCAGCTTCGTGTATCAGAACCAGGGTCAGGCGGACACGGTCGTTCTGACCGATACGTCGGGCAACGTGCTGCAGTCGCTCAACACGCCCGGCGGAAACACCTCTTATACCGCCAACGTTAACTGGGGTCTGACCGCAGGCCAAAGCTATTGGCTGCTGCAGACCGTCGCCTCGAATGAGTTGTTCGCCGGCTACGGTCTACCTCTTCCCTCGAATACGACGCTGCAGATCGACCAGAGCGGCACGTTCGATTACTCGATTCCCGCGGCGGTCGCCAACAGCCAGGGTTGGGGCAGCAACGAATACTGGGCTGCCTTCAACAATATCACGACCGCCGCCGCTCCCGGCCCGGTTCCCGGCGCTGGCCTCGCGGGTCTCGCCGCGCTGGCGCTCGCTGGTCTCTATGGGCGTACGCGCCGCGCCTGAACGCGTCGCAGCCTAGTAATCTAACGCTCTTCTCAGCCGCCGCCCTCTCCGGGCGGCGGTTTGGTCTTGCGGCGCCTTCAGGCGTTTATCACCCGCCCGCGGATCAATCTGCATGACGGTAAAGTCACAAACCTCGAATCGGGACGCGAATCGGTGTGGTACATTTGCAACAGGTTAAGAATATCTTAATCCCGACAGCTGGGTTACGTTTACAAACTACGACTCTTCTGGCTTTCTGTCGGGGCGTGGGGTCGCGGGCGGAAGCGGCAAAAATTCTTCGGCTGACAGCGAACTTTCAGCAATCATCCTTGGCGCCTCGGCGTCTTCTAGAGAAGGGCAAAGGCTATGAAGACCTTGAAAGCTTACCTCGTCCTCGTCGCCTCGGCGGCGGTCTTGGCGGTCGCCGCGCCTGCGAGCGCTGCGACTGTGGCGCTGACCCCCAGCGCCGGATGGCTCACATACGACGAGTACTTGACCCCTGCCTCGGGTCCGGGCCCGTTCTTCGCCGAGACGTGGTCGCCCACGGCCAACGCGACGATCAATGTCACCGACCTGTATGTTCTGGGCGATAACTACAACATTTATGACAATGGCAACCTGGTGGCCACGACCAACGCTGCCAGCTATACGGCGACCGGGAACGGCGCGTTCGGAGCGCCCTATACGACCGACCCGCAGACCGCCTGGCTGACCACCGGCCCCTATGCCTTCGCTCACGCGTCCTTTAGCGCTCAAGCTGGAGACATGATCACCATCAATGAGGCCATGATTCCTTCGGGCTTCTCCGACGCCACGGTCGCCATCGAGGCGGTGGCCGCCCCCGGCCCGGTTCCCGGCGCGGGATTCGCGGGTCTCGCGGCTCTCGCGCTCGCCGGACTTTATACGCGCGCCCGCCGCGCCTAAGCGCATCGCGCCGCATCCGCCTAACGCATCTTGCCGCCGCCCCTCGGGGCGGCGGTTTCAGTTTTGCGGCTTCTTCAGCCTCTTATCCGCCTCGCACTGCTTGAGCGGCTTTTGCACGGCATTGATCACTTTCTTCACCCGCATCGCGCTCGGATCGGTCTGCACGGTGAGGCAGGCGCAGCCATAGCCATAGTCGCCGTTCGTCTTCACCCATTCCTTCGTCGTGAAGTCCGGCAGATTATCCATGCCATAGGCCTGATAGCCGCCTTGGACGCCGAGCTCCCAATCGCCCTTCGGGTCGATGAGGCTCCAGTTGCCGGGCGTCGGATTGACGATCCAGCCGCAGCGCTTTTCGTTGGCGGCGAGCGCGGGGGAGACGAGCGTCACGAGCGCCAGGGCGAGGAGCGTCAGGCGCGAAGAGGAGGGGAGCGTCATCCGTGGGTCACTCCAGGGCGTTCACGGCGGGCGCAAGCCTCGCCATGTTTCAGCCAAAGGCCGGACTTCGTCGAAGCGGCGATGCGTAATATATTCGGCTGAGCGCCCGCGCAACGACGCCGGGCTGAAAGGATCTTGGACGATGACCTTCGCAGCGCCGGCGCCGAGCGCGCCGCCAGGACGTCCCTTCGCCTCGCCCCTGGCCCGCCGTCTCGCCCGGGAAGCGGGGCTCGACCTCGTCGCGCTCGCAGGCTCCGGCCCGCACGGCCGCATCGTCGAGCGCGACGTGATAGAGGCGCTGGCCAAAGGGGCTCGGCCCGCCCCGCCGAGCATCGCGCCGCCGCCCTCCGACGAGGCCGTTCGCAAGCTCTTCGAGATCGACAGTTTTACAGAAAGTCCGCACGACACGATGCGCAAGGCGATCGCCCGGCGCATGACCGAGGCGGCGCAGACGATCCCGCATTTCTACCTCACCTGCGATTGCGACATCGACGCGCTGTTGCGGCTGCGCGAGGAGTGCAACGCCGCCGCGCCGGGAGCCGCGGAGGGAAAGCCCGCCTGGAAGCTCTCGGTCAACGACTTTATCGTGAAGGCTTTGGGCGTGGCCTTGCGCGACGTTCCCGACGCCCGCGTCACCTTCACGCAGAGCGCGATGCTGCGCCACAAGCACAGCGACATCGGCGTCGCGGTGGCGCTCCCCGACGGCGGCCTCGTCTCGCCGATCGTGCGCCGCGCCGAGGAAATGAGCCTGCGCGAGATCTCGGCCGAGATCCGCGACCTTTCGACGCGCGCCAACGAAAGGCGCTTGAAGCCCCATGAATATGAAGGCGGGGTCGCCGGCCTCTCCAATCTCGGCATGCGCGGCGTGAAGCATTTCACGGCGCTGATCAATCCGCCGCAATCGACCATTCTCGCGGTCGGCGCGGGCGAGCGGCGCGTCGTCGTGAAGGACGGGGCGCCCGCGGTCGCGACGCTGATGACAGTCACGCTCTCCTGCGATCACCGCGCCGTCGACGGCGCGCTCGGCGCCGATCTTCTCGCCGCCTTCAAGCGCGCGATCGAACATCCAGCCGCGCTGCTCGTGTAAGATAGGCAGGCGATTCGCTGTGATTCTCTTCTCCCCCACAAGGGGGGAGGGGACGCGATTGCAGCCTTTAGCCGAGGGCGATCGAGGCGCTCCATGACCATGCACTCGAGGCCGCGCGCGCACGCCGCGATAAAGAGCCTGTCGCCGTTCATCCTCGCCGCCGCGGGAATGCTCCTCGCGGCCGCTGCTTCGGCGCAGGAAACGCCCGCCGCGCCGTCGGGCGAGGAGCCGGTCTTCCCCTCCGTGCTGGCTCCGCTGGCGGCCCCCGAGAACCCGGCCCCCGGAAATCCGGCCCCGGATAATCCGGCGCCCAAGCCCAAACCCAAGCGCAAGCCGGCGCCCCCGCGCGAAACGGCGCTCTCCGACGATCCGACGCCGGCGCTGCAGCCCGAAACCTTCTTTGCGACCGCCAAGGCCGCGGAACGCTATGCGGCGATCGTCGACAGGGGCGGCTGGCCGCGCGTCGGCGTCAAGCTCAATCCCGGCGCGAAGGGCGCGGCGGTTCTCGCGCTGCGACGCCGCCTCGCGGCCGAGGATGAAGAGGTCGCGACGACGGGCGCGGCGTTCGACGCCGCGCTGGTGCAAGCGGTCAAGCGTTTCCAGTTCCGGATGGGGCTGCGCCAGACCGGGATCGTCGCCGGGGTCACGTTGCAGGCGCTCGACGTCCCGGCGGAGGCGCGTCAACGGCAGCTCGCCGCGAGCGCGCAACGCCTCTCCGGCGTTCAGTTCCCGTACGGTCCTCGCTACGTGGTCGTGAATATTCCCTCGACGGCGGTCGACGCCGTCGAAGGCGACCGGGTCGTGCGTCGTTATGCGGCGATCGTCGGCGGCCCGGAGCATCATTCGCCGGAACTCTCCGCCAAGATCATGGCGATCAACATCAATCCGACCTGGACCGTGCCCGTCTCGATCATCAAGAACGAGATCGCGCCCAAAATGCAGCACGACCCCAAATATCTCTCGCGCATGCATATTCGCGTGCTGAATCACCAGGGCGAGGAAGTCGATCCGGGCCGCGTCGACTGGTCGAGCGAACGCGCGCTGAGCTACACGCTGCGTCAGGATTCGGGCGCGCAGAACTCGCTGGGCTCGATCCGCATCTCCATGCCCAACTCGCATGCCGTTTACATGCATGACACGCCGTCGCGAAATCTCTTCGCAAACGACTATCGTTTCCTTTCGCACGGCTGCGTGCGCGTGCAGGGCGTCAATGAGCTCGCGCTCTGGCTGATGCAGGAGGCGCAGGGCCAATGGGACGCGGAGACGCTGAAGGCCAAGATCGCGAGCGGCGAGCATGAGGAAGTGCGGCTGAACCATCCTGTGCCGGTCGTCTGGGTCTATATGACGGGCTGGGCTTCGGCCGACGGGACAGTGCATTTTCGCGACGACGTCTACGGCGTCGACGCGGCCGACAGCGAGGTTAGCGACCCTTTGGAGGGTGAGATCACGCAGACGATCCCGCCGGCTCGCGCCTCGCAGCCTTCGGCAGCGCGACCGTGAATTTCGATCCCTCGCTCTCAAGGCTCTCCGCCTTGACCGTTCCGCCGTGCAGATCGACGACGAGCTTGACGAAGTAAAGTCCGATCCCGGTGCCGACGACGCTCGCGACATTGGCTCCGCGGAAATAGCGCTCGAAAATATGAGGAAGATCGGCTGCCGGAATGCCGAGGCCCTTGTCCTCGATGTCGACGATGACGCGCTCGCCCTCGGCTCGGCAGGAGACTTCGATCGGAAGCCACGGAGACGAGTATTTGACCGAATTGGCGACGAGGTTGACGAAGACCTGAAACAAGAGATCGCGATCACCCGAGATCTTGAGGCTTTCCGACCCGAGGGTCTCGAGGATGGCTGTGTTGGGCGAAATCTCGCGATTGAGCTTGCAGACCTCATGCAGCATGGCGCGCATGTCGAATTCGGAGTGATGCAGATAAAGCTCCGGCGCTTCGTCCAACACGCGCGAGGAGCGCAGGATCGTGTCGATCATGACGCTCATGCGCTTCACCGCCCATCGGATCTTCTTCGCCCTCTCCTTCGCAGGGTTCGGCAGCTCCGGGTCCCGGGCGTTGAGCAGGCGCTGCGCATGGCCGTCGATGATCGTCATCGGTGTGCGGAACTCGTGCGAGGCCATTGAGATGAAGTTGCGCTGCTGCTGATTCAGTCGGATTTCCTGGGCGAGCTTCTCTTCGAGCATCATCGCCTGACGTGCGAGGCCCCTTCGGCTGAGCTTCAGATCGACCGCATTGTTCCTGAAGACAGCCACCGCGCGCGCCATTTCGCCGATCTCATTTGGCTGCAGCGCGTCCGGAAGCGCGACGTCCACATCGCCGCTCGACAGCGCCCGCATGCAATCGGCAAGCTCTCTGAGCGGAAAGATGACGATCCGCGCGACATAGAGCAGGATCAGCACGACGAGCAGCAGGCTCAGGATCACCGCCGCGCAGAGAGAATTCCACGCGGACTGGATCGCCCGCGCGGCGCGATGGCTCGCGGCTTGAGCGTTTTCATTGGTCAGCGCGCTTAGGCGATCGAGGAGATCGCTCGCTTGAGCGAAGACGCTGCGGGAGGCGTTGAGATAGACCGAAAGCGCTTCTTCGTTGCGCTCGCCCGGCCTTGTCGCGAGCACCCGCTGCGCCTCACTGCGATAGGCGCGCCAGAGCTGTTCGAATTCGGCGTAGAGACGAAGCTCCTCGCGATCGTGAACGAGTTCTTCGTAGCCCTTCTGCGAACGGGCGATCGCCGCGTCGAGCCCCGAAGCGTCGCGGACGAGGCCGTGGACGTCGGACGAAGCCGGGGCGAGCAGAAAGGCTGCTTCGAGCGCGCGGAAATCCGAGGTGAAGTTGTTGATGTCGCCGAGATAACGGGTGCTCTTGAGCCAGCGTTCGCGGATCGCCGAGGATTCGCGGTTGAAGGCGTGGAGCTGCAGGAGACCGAAGAGGCCGAAGGCGAAAAGGATCACGAAAAGCACGACGAAGGCCGCCGCAAGGCGGAAGCCGATCGTGTCGCGCCGCCGTATCATGCGGTCAGGGTTCGATGATGCCCGCGATCGTCGCCTTCACCGCCGCCTGGATGCGCGTCGCGACGCCGAGCTTTTCGCGCGCATTGTTGAGATGAAAATTCACCGTCCGCTCGGTGATCGACGTGATCGTGGCGATCTCCTCCGAGGTCTTGCCGCGCGCCGCCCACATCAAAGTCTCGATCTCGCGGTCGTTCAGCGCGCATTTCTCCGGAAAGACGCCGAGGCGCGCGACGCCCTTGAGACGCGCTTTGATGATCGTCTCGAGGACATCGAAGTCGACGGGCTTGCCGACGTAATCGTCGGCGCCGAGACGGCGGCCCTTCAACTCGTCGGCGCGCGCGTTGAGCGCGGTGAGGAAGATGAAGGGAACCCGGGAGAAGCGCGGCGTGATCGCGGTCATAGCTTCGAGGATCTCAAAGCCCGACATGAAGGGCAGGTTGATGTCGCAGAGGATGGCGTGCGGCCGGGAGCGCTGCAGCAGCGCCCAGCCTTGGCGTCCGTCGTTTGCGATCGCCACGTCGAAGCCGCGCTGCTCCAATTCCTCGGAAATGAGCGTCGCCGTGTCCCAGTCATCCTCGATGCAGAGCACCAAGGGCCGAGCGCCCCGCTCGACCTTCGCCGTGAGATCGGCGCCCCTGAAGACGGACTGCGCCGGCGACGCGACGGATACTAACGCTTGTGGCATCTGACACGCCTCTTTTCTGGGCGAGCGCCCGACGATCAGTTGGAAGCGCAGAAATAGCTCCGCTCCCGTCGGGCTGACCATATCTAATATGGAAGCTACCGATAAATTCGGGCCCGTTTGTGACGTGCATTGCATAACAAAAAAGCGTGGTAATTGTTATGGATTGGACTGGGGCATAGTGGCTGCCGAGAAAAATCTGATTATTTATCAGGGTATTGAAAAGAGCCGCGCCCTTAAGAGCCTTTAGATAGGCGTTGCGACGATATATTTGTTTATGTCATGGACCGCGAGCGCGACTGACGCGCCGAAATTATGGGCTGGCCTCGGAGGCGACCTCCGCGCCCCTCAAACCGCCTCCTGGTCGCGCTCGCCCGTGCGGATCCGAACGACCTGGTCCATGGTGAAGACGAAAATCTTTCCGTCGCCGTGCGTCCCGGTTCTCGCGACCTCGACGATCGTGTCGATCACCTTCTCAACCTGCTCAGTGTTGACGACGACCTCGATTTTCAGCTTGGGGACGAACATGGCGACATATTCGGCGCCCCGGTAGATGTCGGTGTGGCCGGCTTGACGCCCGTAGCCCTTCACCTCGGTGACCGTCAGTCCCATGACGCCGATCTTGCGGAGGGAGTCCTTAACCTCGGTCAGCTTGAAGGGCCGAATGACGGCAGTCACGCATTTCATTTTCGTTTCCTCGACGAAGGGCGCGCCAATTCTCGAGCGTCGCGCCGATCATGGCGAAAAGCTTCACGCCCGGCAATCGAAAAGCGACCCCTCGAGCAGGCGCGGTCGCGCTCCTAGCGGAGGGGCGGCGACCCGCTCGCTGCGTCAGTGCGACGCGTCGAGATCTTCCTCTTCCGGGCGAGCCATCGAGTCGCCAAGGCGCGGAGGGGTGAGAAAGACCGAACGCAGCGCCGGCGCGACGACGAGCAGCAAGACTGGGCCGAGCAGCATGCCGCCGACGACGACGGTGGCGAGCGGAC
The DNA here is from genome assembly GCA_963722205.1 of uncultured Alphaproteobacteria bacterium. GTDB lineage: Bacteria > Pseudomonadota > Alphaproteobacteria > Rhizobiales > Beijerinckiaceae > Methylocystis. Next base: position 983,731 of record CAVRKL010000001.1, read on the forward strand.
GTTGCACTTGCGAGCCGATCGCGTGCGAGATCGCGGCCGGGAAAAGCCCGACGCCAGCCGACAGCGCAGTCATCAGCATCGGCCGCATGCGCTGCTCGGAGCCATGGAAGATCGCTTCCTTGAACCCCATACCCTGGATCGTCAGCTCGCGGAAGTAAGTGATGTTCAGAATGCCATCCATGACCGCGACGCCAAAGAGCGAAATGAAGCCGATGGCCGCCGAAACCGAGAAGTCCAAGCCCGCGATGTAAAGCGCAATGATCCCGCCGCCGATCGCGAAGGGGATGCCGGCCATGGCGACAAGGCTGTCGCGCAGCGAGTTGAAGAGGCCATAGAGTAAGAGCAGGATCAGCAGGAAGGTGACCGGCACGACGATATAGAGCCGCTTCTTCGCCTCCTGCAGATTTTCGAATTCGCCCGCCCAAAGGATCGTATACCCCGTCGGCAACTTGATCGCCTTGTTCACGCGCTCCTGCGCCTCGGCCACCGTGCTGCCGAGGTCGCGGCCGCGCACGCTGAATTTGATCGGCACGTAACGCTGGCTGCGGTCGCGATAGATGAAGGAAGCGCCCGTATCGAGCGAGATCGACGCGAGATCGCGTAGCGGAATGTAGGCGTTGGCCGTAGCCGGCGTGTTGACGCCGACCTTGATCGCGGCGATCTTCTCGATCGAGTTGCGGAACTCTGGCAGCAGACGCACCTGCACGCCAAATTGGCGATCGGCTTCGAGCACCGTCGTCGCGACGGAGCCGCCTGTGGCCGCCTGGACGATCGTGGTGACGTCGCCGGCGTTCAGCCCGTAGCGCGCACACTTCGCGCGGTCGACCTTGATGTTGAGGTTGGGCTGGCCCATCACATGGAAGATGCCGAGGTCTTCGACGCCGCGCACCTGGTGCATCTCGTTCATAGCCTGCTCCGCGAGCTCCTCGAGCTTCGTCAGATTGGGCCCGACGATCTTGACCGAGTTCGCGCCCTTGACCCCCGAGAGCGCCTCTTCGACGTTGTCTTGAATATATTGGGAGAAGTTGAAGCCGATGCCCGGCAATTCGTCCTCGAACTCCTTTTGTACAATGTCGGTGAGCTTCTCCTTCGAGAGTCCGGAGGGCCATTGATCGAAGGGTTTTAGCGGCACGAACAATTCGACGTTGGAGAAGGGCGAGGCGTCGGAGCCGTTGTCCGGCCGGCCGTGCTGAGAGACGACGGTGACGACCTCGGGATGACGCAGCAGAATTTCGCGCATCTTGCGAGTCGCTTCCGTGCCGTCGTCGAGCGAGATCGTCGGCGGCATCTGCGCGCGGATCCAGAAATTGCCTTCTTCGAGCGCCGGCAGGAACTCGCTGCCGAGCCGCGTCGCGACGAGCACGCTGATGAGCAGGAAAGCGCCACCGACGCCGATCGCCAGATTGACGTTGGAAAGCGCCCAGCGCAGCGCGGGCGTGTAACGCTCGCGCAACTGCCGAACGACCCATGTCTCGACCTCCTCGACATGTTTCGGCAGAACGAGCGAGGCCAGCACTGGCGTGATGGTGAAGGTCGCCATCAGCGCGCCCGCGAGCGCATAGGCGTAGGTGCGCGCCATAGGCCCGAAGATCTGCCCCTCGACGCCGGTCATCGTGAAGAGCGGCAGAAAGGCCGTGACGGTGATCGTCGCGGTGAAGAACACCGCCTTGTCGACTTGCAGCGCGCTGATGAAGATGAGCCGCAGTCGGTTGGTCCAAATCGCCGCGCTGCCGTGCGAACCCATCGGCGTCGTCGGGTCCGGGCCCCAGAAACCTTCGGTCAAATGCCCGAGCAGCCGCTCGCGCGCCGCCTTTGACGACTGGAAGTTTCGAAAGATGTTTTCGACCAGGATGACCGCCGAGTCGACGATGATGCCGAAGTCGACGGCGCCTACAGAAAGAAGGTTCGCGTCCTCGCCCTGCATCACGAGCATGATGATCGCGAAAAACAGCGCGAAGGGGATGTTCACGCCGACGATGATCGCGCTGCGCAGATCGCCAAGGAAGATCCACTGGATGAGGAACACCAGCGTGCAGCCAAAGAACAGATTGTGCAGAACGGTGTGGGTCGTGACTTCGACGAGCGCGCCGCGGTCGTAGTAAGGCTCGATCTCGACGCCCTGCGGCAGCGTGCCGTCGTGATTGAGCCTTTCCGCCTCCTTTTCGACCAATGGCAACACGGCGTTGGTGTGTTGCGTGCGGCCCATGAGCAGGATCGCGGCGGCGATGTCGTCGTCGTGGTCGCGTCCGGCGATGCCCAGCCGCGGCACATAGCCGACATTGACCTGCGCGACGTCCTTGATCTGGACCGGCACGCCATTGGTCTGGGAAAGCATGATGTTCTCGATGTCTTCGGTGCGCGTTCCCCTAGTGAGGTCGTCGTTTCCGCCATCGTCGATGAGACCGACGCCGCGAATATTGATCGACTGCTGCCCGACCTGGATCTCGCGGCCGCCGACATTGACGTTGGCGTTGCCGATCGCCGTGATGATCTGCGGGATCGTGACGTTATAGGCTTCGAGCTTTTGCAGATTGACGTCGACATTGAACTGCTTGGTCGTGCCGCCCCAGGAGTTGATCTGCACCACGCCGGGGATCGTCAGCATTCGGCGGGTGACGATGTAATCCTGGATCGTGCGCAGATTGGTCAGGCCGAAATCCGGCGGGCCCTTGACCTGGTAACGAAAGATTTCGCCCGTTAGACTCGACTGCTGGATCTGCGCCGATTGGTTGCCCGGCAGCGTCACTCCCTGTTGCAGCGCGATCGCCGCCTGCTGATAGGCGAAGTAATAGTCCACGCCATATTTGAAGGTCACGCGCACGAAGGAGAGACCATAAAATGAGGTCGAGCGCACGTTGACGACGCCGGGCACGGGATAGAGCGCGATCTCCATCGGGATCGTGTAATATTTCTCCATCTCCTCGGCGGAGAGCCCGGCCTGCTGCGCGGTGATCTCCAGAATGACCGGAGCGGGATTGGGATAGGCCTCGATGTTGAGCTTTGAGAAGGCGAGCAGTCCGGCGGCGACGAAGACGATGACGCCGAGCACGACGACCGCCCTGCGCGTCAGCCCGAATTGAAGGATGGCCTTCAGCACTTTCTAGATCCTCGTCTTTTTCGACCCATAGGCGCGCTTTGGCGGCGGCCGCTCAATCCGTCGCACCGCCGGCGAGCTTATTGCTCAGAAATACCGCGCCTTCGGTGACGACGCGCTCGCCGCGCTGCAAGCCTTCGAGGATCTGATCGAAACCCTCCTGAATATGGCCGACCTTGACCGTTCTACGCAGGAAGTGGCGGTCGTCCTTCGTCGTCCATGCGCTCAGCGAGCCGTCGCCTTCGCGCACCACGGCGGCGGCCGGCACGGCGGTCGCGTTGACGGCGTCCTCGATTCTGATCGTGAAATCCGCGAACATGCCGGCGCGCAGCAGATGCTGTGGGTCTTCAATCTCCGAGCGCACGAAGACGCGCCGCGTATTGGGGTCGACGGAGGGGCCGAGCACGGTGATCTTGCCGTCGAACTCCCGGCCCGGATAGGCGGCGACATGCGCCTTGAGCTTCTGCCCGACCCTGAAAAGGGCCGTCTCGGCCTCGGGCACGTTCGCGAACATCCACATGGTGGCGAGATCCGCCACGGTGAAAGGCGGCGGCGCGACGCCGGGCTGCACGAACAGACCCGGCGCAGCGGTGCGCGTCGTGACATATCCGGTCATCGGACTTTTCACGATGAGGCGCGGATCCGCCTTGCGCATGGCGATAATGTTGTCGATCTCCTCGTCGGTCTTGCCGAAGATGCGCACGGCGTCGCGGGCCGATTTCAGCGCACCCTCCGCCGTCTGCTGATCGGAGGTCGACTGGTCGACCGCCTGCTGCGAGGCGCCGCCGAAGGATTTCATCTTCTGGGCGCGCGCGAGCGTCATGTTCTGGAGCTTCAACACGCCGGCGGCGGCGATCAGCGTCGATTCCGCGTTCAAAAGATCGGGACTGTCGATCGTGAACAGCACCTGGTCCTTCGTGACCTTGTCGCCGACATTGGGATAGGCGTTGATGATGCGCCCCTGATAAGGCGTGAAGACCTGCGTCAGCATGTTTTGATTGAAGTCAATGTTGCCGACGGCCTGCCGCTCGATCACGAAGGTCCTCGTCCCCACGAGGCCGATCTTGATCGCCTGCACCTGCTTTTCGTTGAGATCGACCGCGAGTTCCCCCGGGACGGTCTCCGCCGTCGCGGGCTTCTCTTCGGCCGGTTTTTTGGAGAGGAAAAACGCGTAACCCACATAGGCGACGACGAGCGCGACGAGGGCGGCGACGCCGTAACTCACATAACTGCGCGAGATTTTAGGAGATTCGCTCATTCAACCGTCCTGCGACAGGCATGTCTCTTCGTCGTCCGGATCGCTCGCGCCGCAACGCGGCGAAGCGGGCGCTTAGGGCCTCGCGACTGGAGGTATGGACAGGGAGCCGGGCTCTGGTCCACTGTCAAAACCAACAGTAGACCCCCGGAGGACGCATTTGCAATATCGCCACAGGGCTGCGATAGGGCGCGGGCGAGGAGAGGGTTCCGGAATGGCCGCGCCGGCGCGCTAATCTGCGTCGCCCGGGCCAATCAGAGAGCGCGTCCAGCATGCAGCCAATTTACGGGAACGGCGGGTGGTGAAGCAATCGTTGAGAGCGCCTTTCGCCAGGCGACGTCCCGTCCTTTCGGTCGCAGTCGGCGTCCTGTCTGGGCTGGCCGCAACGGGTCTCTCCGGCTGCGCGGTGGGGCCGGACTTTATCTCGCCGCCGCCGCCGATGGTGGACCGCTTCTTGCCGGAGCCGGTGAAGAGCGCCGGCTCGCGGAAGGTCGTCGTCGTGGACGAGATTCCGGCGCGCTGGTGGGAGGCGTTTCACAACAAGAACCTCAATGCGCTGATCGAGGTCTCGATCGAGCACAATGCGTCGCTGCAGGCGGCGCAGGCGGCGATCCGCATCGCCTATTACCAGGCCGAGGCGCAGAAGGGCGGCTTCCTGCCGTCGATTCAATTCGACTCGAGCGACACCCGCAATCTGCAGGCGCCCGTCGAGTTCAACGTCACGCCCAACGCGCCAAACAACCCCTACTCGCTCTTTTTGAAATCGCTGACGATCGCCTACTCGCCGGACATCTGGGGCGGCAATCTGCGCGCCGTGCAGTCGCTCGAGGCGCAGACCGAGCAGCAGCGCTATCAGCTCGAGGCCGCCTATCTCGCGCTCACGAGCAATGTCGCCTCGGCCGCGGTGCAGGAGGCGACCCTGCGCGGCCAGATCGCCGCGACGCTCGAAGTCATCAAGGAAGCGCGCAATATCGTGACCATCCTGCGCAAGCAATATGGGATAGGCTCGGTGGCGCAGGCCGACGTGCTCGTGCAGGAGGCGGCGCTGGCGCAGATGGAGCAGCTGCTGCCGCCGCTCGAAAAATCGCTGGCGCTGCAGCGCGATCTGCTGACGGCGCTCGCCGGGCAATATTCGACCGCGCAGGTGCCCGAGACCTTCAATCTGAAGGCGCTGACCCTGCCGGAGCATCTGCCGGTGACGATGCCTTCCGCCTTCGTGCGCCAGCGCCCCGACGTGCGCGCGGCGGAGGCCGCCATGCATTCGGCGAGCGCGCAGATCGGCATGGCGATCGCGGCGCGCCTGCCCACCGTCACGCTGTCGGCCAACGCCGGTTACCAGGGCTACAGCATGTCGCAGCTGTTCCTGCCTCAGACGGGCTTCTACACGCTCGCGGCGGGCGTGTCGCAGCCGATCTTCCAGGGCTTCTCGCTCTTGAACAAGCAGCGCGCCGCCGAGGCCGGGCTGACGCAGGCGGAGGCGCAATATCGCCAGACGGTGATCGGCGCGTTCCAGAACGTCGCCGACGCGCTGCGCGCGCTGCAGGCCGACGCCAAGGCGGTGCAGGCCGCGGTCCACTCCGAACTGGTGGCGCGAAAGAGTTTCGAGATCGTCAAGAAGCAGTTCTTCATGGCCGAGGGCAGCGCGGTCAACATGCTGCAGGTGTTGAACGCGGAGCAGACCTGGCTGCAGGCCGCGGTCACCCGCATGGGGGCCGAGGGCCAGCGGCTCGGCGACGTCGTCGGCCTGTTCATGGCGCTCGGCGGCGACTGGAAGGATGAGAACCTGAAGCGGCTCTCGCCCACACTCGAGCCGGCGCGCCCGACGTTGCAGGAGGTCGCGCACATCGACGAGCCGGTTAATCCGGACTGGTTCCCGACCTCGATCGAGTTCGGCAAAAGCCCTTGGGCCTCGGACGCAATCCCGCCGCCGCCGCCGGGCGCGCCGGTTCTGGTCGCGCCGGTTCTGGTCGCGCCGGCGCCCCTGAGCGCGGCGCCGTTGGGGGCGCCGCCGTCGACGGGCTGGTTCCCGACCTTCCTCGAATGAGCGCGTTGTTCGAACGCGCTTCCGGAGACGCGACGATGACCGGGTTGAAACGCATCGCACTCTTCGTTTTGACGCTCGCCGCCCCGCAAGCCTTTGCGCAGGACGATCTGCCGCCGACCATGGCGCCGTTGCGCACGCCCCCCTATTGGGAGCAGTCGAGCGCGCCGCGCTATTTCACCTGGACCGGCGGCTATGCCGGCTTGCAACTCGGCGGCGGCTGGGCGACGGTTGGGGATCAGGTCCTCTCGCCGTTGCTACCGCCCATCGCCGGCGTGCCGGGCCTGCCGGGCTATTTTGCGACGAGCGGCACGGCGCGGGGGCTCATCGGCGGCGGCTACCTGGGCTATAATCAGCAGCTCTTCCAGAATCTGGTGCTGGGCCTCGAGGCCGACATCGAAGGCGCGAACGTTCATAATTTCGCCTCCGCTTGGGGCGCGGGCTTTGGCCCCTACAGCGTCGAGACCTACAACAATTGGCGCGCCTCGATCCGCGGCCGCATCGGCTATGCGATGGGCCATGCGCTGCTCTACACCACGGTCGGCGCGGCCTGGGCGAATTTCCAGACGTCGCACAACTTCGCGCTCAATCCCAATCCGAACTCCAATTTCCCGTTTCCCCCGATAGTTCCGAGTGACAACTCGAACTACACGCCGGTGGGCTGGACCGTGGGCGCGGGGCTCGAATACGCCTTCCTGGGCAATCTCTCGGCCCGGCTCGAGTATCGCTATTCGGATTTCGGCAGCGTGCGGATCAATTCCTGGTCGCCGACCCTCACTTATACCGACAGGGCCCGCGACCAAACGCTGCGCGTCGGAATAAGCTACAGATTCTGGGCCCCGCCCCCCGTCCTCGTCGTGCCAGGCGTCGACGCGAAATATTGAGGGAGCCTACGCGGCTCCCTCATGCGAAGCGGGACGGTGATAATGTTCCGATAAGTTATCGACCCGAGATCCCGACGCCGAGAGCGAGCGATGTCTTCCATCCCCACAGGCTCGGTCCGCGGCATTCCGCCGCTTTCGCATCTGAAATCCGCCGCCGGAACCGTGCGCGAGCCGCGCGATGGGATTAGCGTCGCAACGCTCGATGAGATCGAAGGGACGACGAGCGATCTCAGAAAGCGGATGACGAATCTTTTGCGTGTAGAGACGGCGACGCGGATCGTCGACGTTGGATGCGGGGCCGGCACGGACGTGATTCAGTCCGCGCAAATCGTATTGAAAACCGGCCTTGTCGTCGGCGTTGACCATGACCCTGCTCTGCTCGCGGAGGCGCAAGAGCGCGCCCGCCGCGCCGGGGTCGAGTCGCAGACCCGGTTCATCGCCGCGGACTCCTCCTCGATCCCATGCAGGACGAGTTGCTTCGACGCGGCGAGGAGCGAACGCTTGTTTCAGCACTTGTCAGATCCGATCGCAACACTCGGCGAAATGGCGAGGGTCACGAGACCTGGCGGGCGAATTGCGGTTGCGGACTCGGATTGGGCCAGCCTCTCGATCGATACGCCTCATATTGGAATAGAGCGCCGCACTGTCGCGGCGCTTCCAACCCTTCTCCGAAATGGCTATGCCGGCCGGGAGCTTGTCCGGTGCTTCCGCGCCTGCGCTCTGGAGGTTGTAGAGGTCGAGATTTTCCCTGTTCTTTGGCTCGATTATCCGAAATTCTGGCGCACCAGCTTTTCTCTGCCAGATCTCGAAACCAGGCTTGTGGACTCTGGCGTCGTGTCACGCGACGAGCTGGACAAATTCCGTGAAAGTTTAGCTTCAGCTCAAAATGAGAATGCCTTCTTTGCGCACGGAGACATGGTGCTTGTAATCGGGGTTAAACAGAATTAGCATGCCCTGCCGTGGGCCGTAAGCATGCGTCGAATTTGACGAACGCGTGGGGTATTCAAGATGTCTACCAATATCCTTATGGCGATTTCCCTGAATCACAAACTCAAGTCAGAAGAGCAGTCACAATCTGTTAGCGCGATTGTGAAAGCCATAGCGCCATCCGTGCCGACAAAACAAATTGGGCGGTCGAGTAATTTGATCAGCATGTCGTTCGAGGAGTACGAGGATGCGGAGATTCTTATCGAATCCCTTTATGATTCATATTCAGAAAACGCTGATTTCTTTCTATGCATCGCCATGACTTTTGCTGAAGACGACGCAGAAATATTGCTGGTGCAAATCCTTGCGGAACTTGCTGCTAGATTGAAGCCTGCTCAAGAGGGGAAAGAGCCGCCCGCGCGGCACAGCGTCTTTACATACGTCACAGATGACGTTTACAGACGACTCCCGCCCCTCTACCAAGATCTTTATCAAAGGTCGATCGAAAGCGAGAATGCTATTGTTCATGAGCGTTTCGCAAAAAACACCCCGCGCTGCTTTATAGTCTCTCCGATCGGAGCCGATGATTCCGATATCAGGAAGCGTGCGGACTATGTCTTCGACACCTATATCAAACCCGCCTGTGCGCTTTCATCGTTTGGACTGCGGCCGGTGCGAGCAGACATGATGCGCGGGACCGAAATAACTCCAGAGATGAAGCAGGCTCTCGAATTCGACCCCATGGTTATTATTTATCTCGGCCCTGGCATGCCAGGGTTCAGCTCAAATGAATTTCTGTTCAATAACAACGTGGCTTTCGAATGGGGAATCCGAGAGGAAGCAGGAAAGCCATATATTGTATTGAAAGATATGAATTATTCATTACCTTTTGATTTTAAGGATATAAGAATGATCCCCATTCCTGAGAAGCCTGAAGACATAGATCCGACGAATCCAAAGAAGGCTCTCGACAATATTTCCTTGAAGACAAGAACCATTGCGAGCCTGATCGACAACCTGATCGAGGCGGAACCCTGCTCATCGGGCAATGTAATACCCAGCGCCACCTTCGATGTCAGAATAGGTGGCGGCGAAGCGAAGTTTAGTGAAGTCTCAAAGGATCTTGAAGATCTATTTGATATGACCAATTTGGTCGGAAAGGATGTGCGGGTCGTAAGCGAGCATATCAAGAAAATGATGTACCCATGCCAACGCAAAGCGTTCGATGACGATCAGAATAGAATACTTGGAGAGCTTTTGCTTGGGGGTGGGAGTGGTCTTTCGGTGCGAGCAAAAGTGCCAATAATGTTTAACGAAGGTCACCCAAAATATGCAAACAGAGCATTTCTAGCAATGCCCCTTAGCCTAAACCGTAACGAGTTGGCAGGAGTGATCAGAATACGAGGGATATATATCGATGTGACTGCCGCCACGAAATTTGATGAAGAGCTGAAATATTATATTTGCCAGCTCACGGGGGTCGAACGTGAGCTTTCCCAGTCTGTCAAACAGTAGGAACACCATGGCCCATGTCGTCCCTGGTTCGCCTGCTTCACTTTTCGCCGAAGGATAATTTAAAGCTTTACGAGCAATATCTCGAACTGAAATATGTGGTCTTCGTCGCCGAGCAAGGCTGGACCACGCTTGCAGACCCTTCGAACCGGCGCAGGGTTCAAGAAGAATCCTTCGACGAGAACGGCCAATTGTTTCTCGCGAGCACCGAGGCGGGCGAGCCGATCGGCGTGCTGAGAAGCATTGCGCTGACCGCGGGCTTTCCGCATCGTGAACTGCTGGAGCATCATCTCGAAAGGCCCGAGACGCGCGCCATGTGGGCGCGGCTCGGCACACTGAATGCGCTCGCCGTTCTAGCGCCCTATCGACGCCGCCCCTGCCAAGCCGTCGACCTTGGATGGACGGGAAGCGTCGCAAAACTGCTGATGCTGTACGCCATGCGTCAAATGGAGCGCCAAGGCCTTGGCGCGGCGCTCGCCACCACCGGCGGACAGGCCTCTACTCGGCTGTGCCGCAGTCTCGGCTTCCAAATCATCAACGGCGTCAAGCCGGTCCCTCATCTTCATCCCGGCATCGAAGCGACGAACGTCGGCGTCGTCTTCGGCTCCGCAGCGCATGTGCAGGCGCAACAAGCTTGCGGGATACCCGTGGAGCCGGCGCCGCGCCTCGATCCCGCCGCGCGCGCGCTTCTGAAGTATTTCGAGGAATGCGAAAAGGCCGTGCTGGCGCAAGAACGCTCGCTTTAAAGCTTCACGCGCACACCGCGCGTCGCCGCCTTGCGCCATACATCGCAATCTTAGAATAAGCTCCGGCCTGCACCTATCCCGAGCCAGCGGCGATTGCCGCCGCCTGTCGTCCCACGACGGAGGCGAGTTTTGCGTCTTCGGCGGCGAGGCGCGCCGCGAGGCCCTCCTTGATGCGCTGGATCAGTCCCGGTCCCTCGAAGACGAGCGCCGAATAAAGCTGCAGCAGACTCGCTCCGGCTTCGAGCTTGGCGAAGGCGGCCTCGGGCCCATCGATCCCGCCGACGCCGATCAACGGAAACTGCCCCTCGACGCGCAGATAGGTCTGCGCAAGGCGCTGCGTGGACAGCGCGAACAGCGGGCGGCCCGAGAGCCCGCCCGCGTGCTTCGCGAGATTCGAACGCAGGGTCTCGGGGCGCGAGATCGTCGTGTTGGAGACGATCATCCCGTAGATCTTCGCGTCGCGGGCGACGCGCACGATATCGTCGAGCTCTCCGAGCGTCACGTCCGGCGCGATTTTGAGGAGCAGCGGCGGCCGGCGCGCGGCGCTCTCGCGCGCCGCCAAGGCGCGGGCGAGAAGCTCGCGCAAGGCGGAGGCTTCCTGCAGATCGCGCAGGCCCGGTGTGTTGGGCGAAGAGACGTTGATCGTCAGATAATCGGCGACGGCGGCGAATGTCTTCACGCCCGCGACATAATCGGCGATGCGGTCGGCCGAATCCTTGTTGGCTCCGACGTTGACGCCGACAACGCCCTTGCGCGCGCGACGGGACAGCCGTTCGAGCGCCGAGGCGTGGCCCTCGTTGTTGAAGCCGTAGCGGTTGATGACGGCGCGATCCTCCAGCAGGCGGAACACGCGCGGGCGCGGATTGCCGGGCTGTGGAAGCGGCGTCAGCGTCCCGACCTCGACGAAGCCGAAGCCGAGCCCGGGCGTCGCATCGAAGACCTCGGCGTTCTTGTCGAAGCCGGCGGCGAGGCCGACGGGATTGTCGAAGGAAAGCCCGAAGGCGCGGGTCTTTAAACGCGCGTCACCGACGGGCGGGGAGACTTTCGGAAGGAGGCGCAAGGCCGCGATCGTCGCGCGATGCGCGGTCTCGGGATCAAGGCCGCGCAAGGCCGCAGCAGGAAGATCGAAAATCACGAGAGCAAGCCCGAGAAATCATGGCGGCCGTCGACGCCGAGCGGCAAGGGGCGCGCCCAGAGCACGACCGAGAGCGGCAGCGGTCCGTAAAGATGCGGGAAGAGATCGCCGCCGCGCGACGCCTCCCACTTCAGCGCGCCGCCCAGCCGCGCCGCGTCGACCGCGACGAGCAGCAAATCGTCTTCGCCGGCGAAATGTCGCGCGGCGGTCTCTGCGATCTGCGCTTCCGTCGAGAAATGGACGAAGCCGTCGGCGAGATCGACGGGAGCGCCGGCGAAAGTCTCGCCCTGCGTCGGCCAGAGGGAGGAGGGAACGATTTTATAGACGACCTCGGCGCAGGCGGCCCCCGCCCCCGTCATTCAGCCGCCTCGGCGGGCTTCGCGGCGAGCTCCTTGCGGCTCGGCAGCCGCGCCAGCACGCCGATCAACGCGCGATCGGAAAGGGCGACGAGCCTTTCGCCGCGATTGAGCCACTCGACCGCGTCCTCGATCGTCTCGGCCTCGGCGAGCTTGGTTTCGGCGAGCGCGCGATCGGCGCTGATCTGGCCCCGCTGGCGCGGTTTGCGCGCCGGCAGCCAGCGCTCGTGCAATTCGCGCAATTGCGGATCGTCGTGGATCGCCTGCAGCCCGCTGGCCTCGTCCTCGCCGAGGCGCTGCAGGCTCTTGTAAAGCGCCCGGGCGCGTTTGGCGACCGGCGGCGGCGTCGTCTCTTCGGGCGTGTTGAGCACGCCGGCGCGGCGGAACACGAGCCCGAGCCAGCGTTGGCCGGTCAGAGAGGAAATCGGGATCGAGAGAATGAGGCCGGCGATCGTCGGCGACATCCAGGCGACGAGCGAGGGCGAGATCAAGAGTCCGGCGATGAGGCTCAGCACGCCCATGGCGACGTGAGAGCGATGCCGGCGCACGATCGCCGTGAAGGGGACGGAGCCGTCGTCGCGCCGTTGCGGATCCCATCCCGTGTCGAAGCCGAAGACGATGTGCAGCACATGGCCGGTCTGGATCAGCATCATGATCGGTGCGAGCAGCGCGGACAGCACGATCTCGAACATCGTGGAGACGAGGAGCATCACCACGCCCCCCGAGCCGCGCCGCGTGTCCGTCTCCCACATCGCGACGATGAGGCCGAAGAATTTCGGAGTGAGCAGAATGGCCATGGTCAGACCGAAGAGCTCGAGCGAACGCTCGGCGTCGAAGCGCGGCCACACCGGGAAGATCCCGAATTCCGCGGTGAAATATTCGGGGCGCAGATAGCTCGCCTCGAAGACGAGGACGATGCCGACGAAGAGCTGCAAGAGCCACAGCGGCGAGGTCAGATAGCCGAAGATGCCGGTCAGAAAGTGCTGGCGGCTCGCCCAATGGAAGCCTTTGCCGAACAGGATGCGGATGTGCTGCAGATTGCCCTGGCACCAGCGGCGGTCGCGGGTCGAGAGATCAATCAGCGACGGCGGGCTCTCCTCATAGGAGCCGCCGAGCGTCGGCAGCATGTAGACGGCGTAGCCGGCGCGGCGCATCAAGGCGGCTTCGACGAAGTCGTGGCTCATGATGTGGCCGCCCCACGGCGGACGTCCCCGCAGATCCGGCAAGCCGCAATGCGCGGCGAAGGCTTCGGTGCGGATGATCGCGTTATGGCCCCAGTAATTGCCGTCGCGCCCCATCCATTCGGAAAGGCCTACGGCGATCACCGGCCCATAGATGCGCGCGGCGAATTGCTGAACGCGCGCGAAGAGGGTGTTGCGGTTGATGACGAGCGGGAGCGTCTGGATGACGCCGGCGTCGGGATCGCCCTCCATCGCCGCGGCGAGGCGCACGATGGTGCGCCCAGACATGAGGCTGTCGGCGTCGAGCACGACCATATGCTTGTAGGCGCCGCCCCAGCGGCAGACGAATTCGGCGATATTGCCGGCCTTGCGGCTCGTGTTCTTCTCGCGCCGCCGATAGAAGACGCGCGCGCCGGCGGCGCCGAGCCGGCGCCGCAGCGCAATGAAGGCGCGTTCCTCGGCGATCCAGATGTCGGGGTTGGTCGTGTCCGAAAGAAAGAACCAGTCGAAATTGGCCCCGAGCCCCGTTGCCTCCACGCCTTCGAAAATGGCCTGCAGCGTCGCGAAGACCCGGCTCGGGACCTCGTTGTAGATCGGCATCACGACGACGGTTTTTTCGCGCAAGGAGGTTGGCATCGGCGGCGCGGGCCGCCGACGCAACAGGACGACGAAGCCGACCATCGCGCCCGTGAAGGAGAGCGCGATCCAGGAAAAGTTCAGGATGAAGAGCGCGAGCAGCGCCCATTTGAGAGCCGTGACGCCGCCGACGTCGATGACCCGGAACATCTCGTAGCCGCCATAGGCGGTCAGCGCGGCGCCGCCGCCGAATGTGACGAGGCGCGCGAGCCAGGGATTGGAGCCCACGGGTCGAGCGGGGGCGTGTTCGCCGTCTCGCGCCGCAGGGCGATGGGCGTCGCGGGTCGCCGCCAGCCGCCGCCGCCGGCCGCGGGTGTCGAATTTGAAGATGCTCTGCGCCGGCATCGACAGCCGGCTCTCGACCGGAGTCGGCGGCGCGTTGAGCGACATCTCCCCCGCCGCCAGCGGGGCCGCTTGCGGCGCAGCGACCTCTGCCGTCATTTCTACAACGTCCATCGATAAATCCAGGATTCGCTGACCTGCTCGTCGCCCGATTTCAGCTCTAGACGCAGCTCGCTGAACGTCTCCCCGGCCGGGTCGAGCTCGAACACGACCCGGTGCGTCTTGCTCGGCGCGTCGAACTCGTCATGCAGCTTCAAGTGGTTACCCGGTTTTGCGCTCAGATTCGCCTGCGCGGGAGGCCGCGCCGGGTCGCCCAGGGCGTCGCCACTGAAAACCACGACAAAACGGCGATGCTTGGGCGCGACGCCGCGGCCGCTCCGAGCCGTGCTGACCACGGCGCATGGCGGGCGGGTCGGCGGGTTCCAGCACCAGAACTGGCGATAGGCGAATTTCCTTTCGGAATTCGCCGGGAGGCGATCCTTGGGCCGCCAATAGGCGATGATGTTCTGGTTGAGTTCCGATTCGGACGGAATCTCGACGAGCTGCACCGAGCCCTCTCCCCAGTCGTGGTGCGGCTCGATCCAGATTGAGGGACGCTGTTCCCAATGCTCATCGTCATCCTGATAGGCGGCGATGTCGCGGTTGCGGGTGAGGAAGCCGAAGCCTTTCGGATTGGCGTCGAGGAAGGAGGAGAACTGCAGACTGTTGCGATTGGAGAGCGGGCGCCACAGCCACTCGTTATTGCCGGTGTGGATTTGCAGCCCATTCATTTCGGAGGCGGCGGGACGAATATCGTCGAGGCGCCGCTGATCGAGCGGCGTGAAAAAGGATGCGCCGGCGAGGCTCGCAACGCCGATATGATCGAGTTCGACGCGCGGAAGGAGCGTGAACTCCACGTCGAGAATCGTAGCCTCGACCGTGCGGAGGGTGAACATATAGGCGCCGACGACGCTCGGAGAGTTGAGGAGCGCGTGGATGACGAGCGTGTCGTCTCCGGCGGCCGGCGTCTCGATATAGAATTCTCGAAAGACCGGATATTCCTCGCCCGGATCGGCGGTGCGGATCGACAGGCCGCGCGCCGTGACGCCCCATTTCCTCTGACCGGAGGCCTTGGCGCGATAGAAATTCGCCCCCAGAAACTGCAGACAGGCCGCGCCCTCCATCGGCTTTCCGGCCGCGCCGTTCGGCCAGACGCGCAAGCCCGCAAAAGCCCATTCCGGCAATCGTTCCGGCGGCTTTTGCGCTCCGAAGGAGAATTGCGGCAGAGCGGGGCGCAGGAGCTCGGCCTTGCCTCCCTCCACAAGGAAAATCTTGACCGGCGCCGCATACACCCATCCCCGCAACAGCGGCTCAAGGGTGAAGTTCTTTTGATCGTTGGCCCAGACGCGGGCCTCCGGGCGCACTTCCGCGGCCTCATACTGCTCGCGCGAAAGACGCGCGAAATAGTCCGGAAGCTCGGCGGTCGGCGCCGCGAACGGCTGCTTGAGGAGGTCGCGGGCGCGCGCCAAGAGGCCGTCGCGCGTGAAGGTGATCGCTTGCTCCTGGCCCGCGCCTTGCGCCATCGCTTGCTCGACGGGCGGCGCGACGGCCGCGGCGAGCGCTCCGAGCGCCCCCTTCAATAAGTCTCGACGTTCGACCATATGCTGCGCAAACCCAGGGAGGCGCCGCCCCGCGGAACCCTTCGCTACCTCTATACGAGAACCTAGAGGTTTCGAAACGGAATTCTTAAAACGGGCGCCAGATTTCCGTCGCGGCGCGCACTCGGTGTTCCGATCCTCGAAATCGAAATCCGGACTTCGAATCTTCGCTGAAACTGATAAAAGGGGCGCCGACCGATTCCGTCACGCTCAAGCGAAGGATCGCCGCTCCGCATGTCGTTCTTGGAAGGGCGCCGCGCTCTCGCCATCGTTCTCGCCGCCGGCGAAGGCACGAGAATGAAATCGGCCTTGCCGAAGGTTCTCCACCGGGTCGCGGGCCGCACGATGCTCGCCCATGTGCTGGCGAGCGTGAAGGAAGCCGGCATGGCCGACGTCGCCGTCGTCATCGGCCCCGGACGCGACGACGTGCGCGCCGAAGCCGAGCGCGCATGGCCCCAGTCGCAGGTTTTCGTGCAAGAGCAGCGACTCGGCACCGCCCATGCAGTGCTCGCGGCGCGCGAAGCGCTGGCGAAGGGCTATGACGATCTCGTGATCCTCTTCGCCGACACTCCGCTGGTGAAGCCTGAAACCATGCTGGCGTTGCGGGGGGCGCTTACTGAGGGCGCGGCCGTCGCGGTTCTGGGCTTTCGACCCGTCTCGCCTTTCGGCTATGGCCGGCTGATCGAGGACTCCTCGGGCGCTCTTCTCGGGATCAAAGAGGAGAAGGACGCGAGTCCCGCCGAGCGCGCCATCGATCTCTGCAACGCCGGCCTGATGGCGCTCGACGGGCGCGGCGCGCTGGAGCTTCTGACGAAGATCGACAACCGCAACGCCAAGGGCGAGTTTTATCTCACCGACGTCGTCGAGCTCTCGCGCGCCGCAGGGCTGAAGGCCGGCGTCGTGCTCGGCGAGGAGAGCGAGGTTCTGGGGGTGAACGATCGCGCGCAGCTCGCCGAGGCCGAGAGAATAGCGCAGGATCGTCTGCGCCGCGCCGCGATGGTGAGCGGCGTCACTTTGATCGATCCCGCTTCCGTTTATCTTAGCGCCGACGCCCAGATCGCTCGCGACGTGACGATCGAGCCGCATGTCTGGATCGGCCCCAAGGTCGAGATCGGCGAGGGCGCGGTCATCCACGCGTTCTCGCACATCGAGGCGGCGAAGATCGGGCCGCGCGCCAATGTGGGCCCCTTCGCGCGGCTGCGGCCCGGCGCCGATCTCGGAGAGGGCGCCAAGGTCGGCAATTTCGTGGAGATCAAGGCCGCGAAGATCGGGCCCGGCGCCAAGGTCAGCCATCTCACCTATCTCGGCGACGCCGAGGTCGGGGCCGAGGCCAATATCGGCGCGGGTACGATCACCTGCAATTACGACGGCTTCCTGAAATATCGCACCGTGATCGGCGAGGGCGCCTTCATCGGCTCCAATTCGTCGCTGGTCGCGCCGGTGACGATCGGCGCCGGCGCCTATGTGGGGTCGGGCTCGGTCGTCACCCGGGACGTGAGCCCCGAGGCGCTCGCCATCGCCCGCGGACAGCAGGTCGAGAAGCCCGGTTGGGCGCGAGCTTTTCGCGAGAAGCAGAGCGCGAAGAAGCGCCAAAAATGACGCCCGATCAGCGCCGCCACGGGAGGATGCTCTCTAATCGGCGCCCCGCGGCCTTGCCGCCGGGGCGGCGACGAGAATAGGGTTTCTGCAAAAATTATCGCAAGGATTGGAGGGCGTTATGTGCGGCATCGTTGGAATTCTGGGTCGCGAGCCTGTGGCGCGCGACATCCTGGAAGCGCTGCGCCGTCTTGAGTATCGCGGCTATGATTCCGCCGGGATTGCGACGCTCGAGGGCGGCAGGCTCACGCGCGTGCGCGCCAGCGGCAAGCTGCGCAATCTCGAGGAAAAGCTCGCCGCCCTTCCGCTCAAGGGCCATATCGGTCTCGGCCACACGCGCTGGGCGACTCACGGCCGGCCGACCGAGAACAACGCGCATCCGCACGCGGCCGACAAGGTGGCCGTCGTCCACAATGGCATCATCGAGAATTTCCGCGAGCTGCGCGAGGAGCTGATCGGGAAGGGCCATGTTTTCGCGAGCGAGACGGATTCGGAAGCCGTCGCGCATCTCGTCGCGGAAGAGATGAAGAGGGGCGCGACGCCGAGCGAGGCGGTCGGGCGCGCCCTGAAGCGGCTCAAGGGGGCCTTCGCGCTGGTGTTTCTCTTCGAGGGCGAGGAGGATCTGCTCATCGGCGCGCGGCGCGGGTCGCCGCTCGCCGTGGGCTTCGGCCCGAATGGGGCTTATCTCGGCTCCGACGCCCTGGCGCTCGCGCCCTTCGCGACCGAGATCACCTATCTCGATGAAGACGATTGGGTCGAGCTTTCGCGTGAGCGAGCGGTCATTCGCAACGGCGAGGACGCGATCGTCGAACGCGCGCGCAAGCCTTTGCAGGCCGGATCGCTCCTCGTCGACAAGGGCAACTACCGCCACTACATGGCCAAGGAGATTCACGAGCAGCCCGAGGTGGTGGGCCGCGCGCTGGCGCATTACCTCGATCTCGCGAATGGGGTGGTGCGCCTGCCCTTCGACCTCCCTTTCGATCCCAAGGCGCTGACGCGCGTGACGATTTCCGCCTGCGGAACGGCTTTCTACGCGGGGCTCGTCGCCCGCTATTGGCTCGAGCGCTTCGCGCGCCTTCCCGTCGACATCGACATAGCCTCGGAGTTCCGTTACCGCGAATCGCCGCTCGCCAAGGACGGGCTGATGATCGTCGTCTCGCAGTCGGGCGAGACGGCCGACACGCTGGCCGCATTGCGCTACGCCAAGGGCAAGGGCCAGCATATTCTGGCGATCGTCAACGTCGACACCTCGACGATCGCGCGTGAGAGCGAGATCGCCGCGCCGATCCTCGCCGGCCCCGAGATCGGCGTCGCCTCCACCAAGGCCTTCACCTGCCAGCTCGCGGTCTTCGCCTGTCTTGCGCTGGCGCTCGGGCGCGCCCGCGGCGTGCTGAGCGAAGCCGAGGAGAAGGCGCTCGTCGCGGAGCTCATCGCGACGCCGGCTCTGATGGCGCAGGCCTTGAAGAACGAGGCGCGGATCGAGCCGCTGGCCCGCGACGTCGCGCGCGCCTCGAGCGCCCTTTATCTGGGGCGGGGTCCCTCCTACCCGCTGGCGCTGGAGGGCGCGCTGAAGCTCAAGGAGCTCTCCTATATCCATGCCGAGGGTTATGCGGCGGGAGAGTTGAAGCACGGCCCCATTGCGCTGATCGACTACGCGATGCCGGTCATCGTGCTCGCTCCCCACGACGCGAGCCTGGAGAAGACCGTCTCCAACCTTCAGGAAGTCGCCGCGCGCGGCGGCCATCTGATCCTGATCGGGCCGGAGAGCGCCCGCAAGGCCGCCGCGGCGGAGCTCGCGGGCTTCCTCGAAATGCCCGAGGAAGCCGCCGGCGCCTTCGCCGCCATCGTCTATGCGCTCCCCGCGCAGCTTCTCGCCTATCACGTCGCCGTTTTCATGGGGAAGGACGTGGATCAGCCCCGCAATCTCGCGAAAAGCGTCACGGTGGAATAGGCGAGCCGTCTTTCAGACGTCGACTCGCGGCGCCATTGACAGAGTCGGCCCCAAGCTGGTCTATGCCTGCCGCCGCTCGAAAGTGAAGGAAGGTCAAACTGTCGTCAATTTCCGTGCCGCCCCAGCTCGTCGAGCCCTTCACCCGCGCCTGGCAGCACAAGGAGCTGATCCGAGCCGTGGTGCGGCGGGAGTTCGTCTCACGCTTCCGCGGTTCGATGCTCGGCCCGCTATGGGCGGTGCTCTCGCCGCTCATCATGATGTTGACCTATACGGCGATTTTTTCTCTGACCCTGCCGGAGCTCGCCGCCCCCACGGGAATAGCGAATTACGCCTCGAACATCTTCGTCGGCCTCATCATGTTCAACCTGTTCAGCGAGTTGGCCTATCGCGCGCCGATGCTGCTCCATGAGCACGTGAACTTCGTTAAGAAGTCGATCTTCCCGAGCGAGACCATCGCCTGGACGGTCACGATCCGCGGCCTCACCTATGCGGGCGTCGCCTTCCTCGTGTTCGTGGTCTTCCGCTTGGCGACCGGCGGCAGCTTCCACTGGACGATCATCCTGGCGCCCTTCATCATCCTCCCCTTCACGCTCTTCATCCTGGGGATCGTTTGGTTCCTGATGGCGCTCGGAGCCTTCACGCGCGACGTGGCGCATGTGATGGCCTCCGTCATTCCGATCCTGATGTTCGGCACGCCGGTGTTCTACACTTTCAGCCAGGTGCCGGGCAGTCTCGCGATCTGGCTCAGGCTCAACCCGATTGGCGACTATGTCGAGATGATGCGCGACGTCACGCTGCACGCGCGGCTGCCCAATCCAATTGGCTACATCGCCATCGTCGCCGTCTCCTACGCGGTCTTCCTGTTCGGATACCGGTTCTTCATGCGCTACAAGTCGGTCATCGTCGATGTCATCTAAGCCTATGATCTCGACCCAAGGGCTCGCCAAGGCGTTCCAGCTCTATGCCCATCAGAACGACCAGCTGAAGCAGATCCTCTTCGGCTCGTGGGGGCGCTTCTATCGCGAAAAATGGGTGCTCAACGACGTGACCTTCGAGATTTCGAAGGGGGAGTGCGTCGGCCTCATCGGGCGCAACGGCGCCGGCAAGACGACGCTTCTGCAAATCCTGTGCGGCATCACCCGGCCGACGCGCGGGCTGTTCCATGTGGACGGCCGCATCGCGCCGATCCTCGCGCTCGGCTCCGCCTTCGACGGCCTGCTGACGGGCCGGGAGAACGCCCGCATCGGCGCGGCGATCCTCGGCCTGTCGCGCCGCGAGGTCGACGCCTGCATCGAGGACATCAAGAGCTTCGCGGATATCGGCGCCGCCTTCGAGGAGCCGATGCGCACCTATTCGAGCGGCATGGTCGCGCGCGTGGCCTTCGCGATCTGCGTCTACGTCGAAGCCGATATTCTGATCGTCGACGAGGCGCTTTCCGTCGGCGACGAAACGTTTCAGAAGAAGTGCGAGTCCTATATCGTCGAGTTCGCGAAACGCGGCACTTCGCTGATCGTCTCGCATGACCTCGACTTCATTTGTGAGCTCTGCACCCGCGTGCTCTGGCTCGAAGGCGGCGTCGTGAAGGCGGAGGGCGATCCGAGAGAAGTCGTGGCCGCCTACCGGCAGGCGATGGCCGCCTGAGAGCGGACGAAGGTTCTTCTCGCCGACGGGCGGTCGCCCGGCGCCAGAGACTTATCGCGGGGCCGAAGCCGCGCCCTCGATCAATGCCCCTTCACTTCCGGCAGCGACGAGCTCGGGCCGAAAATCACCTGCGACGGGTCGCGATCGAAATTGCGCGCGGCCTTGTTGAGCGTCTCGACGGCGTGACGGGCGTCGATCGCGAGCTGCTGATATTGGGGCAAGCCAGTCTGCGAGAAGCGGTTGATGTTCTCCGAAAGCCCAGCCAGATTGTCGGCGATGCTCTTCACGGTCTTCGGATCGAGCGCCTTGATGGTTTTCTCGGCGCTGCCGATCAGGTGATCGAACTTCTCCGCGACCGGCCTCAGCGTGTGCATAAAGGCGGCGGAATCCTTGATGAGGCTCGCGGTCGGCTCGCTGTTGTCGGCGAGAGTCTTGGTGAAGCTCTCGACGTTCTTGATCGAGGCCGTGAGCGAGTCGGAATTGTCCTCGATCAGCTTGTCGAGCTTTTCCAGCACATTAGTGGCGCGCGTGGAGAGGCGCTGCACGTTCTCCATGAGATTGCGCATTTCCGAGGGTTCGGCGGCGATGCGTGGAAAGGCTTCGCCCGGTTTCGCGACGAGCGAGGGCGCCCCGGGGGTCGCGCCGACGAGCGAGACGATCGCGACGCCGGTCAAAAGCCTCTGCTCGAGCCGGGCCCGCGTGTCGGTCTTGACGGGCGTCCTCTTGTCGATGTCGATCAAGAGATCGACGAGGCCCGGGTCCTTTTCGTCGAGATCAATGCGCGTGACCTCGCCGACCTTCACTCCGTTGAACTGGACCGCGCTTCCGCGCGTCAGCCCGTCGACGGAGCCGCGCACGATCACCTGGTAGGTCTTGAGATCGGCGACCTTGCTCGGGCCCGCGACCCAATAGACGAAGGCGAAGGCGCCGAGGGCCGCGGCGAGCGCCAGGGCGCCGATCGCCGCGAAACTGGCTCGGGTTTCCATGGCTCAATCCCTTCCTTCGGCTCCGCCCGGCCGCAAGCCGTGCGCAGCGAGCAGCCGGCTGCCCCGTTCCCCGTGAAAATAGTCGCGCAGCCAGGGTTCGCTGGAGGCGAGCAGCTTTTCGATGGGGCCCTCTCCGATCACCTTGCCGTCGTAAAGCGCCGCGACGCGGTCGCAGATCGCATAGAGACTGTCGAGATCGTGAGTGACCATGAAGACCGTCAGCCCGAGCGTCTTTTGCAGCGTGCCGATGAGCCGGTCGAACGCGGCGGCGCCGATCGGATCGAGGCCCGAGGTGGGCTCGTCGAGGAACAGCAGCTCCGGGTCGAGCGCCAGGGCTCGCGCAAGCGCGGCGCGCTTCACCATTCCGCCCGACAATTCCGACGGAATTTTGTCGGCGGCGCTCGGAGGCAGCCCCACGAGCTCGATCTTGAGCATCGCGAGCTCGTCCATGAACCGCTGCGAGAGATCGAAACGCTCGCGCATGGGAAGCTGGATGTTCTGCTTCACGGTCAGGCCCGAGAACAAGGCGCCATTTTGGAACAGCACGCCCCAGCGCCGCTCCAGGAGACGCAGCTCCCTCTCGCTCAGGCGATCCCGGTCCTGGCCGAAAATCTCGATGCGGCCCGAAGTTTTGGGAAGCAGGCCCAGAATGGCGCGCGTCAGCACGGATTTGCCCTGGCCCGAGCCGCCGACGAAACCCAGCACCTCGCCGCGATACACGTCGAGGTCGAGGCCCTTCATGACCCTGTGCCGGCCGAACTCGATGATGAGGTCGCGCACGCGAATGACGACCTCGCGGCCCGGCGCCGCCTCGTCCCCGCCGTTCATCGCGCGCGCCGCGTTCATCTCGCTCCTCTGAGCCGCCTCATCCCGCTCCTCCGAACCGCCTCAATAGTTGATCGCGGTAAAGAACATCGCAAACAGGCCGTCGAGGATGATGACAGTGAAGATGCTTTTGACGACCGAGGCGGTGACCCGCCAGCCGAGCGATTCGGCTGAGCCTGCCGTGGCTAACCCCTCCTGAGTCGCGATGAGGCCGATCACCAGCCCCATGAAAGGCGCCTTGATCAACCCCACCGAGAAGGTCCTAACAGCCACCGCCGTCTGCAGCAGCCCGATGAACTCGGAAGGGCTGATGCCGCCATACCACCAGGACATCAGAATCCCGCCGAAAAGCGCCGACATGTCGGCGATGAAGGTCAGGATCGGCAGCGACAGGATCAGCGCGAGGATGCGCGGAATGACGAGCACCTCCATCGGCGACATGCCCATGGAGCGCAGCGCGTCCACCTCCTCGCGCACCTTCATCGAGCCGATCTCGGCGGTGATCGCGGAGCCCGAGCGGCCGGCGATCATGATGGAGGTGAGCAGCACCCCCATCTCGCGCAGCACCAATATGCCGACGAGATCGACGACATAGATGCTCGCGCCGAATCGCAGCAGCTCGTAAATCCCTTGCTGGGCGACGATCGCGCCGACGGTCAGATTGATCGTGAAGATGATCGGAATGCTGCGCAGCGCGAAATTCTCCATCTGATAGACGACGGAGACGCCGCGAAAGAGCCGCGGCTTTCGGATGACGCGGGCCATCGCCGCGACGAACTCGCCCAGGAAGCCGACGAGGACAACGGCGTCGTGCAGGCCCTGGACGATCTGTTCGCCGAGGTCGGCGAGCGTCGCGACGATCGGGTTGGGCGGCCGGCTCGACGGCGACGCTTCGCGAAAGCCGACGCGGTCAAGCAGC
Source organism: uncultured Alphaproteobacteria bacterium (assembly GCA_963722205.1). Classification (GTDB taxonomy): domain Bacteria; phylum Pseudomonadota; class Alphaproteobacteria; order Rhizobiales; family Beijerinckiaceae; genus Methylocystis. The sequence goes on from CAVRKL010000001.1 coordinate 1,007,395, forward strand.
AGCACGCGCTCCGCGCTCGCCCCTTCGATCGAGGTGGCGACGCTGGCCTGTTCGAGCGCGTGGCGGGCGTCGTTCAGCGCGAGGGCGCCCGCGGTGTCGAGCTGCTCGAGCGAGGAGAGATCGAACGCCACGGCGCGCGCGCCGCGGCTGCGCTTGATGAGCTCCTGCGAGGCGCGCTCGAGCTGGCGCGCGGAAGCGATGGTCCAGGCGCCGCCCAGCGCGAGACGACGCGCGTCCCCGCTCCCTTGGCCGGAGATCTGTGGCGGCGCCGTCGCGACCTTGCTCGTCATTGCGCCTCGCTGCGCCCCGATCGCGCGCGCCTTGTGCGTTTATCCGCGAACGGAATCCGCTCGAGCGGGCCGGGGCGCTATAAACGCTTGCGAATCCTCTTAGCTTCGGCGATGGCCCGTGTCGAGCCAGGCGGGAGGGCGCCGCGAAAAGCGGGAACCGGTTTTTCGCGCAAAGCGCGCTCCCGGATTCTCCTTGGCGCGGCGATCGCTATCTCGGAAGCTTATGAAAAAGCGAGCTTTAAATGGGATATGAGCTGAGCGTCGCCCTTGACGTCTTCCCGATCGCCGGACGTTTCGTCATCGCGCGCGGCGCGAAGACGGAGGCGCGCGTCGTGACCGTCACGCTCACGGAGGGCGCGCATCGCGGGCGCGGGGAATGTGTGCCCTACGCCCGCTATGGCGAGAGCGTCGCAGGCGTCGTCGCTGCGATCGAAGGCTGCCGCGCGGCGCTCGCCCAGGGGGCCGACCGCGCCGCCTTGCAAGATCTGCTGCCGCCGGGCGCCGCGCGCAACGCGCTCGATTGCGCCTTCTTCGACCTCGAGGCCAAGCGCGCCGGCCGTCCGGTTGCAGAGATCGCGGAATTTCGGGAGCTTAAGCCCCTTGTCACCGCCCTCACGCTTTCGGTCGGAACGCCCGAGGAGATGTTTTCCGCCGCAGAGGCCGCCGCCGACTGGCCTCTGCTCAAGGTAAAGCTTGCGGGCGAAGGCGACGCGGAGCGGCTCGCGGCGGTGCGCGCCGGGGCGCCGCGAGCACGCTTCATCGTGGACGCCAACGAGGCTTGGCGCGAGGCGGATCTCGAAGAGAATTTCGATATTTGCGCCAAGCTCGGGGTCGATTTGATCGAGCAGCCGCTGCCGGCCGGAGCGGATGGGCTGCTCGCCCGGATCGCGCGCCCCGTGCCGGTCTGCGCCGACGAGAGCGCCCACGCGAGGGAGGACCTGGAGGCGCTCTGCGACCGCTACGACGCGGTCAACATCAAGCTCGACAAGACCGGCGGCCTCACGGAAGCGCTGGCGATGGCGAAGGAGGCGCAACGCCTGCGCCTCAAGATCATGGCCGGATGCATGGTCGGGAGCTCGCTCGCCATGGCGCCAGCGATGCTGATCGCCCAGTGGGCGGATTGGGTCGATCTCGACGGGCCGCTGCTGCTGGCGAGAGACCGGGAGCCGGGGCTCGTCTATGAGGGCTCGACGGTGTTTCCGCCAAGGGCGGAACTCTGGGGCTAGCCCTTCTCGACCTCGAGCCCGGCGTTGAGCCAGGCGAGGATTCCGCCGCCGAAATGGGTGTCGCAGTCGCGGCGTCCCCCGAGTCGCGCCTGCTCCATGGCCGTTACGGAACGCCGGCCGGAGCGGCAATAGATCACGATTTTTTTGCCCGGCTCGGGCGCCGGCAGCTTGGCCGGATCGAATTTCGAGAGCGGCAGGAAATGCGCGCCCTTGATATGGCCCGCGTTCCACTCGTCCTGCTCGCGCACGTCGACGAGGGTCACGGCGCCGTCAGTGAGGGCCTGTTGCAGCTCATAGAGCGGAATGTCGTTGAACTGGGCCATGCTACTCCCCACGCGCGATATTCACGCGAATGCCATAAAAGCCGAGCCGCGTCCAGAAGCGCCGGCAAGGCCTGCAGGCGCTACCGAAACGAGAAGCCCTGCCAAAACCTCGACATGACGATAATCACGAGGGTGTAAAGGACCAGCGCGCCGACCACCTGCGTGGTGGGTTTTTTGAGCGTCTCCTCCGTCTTCTTGCGGAGGAGAAGCAGCAGGTCTTCCCAGGTCTGGGCGACGAAATCGCCTTGCGACAAAATGCTGATCAGGCGACCGTTTTCGTCGACGACTGGCAAATGCCGAAACCGCTCGTCGGACATGTGCTGGAGCCATTCCAAGTCGTCGTCCTCGAGCCGGGCGGTCTTCATCTGGGTCGACATGATGCTCGAGAGCGGCGTCGCCCTCGGATCGAGGTTTTTGGCGACGAAGCGCAGAATATCGCGCTCCGTGACGATGCCCTGAACCTTCGTCTCGGCGTCGACGATGACGACCGAGCCGATGTTGCGCTCCACCATCGTCGTCACCGCGGTCGCGACCGTCTCCTCACCCCGCAGGGCGAAGGCCTGGGGCTTGCTCGCAAATTCCGGACGGTCCTTGATCTTCACGGGGCGTGCCCTTCTGGTTTTTGGCGCTAAGCGCGGCGGGGGAGTGAAGCCGATTTTCGGCTTCGCGCCAAGCGCGACGCCGGTGGTTCTTCCTATTCGTGGCTGGCGTCCCCTCTCCCGCTTGCAGGGAGGGTGGGGAGGGGCGGAGAACTAAGCCGCCGGCTCGCCACCCAGGCGGAGCGCCGTTTGTTCAGCGGACGGTCGAAGAAGCGCCAGATCACGAAAGACGCGGCGAGGATCACGATCAGCGCCTCGGAGCAAAGCCACAGGCGGTTCCAGTATGAGCCCTCGCCGGTCTGGATCGCGCCGATCATGGGCCAATGCAGAAGATAGAAAATATAGGTCAGATCTCCGAACATCCGGTCGATCGACCCGCTCTTCTGGCGCACCGTGTAGAGCGCGAAGGGCGTCATCATCACTGCGACGAGAAGATTGCTCGTGCTGCTCAAGGCCACCAGGTCTTTGCCGTGCAGCTCGCCCAGCGCGATGTTCTTTATGAACAGCGCGGCAAAAATGACCAGCAGCGCGAGAGTCGCGAAGAGCGTCCGGTAAGCCAGCGCGCGGCTCGGCTGCACATTATAAACTGCGGAGGCGACGCCGAGCGCGAAGAAAATGATGAACGGCGCGACCGTCGCCGCGCCGCCGAGCCATTGCGAAAGCACCGTCGTCAAAACGAAAATGGCGAGGACGTGGATGCTCTTCGAGATGAGAAAGATGACGAGGGGCGCGATCAGATAGAATTGCATCTCCATGTCGAGCGACCAGCCGGGCACATTCGCCTGATAGGGCAGGGCGTTGTAGCCGAGGATGAAGAGGTTCGAGAAAATCTGGCGCGCCAGACCGCCGATATGGGCGGGCGTCTCGCCGCGCCAATAGAGCAGCGCCCAGGTTACGCCTGAGCACAGCGCGAAGACCGGCACGATGCGCCAGAAGCGCGAAATCACGAAGGTCAGATAAGGAGTGCGCGTCTTCGAATAGGTTGCGGCCCACATCTTGGAGACCCAATAGCCGCTGAGCACGAAAAAAATCAGCACCGCCGACATGCCGATGTTGTAGCTCGTCGTGTGATGCAGGAAGACCGAGAGGGCCAGGGCCATTCTGAAGGCCCCCGGCGAGGCGAACCGATCTGATTCCTCGGACATGGTCGCTCCGAAACTGTGCGGCGGTCCGCGAATCCGAAGCGATCCGTTTATCCCGAGACAGGGCAAAAAAAGCGCGGCATCGGGTCGCACGCCGGCGCGGCGCTCGCCCGCGACTTTTCGCCGGAGGCGCGAAAGCGGCTGAAAATTTTTTGTCTTTCTATCGCTTCCCTCTGCCGGTCGCTGCGGTCAAACCCGCTCGAGCCGCGTGACGCCACGCGGAAGCGACCGAACGGATCGCCGCGAAGGGGGGGCCGTCGCCACGATCTCTTCGCCCAGCCGGTCGACCAGCGCAAGAAAACGATCCGGAATCGGCTCGTGAAGGACGTCGTCGTAGATCGCCCGCAGCTCCTTGCCGATCTGCTCGCTGATCTTCTGCTGGGGCGACGGCTTCGAACGCATCTGTGTCCCTCCAAAATTCCCCTGCGAGAGGGGTCAGCTTCGATCGCGCCCGGGACGAGAATAAGGTCGGTTCGTGTCGAAAAACCGGCGTTCTGTTTCCCGCGTGTTTCCCAATGCTTATGGTTAACAACTGATTCTTTCCGAAAGGTTAATTGTCGGCAGATGCGGATTGATGACAGACGCTGGGCGGTTGATAAAGGTCGGTGGAATGAGCGCGGCGAGCGAAAAATCTGAAGGGGGCCGAGCGGAGCCCGAAACCGTCGCGATCGTCGCGGTCGCGAAGAACGGCGTCATCGGCGCGCGGGGCGGCCTTCCTTGGCGCATTTCGGGCGATCTCAAGCATTTCAAGGCGTTGACGATGGGCAAGCCGCTCATTCTGGGCCGGCGCACATTCGAATCGCTGCCAGGCGCGCTGCCGTGCCGGGATCTCGTGGTCGTAACGCGCGACCCAAGCTTTTCGCCGCCGGGCGCGCGCGTCACGCGAAGCCCGGACGAAGCGCTGGCGGTCGCGCGCGAAATTGCGCGAAATTCGGGCGCGACAGAAATCTGCATCGGCGGCGGCGCCGTGATTTACAACGCGTTGCTCGGGGCGACCGACCGCGTCGAGCTGACCGAGATCGACCTCAACCCGGAAGGCGACGCTTTCCTGCCGCCCTTCGATCCGGCGCAATGGCGAGAGACGGCCCGCGTTTCCGCACCCCGCGGCCCCAAGGACGAGGCCGACTACGCCTTCGTCACGCTCGAGCGGCGTCGAGACTAGCATGCGACCCTCCCGCCTCGCCGCAGGCTCGACGGGCTGGATTCAGGTCGGCTGAGTCGCGCTTTCCCGCGGGAGCAATTCTTTTTGCTTGGCGATCGCATATCGGGCGTGGCCGATCGCCAGCGTGAAGGCCGAACTGTCCGCGCGCGATTTGTTCTTGATGAACCAGGCGACAATCGCATTGATTTCGTCTTCGAGAGCCTCCAACTCGCCTCGCGCCTGCGTCTTCAGAGCCTGGTCCGCGATCCCGATGAGCCGATCGATCTTTTCGTGCTCGTCGCGATCTCTTCGCCGGCTGAAACGCTCGAACAGGAAACCCGCTAGAGATCCGAGCGCGCTCAGCGCCAGACCGATGATATAGAAGTAGCTTTGAAACTCGTCGAAAAAACTCTTCTCGCCGTTCTCGAGATAGGACGCGACGCCGGGATGCACCGGAAGGAAGGCATTCTTGCTTTCCGTGTCCGGCGCCTCGATCTCCGACATGAGCGGGCTCGCCTGCATGAGCTTCGTCTTGGACTTCAAGACGGTCCGAGCGATGGCGCCAGCCAGAATGTCGAGCATCGAGTTGGGCGCGACGAGCCGGTAGGTCACGGTGAGCGTCGAAACCGAATCGTCCGGTATCGCGGGTCGTCCTTTGAACGCCCCGGCGGGCACCTCGATGGGCTCGAAGGCGGGGAACCGCTTGCTGATCGCCTCGCCTACCTCGATGGCGAGAACCTTGGGCAAGCTCTTGGTCGCCGTTTTGACGGCCGTCACCACGTCGACGACCTGGCCCGGTCCCACCGGGCCGATGGCGAGAACGGCCGCAATGCGCTTCTCGGCGAGGGCGCGTCCAATATCCGTCATCGGCAGGAACAAACGTCGGACGCTTTTGCTCGGGATATCGTAGAAGCTGAGAATCGTGTCCAAGGCCTGCTCATTGAAGCTTTGGAGATAGCCCTCCGGTATGCCGATCGTTTTTTGAGCGAGGTTCGGAATTTTTTCGATGTCCGTCTTCGCGGGCGTCACAATCGCGAAGATGTCGCGGCGCAGGATCGCCAGCGTCTCGCCGTTGACCGGTATCGCGGCGTCTGTGCGGATCACCGCGAGATCGGCCTTCGCGTCTTCGATGGCTTTGGCGCTCGCCGCGAGATCTGCGGTCTCGACGCTTTCAAGGCGGAGTCGCGGATATTCGACTGCGGTCTCGGCCGCCAGGGCGCTCACGAAGCGATTGGCGACGCCGCCGTGATGGCCCGTCGTGATCTTCAGAGTCGCCTTCGGCTTGAGAAGATAAATGGCTCCGCCAGCGATCGCGAAGAGGGTCAGGAGACCCGCGATGATCAGCAGCGCGACGCGTTTCATTGGACGGCTCTTTCCTCAACGCCTATAAACTGCGAGGCGGCTTCTGGAAAAGAACATGTTCAATCAATAACATGGAGAGCGCGCTCAATTCTCCGAACGCGCTCTCGCCGTGAAGCGCCTTACTTATGAATCTCGATGCCGTGTTTTGCCCGATATTCGTCGAAAACGCGGCTCATGACGTGGATCACCTTTTCATCGCCCGGATGCTCCTTGCAATAGACGATGACTTCGTGTTCAACCTCTTTGCTGCGCGGGATATTGGCGAAATGCTTGTGCCCCAGGCCGTTGTACCAGCCGCTATACCACGCCGTCATGTAGTTTGCGTCTTCTTGAAAGGTATTCGCGAGCTGGGCGCAGGTAAGGGTCTGCACGTCGAGATAACCTTCCGGATTGGCGTAAACATTCAACTCCTGATTAGCAAAAGCGCCCGTCGCGAGGCTCGCGGCGATCACCGCGGTCATGAGCAAGGTCTTTCTCATTAGCTGCCCTCTTCCAGTTCCAAAGGAAACGATGCGGGAGTGTCGCGGATAGGCGAGCCTTAGGCCGCAGACCGGAAAACCCGCCGCCTTCTAACGGGAGAGGGCCGCCAAGGCATGGCTTGCGCTCGATCAGGCCAGCCGGCGCGCTTTGTTCGCGAGCCTTCAGAACCGCCAGGCGAAGCCGGTCACCGGCCCGTGCAGGATCGCGTTGAGCCCGGACTGGCGACCGCTGTTTTGCTGGAAATAATCGACGCAGTCTCGTCGATGGCGCGGGCGGCGGGCCGTCCCACTGCAGAATCGCATCCTCAATTCTTCTTTGAGAGCTCTCGCTCGCTCTCGGAATAGGTGGTTTAGGGGACTGGACTTCGTCGCGCGGTCCAAAGTCGCGCCAAGCGCGCCGCCGGCCCCCGGAGCAGCGCATAGGGAAGGAACGCGAGCAATATCGCGGTCAGCACCGCCTCGCCCGGATGAAACGAGTCCAGAAAGACAAGCTGATAGGCGACGTCCATGACGAGGCCGAGGATGAGGATTCTGGCGGTCGAAATCACGCCTTCCCAAAGACGGGCGCCGCGCGGCTCGCCGCCGAACAGAATGGCGGACAGATAAGGCCTGCGATCGAGCCGCGCATCGGCCGCGCCGTCGCGAAGGGCCGCGACGATCGCCATCGTCGGCTGCAGAACGAAACGGAAGGTCATCGGACCGCCGGGCCGGGCGACGATATTTCGCCACAGACGCTCCAGCTCGTGCGTCGACAGGCCGTACCAGAGGAGATCGACGACCGCGAAGGCGACGAGCAGCGCGACCGCCGTTCGCGCCAGAAGCATCTCGGTCTTCGACGGCGCCTCGGTCATCGCACGCTCCCGCATCCGTTGTTTACGAGGCGCCGTTAACGACGCCGGCCGCCGTGATGCGCGCGCCCTCCGCCTCCGTGGCCGCCACCGAAGCCGCCGTGATGCGCGCGCCCTCCGCCCCCGTGCAAACCGGGATGGGCCGGCCGGCCATGGCCTCCGCCTCCCTGGATACCGGGGCGAGCCCCGGGCGCCGGCCGACCCGGGAAACCTCCGGGTTGTTGCCTGGGGAGCCCGCCGACGCTGCCCACAGGCCTGCCGGCTTGGCCGGGAAGAGCGATGGGTCCGCCAGCGCCCCCGCCGGGTCTCGCGCCGCCTCCCGGCCCCGGACGATTGATCTGCCCGCCGCCGCCAGCGCCTCCGCCCGGCGGTCTGACGCCTCCGTTTCCGCCTCCCGGCCCCGGACGATTGATCTGCCCGCCGCCGCCAGCGCCTCCGCCGGGCGGTCTGACGCCTCCGCTTCCGCCTCCCGGCCCTGGACGATTGACCTGCCCGCCGCCGCCAGGGCCGCCGCCCGGCGGTCTGACGCCTCCGTTTCCGCCCCCTGGCCCCGGACGCCCGATCGGCCCGCCAGCGCCCGGCCTTCCACCAGGACGACGGTCTGGGTCCAGCCGCCACGGCCTCCCCCCGATCACGTTGTTTCCGCCGCCCCCGATCGAGATGTTGTTGCCGCCGCCTCCCCCGACCGAAATGTTGTTGCCGGCGCCCCCGGGCATTCCCGGACGCCAGCCGGCGTAGGGCGGCCGCCAGGCCGGATAGCCCGGCCAGACCGGCGGGTAGAAAACGCCCGTGTTCCAGTTCCAGTAATTGCCGCGCCAGGCGGAGCCCACGGCCACGCCCACTCCGAAACTCATTAGGCCGGCGGCGATCGCCACGCCGGCAGAGGGGGCGAAGACCGCGACGGGGTCGTATCGCGGAAGATAAATCACCGAAGGGTCCGGGGATTCGATAAAAATGACGTCTCGGGCGCCCTCTTTTCGCGTCACGACGTTCAACTGGTTGCTCAACTCGAGCGCGCCCGCCTGTTGCGCTTTGAGGCGCAGGAGCTGAATCGCGTCCGCCACTTCCTGCGGCTGGTTGACGATGGCGTCGCCGAGATTGCGCGTCCAATCGAGCTCGTCGTTCATCTTTTCGAGGACTGTCGGAAAGCGCACCATGGCTTTCACCGACGGGTCCCAGTTTTGCGCATCCGCGCCGGAAAAATCCTGATTCGCGACGGCGGCGCTGTTCCTCTCGAGCCAGCGATGCGCCTGCACGATTTCGAGCGGATAGGCGGCGGCGGGCAGCAATTGCGCGAGCAAGGCGTCGGGATAAAGGGCGATCGGCGCCAGCAGCTGTTCGAGTTCCGCCTGCGTGAATTTTTTCATTTGCGCCTCGGGCGCGGGCGCAGCGCTCGGCGAGGTTTCGTAAGCCGGGGGCGGAGCGGGAGTCTGCGCGAGCGTCGTCGCTGCCGTCGGCCCGATCAACAGGCTCGCGACGCCGCGCACGAGCCAGCTTTTGAGCCCGGCGCCAAACCTCCGGCGTTTCTCTCCCGTCATATCGACGACCTCCGCGAGCAGCCCCGCCGCCGCGCATTTCGCCGCGGCGACCGAAGGTTTGCTGTCTAACGTGCGGCGCCTCGTCGGCGCAAGCTGACGACTACGGCCCGAGTTGTCTTGGTCTTACAGTTTCCGCGCGCTCCCCAGCGGGCCGCTCTGGGTCGGCGCCGCTGGGGCCCGGCTGGAAAGTTTTTGCTATAATGCCCATGTAGCTTTGAGACGAGCGAGCGCCTCGCTCCGAGGGTTTCAGATAGTGGCGAGCCCTTCTTCGATGTGTGGTCGAGCGCGAGCGCGCAGGGCCTCGAAAGGACCGTTGACCGGCCGTCGTATCCTTCTCGCCGAAGACGAAGCGCTGATCGGCTTTCATCTCAAACGGATCTTGGAGGATTTTGGCTGCGAGGCAGTCGGTCCGATAGGGAGCCTCGACGAAGTCCTGGAGAGCGCCCTGCATGGGACGTTCGACGGCGCGCTGCTCGACGTCAATCTCCGCAGCCGGCAGATTTTCGACATCCTTCCGACTCTGCAAAAACTCGGAATGCGGATCATTCTCGCGTCAGGCTATGACGACGAGACGCTTTTTCCGCCCGCATACCGCGCCATGCCGCGAATCGCCAAGCCCTTTAGCGAAAAAGAACTGCTGTCTATTTGCGAAAAGACCTTCGCCGCTCCGTCTCGCACGAGCGTTGCCCGCGCGGGCGCGCGCCGCTTCAAAGTGGGCAGTCGAGGTTGCGCCTCAATACCCCCGCGCTCCGGCGGTCGTCGAGCGTCGAGCGGCGCAAGCCTTTCTCGCCGCTCGCCAGTCTTTCCAGATTCGACGCCGCGCCTCGTTCAAAGAGATGCGGCCGGCGCAGACGGCGTGCGCAAGGCATGCCTCGACGCCGTCTTTCCTGTCGGCCTCGGGCCAAGGTTCGAGCCGCAGATTGCGCGGATCGTCGGGAGCGCCGCCGAGCGCGAGCGGGATGACGTGGTCGAGCTCGAAGCGGCTCTTGTCCGCTTCGGTCAGGCCGCGTTCCCGAAGCTTGTTGAGCTTGATCGCATTCGTGACCTCGAACGGCGGCCGGACGGTTTTCGTCCAGCCTCGCACGCAGATCGTCTCGGCAATGTTCTGCTGCGTCACGTCGGGATTGAGCGGGAGGTTCGCGGCATGCGCATTCGGGGCCAAGGCCAAGAGCGCCACGATGAATAATGCCCGTTTCACTTTCGCGCCAGCCTTCGCATCTTGAAGAATCGCCCTTGTCGCGGGCGTCGGGCGCCCTAACTAAGCGCTTCGCAGCCCAGAGGGAATTCGCAGCCCAGAGGGAATTCGACATGACGTACGACCCATCAAAAAAGAGCGATCCTGGCACATCAGGAAAAGAGCGGGAAAAATACACTGGGGTAGCCATGCCTGAGTTCGATCTCAGCCCAAGCGTGATCATCTGCGCGGCGGCGGGCGCTGTGCTGGGGTTGGTCCTCTCCATGTGGGCGACATCGGAGATCGGGATTATCGTCGCGACGACGGTTTGCTTCGCAGTCCTGTCGGGCCTCTTCGGCCTGTTCGTCCCCTGGTACAAGCCGAACTCGCGGTGACGTGGAGCAGGGCGGGTTAGGGGCTAACGCGGCCGATATCTCGACCGCGGGGCGGCCGTAACATTCTTCGTATCCTATCGCGCACGCGCACTGCCGGACCTCGCCAAAACCTCAATGCGCCATGAAGAGGGGCAGCTTGCTTTGCGCCAGCACGCTCTGCGTCGTTCCGCCGAAGATCAGCTCGCGCAGCCGCCAGTGGCCGTAGCCGCCCATCACGATGAAATCGGCGCCGCTCTCGTCCGCCCTTGAGAGAAGCGCCGCGCCCTCGTCTTCCGTCGCCGGCATTTCGCACAGAGAGGCGGCAACGCCGTGCCGTTCGAGGTGGCGCAGAAGCTCGGCGCCGGAGGGCCGGCCAGGGGACTGGCTCGCGTCCTTCACGCAAACGACCTCGATCCTTTCGGCTCGCGCCAGCAGGGGAAGAGACTCGGCCACGGCCTTCGCCGCCGGCGCGCCGCCGTCCCAGCAGATCATCGCTTTCGTGAGCTGGGCGGGTCCCGCGAAGCCCGAAGGAAGCACGAACGCCGGCCGGCCCGAGCCGAATAGCGCGCCCGGAACGATGTCCTGGGCGAAATCCGACTCCTGCGCAATAATTGCGACGTCGAATCGTCGCGCGAGCCTCCCGAACTCGTCGCCGACGAGCTGCGGAAAGGTTTCGATCGTCACGAACTCCGCGGCGATCCCGGCAGGGAAGGATTGGGCGAGCCGCTCATAGGCCTCTCGCGCAGCCCTGCGGTTCTGCTCCGTGAACTCCACGAAGTTGTCCACGACGCTCAATTCTAGCCCGCCGGCAAAGGTTCCGCCATTCGCGAGCTGCGGGGGATAGTCGATCGCGACGCTCGCCGCCGTCAGATGCGCGCCATGCGCAGCAGCGAGCGAGATCGCGAATTGGCTTCCCGCGGGGCGCGCCTCATCCGGCGCCAGGTGAAAGAGAAGATCCTTGATCGCCAATTCCTTGAGCTCCCTGGTTGGGCGTGCGCTCCATCTTACGCCAAAGCGCGCGGCCGCAGCCGGCGCGCCGCCATCCTCGCCACTTCGCCGATTTCCTGCACGCCCAGCATTCGCGCCAGCGTCGCATAAAGGATCAGCCCTAGAGCGCAAAGCGCCGCGCCGCGTGAGAAAAGCGCCCAAAGCCCGAGGCCCGGCAATTGCTGCAGAAGCCACGGGCGCGCCGCGAGCGTCAGGCCGATCGCCATGATGGCGGCAAGCCCCAGCCGAACGGCGCCGTCCAGCATCCCGGCCTCGGTTTTGAGCGCCGCGCCTCTCGCCGCGGCCTCGCGCTCGAAACGCAACCGCTGCAAGCCGCCCAGGAGCAACACATAGATTGTGATCGCCAGGGCGCTCGCGATGGCGAGGCCATATTCGCCAAAGGCCTCGCGCAAACCCACGTAGAGCGGAACGACGGCGACGGCGATCGCCGTGCCCAGCAGGGTCGGCGGCCAGGTGCTGCCGAGCGCGTAGAAGCCGCGGCTGATGACGGTCTGCGCCGACCAGCCGGCGAGGCCAAGGCTCAGGAAGGCCAGCGTCGCGGCTGTCATCTGAGCGTCGTCGATCGTGAACCGCTTCGCGAAGAGGCCCCAGATCAGATAGACCGCCTCGAAGCCCGCGACCGTCAGGCAGACCTGCGCCCCGAAAGTCGCGGCGAGCATGAGGCGGACGGCGCGGGAAAGAAGATGATAGGCCTCGACGATCTCGCCGGCCGAGACGAGGCGGCTGAGCGTGGGATAGGCCGCAACGCCCGTCGCCATGCCGAAGACGCCCATCGGCGTCTTCATCAGCGTGCGCGCATATTGCAGATAGGATATCGAGCCCGGATCGAGATAGGACGCCTGATTCTTGATGATCCACTCGTCGACAGCGACGATGGAAAAGCCGAGCATGATCGGCAGGGAGAGCCACAGGTAGCGCAGCAGGTCGGGATCGCGAAGGCTAAAAGTCGGTCGCCAGCGCATGCCCGATCGAAGGCAGCCAAACAAAGGCAGCGCGAAGGGACCCAGAACGGAGCCGATCAACGTTCCCCAGGCGAAGCCTTCCGCTCCGACTCCGGGGAACTCGGCGCCGATCAGGCCGCCGGCGATGATCGCCGCCGAATAGACCAGGGGCGCCAGCGCCGGCAGCAGGTGCAGGTCCCGAGCCATCAGCGAGGCCGAGAGCAGCCCGCCGATCACATGGAAGAATTGCGCCGGCAGAATGATCCGCGTCAGCCGCGTCAAAGTCTCGACATCGTGCGGATGCGTCAGGCCGGGCGCGACGAGGCCTGCGAGCGGCCGCGCAAAAACCATCAGCGCGACGATGCCGACGAGGCCCGCAACGCCCAAGAAATTGGCGACGATGCTGAAGGCGCGCCATCCGCCCGCTTCGTCGCCGCGCTGGAAATGCGCGAGGAAGATCGGGATGAAGACGATCGACAGCGCCCCCGCCGCGAGCAGATAGTTGAGAAAATCCGGCAGCGTGAAGCTTGCAAAATAGATATCGGCTTCCCGGCTTGCTCCGAGCGTGCGGCCGACGACCTGCTCGCGCGCCAGTCCCATGACGCGGCTGAGGAAGATCGACGCGGCCCAGATCACTGAGGCGACGCCGACGACGCGTCCCTGGCTCGGTCTGTGATCGGCTGGCGGTTGCGTCAACGGGCTTGTCCTCGCTCGCGCCCAGGGGCGATTCGCGGAAGCTAGCATGCGCCCCAAGCTGCCCAAGAATCTGTCCTTGCCGGCGGGGCGCTCGAGGCTCATACCAAGCGCCTGGCGGCGGGGAAGCGTCACGCCTTTATCGCCTCGCGCGGTTCTAAGGGTTTCTTGCAGCTTGGCGGGGACATGCCGGATCGGACGCCCATGGTTGTGCCTCGAAGCCTTAGCGACGCGACCGCGGCGGGACGGGTGAGCGCGGTGCGCGGCGCCGTGATCGACGTGCATTTCGCTCACGGAGAGCTGCCGGCGATCGAGGAGGCGTTGATCGTCGAGAAGGGCGCGGGCGTAGAAATCTACGCCGAGGTTCAGGCGCATCTCGATCGCAACAACGTCCGCGCGCTGGCCTTGCAATCGACCGTCGGGCTTTCTCGCGGGCGCGGGGTGCGCCCGACGGGCGGTCCGATCGAGATTCCCGTGGGCGACGCGACGCTCGGCCGCGTGATCGACGTCGTCGGGCAAGTCGGCGACAACGGTCCGCCCTTGCCGCAGGACGCGCCCCGACGCGCGATCCACCGCAGTCCGCCAGCTCTGTCGCAACGGCCGAGCGACGCCGGCATTTTTCAGACGGGGATCAAGATCGTCGATCTGCTCACGCCGATCGCCCAGGGCGGCAAAGCGGCGATGTTCGGTGGCGCGGGCGTCGGCAAGACCGTGCTCGTCATGGAGCTGATCCAGGCGATGGTTTCCTCCTATCAGGGCGTCTCGGTCTTCGCCGGGATCGGCGAGCGCTCGCGCGAAGGCCATGAGATGCTGGTCGACATGCACGACTCCGGCGTGCTCGACCGCACCGTGCTCGTCTATGGCCAGATGAACGAACCGCCCGGCGCCCGCTGGCGCGTGCCGCTCACCGCGCTGACCATCGCGGAATATTTTCGCGACGAGCAGCGGCGCAACGTCCTGCTCCTCATGGACAACGTCTTTCGCTTCGTGCAGGCGGGCGCAGAGGTTTCGGGGCTCTTGGGCCGTCTGCCGTCGCGCGTCGGCTATCAGCCGACGCTCGCGAGCGAGGTGGCGGCGCTGCAAGAGCGGATCGCCTCTGTCGGCGGAGTCTCCGTGACGGCCATCGAGGCCGTCTATGTCCCCGCGGACGACTTCACCGACCCGGCCGTGACGACGATCGCCGCGCATGTCGACAGCATGGTGGTGCTGTCGCGGCAGATGGCCGCGGAAGGCATGTATCCCGCGATCGACCCGATCGCCTCCTCCTCGGTGCTGCTCGATCCGCTCGTCGTCGGCGAGGAGCATGCGCGCGTCGCAACCGAGGTGCGCCGCGTCATCGAACGCTATCGGGAATTGCAGGACGTCATCGCGCTGCTCGGCGTCGAGGAGCTCGGGGCCGAGGACCGCAGGCTGGTCGACCGCGCGCGGCGTTTGCAGCGCTTCCTCACCCAGCCCTTCGTCGTCACCGAGGCGTTTACCGGAACGCCGGGGCGCTCGGTTCCGCTCGCCGACACGCTGGAAGGCTGCCGCGCGATTCTTTCCGGCGCCTGCGACGACTGGCGCGAAAGCTCCTTCTACATGGTGGGCGCGCTCGACGACGCGCGGCGCAAGGAAGAGGCCGCGCGTGAATAAATCCCTCCGCCTCACCATCACGACTCCGAACGTCCTGCTCGTCGAGGAGGAGGGCGTCCAGTCCGTCCGCGCCGAAGACGAGACGGGGGGATTTGGGATTCTGCCCGGCCATGCGGATTTCCTGACCGTGCTGCCGGCCTCCGTCGTGCGATGGCGGACCGCGGCGGGGCTTGAGGCCTATTGCGCCCTTCGCGGCGGCGTGCTGACCGCGAGCCGAGGCGAGCGCGTGTCGATCGCCTGCCGGCAGGGCGTGCTGGGCCAGGATCTGCAAAGGCTCGAAGCCGACGCGCGCCGCGCCCGCGCAGAGCGGCTCGACGAGGCGGCGCGCGCCAGGGTCGAGCAGACGCGCCTGCACGCCCGCACAGTGCGTCAACTCATCCGCTATCTGCATCCTTCCGGGCCTTCCGAGGCGGTCTTATTTAGCGAGGAGGAGGCGCCGTGAAGATTCCGAAAACTGGTCAAATATCACCCGAAGCAAGCCCACGAAGGCTCACGCAACGAGCGCCCGCTTGACGGCCTCCGGCTCCTTCGCGATCACGCGCAGCAAATTGGCCGCAGGTCCACTGATCGTGCGCTTGCCCTGTTCCCACTTGCGGTAGCCCGACAGGCTCATGCCCATGAGCGGAGCCATCTCAGCCTGTGTCAGTTTCGCCTGCCTGCGGACCTCGCGCGGATCGAGGGGCGCGTGAACAATGGCGGGCCCCTCGCCTTTGGCATGCGCCAGGGCTTCGCTCAGAGACTGGATGAGATCCTTTCCGACGCTCATTTTTTCTTCCTTGCAGCCTTGATCGCTTCGACAAGCTCCGCAGCGGCCCGCTTGTCCGCTGCGCTCAAGTCGGCTCTTTCGCTCTTCGGATAGACGAGCAAGGCGTAAAGCGGCATCGAGTTGTCGAGGAAATAATAAATCACCCGCGCGCCGCCCCGTTTGCCTCTGCCCGAAGCCGCAAACCTTACCTTACGCACCCCGCCCGTATCGGGGATCAAGTCCCCCGCAAGCGGGTTTCCGGCGAGGAAGGCGATCAGCTCAAGTTTCTCCTCTTCGTCGAACAGCTTCTCCGCCTGCCGCGTGAAAGTCGGGGTTTCTGCGACGGTTTGCATGGATGATGGTAACCCAATGGGTTACAGCCGTCAATCAAAACCGCGACGTTTCAGAACCGGCCCGCTCTCATGGTAACAAATGAGGCCATGACCGAGCGAGAGCCGCGAGAGCGCGAGGACCCCGTGGCCGACGCCTCGCGTCTCGCCGCCGAGCGCGACGCGATGCGGCGCAGCGACGCCGAGCCTTCGCTCGGACAACGGCTCGGCCAGATCGGCGTCTTGGGCTGGGCGATCGTGCTGCCCGCGCTCGCCGGGCTCTTTCTCGGCCGCTGGCTCGATAAGACCTATGCCTCGGGCGTGTTCTTTTCCGCGCCGATGGTCATGATTGGCGCCGGCGTCGGCTTCTGGCTCGCGTGGAAATGGATGTCGCGTCAGTGATCGCCGCGCTTCCCTCGTTCGCGCTTCAAGTCGCGCTCGGCGCAGCAGTGGGCGCGGCGGCGGGGTTCGCTTACTTTACGGCCTTGCGCTGGAACGTCGATCTCTTCGAGCGCGGCGCAACGCCTGGAGCGATCCTGCTACTCTTGACACGCTTTGCGCTGCTCTCCGTGCTCTTCGTCGCGCTCGCGAAGCTCGGCGCGCCGGCCCTGCTCGCAGCCGCCTTGGGTTTGCTTGCGGCGCGGCGCGTAACGCTGCGTCGATTCGGGGGGCTCAAATGAAGGCCTCTCCTCTCGCGCTGGAGCCGGGCTTCCAGCTCGGACCCATCCCGATCAGCAAGCCCGTGATCGTCACCTGGTGCCTGATGGCGGCGCTCGTTCTGATAAGCGCGCTGCTGACGCGACGCCTGTCGCTTTCTCCGCGAAGCGGACAATCGGCGCTGGAGCTTTTCGTCGAGACGCTCGACGCGCAGATCGGGGACACGTTGCGCGCCGATCCCGCGCCCTATCGCGCGCTGATCGGCACGATTTTCGTCTTCGTGCTCTTCGCTAACTGGTCGTCGCTCATCCCCGGCGTCGAACCGCCGACGGCGCGCCTCGAGACGGATGCGGCGCTGGCCCTCATCGTTTTCTTCGCGACGATCTATCACGGACTGCGCACGCGCGGCGTGCTCGGCTATCTCAAGACCTTCGCCGAGCCAAGCGTCATCATGATCCCGCTCAATCTTGTCGAGCAGCTGACGCGCAGCTTCTCCCTGATCGTGCGCCTCTTCGGCAACATCATGAGCGGCGTCTTCGTCGTCGGCATTATTTTGACCATCGCGGGTCTGCTCGTGCCGATCCCGCTGATGGCGCTCGATTTGCTCACCGGCACGGTGCAAGCCTATATTTTCGCGACGCTCGCGACGGTGTTCATCGGCTCGGCGGTCGACGGACATGAGCCTTAAGCGCCGCAGAGGAAAGGCCCCGAGATGGACGACATTGAAAAGATCAGCGTCATCGCCGCAGCCTGCGCCGTCTCTTTCGGCGCGATCGGCCCGGCGCTCGCCGAGGGCAAAGCCGTCGCCGCCGCCATGGACGCGATCGCCCGCCAGCCCGAGGCCGCCGGCGTCCTGTCGCGCACGCTCTTCGTGGGCCTCGCGATGATCGAGACGATGGCGATCTACTGTCTCGTCATCGCGCTGCTGCTGCTCTTCGCCAACCCTTTCATCACGAAGTAAGGCGCGTGGCCGCATGCAGATCGACTGGTGGACGCTCGGCCTGCAAACGGTCAACGCGCTCGTCCTCATATGGCTGCTCTCGCGTTTCCTGTTTCGCCCGATCGCATCGATTCTCGCCGAGCGGCGAGCGGCGGCGGCGCGTCTTTTAGAGGACGCGGCGGCAAAAGAGGCCTCGGCCCGTGCGCTTCAGGAAAAGGCGCAAGCCGCGCTCGACGCGATCGCGTCCGACCGGGCGGCGTCGGTTAGCGCCGCCACGGCGGAGGCTGAGGAGGCGCGGCGCGTCCTGCTCGAGGCGGCCCACGCCGAGGCCGAGCGGCTGCGCGCCAGCGCGCAGGCGGAGATCGAACGGACCAAAAAGTCGGAGCGGCGGACCGAGGCCGAGCGCGCAAACCGCCTTTCGCTCGACATCTCCCGCCGCCTGCTCGAGCGGCTGCCGCCGTCCTTGCAGGTCGCAGGCTTCATCGACGGCCTCGTCAAAGCAGTCGGCTCTCTCTCTGAGGAAACGCGCGCGGATTTTCGCCAGCGCGCGGACGCGGTCCTCTCCGCCGCGCGCCCTCTCACGGCCGACGAGGAGGCGCTCTGCCGCGGCGAGCTGACGAAAGCTTTCGGAGCCCCGGTGAACTTCGCCACGCGCGCGGACCCGTCGCTTCTCGCCGGCCTCGAGCTCGAGAATGAGCACACGAGCATCCGCAACAGCTTGCGCGCGGATATGGAGCGCATCTCGGCCGAGCTCCTGAAGGGGCAGGACCATGGATGACGACGCGCAGGGCGCCGCGTCCGACTGGCTCGCGCAGGGTCGCGAGGCCTTGGCCAAGGCCGATCTCGGCCCAAGGGTCGAGACCGTGGGTCGCGTCGAGAGCTTCGCCGACGGCGTCGCTTTCATCTCCGGCCTGCCGCAGGTCGAGCTCAACGAGCTGCTCCGATTCGAGAGCGGCGAGTTCGGATTCGCTCTCGCGCTCGAGGCCGATCGCATCGGCGCCGTTCTGCTCGACGCGGGCCGGGCCATCGAGGCTGGCGAGCGCGTGTTTGGAACGGGCGAGGTCGCGCGCGCGCCGGTCGGACCCGGTCTCCTGGGCCGCGTCGTCGATCCGCTCGGGCGTCCGCTCGACGGCGGCGAGGCGATCGTCGCGGAAGCCTTCCACCCCATCGAGCGCGCCGCGCCAAGCATCATCGCGCGCGACCGCGTGAGCGAGGCTGTCGCGACGGGCCTTTTGGTCGTCGACGCGATGTTCGCGCTAGGACGCGGCCAGCGCGAGCTCATTATTGGCGATCGCGCCACCGGCAAGACCTCGATGGCGATCGACGTCATCATCAATCAGCGGCGCTCGGACATCTTCTGCGTCTATGTCGCCGTCGGCCAGCGCGCCGCGGCCGTCGAGCGCGCCATTGAGGCCGTGCGCGCCAACGGCGCCTTCGAGCGCACCATCTTCGTCGTCGCTTCCGCGGCGGCGCCGCCGGGCCTGCAATGGATCGCGCCCTTCGCCGGCTTCACCATGGCCGAATATTTCCGCGACCGCGGCGAGGACGCGCTCGTCGTGATCGACGATCTGAGCAAGCACGCCGCGACGCACCGCGAGCTGGCGCTCCTCACGCATGAGCCGCCCGGACGCGAGGCCTATCCCGGCGACATCTTCTATTTGCATGCGCGGCTCCTGGAGCGCGCCGCCAAACTCTCCCAGGAGTTCGGCGGCGGCTCGCTCACGGCGCTGCCGATCGCCGAGACGGACGCCGGCAATCTCTCGGCCTATATCCCGACAAATCTGATTTCGATCACCGACGGACAGATCGTTCTCGACCAGAGGCTCTTCGCCGCAAACCGGCGCCCGGCGGTCGACGTGGGCCTTTCGGTGAGCCGCGTCGGCGGCAAGGCGCAACCGAAGTCGCTGCGGGACGTCTCGGGCAAATTGCGTCTCCAATATACGCAGTTCCTCGAACTCGAAATGTTTACGCGCTTCGGCGGCATGTCGAGCGCGCGGATCAAGAACGAGCTCGTCCGCGGCGAACGCATCCGCGCGCTTTTGACCCAGCCGCGCTATGCGCCGCTGCGGCTTGCGGATCAGGCGGCGCTGCTCGCGGCGCTCGAAGCCGGTGTGCTGGATGAGACGCCCATCGAGGCCGTCGCGGAAATCCGAGCGAGGCTCCCCGCTTATCTCGACGCCTCGGCGCCGCACAGCGTCGCCGCGCTGATGGGCGGCGCGCCGCTCGATGACCGTCTGCGCGAGACTCTCGTGACCAAGGTCCGAGAACTCGCAAAAGAAATCCACGCGCCAAAGCCATGAGCGAGCGCTTAAGTGAAATTCGCGCCCATATCGTCGCGACCCGCCAATTGGAGACGGTGATCACGGCGATGCGCGGCGTGGCCGCGGCGCGAACGCGCGAGGCGCAGGCGCGCTTAGAGGGCGTGCGCGCCTACGCCGAGGCCTTGGGCGAGGCGATTGGCGCGGCGCTGTCGCTGCCGCTCAGCGAGCGGGAGGAGCCCGTCGCTTCGGACGAAAAGCGCAATCTCGGCCATATCCTGCTCGCCTTCTGCTCCGCGCAGGGTTTCGTCGGCGCCTTCAACGAACGCGTGCTCGCGGCGGTCAAGAAGATCCTCGCCGCGTCGCCGGCCGGACGCACGGCGCTCTACCTTGTCGGCGAACGCGGCGCGGCGCTTGCAGAAGAGCGGGGACTGCGCCTCGCGTGGACGACGGCGATGGCGGCCCACGTCGATGAAACGCCGGCGCTCGCCGATCGCATCGCTCACGTCCTCTTTGAGCGCCTCGGCGCGAACCGAGCCGGACGCGTGACTCTCATCCATGGCGCGCCGGACGTAGGGACCGGCTTCACGATCGTTGAACGGCCGCTGATCCCGCTCGACCTGTCGCGCTTTCCGCCCTCCCGTCGCTGTCCTCCCCTCGTCAATCTGCCGCAGCGGGCGCTGGTCGAAAGCCTCGCGCAGGAATATGTTTTTGCGGAGCTTTGCGCGGCCGCGACCTTGTCCTTCGCCGCGGAAAACGAGGCGCGGATGCAGGCGATGATCGCGGCGCGCAGCAATGTGCAGAAATCGCTGCAAGAGCTCGAAGCCCGGCATCGTCGCCAGCGGCAGGCGGAGATCACGGAGGAGATCATCGAGCTCGTACGCAGCGCGCCGGGTCGATAGAGCGTGATATCATGCAGGGCGGGTTCGACTTATGCTGATCGCGCTGTCGCTGGAAGCCGAAGCCTCCTCGAAGCGTCGCAAGACGGGAACCCGTTCAGGATCGAAGATGCCTCCATCCAAAGGCCTCGCCCCATGAATCCCTATGCTCTCTGGACATGGCCCTGGATGAGCTCGATCGAGCTGTACCAGCGGCTGCTCGACTCCCTTGGCGAGGCGAGCGGAACGGCGGGCGCCGCTGAGGACGAAGCGCCGGGGGAAAGCGAAATCGAATGGCTGACCCCAAACAGCGTGCGACTCGAGCTGGACGCGCTGCGGCTGCGAGAATTTTCCAGCGCCAAGGAAGCCGAGTCTCCGCTCCTCGTCGTCGCGCCCCGCTCGCTGCACGACGCCGGTTTCCTCGATCTCGCTCCTGGCCACAGCCTCGTCGCAACCCTGAAGGCGAATAGTTGCGATCGCGTGTTTCTCGTTGAGTGGAAGCGGGCGACGCAAGCGATGCGAGATCGTGGAATCGACTCCCAGCTCGCTTTGCTCAATGTCGCCATAGACGAGATCGGGCCGCCGGTTGATCTCGTCGGCCTGTGCCAAGGAGGCTGGCTTTCCCTGGTCTATGCCGCGCGTTTCCCAGGCAAGGTGCGCAAGCTCGTTCTCGCCGCCGCGCCGATCGACACGCAGGCCGCGCGTTCCGCGCTCGCTGCGCCGGGGGGGCCCCTCAATGAGGTGATCCTCGAACAGCTGCTCAGGCTCGGCGACGGTCTCGTGCTCGGCCGACATGTGTCCAGGCTGTGGCCCGGCCAAGCCGACGAGAGTTCACGTCTCCTGGAGACGCTCCAATTCTCCGCGGCTCCGGCGACGCCGGAAGAACGGGAGCTCGTAGAAAAATTTGAGCGTTGGGATCATCGCATGCTCGATCTGCCGGGGGCATATTACAGACAGGTCGCAGACTGGCTCTATGGTGAGAATCGACTGGTCGCAGGAACGTTTCCCGCGCTCGGACGCGCGGTGGATCTCGGCGCTCTTCGCTGCCCTCTCTTCTTGTTGGCGGGTGCCGAGGACACGGTCGTCCCGCCCGCGCAGCTTTTCGCGCTCGTCTCTCACGTCGCGGCGGATGTGGAGATCGAGACGGCGCTCGCTCCCTGCTGTCATCTGGCGCTGTTCATGGGGCGCCGCACCTTGGCGGAAGAATGGCCGCGCGTCGCGGGATGGCTTGCCAAATAGCCTTGCCGACCGTCGTTGCGAGCGAAGCGCAAACTTGTGGCGCCTCAGAGCAAACTCCCCAGGTGGAAGCACGCGACGACGGGAGCGTGCAGCGACCCCTCGATCGGATCTTGCGCAAAGGCTTCGTCCTGCAGGCCCTCATTGAGGATTTCCACGCCGGCGCAGCGTCGCCCGAGCGAGGTGGAGGCGAGGATGTGATCGATGAGCCGCGGCTCGCCGGCATGCAGAACGCTATAGCGTCGAGCCGGCGGGACGCGGGTTTCGAGCGCCTCCAAAGCGCGCGCGCCGCCGTTGAAATTGGCCGCGAGAATTTGCGACGCGGCGTCATGCTCGTCGACGTTGAGATCGCCGCAGACGGCGATCGCCGCCCCCTCGTCGGCGTCGAAGAGATTTTCGACGCACAGTCTCGCTTCGAGCGCCTGGCGCTCGCGCTTTTGCGCGGCGAGGAAGAGGCCCTCCACGCGCTTGCGGCTCGACACGTCGCCTCCTGGCAGCGGCACGGGGCGCGGGGCGCGCAGGTGCAGATTGAGCAGATGCAGCGGCCCCGTCGCGGGCAAGTCGATCGCCGCATAGAGGAGCGGACGATCGAAGGCGACTTCGACGGAGCTTGTTTCATTCGAGTCCTCGCCGAGAGGGCTCCAGCGCCATCTTGCGACGAGATCGTGATGAAACTGCTGCGTCGCGCTGATCGGCCAGCGGCTCAAAATCACGAGATTGTGGACGTCGGCGGGACCATCGCTGCCGGGGCGGGTGCTGCTCGCCCGGAAATAAGTCGAGTAGGGCGTGTCCTCGATCAACCGGTCGAGGGCGATGAGCCGGCGGGGGCCGTGAGGCTCGCTCTTTCGGCCGGCGATTTCCTGCAGGCAAAGAACGTCGGCGCGAAGGTCGCGCAATAGCGGCCGCAGCGCCGCGATGCGGCGCTCGAACTGGCGGTCGTTGGCGGCCGTCCAATCGAGATTTTCCAGATTGAAGGTCGCGAGGCGAAAGTCTTCGCTCATGGCGGCGCAACGCCGTTCTCCCGAGGCGCGCGCGCCGCCGCCACGGACTTATTGCTGCAACACATAGACGCCCGGAGCATCCGTGAGCGGCGCATATCCCCTCTCGGGCGCGCCCATCGGCGGCGGCGCGCCCGCTTCGCCCGAGCGCGCTTCCAACCAACTCAGCCATTCCGGCCACCAGGAGCCGTGTTTCTTGGGCGCCGCAGCGGTCCACGCGTCGGGATCGTGATAATGCCCTCCGAACTCCCGCGTCGCGACCTGGTAGCTCGCGATGTCGCGCGTCGGCGGGGAGACGATGCCGACATTGTGGCCTCCTGAAGTCAGCAGGAATGTCACCTCGGCCTCGGTCAGAAGGTGAATCTTGAAGACGGAACGCCACGGCGCGACATGGTCGCGCGTCGTTCCGACGACGAACATCGGGACGCGGATGTCGGTCAGGGCGACGGGCTGTCCCCCGACGAGATAATGACCCTCCGCGAGCTCATCGTTGAGGAAGAGACGGCGCAGATATTCTGAATGCATGCGGTAGGGCATGCGGGTCGTATCCGCGTTCCAGGACATCAGATCGTTCATCTTCTGTCGCTCGCCCATCAGATACTCGCGCACGAGCTTCGACCAGATGAGATCGTTGGAGCGCAGCATCTGAAAGGCGCCGGCCATCTGCTTGGCGTCGAGATAGCCCTTCTCCCACATCATGTCTTCGAGAAAGGCGATCTGGCTCTCGTTGATGAAGAGCATCAGCTCGCCGGCCTCGTTGAAATCGGTTTGCGCGGCGAACAGAGTCATCGACCTGAGGCGCTCGTCGCCATCCCGCGCCATCGCCGCGGCCGCGATCGAAAGCAGCGTTCCGCCGATACAATAGCCGACGGTGTGAACGCGCTCGTCGGGGATGATCGCCGTCACCGCGTCGAGCGCCGCCATCACGCCGAGCTTGCGGTAATCCTCCATGCCGAGGTCGCGATCCTGAGGATCCGGATTCTTCCAGGAGACCATGAAGACGGTGAAACCCTGGTCGACGAGATATTTCACCAGGGAATTCTCTGGCGACAGGTCGAGTATGTAATATTTCATGATCCAAGCCGGCACGATCAGAACCGGCTCGGGGCGGGTCTTTGCCGTCGTGGGCGCGTATTGAATGAGCTCTATCAATCGATTGCGGAAGACGACCTTGCCGGGCGTGACCGCGACGTTTTTTCCAACCTCGAAGAATTCGGCGCCGACAGGCTTTTTCCCATTGATCGCGCGCGTCCAGTCTTCAACGAAATTGCGGGCGCCGCGCACGAGATTCCAGCCGCCCTCGCGCATCGTCTGCTGCATCAGCTCCGGGTTCGTCAGCAGAGAGTTGAACGGCGAGACCGTATCCAGCATTTGGCGAGACATGAAGTCCACGACATTCTCATGTTGCGTCGTGACGCCGCGCACGCTCGTCGTCGCATTGTGCCACCACTGCTGCTGAAGCAGAAAGCTTTGATAGAAAAGGTTGTAAGGCCAGCGCCGCCACGCCTCCCCGACGAAGCGGTGGTCTTGCGGCAGCGGTTCGATGCAGGGCTCGCTCGCGCCGCCTTCCAGCGCGCATTGCGCGGCCCAACGAGCGAGGCGAAGCGTCTTGCGTGACGCCTTCACGGCGAGTAACGCCTGCTTGCCGGGACTCGCGGCGAGATGCGTCGCCCAATCCAGATAGGCGCTGCCCAGAGCGGCCGGAGACAGCCCCATAGTAAAATAGGCCAGCGAGGCGTGCAGGCTGCGATCGATGACGTCGCTCCAGGCCGTCGTTGCGAAGGAATCCTCTTCCGAGTCGCGCCACCGCCCTTTCCCCGCGCGGTCTGCGGTTACGCTGGGCGCAACGACCGGACGCGCGGGCGACAGAGCGACGGACTGATGGCTTGCCGCCTTGGCGGCCAACTGTGTCGTTGCGGCCGCGGTCAGGGCGCGCGTTCGAGGCGGGACGGCGGTCGTCTGGGCGGCCGCGACATCGGTCAAGGATTGGGTTTCGGGCTCGCCGGCGGTCATGGACAAGGCTCGCTCTTAGGGGAGATAGCGGAGAGTAACCCATTTTGCAGCGCAGCAAAATGCGGCCTGTCGCGGCGTCCGAGAAAAGCGCGCGTCGCGTCGCAGGAACGATAGGAGTTCCGGCTGATCGCTTCATACGAGCCAGAGGCTCGCGGTCCGAATGACGAACGGTTGCTGAAACGGCTCAGCGTATCTAACATTCCCCCATTAAGGCAGGCTCGAACGCCCCTCGACGAACTTGCTCGGGATTTCGGCTTTTTCGCTGAACGGAGGGAAAGCTCTAACGACGGCGAGAGGATCATCCGATGTGCCAGGCTTGCGGACTCCCAGGCGTCGCCCATGAGCGGCAAATGCCGCGCCGCGCCTTTATGTTCGGCGCGGCCGCGGCGGGGACGCTGACGGTCGCCGGCGGCGCGAGCGCCAGAGACAGGTCGCGCAAACAAGAGCCCGCGCCGCCCAAGCCAGAGAACGTCGTGACGTCCGACGCGGCCTTGGCGCGCCTGATGGAGGGAAACAAGCGCTACCAGAAAGGCGTCGCCAAGCGGCATGACTTCCTCGCGGAACGAGAGGCCCTCGTCGCAGGGCAAAACCCCTACGCTGCGATCCTCAGCTGCGCGGACTCCCGAATCGCGCCGGAATATGCGTTCGACAGTGGACGCGGCGATCTCTTCGTCGTTCGGATTGCCGGCAATTTCGCCAATACCGACGCGATCGCGAGTTTCGAATTCGCGGTGGAAGTGTTGAAGACGCCTCTTTTGCTGGTGCTCGGGCATGAGAGCTGCGGCGCCGTGAAATCGACGATTGCTTCCATCAAGGACAAGACGACGCTGCCCGGCCATCTCCCATCATTGGTTGCAGCGCTGACGCCCGCGGTCGAAGCTGCTGCAGGTCAACCGGGAGACCCACTCGAGAACGCCACAAGAGAGAACGTGCGTCTCACCGTCGCAACGCTGCGGTCTGCGACGCCGCTGCTAAGCGCAGCCGTTAGCGACAAGCGCTTGAAGATCGTTGGCGGCATTTATCGCCTCAAAGACGGCGCGGTCGAACTGATCGCTTGAGCTGCCGTTTTGCGCGTTGGGGCGAAAATGGCCGTCCCGGCTATGCGCGGGGCGACCTGCTGAAGCGAGCTGCTCAGTCTGGCGTTCTTCGCCCTCGCGGGTGTGATGACGAAGGCGCGCGGCCTTCTGGCGGTAATCGCCGCGAGCGCTGCAATCGCGGCTTTATGGACAAACGCCCCGCACTCCTGACCCCAGGAGCGGCTTCGCTAAAGACGTGAAACAGGGGCGTCAAGCGTCGGGTTTGAACCACTAGTAGACGGAAATCGGCCGGTTCGAGATCCTGCGCCAGACTGTCAGGGCGAGGTAGCTCAGCGCCAGGATAGCGGCGATCCCGACGCCGATCATCGAAAAGACCTGGTTGGCCTCCGGATTGATCCGGGCGCGACACTCCGGATCATGCAGGTGGCAGACCGCCGCGGAGCCGGGGTAATAGGGAATGATCACGAGCGCCGAGAAGGAATAGGCCGCAAAGCCCGCAATGAGGAGCGCAGGGAAGAGATAAGGGAACAGAAAGCGCCTAGACACATCGAGAAGGCGAGCCCTACGTCGTCGCCGCAGCTTTCCGTCGTAGAGCTTCACGTCGTAATAAGCGGCGAGCGCCGCAGCCAGGACGATCAATGCGATCGCCATTCCCTCCGTGACCGTAGGATTTCTGGTCCCTAGGGCGATCAAGGCGTTCATGCGCGCTCCCCAACGCTCCCTGTGCAACGCGAAACTGTAGACTGATTTTTCCATGCCGCGCAAGGCGAGGAGCGGGCGGGAGAAGCCGGTCGATTTGGATGTCGGCAAAACGCCGATGCAGTTGAAAAACTCGAGAATCTAATCCCCAGGAAAGGGGAAATTTTTCAAAATCGATCTTTGATGCCCTCCATTCAGGCTAGGAGGGTTTCTGGTTCGATCGAGGAGAGGTTTGAGGGCCCCGCCCATTTTTCCTGCTTTCGCGCCAGCGGCCGAAAGGATTTTTCAACGGGATTCCGCAAATAGGTTTTCGCCAGCATCCGAAAATGGCCTTTCGCCTCAACAGCTGCCGTAAAAGTCCAAACTTGCGGATGGATAGCGAGCGCGCGTCAAACGTCTCTTCCGCCTTTATCGGGCCTTCGAGGCGATTTTGGAGGCGCGCGCAGCGCGCGCGTACGCGGTGTCGCTCGGCCCGACGGCTCACGGCTCCGCCGCTCGTGGCCGCTTCGCGCCGACTCTTTCATCTCCGGTTTCCTCTCCGCCGCCCTCTGCTGCGCCGGCTCGTAACGGATTTCGCCCTCCCTGTAAAAATATTCGCAGGTGTCGTCGGCCGCCAGCGCGTTTAGCACGTCGGCCCATCTTCCCTTTCTCGTCCAGCGGTGAAAGCGAGTGTAGATCGTGTACCATCTACCGAATTTTGGCGGCAGACTGCGCCAAGGCGAGGCGGTGCGCACGATCCAGAACACGGCTTCGATGAAGAGACGATTGTCGTGGCCGTGGCGACCGGGATCGCCGTCCTTGCCAGGGAGGCAGGAGGCTATGAGCCCCCAGCGTTCATCGGTGAGATAATTTTTTGTCAATATAGCCTCCGTGGGAACTGAGGCGGGCCGACTGTCCATCACATAAGAGGGCGCATCGCCCTTCGAGAAGGAGGCGGCGTGGCCGCGGTTTGAGGTGGAATTAGTTGAATGTACTTGGTCGCGCATGCAATTCTCCTTCGGTCAGGATGATCTTGATCGTTTCAAGCGGTGATTGCTTGGAATACGTTTGAGGCTGATCCCGTCATGGCCCTGACTTATTTGCTCAAAGGGCATACGAGACCTCTTTCAAGTCCCGATACTTCTTTCCTTGCTTGGATCTTCTGGCGGCCGAAAAACCGTGTTCGCCTCGCGGATCAGTTGCCTCTTCCACTGCCTGACCTGACGGGGCAGGATCCCAAAGCGGGAGGCCAATGCAGGCACGCTCCGATCTCTCCTCATCGCCGCCAGGGCGACAGCCGCCTTCAAATCTGCAGGTATGGCGCCATCATCCTCGGGGTTTGCCGATCCGCAACCGTGCTGCGCGAACTCGCTCATTTCCCTCGCCTGGCTTTGCCCCCAGACGAGGCGAAGACGCCCAGGCTGGTGTTTTTGCGTAGTTGCCGGCGGCAAAGAATACGTGGAGCCGATACTTTCTTCGGGGCAAGGAGATCCGAACTCCAACCTCGTTTTGACCGATGCGCGGGAGTCTGTTTTGAGGCCGCCAGCCCTAGAACGTCGTTTCGGGGCTGCCCCGCGCAAGGAGACGGATTTCTCTCTGCCGGAGCGAATCGAAGGGTTCGATCGCGATTCAGCATCGAGCTCGCGGGTGCAGGACGATTGATCGGTTGCATTAGCCGCTCCAAATAGGAACGCCCAGGCTAAGAACGTGGTCGCCAACCAAAGGCCCACAAAGAAATGCCCGTTCACGAAACAATAGGCGACGAGCGCGAAGGAAAGACCAAAAGATATCATAACGATGAGCAGATTTGAGGCGCGCGGCGCTCGGAGCGAGGATATCGACCTTTTGTCGAGCTTTTCTTCAATGTCCATGTCGTGTCCCCATATTATTGCTCAATATTTTGTCGAGCTGCCTTTTGCTTAAGCGACAATGTACCTGGAGACGCAAAGAAATCGCCCGCACCAAAAGTTTACATTCGCCTTTCCTGTTGACATTTAACTTTCTTAGGCTCGCCGATTTCTAATTCGAATATTATCATCATGTCGCAAAAAATCAATCTATGGTTACAATCAACTTGAACTTAACCTGCATTTAAAGCTTAGGTCACGTTGTTAGAGGTCTCGCGCGCTAGGACAACTGGTCGTCTAAGGCGCTGGCAGCATTCAGACTTTGACGGCATCACCTTCACCGTGCCGATGGTTGGCGATGCCGATTTGCAACCGCGCAAGCATGTTTTTCCAAAGCCCAATCTCGCGTGTACAATTTCTGCTTTGGGCGTGAACTGTAAAGCGAAAGCGACGCCTAAATTCCGCGGGCGTTCTTTATTGATCCGGATTGGAGACGACCGATGAGCCTTTCTTCGACTTCAACGCGGCCCGCGGCGCGAGCCTTCGCCGCCCTATCGCTTCGCCTCGGCGCCGTCCGGCGCAAGGCTTCCTTCTTCTGGTGAGGTGTCAGTTTCGGCGGTCGGCCCATGTGAACGCCGCGCCTTTGGCGTGCTCGTGGGCCTCGCCGGTGGGGGCGTCGGATGAGTTCGCGCTCGAATTCTGCCAGCCCACCCAAGAAAGTGAGCATCAAGAGCCGGTGGGAGTCGTCGTGTCGGCCCATGCGTCAAGCAGAGAACGGAATCCGGCTCCGGCCGTGGCGCCGCTCGCTTTCGCGGAACTGCCCGCCGATCCCCTGGCGCGCAACTGTCTCACCTGCGCGTCCACGCTCTGGCCGTCGGTCGAGTCTCGAGCATAGCCGTAAGTCACGGCTAACTATGTCACAGACTTATGACACGAGAAAACCCTGTGTTGTCAATAGCTTAACTTTCTGTGAAAAGCCCTGATCTTTGCAACAGGCGTTGGTCGTGCCTTAAAGCAAAGAAATTTTGCGCCTCAGCTTGCGCCGCGCGTATTTTTTTAGTATAAAATTAACCAAATTAAATCATATTTCGCGGCGCCGGCCAAGGTTCCCCGGCGGCGAAACCGGGAGCGGTGCGCGGCAAAGCTTGTGCTGGCGTCGCATTTACTGAAAAGGAGCATAGTGATGAGCATTCGTCGTCTCTTGATTTCAACAGCTCTGACAGCGCTGGCTTCCTGGCTCGCCAGCTCCCCGGCGCAGGCGGGCTATACCTTCCAAAACATCATCAATCCACTGGACCCGACCTTCAACCAGGAGCTCGGCATTAACAATTCCGGTCTCATCGCCGGCTATTTTGGCAGCGGCGCCATCCTCCATCCGAATCAGGGCTATGCCTACAGCGGCGGCGTCTTCACGCCCACCAACTTCCCAGGTTCCACGCAGACGCAGGTGACCGGGCTCAACAACAACGGAACCTTGGTAGGCTTCTGGGCGCCGACCAACTTGGGTGTGGGGAACGACGCCAACTTTGGGTTTTATGAGCAATCCGGGGTGTTCCATGCGGTCGTCGATCCAAGCACGATCTCCACTCCTACAGTCAATCAGCTGCTCGGCGTCAACGACTCCAATGTGGCGGTCGGCTTCTATAACGACGCCGCCAACAACGCCCACGGCTACACCTACAACATCACTACCGGAACGTTCAGCAGCCCTATCAACGATCCTCACGGCGTCTCGACGACAGCCGCTGGGATCAACAACGCGGGCGACATCGTTGGCTTTTATAGCACCGTCACCGGCGGTCCCGCGAACGGCTTTCTCGATGTCGGAGGAACTTTCACGACGCTCGACGCGCCGGGCTCTACTTCCACGATGCTGCGTGGCGTCAACAACAAGGGTTTGATCGTCGGAACGGACACTGATGCCGCCGGCAACATGCACGGCGTCATTTACAACGAGCTGACGAATAGCTGGACCGTGCTCGACGCGTTCGGCATAAACACAAACTTCACGACCTTCAACGGCGTCAACGACCTGGGGCAGATCGTCGGCTTCTACACGACGGACCTCGGCCAGGGCAATACGATCGGCCTCTTGGCCAGCGCGCCGGCGCCCGAGGCGGGCAAGGGCGTGCTGGGACTGGCTCTGCTGGTCCTCGCCGGCGCCGCCGCGCGGGCGCGGGGGCTTCTGGCGCCGGTTCTCGGCTGATTGAATCGACAGCGCGTCTTCGCTCCCCGGGCGGATCAATGCGCGCATTTCGAACAAAACACAGCGATCTGAAAAGCGGGGCGCGCCTTCTCCCCTTGCGGGAGAAGGGGCGCCCAAAGCAAGCGACCGGCTGTGAGCGACGGAGGAGGGGGCTGCCGGGCGCATAGGCCAGGGGCGGCCGAACCCCTCATCCGGCTCGCTACGCTGACGCTGGCCACCTTCTCCCGCAAGGGGAGAAGGGGCGCGCGGCCTGGCGGGAGCGAGTTCGCACGCCCCCCTTGGCAATTATGCACTTGACAAACAGGCTTAACCGAGGCTAGATTTGCTCAACCTCGGAGCAATCCAATGTCTGTCGCTCTCACCGATCCTATTTTTAACTACGAAGCCGCCGCTTGGAAACACTTCGAAGCTATCCGCTGGCCGCATGGTCCCGTTTGCCCTCACTGCGGAGCAGTTGATACCGCCGATCCGATCATCGGAAAAACCGCTCGCCATGGTCTCTATCGCTGCCGCAACAAGGAATGCCGCAAGCAGTTCACTGCGACCGTTGGAACGGTCTTTGAGCGCTCGCATATCCCTATGCACAAGTGGTTGCTCGCCACGCATTTGCTTTGCTCCAGCAAGAAGGGGATCAGCGCGCATCAGCTTTGGCGCAACCTCGGCTTCGGCTCCTATCGCACCGCTTGGTTCATGGCGCATCGCATTCGCGAGGCGATGGGCCATGAAGCCGAGCCCGAAGCCGGCCCGCTCGGCGGAGAAGGCGAGGTCATCGAAGCCGATACGACCTTCATCGGCGGCAAAGAGCACGTCGGCAAGCGTAACGCTCGCAACATCGGCTGCGCGGGCAAGGCGATCGTTCACACGCTCGTCGAGCGCAATGGACGCGCTCGCTCGCACCACATCCCGAATGTGAGCGGAGCTACGCTGCGCCCGATCTTGAACGCTCACGCCGACAAGAAGTCTTCCCTCATGACCGACACGGCTGGCAGGTATCTGCACGTCGGCAAGACGTCCGCGCGCCATGAAATGGTGGATCACGGCGCGGACGAATACGTTCGCGGCAGGCGCATTTGCATCGCTGTCTCGCCGAGTTCGATTTCAGATACAGCAACCGTTCGAACCTCGGCGTCGAGGATGCGGAGCGCGCCGCTCGCGCGCTCAAGGGCGCCGAAGGCAGGCGGCTAATGTATAACCAGCCTCGTTGAACAGGCGCGGGCGTTCATGCGCTGGCGCCGGAAACAGAAGATGAACAAAATTTAATCGGACGCGCAGGGTGGACAACCCGCCGCGCTTGAGACTCACACCCACGAATCAGCCAAAATCAACGATCCGTGAAAGCGGAGGCCGGCGCGCCCAAGTGGATTGGAACCCCGAGCGGGCGCGGCCGGCAACGCAACCCTGATATAAAGGCTACGTTATATGACTACCGCACTAACTGGCACAAATCCACCCCTAAGCGTTTACTGGGTCAAGTCGACGAAAGGGGAATGGCTTCCGTTCGAAAACTTCGACCTATCTGACGTCAAAAGCAGCGGCGTGTACATGATCTGGCATAGGGGAAACCCTAGCCGAGTTGTTTACGTCGGGCAGGGCGATATCGCCGCTCGCCTCACCGTTCATCGTGGCAGAAGAGAGATCACTGCGTACAGCAATCTCGGGCTCCGCGTCACATGGGCAAGTGTACCAGCGGCTCAACGGGACGGGGTTGAGCGCTATCTTGCGGACAAGTGGAACCCACTAGTCGGAGATGCGCACCCGGACGTGGCGCCGATTGCTGTGAACTCCCCGTGGGGCTGACGGCGTCCATTCCGCCCATGATGGCGTCCAGCGTCTCGCGCAGCTTCATATACTGATACCAGGCCCACGGGGGCTCATCTCCCGTGGCCAGCTTTGCATTGGCCCAATCGCGGACCCGGGTGAGGTCATCTTCGATCATGGGTGCACCTTACAAAAACATGGTTAGCCCATGTTTAACTACCATCCCCCGCCTTTTGTTTCGCCGGGCGCCCGCGCTTTTTCGAACTCGCGCCAGGGGCCGATTTGGGTTTAGGCTTATGCGGCGACGGCGGCGTGGCAATCATTCGGCGCAGCACATCATCTCGACGCCGCGCCAATTCTTGTTCGTCGGATGCTTTATCTGCCTGATGGCGATCCATGGTCGGTCCCCGTCGAGCGTTTCAACATATCTCAGAAGGCCAAAATTATGACGGAAACCCCGCAAAAATCAAAGCAAAAGAAAGCGCAGAAGCCTCCTCTACAAAAGCTTGGCTCAGGAGATCACTTCAAACACGGCGTTTCCATGAAACATGAACGCTTAGTTGGGCGACTTGTGATCGAATGGTCACGCTTAGAAGCCATAATGCAAGATGTGATATGGTCAATCCTAGATATTGGATTAGAAGATGGCAGAGTTCTAACCGCAAGATCTACTGCGCAGATTAAGCTGCAATGGCTCCGATCTTTTTCTAGGCGGCATATTAAGGGCTCAGAACTTGAGGCGCTTAATGATATTCTGTCCGCGATTGAAGAACTTCAAGACGATCGCAACTTCATAGCCCATGCATCATGGGGCACAATGAAGTCAAATGGCGACCCTGTCGGAATGTCTCTTCGCCAAAAATCAGAACCAAGCGAGATTATATCTGAGACATTCCCAGATTGGCGCATGAGACAAATAATCGCCCGGATCATGAATGCTCGGGACGCCCTAGTTTGCTGGCGTCAGAAGCACGAGTCATTGCCCGGAAGACGCACTCCGCCACTTTATGGTGACACGTATAGCCCTCCACTAGATCCTGAGCCACTTCAAGACTAAGCTCATCTGCACCAGCCTGAAGCATCTCCACTGTAATTTCAATTCCACACACGGGCGCGCCAGCCCCAACCGCATGAGCGGTTGAGACGGCCGCATCATTGCCAAGCTCTAGGTTGTTTGTCAAGTGCATAATTGCCCCTTTGGGGGCGCCGGCGCCGCTCAAGCCAGGCGCCGAGCCCTCGGCGCAGCCGCGGCGAGCGCGGCGGAAAGGCTCGCAGCGAGCAGCGCCGCCGAGAGAAGATAGGCGCCGCCCGGAAAAACTCCCGCCGCGGCGCTCAGCGAAAAAATCTGCGTGAACAGCAGCGGCCCGATCATGCCGGAGACGCCGCGCAGGCTCGCGAGCGCGCCTTGCAGCCGCCCCTGCTCGGAGGCGTCGCGAAGCCGCGTCGCCAGGCCCTGAAGGGAGGGGGTCGCCATTCCCCACATGGCGATGAGCGGCGCCGCCGCCAGAAACACCGCGTCATCGGAAGCGAAGGCGTAGAGGGTGAAGCCCGTCGCCCCGAAAAGCAGCGCGATCGTGAGCGTCGCCCGCTCGCCGAGCCGCGCCACCGCGGGCCGGACGAGGCCGCCCGAGACGACCGTCTGCGAGACGCCGACGATCGCGAGCGCCCAGCCGGTCTTTCCCGCGTCCCAGTGATAGCGGTAATCGGCGTAGAGCACGAAGAGGCTCGGGAGCGACTCATGCGCCAGATAGGAGAGGAAGGCCGCGGCGGCGATGAGCGAGAGCTCGCGCTCAGAGCCAAGAAGCCGCAGCGCGCCGAACACATTGGCGCTGCGCCAGGCGATCTTTGGCGTGCGCTTCTCTTCGGGCAGCGATTCGGGGAGAATGAAAAATCCGTAGAGCGCGTTGGCGAGGCTGAAAGCCGCCGCAGCCCAGAAAGGGAGGCGCAAATCATAGTTTCCAAGCCCGCCGCCGATCGCCGGTCCCAGAATGAAGCCGAAGCCGAAAGCCGCGCCGAGCAGGCCGAAGCGCCCCGCCCGCTGCTCGGCCGGCGTGATGTCGGCGATATAGGCGCCGGCCGTGGAGAAGCTCGCAGCCGTCGCGCCGGAGATCAGCCGCCCGATGAAGAGGATGGGCAGCGAGGGGGCGAGCGCCATGAAGACGTAATCCAGCCCCAGGCCCAGATTGGAGGCGAGCACGACGGGCCGCCGCCCAAAACGGTCGGACAGCGATCCCAGCACGGGCTGAAACAGGAACTGCATCAAGGCCCAAGCGAAGCCGAAGACGCCCGAGACCGCTGCGGCGCGCGAGATGTCGCCGCCTTCGAACTGCGTGATGAGCTTAGGCAGCACGGGAATCATCACGCCGAGCGCCAGCATGTCGAGCGCGACCGTGATGAGGATGAAGACGACAGCCGCCTTGCGCCTAGCCGGGGTGGCTTCGCTCATTTTTCTCCTCGCCGCCGATGCTCGAGCCCAGGGAGGCGATATCAGGCGGTCGGCCGCCCGCGCAATGCGCCAGGCGGACTATGGCGAAGCTGGCCTTCCGCCGCCGATCCCATATATCGTCACAATGTCGTCACGGTGGAGCGAATCATTGAAAAATGCGCGATAACTTGCTTATCTTCTCCCTCAGACAGCTCCTACTTCGCGTGACGAGGCGCCCGCGCATGAACCGGTTTGAACGCCCTCCCCAGCCCCCCGGAGAGGCCCAGCTCGAATACCGGGATGGCGACTATCGCGTGAGGAAGGCCGGGGCCTATGTGCGCTGCGCCGTGACGGGAAAGCCGATCCCGCTCGAGGAGCTGCACTACTGGAGCGTCGATCGCCAGGAGGCCTACAGCAGCCCGGCGGCGCGACTGCAGCGGCTCAAGTCCGAGGGCGAGCGCTGAAGGCGCGACATCTCGCGCTTCGTGCGAACTCAAAACGTTCCGTGCTAAAGCGAAATCCCGGCAAGGCGGCGCCGCAGCAGCATCTTTTAGCGTCTCGCGTCTTCGACGCGGTTTAGGCGGGCGAGGTCGCTTTGCGCCTCAAGGTGCTCTTACGAGGGCCTTCCCCGGGCGCTGATGTCTCGACACGTGGCGAATCTCCCCATTCTCGTAAAAAAATTCGCAGCTGTCATCGGCCGCGAGCGCGTTGAGCACGATGGGCCACCTGCCGTCCAGCGTCCAGCGGCGGAAGCGGGTGTAATTCGTGTACCATTTGCCGAATTCCGGCGGCAGGCTGCGCCAAGTCGCGTCACTCCGAATGATCCAGAACACGGCTTCGATAAAGAGGCGGTTGTCGCGGCCATGGCAACCCGGATCGCCTTCTTTGCCGGGGAGGAGGGAAGCGATCAGCGCCCAGCGCTCATCGGTAAGATAAAATTCCGTCAATATGGACTTCCGAAGATGCACCGCGCGAACTCGCTCGTGTACGAATGAATTTTCACCTCGCTTTGAGATGTAAGCGGCCTTGCCGCGGCTTGAGCTGTAGTTTGCTGGATGTGAACGGGCTCCCATGAAATTCTCCCTCTATCGGCTCAGTGAGTGTCACTTGTTTCAACCTGGCGCTATTGCGGGTTTTTCGTAGTTGCTCGAGGCGCCGCCGACGTCCCTCTCAAAGTCCAACGCGCCCTTCCCTGCTTCGGGTTTCCTGCGACCGAAAAACCGTGGTCGATTCGCGGATGAGCTGGCCTTTCCAGCGCCTGACCTGGCCGGGGCGAATCCCAAACTGGACGGCCAATTCACCCGCAGTCCGATCGCCTCTCATCGCCGCAAGAGCGACGGCGGCTTTCAAATCGGCCGGGATATCGCCATCCTCCTGTGCGAGCTTGCCCATTACCGTCGGCCCACTTTGCTGCCGAACCAGGCGGAGACGCCCCGACCTAATCTCCTCCGTCAGCGACGAAGGCAGAGAGTGCGTCGGGGCGATAGGTTCCGCGGGCGGAAGAGATTCGACTTCTGCGCGGGCGTCTGTTTTCAGGCCAGGAGCCTTGGCACGGAGTTCCCGAGCCGCGCCGCGCAGCGCGCTAATCGAGGAGTCCAGCCGGGTTTCGTCATCGCGCTCCTGGTCGCAAGACAATTGATCCGTCGCGTCGGCTGCTCCCAGCAAGAACGCCCAGGCCAAGAACGCGCTCGCGACCCAGGCGCCCAGGAGGAAGCGCCCGTTCACGAAACAAAAGACGGCGAGCGCGACGCATAGCGAGAAAACCGTGACAATGGAGCCTCTTGCATAATTCTTCGAGCGAGTGATTTTGCCGCCGGCACGCGAGATGTCGGCTTCGTGGGGGCTCAGGCGGGGGCGGCGCGGAAGGCCGAGACCCGCAAGATTTGATCGGCGGCGAGGACGAGCACGCCGAACGTCAAGTGGCATTTGACCTTGATGGCGCCGCGCACGCGCACGAACCTGGCGCCGAACTCGTCCTTCATCCGGGCATTGACGCGTTCGGCCATGGTGCGGAAATCGAAGAGTCTGTCGTCCGGGTCCGGGACGCCGACGCGCCTCATGCGGGCGACCTCCTCGGCGCATTCGGTTTTGGCTTCATGCTGCGAACGAAAATTGCGGTCGATCAGCGGCGCATGGCCGAGCGCCTTGCTGTGCCGGTCGATGATTTCGGCATCGTAGGCTGCGTCCATCGCCTCATAGAGATAGACGATGCGGGCGCTGGTCATGGTCATGAGGGGAATGGCGACCTGGCTGTCGTGCACGGAGGCCGAGGTCAGCACGCAGGAGACGGGGATTTGGCCGCAGGCGACGTCGAGATGCAGCTTGTAGCCGATCCATGTCTCCTTATAGCCCTTGCTGTTCTTCTTGCAGCCGACGTCGCAGGCGGTGGGCAGCTCGGCGAGCATTTTCGCAAGGCTTTGCGTGGCTTGCCGTTCGAGGCGCGACGGCTCCGGCTTTGGCCGCTCCTCGCCCTTTCTCGGGCGTCCGCGCCTTTTTGGCGGCTCGGCGGCGGGCGGCGGCGGATCGTCT
Source organism: uncultured Alphaproteobacteria bacterium (assembly GCA_963722205.1). Lineage (GTDB taxonomy): Bacteria > Pseudomonadota > Alphaproteobacteria > Rhizobiales > Beijerinckiaceae > Methylocystis. Next base: position 1,044,699 of record CAVRKL010000001.1, read on the forward strand.
TTCCCGTCTTTCTCGACGGGCTTCTCGCGCGCTTCGATCTCGGTGGCGTCGCGGGCGACGACGCCGACGACGCGCCCCTCGAGCGTGCGCTCGACCAGCGCCGCGTGCATTCTGCCCGGCAGATCGCCTTGCGCGAACTCGTTGAAAGCGCGAGAAAAGGTGGATTCGTGCGGAACCTGCGCACGCCGCTCCCACCCGCAGATTCTGCGCAGCGACTTGTCGGCCTGCAGGCGTTCGATCAAGGCGCTGGTGGTTGGAATGCCGAGCAGAGCCTTGGCGACGAAGCATCTGGCCAGGGCGCGGCGATCCTCGGGTGGGCGGCCCGGGCCTCGCGGCGGCTCTGGAACGAAGGCTTGGAGACCGATCACCTCGAGGATGGTGATGAGCCGCCCGAGCTGTTCGGTCATCGGCTCGACTTCCTCGCGAAGCCAAGGGAAAAGCGAGGCCTGTATGTGATTCCAGCGCGCCCACATGGCGTCGAGAGGATCGTCAGTCATGTGGTCCGTCGCCACGGCGCGTAGTTCGATTCGAAATCATAATCCAACAACTTTTAAATGAAAGCGCAATATTCTACACAATAATACTTGCAATCCACATGAGGAAGCCTATCTATATCGCCTCATCGCCCGCGCCAATCTCTAACAATTTTGCAAGAGGCTCAATGATCAGCAGTTTTGAGGCGTGCGGCGCTCGAACCTGCTCTTCCTTTCCTGCTCGCGTCTGGTGCGGAGACATCGACGTTTCATCAAGTTTGTCTGTAGTCTCTCCGTATATATCATCAAGTCGTCTCGCAATATATTTAGTTGACAATTCCTTCTTTCCAGAAGTGATTTGGAATTTCAATGTGAACATCTTCGTTATTCCAGTTGGCGCCCCTTGTTTGGCGAGCACTTTGGCCAGCTATTCAATAAAATGTCGCTGCGCATTTGTGCGAAAACGTCGCGCGACGAATCGGGTAACGCTGACATTAAGTATAATGTGCCTGAAGCCGGGGCGGCGTCAACTAGGTAGTTTTGCGTACAAATCGCCAGCCGCACTTAAGTTCTGGAAACGGCGCGGCGGGGCGGCTCAAAAACATTCAGTGTATTGTAAACAGCTCCGTCTGTTGTAGATAATTGAAATGGGGTGTAGACAATTGAAATGGGGCCTATGGCTGCGGCGGCGCGACCGCGCGAGCGCCGAAATTTCGCCAGCGAAGTTTTTGCGTTTCGTTTGCGAAGTCAAAACGTTTCGCGCGAAGCCTTTTGCGAAATTTTTCGCCGCAACAGCGCCTCGACCGCCCCGGGCCGTTCGAATTCCAGCCTGACCGGCAGCGTCTCGACCGCGATCCCCGCGCCAAGACGCCGGGCGTCCTTCTGTGTCGTGACGAGCCGCGCCGAAACCCGCTCCGCCGCGCGCGCGAGCGCCGCGAGCTCGGCGGCCGAATAGGCGTGGTGGTCGGGAAACCAGCGCCAGCCCACCACCTGCGCGCCGATCTCCTCGAGGCTGCGGACGAATTTTTGCGGGCGGCCTATTCCTGCAAAGGCGAAGACTTGGGTTCCGGCCAGCCGCGAGGCGGCGGCGGGATCGGGGGCGAGGCGGGCGCGCAGCGCGGTCCTGGCCTGCGGGAGCCAAGGGGGAAGCTCGCCCTCGCCGATCAGGATCACGGCGTCGGCGCAGGCGAGCTGCGCGGGGAGCGGGGCGCGCAAGGGGCCGGCGGGCGGGCAAAACCCGTTGCCGGCCCCATAGGCCGCATCGACGACGAGGATCGCGAGGTCGGGCTGAAGGCTGCGGGAATGCAGCCCGTCGTCGAGGATCAGCACGGTCGCGCCCTCGGCGCGCGCGAGCCCGGCCGAGGCGGTGCGATCGGCGCCCACGAAGGTCGGCGCGAGCCCCGAGAGCAGCAGCGCCTCGTCGCCCACGTCGCGAGCTTCATGGCGCGCCGGATCGACGCGAAGCGGCCCGCGGCTTTGGCCGGCGCGGCCATAACCCCGCGTCAGAAAAGCCGGCCTCTCCCCCATCGCCAGGAGCGTCTCGGCGAGCGCCAGCGCCGTGGGCGTCTTGCCGTCGCCGCCGAGCGTTAGCCCGCCGATCGCGATCGTCGGTAGATCCGCGCGCGGGGCCGCCCGCGCAAGCCGGGCCCGGGCGACGCTTCCATAGAGCGCACTGATCGGCGCGAGCGCCAGAGCGAGCGGCCCGACGGGCCTGCCCCAGAAGTGAGGCGCGCGCAGGCGCAGACTCACGCCTGCTCGCCCGAGGCGAGCAAAGGCTCCAGCACGGCGACAATTCTTTGCGACGCGCCGCCGAGCCGATCCACGACCTCGCGGGCGCGCCGCCCCATTTCGCGCAGCCGCCGCGGCTCATTGAGGAGCCGCTTCACGGATCGCGCGAGCTCCCGCGCGTGCGCGCACGCCAGCGCGCCGCCGGCGGCGTCGAGCGCGCCGTAAATCTCACCGAAATCCGCGACATTCGGGCCATGCAGGATGGCCGCGCCGAAGCGGGCGGGCTCGATCGGATTGTGTCCGCCGCCCGGAGAAAAGGAGCGGCCCATGAAGACGACGCCGCCAAGCGGGAAGGCGAGGCCGAGCTCGCCCAAGGTGTCGAAAAGATAGATCGACGTCTCCTTTTGCGGGCGCTCGCCCAACGATCGGCGTACGATCTTAAAGCCCCGCTCGGCCGCAAGGCTCGCGATCTCCTCGGCGCGCTCGGGATGGCGCGGGGCGATGATCGTCAAAAGATCGGGAAAGGCGCCGGCGATCTCAAAATGGGCGTCGAGGGCGATCGCCTCCTCGCCGCGATGCGTGGAGATGGCCGCAAAAACCGGCCGCGAGCCGAGCGCGCCGCGCAGTTCCGCGAGCGCGATCGGGTCCGAGGGAAGGGGCTTGGAATCGAATTTCAGATTGCCCGCGACGGTCGCCGTCTTGACGCCTAAGCCGACGAAGCGCGCGGCGTTGGCCGTGTCCTGCGCGAAGCAAAGATCGATCTTCGAGAAGACTTTTGCGGCGACGCCGGGCGCGGCGCGCCAGCGAGAGAGCGATCTCTCGGAGATGCGGGCGTTGACGAGCGCGAAGGGAATCTCCCGCGCTTTCGAGGCTAGCACCATGTTCGGCCAAATCTCCGACTCGGCGAAGAGCGCGACGTCCGGGCGCCAATGGTCGAGGAATCGCTCGACGAACGGCCAGGCGTCGAGCGGCGCATATTGATGGCAAGCGCCGGGCGGAAGGCGTTCGCAGAGGACTTGCGCCGAGCTCGTGGTGCCGGTCGTGACCAGCGCGGAACAGCCTCGGGAAAGCAGCCGATCGACGAGCGGCAGGAGCGAGAGGCCCTCGCCGACGCTCGCGCCGTGCAGCCAGACGAGCCCGCCCTCCGGCCGCGGCGCGCCCGCAAAGCCCATGCGCTCATCGAGCCGCGCCTCGTCTTCCTTGCCCATGCGGGCGCGCCAGAGCAGGAGCGGGCGCGCCAGAGGAGAGAGCGCCGTCGTCGCGAAGCGATAGAGGAGAAGCAAGGGCATGGCGTCGGGGGCTTTGCGGCCTTTGGAGATTCGGCGGCGGACGATACCATGCTTGACGGGACGAGCCCCTAGAGATCGATCTGCCTCCTTGTGGGCTGGGGTCCTCCCGATTAGGACAGCGTTGGTTCGGCTGAAAGAGAAGCTGGTGCTGGAACGGCCGCCGGAGCACCGCCGGGGAAAAGGTCCCGAACAGCTTGGCCATCGGGTAATGAGGAGAAAAATCCATTGATATATCGCCCTTCATCAGGGCTGATGCCCCACAAATTACGGACGCATTGTTCTACAGCTTGATCGGCAGCTCCCCCATAATCAGGATTAGACAGCATCATTCGCACATTTTGCTCCATCTGCGTGACTATCGAGCATGTGCGGTCGTTTAGCCTCGGGATCGGAAGAGCACATATTCTGGCATGAGTTAGTTTCGCAAATGCCCGAGCAGGGTCAATCTCTCCAAATTTTTTCATGATGATGTAATTCATAGTGCGGCTTACGAGGCAGCCGAGTATGAATTCATTCGAGTAACCTTGTTGCCGGGCTTCATCCGTGACGCGATAGATGTAGATGCTCTGGGGAACACGCAAATCGTCCTCGACGAGGGTCGCGGTGACGCCAACTCCGGCCTGACGGATCAGGATTTTTGGACCCTGAAATAACTCCGCCGGGACTGTCAGGAATCTTGTGTGCCGGGCCATAGTAGCACCGCTGGAGGCGGACTATGGCGATCAAGAAGGACACACTGGACCAACTTCTTTCGGGGCGCGATCCGAAGGACGTATTTTCCAAGGACGGGCTTTTCGACGAGCTGAAAAAAGCTCTGGCCGAACGTGTTCTCAACGCCGAGCTGGACGATCATCTTGAAGGCGAGGCTGCGGCGGGCAAAGCCAATCACCGCAACGGCTATTCGAAGAAGACCGTACTGACCGAGACGTCGAAAATCGACATTAAGGTTCCGCGCGACCGGGAGGGGAGCTTCGATCCGAAGCTGATCGCGCGCTATCAGCGGCGTTTTCCGGGCTTCGACGAGAAGATCGTGTCGATGTATGCGCGCGGCATGACGGTGCGCGAGATCCAGGGGCATCTGCTTGAACTTTATGGACTTGAGGTCTCGCCGGACCTGATCTCGACGGTCACCGACGCGGTTCTGGAGACGGTCGCCGAATGGCAAAATCGTCCGCTCGAGGCAATGTATCCCCTGGTTTTCTTCGACGCGCTGCGCGTCAAAATCCGTGACGAAGGCCTGGTGCGCAACAAGGCGGTTTATGTCGCGCTGGGCGTCACGCCGGACGGAACCAAGGACATTCTGGGCCTTTGGATCGAAACCTCGGAAGGCGCCAAATTCTGGCTGCGGGTGATGAACGAGCTGAAAAACCGCGGCGTCGAGGATGTGCTTATCGCCGTCGTCGACGGCTTGAAGGGCTTTCCGGAGGCGATCAACGCGGTTTTCCCACAGACGGTCGTGCAGACCTGCATCGTCCATCTCATTAGAAACGCGATGGACTTCGCCTCGTGGAAAGACCGCAGGGCTATCGCCGCCGAACTGAAGAAAATCTACCGGGCGAAAGACGCCGACGCCGGCAAAGAGGCCCTTGACGCTTTCGACGCCGGTCCTTGGGGCAGGAAATATCCCTCGATCGCCCAGAGCTGGCGGCGAAACTGGGAACAGGTCATTCCCTTTTTCGCCTTTCCCGAGGCGGTGCGCCGGATCATCTACACCACGAACGCCATAGAATCCTTGAATGCAAAACTGCGGCGCGCCGTGCGGACGCGCGGACATTTTCCAACCGACGACGCCGCGATGAAACTGCTGTATCTCGTCTTGCGCCAAGTCGCGGGAGAATGGAAAATGCCGCCGCGCGAATGGTGCGAGGCCAAAACGCAATTCGCCATCATGTTCGACGAAAGGTTCGTCACAGCGTGATGGTCAACCCGGCCCCGCACGCAAAATTTCGGACACTCCCACTCCGCCGGCTTTAGGGCAGGTCGGAGCGGTTGAATGTCTTCCCGCAGGAATCGGCGTTGCGGCGCCTCATATCGGCGCGTTAACGATCGCCCGTCTACGTAGGGGCACCGGTACGGTCCTCGGCATGTCTCTGAAACAAGCGTGTCAGCAACGACGTCCCTTGCGGTCATTTGTGCGTCACACGCGGGGCATGCCTTGGGCCTATATCCCCCTCCCCGCTCCTTTTCCCCTGGAACGGTATAGGTCATGCAGTTACCACAACGCCAAAGCAGCCCTTCAGCGTTCATTTCGTCCCCACGTGCATGTGCCGTCAGTGCGGAGACAAGCACAGAGGCGCTTTCGAACTCGTGTCAAAAGCCGTAAATCCTCGTCAGACGCTAACACCTGGATTTGACGATCTTCGTCGGCTTGGAAGCGCGACTGTGCTGAATGCAGCGTGAGCACCCTTTCAAGCTGCTGTAGCGGCTTTCTTCCCTGCTGCGCAGCTATGCGAGCCTCGCCAGCCAAGACCACCTGTGCAATACGATGGCCCGGCGGTGCTGGAGATAGCGTTCCCTGCAAAAACACCGTTCCCATCCGCACGTCCGCGGTGAACCAGTCTGGGCCAATCGAGAACACTTTTTCCAGTGTGACGTTCTCCAGCAACCAAGCTCGCGTCCGCCGTTTCTCGGACGAAAAAATAGTGTCGGGAACTAGGATGCCGAAGCGACCATTTGGTTTCAATGCGGTCACGATTAGGGCAAGAAACACTTCCCAGGAGTCGCTGGAACCATCAGGAAATCTAGCGGCGCTCATTACGTATTTGGCTGCAATTCTGTCAATATCGCTGCCCCATGGCGGATTTCCCACGATTAGGTCGAATTTTCCTCCCGCGTTTTTCAGAAGCTCTGCCGTAGCGCCTTGGAGAGAGTCTCCAACGACAAAATTTTTGGAAAGGTCGGCGCTAGGCTCATTTTTGCGAGCTGCGGTAAGCCAGAGAGCAAGTTTAGCTAATTCAATGGCTTGAGGCAAAATGTCGGCACCAAAAAAGCAAGCTCTCAGTAACTGAGATTGATTCGCAGACATCAAATTGCGATCAATCCCGCCGCCTTGGACTGCCTCCGAGACCTTCCGATACGGGACCAACAGCGAATCTAGAGCCGCCGTAAGAAAGGCACCGCTACCACACGCGAGGTCTGCAACTCGATACTGCTTCAGATGATCGACCACATCGGATATGGCTTGTTGAGGATCGCGCCGCGGCGAGGTCGACTGCCTAATCAGATCGGCTAACACTTCATCATTGCTGAGCATCGCCTCGACGGCTGAAGCTGCCGCGAAACGAGCCAATCGCGTCGCCGTGTAAAATACGCCAAAGGCAGCTCTTGCGTTCGGTCGACTACCGTGGGCGAGCGCTGTCAGATCTCCAATCGAACGTTCGAATAGGTTCCCGAGCAAATCTCGATCGAGTTCGCGCCAAAAATCGAAATCGCAAAGGCTGTAAACGCCACGAACCGTGCGGGTATGTGACCTATCCCTCCAGACATAATCTTTATCAAAAAGTTCGTCACTAATCGTCATTTGATCGACGATAGGATCGGGTTTGAATAGCTCACCGTTATACCGAGGAATCGACCACAGCCTCGTCGAGACGCCAACGTCCAGGTCGTGGAAGAGCATTTTTAGTTGTTCGTATGCTTTGTGCTTTGATCCTCCCGGCATTCGAACCGCGTTCGTGGTCAGTTCCCTAACGAGATTTGCTCGGAGAAGTCTGTCCGGGTGATGCTCACAAAAAAAGATAAAGAGCATTCGGTCCAGTAGTCGCTGGACAGCAAGAATATGATCAGTCCGTGAGTACGCTCCTTGCGACCACTCCTCGACCGCTGTCAACAAATCCGCACGGATGTCAGCATAAATTTTATAGAACGCCTCTCGGAAAGAGGCTTGCGCATCTCGGACCGCGGACAACAGTCGAGCTGTGGAAGAATCCTCGCCTCCCGCCACTAAATTCTCGTAAGCGAGCAAACGATGAGCTAATTCAACAGCTTTCGTTTGCTCTTCTCCCGGCGCGAGATAAATCTCGTGATATTCGTCTTGGCTTTCCGCGGCATAAAGGCGGACGATGCTCATCTCGGATACAATGACCCACCGACACGTAGGCAGTTGCCGAGCGTAATCAAAGGCCTGTTCAACCGGCGTCCGGTTTTGGTAGCCCGGCTGCGGAGCGTCTATGTTCGTGCCGGGTTTCTTTAACTCTACTATTGCGAGCGGTTCAAATCCGTTGGCGAGTGCTCGTCCTAAAACGACATCTGGCTCACCAACGAGACCAATTTCAGAAGCTTTTGGTTTAGGCCAGGCCGACCATTCTTTGTTATGCCCCGGAAAAAGGGTGTATCCCAACAACCCGACAAAAAACACTTCATTGAAGGATTGTTCTAGTTCAGTTTCTTTTGCTCGCCGAGCTCCCCCTCTGTCGATTTCGGTCTGAAACCTCACGAGTGCTTGACTTTTTTCAATCAGGCCAGGGATTGGATCGTATCGCCATTCGGCGAGACGCCGATCAAGCGTCCTCTTATCGAACAGCGGCCTACCGCCAAAAAGGGAGAACTGCATTTGGAGCCCGGTTGGTGTCGTCCATGCTCTCTTAACAAGCGTCTGACGCTCACAGCAATGCGGATTTGATCTTCACGCCTTTGCAAACCGGCCCTTCAGGCGCCGACGCTCCAGGGGCCGATCACGGTGCGGCCGGCGGCCGTGAATGCGGCGGCGTCGCGGGAGGCGATGACGAAATCATGCGGCGCGGCGATGGCGGCGATAGTGCCGTCCGCTGTGGGGAAGCCCTTTCCGGCAGCGTGCGCCTTCACCGCCAGATCGGAATAGCGGCGCGCCGCATTCGTATCGAACGGCAGGATGGGTCCGCGAACAGCTCCAGCACGCCTTCGAGCAATATGGCGCTTGACCCGACGAAAGATCGCGCCCTGCCTCCTCCCTTCACGCGACCTCTTCCAGGCGCTCGGCGATGAACTGGTTGATGCTCTCGCCGGCCTTCGCGGCTTGCTCGGCGACGCGGCGATGCAGCTCGGGAGAAAGGCGCAGCGAAAGTGTCCCGGAATAGGGCCGCTCGGGCTCGACGCCGCGCTCCTTGCACCATTCGGGGTAATCCTCGATCGTGTCGACGAACGCCGCCTTCAACGCTTCGATGTCGCGGCCAGCGAAGTGCAACACCGCGCGCGCATTCACGACCGCGCCGTGCATCAGTTCGTCGCCGTCTTCATAGCCGACTTCGGCGATGTAACCTTCGTGCTTGAGGATCATGGCTTCACCCCCGCGCTTGCCAGGAAGCGGCGGACCGCGACGACCGCGCCCTTGTCCGTATTTGGACTGGGGCGCCGGCGATGAAACACGGCCTCCGCGCCTTTGAGCGCAAGCCTGACGCGCGACCCGCGCCCTTCCGAACGCTCCGCTCCAAGCGCCGTCAAAAGCGCCTCGATTTCCGCCCCTCGCAGGTCCGAGGGAACCGGACGGGCGTAGATCGCCTCAAGCGTCCGCCGATGCTTAGCGTTCATGGCGGATAATACCAGAAAGCGGTAGCAAGCGCCAGAATGAAGGAGATTCCCGGCGCCCCTCTCGATCTTTCAGCGCTGAAATCCCCTGTGGAAACGAGCGCCGAATTATAGTATGGTAGAATATGATAGGTAGAAAGGTGGACCACTGTCTCTCAACATCAAAAACCCGGAAACCCATGCGCTCGCCGCGCAAATTGCCCGCAAAACCGGTGAAAGCCTGACCGAGGCCGTCACCGTCGCCCTGCGTGAAAGGCTGGCGCGGCTGGAACAGCCCGACGCTCTCGCCGAAGATTTGCTGGCGATCGGCAAGGATTGCGCGGCCCGCCTCAAGGAGCCTTGGCGCAGCATCGAGCATGGCGCGCTCCTCTATGATGATTTGGGACTGCCGCGATGATCGTCGACGCCTCCGCATTATTCGCGGTCCTGCGCGGCGAAGACGATGCGCCGCGCTTCGCGCGCGCCCTGGCTTCGCGTCAGGAGGTCAAACGTCTTTCGGCGGCCAATTATCTAGAAGCGGCGATTGTGATTGACGGATCCCGCGACGCCATCGCCAGCCGCCGCTTCGACGAGATGATCGCCAAGGCCGGTCTTGTCATCGTGCCGGTGACGGAACAGCACGCGCATGTTGCGCGCGCGGCCTATCGCGATTTCGGCAAGGGCAGCGGTCATCCGGCCGGCCTGAATTTCGGCGACTGCTTCGCCTATGCGCTGGCGAAAGTCGAAGGCGAGCGATTGCTCTTCAAGGGCAATGATTTCAATCATACCGATGTGGAGCCGCATGTCTGATCGGCGCATCAACGAAGCCGGCGCCGTCCAGTTCCCGATGATCAATGGCGATCTTTACGGCGATCTCGCCTGAAGGCGCTTAAGCATTCGCACAGGATCTCGGCGTGGATGGCCGGGACAAGCCCGGCATGACGGCGTTGGCGGCCTTCGAGTTGTGTGGCGCCCCTACGAGGCGAAACGGGCGCTCAAGGGTCAGCTCAATCCACTGGGTGCTGAGATTGGATCACGTCGTTCACCGCGACGCGCAACTTCTCGGCGACGCTTGGGAGACGCCGCCGAGACTTACTGCATTCTCGGTTCCAGCAGGTGGCGATATCCGCTCTCGGCCATCCAACGCGCGCGAGCCAGGTGGCTGTCATGAACGGTCTTGGCCCGCTCGGGCTCGCGCGCCGGATCGAGACCGAAGACGATCATCACGACTTCACGCCAGTCGGCGCCCTCGGCGTCGGCGTCGAGCAGGCGCAGATAGGTCGCGAGGTGCTTCTCGTCATAGGCGTTCACGCGCTCGGTCAGGGGTGGCCGATCCTCGAAAGCCTGTATGCTCATTTCGAACCTCATGTGTGCTGCGCGGAGTTGACGGCGATCGGATTAGATCTGGGATCTGATATTTTCTCGCTTCCTCACTGAAAGAGGGATCATGTCTCATCATTGGTGGACGTGGGTCGCTTACGGGGCAATTCTCGCGATCCTCGTCGGCAGTCACATCCTTTGGTTCTTGGCCGCTCACGATCCGGCGATTGCGATGCGTCTCGGCGCGGCCATCGCCGCTTTGGGAATCGTGGTGACGGCGCGCCCTTATTTTCGAGCCGGCTTGCGGGCCACCGTCAATCTTCGGCTGCCGGGTCGCCTCTCGGCTCATTCTTCGTTCGAGCGCCTGCAGCGGCAGGCGGCGGAACACCAAATCGAGCGTCCCGGCATTGTGCATGACGTCGTGGCCGAGAAAATCGTCGGCGTCGGCCTCATATTTTTGGGCGCTTTGTCCAATGGCTATGGCGACTTGCCCCTGAGATGGCTGGGATATGCGGCAAAGTGACCGCGCCTTCGCCGTCTTTCAACTCTGCGCCCTTGTTCCTTCGATGGGCGCTGTCGGCCAGGGCGCGCGGACGAGAGCCAGGACAGCAGCTCACGTTTTCAATGATATTTCTGGGCAATGGCGTAGGTTGCGCCTTGTTTAAAAAGAATCACTGAAGGAAAAGTTCAAAAACATCCGGATTGAAAAATAATAAATTACGGGCAAGCCCTTGCATAATAGTTGATTGTTATTATCTAAATTAGGTCGGTTGAGTGAAAATCATCTGACAGAGATGTTGCACATTACGTGGAGATTCTTAAATGAACGAGACAACCAATGTGGCCCCCGTCGTGGCGGCTGGGAAGCAGCCCGCAGCAAACGAGGGTCGGGCCATCATTCTCAAGGAAATCAGGGCCAAGTGGAGCAAGTTCGAGGAGGCCGACTTGTCGGCGCTCAAGAACGGGGACGATGTCGTGAGCCAGGTCGTGGCCAAATACGGCCTGGAAAAGGCGAATGTTCAAAGGGATGTCGATTCCCTTCTGAAGGGTCGCCACATCTGACGCGCATTGGCGCGCCCGCCGCTGGGATGGAATCCTCCGAGCGGTCGATGAAATCGCGCCAGTTCAAGACGTTGGAGCGCGTTCTTTTTGCAAAGAATTTGCAACTGGTTCGGAGCGCGTTCTGACCAACTGCGGCGGCCACGCAAAACGTGGGCGTCGCTTTTTTTTTGCGACACCGGCAGCGTTGTCGCTCTCCTCGTCGGGCTGACGCGCCGTGATATGACGCCGTCCTCGATTGTCATGCCTCGCGCGAGGCATGACATCAAGTCTCTGAAAATAAACTGATATTGCACTGCGGTATTGAAATATTGCGATGCAACACCATTTGATCTGGAGCGGGAGACGGTGATCCGCGCTGACGCGGATTCCCCTGATGAGGCCCGAGAGGGCTGTCCTCCAAATTGCTCCTCGAAGATTCCATGGAAGGAAGACTTCATGAAAATCAGACAACAGATTGTCGCGACGGCTATCGGCGGGATGCTGTGCCTTGCGACAAACGCGGGTCTGTCCGCCGCCGAATCCTGGTCGCCAATGACGGTGAAGCCGCTGATGTCGGTCAGTCTCTACGCCGGCCCCAAGCATATCGTGGGCTATTTCCTCAGCGCGGACAATCGATGCAAACTCACCCTGATGATCGCTGAGCGGTCTGACGAGGAGAAGGATTCTTCGGCGCAGGCCTCGCGCATCCAAGTCGCGGTCGATGTCGGCGCGACGGCGCGCCTCGATACGGGGGAGGGAAAGGCGTTGCAATTCCTCTGCGAGCAGGGCGCGCAAGCGATGACCGCCTCTTCGGTCGATCGGATGGCGTTCTATCCCGCGATGAAGTGATCCTGGCGATTCCCGACTATTTCAGCCCGGCGGCCGTCGAAACATGGCCGCCGGGTTTGGCTTGCGCCCGGGGCCGCGATGGCGCTCGGAAAGTTCGGCGCGACCGACACGCCTCGATCCATGCTGCGTTTCGCTGAGGAGATTCATGCCCCTGGGCATGATATGAATTGCGTTCGACAATCCTCGCCGCTTCGAAGCTCGAGACCAGGCTAGGGAGGAGAACGCGCTGATCGACTCTCTCTTGCTCACTGCGGCGCGGATTTGCACCTTCGAGCAGCAGAGGTCGCTGACGAATGCGAGCGGCTTTTTTTTCGAACGCGATGAACGCTTGTTCCTGGTCACGAGCCGGCACGTTATGAAAGATGAAGCGAGCCGTCATCTCCCGGACCGCCTGGAGATCGAGCTCCACAATGATCCCGAGAACATGGCCGTGTCCACCGGCTTTTCGATCCCGCTGTATCGCGGTGGCGAGCCCGTCTGGCGTCAGGGCCTCGACTCCGCCGGAGAGATCGACGTCGCGGCGATCGAGATTGACCGCTCCGCTCTGCCGGAGCCGACTGTCTACCACGCTTTCAATCCCGCCCACCTCATGAACGCGCCCGAGCACATCGAGATTGGCGCGTCGCTGCTCATTGTCGGATTTCCGCTCGGCTTTCACGACACGTTGCATCACATGCCCGTCGTGCGCCGAGCGGTGCTCGCGTCTTCCTTCGGTCTCCGCTTCCAAGGACAGGGATATTTCTTGACCGATGCGCGCACGCATCGCGGCATGAGCGGCGCGCCCGTCGTGATGCGCGCCTCCGAGAGCGCCCTGAAGCAGGACGCGTTGCCATGGCGACTGCTCGGGGTTCACTCGTCGAGGCTCGACGTCGGCACACGCGACCTGATCCTCGACGAGGCGCTCGGTCTCAACTGCGCTTGGTATGCCGACATCCTCCTGACGCTGACGGGGACGTGACGGGAACGCTCGGGTCGGATTGCCGCAAATGGCGGATTGCCGGCCCATGCCTACGACCCGCTTAATGCGTAAAACAGGATTCCAAGCGTCAGATCTAGTCCGCTTTATCGACTTTCGGGCCATGACGTCGCCACACTTGCTGGCGAGACTAAAATCAAAAGGAATCAGAGTTTTCCAAACTCTGCTGGAAGTGGAGGAACCATGAACAAGCGCTCATCCGCCCGCCTCGCGTTCGCGCTCGGCTGGGCGGTCGTCCTCCCGCTCGCTTGGCCGGTTCCGAGTCTTGCGCAAATGGACGTCAGCTTTTCGGTCGGCGCGCCGCCGCCGCCGCTTCCGGTCTATATCCAGCCGCCAATACCCGATTACGGCTATCTTTGGATTCCCGGATACTGGTCCTGGAACGGATATGACTATTTCTGGGTTCCGGGCGCCTGGGTGCAGCCGCCCGAGCCTGGCCTGCTATGGTCGCCGGGTTATTGGGCCTGGAATGGCGCCGCCTATGTCTATTACCCGGGCTATTGGGGGCCGACGATCGGCTTTTATGGCGGCGTCAATTACGGTTATGGCTATTTCGGCAATGGATTCGCGGGCGGATATTGGAGAAACGGCAGTTTCTTCTATAACAGCGCCGTCACGAATATCGGCGACGCTAGGATAACCAATGTTTACGTCAACAACGTAGTCGTCAACCGGAACGTCGCCAATGTCAGCTATAACGGCGGACCGGGCGGGTTGACCGTGCAACCCACCGCGGCCGAGCGCGCCGTATTGAACCAGCCGCGTTTCGCGCCGACGCCGGCGCAGATGCATCATTTCGAAGCCGCGCGCGCCGACGGGGCCTTGACCGCGACCGCCAACCACGGCGTTCCGCCGATCGCCGCGACGCCGAGAGCGGGGCATTTCCAGGGCCCTGGAGTGACACGGGCCGAAGCGTACGGAGGCGCGCCCGGCGGGGGCGGGCACGCCTTGCCGCCCTCCGTCGCGGTCCCGCACGGCGTGTCGAACGATCACGCGTTGCCGGCTCCGCCGCATCCCGCAGCTTCCGGCGGCTTTCCCCAGTCCGCGCCGCACGGCGAGACCTTCGAGCGCGCCCCTCAGGCTTTCCCGCATCCGGGACCGAATGTCGATCGCGCCTTCCCGGCCAATGAGGGCGCCATGCGCGAAAACGCGCCTGCGGCTCCGCATCAGATGACGCCGCCGCAGATGACGCCGCCACAGATGGCGCCGCCGCCTGCGCCGCGTCTCGGCGCACAGCCGCCGCCTCCCCCTGGCCGAGTCATGCCCCCGAACCCGCAGGCCGCCGGGACGCCGCAGGGACCGCATCCTGCGAATGCGCAGGCGCCGCATCCTGCGAATGTACGGCCGCCTCCGCCGCATCCCCCCGAGGAGCATCGCTAGCCTCATCACCCCCGGTGAAATGGCGGTGGACCGGAGCCTAGCCCGACTTCGCCAACTGGTGTGGATATATACGATTTTCGGCGCGGTTTTGGGGTCTAATGCATTGTTTCTGTGTAGGCGCGGAGTTGAGAAGGGCTTGTAGTGCCGACCAAGGCCCTTGTGCGCGGGCGGGAGAGGCGCGAGTCCTGCGTCATGTTTTTGCGCCACAAGATTCGCTGCAAGGACGGCAAGGAGCATCGTTCGTGGTCGGTGGTGGAGAACCGTCGACTGCACGACGGCCGGGTGGCGCAGCGGCAAGTTCTCTATCTGGGGGAGATCAACGACAGCGAGAAAGCCGCGTGGAGCAAGGCGATCCAGGTTTTCGACGCGGACGCCGCGCAGTCGCGGCAGATGGCGCTGTTTCCGGAAGATCGCGCGGCGCCCGTTCTCGACTGCGACGTCGTCTCGGTTCGTCTGAGCGAGATGCGTCTGCGACGGCCGCGACAATGGGGCGCTTGCTGGCTGGCGATGCTGTTGTGGGATCAGCTGCGGCTCGACGCGTTCTTTACGCCGCGTCTTGCGCCCTCGCGGGAGGGAACGAGCTGGCTCAACGTGCTCAAGACGCTCACCGCCTATCAGCTGATCTCGCCGGGAAGCGAATGGCGCCTGCATCGGCATTGGTTCGAGCAAAGCGCGATGGGCGATCTCTTGGGCGAAGACATGTCGCTCGTGCAGCCGAGCACGCTCTATCGCGGGAGTGTCCGAAATTTTGTGTGCGGGGCCGGGTTGACCATCACGCTGTGACGAACCTTTCGTCGAACATGATGGCGAATTGCGTTTTGGCCTCGCACCATTCGCGCGGCGGCATTTTCCATTCTCCCGCGACTTGGCGCAAGACGAGATACAGCAGTTTCATCGCGGCGTCGTCGGTTGGAAAATGTCCGCGCGTCCGCACGGCGCGCCGCAGTTTTGCATTCAAGGATTCTATGGCGTTCGTGGTGTAGATGATCCGGCGCACCGCCTCGGGAAAGGCGAAAAAGGGAATGACCTGTTCCCAGTTTCGCCGCCAGCTCTGGGCGATCGAGGGATATTTCCTGCCCCAAGGACCGGCGTCGAAAGCGTCAAGGGCCTCTTTGCCGGCGTCGGCGTCTTTCGCCCGGTAGATTTTCTTCAGTTCGGCGGCGATAGCCCTGCGGTCTTTCCACGAGGCGAAGTCCATCGCGTTTCTAATGAGATGGACGATGCAGGTCTGCACGACCGTCTGTGGGAAAACCGCGTTGATCGCCTCCGGAAAGCCCTTCAAGCCGTCGACGACGGCGATAAGCACATCCTCGACGCCGCGGTTTTTCAGCTCGTTCATCACCCGCAGCCAGAATTTGGCGCCTTCCGAGGTTTCGATCCAAAGGCCCAGAATGTCCTTGGTTCCGTCCGGCGTGACGCCCAGCGCGACATAAACCGCCTTGTTGCGCACCAGGCCTTCGTCACGGATTTTGACGCGCAGCGCGTCGAAGAAAACCAGGGGATACATTGCCTCGAGCGGACGATTTTGCCATTCGGCGACCGTCTCCAGAACCGCGTCGGTGACCGTCGAGATCAGGTCCGGCGAGACCTCAAGTCCATAAAGTTCAAGCAGATGCCCCTGGATCTCGCGCACCGTCATGCCGCGCGCATACATCGACACGATCTTCTCGTCGAAGCCCGGAAAACGCCGCTGATAGCGCGCGATCAGCCTCGGATCGAAGCTCCCCTCCCGGTCGCGCGGAACCTTAATGTCGATTTTCGACGTCTCGGTCAGCACGGTCTTCTTCGAATAGCCGTTGCGGTGATTGGCTTTGCCCGCCGCCGCCTCGCCTTCAAGATGATCGTCCAGCTCGGCGTTGAGAACCCGTTCGGCCAGAGCTTTCTTCAGCTCGTCGAAAAGCCCGTCCTTGGAAAATACCTCCTTCGGATCGCGCCCCGAAAGAAGTTGGTCCAGTGTGTCCTTCTTGATCGCCATAGTCCGCCTCCAGCGGTGCTACTATGGCCCGGCACACAAGATTCCTGACAGTCCCGATCTCTTGGGCGAAGACATGTCGCTCGTGCAGCCGAGCACGCTCTATCGCTGCCTCGACAAGCTCGCCGCGCACAAGCAGGCGCTGTTCTCCTACCTGCAGCAGCGCTGGAAGGACATGTTCGGCGCCGATTTCGAGGTGCTGCTTTACGATCTCACCAGCACCTACTTCGAGAGCGATCCGCCGGAAGGCGAGAGCAAGCGCAAGTTCGGCTACAGCCGCGACAAGCGTCCCGACTGTGTGCAGGTCGTCATCGCCCTGATCGTGACGCCGCAGGGCTTTCCGCTCGCCTATGAGGTCATGGACGGGAACACCTCCGACAAGACCACGCTGAAGGCGTTCCTGGCCAAGATCGAAGGCCAATACGGCAAGGCCAAGCGCATCTGGATCATGGATCGCGGCATTCCGACCGAGGAGGTTCTGGCCGAGATGCGCGCGGCCGACCCGCCGGTTCGCTATCTCGTCGGGACGCCGCGCGGCCGGCTGACCAAGCTGGAGAAAGCCTTCATCGCCAAGCCCTGGGAGAAAGCGCGCGCCAGCGTGCGTGTGAAGCTCGTCGAACATGAGAACGAGACTTACGTTCTTGCGCGCAGCGACGGGCGCCGCGCCAAGGAGAGCGCCATGCGCAACCGCCGTCTGCGCAAGCTGATCCGGCGTCTGCGCGAGTTGCAACAGCAGGATCTGACGCGCGACGAACTGCTGATGAAGCTCGGCGCGGCGAGAAAAGAAGCAGGCCGCGCTTATGGGTTGATGAGGATCGAGACGCCGGCGAAGGATCAGCCGGTGACGGCGGAGACCTTCCGCTTCGCGCTCGATCGCAAGAAGCTGCGCCAGGCGCGCCGCCGCGAGGGCAGCTATCTGTTGCGCTCCAACATCGGCGGCGGCGCGCCGGAAGAGCTGTGGCGCATGTATCTGCAATTGGTCGAGATCGAGCAGGCGTTCAAGGAATTGAAGGGCGACCTGGCGATCCGACCCATCCATCATCAGCTCGACGCGCGCATCGAGGCGCACATCTTCATCGCGTTTCTGGCCTATTGCCTGCAAGTGTCGCTGAAGCAGCGCCTGAAGGCGCTGGCCCCGGGGCTGACGCCGCGCGCCGTCTTGGAAAAGTTCGCGGGCGTGCAGATGATCGACGTGGAGCTGCCGACGACGGACGGCCGACTCGTCGTCCTGTCGCGCTACACGGAGCCAGAAGACGATCACAAGCTGCTGCTGCAGCGGTTGCAGCTTCACCTGCCAGGGCAGCCCCCGCCCAAGATCGCCGCTCCCGCCGCCGCCTGATCCAAAACCTCCCGTAGTGCCGACCTTTAATGTTCGGCTCGAAGGATTCCAATCACTTAACCTGCACGCGCCGCCTCAGTTGGCGAAGTCGGGCTAGGCCCGTCCCGCGCGAGCGCGCGTTCGGCGAACTCAGCGTCGAACGCGCTCTGAAGCTGACGCGTGTTCTCGATGAAATACCGCTCCGCGCTTTCTGAAGGCGCTACTCTTCGTCGTGAAGCACGTTGATGAAGGCGTCACGATCCTCGCGCAGGCGCGCGAGATGGACATTGGCGAGCTTCGCCAGGGTTCGGTCGGCCAAGGGCGTCATCAGCAGGAGCGAGCGGCGCCGATCGCTCGGGTCGACCCGCCGCCGCACGAGCTTCGCCTCGACGAGGCGCGAAACGAGCTCGGCGGCGCTGTGGTCCTTGATCAACAGCTCCCCGGCGAGATCGCCCACGCTGAGCGGCCGCTCGCCGCCGCGGGTCTTGATCACCAGCAGCGCCTGATACCACTGCATGGTCATGCCCATGGCGGCGGCGGCATGCTCGCTGAAAGCCATGAACTGACGCAACGCCTGGCGAAACCGCGCGAGCGCCGCGAATTCCTCCGGGCTCGGCGAAGCGTCGTCGTCAGAGACGAGCCGGGATGCGACGGCGACTGGCCTGGACACGCAATCTTCTCCTGCGGCGCTCCGCGCAAGCGGCCGAGCTCCAAATCGACCAAGACAAGAGAATCGCCGCTTGTAAATATTGCGCATCGCCGCAGAGCAACTTTTCTCGGGCGGTTGCAAAAGT
The DNA here is from genome assembly GCA_963722205.1 of uncultured Alphaproteobacteria bacterium. Lineage (GTDB taxonomy): Bacteria > Pseudomonadota > Alphaproteobacteria > Rhizobiales > Beijerinckiaceae > Methylocystis. The sequence goes on from CAVRKL010000001.1 coordinate 1,063,320, forward strand.
ACCACTACGTACTAGTACTTATTGAGAGATTTACTAGCGCTTAGCGGCGCCCAGAAGTTTGGCTGTCGTCTGGACGCCTCTCTCGTCGCTAAACCGCAGCGCGTCACGCGCGGAGCCGCGGACCCCGCGAGCGACAGCGTTTCAGGCTATTCCTTCCGCTGCGAGCGCGCGGCGCACGCCCTCGTCGCGCGCAACCTTCTCGTGATGGGCGCCGATCGCGGGAAAGTCGGCGAGGCCGCCCGGAAGCGTCGCGGCGCCCCAGCGCACCATCGGAAAGGCGTAGGCGTCGAGGATGGAGCGCGCGTCGCCGAGAAAGAACGCGCGCTCCTTGAGATGAGCCTCCATGATCGCGAAACGCTTGCGCACGAGCGCCAGCCCCGCGTCGCGAACCGCCTTCAACGAGGCGTCGTCGGTCGCCGTGGTGTAGCGCTGCGTCATGAACACCGGAAAGAAGGCCGGATGCACGTCGCCGGTAAAGAAGCAAAGCCAGCGGTCGATCTCGGCCTGCTCGCGCAGCCCCTCGCCGCCCGCGAGCCGCGCCTGCGGATAGGCGCGCGTCAGGTGGCGCAGGATCGCCGCGGCTTGCGTGAGAATCCAGCCCTCGCCGGTATCGAGCGCGGGGACGGCGCCCGAAGGATTGACCTTCAGGAGCTCGGGCGAGCCGGGCTTGACGGCTTGAGCCTCGTAGGGAGCGCCGATCCATTCGAGAACGATGTGGACGGCGAGCGAGCAGGCGCCGGGAGCATAATAGAGCTTCATCTTCGTGATCCTCGTGCTGGAGCCTCAAATGGAGAGCGCGGGACCGCCCCTCCCTCCGGTCGTAAAACCTAGAGCGGCGGCCGGACCCAGACCGTGCCCCGACCGAACGTCGACCGAAAAACGCGCTAGATCGGCTTCCCTTCGCTCATCGCCCAGGCCGCCGCCAGCAGTTCGTTGCTGGGTTGCGTATTGTCCAGCGCCTTGCGCGCCGTTTGCGCCCCGGCGACCGGCAGGCCGGTCGGATCGAGGACGCCGATCTGCGCCAGCACCGAAGCCTGATCCCAGTAGATATGCTCGTGCACGAGCTTGTCGCCCTGAAAATGCACGACGGCGACCATGGGAATTTCCACCGCCCTACCCGTGGGCGAAATCCCGGGCGCCATCCAGTCGATCGTCGACGTGTGGGTGAATTTGAAGATGAACTCATCCACGAGGGTATCGGCGCCCACGGTGCGGCTGACCAGCGTCATGGTCACGTCGGCGGGATTTCGCCCGATGAAGTGGTATTTGTAGAAGCGCTTCAGCTCGTCATGGCCGACGCCGCCCGCCATGGTCGGAATATGATTGACGTAGGGCCTATCGACCATCGTCGCCATCGTTGCATCGACGTCTCTGGTCTCGAACTCATGCCGGCAGTGCGCTTCCCACAGCGCCACGAGATCGCGATCGGCGATCGTCTGCTGCGCTCCTGTCATGTCGATTTTCGAAGCCGCCAGGAAATCCCTTCAGATGAAGCGGCAGAGATTTCCCTTCAAGCGGCCTTGCCGAACGTGCTTGTTTTTACGCGCGCCGCATCCTAGTTTCAGCCCTGTTCGGCGGGGGGCGCTCGCCTGCGCGGCGATCTTGGAGGTTGCGAGATGGGTGGCATGTCGATCTGGCACTGGATCGTCGTCGGCGCGGTGGTTTTCGTCTTCTTCGGCGGCAAGTTCAAGATCTCCGACGTGATGGGCGACGTGGCCAAGGGAATCAAGGCTTTCAAGAAGGGCTTGAACGAGCCGGACGCGCCGGAAGAGCCCGCAAAGTCGCTTGACCACTTGACCCAAGAGCAGCTTCCGCTCGACAAGACCGGCGACGCCAAAAAGGTCTAAAGGCGATCCTCTCGCGCCGCAGCCACTCCCGGATGGGACCATGTTGGATTTCGACGCCGGCAAGCTGATCGTGATCGGCATCGTGGCGCTTGTCGCCATTCCTTCCAAGGATTTGCCGCGCGTGCTGCGCCAGCTTGGCCAGTGGACCGCGCAGGCGCGACGCATGGCGGCCGAGTTCCAGGGCCAGCTCATGGAGGCGATCCGCGAGGCCGATCTCGAGGACGCCAAGCGCGACGTTCAATCGGCCTTCGACGGCGCGGCGCAGGCGGCCTCCTTCGACCCGCTCGCCGCCGCGAAGCAGGAGATCAACGCCGCGCTCCAGGGACCGCCGGCGCCATCGCCTAAAACGCCCGATTCCGAGGCCGAGAAGGCGGGTCCGAGCGCATGACCGACGCGGACATCGAGTCGACCAAGGCCCCGCTGATCGAGCATCTGATGGAGCTGCGCGAGCGCCTGATCCGCGCGCTCTTGGCCTTTCTCGTGATGTTCCTGATCTCGTTTTTCTTCGCCAAGGACATCTATAATCTGCTCGTCATTCCTTACACGCAGGCGGCGGGGCCGGAAGCCAGGCTCATCTACACCGCGCCCCAGGAATTTTTCTTCACGCAGATCAGGGTCGCGCTCTTTGCGGCGGCCTTCTTGTCGTGCCCCGTCGTCTTCGGCCAGATCTACGCCTTCGTCGCGCCGGGCCTCTACAAGCATGAGCGCGCGGTGTTCCGCCCCTATCTGATCGCGACGCCGATCTTCTTCGCGTTCGGCGCGCTGCTCGTCTATTTCGTTGTGACGCCCAATCTGCTGCGCTTCTTCATCGGCATGCAGCAGGCGAACGAGCCGGGCCGCGCGCAAATCGAGCTCCTGCCGCGCGTCTCCGAATATCTTTCCCTGATCATGACGCTGGTGCTCGCCTTCGGCGCGGTGTTCCAGCTGCCGGTCGTCCTGACGCTGCTTGGTCAGATCGGAATCGTCTCGTCGCAATTCCTCGTCGACAAGCGGCGCTATGCGATCGTGCTCGTCTTCATCGTCGCCGCGGTGCTGACGCCGCCCGACGTCTTCAGCCAGCTTGCGCTCGCCATTCCCGGCGTGCTGCTCTACGAGGCCTCGATCTTCTCGGTGCGCTATGTCGAGAAGAAACGCGCCGCCGCAGCGGCCGCGGCGTCCCAGAACGCGTCGAGCTGAGCCGATCCGACCCCCAGATTGATCGAGAGGCGCATTCGTCGTTGCGAGGAGAGCGAAGCGACTAGCCAATCCAAGGCCGCATGCGCCTCCTGCATGTGCAAGGAGACAACGCAGAATGCAGTTGTTGCCCCTGGATTGCTTCGCTCCGGCCGCAACGAAAACTCACGCCCTGCGCCCCGAGCTTAATCAGCAAAGCGCCGGTCGAGTATTCCTGTCGCCCTTCCCCGCGCCAAGACAGACAACATCGTTAAGAACAGAGGAGGCCCCTGAGCGTACGGCTCTTCCCGCCTATCACCATAAGCTCAGTGCGGCATCTGATAAACGGCATCGCCGCAACTCGGCTTGATCACGGGGCTGCGTTCCCCACGGCGCAGCCATCCCTGATGCCATTCGCCCCTGACGCAATACATGCCGCGGTGAATCGGGCCTGATAGATCGCCGGCTATCACGTCCTGAACGGGATTGTTATAGGTGCCGAGGGCCGGGCCGCTCGCGCCTGAGTTGCCTTCTGTTCGGCCGACGCATTCGCCCCCCTTGCAATACCAGTAGGTATCAGCATGCGCAGACGCGGAAGCGACCATCGTGGCGACTATGGCCGCGACGATGATGGTTAGCGAATTGCAGACGTCGAAGGTTTTCATGTCTTCCCCCTTTTTGCTGCTTGTCCTCGGAAATCCAAGGTAGGCCGCGATCTGAGGGGTGGAAGGCTTGACTGCGACTGATCCGCAAAATTAAAGCATCAGCCAGCGGAATCCAGCCTGGGAACGCGGTCACGTGATTCATCCACGGGTTCATTGCCGCGTCGCTCGAAGAAGCATAACCTTTTGGAATCCATTGTACAGCTAAAAACTTCGCCACTCAGGGAATACGAGTTTAGATCATGTCGGGTTCCGGGAGAAACGGCTCAAACACAGTGCGGTCGATCTTAAAGATTTGAGGCGCGCTTGGAGCCAAAACCGCTCCCCTCTTTTTTCGCGAGCCGCGCGAGCCTCCTTCACATCCCTTCGCGGTCCGCTTTCTCATGCGCTTCTTTTTTGTGCTTCTCGCGCTGCTTGGCCTTGAGGATCTTGTCGACGATCGGCGCCGTCGTCGACTTCCAACCGGTGCCGGCTTCCTCGATCGGCGTCTTGCCCGAGCCGGGCACGAGATGCACGACCTTGAAGCCCCGCTCTTTGAGCGCGCGCAAAAAATCGGGCAGCATCTTCGCCGTGACGGCTTTGTTGTCGTGGAACAGCACGACGCCCTTACCCGCCTCGTCAAGCCGCTCCAGAACGAGCTTCAGCTCCTCCTGCGGCGTCATCTTGCGCCAGTCGGAGGCCCAGAGGTCGGAGCCGAACACGGCCATGCCGCGAGAATGGACGTAGTCCAGAAGCTGCGGCGTGTCGGCGAAGCCCGGGAAGCGGAAGAAGGGCTGCGGATGCTCGCCGACCTTGCCGAAGGCGGCGGTGTCGACGGCCGCGACGCCTGCGTCGATGTCGGCCTTGGCCTCATCGAGACCCATCAGGCGCAGGGTGCGGTCGGGATGCGTCATCGAATGATAGCCGACGGTGTGGCCTTCATCGACCTCGCGCTTGACGAGATGCGGCATCTCCTTGGCGTTCTTGCCGATGAGAAAGAAGGTCGCCTTCACGCATTCGCGCTTCAGGGCTTCGAGAATCTGCGGCGTCGGCTCCGCCGGCCCGTCGTCGAAGGTCAACACGACTTCGTGATCCTCCAGCGCGAGCGAGCGCGGATAGCTCTGCAGGCCGACCGAGAGCCCTTCAGCGCCGTTGATCTCGATCTCGCGCGCCGTCCCGAGCTTGTCTGAGCCGCAATCGGCGGCGGCGCTTGGGGCCACGGGCAGCGCGGCGAAGAGGGCGGCGAGAATGAGGAGGTGATGAGTCTCTGTCACGGGCGGATTTCCCGGTTGCTTTTATCGACGCGCGGGTTATCCCACGAAACGCCTGCGGAGCGGAAATCGCCTATGGACCTCGATCAAGACCAAATAGAGACCGGGCCTGAGGTCTTCCGCGACGAGGAGGGAAGGCCGCGTCCGCAATTCGTCGAAAGCGTCGCCGAGGCCGTCGCCTCGGGCGACGCGGCGGCGACCCTCGCGCGGGTCGGCTCGCTTCACGAGGCCGATCTCGGCGCGCTGCTCGAGCTCCTCGATCACGACGCGCGCCATCAGCTCATCGCGCTGATGGGCGACGATTTCGACTTCGCCGCCCTCACCGAGGTCGGCGAGACCACGCGCGAGGACATTCTCGAGGATATTCCGGTCGAGACGCTCGCCGAAGCGGTGCGCGACCTCGAAAGCGACGACGCGGTCGCGATCCTCGAAACGTTGGAGCCGGAAGAGCAGGCGGAAGTGCTCGAGGCGCTGCCGGCGCATGAGCGCGTCCTGCTCTCCCGCTCTCTCAACTATCCCGAGGATAGCGCCGGCCGTCTGATGCAGACGTCGCTGATCGCCGTCCCGCCTTTTTGGACCGCAGGCCAGGTGCTGGATTTCTTCCGCGAGACCGACCCCGACCTGTTGCCCGACAGTTTTTTCGAGGTCTTCGTCGTCGACTCCGGATATCGCTTCCTCGGCACGGTGTTCCTCGACGCGCTGGTGCGCGCGCGCCCCGACCGGCGCGTTGATCAGATCATGCAGGCGGACCGGCGTCGGCTCATGGACACCGACGACCGGGCCGAAGCGTCGCGGATGTTCGAGCGCTACAATCTCGTCTCGGTTCCGGTCGTCGACGAGGCGGAGCGGCTCGTCGGCGTGATCATGATCGATGACATCGTCGACGTCATGCAGGAGGCGGCCTCCGAGGAGATCAAGGCGCTCGGCGGCGTCAATCCGCAGGAAGAGCTCTCCGACAACTTCTGGATGACGGCGCGGAGCCGGTTTTGGTGGCTTCTCGTCAATCTCGCCACGGCCTTTCTCGCGTCGGCGGTGCTGCAACTCTTCGAGAACCAGATCGAGAAGATGGTCGCCCTCGCCGTGCTCGCGCCGATCGTGGCCAGCCAGGGCGGCAATTCCGCGACGCAAACGATGACCGTGGTGGTGCGGGCGCTGGCGACGCAGGAGCTTTCGCGCGCCAATGCGATGCGGGTGATCCTTCGCGAAGCCGCGGCCGGGGCGGTGAACGGCGCGGCCTTTGGCCTCATCACCGGCGCCGTCGCCTCAAACTGGTTCCAGAACGTCGGGATAGCGCCGGTGATGGCGCTCGCGATGCTGACCAACCTCCTTGCCGGCGCGCTTGGCGGCGTGTTGATTCCGCTCACCCTCGAGCGCCTGAAGATTGATCCGGCCGTCTCGGCCTCGGCTTTCGTGACGACGGTGACCGACGTCGTCGGCTACGGGGCGTTTCTTTCTATCGCCACGATTTGGTTTCATCTGTCCTGACGGGAGCCGGCGCCGCGGCGCTTTAACGCTCCGTTACCGCGATTGTGAGTATTGAAGACGCCATGCGCGCATTAAAGTCTTCCCCCGGGCTGGTTCTCGCCGCGTGTTCGGCGCTAGTACTCTCTGCATCGCTCGCGGGCTGCAACAGCGGCCTCAACTCGAGCTTCGAGGGTCGCTCGCCTCGCTTTGCGACCAGCGCGCCGCTCAAGAACGCCAAGAAGGATCCCGATTTCCTCGCCTATGCTGTGCCGGAGACGGACCTGCATCTCTACCCGGCCTCCCGCAGCGGCGAGTATGCCGTGCATGGCGTCGACGTCTCCAAATATCAGGGGGACATCGACTGGACCGCCGTGAAGGATTCGGGCGTCGCCTTCGCCTTCATCAAGGCCTCCGAGGGCGGCGACAGCGTCGACTCGAAATTCCAGCGCAACTGGGCCTTGGCGAAGGCGGCCGGCGTGCCGCGCGGCGCCTATCACTTCGTCTATTGGTGCCGTCCGCCGCAGGAGGAGATCGCCAATTTCAAGAGCGTCGTGCCGGTCGAGGCGGACGCCCTGCCGCCGGTGCTCGATCTCGAGGCGACGCCGGAATCCCGGAGCTGCAAGCGCACGCTCAATCGCGAGGAAGTCTTGCCGGATCTACGCAAGATGCTCGAGGCGCTCGAGGCGCATTACGGCAAGCGGCCGATCATCTACACCTCGGTCGATTTCTACCAAGCGATCCTGCATTCCGACGCGCTCGCCGAATATCCGATCTGGGTGCGCTCGACCAAATACCATCCGGCGGTTCGCTACGGGTCGCGCAACTGGACGTTTTGGCAATATCGCTCGGACGGCGCGGTGCCGGGAATTCCGGGCAATGTCGATCAGAACGCCTTCCGCGGCACCCACGCCGAATGGGAGAAATGGCTCGGCGCGCAGACGCGAAGCTGAGCATGTTTGAGGGCGCGACGGAATTCCGGCGCGCCCTCTGAAATTTTCCGACTTTTGAGCGTCGCTGCGGCTAGTGCCCCTCGGGCCGGCCGAGCAGGCGCGCCATCTCGGCTTCGAGCGACTCGAGCGATTCCAGCGAGTCGCGCGGGCGATCGGCCGCGCCTTCTTGCGGCGGGTTTTCGGCCGGAGGCGGGGCTGCCGGGGGCGGCGGCGCGGGCCGCGTAGGCCGCGGCGGGGGCAGGTTCGGAGCCGGACGCGGCGGCGGCGCGGCGGGGCGCGGGCCGAGGCCGGGCGCCGCAGGGCGCGCGGGCGGCGGCGCATCCGGGCGAGGTCCCGGAGCCGGCTGGGGCTGCTGCTCTGGGCCGCGGGGCGGCGGCGGCCCCATGCGGCCGGGGGGCGGGGCCGACGGACGAGCGCCGGGCGGCGGCGGGGCGCCCGGGACGCGCGGGGGCTCCGGCGGGCGCGGCCCGGCGGGTCGCGGGGGTTCGGGGAAACGGCGCCTGAGCGCGTCGGCGCCGATCGGCGCGCCGGCGGGTTGCCCAACGGCAGGCGGCGAGGGCATGCGCGGGCCGGCGTCTCGCGCCGCCAGCGGCGGCTCTTCCGCCTCCTCTTCTTCTTTGGGAGGGCTCGGCCAGCTCGGCGCAGCGGTCGGGCCCGGAAGGCGCGGCTCGCGTCCCTCCTGCTTCGTCTCGGCCTGCGCAGAGGCCGGGCGTTCGAATCCCGCTTCGATGAGAACGTCGCTCGGGCCGCCGATGAGCAGCAGATGCTCTATATTATCGCGACGCACGATGACGAGCTGGCGCTCGCGATCGAGATCGAAGGCGTCCACGATGTCGAGGCGCTTGGGACGGTTGCGCCCGCCCGAAACGCGTATGCGCCTCCCAAACAGCATTCGCACAATGTAGAGCGTGAGTAGGATCGCGACCAAAAAGGCCGCGAGCGCGAGCACTGCGGGGAGAAGTTGCATTTGCATGACGCTGGCTAACATCTACTCGTCGACTTTCTTCTTTTGGCCGCCTGGGCCGCAGGTTCTACGACGCCGTCCGCACTTTGACAATTTACCAGTTTTTCGTGCGAAGTCCCCCGGAAAGGTTAATCGATGGTTAACGAGCCGGGGACGCGCGCGGCGGGCCGATTGCCTCCAGCCGCGCGGAGCGCCATTGTACGGTCGTGATTCTCATGCTCGCGGCCGGCGCGAGCGCGCGCATAGAAGACGCCAAGGCATGCCCGAAAACGCGGCATCGTCCGCCTATGACCGCTCCGAGCGGCCCGGCAACGCCGGGCTCGTTCTTCTGCTCGCCATCGCCCTGATGGGCGTGACGGCCGTGTTCTTCTTCGCGCCCGCCCAGGCGCCGCGTTTCACCCTCCTGGCGCTTTCGGTCTTCGCGATGGCGGGAGTTTTCGCGCTCTTCGCCTATGCGGTCGGCCTGCTGCAGTTCACGAGCCGCGCCGCGCGAAACGACTTGACCAAGCTCATCTCCGACACGAGCGGCGAAGGCCTGGTCGTCACCTTGGGCGATCTGCAGATCATCTACGCGAACGAAGCGTACATGGAGTTGTGCGGCGCGCCGGACGTCGGCGGCCTCATGACGGTCGAGCGGCTCTTCGCCGGGCCGCCGGAAGTCTCCGAGGCGATCTACCGGCTCGCGCAGGCGGCGCGCGAGGGGCGCCGTCACGTCGAGGATCTGCGCCTCTCCCCGCCGCTGAGCGGCGCCGGCGAGGCCGGCTGGTATCGGATCAAGGTCAGCCCGCTCAAGCGTTACGCCGAGGGCGCGACGCTCTGGTCGGTGGCCGACGTCACCGCCGACCGCCAGCGCCAGGAAAACAGCTTCCTCGAGCTGCAGCATGCGATCGACTTCCTCGATCACGCCCCGGCGGGCTTCTTCTCCGCGGCTCCGGGGGGCGCCATTCCCTATATGAACAAGACGCTCGCGGGATGGCTCGGCTATGATCTCACGGGCGCCGGCGCCGGCGGATTGGCTTTGAGCGACATCGTCGCCAACAATAGCGCGGCGCTGCTCTCCGTCGACGCCGGCGCGCCGGGCGAGGTCCGCACGCAGCAGATCGATCTCGATTTCAAGCGCCGGGACGGCCGCTCGCTGCCCGTGCGCCTCCTGCATCGCGTCGCCTTCGGACAGGACGGCGCGCCGGGCAGCTCGCGCACGCTCGCGCTCAACCGCGCTTCCGGCGAGCAGTCGGAGGAGGATCTGCGCGCCGTCGAGGTCAAATTCGCCCGCTTCTTCAATTCGACCCCGATGGCGATCGCGGCGCTCGACGAGACCGGACGCATGCGCCGCGCCAACGCCGCTTTCGCCAGGCTCTTCCCCTACGCCCTGAAGGCGCCGGCCGCCAAGGGCGACGCCGGCTGGCCGCTGCTCGAGGGCGTCGGCGAGCGCGACCGCGCCGCGCTGAAGTCAGCGATCGTCGCCGCCTTCGAGGGACAAGGCGACATCAAGCCGGTCGACGCGGTGTTCGAGGACGGCGTCGGCGCGGCGGTCAGATCGGCGCGCTTCTTCTTCTCGCCCGACGAGGAAGCGGGCCGTCGCGGCGCGATGGTCTATGCGCTCGACACCACGGAGCAGCGCAAGCTGCAGGAGGAATTCGCGCAGTCGCAAAAGATGCAGGCGGTCGGACAGCTTGCCGGCGGCGTCGCGCATGACTTCAACAACATGCTGACGGCGATCATCGGCTATTCCGACCTGCTGCTCGCCAATCACCGGCCGACCGATCCGTCCTTCCAGGACATCATGCAGATCAAGCAGACGGCCAATCGGGCGGCGGGCCTCACGCGCCAGCTCCTGGCCTTCTCGCGCCGCCAGACGCTTCGCCCCCAGGTGCTGCAGCTCGGCGACGTGCTCTCCGAACTGCAAATCCTGCTGCGCCGGCTCGTCGGCGAGAAGGTCGAGGTCGATCTTCGCCACGGCCGCGACCTGTGGCAGGTCAAGGCCGACATCAATCAGTTCGAGCAGGTCATCATCAACCTCGTCGTCAACGCGCGCGACGCGACGCCCGAAAGCGGCGGCAAGATCCAGCTGCGCACGCGCAATGTTTCCGCCGCCGAATGCGCCGGGCTCAACGAGCCGGCGCTGCCCCCGGCCGATTACGTGCTCGTCGAGGTTGAGGACAACGGCTGCGGGATTCCTCCCGAGCTGCAGACGAAGATCTTTGAGCCCTTCTTCACGACGAAGGAGGTCGGCAAGGGCACGGGCCTCGGCCTCTCTATGGTGTTCGGCATCGTCAAGCAGTCGGGCGGCTTCGTCTTCGTCGTGAGCGCGGTCGGCGAGGGCACGACCTTCCGCATCCTGCTGCCGCGCTACACGCCCGAGGCCGGCGAAGCGGCGCCCAAGGTCGAAGCCGCGAAGCCTTCCTCGGACTATACCGGCCAGGGCGTCATTCTTCTCGTCGAGGACGAGGACGCCGTGCGCGCCTTCGGCATGCGCGCGCTCGCCTCGCGCGGCTACACCGTGCTGGAGGCGAGCTCGGGATTGGAGGCTCTCGAGGTCGTCGAGCGCGAGGGGGGCAAGATCGACCTCATCGTCTCGGACGTCGTCATGCCGGAGATGGACGGCCCGACCATGTTCGCGGAGTTGCGCAAGCGCGGCGTCAAGGCGAAGGTGATCTTCGTCTCCGGCTACGCCGAGGAAGCCTTCGCGAAAAACCTCCCCGAGGGGGAGTTCGGCTTCCTGCCGAAGCCCTTCACGCTGAAGCAGCTCATCGAGGTCGTGAAGGGGAATCTGGGCTGATAGGGGCGTCTCCAGCGCGCGACGAGGCAATTAAGAAACTTTCTCGGCTTGCGCCTTAGGCCACGATCGGCGGACGCCGACGCTTGCGTAAGCGGTTTTCCTCTTTTAGTCTGACCCGATGATGCGCGCCCTCGCCCCGGTCCAATCCCTGTGAGTTTCGTCGAGCTGTTCACTTCCTTCGGTCGGGCGTCGCCTGGCGCAGCGTCCGCGGCCCCGCCGGACGCAGCCGATACGGCCCCCGCCTATCCGCAGGTCAAGCCGCGCTGGCTCGAGCCCGCCGTCTTCGTCCTGGTCATCCTCGCCCATGCGAGCCTCGCCTTCTGGCTCGCCTACCATCCGGTCGAGATGGCGAACGCGCCGCCGGTGGAAGAGATCGGGCTGGAGTTGATCCCGCAGGGAGACGAATTCGAGAGCGAGGAGGTGGCGCCGTCCGACGAAGCGCCGCCGCCCATGGTCATGGCCACAAAGAGCCAGATCGAGGTTCCGCTTCCTCAGTCGATGGACCCCGACGCCATGGCCGCGTCGCCGAAATCCGACCAGGTGAACCGCGACAGCAGCGACGAGGCCCGCGAACGCAGAGACGCGCAAGAGCGTCATCGCCTGGGACAGAAGGAAAAGCCCGCGGAAAACGCGGGGGTCTCTCAGCTCGCCTATGCGACGCAGCTCGCCAAGGCCGTGCGCAAAAATGTCGCGGCCCGCGGCTCGCCGGGAACGGGAGAGGCCTATTGCACTTTCCACGTCGACGGACAGGGCGCGCTGTCGGTCGAGTCTTGCAAGGCCAGTTCCCGCGCGCATGAGGCCGTTTTGCGCGGCGCGATCACGGCGACCCACGCCCCGCCGCCCCCGGAAGGGGCCTTTTTCGCTTCCCAGCGCATCCACTTCCAGTGAGGGTTGAGCCGCGTCAGCCCGCGGCGTCAGCCTGACCTTCCGGGCCCCGCATGGCGTCGATCAGCATGAGAACGACGCCGAGGGTGATCAGCGCGTCGGCGACGTTGAAGACGTAATTGGCGAGCGGACCCACCGGCAGGCTCGTGTGCAGGAAGAAGAAGTCCGCCACCGCCCCGAAGCGCAGCCGATCCAGCGCGTTGCCGGTCGCGCCGCCGATGATCAGCCCCAGCGCCAAAGCGGTCAGGCGACGCGGCGCGCGCCACAGCCAAAAGCAGAGTCCCGCGACGATTGCGAGCTGGAGGGCCAGGAGGCCATAGCGCGCGACGTCGTCTCGCGCCGACAGCATGGAATAGGATATCCCGCGGTTCCAAGAGAGCACGACGTCGAGAAAGGGGACGAGGCGTATCGGCTCGCGCCCCGCCATGCCGAGGACGTCGAGCATCCAGAATTTATGCGCCTGATCGAGCGAGAAGGCGGCGGCGGCGGCGGCGAAGCCGAGGATTTTGGGAGATCGCAGAGAGAAGTCGAGGGTTTTGCCAAAGGCCATCAGCACGTCTCGTGGTCGCGTCACGCCGTTTGGTTCCGGCCAGCGACGCCGTCCTGCCGCGCAACGGCAAGGCGCGAGAGCGCAGGCGCCGGCGTGGACATCGCGACCCGCATAACAGAACGAGCCGGCGAGAGGGATACTCTCGGCCAACTCGTCCATCGCCACGAAAGCGCCGGAGCGCCAGTCGCGGACCTTCCGGGGGCTGGGGGGCTGACGAAAACCGGAAGGCCAGCGAGCCGCACGAGGCAATGACCTCAATATTGGATCGCAGTTGGGGCTCGCCAATGGCCTAATGGAGGCTAAATCGTGAAATCTTATTAAGCTGCTGTAATGTTTCAGACAAAAAGTTGACGCCGTCTGTAAACGAAAAGGCCCCGCTCACGCGGGGCCTTGTTGTATCGTCTGGCGGAAGCGTCAGTTGCTGCGCTGCTGGCCGAAGAGGTAAAGCAGCGACTGGAACATGTTGATAAAGTCCAGGTAGAGCATCAACGCGCCGAAGATGCTCTTCTTCTGTGTCACTTCCCAGCCGTCGCTCTCGAAATACTGGTCCTTGATCGCCTGGGTGTCGTAGGCGGTGAGGCCGGAGAAGATCAGCACGGCGAGGATCGACAGACCGAACTGCAGGCTCGAGCTGTGCAGGAACAGGTTGACCACACCGGCGATCACCAGCCCCCACACGCCCATGACGAGGAAGGAGCCGATCGCCGAAAGATTGCGCCGTGTCGTGTAGCCATAGAGGCTCAAGCCGCCGAAGGCCGCCGCGGTGACGAAGAAGATCTGCGCGACCGATCCGCCCGTGTAGACCATGAGCAGGAAGGACATCGACACGCCGACGAGCGCCGCGAAGATGAAGAAGAGGGTCCTCGCGGTCGCGGCGGAAATGGAATTGGCTCTGGCGCCGAGGAACATCACGAAGCCGAGCGGCGCGAGCACGATCACCCAGCGCAGCGGGCTGAGATAGATGGACTGGCCGAACGGCGTCAGCGCCAGTTTGCCGGTGGCGGTGGAGGTGACGGCCAGCATATTCGTCCCGAGCGCGACGAGCCCGGTGATGCCGAGGCCCAGCGTCATGTAATTGTAGACGCCGATCATATAGGCGCGTAGGCCCTGGTCGATTTCCGCGGCCGCCTTTTGGCCGACTTGCGCGCCAAAGCTGTAATTGCGGTCGTAATTGGACATAGTTTCCTCATGTGGCTGGGCCGCACGCGCCGCTCAACGACGGTCGCAGCGGGCCGCTGGCGCGAATATGGCGCGCGTCCGAAGGCGTGACAAGGCCCAAAAGGATGAACTCTCCGTAAGCTTCGGGGCCGGAATACGCGGTTGACCTTGCGACGCGGGTCGCGAGAGCGAATTTGAACGAAAGTTGACAGAATCTTGTGGTGGGAATGCGCTCCAGAATTGTGTTCGGGCGCGCTTTCCTATCGTTCGACAGGAAAGCGCGCTAGGCTTATCGCGGGCCTGGAAGCCTCCTCCCGCTCTTCACGCAAGGAAACCCGATGACGCTTCCCCGTTTCGCCTTCATCGCCCTCTTCCTGCCCTTCGCCGCGCCGGCGCTGGCGGCCGAGTCCCTTCCGACGCGCGTAGGCGACTGCGTGGCCACGACGATAACCGCCATCGAGACGCGCCTGCAGGACGACGCGACCCACGAGGCCGTGCCCGGCTCGGGAAGCGCCGTGCGTTTCGCGAACGGCGGTTATCAGGTCTCGTACGACACGGTGCCGGAGATCGAGGAGTCGAAAAAGGGCGACAAGGTGCGCCTGTGCCTGGTCAGCACGCCGCAGGACTGTCCCAAGGGCGACGAGCGCGGCAAGATCTACCGCGCGACGAACCAGCGCACGAAGAAGAGTTGGAAGCTTCCCGACTCCGAGCACACCTGCGGCGGCGCCTGATCCTCAATATCGGGCGACGAGCGGCGCAGGCTCAGCCCAGTCGAAGTGGTAGTTGAGGCCGGCGCGCACGAGCTGGCCGTCCGCGCGGGCGCGGAAGGAGGTCGCCATATTGGCGAACGTCGCGCCCGTCGGCAGGCTCGCCGAATATCCCGGCACGGCGAGGCTGTAGGAGCCAAGGTCGTAATGGAGATATTCCGCCTTGGCGCTCAGGCCCGGCATGAACATCCACTCGAAGCCGCCGCCGACCGAAAAGCCCGCCCGCGTTTGCGAGACCGAAGCCGATCCCCCAGCGATGCCGACGACAGCGCCGGTGGGATCGCCGGTCAAGACTTGCGAGCTGGCGGCGAAGCTCGTCCTGCCAAAGGCGAAGCCGCCGGTCCCAAAGACGAGCAGGCTTGGGCGCAGAACATAGCCGAGCCGCAGCCGCGCCGTGCCGAGATAATCGAGCGTCTGGCTCGCGGCGGTATTCCCGAGCAGAACGCCGCCGGGGACGACATAGCTCGGCCGGGCGCCCACTTCGTTCGAGGCGCCGCTGCCGCCGAGGACGCCCTGCAGATCCGCCTCGAAGCCGATGAGCGCCCGCGGACCGAACTGCAGGTTGTAGCCCGCGCTTCCGCCGCCAATGAACCCCGCGTTGCTTTCGCCGAGATTCCCGCTTCCGAGCAAAGCCACGCCGGGGTCGAAACCCGGGCCGATCGGACCGTTCGCGTAATAGATGTTGGCGTCCCCCCGGAACGCAGCGCCCGTCGTCGCGCCGAGATAGAACCCGGTCCAGCGCGGCGGCGGCTCGACGGCGAGGGGCGTCTTTTTGTTCGGCAGGCCCGATCCCCCGCTCGTCTCCGGCTGCGGCGCCGCGTTGACGGCGTCGACGAGCGCCAGGAAATCTCCCATCGGCGTGGGTGCGCCGCGCTTTGGCGCAAGGATCGGATCGAAGACCGCGGCCGTCAGCGGGCCGCTCAAGGTCACACGCGCTGCGGTCGGCTCCATCGGGTGGAAGTGGCGGTCCATCTGGCCGATGGCGCAGACGGCGGCCGGGGCGGCGCCGCTTTGACAGGGCGCGAACAGCGGGTCGTTCGGCAGCAGCGAGCCATAGGCGTAGGTGATCGCGTCCGACCTCGAATTCAGCGCGTTGAAGACGTCGAGCTGGAGCCTCAGCCCGTTATCCCAGCGATAGCCGACGCGCAGATCGAGCCACCCGGTCGCCGGCGCTTTGAAATAGCCGTCCTCGGTCAAGGGATAGGCGCCCTTGAAGATGTATTTGGACCCGGCGAACCACCCCGTCTTCTTTCCCAGGTCTATGTTGATCGAAGCGACCACCGGCGGCGCTTCGGGGATATAATTGCCGGGCGCGTTGCCGAGATAGGTGAAATAGCCGAGCGTGCCCGGCGTGATCAGATTGGCGTATGTGACGCTCTGGGGGACGTCCCAGCCTCGCGAGCGGGCGTGGCTGAGCGAGAGGTCGCCGTCGATGCGCGCCCAATCGGAGAAGGTGTAGCGGTTGGTGAGCTCGATGCCGTAGCGGCGGCTCGGCCGCCCGAACAAGGTTGTGCCGGTGTCGCCGTCGAACTGGCTCTCCGAGTCGAAATTCAGCCACCAGAAGGTGAGCGTCGTGTCGAGCCCGTCGATGAATTTGGTGCGCGTGCCGATCTCGGCGCCGCGCGCTTTGACGAGCAATGGGATCTTGGCGGCCTCGCTGCCATCCGTCGGATTGAGATTGGTGACGGTGGCGCGCGCGTCGGTCGAGTGGAAGCCTTCGCCAAAGTTTAAGAAAAACTCGGTCTTGTCCCAGGGCCCCAGCACGATATTGGCCTTGGGGCTGCCGAGCGCCGCGCTTTTGGAGCCCGAGTTCCAGGGGCCGGTCCAGACCCAGGTAGGCGGTCCCATATAGGGAGCGAGCGTCCTGGGATTGTACAAGAAGGACGGGATGCCGAGCGGGACGGGGACCGTCGTGAGCCAGACGGCCTCCAGTGGATTTTGATAATCGCCGACGCTCGCCGCGAAATAATCATAGCGGACGCCCGCGGTCGTGCGCAGCCACGTCGTCCATTTGACCGTCGTGTCGGTCCACAGCCCGACATTGCCCTCGTCCACGCCGTCATTGGTGACGGTCTGGAACGCCATCTTGTTGTAAGTGTCCTGGATGCCGAGGCGAATGTCGTCGTAGCGCGACTGCACGCCGATACGGGTCTCTATGGGCAAGCCGTTCAGCTCGTATTTCCAGCCGTGCTCCGCCTTGAGGCCCAGAATCGTGCGGCGGTCGAACTGGCGGAACTGATCGCCGAGCAGCGGCTGAGACAGGTAGTAGTCGAAGTCGTTATAGAGATCGAGAGTCGAGTGGATCGCGAAGGCTTCGACCTTCGTGTGGCTGTTCGCGTCGGTCTGGTTCCATTGTCCGGAGACGCTGAAGCGCGTCGTGTCGCCGCGATCCGTGGGATTGATGTTGCCGTAGAGCGGAATGAAGCCTTCCGTGACCGCGCGTTCGGGAATCTGGTTCGTCGAGTGCCAGCGGTTGGCGTAGGCCATGGCGTCGATCGCGAGGCCGTTCTCGGGCGAGCCTTGCGACCAGCGCATCACGCCATTGATCTTGTGCATCTCGTCGGGGACCGTCCAGGGTCCGTTGTAGATTCCGAATTCGGCCGCCTGGAGCAGCGTGCCGCCGTTCACCTTGCTCGAGGTGATGGCGAGCTGACGTCCGTAGTCGAAGCTGCCGACGGTGGTGACGAACATCCCGTTGGGAACGTCGTCCTTATATTGCATGTGCGCCGCGCCGGCCGCCGAGAAGTCGCCCTCGTCCGCGAAATAAGGGCCCTTGCGCGCGATGACGTAGGACAGGAGCTCCGGGATCATGAAATTGGCGTCGGCGTAGCCTTGGCCATGCCCGTGGGTCGGCATGTTGAGCGGCATGCCGTCGAGCGTGATCTCGAAGTCGGTGCCGTGATCGAGCTGAAAGCCGCGCAGCTGATATTGGTTGGCCTTGCCCTCGCCGCTGTGCTGCGTGACCACGAGTCCCGGAACGGCGGTCTCGAGCGCTTCGCCCGGCCGGCTGAACGGGATGCTGTTGATCTCCTTGCCGGTCGTGAACTGCTCGCTCGAGGCGTTCTGCGTCGCGTTGAAGTGCTTTTCCGCCACCTCGGCCTGTGTTGGCGGCGCCGGCGTGGACTGGGGCGCAGCGGGCGCCGGCGTTGGCGCGCGCGCTGTGACTGAAGGGCGCGCCGGAGCGGCCGGAGCGCGCGCCGGTGTCGCAGCGCGCGTCGGGGCCGCGGCAGTCGCCGGGGCGCGGGTTTGCGTTGGCCGCGGAGCAGGAGCGGGTTGCGCCGTGACCCGCGGCTGGACAGGTTTCGCCGTGGGCTGGGGCGCGTGATGCACGACTGGCGGCTTCTTCTGGCCAAGCGTAATGTCGGGCAGCTTGGTCTGAGCCGACGCGGGACCCGCGATGCAGGCGACGGTCAGCGCCAGCAGAGAGGTTTCAATGAATTGCCTGCCGCGGCTCATGTTGGGGCTCCCGTTGACGTATGACGAATCTCGCAAGCTGTCATACGCAGCGGCATAATTCCGCGCGGAGGGATTATCGTCAATCAGCGAAAGCGCGTCCGTGAACGATTCTCGGGCGCCGTTGCATTAATGCCACAGCCGCCACTTCAGCCGCACAAACTCCGATCGCCGAGATGTGAGTTTCGGGGGTCGGACAGCTTACGGCGCCGCGACAAGGTCGGTTGCAAATTACGGAAAATTGCTACAAATTGTCGCGGCCAAGGCGCCGTTATGGGTCGTTGGCCAGCTCAAGGAGAGTGAGATGCAGAGCAAGATTTTATCTGGCGCCACCATCGCCGCCGCCGCCGTGGCGCTCGCCCTCGCCGGCGCCGCTGTGCCCGCCCCGGCTGCCGCCCACTCCCCCGCGGGCAAGGCGAAGAACCATTGCAGGACCCACGGCCATTGCAGGACCCACGCCCATTGCAAGACCCAGAAAGCCCATTGCAAGAGCAAGTAAGATCGAAATGTGCAGGGCCGGACGGCCTTCTTCTCGGCCGTCGGATCCGCCTGAGCGCGCGCCCCTTGGGGGCGCGTTTTCATATACGCGGGCGGCCTTTGCTACTCGCGAGAGACTCTCGCTTCAGCTCAAGACGCCGAGGCGCACCAGCAGCCAATAGGCGCCGAAGCCGGCGATGATCGTCGAGCAGGCGTAGACGAGTCGCGGACTGCGCTCGCCGTTGCAGAATTGCCTGTCGATGAAGACAAGCAGCGGGATGAAGACCATCACGACGCCGATCTGACCGACCTCGACGCCGATGTTGAAGCTCGCCAGCGCCGGCACGATGGCGCGCTGCGGCACGCCGAGCTCGATCAGACCGCTCGCGAAGCCAAAGCCGTGGATGAAGCCGAAGACGAAAGTGTCGCGCCAGCGCCCGTCGACCTTGCGCGTGAAAAAATTCTCCACCGCCACATAGATGATCGAGAGCGCGATGGCGACTTCTGTCCACTGGCTCGGCAGATTGATGATTTGCAGCGCCGCGAGCGACAGCGTGATCGAATGGGAGACGGTGAAGGCCGTCACGATCTTGATGACCGGCCAGGCGCGCGAGGCCCAAAGCACCACGGCCAGCAGAAAGCAGATGTGGTCGTAGCCGGTTAAGATGTGCTCGACGCCGGCCGCGAAAAATTTCGGCGCGAGCTGCCAAGGCGTCAGCAAGGGCTTGGAAACGTCGATCGGCGCGTCGCCGGGGAAGATCATGACCTGTCCCGGCGCAGGCTCGCGGCCGGCGCGCTGGCCCTCGGTCAGGTTGGACTCGTCGCTTTTCTCGCCAATGCTGACGAGATGCTTCGCGCGAGGTCCCTGCGCCTCGAGCAGCTTGAATGGGTCGTAAAAAATCTGGCCCGGAACGCCGCTGCAGTCGAACTGCAAAACAGCCTTCGAGTCGGAGGGGCTCGTCGGGTCCTCGCCGACCGAGAGAATTGTGCTCGGGCAGATCTGGCCCTCTGCATTCTGTAAAGCGACGCGGCTCTGAATGAATTTGCCGAGCAGGCCTTCGAGGAGGCCGGGCTCGGTGAGATCGACGCCCTTGAGCGCCGCCTTGTTCTCGGCGAGCATGCGCTCGATGTCGCTTCCCAGAAACCCGACGTCGACGCGATAGCGACCATTGGCTTCGGGCACGATGTGGCTGCTGGAGATATTCGCGGTATGAGCCCACGCCGCCGAGGCGAGGCCGGACATTGTCAGCGCGAAACAGACCACGCGCCCGAGGCTTCTCATGCGCCGGCTCCCTTGACGTCACGCGAGCCCGTGACGTATGCATAAAGGAGCAGTAGTGCATACTATACTATACGGCAAGACAAGCTCAGGTCAGCATCTCGCGCGGACCTTGGCGCCCTGACCGTCGAATTTCGCAGGGGGCGCGAGGCGAGAAGAGGAACCCTCATGAGTTCGAGCTGGACGTTTCTCTTCAGCGATGACAACCGCGCGCTGAGAGAGAAAGTCGTCGGCGTCTACGGTCTGCTCTTCGCGGCGAACGTCGCGGTCTGGATTTGGGCGATCTGCCTCTCGCGCCAGTTTCCGATGATGCTGGGGATGGCGGCCCTCGCTTACAGTCTTGGCCTGCGGCACGCCTTGGATGCCGATCACATCGCCGCGATCGACAACGTCACGCGCAAATTCATGCAAAAGGGCAAGCGCCCCATCGGCGTGGGCCTCTACTTCTCGCTCGGCCACTCCACAATCGTCGTCGGCCTGACGATCGCGATCGCGCTCACGACGACGGCCCTCCACGGCGAGCTTGCGAGCTTCAAGACGATCGGCGGAGTCGTCGGCGCTGTCGTCTCCTCGCTGTTCCTCTTCGCCATCGCTTTGGCGAATGGGCTGGCGCTGCACTCGATATACGCGACGTTTCGCGTCGTGAAAAACGGTGGACGATTCGTCGAAGAGGACCTCGATCTCGCTTTGGCGAACCGTGGAGTGTTGGGGCGGCTCTTCCGTCGCTTCTTCCGTCTGATCGAGCAAAGTTGGCAGATGTATCCCCTCGGGCTGCTTTTCGGCCTCGGTCTCGACACGGCGACCGAAGTTGGCTTTCTGGGCGTTTCCGCGACGCAAGCCTCGAACAGCCTGGCGGCTTGGCAAATTCTGGTCTTTCCCGCCTTGTTCACCGCCGGAATGACGCTTCTCGATACGACGGACAATCTGCTGATGCTCGGCGCCTATGGCTGGGCGAGCGTGAAGCCCGTCCGGAAGCTCTATTACAACCTTGCGATCACCGCCGTGTCCGTCCTGGTCGCGGTCCTCGTCGGCGGCCTGCAGGCGCTCAATCTGATCGGCGCACAATTCGGCCTCGCGGAAAGCGGCGGCTTCTTCGGCCTGATTGCGGCCCTCGACGACAACTTGGGCCTTCTCGGCCTCTGCATCGTCGGGATTTTCGTCCTCACCTGGGTCGTCGCCTATGGCGTCTATCGAGCCAGAGGCTACGATGAGATCGCGGCGGTCGCCGAATAAGGCTTGCGCGGAACGAAGAGAATTCTCAAAAAACACTCATGAAACAGAAGGGCATGAAATCTTCGCGCGTTTTGGTCGCGTTATGGAAGGCCGCCAGCCTGTCCCTTGTCGCTGCGGCGCTGGCGGCAGGGACGCTACATAGCGCTGCGGCGCTGGCGTTCGGCGCATCCTCGAGTTCGGCGCCGAGGTTTGAAGGCCCGATCGTCCTGACGCATGCGATCGTCGTTCGCACATCCCCGCCGCAAGGCGGGGCAGCGGCCGGCAACATCGGAAAGGTCGACGTCTGGTATGACGCCGGCATCCGTGATTCTCTCGCCGCGCTGGCCGTCATCAGCCCCGGCGGCGAGCGCGTCGACAAGCGCGACGCCGCGATCGACAGCGCCGACGCAGCGCATGTCTCGGTCAGCGTCAATCCCTTGACGCCCGGCAAATACACGGTGCGCTACCGGGCGCTGTCGGCCGACGGCCATCTCGTGAGCGGCGCCTGGGAGTTCGAGGTGCGCCCGTAGCTCTCGTGCGTCACGTCATTGCGAGGAGCGCAGCGACGAAGCAAGCCAGGGCCGCATGTGCGAGCAATGTCGTCAACGGCTGAGAGTGAGAAGCACGCATGACCCCCACCGCCCGCCTGAACCTGCTCCTCTTCATGGGCATCCTCGTGCTCGCCGGCGCGAGCGGCGCGGCCTTTTCCTATCGCTTTTGGGGGCCGGCCTTCGAGCTCTATTGGACCGAGCATTGGGCGCCGAAGCCCCTCAAGCCCGCCGTCAAAGCCGGAGACCGCACGATCGCCGACTGTCTCGGGGTCAGCGATTATTATTCCGCGCATCTGACGACCTATTTCCTGGCGGATTCGGAGCAGAGCGCCGGCGGAGCGGTGGATGATCTCCGCAAATATGACGAGTATTGCGATCACGTCCCGGGAACGGGCAAGGTCATCTTCGCGCTCACGCTGATGGAGAAGGAGGTGCGTAACCTCCCCGTCGCGGTTTCTTTTTATCAAGACGACTCGCGCGGCGGCCTCAAGGAGATCAATGCGCTGCCTTCGCGCGTCTATCCCAGCGGGATGTTGACGATGGAGTCGACGCTCAATCATAAGGGAAAATATCTCCTCAGGATAGGGTTCGGAGAAGCCAAGGAGAAGGAGGACATCATCGAGATGCCGATCGTCGCCGGGCCACGATGAGCGCCCGTCGCCCGCGACGCCTTTGCCGCCACCTCAGAAAGCCGGTCACGTAGAGGCCGAGGGGAATGAGCCCGAAGAGCAGCGTGAGCGGCCTGCCGATCGCGCCGAAGGCCTCGCCGCTGTGCAGTGGGAAAAGCCACTCGAGGAAGCGCTCGCCGGCGGTGAAGGCGCGCCGGTCCTGAACCTGCAGGACCTGGCCCGTATATTGGTCCACACCCACGTTTCTATATGTCTTGGTGCGGTTCGGCTCGCTGTCCGACTGCTTTCCGACGACATAGACGCCAGTCGGCGTGCTGGGCAGGAGAATCCAGTGAATCCTTCCGTCGGGAAAGACCCTGTTTGCGGCCGCGACGGCCGCGTCGACGCCGATCGGCGCGCCATTGGGAACGCGTTTTGACTTTCCGAAATCCGGATCGGGGCGCACCGCGGAAAACAATGTCGTCACGCTTCGCGTCGCCGGCTTGAAGATCATCGCCACGCCGCTGAGCAGCATCACCAGGAGGATCGCTGCTCCATAAATGCCGATGCTTCTGTGCAGGTCGTAGACGACCCGCTCGCGGCTCGCGCCCCATTTCACCCGCAGGCCCAGGCGCCACTGACCGTTCGCCGGCGCCCAGAGATAAAGCCCGACGAGGACGGAGAAACACATGAGAATGCCGAGGAAGCCGACGAGATAGGCGTTGTTGGCGCCGAGCAGCAGCGCCGAGTGAAAGGCCAGAAGGATCGCGATGAAAGGCTGCGAGAATGTGCGGTCGCCATGCAAAAGCAGCCGGCGCCCTTTGACCTGCGATGTATAGGGATCGACGAAGATTTCGTAGAAGTCGCTTTCGAGGTCGTCGCTATCGACCATATAGGTGACCGACGCGGCGGCTCGCGCATGGCGCGGGAGGGTGAGCCTCTCCAATTTGGCGTCGGGCGGCATGGCGGCGACTGCCGCCGCGAGAATTGCATCGAGGGGTTTGAGCGAAGCCTGCGCAGGCGTCTCGACGCGCATGATCGCGGCGTTCAGCGCTTCGTCGATGTCCTCGTGGAAGGCGAGGACGCCGCCGCTGAGCCCGATCAGAACGAACAGCGCGCCCGCGAAAAGCCCGATAATTTGGTGGATTCGCAGGAAGACTCGGCGCAGGCCCCCGCGCCGCCGCGAGCTATGGCGCAACCGGGCTTTTGACGACGCTGAATCCGCGACCATGGCTGGTCGCGACAATACTGCGCGGGAAGGCGCGGCGCTAGGCTATGGTCCGGTTCGGGCGGCCTATGCCGCCCGATAAAACGTCTCGCCCTCACGCGCCATGTCGCGCAGCAATTGCGGCGGCGCGAAGCGGGGGCCGTATTTCACCGCGAGCCTGTCGCAGAGCGCGACGAAGGCCTTGAGGCCCATGCCGTCGATGTAGGAGAGCGCGCCGCCCGTAAACGGCGCGAAGCCGAAGCCCAGGATCGAGCCGACGTCCGCCTCGCGCGGATCGGTGACGACGTGCTCCGCGAGCGTCCGCGCCGCCTCCACCGCCTGCGCCACGAGGAAGCGCCGCTCCAGCTCCTTGACGTCGAGCGTGTCGGGATCGAGCTTCTTCTCGGCGAGCTCGGCGAGGCCCGGCCACAAGGTCTTCTTGCCGCTCGCCGGATAGTCGTAGAACCCTCTGCCGTTCTTGCGGCCGAAGCGGCCGCTCTTCTCGACCAGGAAGCCGAGCACGCGCTCCTGCGCCGGATCGACCGCGGCGGCGCCGAGGTCCTTCTTCGTCGCGAGCAGGATCTTCCACCCCAGGTCGAGGCCGACCTCGTCGTTGAGCGAAAGCGGCCCGACCGGCATCCCGGCCATGCGCGCGGCGTTCTCGATCATCGCGGGCGGCACGCCCTCGACGAGCATGGTCTGCCCCTCGCGGACATAAGCGAGCACGCAGCGATTGGCGAAGAAGCCGCGCGAGTCGTTCACGACGATCGGCGTCTTCTTGATCATCCGGACGAAATCCAGCGCCGCGGCGAGAGCTTTGTCGCCCGTCTTCTCGCCGAGGATGATCTCGACGAGCAGCATCTTCTCGACCGGCGAGAAGAAATGCACGCCGATGAAATTCTCGGGCTTTAGCGCCGTCTCGGCGAGCGAGCTGATCGGCAGCGTCGATGTGTTGGAGGCGAAGACGACGTCGGGCCCGACGACTTCTTGCGCGCGCTTCGTGGCCTCCGCCTTGACCGCGCGATCCTCGAAGACGGCCTCGAGGATGAAATCGCAGCCCTTCAGCTTGGCATAGTCGGGCGTGGCCTCGACGCGCGCGAGCAGCGCCTCCTTGGCGCTAGCGGTCGCCTTGCCGCGCGAGACCTGGCCGGAGATGAGCTTGTCGATCGTGGCCTTGCCCTTGTCGGCGCTTTCCTGGTCGCGGTCGATCAGCACGACGTCGAGCCCGTTCGAAGCCGAGACATAGCCGACGCCCGCGCCCATGAAGCCCGCGCCGAGAATGCCGATCTTCTTGAGCTGCGTCGGCGGCTCCTCCTTGGGGCGGCGCGCGCCTTTCTCGAGCTCGTTCTTGGAGAGGAAGAGCGTGCGGATCATCGCCGCCGCCTCCTTCGAGCGCAGAATATGCGCAAACCAGCGCGCCTCGACCGTCAGCCCCTGATCCATCGGCAGCTGCAGGCCCTCATAGACGCAATGCAGAATAGCCTTCACGGCGGGATAATTGTCGTAGGTCTCGCGCCGGTAGATCGCATTGGCCGGCATCCAGATCATCATGCCGCCGGGCGAGAAGATGCGGCCGGAAGGCGGCTTGAAGTCCTTCTGGTCCCAGGGCGCGACCGCCTTGCCGCCGCCGAGAATCCAATCCTTGGCGCGGCTCACGATCTCGCTTTGAGGCGCGAGCTCATGCGCGAGACCCGCAGCCTTGGCGGCCTTGGCCGAGACCTGCTCGCCCTTGAACAGGAATTGCAGCGCGTCGCCGGTCGGCAGAAGCCGCGCCACGCGCTGCGTTCCACCGGCGCCCGGAAAGAGCCCGACCTTGACCTCGGGCAGGCCGACCTTGGTCTTGTCGTCGTCGGCGAGCACGCGATGATGGCAGGCGAGCGCGAGCTCGAAGGCGCCGCCGAGGCAAACGCCATGGATCGCGATCGCGAAGGGCTTGCCGCAGGTCTCGAGGCGCCGATAAAGCTGCGACAGTTTGCGCGCGCCCTCGAAGAAGAGCTTGTTGGCGGCTTCCGCGCCTTTTTCGCCAAGCGCCTTCCCATGGGCCGCGCGGCTCTTTTGCAGCATCGAGAGATCGGCGCCGCCGGAAAAGGCGCTCTTGCCGGAGGCGATCACGCAGCCCTTGATCGTGGCGTCCGACGCGACCTTCTCGACGACTTGGGCGAGCTCGCTCATCACGTCTTCCGTGATGACGTTCATCGAGCGCGCCGGCATGTCCCAGGTCAGAACGGCGACACCGTCGGCGCCAGGCTCGAAGCGGAAATTTTGCAGGTTCATAAGGCGCTCCTTGTTGCAAGGCCGCAGGGACGAAAGAGTTGTTTGGTCAGCAGGCTCGCCAAGGGTTGACGACGTCCAACCCGAGGCTCTGGAAGTCCTTGACGTTACGGGTGACGACGGCCATCCCGTAAAACTTTGCAGTGGCGGCGATATAGCCGTCCGAGACGCCGAGCCCGAGACCCCGACGTTTCGCCTGCGCCAGCAGTTCCCCCCAAGCGTTGGCAATGCTCGGCGTCACGTCGAGGACGCGCCTCTCGAACCTTCGGGGAACGTAGTCCGCAAGCCACTGGTCGAGCTCCGTTTTGCGCCGGCTCGGCGGCATGAGCGATACGCCGAACCTCATCTCCGCCAGCGAAATGACGGACACGAACGTTTTTTCCTCGTTCACGGCGTCCACCCAGGCATAGAGGTTCGCGTCGGGTCTTGGCCGCTTGAACTCCGAGAGCACGTTCGTATCGAGTAAATAACTGCTCACAGCTCGATGTCGCGCGGCTCTTCGTGGATCCTCTCGAGATCGATGTCCGCTCCTCTTAGTGGGGAATTATAAAGGAACTCAGCGAGGGAGCCCTTTCGTTGCAAGCGTCTTTCCCACTCCTCGAACCCAACGACGACCGCCACCTTCTTGCCGTTGCGTGTAATTGTCTGCGGCCCCTCGCTTCGCGCCTTTTCCAAGACCTCTGAGAGGCGCGCCTTGGCGTCAGCGACCGTCCATAGCGTCGTCGAAGACGGGAGGGGATCGATGGGGAGGCCGCACGCGCCATCCTGACATTTTGGGCACCTGCGCTCGAAAATGTCTGAACCGTTCACGCCATAGCGATCACCACACTCGAGGCATTTCATCTCGTAAATCAGCTGATTATGACCATTGCCAGGTCGCCCAGTCGAGCGGACCACAACTTGTCGGTTAGGGTTTTCGAAGCCGACATCGGTCGTACCTTTCGACTTGGCTGTTCGCTGCGCGTTTCGCATCGGCGTCGCTCCTTTGATGACCACAATAGTCATTATAGTCATCATTGGCGTGGGCGTCAAAAAATCGAAGCTGCTCACACCCGCTCGATGAGCGTCGCCGTCCCCATCCCCGCGCCGATGCAGAGCGTCACGAGCGCGACGCTCTTGCCGCTGCGCTCCAATTCGTCGAGCGCGGTCCCCAGCAGCATCGCGCCCGTCGCGCCGAGCGGGTGGCCGAGCGCGATCGCGCCGCCATTGACGTTGACCTTCTCGGGGTCGAGATCGAAAGCCTGCAGATAGCGCAGCACGACGGCGGCGAAGGCCTCGTTGACCTCGAAAAGCTCGATGTCCTCGAGCGTCATCTTGGCGCGCGCAAGGAGCTTCCTCGTCACATCCATCGGCCCCGTCAGCATCATCGCGGGCTCCGAGCCGATATTGGCGAAGGCGCGAATCTTCGCACGCGGCCTCACGCCGAGACGCTGTCCCGCCTCCTTGGAGCCGATCAGCACGGCCGCTGCCCCGTCGACGATGCCGGACGAATTGCCGGCGTGATGCACATATTTCACCGCCTCGATCTCGGGATGCGCCTGGATCGCCACCGCGTCGAAGCCGCCCATCTCGGCGAGCATGATGAAGGAGGGCTTCAGCGAAGCGAGCCCCTGCATGTCGGTCTCGGGGCGCATGTGCTCGTCGCGATCGAGGATCGTGAGGCCGTTCACGTCCTTGACCGGCGCGATCGAGCGCGCGAAGCGCTTTTCCTCCCAGGCGCGCGCCGCGCGCTTCTGCGACTGCAAGGCGTAAGCGTCCACGTCGTCGCGCGAAAATCCATATTTCGTCGCGATGAGATCGGCCGAAACGCCCTGCGGCATGAAATAGGACGGAATGGCGATCGTCGGATCGACCGGCCAGGCGCCGCCCGAGGCGCCGATGCCGACGCGGCTCATGCTCTCGACGCCGCCGCCGATCGTCAGATCGTGCTGACCCGACATGATCTCCGCCGCCGCGAAGTTCACGGCGTCGAGTCCGGAGGCGCAGAAGCGGTTGATCTGCACGCCGGGAACCTTGTCGCCAAAGCCTGCGGCGAGCGCGCCGGCGCGCGCAATGTCTCCCCCCGCCTCGCCGACCGGATCGACGCAGCCCAAAACCACGTCGTCGACCTCGGGGCCGGCGAGGCCGTTGCGCGACTTGATCGCCTCGAGCGCCGTCACCGCGAGCCCGAGCGTCGAGACTTCGTGCAAGGACCCGTCGACCTTGCCGCGTCCGCGCGGCGTGCGCACGGCGTCATAGATAAAAGCGTCCGTCATCGCGCCTCCTTTCGGAAGGGAAAGCGAGCAGCGAAGAGCGAGCGGCGAATAGAGCCGAGCCACCCTATTCGCTACGCGCTACTCGCCCCCTAAAACATCTCCGCCTCGAGCGACATCATCGTGTCCGCGCCGGTCGAGAGCCGCGCAAGCCGCAGGCCCGTCTCCGGCAGCATGCGCTCCATGAAGAATCTCGCGGCGATGAGCTTGGCGTCCATCGCCCTCGCCGTCTGGGGCTCGCGCGTCTTCCTTTCGAGCGCCGCCTTGGCGATCCGCGCCGACGCGAAGCCGAGCGCGACGAGCGCGAGGAGATGCAGATAGTCCATCGAGGCCGCGCCGGCGTTGTCGGGCTTGGTCAGAGCGTTCTGCATCAGCCACAGCGTCGCTTTCTGCAAATCGCCGACGGCCGTCTGCAGCGGCCTGACGAAGGGCTCCAGATCCGGCGCCTCGTTCGACGTGATAAAGCCGTGGAGGTCCCTGAGATAGGCGGAGATCGCGCGTCCGCCATCCTTCGGGAGCTTTCGTCCGACGAGATCAAGCGCCTGAATGCCGTTGGCGCCCTCGTAGATCATCGTGATACGCGCGTCGCGGACGAATTGCTCCACGCCGGTCTCGACAATGTAGCCCATGCCGCCGAAGACCTGCTGCGCCTTGACGGCGTTCTCGAACCCGCGCTCCGTGAAAAAACATTTGAGCACAGGCGTGAGCAGGCCGAGCCGGTCCTCCGCCGCTAGGCGCGCCGCCGCGTCATGCGAGCGATGCGCCACGTCGCTGTCGAGCGCGACGCCGAGCGAAAGCGCGCGCGCCGCCTGGTTGAAGGCTTTGATCTCGAGCAGCATCCGACGCACGTCCGGATGCACGATGATCGGATCGGCCTTTCCATTGGGGTTTTTCGATCCCGACAGCGAGCGCCCCTGCAGGCGCTCGCGCGCATAGACGGCGGCATTCTGATAGGCGATTTCCGAGAGACCGAGGCCCTGGTTCGCGACGCCGAGCCGCGCCTCGTTCATCATCACGAACATCGCATTGAGGCCGCGATTGGGTTCGCCGACCAGCTCGGCGCGCGCGCCCTCGTAGTTCATCACGCAGGTGGCGTTGCCGTGAATGCCCATCTTGTGCTCGATCGAGCCGCAGGAGAGCTTGTTGCGGAGCCCGAGCGAACCGTCGGGATTGACGAGGAATTTGGGGGCGAGAAAGAGCGAGATCCCCTTGACGCCCGCAGGCGCGCCCTCGATGCGGGCGAGCGCCAGATGCACGATGTTCTCGGCGAGATCGTGCTCGCCCGCCGAAATGTAAATCTTCTGGCCGGTCAGCGAATAGCTGCCGTCGGGATTGGGCGCGGCTTTCGTGGTGAGCAGGCCGAGATCCGTGCCGCATTGCGGCTCGGTCAGGTTCATCGTGCCGCTCCAGGCGCCGGTCGTCATTTTCGGCAGGTAGAGCCGCTTTTGCGCCTCGGCGCCATGGCGAACCAGCGCCGCCATCGCTCCCTGGCTCAGCCCGAAATACATGGCGAAAGCCATGTTGGCCGAGGAGGCGAATTCATTGGTGAGCGCGGTCAGCACATAGGGGAGACCCTGGCCGCCGAATTCGGCTGGGACGGAAAGTCCGATCCAGCCGCCCTCCGCGACGGCGCGATAGGCGTCGACGAAACCCTTGGGCGTGAGAACGGCCCCGTCCTCCCGGCGCAGGCAGCCGTCGCGGTCGCCCACCGCGTTCAGCGGATGCAGGACCTTTTCGCAAAGACGCCCGGACTCGCCGAGGATTTGCGCCAGCAGGTCGCCGCTGACCTCGGCGAAGCCCGGAAGCTGACTGTAACTGCTGAAGCCTAATACGTCCTCGAGAAGAAATACCGCCTCTTCGACAGGGGCCTTGTATATCGACATCGCGCTCTCCGCTCAGCCTTCAGGTGGAGACGCGGGACGAGGTCCCGCCACGCACTCGCAGTCGCAACATGAACTCGGAACGTTACCTAGAGAGGGCTCGGGCTCGACGCAATAGCCGGACGCTCTCGCCCGGAAACCAGGGGGCGGCTCCGGCCAGGGAGCGCTTCCGGCCGCGACGCGATTCGCGCCGACGCCAGCGCGCGGGTTCGCCGCCTTTCCGATCAGCGATTTCCACCTCGCTTAACGGCTTGTTTACTATGTTCATTAGAAAGTCATTAGCGACGGTCCTCTGCGGCCGTGCGTTCAGCGCGATTCGCTTGCGCCCGCGTCAGTCTCCCACAGTCGACTGTCTCTCGCCGGCCCGCCGGGATCCCGCTGGAAGCTCCGATGAACAAGCCGAATTACAGACAACTACGGGCAGAAATCGAGAACCTGTCGCGCTCCCGGACGCGCGCCGCGAAGGCGCCGGACCGCCGTAGCGAGGCGTGGCGCGCTTTCAACGACGAAGACGCGCCGGAGGACGACTTCCTGTTTGAAGACGACGAGACGGCGTTCTCGATCGACGACGAGTTGGACGATCCGTTTGGCGATCCGCCGCTTCGCGGCTCGCGACGCGTCGCCGCAAACGAGCGGAACACGACGCGGGCCCTGCACAGGATCGCGCAGCTCGTCGACGAGAGCCGAAACAGCGTCATGCGGTCGCGCGGCCTGGATCAGGCGCTGGATGCTTTGAGCCGCAGCATCAGCGCGAGCGAGCGACGCACCGCCAGAGCCCTCGAGACGATCGTCGCCGAACTGATCGAAGACGATCCCGTCCCGTCGGCGGCCGAAAGGCGCCGTCGCCGTTCGCGCCGCGCCGCGCCGCTCGACGCGCCGGCGCGCAGCTTCCCGGAAGCCGATCCCGCCGTTGACGACGGGGATCGCGAGCCGGAAAAGCTCGCCGAGCGTCCCAGCGCCGCGCCGCGCTCCGGCCAGTCGGAAAGCCGCCGCGCCGAGCCCGACTCGTCCGTGGTGAAGCTTCCGCTCGCCGACGCCGTTCTGGACATCACGCGCCGACAGCAGGCCCTCGATGCGGGCGCCGACGCGCGAGATCCCGGCCCCGACGCGCCGCCCGTCCGCGTTTCCGCGGAAGGCGGAGCGGGGCGGCTCGAGGAAATCGAGCGGGTGGTTGCCGCGACGGCGAAAAACGTCGAGTCGCTCCTTGGCAGTCGTGAAGACCGATCCGAGCGCGCAAATCAGCTGACCGGCGAGATCGACAAGCTTCGCCGCCAGATCGAGGACGCGACCCGCGAAGAGCATCCGGCCCTTTCGCGCCGTTTCGGCGAAGTGCACGGCGAGATCGAGGCTCTCGAGCGCCAGATGGGCTCGCTGCGCGGCGATTTTGACAACAGCGCCGAGCGCGAACGCCACATCATGCTTCAGGTCGACGGGCTGCGCGAGGAGATCAGAAGCCTCACGCGCGGCGTCGGCGAGCTTGCGCCCCGCGCCTCGATAGAGGCGATTGAGCGCGCCCTCGCCGATCTGGCCGAGCGCGTCGCCGCGCAGCGCGCGAGAGGCGTCGGGGACCAGGCGCTCGCGCCGGCTGAGAGAATCGCGGGCGAACTGCGCGCGGTGCTCGAAGAGATCGATCCCCGGCCGCACATGCGCGCGCTCGAGACCGACGTTCGCGGTCTCGCCGACCGCCTGGACCGCCTCGAGGCGGCGGGCTACGTAGACGCCGTCTCTTTGCAGGAGCTCGGCCGCCGCACCGCGGAAATCCGCCAAACTCTCTCTTCTCTCGCGGCGCGCCCGCTCCCGCAGGAGCAGATCGAGACGCGCCTGCGCGATCTGACGATCCGAGTCGACAAGCTCTCCTCCGGACGCGCCTCGGGAGAAGGTTCGTCCGAGGTGGCCGACGCGGCGAAGGCCATTCGCGCGATCCTGTCGGCCGAAACTGGTCTCGAGGCCTTCAACCAGCGCCTCGACCGGCTCTCCGACAAGCTGGAGGAGGCGCTCGCGCAGTTTGACGGAACCCGGTTCGAGGAGCTCGGCGCGCGCATCGACGAGATGCATCAGTCGCTCGCGGAACGCATCGACCAGGGGATCTTGCAGGCGTCCCCCAATGTCGCGCTCGAAGGACTGCTCGCCGATCTCGCCAAAAAGGTCGACCACGCCCTGGCGGCGGGCTCGGCCCCCCTCGCCGTCGCCTCGCTCGAGGGCAAGGTCGATCGGCTGGATGAGAAGCTCGACCGCCTGGGGCAGGGACCTTCGGCCGAACAGCTCGAGGAGCTGTTGACGAAGACGAAGCCGCAGGAGGACGCGCGCCTCGACGAGATCGCCGAGCGGCTCGACGACATGCAGCGCAAGCTCGCGACCCAGTTCGACGAGAGCGCCCACTGGCGCAAGGACGATGCGCACAAGGCGCAGCTTTCCGCGCTTTTGGAGCAGCTCGCGAAGCGAAGCGCGGAGGCCTTCGGTCCGGGCGCGGATCCAGTGGCGGTCGACGCGCTGAGCGAACAGGTGCGCCAGCTTTCGGCGCGGCTCGACCGCTCGCTCAACGACAGCGCGACGCTCGCTTCGATCGAACGCAAGATCGCCGAGCTTTGCGAAAAAATTGAAGATTCGCGCGCCGGCGCCGCGCCGTCGGCGGAACCGCCGGCGCTACGCGCTGAGCCGAGCTCGCGCGATGAAATCAAACCCGCGCCTTCCCGATCCCTGGAGCGGCAGCTCGACGCGCTCGACGAGCTTTTCGTGGCGCAAGGAATGAACGGCCTGCGCGAGCAAGAAGCGACGGCCGCGCAGGAGGCGTCGGAGGACGTTGCGGAACTTGGCTCGGTTGCAGAGAATGACCGCTTGGAGACCGCGGAGGGCGAGCCTTCGGCAAATAGCTCGTGGAGCGAGGCGCCGGAACGGACGCTGGACGAAGCCGCAGAGCGCGCGCCCGCCGCTTCCGTGGCCCCACGCTTCCAGCCGCTTGTCGTCCACTCCGCGCCGCAGCGGGGACGACGGCGCCACGACGCGGACGATTCCGATGCGGACGGCGCGCCCGATCCCGCTCGTTTCACCGGCGTCGACCTCGAGCTGAAACAGCAGGCGGACTTCATCGCTGCGGCCCGCCGGGCGACGGAGCGGGCCGGCGCAAACGGGATCCCGCCGCGCGATCGCAAGATTTCGATCAAGGAGCTCGAGGCGAGCCGCGCGCCCCGTTCCGCGCCCAAAGCGGAGACGAAGGCCTCCGTCGCTGTTGGGCCGAGTTGCAAGACCCTCATCCTCGCGGGTCTGACGGGAGTGGCGATCCTCGCCGCGGCGGCGCCGGTGGGCCGCTCGCTCTTTGAGAATGCGCGGAGCCGCTCGCCCATGGAGGCGCAGGCGACCGGCGCCGGCGGCTCCAACCAGAAGTTTGCGCTAAGCGCCCCGGCGTCCCTTACGCAGAAGTTCAGCCCGGCGGAGAACGACGCGGCGCAGGCGAATTCTGCGAGCGACGGCGCGGCGTTTGAGGCGGCAAAGGGCGCAGCCGACGGAGCCGCCGCCAAGCCCGAGCGCAAGGGCGTTGCGACCGAGCGCGTGGATCCGACGCCGGTCGGCGCGATCGAGAGGATGCCGGCGGCCTCGCCGCAGGACATGGCGCCGCTGCAGGCTCTGGCGCAGCATGGCGATGCCAAAGCGCAATTCGAGCTCGGCCTCCGCTATGCCGAGGGTCGCGGCGGCCTGCCGCGCGATTTGAAGCTTGCGGCGCAGTGGTTCTCCAAAGCTGCCGATCAGGGCATGACGCTCGCACTCTATCGGCTGGGCTCGTTCTACGAGAAAGGCCTTGGCGTCGAGCGCAGCTACGAGCGCGCGCGCAGCCTCTACGAACAGGCGGCCAACGCCGGAAACGCCCGCGCCATGCACAATCTCGGCGTGCTCTTTGTTGAAAATGGCGACGGCTGGCCCGATTACGCCTCCGCTGCCGGCTGGTTCCGCAAGGCCGCAGAATTCGGCGTGCGCGACAGCCAGTTCAACCTCGCGGTCCTCTATGCGCGCGGCATGGGCGTCGAGCAGAATCTCGTGCAGTCCTTCATGTGGTTTTCGATCGCGGCCGCGCAGGGCGATCCCGAGGCGACCCGGAAGCGGGACGAGGTGGCCGCGCGACTCGACGCGCGCGACCTTGCGGCCGCCAAGGCGATGGCCGAGGCATTCAAGCCCAAGGAACTCGCGCGCGACGCCAACGAAACGGAAGTGCCCCGGAGCGCGGGGCCTGCGCTCAACCCGTCGGCCAAGCAGCCCGACGCCCCGACGGCGGCCGCGACCGTCAAGAGGCCCAAAGTCTCGCGCATGTGATCGACCTCGCGCCGGCGCCACGCGTCGGCGCAACGAAAGGGGCGCCCTGCCGGAAGCCGACCGGCGGGCGCCCACACTCGTTCGCGCGTTAACCATGCCGCGTGCATACTTTCAACTTTTGGTTGCAGGCAAAGCTTAATTTGAATTAACTTGTAAATATAAATCGCGAGGCTTCACGTAAAATACGGAGGCGGTCATGAACAACATCGCGCAACATGGCCAAGATCGGGCGGCGCAATTGCGCCCAGCGGCCCAATCCGGTTTCGATCTTCCGCCAGAGCAGGCGGAAGCTGATAGAAAAGTTCCCGCTCCTAAAAGGCAGATTCTGTTCCTTTCAAGACTCACAAATATAAACACTGTAGTTATCCGGAAGCTTTCGCCCGGATTCTCCGATGTCTGCGTGCAGACCTTGGACAAAATCCTCGGCGAAATCGAAGCCGGAAGGCTGGGCGAGCTGAAGTTCGTCGTCTTCGACTTCGCGCACGCCGCGGGACTTGCCGATCCCTATGGGAAGGGAGTCGAAAGGCTGATGGACCGGCTGATAGACTTGGTCGTCGCCTCGCCGGTCATCACCGTCGCCTGGGCCCGCGGGCCGATGCAGGGCGCGGATCTGGAATTCGCCTTGCGCTGTTCGGCGCTGATCGCCGATCCCGCCGCGCAATTCTCCTTCGACTGCGAGCCCGAGCGGATCGCCGGCCTCTATGCCGCTCTGACGCGCCGTCTCGGCCTCGTGCGGGCCGAACGGCTGCTCGAGGCCGGCGAGAGGCTCGATGCGACGACGATGCGCGAGCTCTGCCTCGTCAAGGAGCTCGTCGACACCCATGACGGCCTCGCAGCGATCGAAACCTACCTTCTGTGCTATGCGCGCCGCTACAATGGCAATCTCGCGATTTTGCGCGCGCAGCGTATGGCCGAAAGGGGCCTTGCGGAGTCCTCGGTTTCGCTTCGCGGCGGCCGGGCGGGCGGCGGCGGCGCGACGCGATCGCCGCAACGCGCGGCGAAAGGCTCCGGCGGCGGTGAGCGCACCCCGCTCATCGAGCGGCGGGGGCATCGATAGTCCCCGCCCTCAGCTCTTCTCGAGGAGGTCCTGGAGGTCGGGCGCCGGCGCCGGCGCCGCGTTTTCCTTCTGCTGCGAGTGCAGGCGCTTCTGCGCCGCGACCAGCCGGTCGAGATGGCGCAGGTCGCGGTCGCTCAGCCCCAGAACGCACTCGACCCAGCCGTTCACGACGCCACGAAGCTCGTCGCGGCTGACGCCGTAATGAGCGCGGCGCGCTTCGGCGAGCCCGCGGCGGCGGCGCCAAAGGGCCTCGTCGGGCGCCATCCATTGGCGCGCGGCGACGCGAATGCCGCCCGGGGGCGCGAGCGCATGCACGACGCCCAGATCATACATCTCGCGGCCCGTATAAATTTCGCCCGCCGAGACGATGCGCTCCGCCAAGGCGCCGGGAAGGCGCCTCCCGAGGAGAGACACGGCGCCCATTCCGGGAAAGGTGTTGAAGGCTATCTCCGGCAACCCCAGGCGGGCGTCTTCCTCGGCGATCAGGAAGTCGGTCACGAGCGCGCCCTCGAAAGCGCCGCCCAGACACTGCCCGTGCACGGCCGAGAGCGTGACGATCGGCAAGCCGAAGTCCGTGGCGAGGCCGTGCATGATGTCGACGCAAATCTCGGCGTGCGCGCGCAGAGCCCCGGAGCGCCGCTCGCGAACCGCCGCGGCGAAGGCGGCGAGATCTCCCCCGAGACCGAAAACGCCGGGACGGCGCGAGGCGATCACGAAATAGCGGATGGGCCAGCGGCCGTCCTCGTCGCTCTCGATCAGGCGCAGCATCGACCGCCGCGCCGCGACGATCTCCATGAACATTTCGAGCGGGAAGTAATGCGGCGCGGTCGCCTTGTACTCCATCCAGAAGGAGCGTGTTTGCTCTTCGTAGCAAATGTCGAGATAGTCGAAGCGCCAGTCGGGAAAATCCTCAGGCCGGCGCGCCTCGAGCCGCAAGTCTTCCTCCGCCATGCGCTTCTCGGCTCCAGGGTCGCGCGCCGAGCGCATTCCGCCCAAGCTCCGCGACGCCGAGAAGTTTTTGCGCTATGGAGTTTGCGCCGGCCTGGATCGGCGCCCAATTGCAAAGGCGATTGAGTCGCGGCTTGGCCACGCACCCTCCCGTCTTGGCGCGTCACGACGAGCGGCGACCAGGGGCGCGACGGGTAGGGTCGCAGCGATTGTTTGTTAAGAGCTGCCTCAAGACCCGCAACGAGCCCAAAACCCGCAACGAGCCGATGACGAACGTCCAACTCTATCTCGCCACGCCGGTTCTCGACGACGCCGAAGGCTTCCTGCCCGCGCTCGACGCGGCGCTCGGCGCAGGCAGACCCGCGAGCCTGCTGCTACGCCTTTCGTCCCAGGACGAGGAAAGCGCGAAGCGACTTGTCCGCAAGATTGCGCTGAGGACCGAGCCGCTCGGCGTCGCGCTGGTGATCGACGGCTCCGCGGAGCTCGCCTTGGCCGCGAACGTCGACGGCGCGCAGATCGCCGGCGCCGGGCCGGCGCTCAAATCGGCCGTGGAGCGACTGTCGCCCCGCCACATCGTCGGCGCGGCAGGGCTCACGACGCGCCATGACGCGATGAACGCCGGCGAAATCGGGGCCGATTACGTTCTCTTCGGCGACGGAAGCGCGCCGCTCTCGGAGGACGCGCTCGAGGAACGGCTGCGCTGGTGGGCCGAGGTCTTCACGACCCCCTGCGTCGCCTTCGCCTCGACGCTGGCGCAGGCGCCCCGACTGGCTCGCGCGGGCGCGGATTTCGTCATGCTCGGCGATTGCGTCTGGGGCGATTCGCGCGGCCCCGGCGCGGCGGTGAAGGACGCGCTGGACGCGCTCACGCGCGAGGAGGCTTGACCATGCGCGCCCCGACCCTGCTCGCCATTCTGCTCTTCTCGCTTTCCTCCGTGGCGCGCGCGCAAGCCCCCGCGACCGCGCCGGCGCCCGTCGCGGCAGGCGACGCCGCCTATCAGGCCTACGAGTCCGGCGACTTTCCGCGCGCGATGCGCGAGGCTAAGGCGCGTCTCGCCGCCAGCCCCTCGGACGCGGCGGCGATGCTTCTGATCGGCCGAATGTATGCGGAAGGAGCGGGCGTCGGACGCGATCAAAAGGAGGCGCAGGCCTGGTTCCGCCGCGCGGCGGATCAGAACGACGCCCAGGGCGCCTATCTTTACGCGGCGGCCCTTCTCGCCAACACGCCGGCCGCGCGCGACCGCAAGACCGCGCAAATCTATCTCGAGAAGGCGGCCGAGAAGAACCACGCGGCGGCGCTCAACCTTCTGGGCGAGCTGGCTCTCGAAAACAACGGCGCTTTCGCCGAGCTCGAGAAGGCCGCGGACTATTTCAAGCGCGCCGCCGATCTCGGCGACACGGACGCGCGCTACGCCCTGGCCGAGCTCTATCTGCACGGCAAGGGCGTCGCCAAGGACGGCGGCGAGGCCGCCCATTGGTTCGAGCTGGCGGCCAATAACGATCATCTTGGCGCCATGGTCGAGCTGGCGATCTTGAAGTTCAACGGCGTCGGGGTCGACCGCGACGAGGCTGGCGCCGCGAAGCTCTTCCAAAAGGCTGCGACGATGGGCAACGCCGTGGCGCAGAACCGTCTCGCCTATCTCTTGGCGCAGGGGCGCGGCGTCGACAAGGATCTCGCCAAGGCGAGGCAATGGCGCGACCGCGCCGTGAAGGCGGGGCTCAAGGACGAGCGGCTCGACGGCATGCTCAACGAAGCCGCCCAGGGCCCGAAGCCGAAGTGACCGCGACGCGCATCTCGAGGCGCCGACGAGCGCGATGACCGCCGCCGGCCCGCGTCGCCCCAAGCTTCTCTCCATCGCGGGCTCCGACCCTTCCGGCGGCGCGGGCGTTCAGGCCGATCTGAAGACCTTTGCGGCCTTCGGCGCCTACGGCATGGCGGCGATCACCGCGCTCACGGTGCAGAACACAGAGGGCGTCTTGAAGGTCGCGCCCGTCTCCGCCGCGCTCGTCGCCGCGCAGATCGACGCGATCTTCGACGATATCGCCGTCGACGCGGTGAAGATCGGCATGCTGGCGCGCCCGTCGACGGCCAGAGCCGTCGCAGCCTCTTTGAAACGCGCGGGCGCGCAAAACATCGTGCTCGATCCGGTGCTCAGCGCCAGCCGCGGCGCGGATTTGAGCGCCGCCGGATTGCCGCGAGCCATTCTCGAGCATCTGGCGCCGCTTGCGACGCTGATCACGCCCAATCTCAGGGAGGCCGCCCTCCTCACCGGAACGCCGCTCGCGAAGAATACAGACGATATGGAGTCGCAGGCGCGCGCGCTTGTCG
Organism: uncultured Alphaproteobacteria bacterium; assembly: GCA_963722205.1. GTDB lineage: Bacteria > Pseudomonadota > Alphaproteobacteria > Rhizobiales > Beijerinckiaceae > Methylocystis. The sequence goes on from CAVRKL010000001.1 coordinate 1,101,573, forward strand.
CAGCCGGCGCGAAGGCGGCGCTGGTCAAAGGCGGCCATCTCGACGGCGCTCCGGTCGACGTGCTCTGCGCCCCGGGCGCAACGCGCTTCTGTTCCGGTGAGCGGGTCGAGACGCGGAACGCGCATGGAACCGGTTGCGCGCTCTCCTCGGCCGTCGCTTGCCTTTTGGCGCGCGGGCTCGAACTGGAGAGGGCGATCATCGAGGCGAAGCGCTGGCTGACGCAGGCGCTCGCGGCCGGCGCCTCGATGCGGCTCGGCGCCGGCGCCGGACCGCCCGATCACCTATGGGCCGGCAAGGTCGAGACGCCTGCCGATTGAGCGGGCAGAGGCATGGCGACGCGTCGCCCCTTGCCGTGTCCGAGCGCTGCGCCCTATGCTCCGCCTCAAAACGCGCGCGAACCGGCGGCAAAGCCGGCGACAGGCAAGAATCGAAAAGGGGAGTTTAATGATCGTCACGCCCTCGAGAGGCTTCATCATCGCCGCGGCGCTTGTCGTCGCGGCGTTCGCGGCCTTCGTCATGACGCGACGCACGCCGGCCTGCGGCGGCAAGGGACAAATCATGTCGACGATCAGCGAGTGCAAATCCTGGGGCTTCGACGCCTCGACCTGCGAGGCGGTCGTCGGCAAGGCGCGCGCGATCGCGCAACGCGCAACGCCGGGGCTCGACAATTCCGTCAAATGCGAGACGCAGTTCACCGACTGCTTCAAGTCCGATGACGGCGCCTATCACCCGATCCCCTCCTTCTGTCTGCAACAGGGCGCGACCGCCGCCGCCGAGCCGACCGATCTCCATTATCTGGAGTATGAGTCGGATCGGATGAACCGCAAGAAGACGCACGAGGTGCCGATCAAATAGCGTCGCGCCTCAATTCACGCCGGCGAGCAGGAAGCCGTCCCACCCCTTGGAGCCGACGGTCTGGATGACCGACGCCGAGACGCGCGGCTCCGCGGCGACGGCCTCATAGAGCGCGCGCGTGCCGACGATCATGGGATGAACGTTGTGCGGATCGATTACAGCGCCGTCGCGGATCACATTGTCGACGACGATGAAGCCGCCGCTGCGCACGAGCTTCACGGCGTGACGGAAATAGGCGGCGTTGTTCTCCTTGTCGGCGTCGATGAAGGCGAAATCGATCGGGTGAAAACCCTCGGCCTCGAGCCCCGGCAGGAGCTCCAGCGCCGCGCCGAGGCGTATATCGACGCTGGCGCCGAAGCCCTCGCGGGCGACATTGCTCGCGGCGATTTCCGCGTGGCGCCGCTCGATCTCGAAGCTCACCAGGCGTCCGCCGGGCGCGAGCGCCCTCGCGAGCCAGACCGTCGAATAGCCGCCGAGCGTCCCGACCTCCAGAATGCGCTGGGGATGCAGCGAGCGGGCGAGAAGGTAGAGCATCTTCCCCTGCGGCGCCGAGACGTCGATCTGCGGCAGGCCGCCCGCCGTATTGGCCGCGATCGTCGCTTCCTGCGCCTCGCCGGCGCCGATCAAATGGCTTGCGATGTATGCGTCGCAGGCGCTCCACTTTTCCTGTTGCATCGACGGTGCTCCCTCCCTCTGCCGGGCATGACCTTCGCCATCTTAAATGGCGCTCGAAGCGCTGCGGCAAGCGGGGCGGCGAATGATCTGTGGCGAGAGAGAGACGCCGTCGCGCCTGGCGGAGCCCACGAGCCCCAAGGCCAAAAGAGCCCCCAAGCCTGATGGCGGCGCGCGTTGCGCGGTTTCGCCTCTCGCTCGGCTTCCGTCCGCTCTCCCCGCGCCCGCGCTTGCCCGGGCCGGCTTCGCAGGGCTAAAAGCCGCCATGTCTTTTCCCGCGCCCGTCGTCCCGCTCAGCCTTCGCGGCCTTTGCAAGTCCTACGGCGGCAAGCGCGTCGTGGGCCCGCTCGACTTCGATCTCGACAAGGGCGCGGTGACCGGCCTTCTTGGCGGCAACGGCGCCGGGAAGACGACGACGATCGGCATGATCATGGGTCTCGTCCAGCCGTCGGCCGGCTCGATCCATGCGCTCGGCGCCGATATGGCGACCAACCGCGAAAGCGTGCTCGGCCGCATGAATTTCGAAAGCCCTTATGTCGACTTGCCCCACCGGCTGACCGTGCGCGAGAATCTGCGCGTCTTCGCGATGCTCTATGGCGTCGCGGACGCCAAGGAGAAGATCGCGCGGCTCGCCAAGGATTTCGCGCTCCAGGACTTTCTCGACCGCCCCAGCGGGCGCCTGTCGGCCGGACAGAAGACGCGGGTCGCTCTCGCCAAGGCGCTCATCAACGATCCGGAGCTCCTGCTACTCGACGAGCCGACGGCGTCGCTCGATCCCGACACCGCCGACTGGGTGCGCTCGCGCCTCGAAGAGCAACGGGACAAGCACAACTGCACGATCCTTCTCGCCTCGCACAATATGGGAGAGGTCGAGCGGCTCTGCGAGCGCGTGCTGATGCTGCGCAAGGGAACGCTGGTTGACGACGAAACGCCCTCGGCTCTGCTCGCGCGCTACGGTCGCAGGACGCTCGAGGAAGTGTTTATGGACGTTGCGCGCGGACGCTCCGAGGGAGAAGCCGCGTGAGCCTCTTCTCCTTCCGCCGCGTCGGCGCGATGATGCTGCGCTATGTCTACGTGCTTCGCTCGTCCTGGCTGCGCGCGCTGGAGACGGTCTATTGGCCGACTATCCAGCTGCTGACCTGGGGCTTTCTGCAAAGCTATTTCGCCTCCGCGGGCGTTGCGCAAAGCGGGCCGGCCCGGATCGCGGGGACGTTGATCGGCGCCGTTCTGCTCTGGGACATTCTGTTGCGCACGCAGCAGGGTTTTTCCTTCTCCTTTCTGGAGGAAATCTGGTCGCGCAACCTCGCCAATCTGATGATGAGCCCCTTGCGGATGAGCGAGTTCATCGTCGCGCTGATGGCGATGAGCGTGATCCGTCTCACCGTCGGCGTTGTGCCGGTGATCTTTCTGGCGATCGCGCTCTTCGGGTTCAATCTGTGGGCGCTCGGCGCGGCGGTCGGCGTCTTTTTCATTGCGCTCGCGCTTTTCGCCTGGAGCATCGGGCTCGTCGTCAGCGGAATGCTGATGCGCTACGGGCTCGGCGCGCGAGAGTCTCGCCTGGTCGCTGATGTTCGCCGTTCAGCCCTTCGGCTGCGTCTATTTCCCGGTCTCGGCGCTGCCGGTCTGGCTGAAGCCCATCGCGCTCGCCCTACCGCCGACCTATGTCTTCGAGGGTCTGCGCGGCCTTTTGATCGATCACGTTTTTCGTTCCGATCTCATGCTCACGGCTCTGGCGCTCGACATCCTCTATTTCGTGCTGGCTTTGCTGGCCTTTGCCCATTTGCTCGGCAAGGCCCGCGAAATCGGCTCTCTGCTCCAGCCGGGGGAGTGAGATGCCGCGCGCAGACTTTCTGCTCACTGAGCGCGGCTTCTTCGAAAGTCGCGCAAAGGCCCGCGCGGCGATCGAAGCGGGACTCGTTTGCGCCGATGGAATCGCGGTCGCGAAGCCCTCGCAGGAAATCGCGCAGGAAGCCGAAATCGTCGCAGAAAGCCCGCATCCTTTCGTCTCGCGCGGCGGCGTCAAGCTCGACTTCGCGCTCGCGCATTTCGGCGTCGACGTTCAGGATCGCTATTGCCTCGATCTCGGCGCCTCGACGGGCGGCTTCACCGACGCGCTGCTCAAGCGTGGCGCGCGCCATGTCGTCGCGGTCGACGTCGGCTCCGGGCAGCTCCATCCGCGCATCGCGCAGGACTCGCGCGTGACGTCCTACGAGAAGCTCGACGCGCGCGCGCTCGAAGCCGCGCATCTCGCCGAGCCGCCAAGCCTCGTCGTCTGCGACGCGAGCTTCATTTCGCTGGCCCTGCTGCTGGAGCGCCCGTTGTCGCTCGCGGCAAAGGAGGCGACGCTCGTCGCGCTGATCAAGCCGCAATTCGAGTCCGGCCGCGGCGCTGGCAAGAAAGGCGTCGTGCGCGACGCCGCCCTGCATGAGGCGGCCTGCGCCAAGATCGCGGAAGCCTTGACGCGGCTCGGCTGGCGGGTCGCCGGAATTCTGCCGTCGCCGATCGAGGGCGGCGACGGCAACCGCGAATTTCTCATTTGCGGCCGCCGGCCGTGACGAACGTCACGCTCGAGATCGAGCGTCTCGGCCAGCGTGGCGAAGGCATCGCAAAGCTTTCCGGTCGCGCCGTCTTCGTGCCTTTCGCGCTCGAAGGCGAGCGCGTGCTGGCGGAGATCGAGGGCGAGCGCGGCCGCCTCCTCGAGATCCTTTCGGCCTCCCCCGACCGGATCGCGCCGATCTGCAAGTATTACGGCGTCTGCGGCGGCTGCGCGGTGCAGACGCTCGCGCGCTCCGCCTATGCGGCCTGGAAGCGCGGGCTCGTGGCGACCGCGCTCAATAACGCCGGGATCTCCACCGAGGTCGCGCCGCTCCTCGACGCGCATGGCGCCGGACGCCGCCGCGTCGTTTTTCACGCGCGCGACGGCGCCGTCGGCTTCATGGAGGCGCGCGCGCATAAAATCGTTGAGATCGACGCCTGCCCGCTGCTGGAAACAGGTCTCGCCCCCGCGCTCGCCGCCGCGCGCGCCCTGGCCCGCGCGCTCAGAAGCACAGGCAAGCCCCTCGACATCGCCGTGACGGCTTCGCCCGAAGGGCTGGACATTGATCTACGCGGTTCCGGCGCGCTCACCGAAAGCGAAGCGCGCGCGCTCGTGGAGCTCGCGCAAAGGCTGGATCTCGCGCGGCTCTCCAATCATGGGCGCGTCCTCGCTTTGCGGCGCCGGCCGACGATCGAGGTCGGGAGAGCGAAGCTTTCGCCGCCACCCGGCGGCTTTCTGCAAGCGACCGCGCTCGGCGAGGAGGAAATCAGCCGTCTGGCGCTGCACGCGATCGGCAAGGCGAAGCGCGTCGCCGATCTCTTTTGCGGCTCAGGGGCCTTCGCCTTGCGCCTCTGCGAAGTCGCGCGCGTCGAGGCTTTCGACGACAATGCCGAAGCGATCGCGGCCTTGCAGGAGGCCGCCCGGACCTTGACCGGAACGAAGCCCATTGAGGCGCACCGACGCAATCTCTTCGACAATCCCTTGCGCGCGGAAGAACTCGAGGTCTTCGACGCCGTCGTCTTCGATCCGCCGCGCGTCGGCGCCGCCGCGCAGGCGAGCGCGCTCGCGCGCTCAAAGGTTCCGATTGCGGTGGCGGTCTCCTGCAACGCGCAAAGTTTTGCGCGCGACGCGCGCGTTCTGATCGGCGGCGGCTTCGCGCTGGAACAGGTGACGCCGATCGACCAGTTTCGTTACGCCGCCCATGTCGAGCTCGTCGCCGTCTTCAAACGCGCCGCGTCGCGGAAGCGGAAGGCACCGCTCCTGTCGCGCTGACGCCCGGCTTGTGCCATCGGCGGACATCCGCTTGAATGTGGAAATGAAGCGCTCCGAACCCTTCAACGTGCTTTGGCTACAGGCCGGGAGCTGCGGCGGCTGCACGATGTCGGCGCTGGAGAGCGGCGTGGCCGGCTGTTTCGAAGAGCTTTCCGCGTTCGGCGTCGAGCTGCTGTGGCATCCGAGCGTCAGCGAGGCGAGCGGCCGAGAGGCGCTCGCCATTCTCGATTCCGTTGAACGCGGCGCGCGCCGTCTCGACGCGCTCGTCGTCGAGGGCTCGGTGCTCTGCGGTCCCGACGGAACGGGCGCGTTCAACAAACTCTCGGGCAGCGGGCGAAGCCTCCTCGATTGGATATCGAGCCTCGCGCCGCTCGCCGACTATTGCGTCGCGGTCGGCAGTTGCGCGGCGTTCGGCGGCGTCCCGGCGGCGGCACCCGATCCGACCGACGCGCGCGGGCTGCAATATCGGGCGCGGGAGATCGGCGGCGCGCTCGGGCCCGGCTATCGCTCCCGCGTCGGCCTGCCGGTGATCAACGTCTCCGGCTGCGCGCCGCATCCGGGCTGGATCATGGAGACGCTACAGGCGCTCTCTCTCGGCCTCTTCAGCCGCGAGGACATGGACAGCTTCGGCCGGCCGAAGCTCTTCGCGGACCATCTCGCGCATCACGGCTGCAGCCGCAACGAGTTTTACGAATTCAAAGCGAGCGCCGAACATCTCTTCGAGCGCGGCTGTCTGATGGAGCATCTCGGCTGCAAGGCGACGCAAGCCGTCGGCGATTGCAACCAGCGGGCCTGGAACGGCTCCGGCTCTTGCACGCGGAGCGGCTCGACCTGCATCGCCTGCACGTCGCCGGGCTTCGAGGCCGCCGAGGGCTTCATGCATACGCCGAAGGTCGCGGGCATTCCGGTCGGCTTGCCGCTCGACATGCCGAAAGCCTGGTTCGTCGCGCTGGCGGCCCTGTCGAAGTCGGCGACGCCCAAGCGCGTCAGCGAGAATGCACGCTCGGACCGCATCGAACGCGCGCCGGAAGCGGGGCTCGAGAAGAAGAAATGAGCCGCATCGTCATCGGGCCGTTCAATCGCGTCGAGGGCGATCTGGAAGTCGCGCTCGACGTCGTTGACGGCGTCGTGCGCGAGGCGCGCGTCTGCGCAACTCTCTATCGCGGCTTCGAGCAGATTCTGCTTGGCCGGCCGTCCGAGGACGCGCTGGCGATCGCGCCGCGCATTTGCGGCATCTGCTCGGTTTCGCAGTCGCTCGCCGTCGTCGCGATGCTGCGCGCGGCGCAAGGCGCAACGCCCGCGCCGAACGGGCTGTTGCTGACGAACATCGCGCACGCCGCGGAAAACATCGCCGATCACCTGACGCATTTTTATGTGTTCTTCATGCCGGATTTCGCGCGAGCCTCCTACGCCGGGCGCCCTTGGTTCGATGCGGTCGAGCCGCGCTTCAAGGCGACCGTCGGGACCGGCGCGCGCGAGGCCCTGCCGGCCCGCGCCGGGCTCCTCGAAATCATGGGGATCGTCGCCGGAAAATGGCCGCATAGCCTCGCCTTTCGCGCCGGCGGCGTCACGCATGCGCTCGATTTGAGCGAGAAACTGCGGGTTCTCAGAATCCTCGCGCGCTTCCGCGCCTTCTTGGAGGAAACCCTCTTCGGCGCGTCGCTCGAGGCGGTGACGGCGCTTCGATCCATGGCGGACCTCGACGCTTTGGTCGAGCGCGCGGGACGCGCCGGAGATTTCGCGGTCTTCGTGAAAATCGCGCGCGATCTGTCGCTCGAGGCGATGGGTCGCGGGCCCGGGCTGATGATGTCGGGCGGCGCTTATCTCGGACCGGAGGGCCATCATTTTCCCGCCGGCGTCTTCAACGCGCGGACGGACCGCATCGGCGGCTTCGATCTCGCGAAAGTGCGGGAGGACGTCGCGCACAGTTTCATGCGCGACAGCGACCCGGAGCCCGCGAGGGCGCAGACGCTTCCCGCGCTCGATCGCATTGGGGCCTACAGCTTCGCCAAGGCGCCGCGGCTCGCCGGCGAGCCTGTGGAGGTTGGCGCGCTCGCGCGGCAGGCCGTCGCGGCCCACCCGCTGATCCGGGAGCTCATCGCGCGCGCCGGCGCCTCGAACGTCTTCGCGCGCGTCGTCGCGCGCTTGCTGGAGATCGCTTTGCTCACGCAGGCCGCGGAGGCCTGGGCAACTCAAATTGAGCTCAAGGAGAAATTCTGCACGCCCGACGCGGCGGCGCGGGACGGCGCGGTTATGGGCTGCGTTGAGGCCGCGCGCGGAACGCTTGGCCACTGGGCGAGCCTTCGCGACGATCGCTTTACGGCCTATCAGATCATCGCGCCGACCACCTGGAATTTTTCTCCGCGCTGCGCCGCCGGCCGGCCCGGACCGCTCGAATTCGCGTTGCAAGGTCTGGAGGTCGGCGATGACGGCGCCGCCAGTGTTGCAGTGCAGCACATCGTGCGCTCCTTCGATCCTTGCATGGTCTGCACCGCGCATTGATTGGTCGTTTGCTTTTCTGCGCTGGTAAGAAAACTTTCATCTCGGCGCGGGCCATTCGCCGCAGCACAGCCTGAGTTCCGGGCGCCTCCCTGCTGGTCCGTTTCTTGCGGCCTCTCTGACGCCGCCGCCAAAGAGCGGCTTGCCGCCATGCAAAATAAAGCTGCGGGGAGGACCATGGCCGCCATCGAGACTTTTTACGACGTGATCCGCCGCCAAGGGGTCACGCGGCGCAGCTTCACCAAATTCTGCTCGCTCACCGCCGCCAGCATGGGGCTGGGTTCGACCGCGGCGGCGACGATGGCCAAGGCGCTCGAGACCAATCCGCGCACGCCGGTCATTTGGATGCATGGACTGGAGTGCACCTGCTGCTCGGAAAGCTTCATCCGTTCGGCGCATCCGCTCGTGAAGGACGTCGTGCTCTCGATGATCTCGCTCGACTACGACGACACGATCATGGCGGCGGCGGGCCATCAGGCCGAGGAAATCCTTGCCGAGACGAAAGAGAAATACAAAGGCAAATACATCCTCGCCGTCGAGGGCAATCCGCCGCTCAACGAAGGCGGCATGTATTGCATCGACGGCGGCAAGCCCTTCGTCGAAAAGCTCAAGTGGATGGCGGAAGACGCCATGGCGCTCATCGCCTGGGGCGCCTGCGCCTCCTGGGGCTGCGTGCAGGCGGCGAAGCCCAATCCGACGCAGGCGGTTCCCATCGACAAGGTCATCTTCGGCAAGCCCATCATCAAGGTGCCGGGCTGTCCGCCGATCGCCGAGGTGATGACCGGCGTCGTGACCTTCATCACGACCTTCGGCCGTCTGCCGGAGCTCGACCGCCAGGGGCGGCCGAAGATGTTCTATTCCCAGCGCATCCACGACAAATGCTATCGCCGTCCGCACTTCGACGCCGGGCAATTCGTCGAGGAATGGGACGACGAGAACGCGCGCAAGGGCTACTGCCTTTATAAGATGGGCTGCAAGGGTCCGACGACCTACAACGCCTGCTCGACCGTGCGCTGGAACGGCGGCGTGTCCTTCCCCATTCAATCGGGCCACGGCTGCATCGGCTGTTCTGAGGAGGGTTTCTGGGACAAGGGCCCGTTCTACGAGCGTCTGACCAACATCAAGCAGTTCGGCGTCGAGCATAACGCCGACGAGATCGGCCTCGCCGCGGTCGGCGTGGTCGGCGGCCTGGTCGCCGCGCATGCGGGCGCAACCGCCATCAAGCGCCTCACCGGCAAGTCTTCTTAAATTCGCTCGCAACGCTTGGATCAGGAAGCGCAATCATGGCCCTTCAGACGCCGAACGGCTTCAACCTCGACAATTCCGGCGAGCGCATCGTCGTCGATCCGCTGACGCGCATTGAGGGACATCTGCGAGTCGAGGTCAACGTCGACAAGGACAATGTCATCCGCAACGCCGTCTCGACCGGGACGATGTGGCGGGGCATCGAGATCATCCTGCGCGGTCGCGATCCGCGCGACGCCTGGGCCTTCACGCAGCGCATCTGCGGCGTCTGCACCGGCACGCATGCGCTGACCTCCGTGCGCGCGGTCGAGAACGCGCTCGCCATCACGATTCCCGAGAACGCCAACTCCATCCGCAACATCATGCAGCTCACGCTGCAGGTGCACGACCATCTCGTGCATTTTTATCATTTGCATGCGCTCGATTGGGTTGACGTCGTCTCGGCGCTCTCCGCCGACGCCAAGGCGACCTCGGCTCTGGCGCAATCGATCTCCGACTGGCCGCTGTCCTCGCCCGGCTATTTCAAGGATCTGCAGATCCGGCTGAAGAAATTCGTTGAGTTGGGCCAGCTCGGGCCGTTCAAGAACGCCTATTGGGGCCATCCCGCCTATAAGCTGCCGCCGGAAGCCAATCTGATGGCGGTCGCACATTACCTCGAGGCGCTCGACTTCCAGAAGGAGATCGTGAAGATCCACACGATCTACGGCGGCAAGAACCCGCATCCGAACTGGCTCGTCGGCGGCGTGCCCTGCGCCATCAACGTCGACGGCACGGGCGCCGTCGGCGCGATCAACATGGAGCGGTTGAACGAGGTCAGCTCGATCATCGACCGTTCGATCGAATTCGTGGAGAAAGTCTATCTCCCCGATCTTGCCGCGATCGCCTCCTTCTATAAAGACTGGCTCTACGGCGGCGGCCTCTCGGGCAAGAGCGTCATGAGCTATGGCGACATTCCCGAGCGCGCCAATGACTTTTCGGCGAAGAGCCTCCTGCTGCCGCGCGGCGTGATCCTCAACGGCAATCTCAACGAGGTGCATCCGATCGATCACGCCGATCCGGAGCAGATCCAGGAGTTCGTGACGCATTCCTGGTACAAATATCCCGACGAGACCAAAGGGCTGCACCCCTGGGACGGCGTGACCGAGCCGAATTACAAGCTCGGGCCTAACGCAAAGGGGACGCCGACGAACATCGAGGCGCTCGACGAGAGCGGCAAGTATTCCTGGATCAAATCGCCGCGCTGGCGGGGGAACGCCGTCGAGGTCGGACCGCTCGCGCGTTTCGTCATCGGCTATGCGCAGGGCAATTCCGAGTTCAAGGAGCCGACCGAAGCGCTCTTGAAGAAACTCGATGTCCCGGTCACGGCGCTGTTCTCGACGTTAGGCCGCACCGCCGCGCGGGCGCTCGAATGCCAATGGGCGGCGCGTAAGCTGCGCTACTTCCAGGACAAGCTCGTCGCCAATATCAAGGCCGGCAATTCCTCGACCGCCAATGTCGAGAAGTGGAAGCCCGAGAGCTGGCCGAAAGAGGCCAAGGGGTACGGTTTCACCGAGGCGCCGCGCGGCTCGCTCGCGCATTGGATCAAGGTCAAGGACGGCAAGATCGATAATTATCAATGCGTCGTGCCGACGACCTGGAACGGCAGCCCGCGCGATCCCAAGGGCAATATCGGCGCCTTCGAGGCCTCGCTCATGGACACGCCGCTCGCCGATCCGGCAAAGCCGCTCGAAATCCTGCGCACGATCCACTCCTTCGATCCCTGTCTCGCCTGCTCGACGCATGTGATGAGCGAGGACGGGCAAGAGATGAGCCGGGTCAAGGTGCGCTGAACGAAGCCTATGAGGAGACGCCTTCATGACCGACACGGCAGAGGCATCCGGAATCCTGGACAGCCATGGCGAGAAGGCCGAGAACCTTCAGACCTTTTACGTCTATGAAGCGCCGGTGCGCATCTGGCACTGGGTCAATGCGCCGGCGATCGTCATCCTCGCCGTGACCGGCTATTTCATCGCGACGCCGCTTTGGTCGACGCCGGGCGAAGCGAGCGCCAATTTTCTGATGGGCTACATCCGCTTCGCGCATTTCGCGGCGGGCTATGTGCTGGCGATCGGCCTCATCGGCCGCCTCTATTGGGCCTTTGTCGGCAACCCCTACGCCCGGCAGATCTTCACGCTGCCCGTCTCTGACCGCAAGTGGTGGTGGGGCGTGCTCTATGAGCTGCGCTGGTATTTCTTCCTCGTGAGCCGGCCGCAAAAATACATCGGACACAACCCGCTCGCCCATTTGATAATGTTCTTCTTTCTGCTGTTGGTCACCTTCGAGGTCGTGACGGGCTTCGCGCTCTACTCCGAGGGCGCCGGGCGCGACAGCTGGCAATATAAGCTCTTCGGCTGGGTGTTCGCGATCTGGCCGAACAGCCAGGACATCCACACTTGGCACCACCTCGGCATGTGGGCCGTGGTGACCTTCGTCATCGTCCACATCTACACCGCGGTGCGCGAGGACATCATGTCGCGTCAAAGCCTCATCTCCTCGATGATCTCGGGCGAGCGCGTCTTCCGCGATAACGATGATTGAAGCGATGACCGAGACGCCAAAGACGCTCGTTCTCGGCGTCGGCAATATTCTCTGGGCCGACGAGGGCTTTGGCGTGCGCGCGCTCGAGGCGTTTCATGCGCGCTTCGAGACGGATGAAGACGTCACCGTGCTCGACGGCGGCACGCAGGGGCTCTACCTCGTTCAATTCGTCGAAGCCTGCGATCAGCTTCTCGTCTTCGACGCCATCGACTACGGGCTCCAGCCTGGGGAGCTTCGCGTCATTCGCGACGCGGCGGTGCCGCGCTTCACTGGCGCCAAGAAAATGAGCCTGCATCAGACGGGCTTCCAAGAGGTGCTGAGCGCCGCCGACCTTCTGGGCCGCTATCCGAAGCGTCTCGCCCTGATCGGCGCGCAGCCGCAGGACCTCGAGGCTTGGGGCGGCCCGCTCACGCCGCCGGTGCGCGCGGCGCTCGGTCCCGCCTGCGAAGCGGCGTTAGCCGTGCTCACGGAATGGGGCGTGCGCTGCCGTGCGCGCGCCCGCGCCGCCGCGCCGCTGCTCTGCAACGATCTCGACCATCGTGCGTATGAAAGGCGAAACCCGCCGCTCATGGCCGAAAGCGCTGACGGGAGCCGATGAGGCATGTGCGTCGGCTTTCCGATGACGGTGGTCGAAGATCTCGGTTCTGAGGCGCTTTGCGAGCGCCGGGGGGCGCGGGAGCGCGTCTCGATGCTGCTCGTCGGCCCGCAGCCCGCAGGGACCAAGATCCTCGCGCATCTCGGCGCCGCGGTGCGCGTGCTGGGCGAACTCGAAGCGCAGCAGATCGACGACGCGTTCGAAGCCGTCGAAGCCGCATTGCGGGGCGAGAACGTCGACCGTTTCTTTGCCGATCTCGTCGATCGCACGCCGCAGCTTCCGGAGTTTTTGCGTCAAGAGCCGCACTAGCGCGCTTTGAGCGCGAACGGAGTCGTTCGAGCGACAGAAAATCGCGCCAGATAATGTAACTGACGGATGAGCTGCAATTTTCCTTTCCAGCGGCGCCACGCGACTTTTCAGCCGAGGCCCTTTCGACCCGCTGGCTTCAACGAAAAAGCCTTTGCAGTCCAGCAAGCTTCCTTCCAGGCGGGTCGGCGCGCCTCTGGCACGACGATTGCCGACTGCACGAAAAGGGAAAAACTCAATGTCCGCCTCGATGCGTCAAACGCTGCATGAGCGCCATCATCTGGCTCTGGTCGACGAGGCCAGCGTCGAGGATTTTCTTTCGGCGACTCCGGCCCATGGCGTGCTGTTCTTCGCTGGCGATCCGGCCGAGCGCGCCGAGGCGCGCGACCTCGCCGTGATCCTGCCGCAACTCCTCAAGTCCTTCGCCGGGCGACTGCGGGGCGCGCTCGTCACAACCGACGCCGAGCCCGCGCTGAAAGAGCGCTTTCACGTGCGCGTGCTGCCGAGTCTCGTCGTTCTGCGCGGCTCCGAGATTCTCGGCGTTCTGCCCAAGGTCTACGACTGGGGCGATTATGTCGCCCGCATCGAGGCGATGCTTCGCCCCGGCGCGCCGGCCTTCGTCGCCAAGTCTGGGCCCCGCGCCGAAATCGTCTTTGCATCGAGAGAGACGACGCCATGAAGCTCGGGTTCTGGGCCACTCCGGAGGGCGCCGAGGAAGCGCTCGTCATCGCCCCGCTCGCCGACCACACGGAGGAGGCGTGGGGCCGCAGCGGCCTTTCCTTCCTTGCGACGCTTCAGGGCGCGGAGGCCATCAGTCGCTGCCCGCGCGCGGCGGCGCTTCTGCCGCAACTCGCCGAGGCCCTGGCGGTCCAGAAGGCGTCCGAGCCGGGCGCCTCTACGACATCACGGAGTATGACGGCGACGATCTCGAGCTGATCGGCCAAGTGCTCGGCCAAGGCGAGGTCGGCGGCGTCGCCGCTTTGCCGGACGGCGTTACGGCCGAAATCCAGGAGGCGACCGTCGCGGGCTTGTGGCGCGTGCGCTTTTTCGACGCCTCGCGCCGGCTCGCCGCAGATTATCTCGAGATCGCCGACATGCCGGAGATCGTGCGCCGCGCGGCGAGCCTCGGCGCCGAGCGTCTCGCCTTCGGCGCGCCGCCTGCGGGCGCGATGAACGTCATGCCCCTGCTCACGGAGATCAACGAGCGCATGAGCCAGCGCTCCGCCGACCAGCCCGCCCATGTGATCAATTTCTCGCTCCTGCCGATGAACGAGGTCGACATGACCTTCCTGCAGCAGACGCTGGGCGAGGGCTCGGTGCAGCTGCTCTCGCGAGGCTATGGGGCTTGCAAGGTCACCGCGACGGGCGCCCGCAACGTTTGGTCCGTGCAGTTCTTCAACGCCTCCGACGCGATCATTCTCGACACGCTAGAGATCGGCGACGTGCCCGCCGCGGCCTGCGCCGCCGAGGAGGATTTTCGCGACTCGGCCGAGCGCCTGCGCGGAATTCACGAGGCCTATTTCGCATGAGCGACGCCGTCGATCTTGCTCCGACGCAACGCATGGAATGCGGCGTCTGCTGGCATGTGTATGATCCGGCGGAAGGCGATCCTGTCTGGCAGGTGGAACCCGGCACGCCCTTCCTCGAGCTTCCCGCAGAATGGCGCTGTCCTCATTGCGACGCGCCGCGCGAAAAATTCCTCAAAGCGCAGCCATGAACGCGGGAGCGATCGGGGAAGCGCTCGCCGCTTGCTATCGCGAGATCGACGTCACGGCGATGCGCGACGCGCCGATCTGCAACGCCGCTCTGCATGTGACCGCAATCGGCTTCCGCGATTTTCACGGCTATGCAGTGGGCGTCATTTTAACGCCCTGGTTTCTTAACCTCGTCGCGGCGGAGATACGCCCCGGCGCGGCGCCCGCCCTCCCGCCTGGCGCCTTCCGTCTGCGCTTTCCCGCCGGCTCCATCGAATTCACTGTGACCGAGCTTGCGGGCTTCGGCAGGCTCGCGAGCTGCTCGCTGTTCTCCCCGCTCTTCGATTTTCCCGATCAGGAAACGGCTTGCGCTACGGCGCAGGCGGCGCTTGACGCCCTCTTTGACCCGGGCCTTCACGCCGCAGAGACCGGATCGCGCCCCGCTCTCGACCGCCGCGCCTTTCTTGGGAGACGCCGTTTGCAGCAGGGCGCGTCCTCATGAACGCCGTCGTCGGCGCCGCCGCCGCGAGCCAGGGCGGGCTGGCGATCACTGCGGAAGTCGCCGACGAGCGTATCTGCGCGGTTCGCGTCTCCTCGACGCGACCGACTAATCTTTCGCGTCTTTTCATCGATCGGCCGGCGCAGGAAGCGCCGCTCCTGGCCGAACGGATCTTCTCGCTCTGCGGCGTCTCGCATCGCGTCGTCGCCGCGCGCGCCATAGCGAGCGCCCGGCAGGAGCCGGTCTGCGCCCGGCGTAACCGGGAAGAGGCGATCGCGCTCACCGCCGACGGCCTCAGCGCGGCGCTACGCGCGAACATGATCCTGGCGCTTGACGGGGACGCCGCCCGTTCGGATCTCGACCACATCCGGGCGGTCGGCGAACTTCTGTCGCTGTTGCGCGACCTCGCCTCGGAGACCGAGGCGCGCTCAGCGGAAGGGAGTGAAAACCGCAAGAAGACGAAGGCGCTGATCCGGAATATCCGCGCCCTCGGCCGCGACCTCTATGCCCGCGCGGCGCAGGCGGGGGCGGGGCCAGCCTCCCGCTTCCCCTTCGAACGCCTGGAAAGGGAAGTCGCCGCCGGCGACAGCTTCACGGTCGGCCCTCCGGATGCGCTCGGCGACGCCGACGATCTGGAAGTCATGCAACGGATGCGAACGGAGGGCGCAAGCTTCGCCGCCATGCCCTCGCTGCAAGGACGCGCGCCGGAAACCGGAGCCTTCGCGCGTCGTTGGGCGCAGACGGACTTCTCCAAGGGAGCGCTCGCTGCGCGCCTCCAAGCGCGTTTCATCGACATCACGGCCTGCTTCGTCGAGCTCGAGCGCGTCGAGAAAGATCCGCCGGCCCCCCGCGCCGTCTCCCCTTCCCCGCGTGAAGGATTTGCGACAGCGGAGACCTCCCGCGGCCGGCTTTATCACTGGGTTCGGCTTGCGGCCGACGAGCGGATCGAGGATTATCGGATCGTCGCGCCAACGGAGTGGAATTTCCATCCGACCGGCCCTTTCGTAGAAGCCTTGCTCGGCGCCGCCGTCGGGCGCGGCCCCGCGGAGCGGCGGATCGGGCGGCTCGCGGGTCTCTTAGACCCCTGCGTGCCGTTCCGCGTCGAGGTGAAGGAACACCGCCGTGCATGAGCTGGCGCTGACGGAGAGCCTTGTCGAGCTCATCGAGACGGAGAGCCGCAGCCGCGGCTTTTCCCGCGTCCGTGTCGTGCGGTTGGAGCTTGGGGCGCTCGGCGGCGTCGACGGCGAAGCGATGCGCTTTTGCTTCGAGGCGGTCGCCAAGGGAACGCTTGTCGAGGGCGCAGCGCTCGATATTCTCGTCACGCCCGGCGAAGGCTGGTGTCTCGACTGCGCCAAGACCGTGGAGATGTTTGACCGTTTCGGCGCCTGTCCCGAGTGCGGGCGCTATCATGTGCAGGTCGCGGAAGGCGACGATCTGCGCCTCAAGGAACTGGAGGTTGAGTGATGTGCACGGTTTGCGGCTGCGGCTCATCGAGCGTCGAAGGCGAGAAGGCGCATGATCATGACCACCCACATCCACACGATCACCCGCATCACGATCCTCACCACCCTCATGACCACGGGCATGATCACGATCACCACCATCACACCGCCGATCACGCGCATGCGGACGACGCGGGCGTGATCGATTTCGGCGCCGGCGCGGCGGGCGTGCATGTCGCGGGGTTGTCGCAGGAGCGCATCTTGCGCATCGAGCGCGACATCCTCGGCAAGAACAACGATCATGCGGCGATGAACCGCGCGCGCTTCGCGAAGACGCGCACTTTCGCGCTGAATTTCGTCTCCAGTCCGGGCTCGGGCAAAACCTCGCTGCTCGTGCGCGCGATCGGCGATCTCGGCGCCCGTTTCCCGATCGCCGTCATCGAGGGCGACCAGCAGACCTCGAACGACGCGGATCGCATTCGCTCCGCCGGCGCGCCCGCCGTGCAGATCAACACGGGGAAAGGCTGCCATCTCGACGCGCATATGGTCGCGCATGGCCTCGACGCCTTGAAGCTCGAGCCGGGCGGGCTCCTGTTCATCGAAAACGTCGGCAACCTCGTCTGTCCCGCCGCCTTCGATCTCGGCGAAGCGCATAAGGTCGTGGTGCTCTCCACGACGGAAGGCGAGGACAAGCCGCTCAAATATCCGGAGATGTTCGCGGTCTCCGATCTCATGCTGATCAACAAGGCGGACCTCTTGCCGCATCTCGATTTCGACGTCAGCCAGTGCATCGCTCATGCGCTGAAGATCAATCCGGATCTCCAGGCGCTCGTGGTTTCGGCGAAGACCGGCGAGGGCCTGCCGGCCTTCTACGCCTGGATCGAGGCGCGTGCGGCGCGCTGGGCGCGCGCCAATGCGCCGGCTGCGGTCGCGGAATAGGCCCATGAAGCCGGCGCTTTCCCAAAGCGGAGCGTCGGAGCGCCTGCGCGTCAGGGTGCGCGGCGCGGTGCAGGGCGTGGGCTTTCGCCCGTTCGTGCATGGTCTCGCTCGCGCGCTCGAACTCGGCGGCTTCGTGCGCAACGACGCCGAAGGGGTCCTGCTGGAGATCGAGGGCGCGCGCGCGCAGGAATTCGTCGCGGCGCTTCGGCGAAGCCCGCCGCCCTTGGCGCGCATCGACACAGTCGAGGCGCAATGCGTCGCGCCCAAAGCCGAGCGCCAGTTTTTCATCGAAACGAGCGTTTCCGGCGAGACGCGCACGCGCGTTCCCGCGGACGCGGCCGTATGCGGAGAGTGCCTGGACGAGCTCTTCGATCCGCGGAGCCGGTTTTACCGTTATCCCTTCGTCAACTGCACGCATTGCGGTCCCCGCTACACGCTGACGCGCAGGCTTCCTTTCGACCGCGCCGAGACCGCGATGGCGCCTTTCGCCATGTGCGCGGCTTGCGCGACGGATTTCCGGGATCTCTCGAGCCGGCGCTTTCATGCGCAGACGATCGCCTGTCCGCAATGCGGACCGCGCCTCGACGCGCCGATCGACGAAATCGTCGCCTGCCTGCGCAAAGGCGGCATCGTCGCCTTGAAGGGCGTCGGCGGATTTCACCTGCTCTGCGACGCGCGCAATGATATGGCGGTCCAGGAGCTGCGCCGCCGCAAGCAGCGTAAGGCCAAGCCTTTCGCGGTCATGGCAATCAACGCCGCCTCGGCTGCGCGCATCGGCGTCTTCG
The DNA here is from genome assembly GCA_963722205.1 of uncultured Alphaproteobacteria bacterium. Classification (GTDB taxonomy): domain Bacteria; phylum Pseudomonadota; class Alphaproteobacteria; order Rhizobiales; family Beijerinckiaceae; genus Methylocystis. The sequence goes on from CAVRKL010000001.1 coordinate 1,119,489, forward strand.
ACACGGCCGCTCGCGCGCTCCTATGCTCCCCGGCGCGCCCGATCGTCGTCGTCGAGAAGGCCGAGGCGCTGGCGGTTTCGGTCGCGCCGGGCCTCTCGCGGATTGGCGCGATGCTCGCCTATACGCCAACTCATCACCTCATCTTCCACGCCCTGGCGGGAAAGCCCGAAAGCTCCGCCTGGCGCGAGGCGCCGCTCGATCACGCGCTCGTCGCAACGAGCGCCAATATGAGCGGCGAGCCCTTGATCGTCGATGACGCCGAGGCCCGCGAAAAACTTCGCCACGTCGCCGATCTGATCGTGGGCTTCGACCGCGAGATCGTCGCCCGGGCTGACGATAGCGTGATGACCCTGATCGCCGGCGCCCCCGCCTTTCTGCGCCGCGCGCGCGGCTTCGTTCCCGAGCCGATCGCGCTCGCAAGCGACGGCCCCGACACGCTCGCGCTCGGCGCGCATCTCAAGACCAGCCTGACGGTGACGCGCGGGCGGGAAGCCTTCGTCTCGACCTATATTGGCAGCCTCAACGACGCGGCGACGGCGCGTCACCACGCCCAAACCGTCGCGCGCATGCTCGACATTCTCAACGTGCGCCCCGAATGTGTCGCCTGCGACCTGCATCCGGATCTGCACACGACGCGGATCGCCGAGACGAGCGGCTTGCCGGTCTTTCGCGCTCAGCATCACGCCGCGCATGTCGCCGCGGTGCTCGCCGAGCATGGCGTCGAGGAGGCCGCTCTGGGTGTTGCGCTCGACGGCTTCGGATATGGCGACGATGGCGGCGCCTGGGGCGGCGAGCTGATGGTGATCGACGGCGCCGAATGGCGGCGCGCGGGCCATCTCGCGCCGGCGCCGCTCCCGGGCGGCGACAGCGCGGCGCGCAGCCCCTGGCGCATGGGCGTCGGCATGCTCGCGCATCTGGGACGCGGCGCGGATGCGGAAGCGTTCTTTCCGCAACAGCCGTTGGCGCCCGCTGTGGCGCGACTGGCCTCGACGCCAGGCGTTCCGCGGACGACGAGCCTCGGGCGGCTGTTTGACGCGGCGGCGGCGCTTTTGGGCGTGCGTCTGGAGCAGGCCTACGAAGGGCAGGCGGCAATGGAGCTCGAGGCGCTCTGCCGCGCGCCGCGCGCGCTGCCCGGCGGCTTTGCGCTTCAGGAAGGCGTGCTCGATCTTTCCGCTCTCTTCCGATATCTCGTCGAGGAGAAACCCTCGAAGGTCGAAGGCGCGGAGCTCTTTCATGGGACGCTCATCGAAGCGATCGCCGCTTGGATCGTGGATGCGGCGCAGCGGCTCGAGCGCAGGCGCGTTGCGCTCGGCGGCGGCTGCCTCATGAACGCGGCGCTGGCGCAGGGCGTCGCACTGCAGCTTGAAAAAGCGGGGGTCGAGCCGCTTTTCGCGCGTCAGGCGCCTTCGAACGACGGCGGCCTTTCGCTCGGTCAAGTTCATTTGGCGCGCCGCGCCATGTCAGCAGGATGGGAACGATAACATGTGTCTCGCCATACCCGCTCGCGTCGTCGAGCTTCTGCCCGACAACATGGCGCGCGTCAGTCTCGACGGCGTCTTGAAGGAGACCTCGCTCGCCTTCGTCGAAGACGTCAGCATCGGCGACTATGTGGTCCTGCATGTCGGCTATGCGCTGGCCAAGATCGATGAAGACGAAGCGCAGCGCACGCTGGCGCTCCTGCAGGAGGCGGCGAGCTTGGGCGTGCTCGCATGAAACATCTCGATGAATATCGCGACAGAAATCTCGCCCGAGGCTTGGCCTTACGCATCGCGCAGGAGGCGCAGGCCGATCGCGCCTATTCCTTGATGGAGTTTTGCGGCGGCCACACGCACGCCATCTCGCGATACGGCATCGAGGATCTCCTGCCCGAGAATATCCGTCTCATTCACGGTCCCGGCTGTCCCGTTTGCGTGCTGCCCATCGGTCGCATCGACGAGGCGATCGAGCTCGCCGGCAACCCGGTCGTGACGCTTTGCGTCTATGGCGATCTGATGCGCGTGCCGGGCTCGAATGGCGCAAGCCTGATGAAAGCCAAGGCCGGCGGCGCCGACATCCGCATGGTCTATTCAACGCTCGAAGCGATCGAGATCGCCGAGCGCACGCCCTCGCGAGAGATCGTCTTCTTTGCGATCGGATTCGAAACGACGACCCCGCCGACGGTCGCGGCGATTCGCCTCGCGCAGAAGAAGAGTCTGAAGAATTTTTCGGTCTTCTGCAATCACGTGCTGACGCCCGCGGCCATGCGGCAGATTCTCGAGACGAGCGATCCGCAGGCGCTTCCGCTCGAAGGTTTCATCGGCCCAGCGCATGTCTCGACGGTCATCGGGACCGCGCCCTACGAAGTTTTTGCACGAGACTTCGGGAAGCCCGTCGTCATCGCAGGCTTCGAGCCGCTCGACGTCATGCAGGCGATCCTCATGCTCGTGCGCCAGATCAACGACGGCCGCGCCGAGGTCGAGAACGAATATATCCGCGCCGTCACGCAAGAGGGCAACCGCATCGCGCAGCAGGAAATCGCCGAGGTCTTCGAAATACGCGAGAGCTTCGAGTGGCGTGGGCTCGGCGAAATTCCAAACAGCGCGCTGCGCCTGCGCGAGGCGTACAGCGACTATGACGCGGAGCGCCGCTTTCCGATGGAGAAGCGCTTCGCGCGCGACAATCCGGCCTGCGAATGCGGCCCGATCTTGCGGGGTCTCAAACAGCCTCGCGACTGCAAGCTGTTCGGCACGGCCTGCACGCCGGAAACGCCGATCGGCGCGTGCATGGTCTCATCCGAGGGCTCCTGCGCGGCCTATTGGGCCTATGGACGCTTCCGCGCGCCTCAGAGAAGGGCGGCAGGATGAACAGGATGGATCTCGTCGGACGCAAGCTCGACCTGCGCCGCGGCCTCGTCGATCTCTCGCATGGCGCGGGAGGACGCGCCATGGCGCGGCTCATCGGCGACATCTTTGTCGCCGCCTTCGACAACGACATGCTGCGCGCGGGAAACGATCAGTCGGCCTTCAGCGTCGCGGGCGGCCGCATGGTCATGACCACGGATGCTTACGTAGTTTCTCCGCTGTTCTTTCCGGGGGGCGACATCGGCCTCCTCGCGGTCAACGGCACGATCAACGACATCGCCATGGCGGGCGCGGCGCCGCTCTACATGTCGGCGAGCTTCGTCATCGAAGAAGGTTTTCCGCTCGTCGATCTCCAACGCATTGCGCAAAGCATGGGCGCAGCGTCGCGCGCGGCGGGCGTCCCGATCATCACGGGCGACACCAAGGTCGTCGAACGCGGCAAGGCCGACGGGGTCTTCATATCGACCGCCTGCGTCGGCTCTGCTCCCGCGGGCATCGAGCTTTCGGGAGACAAGGCGCGTCCGGGGGATGCGATCCTGCTTTCGGGCTCGATCGGCGACCATGGCGTGGCCGTCATGTCGCGGCGCCAGGACCTCGGCTTCGATACCGACGTGCTATCCGACACGGCCGCTCTGCATGGTCTCGTGGCCGCGATGATGGAGGCGGGCGGAGCGTCCATTCGCGCGATGCGCGATCCGACCCGCGGCGGCCTCGCCGCGACGCTCAACGAAATCGCCCATCAATCCGGCGTAGGCGCGCGGATCGACGAGACGGCGCTGCCCATCAAGCCACAGGTGGCTGCAGCCTGCGAGCTGCTCGGACTCGATCCCCTCAACGTCGCCAACGAAGGCAAGCTTGTCGCGATCGTCGAGAGAGAGGCCGCTGAATCCATCCTCGCCGCGATGCGCAAGCATCCACTTGGGGCCGAGGCGGCGTTGATCGGCGAGATCGTCGCCGACGACGGATGTTTCGTGCAGATGACCACCGCCTTCGGCGGCGCGCGGATGGTGGATTGGCTGTCGGGCGAGCAATTGCCGCGTATCTGTTGAGAGGGTGAAACCGAGAGCTGCGCATGAACAAGATGTTCGACGAGACGGAGATCGAGGCCGCGCAGAGCACGGGCGCGACCGTGCTCGTCATCGACGACGAGCGGCGTTCGCTCGAATCCCTGCGTCGGGTGCTGAGCGTCGAGTTCGAGGTGCTCTGCGCGGGAAGCGCGCAGGAAGCCGCGGCGATCCTTGCGGGCGATCTCGTCCAGGTGATCCTTTGCGATCAGCGCATGCCGGAGCAGAATGGCGTCGATTTCCTGAAGCGCGTGCGCGACCAATGGCCCGATCCGGTGCGGATCGTCATCTCCGGCTACACCGACGCGGAGGATATCATCGCCGGCGTGAATGAAGCCGGCATCTTCCAATACATCACCAAGCCCTGGGATCCCGAAAAGCTCATTGGCAGCGTGCGTGAGGCGGCCGAGCTCTACCGGCTCCAAAAGGAGGGCGCTGCGGCCCCGCTGATAGAAGCAAAACCGTCGAAATCGCAACTGCACAGCCTGGTCGGCGACCGAAGGCGGAGCGAACGCAGGCGTTATGAGTTCGATCGCATCGCGCATGCGCCGGACAGCGTCTTGCGCGAGGCCATCGCGCTCGCGCGGCGCGCGGCGTGCTACGACGTCTCCGTGCTGATCACCGGCAATTCGGGCACCGGCAAGGAACTGCTGGCGCGCGCGATCCATCACGGCTCGGCGCGCGGCGATAAATCCTTCGTCATCGAGAATTGCGGCGCGCTGCCAGACGAGCTGCTCGAGAGCGAGCTATTCGGCTGCAAAAAGGGAGCCTACACTGGCGCCTATCAGGATCGCATCGGCCTCTTCGAAGTCGCCGACGGCGGCTCGATCTTCCTCGACGAGATCGGAGAAACCTCGCCCGCCTTCCAGGTCAAGCTGCTGCGCGTGCTGCAAGAGGGCGAGATCCGACCGCTCGGCGCGCAGCGGTCGCGGCGCGTCAATGTGCGCGTCATCGCCGCGACAAACCGCAACATCGAAGCGGAGGTCGCCGCCGGCCGTTTCCGCCGCGATCTCTATTACCGGCTCGCCGCCTTCCCAATCCATTTGCCGCCGCTCGCCGAGCGGCCCGGCGACATTCCGATCATCGCGGCGCGCATCCTCGTCGAGGTCAACCGCACTTTCAACAGGCGGATTCCCGGCTTCGACCCGGAGACGCTCCGCCTGATGCAGCGCTATGCCTGGCCGGGAAACATCCGCGAGCTCTACAACGAGATCCAACGCATGTGCGTGTTGTGCGACGGCGAGGCGCCGCTCGACCCCAGCCTGTTGTCGGCGGCGATCGCCGCTCGCGCCAGACCCGGGCAATCGATCGAACCCTCGACGCCGCTGACGCTCAAGGAGCGCGTCGAGAGCCTGGAATGCGTCGTGATCAAGGAGTCTCTGCAACGCAACGGACGCAACATCAGCCGCGTCGCAGAGGAGCTCGGTCTTTCGCGCGTCGGACTTCGCAGCAAGATCGCGCGCTACGACATTTGCCGAGACGTGGATGACGAACCCTGACGCTTTTCGCATCGCAAGGCGCGGCGAGCTGATCGCCCTCGTCGGCGGAAAGGAAGAAATCTCGCTGTCCGAGAACAGCGAGTCGATGTGGGTCGAGGTCATCCGCAAGATGGATGAGGTCTATGCGGACCTCCTCGGCTACGAGATCGATCTCGAACGCAAGAACGCCGAGCTTGAGGAAGCGCGCAATTTCATCGCCGGCGTCGTCGCCTCGGTCTCCGACGTGCTGCTGGTTTGCGACGAGAAGGGCGTGATCGTCCAGATCAATCCAGCCTTTCAGACGTTGATGGGGTTGCCGGAGCGCGCCCTGGTGGACCGGCCGCTTACGGAGTGTCTCACAGCGGAATGTCGCGCGGCTGCGCAGGCGATCTTCGAGCCGGGCTCTGCGCGCAGGGAGGAGAGCCTGGAGCTGCGCTTCGCCACGGGCTGCGGCGCTTCGGACCTGATGGCGGTCAATTGCTCGGCGCGGTTCGATTCACAGGGGCGCCGCGCCGGCGCGGTGTTCACGGGACGTCCGATCGGCGAGCTGCGGCGCGCCTATGAGGCCTTGCATTGCGCCCATCTCGAGCTGCAGCAGGCGCAAGCGCGTCTGATCGAGCAGGAAAAGATGGCGAGCCTCGGCCGGCTCGTGGCGGGCGTCGCGCATGAGCTCAACAATCCGATCAGCTTCGTCTATGGCAATATCCATACGCTCGACCGGTACAGGACGGCTCTCGCCGCCTATCTCGAAGGCGTCCACTCGGGCCTGTCCGACGAGGCGCGCGAAGCGCTTCGGCGGCGTCTGAAGATCGACGCCGTTATCGAGGATCTCGAGCCGCTGATCCAAGGAACGCTGGAAGGCGCGGTGCGCATCAGCGACATCGTCAAGAATTTGCGCAGGCTGTCCTTCGGCTCTAACGCTCCGCATGCGCCCGTCGAGCTGTCGAAGGTGGTTCGCACGGCGTCGCACTGGGCGTCTCGCGGCAAGAAGGCGAAAGCCAGGATTGAAACGCGGCTCGAGTCCGATCTCTTCGCGTTCGGCCATGAGGGGCAGATCTATTCGGCGATCGGCAATCTGGTCGACAATGCGCTCGATGCGGTGAAAACCGTCCCAAATCCCCTCGTTCGGATCGAGTCCCGATCGGAGGAGAAGCTTGCGGTCATCGAGGTGACCGACAATGGGCCGGGCGTGTCCAAGGACATACGCGCGCGAATCTTTGAACCTTTTTTTACGACGAAGCAGGTCGGAGAAGGGACCGGACTGGGGCTATGGATCGCTTACTCGATCGTTCGCGAGCATGGCGGCGCCATCGATTGCGTCGATGTTCCCCAGGGCGGCGCCCGATTCCTCCTGCGCCTTCCTCGATGCGATCCGCCCGCCGATCGGTCGGAAGCAGAACGTTCCGGATGAGCGCCCCGAAACGAGATCTTTGTACTCAACGCCCGCCGCTCCGACGAATCCAATTTGGCGAATCGAGACAATTTGATGGATTGGCTTGAAGCGACCGTAATGAATCTGTGCGATCTCGGAGACGTCGCCCCTGAGCGCCAAGGGAACCGCGCGCTCGCCTGCGATACGATGGATGATCCATCGGCTAGGCCAAGGGATCGCGCCGGCTGGCCGCCGGCGGACGCAAGTGTCCCGGGCTCCCCGCCATGATCGCGGAAAAGATCGAGCCATGCAGGCATTCGCTCCGCTGCGGCGGCGCGCCCGCGCAGTGAATGGGGGTTTTCGTCGTGATCGAATCCGCTTCCAACAGCGCGCCGGCGAGCGTCATCAGCGCGCTCTCCCTCCTCGCGGCCCGCGCCCTCGACTCCTCGAACGTCGCTCAATCGATTTCGAGCGCGAGCTCCGGCGCCTCTACGCCCGCAGGCGGCAGCGCTTCCGGGACCACCATCGGCGGACTCAAGGTGGCTTCGCAGACATTGAGCGCGATCCTTGGATTGTCGCCCTCGACAACCGGCTATCTCCCGCCGTCGTCCCAAGCCTCGGCGCAATTGACAACGGCGCTCAGCGGGCCGGTGGTCAGCGGCTCCTCCTCTGGCGGGGGCTCGACGCTCACGCCCGCGCAGATCGCCGCCATGACGCCCGCTCAGCTCAACGCCCTGCCCTCGTCTCAGATCACCGGCTTCAGCGTGGCGCAGACGCAAGCGCTGACCGCGACACAGCTCAACGGCGTCAACAAGTCGACGCTTCAGGCGATCAATGCCGCCAATCTTTCCAACGCGCAGGTGAGCGCGCTCTCCGCGGGCACGCTGGCGAACTTGACCAGCGCGCAAGTCGGCGCGCTCGGCGCCACGCAACTGCAATCGCTCAGCGCGACCCAGATCGACGCCTTGTCGCAGTCGGCCGTGCAGTCCCTGAACCTCTCCAATCTCACGGCGGCGCAACTTTCCAACCTGAACGCCGGCACCGCCGGCAAGTTCACGGCGACGCAGGTTTCGTCCCTGACCGCCGCGCAGCTCGGCGAGTTGTCCGCATCGGCCGTCGGCGGGCTGACCGCTGCGGGGGTAGGGTCTCTCTCGGCCGCAACGGTTGCCGCCCTCTCGACCAAGACGCTTCAGGCGCTGTCGAGCTCAGCAGTCGCCGGGCTGCTCGCCAATCAGGCGACGTCGCTCTCGACCGCGCAGATTTCCGCCTTTTCGACGGCGCAGCTCAGTCAGGTGGGCCTCGTCGGCGCGAAGGGAGGCCTGCAATTCAATCTCGAATGGGCCTCGACCGCGGGCTCCGCGCCGTCGGGCTTCAAGAACGCCGCCATCGCCGCCGCGACCAACCTCGCATCGACCTTTACGAACCCGATGATCGTTAATCTTCAAGTCGGCTATGGCAAAATCAACGGGCAGACCGTCGGCGCCGTCGCGGAAAGCGAATCGACCGGCAATTATTTCAGCTATTCGCAGGTCGACGGTGCTCTCCAGAAGGACGCTGGCGACTCGAGCTACCAGAAGCAAGCCGATTCGACGCTCACAACGGCTAATCCCGAGCCGGCTAAGAGCCAGTTTTATGTCTCCAGCGCGGAGCAGAAGGCGCTCGGCCTCTCCAGCGCCACGGGAAGCGCGCTCGACGGTTATGTCTCGCTGTCCAGCTCCACGCAATTCGCCTTCAACGGATCGCCGCAGGGTCAGCAGGTCGACGCCATCGGCGCCTTCATGCACGAAATGACCGAAGTGATGGGCCGGGTCGGCAGCGTCGGCAAGGCGGCCGGCGCCGGCGTCTACACGCCGCTAGACCTCTTCCGCTACCAAGACACGAACACGAGCGGCGGCGCCGCAGCAACCCAGCGGGCTGCCACCGTCGGCGGCCAGGCCGACTTCTTCTCGATCAACGGCGGCCAGACCGATCTCGGCGTCTACAACGCCACGACAGGCACGGCCGACTACTCCGACTGGAGCACCAAAGAGCTCGGGGATCCCTTCGGCGAGGCGACCAGCGGGTCCACGCCGCTGACCGGCAGGGACGCCATCGAGATGGCGGCCATCGGCTACAACCTAAGCACGAGCGGCAAGACGCTGGCGGGGACGGCCCAGAGCGTGTCGGTGTGAGGAGAGAGACCGCCGCGCTCGGCTTTACGAGCGCTCCCGTTCAACGAGACAAGAGACTGCGCCGCATGAAGGCCCCCGCGCTGGCGAGCGTGCGGCGGCCGTCCTCCAAACGGGCGTTCCAGAGCGGCCAGGCGTGGATCATGTGCGGCCATATCTCCAATGTGACGCGCACGTCAGCCGCGCCGAGCCGCGCCGCAAGACGCGTCGAATCGGAGAGCAGCGTCTCGGCCGACCCCGCTTGAATGAGCGTCGGCGGAAAGCCTTCGAGCTTGGAAAAAAGTGGCGAGACGCGCGGATCGTCCGCTGCGACGCCGCCGGAAAGATAGGCGCCGGCGAGTTCTTCGAGATAGGCTTTGTGGATCAGCGGGTCGACGGCGTCCTTCGTCGTCAGCGTCTCGCCCGAAAGCGTGAGGTCGGTCCATGGCGAAATCAGCCATGCGCAGCTTGGCGGCGCCTCGCCGGCCGCGCGCAGCCGATTGATCAGCGCAATCGTCAGTCCTCCGCCGGCGCTGTCCCCTCCGACGACGATCCGCCCCGCCTCGAGGCCCTGGGCCTGCAAAAATCGCCAAGCCGTCAGCGCGTCCTCGAAGGCCGCCGGGAATGGATGTTCAGGCGCAAGGCGATAACCGACCGCCAAGGTTTTAAGGCCCGCGGCGCGGCCTGCCTCGGTGACGAGCCGGCGGTGGCTTACGATCGAGCCGGAGCAATAGCCGCCGCCATGGAAGTAGAGCAGCGCGCTCTCGCGATCGGCGCCCGGCGCTTCGGACCATTCCGCAGTAAGACCGTCGACATCCACGGGCGTGAGGCTGACGTCATCTGCGACGGGCCATACTGCGCCCACTTCCTCAATGCGCGCGCGCCGCTCGTCCCAGCCGACCGGCCTGGGCCTGGAGCTGAGCAAGGCTCGGATGTCGGCGATTTCTTGCCCGGACATAGCGATAGTTTAAACTTAAGGGGCGAGCTTCGCAAAGCGCGGGCCCGGCCTTTTGGCGTTGGACGCCTTGCGACTTCGCGCGCCCCTGTCAACGCCGGAGTGATTTTGCATCGTCGGGCCGGAGCAAAAATGCATCACGCTTGAACAAACGAATGTGCCGGCCTTGGGCTTCATGTCGCACCGCGTTATTCGTCAGGACTGGGCTTTGACGGGGGTTGCGGTTTTTCGCGACGGACGCGTTTCTTGGAATGGGCGAGGCGGTAGCTCTCTCCGTTCATCTCCAAGATATGCACGTGGTGGGTCAATCGGTCGAGCAGAGCGCCGGTCAGACGCTCGGAGCCGAACACGCTCGTCCACTCGTCGAACGGCAGATTGCTGGTGACGATCATCGCGCCTCGCTCGTAGCGTTGGCTGAAGACCTCGAACAACAGTTCGGCTCCGGTTTGCGACAGAGGCACATAACCGAGTTCATCAATGATGAGCAGCTTATGCATCGCGAGCTGGCGTTGCAGACGCAGAAGCCTTTTTTCATCTCTGGCCTCGATCAACTCGTGGACCAGGGCCGCGGCGGTGACGAAGCCGACCGACAGGCCCTTCTGACAGGCGGCCAGTCCCAATCCCAGGGCGATATGCGTCTTGCCCGTGCCGCTGTTGCCGACAGCGATGATGTTCTCACGACGAGCGACATACTCCGAGCGGGCGAGTTCCAGCACCAGGGGTTTATTGAGGGACGGCAAAGCCTGGAAGTCGAAGCTATCGAGGCTTTTGACGGCTGGGAACTTCGCTTCCTTGATCCGTCGCTCGACCATCCGCCGCTCCCGCTCGATCAGTTCCAGTTCGGCAAGCCGCAGTAGGTAACGGATATGGTCGACGCCCTCGGCGGCGCATTGACGGGCGAGCTTGTCATATTCGCGGAGGAACGTTGGAAGCTTGAGGGCTTTCAGATAGTGAGCCAGCAAAATTTGCGGTGTGTCAGTCATGCCGCGCCTCCCGCCAGGAGGGCCATATAGGAGCTCGCCGAGGTCGTCGCGACCGTTGCTCGCGGCAGATACGGATAAACTGTCATGTCGAGGCGCGGCGGTCGCCGCTCGATCCGACACAGCACGAGATGCTTGATAGCGTCGAAACCGATGGCCCCGCGCTCAATCGCGTCGCGGACGGCGGCGGTCACGTCCTCGATCTTGAATGCTTCTATGAGGCGCAGAACCTGGACAAACTCACGCTTGCCCTGCTTGCCCATGCGGGCCTCCAGAAGACGCCGCAATGTCGCGAACTCTTCCGGCAACCTCCAGCCAACGAGCGGAGCGGCCTGGTCGAGCGCGTTGATCTTCCGCTCGATCAGCGCGAGATAATGCAACGGGTCGAACACGAAATCTTCCCGCTCATAGGAGCGGGGATGACGCGCGATTTTCTCGGCGCCGCAGCTGATGACGACCTCGTGCACATAGCCGCGCACAAACACCTCGCGGTGACCGTAGGATGTCGGCACGGAATAATCGTTGAGCCGATACCGCACCAACGACAACGATGAAACCGTCGTGCCGATTTTCTCGCAGGCGTCATAGGCGGGCGGTAGCGGAGATTGAAATGCAGCCAAGTCGCGCTCCAGACGCTCGCCGATCGTCTGATCATGGCCGCGCAAGCGATCGTTCATGCGACGGCGGCAGCACTCCAGCAGGTGGATGTTGAGAGCTTCGAAGCTGTCGAACACCGGGATCGGCACCAGGAAATTGCGCCGCGCAAAGCCAACGAGCCCCTCGACTTTGCCTTTGTCGTTGCCCCTGCCAGGCCGGCCGAAGCGGTCCTCGAACAGGTAGTGCGACTGGAGTTCCGTAAAGACCCGCGTTCGTTGCCGTCTGCCGTCCCCCAGGATCCGTGCAACCGCGATCTTCGTATTGTCATAGAGAATCGACTTGGGCACGCCACCGAAAAACGCGAACGCCTTCACGTGGCCGTCGCAGAACGCCTCGGTCGTTTCCGCCGGATAGGCCACCACGAAGCTGGCGTCCGAGTGCGGCAAGTGGAAAGCGAAAAAGTGGATCTTGCGCTCCACGCCGCCGATGACGCCGAGGGCCTCGCCAAAATCCACCTGAGCGTGACCCGGCGGATGCGCTAGCGGCACAAACATCTCTTGCGAGCGTTGCCGCCAGCTCGCCACGTAATCCTTTACGATCGTGATGCGCCCGGTGAAGCCATGCTCGTCCCGCAACCGCTCGAAGATCCGCTTCGACGTATGCTGCTGCTTCTTGGGCCGGCTTTTGTCCTCTTCGAGAATGCGGTCGATGATCGCAACAAACGGGTCCAGCTTCGGCCTGATCGGCGGCTTCAACCGCCGATAGCCAGGCGGGATCGAGAACTTCAACATTTTCGAGACCGTTCTCGGGTCGATCCCAAACCGCCGCGCCGCCGCCCGCTCGCTTAATCCCTCTATCCGGACTGCATGCCGGACCTGAAAATAAAGCTCCACCTGCTTCATCCCCCGCCCTCGCCAAAAACAGCAAAGGGCTGCTCAAATGCCGGATTTTTACTCCGGCGCAACCAACCATCTCGGTTGCTTCATTGAGGGATTTTCGCTCCGGCGCGTACACCGGCCGATCTTCAAGTGCAAGGCGTGCGATCACCAATTCAGCGTCACATCCGGGACGATCTTCGCCAACCGTAAGCTCCCGGTCCGCGACTACCTCTTGGCCATCGCGATCTTCGTCAATGAGGTCAAAGGCAAGAGCGCTCTGGCGCTATCCCGCGATCTCGGTGTGCAATACAAGACCGCTTTCGTCCTGGCTCACAAAATCCGCGAAGCGCTCTCTGCCGAGGTCGATACCGTCCAGCCGGCCGGCGAAGTCGAGATTGATGGCTGCTATGTTGGCGGCTACGTGAAGCCTTCAAACTTCAAAGAGAATCGCCGCGACCGCCGCTTGGCGATCAATCAGAACGGCAAGCGCCGCGTCGTCGTCGCCATGCGCGAACGCAATGGCCGCACGCTTCCTTTCGTCTTCAAGAGCGAGGCTGAGTCAGTCGCCACGATCGCCGAGCGCGTTGACGCCAACGCCATTGTTCATGCGGACGAAGCCGCCCATTGGGACCGCCTACATGCGATCTTCCTGACCAAGCGCGTCAATCACGAATGGGCCTATTCCCATGATGAGGCTTGCACCAACCAAGCCGAGAGCTTCTTTTCTCGCATCCGCCGCGCAGAGATGGGAATTCACCACCATATCAGCGGCCCCTATCTCGCCGCCTACTCGCGCGAGATGGCGTGGCGCGAGGATCATCGCCGGGTCTCGAATGGTGAGCAGTGGCTCACGGTCGCGAACCTCGCGCTTGCGCATCCTATCTCACGGGAATGGAAGGGTTATTGGCAGCGCTGCCAAAAAATCACTTGACAAGCGTCTTTTGGGATCGACAAGACGCCATTTAATCACTATTTTTTATAAGTGCGAATCATTTTTCTTGACTCTAGCCGTCTCCTGTGGCTAGACGCTGCGTCCTCGAATTGGGAGCCTAGCATGTTCGCCAAGCTATACAAGTGGCTGGCGCTTGCGGATTATCAAGAAGCAAAAGACCGCGCAACCGATGAAATCATTGCGTGGTTTTCGCGCCGCAATGTGTCGGTTCAAAATGGATGGCATATGGACGACCAAGACCTCGAAGCTCTGTCTTTAGAGGGGGATCGGGCCATGGCCAATATTTCACGGATTTTGGCGAAACAATCCCATGCCTCTAACCAACCAGCACATTGAGATATTTAGATCGATATGCGCGGAATGGAATAAGGCAGAGGAGGATATAAAGCTCGCAGAGCTTGTATGCTCAGAAGTCGTGAACCCGGCAATAAAAGAGCTCCGATATGCTGGGCGGCGTATTGTAGACGCCGTCCAGAGCCTCTTGCATAATTCTTCGAGCGAGTGATTTTGCCGCCGGCACGCGAGATGTCGGCTTCGTGGGGGCTCAGGCGGGGGCGGCGCGGAAGGCCGAGACCCGCAAGATTTGATCGGCGGCGAGGACGAGCACGCCGAACGTCAAGTGGCATTTGACCTTGATGGCGCCGCGCACGCGCACGAACCTGGCGCCGAACTCGTCCTTCATCCGGGCATTGACGCGTTCGGCCATGGTGCGGAAATCGAAGAGTTTGTCGTCCGGGTCCGGGACGCCGACGCGCCTCATGCGGGCGACCTCCTCGGCGCATTCGGTTTTGGCTTCATGCTGCGAACGAAAATTGCGGTCGATCAGCGGCGCATGGCCGAGCGCCTTGCTGTGCCGGTCGATGATTTCGGCATCGTAGGCTGCGTCCATCGCCTCATAGAGATAGACGATGCGGGCGCTGGTCATGGTCATGAGGGGAATGGCGACCTGGCTGTCGTGCACGGAGGCCGAGGTCAGCACGCAGGAGACGGGGATTTGGCCGCAGGCGACGTCGAGATGCAGCTTGTAGCCGATCCATGTCTCCTTATAGCCCTTGCTGTTCTTCTTGCAGCCGACGTCGCAGGCGGTGGGCAGCTCGGCGAGCATTTTCGCAAGGCTTTGCGTGGCTTGCCGTTCGAGGCGCGACGGCTCCGGCTTTGGCCGCTCCTCGCCCTTTCTCGGGCGTCCGCGCCTTTTTGGCGGCTCGGCGGCGGGCGGCGGCGGATCGTCTTTCCCGTCTTTCTCGACGGGCTTCTCGCGCGCTTCGATCTCGGTGGCGTCGCGGGCGACGACGCCGACGACGCGCCCCTCGAGCGTGCGCTCGACCAGCGCCGCGTGCATTCTGCCCGGCAGATCGCCTTGCGCGAACTCGTTGAAAGCGCGAGAAAAGGTGGATTCGTGCGGAACCTGCGCACGCCGCTCCCACCCGCAGATTCTGCGCAGCGACTTGTCGGCCTGCAGGCGTTCGATCAAGGCGCTGGTGGTTGGAATGCCGAGCAGAGCCTTGGCGACGAAGCATCTGGCCAGGGCGCGGCGATCCTCGGGTGGGCGGCCCGGGCCTCGCGGCGGCTCTGGAACGAAGGCTTGGAGACCGATCACCTCGAGGATGGTGATGAGCCGCCCGAGCTGTTCGGTCATCGGCTCGACTTCCTCGCGAAGCCAAGGGAAAAGCGAGGCCTGTATGTGATTCCAGCGCGCCCACATGGCGTCGAGAGGATCGTCAGTCATGTGGTCCGTCGCCACGGCGCGTAGTTCGATTCGAAATCATAATCCAACAACTTTTAAATGAAAGCGCAATATTCTACACAATAATACTTGCAATCCACATGAGGAAGCCTATCTATATCGCCTCATCGCCCGCGCCAATCTCTAACAATTTTGCAAGAGGCTCGTCCAGACATTGGATTCGAGCGGGTCAGAGGAAGATGCCCGCGGCTTTCTCAATGACGCACGCTTTGACTGCTTACGAGCCCGACATGACGCGATTGACGTAGCTACGGCCAAAATGGCTAAAGATACAGAAATAATGGTCACGAAGATAAGATATGAGGCTATATTGAAGGCATATGCAAAATTCCCTGAATTTTATGCGGCGCTTGAATCTATACGCAATAAAATAGCAAGGTCGCGCGGTAACAGGCAAAATAGAGAAATTATATACTCATCAATCGAGAACGTAGATTTACCAAATCTTGTTAGCATGTTTCAGGCAATTCGCGCGTGCGAGCCTATGATGATAAATATGGCTCAATCAGACCGCCGAGAGAAGATCATAAACAGATCACTGGCCGGAGTTGGCGTGCTGACCGGGCTATGCACGCTCTTATGGAACCTCTTCTTCAAATGAAGGGTGATTAAGAGCTGTCCGTGCCAAACTTATGTTGCCGCGCTTACCAAACGAGCCCTTCACAAGCCCCTCGCCTTTGAGATTCGGCGGCTCCTTGCTCACCCGCCGCATGTGCTCTGTTAGGAGCCTCCAGTCTCGCGGGTCTTGCGAGACCACAGCGTTGCACCGTCAATCTTCAAGCCCTGCACGAGGCCGCGCCTCATAAGCCACCACATGGCCTTTGAGACGCGGCGCGCATGTTCGTTTAGGGCCTTCGTGTCGCCAGGGTCGTAGCCATTGGCGCACATGACGATCTTGGCCAATTCTCGACTTGAAATAGGCCCTGGCGCCGTCCTGATCGCGTCGAGGATGGCCCGCGACAGTTGGCCCATTCCATAGAGGACTTCGCGCCGCCGCGGCATTTCAGCGTCGGCTTCACCCTCATACCCAAGTGACGCCAAAACGCGATCAATCGCCCGAACATCGTTGCCAATCTCGGCAAGCTGGTCATGAATCTGGCCCTCTTCCTTGAAGAGGTCCGCTCGCTTTGTCAGCAAACCGGAGATCGTGTGCTCAAAGGTAGTTGTGCGGGCGCGCTTCATGCTTGCATTGTCGCACGTTTCCGATAAGCCGTTGATCTAGAAAAAGGTGAGCTTGCTACCTAATGCCGCTTTATTTCGCTTACGGAACCAACATGGACCGGGGCGCCATGACGCAGCGCTGTCCGCGCTCGCGCCCGCTGGGTCGCGCCCGGCTCGCTCGCCATCGCCTGTTCTTCATGGCTTGCGGCGCGGCGAGCGTCATGCGCGATCCGAGAGCTTGCGTGCATGGCGTGCTTTGGGAGCTTGCGCCAAGCGACGTCGGCGCGCTCGATCGGTATGAAGAGGTCGGACGCGGGCTTTACCGCAAGATCTTCGCGCCGGTTCTGCGCGAGCCGACGGGCTCCGCCCATGCGTTGGTCTATGTCGGCGCCGAGACGTCGGCCGGGGCGCCGCGGGCGGATCATTTCGCAACGATCCTCGCCGCGTCGGTCGACTGGGAGCTGCCGCGGGCGCACATCGCCTATTTGCAGCAACTCTCGCAAGCCTATAAGCGAGCCGCATCATGAACGAGGTTCCCGTCGCCCCTTCCGTGCCGGCGCTGCGCGAGCGGATCAAGGCTTTTCGCGGCAAGGGCGAGAGGGTCGCGCTCGTCCCGACGATGGGGGCGCTGCATGACGGCCATCTCTCGCTCGTCACCGAAGCGCGTCGCCACGCCGCGCGCGTGGTGGTGACGATCTTCGTCAATCCTGCGCAATTCGGCCCTTCCGAGGATTTCGCGAAATATCCGCGCACGCTCGCTGCGGACCTGGGGAAGCTCGCAAGCGTCGAGGCCGACCTTTGCTTCGCGCCGACCCTGGAGGCGGTCTATCCGCCCGGCTTTTCGACGCGCGTCGAGGTCGACGGACCGGCGCGCGCCGAGCTCGAGGATCGCTTCCGCCCCACGCATTTTTGCGGCGTCGCCACGGTCGTCGCCAAGCTCCTGAACCAGGCGCAGGCCGATGTCGCCGTCTTTGGCGAGAAGGACTATCAGCAGTTGCTGGTCATCGAGCGGCTGGCGCGCGATCTCGACATTGCGACCGACATTCGCGGCGCGCCGACGCTCAGGGAAGCCGACGGTCTCGCGATGTCCTCGCGCAACGTCTATCTCTCCAAGGCTGAGCGCGCGACGGCGCCGGCCTTGCATCGCGCGCTCGACGAGGCGGCGCGGCGCATCGGCGCGGGCGAGGCGATCGAGGCGACGCTGGCGCGCGCGAGCGCTGAGCTAGCTGAGGCGGGTTTCGTCGTCGATTACCTCGAGGCGCGCCACGCCAAGACGCTGTCGCAAATCGTCAGCCGGCGCGACGGCCCGATCCGGCTGCTCGCGGCGGCGCGGCTCGGCGCGACACGGCTGATCGACAATCTGGCGGTTCCTCATGACGCATAAGGCGTTGCGCATCATCGTGAGCGGACGCGTGCAAGGCGTGGGCTTTCGCGCCTTCCTCGCGCATGCGGCGGCGCGGCTCGAGCTTTCGGGATTCGCCCGCAATCGCGGCTGGATCGAAGTCGAAGCGCTCGTCGCTGGCGAAGCGACCGCGCTCGAAGACTTCGCGCGCCTTGCCCGCCGCGGGCCGCCGGGCGCGCATATCGAAAACTATCACGAAGAGGAGGCGCAGGCGGAGGAAGCCGGCGACGCGTGTTTTATCGTGGCCCCAAGCGTTTGACGCAGGGAACCAGGCGGCGCCCCGTCTTCAGCCGCCGGGGCCAAAGCAGCGAAATGACTCCTCAGCCGCCAAGCGGCGACGCGACTACGCTCGACCGGTAGGCCGAAGCCCCCTCGCCATGCAGCAACGCGCCGTGCGGAAAGTTGACGCGGCAATCGGGGCCGCCATAGAGAAAAGCAGGGAAGGGTGGCCGAGTGGTTTAAGGCAGCGGTCTTGAAAACCGCCGTGGGGGCAACTCCATCGTGGGTTCGAATCCCACCCCTTCCGCCATTTCAGTCCTTGAATGGGCACCGAATTTACGCTGTTTTTCGCTGTAATCGTTTGGAGCAGTCGGGACTCGCTTCTGGTCGGGAATCGAAACATCGTGTTCTGCCGCGCCGTCGAGACGCGCAGGTAAAAGGCGGCGCGCAGCGGCACGGTCATGGGAATAGTCTCCTTGTTAGGTCATCGGTCCGGCCCGAACAGTTGATCGAAATTCCCCTTTCCGGCTCGTTCTCGGCGACGCCGCCAGACCGAGGAACACCATCACAGCCTGGTTGAGTCGGACCACGTCCTCGTCATCCAGCCGGCCGATCCGCTCGCCGACCTTGGACTTCGGCACGGTGGTGATCTTGTCCACCATCAGCCGGGAGGAGGAACGCAGCCCGTTGCGCTCGTTTGGCTCCACCGGCAGCCGGAACAGCGGCGCTTCGGTGGGGTCCGTGGTGAAGGCGCAGACCGTGATCGAGTCCGTCGCGTCGAAGGCGTCGTCCTGCACGATGACGACGGGGCGCGGTTTGCCCACATAGTCCTTGCCGCCAGAGACGGTCCAGATGTCTCCCCGCCTCATTCATCGTCCCAGTCGGACACCGCGTCGATGAACGCTTGGTCCTCCACCGCGTGGGCGCTCGCGGCCACCGCCGCCGATTGTCGGTGCGCCTCCGCCCGGAAAGACGATGCGCGCACGTCTGGCACCCAAATCTGGATCGGCCGCAGGCCTTGGGCGCGCAGCCGGTCGCGATGCTCCTGCACCTTCAAGCGCGTCGGCTTTGCGCCTCTCGCCTGCACCATGACTCGGTCCCCCAATATAGTTACATGTAACCTATCACGCGGCGCTCGGCATGGGAAGCGGATTCGGTCCGGCAGAGCCTATCTCGCCCTCGGCGGCTATGATGCGGCTCTAGCCCGCCGCGGCCAATGAACTTGCAGACGGCTCGGCCATCGCCGGGCGCAGAAATGTGTGAAACCTGACTATGGAACAAAAGGTTGATAGTGAGGCGCACATTGCGCCCCGAGGCCGCACATTCCCGGATCGGCGAAAAATTCGTTCGTGCGGCGAAGTTCAAAATCCGAACCTGACTCTCTATCAGGCCACGGCGTAGACATAGTTCTCATCATCATCGGTCGCGGCCCGCCAGAAGACGCTCCGGCGCGTCCGATCCGGCCAGGCTCTGTTGCGTCGCGCGCCGGTTCACTGCGCCACCGTCATCAGCTCGAGCAAATGGCCGTCGGGGCTTCGGAAGTAGACGCCGCGTCCGCCGTTCCAATCGTTGAGCTTGCCGTCCTCCGAGCTCCAGGGAGCGCTTCCAAAGGGCAGCCTCTCTCCCTTCACCCGACCGAGGATCGAATCGAACTCGGCGTCGCTGACATGAAAGGCGTAATGGCGTTGGTCGAACGACGCCTCGTCGGCGAAGAGCAAGGTGAGCGTGTCATTCACGCGCACCGGCGCGAAATGGCCGTCCGACTCGTCGGCATGCAAACCGGCGATTTGCGCGAACCAGCGCGCCGCCTCGCGTTTGTTGTGCGCAGGAACGATGGTGTGATTGAGGACGATCGTCATGGCGCGCGCTCTTCGCAGTTTCCTAAGCCAATGTTGAAATAGGACGCGTGGGCGGAGCCGTCACGAGCGTTGCCGCCTCTTGACGCTCGCCGGTTCGGACGAGCGTCCCAAGGCCGCCCGCTATGCGCTTCCAGCTAACCGGCGGGGCGGTCTTGCGCCGCTTGCCCTAGGGGCGCGGCACCGCCATTGCGTTTCCCTCGCTCGCCAACTCTGCTGGAGAAGGGGGAGCGGCGCCTCGATCGCCGCTGTCTGGATCGCCGCCGCTACTCGCCAAGAGGGCGCCGATCGCGCCCACCACGACCGGAACCTCGGCAAAGCTGTTGTGGCCTATGAGGTCCGCATTCAGCCTCGAAGTGTCGTAAACGCGAACGCCCAACGCCTCCAATTCTTGCAGGTCCCTGGAGTTGCTCGGATCCAGGCCGCCGAGCCTCGGCCGATCGCCGGCAATATGGGAGGAAAGGGATAAGGCTCGATCGGTGCTCGACACGAAGATCGAGACATGCTCGGGGCCAACGCGCGCGATCTGCTGGCCAAAGACGCCCAGATCGATGTCCGGCGCAGCCAGCATGATTTCCCCCAACCGGCCGTCGAGATCGGGATGGCCCGCAATCGCTATGGCGCGCAGGCTTTCCATGGCGAGCCACGCGCCCATCGAGTGCGCCAAGATGTGAATGCGTCCCACGCCTGGCGCATGCGCGACCTGTTCGAGCAACTTCTCGAGCGCGTCACGCGCGATTGTCGCGCTCTCCTTGTCCAACTCATAGGCGCGAAGGCCGCTGCGCCCGTTGGAGTCCCAGGTGAAGAGCGCCGAGACACCCTGAAAGCGCGTGTCGGCGGCGATTTGAGCCACGCGGAAGCGCGCCTCGTCCAAACCCACATCGTAGCCGTGGACATAAATCAGGACGTCGCGACCTCCGCCCGAGCGGCCCGCGACCCGGGCAGCCATTTCACCCAGGAAGTCGGCTTCGTCCATGCTTCGGCGCGACAGGACCGTAAAGTCTCGACGCGCGTCGTTGACCCCGAAGCTCGACCGTTCGACGACCCCGATCCGATGATTGGGCGGCACGCCGATGGAAACCAATGCGAAATGCGCACGAGCCTCTCTCTCGGCGTCTCCCCCGCGCTCCCGTGTCGAGGCGACGAAGACTTGCACGGGAGCCGGATCGCCGGGGCTTGCGCTCGCGAGCGCGAGAAAGTCCCCTCGACGCCGATCGGCGGGCGCGAGCCCGTCGGCGACGCAAGCGGCCAGCGTCAGCGTCAATGCAGCCGCCCCGACCCCGAGACAAAGGGCTGGAAACTTTTGGCGGAGCCTCCGAATTGACATTGACGACGCTTTCCGCCGATCCACGCGCCCGTGAAGCGGGCAGTTTTGTCGAGAAGCCCATTGTACTCGGCGGCCGTTAATGGAGACTATCTTCATCGAGCTCGGGCGGTCGGAAGGGTCCGGCCGACTGCGCGTCAGCGGGCGATGTCGGTCTTGGGTCAAATGAGAGTCAACACGAAGAGTCGGGGTGCGCCATGAACAAACCTTGGCCGCCCAGGCCTCAGCGAGGCCGGCATGCTTAGATTTTGTTGTAATCCGGGTCCGCGAGCGCGTGATGCGGCTCTTTCTGACCAGGGGTTTGCGGGCGCGCTTCCGCAAGCAGGCTCATCGCCCGGCGCAAATGGCCCTCGGCGCGATAGAGCGCCGCCTCGGCCTCTCTGCGGCCGTATCCCTGCAGCAGCAGGAAGGCGAGCTTGACGCTGCCGCCGGCTCGCTCCAGAGACTCCTGAATCTCCTCGCTGCTCCGTCCCGAGAGGCGCGCCAGGATCTTTTCGCTGCGGTGAACGAGCTTCTTGTTCGAAGCCTGCACGTCCACCATGAGTCCGTCGTATACGCGGCCCATCAAGATCATGACGAGGGAGGAAAGCAGCAGCAGCGAGACGCGCTGCGCCGTGCCCGCCTTCATCCGTGTCGAGCCCGCGATGGGCTCCGGGCCCGTGTCGAGGAAAATCGCATGGTCCGCATCGTGCAGAAGCGGCGCGCCGCGATTATTGGCGACGCCGATCGTGAGCGCGCCGCGTCGCTTCGATTCCCGCAGGCAGGCCAGCGTGAAGGGCGTCGTGCCGCTCGCGGCCAAGGCGATCACCGCATCCCCGGGCCCGATCGCGTGATGGCGCACGAGCTCGGTCGCCTGCGCCTCCTCATCCTCCGCGCCTTCGACGGCCTGCAGGAGCGCGCTGGTCCCGCCCGCGATAAGCAACAGGAGCCGATCCTGCGGCCAGCCGAAGGTCGGCATCAGCTCCGCCCCGTCCTGGGCGGCGAGGCGCCCGGAGGTCCCGGCGCCGATGTAGACGAGGCGCCCGCGGCCGCGCAGGCGCCGCTCGATCGCGAGCCCCGCCTTTTCGATCGCCGGCCGCGCCGCCCGCACGGCCGCGACGGCGCTGAACTGCCCCTCGATCATTCCTTCGAGTATCTCTGCGGGTTCCCAGAGATCGATCTTGGCGTAGCGGGGGCTTTGTCGTTCCGTATCCATCAGCGCTCTCGTCGACCTGATGTCCGCATATGTTCAGCATAGCAGGAAATTCAAGCAAGGCTGCGCTCGCGCGCAAGCCGATGGCTGCGCCTTGGATCCGCCGGGCTTCCGCTCGCCCCGCCGGCGTTCTTGTGAGATGATTGGGGGTGGCGGGGCCCGGGAAAACGAGCGGATGAGCGTCCTCGAAGTCCAAATGAGTTCCGACCTGCGCGCGGCGCCGGAGGCGGTGCGGCGCCAGGAGCATGTGCTTGCCGACGTCCTCGCCGCGCTCGTCGACCGCCTGCGGCGGCGTCCGCCCCAGGTTGTCGTCACTTGCGCGCGCGGCAGCTCCGCCCACGCCGCGACTTTCGGCAAATATCTCATCGAGCGGCATTTCGGCATCGCCGTCGCCGCCGCCGCGCCCAGCATCACGACGATTTACCGCCAGCGTCTTCGCCTCGCGGACCAGCTCTTTCTCGCCGTCTCGCAATCGGGAAAGAGCGGCGATCTCATCGAGCTGGCCGCGGCGGCGCGCGAGTCCGGCGCCGTGACCGCCTGCATAACAAACGATGCGGAGAGCGAGCTGGCGCAGGCCAGCGAATTCGTCCTGCCGATGGCGGCTGGGCCGGAGCTCAGCATTCCCGCGACGAAAACCTTCATCACTTCGCTCACGGCGCTGACGCGCCTGACCGCCTTATGGGCGGAGGACGAGGCGCTGGCCGGCGCGCTAGAGCGCTTGCCCGATCGTCTTGCGGCCGCCTGCGAGCTCGATTGGAGCCCCCTCGTCGCGGCGCTGAGCGGCGCGAGCAGCCTCGTCACGATCGGGCGCGGCCCGACACTGGCAATCGCGCGCGAGGCAGCGCTGAAGCTGAAGGAGACCTCGGATCTTCACGCCGAAGCCTTCTCTTCGGCCGAATTTCTGCACGGGCCGGTCGCCCTGGTGACCCCGCGCTATCCCGTTCTCATGTTCGCGCCGACCGACGCCGCCGCGCAAGGAATGGCCCAGCTCGCCGAGGATCTGAGAGCGAAAGGAGCGCAGCTTTTCACCACCGCATCCGAAGATGCGACGCCCGACCGTCTCGCGGCGCTGACGCCGGATCATCCGGAGATCGACCCGATCTGCCTCGTTCAGAGCTTCTACGCGATGGTCGTGCATGTCGCCGCGGCGCGCGGAACGAATGCGGACCAGCCGCGTCATTTGCGGAAAGTCACGCGCACGCGATGATGAGCGCCGAGCGATATGCGATCGCCGCAGAGACTGTCTTCGACGGAGCGAGGTCGCGCCGCGATAGCGCCGTCATGATCGAAGGCTCGACGATCGCCGCGGTTGCGCCGCGCGGCGATCTTCCCGCTTCGATCGAGGTGTTTGAGGCGCCGCCCGGCGCCTGGCTCGCGCCGGGCTTCATCGATATCCAGGTCAACGGCGGCGGGGACGTGCTGTTCAACGCCGATCCGACGCCGGAGGGCGTCGCGAAAATCGTCGCGGCGCATCGGAAGTTCGGCGCGACCTCGATTCTGCCGACGCTGATCACCGATACGGACGAGGTCATGGCGGCGGCGCTGAGCGCCGTCGAGATCATGCTCGATCGCGAGCCGGGCGTCCTCGGCGTCCATCTCGAAGGGCCGTTTCTTTCGCCCGAAAAGCCCGGCGTGCATCGACGCGACCTCATCCGCCGCCCCGAGCCGCATCACGAACGCATGCTCACGTCTTTTAAAAAGGGCGCGCTGCTCGTGACGCTGGCGCCGGAGCAGACGCCCGCAGGCTTCATCGCGAGGCTCGTCGCCGCGGGGGCGAGAATTGCGCTCGGCCACTCCATGGCGAGCTATGAACAAACTCGCGCCGCGATGGCGGAAGGGCTCACCGGTTTCACGCATTTGTTCAACGCCATGCCGCCGCTCTCGAGCCGCGAGCCCGGCCCCGTCGCGGCGGCGCTTGAAGAGGAGAGCGCCTATTACGGGTTGATCGTCGACGGCTGGCATGTCGCTCCGGCGATGCTGAGGCTCGCGCTGCGCGGCGCCGGCCACGCCATGCTCGTCAGCGACGCGATGCCGCCGGTCGGCGGGGCGAAGCGGGAGTTCAATCTGCAAGGCGCGCCGATTACGGTCCGCGATGGCCGCTGCACGACTCTGCAGGGCGTGCTGGCGGGTTCGTCGATCGGCATCGCGACGGCGGTCGGAAATTGTGTACGGCTTCTGGGAGCGCCGCTCGAGCAGGCGCTGCGACTCGCCAGCGCCGAGCCCGCCGATTTCCTGGGGCTTGGACATTGGCTCGGCCGCCTCGCTCCGGGCTATCGAGCCGACATCGTGGCCTTCGACCCAAGCGACATGCAGGTTTTCGCGACCTGGGTCGCTGGAAAAAGGTCTGATGCGTAAGACGGCTCATATAATGTCTCTCCCGCCGCCTAGCGGTCCTTCCTTGCGCGCTAATCTTGCTGCGCCGGATAACCGGGGTTAAGCAAGAACATCGACAACGACGCGCCCGCGAAGCGGCGTCGGAGCCCAACTGCTCCCGCGCTTAATTTCACGCTGCAAGCATGTGAACAAGCCATGGCGGATATCCCTGCTGCAGACGCAAGCGCGGCCAGAGGTCCAGGGCTCCGCCTCCGGCAACTCCTTCCCCTCCTTGTTGTCCTCACAGGCGCAGTCGCGCTGTCGGATTGGCTGTTCCACTTTACCGGCGGAGCGGCGCCGCGACTGGCGACCATGAAAGCCAACGCCGCCATCGGCTTCCTCGCCCTCGGCGTGGGGCTTCTCGTCATCACGAGCGAATCGACGCGGACCCGCCGCGTGGTCGCCGCTTCACTGGGGGCGTTTGCAGCTGCGCTCGCACTGCTGACGCTCGCCGAATACACGGCCGGCGTTTCGTTGCGGATCGACGAACTCCTGGCGTTGGACCCCGACACGCCAAGGGAGAGGTTCCCGGGCCGCATGGCGCCGGCGACGACGCTCGCGCTGTTCGGTGGTGGGGCGGCGCTGAGGTTGCTCGCCTCGGCCTCCGCCCGACGGGAAGGCGTCGCCCGGAAGATGGTCATCTCCCATTCCCTGGCGGCATTGCCAGCCGCGATCGGATACCTCAGCCTCGCTGGCTACGCTTACGATTTCGCCGCGCTCTATGGTTTTGGCCCGTTTACCTCCGTTTCGCCCCTCACCGCACTCAACTCCACCTTGGTCGCCTTGAGCATCTTTTGCTTCGCCCCCGAGCTTGGCTGGGGCGCCCCTTTCGTGGACCGGCCCGCGACCTGGTGCACGCTGCGGCGACTGCTCCCGTTCGCCTTGATCGCGCCGTTGCTCGGCGGCGTGTTGATCGTGTTCGGGGCCCGCGCGGGACTCTACCCCCAGGGATTCATGCCGGCCCTGTTCGCGCTGGCGGCCGCCGTGTTGACCCTCGCGACGAGCGTCTTCGCGATCACCGTCCTCAAGCGGGAGGAGGGGCGCCTGATCGAGTCGCAGGCGGCGTTGCACGAAAGCGAGGAGCGTCTGCGCCTCTTCGTCGCGCACGCGCCGGCGGCGGTGGCGATGTTCGATAAGGACGTGCGCTACTTGGCCGCAAGCCGGCGCTGGTTGGACGATTACGGGCTCGAAGGTCCTATCGTCGGACGCTCCCACTACGAGGTGTTCCCGGAGATTCCCGAACGCTGGAGGGAGGCCCACCGCCGCGTGCTTGCAGGAGAAACCTTGACGGCGGAGGATGATAGTTTTCAACGCGCGAACGGAGCGGTCCAACATTTGCGCTGGGAGGCGTTGCCTTGGCGGACCACGCGCGGCGAGATTGGCGGTTTAATGATCGCCATCGAGGATGTGACCGCCCGCAGGCAAGTCGAAAGAGGCCTGCGCGAAAGCGAGGAGCGCTTCCGCGCAGTCGTCTCCTCGGCGATGGACGGCATCATCGCGGTCGATGCGGAGCAGAACGTCGTGCTTTTCAACGCGGCGGCAGAGGCGATGTTCGGATGCAAGTCCGAAGAGGCCATTGGCGCTTCGATCGAACGCTTCATCCCGGAGCGTTTCCGCACGGGGCATCGTGACCACGTCAGGCGCTTCGGCGAGAGCGGCGTGACCGCGCGCGCCATGAAACAGCTGGGCGTCCTGCGCGCTCTTAAAGCCAATGGTGAGGAATTTCCGATTGAAGCCTCGATCTCGCAGCTCGCCGTGGATGACAAGCGCATTTTCACGGTGATTTTGCGCGATATCACGGAAAGGAAGCGCGCCGAAGACGCGCTCCGCGAGATCGAAGAACGCTTTTCGCTGTTCATGCAAAAGCTGGCGGCATGCGCTTGGATAAAGGACGAACAGGGGCGCTACGTCTTCGTCAATCAGGCCTTTCTTAATTTCGTCGACAAGCCGCTGGATGGGATCCTGGACAAGACGGACCAGGAAATATTCGACGCCGAAACGGCGGCGGTGTTCATGGAAAATGATCGCGCCGCCTTCAACAGCGCATCCGGCGTCACGACCATCGAGCCTGTACACGACAAGCGCGGGATGACGCGGTACTTTCTCGCGAGCAAGTTCGCGATCTTGAGCAATTTCGGAAAGAAATTGGTCGCCGGCGTCGCGATTGACGACACCGACCGCATGGTCGCTGAAGATCGATTGAAAGAAGCGAGCGAAAAGCTACAGGAAGCGGACCGCCGCAAGGACGAGTTCATCGCGGTCCTCGCACACGAGCTGCGTAATCCACTCGCGCCGATCCGCAATGGGTTGCAAGTGCTTCGCAGGACAGGGGGACAGGCGGACAAGGCGGAGCGCGTCCAAGGGATGATGGAGCGGCAGGTGGACCATCTCATCCGCCTGGTCGATGATCTGTTGGAAAGGCTTATGCCGCTGGCTCCGGTTCGATCAACATATTGTAGGTGATTGGTTTTGCCGCGAGAGCGATGGACAGCAGCGAGCTGAAGGCCGCGTGGCGAGAACGGCGGCGGTTGAAGCGAAAGACGAACTCGTCGAGGTAGGATTGCAGATGCGGCCTGCGCAGGCCGTGATAGACGCCGAGCGCCCATGTCTTGAGGTTGGAAAACACGCGGTGGGTCCAGGGCAGCAGGACATGGGCGGCCATGCTCCCGACCACGTGAGGTTCATGGACGACATCGGGAACGCCCGGATAAGCCGCCCAGCCATCGGTTTTGATCGTCGCGCCTTTCTCCACGTGGGCGCCGATGAAACCATGCAGCGACGCGGCGGAGAAGTTGCGGATCGCGGCCAGACGAATACGGCCCGGCCCGCCGTCGCCGATTTCGACCGCGCCCGCGACGAGCATTTTGCCTTGAGCGGAGCGACCGCCGCCGCCGGTGAGCGGGTCGTCCTTACTACGCAAGGGAATTTCCGTTTCGTCGACCTCGACGAGCCCGCCGAGCGGATTGCGGTTTGGATCGCACATGGCCCGGCGTAGCTTGGCGCACAGCAGCCACGCCGACTTATAGGAGCCGAGCGCCAGCTGCTTTTGCAGCTGTAGCGCCGAGACGCCATTGGAGTGCGTGGCCATAAGATAGACGGCCCAAAACCAGACGGTCAGAGGCAGCTTGGAGGCGTGCATGATCGTCCCCGCCGTGACAGAGGTCTGCTTGCCGCAGTTGGCGCACTCATAAGTGAAGCGCTTTCCGCCGTGCGGCCAGCCCTTTTCATGGGCGCAGGCGGGACAACGGAAGCCTGAGGGCCAGCGCGCCTTGTCAAGCCACGCCGCGCAAGCCGCGTCATCGGCGAAACGGCGTTGGAAGTCGAGGAGAGAGGTGGGGAAATCGGCCATCACACGGACCTCGGGGAAAGCAGTGCGTTCGCTATTTGTTCTAACATCCGGGATGGCCCTTGTCACTGCATTTTGTGGGACCGGAGCCAGGGGAATAAGCCTTCTGTTGGAAATCTCGCGCATCAGCCGCGGTCAAATTGATCTGCGCAAGGAGCGGGTGAACCTCGCGACCGTGATCGGTTATGCTGTCGACATGATCCGCGATCTGATCGACGCGGGCGGCCTCGAGCTTAGTGTCGTGCTGCCCGATGCGCCGTCGCCGCTCGACGCCGATCCGGTCCGTCTCACCCAAATCTTCGCGAATCTGCTGAGCAACGCGGCCAAATTCACCGATCCAGGTGGTCGCGTCCAGATCTTGGCGCAGCATGAGAACGGCTGGGCGGTCGTGACCGTAGCCGACACCGGCACAGGCATCACCAAGGACATTCTGCCGCACGTCTTCGATCTCTTCGTGCAGGCCGGCGAGAGGCGCGCCCGCCTCAAGGGAGGCTTGGGCATTGGGCTCGCGCTCGTGCGAAGCCTGGTTGAGCTGCACGGCGGAACCGTCGAGGCTCACAGTGACGGCGAAGGGCGCGGAGCCCGTTTCGTCGTGCGCCTGCCGCTATCCAAGGGGGCGGAGGCGACGGCTTCGCCCGAAAGAACCGAGGCATGCGGAGCAAGATCCTTCCGTCGGGTGCTTGTCGTCGACGACGATCACGACGTCGCCGACAGTCTTGCGCTGTTGCTCGGAATGTTGGGCGCGAACGTGCGGGTGGCCCGCAGCGGGGCGGAAGGTCTCGCGGTCTGCGCCGAGTTCGCGCCGGAAGTGGTGTTCCTCGACGTCGGCATGCCCGGCATGGACGGCTACGAGACCGCCCGGCGCATGCGCGAGCTGCCTGTCGGAAGGGACGCGCTGCTCATCGCCTTGACCGGTTGGGCAGAGGAAGAGGCGCGCAGGCGCGTGAACGAAGCCGGCTTCGACGCGCACCTCACGAAACCAGCCGACATAGGTGAGCTTGAGGCGCTGCTAGAGACGGCTTCGCCTAAGAGAGGGTGACATTTCTGGCTCGACGCGAGGCAGATCGGCAAAGTATTGCCGCCACGCGATCCTGAGCCCATATGGGCCTCGTCCTCCAAGCGCGCCGCCCCGTACGAGCTCCAATGTTTCGCCTCATGAATTTAGCCTACGCGGCCTATCTCAAATTCGAGACGGAGGACGGCTGGCCGATTGCAAGCCATATTTCGCTCTCCGTCCTCACCTCAGTCTTTCCTTTCCTGATCTTCGTTGGAGCGGTCGCCGGCTTCTTCGGCACGCCCGAGATCGCCGACAAAGCGGCTGAGTTGCTCTTCGACGCCTGGCCGCCGGATATCGCCCGCCCCCTCGCCGCAGAAATTCACCGGGTCCTGACCACGGCGCGCGGCGGACTGCTGACGATCGGCGGGCTCCTGTCGCTGTATTTTTCCGCGAGCGGCGTCGAGGCGCTGCGCACCGGCCTCAACAGAGCCTATGCGTTGCGCGACGCGAGGCCCTGGTGGCTGCTGCGGCTTGAGGCGATCCTCTTCGTGCTCATGGCCGCGATCGCTCTCCTCGCCTTCACCTTTCTGATGGTGGTGGCGCCGCTGATATGGCTTCACTTGCAAGCAGCAGCGCCCGAAACCGCGCGGGAACTCGCGAAATTCTACACGCCCGTTCGCTACGGCGTTTCCTCCGCCGTCATTCTCCTCGTGCTCGTCATCACGCACAAATATCTGCCGGCGGGAAAGCGCTCTCTGCGGATGATCGCGCCCGGCGTTTTCGTCACGATGGCGGCCTGGCTTGGATTCGGCGCCGCTTTCGGGGCTTTCCTCGCGAGCTCCCTCGAAAGCTACGTCGCCACTTACGCCGGCCTCGCGTCGATCATGATCGCGGTCATCTTTTTGAACTGGCTCGCCGCGATGCTGCTATACGGCGGGGCGCTCAATCAGGTCATCGCGCAGACGCAGAGTGAAAAAAAAGGCCGCGACGGGACGCGCGAGGCTTGAGGCTTTCACTCGCCGGCCGGGGGGCCTTCCCCGACCCTGCATCCGCAGCTTCGAGTTGGCGCCGTCCGCCGATCAAAGCGGGGTCACCGGTTTGTCACTTACGCTGGCGAAAATACGGCGTCGGATGGGCTTCCGACGGATGTCGCGCGAACGCGCGTAATCGAACCGGTCCCGCGCGCTTCGAGAGACGAGCGGCGCCGACCGCGGAAAGCGGCGCGCTCACCTAATGGCGCATGGCCTCAGGAATTTCGCGCCAAAAGGCGAGGGAAGCTTCTCCCGTCTTCACGCAGACGCAGAGATGGCTCGACGCGCGCGCCGACCCGTCAAACGCAAGGATGTAGATCGTGACGCCGCGGTTCAACCTCGAGACCCTACCGAAGCGCTTGATCGAAGAGCAGGAAATCTCGGCGGCCACGTTTCAGAGGGCGTTGACGGGCTACGCGCGGCGCCTTGAAAAATTGGCCAACGAGCACGGAGGACGCCTCCGCGCGCATTGGTCCACGGCGCAGGCCGTGCAGCAGCGCTTCGCGGCTGCGGCGAAGGGGGGCGGACTGCCCGCATCCGCAAAGGACTATGGAGTCGACGCGTGGCAGCGCGCGGTGCTCACGCTCGACACGCTGCGGGAACGCGGCGACAACGACCTCATCCATGAAGCGGCCGGCGAGCCGCCTGTTCTTGTCTATGAGAGCGAGGTCGTCCTGGACGGCCGTGAGCTGGCGCGACCCGTCAATTATGTGCTCTTGCGCATCAAGCCGCCGCCGGGCTTGGAGGTTTTCGACTGGAAGCGCCCCTATCTGATCATCGATCCCCGGGCGGGGCATGGAGCGGGAATCGGCGGCTTCAAAGCGGACAGCCAGGTCGGAGTCGCTCTGCGCGATGGGCACCCGGTTTATTTTCTCGTCTTTCGGCCCCACCCGGAACCCAGTCAGACCCTGGCCGACGTCATGCGGGCGGAGGCCGCCTTCGTCGGCGAAATTCGGCGGCGTCATTCTGACACATCCAAGCCGATCATCGTCGGAAATTGCCAGGGCGGCTGGGCGACGATGATCCTCGCCGCCGCTAACCCCGACATCAGCGGTCCGCTGATCATCAACGGCGCGCCGGTCGCTTACTGGTCCGGGCGCGTCGGCGAAAATCCGATGCGGTATTACGGCGGCCTGTTCGGCGGCGCGCTGCCCGCCCTGATGCTCGCTGACCTGGGGAACGGGGAGTTCGACGGGGTCCATCTCGTCTCGAATTTCGGAATGCTGAACCCGGGGCGAAATTATTTCAGCAAATACTACGACCTGTTTGCGAATGTCGATCGCGACCGGCAGACGTTCCTCGAATTTGAGCGCTGGTGGGGCGGCCTGCATTTCATGAATGAAGCGGAAATCCGTTGGCTCGTGGAGCAGCTCTTCGTTGGCAATCGTCTCGCGCGCGGCGAAGCGCGAATCGAGCGGGGACGCCAGCTGGATCTCAAGGCCATCCGATCGCCGATCATCGTGTTCACGAGCCTCGCCGACAACATCACCCCTCCCCAGCAGGCGCTCAATTGGATCGTCGACACTTACGCCGACGAGCACGAGATCAAAATCCGGGGCCAACGGATCATCTATATGGTCCATGAAACGACCGGCCATCTCGGCATCTTCGTTTCCTCGAGCATCGCGAAAAAGGAACATGCGGAAGTCGCGTCCACGATGAAGACGATCGAGGCTCTGGCGCCGGGCCTCTATGAGATGACAATCGACGAGCAGATCGGCGACGGTGTGGACGCGCGTTTTCTTGTGAACTTCCAGGAGCGAAAATTGGCCGACCTCTTGGCGTTGGACGACAATGACCGATCGGATGAAGTGGGCTTCGCCGCCGTCGCTCGGCTGTCGGAGCTCGCCGTGGAGCTCTATGACCTCTCTCTGCGGCCGCTGATCCAGGGGATGGTCACGTCCGATACGGCCAAGATGTTGAGCTCCACGCATCCCGAACGCGTCTCGCGCCTGATGTTCTCCAGCCAGAATCTCGCTATGCGGCCGGTTCAGGAGGCGGCGAAGCACGTCCTCGCCGACCGTAAAGCCGCGGACCCGGCCAATCCGTTTTTGGCCTTCGAGAAATGGTGGGCGTCAGGACTCTTGCAGGCGATCGATTTCAGCCGCGACCTGCGCGACGCCACTTATGAAGCGATGTTCCTTCTGATTTATGGCTCGCCGTTCATGACGTGGGTCGCGACGACCCACGCTTTCGAGCGCACGCGCAAGGATCCGAAGGAGCTTCGTTTCTTGCCCGAAGTGCAGGCGATCCTGCTCGGAGTTGATCGCGGCGGCTTCGAGGAGGCGGTTATCCGCATGCTTGTTATGCTCGAGGAGTCGCCCGGCTCCGTGCGGCGCGACCGACTGCAGAGAGCGGCGACGGTTCTATCGAAGGATGAGCCCTTCGCATCGCTCGGGGCGGAGCGCCGGGCGGCGTTGCTGCGGGAGCAGTCGATCATCGTCGAGTTCGAGCTGGACCGCGCCATAGAGGCCTTGCCGGCTCTCCTGTCGGAAGAAAAGGAGCGCAAGGACGCCATCGCCGTCGTGGAATTCATCGCGGGCTCGGTCGATGACATGGATCCGCAGACGATCAAGATGCTGCAAAGGTTCCGCGCGGTACTCGGCCTTCCCGCCATCATGCTCTCTGTTGCGAACAGCGATCCGCTCAATCAGTCCGCGTCCCTCCTGAAATCCGGGTGAAGGCATGGTCGCTCAAGAACGCCAGACGCTCCTGCTCAGCCCCCTTCTTCTCGAAGGCTATGAGAGCTTTCTTTCCGGGCGGTTCCAGAGCGAGCGGCGGAAATTTCACGAGCTCGCCCAAAGCGGCCAACACCCGCATACGCTCGTCATCGGCTGCTGCGACTCGCGCGTGACGCCCGAAGAGATTTTCGACGCCGAGCCCGGGGAAATCTTCGACGTGCGCAATGTCGCCAATCTCGTGCCGCCGCATGCGTCGAATGACTACCATCACGGCTCCTGGGCCGCGATCGACTATGCGGTGTCGAATTTGCGGGTGAGTCAGATCGTCGTGCTCGGCCACGCGCGCTGCGGCGGCGTCCGCGCTTTCCTCGAGCAATACGCCGGCAAGCCGGTCCTCGCCAAGGAGGATTATATCGGCAACTGGATCTCGATGCTCACGAAAGCCGCGGGGGGGATCGCCCCGCCGCCCCCCACTTTCGACCAAGCCTACGCTGATCGTCTCGCGCGCGAGTCGATCAAGCAGGGGCTCGCCAATTTGCGCACCTTCGAGAAGGTCGCCGAAGCGGAAAGGGCCGGAAGCCTCACGCTTCACGGGGCCTTCTTTGGCATCGAGGATGCGAGCCTCTTCGCCCTCGACGAGTTGAGCGGCGAATTCGCGCAAATTTTGCCTTCGGCGCATCGCGCGGCGCTCGCCAGCCCGCGCTTTTGAATTCGAACTGTCTTGTGTCGTTATCGGGTCGCGACCGATGACGACCTTCGCCTCGAACGCGCCGTGAGAAGGGGAAGCCGACAGGGACTCGTTTCGGCGCGCAGGCGACCGTACTTCAACATATCTTTATATTAGAACAATGAGTTATGCCGATCTCGAGCAAGGGTAAGAGTGGGGGCCGGGTCCCTCGGCCTGACTCGAGCGGAGACGCGACAGCTAGAGACGTGAGCCTCGTCGCACGCGCGTTATGGGGGTGTGCAAGCCTTTCAGTTGCGCGTCATTCCCAAGGGAATCGGCCCAAGGAGGAACCTCATGGCTTACGGCAAACTCAGCACTCAGGAACTGGAAGGAGCGATCGAACAAACTCGCGAGGCCATCCGTCGCGGCCAGGAAATGCTCGACATCGGTTCTGAGGAACCGGTGACCAAAGGCCTCGAAAAGGTCGTGGAATCGATGCCGTCTCTCATCGACAAACTGAGAGACGATCTCAAAAAGCTCGAGAAGGCTCGGGGGAAGGGCGCTGAAGATACAGCGGAAGACGACGACACGGACGACGAGGAAGAGGACGAGGACGACGAGGACGACGAGGACGAGGAAAAGGACGACGAAGACGAAGACGACGAAGACGAGGATGAAGACGACGACGACAAAGAGAAGGATTGATACGGCCCTCTCCTCAACCTTTCTGCGCGCTGGCGTTTAAAACCGCGGTTGATGCCGGGAGCATCCACTCTGGATGTTCCCCTCCTCGCGCAAGGCGGGCTTGGCCGAAGTCTCTTCATGGACTCAATGGGCGCCCAAACGGCTCAGTGCCTGCGCGGCGAGCCGAAGGCCCGCCATCGCGGCCGATTGTGGATCTGCGCCGGACAAGAGCGCGGCGATGACGCCGGCGTTGAAGGCGTCGCCCCCGCCAGTGCGGTCAACGGGTTCGATTGGAAGGGCCGTGACGGTCTCGACCTTGCCGCCGCCTATGATCATCGCGCCGTCCATGCCTTGCGTGACGAACCAGGTTGCTGGGTCCGCCCCGTGCTTTTCCGTTATGAAGCCAGCCAGGTCGGTTGTGCCCAGCCGGCGCGCCAACTCGTCGGCATTCGTGAAAAGATAGTCCGCTATGCGGGGCAGAGCGGGATCGTAGCGGCCGTCCAATTCGAGCGACAGAAGGGTTCCCCGCTTGCCGCCAGCGCTTTTCGCATGGCGCAGGAAGGCCGCCTCGTCATGGGTCGTGTGCAGCCAATCGACGCGTTCGTAAAAGTCGCCGAGATCAAAGGGTGTCCAAGGCGCCTCGACGATGGGACTGATGATGATCCTTTTGTCATCGGGCGGCGAGAGGCAAACGGCGATCGGCGATGCGATCGGCAGCAGTTTGACGGCGCGCGTATCGACGCCGTTCGCTCGAAGATCGGCAAGCGCGAGCATTCCAAGAGCATCGTCTCCGAGCCAGCCGCGCATCTCGACGCTCAATTCTTGACGCGATAGCCATACCGCCGTGTTGGCGGCGGACCCGCCTCCGCCGACGCGGGCCTCTTGCGCCACGAGCTTTTCATGTTGCTCCGGGAGACGATCCAAGCGCAAAGTGACGTCTACGTTGATGCTGCCCAGGCAACAAACGCGTTTTGGCGCGCCACGTTTCGGCTCATTGGCAATCGTAGCCATCGGCGGAATAATAAATTCCTAATCGCGGGGATGCAAAAGCGCCTACGCTCGCCCGACCGTCTCCTGGTTGTCGTCATCGCGCTCCAATTTCCCGCTCTTGATTAGAGCTTTGGAGGAGGGTTTGTCGTGAACAAGGACGTCAAGGGCTCAGCCTTCGCGAAGGTTGCGCCCGAAATCGGCAATCCGGTCACGAATTTTCCCGAGGAGCCCCGCTTCCAGTCCCCGCCTCCTTTCGGCGGAACGAGATTTAGTCTTGCATTGGAAGCCGTTCTTCCCGGCGTCACCGACCAATCGGAAAAGGCGGCCGCTCTGGTGTTTCATGCGCTCGGCGATACCGGGGGAATTCATGGCAACGAAACGCAAAACGCGGTCGCTGCGGCCATGCAAGAGCAGATTGCCGATGCGGACGAGAGAGAACGACCGAGGTTTCTTTTCCACCTTGGAGACATCGTCTATCTGAGTGGCGAAAGCAGCCAGTACGTCGCACAGTTTTACGAACCCTATCAATATTATGACGCACCCGTCTTCGCTATTCCTGGGAATCACGACGGTGAAGTCGTGGGACGCGACGATTTGCTGATCGAACCGTCGCTTGATGGCTTCATGCAGAATTTTTGCGGCCCCCTGCCAAAGCGGCTCTTCAAATATCGGTCGACGATGACGCAGCCGTATTGTTACTGGGTGCTTGAGGCTCCCTTTGTTCATGTCATCGGACTATATTCGAACATTGACGGACAATTGGACCGGCGCGGCGAACAGCAACAACGAGATTGGCTCGTGGAGCGCTTAAAGGACGCCCCGTCCGACAAATGGCTTATCGTCGCGGCTCATCATCCTTGCTTTTCGCTCGACGAAACTCATGGCGGATACGTTGAGATAAAGTCAGCGCTGGATTCCGCCTTCCTCTCCAGCGGCCGGATTCCCGACCTCGTCCTTTCGGGTCATGTCCATTCCTACCAAAGATTTTCTCGTGATTTCGAGGGAAAGGTCCTGCCTTACATCGTCGCTGGCGGCGGCGGCTTTGCGAACTCGTCGCGTTCGCTTCATAAGCTGCAACGGGGGCTGGTCGTCGACCCACTTCCTTTCACGACCTCGCTGCCGACGGTTCGGCTCGAGAGCTACGATGTCATGAATGCTGGTTTTCTGCGCGTGACGGCGGAGGCGAAGCGATTGAAAGTCGATTATTTCTCGGTGTCTTTCGACGATCCGCCGATCAAATCGCGACATCCTCGGGACTCGGTCGCGATCGAGAGCCAAACGGCGGCAAGAACCGCCCGATGATCGCAATCGCGCGCCGCGCTTGGCGCCTTCGTAAGGAAGCCTCCCCGAGCATCGCCTAGTTCAAGACGGCTTCAACGCCGGTGTCGCTCAGATATCTTGGCGCTGATTCGACGTAGGCGATGGAGGCGGCCAGCATCACGAGGGCGATGAAGATGCACTGTTTGAGATAGCCCGGCCTGGTCATTTCTTCCTCCCTCGCATGAGCCACTGGAACATACCTAGAAAGTAGATGTTGTCCGCCGGTGCGGCTGTGCGAAAAAACACGCCTCGATCCTGCATCCCCCTGAGCCGTGCGTCACCAAAGCTCCCAAAACGGGGTCATCGGCTCGGGCTCCGGCACGGGCCCGACCTTCGCGCGTCGGGCGGCGTCGCGCGCGCTATTGAGATCCACGAACGACTGCCGGAAGTTTTGCTGCGCGAGCGCCAGCCTTTGTCGCGCCGCCAATTTACTATGCCACAGCTTCGTGGGCTCGATCCACTGTCCGTGCCGCCGCATCGCCTGACGACCGAGCCGCGCCTCCTCTTGCTTGACTTGGGCGAGAGCGTTCTGCGCCGCCTTCAATTCCGCGCGCGCCTGTCGGTAATTGTGCTCCGCCTCCAATACATAGGCTGGTTCAGCCGCGCCTTGCGCGCGCGATGCGGGGGCAATTGCAACCGCTATGAAAAACGCAGTGAGCAGGCGACGCATGCTTGCCTTCCTCCCTCGAATCACGAAGCGGGCGCTCCGGGCAGCCTGACGGCCGGGCCGGTTACACCGTTAACTCTCCTTTTGTTTGGCGAGAAGGGTAGAGAGCGAAAATCTGCGCCATGCCAGCTTTGGGGTCGTCGGCGTCCAAGCAGAGTTTCCTTAGTTCGCCCCCAGTCGAATGGTTGAACGTAGGCCCGTCACGGCAGTCCTCCGCGCGCTTGCCTCGCCCTCGCCATCGAAAAGGGGTTGCGAAATCACCCTGACGAGACGCTCCCGCCGCCGGAGAAGGCTTATCGCGTCAGTTTTGTAGCATTATTGTAATAGATAACCGACTGATTTTTCATATCCGTGCGATTGGCGTGTACGTACGTAACAACGAGCTCGTATTTCAATTTTACGTCGCTCTTGACTTGGGGAAAGCCGCCATCTACCGTTTGTAGACATAATCTTTCTAGCCTGATCCGTTGCTATTAAACTTAATACGAAATGCAAACATTTCGTATAAGTTCATACCTCAGTAATTTGCGTGTATATTCTTGAGGCGATTTACCTTCAGCGCCATCGCGGTAGCTGCGGGGATCACTGTCAAAATCGACAGTAGACCCGCTGCTGTGCGGATGCGAGGGAGCGTCTAAGCCTTGAAAAGCAACGCGAACGTGGGGGCTGGCTCGGTGAGACAGACTGTAAAAAGGTTGGTCTGCTGGGGGCTGCAGCAAGAGCTGACAGTCAAGATAAAACTCAGCGCTCTCTCCCGTTCCGGCGCCCTGACGATTCTCAATCTGCATCGCGTCACGGAAGGCCGGGGAAGCTGCGCCTCCATCAGCGCTAGCCTCTTCGACGAGCTGCTTCCCTGGCTCAAACAGAGGTTCTCGCTGGTCGGCTTCGATGAGCTCTCGCGCCTGCCCGCGAGCGACAAGCCGCCGATGGTCATTTCCTTCGACGACGGCTACAAGGATTTCATCGACATCGCGGCGCCTCTCCTCGAAAAGCATCGGGTTCGAGTCAACCAAAACGTCGTCCCCGGGGCGATCGAGAGCGGGCGCCCGCCGCTGAACGTCATCTTGCAAGACTTCATCAACTGCGCGCCCGCTACGCTCTTGCGAGAGATTCCGCTTCCCGGTCTGCCGGCGGGAGCCGATCCGGACAATCGCGCGCGATCCTGCCTGACATGCTCGACTGTGTTCAAAGCGCAGCCGATCGCCGAGCAGAAGGCGCAATTTTCTCGGCTGCAGCCGCAGATTGAGCAACTCGACAACTTCCGACCGTCGCCGATGATGACGATCGAGGACGTCCGACAACTCGCCGGCTCTCATCAATTCGGGGCGCATTCCTTCGAGCACGCCACCATGGCGGCGGAAAGCGACGATTATCTCCAGGACGACGCTCGCAAATGCTGGGAGTATTTTCTCGAGCGCTTGAACTTCGCGCCGAGCGTCTATGCCTTTCCCAATGGCAGCTATCGCGCCGGCCAGCCGGAAATCGTGCATGCGGCGGGCTTTACGCTGGTTCTCTTGGGCGAGGGCCGCTACTCTCGGCTCGACGCCTGGAGGCATTATCGCTTCAACTTCCACGCGGACTCCCAAATGGAGGCGCGGGCGAGGGCCTTAGGCTGGCCGAGCTTCTTCGCGCGCTGATCGCCCTATTCGCCAAACCTCGCGAAGCGGCTGCATCGAAGGTTCGGGGCTAACGCAGCCGACATCTGAGTTTTCACCCTCTCCCTCATTGTTCGAAACACGCTCTGGTCGCTGCAATGTCTCGCTGACTTGCCGCGCATCGCCTGGCTGCGTCGATTGGCCAAATTGACGACGGCGCATCGCTTTGACTTAATTGCCGGCATTGGAAGACACGCGACTCCGTGCGCTATGCCGAGATGGAGCAAGATCATGTGTCGCAAGTTTGCGATCGCCGCGGCTCTGGCGATTGCCGTAGTGGCGCCGAACCAGGGCCTCGCAAAGGGCGCGCCTGTCGTTTTCAAGACCCGCCCCCCGACTGCCTGCAAGTCGTTGGCCTGCATGAGAGGCGTAACAAGCTCTACATCTCTTCTGTTCGCCCCGAAGCTTGCTGACTGGCGGTAGAGAGGCCAATTCTCGGCCTCGGCGCAGGAGCGCTCCGGCGACCGGGCGCGCTCAGTGCGAAAGGAATCTGAAGGGCTGCGCCGGCGCGAATTTGTCTGAGACCTCGCCGGAGAGGATCGGCCTCCCCCTGAGATCGAGCTTGGCGGGATTCGCCCCCGGCGCAAGGTTCAATTTGTCGAGGTCCACCCAGAAGATCGCCGGACTGTAGGCCAACTCGAAATAATAGCGCCTCGCCTGCATATCGGAGACCGTGCGCCAGATCGTCGAGGCGATGTTGGGTCGCTCCGCGTCGGCGACGCCGAGCGGCACCGAGATGGCCCGAATGAGCGAGAAGGTCACGGCCGTGGCGAGACGCGGGTCGCTTTCCTTTGCAGCGGCGTTGAGGTTCCAG
This sequence comes from uncultured Alphaproteobacteria bacterium, assembly GCA_963722205.1. Lineage (GTDB taxonomy): Bacteria > Pseudomonadota > Alphaproteobacteria > Rhizobiales > Beijerinckiaceae > Methylocystis. Next base: position 1,158,875 of record CAVRKL010000001.1, read on the forward strand.
CTCATGCGGGCGAAACGGTCGGCGGAGCGCGCCGTGCCGGGCAAAAATTTCAAGCCTCCCACGTCCTTCCAATAGACGTCGATCGCGAGCTGCTGGTCGTAGCTCGGCGAATTGGTCATCACACGATATTGCGGGCCGTGATGAATGACGAGCTTGCCCTTGAGATATTCGAAAATCGCGCTGTCGCCCGAGGCGTCGGCGATGGCGAGATGACCCCCGGCCTTATGGCCGCCCGGCAGGTCCGGAGCGATGATGACGAAGGGCTCTTTCTGCAGCGCCGCAACCGCTTCCGCGACCGTCGCGTAATTGTCGAGCGTATATTGAGCCCAGGCGCCGATGGAAAGCTTGGGTTTCTTCGACGCGGCCGCGTCGCCATAGTCGGCCTCGACGAGATAGAGCGCGTTGGCGACGAGTTCCGAGTCGTTCATGCCGTCGACCGTGCCGACATCATAGAAAGAAGTCACGAGCGAACCGTGCTTGGCGGTCCATTTGATCGACCCCGGCCCGACGCCGCCGTCGCGAGGCAGGCCCTTCGGAAAGGCCCAAAGGTCGGTTCCGGGATCCTCCATCCAATCCATGGTGCGGCCGACCATGAAATTCTTTGTGCCGGTCTCATAGAGGATGCGCGTGCAGGCGTCCGCTTCGAAGCAAGGCGCCGAAATGGCGGCGCTAATCAAGAGAAATAGGAAGCTCTTCTTCACAGTTCGATCTCCTCTTGAAGGTCAAAGCGGGGATTGGGCGCGGCGCCATGCCGAATATTGGGCGTTTATACCACGATGACGCCCCGGCGGGCGTGACGGCTTAAGCCAAAGCCTTCGACCTTCGCCGCTTTCCCGCGGACGCCGGAGCGCCGGCGCCGCAGCGCAAAATCCACATTGCTTCTTTACGCCCCTCCGGGCTACCCCGCTCGGACGGCGGGCCCCTGCTGACGGCCGCCCCAAGTCCAGGCGTTAGGAAGTCGAGATCATGGCGCAGAAGCTGAAATTCGAGATCACCCGCGACGCGGCGCCGGGCGTCTATGCGATCCGACTCGTCGACGCACGCCAGATCGCTGCGCTTCTCCTGGCCGAAGGCCTCCCCAAGCCGTTTGCTTTGAAACCCTTGCGCGTCATCTATGACGAAGGTGGCGACGAGATCGTTCCAGTCGCGGGCTTTGACGAAGATTCCGCGCAGGGCCGGATCGAACTCGTCATCATGAACGGCGTTTATGGGGAAGCGCTCGCCCGCATTCACGAGATGAGCGCCGCGCCGGCGCCGCGGGACTTCTCCGCCGATCAGATGCAGGTGTTTCAGTACTGACCGTGAGCTCCGCCGCTGCCCGCAGCGCCAGGGCGCCGATTCGCTTGCAATGACGGCTGCGCCTCCACCTGAGACCCCGGGGAATTAGTTCTTCTTCCCGAAAACCGCGGGCAGCATGCGCCAGATGAGATCGTCGCGCTTCACCAGCGCATGGCGGAGCGCGCCCGCGACGTGCAGCGCTGCGAGTCCGGCGATCAAAAGGGCGCTCGTCTCGTGAATAGGAAACAGAATTTTGGACAAAGGCTCGTCCTTGGGCAGGAGGCGCGGCAACTCGGCGACGGCGAAGAACGCAGGCCCGAGGCCATAGGCCGAGAGCGCGAGCCAGCCAATGACGGGCGTCAAGAGCAGCAGCGCATAGAGCGCGTGATGAACGCCCGTTGAAAAGCGCCGCTCCCACGGCTCCAGGCCAGGATAAGGCGCCGGCCGACGGCGCCATCGCGTGACGGCGCGCAACGCCATCAGAGCGAGCACGGTGACGCCAAAGGACTCGTGAAGGACGAAGAGGCGGTCCTGCAGAGGGCCTGGCTTGAGATCGACCATGATTAGGCCGACGGGAATGAGGCCGGTGACGATGACCGCCACCGCCCAATGCAGCGCTTTCGCCAGCGGCGAATATTGGTGTCGCGCCTCGATCAAGGCCCCCTCAGCTCCTTCGTTGACGGCAAGCGGAAAAATCGCAGTCGAACAAGACGTCTCCGCCTTCCAGAACATGGGCTTGAACGCGCGGTCTCAGCGCGCTCTCGAGCGTTGAGATGGGCGAAAGCTCCAGCCCGTTTTGTCCCGAACCGATGATGATCGGCGCGACGAGCAAATGAAGGCGGTCCAGCCGCTCTGCCTCGATGAAGGCCGAGAGCGTGCGCGCGCCGCCCTCGACCAGAATGCGCTTCAAGCCTCTCGCAAACAACGCCTCCACGATGGCGGCGGGCGGGATGACCCCGCCCCTCGTCTCGAGGCGAAGGATCTCCGCGGGCCCGCAGGCCGGCTCGCTCGCTCCCGTGACGAGAATGCGGCGCGCGCCGTCCTGCGCCAACCATTGGCCCTTCGCGTCGACCCTTCCGCTGGGATCGATGACGACCCGCGCCGGATTCCTGCCTTTCACACGGCGGACCGAGAGCCGCGGATCGTCGGCGACGATCGTGCCCGCGCCGACGACGACCGCATCGACATGGGCTCTGATCCGATGCAGGTGGGTGAGCGCCGAGTCGCCGCTGATGTCGCGCGACTCCCCAGTCAGCGTCGCGATGCGGCCGTCGAGCGACTGTCCGAGTTGGCCGACGACGAAGGGGCGATCGGGCGAGGCGTCCCGAAAAGGCGCGAATACGTCCAGGGCCGGCGAGATCGGTCCCGCCCATTGAGCCTCAAGCGCGATCGGATCGATCCGCATTGCTTTCCCTCCGCTTGACGCCTTGCGGCGGCTCGACAGGTTCCTTCCTGTATCCTTCTAATTCTATGGAAAAACAAGACTGCTTCCCGCCGGCTCCTCTATGCCGGACAGCGGAGCTCTCAAGGGTCGCAGGAGCTACTCACTACATAATCGGCGGCTTCGCTCCGGGAAGCCGTGGGGAATTCTTGGCGCCCTTGGTCGGCGAGCCGGCGTCTTCGCGCGCGATTTCGCGCCAGCCGATGTCGCGCCGGCAAAAACCCTCGGGCCAGCGGATGCGATCGACCGCCAGATAAGCGCACTCGCGCGCCTCTGTGACCGTATCAGCGAGCGCGGTCACATTGAGCACGCGTCCGCCTACTGACACGAGACGCGCTCCGTCACGGCGGGTTCCGGCGTGGGTCACGACGACATGCGGCATAGCCTCGGCCTCTTCGAGACCTTCGATGAGCGTCCCTGTCTTGGGCGTTCCGGGATAGCCCTGCGCCGCGAGCACGACGGTCAGGGCCGCGCGGGGCGAGAAGCGGGGCGCGCGCGCGGGCAGCGCGCCTTCGGCGGACGCGAGCATCAGCGCCAGTAGATCGTCCTCCAGACGCGGCAGGATGACCTGCGCCTCCGGGTCGCCGAAGCGGCAATTGTACTCGATGAGCTTCGGCCCCTCCTTCGTCAGCATCAATCCGGCATAGAGCACGCCGCGATAGGGGGCCCCCATCGCGCGCATCGCTTCAAGCGTCGGTTCGACGATCCGCGCCATGACTTCGGCTTCGAGCGCCTCCGTCACCACGCGCGCCGGCGAATAGGCTCCCATGCCGCCGGTGTTGGGGCCCGTCTCTCCCTCGCCGACACGCTTGTGGTCCTGCGCCGTGGAGAAGGGGAGCGCCCGCTTTCCGTCGCAGAGCGCGAAGAAGGAGGCTTCTTCACCCTCGAGGAACTCCTCGATGACGACGCTCGCGCCGGGTCCCGCCTCAAACAGCGCGCGCAACGCAGCCTCAGCCTCTTCTAAGCTTTCAGCTACGACGACGCCCTTGCCGGCGGCGAGTCCGTCAGCCTTGAGGACAATCGGCGCCCCCTTGGCTTGAATATAGGCGAGCGCCGCCGCTTCTTCGTCGAAACGCGCATAATCCGCCGTCGGGATGCCTGCGGCGCGGCATAAATCCTTGGTGAAGCCTTTCGAGCCTTCGAGCCTGGCGGCGAGACGGCTTGGGCCAAAGGCCAGGACATTCGCCTCGTTCAGCGCGTCGACAAGACCCTCGACGAGCGGCTGCTCCGGCCCGACGACGACGAGGCTGATGTCATTCGATCGGCAAAAGGCGACGACCGCGCGATGATCCTTCGCATCGAGCGCGACGCTCTCGGCGATCGTGGACATTCCGGGATTGCCGGGAGCGACGAAAAGGCGATCAAGTCTCGGGCTCTCGACGAGCGCGTTGGCGATGGCGTGCTCGCGCCCGCCCGATCCGATCAGCAACGCTTTCATTCGCCCCCCAGCACCCTCGCGGAAACCAAGGACAACGCATATATTTCGTCCGGCCCGAAAACAACTTGGCGCCCTGCGCAGCATTCGCTGTAAAAAAACCGTAAAGCCGCTAGAAATCGGGCGAGCCCGGCCTTCCGCGGGAGAAACGCGCTGATGCCCTTATTCCGACGGCTGCTGCCGCCGCTCGTGATGCTGCTCTGTCTCGTCGCCTTCGTCGCCGCAGCCAAGACGCACGCGCCTGCCGTCGACAAACCGCCGCCGCACTCCTTGCGCTTCGAGCTCGACGCCGGCCGCATGCTCGTCGCCGCGAGCTTCCGCACGCCCGACGGCGGGACGCGTCGCGCGCTCGCCTGGTTCAACATGGGCATGCAGGCGCCGATCCTGACCAAAGGGCTCTATGCGGAGCTTGGAATCGGCGCGGGCCAGCCGCTGCGTCTTCTGGTCGGGAACACCGAGATCGAAGCCGACGCGAAGAGCGTGCGCGACGACGGCGACAGCACGGATTTTTTCGCCTTTCCCCAGTATTTCGGCCCGCACAAGGTCGAGGCGATGCTGCCGGCGAGCCTCTTTCTCGGCTATCGCCTCACGCTGAACTACAAGACGCGGACCCTGTCGCTCTCCTCCTCGGATGGTCCGCCCCCGCAAGGCGCGGAAGTTCCGATCGCGCTCAATCCGACGACCGGCCTCGCCGCCGTGCAGATCACTGTCGAAGGCCACAATTACCCCTTCGTCATCGACGCCGGCAGCGGCTTCAGCTGGATGCGCGGCAGCGTGCTCACGCCCTGGCTTCAGGCGCATCCCGACTGGCGGCGCGCCGACGGCGCCATGGGCGCGGCGAATTACAACATGCTCGATTTCAACTTCGAGAAGCGCGGCACCGTCGCGCGCATACCCTCGATCCGGCTCGGCGCGCTGGAAATCAAGGATGTCGGCGTGCTCGGCTCGGCGCCGTATCTTGCGGGCTGGGTCGATGTGCTGACGGGCGACCTTTTCTGGGACAAATGGCAGAAGTCGGCGCCCGGCCCGGTTGTCGGCTGGCTCGGCGCCAATGTGCTGGAGCGCTATCAGCTGACGCTCGACTACCCCAATCGAGTCTCCTATTGGCGCTCCGTATCCGCGCCCGACGCGCGCGATCTCGACAGCGTCGCGCTGACGCTCGTCCGCAAGGACTCCCGCTATCTCGTCGGCGGCCTGCCGAAGGCCGGAGACCAGCCGCCGGCCGAGGGCGTCGAGGTCGGCGACGAGCTCGTCGCGATCGGCGAGCTCACGGCGACCGGCGCGCCGCGCGGCGCGGTGCTCGCCGCGCTGCACGGGAAACCGGGCGACAAGCGGCGTCTGACGCTCTCGCGCGGCGGCGCGGTCCGCGAGGTGGAGCTGCCGATTCTCGACATGCATTGACCCTTCGGGGCGCCGGACATGCGCGCATCGACGACCTCAGGCGAGTTTGATCCCGGCGCAGCGCCGGCAACGCCGCGTAAGATCATCCACATCGACATGGACGCCTTCTTTGCGTCGGTCGAGCAGCGCGACAACCCCGAGCTGCGCGGCAAGCCCGTCGCTGTGGGCGGCGCGCGCGAGCGCGGCGTCGTCGCGGCGGCAAGCTATGAGGCCCGCGCCTTCGGCGTGCGCTCGGCCATGCCTTCGGTCACGGCGCGGCGTAAATGCCCGGAGCTCCTCTTCGTTCCGCCGCGCTTCGATGTCTATCGCGAGGTCTCGCGCCAGATCCGCGCAATCTTCGCCGAGCATACGCCGCTCGTCGAACCCTTGTCGCTCGACGAAGCCTATCTCGATGTGACCGAGAACAGGAAGGGGATCGCCTCGGCGACGCGCATCGCTGAGGAAATTCGCGAAAGGATTCGCGCCGAGACGGGGCTCACCGCTTCGGCGGGCGTCTCCTACAACAAGTTCCTCGCCAAGATCGCCTCGGATCATCGCAAGCCCGACGGACTTTTCGTCATCGCGCCGCAGATGGGGCCGAGCTTCGTCGAAACGCTCGAGATCGGCCGCTTCCACGGGGTCGGCCCCGTGACCCGCGCCAAGATGAACCGGCTCGGCGTCATGACGGGCCTCGACCTGCGCCGGCAATCGCTCGCGTTCCTGGAGCGGCATTTCGGCAAAGCCGGCGCCTATTACTATTCCATCGCGCGCGGCGTCGACGAGCGTCCGGTGCAGGCGAACCGCGTCCGCAAGTCGCTCGGCGCCGAGAACACGTTTAGCGAGGACGTCTTCACCTTCGACGCGGCGCAGGCGACGCTCGCGCCCCTGCTCGAAAAAGTTTGGCGGGGCGGCCAGAACGCTGGGCTCTCCGCGCGAACCGTCACTCTTAAGGTGAAGTTTTCGGATTTCCGCCTCATCACGCGCGCTTGCACGAGCGCCGCAGGGCTGCGTAGCCGGGAGGAATTCGAAACGCTCGCCTTCAGCCTGCTGGCCACGATCTTTCCGGCGCCAAGGGGCGTGCGGCTGCTCGGCGTGACGCTCTCCTCTTTCGACTCTGAGCCCCCGGCGGCGGAAGCTTTTCAGTTGCGTCTCTCGATCTGAGGCCCGCGCGGGGCCGCAAGCTGCGCAGCAATGTGCGAATACGCCGTTAAATCCCTGTGGAGTTTGGGATTGGGTGCCCCATCCCGCAGCCCGAGGTTCGGGCCGCTTACGGTCTCGCTCGCACGGCGGCCCCAAATGGGCCATAATGCTACGGCTCCGTTGCGGGCCGGTTCGGGGAGCGACCCCCGACGCCGAATCGACGCGAAGATATTTCCAAACAACGGGATCGGCTCGGCTTACGCCAGGGAATCTTTGGGACTGCTAGTGACAAGAACAAATACGGACGGCTTCCCGGGATGACGGCATTCACGAGCGGACGCCTCGGTCTGCCGGCGTCGGGTTTGGCGCGCGTCGCCCTTGGCGAAGAGCCGCCGATCGAGGCCGACGGCCGCAGGCACACCGACGACGAGCGTCGCCGCGTCTCGATCCGCTGGCTGGTCGGAACCGTGCTGACCGGTTTCTCCGGCGGGCTGCTGATCGCCTCGGCCGCCTACACCGCGCTCCATCAGCAGACGCATTTCGCCGAAGCGCCGACCAAGGCCCAGGTCGCGCGCAAGGACGAGCGCGAAAGCCAGCAGACCGTCAATCCCAAGAAAGGCGACAGATTGCTGCGCGCGGTCGACGTGGTCGCGGCCAAGCAGTCGTTCAAGACCGCCACGACGGTCAAGGCCGGCGACAAGGAAGTCATTCGCACGAAGCAATTCACCCACATCTCGACGACGCTGACGCCGACGCCGACGCAATTCGCCGACGAGGTTCCCGTCTTCAATCCTTTAAAGCTCAACGCCGATCCGCGTCATGGCTCGGAAAACCTGGCCGAATCCGACATTGCGCCGGACGAGGCGGAAGTCTCCTTCAGCACGCGCGATTTCGGCCTTCCCGCCGGCGAGCAGCAAAGCGCCGAGCTGAGCCCAGAAGAAGCGCAGGCCCAGGTCGTCGAGCAATCCAAATCCACCGTCGCCGCCGGCGCGAGGGGCGGCGCCTCCGCCCCGCCGCAACTGCCGGGCCAGATGCTGCTCTCGCGCACGAGCCGCGCGGCTGGCCCGCTGGCGCTTTCCTACGCGGCCCCCGGCGATGCGCCGACGACGCTGTCGGACCCCTTCTCGGCGATTCAGGTGCGCATGGTCGCCGAGAATGTGACCGTGGCGCCGCGCGACTCCGCCCAGCCGACGCAGATGGAGGAGAAGCTCGTCGTCGCCAAGCACGGCGAAGGGCTCGCCGAGTTGCTCGTCGCCAGCGGCGTGCCGAAGCCGCGCGTCGCCGCGGTTCTCGCGGCCTTTAAAGGACGTCACGGCGAGCCCGTGCGCGAGGGCCAGCGGGTGAAGCTGCTGTTCGCCGATTTTGACGGAGCCGGCGCGGAGATGAAGCTTGCGCGCGTCTCCGTCTACAACGACGACAACCTCGAATCCATGGTCGCCGCCACCGATCGCGGGAGCTTCATGCTCGTCCCGACGGCGGCGGAAATCGCGAGCGCGGGGAAAAAGAAGAGAGCGGCCCGCGGCGCGGAGGACGAGGAGGACGAGAGCGAAGATCAGGGCGGCATGCGCCTTTACAACTCGCTCTATGAGACCGCGCTCAAGCAGGAAGCCCCGCGCGCCATCATCGCCGAGCTCATCCAGATCTTCGCCAATGACGTTGATCTGCAGCGCAGCGTGCAGCCGGGCGACACGCTCGATCTCTTCTACGACGAGGGAGAGGAGGGCGGCCACGACACGCTGCTTTACGCCGCGCTGACGACGCGCGGCGAAACTTGGCGGTACTATCGCTTTCAGACGCAGGACGACAGTATCGTCGATTTCTACGACGAGAACGGCCGCTCGAGCCGCAAATTCCTGATCCGCAAGCCGATCGCCACAGGCGAGACCCGTTCGGGCTTCGGCATGCGCCGCCATCCGGTCCTCGGCTATTACAAAATGCACACCGGCGTGGATTGGGCGGCCCCCATCGGCACGCCGATCGTCGCCGCGGGCAATGGCGTCATCATCAAGGCGCAGTGGGACCAGGGCTATGGACGGCGTGTCGAGGTCCAGCACGCCAACGGTTACATCACGACCTACAACCACCTCTCCGGTTTCGCGCGCCGCGTGGCCGAGGGCACGCGGGTCAAGCAGGGCCAAGTCATCGGCTTCCTCGGCTCCTCCGGTCTCTCGACCGGGCCGCATCTGCATTATGAGGTCATGGTCAACGGCCATTTCGTCGACCCGATGCGCGTCAAGCTGGCGCGCACGCGGGAATTCGACGGCAGGCTGCTCGCCGAATTCAAACGCGAGCGCGAGCGCATCGACGGCCTGATGGCCAAGGCGCCGAACAATCTGAAAGAAGCGGCGCGCAAGTGAGAAGGCCGTCGCGGCCGTGACGGATTCTCCGCGAGGACGCGCTCTACGCCCGGCGTCGAATCGGACCCGGCGTCTCTTCAGGCGGGGAGCGCCCGGCGGATCGCGCCGTCGAGATGATCCACTGCTGTGATCCTTCCAGAGCGACGGCCGTCAGGATTGAGCTTGCGAAAGCGCCCGTGTCGACGTTGATGCGGCTCGCAAGAAGCTCGGGCTCGGATACGGGCGTATGGCCATGCACGACGACCCTGTCCCAGCCGCCCCGAAACTCCAAGAACTCATCGCGAATCCAGAGAAGATCGCGGGGCGTCTGCTCATCGAGCGGGACGCCGGGCCGGGCGCCGGCGTGACAGAAAAAGTAGTCTCCGAAAGTCGTGGAATGCGCGGTGTCGCGAAGAAACTGCGCATGCGACCGCGGCAGGCGTTCGAGAAAGCTGTTCCTGATGGCCTCGTAGCCTATGCCGCGCATGGCAGGAAAAACGTCGACCCCGTAGGAATGCAGAGTTTCCAGACCGCCGTAGTTGCGCCAGCTCTCGAGAATGTCGGCCTCTTCGAGAAACTTGAGCATCACTTCCTCATGGTTTCCTCTAAGGGCGATGAACTCCGTGGGGAAATCGCGACGCGACAGCCGGTCCAGCACACCCGCGGAATCCGGACCGCGATCGACGTAGTCGCCGAGGAATATCGTGACCGCCGGCGTCGACGTGTCTCTGAGAGTCTGTCCGGAAGGATCACGCTGGATTGCATAGCTTTCGCAGCATGAGGCGGATGGAGGCGAGGCGCAGGAAGGCCAGCGCCCTGCGCGACAGGCATTCCCAGTCCTTGGCGAGCCTGCGGCATCTGCCAAGCCATGAGAACGTCCGTTCCACGATCCAGCGCTTGGGCAAAACGACGAAGCCTTGCGCCTGATCTGAGCGCTTGACGATCTCGACGTTTACGTCGGCGATCACCTTGTCGATAGCCGTTCGAAACTCCGGCCCTTGATAACCGCCGTCGGCGTAGAGCTTCAACAGGAACGGGAAAGCCCCAAACAACGTCGCCATCACCAGCACGCCGCCGTCGCGGTCCTGAATGTCGGCCGGGTGCACGAGCGCGTGCATCAGCAAGCCCTGCGTATCGACGAGGATATGTCGCTTCTTGCCCTTGATCTTCTTGCCCGCGTCATAGCCGCAAGGGTCGATGCAGGCCCCCCTTTTTCTGCGCTCTTCACGCTTTGGCTGTCGATGATGGCCGCTGTCGGGCTCGCTTCGCGTCCCGCCTGTTCGCGGCATTTGACGTAAAGCTCCCAATGGATGCGGTTGAGCGTCCCATCCCAATCCCAAAGGTCGAAATAGTCGTAGACCGTGCTCTTTGGCGGCAAATCCTGCGGGATCGCTCGCCATTGGCAGCCCGTGCTGAGCACGTAGAGGAGACCGTTGACCACCTCGCGCAGGTTCACCGTGCGCTTGGCGCCGCCGCGCTTGGCCGGAGGCAGCAGCGGCTCCACCTGCGCCCATTCCTCGTCGGTCAAATCGCTCGGATAACGCAACTTGCTCCGGTCATAGCGACCCCGATTTTCGTCCGTCCACATCGGCCAGCTCCCAACGAATCGTGCTGACCCATGGAATCACAAGTGACTCATAGGACTCAACATGTTCGCGGACGGGCTCTGAGATCTGCTTCGATTCGCCTAGCGAGCGTCTCCAGCAGGTCGCTACGCCCATGGATGTCGCCGACCGCATAAACGCGCAAGCCCTCGGGCAGCGAAGGGGCTCGCCGCTTCTCCGAGGAAAACATACGCGCGAAGCTCAGAAGGGACATGGACGCACCCGGCGAGGAATTCTCACGTACATGTTATATACCGATTGAGGCGGATCCCAGGCGCCGGGGGGAACCTCGAAATCGGCGAGGGATATAGCTAGTATCTCAAGGTTATGAATATCCCTTTAATTCCACCTCGACGGATAAGATCCGTTCGGCGAACTGGGTCGCGCCTCCCGCGGGCGAAGTCCAAAGGTCCGAGGGCTCATAAGGCGCGCAACAAAGCCAAGTCTCGCGCCCACTATGCCGCATTGCGGACCTTACCCTCTTTCGTGAGTCACGTGTTGCCAATTTGCAACACTGGCGATAAAAGTCGTGGCCTTGCTGATTTCACGGATTAAAAAATGGGTTGTCCTTCTCTTTATTGCGGGATACCTCTCTCTGCAAATTGGATCGGATGACGACCATGCGCTTGCGCGCCCCGACCTCGAAAACCCAACACCGCGCGAAACTGGCTCCGTTCGACGTCCTCTGGGCGATAGCGGCGCCCTTCCTCGCGCTTGCGCTTCGCGATCCCGTCATCCTCGAGCAGAGCGACGGTTTCGGCGATTTCGGCCCGGCTTATCAATATGCCTTCACGACGATGTTTTTCGCCTTCGTCTCCTTCCTGGTGTTTCGCATCAGCGACGGCATGAGCCATCTGTTTTCGGTGAACGACGTGCTCGCTATTTGCGGGGCCGTTACGACCACGGTCGCTTCAAGCAGCCTGACGCTGTTCGTGCTGACCCGCATGGACGGCGTGCCCCGCTCGACGCCTTTGATCTACGCTCTCGTGCTCGGCGCCGGCCTCATCGTCGCGCGCACGATGGCCAGGGTCTCCAATGTGGGGGCGAGCGCCGCTGAGGAGCCCGAGGAAACGCAGAGCCTCGCGTCGCGGAATCTGCGGCGCGTGCTTCTCATCGGCGTCGATCGCTTCGCCGCCGCGACGATCAAGCTCGTGTATTGCCAGCGCCCGCGCACGACGCTCATCGTCGCGGCGCTTGATCCGCGCATGCACTTTCACGGCCGCGCGATAAGCGGCGTGAAGATCGTGGGCCGGGTCGAGGAGTTGGAGGAGGTCGTCGCCGAATATCAAGTCCACGGCGTCGAGATCGATGAAGTCTGGCTCTCGGACGACGCCGCCACGCTACCCGCCGAGGCTTTGCAGCGCCTCAGCGAGCAGTGCGAAAAGCGCGCCTTGAAGCTGAAGCGCATCGCCGTGGCGCTCAATTTGGAGCCGCGCGTGCAGGAGGCGGAGGCGCCTCGCCCTGTCGTGCGCGCGCCGATCGCCGAGATCGAATTGCCGAAATATTTCAAATTGAAACGCGTTCTGGACGTCCTCGCTTCTGCCGGCCTGCTGATTGCGCTTACGCCGCTCGCGGCGATCGCGGCCTGTCTCGTGCTTTACGACGTCGGCGCTCCCATCTTGTTCTGGCAGCAGCGCATCGGCCGCAACGGCCGCAAGTTCCTGCTCTACAAGTTCCGCACCTATCATGCGCCCTTCGACCGACGCGGAAACAAAATCGCCCAGGAGGACCGTCTTTCGAGACTGGGCCGCGCCATCCGCGCCGGCCGGCTGGACGAAATTCCGCAGCTGCTGAACGTGCTCGTCGGCGACATGTCGCTCATCGGGCCGCGACCCTTGCTGCCGATCGATCAGCCTTCCGATCCGCGCCTGCGCCTTTCCGTGCGGCCGGGGATCACGGGCTGGGCGCAGCTCAACGGCGGCACCTTCGTCTCGCCGACGGAAAAGGACGCCCTCGACGTCTGGTACATCAAGCACGCCTCGCTGGCGCTCGATCTGAAGATCGCCATCAAGACGCTGCTCTTCTCCGTCACCGGCGGCGAGAAGATGAATCACGCGGCGGTGGAAGAAGCCGTTCGCTGGCGGGCGGCGCTTCACCCCGAAGCCGAGGCCTCGGCGCACGACCTTCCCGATCGCAAGCTTCGTCCCGCGGCGGAATAGCTCAGACGTAGGCGCGGTAGGCCTCAAGGTCTGTAGGCAGCCCGACGCTCATTCCCGAAACACTCGGGTCGATCCGCTTCAACAGGCCGGCGAGCACTTTCCCGGCGCCGCATTCGACGAATTTCGTCACGCCCGCGTGGGCCATGAACAGCACGCTTTCGCGCCAGCGCACCGTGCCGGTGACCTGCTCGACGAGGAGACGGCGGATGTCTTCCGGCTCGTCCACCGCGGCGGCCGTGACGTTGGCGACGACGGGAACCACGGGGCGCGCGATCGTCGCGCCGGCGAGCGCCTCGCGCATCGCGTCCGCGGCGGGCTGCATCAGCGCGCAATGGAAGGGCGCGGATACGGGCAGCGGAACGGCGCGCTTGACGCCCTGCGCCTTCGAAATCTCCATGGCCCTTTCCACGGCGGCTTTGGCGCCGGAAAGCACGACCTGTCCGCCGCCATTGTCGTTGGCGACCTGGCAAACCGCGCCGGCGGCGTCCGCGGCCTCCTTGGCGATGGCCTTCGCGCCCGCGAGCTCGACGCCGATCAACGCGGCCATCGCGCCTTCGCCGACCGGGACAGCCGCCTGCATCGCCGAGCCGCGCAGGCGCAGGAGTCGCGCCGCCTCCTCAATGGTGAGCGCGCCCGCCGCGCAGAGCGCCGAATATTCGCCCAGCGAATGGCCGGCGACGAATTTCGCGGATTTCGCAAGATTGAGCCCGGCTTCGCTTTCCAGGACGCGCACGGCGGCGAGCGAGACGGCCATCAGCGCCGGCTGCGCATTGGCGGTGAGCGTCAGCTCGGCCTCCGGTCCCTCGAAGACGGTGCGACTGAGCTTTTCGCCGAGCGCCGCGTCCACCGCGTCGAAGACTGCGCGCGCAACGCCGAACTGATCCGCGAGCGCCTTCCCCATGCCGACGGTCTGCGAGCCCTGTCCTGGAAAAATATAAGCGGTCGCCATCCCTAACCCTCGTCCTGCCGATGTCGCGTCGCAGTGGCGCCTGGGGTGCGGGGAGTCAAGGCTCCGCCGGGCTCAGCGCGGCGGTCACGACTTCCGCGCCGCGCGAAAATGGTTTTGCTTGACGCAAAGGCCGCAAACCCTAGCTCCTTGGGCCGAAGGATCGGTTCAAAGCGGCGGCGGTCATGAGAAGCGTTCTGGTCTCTCGTCATTCCCTATGGCTCATGGCGGTCGTCGCGATTGCGCTCGGGTCGCAATTGCTGCAGCGTCGGTCCGTCGCCGTCTCCGCAATTGGACCATCGCCCGAAGCCGAGCCGCGGTCGACTTCAAAACCCTGCGAAGCGTCGCCGCCGGACGGCGCCGAGCGAGGCAGGCTCGCCGCGACGCCGGGGCAAATTCCCGCGCGCGGTTGGAAGGATATCGCCATTCGCGTCTGGCGAGAAATCTCGCGCCACCGCATTCTCGTGGTTGCGGCGGGCGTGACCTTCTACGCGCTGCTCGCGATCTTTCCTTTTATCGCTGCGATGGTGGCGATCTACTCGCTCTTTGCCGATCCTTCGACGATCGGATCGCATCTCGAAAGCGTTTCTTATGTGCTGCCGGCTGGCGCGCTCTCCGTGATCGGCGACCAAATCGGCCGCATCGCAGCGCAGGGCCGAACAACTCTCGGCGTCGCGACGATCGTGAGCCTCGCTGTTGCGCTCTGGAGCGCCAACGCCGGGATGAAGGCTGTCTTCGACGCGCTCAATATCGTTTATCAAGGAGAGGAGAAGCGCGGCTTCTTCAAGCTCAACGCCATGTCTCTCGGCTTCACCCTGAGCGCTATCGTGCTCGCGATCGTCGCGATCGCGGCTGTCGTGGCGCTGCCGCCGTTAATTTCCTACCTTGGCTTGCCGCAGAATGTCCAAGACTGGATCAATTGGCTGAGATGGCCGCTGCTGTTGCTGAGCGTGTCGCTCGCGGCTTCCGTGATTTACCGATACGGCCCCCCAGCCGCAGGGAGGCGCAATGGCGCTGGCTCTCCTGGGGAGCGGCGCTGTTCGCGATCGGGTGGCTCGCCGCTTCGCTGCTGTTCTCCTGGTACACGACGAATTTTGGAACTTACAACGAAACCTATGGGTCGCTCGGCGCCGCCGTCGGCTTCATGACCTGGATGTGGATCACCAACATCGCCCTTCTCCTCGGCGCCGAGATAAACGCCGAGACGGAGCATCAGACTGCAAGGGACACGACGAAGGGCGGGCGGAAACCGCTCGGCGCGCGCGGCGCCGTCATGGCGCATACGGTGGGGCCGGGAAGCGAAGCCGCGCCGAGCTGAGAAGCGGGCCGGCTTGGGCCAAGATTCAAGCCAATAGACATATATGAACGCCGCGAGAGCCGCGGCGACGGTCAGAGCAAGAAACACGGCCTCCCAAAAGGTCGGGTTGTCACGCTCTTTCGACAATCCGTAAATGAAACGATAATGGGCCAAAATGCTCGGGATGTAACCTGCGAGCATGATGGCGGTCGCCGCGCACGCCGCCGAGGAAAAACGCACCGCTTCGGAGGGATGACGCGTTCGGCGCCAGAGAAGACGACAGACGCCGTTTCCACAGGCGCCGCGCTGCTCAAGCTAGAGGCTGGAGTTCGCGTGGGGCAAGCTGAAAGAGGCGCTCGAACCCTCCGGGCGCCGCAGCTCTCGCCGATCCGGCGGCGCGGCGGCGTGATGCTCGTATGATAATTAAAACAATATGTTGCGATAGAGAAATCTGTAGAGCCGCCTTCAGCTGCAACCCATTGCATGCACCATTGTCAGAAACAGTACAAAATTGTCTCAAAACCGGCACAGACCTTGCGACGTTGTCACAAACCAGCCACTCCACTCGGCCCGTCACGGAGCGAGAGATGGGATATCACGCCGGAAGCGATGTGCATGAGACGTTGGCGCGGGCCTTCCGCTCGAACGAATCCGAACTGACCAGCATTTATGAAATTTCCAAGCTGCTTGCATCGCCAGACGCTATCGAAAAAACCTTGTCGTCTGTGCTCACGCTGCTGTCGAGTTTTTTGGGAATGCGCCATGGGCTGGTTGCCCTCATGGACGAGCAGGGCCATCCCCTGGCCGTGATCGGCTCTGGCTGGAATGAAGCCAGCTCAGCCAAGTTTTTTGATCATTTGCCGCAGCCGGCGGTCCGCCAGATCTTTTTGACCAAGATGCCGCTGGTGATCGAAAAGGTCGCGGACTCGCCTCTCTTCGAAGGCTGCGATCTGTCACAATGGGGACCCTCCGATGGCGCTCCCTTTTCGCTCTTCGGCGTTCCGATCAAAGAAGGAGACCGGATCGTCGGCGTCCTGACGGTCGACCGCTTGTTCGATTCTCAGCCTCGGGCGCCCTACGATCATGACATTCGCTTTTTGGCGATGGTCGCCAATCTGATCGGGCAAACCTTGCGCCTGCATAAGCTCGTCGCGCGCGACCGCGAGCGCCTGATCCAGGAAAATGCAAGATCGGAGAAGGGCAGTCTCAGGAATCGCGCGGCCTCAAATTTCGTCCCGCTCCCGGGGATATTGGGAGAAAGTCGGGCGCTCCGGGCGGTTGTTGAAAAAATTCACATCGTCGCCAAGTCCAAATCCACGGTCTTGCTCCGCGGTGAGACGGGCACTGGCAAGGAAATCTTCGCCGCGGCCCTTCACAATTTGTCCCCGCGCCGCAACAAGCCTTTTGTCAAACTGAATTGCGCAGCACTTTCCGAAAGCGTGCTCGAATCAGAACTTTTCGGTCATGAGCGCGGCGCCTTCACCGGAGCCCTCAATCTACACAAGGGCCGATTCGAATTGGCGGACGGGGGCACGTTATTTCTCGACGAAATCGGCGAGATTTCTCCGGCGTTTCAGGCCAAGCTTCTGCGCGTGCTTCAAGAAGGCGAGTTCGAAAGGGTCGGCGGAACCCGCACTATTAAGGTCGACGTGCGTCTCATTTGCGCGACCCACCGCGATCTCGAAGAGGAGGTGCAGAGGGGCAAGTTCCGGGTCGATCTCTATTACCGCATCAGCGTCGTGCCCATACGCCTGCCGCCCCTGCGAGAGCGAAAGAGCGACATCGCGCTGCTCGCCAACGAATTTCTCGAGAGGTTCAACAAAGAGCAGGGGGCGCATCTAAGCTTCTCGCCGTCGGCGATCAACTTCCTCTCGGAATTGAGCTTCCCCGGCAATATCCGCGAGCTCGAGAATTATGTGTTGCGCACGGCGACGCTCGCGACGCAGGACGTCATCAAAGACAAGGATCTCTCTTGTCTCAACGACGCCAATCTCTCGCCCATTCCATCGAACGCATCGCAAGCGCGGGGGAACAACTTCGGCCGTTCCGCACCGGCCCCCGTCGTGGCAAATTCCAGACCCAGTGTCTCCTCGGCCGCGAGGGAGCTTGGCGCCGCCCCCGAACCGGGGGCGCTGTGTCCCGGGGCCGAAAATTGCTCAGTGGCGGGGGGCGATCAGCGATCAACTCGAGAAAGGATTGTGAGCGCGATGGAGCAAACGGGCTGGGTGAAAGCGAAAGCCGCGCGGCTGCTCGGTCTGACGCCGCGCCAGATCGCCTACGCGTTGGAGAAATACAATGTTCCCGTCAAGAAGTTCTAGCGCCGAGAAGTGTTCAACTATGACCGTCGATCATTGACCGCGTCGCAGCGAGCTCGTGCGACAAGCAAATAGGCGCCTTTACTTCCGCAACGGGTGATCAGCCGCCATTCAGACTGGCCCCCGCCTTCGGCGCGCGGCGGAGCAGGGCGGCGCGGCGCTTCGAGCGAGAAAGCAGTGGCTCCGCCGCGAGGCCCGTCGTAAAGGGAGGGTCCCTTCCACCCGCCGCCGGCAAGCCTCATGTCTCCTGCCCCGCCCGTCGCCGTGATCGGCGTCGTCACCGCCTCCGACCGCGCCAGCGCCGGGGTCTATGAGGATGAGAGCGGCCCGGCGATCGAGGCCTACTTCCGCAGGGTGCTGAGCACGCCCTTCAGGATCGAACGGCGCGTCATTCCCGACGGCTTGGAGAGCGTGCGCGACACGCTGATCGATCTCGCCGACAATGTCGGCTGCGATCTCATCGTGACGACCGGCGGCACGGGGCCGGCGCCGCGCGATCTGACCCCCGAAGCGACCCTGGCCGCGGCGCCGCGCGAGCTGCCGGGCTTTGGCGAATTAATGCGAAAGGTCTCGCTGGAGCAGGTTCCGACCGCGATCCTGTCGCGTCAGCTCGCCGCCCATCGCGGCAAGTGTCTTGTCGTCAATTTGCCGGGCAAGCCCGCGGCGATCGAGCTCTGCCTCAACGCGGTGATGCCGGCCGTCCCCTATTGTCTTGATCTCATCGGCGCAGCCTTCGTCGACACCGACCCGGCTCTGCTCAAGTCTTTCAGGCCGAAGCCGAAGTGAGGCGGGCAGGGGATTAGCAACCCTTTTGGGTAGGCGAAGCCTATGGCTTCTCAGCGGCTGTAGGCCCCTGTATAGAGGCTGTTCATCGTCGCGAAGCGGGGTTCGGCGCCCGCCAAAAGAGCGAAAGAATACTTATATCCCGGGAGGCGATTGGATGAGCGATTTGCGGTTGGTCGTGATGGGCGCCTCCGGTCGGATGGGCCGGATGCTGGTTCAGACGATCCCCGACACCTTGGGCGTTCGGCTGACCGGCGCCCTCGAGAGTCCCGCTTCGCCCATGCTCGGGAAGGATTCGGGAAGGATGGTCGGCGCCGAGGCGAACGGCGTCCTGATTTCCGCAGATCCCGCCGCCGCGCTTGCCGACTGCGACGTTCTCATCGATTTCTCGACGCCCTCCGCAAGCGTCGCGCTGTGCGAGCCGACCGCCGCCGCCGGTATTGCTCATGTCATTGGCACGACAGGTCTTTCGGACGAGGATCTCGCCGTTGTCGCGGAAAGCGCGCAAAAGACGGCGATCGTCCGCTCCGGCAATATGAGCCTTGGCGTCAATCTCCTTGCGGCGCTCGTGGAGCGCGCCGCCCGAACGCTCGGTCCGGCCTGGGACGCGGAAATCGTCGAGATGCACCATCGGATGAAGGTCGACGCGCCCTCGGGAACGGCGCTGCTCTTGGGCGAGGCGGCCGCGCGCGGGCGCGGCGTCACGCTCTCCGATCACTGCGCCCGCGGGCGCGACGGCCTGACGGGGCCTCGTAAGCCAGGCGACATCGGCTTCGCGAGTCTGCGCGGCGGCACGGTCGTGGGCGATCACAGCGTGATCTTCGCCGGCGCCGGCGAGCGCATCGAATTCTCCCACCGGGCCGAGGACCGCGGCATCTTCGCGCGCGGCGCGCTCGCTGCGGCGCTCTGGACGCGGGGCAAGCCGCCCGGGCTCTACTCCATGACCGACGTGCTCGGTCTTTCCGGCGAATGACTTAAGCGAGGATAAGAGCGACGATGAACCGTACCCTCGTGCTCGTCCGGCATGGCGAAAGCGAATGGAACGCCAAGAATCTCTTCACGGGCTGGAAGAATCCGGATCTGACGCCGAAAGGCGTCGAGGAGGCGCGCCACGCCGGCCGGCAATTGCGGGAGCGCGACATTCTCTTCAGCATTGGCTTCACCTCGGCGCTGCTGCGCGCGCAGCGCACTCTCGACATCATTTTAAAGGAGCTCGGCCAGTCGAACGTCTGGACGGTCAAGGACCGCGCGCTCAACGAGCGTCATTACGGCGATCTCTCCGGCCTCAACAAGGACGAGGCGCGCGAGCAGTGGGGCGAGGAGCAGGTGCGCCTGTGGCGACGTTCCTACGATATCCCTCCGCCGGGCGGCGAGAGCCTCAAGGACACGGTGGCGCGGGTCCTGCCCTTCTACTGCCAGCACATTCTGCCGCCGGTGCTGCGCGGCGAGCGCGTGCTCATCGCCGCCCACGGCAATTCGCTGCGCGCGCTGGCTATGGTGCTGGATCAGCTGACGCCCGACGAGGTTCCGGGTCTGGAGCTCGCGACGGGCGTGCCGCTGATCTACACGCTCAACGCCAACTCGACCGTCGCCACGAAGGAGCTGCTGGCGTAAGGGGGCAAGGCGCCCGATCCGCTCGGCGCAAGGACCCTGCGATTGTCGCTGCTGCAGGCCGTGTTCCGGGGCCTCGACGCTGCGAGCCGGCGAAACCCTTGGATCCGCAACGCATCGGCGAAATCTGCGTGGCCAATCGGGTGGCGATGCTGTGATGGTTGAGGATCGCGCGGTTTTGGTCTTGCGCCGCGAGGTCGTGCTGAGCCCCGCTTTCTGCATGCGGAGGCGGGGGTTTAAAAGCGAAAGGCCGCGCAAAGGCGCGGCCTTGAAAACACCGTGGAAGCCGTCAGTCGTCTTTAGCGAATGACGTAAGGCAGAAGGCCGAGCGTGCGCGCGAGCTTGATGGCTCGGGCGAGCTCGCGCTGCTTCTTGGCCGACACCGCGGTGATGCGCGACGGCACGATCTTGCCGCGCTCGGAAATGTAGCGCGAGAGCAGGCGCGTGTCCTTGTAGTCGATCTTCGGCGCGTTCGGGCCGGAGAAAGGGCAGGACTTGCGGCGACGGAAGAAGGGGCGGCGGGGGCCGGCGGCTGCGGACATCAGAGCGTCTCCTCTTCCTTGCGCGGGGCGTCCTCACGGCGCGGACGGCGCTCCAGCCGGTCGCCTCTGTCGCCGCGCGGGCCGCGGCGCTCGCCGCGCTCGCCTCTCTCGCCGCGCTCACCGTCGTCGTCGCGCTTGCGCAGCTGCGCCGAGGGGCCTTCCTCCAGCTCGTCGACGCGGATCGTGAGCGAGCGTAGAATGTCCTCGTTGAGGCTTTCCTGGCGCTCCATCTCGGCGATCGCCGCGGGCGGCGCCTCGATGTTGAGCAGCGTGAAATGCGCCTTGCGGTTCTTCTTGATCCGATAGGCCAGGGACTTGACGCCCCAATATTCGACCTTCTTGACCGTTCCGCCAAGCGAGGCGATCGTATTCTTGAACTGCCCGGTCAGGGTCTCCACCTGCTGCGCGGAGACGTCTTGACGGGCAAGGTAAATGTGCTCGTAGAGCGGCATTCGGGCTTGCCTTTCCTGTGTCCTTCGGCCGCGCCCCGGCGCAAAGCCCTTCGAGCCCTCGGATGGAAAGGCTCGGATCGGGAAGTGTCGAAGGCGGGAACACGGGAAGGCGGGCCTTTGGCCCTCCCCAGGGGCTAGACCCCTAAGGCTTCCGTTCAGCACCCAGCCGGGGCGACGCGAAGCGCGCCTTATAGCCGGATTTGCGCAGGACGCAAGGGGCGGATTTCACCAGCGCTCGCCTTTCCGCGCGATGTGAGGCTCGCCGATCGCGCGGAATGCCCGCAAAGCTTAGACGGGCGCCTTCAGCAAGGAGAGCGCGCGCGCGATCAGGTCGTCCAGCGTGAACGGCTTGCGCAGAACATCCATGTTCGGGGCGAGCCCCAGAGTCTCCAGTGACTTATCTGCATATCCCGTGATGAACAGGACCGGCAGGTCAGGCTGCGCGACGCGCGCCCCTTCCACGACCTGGCGTCCGTTCAAGACCGGCAGACCCACGTCGGTGATGAGCAAGTCCAGCGGCGCGCTCGCTTTCGCGATTTGCAACCCGGCCGCGCCATCGGCGGCCTCGAGCACCTCGCAGCCGATCTCGCCAAGGGCCTCGACGATTTGTGAGCGCACCTCGTCTTGATCCTCGACGATGAGAACCCGGCGCCGATGAACCGGCGGCGATGTTACGTCGGCTTTAGCGGCGGCTTGGCGGTCGTCGAGGAGGTCTGCGGGCAGATCTCTTTTCGGCAGGTAGATGCGTATGCTCGTTCCTTCGCCAGGAGCGCTTTCGATTCGCATGAATCCGCCCGATTGTCTGACGAAGCCGTAAACCTGCGAAAGCCCTAGCCCCGTTCCGTGACCGAACTGCTTCGTCGTGAAGAAGGGCTCGAAGACGCGCCCGAGCACGTGCTCGTTCATGCCGACCCCGGTGTCCGTCACGTCGATTTCGACATAGGCGCCAGGCTCGAGGTCCGGCTCGAGTTCGTCAGCAGCAAAGTTTCGTTCCGCCGTCGTGATGGTGAGCGCGCCGCCGTGCGGCATGGCGTCGCGCGCATTGATCGACAGATTGAGCAGCGCGCTCTCCAATTGCGAGGGATCGCAGACGATTTTCCGAGCGCCTCCCGCGAGGCGCAACTTCAGGTCGATCTCCGGCCCCAAGGTGCGCCGAAGCAAGTCCTCGAGGTCCGCGACGAGCGCGTCGGGACTCAGCACGCGCGGCAGCAAGGTCTGCCGCCGGGCGAAGGCCAGCATACGGTTGATGAGGCTCGAGGCGTTGTTCGACGCCTTTGTGATGGCCGCCAGCGCCGGCTGGATCTCATCGCTGCGTCCCCGCGCCATGAGTTGCTCGATGGCGCCGACCGAGCCCGTGATCACCTGCAGCAGGTTGTTGAAGTCGTGGGCGATCCCGCCTGTCAGTTGCCCGAGCGCTTCCATTTTTTGCGAATGAGCGAGCTGCTCCTGGCTCGCGCGCAACGCGGCGTGGGCGCGGCGCAGCTCCTCGACGGAGGGGAGCGCCAGAAAGCTCGGAAGAGCCCACCAGAATGCGACCGCCGTAAAGATCGAGGCGATCGCGGTCGCCGCCTTGACGAGGCCCTGCAATCCGTAAAGGGGGGTCCACAGCGTGACCACGTCGAGCCAGTGCGTTGCGCCGCACAGCAGGATGAAGGAGGCGAAGAGCCACAGCATCGGCCGGAAGACGAGATCGTTGCGTTGTCTGCCGACAATGACGAGCCCGAGCGGGATGGTGAAGTAGGCGAGGGCGATCGCGGCGTCCGAAAGCGCATAGAGCCAAATCAGTCCCGGCTCCCAGAGAAGACAGAATCCGTGCGGCTCCAGCCCGGATTCGCCAAAGAGCCACTGGCTCAATACGGACAGCATCGTAACTCCCCGATCGATCCCTATCCGGACCTCGTTAGCGCGCTCGTTACGCCACAACACTTTGATCGATTAGTTAAACATATCCGCATGAGATTGCGAGAGAAAAGACATACAATATATTTTGCGATTCCTTGCCCAACTCATCAATCGGCGACTGACTTTTGCTCAAAATACATGGTTGCCTAGACAGGCTGCGCCAAGGGGCGAGAGGCGCGTCCTCTCGCGGAAGAACTCGACGGCGCCATGAGCAGCGCCAGGAAGTTGAGGGGTATCGGGGGAATGTCCATTGCTGGCGCACGGCGCGCTTTCAACTCGCCCTTCTCCCCTTTCGCGCGTCGGGACGTCAGCCCTTCGTCTCGACGACGGCCTCGAGCCCCAGGAGCCGCCCAAGCGCCCTCATGCGGTTGAGCAAGCGGTCGCTGGCGAGATCGGCGCGCGACGTTTGAAGGTTCAGAATCAGACGCCCCGAAGCGCAGCGCAGGGGCGTCCCCGGCAGCACGCCCGGCATCGAGGCGGAAAGCAGGTAGGCGACGCGCATCGCGGAGCCGAGGATGCGCGCTCTGATGAGCTGGCGCGTCGACAGGAGGGTGCGCAGCGACCCGCAATCGTGCTCGCTGTCCGGGCCTTCGTGCCGGAAAACGACGGCGAGCGCGAGAAAGGCGCGACCCGGATGGTCGACGCCGACGAAGGCGCCTTGCGTGACGACATTGGTCGCCTGCAACGCGCGGTAGTCGGGATGGGCGCGCCAGGATACGTCGGAGAGCAGGCAGGCGGCGTGACGCAAGCGTTTCTCCTCGGCGCTCTCCTCGAGCCCGCTCGAGGCCATCATCACGTCCGTCCAGTCGATCAGCTCGTCGCCATAGGCGGGGGCACGGGCGAGCAGCGCGCCCTGCTCGCGCGCGGCGGCGAGCAGCGGGTCGGCGCGGCGTTCGAGCTTCGAGAGCCGCTCAAACAGCAGGCCTTCGCGCACCCCCGCGGCCGAGATCACGATCTCCTTGGGCTTGGCGAAGCGGATGATCTCGTCGAGCACGACCGCGCCATAGGCGAGCAGCGGGCGGCGGGCCATCGAGATATTCGCAATATCGGCGAGCGCTTCGCTGTCGATCCGCTCGACGAGCGCGACGAGATCGGCCGCTTCATTGGCGTTGATGCGATAATTGTGCATCACATCGAGCGGATAGTTGCGCTGACGCATGTGGAGTTTCGCGAGCGCGCGCCACGTGCCGCCCACCGCATAGAAAGAGCGCCCGCGCAGACCCGAAAGCGGCGCGGCGTCGGCGATCGCCTTGCGGGCGATGCGGCTCGCATCGCGCAGCGACCGTTTCGACGCGTCCATCAGCGCGAGCCCGCCGAGCGGCAGGCTGACGCCCCGGCTCGGCTTGCCGCCGTCGAGATCGATGAGCTCGAGCGAGCCGCCGCCGAGGTCGCCTACGACGCCGTCCGGCTCGTGGACGGCCGAGGCGACTCCGAGCGCGGAAAGCTCCGCCTCACGCGCTCCGGAGAGCAGGGCGATCTCGCAGCCGATCGACGATCGAGCGGCGTTGAGGAAATCCGGGCCGTTGGCGGCGTCGCGCGCGGCCGCCGTCGCGATCACGGTCACGTCGGCGATTTGCATCGTCTCGCACAGCGCCCGGAATCGACGCAGCGCCTTGAGCGCCTTGGCGACGCCGTCCTCGGAAAGGCGCCCGCTGACCATGACCCCCTTTCCCAGCGCGCACATCGCCTTTTCGTTGAAGATCGGCGTCAGCGCGCGCGTCAGCGCCTGGTAGGCGACCAGACGCACCGAATTCGAGCCGATGTCGACGATCGCGACTGGGTCTTTGTGCGCGGGCTCAGCCATGTTCGCCGCGCTTGAGCAAGGAGCGCGGGCGCCATTCTCGAAGAGACTTGCCGCGGCCGGAGAGACTCGGGTTCGTCATGAAGTAGCTGTGCGCGTTGAACCGCTCCTCCCCGGGCTTCGCTTCGCGGCCGCCGCTCCCTTCGGCCTCCCCTGCGGGAATCACGCGTCGCGACGAGCCGTCGGGGAGAACGCGGTAGCTCTGCTCATTGTCGAGCAGATTGGCGACCATGATCTGATCCAGCACCTGCTGATGCACGGTCGCATTGGTGATCGGCATCAGCAATTCGACGCGCCGGTCGAGGTTGCGCGGCATGAGATCCGCCGAGGAGATGTAAAGGGGCGCGCGCGGATGGGGCAGGCCGTAGCCCCCGCCGAACGCATAGACGCGCGCATGCTCGAGAAAGCGGCCGACGATGCTCTTGACCCGGATGTTTTCGGAAAGTCCCGGTACGCCCGGCCGCAAGCAGCAGATGCCGCGCACCACCAGATCGATCGAGACGCCGGCTTGCGAGGCGAGATAGAGCGCGTCGATGATCTCGGGATCGACGAGCGCGTTGCACTTGCCCCAGATCGCCGCCGGCTTGCCGGCCTTGGCGAAACCGATCTCCTGCTCGATGTGCTCCAAGAGCTTCTGCTTGAGCGAGATCGGCGAGACCGACATGCGCTCGAGGCCGGCGGGCTCGGCGTAACCTGTGATGTAGTTGAAGATGCGCGAAACGTCCCGGCCGATCGCGGGGTCCGCGGTGAAAAACGAGATATCTGTATAGATGCGCGCCGTGACGGCGTGATAGTTTCCGGTGCCGATGTGGCAATAGGTGGCGAGGCCCGAGCCCTCGCGACGCACGACCATCGACAGCTTGGCGTGGGTCTTGAGCTCCAGGAATCCGAACACGACCTGCGCGCCGGCCCGCTCCAGATCGCGCGCCCAGCGTATGTTGGCCTCCTCGTCGAAGCGCGCCTTCAATTCGACGAGCGCCGTCACCGACTTGCCGGCCTCCGCCGCTTCGATCAGCGCGCGAACGATCGGACTGTTCGCCGAGGTTCGGTAAAGCGTCTGCTTGATCGCGACCACGTTGGGATCGCGAGCCGCCTGCTGCAGGAACTGCACGACGACGTCGAAGGATTCGTAAGGATGGTGGACGACGAGATCCTTCTGCTTGATCGCAAGGAAGCAGTCGCCGCCATTGTCGCGCACGCGCTCGGGAAAGCGCGGGTTGTAGGGCGTGAACTTCAGCTCCGGCCGATCGAGCCCGACGAGCTCCGAAAGCTCGGTGAGCGCCAGCATGCCGTCGAGCTCGAACACCTCGTCATCCTCGACGTCGAGCTCCGCGGCGACAAGCGCGCGCAGCGCAACCGGCATGTCGGCGGCGACCTCGAGACGGATCACCGATCCTCGGCGCCGCCGCTTGAGCGCGGTTTCGAAGAGGCGCACCAGATCCTCGGCTTCCTCCTCGACTTCGATATCGCTGTCGCGGATCACCCGGAAAAGCCCCTGGCCGCGCAAGACGTAACCGGGGAAGAGGCGCTGCGCATGCATCACGATGAGCGTCTCGAGCGGAATGAAGCGTTCGCGCGAATGTTCGTCGGCGCCGGCCTCTGCAGCCGGCAGACGCACGAAGCGCTCGATCTTCTGCGGCAGTCGCACCAGCGCTTGCAAAGTCTTGCGGTCGCTCTGGCGGACGAGCTCCAACGCCAGCGTCGAGCCGAGATTGGGAATGAACGGGAAAGGGTGCGCCGGATCCACCGCAAGCGGCGTCAGCACCGGGAAGACGCGCGCAAGAAAATGTTCTTCAAGCCATTCCCTGTCGGCCTTGGAGAGCTCGGCGGGTTCGACGATCGCTATGCCAGCTTCCTTGATCTCCCCGCGGAGCTCGCGCCAGCGCAGCATCTGCTGGTCCGTCAGCTCGACGACGCGAGCGTTCAAGCTTTTGAGTTGCTCGGCCGGGGTCAGCCCGTCCTGAGACGCGGCGGTCAGTCCCGCGCGAGCCTGACCGCGCAAGCCGGCCACGCGCACCATGAAAAACTCGTCAAGGTTATTCGCCGAGATCGAAAGAAAGCGCAGCCGTTCGAGCAGCGGATGGTTGCGGTTCGACGCCTCCTCCAGCACGCGTCTGTTGAACTCGAGCCAGGAGAGCTCGCGGTTGACGAACCGCTTGGGCGAGGACATCAGCGCGCCCGCGTCGTCCCCAAACGCGAGCATCGCGTCTGCAACTTCCGAAACTGCCGCTTCCGCCTTCACTTCTTGCTGCCTCACGAAATTTCTCCAGGTTGTTCAAAGGCTCCGCGCGCCGGCTTCATATGCCGAAAGCGCGGCGCAGCCCTCACGTCAGTCTGTTCTGGCGCGGTCAAGAAGCTCGCCCGCCAGCACGCGCGTCACACGGCGTCCGCGCATCAGCGCCTCGCGGTCGAGGTCGCGAACGAAGGCGCGCGCGGCGTCGAGCGAGCGCTCGAGCCGCAGCGTCAGATAGTCGGCAAGCCCGGGCTCCACGAGCAATTGGCGATCGCGAAAGAGCTTCTCCAGCACGGCGTGGATCAACTCCTCGTCGGGCGCGCCGATCTCGAGCAAAGGCGCCCGCCGCATTCGTGACAGCAGGTCGGGGAGACGCACTCTGTCCTCATGCGGCCGCAAACGCCCCGTCAGGAGAACATGGATATTGTTTTCGTTCGCGTAGTTCAACAAGTGGAACAGCGCGGTCTCGTCCCTCGCGTCTTCGATCCCGTCGACGAGGACCGCTTCGGGTTTCAGCCGGGCGAGGGCTTCGAGCGGCGGCGGAGCCTCGGGCAAAGCGACGAGCGCCGTGGCGCGTCGCGCCCATATGGCGGCGAGATGGCTCTTGCCGCTGCCGGGGGGGCCGACGAGCAACAAGAGTCGATCCGGCCAGGACGGCCATCGGTCGATCATCGCGAGCGCGTCGGCGTTACACGGCGCAGTCAGAAATTCTTCCCGCGCGAAGCTCGGCTCGAAAGGAAACTCGAGCGCGAACTGCCCGGCGTTTCGCGTCGCTTTCTCTCCCTGGCCCATCCGGCCTCACTCCGCCTGCGAGGGCGCGGCGCTGGGTCGCAGATAATAGGAGCTCTCGAGATAGCGCTTCAACGCGAAGCGCAGGAGGACGCCGACGGCGGCCGCGGCCGGCGCCGCCACGATGAGGCCGACGAAGCCGAAGAGCTCCCAAAAGGCAAAAAGCGCGAACATCAGCCAGACGGGATGCAATCCGATCGACGCGCCAACGAGACGCGGCGAGAGCACGTTGCCGTCGAGGAAGAGGCCGACGCTCACGACTATGAGCGCTTCGACGGGCAACCGCCAGTCGGGCCAAGCCTGGACGAGGCCCACGCTAAGCGAAAGGACGAATGCGACGATCGAACCGGCGAAGGGAATGAGGCTCAGCACGCCGGCGGCGACCCCGATCAGGAAGCCGAACCTCAAGCCGATGAAAGAGAGGCCGAGCGCGAACCAGGCGCCGAGAAAAAGGGACACGGCGGCCTGTCCGCGAAGGAAGCCGCCCATCGCCGCGTCGATTTCTCGCGCCAGCGTGCGGACGTCCTCTCGAAAGCGCGGCGGCGTGAGGTCGTCGAGGATCCGCACCATTACGCCCCAGTCGAGCAGCATGTAGAAGGCGACGACCGGCGTCACCACGATCAGCGACACGACGTTGATGATCTCGACGCTGCGGGAGAGCATGGAGCGCGCCAGATCCACGAGGTGCGTCGCGCCGTCGCCGAAGAAGTCGTCGATGTATTTTTTCGCGTTGAGCGTCGGGACGGCGATGTCGAGCCCGTGCTCCTTCAGCACCGTGTCGTAACTTACGACGAGCTTGTCGCTCCACTCGGTAAAGACCGTGCGCAGCCCCGCCAGGAGACCGGGGAGGCCCGCGATAAAACCCTCGAGCTGCTGGACCAGCACCGGAACGAGCAGCAGCACCGCCGCGCCCACGACCAGGACGAAGAGGGCAAGCAGCAGCAGCGCCGCGCCAAGCCGCGACAAGCCAAGCCGCTGCAACCGCTCCGCGACGGGATTGAGCAGATAGCCGAGCACCGCGCCGGCGGCGAAGGGCGCGAGAACGGATTTGAGCGCCGAGGCCGCAGCCACCATCACCGCGACCGCCACGCCCCAGAGCAAAAGATTTCGCTCGAGGCGGAACGCGCCGTCTGGGCCGCCGCTCTCCGATGCGTTCCCGCTCGACATTTTTAGCTCCTTGGCGCCGCCGTCGCACAGATAGACGGTCGGCGAAGGCGGGGTCAATGGCGACGCGTCGGGGCCGATGTAGCCTTTGAGACCGCGGGTTCCTCGACGGAATCTCGAAGGCGCAAGCTTAGCGGCGGCCGTGACGTATCAGCTTTCCTTGCGCATGGCGAGCGGCGGGAGACACGCGAGGAACTCGGCGAAGCGGTTTTCGACGAAACGTAGCCGAAAAAAACTTGGGCTCCCCGAAGGGAGCCCAAAGCCGTGGTCCGGAGTCTTACTTCTTGTGGTCGTCGCCGCCGACTTCCTTGAAGTCCGCGTCAATCACGTCGTCCTTGCCGGGGGCGTCGTGCTGGCCGCCAGGGCCGGGGCCGTCAGCCTGCTGCGCCTTGTACATCGCCTCGCCGAGCTTCATCGAAGCCTGCGCCAGCTCGCTCGTGCGCGTCTTGATCAATTGTGCGTCCTCGCCCGTGAGCGCGGTCTTCAGCGCATCGATCGCCGCCTCGATCGCGCCGCGGTCGGCGGACGACACCTTGTCGCCGAACTCCTGGAGCGACTTGTGCGCCGAATGCACGGCGGCTTCGCCGTGGTTCTTCGAGTCGATGAGCTCGCGCCGAGCCTTGTCCTCGGTGGCGTGCGCCTCGGCGTCCTTGACCATGCGGTCGATGTCGGAGTCGGTGAGGCCGCCCGAGGCCTGGATGCGGATCTGCTGCTCCTTGCTGGTGGCCTTGTCCTTCGCGGTGACGCTGACGATGCCGTTGGCGTCGATGTCGAAGGTGACCTCGATCTGCGGCACGCCGCGCGGCGCCGGCGGAATGCCGGCGAGATCGAATCGCCCCAGGCTCTTGTTGTCCTGCGCCATCTCGCGCTCGCCCTGGAACACGTTGATCGTGACCGCGGTCTGGTTGTCCTCGGCCGTCGAGAACACTTGGCTCTTCTTCGTCGGGATCGTCGTGTTGCGGTCGATGAGCCGCGTGAACACGCCGCCGAGCGTCTCGATGCCGAGCGAGAGCGGCGTCACGTCGAGGAGCAGCACGTCCTTCACGTCGCCCTGCAGCACGCCCGCCTGCACCGCGGCGCCGACCGCGACGACCTCGTCGGGGTTCACGCCCTTGTGCGGCTCCTTGCCGAAGAACTGCTTGACGACCTCCTGCACCTTCGGCATGCGCGTCATGCCGCCGACGAGAACCACCTCGCCGATCTCGCCCGCCGACATGCCGGCGTCCTTCAACGCCTTGCGGCAGGGCTCGACCGTGCGCTGAATCAGATCGTCGACCAGCGTCTCGAATTTCGCGCGCGTCAGCTTCATCGACAGGTGCTTGGGACCGGTCGCGTCGGCGGTGATGTAGGGCTCGTTGATCTCGGTCTGCGTCGCCGAGGAGAGCGCGATCTTCGCGTCCTCCGCCGCCTTTTTCAGGCGCTGCAGGGCGAGCTTATCCTTGGTGAGATCGATGCCGTGCTCCTTCTTGAACTCGCTCGCGAGATATTCGACGAGGCGGTTGTCGAAGTCCTCGCCGCCGAGGAAGGTGTCGCCGTTCGTCGACTTCACCTCGAACACGCCGTCGCCAATCTCGAGGATCGAAATGTCGAAGGTGCCGCCGCCGAGGTCATAGACCGCGATCGCGCCGGAGTGCTTCTTGTCGAGGCCATAGGCGAGCGCCGCGGCGGTCGGCTCGTTGATGATGCGGAGCACTTCGAGCCCGGCGATCTTGCCGGCGTCCTTGGTCGCCTGACGCTGCGCGTCGTTGAAATAGGCGGGCACCGTGATGACGGCCTGCGTGACGGGACCGCCGAGATGCGCCTCCGCCGTCTCCTTCATCTTTTGAAGGATGAAGGCGGAAATCTGCGAGGGCGAATATTGCTTGCCGGCCGCCTCGACCCAGGCGTCGCCATTGCCGCCACGGACGATCTTATAGGGGACGAGGCCCATGTCCTTCTTCGTCATCGGATCGTCGAAGGTTCGGCCGATCAGCCGCTTGATCGCGAAGAAGGTCTTTTCGGGATTGGTCACAGACTGGCGCTTCGCCGGCTGACCGACGAGCCGCTCGCCGTCGTCGGTGAAGGCCACGATGGACGGCGTCGTGCGCGCGCCCTCCGCATTCTCGATGACCTTAGGGGTCGACCCATCCATGACGGCCACGCACGAGTTCGTGGTGCCGAGGTCGATGCCGATGATTTTCGCCATGTCGCGTCCTTTCTTATCGAATGCTTGCGGGCCCCGCAGCGGTCCCTCGCCAACAGCTCCGCTTAGGCAGAAAACAGCCCGTCTGGACGCCGTCGCTCGTTCCTTGAGATTGTGCCTCCACCAGGCTGACGCAAGGGCGCCCAACGCTTTGAGCCCGGCTTAATTGCGGGCGCCGCGGCGGGGCCTCAACTCAGTTTCGCTCACGCCATCTTGGCATAGACCGCGTCGATTTTCGCCCCGCGGTCCAGCGGCCGGAAGACCTCCAGCGAGAGCCCCGCGGCTAGGGGACGAACGCGGGCCGCGATTCGCTCGGCCTCCGCCTGGCTCGCCGCAAAGGCGAAACCGGTGGGGCCCCAGCTCGTCTGCCCGCCGCCGGCCGCGCCCTCGGCAAGAAGCGCCGCGACCGCGCGCTCCACGGCCGCGCTCAAGAAGCGGCCGCCGTCCTGCGCGGGGGCGAAGTAATCGCCCACGGCCCGCTGGATAGCCTCGATCGCCGCGCCGAAGCTCGCGAGATCGCGCTCGATGAGCGCGGGGAGCGCCTGCATTAGCACGCGGCGGCAGAGCTCCCCCGCCGTCGCCTCAGAAAAGGCCGGCAGCTTCGCGAAGGCGTCGCGCTCGCCCTCGCCATGCGCGCCTTGAGCCTTCGGGTCGAAAACCAGAAGAATGCGCCACTCGGGAGGAAAGGGCAGACGCGCTACGACGGGCGCGGTCGGGCCGCCTTCGGTTCTCCCGCCGTCGACGACGAAGCCGCCCTGTTCGAAGAGGCCGGCGCCGAGGCCGGAGCGCGAGCCGCGCCCCATCGCCGCGGCGTCGGAGGCGGCGTCGCCGGCGATGTCCTCGAGTCGGCGCACCGCCGCGGCGATCGCAAGCGCAAGCTGCGTTCCGGAGCCGAGGCCCACATGCGCCGGGATCGCCTCATGGATGGCGAGCCGCGCCTTCAGGCTCGGCGCGAAGGCCGATCGCGCCTTCTCGAGCAGCGGCGCGGCGCGCGCGGCTTCCGGGCCTTCGACCGAGGATTCCTCGGCC
Organism: uncultured Alphaproteobacteria bacterium; assembly: GCA_963722205.1. Classification (GTDB taxonomy): domain Bacteria; phylum Pseudomonadota; class Alphaproteobacteria; order Rhizobiales; family Beijerinckiaceae; genus Methylocystis. The sequence goes on from CAVRKL010000001.1 coordinate 1,190,694, forward strand.
CGTGTGAGGGTCAATCGCGTCTTCGGCCCGTCGATCGCGACGCCCAGGCCGCCGAATTTGCGGCCGAGGCCGCCGTGAAGATCCAGAAAGCCGAGATGCAGCCGCGCGCTGGCGGCGACGCGAACCTCATTGACGCTTCTGTCCGCAGGCATGGTCGCCCCGTTCGTTTCGCAAGACAGGCGAGGCTTGCGCTCTAAGTCTGCAAGGAGATTTCGCGCGATGGCGGCAGAGCCCGCGTTGGCGCGACTAACCCGGCGGCAGGCGATTGGCAAGGAGATTTGCTTTTTTAGCCTTCCGCTACGCCAGGAGGAGAACGATCATGGCCACGAAAGAGCGCGTCTACACGGAGGCGGAAATCAGCGAGAAGCTCGCCCAGGAACTGCCGGAATGGCGCTTCGAAGGCGGCTGGATCCGCCGCACCTACAAAACGCATACATGGCCCGGCACGTTGCTGCTCATCGGCACGATCGGCATGCTCTCGGAGGCGGCCTGGCATCACCCCGATCTCGTCGTCTCCTACGCCTTCGTCGAGGTGAAGCTCAGCACCCACTCGGCTAAAGGCATCACGGACAAGGACTTCGAGCTTGCGCGTAAGCTCGAGGAGACGCTGCTGTGGCGTGGCCAAAACGCCCCTGAGGCGCCGCTCGCCAAGCGTGTGCTGCGCGGGCCAAAGGGGGAGCAGGGGTGACGCGGGCTGGTCTTGACGGCCAAACGCCTCGGCGCGCGCCCTTGAACATTGCCGCGCCTGAGGTCACTCTTGCTGCGTCCTTTTCCTCGGCGGCGGCGGCTTCACCGACAGCCGGCGAACGATCCCTAAGGCGCCGCATGTTCGCTTCCCTCGTCAACGGCCTGCTGCAAAACCAGATCCTGACCGGCGCCTTCGGGGCGATGGCGCTCGGTTGGGTCGCCTATCAGGCGAAATCCCTTCCCGCGGCGATCTACGGCTTCGCGAGCGGGCTCTTTTGCGTGCGCGTGACCATGGACAGCAGCCGCGCCTTCTTCCTCGACGTCGACCGGGCGCTGTCAACGCATCGCATCCGGATCAACAAGTCCTTCGAGTTCCAGAACCTGGAGCTGACGACGGGCTTTGGCCGCGGCGTCGCCCGGTGGGGCGGGATCTGGGTCGGCTACAACAAGGCGAAGGACGAGGCCGCGCAGAGCGCCGTCAGGATCGTGCTGACCATGACCTTTTACACATCCGACGTCGAGCGGGTCAGGAGGCTCCTGATGTCGGCGATTCCCGCCGAGGCGAACCACAATGCGATCACGATCGCCATCGAGCGCGGGACCGGCTGGGTCGGAACCTATAAGCGCAAGCGGCGGCTCGACACGGTCTTCGTCGAGGGAGACGTCGGCAAAAGGATCGTCGCCCGTCTCAAGTGGTTCGAGGCGAATGCGGAATGGTACGATCGACGCGGCGTGCCGCGCAAGATCGGCTTCATCCTGCACGGCCCCCCCGGCACGGGAAAGACCTCGCTCATTCATGCGATCGCTTCCGAGCTCAATCTCGACGTCTTCTACGTGACCTCGCTTTCGATGATGGCGCAGAAGATGGACACGATCACCCCGCGGTCGCTCCTCGTCATCGAGGACATCGACACGCTTTCGGCGGGCCTCAACCGGAAGTCCGCGGATAGCGGTAAGGAGGTGGCGCTCTCCTTCTCGCTACATGAAATCCTGAACACGCTGGACGGGATGCAAACGCCGGACGGGCTGAAATTCATCATCACGACCAACCATCTCGACAGGCTCGACCCCGCGCTGCTGCGCCCGGGCCGCATCGACGAGATTTACGAGATCGGCCTGCTCGGCGTCGAGGAGGCGAGGCGCATGTTCCGCGCCTTCTACGACCGCGACGGGATCACCGCCTATGCGCCAACGACGGGCGCGCGGCTCCAGCAGATGTTCTCGACGCTCAGCGCCGAGGAGGCGGAAGCCGCGCTGGCGCGGGAGGCGCGAAAGGCGGCGTGAGGAGGCGGAGCCTGGGTCATCACGCCTCCTCCGGCGCCTTGGCGTTGAGCTCCAGCGCGTGCATGCCCGCCGCGAAGGCGTCCTTTAAGAGGTCGTTGACGAGCCGGTGGCGCGCGAGTCGGCATTTCCCCGAAAAGGCCGGCGAGACGATCTCGACACGAAAATGCGTCTCGGCGCCCGGGCGGTGGCCGGCGTGCCCCGCATGGCGGCCCGAATCATCGAAAACGACGAGCCGCGTCGGCGCGAGGCCTTGGCCAAGTCGCGCCTCGATCAACTGCTTAACGGCTCCCTCGCGCATTTGCGTCATGATTGTCCCCTTTTTCGGCGACTAAGCAAGCTTCGCGCCCCGCGCGATTCCGCCGTTTGTCACCTTGACCGCGATTTCGTCTTGCCGCGGGGCGGCGCATTCCCATAATGGGCGAGATGGATCTTAACTCGCCCCTCTTCGACCGCATCCGCACCCGCCGCGGCGCCGAGCGCCCCGCTCGGCCGGCGGGGATGCGCTGCGATTTTCCGGGCTGCGAGGAGCCCGGAGAGTTTCGCGCGCCGATGGGGCGGCTGCGCGAAGGACAGTATTTCTGCTTCTGCCTCGCCCATGTCCGCGAATACAACAATTCCTACAATTATTTCAATGGGATGAGCGACGAGGCCGTCGCCCGTTACCTCAAGGACGCCGCGGTCGGCCATCGCCCGACCTGGTCGATGGGCGTCAAGCGCGGGGCGGCAGGCTTTCGCAGCGACGGGCCGCGCGCCTCGGATCACGCCGATCCGCTGGGATCTTATCGGCCCCGCCATCATCGCGCGCGGGCCGCCGAAGGGCGGGGCCCGCGCTATTCGCCGGTGACGATGCGGGCGCTCGACGCTCTCGGTCTCGACAACTCCGCGAGCGCGGAGGCGATCAAGACCCGCTACAAGGATTTGGTCAAGCGCCACCATCCCGACGCCAACGGCGGGGACCGCTCGCGCGAGGAAAAATTGCGGGAGATCATCCACGCCTATAGAACCTTGCGAGCCGCCCACCTCGTCTGACGTCCTCGCGCCGTCGGGCCGGGGGCTCGCGCGAGACCTGGAACATGTTCCCAAAAGCCGCCAAGCGCTCTCAGGAAGAGCACATGTTCAATCCATAACGTCCAGAGCGCGTTCGAACGGGGTCTCCGAACGCGCGCCAAGGAGGATGAAGAGTGGTCGCCCTGGAAAAAGCCGTCGCGAATGATTCGGGATTGCCGGACACGACAGTTTCCGCGCGCGCGCTCTTCAAGATCGATACGGACATGACGGTCCCGGCCTACTCGAAGGCCGATCCGCATGTGCCGGACCTCGATCCCGACTATCTCTTCGATCGCGAGACGACGCTCGCCATTCTCGCGGGCTTCGCTCACAACCGCCGCGTCATGGTGACGGGCTATCACGGCACCGGCAAATCGACGCATGTCGAGCAGGTCGCGGCGCGATTGAACTGGCCCTGCGTGCGCGTCAACCTCGACAGCCATGTGTCGCGCATCGACCTCGTCGGCAAGGACGCGATCGTCCTGAGGGAGGGGAAGCAAGTCACGGAATTCCGTGACGGCATCTTGCCCTGGGCGCTGCAAAACAACATCGCGCTCTGCTTCGACGAATATGACGCGGGCCGGCCCGACGTGATGTTCGTCATCCAGCGCGTGCTCGAGGTCTCCGGCAAGCTGACGCTTTTGGATCAAAGCCGCGTGATCCGGCCGCATCCGGCCTTCCGGCTGTTCGCGACCGCCAATACGGTGGGGCTCGGCGACACCTCGGGGCTCTATCACGGCACGCAGCAGATCAATCAGGGGCAGATGGACCGCTGGTCGATCGTCACGACGCTGAACTATCTGCCGCACGACGCCGAGACCAACATCGTGCTCGCCAAGGTCAAGTCGATGCAGAAAACCAAGGAGGGCAAGGACGCGGCCAACAAGATGGTGCGCGTCGCCGACCTCACGCGCAACGCTTTCATGGCCGGCGACCTCTCGACCGTGATGAGCCCGCGCACCGTCATCACCTGGGCCGAGAACGCCGAGATTTTCGGCGACATCGGCTTCGCGTTCCGACTGACCTTCCTCAACCGCTGCGACGAGCTGGAGCGACCGCTGGTCGCCGAGTTCTATCAGCGCTGCTTCGGCAAGGATCTGCCGGAGAGCGCGGTGAATGTGGTGATGACCTGAGGATTCGACGGTGACCGCGCCGCTGACGCGGAAGCGGGAGTGAGGCGCGCCCCCTCCCCAACCCTCCCCCGCTTCGCGGGAGAGGGGGCCGGGCAGCGTCGCGCTCAAACCTTCCTCAGCGCCCCTGAGCCTTCAACCGCTTGTTGCATTCGCTGAGGTAAGCAGGCCAGGTCGCCTTCGGGTTGGCCTTCAAAAGCGCGGCCTTCTTGGCGCGCCACTCGGCGCCGCATTGCTTCTCGCGCTCGATGAAGGCCTGTGTTCCGGGGCTTACCGGTTTTCCGGTCTTTGTGGTCGCGGCGCCGGCTGGCGCTTCGGCGGCGGGCGCGACGGCAGGCTTGGCGGGAGCGGCCGGAGCGGCGGCGGGGGCCGCTACTGGCGCGGCCGGCGCCGGAACGGGGGTCTCCGCCGCGGGCGCCGGGGCCGGAGCCGCCGCAGCAGGAGCGGGGGCGTGGCGGGCGCGGCAGGCTTGCAGGAACTGCTGCCAGGTCTGACCGCTGAGCGAGCCCGCGGCCTTGGCGGCCTGATATTCGGCGCCGCACTCCTTCTGCACGCTCACATGCGCCTCCGCTGGAGCCGCGGCGGGAGCGGCCGGCGCCGCAGCGGGAGCCTCCGCCGACGCCGGCGCAGCCGTGGGCGCGGCCGCTGCGCCCGGAGCGACGTGGCGCGCGCGGCAATCCGTCAGGAACTGCTGCCAGGTCTGGCCGCTCAGCGAGCCAGCGGCCTTGGCCGCCTGATACTCGGCGCCGCATTCCTTCTGCACGGTGACCTCCGCCTGCGCGGGAAAGACGACGGCGCCGAGCGCGAGAGTCGCGACCGCCAGGGGAACGAGCCGGATCGACATTGTTTCTGCTCCAAACCGAAAGGCTCCCCGCGCTCGGGAGAGCGGCGCAATGAAGAAATGGCGGCGAGCGCGCCTCAAACGCGCCGGCCTGCATCGTTTTCCCGGCCGTATCGCGTATAATGACGATAATCCCAAGATCGAGACGAAGGCAATCGGAACCTGTTTTCAGGAGCGCAGGCATCCTCAAAGCAAGCCGCAAAGCGCAAATGGACGCGAAGCCCCAAAACTCCAAACGCCAGAATCCCCTGGCGTGGCGAGACGCCGAGCTCGCGCGCCATGGCGACGGTAAAGCGCGCTGCCCCTGGTGTGGCGGGGACAAGCTTTACGTCGCCTATCACGACGAGGAATGGGGCCGTCCGGAATTCTCATCAAAAGCGCTGTTCGAGAAGCTCGCGCTCGACGGCTTTCAGGCGGGGCTCTCCTGGATCGTGATCCTGCGCAAGCGCGACGCTTTCAGAAAAGCCTTCGAGGGATTTGACGCCGAGCGCCTCTCGCGTTTCGACGCGGCGCGCGTCGAGGCGCTGATGAACGACGTGTCGATCGTGCGCAATCGCGCCAAGATCGAGGGCGTGATCCTCTCGGCGCGAGCCTTTCTCGAGATCGAGGCGAAGATGGGGTTCTCGCGATATCTGTGGGACTTCGTCGACGGCGCGCCGATCGTCAACCGCCCGAAGGCTATGCGCGACGTGCCGGCGCATACGCCGCTCTCCGAGCGCATCTCGAAGGACCTGAGGGCGAAAGGATTCAAATTCTGCGGCCCGACGGTCGTCTACGCCTTCATGCAGGCGGTCGGCATGGTCGACGACCATCTCGCTGACTGCTGGCGCGCGCGGGAGTGACGGACAGGTTGCACGTCGCCACTCCCTGGCGAATAATGGTTTTGAAGCGATTTCAGAGCGGGATGAGCGCGTGCCGACACCCTCTTTTTTTCCTTATCGCGCCTTCATCTCATACAGCCATCGCGATAAGGCGTGGTGCGACTGGCTGCATCGCAATCTGGAGCGATATCGCGTCAGTTCCGATCTTGCGGGCCGTATCACCGAGGCGGGGGCGGTCCCACGCGATTTGCGGCCCGTGTTTCGCGACCGTGCGGATTTCTCGGCGGGGCCGCTGCAAGCGCAGACCATCGAGGCGCTGAAAAGCTCGCAATTTCTGATCGTCATCGCCTCGCCGGACTCTGCGGCGAGCGACTATGTCAATGAAGAAATCCGCTTGTTCAAGAATTTTGGCGGCGAGGACCGCGTGCTGTCGTTGATCGTCGCGGGCGAGCCTCCGGCCTGCTTCGCGCCCGCCCTGCGCTTTCGCGGGGCGCCTGACGGAGCGTTAACGGCCGCGCCTGCGGATCAAATTGGCGCGGATATCGCCAAAGACGGCAAACGCGAAGCGCTGGTGAAGATCATCGCGAAACTGGTCGGTCTGCCCTACGACATTTTGTGGCAGCGCGACGTCAAGGCGCAGCGCATGCGCTTGGCGGCTTATGCGGCAGTCGCGGTTATCGCTTTGGCGGCGGGGGCGTTCTTCTATACGAGCGTCAGCCTGCGGGATGATGTCGCGCGGCTCTTTTCAAGAGGCGAGCAAAAGGCCGAGACGCGGCACGAGGAAGTCAAGCAAGGGCAGGAAGAGGTAGTGGGTCCGTTTGAAATTCTTCCTGGATTTGTTACGATCGGACCACGGTAGTAGCTCAGCTGGATAGAGCACTCGCCTACTAAGAGCCTGACCCAAAAGTTTCTTGCACGCGCCCCGGTTGCATGATTCTGGGGATTCCGAAGCATCGGAGGATGATTCGGAATGTGGACGCAAGAGCATCGCAAGACCTACGTGCGCGTCGGCGGGCGTTATCCCAGCGACATGACGGATGCGGAATGGGCTCTGCTCGAGCCGCTGATCCCGGCGGCCAAGCACGGCGGTCGTCCGCGCAAGACCGACATGCGCGCGGCGATCAACGCCATTCTCTATCTCCTGCGCACGGGTTGTCCGTGGCGCTATCTTCCTCGCGACGGCTTTCCGCCGCGGTCGACCGTCTACAACATCTTCCGCAATTTTCAGAAGGACGGCGTCTGGGACGCGATCTGGGACAAATTGCACATGGCGCTGCGTGAAGACATGGAGCGCGAGGCGAGCCCCACGGCGGCGATCATCGACAGTCAGTCGCTGAAGTCGGCGGAAAAAGGGGCGGTCATGACGGCCTGACCGGCTACGACGCCGGTAAGAAGGTGAAGGGCCGCAAGATTCACGCGCTGGTCGATACGCAAGGCTTGCCGCTGCGCGTCATCGTCCACTCCGCCGGCGTGCAGGACCGTGATGGCGCGGCGCTCGTGCTCGACAAAATCCGCAACAGCTTTCCCTGGCTCGAACTCGTCTGGGCCGACAACGGCTACAACGCTCATCAAGTCACTGCGGCTGTCGCAAGGGTTCCCTCGCTGCGCATTGAAATCGTCAAGCGCAGTGACGACATGAAGGGCTTCGTTCTGCTGCCGCGCCGTTGGGTGGTCGAGAGAACGTTCTCATGGTTCGGGCGCAACCGACGCCTCGCCAAAGACTGGGAAAACCTCGCGACCACGCTGCAAACCTTCGTCGTTCTCGCGTCGATCCAGATCGCAATCCGGCGGCTCGCGCGATAGTTGTCTTTTGAGTCAGGCTCTAAGCGAGGGGTCGCGGGTTCGAGTCCCGCCTGCCCCTTGCTCAGGCGGCCAATCCCTTTTTGTAAGAGCCGCGTTTCGTGACGACCTTCGCCTCTTCGGCTTCGATCAAAGAGACGATGTCCTCAACCTCCCAAAGCCGATCCGAAACGCCAGCGGCCATCGCGGGCGTGATACGGAGCGTCTTGTGGATGCGGCAGAAGTTATAGAAAAACGCGAACAACGCGACTGAGTAGGCATGGTTTTCGAGTTTCTTCGAAAAGCCGTTTGTCAGGCGTGTAAAGCGGCGATTTTGCATTCGCCACGTCAGATTGCTGCGCTCGATGTAGGAGGTCGAAATGTGCGCCGGGTCGGGGTTGCCCTCGATCTTCGTCTTTTTGATCCCTGTGCACTGCGCTGGCGAATAGCGGCCTTTGAAGCTTTCGGGCGCACTGCCATACATTTTCACAAGCTGCGCATAATCGACATCCGAGCCGAACGCGCCTTCAACGGCTTCAAGATAGGCTTTATGGCCATCACTCGTAAGCTGGACGCGATTGGCGAGGCGTTGGCGCAACCCGTCGATAAACCACATGGCACACTCGCCATCGCGGTCGCCGACGAAATACGCGACCATCAATTTGCTGTCGGCGTCGAGGGCGGTCCAGGTCCAGGCGTCGCCGGCACCATCGGGTGCGGTCTTTGCGGTCGCAACGTTTTTCTGCTTCGCATAAACGAAGCTCCAAATTTCGTCGACTTGGACACGTTTTGTTGATAAGTTTCGCACATGTCCGTTGTGGAAAGCGTCGCAAGCTTTCCCGGCGTCGACCATTAGTCGAGAGACGGTGTTCTTCCCGACGTTCATCACCCTCGTGATGGAACGAATCGAGTTGCCCTCGCATAAGAGATGGAGGACCTTGGCACGATCGGCGCGGCAGAGCTTGTTCACGCCAAATTCAATAGGACGCTTTATGCGAAGCGTCAAGCATAAAGCGTCCAAATGACTCCCTAAATGCACTTCTGGAGAGGAGACCGCCATGACCGTTTTGAGCGCTTTAGAGAAGTTCCAGGAAATGGTTGAGCGCGGCTACGTTACCCCAGCTAAGCTGGAGCCCTCGCGCTTGAGGGAGCCGAGCGCTTACGTTAGTGTGCCTATGACGCTCGCATTCTCCACGACTCCGGTAGGTGTCACGAGCCAGAAGGCTTCAAAAAATGCCAAACTGGAATCATTTTTTAAAAGAAATTCAAAACGAAAAAGACGACATCGGGGGGTGATTCTGCTGTAGACAAGGTAAGGCTTAAATACCTTAATCAACTCCATAGGCGCACCGGCAGAAATATAATCTGCTATTACTCTGGGTTTCTTTCGAAGCCGCGCAATATAGAGGGCATGGAGATTAACGATGAAGATATGAATGGATTTATGCTGTGCATTCATAACCTTGATAGGAATAAGAGTCTGGATTTATTCCTACATACCCCTGGAGGAGATGGAGACGCCACAGAGAATATCGTTCACTACTTACTAAAAATGTTCAAGAAGGACATCCGAGCCTTTATCCCACAAATCGCTATGTCCGCAGGAACAATTATGGCATGCGCCTGCAAAGAAATATACATCGGCAATCATTCGAATCTTGGACCTGTAGACCCACAAGTTAACGGCATAGCCGCGTTGACGGTTCTCGATGAGATAGAAACAGCCTATGAGGAAATGGCAGAGGATGATATTAGAGCGTTTATTTGGCGTCCAATACTCTCGAATTACACTCCCGGTTTTATACAGAGGTGCATGGACGCGAAGGAGTCGTCCGAGCGCCTTGTTACTGGATTCTTGAAAAACAACATGTTCTTTAGCCTTCAAAATGAAGACCGTGATAAAAAAGCGAAACATATCTTTGACAAGCTGTCAGAGAGGGGCACTGAGCATAGCAAGCATATAAGAATAGAAGAACTAGAGAAAATGGGGCTAGAGGTACGCCAACTTGAGGACCCGACTCAAAAGGAGCTTCAGGACCTTGTTCTTACTGTGCATCATTGCATGATGTTCGCACTAGCAAATACTGGAGCAACAAAAATAATAGAAAATCATTTAGGAAGGCGATGGGTGAAGCAATTGTTTGCGCAGATTGCGCAGCCAGTCGCCCCAAGCGGCCCGCTGCAATTACAACTTCCCCCAGAAATAATGGAAGCTCTGAAAGAAGAGATGAAAAATATCAAAAAATGATTCAAGATCGCCAATCTGCGCGCGCGTTGTCTCGCATTTCCTTCTTTGCTTTTTCGCGAGCATCCGCCTCAGATAGCCCTTCAGCCTGATATTTGGCCGCCAATTCTTCTAGCCTCTTTTGGGCTTCGATCTCTTTTCCAGTGAGCTTTCCGGTCTGCTGGTTGTAATATTTAACCTTGTCGCCACCGTTGCCTGAATTTGTCATAACGTCCCTCGGTCACTTGGCCCTCGCGGCCCACCTCAGTTTGGCGGCTCTTTGTGCGGATTCGCGCCGCTCTTCAGCGGTCAATCTCTCGGACCGAGCTTTGCCCCCCATCTTACCGAGCGCAACTGCGGCCGCATTTTTCTCTGCCTCGGTCGACGGATGTGTTTCTTCGGCCATTTCGCCGGTCGCAATGTCCACGATTATCTTTGCAAGCTGTGCCGGATCGCGCGGCCGTTTGGGATGCTGAGCCATGAAGACAATATGCCACGCCTGCCGTAACTTTTCCACACTCGTCAAGCGGGCCAAATTTCAAACGGACCCACTACCCAGGAAGAACTAAAGCATGGAGAGGAGGAACTAAAACGGCTCGTTATCGACGCAGCGGGCGGCGGCGCGCCGGCGGTGAAGGCGATTGCGGACATCCGGGATATCCTTCGCCCAGGCAATCCGGAGATTGACGCGATTTCCGCTGAGCAATTGCCGAAGCTGGTGCAGCGGATCATCGCGGACTTGCAAAAGCCCGCGGCAAGACCGGAGGATTTCACCGGTGCCGTCAAACGCGCGCTCGAACAGGCGCAGGCGCAGGCCGGGGAGCTCAAATTCGTCGATGCGGCGAAGACGCTCGACGAGGCCATCGCGAATGCGCAAGCCCAAGACCAGGATCGCGCGAAGGGACGGGCAACGCTTTTGGCGGAGCGCGGGCGCGTCGCCAGATTGCAGCTTCGCTATCGCGAGGCCGCGGGATTTTACACCAAGGCGGCGGAGGCGACGGGTTTCGATCAGTCCCTTTCCTGGGGTTATGCTTTGGAGGCCGCCAACGCTCTTGCCGCCCAAGGCGATGAATTCGGGGACAACGCGGCGCTGTCAGAGGCGATCCAGAGCTATCGCTCCGCCTTGAATCTCGCGCCGCGCGAGCGTGTTCCGCTCGATTGGGCGGCGACGCAGAACACTCTCGGAAATGCGCTTAGGAGACTCGGGGAGCGCGAGAGCGGGACGGCGACGCTGCAACAAGCTGTATCGGCCCATCACGAGGCGCTCAAGGAATTCACTCGCGAGCGTGTTCCGCTCGATTGGGCGATGACGCAGAACAATCTCGGCAATGCGCTTCGTGCGCTTGGGGAACGCGAGAGCGGGACGGCGCGATTGCGGGAGGCCATAGCGGCTTATCGCGCGGCGCTCGAGGAATCGACGCGCGAGCGTGCTCCGCTCCAGTGGGTGATCACGCAGAGCAATCTCGGCAGCGCGCTTCGTGTGCTTGGGGAGCGAGAGATCGGTACGGCCCGCTTGGAAGACGCCGTGGCGGGTTTTCGCGCGGCGCTGCAGGAAGATACACGCGAGCGGGTTCCGCTCGTTTGGGCGGCGACGCAGATGAACTTCGGAACTGCGCTTCTTAGGCTCGGCGAGCGCGAGAGCGACACGGTGACGCTGCAACAGGCTGTGACGGCTTATCGCGCGGCGCTGCAGGAACTTACGCGCGAGCGGGTTCCGCTCGATTGGGCGATAACGCAGAACAATCTCGGTAATGCGCTTCGTGCGCTTGGGGAGCGCGAGAGCGGAACGGCGCGCTTGCAGGAGGCCGTGGCGGCTTATCGCGCGGCGCTCGAGGAAAGGACGCGCGAGAGTCTTCCGCTCGCTTGGGCGCAGACGCAGACCAATCTCGGCAATGCGCTTTCTAGGCTCGGCGAACGCGAGAGCGGGACGGCGACGCTGCAGGAGGCCGTGGCGGCTTATCGCGCGGCGCTCGAGGAATCGACGCGCGAGCGCGTTCCGCTCTATTGGGCGATGACGAAGAACAATCTCGGCAATGCGCTTCGTATGCTTGGGGAGCGCGAGAGCGGGACGGCGCGCTTGCAGGAGGCCGTGGCGGTTTTTCGCGCGGCGCTCGAGGAATATGCGCGCGAGCGTGTTCCGCTCGATTGGGCAATGACGCAGAACAATCTCGGCGGTGTGCTTCTTGTGCTTGGGGAGCGCGAGAGCGGGACGGCGCGCTTGCAGGAGGCCATAGCGGCTTATCGCGCGGCGCTCGAGGAAAGGACGCGGGAGCGCGCTCCGCTCGATTGGGCGGCGACGCAGAACAATCTCTGCGGTGCGCTTGAGACGCTCGGGGAACGCGAGAGCGGCACGGCGCGCTTGCAGGAGGCCGTGGCGGCTTGTCGCGCGGCGCTCGAGGAAAGGACGCGCGAGCGGGTTCCGCTCTATTGGGCGACGAGCTATGGCAATCAAGGCGTCGCGATGATGCGTCTCGCCGAGCGAACAAAAGACGCTGCAATGGCCAAAGCGGCCGTCGCGCAGATCGGCGCGGCTTATGAGATGCTGCGGGCGGGCCGACATGCGCCGGGCGCCGCCAATTTTGAGGCGCGGCTCGCGGAGGCGCGGGCGATTTTGCAGCGCTTGGGCGGCCGATGAGACGCCCCGCCGAGCGCGTCAGCGAAAACCAGCGTCGAGCCGCTTGCCGAGCCGGCCCGCGAGATCCTGAATGAACTGCCAGGCGACGCGGCCCGAGCGCGCGCCGCGCGTCGTCGACCATTCCAGCGCCTCGGCGCGCAGCCTCTGGGGCGCGACGTCGAGGCCGTAGCGGCGCGCATAGCCCGCGACCATCGCGAGATAATCGTCCTGGCTGCATTTGTGAAAGCCGAGCCAGAGACCGAAGCGATCGGAGAGCGAGACCTTCTCCTCGACCGTCTCGCCGGGATGAATGGCCGAGCCCTGCTCGTTTTCAGTCATGTCGCGCGGCGGCAGATGCCGGCGGTTCGAGGTCGCGTAGAACAGCACATTGGCGGGCCGGCCCTCGACGCCGCCCTCCAGCGCGCTCTTCAAGGATTTGTAGCTCGCTTCGCCGGCGTCGAACGAGAGATCGTCGCAAAAGACGATGAACTGGAAATCCTTTCCCCGCAGCGCCGCGAGCAGAACGGGCAGGCTTTCGATGTCCTCGCGATGAATCTCGATGAGCTTCAGGCGCCCCTCTCCGGCCAAGGCTCCGTGCACGGCCTTGACGAGCGACGACTTGCCCATGCCGCGCGCGCCCCAGAGCAGCGCGTTGTTGGCCGGCAAGCCGCGCGCGAAACGCTCGGTGTTGGCGAAGAGTAGATCGCGCGGGCGATCGATGCCGGCCAGCAGTTCGAGCGCGACGCGATTGACCTCGACGACCGGCGCGAAAACGCCAGGATCGGACCGCCAGACGAAGGCTTCGGCCGCAGAAAAATCCGGCGGCGGCGGGGGCGGCGACGCAAGCCGCTCTAGCGCCTCAGTAATGCGAAGAAGAAGGTCCTCGTTCAAGGTTCCCGCCATGCCGCGCGTCGTGAGTTGGCCGTCAAGGGAGACGCCCGGCGGCCAGGCCTTTCTTTTTTCTCCAAAAGAAGTAGCCGGCGCCCCCGCCGAGCACGAGGAGAAAAGCGCCGAAGAGCAGATAGGCGGAAGTCTCGGCGGTATCCATCAGCCCGACCGTGAAGGGATGCCGGCCCACATATTCGGTCTTGCCGTCGTCGCTCGTGAGCTTGGCGAACAGCACGTATTTTCCGGCCGTGCGGAACGGAAAGTCGAAATTCACCATGCCGTTGCGGTGCTTCTCGACGGGCAACTGGTAAACGATATCCTCCGGCGCGTCGCTGCCGATTCCATCGCCCTTCGGATCGCTGATCACGCGGATGTCCCAGGTCATCTCGCGCAGCTCCGAATCGGGCGCGTCGAGCGCGATGACCGTCGGTCCCACGTCGCCCAAGGCGTCGCAGACCCGGTCGATGTTCTTCTTGGGCTGCATCGCCACGAATTTCATCGACTTCGGGCCGAGCGCGATGGGGCATTCGGGATCGTAATAATGCCAGCCGGCGGCGCGGCTCGCGCCCGGCGCAAGCGTCGCGCCGATCAAGGCCAGGGCTAAGAGGCTCGATCGCAACATTGCGGCTGGGGCTCCTTTCTGCGCTTCAATCCGCGATCAGCTTGTCCGAGGTCGCTCGCTGCGACAAGCATCGCGCGCTAAAGCTCCTTGTGCGTTCCGTCGCACAGAGGCTCCTTCTTCGTCGCCTTGCAGCCGCAGAAGAACGCCTTGCCGGTCGCCTCGGCCGTATAGGCGACGGGGCCAATCCCGCTGCCTTTATGCGCACCGTCGCAAAAGGGCTGCGTCGCGCTGCGCCCGCAGGCGCACCAATAATAGACCTTGCCGGCCTCGACCTCGACCGGCATGGATTTCTTCTGAAAGACGACGCGTTCCGTCATCGACTCTTTTCCCCTTTCAGAGGCTCTGCGCCTCGATCAAAAATTTCTCGGCTTCGAGCGCGGCCATGCAGCCGAGCCCCGCCGCCGTCACCGCCTGCCGATAAACCTCGTCGGCGACGTCGCCCGCCGCGAAAACGCCGGCCGCCGTGGTGCGCGTCGTTCCAGGCTCGACCTGAATATAGCCCGAAGCCTTGAGCGCGAGCTGCCCCTTGAAGAGCTCGGACGCCGGGCTGTGGCCGATCGCGACGAAGAGCCCGTCGGCGGCAAGAGTGGTGTGCGCCCCGCTCCTCACATGCTTCACGCGCACGCCCGTGACCGTGAGCGGAGTCTCGTGCCCTAAGATTTCATCGACCGCATGGTCGAAGAGGATCTCGATGTTGGCTTTGGCTCTCAGCCTTTCCTGGAGCACGCGCTCGCCGCGCAGCTCGCCGCGCCGATGCACGAGCGTCACATGCGCGGCGATGTTGGAAAGATAAAGCGCCTCCTCAATCGCCGTATTGCCGCCGCCGACGACGACGACCCGCTTCTTGCGAAAAAAGAAGCCGTCGCAGGTCGCGCAGGCGGAGACGCCATAGCCCTTGAACTTCTCCTCGCTGGGAATGCCGAGCCAGCGCGCCTTGGCGCCCGTCGCGATGATCAGCGCGTCGCATGTGTAATGCTGGCCCGAATCGCCGACGAGCGTGAAAGGGCGGCTCGAGAGCCGCGCCTCGACGATGTGGTCGGAGACGAGCGTCGCCCCGACATGCTCGGCTTGGCCGCGCATCTGCTCCATCAGCCAGGGCCCCTGGATCGGCTCGGGAAAGCCCGGATAGTTCTCGACGTCGGTCGTGATCATCAGCTGCCCGCCCTGGTCGAAGCCGGCGATCAGAATCGGCTCGAGCATGGCGCGCGCGGCGTAGATCGCCGCCGTGTAGCCGGCGGGGCCGGAGCCGATGATGATGAGCTTGGCGTGACGTGGCGTGTGCGAGGTCATGAGCGATGGGGCCTGTCGAGGGCGGCACAGAGGGGGTTAGCATCCCGACCGCGCACGGCGCCAGCCCCTTCCCCGGGCCGCCCCCGCTAACGCGGGGGAGGGGCGGCTGGCGGCACGCGAAATCGCGATGACGGGGGCGACCGAACTCCCCCGCGACAGGGGGAGGGAGGGGGCCTCAAAGGGCGTCAGTCATCTCCCTCTCCCTCATCAAATTCCAAAAGCTCGTCGTTCGGCGGTCTCCACGCAGGAAGCGGCGGCATCTCGCCCTTGTAAACCTGATAGGCCCGCCTTATCGCCGCGGCGATTTTGGGCGTCTCGTTGATCGGCTCATAGGTCCAGCTCTCGGGCGTCCCGGTCCAGGGCCGCACGGCGCCCTCGCTTTGCAGGCGTTCGAGGAAGAGCTTGATTTTCGGGCTGCCGCCGCTCGGCGCGAAAATATGGACAGGCGCGCCGGTCGCGACCGCTTCTCCGATCATGCTGACGCTGTCCGCCGAGACGACGATGAGATCGGCTGAAGCGAGCATCGAAAAATACGGGTTTTCGCCCTCTCGGTCCCACAGCCAGCCTGGTCCCTCGGCAAGCGCCGTTCGCAGCGCCTCGACGATCGTCGCGGGCGTGCGGCGAGAGGCGGTGGCCATCACGCCAAACCCCGCCGCAAACAGCGCGCGCGCCGCCTCTTGTAGGGCGATTGCGACAGGCGGCGTGAATTTGAAATGGCGGTTGTCCCCGCCGACGAGCAGCGCCGCGCGCGGCTTCGGCAAGGCCGCGACACGCGGGTGGGTCTCTCGGCGCATCCGCGCCAAAAGCTCGGGGGAGGCGCGATTGGCCGGCGTGATCGGCGTCACGACATTGGGGCCAAAGAAGCCGTCGTGCAGCGGCGAGACGACGAGATCCGCGGCCGCGCGGCCGGTCGCCGGCCGATTGACATAGACCGTGAACACCTTGCGGCCCGAGGCGCGCTTCAGCCGCTTGAGATAGGGCAGCGCGCGCCGGCCGGCGGCGAGCGCGATGTCCGGCCAGGGCGGCCCGATTGGACTACCCGGGCGGCCTTCCTTTTCGCGCCAGTCGATCGGCCCGAAAGGCGCGACGAGCTCGAAAAACTGGCGCGGACGGATGCGGCGGATATCGGGCTCAAGCCCCAGCGCCTCGGCGATCCCAAGCGTCTGCGCGTCATGCCCCGCGAGTCCATCGGAGAGAATGCGCAGATTGAGGGCGTGCGCCGCCGGAACGAGCGCCTGATCCGCGGGCGGGGTGGGGTGATCGGAATTCAATCGGCGGCTCCGTCTGTCTCTCGCGCCCGATTCTACCCGTTTGCGCCCGAGGGTGAGAGCGCTTAATCGAAGTGTCCATAGACGCAGGAGGGCAGGCGATCATGAGGCGCCTTTATAGCAAGGACATCGTGACGGAGCGCAAGGCGCGCCTCGTTCAATCGATCGCCGCGCTGAAGCAGAGCGTGAAGCCGCGGCTCACCGCCATCGTTTGTTCCGGCGACGCCGCGGCGCAAAGCTATGTCGCGGTGAAACGCAAGCACACGAACGAGATCGGCGCCGATTTCGAGGCCCTCGATCTTTCAGGCGTGCGCGGCCAGGAGGACGCTGCGCGCGCCATCAAAGATCTTTGTGAGCGTTCGGACGTACACGGCGCGATACTCGTGATGTCCTCCAAGCCGCAAACCGACGAGCTCGATCTCGCCAATCTCATTCCGGCCGAGAAGGACGTCGACGGTCTGTCGGCGTCAAATCTCGGCGCGCTGATGCAGCATGGGGCAAAGCAGCGCTTCACCGCGCCGGCAACTCCGCAGGCCTGCATGGTGCTGGCTTCCTCAGTGACCGAGATCGCCGGCAAGCGCGTCGCGCTGATTGGGCGGGGTCGCACGGTCGGGCGGCCGCTCGCCAACATGCTGATCAGCGCCGGCGCCACGGTGACCGTCTGCCACTCGGGCACGAAGGATATTCCGCAGATCACGCGCGAGGCGGAGATCGTCTTCGTCGCGACGGGCCGCCCAAAGGGCTTCGGCAGGGAGTATTTTCGCGACGGTCAGGTCGTCGTCGACGCCGGGATCGGCTTTATCGACGGTCAGCTCTCGGGCGACGTCGACGCCGACGCGCTGAGCGAGCTCGACATCACGCTTACGCCCGTCCCCGGCGGAGTCGGCCCCTTGACCTCGGTGTTGATTTTGGAAAATCTGCTGCAGCTCATCGAGAACAGCCCGGATAGGCGCCGATGAGACGACGAAGGGAGCTTTGAGCTGCGCTACCCCCGCTTCTTCGGCTCATACGGATTCTCCCCTGTCCGCCTCGAGATGCGGATCGGCACGCCCGGCAGATCGAAGGCCTTGCGCAGGCCGTTGATCAGATAGCGCTCATAGCTCGTCGGCAATTCGTCGAGCTGGTTGCCGAAGAAGGTGAAATGCGGCGGGCGGCTCTTCGGCTGCGTGACATAGCGGATCTTGATGCGCCGTCCGGAGACGGCAGGCGGCGGGTTCTCCTGCAGCACGGTCTCGAGCCAGCGGTTGAGCCGCCCGGTCGAAATGCGCTTGTTCCAGACTTCATGCGTCTCGATGACCGCCTGCATCAGCGCCTCGAGGCCCAATCCCGTCGTCCCCGAGACGGGAACGACCTTGCAGCCGCGCAGCTGCGGCAGCAGGCGCTCCGCCTCCTCGCGCAGCGTGGTCAGCGTCTTGCCGCGATCCTCAACCGCATCCCATTTGCCGAGCGCGAAAACGACCGCGCGCCCCTCCGAGGCGGCGATGTCGGCGATGGTGAGGTCCTGCTTCTCGAAGGGGATGGCGGAGTCGATCAACAGCACCACGACCTCGGCGAAGCGCACGGCGCGCAAGGCGTCGGCGCCGGCGAGCTTCTCCAGCTTGTCGACGACGCGGGCGCGCTTGCGCAGCCCTGCGGTGTCGAAGAGCTTCATCCGGCGCTCGCGCCACCGGAAATCGATGCCGATACTGTCGCGCGTGATGCCGGCCTCCGGGCCAGTCAGCAGACGCTCCTCGCCGAGCAGGCGATTGATCAAGGTCGACTTGCCGGCGTTGGGGCGCCCGACCACAGCGATGCGCAAGGGCTTGGTCAGATCGAGGTCGCTGCCGTCCTCGTCCTCCGCGAGCTCGGGTCTTTCGGCCTCCTCCTTGTCCTCCGGCGCCTCGGTCAATTCGGGCAAAGCAAGGCGCAGCGCGTCGAACAGGTCGATCATTCCCTCGCCGTGCTCGGCGGAGAGCGGCACCGGGTCGCCGAGTCCGAGCCCATAGGCTTCGAGCACGCCGGCTTCGCCCGCCCGTCCCTCGGCCTTGTTGGCGGCGAGGATGACGGGCTTGCCGGCGCGGCGCACGAGATCGGCGAAATATTTGTCGTCCGGCGTCAGGCCGGCGCGCGCGTCGATCATGAACAGGATCGCGTCGGCCTGCTCGACCGCGGCCTCCGTCTGCCGGCGCATGCGCCCAATGAGCGAGGCCTCGGCGCCCTCCTCGAGCCCCGCGGTGTCGATGACGGTGAAGGTGAGATCGGCGAGCTTCGCCTGGCCCTCGCGCCGATCGCGCGTCACGCCGGGCCGATCGTCGACGAGGGCGAGCTTCTTGCCGACGAGCCGGTTGAACAGAGTCGATTTGCCGACATTGGGCCTGCCGACGATGGCGAGCGAGAAGGTCATGGGCGGAAAGGTTTCGCTCTGCGGCTGGCGAAAAAGGCCCCCTCCCTGTCCCTCCCCCGCTTCGCGGTAGAGGGAACCCTAACGAGCGAGGTTTCGCGGAATTGAAAGAGAGGCGCCCAGTCTGCTCCCTCTCCCGCGTAAGCGGGGGAGGGTTGGGGAGGGGGCTGTCCCAAGCCCGCCCGGCCTATTTCTTCTCGATTTCCTTCATTTCGACCGACACGCCGGGATCGGTCCCGCTCTGGCCGTCGGCCAATTCGACGATGGGCGTGATCGAGGTGATCGCGCCGGCCTTCCCCTTGACGCCGCGCGCCGCGTGCAGCAGGCCCTGGTAGGCCTGAGCCCGCTGGCGCATCCCCATCGGGGCGTTGGTGTCGCGCAAGAGCAGGTTGAACACGCGCTCGGCCTCGTCGAAATCCCTGTCCTCGAGCGCGTCGAGCCCGGTCCATTCCTGCGCGCTGTAGCGGAAGGCGCCGTTCTCGGTCATGAGCGGCCCGAGCTTCACCATGGTCTTTTCGCGGTTGCCGAGCTCCATCGTGTACATTGCGCCGCGCAGCTCCGCGACCTCGCGCGTCAGACTGTCGACCTTCTTGTCCTCGGAGAGCGCGTCCAGGAGCTCGATCGCTTTGGCCTTGTCGGTCTTGGCGAGCTCCTCGGCGCCGCGTAGACGCGCCAGCGTCGCATAGCCCGCAGGTCCGCTCTTGGCGATCGCGTCGAAGGCCGCGACGGCCTCGGCGCTCCTGCCGGCCTCGGCGTCGGCGACCGCCGCAAGAAAGCGCACATTGGCGGCCTCGGCCGCTTTGGTCCGCTCGGTTTTGTAATAGCTCCAGGCGCCGGTCGCCGCGACGATCACGACCGCCAGCACGATGACTGGCGTCTGATAACGCTTCCAGAGATTTTCGACCTTGTCCCTTTGGACGTCCTCGTCGACCTCGCGGAAAATATCGGACATGACTGCTCCGGAACCCTTCTCGCGCCCCTTGGGCGCCACTCTCGCGCTGTTAGCATGGCGCGGCGCGCGAGGCCAGGAGGAGGAAGTCGAGTAGCGGCTGAGGATATGGCGCCTGTCTCTCCGGCCGTCATTCCCTGGCGCAGGCGACTTGAAGGTCGCCCGTTTTCACGCCAGCCTCAAATTGTTCTTCATAATATAACCACCGCTTTTCGCCCTCGCGCGCGCCGGATTGCTCGAATAGCCTCCCGTGCATCAGAAGGTTAGGTTGACGGCGGCCTGCTGCATACCAGTGGTAGTCATGACCGCTCGGCATCGTCACCAAGAGCCACGACTTGGTTTTAGCGGCAGGGTCGGATTTCTGCCCATTGTCTTCGAGGTATGAGACTTTGAAATTGGTCGCTTTGTCTCGGGTCAATATCAGATTGACAATGACCGTGCGCTGCAGATCGGCGGCGACGATCGGATTTTGACCCGTTTCCGCCGGCCCGCATCTGAAGGTTTGCGTCTCGGCCTCGGACGGACTCATTTGCGCTTTGAGCGCGAGCGCGGACGTCGCAGACGCCAACGCTGCGATGGCTACGAATGCAAGTCGAAGCTTAGCCATGACAGCCTCCTTGGGGAGGGCGAGCCGTGCAAATTCGTGAGCTACGGAAACATTACCGGTCACGAAAAAACGTTTCTTGGAGTAATAAGTTCCAATAAGTGGAACGAATTCGCGCAGGATATTTCAATATCTTATGCTGCACTGCAAATATTGTGCGAAGAAAAAAGTCAGAAACGACTGCAAAAGCGGGGCCATCGCCGATCATCGCGCTGCAAAACCGACGCAGAATATCTAGCACCCGGCGAGCGTTTAGCTTGAACGGGAGCTTGACGCGCCGCGAGCCAAGTCGCGAAAAGCCCGATTCATTGTAATTGGCGCAGACCGGAGGCAGTCAGAGCGGCCGCGGGCGCTTGCGGGGCGCACGGAAAACGCCGCTCGCAGCTTCGGACCGAGAGGTTCGCGTGAAAGTATAAGTCTTTGATCTCTTGCCCCACGGCCTGCTTATTATTATGAGACATTCATGCCATCTTATTCTGGGACAGAAAAGGCCTAGCCAAAGTTGCGCAGTGCAATATAAAATACCCACAAATTCGGACGCGCCGTCGCGACCGTTCGTCAGTCCGGAACTCGGCCCGACGGAGCGCGGCGACGCCAAAGGATATTTCTGCAGAAGGAGGCCGCCATGCCGAGAGACAGTCGCAATTCGGAGGCTCTGCGCTCCGTTGCGGTCGGCAAGATGGCGGACTCCGCCGAGGGTGAACGGCCCTCTTTAGGCGTGCGCAGCCTCGTGGTCCTCAGAGCCCTTGGCCTCGCGGCCGCCGTCGCTCTCGGGCTCGCCGGCTTTTCCACGCCGGCGAAGGCTGTGCCGAGCTTCGCCCGCCAGACCGGCCAGCCTTGCGCGACCTGCCATACGAATTTTCCCGAGCTCACGCCCTATGGACGGCGTTTCAAGCTCGGCGGCTACACCGCCACCGGCGGGACGGAGCCCTGGGAAGCGCCGCCGATCGCGGCGATGGTGCTGCCGACCTTCACCAAGACGAAGGTGCAGCAGGACACGCCGCCGACCAACACCGGCGGTTACCCCGACGCGCATGTGAACGACAATTTCATCATGCAGCAGGCGAGCGTGTTCTATGGCGGCAAGATTTACGACAATCTGGGCGCGTTCATCCAGGGGACCTACGACAAGGCGGATCAGCGCACCTTCCTCGACAATACCGACATCCGCTACACGCGGACGGCGAATATCGGCGGCGTCGACGCCATCTTCGGCCTGACCGCCAACAACAATCCGACCGTACAGGACGTCTGGAATACGACCCCGGCCTGGGGCTTCCCCTATGTTGCCGCGACCCTCGGGCCAGCCTTCTCGCCGCCTTTGACGCAAGTTGAAGGCGGCTGGGCCGGCACGACGATCGGCACTGGCGCTTATGTCTTCCTCAACGACATGCTCTATCTGGAGGGCTCGTTCTATCACCCCATGTCGAAAGGCATGACGGGCGCGCTCGGCTACGCCTGCGGCTACAATTCCGACTATATCGCGAATGTGCAGACCTGGGCGGGATATGCCTATCCCTCGCCCACCGCCGCCACCGGTCCCGTCCCAGCTTGGCAGCCCTACACGCAGAACCCGCTAAACTACACCATCGCCTGCTCGTCGAGCACGCTCGCCAACGCCTCGCCCTATTGGCGAGTCGCCTTGGAGAAGAATTGGGGCGAGCATTCGCTGATGATCGGCGCCTTCGGCTTTTACCCGGCCGTGCTGCCGGGGCGCATCATCGGCTATGGCGTCGACTACTACCGCGACATCGGCCTCGACGCGCAATATCAATATATCAGCGGCGTGCACGCGCTGACCTTGCAGCTCACGCGCATCACCGAGATGCAGAACCTCCAGGGAACCTATGCGCAGGGGATCGCGTCGCAGTTCATCGCCGCCAACGGCATTCTCAACTTCTACGGCCAGCCGGCCTCCGGCGGCTACGCCTCGTCGTCCAATGCGCTCAACTATCTGCTGAGCTTCAAGGCGACGGCGGGCTACACCTGGGATCACACGCTGAGCGGCTATGTCAGCTATTTCCATGTGAGCGGCTCGCCGGACTTCACGCTCTACGGCAACGCGATGCTTGGCTGGCTGGCCTCCGTGTCCTCCGGCGGCCTCGGCGGCTATCCAAATTCGGGTCAATCCGCCGTCGGCCTGCCCAACGGCGCGGGCTTGATCTTCGATTTCGCCTACATGCCCTTCAGCAAGGGCGGTCCCGAGGCCTGGCCCTGGGCGAACGCCAAGATCGGCGTTTCCTACACGCATTATCTGTCGATGTACGGCGGAACGTCGAACTTCGACGGCAATGGGATCTTCTACAACGGCAGCAGCTGGCGGACGCATAGCGCCACCGACAACAACACGCTGTTCTTCTATACGTGGATCGCGTTCTAGAGGGTTGCGCGAGCGCCTCGCCAGAGGGTCTCAGCTCTGGCGAAAGAAACCGATCGAATGTGATGACGCGGGGCATGAGCGGGGGGAGATCATGAGGCTGACGGTTCCGATTACGGCGCTTTGCGCGGTTTTGATCGCCCTCGCTTTCACGGCGACGGGCTGGGCGCGGCAGCGGGTCTGGCGTGTCGCGGCCGAGAGCGGCTTCGAGGCGAAGGCCGACTATTGTAAGACCTGCCACGGGCTCTCGGGCGAAGGCTACCGCGGCTATTATCCGATGCCGCGGCTCGCGGGACAGCAGCCCAAATATATCGAGAACCAGCTCAGAGCCTTCATCGAGCGCCGTCGCGTGAACCCTGTCATGTTCAATGTGGCGCACGGATTGAGCCCCGCGATGCAGGCCGCGCTGACCCAGTATTTCTATCAACTCAATCCGCCGCCGATCGGCGGCGCGGCGGGTGGAAACGGCGTCCTGGGAAGGACGATTTACGAGGAGGGATTGCCCGAGGCCAATATCGCCGCCTGCTCCGCCTGCCATGGTCCCGAGGCCAAGGGACACGAGGAGATTCCGCGCCTCGCGGGCCAGCTCTATCCCTATACGGTGAAGGCGCTGTCGGGCTGGACCCGCGAGCGTGGCCAGGGGGCGCCGGAAAGAGCGACGCGTCCGCGATCATGGTCCCGACGACGCACAATCTCACCCCCGCGCAGATCTCGGCCCTTGCGGCCTATCTCAGCACGCTGAGGTGAGAGTCGATCGCGGAAGCAACAACAGAAGCCGGCAGCGCAGAACGAGGACGATGCGACCTAAGACGACAGGGATAGCGCTTCTGGCGATTCTCATCTGCGCCGCCGCGCCATCGCGGGCGCAGGAGAATCTGCCCGTGCGCAACTGCACATGGTGCCACGGCTCCGCGGCGCAGGGCTTCTCCACTGCGCCACGGCTCGCGGGACAGAAGCCGCACTACATCGTGGAACAGCTTCTGGCCTTCAAGGACCACAGCCGCGACAATCCGATCTCGAAGCAATATATGTGGGGCGCGACGGCGCGGCTCGGTCCCGAGCTTGCGAGCGAATTCGCGGCGTATTTCGCAGCGCTTCCCGCCGAGCCCGCCAATGACGGCAATAGCGCGCTTGTCGAAGCGGGGAGGGCCCTCTACGAGCAGGGCGTCGCCGACGCCAATGTCGCGGCCTGCGTCGTCTGTCACGGCCCCAACGCGCAAGGCTTCGAAGCCATTCCGCGCTTGGGCGGCCTCTCCTACGGCTATCTCAAGAGCCGGCTGGCGCAGTGGTCGGAGGGGTATCACGCCTCGGCCTTTCCCATGCCGCAGGTCGCGACGAGCCTCTCGCCCGAGGAGGCTGACGCGCTCGCTTCATACCTGAGCTTTCTGAGATAGTCTGCCGCGCTCCGCGGCCACGCGACACGCTGAAAATCAAGGGAGCCTTTCTCGATGATAGGACTTCGCTCGCCGCTGTCAGCCGGCACGGTTCTCCTCGCGCTGCTCTTCTCGACGATGGGACACGCCGCGGGGCTCAATGCGGAGCCCCCCAAGGCCGAGGCTCCCAAAGCCGCGCCTCCCAAGGTTGAGGCTCCCAAGCCGGAGGCGGCCACGGCGGAAGCGCCGAAGCCGGACGCGCCTCCCAGGGCTGAGTTCGAGGCCAAGTTCACCTATTGCAAGACCTGTCACGGCGTCGCCGGGCAAGGCTTCCGGGCGCCTATCCGATGCCGCGTCTCGCGGGGCAGCAGCCGGAATATCTCCAGAATCAGCTCGAGGCCTTCATCGAGCGCCGGCGCGTGAACCCGGTGATGTTCAACGTGGCGCATGTGCTGAGACCGGGCATGCTAACCGCGCTGGCGGAAGGCTTTCGCGACTTGAACCCGAAGCCGCTCGGCGGCGAGCCCAGAGAACTCATCCCCGCCGGCAAGAAAATCTTTGAAGAGGGCGTTGCGGCGGCCAACGTTCCTCCCTGCGCCTCTTGTCACGGCGCCGACGCCAAGGGCCAGGGAGCCATGCCGCGCCTCGCGGGCCAGCTCTATGATTACACGACGAGGAAGCTCACGAACTGGAGCAAGGAGCGCGGCCAGGACCCCGCCAAGCCCGACTCCTCGCAGATCATGGAGCCCATCACGCATGGCCTGACTCCGCAGCAGGTCTCCGAAGTCGCGGCCTATCTCGGCTCGCTCGAGTAGTCTCTGCGCGCTTTTGAACGTCGATCGAGCGGTGGGCGCGGCGCCGTTGTCTCTCTGCTCGATCACGGCTTCTTGACGAACGGGGATATCGTTTGGCCGTCCCGGCCCTGAGCCAGCTTGTAGGCGGAAGGGGCCGCCTTCGAATTATTCTTGTCCGACTTCGGCTTTTTGGCCTCCTTGTTCCCCTTCATTTGACCTTTCGCCATGACTTCCTCCTTTTTGGCAGCCCGCCATGTGTCGCGGATCGATCAATGTAGCATGCTTTCTTGAACCGCTGGCCTCAATCGCTCTAGGGGACGCGAATAAGCCAGCCCCGCGACGCTTGCGCTCCTCGCTCGAGCCGTCCCCGATCGCGCCGGCATCGCGTCGATTTTGTCTTGGCGCCTGGATCCCGTCTTCTGGTGACAGGCGCAGGCTTTTGAGGCAGTGCGTAGCGTTGCATGAAACGCTTCCCAACGAACGGAAGGCCGACGCGTGATTCCCTGGGCCCAGCTCGATGCGGCGCAAATACCGGGCGGCGACGGCGAGCTTCGCCTGATGCGTCGCGGCGCCGAGTTCTCGATCATGTTGGGCAATATCGAATTGATGAACAGCCGCCTCAGCGGCTCCGAGGAGGCCCTCGCCGCGCTCGCGTGCGAGAGAATTCAGGCCCGTCCCCAAGCGCGGATTTT
The DNA here is from genome assembly GCA_963722205.1 of uncultured Alphaproteobacteria bacterium. Lineage (GTDB taxonomy): Bacteria > Pseudomonadota > Alphaproteobacteria > Rhizobiales > Beijerinckiaceae > Methylocystis. The sequence continues at coordinate 1,216,358 of CAVRKL010000001.1, forward strand.
GATTGGCGGGCTGGGGATGGGCTTCACGCTGCGCCGCGCGCTCGCCGTTCTCGACCAGAAGGCGCGCATCACCGTCGCCGAGCTCGTTCCCGCGGTCGTGGAGTGGGCGCGCGGTCCCATGGCCGAAGCCTTCGGCGCCAGTCTGACGGATCCGCGCGTCGTCATCGAGGAAACGGACGTCGGACGCCTGATCCGCGCGGGCCGCACGACCTATGACGCAATCCTTCTCGATGTCGATAATGGCCCGCAGGGACTGACCCGCGACGCCAATGATTGGCTCTATCAGAAGGCGGGATTGAGCGCCGCCCGCCTGGCGCTGCGCCCGGGCGGCGTGCTGGCCGTATGGTCGTCGGGTCCGGATCGGCATTTCGCGCCGCGCCTGCGCGGGGTCGGGTTTCAGGTGGATGAGGTCAAGCTGCGCGCCAACGGCCCGCGCGGCGGCGCGCGACACGTCGTGTGGCTTGCAACGCGCCACGAGGCCGGAGGGGGCGTCTCTCCCGCAAATCGATAATCCTTGAAGTCCGGCCGAAGCGCCCGCAGGAACGGTTCAAGATCAAGAGGAATAGGCGCCATCGTTAGGGAAGGGGAGGAGCGTTTCCTTCTGGCGCGAAGCCCAAGCGCGAGAGCGCGTGTCGCGGCGGCGATGTGAGGAGGAGCGGACTCTATTCGCTTCAACGCGATAATGTGGCTTCCGGCTTCGCATCGATGCAGAGCGAACTCAACGGGGCGACGGAACGAGGCCCTTAGGAATTGGCCTGATGTTTGCGCCGTCGGCGATGGCGAGACGATTGTTCGGAGGCGTCAGCATGGGCCCAGGCTCGGACGGTTTGGAAGAGGTCGCCGGCCTCACGCTGCAACATTACAATCAGCGCGCCGAGTCTTTCTGGGAGGGCACGCGGGGGCACGACGTCACGCAAAACATCGCGGCGATGCTGAGTCACATTCGCAACGAGCCCCCCTTCACGCTGCTCGATCTCGGTTGCGGGCCTGGACGCGATTTGAAGGCTCTTACCGAACTTGGGCATGTCGCGATCGGCCTCGACGGGGCGCCGCGCTTCGTCGAAATGGCGCGCATCCACAGCGGTTGCGAGGTGTGGCTGCAGGATTTTCTCGCACTTGATTTGCCCAAGCGCCACTTTGACGGAATCTTCGCCAATGCGTCGCTTTTTCATGTGCCGAGCCGCGAATTGCCTCGCGTCCTGCGCGAGCTCCATGCCGCTCTGAAGCCCGCAGGCATTCTGTTCAGCTCCATTCCGCACGGAGCGGACCAAGAAGGCTGGAGCGATGGACGCTATGGCGTTTTTCATGACCCCGAAAGCTGGCGACGTTTCGGATCGGCGGCGGGCTTCGTCGAACTCGAGCGCTATTACAGGCCCAGCAATGCGCCGCCTAACGCGCAGCCCTGGCTGGCGAGCGTATGGCGGCGTGAATAATCGTGCGCGCGCGTCGCGGCGGCAATTTGGGGACGAGCAGACTCGGTCGAATATTGCGCTGAAGGGCAGGTTGACCCAATGGAGAAGTCGCCGACATGACGCGGGCCGTCGCCGAGCTTTGATGGACCTGATTACGCCCTTGCGTCAGCCGAAATTTCGTGTGAGAACAAAAACAGAACATTCTGTTTTTGGGAGGGTTCGGCCATGGCGCGCAATAAGGTGCAATTCCAGAAAGGTCTCAGCGAGACCGAGTTCAACAAGGCCTACGGCAGCGAGGAGCAGTGTCACGCGGCGCTGGTCAACTGGCGCTGGCCGAACGGGTTCGAATGCCCCGATTGCGGCGGTAAGGCGCACTGTGTCGTGACGCGCGGGATGCGCCTGCTGTTCCAATGCGGCGCGTGCCGCAAGCAGACCTCGGTGCGCGCCGGGACCATCTTCGCCGCCAGCAAACTGCCGCTGCGCCTGTGGTTTTCCGCCATGTATCACCTCACGCAAACCAAGCAGGGCATCTCCAGCCTCGAGCTCGCGCGACGGCTCGGGATCACCCAGAACGCCGCCTGGAAGATGAAGCACAAGCTCGCGCAGGTCATGATCGAGCGCAACGCCACGAAACGCCTGAAGGGAAAGATCCAAATGGACGACGCCTATCTCGGCGGCGAGCGTTCCGGGCCTCCCGGGCGCGGCGCCGAAGGCAAGACGCCCTTCGTCGCCGCGGTCCAGACCACCGACGATGGCAAGCCGCATCAGATCATCTTGCGGCGGGTAAAGGCCTTCAGCAAGCATGCGCTGAAAAAGCTCGCCAGCACGGCGTTGACGCCGGGCGCCGAGGTCGTCTCCGACGGCTTGGCCTGCTTTTCCGCCGTCGTTGAGGCTGGTTGCTCGCACAAGGCGATAATCGCCGGGTCAGGCTCCAAGGCTGCAAGAGCCGCCGTCAAGAACCCCACGTTCAAGTGGGTCAACACGGCGCTTGGCAACATCAAGGCGGCGCTCCTCGGAACATACCGCGCCGTGCGAGAAAAGCACGCTGCCCGTTACCTCGCCGAGTTCGAGTATCGCTTCAATCGAAGATATGATCTCGGCCAGATGATCCCGCGTCTCGCCGCCGTCGCTCTCTCAACCGCCCCCATGCCCCACCGACTCCTCAAGCTGGCTGACCTTCAGGCGTAATCAGGTTGATGGAAGCCCTTGGCGTCCACCGCATGGCGCATACGCGCCTCATGAGTTCGAACCAAACGACGGGAGAGGGGCGTCCTGATGGAAAGTGGTTCGTCCATATCCCCCGTCAGAACAACGGTTCTGGCCGGTCATGCGCCATCCTGTGCTTCCGGCGGCGGTCTCCGTGACCCTGACGCCTTTTGAAAGCCGCAAATTGGGGGAAGGTTGCATCCGAACCGGGGCCTATCCGGCAAATCCCGGCGAGAGATGTGGACCAATGTGAGTCCGTGCAAAAATGAGCGGATTCCTGAGCGTCGACCCCACCATTTTTTTACCTTTTGGAAAGCTAGGCTATGCACAATAAAGCGGTTCTTCCTTTGCTGGGCTATCGATCCGCTTTCACGCCTTTAATCATGGCAGTAGCCGCACTGTTATTGCTCGTGCCAACGGGCGCTTTCGCAAGCGTCACCCACACTACGGGTTCCGTCAATGGCGTCCAATGCGACATTTGGAGTTGGACCGACTCGGCCGGCCAGGAACGAACGGTCGCATTGAAGATGGAAGGGAATGGCAATCCCGGGCATGGTGGATACGCCGTCCAAATGACCTATTTTTACGAAAATATTGAATTGGCTTTCCTCAAGGCGATGAATCCTTGGCACAGAGGGCCATCCCCCTGGATAAAAGTTACCGTGAACGCGGCCAGCACATCGGATGGCGGTTTTGGGTATTTCGTGTCGCATGAGCGTTATTGAACCGCCCCGGGTTTGCCGGAGGCCCCAACTCTTGAGAGGATGGGGCGATGGACACGAAGAAGACGACGAACAAATTTTCGGCTGAGGTTCGGGAGCGGGCGGTTCGAATGGTGTGGGAGCACCAGGGCGAGCACGCCTCGCAATGGGCGGCGATTACGTCGATCGCCGCCAAGATCGGCTGCACGGCGCAGACGCTGCGCAACTGGGTCCGGCAGTCGGAACGTGACGCCGGCGAGCGGTCCGGACTTTCGACGGACGAGCGGGCGCGGCTGAAGGCGCTGGAGCGGGAGAACCGCGAGCTTCGACAGGCCAATGAGATTTTGCGCAAGGCGTCGGCTTATTTTGCCCAGGCGGAGCTCGACCGCCGGTTCAAGCCATGATCGCCTTCATCGACGATCACCGCGACGCCCATGGGGTCGAGCCGATCTGCGCCGTTTTGCCGATCGCCCCATCGACGTATCACGCGCATGTGGCGCAACGCCGCGATCCGGCGCGTCTGTCGCCGCGGGCCAAGCGCGACGCCGTGCTCTGCGAGAAAATTCGGCGTGTTTTCGATGAGAACTTCGCGGTCTACGGCGCGCGCAAGGTCTGGCGGCAGTTGACCCGGGAGGGAGAGGGCGTGGCGCGTTGCACGGTCGAGCGGCTGATGCGCGCCATGGGCCTTGCTGGGGCCGTGCGTGGCAAGCCGGTGAAGACGACGGTGAGCGACAAGGCGGCACCTTGCCCGCAAGACAAGGTCAATCGGCAATTCCAGGCGCCGCGGCCGAACGCGCTGTGGGTGTCCGACTTCACCTATGTCGCCACTTGGGCCGGCTTCGTCTATGTCGCCTTCGTCATCGATGCCTTCGCCAGGCGGATCGTCGGCTGGCGTGTATCCCGCACGGCGCATGCGAGCTTCGTGCTCGACGCGTTCGAGCAGGCGCTGTTTGAGCGCCGGCCGGTTCGCGGCGGCGGCCTCGTCCATCACAGCGACCGCGGCGTGCAATATGTGTCGATCAAATACACGGAGCGCCTCGCCGCGGCCGGCGTCGAACCATCGGTCGGCAGCGTCGGCGATTCTTACGACAACGCGCTCGCCGAGACGATCAATGGGCTCTACAAGGCCGAGGTGATCTGGCGGCGCGGGCCGTGGCGTAGCTTCGAGCAGGTCGAGTTCGCGACACTCGAATGGGTGGACTGGTTCAACAACAGAAGACTGCTGGCGCCGATCGGAAACATCCCGCCGGCCGAGGCCGAAGCGCGCTACTATGCGCAAACCGAGGCCTCCGCCATGGCGGCGTGACTCGAACGAAACGGCCTCCGGCAAACCCGGGGCGGTTCATTATAGATTTGCCAGCGGATGACCTGCAATGTCACAAGCGGAGCCTGCTCTAAAATATCCAGGTTCAATGAGCTCATCGCGCCCCTGAAGCCAGTGCGCGAAGTGCAGTCCCGAGCCCCCGCATTGATCGAATCGAGCATGAATTTCATTGATGCAAATGCGGCTGAGATGCCATCAAAGCGTTCCTCATGAAGGTCCGCTCCTGGCGCCCAGCTGCCGCGTGAGGAGGCGTTTCTCGCGGCAACAATGTGGGGATGAGCGGACTCGTTGGAAATAAGCGCTCGCGACACAGGTTGACCCCGAGCCGTCATCGAAATTCCAGCCCATTTCCACTTTTGAGGTAGGACAAGGCCGAAAGCGCCATTAGGACTTTGCATCGACGCAATTTTTCCAAACGGAGGCGGCCGTTTGCCCTTCCGAGCTTGAGGAGTCGATCAACCATGCAGGATCTCACGCCCGAGGGGCGACGAATTTTGGAGGATATCGCGCGCCGACATGCCGTGAGCCTCGAGGCCGTAGTGAGCATGGTTCGTGCGCTCATCGAGGGCAACGGATCCCAGGCGCAGTTCAATCACCCCGATTTCGGCGGGATGGGACAGTGGTCGCAAGGCGGCATGATCATGGTTGGCGACATGTTCAATCAAGGCCTGAAATTTCGTGTTGACACGCTTTGTAACGAATTGGCGTCGCTGCTTCGCGGCCAGCCCTTCATCGCCGCCGCTCCCGGGTCTTTTCAATCGCAAAGCCAGAGCGGAGGCGGCGGCGTGAGTTTGTTCGTGGCGGGATCTGGCCCCTCCTCCAATCGCTGGTGGCCCGCGGATCTCGGCGATCCGGCGTCCACCGGGGCGCAGAATGATTTGCGATACGCTTGTTTTCCAAGCCGGCGCCGCCTTGCGATCCTGCAGGGCGGTCGGGTCAGCGTCTATGACACCGGCGAGCACAGGATCACGGGCTTCTCCCAGCAGCAGAGCGGCGATCAATCGCTGACCTTCACAAGTCAATTCGGACTCGTGCGCGTCGCCGACCTGCCGCTGGTCTTTCCCGGCGGGACCCAGCCTGAAGCTCCCTCGCCCTCGATCTTTACGGCGCCGCAGTCCTCGCCAAAGCCCACTTCACCCGCAGCTGCGCCGGAGGCCAATGCTCCGACGGCGCCGCCTAAGCCCGCGGCGAATGAAGTTTTGACGACGATCGAACGTCTCGCTGATCTGCGCCAAAAGAATATTCTGACGGAGGAGGAATTCGCGGCGAAAAAGGCGGAGCTGCTGAGCCGCCTTTAAAGGATTTCAAACAGCCGTCTGCAGGAAAGCCGAGCGGCGACACATATCGTGATGCAATCGGATCTCACTCAGACCGAGCGAGCCGGGACGCCCGTCGACGCGCTTTCACGGGCGTTGATGGACGCGACCGCGCCCCCCGATATCTATGTCTGTGGGCCGCCGGCCTTGGTCGAGGCGGCGGAAGCATCGGCGCTCGGCGCCGGCGTCGCTCGCGACCGCATCTTCAGCGAAAAGTTCTCGCCTGCATGAGCGCGCGCTGATCAAGGAGATTTGACATGGAAGACCCAGAGATTCGAGCGGCGCTGGATCTCCACTGGGCCGCCTCCGACGCCAACGACTTTGAGGCTGAGCACCAGATCTACCGAGAAGACGCCGTGCTCGAATATCCTCAATCCGGCGAGCGCATCCGCGGGCGGCGCAAGATTCAGTCGTCTCGGACCGCGCAGCCGAACCGGAAACGCTTCACAATCTGCCGGATAATCGGCGCGGGCGACCTCTGGGTCACGGAATTTGTCCTGACCTATGACGGGCGGCCCTCTTACACCGTGAGCATCATGGAGTTCCTCGAGGGGAAGGTGGCCCGGGAGACCCAGTATTTCGGCGATCCCTTCGAGCCGGGGCCGTCGCGCGCGCAATGGGTCGAACGGATGGTCTGAAACCGGATCGCCTTACGTAGCGGTCGTCGTGAAGCTCGCTCGAGGGGCTCTCGAAACGACAGGGCGATCCTGACCTCAAATTCAATAAGGGGGCGCGCGGCGAGCCCGCTGCGTTTTGGCGGCTTCGGCCCACCAGGCAAGGTCATCTGCGAACCTTGGGAACGCCAGTTCCAGAGCCTTTCCGCCGGCGCCGGAGGGGGCGCCGTCCGAATCCAGGGTCTCCGCGATGGGACCGACCGCCAAGGCGCTCGAAATCACGACCATCCCCATTTCGGAGAGAATGCCGTGCCAGGCGACGCTCGACCGTGCGCCTGACAGACGTCCGCCCGAATAGCTGGCGATCGCGGCGGGGCGCCAGAACCATTCTTCGAGAAAATGATCCGTCAGGTTCTTCAGGCCCGGCTGCACCCCCCAGTTATATTCGCCCACAATGAAGACGAAAGCGTCCGCGGCGCGAATTTTCGACGCCAGATCTTGCATGGCGGGCGGAGCTGAACCCGGCGGGTACTCCTTGTACATCCGGTCCAGCATGGGAAAGCCGACGTCTTTTGCGTCGATAAGTTCGGCCGTGTCACCGCGCGCGCGAAGTCTGGCGACAATGAAGTTCGCCAGTCGGATACCCATCCGGTTCGACCGATAGGAACCATAGAAAACAAGTATATTGTGAGCCATTTTCCGCCTCGCCCCTGACGCTTTCTCACTCCTGGCTCTGATCAGAATTGTCGACTTGAGAGCTGAGAGCGGCGCGCGGATCGTCGTGCAGGACGACGCTCAACAAAGAGCTGTGAACGGTAAGCTGTCCATTATAGTCGATGAAGCCCAGTCGCCGAAACTTATTCATGAAGAAACTGACACGAGCGCGTGTTGCGCCAATCATCTCGGCAAGCATTTCCTGATTGATCTCCGCCAATACCGGCTGTGGTCTACCTTCCTGGCCGAAGTTCGCAAGAAGCAGGAGGAGGCGCGCAAGCCGTTTCTCGCTTGAGTTGAAGAGCTGGTCTATAAGATCCGCTTCCATCCGAATGTTACGCTTGAGTAAATACGTCATGAACAGCGCGGAGAAGTCGGGCTGGTCACGCATGAGACGCAGGACCGTCGCCTTTTCCAAACGCGACGCCAAGCAGTCAGTGATCGCCGTCTGTGTCGAAATGCGCAGCGGCTGCCCGGCTACGCATCCCTCACCGAAGAAATCGCCTTCGCCAAGAATGGCCACCACGGCCTCCTTCCCTTGCTTAGAGAGCGTCGTGACTTTGACTTTGCCTTTCTGGATGAAGAAGAGCGCGTCGGCAGGGTCGCCCTGAGCGAAGATGACTTGGCCCTTGCTCCAATTTGCGATGCTTCTGCCCTCGCCGACGGTGGCGAGAAGCACCTTGAGATCGAAGACCGTTTTGGGGACGTTCGACATCACATATGCCGGACTGGTGTTGTTCGATCGGGTATGGCGCAGAAGGCTTATGCCGCTGGCTCCGGTTCGATCAACATATTGTAGGTGATTGGTTTTGCCGCGAGAGCGATGGACAGCAGCGAGCTGAAGGCCGCGTGGCGAGAACGGCGGCGGTTGAAGCGAAAGACGAACTCGTCGAGGTAGGATTGCAGATGCGGCCTGCGCAGGCCGTGATAGACGCCGAGCGCCCATGTCTTGAGGTTGGAAAACACGCGGTGGGTCCAGGGCAGCAGGACATGGGCGGCCATGCTCCCGACCACGTGAGGTTCATGGACGACATCGGGAACGCCCGGATAAGCCGCCCAGCCATCGGTTTTGATCGTCGCGCCTTTCTCCACGTGGGCGCTGATGAAACCATGCAGCGACGCGGCGGAGAAGTTGCGGATCGCGGCCAGACGAATACGGCCCGGCCCGCCGTCGCCGATTTCGACCGCGCCCGCGACGAGCATTTTGCCTTGAGCGGAGCGACCGCCGCCGCCGGTGAGCGGGGCGTCCTTACTACGCAAGGGAATTTCCGTTTCGTCGACCTCGACGAGCCCGCCGAGCGGATTGCGGTTTGGATCGCACATGGCCCGGCGTAGCTTGGCGCACAGCAGCCACGCCGACTTATAGGAGCCGAGCGCCAGCTGCTTTTGCAGCTGTAGCGCCGAGACGCCATTGGAGTGCGTGGCCATAAGATAGACGGCCCAAAACCAGACGGTCAGAGGCAGCTTGGAGGCGTGCATGATCGTCCCCGCCGTGACAGAGGTCTGCTTGCCGCAGTTGGCGCACTCATAAGTGAAGCGCTTTCCGCCGTGCGGCCAGCCCTTTTCATGGGCGCAGGCGGGACAACGGAAGCCTGAGGGCCAGCGCGCCTTGTCAAGCCACGCCGCGCAAGCCGCGTCATCGGCGAAACGGCGTTGGAAGTCGAGGAGAGAGGTGGGGAAATCGGCCATCACACGGACCTCGGGGAAAGCAGTGCGTTCGCTATTTGTTCTAACATCCGGGATGGCCCTTGTCACTGCATTTTGTGGGACCGGAGCCAGGGGAATAAGCCTTTGGCGCAGTTTCTGGTCTCATAATTATTAGCATTTATGAGCCGTTTTGCACAGACGTTGCCCCCAAAGATCCTTAGATTCTCGCGCCTCCAGGGACGCCTCCCGCCCGCCGGTCTGAAGCGGACCGCAGGAGACGGCCGCGCCGCTCATCGGCTGTCCGCTTCGGCCAAAGCGTCTCTGTGCAGCCCGACGCCCGGTTCGGACGTCCTCCTCTCGGACCGGGCGTCGCAGCGATATTCAACCCAGGGGGCTGGAGATGGAAGTTTCTCTGGATCAGGCCATCGACACTCACGCGAGAGTGCTGAAATATTGGCATGGCGACAGAGCCTCAGTCGAGGCGCGCACAAAGGCGCTCGAATACAAGGTGGCCGGGGATCTTGAGGGGCTCCACGCCTGGGAGAGGGTTGCAAAAATGTGTGAGGCGATCCGAGCCGGAGATCAGCCCGCATCGATTTCTGAAGCAGAATAATTGCGCAAAGCGACCGCCATTTCGGCGTCCGTCGCCTCAATGAGATAATCGCGGAGAAGGGCGCCGAAAGCTATTGCCTAGCAGGTGACGTGGAAGGCGTGCGCATAGACCACGCCTTGAGCACTAATCGCCATCATGCGCCCCAAGCAATTTTACTCGCGCGGTCGTCATAACTCTTCCGTACAAGCTGGGAATATTTCTTCAGTCATGAGCTTTTTTGAACAGACTTGGATCTTGGCTCCGCATAGGTTGGTGTTTGTGGGTCTTCTGATGTGAAGGCCCAAATGAGGAGACCAAGAACATAGCTAAACCCGCGTGCATGGGTGGGCTCAGGTATCGGCCGGCCCATCTGACAAACCAGCCCTGATGCCAACACCCGCAAGAGAGGCTGCATTGCGCTCCAGCGCAAGGCGCCGGTCCCGCTGATCCCCCAGCGGGACCGGCGTATGGCGGCTATTTCTTGAGCTTGGACGACTTCGACCCGGAGAATTCAATTCCTCAACTTGCGGCGCCGTAGATCGCTGGCGGCAGATCCAGGCCGATCAGGGGTCCAAAACGTTTAGCGCGACGATGAGCCGAAAGGAATGAACGGTGGTGACGACCTACATCGTAATGATCAAACGTGGGGAAACAAGCTTCGGATTTTCTTGCGGAAGCGGTTCTGAGGCCGTGGCGATGGCCTTGAGACTCTTACGCAACGGCGATGTCGATGTTTCCATCACCTCGCCGCGCGGCGTAACTTACAAACCTGCCGGCTTTCGTCAACTCATTTCAAAAATTGTCGAGGTTGATCATATAGGTCCTGCATGCCCACCTGATTTTTCGCCGATCCGATACGAACCGTTTGGGAAATCACACCTTAAGCAGCATGCCCGCCGCCATTAACTTGCTCTACGCCTTGCCTGTGGGTTCACACTTTCGATGCCCGGAGGGCAAGCCAGGCGCGTCTCGGACCGCTCGGCCGCCGGGGTTGAGTCGACCTGCGATCACCTCGGCAGATCCTGTCAGGGCTTAGAAACGGCCGACCGAGGGCGACGCCCTCCCAAACGCTTCTTGCGGGGCCCTCTCGCCTCGGCCGTCGAACCTGAGCTTCCAGGGGCGGCGCTGTCGCCCAAGGCGCCTTGTGACTGTGCGGAGCGGTAGCGCGCCAGCATAAGCGCGAAACTTGCGCGCAGCGCCGTTTCGATTTCGGGGCGCTGTTCCACCCGGCTGAGCGTCAGAGCGGCGGCTTCGATGGTCGACAGCCCTTCGCGACGCGGCTCGCGACGCAGCGCGCCATAGAGCGACGCGCGCCGCGGGTTCAGCACAAGGCGCTTGGCCTTCAGAACCCAAGCATTTCGCCACCAGAGCGTCTTCGCCTGGGCCCACGTCCCGTCGAAAATCACGATGCCCTTGACCCCGGCCAGCGCCCGATCCTGATCGGGAATGGCGACGCCCTTCTTGTCGAGCAGGACGAGCTCGCGGTCTTTCGGCAAATCGCTGCTTTTCGCGGAGCCGAGATGCAGGATCGCCCACTCGGCCGGATCGGCGGCTCGGCCGAGCGCCTTGGCGAGACTTGGCCATGACAGGCCGATCTTGAAGGTCGAATTGGTCAGATGCAGCGTGGCGAGCCGAGCGGTTCCGAGCAGTCTGTCCTGTTCCTGCGGGTGTTGCAGCACGAGCAGGCCGACCCTGTTGTCTATCGGCGTGACGGCGTCGCAAATGCAGAGCGCGGCCGGCTTCAAGCAGCGGGGGCAGGCGCCGGCTGCATCCGCGAGGACGGGCGCATCGCCGGACACGCGAATGTCCGCGGGAGCCACGTCGATCGGTTGTTGCGAGCGCATCGCCGAACATACACCGGCGCGGCAAGATTCACGAAGAACGAAATCGATTGAGCAGCGCCAGCGCTTTACGCTCGCTCTGCCGAGACGCTTGAATCCTGGCCGGGCTTTGGCTTGGGACAAGAGGAGGTTTTTTCCGCCACGGGCGAGCCGCCGAAAAATCTCGAATAGGGAAAGGCGGCTGGGCGCCTGTCGGAAGGTGGCCCCTTCCCGAAGCGCGAGAACGCACGTGCCGCGGCTGCAATGTGGGGACGAGCAAACTCGTTCGAACGATAAGCCGGCGGCGCAGTTTGACCCTCACCCGACGTGGATGACCAACCCACTGCTTAGAGTGAGTATTATTACGGATTGTTCGTTTCGATCGGCGGTGTTCACCTAAGGGTTCCGCCAAAACGCAATCTTGAGCGGAAAGCAGGTCGTCGAGTAGCCTGGCGACAGATGCGGCGAGCCGGGGTTCGGTTGCCAATGAGGGACCAGGAGCCAGAGAAATCGCTGTTTGAATGCGAGGAGCTTAGCCGCGCGATCCTCGAAAATAGCCCTGAGTGTCTGGGGCTGCTCGACACTACCGGGCGTTTTCTTATGATCAACGAGACGGGCCTTCGTCTTTTGGGGGCTGATAGCGTCGACGCGGCTTATGGCACAGAGTGGCGGCTATTATGGCCAGAGCGCGCGCGCCCGCAGTTAGACGTGGCGATGTCGAGCGCGAAGAGCGGGGGTAAGGCGCGGTTTCGTGAATGGTGTCCCACGACTAAGGGTGAGCTGAGGCTTTGGGACGTGACTGTGACCCCTTTGCGGGACCACAGCGGCCGGCTCACCCGCTTTTTGACGGCTTCTCGCGACATTACCGACATCAAGCGGATGGAGGATGAGCTGAGATGGAGCGCCCGCTGCAATGCGCTAACATCGGAAGCCGCTGGCCAGCTTTTGAAAAGTGACAATCCACGAGCGGTCGTAGATGAACTCTGCCGAATGGTGATGAGCCGACTCGATTGCCAGTTTTTCTTCAATTTCCTTTTTGAGGAGCATACGGACTGCTTACGCCTCAATGCCTTCGCCGGCGTATCTGAGGAAGAGGCTCATAAGTTTGAGCGGCTTGAATACGGGAGGGCCCTGCGGGGGTGCGCAGTTCGCAACTGCGAGTCGGAAAGCGCTTGCACCGCGCGTGACCTGCGCACGGAGTTGATTGGGTCCCATGGCGTGACTGCTTATTGCTGTCATCCGCTGATAACCGAGGGGCGAGTGATCGGCACCCTTGCGTTCGGCTCTCGCACGCGCTCCGCATTCAACGATTCGGAGATCGACCTGATGGAGACGTTGAGCCATTTCGTGTCGATGGCGATAGCACGCGCGCAGATGGACAGGGCGCTGCGCGAATCCGACAGGCGCAAGGACGAATTTATAGCGACGCTCGCCCATGAACTGCGCAATCCATTGGCGGCGATCCGCAACGGTTTTAACGTGCTCAACCAAACCGGCGGCGCGGCGATGCCGCGGTTGCGTCCGATGATGGATCGACAGCTCGATCAGTTGGTTCGCCTTGTGGACGATCTGTTGGAGGTCTCGCGCATCAAGACCGGCAAGATCGAACTTAAGAAGCAGCGCATCGATCTTGCGTCCGTGATCGACCAGGCGGTGGAGATGAACCGCGATCTCATCGAAGCAAGCGGGCTCGAGCTTTGCGTTGCTTTATCTGATGAGCCGTTGTTCGTCGAAGCCGACGCGGTTCGCCTCACCCAGGTCTTCGCCAACTTACTGAACAATGCCGCCAAATATACGGACCCGGGAGGGCGAATCGAAATCACGGTACAGCGCGGGGCGGATGGGGCGGTCGTGAGCGTGACCGACACGGGCGTCGGCATCGCCAAGGACATGTTGCCACGCGTGTTCGATATTTTTGCGCAAGCCGGCGACATCCACGCCCGCTCCAAAGGCGGCCTGGGCATCGGTCTCGCGCTGACGCGGGGCCTTGTCGCGCTGCATGAAGGGACCGTCGAGGCGCACAGCGAAGGCGAAGGGCGAGGCGCCAGCCTCATCGTGCGCCTGCCGCTTTCAGCCAATGTCGAGGCGGGCGCTCGTCCTTCGAAGGCGATGGCAGCCCGGGCGCGCGCGCCGCGTCACGTGCTGATCGTCGACGACGTCCCGGACGTCGCCGACAGCCTTGCGTTGCTGCTCGAAACATTAGGCGCGAATGTTCGGGTGGCTCGCAGCGGCGCGGAAGGTCTTGCGCTGTTCGCCGAATTCGCGCCGGAACTAGTTCTTCTCGACATCGGCATGCCTGGAATGGACGGCATTGAAACGGCGCGGCGGATGCGTGAACTGCCAACCGGGAGAAAAGCGACGCTCGTCGCCTTGACCGGCTGGGGTGAAGCGGAAACACGCAAGCGCGTGAAGGAAGCAGGGTTTGACCGGCACATAACAAAACCCGCGGATATGGGGGAGCTCGAGGCTTTGCTTGATTGCGGTCCTCAAGAGCAACGATCGTGAAATGGCGACGAACCGTAATCGCATCCGTGTCCGCTGACGCGGAAGAAAAAGGCTAATCATCGCGGCCGGAGGAAAGACCAGTTCGAGTTGCCTGCCCAGGTCCGTTCATGGCGCGAACCAGAAGCGGGAGAATGCGTGCGTCACGGCTGCAATCGGCGGAGGAGCAGACTCGTTCCAAAAATTGCCTCGCGACGCAGTTGGCGCATTCCCGACTCCAGCAGCAACCCCGCTAAAGACGTGAAACAGGGCGCCAATCGTCGGAATTAAACCACTGGGCCCGGCCACTCTCCGCGCGTCTTGCCAGGGCGGGCGGCGGTCGCGCATCTGTAGCGGCCCCTCTCTTCCGGAGCCCCGCTTGGTCCGCGTCTTTGCCGATCGCCTGCCGATCGACGACATCCTGCCAGAGCTCGACGCCGCGCTCAGCCTTGAGCCCAATCTCGTGCTGGTCGCGCCGCCCGGCGCCGGCAAGACCACGCGCGTGCCGCTGGCGCTGCTCGACGCGCCCTGGCGCGGCGACGGAAAGCTGATCCTGCTCGAGCCGCGCCGTCTCGCCGCCCGCGCCGCCGCCAGCCGGCTCGCCGCAACGCTGGGCGAGAGCGTCGGTGAGACGGTGGGGCTGCGGATGAGGTTAGAGACCAAGGTCTCGGCCAAGACGCGCATCGAGGTCGTCACCGAAGGCGTCTTCGCGCGCATGATCCTGGACGATCCCGAGCTTGCGGGCGTCGCGGCCGTGCTCTTCGACGAGTTCCACGAGCGCTCGCTCGACGCCGATCTCGGTCTGGCGCTCGCGCTCGACGCGCAGGCCGGCTTACGCGAGGATTTGCGTCTCGTCGCGATGTCGGCGACGCTCGACGGCGCGCGCGTCGCCACGCTGATGCGAAACGCGCCGGTGATCGCCAGCGAAGGCCGCGCTTTTCCGGTCGAGACGCGCCACATCGGCCGCGACCCCTCCCTGCGGCTCGAGGAAGACATGGCGCGGGCGGCGATGCGCGCGATCCGCGAGGAGGAGGGCTCGATCCTCGTCTTCCTGCCGGGCCAAGGCGAAATCCGCCGTCTCGCCCAGCTCCTCGAGGAGCGGGGCCTGCCGCCAAACGTCGAGCTCGCGCCGCTCTATGGCGCGCTCGAACGCGGCGAGCAGGATCGCGCCATCGCGAGGCCGCCCGCGGGGCGGCGCAAGATCGTGCTGGCGACCTCGATCGCCGAGACCTCGCTCACGATCGAGGGCGTGCGCGTCGTGATCGACTGCGGCTTGTCGCGCGCGCCGCGCTTCGAGCCGGGGCTCGGGCTGACGCGTCTCGAGACGATCCGCGCCTCGCGCGCCAATGTCGAGCAGCGGCGCGGCCGCGCGGGGCGCGTCGAGCCCGGCGTCTGCTATCGGCTCTGGGAGGAGGCCGCGACGGGCGCCCTGCCGGCTTTCGCCGAGCCCGAAATTCTCGCCGCCGACCTCTCGGGGCTCGCGCTCGACCTCGCCCATTGGGGCGTCAGCGACCCGTCGAAACTCGCCTTTCTCGATCCGCCGCTTGGCCCCGCTTGGGCCGAGGCGTTGGCGCTGTGCAAGTCGCTCGGCGCGCTCGATGAAGACGGCCGCCTCACGAAAAAGGGCGAGGCGATGCGAAGCCTGCCCGTCGCGCCGCGTCTCGCCTCGATGATCTTCGAGGCGGCGGGGCGTGGCGAGGCCCTGCGCGCGGCGCGTCTGGCGACGCTCCTCTCCGAGCGCGGGCTTGGCGGCGACGATCCCGACCTGTCGCTTCGCTTAGAGCGTTTCGCGCGCGAAACCGCGCCGCGCGCGCGCGACGCGCGACGCCTCGCCGACGGCATTGCGCGCGCGGCTCCGTCTCCCCGCTCGGGGCCTGGCGAGTCCGGCCGGCTCTCCGACGGCGCATTGATCGCGTTGGCCTTTCCCGACCGCATCGCCAAGGCGCGCGCGGAGGGCGCCTTCACGATGGCGAACGGCCGCGCGGCTTCGCTGCCGCCGGAGCACGCGCTTTCGCGCGAAACCTATCTTGCTATCGCCGAAATCGCTGGGCGCGCAGGAGCTTCTCGCATTCTCGCGGCGGCGGCGCTTTCGCTCGGCGAAATCGAGGATTTCGCGGCGAAACGCATCGAGATTCGTGACGAAACGCGCTTCGAGCCCGAGAACGCCGCGCTGCGCCGGCGGCGCTTTAAGAAACTCGGCGCAATCCGGCTTTCGGAGCGGAACCTGGCGATCGAGCCCGACCTCGAAGCGGCGCGGCTGCTGGCGCAGGGCGCGGCGAGCCTCGGGATCGCGCGCCTCCCCTGGAGCAAGGCGCAGCTGCAGTTGCGCGACCGCGTCGCCTTTCTGCGCGCGGCGGAGGGCGAAGAATGGCCAGAGCTCTCCGACGCGGCGCTTTCCAAGACCGCGGCCGACTGGCTCGCGCCGCACATTCTGGGCCGCACGAGCCTTGCGGCGATCGAGACGAGCGATCTCGACGCCGCGCTCGCCGCGCTCCTCCCCTACGCCTTGCGCCGCCGGATGGACGAGGAGGCGCCCGCCTTTTTCGAGACGCCGGCGGGCTCCTCCATCGCGCTCGATTACCGGGCCGCGAACGGTCCCCTGCTTTCGGTGCGCGTGCAGGAGCTCTTCGGCCTCGCACGCCACCCGACGCTGGCCTTGGGCCGCGTTCCCGTGACGCTGGAGCTGCTTTCGCCCGCGCATCGCCCGATCCAGACCACGCGCGACCTTCCGGGCTTCTGGAAAGGCTCCTGGAACGACGTCAAAAAGGAGATGAAGGGACGCTATCCGCGCCATGTCTGGCCCGACGATCCCGCGAACGCATCGCCGACGAGGCGCGCGAAGCCGAGAGCGTAAGCCGGCGCGAGGTTCGAACTCCCCCGCGCTTGTCCCCCCGGAACCGGCTGGATATGAGCAAGCTCAAGTCGCGACGAAATCATCGCACACTCGCGCCCTTACGCAGGAGCAACCTCATGACCATTGGCATCGCGAATCTTCACCCGATCATCGCCATCGTCTCCGGCGTCCTCATCCTCATTCAGCCGAAGCTCTTGAACGCCGTCATCGCGATCTACCTCATTCTCACCGGCATATTGGAGCTCGGGCTGCTGCGCTGACTCACGCGCCGATCAGCGCCGCTTCTTCGCAGCCGCGCCGTTCATTGCGCCATGCCGGCCTTGCCATCGCCGCTGAATGTCGTCACTCTTAAGCTCAGCCCAGGTCGCGCTCGTCAATCTCGGCTAAGGATTGTGCTTTGGGGGCATTGAAATGTTGGAGTCGCTGCTCGCCTTTTTTGGTTTCGGCCCGGACCCGAAAACCTCCGTCGCTTGTGTTCGTAAATTGCCGGCGGATACGAAAGCGGCGATCGTGTTCGTCCACGGCTTCACCGGCAGCGGCGCAACGACCTGGACGGAGCTCCTCCCGAGAATCGAGGCGCAGGGGAATCTCGACAGCTGGGACATTTACACGATCACCTACGCCACGAGCCTCAGTCTCGACATTTCCGAGCTCTGGGCCGCCGACGCCAATCTGAAGACTTTGGGTCAGCGGCTGGCGACCGATCTCGCGCAAACCGCCCTCGCGCCTTACGACGCGCTGGTCCTGATCGCCCACAGCATGGGCGGACTCGTCGTGCAGAAGGCTCTCGTCAACTATCCGACTCTCGTCCGGCGCACGCGCTGCGTCATTCTGTTGGGGACGCCGAGCGACGGCCTCAAGAAGTCCTCGGGGGCGGCTAGCCTTTTGAAGCGTCAGCTCGGGGATATGGCCTGGGGCAGCCCTTTCATCACGGCGCTGCGGGCGGACTGGCAAGCGAAGTTCGGGGATCGGCCGCCCTTCTCTTTCCTTACCGTCGCCGGCGAGCGGGACCAGTTCGTCCCGCCTGACTCCTCGCTTGCGCCCTTTCCCTTGGAGCAGCAGGCGGTTGTGCCGGGCAATCATGTGTCGATGCTTTCGCCGGCGGCGGCTGACGACAATCTCGTCAGGCTCATCGACCGACGCATTTGCGATGAGAAGGCCGGAGACGTTGGCGACTCCGCGCTGCGGATGATCGAACGCGGCGAGTTCCAGCGATTGATCGAAGAGTTCTACGACAGGGCTGCGGGCCTCGACGAGAAGGCGCTGGTTCAGCTGGCGATCGCGCTGGACGCCGTTGGGCGCCGCGACGACGCCTATCGTTTGCTCAGCGAGCAATTCGCGGGGCAGGGCGACGCCTTGAGCGCCCTGGGGGGAGGCCTCAAGCGCGCGTGGCTGCATACGATCGGGCGCCGCGACGACGCCGATCGTTCGTCGAGCGTGCGCTTCGCAAAGGAGAGCGACGCCTTGGGCGCCCTGGCGGGCCGCCTCAAGCGCGAGTGGCTGCAAAAGCGCCAGAAGGTCGACGCCGACGCCGCTTTCGAGCACTACGAGAAGGGCTTGGAGCTGGCGAGAGCGGGGAACAATTTATCGCAAGCCTATTATCACGGGATCAACCTCGCCTTTCTCGAGTTCGTATCCAAAGGAGATAGAGAGGCGGCGCAGAAACGAGCGCGGCAGGCGCTTCGCGATTGCGAGGAAGCCGAAAGGACAGGCGCAGCCGACGAATGGCTCGAAGCCACGAAGGGCGAGGCGGCGCTCATTTTGAACGATGCGGACGCCGCTTTCGATGCCTATCGAAAATTCGTGGCCTCGGTCAGCGTTCCCTGGAAGCTCACTTCGAGCTATCTGAACGCCCGGACGATCACGGCGAACCATCCGAACCGCGAGTTCGTGCGTCGGCTCGGCCAAATCTTCGGCGACCCGAACCCCTGACCGGTTCCCTGTGCCGCCGCGCAAGCGTGCGTCATCGCGAGGAGCGAAGCGGGGAGCAACCCAGGGGCCGCCTGCGCGATCTGCCTCGCCACCTGCAAATGCAACGAGATGACAGAAAGCGCTGTTATCGCTCCTGGATCGCTTCGCTCCGCTCGCGATGACGGCTGATCGGCCCCATCAAGCTTGTGACGCGGCAGAGGTCAGAGGAGGCACTCGAGCCAGTGTAGGCGCCCGATCTGGTCGCCCGCAACCAGGCGATTATGGGAGTGAGCCGCCAAGCAATGGACGGGGGCATCGATTTCGAGACGCGTCATCTCCTGCCCGCTGGCTATGTCCCACAGCCGGATCGTCCTGTCCCAGGAGCCCGAGGCGAGGCGCCCGTCGGGCAGCACGCACAGCGCGGTGACCGCAGCGGCGTGCCCTTCGAGGCGGGCGGTCTCGGCGCCCGAGGTCGTGTCCCACAGCCGGATCGTGTTGTCATAAGAGCCCGAGGCGAGGCGCCCGTCGGGCAGCGCGCACAGCGCGGAGACCGTACCGGGGTGCCCATCGAGGCGGGCGGTCTCGGCGCCCGAGGTCGTGTCCCACAGCCGGATCGTCATGTCCCAGGCGCCCGAGGCGAAGCGCCGGTCGGGCAGGACGCACAGCGCGGTGGACCCTATCGGTGTGCCCTTCGAGGCGGACGGTCTCGGCGCACGAGGTCATGTCCCACAGCCGGATCGTCTTATCATCAGAGCCCGAGGCGAGGCGCCCGTCGGGCAGCAGGCGCAGCGCGTTGACCTGCTTGGTGTGCCCTTCGAGGCGGGCGGTCTCGGCGCCCGAGGTCGTGTCCCACAGCCGGATCGTGTCAATAGAACCCGAGGCGAGGCGCCCGTCGGGCAGCGAGCACAGCGCGGTGATGAACTCATCGGTGTGCCCTTCGAGGCGGGCGGTCTCGGCGCCCGAGGTCGCGTCCCACAGCCGGATCGTGTTGTCCAAGGAGCCCGACGCGAGGCGCCCGTCGGGCAGCGCGCACAGTGCGGTGACCTTACTCGTGTGCCCTTCGAGGCGGGCGGTCTCGGCACCCGAGGTCGTGTCCCACAGCCGGATCGTCTTGTCATAAGAGCCCGAAGCGAGGCGCTCGTCGGGCATCACGCACAGCGCGGCGACCTCGCGGGTGTGCCCTTCGAGGCGGGCGGTTTCGGCGCCCGAGATCGGGTCCCACAGCCGGATCGTGTCAGTAGAACCCGAGGCGAGGCGTCCGTCGGGCAGCGCGCACAGCGCGATGACCTCACGGGTGTGCCCTTCGAGGCGGGCGGTCTCGGCGCCCGAGGTCGTGTCCCACAGCCGGATCGTATGGTCATCAGAGCCCGAGGCGAGGCGCCCGTCGGGCAGCACGCACAGCGCGGTGACCTGATCGGTGTGCCCTTCGAGGCGGGCGGTCTCGGTGCCCGAGGTCGCGTCCCACAGCCGGATCGTATGGTCATAAGAGCCCGAGGCGAGGCGCCCGTCGGGCAGCACGCACAGAGCGCTGACCATATTCGTGTGCCCTTCGAGGCGGGCGGTCTCGGCGCCAGGCGGCGTCAAACTCAAGTGCTGCTCGAGGATGACCGGAGGCGAAACCTCGCGGCGAGCGGCGTCGAGAAAGTCTGCGGCGCCAATCGTCTTGCAACTCAACATTCGGCCGAGGAGCTGTGGTATCAGCTGACGCGGATCGCGCGCGCAGATGCCGGTCGTCAGTCGCAGCGTCCTTCCGATGAAGTTCTGGAGTTCACTGACGCCATGCTGGTCGTAATCGGCAACGAGCACCGCGGGGCTCCCCGTCGCTTCGAGCTTCGCCTTGAGCCAACTGGGGTCGAGCAACAGCGCGTCGAGCTTTGGACGCTCCTGCGCCGCCGCCAGGTGAAAAGGCAAATGGAGATAGGCATAGCGCCTTGTGAGCGCGTCAGCCTCCAGTGATGACCCAATCGCCTCGAGAATCTCAGCCAAACGCCGGTGTTGGTCCAGCAGGCCGTCTCTGCCTGACTGATCCTGCAAGAAGTGGCGGATCGTGTCGTGCAGCCGCAAAATGCGCCGATTGAGATCGCGATTGAGAAGCAGCGAGAGATCGTAAAGCCGGCTCAGCAGATCCTCGGTTTCAAACTCGGCGAGGCCGCCGGTCTCGGCCCAAAGCCGCGCGACGACGCCCATCGGGATGTCGGCGTCTTCGGGAAAAACGCCAAGCTCGCCAAAGCGCGCGCGCTCGTCTGGATCGAGGAGGTCGAGGCTCACGCCAATCGAGCGGGCGACGGCCTTGGCGCGCTCCGCTTCATTACGCGGATCGAAAACGACGAGGCCCTTGGCGTCGAGCCTTTGATTGACGCCTGAAATAGCCTTCGGAAGCGACCCGCCGTTCTTCACGTTGTCGCGCAAAAACCCGTTGACCAGTTTAAGAAGCAGCGCCCATTCGCCAAGTCTCGCCGCGAGCTTTGCGAGATGTGTCCGCTCCGCCGCGACGGCCTCGGGCGGGAGGCCTCTGGCTAGCAATTGCAGCGCCTCGCGCTCCTGCATCGCATCGACCGGCTGACGAAGGGCTTCTTGCGGCAACACGCTGTCGATGCGCGTGGTGACGAGCCTGGTGGTGTGAGGGCCGCCTTGCAGGAAGGGGCGCAGGTCCTGCTCGCGCCAGACGTCGTCGACGATCAACAGAATGCGGCGATCGCCGAGCGCCTCGGCAAGCGCAGCGGCGGCGAGGTTGATGGTCTGCAGTCCTGGCCGTTCATCGGTCAGCGTCTCGATGAGGTCCGAAATGATCGACAGAAGACTTTCGGGCTTTTCGCCGAGCTGGACCCACAAGACGCCATCGAAAAAAGCGTCTCGAATGTCCGCATCTTGAGCGAGCGCCTTGGCGAGAGTCGTCTTGCCATAGCCGCCGGCGCCGCGCAGGGCCGCAGTGATGGCGACCGCATCGCCTTTCGAATCGAGCAATTGTCGCTTGAGCGCGTCAAATTCCTTGGGTCGATTAACGAAATCGGCGGGCGGCTTCTCCTCCGTCATGGGCGCGCGCTTCGGCCGACTGACGTCCTGAAGCACGCGGATCAGCGTCGTCTGATGCTCGGGAAGGTCGAGGTCGTAAATCTGGCCGAGCCAGCGCGGCAGCGCGCCGAGGTCTGCGAGCCCCGGCCCCTTGATGGGGCAGACCGTCTTGCCCTCCTGGCGCGCCAATCGAATCTCGCGCCTGACGTAAGCGCTCTCGAGCGCCTTTGGCGTGACGACGAGAATGAAATGCTGCAGCGCCTTCGATCGGAGCGCATCCTCGATCTGGCTCCAAAAGTCGCGCCCGCCTTCGAGCGCGACGATGTCCTGCCAAACCGAAAGCTCGCGCGCCTCCAGCCATTCTCGCAGCCAATGGGCGAAGGGCTCGCCGTCCTTGCGCGAGTAGGAAATGAAAGTGCGGCCTTGAGTCTGGCCAGACATGACGCAATCCCCCGGAACCTTTTCACTCTAAGCGCGTCCTGCGAGGCGGCAAGAACCGGCCAAACCGCGCCCACGGAATCCTGTTGATCCCGATATTCTCTTCCAAAGACCGCTGCGCCCTTTTTGGGGAACATGCGTTAGCCCGCTTGTCCCGCCCGAGCCGCGCTCAATATTAGCAAATGTCAAACCTCGACGGCGTCGCCCCCCGCGCCTTCGCGAGATCCTTTGCAGGAGCAGCATCATGGTTATCGGCGCAGCCCATATTCAACCGATCGTGGCCATCATCGCCGGCGTCTTGATCCTCGTCTGGCCGAGGCTTTTGAACTACGTCGTCGCGATCTATCTCATTCTCACCGGCATATTGGGGCTCGGGCTCCTGCGCTGATTTGAGAGCGCGTTCTCGATCAAGCCTGTTCCTTTCCAAAAACGTCGCAGTTTTTGGGAAGATGCTTATTCCGCCGCCTCGCGCCTCGCGAGGCCGCGCTCCCATTCGAGCGCCTGACGCACGATCTCTTCGAGGTTGTCGTGCTCGGGCTTCCAGCCGAGCTTTTCCCGAACGCGCTTGTTGCCCGCAACAATCGCCGCGGGATCGCCGGGCGCCGGCCCGTGATCTCCACCGCGAAATCAACTCCTGAGACGCGCTTCACCGTCTCGATCACCTCGAGCACGGAAAAGCCGCGTCCATAGCCGCAGTTGCAGACGAGATTGTCGCCGCCGGCGCGCAAATGGCGCAGCGCGTCGAGATGCGCGCGCGCGAGATCCGTGACCTGAATGTAGTCGCGCACGCAGCTGCCGTCCGGTGTCGGATAATCGGTTCCGAAAACTTGCAGCTTCTCGCGCAAGCCCAGCGCCGCCTGCACGGCGACCTTGATCAGATGCGTGGCCTTCGGCGTCGACTGGCCGGCGCGGCCCTGCGGATCGCCGCCCGCGACGTTGAAATAGCGCAGAACGACGTAGCGGAGACCATGCGCGCGCGCCGTGTCCTCGAGCATCCACTCGACCATGAGCTTCGAGCGGCCATAGGGCGAGAGGGGTTTTAGCGGCTCGTCCTCATCGACGGGGTTCTTCGAGGGATCGCCGTAGACCGCCGCGGTCGAGGAGAAGATGAAGCGCTCGACTCCGCAGTGAACCGCCGCCTCGAGCAGCGTGCGCGCCTTGGCTGTGTTGTTGAGATAATAACCCAGAGGATCGGCAACCAATTCAGGCACGACGATCTTGGCGGCGAAATGCGCGATCTCGCTGACGTTGTAGCGCGCGATCGTCTCGGTCACGAGATCCTCGTCGCCGAAGTCGCCGACGACGAGCGGGACGCTTTCCGGCACGGCCCAGCGAAAGCCCGTCGACAGATCGTCGAGCACGACGACGTCCTCGCCGGCGTCGACGAGCGCGAGCGCCATATGACCGCCAATGTACCCCGCCCCGCCCGTCACAAGAACCGCCATCGCTTGCCCCCGCTTGCGCCCGCCGCTCGCCCGATGCTAACGGGCGGATGCGCGAATCGCGCGACGCCTTACCATGCCGGCGCGCCGACGCGAAACCGCCAACAACACGGACCCCCCCTCATGACCAAGCGCATCCGCAAGGCCGTTCTGCCCGTCGCCGGTCTCGGCACGAGATTTCTTCCGGCGACCAAGGCCGTGCCGAAGGAGATGCTGACGGTCGTCGACCGGCCCGTGGTGCAGCACGTCGTCGACGAGGCGCGAGAGGCCGGCATCGAGCATTTCATTTTCGTCACGGGTCGCGGCAAAGCGGCGCTCGAAGACCATTTCGACATGGCCTATGAGCTCGAGGACACGCTGCAGAGGCGCGGCAAGAAGAAAGAGTACGACGCGCTGATGGCCGACCTTCCCAAGGCCGGCGAGACGAGCTTCACGCGACAGCAGGCGCCGCTCGGATTGGGACACGCCGTCTGGTGCGCGCGCGACATCGTCGGCGACGAGCCCTTCGCCGTGCTGCTGCCGGACATGATCACCATGGCCTGCGGCGCGAAGAAGAGCCGCTGCCTCGCGCAGGCGGTCGAGGCCCATGAGAAGCACGGCGGCAACATCATCGCCGTCGAGGAGGTGCCCCCGAGCGAGACGCACCAATATGGAATCGTCGCCATCGGCAAGGATTACGGCGCGAGTTTCGAGATCGCCGGCATGGTCGAGAAGCCGCCGCAGGGAACGGCGCCGAGCAACTGGATGATCTCAGGCCGCTACATTCTGAACCCGGAGATTTTCGCGCTGCTCGCCCAGGGCAAAAAGGGCGCGGGCGGCGAGATCCAGCTCACCGACGCAATGATCGAGCTCGCCCGCCTGCAGCCGTTCCACG
Source organism: uncultured Alphaproteobacteria bacterium (assembly GCA_963722205.1). Classification (GTDB taxonomy): domain Bacteria; phylum Pseudomonadota; class Alphaproteobacteria; order Rhizobiales; family Beijerinckiaceae; genus Methylocystis. The sequence continues at coordinate 1,240,716 of CAVRKL010000001.1, forward strand.
GCGTGCGCTTCGACGGCAGGACTTACGACACCGGCTCCAAGCTCGGCTTCCTTGCCGCCAACATCGCCTTCGGCCTCGCGCATCCCGAGGTCGGCGGCGCCTTGCGGGCCGAGATCGCCAAGCACCTGGCCTAAGCCCGGAGCGGTCAAGACGGACGCGGCGCGCGTCCAATACGCTTAATGAAAAAGCGCCCGGGCTCGCCTCTCGAGGCGAGCCCCGGATAAATGCGGCTCAGGCCGCCGCCGGCAGCGCGGCTTTGGCCTTGGCGACGATCTCGGCGAAGGCCTGCGGCTGATGGATCGCGAGCTCGGAGAGCACCTTGCGATCGATCGTGACGCCCGCCTTGTTGAGCCCGTCGATGAAGCGCGAATAGGTCAGGCCGAATTCGCGCACGGCGGCGTTGAGCCTTTAAATCCAGAGCCCGCGGATCGTGCGCTTCTTGGCCTTGCGGTCGCGGGTCGCATATTGCATCGACCGGTCGACTGCGGCCTTGGCGGCGCGAATCGTGTTCTTGCGGCGGCCGTAAAAGCCCTTGGCGGCCTTCAGGGTTTTCTTATGCTTGGCGTGCGAGGTGACGCCGCGTTTGACGCGAGCCATGACGATAATCCTTTCGTGGCGCTTTAGCGCGAGTTCCTAGTCGAAGCGATCAGCCGTTCGGCAAGAAATATTTCTTGACGTTGTCGCCGTCCGTCTTGAACAGCACCGACGTGCCGCGCAGATTGCGGATCTGCTTGTTCGTGCGCTTGATCATGCCGTGGCGCTTGCCCTTCTGGGCGTAGACCACCTTGCCAGTGCCGGTGATCTTGAAGCGCTTCTTGGCGCCGGATTTCGTCTTCAGCTTGGGCATTTTGCTCTCCTTGGGGCCTAGGGCCCTCTCGTCTCTCGCGCCGCGTCCCCGGGGGGACCCATGCGCCTGACGACAGCGAAAAAAACCGCCCCGGCAGCCCATCACTGGCCGGGCGGTTTGGAAGCGGGGCTTATCGCCGAGCGTCACAGAAAATGCAAGAGGGCGTCCCGTCCCGAGAATTGGAGGCGTCAAAGGCGCGGCTAGGGGCGAAGAGAGGGCGGCCTTGATTGACGGCGCCGGAGCGCGAAGCTAAGAATGGTCCCACTTTTAGCAGCGACTTAGCGCGCCTTGTCGCTCGAAGAGAACCGTTCGAGCGACAAGGCGCGGCAGACCGGACTGCCGGAAGGATCCGTCCCTGCAGGAACGGCGACAACTTTCCTGACTCAACGAAGCCCGAGCGGGACTGAATCACGAAAAATTAAGAACGCTTCCAAGGGAGGAAAGTACGAATGAAAAAGCTCGCCTTCGCCGCAACGACCGCGGCGCTAATCCTCTGCGGCCCGACCCTGGCCCTCGCCGCCGAACAATGGCTCGTGACCGAGGAGAACACAGGCGGCGTGAAGGGCGGCCAGGGCAATTGGGCCATCACGCGGGACGGAAGCAAGATCAAAGGAACCGCCGAGATCCAATCGGACAATGGCTCGATGCTGACCTATAAGGTCGATGGCGAAGAGGCCGCGGGTGACAATTACACGATCACGATGAGCGATCGCTCTGACGGCAAGAAGGGCTGCGTCTGGAAAGGCCATCCGCCGTCGGGCGCCGGATCGCAGCAGCGGGGCCTCGTCGGCTACGCCGAATGCGACGGCGAGAAGCTGATCGTGCGCGCGAGCGTCTTCGGCAAGTGACCAATCTGGCGCGCCCCTCTCCGGGCGGCGCGCCGTCGCATTCATGACAGCGCTTGCGATGCGCTCTCCGGCGGCGTTCCGCGCGGAGGGCGTTTTCGCGCCGGGATTCGCTCTCCCTCACGCGCCGCCCCCGTTCAACGGCAAGCGCGCCTTCAATGACTTCTGATCGAGCGCGTTCTCATCCAAAACCGCTTCGCGCTTTTCGGGAAGCTGCTTTAAAAGCACGCTCTGAAGCAACGACGCCAGAGCCAGGCATGCCTGAATCGGTTCTCACGCTCATCGGCGACGCGGCGCCGATCGCGGCCGCCGCAGCGGCGAGCGGCGACGCGCTGCGCGCACTCGGCGCGACCGTTGGCGAGCCGGATTGGCTCGCGCCGGATCAAGCCTGCGACCTCTTCTTTGACGGCGCCGAGCGGCATCGCGCCGCGGCTGCGGTACGCCGTTCGCTCGCGGAACGCCTTCCCGGCGCGCGGCTGGATGTTTTCGTCCAGCGCACTGAAGCCCGTCGCAAGCGCCTCATCGTCGCCGATCTCGAATCGACCCTCATCGAGAATGAGATGCTCGATGAGCTCGCGGCGATGAACGGGGTCAAGTCCGAGGTTGAAGACATCACTAGGCGAGCGATGAACGGCGAGATCGACTTCGCCGGCGCGCTCAAGTCGCGCGTGGCGCTGTTTAAGGGCCTGCCCGAGGCCGAGCTCGCCAAGGCGGCCGCGAGGATTCGCCTGGCGCCAGGAGCGAGCACTCTCATCGCGACCGCGCGCGCGCATGGCGTCTGCGTCGCCCTCGTGACCGGCGGGTTCGCCTATTTCGTGCGGCATGTTGAGTCCATGCTGACTTTCGACGCCGTGGTCGCCAATGACCTCGTCATCGAAGCGGGCAGGCTCACGGGAGAGGTGCGCGAGCCGATCGTCACCAAGGAAGGCAAGGAGGCGGCGTTAAGGCGGCTTGCGGCGGAGCGCGGTCTGCCGCTGTCCTCGACGCTCGCCGTCGGCGACGGCGCCAATGACCTGCCGATGCTCAAGGCCGCCGGCCTCGGCGTCGCCTTTCACGCAAAGCCGGTAGTTGTCGAAGCGATCGACAACCGCATCGACTTCGGCGATCTGACAGGCCTGCTCTATGCTCAGGGTTTTCGCGCCGAGGAGTTTTTGCGCGACCCGGCCTGACCTTGGCCGACCGCGCTTCACATTTGCAAGAATTACATCTTTGCAAGAATTACATCGGACGCCGCAGCGGGAGGAACCATCGCTGCTCGCGCCGCGTTCATAAGGCGCCTCCCCCAAATTGCGGGACGCGAGGAGCCTCTTGCAAAATTGTTAGAGATTGGCGCGGGCGATGAGGCGATATAGATAGGCTTCCTCATGTGGATTGCAAGTATTATTGTGTAGAATATTGCGCTTTCATTTAAAAGTTGTTGGATTATGATTTCGAATCGAACTACGCGCCGTGGCGACGGACCACATGACTGACGATCCTCTCGACGCCATGTGGGCGCGCTGGAATCACATACAGGCCTCGCTTTTCCCTTGGCTTCGCGAGGAAGTCGAGCCGATGACCGAACAGCTCGGGCGGCTCATCACCATCCTCGAGGTGATCGGTCTCCAAGCCTTCGTTCCAGAGCCGCCGCGAGGCCCGGGCCGCCCACCCGAGGATCGCCGCGCCCTGGCCAGATGCTTCGTCGCCAAGGCTCTGCTCGGCATTCCAACCACCAGCGCCTTGATCGAACGCCTGCAGGCCGACAAGTCGCTGCGCAGAATCTGCGGGTGGGAGCGGCGTGCGCAGGTTCCGCACGAATCCACCTTTTCTCGCGCTTTCAACGAGTTCGCGCAAGGCGATCTGCCGGGCAGAATGCACGCGGCGCTGGTCGAGCGCACGCTCGAGGGGCGCGTCGTCGGCGTCGTCGCCCGCGACGCCACCGAGATCGAAGCGCGCGAGAAGCCCGTCGAGAAAGACGGGAAAGACGATCCGCCGCCGCCCGCCGCCGAGCCGCCAAAAAGGCGCGGACGCCCGAGAAAGGGCGAGGAGCGGCCAAAGCCGGAGCCGTCGCGCCTCGAACGGCAAGCCACGCAAAGCCTTGCGAAAATGCTCGCCGAGCTGCCCACCGCCTGCGACGTCGGCTGCAAGAAGAACAGCAAGGGCTATAAGGAGACATGGATCGGCTACAAGCTGCATCTCGACGTCGCCTGCGGCCAAATCCCCGTCTCCTGCGTGCTGACCTCGGCCTCCGTGCACGACAGCCAGGTCGCCATTCCCCTCATGACCATGACCAGCGCCCGCATCGTCTATCTCTATGAGGCGATGGACGCAGCCTACGATGCCGAAATCATCGACCGGCACAGCAAGGCGCTCGGCCATGCGCCGCTGATCGACCGCAATTTTCGTTCGCAGCATGAAGCCAAAACCGAATGCGCCGAGGAGGTCGCCCGCATGAGGCGCGTCGGCGTCCCGGACCCGGACGACAGACTCTTCGATTTCCGCACCATGGCCGAACGCGTCAATGCCCGGATGAAGGACGAGTTCGGCGCCAGGTTCGTGCGCGTGCGCGGCGCCATCAAGGTCAAATGCCACTTGACGTTCGGCGTGCTCGTCCTCGCCGCCGATCAAATCTTGCGGGTCTCGGCCTTCCGCGCCGCCCCCGCCTGAGCCCCCACGAAGCCGACATCTCGCGTGCCGGCGGCAAAATCACTCGCTCGAAGAATTATGCAAGAGGCTCGCGAGAACATGAAGATTGGCTGGGCCTCGACTTTTGAAGTCCGCCAGCTTGGCCATTTGCGGAATATCGAACGCCAATCGGCGGGCATGTCAGCGCTGGATCTTCCCGGTCCAGACGATCGGCGTTCAAAAGGAGGTCCCTATGAACGCGATATTCAGGAAGCGCTTATCGGCCCTGATTGCTCCCCGGGACACGGCTGCGAAATTAAGCGCGTTGGTTGTGCTGGCGGCGTCCTGCGTCGCGTGGCCGGCAGTTGTAAGCGCTGCGGAAAACCCGCCAAATGGCGGGGTTCACAAGGCGCCTGATACGCGCAAGCCGACAGCGGAGGAGCTGGAGGCGTGGCGCGGCAAGATTGTTCACGCGCCGCCCGAGAAGAAGGGCCCCTGCTATAGCGCAAGCTATCCGGACACGAGTTGGCATGAGGTGCCGTGCCAATACAAGCCCCACAAGGCGTATCTGCCCCGGATGACAAGGGGAATGCACACCTTTCAGGTTGGCGGCAACGGGGGCACTGACTTTTCGGCTGAGACTGGCAACGGGGGCGGCATCACGGAGGCGGAGGGTTCGTTCGACAGCGCTACGACTTCCGGCGAAACCAACGTGCCAACTTCGGGCGCGAGCACGCCGGAGTCCTACACCCTGCAACTGAACACGGCTCCATTTTCCACCGCGCTCTGCAACGGGCGCCCGGCACGGGCGATTCAACGGAGCCGTGCCAGGGATGGCAGCAGTTTGTCTACACCACCGACAGCAACGGTGAAATTTCCATCCAATACTGGCTGTTGTGGTGGGGCCAGGCTAACGCTAAGTGTTCTTCATCGTCAATCAGTCAAAGCACGCAATGCGACGGCAGTCATGTATTTACGGATGGATGGTGCCCATTCGACCTGGCTGATTCAGCAGGAAATACGCGCACGTTTTGCGCCATCAACGGTCCAACGAATTCCGGAAAAAATAATGCCGGGATTGGCGCTCCAAATGTCTTCTCGCTTACAGAAATTGTCATCGCTGCGTTTCCCGACCACATGACCGCCACGCTTCCAGACCCCAACAACAACAATATCCCCACTGCCAACAATGTTTCGGGAAACACGGGCAACAATTCGTTTTCCGATCTTGCCAGCAATTGGAAGGAGGCTGAGTTCAACATCTTCGGAGATGGCAACGATTCAGTTGCTCAGTTCAACGCCAACAGCACGCTTGAAGTGCGCACCAGCGTAGCCAGCGGAACAACGGTCGGTCCAGTCTGCGTTAGCCAGAGCTTCACGGGCGAGTCGAACAATCTGACCTTGGTGGCGACCACGTCGAACCCGCAAAAGGGAAGCCTTCCTTCGCTGGTGTTCACGGAAACCAACGCGATCAACCCAACGACGGCGGGCTGCGCCAGCGCCATCAGCCTGGGCGATACGCATGTCCATCCCTTCAACGGACAGACGGAGTACGACTTCCAGGCCTTTGGCGATTTCCTGCTCGCGGAGGCGGGCCCGGATTTCATGGTCCATACACGGCAAGTTCCGGGGCCCCCGGGCTATCCCGGCACGGCGACCAATACCGCCGTCGCCGTGATGATGGGGCGGACGCGTATTGCGGTCTACCTTCAGCCTGCCCGGCTGGTGATTGACGGCAAGACAGACGATCTGGCCGACGGCAAGACACTCACACTGCCCGCGGGCGTTCAGGTGACGCGCAAGGGCGCCGAGTATGTGATCAGCGATGAGCACGGCAACCTCGTGCGCGCCGACTTGGCCAAGAATGGATCCGAGGCCTTGTGGATGAACGTCACCGTGGGTCTGGGCCGTTCGCCGGACTCCGGGGTGCGCGGGCTGCTGGGCAATCCGAGCGACAAGGCGGATGAGATCAAGACCGCGAAGGGCGCCACGCTCAAAGTGCCGGTGGATGTGAAGGACCTCTACGGCCAGTTCGCCGACAGCTGGCGCGTGGATCCCGCGAAGTCGCTCTTCGTCGAGCTGCCGCCAGCCCAAGTCGGGGCTCCAAAAAAACCATTGATCGCCGCGGATCTCGACCCGACTGACAAGGCGCACGCCGTAGAGGCGTGCCACGCTGCCGGCGTTACGAATGAAGCGCTGCTTGATGACTGCGTTCTCGACACCACGGTCCTCAAGGACGACGCGGCGGTGAGGATCTTCACGAAGGTCGCCCCGCCAAAGCTGGTGATCAAGCCAGTCGTGCTGCACATTGAGCCCAAGTGAACCGCAGGGGCGCGGCGGCCCGATCATCGGGTAACGCACATCGACAACTCGCAGAGCGGCGCGCACCACAATCGCTGTCTCTCTTGCGTCTGAACACAGCGCGCGAGGGAGCGAGGCCGACTAAAACCTCAGCGCCGCCGCGCGCCTGACGCCATTGAGCTTGCGGATCGCCGCGAGCGCTCCGTTCGGGACGTCGCCGTCGACGGCGACGATCGCCATCGCCGAGCCGCCGGGGCGGTCGCGACCCAGCGCGAAGGTCGCGATGTTGACCTCGGCGTCGCCGAGCAGTCCGGCGAAGCGCCCGATGAAGCCGGGCTTGTCCTCGTTGGACACGAAGATCATGGACCGCGTGAACTCGGCTTCGACCGCTATGTCGCCGACTCGCACGATACGCGGCTTGCCGTCGTGAAAGACGGTTCCGGCGACCGTGATCTCGCCTTGAGCCGTGGCCGCGCGCAGCGCCACGAGCGACTCATAATCGCCCTCGGCCTCGCGCGTGACCTCTTCCACGACGACGCCTCGCTCCTTGGCGATCGCGGCCGCACAGACGGGATTCACGTCCTGCAAAATCGGCTTCAAGAGCCCGCAGAGCGCGGAGGCGGTGATCGCCTTCGTCTTCTGCTCCGCGACGCCGCCCTCATAGATGAGCGAAATCTTGTCGACGCCCGCGCTGGCGATCTGCCCGACGAAGAGGCCGAGCTTTTCCGCAAGCTCCACGTAAGGCCGCAGCCGCGGCGCTTCCTCCGCGCTGATCGACGGAAAATTCACCGCATTCGTCACGGCGCCGCGCGTCAGATAGTCCGACATCTGCTCGGCGACCTGTAGCGCGACCTTTTCTTGCGCTTCCGTGGTGGAAGCGCCGAGATGCGGCGTGCAGACCACATTGGGGCGGCCAAAGAGCGCATTCTGCGTCGCGGGCTCCGTCGCGAACACGTCGAGCGCGGCCCCGGCGACATGGCCGTCGTCGAGCGCCTTGCGCAACGCCTCTTCGTCCACGAGTTCGCCGCGTGCGCAGTTGATGATGCGCACGCCCTTCTTCGTCTTGGCGAGATTTTCCTGCGAGAGGATGTTGCGTGTTTGCGCGGTGAGCGGCGTGTGCAGCGTCACAAAGTCGGCGCGGCCCAAAAGCTCGTCGAGCTCCACCTTCTCGACGCCCAGCGTCGCCGCATGTTCCCCCGAGAGGAATGGGTCGTAGGCGATGACGCGCATCTTGAGGCCCAAGGCTCGCGTCGCGACATTGGTTCCGATATTGCCGCAGCCAATCACGCCGAGCGTCTTGCCGGAGATCTCAACGCCCATGAAGCGGTTCTTTTCCCATTTGCCCGCCTGGGTCGAGGCGTCCGCGGCGGGAAGCTCGCGCGCCAGGGCAAACATCAGCGCGATCGCGTGCTCGGCGGTCGTGACCGAGTTGCCGAAAGGCGTGTTCATGACGATGACGCCGCGCGCCGTCGCGGCTGAAACGTCGACATTGTCGACGCCGATGCCGGCGCGGCCAATGACCTTGAGCCGCGCGGCGGCGTTGAGGATCTCGGCGGTCACCTTGGTCGCCGAGCGGATCGCCAGGCCGTCGTAAACGCCGATGGCCGCCGCGAGCTTTTCCGGGTGCTTGCCGAGGGTGGGCTGGAAATCGACATCGACCCCGCGCATCGAGAAGATTTGCGCGGCGGCGGCGGAAAGCTGATCGGAAATAAGTACTTTTGGGCGCATGCGAAGATCCTGGCTCGAGAACTAATGCGGCAAGGCCGCGAGCGCCTGCTCGTAGGCCCAATCGATCCATTGCGTGAGCAGCGCCGAGTCGTCCGCCTCGACGGTCGGTCCGCACCAGATGCGCAAGCCCGGCGGCGCGTCGCGATAGGCGCCGAAGTCATAGCCCGCCCCCTCCTTCTCGACCAGTGAGACGAGGCTCTTGGCTAGGCCCGCGCGCGCCTTGGGGTCGATCGCGAGAAGTTTTTTGTCCGCAAATTCGAGACAGACGCTCGTGTTGGATCGGGTCTGCGGATCCTTCGCCAGGAAAGCGAAGTTCGGCTGGCGCCCGACCCACTGCGCGACGGCCGCCGCATTGGCGTCGGCGCGCGCGAAAAGCGCGTCGAGCCCGCCGATCGAGCGCGCCCATTGCAAAGCGTCAAGATAGTCTTCAACGCATAGCATTGAGGGCGTGTTGATGGTCTCGCCGGCGAAAACGACTTCGATCAGCTTGCCGCCTTTCGTCAGTCGGAAAATCTTCGGCAGGGGCCAGGGCGGCGTATAGGACTCGAGACGCTCCACCGCGCGCGGCGAGAGGATGGTCATCCCATGCGCCGCCTCGCCACCAAGCGATTTCTGCCAGGAGAAGGTCGTCACGTCGAGCTTGGCGAAATCGAGCGGCTGCGCGAAGGCTGCGGAGGTCGCGTCGCAGATCGTGAGGCCCTTGCGATCGGCGGCGATAAAGTCGGCGTTCGGAACGCACACGCCGGAGGTGGTGCCGTTCCAGGCGAAGACGAGATCATGGTCGCCGTCGACTTGGGCGAGGTCCGGCAGCTCGCCATAAGGCGCCGTCAAGACGCGCGCCTGCGGCAGCTTGAGCTGCTTTTGCACATCGGTCGCCCAGCCGCTGGAAAAGCTCTCGAAAGCCAGCACGTCGACGGGGCGCGCCCCCAACATCGACCAGAGCGCCATTTCGACGGCTCCGGTGTCGGAGGCCGGCACGATTCCGATGCGATAGTCGGCGGGAACGCGCAAAACCTCGCGCGTCAGCGTAATGGCGCGCTCGAGCTTTTCCTTGCCCGCTTTCGCTCGATGCGAGCGCCCCAGCGCTGCGGCGCTCAGATCTTGCGGCGACCAGCCGGGACGCTTGGCGCAGGGGCCGGAGGAGAAGCACGGATTCTTCGGGCGCGCGACAGGTTTGGAATGCGAAAAGCTCATGAGTGGCCTCAAGCTGATTTGTCGATTTCTAAATGACGGCCTTAACAGAAGTTTGGCCGAGGCGCATCGTTTGGAAAACGACACTCTGGCGCAAAACTCCGACGCTCGCGTCTCGCGGTATAACAGGAAGCTGTGCAGCCGTCGCGCTCTGCAGCCTGTCTCTTCTTTTGACGCTTGCAACATCACTGATGCTGGCGTTGAATTGATCAGCAGTCTTAAGGCTCAGCTGACGTTGACGACATGTCGAAGATATTCATCAGTCATTCGAGTCGTAACGACCAGGAGGCGATCGCCGTCAAAGATTGGCTCGTCTCCAATGGCTGGAACGACGTTTTCCTCGACCTTGACCCGAAGCGCGGGCTCGCGCCCGGAGAGCATTGGCAGGAGGCTCTGAAGGCGGCGGCGGAGCGATGCCAGGCGGTGCTGTTCCTCATCTCAAAGGACTGGGTCGGATCGCGTTGGTGCGGCCTGGATGCATTCATGACGCGCGCGGCGACGTTGCTCATCGGAGCCGCCACCCTTTATCTGCTGGGCGGGGGTCCGGGGGCGGCCTTCGCTGAAGCGCGAAAGTCGCTGCCGCCGGGCTTCGTCTATCTGAAAGACATCGATCCCACGATCGTTCAGGACATTCGCTACGCCACGCCGTTCAATTTCACCGGCGCCCCGGTTCCCGGCTACGGCGCCGAATGTGTGCTGCTTCGCGAGGTCGCGATCGCCTTGAAGGACGCGCAGGACGAGCTGCGCCCGCAAAATCTGGGGTTGAAAGTCTATGATTGCTATCGACCGCAACGCGCCGTTCGCGCCTTCGTCGACTGGGCCAAGAAACCGGACGCGAAGGGCGACGAGCGCCATTACCCCCGCACGCCGCGAGCCGATCTCGTCAAGCTCGGCTACATCTCCGCGGCCTCCAACCACAGCTACGGAACGGCAGTCGATCTGACGTTGATCGCCTTGCCGACCGAGAGGGCGCAAGCCGCGCGGCGCAACGACTATGGCGCCTGCGTGGCCCCCAAGGACGAGCGCGAACCCGACGAGAGTCTGGACATGGGAACCGGCTTCGATTGCTTCGACCTGAATAGCCGCAATCCGGCGCTCCTCGGTTCAAGCGACGCCGAGGCGCAAAAGAGCGCTGAAAAGTCGGAACTCGCCGCTCCGCCGCTGGAAATCCAGAAAGACCAGCGCGATCGGCGGCTGCAGCTGTTTGCGCTCATGAAGGATCATGGCTTCAAAGGCATAGGCGCCGAGTGGTGGCATTACCAATACACGCGCATCCCGCGCCCGCTGAAACCTCAGGATTTCGCGATCCCGGCTGTGGAGCCGCGATCGGGCAGGAGCGGTCGCCTGCGTTCGGGCGCGCGCCCGTCGTCATAGGCGCAGATCAGTCCGCCGCCCGATGCCGCCGAGACCGCCCATAGATCTCGGTGTGTCCGCGCTGAAGCGTCAGACAGGCAAACGACGGCTGACGAAAGACGCCGCAGGCCCGGGATGAGGGGCTGCAAGCGGCGCTCGCGGAGGTAGCTGTCCAGCGGGAAGGCGCTGAGGCGTCCCGCGACGCGCGCCTGCGCGAGCGAGCCTCGGCTGCGCGTCGGAAAAGGCGGCTCAATTGTGGCGCTCGGACGAGAAGACGGCATCTTTTGCTTCACTCTCGGGCGCTTAAGGGAAAGGAAACCAAGCTCGTCGTCTAATGGCCTTCGGGAAGCCGAACATTCGCCCAGATGCGAAGATAGAGTTTTGCAGTCTTCAACGATCAGGAGCGGCCCCATGAAAACCTTGTCTCATTCTTCGAGCCTCCTCATCGGCCTCGCGCTCGGCGCGATGGTGCTATCCGGCACGGCGCGCGCGGCCGATCCGATGGATCCGAGGGGGCTGTGGCTGCGCCAGGAAGGCGGCGTGCAATTCAGCTTCTATGACTGCGGCGCGGGCCTGCTTTGCGCCAAGGTGGTGGGCGCGGACAATCCGGAAGACCGCGCCGGCGTGGGCACCGTCATCCTGCGCGGCGCCAAGAAGGTCGCGGCCAATGAATGGCGCGGCACGCTCTTCAACTCCGAGGACGGCAAGAGCTATGACGGCCGCATCTCCTTGAAGGCGAAGGGCGCGGAACTCTCGGTGCAGGGCTGCCTGATGGGCTTCCTGTGCGGCGGCGAGACCTGGAAGCGTCTCCCCTCTCCCGCCCATGCGGCCGCTGCCGGCAAGACCGCCCCGAGCGCCTCGCTCGCCGCGGCCCAATGACCTGATCGCCTTAGGCAGGCCCGGCGCCTTCGATCTTGTCGAGGGCGCCGACGACTGCGTCAAAGGGCAGCATCGTCGAGGCGTGACGCGCCTTGTAGTCGCGAACCGGCTCCAACGCCGCAAGATCCGCCCACCGACCTTCCGGCGGCGGACCGTCTTCCTTCAGCATTTTGCGCATGGTCTCGCGCAGCGCCCGGAGCTCTCCCGGCGTCGCGCCGAGAATGTGGCGCGCCAGGATCGACGCGCTCGCCTGACCGAGCGCGCAGGCCTTCAGCTCCTGGGCGAATTCGCAAACCTTGCCTTCCTCGAGGCTCAGATCGACAGTGATCGTCGAGCCGCAAAGCCGGGAATGAGCCGTGGCGCTGCCTTGCGGATCGGCAAGGCGGCCGAGCCGCGGGATGTCGGCTGCGAGCTCGAGGATGCGCTTGTTATAGACACCGTCAATCATGGCATAGCCGGCCGGGGGCTTATCTTGGCCGTCCTGACCATCTATATAGTAGTCTGGCGCTCCGCGCGAAAGCGCGGAGTTTTTCGAAACGAAGCCGCTCCCGTTCCCGCCCGAACGACGGCGCGTCAAGCTTTCCGCGACGCGCTTGAACCGGCCTTGGAGCCGGTGTTGCATGTCGGCCGGAGACATCGGCTCCCCCCGCCGGAGGCTCCACATGGATGACGTGGTTAAGACCTTGATTGAACAACCGCTCGGAGCGCTGAAGCGCGAAGTCGAAAAACCCACGCGCGCAGAGGCGGAAGCGGCAGTGCGCGTGCTCCTGCGCTGGGCGGGCGACGATCCCGATCGGGAGGGGCTGCGCGAGACGCCGCGGCGCGTTGTGAAAGCCTATGAGGAGATTTTCAGCGGCTACAACCAGGACCCCCGGGAAGTGCTGGAGCGCATCTTCGCGGAGGTCGAAGGCTATGACGATCTCGTCATGGTGCGCGACATTCCCTTCGTTTCGCACTGCGAGCATCACGTCGCGCCCTTCGTCGGCAGGGCGCATATCGCCTATTACCCGACGGGCGGCGTCGTCGGCCTCTCCAAGCTCGCGCGCCTCGTCGACGTCTTCGCGAAGCGGCTGCAGACGCAGGAGGCCATGACGGCGCTCATCGCCAACACGCTCGAGCAGGAGCTCACTCCCCGCGGCGTCGCGGTGCTGGTCGAGGCGCAGCACATGTGCATGTCGATGCGCGGCGTGCTGAAGCAGGGCTCCGAGACCGTGACCGTCCAGTTTTCCGGAGCCTTCCGGGACAATCCGGGCGAGCAGGCGCATTTCTATACGCTGCTGCGCGGCGCGAAGGGGTGATCCGAATAGGCTGGGCGGCGTGCGCTTGACACTCAAGAAGCGCGCCGCCTATAGCTGGCGCCCGTGGCGCTAGAGCCTTGGCGTGGCGGAGTAGCTCAGTTGGCCAGAGCAGGGGAATCATAATCCCTGTGTCGGGGGTTCGAATCCCTCCTCCGCTACCAATAAAATCAAAGACATAGAGCGACTCCGAAAATCCTCGAAAAACAGCCGTCAGCAATTCGTTAGCGGCAACGGCAGCGCGGTCCGCGCTTCCCGCCCGGCTTGATCCGATCGATCCATTTTGGGCGCACGCCTGCACGCCGATCCTCGCAGCGCATGCATCGCGGCCACCAGCGGAGCGAAGGAACCTTAATCGAGCCCGGAGCGCGCAGACACCTTGATGACTGCGCGCGCGCTGGGGCAAGAGTAGCTCGTCTCGTTTGAGCTCGCCCCGCTATGGCTGTCGGATCGGCGCGAACCAGCACGTTGGATACAGCGCTCGGAAGGAGCATAGCGGGCGCTCCTAAAGGGACACTATTTTCTGAAGCTTTTCGGCAATCTTGCGCCGATTCGAGAGGCTGTCAAACCCGAGGCCCGTCTGGTCCGCGCGGAGCAAACGGCGGTGGTGGTGGACGGACGGATCGCGGCGGTGTCTGCGTTCGAAAAACTAAGTGACGCGGGAGCAGGTGACAACGCCCTTCCGACTTGCGGTTTGCTTCCTTGGAGGTTTTCGGACGCCGGCCCCGAAGGTTCGCGCAATATTGGTTATTGGTCGGCGCGGGTCGCAGTTTCCTCCGGCGTAGCGGCGACCCGCATCCGCTTCCGCTATTCCTCAATAAGGCTTATTCCCCTGGCTCCGGTCCCACAAAATGCAGTGACAAGGGCCATCCCGGATGTTAGAACAAATAGCGAACGCACTGCTTTCCCCGAGGTCCGTGTGATGGCCGATTTCCCCACCTCTCTCCTCGACTTCCAACGCCGTTTCGCCGATGACGCGGCTTGCGCGGCGTGGCTTGACAAGGCGCGCTGGCCCTCAGGCTTCCGTTGTCCCGCCTGCGCCCATGAAAAGGGCTGGCCGCACGGCGGAAAGCGCTTCACTTATGAGTGCGCCAACTGCGGCAAGCAGACCTCTGTCACGGCGGGGACGATCATGCACGCCTCCAAGCTGCCTCTGACCGTCTGGTTTTGGGCCGTCTATCTTATGGCCACGCACTCCAATGGCGTCTCGGCGCTACAGCTGCAAAAGCAGCTGGCGCTCGGCTCCTATAAGTCGGCGTGGCTGCTGTGCGCCAAGCTACGCCGGGCCATGTGCGATCCAAACCGCAATCCGCTCGGCGGGCTCGTCGAGGTCGACGAAACGGAAATTCCCTTGCGTAGTAAGGACGACCCGCTCACCGGCGGCGGCGGTCGCTCCGCTCAAGGCAAAATGCTCGTCGCGGGCGCGGTCGAAATCGGCGACGGCGGGCCGGGCCGTATTCGTCTGGCCGCGATCCGCAACTTCTCCGCCGCGTCGCTGCATGGTTTCATCGGCGCCCACGTGGAGAAAGGCGCGACGATCAAAACCGATGGCTGGGCGGCTTATCCGGGCGTTCCCGATGTCGTCCATGAACCTCACGTGGTCGGGAGCATGGCCGCCCATGTCCTGCTGCCCTGGACCCACCGCGTGTTTTCCAACCTCAAGACATGGGCGCTCGGCGTCTATCACGGCCTGCGCAGGCCGCATCTGCAATCCTACCTCGACGAGTTCGTCTTTCGCTTCAACCGCCGCCGTTCTCGCCACGCGGCCTTCAGCTCGCTGCTGTCCATCGCTCTCGCGGCAAAACCAATCACCTACAATATGTTGATCGAACCGGAGCCAGCGGCATAAGCCTTTCCTCAATAACCCGACCTGCCTGCCGGAAGCGGCCGCGGCAGCTTGGCGCCAATTGCGGACATAGCTGAACCGCTTCGATGTCGTAGAGACCGGCTGAGAATGCATCCTCGAAGCAGTGAAACCCGGCTCGGAGGCAGGGGCGATGCTGTCCAACCGGCTCAGAAAGCGAATAAACTATTCAGAACCAATATGTTATCAAGAAATCCGCCGGGGATCGTGAGAAAGCAGGCTTGGCCGTTTTTGCCTGCTTTCCGTGCAAAACAGCCGGAGAGGTCCATTTTCAAACGGACTCTTCTCTTTAAAGACT
>CAVRKL010000002.1:0-430160 GCA_963722205.1 uncultured Alphaproteobacteria bacterium
TGGCGCAGCACATGCACGCTGACCTTCTTGTCGAGACCCGCCATCAGCGCCGCCGAGCGGCAGGCTACGTTCAAGACATTAGGATCTATGGGCTTGTCGCTAGGACGACCCGGAAACAGGAACAGCTCAGGCCGCTCGCTGCGCCAGTAGATGCGCAGCATGGCGAGCAGCTGCTTGGACAGCATGACGTAGCGTTCCTTGTCGCCCTTGCCATGCTCGACGCGAATGACCATGCGCTTGCTGTCGATGTCGCAGACTTTGAGCCGCGCGACCTCCGAGGCCCGCAATCCCGCGGCATAGGCGGCGGTCAGCGCGACACGGATTTTCAGGCTTGGAATCGCAGCGAGAAAGCGCGCGACTTCCTCCTGATCCAGCACGACCGGCAGCTTCTTCGGCACGCGCGCGTAGGGGACGCGTTCGGGGATTTGCGCCTTTCCGAGCGTGACCTTGTAGAAGAAGCGCAACGCGCAAACGGCCTGGTTGAGCGACGCCCAGGCGGCCCCTTTGGAAACAAGGTGAAGCTGATAGGCGCGCACGTCCTCCGCGCTGAGCTTTGCGGGGGATCGCTCGAAAAATTCGCTGAACTTCTTGACGGCGTGGATGTAGGATCGTTGTGTCGCTGGCGAAAGATTGCGGACGGTCATGTCCTCGATCATGCGGCGGCGGAGAGGGCTGATCTCGGTCATCTGGCGGCTTCCTGTCCTGAGAGTGGGGTGTGACGCCCAAATCCTCTCAGACAGGAGGCCGCTCATCGACCTCGCCGCACCCGCTGCGGCTAGCGGCTTAGTTCAATCAGATTTCAGCCAATTCGGGAATCCCAAAGCGATTCACCTCGTTCGGATACCGCTCTAGGTTTGCGGTTTGGCCGATGTCCGGTAATGGCGC
Organism: uncultured Alphaproteobacteria bacterium; assembly: GCA_963722205.1. GTDB lineage: Bacteria > Pseudomonadota > Alphaproteobacteria > Rhizobiales > Beijerinckiaceae > Methylocystis. The sequence continues at coordinate 886 of CAVRKL010000002.1, forward strand.
GAACCCGAAGCGCGGGAACGCACGTGTCACGGCGGCAATGTGGGGTCAACTCGCCTTCCCAGCGCTGGCCTCATCAGCCGCGCATTTCTCGTCCTCGCAGGCGTGTGGAGCAAGGCACGGGGCTTCCTGGCGCGGTGATTGCCGGGAGCGGTGCAATATGGCCAGGGGAGCCGCTGAGCGAATATCGGGCGACCATGGCCCCGATGGTCCAGCGCAGTTGGCGAGAGGCGATGAGCGGGCTCGCGCAGAGCAGTCGCCGTGGCTTTAGCGATGGAAGCCGTAAGGCCGAAACCGCGCGCGGGCTCGGTTCACGACTGCCCGAGCGCGCAAGGCGCGGGGACGCCCGATCTTGCGGAGCTTGAATCAGATTGCTAGCGTTCAGCAATGGCCATTCCGATTATCAGTCCCTCATGCTACCCGTGCTTTTGGCAACGCCAGAGACGGAAATTCGCATCGGCGATATCATCGCCCGTCTTGCCGATCAGCTGGGATTAACGCCGGAAGAGCGCGCGCAACTGCTGCCGTCAGGCGTTCAAGGTCTCTTCGCCAATCGGGTGCATTGGGCGAAATTCTATCTCACGAAAGCGGGGCTCATTGAGTCCACGCGGCGGGGATATTTCAAGCTCACCGCCGAAGGCAAGAAGGTCATAGAGACCAAGCCGGAGCGTATTGACAATAACTTTCTAAGTCGGTTCGAGTCATTCGAAAAGTTCAAGCAAAGATCGGAGGCGAAGCCTTCCGAGGATGAAAGCCCGGCCCCGGCCATCTTGCATGAAACACAAACGCCCGATGAGATTATGCGGGGGGCACACAAGCAAATTGACGCGTCGCTGGCCCAAGAGCTTTTGGAGCGCGTCCGAAATGCGCCGCCTGATTTTTTCGAGCGGCTCATTGTCAATTTACTTTTGAGCATGGGTTTTGGCGGTTCTGTTTCGGAGGCCGGCCGCGCGCTCGGGCGCAGCGGCGACGACGGCGTAGACGGCGTGATCGACCAAGACCCTCTCGGCCTCGACCGCGTTTATATTCAGGCGAAACGCTACGCCATCGGAAACAAGATTGGTTCCGGGGCGATCAGAGATTTTTTCGGAAGCCTTGATCGTCATAAGGCGAGCAAGGGGCTGTTTGTGACAACCTCCAGCTTTTCGCCCTCGGCTGTCGAGACGGCAGAATATCTCAGCAAGCGAATTGTGCTTATCGACGGCGATCAATTCGCCAAATTGATGATCCGCTACAACGTCGGATGCCGCGTTGAAGAGACCTTGGAGATTAAAAAGATCGACGAGGACTATTTCGAGTAGGCCGCGAAGGGCATGGGCGGCTGCGTCGCCTCCACGGTTTTGCGGACGCCGCCTTGCAAAACCTCTACCTTTTGCAATCATCTGCGCACTACATTGCTTACGTGTCTAGCATATCCCACTCGTCACCGAGCACCCATCGGAGTGCGGAGAGCTTTCCGTTTAACATTCCCCACTCAAAATCATTGCTGTAGTAGTTGCGAAGCTTTTTCTTTCCGTATTTTTTTTCAACAGCGCGCATTGCGTCCAGCATTCCCTCTTTGATTTCAGGATCAATTGTCTCTGTCCCTTCCTTGAGATTCTCCAACAAAACAAGTTTCCGATCATACCAGATAACATCCATAAATTCGCGTTCTGCTGCGAGGATCGCCTTATCATTGCGGCGCAGAATCATTGGCCATTCTTTCCCGATATTTTCTTCATCGGGCAGCCACTCGACCTTATCGCCTTCCGCAGTGTAACCAACCCTATGGCCGTTCGGGCCAACCTCTCCCGCTGGCACCGGATCGGTCGTTTGCGCCTTCAAGCGCTGCCTCGGTTTCAAAAAATCGGCACGGTATTTTTTGAACAATTCGGGGGTGATGTTGTGCTTCTGGTGAGCGACAATCAGTTCGGTAAGCCTGAAGGCTTGATCCAGCTCATTTGTCGGGCTTGCAGGAGTTGCCGCTTTCAGCTTACAGACTTGGCTCAGCAAGTCGCGAAGGAGTGTTTGTCGTAAGTCATCAAGCCCCGCGAAAACGCCGGTAAGGGCGTTTTTGTAAGTAGCATCCTTAAAGCTCCGTAGCTTTTTCTGCTGCGTCAGGTTGATCGAATTCGGGTCAATAGGTCGGCACGAAAAGTAGAGCATGGCTGGTTTCGCCGCCGCCACAAACTGGTCGATCTCTTCGACAGTGCCGGACTCCGCGACTCCCGTATTGGTGCCGAGCCTCGTCCAAAACATCCCCACCAAAACGTCTGAGCTACGAACAAGCTCCTCATTGATTGCTTCTTGTGGCCTCACACCGGACCGTGGTGTTGCATGCGTCTCCCACTTCACAGGCAGCAGCACGACGGACTCCGCGGCAGCATGTTGAGAATTCCATTCGTTGATGGCTTCGGTCGCAGCCCGCCGCTCGTCCGCTAGATCGGAAGGGGAGGCTATGAGCACGCGGTATATTTCCGCTCTAAGAGCCCGTCCGCGAACATGTTGAGTCCTATGAGTCACTTGTGATTCCATGGGTCAGCACGATTCGTTGGGAGCTGGCCGATGTGGACGGACGAAAATCGGGGTCGCTATGACCGGAGCAAGTTGCGTTATCCGAGCGATTTGACCGACGAGGAATGGGCGCAGGTGGAGCCGCTGCTGCCTCCGGCCAAGCGCGGCGGCGCCAAGCGCACGGTGAACCTGCGCGAGGTGGTCAACGGTCTCCTCTACGTGCTCAGCACGGGCTGCCAATGGCGAGCGATCCCGCAGGATTTGCCGCCAAAGAGCACGGTCTACGACTATTTCGACCTTTGGGATTGGGATGGGACGCTCAACCGCATCCATTGGGAGCTTTACGTCAAATGCCGCGAACAGGCGGGACGCGAAGCGAGCCCGACAGCGGCCATCATCGACAGCCAAAGCGTGAAGAGCGCAGAAAAAGGGGGGCCTGCATCGACCCTTGCGGCTATGACGCGGGCAAGAAGATCAAGGGCAAGAAGCGACATATCCTCGTCGATACGCAGGGCTTGCTGATGCACGCGCTCGTGCACCCGGCCGACATTCAGGACCGCGACGGCGGCGTGCTGGTGATGGCGACGTTGTTTGGGGCTTTCCCGTTCCTGTTGAAGCTCTACGCCGACGGCGGTTATCAAGGGCCGGAGTTTCGAACGGCTATCGACAAGGTGATCGCCGACGTAAACGTCGAGATCGTCAAGCGCTCAGATCAGGCGCAAGGCTTCGTCGTTTTGCCCAAGCGCTGGATCGTGGAACGGACGTTCTCATGGCTTGGCAGATGCCGCAGGCTCGCCAAGGACTGGGAATGCCTGTCGCGCAGGGCGCTGGCCTTCCTGCGCCTCGCCTCCATCCGCCTCATGCTGCGAAAGCTATGCAATCCAGCGTGATCCTTCCGGACAGACTCTAAATGACATGACGCGCCCTTAACCAGTTAGCCTCGAAATCGTGCTCCGGCTCACATTGAACCACCGCGCCAAGTCTGCCTGCGTCGCTGGCCCTTGGCAAGTTCGCGCAAGGCTTCCCAGGCTGATGCGGCGTGAGCTTCGACGGCCCTTCCGATCTTCACGCCCTTCGCCTAGGCGCGGTCGCGCCACCGATACATAATCCAAGCGCGCCACGGGCGTTCATTTGGCGTCATCGGCCCCGTGGTGGATCGATGTGAATGTGCGCTATGCGCCAATTTTGAGCCCTCGCAAAAGTCGGGAACGGCTCGGATTGCGCCAAGACTGCCGGGTGGGCCGTCCCAATTCCGCCCGATTATTTACCAATCCTTAATCGATCGATTCGCAAGCGCAACCTTAGGAGCGTGCGATGAATTTGCTTGATGTCGACCAGCTCGCCGGAGAAGTTGTCTCCAGAGACGACTTTAGCATTCAGATGAGAGACTGCGAGTATCGCCAGGAGGAATCTGTTCAGTCAAACGACAACGCTGCTGTTGCGCTCGAGATGGTGTCGAAAGCCGCCGCAGCCATTAGAGAGCTTGAAGAACAATCCGCGCAGGCGCTTGCGCGCGCGCAAGACCTCGTCAGCTCGATCGCCAAACAGCTTGAGAGCGAGGAGGCGAGAGCTGAGCGCGCCGAAACCGCGCAAAAACTGTCTGAAGCGGAGGTGAAGGAATTAGCCGCAGCGCTCGCGCGGACTCGCTCCGATCTCGAGATCACTCGACGACAGCTGGCCGAGAAGTCCGAAGAACTCGTCCAGACGGAAGACCGACTCCGCGTCGCCGGCGCAGAGACTGAAGCCGCCCAGCGGCGGGCGATCGAAGCGAACGCCAAGATCGAGCACATCGTCGAGGCGATCCGAACCCAGCTTCCGAGCCGCTAGGTCCGCGCCAGTTCTGAACGCTCCTCCGCGCCGAGGACGCTCGCCGAGGCGATTCTCTTAACCATCAAGCCTGCCACCTCGCGTCCGCTTGGCGTTAAACGGCAGAGAGCGCCACTCTTTCGCCCTGGCGAAGGCTCCGTTTGCGCCATAAGCTGCCGTTCGCAAACCCTCGACGGACAATTTTCCTGCCACTCGCCAGCGACGGGGCATACACCGTCCTAGCTGACAGTTGCGCCGTTGTTACCAAAAAGCGCCTAACGTTTTTCAGATAGGCCTTTCATTCCTGCGGGTCCTGGCGGCGGCGAATAGCGTGATGAGGTCGCGAGGCCCCGTCCGCTCTCATTATGTCAATCACTTACTTGTGAACGAACCTACATAGAAGAGTTCCGAAAGATGGAACGTTTTCCGCGCGCATAGCTATTTCCACATGGTCGTAAACCTCCTTATTTGTCAATCTTTTCACTGAATCTGGAGCAACGGTGCTTCCACTAGCATCGAACTCAACATCAATAGTGCCAAGTTTTCGCGGATAGCTTAGTGTTATCTCAACAACGTCCAGCACGCGACCGTGTAAATTTTCAGCCCTTAGCTCATCGTTTTTCCCGAGATTCAGCTTAAGCATCCCATCCTTGTGAGAATAGGTGTCAGTTACTTCAATCATATCACCAATATTTATAAATGACTCAGGTTTTAAAATCTCGACCACGCAGCTAACGTGTAATTTATTGGGGCCAATCAGCTTTTCAAGAGATAGAACACGTATCGGCAGTTCTTTCCCGGTTGTTTCATTCTTTGCACGCCAAACGGTTGGGACTGGTCTTCCGCCCTCATCCATGCTTACAGTCGAGCGGTAATATCTAAACTTTTCATCCATTACCTCAAATTTCACTATTCTTGTAACGTTGTCGGGAGAGCGCCTATAGTCTCTTTGAATTTTTGTGAGCCTGTCTCCGCAGTTGAGGCGGACGAGTATCCCTGAATATTTCATACTAATAAATTCTCCCCAGCGGCAGGTCGCGTTTTCTAATGACGCAATATAATCAGCAATACTCTTAGTGTCGATGAATCTGTAGTGATTGTCACTGCTGATTTCTCCGTAATTTGTTACAAAGTCGATAACTCTATTGTAGGCAGACAAGTATTGCTTGTTGTACCATTCCTCGTCAGAAAATATGTTCAATGCTTCTGAGAATGAAAACGTAGAATAATTTGTTCGTACAGGAATACGAAATGGATCGTATATATAATCCTTTGATCTTTCTGTGTTATGAGTAATAGATGCATCAAATAATGACAGCAAATACTGGAAAATATTTCTAACAGGGGTCTTATCCAAGGTTTCTTCGGCAAAAACGGCAAAAAGTGGGGCGGATGCATCGTCTAGTAAGCACTCAACTGGCAGATTATTGCAAAGCCCCCCGTCCACGTTATGATTTATTGAAAGATAAGCAAAAGAGCGGAATAAAATAGGTAGAGCGCAAGAATCACGCAAAGCCGATTTTATACTTCCAGAAACATGGGTTATTCCAGACGCTTTGGCTAAATTTGTAGCAGTTATATAAAGTCTTGTGGTTAAATTTTCGATCGAGCTCTCTCCATCAATACAGAAACCCAAAAGCTCGTCTAAAAAATTCCCGAACGTTACTTCATTTAAGACGGGAGCCCCGTCTTTAAGAACTTTTGAGATTTTCGCGCGCGCGCGGTAAAGCTTCCATAAACTTATTCTTTCATCTTTTAACATCTCTGCCAATTCAACCACGTCAGGATCAATAAGACGGCCAAGGTGCGCCTTTCCATTCGCCGCTATATAAGTTCGAAGTCTCTCGAAATCACACTTTGCTGCGACGAGAGCAGCGCAAATCGATCCGGCGGAGGTGCCGGCTACGGCAGAGATTTGGATTTTGTCCTCTGCCTCGCATTGGCTGAGGGCGTGGCAAATCGGCAACATCGCCAAAAATTTTGCGCCGCCTCCCTGGAAAGCGATCTGAATTTTGGGGGCCGGCATAATCAACCTCCTTGCCTTGAATATCAGATCGGGTATCGTATCTCCTCAACGGAGGGCCTACGTTAAAGGCGAACATAGGAGAACGTAACATGAAGCCTTCGAAAATCCAAGCCACTGTGTCTAAGATAACTGTGACGCTGCTGTAACAGAGTGGGTCAGAGTTACGCTTTTTCGGGTCAACGGTGGCGTCGCTGTTCCTACATTCGGTTCAGCGGGCCTTTTGGAATATGGTCAACCACCAATTAATCAGACAGTCGGCGGCCCGCAGGCCTCGGGCAGCCCCACGAAGTTTGCGAATGTCGCACGACAGCGGGCCGGGTCTGCCTGTTTGAGGCCATGAATTTTACGCTAAGCTTGTTTTCGGAAGCGGCACTGCGGTTGCGCCACAGTGCCTTCAAGCAACAAGTTGGGGGCGACGCTCCGCGAAAACTTGGTTAGCCGGGCTTGACGAGAGCGTTGGGAAGCTCGTCCTTGGGTCACAATGTGCCCCTCGCACGGCCATCCGCCGCCCCATGCCTCCGCTCGACTTGACGCGCTCTCTCCAATTCGGTCGCAGCTTCAGGCAACTTTGCAATGCCGCCGCCATCAGCGCCACAGCGTTGCGGCTCTGGAGGATGCGTTAGCGCCGCTGCTCTCATTAAACGCCTAGACCGCGAGGTTATTGGGGCGGTCAGATTGAGGGTCCGCAGCTCAAAAAGCAGCTTACTCAACTGATTTATAAGGAACATGACACTTATGCCCACAGGCCCTAAAGGCGAGAAGCGCCCCGGCGGCGTGATCGGCAACGCCGTCGAGCGACTGCATGGGCCGCAATGGCCCCGCTGATCGCATCGGCGCTCTGCCGCCACTCAATTCGAGGTGGCGAGGGTCTCCAAAAAACGCGCCACGGGGTCCGCCTGGCGTTTCTGTTTGGCCCCTGAGGCAGGCGGGCCAAAGCTCGCCTTTCAATTGTCTTGGTCGCACAAGTCGGACATGGTGGGGACCCTCGCGAAGGGACGCCAGTTTCATCGCCAGCCGACGATCAATGCAACAGAGCCACCGCCGCGCTGTGCCCTTAAAGCCGCCCGGCTTAAGGCTAATAAAAAATAATTCTGCAAGACACCAAATACGGGGCGATCTCGTTTGCTTTCGCGCCTGAAACAGATTCATATTGTTTTCCTACCCAGCCCGAGGAATCAATCATGGTCCAAGCCGATGACAAAGCGCTCGTCGCCCAAATCTTGTCCTCCTACCTCTCCAACAACAGCGTCAGCCCCGCCGACCTCCCCTCTGTGATCGAAACCGTGAAAAGAAGCTTTGGCGATGGCGGCGAGTCCCTCCCGCTCGCTTCCGCCAACGGACAAGACAAGAAATGGGAGCCCGCCGTTTCGGTCAGAAAATCCGTCACGCCCGACGCGGTTGTTTGCCTCTGCTGCGGCGAGAAATTTAAAGCCCTCAAGCGTCACTTGGGGACCGAACATCATTTGACGCCTGCCGAATATCGCGCCGCCTTCAACCTCAAGAGCGACCATCCGCTGGTCGCGCCGAACTATGCGGCGAAGCGTTCCGAGCTGGCGAAGTCTCTCGGTCTTGGCCGCAAGGCGGGAACGAAAGCGCCCCCGCGGAAGAAGATCGGCACGCGCAGGGCGGCTGCAAAGAAAGCGGCGGAGTAGCTCGGCGCTTCAACCCTCAATAGGGGTAAAAACACCCCGAATCGCCAGATTCTCCAGGGGATTTTGAGTGTACCGAAAATCCTAAATTTTGCACAAGCGCAGGCCAGCGGAAGCGGTGATCTAGTGAGCTGGAGCCCAATGGATGAACCGCAAAACCCAAAAGAGAACGCCGACTGTCACAATCAGCACGTGCGGGAGGCTGACGTGCGGCCACAGGAACGCTCTAAAAAACCTACGCAATGCATGACGGTGAAACTCCGCATGCCACGACGAGCTTATCTGCAGCGGCTTTTCTGATACGTTTTGATCAGCAAACGCCTTCTCAATAGCCCGAAGCCGTGGATAGTAGCATTGCTGGAACGACTTCCACATGGCCTCTATAATCCAAAACGTTAAAGCCGAAATCGCGGACAAGATAATCAATATGTCTACATTTTTATGCAGGAATGCCGCGGCAATTCCTGCCATACTTGTCGTTACACTCCATGCTTTTATTGTTAGACCGCGCTGATCGAAATCTTCTACGGTCTTTTGAAGATGAAAATATTCCTCTTTGAGCAAGTTAATTTCTTCAGGTGACATTTGGCTTTCCACTTCCTCGTCACAATACACGCCTGCAGGATTGGGCGATTGACTGCTCGCCATGCACGTCGCTATGTCGCCGCTACCTGTTTTCTTGACCCCGCCTTCACGCAAGAGAAAGGGGCGTAAAAGCCAAATTTCCGCCTTATATCGCTCGCTCATCGATCCGGTATTTTTGCCGGATCGAAGAATTGGCTCGCTCACCGAGCCGGTATTTATGCCCGTTCGAAGACGCAGCTCGCCGGCGCCAATGTCCTTGGGCATGCGCCATGCGTCGCTGCGGCATTTGCCGAAGGGCTCCCTGCGCCCGCTGCGGCGGTAGAGCACAGCGCCACGGACATGACCCAAGATCGCCATGCGCGCTCGTGCGGCGTCATCGCTTGCTCTCCTTCATTTGAGGGGGATGGGCCACGCCTCGCCAATGTCAGAACATGAAGTCATAGCCGCCAGGCTCGGGCCCTTTGGGAAGAGTATACCGCCACTCACCAGCCGGCCCCGGGTGTAGCCCTTTGCCTGGACCGGGATAGAGGCTCCTGCCGGGGCCAGGATGCCTTCCTCTCCCCGGGCCGGGATGAAAGCCTCTGCTGGGGCCGGGATGTGGTGGCGGAAGCCAATCCCATCTTCCTTCTTGGTCTGGGCCCAGCGAACCGGGCGGCGGCCCCGAGCCTCCATGACAACGGATTTCTCTTGATCTGTCAGCGTAATAGTAGAGATGACAATGAAAATAAGAGCGATAGTCAATATTATGGATTTGACGCTCGAGCCCTTTCGTCGAAAACTGGAAGACAGTCCTTTTTGGCCACTCTAGCGCAACAGCGTTTGCAAAAAATAGAACTTGCTAAAGTATAATAGCATAAAATGTGGCCGATTTTATCATCTTTGTCTTTGTCGAAGTCAGCGAATGCATGGACATTTCTTCTAAACCTATGATAACCGATCACTGCCCGATATTCGGATTGACTTGTATTATGACGTTTTTCTGTTCCAGCTGCTGCTGAGTCACGCTCGTATCTCCCCCCCTCGAAGAGGTGGCTGGCGTCGCTTCTCTCTGAGCCTCGGGAAGTTGACGGACAGCGTCCCCACAAGAGGGTTTTATCACCATTTCACCTTCCCAACGGCGCAGCCACCCGTGATGCCACTTTCCGAAAGCGCAATACATTCCTCGATGTACGGGGCCAGACCGATCTCCCTGATTAGGTTTGTCTTCCGTAGGATTTTGATAAGTCCCGCGGGGATATTGTGCGAGGGCAGCTGTGGCGCTCAGAGAAAAAACAGTGCTAAGAAGCACCTTGCGCATTCTACTTCCCTCCCTACCAGCGTGTTGGCGAAGTCAGCCCCCGATGTTATTTAAAGGATAAGCTTTTATATGACCACAAAAGTCTACCTTTGTTCAACCGCATAAACTATCTCGCGCCTTTGTCGCAGCGCAGCTTTTGTTGTGGTGGATGGGCTGTTACACCAATCCCACAAACAGACAAATTATTGTCGCCGTGGGGATCGAGGTGAATAGGGGTTACAAGACCACCTCCAAAAGGTTGAACCGGTGCCGTTTCGGCGCGAGCAATAGGCGCGGCAAGGGCTGTCGAGGCTGCCATGGCCGCAGCCCCCTATTGTTGTTTTCCGATTTCTCATCTGACGTTCTGAACGGGAACTTGCCAGATGGCCCCCGATCCGGAAGCCATCTTCCTCTCACTTGGATCACTGGGAGTTTTTGACAAGGTCGCGGTCACGGAGAGCGCCGCCGAAGCGTAGGATGGCGGACGGCCAGCTGAAGCCGGCTTTTCAACGTCAAGGGAGACTTCTCCTGCCGGATTTCGCCAGCCAATAGTGCGAGTTCAACAGCAACGATTTCTTTTGAACCGCCGAGAACCGATTACTGCCCGATGTTCGGATTGACATTGATTATGATGTTCTTCTGCTGAAGGTGCTGTTGAGTCACACTCGTATTACCGCCGCCGCCAGAGGATGCCGGCGCTGCTGTCGTCTTGGAGAGATAACCACCATTCGCCCAGCCGGTGACGCCATGATAGCTCACCTCGCACCAACCCGAGCGGAGGCATCGCCCGACGTTGACGCCGCAACCGTCCGACGGAATCGATCCACGCTGTCTGGCTTGCGGGTTCGGCTTAACTCTGACCCACAACACGTCATCCGAGGCGACGTCCTTGACGCAGTCCGCTTTGGCGAGCGAAACGGTGCCGGCTGCGACTCCGAAGCCGCACAGAGCCGCGAAAGCCAGACGAATGAGTTTCACCCGCGAGATCGTCGTGGTCTTTTGCATCCTGTGCTCTCCCTTCGCTCACGCGACATTGGCCGCTGAAACCTCGGCTTCCTGTTGCGACACAAACCGCGTTTATCCGTAGATGGTGGCAACCCAGAAGAATGCGGCTCTGACCCCTGTTTCAGCCTGACTCTTTCGCTCATTCTCCAAGCACTTCTACAAACGAATTAATTCGCGATTCATACATTGAAACGAGACAGTTCGCGTTGCAGCCGCAGGTGTCGCGCTCGGAGAGCCACGCGACCTGAGAGCTGAGCAACTCATACGCGCCATGACGAGATGAGAGTGATTGAAGGTGAAAGTAGAGCCGCGTCATGCGGGCGTCGAGATTGAATAGCTGCGGGGAGTCGCAGATCATTTTCTCCACGCACCCGGCCGCATAGGCGCAGTTGATGTGCTGGGGCTGAGCGACTGCGGGGATAGCAGCCACTGAAAGCAACGCCGCGATGATCACCGAGCTTGCGACGGAAGTTGGTTTCGTCATTTTAGTCTCTACGTGTTGCAGCGGGATCGCTGCGCACTGAGCCACTGGAACTGAGCCCCTCGAAAAGACGCAGTGCGCAAAGATTACGAGAGGGGGATCGTTTTCCAGGCTTGCGCCTTTACGTTGCCCCCATACTGCCGCATGGATCCAACTAATGCGCACAACGCCAAAAACAAGCATTCGTTCCGCGGGAGTGTCGGGCGGCACGATGGTTTGCGCTCCCCAATCTTGGGCGCTGTTGTCGGTCGCGTGCTCGGATCCCACTAGCCGCCGGCCGCCGTCAATTCGAGGTAGGCGCTGATCAAAAGAAAACGCCGCGCCCTTACATCCGGGGTCGCGGCGTTTTCACGGCTTACCGGCACACGGAGACTGGCCGCGCGGTCAGAGAGAGCGAAGCCCGGGTGCAAGGATGGCGCGACTTTGCCATTCCCGTCCCCAAGGCCCAAGAGACGATGGGAATTTTGTATTCTCTCATGCCGCGAGGGACTATTTTCATTTTGGGTGGTGAACTGGCGGCTCCAAGGGTGGTTGGCGAGCGCCGCATTCGGAACCTTTTGCAATGGGGAAACATGAATGAAAGCCGCGTTCGCGCTATTCACCGCGTTGATGAGCTATATAGCGGCGGCAAAAGCCGATTGCATCGTGAGCGACGTTACGCCAACACCCCTTGGCGCTCGATCAACATCCTACGGGCGCGCCGTTGGCAATGCGGCCAATGGGATACAAGTTGCGAGCTTTGCTCATCCCATGGATGAAGCACGCCGCGCCTGGGTCAATCTTTCAGACCTCAAAACCAAACAGCCAATCGTGTGGGCGTATCTCCCTTTCATTTTGTGTAAAGAGAACACCGGCCTCAAGGAGCCCTTCACTCAAGCCGCCGGCCATGAGGAAGTTTTTATGCATAAAGAAGGAGGTGTTTACGTAATCCCGGTTCGTTTCAACGGCATGATAACACTGAATGCTATTATTGATAGCGGCGCATCCGATGTCGTGATGCCAGCCGACGTTGTTTTAACATTGATGCGGACAAACACGATTTCCTACCGTGATTTTATTGGTCAGGAAACAGTGATTTTGGCCGATGGCTCGAAGGCCCCTTCGACACGCTTCAAGATTCGATCTCTAGAAGTAGGAGGACAAACATTTCGTGATGTTACAGCAGCCATCACTAACGAAGAAGGCCAGATCCTTCTCGGTCAGAGCTTCTTGGAAAGATGCAAAAGATGGTCAGTTGATTACGACAAGCACATTTTAAGTCTTGACTGTGGGGCTTCGAATTCAGCGGACTCCTTGACGAACCTGCTCGATGAAATGCAGTCCTCGAAACGGTGGGCAGTCGGTGGCCGGTCGAATTGCAGCAAGCCCAAGGAAGCTTATGCCTTGGAGGTGAGGGGCGGCTCCGTAGTATGGCGGAACGGTGAGGGAGACGTTGACGTCGAAGCCGTCTCCTACAGCGACGCAGCCAGTTTCAACACCATCACGCGTGAGTCGGACCATGGTTCGAGAAAGCCGGTACGAATCGGACAGTCTTGGACATATGAGAGAATCGGAACCGACCGCGTCCGAGCGCGCCCGTCCGGAGGCGCATCATTTCTTCTGGTGCGCTGCCCGTGACGGACGACTCGGGTAGCGGCTTGAGCCGCCGGTGCGCCATCGGTGCGCTCGCTTCCCTGGGCGCGCTCTGGGCACCTGAGAGGGGCTTAGCTGAGCAACTGGCGAGCTGGGCTCCGAATACCGCTGGAAAGCGTCCGGAGAAGGGCTTTTCCGCCTCATCGAGGAGAGTCGGCGGCGCGCCCTGGCTCACGCTTCCAACTACGCCGGAGCTGCCGAAGCCCCCCCACGAAGGTCACTTGGCGATAAATGCAGCCAGCATCTACTTCGCCCAATTTGGAGAGGGACCGCCGCTGCTCCTTCTTCATGGCGGGCTAGCCAATTCCAACTACTGGGGACATCAAGTCGAACAGCTTGCCGGCAATTTCACTGTGACGGTGATGGACACTCGCGGGCACGGGAAAAGTCCCGTCTCGTCTCAAAAATACGGCTATGCTCTTTTCGCCGAAGACGTCGTCGGCCTCCTGAATGAACTCAAAATTCCGTCCACCTCAATCGTCGGATGGAGCGACGGCGGCATAATCGGCCTTCAACTCGCCATGACGCGGCCAGAGCGGGTAAACAAGCTCTTTGCGTTCGGGGCGAACGGATCCTCGGAAGGGCTAAAAAGCAGAGGCGCAAGGAGCCCTGTGTTCCGGTCGTTTGCCGAGCGTTGCAAACACGAATATCAGGCGTTGTCTCCCCATCCCGAAAGGTGGGCCCAGCTGTTGGAGGGTCTTCGTGCGATGTGGCGAAGCCAACCGAATTTCAACTCGCGTCAGTTGTCGCTGGTGAAGGCCCCAACAGCGATTTCCGATGGCCAGTATGATGAGATCATCAAATTAGAGCATACAATCCGCCTATCTAGAGAAATCGCGGGTGCGCGCTTGATAATTCAACCCAATGTCAGTCACTTTGCGATGCTACAGAATCCCGAGCAGTTCAATCGAGCGGTGGTTGAATTCCTTGGCCCGGGATGAGCTGCGCTGAAGCGAGATTCTCGATTCGATTTGTTGCAATCGAAGTGAGGACGAGGCGGCGCTGCGGAATTTTGGCGCGTGGCTTCGCCGAGCGTCGCCTCGTCGTGCGAAGCCGCGACGATTGAGATATATCGGGGCTTCGTTGTCACCTCGCGCCGCCTGCTTCTGCAAGAAGCTCAAAGCTTCAAGCACCGCCTCCCGCAGATGATCGCGGATCGCCGGGATGGAATTGTCAGCCATAGAGCCTCTCCTGCCGCGCCGCGCGCAGCTCCTCCTCGCGGATTGGCCTTGGCGGGTTGTGAAGCTCCCACGGCAGAATGATCACGCGCAGATCATGCTCCAGCATTCGGCTCACGCCGGCAATGAAGCCATGCGATAGGCATCTGCGTTGATCGGCGGGGGATGCTGTTTCGGTCAATTGTCTGATGATGCGAATGATGCGCGCATATAACGCGGGCAGCGGATCATATTCGCGAGGGTCGGACCAGATTGGATAGCGCCAGTCGCCGGAGGTCGCCTCGGCGCGGTGCCACTTTTTGGTGCGCGTGCAAAAGGCGTAAAAGAAAGCCGGTGAATGATCGTCGTCGAAGTCGCTGTTCTGCTCTGCGAAGAGGCTTGCGACATCGCATTGCGTGAGGGGGCGGCATAAGGCGCGCGGCAGGCGCGCAAAGGCGTGGTTGTCCGGTCGAGGTCCCATTGTCTTATTCCTTTCGAGGTAGTTAGCCGGCCATGAGGCGGGTTCCTTGCTTGCGGGTTGCCGTTAGAGATCAGCCCAATCGTATGTCGCGGAGGGCTTCTTCGCGGCAGGCTTAGGCACTGGTGCTGGCGCGCGCGGCGGAGGGCGTTGCGGCAGCGTCGCGGGTTGTGGCCTGGGAGGCAGCGGGGCGCGGGGCAACGGCACGATGGGCGGCTCGGGCTCGCTGGGCTGTCCTTGCTCGCGCGCTTCGATCATCGCCTTGACGCGTTCAATGTCGGCCAGCAGCGCCTTTGTGCCGGTCAGAGCGGGGACAGGTGGCGGGTTGCGCCTCTCTTCGAGATCGCGCAACGCCGTGTGAAGCCCTTTCATTCCGCGTGTGACGTAAACCATTTCGTCACCGGCATCAGCGCCGATCCGCGCCTCGATATGGCGCAACCTGCGAGCGAGAGAGGCCTGCGTCACCATCATCGTGGCCCCTGCGCGAGTTTGGTTTCCACCGATGCGACGCGCTTTTCGATCTGCGCCATCGCGGCAATGTTGGCGTAGCGCTGCACCACGGCGGAAAGGCTATTGGCTTCGGCAGGCGTGACCGCGCCCTCGCTGACGTGTTCCAGTAGAACCGTCAGCATCTCGGCGGCGGACGCGGAATCGCGAACCTTCGGCAACGAGACGTTCAGCACGCGCCCGCGCGGCAAGGTCAGATCGAAAATCGCCCGCGCCGCGACCATGTCGCCGCCCTTCGCCATTTTGACGACGGCGTTTAGAACCGGCGCGCCCTTGCGTAGGATCAAATTGCGAATTTCCTTGCTCGTCATGCGCGGGGCGATGTTGCGAGGTCGGCCATTCAAATTGCCCGATACGCCAGGACCCCAGGGACGGCCCCGCAGGCGCTTCTTCTTCGGCTCGGGATTGAAGGCGAGCAGCTTCTGGTCGACCGGAACAGCGACGCCGCTCTGCGACTGGGTGGGGCTCTCTAATGGCGTTTGCGGGGCGTCCATGGGCAGTGCGCCTGCTTCCTAGCTGCTAAGGGCGGGCTTTGACTGTTTCTCTATGATAGATCGCGACCCGATGAATTGCAAGCAGCTGATTTCGCTGCTTTTTCGGCATTCATCGACGTGCATTAGCGCGCAAAGACGAGCCTCGGCGAGCGCCCCCCGCATAGTGATTTGGTTGGTAGCTGGGTTGGTAAGCTTTAAGCCAAGCTCTAGTGATGGCGTTAGGAAATCAAAGCGTTATGCACGCGCCGCGATGTTTACAGTGTTCTGCGCAGGAGAAGTTTGAGGCGTGGCGCTCGCGGGGCCGGCGAGGTTGAGCGCGGTATCTGCATACCGCTGATCGAGGTCCCGAGAAAAGGTCGAAGATCCGGCTGTGACCGCGCGAGGCGTTTTCGCCCCGCATCGACCGCACAAGCGAGGCTCCGCCGCTCCAGCGCCTGCTGCGCAGCCAAAGCCACATTGGCAGGGCCTACGGCAACGCCTAAGCAGTGGGGTTGGAGGGGTTGGAGGGGTATGGTAGTCCAGTGAATACGCGGGTGCGGAAATCAAAAATCCCGATTTAATTTATTTGAATCCCATATTGGCGGGGCCGAGCATAGTCTCCAACCCCTCCAACCCCTCCACTAATGTTTAGCCACAGCCTCCTGCCGAACAGAAGAACATTTATGTTTTCAGCGACTTAGAATTTACGCCAAAAAATAAGGCCGCGAGCCGGAGCCCGCGACCTTGCGACGAATATTCCGCCCCGAATTAATTCGAGGCCGCGCCGGGAATTAATTTCCCCGAAAATTCCCCTCGCACGCCGTCCTCCTCAAAACGGAATATCGTCGCGCTCGTCGGGGGGAATATCGCTCATCCGCATACTCTCCATTGGGGGCGGCGGCGGAGCCACATAACCCTCGGGAGCCTTCAGCCGCCATTGGGTGCTGCTTCCGTGCCCCAGTTTTTCATCTCGCATGAGCTTGCGCCAGTCGGCCCCCTCGCCAATCGTCTGCCCCTCATTCTCCCTAAGCCAGTTGCCGAGCTTTATGGAATTGATCTTGCCGCCGGGCTCACGGGCGATCTCCAGGCAAACCTCTTGCAGGCCAGGATGCAGGAGCCCGCAGGTGACGGTCATGTTCTTCTTCCCTGTGGTCTCGCCTTTGTCATTCTTTACGTCATACGTTTTTGGCTTCCCGTCGTCGTCGAGCAAGATGACTTGCTTCAACTCCCCCGTCTTCACGACCACCTTGGCGGAGGTGAAAGGTAGATCGACGCCGAACGCCGCTTCCAGCCCCTCGAACATGGCCTTGCGCTTCCGCCGCGCCGGGTCTTCCTCGCGCGTCACCTTTAGCGTCTCCAGCGGATCGGCGAGACCGAGCCACAGCATTGCGCCGCGCACCAAATCATTCCAATCGCCGAAGACGCCGTCGTCCCAGGATGGTGGTTTGATTGGCATGCCGGCGAGCTTGAATGCGCGCAGGATCGTCAACGCCGCCACAACGAACTTGCCGCGATCCTCCTTTATCTGCGTCAGCGGATCGACCGAGGTAAACACCCGGTTCTCGGGGAAGTCGCAATTGGCGTCGAGGCGACACACCAAAATTCGCTGCGGCAGATCGTCCATAAGCGTGAGGCTATTCCCGTTAAGGGTGACGAGAGCGATAGACGGCACCTCGGGGCCACTGCGCAAGGTGCCGAAGTCGCGTATCTTCACGACGGGTTGCGTGAGGATCATGCAGAGCTTCGACGAGCGCACTGGCCCATTGATGTTGTCTATTGCTATCGCGCCCGCGCCAGTGAGCAGCGCCATGTCGAGGCGCTTCTCGGCCTCGTCCTCCCGCTGCGTCCAACCGAGAACGGCCACTGAACATGACGACATCAGCATATGTATCGAAGCTTGCAGCATCGATTTGCCCGTGCGCGCTTTGATGGCGGAGAAACCGTAGCCGGGCGAGCCTTGCAGCATCTCTCGGCAGACGGCGGTGAGCGCACTAGCAATATACACCGACTTGTCGGCGTCCGTGACGAAGGGAAATTCGGGAACCAAGCCCTTCAGCGTCTCCATCGCCGCTTGCGCATCCTCGAATGTCGGGTTCTTGATGAGCGTTGGAAAGTCGCCGGGGCTGTAGTCGAGAAAGAGTCCCGTCTCGGCGTCATAGCCTCTGCTTGTGATGAATGAGCCATCGGCCCTGATGCTGGGGCGGTCGAGCACCGCAGTGAGTGGCAGCATATCTCGGTCGCCCCTGCGCGCGATGAGCATTTGCGCCACGTCAAGCGGCGGCTTGATGAGGACAATTTTTCCTTTCTTGTCTGTGCCCTCGAACCTTGCGAAGCGGCTGAGATCGTCGACGAGCTTGTGGTGGCTCACTTCAAATATGCGCTGGCTGGTGCGTCCATATTTACCGCGTGTGATGGTTTGGACCTCACCGATGCGCATTAGCTCGCCACCGCGCTGATAATATTCCCCGCTCACTTTCAGTTCCTGCTCGGCGGCGTTCACTGCCTCAAATATTTTGTTCTCTTCGACAAAGATTGTGGGCCGGCGCTCGTAGATCGGCGGATGCAGCAACTGCTCCAGCCGCTCGCGCTCCTTGACGCCCTTAGGCAGGTCGTTGAGATCGTCCCATCCCTCGTCTTGTAGGCGGAGGTTGCGGACGCGCCCCGCGCGGAAGAGTTTGTCGGGATCGAGGCCGCGCATCTTGAGCTGCTTGGCGACCTCGTCGGTCTCGATGGTGCCGGCGGAGTCTGCATCGGGAATGAGATGCACGCTCGCGATGACCTCGTCCGTCCACTCCACCTCGAAGTCATTGATGCCTACATCCCAGTCGTTCGGCTTCAGGCTCCAATTGGTTCGCGCAGCTCCGTTCAATCCACACATCCAACCGATGACGACAATTTTTGTGTTGTTTGCGCGCTCGTATTCCGCAACTGCCTCGACATTGTCCTTGTGCGCAAGCCGCGCCCGCACGCCACGCACCGAGTGAATGCCCTCGGCGATGAGGATCGTCACCTTCGAATGATCGAGCCGCGCCTGTCGTATGGCGGCGACCAATTCCGGGACGCCATAGAAGGGGAACATGCCGCGATCTGCGAAGGCCCCCCACTTGTTGAGAAATACATCCGCATATTTTTCCTCAGTCGGTGTCTGGATAACGTGATGATAGGATTCCCCGCGACCGATATAGGCAAAGCCCCTGGGCTTCTTTGCCGACGTGGTGCGAACCTCCAGCAGGATCGGCGCACCATTAATGCCGGGAATGAGGTTCACCTCGGTAACTTTAATCTCGTTCGCCTCGCCTTCCTTAAAGTCGCTGGGAGTTGAGCTGAAGAAGGAAAGCTTGGTGAGTTCGTCGTTCCGGCGCAGCTTCTCTATTTGCTCGTGGTCTTCGGGCGATCCGCGTCCGTCATCGTGCTCCCTGAGGAACAGGGTGCAGGACACTCCGGCGATAGGCAAATCGCGAGAGTGCTTGCGCGGACGTCCCGGCTTTCGCTTGAAGGGGACAACAGTCTCATCGTCGCCGCGACGGTCATTGCCATATGCGCTCATTGCCCGCCCTCCAGTTCGAGGGCGGACGTCACCGAGAATTTTTGCGGTAGGCAGTTGATCTCTTTGGTGTATCTTGCTATATGCACCCTTGAGATTTGAGCCGCCAAGCTGATCTCACTGCCGATGGAGTCCGGCTCCGGCCGGACTCTTTCCATGTTCGTCATGGCACAGTCGCCTTTTCATTGTGGTTGTCCTCCTCAGGTTCGCGGCGTCCGGCCGCACGGTCTTCAAACTAACTCGCACTCTTCCATCTGCGCCTGCGCTGCGTCTTCCGCAGCGATGCGCGCCAACGCCTCACGTCGCCTTTTCGCCTTGCACCAGTAGTGGCCGCGTCGGCGGGCTTCCATGAGGGCGGAGCGCGTCGCAAAAAACGCCGAGCCGATCTGGACGACGGGCACGAGCCCCATGCGCGCGGCGACGCGCACTCCCTGGCCCGAAAGCCCGAGGATTTCGCCCATCAGCTCAGTGCTGTCGATCAGCTCAGGCTGCGCTTCCTTCATCTCACCTTTCTCCTTCCTCAGTTATAGGGCGGTTTTGTTGCGTCGGCAAGGATATCTGGGCGGCCGACAAAGCAAACCGGCAGTATCGTTCATGTATAGTCGCCGTTGCGCGTGGCTGCACGCCGATGCTTTTTGAGGCGGTCGGCCTTGGATGAACGGCAAGCCGCTCATCGCGCCTCGCGACGCGCGGCCCGCACCGCCTCCGCGTCCGCTTCGCGCTCGCGCTGGGCGTCCCAGCTCGCCTTGTCGTCCTCGGCGCGCGCCTCGCAGTAGGCCACGACGCTCGCGAACGCGCCGTAGCGCGCGTGCCAAATCCGTTCCTCTTTTCCATCCGGCGACAGGATGGCGTAGTCCCGGTCCTTCGTGATTTCCGGCGGGATGCAGATCGGCGACACCATGCCGCCGCCCCGCGAGCTGACGCACCAAGCCACCACTGGCGCGCGGTATGTGTTGTGCGTCGCCTCGCCGTCCTCATCGATGTGGAAAGATGTGGTGATGACGAAGAAGCCGGGATTTGCGGGGACGACGGTGTCACTCATCATCGGTTTGTTCCTCTGTTGACGTCGCGGCTCGACCACTGCGCATCGAACCGCGACGTATGGTCGGTTACAGCTTGATTGTTTCGTGTTCCAACACGAGCCCCTGGACGCGACGACACACGAGAGCCTCTCGCGCCTTGTCTTGACTACCGGGCTGGTCTGGCAACTGCACGGGTGTGCATCCATATGCTTGTGCCAGCGCCTTGATGTCGAGCGTCATGTAGAAAAGCTCGCCACCTAGGTCCTCCCAACTTTGGAACAGCGCCCCGGCCTTGACGCGGGAGCAGACGTCTAGAGGTGTCCAGGTGCCTTCTTCTTTATCCAACGCGGCGTGGAAGACGCCAATATTCCACTCTCGCAACTCATCTCCCGGCTCCAGGACCTTTCCCGTGCATATGATAGTTGTCATTGTCATTCTCCTGTTTTGCATCGGAAGCCGCCGACGCATGCGTGTCACCACTCGATCAGCGTTCCGTTCTCGTCGACGAGTTGGCCGGCTTCGTTACGAAGCGGCTTTCCGTTTTCGTCGACCAGCAGGCCGTCCTTAGGCAGGCCGAAATACCGGTTGGCCTTCTGCTCCTGCGTGAGTTTCTCCCAGGGCCAGTAGCCAAACTCGGAGTGAAACTCCTCGGCGGCTTGTGTATCGAGGGTATCAAGGCCCGCTTCGAACTCTGCGCGGACTTCGTCCATCTTTGTCATCGTCTTCTTCCTCTTCTGTTATGCGCCGGAGCCGCCGACGCTGCGGTGTTCAGAAAGGCAACACGCGGCCGTCTTTTTTTGCCGCCATTTCCTCAGCCATCTCCTCAGCATAGGCGCGGCGCACAGCCTCAAATTGCGCCGGCGTAAGCTCGCCTGAGCCGCCAATACCGATCCGCACGCCATCTGGCGAATAGAAGCGAGTGCAGTCACCCTGCCGGAAAGCTGGCGAGCCCTGCCGCAACATGCGCGCAGCTTCCTCGAAGGCGGACGCCAGAATTTCAATGTTGCATTCGCCGTGATTGCGGGCGCTGAAGCGCACGCTCTCATAGAGCCGATGCAGCTTCAGCAAGCCGTCGCCGCTATGCGGAATGTGGAAGGTAATGTCAGCGCAATCGTCGTCATCGCCGGCCGTGCCAATCGCAACTACAACCTTGATGCTGCTGTCGCTCACACCGCCTATGTCGGCATGGTATTTCTTCTCGTCGTGGTAACGGACGGAGCTGCTGTCGCTGCCGTTTTCCCAGGTGTTCTCGCTCATGTGCTTTCTCCTGTTTTGCATCGAACCGCGACGTGGATTAGTTCATCAGGCGGGGCTTCTGTTAGAATTGGAAGGTCATTGATCACCGTGATGCAGTTCTCCAATACGGAAGAGTCATCGAGATCGAGGAAGCTGCCCTTCACAGCGGTCTTGAAAGCCTCGTAGCTTTTGGGGAAGCGGGGTCTAGAGGCTTCAATCTTCGCGCGATGTTTGGCGAGATGGGCCTCAGAGCAACGGCGAGGTTTCCCCAGCGCGTGCGCAATACAGGTCAACGAATAATCGTGATACAACTTGAGAGTTCGGCGCATCGCACCGTTGAACTCGACGGGAGGATAGCGCAGCAGCCGCCAGCTACCTAGCCCCGTGACCTTCGAGTTGCCGTCGTCTCGCCACGGCTCGAATTTGGCAAGAAGGGCGGCGAGTTCATCATCATCACACCGCGCCTGTCTTCGCGCAGTCCTTGCTCGCGCCCGTTCAAGCATGCGCGCCTGACGTTCACGCTCCTGCTCCTGCTCATACCAGCATTCGAACGCACGCTGTTGTGCTAGACGCGCCTCGACGACTGTCAGATCACGGGGAGTCTCGACGGGTGCAGCACTCTTGTGTTTGCGCGGTCGGCCTATCGGGATGTATTTGGTCATCGCGACGCCTCCTTCCGGGGAGGCAGATGCGTCACACGCGCATCAGGCGTGGCGGGGTGCTGCTCGGTGGCGAGATAGGCGCGCATCGTCGCCGCCGTAAACCGGACGTTTCGACCTCGCTGAATGCTGGGAAGTTTGCCGGCCCGGCGGTCGTCGCGAATTTTTGTTCGGCTGCAACAGGCGAGCTGTTGAGCCTCTGCAATCGTAAATAGGTTGTGATCGGCAGTGAGGCGGTCGGCGAGCGTGAAGGGCTTCCACGTCGACTGACGCTTCGCCTTTTTGGGCGCGGTCTTTTTGGCTGTGCTGCTGGGATTTTTGGATGCGGCTGTGCGATCTTTGGCCGTAGACATAACGACAAGCTCCTGCCCGCGCTACGCGCGAGGCGTTTAGAGTCTTGTCGTCCCCGGGTGGCCAGCTAAACCGATCTGCCCGATTATTCTGTAAGGACAACCGCCAGAGTCAGAAACAGGGCAAATTTGCCCCGTTTTGGCGCTTGACGCTTTCTACGTGTCGTCATTCACGGATAGTTTTAGAGTCGTTACATCATCGACTGTTGCTGCATCTAATGGCGGGTTTCGCAGCCGTCAAGACCCCAATTGTGCATGCGCGCGCAAACTAAGCCGCCTATAGCGTCGAGCCTGCCTCCGCGCGTAGCCGGTCGCACTCATTCGCCCACCAAATCATGAGCTTACGGCGCTCTGGCCACCGCTCGTCGCGGTCGTAGGCGCGGCGGACGGCGCTCCGGTGAGCGACGTGGGCGAGCTGCGCCTCGATGGCGTCGCCGCTCCACAGCCCAGAGCCGTAGGCCATTGACGAAAACGATGCGCGGAAACCGTGCGGCGTGACTTCCTTCGAGGAGTAGCCGAGCCGCGCCAATGCGCCATTGATCGCGTTCGCCGCCATCGGTCGGTCACGTCGGCCATAAGTGCAGGGGAACAGATACCGACCAGCGCCAGTCAGCGGTCTCAATTCGTCACGCAGGATGGCGAGCGCCTGCGGAGCGAGATAGACGCGGTGCTCGCGGCGTCCTTTCATTCTCGTCGCCGGAATCGTCCAAACGGGCTCGGGAGCGTCGAGTGAAAATTCCGACCATTCGGCGGCGCGCAATTCTCCCGGTCGCACGAACGTCAGCGCCAAGAGTTGCAGAAGCAAGGTCAGCTCGGGTGCGCGGCCCTGATAGCTGTCAATCGCCAGGAGCAAGCGACCGAACGCCTTCGGCTCGGTGAGCGCCGGATGATGCGTGACTTTCGACACGGTCAGAGCGCCGCGCAGCGCATAGGTCGGATCATTTTCCGCGCGTGCTGTGCTGACGGCGAATCTGAAAACTTGCCCGATGAAGCCTCGCAGGTGCTGCGCCGTGACGAAGTGGCCCCGCTGCTCGTGCTGCTGCAACACGACCAAAATCTCGGCGGCGCTCACGTCCCTGATCAGCCGCGACCCAAGCGCCGGCTCCGCGAGGCGCAAGAGCCACTCCATTTTTCCAATGGTGCTGTCAGCCTTCTCTTCACGCCGTTTCTTGGCGATCAGCTCACGGGCGATCACGGAAAAAGTGCTGGCTTGCTCAAGGGCCTGCGCGGCCTCCTTGGCGCGTTTTTCTCGCGCCGGGTCTATGGCCTTGCGCGAGCAGCTTGCGGGCGGCGTCGCGCTTCTCTCGGGCCTGGGCGAGGCTCACGGAAGGATAAGAGCCAAACGACCCTCCCCCCTTGCCGCCGGGGCCGTAGCTGAGCCTCCATTTCTTCGAGCCATCGGGCTCGACCCACAAATACAAGCCGCCGCCGTCTGAAAGCTTCGTCAGGCGCGGCTTGATCTCCAGTTGCTCCGCCGTGGGGTTCTTCAGCGGTCGACCGCCCGGCCCCAGGGCGGCGCGCACTTCCGGCTTAGCGTTGCGGACTTTTGCGTCGGTCAAAAGATTGATGGCCATGGTTGGTAGCTCCTCCATCCCTAGATGGGGTCTACCAATCAGCATACCAACCTACAAGCCGGATATCGGCGAGCAAGGCAGAGCAATGACGCGCATCAAGTCCCGTTATTCATGGGCTTTTCGTTGAACTCCCTTGCTCGCCGATGTGCGGAAAATAGTTCAGTCCATGAATAGCGGCCTGGGCGGCAGCAGCCAGAACCTTTATGCAACGAGCTACGCCAATTATACACAGGCGCTCAAGAACGATGCTGCCGCGCATCCCGGCAACACGACGCTGGCGACCGCCGTGGCCAACCTGTCCAAGGGCAACGACGCGGGGGGCCGGACCCCCATCGCGCTGACGTCCTCGCTCGTCGACGCGCTCGGGCTCGGTAATGTGAGCGCCGGCGGCACGGTCTATTTCAACAGCTCTCTGATGTATTTCGGTTCGGGCGCCGTCCCGAGCAATCTTTACAGCTCCACGGCCGTGTTTCAGCATGAGATTGACGAGATTCTCGGCGGTGGCGGCGCGGGATCGACGCTCGGCTCCAGTCTTCAAGGTTACTATTACGGGTCGCTCGACCTCTATCGCTATTCCGCTCCGGGAAAGCCGAGCTATAGCAGCAGCACCGCGACCTCGGCCTATTACTCGATCAATGGCGGCGTGACCTCTCTCGCCCCGTTCAACCAGACGGGCAGAGGCGACTACGGCGATTTCTACGACACCTCCTGGATCCAGAACTACGCGGGCACTCCTGGCCACACGCCGGAGGCTTTCGCCGGCAGCATCGAGAGCACGATGCTGCAGTCGATCGGCTACGACCTCGTGAGCGGAACGACGACCCTCACCGCCGGACTGAGCGTGATTTCGCACGGCGCGAGCTTGATCGCTCCAGCGCCCGCGCCCGCGCCCGGGGTCGGTTTGGCGGGCTTCGGCTTCCTCGCTGTCGCCGGCGCCGTGGCCAGATTGCTGGAAAGCCG
This sequence comes from uncultured Alphaproteobacteria bacterium, assembly GCA_963722205.1. Lineage (GTDB taxonomy): Bacteria > Pseudomonadota > Alphaproteobacteria > Rhizobiales > Beijerinckiaceae > Methylocystis. The sequence goes on from CAVRKL010000002.1 coordinate 25,796, forward strand.
GCGACGGTAAGCCCTGCTGGCGAACGAGCAATGGCGTTCCCCGGCTTGATTTCCACCTGAACGTAAGCCTGCGGTTCAGTGGATCGGCGGCGAGCTTCGAGCGCCGGCCTTCGGCTCGCACGCATTCGGCGGCCCAGTTAACTTCAATCATTAAGAGCGACGCCGAGTGTGGTACAATTGCAACAGGTTAAAAAGATATTAAGGCAAGCGCTCTTTGAGCGTTTACAATTTCAGAGATCCATCGTTAGATCTTACGGTTTGATGCGGTTGTGGAGACAAAGCGTTCGATCTCGCTTTGTCTCAGGTTAATCGCTGGACCGATCCGAAGCCGCCAGCCTCTTGAAGACTCGGCTGCGGGTGCTGGTTCAGGCGTCGACCAGACCGGGTCTGTTCGCCAGGCCGGCTCATTCCCGAGCGGCGAAGGTTTTTGGCAGGAGGATCATTATGCGTCGCTATCTCGGCATATCGACCAGCGCACTTGTCGTCGCTCTTCTCGCTGGGGCAACTCCGGCCCATGCGCTCACCATCAATGACGTCTTCGACAGCAGCATCACCAGCGATCCGAACCACGTAAACATCGAGAACACGATCACGGCAGCCTCGACCGCGATCTCGTCGCTCTACTCCAACAACTTGACGATCTCGATAAACTTCAGTGAGGCGGCCGGCGTTCTCGGTGAGAGCGACCAGTATGTCGTTTATCCCGTGACCTACGCCCGTTACACTGCGGCGCTCAAGGCCGACGCCGCCGCCAATGCTCAGAACACGACGCTGGCGAAGGCCGTCGCCAATCTCCCATACGGCAACGGCGGTTCTGCCACCACCACGCCTAAACTCAATATGCTCCTTACGACCTCCCAGTTCGACATGCTCACCCCATATGGCTTGCCGGGGCCCGTGAATTGCACTGGGGCCACGCTAGGCTGCCCCGGCGGCAATACTGTGCCTATTTATTGGGGAATGGGCTCGGTCCCTGACGGCGAGTATAGCGGCACGGCCGTTGTTTCGCACGAGATCGACGAGATCCTCGGCGGCGGCGGCGCGGGATCGACGCTCAACGACACTGGCGCCTTTCCTCAAGGCTCTTATTACGGATCGACCGACCTCTACCGCTATTCCGCTCCGGGTACGCCGAGCTACACCAACAGCACAACGGCTTCGTCCTATTACTCGATCGACGGCGGCGCCACGAGCCTCGTCGTTTTCAATCAGACGGGCGGCGGCTCCGACTACGGCGATTTCGCGGGGAGCTGCCCAACCGGCAAGCCTAACCCCTTAAACATTCAAGACGCCTACGGCTGCCCGGGCCACACCTATGGGCCTTTCGCCGGCAGCGTCGAGGACACGATGCTGCAGTCGATCGGCTATGATCATTACGCTCCCGCACCGCTCCCCGGCGCCGGCCTCGCCGGCTTGGGCTTCTTCAGCTTCGTCGCGGCGCGAAGAAAGCTCAAGGACGCGGCTGAGCGGCTTGCGAGCCGCCGTTCCTAATCACTTCACTGATCTGCGCGATCCGCCAAGGAGCGCCCCCCTCGCCCCCGCCTGACCTTATGACGCTCAGGCGGGGCCCGGAGCCGTCGCAATTGGTGGCGGGAAAGCGAGCCGGCCGATGTGGCGCGCCGCGCTCAAAGTTTTCTCGTCTCGCTTGACATATACTCTTAACGAGTATAAGTCCTTCCGACGCTCGCATCGTCAAGATACGGGCGCGCGACTCTCCCTCGGGCCGTTACAGGGGCGAGTTTCGTGAAATGAGCGCGCGCCGCTTATGCTCAAAATGAGCCTAAGTCTACCGCGTCGAGCTTCGTCCAGCGGCGAGAATTGTCGAGGGCGCGTCATGGGTCTTCATTCCGCAACGACCAGGGCCGGGCTCAATCCCGCGCCGCCCTGCTCCTTGGGCGCTCCGCGCTTTCCTGTGCTTCCTCGTCCCCGCCTCGAGTGGACGCCCGAGGTCGAGGCCGCGACCGCGCATCTTTATGAGCGCCTGGCCAAGGTCATGCCGCCCATCGAGTGGCCGTTCCACGCGCCCTACGTGAAGGCGATCAACGAGCTCAAGAAGGAGCGCGGCGCCGTCATCCTCGCCCATAATTATCAGACGCCCGAGATCTATCATTGCGTCGCCGACTATGTCGGCGACAGCCTGCAGCTCGCCAAGCTCGCGGCGGCGTCCGACGCCGAGGTCATCGTGCAGGGCGGCGTGCATTTCATGGCGGAGACGTCGAAAATCCTCAATCCGGCGAAGACGGTGCTGATCCCGGACGCCGCGGCCGGCTGCTCGCTCGCCGCCTCGATCGACGCCGCCGATGTGCGCGCGCTGCGCAAGGAATATCCGGGGGTTCCGATCGTGGCCTATGTGAACACCTCGGCCGAGGTGAAGACCGAGGTCGACATCTGCTGCACCTCCTCCAACGCGGTGAAGATCGTCGAGAGTCTCGGCGTCGACAGGGTGATCATGCTTCCCGACCGCTATCTCGCGCAGAACGTCGCGGCGCAGACGCAGGTGAAAATCATCGCCTGGCACGGCGCCTGCGAGGTGCATGAGCGCTTCACGGCGCAGGAGCTGGAAGGCTATCGCGCCGACCACCCCGGCGTGAAGATTCTCGCGCATCCGGAGTGCCCGCGCGAGGTCATCGAGGTCTCGGATTTCGCCGGCTCGACCGCGGCGATGATCGATTACGTCCGCAACCGGAAGCCGGCGCGGGTCCTGCTCGTCACGGAATGCTCGATGGCCGACAATGTCGCGGCAGAGACGACGGGCGTCGAGTTCATCCGCCCCTGCAACTTCTGCCCGCATATGAAGCGCATCACGCTGCCGAAAATCCTCGACAGCCTGCTCTATATGCGCGAAGAAGTGACGATCGATCCCGCGCTCGCCGAGCGCGCGCGCCTGAGCGTGCAGCGCATGATCGACGTCGGTTGAGCGACGCGCCCGCGTCCCGATCACTCTCGCCCGCTCCTTGATGGAAGGGTCGTCGCATGTCCGCCTCGACCGGCCGCCTAGCAGAAACGCTCGCCGCGATCGACGCGGCGAACGCGGAAGATCCGCGCAAGGTCGAAACGAATGACGGCGAGACCGGCTTCGAAGAGCTTTACGCGCGGCGCATGAGCGAGACGCTCGCGCGCGTCTATCCCGAAGCGTCCGATCTCCTGAAGATCGCCGTGCGCGCGCAACATTTGCGCCGCTGGGAGATTCCCCGCGCCAATTTCCCCGAAGGGCGACAGGGCTACAATGACTGGCGCAAGACCTGCCGGGCGCATCACGCCGAGCGCGCCGGCGCGATCATGCGCGCAGCGGGCTGGAGCGAGGCGGACGCGGCGCGCGTCGGCGCCTTGATCCGCAAGGAGCGGCTGAAGAAAGACCCCGAGTCGCAAGCGCTGGAGAATGTCGCGGCGCTCGTTTTCCTCGAGCACTACTTCGACGACTTCCTCGCAAAATATCAGAGCTACGACGACGAAAAAATCGTCGACATCCTTGGCAAGACGCTGTGCAAGATGTCGCCGCGCGGCCACGTCGCCGCCCTCGCGCTGTCGCTCGCGCCGCGTGCGCAAGAGCTCGTCGCCAAGGCGATCGAGCGGGAAGCCGCGGCGCTCGCGCGCCTCGCCGAGGTCGCGGTCGATTGAGCGCGATGCAGCGTCACGAGTTCCTCGATCGTCATCATCGGCGGCGGCCTCGCCGGGCTCTTCTGCGCCCTGAAGCTCGCGCCAACTCCGGTCACGGTGCTCGCTCCGCATGGCGTGGGTCCCGCCGCCTCCTCCTTCTGGGCGCAAGGAGGCATCGCCGCCGCGGTGGAGGAAGCCGACACGCCGGAGATCCACGCCGAGGACACGGCCCGCGCCGGCGCAGGGCTCGTCGACGAGGATATGGCGCTCGGCATGGCGCGCGAGGCGCGCGCGCGCGTCGAGGACCTGCTCGCTTTCGGCATTCCTTTCGATCGCGGCGACGCGGGGCTGCTCGCCCCCTCGCGCGAGGCCGCGCATTCGCATCGCCGCATCGTGCGCGTCAAAGGCGACGGCGCCGGACGCGCAATCATGGACGCGCTCGCCGCGGTCGCGTCGCGCACGCGCTCGATCCGCATCGTCGAAGGCGAGATCGCGCGGCGCATCGTCACGCAGAACGGGCGTGCGGTCGGCGTCATGACGCGAGACGAACAAGGCGAGGCCTCCTTCTTTCCCGCGTCGGCGCTCGTGCTCGCAACGGGCGGCATCGGCCGGCTCTATCGCGTCACCACCAATCCCCCGGAAAGCTGCGGAGAAGGCGTCGCGATGGCGGCGCAGGCCGGCGCGCTGATCGCCGACGCCGAATTCGTGCAGTTTCACCCGACCGCGATCGACGTCGGCGAAGATCCCGCCCCGCTCGCGACCGAAGCGCTGCGCGGCGAAGGCGCGATCATCGTCGACCACTACGGCAGACGCTTTCTGCTCGACGTCGATCCGTTGGGCGAACTCGCGCCGCGCGACATCGTCGCGCGCGGCATTTTCGCTTCCATCGCGCGCGGCGACGGCGCCTTTCTCGATGCGCGCCAAGCCGTGGGCCAGGCCTTCCCGGGGCGATTCCCGAACGTGTTCGCGCGCTGCATGGCCGCTGGCGTCGATCCCAGAACCGCGCAAATCCCGATCGCCCCTGCCGCGCATTATCACATGGGCGGCGTCTGGACCGATGCGCGCGGCCGCAGCTCGCTCCCGGGCCTTTGGGCGGCGGGCGAGGTCGCTTCGACCGGCGTGCACGGCGCCAATCGGCTCGCCTCCAACTCGCTGCTCGAGGCCGTGGTCTTCGCCGCACGGATCGCCGAGGACGTCGCGCCGTCCCCCCCGCCGGCCCCCGTCGCCTTCGAGCGTCCCCCGCGCGACGCCGCCCCGCCGCAAGCCGCGCTGATCGAGGAATTGCGCGCGACGATGTCGAGAGACGTGGGCGTCATTCGCGACGCCTCGGGCCTCGCGCGCGCCGTCGCGACGATCCGGCGGCTTCGAGGCGAGGCGGCCAGTGAGGCGGAGGCGGCGATGCTGACCACCTCGCTTTGCATCGCCTGCGCGGCCTATAGTCGGCGCGAGAGCCGCGGCGCGCATTTTCGCTCTGATTTTCCGACGCCGGACCCAGCGCAAGCGAAGCGTTCGCTCTTTGGCCTGGACGCGATCCTGCGCCTCGGCGCGAAGCTTCACGAGGACCCATGACCCAAAAGCCTACGCTTCCTCCCGGTCTCCTCGAAGAATTGACGCGCGCCGCCCTCGCCGAGGATCTCGGCCGCGCCGGGGATATCACCAGCCAGGCGGTCGTGCCGCCCGAGGCGCGCGCCCGCGCGGTGATCGCGGCGCGCGAGCCGGGCGTCGTCGCAGGCCTCGCCTTGGCGCGCGAGGCTTTTCGACAGGTCGATCCGGCCATCGGCTTCGAGGCGACGCTCCAGGATGGGGACGGCGTCGCGCCCGGCGGCGCTCTCGCCTTCGTCGAGGGGCCGGCGCGGGGCGTGCTCGCGGCCGAGCGCGTCGCCCTGAATTTCCTGGGCCGTCTCTGCGGCGTCGCGAGCCTCACGGCGCGATACTCGGGCCGCATCGCCCACACCAAGGCCAAGGTCTGCGACACGCGCAAGACCACGCCGCTTCTGCGCGCGCTGGAAAAATATGCGGTGCGCTGCGGCGGCGGCGCCAATCACCGCTTCGGCCTCGACGACGCGATGCTCATCAAGGACAATCACATCGCCGTCGCCGGCGGGGTCGGCCCGGCGCTGCGGGCGGCGAAAGCCTACGCCGGCCACCTGACCAAGATCGAGATCGAAGTCGATTCGCTCGAGCAACTCAAGCAGGCGTTGGAAATCGGCGTCGACGCCGTCCTGCTCGACAACATGCCCATTGCGACGATCCGCGAGGCCGTGGAGATGATCGACGCGCGCGCCGTGGTCGAAGCCTCGGGCGGCGTGACGCTCGAGACGATCGCGCCGATCGCCGAGACCGGAGTCGATCTGATTTCGGTCGGCGCCCTCACCCATTCGGCGCGGGCGCTCGATATCGGGCTCGACATGGCGGCTTGAGGCGCGGCTCTTTGCAAACACAAAGAGCGAGGAAGGCGATCCGCCTCTCCCCGCTCTTTGGCGCCTCGTCCTTGACCGGCTCGAATTCTTAGGGCCCGAGCGCGGTTTTTGGTGCGCTTCTAGGGCCCCATCGCCTTAGCCGTTTACCGGCGCAACGAAGGAATTCGGAGCCGGCGTCCTCCCCGACTCGGACCTTAAGCCCGGTCTTCCCGTCGCGCCCCCAAAGGCGCTTGGGCTCCCCGACCTAACTGGCGGAATCACAATATGACAAAATCCGGGCGTTGTCATTGGGATTATGACACCCGCATGCGGGTTCTCTAGCCGCAGCGCTATCTTACGCGAAAGGGGCCCGCTTGGGCCCCTTTGCCTGTCGGCGCTCGCGCGACCGACCTGTTTCAATTCGCCGCCGGCGGCCTTTTTGGTCCGCCGGGAACAGCTCAGGCGCGACGCAGCCGGGCCGCGCCGCAGAGCGCCAGCACAGCCAAGCCCGCGACACCGGCGCCCGGCATCGGACCGGGAGTAGCGACAGTGCTCACGTTCGTGAAGACGAACGTGTCGTCAAAGTAATTGAAGTCGCTGACAGCAAATGGGAGATCCTCGAAGGCGACGTACGTCCCCGCGGGGCTTCCCGCATAGACCTGACCCGCCGTAGCCGAGGTCGAATAGACGTGGTTGTCGCCGCCGTTCAGTGCGGGGTTCGAATACCAGGTTAACCCGGTTGCTGGAGCTCCTCCGATGTTCGGGGTGATATAATCGACGAAGGTCAGCGTGTCGCCGGCATGCACGCTGGGTGCCAGCACCACCGAATCGCCCAGCGACGACGTATGGTCGTTCAGGCCCGTTATGCCGGTCGACACGCCGTTGACGTACAGCCCGACCACCTCTTCAAAGGAGGCGCCCGAACCCGCGAAATAGGCGGTGATCGGCCCGTCCGCCGTGGCGGTGAACGTATAGACGTCCGGGTTCGGGGTGCCGACGTTCGGATAGGGGATCGTGCCGGCGTTCGCTGCAGAGGCGCTCAGCGCCGCCGCGAAGACGGACCCCATGAGGATCTTCATTCCATGCTTCATTATACCGCTCCTAAGTTGTGTCGGTCTCAAACCCCAATTCTGAGGTGTTAAGACAGGATTAGCATTCAGCGCGCACCGCCACGCCGTATTCTTCAAACACGCAGCGGACGCGCCGACTTCGGCGCGTGGAAGCCTGTGGGTGAGCAAGTTTATTGTCAACGCGGGCCGGGCGCTCGACCCTAAATAAACTGAGAGCGTGTCTTTGGCGCCACAGCAGTAAGGTGATGACAATTGCGCCAACGAAGCAAAAACATCGATTTTTAATCAAAGGACATTGTAGCCATAAAGGGAGAGTTATCGCGCGGGTCGCCGCCACAGACAGAAACCCATAGAGGAAGCTACGTTATTATTCCGCAGAAGTCTCGGCCTAGCTCTCCAACAAGCCTCTTTAATCATGGATTCCCGCTTGTCGATCTGAGAGAGAATGGGATTTCTTGCCTCCGTCCGCAAATCGGCGAAGCGACCCGCCCTGGCGCCTCGTTGCTCTCTCTGCTTGGCGTTAACGAAAAATATACGTAGAAGTTTCTCGCTACGCAGAAGAGCTTAGGCGAATCCACCAAGTAGTCTCCCCCGGCGCCGGCGGTCTGCCGACAAGGTCCTCGAAAACTCTCCTGAAGCACGCAAACCCCAGCAACGCTCACGCCTCTTCAACCGCGCGCACCTGCGGCACGTAGTGGCGCAGCAGATTCTCGACCCCGCTCTTCAGCGTCGCGCTGGAGGAAGGACAGCCCGAGCAGGCGCCCTTCATCGACAGATAGACGACCCCGTCGCGAAAGCCGCGAAAGACGATGTCGCCGCCGTCGCGCGCGACGGCCGGGCGCACCCGGGTTTCGATGAGATTCTTGATCGTCTCGACGACCGACGCCTCGGCGGCGTCGAAAAATTCGCTTTGCGCCTCGGCCTTCCCGTCCCCTTCGGAAAAGAGCGGCGCCCCGCTGGTGAAATGCAGCATGATGAGGCCGAGCGCCGCGGGCTTCAGATGCGCCCAGTCGACATCGCCCTTCGTCACCGAAACGAAATCCGAGCCGAGCATCACCGCCTCCACTCCCGGGAGATCGAAGAGCGCCTCGACGAGCGGCGCGCAGGCGGCGCTCTCTTTCGTGCGAAATTCACGTGCGCCGTTCTCCAGCACGGCGCGGCCGGGCAGGAATTTCAGCGTGGAGGGATTGGGCGTGGTCTCGGTCTGGATGAACATGGGTCGGGCTCGCCTTGGGCTTCGTCCGCGGACAGTTTAATCTAAGATAATAGCGCGGCCGCCAAGCTGCAAAACGATTTCCGGCCTGCGGGGTCAGGTTTCTGCCCGGTTTGCCTTCCGGGCAAAAATCCGCAAAGCTCCTTCCATGACCGAAGACGACGCGCTTCGCGCCGCCAACGCCGCCTATTACCGGGCCTTCGCCCGTCGTGACGCCGAGGCGATGGCGCGCCTTTGGGCGCAGGAGGGAGTTTCCTGCGTCCATCCGGGCTGGCCGCCGATCTTCGGACGCGAGGCGGTCCTCGCCTCTTACCGCGACATTTTCAAAAACCCCTTCCAGGACGAGATCGAGCCCAGCGCCGAGACGCTGCTTCGCGCCGGCGACGACGGGCGGATCGTCTGCCTCGAGAGGGTCGGCGAGGCGCTGCTCGTCGCAACCAACTGGTTTCGGCGCGTCGACAAGGACTGGCGGCTCGTCCACCACCAGGCGAGCTCGCTCTCCGGCGGTTCGGCCGAAGCGAAGACGCGCACGACGCGGCACTGATCGCGCGAAGGTTCTCAAAGATTTGCGCATGAACTTGCGTTGACAGTAGCCAAGCTTGAGCTGCTTGGGCGAAAGAAATTACTCAGACCCCGCTTGACCCGAATTTTCCGCGATACACTTAATTTACGGATGTGGCGCGCAGCGACGAAAGGCCACCGTCGTCGCATTAAAGCTGGAGGGAAAAATGATTGTGTTTTCAAAGAAAACCGCGATCTCCTTGGCTTGCGCGGCCGTGCTGGGCGGGCTCTTCGCCACGCCGAGCCTCGCCGGCGTCATCACGCCGGCCGACAAGGAGACGGTCTCCGCTGAGACGCCGCTCGAATTCGTCGGATGGCGTCGGGTCTGCCATTGGCATTGCCATATTGCGTGGCGCCCGAGCCACCATTGCTGCGTCGTCGCGACGGACTATCCCCGCTACGGCTGGTGCCACCATCGCCACTATTACGAGAGGGACTATTACGTGGTGACCCCCGCCTACTACGTGGCGACCCCCGTCTACTACGTGGCATACCCGACTTGGGGCTGGGGCTGGGGCGGCGGCGGCGGCCTGCTTGGCGGACTGTTCGGCATCTGATCGATCGGCGCCCGCGCTCCCTCCCCAGTTTCCTGGGGAGGGAGCCGACGCGCGTGCCAACCAATGCGTTCCGCTGCGGCGACGTGACGGGGCGGAGCGCGCCTCTGGCTTTGCAGCGGCTTCTCGAGCGAATTTACATAAACACCGACAGATATTTGTAATCGCATTTCACTTGAGCTTTGCTTTCTGGCGCGGCTTAGCTACAAAAGTTACGTTTTAGCTTTTTGGAAAAAAGAAATTACATACATTTTACTTGACTGAGCCCTGACGCGAAATACCTAAACCAGCGATGTGGCGCGCGGCGACGGGAGGCCAGCGTCGGCGCGAAACCGCTGGAGCATGAGAATGAGCGTCCTTTTGAAGAAAACCGCGATCACGCTCGCCTGCGCGACGGCGCTGGGCGCGATGTCCTCGCCGAGCCTCGCCGGCGTCATCACGCCGACCGACAAGACCGCCGTCTCGACGGGTTCGCCGATCAACTCCGTCTATTACGGCTGGTGCCATCATCGCCGCCATCACTACTGGCGGGGCTGCCACGCCTCTTGGAACTACCCCTACTACTCCTATGCGTACCCCTATGGTTCCTATGCGTCCGCGGGCTGGGGCCCCGGCTGGGGCGGCTGGGGAACCGGCTGGGGCGGCGGTGGCCTGTTCGGCCTCGGCCTCCTTTGATCGGCGCTTCGCTCCCTCCCCTCTTTCGGGAGGGGGTCCATGCCCGATGCAAGCCATGCGTTTCGCCACGGCGACGTCACTGGGCGGAACGCGCTTTTGGTATGCGGCCGCTGCTCAGAGCGAATTCACGCAAGAGTCGACAGAATTTTGATCAAAAGCTTGACCGTTGGCGCCCTCACGCTGAGCATTGTTACGTTCTAGTTCCCTCCCCCAAAGAAATTAGCCCCGTTCACTTGACCGAGGCTTAGCCCGGGATACCTAAAATAAGTATGCGGCCCGAGGCGACGGGAGGCCAACGTCGCCGCGAAATCGCTGGAGGGTGAAAAATGAGCCTGTTTTCAAAGAGAACCGTGATCACACTGTCCTGCGCGACGGCGCTGGGTGCGCTAACCGCAGCGCCAAGCCTCGCGGGCGTCATCACGCCGACCGACAAGACCGCCGTTTCCACCGGGTCGCCGGTTGAATCCGTGTACCATCGCTACGGATGGTGCCACCATCACCACTATAGCTACTGGCGCCCCTGGCGGACGGTTTGGGTCTATCCCTCCTACTACCCTTATGCCGGCTGGGGCGGTGGCTGGGGCGGCGGCGGCTTGTTCGGCCTCGGCATCCTCTGATCGATCAGCGCCGGCGCTCCCTCTCTCCTGCGGGAGGGAGCCGCTGGCGGCCTGACGACTTGCTTATGAGGCGAACGGGGCGCGCGCTGTCATGGCCCCGTTTGCCCGCTCTCTCAGCCTGTGGCAAAAGATTTCATGTTCCTGGCGCGAGGGCGAAGATGGCGACGGACGTGACTTTCCCTGCCGCCGCGGCGGCGGGCCTGCTATCCTTCCTGTCGCCCTGCGTCCTGCCGCTCGTGCCCCCTTATCTCACGTTCCTCGCCGGCGTGACGGTGGAGGATCTGTCGGCCGAAGGCCGGTCCGGCGCGCGCCGCGACGTCTTCCTTTCCGCATTATTCTTCATCTTGGGGTTTGGCACCATCTTCACGGCGCTCGGCGCGACGGCGAGCTTCTTTGGCCAGGCGCTGCGCGAGAATCTGCAGTTTCTGTCCTATTTCGCGGGCGCGGTCATCATCGCGATGGGGCTGCACTTTCTCGGCCTCTTCAAAATCGGGCTGCTCTATCGCGAAAAGCGCGCGCAGGTCGAAAAGCCCTTCGGCCTCTTCGGCGCCTATGTGATGGGGCTGGCCTTCGCCTTCGGCTGGACGCCCTGCATCGGCCCAATCCTCGCCGCGATTCTGGCGATCGCCGGCGCGCAGGCGACGGTCGGCCTGGGCGCGCAGCTCCTTGCGGTCTATTCAATGGGATTGGGCGTCCCCTTCCTGCTCGCCGCCTTGGCGCTTGAGCCGTTTCTGGGGTTCGTCGCGCGCTTCAAGCGCCATTTCCTGAAGGTCGAGCGCATCGTCGGCGGGCTGCTGGTGCTGACCGGCGTCGCCTTTCTGACCGGCGGAATGCAGAACGTCTCGTTCTGGCTGCTGCAGACCTTTCCGGGGCTCGCGAATCTCGGGTGAGCGTCGGCTGCGCTCGAGAACGCGCTGAACAAGCTCGCTCCAGATTCTCATGATCCAGCGTGGTCAATAAAAAAACGCCGGGCGTACATCCGGCCCGGCGTTTCGAACCCCGCAGCATCCGCGTTACCGCGAGCTTCGTAAGTTCTATCGCCTCTTCTAACCCCAGGAAGTGACCAAATTTTGACCGCGTCGCAACAGGACGCGTCATATCCCCTCGCCCGCGTTTTGATATTCGCCGTCGCGATGCGCAAAGACGCGCGCGTTGGAGAGGGAGAGCGGCACCATCGCGCCAATCTCGGCCGCGTGCTCCAGCGACTGATCGATCTCGAGGCGCTGATCGGATCCGTCGATCGAGATCGTCGCGCGCACCCCCGACGGCGTGCGCCGCAACGCCTCGACTCGCCCCTCGAGCGCGCTCGGACCCACGCCGGCGATCGCAATATCGGCGGGGCGAAAGAAGACGCGCGCCTCCCCGTCGCGGAGCCCATGCGCGTGGACGTGCAGTTCGCGGCCGCCGAGCGAGACATGTCCCTGCTTCACCGTGACCGGCAGCGCCACCGCCTCGCCGACGAAGGAAAGCACGAAGGGCGAAGCCGGACGGTCGTAAAGCGCGTCGGGCGAATCCACCTGCTCGATGCGGCCCTTATTGAGCACGACGACGCGATCCGCGAGCTCCATCGCCTCGTCCTGGTCATGGGTGACGAAGACCGTCGTCAGTCCCGTGCGCTCGTGGATATCACGCAGCCAGCGTCGCAGATCCTTGCGCACGCGCGCGTCGAGCGCGCCGAAGGGCTCGTCGAGCAGCAGCACGCGCGGCTCGATCGCCAGCGCCCGCGCGAGCGCGACGCGCTGCCGCTGGCCGCCGGAAAGCTGCGCCGGATAACGCTGGCCAAGCCCCTCGAGCTGCACGAGCTCCAAGAGTTCCGAGACCCGCGCGGCGATCTGAGGCTTCGCCGGCCGCGACGCGCGCGGCCGCGCGTTGAGGCCGAAGGCGATGTTTTCCGCGACGGTCATATGCTTGAAGAGCGCGTAGTTCTGGAACACGAAGCCGACGCGACGCTCCTGCACGGAAAGGGTCGTCGCGTTCAGCGCGTCGAAGAACACGGCGCCGCGATGCGGCGAGTTGAGGCCGGCGATGACGCGCAGCAGCGTCGTCTTGCCCGAGCCCGAAGGGCCGAGCAGCGCGACGAGCTCGCCCGCCGCAATATCGAGCGAGACGTCGCGCAGCGCCGGATAGGAGCCGAAATCGAGCTCGACCCCTTCGATGCGGATTTGCACGCCGTGCTTCAACTCAGTGGCCGTGGCGGCGCTTGAGCGCGTCGCCGTGACGCCATTCGAGAAGAGTCTTGAGGCCGAGAGTGACGAGAGCGAGGCTAGCCAGGAGCGCGGCAAGCGCGAAGGCGGCGACGGAATTGTACTCATTGTAGAGGATCTCCACCTGGAGCGGCATGGTGTTGGTGAGGCCGCGAATGTGCCCCGAGACGACCGACACGGCGCCGAACTCTCCCATGGCGCGCGCGTTGCAGAGGAGGACGCCGTAGAGCAAAGCCCATTTCACATTGGGCAGCGTGACCGTGAAGAAGGTGCGCAGTCCCGAGGCGCCGAGCGTCAGCGCCGCTTCCTCCTCAACCGTCCCCTGGTCCTGCATCAGCGGGATCAGCTCGCGCGCCACGAAAGGAAAGGTGACGAAGATCGTCGCGAGCACGATGCCCGGCACGGCGAAGACGATCTCCACATCATGCGCCGAGAGCCAGGGGCCAAGCACGCCCTGCGCGCCGAAGAGCAGCACATAGACGAGGCCGGCGACGACCGGCGAGACCGAGAAGGGCAGGTCAATCAGCGTGATCAGCAGGCTCTTGCCGGGAAAGGAGAACTTCGCGATCGACCAGGCGGCGGCGAGTCCGAAGGCGAGATTCGCCGGGACAGTGATCGAGGCGACGAGCAGCGTGAGCCTGATGGCCGCGAGCGCGTCCGGCTCCGTGAGGCTCTCGACAAAGACGCCAACCCCTTTGGAAAAGGCTTCGACGAAGACGACGACGAACGGCGAGAGCAGGAAGAGCGAGAGAAAGACGATCGTCGCCGCGATCAGCGCGCGGCGCGTCGCCGGGCGTTCGCTGCGCACGTCGCTCAGCGCGAAGATAGCGGTCTCGCCGCGCACGGCTTTGCGGCGGGGCGGCTCGCGGCCCCCGGGCGCTGCGTCGATTTGTGGCGGAATCGCCTGCGCCGTCTCAGACATGGCCCAGCCTCCTGCGGCTCCAGGCCTGGATCACATTGATCGCCAACAGCGCCAAGAAGGAGATCGCCAGCATGATCGTCGCGATGCCCGTCGCGCCGGCATAGTCATATTGCTCGAGCTTCACGACGATGAGCAGCGGCGCGATCTCCGAGACGTAGGCGATATTCCCGGCGATGAAGATCACAGATCCATATTCGCCGACGGCGCGAGCGAAGGCGAGCGCGAAGCCCGTCAGCAGCGCGGGCAGCAGCGGCGGCAAGATCACGGTCCAAAAAGTGCGCGCGCGCGAGGCCCCGAGCGTCGCCGCCGCTTCCTCTAATTCGGGCTCGAATTCGAGGATCACCGGCTGCACGGTGCGCACGATGAAAGGCAGGCCGACGAAGATCAGCGCAACGAGAATGCCGAGCCGCGTGAAGGCCACCTTGAGGCCGAAAAGCTGTAGCAACGGCGCGCCGAAAAAACCGTTCGGTCCGTAGAGCGCCGCGAGCGAGATGCCGGCGACCGCGGTCGGCAGCGCGAAGGGCAGATCGATCGCGGCGTCGAGCAGGCTGCGTCCCGGAAAGCTGTATCGCGTCAGCACCCAGGCCGCGAGCAAGCCGAAGACGACGTCGATCGCCGCCGCCGCGAGGGAGATCGTGAAGCTCGTCGACAGGCCCGCGGCGACCCGCGGCTCCGTGGCGACCCTATAGAGGCCGTCGAATCCCAGGCCGGACGCGCGCCACACGAGGACCGAGAGCGGCAGCAGAACGACGACGCTGAGGTAAAGCAGCGTGAAGCCGAAGGCGGGCGCAAACCCCGGCAGCACGCTCGGCGCCACGAAGCGCCAGGTGTTGATTTTCGGAAGAGCCAGCGTCATTTGCGCCTGTTCCGCTCTCGCTTGCGATCGAGAGGCCCCGGATTATCTAGCGGCGGTTTGCCTTTGTATGTCGTCGAAGACGCCGCCGTCGGCGAAATGCGTCTTCTGCGCCTTAGCCCAGCCGCCGAAAATCTCATCCACGGTGAAGAACTCGATCTTGGGCAGGCGCGCCAGATCTTCCTTCGCCGCGAATTCGGGATGCGCGGGACGATAGAAGTTTTTGGCGATGATCGCCTGCGCCGGCTCTGTGTGGAGGAACTCGAGATAGGCGTGGGCGAGCTTCTCGGCGCCATGCGCCTTGGCGTTCGCTTCGACCACCGCGACCGGCGGCTCGGCAAGGATCGAGCGCGGCGGCGAGACGATCTCGAACTTGTCGGCGCCGAACTCGTGAAGCGCCAGATAGGCCTCGTTCTCCCAGCCGATCAGCACGTCGCCGATGCCGCGTTGCGCGAAGCTGATCGTCGCGCCGCGCGCGCCGGTGTCGAGCACGGGCGCGTTCTTGTAGATCGCGGCCACGAACTCCTTCGTCTTCGCTTCGTCGCCGTTGAATTTCTTCAAGCCGTAGCCCCAAGCGGCGAGATAGTTCCAGCGCGCGCCGCCCGAGGTCTTCGGATTCGGCGTCACGACGGCGACGCCGGGCTTCACGAGGTCGTCGAAGTCATTGATTCCCTTCGGGTTCCCCTTGCGCACGACGAAGACGATCGTCGAGGCGTAAGGCGTCGAATTATTGGGCAGGAGCTTTTGCCAATCGGCCGGGATCTTGCCGGTCTTGGCGGCGATCGCATCGATGTCGGCGGCGAGGCCCAGCGTCACGACGTCGGCCTTCAGTCCGTCGATGACGGCGCGCGCCTGCGCGCCAGAGCCGCCATGCGAGGACTGGATCCGCGCCGTCTCGCCGGTCTTGGCCTTCCAGTCGGCGGCGAAGGCGGGGTTGATCGCCTTGTAAAGCTCGCGCGTCGGATCATAGGAGACGTTGAGCAGCGTCTGGTCCGCCGCGGCGAGGCTTGGGAGCGCGAGAAGGAGAAGCAGCGCGAACGCGCGCGTCAGCTTCGGCGTCTTCGACTGAGCCCAACCCATGATTTCCTCTCGTCCCGTTTCGGCGGCGTATAGCTTCATCAAGTCTAGTGTTTTAGTGGTTTAATGGAACAGGCGCAAATTGCAAGAGGCTGATTGGGGCGCGCCTGCTCGGACTTGCCGCCTTATCCGCTGCAGGGCGGCGGCGCGGCGGCGCGGGAGGCTCACCCCAGAGCATTGGCCTTCTGGATGTCGTCGACGGCTCCGCTTCGGCGAAAGGGAAAGGACTCGTGTTCCCAGGCGATCGGCGCATCGCCGAGCGTTCGCCAAGCACGAGCCCCTTGCGCGGCGCCCGCATAAAGTTGAAACTTGTTGCTTCGAGAATTTTGCCGCCGGCGCGCGCCGAGGCGGCTCAATGCGTGATCTTGGGCAGAACGCCATATCGGCGGCGCCGCGTTGCGAGAAAGGTCCAAAGCGATGAAAGCCATTGCCTTCGCCAATAACGACATAGCGGTCATCGCTTGGACGTTCGGCGGCAAGCTCCAGAACTGCTTGGGCTTCGCGATTTACCGGATCGATGTGCTCGCAGGAACCGAGACCTGCCTGCCGGCGATGGCGAGCTTCGAGGGACAGGCGGCGGACGCGGGACGCACCACCGCCAACGATCCGGTGCAGAAGTTCTTTTGGAAGGACGTCACCGCCAAACGCGGCGGCGCCTACAAATACAAGATCGTCCCGCTTGGCGGCGCCCCCGGCGCCTTGCAGCCGATGCCTTACGGTCCGCTGATCTCCAACCAGGTGCAGCTCACGCCGCATTACGGCGCGCTGTCGGTCTATTTCAATCGCGGCATCCTCGCCACGCAATCGACGGCGCGCGCGCTCGATGCGACGCCTGGCGGCGGTGCGCAGGCCGACAAGCTCGTCGATCACATATACAAGATCGGGGACGCGCTGCGCGACGACCTCGCCGGCCAGATGATCGAGGCGCTGACTGCGCTGCCCGAGGAAGCCGCCGAAAAAGGCGCCACTCTCTGCTGCGCCTTCTATGAGTTCGACGATCCTGAGGTGATCGGAACCCTCAAGCCTCTGAAGGGCGCTCTCGACCTCATTCTCTCCAACATGCCCGGCGAGGTCGACGGCGAGAAGACCACGGACACTTATTCGACGCAACGCGCCGAGATCAAATCCGCCGGCGCGCGCGTCTGGGACCGCTTCATGGCCAGCAATCACATCGGCCACAATAAGTTCCAGGTTCTCGTCACGGAAGGTGGTCCGCAGGCCGCCTTGTTCGGCTCGACCAACGTCACCGCGCATGGGCTCTGCGCTCAGACCAACAATACGATCATCGCGCGCGCGCCCAAGGTCGCCGCCGCCTACAAGGCCTATTGGGACCGGCTGAAGGCCGACACGCTCGCTCCAGGCCCAAGCGTGACTGGACCGCAGGCGGAGCCCTTGCGCAGTGCCGACGCC
The DNA here is from genome assembly GCA_963722205.1 of uncultured Alphaproteobacteria bacterium. Taxonomy (GTDB): domain Bacteria; phylum Pseudomonadota; class Alphaproteobacteria; order Rhizobiales; family Beijerinckiaceae; genus Methylocystis. The sequence continues at coordinate 42,948 of CAVRKL010000002.1, forward strand.
AAAGGTCCAGTCAGCGTCGATCTCGAGGACGGCAGCGGCGCGATCGACATCTGGTTTTCGCCCAACACGCCGAAAGCGCGCGCGAGCAAACCCGCAGCGGACGAGCCCCGGCCGCCCGATCTCGAGGCGCTCTTCAAGCTGATCGGTCAGGCGCAGCAGGCGATCCTGTTCCTCGTCTTCGAGCCCGGCTATCCCAGCATCGTGGACGCGATCTCCGACGCGCTGCGGGCGCGCCCCTCGCTGTTCGTGCGTGGGGCGGTGACAGACGCGAGCGCCTCAGGCGAGTTCTACACCGCCGTCAACGGGGGTCAGACTCCCGTCAAGAAGCCCGCCAAGGGCGAGCCGCCGCTGCCCGAGGATTTCCGCGTGATCCACACGCGAGGCGTCACCAAAGGCGACGCGTTCAATCAGTGGACGAACGAGCTCAATCAAGCCGGTCATGCGGTGATCCACGACAAGATCGTCGTGATCGATCCGTTTTCGGACAATTGCGTCGTCGCGATGGGCAGCCACAACGACGGCTACAAGGCGTCCTACAACAACGACGAGAACCTCAACATCATCAAGGGCCACCGCGCCGCGGCCGAAGCCTATGCGGCCCATTGCCTCGACGTCTACGACCATTACGCATGGCGCTACTGGTTGCAAAAGGACGACGATAAGGCCTGGCACTTCCTCGCCGCGAACGACGCGTGGCAAGACGCCTATTTCTCCGCGGACGACAAGGTGAAGTCGGCCGAGCTGAATTTCTGGCTCAGTGCGAGCACGATCGCCGAGGCGTTGCCGACGCCCACCGCCGACGGCTCCACGCGCCGGCGCCCGGGCTTGCAAAAGCAAACGGGCGGGCTCTCTCCCGCCGTCGGGCCGCACGCGGCCAAGCCCGCGCCGCATCGCCACCCGCGCAAAAGGGGCTGAGCCGTGGGGAATTCTTCGACGCGAACTTTGCTCGTCATGCGCCACACGCCGAAAAGCTTAGAGACGACGACGACGACCCGCATCTGGACCCGGCGGACTTGATGCGCGCGCAAAAGCTCGTTGCCTACATACCGGAAACCTTCGGAGCGCCCGACGCGATCATCGCCGCGGCGGATTCGCACCACAGCATCCGCCCGCGCGAGACCGTCACGCCGCTTGCGGACTCCATTCCCCTTCCCGTGCAGACGCCTTACGCCGAATCGCAATTCGCGGAGCTTGCCGCGAAGCTTCTGGATCCGAACGCCTTCCCGCAAAAACTCATCGTCGTCTGCTGGCATCATGACGAGCTTCCGCAACTGATGGCGGCATTCGGGGCGCCGGTAGGCAATTATCCGGCCAGATGGGACCCCAGCGTTTTCAACCTGATCCTCGAGACGGAGCTCGGCGCCGATGGATCGGTCTCCGTGACGCAGGTCGTCGAACCCTTTTGAGCAGTCCGGACCGGGGCGCGGGGCGTGAGCGAAGCCTTCGTCCCCTTGCCACGCCCCCTGCCCTGCCGCTAAATTTTTGTCGCCCGCCGCGCGCGGGCGCTTTCCGCGTCTTACGCCGGTTCGCTTCGGCGAGTGAGCGCAAAGGAGCCGACATGATCCATGTGACCTTCCCGGACGGCGCGTCCCGTCCGTTTGAGCCGGGCGTCTCCGGGCTCGACATCGCCAAATCCATCTCGCCCTCGCTCGCCAAGCGCACGGTCGCCATGACCGTGGATGGAACGCTCAGCGACCTCTCGACGCCGCTGAAACGCGACGCCAAGATCGAGTTCGTGCCGCGCGACGACCCGCGAGCGTTAGAACTGATCCGCCACGACTGCGCGCATGTGCTCGCCGAAGCGGTGCAGGAGCTTTTTCCCGGCACGCAGGTGACGATCGGCCCGGTCATCGAGAACGGCTTCTATTACGACTTCTATCGCAGCGAGCCCTTCACGCCGGAGGACCTGCCGGCGATCGAGAAGAAGATGCGCGAGATCATCGCGCGCGACCGCCCGATCGTGCGCGAGGTCTGGTCGCGCAACGAGGCGCTCGACTTTTTCGAAAAGAAGGGCGAGGCTTTTAAGGGCGAGCTGATCGAATCCATCCCCGGAAGCGAGGACCTCTCCGTCTATAAGCAGGGCGAGTGGCTCGATCTCTGCCGCGGCCCGCACATGACCTCGACGGGCAAGATCGGCACGGCCTTCAAGCTGATGAAGGTCGCGGGCGCCTATTGGCGCGGCGACAGCAATCGTCCGATGCTGTCGCGCATCTACGGCACGGCCTGGACGACGCAGGAAGAGCTCGACGCCTATCTGCATCGGCTGGAGGAGGCCGAGCGGCGCGACCATCGGCGCCTGGGGCGCGAGATGGGGCTCTTCCATTTCCAGGAGGAAGGACCGGGCGCCGTCTTCTGGCACGCCAAGGGCTGGACGCTGTTCCAGACGCTCGTTTCCTACATGCGCCGGCGCCAGAAGCTCGCGGGCTATCAGGAAGTCAACACGCCGCAGGTGCTCGACCGCTCGCTCTGGGAGACATCCGGCCATTGGCAGACCTATCGCGAGAACATGTTTTTAACCAAGACCGAGGACGAGCGGGTCTTCGCGCTGAAACCCATGAACTGCCCCGGCCATGTGCTGCTCTTCAAGAACGGGCTCAAATCCTATCGCGACCTGCCCCTGCGCATCGCCGAATTCGGGATCGTGCATCGCTACGAGCCCTCCGGCGCGCTGCATGGCGTCATGCGCGTGCGCGCCTTCACGCAGGACGACGCGCATATCTTTTGCTCGGAAGAGCAGATCATGCATGAGGTCTTGGAGATCAACGACCTGATCCTGTCGTTGCTCGACGACTTCGGCTTCGCCGACGTGGACGTAAAACTCTCGACCCGGCCCGAGAAGCGGGTCGGCTCGGACGAAGCCTGGGACAAAGCCGAGGGGGCGCTGAGTCAAGTGCTCGACGAGCTCAAGCGACGCGGCTTGAAGACTTCGCTGCAGCCCGGCGAGGGCGCTTTCTACGGGCCGAAGCTCGAATACACGCTGCGCGACGCGATCGGCCGCGAGTGGCAGTGCGGCACGACACAGGTCGACTTCAACCTGCCGGCGCGCTTCGGCGCCTTCTATATCGGCGCGGACTCCGAGAAGAAGACGCCGGTCATGATCCACCGCGCCATGTTCGGCTCGCTCGAGCGCTTCACCGGCGTTTTGATCGAGCATTACGCTGGCCATCTGCCGCTGTGGCTCTCGCCCGTGCAGATCATGATCTGCACGATCGTGCAGGACGCCGACGATTACGCGCTGGAGATCGCCGCGCAGGCGAGGAAGCTTGGGCTCCAGGTCGAGCTCGATCTCAGGAACGAGAAGATCTCCTACAAGGTGCGCGAGCACTCGCTGACCAAGATCCCCGTGCTGCTGATCGTCGGCAAAAAGGAGGCGGCCGAGCGCAAGGTCTCGATCCGCCGGCTCGGCTCGCAGGAGCAGCAGGTCGAGACACTGGAAGCGGCGCTTTCCGCGCTGGTTGAGGAAGCGACGCCGCCTGACTTGAAGACCGCTCGCGCCTGAGCGCGGCGGGCGCCGGCGCAGAGTCTTGGGCGCCGGCCTCGCCCACTCGCACGAAACTGCGCACTCTCACATCGTCAGCACCGCCGCGCCCTCGAAGCGCCCGGCGCGCAGATCGTCGAGCGCTTCATTGGCGCGCTCCAGAGGATAGGTTCGCGTCGTCGTCTCGATCTGCGCGCGGCGGGCGATGTCCAAGAACTCCTCGCCGTCGGCGCGCGTCAAATTTGCGACGGAGACGACGCTGCGCTCGCCCCAGATCAGATCGTAGGGAAAGCTCGGGATGTCGCTCATATGGATGCCGGCGCAGACGACGCGCCCGCCCTTTCGCAGAACTTTTAACGCCGCCGGCACCAGCGCGCCGACCGGCGCAAAAAGGATCGCGGCGTCGAGCTTTTCGGGCGGCGCGTCGCCCGAGCCGCCGGCCCATTCGGCCCCGAGCCCGCGGGCGAAATTCTGAGAGGCCTCATCGCCCGGCTTGGTGAAGGCGAAGACGCGCCGGCCCTGCCAGCGGCAAACTTGCGCGACGATATGCGCCGCCGCGCCGAAGCCATAGAGGCCGATCTTGGGCGCTTCGCCCGCGGCCTTGAGCGAGCGCCAGCCGATCAGTCCGGCGCAGAGCAGCGGGGCAGAGGCGACCGGGTCCGCGTCTTCGGCCAGCGGAAAGGCGTAGGCCGCGTCGACGAGCGCATGGGTCGCGAAGCCCCCGTCGCGCGTGTAGCCGGTAAAAAGCGGCGCATCGCAGAGGTTCTCGTGGCCGGTCCTGCAATAGGGGCAATGGCCGCAGGTATGGCCGAGCCAGGGCGCGCCCATTCGCGCGCCGAGCCGCGCCGCGACGCCTGCACCCTTGGCGACGATCCGCCCCACGATCTCATGACCTGGCACGATCGGCAGGCGCGGGTCGGGCAAATCGCCGTCGACGACGTGGAGATCGGTGCGGCAGACCCCGCAGGCTTCGACCTCAAGCAGCAGCTCGCCCGGGCCGGGGCGAGGCTCCGCCCGCTCCTCCATGACGAGTCTGTCCTTCGGCCTTCTCAGCACCATCGCGCGCATGAAGCCAAACCTAGCGCCAAAGCGCCCCGGGGGGAGGCCTTTCCGAACCCTTAAGCGCGCCGCGAAGAATGCCGTGTCGGGGCTCTGGTTTAGCTTGACGCGAGCTGAGGCTGAGGGCAAGGTCCCGCCATGACGCTTCGCCTCCGCCTCCCGCACTGCGGCCGGATTATCATCGACTAGCGAAAAGCTGGCCGGCGCCGTCACGACTGCTTGAAATCGAGAGCGACGCCCGGCCGAAAGGCCCGGGATCTATGTCGCCGCAGTTGAAACTCTACAACACGCTGACCCGCTCCAAGGAGGTTTTTCACCCTTTGGACGAGAAAAACGTGCGCATGTATGTCTGCGGGCCGACGGTCTACGACTATGCCCATATCGGCAACGCGAGGCCGCTGATCGTCTTCGACGTGCTCTTTCGGCTGCTGCGGCACATCTATGGGCCCGAGCATGTGCGCTATGTCCGCAACATCACCGATGTCGACGACAAGATCAACGCCCGCGCCGCCGAGCGCGGCGTCACGATCCGCGCGCTGACGGAAGAGACGAACAAGGTCTTTCAGGAGGACGTGAAGGCGCTCGGCTGCCTCGAGCCCAGCGTTCAACCGCGCGCGACCGAGCATATCGCCGAGATGATCGCGATCGTCGAGAAGCTCATCGCCTCCGGCCACGCCTATGCGGCGGACGGTCATGTGCTCTTCGACGTGCCGTCGATGTCGGATTACGGACGCCTCTCGCGCCGCTCGCTCGACGAGATGCTCGCCGGCGCGCGCGTCGACGTCGCGCCCTATAAGCGCGGCGAGATGGATTTTGTGCTCTGGAAGCCTTCCAAGGACAACGAGCCCGGGTGGATGAGTCCCTGGGGCTACGGGCGCCCCGGCTGGCATCTCGAATGCTCGGCGATGAGCTGGAAGCATTTGGGCGAGAGTTTCGATATCCACGGCGGCGGCGTCGACCTCGTCTTCCCGCATCACGAGAACGAGATCGCCCAGTCGCGCTGCGCCTTCCATACCGACGTTATGGCGAATGTCTGGATGCACAACGGTTTTCTCCAGGTCGAGGGCGAGAAAATGTCCAAGAGCCTGGGGAATTTCGTGACCATCCACGATCTGCTGCACACGGAGACGTTTGGCGGACGCAAATGGCCGGGCGAAGTGCTGCGCCTCGCGATGCTGAGGACGCATTACCGGCAGCCGATCGACTTTACCGTGAACACTCTCGAAGATGCGGAACGGACATTAGACAAATGGTATAGAGCGGTTGGCGATACGTTCTCGGACGATCCTGCTGATAACGAGGTCATCGAGGCGCTATCTGATGACCTCAACACTCATGCCGCCCTGAGCAAACTGCATCAACTTGCGATTGCGGAGGGCTCAGATTTTCCTTGGGGGCCACCAATTAGTTCTCGCCCCTTAAAAAAGCAGCTCAGAGCGAGCGCAAACCTCCTTGGATTGCTATGTGAGAAAGAGTTGGAGTGGTTGCACAGGCGCCCGCACGCCACAGAGCACGAAAGACGGGAAATTGAATTCTTGATTTCAACCCGCCTCGCCGCCCGCGCCGCAAAAAACTGGGCCGAGTCCGACCGCATTCGCGACGAACTCGCGGCGATGGGAATTGTGCTTAAGGATCACAAGGATGGCGCGACGACATGGGAGCTCAAGCGATGAGCGCGCGGGAGGGCCCCACCCGTCCGCCTTCGGCGGCCACCCTCCCCACAAGGGGGAGGGATTTGCGCCTCCTGAGTGAGCGTTTCGCTGCAACGCTGATGCAGTCGCAAAAGTTCCAGTTTAAACGGCGTCTGTATGCAGCCCCCATCCCGCCCCTTTACGGGGAGGGTGGCCGCCGAAGGCGGTCGGGTGGGGTGCGCCCCCGCGAGGAAAACGTCATGGCGAATGAGCGCGCGCGGGCGTTGCGCAAAACAATGACGCCGCAGGAAGTGAAATTATGGGTGCGGTTGCGTCAGCTCAAGCTCCAGGGTTTTCACTTCCGAAGACAAGCGCCATTGGAAGGCTACATCTTGGACTTTGTCTGCTTCAAACATCGGCTGATTGTGGAGGTCGACGGCGGCCAGCATGGCTTCGACGCCGGCCTCGCGCATGACGCGCGACGAGACGCGCATTTCGCCGCGCTCGGCTTCCTGACGCTGCGCTTTTGGAATCACGACGTGGACGGGAATCTCGACGCCATCGTCGAGACGATCCTCTCGCACGCAGAACCCCGAGGTATCCGCCATGGCTGACGACTGGAAAAAATCCCTGCCCTTCCCGGCCCACTGGCTGAGCTACCTCGCCTTCAAGCTGCTCGTGCTGGCGCTCGCTTCCGCGCTCGCGCTGCATCTGCTCGGCGTCTTCTAGAGATGGCGAGCTTTCGCGCCGCGCCTTCGCTGCGGCCCCTCCTCCCCGCCGACGCGCCGCGTCTCGCCGCGCTCCTTCGCGAGAGCGTCGAGACGCTCGCCGAGGAGTTCTACGACGAGGCCCAGCGCGCCGCCTGGGCGGCGCGCGCCGAGGACGAGGCGGCTTTCGCCGCAAAGCTCGCGCAAGGGCTCACCGTCGTCGCCCTCGTCGACAAGGAGATCGCCGGCTTCGCCACGCTCGAGAAAAACGAGACGATCGAGATGCTCTATGTACACCCCGATTTCGCGCGCCAGGGCGTGGGCGCCACGCTGCTCGGCGCGTTGGAGAAGCTCGCCGCCGCCCGAGGGACGACCACGCTCGAGGTCGAGGCGTCGGACGCCGCGCGCGATTTCTTCGCCAAGCGCGGCTTTACGGCGCAAAGCCGCAACACGGTCGAGATCAACGGCGAATGGCTCGGACGCACGCGCATGACCAAGGCTCTCGTCAAGATCGAGGTTGACCCGCGGCTCGTGGCCGCGGCGGGGCGTCCGCAATGACGAAATCGAGGCTTACGCTTTTCGACACGACGCTCAGAGACGGCGCCCAGACCGTCGGCGTCGACTTCTCGCTCGAAGACAAGCGCCAGATCGCGACCATGCTCGACGAGCTGGGGATCGATTACATCGAAGGCGGCTATCCCGGCGCCAATCCGCTCGACACGGAGTTCTTCGCCAAGCGCCCGCCGCTCAAAGCGCGCTTCGCCGCCTTCGGCATGACGCGTCGTCAGGGCCGCTCGGTCGAGAACGATCCTGGCGTCAGAGCGCTGCTCGACTGCGCGTCCGACGCCGTCGTGTTCGTCGCCAAGGCCTGGGATTATCAAGTGCGCGTCGCGCTGCGCTCCACGGAAGAAGACAATCTCCAGGCCATCGCGCAGTCGGTGCGCGCCGTCGTCGCGCGCGGCAAGGAGGCGATCGTCGATTGCGAGCATTTCTTCGACGGCTTCAAGGGCAATGAAGCCTATGCGCTCGCCTGCGCCAAGGCCGCGGCCGACGCCGGCGCGCGCTGGATCGTGCTCTGCGACACCAATGGCGGCTCGCTCCCTCACGAGGTCGAGCGCATCGTGCGCGAGACGACGAAACATATCTCGGGGGATCGGCTCGGCGTCCATGCCCACGACGACACCGGACAGGCGGTCGCCAATTCGCTCGCTGCGGTTCGCGCCGGCGTAAGGCAGATCCAGGGCTCGCTCAACGGGCTTGGCGAGCGCTGCGGCAACGCAAATCTCACGACGATCATCCCCACCCTTCTGCTCAAGGACGAATTCGCGCAAAGCTTCGAGATCGGCGTCACGCGCGACACGCTCACGCAGCTCACGCGCGTCAGCCACGCGCTGGACGAGCTTTTGAACCGCGCGCCGAACCGCCATGCGCCTTACGTCGGCGCGAGCGCCTTCGCGACCAAGGCGGGCATTCACGCTTCCGCGGTGCTCACCGACTCGCGCACCTATGAGCATGTGCCGCCCGAGAGCGTCGGCAACCGCCGGCGCGTCCTCGTCTCCGACCAGGCGGGGAAGTCCAACATCGTAGCCGAGCTCACACGCCTCGGCGTCAATCTCGAGAAGGACGATCCGCGCCTCGGGCGGCTTCTCGACGAGGTCAAGGAGAAGGAGGCGCAGGGCTACGCCTATGAGGGCGCCGACGCTTCCTTCTACCTCCTGGCCAAGCGCATGATGGGCGAGGCGCCGCATTTCTTCGACGTCGAGCGCTACAGCGTCGCGGTCGACCGGCGCTTCGCGCGCGGCGGCGGCCTGGAGGACGCCGGGGCCGAGGCCATCGTGAAGCTCAACGTCAACGGCCAATCGAAGATTTCCGCCGCCGAAGGCAACGGCCCGGTGAACGCATTGGACTTGGCGCTCAGAAAGGATCTCGGCGACTATCAGCGCTTCATCGACGACGTGAAGCTCGTCGACTATCGCGTCCGCGTCTTTCAGGGCGGCACCGACGCGGTGACGCGCGTGCTTGTCGAATGCGCGGACGGCAAGGGCGAGCGCTGGTCGACCGTCGGCGTCTCCGCCAATGTCATCGACGCCTCCTTCGAGGCGCTGATCGACGCGCTCAATTACAAGCTCTTGCGAGACGGGGCGAGGTAGAGCCTCTTGTCAACCGACCCGGGAAGCGCGCTCTATAACTGCTCGACCACCGCCTCTTGCTCCATGCCGGCGCGCCGATGGCTCGCGGCGCCGAGAATCATGGGAATGACGTCCTCTATGCGTTCGGCGACGAGGTAGCGTATCTCATAATTCGCCCTGATGAAGCCCTCTTCGCGCATATGGGCGAAGAGCCGAAGCAGTGGCCGCCAGAACCCGCCGATGTCGGCGATGACGAGCGGCTTTTCGTGACGGCCGAGCTGGATCCAGGTGAGTTGCTCGGCGAGCTCCTCGAGCGTGCCGATCCCGCCCGGCAGCGCGACGAATGCGTCGGACTTCTCGAACATGAGGCGCTTGCGCTGGTGCATGTCGGCGACGACGCAAAGCTCCGTCAGCCCCTCGAGCGCGATTTCGCGCTTGCCGAGGAAATCAGGAATGATTCCGCAGACTTCGCCGCCTGCGTCGAGCGCGGAGCGCGCAACGACCCCCATGAGTTCGCAGGATCCCCCACCGAACACAAGACCAAGGCCTGCTTTGGCGATCGTGGCGCCAAGCGCCTTCGCAGCAGCCTCGTGGCGGGGATCGTGGCCCAGAGACGAGCCGCAATAGACGCAGATGTTTCGGATGCTCGTCATGATTCTCGCTGATGCGCGACTTACACCGGGGAAGCGTAGGAGATCAAGCGTGGTTTTCACCTAAGCATAAAGCGTTATATGAAGCCGCGATGACAAGCGTCAAGGATGCTACAACACGGAAGGGCCGATGCTGAGGGTAGCGACAAGCGCGAGAGGAGATCGAACCGCCGTTGATGACGACTCGCCATTCGGCAAGCTCAGCCTCGTCACGACCATCTTTCATCTTTGGCCCTATATCTGGCCGAAGGGCCGGCCCGAGCTGGAGCGCCGCGTGCTTTATTGCTTTGCGCTGCTCTTCGTCGGCAAGCTCGTCAACGCGCTCGTGCCCTATACGTTCAAATGGGCGACCGACGCGCTCCAGGGCCATCTCGACGCCTCTGTGTCGACGTTGCTCGCGGGAGCGGCGGGCTTCACTGTTCTTTATGGATTTCTGCGCGCGATTTATGCGCTGCTGACGCAGGCGCGCGACGCGCTCTTCGCCGCCGTCGCGATGCATGCAGTGAAAAAACTCGCGATCGACGTCTTCGAACACATGCATCGGCTGTCGATGCGCTATCACGTCACCCGCAAGACCGGCGGCCTCACGCGAGTTTTGGAGCGCGGACGCGACGCGATCGAGACCCTGGCGCGGCTCGTGATGTCGACGGGCCTTCCGACCATCGTCGAATTTCTGCTCGTGCTCGGCATTTTCGCCTGGCAGTTCAATTGGCGCTATTCGCTCGCCGCCGCGACCACGATCTTCGTCTATCTCGCCTATACAACGCTCGCCACCAACTGGCGCATCGATATAAGGCGCAAGATGAACGACAGCGACGTCGACGCCAACGTCAAGGCGATCGACAGTCTGCTGAACTACGAGACGGTCAAATATTTCTGCGCGGAGGAGCGCGAATCGTCGCGCTATGAAAAGTCCATGGAGCGCTATCGGCGCGCCAGCGTCGAATCTTATATTTCGCTCGCTGTGCTGAACGCCGGCCAGGCGGCGATCTTCACCTTCGGGCTGACGCTCATGATGCTGATGTGCGTCAGCGATCTGAAATCTTCGCAGGCGAGCATCGGCGATTTCGTGCTGATCAACGCGACGATGATCCAGCTTTATCAACCCTTGAATTTCATGGGCACCTTCTATCGCGAGGTGCGTCAGGCGGTCATCGACATCGAGCGCATGTTCCAGATTCTCGGCCGACATCCGGAGATCGACGACCGGCCGGGCGCGACCGATCTCGTCGTCTCGCAGGGGCGCATCGTTTTCGAGGAGGTGGCCTTCGGCTATGAGAAAGCTCGACCGATTCTCGACCGAGTGAGCTTTTGCGTGGAGCCCGGCGAGACGCTTGCGATCGTGGGGCCGTCGGGAGCGGGAAAATCGACGATCTCGCGTCTCCTGTTCCGCTTCTACGAGCCGCAGGGCGGGCGCATCATGATCGATGGCCAGGACATTCTGGCGGTCACGCAAAAAAGCCTCCGCGCCGCGATCGGCATGGTGCCCCAGGACACGGTGCTCTTCAACGACAGCATCGGCTACAACATCCGCTATGGGCGATGGGAGGCGAGCGACGCCGAAGTGCGCGAGGCGGCGCGGCTCGCGCAGATTGATCGTTTCATCGAGTCCATTCCGGGCGGCTATGACGCGCAGGTCGGCGAGCGCGGCCTGAAGCTGTCGGGCGGCGAGAAGCAGCGCGTCGCGATCGCGCGCACCATCCTCAAAGCCCCGCGCATCCTCGTGCTGGACGAGGCGACCTCGGCGCTCGACAGTTTAACCGAGCGCGAGATTCAGGAGGCGCTGCACGGCGTTTCGGAAGGGCGTACAACTCTCGTGATCGCGCATCGGCTCTCAACGATCGTCGACGCCCACGAGATCATCTTCCTGGACGAGGGACGAATCGTCGAGCGCGGAACCCACCAGGAGCTTCTGGCCAAAGGCGGCGCCTATGCGGCGATGTGGAGCCGCCAGAAGGAGGCCTCCGAGGCGAAGGCTGTGCTCGAGGTCGCGCAGGCGGAAGGACTCGCCGAATAGGACGGCGACGCCGTGTCCTACGCGCGGACTTTCTCGTCCAGAGAGGATTTGGCGCCCTCGCGGATCGCGAAGGCGAGAATGAAGCTGAAGACCGCCGCCGACATGCACCAGAGCGAATACCAGGCGGGGCGGTTGTTTGCGAGCGCGTAGGCGAAGGAAAGGAACACCATGAGGCCGAAGAGCCGCAGCGCGCGATTGTCGAAGGAGACGAGCGGAACGACCGTCAGCACGACATAGAGGAAGTGAGCGAGGAGCGGCGGCCGCTCAAAGCCGGGGTCATAGGCCAGGGCGTGCTTGTAGACCGTCAGGTCGATGCCATCGGCCAGCGCGAGCTTGATGAAGAGGTAGAGCGCCAACGCCTCGCCGACATAGAGCATCTGGACCCAGATGCGCCGCCGGTTGGGGTCGGTTTCCGCATAGGCCGCGGCGAAAGGCGTGAGCACCGGCCAAACCAGAAAAGCGATGCCCGTGTAGAGATACCGGAATATTTGGTCGCCCTCGAAGGGGTGAGCCACCGACCACCAAACCACCGCCTCAACGAGCTGATGCGCCGCAAAGACCAGAGGAAAAGCCGCAAAGCCCAGCATGCGGGGATCGTTTCGCTGAGCCTTGTAGACGGTCGCGCCGCCGATGACCGCCAGCGAAAGGCCGGCGTTGACGCTCGCAGCAAAGGAAAGGCACATCGTCGAAAGCGCTCCCTCTTTAGCCGCCAAAAGCAAAGCTTCGTTCGCGCGCCGCGGCGAGACCTTTCTGCCTCGCGGTGATGAAGCAAACCTGTCGGTTATGTGACGAATGCTATGACGGAGAAAAGGATAATCAAGGGGTCCGCAGGACGGTCGCCGGCGGACCCGCCGCCGCGCGCGGCCTGCACTTGCCCCGACGCGGCGAAATTCTTAGATGCTCCCACAAGACCCCATCATCGAGGGCGGAATGAACAGCGAAAAAGAAGAGCGTAGCGACATCTGGCGCGCGACGACGATCGTCATGGTGAAGAAGGGCGGCAAAACCGTCATCGCCGGCGATGGCCAGGTCAGCCTCGGCCAGACCATCATGAAGGGCAACGCCAAGAAGGTCAGGAGGCTCGGCAAGGGCGAGGTGATCGCGGGCTTCGCCGGTGCCACCGCCGACGCCTTCACGCTCTTCGAACGGCTCGAATCGAAGCTCGAGCAATACCCGGGTCAGCTCACGCGCGCCTGCGTCGAGCTCGCCAAGGATTGGCGCATGGACCGATATCTGCGCCGCCTCGAAGCGATGATGATCGTCGCTGACAAGGAGGCGGGCCTCGTGCTCACCGGCTCGGGCGACGTGCTGGAGCCCGAGGCCGACGCGAACGGCGCGGTCGCGGCGATCGGCTCGGGCGGCAATTACGCGCTCGCGGCGGCGCGCGCCCTGCTCGACAGCGGGCATGACGCAGAGACGATCGCCCGTCGCGCCATGACGATCGCCGCCGACATCTGCGTCTACACCAACCGCAATATCGTCGTGGAGACGATTTGAAGAGCGGCAGTTGGCGTTAGGCGGTCGACGAAGAAAAATCGCCGACTGCCAACGGCCTGCCGCCGATCGCCATAGCAAAGGAACAACCCATGGCCGATTTCTCGCCGCGCGAGATCGTCTCCGAGCTTGATCGCTACATCGTCGGACAGAAGGAGGCCAAGCGCGCCGTCGCCATCGCCTTGCGCAACCGCTGGCGGCGCCTGCGGTTGGAAGGGCAGATGCGCGAGGAGGTTCTGCCCAAGAACATTCTGATGATCGGCCCGACGGGCTGCGGCAAGACCGAGATCGCGCGGCGCCTCGCCAAGCTCGCCGAGGCGCCCTTTCTGAAGGTCGAGGCCACGAAATTCACCGAGGTCGGCTATGTCGGCCGCGACGTCGAGCAGATCGTGCGCGATCTCGTCGAGGTCGCCATCAACCTCGTCAAAGACAGGAGGCGTAAAGGCGTCGAAGCGCGCGCAGAGCTCGCCGCCGAGGAGCGCGTGCTCGACGCGCTCGTCGGCCCCGCCGCCTCGCCCCAGACGCGCGAGACTTTCCGCAAGCGCTATCGCGCCGGCGAGCTCGCCGAGAAGGAGATCGAGATCGAGATCGCCTCCTCGGGCCCCTCGGGCCCCATGTTCGAATTGCCCAACATGCCCGGAAACGTCACCGCCTTCTCGATCGGCGACATCTTCGGCAAGGCCCTACAGGGACGCGCCAAGAAGCGCCGCCTGCATGTGAAGGACGCGATCGGCCCGCTCATCGCCGAGGAAAGCGACAAGCTCATCGACAATGACGAATGTGTGCGCGAGGCGATCAGCGACGTGGAGAACAACGGCATCGTCTTCATCGACGAGATGGACAAGATCTGCGCGCGCGAGGGACGCGGTGGAGCGGACGTCTCGCGCGAAGGCGTGCAGCGCGACCTGCTGCCGCTGATCGAGGGCACGACGGTTTCGACCAAGCACGGCTCGGTCAAGACGGATCACGTCCTGTTCATCGCGTCGGGCGCCTTTCACATCGCCAAGCCCTCGGATCTGCTTCCGGAGCTGCAGGGCCGCCTGCCGATCCGCGTCGAGCTCGCCTCGCTCAACGAAGAGGATTTCCGCCAGATTCTCACCGAGACAGAAGCTTGTCTCACCAAGCAGTACGCGGCGCTGCTCGGCACGGAGGGCGTCGAGCTGGAGTTCGCCCCGAGCGCGATTTTGGCGATCGCCAAGGTCGCCGTCGAGGTCAACACCTCGGTCGAGAACATCGGCGCGCGCCGGCTGCAAACGGTGATGGAGCGCGTGCTCGATGACATCAGCTTCACCGCCTCCGACCGTCATGGCGAAAAAATCGTCGTCGACGGAGAGTTCGTCGAGAGGCACATCGGGGATCTGGCGAGGAACCGGGATTTGAGCCGCTTCATTCTGTAAGCGCTGCCGCAAGGGAGAGCGACGTGCCGAGCCCTGACCTGGAAATCTCCGTCGAGGCCGCGGCCGACGAGGCGGCCGAAAAGGTGATTTTCGACGGGCTGACAGACTTCAATGAACGGCTCGCGCCCGGCTCCAATTGGCGCGCGCTATCGATCTACGCGCGAGACGAGGCCGGCGCCCTTCAGGGCGGCCTCATGGGCTCGAGCTATTACGATTGGCTATTCGTGAAATGGCTTTGGGTCGCGGAGCCCTATCGCCGGCAGGGAATCGGCTCGAGGCTGCTCAAGGCGGCGGAGGAGGTCGCGCGCGAGCGCAATGTCGGCTCGGTCTATCTCGACACGTTCACTTTTCAGGCGCCGGCGTTTTATGAAAAGCCTGGCTATCGCGAGTTCGGCCGGCTCGAGGACGCCGTCCACGGCCATGCGCGCATCTGGCTCGCCAAGAGATTGTGACGCGCGGCTGCGCGACCGAGAGTCTCTCGCCTGCTCGCAAAGCACGGTGAAGCGATGGAGCCTCCCGGCGATCTCGTCCTAGACGAAGCCGCGTCCTTCCTCGACTCGAGCTGATCCGGCAAGCTTCTTCAATCTCGGGTGCGCGGGGAACAGCGAAGCGACCTCGCTCGTTTTGCTTGAAAAGTTTTACGGCTTCACGCGAGGTCGAAAACGAAGACGACATTCGGCAGGAGTTCGAGGACGCGGTCAATATGAGCGCGTCGGAGATCGAGCGATGGCTTGCGACGAAGGAGTCGCAAAACGTCGGCTGGACTTATGAGGGCGAGCCTGAGTCGGTCGGCCATCAATCCGGGCGGCGCATCGTCGAGTTCAAGGGCAAGCGCGCGGACGAGCTGACGGACGAGGATTATGCGCATATGCGCAAGGTCACGGGCGATGTGCATCGACACCTGGCCCAGGGCCCACAGCCGGACATCGAGCATTCGCGCTGGCGCTACTCGCTGATGAATTGGGGCCATGATCCGATGAAGGAGAGGCGGGCAAGGCTAAGGCGTGACTGAGCAGCTTGCGGTCTCTCCTTGCTTGCGCGCGCAAAACACGGTGAAGCGATGGCGCTTCCAGGCGATGTCCACGTCCTTGAAGCCCGCTCCCTCCAACCAAGCCAGCTGATCGGCGAAGGTCGCGCTGCGATCGAGACCGGCGCGGACGAGCGCGGCGGCGAAGTCCTCGTCGCCCACCTGCGCCGCGCGAAGATCCTGCTCCCAGCGGCGTTGATAGGCCGCCTCGACCTCGGGCGTGGCTCCGAGCGACTGATCCGCGTTGACGAAGATTCCGCCCGGCGCAAGCGCGGCATGGATCTCGCGGAAGAGGCGTCGCTTCGCCTCATGCTCCAGATGATGGATGGAGAGCGCCGAGACGACCGCCTCGACCGGGCCGCCGAGCGGCGCGGAGTCGTAATCGGCGAGGCGAAAGCGCATGCGCGCGCCGAAAGGCGCGAGCCGCGCCCGCGCCGCTTCGATCATCTTGGGCGCGAAGTCGACGCCCTCGATTGTCGCGCGCGGAAAGCGGCGTAGAATCATCTCGGAGAAGAGCCCCGTGCCGACGCCGAGATCGATACAGGCGAAGGCCCTGTCGCCGACCGCCTCCTCCAGAAGGTCGATCGCGACTCCGTAGAAGCCATCGAAATCCGGAATGAGTCTGCGCCGCAGGGCGTCGTAGCTTGCGGCGGCGGAGTCGAAGGCGGCGCGGATCGTTTCGGAATGGGGTGAGGTCATGTCGAGGCATTTCTGCGCGAGCGAGGCTCACACGTAACCTATGGTCGAGAACATCCCCGCCTGCGCATGATAGAGCAGATGGCAGTGGAAGGCCCAGAGGCCGGGATTATTCGCGTCGAACGCAATCGTCACGCGTGTCCTCGGCGGAACGAGCATGGTGTCGCGCATCGCGCCCGATAGACGCCGGCCGTCGATTTCCACGACCTGGAAAATATGCCCATGCAGATGCATGGGATGAGACATCATCGTGCGGTTCGTCATCGCAAGCTCGACCCGCTCGCCGGCTCTCACTGGAAAAGATGGCGTCTTCCCGTTCCACACGACATTGTTGATCGACCAAACATAGGCCGCCATGTCGCCCGTGAGCGCGATGGGAAGAACGCGGTCCGCCTTGCGCTCGGTTAGCGGCCGAGCGGCGCGCAATTGCGATTCGAACGTCAGATCGAGCGGCGCGGAAGGCTCCGGCGCCATCGCTTCGACGCGCCCCACTGAAGCGCCCCGCGGCGCGAGCACCATGCCCGCGCGGCGCTTTTCGCCCTCCACGACGAAGAAAACCGGGAAGGCCTCGGCGCTTTTGGGCAGATCGAGAAAAATATCGAGCCGCTGGGCGCACGCGATGGGAAAATACCGGCCCCGCATAGGCAGCACGTCATGTCCGTCGACGGCCGCCAATGTCCCCTCGAGCGCCCCGAGATCGACATGGAAATTGGTCATCGCCGAGCCGTTGATGATGCGCAGACGCAGGCGCCCGCCATTTTCCACTTTGACGACTTCCGGATCGGCGAGCGTGCGTTCATTGGCGAGATAGGCGTCGTAATTGACGTCGTTCAAATCCGGCGCAGCGGCCGGCATGGACATCGCCTGCATGGGCCTAGCGCGCTGGGTCTGGGTCGCCGAGCGCGCCTTCGCCCGTCTCCTTAGGGAGGCGAAAATCTGCTGCGCCGGCGTGAAGCTGAAGTCGTTCAGCGTGATGACAATCTCTTGCCGATCTGCGTCGCGCCCCGGCGGGAGGATGATCAGCGGCGCGTCCATCAGCGATTGCTCTTGAAAGCCGTAATGGGAGTGCATCCAATAGGTGCCGCCAAAGGTTAGCGGAAAATCGTAATCGGCCTTGCCTCCGGGCGGAATGGGCGGCGCGGAGACAAAGGGCACGCCGTCCTGGCACCAGGGCGGAGTCATGCCATGCCAATGAATGAGGCTTGGCTCGTTGAGCTCGTTCTCCACGCGCACGCGAAAATGGTCGCCAACCTGCGTCGCAATGCCCGCAACGCCGCCGTCTCTCTCAATGCCAAGGAGCGAGGCGGGTTTGCCGTAGACCTCGATCGAGCGACGCCGCAGTTTCAGGATCGTCGGCGCTGACGCCTCCGCGAAGGACGATCGCGGCGCAGCGACGGCGAGCGCCGTCGCGTTCATCAGCAGGCGCCGTCGCGTCAGCATCTCGACGCCGGCGATGGTAGAGTTGTTGTCGGCGACGAGACGATGGCGAGCAATCATCTGGATTCTCGAGCGACTTCCCCACAACCGCAGCTACAAGGCAGCCCACGCGCAGTTTCAAAGAATGCGGGGGTAGGATCAAGGACTACTTGCTTCGATTTCTCGCCGGCTTCGGCTGCGCTTGCGTTTCCGTTCCCCGTCCGCGCCGCGCCATCGCCTCCGCCAAATAGTGGCCTGTATGGCTTCGCGGGTTTCCCGCCACCTCCGCCGGCGGGCCGCTCGCGACGATCTCGCCGCCGCCGTCGCCGCCCTCGGGGCCAAGATCGATCACCCAATCCGCCGTCTTGATCACTTCCAAGTTATGTTCGATCACAACGACGGTATTGCCCTGCTCGACGAGCTCGTGCAGCACTTCCAGGAGCTTCGCGACGTCATGGAAATGCAGGCCCGTGGTGGGCTCGTCGAGAATATAGAGCGTGCGGCCGGTGGAACGCCGCGCCAGCTCCTTGGCGAGCTTGACGCGCTGCGCCTCGCCGCCCGAGAGCGTCGTCGCCTGCTGGCCGACGCTGATGTAATCGAGCCCGACGCGCTTCAAAGTCTCCAGCTTGTCGCGGATCGCCGGCGCGGCCTTGAAGAGTTGCGCCGCCTCCTCGACCGTCATCGCCAGCACGTCGGCGATTGACTTCTCTCTATATTTCACCTCCAGCGTCTCGCGATCGTAGCGCTTTCCCTTGCAGACGTCGCAAGTCACATAGACGTCGGGCAAAAAATGCATCTCGATCTTGATGACGCCGTCGCCCTGGCAGGCTTCGCAACGTCCGCCCTTCACGTTGAAGGAGAAGCGTCCCGCCGCATAGCCGCGCGCCTTGGCCTCCGGGAGCGCCGCGAACCATTCGCGGATCGGCGTGAAGGCGCCTGTGTAGGTCGCGGGGTTGGAGCGCGGCGTGCGGCCGATCGGCGATTGATCGATGTCGATGATCTTGTCGATCTGCTCCAGGCCTTCGAGGCGCTCGAAAGGCGCGGGATGCTCATGCGCGCTGCCCAAACGCTTCGCCACGGCCTTGTAAAGCGTCTCGATCACGAGCGTCGACTTGCCGCCGCCGGAGACGCCGGTGATGCAGGTGAAGAGGCCAAGCGGGATTTGCGCGTCGACGTTCTTGAGATTGTTGCCTTTGGCGCCGAAAAGCTTCAGCCAGCGGCCGGGCGTCGGCTTGCGGAGCTTGTGCGCGAGCTTCACCTGCTTCGCGCCGGTGAGATACTGGCCGGTGAGCGATTTGGGGTTCGCCATGATCTCGGCGGGCGTTCCCTGAGCGATGATCTCGCCGCCATGGATGCCGGCGCCGGGGCCGACATCGACGACGTAATCGGCGGCGAGGATCGCGTCTTCATCATGCTCGACGACGATCACGCTGTTGCCGAGATCACGCAGGCGCCGGAGCGTGTCGAGCAGCCGGTCGTTGTCGCGCTGATGCAGGCCGATCGACGGCTCGTCGAGCACATAGAGCACGCCGGTCAGCCCCGACCCGATTTGAGACGCCAGGCGAATGCGCTGGCTCTCGCCTCCGGAGAGTGTGCCGGAACTGCGTGACAGCGTCAGATAGGTGAGACCCACGTCGATGAGAAAAGTCAGGCGCTCGCGGATCTCCTTCAGGATGCGATAGGCGATCTCGTTCTGCTTTTTGTTGAGCTTTTCCGGCAGCGCCGAGAACCAGTCGGCGGCCGCGCGCACCGACAGCTCGGAGATTTCGCCGATGTGCCTTTGCGCGATCTTTACGGCGAGCGCCTCGGGTTTGAGACGAAAACCGCCGCAGGCTTTGCAGGGCGTCGCCGACATGTAGCGGCCGATCTCCTCGCGCGACCATTCGCTCTCGGTCTCGAGCCAGCGCCGTTCGAGATTGGGAACGACGCCCTCAAACGGCTTCTTCACGTCATAGGAGCGGAAGCTGTCGTCATAGGTGAAGGGAACTTCCTCATCGCCCGAGCCGTAAAGGATCGCGCGCTGCGCTTTTTCCGGCAGTTGCGCAAAGGGCGTCTCCATGCGGAATTTGTAATGGCGCGCCAGCGCTTCGAGCGTCTGCATGTAATAGGGCGAGCTCGACCTCGCCCAAGGCGCGATCGCGCCCCTGCGCAGCGTGAGCTTGGGATCCGGCACGACGAGCTCGGGATCGATCTTCTGCTCATGGCCAATGCCGCCGCATTTGGGACAGGCGCCGAAGGGATTGTTGAAGGAGAAGAGCCGCGGCTCGATTTCAGGAATGGTGAAGCCAGACACGGGACAGGCGAATTTGGAGGAAAACAAGATGTGACGCCCGTAATGCGTCGAGACATTGGCGGGAGCGCCATCGACCTGCGGCGGCGCGCTTTCCGACGCCTGCGCATCGGCGAATTCGACCACCGCGAGTCCGCCAGCGAGCTCCAACGCCGTCTCGAAACTGTCGGCGAGGCGGGCGGCCATGTCGGGACGCACGATAATCCGGTCGACGACGACGTCGATATCGTGCTTCAGCTTCTTGTCGAGCGACGGCGCATCGACGATTTCATGGTAAGCGCCGTCGATCTTGACGCGCTGAAAACCGCGCCGCGTGAACTCGGCGAGTTCTTTTCTGTATTCGCCCTTGCGCCCGCGCACGACCGGCGCCAGCAGATAGAGGCGCGCGCCTTGCGGCAAGGCCAGCACGCGATCGACCATTTGGGAGACGGTCTGGCTTTCGATCGGCAGGCCCGTCGCCGGGGAGTACGGCACGCCGACGCGCGCCCACAACAGACGCATATAATCGTGGATCTCGGTGACCGTGCCGACAGTCGAGCGCGGATTTTTCGAGGTCGTCTTCTGCTCGATGGAAATGGCCGGAGAAAGCCCGTCGATCTGGTCGACGTCGGGCTTCTGCATCATCTCCAGGAATTGACGCGCATAGGCGGAGAGCGATTCGACGTAGCGGCGCTGGCCTTCCGCATAGATCGTGTCGAACGCGAGCGAGGATTTGCCGGAGCCCGAAAGGCCGGTGAAGACGACGAACTTGTCGCGCGGAATGACGAGATCGATGTTTTTCAGATTGTGCTCGCGCGCGCCGCGGATCGCGATGACGCGCTCGTCCACGCGACGCGCATCAAAAGCGAGCTGCGGCGCGTCTGCATTCTTTGCGAGCGCGGTCGATTTTCTGGGGACAGCCATGGAAAGCCTTGACCTGGCGGGAGGAGAGGGACGCGAAGGCCTTTCCTTCCTCCTTTGGCACGCGACTTAAGCCGAATCCACCGCGGCGCTAGGGTGAGTTCCGCAAAAGTCGGCCGTCTTTTGGGCTCAGAGTTCGCTCTAGCCTTTGACCTGGCGCGATTTCTTATCGCTCGAACGACTCCGATCGAGCGGAAAGCGCGCCAGGGCGAGTGTCGGGAAATCGGCGCTTGCGCGCTGGGCGCATTCCGTCTAGAACAAAAAAGGAACATCCGCGTCGGCGACCTAGCTGTGGATAAGCGCCTTCCCCGCGGGGCGGCGGACAGCGCTTTGCTCTAGGGTGTGGCTCAGCGTGAAGGAGAGTGAGATGGCGGGCAGCGTCAACAAAGTGATCCTCGTCGGCAATCTGGGCCGCGATCCGGAGGTGCGCACCATGCCGTCCGGCGACCGCGTCGTGTCCTTCTCGGTGGCGACGACCGAGAGCTGGCGCGACCGCAACACGGGCGAGCGCAAGGATCGCACCGAGTGGCATAATATTTCGATTTTCAACGAGAATTTGGGCAAGATCGCCGAGCAGTACTGCCGTAAGGGCTCGAAAATCTACCTCGAGGGCCAGCTGCAGACGCGCGAATACACCGACAAGGACGGCAATCCGCGCAAGGCGACGGACGTCGTGCTGCAGAAATTCCGCGGTGAGCTGCAGCTTCTGGACAGCAAGGGTTCTCGCGCCGAGGGCGGCGACTACGACCAAGTCGGCTATGGCGGCGGTGGCGGCAGCGGCAGTGGCAGCTTCGGCCGCTCCTCGCCGATGGAGCGATCGGGAGAAGAGCGCCGGCCCGCGCCTGCCGGCGCAGGCTCGAGGCTTTCAAACGAGCTCGACGACGATATTCCGTTCTGAAGGGCGGGAAAGGCCCCCTCCCCGGCCCTCCCCCGCTTCGCGGGAGAGGGAGGAGGTTCGAGGCTTCCACTTACTTTGGCATCGCGCAACGCCGATCGCTGGGGTCCCCTCTCCCGCTTGCGGGGGAGGGACACGGAGGGGGCGTTGAACTTCTCCGCCGACGTGGGGCACTAAGCCGCAACCGTTGCCGGTTCCGCGCTACCGCGCCGCGAAAACAGCCGTTCCCCGACCCACCAACCGAGCCGCTGCGTCGCCACCGCGACCGCGAGGAGCTGGCCGAGAAGGGCGAAACTCCAAAAAACCGCCGTCCCCGCGAAGGAGGCGGCGATAAGCGCCGAGCGGCCGAGAAGCGTCAGGACCGCTCGCGTCGCGACGCCCTCCTTGGCGGCGAGGCGAGCCGCCTGCCGCAGCTCGCCCTCCGATTGGGCAAGCGCCAGCGCGTCGCTCAGGCCGCGCGCGCCGGCCTTGCCGTAGATTTCGCCGGCGTCGCGTCCCGGCCGCCTGCAAGCCCTTGAGCGCCGCCGGGCGCAGGACGCCTTTGGCCGCGGCGCGCGCGGCGGCGACATCCGCCCGGCTGGCGGCTTGAAAACTCGCCGCCAGCGCCTCGCGGTCGAGCGCTTTCGCAGCGAGCCGCGCGAGAGAGGCGGTCAACGCGCGCGACAAGCGGCCGGTCTTTTGCGCGATCTTGAGCGCGCTCAATCCCGCGCGCTCCGGCAGCGCTGCGCCGATCGACGTCCAGGTCGCGACCGAGAGCGCCAGCCCCGCCGCGGCGAATCCGACCGTCAATTCATCCGCCGTCCCGCCCGCCAGAAGTTTTTGGCCCTCCCGCCACAGATCGCGCAGATCGCCATAGCCGAGCAGATCGCTCGTCGTGCTGCCGACGAGCGCCGGGAGATTCGCGCGTTCTCCCTCGACGAAACCTTGGCCGAAATCGTGCAGAGCGCGCTCGGGGCCCTTCGCGCGCAACGCCGCGACGCGCGCCTCAATTTGAGGATCGACGGGAACGCCGTGCGCCGCAGCGAGCGCGATGAAGCTCGTCGCAAGCTCCTCGTCCTCGCCTTTGATCGCCGCCTCGATCTCAGCCGCGACGCTCGGCGCGGTGAAGCTCTCCTCGAGCCGCACCTCGGCGCGCGCCGCCGGATCGTCGCCCGCAGCATAGAGCCGCCAGGCGCGCCAGACCGAGGGCGTCGCCCAAGCGCAACCAAGAACTGCGACGACCAGAACCGCAAGCAGCACCGGCAGTAGAAATCGCATGACTTTTCTCGCGAGGCGGCGGGAGTGGGTTGTTCCGGCTCTATTTAAGCGCGATCGACGCTCACTTTAAGCCCGGCAGGCTCGGCCGCCACTGTTCGCCCTCCCATCCAAAGGAAGCGGGCTCGAGGTAAGGGTCGGCGCGAGCGGCGGCCCTGGCGGTCGGCGCTACTTCCAATCGTTCCCCTGTTCCGGCGCCTCTGGCCAACGCTTGCGCCGACATGGACGCGAAAGAGACCGAAGGGCCATACAAGGTCCCAGCTCACGTCCGACTCCGACCGGCGCGGCCCTTCCGGTCGCCGCTCGATTGGCTCAACTTCTTTTTGGCGGATGTGCGGGGAGGACTGGGGCCCTACGTGGGCATTTTTCTGCTCACTTCTGATCCTCGTCTTGGCGATGCCCGAGACGCGCGGATTTGGACTCGAGCCGCCAGACGCTAATTCCCCGTCGGTCTGACGATAGAGCCCCATTCGAGGGAAATGAGCCCCAGCACGCCTTCGTCAAATCGCGTCGCCCTGCAAGCCGATTCGCTCGACGATGCGGACGAAGACGCTGCGGGCAAATTCAAGACGGCGCTTTTGTCGGTGGCTCTCGTCGCCATCGGCTCCTTGTTTGCCGCCGTCGTCCTCTTCGTGGCGGCGGAGGCGGTCAGCCTCGCGCTTCAGTCGGCGCCAAGCTTCGGGAATCCGGCCTCGGGCAAGGGGAAGACCGCTCTTGCTGTGCTCGTCTTCCTCGCCACCTACGTGATCATCGCGATCGGCAAGCTTCCCGGCTATCAGCTCGACCGCTCCGGCGCGGCGCTGCTCGGCGCGAGCTTCATGGTCGGGCTTGGCGTGGTGTCGCTCGATGAGGCCTACCATGCGATCGACTTCGATGCGATCACGCTGCTGCTCGGGATGATGATCGTCGTGGCCAATTTGCGGCTCTCGGGTTTTTTCCGGCTCGTCAGCAATTTCGCGGTGACGCGAGCCCACCATCCGTTGCTGCTTCTCTTCGCGATCGTCATGGTCTCAGGCCTGTTTTCCGCTTTTCTCGTCAATGACACGATCTGCCTCGTCATGACGCCGCTCGTGCTCGACCTCGTCAGAAGGCTGAAGCGCAATCCCGTTCCTCATCTTTTGGCGGTGCCGATGGCGTCCAATGTCGGCAGCACGGCCACGATCACCGGCAATCCGCAGAACATGATCATCGGCTCGTTTTCGCGGATACCTTACGGGACCTTCGCCGCCGCGCTCTGGCCCGTGGCCCTTGTCGGCCTCCTGGTCACGACAGTGCTGATCGCCTTGGCTTACCGTCGTGAATTTCTCGTCCGCGAGCGTCTTCCGACAATCGCGTCGCGTCCGACCCGCTATCACCGTCTGCTGGCGGCCAAGGCAGTCCTCGTGACTTTCGGGATGATGGCCCTGTTCTTCGCCGGACTTCCCGTCGCCAAGGTCGCGATCGTCGGCGGGTCGCTGCTGCTCGTCACCCGCAAGGTCAAGGCGGACAAGGTCTATCGCGAGATCGACTGGCCGTTGCTGCTCATGTTCGTCGGGCTTTTCATCGTCGTCACCGGGCTCGAGACGACGGTGTTGACGCCGGATCTAACGGGCAAGCTCGGGCGGCTCAATCTCGGATCGGCGCCGATCCTGACCGCCATCACGGCCGGCCTCTCGAATCTCGTCAGCAACGTGCCGGCGGTTCTGGTCATGCGGCCCTTCGTCGACGGCCTCTCCGATCCGAAAAGGGCTTGGCTCATCGTCGCGATGGCCTCGACGCTCGCCGAAAACCTGACGCTGGTCGGGTCGGTCGCAAATCTGATCGTCGCCCAGCGCGCGCAGGCGCAAGGCGTCGAAATCGACTTCTGGACCTACTTCAAGATTGGCGCGCCGCTGACGCTTCTCACCATCGTCTTTGGCGCCTGGTGGCTCTGAGTGAAAAAACGGAGGCATTCATGAACCCGGCCTGGTTCGCGCCCTTCATCATCCTCGCCGGAGCGCTTCAGGCGTTTGGCGCGGTCATGAGCGCCCAGCTTCGGATCTCCTTATCGAACCCGTGGCTCGCGCTTTCCGTGCTCTTCGCCCTGAATTTCTTCTTCTTCACGGCGCTCTTCCTGGTCTGGCCGCGTCCCCTGCCGACGCTGGACGGCGTCAGCACGATGCCGTGGTGGGCGCCCTTGGCCGGCCTCATGGGCGCCGTGGCCGTCTTCGCCGGCCTCGCCTTCATCGATAAGCTCGGAGCGGGGATGGTCAACGGGCTCATCATCACCGCGAACCTCGCAACCTCGCTCCTCATCGATCACTTCGGGCTTCTCAGCGCGCCGACCCACGGCCTGAATGCTTGGCGCGTGATGAGAGCCTTTCTCATGGCGGCTGGCGTCTTCCTGATCTCGAAATTCTAGCCCCTCGCGCTTCTGTCGCTTGATGGGACGCAATTTCAGCGCAGGGGACTTGACGTGCTATTTATAAGATATATCTTAGACCCGTCTAAACGAAAGGAGACATGTTTTATGAGACACCACCAAGGGCGCGGGCATTCCCACGAACGCCAAGACTTCGACGGCCCGCGCGCCATGCGCGGCGGCGGCGAGGGTTTCGGCCACAGAGGCTATGGCGGACGCTTCGGCGGCGGCGAGCGGGCGGGCAGAGGCGGCGGAAGGCGCCGCATGTTCGAGGGCGGCGAGCTGCGCCTCGTCATCCTGCTCCTGCTCGAGAGCGAGCCGCGGCACGGCTACGACGTCATTCGCGAGATCGAGACGCGCACCGGCGGCGCTTATGCGCCGAGCCCCGGCATCGTCTATCCGACGCTCACCCTCCTCGAGGAGCTCGGACAGATCGAGGCGCGGGCGGCGGAGGGCGCGAAGAAGCTCTTTGCGATCACCGCGACGGGCGCGGCCCATCTCGCGGCGAACCGCAACGAAGCTGAAAGCGCGCTCGCAAGGCTCGACGAGCTTCGGCAGAAGAGCGAGGTCGTGGATGCGGGTCCGGTCTTTCGGGCGATGAGCAATCTGAAGGCCGTGCTGCATCAGCGTTTGTCCAGTCAGCCGGAAAAGGAGCTGCTGTTCTCCGTAGCCGACCTCATCGACGAGGCCGCTCGAAAAATCGAGCGCCTGTAAACGCCTCGGCAAGACAGCGCCAGCGCCTTCTTGCAAGAGGTCACGCGACGAAAGGACAAGCCTCGTGAAAATCTCCAGAGACTGGGCCACGCCCCTCACCATCGGCGCCTTCGGCCTCATGAGCGTGACGGGCCTGCTCATGTTCTTCCATCTCGACTCGGGGCTGAACAAGCTCGCTCATGAATGGCTCTCCTGGGTGATGGTCGGGGGCGTCGCGGCCCACGCCATCGTCAATTGGCCGGCCTTCAAGCGCTACTTCACCTCGAGCCGGATGGGCCGCGCCATCATCGGCGTGAGCGCCGTCCTGCTGGCGCTCAGCTTCGTCTCGCTTCCGGGCCAGAAGGGCGCGCCGCCGCAAATCCTCGCCATGAGGGCGCTGACGAAAGCGCCGATCGCCAAACTCGCGCCGCTGGCCGGGCGTCCGGCGGATCAGCTCATCGATGAGCTCGCCAAGGCCGGCGTCAAACTGCCGAACGCGGAAGCGAGCATCGACAGCGCAGCGACGGATCGGAGCCTGCAGGCCAAGGCGATCAACGTCCTTTTCGGCGCGAAGTAGCGCCCGCCAGCCGCAAGAGAGGATCGAAGCGCCCCAGCGGGCCGCAGCGAGGCGTTTTTCGGGGCGCGCGAGACGCGAGGGGGCTGACCTCAACGCGCGACTGCTTGCCCTGGCCACCCTTGCCAAGTCTCGCCGCGCATCTACCCTTGTTCAACCCCGAAGCAGTATAGCCATCGCTTTTTTGAGCGTGTCTCTCTCGTCTTCGGCACGCGCTAGTTTTTCTCTGAGATCCTTTAAATTGTCCTGGCTCGCCAATGGCGGCTGCGACGCAATCTTCGGGTAGATTTGCGCCATGAACTGATAGTCCAGCTCATCTATATCCAGACCTCCCAGAATCGGCTGCCCATCCTTGGTGATCGAGCCCGGAATCTGGTAGCACATGATAGAATTCGGGTCCGAGTGAGCCGTGCCAAGCAAGGAAGACTCCTCCAAAGGCGTCAACACCTGCTGGCGAACTTCCTGCTCGCTCCAACCTTGCGTGGCGCCGAAGTAGCTTATGGCCTTGTCTGGATCGATCTTGTCAACCAGCTCACGCCTCATGTGCTCATGCGGGCAGCCGAGCGTATGCCCGGTTTCGTGACGGACAACGCGATGGAATTCGGAATCAGGCGTATCCAAGGAGAATCCTTCGAGATTCATCGTCGGCTGATCGTTGGGGATGCTGAGAATATCCGTTCCAAGATACGACCAGTAGCCCTGCTCGGAACGCGAGATCCGAACTTGACCGCCCGATTGCGTCTCCACAAAAGTCGCATTTATTCTCGTTCCCCATGCATTCATGTGGGAAATGAGCTTGCCTCTCAGCTCCGCTGGAGGGCTGTCCAAAAAGCTGACGGTGAGCTGAACGCCGCTCGTGTGCCAGTATTTCGTCGTCACCACCGATATCCGTTCTGGCGTAGGAACGAAGCCGGGCACCAATTGCGTCAGTTGATGCAAAGGCGGGTGGTTGACCGGATTGATTTCCACTGCTTTTTTTGCCGCAGAAACCCACAAATCACGTGGCAGGTGCTTGGGGCTGCAAACAAGAGCGCTTGACATGACCGCCTCCTCTAAATTTTTTATATTGAACGCTAGGCTGACGTCGATGGTTCCAGCGCAAAACGATTATTTTCGCTGGGCTGGGGGTTGCAGAAGAGGCAAAGCCGCAGCCGGGGATTACGGCTGCGAAGACCATCAAAACGCGGGAAGCAGAAATCTCATGGCGCTCTCGCGAGCCCGTCAAACAGGAGGGGCCATGGGGCTGCCGCCGCAGACGGTGCGCTTCGCGCATCCTCGTCCTCGAATTCCTCTCGCGCAACGCTCCGCTGCTCAATTCAAAGACAAATCTGCGCTCCGGGGCCAGCCTCATATCTGCCGCCCCACCCTTCTTGCCTCTCTCCCCGCCCTCGCCTATAGACTGGCGCCGCGCGCCCTGTTTCCGACACCCCTGGAGGCGAACGGCGCGCTTTTCTTTTGACTGAAGGAACAACCAGCCATGGCCGAGACCAAAACGCTCGCGGCCGCGGTTCGTAGCGGGACAGGCAAGGGGGCCGCCCGCTCGACACGCCGCGAAGGCCGCACGCCCGCCGTCCTCTACGGAGGCGGCGAAGCTCCCACCCCGCTCTCGCTCAACACGCGCGATATCTCGAGGCTCGTCTTCGCGGGACACTTCCTCACGACGATCTTCGAGCTCGACATCGACGGCAAGAAGGAGCGCGCGATCCCGCGCGACTATCAGCTCGACGTCATCAAGGACTTTCCGGTCCACGTCGACTTCCTGCGCCTGAAGCCCGGTCAGCGGGTCAAGCTCGAAGTGCCCGTGCATTTCATCAATCACGAGGCCTCGCCCGGATTGAAGCGCGGCGGCGCCCTCAACATCGTCTATCACGCGATTCAGATGTGGGTGCCGGCCGACGACATTCCGGAGGCGATCACCGTCGATCTGGCCGGGCTCGACTTCAACGATTCGGTCCATATCGGCGCGATCGCCCTGCCCAAAGGCGCAAAGCCCACGAACTCCGACAAGAATTTCACCGTCGTGAGCATCTCGCCGCCGGCAGGCGGCGCTGAAGAGGCGGCCCCCGCGGCTGCAGCCGCGCCGGCTGCGCCCGCCAAAGCCGCCGCCAAGGCTTCTGCACCCAAGAAATAAGCGGGAACGCGAGCTCGAAGCTTCAACCCTCCTTCCGGCGACGGGAGGAGGGTTTTTCATGTCGACGCTCGAACGCCGCGGCTCGTTTTCAGGCGGCTCTTGGTCTATGTTCGCCTGAAGCGGACTTTGCAGCGGGGGAACGATGACGGCCGGCACGGAGACTTCCCCACAGGCTGCGCCGCCCTTCACGCTCGACGAGGAGCGCGCCGCCTATCGCGATATGCTGCTCATTCGCCGCTTCGAGGAGAAGGCGGGGCAGCTCTATGGCATGGGCGTCATCTCCGGCTTCTGTCATCTTTACATCGGCCAAGAGGCGGTCGTCATTGGCGTCAAGATGGCGACGAAAGACGGCGACCAGTTCGTCACCTCCTACAGAGACCACGGCCACATGCTCGCCTGCGGCATGGACCCGAAGGCCGTGATGGCCGAGCTCGCGGGACGTCGCCACGGCGTCTCCAAGGGCAAGGGCGGCTCGATGCACATGTTCTCGCGCGAGAAGAATTTTTATGGCGGGCACGGCATCGTCGGCGCGCCCGTCCCGATCGGCGCCGGGGTCGCCTTCGCCAATCGCTATCGCGGCGAGGACCGGGTGTCGCTGACCTTCTTTGGCGACGGCGCCGCCAATCAGGGCCAGGTCTACGAGACCTTCAACATGGCGGAGCTCTGGCGCTTGCCGGTCGTCTTTATCGTCGAAAACAACCGGTATGCGATGGGCACCTCGGTGGAGCGCTCCTCGGCGCAGTCCGATTTCGCCAAGCGCGGCGTCGCCTTCAACATTCCGGGCGCGCAGGTCGACGGCATGGACGTGCGCGCCGTGCGCGCCGCGGCGAGAGAGGCGATCGACTGGGCCCGCAAGGGAAATGGCCCTTACATCCTGGAGGCGCAGACCTATCGCTATCGCGGCCATTCCATGTCGGATCCGGCGAAATATCGCTCCAAGGATGAAGTCTCGCGCATGCGCGAGGAGCATGATCCGATCGAGCAGGTGCGACTGCGCCTCGTCGCCGGCGGCGTGCCGGAGAACGAATTGAAGAGGATCGACGCCGAGGCGCGCAAGCTCGTCTCCGAGGCCTCGGATTTTGCGACGGCCGACAAAGAGCCGGATCCGAGCGAGCTTTATACGGATGTGCTGGCGTGAACGTGACGGCGCCAAGAATTACGCGGCTGGTTGGCGGCGGCTCTCGCCCGCTCCCTTTCCCTCCCCTGCACTCGCAGGAGAGGGGACGGCCAGCGTTGAGCGAGACCTCCCTGAAGGCCCGGGCTTGCTCCCTCTCCCGCCATAGCCCGTTCGAAGAACGGGCGTCGAAAGGACGCCCTATGGCGCGAAAGGGTTGGCGCGGGGACTTTCGCGCTTTTGAATTGCAGGGCTCCTACGCATGACCGTCAACATCCTCATGCCGGCGCTGTCGCCGACGATGGAGAGCGGCAAGCTCGCCAAATGGCTGAAAAGCGCGGGCGACCCCGTCAAGGCCGGCGACGTCGTCGCCGAGATCGAGACCGACAAGGCGACGATGGAGGTCGAGGCCGTCGACGAAGGCGTGCTGGCGCGCATCCTCGTGCCGGAGGGCACGGAGAATGTCGCGGTCAACACGCCCATCGCAGTGATTGCGCTGGAAGGCGAAGCCGTGACGGACCCGGCGCCCGCCGCGCCGCCGGCCCCCGCCACGGCGGCTCCCGCGCCGGCAACGACAGCTGCGCCTGCTGCGCCCGAGGCGCAAGCGCCGCCCGCGGCTCAGCATGTCGCAAGACCTGCCGCGCCGAAACAGGCGCCGGAGCCCGAGGTTCCGCCCGGAACCAGGATGCTGCAGATGACGATGCGCGAAGCGCTGCGCGACGCGATGGCCGAGGAAATGCGCCGCGACGACACGATCTTCGTGCTCGGCGAGGAGGTCGCGGAATACCAGGGCGCCTATAAGGTCACGCAGGGCCTGCTGCAGGAATTCGGCGCACGCCGCGTCGTCGACGCGCCGATCACCGAATATGGCTTCGCGGGGCTCGGCGTCGGCGCGGCCTTCGCGGGCTTAAAGCCCATCGTCGAATTCATGACCTTCAATTTCGCGATGCAGGCGATCGACCACATCGTCAACTCCGCGGCGAAGACTCTCTATATGTCGGGCGGCCAGATCAATTGCCCGATCGTGTTTCGAGGCCCGAACGGCGCCGCCGCGCGCGTCGCCGCGCAGCACAGCCAGGATTACTCGGCCTGGTACGCGCAAGTGCCCGGCCTGAAGGTGGTCGCGCCATCGAATCCCGCCGACGCCAAAGGGCTCTTGAAGAGCGCGATTCGCGATCCGAACCCCGTCGTCGTCCTCGAGAACGAAATCCTCTACGGCAAGTCGGGGGATGTGCCGGCGCTCGACGACTTCCTCGTCCCGATCGGCAAGGCGCGGATCGCGCGACCGGGCCGCGACGTGACGCTCGTCGCCTTCTCGATCGGCGTGACCTATGCGCTCGGCGCGGCCGAGGCGCTCGCCAGGGATGG
Source organism: uncultured Alphaproteobacteria bacterium (assembly GCA_963722205.1). Lineage (GTDB taxonomy): Bacteria > Pseudomonadota > Alphaproteobacteria > Rhizobiales > Beijerinckiaceae > Methylocystis. Next base: position 74,248 of record CAVRKL010000002.1, read on the forward strand.
GATCGAAGCGGAGGTGATCGATCTTCGCTCGCTGCGTCCGATGGATGTCGCAACGATCGTCCAGTCGGTGCAGAAGACGCATCGCCTCGTGGCGATCGAGGAGGGCTGGCCCAGCTGCGGGATCGGCGCCGAGATCGCGGCGCGCGTGCAGCAAGAGGCCTTCGACTGGCTCGACGCGCCCATCGCGCGCGTCACCGGCAAAGACGTGCCGATGCCCTATGCCGCCAATCTCGAAAAGCTCGCGCTTCCGTCGATCGAAGAGATCGTCGCCGCGGCGCGCGCCGTGTTGTATCGCGAGTAGCATGGCTTATCGACCGCCCAGCGCTTCAACCGTCCTCGCCGCGCTCGCGGCGGCGGCGCTTCTGTTCGCCTGGCTCTGGGTCGAGGAGCGCGATTATGCGCGCGACCTGTTGCGCGCGCTTTTCGGCCTCTCTGGCGGAACGACCGCAGGCGGCTGAGACTTTGGACGGATGGACGCAGCCGTCATTGCGCGCGATGGCGAGGCCTACTGCAAACCTTCGGGCTCGACCGAGTCGGGCTGCTTGGGCAGGCTCTTGCCGACGACGATCTCGACGTCCGAATCCTTCGTCGAGACGACCTTGAAACTGTTTTGATAAGTCTTGCCGTCGTGGCGCGCGATCGCGACATATTCGCCTTCGGCGAGCACGAGCGAGGGAAAGGCGCCGATCAATTCTCGGATGACGTCGCCGCCGGGCGTCAGCACCGAAAAGGACGTGTTGGCGAGCGCTTCGCCGCCCGGCGAATTGACGAGCTTCAGCGTGATCGTCGCGGCGCGATGGCGCAACGTCGCCTCGATGAGCTTGCCCGCCGGCACGCGCAGATCCGTGGTCACGACCGAATTGGTCGCATTGTTCTCGCCCGGCGCCGCGCCGCTCGTGTCGAGCAGGGTTGCGACGATGTGGTAGGGGCCTTCGGGAAGCGAGATGACCTCGCCGGAGCGCGCATTGGCGAGCACGAGCTTCGCCTCGGAATTGTTGCGCTCCGGCACATAGATCGAAATGGCGAGGCGCTGCGGGGGGATCGTCGCGTCGCCGAGCTTGTCGATGAGCCTCAAGCCCCCGGCGTTCATGATCATCCGTTCGTGCGTGACGCGTCCCTCGACGACGACGCGTTTCGTCGCGCCTGCAAGGCCGAAGGCGGCGTGAACGACATAGGCGCCGTCCGGCAGCGCGAAGCTCGGGGTCGCCTCCCGCGACTCCGCGACGAGTCGATGCGGGCCGTCGGCTTGCGACTGCTCCTCGAAGACGCGCCAATGCACGCCCTTGATGTTCGTCGTGTCGTTGGGCGTCAGCGCGGCGGAAAGCCGCACGCCGCCGGCCGGCGCGTCCCCCGCAGACTTTCCCGTATGGCCGCGCGCGGCGCTTTGCGCAACGGCGACATGCGGCGCCAGGAGCGCAAGGAAGAGCAAGAGGAGCGACGCGAGGCGTTTCATTGCGGGAGCTAGCGTGGCGAATGGGGCGATTTCTCGGCGCTGGAGGCCGCGAAAACCCTCTCGATGACGCCGATATCTACTTCGTTCGCCGCGCATTTGCCAAAGAATCCGTCGCGGCGCGCCGCAAGACATTCTGCTTCGAGCTTTCCCGGATCGCCGCAGGGCGCGTCGAACGCCTTCACCCCGGCGGCGGCGGCGGATAGGACGAGCAGCGCGCGCGCGCTCTCGACCGGAGCCGAACCCTCGTCCGTTCCGAGCGCTAAGGCCAATGCGGCGCGCCCGAAAAGCAGAGCCTCAAGTCGGCGCGACGCGCGCGCCAGCGTGGCGGAGGAAAGAAAGCCAGCGGGCGTCGAGAGCTCGGCGACGATGCGGGTCGAGCCGTCGGCGACATCCGCTTCGGCCTCAAATACCGCGAGCCGCGAGCCGAGCTGCTGGACGCTCGCGGCGCCCTCGGTCGCTTGCAACACGACGCCGTCCGGAGCCGTCGCGCGCAGCCTCTCGAGAGCGGGGTCGAAAAAGGGGTCGTCGAGCCCCGGAAGACGGACGAGGAGCCGCGACGGCCCTTGCGCCTCGCGCGCGCGGCGAAGCAGCGGCGCATGCCGCTCCGTTGCTTCCTCGTCGGCAAAGTCGAAGATGAGGGCGCCCGCGCCGGATGTAAACATCGCGTCGGCGCAATTGACTCTCGGGATGATGAGACAGCTTCTCGTTGACGACATGCTTGCCGCGTTCTTTGTTGTCATCTTGGCGTTAAACCACCCTTTACCATGAATCTTCATCCTTCCTGAACTTTCATGATCAGCGCCCGCCCCTATGCGAATGGAGAACGCGTCTATGATTGTCGGCGACTTTCTCAAATGGGCGCAGAGCGCAAGCGCGGCCCAGCGCACCGAGGGCGCGAGCGCGCTCGCCAGGGCCTATCTGCATTCAGCGCTCGATCCCGCGAGCCGCCGCGAAGCCGAGATCGCGCTCGCCTCTCTTACCGACGACCGGTCGCCACGCGTGCGCCGCGCCCTCGCCGACGCCCTGGCCAGCGCGCGCCAAGCGCCGCGCGCGCTCATCGCCGCGCTTGCAAACGACCAGTCGGACGTCGCCGCGCCCATCCTATCGCGTTCGCCGCTTCTGTCGGAGGCCGAGCTGATCGATTGCGCCACGGTCGGCGACGCTCTCGCGCAAACCGCGATTGGGCGCCGCGCGCATGTTCCTGTCGGAGTCGCGGCGGCGCTTGCCGAGTTGGGCGCGCGCGAGGCGGCGATCACGCTCGTCATGAATCCCGGCGCCGATCTGACCGAAGCCGCGATGCGCCGGCTGCTCGAGCGCTTCGGCGACGACGGCGAGATCCGCGAGGCGCTGCTGGCTCGCCCGTTCTTGCCAGCCGCGATCAGAAGCCAGCTCGTTCAGGCGACGGCCTCGAGCCTCCTCGCTTTCGCCGTCGATTGCGCCTGGCTGTCGCCGGAACGCGCCGAGCGCCTGTCGCGCGAAGCGCGCGACAAGGCGAATGTGACGATCGTCGCGGATACGGCAAGCGGGTCGGGCGGCAAGGGTCTGCGCGCCTTCGTCTCGCATCTGCGCCGAAGCGGCCAGCTCACGGCGAGCCTCGTGTTGCGCGCCCTGCTCAGCGGAAGGCGCGATCTCTTCGAGGCGGCGCTCGTCGAGCTCTCCGGCCTTTCCGAAGCGCGCGTCGCCGGACAGCTCAGCGCGTTCAGAGGCGCGGGCTTTGCGGCGCTCTATGCGAAAGCGGGCCTCCCGCCTAAATTTCTGCCGGCGTTCCGCGCCGCCCTCGAAGCCCTCAGCGAAGTCGCCGCCTCGAGCCCAAGCGAGGAGAAGGCAGAGCTGCGCCTCGCGATGATCGAGCGCGTGCTCGCGAGATGCGAACAGGTGAATGACGGCGAGCTCGACCGGCTGATGGCGCTGCTGCGACGCTTCGAGATGGAGGCTGCGATCGACGCCGCGCGCGTCAAGGCGCCGGCGCTCGCCGCCAGGGGGTCGCCGCGACGCCTTGCCCGGCCGATCATCGATATGCGGGCGTTGGAGCAGGCACTCGACGAAGCCGCCTGATCAAATCGAGATGGCGCGGCGCGTCGCCGTCACGCCACCGCAATCATCACGTCGGAGGACTTGACCACGGCGTGGACCGCGTCGCCGACCTTGAGGCCGAGCTCGTCGACGAACTCATTGGTGATCGAGGCGGTGACCCGCGTCCCGCCTACGTCCACCACGACATGCGCGGTGGTCGAGCCCTTTTTGATCTCGACGATCTTGCCAGGAAGCGCATTGCGCGCGGAAATTTTCATGATCCTGCTCTCCAGGCGCCGCGCGAGCAATCCTCGCGCGCCCTCTATTCCATCTAACGCAAGCCCGCCGTAACGCGGCGCCACTTTTTTAGGCAAAAGCTGCGCTGGCAAAAGCCCGGGCTACTCTCGTTTCCCCCTCCCCAACGCCTTCTCCAGCTCCAGAATCCGTCGCGTCGTCGCGAGGACCGTATCGGGGTTGAGGCTGATGGAATCGATGCCGAGCCGCACCAGGAACTCGGCGATCTCCGGATAGTCCGAGGGCGCCTGGCCGCAAATGCCGGAATGGCGATGGTTGCGGCGCGCGCCTTCCACCGAGAGACGGATCATCTCCATGACGCCGGGATCGCGCTCGTCGAAGTCAAAGGCGACGATCTCGGAATCGCGATCGACGCCGAGCGTGAGCTGCGTCAGATCGTTCGAGCCGATCGAGAAGCCGTCGAAATGCTTGGAGAACTCGTCGATCAGGAGCACATTGTTCGGGATCTCGCACATCACATAGATTTCGAGCCCGTTCTCGCCGCGCTTCAGGCCCAACTCGGCCATGGTCGCAAGGACGCGTTCGGCCTCCTCGACCCTTCGGCAGAAGGGGATCATCAGCTTGACGTTCGTAAGGCCCATCTCGTCGCGCACGCGCTTCATCGCGGCGCATTCGAGCGCGAAGCCCTCCTTGTAGGCCGGATGCGCATAGCGCGACGCGCCGCGAAAGCCGATCATCGGATTGGCCTCCAAGGGCTCGAAGGCGCGTCCGCCGAGGAGCTGCGCATATTCATTGCTCTTGAAGTCGGACATGCGCAGCACGACAGGCTTGGGATAGAAGGCGGCGGCGATCGTCGCGACCCCCTCGGCCAGCCGCCGCACGAAAAATTCCGTCGGGCTTCGGTCATTCGCCGTCAATCGCGCGATCTCCACGCGTTGCTCTTCGTCAGCGATCCGCTCGGGATGAACCAAGGCCATGGGGTGCGCCTTGATCAATTCGGCGACGATGAACTCCATGCGCGCCAGACCCACCCCGTCGTTCGGCAGGCCCGCGAGCCCGAAGGCGACCTCGGGATTGCCGACATTGAGCATCACATGCGTCTTGGGACGCGGCAGTTGCGAGAGATCGGTGCGTTCGATCGAATAACCGATCTCGCCCTCATAGACGCGGCCGACGTCTCCCTCGGCGCAGCAGACGGAAATGACCTCGCCCGTATGGATCACGCGCGTCGCGCCGTCGGCGCCGACAATCGCCGGAATGCCGAGCTCGCGCGCGACGATCGCCGCATGGCAGGTGCGGCCGCCGCGATTGGTGACGACGCCGGCAGATGATTTCATCACCGTGCCCCAATCGGGCGAAGTCGAGTCGGCGACGAGGATTTCGCCCGGGACGAATTGCGACAATTCGCTCAAATTCCCGATGACGCGCGCGCGCCCGACCGCGATCTTGGTCCCGACCGCCCTCCCCTCGATCCTCACCGGACCGCGGCTTTCGATCCGATAGGTCTCGAGCGAGTTGCGGTCGCGGCGCGAGGCGACGGTTTCGGGCCTCGCCTGGACGATGTAAAGACGCCCGTCGAGCCCGTCCTTCGCCCATTCCACGTCCATCGGCCGTTTTTGGCCGGCGACAGCGCTGTAATGGTCCTCGATCGCGATCGCCTGCCCCGCGAGCGCCAAAACTTCCTCGTCGCTCAGGCAGAACTTCTGGCGCTCCTTCGCGTCGGTTGGCACGTTGCGCGTCGTCGCCAACCCGCCTTCCGAGAAGATCATCTTGAGCTTCTTCGCCCCGAGCTCGCGCTTCAGCACGCTTCTCTTGCCCGCACGATAAGTCGGCTTGAAGACATAGAATTCATCCGGATCGACGGCGCCCTGGACAACATTCTCGCCAAGCCCGTAGGCGCCGGTGAGAAACACCACGTCTTCGAATCCGGTTTCCGTGTCGAGCGTGAACAGTACGCCCGAGGCCGCGATGTCCGAGCGCACCATCTTCATGACGCCGACGGAATTGAACACCTTGAAGTGATCGAAGCCATTGTCGACGCGATAGCGGATCGCTCGGTCTGTGAAGAGGCTCGCGAAGCAATGCACGACGGCCTCGAGCACGCCCACCTCGCCGCGCACGTTGAGATAGCTCTCGTGCTGGCCGGCGAAGCTCGCACTGGGCAGGTCCTCGGCCGTCGCCGAGGAGCGCACGGCGACGGAAAGCTCCGGGCCATACTCCTCGCCGAGCCTCGCCAGTGCTTCGCGAATTTGCTCGGCGAGCGCATCCGGCAGGCCGGCGCCGCACACGATCTCGCGCGCTTTCTTGGCGCGGCGCGCGAGATCTTGGACATTCGTGACGTCTAATCCAGAAAGCGCCTCTTCGAGCGCCGGCCAGGCGTGGGCGGAGTCGAGCGCGTGGCGATAGGCTTCCGCCGTGATCGCAAAACCATTCGGCACCAAAATGCCCTTGGCCGTCAGCTGGCGGTACATCTCGCCGAGAGACGCGTTCTTGCCGCCGACGAGCGGCACGTCCTCGATGCCGACCTCGTCGAAGAAACGAATGAATCGATTAGTCATGCCGCCCTCCTTGGCCGCCCTAGCATAGTGACGTGGAGAATCTGGGCAACAATGACAATTGGACGCGGACGAGACAGCGCTTTACGGCTCCGGTTCCTGGCCCCGAGGCCGACGATGCGCTATCCTTTTCCGCCTTTGGCGGCCAATTGACGAGAAGCCCGTTCGGTTGAGAATACTCCCATGGGAGCCGACGAGAAACAGATGACAAAAAACATCGGCAGCGGATTTCGCGACGCGGACAGCGAGCTCTTCGACAAGCTTGTCCATTGTCTAGACTTCGCGAACGACCTCCCCTTCTTCAAAGCCTATAAGGCTCATTCATGGGAGTCGCTGAAGATAGAGCCTGGACAAGTCATCCTCGATGTCGCCTGCGGGACCGGATTGGACCTGATCCGACTCGCGGGCCAATATCCCACCACAGATTTCATCGGCGTGGATCGGAGCGAGAATTTCATCGCCATTGCGAAAGAGCGGGCGGGATCGGCGCCGAACGTAAAGTTTTTTCTCGGAGACGCCCAAAAGCTCCCGCTTGAAGACCGGGCCGTCGACGCCGCGCGGATCGATCGCTCCTTGCAACATGTGGAGGCGCCGGCGGCCGTGCTGAAGGAAATGGCCCGCGTCGTTAAGAAGGGCGGTCGCATCGTCGCCTGCGAGCCAGATTGGGAAACCTTCATCCTGTTCAACGGCGAACTCGACGACAGCGGCCAGATCGCCGGCTTCTTCCAGCGCTCCATCCGCAACCGGCTCATCGGACGCGAGCTGGCGTCCTTGATGAACGGATGCGGAGTCGAGCAGCTGAAAACGCATGTGCACGCCTACTGGACCAACAAGCTCGAAGAGGCCGATGTGATCTTCGACGTTCGGAAAGTCGCCCATCAATGCGCGGACGCAGACCTGATCGCGCGGGAAGACGTGGACAATTGGTGGGCGCTGTCCGAGCAAGCCTCAAAAAAGGGAATTTTTTTCGCGGGACTCAACATCGTGGAGACGAGCGGCGTGGTCGGCTGCTGAACGGAGTCGTTCGAGCGTTGGGGAGGCGCATCCCTCCCCCTTGCGAGGGTAATTATGCACGGGGGAGGGACGCCCTTCGCTAAGGCCCCCGCAACCGGCTGATCGCGGCCCGCGCCGCTTCCGCATAATCGCGCGCCTGCGCTTCCGTCATCTTGCCGCGAGGGGTCTCTACGTGGAGCGTCGCCGCGACGCGCGTGGGCCGGGAGGTAAGGATGAATATCCGGTCGGCGAGCGCGATGGCCTCATTCAAATCATGGGTCACGATCAGCGTCGTCACATGCGTTTCGTCGATGAGTTGCGCGATGCGCTCGCGCAGCTCCAACGCCAGCGCTGCGTCCAGCGAGACGAGCGGCTCATCGAGAAGCAGGAGCGTGGGGCGGATGGCGAGCGCGCGGGCGAGCGCGGCGCGGCGCGCAAGCCCCAGCGACAGACGCCCCGGAAACTCGTCGCGATGCGCGGCGAGATCAAAGTCGGCGAGCAGCCGGTCGATCTCTTCGGCGCTCGCCTGCGGCGCGGCGATCTTGAGATTGTCGAAGACGCTGCGCCAGGGAAGGAGCCGCGGCTCCTGAAAGGCCATGCCGAGCCGGCTTCCCCGGGGCAGATCGACCTTGCCCGAAAAATCCGCGTCCAAGCCGGCGATGATGCGCAAAAGCGTCGTCTTGCCGCATCCCGACGGACCGACGAGCGCGCCGGCCTCGCCGCGCGCCACGGCAAAGCGCAAATCGGCGATGACCTTGGTCCTGCGTCCGTCCGCGCCCAAAAATTCTTTTGAAGCGATGTCGACGTCGAGCAGCATTTTATCGCCAGCGCGCGACGCGCCGCTCGAAGGGCTGCACGACAAAAGTTTCGACGCAGAGCATCAGCGCCACGAAGGGCAGCGCATAGGCGAGCAGCATGCGCACGTCGAAAAGCTGAAAGGCCGTATAGATCTTGAAGCCGATCCCGTTCGGGCGGCCCAGGAGCTCGACGATCAGCACGATCTTCCACACGAGCGAGAGGCCCGAGCGCGTCGCCGCGGCGAGATAAGGCGCAAGCTGCGGCAGCACGACATGGCGAAGCCGCGCCGCAACGGGAAAGCGAAAGGCCTCGGCCATTTCGTCGAGCAACGGATCCTGCGCGCGCGCGCCCTCGCGCGCCAGCACCATCGCGCCGGGGAGCTTGTTCAGCGCGACGGCGCCGATCGCCGCGGCCTCGGTCAATCCCGCCCAGAGATAGGCGAGAACGATCACCACCAGCGCCGGCAGGTTCAAAAGCGCGACGAGCCAGGGATCGAGGATCTTGTCGGCCAAGCGACGCCGCCCCATCCAATAGCCGAGAACGGAGCCGAGCGTCATCGCCAGCGTGAAGCTCGCGGCGACGCGCGCCAGAGTCACGCCGAGATTGGCGAAGAGGGCGCCCGAGCGCGCTTCGTCGAAGACCGCCGCAAGCACCGGCAGAGGCCCCGGGAGACGGCGCGGATCACTCAACAGCGCCGCCCCCTGCCACAGCGCCAGCATTGCTAAGAAGGAGAGCAGCCGGATCAAGGCGCCGCCTTGTAGAAGGTTCCGGGCGGCAGCGTCTTGGCGGGCCCGACCAGCGCCTCGCCGCCCGTCGCGGCGAGCACCGCGAAGAGTTTTGCGGCGTCCGTCTCCTGCTCTGGAGCTGAGCCTTTGGGCAGGGTTTCGACATAGCGCTTGCGATAGAGATCGAGCGTCGCCTTGTCTTTTACCGACAAGCGCGCGGCGGCCTTGGCCCAGGCTTCGTCGCTGCTGGCGATGAGCGTCTTCGCCTTCTTCATCATCGTGAAAAAACGCGCTAGCGCCGGGCCGTGCGCGCCCGCGAATTTCTCGTCGAACACATAGCCGGTCACGACGGGATCGCCGGTTGCGCCGAGCGCCTTCTCGACATCGGCCATCTCGATCGCGCGGCGAAAACCACGCGCCTCGAGATCGAGCGCGAAATTCCAAAACTCGAGCACCGCGTCGAGCTCGCCCTGCGCGGCTTTCTCGCTGAGCAGCGGCGGCGCGCCATAGGCGATCGTCGCGCTCTTCTCGAGATCAACGCCATGCTTCAACGCATCGGCTTTCAGAAAAAGCCAGCTCTTGTCGAGCGGCCCGCCGGCGACGCCGAGCTTTTTGCCTGCGAGGTCCTTGACGCTCTTTATCGCCGGATCCCTCGTCATGACGGCGCCGATGCCGGTCGAGGCCGGATAGAAGACGAGGCCGTGCCCGCCGGCCCGCTCGCGCGCGACCCAGAGCCAATCGGAGACGATGATGTCGGCGGAGCCGCCGATGAGCGCGATCTTGCCGGCCTCGGTCGCGGCGAGCTCGGTGATTTTCAGATCGAGCCCCGCCTCCTTGTCGAGGCCATAGGCCGAGACCACCGCCATTTCCCAGACCGTCGTGCCGGTCGCCTGCAGCGCGAGCCGGAGCGTGTCGGCGGCGCGCGCGGGCTGCGCCAGGAGCGCGGCGAAGAGCGCAAGGAGGGCGAGAAGAGATGGACGCACGGACGGTTTCCTGGTGAGACGCGTGATTTCTGCCTCATAGCGCAGGCGCAAGAGCGCGTCGATGCTGAGACGCGTGAGCCGAGGTTCGAGGCCCATAAGGTAGAGGAACCCGCGAGCTCGGCGCCTCGGGGGCTAGAAGAATCCGCCGAGGAACGCCGCAGTTTCATCGGAAATGCCGACGATCTTGTTCGTCGCCTGACGATAGAATTTGAAGTTAAGCTCGGTCTCGGGCCGCCCGTCGTTCCAGTCGGAATAAGGTTTGAGCTCCTTTCGTCCCAGCGGGCGCTTCGCCAGGGCGGCGCGTTTCACGGCAAGGCTCACTCGCGGCGTTTGCCGTTCCACGCCAGGAGTTCTGGGGAGGAGGTCAGCGGAAGTCACGACGCCGCGCGCGATGAGGCCATTCCCTCCTTCCGTCTCGCTCGCGAAGAGAAAGATCGTGTCGCCTTCAGCGATGTGCTTGCCTCCATACATCGTCTTTTGCGCGGCGAATGAGAATGTCGTCGCCCGCGCGTCACGAATTTCAGTCTTGATCGCGTAATTCATGGCCTTTCGCTCGCGCCGCAAACGAAGCGCGTCACCCCGAAGCCCGGCGCCCGTCGCTCTCAACGGTCGCCTGAAGAAGAGACGAAGGCGTCGAGCTCGACATAAAGCCGCCGCCAGGGTTGATCGTCGATGAGACGCCAGCGGTGTCCCGTTCCCGACGTGTCGGACGCCAAGAGAATATCGCCCGGACGGAGTATGAACGTCTCGCCGTCGCGCGTGGTGAATTCCAGCGTGCTGGACAGCGTGATGACATATTGCTCGCAGGGCGCCGTGTGCCAGTCGAGCGCAGATCCAGCCGGCGTCTCCTCGAAGTGCGCCATCTTGGGCAGCCATGCGGCCCCAAGAGGAAGTTCTTTGCGCTCCACGTGGGAGCGGCCGTCAGCGCCTGTGAAGAGGTGGACGCAAGGGATTACGCGCGAAGCCATTTTTGCGCCAAGTGTTGAAGCGCGCCGCTATCCTGCAGTCGCGCCTGAGCCTTGTTTATCGCCTCGAGCAAAACCTTGTCGCCCAAGCGGACGGCGATGCCGAGCCTCTCGTCCGTTATCCCTTCCTGCACCACGCGCAATCGGGGTCGGTCCTTGATCATCCAGCGCATCACGGGGGTGAGCTTCATAACCCCGCCGATTTTGCCAGCGGCCAAGTCGTCTAACATCACGCCGATGTCGTGGTAGGCGTAAGTGCGCACCTCGGCGATCCGGCCCTCAACTTTTAAGCGATGCGACACGGGCTCTGATGTATTGCCGTGCTGCACGCCGAGGATCATCCCGTTCAGATCGTCGACGGATCTGACGTGCGGCGTCTCCTCGATGTTGCAAACGAGGCTCTGACCGGAGCGCACATAAGGCGCGCAGAAGGACGCCAATTGCTCGCGCTCGGGCGTGATCGTCGCGCCTGACGCAACGCAATCCCATATCCCGCCCGCGAGCCCGCCGAAGATGCCGTTGAAATCGGCGCCGGTATAAGGGATTAGCCGCCATGCCAAGCCAAGCTCGGCGGCGATGGCCTGCGTCAGCTCGACGTCGAACCCGCGAGGCTCATTGGCCTCCCTGAACTCGAACGGAGGATCGGGTAACGCGGACCCAACACACAACACGCCCGGTATGACAGTGCTGAAGCTCACAAGATGCTCTGCCTAAGCTGGAGAGCCGCCCGAAGCCAAACTATCGAGCCGCTGATGGGGAAGCAAGCGTCCGAAGGGCGCGGCTTTCCGCGATTCAACGGGGCCTATGGACTGGCGCGGACGCTACTGGGTGGCGATCATGTTTTCGAAACGGTCGGCGACGACAAGTGACCGCCACCCCCCACAATCGCCATGACTTTAACGAACGGCCCTGTTCTTTGCGTTGCCCGCACCGGCGGCGCCTGGACCGGGGGTTGACGCGGTTGGCTATGCCGGCAGGACGAGCACCTTCGTCTTGATCGGCGTTCGTGAATAGAGGTGGATCATGTCCTGGCTGAGGAGGCCGGTGCAGCCGCTCGTAACGCCGGTCCCGATCGTCTCGGGGTCGCTGGTGCTGTAGATCGTGCAGACCGTGTAGCGCCCGTTCTGATAGAGATAGAGCACGCGGGCGCCGAGCGGATTCTCCAGACCTCCCGGCATGCCGCCAGCATATTTGCGCGCCTCGGGCTGGCGCGCGATCATTTCCTTGGGCGGCGTCCAGGTGGGCCATTCGGCCTTGCGCCCGACATAGGCGTCACCGCTCCATAGGAAGCCGGGGCGACTGACATTGGCGCCATAGCGGGTGGCGTTCCCCTCGCCTTCGATGCGGTAAACATAGTAATTGGCGGGATCGATGATGATCGTGCCGGGCGCTTCCTTGGTTTCGTAGCGCACTACCCGGCGATAATATTTCGGATCGACCTTTCTGAGATCGACCGCCGGGATCGGGAATTTCTCGTTGGGCACCGGCCCGTAAAGCGCCGCCACCTCGGCTGGGATCATGCCGTCGGACGTCGCGCAACCCGCGAGCCCTAGCGCGCCGAGACTGGCGGCGGACCCGAGCAGAAACGACCGGCGGTTGAGACGCCCCGACCGAAGCCCACGCAGAGCTCCCTCGTTACTTTCGCCGGCATCGGCAATCCCATCGTGCATGATCATGATTTTGAAGTTTCCCATGTCCTGTTGCCCGACCAGAGAATACTCCAGCATAAACTGCTTAACGTCTCTGCTGAGCTGAGATTGCTGTCACGGCTCGATTTGCAAGCTCGGGCCGTCGCCGCGCGGCGCTTGCCCGGCGCCAAACTCGGTAACATCCACGCGGTCTCGCAGTCTCACTTCGCGCTGGTTTCGACAATAATATGCAGAGGTCGGCGCCCCCTGCTTATCCGCGCGGTGCGCTTTGACCGGCAATTCCGGTCATTCTGTGGCGGTGATCGCCAATGGCGACAAACCACCCTCTGCAGCGGTTCCAAACGTCCGTTTCCGGGGACGCGCTTGGGGAGCCAAGGGCGCGTCATCGGCGGGCGCCAAGTGTCGGATTCTGTCGACTAGCTCTTGTAAGCGACGAGGATCGCTCCGACCCCGATGAACGCGACCCCGAGCCAATTCGGGAGTGACAGCCGCTCACCCAAAAAGGCGACGCCAAATATCGCGACTAGGACAACGCTCAACTTGTCGATTGGGGCGACCCGCGCCGCGTCCCCGATCTTAAGTGCGCGGAAGTAGCAAATCCATGACCCGCCAGTGGCAAGTCCAGAAAGCACAAGGAAGACGTAGCTCCGGCTGGAAACCGAGGCCAGCGGCTGCCACTGGCCTGTGCCGATCAAAATTGCGCCTAGCGCGCACAGTATGACGATTGTGCGGACGAAAGTAGCAAAGTCAGAATTGACGTTCTCGATACCGATCTTTGCGAAGATCGCGGTTAGCGCGGCGAATGCGGCCGAGAGAATCGCCCATAGCTGCCAAGACTGGAAAATGTTCATACAGAATTGTTACACCAAACAGCACGCAGAGCGTGAATCCCGATAACCGATGATGAGCGTGAATGGTAGATAGCAGCGGATAGGAAAAAGCCGCGCAGGGTTCGCCGCGCGGCGTGTTGTGGTGCGCCCCCGCAATAAATTGGGGCCTAGTTCGGTGGGCGCGCTCACGTCACGCGTACGTCCTGAGGATTTTCATTGAGCGCCCGTTGGGCGCGCTTGAATCTTCACGACGGCCACGCCGGCGCTTGCGACCTTAGCCCAAGTGCGAAATGACCGGGGCCAAGGAAATCAGGGTGAAAAGTAGAGCGACCGCGCCGACGACCCACACAATGCCCCGAAGACGGGCGCCGCTACTGCTGATATTGATGTTGCTCATTTTGTCTCTTTTGCACCGACACGCCTTCGAAGAAGATCGCATAAGCGGAGCGCAGGAATGTCCAAGAAAGCGCCGCCTATTTTGTACACATGGTTGCATGTATGCGGCTATACAAGCTTTACGGGAGACAAAAACGACATAGCATCGAACCTCAACTCTGGAGTGCGAGCGAGCCTCTCACGTCCAACCGCTCGCGACCGCGACTTCAGCACTGGGTCAAACTGCGCCGCGTGCTCTTTGTGAAGACGAGTCCGCTCGCCCCGACATTGCCGCCGTCTCACGCGCTTTCTCGCGCGGCAGCGACGCGCCAAGACCAGACGTTTGGGCCAAAGCGCTGTAGATGTTGGATTGAGGCAAGCCCGAAACTCGGACACCGCTCAACTTTTTCTCCGCCGTCTGCATAGCCGCAGCCGTCGCGTTGTATCTCAATCAATGAGCCTGGGTGATCGAAGTCGCTATTCCGACGGACTTTTATCCACAATTTAAGGTTAAGCTCATGCTTGTGGGAAATGCCGGAATGGAGCAGTTATCCATGCGGTCAATGACGCTCGAGGGAATTTGCGACAGCGCGAGATATTGCGATGAAGGCTTATGCCGCTGGCTCCGGTTCGATCAACATATTGTAGGTGATTGGTTTTGCCGCGAGAGCGATGGACAGCAGCGAGCTGAAGGCCGCGTGGCGAGAACGGCGGCGGTTGAAGCGAAAGACGAACTCGTCGAGGTAGGATTGCAGATGCGGCCTGCGCAGGCCGTGATAGACGCCGAGCGCCCATGTCTTGAGGTTGGAAAACACGCGGTGGGTCCAGGGCAGCAGGACATGGGCGGCCATGCTCCCGACCACGTGAGGTTCATGGACGACATCGGGAACGCCCGGATAAGCCGCCCAGCCATCGGTTTTGATCGTCGCGCCTTTCTCCACGTGGGCGCCGATGAAACCATGCAGCGACGCGGCGGAGAAGTTGCGGATCGCGGCCAGACGAATACGGCCCGGCCCGCCGTCGCCGATTTCGACCGCGCCCGCGACGAGCATTTTGCCTTGAGCGGAGCGACCGCCGCCGCCGGTGAGCGGGTCGTCCTTACTACGCAAGGGAATTTCCGTTTCGTCGACCTCGACGAGCCCGCCGAGCGGATTGCGGTTTGGATCGCACATGGCCCGGCGTAGCTTGGCGCACAGCAGCCACGCCGACTTATAGGAGCCGAGCGCCAGCTGCTTTTGCAGCTGTAGCGCCGAGACGCCATTGGAGTGCGTGGCCATAAGATAGACGGCCCAAAACCAGACGGTCAGAGGCAGCTTGGAGGCGTGCATGATCGTCCCCGCCGTGACAGAGGTCTGCTTGCCGCAGTTGGCGCACTCATAAGTGAAGCGCTTTCCGCCGTGCGGCCAGCCCTTTTCATGGGCGCAGGCGGGACAACGGAAGCCTGAGGGCCAGCGCGCCTTGTCAAGCCACGCCGCGCAAGCCGCGTCATCGGCGAAACGGCGTTGGAAGTCGAGGAGAGAGGTGGGGAAATCGGCCATCACACGGACCTCGGGGAAAGCAGTGCGTTCGCTATTTGTTCTAACATCCGGGATGGCCCTTGTCACTGCATTTTGTGGGACCGGAGCCAGGGGAATAAGCCTTTTGCGATGAATGAATTGCGTCCCGCCGTATTGCGTCAAACGATTACCGACCGCCCACCGCGCGTTCTTGTGGTCGAAGACGATACTGCGCTCGCGACGCTGCTTGTTTATAATCTCCAGTCGGAAGGTTTTATCGCAGAGTCTTTAGATCGCGGCGACGAGGTTGAGCCGCGCCTCGCTCAAGCGGCGCCCGATCTAGTTATACTCGACTGGAGGTTACCGGGCGTGTCTGGGTTGGAGATATGCCGCAGGCTTCGGGCGCGCGACGACATTCCAGACATGCCGGTGATCATGCTAACCGCGCGCGGCGAAGAAAGCGAGCGTGTGAGCGGCCTCTCGGCCGGCGCGGATGACTACGTGGTCAAGCCGTTCTCGATGCTCGAACTCATGGCGCGCGGGCGCGCTCTACTGCGGCGCTACCGCCCGGAGCGGGTTGCGAGCCGATTAACCGCTGGCGGCATCGACCTCGACCGCGAGACGCGCCGCGTTCACCGGGCCGGCCGTGAAATCCACCTTGGTCCGATCGAGTTTCGCCTTTTAGAATTCCTCATGGAAAAGCCAGGTCGTGCGGTTACGCGCGCGCAATTGATTCACAGCGTCTGGGGAGTGTCGGCAGAAATCCACGAGCGCACGGTGGATGTGCATGTCGGACGTTTGCGAAAGGCGCTGATTAAAGGCCGCGAGAAGGATCCCATCCGCACCATGCGCACCTTCGGCTATTCCTTCGATGAGCCTATTGGACCAAGCTGACTCCGCCAAACGAGGCCATTGTCGGCGTCGGGGCAGCGCATCTAGCGAGACGAATAAGACAACCTAACCATCCTTTTGAATGCAGCGCACACATTCAAGCCAGAACGCCCAGAGAAGCTAATCTCTTTAAAAACAGCGTAATCTCTAAAGTCAACCTGGAAATCCCAGTCCAATCCCGATTGGAATTACGCCCAAGCTTGTGCGGCGCGGCGAAGTGAGCAAAGATAGTTTCGTAGCGTCTGTTGAGAAGTGGTTCAAACGGGGAAATCCGGCATGTCGAACCCCACGGCGACGCCGCAATCGCCTGTCGCAGGAACGAAGCTATCGAGAACAGCCGTTTGGTTGAGGCCTCGATGTGAGAAATTGTTGGAGGCCGACCTTGAACTGGTTCGGCTGGCCTCGAAAAGTGCGAGATCGAAAGGCGGCCGCGATGCGGCGATATTCATTAGCCAGCTGGGCAACGGTTGGCTCTATCCGGTTCTCGCTGGCAGCATCTTCTACACTTGGGGATCCTCTGGCTTACGCATGGTGCTTCCGGCGTGTGTGAACGCAGCTGCGATACATTGTATCTACCCCGTCATCAAACGCTGGTGCAGGCGCCTACGACCCTTTATTCAAGCTCCTCACCTTCCGCCTTTGCTTAAAACGCTTGATCAGTACTCTTTTCCAAGCGGCCACGCCATGACCCTGAGTGGCGTGCTGGTTCCGATAGTTATTGCTTGGCCCTCAATGATTGGTTCAGCGACGGCGATGCTCTGTTGCATGGCTTGGTCACGAGTCGCCACCGCACATCATTATCCAAGCGACATCTTGGCCGGATTACTGCTTGGAGGAGCAATAGGTTACCTGTTGGCCACCTGTCTCTTCACTATTCCATGAGACTGCTCATGCGGCTCCGAGGGGTTGCCTCAGCGGGCGAGGGGTTGTACGCGCCTTGCGAGTAAATTGTAGCGCTCGGCATTCGTCCGTTCATTCAACCTGCAGTTGTCAAGGTCTCAAAGTCTCATCGCGCCAGTGCAGGAAATCATCGTGTCGCGCCATGGGCGCCAGCGGCGGGTTGACGGGCATCAAGTGAGCGGCAAAACGAGACCGAGGAAAAACGACTACGGGCACCTCTCTCTTGGAAGAGCGCAACCATGAAGAAATTCCTTCGCGATTGGTGGTTAACCGCTATTGGGGCCCTGGTGATGTTCGCAGTCTCACTCACCTATCTTGCTCTCCAACCCGAATCGCAACTCGTAGAGTCAGAGACGACCTTCGTGCACCATTAACGAACGACATGCCGGCGCATGTCGCCTTCGGGTTACGGGCGGACGATGACGCCCTATCGCGGGCCTCGCCCGTCTCTTAGAGTCTGTCCGGAAGGATCACGCTGGATTGCATAGCTTTCGCAGCATGAGGCGGATGGAGGCGAGGCGCAGGAAGGCCAGCGCCCTGCGCGACAGGCATTCCCAGTCCTTGGCGAGCCTGCGGCATCTGCCAAGCCATGAGAACGTCCGTTCCACGATCCAGCGCTTGGGCAAAACGACGAAGCCTTGCGCCTGATCTGAGCGCTTGACGATCTCGACGTTTACGTCGGCGATCACCTTGTCGATAGCCGTTCGAAACTCCGGCCCTTGATAACCGCCGTCGGCGTAGAGCTTCAACAGGAACGGGAAAGCCCCAAACAACGTCGCCATCACCAGCACGCCGCCGTCGCGGTCCTGAATGTCGGCCGGGTGCACGAGCGCGTGCATCAGCAAGCCCTGCGTATCGACGAGGATATGTCGCTTCTTGCCCTTGATCTTCTTGCCCGCGTCATAGCCGCAAGGGTCGATGCAGGCCCCCCTTTTTCTGCGCTCTTCACGCTTTGGCTGTCGATGATGGCCGCTGTCGGGCTCGCTTCGCGTCCCGCCTGTTCGCGGCATTTGACGTAAAGCTCCCAATGGATGCGGTTGAGCGTCCCATCCCAATCCCAAAGGTCGAAATAGTCGTAGACCGTGCTCTTTGGCGGCAAATCCTGCGGGATCGCTCGCCATTGGCAGCCCGTGCTGAGCACGTAGAGGAGACCGTTGACCACCTCGCGCAGGTTCACCGTGCGCTTGGCGCCGCCGCGCTTGGCCGGAGGCAGCAGCGGCTCCACCTGCGCCCATTCCTCGTCGGTCAAATCGCTCGGATAACGCAACTTGCTCCGGTCATAGCGACCCCGATTTTCGTCCGTCCACATCGGCCAGCTCCCAACGAATCGTGCTGACCCATGGAATCACAAGTGAACTCATAGGACTCAACATGTTCGCGGACGGGCTCTTAGAAAGCCGACATCCTGCCAGACGTGCAAAACTTAAGATTGTCGTACAAATGTAACTCATTGAAAAACTGAACGGATATTTGTGCAAAGGTCGAAGGCTCTCAGTGGCTCGACCGGAGCCATGAGAAGGCGCGCTGAGATCAGACCCCTCCCAATCCGCCCCCTGCCGCCGCTTGGCGCCGGCTCACCCCGCCCGCTCGCGCAAAAAAGCCGCGGCCTCCTGAAGCGAGGCGCGCCCCTCCGCCATCACGCCGCGCGCGCACCGCCTCGGCTGGTCATCGAAAAAGCTGCGTCATTCGAAGAGACAAGTCGTCCGGCGCGACGGGCTTGTGCATGATCTCGAATCCGCTGACATGAATTTCAACAATGCGTTCGGGCGCGGTGTCTCCGGTGACGATCAGGGTGGGGATCGACCGGCCTGCATGTGCGGCGATTTGGATGGCGGTTTGTGTGCCAGACATTCCCACACCGAGCCGGTGATCAGCGATGATCGCATCGAACCGCCATCCCTCTTGCTTGCCGATTTCAAGGGCTTGTTCCCCCGATTCAGCAGAGGAAACCGTGCAATTCCATGATTCAAGGAGAAGTTGGAATCCAATGCGAACCTCGGGATTGTCCTCAACCAACATTATGTGTCGCCCGGCGATAGGGTCGCCGCCCTCTGAGTAGATGGAAAGAGTAGAACTCGCAGCACTGGCAGGGAGCCACACAGTGAAAACCGACCCGCGCCCTTCCCGTGACCTCACCTGAATTTCGGCTCCAATCAGTCGCGCGAGGCGCTTTACAATGGCGAGGCCTAGTCCAAGTCCTTGCTTGTGGTTTCTCGCCGGATTTTTGACCTGATAAAACTCCTCAAAGATATCCGTCAGCTTGCTTTCCGGAATGCCAATGCCGGTGTCCAAAACATCGATCCGAAGCCGATCACCGCTTCGACGGGCGCTGAGCAGCAGCGTGCCGCGCTCGGTGTAGAAGATGGCGTTCTCAATCAGGTTTCGAATGATCCGTTCCAGTTGCCCGGAATGCCTGAGGGTTCAAATAGGTCCCGCGCCCACGAAGGGCTGGGCAGGCCGGACTGCGGGACCTATTTGAAGCCGGATTGAACGAAGTCGCGTTGGCGTTGGCCACGATCTATGGGCACCCAATGTGCGGGGCCGGATTTAGATGGTGGCATCGCAGATTTTCGGAACTGCGAGGATTAGCAAAGAACTGGTGAAAGGGCGACGACGGTCGATTGCAGCGGGGTTGTGCGCGATTTGCAATGCGGTGAGCGCTCGCGATCTCTGGATGGCGTCATCGAAACGCGCGCCTTGCCGATCGCTTGCGTTCGGCGTGGGAACGCGTCCGTTGAAGTTAGCGCATCTGGACTGACAGCGATCCATTCGCCTCATGAGGTGTCGCACCTTGGCGTCGAGTGCGGCGGCGCCGAAGGACGCGGCCAGGGGCCAAGGTCGACCATGCGGCCGCCGCAGCAAGGGCAGATATCGATCCTCTGGCCGGTAAGGATGGCGTAGCGCTCGCGGTAATCGGCGGGTTCGACGCTCGGAGGCGGTTCGGCAATATTGAGAGCGGCACGGATATCGGCGAGCTTATGGGCGCGGCGGGCGTTGGCGAGAAAGCCCAAATGACGAATGCGCCGAAAGCCCTTGGGCAAGACGTGCATGAGGAAGCGGCGGATGAACTCGTCGGCATCGAGGGTCATCGCCTTGGATTTGTTGTTGGCGCGATAATCTTTCCACCGAAAGCGCACGGCGCCGTCTTCGCAATCGAGCAGCCGGCCATTGGCGATGGCAACGCGATGTGTGTATCGTCCGAGATAATCGAGGACTTGTGGCGCGCCGCCAAACGGGCGCTTGGCGTAGACGACCCATTCGGTGCTGCGCAACGGGGCGAGATATCGCGCGAACGCAGCCGGCTCTTGCAGCGCCGCGAGGTCGCCGAAGAACTTCAGATCACTGGCGTCGAAGGCTATTTTCAGTCGCTCGAGAAACAAGCGACGATAAAGCCGAGAGAGAACATGCACGGGCAGGAAGAAGCTGGGCCGGCAAGCGATCCAGCATCCATCCGGGCCGAGGCCGCCGCCCGGTACGATGCAATGGACATGCGGATGATGCGTGAGAGTTTGCCCCCAAGTGTGCAGGATAGCGATCATGCCAGTCTCGGCGCCAAGATGTTTTGGGTCCGCGGCGATGACGCGGATCGTCTCGGCCGCCGCCTTGAACAGGATGTCGTAGACGAGCGCCTTGTTTTGCAAGGCGATCGCCGCGATCGGCGCCGGAACGGTGAAGACGAGGTGGAAATAAGGAACCGGCAGGAGCTCCGCGCGACGATCGGCGAGCCATTGTGCGCGCGCGAGCCCCTGGCACTTGGGGCAGTGCCGGTTGCGACAGCTATTGTAGGCGACGCGGATCTGCCCGCAGTCCTCGCACTGTTCGGCATGCCCGCCGAGCGCCGCCGTCCGGCACGTCTCGATGGCGGCCATCGCGCGGCGCTGGTCAATAGACAGCCGAGCGCCTTGCGCGGCGCGAAATGCGTCGCCGTGGCGGCGGAAGATATCCGCAACCTCGATCCTCGGGCGCATTTGCGCCGGCTATTCGGGAGCGACCAAATCGCATGAAAGTCGGTCGAAGGGGCTCGACGTGGCGGCGATCAGGTTCGTGGCGACCTGCGCATAGCGCGCCGTCGAAGACAGGTCGGCATGACCGAGCAACGCCTGAATAATGCGAATGTCGACGCCCGCCTCCAGGAGATGGGTGGCAAAACTGTGCCGCAACGTATGCGCCGTAACGGGTTTGCCGATCCTGGCTCGCAGTCGCGCCTTGCGGCAGGCGTCTTGCAAAGCGCCCGTGCTCACATGATCGCCGGGCTCTTGGCCCGGGAACAGCCACAGGCTTGGTCGCGCCCGCCGCCAATAGGCGCGCAGAATCTCGAGGAGGCGCGGCGACAGCATGGCGTATCGCTCCTTGCCGCCTTTGCCCATCTCGACGTGGATCAACATCCGCGTGCTGTCGATCGAGGCGACCTTCAGACGGGTGACTTCCCTGACCCGCAAACCCGCCGCATAAGCGGTCGCCAGCGCGACGCGGTTGCGAAATCCTTCAACCGCTTCCAGGAAGCGCACGACTTCCTCGGCGCTCATGACTGCGGGAAGCTTCTCGGGCTCGCGGCCGAAAACGATCCTCTCGATCGCCTCCTTCTGTCCCAAGGTGACGCCATAGAAGAACCGAAGTGCGCACGTGACTTGGTTGATGTGCCCCCAGGAATGCTTCTGGGCGACGAGATGAAGCTGATAGGCGCGGACCTCCTCCGTCCCGAGCCGCTCTGGGGATGAATTGAAATGGCGGCTGAACCTCGCCACCGCGTAGATGTATGATTGCTGTGTCGCCTGCGACAGGTTGCGGATCGTCATATCTTCGATCATGCGCTGGCGGAGAGGGCTCGTCGTAGCCATCGGGGGCTCCTGGGCTGAGAGGACTTGATGTGACGATCACATCCTCTCAGACAGGAGGCTTCACTTCAGCGACTTCGCCGCCGCTCCCGCGTAGCGGGTTCGTTCAATCCGTGATCGCATGCAGATCCGATTTGCAGTGGCAGCGCAGCTTCAGATTCTTATGCCTGCATCAATTCGCGTATTCAGCGCCAAGCCGTAGAACCATTTCGCTGACATCGGCATTCTTCATGTGCGGGACGACAACGCCAGCGTCGATACGTGAAATATCGAGAATGGCGTTGAGTAGGTTGCTGAGCCCAGCCAACGCATCTTCCATTCCCGCAACCGCCTTTGCGACCAAGGGGGTGGTTATGTTCCGCTTCAAAACTGCCAGCAGAAAAACTAGCGATTGGACGGGTTGGCGGAGATCGTGGCTGGCAGCAGCGAGAAACTTGGACTTGGCTAGACTGGCGGATTCCGCCTCCGCCTTAGCAGCCTTCAGCTCAATCTCGACTTGCTTGCGCCATGTAAGGTCATGGATATCAGTGCATGTGCCGAACCACTTTTCTATCGCTCCGCTCTCGTTGATTAAAGGGACACCGCGAACCAGCCACCAGCGATAAGTTCCGTCTGCACGGCGCAGCCTGCATTCGAGAGAATAGGTTGCATTGTTGTTTACGGCGTTTTGCCAAGCATCCCAAGCGCGCTGTCGGTCATCTGGGTGGAAGGGCGTGTTCCAGCCGTGGCCGTAGCTTTCCTCCAATGTGAGACCTGTGTAATCGACCCATTTTTGGTTGAAAAAAATATTCCAGCCATCTGCCCGTGTGATCCAAACAATTTGAGGCAAAGCCTCAGCCATTACGCGGAACTCGTTATCGCTGACAACAAAGTGCGTCCCGTTCCCCTCGGGCGCGTCAACCAGGGCGGCAGCGCCAGCGCCCAAGGTTCGTGGTGGAGAAGCCGTCATCCAACTAGCCTAAACAGCTGACCTGCTTTCATCGCAGTTGGTCATAGCATAACCACGCTTTTCGGAAGCAGCCACCCTGATAACGCGCGCGCGTTCCACTCTGTCAACAGCTTCAAGATTTTCGCAACAGATGTAACTCATTGAGACAGGACGGATTTTTGTGCAAAAGTTTGATGCAAAAGTCGAAGCCTCTCAGTGGTTCGACCGAAGCCATGCGAAGGCGCGCTGAGGTCAGAAGCCCCCAGTCAATCTGCCGCTACCCGCGCGCGCTCACCCCGTCCGCTCGCGCAAAAAACCCGCAGCCTCCTGAAGCGAGGCGCGCCCCTCCGCCATCACGCCGTGCGCGAGCTGCCAGCAATGGGGAACGCCGGGCCAGAGGGCGAGCTTCGTCTCGACGCCGGCTTGCCGCGCACGCGCGGCGAAGCGCAGCGCGTCGTCTCGCAGAAGCTCATCCTCGGCGACGTGGATCATGAGCGGCGGCAGGCCGGAAGGCTCGGCGTAGAGCGGCGAGGCGCGGGGGTCCCGGGGGCTCGCGCCGGCAAGATAAGCGCGCGAGGCGATCTTCAGCATCTTTCGCGTGAACATCGGATCGCGGCCCTCATTCTCGCGCGCCGAGGCGCCGGTGACCGCGAGATCGGTCCAGGGGGAAAAAAGCGCCGCGGCGCGGGGCAGGCTTTCGCCGTCGCGGCGCCGCGCCGCCATGACGCCGAGCGCCAGTCCCGCCCCGGCCGAGTCGCCGGCGAGCGCAACTACGCCGCGCGCCTCGGCCAGCGCCGCGAAGGCCGCGCGGGCGTCGTCGAAGGCCGCCGGAAAAACATGTCGCGGCGCGAGCCGGTAGGCGGGGGTGAAGACCTCAAAACCTTGCGCCGCGAAGGCCGCCGCGATCGGCCGATAGGATCTGGGCGTTCCCGCGAAAAAGGCGCCGCCGTGGAGATAGAGCAGCGGCCTTCCGGCGCCGCAGATTTCCGTCGGCACGCCGCCAAGCCGCTGGCGCTTAAAGCCGCCGGCCGGCGCCTCATAGGGCAGATCGAGCGCGAAGGCCTTCGCCGCCTCGGTGAGCGTCTGCGCGAAAGTCAGGCGCGGCTTCACGCGTCGGCGCAGGAAGCGGCTGGCGAGCGCCGGCGAGACCGCCCTCAAATGTCGCGGCCCTCGACCTCGACGCGCAGCCGCTGCTCCGTGCGCCGCAGGCTCTCGAGCTTCGGCGCGAGCGCGAGCGCGCGGCGATAGGCTTCGAGCGCGCCTTTCTTGTCGTCGGCCTCCTCCTTGAGCGAGCCGAGCGCCATGAGCGCGTCGAAACGGCGCGGCTCGAGACGCAGCGCCGCCTCGAAATCGGCGCGCGCGCCGGCCGCGTCGCCCTCGGCGAACCGCAGCTGGGCGCGCTGCACGAAGCCCTCGGGCCAAGCGGGATCGACCGCGACGAGACGGTCGAGAAGCGCGAGCGCCAGCGCCGGCGCGCCGGCCTTCTCCGCCGTCGCCGCCCGCGTCGCGATCAGCGCCGAGGTGTCGGAGGTCGCATTGGCGAAGGCCTGGCGCAGCAGCCCCATGACGGCCTCCGCCTCGGAGGAGTCGGACGCGGCCTTCAGGCGCGCTGCGAACTGCTCGATCACTTTCGCCTGAGCTTGCGCCGGCGTCAGCCTTGGGGCGGGCTCGGCGGCGGCCCGCGAGGGCTTTTTGGGCGCCTCGCGCGGAGCGTCCTCGGCGCCTTCGCGGCCGAGCGCCGGCGGCAGCGGAATGCGCCCGAAGCCCGGGATCTCGATGAAGGCGCCGCCTTCTTCCTCGGCGGCGCCTGCATGGCCCGGCGCGGCGAGGAGCGCCGCAGCGAGGAGGAGGCAGGGAAGGATCTTTATCGCCATGGGCGCGAAGATAATGCGATGCGCGGCGAGCGCAAGCCGCGCCTCGCCCGCTCCGTCTGCGAGGAGAGGCCGGGCATTTCGCGCGCGTTGCGCAAACGCGGCGTTTTGCTTCGCTTGCGAAACGTTCCTTTCGCAGGCGAAACGCGCAAGGCCCTCGCGAAAAAAAGGGCGGGGTCTCCCCCGCCCTCTCGAAGCTCAGCCTCGTCCGCTGCTTAGTGCGCCAGCACGGCGAGTAGCAGCAGCGCGACGATGTTGGTGATCTTGATCGCCGGATTCACGGCCGGGCCGGCGGTGTCCTTATAGGGATCGCCGACCGTGTCGCCGGTCACCGCCGCCTTGTGCGCCTCGCCGCCCTTGACGTGCGTGACGCCGTCCTTGTCGACGAAGCCGTCCTCGAAGCTCTTCTTGGCGTTGTCCCAGGCGCCGCCGCCCGAGGTCATCGAGATCGCGACGAAGATGCCGTTGACGATGACGCCGAGCAGCAGCGCGCCGAGCGCCGCGAAGGCGTTGGCCTTGCCGCCCAGGATCCAGGCGACCAGGAAGGCGACGATCGGGGCGAGCACCGGCAGCAGCGAGGGAACGATCATCTCCTTGATCGCCGCCTGGGTCAGCAGGTCGACGGCGCGGCCATAGTCGGGACGCTCCGTGCCGGCCATGATGCCCGGATTCTTGAACTGGCGGCGCACTTCCTCGACGACCGAGCCGGCGGCGCGGCCGACGGCGGTCATCGCAATGCCGCCGAAGAGATAGGGGATGAGTCCGCCGAAGATCAGGCCCGCGACGACGTATGGGTTGGAGAGTGCAAAGTCGACGTTCTCCATTCCCTTGAAGAAGGGCAAGCCCTGCGCGGTGAAGTGCTTGAGGTCGTTCGTGTAGGCGGCGAAGAGCACCAGCGCGCCAAGGCCCGCCGAACCGATCGCATAGCCCTTGGTGACGGCCTTCGTCGTGTTGCCGACCGCATCGAGCGCGTCGGTCGCCTGACGCACCTCCTTCGGCAGTCCCGCCATTTCGGCGATGCCGCCGGCGTTGTCGGTCACCGGGCCGAAGGCGTCGAGCGCGACGATCATACCGGCGAGGCCGAGCATCGTCGTGACCGCGACCGCGACGCCGTAAAGGCCGCCGAGATTATAGGTGAACAAAATGCCGAGCACGATCACCAGCGCCGGCGCCGCCGTCGACTCGAGCGACACGGCCAGGCCCTGGATCACATTGGTGCCGTGACCCGTCACCGAGGCCTGGGCGATCGAGATGACCGGGCGCTTGCCCGTGCCCGTGTAATATTCGGTGATGTAGACGATCGCCGCGGTCACGATCAGGCCGATGATGCCGTCGATGAACAGCCAGAAGCCGAAGATCGGCTGGCCGTCCACTCTGCCAACCTCGCCCAGCCCCACGGTGAAGAGCGTCGCGAGGAAGAGGCCCAGGATCGAGAAGACGCCCGAGGCGATGAGGCCCTTGTAAAGCGCGCCCATGATCGAGTCGTCGATGCCGATCTTCTTGAACCAGGGAGCGGCGAGCTTGGTGAGCTCGAAGGAATGGCTGTCGCCGAGCTGGACGAAATAGGTGCCGGCGATCGAGGCGAGGATCGAGAAGCCGCCGATGGCCAGCGGATAGAGCACTGCGCTTCCGAGGCCCTCTTGGCCCGCGAAGAAGATCGAGGCGAGCACCATCGTCGCGACGACCGTCACGGCGTAGGTCTCGAAGAGGTCGGCCGCCATGCCGGCGCAGTCGCCGACATTGTCGCCCACGTTGTCGGCGATCGTCGCCGGGTTGCGCGGGTCGTCCTCGGGAATGCCCGCCTCGACCTTGCCGACGAGATCGGCGCCGACGTCCGCGCCCTTGGTGAAGATGCCGCCGCCAAGACGCGCGAAGATCGAGATCAGCGAGGCGCCGAAGCTTAAGCCCACGAGCGCGTCGACGACCGTGCGGTCGGAGGGTCCATAGCCCGCGCCCCAGGTGAGGATCGCATAATAGATCGAGACGCCCAGCAGCGCGAGACCCGCGACGAGCATACCCGTGATCGCGCCCGCCTTGAAGGAGACGTCGAGACCCTCGGCGAGAGACTTCGTCGCGGCCTGCGCGGTGCGAACATTGGCGCGCACCGAGACGTTCATGCCGATATAGCCGGCCGCGCCCGAAAGCACGGCGCCGAGCACGAAGCCGAAGGCGACCCAGAGCCCAAGAAAGAGCGCCAGCAGGACGGCGACGCCGGCGCCGACCATCGCGATCGTCCGATATTGGCGATCGAGATAGGCCTGAGCGCCCTCGGCGATCGCGCCCGCAATCTCCTGCATTCTCGCGGAGCCGGCGTCATGCGCGAGGAGTTCCTTCGCGGTCAGCGCTCCATAGGCGACGGCCGCCAGCCCGAACAGAATAGTGAGAAACAATACCATGGTGGTTTCGCCCTCTCGTTCCGGCGTCGATTCTCGACGCCGCTTGCCGCGACGGATCGCCGCCCTCGCGCCCCAGCTGAAAAAAAAGCGCGCAGCCGCGATCCGGGAATCGCGGCTGCGACGGTTGTTCCCCCTCCCTTTGCCAGAAAGATCTGCCCCCGGCAATGGCGACGCTAGCGCGCTTTCCGTTCGGACGATAGAAATCTCGCCAGATCAGGACGCTTGAGGGAATTCTGATCGCAAAAGTCCGCCAACTTTTCGGTATTATGGCGCAAACGCCACAACGGGTCGCGGACGATGATCCGGGCCGCGCGTGGCGCGTTTCCACATGATAGCTTGCGGTTCCGGTCGCAGTGCGGAATCATCCGCGGGGACGCAGGATCATTTGGATGGAGATCAGCGCAGAAGGCAAAATCGGTATCGGCCTCGCTTTGCTCTTTGGCGCTGGAGGCGGGGCTATGATGGTTGCCCCGACACATCTTGAG
Organism: uncultured Alphaproteobacteria bacterium; assembly: GCA_963722205.1. Classification (GTDB taxonomy): domain Bacteria; phylum Pseudomonadota; class Alphaproteobacteria; order Rhizobiales; family Beijerinckiaceae; genus Methylocystis. Next base: position 101,644 of record CAVRKL010000002.1, read on the forward strand.
ATTGGATGGACCATTATTGCTTTCTCTGTTGCTGGCCTGGTTGCCCTTGGCTGGCATCATTTTTTGGGAATAAGGGGGGGCAGGATGTTTGCATTCTCCGGGATGATGATTTGCGGCGTTGGTTTCATTGCGTTCTCCGCTTGGTATTTTTGGCCGACGGAAGAAAATAATGTCCTAGTAAGCAATGCCGATAAAGTCGGCAAACACCAACATTTGTCAGCAAATCAACAGAGACTACAAATTAATAGCGATGAATCTGCCGCACTCTCTAAGCGTCATGATAACATACCGCACATTAGTATGACACTTTCAGTAGATAGTCTTGAGAAGGATTTTATGATATTCCACTTAAATGCGCGTAACTTGTCTAAAAGCGATATATATGTTGCTCGCGTTAAGATGAAATCAAATAAAGAGTCTTTTTCAGAACATGAATCACCATTGAAGAGATTTATTGCAGCAGGTGCCGATCTAATGATTACATCCGCCCCCATGGAGGGGCTTGGCCCATTCGGAAAATTGACCGTAACTGTGACTTATGGTCTGGCTCCAGATTATGTAGAATATTCATCTGAATATGAGTTTTTTATATTAAGTAATATAGCAGCTGGAACGCAGTTGTCACCTGCGTCTTGGAATGAAACAAAAACCTCAGAATCATCAGAGGATGATTTGAAAAATTTAAGCGCGGAGATAACCTCACAATTCTATGAATCTCCAAGGAGCCTCGTGTATGTGTTGCCGGAGAAAAATCCGGATGGCTCCCCAAATATGGCAGGGGCAAGTGTTAACGGTAAAACATTCATATTTGATCCAGTTTCCGGGCTTGCTTCATTCACAGCAAAATTCCCTGGCGTCGAAAAAAACATCGTAGAAAAGCTAAAAAAGAGCGAGTCTGGCAATCATTTAATCATGATTTGCTGGGATGACACTAAAAATACTATTTGTATGTCTGTCGATTCTAATGAGATAAAGAAACAATAGCTATATATCACTGAGTTTTAATTCATCCAACTTAAGAGCCGCCATGCAGGCGAGGAAGAACGTTGCCGCAAACGTTCCACGTTTGAGTCTTGCGGTTACAGAATATCGAGTTTCGTTAAAACCCGGTATTATGGCGCAAATTTTGCGGAATTCGCTCTAAACTGCCGCTCAAAAATGACTAAACGACAGGGTTTTGAATTCTATTTGCTTTCCCTGAGAGTCGACGAGTCGCGGCGCCTCGAGTCCGGCGATGATTTCGCCGATCCTTCTGAAATGACCTCGCCCGCCCGGACCGCCCCCCAGCAGCGCGGCCTCGCCGCAGGCGAGAATCTCGTAGTCATCTCCCCCGCAAAGCAGGGTCTCCAAGATATCCGGGGCGAGAACCAGCGCCTCGCGCGCCGCCTCCGAGAAGGGGATATCGGCAAGCACGACCCGCGCGGAGACTTTTGACGCGCGGGCGAGCTTGGCCAAATCGCCCAAGAGCCCGTCGGAGACGTCCATCGCGGCGCTCGCGCCTTGCCGCAATAGTGGGGCAAGTTCCAGTCGCGGGCGCGGCAGGAGATAGCGGTCGAGCAGAAAGTCGCGCGAGGACGCCGATAGTCGCGAGGCGAAAGCTAAGTCCTTGCGCAGCCGCAAACCCAGCGCGGCGTCGCCGATGGTTCCGCTGACGAAGACTCCGTCGCCCACCTTCGCCCCGGCGCGCGGCACGAAGCGCCCCTTCACGCGGCCGAGCGCCGTGATCGAGATCGTCAGCGGACCGGGCGTTTTGACCGTGTCGCCGCCGACGAGCGGGCAGGGGAAGGCGCGTGCGTCCTCGCCAAGTCCCTGCGCGAAAGCCTCGAGCCAGGCGTTGGTCCAGCCCTCTGGCAACGCCAGCGCCAGCAGGAAGCCAATAGGCTCGGCGCCTTTGGCGGCGAGATCGGAGAGGTTGACGCGCAGCGCCTTCTTGGCGATGGCCCCGGGCGGATCATCGGCGAAGAAATGCACGCCCGCGACGAGGGCGTCCACCGTCGCGACGATTTCCTCGCCCGCCGGCAGCAGCGCCGCGTCGTCCTTGAGCCCGAGCCCCGCCGGCCCCGCAAGCGGCGCGAAGAGCTTTTCGACCAGCTCGTCCTCAGTGAAGCGTTGCGTCATGACCAAGCCCCCGGGCGTCGGGCGGTCAACTCTCAGCCCCTGGCCCGCTCCCCTGCCCGCGTCTCGCGCGCGAGGCGGTCGAGCACGGCGTTGATCATGCCGCATTCGGTCGGGCCGAAAAAGGCGCCGGCCACATCGACATATTCCTTGATCGCGACCGAAGACGGGACGTCCGGACGATAGATGAGCTCAAAGGCCCCCGCGCGCAGGATCGCGCGCATGACGGTCTCGATGCGCGAAAGCGGCCAGCCTCCCGAGAGCGCAGCATCGATCTTCGTGTCGATCGCGCGCTGCTCCCCGAGCACGCCGTGCAGCACCTCGCGAAAAAAGCCGACTTCGGCCGGGCGATAGCGCGCGCCCTCGATCTCTTGGCCGATCCAATGCGCCTCGAACTCGGCCTGGACCTCATGCAGCCCCTTGCCGCCGACCTCCATCTGATAGAGCGCCTGCACGACGGCGAGGCGGGCGTTCGAACGCTCGGCGGCCTTCATCGGCGCCCGCCCAATTCGCGGGCGAGGCGGATCAGCGCGAGCGCGGCCAGCGCGGCGTCGGCGCCCTTGTCGCCCTGCTTGGGGTCGGCGCGCACGATCGCCTGCTCCTCGTTCTCGACGGTCAAAACGCCGTTGCCGACGGGCAGGCGCTGGGAGACGGCGAGATCGGTCAAGGCGCGCGCGCTTTCATTGGCGACGATCTCGAAGTGATAGGTCTCGCCGCGGATGACGCAGCCGAGCGCGACGACGCCGTCATAAGGCGCCCCGGCCTTACGCGCGGCCTCTAACGCAATCGCCGCCGCCGGCGCGAGCTCGAGCGCGCCCGGAACCTCGATCACCCGCGCCTCGACCTTCGCACGCGAGAGCGCGGCGACGGCGCCCTCGCGCAGAAGCGCCACGATGCGCGCATTGAAGCGCGCGGCGACGACGAGCACGCGCGCGCCGGGAAGTGGCGCGAATTCCTGATCCGCGCGGGAGAAGCCTGCCATTTGGGGGATCTTGCTAGAGGAGCTTGCCTCAGGATGTGCCACGCGGCAGGGCGCCGCGCAAGCCATCATCGCGGGCCTCTCCCAGCCGAGAAGCGCCCGCGCTCAGGGGATTGCGTCGCAGTAGCCGATAAGCTCCCGCCAGACGGCGGGGAGCGTCGCGGCGATATCGTCGGCGATCAGTCCCGGTCCGAAGAGCGTCGCGGCGCGCCCGTGCATCCAGGCCGCGCAGGAGGCGGCGGCGAAGGGCTCCATGCCCTGCGCGAGCAGCCCCGCGATCATGCCCGTGAGCGTGTCTCCCGAACCCGCCGTGGCGAGCCAGGGCGGGGCAGAGGCGAGGATCGAGGCGCGGCCGTCGGGCGAAGCGACGACCGTGTCGGCGCCTTTGAAGAGCACGGTCGCGCCGCTCCAGCGCGCGGCGCTGCGCGCGCGGTCGAGTTTCGAGGACGCGCCGTTCATCTCCCCGAAAAGCCGCGCGAATTCGCCCGCGTGCGGCGTCAGCACGACGCCGCCCGGCGCTTTTTCGATGAGGCCCCGTAGCGCCTCCGCCTCGCCCGCGAAGCTCGTCAGCGCGTCGGCGTCGAGCACCACGGCGCGCGAGGCCGTGGCCGGCTGCGACGCGGCGGAGAGCGCCGTCTCGACGAGACGCCGGGTCGCCTCGCCGACGCCGAGGCCGGGCCCCAGCGCGACGACGTTCTTGCGCGCGTCGGAGAGAAGCGCGGCCAACCCTTCCGCGCCCTCGCATTCGCGCAGCATCACGCTGGTGAGCGCCGGCGCGTTGGCGGCCATGGCCTCCGCAGGGCTCGCGAGCGTCACGAGCCCGGCGCCGGCGCGCAGCGCCGCATGCGCCGCCAGCCGCGCCGCGCCAGTGAAGGAAAAGCCGCCCGACACGACCACCGCATGGCCGCGCGAATATTTGTGCCCGTCCACGCGCGGCGCCGGCAGGACCCTGCGCCACAGGCCGGGCGCGTTGACGAAGGTGCGAGGCTTGATCTCGTCGAGCGCCGCCGAGCGGATGCCGATATGGGCGCAGGTCAATTCCCCGCAATGGAGCCGGCCCGGCAGCAGCAGATGACCGTTCTTCAAGCGAAAGAAAGTGACGGTCGCGTCAGCCTCGACCGCGACGCCGCGCACCGCGCCGGTGGATCCGTCGATGCCGGAAGGAATGTCGACCGCGACGACGCGCGTGCCGCTCTCGCGCCGATAATGATTGAGCCTAAGGATCAGATCGGCGGCCGTGCCCTCGATGTCGCGCGCGAGGCCCGTGCCGAAGAGCGCGTCGACGACGATGTCGGCGCCCTCCAACGAGCAGGACCCGGCCGGCTCCAGCGGACCGTCCCAGGCGTTGGCGGCGGTCAGCGCGTCGCCGCGAAGGGTCTCCCGGGGCGTCAGCGCGCCGACCCGTAGCTTCATGCGCGCCTGGCGCAAAAGCCGCGCCGCCACGTAGCCGTCGCCGCCATTGTTGCCGGGGCCGCAGAGCACGAGCACGCGCCGGCCGCTCGACTTTTGCAGCATGCGCGTGACCACGCCGACGAGCGCCGCGGCGGCGTTCTGCATGAGCTCCATGCCCGGCACGCCCAACTCGATCGTCAAGCGATCGGCGCGCGCCATCTCCTCGGTCGTGAGGATCTCCGTCGGGAAGGGATCGAGCGGCATGGACCAATGGTCGCAAATGGCTTCACTGAGGGCAATGGGCGAAGCTGAGTTTTGGCGCCTCGGGCGCGCTTCTTTTTGTCCTGGCGCCTGAATTTGCTATCTCTGCGCGAGCGGTCGCCGAAGCCGTCAAACCAAAAGAACCGGATGCTCTCCCTCATTCTCCTCTGCCACGACCTTCCCCCGGCGTCCGAAGCGGCGGCCTCGAGCGCGCTTGTTCGCGAGCGGGCGGCGCGCAGCCTCGCCTCGCTCGTCGAAGCCTCGATCGCCGGCGTCATCGCCGACGCGACGCTCGTCGCCGCGGCCAGCCCATCGCTGGCCGACATCGCCGACGAGGCCGGCTGTCACATGGTCGAAGAGGCGGAAGCCGGCGCGGCCGTCGAGCGGGCGCTCGCTCAGGCGCGCCAGACGGACGTCTTCCTGCTTCGCGCCGGCTTTTGCGTCGATCGCGGCTTCGTGGACGAAGCGGCGGACGCCGCGGCCTTCGGCGGCTTGAAGACGGCGCGCGCGCTGAAGGCCGCGCCGGAAAGCCTGCTCACGCGCCTCGCGCCCTCGCTTGCGCGCCCGGTGGGCCTCCTGGCGCGAAAACATGCGATTTCTGAAGCCGGCGGCGCGGAGGTCGCTCGCCTTGCGCGCATCCTCAAGGCGCGCGAGATGGTCTCGCGGGCGAGACGCGGGGCGTGAGCTTGCGCACCGCGCCAGGCGCAGGGCTGCTCTATGACCAGCCCGTCGCGGCGTCATCCGGAGGCAAGACGATCATGACCGGCGCATTCCGATCGATCTCCCTGCAGCGCGGCCGTCTCGCCACGCGCCTCTTGCGTCTGAGCGCCCTTCCCTTTCTGCTGCTCTTTCCGCACGCGGCCGCCAACGCTTGTGCGAGCGGCCCCGACACCGGGCCGAGTTGGACGCTCGACCGCCGGGAATACGCCGGCGAGAACGGTCTGCCCTTTTTGAGCCCGGGCAATGACAGCCGCGTCAATCTGCAGTTTCTGATGTTGGACGCGGCCGCCAAAACCATCGCGCCGCCGCGATCGGGACAGGATCTCAACCGTCAGGTCGGTTCATCCCAGCTTTTCGCTATTTCCGATCTCGATGCGGCCTGCGGGCGCGCGCCGAAAGGCGACGGCGCGGCGCCGCCGACGGCCGATGGCGAAGGCAGCCGCTGTCTCTCGGCCGAGAGCGGCAAAGAGGCCTTCACCGCCGCGGTCAAAGCCGAGGGCACGCTGACCGAAAGCGAGCGCGCTCTGCTCATCGAGGCGCGAAACCGGCTGACCTCGACTTGCGACGAGAAAAGCGCCAAATCCTTTCAAGCTGAGGATTCGCTCGTCAAGGCGATGCAGCCCACGAAGGCCGCGCGCGAATTCGCCGCCTATCTCATCGGCGCGAAGGCTTTTTACGACGGCGCCTTCGATCCGGCCCTCGCCCAATTCGCGTCGCTCGCCCAGTCGCAAAACCCCTGGCTTCGCGAGACCGCGCGCTACATGAACGCGCGCGCTTGGCTCAACAAGGCTGAGATCGGCGCTTTCGCCGATTTCGACGGAACGGCGGAGCCGAAAGTCTCCGACAAGGCGTCGCTCGCCGAGGCCGACACGGCGTTCAACGCCTATCTTTCGGACTATCCGAGCGGGCGCTACGCCGCTTCGGCGCGGGGACTGCTTCGCCGCCTCTATTGGCTCGCGCGCGATAAGGCGCGACTGGGCGCCGAATACGCCGCGCTGATCCCGACAGCCGGCGCGGCGCGCTCCGCTTCCGCCATTCCCGATCTTGCCGACGAGATCGACCTCAAATTCCTGGGCGACAAGGGCGAGAGCCGCGATCCCAATCTTCTCGCCGTCAAGGATCTGATGCGCATGCGCGCGAGCGGGAAGAATAAGCCCGACTTTCCCGCAAAAGACATCGAGACGCAGGCGCATGATTTCGCGGGACGCGAGGCGCTCTACGGCTTTCTCAAAGCCGCGCGCGCCTATTACGTCGATGGCGACGCCGCGCAAACGCTGCGCCTTCTCGGCGAGCCGGCGCAGGGTCCCTTATCGCCGCCCTATCTCTCGTTCAGCCGCGAGACTTTGCGCGGTCAGGCGCTGATGGCTCAAGGACAATATGAGAAGGCGGCGGAGCAATGGCGCCGCCTGCTGCCGCTCGCCGCCGACCCCTGGCAAAAGGAGGCGGTCGAGCTCGGCCTGGCGATGAGCTGGGAGCGGCTCGGCTCCGTCAACAAGGTTTTCCTCACCGAGACACGCATCACGTCGCCGCGCCTGCGCGCCATCCTCTTGCGCTATGTCGCGGGCCCGATCCTGCTGCGTATGGCGGTGGAGAATCCCGACAGCATCCCCGCCGAGAGGCGGCTCGCGCGCTTCGTACTGCTCTTCAAGGAGGCGACGCGCGGCCAATACGCCAACTTCCTGCAAGACGACAACGCCGAAGCCCTGCGCAAGGACGAGGCGGAAGCCGGACCGCCAATCGATGAGTTCAAATCGACGATGCTGCTCTGGCCGGGATCGAAGACGCCCTATCCCTGCCCGGCGCTGCATGAGGTCATCAAAGAGCTTTCCGCCAACGCAAATTCGTCGCATGGGCTGCTCTGCCTCGGCGAATTCGTCCGCACCGCCGATCTCGACGGCTTCGAATCCCTTCGTCCCGCGCCCGCGGAGCTGGGCGGCGGCAAAGCGATCTTTCCGGGCGACGTTTTCTCCCGCGGCGAGATTTACAAGAAGCTCCTCGCCGACGCCGCGACGCCCGAACGCGACAAGGCCTATGCGCTCTTTCGCCTCGTCAACTGCTACGCGCCGGCCGGCAACAACACCTGCGGCGGCGAGAGCGTCGATCAGAGCCAGCGCAAGGCCTGGCACGATCAGCTGAAGTCGCGCTACGGCGCGACGCCCTGGGCGAAGAGCCTCAAATTCTATTGGTGAATCCGCGCCGCCTTCTCGCGCTTCTGGCGCTCTTAAGCGCGATGGCGCCGAGCCTTGCGGGCGAGGTCGTGCGCGCGGAAAACTACCAGGCCTTCTGGCTTTGGGCGGGCGTCAAAGCGCGCACCGAGCTCGAAAAGGCCAGGGTCCTCTATCTGCTGCAAGGCGAGATCGGGCCGGACCGCTTCGGGCAAACGCGCTTGAGGGCGCAAGGCGCAACCGAGCCCGGCTCGCATCAGCCCACGCTCTGGCTCGTCTATCGGGTGCGCAGCCTCGACTGGACGCCAGAGATTTTCGCGGCGCTCAATCGCCGGCTTGCGCGATGGCGCGAAGCGACGCGCGTCGCCGGCGTGCAGATCGACTTCGACGCGTCGACCCGCGGTCTTAAAGATTACGCAGCCTTTCTCATGCAGCTGCGCGAAGCCTTGCCCAAGGACTGCGGGCTGAGCGTGACGGGCCTGATGGACTGGGCCTCGCAGGCTAAGCCCGAGGACATCGACGCGCTCTCGGGAACCGTCGACGAGTTGATCTTCCAGACCTATCGCGGCCGCGAGACGGTCAAGGACATCGACGCCTATCTTTCGCGGCTCAGCCGGCTGCACGTTCCCTTCCGGCTCGGGCTTTCGGAAGGCGCAGCCTGGTCTGAGCCCGCCGCGCTGAAGCGCGATCCGCATTTCCTCGGCTATGTGGTCTTCCTGCGCAACGACGCGTCGCCCCAAAACGGGAGCGCGGATTGACGACGCCGAGAGAAATGTCAGAAATGAGCCGGGCGGCGCATGGAGGAAGCATATGGCGTTCCGACGAGGTCTTGTCGCGGCGCTCGTGGCGGCGCTGTTCTCCATCGCCGCAGCGGCCCAGCAGGCTGCGGCGCGCGGCGCGCTGACGCTCAATCAGGACGTATGCCTGCTCTACATCGGGCCCGACTACGCCTATTTCTCCGCCTACGATCCGCAAAAGCCGCGCAAGCGCTACTGCGAAGAGGCGCCGCGCACGGGCGTCACCGTCTTTGCGATCGACTTCGCGCAGAGCGAGATGCGCGAGATGAAGGTCGATTTCCGCATTCTGCGCGACATCGGCGAGAATGCCGATCCGGCGGCGATCGAAGCCGCGACACTCGCCTATGCGCCCTCAAAAGCCTATCTCACGGGAAGCCTAAGCCTCGCCTACGAGTTCAAGGAGCCCGGCGAATACGCGGGGCTCGTGACCGTCGAGGGGGCGCATGGCGAGCATTGGGTCGCCTATTTTCCCTTCACGGTCGCGCAGCCTTATCGGGCGCGCCTGCCCTATTATCTGCTGGCCGCGGCGGCGTTCCTCGCCATATTCATCATATTCCGGGGGAAGGACCGGCGGGGAAAAAGCCCAAGTCCGGAAAAGCGCTAGCGCGCTTTCCCGGTATTATGGCGCAAACGCCACAAGCCTTTCGTTGAGATCGCGCTTATCTCCGGCATGAAAGCCGAGATAGCCACGAAATAAGCCTGCTTCACGCTGGACCGTCTTCACGCCGAGATTGCTGCCGGCAAGATCGCGGATAACAATCGCGAGGACGTGCGCCTGGCCCAAGTTGAGAGGCTGGCCGAGTGACCAAAACCTCGCGCACAGAGAAAATGCTCCCGAGATCATGAAACGGCTCGCAAGCCAGTTTTTTGGACGCGGGCAAGCCCTTGCCGCGACTTCAAGCGTCCGATCTCACCCGGGCGTAAGAGCCCGGCGCGTCCTCGATCACGGTCAGCCCGCCATCCCCGGGCTGGCGTGCGAGTGTCCGGCCGGAGGCGAAGCCTGTCACCCAGTCGTCCCAGATCGGCCACCACGAGCCCTGCTGGGCAAGCGCGCCAGAGAACCATTGGTCGGGCGTCGCCGGCAAGTCATCGTTAATCCAATGACCATATTTGCCGCCCGGCGCGTTGATCACCCCGGCCATATGGCCCGAGGCCGCTAGAACAAATTTGACCGGCCCTCTGTAAAGGTGGGTAGCCGCATAGGTGGACTTCCACGGGGCGATGTGATCCTCTCGCGTCGACAGGATGAAGGTCGGCGTCGTGATTTGCGACAGGTCGAGCGGCACACCGAAGAGTCGAAGGCCCCCGGGCTTCGCCAGCAAATTCATGTGGTACATATTGCGCAGATAGTAAGAATGCATGGCCGCCGGCATGCGCGTCGAGTCAGCGTTCCAGTAAAGGAGGTCGAACGGCACATGCTCCTTGCCGAGAAAATAATTCCTGACCACGTAGGACCAGATCATATCGTTCGAGCGCAGCATGTTGAACGACATGGCCATGTCATGCGCTTCAAGATAGCCGCGTTCCTTCATGCGCTCATCGAGCGAAGCGAGCTGCTCTTCGTCGATGAACACCGCCATGTCGCCGGCATCCGCGAAGTCGACGAGCGTGACGAGATATGTGGCGCTGGCGATCCGCTCGTCGCTGCGCGCCGTCATATAGGCGAGGGTCGACGCGAGCAAAGTGCCGCCCAGGCAATAGCCGGCGGCGTTGACTGAAGTTTCGCCCGTCGCCATTTCGATCGCGTCGAGAGCTGCGAGCGGACCCTCCCCCATGTAGTCCTCGAAGCTCTTCTCGGCGAGCTTCTCGTCGGGATTGACCCAGGAAATGACAAAGACCGTATGGCCCTGGTCAACGGCCCATTTGATGAAGGAGTTCTTCGGCTGCAGGTCGAGCACATAGAATTTGTTGATCCACGGCGGCACGATCAGCAGCGGTCGGCGACGCACGTCGGGGGTCGTCGGCGTGTATTGGATGAGCTGCATCAGGTCATTCTGGAAAACGACCTTGCCCGGCGTCGCGGCTATGTTTTCACCGAGGCGGAACGCCTCCATGTCGGTCATGGTGATCGACAGCCGACCCTTGCCGCGCTGCAAATCCTCGAGCAGGTTCTCGAGTCCGCGCAGAAGGTTCTGTCCGCCCGTCTCGAGCGTCGCAGCGAGAACCTCGGGATTGGTTGCAAGGAAATTGGACGGGGAGAGCGCATCGACGAACTGGCGCGTATAGAAGTCGACCTTGCGCGCGGTCGCTGGGTCGAGCCCCTCGACGCCATGCACTGCCGCGAGCACGGCCTTGGCCCAAATGAGATAGCTCTCTTTGATGAAATAGAAGACCGCATTCTCGGTCCAGTCGGGATATTTGAAACGCTTGTCCCGTGACGGTTGCTCAGGACCGGCGTCACGCCCCATCAAGCGCTCGGCCGTCGTCTGCCAAACGCGCAGGCTCTCGTTGAATAGACCGATCTGTGTGCGGGCGACCGCCGCAGGATCGGTCATCATCTTCGTCGTCAGTTCGATAAAGGCGCCGCCGAGCGTCGTCGCATCGCCCATGCCGAGCCGCGCGATATCCGGCCGATTAAGCAGGAAGTCCTGGACGAGCTGCTGGCTCTGCTCCGCGATCTTGCCCATTTGCGTCGCGAGAGCGGCTGCATCCCATGTTGGCTGCGTCGAATTCTGAGCCATGCGCTTACCAGTGGTTTATTTTGCGTCCATCCAATCCCTTTCGCGTCATCGGGTCAAATGCTGAGCGCGAGCGGACTCTCCAAAGGTGGGTTACGGGTCAAGCTGCGCCGTCGGCTTATCGTTCGAACGAGCAACCTCCTCCCCGCATTTCCGCCGCGGCATGCGCGCTCTCGCGCTTCGGGTTTGCGCCACGAACCGACGTGAGGAAAGATCGTCGTCCAAAGACGACCTCGCTTTACGAACGGGCGCGAAGGGAGCCCCGAAAGGCTCCCTTGCTTGATTCCTATGTTCGCCGATGGGTGGGTTGGACGAAGGCCGGATTGGGCGCAGACGCCCCGAAGATGAGCCCGCCGCTCAACGCCGCAAGGCTCGGGGCCGGCGCCATTACGGCATCTCGCTGCTTTGTGAACACGATCCATCGGTCGCGCGCTGGCGGGCATATGCTTCGCCGATCGCCTGAATCATCGGACCGAATCGTTCTTTAAGTTCGGCGCTGCGTGTCGAATTGATGAGTTCCACGCCTTTGCGCTCGCTGCGGATCAACCCCGCCTCCCTCAGAATGCGAAAATGCTGGGAAAGCGTTGATTTCGGAAGAGCGTCTTTATTTACGTGGACGAAGGCCGAGCAGTTTTTGGCGCATTCGGACGCGGCGAGCTGTCCAAATATCTCCATGCGGGTCGGGTCCGAGAGCGCGTGGAGAATGCCCTCCACAGTGATTTCGTCCAGTTTGGGGTGCGGCACCGGTCTCATCTTTTTAATTATCGCACATATTGACAGCTTGCGCATTAGTTCCGTATTATTGAACTACTGAACTATAACGGGGCAACTCACGACGGAGATCGATATGGGCAGGCTTTCCGGGAAAATCGCAATCGTCACCGGCGGCAACAGCGGGATCGGATTAGCCACGGCGCAGCTGTTCGCCGCCGAGGGAGCGCAGGTGGTCATCACCGGCCGTCGCAAGGCCGAACTCGACGCAGCCGTCGCCGAAATGGGTCATGGCGCTGTGGGGGTTCCGGGCGACGTTTCGAAACTCGCCGATCTCGACGCGCTCTATGCCGAGGTCAAAGGAAAATTCGGCCGGATCGACATCCTCTTCGCCAACGCCGGCGTCTGTGACCTCGCTCCGCTCAGCGCCGTCACCGAAGAACATTTCGACAAGCTCTTCGACATCAATGTGAAGGGCTTGCTCTTCACGGTCCAAAAGGCGTTGCCGCTGATCGTGGACGGCGGCGCGATCATTCTCAATTCCTCCATCGCGAACACCACGGGCCTCGCGACGTTCGGCGTCTATTCGGCCACCAAGGCCGCCGTGCGCTCTTTCGCCAGAACTTGGACGGCCGAGTTGAAGGACCGCAAAATTCGGGTCAACGCCATCAGCCCAGGCCCGATCGAGACGCCCATTTTCGGCAAGCTGGGCCTGCCCGCCGAGCAGATGCAGCAATTTGACGCGCAGATTTCCGCGCAGGTCCCGCTTGGCCGGTTCGGTAAAGCCGATGAAATCGCCAAAGCGGTCCTGTTCCTGGCTTCGGACGACGCGAGCTATGTCGCCGGTGTCGATCTTTACGTCGACGGCGGCATGGTCGCCGTTTGATCTCAACGCTTCCGGGGACGAATCCGCTCCCCACTCCGCGCATGGCGCATGCCGCCCAAACACCGAGCTTCAATTCGAGGACGAACCCATGTCATATACAATGTCTCGCGCTTCCCTGCCGGCTTTCAAGCTCGGCCTCGCCGCCTTGTCGTCGCTCCTCGACAAGGCCGCGGCGTTCTGCGAGGCGAAAAAGATTGACCACGCCGCCATCCTACAGTCGCGCCTCGCGCCGGACATGTTTGCCTTCGTCCGTCAGGTGCAGACAACGACGGACTTGGCGAAGAATGGAGCCTCCCGTCTCGCCGGCGTCGAGCCGCCGCGTCATGCGGACGACGAGACGACGCTCTCGCAGCTGAAGTCCCGCGTCGACGCGACGCTTCGCTATCTCGAAACGATCGATCCCGGGAAAATCGACGCGTCCGGGGAGCGGGAGATCGTGTTTCCCTTGGGTCCGAACGCCAAGGGCAGCATGAAAGGCGACGATTACCTCGCACAGTTCTTGCTGCCAAACTTCTATTTCCACCTCGCGGTCGCCTATGCGATCCTTCGCCACAACGGCGTGGAGATCGGCAAGCGCGACTTCCTTGGCGCGATATCGTTGACGCCGCTCACTTGACGGCGTTCGTCGCCTTCGCGACTGCTTGCGAACGGCGACGTTCGCCCAAGACAAGAGGAAGGCTCGGCGTGGGGAATGTGCGCGACACGGGAGTCGATCTTGAAAAGGGTCCGCAAGCGCCGATCGTCAGTGTGTCGAATCTGAACAAAGTTTACTCTGGCGGCTTTCACGCGCTGAAGTCGATCAACCTTGAAATCCGCGCCGGAGAAATTTTCGCGTTGCTGGGGCCAAACGGCGCCGGGAAAACGACGCTGATCGGCGCCATCGCAGGGCTCGTGCGTCCGACTTCGGGCGTCGTCACCGTCGACGGCTGCGACACGGTGAAGGACTATCGCGCCGCGCGCGCCAAGATCGGCCTCGTGCCGCAGGAATTGTCGACCGATATGTTCTCGCGGGTGCGCGACACCGTAGCCTTCAGTCGCGGGTTGTTCGGCTTCGCCCCGAACCCTGGCTATGTCGAAAAAATTCTGCGCGATCTTTCGCTGTGGGAAAAGCGGGACAACAAGATCGTCACGCTCTCGGGAGGAATGAAGCGCCGCGTCTTGATCGCCAAGGCGCTGGCGCACGAGCCCCGAATTCTGTTCCTCGATGAACCCACCGCGGGCGTCGACGTCGACCTGCGCCGCGACATGTGGGCGATGGTTCGTCACCTGCGCGAGCAGGGCGTCACCATCATCCTCACCACGCATTATCTCGAAGAAGCGGAGGAAATGGCGGATCGGGTCGGCATCATCGATGGCGGCGAGATCATCTTGGTGGAGGACAAAAGCGCATTGATGCGAAATTTGGGACGGAAGACCGTCACGATCGGGCTCAAGCAACCGCTTTTGACCGTTCCGCCGGATTTCCTTGGCGACGCCGCGAGCCTCTCGCCGGACGGCATGACGCTCACCGTCGCCTTCGCCGGCGAGGAGGAGGAGAAGGGAAGCGGCGGCGTGGCGGATTTCATTCGCCGGCTCGCCGCCAGCGGCGTCGATTTCAAGAGCGTCGACATGAACCGCTCCTCCCTGGAGGACATTTTCGTTAGTCTCGTGGGAAGACGCACATGAACCTCTACGCCATCCGCGCGATCTACATCAACGAACTCGCGCGCACGCGTCGCACGCTGTTTCAGAGCGTCGCCGCCCCGGTTCTCTCGACCTCGCTCTATTTCGTCGTTTTCGGTTCTGCGATCGGCGGCCGCATCGCCACGATCGACGGCGTCGCCTATGGGGCGTTCATCGTGCCTGGCCTGATCTTGCTGGCGGTTCTCTCCGAAAGCGTGTCGAACGCCTCTTTCGGAATCTACATCCCTCGCTTTACCGGAACCATTTACGAGCTGCTCTCCGCCCCGGTGTCGGTCCTCGAATTTTTACTGGGCTTCGTCGGCGCGGCCGCGACCAAATCGATCGTTCTCGGCCTGTTGATCCTTGCGACCGCGCGAGTCTTCGTGCCGTTCGAAATCCTGCACCCGATTTGGGCCGGCGCCTTTCTCCTCCTGGTTTCGGTCGCCTTCAGCCTGTTGGGATTCATCCTGGGCATTTGGGCCGACGGCTTTGAAAAGTTGCAGGTCGTCCCCTTGATGGTCATCTCGCCGCTGACCTTTCTCGGGGGAACTTTCTATTCGATCGACATGCTGCCGCCGCTGTGGCGCAACGTCGCCTTGTTCAATCCGATCGTCTATCTGGTCAGCGGTTTTCGCTGGGCCTTTTACGGAAAGGCGGACGTCGCGGTGGCCGTCAGTCTGGGCATGACGATAGCGTTCATGACGGTTTGCGCCGGATTGATCACTTGGATCTTCAGAACGGGCTACCGCTTACGCGTCTGAAGCCGGCAAGGCGCGAGGAATTTCCGGTCGGGGTCAACCTGCGCCATAAAGACTCTGTTCAAATGAGTCCGGCCTTCCCCGCATTGCCGCCGCTACAGACGCGTTCTCGCGCTTCGTGTTCGCGCCAGAAGCAGCCGCTCCCATCCGCCGAATTGCGCTTGGGTCAACTGGCCTGAAAAATGATCATTCTCGGGTGAAGCGGTGGTCGACTTTTTTCCTCAGTGAACCGCCCCGGGTTTGCCGGAGGCCGTTTCGTTCGAGTCACGCCGCCATGGCGGAGGCCTCGGTTTGCGCATAGTAGCGCGCTTCGGCCTCGGCCGGCGGGATGTTTCCGATCGGCGCCAGCAGTCTTCTGTTGTTGAACCAGTCCACCCATTCGAGTGTCGCGAACTCGACCTGCTCGAAGCTACGCCACGGCCCGCGCCGCCAGATCACCTCGGCCTTGTAGAGCCCATTGATCGTCTCGGCGAGCGCGTTGTCGTAAGAATCGCCGACGCTGCCGACCGATGGTTCGACGCCGGCCGCGGCGAGGCGCTCCGTGTATTTGATCGACACATATTGCACGCCGCGGTCGCTGTGATGGACGAGGCCGCCGCCGCGAACCGGCCGGCGCTCAAACAGCGCCTGCTCGAACGCGTCGAGCACGAAGCTCGCATGCGCCGTGCGGGATACACGCCAGCCGACGATCCGCCTGGCGAAGGCATCGATGACGAAGGCGACATAGACGAAGCCGGCCCAAGTGGCGACATAGGTGAAGTCGGACACCCACAGCGCGTTCGGCCGCGGCGCCTGGAATTGCCGATTGACCTTGTCTTGCGGGCAAGGTGCCGCCTTGTCGCTCACCGTCGTCTTCACCGGCTTGCCACGCACGGCCCCAGCAAGGCCCATGGCGCGCATCAGCCGCTCGACCGTGCAACGCGCCACGCCCTCTCCCTCCCGGGTCAACTGCCGCCAGACCTTGCGCGCGCCGTAGACCGCGAAGTTCTCATCGAAAACACGCCGAATTTTCTCGCAGAGCACGGCGTCGCGCTTGGCCCGCGGCGACAGACGCGCCGGATCGCGGCGTTGCGCCACATGCGCGTGATACGTCGATGGGGCGATCGGCAAAACGGCGCAGATCGGCTCGACCCCATGGGCGTCGCGGTGATCGTCGATGAAGGCGATCATGGCTTGAACCGGCGGTCGAGCTCCGCCTGGGCAAAATAAGCCGACGCCTTGCGCAAAATCTCATTGGCCTGTCGAAGCTCGCGGTTCTCCCGCTCCAGCGCCTTCAGCCGCGCCCGCTCGTCCGTCGAAAGTCCGGACCGCTCGCCGGCGTCACGTTCCGACTGCCGGACCCAGTTGCGCAGCGTCTGCGCCGTGCAGCCGATCTTGGCGGCGATCGACGTAATCGCCGCCCATTGCGAGGCGTGCTCGCCCTGGTGCTCCCACACCATTCGAACCGCCCGCTCCCGAACCTCAGCCGAAAATTTGTTCGTCGTCTTCTTCGTGTCCATCGCCCCATCCTCTCAAGAGTTGGGGCCTCCGGCAAACCCGGGGCGGTTCACAGCGTCAACTCATTCACTTGCGCTTTGGAAATTCCACTGCGTAAGTTTCGCCACCCATCTGAAGATATGCCGTGAAGGCATGAGGTTCTAAAATTTCCTCAACGGATTCCGCATAGCCGTCGCGAGCGGTCATCGTGAACCGCTGCCAAGCGCCGCAAGCCCGGACAATTTCAATTTTAATTGTGTGCGCCTTCAAAGTCTGGCTCGGATTTGACCACAGCCGGAAGCGCGGCGGCAACCCATCCTCGAAGATTTCCAGGGCCACGATCCCGGCGCTTGTCATGATTTGGTGGGCGCCCTCACGGTCGTTAGACCAGCTACTGGCGGAAGCGCTCCGGCTATCTGGCTCGACATGAATAGTGATGGAGGCATGTCCTAGACGTTCCAAAAGCGCAGCCTCGATCCGGTCACAGAGTGCGTGGGAATCATTCACGGTCATGTCGCCTGG
The DNA here is from genome assembly GCA_963722205.1 of uncultured Alphaproteobacteria bacterium. Taxonomy (GTDB): domain Bacteria; phylum Pseudomonadota; class Alphaproteobacteria; order Rhizobiales; family Beijerinckiaceae; genus Methylocystis. Next base: position 118,766 of record CAVRKL010000002.1, read on the forward strand.
CACCAGCAGGTGGAACTCCACGAAGGTCATTTTGCCAGCGGCTCGGGTGCGGACATCATGCGCTTCGATTGCTGCGCCCCTATTCTCGGCGATAATGCGCCGGATGTCAGACACCGTCTCAGGGTCGGATGCTTCATCCATCAGTCCGCGCATGGATTCGCGCAGCATTTGCCCGCCGGACAAAAGAATGTTCATTGCGACGATCGCCGCCAAAGTCGGGTCTAGACGCAGCCATCCTGTCAGGGGAATGAGCGCAAACCCGGCAAGAATTCCGCCTGACGTCCACACATCAGTCATAATGTGGTTGCCGCTCGCAGCCAGCGCCGGAGAACGCCAAAGGCGGCCGACGCGGATCAGGAACAGCGCCCAAACCAGGTTAACGAGTCCGGAAGCGCCGTTCAGCAAGACGCCCATCAGTGGAGTTTCGGGAGCATGGGGATGCTGCCAACCGAGATAGGCTTCTCGGCTGATGGCGAAGGCGGTCGCCACCACCATGAACGCCTCGATGGCCGCGCTGATATACTCGGCTTTCTGGTGGCCATAAGGATGGCCTGCATCCGCTGGCCGTTCGCCATACCAGAGCGCTATCAACGCGGTAAGTGCTCCAACGACGTTGATCGTGGTTTCCAATGCGTCCGAATACAGCGCAACGCTGCCGGTGACCCAATAGGCCGCGAACTTCAGGGCAAGAACAATTAGGCTGATGGCAAGGCCGCCCAATGCCGCTTTTATCGTGCGGGTCATCGAAATGGAGTTGCTCCCAGCCCTTTTGTGATTCAGGCGGCATGACAATCTTCGATTGTGCCTGTGTCGCGCCGATGTCAGGCTTTCGCATCGAACACGCTTGGCGACATTCGCTTCAGCGTTCTGCCCTTAAAAACGAAGTGATGCACCAGCCCCGCGCTGGCATGGAACATCGCCAGAAGGATTTCATTCTCCTTGGGCTCGCGGCGCAGCGTCGCCTCGACGCGCTCAGCTTGGGCTGGGTCGCGCAGCTTGATCGCAATATAGGCGGCGGCGGCGCGACGGGAAATGTCCTCGCAAAAGTCTGTCAACTTTTGCAAAGATTCACGCTAATCGCTCCACGCCTTCCGCTGCTCGTCCACAGGCGCGTTCCAGATCTTGATCGCGGGAACGCCGCGATAGTCAGCCAGAATGCTGAGCCTTCCGGTGTCGAGGAGAAACCGCTGTCCCTCGCGAGGCGCAAGCCCGATCCACCGCGCGGCGAGCACGCGCAAGAGGTGACCATGCGCAAAAAGCGCGACATCGCCTTGAACCGCGCGCGCCCTCGCTATGACTCGATCCGCTCTTGCGGCCACTTGAGCGGGAGTCTCTCCCTCCGGACAGCCGTCGCGAAAAACCAGCCAGCCCGGCGACAATTCTTCGATCTGTGACGGCGTCAGCCCCTCGTACTCGCCGTAGTTCCATTCCATCAAATCATTGTCGATGATGGCTTTGCCGCCGAGTCCCGCCAGTTCGCAAGTCTGTCGCGCTCTAAGCATTCCGCTAACGAGCACGAGGGCGAAATCGGTTTCCTTCAACGCCAGCCCCATCCGCTCGGCAAGTCGGCGGCCATTGTCGGTCAAGGGAAGATCCGTTGTCCCCGTGTGCCGACCGCTCAGGCTCCATGCGGTCTCCCCATGCCTAATTACGAAGACGTTCATGTCGGCGTCGTCCCGCGCCTCGCGCGCTAGAATAAACCTGCTTCAGACGTTGTCGGCCTCGGTTGAGCTCGCCCCTTGGCTCTTCGCCTGGCCCTTCCACGCCCAGTTCTTGATCTCCGGCATGTCGTCGCCGTAACGCCGGATGTACTCCCGATGCTCCGTGAGCTTGTCGCGGATCTCTTGCTTCGCATAGGCGGCTCGGACGGCCAGACCGGGGACCCGGTCGATGACGTCATTCGCCAGATTGAACCGGTCCATGTCGTTCATCACACACATGTCGAAAGGCGTGCTCGTCGTGCCTTCCTCCTTGTAGCCGCGCACGTGCAGGTTGTTGTGTCCGGCCCTTCGGTAAGTCAATCGATGGATCAGCCAGGGATATCCGTGGAAAGCGAAAATGATCGGTCTATCGGTCGTAAACAGCACGTCGAAGTCATTGTCAGACAGTCCTCCCGGATGCTCGCTCGGCGGCTGTAGCCTCATCAAGTCTACGACGTTGATGACGCGGATCTTCAATTCGGGCTTAAAGCCCCGCAAGAGCTCGACCGCCGCCAGCGTCTCCATGGTGGGGACGTCACCGCAGCACGCCATCACGACGTCTGGCGCGCATCCCTGATCGTTGCTCGCCCATTCCCAAATTCCAAGGCCACCGGTGCAATGTTTGATCGCCTGGTCCATCGTCAGCCATTGCGGCGACGGTTGCTTGCCTGCGACGATCACGTTCACCTTGTTGCGGCTGCGCAAGCATTGGTCGGTCACCCAGAGAAGACAATTGGCGTCGGGGGGCAGATAGACCCGAACGACCTCAGCCTTTTTATTCACCACATGGTCGATGAAGCCGGGATCTTGATGGCTGAACCCGTTGTGATCCTGTCGCCAGACATGGCTGGACAGCAGATAGTTCAACGAGGCGATGGGGCGCCGCCATTCGATTCCATTGCACACCTTCAGCCATTTCGCATGCTGGTTGAACATCGAGTCGATGATATGGATGAAAGCTTCGTAGCAGGAGAAGAAGCCATGCCGGCCCGTTAGCAGATAACCTTCCAGCCAGCCCTGGCACTGATGCTCGCTCAACATCTCCATGACGCGGCCGTCCGGCGCGAGGTGATCGTCCCATGGAAGAGTCTCCGCAACCCAGGCGCGATTTGTGACTTCGAGGACGTTTTGCCAACGGTTCGAGTTATTTTCATCCGGGCTGAAAAGGCGGAAATTGCGCGCCTCCATGTTGCACTTCATGACGTCGCGCAAGAATTTCCCCATCTCGCGTGTCGCCTCGGCGGTGACGGATCCGGGCAAGGCCACTTGGACGGCGTATTCGCGGAAATCGGGAAGCTTGAGATCGCGCAGCAGAGCGCCGCCGTTGGTATGAGGGTTGGCGCTCATACGGCGAGCGCCCGTCGGCGCGAGCGCTGCAAGCTCCTTGCGAGGTCGACCGTGCTCATCGAAGAGCTCCTCCGGCCGATAGCTTCGCATCCACGTCTCAAGGAGGCGGACATGCTCGGGGTTCTCGTGCATTTCGCCCATTGGCACTTGATGAGCGCGCCAGTAATCCTCCACTCGCTTGCCGTCGACCTCCTTTGGACAGGTCCACCCCTTCGGCGATCGCAGCACGATCATCGGCCATGCGGGGCGCTCAATCGAAGGATTGGACTTCGCATCGGTCTTGATCCGTCGGATCTCCCCGATCACCCAATCCAGCGTGGCCGCCATCAGCTCATGCATCGTCGGCGGGTCGTCCCCCTCGACGAAATACGGCGTGTAGCCATAACCGCGGAAAAGCTGCTCGAGCTCTTCTTTAGGGATGCGGGCCAGCACCGTCGGATTGGCGATCTTGTAACCGTTGAGATGCAGTATGGGGAGGACCGCGCCATCCGTGGCGGGATTGAGGAATTTATTGGAGTGCCAGCTCGTAGCTAAGGCGCCCGTTTCCGCCTCGCCATCGCCGACGACGCACGCGACGATCAAATCGGGATTGTCGAAAGCGGCGCCGAAAGCGTGAGAAAGGGCATAGCCGAGCTCGCCGCCCTCATGGATGGAGCCGGGAGTTTCCGGCGCGACGTGGCTCGGGATCCCGCCCGGAAATGAAAACTGAGTGAACAGCCGCTTCATTCCCTCTTCGTCTAACGAGACATTCGGGTAGACTTCGCTGTACGTGCCCTCGAGATAGGCATTGGCGACGAGAGCCGGCCCGCCGTGACCGGGGCCGGTGATGTAGAACATGTCCAGGTCGAGCTTTTTTATGACTCGATTGAGGTGCGCATAAATGAAATTCAGGCCGGGCGTCGTGCCCCAATGGCCGAGCAGTCGAGGTTTGATATGCTCTTTCTGCAACCGCGTGCGCAACAACGGATTGTCGTAGAGATAAATCTGACCGACGGACAGGTAGTTCGCCGCGCGCCAATAGGCGTCAATCAGCGCTTTTTCATCATCTGAAAGCACATTCGTCATGTCCGCGTCCTTTGCCTGAGCGGTGGCGGGGCGCCTCGCGCCCTCCATATGGATCGCGGCGGATCACCTCCAAGGGACAAGAGCGACGGCGCTGCGCGAGCTGTGCGGTTTCAACCACTGGAGCTGAAAGCGAGTTGAGAGAACTTGGGCGATGAACGAGAGTTACGCTGGACCAATCTCCACCGACCGTCTCACTGCCCTAGTCGTTGCAGCAGATCGCGCACGTGCACCTGATCGGACTTGTAGTTGCCGGTCAGCGTGTACATCACGAGATTGACGCCGCCGCGGATCGCCATCTCGCGCTGGCGCGACGCGCCGGGCACGAGCGGATAAAGCGGCTCGCCGTTCTGGTCCTCAGCCCAGGCGCCGGCGAGGTCGTTCGCGACGATGACGACGGGAGAGACGCTGTCGGTCGCGCGCACGGGCCGCGCCACCCCCGGGTCCTCGGGCTCGGGCGCAAGCGCCTCGACATAGGTCTCGCCATTCGTGTAGCGGCCGACGAAGCCGTCCAAGAGGTAGAAGGTCTTGGTGATCACGTGATCGTGCGGCGCGACCTCGAGCTCCGGAATATCGAGGCCCCGCGCGACCTCCCGCAGCCACAGCGCTTCCGGCGTCGGCTGGGCGTTGGCGCGGGCGGTCAGCGCGTCGCGCGTGTCGAACACGATCATGCCGCCTTGCTTCATATAAGCGGCGAGGCGCGCCTTGGCCTGCGCGGAGGGCTGCGGCGCCGCAGGCGAGACCGGCCAGTAGATCATCGGATAGAGCGAGAGCGCGTCACGCGCCGGATCGACCGCCGCCGGCTCTCCGCCCGAAAATGAGGTGCGCTGCTCGAGGACGCGCGTCAGCGTCTCGAGTCCGAGCCGCGTCGCCTCGTCGATGCGCGAGTCGCCGGTGAGCACATAGGCGAGGCGCGTCTTCAGAGCGGCTTCCCGATCGCGCGCGGGCGGCGGACGTGCGGCGCTCTCGGCGTGCGACGACGCGTGGAGCGCGAAATTGAGCGCGAGGCCGCAGACGAGCGCGAGCGCGACGGGCGCCCATCGTAGCCGGCCGGAAAGCCAAAGAAGCGCGAACCAGTCGAGGAGAAGCATCACGACGACCGCGACGAGCCCCGGTCCGCGCAGATCGATGGCGCCGCGCGCGGCGTCGAGCGGGCGCGTCGGCAGGCCCAAGGCGGCGAGATCGAGCGCGCGCAGCGTCGCGCCGGGCGCGAGCGCCTGCAACGCGTGCAAACTGCCCGGCGCGCCGTAGAAGCCCGGCGGATGATCGGCGTCGGCCGGGCCGGAGAAATCCGGCGGAATCGGCTTCGCGGTCGGCGGCGGCGGCGCGATCGTTCCAAAGCCGTCCAGCGAACGCCAAGGGGGAAGCGCCGCGCTGCGATTGCCGCCGCCGGCAGAGCCGGCGCTCTCGCGCGCCTCGGCCGAAATCCGGCGCAACATTTCGACGAAGAGACCCGACATCGGCAAGTTGGACCAGGACGGATCAGCCGCGACGTGAAACATCACGATCAATCCCTCGCCGCGGCGCTCGAAGGTCACGAGCGGCGTGCCGTCGGCGAGGCGCGCCCAGGTGCGGCCGGCGAGACCCGGATCGGGCTCCGCGAGGATCTGGCGCGACACCGACACGTCGTCAGGGACGGAAAGGCCGAAGAACGGGCTCGTCTCATCGAAGGGGGCGAGGCGCTTGGGCTCCTCCCAGGACATCGCGCCGCCGAGCACGCGCCCGTTGCGGCGAAGCCGCGCCGACGTGAGGCCATCGGGATCATTGGCGAGGCGCGGGCCCGCGAAGCGCAAGAGCACGCCGCCCTTCTCGACGAAATCGGAAAGGCGCTCGTAGGCTTCGCCCGGCGCGACCTTCGCGTCCGCGAGGACCAGCATGTCCGGCCGCTCGTCCAACGCCGCGAGCGCCGGATCCTGATCCACCGCAGACGGAACGGAGACCTGAGCAAAAGGCTGCAGCGCGCGCTCGAGGTAATGCGTCGGCGACAGCAGCGGCTGCGCGCGATCGATCGCGCCGCCCGTGACGATCGCGACGCGGCGCACGCGCTGACTCGCGTCGAGCAGCGCCACGGCGCCCGCGGAAGCTTCGCCGGCGATGCGCAGCAGGCTGACCTGGTTCCTCAGCTCCGCCGGCAGCTCGATACGCGGCCTGATGCGCTGCCCGGGCAGAATCGCAAAAGCCCGCTTTGCGACCATGCGCCCCTTGTCGTCGAGCGCCTCGATGACGCCCGAGGCCGGAGCGCCCTCGGAAAGCGGCGACGCCTCGAGCGCGTTCGCGCCGTTCGTGACGTCGGCGAGCCCGAGCGGTGGCCGCGCGTCGGCCAGGAGCTCGACCTTCGCGCCCTGGCGCCCGGCGCCGCGCAAGGCGTCGACGAAGTCGCCGGCGCCGTCTCCGTCGAGCGCGCTGGCGATCCAGACGACATGCCCGCCCCGGCGCGCCTCGGCGAAATCCGCAAGACGCTTTGCCGCCGCGCCGCGCGCCGGCAGAAAGGGTTTCGGGCGCAGCGCCGCGAGCTGCTCGCTCGCACGCGCCGCCGAAGTGGGCTCAGGGGCGATCGCGGCTTCGGAAACCGCCAGCAAGGCGACGCTTGCGCTAGCGCGTTGCGCCTCGTCGATGAGCTGCCGCGCCGCCTCCATCCGCCGCTCCCAGGTCGGCGCGGCGTCCCAGCCGTCGTCGAGAACGAGGAGGAGCGGCGCGTTCGTCATCGACGCCGAGGAAAAATTCCAGACCGGTCCCGCCAGGGCGAACGTCGCCGCGGCGGCGATCGCAAGGCGCAGCAGCAGCAGCGGCCAGGGCGTCACGGCGCTCGAGCGCTCGCGCGGCGCGAGCTTTCGCAGGATGGAGATCGGCGCGAAGACGATTTCGCGCGGCGCAGGCGGGGTCAGGCGCAACAGCCAATAGATCAGCGGCAGCGCGAGAAGCCCCAGGAGCGCGAGCGGCGCGGCGAAGGTCAGCCCCATCGCAGCGCCTCCGCGCCCTCGTCAAGGCCCATCAGCAGCGCAAGCGCGGCTTCCGCGGCCGGCCGATCCGTATGATGGACGAGAAACAGAAATCCCGCGCGGCGCGCCGCCTCGCGCAACGCTTGCCTGTGCTCCGCAAGCTTCGCCGCATAGTCCTCGCGCAGCGCGCGCGCTTCGCCGGCGCGAAAGGCCTCGCCGCCCAGAGGATCGCGAAACAGCGTCTCTCCCGCGAAAGGAAAAATTTCTTCGGCCGGGTCGAGAACCATCAGCAGCGCGCCGCGCGCCCCGGAATCGCTATAGGCCGAAAGTCGCGCGGCCAGCGCCTCCGCGTCGCAGAAGAAATCCGAGATCAGCACCGCGCGCGCCCTCGGCGGCAGCGGGACCGCAGGCGGCGTCTTCGCCGTCTCGCCCGAAGCCGCCGCTTTGGCGAAAAGCTCGCCCAGGCGGATCATCACGTCGCGCGCCGCGGTGGGCGTCGAGAGCCCCAGCGCGCCGACGCGCTCGCCGCCCTGCACCAACGCATCGGCGACAGCGAGCCCCAGAACGGCGGCGCGGTCGATCTTGAAATCGTGAGCCAGCGCCGATTTGAACGCCATCGACGCCGTCGCGTCGATCCAGACGAAGCAGTTGTGCGCCGCCTCCCACTCGCGCTCGCGCACGAAGAGCTGGTCGGAGCGCGCCGAGCGGCGCCAGTCGATGCGCTGCGCCTCTTCGCCGCTCGCGAAAGGGCGATATTGCCAGAAGGTGTCGCCCATGCCGGCGCGGCGGCGCCCATGCGCGCCATGGACGAGGCTTGCGGCGATATCGCGCGCCCTGGCGAGAATGAGGGGCAGGCGATCGGCGAGCTCGGCGGCGCTCGTCGCCTCGAAGCCTCTAGGCTTACGCCGGCGCGGATCGAACCATTCGGTCGCGGGATTTTCGGCCATGCTTAGCTAAGTCTTTCGACCAGCTTGCCGATGACCTCGGCCAAGGACACTTCTTGGCGGGCGCGAAACGTCAGCGCCATGCGGTGGCGCAGCGCGGGAGCTGCGAGCGCCGCCACGTCGTCGATCGTCGGCGACAAACGACCTTGCGCGAGCGCCCGCGCGCGCGTCGCGAGCATCAGCGCTTGCGCCGCGCGTGGACCCGGCCCCCAGGAGATAAAGGGCGCGATGGCCGGATCGCCGCCTTCGGGCCGCGCCGCGCGCACGAGGTCGAGGATCGCGTCGACGATCTTCTCGCCGACCGGCAGCCGCCGCACCAGCCGCTGCGCCGCCTGAAACTCCTCGGCGGTCAGGGCTTGCGAAGGTCTAGCCTGCGCCTCGCCCGTCGTCTCGAGCAGCATGCGCCGCTCGGCCGCGCGTTCGGGATAGGTCACGTCGATCTGCAGCAGGAAGCGGTCGAGCTGCGCCTCGGGCAGCGGATAGGCGCCTTCCTGCTCCAGCGGGTTTTGCGTCGCGAGCACGTGAAACGGGCTCGGCAGGTCGTGCGACTGGCCGGCGACGGTCACGTGATATTCCTGCATCGCCTGCAACAACGCCGACTGCGTGCGGGGCGAGGCGCGGTTGATCTCGTCCGCCATCAGAAGCTGCGCGAAGACCGGCCCCCTGATGAAGCGGAAGGCGCGCGAACGGTCCGCCGCTTCTTCGAGCACCTCGGAGCCGAGAATGTCGGCGGGCAGCAGGTCCGGCGTGAATTGCACGCGCTTAGTGTCCAGCCCCAAAACCTTGCCGAGCGTCTCGACGAGCTTGGTCTTGGCGAGCCCCGGCACGCCGATCAGCAGCGCGTGGCCGCCGCCGAGCAGCGTCACCAGCGTCTGCTCGACGACCTCCTCCTGCCCGAAGACGGTGCCCCCGATCGCCTCGCGCGCCCGCTTGATCTCGCTGACCGCGCGTTCGGCCGAGGCGATCACGGCGTCGTCGAGGGAAAGGGGTGCGGCGGCTTGCGACATGAGGCGGCGTGTCCTTTGGGAGTGGCGGAATCGCGGGAAGCAAATAGGGAAGTCGCGGCGAAAGCAAGGGTTTTGGGCGAAGCGGCGCGCGGCGGGGCGTGAGTCTCCCCTGCCCCCTGCGTTCCGCGCCGAAGCGAGGGGTTTAAATCCGACGCTGGCGCCCTGTTTGACGCTCCGACCGGGGGCTCTTGTGGGGGTGGGAAAGCCGCCAGTAGCCGACACGGGAGAACGACACGGCGCCGCAGCGGCTACATTTACGGATTCGCGGAACGCTCATTATGGAACTTAGTGCGCACGCCGACGCTCGCGCCTTGGCGAACTCACTTCGGCGGAGCTGGTTACTGCGTGGCCTCCTCCGTGTCGCCCTCGCGACCGCAAAAACTCGGTCAACTCAAAAACGGCGCGCCTCGACGGATTTTTTTGTCGTCGATGGCCGAATGTAATTCGGCTCTAAAAAGGCTCTTTTTGCAAACGTCTTGAATTGTTTCATTTTCTCATCGTCGGGAAAAACGAAGTCTACGCGTTCACAGGAGGTCAAATACAAGCGGACCGTGCGACTATCCAAGGAATCGATCCGAGAGACCCTCCTCGCGGGGATTCTCCTGCGCCAGAGCACCGGAAAACCGAAACGCGAGAATAGTCTACGCGGGAATGAAAACCCAGCTTCATCAGCTCGCAGTCCCAGCATTTCAGCAGCAAAACCTTGCAGTCCGAAGAGCGCGATGATCACGAGCGCGAAATGTAATGCCACTATACATTGACGTTTCTCGCAGTAAACCAAGCCTAGGACAAAAGCCGAGCTGAATAATAACCAAGAAGCGCAGCTTCTCCAAGACCGAATGACGATCATCGTCTTCCAACAACCTGAGTCTCAGCTATTCCTGCAAAAGTCGCAGCTATGCGGTCGGGTGGTTAATGAGAATTTCATCGGCGCGCAAGCTTAACCTTTGGATAAATCCTTGCTGGTATCTAGCGTGAGCCTCGCTTTTGGTTTATGGCGGGTCGTGCCTCTGCCGCATAATGGGGAAGCAGGATGTTTAAAAAAGCTATCATTTTAGGTTGCACGCTGGCGTTAATCACCGCAATCGGCGCTGCCGAGGCCCAGCCGGCAGGTGGCCCTCCCGGCGGCCCTCCTGGCCCCCCCGGCGGCCCTCCTGGCCATCCCGGCGGCCCTCCTGGCCCTCCCGGCGGCCCTCCTGGCCCTCCCGGCGGCCCTCCTGGCCCTCCCGGCGGCCCTCCTGGCCCTCCCGGCGGCCCTCCTGGCCCTCCCGGCGGCCCTCCTGGCCCTCCCGGCGGCCCTCCTGGCCCTCCCGGCGGCCCTCCTCCTGGCCATAAACCGCCGCCGGCTAGCCCCTGATCGTGCTGCGCCATGCCGTGAACTGCTGCTCGCCAAGTGGACAGCGCTGATCGGCGCGCGGGCAGTGGAAGATGTGCGGCGGTCATGGCGCAAGCCTCGATATGGTGCCGTGCGACACATTGAACATGCGGGCAATCTCGCGTGTCGGTTCGCCCGCGTCGCGGCGTTTGATCGCCTCTTTCTTCTGGTGCGCGGTGAGCTTGGGCAGTCGCCCCATGTGAACGCCGCGCGCCTTGGCGCGGTCGCGGCGTCCGCCCATGCGTCCGCAAGGGGTCACGTACGGCCAATCAGGCGGTGTGGGTGCGGCGCACCGACCGGTCTATATGTGGTGCTTGTGTGTCTTAACCGGATAGGCACGGTTGAAGCTAAGGCTGATACTGATCTATGTGATCAATTTATTGATGATGCAGTCGCATGGGCTTCAAAAAATGCCAATATAAAGTTCGATTCGGACAATGACCACCCGCGACTGTATTTAAGCCACTTGATTGTTGATGATGATACCGGTATCGCAAATCTATTGAGAAAACTGTCCGTTGTCGGCGATGAGCTATCCATCATCCTAGAGTCATATGGGGACATAAAGCGAAAGATTGAACCAATAGGCTTTGCATTGCAATCGGATGTTGCAGAAAAAGGGGGGCCTGTTCCTTTCAAAGTTGAAAGACGAGCTGGCGTCCCGTTTTCGACTAATTTATACTTTTCATCCGCCCCAGCGCGAACCATTGACCATCTAAGATTACTTAACAGGCTGGAATCCATTTTGAGGGATTAATCCACCGCCTTTCAGCCGACTTCTTCGCGATCTCCGCGCAACGCTCGGGCGTCATGCTCTCGGCGCGCTTCTGGCCGCCTTTGTGACCCAGCTGTTGCGCGGCGTTGTTCTTCCCGTCATCGGGTGCGGCGTCTTCGATTTCGCCCTTCGCGATCTTGGCGATCATGACGGCGCGGGCGTTCACGTCGGCGGGGCGCTTCTCGCCTTTAGGGCCGGTGGGCATTTCATTGCGCCTTTTTGATCTCGTATCCAGCATCGCGGAGCGCTATGAGAACTGCGTCCGCCAGAAGCCGACACTCTTCGGGCTCGCGATGATACTCCGACCAGCGGGTTCCACCATCCCTTGCTGGAAGATCAATGTTTGCCGAGAAAATGGCTTTCTCAATGATACGGCGAACTTCGTCAGCTGACATCGCGACCTCCGGCTTTGCGCTAAGCATATAGGGAGTCGGGCTCGGGGCGACGCCTCGTCAAGGGCGTCAAATTTCAAACCGAGACACAACGCCTCGCAGCCCGATAATCCGCTCAGCAGCTTCCGTAGCCGCGATTGCAGGGCTCGCGGCAATCACCCCGCGCCAGGAAGCCGCGCGCCTTGGTCGCCAGACCCGCGTCCCATTTTCCGCGGGCGTTCACGTCCGTGGGGCGCTTCTCGCCTTTAGCGCCGGTGGGCATGGCCTACTTTCTACCTTGGAGGTTATCGATCACGTCTGCAATTGTCCCCTCAACAAAGATTTCGTGAGTTTCTGTGAACACGATAGCCACATTACCGGTGCCAGGATCGCGCAAACACCTGACGTATGCCGGATTTACCGCGATTGTGTCACCGGACTTCGATTTGAAGAAGCATAATTCCACCGGCATGTCCCGTCTCCCGCTTGCTCTGCGCTAAGCATATCAGGGAGTTGGACCTGGCGCGAGCAGCGGTCAAGGGCCGAAATTTTCAAAGCGAAGTGGAAGCTGCGGGTCCCTCCCCCAAAGCCCGTCGAATGCGACGGGCGTCTAAAGACGTCCTATGGCGGGGAGGGGGACGCGGACGCCGAAGGCGGCGGGGGTGGGAGTTCCGCGTGCTCCGCGTGCAGTTTCCGCGTGCTCCGCGTGCGGTTCAAGAAAGATCGCGCGGCATCATCGGCGCAGAGGCGAGCAAGCTTGCCGGCGGCGTCCCTCCGCACTAACGGCTGCCCTCTTCCGCGGGCTTGTTCTCACCTCATCGGGAACGGCGTCGTCGATCTCGCCCGTCGCGATCTTCGCGATCATGACGGCGCGGGCGCTCACGTCGGCGGGGCGGCGCTCGCCTTTAGGTCCGGATCGGCATTATTTTCCTGCTCCTTCAGCTTGGATTTAAGCTCTTGAAGCTCGGTTAGACACTGACCCATGTGCTCGACAATCCCGGCGCGTTCTTCCGGCGTCAGGCCGATGATTTCAAAAACAATCCCATCCACCTTGATCGATTCGCGGAGCGTTTCGATATCCCTTTTGAACTTCTCCGTCGGCGTCATTTTTAACTCCTGGCTTTCCGCTAACCATACCAAGGAGTTGGTGGCGCGTGAGCGCGCGTCAAGGCCGAAAATTTTCAAACTGAGACACTACCGTTTTGAGGGGAGCACCAGCATCGCCGAGTGCGCGGGGCGACAAGGCAGCGCATCCCTCCCCGTATAGGCTGTGAACGGCGGATCAGCACGCCGGCGGCAGCGCGCCCTCCAAAAACAAAAGGCCGCCTCGCGACGGCCTCCTTTCTTTTCGCTTCTTTCGCCCTCAGCAGGGCACGCAGTGGCAGCAGCGCGGCGCGCAGGAGCTGATCCAGCCGGGGCCGCAGCCGCAATAGCCGGTCCGGCCGTTGCAAGCGGCGTTCTTGAAAGGCGTGCTGTAATTGGGCAGCGCCTGCGCCCGCCAGGAGCCGATGCTCATGGTCTGCGCGCTGGCTTCAAACGACAGCGCGCCAAGGAAGAGCAGCGTGGTCGCGATGATCTTGGTCGTTCTTTGCATCGACGTTTCTCCCTCAAGGGAGCCGCCGCGATGGGGAGGGCGAAGCCAGTCGTTCGTCGCGCGTCGCCCTCTCGGGCCGCCCCCAGCCTTGCTTAACGCCGGGAAAGCGTAGCAGTTCCCTTGATTGTCTGGAATGCGCCGACTTTAGCGAACCGGCAAGAGGAGATCGGTGACGAGCTCCTTCTCTGGCGTAACGCGAGGATCGCTGCGGCAGATGTCGAGCGCCGGCCGGTCGTCCGGCTGATAGCCGCTCGCGGGGAGCCATTCGCCGTAAAGCTTTTGGAACGCCTCGGCGATCTCCGAATGCGGGCCGACGTGACGATAGCAGGCGTAGCGCCCGCCCGCCGCCTCCACGATCTCGACACCGTCTGAAGCCGCGACCGCGTCGCGCAGCACGACGCCGGCGCGATAGACGATGTCGCCGGCCTGGTTGGGCGCCTGCTCGCAAAGGCCAACCGCAAGCTGGACGTGATCACGAAGGCCGCGCGCGGAGAGCCACGCCTCGAGCCGCCGCCAAGCCTGCGGAATCTGCGAGACCGGTCCGCGATGCAAAACGTTGTGCAAGCGCATCGGCGCGATTTCGACGATATCGACCTGCATTGCTCTCTCTCCCTGAAGGCGGCCTCACGCCGTCGAGTCGCGCCGCTCGATCCTTACCAAGGCCGCTCTGACGGCCGCTTTCTCCGCGATTGGCGCCTGATCGCACGCTCTGCTAAGACCCCGCTTCGCCTAAAAGTCAGCTCCGGGAGAGGGGATGCTTTTTTACGAGCCGCTGTTTCTGTTCGTCTTCGCGCCGGCGGTCTATCTCCTTTACCTTGCGGTCGAAACGCGGCTCAAGCCCCGCATGCTCGTGCTGCTCGCAGCGAGCATCGTCTTCTATGCCTGGAGCGAGCCGCTCTTCGTCTTCGTCGTCTTCGCCTCGGTCGCGCTCGATCTTTTCGTTGGTGGGCGGATTGATGCGAGCGAAGAACGAACGCGGGCGCGACGCCTATGGTTGACGCTGGGCGTCTGCGGCAACCTGGCGATCCTCGTCTATTTCAAATATACGGGCTTTATTCTGCAAAATTATAGCGCGATCATTTCGGGCTTCGGCTTCACGCCGCTCACCGTCCCGAACATCGCCTTGCCGATCGGCGTCTCCTTCATCGTCTTCGAGAAGATCACCTATCTCGTCGACGTTTACCGCAAGGTCACGCCTGTGGCGAAGAGCGCGACGCTTTATGCGCTTTATGTGTTTTTCTTCCCGAAGCTCCTCGCCGGTCCGATCATCAAATATCACGACATCGCCGGCCAGATGGAGGCCTGTCCGCCGGCGCATGTCGACGATTTCGTCGCGGGCTTCTCGCGCTTCATGTTCGGCGTCGTGAAGAAGGTCTTGCTCGCCGACGCCTTCGCCGGCGGCTGCGATCTCGTCTTCACGCATCCGGCTTCCGAGCTCGGCTTCACGGAAGCCTGGGCCGGCGTGATCTTCTTCACCTTCCAGATCTATTTCGATTTCTCGGGCTATTCCGACATGGCGATCGGATTGGCTCGCATGTTCGGCTTTCGCCTGCTCGAAAATTTCAACGAGCCCTATGTCGCGACCTCGATGACCGACTTCTGGCGGCGCTGGCACATTTCATTGACGAGCTGGATCAGGGAATATCTCTACTTTCCGCTTGGCGGAAACCGCGCCGGCGCGCTGCGCACGCAGCTCAATCTGTGGCTGTGCTTTCTCGCGTCGGGCATATGGCACGGCGCGGCCTGGACCTTCGTGGCATGGGGCGCCTACAATGGCTTCTTTCTCGTGCTCGACCGGCTCTTTCTCGCGCGCTGGCTGGCGCGCTTGCCCGTCTGGCTCGCCAACGCCCTCACTTTCCTCGCGGTCATGGTCGGCTGGACGGTCTTTCGCGCGGTGTCGCTCTCTCAGGCCGGCGGGATGCTGGCGCTGATGGTCGAGCCCTGGGCGCGGGCCCCGAGCGACGCGATGATCCCGAGCTTCTACTGGCTCGCCGCGCTCGTCGGCTTCGCGATCGTCGTCGCGCAGCGCGCGGCGCTGTATGTTCCGGGCTTCGACTGGGCGGAGCTTGCAAAGAAGCGCTCGCTCGCGGCGAACACGCTGCTCGCTCTGCTCTTCCTCGCGGCGCTCGCCAAGGGTCTCGCCGATCCCTTCAAACCCTTCATCTATTTCCGGTTCTAAACGATGGACGCGCGCCTCCTCGCCCGAGCACCGATCTTCGCCGCAGCGGCGCTCATCGGATTCCTTTTCCTCGTGAACCTTTGGAACTTCGCGGTCGAGCGCGACTGGCCGAAGCTTCGCATTCGCAGCGCCGAGCCCTTGAACGGGCTTTCCGCGGAAAAGCCCATTCCCTGGACGCTTCAATCCTTTCTTTCGGGCGAGACGCAGCATGCGGTCTCGACGCATCTCGGGCGGGCGTCTCCGCTCTTCCCGATGTCGGTGCGGCTCAAGAACCAGTTCCTCTATTCATTCTTCGGCGTTTCGGGCGCGCCCAACGTCGTGATCGGGCGGGAGGGCGAGCTCATCTCCAGTGAATACATCAAGGAGTTTTGCGCGCGCGGCGCGCCGCCGCCCCAAGAAAATCTCGACGCCTGGGCCGGCGAGATCGGCGAGATCGGCGCGCGGGCGGGCGCCCTCGGCAAAAGCTTCGTCTATCTGATCTCGCCCTCAAAAGCGGCCTACGACCCTTCCTGGCTGCCGCCCGGCATGAGCTGTCCCGCGCTCGCGCATCCTCAAGCCGCCGAAAAGCTTGCGCCTTTCACGGCGGCGCTGGCGGCGCGCGGCGTCCCCGTCGTCGACGCCCAGGCGCTCCTGCGCTTGGAGCGCGCGCATTATCCGATCGACCTGTTTCCCAGAGGCGGCATCCACTGGAACCTGCTCGGCGCGGCGCTGGCGATGCGCGAGATTTCAGCGAAATGGGCGGCGCAGGCCGCGGGCTCGCCCATCGGCGATTTCCAGTTCGACTGGCGCGAGCGAGGCATAGCCGTCGGAACCGATAAGGACCTCGTCGAGCTGTTGAACCTCTTCTGGCCGCCCGTGCGTTATCCAACCGCCTCGATCGAGCGGCGAGGACCGGCGCAGACTTGTGCGAAAAACCCGCGGCTGCTGCTGGTCGGCTCGAGCTTCTTGCGCGAGCTCATCGTCGTCGCCTCGCAGGCGCCCTGTCCGCCGACGATCGACTATTGGTTCTATGTTCAGGCGGAGGGCCACAGCGAGCTTGCGCGCTTCATCACGAAGCCCGGCGAGATCGGCAATGGCGAACGCGTCCCCCCCGATCCCGCGCAGCTCGCCGAAAGCTTCGCTCAGGCTGACGCGATCGTGCTGGAGGAGATCGCGCTCAATCTCTCGACGACGCGGCAGGTCGGCAATCTGCTTTCGGGCGCGCGCGCGGCTCGGTGATGCAATGGGATTTTCGGAGAGCAGATAGCGGCTGGCTCTCCAACACCCGCCGCACGCAAATTTGAGGCGCTGTAGAGGTCTGGCTGGTCAAGCTACGGTGGCTGGCCAACGAAAGCGCGTCATATCCTTGAAGTGTATGGACAAAGCGTGTAGATTTAATGTTGGAGTGGGATGAAGACAAACGGTTGAAGAACCTCGCCAAGCACGGTCTCGATTTTGTGGCTGCATGGCTGGTCTTCGACGGAGGGGCAACCATAACGGCCCCCTCAGCCCGTTCCTTAGAGGCGCGGTATGTCACGACGGCCTGCATCGACGGAAAATTTTACACCGTCATCTGGACTTGGCGCGACGAAGCCCGCCGGATCATTTCCTTCAGGAGGGCGCGCCATGGCGAAGAAAGAGCGTATCGCCAGATTCACGGATGATGAGCTCCGTGCGAAGCAGGCGCGCGGCGAAGACAAGAGCGATTGGAAGCATGCCGCCGCCATGACGGAAGCGGAGATCGAAGCGGCTATTGCGGACGATCCCGACGAGGCGGGAATGACTATTGATTGGTCGCAAGCCTCGGTAGAACTGCCGCAGCCGAAGGCCACTCTCAACATGCGCATTGACCGCGACGTGCTGGAATTTTTCCGTCGTCAAGGCAAGGGCTACCAGACCAAGATCAACGCCGTTTTGCGCTCTTACGTGGAGCAGATGCGCCACGACCGGTGATTGCAAGCCATGCCTCGAAAAGTCGCACAAATGCGCAAGCGCGGCTGACATTGGTTGCTTCGGCGTTGCGCGGACGGCGCCTCAGAGTCCAGGCCTCGCCGCCTTACGCGCTTGCCTTCGCCCAATAGCCCGCATCGCGCGCGATGCGCACATATTCGCTGCGCACCTCATATTCGCCATAGGCGCGCTCCAAGCGCCGCACGGTGAAGTGGCCGCGCGCAAGCGTCTCGAAATGCTCCATGAAGGCGAGATTGACGGCCGCGCCGCCGAGCGCGCCGAGGATCGGCGCCGCCTGCGCCGCGCTCTTCTGGGTGACAACTACGCCGAAGCGCGTCGAAATTTTCGCGATGAGCCGCGCGACGACGGGCGCGCTCTCGGCCGCTGCGCCGCCGGCCGCCACATAGCTCGCGGCGTCGGAGACGGACTTCGCGAAAATCCCGCGTAGCGCGAGATAGCCGCCCTCGAAGACGCCTTCGCCTTCGCCATGGCCGCCGAGCGCAAAGACCTCGAGACAGGCGAAGGAAACCGCGGGATCGGAGAGGTCCTCGCCCTCGGTGCGCGCGATGTGGGCGATGGCGCGCAGCATCAGCGTGGTCGAGACCGGAAGCTCCAGCGGCAGCGCCGCGACGCCGGCGGCGCCGCCGAGCGCCCCGCAAATCCCCGCGAGCTGGCGGTGCGGCAGGCTGGGGCCGCCGTTTTTGAGCGTGCCGATCGCGAAGCGCAGCGCCGCCTCGAGAGCGCGCCGCGCGGCGATAGCGCTCGCCTGCCGCCACTTTTCGGGCATCGCCCTGCCGGCGAAGCCGATTTGCTTACCCGCAAGCTGAGACATGCGGCGCGCAAAGCTCGTCCGCTCGAGCGCGGCGACGGCGGCTTCTAACGCCTGCATGTCGGCGCGGCTCATGGGCGTGGTCAGGGCGGGCAAAGCGTGGCTCACGGGCGCGGCTCCAGGCGCTTGGGTTTGGGGTAAACATCGGGCCTGCGGCTCCGCCCCGCAAGGGGAGGGCTCGCTTGGCGCGAAATGCGCCGCGACACTGCCCGAGGTCTCGACAGGGGTCCCTTCTGACGGGACCAGGGCTATAAACTCGAAAGGAAGGCGATGAGCGCCTTTTTCTCGTCGTCGCTCAGGCCGAGCGGCTTGATTCTAGAATCGAGCGCGGGGTTTGGGCCTCCGCCGCGATCGTAAAAGTCGACGACCTGTTCGAGACTCTTGAGGCTGCCGTCGTGCATGTAGGGCCAAGTTTCTCTCACCCCTCGCAGCGTTGGCGTCGTGAAGGCCCATCGATCTTGCGGCTTGCCGGTGATTTCGAAGCGTCCGAGATCGCTTTTTTGCGTCGCCGCAGACAGGCCAAGGTCTGTTAGGCGAACGGTCTGAAAGACGCCCGGCGCCAGTTCGACCCGCGTCGTCGCAGAAGCGCGAATGGCGAAACCGACGCCTGTGTTGTGCCAGGACTGGTCCGTGAACAACGCCTCATGGTCGCCGATCGCGTGACAGGAAACGCAGCCTCCCTTGGAGACGAAAATTTCATAGCCGCGCCATTCAAGCGGCGTGAGCGCGCTTTTTTCACCCCCGAATATCGCGCGGTCGACGCGACTGTCCCCTTTGAGCAATGTCGCCTCGTATGCGGCGACGGCGCGGCCGAGCGTGGTCATCGAGACGCCTTCGCCCGGGAAGGCTTCGGCGAACCCGGGCCCGTAGGCGGCGTCGGCGCGCAACCGATCGAGCAGGGGCCCTATCGCGGGATTGCCCATTTCGTCGGCAGCAAGCAAGGGCCCCCAGACTTGGGCGACGAGGTCCGTCTCGCGACCATCGTGGAAGAGGAATTTCTTGAACACGACGTTGTAGAGCGTCGGCGCATTGCGTCGCAGCGAACGGCCCTCCAAGCCAATCGCCAGCGCGCTCTGGTTGGAGGTGAAGCCCTGCGCGGGAATGTGGCACATGGCGCAGGAAAGCGTGTTGTTGGCCGAGAGGCTGCGGTCGAAAAACAGGCGCTCGCCAAGGCGTTGCATCGCCGCCGATTCGGCGATGGCGGCGGGAACGGGCGGCAGGCCGAGCGGAGACTTCGCTGGCTCCTGCGCGCTTGAGCTTGCGAGAGCGATCAAGGCCGAAGCCAGCGCTACGGCCGTCATCGCTCGCGTCAGCGCCGCGCGCATGTCACGGCGCCCCGCTTCCATTGCGCGCCTGCGGATGCGCCATGGCAAGCGTGCGCGCATCATTGAGGAGACTGTCCGAGGAGAGAAAAGCGGTCGTGTAGATTTCGCGCACCCATCCATCGGGGTCGATCAAAAACACTTTCAGCATATGATTGACGACGCCGGTGCGCCTTCCGTCCGCGTCGGTTTCAAAGGCGATGTCCTGGCCCATGCCCGCGAGGAGCGGCGCGAGGTCGCTCTCCGAGCGGCTCGTCAAAAATCGCCACGGCGGCAGCGTGTCGGCGTTCTCGGAATTTTGCATGAGACGCAGCACGCTCGGCGTGTCATGCGTCGGATCGAGACTGACGAACAGCAGGCTGAGGCGTCCGCGCAAGAGGGGATCGCGCGCCGCCTCCTTTTGCAACGCCTCGAACGCCGACCAGGCGACCGGACAGCCGGAAGGGTCGACGCAATGACCATAGAAGAAGGCGAGCGCGGTTATCGCCCCCTGAGTGGCGCGCGAGAGCGTCGTCGGCCTGTCTTCTGCGTCGAGCAGCGGCGCGTCGGGAACGCGCTGGATGCGCTGTAGCGCGTATGTTCCTGGCGCCGGCAGGTTCGAGACCGCGGGATTGGGCGCCTCCGCGCCTTGAGCCGGCGCGGCCAGGAGCCCCAGCGCGAGGGAGAAGGCGGCGAGAGGCGTAAGCGCGCCCCTCGCTTTGGCGCTTCGCGCGCTCAATTCGATTGAGCCTTCGGTTGGCCGGCGGTGAATTTCATGTGATGCGCGCGTCCCAGCCCTTCCTTGTGGAAGTCGACGACGAAATCCTCCTTGAGCTCCTTGCCGTCCCATGAGTAGCCTTTCAAAAACTGCTCATTGTCGGCGTCCTTTTTGTCCCAATTGGCGAGCAGGGAGGACGTGAAATAGACCCGCTTCCCGTCCCAGCTCTGCGAGACCATATTGACCTGCGCGCCGATCTTTTTCGAATAGATCTGCTTGGGAGCTTCGGGATTCGTCAGATCGAACAGTCGCGCCGTTCCGTCCATGAAGGTGTTGACCCACAGCGACGTCGCATCCGAGGAGATCGAGATGTCCACGGGCAGCGGAATTTTCGACGGATCGCCGATATCGGCGACGGCCTTCGCCTGCCACTGATGGTTCTCGTCCTCCTTCACCAGATAGAGCTTTGACGTGAGCGCGCCGGCGGTGATCGCCCAATCGGCGCCGGGCTTCAGCGCCCAGCGGATTTCCAAGGGCGCGCCGGGAACGGAAAACACCTTTTCGGGCTTCATCGCCTTCAGGTCCCACATGACCATGGTGTTTCCGAAATTCTTCATGGCCGAGCTGTCCTGGATGAGCTGCGACAGATCCATCATGTAATTGGTCCAGCCGGTGAAGCTCGATGTGAGCATTCGATTGCGGCCGGGGTTGATGGCGATGTCGTAGCCGTAACCGTCGCCGCCGTTCTCGAGAGGCATCGCGGTGGCGGCGACCAGATCGCCGGCGTTGTTGTAGGTGACGAGGCCGGTCGCCCCGCCATGGTCCTTTTTGTTCGACAGCGCCTGGATGAGCATGCGGCCGGGCAGGGCGTAGAATGTGTGCGGCCCGACGAAGCCGGTGCTTTCCGCGAGATTGTCGATCGTCTTGACGAGCTTGGGCGTCGACGGATCGGCGCCGACGTCGAAGATGAAAATCTTGTTGTCGTCGAGTCGGCCGGCCCACAGATATTTGCGATCGTCGGTGAAGCCCATGTGATGCGCCTCGCCGCGTCCGCCGACAGACAGCGCGTGAATGACCTTTCCATAGGTCGGCGAGCCCGGAATGACGTCGATCGTCACCAATTTATCGGACTCGTCGCCGACGCCTTTTTCGCCAAGCGTCCAGACATGCAGAAATTGCTCCTGTCCTTTGATCAGTCCGGTCATGAAGGGAGAATTGCAGGTTTCATCGGCCCGCACAGGCGCCGGGGCGCCAAAGGAAAAAGCGCCGGCAAGAAGGCATAGACCGAGCGCGGTGAATGACTTCAATGCGCGTTCTTGTGTTTGGGTCTTCATTTTTCTCTCCCTCTTTTTCGTTTCGTTCAAGACTAGTGCGGCCGGTGAGGCTTTCGATCTCACAGTGATGCGATGAGGCGAAAAAGGCGCTTCCCTCTGTGTGTTTCCGGATGAGCTGCGGCATCCTCGGCGTCAGTTTTGAGGGTCAGTATATGACCGGTCGTCTTGTTTGCAGCCAAATGAAGTCAGGCATGGAAATATCGATTGAGCAGCATGTCGCAACATTGCGTGAGCGGGCGGACGGATCGTTCAATTTTCATGCGCAACAGCGCGCCCTGCCAGAGATTGACGAGAAGGTCGGCCATGTCTTTTGCCGCCAGATCTTTACGGAAGCCGCCCTCTTGCTGCGCGCGCGCCAGTCCCTCTTGCAGCTTATCGCGATAGCGGCGCACAGCCTCGCGCAACGAAGTCTGGCAGAGATCGCTGGTGTCGCCGATTTCGCCCATCAGATTGCCGAGCAGACAGCCGCCCTTGAAATCGCGCCGCTCGGCCTCCTCGATCAGCTCGTTGAAATAAGCCTTCAAGGCCGTTTCGGCGTTCACGTCCCGGCGCTGCAAATGACTGTCGAGCTGAGAGATGAACGGCTCGATATAATGCTTGACGACTTCGGCGCTGAACGCCTCCTTGCTCGGGAAGTAGTTGTAAAACGAGCCCTTGGGCACCCCGACGCTCTGCACCAATTCTTGCAGGCCGGTGCCGTGATAGCCTTGCTCCATCAAGAGCGTCACGCCTTGATCGAGCAGCTTTTCCCGCAGTTCCCTGATGTCGCGCCGGCTCATGCGTTCATAATATGACCGGTCGTCTCATTTTGCAAGCCGGCAACGGAGCCAATGGGCGATTTTTGGCGGATGAGTAAATCAGCTTCGCGCGGAACCGCCGGAGCCTCTGGCGACGGCTCACGAAGATGTCTGCCGGTTAAAATCTTTCACTTGGAGGCGGCGACACGGAGTTTAGGCATAGAGCCGCCGTTGGAACGCTGTCGACCCAACTCGGACTTCGACGTCAACCGCGGGAGGCTATTCCGGGAGCCAAAGCCTCAAGGGTGAACAACAGTCGCAATAGCGCCGGACGGATCACATATCTCTTGCGGCGCTCGATCGCTCGAACGATCAACTCGGCGGCCTCAAGAGTGCTGAGCGGCGCGAAACCTTGCGGCATGTGCTCGCGGCTTCCGGGGTTGTGCTCCCAGTAGCTGCTTTCCACAGGGCCCAGCACGACGAGACTGACGAAAACGCCGCTTGCCGCCGCCTCCAGACGCAACGCCTCCGAGAAGCCCTTGAGCGCCTGCCGCGCGGCGATATAGCCGGCTGCATTGGGCCAAGCGATGTAGGACGCAGGCGATGTGACGTTGACGATGTGGCCGCTCTTGCGGGCAAGCATCTCCGGCAGGAAAAACCGGGTGACATAAAAGGCGGCGAGATACGGAAGCTCGATCATCTGACGGGCTTCGGTGGGGCTCGTCTCCACGATGGAGCGCCAACGGCCGGCGCCGGCGTTATTGACCAGGATATCGGGGACCCCGGCTTGCGTCCGCACCGCTTCTCCCATGCGCGCGACTTCGTCCGGATTGGCGAGGTC
Organism: uncultured Alphaproteobacteria bacterium; assembly: GCA_963722205.1. Taxonomy (GTDB): domain Bacteria; phylum Pseudomonadota; class Alphaproteobacteria; order Rhizobiales; family Beijerinckiaceae; genus Methylocystis. Next base: position 141,748 of record CAVRKL010000002.1, read on the forward strand.
GGTTGCGAAGGCGCGCGCGTTGCCGCCTTGCGCCTCGATCTCGCGCGCGATCGTCGCGAGCTTCTCTGCCGAGCGCGCGACCAGAAGCACATGCGCCCCCTTCGCAGCAAGCGCCCGCGCCGTCGCTTCGCCAATCCCGCTGGATGCGCCTGTCACGAGCGCCAGCTTGTCCTTGATTTCCATTTGAAGCGCCCCTTCGCTGTTGGACCTTGCCTGTTCTTTGCCAGATCGCGCGCCGAGCGCTGGCGCAGCCCGCAGACGAGAATGGAAGGCCGTGATGACGTTATAGCGCGACGTGCGCGCCGCGCAGCCAGCGCGCCGGTGAACCCGCCGAATCCGCCATAGCTTGATGCGAGCCATAAGCCCGGCGGGGCGGCGGTCGGCGCAGCTCCAGGCGCTTGGGTTCGAACCGTAAAGATCGGGCGCCGGGCTTGGCCGAGCAAGGGGAGGGCGCGCTCCTGAACAACGCGCGTAAATTTGGCTCAAACCGCTTGGAATTGGGCTTGCAGATGATCAATTCTGATACAAAAGTGATGAGGGGTTGTAGCTTGTGGAAAGCAGACGCACGCGATCCCCAAGGGCGGCCGTTTTAAGGCGTCAAAGCTGCGCGATGAAGCGAATACCTCCCCCTGGCGGGGAGGTCGGCGGTCGAAGACCGCCGGGTGGGGGCTCCAAGAAGAAGACCTCCACCCCACCCGTCGCGCTTCGCGCTCCGCCCTCCCCGTCAAGGGGAGGGATCCACGCCCATCCTCCGTTCAACCGGACGCATAGAGAAGGAGGCGCAATCATGACCAGGAAAAACCCGCGCCTCGGCTCGACCTTCGAGAGCTGGCTTGATGCGCAGGGCGTCCGCGAAGAGGTGACGGCGGCGGCGATCAAGCAAATCATCGCCGAGCAGCTTGCCGAGGAGATGAAGCGCAAGGGCATCAGCAAAACGCGCATGGCCGAAATGATGGAAACGAGCCGCGCCCAGGTCGACCGGCTGCTCGACCCCAAGAACAGCAGCGCCACGCTCGAAACCCTCATGCGCGCCGCGAAAGCCGTGGGGCGTGAGCTTCGGCTCGAGCTTGTGTGAGAAGAGACTAACCCGGCGCGCGGGGCATGATTGACGGCTACGCCAGAGTCTCGACCGACGGCCAGAGCGTTGACGCGCAAGTGAAGCAAGTTGCGCGCCGCCGGAGCCGAAAAAGTGCTTCGCGAGACGGCGAGCGGCGCACGTTCCGACCGCGCGCAGTTGCGCCGCGCTATCGACCAGCTTGAGAAAGGCGACGTGTTGGTGGTCACGCGCCTTGATCGGCTGGCGCGTTCGACGCGCGACCTCTTGAACACGCTGGCGCAGATCGCCGACAAGGGCGCGGGCTTCCGTTCCCTTGCCGACGCATGGGCGGCTGCCACGACCTCACACGGGCGGCTCATGCTGACCGTGTTGGGTGGCCTGTCCGTAGCGCGTCAAGCTGTCGTGTTTTTGTAGCGCGTGAACTGTCGGCTTCGGATTGAGGATGGGAGCGGTCCGGAAGCCGTCGACGGCCCGCTCCCGGGTTCAGGCCGCGTTGGTTTTGGTATTGCTGGCCTGTTTCCTTGTTTGGCTGGGCGGCCGTTTCCTCGTCCCGGCCTGCGCAGCGGAACCGGCGTCGCGCGCAGGGGCGGTCAAGGACGCGCGCAAGCGCGCCCGACAGGGCTTGTCCTTGACGGCCCCGAGCGCGGCGCCAGGCTTTTGCGCAGCTGGGACGACGCAATTCCCCGCAGCGTCGTAGTCGGCCAGTCGGTGCGGGCCAAGGAACACGGCGCAGGTCCCATCGGGATATTCGTGCACGCGCACCTGCACCTTCACGAAGTGCGGGCGCAGGCGGCTTTCGGGCAGCTGCAGGCGCTTGCCGTTCCAGGCCACCGTGTTGTCGGCGGCCACCGTCCGCTCCTCGACGATGCAGAGGATCTCGCGCCACGCCTCGTTCGCGTCCGCGACGAAGGCCGAGCCCTCCTGCTCCGGCGCGACGGCGAAGCGGGCGTTCTGCTCGGCGATGTAATGGCTCTTCAGCCAGGCGTTGGCCGCCTCGACGGTTGTGATCCCGGCGAGCCGCATCTCCTTGGGCAGACGGTTCTGCAAGGTGGAGAACAGCCGCTCGGAGCGTCCGCGCGCCTGCGGCGAATAGGCGGCGATGTGCTCGATCCCGAGATGCGCCAGGGCCCGCCCGACCTGGGTCAATTGCGTGCGCGAGACTTTGCCGCCCGCCTCGGGCGTGTGGAAATAGTGGCTGCCGCGATCGGTATAGAGCGCGCAGAACAGGCCGCGCTCGCCGACTGCCTCGCGCAGCGCCTGGAAGGTCGACGCCGTGCCTTCCTCGGCGACGAGGAACATCGAGTAGACCTCGCTCGTCGCGTCGTCCATCGTGACGATCAGGTCGAGCGCCGGCAGTCCCTCGATCCAGACGTGCCGCGATCCGTCCTGATGCAGCATCATTCCGCGCATCGGCCGCCTGGGCCGCTTCTTGCGGTGCGCCGAGCGCTTTTGCGCCGCCTTCACCAGCCCGGCCCGTTGCAGGCTCAGCTTCGTCACCGTGTAGCCCAGCTTGTAGCCGTGACGCTGGGTCAGCTGCTCGTGGAAATGCTTGACCGTGAAGTCGGCGTATTTGTCGCGATAGAGCCCGAGCATCCGCTCCAGCTCCTCCTGTGGCGCCCGCCGCGGCGACGGACCGCCGCGACGATCGACGAGTCCTGCTTCCCCGGACGCCTCGTAACGATCCTTCCAGCGTTGAAACGAGCGCACGCTCATTCCCAGCAGCTCCGCCGCCGCCTCCTGGCCGATCTCCCCGGCCTCCCAGCGGTCAAAAACGCAAGAAAAACGCATCTTCCGTATGCCCTCGCAAATCCGCGCCACGTCCATCCGAGCTCCTCCCAGGAACCCAGAAAACACGCCACTTCACGAGCTACGAACTCACGTCACTTCATGTGATAGCAACAACCGTGTTGGGTGGCCTGTCCGTAGCGCGTCAAGCTGTCGTGTTTTTGTAGCGCGTGAACTGTCGGCTTCGGATTGAGGATGGGAGCGGTCCGGAAGCCGTCGACGGCCCGCTCCCGGGTTCAGGCCGCGTTGGTTTTGGTATTGCTGGCCTGTTTCCTTGTTTGGCTGGGCGGCCGTTTCCTCGTCCCGGCCTGCGCAGCGGAACCGGCGTCGCGCGCAGGGGCGGTCAAGGACGCGCGCAAGCGCGCCCGACAGGGCTTGTCCTTGACGGCCCCGAGCGCGGCGCCAGGCTTTTGCGCAGCTGGGACGACGCAATTCCCCGCAGCGTCGTAGTCGGCCAGTCGGTGCGGGCCAAGGAACACGGCGCAGGTCCCATCGGGATATTCGTGCACGCGCACCTGCACCTTCACGAAGTGCGGGCGCAGGCGGCTTTCGGGCAGCTGCAGGCGCTTGCCGTTCCAGGCCACCGTGTTGTCGGCGGCCACCGTCCGCTCCTCGACGATGCAGAGGATCTCGCGCCACGCCTCGTTCGCGTCCGCGACGAAGGCCGAGCCCTCCTGCTCCGGCGCGACGGCGAAGCGGGCGTTGTGCTCGGCGATGTAATGGCTCTTCAGCCAGGCGTTGGCCGCCTCGACGGTTGTGATCCCGGCGAGCCGCATCTCCTTGGGCAGACGGTTCTGCAAGGTGGAGAACAGCCGCTCGGAGCGTCCGCGCGCCTGCGGCGAATAGGCGGCGATGTGCTCGATCCCGAGATGCGCCAGGGCCCGCCCGACCTGGGTCAATTGCGTGCGCGAGACTTTGCCGCCCGCCTCGGGCGTGTGGAAATAGTGGCTGCCGCGATCGGTATAGAGCGCGCAGGGGAGTGTCCGAAATTTTGTGTGCGGGGCCGGGTTGACCATCACGCTGTGACGAACCTTTCGTCGAACATGATGGCGAATTGCGTTTTGGCCTCGCACCATTCGCGCGGCGGCATTTTCCATTCTCCCGCGACTTGGCGCAAGACGAGATACAGCAGTTTCATCGCGGCGTCGTCGGTTGGAAAATGTCCGCGCGTCCGCACGGCGCGCCGCAGTTTTGCATTCAAGGATTCTATGGCGTTCGTGGTGTAGATGATCCGGCGCACCGCCTCGGGAAAGGCGAAAAAGGGAATGACCTGTTCCCAGTTTCGCCGCCAGCTCTGGGCGATCGAGGGATATTTCCTGCCCCAAGGACCGGCGTCGAAAGCGTCAAGGGCCTCTTTGCCGGCGTCGGCGTCTTTCGCCCGGTAGATTTTCTTCAGTTCGGCGGCGATAGCCCTGCGGTCTTTCCACGAGGCGAAGTCCATCGCGTTTCTAATGAGATGGACGATGCAGGTCTGCACGACCGTCTGTGGGAAAACCGCGTTGATCGCCTCCGGAAAGCCCTTCAAGCCGTCGACGACGGCGATAAGCACATCCTCGACGCCGCGGTTTTTCAGCTCGTTCATCACCCGCAGCCAGAATTTGGCGCCTTCCGAGGTTTCGATCCAAAGGCCCAGAATGTCCTTGGTTCCGTCCGGCGTGACGCCCAGCGCGACATAAACCGCCTTGTTGCGCACCAGGCCTTCGTCACGGATTTTGACGCGCAGCGCGTCGAAGAAAACCAGGGGATACATTGCCTCGAGCGGACGATTTTGCCATTCGGCGACCGTCTCCAGAACCGCGTCGGTGACCGTCGAGATCAGGTCCGGCGAGACCTCAAGTCCATAAAGTTCAAGCAGATGCCCCTGGATCTCGCGCACCGTCATGCCGCGCGCATACATCGACACGATCTTCTCGTCGAAGCCCGGAAAACGCCGCTGATAGCGCGCGATCAGCCTCGGATCGAAGCTCCCCTCCCGGTCGCGCGGAACCTTAATGTCGATTTTCGACGTCTCGGTCAGCACGGTCTTCTTCGAATAGCCGTTGCGGTGATTGGCTTTGCCCGCCGCCGCCTCGCCTTCAAGATGATCGTCCAGCTCGGCGTTGAGAACCCGTTCGGCCAGAGCTTTCTTCAGCTCGTCGAAAAGCCCGTCCTTGGAAAATACCTCCTTCGGATCGCGCCCCGAAAGAAGTTGGTCCAGTGTGTCCTTCTTGATCGCCATAGTCCGCCTCCAGCGGTGCTACTATGGCCCGGCACACAAGATTCCTGACAGTCCCAGCGCGCAGAACAGGCCGCGCTCGCCGACTGCCTCGCGCAGCGCCTGGAAGGTCGACGCCGTGCCTTCCTCGGCGACGAGGAACATCGAGTAGACCTCGCTCGTCGCGTCGTCCATCGTGACGATCAGGTCGAGCGCCGGCAGTCCCTCGATCCAGACGTGCCGCGATCCGTCCTGATGCAGCATCATTCCGCGCATCGGCCGCCTGGGCCGCTTCTTGCGGTGCGCCGAGCGCTTTTGCGCCGCCTTCACCAGCCCGGCCCGTTGCAGGCTCAGCTTCGTCACCGTGTAGCCCAGCTTGTAGCCGTGACGCTGGGTCAGCTGCTCGTGGAAATGCTTGACCGTGAAGTCGGCGTATTTGTCGCGATAGAGCCCGAGCATCCGCTCCAGCTCCTCCTGTGGCGCCCGCCGCGGCGACGGACCGCCGCGACGATCGACAAGTCCTGCTTCCCCGGACGCCTCGTAACGATCCTTCCAGCGTTGAAACGAGCGCACGCTCATTCCCAGCAGCTCCGCCGCCGCCTCCTGGCCGATCTCCCCGGCCTCCCAGCGGTCAAAAACGCAAGAAAAACGCATCTTCCGTATGCCCTCGCGAATCCGCGCCACGTCCATCCGAGCTCCTCCCAGGAACCCAGAAAACACGCCACTTCACGAGCTACGAACTCACGTCACTTCATGTGCTAGCAACAACCGTGTTGGGTGGCCTTGCCGAGTTTGAACGCGACCTGATACGCTCACGCACAACCGAAGGCCGCGAACGCGCCTAAGCGAAGGGTGTGAAAATGGGAAGGCCGTCGAAACTCACGGCTCACCAGAAGAAGGAGGCCATCCGTCGCCGCGACCACGGCGAGGAAACCCTTGCGGAGATTGGCCGCAGCTATAACGTCAGCGGGGGGAGATTTCGAGGTTGGCATAACCAAGTTCTGGCGCAAAACCCAAAGGACGATTTTCGATGTTCAATTGGAATCGTGGTCTATTTCGTCTTTGGCTTGTAGCCTCCGCCGTGTGGATACTATGCACGCTGTGGTACGCTTACGGGCATTCCCCGCAAAATTATGAACTAGAAGCTCCGGACGGGCGAAAGTTCAAAATCGCGGCTCGTAATTATGATCAGGTAGTCAAATTTGTAAATCAGTGCTTTCCGGCTTCAAAAACGTCAAAACCGAACGAGGAGCGCGATAAAGAAAATTTTTGGTGGGAACAATCGCCTATAGTTTGCCCTCATGATGAACAGCTCACCTCTCTCTGGAGCATTGAAATACACGGAGTGAATTTTTGGGCGTTTAATGTTCTTGGTCCACCTATTACGTGCGGCATAGGTTTGTTTCTGTTGCTCTGGATCATAGCAGGATTTATAAGACGCCCGCCGGTTGGTGGCGCATCTGGACGCGAGCGATGATACAGGTTTATAAAATTCCGATTTCGAAGGACAAGCTGCGGGCTATGCCTGCGGACGAGCGGGCTTTGCTAATTTTGCTCGGCTATGCCGCCAATCAAATTAATTATTTTTCTAAGCTCGTGATCCTCTCGGCACATCGAGACGGTGGCACCGAGCTAGAGCAGATGTTAGCGGGAGCACAGACGCAAATGACGCTCCGCGTTGTTATTGGTGTTCTCAATGAAACATGGGAGCTGATCCGTACTCGCTTTATGAGCACCCACTACGGGCGCACCTATACCGCTCAGCTTGACAAAATCGGGGGAGAGGCTTTTGAGCGGCTTAAAAAGGCGTTTAACTCTGGCGTGTTCACGAAACTACGTAGTAACTGGATTTTTCATCATCCACATAATGTTGATTTGACGGCTGCTTTCGAAGAAGCGGCGAATAATTCTGATTGGGATGAACAGTGGCATTGGTACTTTTCCAACAGCAATTACAATTCGTTTTATATGCCAAGCGAATTTATCGCTCTTCAAGGCGTTCTAAAGATTGTTGGGGAATCAGATTTAACAGCAAGTCACACAAAACTTGTCCACTTCGTTATAAGTGTGTCGAACGATATGAGTCAGTTAATTATGGCGATACTAAAAGTATTGTTACAAAAATATATTATCGATGATTATATTCCGGCTGAAAAGCGTATCGATATTACTGATGCGCCGAACTTTTTTGATGTGTGGATTCCCTTTTTCGTGGACATTCCTGCAGAGCCGCCTACCACTACTTAGGGGTCATGAGAGGATTTCGGGAAGATTCCACGATGACCCCAAGTGGTGCGGGAAGAAAAATGGCAGGCAGTAAATCCAAGTTCCATAATGAGCGTTCCGAGAATCCATAAATCCCGGGCCGTTGCGACACTGTGCCGTTCTCCCGTGTCGGCTTCTGGCGCATTGCCGCCGCAGGAAGAATGGTTATGGCATCCCTAGATGTAGTGGGTGTGTGTCTTAACCGGATAGGCACGGCTTCAACGATCATTCCATCGTTATAAATGACAGCCTTTTCGATAACTATTGTGCCTTTGAAGAATCCATGCAGAAATGTGACCCCTTTGTTCGTGTCGAAATCGGATACAACTTTTGGCCCTTCAAGGAATCCGTATTTTTCCTCGAATGCAGCCGATAGAGTTTTACCATATATGGTTTGCCCAGCGGATGGAGAAATTTTCATAAAGCGAATGGCTTGCCCAAAAGCGATCTGACTGAGTTTCATTGTGGATCTCCGACATTATTGCAGGAGAGCAAAAGAGTTCTTGGACGACGTATTTTGTCTAATCAACTTAGACCTATCTACTGATTGTGATATTTTTTCCTCCGCGTGCTTCGCCGCCTCATACGCCCAATTAGGAACGTGGGTCGCCGAATAAGTTTTTGATACGATTGGGGACGACGAAAGTTCAAGCTCTTCAGATGCAATTCCTAGAAGTAGATCGCTAACAGTGTCCAGCGTCCAATTCCCAGGCGCGCCAAGCAAACGGGTTATCACCTCCGGCTTGCGGCCGATGCGGCGCGCTAAATCTGCTTTGGTTAGCCCATGAGTTTTCTCCATTTCGATGAATTTAGATATGATAAAATTGTGGAGCCTGTTTTTTAGGCGTGCCTGGAAATACGACAGAACCGCGGGAGGGACTGTTTTTATGGACTCAAGCTCAGATAGTAGAGCAATTTCCCGAGACGTAATCACCGAGTTTTGTTCCTTCTAGCGGGTTATAAGGGTGGAGAAGTCAATTCCATTCCCGGGTGGCATTCGGATATTTCATCCCTCCACTCTTGAGAATCTCCCGCTCCTAAAAGCTTCTTCCCTGCCCAATTTCGCGATCTCGGTGCCCACCCTAGCCCGATGAATACATCGCGAGCAGCGAATCTACCGAAAACTCGCAGCCCCGGCCTAGGGTCACGGCTTCTGATGTCCCAGACTTCGTTAGCATCTAACTTACCCATATAGGCAGTGCCAGCTTTGTAGGGGATAAGAGATACGGATATGTATCCTCCTGTGACGAAATGCTCAAGATCAGCGCGCAATCTACCGAAGCGCCTTTCGTAGGAAATATCATCCCAAGGCCTATCAATACTTTCAAATAGCGCTTTGGACAGGTGCAGTTCCCTAACGATCGTTCCCTGCATCAAGGGAACGACGGAACACAGTTCCCCACTGTCCAACCTCATTTGGATTTGATCACGTATTGATATATAAGTCAATAGCCTTCATGCAAATCTTGGCGCGAATGGCAACTCTATCTGAGACACTATCAACGCCAAACCCCGCCTTGACACTCCGCTCAAAACGGGAACAAAATACAAACACTCCCGCAACGTCAGCGCCGGAGCGCGCCGTGATCTCCGCCCTTCCCCGCTACGCCGAGCTTGCGACGACGACGAATTTCTCCTTTCTGCGCGGCGCCTCGCACCCCGAGGAATTCGTCGCCCAGGCGCTCGAATTGGAGCATGTCGGCATTGGGATCGCCGACCGCAATTCTCTCGCCGGCGTTGTGCGCGCCTTTTCTTTTCTCAAAGTCCATAAGATTTCGCCCGAGCGTTTCCGCCTTGCGGTCGGCGCAAGGCTCGTCTTCGCCGACAAGACGCCGCAGCTCCTCTGCTACCCGCAAGACCGCGCCGCCTATGGGCGGCTCTGCCGGCTCCTGACACAGGGATATGCGCGCGCGCCAAAGGGCGAGTGCCGACTTTATCTCGACGATCTCCTCGAGTTCGGCGAGGGCCAGCAGCTCGTCGCGCTAGGCTCCAAAGCGCCCCCGGCCGCGCTGCGCGACGCCTTCGCAGGAAGGCTCTGGCTCGGCGCAACCGCGCTTTTTGGCCCCGACATGCGCGCGGGACTCTTGCGACGCATCGCGCAAGCCAAGAAGCTCGAGCTGCCGCTCGTCGCGGTGAACGACGCGCATTATCACATTCCCGAGCGCCGCCCCCTCGCCGACGCGCTCGCCTCGATCCGCGAGGGCGTGACGCTGGAGGAAGCGGGCTATCTCCTCTCCGCCAACGCCGAGCGGCATTTGAAAAGCGCGCAAGAGATGACGCGCCTCTTTGCGCTCGCGCCCTGGGCGGTGGACGAAAGCGCGCGCTTCCTTGAGGGCCTCGGCTTCAGCCTCTCGGATCTCGCCTATGAATATCCTTCAGAACTCTGCGAAGGCTTCGAGAGCGAGCAGCAGGCGCTCGAAGCCTTTGCTTACGAGGGCGCGCGGAGCCGCTATCCGCAAGGGATTCCCAAGAACGTCGAGACGCTGCTCGAGCATGAGCTGAAGCTCATCGGTGAATTGAATTACGCCGCCTATTTTCTCACCGTGCACGACATCATGCGCTTTGCGAAAGGCCAAGGCATTCTCGCGCAGGGGCGCGGCTCGGCGGCGAACAGCGCCGTGTGCTTCTGCCTCGGCGTCACCGAGGTCGATCCGACAAAACACGATCTCCTTTTCGAGCGCTTCGTCTCGGCGGCGCGCAACGAGCCGCCCGACATCGACGTCGATTTCGAGCATGAGCGGCGCGAGGAGGTGATCCAGTATATCTACCGGCGTTTCGGGCGCGAGCGCTCCGGCCTCGCCGCGGCGGTTTCGACCTATCGCTCGCGCTCGGCGATGCGCGAGATCGGCAAGGTCTTCGGCCTTTCGAACGATCTTCTGGGCAGGCTTTCGGCGCTCTCGCGCGGCGGAACCAACGCCGAGCAGCGCCGCGCAGACATGGCGCAAATGGGCCTCGACCTCAGCGAGCCGCGCTTCGCCTTGGCGCTCTCGCTCGCCGAGGAGCTTGCGGGCTTTCCGCGCCATCTGACCCAGCATTCCGGCGGCTTCGTCATCACGCGCGGGCGGCTCGACGAGGTCGTGCCCATCGCGCCCGCCGCGATGGAAGGGCGCACGACGATCCTTTGGGACAAGAACGATCTCGACGCGCTGGGCCTTCTCAAGATCGACGTGCTGGCGCTCGGCATGCTGACGTGCCTGCGCAAGGGGCTCGATCTTCTGGCCGCGCATTACGGCCTCGTCCATCGCCTCTCGACGCTTCCCGCCGAGGACGAACGCGTTTACGCGATGCTCACGCGCGCCGATTCTGTCGGCGTGTTCCAGATCGAAAGCCGCGCGCAGATGTCGATGCTGCCGCGGTTAAAACCGCAATGTTTCTACGATCTCGTCATCGAGGTCGCGATCGTGCGGCCGGGGCCAATTCAGGGCGACATGGTGCATCCCTTCCTGCGGCGGCGCATGGGCAAGGAGACGATCCAATATCCCTCCCCCGAGCTCGAGACGGTGCTCGGCAAGACGCTCGGCGTGCCGCTCTTTCAGGAGCAGGCGATGAAGATCGCGATCGTCGCCGCGGGCTTTTCGCCGCAGGAGGCCGACGAATTGCGCCGCGCCATGGCGACCTTCAAGCGCGCGGGGCTCGTCAGCCGCTTTCGCGACAAGATGATCTCCGGCATGGTGGCGCGCGGCTATGAAGAGGAATTCGCCAGCCGCTGCTTCGCGCAGATCGAAGGCTTCGGCACTTATGGATTCCCCGAGAGCCACGCCGCCTCCTTCGCGCTGCTCGTCTACGCCTCGGCCTGGCTCAAATGCCGCTACCCGGACGTCTTCGCTTGCGCGCTCCTCAACTCGCAGCCCATGGGCTTCTACGCGCCGGCGCAGATCCTGCGCGACGCCGAGGATCACGGCGTGATCCTGCGCGAGGTCGACGTGAACGCCTCCGATTGGGACTCGACGCTCGAGGAGCGCGAGGCCAGAGGCCGTCTCCATGCGCGCCACGCCGAGATGACTGAGGACATCTGCGGAAGCCGTGCGCTGAGGCTCGGCTTTCGCGAGGTGAAGGGCCTCGCGGAAGAGGATATGCGGCTTCTCGTCGCGCGGCGCGGCGCAGGCTATGACTCGGTGCGCGATCTCTGGCTGCGCACGGGCCTTTCTCCCGCCGTGCTGGAGAGGCTCGCCGCCGCCGACGCCTTTTCGAGCCTCGGCCTTTCGCGCCGCGAGGCGCTCTGGGCGGTGGCGGGATTGAACCGCGTCGGCGACAAGGACGATCTGCCGCTCTTGCGCGAGCTCGCCTTCACGCCGATCGAGGCTGACGCGCAATTGCCGCCGATGCCGCCCGGCGAAGCGGTCATGGAGGATTATCGCGCTCTGTCGCATTCGCTCAAAGGCCATCCGGTGGCTTTTCTGCGCAAGGGCCTTAGCCAGAAGGGCATCGTCTCCTGCGCCGAATTCTTGCGCGTGAAAGGCCCGCTGCGCCCCCGCCTCACGGTCGCGGGCCTCGTCCTGATGCGCCAGCGACCTGGCACCGCGAAAGGCACGATCTTCATGACGATCGAGGACGAGACAGGCTCAGCCAATGTCATCGTCTGGCCCAAGATTTTCGAGCGCCAGCGCGCCGAGGTTCTGGGCGCGCGGCTCGTCGCCGTGCATGGCGAGGCGCAGGAGGAATCCGGCGTGCTGCATCTTATCGCGCGCAAGGTCGAGGACATCACCCCCGCGCTGCGCCTCGTCGAGCGGGCCAAGGCCGCAACGCCGCGCGCGCGGGATTTTCATTAAGCCCACATCGTTGTCGGCGCGAGGCTTCGGCTCAAAAGCTGATGAAATCTATAGCCCCCCTTGCCTTTTCATTGGGCGCTCCCCTACTATGTGCTGCGCCGGCGGCAGCGCCGCCCCCTCCTGGAGGCTTTCCGGTAAAGTGCTGACCAAAAAGGCGAAATACGGCCTCAAGGCGCTCGTTCACCTCGCGGCGGTGGAGCCGGGGCGTCCCGAGCTCGTCAACGACATAGCCGAAGCCGAGCAGATCCCGAAAAAATTCCTCGACGCGATTCTCGCCGATTTGCGGAACGCCGGCTTCGTCCATTCCAAGAAGGGCAAGGGCGGCGGCTATGCGCTGGCGCGTCCGCCGAAAGAGATTTCGATCGGCGCGGTGGTGCGCGCGCTCGACGGGCCGCTCGCGCCGATCCAATGCGCGAGCAGGACCGTCTATCGGCGCTGCGACGATTGCACGAACGAAAACCATTGCGCCGTGCGCCTGGTGATGCTGCAAGTGCGGGAGGCGATCGCCGGCGTGCTCGACAACACGACGCTCGAAGAGATGCGCGACTTGGGCGAGCAAGGCGTCGAGAGCGTCGGCGTCGAATGGGCCGTCTGATCCGACGCAAGATGAACGGCGCTCTTCGCTGATGACCGCGCCCTTCGCAAAGATCGACTTCAAGCCGAAAGCGGCGCCCCCTGTCGAATGGGCCTCCGCCGCGGGGCTTGTTCCCTATGAGGAGGCGCTCGCCGAAATGACGGCGCGCGTCGCGGCGATCCAGTCGGGGACGGCGCGCGAGCGCGTCTGGCTTCTCGAGCATCCGCCGGTCTACACGGCGGGAACCTCCGCGAAGGACAAGGATCTTCTCGATCCGCGATTTCCGGTGTTTCGCACGGGGCGCGGCGGCCAATTCACTTATCACGGCCCGGGCCAGCGCATCGTCTATCTGATGCTCGATCTGACGCGCCGCCGACGCGACGCGCGCGCCTTTGTTTGCGCGATCGAGTCCTGGCTGATCGCGGCGCTCGCCGATCTCGGCGTCGAGGCTTTTACGCGAGAAGGGCGTGTCGGGGTCTGGGTCGCGCGGCCGCACAAACCCGGAGGTCCCGCGGACGAGCCGGCCGAGGACAAGATCGCGGCGGTGGGACTGCGCCTGTCGCGCTGGGTGAGCTCGCATGGCTTGGCGCTGAACGTCGCGCCGGATCTGACGCATTTCTCGGGCATCACGCCCTGCGGAATCCGCGAGGCGCATCTGGGGGTGACGAGCCTCGCGACGCTCGGCGCGCCAAGCGACATGTGCGCCGTTGACGCGGCGCTGCGCCGACGTTTCGAGGAGATTTTTGGAGACGCCGTCGACGCCTGAGAGCGGAGGTCGCTTGAGCGCACCGGAAGAACGCGCACTCGCCCTCATGGATCGAGCCTGTTCTTTTCCAAAACCGCTTCACACTTTTTGGAAACAGGCTCTACTCGCGCGCGAAAATGAGGACCGCAGCGCCCGCGAACATGATCGCCGCGCCGAGAAGCCGCGCACGAAAATTCTCGCCGAGCGCGAGACCGCCGACGATGACGGTGAAGAGCGCGCTCATGCGCTTCAAGGCGATCACATAGGGCACGAAGAGCAGCGTCAGCGCAAACATCTGCGTCGCATTGCCGACGGCGTTCGCCGCGCCGGCGGCGAAGGCGTAACGAAGCTCGTGGAGACGGAAGGCGCGCGGGCGCGACGCGAGCAGCAGCACGAGGCTCGAGGCCGCGATCGTGTCGGTCGCAGCAGCGATCCAGAAGATCGGCGTCGAAGCCTCGACGCCGAGCTTATCCATGTTGGCCGTCACGCTATAGATCGCGGCGGTCACGCCCATCGAACGAACGCCGGGGTCGCGGATGAAGGTCGCCAGCGACGCGCGCGGCCGATCGCCCGGCTCGCTCAAGGCGAGAACGAGCCCGCCCACGACGGACAGAACGACGCCCACCCCCCCGAGGACCGAAACCCTCTGATCGACGAGGAGCGGCGACGTGACGAGCATCAGAACCGGCGTGATCAGAAGGAGCGGGGCGGCGAGCGAGGCGTCGGAAAGACGATAGGCGCGCACGAAAAAATAATAGGCGGCGACATTCAGCACGCTCGAGCCGAACAGCAGCGGCCAAAAATTCCCTCGCGCGAGCTCGGGCAGAGCGCTCAGGGGGCGAAACAGGAGCTCCGGATGCAGCGCGAGGCAAAGCGCCGTCAGAAGCACGGCCCCGACGCACCATTGCGTCGCGACGACGAGCCGCTCTTCCGCCTCGCGCGTGGCGGCCTTCGTGCCGATGTCGGTCGCGGTCTGGCAGAAAGCCGTCAGCACCGCGGCGCCGATCCCGAGCCAGACTGAAGCCGTCGCCATAATTCATCCTCGCCGTTGCAAGAACGTCAGCCGAGATTGTCGGGCTCTCTGCCGCATTGGCCTGCTCGCCGACCACGCTTCTCCGTCTCTTTGACGCGGATTCGCCCGGAGGTTCAAGACGCGGCGGCAAACCACAGGAGCAGCGCGGCGACGACGGCCAGCGCGGAAACGGTCGTCAACATCTCTTCCTCCCTCATCTGATCTGGCTTGGTTCGATCCCGGGACGTTAGGCCCGCTTTCGGCGCGTGGCCGTGCGACGCCGCACCGAGCGCGTTCGTTTGCGCAGGCGCGAGGGCGATGCTATCTGGCGCGAAGTCTAGGGAGAGGGCAGACCATGAACGGAATTTGGCTGGCGACGGGCGAGGCGACCGTGCTCGCGGCGGATGGGCAATACACCGACGCGATGCCGGAAGTCATGATCGGCAATGTGAAGGGCCCGGTGGGCCACGCCTTCGCATCCATGGCGGGCCAGGTCGCCGGCCATCCCCGCATGTTCGTGATCCGCGATCTCAATCAGCAGGTGCGGCCGTCGACGATGATGACCACCAAGATGACGGTGAAATCCGAGGCCTATGTCGAGCTGCTCGGCGGAATCGTGCAGGCGGCGACCGGCGACGCCATCGTCGACTGCGTCGCCGAGGGCATTCTGCCGAAGGCCGAGATCGCCGACCTCTGCATGATCATCATGGTCTGGCTCGACCCGCGCTGCGCAACCGACGAGAATCTCGACCGCAAGGATCTCTACCGCACCAATTACGAGGCGACGAAGCTCGCGATCTCGCGCGCGATGAAGGGCGAGCCGACGATCGACACGCTGATCGAGAACCGCGAGAAAGTCTCGCATTACGCGCTGGAAGGCGTCTTCGAGGTTTAGCGCGTCCGTCCCCGGAACGGCTCACGGCGCGGCGGAATCCTCTCCGTCGTCGCCTTCGCCGAGCGCGAGGACGAGCCCGTCGGAAAACCAGTTGACTAGAAACTGCGCCAGGCGCTCGGGCGCCGAGGCCTCGTCCTGCTGAAAGGCGACGAGCTGGCAGATGGCGCCGAAGGATTTTCCGGCGAGCGCCTCATTCAACGCCAGAAACTCGTCCGTCTCGAGCGCCCGATAGGCCGGGTCGAAACCCGAGCGCCAGACGGCCGCCGCCTCTTCCCCGTCGCAAGGCTCCGGCCGCGGGGCGGCGCCTTCGGACGAGAGCGCTTCATAGAGTTCGACCGCGCCGGCAGGCAGGCTGAGGAGCCTGAGACTCGGATGGAAGGCGAAGACGAGCCGCGGCCAGTCCTGCGGGGCGTAGGCCGCGAGCGTCTCGAGCGCGCAAGCCTCGCCGTCGGCCGCGTCGAAAGCGTCGCTCAGCGCCCGCTCCAGCCGCGCGACGCCCCGAGCCTGCGCCTCGCCCCGCCATTTCTCGGATTCCTCCATGAAATCGGGCAGCCGCGCCGAAAAATAGCGCGCGTTTCGCGTGCGCGACGGATTGGCCGCGACATAGTCGACGACGAGCTCTTGAAATCGCTTGTCGCCCAGGAGGCTTTTCAGCGCCGGAAAATCCTCCTCGAGATATTCCGCGACCCGCAGGCGATAGGCCTTCACGTAGACGCCGAAGCCCGTCGCGCGTTCTCTCGCCGCCGGCTTCGTCAAGCTTGCGAGCACCGCCGGATCCTTGCCGGCGCCCGAAAGCACCGCGGATTGAAAAGCCGCCTGGAGCTCGGCGAGCCTCATGCGGCGGACTGCTCCGACGCCTCGAAGATCGCGGCGTCGATCTCGCGCATGCGCTGCAGCTCGGCGAGGAGCTCCGAGAAGGGTGGGAAATTGTCGTCGCGCTCGATCATCGCCGCGACACGACCGAAACGCCGGCGCGCACGCTCAAAAAGCTTCCAGACCGGTTCGCAGACCGGCTGGTCGTGCGTGTCGATGCGGTAGTTTCCCTTGTCGGTGTGTCCGGCCATATGGAGCTGCGCGACGCGCCCGACAGGCACGGCGTCGATATAGTCCTCGGCCGAAAAGCCGTGGTTGAAGGACGAGACGAAGACATTGTTCACGTCGAGCAGCAACAGGCAGTCGGCGCGCCGGGTCATCTCGTCCAGAAACTCCCATTCGGTCATTTCCGATTGCGCGAAGGCGACATAGGTCGACGCGTTCTCGACCAGAATGCGCCGGCCGAGATATTCCTGAACGCGAGAAATGCGGTCGACGACGTGGTCGAGCGCCTCACGGGTGAGCGGAATCGGCAGCAAGTCATGCAGATTCACGCCGTGAACGCCGGTCCAGGCGAGATGGTCGGAGACCCAGGCGGGCTCCACGCGATCGATGAGGCGCTTCAGCGCCGAAAGATAATCCATGTCGAGCGGATCGACAGAGGCGAGCGACATCGAGACGCCGTGCATGACGATGGGATAGTCGGCCCGGAAACGCTCGAGCATGGCGAGCGGGCGACCGCCCGGAATCATGTAGTTTTCGGAAATGATCTCGAACCAATCGACCGGAGGACGGCTGGAGAGGATTTCCTCGTAATAGGCCGGCCTGAGGCCCAGCCCATAACCGAGGCGGGAACACGGCTCCATTGCTTTTGGCCTCCTGGGTCTGGGTGCGACAAAGGCGCGTCGGAGCCGGCGCCCATGTCAAAGGCGGCCCGACGCTGATCGGCGGACCGCCCTTCTCTCTCGATCAGTCGACGATCTTGCCGCCTTCTTTCGTGCACTCCGCCTCGGAGTCCTTAAAGACCCAGCCCTGGCCCTTGCATTCGTTCATGGCCTTGCAGCTGTTCTTCGGAGTCATGCAGTCGGACTTGGCCTTGCAGGAATTGACGCCGAAACAGTGCACTTTGCCCGGCTTGCCCATGGCGGCGGACGCGCCCGTCGCCTGCGCCACGAGCGCGAGCGACACGGCCGCAACGGCGAGCGCGGCTCCGGAACGGGAAATTTGCTTCATGTGACCTCCCTGCTTTGACGATTTTGCGTGGCGACGAACCCGGCTCCGACGATCACGCTCTTCCTTTCGACCGGGCGAAGCCCGATGTTACTTCGTCGGACACCCATTGGCGTTGCAGCGATGCTTTTCCGGGCTCTCGGAGGCCTTCGCCGTCTTCGCCTTGCTAACCTGATAGTGCTTGCGCGCCGCGGCGGGCGTCGCGCCTCCGACCAGCAGCGCGGCCACCGCGACCGTGATCGCCGAGCCCGAGACGATTTTATTTCTCATCCGGATCTCCCTTACGACTCGCGTCTCGCGACCGGGGTGTTTGCTGAGCGGCCCCGCAGCGAGCGGCAGCCGCGGACTATATCATTCGGCTGCGAATTCGCGAGAGCCTGTATCTAACAACGAGACCGGCGTGGGCCATCCCGGAAATTACTGCGCGAGTTCTTTCAACCCGCGCCGGATCAGCGCCGAGGCGTCCGCCTCGGGGCCCAGCGCCGCGAGGCTCGCACTGACCGCAGCCTGCGCCTGCGGACGGCCATAGCCCAGATTGCACAGCGCCGAGATCGCGTCGCGGGCGGCCGAGGGAACGGCGGCCTCCTCGAGAGGCGCGGGCGCGAAGGACGCGCCGCCAGGCGCCGGCGCCTTGTCCTTCAGCTCGGCGACGATGCGCGCCGCAAGCTTCGGCCCGACGCCCGGCGCGCGCGCGACCATCGCCTTGTCCTGCCCCGCGACGGCTTGTGCGAGCGCGTCAGCAGAGAGTGTCGAGAGCAGAGCCAACGCCACCTTGGCGCCCACGCCCTGCACGCTCTGCAAGAGCCGAAACCAGTCGCGCTCGACCTCGTCGAGAAAGCCGAAGAGGCGGATCGCGTCCTCGCGCACCTGCGTTTCGATTGCGAGCGTCGCGGGCTCTCCCGGTCGCGGCAGATGGGCGAGCGTGCGGCTCGAGCAATTCACGACATAGCCGACGCCATTGACGTCGAGGATCACATAATCCTCGCCGAAACTGTCTATGAGGCCCTTGAGCTTGCCGATCATGCCCGTCTCGCGCGCAAGAGCGCCTCCCGATGCTGCGCATGGCAGATCGCGACCGCCAGCGCGTCGGCTGCGTCCTTGCTCGCAGCAAAACTCGCCGGCAGCAACACGCGCACCATCATGGCGACCTGCGCCTTGTCGGCGTGGCCATTGCCGACGACGGTCTTCTTGACGAGATTGGCGGCGTATTCCTCGATCTCGAGACCGGCGAGCGCCGGCGCGGCGAGCGCGATCCCGCGCGCCTGCCCGAGCTTCAGCGCCGACTGCGGATCGCGGTTGACGAAGGTCTCCTCGACCGCCGCTTCGTTGGGCGAGAAGGTCGCGATCACTCCGCTCAAGCCCTCGAGCAATCGCCGCAGCCGCTCGCCCATCGGCGCGCTCGCCTCGGTTTGCAGGCAACCGGAGGCCACGAAGACGAGCTTTGATCCCTGCGCGTCGATGATCCCCCAGCCCGTGTTGCGAAGGCCCGGATCGACGCCGAGGATGCGAATCGATGACGCGCTCATGCCGCGCAGTCTAGCGAAGGTTGCGGCGAATGGGCAGGTTCGTGGATCGCCCCCTAAAACGGATGATACTGATACAGCCAGTTCTCCGTCAGCACCTCGTCGCCGTTCTTCAAGAACAGCCGCATCTCGACCGGCTCGTCGCCGTCGACGGTGAGATCGAATTGCGCGCGCCAATGGCCGGGGACATTATCGAACACGGCTTCGGTGTAAATGTAAGAAAACGTCCCCCGCGAGGCCCAGAGCACGGGCTCGGGCTTCACGCCGTAGGGGAGCTTCGTCAGCGGCTCGCCCAAAAACTCGACCATGAATTTGCGCACGCCCTTGGGGCGGGGCTTGCCGGGCTGGCCGCCATTGCCAAGGCGCGTCGCGACGCAACGGGCGAGCGGCGTCGGATAGGGTTCGTCGGCGAGCCAGTGCAGGCGATAGGAGAAGTCGAAGTCAGAGCCCGCGACCGCGGGTTTTTCCGGCACCCAGACGCAGACGATGTTGTCGTGGATCTCGTCGTCGGTCGGGATCTCGATGAGCTGGATCGTCCCCTTGCCCCACTCGCCCTTGGGCTCGACCCAGACGCTCGGACGCCGGTCGTAGAAGACGTTGTCCTGATAGTGATCGTAATTGCGGTCGCGCTGCATGAGCCCGAAACCTTTGGGATTCTTGTCGCCAAAGGCGGAGGCCATCACGCGCGGCGGATTGTTGAGCGGCCGCCACAGCCGCTCGCCCGCGCCGGTCCACATGGAAAGCCCGTCGGAATCATGCACCTCCGGGCGCCAGTCGACTGCGGTGGGCTTGCGCGTCTCGGAGAACCAATACATCGAGGTCAGCGGCGCAATGCCGAAGCGCACGAAGTCGCCTCTCAGATACAGCTTGCAGTCGATGTCCATCACGACGCCCTTGCCGCGCGTCATCAGGAAGCGATAGGCGCCGACGATGTGCGGCCCCTCGAGCAGCGCGTGCAGCACGACGCCATTCTCGGTCTCCGGCCCGACGTAGATATGGGTGAAATCAGGGAACTCCTCGTTGACGCCCGGCGCCCAGGTGTCGAGCGCGACGCCCCGGGCCGAGAGCCCATATTGCCGCAGCTCGCCGATCGCCCGGAAATAAGAGGCGCCGAGAAACGCGACCCAGTCGTTCTTCTTCCAGGGCAGTTCGCCGTCCTTGGACTCCTGGATGCGAAAGCCGGCGAAGCCCGCCCCTTGCGAGAGGCCGTGGGCGATCGAGTCGGCGGGCATGTTGAAATAAATGGGATCGTAGATGATTTCCCGCGCTTCGCCCTTGTCCACCTTGTGGACGCGCACCGCCTTCTTGAAGAACATGCCGAGGTGGAAGAATTCGAGCGGAAAGCGCTCGGGGCTCGTGGCGTAGAGGGCGTAATCCGTGTTGTAGGTGATCTTGCCCCAGGCCTCGTAGTCGATCTTGCTGGTGATCTCCGGGTTCGGCAGGACCGGCGGACGAAAGGGCTCGCCGATGAGGCGCTTCGCCTGCTCTTTAAGCAGATCGAAGGAGAAAGGCGCCGCCGGGCCGAATTTGATCGCCTCGCCCGGCGATTGCGCCGAGACCTCCCCCGGGCCGACGGCGCCGATGGCGCCCGTCGCGGCGGCGGCTTTCAGAAAGGCGCGGCGATCCGGCGCGTCGACCATCGGTGATCCTCTAGAAGTCTCGGGAAAGGCGCGGGCTCGCGCAAGGCGCCGCCGGCGGACGTGAAGGGCGAAACGCGGCGAAACGCGTCTCAGCCGCGGATAGGCTCATGCTTGATGGCCGTCCGCATGAAGAAATAAAGGCCGATGAAGCCCGCCAGGGCGAAGACGACCTCGAAGGCCCGGCTCACCAGCGGATCGAGCTGGAAGAGGCCGCCGAGCGCCCAGCCGGCCGCCCAGGAAGCGCCCACGAGCTCGGTGCCGACGAGGATCGCGACGGCGACGATCGTGGAGAGGTTTACCAAATTGATCGGCTTTTGGCTCATGTCGCTCACTTGATTGGCTCGCCTGGCCGGGAGGCTAACGGAGCTATAGGATCGCCGTCGAAAAGGTGCAAGCGCCCTCCCCTCCAGCCCTACCGGCTTGGGCTGCGCCCTTTGCGCCGTACCTTTAGCTGCGCCTTTAGCCGCGGCTTTCGATTTTTTTTAAGGCGGCCCCGCACTTCCCCCTTGCCAAGGGGCGGGTGAAAAAGACAATTTTGGACTTGCGAAGGCGTCCCGAGAGCCGCGGCGCGAGATTTGTATACCCCCCTGACGAAGCCTTCGCCCACGTCCTATATGGGGAGAGGAACCGCGCCGGATGGATCAAGAAAGGATCGCCAGGAACGCTCCATGACTATGATCCCCGACCGAAGCAGCCGCCGCGCCCTGCGTCGTTCCTGCGAGACGCCGGCGCGCGCAAGCAAGGACCCTCGCAAGACCGACGGGGGCGGACCCGGCTCGGGAACGGCCCTGATCACGCGGACGCAGACCCAAACCCGCCGCCCGCACATGTATCGCGTGCTCCTCCTGAACGACGATTACACCACGCAGGAATTCGTCGTCGTCGTGCTGCGAAAGTATTTCAACAAATCCGTGGAGGAAGCCACTCGTATCATGCTGCATGTCCACAATCACGGCGTAGGCGAATGCGGCGTGTACACTTACGAGGTGGCCGAGACCAAGGTCACGCAGGTGATGGAGTTCGCGAGGCGGCATCAGCATCCGCTGCAGTGCATCATGGAAAAGAAATAGGAGCCAGGACGCATGCCGGCCATCTCGCGCAATCTCAAGCAGACCCTGGATCGGGCGCTGACGCTGGCTCGGGAGCGGCGTCACGAATATGCCACGCTCGAGCATCTGCTGTTGAGCCTGATCGAAGATCCCGACGCCGCCTCGGTGCTGCGGGCTTGCGCGGTCGACCTCGAGCTGCTGGGTCGAAACCTGCGCGAATACATCGCCCGGGAACTCGACAATCTGGTCAATGGCGACGCGGAGGAGGCGAAGCCGACCTCCGGGTTCCACCGCGTCGTGCAGCGGGCGATCATCAGCGTGCAGTCCTCCGGCCGGGAGGATGTAAACGGCGCCAATGTTCTCGTCGCGCTCTTCGCTGAGCGCGAGAGCCACGCCGTCTATTTCCTGCAGGAGCAGGAAATGACCCGCTATGACGCGGTCAATTACATCAGCCACGGCATCGCCAAGCGCGCCGGCCTCTCGGAGGCCTCGCGCACGCCGCGGGGAGTCGAGGACGAATCCGAGCGCGGCGAAGGTCGCGAGGGACGCGACGGCGAGCAGCGCAAGAAGGAAGGCGCGCTCGACGCCTATTGCGTCAATTTGAACCGCAAGGCGCGCGACAACCGCATCGATCCCTTGATCGGACGCGAGCCGGAGGTCACGCGCACGATCCAGGTGCTGTGCCGGCGCCAGAAGAACAATCCGCTGCTCGTCGGCGATCCGGGCGTCGGCAAGACGGCGATCGCCGAGGGCCTCGCACGCAAGATCACCCTGGGCGAGGTCCCCGACGTGCTCGCGGACGCGACCGTCTTCGCGCTCGACATGGGCTCTCTTCTGGCCGGCACGCGCTATCGCGGCGATTTCGAGGAGCGCCTCAAGCAGGTCGTCAAGGAGATCGAGCAGCACAAGAAAGCGATCCTGTTCATCGACGAGATCCACACGGTGATCGGCGCGGGCGCCACCTCGGGCGGCGCAATGGACGCCTCGAATTTGCTGAAGCCCGCGCTCGCGCAGGGCGCGCTGCGCTGCATCGGCTCGACCACCTACAAGGAGTATCGGCAATATTTCGAGAAGGACCGCGCCTTGGCGCGGCGCTTCCAGAAGATCGACGTCAATGAGCCATCGGTCCCCGACGCGATCGAGATCCTCAAGGGGCTCAAGCCCTATTTCGAGGATTACCATAAGATCCGCTACACCTCCGAAGCGGTGAAGGGCGCCGTGGAGCTTTCGGCGCGCTACATCCACGATCGCAAGCTGCCCGACAAGGCGATCGACGTCATCGACGAGACCGGCGCGGCGCAGATGCTGCTGCCGGAGAACAAGCGCAAGAAGACGATCGGCCTTAAGGAGATCGAGGCGACGATCGCGACGATGGCGCGCATCCCGCCAAAGAGCGTGTCAAAGGACGACGCCGAGGTGCTCGCGCATCTCGACGAGACCTTGAAGCGCGTCGTCTATGGCCAGGAGAAGGCCGTGGGCCTCCTGGTCTCGGCGATCAAGCTGGCGCGCGCGGGGCTGCGCGATCCGGAAAAGCCGATCGGCTGCTATCTCTTCTCCGGCCCGACCGGCGTCGGCAAGACGGAGGCCGCGCGCCAGCTTTCGGCCGCGCTCGGCATCGAGCTCGTGCGCTTCGACATGTCGGAATATATGGAGCGCCACACGGTCAGCCGGCTGATCGGCGCGCCGCCCGGCTATGTCGGCTTCGACCAGGGAGGACTGCTGACAGACGCGATCGACCAGCATCCGCACAGCGTGCTGCTGCTCGACGAGATCGAAAAGGCGCATCCCGATCTCTTCAACATTCTTCTGCAGGTGATGGATCACGGCAAGCTCACGGATCACAACGGCAAGACGATCGACTTCCGCAACGTGATTCTGATCTTGACGACGAACGCCGGCGCCTCCGATCTCGCGCGCACGCCGATCGGCTTCACGCGTTCGCAGCAGGGACGCGACGACAGCGAGGCGATCAACCGGCTCTTCGCGCCGGAGTTTCGCAACCGTCTCGACGCGGTCGTGCCCTTCGGCCATCTCTCGTCGCAGGTCGTCGCCAAGGTCGTCGACAAATTCATCATGCAGCTTGAGGCGCTGCTCGCCGACCGCAATGTCACGATCGACCTTTCCGACGAAGCGCGCGCCTGGCTCGTCGAGCGCGGCTATGACGAGGCGATGGGCGCGCGGCCGATGGCGCGGATCATCCACACCCACATCAAGACGCCGCTCGCCGATGAAGTGCTGTTTGGACGCCTCAAGAACGGCGGCGCCGTTCATGTGGTCGTCGTCGCGGGCGAGAATGGCGAAAAGACGCTCGGTTTCGTCTATCCGGAAGGCCCCGTGTTGCCGCGCCCCGAACGCGACATCATCGAAGCGGGAAAGAAGCGCGCCGCCACGGAGGGCGACGCGCGCAAGGACCGCGCTTCCGAGGAGCCGTCGACGGACGAGCCCGAGCGCGAGGTGGAAGCGGCCGAGCCGAAGCCCGCGCCAAAGAGCGTGCCGGACACCCCGATGCAAGGCTGAGCGGAGGGGCTGACCCCTCTCCCAGGCGCTGCGCCGGCACCCGCATAGCGCGAACTTGCTGACGCACGCAACCGCAAATTAACTCGCTGCGGCCAAAGCTCCCGCGTCCGGCGCCCTTTCGCGCGCCGGCGCGGAGCGCCTTGCCTCATGAGCGACAGCACCTCAGATCACGCTGCGTTTGAAAACGCTGAGAACGCGATCGATTTTAGAGAGGCCAGGTGCGCTTCGAGCGAAAATCCGGTTCGCAATTTTTCGCAGCACGCTCTCGACGCCGTGGGGCCTTTGCGGATTGTCCACGTGCTGCGGGCTCCGGTTGGCGGCCTCTTTCGCCATGTGCTCGACCTTGCGGGCGAGCAGGCTGCCCGCGGGCATCAGGTGGGCGTCATCGCGGATTCGCTTACCGGCGGCGCGCGGGCGGACAGCGCGCTGGCCACGCTTGCGCCGCGACTTGCGCTCGGCCTTTGCCGGCTGCCGATCCACCGACTTCCTCACCCGAGCGATCTGCGTGCGCTTTTTACGGTCCGCCGGCGCCTCGACGCCTGGGCCGCCGACGTCGTTCATGGACATGGCTCGAAGGGCGGCGCGATGGCGCGCCTCGCCTTAGGGCCCAGGGCGAAGGCCATTCGCGCCTACACGCCGCACGGCGGCAGTCTGCACTTTGCGCGGGGGACGCCGAGCCACCGACTTTACATGGCGATGGAGCGCCTGCTGCAACGCCGCACCGATCTCCTCCTGTTCGAGAGCCGCTTCGCGGCGGAGCGCTATGAAGACTTCATCGGCGCGCCGCACGGCCGCGCGCGCATCGTGCACAATGGCTTGCGACCCGAGGAATTCGAGCCGGTCGCGACAGCGGACGGCGCCGCCGACCTGCTTTACGTCGGCGAATTCCGCCTGCTCAAGGGCCTCGACACGCTGCTCGAGGCGCTGAAGCGGATCAAGGACGAGGGCCGTCGCGTTCGCCTTGCGCTCGTCGGCGCGGGGCCAGACGAGGCCAGCTTCCTTACGCTCGCGGATCGGCTCGGCGTCGCCGACCAGATCTTCGTGAGGCCTCCGACGCCGGCGCGCGAGGCCTTTGCGCTCGGCCGCGTTCTCGTCGTGCCAAGTCGGGCGGAGTCGCTGCCCTACATCGTGCTGGAGGCGCTCGCGGCGGAGAAGCCCATCGTCGCAACGAAGGTCGGCGGCATTCCCGAAATCTTTGGCCCCTACGCCGATCGGCTGATCGCCTGCGACGACCCCGCGGCGCTTGCGCACGCGATCCTGCGGGCGCTCGACGAAGAGGCGGAAAAAAGCGCGCAAAACACCTATGCGCTCTGCGATCGCGTGCGCGCCGGCTTTTCGCTCAGCCGAATGGCGGATGCGGCTCTATCCGCCTATCGCGAGGCTCTGGTTATGAGGGCTTGAGCGATGGCGCAAGCTCAAACCGATGAGATCTTGCGCGCGCCGGCACGCAGCTTCGACTATCAGCGGCTCGTCGACGGGCTCGTCTTCATTCTCGTCGCAAGCTCCGCAATCTCTCTCGTCGAGCCATCGCCGTTCGACCTGCTGGCGCCGTTCGCGCTGCTGCTCTGGGCGCTCGGCGGTTTTACGATCCACAGAGCCATTCTGCCTTTCGCCCTTCTGCTCGTCGCCTATTGTCTGATGGGCTTCCTCGCGCTCACGCCCTATTGGCGCGACGTCGATTCGATCACCTACCAGGCGCTTTCGACCTAAGTGGGTATCCCCTTCACTGACCTGAGGCTGCGGAATCGGTTGGATTTGTTGGTTTTCCTATGATGGAGCGGTAGGGCGCTGGGTCGATGGCGACGGCTTGCTCAACGAGTCTGTGGAACAGAAGGCCCCTGGCATTCGAGCGTCGGCGGTTGAAGCGGAAGGTGAACTCGTCGAGGTAGTAGTCGAGATGCTGGCGCTGAACGCCGCCCTGATGCGTGCCGAGGAGCCAGCGCTTCAAGAGCGAGGCGACCTTGTGCACGCGCGGCATGACCTCGTGCGCGGGATCGGAACCGGCGCTGATGACGCTGACCTTGTGCTTGTAGCCGGCTGCTTCGAGCCTGGCATAACCTCTCCAGCCATCGGTGTGGATGGTGGCTCCGGACACGACCGCGTTGCGAACGAAGGGCAGCAGGCTGTCCGCCGACACGTCCTCGATCCGGCGCAGTCGGATGCGGCCGATGCCCTGGCCGCTCTCCTCGGCTGCAATCGCGACAATGGCTTTGCACTCGATCTCTCGGCCCCCTTTGTCCTTTTCCGGGCCGCCAACATAGGTTTCGTCGATCTCGACCGTTCCGCTGAGCGCGTCGCGGCCAGGCCGCACCATGGCCCGGCGCAGCTTGTGCAGCCAAGTCCAGGCCGTCTCATAGCTGCCGAGCCCAAGCGCCCGCTGCAGTCCGAGCGCGCTGACGCCGTTCTTCTGGCTCGTCACGAACCACATGGCCATGAACCAGGTCCGCAGCGGCTTGCGCGTGCCCTCGAAAATCGTCCCCGCGGTGAGCGACGTGCGCGCGTGACAGCTGCGGCAGCGAAGCAGTTTGTCCGACATCGCCCAAGGCGCGCCGCACATGCCGCAATGCGGGCAGACGAAGCCCTTCGGCCAGCGCACGCGTCGAATGTACTCCCGACACGCCTCATCGTCTCGGAACCACTCGTCGATCTCTTGGAACGTGCGAGGGTAATCGATACCGGCTACGGGATGCGAGTAACCGTCCATCCGCGCCAGATAGCACCCCGGTTGAGGTCAGTGAAGGGGATACCCACTTTGGAAGAAATCACCAAGACCTTCGATTGGTCGGCTTTCGACGTGAAGGCTTATTCCCCTGGCTCCGGTCCCACAAAATGCAGTGACAAGGGCCATCCCGGATGTTAGAACAAATAGCGAACGCACTGCTTTCCCCGAGGTCCGTGTGATGGCCGATTTCCCCACCTCTCTCCTCGACTTCCAACGCCGTTTCGCCGATGACGCGGCTTGCGCGGCGTGGCTTGACAAGGCGCGCTGGCCCTCAGGCTTCCGTTGTCCCGCCTGCGCCCATGAAAAGGGCTGGCCGCACGGCGGAAAGCGCTTCACTTATGAGTGCGCCAACTGCGGCAAGCAGACCTCTGTCACGGCGGGGACGATCATGCACGCCTCCAAGCTGCCTCTGACCGTCTGGTTTTGGGCCGTCTATCTTATGGCCACGCACTCCAATGGCGTCTCGGCGCTACAGCTGCAAAAGCAGCTGGCGCTCGGCTCCTATAAGTCGGCGTGGCTGCTGTGCGCCAAGCTACGCCGGGCCATGTGCGATCCAAACCGCAATCCGCTCGGCGGGCTCGTCGAGGTCGACGAAACGGAAATTCCCTTGCGTAGTAAGGACGACCCGCTCACCGGCGGCGGCGGTCGCTCCGCTCAAGGCAAAATGCTCGTCGCGGGCGCGGTCGAAATCGGCGACGGCGGGCCGGGCCGTATTCGTCTGGCCGCGATCCGCAACTTCTCCGCCGCGTCGCTGCATGGTTTCATCGGCGCCCACGTGGAGAAAGGCGCGACGATCAAAACCGATGGCTGGGCGGCTTATCCGGGCGTTCCCGATGTCGTCCATGAACCTCACGTGGTCGGGAGCATGGCCGCCCATGTCCTGCTGCCCTGGACCCACCGCGTGTTTTCCAACCTCAAGACATGGGCGCTCGGCGTCTATCACGGCCTGCGCAGGCCGCATCTGCAATCCTACCTCGACGAGTTCGTCTTTCGCTTCAACCGCCGCCGTTCTCGCCACGCGGCCTTCAGCTCGCTGCTGTCCATCGCTCTCGCGGCAAAACCAATCACCTACAATATGTTGATCGAACCGGAGCCAGCGGCATAAGCCTTTCGACGTGATCCTGCGGCCGCTGCATTCGTCTTGGGAGGGCGCGCCGGCCTATCCGCCGCTGGTCATGTTCAAGATCGTGCTGCTGCAGCAGTGGTATTCGCTTTCCGACCCGGGCGCGGAGGAAGCCGTGCGCGACCGCCTGTCGTTCCGGGGCTTTTGCGGGGTTCCGCTCGACGAGGAGACGCCGGACCATTCGTCGATCTGGCGGTTTCGCCAGCGGCTGGCGAAGCTCGGACTGGATGCAACACTCCTTGCCGATGTCAACCGGCAGCTCGACGCGCGCGGCCTGATCGTGAAGCGTGGGACGCTGGTCGACGCGACGATCATCGCGGCGGCGGTGAAGCCGCCGGCTTTCGAGGAAGGCCAGGTCAGTCCGCGCGATCCGGACGCGAGCTTCACGAAGAAGAACGGCGAGACCTACTTTGGCTACAAGGCGCATCTAGCCGTGGACGAGGAGAGCGGCGTCGTGCGCCAAGCGGAAATGACCAGCGCCGATCTGCACGATAGCCAGCGCGGGCTTGCGATGATCCAAGGCGACGAGGAGGCCTATTACGGCGACAAGGCTTATGACAGCCAAGCGCTGCGCGACAAGCTGAAGGAGAAGGGGATCGATGACAAGATCGCCTACAAGGCCAAGCGCGGCAGGAAGCAGCCCGACTGGCAAAAATGGTTCAACAAGACAGCGTCGAGCGTGCGGGTCGGGGTCGAGCGCGCCAATGCGACGATGAAGAACTGGTATGGGATGGCGAAGGTCCGCTATCGCGGCCTGGAGCGCAACAACTGCCACCTTCAGTTCGTCGCAATGGCGATGAACATGAAGCGGGCGCGGGTTCTCATGGCGGCGGCTTGAGCCGCCGCAACGGGAGAAATGTGTCGCCGAGCCAAGGAAAGGCGCGAAAATGACCGGTTGAGAGCGCTGAAGACCGCGTGAAACGGCGCGTGGCCGTCATCTACGCACGCAAAATTGCAGAGGCGAGACCGCGAACGCAACCGCGTCAGCCATTCTGCGAAGCGCTCCTATCTGATGATGATGGGCGTGTTCTTCGCGCTGTTTTGCGCCCAAAGCAGCGAGCGCCGCGCCGACGTGATCCTCTCCGCCCTGACGCTCGGGGCGCTGATCGCCGCGGTCTGCGGCCTGCTCGGCTATTTCAACGTGGCCGGCCTCGGCGAGACCTTCACGCTCTATGATCGCGCCAAGGGAACCTTCAAGGACCCGAATGTGCTCGGCCCCTATCTCACGCCGGGCGTGCTCAATCTCTTGCAAAAGCTGATGCTCGGCCGCGCGCGCAGCGTTCTCATC
Organism: uncultured Alphaproteobacteria bacterium; assembly: GCA_963722205.1. GTDB lineage: Bacteria > Pseudomonadota > Alphaproteobacteria > Rhizobiales > Beijerinckiaceae > Methylocystis. The sequence goes on from CAVRKL010000002.1 coordinate 170,949, forward strand.
TCCGTCGCCGCGCTCGCGATCATCCTCGCCGGCGAGTTCGTCACCTTCTCGCGCGGCGCCTGGGGCGTGACGCTGTTCTCCATCGCGCTGATGACCGGCTGCACTTACGCCCAGGCCGACAATCCCCGCCTGAAGCGGCGGATCATGACGACGGCGATCATAGCGGCGATCGTCGGCGCGCTCGTCGTGCTGATCCTGCTCGCCCAGGACTCGACGCGCGAGTTCTTTCTTCAGCGCGCCAATGCGACGCAGGACTATGACGAAGGCGAAACGGGGCGCTTCGGCAACCAGGCGCGCTCCCTGCCGATGCTGCTCGACCGCTTTTGGGGTTTTGGACCCTTGCGCTTCCGGCTGTTCTTCGGGTTAGAAGCGCACGACTCCTATATCACCGCCTTCGCCAATGACGGCTGGCTCGGAGGCCTCGTCTATGTGCTGATCGCCGCTTCGAGCGTCTTCGTCGGCTTGCGGTTGATCACTCGACCCTCGCCTTACCGCAGCCGGGCGCAAATCTTCGCGCCCGTGCTGATTTCCTATTTCGCCTTGGCCTTCGTCATCGACATCGACCACTGGCGCCATTTTCCGCTGCTGATGGGCGCCGTCTGGGGGCTCGAGGCGGCGCGGCAGAAATGGGCGGCGAAAGCCAACACATTTTGAAGGGCGCGATTTTTTACGGCTTGAACGATTTGGTTCCCGCGGTGCGCGCGCTGGGCGGCCTCAAATGTTCTTTCTCAGCTTCTTCGCTTCCGCTTCTATTGAACGCCAAGCGTCGCGCAATTTCTGCAAGAACGATCCGCTTGGAGTCTTCTTGCACTCGTCAATAACCAGGGGAACGACTTTTTCAGAGCCCTCTATATCAATGACAGAGTTCTCCTTGCCGCTCTTCGCCTGAGAGGTCGCCCAATAGACGACCTTCGGCTGAAATTCCCCTTCCACCGCGAGAAATTCCTCGCATGTCCAATTGCCGACGGCCTTCTTTTGCCCGGAGACGGTCGCCTTTGGCGCGGGAGGCGTCGCGCGTGGAGGATTGACGGCGCTCGCGGAGACGTCGGCGGTCTGCGTCGGCTGAAGCTCAATCTCCCCCGGACGCCATGTCTTGTCGAAGAAGGGCTCCAGCGGACCATAGAGGCGCAGCAACGTGTTCCACGCCGTCCCGGGGACCGTCTGGACCCAATTGTTCTCCTTGCCTGCAGGCGCTTTCGGCCCGAAGTAGACGTCGACAGATCCGTCTTCGTTGACGAGCAAGCCCTGCGTCTGGCTGCTCACGCTGGGGAACTGCTGGTCCGTCTGCAGCATGGAGCGTGTCTGATCGTCGTAGAGAATGACAGACCAGAAGTCTTTCACCGGCGCGTTCGGGGGAAGCCGCAGCCTATAATTCTTGCCGCCGTCGAGGGGGTTCCCCTTGGAGTCGACGAAGGCCGCCAGATACTGCGACCCGACGCCGACGAGGCGCGTGTCCATCGCGGGCGTGACGCCCGTCGCGTAGAAGAAGAATCCCGAGTAGGCGTCGAGAAGGCGCGCATCGCCCTCCTCGAATTTGTAACCGCCGACGAAACCGCGGCGCCAAGCGCTGTCCTTATACCAGTACCCGTCTGCCGTCCGCCATTTATACATGATCGCGCGGGCGGTGGCGTCGCCGACAGCGGCGGCCTCAGTGAGGATCTTCTTCATCCGCTCGTCGGGCGCGAAAGGCTTGCCTTTCATGATGCCGACCGACGCCCAGAAGCCGAGCGTCGTCGCGTCGACCGAGTCGGTCGGCTCCTCCTGCACGACCCGATTGAGCGATTCCCAAAATCGGTAGTCCGCTGGCGGGACCATGTTGAAGGGCTTGCCGGACATGTCGACGAAATCGAGCTTCGGCGGGTGGCTGGCGTTTCCGAACGGATAAATTTTCGTATGCTTCGTGACGTCGTCGACGCCGGGCTTCGGGTCGCCGTCGACCAGGAAGCTGCGCCAGGCGACCCAAACGCTGTTCGTCGAGGGGCGAAGGACGAAGTAGCCCCTCGTCGAAATATTGCCGTTGTAGCCGGGCGGAAGCAGCAGATACTTGCCCCCTGCCCCTTGTCGGCGCCCGTAATGCCTACATCGCCGACCCAGTGGTACCACATGTCGTCGATGAGCCCGAGAACCTTAGGCGGCGCCTCGAGCACCAGCGGGCCGTTGCGTAGATCGAGCCAGAGCCATGTGTAAGGGGTGTTGTTGTTTGCGGTGAGCTCGACGGTCCGCGCGTCGACCATCTGCCGCCAGATCGGCACGGTGGTGTTGGTGGGCCCAATTGCGAGAACGCCATCGCGATTCGCGGCCTGGCTCACGACCGGAAGCGCCAGCAGATAGGCTTGCACGGCGCGCTGAAAGTCCAGGTTGTCGTAGAGCTTCTCGGCGCTTGCCTGATCCGGGAAACCACCGAAGAACTTCAGCGTCCCAAACCGCGTCTCAACTTTATCCGGTATGGCGACGCCCGGAGGCGTCGGCGTCGAATATTTGAGGTTCGGCGCGGCGGGCGCTCCCTCGAGAAATTGCGCGCTGGAGGAACAGGGCGCCGACAACAAAACCACGGCTGACGCCAAGACCGACAAAGTTCTGCAGACCGCCATTGCTCGGCTCCAAAAGGAAATGGGTTTATCTGCGCATCGCAGAAACGCGAGCTCCGGACGGCCGCGCGGGCGGGATTGTCGCGCGGACAATCCTCTGGGCCCGAATGCGCCCGTGGCTCCGGCTCGAGCGTAAACATGGCCATATCCCGTATTTGCTACAAGACGGCGACACAGCGGCGAAGCGGCGCGAGGCGAGCTCGGACAAAGGAGAATCGCAACGGCGACAGAAAGACAAGCGTCGCGTCGCGGCCCCATCCACGAGAACGGCCGAATATGCCGCCGTCGGGGCGAAAGCCCCGACTGTCTCGCTCGCGCATCGCGTTGGTCCCTCGAACGGAGCCGTTCGAGCGATAGCAATGGGGCCGGACTAAAATGCGGGAGTGAATTCTGATCGCGAAAGCCTCTCAGCTCTTGCGTGAATTCGCTGCGGGCTCAGCCCTCTTCGTCCGTATCGATGTCGCCGTCGATGAGGCCGGAAACGTCATCCTCCTCCCCTTCCTCCTCCTCGAGGAAGGTGTCGTCCGCCTCGTCGCCGTCGTCGATCTCGACGTCCTCGTCGATCGCGATCGCATCGACCTTGTTCTCAGCCTCCTCGACCTCGGTGAGCGAGACCGTCTCGGCCTCATCTTTCTCGCTCTCCGCCTCCTCATCGGGAGCACGCGCGGCCCGCGTCAACGACGTCGCATGGAACACCGCGCCGCATTTGGGGCAGACAATGGGGTCTCGGTTGAAGTCGTAGAATTTCGTCGCGCAGGACTGGCATTGCCGCTTGGCGCCGAGATCGGGTTTGGCCACGGTGTCGCGATCCTTCAAGAAATAGCCGGCCTTCGAACGCGGGCGCGCCGAAGGCGGACGCGTCGGGCGCTCGGGTTAGTTTGCCAGGGCGACGCTGTCAAATGAGAAATCGCTCGAAAGCGCGCCGCCAAAAAGCGGGAGCCCGCTTCTCGCACACAGCCCGCTCTAACTTTCTAGAATCGGTCACCTTTTCTGCGTTCCGGCGATTTCCCCTGAACGCAGCGGGATCTGACGGCTCTCCGGTGCGAGCAAGGCTTGGCCGTGACCCGCGAGCGGCCGCCGTGGAGGAGAGCGACCCGGCTGTTGCCAAGCGCGGCGAGGCTTGGCATAGGGTTATCCGCGCGGGTGTAGCTCAATGGTAGAGCAGCAGCCTTCCAAGCTGAATACGAGGGTTCGATTCCCTTCACCCGCTCGTCCCTTCCAGGAAGATTTCTCTTTCCTGGTCGATAGTTACCTGAGATTCCTAGGGTTTCGCGGTGTGCCTGAGGCGAAAAGTGTCTAACATTTCGTCCAACAGGGTGCGCCAAAATGTCCGACTTTCTGACCCGCCGGGGAGCCACCTGGCACTTCGTCCGTCGCGTCCCCGCCGAGTTCGCAGATTTGGATCGGCGCGGCGTCGTTCGACATTCAACCCGGATCAGGGTCGCTGACGATCGCATCGGCCGCCGCGCCGCGCGCGTCGCTCATACCCTCAATGAGGCGCTTGAGCGCTTCTGGAAGGAGTTGACCGACGGGCGGTCGAATCAAAACCTCACCCGCTACGATGAAGCGCGCCGCCGCGCGCGGACCCTCGGCTTCGATTACATCCCGAACAGCGAACTGATTTCTCTTCCGCAGGAAAAGCGCTTGGAACGGCTGGAAACCCTCGTCGCCAAGGGTCTCACCCACGATCCCAGCGCACGCGAAGCCCTACTCGGAACCCTGCAACGTCCCAGCTTCAATTTGTCGCGGCTGTTCGAGGAATATGAGGCCGCGACGAAGGACGAGGTGAAGGACCTGTCTCCGGATCAGCTGCGGATTTGGCGCAATGGCCGTATGCGTGCGGTCGCGCGGTTCGTGAAAGTCGTGGGCGACAAGCCTGTTGCCGAACTCACGCATGCTGATGCTATCGAATACAGCGAATGGTGGCGCGAACGCGTCGTCGACGACGCTGTCATAGCGAAAACGGCAAACAAGGATATGGGCCAGTTGAGCCGGATGCTGAAAGATATGAGCATCCGGCGGCGGCTCAATCTGCCGGACATCTTCAAGGGACTGCATCTGCGAGGCGAGACCGAAAAGTGCCGGCTCCCCTACGAGCCATCGTTCATCCAAACTCGATTTCTTGCGGGCGCATTGGACGGTCTGAACGAGGATGCCCGGTTTGTTATGTATGTGATGATCGAAACCGGCCTGCGGCTTTCCGAGATCGTGAACTTGCGGGAAAACACGATCGTTCTCGATGCGCGCGTACCGCATGTGCGGATCGTGGCGGATGGGCGGCGGCTGAAGACGCAGGATTCCGAACGGGAAATTCCGCTTGTCGGCGTGGCGCTAAAGGCGCTGACGCATAGACCGCACGGCTTCCCGAAATATCGGGACAAGGCGACGACCCTGTCCGCTACCGTCAATAAATTTCTGCTTGAGAACGGATTGCGCCCGACGCGCGATCACTCGCTCTACTCGCTTCGTCATAGCTTTCGGGATCGGCTCGTGGCCGTCGAGACACCGGACAGCCTGATCGACAGCTTGATGGGCCATAAGACCTATAAACCCAAATATGGCAAAGGTCCTTCGTTGGAGCTGAAGTTGAAGTTCCTGGAGCAGATCGCCTTCTGTTCGCCCGATCGCCTGTAGGCGGCTAGCCTCTCGCTCGCGCGAGACTTTACGGCCACGCTCGCCCTTAGCTCCGCTAGCTCGGCTTCAAACTTTTCGTACATCGGGACGTGGACGTCGCCATCAAGCTCGATCAGATAGGCGAGCACCAGGAGAGCGCGCTCGATGCGCTCGATCAGGGGAAGCTGTGAAGGCGGCGGCTGGATCGTCATGTTCGCAGGCTGAGGTCATGGGCTTGCTTTGGACCCATTAAACGTCACGATGGCCAACTCCGCCTTCGGAAACTCTCGGAAAACCGATCATTTCAGGGCATGCGCATCCGTGCCGTTTTGGTCTCAACCCTGCTCTCGCGAACCTCGCCATTACCAATCGTTCCCAATCCTTCCGCTTGGCCTGCATCGAAAAAGCCATATTATTCGTTTCGTGAGCCCAACTTTGGGTCGCACGGGTCGGCATGGCGGGAAAGGAAAATGCCATGGGTGAACAGGAGCCGGAATTCGCTAGCGATCTGCTGCACGGTGCCGATGAGGTAGCCGAATTCCTCTACGGTTCCAAAAATTTGCGGCGGAAGGTTTATCACCTGGCCAGCACCTCGAACCTGCCGATCTTCAAGCTCGGCTCGATGATCTGCGCCCGCAAATCAGTGCTGCTCGCCTGGGTGCGGGCGCAAGAGGCGCGCTACGCCAACGACAATTACAAGCCTGCGGAAAAAGACGTAAAAGTCGGCAACCTTTAGCAGCGGCGCAAATCGCCGTTGACTCCCAAAAGCAAAAAGAACAAAATAAGAACATTCCTTCGGTCCGTCCGAAAGGGACATGCATAAAGGATTGCGACGCCACTCATTAAAGCAGGTCTGCACCCTCGCGGGTCAGCCTCACGCCGGGTTCAAGGCAAGCAACTCCCATCTGCGCCGCCGCGGGAACGCCCTCGCGCCACAGCGCCGGGCCCATCAACGCCAGATTGGGAGACTCGAACCATGACCAACACGCAGCAGGTTCCAAACCCCGCTTCGAACGAACTCGCCGGCGACCTCCTGCACGGCGCGGACGAGATCGCGGAATTCATCTTCGGCGCGCGCGGCAGCCGTCGGAAGGTCTATTACCTCGCCGAATGCGCACGTCTGCCGGTGTTCCGCTTGGGCTCCATGCTGTGCGCGCGGCGCAGTGTGCTGATGGGCTGGATCGCGGGGCAGGAAAGCCGGGTGCGAACACCTGAGTCCTAAAGACGGTGCAAAAACGCCAAGGTGGTTGAGCGGTTTATCGATATTTCAGCGAACGCTCTTAGGCGTACGCCTGCGATCTACACGGAAGCGGGATTGAACATGCGGAGCTTGTCAGCCTCAGGAAGTTTGCCCTTCAACATGGCGCGCGCCGACCTGAGCCAAACATGATTTTCCGTAACGCAATTCTCCAGTGCGGCGATGGCGCTACGGATGAGTGGCTTGGCAGCCTCCTTCTCATTCAGCGACATGTGCAAGCGCGCACGAAACAACAAGCTGTGCGCGTGATCAGGATGACAGACTGTACAAGCCGTCTCCCTTACTGAAGAGAGGACCGCGCTCAAGGTTCTGGCTTTGGCTATTTGGTTTGCGCACAATCTCAGTTCAGCCAACGCCGCGATCGCGCGAGCATAACGTATATGGCTTTTGCCTAACTTCCTTTTCCAAATTGCGCGCGCCTGGTTGTAGTGCTGTGCGGCTCCCTTAAGATCACCCTGCTTCAACCGGAGATGTCCGATGCTGAAAAGAATCTGGGCAGTTTCGGGATGGTCACCTCCCACTAGCTTCTGTCTTAGCTCGCGCGCCGTTTCGAATGTTGATTCCGCTTCGGCGCTGCGGTCGAAATAAAGGTACAAAAGTCCCAAACCGTTATACACGTAATTTATCGCGGTGTTATCGGTTTCCTTGGCCTGCCTCGCAAGCGAGAGCACGCCCTCATACTCGCGCAGCGCGTCCTCGTAGCTGCCCTCGGACGAATAGAGCCATGCCAGCGTGACGAAGGGAAAGTTTTCCGTGAATGGCTCAATGCCTTTGAGGCCTTGTACCTCGAGACAAGGCTCTTCAACTAGCGGCTTCGCTTCCTTGTAGCGACCCTGATACACATAAAGCCAGCCGAGCCGATGTCGGGTTTTTGCGGTGTCATCATGTTTTTTGCCCAGAGATTTCTCTCGAATTGCGAGGGCGTTTTTGAAGGGTGCCTCCGCCGCATCATGTCGGCCCCTGGTCACGAATAACCAGGCAATGCCATGGAGGGCTTGCGCAAACAGAGGGGCATCGGAACTAAGCGTGCCTTCACCGATGCATCTCTTGCAAAGCGCCAGCGAGGTCTCGAACAGCTGCTCGGCCTCGGTGTAGGCCGCAAGAGAGCCATGCCGATAATCGGCAAGCAAGTTCAACAGATGGAGGGCTTGTCGCTCCGCTCCCTTCGGCGGATTGCCGTCGTGAACCAATTCATAGGCGTGTGCGTCCAGCCGCCGGATGCGAGGCCACTTTTTTGCGTCAATATGGGTCTCATGCGGATAGACGGCTGCCAACGCCATAATGAGCTCGCGTCGGATATGCTCCCGTTCTTCTTTTGATGGGCGAAACGCTGCGATTTCGCGCACCAGGGTGTGCAGGCGGATGCATTTTGTTCGAGGCTGCCTTGGATCACGTTCATCTATAACTTCCTCATTATAGACCAACGCAAAATCGCGTAATCTCGCGACCGTCCTGATAAAACCGTCGCCGCTAAACATCGAACCCAGCGGCTCCCTAAGGTTCGATCGTCCTTCAACAAAGATAAAGTGTGGGATCTTAAGTCTCCCCTCGTTTTTATAAGGGCGTGAAGTAATAAAAGAATCGGGATTTGAGAAAAGGTTTTCGAAAAGAATCAAAAAGTGAAGTGGGACACGGAAAGAGCCGAACACTGTCGATAGAAATTGCGTTCAGTATAAAAGGCGGAGAGTCTCTCCCTGCAACCCAAGCAGAGGAGCCGACGATGGCCACCCCGACCGTGATGACTTTCAATGATATTGAAGCCCATATCGAGCATATTTTTCCGGATTTGCACGCCCTGAGAGTTTTGTCTTTGGCGAATGCTACGCTGGGGGTGGTTACCAATAACACCCTGGCGGTCGCTGCCATAGGTCAAGGTCTCTCCCATGCGCGAGGTTTATTGGACAAACACGCGATCAAGCAGGTGGATCGGCTGCTGTCGAACAAAGGGATCAGCCTTGAAGAAGCTTTCACGTTTTGGGTCCCGCATGTTGTCGGCAATCAGAAGGGCATCGAGGTTGCCATGGACTGGACAGACTTCGATGCCGATAAGCAGGCAACCATCATGCTCAGCTTGTTAACTCCGCACGGGCATGGAATGCCTTTGGTCTGGTTGACGGTCGACAAGGGAATGTTGAAGAACAACCGCAACCGTTATGAATACCAGGTATTGGTATGGCTCGCCGATGCTCTGCCGGCGGACGTCAAGGTTCTGATCGTAGCCGATAGAGGCTTTGGCGACCATAAGCTGTATCGGGTACTGACGGAGGAGTTGGCGTTTGATTATCTCATTCGTTTCCGCGGGAATATCAAGGTTACGGCCGAAGACGGGGAAGCCAAAAAAGCAGCCGACTGGGTCGGCAAAGACGGACGGGCTCGCACCCTTCGCGGGGCGGTGGTGACTGCGGAGGAATATCGTGTTGGTACGATGGTCAGTGTTCATGCCAAAGGCATGAAAGAACCGTGGTGCCTCGCAACCAACCGGGATGACGATACGACCAAAACGCTTCTTCAAACTTATGCGAAGCGCTGGGGTATCGAGTGCGGATTTCGGGACAGCAAGGATCCGCGCTTTGGCATGGGCATGGGACAAATTCGCATGCGTTCACCCGAAAGACGTGATCGCTTGTGGCTCCTGCATGCACTTGCGGTTGAACTCCTGACCTTGTTGGGGGAAGCCGGCGAAGCCCTCGGCTTCGACAAATATTTAAAATCCAACACGACCAAACGCCGGGTTCATTCCCTGCTAACCCAAGGCTACCGCTATTATCAGCTCATGCCGACGATGAAAGAATTCCGCTTGCGTCCGCTCATCGAAAAATTCGGCCAGCTCGTTCTCCAACAGCCCGTCTTTGCCAATATTTATGCCCGAATATAAAAACGAGGGGAGTCATGAGGTGTGGGATGGCAAACGGCGCGAGCAGCGCAGCGTAAACGAGCGTTAATTCGGCTGCAAGCCCTTTCTGTTGTTTACTTCTTCTAGTGTCCTCACTGTCCATTTCCTCTTCTTTTTCTTTTAATAAACCGATGACAAGCTCGAATGTTCGACGCACGGTCAAGCGGTATTTCTTTTCGATCCTAACGTTTGGGTGATATTCCTTTACCGCATAATCCTGGTCATCAAGTGTTTCAACCGGGTTGGCCCTAAACGTGTCTATGTATTCAGAGAAGCTTGCCTCACAATGTCCGCAATAGGCCGCCGCCTGCTCAAGGGCCAGGGGCAAACCGCCCAGTGCTTCGGACAGTGCTTCTGCTGCCTCACGATCTTGGTGCCGGTGAAGGCGCTGAACAAGATAATCCGCACCCACATTCGGTTCCCACACCTCTACTTCCATCGGCTTTGCAACCTTGTCCCAATTGTGGGAATTTGAGGTGATGATGACGTGTGCGGCACCTCGCGACGGTAAATACAATTCTACCGAGTGCACGTCCTTGGCATTGTCGTAGATAAGCAGAGCGCGCTCATTTTTACCGCGTAGCGCTTCCAGCACTTTCTTGATTGCCTCATCTTTGTTATCGTCTTGAACCTTAAAACGCGCTCCTAACGCAAGAAGTGAAGCTCGGATGCTGGCGTCTGTTTGCGCCTGAATCCAAATGATATCGTCGTAATGGCTAGAATAATCTTCAGCATAAGCGGCGGCAAGCGAGGTCTTACCTACGCCTCGTAGTCCGTGTAGTGCAATGGTTCCGTGAAATGACAAAGCATTATTGATAGCGGATGTTGAGCGGCCGACGAACGTTTTAGGCTTTTGGGGAACGCGGAATTGGACTCCGTTTAAATGATCAGAGACAGTCATTGCAGCAACGTCGGGTATTTCAGTTTCAACGGCGCTTGACCTCACTAGGGATGGTGTCAACACTGTCTGATCGACCGGTTCGATATCAGCCCGATGATAATGACGGCTAGGAAGCCCGGTATTGTGAGCGGGTTGCGCGGCGATGCCCCCGCCAGTGTCCTCCTTTACTGCTTCGAATGCACGATCTAGAAGTGGAAACCAAGTTGATGGGGCGTCGCCGATTTCGTTATCGTCATAAAATATGTTAAGCTCTTTCAGCGTTGCGAGAATACACCTGATGTGCTTCTTTTGTATATTGCGGTGCGCGTGGGGTCCCAAATATTTTCTCATATTTACGCCACCAATACCGAACAGAAGCGCCCATGTCACCAGGTCGGTTGGTTTAAGGCGATGATGCTCCGGCAGCGCTCTTTTAAAAACGCTGCAATAGACCTGCTCTAGATCAGGCTCCCATTTGGGGTGTTGGCCTTTGGCGCGTTTGACAAGCGTGTCAATTATCTCGTTGATGCGCCCCCGCGCTCGGTCCCTTTCATCCTGATTGTCCATCATAAACGGGGTCCGTCGTGCGTCGGCCAAAGCCCGGGAAAGCCGCCGAAAGTGCGAACCGGCATTTAAGGCACATGATTTTCGAATAGCAAGCTGCGCCCCCCCCCCCAATTTGGGTAGAAGGAGGGGCGGATCATAAACTGACCCTCTTTGATCAGCGCATTGCCACAGCTTAACCCGCGAAGGGTGGAGATATATATGGGCTAAAATTTCGATTTTATTTGGATATGTTTGATATAACAGGCCGTTTATGATAACAAAGCGATATTGTACACTAACACTCTTGAGCGCGTGATGGATTACGACCGTCAAAATATACACCGGAAGACTGAGGTAACTGACCTGCAATCGGGTGTGGTTGTTATTGAAACCTACCGATTGAACGGGAGGCTTCATCGTGATCCGAGAGAAGGTCCCGCATTTATTTGCCGTGGTGCAGAAACAGGAAACGTCAGTTATGAGCGCTATTATTGGCACGGGCGGTTGCATCGCGAAGATGGTCCCGCCGAGATCGCTTATGGTGACGATCGCAAAGTTATAGTTTCTGAGACCTATTATCGCAATGGTCTGCTTAATCGTGACCCGAAGGAAGGACCAGCCTTCGTAGAACGCACCCAAGATGGCTCGGTAATTACCGGTGAAGGTTACTATGTCAACGGTAAGCTGTATCGTGATCCTACGGATGGTCCAGCTTCCATCGGGCGTTTCGATGACGGACGCATTGAGTACGAGGAATATTCGGACGAGAGGCGTCTACTCCAACCACGCCGCCCTCACCGCAAGCGATCAGGGCCGGGGCCCCGCCCCTAGTCAGGGTTAGCGACGACGGTGGCTTCGTGTAGCACGTGCCGCACTTACTTCGTTCCTTGTACTGTATTTGCATTCCCTGTACCGGGCTTGAGCTCTTTTGTCCCGCGTTGACAGTACTTGATGTCAACTGAAAACCTTCGTCATCGGGGCAACCGACGCCCCCGCGCCTGAACCGCCCAATCAACCCACGCCAAACGGCTGAATTTAGCGATTCAGCCGAACGGGAGAGATTTGTCATGAACGCTCCTCTTGGTCCTAACGAACCGCCGTCGTCATCCGGGGAGTCCGCGGAGTATTCCATTTGTCCGATCTGTGGACGTCTGGTCGTCGCTCTGAAGAGCGACATGCCGTACTCCCCGGAGCAAGTCGACGCCGTGATTTCTGCCGACCCGGACGTCCTCGCGAGCAGTGGCTATGGAGTGTGGGCCGGCGACTAAGCCGCGCCTTCGCCAACACTGGGCTCATGCCGGCTGGCCCGGCATGAGCTGCCTCTGCCGCTTCAAAAACGCGGCCAGAGAACTCGCACCCGAAAGCCCCCGCATCCGGAAAACCATGTCGCGCTCACCGCAAGCGATCGACGGTTTTTCGACGAGGAAATCAAACAGAAGGAGAGCAGTCATGGAAAACCTTCACCCCGTCAAATTCACCGCGTTCAAAAAATTGCTGCTTAAGCTCTGTGCGGTGGACGAGGAAATATTGCGCCAGTGTCCGGCAAGGGATCATGGTAACGCTTTCGCCATCGGCGAAATCCAGCTCTGTTTCTTCGTTTACACGACGGGCCTTTTCTGTGGGGTCGCCCATAAACTCGGTGCACCCGACCATTTCCGACCTGACCTCTTGCTCGCCAGTTCGTTCCTGGCCTTGAACCTGACCCTCCAGGATTCTTTCCTGTTCCTGCGCTCTGGATGGTACGCCAATGGCCTGGAGCTGCTTAAGGCCGCTGGGGTCACGATTTCTAATGGATTAGCCGCGCAGGTGAGGGCGATCTTCGCATTTCTTGTGCGAGTCATCCTCTCGGTTGGACTCGCACTGCTCAGCGGAATCCTGGCAGGGCTCATTCTTTTCTCGCCAGACATCATGTCACGAATTTTAGGCGACTGGCGGCAGGCGAATGCTCACCTTGTTGTCGCGGCTTCCGAAGGCGTTGATGGCGAGATTCGCCGCGCGACGGATGCGGTCAACACGCAAGGTGCGCGGGTTGCTGCCCTGGCAACGCAGGTCGAGGCCTTGCGGCAGAATGAGATCGATCCTTCGTCGGGTTACAGCTCGTCGGCGCAGCAAGAGGTGAGGCAGCTTCTCGAACAAAAGACCAAAGCCGATGAAGAGTTGCGCGCGGCGGAAAAATTCGGGGCGGCGGAATTGGCGGGCCTGAAAGTTACTTCTGAAAACTCGGGCGTGGTCGGCAATGGGCCGAAGCGCCGCGCCGCTATGGAGCAGGTCGCCAATGCCCGCGGCCATGCGCAGGAAACCACCCGCGCCTTGGACGCGGCGCGCGCCCGGCTCGACAAGCTGCGCAATCAGCAAGGCGCGCCCAGCGAAGCCGTGCGGCAACAGGCGCATGATCAGCTGCCCGCATTCGAGAAAAAGCTGACCGAAGAGAATGCGCGATGGTTGGCGCTAAAGGGCGAGCTGACGCGCCTGACGGAGAATCGCGGCGACGCCATCCGCGCCGCGATCGAGAAAGCCCCCAATCATGTGCCGCTCGACAACGGGCTGCTCGCGCAGCTGCGCACGTTAGACCAAATCGCAAGTGCCAATCCACGGATCGCTGCCATGATCATTCTTGTGGAGGTCGTGTGTTTCACCTTCGATCTGGCAGCAATGCTCGCCCGCGGGGCCAGCACGCCGACTACTTATGCCGTTCTCCTGGTCAAGCAAACCTATGTGAGTGCGGTGCACATCGCCGATGAGGTGGTTTCCGAATTAAATCCGAAGCCGCCCGCGGAAGCCCCAGCGCCTCAGATCATCATCCCGGTTCGGCCCGCTAATGACAATTTCAGGATGCACGAACAGGCGGTGGGGCAGAATCCTTTCGACGGTCACGACGATCCGCCGCCGACGCCGCCGATGAAACGCAAGCGCGGTCGTCCGCGCAAGACGCCGCCTGCCGTGGTTTAGAAGCCCTTGTCGGCAAGATACGAGAGGAAGCCAACGAGGCCGGCAAGAGCGAGTGTCAGATAGACGATCTGAAGCGGCTTGCTGCGATTTTCGAGTGCCATTTGTGCCTCCATGTGAATGACAAGCGCCGCCTAAAAGCGGCGCTTGCTTTCTGCGCTTATCCGGGTTGTGGCTTTCGCAACTGCCACAAGGCGTGCTGCGCCTGCCGCCTCCGCGAGCGCCTCTCACGCAAGAGACGCAGAGCCAGCTGACGCGATTCCTTCGCGGCGCGCAGCGCCGGAGCCCGATCCCTTCGCGGCAAGCGACGAAGCCCGGCGAGCTTGCGGCGGAATTCGGCTTCGATCTCAAGCTCGGCTCCTGCTTCTTCGTCGCCATGCGCCGGATCGGGAAGCGGCTCACGCCTTCGGGCAATCTCTCCTTCCTTGCTTCCGCTGAGTCTCGATAGCGCAGGCGCGCCCGAAGCAGGTTTTTGCGAATGCTCATTTGTGTCTGCCGGGTAATCAGGGGACGCCGGCGTGGCTGGCCGGGTCCCACGGTCACTCTCCGAGCGTTCGTTGTTTGCGATACCATTCGCGTTCAGCTTCCTCGCGTTCGGCCTGCTGCTGCGCGCGGGCTTCCTCGAAGGCCGCTTCGAACAGGTTGACGCGGCGCGACTCTTCGCGGGAAGGTGGCGGCTTGGGTTCGGGCGGCGCGCCCACCAGCCCGTCGGCGATTCCTCCGATGAAAGAGAGCAAGCCCATGCCAACCCCTCCGGCGACGTTGGCGCTGATATCCGAGCCGGACTTCATGCCGCTGCGGCTGTCCCTGGGCGATCCGGTGAAGGCGTAATTTTGTGCATTCCACCCTTCCCCTTCCTGCCGCGCCGCGACCTCTTTCGCCGCTTCGCGGAAACTGGGCACCGCGCCGACACTCCTGTCGGTATCCCTCTCTTCGACCTGCCGGAGGTAAAGCGCGCTGTCGAACCCGGCTTCCTGACGCCAGCGCAAGCCGAGCCGCGTTTCGCGCTGTTCGTCGAGCAGCTCGCGATAGTGGGTGTTGCGCGTCTCGCGTAATTCCTGGCAAGCCTCGTCACGGCGCGTTTCGAGAACGGTTTTCTGTTCGGCGACAAGCTCGGCTTTCATTTTAGAAAGAGTCTCGCCGTCAGCGCCCTCTTTCTGCGCGGCATAAAATTCACCCCAGCGTTCACGATATTCATCTCTCACGTCTCGATAAATCGCGGCGCGTAATTCGGAAAATTCCGTCTTGCCCTGCGCGAAGAAAGACTCGCGCTCCCCCCGCTGAATTTCCTTAAGCCTTTTCCACTCGGCGGAATTTTTATCGCGCGGATTTTCAAAATCATCCGAATGATCCGCGTCCTGCTGGCGCAGTTTCATTTCCTCATTTTCGAATCGTCGCTGATTTTCGCGAAACGCCATCCAGGCGGGGCGCGTCGGCGCATCCTCGCGCGCCGCCGGCTCCAATAGCCGCTGCTCGCAATAAATGCGACCCTGCTCCCGTTCATATTCCAGAGCCCAGGCTTGGGCGCGACGCTGTTCGAAATCGTCATTGAGCCGCAAGCCGTTTTCGGGATGCACGACATTGAGCATGACATGCACATGGCGATGCTCCTTATCCTCATGCGCGACCAGCAGGGCTTGGTGATCCTGCCAGCCCATGTGCTTGAGGAGACCCTCCGTTGCCTGAATCATATGGTCGCGGGTCGGCTGCTCGTCCGGAGCCCAATTGAGGCTCAAATGTTTGACCGCATTTTCGGTCGCACGGCCGCCGGCGCGAATGCCGGCTTCCTGTTTGAGAAGTTCGGCCTGGCGCGCGGTCCACAGCATTTCGTCGACGGCGGAGGGGACATGGTCATTGGCGAGATTGAGCGTATGCGTAAAAGCAACGCGCTCATCCGTCTGCGCTTTTTCCGCGTCATGCGTGAGATAGGTGGCAAGCCCTTTAAAGCTCTTGCCGCGGGAAAGGATTTTAACGATCATCGCCGCCCACCCGCGTCATGAGTTGGCGAATGTCTCTGAGCAAGGGCTCAAGATCGGCGGGCAAGGGCTCGCCGGTGCGATGCAGATGCCGCACGAGCTGATTGAGATTGTTACCCAGCCGCGCCAGCTGCCCGTAAATCAGCCGTGCAATATTATTTTCGGTTCCGCTCTGTGAATTAATTTGGCGATTTTCATCGAGCAGCAGCGCGCGCCCGAAATGCACCGGCCGCATGCCGACCGCCTCGGCGCGCTGCCTGAGGCTTTCAAGCTCGCTTGCGGTGAGGCTGAGATTGAACTGCTTGTCGCGCGGTTCGGATGATGTCTTTGGCCGGCCCATGGTGCGTTCCTTTGGCAGAGCGCATGCGTCCTGGGGTTTGGGGGCCATCTATCCGGCCCCCAACGAGACCCTTTGCCTAGGCAAAGGGACATCTCGCTACCCTCTTCGACCAATTTATTCCTTTCGCATTTTCCTTCCCATCGTAACGCTTTGTATTTCTCAATCATTGCAGCGCAGTTTCACCACGTCACAGGCTTGAACAATTCATTCGATGCATCGCCTCTCTCGGTCATTTGTTCCCACGGATTACAAAGGAAGTGCGACTTGTCTTCAGAGGGTGGGGTTCGTCCCACCCTCCGCGCCCAAGACAGTTAGTATGGCAACAATCTGCCGAATTGCCGCTGGTAGGCGTCGCAAATTTCCATCAGCCTGGAATCGGCGTCACAAGCGCGTGCTTCGCTTTCTTCATGCACGTCGGGATGACCGCTCTCCGCGCGCCAGCCAAGCGGCGTGTAAACGCCAGCGCGCGCGGCCAGCATCAGCCAGCCCTCGCTGCTGCGGCAATAGCCGGCAGCGAGATGGGCAAGCTCAAGCAAAAGCTCATCGGGATGCGTGGGCAATCGGCGTGCGACAACGTTCCATGGGTTTTTGCGGATGGCTTCAATCGTCAATGCGGACATGGTTTCCTCCTTGGTGAAGACGTGCGGGATTGCACCTCGTAGGGGCTCTGGGCGAACGGGCGTGGCCGGCGTCAAGGTTGCTTCGCAGGGACCCGGAACGCAGGAAAATTGACGGCTTCGGCAATTTTCCTGCGTTATGGGTGGAAGCACCTTGACGCCATAAAGCCACGACCGGGCGCACGATGCCCCTACGAGGTGCCGGATTGCTCTTCCTTCATGTTGGGCAATCACCGGCGCGGCTTCCAGCACTTCCTGCGTCAATCTCCGCCGCTTACCCAACAATCCCAATGATTCCGCGGTCGCTGTGCGCAGGGCTGCAAAATTCTGCCAGACATTCCGCACCGCCGAGAAGCGAGGCCCTGTTATTGTTCGTCACTCAGTAGGAACAAGGCGAGGAAGTCGCATGGGCTGGTTCGAAAAGTCGGAACGCGAGAAATGGGCGACGCCCCTCGCCCTCGCGCAACCCCAAGCGCATCTGGGATTGCCGACGCTCGATGCGCGCAGCCGCGAGCTTTACGAGCGGGCGTTGCCGCGCGGCGTGCGCATGCCGCGTTTCGTCGCTGACCGCCCGCCGGTCAATTACTGGATGCCGCCGCATCAACTGGTGCAGTATGCGTTCATGCCGGGACAAATCATTCTCGGCAAATTCGCCGGACAATTCCTTGGCTATCTCGACGATAGGCCGCAAATCACCATCGCGGGTGCGCGCGCTGGCAAAACATCGACCGTGCTGGAGCCGAACCTCTATCTCTATCCAGGCTCGATGCTGGTCTTGGACCCTAAGGGGGAATTGGCAAGAACAGCGCGCCTGCGTCATGCGCTTGGCCATGATGTGTTCGTGCTCGATCCTTTCGGGCAATCGAACGAAGAAAGCGCCTGCTTCAACGCGCTCGCCGAACTCGATCCCGAAAGCTGGACGATCGTCGATGATGTCGCGTCCATCACCCATGCGTTGATCGTCGATGACGGCGACGCGCGGTCGCGGCACTGGAATGATAGCGCGCGGGCGCTGCTGACCGGTATTATTCTGCTGACCCTGACGCTTCCCGAAGACCAGCGCAGCCTGATCACAGTCCGCGAGCTGCTTTCCCTGACCTATCCGCCGTTGGTCAGCGCGCTCAAAGCGAGGCCACGTCCGTCGAAGGAGGGAGAGAAAAACAAACAATTTTTCGATGAAAATAAACTCGGCGTCGAAACGCTGGTGCGCGTCATGGCGAAAGGGGGAAACCGCTTCGGCGGCATTCTCGCCGCCATCGGCAACCGCTTCCTCAATACGCCGCAAACCGAGCGCGGCAGCATTTTTTCAACCGCGGCGGCGCAGACCGATTTTCTCGACAGCCTGCCCTTGCGCGAAATATCGCGGCATTCCGATTTTGAACTGGCGTCTTTGCGCGGCGATCGGCCGACGACGATTTATCTCTGCCTGCCGGTGGGGCGCATGCAAAGCCATTACCGCTGGCTGCGCCTCGTCGTGCAAATGGCCTGCACGGTGCTGGAGCAAATGGGGACTTATCCACGCAACCGGCCGCCGATTTTGTTCATGATGGAGGAATTTGCGACGCTCGGTCACATGGAAATCATGGAACGCGCAGCGGCGTATTTCCCGGGCTTTGGCGTCAAGCTGTGGGCCGTGCTTCAGGACACCACCCAGCTCCAGCGCTACTATAATAGCAGCTGGGAGACATTCCTCGGCAATGCGGGGCTGATCCAGTGTTTCGCCAATGGCGACCAGGCGACGCTGGATTATATCGCGCGTCGCCTCGAACGGCTCATGGCACCGTTTGAATTGCGCACCGCCTTCTCGCGTCAGCGCTTCAGCCAGTTGCTGATGATCGAAGGCGAGCCCCCTGCGGCGGCGATCCGCTTGGAGCATGAAGATGTCGCCGCAATTCGGGCGGAGGTCGTGCAACGGGCGGGGATGAACTTTTAGCACCCGCCGCATCGACCGAATGGGCCGTCTGGTCGCCGACCCTGGGAACGACCGTTAGCACTGCGGCACGGAAAAACGCCGAGAGGCGCAAATGCCGCCGGAATTTTGCACTTAAATTATGTGCAAGAATTGAATTGTGGAATCAATTGGTTAATTGCTGGGAGGGTTCTTGATTAACTCGCAGCACACAATTGGTGATTTAGCTGGCCAGCACTTTTTGGAAACGCGCAATGTTGTAAAAGTCTGGCGCGGGCGGACGTGCGGGACGGGTAACATTCCCGTCTTCATCGGTTACCGACCATGTGGCGTCAAATGCAGCTTGGTTGATACCTGTAACGGTAGAGCCAGAAATCTTTAATGTCGCACCCTCTGCTAAAAACTGGTGTTGTCCAGCACCATACGCATCAACGATGACGGTCGGTTGCGTTATGGCTTCGAGAAGAATTCTCGCGGGTCTGGCATTTGGCTGGAATAATGCGCCAGGGGGTTCACTGAGACTGCCCGATAATAGTTTGTAATCGTCCTTCAGAATCTGTTCGCCTGTCGAACGGCCGCTGTTATCGCGGGGCACATAAATGTCCATCTGTCCATTCGGCAAGCGATTAACAAACACGATTTCGCCCCCGTCACATACAAAGGAGGTCTCGGTGTTACCTCCCTGTGACGTGATGACCTTTTGTCCTGCTTTCCCCCGGAACGCAAACGTAGGGGCGGTTTTCTTGCCATGGGTCGCGGTTTCATCATTCGCAAAATCGCTTCTCGTTACATCTAGAACCGCGTGCGGATGCCCTTCGGCGTCTTTTATAAATTCGTTTTTATATGTAAGTGTCATTGTCAATCCATTGTATACGTAGTTTAATCATGAGCCTCTTGCCTCAAATGGGCGACGGTGTGAAAGAAAGTCTTGATAAATTCTTCAAACGCCGACTGACCATCCCATCGGTCGCTCCGGCTACGGCAAAAGTGGAAACAGCCGCCACAGCAAAGCCCGCGGCAACAACGGGATTTACTGCCGCGCCGATTAAGGCCATTCCGCCAAAGACTATTGCTTGGGCAATGACGACACCGCTTGTTGCGTAAGCCGCGTTTTGTAGGCGTGAGATGCCTTTAAGGGAATCCCATGCCGAACCCATATCTTGCCCTTCTTTAAATAAGCGAATGGATTCTATATCTCTATCTTTCAGACCGCTCAGGATTGAGAAGCCTGCAAATGTCGCAGATACTCCGCCTAGCACCCAAGGCAAAGTTTTGGCGCTGAGAGAACCTGCAAGTTTTGGACTGCCATAGATAAAATAAAACGCGTTGGCACTCGCCGTTCCGGCAAAGCCAGTGGCAGCGTAACCCATCTTTACATGCGTGGCCGACCGAATAGCCTCTATGCAATCCGCTTGCGAACGGCGGGGTTCCCAGGGAGGCACCCTGTCCGTATCAACAAGGCGGTCGGCTTCGATGGCACGAAAAGGTCTAAACATCTCTTTGCTCTGAAACAAAACATGTTCTTTATGCCGGAACTATAACCGAAATTGGTGAAAGTAATAATAAGATAATTCGTAACTCTCGATTTTACCAACACTTTCAATCAGTTGCCGCTGCGCGCGCCGCCCTCCATCAAAGAAGGGCGCGCGAAACGGCCTCTGTCGAATGTGGGGGCTTCCGCGGCGAGCGCGACGGCGCACAGGTCGCATCGTCTTGGCTGCAAGCGGCGCAAGCCCGCCAAGGGTATACACCGCGGCACAAAATCCACGCCGCGGGATCAGCTTTGGGCCACGCTCCAAAGCTGCCGCATCGCGTCCTGCACATGCGCAGCGAACACCTCGGGCGTTCGGTCAAGCTCGTCGAAGCGACGCACGGTCAGATACTCGACGAAGCGCGTGCCATAGATGCCGCACAGGATCTGATTGCCTTCCTTGTCCGGCTGAAAGGCGGGCCAGCCGCCTTCCATGGAGCGCATCCAAAGAGCACCGCTACCCTTTAGGATCATACATCAGTAAATTCCGGGAATGAGCCGATAGGTACGTGCGCGATAAGCGGCATATTCGCTGCCAAAATGCGCCGCGAGCAGCGCTTCCTCGGACCGGATGCGCGCCAGCAAGGGGATGATTGCGAGCATGGCGAGCAGCACGCCGGCGAGCGAACGGAAAGCCAGTGCCCAGCCGAACATCATCACGATCAGGCCGAGATAAGACGGGTGTCGAATGGTGCCATAGAGCCCCGTGGTCACCAGCTGATGCCCGGGCTGAATCGCTACGAGGCCACTGAAGCGGCGGCCGAGCACGAAGGTCGGTGCGAGGCGGAGAGCTCCGCCAACCGCGAACAGCACGACGCCCAGCCAGCGCAGCGCATCGCCATCGAGCGTGAGAAAGTCATGGCGGTCGCACCAGGCCGGCAACCATCCCGCGAGCAAGCTGATGATGAGCAGCGGAGCAAATATCCAGCGATTGTTGCGATCCTCGCGTTCGCCCGCGCGCAGACCCGCTTCGCTCAACATGCCGACAGCGGCAAGAGCCAAGGTGATGAGGACCAACGCAATCCTCGCCGGATGCGCGAAAAATAGAGCAAGGCCGCCTTCGCCCGCGACCGCGAGGCCAATCCAGAGCGAAACCGACACCAAAATCATGAGCAGCTGAAAAAGCTTCGTCATCGTGCCCTCTCTTTTCACCTCTTAAGTTTGAAAATGCCCATCTAAACCGCACGCGGCACGCCCCTTTCGCCCATCGCGCAGTCGAGCGCGCCACGATCCCAGCCGCCTTCATTGGCCGCCGCCTCATAGGTGCTTTGCAGAAAGGCAAGGAGTGCTTCGTCGGGCGCGCTTGCCGTGCGCACGGCATCATAAGGCAAAAGAAACTCGCGCAATTCCTGACTGTAGAAAGCGGCGTCCGGCCGGATGGCCGCGGTCGCAAAACCGGCCGGTTCGGGATAGGCGTAAGCATAAAAAGCCGGATAGTCGATCACGCCTCCCCCCGGCCAGAAGCCGGCGCTGCTCACCTCATGCGAATAGGCTTCGCGCACCACCTCGTCCGCGAGATGGGGCGCGCCGCCCGGATGCAGCGGCGCACGTCGGCCCGAGAAGCGCGTCACCGCCAGATCGAAACTGCCCCAGAAAAAATGCACGGGACTGCATTTGCCGAGGAAACCGGTGCGGAAGAGTTTGAACACGCGGTCGGCCTGCACGAGGATTTTCCAAAAGCGATGCGCATATTCTGGATCGTAGGCGGCGTGCGTCCGGTCCTCACTGAAACGAATGGGTGCCGGCATTTCATTAGGCCATTCGTTGATGCTGACCGTGATCCCCAACTCAGCCAAAGCGGCGATCACCGCCGCGTAGAAGTCGGCCACGGGTTGCGGCCGCAGCGGCAATTGACGTTGCGCGCCATCGCTCGTTTCCATGCGCAGCTGATGGTCGATGAAATCGAAATCAATTTGAAAAATGCGAGTCCCGAACGGAATCGGCGATGTGGTCAATCCGCGCGCCGTGACATAGAGGGTGACGTGCCAGGAATGGTTGAGCCAAGGTGTCAGCAACAGGCGGATTTTGCCGATGATCTGCGTCCATAATTGCAGCGTGACGCAACTGTCGCGCCAGCCCTCGTAGGGGAGTTCTGGCCAGATTTCGCGATCGGTTTGGGGTGCATTCATCTTAGCCTCCGGCTAAGCAACGTGAGGCAGGTCACCACAGCCCGATCTAGGGCCCAGGACGATGCCGAATAGCGGCGAGCACTCATCGTCTGAACCTAAGCCTAGTACCGCTGACGGTTTTGACAAGCGCAAAAAGGTGGCTGGATTTAGGGTTCGGATGCCGCGTGTCACATGTGGGTGATGGCCCACAATTGGCGCATCGCGTCCTGAAGGTGCGCGGCGATGACCTCGGGTGTTCGGTCAAGCTCGTCGAAGCGGCGGACGGTCAGATACTCGACGAAACGCGTGCCATAGATGCCGCACAAAACCTGGTTGCCTTCCTTGTCCGGCTTAAAGGCGGGCCAGCCGCCTTCCATGGAGCGCCGCCAGAAAACCTCAGCCCCTTCAATGATCATGCAATCGGGCCTTATCTCGATGTGACGATAAAGCTCGACCGGCTTGCGGACGATGAGCCAATTGATGACGGCAACGGCGAGCAGACAGGCGATATTGATCCACATGCCGTGAACCGGCGAGCGGTCGAGCAAATACCAGCCTTCGATGCCGGTAAAACATATCCACGCGAAGACGCGCCAGATCGTGTGGCGCAGGCGAACATCCAAATCCTTGTAGGCGATCAGAATGCCGCCTTCGGGCGTGAGGGCGCGGCCATAATCGACATAAGGGTCGGGCTGGAATTCGACCGCAGGCGAACGCAGGGGCGCAACGTCTGAACGTTCACGTCGCACCACCGGCACATGCGCTCTCGCAACCGCGCGGGGCATGGCGACAGGGCGTGAAACAAGACGCGGCATATCAACGCGTCGTTGCGGCCGGGCAGCAGGGTCGAAGCGATGCATGCGCCCATTTTATCGGTTTTGTGAAAGGGCAATGGCGGAACGCATGGGAAAGATTGGGAGGAAAAAGAGTGGAGGCCCGTAAGGGGACCTCCACAGGATTCAGTCGATGTTTTCCGGTTCGCCAATGTTCTCGACGATATGCCCCGCCTCATTGGCAGCGGCGATATAGGCCGAGATCGGTCCGCGGGCCTTGAAGTAGAGGTCACGTTCGATGCCGAGCCCAAAACGCCCGCGATATTCCGCGAGTTCGGTGAGGCTGACGGTCCCGAATTCCGGGAAGCCCATGCCGAGGTCGCACAGACCCCAGGCGATGGTTTCGTCGTCGGGATCGATTTCCGTGAGCAGCCATGTCGCGGCTCCGCACGGATTGAATAGCTTGACGACGGGCGGGAAGTCGAATTCGTAGGGCGTTCCCTTAACGGCCGCCTGACGGCGGCCGTTGTCGAGAAGCTGCTCGCGCTGAGCTTGGGTGAGGAGCTTCATTTGGCGTCTCCTTCATCCTTGGCTTCGCGCATGACGATGTCGGAACCGTCGATGGGGACGAGATAGAGCTTCAGATTGAAGCCTTTGCCGTCCTGGTTGGCCCAGGCGACGCCGATTTGCGTCCACAGGCTCTTTTCGCCGCCCGTCTTTCTGACGGTATAGACCCGGTGCGTCGGGCGCTTGGAGGTTTCGTTGGTCGACATAATCTGTCCTTTCGGGCTGTGAGGCCGCCGGGATGGCAACCTCGATGCCCGTTCGGTCAGCGAGGCGGATCGAGCGAAGCAGTCAAAAGCGCAAAGCGCCTTGCCGTAATGGGGGGCAGCCCGTAGGGGGGCACCGTTCGGTTTTGACGGCGAGCGCCGCTTCGCTAGAACTGGGCATGATGAGAGGTTGCCTGCCTGGCGTCGCTTCCCGAAAGGCCATGGCGACGCGGAAAATCAGCGCCGACGGCGCGGGGACCTGCAATCCGCGCACAGACCGCGACTTGAAGCTTTGCCTGTGAAGAATGGTGACGAAAGATGGCAGCGACTGACAGCACGCGAGGCCCCAGTTTGGCGGCCGACTGCGTCATTACCGACGAAGCAGGAAACGTCGTGCTGATCCGGCGCAAGAACGAGCCGTTCAAGGGCCACTATGCGTTGCCTGGCGGCTTCGTTGAGGTGGGCGAGACTGTCGAAGAAGCGTGCCGACGCGAAGTCCGGGAGGAAACCAACCTCGAGCTTCGTGACCTGCGGCTCATCGGCGTCTATTCGGCCCCGAACCGAGACCCGCGCGGGCATGTCGTTTCGGTGGCGTTTGCGGCGCGGGCTGATGTGTCGCAACTGAGGGCCGGCGATGACGCTGCTGACGCGGAAGTGGTTGCGGATTGGCGCGCCCAGCCCCTCGCCTTCGATCATCTGCAAATTATTGAGGACAGTTTGAAAACAGGCGGCCCCTTCGCCGCCTGACCGTCTGAGCGTTTCGGCGGTGATTGAGCCGTCGTCAAAGCGCAACCGCCGCCTTTGAACAATTGTGTCTCACGAACCCATTGAATTACTGCAAGATAATCGTAATGACATTTACGTTACGTTCTGCTACAGTGCTTAGAGAAAGGGGTTTGCCATGACCGTAAAGACAATCCGTGCCGTGAAGCGTGAAACGCTCAACGTGCGCATCAAGCCGGAAGATCGCAACCTGATTGATCGTGCGGCGCACCTCGTCGGGAAGAGCCGCACGGATTTCCTTCTCGAAGCCGGGCGGCGCGCCGCCGAAGACGCCTTGCTCGACCAGACGCTCTTCAAGGTAAACCCGGCCGTTCATGCCAAATTCGTGGCACGGCTCGACGCGCCACCCGCGCCGAACGAAAAGCTGCGCCGCACCATGACGACTCCGGCTCCGTGGGAGAGATGACGCTCACCGCGCCGCAACCGATCAGCGAACAGCACGAAATTGGAGGCTTTGACTCCGGCGTCCCTGTGCTTGATGACTGGCTGAAACGCCGCGCCCGCGCCAACCAGGCCAGCGGTGCGTCACGCACTTATGTGGTCTGCGAAAAGCAACGCGTCGTTGCCTATTACGCGCTCGCCTCCGGCGCGGTCGATATTGAAGCAGCCTCTGCTCGTGTCCGCCGCAACATGCCTGACCCGGTGCCGGTCGCCGTGCTGGGACGGTTGGCAGTCGAGCGAAGTTTCCAAAAGCATGGCCTCGGACGCGCCTTGATCCGTGACGCAGCGACGCGCATCCTGCAAGCTGCCGAAGTTATCGGCATTCGCGGCATTCTCGTGCATGCGATTTCACCCGAAGCGAAGGCCTTCTATCTCGCCGTAGGATTCGAGGTCTCCCCTCTTCAGCCGACGACTCTCATGGCGACTCTGGCGGATGTTCAGGCCGCACTCTGATGCGGCAGCAAAACCCCGCCGGCGTGAACCGGCGGGGGAATGAGGATTGAGCATTATCCAGCTGGTCGACAAGTCATGGTTTCGCGATTGAATGCGAATTCCTGGCGCGTCGTCCGGCGCGGGCCGCCGCCACCTGAATCGCTCTGTTCATCCTCGAAGGCGATCTCCATCCCTGGCGTGATCGCGACGAACAACGGCATGACGGCGAGTTTGTTTTGGCCGGGATAGTCGACCATGACGATCGCCAAGCCAGGCTCGCCATTGATGCGGCAGCTCCACAACACGATGTTGTCGTAAAGCTGCGAGCGCACGGCCTGGAAGGCGCGGACATGGCCGGGCGTGATGAAAGAGGGCGCGCTCATGGCGCACCCCCCTCCCCTGCATTGGGTTTCGGCTTGCGAATGACGATCTCGGCATTGTTGAGCGGAAGATAATCGAGCTTGAGATTGAAGCCGTCCCCGTCCTCGTGAGCCCAAGCTGCGCCGATCTCGCGCCAGAAGGCTTTATCGCCGCGTTTGGTGACCGCATAGGCCCGGTGGGTGGGTTGTTTTGCCAGATGGTTTTTCATGGTTCTGTCCTTTCGTTTGTGACGCCCCGACATGGGGCCTCGATGCGGTTCGGCCTCGGACAGACACGGCGCGCGTCCACTGCCTTCGCAGGGACCCGGAACGAAAGAAAATTGATCGCAAGGCGGCAATTTTCTTCGCGTTTTGGGTGGAAGGCGGTTGACGTATTAGCGACGGGGATGGCCGCAGAACCCGCATGAATGCGAGGCCCTTGGCGGCGGAACCCTAAAGGGACAGGACCGCGACCGTTCAGGCGCAGCTGCTCAAGCTGGGCGTTGCACGCTCGCGGCGGGGAAAGCTCCAGTGCGGATCGGCTAAAAGGGGAAGTCGGAATCAAAAGGATCATTGGCGGAATCTCGGCTCGACGGCGAAGCGTCCGGAAAGAGGCGTTCGTCCAGGAAGAGTGCCTTGGCGAGGGGGATGCCGATAAGGTGGCCGGTTTCCTGCGCGATGACCCGAAGCTCGTCGTCATCCAGCCAATATTCCAGCCAACGCAAGACTGCGGCAATCTCGCAGATCGTGTCAGGATCGCGCGGCTCATCTTCGAGCTGCCGGCGCACGGCAAGTCCGAGAAGTAAGTTGCGCGTTCGCTGGCGTTAAGGCGTTTCGTGCTCATGGGCTGTGTCCGTGATGAGGGACGAGAGGTTCATGGGAAAGGACGGGGCACAACGCCATGGGCGCTCACGCGCCCTGTAGCGTCGTCAGGAACGTCACGGCTTCGGATGCCTTCGAGGCGGCGGTAAAGATGGCCTTCTTGTCGGCCTTCATCACGGTGAGCCAGCAATCGAGATATTGCGCGTGATCAACGCGTGGCGCGCCGGTGATAAGAAGATCGGCGCACAGGAAGGCTGCGCCGAGTTCCGCGATCAGCTCTTCCATGGCGTAGGCATCATCGCCGAAGCGCTTGCCGAGTTGGCGGTTGCAACGCGTTTCATGACTCGTCCAATGGGTGAGTTCGTGAAGCAAGGTCGCGTAGTAAGATTCGCCGGCCGTGCTGGTCGGCGAGCCGATAAACGCTTCGCGCAACGGTAATTGGATGCTGTCAGTCGAGGGGCGATAGAAAGCGCGGCTGCCGCCATGGTTGACGCTCGCGCCGGTCGCAGCGACGAACGCCTCGGCCGCTTCGATCGGCGGAATGACGGTTGTGGGCATCTCGATGACCGGAGCCGTGAAGCCTTCGACCTGCTCGGCGGCGAAGACCGGCGTGGCACGGGCGAACAAACGGGTTTCAGCTTCGTTGCTTTCCTCGTCGTCGACGGTGACTTGCTTGTAGAACACGACATAGACGGCTTTCTCCCCTTTGCGGACCTGCGCGCCGGCCTCCGCCCATTGCTTGTAAGTGCCCCACGTTCCTGAGTTGAAGCCCTTCGCGTCGGCAGTGGCCCACAGGGTCAGGATGTTGACGCCGCGATAGGCGTTCTTTGAGGCGATGTTGGTCGGGCGCATGATGTTGCCGGCGGAGCGATGCCAAGGGAGGTGGAATTCTCCCGCGCCCTTTTCGATCGCGGCAATGATCTGGTCGGTGATGTGCTGATGAATATCGAAGCGTTCGTTTTTCATGGCGGTTCCCCTTGTTGCGCGGGCCGCGCGATTACGGCCTCGTGGGGGCAAGGGGACCGGGACCATGAGGCGAGCGATCAAACGCCGCGCCCCTGCCCTCACAGGGGCGCGCCGCAAGGCGGGGCGGAGCTGCACAAGCGAAGCGCGGAAGCGAGCCGCGTTGATCGCGAGGCGGGCCCGGTCAACGTCCCCACTTGAGAGGCCGCGCTGCGGACCGCGACTGTGGGGGACGCGAGAAGGAAGGACGGCGGAGACAGGCGCGCACGTCAAACGCGTCCGGATCGATGATCGGGCAAGCGTCGGAGAATTCAGCTTGGCGAGAGTCGGCGTGATTGACGCGCCAAGGCGCGGTCCTTGGATGTCGTTCGTGCGGCGGCCAACCAGAACGACGCTGATGATGCGGCGTTGTGGAGGACCGGTTAGCTGGGCATGCTTACGCATGGTGGCAGCATAGCGTCTGACTTAGCGTAAGGGCGCGCAATGGGTGGCAAAGTTTGGCGGGCGAAAGAGGTTGCCGTCCTGCGTGAACCAGGAAAGGAAGGACGGGGATGCGCCTACCGTCGCCTGTCTTGGCCTTGACAGCTAGGGGCCGCAGGTCCTCCAAATAACAAACAATCAATGAAGCACGAGCCAAACCTTCGCCAAAATTGCTGTCTATATCAATGCATTAATAGCGTAAATCGATCGGAGCTGAATTTGTCCTTCCGTCAGGAATTATGGGTGGCATAATGGGGCGAAGCCCACGGGTGATTGGACGCACGAAGGACCATAAGACAGCGGGAACGAGTGTGATATGTCGAACGCGGCAGATGATTTAAGCGACCTTATCAAGGCGAAGATTGAGACGCTGCGGCCAAGACTGCTGGACCTGACTCGACGCAATCCGCTTATTGCAACCAAACTCTCGCCGCGATCGAATTCCTACATACGAGTGGTCGACGAATTACCGGAGGTGCTCTTTTACAACCTCGGTAATGCTCAGGAGATGCGTTTCGTTCCGTTGCCTTCGCTCGACGATGATCCCAAAGACGAGCAAACGGAGTCCTTCGGGCAAGCCCTTGCCAACGCGAGACTGACCGACGCCGACTATCTGAAGGGTACGGAAGCGCACGATAGCGATTCGGAGTCTTATCTCGACGAAAATCGCAAACTTGAGCGCGCGCTGAAAGACAAGGTCCGCGCGGAGCTGGGACTCGCCGCGCGGCCCGAAAAGCACGAGGTCAATCTCACGCAGCACGCGAAAAATAATGGCATCTCTCCATCCTATGACTTGCCCAGCGCGAACGGAGGAGAGACTGTTGATTTCCACTGAGAGCTGACCCGGGTAGCACGGGTTTTTCCACCGAGAACTGACCCATGTTCGAACCTTTCCCCCTCGGCCATCGCGGGGGACCTGGGAGTGATCGACATGGAGTTATTGAGCGTCATCCGACGCTGGCGACATCGGCAACAACTCTCGATCCGGGAGATTGCGCGACGCACGGGGCTGTCGCGCAACACGGTGCGCAAGTACCTGCGCTCTGACAGTGTCGAGCCGCGGTTCGCCACGCCCGATCGGCCGAGCCGGCTTGACCCGTTCGTCGACAAGCTGGCGCACATGCTGCGTCAGGAGGCGGCGAAATCACGCAAGCAGAAGCGGACGGTCAAGCAGTTGCACGCTGATTTGGTCGCCCTCGGCTACGACGGCTCCTACAATCGCGTGGCGGCCTTCGCGCGAGAGTGGAAGGCCGCGCGGCATCGGGAGCAACAGACCTGTGGTCGCGGCGCGTTCGTGCCGCTGGCGTTCCTGCCCGGCGAAGCGTTCCAGTTCGACTGGTCGGAGGATTGGGCGATCATCGCGGGCGAGCGGACGAAGTTGCAGGTCGCCCAATTCAAGCTCTCCTACAGCCGTGCGTTCTTCCTCCGCGCCTACCCGCAACAGACGCATGAGATGCTCTTCGACGCCCACAACCACGCCTTCCGCGTGCTGGGCGGCGTGCCGCGGCGGGGCATCTACGACAACATGCGCACGGCGATCGACAAGGTCGGGCGCGGCAAGGAACGCCAGGTCAACGCCCGCTTCGCCGCCATGGTCAGCCACTTCCTGTTCGAGGCCGGGTTCTGCAATCCGGCCTCCGGCTGGGAGAAGGGGCAGATCGAGAAGAACGTTCAGGATGCTCGTCACCGGCTCTGGCAGCCGACCCCGAATTTTCCCTCGCTGGCTGCGCTGAACGACTGGCTGGAGGCGCGATGCCTCGAGCTGTGGGCCGAGATCCCGCACAGCGCGCAACCCGGGACAGTCGCCGAGGCTTGGCGCGAGGAAGCGCAGCACCTGATGCAGCTTCCCCGGCCGTTCGACGGCTTCGTCGAATACGCCAAGCGGGTCTCGCCGACGTGTCTCATCCATCTGGAGCGTAACCGCTACAGCGTGCCGGCCTCGTTCGCCAATCGCCCCGTCAGCGTGCGGGTATACCCTGAGCGCATCGTCATCGCCGCCGAGGGGCAGATCGTGTGCGAGCACGCCCGCGTCTTCGCCCGTTCGCATGATCACAAGAGCGTGACGGTCTACGACTGGCGGCATTATCTCGCCGTCATCCAGCGCAAGCCGGGCGCGCTGCGCAACGGCGCGCCCTTCGCCGAACTACCGGCCGCCTTCCGGACGTTACAACAGCGCATGCTCAAGAAGCCGGGCGGCGACCGCGAGATGGTCGAGATTTTGGCTCTGGTTCTACAGCACGACGAGCAGGCCGTGCTGACCGCCGTCGAACTGGCTCTGGAAGCCGGCGCGCCGACCAAGACGCATATCCTGAACGTGTTGCACCGCCTGGTCGACGGCAAACCGGTCGACGCGCCGCCGGTGAATCCGCCCAACGCGCTGACGCTCACCATCGAGCCGCAGGCTAATGTCGAGCGCTACGACGCGCTGCGCAAGGCTCGGGAGGCGCGCCATGCGTCATAATCCCGCCGCCGGCGCCATCGTCATCATGCTGCGCAGCCTCAAAATGCACGGCATGGCGCAAGCCGTCAGCGAACTGACCGAGCAAGGCTCCCCAGCCTTCGAGGCCGCGCTGCCGATCTTGTCGCAACTCTTGAAGGCGGAAGTCGCCGACCGGGAGGTGAGATCGATCGCGTACCAACTCAAGGCCGCGCGCTTTCCGAACTATCGCGATCTCGCCGGCTTCGACTTCGCCAGCAGCGAGGTCAACGAGGCCCTGGTGCGCCAGCTTCATCGCTGCGAGTTCCTGGAGGACGCGCATAACGCCGTCCTGGTAGGGGGACCTGGCACGGGCAAGACGCATCTGGCCACAGCGATTGGCGTCCAGGCCATTGAGCATCACCGCAAGCGCGTCCGGTTCTTCTCCACCGTCGAACTCGTCAACGCGCTCGAAGCGGAAAAGCACCAGGGCAAGCCCGGGCAGATCGCAGCGCGGCTCGTTCATTCCGATCTCGTCATCCTCGATGAGCTTGGCTACCTGCCGTTCAGCGCCTCCGGCGGGGCGCTGCTGTTCCACCTGCTGAGCAAGCTCTACGAGCGAACCAGCGTCATCATCACGACGAACCTCAGCTTCGGCGAATGGGCCGCCGTCTTCGGAGACGCCAAGATGACGACGGCCCTCCTCGATCGCCTCACTCACCGCTGCCATATCCTCGAAACCGGAAACGACAGCTTCCGATTCAAGGACAGCTCGGCGAAGGCAGACAAACCAGCAAAGGAGAAGCCCAAAACTTGACGAACAACTGACCCGCAAGCCATCTTCAACCCGGGTCAGTTCTCAATGGAAATCCCGGGTCAAATCTCGACGGAAATCGACAATCCTCAACGCTTCCTGGATGACGACGCCGGTCATCCCGCTCAATCATGGGCTGGTCGCCATCATCGGGGCTCGCGGTTCGGGGAAGACCGCGCTCGCTGACATGATCGCGGCTGGATGCGATTCTATCTCGAACGATGCGTGGAACGCCGACGAATGGACCAATCCATCTTTCCTCGTGCGGGCCCGTCCTCTTGTTGGCCAAGGTAAGGTCAAGGTGAGTTGGGCGGTGGGAGATCCCAGCGTGCGCGCGCTCGACGGCTCGGATGCGAACGGACCACTCAGCTATCCGCGCGTCCGTTATCTCTCACAGCAGTTTGTCGAGGATCTCTGTTCGTCAAGTGGCCTAACGGACGGACTGCTTCAAGAGATCGAACGTGTCATCTTCGAGGCTCACCCCGATCACGCGCGAGATGGGGCACTAGACTTTGCCGAATTGCTCGAGCATCGCGCGTCACGCCATCGTCTCGCACGTGATCGCGAAGCCGAGGCTGTCTCGCAAATCTCCGAGCGCATCAGCGCGGAGCTGGAGAAGGAAAAGCTCGTTGCGACCTACGAGGCGCAAGTCGGACAGAAAAAGAAGCTGGTTGACGCCTACACGGCTGACCGTGCGAAGCTCGTTTCGGCCGGCAGCGAAAAGAGGGCTCAGCGCCATACCGAGCTGGCGGGCGCGGCTAACCAGGTCAGGACGAAGTTGCGGCAATTTGCCAACCAGCGGCAAACCTTTCTCGCCTTGCAGGACGAGGTAAAGGACCTCCGGCGAAACCAAGCCCCGGAGGCGCTGAGGCAGGCTCAGGCGCGGCATACGCACAGTGGCATGTCGCCGGACCAGTGGGCCGCCTTTCTGCTGGATTACAAGGGGCCGGTGGACACCGATCTCGCCGGTTATGTGAAATGGGTCGACAGCAATATCGCTAACCTCAAGGGGACCGCGCCACCGCTGAGCGATCCGAACACGCCGTACTTCCCGGACGACGCAGACCTCAGCACACTGTCTCAGGCCGTACTCGAAGCAGAGATGGCGCGGCTGGAAAAGCTGGTCAGCGTCGATAAGGAGACGCAACGCCGCTACACCGCACTTTCCGGCAGCATCGCGACAGAGACCGCGGCGCAGCAAACACTGACCGAGAAGCTGAAAGACGCCCAGGGTGCCAAGGATCGTGCGCGCGAACTCCAAACTCAACGCGAGGAGGCCTATGGCAGAGCTTTCGATGCACTGGTCGCGGAGCAGTCTGTGCTGGAGGACCTCTACGCGCCGTTGATGGCGCAGCTCGCTGCAGCGTCCGGCACGCTTAAGAAACTCTCGTTCTCGGTCGCCCGCGTTGCCGACGTGGAGCAATGGGCGTCAGAGGCTGAAGACGGGTTGATCGACCTGAGGAAGGCCGGCGCGTTCCGCGGCAAGGGCACGCTTACTCAGAAGGCGAATGAGGTGCTAAAAAGGGCATGGGAGACGGGGGATTCATCCGCGGTGATCGCCGCGATGGCGGAGTTCCGGCGGCTCTATCAGAAAGATTTGTTGGACCACTCCCCGGTGGCGCATACGGATCAGGTCGAATTTCGTACCTGGTCGAAGCGCTTCGCCCAGTGGCTTTTCAGCACCGATCACATCGCGATCCGCTATGGCATTGACTATGACGGCGTCGATATCCGCAAGCTGTCGCCGGGCACCCGTGGCATCGTTCTTCTGCTCCTCTACCTCGCGTTGGACGACAGCGACAATCGACCGCTCGTGATCGACCAGCCGGAAGAAAACCTCGATCCCAAGTCAGTCTTCGACGAGCTGGTCAACCTCTTCATCGAAGCCAAGTCTCATCGCCAAGTGATCATGGTCACGCATAATGCGAATCTCGTGATCAATACCGATGCGGATCAGATCATCATCGCTGAAGCTGGACCGCATCCGCAGGGCGCGCTACCGCCGATCACATACCGTTCAGGCGGTCTCGAGAGTGCCGACATAAGGAAGGCAGTTTGCGACATCCTCGAGGGTGGCGAGGGCGCTTTCCAGGAGCGCGCGCGGAGGTTGCGGGTGAGGCTGGAGCGTTGAGATGCGGATACGCCCCAGGCACACCAGATTGAATGAACATTATCTTAGTGGGGGATGCTCGTGCGCGAGACACTTGTAATTCACTCGCGCCTCTCGTGGCGTCAAGTTCGCGGAAGGGCAGCGATCGAGCGCCACCACGGATTGCAGGCGCTTGCGATCGAGCACGTAGCTGCAAGGTTAGCGGGCGGGTTTCTCCAGCCGATCAATTCCAACTCACTCAAAGAGGCAATTGGCGAAGCAATCGCAATGGACCTCGGTGAATTCAACGACATAAAAACACTCCCCGGCTTTCCGCGCGCGGCGGCTGCAACGCTTGAGAAGGC
Source organism: uncultured Alphaproteobacteria bacterium (assembly GCA_963722205.1). GTDB lineage: Bacteria > Pseudomonadota > Alphaproteobacteria > Rhizobiales > Beijerinckiaceae > Methylocystis. The sequence continues at coordinate 204,661 of CAVRKL010000002.1, forward strand.
GTGGGCGGCTGGCCTCAAATTCACCGAACTGGCCAGAACGTCGGACGCCCTCGTTCGGTCGCGCATTGACGCCATGACTCGGCTTGAAGCGGAGGTGTTGAAGCGACTGCCTCCGTCAATGCGGCGGCCCGCGGACTTAGTTGAACTTGCGCTTCCGCACCTTCGGTACGCGAAGACTCTGTTCGGGGCGATCCATGTGCTCGGCAGAACGGAAATGTCGCCAGTATGGCGACCGCTCCTCGCGGCGCTGAAGAACGTGACAGAAGTACGGTGGGTGGCGGGTCCGCGCCAAGTGCCTGCCTGGGTGCGGGAACTTGGGATTGCTGTCATTGAAACAGCACCAGAGCAACCCGAAATTCAGAACGAATCCTGCGCAAGTCCGCGCCACGAAGCCCTGGAAGCAATGCGTTGGGCGCGGGCTCTTCTTGCCAGTGGGCGAGCCAAACCAGAGGAGATCGCGATCGCAGCCGCATCGCCGGTGGAGTGGGATGATCACTTTCAGGCGCTAAGTGAGATGGCGGGTATCGATCTGCACTTCGTCCATGGCCGCAAAGCATTATCGACGGCGGAGGGCCAGCTCGCGGCGGCGCTTGCGGAGTTATTGCTGCGGGGCTTCAGCCAAGCGCGCATGACACGCTTGATCGCGTTACTGCGCTCACAGAATCCCGATTTTAAGATCGTCCCCGGCAATTGGTGGCGCGATCTTCCGGAGGACGCGCCACTGCTTGACGCGACTTCATGGCGCGATGTTTTGTCAACGATATTAATTCCGGGGGACGCAAATTCTGAATCGGTGGTTCGCGTTCTTTCCAGCCTGACGGAAACCCTGGCGTTTGGACTAAGGCGCGCAGGGGAAGTCGGCGGCATTCTCTTGCGTGGCCGCGGCCTAGCGATTTGGGAGCGGGCATTGATCGAGGGCCCCCCCGAGGCCCTCGATGTGACGCTTGCATCTCTCACATTACCCGATCAGGTGGCCCAGGAAGCAAATATCATTTGGGCTCCGGCAGCGTCGCTCGCGGCCAATCCTCGGCCGTGGGTGCGGCTCGTTGGGCTTACCTCGCGCGCTTGGCCACGTCACCAGGCCGAGGATGCACTTCTGCCAAACCATATCGTGAGTTCATCTCTGCTTGATCCTCTGCCAGTTCATCAAGCGGATCGGCGGGATTTTGACACGATCCTTAAGACAACAGCCCGACAAGTCGTTTGCTCGCGGGCGCGGCGCGACACACAAGGGCGCATCAATGGCGTTTCACCGCTGTATCCGAGGGTGTCGGAAGAGATATACCGACAACGCGCCCGAATCCCGGAACAGGCAGCCGGGTGGACTGATCGTTTGTTCGCGCGACCCACAGAGTTCGAGGATCTGCCGGCAGCTCGTTCTGCGCGCTCCTGTTGGATCGATTGGCACACCGAGCGGCTGACGGCTCACGACGGCCTGATAAAAGCCAATCACCCCCTCATCGTTGCCTCACTCAATCGACGACAGTCCGCTACGTCACTGACAAAGCTATTGCGCGATCCGCTGGGGTATCTGTGGACCTACGGGTTTCTATGGCAAGAGCCCGATGAGACCGAGGAGCCACTGCAGCTTGATCCATTGGCTATTGGAAACATTCTCCATGCGACGCTGGAACGCGCAGTATCTGGTCTTGAGTTAGCGAAGCCAGGAGGATTTGGCACCGCTGACGACGCTTCGATTGCGGCGGCTGTTGGGAAGGCCCTAGATGCTGTCGCGCGGGAATGGGAGCGCACGCGCCCGATACCACCACCGGTGATTTGGGAACGCAAGCTATACGACATTCGCACGCTCGCAGTTGCCGCTTTGGAATACCGAGAACAATCACTGCCGGGGCAGCGAAGTTGGGCCGAAATACCGTTTGGTGGCGATACGAGTGCGGAGGATTTGACCGACGAGCGACGTGCCTTGTTGCCATGGGACCCGACTAAGCCAGTGGTGATTCCTAAAACCACGGTTGCGATCGGCGGATCGATTGACCAACTCGACCTTGATGGTGCAGGGACAATTGCACGTGTGACCGACTACAAGTCGGGGAAGTCGCCCGGCAAAAAGCAACCGGTCCTCAAGGGCGGGGCCGAGTTGCAGCGCTGTCTCTATGCCTATGCGGTTCGCACGCTCGTCCCAGCCGTGAAAGACGTTCAGACGCGGCTTCTATTTCCAAGGGCGGAAAAGGACGGCCTCTATCCGCTCGCGGAGCCGGCAGCAGTGCTTGCACGTTTGGCAGAGTTTGTAATTGCCGTGCAGGGTTACGCGAAGGTTGGGAATATGCTGCCCGGGGCAGGCGCGCAGGATGATAACAATGATCTCGCCTTTGCGCTGCCTGGCGGCGCGAAGGAAAGCTACTTCGAGCTCAAGAGCAGCCTTATCGCTGAACGTCTCGCCGATCTCTCACCTTTGTGGGAGATGGAGTGATGTCTATGTCCGGTGTTCTACCTGATCTGTCCGCACGGCGTCGCGCACTACTCGATCACGGCACAACGCTCCTGGTGGAGGCTGGTGCCGGAAGCGGTAAGACGGCGCTTATGGCTGGGCGCGTGGCGCTTCTTCTTGCAGCGGGCGTCCCAACCCGCGAGATCGTTGCGATTACCTTCACCGAGGCCGCCGCATCGGAGCTGCGCGAGCGCATCGAGGGATTCGTTACCCGCCTGGTACGGGCAGACATTCCGGACGAATTGCGGATCGCATTGCCCGACGGGCTTTCTGCCGGGCAGCTCGCGGCGATAGCCGTCGCCGCCGAAACGCTGGATGAGCTGACCTGCACGACAATTCACGGGTTCTGTCAGCAGCTTGTCAAACCGTATCCTGTCGAAGCGGGCATCGACCCGGGGGCAACGATCATTGACCCGGAGGCAGCCGACCTTGCCTATCAAGACTTAGTACAAGCGTGGTTATCAGCCCGCTTCGGTCGCGATCGAGGTGCAGAAGGCCTCGGTCGGCTGCCTCCCTTACCAGCACTCGGCGAGCGGGACTTCTTTGCAGAACTTTTGGTGGACGAGTTAGACAAGATCATAACGCGCATTCAAGAGACCGCAGCGTTTCTTAAGAAGGCTCGAACGGCCACGGCACCACCGGCGTCAATTGACTCGGGCATCCTCGACGTACTCTCACGCGAAATCGAGGTGTTCGCCGGATGGTACACACACTGTGGCATGGAGGAAGAGGAAACCGCGAATGTCGTCGACGACCTTCAGCAATTCAAGCTCCTCGTTGATGAAGCGAGGAAAGGTCCACTAACCGGACGGAGTGTGGCGAAGCTCCTTCTCCACGTTCCCCCCGATTGCAAGCACGGTACAGAACCTCGCTTCGTCGCTTGGAGAAAGAAAGGGAAATGGGAAAGCGCGGCGGCAGCAAAGGGCCTCGGCAAACCACACGGAGCACAGCTCTCAAACACGGCGCAAGGGCATTATGATCGGTGCAGCGACGCGTACACAGCCTTTGTAGCCGCGGTTGCGGCATGTGCCTTTGCGCAATTCGTCGCCGAATTCGAACCCCTCGCAAAATTGTATGCCGAATATAAGCGGCAGGCGGCGCTTCTGGACTTCGATGACCTGCTTTATCACGCGCGCGATCTTCTGGCGGGCAATGAGCACGTGCGACAAGCGTTAGCGCAGCGTTATCCGCGCATTCTCGTCGATGAATTCCAGGACACCGATCCGCTGCAGGCCGAAATTCTGTGGCGGCTTTGCGGGGAGTCCGACCAAGAAGCGCCATGGACAGAGCGCAAGCTGCGGGCTGGCAGTCTGTTTGTCGTCGGCGATCCGAAGCAGGCGATCTATCGTTTTCGTGGTGGCGACGTTGACACCTACCTCGAAGCCAAGCGCGCAATTCTTGCACAGGACGCCGCCGCCGTGCTTGAAATTGTCGCCAACTTCCGATCGCTGAAGGAGATCATCGACTTCGCAAACGATCAATTTCGAGAACTGCTTTCCGCAGAAAACGGCCAACCTGGCTTTACCGCGTTGCAGCCAGCGAGGCTACCGCGGGACGAACAGCCAACGGTCGCTTGTTTCGACGTGACGATCGGCGACAACCACAAGACCGACAAGGGTAAGATTTTAGTTGATCGTGTGCGGCGGGAGGAAGCCGGTGTCGTGGCTGATCTTGTTAGTGGCTTGATCGGTAGGTATCAGGTCTGGGACAAGCGATCGAAGACCATGCGGCCTTGCCGAGCCGGCGACATTGCGCTTCTCGCTCCCACTGGCACCAGCCTGTGGATTTACGAGCGCGCATTGGAACGGCGTGAAATATCGATAGCCTCACAAGCCGGAAAGAGTTTTTACACGCGCCAGGAAGTACAGGACATGATCGCGGTGGCGCGTGCAATTGCCGATCGACGTGATACGCTGGCGCTTGGGGCCTTCCTGCGCGGTCCGCTCGTTGGACTAACGGAAGAGGAAATCGCCGATGCCATAATCGGGCTGCCCACCGTCGCAGAAAATCAAACTCCGCGGCTTGACCTTTGGACCGATTGTCAGTTCATCACTAATCCGATCCTAAAGCACGCCCTTGAAGTGCTACAAAATCTCGCACGAAAGACGCGCCAGACAACGCCCTATCAATTGATGGCCGAGGCGATCGAGGAACTAAATGTTCGTCCGATTTTGCGGGCTCGCTACAGGCAGAATGCGGAGCGGGCGCTCGCGAATGTCGAGATGATACTGGAAATGTCCCGCGCCTATGAGACCCGTGGCCTCGTCGCTTTTGCGGATGCTCTCCGAGCCAATTGGGATGACACGCAGAAGCATATTGAGGGCCGTCCGGATGCCGATGCGGAGGCCGTGTCGATTTCGACGATGCATTCCGCTAAGGGTCTTGAATGGCCGATCGTGATTCCGATCAATTCACCGACCGAACTCGATGAGACGATGGATTTCCTGCATCGGAGGTCGGATAACACGGTTCATTTTAAGCTCATGGGTTACGCCGGGCCGGACTATGATGTTGTCAAAGCCGATGAGAAGGGGCAGCTGCAAAGGGAACGCGTTCGGCTTTGGTATGTTGCGCTCACACGCGCATGTGACTTGCTGCTGTTGCCGCGGCAGAGTGAGCGTGTTCAAAACGACTGGTTCAGCCTCTTGAATGCTGATCTGACCCAAATCCCCACTTTCGATGCGGCGGCACTTTCCAGGCAGGCAACCGCTGCAGCGGAAGAGATGGCCAACCACCAGGATCAGGCGACCTGGGAGGCGGAAGCTGCGGTGATCGCAGCAACCCGCCGCCCGATTGTTTGGCGGAGTCCAAGTCGTCACGATGGGCCCGCCGGAGAAGAGCCGGGGCTTTCGGACGAGGGCGGTTCAGTGTTTGTCGGCGAAGGCGCGTTGAGCGAAAGCATCCCAATAGAGACACAGCGTGAAGACGAGCGCATAACGGTCAAGGGCGGTCGAGAGCGCGGGCTTGTGGTGCACAAGTTGCTGGAAGAGGTTCTAACGAGAGAGACAGGAGAAGACGCTGAGACTTTAGAGAGCCGAGCAAGAGCTCTGCTTTCGGAACTTGGTGTTGCTGAAGCGAAGAGCGCCGAAGACGGTCCACATGCGCCTGAACTCGCGGCGTCTGTGAGACGTGCACTTGGTATCCCAGAGGTGGCAGTGCTGAGGCACCGCCTGCTACCGGAAATGACGGTGTTCTCGGCCAATTCGGCGCAGCAAGGCATAATCTATATTGGTGGTATCGCAGATGCCTTGGCGTTTGACGAGGGCAACAATGTCGATGTGGTCGTCGATTGGAAGAGCGACGTTGACCCAGCTACGGCAGTGATAGATCTCTATCGGGAGCAGGTACGCGACTATCTTGCTGCAACAGGCGGGAAGGAAGGCCTGCTAGTTTTCGTGACCAGCGGCCGAGTTGAGCGCGTGGCACCCCGTTGATTGCGTGAAAGATTGATCATGCCTGTCAGCTTGAAATACATTCAGGAAGCGTTCGAATTCGTCAGCGCGGGCGGCGAGGACGAGCATCAGGCCTTTTTGTGCAAGCAGTCTGGCAAGCTCTATTGGCATTCCGAGCTCGGCGACGATTTGGATATATTGCCGGATGACATCGACGACAACGAGAAATTTCACCAAATACCCGACAAGAGAGAGCTCGATCTCGGAAAGCCGCTCGCGTTGGACTTCACCCGTGAATTCCTGCCCGACGACTTTGATGACGTTCGGCAATTTTTCAAGGGAAGCGGTGCCTACGCCAAATTCAAGGATTTGTTGCATCGAAGGGGCTCGCTTGATCAATGGTATGATTTCGAGGCGAAAGCCGAGGAAAAAGCCTTGAGGGAGTGGTGCGAGCTTAATTCAATTGAGATTAGTGACGAATAGGCACGACCCGTTGCTAAAGCCGTATCCTCTCCACCTCGTCCTGCGTGAGCAGCTCCTTGGTGCGGTCATAGAGCTTGGTGGTGCGCGCCGCCATTAAGCGACCGGCGCGACATACCGCCGCCGCCTCTTGCGCTCGGCCTGCCGTTGCAAAGCAGTTGTCGCAAGAGTTTCATCGTCATAACGCTCGGCGATGATACACCCGCGCGCGCCGATGCGGCCCCATTGCTTTAAAAGCAGGAAGCCGCCGAACAAGTCGGTCTCGATGTTGAGGCGGTAAAAGCGGCGCATGTTGCACGAAGGGTCGATGCGGCGAAGTTCAACGGGGTTCATGGGCGGACTTCATTTGCGAGTTATTCGGGGCCCTCGGAACCGAGGCGTTCCCAGTCCGGGAGGCGAACGCCGGCTTATGACGGGCTCTGGGGGCATGAGAAACAAAGCCTCACGACCGAGGCGTGTAATATCCTCATGCGTAATCATCGGGTGCCCGTCACAGACGTAGAGAAATCTTGCCACAATGTTGAACTTGCCTTTGCGTTCGGCGTCGGGGGCGGATGTAAACGCAAAGACCGCATGGGTTGGATTGTGGTGGTAGAGGTGAACGCGGCGACCGTCTTCGTAATCTTGAAAAGACGATTGCCAGTCATCGGCCGACCCTTCGATCACCGGCGGCGGAATTTCGCAGGGGTCGAGGGACAGGCGAACGTCGATTGAAGGCGGTGGCACGTCAGGTGGATAGCAAGGAATGAAAGCAGCGTTGTCGTCATTCATCTGGTAAGCCTCATGCTCAAATCACGACCTTTTCCACCTCGTCGAGGCTCATGTCGTCGCGGCGGCGGTCGCAAAGCTGCGTGGTGCGTATCGAGGCGTGGTTCGCCATGGAAGCGGCCTTTTCGAGGGTGCCGCCGTTCTTCAAATAGGCGGCGATGCCCGTGGCGCGGAAGCTGTGACTGCCGATCTTCGTAGCGATGCCGGCGGCAAGCGCGCGCCGGCGGATTATGCGCCAAGCGTGGGATTGTCACCCGTCAGGGCGAAGACGGCAAGGCTTTGGGCGCTCGCGCTCTAAAGCTCGCCAGCGGCATGAGGCCAGAGGGATGCGCGTGACCCCGGGAGCTAATAGGACCAAAACGAGAACGGAAGAGCCGGCGGTTTTGTGCCGCTTTGTGCCATTTTTGTGCCGTGGAATTTTTTGCGAGGCCTTGCGATCGTCGCCGAAAATCGCCTAACACATTGAAAATAAGTTTTTTTCTTTTGTAAGGGCTGGAAAGGGTTCGGAAGGAATAAAAAAGCCTGCGAGATGAGAGCTAAGGCTCTGATCTAGCAGGCTTTAATTTGGTTGCGGGGGCCAGATTTGAACTGACGACCTTCAGGTTATGAGCCTCAGTATTTTGTCCGAACATACGTCCCGTAGGTGCCGTAGCATCGGTAACCGGCTCGATTTTTGTGCGCCCTCAGAGCGCCATCATATGTTTTGCGCTCGAAAAGCTTCTGACAAGCTGGGCATCGAAAGACGTAGGTGGGGCCGAAGTTCGTTGTGCTTGCGCGCCGGCGGGTCAATCTACGGACTGTCGATTCTTGAAGCGACGACGATTTTTGGGGGATCGATTGCGGACCCGACGGAGTCAACTCGATCGGATAGCGCGGAACAAAGGTCGTCTGAATTGGCGTGACGCCGAGAATACTGTCAACGCGGTAGCTTCGGGGTTGCCCATCTTCAGCGCGGACTGCCATCAAAAGTATGTCACCCGCTCTGGAACGGCGTAGCGAGTAGGCCTCAATGGCGCGTGTGGATCGATTTCCCTTCTGGTCTCTGTAATCGATGTTGACGAGTAACCGATTAGCGGCCGCAAATCGAATCGTCTCAATGAACGACTGACCGCGCGATCCGGAGGGAAGCCCGATAAAGCGTTCGCGAATGGCTTCTTCGCTCGCGCCCATAAGCGGCATGGATGGAAGAACGGGCTCAATGACACGGCCGTGGAGCCATGCGAAAATTTCAGGTAACGCACTCCAAAATGACGAGACCGGCAATAAAGCGGGAAGCTGATGGGCAAGCATTCCGCTCCATCCCGCTTCTACATCGTTGCGCTGTGTTTCGATGTCTGAAAGCTCCGGCAGTCCAATATTTTTGAACGCACATTTCTCGCGTAGGACAGCGACGAACTGCTGTTGCTCTGGGCGAGCCTCGATATTGCGGTAAAGATTGACGACGTCATAGAGATCTCGCGGTCGGGTTCGTTCAGCTAGTGCTCGAAATTTTTCGGCGAAGGCTTCAACATAATCGTACGCAAGAACCTCGATGCCCTCCTCGGGGGCGTCACTATAGGGATGAAATATTTCGACGGTTTCAGGGAGCAGGACGACGCATTCGTCCGCGGTCAAATCGAGCTTAATCCTGGGCAGTGGACGCGTTGGGGAAACCGGGCCTTTGTAGCTGATTTTGCCTTGGCATGAGAGCTCGCCTCGCGGATTCTTATAAACGTCGAATTCCTGTTGATTAGCCGGAATTTCAATGCCGGTCTCATCATAGATCCATGCACCTATCTCGCTAAAAACGCGCTTCAAAAAGCCAGAGTCGATGTGTGCTTCATTGCGAAGCGTGAAATCAAGATCTTCTGAGAACCGGTACGTTTCAAAGAAACATTTCTTGAGGCATGTTCCTCCTTTGAATATCCAGTTGTCGGCGAGTTCCTCGTGGGCATAGATGCCAGCGAGCATCCAACCGAGTACATAATCCTTCTCGATAACATGTGGATTGAGCCCCGTTTGCGTTGCGAGCTCTAAAATTTCACGACGATCGATCATTTTGTATGTACTCGCGCCCAAACGACTGGAACAAGCAGTCTCCATTTTGAAATGAGCCGGGTGCAATCCAAGGCCGGATCAATCTTCGCGTTGCCTAAGGTTAGTCTGGTATGGCATTGTTCCACGAGCTCCTGATTGTCGTCGCATTTTTCTGCGAGGAATCCGAGGCGCTTGAAAACTGCACCGTTACCAAGCCGATCAGCATACGCGATTAGCGTTTGGTCGTCGCGATCGTCCCGCTTGAAATATGCGCCTAAACAATCCATCACATGCTGGATGCCACCTCCGAGGAACGGATCATCGAGCATGTCGATAATCGTACGATGCACATCCGAGATGGAAACTTTGGTGTGCTGACGCCAGACGGGCTTGGTGCCAAACAGTTTTTTCGGATTTTGGTGCTTCAGCGTAAATTCAAAACCTTGGCGGATCTGGGTCTTCGCACGGATGGTCTGCCCGGTGATAACAACGATATCTTTGAAAATTTGCTCGGTCAGGTCCCAGTGTTCAGCGGCCGTTCGGCCAGCGACGTAGGCGGGCGCAAAAAGGGCGGGAACGAGAATCCAAGGATCGTCGAGCACACGTTCCGAGCCGAGAGTATCGATCGCCGCCGGAACATATGCGCCTGCGCCAACGCGACTCAGCCAACCTTGTTCGCACCACCGCGAAAGGCGCTTTGCCGCCTCAACTCTTGAAACTGACAAGGCTTTCGTCACGTCAGAAATGTGTATGACGTCGCCCGATCCCGCGAGCACGCGTTGGAGCAGAACCCGTCCTTTGGGCAAGCGAGGGCTTGTTTTGTTCATTCGCGAAATTTCCCATAAAATGCGAAATAACACATATATGATATACACATTCGCAGAGGATTTCAATCTCATAAGCGGTTAAAGTCCCATAAAGTGCGAAAAATGACACCTGTGATATCGTTGCTATGTGCGAATTTGTTGTGTTGGGATATCTGGTGAGTTTAGCCTTCGCAAAGAAAGAAAGGTAATGGGAAGGCCGGAGAATGCGCTGCTCATCGCGCGGCGCTCCCCGAACCTGTCCATGACAATATGAAGCAAAAGCGGAATTTCCTCGCCTGGGGCGAGCCAAAAAGTCCGATATGCGTCCAAGAACCCCAGGCCAAGCGGATGCTCGATTTACAGCCCCTACTCGGCTCGTAGTCGCGAAGAGGCGAAGGAAGCTGGGCGGAAGTCGCTTGACGCGCGCCGAGGGGCGGCACCCCTAAGTCGAGGCACTTCAACGAGCAACTCGGCATGTGTATATTTTACATTGATTTTGTGTATAAAATGGTATATCCTGCAAACAAATCCAAATAATTGGAGGCAACATGATTAGAATGAATATCACAATTTCGGATGATCTCGCTGAAAGGCTCGGCGCGCTGTCAGCCCAAAACGATACAACTAAGAGCGAGATATTCCGTAAGGCTCTCACCTTGTTCGACCTGGCACAAGAAGGAAAGCGTGAGGGCAAGAAGTTGGCGCTCGTTGGAAACGGCGGTCAGATTGTCACAGAGATTGTCGGCCTGTGAGCACCATCGATCTCAACAATCCCCCGCCTAATCACCGTTACCGCGTTTCGGTTGACCGCGAAGAGACGCGCGCCGAACGCAATGTGCGGCTGATAAGAGAACTCGGCGTGTTCCTGTTTGCCGCCGTGTTCGTCGGCGGCATTTATTGGCTGGCGTTCAACACGGTCACCAACCAGTCGGCGAGCCCGGAGGAAAAGAAGTGGGCGATGTCGGTTCTCTCGGCCGGTGCCGCCGGGCTGGTCGGTTACCTCGTGCGGAAATGAGGGCAAGGCCCCATCCCGTTAAACGTTTCGGCGGGCGGGATGATGCGCTCATCGCAGCATCGATCCCGGCTAGCGACTCTTGGTGTGGGGGATCATGCTTATGGCCGAGGCGCTGGCAAGGCTCCCCTCTTCCGCTCCGCTGCTGGCCGCACCGGCGCGCTGACCGATAAACCGATAAACCGCGTCGACGCCGGGAGCATGATCCAGCGCCGCGCGGTCGAGCTGGGTTTGAGGGCGAAGATCGGCCGCCATACCTTCCGCGCCACTGGCATCACCGCCTATCTTGAAGCCGGCGGCACCGTTGAGAATGCACAGGCCATGGCGGCGCACGAAAGTCCCCGCACCACGAAGCTCTATAATCGCACCGGAGATGAGATAACGCTGGACGAAGTATAGTGCATTGCAATTTGATATCAATAATCTCTCTGTTGCTCCGCAACCATGGGCACCGGCACCGTCTCTACCTTTTTAAACAAATCTTCATCTATCAGGCCAAAGCCAGCAACCCAGGTGCGCGCGGCGGGGACTTAACCACGAACGAACCACGCCTACGACAATTGGGCAAAATCAAGGTTAAAGGGGGTTAAAGAAGTATTAAAAAAACCGATCCTTCAATGGAACGGTTGACGCCTGGAAGGATTAAGCCTGTGACCGGTCGGGCGTCGACTGGTACGGAAGCGCCGTCCAAGAGGGCGCAGATCTTTCGGCGGCCCAGGATTAGGCCGCGAGGGGGACAGAAAAATGTCTTTGGCTGACAAGCTCGACAACGAGGCGGAGCCGGCGTTCACCCACAGCTTCGATCCGGAGAGCACGCGTCGTCAGCTGCGCGTGTCGATCACGCTGGTCGTGGCGATGGGCTTGGCGGCCTTCGTCCTCGGCTTCTTGTCCCCGATCGGCGACGCGGATGTGGCCAAGCAGACCAAGATCGCTCCGGTGTCGACCTTTTCGGGCTAACACGGTCTCCGCGCTCTCTAGTGCACAAACTCAGACAAAAGATGCAGCGCTCGGGACACATTTCCCAAACGTGATCGGCCTTGCTCGCATTTGCGCCAGCCGCCGCATGAATCTTCCGTCGGTGTCTGAGCACTAGTGCATGGTCGCCTCCGAATATAAAACCACCATCGCGGCTAGCATCATCGCATTTCTCCTTTGGAGACCATACTTCGTGCCACGCATGGCAAAGGACGTTATCAGCGTGAGATGGGTCCGCCGAAGAGGACGCGCGCAAAGCCCATGGCGCTGGCCCACGCCTTGCCAACCCTCTACCTTTTGCAAGCCCCTGAGGGGGTATCTGCAAAAACAGGCGAGGGTGGAATTCCACGACGAGCCGCTGCCGCGCCGAAGCGATTTAGTTGGACATCCTCAAAGGTTTTGGCCCCCGCCCAAACCTAGGTAACTCACGAGAGCATGAGCTTTAAATAGGTTCGTCGGCTTCCGGTAGATTTTCGATGATCCGCTTTAATTGAGACTTATTATAGGAAAGCCCTGCACCGACCAAACTCTCATTAGCTACGTCGAGAAGATGTAACTGATCTTCCTGCCGCCAATGCCGCCAATAAACACGCGCGAGTAGATGGGCAGCAATAGCGGAGCGGAGGAAGAGCCCCTTTGGAAGGCTTTTAATAGACACAAGTAGCTGTTTCCTTCCCGAAGGCACGTCGATATCTGTAAGCCACATATTCCTTAGCAGACCATCGAGCGCCTCATCGACGGACGTGTTAGATATGCTCTCAACGAGCACGTTATCCCGCGCCTCATCGCAAAGATACGCCGCAACAGAGATAAATGGCTGCATCATGAAGGCGTATTCGATAAAATCAACAACGTACTCTAGCGTCTTTTTTGCACTAGCTATGTCTTCGTCGCTGTCAGATTTAGCCAAACTTTTGACGATTTTCTCGTCTGCCGTGACTTTTTCTTTTAAGTCGTTGAACTTAACGCTGCAGTGTGTCTTCGTCCAAGCGTTTATGATGCGCACTGATAGCTTAACAATTTTGCCTACCAGTTCTCGTTTTACTTTGGCTTCGATTCGTTCGGCTCCTGACCCGAGCAAACTAACAGCAACCGCCCACACAATTGCAGCATTAACCTCGACACTTTCTGTGGCTACACCTGCCGAAGAACCGCCCGTTGGCTGCATTTTATAGAGTTTAGAACCAACCTCTTCCCTAATCCGATCGTTGGCATCCAGCAACTTCTGCTTCTCATGTGATTGATCGCGATTGTCTCGAACAGCCTCTTCAGCCTTTTGGATTTGCTGCTGAATCGCGTGAAGCCGATCCTGCCGACGTAACAGCGCTGGGCAAACTGAACCTTTCAAAAATACGTCCTCGTGGTGACCGACAGAAATATTGGCAATGCTTAAGTCTAGCCTTTTCATAATTTCATCGACCATTTCCTCGGAAGGGCCTATCTCGGCATAAAGGGCGAATGTCCGATGGTCGAATGTGGCGTCCATCTGGGAGAAGTAACGGAGCGCTTCCGCTGGATTTTTTGAGAGCCGTATCGCGAGCAGATATGATTCTATAAACGGTAGCGTAAACCGAACATATCCTCCCTCAACGTGAAGGATACCATTCTCTATAAACTGAGCGACGAAGCGCGCGGGACTTATCCGGTAGTCATACTTTCTGGCAAAGTCGGCAGCAAATGCGGTGATCTCTTCCTCTCTGAATTTACGTTTTTCGGCATTCACGGCATAGGCAAATTCAGCTAGAAATTTTTCTCTCGTCGTACGGCTTAATTTAACATCTTGCGTGTCTTCAGACACAACAAAGCTCAGGTATCCAGCAACAGCGAGTTCTATAAGTTCAGCCTTACGATTGACTTGTAGGAGAGCGTAAAGAGTGCTTCGTGGAATTCCGGCAAAGTATGATGGGTGCGCGGATAACGCGTACTTATTGAATGTTTCTCGTAACCGGAACGCTACCACTTCGGAAGCTGACGGCCCCATTTCAAAGTTTTTTTGAATGAAATGTGATATTTCAACAAACGAAATGTCACAAAGATTAGCAGTACACGAAGCAATGTTTTTGGTAAATTCACTTTCCAATACAACATTGGCCCGACTTCTTGTCACGATGACGAATTTAGCTTCAGGCCACGCGTCAATTTCCTGTTTTAGGAATGCAAGCCGCGATCTCGATTCAAAATTGAAACTATCGATGATGAAGACAGTCTGAACCTCGGGACGCTCGGTGGCCGTTTTCAATTCTGAGCTTATGAGCTGAGCAAGGCCTGTCCTCGGCCTTTGAAGCGACGCTCCAGCTATGACAATCGGCAGGGGCTTCTTGTCCCCTAGCTGGGCGGACATCAGGTCGTTGGCAATTATCCACGGCAGGCTTAGGTCTGGATATTCTCTCGGAACGTGTAGCGTTATGATGCGCGCGTCACGCAGTGCATCACGGATTTCGATTGGCTCACGCTGTCTAGCTTCGGGCCCGGCAGCCCCCCTAACGTCGATAGTCCGAATTCGGGGAACTGGTAAGTGATAACCCTTTGAACAAAGGCGATATCCGGGAGCAAGATCGTGTAGTTTTTCGGACAGCTCATCCCCATGCTGAATAATTAGATCATATAATCCATCCTTATTAGCAAGATTGGGCAGTTGCAATTGCTCCAATCCGACAGAATTTTGTTGGCGTATTTTGTCGAAGAACTCGACAATCCGAGGCGTCCCAAGCTGCCGGACAAGATAAGATGCTGCGTTGCTTATGGCTACCTTGCGTGCATTGTTACCTGTTTCGCGCTCGAATATAGCTTTGTCCACTCCAGCATAGTCAGAAATACCTCTAATCGTAAGCGCATGAATGCTGCGTTGTTGAGCTATTGAGAAAAGAGCGCCAGACTCAGTTTCTATAGCTAACACCTTCCTGTCGATGGCCCTGATTTTCTTATTATACTCAGGACTCGCAGACACAATGCCGCAAGCTATTGATCCTTCTCTTGCAGAAGGTCGAGCGATTTTCTCTTTACGACCCTCTCTCCCCGAAAACTCGTTCGGAATCAGCCCCTCAGCGAATTTGTGCTGTTCGGTGGCCCACGCCTCGTGACCTGCCTTGGTTTTTGGATTAAGGCGATCCAAAGAGAAGGCGGTTGCGATTTCTCTCGGCGAATTATAAACATAAGGAGACAATGCCAATTCTTGCGTCGACGCAGGAGTGTCAGTTGCTTTTACGTTGTCTAGAACATCTATAATTTGTCCAGAATAGCATACGTCACCTATCGCGACGTCCGACGATAGGCTCCCTGCAATACCTATGCAAACAAGCAGTCCCGTATCAAATGAAGAAAGGGCATTTAAAACAGCTTCTTGCGTCCCCGTTTTACCCATCCGAGATTGCTTAACCACCAGAATACGTAGCTTGTTTTCTGGAACATGGACTGAAAACATAACTTGCTGAGAGGTGCTTAAATCATCATCAAATGAAAATTTCTCAAGGACTACTTCGAATTCCTCTTCAAGAGGAACAATAATGATGGCGTCGAAATATTTGGTCAATTTTCCCTCTTTTATTGGAGCTTAGACGGCGAAAAGTCCCTTTGGGACTGGTCGACGCAACCGACGCAGCCTCCAAGTGACTGTAGCATGACAGGCGGTTTACGGGAAACAGGGGGAGAATCTGAGGTGGGCAAATAGCCCTTGCGCCGCTTGGCTTTGGCCTGCTTCTGCAAGGCCGCGAGGGCGGGGGCCTCGTGGTCGTAACGCTCGGCCATGATGCGTCCGCGCGCGCCGATGCGGCCCCATTGCCGCAAAAGCAAGACGCCGCCGAATAGATCGGGCTGAACGTCGAGGCGATAGAACCGCCGCATATTGCGCGGGGGGTCGATGCAGCGAAGCTCAATCAGCTGCATTGGCGAGCCTCGAAATGGTGGCCTGACTAACATCGAAGCGCCGCGCCAAGTCGGCTTGCGTCGCCTTGCCCTTGGCGAGGTCGCGCAAGGCTTCCTCGCGCTGGTGGCGGGTGAGGGCAGCGGGGCGGCCCATGTGAACGCCGCGCTTCTTGGCGCGCTCCCTGCCTTCGCTCGTGCGCGCGCGGATCAAGTCGCGCTCGAATTCGGCCAGTCCGCCGAGCACGGTCAACATCAAGCGCCCGTGCGCGGTCGTCGTGTCCGCCCATGCGTCCGCAAGGGAACGGAACGCCGCGCCGCGCTGCGCAATGGCGTCGAGCATGTTCAAGAGGTCGCGAGTTCGAGCGCGCAAGGCGGTCGAGGCGCGTCACGAGGAGCGTGTCCCCGTCGTCGAGGGCGCGCAATGCTTTCGCCAGTTCGACGCGCTCGGCCTTCGCTCCGCTTGCCGTCTCGCGAAACATTTTTTCGGCTCCGGCGACACGCAACGCCTTCACCTGAGCGTCAACGCTCTGGCCGTCGGTCGAGACTCGGGCGTAGCCGTAAATCATGCGCGGAATCATGCCAAAACGCGAAAACTTGTGCAAGTATCTTTTGCATAGCTCGAAACCCTGAAAAACAAGGGGTCGGCAAATTATTCAAAAGTCTTCATTTCTGCACATCAATGATTGCGGCGTTCTGCCAACAGCGCTTCGACTTTTTCGAGATTATTCTGCGCCATTGCCCAATCGAGTGGAACGCGCTCCCGCGTCCATTCCTCCAGCGCCGCGCGATACGCCGAAACCGCCTCCTCAAGACGCGCCGTCCCGCTCTCGCGCTCCCCGAACGTCCAGAGCGCAAGGCCGAGATTGCTCTGCGCCATTGCCCAATCGAGTGGAACGCGCTCCCGCGTCCATTCCTCCAGCGCGGCGCGATACGCCGCCACAGCCTCCTCAAGACGCGCCGTCCCGCTCTCGCGCTCCCCGAGGCTCCAGAGCGCATTGCCGAGATTGCTCTGCGTCGACGCCCATTGGAGCGGAACGCGCTCCCGCGTCCTTTCCTCCAGCGCCGCGCGATGCGCCGCCACAGCCTCCTCAAGGCGCGCCGTCCCGCTCTCGCGCTCGCCGAGCGTCGAGAGCGCAGTGCCGAGATTGCTCTGCGTCGTTGCCCAATCGAGCGGAACGCGCTCCCGCGTCCTTTCCTCCAGCGCGGCGCGATACGCCGCCACAGCCTCCTCAAGACGCGCCGTCCCGCTTTCGCGCGACCCGAGCGTCCAGAGGGCATTGCCGAGATTGTTCTGCGTCGTCGCCCATTGCAGCGGAACGCGCTCCCGCGTCATTTCCTCCAGCGCCGCGCGATACGCCACCACAGCCTCCTCAAGACGCGCCGTCCCGCTCTCGCGTTCGCCAAGCCGAGAGAGCGCACTGCCGAGATTCATCTGCGTCATCGCCCAATCGAGCGGAACGCGCTCCCGCGTCCATTCCTCCAGCGCGGCGCGATACGCCGCCACAGCCTCCTCAAGACGCGCCGTCCCGCTCTCGCGCTCCCCGAGGCTCCAGAGCGCAAGGCCGAGATTCATCTGCGTCCTCGCCCACTCAAGCGGAACGCGCTCCCGCGTCCTTTCCTCCAGCGCCGCGCGATACGCCGAAACCGCCTCCTCAAGACGCGCCGTCCCGCTCTCGCGCTCCCCGAGGCTCCAGAGCGCATTGCCGAGATTGTTCTGCGTCATCGCCCAATCGAGCGGAACGCGCTCCCGCGTCATTTCCTCCAGCGCCGCGCGATACGCCACCACAGCCTCCTCAAGACGCGCCGTCCCGCTCTCGCGCGACCCGAGCGTCGAGAGGGCATTGCCGAGCCGTACATAGGCTACGCCACGCTCATCGATGGTGGATGCCGCGTCCAGCAATTTCCGCGACAGAGCGATCATCGCGACAAGATGCACATTGCTGCCGCGATCGCGCCCATAGACGTAAAGCGCTTCCGTTTCCGCCGTCAGCGCCTTGAGCGCGCCCACTCTGTCCGCGCCGTGAACCGCTTGCGCAAGCGCCGCAATCGCTTCAGCGGCGGCGTCGCCGTCATAGGACGCCAGCGCAATGTCGCGTTCGCGATTGTAAAGCGCAGTCACCCCTTCGATATAGGTTGCGCGGCGCTCCTGCTCCTCGCGCTGCAAGTCCTCTGCCGCCTTGCGCAGCGTGGCGCGGGCGAGGCCGGACTGGCCCTTGTCCGCTTGCACCTTCGCCTTGGCCAACGCCGCGTCGACGATGTCGCCGAAATCGCTTTGCGTCAGCCCACCGGCGATCTCTTTTTCGTAAATCTCAATGGCGTTGCGCACCGCCTGTTTCATGCCGTCGAAGTCGAGGCTCCGGTCGCCCGCGACCTTCCCCGCCATCTCGTGAATGAAGCCCTCGGCCACGTCCCGCGCGCGGGCGATTTCCTCGGCGTAATTCCGCACCAAAAGATCGAGAATGCCCGAGGAAAAGACGTATTTCGCCAGACCATCGGCGTTGGCGAAGACGCAACCGGGAAAGCGTTTCACCGCCTCCAGCCGCGCAAGATGCGCCGCCTGCGCCGCGCGCGACGCCTCAGTTGGCGCGAACTTCTGCGCGCGAGGAGCCTCGCTCGCGGCTTTGGCGATGATCAGCTTTTTTCCGTGATAGAGCGCAAGCCAAGCCTCCCACTGGGTGTAGGTCAGCCGTTCGCCCGCCTTTAGCGCCTGCGCAAGCGGCGCAAATCTTGTGACGAGATCGGGATGCTTGCGCAGCAGCGGCCCTTGTTCGTGGTCCGGGTCGGTCTCGGCCCCCGTCATCTCACCGACGAGGTGAACAACTGCGTCGCAATGGGCGATGAGAAGATCGAGGCCGCTCAGCGTGCCGTCGCCGTATTCCTTGAAATCCTCTTGCACCTTCACCTCGACGTTATGCCGGGTGAGGTCGGTGTCCAGCTGATCGCGATAAGGCCGGAACTCGTCGGAGACCGTGGAGAGAAAAACCGTCACTGACATGAACGTGGGTCCGCGCTCGAATTCGCGACGGAGACAATCTCACAGCTTCCGCTGCTGGCAAAATGGCTCTCGCCGGCTCACGGCGGGTTGGGCTTTGACGAGCCAAAGCTGGGAATCCTATGATCGGATCGGATTCGCGCAATTACCTTTTATGGAACCTCGCCGCGTCGCGCGGGTGAGAATTTTCGTGCTGCACGCGGCGCGAGAAAAATGCGCGTTTTTGCCCAGTAGCTCGGGCGATTCCGCCAGATATCAGCGTCGTCTACCAAATGTCAGTCTCCACGTTACCTTCTTGAGGCAGACCCGTCGGAGGACAGCGCAAGGTCTGTTATTTTTTGTAGTCGCGGAAGAACTCGTGTTCTCGTCCTTGCTTCTTTGCCTCTCGATACCCCTGAGCCCATACGCAATCAGGCACGTTGTCGCAGCCCATTATCCAAATCTTAAGATAGAAGAATCCCGCATCAAGGGCCAAAATGAGGCACCCAGCAACCGAGGCCATAACGACCCAGCTAATTAAGATTTTAGGCCATTGCTTAAGGGGCGTCTTGAACAGAATTTCGACGAGTTCTTCTATGACCTTTTCCATGATGCGTTCCCTCTAAACGCCCAATATGGAACCGGGCGAGGCCGTCACTCCAAGCTCACCCTCGACATGGGAGCCTCAGGCGAAAGTTTACGTGCGAGCTTAACTGCAAGTGGGCGCTTAAATTCAACCCGTCGAGCCGTAGTCTTGTTCGCGCGCGGCCTTCCTTGACCTCACTCCCGCCCCGCCGCCGTTCTCGGGTATGGACTCGAGGCCGGCGCTTTCGAGGCGGTGCGGACCCCTCCGCGTTCCAAGACGCCCGCTTCCGCAGCGCGCGTGACCAAAATCGCATTTTTCCCCTGTATCACGGGCGATTCCGCGTGTCCTGAAAATCTTGAATTATGAACAACGGTTCCGACGTTAACGCGGCTGCGACGATCTCTTACTTAGTGGAACGCCCACCTCAAAACTGCGCAAAGCGACAATATAAAAAGCCCGCAAGCGCAAAATGCAATTGAACCCAACATTTTTTTGATCTCGAATAGAGCGTTGTTTATTCGCCTGTCTTGCTCCTGCCGATCAGATAAATTTTGGCGAATGTCCTTTAACACGTCAAACACTGTAGGTCCCGCAGTCTGGCCAAGCAACTCAACGATAAATCGGAGCCGCATCTCTGTTGTGGTTTCATTTGACATCGGAATAACATAAACTCTAGACGTTGCGTCTACACTGCTTAGCACAAAGTCGCATAATTGCCATTCTGTAAAATGGCGTCCCCGCGCGCAAGCGCGCGGTCGGGCTGTCGTGGACAGAGCCGCTTTGCGTCTCGGCCCTTCCGGGCCTCCATCCTTGACGCGCCCCCTGCCCTGCCATCACCCTCAGCGATTAAGCGACCTCGGCTTCCAAGGCTTCGCTCTTTTCGGGGGGACAATGCGCTTCGTAATAGCCCGTCATGGTTTCAAAGGACCGCCGCGCCGTTTTCCTTCACGACGTTCTTAAAGCTTGCCATCGCTTGGGGCAGAAAAACGTCTAACAATTCGTCCAACAGTGTCGGCGGCACCGATGAAAATGCCATTGATTCTTCTGCTTAATTAGGCATAATGAAATCGCCTCAGAGCGCTTCACCCGCTCCAACCGTGTCTTTGATTGAATAAATTTAGCAAAAAAAATTGAATTATGATCGGCATTCAGAGCTATGGCCCCCAAAATTCATACCGTTAGGGGCGGTTGGAGGGCGGTCCGAGGAATTCGCGCAGCGCCTGCTCGATGGCCGCTTCATCACCGAGCTCGCACTGCCAGAAGACGAGCGTTTTCCAGCCTCTTTGCGCAAGCTCTTGAAGCGCCCAGGCGTCACGCTCCTTGTTCTTGGCGAGCTTCGGGGCGCAGTAGGCGGGATTTGATCGCGGCGGCCGTCCATAACGGCAGTTCTCGTGGCCGTGCCAGAAGCAGCCGTGAACAAAAATCGCGGCGCGACGCGACACGAATACAAGGTCGGGCGATCCCGGCAAACCACGCCGCGCCAGTCGGTACCTGTAGCCCATCCGGTGCGCAATCTTCCTGACGCGAAGCTCGGGGCCGGTGTCCTTCGACTTGACCCGACCCATGATGAACGAGCGCACCTCCTTCTGATCGCGAGGCGGCGTGAGTGGTTTGCGACTTTGAGTCTGGCGCTTCATGGGAATATGGGGCGGCTCGCCCGGGACCTATTCCGCTGCCGACGCGAGAGCGACCTTGCCCAACGACGCGCCACGCATCCTCGCTTTCCGCAGCGCGACACGTCCTTCGTCGGACATCGTGATGGGGGCCTCGCGCTTCGCCGCGCTGCCCTTGAATTTCTTTGGAGACAGCGTCCAGCGCATCTGCTCCGCAACGCATCGAGCGATGGCGGCAGCGAGCGGCGGTGGAACCGCGTTACCAACCTGTCGATATTGTTGAAGCCGCGGGATACGGTCAGGCCAGATGAACTCGTCGGAGAAGCCCTGTAGCCTCGCGCTTTCGCGAACGGTCACGACGCGATCGTAAGTGTAATGAACTGGCCGCAAGGGGGAGAAGTTCCCGCTACCGGCGCGAAGGGTGTATGATAAACGATCCGGGTGAAGCCGATCGTGGAACGATCCTCGCTCCCTGCGGCCTTGCTGGAGCGATCGGAACCGCGCGACCATGTCGGCGCTGTGCATAGTGGGCTCGTGGTTGTGGATGCCGGTGAGTCCGAACTCGCCAGCGTCTGGCAGGTCGCCGATCGCGTGCTCCGTTGTCACGTAGGGAAGCAGGTTGCGCCCGTGCGATGCTGCCGGGCCTCGAACGGCGCGGGGGCCCCTGACACCGATCACGATGATCCGTTTCCGAGCCTGTGGCACGCCGAAGTCGGCGACAGATAGTACTTCGTGCCACAGCGAGTAGCCGAGCTTCGACAGCCCGCTCATTGTCTTCCTGAACACCGTGCCGCACCCCAATTTCGCCAAGTTGGGGACGTTCTCAAGGACGATCGCCTTCGGGCTAAGAGCCTGTGCCTAAATTACCGCTTCATTTGAGCGGTCGCTGCTTGTCTTGATGGTGTAGTTCCACTCGCCGTGAAAATGGTCGCGCTCGATGTTGAGGGCGGCCATTTGCTCATCGGAGACGGTTACGCCTTTCTGGTATTCGTTGGCGTCCAGTTCGCAATGAACCTTCAACCCGGTTTTCGTCGTTGTCGAGGAGATCATGTCGATGATCACCTGATAGGTGGCGAGCGGCGTGGCGCGCCAGTTCATGCTGATGAAGGAGAACAGCCGGTGCTCGATCTTGTTCCACTTGCTGGTCCCGGGCGGAAAATGATGGACCTCGATAGCGAGACCGAGTTCGTCGGCGAGGCGCTGGAGCATCAGCTTCCACAAGCGCACGCGTGAGCCATTCGATCCGCCGCCGTCCGCCGTGATGACGAGACGCGTTGCGCCAGGATAGCGCAGCCGCCCAATCTCGAGCCACCATCTTCTGATCGTCGCAACCGCAAACGCCGCGGTGTCGCAGCTCATGCCGACGCTCACCCAGCCTGCGTTGTCCGCGAGATCGTAAACGCCGTAGGGTGTCGCGCGCCCGAGCTCCTTGATCAGAAAATCATGAACGCGAACTTCCTCGGGCGAGCCCTTCGCGCGCCATTCGCGCCCATTGTTCTTGAAGTCGCCGACGAGCTCCTTCTTCTTGGCGTCGACCGAGATCACCGGCTCGTTGGCGGCGAGCGCGGCGCTCACCTTTTCATTGAGGTGCGCAAACTGCGCGTCTCGATCCTCGTGATCCGAGCCCTCGCGCGTCTTGCTGTTGGCTTGCAGGCTGTAGCCCAGCTCCTTAAGGATCTTCCCGACCATGCGATGGCTGACCTTATGCCCGAGCTTCCTCAGCTCGTCGGCCAGCCGGCGCAAGCTCTTGCAAGTCCAGCGCAAAGGCGACATCGGATCGCCGCGCTCGTCTGGCGCGATGAGGGCGAGCAGGTCGCGCACGAGCGTCGCATCTTTCTTCGTCAGCGGCTTGCGGCCGGCGCCCGACCGTCGCACCCGGCCCACGGCCAAAGGCGGCGCTTGCGCCGAAAGCTCCTTTAGCCCGCGTCCAATCGTGGATGCCGCCATCCCGGTGATCCGCGACACCGCCGCGATCCCGCCACGACCGATTTCCTGCACCGTCGTCGCCGCGAACAACCGCCGGCGACGTTCGTCCAGATGCGGCGAAAGCGATTCAAAGCGTCGCCGAATCAATCCCTCGTCGATCATGACGCTTCATACGATCGACGCCGCAAAATCGGAATCCCGTCGCCGCGCGTTTCGATTCAATTATTCCTGCACGGGCCCTAAGTTCGCCAACCAGCCGTACAAAATGCGACATCAGGTCCGCCCGCTCGTCTGCCGCCCCGAGACGCTTCCCGACGATCGAGAAGGGCTGGCAGGGTGGGCCGCCGATAAGGAAGTCGACTGATTGCAGCCCCGCGAGATCTAGGAGTTCACTTCCTGAGGCCGTAGCAAGGTCAGCAACTAACCCGCGACTACCCCTGTAAGCATGGTTGTAGTTGTAAGCGTCCACAGCTCGTCGGTCGATTTCGAACCCGGCTGCAACGTGAAGACCTGCGTCGAGGAATCCCGTGGAGAGCCCGCCGCAGCCCGCGAACAACTCGATGCCGACCACTTTCTGACGGGTCATGGACTACTGCCTGGGAGCGTTAGTCGCGCGAATCGCCTCGATCTGCGCTGACGAGGTGGCGATGAGATAGCTGTTGGCTTTCACGATCTTCAAGTCCGCCGCCTTGTTGGGCGCGTTGAACTCCAGAACGTGAACGACGGACTGATAGTCGACCTTAACCGCAAGGGGCCGCACGGTGAGCCCGGGGAAGTAGCGGCGGGCGTATTGGACCATGTTGTGGATCTGCACTCGATTGAGGGCGTCGGCCACGGCTTTCGCTTCGATGGGGAAAATAATCGGGATGTCGTCGTCGGACTTTGCGATGCCTACGTCGATGGCGTCCAGTTCGGCTTGACCCACGCCCGGTACCGATTTGCGGACATGTGAGCGCAGCCGGTAGATCGTCATGCCGGTGAAGTGATCGAGGATTCGGCAATAGCTGATCACTGAGAGCAGCGCTTGCTCGTCCATCTCGGCCACAGTCTCGGGTAGCAGTCGGCGAACGGGCATCGGCGCGGTGTCAATGGTAGATGTTGGCGTGGTAGCTGGCGGCTCGATTATGCCCGCGACGGCCTTCTCGAACTGATACTGCCCTCGACCGATCGGCCGGAGGATGTGGAAGCCCAGCTTGAGAATCTCGTCTGGGAGAACCGTCCGCGACCTCATACGATACACCACGTCGGCCGGATTGCGAGACGAGATGGCGTTCGGGTCCTCAGCCTCCGCTCGTACCTCCTCCACGGCGTTCCGGACATCGTCGAGGCTGAACAGAACGCTGGAAGCGCCGGGCCGATAGCGGGCCTTGAAGATCTTCAAGATGACCGGGACATAAACCTTCGAGTTCTTTCCGTGGCTCTGAAGGCTCTTGGGCTTCGGAGCGGCCGGGGTCGCAACCTCAGGTGATACCTTGTCTGCCTTCGAAGCTCGTCTGCGCTTCGCTTCGCCGGAGCCACTCCCTTCGTCTGCCATGCTGATTCGCCTCATCGGTATGGAGCATTATCGCTCGCGTTGCCCCCGCATGTCGACGACCGCGGCTATCGGCTCCATAGTTCGAAATTCTTACGAGCCCTATATCTCTTTGCGCTACATCCGCTGTTCAGGCGGCCGGCGCTATTTCGCACCGACGACCGCCCGGCGGCAGCCACCCTGCCAGGGAGGAGAGAGATTGGCGCAAGCGCTTCAAAAGCCGCCGCGCTCTGCCGAGCCTTCCGCGCTGCGCGACGAAATCCGCGCCAAGGCGCTGGAGCTCGGCTTCGACGCCTGCGGCTTCACACGGCCCGACGCGATCCCGCTCGCCGCGGAGCGTCTCAAGGCCTGGCTCGCCTCCGGCGCGCAGGGCGAGATGGGCTGGATGGCCTCGCGCGCGGATGAGCGCGGCTCGCCCGGAGTCCTGTGGAGCGAGACGCGTAGCGTCGTCATGCTCGGCATGAATTACGGCCCGAGCGCCGATCCGCTCGCCGCGACCGCGCAACGCGACCGTGGCGCGATCTCGGTCTATGCGCAAGGACGCGACTACCACGACGTGCTGAAAGGCCGCCTGAAGCTTCTCGCGGGCTTCATGCTGGCGCGAGCGGGCGGCGGCGCGGTCAAGGTGTTCGTCGATACGGCGCCCGTCATGGAAAAGCCGCTGGCCGAAGCGGCAGGCCTCGGCTGGCAGGGCAAGCACAGCAATCTCGTCTCACGCGACTTCGGCTCCTGGCTCTTTCTCGGCGCGATCTTCACCGATCTCGACCTGGCGCCGGACGCGCGGGAAGCGGATCATTGCGGCTCCTGCCGCGCCTGCCTCGACGTTTGCCCGACGCAGGCCTTCGAAGCCCCCTATCGCCTCGACGCGCGGCGGTGCATTTCCTATCTCACGATCGAGCACGCGAGCCCGATCCCCGAGGAATTTCGAGCGGCGATCGGCAACCGGGTCTATGGCTGCGACGATTGCCTCGCCGTCTGCCCCTGGAACAAATTCGCAAAGGAAGCGCGCGAGGCGAAGCTTGCGGCCAGCGCGAGCTTGAGCGCGCGCGGCCTTGCGGATCTGGCGGGGCTCGACGAGGGCGCGTTCCGCAAGCTCTTCGCCGGCACGGCCGTGAAGCGCATTGGTCATGCGCGCTTCCTCCGCAATGTGGCGATCGCGATCGGCAACAGCGGCGATCCCGCGCTCGCGACCGCGCTAGCCCCTTTGCTCGATGCGGTTTCGCCCCTTGTTCGCGGCGCCGCGGTCTGGGCGCTGGGGCGGCTTCTGGGCGAGGAGGCGTTCTCGCGGCTCATGAGGTCGCGCCTTTGCGAGGAGCGGGATTCGACCGTCCTCGCCGAGATGGCAAAGATGTCACACTCCGGAAAAAAATGACGCCGGCGTCGGTTTGTTTGTTGCATTGCGCAAATTATAGGCGACTATTGGAAACGCCCGTTGCGCCGCGTTCCGAAGTCCTGTCCCCCGCGAATGATTAAGGGGTTTGACGCCGCCGCCGCGGGCCGAGCCGTCCCGGGCCGTCTGGCCTTTTCAAGTCCCGTCGTTCGCGCAGCATGACCGCATTCACGCCGCCCCATACGAACGATGACCCCGCGCTGGAAGCCGGAAGGCTCCTGACGC
The DNA here is from genome assembly GCA_963722205.1 of uncultured Alphaproteobacteria bacterium. Lineage (GTDB taxonomy): Bacteria > Pseudomonadota > Alphaproteobacteria > Rhizobiales > Beijerinckiaceae > Methylocystis. The sequence continues at coordinate 230,662 of CAVRKL010000002.1, forward strand.
GGATCGGGTTGTTTCTGCTCTTCGTGGTTGCGCTCATCGCCCCGGTGATCGCGGGACAAACCATCTACATCCTTCTGCCGGTCGGCGCGGCGCTCCTGCTCATGGGCGCGGCGGTCGCTCCGGATCGCCGCGAGAAGACGGGGCCCTTGCGCGAATTCCTCTCGGCGCCGCCCTTCCTCGCCGCGCTGTTCCTGGCGGCCTGGGCCGCGGTCTCGCTAAACTGGACACCGTTTCATGGCGGCCCGGCGGAGCGCTACTGGAAAGACGCGGGCACGCTCGGCCTCGTCGCAATCGCCTGCGGCTTTCTGCCGGCGCGGACGCGCATCTGCGATCTGAACCTGCTGCCGATCGGCGTCGCCGCAGCGGCGCTCGGCATGATCGGCGCGGCGGCCTACGGCTATTATGCGCGCCGCTCGTTCACGCTCGAGGAGATCCTCGACGGCGACGCGCTGGCGCGTTCCGGCGTCGGCCTCGTTCTGATCATGTGGCCGGCGTGCGGCGCGCTGGCGATGCGCGGGAAGTGGCGTCTCGCCGCCGCCCTGATGCTGGTTTCGGCCGTCGCGGTGCTCCTCTCCGGAGCGCAGAACGTCGCGCCACCGCTCATCGCGGGAATTGCGGTCTTCGGCCTCTCCTTCGGGCGCCCGCGCGAAGCCGGACTGTGGCTCTCGCCCCTCGCGGCGGCGACGATTATTCTTTCCCCGCTGCTCGCCCTCGGCGTGCGCTTCCTTTATCAGGGCCACGCGCCGGACCTGCTGAGGAGCCTCGACGTCTGGGGCCAGATTCTCGCGACGGGCGGCGCGCGCTCCCTGCTCGGCCATGGCTTCGGTTCGGCGATCTACGGCCTGTTCGGCGGTTATATCGATCCCAAATCGCCGAGGAGCCTCGCCTTCCAGATCTGGTTCGATCTCGGGCTCGTCGGCGCGGCCGCTTTCGCCGGCGCCGCCTACAAGGCCTTTTCGCTCGTCGGCCTCTCGCGGCCCTCGCTCGCGCCCTTCCTGCTCGCGGGCCTCGCCGCCGGTCTCGTGGTCTGCCTGCTCGGGCCCGCCGGCGAGCAACTCTGGGCCTTCACGCTGGCGGGGCTCGACGTGGTGGCCTTCGTGATGGTGATGCGTGGGCAATTCAGAAAGAAACGGCCGCATTTGCCGCCCTGGGCGATCGTCGATGACGAGGACTGACCGCCCGCGGGCTGAGCGAATTCCGCGAAAGTTGAAAGACTTTTGCGATCAGAATTCACTCCAAGGTTTGACCTGGCGCGATTTCTCATCGCTCGAAAGATTCCGTTCGAGCGGAAAGCGCGCTAGCGCCCTGAAAGAGAGACGCGGCGCGTGACGCAGGACAACCGCTCGCTCACCGACGATGTCGCGGAAATCGAGGCGGAGGAGGCCGTCCTCGCGGCAGCCTTCCTTTCCTCCATTCCCTTTTTCGCGCTGGCGCATGGCGTGACGCTGCGCATGAAGAGCGACGGCGCTTTCGAGACGGACCGCCGCATCGTGGCGCATTCCGACGGCGCTTCGCTCTGCGTGGCGAGTGATGGGACTCGGCTCGTCTCGGGCGGAGACGACGGGCGGATCGTCGAGATTTCGGCCGAGGGCGAGACGCGTCTCCTCGCCGACGAGGCCGGCCGCTGGATCGACGCCGTGGCGCTGCGCAGCGACGGGGCGCTGGCCTGGACCACCGGCCGAAACGCGCGCGCGCGCGCAGCAGCGGCGGGCGAGATCAAGACGCTCGACCTGCCCTCGAGCTCGCGCGGCCTCGTCTTCATGCCCAAGGGCCTGCGTTTGGCCATCGCGCATTACAACGGCGCGACGCTCTGGTATCCGGGCGCGAGCGCCAAGCCGGAAACGCTCGAGTGGAATGGCGCGCATCTCGACGTCACCGTCTCGCCCGACGGCCGTTTCCTCGTCACCTCGATGCAGGAGAACGCGCTGCACGGCTGGCGCCTCTCGGACCGCAAGAACATGCGCATGTCCGGTTATCCGGCCAAGACCCGCTCCCTTTCTTGGTCGCCGGAGGGCAAGTGGCTCGCGACCTCGGGCGCCGACGCTTGCGTGCTCTGGCCTTTTGAGGGCAAGGACGGGCCGATGGGCGCGCAGCCTCGCGAATGCGGCGTGCGCGCCGGCGTCGGCGTCACGCGCGTCGCCTTTCATCCTCAAGCGCTGGTCGTCGCGCTCGGCTATGAGGACGGCATGATCCTCTTGGCGCGCATTACCGACGGCTCGGAAATTCTGGTTCGCCGGCCCTCGGAGCGCGAGCGCGCGAAGATCACGACCTTCGCCTGGGACGCGCGAGGCCAGCGCCTCGCTTTCGGCGCGGGGAACGGCGCCGCGGGCCTCTTGAGGTTGCCGCAGGCGTGAAGGGAGGCGGACGCTTAATGAGCGCGAAACTTTCAACCGAAGCCCTGGAGCAGCTCTTCACCAGGGCGCGCACGCATAACGGCTGGCGCGACGAGGAAGTCTCCGACGCGGCTCTGCGCGAGGCGCTGGACATCGCGAAATGGGGGCCGACCAGCGCCAATTGCTCGCCGATGCGCGTCTTGTTCCTGCGCTCGAGGCAAGCCAAGCAGCGCCTCGCGCCGGCGCTCATTCCCGGCAATCTCGAGAAGACGATGGCCGCGCCGGCCGTGGCGATCGTCGCCTATGATCTCAAATTCTACGAGCATCTGCCGCGGCTCTATCCGGCGACCGACGCGCGCTCCTGGTTTATCGGCAACGAGGCGCTGATCGAGGAGACGGCCTTTCGCAACGGCACGCTGCAAGGGGCTTATCTTCTGCTGGCGTTGCGAGCGCTCGGACTCGACGTCGGGCCGATGAGCGGCTTCGACAAGGCGAAGGTCGATGCGGAATTTTTTCCCGAGGGGACGGTGAAATCGAATTTCCTCGTCAACATCGGCTATGGCGACGAGGCCAAGCTTTACCCTCGCGGGCCGAGGTTCGAGTTTGAGGAGGTTGCGAAGATTTTGTGAAAATTGGCGAACCGATAGCCGTCCTTCCCACGCCGGTATCGAAACCGCAGGCGGCGCCGTTTGAGGTTCAATCGGGCTCCTGAGCCGCAACGCGCCCGACAACGCTTAGCTCATAGGGGCCTTTTGGCCTCCTTGCCTGCGTGAGCATCATATCAACTGCGCGAGGGTAACGACCAAAAGCCGCAAGATTGTAATCCACCGAGATCAAGGCCGTGAGCAGTATGTTCAACGGCTCTGGCTTCAGACGAGGGAGTATGGCGACTTCCAAGGCCTCCCGGGCGAGGTTGGCGATGGTGATAAAATACGATCTGCGGTCTTCACTAATAGTCTTGTCATTAGCACAAATATTAGAAAGCACGGAGTAAATCGCAGCAAACTGCCTCATCGCTTTGACAGCCTTTCGAGACGTTGGAGACTCAAAACGCAACAATTCCAAAACAAGCTCATCAGGCGACAATCTCTGAAAGTATGAATTGAACTCCTCCATTTCGACCAGCATAGCAAACTCATTATCGCTCAGGCGCATGCTTCAGACTCCAGCAATGCACGGGTGAGAAACGATGGTGTCCCCGGCAAGGCGTCTCGATCAAATCTCCAACCGCATCTGACTGGCGGCGCCATGAAGCGGTTTGGGCCGCTGGTGGCCCTGGCAGGGCAGACAATATCTCATAAACCTCACGTGAACCTCGCGCGCATTTAATACTCGGTTGATAATGCGCAAATTTCGTCTTTCGCGAAGCGTCGCTTGACCATAATCAAACATCGGCGGACCTGCGGTGGCCTGAAGGACCGCGTCGTACGTACGTAATCTTCTGCGAACTTGCCTGATTTTTGTTCACTGCTCCCGTATTTGGATCGCAGGATGGCGCGAAAGACGCGTGTTCCAAAAAACTATACATTCAATCCTTGGTGTCTGCAATTTAAGACTAAGCTCAAAGCTTGCGTATGTGACAGGTCACCGACGCCTCATGATATTGAGGAGCCTAGCATTTTTTTGCGCGGACCAGCCCTTGGCGAAAAACCATCGCGTCCCCCCCCCGTTGGTCGGGCAATGGTCCCGGGAATGCATCTCAAGCTGGACCTTCTCTTACTCTCTTCGAAGCCTAACCCAACGACATTGCGACTGGCGCAACTCGGCTCGCACGCTCAGCTCTTCAAAAAGTGACATCGCCGCCGCGGCGTCGCCGCCTCCGCCCCGCACTTGCCACGGCGAAGCCTGTTCTATATCCCAACCCATCGAAAAGCCTGTTTTTCGAGCCTTTACGGCAAGAAGAGCTAGTTTTTAAGACCTAAAAAGGACGAGGAATGACGAAGCGCGCGCTCATCACGGGCGTCACGGGACAAGACGGCGCCTATCTCGCGCAGCTTCTGCTGGATGAAGGCTACGAGGTTCACGGCGTCGTGCGCCGATCCTCGCACAGCGGCGTCGACGATCACCGGCTGCGCTGGCTCGGCGTCGTCGATTCCCTGCGTCTGCACGACGGCGATCTCGGCGACCTCTCGAGCCTCGTGCGCATCGTGCAGGAGACGAAGCCCGACGAGATCTACAATCTCGCGGCGCAGTCCTTCGTCGCCTCGTCCTGGCGCCAGCCGATCCTGACCGCCAACATCACCGGCGTCGGCGTCGCGAACATGCTCGAGGCGATGCGCATCGCCGCCCCGCAGGCGCGCTTCTATCAAGCCTCCTCGTCGGAAATGTATGGGCTGATCCAGCAGCCGATGCAAAACGAGAAGACGCCCTTCTACCCGCGCTCGCCCTATGCCGTCGCCAAGCTCTTCGGCCACTGGATCACCGTGAATTATCGCGAGAGCTTCGGCATGCACGCGTCTTCCGGAATCCTCTTCAATCATGAAAGCCCGCTGCGCGGCGAGGAATTCGTCACGCGCAAGGTCACGGGCGGCGTGGCGAAAATCAAGCTCGGGCTCGCGCGTGAGCTGCGGCTCGGCAACATCGACGCCAAGCGCGATTGGGGCCATGCGCGCGACTATGTGCGCGCCATGTGGCTCATGCTGCAGCAGGAGAAGCCGGACGACTACGTCGTCGCGACCGGCGTCACCACGACGGTCCGCGACATGTGTCGCATCGCCTTCGATCACGTCGGCCTCGACATGGAGAAGCATCTCGTGATCGATCCGGCCTTTTACCGGCCGGCCGAGGTCGAGGTGCTTCTGGGCGATTCCACGAAGGCGAGAACCAAGCTCGGATGGGCGCCGAAGATCGCGCTCACGGAGCTCATCCGCGAAATGGTCGAGGCGGACCTCGACCGTCTCAAGCGCGGCGAGGGATTGAGAGAGCCCAAGCAATAGAAAAAGGCGCGCCGACCCCGATGGCCCGATACGAACGCATTCTGATGACTGGCGGGGCGGGTTTCGTGGGCTCGCATCTCGCGCCCGCTCTGGCGGCGGATTACCCGCACGCCCGGCGCGCCATATTGACGCTTCCGGGGGCGGACGGCCCCGTCGATCCCGCCTGGACGCGGCTCGACGGCGATCTCCTCGACGCGGAGGCGCTCGACGCGACAATTCAAGAATTCCGCCCCGATCTCGTCGCCCATCTCGCCGGCCAAGCGTCGATCGGCAAGGCCCTGCACGCGGGCGAAATGACGTGGCGCGTCAATTTCTGCGGAAGCCTTCATTTGGCCTCCGCCCTCGCCCGCCATGCGCCTCAAGCGGTCGTGCTTTTTGCTTCCAGCGCCTCGGTCTATGGCGCGAGCTTGAAAGACGGTCCCGCAAGCGAGGAGACGCCGCTTCGGCCTCTCGACGCTTACGGGCGCTCCAAAGCCGCGGCGGAGGCCATGCTCGGCGACGTCCTGGGGCCAGAGGCGCGGCTCATCGTCGTGCGCCCGGTTAATCACACGGGGCCGAGGCAAAGCCCGCAGAACTTCGTGCTCTCTTCTTTCGCCGCGCAGATCGCGGCGATCGAGGCGGGACGGCGGGAGCCGCGCCTGAAAGTCGGCGATATCGCCAAGGCCCGTGACTTTCTCGACGTGCGCGACGTCGTCGCCGCCTATCGCGCGCTCGTCGCGCAGGCTGACGCGCTTAACGAACGCGTCAGCTGCTTCAACGTCGGCTCGGGCGCGCCGGTCCCCATCAGCGATCTGCTAGAGGGTCTTCGCGCCCTGGCGCGGCGGCCCTTCGTGGTCGAGGTCGAAGCCGCCCTGCTGCGGCCGGCCGCCGTGGATCTGCCGAGCGTCGCGCTCGACGCCCGAAAGCTCAACAAGGCGGTGGGCTGGCGCCCCGCTCATTCGACCCGGGACATGCTCGCCGCCCTCATCGAATACTGGCGCTCGGTCGAAGCCGCGAAAGCCTGAGGCCGGAAAAGCGGCTCAGGCGTCCTGCTGGGCCACAAAAACCAGGATAACGCCGGTGATCGCGGCGAACCGGAACGCCGCCTCCTGGGCGTTCCAACCGTTCGAGCGCCACATCTCGAACCACTCGCCGCCAACGACCATGAAGCCGAAAAAATAGAGGAGGAACAGCGCCACGAGGCCGGCAAGAGCCGGGCGCTTGCTCTCGTTGAAGACCGCGGCGTCGAGCCGAGCTGCGCGAGTCATTCGCCCGGCGCCAGCCACGCAAAACAGGCCCGCCGCGAGCTCCGTCAGGATGATGAACCAATAGGCGAGATGCTGCAGCGTCGCCAGCGTGATGGCCCGCCAGCCGAAGGCTGCGCCCTCGGGCAGCGTGTCCATCGACAGGATGTGATGCACCGAGGCGAAATTCGTCGGATAGTCAAAGATGTTGTCGAGGCCGACCAGCAGCGCGAAGAAGCCGACGCTGGCCGTGAGCGCGATTTTCGCCAAGCGTGAGTTCAAGTTTGCATCCCCTCGCGGGCGGCTCGGCCCCTTCGCCGCCGCACCCGGCTAAGCTTGCCTCGGCGGCGGGGAGAAAGTCCAGACCACTTGCATCTCTCACGGGGCGCCAAAATATTTTTTAACTGTTGCAAAAAAGGCACACGCGCGTCGATCTCGATTGCCCTTTCAGGCTTTGCGCTGCACTCGGCAGGACGGGCGTTCGATTAATCCGACGAAGAAGCGTAAACGCCAAGGTCCCGGCGCCCGAATTTGGCCCCTTTTCAACTGCGAAACTCAAGCTATGAACGAGCTTCGCGTCAAAGCAGCCATCGCTGCGCTTTTCGCCGCCGCCCTCGCGCTCGGGGGCTGCTCGGGCCGGGATCCGCGGAATTTCCTGGCGCAGGCCCCGGATTCGGTGGTTGAAGCGGCGAGGGCAAAAAACCGGGAGGCGATCTGCGCGCGGATCACGCATCACGCGAAGCTGAACAAGGTCCCGGAATCGCTGGTGCACAAAGTCGTGCAGCGCGAAAGCAAATATGATCCGTCGTCCCGCCACGGCCACTATTGGGGCCTCATGCAGATCAGCCACAGCACCGCGAAGAGCATGGGCTATTCCGGGCCGCCGATCGGACTGCTCGACCCCGAGACGAACCTGACCTACGCGGTCGCCTATCTCGCCAACGCCTACCGAGTCGCGGGCGGCGACGAGAAGCTCGCGCAAAGGCTCTACATGCGCGGCTTCTATTGCGAGGCCAAGCGCCGCGGGCGGTTGAGCCTGCTGCACCCCGCCCCCGCGGAGCCGCAATACTCGACGCCAGCGGACGCTGACGCGCCGGCTGAGGCCCAGAGCGCCGATGCGGAGGCCCAAGGCGGTCAAAGCGCCGCGCAAGGAGCCGCCGCTGAGCAGGCGTCCGAGGACTTGGATCAGGCCGCGCTCGAGCACAATCCCGCCAATGCGGAAAACCATCTCGATTCTGATTATCTACAGCGCGTTTCGCAGGAAGAGCCGGCTCCCGCGTCGTCGAAGCGCTCCCGCAAGTCCGCTTCCCGCTAAGGCCGCCACAGCTTCCCGAAGCTGCGGCTAGAAGGCTCTGGACATTGCCGCAGTACTTTGGTCTATGCCGGTCCGCCGGCCTGGGCTGAACCTGGACGCGCGCGGCCGGCTTAGGTGGCGCAGAGTCTCCCAGCGCCGCTATCGCCGCGCCTTCGGCCGGCGCCGCAATTCAACCGAGAGGATCGCGAGCTCCATGACCGCCAAAGCCATTCTGCATATGTTGAGCACGTTGAAGCATATGAGCCCTTTTGACGTGAACATGGCGGTCGACGCCGGCTACGACGTGACGATTCCCTACGCTAACGTCACGATCGAGGAAGTGCCGGCCCTGGTGCAGGACGCGATGTTCTCGCGCGCTCCGTCCGCCGCGCTGCGCACGGGCATTTTCTTCGCCGGGCGCGACGCCGTGCTGGCGCTCGACATGCTCGAGGTCGCCCAGAAGACGCTGCTGAAGCCCTTCGAGGTTTCGCTCTTCGCCGACCCGTACGGCTCCTTCACGACGGCCGGCGCGATGGTCGCCTGCGTCGAGAAGCTCTTGCGGGAGAAGAAGCAGCGGGAGCTCAAGGGCGCAAAGATCGTCATTTACGGCGCCACGGGCGTCGTCGGCTATTCCGCCTGCGTCATCGCCGCGCTCGAAGGAGCCCATGTGACGATGGTCGGCTACAGCGGTCTCGATCGCGTCCAAAAGCTCACCGATGAAATCGAGCATCGTTTCCACGTCAAATGCACGCCGGCCGACGGCAGCACCCCCGAGCGGGTTCGCGCGCTGCTCGTCGAGAACGAGATCGCTCTTTGCGCCGCACGCGCCGGCGTCCAGGTTCTCTCGAAGGACGATCTCGCGGCGGCCAAATCGCTGCTGATCGCCGCCGACGTCAACGCCGTGCCGCCGCTCGGCGTCGAGGGCTGCGGGCTGCACGACAATGGCGCCGTCATCTCGCCCAACGGCGCTCTCGGCATCGGCGCGCTGGCGATCGGCAACATCAAATACGGCGCGCAATCCGGTCTCTTCAAGCAGATGACCGCCGCCAAAGAGCCGCTCTGCCTCGACTTCCGCCACGCCTTCGCGCTGGCGCGGACCCTCGTGTAAGGTAGAGGGCTTTCGCGCAAGATCACGAAGGGGAGCCCTCGCCGGCTCCCCTTTTTGCATGACGGGAGCAAAGAGACGCCGATGTTCTCCGATCCGGATTTGAGAGGGCGAGCGCCTCCGTCAATCATCGGCGGCGTCAAGGCGCCGCCGTTCGTTTTGTCGCGGCGCGTTTTTCGCGACGACGCGTCGTCGCCGCCCCCATCAGGACAGGGGGGGCGCTCGTGAGCGCGATCCTCGGCTGGGACATTGGCGGCGCACATGTGAAGGCCGCGCGCGTCGAGGACGGCGTCGTCACCGCCGCGGCGCAGATTCCCTGCGCGCCGCACCAGGGCTTGGCCGAGATCGAAGCCGCCTTGCGCTCGATGCGCCGGCAGATGGGCGTGGTCGAGCGTCACGCCGTCACCATGACGGCCGAGCTTTCCGACGCCTTCGCCGACCGGAAGCGCGGCGTCGTCTCCATCGCCGCCATCTTCTCGCAGGAGCTCGCCGAGCCGGCGCTTTTTTATGCGGGCGCAAGAGGCTTCGTTGAAAAGCGGGAGGTCGCAGAAGCGGCGCCGGCGATCGCCTCGGCCAATTGGCGCGCGCCCGCCGAGCTTCTCGCGCGGCGCGGCGAAGCGGCGCTCCTCATCGACATGGGATCCACGACGACAGACCTGACGCTCGTGGGCGACGGCGTCGTCGCAGCGCAGGGGGAGGATGATGCGAGCCGGCTCGCGCGAGGCGAGCTCGTCTACACCGGCCTTTTGCGGGGCGATCCGGCGGCGGCCCTCTCTCTCGCGCCGGTCGACGGGAGTTGGACCGCGCTCGTCGGCGAGCGCTTCGCGACCATGGCCGACGTGCGCCGGCTGACCGGCGACCTCTCTGCCGAGGCGGACGTTTTGCCTGCCGCCGACGGCCGCTCCAAGACACTCGATGACACGCGGGCGCGCCTCGCGCGGCTCGTCGGCCGCGACGCGGCCAGCGGAACGCCGGCGCAGTGGGACGCGCTCGCGCAATTTTTCGCGCGCGCGCAGATGCGGCGGATCGAGGACGCGATCGCCCTCCTCGCCTCGCGCGACCCGGCCGCGCTCTTAGCGCCGATCGTCGGCGCCGGAATTGGCCGCGGCGTCATTGCCGCCCACGCGCGGCGCGAGGGACGCGACTATCGCGATTTTGGCGCGCTTCTGCCCGTCGCGCCGGCGGCCGCGCTCGCCGCCGCCGACTGCGCTCCGGCCTGCGCCGTCGCGCTGCTCGCAAACGGGTAGCCTTCGAGTCGCTGGAAAGCGGCGGCCAAACCGGTCCGAACGTTACTGACTCACAGCAGCTTTGCGACGGAGGCGGCGCCCGGAGGCTCGCGAGCGGGCGCTGGCTTCTCTTGCGGTTCTTGCGGTTCGGCGACGATGTCGGCGAGCGCCGTCGCCAGATCCGCGCGGCGGCTCGCCAAAGAGACAGGCCGCCTCGCGCTTCTCTTTGCAACGATCGTCTTCGGCGTCGCCATTTACATGCTGGCGCGAACGGCGAACGCCTGGTGAGACGGCGAAAGCGTCACTTTGAGCCGAAGGTGGGCATATAGCCCATCGGATTCCACCAGCTGCTCCCCTGCTTTTCCGCAGTGGGGCCGGAGTAGGCCTGTCCATAGGACGCCTGTGCCGTGGCGGCAGGGGGCGTCTGCGCCGTGGCGGCAGGGGACGCCACTTTCGAATCGTCCTTTCCGGACCCCAGGTAGCTCATCGGATTCCACCAGCTCTTCGCCTCCTTCTCCTTCAATTGGGAAAGGGGCTTGCTGGGGTGGCGGTAGCCAGGGGGCGGCTGCGTCAAATTCTCGCGCGAGGGCTCATCGGGCGCCGTCGGCTGACCGCTGACGACGCGAGCGCCTTGGCGGTGCGCCGAGGTCTGGTCAACCGGGAAAGAGGGAGGACGGGTTTCGTCGGCAGCGCGCGGCTCCGGCAAACTCTTGCGGTCGGGCGGAACGACGAGCTTGGGGCGCTCGCGATAGTCGATCTTGCTGTCACTGGAAGTGACGCCGATCGCGGAGCCGATCGCTGAGAAGGTCCCGGTGTCGTCGCTCCCCGCCCGAGCATTGACGGCGCCGATGAGCAAAAAGACCGCGCCGAACGCAGCCGGCGCGACGATCGATCGAGCGTTGTTGCGCGAAGAAAACATGAGGCGGCGAACTCCTTGAGCCTGCGGCCGGAGGGACGGCCTTAATCGGAGGGCTATGCCGGGATTTCTTGGCCATTTGGAGGCAAAGCCGCGCGCGGCCCTAAAGCGCTGAACGACAAAGGATTGGAGCGCCGAAGTCGGAGCGCGGGAGGGCGCTCCCTGTCCCACGCCGCCCAAACCCGCTACAACGCGGGAATGCCCTCCCCTTTCTGGTCCGACCTCAAGACGACCGATTTTGCCGCGCTCGACTGGGCGCGCACGATCGTCGTCGCGCCGATCGCCGCGATCGAGCAGCATGGGCCGCATCTGCCTCTCGGCGTCGACGCGATGATCATGGAGGGCATGATCGCACGCGTCGCGCCGCTGCTGCCGGTCGCGCCTCGCGTGCTGTTCCTGCCGATCCAGAGCGTCGGCGTCTCGACCGAGCATCGCGACTTCCCCGGCGCGCTGAGCCTAAAACCTTCGACCGCGCTCGCTGTGCTGACCGAGCTTTTTGAGGGCCCGATCGGCGCCGGAGCAAAGAAGCTCCTGATCCTCAATTCGCACGGCGGCAATTCGCCTCTCATCACGCAGGCCGCGCTGGAGCTGCGCGCGCGCTGGGGCGTGCTGGCGGTGACCTGCTCCTTTGCGCGGTTTGGCTATCCGCCAGGGCTCTTTTCCGCAGACGAGCTGCGCTACGGCATTCACGGCGGCGCGGTCGAGACCTCGCTGATGCTTCATTTGCGTCCCGATCTCGTCGACATGCGCCGCGCCAAAAACTTTCCCGTCGCGACGCAGGATTTCGCACGCGACTTCAAATGGCTCTCCGCCGACCGGCCGGCGGGCTTCGGCTGGATGGCGCAGGATCTCTCCAAAGAGGGCGCCATGGGCGACGCGACGGCTGCGAGCGCGCAGAAGGGGGAGGCGGTCGCAGACTATTGGGCGCGGGCCTTCGTCGAGCTCATCCATGAGGCCGACGCCTTCGACCTCGCCCGTCTCGCTCCGCGCGAGTGAGTTTTACCAAGATGTTTTTTCTCGAACTCTGGCGTCGCCGCAGTTTTTCTCAATCATGATTTCAATGTGACGACATGGTCTGGAGACAAAGCCCGCAATCAGGACAAAGCCAGGAAACATCGCTCTGCGAAGCTTCCTGTGCTTTGGTAGCAGCGCGATCCCGCGCCGCGACCTCGAAAGCAGACACTCCTTCTGGAGGCCATCGATGAAAAAGTCACTGGCGCTCGCCGTGCTCGTTGCGGCGGGGCTCATGGGGCCCGCGGTTTCGACCCTCGCGGCTCCGCAGGATATGCGCAGCGAACAGAGCGAGCGCCCGAAGCTCTCGCCCGAGGATTTCGCCGCGCTGACCGACGCCCGCGTCGCCGCGCTGAAGGCGGGCCTGAAGCTCACCCCCGATCAGGAGAAGAGCTGGCCGGCGGTCGAGGCGGCGATTCGCGAGGGCGGCAAGGCGCGCGCCGCGCGCTACGAGGAATGGCGCAAGCTGCGACACGAGGGCGCCGAGGGCCGTCGTAACGCCATCGAGGTCATGCAACTGAAAGCGAAGTCGATGCAGGACCGCGCGACGCGCCTGACGGCGCTCGCGACGGCGGCCAAGCCGCTCTACGACAGCCTCGACGACGGCCAAAAGCTGCGCTTCGGCGTGCTGATCCGCGCTGGGGCCGGCCATCACCACCACTGGGGGCATGGCGCGGAAAACTAATGACGACGGGAGCGCGACTTCGCCGACAAGCGTGCGAAGGCGCGCTCCCCCCGAAATCCCGGACCCTGACCGCTCAACGGAGAAATCATGAGCTACGCGTGGGATATATTGGCCGCAATGTCGCTCTATGCGGCCATGCTCTATTTTATGTGGTCCATGCGATAACTACGCATTGCGACGGGGGACCCGGAGCGAGCCTCTCGGCGCTCGGACCGCCTCGTTCTAGATATGAGCACACGCGACCTTTGGGCGAGGCAAACATGAACACCGGGCCATGCGTCCTGCTCGTCGAAGACGACAAGGAAATCGGCGCGCTGATATCGCGCTATCTATCGTCCAACGACATCGACGTGACCGATGTGCGGGACGGCGCCCAGATGGACACGGCGCTTTCCTCACGCATCTTCGATTTGATCATCCTCGATCTGAACCTTCCGGGGGAGGACGGCCTTTCGATCTGCCGCCGGCTGCGCGTTGATCACAGCGTCCCGATCATCATGGTGACGGCGCGCGCCGAGGACGTGGACAAGATTCTCGGCCTCGAAATGGGCGCCGACGATTATTTGACGAAGCCCTTCAATCCGCGCGAGCTTTTGGCCCGCATCCGCTCGATCCTGCGACGCGCGGCGTCGAGCGAGACCGTCCCCTCCTTGCGCCAGGTCTATCGCTTCGCCGGCTGGGCGCTCGATCTCGCGGCGCGCGACTTGACCGCCCCCGACGGGGCCAAGGTCGCTTTGACCGGCGCGGAGTTCGACCTCTTGCACGCCTTGTGCGAGCATCCCAACCGCGTGCTGTCACGCGACCACCTCATTGGCCTGACCCATGGCCCGACCGAAGGCCCCTATGAGCGCAGCATCGACACGCTGATCAGCCGGCTGCGCCAGAAAATCGAAGATGAGGCCAAGAACCCGCGGCTCATCCAGACAGTGCGGTCGGAGGGCTACCTCTTTTCGACGCAAGTGACGAGAGCATGAGGGGCTTCCTGCGCCGCCTGCGCCCCGATCATCTCGCGGGGCAGATCGCGCTCCTGATCTTCGCGGCGCTCGTGCTGTTCCAGCTCGCTCTGGCGGCCGCGCAGCGCTTCCATACGCAGGGGTCGCGCCATCCCGGCGAACCCTATGACTCGCTTGCAGCCGCCGTCCTCGCGGTGGATCTCGCCCCGCCGGAGCGCCGCTCGGTCGCGCTCCAGGATCTCGCCAGAAGCCTCCCCTGGTCGATCCTACAACTGACTGATGCGGCGCCCTCCGCAAAAGCGGGCGTCGACGCGGCGGACGACCTCTCGGAATTCTCGGACCGTCTCTGGCCCGGCGCGCGCGTCTATCTTTCGAACGACACCAACGCGAGAGGGGAAAGCAGCGTGGTCGTGGCGCTGCGGCAAGGCGGCTATCTCGTCGCCGCTGCGGAGGGACCGCGCCGGCCGGGCTTCCCGGCCTGGGCGGCGAACTGGCCGACGCGGGTGCAGCGGCTCGCGCTGTTCTTCCTGCTCTGCGTCACGCTGTTGACTCTCTGGATCTCGGGAACCGTCGTCGCGCCGCTGGTGCGGCTTGCGCGCGAGGCCGAACGTTTTCCCGACGAAAGCGGCCCGAGAGAGCCCCTCGCCGAAGCGGGCCCGCGCGAGGTCCGCGATCTGACGCGCGCGGTCAATCGAATGCAGCGGCGCATCGAGGCGATGATCGCGGCGCGCAGTCAGGCGCTGGCGGCGATCAGCCACGACCTGCGCACGATCCTCACGAGGATCAAGCTCCGCTCGGAATTCATCGGCGACGCGGGGTTGAAGTCGAAGATGCTCGCCGACGCCGATTTGATGGACTCGATGCTGCTGAAGAATCTTCAGGCGCTGCGCGACGGCAGCCCGAGCCCCGATCGCGGCCCCATCGACCTCGACAGCGTCCTGCAGACGGTCTGCGACCAGTTCGCGGATCTCGGTCACAAGGTGAGCTACAATGGCGGGCGCCACCAGGTCATCCTGGGCTCGCTCACCGAATTGCAGCGCGCCTTCACCAATCTCGTCGAGAACGCCGTCTCCCACGCCGAGGAGGTCGTGGTCACGCTGAGCCAGCCCTCGGCGAAGCTCGTCCAAGTGGATGTGAGCGATGACGGTCCGGGCATTCCCGACGCGGACAAGGCCCGCGTGCTCGAGCCTTTCGTGCGCGGCGAGCCGGCCCGCACCGTAACGGATCGCAGCGGCTTCGGGCTCGGTCTGGCGATCGTGCGCTCGCTCGTCGATGAGCTCGGCGGCCGATTGGAGCTCATCGACCGCAGCCCGCATGGGCTCATCGCCAGGGTGACGCTGCCCCGCGCCTTCGCCGGCGCGCTCGCCTCTCGAACGGAAACGATTGAGCGCTGAGAAACGGCGCGCGCCAAGTCGGGCGGCGCCGCCTCAGACGCCCGCTTTCAGAAGCTCGGCCGCGCGCAGCGCGAAATAAGTGAAGACGCCGCAGGCCCCCGCGCGCTTGAAGGCCAGGAGACTTTCCAGCATCGCCCGGTCGCCGTCGATCCAGCCATTGGCGCTGGCTGCAGCAAGCATCGCATACTCACCCGACACCTGATAGGCGAAGGTCGGGACCTCGAAAGTCTCGGCGACCTTGGCGATGACGTCGAGATAGGGGAGGCCCGGCTTCACCATCACCATGTCGGCGCCCTGCTCGAGATCGAGCGCGACCTCGCGCAGCGCCTCCTTGGCGTTGGCCGGATCCATCTGATAGGTGCGCTTGTCGCCAATCAGCGTCTTATTGGTGCCGATCGCGTCGCGGAACGGACCGTAAAAGGCCGAGGCGTATTTGGCCGCATAGGTCAGAATCTGGACCTCTTCGAAGCCTTCGTCGTCGAGCGCCGCACGAATGGCTCCCACCCGCCCGTCCATCATGTCGGAGGGCGCGATCACGTCGGCGCCGGCGCGAGCCTGATTGAGCGCCTGCCGCGCCAGGGCGGCGACGCTCGCGTCGTTGATGACGACGTCGCCCTCCAGCAGGCCGTCGTGACCGTGGCTCGTATAGGGATCGAGCGCCACATCGGTGATGACGCCGAGATCAGGAACTGCAGACTTGATCGCGCGGCAGGCGCGGCAGACGAGATTCTCGGGATCGAAGGCGTTCGAACCGCCCTCGTCGCGCAAGGCCGCATCGATGTTGGGAAACAGCGCGACGGCGGGGATGCCGAGCGCAGCCGCGCGTTCGGCCGTACGGATCGCAAGATCGATAGACAGCCGACGCGTCCCCGGCATGGAGGGGACCGGCTCCTCCCGCTCTCGGCCCTCGATGACGAAGAGCGGCAGGATCAAATCGGCGACGTCGAGGCTCGTCTCGCGCACGAGACGGCGAGCCCATTCGGCCCGCCGATTGCGTCGCGGACGGCAAACGAGATCGAGCCCGGCCGACGCTCGGGACGCCTTCTTCTCTGTGCTCATGGGCGCTGCCTCCGCCGGCGGCTCTAACACGCCCGGGCGCCTCTGCAAAAGCTCGGGTTGCCGGAACGGCGCCGCGACGGCTATGATCACGGCATGCTTGCATCTCGGCTGCTGAAGGCGACGGCGGTCGCGATCTGTTTTTGGACGCTGCATCTGCACGCCTTCGCCGAGCAGAGAGACGCTGCGCCCTCCTCGCCGAAAGCCGCGGCGACGAAGCAAGCGCGCAAGACTTCGGTCAAGCAGAAAGCGCGGAGCGGCGCGGCCGCCGCCGACAATCGGCCGACGTCGTCGCCTGCCGGCACCGAGCCCGGCGCCGCCGCGAAGGCCCGACCGCGACCGATGCGCGAGGAGAATGTTCGTAAAGCGCCTCTCGCGTCGCTCCCGCCGCCTGACACAGCCAAGCCGCCGCCAAGTCTACCGGAGGCGCCGCGAGAGAAGATGCGCGCATGCGCGCTCGAATGGTCGAAGCTGAAGCTCGAGGCGAAGAACCCGATGCCGTTGTGGCGGGACTTCGGCGCTCAATGTCTGAAACGCTGAACGGAAAAGGGTTCACCCGAGCGGCGCGTCCAGCGCATGCCCGGGCAAAGCCTGTCCGCCGCCGCTTCGCGTAGGTCGCGAGGCAAAGCCTGCGCGAAGCGTCGACGCGCTCGATTCAAATGGACTCGGGCGTCGAAATCGGAGGGGCCGCCGGCATGTCCTTTGGCTTGCGGGTGGCGCGCTTTTTGGTGGCGGCCTTACGAGTTGTCGTCTTACGAGTCGCCGTCTTGCGAGCGCTCTTCTTGGCGCCGGCCTTCCGCGTCCCCTTCTTCGCCACGGCCTTCCGGACGCCGCGCTTCTTCGTGGCGGTCTTGCGAGCCGTCGTCTTGCGAGCGACCTTGCGGGTCGCAGTCTTCTTGCGAGCGCCCTTGCGTGCGGTTTTCTTCGCGCCGGCCTTCTTCTTCGCGCCGGCCTTTTTCGACGCTGACTTACGCGCACCCTTCTTGGCCGCCGTCTTCTTGGCCGGCCTACGCTTGGTGGTTGCTCTCGCCATAATTGGTCCCCTTGATCCGAAATGCCGGAACACAATCGACCGACAATTCGCTCTACTAGCGTAGCGAGGTTAAGCAAGCGTGCAAGAGGCGCAAACGCAATTCATCATCGCAACGCGTGTTGAAGACGCGCGCGACGCGCTCAAAAACGCGATCAATCGCGCCGCGCGCGACGTTTGAAACAAGCCGACGATGGCTTCTCTTGCGCCCGACGAAATCGCCAAGCGCGCGCTATGCGATGCATGAGAAGAAGCGCTTGCGCGCGTAGCATGCAGGTCCACAAAGTGGACGCAGGCGCGCGCGCTAATCGTCAATTATTTGATTCTTTTAATTTATGCATTGACGTCACGCGCGCGTTGCCGGGCGCCCGGGGACGCGTCCCGCTGACTGTCAGGTCGATGCGCGACGGACGTTTTCGATCTCCCGCATCGGCGGCGGTCGCCTCGATGCGGCGCACGGTCGGGCCGAGCGGCGACGACCGAAGCGGCGCGCGAACGGCGCAAAAAAAAACTGTCGATGACTCGCCGGAACGCAAAAAAATCTCGACGCGAACTTCCCTCGCGCGTCGGAATCGCGCAGCGCGTGACGAAAACTGATTCGTTTTGGTGATCCGTCACGCGCCGTTCAGAGGCCGAGCTTGGCTTTCAAAAGCTCGTTCACCGACTGCGGATTGGCCTTCCCGCCGGTGCCCTTCATCACCTGCCCGACGAACCATCCGAGCATCGTCGGCTTCGCCTGCGCCTGCGCGACCTTGTCGGGATTGGCGGCGATCACGGCGTCGATCGCCGCTTCGATTGCGCTCGTGTCGGTGACCTGACGCAAGCCGCGCGCCTCGACGATCGCTTCTGGATCGCCGCCTTCCGTCCAGACGATTTCGAAGAGATCCTTGGCGATCTTGCCGGAGATCGTTCCGTTGGAAATGAGATCGACGATCTTGCCGAGCGCCTCGGCGGAGACGGGCGAGCTCACGACGTCGAGCCCCTCCTTGTTGAGGCGGCCGAAGAGCTCGTTGATGACCCAGTTGGCGACGAGCTTGGCGTCGCGACCCTTGGCGGCGGCCTCGAAATAGTCGGCGCTGGCGCGCTCCATCACCAGCACGCCGGCGTCATAAGGCGTGAGGCCGTAATCCGAGATGAAGCGTGCGCGCTTCGCATCGGGGAGCTCCGGCAAGCCCTTGGCCAAGCCGTCGACATAGGCCTGATCAAACTCGAGCGGCAGCAGGTCGGGATCGGGGAAATAGCGGTAGTCGTGCGCTTCCTCTTTCGAGCGCATGGCGCGCGTCTCGCCCTTGCCGGGATCGAAGAGCCGCGTCTCCTGACGGATCGAGCCGCCGTCCTCGAGGATGCCGATCTGCCGCCGCGCTTCGGTCTCGATCGCCTGGCCGATGAAACGGATCGAGTTGACGTTCTTGATCTCGCAACGCGTGCCGAGCGGCTCGCCCAGCCGCCGCACCGAGACGTTCACGTCCGCTCTGAGCGAACCCTGCTCCATGTTGCCGTCGCAGGAGCCGATGTAGCGCAGGATTGTCCGAAGCTTCGAAACATAGGCCCTCGCCTCTTCGGCCGAGCGCAGGTCCGGCTTCGAGACGATCTCCATCAGGGCGACGCCGGCGCGGTTCAGGTCGACATGGCTCTCGCTCGCCGAGAGCTCGTGCAGGGACTTTCCGGCGTCCTGCTCGAGGTGCAGACGCTCGATGCCCACGGCGATGCGCTCGCTAGGAGACACGTCGACGATGACCTCGCCCTCGCCGACGATCGGGTTCTTGTACTGCGAGATCTGGTAGCCCTGCGGCAGGTCGGGATAGAAATAGTTCTTGCGGTCGAAAACCGAGCGCAGGTTGATCTTGGCTTTGAGCCCGAGGCCGGTGCGAACGGCCTGCGCGACGCATTCCTCGTTGATGACCGGCAGCATGCCCGGCATCGCCGCGTCGACGAGCGAGACGTGATCATTGGGCTCGCCGCCGTATTCCGCGCTCGCGCCGGAAAAAAGCTTGGCGCGGCTCGTCACCTGGGCGTGGATCTCCAGGCCGATCACGAGCTCCCAGTCGCCCGTCGCGCCGCGGATGAGCTTTGAAGGGGTCGGAGCGGCGGCGACGGTCATGGCTTAGTCCTCGCATCTGGGAAATGATGAGCTGGAGTCACGGATATACCCAAAGGCGCGCCCGCTCGAAAGCGTCGCGGGCGCAGCCCTTGAGGTTAGCGTTCCAAAGAGCAGGGACGGGGCGGCGCGCAGAAGCGCCGGCTCGTCAACGATCTTGGCTTCAGGGGTTGGCGCGTTTGGCGGCGTCGCCTTGCTGCAGGCTTTGCGCCTGCCGCGTCTTCGACGCAGCCGCGGCGGCGCGCTCGGTCGCCTTGGCGAAAGCCGCGGGCGTCGCGACAGGCTCGGGCGCCTTCGGCTCGAGCCGCGCCGAGAGCTTGTCGATCTGAGGCGTCAGTATTTCCGCCATCTTCACATCGAGGCCGACGATCTTCTGATAGGCGGCGATCGCCTCGGCGAGGTCGCCGCGCGCCTCGAACTCGCGCGCAATGACCTCGAGCGTCTTGTGATCGAACATCGCCTCGACCTGCGCCTCGAGCAATTTGGCCTTGGCCTCGTCCTTCTTGCCTGCTTGGAAATAAAGGCGCGACCAGCCGATCAGGAACTGCGCATTGTGGCGGAAGAGCCGCCCCCGCTTGGCGTAAAGCGCTTCGGCGGCCGCAAAGCGCTTCTGCGCGGCGTAGAGATCCGCAAGCTCAACGACCGGGATGGGAGAATTGGGCGCAAGCTCCAGCGCTTTCCCGAACGCCTCTTCGGCGTTCTTCCAATCGTGGCGCTGCTGCGCCGCGGCTCCCAGCGCGAGCCAGGCGTCGACGCTCTTGGGGTCGGCCTGCGTCGCGCGTTGCAGCAAGGCCAGCGCCTCGTCATGCCGATTGAGCTGCTGGAAAACATTCGCGGCGCCGATCAGCGGCGCGGCCGAGGGCCTGAGCTTGGCGGAGGTTTGATAGGATTCGATCGCCTCCTCGTAGCGCTGCAGGCGGTGCCGCAGTCTGCCTTGCGCCATATGGCTCTGCGCCTCCTGCGGATCGGCCGCCACGCCCTTGTCCATCTCGGCGAGCGCTTGATCGTGCTCGCCGCGTTCGAGGAGCACATGCGCGAGCGCGGCATAGCCTTCGTGCTGCTTGGGCATCAGCTCGATCGCTTTGCGCGCGGCGGTCTCTGCGGCGTCCAGCTGGGAGTCGAGGCGTAAAATGCCCGAAAGGTTGACGTAGCCCATGCCGAATTTCGGATCGAGCGTCACCACCTGGTGGAAGTTGCGGGCCGCTTCCCCATACTTGCCTTGGTCGCGGGCGATGAGCCCGCGCATCGTGTACGCCCAGGGATAATTGTCGGCATTCGCGCTCGCGAGCGCGAAGTCGGCGGTCTCCTCGGCCTTGTCGTAGTCCTTCTGGCGATAATAGAAATAGCCGAGGTTGATCGGATCGAACTTGTGCATGATGCGCTCGGCCGACGCGGCGATCAATCGCTGCACGTCCGGCTCGGGCGCTTCGGATTTGTAGATCGGCCCCTCACCGGCGATACGCAGGCGCAGGCCGTATTTCGCGGGTTGCTCCGCGTCCTTGGGCTCCTCGATGAAAACCTCGCCGGTGATGGTGGTCTCAGTGTAGCCCAAGAGGCGGCGCACCTCCGAGACGATGGTTCCGATGTTCAAGCCGCCGACCGGCAGGTTGATCGTCGGCATCTTGCTCTGAAAGTCGAGTCCGGAGATTTCGGCCTTCTGCTTGCGCGAGCCCGCGGACGCGTTGACCTCCGAGATGTGATCGAGGATTTGCTGGGCGATCACGTTTCCGGTGATCCCCTGCTCCTGCAGCGAGGCCGGAACGGAAATGTCCTTGACGACGAAGCTCGTCTTCGCCGCGAGCTTATAGATCGTGAAGCCGCCGAACACGACCGCGACGATCACCAGCGAGTTGACGATCAGGATGCGCAGCGGCTCGAAAATGCCGGCCGCGCGGCGGATCGCCGTGGCGATGGCGGCGACCACGGGGGTCCGCGCCGGCGCCGGCGCGCTCGTGTCTTTACGGCCTTCGCTCGGGCCGGTGTCCAGGGTCGCCATGTCGGTCACGAGGTCTCCTTGAGCGAGGGCGAGGATCGACGCCTCAAGATTTCGGTCGTTTGACTATCCTGCCCCAGGAAGGTGACCTAAATAGGGGCGCGTCTTGGCGCAAAAATTGCGAGCGAGAGGGGTCACAAACCGCGTCACAAACAGCCATCGGGACCGCGATGCCGCTTTATTCTTACCTCTGCGAAGACTGCCAGGCCCTCAGCGAGCTCTTGGTTCGCTCGGACGAAACGCCGCAATGCCCCTCCTGCGGAAGCGCGCGTCTCACGCAGCAGGTCGCCAAGATCTGCAACGAGATCAAATATCCGGCGATCGCCCGCTCCTGGCGGCAAAAGGCGGCGCGCGAGGGCGACCTCTCCAATTTCAACAAGCAAGAGCGCGGGAAGATCTAGACCGCGTTCACTCGACGCAGTTTCTGCGCCGACGTCGCCTCAGATGTGGATCGCCCGCCCGTCGACGGCGAGCGCCGCCTCCTTGACCGCCTCCGAGAGCGTCGGATGGGCGTGGCAGATGCGCGCGAGGTCTTCCGACGAGCCGCCAAAGCCCATCAGCACGGCGGCCTCGGCGATGAGCTCGCCGGTGACGGCGCCGAGCATATGGACGCCGAGCACGCGGTCGGTCGCCGCGTCGGCGATGATCTTCACGAAGCCTTCCGTCTCGCGCATGGCGCGCGCGCGGCCATTCGCGCTGAAGGGGAACTTGCCGATCTTTACGGCGCGCCCCGCAGCCCGCGCTTCTTCCTCGGTCATTCCGACGCCGGCGACCTCGGGATGCGTGTAGACGACGCTGGGGATCACGCCATAGTCGACGTGCCCATGCTGGCCCGCGAGGATTTCGGCGAGCGCCACGCCCTCCTCCTCGGCCTTGTGGGCGAGCATCGGTCCGCGCACGAGATCGCCGATCGCGTAAACGCCCGCGACGTTGGTCGCAAAACCGTCGTCGATCTTGACGCGGCCGCGCTCCAGCGCGACGCCCGCCTCCTCGAGACCCAGTCCTTCTGAATAAGGAATGCGGCCCGTCGCGATGAGCACGGCGTCGGCCGTGATCGTCCCTTCGCCGGAGCCGTCGAGCGCCGCATAGGAGACGCTCACGCCCTTCTCCTGACGCGCGACGCTTGTCACCTTGGTCTTGAGACGGAAGGCGAAGCCCTGTTTCTCGAGGATCTTCTGGAAGCGCTGGGCGATCTCCGCGTCGAATCCCGGCAAGATCCGGTCGAGATATTCGATCACCGTGATCTTGACGCCGAGCCTTCGCCAGACCGATCCGAGCTCCAGTCCGATCACGCCCGCGCCGACAATGGCGAGCGTTTGCGGAACCTCGCCGAGCTCCAGCGCTCCCGTGGAAGAGAGCACGCGCGCCTCGTCGATCTCGATCGTCGCGCCCGAGGCGTTGCGCAGCGGCGCGACCGTCGAGCCCGTCGCGAGCGCGACGTTTTTCGTCTCGAGCGTCTGCTTTGCGCCGTCCGCCGCCGTCACCTCGACGCTGAGCGCGCCGTCCTTGGCGAGGATCAGCCGACCCGAGCCGATGAAGCTTGCGACCTTGTTCTTCTTGAACAGGAAGGCGACGCCGTTCACATTAGCCGCGACGGTGTCGTCCTTGTGCTTCATCATCGCCGCGAGATCGAGCTTCGGCTTCTCGACCACGACGCCGAAGGGCGCGAGCTTTCCGGCGTCATCGAACATATGCGAGGCGTGCAGCAGCGCCTTGGACGGAATGCATCCAATATTGAGACAGGTGCCGCCAAAGGTCGGCCGCTTCTCGACGATCGCGACTTTGAGGCCGAGCTGGGCGGCGCGAATGGCGCAAACATAGCCGCCGGGGCCGGAGCCGATGACGACGAGATCATAGGTCATCGTGCGCCCCTCCTGGAATTCTCTGTTGAAGCAGGATTTCTTTCCAAAAACCGGTTTCCACTTTTTGGAAATCCCGCTCAGCCCGCCGCCCAAACGTAGATCAAAACCGCAGCAAGGCCGATGCCAATCTGCCCCAGCTCCAACAGGCCCCAGAGCTTGATGACGCCGCGCGCCTCGTGCAGGGCGCCCCCCTCGATCAGCGCGAGAATGCGATTGTTGAGCGGCACGATCGCGACATAAGTGTAAGGCCAGCTCGCCAGCACGACGAGCGCGCCGAGGATCCAGCGCACATCGTCGAGCTCGCGATAGGCGATGAAGCCGAAGAGCGCCGAGAGGAGCGCCAGCGCCGCAAGCACCACGAAGCCCCGATGGTCGGAGGGCTCCCATTCCTTGGCCAGCGCCTCGTCGTCGAGCGCCAGTCGCGCCGGCTGCTCGACGGCGTTGACGTAAATCGCCGCGCCGACGAGACCGCCGGCGGCGGCGAGCGCGAGTGAGCCGATCACCATTGGGTTGCTTTCCTTCGTGCGCGTTGGCTGGCGACGAGCTATGCGACGCGACGCTAGGCCGCGTCAATCGCCTCTTCGTCGCAAACGATGCGCGAGGCGCTCCTGGCCTCTGCGGCGAGGTCGAGCTTCGCGACCCCGCCCCCCCGCGCGGCGGTCTCGGAGCGCTCCATGAAGTGGTGGAAGAAGATCTGCATCGTGCGCTCGATCCCGAGACGGTTGATGCGCCGGGTGTCGTCCCCATAGAAGCGCGCCGCATTGGGCGCGGCGGTCACGAGGTCGTAGGACGGAAAATAGGCGATGTTGGCGCGGGCGCGCACCGCCTCGTCGGCCGCGGCGCGCAGAATGGCCTTGGAGGCCGAGTTCGAGACGAGCACATGGCGGTCCTCGCCCGTCGCGATGATCGAGACGGGGGAAACACTCAAGATAATCCGCGCCTTGGGATTTCGCGCCCGGATGATGTCGACCGAGTCGAGAAAGTCGCGCACCACCTCGCCAACGCTCATGTTCCAGAACTCGTAAAGCGCCGGGTCGAACTCCCCGCCGGCGACGCCCGGCGCGAGCTGCAGCACCGCGCCGTCGGGCCGATGGCGCCAGCACTCCGTCAGCCCGAAGGTGAAGACGAAGACGTCCATCGTCTCCACCATCCGGCGAACCGCGGCGAGATGGCGTTCGCGATCGGCGCGCATCTCCTCCGGCGTCCCATAGCCTTGGGGCTCGATGCGCGGCCGGAATGGATCGAGGTAGCGGCCGTCTTCGTCTTGCCAAACGTCGAGCTGCGGCTTGTAGTCTCCATAAGCGCGCCGCAAGAGCTGCAGCAATTGCGTGGTCGTGTAGAGATTGCCGTAGCGGCAGGAATACATGGCGTAGTTGCGGGCCTGCGCCTCCGCGGCCGAGAAACCCTGCGGCGGCTCCTCGCAAAGATAATAATTGTAGCCGCTCTTCTGCAGCTCATGCGCAATCTCCTGAGCGAAGCAGCTGCCGGCGGTCGCGACCTTGTCGGTCTTGGCGATTTTGAAGGGCGTCGCGACGATGGGATCGAGCGCGAAGGGCGGCAAGCTCGCCACCGCCCTGCGCCAGAAACGATGGTCGGGAAGAGAAGCGTAGGGGTTTTCGGCCACCGATAGGCTCCTGGCAGGGCGAGGCCTCGTGTTCCCGCCCCTATAGCCTCGAACTTGACCCTTGTCATCTCCACGGTTTGGCCGAACACGAAGCGGAAACAATATGTCCCGCAGCGCAAGCGCGGGCTTCACAGGCGTCCTAAACCGCCTCGATCGCCTCCTCGTCGCAAATCACCTTGGAATTGGCTTGCGCCTCCGCGACCACATCGAGCCGAGCCACCTTGGCCCGCGGCTCCCCCTGCCCCTGCTCGGTGAAATGGTCGAAGAAAACGCGCATCGTCTGATCGATGCCCGTGCTCGTGATGCGTCGCGTGTCGTCCCGGTAGAACCTCGAGACATTGGGCGAAACCGTCGCGAGATCGTAGGAGGGGAAGTAGGCGACGCCCGGCCGCACCCTTCTGATCTCGTCGGCCGCCGCGCGCAGGATCGCCTTGACGGCGGAGTTCGATTCAATGACGTGGCGGTCTTCGTAAGTCGCGATGATGCCCACCGGCGACACGCTCAACACGATCCGCACATTCGGATTGAGCTCTCTGATGCGATCCATGGCGGCCAGAAAGTCGCGGACGACTTCGCTGACGGTCATGTTGTAAAATTCATAGTCGTCCGGGCTCCATTCGCCGCCGGCGACGCCCGGCGCGAGCTGCAGGATCGCTCCGTCCTTCTTGTGACGCCATGTCTCCGTGTGTCCGAAGGTGAAAACGAACACATCCATCGTCTCGACCATGTGACGCACGGCCGCCAGGTGCCGCTCACGGTCGGCGCGCATTTCCTCCGCGGTGGCGAAGCCGTCGGGCTCGATGCGCGGGCGGAAGGGATCGACAAATCTGCCGTCTTCGGGCCGCACCCAGGAATCCAGCTCCGGTGTGAACCGGCCATAGGCGCGATCGAGCAACTGCAGGAACTGCGCGGTCGTGTAGATATTGCCGTAACGGCACGAATACATCGAATAATTGCGCCGCTCGGCCTCCTGCGCGGACATGCCCGCAGGCGGCTGCTCCGCCAGATAATAATGAAAGCCGCTCTTTTGCAGACGCTGCGCGATCTCCTGTGCGAAGCAGCTGCCCCCCGTCGCGACCTTGTCCTCGCGCGCAATCTTGAACGGCGTTCGCAAGACGGGATCGAGCGCGAAGGGCGGCATGCCGGTCACCGCCTTGCGCCAGAAGCGGTGGTCGGGTAGGCTGGTATATGGATTGTCTCCCACGCGTCGCTCTCCTCTGGTTTGTCTTAGGAGGTTCTTCAGGCGTAGCCTAGCCTCGTCGTGTGGAGAACCATATCCCCAACCCGCCCGCTCGTCATCCATTGACTAGGTGGCTAAATCGTGCGCCGGCTCGAAACCGCCCTGGGTTTGAGCCGAGGCGGCAGCGTCCGCAAGGGCGCGCATCGACGTGTTGCAACATGCTCTCTCAGATCGACAAGCAAATCCTCCGCGCCCATCTGCTTCCCTCCATCAACAAAGTCCTGGGACGCGCGCCCCTCCGCGGGCCGCGGCTCGCGGTGTTCGGAAACTGCCAGAGCTATGGAATCGCCTATGCGATGAAGGTGCTCGTCCCCTCTGCGCAGGTCGACCATTATTCCGCGATCAACAAAACCTTTGCCAACATAGAATGGCTCGCCAAGACGCTCGAAGGCTACGACCGCGTCTTCATGCAGAATTTCCCGGCAGGCATCGTAAGAGGGGGCGACTATCGGGATCTTCTCCCGCGTCTGACCAAAGTGACGCGAATGCCGTCGATGGTGTTTGCGGCCTTCCAACCGGATCTGGTCTATCTCTTCGACGAGACGCGCGGAAGCAAGCCGCTGCACGGCCCATTGCGGGCCTACCATTCGGCGCTCGCGGCGTTCGCGTTTCGCGTCGGCCTGTCGCTTCGAGAGGCGAATGCGCTCTTTAACGACAACGTCTTCGCGACCGTCGGCTACTACGACATTTGGGACGCCTCAGCGCGGGAATTGATCGAAGAGGCCAAGAGCTATTTCGGCTTCGACTTCTCAAGCGACCTGATGAACTGGTCTCGGCGGGGGGTCTTCATGTATTCGATCGTGCACCCCAAGCCTTTCGTGCTCGCGACGGTCGCCCGTCGCATGCTCGAGGCGACGCGCATCCCAATCGAGAACGAAAATTTCGAGGAGTACGCCATCGACGATCTGGCGCGTTCAGAGATTTGGCCCGTCTATCCGGAGATCGCGGCCCGATTCGGCGTGCGCGGCGGCTACCTCTTCAAGCACGGCAATTTCCACATATCCCACGGCGTCGGGGAGTTCTTCAATCTCCCGCAGTTTCTCAAGGCGAGCTACGCCGTCTACAAGCGCGCCCGCCCCCAGCAGATCGCCAATCCGCGCGTCGACGGCTGGCTCTCGGACCGGGCGCTCTCCAGCCGGCTCGTCGAGCTCGCCAAGGAAAATCTCGCCGCAGGCGCGACGCCGGTGATGTGAGCGGCGCGGAGCGCCGTCTCTCAGGCCGCCGCCGCTTGGACCTTCTCGATTCGGGCGGTGAAATCCTGGATGCGCGGCGCGATCTCGCGACGGAAGCGCGAGCCGTTGAACACGCCGTAATGGCCGACGCCTTCCTGAAGGTAGTGCTCGCGACGCTGCTGCGGGATGTTCGCGCAAAGCTCCTGCGCCGCGTAGGTCTGCCCAACGCCGGAGATGTCGTCCTTCTCGCCCTCGACGGTGAGAAGGGCGGTCCGACGGATCGCGCCGAGATTGATCGGCGCGTCGCGGTGATGGTAGAGGCCGAGCGGGATTGCGTGCCGTATGAACACCTGCTCCACGGTCTGCAGGTAGAACTCGGCCGTCAGATCCATCACGGCGAGATACTCGTCATAGAAATCGCGGTGCTTCTCCGCGCTGTCGCCGTCGCCCTCCACGAGATGCTCGAACATTTCGACATGGGCGGAGACGTGGCGCTCGATGTTCATGGCCATGAATCCGGAGAGCTGCAGAAAGCCCGGATAGACGGCGCGTCCCCAGCCCGCGTGCGGAAATGGGACGGTGTGGATGCAATTCTGCTTGAACCAGCGAATCCCGCGCTTTTGCGCGAGCTTGTTCACGCCCGTCGGATTGACCCTCGGGTCGATCGGGCCGCCCATCAGCACCATGGAGGCCGGGAGATGCGCATCGTCCCGCGACTCCATCGCGGCGATCGCACAAATGAGCGGAACGCTCGCCTGACAGACGCCCAGCGTGTGCACGGGCGCGTCGTCCGCGAACTGCGAGAGGAAAGTGCAGATCTCGATCAGATAATCGATGTAGTCGTCGAGATCGAAGCGACCGTCGCTGACCGCGGTGGCGCGGGCGTCCGACCAATCGGTGATGTAGACGTCATGCGTAGGCAGAAAGACCTCGACCGTTCCGCGCAGCAGCGTTGCGTAATGGCCTGACATGGGAGCGACCAACAGCAGCTTCGACTGCGGGGGCTGGTGGCCCTCGAACTCGCGCCTGAAGCGGAGCAGCCGACAAAAGGGCTTGCGCCAGACCTCCTCCTCAAAGACCGGGACCTCGGCGCCGTTGACGATGGTTTTGTGAAAGCCGAAGGCCGGCTTCCCGTATCGGCGCGTCATCCGTTCGAACAATTCGGCGGTGGCGGTGATGCTGCGCGTAATCGAGTTGTCGCCGAAGGGGTGCAGCGGACTGCTCAGCATGTGAACGGTCGCTTCCGACATCGCGCGGGCCGGCGCAAAGGCGAGGTGCAGCATCTCGTACATCTGGTAGGCGTAGCGGTCCATTCCTCATCACTCCGAGCCCTGCGGGCTTCCGCCTCCCCCGTCCGATTTACGCCGCGCACCTATCGCCGTCTCCCCGGGAGGGGGAAAGCCGACGAGCCAACCTTTATCTTCGCAACCGATGCCGCTTTTTGTCAAACCGATTGGCTCAACGAGGCTAACCGACAAACACTCTCGCGGATTATCCTGCTTTCAGTTAATGTGACCAAGGCGATCAGCAAGGGATGGCGCCGCCCGCAGAGGCTTGAGGGAGGGGATATCGATGTCCATGGTCGACGATATTTTGGGTTCCGCCCAGGGCGGCAAGCTCATCGACAATCTCGCGCAGGCATTCGGCTTGACGCCGGAGCAGATTCGCTCGGCCATCACGGCGCTGACCCCCGCGCTCGCGCTCGGACTGCGCAATGCGGCGTCGAATCCCGAGGTCCTGAACAAGGTCGTGGACGGACTCTCGCACCCCACCCATGCGGCCGCCTTCATGGACCACTCGGTGGCCTGTTGCGAGGAAACCGCCACTCTGGGTCAGGGCGCGATCAATCAGCTGTTCGGATCGGGCTCCGCCGCGGGCCAAGTGGCTCAGATCGCCGCCCGCGACGCGGGCGTGCGTCCCGACATCCTCACCCAACTTCTGCCCGTGCTGGCCTCGGTCGTGCTCGGCGGATTGTCGAAGTCCCTCAGCGATAAAGGCCTGGGACCCATCCTTGGACAAATCGCCGGCGGCGGCGGTCTCGAGGCGATCCTCGGCCAGCTCGCCGGCGGCGGCGCGCCGGCGCCGCGCCCGCAGCAGAGCCCGCAGGCCCCGCAGGCCCCGCAGTTCCCGCAGGCTCAGGCTGGCGGAGGCCTCGGCGGATTGCTCGGCGGCCTGCTCGGGGCGCTGCTCGGCGGCGGCGCGAGAGGCCCCGCGGGGCGCCGTCGGCCCCCGGCGCGCCTTCGCCCACCGGACTGCCGGGCGGCCTCGATCCTGCCGCGATCCAATCGGCGATCGAGATGATCAAGAAGACGCTGGCGCAGGGCGGCGCGGCGCCGAGCGCGCCGAGCGCTTCGGCTGGCGGACGGCACGCGGAGCTGCAGGACGTGCTCGATCGCGTTTTTCCCCGCACTTAGAGCCTGTGCCTAAATTACCGCTTCATTTGAGCGGTCGCTGCTTGTCTTGATGGTGTAGTTCCACTCGCCGTGAAAATGGTCGCGCTCGATGTTGAGGGCGGCCATTTGCTCATCGGAGACGGTTACGCCTTTCTGGTATTCGTTGGCGTCCAGTTCGCAATGAACCTTCAACCCGGTTTTCGTCGTTGTCGAGGAGATCATGTCGATGATCACCTGATAGGTGACGAGCGGCGTGGCGCGCCAGTTCATGCTGATGAAGGAGAACAGCCGGTGCTCGATCTTGTTCCACTTGCTGGTCCCGGGCGGAAAATGATGGACCTCGATAGCGAGACCGAGTTCGTCGGCGAGGCGCTGGAGCATCAGCTTCCACAAGCGCACGCGTGAGCCATTCGATCCGCCGCCGTCCGCCGTGATGACGAGACGCGTTGCGCCAGGATAGCGCAGCCGCCCAATCTCGAGCCACCATCTTCTGATCGTCGCAACCGCAAACGCCGCGGTGTCGCAGCTCATGCCGACGCTCACCCAGCCTGCGTTGTCCGCGAGATCGTAAACGCCGTAGGGTGTCGCGCGCCCGAGCTCCTTGATCAGAAAATCATGAACGCGAACTTCCTCGGGCGAGCCCTTCGCGCGCCATTCGCGCCCATTGTTCTTGAAGTCGCCGACGAGCTCCTTCTTCTTGGCGTCGACCGAGATCACCGGCTCGTTGGCGGCGAGCGCGGCGCTCACCTTTTCATTGAGGTGCGCAAACTGCGCGTCTCGATCCTCGTGATCCGAGCCCTCGCGCGTCTTGCTGTTGGCTTGCAGGCTGTAGCCCAGCTCCTTAAGGATCTTCCCGACCATGCGATGGCTGACCTTATGCCCGAGCTTCCTCAGCTCGTCGGCCAGCCGGCGCAAGCTCTTGCAAGTCCAGCGCAAAGGCGACATCGGATCGCCGCGCTCGTCTGGCGCGATGAGGGCGAGCAGGTCGCGCACGAGCGTCGCATCTTTCTTCGTCAGCGGCTTGCGGCCGGCGCCCGACCGTCGCACCCGGCCCACGGCCAAAGGCGGCGCTTGCGCCGAAAGCTCCTTTAGCCCGCGTCCAATCGTGGATGCCGCCATCCCGGTGATCCGCGACACCGCCGCGATCCCGCCACGACCGATTTCCTGCACCGTCGTCGCCGCGAACAACCGCCGGCGACGTTCGTCCAGATGCGGCGAAAGCGATTCAAAGCGTCGCCGAATCAATCCCTCGTCGATCATGACGCTTCATACGATCGACGCCGCAAAATCGGAATCCCGTCGCCGCGCGTTTCGATTCAATTATTCCTGCACGGGCCCTTAGCATCGACAGGTTTTCTGCGTTTGAGCAATTCTGCTCAAACGCAGAGAGATCTACCGCCGCGCGGCGAAAAAGGCGCGGAGCAGCGCGGCGGCTTCGGCCTCGCGAAGCCCTCCATAGACTTCCGGCCGATGGTGGCAAGTCGGCTGAGAGAAGAAGCGCGGTCCGTGCTCGACCGCCCCGCCCTTCTCGTCGGCCGCTGCGAAATAGAGCCGGCGAATGCGCGCGAGCGAGATCGCGCCGGCGCACATCGCGCAGGGCTCGAGCGTGACATAAAGATCGCAGCCGACGAGCCGCTCGTTCTGCAGGGCGCGCGCGGCGGCGCGCAGCGCGAGCATTTCGGCGTGCGCCGTCGGATCGCGATCCCTCAGGACGCGATTGCCGGCGACAGCAACGATCTCCGCTCCGCAAACGACGGCGGCCCCGATCGGCGACTCTCCGGCGCTAGCTGCCTCGCGCGCGGCCTCAAAGGCGACGGAAAGCGGATCGACCGGCATGGAGTTTCTCTCGTCGCGGACGGGTCTAAAGGAATGTCGCGATGCGCCTAAAGCAAGACCGTTTGAGAAGTGTTTCGAGAAAAACATTTGACACGAGCGCGCGTATAAAGGAATGAACTTCCGCGGTAAAAGAAAAACAAGCCAAAACTGGCGCTGCGGGAAACTTTGAGCGATCTTTTCGAACCGGCAGCCGGACGCCGCAGCCTATGCAAACCGGACCCAAAAGCACTCGCGCAGCGCATGACGAGACTCAGGGCTCTCGCGCAGCACAAGGGTTACTTCAACGTTCCGATAGTGGAACAGGCGCTGCGGGGCTTGGAGCTCGCGGCGCTTCCCGTCGTGGCCTTCGGCCTGCTGACGATGGGAGGCGTGGCGGCGGCGTGCGGGGCTGTCGTGCTCGCCTTGCACTATCTGCGAACCGCATTTCTCGGTCACGACCTCGCCCATAGTCATTGGGGCTCGCGCGCTGCCGCGAAGCCACGCTTCATGCTTGGCGCCACCGCGCTTCTCCAGGGCTTCGGCTCGACGTGGTGGGTCGAAAAACATGAGCTGCATCATGCTTTTCCCAACGCTTGCCGGGTCAGCGACAACGGGGTCCTCACGCCGATCGACGGGGACATAGACTCCGCGCCTTGGATCGTCTGGGACAAGACGCTGGCCGAATATAATTCCAACGCCGCCCAATCCGTTTGGGGCAAGAGGCTCGCGGCGGCGCTGCGGCGCTTCCAGCTCCAATTGTTTTTCCCGTTCCTTTCGGTGGCCCGCTTCAATTGGAGCTGGCAGAGCATCGACACCGCGTTTCGAAGGGGAAAATCTGCGGAGGGGACGCTTTGCGCGGCTCACTGGTTTTTCGGGCTTGCGCTGGCCGTGCTGCTGACGCCGGGGCCGGCTTGGACCGGAGCGGTCTGGTTCCTCTGCGCGCAGCTTTTGGGCGGATTTCTGCTGGCGCTCGTCTTCATCCTCAATCACACGGGGATGGAGGTTTACGATGCGACCCAAGCCGGCGGCTTTTACGACCGGCAGGCGAGAGCCACCCGCAACACGCCAAGCTCCAAATTCCTTGACTGGATGACCGGCGGCCTCAACAGCCAAATCGAGCATCACATGTTTCCGACGATGGCGAGAAGCAATCTGCCGAAGATGCGCGCGCTGACGAAAGCCGCCATGCTGGAATGCGGATATGCTTACGAGGAACTGCGAAACCGCGAGGCGCTGCGGGCGGTGCTCAGCGCCTTGGGCGCGGCCGCCCGCGCCTGAGACAGCGGCGAGGGCTCTGTCGCCCCGATCGTCGGCCGGCGGTGAAACGGGCGTCCCTTCGCCGCAGTCCCCGCCATGTCCGACTTCAAAGGCCGCCGCTCTCCGACCGACATCATTCGGGTCCGCGTCCTCAGCTACCGCGACCTCGAAGAGATGATGGGCGAGCGCGGCGTCATGATCGATCACACCACGATCTTCCGCTGCTTTCAGCGCTACGCGCCGCTGATGGAAACGCGCGTTCGCTGGCGTCAGCGCTACGCCAAAGCCTCATGGCGGGTCGATGAGACCTATGTGAAAGTGGCTGGTGAGTGGGTCTATCTAGTCGCCTTCGCGCGATAAGCGCCGCAGCGCTCTTTCTTTCGCGCCGCCATGCCTGCTATCAGGCCCCATGACCGAGAAAAAAGGCAAGTCTCCGCGCAAGGGAAGCGGCGGAAGCAAAACGCGTCGCGACCGTAACGAGGCCGCCGCGGGAAGCAAAAAGCCGCCGCAACGCAAGGAATGGCGGGCCAAAGACCCCAGTCAAACGCCGCGCGGCGGCTCCCGGCGCAAGGACAAATCCGCCGCCGGGAAAGCCTCTGAACGCCCGTCTTTCGCAAAACGGCGGACCGAGGGCGAGGAGCGCGCCGCAAGAGGAGGCCCACGGACGCCGCGCGAAAACGGCGAGAACGCCGGGCGCCGGCGGGAGGGAGCCGCCTCTGCGCCCCGACGCGACGACAGGCCGCCGCGCCGCAGGGAAGACGCGGCGCGAGACGGCGGCGTCAAGCGCGCCCGCGACTTTTCCGCCAGCGGAACGGGTGAACGCCCCTCATTTAGAAAACCAAGAGCGCCGGACGACGAGCGCGGCGCAAGAGGAGGCCCGCGGGCGCCGCGTGAAAACGGCGAGAACGTCGGGCGGCGCGAGGGGGCCGCCTCTGCGCCCCGACGCGACGACAGGCCGCCGCGCCGCAGGGAAGACGCAGCGCGAGACGGCGGCTTCAAGCGCGCCCGCGATTTTTCCGCCAGCGGATCGGGAGAGCGCCCGTCTTTCACTAAACGGCGGACCGAGGGCGAGGCGCGGGCGGAAACGAGGAGCGCGCGCCCGCCGCGCGAAGGTGGCGAGGGCGCGGGATATCGGCGCGATCGGTTTACTCCCGGCCCGCGAAGCGCCGGCGGCGCGCCGCGCCGCGCAGAGCAGCAAAACGAAACGCGAGGCGGCGCTGCGCAACACGCGCGCAAGCCCGGCGCCTTCGGACCCAGAAAGCGCGACGACGCGGCGCAAGAGAAGGCTTTCGAGGGCGAGCGCATCGCCAAGGCCATGGCGCGCGCCGGCGCCTGCTCGCGGCGCGACGCCGAGCAATGGATCGCCGAGGGCCGGGTCTCGGTGAATGGCCGCAGGCTTTCGAGCCCGGCGTTCAACGTCAGGGAAAGCGATTCCATCGAGGTCGACGGCCGGCCGCTCGCAGAGCGCGAGCGCACGCGGCTCTTTCTCTTTCACAAGCCGCCGGGCCTCGTCACGAGCGCCAAGGATCCGCAAGGCCGCAAAACGGTCTTCGATTACATCAAGGAGTTAGAGCCGGATCTGCCGCGCCTCATGAGCGTGGGGCGACTCGACATCAACACGCAGGGCCTGCTGCTCTTGAGCAACGACGGCGGGCTCGCGCGCGCGCTCGAGCTCCCGGCGACGGGCTGGAAACGGCGCTACCGCGTGCGCGCGCATGGCGAGACGAATCAGGCCGCGCTCGATCAGCTCGCCAAGGGCGTCGAGATCGAGGGCGTCACCTATTCGCCGATCGAAGCGCGGATCGATCGCCAGCAAGGAGCGAATGTCTGGATCTCCATGACGCTCGCCGAAGGCAAGAATCGCGAGGTCAAGCGGGTTCTGGGTCATCTCGGGCTCGAGGTGACGCGCCTCATCCGGGTCTCGTTCGGGCCTTTTCAGCTCGGGGAGCTCGACGAGGGCGCGATCGAGGAGGTGCGGCTCAAGGTGCTGCGCGAGCAGCTCGGCAAGTCGATCGCGGAATTCGCGGGGGTCGATTTCGCCTCGCCGCTGCGCGAGCCGAAAACGCCTGCGAGGCAAGAGGAAGCGCGCGCCGCGGCGTCGCGGCCGCGCAAGCACGTCTCGGTCCTGCGCCGCGAGCGGGATGCGGCGGAAGCCGAAAGGCCGCGCACGCGAATCGAGCGCGCGACGACCGCCGACCGCAAGGGCCGCGCCGTGCAGATCGAGCGCGTCGTCGTCAAGGGTGAAAAGCCCGCCGCCTCGTCACGCAATGCGCGCCGCTTCGCGGCCGAGCGCCGCGAAACCGACGCTTTCGCAACGAAGCGGCCGCCGCGCGACGCGAAAGCGCGGGACGGCGCGAAGCCTTCCCGCAAGCCGCCGCGAGGCGAGCCGCGCAAGCCGCGCTGACCGATGCGCATCGTCGGGGGCGCGCTGCGCGGCCGAAGGCTCGCCGGTCCGAAGTTTTTCTCGATCCGCCCCACCTCGGACCGCCTGCGCGAGACGATTTTCGACATCCTCGGACACGCTTATGCGGGGACGATCGAGGGCGCCGCCGTCATCGATCTTTTCGCCGGCGCCGGGGCCCTCGAACTCGAGGCGCTGTCGCGCGGCGCCGCGCGCGCGCTCTTCGTCGATCACGGCGCCGAGGCGAGGGCGCTCCTGCGCCAGAACATCGAAGCCCTCGGCCTTGGCGGCGTGACGCGCGTCTTTCGGCGCGACGCGACGCGCCTCGGCCTCGCGCCAAAGGCTGAGCGCTTCGGATTGGCCTTTCTCGACCCGCCCTATGGCCAGAATCTCGCCCCGCCCGCCTTGGCCGAGCTCGGGCGCGGCGGCTGGCTGGCGCCAGACGCTCTCGTCGTCATCGAGGAGGCGGCGAGCGCCGCTGTCGGACTTCCCGAAGGCTTCCGCGAAGAAGAGTCCCGTCGCTACGGCGACACGCAGGTCGTTTTCGCGCGCTGGGTCGGCGCGGGCGAAGATGGACAAGCACACGCGCTTTGAGCTGAGGGCGCGTGCAAGCAAAACGAAGTGATCGGCCTCGGTGCGAAGTCGTTTGGATTGCCGCGAGCGGGCTTATCCCTCAAACGGAATCGTTCCTGCGATAAGAATTCGCGCCAAATCGAAACGCTTAGCCGAGTTCTGATCGCTAGCGGCATTCAACTTTTGCGGAACTCGCTCTACGTATGATTGCGGATGGCGACGGCGGCCGTTTATCGATACGGATTTCGGAAATGCTGACGATGAGAAGCGATTTGTTCCAACCGTTCGTCCATCATCCCGGGCTCCGGCGGCGCTCAGCGCGACGGCCTTCTTTTGTCTAAGACGCTCGGGTCGGCGGGGCCGACTTGGGCTCGTCAGGCGAAAGTTGGAGAGAAGGGATTGTAGAGGAGGTGAGTATGCTTGCGCGTCTGATTTGACAATCCAGGCGGCGCGACTCCGCCAAGCTTACGCAAAGCAATACGAAGTCTCCTGAGTTATCCAATAATCCTCGGCTCGACGGGATGTATCAATAAGATTTAAAGCGCGTTCGCCTCTGAATTCTCCGAAGGCGCTCTAGCAAGCAGATGGGCGGATCCGGTCCGAAAGCGATTGCAGCATGATTTTTAATTTTCGAGCCGTACGGGGATTGAGACAGCAACCCTTGTTGGTTTGCGTCCGGAGCCCCGCGTTTGGCAAGGGCTCGGCAGCCGACCTCGCAAGCCGGGCCGGCGCCAATGTCTTTAGGCTCATCAAGCTTTGGGAGGCGAGGGAAGCCCCGTTTACGGCCGTGCGTTCCGATCGGGATCACGCGCAGGTTGACGGTCAGGCGAGTCCTGAGGATTTCGCCGCAGGCGAGCGGGTGTTCGAGAGCGTTCGCTGTTCCATTTTGCGAAATGAAAAGTTTCGCTGCTTCCATAACGATATTGGCTCGCCGTCCATTATCATGATAGGCGGCGGCCTCGAGTCGACGATCATCGCTTCGGCAATCGACGCTTATTGGTTCAACGTACCGTTTACCGTCATTGGCGACGCCGTGTATCCAGACCGAAGCTTAACCGAACAAGAGT
This sequence comes from uncultured Alphaproteobacteria bacterium, assembly GCA_963722205.1. Classification (GTDB taxonomy): domain Bacteria; phylum Pseudomonadota; class Alphaproteobacteria; order Rhizobiales; family Beijerinckiaceae; genus Methylocystis. The sequence continues at coordinate 267,319 of CAVRKL010000002.1, forward strand.
GCGGAACGGCGCTCAAGATACTAAGAGCCCGTCCGCGAACATGTTGAGTCCTATGAGTCACTTGTGATTCCATGGGTCAGCACGATTCGTTGGGAGCTGGCCGATGTGGACGGACGAAAATCGGGGTCGCTATGACCGGAGCAAGTTGCGTTATCCGAGCGATTTGACCGACGAGGAATGGGCGCAGGTGGAGCCGCTGCTGCCTCCGGCCAAGCGCGGCGGCGCCAAGCGCACGGTGAACCTGCGCGAGGTGGTCAACGGTCTCCTCTACGTGCTCAGCACGGGCTGCCAATGGCGAGCGATCCCGCAGGATTTGCCGCCAAAGAGCACGGTCTACGACTATTTCGACCTTTGGGATTGGGATGGGACGCTCAACCGCATCCATTGGGAGCTTTACGTCAAATGCCGCGAACAGGCGGGACGCGAAGCGAGCCCGACAGCGGCCATCATCGACAGCCAAAGCGTGAAGAGCGCAGAAAAAGGGGGGCCTGCATCGACCCTTGCGGCTATGACGCGGGCAAGAAGATCAAGGGCAAGAAGCGACATATCCTCGTCGATACGCAGGGCTTGCTGATGCACGCGCTCGTGCACCCGGCCGACATTCAGGACCGCGACGGCGGCGTGCTGGTGATGGCGACGTTGTTTGGGGCTTTCCCGTTCCTGTTGAAGCTCTACGCCGACGGCGGTTATCAAGGGCCGGAGTTTCGAACGGCTATCGACAAGGTGATCGCCGACGTAAACGTCGAGATCGTCAAGCGCTCAGATCAGGCGCAAGGCTTCGTCGTTTTGCCCAAGCGCTGGATCGTGGAACGGACGTTCTCATGGCTTGGCAGATGCCGCAGGCTCGCCAAGGACTGGGAATGCCTGTCGCGCAGGGCGCTGGCCTTCCTGCGCCTCGCCTCCATCCGCCTCATGCTGCGAAAGCTATGCAATCCAGCGTGATCCTTCCGGACAAACTCTAAGTAATTTCGTCGACATCGTTGATGTGGCGTTCGTGGAAAATGACTGAAGACAAGGCCTCGGGACGCCGCTAAAGCGCGTTGAGGCGCCTCGGAGTCGAACGCGTTCTCAATCTCGCCGATCGAGAAACGCGCGCCTTCAGCGAAGGCGCGCGTCCTGGATAAGTTCAGCGAACTTTGACCGTGAGATCCGTGCCGACGGCGCTGGTCTCGTTGCTGACCGGCCGATCGGAAACGATGATCGATCCGCCCGCCCAGAGGCGCTCCGCGATGCGGTCGCGGACGTCCTGCGCGATCTCGACGCGCTCCAGCGCCTCGGCGGGGCTGGACGGCCCAAGGTGCGAAACCACCGCCGGCTCCGCCTGCACCCATCTTCTCCTGTGCCGCGATTGATCCTGCGGATCCACCCCGCCTGCGTCGGGCAGAGTGAGGACGGTCCAGTTCAGGGCGCTTCCGCCCTCCTTCACGCCCGTCGCGATGAAGAGATGCGTGCCGAGGGGCCGTTCGGGATCGCGTATCGTGGCCGGCGCGTCGAAGAGCGGCGCGAGGCCCTGCCGCACATAGATCTTGTGATCCCGCTTGCTGATCAGCACGGAGATGGGCGCGAGCCGCTGGATCGCCTCCTTCTCGGCGTGCGCGGCCGAGTTCTGCGCCTCGGTCGCCGCCCTCAGACGCCCGGAGAGCTCGTCGTGCAGAGCAGCCTGGGCCTCGTAAGCGGAACGCGCCTGATCCTCTGTCGCGGAGGCCGTTTCGAGATCGGCTTCGGCCTTGGCCTTCGCCTGAGCCGCCGCATCCTTGGCCGCCACCGCGCCTTCCAAGCCCTTGGCGAGCATGGCGGTCTTGGCCTTGCTGAGCGGATCGGCCTCGGACTTCGTCGGCTCGTCCATCGCCACCGTCAACTCGCGCTGACGCGCGGCGAGAGCGGCCTCGGCGTTCTCGAAGGCCCTCGCTGCCGCGTCGGACCGGGCCCGCGCTGCGGCCAACCCCGCTTCCGCCGTCCTGAGCGCACCGCCGAGCCGCGCCGTCTCCGTTCCCAGTGCGGCCAGCGCGGCCGCAGCCTGCTTCGCGGCCTTCACCGCCGCGACCTGGTCGGCGGCGGCTTTGGACTTTATGCGCGCGGCCCATTCCTTCGGGTTGAGGGGGCGCGCCTCGGCCAAGGCTTGAACGACCGGCGCTTGAGCGGTGGCGGCAGGCTTGCCGCCCTCGCTCGCCGCGGAAGCCGTCGCCGGCTTGGCGCTCTCGTTCGCCGCGGAAGCGGTCGCCATCGTCGGCTCCGTCGCGCCGGACGCGCCCACCTTGGCCTCGGCGGTCACGGGGGCGGTCACGGGCGTCGGCGTCTGAGCCGCGACGACCGGCGCGGCGGACGGGGCCGCCTCCTCCGGTCGCGGATACATTTTCGCTGTCGGAAGCAGCGGACTCGAGAATCCCTCGGGCTCCACGTCGCTGGGCGTGATGATGACGCGTTCGCCGATCTTGGTCATGCCCCAGAGTTTGACGGCGAAGGCGGCGGGCAGACGGATGCAGCCGTGAGAAGCGGGATGGCCCGTCACGACGCCGACATGCATGGCGACGCCTGACCAGGTCACGCGCTGCATGTACGGCATCGGCGCGCCGGAGTAGAGATTGGACGCATGAAAGCGCTCGCGCCCGAGGATCGTGAAGACGCCCTTCGGCGTCGGGTGACCCGGAACGCCGGTCGAAATGATCGAGCTGGTCACGAGTCCGTGATCGTCATAGACCCTGATGTGCTCATCGTTGAGCGAGACGACCACGAACAGCGGGCGCGCCGAGTCGACGCCCCCGGATTTGGTCGGAGAGGACGAAGATTTCGTCGAGGCGGAAGAGACCTTGGCTGCGGCGAGCGAGGAGGGGATCGGGTCGACGTCCGGCGACGTTTGCGCGTTGTGCGTCGACGGCCTATGCGCGGCGCGGTAGCGCATCGAACGCATCGTCGTGCTCGGCGAAGGCTGGAAACGCTGCTGCTGTCCTCCCCCGAACAACCAGGAGAACAGCCCCTCCGCAGAGGCCGGAGCCGGCGCGGCGCCGAGCGCCAACACCACGACTGCCGCGCCCGCTGTTCTCAAGCGCGCCAAATGTCCACTGCGACCATGCACCCGCATTCTGCGTCTCCTCTCGCAAAGTCAGCCGGCGCTGAATTCATCTCGCGCGCAGCTTAGAATGAATGCACAAAGCTGACTATCGTTCCCTAATCACAAACGACAAAAATTTGGCGCCGTGTCGTCAAATTTTCGCCCCCTGTGGCGCCGGCGCCACACCTCGAACTCACCTTTCCCCGCGCCACGAGATGCGAGGGCGGGCTTTTTCGGCGCAAAGCAACGAAGCTCTCCGCGCCAGACACATTCGAGACACAGGCCGCGCTAGGGCAGCGCGCCGCGACGACATTCAACAACGAATCTATTTAAAGACTGCTTTATAAATGAAAGTTTGGTGTGCGCTCCCGTGCTCCGAAGGAGCGCTTTACCGGCCCGTTGGGTTGCGGTATGAAAACGCTTCGACGAGCCCTGGCCCTGCCGCCGGGGCTTTTTTCGTGCGGCTGGCTGGAGCGGATTGACGCAAAAGTTGACAGACTTTCGCGATCGAAATTCACTCCAGCACCTTGATTTAGCGCGACTTCTTCTCGCTCGAACGACTCCGTTCGGGGGACGAGCGCGCTAGAGGCCGCAGCAAAAGGGGAATTAACCAAAAGACCATGGCGAATGTCGCGGTCGTGGGCGCCCAATGGGGCGACGAAGGCAAGGGGAAGATCGTCGACTGGCTTTCGCTCGAAGCGGATGTCGTCGTGCGCTTTCAGGGCGGCCACAACGCTGGCCATACGCTGGTCATCGACGGGGTGACCTATAAGCTCGCGCTGCTTCCGTCCGGCATCGTCAGGGCGGGCAAGCTTTCCGTGATCGGCAATGGCGTCGTCGTCGACCCGCATTTTCTCCTCGGCGAGATCGAGCGGCTGCGCGAGCAGGGCGTCGCGATCACCCCCGCGAATCTGAAGATCGCCGAAAACGCCCCGCTGATTCTCTCGCTCCATCGCGAACTGGACGCCTACCGCGAGGAGAGCGCGAGTGAGGGCGTCAAGATCGGCACGACGAAGCGCGGCATCGGTCCGGCCTATGAGGACAAGGTCGGCCGGCGGGCGATTCGACTTGTCGACCTCGCCGAGCCGGACACGCTCGACGAGAAGATCGCGCGGGCGCTCGCCCATCACAATCCGCTGCGTCGCGGCCTCGGTCTGCCCGAAATCGCGGCGGCGAGCCTGCGCGAGGAGCTTCTGAGCGTCGCGCCCCGGATTCTGCCGTTCATGGCGGCCGTCTGGCGACTGCTCGAGGACGAGCGGCGCGCCGGCAAGCGAATCCTGTTCGAGGGCGCGCAGGGCGTGCTGCTCGACGTCGATCACGGCACCTACCCTTACGTGACCTCCTCGAACACGGTGGCCTCCTCCGCGGCCGCGGGGTCGGGGTTGGGGCTGGGCGCGATCAATTATGTGCTCGGCATCGCCAAGGCCTACACGACGCGGGTCGGCGGCGGGCCTTTTCCGAGCGAGCTCAACGACGCGATCGGCGAGCTCATCGGCGACCGCGGCGCCGAGTTCGGCACGAATACGGGACGACGCCGGCGCTGCGGCTGGTTCGACGCCGTGCTCACGCGCCAGGCCGTCAAGACTTCCGGCATCAACGGCGTGGCGCTGACGAAGCTCGACATTCTCGACGGTTTCGAGGAGATCAAGATCTGCACGCAATACGAGCTCGACGGCGCGCGCATCGACCGCTTGCCGGCCTCGCAATCGGCGCAGGCGCGGGTGAAGCCGGTCTATGAGTCGATCGAGGGCTGGAAAGGCGAGACCGGGCGCGCCCGCTCCTGGGTCGATCTGCCCGCCCAGGCGATCAAATACGTTCGACGCATCGAGGAGCTGATCGAAGCGCCCGTGGCCTTGCTCTCGACGGGTCGGGAACGAGACGATACGATACTGGTTCACAATCCGTTCCGGGACTGAGAACGACAGGCGGCAAGGCCAGGAAGCGCTTCCCCTCCCTCATCCGCGCCGGCGCTTGACGCGGCTTCGGCAACAGTGGTCTAGGGGACGTATGGCCGACTATTATTCCTTATTGGCGCGCAAGGTCGCCTCTCTCGAGCAGTCGACGCCGCAGACGCGGAAGGCGGTCTATGACCTGGCGCGCCGGGCGCTTCTCAATCAGCTGCGCGCCATAAAGCCTCCCGTCGCCGAGGAGGTCATCGCCGCCGAGGAGCATGCGCTCGACGAGGCGGTGGCGCGCCTCGAAGCCGAATGGGAGGTGAAGGGCCTGCCGGATGCGCCCGAGAAGCCGGCGCAGGAGAGCGCTCCTCCACTGCCGGCGCCCTCGGCCGAGCCATCCCCGGAAGTCGGGAGCGACCAGAAGCGCGAGCCCCTGGCGAGCGTGCGCCCGCGGCCGGCCGCGCCGGTCGCGAAACCGAACCCCGCCGCTCGTCAGAAGCGCTGGTTCCTGCTCCTTGCGGCGGGCTCCCTCGTCCTCGTCGGCCTCCTCGCCTTCGTGGCGCTGCGGTTCCGCGAGAGGCCGGAGGATCTCGCCAAATTCAACCCGAATGAAAGCCGCGCCGCCGCGGACGAGCACGGCAAGATCGGCGACCGCGTCAACGATGCGGATCGCAAACGCGCCGCCTCCGACCAAGGGCCGCCGATAGCGGTCGCGCAGCGAGCCGAATTCTACGTCGCCTACCCCAACCAGCCCGACAAGGTCGAGCACATCTACAGCGGCACGGTGCTCTGGCGGCTCGAGAACACCGGAGGCGTCGACGGCGGTCAGCTTCGTCCCGCCATTCGCGGCGACGTCGAATTTCCCGACGCCAAGGTCAAAGCGACAATTCTCATTCAAAAGAACGTGGATCAGGCCCTATCGGCCTCGCACACGATCAACATCGCCTTCAAGTTCCAGGGCGGCGACGTGAAGGGCGTCAGTCAGATCGGCAATGTGGAGCTGCGACGGGCGGACGCGCAGAGAGGCCAGCCGGTCGCCGGCATTCCTGTGCCGATCAACGAGTCGAATTTCCTCATCGGCCTGATGCGCGGCCCCAATGAGGCCCACAACGTCCAGCTCCTGCGGCAGCCGGCGATCATAGACATCCCGCTGAAGCTTTCCGACAACCGCCTTGCGACGATCAATCTCGAGAAAGGCGCCTCCGGCGAACGCGTTTTCTCCGACGCGCTGGACGCCTGGTCGCGGTAGGCCGCCTTTCGGCTCACAAGATGAGCGTCAGCCGCTTTGCTGCGCGCGTGACGCCCGTATAGAGCCAGCGCGCGCGATGCTCCCGGAAGGCGAAGGATTCATCGAAGAGCGCGACGTCGTCCCACTGCGAGCCTTGCGCCTTGTGCACGGTGAGCGCGTAGCCGAAGTCGAACTCGTCGGAGTCCTTGCGCAGCGCGTAGGGGATCTCGCCTTCGCCGTCCTCGAAGAACTGCGGGATCACGCCGACGCGCTGCGGCTTGCCGGAGCCCTCCTCCGCGACGACCAGCATCCTGACTTTTCTCGTCCTCAGCGCGCCGCTGCTTTTCACCGTGAAGAGCGCGCCGTTGAGGAGGCCCTTCTTGCGGTTGTTGCGCAGGCAGACGAGCTTTTCCCCCGACTTCGGAAAAGCGCCGGAAAAGCCGCGCAGCTCGCGTAGCCGTCGGTTGTAGGCGCGCCGGGTCTTGTTCATCCCGACGAGCACTTGGTCGGCCTGCGTGACGCGCTGCGGATCGAGCTCCCCGCGCGAGACGACATGCGTCTCGCCATAGGCGCCAGGGGCGATCCGGCCGCCCTCGCGAACGGTCATCGAGAGCCGGATGATCGGATTGTCGGCGGCCTGGCGATGCACCTCGGTGAGCATCGCGTCCGGCTCCGCCTCGGTAAAGAAGCCGCCGCCCTTGATCGGGGGAAGCTGCGCCGGGTCGCCCAGCACCAGCACCTTGCGCCCGAAGGAGAGCAGGTCGCGACCGAGCTCCTCGTCGACCATGGAGCACTCGTCGACGATGATGAGCTTGGCGCGCGCCGCCTCGCTGTCCTCGTTGAGCACGAAGCTCGGCTCCTCCGTCTCGCTTTCAGTCGCTTGGTAGATCAGGCTGTGGATCGTGCGCGCGTCGTCGCAACCCTTGGAGCGCATGACGAGCGCGGCTTTGCCGGTGAAGGCGGCGAAGGAGACCGGCCCGTCGACATGGGCGGCGAGATGGCGCGCGAGCGTCGACTTGCCGGTTCCGGCGAAGCCGAAGAGGCGGAAGATCTGCGGCGAGGATCGCGTCTCGAGCCATCTCGCCGCGGCCTTCAACGCCTGATCCTGATCGGGAGTCCACTGCGTCATGGAAAAGGGCTTTCGCCCTGGCGGGGCGCGCGGGAGCGCGGCGCGAAAAAATGAGAGCCGGTCATTCGCGCCAAGCGCGTTCCACCCTTTCGGAAGCTCGACCAGCTTCCCTGCGTTCAGGCGACCCCGCCTGAACGCAGCCTGATCTAGCCGTTCTCCGCGAGATGCAAAAGCATATTGAATTTCACGACGATGTTCACGCCCGCGAGATAAATCAGGATGAAAAACGCCACCGCGAGCGCCCAGAATTTCGGATTCGAGTGCATTTCGACACCTGCTCCTCCCGCCTCAACGCCGTCCGCAGCGCATTGAGCCACAATTCTGGACGGGACGCGAGCCCCCGCTCGGGGCGCTTCGCCGGAACTCGATCTAACTTAATGATACTATTTATTCTTTTAGCCCTGCGCGATTTGCCGAGACCCCAATCCGGTGCAGCCTTGCGGACGAGCGGTGCGACCGCCAAATAGGCTTAAGGAGAAGCTTCATGTCCGCCGCCGACCGCCTTTCCGATTCTACGCCGCTCCGCCTGCAGGCGCTCGACTCAGAAGACCTCGCCTTCGTCTCCGCGCATCTCCAGGACGCCGCGGTGCGCGTCGGCGACATCGCCTTTCTCAAAGAGAGCCGCCGCTTCGCCCTGCTCGCGGCGCGCTTCGACTGGAAGGCCGAGACGCAGGGCCGGCTCGAGCGCTGCGCGACGGCGCTGCATTTCGAAGGGGTTCGCGCCGTCCGCTGCCTGCGCGTCCCGCGCGAGAATCCGGAGGCGGTGCTGGCGCTTCTCACGATTCTTTACGAGTTCCACGGCGCGGGGCCGGAAGGCCAAATCCGCCTCGTCTTTTCGGGCGGAGCGGCGATCGCGCTCGACGTCGACGGCGTCGAGGCGCAGCTCAGCGACCTGGGTCCGCGCTGGCGAATCTCGTCGCGGCCGTCACATAAGCTTGACGAGGGCCAAGGCGCGGGGCCATGACAACCGCCCTGGAGGGGCGGGAGAAGGACATGGCCCAGCGTTTGGACGCTCAAGCGCCCGATTTCGAAGAAAATTTCAAGGCGCTGCTCGCGCAGAAGCGCGATCTCGCGCCCGACGTCGACGCCGCCGTCAAGGCGATCATCGACGATGTGGTCGCGCGCGGCGACGCGGCGCTCGTCGATTATTCGCGCCGCTTCGACCGCATCGACCTCGAGAAGAGCGGGATCGCCGTCTCCAGGGCCGAGGTCGATTCCGCGGAGGGCCGCTGCTCGAAACAGCAGCTCGACGCGCTCGACCTCGCGCTCGAGCGGATCCTCGCCTTCCACGAAAGGCAGCGGCCCCAGGATCTGCGTTTCACCGATCCGGTCGGCGTCGAGCTCGGCTGGCGCTGGACGCCGATCGATGCGGTCGGGCTCTATGTCCCGGGCGGCACCGCCGCCTACCCCTCCTCCGTGCTTATGAACGTCGCGCCGGCGAAGGTCGCGGGCGTCGACCGGATCGCCATGGTCGTGCCGACCCCGGGCGGCGAGGTCTCGCCGCTGGTGCTCGCCGCCGCCAAGCGCGCCGGCATTGAGGAAATCTACCGCGTCGGCGGCGCGCAGGCCATCGCAGCGCTCGCCTACGGCACCAAGACCATTCCCGCAGTGGACAAGATCGTCGGTCCCGGCAACGCCTATGTGGCGGCGGCCAAGCGCCGCGTGTTCGGCCAAGTTGGGATCGACATGATCGCCGGCCCCTCCGAGGTGCTGATCCTCGCCGACAAGAGCGCCAATCCGGACTGGATCGCCGCGGATCTCCTCGCCCAGGCCGAGCACGACGAGTCGGCGCAGTCGATCCTGATCACGGACGACGCGTCGCTCGCAGACGCGGTCGTCGCCGCGGTGGAGCGCCATCTCAAGACGCTGACGCGTCACGAGATCGCCTCCGCCTCCTGGCGGGACTACGGGGCGGTCATCCTGGTCCGTAAGCTCGCGGACGCCTTGCCGCTCGCCGATCGGATCGCCGCCGAGCATCTGGAGCTCGTCTGCGAGAACGCCGAGGCGATAGCCGCGAAGATCAGGAACGCCGGCGCGATCTTCATCGGCGGCTACACGCCGGAGGCCATCGGAGATTACGTCGGCGGCTCCAATCACGTTCTCCCCACCGCGCGCTCGGCGCGATTCTCGTCGGGCCTCAACGTGCTCGACTTCATGAAACGAAGCTCGATCCTCAAATGCGATGCGGAAGCGCTACGGGCCATCGGCGGCGCGGCCGTGACGCTGGGCGAGGCGGAGGGGCTCACCGCGCATGCGCGCTCCGTCTCGATCCGATTGAACTCGCTTGGAGCCTGATGTGGCGCGAGACAGCGTTCTCAGGCGCCTCTCCCGGGTCACGCTGGACGAGAACTCGATCGGCCGCGGCACGGCCGATCAGGAGCATGAGCGCGAAACCGCGATTTACGATCTCATCGACGACAATCAATTCGGCGTCGTGGGTCATGCGGGCGGTCCTTATGCGCTCGACATTTCGCTGCATGACACGAAGCTCATGCTCGCGGTCAGCGACGCCGAGGACAAGCCCGTCGTCACGCACATCCTGTCGCTGACGCCCTTCCGGCGCATCCTCAAAGACTATTTCATGGTCTGCGAGAATTATTACGCGGCGATCCGCACCGCATCGCCAAGCCGCATCGAGGCGATCGACATGGGCCGGCGCGGGCTGCACAACGAGGGCGCCCAGCTCCTGCTCGAGCGCCTGACCGGCAAGCTGGACATCGACATCGACACGGCGCGGCGGATCTTCACCCTGGTGACGGCGCTGCACTGGAAGGGCTAGCGCGAGATGGCCGATCCGCCGCCAGGCCCGCCGGCAACCAAAGCGCGCGGGCGCCCGCAGTCCGTGCTTTTCGCCTGCACGCTCAACGCCGTGCGCTCGCCCATGGCTGAGACGATCGCCCGCCACTATTTCGGGCGCAGCATTCGCTTCGCCTCCGCGGGCTTAAAGCGCGGCGAGCCGAACGGCTTCGCAACCGCGGCGATGGCGGAGATCGGCATGGACATTTCGCGCCATCGGCCGAGAACTTTCGAAGAGCTCGAGGACGAGAATTACGACTTGATCGTCACGCTGTCGCCCGAGGCGCATCACCGCGCGCTGGAATTCGCGCGCGATCTTTCCGCCGAGGTCGTCTATTGGCCGACGCCCGACCCGACCGCCACGCAGGGCTCGCGCGAGACGATTCTCGAGGCCTATCGCGAGACGCGCGATCGGCTGGCGGGGCGCATCAAGAGCTATCTCCACCGCCCATGGGAGAGCCAAGGTTGAACGGCCGGGCCGTGGATTTCCGCGTCGCCACGACGGATGCGCAAGTCTTCGCGCTCCTTCTCAACTCGGCGGATCTCGCGCTTAACGTCCGCGATCTTGCCGAGGCGCCAAAGGGCGAAACGCGCGAGGCTTTTCTGCGTCGGCGCGCCGCAACGAGGCGTCTCGTCGCGGCGCGGCTTGGGCTCGCGCCGGCCGACGTCGAGATCGGGCGCGATCCTCAGGGCGCGCCGCGTCTTCTCGCCCCCCAAGCGCCGCTTTGTCTCTCCGTTTCTGGCCGCGCGGATTTTTGCGCGATCGCGCTCGGGTCCAGCGCAGTCGGCGTCGACATCGAGCCGCTCGAAATTGAGGCGGAGCCCGTCTGGAGCGTGCTGCATCCAAGCGAAGCGTCGCTCCTGCGCGCGCTTTCGCCCGTCGCACAGGGCGAGGCCTTCCTGCGGCTCTGGACCGCCAAGGAAGCCTATCTCAAGGCGCTGGGCTCGGGTTTTTCGCGCGAGCCCGCGACAATTGCGGCCGATCTCGATTTTCGCCTTGTCGATGAGGGGATCGAAGTCCCACTAGCGGCGCGGGAATGGCGCGTCGTCCGGCTCGCGGGCAGAAAGTTTCTCATCGCCTGCGTCGTGCTCGGGAGGCGGTCCTGCGAGACGGCGCGCGAGCGCCAAGAGCGCCCGATCCGTCCCGCGCCGTCCGATGAGCGAGAGGCCGAGCGGCGGGTCTGAGGGGAGCGGCAGGCTCACCTGCGGCAGCCCGAAGAAGCTCGCCAGGAGGAACAGCCGAAACATCTGATAGCGCTGAGCGTCGAGCGTTTCCGCGCCCTCATCGAGGCGCGGCGCGAAGAAGGGCGTCGTCGGCAGGACGAAGACGCCGTCCTCTGCGAGCAACGCGTCGATTATCGCGCGCGCTTCCTCGCGAAAGGCCTGCGCCGCCTGCCTTTGCTCTTCCGTGACCGTCGCTGCATAGGCGAAACGCTCGGCGATCCCCGGCCCGAAGCGCGGGCGGCGCTGCTCGATCCAGGCGCCGTGCGAACGCCAGGCTTCGTAGGCCTGGTAGTTGCGGAAATGCGCGAGCGCCTGCGGCGAGAAGGACGCCTCTAGCGCGACCTCGCGCGTTCCCAGTTCGGGAGCAAGCGTCTTGAGGGCGTCCGCGAGGCGCGCGGCCTCCGCCGTCGGGCAATCCGCGAAGGCGTCGGAAAGGATGAGCCCGCGCGCGAGCGGCCCGCGATCAAGGTCCTGCGGCAAAAGGACATCGCCGATCTTCTCTAACGTCGCCGCGTCGCGCGCGAAAAAGCCGACGACGTCGAAGCTCGGCGCGAGCGGCACGACGCCCGCAAGCGAGAGCGCGCCATGGCTCGGGCGAAAGCCGAAGACGCCGCAAAAAGCGGCCGGCGCGCGGCAGGAGCCCGCCGTGTCGGTGCCGAGCGCGAAATCCGAAAGCCCCGCCGCGACCGCGACCGCGGAGCCCGAGGAGGAGCCGCCGGGGTGGCGGTCTCGGGCGCGTGGATTGACGGGCGTCCCGTAATGGGCGTTCGCGCCCATCAGACTATAGGCCATCTCGTCCATCTGGCTCTTGCCGACGAGCCTCGCCCCCGCGGCAAGCAGCATCTCGACCACCGGCGCATGGGCGCGCGCGGGGGCGTGGCTTGCGGCGAAGTCGGGGTGGCCGTTGGCCGAGACGCGGCCTTCGACGTCGATGTTCTCCTTGACGACGAAGGAGAGGTCCGCGAGCGGGCCGGCCTCGCTCGGCCTCACGTCGAGCGCGACGCTCAGCGCGCCATAATCGTCTGACATGCGTGAACCTCCCCTCGGCGTTCGGAGTCCGGGAGGAGCGCTTTCTGAGCGCCGGTCCCGTCGCGCGCTCCCGATCTCTCGGGCGCGGGCCTTGTCTTCCATCTAACGTTACAGAGGGTGCGCTCCCGTGGCTAGCGTCTCAGCGAATTCCGACAGCGACATCTCCGGTGGAGGCAACGAAAACATTTGCTGTTGTGCATTTACAACACCCCGGCTTTCTTTTGGATTTGGTCGATTTCGTCGTTTGGCTGCGTTGTCGGGATGCTTGAATCGATTTGCTGCGTTTCGAACCGAATCAAAGACAAGCAAAACCTCGAGTCGGATTAGGGGGCTATCGCGGCCCTCGCGCTCCGCCGAATGCCCGCCTGCGCTTGAAAGTAAAAAATGCTAACTTTGTTTTATATGTTGGAATATTTTGAACACGCTCGCTGAAAATACCCGACATTGAGAGAAATATTAACCACATTCATTTAATGTTTACCTTTATAAGTTCTTATATGTCTCGTCAATCAACTTAGCCCAAAGTGAAGTCATCGCAATGATGCGGCGGCGGCGGCGCCAAGAACTGAATTGGAGACAGCAATGAAGGCCTCAAATCGGATCATGGGCGCGGTGGCCGTCCTCGCTTTCGGCGCTTGGCTTGGCGGAGTGGCGCCGGGCAGCGCGGGAACGCTCGTCATCGGCGCGCCGGCGACCGGGCAAAACTTCATTCCTTTCGGTAGCGTCGCAGGCTTTCCCGAATACCAGCAGGTGTACGCGAAAGGGGACTTCTCCGGGACTCAAACCATCAACGACATTGAGTTCTACGTGTACTCCGGCTCGGGGGCGCCCAATACGGGCGTGGTCACGATCAAGCTTTCCGAGACCTCGGCGCCCGTCAACGGACTGAGCACGACCCTCTCGGCGAATTTCGGCACGAACACCGAGACGGTGTTTCACGGACTCCTGCCGCCCCTCGCAGGGGGCGTCCTCGAGATCGCGCTTTCGACGCCGTACACCTACAATCCGGCCAGCGGCAATCTGCTGCTCGATATTGTTGAGGCGACTCCCTACACCGGGGGCCCGGGGTTCGAGTTCAGCAGCGATCCCGCTGATCCCGTCTTCAGCCGGGGCTTTTCGGGCCAAACCATCCCCGTCGCAAACAGCTCGGGCCTCGTGACCGGCTTCGTCGTCGCTCCTGGCCCCACGCCCGGCGCGGGTCTTCTCGGCCTGGCTTTCCTGATCGTCGCGGGCGCGATGATCAAGGCGCGCGCCGAAAAGGCGTAAGCCGCGATCCGCGACAACTTCGGCGACTATCGACGGGCGGGACCGCGGTTCCGCCCGTTGTTCGTGTGACCAGCGCCGCAGCGGGCGCACACCCCGCCCCAGCGGCGCTTAAGCTTTGGGGAAGCGTGCGAAGCCCCGTCTGCGCCGAAACGAAACGCCTACGGCGCCCTTCATTCATGATCCGAACGCAGTGCGAACAAACAGCGCCCGAATCGGAAGGCGACGATGAATCGCGCTCTGTTCGCCCAGATGTGGCGGCGGGGAGGCTCTGCCCCACTAGGGCTTGCCGGGCCGCCGGCTAAGGACGCGAGATCTTGAGATTCGCGACAGGACTCTGTGGCGGGATTTTGTCAATCCGGCGCGCCGCCAGCGCGCGATATTTTTTTCTGCGCCAAAGTCTTTGATCTAGCGCATCATCCGGCTCCGGGCGCGGCTTCTCGATGATGACTCGCGCCGTGACCCGGCCGCGCTTCGCCGAGGCAAAGCCCGGCTCTGCCGAATCGCCGGCGGCTCCGCCACGCCCGTCAAGGTTAAGCCGGCGTCCGATTTTGACGCGACGCTTCCGCTCCAAGCCGCTCGACTCTTAAGCTTTGGGGTCGAAGCCGAACGGATCGCGTCCGAATCGGCTCTCTTCGCCTGTTCGCGCCGCGTTCTCGCGCCGACTTCGCAGCCGGAAGCGGAGCCTTAATGGCGACGGGTCGAGAGTCCTTCGCGCGCAGCCGAACCGCGAGGGAGCGCCGTGTCCAGTCTCGATCTCAATGACCCGCATCCGAGCGCGTCGCTCGGCGTCGCGCGGGACGCAAGCCGCGCCGCTTTTTTCGCCGACATCGACATTCTGCGGCTGGCGACGCTGCTTTTCCTTCTGCCGAATATGCTCTTCGCCCTGACGCTCGGGCCGGCAGCCGCGCTGCCGCTGCTCATGGGCTCAGCCGCCGCCCACGCCATTCTCGGGCGTCCGCCGGCGCAAGGCGTGAGGTCTCTGGCCGAGCCCGTCGATTTCGCCGCTCTCTCCCTGGCCTTCGCCCTGGCGCTCGCGCTCTGCCTTCTCGGCGGCGAGACGCATCTCTTTTACGCCAACGTCGATTGGCTCGCGCGCGACGGCGTGCTGCAGGATCTCTCGCAGCGTTTCTATCCGCTCTTCTACCGCTATCAGGACCAGGACTACCTGCTGCGCGCGCCGCTCGGCATGTATATGACGCCGGCGCTGGTCGGCCGATCCTTCGGTCTCCACGCCGCTCATCTCGCGCTGCTCGCGCAGAACACGACGCTCCTCGCCTCGATCCTCTATCTCCTGGCGCGCGTCGCGCGGCCGCACTCAGTTCTCGTCGTGCTGCTGATGGTCGCCTTCAGCGGCCTCGACATTATTCCGACCCTCGTCATGGCGGCGTCGCGCTGGCTGCAAGAGGGCGTCTGGCCGCACATCGGCCACATCGAATGGTGGGCGGGCTATGTCCAATATTCGAGCCACGTCACGCAGCTCTTCTGGGCGCCCAATCACGCCCTGCCCGGCTGGCGGATCGCCCTCTTGATTCTACTGCACGCCCGGCGCGAGATCGACTTCGCCGCGCTGCTCGCCTCTTTCGCGCCGCTCCTTTTCTGGGCGCCGCTGCCGATGGTCGGCGCCCTGCCCGCCCTCGGCCTCCTCGGCCTCGCGCAGGGGCCGCGCGCCCTACTCGCGCCGCGTCCGCTCCTCGCGCTCTTCTCGGGGCTCTGCTTCCTGCCGATGGCCTTTTTCCTCACCCGCGACGCCGGCGACAATCCGCATCGGCTGCTTTTGAGCCTTCCGGATTACTGGCTGCTCTATGGCCTTTTCCTGCTCGTCGAGATTCCGCAAGGCCTGCTCATCGCTTGCAACTGGAACCGAATCGAGCGCTGCGACCGGAGAGCGCTCGCAGCCGCGCTTGCCGTGCTCTTGATCCTGCCGGCCTTCGAATTCGGCCATTCCAACGATCTCGCGATGCGGGCGTCGATCCCGCCGCTCTTTCTGCTCGCCTTCGCCTTCGCGCGCCTCTGCGCCTCGTTGCTGCACGCGAAAGAAAAGAGCGGGCTCGCGCTCGCGGCCGGGATGATCGTCCTCCTTGGCGCGGCGACGCCGGGCCTCGAGATCGCGCGCGCGTTTCTCCCGGCCTATGCGATCAGCGACTGCAATTTTCTCACGAGCTGGCGAAAGAGCGCGCCCAGAAGCAATGGCGCGAATTATCTCTCCCGCCTCGAGGCCATGCCCGAATGGCTTATGACGCGCTCGCGCGAGCGCGAGACGATCGAGGACCGCCGTTGCTGGCCGGACCACCCGCTGCTGGAGGAGGCGAGGAAGTAGAGGGCGCCGAAAGCCCGAGCTTTCGGCCCTATTGTTGCGGGTTGTCGCGCCAGCCGAAGCCGCCGCCGAGCCCATCTCCCGAGCCGTTTTTTCCGCCGCCGCTGGCCCCGCGATGCTTCATGGGCGCATTCGAGGCCGCCGCCGCCGCATTGACGGACCGGATGTCCTCATAGGTGACGTGGCAGTTATGCTTCCTGTCGAAGCGCGCGAAGAAGGGGCTTTGGAAATCGAGGAACTGTTCCTTCGTCACCCGGCCTTTGCCGGCTTCGTCGAAATAATCGAAACTCGCCGAAGCGAAGACCGAGCTCGTCCTCGGGATGACCGCGAAGCTCTTCTCGTCGATATAGCCGCGCTTCTTGGGGTCTGCGAGACGATAGAGCTTCGTCATATAGCCGCGCCACTGATCGCAGGTGAAGACTCCGTTATCGCCGCCCCATTCGCGCGCTGTCGAGACCAGAAGGTCGTCGTTCTGCTGGGCGAGCGACGCAACGGGGCCAAGGACGCCCATTACGGCGAGCGCGAGGATGATTTTACGCATCAGTTTCTCCGATCTCCCAACGCCGCCCCGCGAACGCCTTCCGAACCCTATAACGCCTCGTCGTCGCTGCCGTCGGCTCTCTTCCAGCTTATGGACGAGGCTGGCGCCAAAAAAACGGCGGCGCCCGAAGGCGCCGCCGCTCGTTTTCCCTGTTCTCCGATCCCCAACTAGTAGTGCCAGATCAGGTCGGCGGAGAAGATCGTCGCATGGCTCTTCGTGCCGTTCTCGAAGGCCGGGGTCTTCAGAGAGTTGTAGAAGGCCACTTCCGGACGCAGCGTGATGGTCGGGGTCAGCCAGTGCTGCCAGCCCATCGCGTAGTTGAAGTAGGAGGTCTTGAAGCCCGTGCGCTGACCCGTGATGTCATCGAAGTATTCCGCGCGCCAGGAGAGGTTGTCCTGAGGCGAGAATTCCCAGTTCAGATAGGTCAGGATCGACCATTCACGCGCCGTGCAGTGCGAGTTCAAGTCGGTCGGGCAGATCGCGCCGTTGTAGCCGTTGAGCATATGGAACCACGGATAGGGCGTGGCGCCGAAAAGCGGCGATGCGAAGTTCGGCGTCGAGTCCGTATGCATGTGCCAGAATTCGACGTCGAAGTGCCACTGGTCGTTGAACTTGTGGTAGAAGGTCGTCGTGAACTGCTGCAGGTTGTTGTAACCATAGCCTCCGGTGTTGATGCCATTCAGACAGGAGTAGATGGCGTTATACGCATTGTCCGTCTGATAGCGGATACAGGCCGTCGCGGTCGGCTGGATGCCGTTGTCGTTCTGGCCATTGTAGGCCGCCTGTCCCGCCGACAGATAGCCGGCCGGAACCGTGGACCAGATCCCCGGCGTGAGCGAGTAGACGGAGCCCGCCAGCAACGCCGGGTAGCTCACCTGCCGGCCGTTCCAGATATTCGAGTCGGTGCCGATCAGGATACCCGCCTGCACCGTCCAGTTCTTGGTGAGCTGCCAAGTGGTCTCCAGGCCCGTCGTGGTGTAGTTGTCGTAGCCGTAGGTCATGGAGTGCGAATACATGTAGTTGTTGGGCGCGAGCTGCGCCTCGATGTCCGGCACCGAGATGAAGCGGCCGAGGCGCAGCATCAGGCCTTCGAAGATCCCCGGCACATAGAGCTCGCCGTAGATCATCGGCGCGTCGAAGCCCGCGAACTTGTTCCACTTCTGCAGCTGGTCGCTGAGGATGCCGAGCGACGTCGTGTAGCGATAGGTCTCGCCAAAGAGCGGCGACAGGCGGAAGCCCCAGTCGATGTGATCCTGCTGCACCGTGTCGGGCAGGCGCTCGATGATCGTCACGAACTGGTCGAGCTGCAGCAGGTTGGGCTGATAGGCGTAAGCCGCCGGGAAGTTGCCGCCGGTGACCTGTCCGGGCAGAGTCCGCATGTTGGAGACGTTGAAGCCCGGATTGACCCAGCCGTAGACCTGGATGTGCCAGTCCTGGAGCGTTTTACCCACCGCCGTGGGGCCGAGGGCCTTCATCAGCGGGCTGTCGATCGAGTTCGGGGTCGTCGCGCCGATGTAGTTGCTGCCGCCCATCGGCCATTCGGTGAAGGGATAGGGCCCCGAGGTGACCGGCGCCGGCGGGAAATAGCTGCGGCGGCTCGGCGGCGCCGACGGATCGTCGGGCGGGTAGCCCAGGCCCCATTCATCCGCATAGGCGTGATAGAGGCGGCCGATGAAGCTCGGATCGGGCTCGGCCGCGACCTTCGGCGGCTCCTTCTTCGTCGGCCCCTTCGGCGCGGGCTCCGGCGCGGCGACCGGCGCCGGCGTGCCGTTGAAGTGATAGTTGAGGCCGAGGCGGAGATTGTCCTCGGTCAAGCGCTCGGTGAAGTTCAGGCCGAAGATGCCGCCGCCCGGCACGCCGCCGACTCTGGCGGCGGTGAGGGCGCTCTGGCCGGGAAGGTTGAGCCCGGAGTTCTGGTTGCCGGTCGAAGTCACATGCGCGTTGCCGAGATCGACGTGGCGATATTCGATGTTCGCCGACCATTCATTGGTGAAGGCGTATTCGAGTCCCGCGCCGGCCGTCCAGCCGAAGCGCTCGATGTCGCTGATGTCGTTGTTGGGGTTCAGCGTCGCATAGCCGAAGGACTGGTAGAAGCTCGGCATGCCCCAGTAGTTGTGGCGCACGTCATAGCCGCCGCTCACGACACCGCCCAAGAGGTAATAGAGCGCGCGGCCGTCGGCATAGCCGGCTTTGCCGATGAGCGAGATGTTCCAGTTTTGCTGGATGTTGGTCTGGAAGGGCGCGGGGCCCGCGGGAACCGTCAGGAACTGTCCGGGCGGGAAGACCGGGAAACCGACCGTGCCGCCCGGCATGACGGTGTTCAGCAAGTTGTTGAAAACCGTCTTGTTCGTCTGACCGGTCGCGAAGCCGATGTCGAACTCGCCGCCGAGGACGAAATGATCCCACTGCTTGAGATATCCGGCGTGGAAGTCGGTCTGCAGGCCGCGCGGATTATATTTTTGCTGATACCACGCGGGGCCGGTGAGGCCGGCGCCCGCGCCGGCTCCAAACGAGCCCGGCAGCGCGTCCCAGCCCGTCTCCCATGTGTTGGCGAAGCCGTAGCCGAAGGAGGAACCGACGTACCAGCCGTCCCAGGAGAAGGGCGCCACGGGCACGACGGGGGCCTTTTTGGAAGGCAGGTCGGCCGCCAAGCCCAGGCTTGGCATTGCCGCGACGAGCGCGATCAGGGACACGCGTAATTTGGACATTGAGGTTCTCCCCTCATCTCGAGTTCAGCGAAATTCAGCGCTGTCATGAAGTTGCCGTGTCTATGGCCAGGCTTCCATTATGTTTTCGCCGGCAGGGAACCCCTCCGCGTAACAGCGAAAAGCCTATTCTTGGGGTCATTCTGCCTAAAAGAGCGGCGACAGCCGCGAGCCATGAACAAACGCCCGTCGAGACGTCACGACAATTCGGCGCTTAGGGCCAGGGCCGGCGGCACGATGAGCGGATCCGGCGGCCGGCGCTCTTAATTCGGCTTTAAGTTTACGATGAAGGGGGTATCCCCTTCACTGACCTCAACCGGGGTGCTATCTGGCGCGGATGGACGGTTACTCGCATCCCGTAGCCGGTATCGATTACCCTCGCACGTTCCAAGAGATCGACGAGTGGTTCCGAGACGATGAGGCGTGTCGGGAGTACATTCGACGCGTGCGCTGGCCGAAGGGCTTCGTCTGCCCGCATTGCGGCATGTGCGGCGCGCCTTGGGCGATGTCGGACAAACTGCTTCGCTGCCGCAGCTGTCACGCGCGCACGTCGCTCACCGCGGGGACGATTTTCGAGGGCACGCGCAAGCCGCTGCGGACCTGGTTCATGGCCATGTGGTTCGTGACGAGCCAGAAGAACGGCGTCAGCGCGCTCGGACTGCAGCGGGCGCTTGGGCTCGGCAGCTATGAGCGGCCTGGACTTGGCTGCACAAGCTGCGCCGGGCCATGGTGCGGCCTGGCCGCGACGCGCTCAGCGGAACGGTCGAGATCGACGAAACCTATGTTGGCGGCCCGGAAAAGGACAAAGGGGGCCGAGAGATCGAGTGCAAAGCCATTGTCGCGATTGCAGCCGAGGAGAGCGGCCAGGGCATCGGCCGCATCCGACTGCGCCGGATCGAGGACGTGTCGGCGGACAGCCTGCTGCCCTTCGTTCGCAACGCGGTCGTGTCCGGAGCCACCATCCACACCGATGGCTGGAGAGGTTATGCCAGGCTCGAAGCAGCCGGCTACAAGCACAAGGTCAGCGTCATCAGCGCCGGTTCCGATCCCGCGCACGAGGTCATGCCGCGCGTGCACAAGGTCGCCTCGCTCTTGAAGCGCTGGCTCCTCGGCACGCATCAGGGCGGCGTTCAGCGCCAGCATCTCGACTACTACCTCGACGAGTTCACCTTCCGCTTCAACCGCCGACGCTCGAATGCCAGGGGCCTTCTGTTCCACAAACTCGTTGAGCAAGCCGTCGCCATCGACCCAGCGCCCTACCGCTCCATCATAGGAAAACCAACAAATCCAACCAATTCCGCAGCCTCAGGTCAGTGAAGGGGATACCCACTTACGATGATAGTTAACGAGCGGGACCCGACTGCCGCAGGAGGCGACGAAGAGGCGGATATGACTGCGAACATAAACGACGCAGGCTTATTGAGGGAGAAGAGATAACGAATTTTCCGCTCTCGCGCGGCAAGGTCTACGCTGGCCTTACGATTCCTGAGAGTCTGTGTCTTAAATGCAACACAAAACGCATAAGCTTTTGCTTTTGCGTCATCTTCTGAGCGATCAGGGCTTTTTGGAATGCCGCCTTTTTGGCGACTGTAACGAAGTCGGCAAAAGGTTCCTTACAAATGAAATTTTTTTTGCATATGTTTATATATGTTGTTTTGAGCCTTGCGCGCGGATCCGCGCGTCCACGCCGCCGGTTTAGGCTGATCGACCTGATTGTAGGCAAAGATTTGCGCGCGCGCGGCGGGCCTGCTCGAACCGAGGCGGAACGCGCGGCGCGAAGCGGCTCGCCGCTCACTCCATATGCACGGGGCCGCCCGGCACCAGCCGATAGCCGACGCCGCGCTCCGTAACGAGGAGTTGCGGATTGGCGGGATCGTCTTCGATCTTGGCGCGCAGCCGACCAATGAAAACCCGCAAATACTGCACGCTGTCAGCGCTCGCCGAGCCCCAGACGAGCTCGATGAGCTGGCGCTGCGCGACGACACGGCCGTTGGCGCTGGCCAGGATATGCAGCACCTCGAATTCCTTGGAGGTGAAACGCAGCGCCTGGCCGCGAAGCGTGACCGTTCTCGTGGCGGCGTCGATGGTCAGGTGCCCGGCCTGATAGACGAGCGTCACCGGCTCGCTCGTCACGCGCGTGCGCAGGGCCGCGCGCGAGCGCGCCATCAGCTCGCCGAGCTTCGGCGGCTTGCACACGAAATCATTGGCGCCGCGATCGAGCGTCGCGATCTTCTCCGACTCCGAATCGCGGGCCGAAAGCGCGATGATGGCCACGGACGAATGCTTGCGCAGCACACGGATCACCTCGAGCCCGTCGATGTCGGGCAGGCTCACGTCCATGACGACGAGCGTCGGACGCCAGGAGATTGCGAGCACGATCGCCTCGCCGCCGGTCGGCGAAAGCGCAACCTCATAGCCGTCGGCTATGAAGGCGTCGCGCAAGTGGTTCGCCGCCGCGTGATCGCCGTCGACGATCAGCACCCGAAGCGCGTCGGGTCGGGACCGGGAGGATAGCGACATTGACCACACCTCGAGCGCCGGCGGGCGCAGCTCTTCTGTTGTCCTTCGAATCGGAAACATAACGGCTTGATCCGAGGGCGACAATTCCTGCTATGGAGAACCGCGGTTATGATACGTCGCGCACCAAACGAGCGCGGGCGGCCTTCCCCAGTAACCCTTTAAAAAACAGATGATTGAAAAGGACAACCGGATCCCTTCGCGCCAAATTTGCACATCTGGAATCAGAGCGCAAGCAGCCCCGCGCGCAATGCCTCGCGCATCGGGATATACGTCGCGTATCGGAGCCCGTTTCCGGCATGCGGCGTCGCGCCGCGGCGTCGGCCCAGCGCCGCGCCTTGCATTCGAGGGATGGATGGTTACGTAAAAGCCGCAGCGCGGCTACGCTTGCGCTGACTTTTGCGGCCGCGGCTGGAGCGGAAACGCGGATGCGCCGCGCGCTGCAGTGGAGGGAAAAAATGCTCAAACTATTCACACTCGGGCCGATCGGCCTGGGCGGCGCGATCCTCGGGGCGGCGTTGCTTGCGGTTGCCGTCCCGGGCCAAGCGCTGGCCGGCGATCGCATCGGCTCGCTGCAGTGCCGTCTCTCGGGTAACACGCTTGGCGTACTGGTCGAGAATCAGACCGTCGACTGCCTTTACGAGGACGACAGGGAAGGCCTTGCGCCGGCGCATTATGTCGGCAAGCTCACCAAGGTCGGCGCCAATGTCAGCGTCAATGGACCGGGCGAGATGGTCTGGGGAGTGATCGCGGCGACCGGCCATGTCGGCCCCGGCGCGCTGCAAGGCAGCTATGCGGGACCGGAGACGACAGTCAAGGTCGGCGTCGGCGGCGGCGGCGCGATTCTCATCGGCGGCAACAACAACACCGTCTCGCTGCAGCCCTTCGAGGTCGAGTTCGAGCAAAGGCTTCGGCCTCACGGCCGGCGCCGAGAGCCTCGAGCTGACCTATGTCCCGGATTTGCCGCCGCCGGTGTTCCCGCACAGCTATCGCAGGCATCACCACCACGGCTGACGCGCGGCTTCTTCAATGAAGGGGGCGGCGCAGACGCCGCTCCCCCCTCACGAAGGCGCGCAGAAATCGAGCAGCCGATCAGTGGGGAAATCATAGAGCCGGCCGCTCTCCGTCCAGTCGGGCCGCAGCAGCGCCATCGCCTTTTGCGCGAATTCCTGCGGCGTGCGCAAAGTCGCCGGATCCTCGCCGGGCATCGCTTTGGCCCGCATCGCGGTGCGCAAGGGCCCAGGATTGGCGAGCATCACCCTGATTTCAGAAACATTCTCGCATTCGGCAGCATAGGTGCGCGCGAGCGCCTCCAGCCCCGCCTTCGTAATCGCATAGGGGCCCCAATAGGGCTTGAGCCGTGCGCGATGCGCCGCGCCCGAGGTGATCATCAGCACGCGCGGCGAGCGGCCAGCCCGCAGCAGCGGGTCCAGCGAGCGCAACAACCGCCAATTGGCGGTCAGATTGACGGCGAGGAGCTTCTCCCAATCCTTCGGATCGACATGGGCGAGAGGCGAGAGCGGCCCGAGCTGGCCGCCGACGCAGGCGAGCGCGTCGAGGCGGCCGAAGCGTTCGTGGAGCGCCGCGCCGAGGCGGTCGAGCGCCTCGAAGTCGGCGAGATCGCAAGGGACCAGGGTCGCCGCGCCGCCGAGACAGCCAATCTCGTCATCGAGCGCTTCGAGCGCTCCCATCGTGCGCGCCAGCAGCACGACATGCGCGCCTTCTCGCGCCAGCTCCAACGCCAGCGCGCGGCCGACGCCGCGCGAGGCGCCGGTCACCAGCGCAATTCGGGAAGGCGAGGAGGCCGTCATCTGGGGAAGCAAGCGCGGCCGGCCTCAGACACTGGGGGTTCGCTTGCTGGCGGACCACCCGATGAGACGCCGACCACTTGGCTTTGCGAAGCCGATCAGTGCGCCGGAGCGGCGGCGTGCGCCGGAGGGGCGGCAGCCGCCGGCGCGGCCGCAGCCGATCCAGGAGCGGCGGCGGGTGCTGGCGCAGCCGCAGCCTTGACTTCCTTCTTTGTGGCGAGGATCAGGCTCGATTCATTCGGCCGCCAGCGGTAGCTGATGCCGAAGGGCAGCGCCGCGGGCGCCTCCCTCTGATAGAGCTTCGCCAAATCCCCCTGCCAGGCGTAACGGAAGACCGGAATCGGGCGCGAATAGTGGCCGAAGGGCTTCACCGTCCAGCCCGCCCCATACATTCTGTAGGGAACGCCAGTGTCGTCCTGCAGAATCGCGCTGCTGTGGTTGAGGAGAGAGTTCCTCACGTCGGAAAAAGGCGCGCCGTGCAGCAGATAGGAGGCGCTCTTGACCAGGGCGTCGCCGTCCCCGAGCTTTGTGAACAGGGCGTCGAGCCCGGTCTTGGCGAAGGAGCCGTTCGCAACATTGGCCTGGAAATAATAGAGCGTCTGATCCGGGCCCCCGGGGGAAGAGAAGACGATCTTGGCGCCTTTGGTTCCACCGGTCGCCGGATCCAGGGCCTTCTCGCCTTCGACGATATCGCCGTTCTCCAGCAGCCGCACGACTTGCGCGTCGTGGACGACCTTGCCCGAGCGCGCCAGGAACACATAGAGGACCGGCAGCGTTCCCTTCGTCGGCGTGAGGCTGAACTGGCCCGACATCTGGGACGTGATGAAGTAGCTCAACCTGAGGATCGTCCGCGTCGCATTCTCAAGCCCGCGCAGCGCGTTGGGGATGACCTTCTCCGGAATCTTCGTCACGTCCGGCGGCGTGCCCGGCGGCTCCAGCCCGGCCATCACATAGGTGTTGCGGTCGGGAAAGAAGGCGTTCGCGTAAAGGAAGTCAGCGCCGCTGAACAGATAGAAGAGGTTGGGCCGCTTCGGCAGGTTCAGATTTTCCTTGGCCCAGTTGCGCACGTGAGAAAGCTGCGTGGCGTCGACCTGCTTGAACGCCGAATCGAAGCTCCTCGCGTGATTCTCCCAGGCGGCGGTCTTGGTCAGAGGCGCCAGAGGCGAATCGGCCGGCACCGGCAGGCCGGCGAGGAAGCGGGCGTTGTCGTCCGGGCTCGCGGCTTGCGCTTTCGGAGCCGCGAGACAGAGCCCACCCAGCGCGGCGAGGGCGAAAATCAGCCCGAGCCGGAGCTTGGAAAGGCGGACCGCCATGGCTCCGAGCTGCGCCGACGAGACGAGCGCGTAAACCACGAGGCCGGCGAGCATGACCGCCAGGCCGGCGAGGGACTGCAGGGGGCGCGTTTCGAGGAGATAGCACATCATGTAGAGCGTCACCGAGAGGAAGACGAGCGGGGTCAAGGGATAACCCCAGGCTCGGTAGGGCCGCGGGAGATCGGGGCGCGTATAGCGTAGTTTCACCATTCCGAGAACCGTCAAAAAGGAGCAGAAGGTCAGGCTGAACTGCGTGAATTCGAGAACCGCTTCAAAGCTCTGCGAGAACAGCATCAGGCTCGCTATGGCCATCTGCACGAGCGTCGCGAAGGCCGGCGCGCCGTTCTTCGTGCGCTGCGCGAAAGGCCGCAAGGCCGGCAGATCTTCGCCCATCACCATCGTGACGCGCGGGCCGATCCACATCATCGCGCTCACCGTCGAGACAAGGCCGATCGAGATCAGCGCGTCGACGAGGCGCCCGCCGCCCGCCCCGAAAATATTGACGCCGGCGATCTGCGCCACGTTGATCTTGCCCGAAAGGGCCGCGATCGGCGTGGTGAGCAGGAACACCGCGTTGAGCGCCACATAGAGGAAGATCACGACGCCCGTGCCCACGAACAGCGCGCGCGGCAAATTCTTCTGCGGGTCGCGGATTTCTCCGACGATATAGGTCGCCGCGTTCCAGCCCGAATAGGCGTACATGACGAAGACGAGGCTGATCGCGAAGGGCGCGCTGAAAACCTGTTCCGACTGGAAGGCGCTCTTCAGCTCGAACGCCGGCGCCTGCCAGCCGGCGTAGGCGCCGAAGATGATGAAGGCGGCGATCACCCCGAGCTTCAGGGCCGTCGAGGCGATCTGAAAGGCGCTGCCCTGCCGAAGTCCGCTCAGATGGATCGACGAAACGAAGAGAATCGACCCAAGCCCGAGCAGCATCGGCGAGACGCCAGGCAGGAACGACTTGGCGTATTCGCCGAGCGCCATCGCCGCCAGAGCCACCGGCGCGGAAAAGCCGACCGTCGCGGAGAGCCAGCCGGCGAGGAAGCCGATCGCGGGCCCGTAGGAGTGGGTCAGAAAATTATATTCGCCGCTCGAACGCGGAAACATTGCGGCGAGCTCCGCATAGCAGAACGCTCCGCAAAGAGCCACGACGCCGCCCACGAGCCAGAGAAGCAGCACGACTAGCGGCGAAGACAGCCCCTGAACTTGAAATCCCAGGCTAGTAAAAACTCCGACGCCGACCATGTCGGCTATGACTATGGCTGTGGCGGCGAGCAAGGACACTGCCGCGACATTCGTATTGTTTTGTGAGGGAGCGTTCATCGCGCGGAGGGCCCTGCAAGAATTTATCGCATTTACACCATAAACCTGCCGCCTTCGCAATGCGTAATTTCGATTAACCCCAATGGCTGGCGTGTCGTGCCGACGCGCCGCGGCTCGAGGGAAAGCAATTGGTAACCCAGGACGCATAATCTGCAAAGTCGAGCGCCTCTGCGCCGAGCGTCCGTAAAAGGTTGACGCGATGATCTGTTGGCGAAATGCCTTTTTGCGCGTCGAGCCGCGTCTGAACGCCAATCGGCGGAAAGATGCGCCGGCCCGCAATGGAGGCGCCGCGCTGCTCAAAGTTGCAGCGCTCGGACTCTTGACGCTCGTTTCGGCCTGTGATCGCAATGCGGCCGATAATGTCCAACAGCACGCCCAAGGAAGGGAAAGCGGCTTGGACGCGCAGAGCCTTTCCGCCAGTGGCGGGCGCAGGGAGCGGCTCGCCCGCGCGAGGCCCGAGAAGGTCGACGCGCGCGCGGCCGAGCCTCAGCCAAAGGACGTTTCCTTCGCCATCCCGCCGACCGATCTCCGCCTGGCCTCGCGAAGCGTGGCCGTCGAAGAGGAGACCCCGGAGCGCGCCGCGAGCGTCGTCGCGCCGGGCACGCCGAGCATGAACAGTCGCCCTTCCGAGAGCCTGACGAAGCTTGTCGCCTTCGGCTCGGCGCCCTTCCCCTATGACGGGGTCGTTCCCGGCGGCCGGGCCTTCCTGGACGTGAAGGACGGCGGCCAGCGCGGCCACCGGTCCTACACCGGGAGGGTTCTCTGGGAGAGCGAAACTTTCGGCGATTCGCGCGTGCTGGTCCATGTGCCGGAGTCCTTCGACCCCGCCAAGCCCAGCGTGATGGTCGTGTTCTTCCATGGTTTCGGGGCGACGCTGTCGCGCGACGTGCTGCGTCGCCAGAAGGTGCCGGCGCAGGTGACGGCCTCGGGCGCCAATGCGGTTCTCGTCGCGCCGCAATTCGCCGTCGACGCCCGCGACGGCAGCGCCGGCCGATTTTGGCAGCATGGCGGCTTCAGCCGCTTCCTCGACGAGGCGGCCCATCATCTGGCCGTTCTGCGCGGGGATCCCAACTCCGAGGCCGTCTTTCAGAAGATGCCGATCGTCATGGTCGCCTATAGCGGCGGCTTTGCGCCGGCGGCCTTCTGCCTCAGAGACATCGCCTCGACCAATCGGGTGAGGGGCGTCGTGCTGCTCGACGCCGCCTATGGCGAGCTCGAGACCTACGCGCTTTGGGCCGCCCGCGAGCACAAATCCGGCGGCTTCTTCGTGAGCTCCTACACGCTCTCGACGAAGGGGCACAATAACGACCTCAAGCACATGCTCGCAGCGAAGGGCGTGCCGTTCAGCAACGACGAATCGAAGGTCGGGCGCGGCGTCACCTTCTTCGATACGGGCGCGGACTATACTCACGAGAGCTATGTGACGCAGGCCTGGGTCGAGTTTCCGATCAAGGACGTGCTCGCCCGCATTCCCGGCGTCGGCCCGGGAGACGCCAATGTCGCCTCGCAGAGCGTGACGCTGCGTGACCGGACCGCGGCGCGGGAATAGTCTAGGTTAGGCAACGCCCAACGATAAGGGCCGCCGCGCGATCGGCGGCCCCTTGCGTTTGTGGCCGCGCCCGTGCGAAAGGCGCGCGAGAGCGCCCTCCCCTCCCAACCTTCAGGAGTTGCCAAGAGTGACGCAAAGCGCGCCGAGCGCGGCGACGACGATTTTCGTTTGTGTGACCTGCCGCGGCGCCGAGGATGCCGACGCCCGCCCGGGACGGGTTTTTTACGAGGCGGTCGAGGAACGCTTGAAGAACGGCGACGCGGGTTCGATCCAGGTGGTTGCGGTCGAATGCCTCTCGATCTGCAAGCGGCCCACGAGCGTCGCGCTGACGGCTCCCGGCAAATGGACCTATGTGATCACGGGCCTCGAGCCGGAACCGCATGTCGAGGATATCGTGACGGCGGCGAAGCTTCACGCCGAGAGCCAAGACGGCGTGCCGCCCTGGCGCGAGCGCCCCGAATGTTTCAAGCGCAACGTCGTCTCGCGCACGCCGCCGCTCGGGGGGGCGCGGCGCGGGGAGTGAATCGGCAACTCCTTCTCCCACTCCTGGGAGAAGGTGGCCCTGGCGTCAACGAGGGTCGGATGAGGGTCCGCGCCGCCCTCATTTCGCGGGCTGCGTTCTCCCACGCACGAGCGGGAGAAGGACGGGCGCGACAAAATATGAAATCCTGACTTGAAAGGATTGCGCCTTCTCCCGCGAGCGGGAGAAGGCGCCAAGGTCATTGGCGACCGATGACTACGCCGCCATCGCATTGGCCTTTTCGATCAGCGCCTCGGCCATGCGGATCGAGGCGATGTCGATCAGGCGGCCGTCGAGCGAGACCGCGCCCTTGCCTTCCTTGGCGGCCTGGGCCATCGCGTCGATGATGCGGCGGGCCTTGGTCACTTCCGCCTCCGACGGCGTGAAGACCTCGTTGGCGAGCTCGATCTGGGAAGGGTGGATCGCCCATTTGCCCTCATAGCCGAGCACGGCGGCGCGCTTCGCCGCGGCTTTGTAGCCTTCCGGATCGTTGAAGTCGCCGAAGGGCCCGTCGATCGGACGCAGGCCATAGGCTCTGCAGGCGACCATCATGCGCGTCTGCGCCGCGTGCCACTGGTCCATCCAGTAGTAGTCACGGTTGCCGCCCTTGTCCTTGTCCGTCAGCACGCCGTAGTCGGGGTTCACGCCGCCGATGACGGTCGTGCGCGCGCGGGTCGAGGCCGCATAGTCGGCGACGCCGAAGGACATGGCCTCGAGACGCTTCGAGGACTTCGCGATCGCCTCGACATTGGCCATGCCGAGCGCCGTCTCGATCAGGATCTCGATGCCGGTCTTCTTCGTGCGCTTCTTATATTGCTCGATCTGCGTGATCAGCATGTCGATCGCATAGACGTCCTCCGGCACGCCGACCTTGGGGATCAGCACGACGTCGAGGCGCGGGCAGTTCTCGAGCACGTCGACGACGTCCCGATAGCAATAATGCGTGTCCAGGCCGTTGATGCGCAGCGTCATCGTCTTCTTGCCCCAATCGATGTCGTTGAGGCCCTGGATGATGTTCTTGCGCGCCTGCTCCTTGTCGTCGGGCGCGACGGCGTCCTCGAGATCGAGAAACACCACGTCGGCCTTGGACTGTGCAGCCTTCTCGAACATCTGCGGCGCCGAGCCCGGCACGGCGAGCTCCGAGCGATGCAGGCGAGACGTGGCCTGTTCGATGAGCGTAAAAGACATATACCTCTTCCTTTCTGTTAGCCCGTGGCGCCAAGGCCAGAGGCGATGCAACTGATGGAGAGCAGGAGCGGAATTTTGATCAGCTCCCGCGCCGTTTCGTCCTGGGCGCCGCGGAAGCGCCGCAGCAACTCGACCTGCTCGAGGTTGACTTGGTCGATCGTCGGCAGGCGGTCGTCGAGACGCGCCTTATAGGCCTTGAAGCGCTCGCCGAGCGCCGTCGCGCCCGTCACCTTCAAGACCATGGCGCGCGTGAGCTCATGCTCGGCCGCAATCTTCGCGAAGATCTTCTCGCGCACGGCGACGTCCTCGACGAGACTCGCATATTTGCCGGCGATCTCGAGATCGACCAGCATCAGCGCCTTCTCGACCTCGTCGAGCACGAGGCGGAAGAGACGCAAATTCTCGTGCATCCGGCGCAGAAGCTCCAAGCCCTCATCGCCACGCTCATCAAGAAACTGCTTGAGACCGGAGCCGACGCCGAACCAGCTCGTGATCGCATGGCGGTTCTGCGCCCAGGCGAACACCCACGGAATCGCTCGCAAATCCGCAAGGCTCTTCGCGCCGAAGCGCCGCGCCGGGCGCGAGCCGATGTTGAGGAGCGAAATCTCCTCGAGCGGAGAGGCGGCCTGGAAATAGAGAACGAGATCGCCGTCGCCTATGAATGCCGTATAGGCCTTCAGCGCCGCGGTCGACAGGTCCTCGAAGGCTTGCTCGAATTCCGCGCGGGGAATCAGGGCTTCCTCGCGCTCGGACTTCAGCGCATGGGTGAAGACGGACGAGGCGAGCAGCTCCATCTGATAGGCGGCGGTGCCGCGATTGGCGTATTTGAACGAAACCACCTCGCCCTGTTCCGTGACGCGGAAGCGCCCGCGGATTGAGCCGGCCGGCTGCGCGGCGATCGCGTGTCCCGTCGGCGCGCCGCCGCGCGAGACGGAGCCGCCGCGGCCGTGAAAGAAGGCGATGGCGACGCCCTGCTCCACGCCGACCGCGGTGAGCCGCGCCTGCGCCTTGTAGAGTTCCCAGTTCGACGGCAGGAAGCCGCCGTCCTTGTTGCTATCCGAATAGCCGATCATCACCTCTTGCAGATCGCCCTGGCGCTGAGCGCTGCGCTTGACGATCGGGATGGCGAGAAGCTCGCGCATGATGCCGGGCGCGTCGCGAAGATCCTCGATCGTCTCGAACAGCGGCACGATCGGCAGCGAGCAATAGACCCCCTTGGAGCCTTGCTTGACGAGGCCCGCTTCCTTGGCGAGCACATAGGCGCCGAGCACGTCGGCGACGCTATGTGTCATCGACAAGATGAAGCTGCCGAAGGCTTCGCGGTCAAGCTTGCTCTGCAATTCGGCGACGAGCTCGAACGTTTCGATCGTGTCGCGGGTCTCCGAGGAAAAGCGCTCGCGCTCCTCGACGCTGAGCGGCGGCGTCTGCAGCTGCTCCTCGAGCCAGGCGCGCCACTGCGCGGAGTCGACCGACGGCGGTTCGTTTTCGCGCGTCGCCCGCCACAAGTCGCTGAGCGCATTGGTCGTGCGTGTCGTGTTCTCCCGCAGGTCGAGCCGCACGGTCGAGAAGCGGAAGATTTCGACCGCCCGGCGCAGCGGCCGCACGAGATCAGTGGCCAGAGCCGGAGAGCCGCCTTCGACGAGAGCGTCCTCCATGACCTTGAAGGCGCCGATCAGCTCGTCGGCGCTGGCATAGCGCGCATCGGTGGTCGGCTCGCCGCGCGTCGCGAGCAGGGTCTGGTCGAGCTTATGGACGATGAGACTGCAGAACTGACGATAGGGCTCCATCTGATTGCGCGAGCGAATGCCGCTCGAATCCCGCAACGTCGAAAGCCGCTTCTCCAGCTCGTCGCGCAGCATTTGCGGTATGTGCGCCGCGCGCGGGCTGATCGACAGCATGCGGCCGAGCTCGACCGTGCGGCCGCGATAGTAGTTCAGGCTGGCCAGCGCATTGTCGCGCATTGTCTGGCGCGTCACCGCATTGGTGACGAAGGGGTTGCCGTCGCGGTCGCCGCCGATCCAGGAGCCGAACTGGAAGAAGGGCGTCACCTCGAAGGTTTCATCAGGATAATTCTTCGCGAGCGCCTGCTCGAAGGTCGCGAGCAGCTCGGGAGCAAGATCGAATATCGTCTCCGAGAAGAAGTGCAGGCCCCAGGCGACCTCATGCTCGACCGTGGGCTTTTCGAGATGGAGATCGCCGGTCAAAAATAGAAGCTCGACCTGATCGCGCAATTGCGCGCCGAGCGCGTTGCGCTCGCGATCGGTCCAGCGCGTGGATTCGAGCTCGCGCAGCAGCAGATAGATCTTGCGATTTTTCTCCAGGATCGAGACGCGCTTGGCTTCGGTCGGATGTGCGGTGATCACCGGCCGGATGCGCAGGGTTTGCAGCTGCGCCCTGATCTCGTCGGCCGTGACGCCGGCGCGCTTGGCCCCCGCGAGCACCTGATCGAAGGTGCCGAGCAGCTGATCATGCCCGCGCTCGCGCTCGATATGGCGGCGCCGGCGCATCGCATAGGCCTGCTCGGCGATCGAGACGAGCTGAAACAGGATGCCCTGCGCCTGCAGGGTGCGGCCCATCTCGTAATCGGCGAGCTTGGAGCCTGCGGAGAAGCCGCGCAGCACGGGCGCGATCTGCGGCAACTGCCGCTCGACGATGAGCAGAAGCTGCTCGACGAGCCATGCCGAGGCTTCCTTGACGGAACGCGTCGCGAAAGCCGAAGGCGCGGCGGACGAGGATGCGGGAGCGACGTCGTTCATGCGTACTTAATCCCCGCTCGTCTGGCGAAATTGCACCGATGCGCGCTTTGCGCCCCGCCTCTTGCCCACGCCACCAGGCGGAGACAAAACCCTTAGGCGCTCTTCAACACCTTTGCGACCGTCTCGCCGAATTCCGAAGGACTCGGCGCGACCACGAGGCCGAAGGACCTCATGATCTCGGTTTTTTCGGCCGCGCTGTCGCCGGTCGACGAGATGATCGCGCCGGCGTGGCCCATGCGGCGGCCCTTCGGAGCCGTCAGGCCCGCGACGAAGCCGATCACGGGCTTGGAGAAATTGTCCTTGATCCACGCGGCGGCTTCCGCCTCCTGCGGACCGCCGATCTCGCCGATGATCAGCACCGCCGCCGTCTCCGGATCCTTGTCGAACAGCACGAGATGATCGAGGAAGGAGGAGCCGTTGATCGGATCGCCGCCGATGCCGACCGAGGTCGAAATGCCGTAGCCCAAGGCTTTGAGCTGCGAGGCCGCCTCATAGCCGAGCGTGCCCGAGCGCGAGATCAGGCCGATATTGCCCTGCTTGTAGATGTGACCGGGCATGATGCCGAGCATGGCCTTGCCGGGGCTGATGATGCCGGCGCAGTTCGGCCCGACCATCATGGGCCGGCGATCCTTGGGATAGCGCATGAAATAGCGCTTCACCCGCATCATGTCCTGCGCCGGAATGCCGTCGGTGATCGAGCAGATCAGCTTCACGCCGCTGTCGGCCGCCTCCATGATCGCGTCCGCAGCGAAGGGCGGCGCGACGAAGGTGATGCTCGTCGTCGCTCCCGTCTCCTTCACGGCGTCCTTGACCGTGTTGAAGACCGGCACGCCATGCACCGACTTGCCGCCCTTGCCGGGCGTGACGCCGGCCACGACCTTGCTGCCGTAGTCGAGCATCTCCTTGGTGTGGAAGCTGCCCTTGTCGCCGGTGATGCCCTGGACCAGGATCGGCGTCGTCTCGTCGATCAGAATGCTCATGCTGTCCTCCGCGACCGCGCGCCGTCCTCAGGCCTTCTTGCCGATGGCGGCGACGGCTTTTTCCGCGGCCTCCTTCAGGGTTTCGGCGGTGATGATGTTGATCCCGCTCTCCTGCAGGATCTTGCGGCCCGCCTCCACATTGGTGCCGGCAAGCCTCACGACGAGCGGCACGGCGATATTCGTCTCGCGCACCGCGTCGACGACGCCCTGCGCCACCCAGTCGCAGCGGTTGATGCCGGCGAAGATGTTCACCAGCACCGCCTTGACGCGAGAATCGGAGAGCACGAGCCGGAAGGCGGTGGCGACGCGCTCAGCCGAGGCGCCGCCGCCGACGTCGAGGAAATTCGCCGGACTGGCGCCCGCGTGCTTGATCATGTCCATCGTCGCCATCGCCAGACCCGCGCCATTGACGATGCAGCCGATTTCGCCGTCCAGTCCGATGTAGTTGAGATTGTATTTCAGAGCCTCCGCCTCCCGCGGATCGCTCTGCGAGGCGTCCTGCATGTCGACGATGTTGCGCCGGCGGAACAGCGCGTTGTCGTCGAAGGACATCTTCGCGTCGAGCGCCAGGACCTTGTCGTCCTTGGTCACGACCAGCGGATTGATCTCGAGCATCGTCGCGTCGCAATCGCGAAAAGCGCGATAGGCGCCGAGAATCGTCTGCACCGCGCGCGACACCTGCTTCAAATTGAGGCCGAGCCGGAAGGCGAGCTCGCGCGCCTGAAACGGCTGCAGCCCGACCGCCGGCTCGACGATGACCTGCAACAGCTCGTCGGGCGTGTTCTTGGCGATCTCCTCGATCTCCATGCCGCCATGCTTGGAGGCGATCACGCGCACACGCTCGAGCTTCCTGTCGAGAACATAGCCGAGATAGATCTCGCGCTCGAACGGATCGGCGAGCTCGACATACACGCGTTGCACGGGCTTGCCCTCGGGCCCCGTCTGCGCCGTGACGAGGCGCTTGCCGAGGAGCTCGCGCGCCGCCTGCTGCACCTCGTGGTAGGTGCGGCAGAATTTGACGCCCCCCGCCTTGCCGCGCGCGCCCGCATGGATCTGCGCCTTGACGACCCAGTGCGATCCGCCAAGCTCAGTGGCCGCGTAGACGGCCTGATCGGGGCTAAAGGCGATCGTCCCGGGCGGCACCGCGACGCCGTGCTTCGCCAGAAGTTCCTTGGCCTGATACTCGTGGACGTCCATTCTCGTCTTCCCTTAACAGAAGTGCTTCACGAGCCGATCTTGCCGCGCACGACGTCGTAGACTTCCTCGGTTTTCTTCGCCGAGAGGTCGAGCAGCGCATTGACCTCGCCAAGACGCGTTTCGGCGAAGTCGCGGTCCTTGATCGACTTTGCGTTGATGAAGACGTTGAGCGCGGCGCTGCGCAGGCCGGCGTTGGCGGCGAGCACCGCGACGCCCGCGTCGCTGATCACATTCAGATTGCCCTTTTCCGCGACGACCGCGGAGAGCTTGATGACTTCGTGGCAAGCCTTCACGGCGCGCAGTGGCGCGTCGGTCGCGAGCTTCAGCGCCTGCTGGATCGCGGCGGCGCGCGCCGCTTTCTCCTCATCCGTTCCGCGCGGCAAGCCATAGGCGCCCATGACCGAATTGAAGGCGACGACGTCCTCGTCGATCGCCGCGGTCAACTCGGCGCGCACAGCCTCCGCCTTCGCATTTGCGTCCTTCAGGTCGGCCTCATGGGCCTCGTAGCCCTTCTTGCCGATGGTCAGGTTCGCGACCATCGAGACGAGGGCCGCGCCGACCGAGCCCATGATCGCCGCTGCGCCGCCGCCGCCAGGCGTAGGCTTCTCGCTCGCCAGCGCATCGAGGAAAGTGCCAATCTGTTCGTTCTTCGCGCTCACGGCGGCGTTCCCTCTGTTCAAGCGAGCTCTTTGGCCTGGGCGTATATGTTCTCGGCGTCGAATACCTTGTCGGCCGCTTCGAACATCCTGCCCACACACTCGCGATGGAGCTTCAGCTTCAGGCCGCCGAGACCCAGCGCGCCGATGACGATCTTGCCATGACGCTCCTTCGCCTTGTCGGTCGCCTCGACTCCGCCGAGCCCCAGGGGCGGCTGCGCGTTGCAATCGGCGAGCAGCTCGATCGTCGGATCGTTCTGCCAGTCCTTCTCGTCGAGCAGCGGCACGCCGATCGCGCCCGCGGCGAAGACGACCTGCGCGCCCTTGACGGC
The DNA here is from genome assembly GCA_963722205.1 of uncultured Alphaproteobacteria bacterium. GTDB lineage: Bacteria > Pseudomonadota > Alphaproteobacteria > Rhizobiales > Beijerinckiaceae > Methylocystis. The sequence goes on from CAVRKL010000002.1 coordinate 302,631, forward strand.
GGCGGCGCGCGCCGCGTTGTCGAAGGCCTCGATCGGGGTCGGCGCGAAGCCGAATCGCTCCTTGATCGCCTCGCTCGACGCCTTTGCGCGCGCCATCTGGCGGGAGGTCAGCGCGACCTCGGCGCCCTCGATATGCAGCATCGCCGCCGCACGCATGCCGACGGGACCCGTGCCGGCAAGCACGACCGCCTTCATGCCCGCGAGCGGCTTGGCCTTGGCGAGCAGCGCGACGCCGGCCGCGGCCGTGGTGTTCGAGCCGTTCGAATCGAGCATCGTCGAAACGCGGAAACTGGAGAAGAAGCGCTTCTTGACGGTCTTGAACAGCGCCTCGCCCTTCACCATGCTGCCGCCGCCCACGAAGAGCGCCGTGAACTGCTTTTCTTTCGGGCCGCGAGTGTAGATCGCGCCATCGACGAGCGCGCCGACGTTCTCCGGCGTCACGCCGCCATAGCCGATCACATGATCGGCGCCGCCGTCATAGCCGACGACCGTGTCGAAGACGCTGGGAACCGCATCGGTGTCGAGCAGGAAAAGGAGTTTTTTGGTCATGTGCGTTTCGTTCCGTGACGGCCCGCGATCGTCCTTGCGACGTAAACAAGAAGGGAGACTGCCCCTACCGCTCGCTCGGACGCCTGACGGCGCCTGGATTGTCCACTGCGCCGGCAATTTACTACGGCGTAGCGGGTGATTGATCTCTTTAGGCGCTCACCACGTTACGCGGCGAACCGGCGACATAGGCGTCGATATTGTCGATGAGCTGATCGGCGAGCACCTGCATCGCCTCCTTGGAAGCCCAGGCGACATGCGGGGTGACGATCAGGTTCGGGATTGTGGGATCAAGCAGCACATTGCCATTCTTGGGCGGCTCGACCGTCAGCACGTCCATGCCGGCGCCGCCGATGACGCCCTTGCGCAAGGCGTCGGCGAGCGCCTGCTCGTCGATGATGCCGCCGCGCGCCGTGTTGATGATGCAGGCGGTCTTCTTCATCGACGCGAGCTCTTTCGCCCCGATCATGTTCTTGGTTTGCGGCGTCAGCGGCAGATTGAGCGTGACGATGTCGGATTCGCGCAACAGCGTCGGCACGTCGGCCTTGTTGGGCAGATCGACCACGTCGTTCACGAGCACCTTCATGCCGAGCGCAACCGCCCGCTTCTCGATCTCCTTGCCCAGCGCGCCATATCCGATGACGCCGAGCGTCGAACCGGCGATGTCGTAGATCGGATAGTCGAAGTAGCAGAATTGGTTGTTGTAGCCCCAGCGCCCGTGAAACACCGAGTTGTGGTAGTTCACGAGATTGCGCCGCAGCGCGAAGAGCAGCGCGAAGACATGCTCGGGCAGCGTGTTGAAGGCGTAATTGCGGATGTTGGAGACCGTGATCTCATGCGCGGTCGTATAGGCCTTGTCGATCACGTCCGTGCCGGTCGCCGCGACGGCGATGAGCTTCAGGCCGGGCAATTGCTTGAGCGTATCCTCGCGCAAAGGCACCTTGTTGGTGATGCAGATGTCGGCGCCCTTCAGACGCTCGACGATCTCCGCGGAGCCGGTTTGCGCATATTCCTTATACTCGTGGGGAAAATTCGGCTTGCGCAAATTGGCGTCGAGAGTCTCGCGGTCGAGAAAGACGATTTTGTGCGACATGCCCATTCCCCCAGCGCGGCGAGTTCTAGATTTTTGTGGGCGGCAGTCGGCGGTTGGCAGCCGTCAAATCCGACTGCCTATCGCCGACCGCCTACGTCTTAGACCTTCAGCAGCGGCTCGGCGCGATAGACCGCCTGAGCGGCGGCGACGCCCGAGCCGGGCTGGATCTTGATGCCGTTGTCGAGCATCGCCATCTCTGCGCCGGCGATGGCGCCGAGCAGCATCAGCTCGTTGAGATCGCCCAAGTGGCCGATGCGGAACACCTTGCCCGCGACTTCGGAGAGGCCGGCGCCGAGCGCCAGATTGTAGCGCTTATAGGCGGTGGAGATGACCTTGGCCGCGTCAGAGCCTTCCGGCACGACGATCGCGGTGACCGTGTCCGAATTCCACTTCGGCTCCTTGGCGCAGGTCTTGAGACCCCAGGCGTCGACTGCGGCGCGCACGCCCTTGGCGAGGTGGTGGTGGCGCTTATAGACCTGATCGAGACCTTCCTCGAAGAGGATCGCCAGCGCTTCCTTCAGGCCATGCAGCAACGGGATCGACGGCGTATAGGGGAAATAGCCGGTCTCGTTGTTCTTGATCATGTCCTGGAATTCGAAATAGGCGCGCTTCGACTTGTTCGATTTGCCCGCGTCGATCGCCTTCTGGCTCGCCGCCATCAGCAGGAGGCCGGCCGGCAGCATGAAGCCCTTCTGCGAGCCCGACACGATCACGTCGACGCCCCACTTGTCCATGTGAAAGGGGAGCGAGGCGACCGAGGACACGCCGTCGACGAAGAGCAGCGCCGGATGCTTGGCGGCGTCGATCGCCTTGCGCACCGCGCCGATGTCCGAGGTGACGCCGGTCGCCGTTTCGTTGTGCGTGGCAAAGACGGCCTTGATCTCGTGGTTCTTGTCGGCCTTCAGCGTCTCCTCGATCAGCTCCGGATCATTACCGGTGCCCCAGGGACGCTCCTGCTTGACGACATCGAGACCGAGACGGTTCGCCAGGTCGATCCACAGATGCGAGAATTGGCCAAAGCGCTGCGCGAGCACCTTGTCGCCGGGCGACAGCGTGTTGGTGATCGCCGCTTCCCAGCCGCCCGTGCCCGACGCCGGGAAGATGAAGGCGTGGCCCTTCTCGGTCTCGAACACCTTCTTAAGCTGCGGGAACAGTGGCTTCACGAGATCAGGGAAGACCGGCGAGCGATGGTCCTCGGAGGCGACCATCATCGCGCGCTGCACGCGATCCGGCAGATTGGTTGGGCCCGGCACAAAGAGAAAATTGCGGCCGGGAATTCTGGAATTCGACATATCTGGCTCCCTTCGAGCGATTTCGGCTGGTTTGGGTGGATCCGCCGTCGCGGTTTGAGCCTAAGCCCTCGGCGTGCGGCGGCGGTTGGGAAATCGCGTGACTTGGATCAGAAGAGGCCCTGTATGCGCCCGTCCGATCCGACTTCGATGTTGTTGGCCGCCGGAACCTTGGGCAGGCCCGGCATGGTCATGATGTCGCCGCAGACCGCGACAATGAACTCGGCCCCGGCCGAAAGCCGCAGCTCGCGCACCGGGATCACATGACCCGAGGGCGCGCCCTTGGCGTTGGCGTCGGTCGAGAAGCTGTATTGCGTCTTCGCGACGCAGACGGGTAAACGACCGAAGCCTTCCTTCTCTAGCTCCGCGAAGCGCGACTTGATGCTCGAGTCGTAGGAAATGTCGGCCGCGCCGTAGAGCTCGCGCGCGATCGTGCGAAGCTTCTCCGGCAGAGGCAGATCGTCGGCATAAAGCGGCTTGAAGTTCGACGGCTGCTTCTCGATCGTCGCGACCGCGGCGCGGGCGAGTTCCGCCGCGCCTTCGCCGCCCGAGCCCCAATTGTCGGCGACGACGCAAGCGACGCCTTCGGCCGTGCAGAGCTTCTGGAGCGCCGCCATCTCCGCCGGCGTGTCCGAAGAGAACTTATTGACGGTGACGAGCACCGGCACGCCGAACTTCTTCACATTGCCGATGTGGCGCTTCAGATTCGAGAAGCCCGCCTCGAGCGCTGAGACATTCTCGGCCTTGAGATCGTCCTTGGCGACGCCGCCATGCATCTTGAGCGCGCGGATCGTCGCGACGATGACGGTCAAGTCCGGCTTCAAGCCCGCCTTGCGGCACTTGATGTCGAAGAACTTCTCCGCGCCGAGATCGGCGCCGAAGCCCGCTTCGGTCACGACGAAATCGGCGAGCTTCAGCCCGGCCTTGGTCGCGATGGCCGAGTTGCAGCCATGGGCGATGTTGGCGAAGGGCCCGCCATGGATGATCGCCGGATTGTTCTCGAGCGTCTGCACGAGATTGGGCGCGATGGCGTCCTTCAGGAGCGCGGCCATCGAGCCCGCGGCCTTGAGCTCGGAGGCGCGGATGTTCTTCTTCTCGCGCGTCTGGCCGACGACGATGTTGCCGAGGCGCTTCTGCAGATCGGCGAAGTCCGAGGCGAGGCAGAAGATGGCCATGACCTCGGAGGCCACGGTGATGTCGAAACCGTCTTCACGCGCAAACCCGTTGGAGACGCCGCCGAGCGAGGAGACGATCGAGCGCAGCGCGCGGTCGTTCATGTCGACGACGCGGCGCCACGAGATGCGGCGCGTGTCGAGGCCAAGCGCGTTGCCCCAATAAATGTGGTTGTCCACGAGCGCGGCAAGAAGATTATTGGCTGCGCCGATCGCGTGGAAGTCGCCGGTGAAATGGAGATTGATGTCCTCCATCGGCACGACCTGCGCATAGCCGCCTCCGGCCGCGCCGCCCTTCACGCCGAAGCAGGGCCCGAGCGAAGGCTCACGCAGGCAGCAGAGGGCCTTCTTGCCGATGAAGTTCAAGCCGTCCGTCAGACCGACCGTCGTCGTGGTCTTTCCCTCGCCGGCGGGCGTGGGCGTGATCGCGGTGACGAGAATGAGCTTCCCGTCGGGGCGAGACTTCAACTGCTCCAGATATTCGAGCGAGATCTTGCCTTTGTAATGGCCGTAGGGCTGCACATATTCCGCGGGAACGCCGAGCTTTTCGCGCGCCACCTCGAGGATGGGCCACATCTTGGCGGCCTGGGAGATCTCGATGTCGGACTTGGGCGAAATGTGCTGATTGTTTTTTCCGGCCGCGCTCGGCGCCGGCGTTGCCGTCGTCATAATGTGTCTCGCTCCCTCCACGAGCCGCGCGGGCGGACTCGGCGTTTCAAAGGCGCTCTTTGCCGGCGCTCTGGGCGATCCGCCAGTTAAGGAAGGGCGTAAAACGCGTGAAGCGCTTGGCTTCCGCCCCCCGACGGCAGCCGCGCCGACGATAAAGTTTTCGTCGGCTTTATGCAGCGACCCTAGAATTTTATCCGACGGTCATCAAGCGACAAGACGACGCTGCGCGCCCAACTGGCGCACGCTGCTTTGCTGCTTCGCCGCCCCTATGCGGGAGCAAGCGAGGCGGCGTCAAGCGGAAATATCGCGGAATCCTTGCACTCTGCGCCCTTAACGACCGCGCGTCGATCGTCCTCCCCGCACCGCCGACGAGCGAGAGGCCATCCGCATCGGCCAGTTTGGGTAGGCGTCAGCCCCTATCCACTACCTACCCATACAGACGGTATCGCTAACCGTTCCACCGCGCGGGCGATGGCCCCGCGCTCGGGCGTTTTTCACTCCTCCGCGTCGACCCCCGACAACTGACAGGCGGGGGGCGCGGCGCTGACAAAAAATGCTTTTTCATCTCGATAGAAAGGCGCCGCCAACCCTAGAGACGGGGCGGCGGCTCGGCGCCGAAACACGCCCTCGCGGCGCGGCGAGAAAAATTGTCGCAGCCGGCGTTCACTCGGGCGAAAAGTTCAGCGCGACGCCGTTGATGCAATAACGCAGGCCGGTCGGCGGCGGCCCGTCGTGGAAGACGTGCCCGAGATGCGAGCCGCAGCGGCTGCAATGCGCCTCGATGCGGCGCATGAAATGACTTTCGTCGAGGCTGGTCTCGATCGCTCCCTTGACGGGCTCGAAAAAGCTCGGCCAGCCGGTGCCGCTCTCGAACTTGCGGCCCGAGACGAAGAGCTTCTGGTCGCAGCCCGCGCATGAGAAGACGCCGGCGCGCTTCTCATGATTGAGCGCGCAGCTCCCCGGCGGCTCGGTGCCGTGGCGGCGCATCACCTGATATTGCTCGGGCGTCAATCGCGCGCGCCATTCCTCGTCGGTGCGGGTGACGGGAAAAACCTTCGCCTCTGCCATGGATGTATCTCCTCAAAGCAATCCGGTCATGTGGATGCGCGCGTTCAATGTCCGGGCGCCGCGCGCGTTATCGTAACGAGCGCGATCTTGTCCACGCCGCTGAGCGCGAGCGCCAGACCGCCGCCCGGCGTCGCCGTCATGTTGCGCACGACCCCGCCGCCCCCCGGAATGGGCCAGCTCTCGAAGCTCCGGGTCTTCGGGTCGAAGCGCACGAGCATGTTCTGCTCGGAGCCCGTCTCGGCGTACAAGAGGTCCCCTTCGAGAACCGCGATGCCGTACGGCCCGGATTGCACGCCGCCGGGCGAAGGCCAATCCACGACTTCCCCGGTTTTCGGGTTCAAGCGCCCGAGCCGACCGCGGGTGAAATCCGTATACCAGATAAAACCATCCGGGGTCGCGGCGATGCGGCGCGGCCGCGCATCCTCGCTCGGCAATCCGAATTCCGCGATGCGCCGCGTAGCCGGATCGATCTGCGCAATCTTGTTGGCGCCGAATTCGGCGACATAGAGCGCTCCGTCGGCGCCGACGACGACGCCGTAGGGCGCCGAATCTCTCGTGGGCGAGCGCATGAGCTCGATCTCGCCCGTCGCCGGATCGAGCCGGCCGATCATATTGGCGGACTGCGCCGTGAACCACAGCACGCCGCTCCGATCGAAGATCGGCGTATGCGGATCGATCTTCTGCGCGTCCTTGGGGAAATACTCGCGCACGTCGCCCGTTCGCGGATCGAGCCGGCCGAGGTAACCGCCGCTCTGCGCGGTGAACCAGATCGCCCCATCCTTGTCGGCGACGAGGCCGTGCGGCCCGGAGTTGGGCTCGCGCAAAGGGAACTCTTTGATCTTGCCCGTGCTGGGGTCGACGCGCCCGAGCAGATTGGCTCTCTGCCCCGTGTACCAGATCGCGCCGTCGGCCGTCGCGAGCGGATCGTGCGGATGCTCGCCCTTGGCCGGCGTCGACCACTCCTGGAATTCGACCCGTGGCTCGAGCCCCGCGGCTTCCTTTGCGTCGGCGACCGCGAGCCTCCCGACGGGCAGACCGCGGTCCACCGCGAAAGACCGCTCGGCGCCCAAAAGCGAGAGGATGGCCACGAGGAAAAGCGGCGCGGCGGCCCTCCGCAGGCAAGAGCGATCAAAGGTCACTGGCGGAGCTCCGTTTCGTCGAAAGACCCTGGCCGGCAGATAGATCAATCGCTCGCCCGATCAACGGCCCTCTCGCCCAGCAGCGCCGTCGTCGTCACTGTCGCTCCGCCGGGACCCGCCGTCGCGCCTGAGAGCCTGCCCGGCGAGCGCGAGGGAAGCTTGACGCCGCTGATCCTCCGCCGAGGTAAGTTGTCGCGGGGTTTGCCGCTCTCGGGCCTCGGACCGCTCGGCGACGAAGCCGGTCTCGAAGTCCGTCAGGGAGTCGCGAGATGCGCACGATCATCGAGCCATTCCGAATCAAGATGACAGAGGCCTTGCCGCTGACGACGCGCGAAGAGCGCGAGGTGCGGCTTGCCTCGGCGCACAACAACATCTTCCTGCTTGCCGCCGAGGATGTGACGATCGATCTTCTGACCGACAGCGGCACGGGCGCCATGTCGGACCGGCAGTGGGCTGCTTTGATGCTGGGAGATGAAAGCTACGCCGGAAGCGCTTCCTGGCGTCGTTTTGACCGCGTCGTGCGCGACATCACCGGTTTCAAACACGTCTTCCCAACCCATCAAGGACGCGCCGCGGAGCGCATCCTCGCGGCGACGCGCCTCAAGCCGGGAGATATCGTCCCCAACAACAGCCATTTCGACACGACGCGCGCCAATATCGAATATGTGGGCGCCAAAGCGGTCGATCTGCTGACGCGCGAGGGCCGCAACCTTTATTCCGAGCAGCGCTTCAAGGGCGACATCGACCTCTCCGAGCTGGAGCGCCTGATCGAGGCCGAGGGCGCGCAGAAGATCCCCTTCTGCATGATCACCATCACCAACAATACCGGTGGGGGACAGCCCGTATCCCTGCAAAACATTCGCGATGCCAGGCGATTGCTGAAGAAACACGGCGTTCCGCTGATCCTCGACGCCTGCCGCTTCGCCGAGAACGCCTATTTCATCAATCAGCATGAAGCCGGTTGTGGCGACAAGAACCTTCTCGAGATCGCTCGCGACATGTTCTCGCTCGCCGATGGCGCGACGATGAGCGCGAAGAAGGATGGTCTGGCCAATATCGGCGGGTTCTTCGGCTGCAACGACGATAAATGGGCGGAAGACTTCCGCAATCTCCTGATTCTGACCGAGGGGTTTCCGACCTATGGCGGTCTTGCCGGCCGCGATCTCGAGGCGATCTCGGTCGGGCTGATGGAGGCGCTCGAGGAGGATTACCAACGCTACCGCCACGCCACTGTGGTCTATCTCGCCCAAAGGCTCATCGAGCGCGGCATTCCTCTGGTGCGGCCGCCCGGCGGTCACGCGGTGTTCATCGACGCCGCGGCCTTTTGCCCGCATCTTTCGCCGCGCGATTACCCGGGGATCGGCCTCGTCAACGCCCTCTATCTGGAAGGCGGCGTTCGAGCCGTCGAACTCGGCAGCGTCATGTTCGGCAAGATGCAGCCGGCAGGCCAAGAGGAGCCGGCGGCGCATGAGCTGGTGCGGCTCGCCCTGCCCCGTCGCGTCTATACGCAAAGCCATTTCGACTACGTTATCGAAGTTCTCGACGCCGTCTGGCGCGCGCGCGACGCGATCCGACCGCATCGCATCGTGCGGCAGGCGCCGTTCCTGCGTCATTTCACGGCGCGCTTCGAGGCGGCGTGAGACGCTCCGCGCTTTATTTCTTTCCCTTCTTCTCGGCGATCGCAACGAGCGTGCGCAGAATGTGGCGCACGCCGGCGAGCCGCGCCTTCAGGGATTGGAAATCGCCCGCGAAAACGATCTTCTGATCCGGCCTGACCTTGGCGCGCGATCCCTGCTCGGCGATGAAGCGCACGAGACCCGCCGGATCGGCGAAGAGATTGTCCTTGAAGGTGAGCGTGACGCCCTTTGGCCCGGCGTCGACCTTCTCGACATGAGCGCGTCGGCAGAGCGCCTTGATCCCGACGATCCGCAAAAGCAGCTCGACCTCGGGCGGCGCCTTGCCAAACCGGTCGACCATTTCGGCCGCGAAGCTTTCGATGTCGGCGTCGGTCTCGAGCGTCGAGAGACGCCGATAGAGCTGCAGGCGCAAGGTCAGATCGGGGACATAATCCTCGGGGATCGTCACCGGCGCGCCGACTGAGATCGTCGGCGACCAGGCCTCCTCCTGCGGCTCCTCGACGCCCGCCTTGAGCAGCGCAATCTGGTCGGCGAGCATCTGCTGATAGAGCTCATAGCCGACTTCCTTGATGTGACCCGACTGCTCGTCGCCAAGCAAATTGCCCGCGCCGCGCATATCGAGATCGTGGCTCGCGAGCTGGAAGCCGGCGCCCAGCGTGTCCAGCGACTGCAGCACGTCCAGACGCTTTTGCGCCTGCGGCGTGATCGTGCGGTTCGCCGGCGTCGTGAACAGGGCATAGGCCCGCGTCTTGCCGCGACCGACGCGGCCGCGCAACTGATAGAGCTGGGCAAGCCCGAACATGTCGGCGCGCCAAACGATCAAAGTGTTGGCGTTGGGAATGTCGAGACCGGATTCGACGATGCTCGTCGAGAGCAGGATGTCGTATTTGCCGTCATAGAAGGCGGACATCTTCTCTTCGAGCTCGCTTGGCGGCAACTGGCCGTGCGCGACGACGAATTTCGCCTCCGGCGCATTCTCGCGCAGGAAGGCCGCGGCCTCCTCGAGGTCCTCGATCCGCGGGCAGACGAAAAAGGCCTGGCCGCCGCGAAAGCGCTCTCTGAGCAGCGCCTCGCGAACGATCAGCGGATCGAAAGGCGAGACGAAACTCCTCACGGCGAGCCGGTCGATCGGCGGCGTCGCGATCAGCGACAATTCGCGCACGCCGGTCATGGCGAGTTGCAAGGTGCGCGGAATGGGCGTCGCCGAGAGCGTCAGCACATGCACTTCGGCGCGCAGCTCCTTCAGACGCTCCTTGTGGCCGACGCCGAAATGCTGTTCCTCGTCGATGACGACGAGACCAAGCTCCTTGAAGGTCACGCTCTTCCCGAGCACGGCGTGCGTGCCGACGATGACGTCGACAGCGCCTTCGGCCAGCGATTTCCTGGTCTCGCGCGCCTCGGCAGCGCCGACCATGCGCGACAGCCGCCCGATGCGTATGGGAAAGCCCGCGAAGCGCTGCGTGAAATTGACGTAGTGCTGGCGCGCGAGCAGCGTCGTCGGCGCGACGACCGCGACTTGCTTGGCGTTGATCGCCGCGCAGAAGGCGGCGCGCAGCGCGACTTCGGTCTTCCCGAAGCCGACGTCGCCGCACACGAGACGGTCCATCGGTCTTCCCGCCGCGAGATCGCCGAGCGTCGCCTCGATCGCCGCAGCCTGATCCTCGGTCTCGTCATAGGGGAAGCGCGCGCAAAATTCCTCGTAGAGCCCTTCGGGCGGCGCAAGCTTTTCGGCGGCGCGCAGCATGCGTTGAGCGGCAATCGCGATGAGGCCCTTGGCCATCTCGCGAATGCGCTTTTTCATGCGCGCCTTGCGATTTTGCCAGCCGGCGCCGCCGAGGCGGTCGAGCTGAACCTCTGCGTCCTCCGTGCCGTAACGCGAGACCAGCTCTATGTTTTCGACCGGGAGGCGAAGCTTGGCGCCTTCCGCATAATGGATCTCGAGACAATCATGCGGCGAGCCCGCCGCGGTGATCGTCTCGATCTTTATGAAACGCCCGATGCCGTAATCGACGTGCACGACGAGATCGCCGGCGGAAAGCGCCGCGGCCTCGCTCAACAGCGTCTCGGCGCGCTTGGCCTTGCGGCGCCGGCGCACCAGACGGTCGCCGAGAATGTCCTGCTCGCCGACGACCGCGAGGTTCGCCGTCTCGAAACCGTGCTCGATCCCGAGAACGGTGAGCGAAACGACGCCTCCCCCCAAGCTCATGGCTTGCGGCCAGTCAGCGACGTAAGGGGGCTCGACGAGGCCATGCTCGGCGAGCACATGGCCAAGCCTTTCGCGCGAGCCTTCGGACCAGGCGGCGATGACGACGTTGCGGCCAGCCGCGGCGAGAGACTGGATATGCGCGGCTGCGACCTCAAACACGTTGACTTCGGTTTGCGCCCGCTCCGGCGCAAAGTCGCGCCCGACGCGCGCGCCGAAATCAAGCGCGTTGACCTCGCCTTCATGCGCCTCCTGCGCGGAGAAATGCGCCTGCGGACGGCCGTTAAGCCGAGCGGACCATTCTTCCTGCGAGAGATAGAGCGCCTCGGGCTCGAGCGGCTTGTAATTGCAGCGCGCGCCCTCGAGATCAAAGGCGCTCTTTCTGGCGTCGTAATAGTCGGCGATCTGCGCGAGCCGCTCCTTGGCCGCCTCGGCAGAGCGCGCGTCGAACAACAGCGGCGCGTCGCCGACATAATCGAAGATCGTGTCGAGACGCTCATAGAAGAGCGGCAGCCAATGTTCGGCGCCGGGATGGCGGCGTCCCTCGCTGATCGCCTCATAGAGCGAATCGCCGCGCGTCTCGCCACCGAAACGCGCGGTATAGGACTGGCGGAAGCGCCGCATTGTCTCGGTGACGATGCGCAGCTCGCTCATCGGCACCAGATCGAGCGCGCGCAACTGCCCCGTCGTGCGCTGCGTCTCGGGATCGAAGCTGCGGATCGATTCCAGCGTGTCCCCGAAAAAATCGAGCCGGATCGGCCCGGGCAAGGTCGGCGCGTAGAGATCGATCAGTCCGCCGCGTTGCGCATATTCGCCGACCTCGCGCACGGTCGTCGCGCGCGTGAAACCGTTGGTCTCGAGCCAGGCGGTGAGCTCGTCGAGCCGGATCATATTGCCCGGCGCGGCCGAGAGCGTGTCGGCGGCGACGCGGACGAGCGGCGGCGCGCGCTGCAGCAGACAATCGATCGTGGTCGCGACGACGCGCGGCCGCGCCGCCGAGGATTTCGCGCGCGCAAGACGCGCGAGCGCCACCATGCGCCGCGAGCCGACGGCCGCCGAGGGCGAGACACGGTCATAGGGCTGACAGTCCCAGCCCGGCAGGTCGAGGATCTCGCAGAAGGGCGCGCAGAACCGGAGCGCTTCACGGAACTGCGCGGAACGCTGAGCGTCACGCGCAACGTGAACGAAGACTGCCGCTTGGCCTTCGGCGTCAGCGGCCAGCGCACGCGCCAGATCGCCGGCGACGAAGGCGTCGAAGCCCTCGGGGGCGCGCGCAAAAGTGAGCTTCTTGCCGGCGTTAAAGCCCTTTAGCGCCGCCTGCAACAGCGCTGCTTCGCCGGCTTTGGAGTGCTTTTCAGCGAGCGCGCTCAATGCTCCCGCTCCATGTGGAAGGCGAGAATCTTCGCAAAGAGCGGGGTGTCATAAGGCGCGGGCGCCGCTCCCGCGCAGAACCAGCGGAAGGCCTCGTCGTCGGGGGCCTCGAGCAGCGCCTCGAACTGGGCGAGCTCAGCGGCGCTCAGCGCATCGACCCCGGCGTCGGCGAAGCCGCCGAGCAGAAGGTCCATCTCGCGCAGGCCGCGCCGCCAAGCGCGCACGCGAATTCTGCGGCGCGCGGCGTCGGTTTCGTCGAGATGCGCGTGAACGTCGGCCGGGGCGCCGTTTTCGCTGGTCATGGGCGTGGTGAGCGGAGGTGCATCGCTGCGCGCAAAGCGCGTCGATGAAGATCAATCTGGATTAGACCAGCCGCGCCCGAAAGAAAAGAGCCGGCCCGAAACGAAAAAACCCGGCGTCGCCGCCGGGTTTTCTCAAGTCCGCCTCCGCTCAAACGGGGTGAGGCTCCAGCCCGCCGACGTCCGGCTCGGGCTTGCGGCCGCTCGTAGGCACGGCCGGAGAGCGCGGCGGCTGCGGCGCGTTGCTCGTGTCCCCTCGCACCGGCTGCACGCCGTTCAACAGCCCCTTGAGCTCGTCGCCGGAGAGCGTCTCAAATTCGAGCAAGCCCTTGGCGATCGTCTCAAGGTCCGCGCGCTTGTCGGTCAAGATGCGCTTCGCCGTGTCGTAAGCCTCGGCCACGAGACGGCGCACCTCGGAGTCGATCGTCTGCTGGGTCGCCTCCGAAAGGGTGACCTGCCGGCCGAGCGAATAGCCCAGGAACTGCTCCTGCTGCGGATCCGCATAGGCCACCGTGCCGAGCTTGTCGGAGTAGCCGAGCTGCGTCACCATCGCGCGAGCGACCCGCGTGCATTGCTGAATGTCGCTCGCAGCGCCCGACGTGACCTTGTCGTGTCCGAAGACGAGCTCCTCGGCGACGCGGCCGCCCATGGCCATCGCCAGCATCGCGATGAACTGCTCGTAGCTCTGCGAGATCTGGTCGCGCTCGGGCAATCCCTGCACCATGCCGAGCGCGCGGCCGCGAGGAATGATCGTCGCCTTGTGGATCGGCACGGAGCCCTTCATGTTCAAGGAGACCAGCGCATGGCCGCCTTCGTGGAAGGCGGTGAGGCGCTTCTCGTCTTCCGTCATCATCAGCGTACGCCGTTCCGCGCCCATCATGATCTTGTCGCGCGCGTCCTCAAACTCCGCCTTGGTGACGATCCGCTTCGAGCGCCGCGCCGCGAGCAGCGCCGCCTCGTTGACGAGGTTCATCAGATCCGCGCCCGAAAACCCCGGCGTGCCGCGCGCCACGACCTTCAGGTCCACGTCCGGCGCCAGCGGCACCTTGCGCGCGTGAACCTTCAAAATCTTCTCGCGCCCGATGAAGTCCGGGTTCGGCACGGTGATCTGGCGGTCGAAGCGGCCGGGACGCATCAGCGCCGGATCGAGCACGTCCGGACGGTTCGTCGCGGCGATCAGGATGATGCCTTCATTCGCCTCGAAGCCGTCCATCTCGACGAGCAGCTGATTGAGCGTCTGCTCGCGCTCGTCATTGCCGCCGCCCAGACCCGCGCCGCGATGGCGGCCCACCGCGTCGATCTCGTCGACGAAGATGATGCAGGGCGCGTTCTTCTTCGCCTGCTCAAACATGTCGCGAACCCGCGACGCGCCGACGCCGACGAACATCTCGACGAAGTCCGAGCCGGAAATCGTGAAGAAGGGCACATTCGCCTCGCCCGCGATGGCGCGCGCGAGCAGCGTCTTGCCGGTGCCGGGCGGTCCGACCAGCAGCACGCCGCGCGGAATGCGCCCGCCCAGCCGCTGGAACTTCTGCGGATCGCGCAGGAACTCCACGATCTCCTGCAAGTCCTCCTTGGCCTCGTCGACGCCGGCGACGTCCTCGAAGGTCACGCGCCCTTGCAACTCGGTCAAAAGCTTCGCTTTCGACTTGCCGAAGCCCATGGCGCGGCCGCCCATCCCGCCCTGCATCTGGCGAGACATGTAAATCCACAGGCCGATGAACAGGACGAGCGGCAGCGCGTTGAGCAGCAGCGTCATCCAGAAGCCGTTCGCGTCTCCCGACGGCCGGGCCGAGATCTGCACCTTCTTGGACTCGAGCTTGGTGACGAGGTCCGGGTCGTTCGGCGCATAGGTCGCGAAGCTGCGATTGTCGTTGAAGTGGCCAGTGATCTCGTTTCCGGAGATCGTGACGTCGTGAACGCGGCCTTCATCGATCTGTATCAACAGCTCGCTATAAGTGATGTCGCGGATCGACGTGCGCTGCCCGCGCTGGTCAAGCGCGAGATAGATCCCGAGCGCGGTCAGCGCGCCGATCAGGATCCAAGGCGCAAATTTTTTCCATTTGGGATTCATCGTCTGTCTCCCGACATGCCGAAAGCGTCGCCTCCCTATATGGGCTACCTATGGCGCATTCGGCTAGGCTTGCCGCCATATTAAACTGCATTATGCTCGTGTGGCAAAAATAAGCAGTATGGCGCTCTCGCCAAATAGGCTGCACAATTCGCCAACGGGCCGGATGAGGGATGGCCAAAATCGTTATTGCTGGCCTAAATCACTGTTTAGGCTCGGCATTCCTTGGCCTGTGCGACGCCCTTGAGCTCGCCCGTCGCGCCGTGACGCGTGCGACAGGCGAGGAGTCGCCTTTCTTCGCTTTGACCGCCAGCCCTGGCGGCGCGCCCGTCGTCGACGGCGCGGGACGCGTCTTTTCCGTCGCGACCGCGTTGGAGGAAATCAGCGGATGCGACGCGGTTCTCGTGCCGGGGTTTCACCCCGAAGACAGCGGCCAGCCCCCTATGCTCTCCGCCTTCGCCAGCGCAGCCGCATGGCTGCGGCGCGAGCACGCGCGCGGCGCGCTGATTTGCGGCGCGGGATCGGGCGCCTTCCTCTTGGGCGAGGCGGGACTTCTCGACGGTCGGCGCTGCACGACGACCTCACGGTGGCTGGACGAGCTCAAGCGCCGCTATCCGCGCGCCGATGTCGCGCGCGGCGCGGCGCTCGTCGAGGATCGGCGTGTCGCGACCGCCGGGCCGCCGCTCGCCTGGATGGACCTCGCGCTGCATGCGATCCGGAGGCTTTGCGGCGAGGAGACGGCGCGCATCGCCGCTGATTCCGTCCTTCTCGGCGAGGCCGGAGCCGATGCCGCGATCTATCGCCCAGAGGGTTATCTGTCGGGATTGGACCCCTTTGTCGTCGAGGCGGAGCGGATCGTCCGCGAAGCCGGCGACGCCCCGCTTTCCACGCTCGATTTGGCGCACGCGCTTTCTACGTCCGAACGCACGCTGCATCGGCGCCTGAAGCTGGCGGGCGCCGGCGCGCCAAAGTCCTTCATCGATCGCGTGCGAGTCGAGACGGCGCGCGTGCTGCTCGAGACGAGCGCCAAGTCGGTTAAAGAGCTTGCAGCCGAAGCCGGTTTCCCCGACGAGTTAGGCTTCCGGCGAGCGTTTCGACGCTATGCCGGCATTTCGCCCGGCGCATACCGCTCCTTGGCGCGCGCCCGCAGCCATCCCAAAGGACTCGTGTTTGCGGCCAGAAAAGGCGTCGAGCTCATTCCGGAAATGCTGACGAAGATTCTCGACGCCTGCGTCAATGGCGTCACGCTCGCCGATCCGGATCAGGAGGATGCACCGATCATCTACGCCAACGAGTCCTTCGAGCGCATGACGGGCTATTGCAGGGATGAGATCCTCGGTCACAACTGCCGCTTCCTGCAAGGCGACGACCGGGACCAGGAAGAGCGCGCGCGGCTGCGCGACGCCGTCGCGCGGCGCGAGGAGATCGAGGTCACCCTGCGCAACTACCGCAAGGACGGCACGCTCTTTCACAACCGCCTGCGGGTCGCGCCGCTGCGCGACGCCGACGGCCAGACGCTCTATCTCCTGGGAATCCAATGTGATGTCAGCGCGCAGGTCAAGGCGGACTTCGACATTCGCGCGCTCAATGAACGGCTCGCCGCGATTTCGGAAAGAACGCTCTCCATCGAAAGCTGAAGCGCGGCCGCAGACCAAAAAATCGTCATTGCAACGCGAAGACCTCCTAAACCGAGGAACTCATTGGGCGAACAGCGTCGGCGCGACTGCTGCGGCCGTCCATGGCGCGCATGCGCAACATAATTTAATCTTGAACTCAATAGCTTCTCCGTGCGTTATTTTGTCGCAGCGAAAAACCCTGAGACTCAGGGCTTTGCGCCCGCGGCGCGACAAGGTCCGGGAATGTCCCCGACGCGCGGCGGCGCCCTGATCCACAAGGATCAGGGTCGGCCTTCAAACGAGTTGAGAAGACGTCGATGAACGCTCCCACCGCCATCCTCGCCATTTTGGCCGCCTCAGCCGCCATCACGCTCGCCATCACCACCTGGGTCGCCGTCTGAGTGGCGCCGACTAGAGGCTTCTCCTTGTTTCCGCCGCCGACGTGCAGGCACGCCGCCCGGAATGATGTCCCGCTCTCATCTTGACGACCCGGAGCCCTCTGCGGCGTCCGGGTCTTTTTGTGTTTTGCGAAAAAAGTTGATTCGAACGCCGTTTCCCTCTCCGAACCCGCTATAAAGAGCGACGCGCCGGATCCGTCTCCGCCCCCGGCGCTCTGGAGAGATGGCTTGAACGACAGAATCCCCGTCACCGTCATCACCGGCTATCTGGGCGCCGGAAAAACCACTTTGCTCAATCGCATCCTGACCGAGCCGCACGGCCGTCGCTACGCGGTCATCGTTAATGAGTTCGGAGAAATCGGCATCGACAACGACCTCGTCGTCGGCGCCGACGAAGAAATATTCGAGATGAACAACGGCTGCATCTGTTGCACGGTGCGCGGCGATCTCATCCGCATCATCGAAGGCCTGATGCGCCGTCGCGGCAAATTCGACGCCATCGTCGTCGAGACGACGGGGTTGGCCGACCCCGCGCCTGTCGCTCAGACTTTTTTCGTCGATGCCGACGTGAAGGACGCGGCGCGGCTCGACGCCGTCGTGACGCTCGCCGACGCCAAATTTCTGCTGGAGCGCCTCAAGGATGCGCCGGAGGCGAAGAACCAGATCGCCTTCGCGGACGTGGTCATCCTCAATAAGGCCGATCTCGTCGCGCCCGCGGAGTTACTGGAGGTCGAGGCGCGCATACGTGGGATCAACCCTTACGCCGAGATTCATCGGGCGGTGAAGGCGGCTGTGCCGCTCGCGGCGGTGCTCGAGCGCAACGCCTTCGACCTTTCGAGAATCATGGAGATCGAACCCGATTTCCTCTCGGCCGGCGAAGCCCACGACGATCATCATCATGATCACGACCACGCCTGCGGTCCCGATTGCGGCCACGACCACCCTCATCACGATCACGATCATCATCATCACGACCATGCGCAGGGGCGCGGGGGGGCGGTTCTCAAGGCCTATCATGACGAGGACATGCAGTCCGTCTCGATTCGCCATGACGGCGACGTCGATCCGGAGCGCTTCGTGCCCTGGCTCGAGGAGCTGACGCAGCGCGACGGACCAGACATATTGCGCTGCAAGGGCATCGTCTCATTCAAGAACGAGCCGCGACGGTTCGTGTTTCAGGGCGTGCATATGATACTCGACGGCGATCTGCAGCGGGCATGGCGAGAGGACGAAAAGCGCAGCTCGCGACTTGTCTTCATCGGTCGCAAGCTGAAGGAAGCCGAAATCCGCGAGGGCTTTGCGAAAACGGTCGTTTGATCCCCATTTCCCCCGATCCGCAGACGCCAGGAGCGCGATCCACTCATGCTGAAGCGGCTGTTTGAATCCTACCTGCTCTTCTCGCGCTGGCTGATCGCGCCCTTTCTCGTGCTGCTGACGGCGGCTCAGCTGGCCCTGATCTTCAAGGGCGGAAAGAAAGCCCTGACCCTCGTCTTTCTGCTCGCCAACGGGCAGGACGAGCATGTGGCGCTGACGGTCCTCAATCTCGTCGACATCACGCTGACCAGTGCGCTGATCGTCATCGTGACGATTTCGGTCTATGAAAACTTCGTCGCGCGCGTCACCACCGGCGACCGGCGCGACTGGCCAAGCTGGATGGGCGACATCGACTTCTGGCAACTGAAGATGAAGCTCTTGAGCACGATCGTCGCGATCTCGGCGATCGGACTGCTCGAGTCCTTCATTGACGTCCGCGAGACATCGGACCGCGACCTCTATTTTTATATCGGCATCCATCTGACCTTCGTCGTCTCGACCGTCGCGCTGGCCGTGGCCGAGCGGCTGGCCGGGAGGCACGGCCCCGCAGAGAAGACCGGCGATCATCCACCGCTATATTGACGAAAAAGCCCGCTCAGCCGCGAAAATCGTTTTTCATCTCGCGAATTTTGGTGAAAACGGCGACCGGCTCGCTCTCGCTCATTCTGAGCGCGCGCTGAACCAGAGGATCTTCCGCGCGCAGAAATGGGTTTGTCGCGCGCTCTAGCCCAATTGTCGTCGGCAGCGTGGCGCGCCCTTGCGTCCGCAGCAAGTCCACCTCCTTCGCCCGCTCGGCGAGCAGGGGGTTTTCCGGATCGACCGTCAATGCGAAGCGCGCATTCGCCTGCGTGTATTCATGTCCGCAATAAACGCGAGTCTCGTCGGGGAGATCGGCGAGCTTTTGAAGGGAGTCATACATCTCCTCCATGCTGCCCTCGAACACCTTGCCGCAGCCGAGCGAGAACAGCGTGTCGCCGACGAACACGATCTCCTCCTCCGGGAAGTAATAGGCGAGATGCCCGCTGGTGTGGCCGCGAACGTCGATCACCCGCGCGCGCGAGGCGCCAAGCATGACGTGATCGCCGTCTCCGACCAGGAGCTCGACGCGGCCCAGACGATGCTCATCCTGCCGCGCGCCGACGACGCGCAGTCCCGGGAAGGCCTCCCGCAACGCGGGAACGCCCTCGATGTGGTCGAGGTGATGATGGGTAAGCCAGACGTCGGTCAAAGGCCAGCCGACGCGGCGGCATTCACTCGCGATCGCCTCGCCGTCCGGCGCATCGATCGAGGCGACGGCCCCCGTCTCCTCATCGCGAACGAGCAGGCCGAAATTGTCGGTCAGGCAAATGAACTGATGGACGGATATCGCCACGCGCCCCTCCTCGATGGCCACTGCGCCGCAGTCTGCGCTTCTTAGACCGGGAGTCTGCGACGCTTTGCCCAGGCGATCAACTCCCCTCTAAGCCCCGCCGTGTCGAAAGCGAAGGTCAGCGCGCCATAAACGAACGCGCCGACGCAGATCTGCGCCAACAGCGTCGCCAGTCCCGGCATCGTGCTCTGCATCGGCGCCAATGCGGCGACCATGCCGAGCGTCGCCGCCCCGGTGGCGACGACGTCCCGCAAACGCGGCCAGATCGGCTTTTCACGCGCGGCGAGGGCGAGGGTCGCGAGCAGCGCGACGACGTAGACGCCGCATTGAGCAAGCGCGAGATTGGAGGCGTCGGCGCCCCAGGGCAACAGGAGAAACAGGATCACGCCGGCAAGCGCGCCAATCACCGCGGCCACGATCATCGGCGCGGTCTTCTTGGCGATCTGGAAGACGGGATTGACCGCAAAGAGGATCATGCCCATCGAAAAAAGGCCGGGAAGCATCAGTCCGAGATAATGCCCGAAGGGCCCGCGAAACTGGCCGGGCACGATCAGCAGCTCCACCGACGGCATGACGAAATAGACGCCGACGCAGGCCGGCAGCAGAAGGGCCAGCACCACTGCCATGTTGCGCCCGACCTGCCATCGCGCCTCGTCATCCCCGTGATTCTCATGAGCGGCGACCGCAATCTGGAACAGCAGCACGTCGAGGGCCGAGCCGAGCGCGAGGATCGCGCGCATGCCCAGATCGAAGGCGAGCGCGAATTGTCCCGTCTCGGCGAAGTCGAAGACGTCCGCGACGACCGAGCGCGTCGCGAGCGGCACCGCCTGATAAATGAGATGGGCGGCGACAATCGGCGCGCTATAGGCCGCAAGAGTCGCGGCCATGTTGCGGCGCGCGAAGCGGGGCTGCGCATGTCGGTCGGTCAAGGAGGCGCGCGCGGCGATGACCGTGCCGAGGAGACTGACGATCACGCCCCCCATCGCCACCGCGGCGGAGTGGAAGAGAAAGGCGCCCCCGCCCGTCAGCACGAGCGACAGCAGGTTTTTGCCCAGGACGAGCCGCCAGAACAGATGGTCCTCAAAGCGCGCGCGCACGAGCGCGATCGAATAGTCGAAAAGCCCGTTGACCGCCGCGGTCACGAGCGCCAGCAGAATCAGCGTCGCGTCGAAATCGAGCGTCGGTCCGAAAAGCGCATAGAGGAGCGTCGCGAGGACGAGCCCGCCGGTGACGGCGATAAAGGAGAGATCCAGGCTCGCACGGACGACCGGCTGATTCTCGCGCACATTCTGAGAGTAGAAGCGCGTCGCCGCAAGGCGCATCCAATCGAAGAGAGCGGTCTGCACGACGCCGACAATTGAAAAGGCGATCGCGAAGCGCCCATATTCGCCCGGGCCCAAATAATTGGCGACGAGAATTCCGATCACGAAATTCGTGATGGAATTGGCCAGAAAGGCGAGCATCACCTTCACCGCGCAGAAATCCTCCGCACGGCTTCGAGCCTCTCGCCGGACCTTGGCGGCCTCATGTCCCGCCCTTTTCGCGCAGCGCCTGCGCGTCGCGCGGCGTCACGCGGGGATAGGCCGGGTCGGCGGTCTTGGGATCAAAATAGCGCCAGGATCGCGCGCATTTGACGCCCTGGGCCGGCGCAAAGACGGCGGCGACGCCCTTCACCTCGGGCAGGCGAAAGGCTTGCTCCGGAGCTTCGCTCTCACTGTCGATTCTGATGTCGGAGACGATGCAGGTCTCGGCGAAGTCGACACCGTCGAGCGCCATCAGCAGCTTCGGGTCCAAAACATGCACGATCGGCGCGGCCTCGAGCGAGGAGCCGATGCGCTTTTGCGCGCGCTCCAGCTCCAGCGCGCCGGTCACGACGCTGCGAATCGCGCGAATGTCGGCCCATTTTCTTGCGAGCCCCTCGTCGCGCCAATGCGACGGGATATCCGGGAAAAGCTCGAGATGCACGCTTCCAGCATCCTTGAAGCGCGAAAGCCACGCCTCCTCCGCCGTGAAGACGAGGATCGGCGCGAGCCAGCTCGTCACGCAACGGAAGATCCAGTCGATCGCGGCCAGCGCCGCCCTGCGCTTTTGCGAGGACGGCGGATCGCAATAGAGCGCGTCCTTGCGAATGTCGAAGTAGAAGGCCGAAAGGTCGCTGATCATGAAGGGCGTCAAAAGAGCAACGACCCGCTTGTAGTCATAGGACGCATACGAGTTGCGGATGGCCTCGTCGAGCTCGACCAGGCGATGCAGCATGAAGCGCTCGAGCTCTTCGGCGTGGTCGAGGTCATGCGGCGCGGGCTGGTGATGCGCGAGCGTGCCGAGCATCCAGCGCAGCGTGTTACGCAGCTTGCGATAATGATCGGTCACCGACTTGAGGATTTCCGGACCGATGCGCTGGTCGTCGGCGTAGTCGCAGCTTGCGACCCAGAGACGCAGAATGTCGGCCCCGGAATCGGCGATCACCTTCTGCGGCGCGACCGTATTGCCGAGCGATTTCGACATCTTGCGGCCCTTCTCGTCGAGCGTGAAGCCATGCGTCAGCACGGCGTCGTAGGGCGCGCGATGGCGCGTGCCGCAGCTCTCGAGAAGCGAGGAGTGAAACCAGCCGCGATGCTGGTCGGAGCCTTCGAGATACATGATCTCGTCCGCGCCGCCATCGCGCTTGCGGTGAATGTCTTTCAGCGTCGGGAAATGCTGCGGATCCTCCAGCACGAAGGCGTGGGTGGAGCCGGAATCGAACCAGACGTCGAGCACGTCCGAGACTTTTTCATAGTCGTTCGGATTGTGCTCGGGCGCGAGAAAACGCTGCGCCGCGCCTTCTTCGAACCAGGCGTCGGCGCCCTCCTTGCGAAAGGCCTCCACGATGCGCTGATTGACGCGCGGGTCGATGAGCGGCTCATGCGACCCCTTTTTCACGAAAAGCGCGATCGGCACGCCCCAGGCGCGCTGGCGCGAGACGACCCAGTCGGGGCGCGTCGCGATCATCCCGGTGATGCGGTTCTCGCCGGCCGCCGGCGTCCAGTGGGTGCGGGCGATCTCGGAAAGAGCGAGCTGACGCAGCGTCGGCGCATTATGGCCCACCCCGGCGCCCTGCTCCCTCTCGCCGCTTGCGGGGAGAGGGAGCAGCGGCTTGTCCATCGCAATGAACCATTGCGGCGTGTTGCGAAAGATCACCGGCTTCTTGGAACGCCAGGAGTGCGGGTACTGGTGCTTCAGCCGCCCTCGTGCGAGCAGATTGCCGACCTCGATCAGCGCGGCGATCACCGCCTCATTGGCGTCGCCCTTCTCGCCCTTTTCGGTGAGCACGCGCTTGCCGGCGAAGCCCGGCGCGTCGGCGGTGTAGAAGCCGTCCGCGTCGACCGTATAAGGGATGCGCGTCTCGATGCCGCGCTCGGCGAGCATGCGCCCGCTCGCCATCCAGATGTCGAAGTCGTCACGGCCGTGACCCGGCGCCGTATGGACGAAGCCCGTGCCCGTGTCGTCGGTGACATGATCGCCATCGAGAAGCGGCACAGTGAATTCATAGCTCAAATGCGAAAGAGGATGATCGCAGGTCAGGCCCGCGAGCTCTTGGGCCGGCGCGGCCCGCAACCGCTCGTAGGCTTCGACCTTCGCCGATTTGAAGACTTCCTCGGCCAGCTTGTCCGCGAGCACATATTCGGCGCCGACCTTGGCCCAATTGTTTTCGGGCGCCGCGGTCACGCGATAAAGGCCATAGGCGATCCTACTCGAATAGGAGATCGCGCGATTGCCGGGCAGCGTCCAGGGAGTCGTCGTCCAGATCACCACCGAGAACTTTTGCCCGCGAGCCGGAAACGCCACCCACACCATGTCGCTGGTGTGATCCTCGTATTCCACTTCCGCTTCCGCGAGCGCGGTCTTTTCGACCACCGACCACATCACAGGTTTCGAGCCGCGATAAAGCAGCCCATTCTCCGCGAATTTGAGAATCTCCGCGGCGATGCGCGCCTCGGCCTCGAAGGCCATCGTCGAATAGGGATTGTCCCACTCGCCCGCGACTCCGAGCCGCTTGAACTCCTCGCGCTGCACCGAGAGCCAATGCTCGGCATAGGCGCGACACTCGCGGCGAAAGGCGATCATCGCGGCGGGATCGGAGAAGTCAGGCTTCTTTTTGCCCTTGGCGCGATAATTCTCTTCCTCGATTTTCCATTCGATCGGCAGGCCGTGACAGTCCCAGCCCGGCACGTAGCTGCAATCCTTAGCCAACATGCGCTGGCTGCGCGTCACCAGGTCCTTCAGGATCTTGTTGAGCGCATGACCGATATGGATATTGCCATTGGCGTAGGGCGGGCCGTCGTGCAGCACGAACTTTGGACGGCCGGCGCCGGCCTCGCGCAGCTTTTTGGCAAGACCGATCTCCTCCCAGCGCATCAGAAATTTGGGCTCGGCCTGCGGCAGGCCCGCGCGCATCGGAAAATCGGTCTGCGGCAGATAGAGCGTCGACGAGTAATCGACGGGTTTGCTGGCGTCTTCGTTCATTGGGGTTAAGACCAAGCTCGCTCCGGACAGGACGCGGTGAGCGCTAAGTCACGGGAAAGGCTGAGGGATTGGCGAAAGGGCGCCGGAGAGGCGCAAAACCCGGACCCCGCGCGAGCTTTCAGCGTCGAGCGCGGGCCGGGCCGGTAATTCGAGTCGGAGCGAGAAACGCCATGTAGGAGCCTTAGCAGGCTGAGGGGCGAAGGAAAAGGGGGATAAGCCGCTAGAATCATGGCTGAGAACCGCCTTTCCTCGGCGTCAAATTCGCGAGCCGCCCGCCCTGCTCTCCCCGGCTCACCCAAACATATTGCTGCGGGGGAAACCCCGCGGCGGCAGGCGGCCGGCTTCGGCTCTGTGGCCGATCCAGTCCTTGAGTTCCGCGCGCGACACATTGAAGGCCCGGCCCGAGGAGTCGGTCCAGCCCAAACCCTCGGCGAGCGCGAAGACCTTGGCGTCGGAAACGCCGCCGTCCTTATAGCGCTGCATCCTGACTCCCTTGCCGCGCGCCATGCGCGGGACTTCCTCGAGCGGGAAGACGAGCAGCTTTCGGTTCTCGCCGATGATCGCGACGTGATCGCCCTCGGCGGGGGCGACGATCTTCAGCCGCGCCGCGCCTTCCACCGCGAGCGCCGCGCGGCCCTTGCGCGTCGAGGAGATCAGATCGTCCTCGCTGGCGACAAAGCCCCGACCGTCGTTGGAGATCAGCAGCAATGACGCGCCAGGGGTGTGCGGGATCGTCTTCACGACCATCGCGTCCTCCTCAATCTCGGCGAAAAGGCGGATCGGCTCGCCGTGGCCGCGTCCGCCCGGGAGCTTGGCGGCGTCGATCGTGAAAACCTTGCCGTTTGAGGCGAAAAGCAGGATTTTCGAGGTGGTCTGGGCGAAGAAGGACGTCTCCAACGCATCGTCCCCCTTATAGACGAGCGTGGAAATGTCCTGCACATGGCCTTTGAGCGAGCGGATCCAGCCTTTCTGCGAGACAACGACCGTGATCGGCTCGCGCTCGATCATCGCTTCCGTGAGATCGATGTCGGCAGGCGCCGGCGCGTCCTCGAAAGTCGTGCGTCTTTTGCCGATCGCGGTCGTCGGACCCACCCCCTTCTTCAGCTCGCGGATCTGGCCGGCGATGGCGCGCCACTGCTTGGATTCGTCTGCGAGCAGCGCCTCGACCTCGGCGCGCTCCGCGGTCAATTCCTCATGTTCTTTTTTGAGCTCCATCTCCTCGAGCTTGCGCAAAGCGCGCAGCCGCGTGTCGAGGATGTAGTCGGTCTGGAGATCCGTGAGGCCGAAAGCGGCTTTCAAGGCGCTCTTCGCGTCGTCCTCCTCGCGGATGATGCGGATCACCGCATCGAGATTGAGGAAGACGATAATCATGCCGTCGAGCTGCTCGAGACGGCGCAGGATCGCGGCCAGACGATGCCGCGAGCGGCGCAGCAGCACGTCGCGACGGTGGTCGAGCCAGCGCCGCAGCGCCTCGTCGAGCGAGACGACGCGCGGGGTGACGCCGTCGACGAGCACGTTCATGTTGACGGGAAAGCGCGTCTCGAGCTCGGAGAGCTTGAACAGCGTCTCCATCATCAGTTCCGGATCGACCGTCCGCGCGCGCGGTTCCAGGACGATGCGGATGTCCTCGGCCAATTCGTCGCGCACGTCGTTGACGAGCGGCAGCTTCTTGTCGTTGACGAGCTCGGCGAGGCGCTCGATCAGCCGCGACTTCTGCACGCCGTAGGGGATCTCGGTGACGACGGCGACCCAGCCGCCGCGCGACTGCTCTTCCTTGTGCCAGCGCGCGCGCAGCCGAAACGAGCCGCGCCCGGTGCGATAGGTCTCGACGATGTCTTCGCGCCTGTCGACGACGACGCCGCCGGTCGGAAAATCCGGCCCTTGCACGAAATTCAACAACTGCTCAGCCGTGGCGGAACGATGGGCGATCAGATAGAGCGCGGCGTCGCAGAGCTCGGCGGCGTTGTGCGGCGGCACCGAGGTCGCCATGCCCACCGCAATGCCTTGCGCGCCATTGGCGAGAAGATTGGGAAGCGCCGAGGGGAGAACGATCGGCTCCTGCTCCTCGCCGGAGTAATTCGGCTTGAAGTCGACGGCCGCGTCGTTGATGCCCTCGAGCAGGAGGCGCGCGACGGCCGTCATGCGCGCCTCTGTGTAACGATGGGCGGCGGCGGCGTCGCCGTCGATGTTGCCGAAATTGCCCTGGCCGTCGACGAGCGGGTAGCGCGAGGAAAAATCCTGGGCGAGGCGCACGAGCGCGTCATAGATCGCCTGGTCGCCGTGCGGGTGATAGGAGCCCATCACGTCGCCAACGATCTTTGCGCATTTCTTGAACGGCGAGCCGGGGTCGAGCCGCAAGATCTGCATGCCCCAGAGGATGCGCCGATGTACGGGCTTCAACCCGTCGCGCACGTCGGGCAGCGCGCGGCCAGTGATCGTCGAAAGCGCATAGCGCAGATAGAGCTCCTCGAGCGCCTCGCGCAGCTCGATCGGCGTGACGGCTTTTTCGCCGCCGCCTGATTCGGAGCTTTTCCCCTGCGCCATGTCGGCTCCCTCGTCCCTGCCCAGCAAGCCGGCGCGGCGCAGCCGAGATCCGCTGCTGATTTCGTCACTAGAGCATGTTCCCAAAGAGCGCGCGAAGCGGTCTCCTGGACGAAAACAGGCTCGATTATTAAGGCCCAGAGCGCATTCCGCTCTAAGTTTTCCGAAGGCGCTCTAGCGCAGGGCGGCGGCGTCGCCTAGCGCGCTCTGCCCTCTAGCAGAATCATTCGAGCGATCGGAGATCGCCTCGCGCGGGGGGAATCGGGGGGCGCGACGCGTCACGCACAGGAGAACGCGCGCCCATCCTTAAGAAAAATCAATCATGTTGGCATTTCCTAAGCGACTGCGTTTCCTTTTAGAACAATTTTTTCTTGTCGAGGAGCGCCTGGCTCTCTAACTATCCGTCGTCTGGCGGGGGCGGCAAATCGCTTCCTCCGGAGCGCCAGAGCGCGAATTCTGCAAAAGTCGGCAGACTTTTGCGAGCGGGATTTGCTCCATCATTTTCATTTAGCGCGGTTACCTATCGCTCGAACAATTCCGTTCGAGAGGAATGCGCATTAGCGGGCTGAAGGACTCTATGGGGGCGGCGACGATGCACTGGATGAGAGCGTCTTTTGCGGCGGTGGTCGCTTTAGGTTTTGGCTTCTCGGTTGAAGCCCGGGAGGTAGATCCGACGATCGCCTCGCAGGCCGCGCTCGTCGCCGAGGCGCCGGATTTCGAATCCCTTGGCGGGCAGCACGAAATCGCCGAGAACCTGCCGGATTGTCGCAAGGTGGACGTCGACCTCGACGAGGGATACGGAATCACCGGCCACGCGACGCGCGACGAGTGTCCCCCGCGCCGCCGCTGAGCGCAACGCCCCTGACAGTCTTCCGCGCTAGAAGCGGGATGGGGCGGCAATCGCCTGCTGTGGGCTTCCTTGTTCCCGCAAGAGCGTCGGTGGCGATACCCGCGGGTCCGCGCCAAACCAAAAAAGGCCCGCTCCGCGCTGAGGGCGCCGAGCGGGCCGAAGGTTCCCGGCGTCGCGCGGATTAATGCGCCAGCGCCTTGACAATCAATTCGACGGTCTTCTTTGCGTCGCCGAAGAGCATCATCGTATTCGGCCTGAAGAAAAGCTCGTTCTCGACGCCGGCGTAGCCGGAGCCCATGCCGCGTTTCAGGAACAGCACCGTCTTGGCCTTTTCGACGTCCAGGATGGGCATGCCGTAGATTGCCGACTGCGGATCGGTCTTGGCCGCCGGATTGGTCACGTCATTGGCGCCGATCACGAAAGCGACGTCCGCCTGGCTGAATTCGGAGTTGATGTCTTCGAGCTCGAAAACTTCGTCGTAGGGGACGTTCGCCTCGGCGAGCAGCACGTTCATATGCCCCGGCATACGGCCCGCGACCGGATGGATCGCATATTTGACGTCGACCCCCTCCTTCTTGAGGATGTCGGCCATTTCCCGCAGAGCATGCTGCGCCTGCGCGACCGCCATGCCGTAGCCCGGCACGACGATGACCTTCTCGGCGTTCTTCATGATGTAGGCGGCGTCGTCGGCGGAGCCCTGCTTGACCGTGCGCGTCTCCTTGGCGCCGGCCGCCGCCGCCACCTCGCCGCCGAAGCCGCCGAGAATGACGGAGATGAAGGAGCGGTTCATCCCCTTGCACATGATGTAGGAGAGGATCGCGCCCGAGGAGCCAACGAGCGCGCCGGTGATGATGAGCGCCATATTGCCCAGGGTGAAGCCGATGCCCGCGGCGGCCCACCCCGAATAGGAGTTCAGCATCGAGACGACGACCGGCATGTCGGCGCCGCCGATCGGAATGATCAGGGTGACGCCGAGCACGAGCGACAGCACGATCAGCGCGGCGAGCCAGAAGCCCCACTCGCTGGTGACAAAGAGCAGCATGCAGAACACGATGCCGACGCCGACCAGAATGTTGATCGTGTGACGCTCCGGCAGCAGGATCGGTTTGCCGCTCATCCTCTCGGAGAGCTTCAGAAAGGCGATGATCGAGCCGGTGAAGGTGATCGCGCCGATCGCCGCGCCGAGCGACATCTCGAAGAGGCTTCCGCCCTCGATGTGCCCCCGCACGCCGATCCCAAACGCCTGCGGAGCATTGAAGGCGGCGGCCGCGACGAGCACGGCGGCAAGGCCGACGAGGGCGTGGAAGCCTGCAACGAGCTCGGGCATCGCGGTCATCGCGATGCGCTGCGCCACCGTCGCGCCGATGGCGCCGCCGATGCCGACGCCAACCACGATCCACACGAGGCTCGAAAGGCTTGGCGCCTGCACCAGGAGCGTCGTCGCCACGGCGACGGCCATGCCGATCATTCCGTAGCGATTGCCTTGCCGCGAGGTCGCCGGCGAGGATAGGCCACGCAACGCGAGAATGAACAGAATGCCCGAGGCGAGATAGAGAAGAGCCGTGATATTGGCGCTCATTGCCGTCAGCCCTTCTTCTTATACATTGACAGCATGCGCTCGGTGACGAGAAAGCCGCCAAAAATGTTCACGCTCGCAAGGATCAGCGCGATGAAGCCGAACCAGCTCGCGGTGCTCGCGCCGGGCTCGGTGGAAGAGCCCACGCCCACCGACAGCAACGCGCCGACGACGATGACCGAGGAGATGGCGTTGGTTACCGACATCAGCGGCGTGTGCAGCGCCGGCGTGACTGACCAGACGACGTAATAGCCCACGAAAACGGCGAGAACGAAGATGGCGAGGCGGAAGACCACGGGGTCGATCGCGCCACCCGCCAAACCATGCGACGCGGCGGCGGCGGCGGTCTGGGAGATCTGCTCCGAATAGGCCTGAGCCTGTTCGGCCACGTGCCGAGCCGCTTCGGCCGCCTGACGCGCTTTTTCCAGCAGTTGCTGCGTGTCGTCTGTCATGAGTGGGTCTCCCCTCGAAATCCGTTGTGTTTTCAGCCCTTTTCAGCTTGGGCTTCTTCTCGTCAACCGCGTGCGATCGCGGCGCCGTCGCGCGTGAGGGCAGTCGCCTTCACCAGCTCATCGTCCCAGTTGATCGCCAACTGCTTCGTCTCCTTCGAGATGAGCGTCTCGACGAAAGCCAGGAGGTTCTTGGCGTAAAAACTCGAGGTCGTGGCCGCCGTGCGTCCGGCGATGTTGAGCGGCGCCATGATTTTCACGCCGCTCTCCTCGATCGTTTCTCCGGGGCGGGAGAGCTCGCAGTTGCCGCCGCGCTCGGCGGCAAGATCATAGATCACCGATCCCCGACGCATCGAGCGGACCTGCGCGGCGGATACGAGTTTTGGCGCGGGCCGGCCGGGGATGAGCGCCGTGGTGATGACGATGTCCTGCTTGGCGATGTGGTCGGTTAGGAGCTCGGCCTGCGCGGCTTGATATTCCTTCGACATTTCCTTGGCGTAGCCGCCGGCGGTCTCAGCCTGCTTGAATTCGTCGTTCTCGACCGCGATGAATTTCGCGCCAAGCGACTCGACCTGCTCCTTGGTGGCCGGCCGGACGTCCGTCGCCGTCACAATCGCGCCGAGGCGCCGCGCCGTGGCGATCGCCTGCAGGCCGGCGACGCCGACGCCCATGATGAAAACGCGCGCGGCCGGCACCGTCCCGGCGGGGGTCATCATCATCGGGAACACGCGGCCGTATTCGGACGCCGCGTCGAGGACCGCACGATAGCCGTTGATGTTCGCCTGCGAGGAGAGAACGTCCATCACCTGCGCGCGGGTGATGCGCGGCATGAGCTCCATCGCGAAGGCGGTCACATTGGCCTTGGCGAGCGCGGCGATCGCCTGCTCGGCGCCATAGGGGTCCATGATCGCGACGACGGCCGCGCCGGGGTTCGCTCCGGCGACATCCATCGGTGACGGCCGACGCACGCGCAGGATCACATCCGCTCCCGTAACCGCGTCCTTGGCCTTGGCGGCGATGGACGCGCCCGCCGCGGCGTAATCGCCATCGGCGAAGCCGGAAGCGGCGCCAGCGCCAGCCTGCACGGCGACCTCCGCGCCGAAGCCGACGAATTTCTTGACGGTTTCGGGCGTCGCAGCGACGCGGGGCTCGGATCTGTCGGTTTCGGAGAGAACAGCGATTCGCATCAAGGACTCCAATCAGGACAGCGTCTTGGCGGCGTCAGGGGCCGGGCTATCCGGCTCCATGGCGGTCTCGCCCCTCATGCGCCGGCGCGCCTGCGCCGCGTCTCGAGGGGGTGGCGATGCTTTCGGGATAAAGCGCGCGCTTCTCGCTCCGCCGGCCGAGCGGCGTCGCTCGAAAATTCTGCTCGCTGCTCCCCCCCTCAACTGTCACGCGACGTTGCGCGCGACTTCCGCCGCCCCTTGCGCGAATGGTAAACGAGCTTCCCCGTACCTGCAACGTCTCAGCAAGCCGAGAATCGCGCGGCGCCGCAGCAAGAGTGAGGGTTCCAGCTCCGCGACCTCGAAAAGGCATGTCAAATCATGTGAATTCGCGCGGCGGCGGCGCCGGGAGCGAATTGCGGCGAAGTGGGTATCCCCTTCACTGACCTCAACCGGGGTGCTATCTGGCGCGGATGGACGGTTACTCGCATCCCGTAGCCGGTATCGATTACCCTCGCACGTTCCAAGAGATCGACGAGTGGTTCCGAGACGATGAGGCGTGTCGGGAGTACATTCGACGCGTGCGCTGGCCGAAGGGCTTCGTCTGCCCGCATTGCGGCATGTGCGGCGCGCCTTGGGCGATGTCGGACAAACTGCTTCGCTGCCGCAGCTGTCACGCGCGCACGTCGCTCACCGCGGGGACGATTTTCGAGGGCACGCGCAAGCCGCTGCGGACCTGGTTCATGGCCATGTGGTTCGTGACGAGCCAGAAGAACGGCGTCAGCGCGCTCGGACTGCAGCGGGCGCTTGGGCTCGGCAGCTATGAGACGGCCTGGACTTGGCTGCACAAGCTGCGCCGGGCCATGGTGCGGCCTGGCCGCGACGCGCTCAGCGGAACGGTCGAGATCGACGAAACCTATGTTGGCGGCCCGGAAAAGGACAAAGGGGGCCGAGAGATCGAGTGCAAAGCCATTGTCGCGATTGCAGCCGAGGAGAGCGGCCAGGGCATCGGGACTGTCAGGAATCTTGTGTGCCGGGCCATAGTAGCACCGCTGGAGGCGGACTATGGCGATCAAGAAGGACACACTGGACCAACTTCTTTCGGGGCGCGATCCGAAGGAGGTATTTTCCAAGGACGGGCTTTTCGACGAGCTGAAGAAAGCTCTGGCCGAACGGGTTCTCAACGCCGAGCTGGACGATCATCTTGAAGGCGAGGCGGCGGCGGGCAAAGCCAATCACCGCAACGGCTATTCGAAGAAGACCGTGCTGACCGAGACGTCGAAAATCGACATTAAGGTTCCGCGCGACCGGGAGGGGAGCTTCGATCCGAGGCTGATCGCGCGCTATCAGCGGCGTTTTCCGGGCTTCGACGAGAAGATCGTGTCGATGTATGCGCGCGGCATGACGGTGCGCGAGATCCAGGGGCATCTGCTTGAACTTTATGGACTTGAGGTCTCGCCGGACCTGATCTCGACGGTCACCGACGCGGTTCTGGAGACGGTCGCCGAATGGCAAAATCGTCCGCTCGAGGCAATGTATCCCCTGGTTTTCTTCGACGCGCTGCGCGTCAAAATCCGTGACGAAGGCCTGGTGCGCAACAAGGCGGTTTATGTCGCGCTGGGCGTCACGCCGGACGGAACCAAGGACATTCTGGGCCTTTGGATCGAAACCTCGGAAGGCGCCAAATTCTGGCTGCGGGTGATGAACGAGCTGAAAAACCGCGGCGTCGAGGATGTGCTTATCGCCGTCGTCGACGGCTTGAAGGGCTTTCCGGAGGCGATCAACGCGGTTTTCCCACAGACGGTCGTGCAGACCTGCATCGTCCATCTCATTAGAAACGCGATGGACTTCGCCTCGTGGAAAGACCGCAGGGCTATCGCCGCCGAACTGAAGAAAATCTACCGGGCGAAAGACGCCGACGCCGGCAAAGAGGCCCTTGACGCTTTCGACGCCGGTCCTTGGGGCAGGAAATATCCCTCGATCGCCCAGAGCTGGCGGCGAAACTGGGAACAGGTCATTCCCTTTTTCGCCTTTCCCGAGGCGGTGCGCCGGATCATCTACACCACGAACGCCATAGAATCCTTGAATGCAAAACTGCGGCGCGCCGTGCGGACGCGCGGACATTTTCCAACCGACGACGCCGCGATGAAACTGCTGTATCTCGTCTTGCGCCAAGTCGCGGGAGAATGGAAAATGCCGCCGCGCGAATGGTGCGAGGCCAAAACGCAATTCGCCATCATGTTCGACGAAAGGTTCGTCACAGCGTGATGGTCAACCCGGCCCCGCACACAAAATTTCGGACACTCCCAGGGCATCGGCCGCATCCGACTGCGCCGGATCGAGGACGTGTCGGCGGACAGCCTGCTGCCCTTCGTTCGCAACGCGGTCGTGTCCGGAGCCACCATCCACACCGATGGCTGGAGAGGTTATGCCAGGCTCGAAGCAGCCGGCTACAAGCACAAGGTCAGCGTCATCAGCGCCGGTTCCGATCCCGCGCACGAGGTCATGCCGCGCGTGCACAAGGTCGCCTCGCTCTTGAAGCGCTGGCTCCTCGGCACGCATCAGGGCGGCGTTCAGCGCCAGCATCTCGACTACTACCTCGACGAGTTCACCTTCCGCTTCAACCGCCGACGCTCGAATGCCAGGGGCCTTCTGTTCCACAGACTCGTTGAGCAAGCCGTCGCCATCGACCCAGCGCCCTACCGCTCCATCATAGGAAAACCAACAAATCCAACCGATTCCGCAGCCTCAGGTCAGTGAAGGGGATACCCACTTGCGGCGAAAGTTGCTGGCCCGCGCGCAGGAGCTCGCCCATCGCCGCGGATTCGATTTCGGCGTCTACGACTCCTGCAGGCCGAGGCGCACCGTCGCGGCGTTTCTCGCCGAAGCATCGGATTCGAGAATTATCCGCGCCAATGGCGCCAGTTGTCCTTCGAGGGCGCTTCGGCCGCAGAGAGCTTCGACGTCGAGACCGAATGAGCGGCTTCGCTCCGCCTCTCCAGGTAGGACTTACAGTCGACGAAGAACGCGCAAGGGCGACGATCGTCTGCATCGTCGGCAAACGGACCCGCTCCTTTCGCCTAGCCTGCTTCAGCTTGCGACATTGTTGGCGATGTCGTTGAAGGGCGCGCGCAGACGCGTGCCCAAGGCGCTCATCGAGGCGATCAGAATGGTCCCAATGAACGTCGCGATGAGGCCATATTCAACGGCGGTGGCGCCGCTCTCATCGCTCCAGAATGTCTGCAGAAGTTTGGTCACTCGCGTAAATCCCGATGAGCGTCGCCCGAACAGGCCGAGCTCCAGAGATCAGAGATGGGGGCTCTTCCTAAACCACTGGTAAATTTGGCAGGGAAGGAGCGCGTTTCCTGGTCGCGCGCGCCTCGTAGCCGTTATCATGGCTACCCAAGCATAACTTTGAGCGGCTGTTCCGCGCCAAGGACCTCGCAGATCGACGAGCGTTCGGGACGAGATTGACCCTTCGCTAAGTCGCCACGGTCGGAACCGCCAGAACCGGCAGATTGGCTCCGATCAAGACGCGCTCCGTCGTGCTGCCCGCTAGCGCGTCAAATAGACCGCGGCGGCCCGCCGTGGGCATGACGATCAAATCCGCGTCAATTTCCTGGGCGTAGTCGACAATGGCGTCGACGATGGGGCCAGATCTGTTCGCGACGGCCGGCCAGTCGCCGCCGAGATCGACCCCCCGTCCAACGCTCAACAGCCGGATTTCCAGCGGGCATTGCAGAGCGAGAGCAATCGCTTCGACGAGACGTCGCGCGCCAAAGGGCGGGATCGAAGGATCGACGGGGAGCAGCGCGCGCTTCAACGACACAGCCCCCGTCTCGCGGTCGACGAAGCCACTCGATCCGGCGCGCAGGTAAAGCGTCGGAAGCCGACTACGCCGGGCCGTCTCCGAGGCGATCGAACCATACTTCCAGCGAGAAAGGCCGATCCTCGCGTGGGTCACCATCACAATCAAGTCGCAAGCATGCGTTCTCGCGTAGGACGCCGCTTGGCGGCTGACGTTGTAGCCCTCGACTTGAGCCAGCGCCACACGCACGCCCAGCTCCTGTCCAATCGCCCCTTTCGGCGCTCCCGGGCTTAACATGCCCCATTTGATCAAAGTGTTCCGCACGCGCGGGAAAGGGAGGGGCGCGTGGTCGAGCGCTGCGTACCGCGCGACGTTCAAGAGATGGAGCTCGCTCCGCGCGCCGATTGCGATCCGCAGCGCATGCGCGAACGCGGGGATGCTCACCTCCGAGAAGTCGGTCGGACAAAGAATGGATTGGAAGACGGATGCGGTCATGGGTAAGCTTCTCCTCCAAAGTGACCGGCGACCGCCAGGCAAAACCGTATCGAGCCGATATCATCGCCCAGTTTGAGCCTGCCAACAAGCCGCCGCGACGCGGAGATTCGTCAACCGCATCGCGGGGAATTAGAACCGCGGCTTAACTATCCGGCATACCCGAAGATGCAGGGGCCTCGTCGAGGGTGTCGTGAGTGTAGAGGGTCGTCACGATCACGAAAAACACGACCGTTATCGGGGCGGCGAAAATCGTGCCCGCCGGCCCGAAAAGCAAGCCGAGGCTTACGATGGTGAAGAGCATGAACGCGGGCGGAATGTGGATCAGCTGACGCTGGATGATCGGCATGATCAGATTGCCTTCAATTTGATGAATGAGAATGTAAGCGCCGAAAGTCCACGCCATGGCTCTGACGTTCACCGTCGCCGCGACAAGAACTGACGGGACGATCGCGAGAATGGGGCCGACATAGGGAACGAATTCGGCTGCGCCCGATATCACGCCCAACGCCAAAGGCGAGGGGAGGCCGATTCGCCACACGGCGAAACCCGCCAGCACGCCGACGATCAACGTCTCCAACAGCAGGCCAAGAAGCCAAAGGCGAAGCGCTCTGGAGATACAATCAAGCGTTTCATTCGCCTTGCCCCGAAGCTTTACAGGAAAAAATGTAAGGAGCGCCTGGCGGTACAGCCAGGGTTGCGCCGCCAAGAAGATGCCCGAGAAGATCGCCACGAGGACGCCCAGGACAAAGCTCACGCTTACGCGGAACAGTTGGCTGAAGAAATGGCTCAGGGGAAGATTGTCGCCCTGGACGTGAGCTAACCCGACTTCGCCAACTGGTGTGGATATATACGATTTTCGGCGCGGTTTTGGGGTCTAATGCATTGTTTCTGTGTAGGCGCGGAGTTGAGAAGGGCTTGTAGTGCCGACCAAGGCCCTTGTGCGCGGGCGGGAGAGGCGCGAGTCCTGCGTCATGTTTTTGCGCCACAAGATTCGCTGCAAGGACGGCAAGGAGCATCGTTCGTGGTCGGTGGTGGAGAACCGTCGACTGCACGACGGCCGGGTGGCGCAGCGGCAAGTTCTCTATCTGGGGGAGATCAACGACAGCGAGAAAGCCGCGTGGAGCAAGGCGATCCAGGTTTTCGACGCGGACGCCGCGCAGTCGCGGCAGATGGCGCTGTTTCCGGAAGATCGCGCGGCGCCCGTTCTCGACTGCGACGTCGTCTCGGTTCGTCTGAGCGAGATGCGTCTGCGACGGCCGCGACAATGGGGCGCTTGCTGGCTGGCGATGCTGTTGTGGGATCAGCTGCGGCTCGACGCGTTCTTTACGCCGCGTCTTGCGCCCTCGCGGGAGGGAACGAGCTGGCTCAACGTGCTCAAGACGCTCACCGCCTATCAGCTGATCTCGCCGGGAAGCGAATGGCGCCTGCATCGGCATTGGTTCGAGCAAAGCGCGATGGGCGATCTCTTGGGCGAAGACATGTCGCTCGTGCAGCCGAGCACGCTCTATCGCTGCCTCGACAAGCTCGCCGCGCACAAGCAGGCGCTGTTCTCCTACCTGCAGCAGCGCTGGAAGGACATGTTCGGCGCCGATTTCGAGGTGCTGCTTTACGATCTCACCAGCACCTACTTCGAGAGCGATCCGCCGGAAGGCGAGAGCAAGCGCAAGTTCGGCTACAGCCGCGACAAGCGTCCCGACTGTGTGCAGGTCGTCATCGCCCTGATCGTGACGCCGCAGGGCTTTCCGCTCGCCTATGAGGTCATGGACGGGAACACCTCCGACAAGACCACGCTGAAGGCGTTCCTGGCCAAGATCGAAGGCCAATACGGCAAGGCCAAGCGCATCTGGATCATGGATCGCGGCATTCCGACCGAGGAGGTTCTGGCCGAGATGCGCGCGGCCGACCCGCCGGTTCGCTATCTCGTCGGGACGCCGCGCGGCCGGCTGACCAAGCTGGAGAAAGCCTTCATCGCCAAGCCCTGGGAGAAAGCGCGCGCCAGCGTGCGTGTGAAGCTCGTCGAACATGAGAACGAGACTTACGTTCTTGCGCGCAGCGACGGGCGCCGCGCCAAGGAGAGCGCCATGCGCAACCGCCGTCTGCGCAAGCTGATCCGGCGTCTGCGCGAGTTGCAACAGCAGGATCTGACGCGCGACGAACTGCTGATGAAGCTCGGCGCGGCGAGAAAAGAAGCAGGCCGCGCTTATGGGTTGATGAGGATCGAGACGCCGGCGAAGGATCAGCCGGTGACGGCGGAGACCTTCCGCTTCGCGCTCGATCGCAAGAAGCTGCGCCAGGCGCGCCGCCGCGAGGGCAGCTATCTGTTGCGCTCCAACATCGGCGGCGGCGCGCCGGAAGAGCTGTGGCGCATGTATCTGCAATTGGTCGAGATCGAGCAGGCGTTCAAGGAATTGAAGGGCGACCTGGCGATCCGACCCATCCATCATCAGCTCGACGCGCGCATCGAGGCGCACATCTTCATCGCGTTTCTGGCCTATTGCCTGCAAGTGTCGCTGAAGCAGCGCCTGAAGGCGCTGGCCCCGGGGCTGACGCCGCGCGCCGTCTTGGAAAAGTTCGCGGGCGTGCAGATGATCGACGTGGAGCTGCCGACGACGGACGGCCGACTCGTCGTCCTGTCGCGCTACACGGAGCCAGAAGACGATCACAAGCTGCTGCTGCAGCGGTTGCAGCTTCACCTGCCAGGGCAGCCCCCGCCCAAGATCGCCGCTCCCGCCGCCGCCTGATCCAAAACCTCCCGTAGTGCCGACCTTTAATGTTCGGCTCGAAGGATTCCAATCACTTAACCTGCACGCGCCGCCTCAGTTGGCGAAGTCGGGCTAACAGGGTTCTTCCCAGTTCGGATTGTTGCATCGCTTGCACGAATTCCTTTTCCGCTTGCCCGGCGCGGAGCATCACCTCCTGCATTTCCGAGAGCGCCCCTCTGCCGAAAAGATAACCGGCGCCGCCCAGCACGCTGGCGATGAGGATTCCGGACAGAATCAGGGCCACGCCGCGGGGTAGCCTAAGGAAACGGAATGGCTGCGCCACGACGTCGAGCAATAGAGCGAAGAGGATCGCTCCAATGATGATCAAAATCGCATCGAAGAGAAGCCAGACGAGAATTGGCGTAAGAGCGAGCGCGATGACAATGGCGGCGCGCTTGGTGAACTCAGCGGTGCTCAATGAGGCGGAAACGGGCATGAGCGAGGATTACCGGTGCGCAGCGCCGGAAGCAACAATCGCCGCCGAAGCTTGCTCGTTTGGATAGCGCAAGCGCACGGCCGCGCGCTCGAGCGACGGCGTCTCAGGGGCCACGTTCGTCATCCGCAAGCCCCTTTTCAGGGGTCTGGCCGCGCGTTAGAGACTTCGCTTACGCCCGTCCATGAGGCACGCTCGCGCGGTTCGCTGGCGGACGGGCGCGGGTTTTGCGGCCTCACGCGCAAATCCGCCTGAAGCTGAAGGGTCCGCCGAGGATGCGCTGGTTTGAAGGGTTGACGTGGTCGAAGGCCGCGGCGCGGCGGATCGCAAGGCAACTGCTCGGTCCGTTCCTGGGTCGCAATCCTGATCCGAAGACTCTCGATTATTACGCCTCGCTCATCTCCAAAGGCGCGAGTCCCGGGAAAATCGCGCGCGAGCTTTCGCAGAACCAGGAGTACAAGTCTCAATTCGGCGCGCGCGCGCCTCGAGGCGCCGAGGGACGGCCCCGCGTCTGGAACGATACGCGTTACGAGGCTTTTTTGACCTCCCCGAGGATCAAAGACGCGTTGATCCTGAAGCTCGATCACATTGGCGACTTCCTTCTGGCGCTCGACGCCTTTGATGCGCTTCGCAAGGGCTTCCCCCAGGCGCAGCTCACCCTTCTTTGCGCTCCCTGGAATGCAGCGCTGGCGAGCTCACTGGGAATGTTCGACCGCATCGAGACGCTCGACTTCTTCGCGCCGACCGCACAGGGAGCAAGCCCGGTCTTTTCCCGCGAGCGACTGGGCGATCTCGCGACCGCCTCTTTCGATCTCGCGGTCGACCTGCGTGTGGAAGCCGACACACGCGCGCTCTTCGATCATATCCAAGCGACGCATAAATGCGGCTACGCGAGCGACGCCTGTCAGTCCGTTCTGACGCTAAGTCCGCCGCGGCCGAATCTCATCTATACCGACAGCCTGGCCGCCAATCAGCGCATGTTGATGCTTGGCCTCGCGCGCAGCGTCGTCGATCTTTTTCATCGCGACGAAAGCCTTTATGGCGAGGCGCTGCGCCGCACGCTCATCGGATCGACCCAGGATCTCTCCCTTCGCGGCGAGGGACCTCTCGTCGCGATGCACCCCTTCTCGGGCAGGTCCATCAAGAACTGGCCGTTGGAAAACTTCCTGCGGCTTGGCGCATGGTTGACGCATGACATGGGCGCTTCTGTCGTCCTGTTGGGCACGAAGAAAGAAGCCGAAAGCATTCCAGAGCTCGCCTCACTGTGCGAGAGCGCAGGCGTCCACTCTCTCGTTGGCGAGACGTCGCTCACGCAAGCCTTCTCCGTCATCGCGATGTCCGACCTCTATGTCGGCAATGACAGCGGGCTTACGCATGCCGCCGCGCGACTGGACGTTCCGACGCTCGCCCTCTATTCCGGGGTTGCGCCGATCGAATCCTGGGCGCCCAGCGGCAAGAACGTCACGATCGTCCACGCGCCGGCAGCTTGCGCCCCGTGCTATCTTCCCTCCCTCGAATGGTGCGAGGCGGGGCATGAATGCGTGAGAGCGATCGACTTCGACTTTGTTCAAGCGCAGGCGCGAAACCTCATCGAGCGCCGCTCGGGCTCGTGAGGCGCAGCCGTTACGCCGCCGCCACAGGCGTTTGCCTTGCCGCAGCGTCGCGGATGGTGGATAGAAGCGCAACGACTTGCGGCGCAGAAGCTGCATCGAAGTGAGGAGCGCCATGCGCTTACGCGCCTATGTGCTTGCCGCCGATCCGGCTTGGCTCGAGACGAGCATGCTGTCCTATTACGACATCGTCGAAAAGATCGTCGTATCCTACGACCGCAACAAGGTCGGATGGACGGGGCATCCGCTTCCGATCGACGAATGTATCGACCGCGCCAAGTCGATCGACAAAGACAAGAAGATGGAGTTTGCGCCGGGCGATTTTGCGATATTGAGCAACTCCCCGATGGAGAACGAGACGCGGCAGCGCCGAGAGGCCCTGGCTCTAGCCGGGGACGCGGACTGGGTGTTTCAGCTCGACACCGACGAAGTGGTGACGCAGCCCGCTTCCTTGTACAGGCGGCTCGCGGCCCTTCCCGCTTCCACTCGTTGCGTCCGTTGGCCCATGAGAAGCTTGTTTCAGCGCGCCGCCGACGGCCGCTATTTGGAAGTTTGCTCGAAATGGGGCGGGCACGTAGAGGAATATTTCTCCATTGCGGTCCGACCGGGGACGACTCTCGTCGAGGCGCGGTTCACCTTTGAGGAAACGGTCCCTTTCCGAAGTTGGACGCTCTCGCGCGAGTCGCTCTTAAATCCGAACAGTCGCTTGGCGCGAAGCGAGACGATGCTGCATTTTTCGTGGGTGCGCTCGGAAGAGCAGATGATGCGCAAGTTGCGAAGCTGGGGTCACAGCCGGGACTTCGAAACGGACCGCTACTACCGGGAGGTCTGGTTGCGCGCCGCGACCGATTGGACGACCCTGCGCGACTTCCATCCGATGACGCCTCCGACCTGGCCGAGGCTGCGTCCCGTGGCGCTCCCCTACGCCCCAAATTGGTAACGGGAGTCGCGTGGGCTCCGCCCCGAGGTTGATCGAGCCCATGCAATGCTGCACCCTGCCGACCGACTGT
This sequence comes from uncultured Alphaproteobacteria bacterium, assembly GCA_963722205.1. Taxonomy (GTDB): domain Bacteria; phylum Pseudomonadota; class Alphaproteobacteria; order Rhizobiales; family Beijerinckiaceae; genus Methylocystis. The sequence goes on from CAVRKL010000002.1 coordinate 343,085, forward strand.
GGCGACGCTCCCGTCCACTCCCGATGACCCCGACCCGCTCGCGGCGAGGAAAGGCGGCGGAGAACCGAAGCAAGGATCTCAATGGCAAAGAGCGGCATCACTCTTGTCGTCGTCTCGACGGACACCTATGAGCTCGGCCTTCAGGCCGTCATCCAATCCGTGTCGAATTTCAGTTTCGACGAAGTGCTCATCTTGAGCGATCGGCCGGAGGCCTGGGGCGACTTCCCGATCAGGAAGATAAACACATTCACCTCAGGACGGGACTACAATATTTTCATATTGTCGGAGCTGCACAAACATATCAACACAGACTATTTCATCGTCGCCCAATATGACGGCTTCGTATTGAGAGGCGATCAATTCTCCCCTCACTTCTATCATTACGACTATATCGGAGCGCCATGGCCCTTTCACCGCGCCCTCGCCGTGGGCAATGGCGGGTTCTCATGGCGATCGCGCCGGCTGGCGGAAGCGGCGGCCAAAATCCTTGAAACCCACCCTCCTGATCCGCACGCGGCGGTGCTCGAGGATCATTATTTGTGTCGACTGAACCGGATCCTGCTCGAGGAGAAATTCGACATACGCTTTGCGAGCGAAGGCATCGCCGAACATTTCTCTGTGGAGCACGGAACCCGGCCCTTTCCCACTTTTGGCTTCCATGGAGTTTGGCATTTGCCCAAAATATACAGCGACCGGCTCGACTGGCTGTTAGAAACTCTGCCGCCGCGATTGTTGGAAAACGACGCTATGTATCCCTATCTCGCGAATGAGATGTACAATACGTCCGTCGAGCATTATAGAAAGTTGACCAAGCTCAAGGGACGGGCTAACCGGAAAAGCAGCGGCCTGGGAATTCTCCGATGGTCGGGCGGCGGGCGCCCCCCGCCTGATCCGAATCCTTATCGCGACGAACCGCGCCGAAAATCGGAAAGGGAAGGGATGCGAATTTTCATCAGTGGCGTCGCGGGATTTTTGGGAAGCCACTTGGCGGAATCCTTCATTGCCGACGGACATGAGGTGATCGGCTGCGACAATATGCTGGGCGGCGAGCTAGACAACGTTCCCGCCGCCGTCAACTATTATCAGTATGACTGCTGCCACCACAATTCGATGGTCAAGATCACCCAGGGATGCGACGTCGTCTATCACTGCGCCGCGACCGCCTATGAAGGCCTGTCGGTCTTCTCGCCGCATGTCGTGACGCAAAACATCGTCACCGCCTCGGTCTCCCTGTTCAGCGCCGCAATCGCCAACCGGGTCAAAAGGATCGTCTTCTGCTCGTCGATGGCGCGATATGGCGTAAACGAGGTGCCTTTCCTCGAAAGCTACACGCCGCGTCCGCAGGACCCATACGGTATTGGCAAGTTCGCCGCCGAACAGATGCTGCGCAATCTCTGCGAGACGCACGGCGTCGAATATGTCATCGCCGTGCCGCACAACATCATTGGGCCCCGCCAGAAGTACGACGACCCCTATCGCAATGTCGCGAGCATCATGATGAATCTCATGATGCAGGGCCGCCAGCCGACGATCTATGGCGACGGAACGCAGATGCGCTGCTTCTCCTTCATCGATGACGACATCTATTGTTTGAAGGAGATGGCCTACCGACCCGACATCGTCGGAGAGGTGATTAACATCGGACCAGACGAGGAGTTCGTCACGATCAACGACCTGGCGAACAACATCGCGAATTTGCTGCAGTTCAACGTCGATCCGATCTACATGCCCGGACGCCCGCAGGAGGTGAAATTCGCCACCTGCTCGGCCGACAAGGCGCGGAAGCTGCTCGGCTATCAAACCAAGGTCAAGATGAAGGACGGGCTGCAGGCGATGATCGACCACATCCGTCGCAAGGGACCGCGGCCGTTCCGCTACCATCTCGATCTCGAGATCGTGAACGAGCTGACGCCACGAACCTGGAAGGAAAAACTCTTCTGATCGTGGCCAACGGACGCGTCGGAGAGCCGCGGTGAATAAGGGCCCGCAGATGAGTCCGCGCTTCGCGCTTTTGGACCGCGACGGGACGGTCGTGATCGACAAAGTCTATCTCTCCGACCCGGCCGGCCTCGAATTTGCGCCCGGCGTGATCGAGGGACTGCGCCTCATGCGTGACGCCGGCCTTCGCTTCATCATGATCACCAATCAGTCGGGCGTCGCTAGAGGCTATTTCGACGAAGAGACCCTCACCAGAATTCATCGGCGATTGCGCGAAATGCTGACGGAAGAGGGAATCGATCTCGAAGCCATTTATTATTGCCCGCATGGTCCATCGGACGGCTGCCGCTGTCGCAAGCCTGAGCCGGGGTTGGTGCAGGACGCGATGGCGCATTTTGGCTTCTCGCCCGCGGAAGCGGTGCTGATCGGCGACAGCGAGGCCGACATGGGCGCGGCGGCGGCGGCCGGCGTCACGGGCATCCGCGTGGCGCCGCCCGATGCGGGCGCGATCGATGCGCCCGACGTCGCGCCGGATTTCTTCGTGGCGGCGCGGCGGGCGATCGACTACTTTAAATCTCGGCAGGCGAAGAATCGGTCATGTACGTAATCACGGGCGGCGCGGGCTTCATCGGCTCGAACATCGCCGCAGTGCTCGATGCGAGCGGCGACGACATCGTCATCGTCGACTGGCTGCGCAACGATCCCTTCAAATGGCGCAACATCGCAAAGCGTCGGCTGGCCGATCTCGTGGCGCCGGAGCATCTCGCGGCGTTTCTGGAGGCGAACCGCTCCAAAATTCAGGGCATCGTGCATATGGGCGCGATCTCGACGACGACGGAGTCGGACGTCGACGCCATTGTGCGCAATAACTTCCGCCTCTCGGTGGATCTGTGGCGCTTTTGCGCCGCGGCCGGCCTGCCCCTCGTCTACGCCTCTTCCGGAGCGACCTATGGCGACGGTGTCGAAGGTTTTCTCGACCAATTCGACGAGGCTTATCTCTCCAGGCTCCGCCCGCTCAACCCTTACGGCTGGAGCAAGCATGTGTTCGACCGCTTCGCGCTCGGAGCCGTCAAGGGGCGCGAACCGGCGCCGCCGCGCTGGACCGGATTGAAATTCTTCAACGTTTACGGCCCCAACGAATATCACAAGGGCGGTCAGCGCAGCGTCGCTGCACAGCTCTATGAGCAAATCCGGGACAAGGGCTCGACGCGACTCTTTCGCTCCGATAACCCCGATTACGCAGACGGCGAGCAGCTTCGCGACTTCGTCTGGGTGGGCGATTGCGTCGAGGTCGTGCTCTGGGCGCTCAAGGCCCCAATGGTTCCTTCGGACCTGTATAATGTCGGCTCCGGGTTAGCACGCTCGTTCCATGACAAGGCGAAGATCATGTTCGGGGAGCTCAATCGCAACGCCGATGTCGAATTCATCGACCTGCCCGAGAACCTGCGCGGAAAATACCAATATTACACCTGCGCGTCGCTCGAGAAGCTGCGCGCCGCCGGCTTCACGCGCCCGATGACGACGCTCGAGGAAGGTCTGCGGCTCTACGTCCGCGACTATCTGGAATGCGGCGATCCCTTCCGTTGAAAGGGCATTTGTCGCTCCCCTAGGCGCGTCAGCTCGCTTCACGAAGAACAATGAGAAACGGGCGACGGCCTCCCAGCCATCGCCCGCGAGATCGGAGGCCGAGCGGCTTGCGCTCGGCCGAGAAGCTGCAATCAGCCGCGCAGGCTGCGGAGCTTCGCCGCGCCAGCGAGAGCCAGCAGCGCCGCAAGACCCGCGAGGCCGACGCCCGGCACAGGACCGGGAGCGCCCGGCGCGGGCAGGCCCGCCTGGGCGTAAGCCAGTATGTCGGCGCCATTTCCGCCGGTGTCGGTGACGTTACCGTTGGTGCTCAGAGCCGACCAATTCGTAAGGCTGCTGTTGTCCCACGCTTGGAAGGAGATCTGGTATGTATCGCCGACATTCGTCGCGACGGTTTGGCTGATGGCATCATAGGCCTGCACGGCGCCGTCATACCAGCAGCTCGCGAAGGCGCCGCCGCAAGAGTTAGCCCGACTTCGCCAACTGAGGCGGCGCGTGCAGGTTAAGTGATTGGAATCCTTCGAGCCGAACATTAAAGGTCGGCACTACGGGAGGTTTTGGATCAGGCGGCGGCGGGAGCGGCGATCTTGGGCGGGGGCTGCCCTGGCAGGTGAAGCTGCAACCGCTGCAGCAGCAGCTTGTGATCGTCTTCTGGCTCCGTGTAGCGCGACAGGACGACGAGTCGGCCGTCCGTCGTCGGCAGCTCCACGTCGATCATCTGCACGCCCGCGAACTTTTCCAAGACGGCGCGCGGCGTCAGCCCCGGGGCCAGCGCCTTCAGGCGCTGCTTCAGCGACACTTGCAGGCAATAGGCCAGAAACGCGATGAAGATGTGCGCCTCGATGCGCGCGTCGAGCTGATGATGGATGGGTCGGATCGCCAGGTCGCCCTTCAATTCCTTGAACGCCTGCTCGATCTCGACCAATTGCAGATACATGCGCCACAGCTCTTCCGGCGCGCCGCCGCCGATGTTGGAGCGCAACAGATAGCTGCCCTCGCGGCGGCGCGCCTGGCGCAGCTTCTTGCGATCGAGCGCGAAGCGGAAGGTCTCCGCCGTCACCGGCTGATCCTTCGCCGGCGTCTCGATCCTCATCAACCCATAAGCGCGGCCTGCTTCTTTTCTCGCCGCGCCGAGCTTCATCAGCAGTTCGTCGCGCGTCAGATCCTGCTGTTGCAACTCGCGCAGACGCCGGATCAGCTTGCGCAGACGGCGGTTGCGCATGGCGCTCTCCTTGGCGCGGCGCCCGTCGCTGCGCGCAAGAACGTAAGTCTCGTTCTCATGTTCGACGAGCTTCACACGCACGCTGGCGCGCGCTTTCTCCCAGGGCTTGGCGATGAAGGCTTTCTCCAGCTTGGTCAGCCGGCCGCGCGGCGTCCCGACGAGATAGCGAACCGGCGGGTCGGCCGCGCGCATCTCGGCCAGAACCTCCTCGGTCGGAATGCCGCGATCCATGATCCAGATGCGCTTGGCCTTGCCGTATTGGCCTTCGATCTTGGCCAGGAACGCCTTCAGCGTGGTCTTGTCGGAGGTGTTCCCGTCCATGACCTCATAGGCGAGCGGAAAGCCCTGCGGCGTCACGATCAGGGCGATGACGACCTGCACACAGTCGGGACGCTTGTCGCGGCTGTAGCCGAACTTGCGCTTGCTCTCGCCTTCCGGCGGATCGCTCTCGAAGTAGGTGCTGGTGAGATCGTAAAGCAGCACCTCGAAATCGGCGCCGAACATGTCCTTCCAGCGCTGCTGCAGGTAGGAGAACAGCGCCTGCTTGTGCGCGGCGAGCTTGTCGAGGCAGCGATAGAGCGTGCTCGGCTGCACGAGCGACATGTCTTCGCCCAAGAGATCGCCCATCGCGCTTTGCTCGAACCAATGCCGATGCAGGCGCCATTCGCTTCCCGGCGAGATCAGCTGATAGGCGGTGAGCGTCTTGAGCACGTTGAGCCAGCTCGTTCCCTCCCGCGAGGGCGCAAGACGCGGCGTAAAGAACGCGTCGAGCCGCAGCTGATCCCACAACAGCATCGCCAGCCAGCAAGCGCCCCATTGTCGCGGCCGTCGCAGACGCATCTCGCTCAGACGAACCGAGACGACGTCGCAGTCGAGAACGGGCGCCGCGCGATCTTCCGGAAACAGCGCCATCTGCCGCGACTGCGCGGCGTCCGCGTCGAAAACCTGGATCGCCTTGCTCCACGCGGCTTTCTCGCTGTCGTTGATCTCCCCCAGATAGAGAACTTGCCGCTGCGCCACCCGGCCGTCGTGCAGTCGACGGTTCTCCACCACCGACCACGAACGATGCTCCTTGCCGTCCTTGCAGCGAATCTTGTGGCGCAAAAACATGACGCAGGACTCGCGCCTCTCCCGCCCGCGCACAAGGGCCTTGGTCGGCACTACAAGCCCTTCTCAACTCCGCGCCTACACAGAAACAATGCATTAGACCCCAAAACCGCGCCGAAAATCGTATATATCCACACCAGTTGGCGAAGTCGGGTTAGAAACGACGCCGCCGAAGGTCGCGCCATAAATATTGGCGTAGGTCCAGTTGGTGGCGTTGGAGCCGGAGCCCGACGCGAAGTTGCCGTTCAACAGCAGATTGCCGCTGGGATTGGTCACATCGACCACCGAGGCGTTCGAAAAGAAGATGAACGCCGGATCTTCGCGGAAGGCGAAGGTGATGGCGGTGTTCGCCTGTCCCGCGACGAAGTTGACCGAATACGACTGAGGGTTGTTACCGTCGTGAGGGATGAGCCCAGGGGCGAGGTCCAGGATGGCGCCGGCAGGCGGGGGAAGGTTGCTGGGTCCAGCCAGCGCGACGTTGGCGGCTCCCAGCGTCATGGCGGCGCCCAGACCCAGCGCGCCCAAACGCTTCATCGACAAGGTTTTCATATCTGTCTCTCCAGTTTGCCGTGCGGCGCCATCAGCTTCCTCAACGAGGGCGCTGCCTCGGCGGATTTCATTCGCATCAGGGAGAAGCAATGTTTCGCTATGATTAAAAGAACGCGATCCCTGCCTTCCCGGGCTCCAAAACTGAGTTCCACGGCCTTTATAGTCAACAAGCGGCGGAAGAAATACTTGGAGTGTGGCTTTGGCGCCACATTCCCGCAACGAGGTGAATTCCATGCGCGATCTTTAAAGTCTCGCGAAACATGCTGCCGTTTCACCCAATCGCTCTTGAAGTCGGTCGAAACTTCGACCTGACGACGCTAAACGCCCCCCGCCGAGAAGCGACGGCGCGCGGCTTCGCCCCGCTCAAGTGGGATCGGATCTGACCAACTCTCGACGCGGCTACGCGCCCTTCTTCAGAAAGGCCGCGAAACGGGCCTGGACCTCGGCGCTTGTGAGCGCTCGCGCAAAGAGCCGCGCTTCTTCGTCCATCCGCTCGAGAAGCTCGCCCTTGTCGCCTTGCAGCAGGCGCCGCGTTTCGCTTAACGCCGTCAGCGGCTTGGCGGCGAGGCGCATTGCTGCGTCGAGCGCTCGCCCTTGGAGCTCTTCTTCCGGCAGGATTGCATTGACGAGGCCGATCCGATGCGCCTCCTTGGCGTCGAAGGCTTCGCCCAGCAGCAGGATCTCGGCCGCCTTCGCGGCGCCGAAGCGGCGCGGAGCCAGCAGGCTCACGCCGCCCTCGGGCGGAAGTCCAAGATCGATGAAGGCCGCTTTGAACCTTGCCGAAGGGGAGGCGTAGACCAGGTCGCAGTGAAAAAGCATCGTCACGCCGATGCCGACCGCGTCGCCCGCGACCGCCGCGACCACAGGCTTTTCGAAACAGGCGAGCGCCTTGATGAAGCGCAGCGCCGGAAACGCCAACGGCTCGCCAGAAAAGGCGAGAAAGTCGGCAAGGTCGTTGCCGGCGGTAAAAGTCCCTCCCGCGCCGCAAAAGAGCAGGGCGCGCAGGCTCTCGTCGCCCGAGGCCTCATCGAGCGCCGCGAGCGCGCGAAGATACATCTCACGCGTCAGCGCGTTCTTCTTCTCGGGCCGATCGAAGACGATTTTCAGCACGCCGCCTTCGCGCGAGACGCTCAGCCTAGTCTCCATGAAAGCCTCCCTTCCTCTTCATCCTGCGCGGCGGGGAACACTGCGTCAAATTCCGGACGATTAGGCCCTCGCGAAACCGGCATCGAGGGCGTTGGTCGAGCGAACGCGGACACGCTATTCTCAGCGCATGTTCGCCCCTGCGCTTTCGTCCCTTTTCGGCCGCGCCGGCAAAGCGGCGCTCGATCTCCTCTATCCGCCCGCCTGCCTGCACTGCCGCGCCGCGATCGCCGAGCACGGCGGCCTTTGCTCCCGCTGCTGGGCGGACATGGCGTTCATTGAGCGCCCCTTTTGCGAGCGACTGGGGGAGCCCTTTGAACGTGATGGTTCCGCTCCCGGCATGATCTCGCTCGAAGCCGCCGCGCGACCGCCGGTCTTCGCGCGCGCCAGGGCCGTCGCCCGCTATGAGGGCGAAACGACCCGGGCGCTGGTCAATCGGCTGAAATATTACGATCGTCACGATCTCGCGGCTCCGATGGGCCGATGGATGGCGCGCGCCGGGGCCGAATTGCTCGCCGACGCGGACCTCATTGTGCCGACGCCCCTCCACCGCCTGCGCCTCGCGGAGCGGCGCTTCAATCAGGCGGCGCTGCTCGCGGCGCCGATCGCCCGCGAGAGCGCCGTGCCGCTCGAAACCCTGGTTTTGGAGCGGGTGAAGGCGACGGCGCCGCAGGTGGGCCTGAGCCGCGCTCAACGCGCCGAGAATCTCTCCGGCGCCTTCCGGGTCGACCCTGGCTTCGCCGGACGAATCGCGGGAGTGAATGTCGTGCTGGTGGACGACGTGCTGACCACGGGCGCGACCGCCAACGCCGCCGCGCGCGCGCTTTTGCGGGCGGGAGCCGCCCGGGTGGACCTCCTGGTCTTCGCGCGGACTGTGTTGGGCGGCTAGCTCGCATTTATCAGCCCCACCCAGGCCGCGTCGGGCCATCCGCGAGCGGGCGCCCAATTCACATTGGCGAAGCGCTGATTCGGGCGATAAAACCTACCCATGGCCTTCACTTTCATCCACGCCGCCGATCTCCACATCGACAGCCCGCTCGCCGGACTGGGATGCAAGGATGCGCTCGTGCGCGAGCGGTTCGCGAATGCGGGACGACGCGCCGTGGAGAATCTCGTCGCGGCGACGATCTCCGCGAAAGCCGCATTTCTGCTCATCTGCGGCGACATATTCGACGGCGAGTGGCGGGACGTCTCAACGGGGCATTTTTTCGCGCGCGAACTCGGGCGGCTCGAGCGCGCCGGAATTCCGACTTTCATCGTCAAAGGCAATCACGACGCCGAAAGCCAGATCGTCAAAGGCCTCCCCTACCCCAAGAGCGCGCGCATCTTCGAGTCTCGCGGAGCCGAGACCGTCGCGATCGATTCGCTGCGCGTCGCGCTGCATGGCAGAAGCTTTGGCTCTCGCCTCGTCGGCGGCGAGTTCCTCGCCTCTTATCCCGCGCGGCGCGAGGGCTATATCAACATCGGCCTCCTGCACACGGCGCTCGACGGCTCCCGCGGCCATGAATCCTACGCGCCCTGCACGCTCGAGGAGCTGAAGCGCTTCGGCTATGATTATTGGGCGCTCGGTCACGTCCATGCGGCGGAGATCGTCGCGAGGGATCCCTTCGTCGTCTATCCCGGCAATATTCAAGGCCGCCATCCGCGCGAGATCGGCGCGAAGGGCGCCATGCGGGTCAGCGTCGAGGAGGGCCGGATCGTCGATGTTTCGCCGCTGGCGCTCGACGCCGCGCGCTGGGCGCAGGCGAAAGTCGACGTCGTCTCGTGCCGCGACGAGGCGGAGGTCGTGACACGGATCGAGGCCGCCATGCGCGCGGAGCACGAGCGCTGTGAAGGACGGCCGGTCGCCTTGCGCATCACGCTTCAGGGCGCAACCACCCTGACCTGCCGCCTCGTCGCAGAGCGCGAGCGGCTCGAAGAGGATCTACGCGCTATTGGCTTCCGCCATGCCGAGGATTTTTGGGTCGAGAGCTTAAAGATCGAGACCCGCTCGCCGACAAAGAGTCCTAGCCCGCTTGACGAAGCCGACGCGCTGGACGTCGAGGCGCTCATCACAGGGGTTGCGGCCGAGCCGGAATTCCAAGGGGTTCTCGCCGAGCTTCTCGCTTCGATCGACGAGAAATCACCGCGCGAATTGCGCGGGGCGATGACGAGCGAAAGAGCCGCGCTCGCGGACGAAGCGCGAGATCTTCTCCTTGGTCTCCTCTCCACCCGCGAGGACGCCGCGTGAGGATCGAGCGTCTCCATCTCGAACGCTATGGCGCCTTTACCGACCGCACCCTGGAGTTTCAGGCCGGCGCATGCCTCCATGTCGTGCTCGGCGCGAACGAGGCGGGCAAGACCTCGGCGCTCCATGCGTTCGGCGATCTTCTGTTCGGCTTCGAGGGGCGGACGGACTATGACTTCCAGCATGAGCAGAAGACGCTCAGAGTAGGCGCGAGGCTTCGCCTCCGCGAGGGCGCCGCCCTTTCGATCCGACGTCGCAAGGGTAATAAAAACACGCTGCTCGACGAAGAGGATCGGCCGATCGCCGACGATCTGCTCCTCCCAGTACTCGGATCTCTGACGCGCGCGACATTCTTTGCGGAATTCGGACTGACCTCCGCGGCGCTGCGCGCAGGCGGCCGCGAATTGCTGAACGCGGGCGGACAGCTTGCCGAGACGCTCGCGGCCTCCTCGGCGCAGCTTTCGGCGGTGACGCGCCTGCGCGCGCAGCTCAAGCAGGAGGCGGAGGAGCTGTTCGGACCACGTCGGGCCGCCGGAAAAGATTTTTACGTGGCGTTCGATCGGCATCAGGAGGCCGAGAAGCGCCTGCGCGACGCGATCGTAACCGCCGAGGCTTTCGCCGCCGCCGAGCGAGTCGTCGCCGAGGCTGCGGAGAAGCGCGAAGCGCTCTCCCAGGAACATGAAGGGCTTTCACGCGATCTCTCGCGGCGCGAGCGCGCGTTGCGCGTCTGGCGAAAGCTCGATCAAGTGCGGCGCCTGCGCGAAGAACTGACGCCTCTCGCCGACCTGCCGCCCATTGCACCGGGGACTTCGAGGGAGTGGCGCGAGGCGCTGCAACTGCAGGCGAGCGTGCAGCAAGAGCTCGCGCGCCAGCAGATCGAAGAGATGGAGACCACCGAGGAAATCGGAGCGCTCAAAATCGACGCGCCTCTCCTGGAGAAGGCCAGTGAAGTCGAGGCGCTGCGCGAAAGGCTGGGCGAAATCCGCAAGGCGGAAAGCGATCTGCCGAAGCGGCGCGAGGCGGCGCGCGCCGCCCGCGATCAGCTTGATGGGCTAGCGCGCCGGCTTGGCGTCGAGGGCGCCGACGCCCTGATCGCGCATCAACCCACCGATGCCGCGATCGTTCGCGCCGAAGCTGCGATCGACGCTCGCATCGACGCGGAAAGGCGCGTGCGTACCGCGCGGGAAACAGTAATGGAGGCCGAGCGGCGTGTGCAGGAACTTGAACGCCGCGAGGATCGGCAGAAGCCGAGCGTCGATCCCGCGCCAATGCGCCGGCGGATCATCGCATTCGGCGACCTGGCGACCGACGCGGATCGAGCGCGTCGGGAACGGCTGGCTCAGGACCATGCCGCAGCCGAGCTTTTCAACGAGGCGGAAAGGCTCGATCCGCGCCCCGGAACTCCAGATTCGCTCGCCGGCCTCCCGCTTCCCGATCGCGCGCGGATCGAAACCTTCCGGCAGCTCTTCGAATCACTTGAAGAAGCGGAGAAGCGCGAGGCGAGCGGGGCGCTGAGACTGGAGGCCTCCTTCCTCGAGATCGAGGACGAGCTATCGGCCCTGCGCGAAGGGGGCGAGGCCGCGACGCGCGATGCGCTGAGCAAGGCGCGAGGCGAGCGTGAAGAGACGGTAGCACATCTGCGCGACAGTCTCGACGCCGACCCGCCCGCCCGACGTGATGCGCTTGCTGCGCTCCAAGCCGCCAACCGGCGGCTCGACGCCGTCACCAATGCACTGCTCGACGATAGCGCGCGCGCCGCCCGTTTCGCAAACGCCTTGGAGCGGCGCGAAAAGCTCCTGAAAGAACGCGAAAAGAGCGCGCGAGCCCTGGATGACCGGGCAAAGCGGCGCTGCGACGCTTCATCCGAGTGGCGAGGGCTTTGGACGACGAGCGGTCTTGAGCCCCGCTCGCCTTCCGAAATGCTCGGATGGATCGACAACGTGCGAGCAATTCTGGAAAAGCGTCGCCGCTTGGGAGACGCGAAGCTCGAGCTAAACGCGCTCACGCAGAAGCTCGAGGAGAATCGGCCGGCGCTGATGGCCCTCGGCAAAGACTTGCGCGAAGATTTTGATCCTTCCTTGCCGATGGATGCGCTGTTCAAACTCGCCCGTACGGCGTTGGATCGGCTCGTGGAGGAATGGAGCGCCGCGCTCAGCGGGATGGCGCGCGCCGAAGAGGCCAAGGCGGAGCTCGGTCGCGCCGGGCTACAAAGAGATGTCGCGCAGACGCAGCTCGAGCAGGCGCTCGCCGATTGGACGAAGGCGATTGCGCCGCTCGCCCTTCGCGAAGACGCCTCTCCAGTCGAAGCCAAGGCGGCGCTTGGCCTTTGGCGCGCGGTCGCTGCGCCTCGTCAGGCGCTCTTCTTCGAGCGACATCGCATCGATACGATGGAAGCCGACATCGCGTCATTCGAAGCGGCGGTCGACACGCTCATTTCCGGCGTGGCGCCGGATCTACGGGGCCGGCCGCAGCGCGACGCCCTCTCCGCGCTCAGCGCGCGGCTGGCGCAATCGCAGGCGGCCGCGACGAAGCGCAGCACGCTGGAAGAAAAGCGTCAACGGCGAGAGGAAGCGCGTCTGAAGCTGCTTCGCCGCGGCGAAGGCGCCGAGGCTGCGCTCGCCGCGGCGCGCGACACCTTCGGCGCAATCGACGCAGCGGCGTTGCAGGCTGCGCTCGATCGGCTCGAACGTCGTCTCGCGTGCGAAAGCGCGCTCGACGACGCGCGGCGGGATCTTCTGGAGAGCGGCGACGGCCATGACGAGCAAACGCTTCGTCAGGAGCAAGCGGGCTTCGAGCTCGATGCGCTGCCTGGAGAAATCGAACGCGTCAAGATCGCCTTCAAGAATATGGTCGATGACATCGCCCTAACGGAAACCCGCTTGCATGAGGCCCGACGCCTGCGCGAGGCGCTCGCGCAGGGACGCGACGCCGCGGGCGCCGCCGCCGACAAGGCCGAAGCCGCGGCCGAGCTGCTCGACATCTCCCGCCGTTGGCTGCGGCGCGCCGCAGCAGTTCGGCTCGCGAGCCTCGCCATCGAGCGTCACCGCGAGACGACGGCCGATCCGCTGATCAGGCGTGCGTCAGCCCTGTTCGCTGCGGCGACCGATGGCACCTTCCCGACATTGGGCGTCGACTATGACGAGGGGGATGCGCCGACCCTCGTCGGCTTGCGTGCGAGCGGCCAGCGCGTGCCGGTGGCGGGCATGAGCGAAGGGACCCGTGACCAGCTCTTTCTCGCGTTGCGCCTCGCATTACTCGAATTGCGCAAGGGTGAGCCGCTGCCCTTCATCGGCGACGATCTCCTGGCGAGCTTCGACGACGAGCGCACGCGCCGCGCGCTCGAACTGCTCGCGCAATTCGGCCGCGAGCGGCAGGCGATTCTGTTCACCCACCACCGCCACGTGGCCGAGATCGCCTCGCGGATGACGGACGCGGACATTGACGTCGTCAGTCTCTGACGGCGCGCGTCAGAGTCTCTCTCCCTGCAAATTGATCCTGTGCATCAGATAGCACAGGCAGTCCTGCCGCACGGCGGCGGGCTTCGTCGTGAGCATGGCGGGTATCGCCGCGCGGGCGAGGCGGATCTCGCCATCCGTATAGTCGAAATAGCGCGCTGGCGCCGTCCCAGCGCCTTCTCCCGCGGCGAGCTCGAGCCGCCCTGCCCCATTTCCGACCCGGCCAAAGGTCGCGCCGGCCGCGAGCTCGCTGAAATTCAAATGATCGAGATCGGCCGGAAACATGAAATCGGCGGCGGCGCCGTCGAAAGAAAGCGTCGCTGTCGGCGGCACGCGCACAATCACGTAGGTGCGTAGAAGATTGAGGTCCTGCGGCGACGGCGGGTGATCCGGCAGCTCCGCTATGGAGAGACAAGCTTCGAGCAATTCGATCGCGTGATCTCTGGCCTTGCCCTCGCCGACCTTGCCGCATTCGACGGTGACCGCGGGACAAAGCCCGGCGAAGGCTGAGGTATGCACGCCGAGAGGGCGCTCGGAGTGAACAATCGTGCGCGAGAAGAGCCGCGCTAAAGCGAGGAACTTTGGCTCGAGCCGTGGAACGCAGCCGTAATGGGGGTTGAAGCCGGTGTTGTTGTGGATGTCGACGCTCGCAAAGAGCGGCCGGCGCGCTGCATAATCGAACACGAATTGCGCCATATGTGCGAGCGGGTCCGCAACATGCGGCGTGCCGGGCCAGACGCGATTGAAGTCTCGCTGGCCCGGCAGGACCCGCACGCCTCTCGCCGCGGCTTCGACATTGCCGACAAATAGCAGGAGCGAGCGGTTCAATCCCTTGGCGAGGTGGCGACGCAGCAGCTCCTGGGCGGCTTCCACTCCTGTTTCTTCATTGCCATGCAGCAGCACCGAGACGAAAAGCGGTCGAGGATCGCGGCCCTTGAGATCGAAGAGCGTCGGTCGCGGCAGGACGTCGATGAGGCGCTCGGGCGGGCAGTCGAGGAATTCTGGCGGCACGCAATCGAGGACCGCGCAAGGCGTTTCCATTTCAGCTAAAGCTCCCATTCATGCGCGGGCGCGCCACTGCGCTGTCTTTCGCAATAGGCCGCCATTAGCTCGAAGCGGTTTTGCTCATGGATTTCGAGGGCGCTCCGCTGCCACGCCGCGCCGGTTTGACCCGAATGAATTCGCGCCTCGACGATGTCGAGAAATTCTTGCGCGTCGAGACCGAAGTCGGAAAGCCCCTGTCGAGCCGCAGGCAAAAGCACATCGGCGAGCAGTTGGCGAGCCTCGATCTCGCCGGCGCCGGGCCAGCGCAGTCGAGCCGCGAGCCCATCGCGGGCCGCCGCGTAGAAATTGGCGCGCGCCGCTTCGAATGGCAAGCCGCCGTCGCCACTCGGGGAGCCGAGCGCCAGGCGGTGCACGAGCCCGAGATAGAGAGCGGCGTTGGCGATCATGTCGACGAGCGAGGGACCGGCGGGAAGAATCCGGTGCTCGATGCGAAGATGCGGCGTGTCCCTTTCATCGAAACCGACAAGCGGGCGGTTCCACCGCCAGATCACGCCATTGTGCAGGCGCAGATGACGCAGCCTCTCGGGAGGATCCTCGAAAGCGATCGGCAGCAGCGCGCAGTAGTCGCGAAGATTTTCCTCGAAGAGCTCGAGGCAGGAGCCCTGAACATAGCCAGAACCCAGCGAGACCCGCGCGGGACCGGGAACGACCACGGCCTGCTCAAAGAGCGGGATGCGAGTCTCCTCCCAGAGCGTCTTGCCGAAGAGAAAGGGCGCGTTGCCGCAGGCTGAGAGGATCGGGCCGGAAGCCGCGACCGACGCATTGTAGAAGCGATGCGAAAGCCGCGCGGGAGTTTTGAGATGGACCTGAAAGGAGGTCGTCGCCGCCTCCAGCATCACATCGTGATGCTCCGACACGAGCCGATCGCGGCCGGCGATCTCGATCCTCAGCGGCCGCCCGCCCCGCCGCCGCAGCACCTCGGCGTTGAGCGCGTAATAGCGATTCAGCGGCGAAATATTAGCGAGAGTCAGGTCCTCCTCGCGGATCGTCGGCAGGGTGCCGATCAGCACGAGATTGGCGTCAAGCTCATGCGCCGCCTTGTTGCACCGCCGCCAAAGCGCGTCGAGACTCTTCAGCGATCGGCTCAACGCGTCTGCGCAGAGCGCGAGCGGCTCGCTGTTCAATTCGAGGTTGAAGCGCGACAGCTCCGGAACCACCAGCGGGTCGTTCATTCTTTCGAGCAATTGCTGATTGACGGGCGCCGGGAAGAAGCTGTGATCGAGGATCCAGGTCTCGATCTCGAAACCGAAGGCGTAGCCGTCGCTCGAGAAAGCGTCGGCTTCGAAAAGCTCGCGGGCGAGCGCCGTCTCCCCTCCGAGCCGCTGCTTGAAGCGCGCAGCGTCCTCTTGCGTGAACGCGACAGCCTTTATTTCTTCGCCCATGCCCGCAGCTCCAGCCCAATCCGAACGGGCTTGGGCCCCGTCTTATGGCCTTCGGCCCCGGATGAACAGCCGCCGCCGCGTCGCACGTCGTCGACCAACGCAAAGTGGCGCCACGGTTGCTTCGCGGCAGCGCCAGATAAGTCGCGATCCAACGCCGTGAGGACAAATTCGGCCATGAAATTCTACATGACCCCCGGCTCCTGCTCGACGGGAGTTCACATTTTGCTCGAAGAGGCGGGGCTCGTCTTCGAGGCCCATGTCCTCAACCTCATCAAGGGCGACCATCTCAAGCCCGATTATCTCGCGATCAACCCGAATGGGACAATCCCGACCCTTCTGCGCGACGACGGCGTCGCGTTGACGGACTTTGTCTCCATCGCCACATGGATCGCCGAAGCGTTCCCGCGAAGGAAGCTTCTGCCCGAGGAGCCGGCGTCGCGGGAGGCGGCCATCGCGACGATGGCCTTTTGCGTGGGCCACATTCACGGCGAGGGCTTCCGCCGGATCTTCGTCCCCGAACGCTACGGATCGAAGGGCGCAGACATCGAGGCGATCAAGGCGGAGGGGCGCGCGATCGTCGCCTCGGCGCTGCTCGCGATCGATAGCGAGCTCAAGGGCAAGGACTATGCCGCCGGAGGCTTTTCGATCGCGGACGCGGCGCTGTTCTATAATGAGTTCTGGGCGGACAAGATCGGCTTGGAGCTGCCGCCCTCCTGCCTCGCCCACTATCAGCTTATGAGGAGCCGTCCGGCCGTGCGGCAAGTCCTCGCCGAGGAGGGCTATCGCTAAAACTAGTGGACCTAGCCGCGGCTCCGCATCGCGACCTCATGGAAGGCGTAGCCGCGGTAGAGCGCCTCATGGCGATGCGCGAGGCCTCTGGCCTGCGCCTGCGCCGCGAATTCGCCGGCGAGCTCCCGGCGCGGGGTCACGTGGAAGCAGGCGAGCCATTTGGCGAGCGCGACGCGAAACCAAAGCGGCAACCCCGCCTGATCGCCGAAATCGACGACATGCAGCTCGCCCTCGGGCGTCAGCAGATCGAAGGCGTGCGCCAGCGCCTCGCGCCAGGCGGGGACCATCGACAGAGCGTAGGAGATGAAGATCCGCTCGAACCGCGCGACGCCGAAGAGCGCCTGCGCGTCGAAATCCGTCGCGTCGCCTTCGGCAAAAAAGATCGGCGCGGCGCTTCGGCCGCGGTCGGCCTGTTCCCGAGCCTCATCGAGCATCACGGAGGAGATATCCATGCCATAGAACCGCGCCTGCGGATAAAGCCGCGACGCACGGATGAGATTGCGGCCGGTGCCGCAGCAGATTTCGAGCACATGGCTTCCCGGCGTGGGCGAAAGCGCGTCGATCGTCTCGTCACGTCCGAGGAGATAATGCTTGCGCGTGAGATCGTAGATGCGCCGCTGCGGGCGATACATTCGATCCATCAATGCGGCTTGGGCGTCGGTCATTGCGGCGTCTGCAGCGTGTAGAGGTGGAAGGCGCCGTAGATCGAGGAGCGATCCCGACGCGTTAGCTCGCGACAGCGCTCCTCGTGATAGCGCCAGCGCGCCAAAAGCTCGGCCGGAAGGCGGCCCGGCAACAGACGCTCATCGGCGGCGGTGCGGAAGATCACGCGGGCCCCGGGACGGGCCGTGCGGGTGATGTTCTCCCAAAGATGGCGAAGAGTCGCGTCGTCCATCCAATCCTGCGCGTCGAGCAGCACGTAAGCGTCGAGACTGGCCGGCGAGCAACTTTCGAGAAAGGCTCCCATCGACATGTGCTTCGTCTCGACTCGCCTGGCTCTGGCGCGGACGAGATCGAAGCAATCCTCCGCGAGATAGGGAGGCGCGGCGCCCTCGTCACGATCGCCGTAGCGACGACCGAAGGCCTGGCGCGCGAAATAATTGGAGGAGAGCTCGAAATCGCAGGCGAGGCGGCGCAAGCGCTCGTGCAGCACCTCCACCGCGCCGCCCTCCGCGTCTCCGACAAGAGCGCGATATTGCGCCGGCGGTATGCCGAGGCCATAGAGCGTCGCCGGCTGATTGACGAGCCATCGCAGCGTTTTCGTCTCGAAGAGCGGCGAAATCTCGTCCTCAAAGAGCTCGCGCTGCTCCTCAAGCGTGCGCGCCTCGAGAAGCCGGCGCGGATTCTTGCCGTGGGCGCGCGCGAGCAGATGACCGGCGCCGATGAAGGAGCCAAGCAGGCCAAAGCGATAGAAATTGTCGGCGAAGCGCTCGATCCGACGCCGCCCGAGCGCCGTACGCCCCTCCCAATAGGCGCGCGATTCGCGATCGAGGTGAGGGCTGATCCAGCGATGGTAAGCGCCGACGTTTTCCGCCCGATCCGCTTCGCCGAAGAATCGGTGAAAGGCCTCGAAATCGGGAAGATGCCGCGCCGCGCAGAGCTTCAGGCGGTTCAAGGCGATATGCGCGCCGTTGAGATCGACCGCGACGATGCGGGCCGGATCGGCGATCAGATAACTCATCACATTGCAGCCGCCCGATGCGATCGCGACGACATGATCTTCGGGCTTGATCGCCAAGGCCTCCATGTCGACGACCGGGTCCTCCCAGATCTGGGGATAAACGAGGCCCCGAAATGCGAGAGTGAAAAGGCGCTCCAGCGCCCCTGCGCGAGAGAAAGTCCTGTTTCGGTGCACCGCGGCGCTAAGGCCTGCAGCCGTCGCTCGCTTCATCTCGCCGAGATCCACGCTCATCGTCGATTCGTTCCCCAAGGCCCAAGAAATATGGGCGTCGTCGCCGCAAGAGCGGGGGGATAGGACGTACGGATGTCATTGCCATGACTGTTGCGCCCTCGCCTGACGCGTGGACATTTGTCGAGGCCCTGAGAGGACCTTTGCGCCCGGGTACGCGAGGTTGAAAATTCGACTCGACGCCGCCGGGGCAACCCGACATGTTCGGCGAATAACAGGCTGGGCACCGAGGCGCTGCACTAACAACGGTTGCTAATCGATTGGACGCACTGTTGTCGTTTGCAGCGCGGGCGTTGGAGACGCGATGATGATAGGGATAGAACCTAATGAGGATCAGTTAAAGGCGGCGATGATTGATCTCGCAGTTTGTTCCAGGGACTTGCTTGTGCGCTCTTCCGAAGAGGGAGCCGAGCTATGGGAAATCCTCTTAGATTATAAGTTAAAAGGAATTTTGGAGGAACACGGACTTGCTCTTGTTCCACAGACGCCAACGTCTGCGATGCGCACCACATGGGAGCGTGGTTGGTTCCGCTCCTTTAGCGAGCGCTACCGCATGATGTTACTTGCCGTCTGGTCAACCTAAGCGCATCGCGCCGTGCTCCAGGAGGTAAAGTAGCCATATGGATGAAACATGTATGAGAGATCTTCGGAACTGGGCGAAGGCGAATGATAAATAAAAGAGCTCTGGCTTTTTGGAAGTCATGCCAAAGACACTGCGACGTTGGTCAGCGATGTTGATATCGCGCTTGTGCTCATGCCGCCGGAGGGGAAGCACAACTGGGCACTGGGCAATCTTTGTGATTTTGGCGACGAGTGGGTAAAGCAGCTCGAAGCAATCGTCGGCTGCAAGGTGGATTTGTGTCAGATGCAAAACGATCCGAGTTTCGATGCTGAAGTGCGCAAGTCAGGCAAATTGCTTTGGGCTCGTGCTTGACGCGTGACAGCCATTCAAATATTTTCGAGTGTCGCGTCAATCAAAACGGCATCACCAAAATCCTGCTGCAACACGGTTTGAGAGCTGCGCGTTTTAAAGGTGCGTGATCTGCCGCGACAACTCACCACGCGCGGCCCGCTGACTGACCTCGACCTGCCGGCGGACGAGAGCGGCTGTCACCCGCAGCGATGGTTCGGCCGCTTCGAGAACGCCGGCGCTTTGACTTTCGCGCTTGCGCTCTACTTGCAATCTGAATAGAGGCGGCAAGCGACAGAAGCGGTCGAGGCCTTTGATCTCAGAATTTTTCGCACGAGACGACGCCCGTCGTGAGCCATGCGCAATGAGAACGCTCCGCGACGGTCGCCGCATCTGTCCTGGCGTTTGCAAAACGCGCCGCTGCGAAACAGGGAATAGCGAAATGAGTCGACGCCCCGCCATTTCAGTCTTTGCGGCGATATCCGGCCTGATCCTGTCAGTCTCGGTCGGCTTGGCTCAGCAAAAGACTGCGCCAAGCGCGGCGCCTTCCACGCCCGCGCCGACCACGGCGCCTGCCGAGCCTTCTGCTCCGGCCGGGACGCCCGCCGCTGCGGCGCCGAGCGGATCGTCGGCTGGCGCCCCGTCTGGCGAGCTTCAATTTGAAACCGCGGGGCAGGCGCGAAGTCATTGCCCGGGCGACACCGTCGTATGGGCCAATTTGGCGTCAAAGGTCTATCATTTCTATGGCGAGCGCCGTTACGGAAGCACCAGGCGCGGCGCCTATATGTGTGAAACCGACGCGAAAGCCGCGGGGATGAAGTCCAAGAAGAACGAAAAGCATCCATAACTATCGGCCGATCAATGGCCTGCCGGCCCTTTGACGCCAATACAAAATGTCCTCCCATATCTCTTCGGCGCTTTCCGCATGCCAGAAGAGATCGCGATCCTCGGGGTCGATCACCCCCTCCTCCACCAGGAACTCGACGTCGAAGGCGCGGCGCCAGAACTCCTTTCCGACCAGAATGATGGGAAGCGGCTCGATTTTGCGCGTCTGCGCCAGCGTTAAGATTTCGAAAATCTCGTCCATGGTGCCGAAGCCCCCGGGGAAGGCCACCAGCGCCCTCGCTCTCAACAAAAAATGCATCTTGCGGATCGCGAAATAATGGAAGCGCAGACAAAGGTCGGGCGTCACATAGGGATTGGGGAACTGCTCATGCGGCAGAGTGATGTTCAGTCCGACGCTTTTCCCCCCGGCCTCGAAGGCCCCGCGATTCGCCGCTTCCATGAGGCCCGGCCCCCCGCCGGTCACGATCGCGAGCCTGCCTCCGCCGGCGAGCTCCGGGGCGGCGCCGACGAGCGCCCCGAATTGGCGCGCGACCTCGTAATAACGGGACTTTTCGACGATGCGCTCGGCTCTTCGCACCGCTTGCGCGCGCGCCGCGTCTTGCGGATGGGCGGCGGCTTGGCGTCGAGCCGCTTCGAGCCGCGCGACCGCGGCCTTCGGCTCGACGAGGCGCGTCGAGCCGAAGACGACGATCGCATCCGTGACGCCGTGGCGCTGCAACTGCAATTCGGGCTTCAGATAATCGAGATCGAGCCGCACGCCCCGCGCCGCGTCCGAACGTAAGAAGTCCAAATCCTCGGAGCCCTCGCGATAGGCGGGACTGTCCAAAAGGCGTCGCACGCGCAAGGCCGCCTGCGGGTCTTCCGCCTCGCTCTTGGGAAGACTGCCGGGAAGCGGCGCGCGGCGGCGCAGCGGATCCGGGGGCTTTGGAATGTCGCGGGGGGAGCTTTCGTCACGGCCCATTGTGCGGGGTCCCTCCTTGAGGCGGCGCTTCCTTTATTTCCGGCGCGGCCCGGCGTATATGGGCCGCCCTGACGCCGCGGAAAAGCCGCGGCTTGAGGAGCAAGGGCGGTCGATGGCCGGGCATAGTCAGTTCAAGAACATCATGCACAAGAAGGGCAAGCAGGACGCCCTTCGCTCAAAGCTTTTCTCGAAGCTCGCCCGGGAAATCACCGTGGCGGCCAAAATGGGCCTGCCGGATCCCAATATGAACGCCAGATTGCGCGCCGCCGTGCTCGCCGCGCGCGCCGAGAACATGCCCAAGGACAACATCGAGCGGGCGATCAAGAAGGCCTCCGGCGCCGACGCGGAGAACTACGACGAGGTGCGCTACGAGGGCTACGCGCCCGGCGGCGTCGCGATCATCATCGAGGCCCTGACCGACAACCGCAACCGCACCGCTGGCGAAGTTCGCTCCTATTTCACCAAGGCTGGCGGCGCGCTGGCCGAGACGGGCGCCGTGGCCTTCATGTTCGACCGCGTCGGGCTTATCGAATTCGACCGCAAGGTCGCCTCGGAAGACGCGATGCTGGAGGCGGCGCTGGACGCCGGCGCGGAGGATGTGGCCTCGAGCGAGGAAACGCATGAGATCACCACCTCGCTCGAAGATTTGCGCGAGGTCGCGAAGCGCCTGGAGGAAAACTTCGGCGAGCCGAGGAAGGCCGCGCTGGTCTGGCGACCCCAGACTATGGTCGCGGTCGACGATGAAGCCGGCGAGAAGATCTTGAAGCTCGTCGGCTCGCTCGAGGACAATGACGACGTGCAGAACGTCTATGTGAACGCCGAATTCTCCGACGCGCTCATCGCCAAGATGGCGGGCTGAGGCCCCAGGCCATTCAGCAGGACGGCCGCACTCCCCTGCCTCTCGGCATGCCCGGCAGGAGTAGGATTGGATTGGCGGCCTTGCAACCGCCTTGCCGCCCAAGCCGAGCTTCTGGAGCGCAGCCAGACGGCGGGCGGGTGACCCCTCGCCCATGCCACCCACGCGGGCTGATTTTTGACGCCCCGCGGCCCGATGCGCTATCGCAAGGGCAAAGGGAGCCTGAACGATGACCGACGCCCCGCGCCGCGATAAACCTTGGATGTTTCGAACCTACGCCGGCCATTCGACGGCGCGCGAGTCGAACCTCCTCTACCGGTCTAACCTCGCCAAGGGGCAAACGGGGTTGTCGATCGCCTTCGATCTGCCGACGCAGACGGGCTACGACAGCGACCATCCGCTCGCCAGGGGCGAGGTCGGCAAGGTCGGCGTGCCGGTCTCGCATCTGGGCGACATGCGTACGCTCTTCGAAGGTATTCCCCTGGCGGAGATGAACACCTCGATGACGATCAACGCCACGGCCGTCTGGCTGATGGCGCTCTATATCGCCGCCGCCGAGGAGCAAGGCGTCGCCCGCGCCAAGCTCCAGGGCACGACGCAAAACGACATCATCAAGGAATATCTTTCGCGCGGCTCCTATGTGTTTCCGCCGGCGGCGTCGCTGCGGCTCACGCAGGACCTCATACTCTTCGCGACGAAGGAATCGCCGAAATTCAACCCGATGAACGTCTGCTCCTACCATCTGCAGGAGGCGGGAGCGACGCCGGCGCAGGAGCTCGCCTATGCGCTCGCCACCGCCGTCGCGATCCTCGACGGCGTGAAGGCCGCAGGCCTCTCGGACGAGGATTTCGCGCAGGTCGTCGGTCGCATCTCCTTCTTCGTCAACGCCGGCATGCGCTTCGTCACGGAGCTCTGCAAGATGCGGGCTTTTGTCGAGTTGTGGGATGAGATCACGCGGGACCGCTACGGCGTGAAGGACGAGAAGTCGCGCCGCTTCCGCTACGGCGTGCAGGTCAATTCGCTGGGCTTGACCGAGCAGCAGCCGGAAAACAACGTCTATCGCATTCTCATCGAGATGCTGGCGGTGGTGCTCTCCAAGAACGCCCGCGCCCGCGCCGTGCAGCTCCCCGCCTGGAACGAGGCGCTCGGCCTGCCGCGTCCTTTCGACCAGCAATGGTCGCTGCGCATGCAGCAGATCATGGCCTATGAGACCGACCTCTTGGAATATGGCGACATTTTCGACGGCAATCCGGAAATCGCTAAAAAAGTCGCGGCGCTGAAGGCTGAGGCCAAGGCGGAGCTCAAGAAGATCGACGAACTTGGAGGCGCGGCCGCTGCGGTTGAGATCGGCTACATGAAGTCGAAGCTCGTCGAATCGAACACGGCTCGGCTCGAGGCGATCGAAGCGGGCGAGCAGATCGTCGTCGGCGTCAACAAGTTCGTCGAAGGCGAGCCGTCGCCGCTCGCCTCCGGCGAGGACGCGATCATGGTGGTGCCAAAGCATGTCGAGGCCGAGCAGATCGAGCGCTTGAAGGCTTGGCGTGCGGCGCGCGACGACAAGGCCGCGAAGGCGGCGCTGGAAGAGCTTTCGCGCGCGGCGAAGGAGGGCCGCAACATGGTCGAGCCGTCGATCGCGGCGGCCAAGGCGGGCGTGACGACCGGCGAATGGGGCGGCGCGCTGCGCAGCGTCTTCGGCGAGTATCGCGCGCCAACGGGCGTTTCCTCCACGGCGCGCCAAGTTGGCGGCGCGCTCGACAAGGTGAGAGGGGAGGTCGAGCGCGTTTCGCAGAAGATCGGCAAGCGCGCGAAGTTCCTGGTCGGCAAGCCCGGATTGGACGGCCACTCGAACGGCGCCGAGCAGATCGCCGTGCGCGCGCGCGACGCGGGCTTTGACGTGATCTACGCCGGCATCCGTTCGACGCCAAAGGAGCTCGTGGAGACCGCGAAGAGGGAAGGCGCGCATTGCGTCGGCCTCTCAATCCTCTCCGGATCGCATGTGACCCTCGCCCATGAGGTGATCAAGCTCATGAAGGACGAGGGATTGTCCGAGGTTCCGCTGGTGGTGGGCGGCATCATTCCGCCGGCGGATGAGAAGCTTTTGCGCGAGAGCGGCGTGGCGGCGGTTTACACGCCGAAGCATTACGATCTGAACCAGATCATGACCGATCTGGCGCATATCATCGAGCGGAGCGTCGCCTGAATCGCGCAGGGCTCAGTCGAAAGCGCCTTTCGAGAGCCGCGCGATGACGGCGAGCCCCCCGGTCACTCCGGATCGAGCGGCGCAAGCCCCGAAGGCTTGCCGTCCTCGCCGAGCGCGATCTTCTCGATGCGCGCTTCCGCCTCCTTCAGCAGCGCGTCGCAACGCCGCTTCAAGGCTTCTCCACGCTCAAAAAGCTTGACCAATTCGTCGAGCGAAACGCTGGATTTCTCAAGCGCCGCGACGATCTCTTCCAGTTCCTGCATGGCTTTCTCGAAAGGCAGGGTTGCTGGATCGGGAAGAGCGTTCAAGGCGGGACCTCTCGGGCGGCAGAAGAGCTCGTCGTCTTTCGTCGCGGGCGCGTCCTTCTCTCCAAGGGAGAAGGACGCGCCGCTATAGCCCATCGCGTCGGGATTTGCGACCGCCTCGCCCTTTGCGAGACGCCGCTTACTCCTCCCCCTCATCCTTGCCGGCGTCCTCGAGGATTTTCTCGGCGACGACGCCGGCGTTAGCGCGGACCGCCTGCTCGATCTTCTCCGCCGCCGCCGGGTTCTGCTTCAGATAAGTTTTGGCGTTCTCGCGCCCCTGCCCGAGCCGCTGGCTGTCGTAGGAAAACCACGCGCCCGATTTCTCCACGACGCCCGCTTTCACGCCAAGATCGATCAGTTCGCCGACCTTCGATATGCCCTCGCCATACATGATGTCGAACTCGACCTGCTTGAACGGCGGCGCCACCTTGTTCTTGACGACCTTCACCCGCGTCTGGTTGCCCACCGCCTCGTCGCGGTCCTTGATCGCCCCGATCCGGCGAATGTCGAGCCGCACCGAGGCATAGAACTTCAGCGCGTTGCCGCCCGTCGTCGTCTCCGGCGAGCCATACATCACGCCGATCTTCATGCGGATCTGATTGATGAAAATCACCAGCGTGTTCGAGCGCGAGATCGACGCGGTCAGCTTGCGCAAGGCCTGGCTCATCAGCCGCGCCTGCAGGCCCGGCTGCACCTCGCCCATCTCCCCCTCGATCTCCGCACGCGGCGTCAGCGCCGCGACCGAATCGATCACCAGAACGTCGACCGCGCCCGAGCGCACCAGCGTGTCGGTGATCTCCAGCGCCTGCTCGCCCGTGTCGGGCTGCGAGATCAGAAGATCGTCGAGCTGCACGCCGAGCTTCCTCGCATAGACGGGATCGAGCGCATGCTCGGCGTCGACGAAGGCGCAGACGCCGCCGGCCTTTTGCGCCTCGGCGATCACATGCAGCGTCAGCGTGGTCTTGCCCGAGGACTCCGGCCCATAGATCTCGACGATGCGCCCGCGCGGCAGGCCGCCGACGCCGAGCGCGATGTCGAGGCCGAGGGAGCCGGTGGAAACGGTCTCGATCTCGACCGGCTTCTGGTTCTTGCCGAGCCGCATGATCGAGCCTTTGCCGAAGGCGCGCTCGATCTGCGAGAGCGCGGCGTCGAGCGCCTTGGTCTTGTCCACGGACGTTCCTTCCACGAGGCGAAGATTGGCGGCTTGGCTCACGGCGAAAATTCCTTCTGACATGCGGAATGCGGGCGGCGCAACGGCGGGCGGAAAGAGCAAAGAACCCGCCGGGCTGGAGGCCATTGTGCATGGTTTGTTCTTTTTGGCAAGCCCGTTTGTCTTTCGTTCACGCGGCGAGCGAGAAGGTTAAACAGATAGGTCGGGCCCTGGCGCCGCCTTTTCGCCACAATTTATGTAACAGTATAACATTACATCCGTGAAACCGACGGATTAAGGAGTGGAGAGCTTCGATGGGCCAGCGAGACGCCATGCGATCCCTTTCTCGCATTGCCGCGCTTCTCATACCGCTTGTTGGCGGCAGCGCCTCTGCGCAGAATGCTTTGCCCACGATCACCGTCGGTCCTGCTGCGAGACATGTCGCTGCAAAACATGTCGCCGCAAGACATGTGGCGGCGCGGCGCGGGCCGGCCGCGTCTCGTCAGCTCGCTTCGCCATCGCCCCCGCGCCCCGCCGAAGCCGCTCCGGCTCCCGCTGCCGCTCCCCAGTCGTCGCCGGCCGAGCTCACCAGCCAATCGAGGCTCGATCGCCTACTGCCCAAGATCGGCGTGAACCAATATTCTTTCGACCGAGCGGCGATAGACGCCTTGCCGCAGGGCAATGAGACGCCTCTCGACAAG
The DNA here is from genome assembly GCA_963722205.1 of uncultured Alphaproteobacteria bacterium. Taxonomy (GTDB): domain Bacteria; phylum Pseudomonadota; class Alphaproteobacteria; order Rhizobiales; family Beijerinckiaceae; genus Methylocystis. The sequence goes on from CAVRKL010000002.1 coordinate 369,384, forward strand.
GTCCTGTTGCAAGCGCCGGGCGTGGCGCAGGACTCCGCCGCCAGCGGCAATCTGCACGTGCGCAACGAACACGCCAATCTCCAATATCGCATCAACGGCATCCTCCTGCCCGACGGGGTCTCGGGCTTCGGGCAGGTGATGGAGACCGGCTTCATCGGCTCCATGTCCCTCGTCACCGGCGCCCTGCCCGCGCAATACGGCCTGCGGACCGCGGGCCTCGTCGACATCATCTCGCGCGCGCCGCCAGCGACGCCCGGCGGAAATGTCACGATCTACGGGGGCAGCCACGCCACCGGTCAAACATTCTTCGAATATGGCGCCAAGAGCGGTCAGTGGGAGGTCTTCGCGACAGGGCGCCTGGTGAGGAACAACCTTGGCCTCGAAAATCCGACGTCGAGCCATGAGGCGATCCACGACCTCACCGAGCAAGGCCGTTTCTTCGGTTACGCCTCCTACGCGATCGACGACGCGACGAAGCTCAGCTTCATCACGGGAACGTCAGTCGCCAATTTCCATATCCCCAATAATCCCGATCAGCCGCCGCAATTCGAGGCATTCGGCGTCGGTTGGTTCGACTCTTCGAAGCTCAATGAAATTCAAGACGAGCGCAACTTCTACAACGTGATCGCCTTGACGCATTCCTCCGACGCCGTCGACACGCAGCTTTCCTACTTTTCGCGTTATTCGACGCTGCATTTCGTCCCCGATCAGATCGGCGATCTCGTCTTCAATGGCGTCGCCTCGGACGTCTATCGCGCTGCTCTCGTCAACGGCCTGCAGGGAGATGGCGCCTATCGGATCACTGACGCTCACACCTTGCGCACCGGCTTCACCGTCAGCGGCGAGAAGACCCATGTCGTGACCAATTCAAGCCTTGAGCCGCTCGACATGAACGGCGATCCGATAGACGCGCCCTATGGCGTCTATGACTCCAGCGCCAAGGTTGGCTGGATCGCCGGCGTCTATGCGCAGGACGAATGGAAGCTGACCGACCGGCTGACGCTGAACGGCGGCTTGCGCTTCGATCAGATGTGGCAGTTCGTAGAGACAAACCAAGTGAGCCCACGCGCCTCGGTCGTCTTGAAGCCCACGGACGGCATGACGCTGCATGGCGGCTACGCGCGCAATTTCACGCCGCCGCCGCAGGCGCTGGCCTCGCCCACAACTCTCGCCTATTACAACAACACAACGCAACAGCCGGAAATACCGTTCTCGAGCCCAGTCCGTCCGGAGCGCGCCCATTATTTCGACGTCGGCGCGACGCAGAAACTGACGCGAGAGCTCGAAGTGGGTTTAGACTTCTATTACAAGCGCGCGCGCAATCTTCTCGACGACGGACAGTTCGGGCAAGCCTACGCCCTGACGGCCTTCAACTACGACCGCGCCTACAACAGCGGAGTCGAGTTCACGTCGAAATATCAGAGCGGCGATCTGCGCGCTTACGCCAATCTCGCCTGGGGCCGTCAGCGCGCGACACAGTGGACATCGAACCAGTTCCTGTTTGGCTCCGACGAATATACCTATGTCGCAAACCATTACATATACACCGACCACGCCCAGACCTGGACGGGCTCGGCCGGCGCCTCTTATGTGCTCTGGGGCGCGCGCGGCTCGATCGACATGATTTACGGCAGCGGCTTGCGCAGCGGCTTCGCCAACACGACTCATGTCTCCCCCTACACGCAGGTCAATTTGGGGGTCTCGCGCGAGATTGGCCTCGTGTTCGGGAAGCCGCTGACGCTGCGCTTCGACATCGTCAATCTCCTCGACCACGCCTATGAATTGCGCGATGGCTCGGGCATCGGCGTCTTCGCTCCCCAATACGGGCCAAGGCGCGGATTCTTCGTTGCCTTGAAGCAGGCTTTCTGACAGCCAAACTCTCGAGGCGCGCAACGCGGGGTCCATCGCATTGCGATGGCTTCGGGCGTCCGCTTTCACGGCGCGCCGATAATCCGCGCGAAAATCTCCCGCACCGAAGCCTGCGTTCCGGCAAGCCGCGCTTCGAGACGCGAAAGGTCGGGCGCGTCGCCGGCGCCGAGCACGAGGCCGGTCAGGCCGCGCGAAGCCTTGCTCGGATCGAAATTTTCGGAAATCGCCAGCCGCAGGATCTGCGTCAGGCCCTGATAGAGCGCCGTCGCTTCGCTCAACGTCGTCATGTCGCTTTCCGCCAGCGCGCCGATCCCGGCAAGCTCTTGCAGCGCTTGCGCAATCGAGGTGGGGAAGCGCCGCCCGTCGGCTCGCCGCCGCGTCAGCTCGAGAAACTGCGTCACGAATTCGATGTCGATCTGCCCTCCCGGCGCCTGCTTCAAGTCCCACAACCCGCCGGTCCCCTTCTCGCGCTCGAGTCTTCGGCGCATGTCGAGCGCGTCGGCCGCGATGGACCTAGCGTCGTGGGGATGGGAAAGCGCCGCGGCGATCGCGGTTTCAACGCGCGCTGAGAATTCCGCGGGGCCAGCGACGACGCGCGCGCGGGTCAGCGCCATGCGCTCCCAAGTCCAGGCCTCGTGCGCCTGATACTCCTCGAAGGCCTGAAGCCGCACGGCGATCGGCCCCTTGTTGCCCGAGGGGCGCAGCCGAAAATCGACCTCGTAAAGCAGTCCTTCGGCGGCCGGCGCCGAAAGCGCGCTGATGAGCCTTTGCGTCAAGCGCGCGTAATATTGCGCGGCGGACAAAGAACTCTCGCCGCCGCGGCTCTCCGTGAGAGGATCGGCGTCATAGAGCAGCATGAGATCGAGATCGGAAGCCGCCGTCATTTCGCGGCCGCCGAGCTTGCCGAGCGCGACGACCGCCGCGGAGCCGCCCTCGATCCGCCCGTGTGCCGTCACGAATTCTTCCTCGACCCTTTGCAGCAGGCCACGGATCAGAACTTCGGCGAGATCGGCGTAGGCGACGCCCGCCGCCGCCGGCGTCAGCTCCATCGTCATAAGCCGCACCCCGATCAGGAATTTTTGCTCCTGACCGAAGATGCGCGCGCGGTCGAGCGCTTCCTCATAGTAGCGCGCCTCGGCGAGCGCGGCGCGAAGCCGCTGCGACAAATCGTCGCGGCCGGCTGACGCCGGCTCGATCAGCGCAGCGATGACGCGCGGTCGCCGGGAGATCGTCTCCGCGAGCTTGGGCGCCGAGCCCATGATCGTCGCGACGAGACGCAGCAGATGCGGATTGGCGGCGAGCAAGGAGAAGAGCTGCAACCCCGCTGGCAGGCGGTTCATGAATTTGTCGAAAGCCAGAAAGGCCTCGTCCGCCTCTCCGGTCGCCGCGAGCGCCTCGAGCAGAGCCGGGGTCAACTCGGTCAGCCGTTCGCGCGCCCGCGCCGATCGCATCGCCGGAACGCGGCCGAAATGCCAGGCGCGCAGGCTCTCGGTCACGAGACGCGGACGCTCATAGCCGAGCCGGGAAAGCGTCGCGAGCGTCTCGGGATCGTCGTCATCGCCGGTGAAGACGAGATTGCCGCCCGCCGCGGAAAGCTCGGGCGCGCCTTCGAAGAGCCGGGCGTAATGACTTTCGACGGTCTCGAGTCGCCGGCGCAAGGCCGGCGCGAAATCATCGTAGCCGGCAAAACCCATCATGCGGCCGATCGCCGCGACGCCCTCGTCGCTGAAGGGCAATGCATGGGTCTGCCGATCCTCGACCATCTGCAGCCTGTGCTCGACGCTGCGCAGGAAAAGGTAGGCTTCCCTGAGCTCGTCGCGCGCAAGCGCTTGGATCCAGCCGGCCTCGGCGAGGCGGTCAAGCATGGCGAGCGTCGAACGGCCACGCAGCGATGCGTCGCGGCCGCCGACGATGAGTTGTTGGGTCTGGACGAAGAATTCGATCTCGCGGATTCCGCCGCGACCGAGCTTCACGTCATGCCCGTTCACCGCGACGACGCCATGGCCCTTATGCGCATGGATCTGCCGCTTGATCGAGTGCACGTCGGCGAGCGCGGCGAAGTCGTAATGCTTGCGCCAGATGAAAGGCTGGAGCTCCCTGAGGAAGATTTCCCCGGACTCAATGTCCCCCGCGGCGGCCCGCGCCTTGATGAAGGCGGCGCGCTCCCAGTTCTGACCCATGCTCTCGTAATAGGCGTATGCGGCTTCCAACGGCAGCACGATCGGCGTCGCGCCGGGATCGGGCCGCAGCCGCAGATCGAGACGGAAGACATAGCCGTCGGCGGTGCGCTCGCTCATGATCCTGACGACGCGCTGCGTCAGTCTGACGAAGAAATCCCAATCCTCATCGGGTTTAGCGAGCCGGGCGCGCGCGCGATCGAACAGCACCACCAGATCGAGATCGGAGGAATAGTTCAACTCGCAGGCGCCGCCCTTGCCCATGGCGAGAAAAATCCAGCCCGAGCCGCGCGCCGGCTCATCGGGATCGGGAAGCGTCAGGCTGCCTGCCTGCGCCGCCTGACGCAATGTAAAGTCGATCGTCGCAGAGAGCGTGACCTCGGCGAAATCGGTCAGGGCGCGCATGACCGACTCTGCCTCCCAGACTTGGGCGAGATCGGCGAGACCTATCAGCAACGCCGCCTCCTGCTTGGCGCTGCGCAGAGCGCGCATCGCCTCGGCCTCCGTTTCAGGCCTGGCGGCCTGCACGCGACATAACAGCGCAGCGAGGCTTTCCTCTGGAGGAGCGAGCAGCAGCCGCGCGAGACGCGCCGGGTCTCGGGCCGCAATGTCGCCAAGAAAGGGCGAGCCGCCGAAAACCCCGATAAGCAGTTCTTGCGCCTTGGATTCCCGGTCGAGCAGGGCTGCCAGCGTCCCTTCGCAGTCGCGTTCCCGCGCCCGCTCAAGGGCTCGTTGCGCAAGGGCGGGATCACTGGCGGACAGGGCGCTTTTCGCGCGGGCGAGCAGACTTTGCGACGCGAGTTTGAGCGAGGAGGGTTCGCTTTTTGACGCAGACACAACTCCCGCCTTGCTTCTTGCGCCGAATTCTAAGAGAGTTGGGACGATGCCGCGCCTCATTGAGGAGCGCCCGCGTCAAATGCAGTTACTGCAAAATAACACAGATCAAGGAAGAGGAAACAAGATGAAAGCTACCGCAATCCTCGCCGCCGCCGCGTTTTTCGTCGGCATGACGGGCGCCGCCTTCGCGGAATGCGACACGCACAAGGGCGATCGCGACACGGACAAGCAGACCAAGTGCTCCGAGAAGTGTGAGGATGCCTATATGTCCGGCACTATGGTTTACGGCTCGGATTATGAAAAGCATAAGGCCGATGCGCTCGCCTGCTTCGGGGCGTGCGGGTGCCAGGAGCATGGCGCTAAGTTCGTGTCGGAACACGGGACCAGACAGAGCCAGGGGAAATAAAGCTCCCCGGCGCCGGGCGTGACGCCCGGCGCCGCATCCATCCGAGCCGGCGCCGCGCCGTCGATGCGGCAGACGATTTCGCTGCGAATTTGCTTTGGCTTCGTTTTCATTATTTCGTTTTGGCTTTGCTGCGAAACCGCGGCGGCAACGGATCGCCGGCGAACGGCAAAGCGCCTCCAGAGGCCCCCTCTTCCCACTAGCGGGCGAAATAGCCCTCTTCCGCCTGCCGCCACTCCGGGCTCTCGGTGATGCGCATCAGCGCGCGATCAATCGGCCTCTTCAGCGCGCTATGTTCGGGCAGAGCGATGGCCATGTACGCCGGCGCGAGAAGCGGGTCCGCCACGCGCAGCGACCTGGAGAAGCGCGTCGCGACGAGGAAGCGTAGCGCGCCGACGCTGTTCACGACGACGTCTTCGCGGCCCGCCGCCAGAGCGTCCAACGCTTCCTGCAAGCTCGCATATTTCCTGTGCGCAATGCGCTGATGTTCGAGGTATTCCGCGCCCGATGAAACCGCCGCCGCCGCGATGCGCCTACCCGACAGGTCGCTTTGCCCAAACCTTGCCGTCACCCCCACTTGCTCCGCAGTGAGGCGAGACACCAGGCTCGCGGACAGTATCGAGACCAGCGCGAGGCTGCTCAACATCCAAAGCGTCGCGACGAAGCATCCAAGAGTCGTTTTTGGAGTCTTGTCGCCATAACCCACGGTCGTCATCGTGACGACGGCCCAGTAGAGGCCATCGCGCAGCGTCCGCACGGCGGAATCGGCCTTGGACGCGTCTCTTTCCAGCCGCTCGACGAGCCACATGGCGATGCCGGCGACAAACAGCAACACGATCATGACGCCGAAAAGCGGTCCGAGCTCCGATGCCGCGGTCGAGAAGGAGACGACCGCCGCGCGCGTCCCGACTTCCTTGCGCAGCGCCGCCGCGACGCCCGAACGATGCGTGGGATAGGAAAAATCGACGCGGGCCGCTCGGTCCTCCGTGATTGTGATCGCGCCGATCGCGGCGTCGAACCGGCGTTCCTCGACCCCGCGCAGCACGTCCTCCATGCTGGGCACAAGCACGAACTGATAATTTTTGCCTATGTCTTCGGCGACGCGACGCCAGAGATCGACGCTCGCGCCAGTGAAGGAGCCGTCCCGCGCGACGCTCGCGTAAGGCGCGGCGTCGTAAACCGCAACGCGCAGAGTCTGCGCCTTCGCCTCGAATGCCGCCGCGAGAAGCCAAAACGCGAGCATCGCCGCGGCCGTGCCGAAGCGAAATCCGGAAGGCCGAACGAGCTTCGACCGAACGAAAGGAAAGCGCGTCATGCTGCGGCTCGAGCTGGCTCCAAACGCCTATAACATCAACCATTACGCGCGAATGCGAAACGCATATGTCGGTCGGCGGGCCGCATATTCGCGCGCGGCCGAGGCTGCAGCCATGGGCTTTCACGCCAACGGCGAAGCATTCGCGAAGCAACAACTCCTTGAGATGATGGGGGGCAGCGCCTAATTATCGATTGGGGGAAAGTGGAGGCCGGTGTGTCACTGATACAAGGCGTCGTTTATGCTCCTCCCACGAGCGATTATCCAGCCATCGTCGTGTTCTTCGGCCCCAACGGAGACATATTGGCGTCTCACGCCGCCGAAACCCCGGAAGCGGCGCAGGCGACGCTGGTGCGGATCCTCAAGCAGGTGCAGGCGAGGCTCGATCAGGAAGGGCTCGCTTCAGCCTATGAGGAGAAGACGCGAGAAAAAATCGTGTCGACGTGCTTGCAGTGATAGGCAAAGTCGAAAAGCTGATCCAGCTCCTCGCTCGTGAGCTTTGACGCAACGGCCTCGTCGGCGCGAAGCAACGAGAGGAAATCGCCCTCGCCGCGCCATTGCGCGAGCGCGTTGCGCTGCACGATCGCATAGGCGTCCTCCCGCGAGACGCCTTTTTGCGTCAGCGCGATCAGCACGCGTTGCGAGTTGACGAGCCCGCCAAGTTTTTCGAGGTTCTTGCGCATCGCCTCGGGGTAGACGACGAGGTTTTCGACAACGCCCGCCAAGCGAACCAATGCAAAGTCCAGCGTGACCGTCGCGTCCGGACCGATCATGCGTTCCACAGACGAGTGGGAAATGTCGCGCTCGTGCCAAAGCGCGACATTTTCGAGCGCCGGGATCGCCATGCCGCGCACGAGTCGCGCGAGCCCAGTGAGATTTTCGGTCAGCACCGGGTTGCGCTTGTGCGGCATCGCCGAAGATCCTTTTTGCCCCTCCGAAAAGAACTCCTCGGCCTCCAGCACCTCGGTGCGCTGCAGATGGCGGATTTCCACTGCGAGTCGCTCGACGCTGGAGGCGACGACGGCGAGCGTCGCAAAGAAGGCGGCGTGACGGTCGCGCGGGACCACCTGCGTCGACACGGGCTCGACGGCAAGACCCATCTTCTGCGCCACATGTTCTTCGACGCGCGGATCAATATTGGCGAAGGTGCCGACGGCGCCGGAGATGGCGCAGACGGCGATTTCTGCGCGCGCCGCGACGAGCCGCGCGCGAGCCCGCGTGAATTCGGCGTAGGCCTGCGCGAGCTTCAAGCCGAAGGTGGTGGGCTCGGCGTGGACGCCGTGCGAGCGCCCCATCGTCAAGGTGTATTTGTGCTCGAAGGCGCGTTTCTTCAGAGCTGCGAGCAGCGCGTCGACATCTTCGATCAACAGATCGGCGGCGCGCGAGAGCTGCACCGAAAGACAGGTGTCAAGCACGTCGGAGCTCGTCATGCCCTGATGCACGAAGCGGGAATCGGCGCCGATGAATTCGGCGAGATGCGTGAGGAAGGCGATCACGTCGTGCTTGGTCACGCGCTCGATCTCGTCGATGCGCTCGACGTCGAATTTCGCCGCCCCGCCCTTCTCCCAGATCGCCTTGGCGCTTTCTTTCGGGATCACGCCGAGATCAGCCAGCGCGTCGCAGGCATGCGCCTCGATCTCGAACCAGATGCGGAAGCGGGTCTGCGGCTCCCAGATATCGGTCATCGCTCTGCGGGAGTAACGCGGAATCATCTTCGAGAAGCCTTCGCGGATTGGGGAGGGAGCGAACCCGCAGATCGCGCGGCGCTTGACCGGAATCGCTCCACCGCGGAAAGCGTGATCGATTCTACGGTTTTAGAGCGCGCTCTCGGCGAAAAACGGGTTCCTTTTTCGCGAGAGCCGCGCTCTAGCACGGCCCCGAAGCCGCTGTCCACTCATGGGAAGCCAGCTGCTCGGTCGACTTAAATGTCGGCTATGCTCTTAAAACGAATCTGCCCGCGCGATTTCACAAGTGCGGATTACGTAGCCTTAGCTCGTTCATACCATCCGCGCGAGCGGCGGACGATTTGGACCACGGAGAGCATGACTGGCACTTCGACGAGAACGCCGACCACAGTTGCGAGAGCCGCGCCGGACTGGAATCCGAAAAGCGCAATCGCCGTCGCGACGGCGAGCTCGAAGAAATTGCTTGCGCCGATGAGGGCCGATGGCCCCGCCACGCACCATTCGACGCCGAGGCGACGATTGAGCCAGTAGGCCAGCCCCGCGTTGAAATACACCTGGATCAGAATCGGCACGGCGAGCAGGCCGATAACGAGCGGCTGGCGGATAATTTGCTGCCCCTGCAGCCCGAACAAGATCACGAGCGTCAGCAGCAGCGCTGAGAGTGACAGCGGGCCTAAGGCGCGCAGCGTCGCGGCAAGGGCCCCCTGCCCGCCCCGCGCCAAGAGCGCGCGCCGCCAAAGTTGCGCGGCGATGACCGGCACGACGATGTAAAGGACGACCGATAGCAAGAGGGTGTTCCACGGCACGGTGATGGATGACAGGCCGAGCAACAGCGCGACAATCGGCGCGAAGGCGACGATCATAATCGAGTCGTTGAGCGCCACCTGCGACAACGTGAAATGCGGCTCGCCCTCCACGAGGTTTGACCAGACGAAGACCATAGCCGTGCAGGGAGCCGCCGCCAGCAGGATCAATCCGGCGATATAGGCGTCGATTTGATCGGCGGGCAGCAGAGGCCGGAAAAGATGCGCGATGAACAGCCAGCCGAGCAACGCCATGGAGAAGGGCTTCACCAGCCAGTTGACGCCGACCGTCACGGCGATGCCGCGCCAATGCTCCCCCACCTGCCCAAGCGCCGCGAGGTCGATCTTGAGCAGCATCGGAACGATCATCAGCCAGACCAGCACGGCGACCGGCAAATTCACTTCCGCCACGGTCGCCGCGCCGATCGCGCGGAACACAGTGGGAATTGCTTGCCCGAGCGCAATTCCTGCGAAAATGCACAGAGCGACCCATAGCGTCAGGTAGCGCTCGAATATCCCCATTGCGGGGGCTGCTGTCGCAGTTTCATTCCTCGCGGAGATCGTCCTTTGGCTCACGGTTCAATTCCCTCAATCAGCCGATGATTCCGGCGTCTGAATCGCGCATTCTGAAGAAGAAGCCGCCTTGCCCCCGATCACGACTTCCCCATCTTCTTTTACGAAGCGGCCAATCTCCGGATTGGGCAGAATGTCGAGAACGGTTTCGGAAGGACGGCACAGTCGCGCGCCCTTTGGCGTGATGACGATCGGGCGGTTGATGAGTATGGGATGTTCAAGCATGACGTCGATCAGCTGGTCGTCCGTCCATTTCGGATCGGAGAGGCCGAGCGCATTGTAGGGTGTGCCTTTCTGACGCAACAACGCGCGCGGAGAAATACCCATAGCTCCGAGCAATTCGACCAGCCGCTCTCGCGAGGGGGGCTCTTTCAAATACTCGATGACGACCGGCTCTTCGCCGCTCTGCCGGATCATCGCCAGCGTGTTGCGCGAGGTGCCGCAGGCAGGATTGTGGTAGATCGTGACCGTCATGATTGGGCCTCGGCCTTCTACGTCGCACCTGCGATTTTGCCGATTTCCCGCAGACGATTCTGCAAGGCCAGCTTGTCGAGACGGGGGATGGGCAAAGCGAGCAACAGGGAAATCCTGTTTTTCAAATAGCGGAACGCGAGGTTGAAGGCGCGTTGCTTCTCGATATCGGCGCCTTCGACCGCCGCGGGGTCTTCGATGCCCCAATGGGCGGTCATCGGTTGCCCGGGCCACACAGGACAGACTTCGCCCGCCGCGTTGTCGCAAACCGTGAAAGCGAAATGCAAATCCGGAGCGCCGGGAGCCGCAAATTCTTCCCAGTTCTTTGGACGGAATCCTTCGCTAGGATAGCCGAATTCCTTCAGCGTCACGATCGCGTAGGGGTTGATCGAGCCTTTGGGATGGCTTCCCGCCGAGAAAGCCCGGAAGCGTCCCGCGCCATCCTTGCGCAGGATGCTTTCGGCCATGATCGAGCGGGCGCTGTTGCCGGTGCAAAGGAACAGCACGTTGTAAATGTGGTCAGTCATGGGCGCGCTCCTTGAATGAGCAGCATGGGGCGAGATCGGCGACGAGCGGCGCGCAGACGTCGGGCCGACCACCGCAGCAATCCTTGAGCAAGAACAGGGTTAGCTCGCGCAGGCGCGCGAGATTGGCGCGGTAAATGATCGAGCGGCTTTGCCGTTCGCCGCTGACCAGACCGGCGCGGGCAAGGATGCTCAAATGCGCCGACATGGTGTTTTGCGGCACGGCCATAAGGCGCGCGAGTTCCCCCGCCGGAACGCCTCCCGGCTCGCGTGTGACAAGGAGGCGGAACGTGTCGAGCCGTGTGGTCTGCGCGAGGGCGGCAAGCGCGGCTATGGCTTCGATATTATCCATATATCCAGAATATCAGATATAAAAGCCACGAGCAATGCCTTTGCGTCCGTGGAAAGTCGAGCGGCCGCGGTCTGCCCGGACTAAGGACGGGGTGTCCACTTTGGGGTCATAAGCTGCCTCCCAGCCTGACCGGAGACCGAAAACCGCGCACAAGAAGCGACAACCCTGCGCGGGCTGGAGTATAAAAAGAGACCGCGCTAGCGCTTTCCATTCGAACGGAATCGTTCGCGAGATAGAAAATCGCGAATTCCGATCGCAAAGTCTGTCAACTTCTGCGGAATTCGCTCTAGCCGGACCGCGGCGAGCGCGAGGAGCCTCACGCTTTCGATGGAACGCTCGACATGGTCATTCCCCTGTACGACGACGCGGAACTGAAATTCCTGCGCCGTCCCGTCGTGAACTGGACGCTGATCTTCATCAACGTCGCCGTGTTTCTCGTCGTGCGCAGCGAGATTTTCGGCGATCCCTTGACCATCATTCGCGGCTTCGCGCTCATTCCGCGCGTACTGTTCGGCGAAGCGCAGCTCGCCAAATGGATCGTAGGGCCCCCGGCGGCGCTGACGCTCCTCACTTCGCTCTTTTTTCATTCGGGCTGGCTGCATCTTATCGGCAATATGCTCTTTCTCTACGTGCTCGGCGACAATGTCGAGGACGCGATGGGATCACTGCACTACCTGCTTTTCTATCTAACCTGCGGCGTGGCCTCGGGCGTCGTCTTTGCCTATGCCGCGCCCGAGACGGTCATGCCGCTCGTCGGCGCCTCCGGGGCGATCTCCGGCGTCTGCGCCGCCTATCTGATGCTCTATCCGCGTGCGACGATCTTCGGCCTCGCCGCGATCTTTCCCATCCGCGCGCCGGCCTGGATGTTCGTCGGCGCATGGATCGTGCTGCAGATCATTCATGTGCTCTTCGGCGAGCAGGACCATGTCGCCTGGATCGCACATCTTGGCGGCATCGTCGCGGGGCTTATCTTGACGCCGATGTTTGCGCGCCGCGCGCTTGCGCCACGCCTGCGCCGGCGGGCGCCGCGGTCGCCGCCCTCGAAGGACGAGGAGCCGACCGCATGACGAGAGAAGATCGTCCCCTGGAGATCGGCGCTCTCATTTTTGAGGCGGTCGATCAGCTCGACGTCACGGGTCCTTTCGAGGTTCTCTCGCATTTGCCTGACACGGTCTTTCGCCTTTACGGCAAGACCACTGCGCCGGCGCGCGACGTGCGCGGCTTGCGCCTTCTGCCCGACGCGCGGCTCGATGATGCGCCGCGCTTCGATGTTCTCGTCGTTCCCGGAGGCTTCGGCCAAGAGGCGGTCATGGAGGACGAGGAGACGCTCGCCTGGGTCAAGCGGCAAGCGGGGGACGCGACGCATGTGCTCTCGGTCTGCACCGGCGCCCTGATCCTCGGGGCAGCGGGCCTTCTGAAAGGTCGGCGAGCGACGACGCACTGGGCCGTGCGCCATTTGCTCCCTTTTTTTGGCGCCGTCGGCGTGGAAGAACGAGTCGTCGTTGACGGCAAAGTGACGTCCACCGCGGGCGTCACGGCCGGACTCGACGGCGCGCTGCGGCTTGCCGCTGCGCTTCGCGGCGAAGAGGCGGCGCAAAGGATTCAGCTCTTCATGGAATATGCGCCGCAGCCGCCTTTCGACTGCGGAACGCCGAAGAGCGCTACTCCCGCCGTTGTCGAGGACGTGCGACGCCAGAGGCAGGCGGTCACGGCGCAGCGCGAAGCGACGGCGAGGCGCATCGCCGCGAAGCTGGGAATTGAGGCCTAGTCCCGAGCGCCGCTCGCGCGCTACGCCCGATGCGGCGCGCCGAGAGCGGGCGCAACGTAATGCGTCAGCACCAGCGCTGCGAGCGCGAGCAGAGCGAAGCCGGCGCTGGCCAGAAAGGTCGCGACGGCGCCGTAGCTGTCCCAGAGCGCGCCGGCAAGGAGGCTCGCGAAGAGGGTCGCGAGACCGCCGATGAGATTGAAGAGGCCGAAAGCCGTTCCGCGCAGTTCCGGCTCTGCGACGTCGGCGACGAGCGTCGCAAGCAGCCCTTGCGTCAAACCCATGTGCAGGCCCCAGAGTACGACCCCGAGCGCGATGGCGAAGGCCCCAAAGGGCGCGGCCAGCACGATATCGGCGCAAAGGAGCAGCAGCAGTCCCGCGGCCAGCGGCGCGAGGCGGCTGCGTCCGTCGGTGAAGGCGCCGGCGGGATAGGCCGAGAGCGCATAGACGACGTTCATCGCGACGAGCACCAGCGGACTGAGAGCGATCGGCAGTCCGGCGTCGCGCGCGCGCAGGATCAGAAACGCTTCGCTGAAGCGGGCGAGCGAAAACAGCGCGGCGCTGAGCGCGACGAACCAGAATCCATTGGAGAGGCGTTTGAGCTCCTCAACATGGAGCGGGAAGCGCGGCTTGCGCAAGTCTCCAGCCCGGGCGGGCTCCGTCACCGCGACAAGAAGCAGCGCCACCGCGAGGAAAGCCGGCAGGACCGCAATCCAGAACACGAGCTTGAGATCATCGTGGCTCCGCCACATCAGCAGGATCGCGAGCGCGGGCCCGAGGAACGCGCCGATCGTGTCCAGCGACTGACGCAGTCCGAAGGCCGCGCCGCGCAGTTCCGCCGGCGCGAGATCGGCGACAAGCGCGTCACGCGGCGCGCCGCGTATGCCTTTACCGAGGCGATCGACGAAGCGAGCCGCAACGAGCGCGCCAATGTTCTCCGCCAGCGGAAAGGCGGGCTTCGTCAGAGCCGCCAGGCCATAGCCGATCAGGGCGAGGAGCTTGCGCCGGCCAAGCCAGTCCGAGAGCGCGCCAGAGAATATCTTGACGATCGACGCCGTCAATTCCGCAACGCCTTCGATCGCGCCGATCTCGGTCATCGAGGCGCCGAGCGCCGTAACCAGATAGACCGGCAGCAGAGCGTGGATCATCTCGGAGGAGACATCCATCAAGAGCGAGACGAATCCGAGCGCCCACACGCCCTCGGGGATCTTTCGCAAGTTTTGCGGCGCGCGGGGAAGGAAGTTCATGGGGTCTCCGATCTCGCGCCAGGTCCGGGACGGCGGGCTCTTTCTCGATTTATAAGGCAAAGGCGTCGCCTTTTCGTCGCCGTTGCGGCATGGAGAGCCGGCCCCTTTGACGAACGTGTCGCGCCGGCTAGAATGTATGAGACTCGAACAGGGGCTTGGAATGACGATGGAGGAGAAGCACGGAGAGGACTTTGAAACGGCCGAGCTTGAGGAGGCGATCTCTCTGCCGCCCCACGAGATGACGCTGCTCATCGTCGATGACGACCGGCCCTTCCTGAACCAACTCTCCGCCGCCATGCAGGCGCGCGGCTTCTTGGTCTCGGTCGCCAACTCCGTCAAAACCGGACTCGCCGCGATCACGCAACACGCCCCGGCCTTCGCGGTGATCGACATGCGGCTCGGCGACGGCAATGGCCTCGACGTGATTTCGGAACTCAAGGCCAAGCGTCCCGACGCGCGCGGCGTTATGCTGACGGGCTACGCCAATATCGCGACGGCCGTCACGGCGGTGAAGCTCGGCGCCTTCGACTACCTGGCGAAGCCCGCCGACGCAGACGAGATCTATCACGCATTGATGGCGACGCAGGCGGAAAAGCCGGAAACCAGCGAGAACACCATGTCGGCCGACCGGGTCCGCTGGGAGCACATTCAGCGCGTTTTTGAAGCCTGTGACCGCAACGTCTCGGAGACAGCGCGCCGGCTCAACATGCATCGGCGCACTTTGCAGCGCATTCTCGCCAAGCGCGCACCGCGCTAGCGCATGCTTCTTCACAACTCCCCGGGATGCAGAGCGGCGTGCAAACGCGTCGCCGCCAGGGCGCCGAAGCGCACGAGCAGCGACCGCCGCGCCGCCGGCGCAAGCGCGCTGATCGGCGCCTCCCTTTCGACCGCCGCGCCATGCGCGTCGGCGATGATCAACCCGGCTTCCTGGGGGAAAACCCCGTCGGCGCTTTCCACGAGCCCGAGAGGGATGGCGAAGTAGAAGCGGTCGCAGAAGGACTGGTAATGGCGCCATTTGCCGTCCGCGCGAAAGTCCGCAACGGAGGACTTGACCTCCACGATCCGGATCGAACCGTCTCGCCCGAGCGCGACGAGGTCGGCCCGCCGGCCGTCGGGGAGCGGAAATTCGCTCAGAACCGCATGGCCCAGCGATCGCAATAGGATGCGAGCGCCCTTGGTGACGCTGCGCGTTTGCTCCGGACGCAGGACGAGCGTCTCCAAAGGTTGCGCAGGCAGATCATGAGGCACGTCTTAGGGCTCCTTGGCGCCATCGGCGGCAGTCGGCGCTGCGGAATGATCGCGCGTCGCCAAACCCCAGGCAAGCATGTTAACAATTCCGATCTTCCCCGCCAAAGGGCGCCATCAATGAGAAAAATCCTGGCCGCGCTGCTTGCTTTCGGTGCGCTCTCGCTTGCTCAAGCCGTCGCCAAGGAGCGCGTCGTCAACGTCTTCAACTGGAGTGACTATATCGACGCCAAGACGCTCGATGATTTCTCGCGCGAGACCGGCATCAAGGTCGTCTATGACACCTACGACTCCAATGAGATCCTGGAGACACGCCTTCTCGCCGGCTCGACTGGCTATGACGTGGTGGTACCCTCGGCGACGTTCCTCGCGCGCCAGATCAAGGCGGGAGTTTACCAGCCGCTGGACATGAGCAAGTTGCCGAACGCGAAGAATATCTGGCGCGAGATCGCCGCCAAGCTCGCCCGCTACGACCCCGGCAATCGCTACGCGATCGACTACATGTGGTATACGACCGGCGTCGCCTATAATGCCGCAAAAGTGCAAGAGAAGCTCGGCGACAAGGGGATCACGAGCTGGGACCAGATCCTGCGCCCCGACAATCTGAAGAAGCTCTCGAGCTGCGGCGTCTATATGCTTGACAGCCCCGAGGACATGTTCGCCATCGCGCTCAATTATCTCAAGCTCGATCCCAATTCCAAGAAGCCCGAGGACCTCCACAAGGCCGAAACGCTGCTCTCGACCTTGCGGCCTTACGTCAAGAAGTTTCACTCCTCGGAATACATCAACGCGTTGGCGAATGGCGACATTTGCGTCGCCATCGGTTGGTCCGGAGACGCCTTCCAAGCCCGCACCCGCGCGCGCGAAGCCAACAATGGCGTGGAAATCGCCTTCGCCATCCCCCGCGAAGGCACGTTGATCTCGCTCGACACCCTCGCGATCCCCAAAGACGCGCCGCATCCGGACGAGGCCCATGCGCTGATCGATTATCTGCTGCGGCCGGAAGTCGCCGCGCGCAACACCAATGCGACGCATTTCGCCAATGGCGTCGCCGCCTCGCGGCCGCTGATCGACCCGACGATCCTCGGCAATCCGTCGATCTATCTCGACGAAGCGACGATGAGCCGGCTCTTCGCCGTCACCGCGCCGGACCTCGCCACGCAGAAGACGATCACGCGCGCCTGGACGCACGTGAAGACCGGCCGCTGAACGGACACCAAGAAATTTCGCGACTTTGCCGCATCAGTCTAGGGCGGCCGACTGCGCAGCCGCGTCAATCTTCAATCCGTAAATAGTCGCGCCTAGCTTCCTGCCCGGCAAGCTCGACGGAAGCAATGAGAGACGTTGGGGTGGAAAGGGCACGGAGCTTCACTCATTGCTCGTTGAGCATGCGCTTCAGCAATTCAACTACCTGAGCAAGACCATTGTCCTTGGCGATCAGATTTTCGATCTTGCGCACCGCATGAATCACGGTCGTGTGATCGCGGCCGCCGAAGCGCCGGCCGATTTCCGGCAAGGAGCGCGGTGTTAGGGCCTTCGATAGATACATGGCGACTTGACGCGGCAAGACCACGTTGGCGGTCCGGCGCGACGAGACGATGTCGGCGCGCGAGACGTTATAATGGCTGGCGACCAGCTTCTGAATGTCGTCAATCTTGACGCGTTTCGGCTCATGCGTATTGACGAGGTCGCGGATCGCCTTCTCTGCGATCGTGACGCAGATCGGCGCCGCGTTCAAACTCGAGTGCGCGAGTAACCGAGAGACCGCGCCGTCGAGATCGCGGCCGTTCGACGTGATGACCTTGGCGACGTAGGCAATCACATCGCGCGGAACGACGAAAGCGTCGTGCTGTTCTTTGGCGGCGGCGATACGCGTCTCCAACACCCGCTGACGCAGCTCCTCGTCTAGCGGGCCGATCTCCACGCAAAGGCCGCCCTTGAACCGCGACGAGGCGCGTTCGTCCAGCGACTCGAGTTGCGCCGGCGGCCGGTCTGCGGCGACGACAATCTGGCGACCGGAATCGATGAGCGCATTCACGAGATGCGAAAATTCGGCCCGCAACGTCTTGCCTTGGAGAAACTGAAGATCGTCAACAACCAGCATGTCGATCGAGCGCAGGTCTTCCTTGAGCGCATAGGCGGTCTGGTCGCGAAACGCATTACCGAAATTGCTCATGAAGCGCTCGGCGGTCAAATAAAGCACGCGGCGCCGGCCTTCGCTGACGTCCCGTGCCATGGCTTGGAGCAGATGTGTCTTGCCCAGGCCGACCGACGCATGGACATACAGCGGATTGAACAGCGGCGCGGCGCCTTGCGCGCATTGCTCCGCGGCGCGACGGGCCGCAGCAAAGGCGAAGTCGTTGGACTTGCCCACCCTGAAGGTCGCAAAGGTCAGGCGCCTGTCCAAGGGAGAGCCGATAAAACCCTCAGCCTCCGCTCTGTCACCGCCTTTTGGACCGCCGGGGCGGCGGGGATAGGCAAGAAGGGACTCTCCCACGTCCACTCCCGTTTTGGCAAAAGCTTGCGACGACGCCGGCTTGAAGCCGGGCGCAAGACTCCTCAACCCCGGCGCCGTAGCCTGCGCCGCTCTCAACTTGGGGTTCGGAGTGCGCACTTCGATGATCACCTTATCCACGCCCCGGAACTCTGCTGCGACGCGCGCTCTTATGAGCTCTAGGTAATGCTGATTCATCCAGTTACGAAGAAACTTGGTGGGCATCGTCAGATAGAGGACGTTCGTCTCGCGGCGCAGCAATTCGAGCGCAGAGAACCAAGTCTCGTATTTTTGATCTCCGACCTCGACGCGCATCCGTTCGCGCGCGCGCTCCCACTCTTGTTTGTATTCGATCGAAAGCAGAGCAGTTGGGGGATGGTCATCGTCCGACATGGAAGCGTCCTGAGAGTAAAGCATTCGCGCCCGAACGACGACGATGCGCCGCGCGGCGTTAGGCCACTTGCAATTTCTGGAAGTGATGACTTCGACGCTTTGGAAGGTTCCGTAGCGCCGACAGGAGCGCGTCAATCCGTGAGCGGTTCGCCGCGAGCCGTCGAATTTGCGGCGCCGGGCCCTTCAGCGCATCGGACCGGGTGCGCTTGCGCCCTCTCCACGAAACCGGGAGTTCTGCCGCTCTTAACCCTCAGCCCAGCCCGCATAACCAGCCCTCCATGCACCCGTATTGCTCGACGCCGCCTGACACGCTCGCAAATGCTCAGCCACGCATTTCGTCGCGCCGTGTTTCGACTCGCCTGCGAAGATCGTTCCTTAAGAGACGGCAGCCATTCCGCATCGCTAAACCGATCGCAAACAGGAGAGGCGACGGCCACCATTCAATTTCGCAGCGATGCGAAGCGCGTTATCGTCTCTCTGTCTCCGATGGATGGACATTAGTCGGCTCGTTTTCGCGCCGCAATCGTAAAAGGCCCTAGGAGGAATATGACAGCGACCGCGTTGGAGGGTTGCGGCGCGCGCGGCGTTGCAATTCGTTTGTGATTTAATGCATTGCCGAAAACGCGGCGTTTGAAATTTTTTTTTCACTCAACCGTCATCGGAGATCACGCAGCGCGCAAGCGGCGGCGCAGGCTGCGAGGGGAAAGACCCTTACGCCAATCTTGTCCGCAAGGAACTGAATTTCAGAAAAAATTCGTGCTCGGGCAAAAAAGCGCCTTCAAATTGATCGCGGCTGTGTCCTTGCCGTCAGCACATGACGACATTGTATGCAAACGCGAAGCATGAAGGCGCACTGACTTCGACGCGCAGGAATTGCGCGCCTCAACCAGCGGAGGCGAGCGCCTTCACACGCGACGTCAAGCGCGACACTTTGCGCGAGGCGGTGTTCTTGTGAATGACGCCGCGCTGAGCCGCGCGCATCACGATGGGCGCCGCGCTCTGCAACGCTTGAGCTGCCGCCGTGGCATCCCCGGAGACGATCGCCTCTTCGACTTTGCGTAGCAGCGTCCGCATCTTGCTGCGACGAGCGCGGTTCACGGACGTGCGGCGAGCAATTTTGCGAACGGCCTTCTTGGCCGAACTCGTATTAGCCATTTGTAGTTCCTTTGGGGGCCTACGAAGCGCTATAGGGCCTCGCAGCGCCGAAAGCCGCAAGGCTGCGGCGAAGTGGGCGCTTATAGGCCGAGCGCCGCATCCGCGTCAATGGATGGCTGGGACGGCCGATCGGCGCAGGAGGCCGAGGAAAAGGCCGCAGTCAACCGGGTCCGACGGGGCCCCGGCGGACTGAAGAGCCTCTCACCCGGCGCGCAGCAGGCGGACGGCTTCGTCCCGTTCGAAGAGATAGAGGAGCACGCGCAAGGCTTTACCGCGCTCGCTGGTCAGTTCCGGATCGCGACGCAGGAAGAGCTCCGCGTCATCGCGCGCCACGGCGAGAAGCCGCGCATGCGCGACGATCTCGGCAAGACGGAAAGCAGGCAGACCGGATTGGCGCGTGCCTAGAATTTCCCCCTCCCCGCGCAGCCGCAGATCCTCTTCGGCGATCCGAAAGCCATCCTCAGTTTCTCTAATGGTTTTCAACCGTTCCGCGGCCGCCGGGCCGAGGGGGCCTTTATATAGGAGCAGGCAAAAAAGTCGCGGCCGCCGCGGCCGACCCGGCCGCGAAGTTGATGCAGCTGCGCCAGACCGAAACGCTCGGCGTGCTCGATCACCATGATCGTCGCTTCGGACACATCGACGCCGACCTCGATGACGGTGGTGGCGACGAGAAGCTGCGTTTCGCCTTTTTGAAAGGCCTCCATGGCCGCATCCCGCTCCGGACCTTTCATCCGGCCATGCACGAGGCCGATGCGCGAGCCGAAGCGCAGCTTGAGGAAGTCGAACCGCTCCTCGACCGCGGCGAGATCGAGCGCTTCGTTTTCTTCAACCAGCGGACAGACCCAGTAGGCCCGGGCGCCGCCAGCAAGGCTGCGCTCAAGACCGTCAAAAACCTCCTCCATCCGCGACAGCGGCAGCGCGCGCGTCTTAATCGGCGTGCGGCCCGGCGGCTTTTCGTCGAGGACCGAGCTATCCATGTCGCCAAACAGCGTCAACGCGAGCGAGCGCGGGATGGGGGTCGCCGTCATGATCAGCGTGTCGGCCGCCTCGCCCTTGGCGCCCAGCGCCAACCGCTGTGCGACGCCAAATCGGTGCTGCTCGTCGACGACCACGAGACCCAGATCCTGAAAGACGAGATCGCCCGTGATGAGCGCATGCGTGCCGATGACAACTCGCGCGTCTCCCGCCGCCACGGCGGCATGCAAGGTAGCGCGTTCGCCGCTCTTCGCGCGCCCCGTAAGGAGAACCGTCTCTACGCCCTGCGCGCGAAACAGCGGGGCGAGTTTTTCAAAATGCTGTCGCGCGACAATTTCGGTCGGCGCCATCAACGCCGTTTGGCGACCGACCTCAATCACCTCGGCCATCGCCAGACCGGCGACGATCGTCTTACCAGACCCGACATCGCCCTGCAGCAGACGCAGCATGCGTCGATCCGAGGCGAGATCGCCATGAATGTCATCGAGCGCGCGACGCTGCGCCCGCGTCAGCGCAAAGGGCAGAGCGGCTTCGATCGCTTGCGCGAGCCGGCCTGCGCTTTTGTGCTCGCGCCCCGGCGGGCGGCGCATTTTTGAGCGCAGCAGTCGCAGAGCGAGCTGCTGGGCCAGAAGCTCGTCGAGCGCAAGACGTTGCCGTGCGGAGCTCGTCGGCGCGATGTCGGCTGGCTCTTGCGGATGGTGAAGGCGCTCGAGACATTCCGCGAAGCCGCCAAGCTTATGAGCGGCGAGGACCGAAGCGTTTTGCCATTCGGGAAGTTTGGGAAGCTTTTCCAAGGCGCGATCGACCGCGCCGCGCACTTGCCGCTGCTGCAGACCTTCGGTCAGCGCATAGGCCGCCTCGACCGGCGGCAAGCACGCGAGGCCGGCCTCGTCCAAGATGCGGTCGGGATGAACGATCTGTCGGTGGCCGTCGTAAAGCTCGAGCTTACCGGAAACCCACCGCGTCGCGCCAATGGGCAGGCTACGCTCGATCCAATCAACGTTGGCAAGGAAGAACACGAGCAGGGCGTCGCCGGTCTCGTCCTCGACCAGCACCCTGTAGGGCCCCTTCGAATAGCGTCCTTCCGGCTTGCGATGCTCGGCGACCCGCACCTTGACGAGAACCATCGTGTCGAGCGGCGCCTCGGCCAGGCGCGGGCGGGCTCTCCGGTCAAGGGTGTTGATCGGCGGCGCAAACAGCAAGTCGACGAGGCGCGCCTCCTGCCCCGACTTCGCTAGAAGACGGTTGAATAGCGCCGCAGTCTTGGGGCCGACGCCCGGCAAGGCGGCGACACGGCCAAATAGGGGATCCAGGACTGAGGGGCGCATGGGGCGCGCAATCTCGCCCAAACGGCCGGGATTGTCATGTGGAGCGAAGGATGAATGGCGGGTAGGAGGATCCCGCGCAGAGCTTTCGAGGGGATGAGCCATGAGCGCGACCCCTGAAAAGCGCATGACCGCGGATGAGTTCATCGCCTGGGCGGAAAGTCGGCCTGAGCGATACGAGTTGATCGACGGTCGCGTCCTGCCGCAGGCTGCCGAGCGGGCTGCGCATGTCAGGACGAAGGTCAAGGTCCACAACGCGCTCGAGTTGGCGATCCGGCGAGCCGGCGCCCCGTGTCATGCGAGGGCGGTCGGCATGGCGGTGCGGATCGACAAAGGCACGGTCTTCGAGCCGGACGTGCATGTCTATTGCGGGCCCGAGCTCCCGGGCGACGCGCTGATCTCTGAAGATCCGATCATCGTCGTCGAGGTCAAGCGGCGATCCCGGAGGACGCCGCCTGACAAGGCTTAGGCGGAGCCGATCACCTCCCGCACCGCCCCCTTGGCCGCGCTGGTCGCCATCGCCGCATAGGCGCGCAGCGCCTTCGAGACCTTGCGATTGCGTGCTTGCGCGGGAGCGAAACCCTTCGCCAGCTGCGCCTTGCGGCGCGCCGCCAGCTCCGCCTCGTCCACCGCGAGCTTGATCGTGCGGCTCGGAATGTCGATCTCAATTCTGTCGCCGTCCTCGACGAGCGCGATCAGCCCGCCTTCGGCGGCTTCCGGCGAAACATGACCGATCGAAAGCCCCGAGGTGCCGCCGGAGAAACGCCCGTCGGTGATCAGCGCGCAGACTTTGCCGAGCCCTTTCGATTTCAGATAGCTCGTTGGATAGAGCATCTCCTGCATGCCGGGGCCGCCGCGCGGACCCTCGTAGCGGATCACGACGACGTCGCCCGCCTTCACGTCGCCCGTAAGAATGCCTGAGACCGCCGCGTCCTGGCTCTCATAGACTTTGGCGGCGCCCGTGAATTTGAGAATGCTCTCGTCGACGCCTGCCGTCTTCACGATGCAGCCGTCCTCGGCGAGATTGCCGTAAAGCACGGCAAGCCCGCCGTCTTTGGAGAAGGCATGCGCTGCGTCACGGATCACGCCCTTGGCGCGATCCATGTCGAGCGCTTCATAGCGGCGGTGCTGCGAGAAGGGCGTCTGGGTCGGCACGCCGCCCGGCGCCGCCTGAAAAAAGGTTCGCGCCGCGACGCCGGCGCCCCCGCAAATGTCCCAGGCCGCAACGGCGTCTCGCAAGGTCCTGCTGTGCACAGTGGGGAGCTCGTCGTGAATGAGGCCCGCGCGCAGCAACTCGCCCAGAATCGCAAAGACCCCGCCGGCGCGATGCACGTCCTCGAGATGCACGTCGGCCTTGGCGGGCGCGACCTTGCAGAGCACCGGCACGCGTCGAGACAGCCGATCGATGTCGGCCATCGTGAAGTCGACCTCGGCCTCATGCGCGGCGGCCAGGAGATGCAGCACCGTATTCGTCGAGCCGCCCATCGCAATGTCCAGCGCCATCGCATTCTCGAAAGCCTTGGAGCTTGCAATCGAGCGCGGCAGGACGGAGGCGTCCTCCTCTTCATACCATCGGCGCGCGAGCTCCACGATGCGGCGTCCCGCTTCCAGGAACAGCTCCTTGCGGTCAGCGTGGGTTGCGAGCGCCGTCCCATTTCCCGGCAGCGCAAGCCCTAAGGCCTCGACGAGGCAATTCATCGAGTTCGCTGTGAACATGCCGGAGCAGGAGCCACAGGTCGGGCAAGCCGAGCGTTCGATCGTCTTGACCTCGGCATCGCTGTAACGATCGTCGGCGGCGGCCACCATCGCGTCGACGAGATCGAGCGCGACCTCCTTGCCGTGCACCTCGGCCTTGCCGGCCTCCATGGGACCGCCAGAGACGAAGATCGCCGGAATGTTCAGCCGCAGCGCGGCCATCAGCATGCCCGGCGTGATCTTGTCGCAGTTCGAGATGCAAACGAGAGCGTCGGCGCAATGCGCATTGGCCATATATTCGACGCTGTCTGCGATAATCTCGCGCGAAGGCAGCGAATAGAGCATGCCGTCATGCCCCATCGCGATGCCGTCGTCGATCGCAATCGTGTTGAATTCCTTAGCGACGCCGCCGGCCTTCTCAATCTCGCGCGCGACGAGCTGGCCTAGGTCATGGAGATGCACATGGCCCGGGACGAACTGCGTGAAGGAATTGGCGATCGCGATGATCGGCTTGCCGAAATCCTCCTCGCGCATCCCCGTCGCGCGCCATAGGCCCCTCGCTCCCGCCATATTGCGGCCGTGGGTCGAGGTGCGCGAACGATAGGGAGGCATGGGAGGCTCTGCTTTCCGGCCGCAGCCGTAGGAAAGCAGTCACCTATCCCAACCCGCCGCCCGCCGCAACATGCGCGTGCGGCGATACGAGCGTGAGAACGCTTAAGCGGCGCGGCTTGCCGGCCTCTTGGCGACGGGGAGCGACTCGAGACATGCGACGATGGAGTCGATCGAGGCAAAGCTCTGGCGTCGCAGCATCGAGACAGGGAACTCGATCTCAAAATGTTCCTCGAGAGCGAGCATTATGCGGATCGCTGCAAAGGGCGTCAGTCCCTCGTCATAGAGATTGGCGTCCGAGGCGAGAGTCATCGCGGGGCGGTGCAGACAGCCTTGCTGATCCAGAAGGCGGCGGACGGTCTCGTTCATCAATTCCAGGCTCCATCAGAACCGGCGGGCTTGCAGCAATTGGCTGTGTCCAGGGCCGGCGCGTCATGACCGATGTCATTTGATAGGACGGCGCCTGAACGGTAAGTGAATTGCTGCAAGTTTTAGCCTTCGATGGTTAAGGGTTTCTTGCGTCGCCTCGACGAGGCGCAGCTGGTTTCGCCCAAGCTCATGGCGAAAATAGGGTTTTTCGTGACTCTCTTCGTGGCTCGCGCCAGCTGGAATATTGTCGATGCACGGGCGGCCTCCGCCGTCTAAGCCTCTGAAAAAGACGAGCGCTCCGGCGCCTAACGAAGGCGAAGCCGCAGTCCTTGCTGCCTAAAATTCAGGCGGCACGCGGTCACGCTAGAGACGTCAAAGCACCCTCGCATCCGCCTCTTCCGCTCAATAGGCGTTCTTGGCGCCGATCAGCGCGAAGGGAGTCATCGCCAGGATTCTCAGATCGAAGACCATCGACCAATTTTCAATGTAATAGAGATCGTGGGCGACTCGTTGCTCGAGCTTCTCGACCGTGTCGGTTTCGCCGCGCCAGCCTTTGACCTGCGCCCAGCCGGTAATGCCCGGCTTGACGCGATGACGGGCGAAATAGCCGTCGACCACCTCCTCATAAAGACGATCAGCCGCCTTGCATTGCGGGGCGTGCGGGCGCGGTCCAACGAGCGCGAGGTTTCCCTTGATCGCGACATTAAAGAGCTGCGGCAGCTCGTCGAGCGAGGTCTTGCGGATGAAGCGCCCGACCCGCGTGACGCGCGGATCGTCTCTCGTGGTCAGCTTGAGGCCGAGCGCGTCGGTCTGATCGAGGTACATCGATCGGAATTTATAGACTTCGATCGGCTCGTTGTTGAAGCCATGCCTGATCTGCTTGAACAGCGCAGGGCCGCGTGAATCCAATTTGACGGCGAGCGCGATGAGGCCGAACAGCGGCGACAGAAGGACCAGCAGGACGCCGGCGATCAGTCGATCCTGGATGTTCTTTGCGGCGACGCTCCAATCCGACATCGGTTTGTCGAAAACCGGCAGGAAGGGCACATCGCCGATGTAGCTATAAGCGCGGGCTCGCAGTTTGAGCCGACAGCCCAGCGCCGCGATGCGCACGTCGATCGGTAGGACCCAGAGCTTCTTCAAAAGGTGAAGCAGGCGATCCTCGGCGGAAAGCGGCAGGGCGACGATCAGGAGGTCCACGCGTTGGGAGCGGCAAAACTCCACAAGATTGTCGAACCGGCCAAGCCTGGGATGGTCGGCGACGCTCGTTGGCGACCGACGATTGTCACGATCGTCGAAGAGACCGAGAATCTGGATCGAACCGGACGGTGTCCTGTCCAATTGTTGCAACAGTTCGGCGACGTCGCCGCCGACCACAACGGCGCGACGCGCCAGACGCCCTTCGCGCGTCCAGCGCTCGATGAAGGAAGCAACGACAACACGAGTGATGGCGCAGCAAGACAGCGCAGCGAAATACCAAGCCAACAGTTCAGCGCGTTTGTCGTTTGAATAGGCGCCAAAGAGCGCGAGGCTGATCACGTCGGCAGAGAGCGCGAGGAACAAGGCGACGGCGGCGTTCAAAATCGATCGCGTTGACGTTCCAAGAGCGCGGATCGTGTAGGCCCATCGGATGGCGAGAAGAGCGAAAAAGACGCCTGCGACCCCGATGAGCTCGACTATCGTCATGCCGAAATTTGGATGGGTGTGCGAGGCCGGGAGAAGCAGGCTCGCCGTTCCGGCCACAAGCGTCGAGAGGACGTCGCAAAGGATCACGGCGCCGATCGTCCTCGGCCGCGAAATCAGCTGATCGGGCGGCGCGATTGGAACGCGCGTCTGGGCGTGAACGGTGCAGGGAGATGCGAGCTGGATCGACGAGACGACGCTGCTCATGGCGCTACTCTTCTGGATGACACTCACGCCCAAGGAAGCGGGGCGCGCGCGACCGGCATGTTTGAGCCGCGAAGTTAAGAAAGCCTGTAGCGATGGGCTCGCTTCCCCATGGCGGCGAGATTGAGATAGAATGCCAAATGTAAGCGGAATGTGGCCGTCAACGGGCGCATGACGACGCTCGATTTGCAAACAAGAGGAAGACGACATGCGCCCTTGGACCTTGAAGACGCAAGCGCTCGCGGCGACGTTAATTGTGGGAGTTTTCGCTGCGCCGACCGCCTTTGCGGCCATATGCCTGTTTGGCGGCTGCGACCTGGGCGAAAAGTCGGCGAAGGCCGTCTTCGAAAATCTGCTGAAGCAGCGTTTCGACAAGCCGGGCCAGATTCTGGAATTCAAGACGACGATGACCGAGCGTCTCGAAATGCATGCGACCGGCGAGAAGGGCTTCGAATATTTTTTCAACGCCACGGTGCTGTTTCCCGAGGGCGCCAATCTCGAATGCAAACCGGATGAAGCCGCCAAGTTTCCGGAAGGCTGCTCGCCGAGCACCCATTACGTGACCGCGCCGCGCAGCTCCGACCCCAAGGGCAAGCAATATGTGGCGCCCGGGCAAAAAGTGCAGTTCGACGAGGAATACCGCTTCTACGAAGCCGGCAAGAGCTGGAAGGGCCCAGACGGCAAGATTTACGAAGGCGAATGATCTCATCGCGCTGAACTTGAGCGGCGCGTGATACGCTTCAGCATTAGGAGGCGCCGTCGCGGCCGCGCGGCCCCTGCGCTCCCCGATTCCGACGGGCTATCTTGACGCTCTGGTTGTCGCCGCCCGCATCGGCCTCGCGGCCGATCTTCTTAGGGCCCGTGCCTAAATTACCGCTTCATTTGAGCGGTCGCTGCTTGTCTTGATGGTGTAGTTCCACTCGCCGTGAAAATGGTCGCGCTCGATGTTGAGGGCGGCCATTTGCTCATCGGAGACGGTTACGCCTTTCTGGTATTCGTTGGCGTCCAGTTCGCAATGAACCTTCAACCCGGTTTTCGTCGTTGTCGAGGAGATCATGTCGATGATCACCTGATAGGTGACGAGCGGCGTGGCGCGCCAGTTCATGCTGATGAAGGAGAACAGCCGGTGCTCGATCTTGTTCCACTTGCTGGTCCCGGGCGGAAAATGATGGACCTCGATAGCGAGACCGAGTTCGTCGGCGAGGCGCTGGAGCATCAGCTTCCACAAGCGCACGCGTGAGCCATTCGATCCGCCGCCGTCCGCCGTGATGACGAGACGCGTTGCGCCAGGATAGCGCAGCCGCCCAATCTCGAGCCACCATCTTCTGATCGTCGCAACCGCAAACGCCGCGGTGTCGCAGCTCATGCCGACGCTCACCCAGCCTGCGTTGTCCGCGAGATCGTAAACGCCGTAGGGTGTCGCGCGCCCGAGCTCCTTGATCAGAAAATCATGAACGCGAACTTCCTCGGGCGAGCCCTTCGCGCGCCATTCGCGCCCATTGTTCTTGAAGTCGCCGACGAGCTCCTTCTTCTTGGCGTCGACCGAGATCACCGGCTCGTTGGCGGCGAGCGCGGCGCTCACCTTTTCATTGAGGTGCGCAAACTGCGCGTCTCGATCCTCGTGATCCGAGCCCTCGCGCGTCTTGCTGTTGGCTTGCAGGCTGTAGCCCAGCTCCTTAAGGATCTTCCCGACCATGCGATGGCTGACCTTATGCCCGAGCTTCCTCAGCTCGTCGGCCAGCCGGCGCAAGCTCTTGCAAGTCCAGCGCAAAGGCGACATCGGATCGCCGCGCTCGTCTGGCGCGATGAGGGCGAGCAGGTCGCGCACGAGCGTCGCATCTTTCTTCGTCAGCGGCTTGCGGCCGGCGCCCGACCGTCGCACCCGGCCCACGGCCAAAGGCGGCGCTTGCGCCGAAAGCTCCTTTAGCCCGCGTCCAATCGTGGATGCCGCCATCCCGGTGATCCGCGACACCGCCGCGATCCCGCCACGACCGATTTCCTGCACCGTCGTCGCCGCGAACAACCGCCGGCGACGTTCGTCCAGATGCGGCGAAAGCGCTTCAAAGCGTCGCCGAATCAATCCCTCGTCGATCATGACGCTTCATACGATCGACGCCGCAAAATCGGAATCCCGTCGCCGCGCGTTTCGATTCAATTATTCCTGCACAGGCTCTTAGCGGACGTAACGCCGACAGATCCGCCCCCGCTGGCCCTGCGCACGGCTGTTTTAGACGTCACGCGGGATCGGAATGTTGGACCGATTTTTGATCGCAAGAGTCTGTTAACTTTTGCGAGATGCGCGTTAGTGGTCGACGGAGGCCCAAATACTCCGTTTCACAAAATAAAGCAGCGCCGCGAACACGATCAGGAAAGAGACCACTCCAAGGCCCACTTTCTTTCGATCGTCGAGATGCGGCTCCGCGGACCACATCAGGAAGGCCGCGACGTCTTTTGCGTATTGCTCAACTTTTTCGGGCGCGCCGTCTTCATATTTCACCGCACCCTCACTGAGGGGCGGGATCATGCCGATTCGTCGGCCGGGCATGTAGACGTTGTCGTACTGCCCGTCGCCAAGAGTGAAGCCCGCCGGCGCGTCGTGATAGCCCTGGAGGAGCGAAGTGATGTAATCGACGCCGCCTTCCTGATAGGTGAAGCCCGGCAGCGCATCGAGAAGGAAGGTGGGGAAGCCGCGCGAATAGCCTCGCGCCTTTGCGAGCACCGACATGTCCGGGGGATAGGCGCCGCCGAGCGCCGCGCGAGCCGCCTGCTCATTGGCGAAAGGGGCCGGGAAGGAATCGCTCGGGCGACCCGGTCGTTCGAAATAATCGCCCGCCGAGTTGGGGCCGTCCTTGATCTTGTAGCTCGCGGCGAGTTGCTCGACCGCCGCTTGCGGCAACTCCGGCCCCCCCGACTCCGCCAAATTGCGGAAGGCGAGCAGCCGGATCGAATGGCAGCTCGAGCAGACTTCGCGATAGACTTTGAATCCCCGCCGCAGCTGCCCCTGGTCATAGCGTCCGAAGGCGCCGGCGAAGCTCCAATCGAATTGCCGAGGGCGCTCCTCGTGCTCCGACGCGCTCTCGCCAGCGCTGGCGAGGCTGGGCGAAACCAGCACGATGAGAGCGAACGCCATTGCGCGCGCGACGCGCGACGGCGCGCCAATTTTACAGATCGACCGCTCAACCATGGGACGCATCCAGCACCGAAGCCTTTCTGGAAGCGACCGCCGCCTCGATGGACGCGGGCTCGACTAAAGTTTTCTCGGTCTTTCCAAGGACAGGAAGGACAATGAGGAAATAGACGAAATAGCACAGCGTGAGCAATCGGGACGCAATCAAGAAGGCCCCCTCCGGCGGTTGCGAGCCAAGATAACCCAATCCTATGCAAACGACGACGAAGGCGAAGAAGGCCTTGCGAAACATCGGCCGATAGCGGCCCGATTTCACCTTCGACGTGTCGAGCCAGGGCAGAGCCGCCGGCAGCAGGACGGCGGCGAACAGCGCGATGACGCCAAAAAGCTTGTTCGGGATGGAGCGCAGCACGGCGTAGAACGGCAGGAAATACCACTCTGGCACGATATGCGGCGGAGTCACCATCGGATTGGCTTCGATGTAATTGTCAGGATGACCGAGATAATTCGGCGCGAAAAAGGTCAGCCAGGCAAAAAGGACGAGGAAGGCCCCGAGGCCGACAGCGTCCTTGAAGGTCGCGAAGGGCGTGAAGGGCACTGTCTCCTTCTCGATGTCCTTGACCTCGACTCCATCGGGGTTGTTTTGCCCCGTCACGTGCAGAGCCCACACGTGCAACACGACGACCGCCGCAATCACGAAGGGCAGCAAATAGTGAAGGGCGAAGAAGCGATTAAGCGTCGGATTATCGACCGAGTAGCCGCCGAGCAGCCACACCGTGATCGATTCGCCGACGACGGGGATCGCGGTGAACAGATTGGTGATGACCGTCGCGGCCCAGAAGGACATCTGTCCCCATGGCAGCACATAGCCCAGGAATCCCGTCGCCATCATCAGCACGAAGATGACGACGCCCAATATCCACAATAGCTCGCGCGGCTCCTTATAGGAGCCATAATACATGCCGCGAAGAATATGGATGTAGGCGGCCAGGAAGAACAGGGATGCGCCGTTCGCATGCGCATAGCGCAGGATCATACCCCAATTCACGTTGCGCATGATGTGCTCGACCGAGTCGAAGGCCCGAGTGGTCTCCGCCGTATAATGCATGGCGAGCACGACGCCGGTGACGATCTGCGCCACCAGCATGAAGGACAGGATCGCCCCAAAGGTCCAAAGGTAGTTGAGGTTCTTAGGCGTTGGAAAGGCGACGAAGGAATCGTGCATGAAGCTGAGGATCGGCATGCGTCGCTCGATCCAGCGGGCAATGGAGCTTTGAGGCGTGTATTTCGAATGTCCGCTCATCGCTTCGCCTTAGGTCCCTAAATGAGATGCCGCCTCGCTGCGACGGCGTCGAGCTAGCCGATCTTGATCTTCGTGTCGGAGAGAAAGCTATACTCCGGCACCTCGAGATTTGCGGGCGCGGGCCCGCTGCGGATGCGTCCCGAGACGTCGTAGGTCGAGCCGTGACAGGGACAGAACCAGCCGCCGAACTCGCCTTCGTGACCAAGCGGAATGCAGCCCAGATGCGTGCACACCCCGATCACGACGAGCCACTCAGGCTTTTTGACGCGCGCCGAATCCGGCTGGGGGTCGGGAAGAACGGTGAGAGGCGTCTTCTCGGCGGCGGTGATTTCTGCCGGCGTGCGATGCCGGATGAACACGGGCTTGCCGCGCCATTTCACGGTGACGATTTGACCCGGAGCGATACCCGAGAGATCGACGTCGGTCGACGCCAAGGCGCGCGTCGAAGCGTCCGGATTCATCTGCTGTATTAGGGGCCACACCGCGGCGCCGACCGCAACCGTCGCCATCGCGCCGGTCGCGACGAACAGGATATCCCGGCGCGCGGGCCGCGCTAGCGTTTCGTCCCTCACTCTCGGCTCCCCTTCCACACCAAGGCGTCCCGCGATGTTGGCTCTTCGCCGCTGCGATGCGGTGGCGGGCTGTTACCCCTGCTTTTGGCGCCAAAAGCCGTCCTTGTCCACTTCGGAGCAAGGGGCTTGTCAGTTTGTCGCAGGCAAGTCACTCTGGCAGTCGAGAAGCGACGAGCAGATCGTCTTGCTCACCACTTCCGGCGCGCCCGAAGCCGGCTTAAGGCGCATGCAAAAACGGCTTCAGGCGCGAGGACGGAACAGAGTGGTTGGCGACGAGGCGGAGCGGCGCCAATGATACTCACATTGCCTGACGCGGCTCCGCAGCTGACGCTCGCGCTCTATCAGCCCGACATCGCGCAAAACGCCGGAACCTTGTTGCGCATGTGCGCCTGTCTCGGCGTCGACGCGGCGTTGATCGGGCCAGCGGGCTTCGCCTGGGGCGATCGCTCGCTCCGACGCGCCGGTATGGATTATCTCGATTATGTGACGCTCTCGCGCCACGCGTGCTTCGAGGACTTCGACGTCTGGCGGCGCGCGCAGCGGCCGCCGCGCCGTCTCGTGCTGCTCACCACGAAATCGCCGCTCTCCTATCTCGACGCGCGATTCCGCGCGGGCGACGTGCTGATGGTCGGCCGCGAATCGGCTGGCGTTCCGGAGGAAGTCGCCGCCAGAGCCGATCTCGGGGCGTCGATAGGCATGAGGGCGGGAATGCGCTCGCTGAACGTTGCCATCGCCGCGGCGATGGCGCTGGGAGAGGCGCTGCGTCAGCTGGGAGACGCGTGATCGCCTATTTGCATTCCTGCTGCACGCGCGCCAGCGCGTCGGACAGGCCCTTGAGCGAATAAGTGTCCGTGCTCGAGGTTCCCTTCGCGGAAGCGGCTTTCACCACGAGCTTGGACCCGTGCTTCATCGACTCCACGAATTCCTTCTCCTGAGCCGGATTTTTCAGCCAAGCGCTCTCTTTCATCGTGACCAGCTCGAAGCTCGTTCCGTCGACGTCAGCGGTTGCAGCGCCATTTTCCTTCGTCGCATAGCCGAGATTGATGGCGATCTCGTTGCGGACACCCTCGCTTGGGCGGGTGGAGACGAAAATATTCGCCTTCGCGTCTTTGAGCTTTCCTTCCGGCTGCCGCTTCTGCACGGCTCCGAGCGCGTAGCAAAGCTTGTCCTTGCCCTGCGCCGAAAGCGCCTCCCAGTCGCCGAACTTGCCGATCGAAAGGGGCTTCGCCGGCCCCTTGCCGGCGTTCTTGCTCGAATTCTTGTCGGCGTCGCTCTTCGACTTGGAAGAGCCTTTGGACTTGGAGTCCGATTTCGACTTCGTGTCCGATTTCGACGTTTCCGGCGCCGCCGCTGTCTTTGTCGACAAGAGCGAAGCGGAAGCCAGCGTCAATGCGAGAAGCAGACGAGGCGCGACAGTGCAAAATGGTGCGGAGCCGATCATGGCTCCTGTTTAGCCTTGGCCGGGCGGGGGAACAAGAGCCCCCCTTCACCCCTCCTTCTTTGCCGCCATCAAATAGTTCACCCCGGTGTCGGCGCCCTTGCGCCACTCGCCCGTCAGAGGGCTGAAGCTCATGCCGGCGCGATCGATTTCCCGAAGCCCCGCCGCCCGGAGCCAGCCGGAGAGCTCGTCGGGACGCACGAATTTCCTATGCTGGTGCGTGCCGCGCGGCACCCAACCCAGGACATACTCGGCTCCGACAATCGCCAGAGCGAAGCTCCTGAAGGTGCGGTCGATCGTCGCCAGGAACAGGAGGCCGCCGGGCTTCACCAGCCGCGCGAGCGTCGCGACGAAGGCCTTTGGCCCCTCCACATGCTCGATGACTTCGAGCGCGGTGACAATGTCGAAGCTTTCGCCGCTCTCGGCCAGGGCCTCGGCCGTGATGTTGCGATAGTCGATGTCGAGCCCGGATTTCGCCGCATGGCGGCGGGCGACCTCGATATTGTTGGGGGCGGGGTCGACGCCCGTCACCTTGGCGCCGAGCTCGGCCAGCGCCTCCGCCAAGATGCCGCCGCCGCAACCAATGTCCGCCACCGTGACCCCGGCGAGATCCGCGCCCCGCTCACGGCCAAGATGCCGCGCGGCGTGCAGTTGCACGTAGTCGACCCGTATGGGGTTGATGTCGTGCAGGATTCCCATCTTTCCGGACTTGTCCCACCAAAGGTCGCCAAGCCGGTCGAAGCGGGCGACGTCGGCGGGATCGACACTCGATTGAGCCTCTCGCGGGGCTTCTTGCGTCGCCTTCATTCCCTGAAATCCTTCCCGCGCGGTCTTGCCGAAGCGGCGTTGACAGCGCCGATGACGCCGTAACATATACGCGCGCGCGCCCAATGGCGAGGCGACGCCCGGCGCTGGGCGCGATTCCGAAACCCCGGTTCCCATGCCCCGTCTGGTGATGAAATTCGGCGGCACTTCTGTCGCCACGGTTGAACGCATCCACAATGTGGCGCGCCACGTGAAGCGCGAAATCGCGGCCG
Source organism: uncultured Alphaproteobacteria bacterium (assembly GCA_963722205.1). Classification (GTDB taxonomy): domain Bacteria; phylum Pseudomonadota; class Alphaproteobacteria; order Rhizobiales; family Beijerinckiaceae; genus Methylocystis. The sequence goes on from CAVRKL010000002.1 coordinate 403,026, forward strand.
GCTACGACGTGGCCGTCGTCGTCTCCGCCATGTCGGGCAAGACCAACGAACTCGTCGGCTGGTGCAAGGAGGCCGCGCCGCTATACGACATGCGCGAGTATGACGCCGTGGTCGCCTCGGGCGAGCAGGTGACGTCGGGGCTCCTCGCCATCGCATTGCAGGCGCAAGGCGTTCCGGCCCGCTCCTGGCAGGGCTGGCAGGCGCCGGTCCTGACCGACGGCGCCCATGGCGCCGCGCGCATTCAGTCGATCGAGCCCGCGGGGATTCTCGAGGGTTTCGAGCGCAAGGAAACGGCGGTGGTCGCGGGTTTCCAGGGGATGCACAGGCCCTCCGGCCGCATTACGACGCTCGGGCGCGGCGGCTCCGACACGAGCGCCGTGGCGCTCGCGGCGGCGATCGGGGCCGAGCGCTGCGACATTTATACCGACGTCGACGGCGTCTACACGACGGACCCCAGGGTGGTCTCCAAGGCGCGTCGCATGGACCGGATCGCCTTCGAGGAAATGCTCGAGATGGCGTCGCTGGGCGCCAAGGTGATGCAGGTGCGCTCGGTCGAGCTGGCCTTAAAGCACGACATGCCGACCTATGTCCGCTCGTCCTTCGACGATCCGGACAATCCGCGGCCGGGCACGCTCATCTGCCGGGAGGAGGACATCATGGAATCGCAGGTCGTGACGGGGGTCGCCTTCTCGCGCGACGAGGCGCAGATCACGCTGCGGCGCGTCATCGACAAGCCGGGCGTCGCGGCGAGCGTGTTCATGCCTTTGGCTGAAGCCGGCATCAACGTCGACATGATCGTTCAGACGGTCTCGGCCGACAATATGACCGACATGACCTTCACGGTCGCCGCGGCGGATTTCGACCGCGCCCGCGCGCTCCTGGAAAAGGCCCAGGGCGAGATCGGTTATGTGGCGCTGGCCGGCGCGAAGGACGTCGCCAAGGTCTCGGTGATCGGCGTCGGCATGCGCAGCCACGCCGGCGTCGCGGCGAAAGGTTTTCGCGCGCTGGCCGACAAGGGCGTCAACATCCGAGCGATCTCCACCTCCGAGATCAAATTCTCGGTTTTGATCGACGCCGCCTACACGGAGCTCGCTGTGCGCACGCTGCATACGCTCTATGGTCTCGACGGCGAGGACTGACCGGGAAGAATTTCAGTCGCCTCGCCCTTGCATTTCGGGGCGCAAGAGGTGAGGGAGAGCGGCCGGCGGCGAGCGTCGGCCTGAGCGGGAAGGAAGCGTCTCATGGAGGAATTGATCAGAAAGATCGGCGAGTCGATCGGCGTCGACGAAACCGTCGCCACGGCGGCGGTCGGCCATGTGCTCGCTTTCCTGCAAAAGGAGCTCCCCGACGGGCCGGTGTCCGACCTCATCGCAAAGCTCCCGGGCTCGCAGGAAGCGATCGCCGCCGCCGCGACCACCCCTGTCGAGGGACTGGGCGCTGCGCTTGGAGGTCTGGGAGGCCTGATTGGCGGCGCGACGGGCGACATCATGGGTCTCGTCGGCAATCTTGGGAGCATCGGCCTCGGCATGGGCCAGATGCAGAAGCTCGCACATGAAATCTTCGCCCATGCCGAGGAGCTGATCGGCAAGGAGAACGTCGACAAGATCATTGAGGCGATCCCCGCCCTCGCCCCGTTCCGCTGAGCCGGCGCAGCACACCCGCTTCCTCTCGCCGCAGGCGAGGAGAGGGTCAGGCTGGGCCTGGGGGGAGTTCCCGCAAGGGGCGAAAGCGTCGTCTGGAAGTGGATGACGGGCTGACAAGCGCCGGAGCCCCTCTCTCCAGCCCTGTTCCCGCTGGCGGGGCGAGGGAGTTTGCGATCCCTTTTGGGCTGCCATAAGAGAGGCGCCGCATGCGCCTTTGTAGGACGACGACCGTGCCGACTTCCCCGACCGACGCGCTGATCGAGCTGCGCCAGGAAATCGACCGCATCGATCTCGCCATGCATCGCCTGCTGATGGAGCGGGGCGAGATCATTCATCGGCTGATCGAGGTCAAGCGCGCCCAAGGCGGGGCTTGCGCCTTCCGCCCGGACCGCGAGGCGCAGATGATGCGCGCGCTCGTCGAACGCCATCGAGGTCTCCTGCCGCTCGACGCGGTGGAGGGGATTTGGCGCGTCATCGTTTCGACCTTCACCTATGTGCAGGCGCCCTATGCGGTTCACGCCGACGATTCCGGTGGCGATGCGCAGATGCGCGACAGCGCGCGTTTCCATTTCGGCTTCACCGTTCCCTACGCGCCGCATCACGGGGCGCTCGCCGTCGTCGCGGCGGTCGCCGCCTCTAAGGGCGATCTCGGCGTGCTCCGGGCCTCGGGGGGATCGGCCGACGGGGCCTGGTGGCTACGGCTGATCGGCGATGCGGCGCCGAAGATCATCGCGCGCCTGCCCTTCGTCGAGCGTCCGGATCATCCGGCGGGCCTCCCGGTCTTCGTCCTCGCGAAGCCCGGCGCCGAGGCCGCGGCGCAAGACATCGCGCTCTTTTCCATCTCGTTGCCGCGCTGGACGCATGACGCGCCGGCCGCGGTCGCTGCCGCCGAGGGCGAAATCCTGGCGAGCGCGCCCGTCCCCGGCGGCCATTCGCTGCTTGTCGCCCTGCCCGCCGCCGAGGCTCAGCGCCTGCCCGCGGCGCTTCGCGAGGTGGGTTTCTCAGGCGCGCAGATCGACGCGGTCGGCGGCCATTCCGCGCGTTTCGAGATGGATGAAGCGCGCGCCGGCGTCTTCGCGCCCGGTCTTTGAGCTCGAGGAGCCGGACATGACCAAACCCTTCCCGCGCGACGGCGTGCTGGCCATCGACCCTTACGTTCCGGGCAAGAGCGCCGCGGCGCGCCCCGACGGCGCGCGCGTTTTCAAGCTTTCCGCCAATGAGACGCCGCTCGGCCCGTCGCCCCGCGCGATCGAGGCTGCGCGCCGGACGGCCGACGACGTCGCAGCATATCCCGAAGGCTCCTCTCGGGCGTTGCGCGAGGCGATCGGCGCGCGGCACGGCCTCGATCCTCAACGCGTTATCGCCGGCGCCGGCTCCGATCAGATATTGGAGCTCCTCGCGCTCGCCTATATCGGCCCGGGAGACGAGGGGATCTACAGTCAATACGGCTTTCTCGAATATCGCATCGTCATCCTTGCGGCCGGGGGCGTTCCAAAAGTGGCGCCCGAGACGAATTACGTCGCGAGCGTCGATGCGCTGCTCGCGCAGGTGACCGAGCACACGAAGATTGTCTTCCTCGCCAATCCGAATAATCCAACCGGGACGTATCTCTCGAATCGCGAGATCGAGCGGCTCGCCGGCGCGCTGCCGGCTCATACGCTGCTCGTGCTCGACGCGGCCTATGCCGAATATGTCCAGGCCGCGGATTACGAGGCGGGCGCGCGGCTCGCGGGCGCGCGCGACAATGTCGTGATGACGCGAACTTTCTCGAAGATATATGGCTTGGCCGGCCTGCGGCTCGGTTGGGGCTATGGTCCCGCGCATGTGATCGACGCGCTGAACCGCATCCGCTCGCCTTTCAACGTCTCGACCTTAGCTTCCGCGGCGGGGATCGCCGCGCTCGAAGACCTCGACCATCTTGCCACAGCGATCGCGCATAACGCTCGCTGGCTCCCGTGGCTCTCCGAGGAGATCAGCGCGCTAGGGCTCGAAGTCCTGCCGAGCGCCGGCAATTTTCTTGCGATCCGCTTTCCCGACGCGAAGGGACGGCGCGCCGCCGACGCCGACAAATTCCTCACGAGTTGCGGCCTCGTGCTGCGCGCGATCAATGCCTATGGCATGCCGCAATTCCTGCGGCTCTCGGTTGGTTCTGACGAGGCCAATGAGCGCGTCGTGGCGGCGCTCGAAGATTTCCTGCGAGGCGCCGATGCATGAAGAACCGCTTTTCGACAAGCTGACGCTGATCGGCCTCGGCCTCATCGGTTCCTCCATCGCGCGCGCCGCCAGAGCGCACCACGCCGTGCGCGAGATCGCGGCGCTCGACTCTTCCCCGCAAGTCTTGGCGCGCGTGCGCGAGCTGAACATTGTCGACCACGCGAGCGGCGATATCGAGGCGGCGCTCTCGGACGCCGATCTCGTCATCCTCTGCGCTCCGGTCGGCGCGAGCGGCGCCATAGCGCGCGACATCGCTCCTCATCTCAAGCGCGGCGCCATCCTATCGGACGTCGGCTCCGTCAAGGGATCGGTCGTCAAGGAGGTCGCCCCGCTCCTGCCGCGCGGCGTGCATTTCGTGCCGGCGCACCCTCTCGCCGGCACCGAATATTCGGGACCCGACGCGGGCTTCGCCACTCTCTTCAAGAACCGCTGGTGCCTGCTGACCCCGCCCGAGGGAGAAAATGGGGCGGTCGAAGCGCTCGCGGAATTTTGGAAGCGGCTGGGCGCCAGGGTCGAGGTCACGACGCCGGAGCATCATGACCTCGCGCTCGCGATCACGAGCCATCTGCCGCATCTCATCGCCTTCAACATCGTCGGTACCGCCGATCATCTGGAGAAGGTGACGGAGCAGGAGGTCATCAAATTCTCGGCCTCCGGCTTTCGCGATTTCACGCGCATCGCCGCCTCCGATCCCACGATGTGGCGCGACGTTTTTCTCAACAACAAGGAGGCCGTGCTGGAGATGCTGTCGCGCTTCAACGCGGACCTGAGCGCGCTCCAGAGGATGATCGAAGAGGACGACGGCAAGGGCCTCTTCGATCTATTCACGCGGACGCGGGCGATCCGCCGCGGCGTCATCGAGCAGGGCCAGGATACGGCGGCGCCCGATTTCGGCCGCCCGCACGACGAGAAGTAGAGCAGCGTTCGGCCGCGTCTCAGCTTAAATTTCGCGTTCGCCAGTTCGAGGGCGCTGTTCCCTTCCCAAGACCTGTTGCGTTAAGGCGCGGCGGACGGGAATGCTTGATTGGGGGCTGCGGCCCCGTTGAGGTCGCAGTCCCGCCTTGGGGTCTACTGACTACTGCACGACGCCGCGCGCAATGCCATCGGGAATATGGCAGGAGCATCCGGTTCCGAGCACGCCCGGCTCCTGGAGCAGACACGTCCTGACGGAAGTCGCGCAGAAGTTTCCACTCGCCACGGCCACCACCACAGGCGCGCTATAGTTGACCGGCGCGACGTAGTCAGAGGCTACGATCGGGGCGGGCGCGACGTAGTCAGAGGCTACGATCGGGGCGCGCGCGACATAGTCGGAGGCCACCACTGGACCCCGATGCCAGCCGTGGTGCCGCCAGCCGCAACCCCTGTGCCAAGCATCGGCTGGGCTGGAGTAAGCGAGCGCCCCAACACCAAGCGCACTCGCCGCAAGAAGAACTTTCAAGCTTTTGAGTGTCATCATCGCCTCCCACACTTACATCCTCTTGGAGCCGGATTGGGCCGCGGCGAGGATTTTGCCGCGACCACCCGTCTCGCCAAGAGGCGCCCTCTTGACCTCGCGCTCACGCAAGAATTGTCAATGCCGGCCCTGCCGCGCAAAGCATGGCCGATCATCTGGAGAAGGTGACGGAGCAGGAAGTCATCAAATTCTCGGCCTCCGGCTTTCGCGACTTCACGCGCATCGCCGCCTCCGATCCGACGATGTGGCGCGACGTCTTCTTGAACAACAAGGAGGCCGTGCTGGACATGCTGTCGCGCTTCAACGCGGACCTTAGCGCGCTTCAGAGGATGGTCGAGGAGGACGACGGCAAAGGCCTCTTCGACCTCTTCACGAGGACGCGCGCGATCCGCCGCGGCGTGATCGAGCAGGGCGAGGACACAGCGGCGCCCGATTTCGGCCGACCGCACGACAAAGCCTGAAGCCGCGCGCGATCCGGCGTCCTCACCCTGCCGCTGGCGACTCCGCGCGGCTGCGGATCATCCTCGTGACGGCGGCGAAATCGAGCTTGCCCGAGCCTAAAACCGGCAGCGCCTCGACGATGACGATTTCCGCCGGGATCATCAGCTCCGGCGCCCCCTGGCTCTTGGCGAAGGCTTGAAACGCCGCGCGCGTCGCTTCCCTATGCTGCGTAGCGAGCACGACCCGTTCGCCCTTGCGCGGGTCGGCCTCGCTCGCCGCGGCGGAAAGCGCCTCGGGCCACAGCTCGCCGGCCAGCGCCTCGATGCGGGCGAGCGAGACCATTTCGCCGCCGATCTTGGCGAAGCGCTTGGCGCGGCCTTTGATCGTGACGAAGCCTTCCGCATCGATCGCGACGATGTCGCCCGTGTCGTGCCATCCGTCTTCCGGAGACTCGATCATGCCGGGGTTCTCTGCGCGCAAATATCCCATCATCACATTGGGTCCGCGCACGAAGAGCCGCCCTGCCCCCTCGACGCCCTCGACGGGATCTAGCCGCGCTTCGATCCCCGGCAGCAGACGGCCGACTGTGCCGAATTTATTGTGCATGGGCGTGTTGAGCGCGAGCACCGGCGCGGTTTCCGTCACGCCATAGCCCTCGAGAATGCGCACGCCGAACTTCTCGCTCCAGAGCGCGCGCGTGACCTCCTTCACCGGCTCCGCGCCGGCGACGACATAGCGGATCGAGCGGAAGTCATAAGAGTTGGCGGTGCGCGCATAGCCGGAAAGGAACGTGTCCGTGCCAAACAGCACGGTCGCATTGGATTCATAGACGAGCTCCGGCACGATCCGATAATGCAAGGGCGAGGGATAGAGATAGATCGGCACGCCGGAAACGAGCGGCAGCACGAAGCCGGCGTTGAGGCCAAAGCAATGGAAGATCGGCAGCACATTGAAGACCTTGTCTTCATGACTGAAGTCGATGCGCGCCGAGGCCTGCGCGACATTGGTCAGGAGGTTGCGGTGCGAGAGCGCGACGCCCTTGGGCGCGCCTTCCGAGCCCGAGGTGAAGAGCACGGCGGCCATGTCGTCGGGCTGTCGCGGCGCGAGCGCGCGACGATGCAAAAAGAGCGCGCGCCATTTTTCGAAGGTCGTCACCCGATCACGCAAATCTTCGAGGTAGATGAAGGCGACCTCTTCGCCGAGCGCGGCGACGAGCGTCTCGAGCCGCGCCTTTTCGACGAAGGCGCGCGAGGTCAGGATGCGCTTGGCGCCGGCCCCCTTCAGCCCCGCTAGGATATTGGCGGGCCCGGCGGTGAAATTCACCATCGCCGGCACGCGTCCCGCGGAGAAGAGCGCGAGAAGCGCGACGCCCGCGCCATTGACGTTGGGGATCATGAGGCCGACCGTCTCGGCGGATTCGGTCAGCGTCGTTAGCTTTTCGCCGAGCGCGCGCGCGCCGGCGAGCAGCCGGCGATAGCTGAGCTTCCCCCCTCCGGATCCTGCAATGCGACGCTCGAAGGACCGTAGCGGCGCGACGCGTCGACCGTGGCTTGAAAGATCGTGCGGTTGGCGTCGGTCGTGACGAAAATCAGATCCGACATGACGTGATAGAGCGCGAGGCCTGCCGCCGCGCGGCGCTTCTTGCCCTTCAGGTCTTCGTCGACCGAAAGGCGCACGGGCTCAAGCACGGTCAGTCGGAATCTCGGGAAGAGACGCCGCGGCGCCTTGCCCTTCGTGACGCGCGAGAAAATCGTCGTCTCCGGGCCCTCGATGCGCACAGGCAAGATCTCAGCGCCCGATTTGTCGGCGATGAGTCCCGCGCCGTCATAGACCTTCATCAAACTTCCGGTCACTGTGAGGCGCCCTTCCGGAAAGATCACCAGCGGCTCCCCGCTCTTGGCGGCGTTGACGAGCGCGCGCGTCCCGAAGGGCTTCGTCGGATCGAGCGGCACGACATTCGCGAATCTCAGGAAGGGCTTCACCCACCAAGCCTCGGCGATGGTCCGGTCGATGGCGAAGATCGGCGCGCGCGGCATGATCGAGAGCGCAAGCGCGGCGTCGAGGAAGCTGACATGATTGAGCGCGACGATCGGATTGCGACCGGCGCGATCGAAATTTTCGATTCCCCTGACCTCCAAGCCGAAGAGAGAGCGAAAGAGGATCGACAGCAAGTCGCGCACCGGATTTTCGACGACGGCCTTGTTGATCCATAAAGCCGAAGCGGCGGCGAAGAGCGCGACGCCGCCAAAGAGCGTCGAGATTGGGGCGCCGGCGGCTTGCAAAGCCGCGACCAAGAGGCCGCCTCCGACCATCGCGGCGGCGTTGAGCACGCTGACCGCTGCGAGAATGCGGGCGCGCCGCGCCGGCTCCGAATAGGCCTGCAGCGCGGCGAAGGCGGGCACGACGATCATCCCGCCCGAAATCGACATCAAGGCGAGGTCGATCAGCGCGCGCCAGGCGCCCGGCTGAGCGAAATAGGGAGCAAGCGGAAGCAGCGCCTCCGCCGAAGAGGGCCCGCGGAAGGCGAGCATGAGACAGAGATCTGCCGCGGCGAGGCTTACGCCGGCCGCGCCCAAGACGGAAGGCAAGAGCACGATCTTGCCGTGCGAGAGATAGGCGGCGAGGCCCGAGCCGAGCGCGATCGCGACCGCGAAGACCGCAAGATGCGCGGTTGCGACGATCTGGGCGCCATGCATTGTCTGGGCGACGAGGGTCGGCAGGAGCGAGGTCGCGACGGCGCCCAAAAGCCAGAAGATGCTGGTGACAAGGCCGAGACGCCATAGCTTGGGTTCGCGGCGCAATTCGGCGACGAAGGCGAAGGTCGATCGCGCGATGTTGACGTCGATTTCAAGCTCGCGATCGGCGCGCGGCGTCGGCGGGATGAACCAGGCGCTGGCGTAGGACAGGATCGCAAAGCCGATCATGCCCAAGGCGAGATAGGCGAGATCGCGCCCCTCCTCCATTGCGAGACCACCGAGAATCGTGCCAACGAGGATCGCGATGAAGGTCGCGGCTTCGATGAGCGCGTTGCCTTTCGGCAACTCCTCGCGGCGCAGGCAATCGGGGAGGATTCCATATTTCGCGGGGCTAAACAGCGCGCCGAGCACGCCAAAGAGGAAAAGCGCGAAGAACAGCGCTTCCAAGGAGTTCGAGTAGAATCCGGCGACGGCGACCGCAGCGGCGCCGATTTCGGCGAGCTTCAGGCGGCGCGTGACGACACCCTTGTCGAATTTGTCGGCGAGCTCGCCGCCGAGCGCCGACAGGAAGAAATAGGGCGCCATAAGCGTCGCCGTCGCGAGCGTGACGAGCGAGGCGCCGCCTTCACCGCCGATTTTGAACAGCACGAACATCGCCAGCGCGTTTTTCAGGAGATTGTCGTTCAAGGCCGCGAAGAACTGGCACCAGAAGAGCGGCGCGAAGCGGCGCGTCAGGAGCAGGGACTGGGACATGTCGGCGTCCATGACGGGAGGCTGAAGGCCGGCGCACGCCGGACGGGACGTTTTAGGACGAGCCACCGTCGGGCGCCTAGCAATCGTTAAGTCTTGGATGTTTTGGCTTCCTTGCTCCCCGCTCAAGAGGCTCCAGACTTGCTCATCGGTCTTGAACATGAGGCGTCTCCTGCTATGAACAATGTTCAGAACCGCACCATAACGCAGCTTTGAACGTTGTTCAAATTGTTTTATGATCACCGTTCAAGGGCGGCCGGAGAGGATGGAGATTGTCAAAACAGGCTGAAAGCACGGACACTCCGCGCCGGGATCGCCTTCGCGACCGGATTTTGGACGCCGCCGAGCGCGCGATCGCCGAGCAAGGGCTCTCCGGGCTTAAGGCGCGCGAGGTCGCGCGGGGCGCCGGCTGCGCGCTCGGCGCGATCTACACGGTCTTCGCGGATCTCGACGAAGTGATCCTGCGGGTTGGAGCCCGCACGCTGGCGCGTCTGGAAAAAGAGTTGAGGGCGCCGGGCGAGGGCGACGCGTTGGAGCGTCTCGCCCTGGCTTATCTCGCCTTCGCCCGCCGGGAAGAGCCTTCATGGCAGGCGCTGTTCGGCCATCGGCTGCCGCCTGGGACGCCCCTGCCCGACTGGTTCGCGACAGAGCGGGACCGACTCTTCACACTGCTCGAGGCGCCGTTATCCGTCCTTTTGTCGGACCGTGCGGCGGACGAGGTGAGGCGGGAGGCGCGCACGCTCTTTTCCGCTGTGCATGGAATCGTCGCGCTCGGGCTCGAGAAGAAGCTCGGCGAGGACGCCGTCGCGTCGCTCGAGACTGAGCTTAGGAAATTCATCGCCACGTTTTCGCGCGGCCTCGCCGCCGCCAAAGCGGAGAAGACCTGCCAAGAAGCCCGCGCGCGAAAATAGGCGGACATGACCTTTTTCTTGATCTTTCTCGTCGCAGCTTGGGCCGGCGCGCAAAATGCGCTCGCCGGCGGCGGCTCCTTCCTGATACTGCCGACCTTGATGTTTTTGGGGTTAGCCCGACTTCGCCAACTGAGGCGGCGCGTGCAGGTTAAGTGATTGGAATCCTTCGAGCCGAACATTAAAGGTCGGCACTACGGGAGGTTTTGGATCAGGCGGCGGCGGGAGCGGCGATCTTGGGCGGGGGCTGCCCTGGCAGGTGAAGCTGCAACCGCTGCAGCAGCAGCTTGTGATCGTCTTCTGGCTCCGTGTAGCGCGACAGGACGACGAGTCGGCCGTCCGTCGTCGGCAGCTCCACGTCGATCATCTGCACGCCCGCGAACTTTTCCAAGACGGCGCGCGGCGTCAGCCCCGGGGCCAGCGCCTTCAGGCGCTGCTTCAGCGACACTTGCAGGCAATAGGCCAGAAACGCGATGAAGATGTGCGCCTCGATGCGCGCGTCGAGCTGATGATGGATGGGTCGGATCGCCAGGTCGCCCTTCAATTCCTTGAACGCCTGCTCGATCTCGACCAATTGCAGATACATGCGCCACAGCTCTTCCGGCGCGCCGCCGCCGATGTTGGAGCGCAACAGATAGCTGCCCTCGCGGCGGCGCGCCTGGCGCAGCTTCTTGCGATCGAGCGCGAAGCGGAAGGTCTCCGCCGTCACCGGCTGATCCTTCGCCGGCGTCTCGATCCTCATCAACCCATAAGCGCGGCCTGCTTCTTTTCTCGCCGCGCCGAGCTTCATCAGCAGTTCGTCGCGCGTCAGATCCTGCTGTTGCAACTCGCGCAGACGCCGGATCAGCTTGCGCAGACGGCGGTTGCGCATGGCGCTCTCCTTGGCGCGGCGCCCGTCGCTGCGCGCAAGAACGTAAGTCTCGTTCTCATGTTCGACGAGCTTCACACGCACGCTGGCGCGCGCTTTCTCCCAGGGCTTGGCGATGAAGGCTTTCTCCAGCTTGGTCAGCCGGCCGCGCGGCGTCCCGACGAGATAGCGAACCGGCGGGTCGGCCGCGCGCATCTCGGCCAGAACCTCCTCGGTCGGAATGCCGCGATCCATGATCCAGATGCGCTTGGCCTTGCCGTATTGGCCTTCGATCTTGGCCAGGAACGCCTTCAGCGTGGTCTTGTCGGAGGTGTTCCCGTCCATGACCTCATAGGCGAGCGGAAAGCCCTGCGGCGTCACGATCAGGGCGATGACGACCTGCACACAGTCGGGACGCTTGTCGCGGCTGTAGCCGAACTTGCGCTTGCTCTCGCCTTCCGGCGGATCGCTCTCGAAGTAGGTGCTGGTGAGATCGTAAAGCAGCACCTCGAAATCGGCGCCGAACATGTCCTTCCAGCGCTGCTGCAGGTAGGAGAACAGCGCCTGCTTGTGCGCGGCGAGCTTGTCGAGGCAGCGATAGAGCGTGCTCGGCTGCACGAGCGACATGTCTTCGCCCAAGAGATCGCCCATCGCGCTTTGCTCGAACCAATGCCGATGCAGGCGCCATTCGCTTCCCGGCGAGATCAGCTGATAGGCGGTGAGCGTCTTGAGCACGTTGAGCCAGCTCGTTCCCTCCCGCGAGGGCGCAAGACGCGGCGTAAAGAACGCGTCGAGCCGCAGCTGATCCCACAACAGCATCGCCAGCCAGCAAGCGCCCCATTGTCGCGGCCGTCGCAGACGCATCTCGCTCAGACGAACCGAGACGACGTCGCAGTCGAGAACGGGCGCCGCGCGATCTTCCGGAAACAGCGCCATCTGCCGCGACTACGCGGCGTCCGCGTCGAAAACCTGGATCGCCTTGCTCCACGCGGCTTTCTCGCTGTCGTTGATCTCCCCCAGATAGAGAACTTGCCGCTGCGCCACCCGGCCGTCGTGCAGTCGACGGTTCTCCACCACCGACCACGAACGATGCTCCTTGCCGTCCTTGCAGCGAATCTTGTGGCGCAAAAACATGACGCAGGACTCGCGCCTCTCCCGCCCGCGCACAAGGGCCTTGGTCGGCACTACAAGCCCTTCTCAACTCCGCGCCTACACAGAAACAATGCATTAGACCCCAAAACCGCGCCGAAAATCGTATATATCCACACCAGTTGGCGAAGTCGGGTTAGACGCGCGGGCGGCCAACATCACCTCCTGCGTCGCGCTGTTTCCGGCCCAGATTGCGACCGGCTGGAGGGGCCGCGCCCACGCGGCCGGCGTCGCGGGCCTTTCCTTGCGGGCGCTCTTTGCAATCAGCATTCTCGGCGGGGCGTTTGGCGCGGAGATCCTGCTCTTGACGCCCTCGGCCTTCTTTGCGCGGCTCGTGCCCTGGCTCGTTCTTTTTGCGACCGGCGTCTTCGTGTGGGGCAGCTTCATTCGCAAGCCGACCGAGACTTCGGGACATATCGGTCCCGTAGCCGCCGGCCTCGCCCAGTTCGCGATCTCCGTCTATGGCGGCTATTTCGGAGGAGGCATCGGCTTTCTGATGATGGCGGCGCTGACCCTCGCCGGCGAGAACGCCAGGACAGCGAGTTCGACAAAGAACGTGCTCGCCGGCGTGATGAACGCTTCCGCCGTGCTGATTTTTCTCTTCTCCCCGGAGGTGCGCTGGCCGCAAGCGCTCGCCACCGCCGCGGGCGCGACGCTCGGCGGCCTTTTCGGCGTGGGGCTCCTGCACCGGCTCGATGAAAGAGCGCTGCGCCTGGCGATCGCCGTCATTGGCGTCGCGCTGACGGTCGGGCTCTTCCTGACGCAGGGCTGAAAGGCTCTGTCAGGAGGGCGGCGGCGGCGAGGCCTTCAACGCCTTTTCGATCTCCGGCAGCAGAGTCTTCTCCAGCGCATAGGGCGTCAATGGGCCGACGAGCTTATAGGCGACCACTCCGTCGCCCCGGACGACAAAGGTCTCAGGCACGCCGTAAACGCCGAAATCGATTGCCGTGCGGCCAAGAAAATCCGCGCCGATCGCGTCGAAAGGATTTCCCTCCTGCGTCAGGAAGCGCACGGCGTTCGCCGCTTCGTCCTTATAGGACAGGCCATAGAGCTTGACGCCTGCGGCCTTCAGAGTCTCGTCATGGGCAAGCGCCATGAGCTCCGGCGCTTCGGCGCGGCAGGGCGCGCACCAAGAGGCGAAGACATTGATGACGCTGACATGGCCTTGGCGCAGATCGGCGTCGCTGAAGCCCGCAACGCCGCTGAGCCCCTCGACCGCGGGCAGTGCGAAGGCCGGCGACGGTCGCCCGATCAGCGCGGAAGGGAGTTTTGAGGGATCGCCGGAAAAAAGCCGCACAACGAAGAGGCCGGCGAGCAGCAGAAAGACTCCGAGCGGCGCGAGGCGCAGCCAGGTCCGGGGGCCTTCCCCTTGTTCCGCGCTCAATGATCCTCTCCCTGATCCTTGAAGCGTGAAAGCTCTGCCAGGAGCCTTTGGTGCTCGCCGACGATGCGCCAGATCGCGCCGCCGACGGCGATGAAGGCGATGGCGTAGGCCGCGACGATATAGCCCCAGTGCGGATCGGCGTTCACGTCAGGGCCTCCTCGGCGCGCACGGCGTGCAGCGTGAGCCTCGCGAGGCGCCGGCGCAGGATTTCATTGCGGAGCGCCATGAAATGCAGCGCCAGGAACAGGCAAGAGGCTCCCGCCGCCATCACCAAAAGCGGCCACAGCATCGAACCCGAGATCGTCGAACCGCCAGCGCGAAAGACCGAAGCTGGCTGATGCAGCGTGTTCCACCAATCGACCGAGAATTTGATGATGGGGATGTCGACGAGGCCGACCAGCGTCATGATCGAGGCGACGCGCGCGCCGCGCGGCGTGTCGTCCATCGTCTGGCGGATCGCGATGACGCCGAGATAGATCAGAAACAGCACGAGATAGGAGGTGAGCCGCGCGTCCCAGACCCAAAAGGTCCCCCACATCGGCTTTCCCCATAGCGAGCCGGTGACGAGGCAAAGGAAAGTGAAGAGCGCGCCGAGCGGCGCCGCGGTCTTCTGCGCCGCATCGGCGAGCGGGTGCCGCCAAACCAGCGCACCGATCGAGGCGGAGCTCATCACGATATAGGCGAACATGCCGAGCCAGGCGGCCGGCACGTGGATATACATGATGCGCACCGTCTCGCCCTGCTGATAATCGGGCGGAACGAGGAAGAAGGCCGCAAAGAGCCCGACGCCGAGCAGCAGCGCCGCCGCGGCGGAAATCCACGGAAGCAGCCTGTCCGTCAGCGCCATGAAGCGCGTCGGATTGAAGAACTCGGAAATTGTCGCCACTTGGCGGACGTCTCCTTGTGCGACTTTCTCGGGCAGCCGGCCCGCGGGTCGCAAGACCCGCTCTCGGCGCCCTCCCGTCGCCCCGGCCCGCGGCCAGAGCCTGCGAGCGGTTCGCCTCCGATGAGGGCAGAGCGGCCGACCGGGCGGCCACACCTAAACGCGCGCCGGCCTAGAAGCAAGCCGGGGGCGGCCAGGCGCCCCCGCCATCGCAAATTCCAAATTCCACATCACTGCCGCGCGCGGCCCCGCGTAATGGCGAGCAACTCGCCCCGCGGCGAGACGACGACGGCGCTCAAGATCCACAGGGACGAGGCCCCGGCGAAGAGCCCGAGGCCAAGGAACAGCGACGCCATCGGCGCGCCATGGTCTTGTAGACCCGCAACGATCAGACCGCCCCCGACAATCGCGCCGGCGTTGAGCACATTGACTGCGCCGATAATGCGCGCGCGCTCCGACTCGAGCAACTCCGCCTGCAGCGCCGCGGAGCTCGGCACGACGATGAGCCCCCCCGCGGCCGAAAGCAACATCAGGTCGATCAACGCATGCAGGGCCCCGGGTGCGACGAAATATGCCGCAGGCGCAAGCGGCGCGGACTGCGCCGCGGGCGCGAGCATGGCCAGGGTCAGCGCGAGGTCGCCGCAGATGATCGCTCCGATCGCCGCCCCGATCGCGGCAGGAAGCAGCACGATCCCTCCACGCAGCAGAAATGCCGCGAGTGCGGCGCCGGCGCTGATTGCAATCGCGAAGGCCGCAAAATGCAGCGTAACGACGAGTTCCGACCCCCCTAGCTCGCGCGTGAGGAGCGTCGGCAGCAGCGCCAAGACGACCGCGCCGATGAGCCAGAAAATCGTCGTGACAACGCCGAGCCGCCAGAGCCGTGTCTTGCGCCAAAGGTCAAAGAGCAGCGTCGCCGTCGCCCGCGCGATGTTGCAATCGATCGCGAGTTCCGGGGCCGCGCGCGGCGTTGGCGGGATGAAGCGCGCAGCGCTGTAGCTGGCCGCGGCGAGGCTGACCATGACGGAGGCGGTAAGGGGAGGCGAGCCCCCGCCTTGCATAGACAGGGCGCCGCCAATCGAGCCGAGCAGGATCGCCACAAAGGTCGCGCCCTCGATGAGCGCATTGCCGGCGGGAAGCTCATCTCGCGGCAGGAAATCGGGCAGCGCGGCGTATTTGACCGGCCCGAACAGCGCGCCGAGCGCGCCGAAGGCCGCGAGCGCAAGGAATAGCACCGGCAGCGAGTTAAGCAAGAAGCCCAGGCCGGCAAGCGCAGCGGCGGCGATCTCGATGAGCTTCAGCCGCTTTGCGACTGCGGCTTTGTCGTATTTGTCGGCGAACCCGCCCCCAAGCGAGGAGAGAATGAAATAGGGCGCCATGAGCGTCGCCGTGGCCAAGGTCGCGAGCGCTGCGCCCCTCTCTCCGCCGACATGCCCGAGGATGAACAGCGCGAGTGCGCTCTTGAAGAAATTATCGTCGAAAGCCGCGAAGAACTGGCACCAGAACAAAGGCGCGAATCGCCGCGAGACGAACAGCGGCGCCTGCGTCGAAGATCTTTCGCAAGAGGCCATTCGGGTCTCCGGGGGGGGCTCGTTCCGCTTCTTGAGCACAAATTTCGCGCGCAAACCAGCCGGCGAAGGTTTCAAGATGGATTTTGAAGAGAAAGATGGAGAGACGTCATGTCCGCCAAAGGCTGCAGGCGAACAGACGTAAAACTAAGCCTCAAGCGTCGGATCGAAACGACTAGCTCGGCAGCGTCACATACTCACCGGGTCACCGGAAGCGGTCGCCCGCCTCCGGTTCCCACAGAACGTGGCGTGCGGATTTCCCGCACCACGCTCTTCGGCGGTTGGTTCACAGTTGCACCGCGAGCGTCTGCAGCGCCCGGTAGGGAAGCTGCAGTTTTGGTCGCTGTAGAGGTGTCCGCTCTTGGATCTGGTGGAAAGCGTCCCAGGTGAGGTGAGCGCCGGCCCAGCTGCGGCTGCACAACATTCTATGCCAGTAACGCTCGACGGCCCGATACACCTTCAACAAAGCGCGGATATTTCCGGCGATGCCGTAATAGGCGTAGTGGCCTCGCAGGACGGCGTTTATTTCGTCGACCTGGTCGCTGATCGTATCATGTCGTATTCGCCGCATCAGCTCTTGCAAAGACATAAGGCCGCGTCGCAACCGAGTTTTCTCGGTACGCATCCCGACCTTGAAGTTGCCTTTTCGGTTTCTCGTGCAATACAGCGTGAACCCCAGGAAGTAGATTGTTTCCGGGCAACTCCTGCCGCGTTTGCCCGCATGTCGTTGCGCGAACCGGCCAAACTCGACTAACTTCGTCTTGGTCGGCTCAAGAGTGAGGCCGAACTTCCCTAACCGTCGGCACAAGGCGTCCTGCACGCGAAGGGCGTCCGAGCGATATTGGAAACAGATCACAAAGTCGTCGATATAGCGCACCAGATAGGCTTCGCCACGCAACCGGGTTTTGACCACGCGTTCGAACCAAAGATCAAGCACGTAGTGGAGCTATGCGGGATTTTCGGTGACGGCGTGAATCAAGCGGCGGCTTTGGCTTCGGGTGCGACTTCGATTCCGTCGCGGAATGTTACACCGCTGACGACTTTCGGCAACTGATTTTGGCCTCGCAGCCGTCGCCAGCTTTTCGCCGCGGCCATCACCAGCTTGAAGACCATGAGACGCGCCGTGTCCTGCGAGAGAGCGCCCTTCATGCGAACCGTGCGATGCCGCACCGTCGCAAACACGCTTTCGATTGGGTTCGAGGTGCGCAGATGCGTCCAATGCTCGGCGGGGAAGTCGAAGAACGTCAGCAGCGTTTCGCGATCCTTGAGAAGGCAATCGACGGCTTTGTCGTATTTGGGCGCGTATTTTTCGGCGAATGTGGTGATGGCGAAGTCCGCCGCCGCGCGGTCGGGCGACAACCAGATTTCGCGCAAATCCTTGTGCGCATTCGGCTGCACGGATTTCGGCAGCTTGTCGAGAATGTTCAGCGTCTTGTGCTGCCAGCAACGCTGATGACGCGTCTTGGGAAAAGTCTCGTCGAGAGCTCTCCAAAAGCCGAGCGCGCCATCGCCCACGGCGATTTCAGGCGCGACCGATAGACCGCGCGCTTTCAAGCCGACGAGCAACTCCTTCCAGCTTTGCGCGCTTTCCCGCATGCCCGTCTGAAAGCCGACCAGCTCCTTCTTGCCCTCCGGCGTCGCGCCCATCAGCACCAGCATGCATTCGGCCTGCAACTCCATGCGCGCTTGCAGATAGACGCCGTCCGCCCACAGATAAACATAGCGGCGCGCCGACAAATCGCGGGCCTGCCAATGCCGATGTTCTTCCTCCCACTCGCCCTTCAATCGCGCAATCACGGCGGGCGAGAGGTTCGGAGCGTCCTTGCCGAGCAAGGCCGTCAGCACTTCCTGGAAGTCGCCAGCCGAAATCCCGCGCAGGTAAAGAGCCGGCAAAAGCGCGTCCAGGCTTTTCGTCCGCCGCGCCCATTGCGGCAGGATCGCCGATGAAAAACGAATGCGCGCGGCGGAATCCGGGGCGCCACGATCGCGAGCCTTGGGCTTTTCGACTTCGACCGGCCCGATCCCGGTCTGGATCGTGCGAACCGGATCATGCCCATGCCGAACGATGCGCTGGCGCCCGTCGGGGAGCGTGAGGGCGGCATGAGAAGCCACAAAGGCGTCGATTTCCGCCTCGACCGCCTGGGCGATCAGCCGGCGGGCCCCCGACCGCAGAATTTCAGTGAGCGGATCGTCGATTTCGCCTTCCGGCCGGAGGGCGACAACTCTATTCTCGGTCATGGCGTAACGCTCCTTCGGGAGGTTCGGGCAGGTTTGGTCACCAACCCCGTTACGCCGCCTTCCTCACACCGTCACCCACTTTCCGGCATAGCTCCACGTAGTGCAGGTAAACGTTGCTCAGCAGCACGCTGATCGATCCACCTTGTGGAGTTCCCTCCTCATTCGCACGAACCTCGCCGTCTTCCACGACGCCCGCTTTCAACCAGCGCCGGATCAGGCTGATCAGTCGCGGGTCTCCAACTCGATGCTCAACAAATTGGAGCACCCAATCGTGATCGAGACTCCCGAAGAAGTTCTTCAAGTCCGCCTCCAGCACCCAGCCCGTTTTGCCGCCGGCGATCACCTCATTGAGGGTCGCCAGCGCATTATGGGCGCCGAGCCCGGGCCTGCCGCCGAACGAGCATGGCAGGAAGTCCTGCTCGTAAATGGCGGAGAGCACCTGGGCCGTGCTGCGCTGGAGCGCCCGGTCAGAGACAGTCGGAACGCCGAGCGGGCGTTTTTCCTGCTTTCCGGGCTTTGGAATATAGACGCGCCGAATGTCCGGCGCTCTGTATCCTTGACGGTGAACGGATTGAAGCATTGCCCCAATCCATTGCTCAAAGCTTTCCTTCGCCGCCTCCACTGTCTGGCCATCGACCCCGGCGGCCGAGCGCTTGGGAATCTGCGATAAATTCTTCAGCACGCGACCACGCGTGATGTGATGAGCCAGCGAAGTGAATCGGAGTTTTGGTTCACATCGAGCTTTCGCTGCTATCTGTTCAAGTTTCGTTTCCATGGTCAGCTGATCTTCTCTTTGAATAGAAGGCCGTGTCTCCCGTTGGATGGAGCCCATGTCGCCCAAGAACAATTCAACCACCGCTGACCGCTTCCCCATGTGGCCGGCTCTCCCGGCCTCGGAGTACTACCAGTCAGTCTGACTTCCACCCGGCCATCGGGCTCTTCTCGCCTCATCAGCTTGTCGAGTCCTACAAGCTTGCGCTTGAACCGGATGGATCTCCCTTGTTCACATCGAACCCCTTGGTTGCATGCTGGCGGTAAGAACCCCGGAAGCACCTCAGGTCGCTCGCTATGTCGCGGCCTGCAATTCTGCCTTCCTCTTTACGGGATAGAGTCGGCTACTCCGATCACGATCGATTTCGGGGCTATTTTCCCGTTCACTGACGTTCCGGCCTGCAACCTCCCTGTCTACGCTTCGCAACGGCCGTTGCCAGACGTCACGCAAGACTTGGTACGCGGCTGCTCGCTAGGCTTTGCCGCGGTCGCCATTTCAGGCGACTGAGTTTAATGCGCTTGCAAGGCGCAACCCGCCCAAATCCGGCTCCGCGCAGCGAGAGAGTATCTGCTCGCGGACGAGTTGCCGCAAAGCTAGGGCGGCTTCAAAATCGTTTCCTGTCGGAGCAATGGGCGCTCCCACCTGCACCGAAATCGACCCTCGTCGTGGCAGCCAGGAGCCGTCGCGCAGGATCGAACGTGTCCCGCGAATCGTCACCGGAATTATCGGCGAGCCGAGGCGAGCGGCGGTCAAGAACGCTCCGACGTGAAATTCCAAGAGTCCCGGCATGCGCGAGAACGTCCCCTCCGGGAACCAGACGATGCGGGCTCCGGCGCGCGCCAACTCCAAGACCGCCTTGGCGTCGGCAACGCCGCCCACCGGATCGGTGCGGCGCACGAAAATCGCGCCGAGGCGCCGCAAAAAGGCGCCGGCTACGCGTTGTCGCGTCAACTCCTCCTTCGCCACGAAGCGGATCGCTCCGGGACAAACCGCCGCCATTACGGCGCCATCGAGGTAGCTCGAGTGGTTGGCGACAATGATCGCTTTTACCTCGGGTAAAGGAGCCTCGAACTCGACGCTGAGTGGAACTCCGATGAGACGAAAAAAAGCTCGCGCTCCCAGGTGGAGGACGTGGTGTCGCCAGAGCGGCTTGGGAGCCAGCAGCACGCAAGGCAAAACCCAGGCGGCGATCAAGAGAAGCGCGAACCAAACATAGGCGCCATAAGCGAGCGCGCTCAAATTCGAGAGGCTTCGACGCAATCGCGGCCAGAGGCCAGCGAGCGCGAGGCGCAGCAGTTGCCATCCCGGGCTCGTTCGCGCGCCTTCGAAGATTCCGGCTTCAAACATCGCACGCGCTGCAGAGCGGCGTATTTTTCCGCTCGACGTCTTCGGCACCGTGTGCGGCGCCACGAGCACGATTTCGTCCGGCGCCAGATCGAGCACAGCCTGCGACTTCTCGACGATCGCCTTACGTATGGATTCGCGCGCCGTGGCATCCGTCGTGCGCGTCTCGGCCATGATGATCAGTCGTTCGGTGCCAGCCCGAGGATCAAGCGTCGGGAACGCCACGACGCAGCCTTTCCGAACGCCAGCGAGCGAGCCGATCGCTTCCTCGAGCTCCTGCGGGTAAATGTTGCGGCCAGCGCGTTTGATCAGATCCTTGATGCGCCCGGTGATGAAGACGTCGCCCTCGGCGACGTAACCGCGATCGCCCGTCTCGAGCCAAGCTCCATCGAAAAGAGCTCGCGTCTTTTCAGGGTTCTGGAAATAGCCCTGCGTTGCTGAAGGGCCCTTGAATTGCAGCCGCCCTTCCCGGCGATCAGGCAACTCGCGGCCGGTTTCGTCGATGACGCGAATTTCATGGTGCGGCAGAGGCCGCCCGCAGGCGACGAGCGTCACGGCGTTCGCCATTTCCGTGTCCACCGCCCGCGCCACCCGGTCCCGGTCGAGGGCGCGCCGGTCGACGCGATCGAGCAGCGGAGGCCTCCCGATCGGCGGAAAGGCGAGCCCCACCGCATTTTCCGCGAGGCCGTAGACCGGCGCCAGCATCTCCGATCGAAAGCCAAAGGCGGCGAATCTTTTGACAAAGCGCTCGACGGTCGCCGGGCTGATGGGCTCGGCCCCGTTGAGCACGGCGCGCAACGAGGAGAGGTCGAGTCCCGAGATGGCCGCATCGTCGATCGCTTTGAGGCAAAACTCAAAGGCGAAATTCGGCGCCGCAGAGATCGTCGCCCCGTGCTTATGGATCGCCCACAACCACCGCGCCGGATCGGCCAGAAAGGAAAGCGGCGACATGATTAAAACCGGCGCGCCGTAATAAAGGCTGCCGAGCCAACAGCCGATCAGCCCCATATCGTGATAGAGCGGCAGCCAGCTCACAACGCGATCCGCCGACGAGGCCTGCAGGACCGCGCCCATGGCTCGAATATTGGCGAGCAGATTGCGGTGGGACAGCACGACGCCTTTCGGATCGCCCGTGCTTCCCGAGGTATATTGAATGAGCGCGGTCGTCGCCGCGGTCGCACGCAGGGGGACGGCGAGTGGCGCGCCTTTTTTAACCAGATCGCTGACCGTCCCGATATGACGCAAGCTTCGCACGAGGCCAGACAACAGCCCGGCTACAAGACGGATTTCGCGGCTCGTGATCAGCGCGGTCGCTCCAGCGTTGGTCAATATGCCCGCCTGGCGAAGCAAGTGCTCTTCGATTTGGGTCAAGCGAAACGGGGGATAAATCGGGACGGGAATGGCGCCGGCGAACAATATGCCGAAGAAGGCGATGAAAAAGTCCCGGCCCGTCGGCAGCATGATGGCGACACGGTCGCCAATCCCAATTCCGCGTTCAATGAGCCCGCCCGCAGCGGCGCACGCCTCCCGGTAGAGCTCGCCATAGGTCAGGGGCTCACTTCGGTTGCCGGCCTTCCACAAGAGGACATGATCGCGCTGGCCGCTGCGCTGGGCGTGCTGCGTCAGCGCCTCGATCAAGGTCGCGGCCTCGATCGGCTCTTGCACGGGCTCGAGCTCTAGTGTCTCTTGCGGCGCGCTACGAAATCTCTCCACCGCCGAAGGGGCTGCCTCGACAACTGCTTCCACGATATCTTGAGGAGTATTCGCCTTGCCGAGCAGGGTTTCGGGAAGTTCGATTTTGAAATGGCGATCCAATCTCATGAGCAATTCGGCGCGAGAAAGGCTATCGAGGGCGAGATCGCGGTCGAGATCACTGTCCAAGCGGACGAGCCGAGGATCGACGAGGTTCGGGTGCAGCTCCGCAACGAGGCCACGAACGATATTGAGAACCTGCGCGCCGACCTCCGCAGCCGATGGCTTCAGAGGGCTCTCCCCTTCTCGAGGCGCGTTCTCCGCTGGGCCCGTCAATTCTCCCGCTCCTCGAAGGTTCTTCGATCCGCCGTGACGACCCCATTGAAACCAGAGATATGGCCAGAAATCCTGTGAGCCAAGCCGGCCTCGGGCTGGGAGAGGAGAAATCGGTCTGGAGGCGCGGCCTAGGTCCGGCAACTCAAGGATTTCTGCGTGCGCCTCCGCTCCGTGAGGCCCCATGGCGGAATGACCTCATGCGGCTTAGATAGAGCGCGGCCGCTGGAGCTCCCTTTACGAGATGCCGGAACGGACGTTGACGAGAGCCGCCAAGAGGGAAGCCCCCAAAAGCCCGTTGCGCCACGGGCGCCCTTGGGTCGTCGCCGCGCTCGCGATGGCGGCGCTTGCCGGGTTTATCGGTCTCTCGCTGCGCGGCGCTGTCTCGAATGCGCAACTCGAGGCGCCGTCTCCCACCGAGATCGTCTACGACCGCAACGGCGCTTTTCTAACACAGATTGCGCACGGCCCCGAAAGTCTCGGCTACGGCTATTGGCCGCTCGAGAAAATCCCGGAGCGTCTGGCGCTCGTGACGCTCGCGCTCGAGGACCGTCGCTTTTACGAGCATCCGGGCGTCGATGGGCTGGCGGTGGCGCGCGCAACTTGGCGCAACCTCCTGCGGCGTGGTCCGCGCCAGGGCGGCTCGACGATCGCGATGCAGGTCGCGCGCATGCAGAAGCCAAGGCCGCGCGGGCTCATCGGCAAGCTCGAAGAGGCGATGACGGCGGTCGCGCTCGTCGCGCGTCATGGACGCGAGGCGGTGCTCTTGCATTATCTGCGGCTTGCGCCCTATGGCGCCGGCAGCCACGGCGCGGCGCATGCGGCGCGTTTCTATTTCGATAAGCCCGTCGAGGACCTCTCCTGGGCCGAAACCGCCTTGCTTGCGGCGATTCCGCAGGCGCCGGGCCGCATGAATCTCTCGCGCGAAAGCGGCTTGAAGCGCGCCGCGGCGCGCGCGGCGCGCGCGATTGACGCGCTCGCGCGCCGAGGGGCGCTGGATCGCGAGCAGGCCGCGCTCGCCAAGGCGCAGCTACTGGCGATGCGGCCGATCGAGACGCCGAAGCGCCCCCAGGCGCTGCATCTCGCGCTTCGCTATGCGCAACTTCTCCGCGAGGGGCGCATCGAGGCGGACCCGCACGACCCGCGGATCCACGCCGCGATCGATCTCAATCTCGAGACCCGCATCGCGCGGCTGGCGCGCCGTTACCTCGACGGCTTTCGCGACGCGGGCGCGCGGCAGGTCGCCATCATGGTCGGCGAGCGCAAGGACGGCAATCATATCGTCGCCGAGGTCGGCTCGGCGCGCTTTGGCGGCGAGGACGCGGGAAGCTTCAACTTCACGCGCGCGGCGCGCTCGCCGGGCTCGACGCTAAAACCCTTTGTTTACGCGCTCGCTTTCGAGCGCGGCGCCTTGGAGTCGAGCGATCTTTTGGCGGACGCTCCCGAGGGGGCCTCGGGAATCAGTAATGCCGACGGCCTCTATCTCGGGCTGATGACGCCCCGCCAGGCGCTCGCCAACTCGCGCAACGTCCCGGCGGCGAATTTGATCCGCCGCGTCGGCGTCGAGGCGAATTTCCAGTTTCTGCACGATATCGGCCTGCACGAGCTCGAGGCCTCGGCGGAATCTTTCGGCGTCTCCATGGCGATCGGCTCGCTGCCGACCCGGCTGGAAAGGCTCATGCGCGCCTATGCGATGCTCGCCGACGACGGCGTTCTCACCGATCTCGTTTATGCAAAAGAGCAGCATCTCGCGGCGCCATGGCGCGCGCTCTCGCTCGACACGGCGCGCCTCGTCACCTCCATGCTCGCGGATCCGCAGGCGCGGCTGCCGACTTTCCCGCGCTATGGGCCCCTCGAATATCCTTTCGCCGTCGCGGTGAAGACGGGCACCAGCCAGGGCTATCGCGACGCCTGGACGTTCGCCTTCTCGAAGAAATTCATCGTCGGCGTCTGGATCGGCCGCGCCGACGCCGGGACGATGAGGGAGGTCAGCGGCGCGACGTCGAGCGCGCGGCTCGCCCATGCGGCGCTCGTGCTACTGCATGGCGCGAAACCGGGCGAGATCGAAGAAGACGCGTTTGCGCCGCCGCCGGATCGCGTCGCCCTGGACTATTGCCTCTATGCGGGCGCCAAAAGCGCCTGCGCGGCGACGCTGCGGGAGTGGGCGAAGCGCGGCGCCGCTCCCGTCGCGCCCGCGGCGCAGCTCTCAGGCCCGGAACGGCTCGTCATCTCGACGCCGGAAGCCGACACGCATATCTGGCGCAATCCCGAGCAGCCCGCCGCGCAGGGCAAGATCGCGCTCAAGCTCGCGCCGCTTCCTCGGCCCGAGCAGATCGTCTGGTATGTTGACGGCGAGCCCTTCCGCGTCGCCGAAACGGATGAAACGGTCTTTTGGCCGCTTCGGCCCGGCCAGCACCAAATCGAGGCGCGCCGGGCGTTACGGCCCGGAAGGTCTCGCAGCGTGAGGGTGGTGGTGGAGTGAGCTTGCCAAAAACCGAGGTCGCACGGCCGCATTGCCTTGCGAGCCCCTCCAGGGTAAACCCGGTGCAGTTCGCGCCCGTAGCTCAGCTGGATAGAGCGTTGCCCTCCGAAGGCAGAGGTCAGAGGTTCGAATCCTCTCGGGCGCGCCATAATAATCAATGGCTTATATAGCCCAGCCTTTGGCCGCAATTTGCTTTACTCACCAAAAACTCACCAAACGATCCCGGGCTCCCTCCACGAATTTGCTTCCCATGCGTTCGAATCGGGTCGGGTGTGTGCCCAACCTTGCCAAGGTTGGGGTCGAGGGTTCGAATCTGTCAACGCCGGAGTGATTTTGCATCGTCGGGCCGGAGCAAAAATGCATCACGCTTGAACAAACGAATGTGCCGGCCTTGGGCTTCATGTCGCACCGCGTTATTCGTCAGGACTGGGCTTTGACGGGGGTTGCGGTTTTTCGCGACGGACGCGTTTCTTGGAATGGGCGAGGCGGTAGCTCTCTCCGTTCATCTCCAAGATATGCACGTGGTGGGTCAATCGGTCGAGCAGAGCGCCGGTCAGACGCTCGGAGCCGAACACGCTCGTCCACTCGTCGAACGGCAGATTGCTGGTGACGATCATCGCGCCTCGCTCGTAGCGTTGGCTGAAGACCTCGAACAACAGTTCGGCTCCGGTTTGCGACAGAGGCACATAACCGAGTTCATCAATGATGAGCAGCTTATGCATCGCGAGCTGGCGTTGCAGACGCAGAAGCCTTTTTTCATCTCTGGCCTCGATCAACTCGTGGACCAGGGCCGCGGCGGTGACGAAGCCGACCGACAGGCCCTTCTGACAGGCGGCCAGTCCCAATCCCAGGGCGATATGCGTCTTGCCCGTGCCGCTGTTGCCGACAGCGATGATGTTCTCACGACGAGCGACATACTCCGAGCGGGCGAGTTCCAGCACCAGGGGTTTATTGAGGGACGGCAAAGCCTGGAAGTCGAAGCTATCGAGGCTTTTGACGGCTGGGAACTTCGCTTCCTTGATCCGTCGCTCGACCATCCGCCGCTCCCGCTCGATCAGTTCCAGTTCGGCAAGCCGCAGTAGGTAACGGATATGGTCGACGCCCTCGGCGGCGCATTGACGGGCGAGCTTGTCATATTCGCGGAGGAACGTTGGAAGCTTGAGGGCTTTCAGATAGTGAGCCAGCAAAATTTGCGGTGTGTCAGTCATGCCGCGCCTCCCGCCAGGAGGGCCATATAGGAGCTCGCCGAGGTCGTCGCGACCGTTGCTCGCGGCAGATACGGATAAACTGTCATGTCGAGGCGCGGCGGTCGCCGCTCGATCCGACACAGCACGAGATGCTTGATAGCGTCGAAACCGATGGCCCCGCGCTCAATCGCGTCGCGGACGGCGGCGGTCACGTCCTCGATCTTGAATGCTTCTATGAGGCGCAGAACCTGGACAAACTCACGCTTGCCCTGCTTGCCCATGCGGGCCTCCAGAAGACGCCGCAATGTCGCGAACTCTTCCGGCAACCTCCAGCCAACGAGCGGAGCGGCCTGGTCGAGCGCGTTGATCTTCCGCTCGATCAGCGCGAGATAATGCAACGGGTCGAACACGAAATCTTCCCGCTCATAGGAGCGGGGATGACGCGCGATTTTCTCGGCGCCGCAGCTGATGACGACCTCGTGCACATAGCCGCGCACAAACACCTCGCGGTGACCGTAGGATGTCGGCACGGAATAATCGTTGAGCCGATACCGCACCAACGACAACGATGAAACCGTCGTGCCGATTTTCTCGCAGGCGTCATAGGCGGGCGGTAGCGGAGATTGAAATGCAGCCAAGTCGCGCTCCAGACGCTCGCCGATCGTCTGATCATGGCCGCGCAAGCGATCGTTCATGCGACGGCGGCAGCACTCCAGCAGGTGGATGTTGAGAGCTTCGAAGCTGTCGAACACCGGGATCGGCACCAGGAAATTGCGCCGCGCAAAGCCAACGAGCCCCTCGACTTTGCCTTTGTCGTTGCCCCTGCCAGGCCGGCCGAAGCGGTCCTCGAACAGGTAGTGCGACTGGAGTTCCGTAAAGACCCGCGTTCGTTGCCGTCTGCCGTCCCCCAGGATCCGTGCAACCGCGATCTTCGTATTGTCATAGAGAATCGACTTGGGCACGCCACCGAAAAACGCGAACGCCTTCACGTGGCCGTCGCAGAACGCCTCGGTCGTTTCCGCCGGATAGGCCACCACGAAGCTGGCGTCCGAGTGCGGCAAGTGGAAAGCGAAAAAGTGGATCTTGCGCTCCACGCCGCCGATGACGCCGAGGGCCTCGCCAAAATCCACCTGAGCGTGACCCGGCGGATGCGC
>CAVRKL010000003.1:0-408389 GCA_963722205.1 uncultured Alphaproteobacteria bacterium
ATCCCCCACCCTCCGAGTCAATCAGCCGGAATGCGTATGACGCGTCGTGGATGTGGCCCTCACTGAGGCCGCCATCGGCAGCGGCGTGACGGGCGCTCTGATGCATGGCGCCGCAGCGCGGATCGCAGACGGGTTCGCCGCGCCGCCCACCGACTTGAAACCGTGGGAGAAAATCCTTTGCGCGCTGCTTTGTGTGGCGTTCTGCTCGCTTATCGCGCGATCGACACGCTTCTGTAGGCGGTGGTGCTCGTGCTGGCGCTGATCGGCGTCTGGTCCTTCGCCCGTGACGCGGACTGGGGCGGAACGTTTTCTCGGACTATGCGTAAGAGCAGCGCAACGGCGAGAGCCGTGGCGGAAAAGGCGACCACGATTCCGGTGATCACCAGAGCCTGCGGGACAGGATCGGCGCCGACCCCTGCCGCTGCGCCCCGGCGCGCAATGGCGCCGAAGAGAAGAAAGACGCCACCACCCATCACATTGAACGCCAGGATTTTGCGCAGAAGATGCGAATGGGCAATCAGACCGTAGAGTCCCAATCCGATCAGCACGGCGCCTCCAAGGGCTGCGAGCGTGACAGAGTTCATGGCTTCTCTCTTCTTGCCGGGGCGCTCCGAGCGCCAGCGGTCCCAGCGCCACGGCCATCGACAGGGGCAGCGCCGCCTCGATGACGAGAATGAGCGGCTTGGCGTAGCCCTCCGGATAAGCGAGAAAGGCCCCGGCAAATGTGAAGCCGGCGACGCCGATCGCAAGAAACAGCGCAGGCCCGCCAATGAGCGCGAAGCGCAACCAGCGTCGGCCGCTCGGCGGCGCATCGAACAATCCGGCGATCATGACGAGAATCCACATCGCGGCGCGGCCCTGTGCGGGCTAATCCTGGAATTCGTAATCGGGATCATCTACGGCGCGAAAGCGCCCGTCTTCGCCGCGCAGCCGGCAGAATCCCATGAACCTGTCCGCTCCCCCTTCGTCTTGGTAACGGATTTCACCCATGACGTAGACCTGCCACTCTTCGGTTTCGAACTGGCGTTGTTTGATGAAATCGGCGAGCGATGTCATCTCTACAATGTCATTGATGGATATCTAAGGCTTATCCCTTTGACTCAGGTTCCGCTATATGTTGTGCCTGAGCGGCCCGCCAGCGTGCGCGGAATCGCGAGGAAGCCAGGGCATGGCGCGGGGCCGTTCGGTCGCCGAGTTTCAGAAGGCATTCGCCGACGAGGCGAGTTGCGCCACGTTCCTGTTCAAGTGTCGCTGGCCCGACGGCTTCGTTTGTCCTGCTTGCGGCAGGAGCCGGGCCAACGCCCTTAAAACTCGTCCACGCTTGTTCGAATGTCTGGATTGCGGACGCCAGACCTCGCTCACCGCCGGCACCGTGATGCACCGCTCGAGACTGCCTCTGACGACGTGGTTTCAGGCCGCGCATTTGATGACAACGCACTCCAACGGCATGTCGGCGCTGCAACTGGAGGCCCAACTCGGCGTCACCTACAAGACGGCCTGGCTGCTGACGCAAAAGCTGCGGCGCTCAATGATCGATCCGAACCGCGAACTTCTCGAAGGCGTCGTCGAGGTCGATCAGACAGAGATTCCGTTCCGGGTCGGCGACGCGTTCTTCGAGCCCGGCAACGCGGGGAAAATTCTGATTGCCGGAGCGGTCGAGGTCATCGAGCGCGACACCAACAAGTCGAAGCCCCGGCGCAAGGGCGCGAAGTACCTCGACACGCGCTCGGGCCGCCTGCGCCTCGCCGTGATCGCCGACAACTCCGCCGCGTCGCTCGAAGCCTTCGTGCGCGCAAACGTGACGCCGGGCGCGACCCTGATCACCGATGGACACGCGTCTTATCCCGGCCTTGCCGGCGATTACCGGCACGATCCGCGCGTCGTCGGCGTGATGGCGGCGAACATCGTTCTTCCATGGAGCCACCGTGCGTTCGCGTTGATGAAGCGCTGGGCGCTCGGCACGTATCACGGCCTGCGTCGCAAGCACGTGGATACCTACCTCGATGAATTCGTGTTTCGCTACAATCGCAGATTTTACCGGCACGTCTCGTTCGAAACCATGCTCGGCCTCGCCGCCAACCACGCGCCGGCAAGCTATCGGGACATCGTCGGACGGCGCGAGCCCGCAAAAAATCAGATCGCCGGCGACACCCTGCAACTACATATAGACGAACCTGAGTCAGCGGGATAAGCCTCGGATATCTCGCAAGATCTCCCAACATCCAGGATGTATCCTTCCTCAAACAGCTTTCTGGAAGAATTGTTATAAGGGCAGACCATTGACAATCCATTTTTTTTTTGAGAAATATATCCTGTATTTGCTTCCGATAATCCTAGCCTTTGTTCCTGCAATGTTAACAACAGTGAGGCCGCCCCATATTACTCCTCCAGGCAGCCACCCGCGATATGGTTGCAACGACAAACACTCCATTCAAAAGCGTTCCGATGACAATTGATAGGAACAACAAATCACCAATAAAATGATATATTCTTTCTGGGTCTTCTGGATTTTTAGTGGGTAGGTTTGGGTAGGTTTTGGGTAGGATTTTGCAATTCGGGCAGGCCGGATGTGAGGATTTTGAGTTTGAGATATTCCTCGTCGCGCAGGCCATAGGCGCGGCGTTGGATCACGCGGATTCTGTTGTTGAGACCCTCGACGAAGCCGAGCGGAATGTCGTGCGTCGGTTGGCTGTGCGCGGCGATGCCGTCCCAATTGCGCTCGATCATGGCGGCGAACTTTTCGTAAGGCGCCAGATCCTGGCCGCGCAGCTGGTCGCGCCATGCGTCGAAGAAGGTTTTCGCATCGGCGGCGTCGGCGTAATCCCACAGCTGCTCGAACTGCTCGCGCAGCAGATAGGCGATGTTCAGACGGGCGTTGGCTTGCAAGAGGCGTTCGAGATTTTTGCGTCTGTCATCGGTCAGGTTTTCGCGCCGCGACAACAGCACGTAGCGCTGGCCTTTGATGAAGCTTCGATCCTCGCCGGTGACGCGCTTGTATTCCGATCTGCGAATCGCGTCGAGCGCGTCGCCAAGATGTTTGACCACGTGGAACCTGTCGAACAGGATCGCGGCCTTTGGCGCGTGACGCTGCGTCGAAACACGAAATGGCTTCCACATGTCCATCACCGCATGCTTGATTTTCCGGCTGTTTTGCTTGCCGAGAAAGGCATAGAACAAATCCATGTCGGCTTCCGTGCGACCCGTGCCGCCAAACCAGATCGCGCGGCGCGCAACGAGATCGCTGACGACGATGCGATAGGAATGTCCCTTCTTGATCGAGATCTCGTCGACGCCGATGACGCGCGGCTTCGGATGACCGGCCACACGCAGCTGCTCGCGCATGTAAATCTTGTCGAGTTCCTTGACGGCCTCCCAATCGAGATACATCAGCCGCGCGACATCCTGGATCGTCATGACGCGACACAAGCCGCCGATCTGCGTGGCGAAGCGCAGGGTGAATTTGGTGTTGCTCGACAGAAAGGCGAGCTTCTCGTTCTTCACGCCGCAGGCTTTGCATGCGACGCGGCGCATCTCGAAATCGAGATAGACTTCGCGATCTCCGCAGCGAAGATCGCGCGCCCGCCGCCAGCGTTTGTCATAGAGGCTTCGGCAAATTTTCCCACAGCCGCCGCACACGGTTTTTTTGCGCGCCGATCGAGCGTGAGGACCAGCGCGCGCGGTTCGAGTTCATAGCTGTCGAGCTTCGCAAGCACGCGGAACCCGCGAACTTTGTAAGCGTCGCGCAGGGTTTTCATCGGGGTGGCTTCGGGCTGTTTCTTCATACGCCAAATCGTGATCGATTTTCAGCCGTTTGAAAACCCACAAAACCCTTGAAAATCATAGCCTAGCGCTACATCATACCCCTGATTTCACCCACTAAAAATCCAGAAGACCCTTCTTTCTAAATATCCTCTAGGCTCACGGTTTTGCATCTGATCTCTTACCAACCCAGTCAGGGCTAAAACTCTTCCGAATCTAAGCCATCTAGCCCCAGCACCGCAAGACAGGAGGGAAAAAAATGTTGAAAGCTAGCGATCCACTAGATTGTAGTGGGTGTATGTCTTAACCGGATAGGCACGGAATGAACGATCAGGACAGTCGCGACGAAGCCTTGAAGGAGCTGATGGCTGACCCCGCCTATGCGGAGGCGGGCGAGGCTTGCCGCCGGCTCTTCGACGCCGAGGAGGAAAAGGACGCCGAGGCGCTGTGGAAGGTTTGCGAGGAGGGGGCTTGGCTAGGGTAGCCCCCTCAAGGGCGAAAGGAGCCCTCCGCACGCCCTCCCGGCATGGCCCTCTAAAGGGGGGGCTTCGCCCCGTTACCCAGCCTGCTACCCAGGAGCCCCGCGGGTCTGAGGATTTCTAAACTAAGCCTTTGATCTTCCTGGTGCCGGTTGCAGGATTCGAACCCGCGACCTACTGATTACAAATCCCATCCAGGGGGTTACGCTTGAATGCGATGATTTGCGATTACGCCGTACATTCATAATCTTAGGTCGGAATCGCGTTGTGCCAGGTACGCCGGAAAACGACTGAATTCGCCCCCAAGTGGTGACAAAGTGGTGACAAGAAATCGGGTCGCTGCTACGCTCGCGCGTGGCATGGAGCGCGAGATATGTCGAGTCGTCCGCGAAGGTCGTCCAAGCCATCAAAGTCGGCGCTGGGCACGGAAAATCAAGTGGATGGCGTTGTGTACCTTCCTTCGGAGCCGTCCAAAGGTCGTCCGACTTCCGCGCGAGGTCGTCCAAATCAACGGCCGCCTGTCAATCTGACGAAGCGCTACATCGACGCCCTTTCCGATGTGTCCAAGCCGGTCCTCCACTGGGACAAGGCGCTGACGGGCTTCGGCCTTCAGCAATTCAAGAGCGGCGTGCTGACGTTCGTGCTCGATTATCGCAACGCCGAGGGCCGAAAGCTCCGCGTAACGATAGGCCGCTTCGGCGCTCTGACGGTCGAGCAGGCGCGCGACCAAGCGCGCGCGCTGCGCGGTCGCGTCGCACAAGGCGGAGATCCTGCCAGAGAGGTCAAGCAACGGCGCGAGGCGCCGACCGTCGGCGATCTGCTCGACGCCTATGTCACGAAACACCTCGAGGTAGGGAACGCGCTGCGGACGCAACGCGACAACAAGGCTCTCATCAAGCGTCACATCCGCCCTGAGCTCGGTGCCCTCAAGGTCGCGAGCGTGACGCGGCAGGACATCCTGAAATTGCGCCGGCGGCTGGAGAATACGCCGCGCCAGGCGAATTTGGCGCTAGCTGTCCTGTCGAAGGCCTTCAATCTTGCCGAGGAGTGGGAATGGCGGACGGATGGATCGAACCCCTGCCGGCGTGTGCCGCGCTTCGAGGAGAACGCGCGCGAGCGCTTCCTATCCGCCGACGAACTCGCGCGCCTCGGCGCTGCCCTGGAGGAAGCCGAGACTACCGGCCTACCCTGGCGCGAGCGCAAGGGCGCTCAAGCGAAACACCGCGCCAAGCCTGAGAGCAGCCGCACAATCCCGAACCGGGCGGCGCTCACCGTCGTCAAGCTGCTTCTGTTCACCGGCGCGCGCGCTTCGGAAATCCTCGGCCTTGCCTGGGCCGACATCGACATCGACCGCGGGACGGTCGCCCTGCCGTCGCGCAAGGGCGGAGCGCGGCGCCCGCACCCCGTTTCCGCCTATGCGCTCGACCTGCTGGCCGAGCAGACGCGCAAGGAAGGCTCTCCATGGGTCTTTTCCGCTCCGATGGACGCCAGCCGCCCGCTGTCCCTATCGGTGCTCGAAAACGCCTGGCAAGCGCTGCGCGCGCGCGCCGGGCTCGACGACGTGCGTCTGCACGATCTCCGCCACACCGCGGGAACATACGTTTCGCAAACGGGCGCGAACGCGTTCTCCGTGCGGGACTTCCTGCGCCACAAAACGCTTGCCATGACGGGGCGATATGCGAACCGCGACGCTGATCCGATCAGGCAGGCCGCGGAAGCGATTGGCGAGCAACTCCATCGCGGGCTGACGACGAAACTTACGGGCCGGGATACCGAGTCGGCGTGACCGGCGGCTTCGACGAAGTGCGCGACGTCTTCTCGGGGCTCCGGGAGAGTTAGAGGGAAGCAGGCTTTCCGTGACGGGGTGAGGGCGAGAGGAGAGGCCTCCGCCGCCCGTCGTGGAGACAACCCATGATCCAGGTGCAAGTTCTGGACGCCGTTCGCGATCGCGCTGGCGGCTACAAGGTGGACGTGAGCCGCGGCGAGCGAATCGGCCGAGTATCGTCGGAGTGGTTCTCGCGGCCGGCCGACGAGCGCTATCTGTCCCTCTCGGACCTCTTCGCCGCCGTGCGGGGACGGACCGAGCGCAGCCGCACCCGAACGGTGGAGAGCGCGGCTATCCGGGTGGAGGCCAACCGTGAAGACCCCGAACGCCTTACGCTGATGCTGCCCGGCTCTGATGCCCCGATCGCGCCAACTCATTGGAGCTTCGGACAGCTCGCGGGCCTAGTCGGAGCGCCCGCGGCCTACCTCCGGCAACTTCCGGCGCCGCTCGCCGGCATCAA
Source organism: uncultured Alphaproteobacteria bacterium (assembly GCA_963722205.1). GTDB lineage: Bacteria > Pseudomonadota > Alphaproteobacteria > Rhizobiales > Beijerinckiaceae > Methylocystis. The sequence goes on from CAVRKL010000003.1 coordinate 6,524, forward strand.
TCTCCAATACGGCCTGACCTCGCACCGCGCCGAACAGATGAAGACGCTCGAGATCGAAGATGGTCGGATCGAACTGCGGGCCGTTACCGGGCCCGACTATGGCCGCATCTTCGACCACGAGCTGGTCGCAGCCGTGCAGCGCATCGCGGGCAATGGCACGGGCGACACGCGCTGGAAAGTGCCGGGCGTGCTGGACTGGTCGACCGGGGTTTACAACCCGTGCGTCGATGTGACCCAGGACACGACGACGCTCTACGCGTCCGATCGCGACGTCTTCCTCTTCCTGGTTGACGACATCAATCCGATTGAAGCCGGCCGGCTGCCAAACGGCTCACCCGACCTCTTCTTCCGCGGCTTTTACTGCTGGAATTCCGAGGTCGGCGCCAAGACGCTCGGCATGGCGAGCTTCTATCTCCGCGCCGTATGCCAGAACCGCAATCTCTGGGGCGTCGAAGATTTCGAGGAAATCACCATCCGCCACTCGAAATATGCCGCCTCGCGCTTCGCCCATGAGGCTGCGCCGGCGCTGACTCGTTTCGCCAACTCCTCACCCATGCCATTCGTCAACGGCATCAAGGCGGCGCGAGAGAAGATTGTCGCCCGCACGGACGAGGACCGTAGCGAGTTCCTGCGCAAACGCGGCTTCTCCAAGACAGAGACCGCGAAGATCATCGAGACCGTGTTGGCTGAGGAAGGCCGAAAGCCCGAGAGCGTGTTCGACTTCGTCCAAGGCATCACCGCCGTCGCACGCGACAAGACCCAGCAGGACGCGCGGCTCGACCTCGAGGCGCGGGCGAAAAAGCTGCTCGACCGAGCGGCCTAACTCCTGGAAAGCCGGAGGTGTGGAACGGCGGGTCTGCGGTTCCGCGGCTTTCCATCTTTCCTGCTCCTCGGTTTTGCGGCGCGGCCCTCAGAGGAAGAGGGCTGCGCCGGTTTTCGTGACGGGTTTTCGTCGAGAGAAGGGCTCTCGGCGCCCGTCGCGGAGATCGGTCAAATGGCTACTGCGGTTCGAAAAATCACGCTCAGCGCCTCGCGCGATATTCCCTTCAACAAGCTGGTGCTGTCGCAGGCGAACGTCCGGCGCATCAAGGCCGGCGTCTCGATCGAGGAGCTCGCCGAGGACATCGCCCGCCGCACGCTGCTGCAAAGCATCACCGTGCGGCCGGTGCTCGACGCGGAAGGCGCCGAGACCGGCATGTTCGAGATCCCGGCGGGCGGCCGGCGTTTCCGCGCGCTCGAATTGCTGGTGAAGCAGAAGCGCCTCGCTCGCACCGCGCCCATCCCCTGCGTCGTGCGCACCGAGGGAATAGCCGAGGAAGACAGTCTCGCGGAAAACGTCCAGCGCGCGCCCTTGCATCCTCTCGATCAATTTCGGGCGTTTCAGGCGTTGCGCGAGAAGGGCCAAAGCGAGGAGGAGATCGCGGCGGCCTTCTTCGTCGGCGTCGCCGTCGTCAAGCAGCGGCTGCGGCTGGCTTCCGTCTCGCCAAAGCTGCTCGACGTCTATGCCGAGGACGGCATGACCCTGGACCAACTCATGGCCTTCACGGTCAGCTCGGATCACGAGCGCCAGGAGCAGGTCTGGGAGGCGATCCAACGCTCTTATAGCAAGGAGGCTTATCAAATCCGCCGCCTGCTCACCGAGAGCGCCGTCCGCGCTTCCGACAAGCGGGCGCGATACGCGGGCGAAGAATACATTGCCGCCGGCGGCGTGGTCATGCGCGATCTCTTCCAGAACGACGACGGTGGCTGGCTGCAGGACGCTAAGTTGCTCGAACGGCTCGTCACTGAGAAGCTGGAACGCGACGCCGAGACGATTCGCGCCGAGAGTTGGAAATGGGTCGAAGTCGCGACCGACTTTCCCTACGGCCACACTTACGGCCTTCGCCATCTCCAGGGAGAACGTCAGCCATTGACAGAGGAGGAGTCGGCGACGCGTGAATCGCTTCGCCTTGAAGCCGACGACCTCGAGGCGGCCTATTCGGAAGCAGATGAGATCCCCGAGGAGGTCGACTCCCGGCTTTCCGAGATCGAAACGGCGTTAGAGGCTTTCGAGCAACGTCCCGTCATATATGCGCCGGAGGATGTCGCCCGCGCAGGCGTTTTCGTGAGCATCGACGGTTCGGGCCGCCTTCGCATCGAGCGCGGCTATGTGCGCCCCGAGGACGAAGCGTCGATCGAAAACGCCGAGGTCGTAGCAGTGGACGAAGGCGTCGATGCAGATCCTTCGCCGATGGCATCGGCCGCCAAGACCGCCGCGCCGATCGACGCTGCGGTTCAGTCCGCCCCCGCCGAGGAGGAAGAGGACGAAGGTCTGCGGCCTTTGCCCGACAGGCTGCTGACCGAGCTCACCGCCTATCGCACGCTGGCGCTGCGCGAGGCGCTTGGCAGGAGTCCGAACGTCGCCTTTCTCGCGGCGCTGCATGTTCTCTGCCTCAAGCTGTTCTACCGCTACGGCTGCAACTCCTGCCTCGACATCGAGCCGAAGACCGCCGCCTTCGGCAGTCTCGCCCCCGGCCTCGGCGACACAAAGCTTGCGGCGACTGTCGACGCGCGTCATCGCGAATGGTCGGAACGGCTTCCCGACGAGCCCGGCGATCTCTGGGACGCGCTCGCGGCGCTCGACGCCGAGCAGCAGCACGCATTGTTCGCGCATTGCGTCTCGCTGACCGTCAACGCGGTCAATGAGGCTTACAATCGCCGGCCCAGGGCCATCGCCCACGCCGATCAACTCGCCGGGGCTCTGTCGCTCGATATCGCCGCGACGGGATGGGCGCCGAGCGTCGACAATTTTCTCGGTCGCGTGACCAAGGCCAGGATCCTCGACGCCGTCCGCGAGGCGCGCGGCGAGGATCAGGCTCGCCGCATCGACATGCTCAAGAAAGGCGAGATGGCCACCCAAGCAGAACATCTGCTTGCAGGTTCGGCATGGTTGCCCGAGGCATTGCGTACGCCACGCCGCACGCCGCATGGATCGCAGAAGGCGACGACTATCGCGCCGGACGAAGCCCCCGTCGAAGAAACGGCGGCGATCGAGAACGAAACGGCTATCGACGAAATCGCGCCCGAGGGCGAACCTGAGGATGCCTCGGCGGACGAAGCCCAGGAAGTCGCCGCCGAATAGCCTCCCAGAAACACTCCCCCAGGGACCCGTCAGCAATGGCGGGTCCCTTTGTCTATGGAGGGCGCGATGTCTGGTTCCGCATCCGAACTGGCGCGTCGTCTCGCGCGCGAGGCCGAGGCGGTGTGTCGTTTCTATCTCTCCAATGGGTGCCGCGAAGGCGCCTACTGGCTTGTCGGCGATGTCCGCAACACGCCGGGCCGATCCATGTTCCTGCAACTCAAGGAGACCGCCAGGGGTCCAGCTGGAAAATGGGTGGATGCGGCATCAGGTGAACATGGCGATTTGCTCGACGTCATCCGCGAAAGTCGGGGCCTCGCCGATTTCAAGGATGTCGCCGAAGAAGCGCGTTCGTTTCTCAGCCTGCCGCGCTTGGCGCCAGAGCCCAATGAGCCGCGCCGCCCGTCGCGTAGATCAGACGCGCCGACGAGTTCATCCGAGGCTGCGCGACGCCTGTTCGCCATGTCGCAGCCGATCCAACGCACTTTCGTAGAAGCGTATCTACGCCGACGCGGCGTTACGGCTTTGGACGGAACCGGCAGTCTGCGCTTCCATCCGCGCTGCTACTACCGGCCCGACGAGCACAGCGCGACCGAGACATGGCCGGCCATGATCGCCGCCGTCACCGATCTCTCAGGATTTATCACCGGCGCGCATCGCACCTGGCTCGATCCAGGCGGATTCAGCGAGGCGACGCTCGGCAAGGCGCCGATCGACACGCCGCGACGCGCCATGGGCGACCTGCTCGGTCACGCCGTGCGCTTCGGCGTCACCGGCGAGGTCATGGCGGCCGGTGAAGGCATCGAGACGATGCTGTCGCTCCGTTGCGTTCTGCCTGTCATGCCGATGGTCGCGGCGCTCTCGGCGGCGCATCTCTCCGCAATCCTCTTCCCGAACATGCTGCGACGCCTCTACATCGCCAGCGACAACGATCCGGCCGGCGATGGCGCAATGACGGCGCTCATCGACCGGGCGCAGTCGGCGGGTATCGAGGCGCTCGTTCTTTCGCCCGCCTTGAGCGACTTCAACGAGGACCTTCGGCGGCTCGGGATCGACGCGCTCCGGGCCGCGATCCGCGTGCAGATTGCGACAGAGGACGTCGCCCGTTTCATGGAGCTCGCAGCATAGCTGGCCGGGGAAGAGTGGCGCGGCGGCATCGTCGCCAAGAAACCGGCGTCCATGCTTCCCTCGGCGCCGGAGAGGAGCGCGCCCAAGGCCTTCTCAAAGGGCGATCGGGCGGCAAACGGCGCGGACCGGCAATGGCTGCAGCCGGCGATTTTCCGGCGCGGCCCAGAGGGCCGCTTTCCATCGCGAAACAAAATCGCCGGCCTTCGCCATCCTCCGCCAAGGCTCCGGCCCTTCGCGTCGCTGCGGGTGCAGGTCCGCGCCGCTTGGCCAGCCCTCGTCGCCATGAAGGCCGCGATGGGCGCGGCCGATCCGGCGAGGGAAAGCCGCCATGACCACCGACCACGACTCCGATCTTGGGCCCCACCACGGCTCGTCTGCAACCGACCGGGTCCTCCATGAGCTCCAGCTCTATGGCTACCGGCCTTTCCACGACGAACCCGATCCGAGGCCGCTTCCGCTCGCGCAGACGATCGCTGGCGCCGTCTCCGACATCTTCGACGCTCTCGTCGTCACATTGAGCGACACGCGCCTCGAGCCCGACCTCGAAGAGCTGCTCTGGTCGACCGTCAATCTCTTCCACCGCGCCGTCGGCCGCATCGAGCGCCAGCTCGACGACAATGAGCAGGCGCAGCGGCACGGCCAAAAGGAACAGGACGGCTCGGAAGTCCGCTCGGTCGAGCTCGAGCGCCTCATCGCCGAAGGGCAAACGCTGATCGAACGCCGCGACAGCATGGAGCTCTTTCGCGACCACGCCGCCGAAGCCTTCGAGCGCCATACCGGCTCATCCTGGCGCCCGCGCGCCGGCTCTAAGGTCAGCCACCGCGCGCTGACCGCCGCGATGATCGACAGCCGCGACTTCCTCGCCGCCAAGCGCCGAGCCGAGACCGAACCGTTGCTCCCCGCCGGCCCCAAGATCGCCTTCACTGGCGGCCTCGACTTCAACGATCATCGCGCGATCTGGGACCGTCTCGACAAGGCGCTCGCCAAGCATCCCGACATGGTGCTGCTGCATGGCGGCTCACCGAGAGGCGCCGAGCGCATCGCCGCCTGCTGGGCAGAAAATCGCAAGGTGCCGCAGATCGTTTTCAGGCCCGACTGGGCGCGTCACGCCAAGGCGGCGCCGTTCAAACGCAATGATCAGATGCTCGAGGCCATGCCGATCGGCGTCATCGCTTTTCCCGGCTCTGGCATCTCCTCAAACCTCGCTGACAAGGCGCGCAAGCTCGGCATTCCGGTGTGGAACTCAATAGGCGGCAACGCGAAATGCCGATGAGGGCGTCGTGCGGTGCCTCTTCGGCCCCACCGCGCAGAGCACGCATGCGCTAAATTAGAGCCCTCGTGAAGGCGCACCCGCCCGCCTCGGTTGAATTACGCGGTGTCAACGGCAGCGACAAAATGTGCCAAATGGCGGCATGAGAGTGTACAGTTTAATTGAGAGAAAAAGGCCGCGAAGCCCTGGTGAGTTGTGTTGCCGCGCGCATTGAGGCGCGCGCAGCGATGATCGCTTTTGCGCCTCTTATGAAATCGGAACATCCATCCACACTGTCACGAGTCCGACGCGTCACGAAATTAGAAGTCTCGTTTCGAAGCGGGTCGCTTCGACGGCGGAGGCGTCCACGTCGATTGAGGCGTGCGTTGCTGTCTCGTCGGCGGGGTCCAAGTTGGTCGCGATGATGTCGAGTTTGACGTATTTCAGCCTGACCGCCGTAATTTTTAAAGCAGTACAATCGGCCAATAGATCAATGTAAAAACAACGATGACAATTATTGCTGCAGATTCCATTGGTTTCTTATCAAAATTCAAAATTTTCCAAATCCCTCTGCTTTCTAACTTTGATGCCCCCCACCCAATTATGCTCAGCGTAGCTGTTAAGGCGGAAAGAATCGTTATTCCCAAGCCCGTAACCGAGGCGAAAATAAACACTCCAATGGTAAACGTCATTGGTTTGAAGACAACGATAACAACGTCCTGTAGTGTCCTGGCAAATGGCAACGTGAACAAAAAATAAAGCAGCGGGAGGAGAGCCAGATATCCAACGAGGATGTCTACAAGCCGCCGCCGGCGTATAATGAAAAAGCTTCCCGCTGCAATAGCCAGAATAACTACCAAGGCCACCAGCATTTTATACAACGTATCTAGCTCAAGAAGCGAACCGACAATAACTAGCAAGAGAAATGGAGCGGTTGAAACTGCGTAGGCAATAAGCACTGAAAGGAGAATGTCCAAAAATAGGAGGGTTATTACCTTAACAGGGGACGGAAACCGCCTAAACAATTCCATGAGCGTGCGGGTTTTCGAGAACGAAACAAAATCTGAAAGGGCATTGAAGCTTAAAAAAATACCAAATAAAATCAGAAAGCTCAGGATTGCTCTGATGACCCCGAATTCTCTAAGTACTGCAAAATGGTCACTAAGCACTGAAAAATCGAAAACATCGAACAGCTGCCTGATCGTTAGCCCGAACCATAGGAAGACAAGCGCCGGAGCGTCCCTAAGTGGATACAACAAGAGCGCGAGCACGATGAGCGAAACAAGAACCGACCGGACGATCTTTGGCCTGTAGAAAATACCGTCCTTCTGAAATCCTAGCCACCGGTCAATGCTGCCTAAGGTGACCTCCAGGATTACGTTCATCGTCATTGTAATAGGACGTTCTTTCGAAAATTCAGAGATCTTGTGGATTGTTTCCTCGTTAAGGAATTCTGCCGCCTTTTGGCCGACATTATAAGTGACGCCGATTGCGCTCAGATAGGTGATCCAAGCGGTGACGAGCGTGCCTACCCCCAGTTCGGTCCCCATCATTCACCCCATCTGGCCGCAGTGCAGTTCCGAAGCTGAGCAATTGTCCTTCCCGCAGTCTACTGGTTTGAGATAAGTAGTTGTGAAAGTAAACGAGCTGACCGGCGATGTCTCCTCCACTCGTGCGCTTTTCTCATAGCTGGGCCCAAGCGCGGCAACGCTACGAACCGCAGGTTCAAGACCCTTCGCTCATCATCCAAGACTTAGTCTCAATTAGGGTCAGGATTCGCCAGATGGTTCCTCATCCGAGTTGAAGTTTCCTCCAATTTCGCGCTTCTGACAAGGCTGCGCCGTGGCGGCTGGAGACGCGCGGCGTTGGCGACGATCTTGCCATCCATTGGAGCGTTGTCCTGAGCCAAGACGACACTGGAAGCGAGGTCGTGGCTTGATCACAAAGAGGGGGGTGTCGTTCGGGTCAGATTGGAGCCATCCCGAAGGGCAGAGAGGGGACTGTCCTCGCCCCGGTCTTCAAGCCGGAACGGATCTCTTTTGATTCTCGGTGCGTCCCGTAACGAACTGCTCGGGGAGATGCGCCTTCCACGTCACCAACGCGGCTCGTCCGGCATCTGAGAGCGCATAAACTCCGCGCTCGACCCGGATGAACCAGCCGTAGACGTTGCGAAGCAAAATCTTCGGCGCGTCCGGAATGGCCTCCTTCAGATCGCGTGGGCGGATCGGAGCGTGCGCCATCGCTCCGGCGCATTGCAGCGCCTGCTGGCGATACGCGGTCATGATGGGCCGTCGCGTGCCGCCACCCGTCGCCGGATCTCCTCTGCGCCGCTGATGCTCTTCGAGGATCCTTGAGCGGCGCTTTGCATTGAGTCTCGGCCGCCATGCAACCGGCTCGACCAAGACGTCCACCCTGCCGGAACTGAATACGCTGAGCAGCCCGAAGCCGAGCATTCGACAGAGCCTCTTGACCCGGGGGTCGGACTCGCGTCCGCGTCCGCCCGCCGATGCGCGGACGGCGACCCAAACCTCATCGCAAGCCGTGGACCGATCCACGGCCTGAAGAACAAGATCGAGCGTGAAGCTCAGCTTCAATTCGCAGATCACGAGTGCAATTGGCGCGCCCCGATCCACCGCCACGACGTCGCAGCCGCATACCTCCCCCTTCACCTCGAAACCCAACCCTTCGAGGAAGCGCTTGACCGGCAGATAGAGGCTCGTTTCCAACGTTCCGCCTCGATGGGCGCCGCGAGCCTCCGCTCAACGACAAATCGGTAATCCGTGAGGATAATACCGTCACCCCGGGCGATTCCAGATCAGGGTTAAAAGCGCTAGCCCGATGCGAAGATTTCGCCGCAGCCGCCATGCGCGAGGACACCGCCAGATAGAATGATTCCGCTCCCGGCCATGGCCGTTTGCGGCTATGCTAGGCATCGCGCCGTGGTGGTGGCGGAAGGCGCGACCGTCAGAACTTTATCTCACGGAGATCGCCACCATGCTCGTCCTCGGACCTCTACTCGTCCTCGCCGCCATCGGATTTTTCTGCTGGCTGCTATTCGCGCTCGCTGTTTTCGCCCTGCCACTTTTCGTCGGCGTGACAGTCGGCATGTGGGCCTTCCACTCCGGCGCCGGTGCGCTCGGCGGCATCATCGTCGGCGCCATCGTTGGCGGCGCGACCTTCAGTTTCGGCCAATTGGCGCTCTCCCTCGCGCCTTCGAACTGGCTTCGGCTGCTCATCATCGTGCTCTTCGTTGCGCCCGCTACTGTCGCCGGCTACAGCGCCACGCACGGCATTGCTGAGATCGCCATGCCATCCGCGACCTGGCAGATGATCTTCTCGGTGATCGGCTCCATCGCCGTCGGCGGCATGACCATTATCCGCTTCACGGGACAGCAGCGCTTCGTCGCGCCAATCTTTTCGGCGGCACGAGAGTCGCCACGTTCTTCCTGACGCCATCTGTTCCGATCGAGCGCACCGAACGGCCTCTTTGATGGGTTGATCTAGCCCAAGGCCGGCTGAAGCCTCGACCGCCTATGGCGCAACAGCGGCGTCGCAACTTTCTTCCCCTGCCGGCTGCGCCGTCATTCCTCGCGACGCAAGAAAGTTCCTCCTTTGCTGTCGAGCTCCTTCGGAGTGCGCCGGCGGTCGCCTCCGGCCCTTCGATCACCATCGAGGCCGCATGGTGCGGGCTCGGAAACAAAGATCAAGGAGAACGACAATGGCGACCATCGGCAGCTTCAAGAAGTCCGGCTCGAACGAGTTCACCGGCGAAATCGTCACTCTCTCGGTCCAGGCCAAGAACGTCCGCATCGTCCCCGAGACCAGCCGCTCCGGCGAGAACAGCCCCAGCCACCGGGTCTACTGCGGCCGGGTCGATTATGCGGAGTGAGGAATTATGCGGAGCGCTGACCTGTGAGGGGCAGTTTTGCGGCCGGTTCCCGCCGGTTCTGCTCCACATAATTCCAATCGTTGAACAGCGGCGACGCGTCTTAAGCCCGAGCCGCCTTTGCTCTATGTTGATTGCTGGCATGGACTTTGGGGCGTGAGCTACGATTTTGGCGGATAAGGATGACGCCTCGGAGGAAATTGCGCGCATTCGACGGCGGTTAGCCGATCTGGACGCAGAGCGGACAGCGCTTGCGTGCGAACTGGAAACGCTTGAGCTTGAGCAGAAGCTGATATCCGATCGCCAAGCGGCCGAGCGGGATGCATTTCCGGATGCGCCTGTCACCAACAGTTCGTCATCGGCTGCAAAAATAGGATTGTTCCGCCGTCTGTTCGCCGGCCGCCCCGATGTTTTTCCGGTTCGATGGGAAAACAGAAAGTCTGGGCGCTCGGGATATTCGCCGGCTTGCTCCAATGAATGGACGAAAGGCGTTTGCGGCAAGCCGAAGGTGAAATGTGGAGAGTGCCCGCATCAGGCATTCATCCCGCCCTCCGAGGATATCATCGAGAAACATCTGCGCGGCGGCGACGCGCGCTCCGGCGATTTTGTCGCCGGCGTTTATCCATTGCTGCAAGACGAGACGTGTTGGTTCCTTGCAGCGGATTTCGACAAGAAAAGTTGGGCGGACGACGTCAGAGCGTTGCTCGGCGCCTGTCGTGCGAAAGGGATTGCCGCCGCCCTGGAGCGGTCGAGATCGGGGAACGGTGGCCATGTCTGGATCTTCTTCTCCGAGCCTGTGCCGGCAAGGACCGCCAGGCAAATGGGTTCCGCCCTGATCACGGAGACGATGGAGAGTCGCCCCGAGATCGGCTTTGCCTCCTATGATCGCTTCTTTCCAAATCAGGATACGATGCCGCTTGGCGGCTTCGGCAATCTCATTGCGCTGCCGCTACAGCGAAAGGCACGCGAGATCGGCAACAGCGTCTTCGTTGACGAGGAATTGCGACCTTACGACGACCAGTGGGCCTATCTGTCTTCACTGCCAAGGTTGTCGGCGGATGTGGTCTTCAGGATCGCGGACGACGCGGAACTTGCGGGACGGGTCCTGGGCGTTCGCATGCCGGTCGACGACGAGCATGCGGATGAACCATGGAAAATGTCGCCGTCACGGCGCAGCGAGCCACGGCGTGTCGACGCTGCGATACCGAAAAGCATCAAAATCGTGCTCGCCGATCAGGTTTACATTGACCGGACGGAACTTCCGCCATTCCTGATTGCCCAGTTTATTCGCCTGGCGGCTTTCCAGAACCCGGAATTCTATCGCGCGCAGGCCATGCGGTTGCCGACATTCGGAAAGCCCCGGATCGTCTCATGCGCCGAGGTTTATGCGCAACATATCGCCTTGCCCCGCGGCTGCCTCGACGACGCGATGGATCTCATCAAAAGCCATGGCGGCGTCGCCAAATTGGAAGATCAGCGTGAAATCGGCACGCCGCTGCCTGCGGGCATTTCCTTCCAGGGCGAATTGCGACAGCCGCAGTTGAAGGCTTTCGATGCTCTCGTCGCCCACGACAACGGCGTGCTCGCAGCCACGACCGCCTTCGGCAAAACCGTCGTGGCGGCGGCGCTGATAGCAAATCGCGCCCGCAACACGCTTATCCTTGTCCACAGGCAGGAACTGCTCAACCAATGGGTGGAACGGCTACGCTCCTTTTTGAACATAGACCCGAAGCAGATCGGCGTCGTCGGCGGCGGGAAAAGAAAACCGACAGGCGTCATCGATGTCGCGCTCATTCAAAGCCTTGTCCGCAAGGGCGAAGTTGCCGACATTGTCGCTGATTACGGCCAACTGATCGTCGATGAATGCCATCACCTCTCCGCTGCAAGCTTCGAGCTTGTCGCCCGGCGCTCAAAGGCGCGATATGTCATCGGCCTATCGGCGACTGTCGCCCGAAAGGACGGCCATCATCCGATCATCTTCATGCAATGCGGCCCTGTTCGCCATCGGGTCGATGCGAGAGCTCAGGCTGCCGAACGCGGCATCCGCCACCGCGCGCGCGATCGCTTGACCCGGTTTGAACTCCCGGCGTCCCTGGCCTCGGTCGAACGGCCTTCGATGCCGGCGATCTACGCGGCGTTGGCGCAGGACATTGCCCGGAATGATCTGATTTTCGACGACGTGTTGAAATCGCTCGAAGCGAAGCGTTCGCCCATCGTCCTGACGGAGCGAAAGGATCACCTCGATTATCTCCAGAAGCGGTTTTCGCCATTCGTGAGAAATCTCGTAGTCCTGCGCGGCGGCATGTCGGCAAAGGATCGCAAAGCAGCGAGCGTCGCGCTGAATGTATCAGATGACGATGAGCGTTTGATCCTGGCGACAGGCCGTTATGTTGGCGAAGGCTTCGATGATTTCCGACTCGACACGCTGTTCCTGACGATGCCGATCGCCTGGAAGGGAACATTGGCCCAGTATGTCGGCCGGCTGCATCGCGAGCATGATGGGAAAAAAGACGTTCTGGTCGTGGACTACGTCGATCAGGCGGTTCCAGTTCTCGCCCGAATGGCTGGGAAGCGGCGAGCAGGCTATCGTGCGCTGGGTTACATGATCGAGTAGCGACGCCCTGCCGTGTGGCGGGGCGCCGCGGGCGCGGATCAGCGCGACCAGATCAGCGCGTATTCGCCATCGTCGCCCTCGAAGAGGTTGGCGTAGATGGGCGCGGTGAAGCTGGGATCGTCGAGCTTGACCGAGTGGTAGGTGCGGTTCTCCTTCGAGGTCCGGCGCCACGCGGCCCCGATCTCGACGCCCGAGACGACCACCCGAAGGTCGGGCGCCTTGTCGCTGGTGGAAGCGGGATCGCTGGGAACGAGGCGCGCCTTGGCGTCGATCGCGAGGGTCTTGATCGTGCCAGCGTAGGCGCCGTCGTTGCCGCGGGTGAACGAGCCGATCTGGGACATGGTGTAACTCCTTTTGCTGTGTTCCAAGCCCGCGACCATCGCGGCCTTGTGGCGATCAGGAGCCCCGGGACGGCCGCCCCGCACCTGCAAGGCCGCAGCGCACGCGAAGGACGGCATGAGCCGAGCTTCTTGTTCCGCGAGGAGCGGCGCAGCCGCGGGGAAGAAGGTCGGCGACGCCGTTGCGGGGACGAGGCCGGGTCGAAGACCGCATCCTGGGGCCGATCCGCCCAGCAAAGGCCCATCGGTCGCGGGGGGACACCGCACGTACGGAGAACACACCCAGCGAGGATCAGCCGCTGCACGCGATGGCGATCACCGATCAGCGCACCATCGTCGTTGCGGATAATGGAAGCCCACGCTTCATAGTTCCGCCTCCAACAACCGGGGAGGCGAACCGTGCCGATAGGTGTCTATGTAAGAACGAAGAGTGTCGTCAAAGACCGACTGCGGGCAGGACTTGCCGCCGATCACGTCGATGATTTTACTGCGTGGTTGCGACAACGCCACTATACCAACAAGACGATCGTCGAGCTGATCAGGCTGCTCGCCTGCTGGACGCATTGGGCGCGCGAGAACGGCTATGGGTTCGACACGGTCCGCGCCGCGCACGCCGCATCGTTCGCGCTGATCGACGCGGGATATCGCCCGCGCTTCCGGGGCGACGTCAACAAGGACGCGGTCGAAACCGGCAAGCTGTTCATCGCCTATCTCGAAGATTGCGGCACGTTGCCGCGCGTGCCGGTAGTGCCGGGACCGCCGATCGTTGCCGAGTATATGGCATGGGCGCGCGAGCAGCAGGGGCTGGCGCAAACGACGCTCGGCACCTACGCCCGCGCGATCATGCCGTTCGTCGCCGCGCTCGGCGAGGATCCGGCGGCCTATGACGCCTCGGCGATCCGGGGCTTTATGCTGGGCCGCGCCGGCGCCGTATCGGTCGCCCGCCTCAACGGTATCGGCGTAGCGATCCGCGCATTCCTTCGCTTCCTGATCGCGACGGGGCGCTGCCCGCCGGGGCGCGACCGCGCCATGCCGCAGGCGGCGGCGTGGCGGTTCGCCTCGATCCCGCGCTTTCTGCCCGAGGACGACATCGCGCGCATCATCGCCGCGTGCGAAGGCGAGCGGCGGCTGCGCGACCGCGCGATCATCCTGCTGCTGGTCCGGCTCGGAATGCGCGCTAGCGAGGTCGCGCGGCTCGCATTCGACGATATCGACTGGAGACAAGGCAGTATCCGGCTGCATGGCAAGGGGCGTCGCGAAGAGCTGCTGCCGCTCAGCCAGGAGGTCGGCGATGCACTGATCGCCTATATCGAATGCGCACGTCCCGCGTTCGCGGCGCGTGCGCTGTTCCTCACCGAATATGCGCCGCTCCGACCCATCGACCGCGGCACGATCAAATGCGTGGTGCGGCGCGCGCTCGAGCGCGCTGGGGTCGAAAGTCGTTACAAGGGCGCGCATGTGCTGCGCCACTCGGCGGCGACGTCGATGCTGCGACACGGGGTAAGCCTCGCAGGCGTCGCCACAGTGCTACGCCACCGCTCGCCCGCGATGACGGCGCATTACGCCAAGGTCGATATGACGCTGCTCGCGACGATCGCACAGCCCTGGCCGGGGAGTGCGTCATGTTGATCGACGACGCCTACCGCTATGTCGCGCTGCGCCGGTCGCTCGGCTTCAAGCTCGAAAAGACCGCAGGGCACCTCGCCGCGTTCACCCGCTACGCGGTCGATCATGGCGACAGCCATATCCGCACCGCGACGGCGCTTGCCTGGACGGCGGCTGTCTCGTCCACACCGGGCTCTCGGTATCGACGGCTTCAGGAAATAGCCGACTTCGCCCGCTTCATGCATGCCGAGGACGCGAGGCACGAGATACCACGGCATCACTTATATTATCGTCCGCGCTCGCGACCCGCGCCGTATATCTACACACCGGATGAACTGGTCCGGATGCTCGACGCCGCCGCAACTCTGCGGCGTCAGAAGCCGAGCCCTCTCCGGCGGCACGTCCACGCGATGCTGATCGGTCTGCTCGCCGCAACCGGGCTGCGCGTCTCGGAAGCGTTGAACCTGCGGCTTGGCGATCTGTTGCCGGACGGCGTGTTGCACATCCGCCAGACCAAGTTCAACAAGAGCAGGCTCGTGCCGATGCATGCGAGCGTCATTGCGGCGCTCGACGCCTATCTTCGCATCCGGGCGACGGTCGCGGGCGTCGATGACCATGTGTTCCTGACGGTCGGTGGCAAACCGATGGGCCTCGGGGCCGTCCATGCCGCCTTCCAGGTGATCCTGAACAAGGCCGGTATCGCGCCGGATCGGCCACGCCGTCCGCGCATCCATGACCTGCGCCACACCTTTGCGACGCGCGCGCTGGCGCAATGCGCCATGCGCCGCGAGGACGTCGCACGCGACTTCGTAGCGCTCTCGACCTATCTCGGCCACGGCCATATCCGACACACCTACTGGTATTTGGAAGCGACCCCCGACCTGATGCGCGACATCGCCGCCGCCGCCGAAATGCAGGCCGCGGAGGTGATCGCATGACGCCGATCGCTCCGCTCATCACCGCGTTCCTGCGCGAGCACATGCCTCGGCAGCGAGGCTACAGCGCCCATAGCTGCGAGGCCTATGCGATCTGCTTCCGGCTCTTCCTGACCTTCGCCGCCGATCGGCTGAAGACGCGGCCGGCGCGGCTTGCGCTGGAGGAAATCGACGCCGCGATGGTGCTCGCGTTCCTCGCACACATCGAGCAGGATCGCGGCAACAGCCCGGCGACGCGCAACGTGCGGCTCGCTGCGATCAAGGCGTTCATGCGCTACGTCGAGTTCCAGTGCC
The DNA here is from genome assembly GCA_963722205.1 of uncultured Alphaproteobacteria bacterium. Lineage (GTDB taxonomy): Bacteria > Pseudomonadota > Alphaproteobacteria > Rhizobiales > Beijerinckiaceae > Methylocystis. The sequence goes on from CAVRKL010000003.1 coordinate 21,691, forward strand.
CGAGCGCGCTGGCGCAGGTCGCGCAGATCGACGCGATCCCCGGAAAGCGCCATGATCACAAGCTCATCCGTCATCTAACGATGCAGGAGGTGCGCGCCATCCTCAACGCGCCAGACGCTTCGAGCAGGTCGGGCATCCGCGACCGTGCGATGCTGCACCTGTGCTTCGCCGGCGGCTTGCGCGTCTCCGAACTGGTCGGGATGACGATGAACCGCGTCACCCTGCAACCCAGCCCCAGCATCCTCGTGTTCGGCAAGGGCCGCCGCGAGCGCAGCCTGCCGCTCTGGAAGGAGACCGCGCGCGACCTTCGCGCCTGGCTTGCAGTGCGCGGGAACCCGCCAACGCCCGAGCTGTTCGTCAACGCCCAAGGCATTGCGATGACGCGCGCCGGGTTCGAATACATCCTCGAAAAACACGGGGTGGCTGCCGCGCGAAAATGCCCGACGCTCGTTGGCCGCAAGCTGTCACCGCACCTGTTGCGGCATAGTTGCGCAGTGCTGATGCTCCAGGCCACGCGTGATATTCGCAAGGTCGCACTCTGGCTCGGTCATGCCGATATCCGGACCACCGAGGTCTACCTCGGGATCGATCCTTCCGAAAAGCTCGAGGCCGTCGAGGCGGTGCTCCCGCCCGCGCTGCGACGTGGTCGGTTCAAAGCGCCCGATGCGTTGATCGCATCGCTGATGGCAGATGCGCATACCGTGCCGACGTGAGTTGAAAGATACGGGCGGACGTCGGCGATCGTTGCGGTGCGGTGATCGTCTGATCTGGGTGGTGTTCTCCTTGAGCGCGGTGTCCCCCCGCAACCAACGGGCCTTTCTTGGGCGGATCGGCCCCAGGATGCGGTCTTCGACCCGGCCTCGTCCCCGCAACGGCGTCGCCAACCTTCTTCCCCGCGGCTGCGCCGCTCCTCGCGGGACAAGAAGCTCGGCTCATGCCGTCCTTCGCGTGCGCTGCGGCCTTGCAGCTGCGGGGCGGCCGTCCCGGGGCTCCTGATCGCCACAAGGCCGCGATGGTCGCGGGCTTGGAACACAGCAAAAGGAGTTACACCATGTCCCAGATCGGCTCGTTCACCCGCGGCAACGACGGCGCCTACGCTGGCACGATCAAGACCCTCGCGATCGACGCCAAGGCGCGCCTCGTTCCCAGCGATCCCGCTTCCACCAGCGACAAGGCGCCTGACCTTCGGGTGGTCGTCTCGGGCGTCGAGATCGGCGCCGCATGGCGCCGGACCTCGAAGGAGAACCGCACCTACCACTCGGTCAAGCTCGACGATCCCAGCTTCACCGCGCCCATCTACGCCAACCTCTTCGAGGGCGAGAACGGCGAATATGCGCTGATCTGGTCGCGCTGATCGGCGCCCGCGGCGCCCCGCCCCACAGCAGGGCGCCGCGGACATTGCCCCGTTATTATGCAGAGCGACATCAGCGCCAAAGCCCCGGAAAACCACCACTCCCAGCACAAGACTCCGCATAATCACGCGCTACGCATAATCGACTTAATGCGGTGCACCGCATTAAGTCGAGATCGGCGCCGCCTGGTCGAAGCGCTCCAACGAGGGCCGCGACTATCTGGGCCTCAAGCTCGACGATCCGAGCTTCACGGCCCCGATCTTCGCCAACCTCTTCGACGACGAGGACGGCGAAGGCTACAGCCTGATCTGGTCCCGCCCGAATGGCCGCCGCAGCGGCGACTGACCCGCTCACCATGCCCCGCCTGGCCAATCCGGGCGGGGCAGTGCTCGTATGAGTTATCCGGCAAGCGGGCGCACCTCGAAGGTCTGCTTCAAAACGACAGCGCCCAGCCCCTCGATGGTAGAAATGCGCCAGCGGCGAACATTTTGGTAAACTCAGCCGCAATCTTGCGAACGCTCGTGGGGTTGCATTTGCTATCCGGTGCTGCGGCGGAACTTCCGGAGATCGTCCGGCCTTGTCAAAGGCAACTTGTAGTGGGAAATTTGCATCCCAGTCGGGAGGCTATGCGTCGAACTCCCCGATGAATGGGTAACACATGCGTTCGGTTTTCTGGATCATCCTATCATTTCTGCTGGCGATCAAGCTGGCGTCACTCGCCGAGGCGGCGGGCGGGTGCTACGACCTGTCGAAAGGAGAGCCTCGATCGCTGGCAGGAACCCTCGAATATGTCGTCTTTGCCGGACCGCCCAACTATGAGGATGTGCAAAAGGGCGATACGCCCGAACCCGGTTACGTGTTGCGGCTTGCGCAGCCCATTTGTCTGACCGGCGACGAGTTCGCTGACCCCAAAAACAACTTTCGCCTAGTTCAAGTCATTGAGACAGAGTCGACATCTGGTCAGTTGAAGCGATTTCTCGGTAAACCTGTCACGCTTACGCTGACAGAACCCATGGCCGCAGAAACCGGGCATCACCATGAACCGTTGGTGGCTTGGGTGACGGCGGTGGCTTCCGCGGGGAAAACGCTGGATTTCGTCGAGGAATATGAGACAGCGGCCACGACCATTCGCGCTTTCTACGCGGCCCTGAGGGACGGCCAAGGGGCGGCCGCTGCCGAAATGATCGTGCCCGAAAAGCGAAAATTACCGGCCTTCTCTCCGACCGAGCTGACCCGCTTCTACGGAAGCCTCAAGGAGCCCATAGAATTGCTCGACATATCACGCACCGGGCCGTCCACGTTCATTGCGCATTATCGCTACAGGGCATCTGCGCGAGCCTGTGATGGCCGCGCCACGGTCTCGACAGCCCTACGCAACGGACGCAATTTCATCCAAAGCATCAAAGCTCTGAATGGATGCTGAGGTCGAGGCTAGGTGCGTCAGTTAGTCGACGTCCGCCTTCACGAATGGCGCGCGTGCATCGGATAAAAGTCGCAGAAAGCACGAAATCGGGGGAGCCGCTAGGATAGTCGCTGTTGGTAGAATTTTTTTCATTTGCTGGACCTTCGTGAGATAGGTAGCCGAAGCACGAAGGTTCTTTCCTCCTCAGCATGTTGGGCTGAAGCTCAGCTCGTGACCCGCCGAAACCGCAAGCTTCAGCGCGTGAAGTCAAGGATCAGAACGTCGAGGTCTCTCGAGGGCGTGAAATCCTTGTGGCGGATCTCGAAACGCGTCGGCGATATTTTCCTCACGTCCTCGGCGCAGAAGCTCACGAGCGAGTCGGCCCTGCCCTTGTCGACGACGAGGTGAAAGTCCTTGATCGGGTCTTTCCAGTTGGCACCCGTCTTCAGCACGTAACCGATGAAAACTTGGCTAGAGTTCGCAGTCCGCAGGCGCTGCTTGAGGCTACGCAACCAATCGTTCTCGATGCAATATTTGCCGCGGACACGCCCGAAAAAATCCTCGAGCCGCGCGTTCGCCCAGGGGCCGACCGCCCCGCCGGCGAGCGGTCTGTAACGGTGCTCGACCATTACGGTCTTATGCGCTGGAAAAGTCTGGCGACGCATCACTGTCGTGCGCAGCTCCCAAAGGGCAGACCAGTAGTCCTGCCCGGCCTCGACGATAAGCTTATCGGCGACGAGCTTGTCGCGTTCAGGTCCAGGCAGAGCGTTGATCGCCGCCTCGAAGCGTTTCGAGAAACGATTGAGCGGAATTCCAAGCGCGGAGAGCCGCGCACTCACATCTTTGCCCCGGAAAATAGCCTCTTCGGCGATCTGAAGCGGAAGCGGCTTTCCGTCGACCTTCGTCTCGAATTGAAGATCGGCCCGCGGATCGCCCCAATAGACCGCCTCATCCTCGCCGGCCTCAGTGCCCGGCGGAAGGACCGGCAGCGGAAAAGCGACGAGCGCATCGATCGGCGCGGCGGTCGTGTTGGTGAAGCGATATTTCACCTCAACACGGTCGCGGGAGATATAGAGGTCCTCCCTGTCCATCGAGATCGCATCACTCTTCACGAGCGTCAATCCGCCGAGCAAGGTTTCGGCGATCGAGTCATTCGCGCGCGCAATCGCGCCGCCGCCGAGACAGGCGAGCGCCGCGAGCGTGAGGCGATTGAAAGAGCGCATATGCATCACGGACTCCGCGTCTTCTTTATCATTGCCTCGATGGACGCGGCTTGTCACGAATTCAAGAATCTCGCGTAACGCGGCATGGCGAGGCAGCGCCGAAAGGAAAGTCTTATTATATGAGCACGTTACCAATTCTGTCTCTGTAAAATATTTCGACGTCATCTTTATCTACTTGGACTAGCATCGGCCATTTCACAATTGGCGCATTTGGTGTCACTTTAGGACAGACACGAAGAACATCTGGCGGAATCGCGTCAAATGTCACTATCACTTCAGTTTTCTGGACTATGGCGACGAATATGTCCGTGGGGGACATATTCGGCTTATCCGCGTACATCCTCTCTGCGCAAGCATATGTTCCCCCATAGCTACAATCGATACCTACCCGATCGGGCAGTGAATCGCGGTTGAGCGCTACTTTGAACATATCGTCACCCTTGTTAAGAGACAACAGGATCGACTTGGGGTATGGTGAAAGACAAACGACATCTAGCCCTGCACTTCCTAGAAAGGCCTCGATCTCGTGCTGACCTTTGAAAGGAGCTCCATTGTCCCCGGGCCGCGAGGGCTTAATACCAAACCTTTGAATAGACTCAAAATTGCCGATACAACTGGCATGTGTAAACCATTCGAATTTATTGATCACGGCTGTTCGGCCTGCTTCCATACCAACAGGCGAGAGGAGGCAGCGGATCAGGGCATTTCGCATGGCGTAGTCCGGACGGGTGGGAGGCACGGATGCGTTGAAACCGAAGCCGCCCGATCGTTGTATGGCTCACCCCGAACGTCGGGGCAATGTCGTCAGAGCCGGAAGGCAGAGGCTCCAAGGTTGGGCTCCGGCCCACACGCGGCTGGCCCTGAAGCAGGGCGCCTCCTAAATCTGCTTACAACGAGGCCATAATGAGCCGGCTGCCCAACCACTGGAACGGCAGGTTCGCGCAATTTGCAGCCATTCGCGCCACTACCAGCTGCGTCGAGAGGGTAAGCCGTATTCGAGCTCGTCCGCAGGGCAATGCGATCATGGGGTGAGTTCAGACACCCTCGATGGCGGCGTCTATTTTCTGCCCCTCGATGGAAGAGCGCGCACCAATTCGCTCGCATCGACTTCGAGCGCATCGGCGATTTGACCGAGAACTGTCACGCTCGCTGAATCGTTTGCGCGCTCGATCGCGCCGATGTGGCGGGCGCTCAGCCCAGCCTTCTCGGCCAGTTCCTCCTGCGTCATTCCTTTCGCATGACGCAACCGACGCAGATTGACCGCCACGACCTCCTTGAGATCCATGGCGATGATGGAGCCTGCGTCAGAACAATCGTTCCAGGAACGATCGTTCCGATTCGGGCAAGGCCGTGCTAGCCTGAGAGACGCGCGACATCCGCGTTTGCGATACGGGAGATGCGCGTGATGCGCGGCTCGCATCGCTCATCGGGCGCATCGTCAGCCCAACTCCTGGAAAATCTGTAATAAATTCGGGAGAAACCTTCCGCGCCGCACTCATGAGGTTGGAAATGGGCATACAGGCTTTCGAGGATCGGCCACCCCTGACCGAGCGCGTGAACGCCTATGACGAGAAGCACCTAGTGACCTATCTGCGTCTGCTCGACGCCGACGCCGAGGGTGCCGACTGGCGTCAAGTCGTGCTGATCGTCTTCGGTCTCGATCCGGCGCGCGAGCCCGAGCGCGCCAAGACCGTTCATGACAGCCACCTGGCTCGCGCGCGCTGGATGACCGAGAGCGGATACCGCCACTTGCTGGAACCGAGAATGCAGTGATTCTCGGCGCCGTGTCCGAACCGTCGCCCAGAAGTTGCGCGACGTGACCAACTCCGTGATGCAGTCTCGAGGTCTAGCGAACAGCCAAGCTTTTCGGAATCGTAAGCGCCTCCCTCCGAACAAGGGCCACATTGGAAAGGAGGCGCCAATGCCCAGATCCTTCTGGCGGTCGGCAGACGCTGTCGCCCAGCTGAACCAGCTCGAACGCGCCGGCTTCGCTCTCGAATTCCTTCGGCGCAACCCCGCCTACCGTGACGATTACGCCCGCACACAGCGGCGCATCGCGCGCCGCCGCGTCGATCCCGATGAGGCGTGCGCTGACCTTGCGCGACGATGGGGGTTGCGTTTTCGCCTATGATCCCGACATCCCAACCAGGCACAACGCGGTTCTCTGGAGGCCTGAAGCCTTTTCCGGCGTATTGCTGCTGACGGAAGCGCCGGCCGCCTTCGCCACGGCGCCATTTTCTGCGGCGGCAATCGGCCCGGTGTTCGACGACCGCGCCGACGCCGAAGGCCGTGAGATCGTGATACGCGACTCGTCGGGAGAACTTTACGTCTCGGTTAAACGTACCGAGGCGGAAAACCGCCCGGCGATCCTTCTGCCGCTCGACGACATGATCGAGCTTCGTCTCGACGTCGCCGTGAGCCTCGTTCGCCGCCTCCGCCGAAAGCACGGCGACTTGCTCCCAGCGCGCCTGCGCCTCACGCCGTTGCAGAAAGCACGGCTGATACAGCTTCTGCACACCTTCGACATTCTTCGCGACGGCGGAGGCCGGCGCGATGTCGCCAACGAAGTTCTGAACTCAGAGCAAGCAAGGCTTCCTTCCGTCGAGTGGAAAGATTCGGCGGCTCGCCGCAAGGCCACGCGCCTGATTCAGGACGCCAATTTTCTCGTCGAGCACGGCTATTTGAAGCTCCTTCGAGGCGATTAGTGTGTGAAATCTGACACTTGGAATCATATTTAGGCTCTCATCCAGCGGGACGTTGGAGGCAGAAAAAAGCGCCAGGAAGCCACATTATGAAGATTGTGCGGCCATTTCGTCGTGAGGTGCGCCAAGCTCGCAGGAGGTTGATCCACCCCCCTTGAACGGGTCCACCTTGAAGTATGTCTTCGGACAGGAAAAGGAGGACCGTTATGCCCCGGAAGAGACCGACTCCCGAGGAGATCGTTGGGAAGCTGCGCCAGGTAGATGTTCTTGTTTCGCAAGGCAAAAGCGTCGCGGACGCGGTGCGCGCGATTGGAACCACCGAGGTTACCTATTACCGATGGCGCAAGGAGTTTGGCGGCTTGAAGGCGGATCAGATCAAGCGCCTGAAGGAGCTTGAGGCGGAGAACGCCCGGCTGCGGAAGGCGGTGTCGGATCTGACGCTGGACAAGATGATCCTGGCTGAGGCCGCCCGGGGAAACTTCTAAGCCCCGCGCGCCGCAGAGCGTGCATCGACCATGTTCGAACCCAGATGAAGGTGTCCGAGCGCCGGGTCTGCCGCGTGCCCGGACAACATCGCTCGACGCAACGGCGCATCCCGACGGGCCGTGAGGATGAGGAGCGGCTCACCGCCGATCTCATCGAGCTTGCTCGTCGGCATGGCCGCCTCGGCTATCGCAAGATTGCCGAGATGTTGCGAACGCAGGCGGGCTGGGTCGTCAATGACAAGCGGGTCGAGCGCATCTGGCGGCGCGAGGGGCTCAAAGTTCCATCCAAGCAACCAAAGCGCAGCCGTCTATGGCTCTCCGATGGATCGTGCGTACGTCTGCGCGCCGAGCGGGCCAATCACGTCTGGTCCTACGACTTCGTGGAGGATCGAACCCATGAGGGGAGAAAATATCGCATGCTGAACATCATCGACGAGTTCACGCACGAATGCCTGGCGATCCGCATCGATCGCAAGCTCAACTCCACGGCGGTGATCGACGTGCTGTCAGATTTGTTTATCCTGCGCGGCGTGCCGGAATATGTGCGTTCCGACAACGGCCCCGAGTTCATCGCCAAGGCGGTTCAGGACTGGATCAAGGCCGTCGGCGCCAAGACCGCTTACATCACGCCTGGCAGCCCATGGGAGAACGGCTTTATCGAGAGCTTCAATGCGCGCCTGCGCGACGAGTTGCTCGACGGCGAGATTTTCTATTCGCTAAAAGAGGCTCGGGTCGTGATCGAGAGTTGGCGACGCCACTACAACACCGAGCGTCCGCATGGATCGTTGGGATACAAACCGCCGGCGCCCGAAGTCTTTATCCCGGCCTTTGCCGCGCGGGCGGCTGCGCAACCCCAACCAGCTCCGCCGCCCGCGCTGGCTCCGAGGCCAACGATGCACTAACATACCAGCTGGACCCGTCGCTGGGGGTCGATCAAGGTCCTCTAGCGATTTTCAGAATAAAGCTCGAACCACGGGTGGCTCATTTCCTCGCGCATGCAGTTGCGGATATGCTCGTCTGCGGCAGCGATCGAACCAAACCCCAAAGTCATAGCCGCTAGCAGCTTTTCGTAGTCGCCCGATATTGTTGCGCGAGCTTCCTTTACGGACTTGAAAGCTTCAAAGAATTTGTTGACCATCACGCGCTTGTCCGTTCGGTAGCCGGGCCCTACGCTGAACCGCGCTCTGGCTCCGGCTTGCGATGCGGACAGTATCTCCCATAGGCACCAAATTCGGTCGAATAGAGGGGTCATGGTGACGGCGAATGCGACGTTGCCAATCGATCGGATAAGCGCCTCCATGTCAAAAGCGATTGTGTCGGGTACAATCGCGTGCTGGTTGTAGCAAACAAAATCTATCCAGACGAATTCCTCCTTGATACCTGCGATCCCGTCGGCCTCAAAGGCGTCGAGAGTTCCGCCGCGCCACTGCGGCACCGGGCTCAGCACTGAGTTTGCCCAAGCGTGCGACAGGAACACTTCGGGCTTCCCTCGATGAGATGAAGGAACGCGCGCATAGAGCGGAGCGCGGATCGCTCTTGTGAGAGGAACAATATGCTCGGCAACCAATTCGTGAACCGTCGCTTCGTAAAACTTGGGTTTAGGTCCGTCGAGCCCGATCCCTTTGTATTCGTCGGGTGTAGGCAGATCGTCCATAGACCACCGCGCATGCTCCTCCCATTTCCGAAAATTCTCCCGCAACCTTAATTGTTCCCGCACGAGCTCATTCCGCTGCCAGTAGATTGACCTTACGAAGTTACACACCCAGCTGAACCTCACCCCACGCTCGGGCAAGGGGATATCGACTTCGTTCCAGCGGCACGATTGCGCATCTATCAATTCGACGGAGTAGGGGTTGGGGTCAGGCATGGGACAACTACCAATCACGAGACGCCGAGAGCATTAGGGAAGTAAGCGAATTCAGACCAATTCACATTCGCCCTGAAACCGCTCAACTACAAGCGCATTTTCCAGTCCATTTCGGGTCACAAGCCGTCCAACGGCAACCGCCTGAGCAGCGCCGGGTCGCGGGAACCAAGCCTTAGATTTCGACTACGAGCCCAACCCCTTCACCGCGCCCATTCTCATAAACCGCAAGGCAATACACGGCTCGTCCGCGCCCGAGGGGGACAGGGAAAGAGCTCGAATCTTCGTCCACCCCCTGCGCCGGGCTTCTCCGCCACTCTGGTCCAGACACGCCGCGGCTTTGCCTGCGGCGCATGCGACCGACACGGAGATCGCTCATGTCCGCCAGACTTGCCGAATTCGCGGCGCGCTTCCTTCGAACACATGAAGCCGCGCGTCTTCTCGGCCTCTCGCCGCGCACGCTGGAAAAATATCGCTGCCACGGCAGCGGCCCAACCTTCCGTAAGCTCGGCGGCCGCGTCGTCTATGCGATCGACGATCTCGAGGCCTGGGCCGATCAGGCGGCCTGCCGCTCGACGTCGGATCCTCGCTATGTCGAGGCCCGCGCCGCCGGCCACGCGTCCCGTTGAAGCGACGCATCGCCGATGTCCCCGCGCCGCCCCATCACTGTCAGCGAACGCAGCAAGCTCGACCCGTTTGTCGTCGCCACGGGTGACGCCAGCCCGCGCGACCAGCGGGACCTGATGGAGCGTCCGTTCTTCTCCCTCTCCAAGGCCAGGCGCATCGCGCCGATCCTCTATGAGGCCGGCGATGTCCGGGTCGAGGTCCACGCCGTGCCCGAACACGGCATGGCGACCATCTGGGACGCCGATGTGCTCATCTGGGCGGCGAGCCAGCTCGTCGAGGCCGAAAACCTCGGCTTGAGGACTTCCCGCTTTCTGCGCTTCACGCCCTACCAGCTTCTCATCTCGATCGGCCGGCAGACCGGCGCCCGCGACTACAAGCTCTTGAAAGGCGCGCTCTCCCGCCTCCAGGCGACTGTGATCCGCACCACCATCCGCAACGGCGAGCATTGGCGGCGCCATCAGTTCTCCTGGATCAACGAGTGGGAGGAATGCGTGACGCGTGAGGGTCGCGTCGAGGGCATGGAGTTCGTCCTCCCCGATTGGTTTTATCGCGGCGTCGTCGATCGCTCGCTCGTTCTCACCATCGACCCGGCCTATTTCCGGCTCAGCGGCGGCATCGAGCGCTGGCTCTATCGCGTCGCGCGCAAGCACGCCGGCCGTCAGCCCAAGGGCTGGCTGTTCGAGATCGCTCATCTTCACCAGAAATCCGGCAGCCTCGCCAGGCTCGCTGATTTCGCCGTCGACCTGCGCCGAATCGCAGCCCGCCAGCCCCTTCCAGGCTATCGGCTGCTCATCGAACGCGAAGGTCGACGCGAGCTGCTGCGCATTGTGCCCACCGACTTATCCTCAGGCCCTGTGGATAACCCTGTGAATAGGCTCGGGACTTCGGGCGTTTGGGGTATCGGGACTTCGGGCGTGGCGGTATCGGGACTTCGGGCGTGCAAACCGCAACTAACCCTTTGGCCTGAAACCGTAAACTCGGCGCTTAACTTAGAGTCTAACTTAGAATCTAACTTTTATTATCGGCCCACGCGATCTGGGGACAAGCGAACGAGGGCCGCCGCGCCGGTCTCCAAGCAATCGGAAAAACAGTCGTCCTTGCCTTTCGGTCGCAAACCGGGAGGGAAGCGATGATCGTCGCTCTGCTCAATCAGAAAGGCGGTGTCGGCAAGACGACGCTCGCCTTGCACCTCGCCGGCGAATGGGCTCTGCAGGGCAAACACGTCACGCTCATCGACGCCGACCCGCAGGGCTCGGCGTTGGACTGGTCGCAGCAGCGTGCACGAGAGAATCTTTCTCGGCTCTTCGACGTCGTTGGCCTCGCGCGTGACACGCTCCATCGCGAGGCGCCGGAACTCGCCCGCGCCGCGGACATGATCGTCATCGACGGACCGCCGCGGGTCGCCGGCCTCATGCGTTCAGCGCTGCTCGCCGCCGACCTGGTGTTGATCCCGGTGCAGCCGTCGCCGTTTGACGGCTGGGCGTCGGCCGAGATGCTCGGCCTGCTCCGCGAGGCGCGCATCTATCGCCCGCAGCTCGCCGCGCGCTTCGTCCTCATCCGCTGCGGCGCTCGCACCGTCATCGCCCGCGAGACGGCGGAGACCCTGGCCGATCATGATCCGCCGGTGCTCGCCAGCACTATCGGCCAGCGCGTCGTCTTCGCCGACGCCGCGCAATCGGGCCGCCTGGTCTTCGAGCTCGCCGAGCAGGGCGCCGCCGCCCGTGAGATCGCGGCGCTCGCCGCCGAGGTCGCGAGGATCACGCCATGACCGAGCGCTCGACCAGACGCGGCTTCGCCTCCCGACCCGGCAACACGGAGAGCTGGATCAAGGCTCCCGAGGCTCATGCGCGTCGCATTGACGGCGCTTCGGCGTTCACGGCGCGGCTGACGATCGACGTTACGCCGGCGCTGCGCGGCCGCATCAAGGTCGCCGCCTTCCGGCGCGGCGTCACCGTCGCCGACATGCTGCGCGACCTCCTCGCGCGCGAATTCCCCGCCGATCCAGGAGAGCCCTCATGAACGACAATGAGCCTTTGCCCCAGCGCATCATGCCGTCGACGCATCGACGCGCCCTCACACTCACCCATATCGAGTTGACCTGGATCGAGAACAAGATCGAGCACTGGCTGCGGTTCGGTCGCCGCGCCGAGGAGAAGATCCTCGATCGCCGCCGCAGCATCGTCAGCTTCACGCCCAACAGCATCTTCGCATTCGTCCGCTGGGCCTCAAACGATTACGGCACGATCATCTCGCGGATGGACATCGTGCGCGCGGTGGAAACCGGCGAACGCTGCCAGACGTTGCCTTTCGTTCGTCCGGGCGGCGAGATCCTGCTGCGCGTCGACAGCTGGCCGAAGGTCGAGCGCGTGCTGCGGGCGATCGACGCGATCGAGGCGCTCAGAATCGATCCCGCCGACGCCGCGCCGGAATACTGGCGTCACCTCCACAACCGTCTCGCCGCCGGCCACGAGCCGCGCGCCTATACACGCGAGCAGCACATAGCGTGGCTCAAACGCCGGAGCGTCACGCCATGAGCCGCTTTGGTTACGTGATAGTGACGTATCTCGCCGTGCTCGCCGCCGGCGGATTGGCGTTCTTGCACCCTGCGCCACGGCTGATCTGGAACGCCACCGCCAGCACGCCGACCGGCCTCTATGCGTTGCGCCCGGTCGGAGAGCTTCGCACCCTCGAGTTGGTCGCTGTCCGTCCGCCCGAGCCCGTCGCGAGCTACCTCGCCGATGGCGGCTTCCTGCCGAGAGGCGTGCCTCTGCTGAAACACGTGATGGCGATGCCCGGGCAGACCGTATGCCGGGCGGGCGACGCCGTCACGATCGATCATGTCGATGTCGGCGCTGCGCAGACCCGCGACCATCTCGGTCGTCCGCTGCCGCGCTGGAGCGGCTGCCGCACGCTTCAGCCGGGCGAGGTCTTCCTCATGAACCCGACCGCGCCGGACAGCCTGGATGGCCGGTATTTCGGCTCGCTTCCCGTCACCTCGATCGTCGCTCGCGCCGTCCCGCTGTGGACCGACGAAGCCGGCGACGGCCGCTTTGTGTGGCGCGCCGCCGCCGAGTGACACGCTTTCCAACCGCCAAGCAGGGAGGTTTCCTATGGCGCAGATCGGTCAGTTCACCCGCGACAAGTCCGGCTTCGCCGGGCGCATCCATACGCTCACCGTCGACCGCGATCTCATTCTTGTCCCGGCCGAATCGTCGGACGCCGAGAACGCGCCGGACTACCGCGTCCATCTCGGCGACGCGGACGGCCAGGAGATCGGCGCGGGCTGGAAGCGCACCGGCGAAAAGGCCGGCGATTACGTCTCGCTCGTCATCGACGACCCGTCGCTGATGCAGCCGATCCGCGCCAATCTCTTTCGGTCGGGCGACGACAAGTCCGCCTGGGTCTTGAACTGGAACCGGCCGCCGAAGCGCAGCGAGCGGGACTGAACCCATGCGCTTCCAGCTCCTTTTCGCGCGCGGGAGGGCGCTCCTTAGTTCCATCCCTCTGTTCGCGGAAAGACCGTCTCATCCCTCCGTCCCGCTCGAGGAGGTTGCGGCCGTCGCGCGTAGACGCCGTCAAGGGCGGCCTCTGGCCGGCGCTCGCGCCTTGCCCTTGACAGCGGCGAGCACGACGGCTCTCTGGCGCCAGAGCGGAGGCAGGGCACACACTCGCGCCGCGCTGCTGATTATCGCCGTGTTCTCGTTCGTCGCTCCGGTCACTGCCGCGAATGCGCAGGTGGCGGTGACCCGCGTGCCGACGCCGCGCGATCCGTTCGGCGCTTTCGTGACGGAGGCGGCGCAGCGCTTCGGCGTTCCGGCGGCCTGGATTCGAGCCGTGTTGCGTGCCGAGAGCCGCGGCGATCGTCGTGCGATTTCGCCAAAGGGTGCGATGGGCGTGATGCAGCTCATGCCGGACACCTGGGCTGGCTTACGGATTCGCTACGGCCTCGGACGCGATCCCTTCGATCCTCGCGATAACATTCTGGCGGGCGCCGCGTACTTGCGCGAGATGTGTGACCGCTACGGATCGCCAGCCTTCCTCGCGGCATACAATGCGGGACCTGGCCGCTACGAGGACTATCGCGATCGGCGCCGGCCGTTGCCGGACGAGACCATCGCCTATGTCGCCGAATTGCTGCCACTGATCGACGGCGGCGGCGTCGACCCCACCGTTCTCACCGCTTTCGTCCCTCGGCTTGACTGGGCCAAGGGGTCGCTCTTCGTCGTGCAATCGGAGAGCGAACAGGCCGTGGAACAGAGGGCTTCGGCTCGATCCTCGCGCGATACCTCGGCAGCCTTCGGAGTGCGTGACATATCGGCGATCGCACCGCAGTCCAAAGGCCTGTTCTTCGCGCTCTCGTCGTCAGGACGGACGCCATGATCGCGCGCTTTCCACCTCGTCTTATGCCAAAAGGCCCATTCTCTCGTCTCGGCTCAATGGAGCGCGCGCTGGCGCAGATGAGCGAAACTGAGCGAGCAGACAGGCGATATCCCCGACAACCGACCGAACAAAGGCGAGATAAAAGGCCGCAAGGTGCGGCTCGGTCGGTTGGTTGTTTTTGCTTTCGTTTTTCGCTGATCTGGCAATGTGTGGCCTCGGCGCGCAATGTGCGCGCGATAATCAACACATTGCTTCGCCCGTCATTTCCGCACATTTTCGAGGCCGGCGATGGCTGAAGAGAGCGACTTCCAGCCTCGGCCTGGCCGCACCCGTTCCTCGCGCAGCCAGCGCGCCAAACCTTTCATTGCTCAGGCGCTCGCCGCCGCGCAACGCGCCGGCGGCTGCGTCTCGCAACAAGGCATGGTGAGCTCGGCGAGCCGTTCCACCTTCGGACGCGGACGCGTCGCTAGCGTGCGAGCGAACCACCTGCTGACCGGCCGGTCCCGTCTGGTGACGGTGAAGGCGCGCGTCGTCCGCCACGCCGCGCGTTCGGCGCCGCTTGGAGCCCATCTCGGCTACCTCCGTCGCGAGGGAGTCACCCGGGACGGGGAGAAGGCCACGCTGTTCGGCCCCGAGACGGAGGACGCCGAGCCAACGGCCTTCGCCGAGCGGTGCGAGAAGGACCGTCACCATTTCCGCTTCATCGTCTCGCCCGAGGATGCGCCGGAGATGGCCGACCTCAAAGGCTTCGCCCGCGAGCTGGTCGGCCAGATGGAGAAGGATCTCGGCGCCAAGCTCGACTGGGTCGCCGTCGACCACTGGAACACGCAGCACCCTCACGTCCACATCATCGTGCGCGGCGTCGTCGACGATGGCCAAGACTTAGTAATATCGCGCGACTACATCAAGGAAGGGATGCGCGCCCGCGCCCAGGATCTCGTCACGCAGGAGCTGGGCCCGCGCACTGACCGCGACATCGAGCTTGCGCTCGAGCGCCAGGTCGAAGTCGAACGTTGGACGCAACTCGACCGGCAGCTTGTTCGCGACGCCGACCGGCTTGGCGTCATCGACCTGGCGCCAGACCCAGAACGCCAGCCCGATCCGTTCCACGCGCTCAAGGTCGGGCGCTTGCGGCGTCTCGAAAGCCTTGGCCTTGCCCACCAGATCGGACCCGGCCAATGGACGATGGACGAGGCTGCCGAGACGACGCTTCGCGAGCTCGGCGAACGGGGCGACATCATCAAGCGCATTCATCGCGGTCTGGCCGAACGCGGCATCGAACGCGGGACCGCGAGCTACGTCCTCGCCGGCGAGGGCCTCGACGCGCCCGTCATCGGCCGGCTGGTCGATCGGGGCCTCGACGACGAGCTAAAGGGGACTGCCTACGCCGTGGTCGACGGCGTGGACGGCCGCACCCATCACATCAAGCTCCCCGATCTCGACGCCGCCGGCGACGGCGCGTCCGGGTCGATCGTCGAGCTGCGCAAGTTCGATGACGCGCAGGGGCGGCGGCGCGTCGCGCTGGCGGTGCGCTCGGACCTCGCCATCGAAGATCAGGTCACGGCCAGTGGCGCGACGTGGCTCGACAGGCAAGCCGTGACGCGCGCTCCGGCGGCGCTCGGCCAGTCGGGCTTTGGCGCCGAAGTCCGCGACGCGATGCAACGCCGGGCCGAGCAGCTCGTCGAGCAGGGACTTGCCGAGCGCCGGGCGCAGGGAATCGTCTTCTCCCAAAATCTGATCGGCACGCTCCGGCGCCGGGAGGTCGAAGCCCTAGGCGAGCGGCTCGCAGTGGAAGCCGGCCAGCCGTTCAACGCCGTCGCCACCGGAGAGTATGTCGCCGGAACCTACCGGCAGCGCTTCGCGCTCGCCTCCGGCCGCTTCGCCATGATCGATGACGGCCTCGGCTTCCAGCTCGTGCCCTGGACCCCGTCGCTCGAAAAGCAGCTCGGCCGCCATGTCTCGGGCGTCGCTCGGGACGATGGCGGCGTGGACTGGGGCTTTGGACGCAACCGGGGGCTCGGCCTATAGAGGGACGAACGAGTTTGATTGGGGAGTTAAATTGCGCTATCAAAAAGGGGAACAAATATGGAGCCAAACCATGGAGCACACGGTCTTCTTCTTGTCGAGCGCACTGACTCGGCTCCGTAGGCAACCCAGCAACGCGCCGCACTGGGTCGATGGCGGGCTTGGAGCACGCTTGGCTCGATGGCTGGAGCCAGTGACGACGTCCGACCATGCACTCCGGGCAGAAACCCATCCCCTGCGGGCGCAGATAGATGACCTTCTCGCTCGGCTAGTCCAAGTCGGCGTCGCCGAAGCACACCGGGTTGAGCGGTCCTTGACGCAGTTGAAAGGCCCCTAGGTCAAGCCGATTTATTGTTGCGCCCACGAAGCGGCATCACGACCGCCGCGGACGGAGCGAAGAAGCGGTGATATGAAGACGATGAAGCTGTCAGAGGCCTTTCCGCTCACCTCTGCCGCGTATCCGCAAATCGCCCGGTGGTATGACGAGTTCGATTGGCGACAACGCGGCGTGGCCGTCTGCAACTTGCTCGTCGAAACCCAGCACCGACTGATTGAAGAGGGCGACGGCCAGATGCTCGCATTCGCGGCCTTAGTACAGGCTGACATTATCGAGCAAACTGCCCATGCGCCAGACCACGCGACCGCCAGCTGCATCGACTGTGTCCGTTTCATCGTGGCAATCATTCCGGCCCAGCGAACCCTGGCGATAGGCCAGCTTGGAGACTGTTATGGTTGGGTTCTCTGGGGGATATCCCGGGGGCACGACCCTGCGGCACGAGTAAACAAGGCGAACTACGCGCTACCACCCTATGAGGGCGCGCCGGATGCGCTCAATGAGGCAGTGCTGCCCTTCGTCGTGGACTGGATCTACATCGCCTATCTGCTCGCTCGCAAATTCGGCGGCCTCGACAACCACTGCGGGGATTTCTTTGGCTACTCGACCCGCGTCGTCCTGATCGCACTGGAGAAGGGCGATCTGCGCGCGGGCGTCAACGCGACGATCGCGATGGCCAACTGGGCGACCACGCGAGCCCACTCCGGCGCAGAGACCCTGACCAGAGCGTTGTTCCAGATCGCGCAACAGGATTTCGTCGACCCAGAGACCAAGGCGCAGATTGAGATGCTCTTCCTCACGCCTGCGGCTCAATGGACGGATCGCACGCCTGTTCGGTGGGCGCGGCATCTGCTCGAGAATAGGCGCGACCATCTTCGGGAGCACGAGGTCTTCCAGGCAATGGCTGTGGCAACCGAGGACCTCGCTTCCTGGACGGCGAACAGGACCGACATCCTCGCGGAGATCCGCCGCCTATCCACCTTCTATCGCGAAAAATCCCCGCGCGCCGAGGCTCTAATCTCCCTCGAATCCCGCGCCTCAATCCTGATGCCGCTCATCTATTGCCTCACAAGAGTGGGATCGGTCGAAGATATCCTGGACGCACTTTGGGCATGGTACGGCACAGCCGACTGGGAACGAGGCGATGCCAATGTCCTTTTCGTCTGCCCCAACCATGGAGATGGGGTCGCCTATGTTTGGCCGAACGGACGCTGGTTCGCTCCGCATGCTGATATCGGCGGCAGCCTGGAGGCACTGCTCGTCAGCATTTCGAATGGACTCTCGGACTACTTCCGAGGCCCCGCGGGCGACCGCATCGTAGACTTCGACCAACGCCGCGCCGGCATACCCGCTTTCGAGAATGGGCAGGCCCTTGCCGACGCCGTCGAAGGGCACTACCAACTGCGCGGACTAGCTGAGCAGTTGCCGCATGACTTCGTACCACGGTCCATCGTGGTGCTGCCAGGCCATCGCGATCCTCTCCAGAGCCTCTTCCGCCTCGAAACAGGCAGATTTGCCGCTCTGGAGGCGAGTCTTGCGGCCGCCGCTCCCGACAGGCCAATCGAAGTTCTGAGTGTGTGGCCTGGCGCAACCCAACTCACGGAACCGGAGCTCGAGTGCCTACGCGCCACGGCACAGATGCCGGGTTGGAAATTGAAGGTGCGTGAAGGTCGGTTGGATGCGGCGGCCTTCAAGGAATTCTACGAGGATCCAGAGCCTGATGTGCTCTGGGTAATTGGTCACGGAGAGCACTCGCCCTACAGCATTTGGGAGAGTGGCCTCGTCATGGATTCAGGCGATCTGCTTCCTATTCCGCAGATCGCATCCTTCGCCGTTCCTTCCGCGGGTCGCCGTCTCTTCGTGCTCAATGTGTGCAGCAGTGGATCGGCACAAACTATGGATGGGATGGCACGGATCGGGTTGGCGCAGGAACTCTGCTCACCCAACCAGCAGGTCATCGCCCATCTCTGGCCAATCGACCATTACGCAGCGCTCGCCTTCGGCTGCTCCCTGGCGAGCCGACTAAGGGCCCACCCGGTGAACGTGGCGTTTCAGGCCGCCACGGACGTCATGCGAAATCAGACCGCCCTTCTTGAGGAACTCGAGAGTGTGGCGCCGGGTCTGGCGGCGACCGAACAATTCGCTCACGGCCACGTCGCAGAAATTCTGGACAACATCCTCTGCTGGGGATGCCCGGCCCTCTTCACCTAAACTCCCTGCGGCGGTTGCAGAATGTTGAATTAGGGACAAGCTGGACTCGGATGATGCGGCTTGGAACTTTTGAAGCATAAGCCGCGCCTCCGTCATGCTTCGGGCGGCAACAAGGGTACCATCGCTAGCTGCCGGTCAGCTACGGCCTACCTAGACCAACCAGCAATACACGTTTCTGCCCGAGAGCGGACGTTCTTAGGGCCTGCAATGGGTCAAACTGGTCCGCTCGCAAAGGCATAGGCCCGTTCTCGGGTACGGGAAGCAATGGACTGACGGTAATCGGTAGCGCCGCGCTTCTGCTCGGCGTCAAGCAGCGCCTCATTCCTGCGGTAGCGCCGATCCTCGATCAACGGCGCAGTCGGGCTATACTCTGTCGGCGGTCTTCGTAAAGACCGTAATGGAGCGAGCCGGCGAAGTGTGATCGAGCGCTACTGCCCCGAGCCCCAATGCAGCATTCGTCGATAATTGATCCGGAGCCCGGTTACGCTCTCTCCAGTAATTTTTCGCGCCAGTGCGATTGGGTGCGAACCGTCGCAAGTCTCGCTTGCGTTGCACGCAGTTGGATGCCGATCTCTCTGATTTGAAAGGAGAGCTGTCAGTGTCCGCGACCAAAATTCTCTGGGGCCAGGTCATCACCGTCTTCGCTATCGTCCTGCTGACGATCTGGAGCACGACGGAGTGGACGGCGTGGCGCCTTGGATTTCAACCCGAGCTCGGACGTCCCTGGTTCGAGGTTCTGCATTTCCCTTTTTACCCGCCGCCGGCCTTTTTCTGGTGGTGGTACGGCTACGACGCCTATGCGCCGTCGATCTTCGATGAGGGGGCGTATATCGCGGCGTCGGGCGGGATCATCGCCGCCGCTGTTGCGATCGGAATGTCCGTCTGGCGCGCCCGCGAGGCGAAGAACGTCGAGACCTATGGTTCAGCGCGATGGGCGCAGACGAAGGAGATCGAGCAAGCCGGCCTGCTCGGACCCGATGGTGTGGTGCTCGGTCGTTATCTCCGCAGCTACCTGCGCCACGACGGTCCGGAGCACGTCCTATGCTTCGCGCCGACCCGGAGCGGCAAGGGCGTCGGCCTCGTCATCCCATCGCTCTTGACCTGGCCGGGCTCAGCGATCGTTCACGACATCAAGGGCGAGAATTGGCAGCTCACCGCTGGCTTCCGTGCGCGGCACGGCCGCGTGCTGCTGTTCGACCCGACCAACGCGAAGTCATCGGCTTACAATCCGCTGCTCGAGGTCCGCCGCGGCGAGTGGGAGGTGCGCGATGTCCAGAACATCGCCGACATTCTCGTCGACCCGGAAGGCAGCCTCGAGAAACGAAACCATTGGGAGAAGACGAGTCATGCGCTGCTGGTCGGCGCCATCCTCCACGTCCTTTACGCCGAAGTAGACAAGACGCTCGCGGGCGTCGCGGCCTTCTTGTCCGATCCCAAGCGGCCGATCAAGTCGACGCTCTCCGACATGATGCGGACGGCGCATCTCGGCGAAGCCGGCGTGCACCCCGTCGTCGCGTCCGCCGCGCGTGAGCTCCTGAACAAGTCGGGCAACGAACGGTCCGGCGTGTTGAGCACGGCCATGTCCTTCCTCGGTCTCTACCGCGATCCCGTCGTCGCGGAGGTGACGCGGCGTTGCGACTGGCGGATCGGCGACATCGTCGCCGGCGATTGGCCTACGACACTGTATCTCGTCGTCCCGCCCTCGGACATCAATCGCACCAAGCCGCTCATCCGTCTGATCCTCAATCAGATCGGCCGGCGCTTGACCGAGGACCTGCAGGCCAAGGCCGGCCGACGGCGATTGCTGCTGATGCTCGATGAGTTCCCCGCCCTCGGCCGGCTCGACTTCTTCGAGTCCGCGCTCGCCTTCATGGCGGGCTATGGCATCAAGAGCTTCCTGATCGCGCAATCGCTGAATCAGATCGAGAAGGCCTACGGCCCCAACAACTCGATCCTCGACAATTGCCACGTACGCGTCAGCTTCGCGACCAACGACGAACGCACCGCCAAGCGGGTCAGTGACGCGCTCGGCACCGCGACGGAGATGAAGGCCATGAAGAACTATGCCGGCAGCCGGCTTAGCCCTTGGCTCGGGCATCTCATGGTCTCCCGTTCGGAAACCGCGCGTCCGCTGCTGACGCCGGGCGAGGTGATGCAGCTTCCGCCGACCGACGAGATCGTCATGGTATCGGGTATCCATCCCATCCGCGCGAAGAAGGCCCGCTATTACGAGGATGAACGATTTCAGGAGCGCATCCTGCCGCCGCCTGCGCCGACGCGGCCCAAGGAAGCACGGCCCGACGATTGGACTTCCCGTCCATTGCCGCCGCGCCCGCCAGCTCCGGCCACACGCGACGGGGAAGAGACCGACGACGAAGATCCAAAGCACACAGATCGCCGGCGACAGCCCGAACTCGGTCAACGCGCCGTCGAGACGAAGACGCCGGTTGAGAACGAATTTGCGCTCGACGAAATCGATGAGTCCGACGAGGACGCCCCACGGATCGGCCGAATGAACGACCTCATGCGGGGACTCGCCCAGCAAGCCGCGCTCGATCCTGGCGACGATCTCGGAATGTGAGGCCCGCATGGCCGCGCCGAAGAAGAAGGTCCAGATTTCCGTCTATCTCGATCCGACGCTCATGCAGGCCCTGTCGGCCTATGCGGCGCGGCGAGAGCAATCGATGTCGCTCATCGCCGAAGCGGCGATCGCCTCCTTCCTGTCGCCGGACGCCGACGAGCGAAAAGAGGCCGCTATCGCTAAGCGGCTCGACCAACAGGACCGACGCTTGGCGCGGCTCGAGCGCGACGTCGGCATCGCCGTCGAGACGCTCGCCTTGTTCATCCGCTTCTGGCTCACCACCACGCCGCCGCTTCCCGAACCTGCCGCGAAGGCGGCGCGGGCCCAGGCGGGCGCACGCTATGACAATTTCGTCGCCGCATTGGGCCGGCGGCTCAGTCAGGGGCCGAAGCTGAGGCAGGAGATACCTGAGGAGGCGAGTGAGAATTAATGTGGGGATTCGACCGGAGCCTTGCCGAGAAGTTGCGCGTCGGCGCTGCGGCCATGTCGATCACCGACGACGATTTCACAACTCCTCAAACGCGGAGGTTGCAAGTGCGAAGCGGTTCGTCGCGAAGAGCGCAGCGCGTCGGGACCGAAGGAGATGCAGCTCGGCACCGCACGATCGCTGAACCCGCCGCGACAAGCGTAGCACACCGAGCGCCGATTGCCGCTGCCGCCATAGTAGACCTGGATTTTCCGTCCGCAGCGACCGCATCTCAAGAAAGGCCCGCCAGCAAAGCATCCCCTCGGCGGGTCGATCCTCGCATCGACGAAATGCTGCCTTCGCGCTGGAAGGCGGTCCAGGCGACAGGGGTCAAGAAAGCTGCCGCTGACATCGCGGCGTAGGTAGAGGGTGCCGGGCGGCGCCCGGTGACCCGTCCGACGAAGGCCGGGTGCCTACACTTCAACTCCGAGACCCCGCGCTGAAAACTCTCTCGATGAGACATCAGCACCTGATGACCAGTTCTTTGATCTTGTGATCCCGTCCCCGCTCCACGAAGACCGACACCTGCAGCCGCTCCTTGCAGGCGCGCAGAACGATGTCGCAGATCGCGCGCTCGCGGGTGTGGAAGCGATGGTCCTCCGAGCATGTGCACAGCACGAAGCCGACGAAATCGCCGAAACAGTCGAAAATCACCTCGCAGATCTTGCCGGTGAACTCCAACTTGCGTTCGTCGCAGATCGGCGCGCCGGTCGTGTACCCACCGAACGAGGGCGGAATAGCGTTCGCGTTGCCACCCAGTCCATTCACCCGAGCCGAAAGGAGCCCAATGTACCGCCGCAGCACAGGATACCAACGGTCCGTCGGGGACATCACCCCAAGGCGGGCCTTGAAGATGGCGAGGGTGGTCTCTTCGGCAGGAAGCATCGCCTCCTTGGTCGTGACGGGGATCTTCACCTGGAAAGACCCGACGACGTAGCGTTCCGTCGTGAGATTCAAGAGGCTGGCTGCCGACGCCGCCGCGTGCCTCGCCCGAGCTCTGCCTGAACGCGCCCGCGTCCTGGCCTGAGTTTGCGGGGGCGGAGGCGCGATGGCGACCTGCCGCGTGCCGATCCGGCGTATCAAGACGTTGAATTCCTGTCCCTTAACCACAGTCGATGGCAAATCGATCGTCAGCAGGCCCGCGAGGCTCTCTCCGGTCCCCGGAGGGATCGGAACATAGGTCACGTTTCGGGTTGTCGTGCATTGGATCGTGTGGCTGTCCGCAGCCGAAAGCACTTGGGAGCCATAGAGCCGTGACGCGATCGACAGGATGTCGGCCGCGACCGCGCCCGGCCAGTAGATGCTGGCGAGGCATCCCTCGGGCGTGTTGCCCCAATCGATCATCAATTCGTCGGGTTGCGTCGACGATCCCTGTCCAGTCGCAGTTGGATCGCTCCGCCGGATATCGAAAGTCTGCGGGATGCGATGGGTCGCGAGGTTGCCGGGATTGGCCGAGGTCGTCACCTGCACGTTTCGCTGCGCCAGCTGGGCGCTATTCTCGGTGGTTTCAGTCGTGTTGTTGACGTTTTCGATCGGCGCCCCCGCATAAGCGATCTCCGCGACAAGACAATGGTGCGTCCCTTTCGCGAATTGCTGTTGCACCGACTGATTATTGACCTCGAAATTTCCGTCGTAGAGATTTAGGAAGCAGCCAAAATACGCCCATTGCGTATCGCCTTGCTCAATCGTAATTGTCTGATTATTCGGCATGTCATCCAAAACCGGGTAGTTGGCCGTTGCGAAGAATGGAATCGTGTGATTGTCGGACGGCGCTTTCGGATATTGTGGATTGAGACCCGTCGGATCGTCGCTCAGATAGGTATAGCCAGGGTTCCAGTCGGTGTCCGCGGTCTGTGTCTGCCAAAGCCGGAAGAACACCTTAACGCCGGGCGTGGCCCCGTTCGGTCCGGCGACGCCTTGGAGGCGCACCCGCGCGATCGCGAAATTGTAGTTGTTGTAGATCGCAAAGTTCTCCAGCGTTCCCGGCGTCACAGACAAATCGCCTGTGTAGGCGGTGAGCTGTCCCGGCAGGATCGAATTGCTGATATCGAACGGATCAACTTTCGACGGATCGCCGTAGTATTTATTCAAATAGGCGATCAGGTTGGTAATGTAAGTGTAAGCGCCCTGTATATCGTAATTGCCGTAGGCGTTGTTTTCGACAAAGGATGGCGCCCCCGGCGGAACAGGGGACTGCGGCGGGGCGACGTATTCAGGCGAGGGCACCGGAATCTGCTTGCCGGGTTGCCCGGGCGTCGCGGTAAAGACGCGCAAGTCCTGGCTCAGCCACGGTGCGCTTTGATTGCCGACAAGGCCCGACGACGTGGTCCGCTGCACGTTGGTGAAGTAGGGATCCGCCCCCGCGAGAAAGAAGAACTCCGTTGTGGCGTCGAAAGTCGTGCCGAGCACTTTGATCGACGCACTCCCTTGCGCTGGGGTCGGGAGCTGTCCGGTGGCGGGGAAAGTCCCCAAAGGTGGGGTGAATTGGATATCGTAATTAAACAGCATGCGTTGCGGAATATTTGGATTGGAGAATTGGATGGTGAGCGCTCCGGACGCGGCCGGAACCGCCGTGACGCCGCCAAAGGCGATTGTCGGCGGCGGGCTTGGCACCGTCGTTCCGAGGACCTGGGTGTTGAAGCCCTCGAGCGAGAGGGAAAATCCATTCGGGTAGACGCCACTGGACGGCGGTTTGAGCAAATCCCTCACCTCGTCCGGACCAAAAGTATCCTTGACGCCCCAAAATCCGAACCTGGCCAACGGCCAAGGATCGTCCGGATTCGACCCGGGAATGGAAGTCACCAGGTCAGGCGGATAGGCGTTCGCCAGAAGCTGGGCAAAGAAGGGGAAGGGATCGGACGTGTCGCCGGTCAGGTTCTGGTAAACACCGCGCAGGCAGCTGCCGGTCACCGGCTGGCCGTTCGAATCGAAGCCGGGGGCGGCGGCGATGATCGCAGGGATCTGGAAGCCGAGCTGGTGAAAGAGGTAGTAGAGAAAAAGCATACCGCAGCCCGTCCCAGGACCATTGCCCGCCCAATCAAGCGTTTTGTTGACATAGTCGAACCGCGATCCATAGTCGTATCCTTGCGACGAGCTGGTCTTGTCATAGTAGCGCGTCGAGCTGGGATTGCTGGCCGGCAATGAGCTGTTCAGCCAGGTATTGCTGGTGTTGTTGGACGTAAACGCTATTCCGCTTTGGAGCTGGAACTGTTCAGTGAGGAACAGGGAAAGCGCCTCGCCGCAGCTCTGCTCGCTGGTTGACCCGCCCGCGTACCCCCAGCCCTTGTGCTGGCTGAACATGAAACTCTCGGTCAGCTCGGCCACCAGAAGCGAACGCAGCTCGTTGGGGTCGGTCCCGTTCGGCATCAGGGTGACGTTGGTGGCGTTGTGGGCTCCGCCGGTCAGCCTGGTGACATAGACATGAATCGGCAACGGGCGCCCGGGACCTACGCCCGGGAACCACGTGTTCGCCATCAAGTTGTAGTCGCCTTCGACCACCGGGACGCCCCCGACCAATTGCAGAAGCGCTTCTGTGCGCGTGGGCTCCACGCTGCCCGCCAGCGAGCTGTCGTAAGCGAAGGCGTAGTGCGCAGTGACCCCGCCGTTCGTGAGGCCAGTGGTCACCAGCCATTGGGCATAGAGGACAACGTCGGTAGCCGGCATCGTGAATGTGCCCGCGACGGGCCAGCCGTAGAACGTACCGCTCCCGTCGGCCTGGGTGTTCCAGTAGGCGAATATGGCGCCCGTCTTGGTCAATGAGCCGACCGGGAGGACGGTCACTTTAGCGCCGACGGCATAGGGACTGTTCGGGTCTATCGGGGGACTGCCGCCATCGCTGCCGTTGCCGTCGTAAGTCACTGATGGCATTGTAATACCCTCCCTTGGGAGTCGCCTCAATCACAATTTTTTGTGCTCATCTTTTTAGATTTGTACTCATCTTTTTAAAAACGTGTCTGGGCGCAATTGGTTCCGTTGGCTTGAGCGTCGACAGCTACCCGCGCAAGACCGCGATCAAGAAGGTCGAGGGCGCCGGCCGGCCGCTGCGCAATCCTGCCCAGCTCCGCGACGGGCCTCACCAGCCCCTCGAATCGGGAACATAATAAATGAGGCAATGCCGCTCGGTTCGGGGACATTTTTATCTGCGGCGATACGAACTCCCATCCAGATCGTCGCGCGCAATAATTCGGCCATTCGTCGATAGAGCGCGCTGTGCGAAATTCTCCGCATGCCGATTGTCAAATTCTGCCGGTTTTGTTTCAGCCGGCCCTGGACGTTCATCGTGGTGAGTCTTCGAATCGCGCGGTCCGTAGCGAATCGGCGGCCCTCGCCCCCAGCCGCCCATCACCCAAAGCAACCGCCGCGCACAGCAAGTATTTTTTCTTTCCTCTACGCCGCGCTGCTACGCCAGCCAGAACCTTGTTGAACTGCTCCATCTATTGCCTTTTCTAATCATCCCCGTCGCTGATCGCTTATCGCGATCGGCATCCGACGGGGATGATCGTGGCGGTCACACTTGCTTCTTCCGAGGCCTCTTCTCGCGGCGCGCGCATGCTGCGCACCGCGCTTGGCCCCGCGATCGCGACCTTCCTCGAAGATCCGTCCATCGTCGAGGTGATGCTCAATCCCGACGGCCGGCTCTGGATCGACCGGCTGTCGAGCGGGCTCGAGGATAGCGGGCGGACGCTGTCCCCAGCCGACGGCGAGCGGATCGTGCGCCTCGTCGCGCACCATGTCGGCGCCGAGGTTCATGCCGAACGACCGCGCGTCTCCGCCGAGCTCCCCGTGACGGGGGAGCGGTTCGAGGGATTGCTCCCGCCGGTCGTCGCTGCGCCGGCCTTCGCGATACGCAAGCCCGCCGTCGCGGTTTTCACGCTCGACGACTACGTCGCCGCTGGCGTCATGGCGGCCGATCAGGCGACCGTCTTGCGCAAGGCCGTCGCCGCGCGGAAGAACATCCTCGTCGCTGGCGGCACTTCGACCGGCAAGACAACGCTCACTAATGCGCTGCTCGCCGAGATCGCCGGCACGACCGACCGTGTGGTGCTGATCGAGGATACGCGCGAGCTGCAATGCCGCGCGCCGAACCTCGTGGCGCTGCGTACCAAGGACGGCGTCGCCTCGCTCTCCGATCTCGTTCGCTCCTCGCTGCGCCTGCGACCCGACCGTATCCCGATCGGCGAGGTGCGAGGCGCCGAGGCGCTGGATCTCCTGAAAGCCTGGGGCACGGGTCATCCCGGCGGCATCGGCACCATCCACGCCGGAACGGCGCTCGGCGCGTTGCGCCGTCTCGAACAACTCATCCAGGAAGCCGTCATCACCGTGCCCAAGGCGCTCATCGCCGAAACCATCGACGTGGTTGCCGTGCTGCGCGGCCGCGGCGCGGAACGCCGCCTTGCCGAGCTCGCCAACGTCGCCGGCCTCGATCCCGCCACCGGCGACTACCGCGTTCTCTCCGCCGCGGCGGGCGGCGACCTGTCACTTTCGGGAGAACCGTCATGATCCGCATGCTGTCCGACGCCCATCGCGTCCGTCGCCGTGTCGGCGCCCTGATCGCGCTCACTGCGCTCTTGCTGGCCTACGCGTCGGCGGCACACGCCTCCGGCTCTTCCATGCCGTGGGAGACGCCGCTCAATCAGATCCTGCAATCCGTGCAGGGCCCGGTCGCCAAGATCATCTCGGTCATCATCATTACCGTGACCGGCCTGACGCTCGCCTTCGGCGACACGTCGGGGGGCTTCCGCCGACTGATCCAGATCGTATTCGGCCTGTCGATCGCCTTTGCGGCGTCGAGCTTCTTCCTCTCGTTTTTCTCCTTCTCGGGCGGAGCGCTGATCTGATGGCCGCGATCGTCGATCCGGACGTGCCCGGCTTCTTCGCGCCGGTCCACCGCGCGCTCACCGACCCGATCCTGATGGGCGGGGCGCCCGAACTGTGGCGATCGCCAACGGCACGCTCGCGGCAGCCATCGCGCTGGGTCTTCGGCTCTGGATTCCTGGCGCGCTGATCTGGGTCGTGGGTCATACCGCCGCCGTCTGGGCCGCCAAACGCGACCCGCAGTTCGTCGATGTGGTGCGCCTGCATTTGCGCTACCCCGCTTACTTCGGCGTGTGAGGCGGCCATGCTGAACCTCGCCGAATACCGCAAACATCCCGCGAGCCTCGCCGACTTCCTGCCGTGGGCGGCGCTCGTGGCCGAGGGCGTCGTCCTCAACAAGGATGGGTCGTTCCAGCGCACGGCGCATTTCCGCGGACCGGATCTCGATAGCGCGACGCCCGCCGAGCTGGTGGGCGTGACGGCGCGGCTCAACAACGCTCTCCGCCGTCTCGGCTCCGGCTGGGCCGTCTTCGTCGAGGCGCAGCGGATCGCATCCAGGACCTATCCGCGCAGCAGTTTTCCGGATGCAGCGTCGGCGCTGGTCGATCTCGAACGGCAGGACGCCTTCGAGGAGGCGGGCGCCCATTTCGAGAGCCGGCATTTTCTGACCTTCGTTTGGCTGCCGCCGGCCGAGGACGCCTCACGCGTCGAGGGCTTCCTTTACGAGGGCCGCGCACAGACCGGAGTCGATCCGTGGGAGCTGCTGCGCGGCTTCGTCGATCGGAGCAACCGCGTTCTTCAGCTCGTCGAAGGCTTCATGCCCGAGGTCGGATGGCTCGATGACAGCGAGACACTGAGCTACCTGCATTCCACCATCTCGACCAAGCAACAGCGGGTGCGCGTCCCCGAGACGCCGATGCATCTCGACGTGCTGCTCGTGGATGAGTCGCTCGCCGGCGGCCTCGAGCCACGGCTCGGCAACCGTCATCTGCGCACCCTGACCGTGGTCGGTTTCCCGACGGCGACCCATCCCGGCATTCTCGACGAGCTCAATCGGCTCCCCTTCCCGTATCGCTGGTCCACCCGCGCGATCCTGCTCGACAAGACCGAGGCGGTGAAGCTGATGACGAAAATCCGCCGGCAATGGTTCGCCAAGCGCAAGTCGATCGCCGCCATCGTCAAGGAGGTGATGACCAACGAGGCGTCGACGCTGGTCGACTCCGACGCCGCCAACAAGGCGGCGGATGCGGATCTCGCCTTGCAGGAGCTCGGCTCCGACGACGTTGGCGAAGCCTATGTCACCGCCACGGTCACCGTCTGGGACGAATTCGCGCCGATCGCCGCCGAAAAACTCCGCCTCGTCGAGAAGGTGATCCAGGGTCGCGATTTCACCTGCATGCCGGAGGGGGTGAATGCGATCGAGGCCTGGCTCGGGAGCCTTCCGGGCCACGCCTATGCCAATGTCCGCCAGCCGCCGGTTTCGACGTTGAATTTGGCGCATATGATCCCGCTCTCGGCGGTCTGGGCCGGGCCGGCAAGGGACGAGCACTTCAAAGCGCCGCCGCTCTTCTTCGGCAAGACCGAGGGCTCGACGCCGTTCCGTTTCTCGCTCCATGTCAACGATGTCGGCCACACCTTGATCGTCGGGCCGACCGGCGCCGGCAAGTCCGTGCTGCTGTCGCTGATGGTGATGCAGTTTCGTCGTTATCGGCACAACCAGATCTTCGCCTTCGATTTCGGCGGATCGATCCGGACAGTGGCGCTCGCTTGCGGAGGCGACTGGCATGACCTCGGCGGCAGCCTCTCGGCCGGATCGGAGCACTCTGTTTCGCTCCAGCCGCTGGCGCGCATCGATGATCCATTCGAGCGCGCCTGGACGGCTGAATGGGTGATCGCCATCCTCGCTAAGGAAGGCGTCACGATCAGCCCGACCGCGAAGGAACACGTCTGGTCGGCGCTGACCTCGCTGGCGTCGTCGCCGGTTCAGGAGCGAACGATCACCGGCCTCGCGGTCTTGCTGCAATCGACCGCGCTGAAGCAGGCATTGCAGCCCTATTGCATCGGCGGCCCTTCCGGCCGGCTGCTCGACGCTGAAGGCGAGCAGCTCGGCTTCGCCTCCGTGCAAGCCTTCGAGACCGAGGGCTTGATCGGCACGGCGGCCGCGCCCGCTGTCCTCACCTATCTGTTCCACCGCATCGAGGGACGACTCGACGGAAGGCCCACGTTGCTCATCATCGACGAGGGCTGGCTCGTCCTCGACGACCCGGCCTTCGCCCAGCAGCTTCGCGAGTGGCTGAAGACGCTGCGCAAGAAGAACGCCTCCGTCGTCTTCGCCACTCAGTCGCTGTCGGATATCGACGGCAGCAATATTGCGCCGGCCATCGTCGAGAGCTGTCCGACGCGCATCTTCCTTCCGAACGAACGCGCGATCGAGCCCCAGATCACCGCCATCTATCGCCGCTTCGGTCTCAACGACCGGCAGATCGAGATCATCGCCCGCGCGACGCCCAAGCGCGACTACTACTGCCAATCCCGCCGCGGCAATCGCCTGTTCGAGCTCGGCCTCGGCCCCGTCGCGCTCGCCTTCTGCGCCGCATCGTCGAAGAGCGATCACGCCGCGATCGAGCGGCTTCTCGCCGAGCACGGGCGAGAGGCCTTCGTCGAATCCTGGCTCACTGAGCGCGATCTCGCTTGGGCGGCCGATCTCATCCCCAATCTTTCGAACCTGGAGATCTCGCCATGAATAAGCTCCGCGCCCTGGCAGTGGCAAGCGCCGTCGCCCTCACGCTCGCCGTCGCCGCGCCGGCCTCCGCGCAATGGATCGTGTTCGATCCCAACAACTATGCGCAAAGCGTGCTGACGGCCGCACGCGAGCTGCAGCAGATCAACAACCAGATCCAAATGTTGACCAACCAGGCCCAGAGCCTGGTCAATCAGGCGCGCAATCTCGCGAGCCTGCCGATGTCGACGCTGACCCAGCTTCAGTCGTCCATCGCCCGGACGCAGGCGCTGCTGGGCCAGGCGCAGAACATCGCCTTCAACGTCCAGCAGATCCAGCAAGCCTATTCGGCCAACTATGGCGCCGCCGCGGGCGCGGGCCCGACCAGCGCCATGCTCGCCTCGGCACAGACGCGCTGGCAGAACTCGGTCGGCGCCTTCCAGGACTCGCTCAAGATTCAGGCCGGCGTCGTCGGCAACATCTCGAGCAATTCGAGCGCGATGTCCTCGCTCGTCTCGGCGAGCCAGTCCGCAACCGGCGCGCTTCAGGCCGCCCAGGCCGGCAATCAGCTCCTCGCCCTGCAATCCCAACAGCTTTCCGATCTCGTGGCGGTGCTTTCCGCCAAAAGCCGGGCCGATGCGCTGGAGCAGGCGCGAGCCGCATCGACGGAGGCGCAGGGGCAGCAGCAGTACAAGACCTTCTCGACGCGCACGGGCTATGTGC
This sequence comes from uncultured Alphaproteobacteria bacterium, assembly GCA_963722205.1. Taxonomy (GTDB): domain Bacteria; phylum Pseudomonadota; class Alphaproteobacteria; order Rhizobiales; family Beijerinckiaceae; genus Methylocystis. The sequence continues at coordinate 52,599 of CAVRKL010000003.1, forward strand.
CAGGCAGCGTCACCATGTTTAGCGGCAGCTGAGGCTCTGGATCATGGGGCGCCCGGACAGCTTCCGTATTGCGGCGATCGGCGTCCTCATCGCCGCAATCCTCGCTGCGCTGATCGCGACGCATCAGCATGCGGCGGCGCCCTCCGTAGTCGATCTGCCCTCCGCTGAAACACCCGATGACCTTTCGTCCGAGCTGCGCCATTGCAGCGCGCTCGGGCCTAGCGATGCCGAAGATCCCTATTGTCTGGCGGTCTGGAATGAGAACCGCAGGCGTTTCTTCGGCAGGCCGGCGCGGCCGCTGCGAAGTCCCCCCGCGCATGAAGCGACCGCGCCGGCCACACCATCATCATCTGCTCCTCAATCCGGAGGGGCGCGATGAACAACGTCGGCGTCATCGACACCTTCCTCAACACCTTCACGACCTACATCAATTCCGGGTTCGGCCTGATCAAAGGCGAGGTCGGCTACCTTTCATCGACGCTGATCGTGATCGACATCACGCTCGCCGGGCTCTTCTGGGCCTGGGGCGTGGATGAGGACATCCTGCAACGGCTGGTGAAAAAGACCCTCTACGTCGGCTTCTTCGCCTTCATCATCACCAACTTCAACAACCTCTCCGGCGTCGTCTTCAACAGCTTCGCGGGCCTCGGATTGAAGGCCGGGGGCTCGTCGATCTCTGCCGCGACATTCCTGCAGCCCGGCCATCTCGCGCAGGTCGGCCTCGACGCCGGTCAGCCGCTGCTCGATGCGGCGAGCCAAATGATGGGGTTTGCGAGCTTCTTTTCGAACTTCGTCCAGATCGCCGTGCTCATGGTGTCCTGGCTATCAGTGCTGATCGCCTTCTTCATTCTGGCGGTGCAGCTCTTCGTGACCCTGATCGAGTTCAAGCTCACGACGCTCGCGGGCTTCGTCATCATTCCCTTCGCCCTCTTCAACAAGACCGCGTTCCTCGCCGAGAAGGTGCTCGGCAACATCGTGGCCTCCGGCGTGAAGGTGATGGTGCTCGCCGTCATCGTCGGCATCGGCACGGGTCTCTTCTCGCAGTTCACGACAGGCTACGGCGGCGGCCAGCCGACGATCGAGCAGGCCCTCTCCGTCGTGCTCGCGGCCCTCGCGATCTTGGGCCTCGGCATCTTCGGTCCCGGCATCGCCACGGGCCTCATTTCCGGCGCGCCGCAGCTTGGCGCGGGCGCCGTCGTCGGCACGGGCCTCGCCGTCGCCGGCACGACCATCGCCAGCGGCGCGGCGCTGGGTCTCGCCGGAAGGGGAGGGGTGGGCGCCGTATCCGGCGCGGCCGCCGCGGCGCGCGGTGGGGCGGCGATGGCGGGCGGCGCGGCCTCCGCTTACAGCCTCGCTTCTCTTGGAGAGTCCGGCGCCGCTGGCGTTGCGTCGGGCCTCGCCGGCGTGGGTCGCGCGGCGGGCGCGTCGGCTGTCGCCCCCATGCGCCGGGCCGCATCCCGCGCCGCGAGCTCGCTCCAGGAGAGCTTCGCCGCCGGCGCCCGCTCCGGATTCACCGCGACCGGCGGCGCCTCGACCATGGGAGCCGCCAGCAGCGGCATCGTTGGTAGTGGCGAGGCTGTGGCCCCAAACGATGCCGGCGTGCCCGCCTGGGCCCAGCGCATGAAGCGCAATCAGACCCTTTTCCAGGGCGCAGAGACCGCGGGCCACGCCCTTCGGTCCGGCGACAGCCATGGCGGCGGCCATTCCATCGATCTCTCGGAAGGAGAATAGGAGATGTCGATCTTCCGCCGATCGTCGGTGCGCTATGGGCGCACCCCCGAGCCGGAGACGCCCTATCAGCGCGCCGCCCAGGCCTGGGACGAACGCATCGGCTCAGCCCGAGTGCAGGCGAAGAACTGGCGGCTGATGGCCCTCAGTTCGCTCTTTCTCTCGACGGGCCTCGCCGGCGGCTTGGTGTGGCAATCGACCCACGGCAGCGTCGTCCCTTGGGTGGTGCAGGTCGATAAGCTCGGGCAGGCCCAAGCGGTCGCGCCAGCGACAGCGGATTACGCGCCGTCCGATCCGGAGATCGCCTGGTATCTCGCCCATTTCATCGAGATGGTCCGCTCGCTGCCGGCCGATCCGATCATCGTGCGGCAGAACTGGCTCCAAGCCTACGATTTCACGACGACGGGAGGGGCGCAGGCGCTGAACGAATATGCGCGCGCCAACGACCCCTTCGCGAAGCTCGGCAAGCAGCAGGTCGCCATCGACGTCTCGAGCGTGATCCGCGCCTCGCCCTCGAGCTTTCGCGTCGCCTGGGTCGAGCATCGCTACCAGGACGGCGCGCTCACCGACACCACGCGTTGGACCGCGATTCTTTCGCTCGCGATCCAAACGCCCACTAACGCCGATCGGCTGCGCAAGAATCCGCTCGGGATCTACGTCAACGCCGTCAACTGGTCGAAGGAGCTGGGACAATGACCCCGCCGATTTCTATGGAAGCCGGCGATCCGGCTTCACGCATTTCCGTAAACTCGGATCGCCGTAAAGGCGGGACGACGGCTTTCCTCAAACCCGCCGATCCGCGAAAGCGTAAAGACGCAATCACGTTTTTGCGCGGATGCAGAATGGCGGCCTTGCTGATTGGGGCAATGGCGCTCGCTAGCTGCGCCAATAAGTTCATCCCGCCCGACATCGACTATGACGACGGCGTGCTGGCCAAACTCATGGGCGACCCGCCGTTGCCCGTGAAGGTCGTCGAGCTGCCCAAGCCCTTGCCGCTCCCCGGGCAGTTGAAGCCGCTCGGGAACGGTAAGCCCGTCCCCGAGGCCCCCGATCCGGCGGTGCGCGTCAATCAGGCCAACGCCGCCGCTCGCGTGCAACCGGTGCGAAACGGCTTCATCAACGCCGTCCAAGTTTATCCTTTCGTATCCGGCGCGCTCTATCAGGTTTACACCGCCCCTGGCGAAATCACCGACGTCGCGTTGCAGGAGGGCGAGCAGCTGGTGGGCTCTGGCCCCGTCGCCGCGGGCGACACGGTGCGCTGGATCATCGGCGACACCGAAAGCGGCGCGGGCGCGACGAGAAAGATTCACATCCTGGTGAAGCCGACACGGCCGGACATCACCACCAACCTCGTCATCAACACCGACCGGCGTACTTATCTCCTCGAGCTGCGCTCGACCGAGAAGACCTACATGGCTTCGGTCTCCTGGCAGTATCCGGAAGACCAGCTCATCGCGCTTCGCCGTCAGAATTTGGAGGCGCAGGAAGCCGCGCCGATCGACAAGGGGATCGATCTCGCTTCGATCAACTTCCGCTACGCGATCCAGGGCGACAATCCCGCCTGGCGTCCGCTACGCGCCTTCGACGACGGTCAGAAGGTCTATATCGAGTTCCCACGCGGCATCCCACAGGGCGAGATGCCGCCGCTGTTCGTCATCGGACCCGCCGGCGGCTCGGAGCTCGTCAACTACCGCGCCAACCGCAATTTCTACATCGTCGATCGCCTGTTCGCCGCCGCCGAGCTGCGGCTCGGTGACAAGGACAGCGAGCGGCGCGTCCGCATCGTGCGCAGCGATGGAAGGCCGCGGTCATGGTGACGGACAGTGAAGAGGAAGATCGCGCGGCTCCGTCGGTCGCGCCGCCCGATCTGCGATTGTGCGGTGAGCCGCCGCGCGTCACTCGCCTGTCGCGCAGGGTTCTGATCGGCCTGGGCGGGATTTCCGCGCTCGCAATCGCCGGCGCGCTGGGTTACGCGCTTCAGCCGCACGACAAGTCGCAGAACGGCGAGGAGCTGCTCAGCACTCAGAACCGCCCGTCGGCCGAGGGCCTGTCCGGCCTGCCGAAGGATTATACCGGCCTGCCGCGCCAGGTTCCTCAGCTCGGGCCCCCGCTGCCCGGCGATCTCGGCAAGCCGATACTGAACGCCGGCGCGGCGCCGACGACTGTTGGCGCGGCGCCGGACGCGGAAGCGCAGCGCGTCGCCCAGGAGATGGAGGCGGCGCGGGTCAGCCGGCTGTTCGCGCAGACGAGTCAGCCGTCGCCCGCAGTGCCTACCATCGCACTGGCGGCTGCGCCCGGTGCCGCGACGGGCGCGACGCCGACGCCGCCAATCGACGCCGGCGCGGCGCAGAACATGCAGGACCGCAAGACGGCCTTTCTCAATGCCTCGACCGACCGTCGAACGGTCAGCGCCGATCGGCTCCAGACCAAGGCGTCGCCCTATGTCGTCCAGGCCGGCACGGTGATCCCCGCAGCGCTCATCACAGGCATTCGTTCGGACTTACCCGGCCAGATCACCGCCCAGGTGACCGAAGCGGTCTATGACAGTCCGACTGGCAAATATCTGCTGATCCCTCAGGGCGCGAAGCTGATCGGCCAATACGACAGCTCGGTCGCCTTTGGCCAGTCGCGCCTGCTGCTCGTTTGGACGCGGCTCATCATGCCAGACGGGACCTCGATCGTCATGGAACGCCAGCCCGGCGCCGACACGGGCGGCTATGCCGGGCTGGAAGACGAGGTCGACAACCATTGGGACAAGCTCTTCGAGGGCGCCGTGCTTTCGACGCTGCTCAGCGTCGGCGCCGAAGCCGGCACGAGTCAGAACGAGAATAACCTGGTGCAGGCGATCCGCTCGGGCGCTTCCAACTCGATCAGCCAGACCGGCCAGCAGATCATTCAACACCAGCTCAACGTCCAGCCGACCCTGACCATCCGGCCGGGGTTTCCGGTCCGCGTCGTCGTTACGCGCGATCTTGTATTGGCGCCCTACGGACAGGGAGCGAAACCATGACGAAACTGAAGCTCGGACCGCTTAGCCAGGACAAGCCGCTCAAGGTCACTGTCGAACTGCCGGCGGCCGTTCATCGCGATCTCGTCGCTTATGCAGAGGCGATGGGGCGAATGAACGGGCAACCTGTCGCGGAGCCTGCCAAGCTCATCGTGCCGATGATCGAGCGCTTCATGGCCACCGATCGAGTCTTCGTGAAAGCGCGCCGCGCAGGCAATGTTCAGTCAGTCGCGACGACAGGAGAGAGATCCGGATAGCGCTCGAGCAAGATCTCGAGAAAAGGGCTAAGCGTCGGATTCTTGTTGGCATCACACCAATAGGCCGCGAAATTGAATCGGCTAGGTCCGTCGACGTCATGAATCTCCCGATAGACGACGCCATCGTATCGGGCCCCGGTGGCGCCTTCGAGCATCAGGCTGATGCCGATCCCGGCGCCGGACAGGCTCGTCAACCGATCGAAGCTGACATCCTGACGGAGAAGCCGCTGCTCGCCGAACGCATCCAGTTTGGCGGCGATGAGCCTTTGCATCTCGGGGCCAGAGCCGCGTTGCTTGACGAGCATTGGATGTCCAGCGAGGTCCGCCCACTGGATCGCAGGCTTCTCGCAGAGCGCATGTCCATCCGGCAGAGCGGCAATCACGCGCTCGCTCCAGAGCGGCAGCTTTCGATCCTCCCAACTCGCGCAAGAGGCCGTCATGATGGCGACGTCGACGATGCCCGCAGTCAAGTCAGAAAGCAGCCGATCCTGAGCGCCGTCGATGGTGTGGATGTCGACCTCCGGAAACCGTCTATGGTATTCCGCCAGCGTGGCTCGCAGGTTTCCTGCGGCAAGCGATACATAGACGCCGATCGTCAGTCGTCCCGTTTGGCCGCTCGACATGTCCTTGAGCCTTGCAAACGCGGCGTCAGTTTCTTCAATGATGTGCTGGGCGGCTTGGAGGAACTCGCGGCCGACCGCGGTCGGTCGGGTGCCGCCATTGGTTCGTTCGAACAGTTCCGCTCCCACGCGATCTTCGAGACTGCGGAGCGTGCGGCTTAATGTCGATTGGCGCACGTTCAAGCTTTCGGCGGCCTTGCGCAGGCTACGATGCTGAGCTGCGATGATCGCCCATCTCATATCTCGCAGACCGACATCCATTCCGCCGCCTTTTCAAAGGGGGAACCCAACTCGACACCCGTCGAGGCCTTATTATCGTCACCAGTGTGGCCTGAAAGTGTTCTCGGAGCCGGCAGCGATTTCATTCAGTGGGGCAAGGAGCGATGGCGGAATGTGGGTGATGAGCTCGTCTAGCCACGCGGCAATGAGCGGGGTGGGCCGTCAGGGCCGACGGCGGGTCGAGGGGGATCACCCGTCCTGCACGAACGCAGAGAGGAAGGACGGGGATACGCCCGCCGTCGCTTGCAATGATCTTGACGGCAAGGGGCCGCAAGCCTCCGAAAATCAGCGGAATAAAGTCAGCCGAAGGCTACCAAAAAACCTGCGCGAGGGATCGTGACCGGCAGGCCGAGACGCGCGGCGGCTCGGTGAGCGCAGCGAGTAGAGCCCGGTCCGAAGGACGCGCCGGGAGCGAACAGGGCTCGATAGGAACAGTCGGAGTCGCATAGATTTTCGCAGTTTCCGGAGGTGGTCGCCCGGTCTATGATCACAGTTATGAAAAGGACCGGGGATTCATACGAACTCAACGCGAGCGATTTGATCGGCTACCTAAACTGCCGGCAGCTTGCGGCGCTTGACCGCGCGGTTGCAGAAGGCACCCTGCAAAAGCCAAAATCTGGGACCCTCTTCTGGAAATCTTGCGCGAGCGCGGTGCGATTCACGAAAAGAACTACATCGAGCATTTATTAAGAAATGCCGGGCTTGAAGCCGTCACACCGAATGAAGCGGCGGCAATCATCCGCGACGAGCGCGACGCCCACCAGAGTGGTTGAGACCTAGGCCAGATGCTAGGCCGTATCGCTCGGCCAGCGCCAGCCCCGTGTCGTGTCCATCTGTGGTCATGGGATCGACCGGCAGCGACGGATTTCGACCGAAGCCGCGTCTGAACGGCAACCGTCATTCCTAAGCTGCCATCCGCTGAATGATCGAACCCACGTATGTATCGCGTTGATCTTCCATAAAGAGGACGTGCATGTCCTCCAGTTCGTCGATTGTCTTTCCCCAATTCAATTTTCCGAAACGGGTTGGCGTTACGATAAAACTATTCAGGATCACATTGTCACCGGCGAGCCGCGCTTGGATATCCTTGATGACCCGATGAAATTCGATCTTCTTATGACCAGGCCCTTCATGCTGAAGGCCGTGTGGTTCAACAAAGGAAAGATATTGCCTTCCGTCTTTCACCAGCCATAGCAGGAAATCGGGATAGAAATTGCCCGCTTCGAAGAACCCGATACCACGACTGCGGCTCTCATTGCGGAGCAAGAAGAGCTCGATTCCCTCCGAAGCAAGCCTGTCGTGCTCACGTTCGATATAGATTCTCAGATCATCGAGAAACTGAAACTCGCTTTCATTCAGCGAGACGGGCGCGATTTGAATTTTGCTTCCCTTGGCGACATGAAGCACTGGCTCGTATAGGTGGGTGTCGAACAAGCAGCCTTTCAAATCTCCAGCACGGAGGATCCCGGCAACGCGAGCGGTAAGCTCCTGTGTGAGGCTTTGAATATCGTTGATAAGCGCTGCTTCGCTGGCATCGACGATCAGCTGATATTCGTCTGCCTCTGGAAGACTTCCATCTCCAGCTTCGATCTCGCGAAGCTCAAGCCTCGGCTCGATGAATGTTGCCTTGCAGTAGTTATAAAACTCTTCCGCAAATTTCTGCAGCAGTTCGGCCGCCATTTCCTGCCAAAGAGCAACGTTCGCAAAGTCTGAGAATTCCATCTTGCCAGAGGGCACGACAACCTTGTGCCAGGTTCGATCAGCCAACAGTTCTCTTATCATTGATTTTGAAATATTCAAGTTATACCAGGTTCGTTCGCGTTTAAATTTTTCGACACGGAAAAACAAGTCATCATAGTCCAAGAATGCGAGATGCCCGTCGCCGAATACAGCCTCTTCCTTGCTGCCGAGCCTGGTGCTTTTTTTAAATTCGAGAGACTGGATGCGCGGATACCAGTCGATCTCGACGCCTTTCTGGCGAATCTTGTCAGGTACTAACGTCAGGGCCGGAACAGCGCCATCGCGCTTGAAGTCGTACTCGCGACCATCACCGCGCTTTTTGCGAGGACGCAGGACCTTCAGGCGGTGGCCGAAGTCATAGGTGACGGTCAAGGGAACAGTAAATACCTGCTTCTGATCGTTGCGAGGCAATTCCTCCTCTTCGAGGAACTTCCGGAAACGTTCCATGAAGTCTGCCTCGATACCAAAGACGTTCAAGGTCTCAACGTATTGTATGAGCTCCGGCTGGTGGGTGGGCGTGGCGAAACCGCTGCGTTGCAGCGACCAGTCATAGCCTTTGAGACGAACACCGCGACCAAAAAGCTGGATAATCTGCGCGCCTTCGCTCTTGCCGACATGCATCAGGCCGAGCGTGCTAACCCGCCAGGAGTCCCAACCTTCGACGAAGCGCTTGGAGCCGATCAGCAAATTTACAGGCGAACTTGACTGGTTGATCTGCCCGAACATCGTCTCCGCAAATTCGAACTCAAGGACCGTGACGTTGTCGAACCCCTGTTCAGCAATATGTGTCGCCAAGCCAGATGCGTCACCGACGTTGATCAGGCCGAAAGGCTTTTCGGCCTGACCGACCCGCAGCAGGATCTCGTTCTCGTCGCCCTTAATCCGGGCGATCGACAACTCACCACCTGCCCGGTTCTGAAACAGCTTGTCGAGGATGTCACGGAACAGGTCGCCGGGCTTCCAACCCTCCCGAAGCATGAGATGCTGAAGGTAAACGAAACCGCCGGCGAAGATGTCGCCGCCGTTCTCGTCGAGCAGTCCGGTCACCTGTGCGTTGCCGGTGATGATTCGCTCGATCTCGTTGGCTGACGTGCCCTCGCTCGTGAGGAAGTTCGCGATGAAGGCGAGGATTTTGCCGACGTCGGAAACCGTCGCCTTCTCTGCCTTTGATCCAGTAGCCTTCGTAACGCTAGAACCCACGAAAACCCAGAGCGGCTTCTCGATGTTGTAGGGCACATATAGACCATGCTTGTCCTCATAGAGCTTAAGCTGCTGATAGAAGCTCAGGAGGCACGCCGTCAGATATGAAAACTCAAGTTCTGAGAAGGTTCGTGGCAGGTTGAAGATGCGGTAGTCCTTGCCGTAGCCGTCTTCGTAGAAATACCGATAGGAATAGTCGAACAGTATTGTCTTGGCGTAGGACGCTTCGATTTCCGGGCGCTTCGCGGCTGCGACAGCCTCTTTCAACGTCGCCGAGTACTCGAAGACAAACCCTTTTTCCGAAAGGCGCGCGCGACTTCTAAACCAGCCACGCTCATCCTGGCTGCCCATGCCGCGGTGCGCTTCATCGACCAGAAGTAGGTTCTGATCACCCAGGTTGCGCGTTGCGATAACGTTTGGACCGTCCGTGTCTCCGAGTTTTGTGATCTCTGTATAGTCCACCTGCCGTAGACCGCTTTTGCCCGATGAGAGAAGGTCACCACTGTCAGTGAGCAATCTGGACGCGACGATATTGCTACCCTTCATCTCGCGCGCGTGCTGCAGGGAAAGCCCCTCGTTAGGCGTGATCAGAACCGTCCGGGTCAGGTCGTGCTTGAGCGGAGACTTCGAGGCATAGTGCCGTAACTGCAGGAAGTTGACGTGCATCAGCAGCGTCTTCCCCGAGCCGGTTGCGTTCTGCAGGCAGAGCTTGTTCAGGTCGTCGAGTTCGTATGACGTGATCCCCGTCTCGTAGCCTTCGTCCGTCCAGTATTTGTTGAAGCCGGCGACATAGCCATTCAGTGCCTCCAACAGCGCCTCGCGGTCCGCGAAGAACCGGTCGAGATAGATTTCAGCGAACAGCAGCGAGAGCCACTGGTAGTACTTCCAGACGATGGGCCGGTCGCGCTTCTCGTTGATTGCCAGCGTGTGGCTCACGATGTTGTGCTCGTAGCGCAGCAAGTCCGTCGGCGTGATTTCCGCGGTGGCTTGTAGGTGGGCGTCCAGCGCCTTGTAGAAGTGATGCAGGTTTTCGGGCGTCATGCCCTCCCGAGCGTCCTTCACCGTCTTGGCGATCGGCTGCACCGGCCGCAGCGTGCGCTTGCCGTCCTTGTAGTCCTTCAGCGGATCGAAGCTAAACAGGCTGACGATCCACTGGTTGAGCACCAGCTTGTGGCCGAAGGGCAGCTCCTTGGGCTTGGCGCCCTTTTTCCGTCCTGCCATCGGTCAGACCTCCACATCCCACATCGCCTGGTGGAAGGCTTCCTCGATCAGGCGCACCTTCCAGGTCTCCTCGGCCTGGCGGAGATTGGGCAGGTTATTGGAGCCGTTCACGTAGATCACGTCGAACTCGGTGTCCTGCGCAGACAGGCGGTACTTCTTGAACCACTCGTCCAACATGAGATTGTCCCGCTCCAGATCGCCGGTCAGCTTGCGCCAGACTACGAGAGTCGTCTCACAGTCATTGTGATCGCCGGGTGTACGCACAGTGTAGCCTTCTACCTTGCGGAAGCGCCAGGCGCCCTCGTTGGTCTCCTTCAGCGCGCCATCGAGCATTAGCCGGGTGTTGGTATCTTGTGGCAACTCAGGATCGACCTCACGCTTGAACGAAGCATCATAGCCCCGCCAGCGATCCAGATGCTCGACATGCAAGCCAATCAGCCAATTGAATGTCTCGACCAGGTCCACGGCCTTCTCGACATACTCGTCCGTGCCGGGCTTCTTGATCTTCAGCTTGTAGGCCGTCGGATCGTCGAACAACTCGATATTCAGGAGCGACGGGCTGCCCTTGGTCTCGAAGTCGAGCCAGTAGCGGAGCATGTAGTCGCGCGCAAAGTCGGCTGCAGCCGGCACGATAGGCGGAGCACCTCTGAACGCCAGATTGTTAAGGGCGTCCTCATATGTTTCAAGGCGCATATACTTGAAGGCCACCGACATTGGCTCATCACGCTTCGGCTTTCCGCTTCTCCAGCTTCGAGAATACGCAGACTTCAAAACCCTTGGTCGAGTTACATCGTCAAAATAATGTCCCATCTCGACAAGGATGAACTTACGATCCCCGCCGTCATCGCGGTTTAGGTTCAGGGTCGCGTGGCCAGTGGTTCCGGAGCCCGCAAAGTAGTCTAGGATGATCGCGGAATCATTAGATTTTGCCCCCGTGACACGAAGGCAATCCTCAACTGCGTGTACTGACTTTGGAAATGAGAATCTGTGTGCGTCACCAAACATTCGAGTGAGCAGATTTGTCCCATACTCGACGGCAGAGTACTCAGACTTGTCCCAAATGGTAGAGGGCAACAGACCTTCATCATTTAGGCGCCATTTCCTATAGATCGCGGTCTTCCCCTCAGAGTCCTTCCTGACTTCGAGGTGATCCAAGTTTTCCAGCGCCGTTGATGCCACAAAATCCCAAATCCTCTCTCGGTGCTGACTGTCAATAGGCCATACAACCTCCTCCTCCGAAGTTGGCTGCTCCTGGATGATCCAATCCCGACCATCGTTATCCCAACTCATTTCGGGAATCCTAATTTCATTACCCTTCACATAGAATGGGTAGAATTGCCGCGGGCGGGTGGTTCTGTATGTGTTTTGGCCGCCATGTTTTCTGAAGTTTGTCCATTCAAAATGGCTTATATCATCGTTTTCTTTGTACCTGGCCTTTTGCTTCTCGCTGTGCTCCAGCCGTCCGACGCGGGCGGTCGGCATCCCGTAGAAGAGGCTGTATTCGTGGCATATGGAGAAGCCAACGGTCCCGGTCCGTCCGGCTGGATTGTTCTTGATTGCTGCAAGCCCTTGAAACTCAATGGTTGGCCAAGCTGAAGTAACAATGCCTCGAAGTCTATGGAGCTCTGTATCGTCAATCGTAATGCATAGCCCGGTCGCATGATGAGCGACGGCCATTGACGCGTTCAATCTATCAGCAATCAGGGAGCACCATGACGAGTGTGGATAGCCGTTCTTGTAAACGATGGGTGCGGCATCTGTATTGTATGGTGGGTCGATGTATATACAATCCACTGAGGATTGCAGACGCGTTTTCATCGTAGTGAGTGCAGAAAAATTCTCTGATTGAATTAATACCCCAGACAGCCCCCGATCAAGGTCTTGAATTTCAGAGATCAGATCTTCGCTAAATTTCTCATCAAATAGAGCAGTATCCACAGGAAGCACTCCGTTCGCCTTCAAAAACTGGCCCGACACGGGCGATGAATAACCATCGAGTTCATCAATTGCGAAGAGCATGACCCACGCTTCACGCTGAGCATCGTTATTTGCGATCTCTACGTGGAGCCTTTCTGGAATGCGGTCGAGACTAATACAGTACTGCGTGTCCACCACAAATTTTTTCTTAAGCCACAGCCGCTTCTGGAATTCCTCAAGCTGGGTGACGAAGTCGATCAGGTGTTGCGCGATACGGCGCAGCACTTTGATCTTGGCGAGGTAGGTTTCCACGCGCGGCGCATCAGCGGACTCGATGTCGTCCAGCCGCATGACTTCGTTCTTGATGTAGAAGTCCAGCTCCCGCCGCAAAAACCCACCCAGATCTTTGTGGATAAAGTAGTCCATCGTATTCCGGCCGGTGTACTGGGCCAGATACTTCTCCAGCAGCGTCCGATCCTTCTCCGCGTCGGTAGGCGCCGACGTCATCAGCGCCGTCGCATAGTCGTCGGCCCCTTCCAGCTTGGGGAGCAGCGCTTTCACCTTATCGGCCGCCTCAGTCAGGCGCTTCTTCCGCCACGTTCCCTCCTGACCGGTCTTTTCGGGGTCCGGACGGTACTGGAATTGGATGACCAGCTCCGGCAAGCCGCTTTCTCCCGTCTCGATCTTCACCGGCCCGGGCTCATGGATGATGAAGTAGCGGTCGGTCTGCTCCGAGGCCTTGACGTTGTTGTGCTCGCCTTCGGTGGCCGAGACGACGCGACAATGAACCTTGAGAGGCTTCTGCGCCAGCAGCGCGCCGTGCTGCGCCCGAAATTCCTTCGCCTGTGTCGGGTCGAAGGTAAAGTTGGTCAGATACTCGGATGTCTTGATGTAGTACTGGTCACGATTGGCCCAATGCAGATAGACCTCGCGCCCGTCATAGGGGACCGCGTAAGGGGCCGCCTTGCCGTCCGTCTCGCGAGCGAAATAGCGGCGGCTCATGAAGTCGCCGTTGTCATAGTAGCGCTCAAAAAAGCGGTAGAGGTGGTCATAGACGTCCCCCTCGTTGCTACCGCTGTCCTTCGCAGCGTCATAGGCGGATTTGGCTCGCTTCACCGGCTCGGTCGCATCCGGATCAGGAGCTCCGTATTCTGTGGCCTGCTTGCGTGCTGCTTCATAGGACGCCTTTGCTTCCGCAATGCGCGCTTCATCCGCCTCCCCGAATGCCCCACGGATGATGCCGAGCAGGTCCTCCTCAAGAAACTTGGTCACCTGACCGGCCTTCGCATGCATGATGCGGTAGAAGCCGAAGTCCAGATCAGGCTGATCGAGCTGGAACAACTGCTTCAGGAGGCCAATGAGGCGATCTCTCTGCTGCTCGACGCTTGGCATGTGGCGGGGTTCTCCTGCGTAATCTTGAGGCTTAAGCGACCGCCCAGCGGACGTCGAAGAGCCCCTGTTTGCTGATGCGCTGCCAGAGGCGCGCTTCAAGGTAGGCAATCATTCCGTCGAGCTGAAACAGCTCCTCCAGCAAGGTCTTCAGCTTCTCGAACTTCTGGCCCATCGGACGTCCTGTTTCGTATTCACGCGCGTTGCATCGGGGATCACACGACCCGCCAGCGGATGATGAAGAGGGTATCGGTCTCGGTGCGTTGGGCGAGCCGCCGCTCAAGCTGGTCGATGAGAGCGTCCCGCTTGACCATGATCTCATCCTCGACGGTGAAGATCTCCTGGCGTTGGCGGCGCTGCTGACGCTCCAATTTCTGCAGCTTCTCCTGAATGTCGTGCTGCTCTTCGAGAGTGGTAGCCTGCCGAGCCTGCCGGCGCAGCGCCTTGATCTGCTCCTTGGTGTCGGCCAGCGCCTTCTCAGCCGACAGCACCATGTCGTCCGCCCATTTTTCGAGCTTTTCGCGCGCCTGGTTGAAGTGCACGCTGTTCTGCTCGAGCGATACGCTGATCGTGGCCTTGCAGTGACGCTCGGCGTCCGCCGCCAACCGGTGGCTCACGTCGTCGGACAGCGCAGCCGGTGCTTCAACCCGCCCCGGACAACCGAACAGTTTCTCCATCGTCTCCTGGTCGAGGGAGGTGCCGTCGTCCGCAAAGCCGGAGAATAAGAGGTACTCCTCGCGTTCATAGGAATCGATCTGCAGGCGGGACAGCGTCAGATATCCGGTCTTACCGCGCAGTGCCTCGACCACGTGAACGCGAGACGTGTGGTTCGAGACATCGAACACCACGCTGGCCTCCGCCGTGGCCAATGCCTTGCCAGCCTGGACGACGTGTTCGCCCAGGGGATGGGAGAGGCGGTAAAGGTAGCGTCCTTGCTCCTCGCTTCGGTCCGCGCCCGGCTCGGGCTGCGATTTCGAGATAAGGTGATAGCGGCCCGCGGCGAGGTCCGGCCGCGGCGGTGCGGTCAGATCGAACGCCAGAACGCTGTCATCGAAGTCGGCGCGCCCATCGAGGACGAACTGGGTCAGGGACCAGAAGCGCTGCCCGACACGATCGAGCTGGGCCTTGGTGTCGGCGAGCTTGATGCGCAAGCGCTGATGCACGTCCTCATCGAAGCGGTCGAACAGCTTGCGCCTTGTATCATCCATGCGGGCACGGATGCTCTCGTCCATCTCCTCTTGAAGCTTGCGAAAAGCTGCCTCGATCTCCTCCGGCGTTCTGCATTCCTGGTAGATGGCCAGGATACGCTTCTCGAAATCGACACCCAACTCGATGCTGCCAAGAACATCGTCCGATGCGCCGAATACACCGCTGAAAAGGCTGAATTTTTCGCCGAGCAGCTCAAGCACGCGACGGTCTGCGTCGTTGCGTTCATTGAGAAAATTGATGACGACAACGTCGTGCTTCTGACCGTAGCGATGACACCGGCCGATGCGTTGTTCGATGCGCTGTGGATTCCAGGGCAGATCGTAGTTGACCACGAGGGAGCAAAACTGAAGGTTCACGCCCTCGGCGGCCGCCTCCGTCGCGAGGAGTATGGTCGCGCTATCCCGAAAATGCTCGATCAGTGCGGCGCGCACGTCGATCGCGCGCGACCCGGAGGCTCTTCCAGTGCCCTTGTTTCGCGCCAGCCAGGCTTCGTATATCTGCGTTGCCTCGGGACCGCCATTGGTCCCGTTGAAAACGACAACCTGGCCCCTGTAGCCCTGCGCTTCGAGGAAACCCTTCAGATAGTCCTGAGTCCGGCGGGATTCCGTGAACACCAGCGCCTTTCGCGCGGCGCCCGTTTCCGCCATCTGCGCGAAACCGATATCTAGCGACTTGAGCAAGGTCTGGGTCTTCGTGTCGACCGAAATCTGCCGCGCACGCGCTGACAGCTGCCCGAGAAGCTCGATTTCCTCTCGCAGTTTCTGACGATCAATGACCGCCGGCCGATCGTCCCCATTTTCCGTCGTAGGTTCTTCCGCCAGAATGTCGTCGAGCAGGTCGCCTTCCATCTCTTCCGCGTCGATCAGCTGCTCGGCGAACGTCGGATCGTCTGAGACTTGCTCATCGCGGAGCACTTCCAGCCGCGCGCGAAGCGTGTCGAGAGTGCCGGAAATTGCCTGCGACGATGAAGCCAAGAGCTTTCGAAGGATCAGCGCCGTCAGATGCCGCTGACGCTGAGGCAGCGCATAGCTGTTGGGGCGCTGCAAGAATGACGATACCGCCTCGTACAATGCGTGTTCTTGGTCGCTCGGCGTGAAGGGCCGTGTGATTGCCTTTCGCTCCGTATATCTGACGTATTCCGTGACCTGATTGCGCAGCGTCCGCTTGCAGAATGTCGCAAGCCGCTGCCGGATGTCGGCAATGCTGTTTCCTGCGCTGGTATAACGTGCCCTGAACGCATTGATGTCGCCGAAGATATGCTCGTCGATCAGAGTCGAGAGGCCATACAGTTCGACGAGAGAGTTCTGCAGCGGCGTCGCGGTCAGCAGGAGCTTGCGACTGTCCTCTGTTGCCCAGCGAATGCCCTGGCCTACCTTATTGCTGGGGCGGTACGCATTCCTGAGTTTATGGGCCTCGTCGATGACCACGAGATCCCATGCGATCGCTTTGATCTCCTCCCGTAGCGCATTGGCATAGTTGAAGGAGACGATAAGCACCGCGTTTTCATTGAGAGGCGCACGGCCCAGGCGCTGTTCGTCCCTGAATGTCTTCGCATCCAAGACGCGCGCCGGCAGGTTGAACTTCTCCGAAAGCTCCAGCGCCCACTGCTTTCGCAGCGATGCGGGACAGATGACCATCAGCCGGCGTTTACGCTCGGCCCAAAACTGACACAGGACAATTCCCGCCTCGATCGTCTTCCCAAGCCCCACTTCGTCGGCCAGGAGGACGCCCTTGGAGAGTGGCAACTCAAGGGCGAAGAGGGCCGCTTCGATCTGGTGGGGGTTCAGATCCACAGCGGCGTCGAACAGGGACATGGACAGGCGATCCAGCCCCGAGGTCGCTCGGCGAGTGATGTCATGGGCGAAGTATTTGGCGTGGTATGGGGTGAGGTTCATCGCTCACCATCCGGCTTCGGGGCTTGCGCCGGTTCCGGAAGCTGACCGGCCGGCTTGGTCGTCCCCTCGATGAACTGCCGGATCGCCTGGCGGATAACCCACGAAACTGACGCATCGCGCGCCAGCGCGATCTCATTCAGCGTCCGATAGTCCTGCTCCTCGAGGCTCACGGTCAGCCGGATTGCCTTGCGGGGACGCTCGTTCATGCAACCCAACCTCCCACTGAATGACCTTGCCCGATGTCGCATCAGAGTTCAACGGAGTGATGCAATTATCATCAGAGCGGGGAAGGGCAGCGAACCGCTGGACGCATTTTTCGTGTGGCGAGTGCCGGCTTGCCGATGACAGAACGGCCTTGAATCGCATCCGCCAGCCGCGCAACGCGGTCCCACAGCCAAAACCGTGTCGAAGCGAGCCTCGGAGACCGCCGAATACGCGCGGCGGCATCCGCCGGCCCGATCGCATCCGCTTACAGCGGGCTTACAGAGTGGCCGGTCCGAGCCCTTGTAAGCAAAAACGGCCCCAAAGGACCGTTCTTAACCACTTGATTTCCTTGAAAAAATCCGGAGCGGGCGAAGGGATTCGAACCCTCGACCCCAACCTTGGCAAGGCACCGATCATCTCGCCGCTCGGAACAGCAGTTCATTACTACTGCAATTTCCCGCGACGGACGAAGCCGGGACCCACAGAGATACGCAGGAACGCGCCAGATTTTGCTCCCGAGTGATTCCGATTTGATTCCGGCGCCAATTTCTCGGTGAAGATTTGCAGAATCAAAAGCCCGCTAGTGTCCCGTCTCTCAAATATCGACTATTATTGGCGTGAGACTGATTTGCATGGAGGAGCGCTGCGATGGCGCGGCCGATCAAGCGGCTCGAAGCGGAGCCGGGAGTGGCGGAGGAGTTGCGGCGCCGGCTGCGAGCGAGAACTTGCTTGGTGCGTGAGCGCGAACGCGCCGAGATCATTCTTTTGAGGCTCGAAGGCGTCGGCGTCGCCAAGATAGCGGCGCGATTGAAGACGACGGCGAAGCGCGTGTCGACCTGGTCGAAACGCTTTGAGACGAGCGGGCTTGCTGGCCTCGAAGAAGCGGCGGGGCGTGGCCGCAAGCCTTCGCTGCCGGTGAAAAAGATCGAGAGCGTCGTGACCGAGGTCACCCGTCCGCCGAAAGGGAGAAGCCGCTGGAGCGTGCGCAGCATGGCCCGCCACGCCGGCGTCTCGCCGAGCAGCGTGCAACGCATCTGGTCGAAGAACGACTTGAAGCCGCACGTCGTCGAGACGTTCAAGCTGTCGAACGATCCAAGATTCGAGGAGAAGTTTTGGGACGCGATCGGACTCTATCTCGAGCCGCCCGAGCGGGCGCTGGTGTTGTGCTGCGACGAGAAGAGTCAATGCCAGGCGCTGGAACGCTCGCAACCCAGCCTGCCGCTTGGCCCAATGCATCCGCGCACGATGACGCACGACTACAAGCGTCATGGAACGACCACGCTGTTCGCGGCGCTCGATTATCTCGAGGGCAAGCTGATCGCGCGCACAGAAGCGCGCCACACACATGTCGAATGGCTGCGCTTCTTGAAGCAGATCGAGCGCGAGACGCCGAAGGGCCTGGACATCCACCTCATCGCCGACAATTACGCCACCCACAAGCATCCGAAGGTGAAGGCGTGGCTCGCCAAGCGCCCGCGATTCAAGATGCATTTCACCCCAACCTCGTCGTCGTGGCTCAATTTGGTCGAGCGGTTCTTTCGCGATCTCACCGAGGACGTGATCCGCGCGGGCAGCTTCGCCTCGGTGCAAGAACTGGTCGACGACATCAACGCTTATCTCGCCGAGCGCAACGCCAATCCGCGTCCCTATAAATGGACGGCGAAAGGCGAGGCGATCCTCGAAAAAATCCATCGCGCCCGCGTGGCTCTCGA
The DNA here is from genome assembly GCA_963722205.1 of uncultured Alphaproteobacteria bacterium. Taxonomy (GTDB): domain Bacteria; phylum Pseudomonadota; class Alphaproteobacteria; order Rhizobiales; family Beijerinckiaceae; genus Methylocystis. The sequence goes on from CAVRKL010000003.1 coordinate 70,977, forward strand.
CAAAGCCGACGCCGCATGAGTTTTTGGGCGCCAATTGAGAGTCAGGACACTAGATCATTGATCTAACGGGCTAATTTTTGGTTGCGGGGGCCAGATTTGAACTGACGACCTTCAGGTTATGAGGCAGAACCCCCTCAACCCCAACCTTGGCAAGATCTGGGCAAGCGTCGGGGGATGATATTTGGTGACAAGGTGGTGACTTAAACGCGCGCGTCGAGTTATCGTTCGGCTACACACCGGCAGTTATATTGATTTTTCAAGTACTTGCTTGGTGCCGGTTGCAGGATTCGAACCCGCGACCTACTGATTACAAATCAGTTGCTCTACCGACTGAGCTAAACCGGCGTTCTCGGCCCCCAGCGCTGGGCGGAGCCCTTATTCTCTTATGCCGCCATCAAGGTCAATCCCGCGCGCTTGCGCCGCCGGCTGCTTCCAGCCGCCGCCGTTCGAGGCCAAGACCAACGCTTCTAGCTTCTCCCTGGCTTTGCCGCTGGCGAGCGCCTCGTCGGCGCGCATTGCGCCTTCGTGCAGGTCCGCGGCTTGGCCGGCGACGATCAGCGCGATTCCCGCATTGAGGACGGCGATGTCGCGATAGGCGCCGCGCGCGCCGGCGAGAATTTCGCGCAGCGCGCGCGCGTTCTGCGCCGGATCGCCGCCTTTCAGCGCCTCGGGTTTTGCGCGCGGGAGACCCGCCTCTTCCGGCGTAATCTCGAAGGAGCGGATCGTCCGGTCTTCGAGCGCCGTCACGAGCGTGGTCCCCGTCGTCGTCGCTTCGTCGAGCCCGTCGCTGCCATGCAGCAGCCACACCCGCTCCGAGCCGAGGTCCCGCATCGCTTGCGCCATCGGCTCGAGCCATCGGCGGTCATAAACGCCGAGCACCTGCTGCTTCACGCCGGCCGGATTGCACATGGGGCCGAGCAGGTTGAAGATCGTGCGCAGTGAAAGCTCGGAGCGCGCGTTGGCGGCGAAACGCAAGGCCGGATGATGCGACGGCGCAGCCATGAAGCAGATGCCGATTTCTCTCAGGCAGGCGCTCGCCTTGGCGGGCGGAAGGCCGACCTTGACGCCGAGTTCGGCCAGAACGTCGGAGGCGCCGGAACGCGACGACGCCGCCTTGCCGCCGTGCTTGGCGACCGTGACCCCGCAGGCCGCGACGATGATCGCGGCGAGCGTCGAAATATTGAAGGTCTGCGCGCCGTCGCCGCCGGTGCCGACAATGTCGATCGCGCCTTCGGGCGCCTCGACCCGCATCATCGCGTCGCGCATCGCCTGAGCTGCGCCGACGAGCTCGTCCTCGGTCTCGCCGCGCAGCCGGAGCGCCATCAGAAAAGCGCCGAGCTGCGCCTCGCTCGCCTCGCCCGACAGCACATGCGCGATCGCCTGACGCGCCTCCTCGCGCGAGAGCCTACGCCCCTCGGCGAGCGCCGCGAGCGTCGTCTTGAAGGCGCTCACGCGACCTTCTTGCGGCGCGGCCGCGAGTCGTTCCACTCCTGCGCCAGCTCCAGAAAGTTCTTGAGGATCTTGTGGCCGTGCTGCGAGGTGATGCTTTCGGGATGGAACTGCACGCCATGCACCGGCAGGCTCACATGCGAGAGCGCCATGATGAGGCCGTCGGGCGTCGTCGCGGTGACATGGAGCGACGCCGGCAGCGTCTCGGCCTTGACGACGAGCGAATGATAGCGCGTCGCCTGGAAGGGCCCGTCTATGCCGCGAAAGATCGTCTCGCCGCGGTGCAGGATCGTCGCCATCTTGCCGTGGATCGGCAGGGGCGCGCGCACCACCTCGCCGCCGAAAGCCTCGCCGATCGCCTGATGCCCCAGGCACACGCCGAAGATCGGGATCTCGCCGCAGGCGCGGGCGATGAGGTCGAGGCAGACGCCCGCCTCATGCGGCGTGCAGGGGCCGGGCGAGAGCACGATCGCGTCCGGGCTAGCGGCCATCACGTCCTCGACGCTGATCTTGTCATTGCGATGCACGGTGACTCGCGCGCCGAGCTCGCCGAAATAATGGACGAGATTGAAGGTGAAGCTGTCGTAATTGTCGATCAGCGTGACGTTGGCCATGGTTCCACGGGTCCGGATCGCGAGCGCCAGAGTTTGCCTTAACGGGCTTTTTGCGCCGAACCGGCGTCCACTTCAACGGAAAACGCCAATAGCCTCCCCTAAAAACGGCGAACGGCGTCCCCTGTTGCAGGAGCGCCGTTCGACGGGGCGAATGCTCGGGATAGCCGAGCGGCGACCCTTCAGAGGCGGTAGCGGATCTGGTCTGTCCAGAAGCGCTCGAGTTGGCTCAGAGAGGTATTGAGCGCCTTGAACTCGTCGGCGCTGACGCCGCCGATCTGCTCCACCGTCGACGCGTGCTTCTCATAGAGCTGCGCGACGATTTCATGGACTTCCTTGCCTTTTTGGGTCAGGCTGATGCGAACGGAGCGACGATCGATGCGAGAGCGCGCGTGATGGAGATAGCCCATCTCGACGAGCTTCTTGACGTTGTAGGAGACATTGGAGCCGAGATAGTAGCCGCGCGTACGCAATTCGCTCGCGGTCAGCTCCTTGTCTCCGATGTTGTAGAGCAGCAGCGCCTGGATGGAGTTCACGTCGCTGCGATTGCGGCGGTCGAATTCGTCCTTGACCACGTCGAGGAGGCGACGGTGCAGCCGCTCGACGAGCGTCAGCGCCTCCAGATAGACGGGGCGAACCTCGCTCATTCGCTGCGCGCGGGCCGGCTGGTTCATGAGGTTCGTGGCGGCGTTCATTTTCGTCTCCGTGGTTCAGCTTCGACGCCAGGGTCGTCGTGTTTCCGTTTGTCGATGGCGCCAAACTAGCGGGACCGAATGAAGGTCGGCTTAAGCAACAGACTGAATCGTCGATTTACCAGGGAAGCCCCGTTCTGAGTGAACGGAGCGTGAAGAAAACCAACGGTTTATTCTAAATATCGCTTAAGGGTCGCGGCCTCATTTCAACTGTCTTTGCGGTCGCCCTTCGCCGGGTCGGAAGGCATGGACTCGCCCTGCGGCGGCGGGGCGCCGGGCGGCTTCGCGGCGGGCTGTAGCAGTCCCGCGAAACGCTTCTGCCCCGAGTCCGCCGGCGCGCTCCCAGCCGCTTTCGACGCTTTAGCGCCATCGGGCTGCGGCGTGGGCGCAGGCTTTGAGGTCGCAGCGGCCGCAGGCGGGGGCGGGGCATTGGCGGGGGCGGCGGGCGACGGAGAGGGGCCGCGCGGCTTGAGTGGCTCAGAAGGCGGGAGCGAAGCCTCGGTCTTTCTCGCGCGCGGCCTGGGGCTCAGGAATGGAAGCGCTGCCAGGTGACGCATCAGCATCGCGCCGAGCGTGTCCTGGTGCGGCCCTCCGGTCTGGCGCAGCACGCTCGCTCGTCGTCTGTGTCGTTGATCGATGACTCTCTTGGCCTCGAAGTCCCGTCCGGCCTCGAAGGTCAAGACGAAGTAGAGCGCGATCAGCACGAGGTCGACCGCGATCAGATAATAGCCGCCGGCGAAAAAATTCGGCATGCCGGCGGCGACGAAGATTTGCGCGCTGGCGATGAGGAGCCACAGCACTCCGCCCCAAGGGGTCGCCAGCCACAATCCGACGCCCGCGATGAGATCGGCCACGCCAAAGAACACGACCGCCACGGCGGCCGGTTGCGGCATGGTGTCGAAGATGGATTGAGTCGAGACGAGCACGACGCGCCACTGCGCGAGGCCTTGGATCAGCCAAAAGGCTGCAATGAGGCGCATGAAGCGCGTCAGCAGCAGGCCCCATTTCGTGGCCTCGCCCACCGAGCCCGGATCGCCTATTCGAATTGCGCGATAGGGATCGTCGGAGTCATCGGCATTGTTGAACTCGGCCATCTGCGCTTTCCGACGCCTCATCGAGAAGGCGTCGGCCAGCCAACGCATCCCCGATCAGCTTTGTTTGTCGAAGCATGACTTTTGCCGAGAACTGGCGTCTGCTTCCTGGAGTGCCTATTGTCCGCGCTTGGCGCGCGAGGCGAAACGGACCGCTTCCTCGGCGGCGCGCATCAGCGCCATGGCCTTGTTCTCGCACTCGCGCTGCTCATATTCGGGGTTGCTGTCGTAGACCACGCCCGCGCCCGCCTGCACATGCATCTTGCCGTCCTTGACGATGGCCGTGCGCAGCACGATGCAGGTGTCCATCTGTCCGCCCGAGCCGAAATAGCCGATGCAGCCGCCATAGATGCCCCGCTTGTCGGGCTCGAGCTCGTCGATGATCTCCATCGCCCGGACCTTTGGGGCGCCCGAGACGGTGCCGGCGGGAAAGCCCGCGGAGAGCGCGTCGATCGCGTCGCGCAAGGGATCCGCCTCGCCCTCGACGTTCGAGACGATGTGCATGACATGGCTGTAACGCTCGATCGCGAAGCTTTCGGTCACTTTCACCGTGCCCGTCGCGGCGACGCGTCCCACGTCGTTTCGGCCGAGATCGAGCAGCATCAGATGCTCGGCCCGTTCCTTCTCGTCGGCGAGCAGCTCCGCGGCGAGCCTTCTGTCCTCTTCCTCCGTCTTGCCGCGCCAGCGCGTGCCGGCGATCGGCCGGATCGTGACCTTGCCGTCGGCGAGGCGCACGAGAATCTCCGGGCTCGAGCAGACGATCTGGAAGCGCGCAAAGTCGAGAAAGCACAGGAAGGGGGCCGGATTGACGCGGCGCAGGGCGCGATAAAGCGCAAAGGCCGGCAGCGCGAACGGGGCCGTGAAGCGCTGCGACAGCACGACCTGAAAAATGTCGCCGGCGCGGATATACTCCTTTGCGCGCTCGACCATCTCCATGAAGCGCTCGCGTTTCGTGTTCGATTGGAGTTTTATCGGTTCCGGCGCGCCGCCGCTGCAAAGCCCCGCGGAGCCAAGCGGCCCTTCGAGAGCTTGCGCGACCCGATCGAGCCGCTCGCAGGCCGTTTCATAGGCCACGCGCGCGGAGACGCCTGGCGTCGGCCGGCCTGGCGTGACGATCGTCACCTCGTCGCGCACGCTGTCGAAGACGACCATCAGCGTCGGGCGGATCAGCATCGCGTCGGGCGCGCCGATCGGATCGGCCTTCGCCGGCGCCAGCCGCTCCATCTCGCGCACCATGTCGTAGCCGAGATAGCCGAAGACGCCGGCCGCCATGGGCGGAAGGTCAGGACGCCCGGGAATGGCGGATTGAGCGATGAGCTCGCGCAGCGCCTGCAGCGGCGGCTTGCCGCAAGGTTCGAAGACCTCGGGGTCGCGCAGCGCGTTTCGATTGATCGCGGCGCTCGAGCCCTCGACGCGGAAAATCACGTCAGGGTCGAGGCCGATCATCGAATAGCGCCCACGCGCGGCGCCGCCTTCGACCGACTCGAGCAGAAAGCAATTGCCGGCGCGCTGTTGCGAGAGCTTCAGATAGGCGGAAACCGGCGTCTCGAGATCGCCCACGAGGCGGATCGAGACGAGGCTCGGCCGCCCGGCTTCGTAATCGGCGGCGAAAGCCTCGAAATCCGGCTCCAGCGCGTCAAGGCTCACTTCTCGGCGTCTCCGCCGAGCGCGTTCTGGAGCGCCTTCTGGTCGATGCTCACGTTGAGGAGCTTCTCCAGCCCACCGACGTACTGCTCATAGAGGTCGTTGACCAGCGCAGTCTTCAATTCTCCGGCGATCCCGATGTTCTCGGGGCTCGATGGATCGAACTTCGGAGTCGTCGCCTCGGCGATGTAGAAGACGAGCTGGCCGCCTTCGATCGCGACGGCGCCCGCGCCATGCGCGGGAACCTCGAAGAATTGCAGGATCGTCTGCGGTTCGTAGTCGGGGCGGTTGGCGCGCCGCACGTCACCAATGCGGCGCAGAGGCAGGCCGAGCTCGCCGGCGAGGTTGTCGATCGGCTTGCCGCCGCGAATTTGCTCGACGAGCGCCTTGGCTTTCTCTGCGAGCGCGCGCCCCTCCGCCTCGCGGCGCAGGACGGACGCGACCTCGCCCTTCACCTCGTCGTAGGTGCGCTGACGCGCCTTTTCGACGTCGCCCACCTCGAACCAGACATAGCCGCCGTCGCGCGTCGCGACCGGCTCATTGTCGACGCCCTTGTCGGAGGCGAAGAGCGCCTTGAGAAGATCGGGCCCGCCAGGGAGATCGGCGACGGGCGCGCCCGACTTGTCGCGGCCCATGTCATCGACGAAATCCAGATCGCGCGTCACGACGCCCGCGGCCGTCGCCGCTTCTTTCAGCGTCTTGCCCGCGGCGCGCTGATCCTCCATCGCGTCGCGGATCATGCGGATCTCTTCGGCGTTCACCTTGCGCTGCGCCAATTCGCGCCGCAGCTCGTCCTTCACCTCGGCGAACGTCTTCGTATAGACGCCCGGCTTGATCGCGCGCACTTGCGTGACGACGAAGCCGAACGGCGTTGCGACGATTTCGGCGAAACCCGGCTCCTTGAGCGCGAAAACGGCTTCGCCCACCTTGGGGTCGCCGAAATCCCTCTGCGCAACGGAACCGAGCTGCGCGTCCTTGAGGTTCATCTTGCGCTGCTCGACGAGCGCCTCGAAGGAGAGGCCGCCCTTCAATTTGGCGAGCGCGTCCTTCGCTTCGGCCTCGCTCGGGAAGACCATCTGCCACACGTCGCGCTTTTCCGCGGTCCCGTAGCGTTGGTCTCTCACTTCGTCGAAGAATTTCCGCGCGTCGTCGTCGCTCACGGTTTCAGGCTTGGCGAGCGTCGACGGGGTCACCGCGACGAGCGTCATGCGGCGGAATTCGCGCGCGCGAAAGGCCTGCTCTCGCGAAGAATAGAAGCGCTTGATCTCCTCCTCGCTCGGCGGCGGCGCGGCCGGGAGGATTGACGGCGGCAGCAGAAAGGCCTCGATCGCGCGCGTCTCCGTGCGGAAGCGGTGAAAAGCCTCGACCATCACCTGTGGCGTCGCGACGCCGGTCGTGACCGTGTCGAGGATCTCCTTGCGCAGCGTGTAGCCCTTCTGCTCGTTCAGATATCCCCTTTCGGACATGCCCATGTTTTCGACGATGAGCTTGTAGCGCTGTGGATCGAAACTGCCTGAGGGACCGCGGAAATTCTTGTCGGCCTTGATGATCCGTTGCATCTCCTCGTCGCCGACCGCAAGTCCGAGCGCCTGCGCCCGCTGCTCGAGCGCGATGTCCGTGATCATGCGCTGGAGCACCTGTTCGTCGAAGCCGGCGCGGCGCGCCTCCTCGTCGGTCACGCCCCGGCGCAGCCGCGTCTGCAGGCGGCGCAGCTCCTCGCGATAGTTGGCGCGAAAGGCCTCCACCGTGACCTCCCCGCTGCCGACCTTCACGAGCCGGCGCGCGGACATGCCGCGAAAGACGTCGCCGATGCCCCAAAGCGCGAAGGTGATCGCGATGAAGCCCATGACGAGCCCCATGACGAGGCGGCCCACCCAATTTTGCGACGCGACGCGCAGCGCTTCGAACATGTTTTCCTTCCCGTTGGCCGCGAGACGAAGGCGAAATGACGCAAAAGCCTGGTGGGCTCTTGCGATCGGTGTTCGCCTCAATATCTTGATCTGGCGCGATTTTTTTATCCCTCGAACGATTCCCTTCGAGGGATAAGCGCTAGACGTCCCGCTTTTTTTTTCGCGCGGGACTATAGGGATGGCGGGGAGGCGATGCAAACGGCCGGAATGACCGTCGCCGTCGCGCAGGGCCAGTCGCGGCGAAGGCCGAGCCGGGGTTTTCCTCCCTACCGCTCCGCGTAAGCCGCGAGCGCGCGCGCCCTCGCTCTGGCGTGGTCGACGATGGGGAGCGGGTAGGTTTCGCCGAGCCTGACGCCGGCGGCCTCCAAAATCGCTTTCGGCGCCTCCCAGGGGCGGTGGATCCACCTCGCTTCGAGCTTTTCAAGCTCCGGGACGAAGCGGCGCACATAGGCGCCCTCGGGGTCGAATTTCTCGCCCTGCAGCACCGGGTTGAACACGCGGAAATAGGGGGCGGCGTCGGCGCCGCATCCCGCGACCCACTGCCAACTGGCGGCGTTGTTGGCGAGATCGGCGTCGACCAGCGTGTCCCAGAACCAGTCCTCGCCCTCGCGCCAATGGACCAGCAGGTGCTTGACGAGGAAGGAGGCGGCGACGAGGCGCGCGCGATTGTGCATGTAGCCCGTGCGCCAAAGCTCGCGCATCGCCGCGTCGACGAGCGGATAGCCGGTCCGGCCCTTCTTCCAAGCGCTCAGCCCCTCGTCGTCCTGCCGCCAGGGGAAGCGCGCGAAGCTCTTGTCGAGCGGTTTGTCGGGCATGGCGGGATTGGCGAAGAGCTGATGGCGGGAGAACTCGCGCCAGCCGAGCTGACGCAGATAGGCTGCGCCCGCCTCTTCCGCCTGCGTCGCGACCGCGCGCCAGACCTGGCGCGGCGAGATTTCGCCGAAATGCAGATGCGGCGAGAGGCGCGAGACGCCGCCGTCCTCGCCGAGCGCGTCGCGCGCCGCGCCGTATCGCGCGGCGCGCGCTTTCGCGAAATCGGCGAGCTTCGCCTGCGCCGCGGGCTCGCCCGGGACCCAGGATTCGCGTAAGCCCCCGGCCCAGTCGGGTTTCGTCGGGAGGAGACGCCAATCCTCGAGCCTCTCGCTCTCGGGCGCCGGCGCGCCGCGCAGCCGAGCCGGCGCGGGCAGCGGCGGATCGGGCGCGGGGCAGGCGAGACAGGCCTTCCAGAAGGGCGTGAAGACGCGGTAGGACTCGCCTTGCGCGTTGCGCAGCGCCGCGGGCTCGAAAAGAAGCGAGGCGTTGAAGCTTTGAGCCTTCACGCCCTCGGCGCGAAGCCGCGCCTTGATCTCGCCGTCGCGGCGCACGGCCCAGGGCTCATAGAGCCGGTTCCAATAGACGGACCGGGCTTTGGTCTCACTGAGGAGCGCGAAGAGCGCGACGTCGGCCGGGCCGCGCCGCAGGATCAGCGTCACGCCGCGCGCGGCCAAATCCGCCGCGAGCCCCTTTAGGGAATGGTGCAGCCACCAGTGCGAGGCGGCGCCGAGCCGCCATTCGCCCATCGCGGCGTCGTCGAGCGCGTAAACGGCGACGAGCGGCGCGCCGCTGGCCGCGGCCTCAGTGAGCGCGGGATTGTCGGAAAGGCGGAGATCGTCGCGAAACCAGATGATCGCCGTAGCGTCATCTGCGCTTTGCATTCTTGACGCCATAGCCGAAATATATCGCCATCCCCAGCGCGGTCCACACGAGGAGGCGCAGCCAGGTCTCGAGCGGCAGAGCGGCCATCAGCGCGAGGCAGGAGGCGATCCCGAGAATCGGCATCCAGGGAACGCCCGGCGCGCGGAAAGGGCGGTGCAGATTCGGCTCCCAACGGCGCAGATGCAGCACCGCGCCGCAGACGAGGGCGAAGGCGGCGAGCGTGCCGATGCTGACCATCTCGTCGAGAATGTTGATGGGAAACAGTCCCGCCGCGAGGGCGACAAAGACGCCCACCAGCGCCTGGCTCACAGCCGGCGTGCGCCAGACGGGGTGGATGGCCGCGAAGACCTGCGGCAGCAGCCCGTCCTGAGCCATCGCATAGAATATGCGCGTCTGCCCGAAGAGCAGCAGGAGGATCGCCGTGGTCAGTCCAGCGAGCGCCCCGAACTTGATGACCCAGGAGAGCCACACGACGCCCGTCCTGTCCGCCACGAGCGCCATCGGATCCGGCACGCCGAGCTCCTTGTAGCTCACGACGCCCGTGGCCACCGCTGCGACGGCGATGTAGAGGACCGTGCAGATCACGAGCGAGCCCAATATGCCGATCGGCACGTCGCGTTGCGGCGTGTGCGCCTCCTGCGCCGCGGTCGAGACCGCATCGAAGCCGATATAGGCGAAGAAGACGACAGACGCGCCGCGCACGACGCCGCTCCAGCCGAAATGGCCGAAATGGCCGGTGTTTTCCGGGATCAGCGGGGTCCAATTGGCGGCGTCCACATGCGCGGCGCCAAAGAAGATGACGAGCAGCACCACCGTCACCTTGATCACGACGATGATGTTGTTGAAGTGCGAGGATTCGCTGGTGCCGCGCATCAGCAGGGCCGTGAGCAGCAGGATGATCGCCGCCGCCGGGACGTTGAAGACCCCATGCGTCCCGCCCATGCTGTGCGCATTGGCGAAATAGGCAGCGGTCAGGGAGTCCGGCAGATGGATGCCGAAGCCCTGCATCACGCGGTTGAAGTAGCCTGCCCAACCGACCGCGACCGTCGCCGCTCCGGCCGCATATTCGAGCACGAGGTTCCAGCCGATGGTCCAGGCGAAGATCTCGCCGAGCGTGACATAGGTGTAGGTGTAGGTGCTGCCCGCGGCGGGGATCAGCGCCGCAAGCTCTGCGTAGCACAGCGCGACAAAGGCGCAGGCGAGGCCGGAAAGCAGGAAGGAGATCGTCACCGCCGGCCCGGCGTAATCCGCCGCGGCCTGTCCCGTCAGCACGAAAATTCCGGCGCCGATGATCCCGCCTATGCCCATCGCCATCAGCGAGACCCAGCCGAGCGCGCGCTTCAATCCGTCCTGCCCGTCCTGCTCGGCGCCGTTCTCGGCGATGATCAGATGGATGGATTTTCGGGCGAAATAGACTGAGGTGCTTTTGTTCAACAAGGGGCTGCCTTCCTGGAAGAAGCGCCGCCTTGGGGCCAGCGCGGGCTCGCGCCGCGATTATGGTTGCGCTGCAAAAAGATACAAGGGGGAATGGGGCGGGGCCGCGGCGCGGGTCGGGGCAAGTCTTCTATGGGGCTTAGCTTAACTCGGCTCAGCCAAAGCTTTTGGCTTTGCAATCGTCGGACGCGCTCACCCGAAACGCGGACATCAGGAGAACTGTGCAAGCTCTGCGACTTGGCCCTTAAATCACAACTCTCTCGCTTTTCGGCCGACATAGTAAATCCATTGCGTGAGGAACATCGGCGTGCGATCCGGATAGTGGCAGCCGAACGTCTCCACGAGGTCGAAGCCGCCGGCGGCCAGCTCCTTGGCGATGCGTCTCGGCGTTGAGAAAAACGTCCTGTGGCCGCCGTGGGTCAGATCCACGATGTAGCCGTGTCCCAGATAAAAGGCCGGAGAAGTCAACATGCGCGCCGCGAACGCCACTCGGCGCGCAATCGCCGGCAACTTGAGACGCTGCGCGATGGTTTCTTGCTTTGAGGGCGCCTCCGCTTGTCGCGTAATCCGCTTTGAAGAGCCCGGCTCGCCGGGGACTTTTGTTTTCGGCGGTAACAGCCCAGCAACCGGGACGCATATATTTGCCGAAGAGATATTTCTCACCGAGGGTCAGTTGAGCGATCGCCTCGTAGTCAGATGCGTCGTATTACTTGTCTTTTCCTTTCCTTGCGACCAGCGAACGCAAAAGGGCGCCACCGCTGCGTCCTGCGCGGCGCACGCCCACGGCGGCGTCGAGAAGAAAGCTCATTCGGCGATCGCTCTTCGCATTCAGCAATTGCCGTTTTAGGGCGAGGGGAGTCATCAAGGACCACCAATAACGGTTGCGATCCAATACTCTTTCGACGACAAGCAAATCCCAATGCTGCGTGCCGAACCGGCGTTTGAACTCGCATATGGCGCCCCATTTCGTGCCCAGGTGACTCGGAACATAGGGCCCCAAATTGAGATGCGTTAATCTGCGCGCCGGCAGGTCGCAAAGAGTGGTAAAGAGCGTGAAGACCATGGCGTCCAATTCGACGCCGCGCGCCGACGAGGCTCCCGCTTCATAGTAGGCGCTTCCCTTATAGGTCAGCATGATTGCGGATGTGAGACATTCTCCTCCCAGATGAGTGCTGATCATGAGAGCGCGTCCACGAGCGATCTGCGCGCGAAGCAGCGCCGCGCGCTCCGCGCCCATAACGCCTCCGCCGCCTCGCGCCATCGTCCATGCATAAATCGTCTCGAACTCGCGCCAAGCGCTGTCCGAAAGGTTAGTTAGATCGATCCATGTGGCGGTCACGCCCTCCCGTTGGCACTTGCGCACGCTCGCCTTGTTGCCTTTCGTGAACGACCCCAAAACTTCTTGTGGGGAGCGCCTAAGGTCGGCGATGATCCAGCATCCAACTTCGAAATTTTGATGTTCTCCCCAGAAGCCGAGATTGTAGCCCAGCTCCATCAAGTCAGAATTGACATATTGCGCTTCATGAAAGGCCGGCGCGAGCGAGGAGCGCTGCAAGCGTACAGCGGCGCAACCTTCCTTGGCGGCGATTCCTTCAATTGTCGCATAACAAAATTTACGCAATTTCTTGTCGCTCGTCTTCGCGGCGACACCTGGTCCGGCGAGCAGCTTCGCTTTTTCCCGGCGGATAACCCGCAGCGCGCAAACTGCAACGATTTCGTCATTTTTCCAGACGGAAAAGGAGCGGTCGTTTTGAAGCCCTGAGCCGGTTCCCTCCTCGAGGAAGTCAGAGAGGTGATAGAGCCACGCCTCGTCGCAAGCGTCGACGAAACGATCCCATTCGCCGGCCGTGTCGCGGCGATATGGCCTGATCGAGAAGTCCTGATTCGTCATTCTCTCTGCGACCGTTGGTAAGGAGGGACCATGCGTGTGGCTACGCTCTCAGCCACCTTGCTCTCCGACGGCCAAATGTCGGCGCAAGGCCGAAGATTGGCTCCCTTTACGACGGCTGCGCGCGCCGAGAGAGAGAGCTTGTCGTCCGCCCAGCGCCGACGCCCAGATCCAGCACCTCCGCACCCTCGCTGATATATTTCTCGAACAGATAGGCCTCTCCAAGCGTAAGCTGATCGATAAAACTGAAGTAATTCACAACATCGCTTCTAGAATAAAATTCCAGGGCGTCGTCCTTCTGCATAGTATTGCTCCTTCCTCAGGGCATCCTATTTCCGCCGTACGAGCTATGCTTCACTCGTTCCCCTCGATTGGACCGGAAGTTGCCAGGCGGCGGAAGATCCAGCGCGCGGGAGTCTTGAGAAAGGTCAAATATCGGCTCTCGGACAGGCGACGTCTAAGCGCGAGCGGAACCATTAGCCGCCACAGATAAGCGTCGCGGTTTATGGGCCTTTCGAGGACAAGCGCATCCCATCGCAGCGTGCTGAACCGACGCTTGAAATCGCCGATGGTCCCCCACTTGGTGCCGCGATGACTCGGGATGTTGGCGCCGACATTGAAATAATGAATTCCGCGCGCCTTGAGGTCGCACATAGCCAGGTAGAATAGATAGACCGTCGCTCGAAGCTCAAGGCCGAGCTTCGACGCCCCCCAGCTTCGTAGTAAGCGCCGGTCTTGTAAACAAAAAGCAATATTGATGCAACACATTCTCTACCCTTGTAGAGGCTGTACAATATCGCGCGCTGCTCCGCGATTTCTTGCCGTAAGAACGCTCTCCCGTCGTCGGGAATCACGCCAGACGACGTGCGCGCCATCGTCTCTTCATGGAGAACGCAAAATTCATTCCAGGCGTCATTAGTAATTGTCTCGCCGCCAAAGACCTGGAGGGTCAGCCCTCCCTTTTGAGCTTTTCGCGTGTAACGCCTGTGATGGTCATCGAAGTTCGCAAGTATTTCCTCTTTAGACAGCAATAAATCTACGATAGTCCAATAGCCGGTGTCGAATCCGAGCATTTCTCCCCACCAGCCACAGCCGTAGCCATAATTTGTCACATCGGTGTCGACATAACGAAGCCCGAAATTGGCGGGCGCCAGCGACGAGCGCCAGATTCTTATGGCGACGCAATCGTTGTCGCGGGCCAAGTCCTCCATCCGCGCGTAGCAGAGGTTCATGATGTCTTTGTTCTTGCGCGTGTCGCAGAAAGCGGGCCCCGGTCCCATTAGCACTGGGGCGAAACCGAATTTTCTGATAAACAGAGCGCAAACCGCAACTATCTCATTATTTTGTAATACAGCGAACGACTTGTCCCGAGCCTTGTTAAGGCGCGATGCGTCCATGACGAAAGACGACCGGTGATAAATCCACGCCTCGCCGCAGCCGTCCACGAAGGCGTTCCATTGCGCGCGGGGAATGACGTCAAACGTCCGCAGTTCATAGGCTGTTTGAGCGGGTGTTTCTTGCTTTTTGACGGGCGGTGGGGCGCTGGGCAGCTGAATGCCGTGGGGCGGACCCGGTTTGCCCGCCTCCCGCGGCCTGGACTCGATCGAGGGCTCTTGCGTGTTCATGGGGAGGAGAGGTCTCTTAATCGACTTCCACACGATTTGGCCGCGCCATAAATATGGTGGGGCCTCCGCAGTCGAAACCTCCATAACGTAACTCTCTTATTGGCGCCAGTGTCACGGAGCGGCGACGCTTCGCTGGGTAAAAGTACTTAGCGCCTCAAGACAAATCGCGGCCATGCGACGGCGCCCGGCCGGCCGCAACCGTCGTTCCGGCAAAGAAGAAAAATATGGCCGGGGGCCGCGTTTTTCGCAAAGGCCGAGGCTATATATGCGTGTTGGCCGAGCGCACTTATACCAACCCGCGGTGATCAAAACTCATGGGCCCAATCGCGCAGTCCGATGGACATGATGCGCCAGGGCTGATCGACGAGCTTGTTCCAGGCGTCGCAGCAGTGATCGACGATGTTGTCGTAGGAGCTGAACACGCGGTTGGACAGCCAGTTGTCGCGCAGGAACTGCCAGACGTTCTCGGTTGGATTGAGCTCGGGGCATTTGGCCGGCAGCGGCAAGATGGTGATGTTTTCGGGGACTTCGAGCTTGGCGGTCATGTGCCAGCCGGCCTGATCGAGCATCAGCACGGCGTGGGCGCCGGGCGCGACGCGCGCGGAGATTTCCGCCAGGTGCAGGTTCATCGCGTAGGTGTCGCACTTCGGCAGGACGAGCGCGGCGCCCTTGCCGTCTTTCGGGGAGATTGCGCCGAAGATGTAGGTCGAAGCCGTGCGCTGATCCTTGGGTGCCGAAGGGCGCGAGCCGCGTTTCGCCCAGCGCCGGGTGATCTTGTTCTTCTGGCCGACGCGCGCCTCGTCGCCGAACCAGATCTCTATGTCGCGCGCCGCGACGCCTTTCTGGCGGGCGATCTCCTCCAGGCGCTCCGGGAAACTTTTTTAAAATCCTCGATCGCGCCCGCGGCTTGCGCATGGTGGCGCGGGCGCGCGGAGAGCTTGCGATAGCCCATCTTGCGCAGCTCACGGCTCACCGTCGTCTCGGAGATGCTGAGGCGGAACGTCTCGAACAGCCATTGGCAGAGGTCGACGATGCGCCAGCGCACGACGCCGTGGATCGCCGGCGTCGGGCCCACCTCGACGATGCGGACCAAAGCGGCGCGCTGCTCATCGTTGAGGAGCGACGGCTGTCCCGGCGCCTTGCGATCCACGAGGCCCTCCGGGCCAAAGGCGTTGAAGCGCAGGACCCAGTCGCGGACGATCTGCAGCGTCACTCCGCCGATCTTGGCCGCCTCGCTACGCGTCGCGCCGTCGTAAACTGCCGCCAGCGCCAAGAGGCGTCGCGCCTGCGGCCCATCCTTCGCGCGCTTGGCCAGAGCCCGAAGAGCCTTTGCGTCAAAGTCTTCCCGTAAACCGATCGCAGCCGCCATGGCGAACCTCCTGTCCGCCATGTCGAATCAGAAACCAACCGATTCGGGAATCCCCCGCGTAAGTC
The DNA here is from genome assembly GCA_963722205.1 of uncultured Alphaproteobacteria bacterium. GTDB lineage: Bacteria > Pseudomonadota > Alphaproteobacteria > Rhizobiales > Beijerinckiaceae > Methylocystis. The sequence goes on from CAVRKL010000003.1 coordinate 86,450, forward strand.
AGCCTCAGCGCGGGTTGGTATTAGGGCCCGTGCAGGAATAATTGAATCGAAACGCGCGGCGACGGGATTCCGATTTTGCGGCGTCGATCGTATGAAGCGTCATGATCGACGAGGGATTGATTCGGCGACGCTTTGAAGCGCTTTCGCCGCATCTGGACGAACGTCGCCGGCGGTTGTTCGCGGCGACGACGGTGCAGGAAATCGGTCGTGGCGGGATCGCGGCGGTGTCGCGGATCACCGGGATGGCGGCATCCACGATTGGACGCGGGCTAAAGGAGCTTTCGGCGCAAGCGCCGCCTTTGGCCGTGGGCCGGGTGCGACGGTCGGGCGCCGGCCGCAAGCCGCTGACGAAGAAAGATGCGACGCTCGTGCGCGACCTGCTCGCCCTCATCGCGCCAGACGAGCGCGGCGATCCGATGTCGCCTTTGCGCTGGACTTGCAAGAGCTTGCGCCGGCTGGCCGACGAGCTGAGGAAGCTCGGGCATAAGGTCAGCCATCGCATGGTCGGGAAGATCCTTAAGGAGCTGGGCTACAGCCTGCAAGCCAACAGCAAGACGCGCGAGGGCTCGGATCACGAGGATCGAGACGCGCAGTTTGCGCACCTCAATGAAAAGGTGAGCGCCGCGCTCGCCGCCAACGAGCCGGTGATCTCGGTCGACGCCAAGAAGAAGGAGCTCGTCGGCGACTTCAAGAACAATGGGCGCGAATGGCGCGCGAAGGGCTCGCCCGAGGAAGTTCGCGTTCATGATTTTCTGATCAAGGAGCTCGGGCGCGCGACACCCTACGGCGTTTACGATCTCGCGGACAACGCAGGCTGGGTGAGCGTCGGCATGAGCTGCGACACCGCGGCGTTTGCGGTTGCGACGATCAGAAGATGGTGGCTCGAGATTGGGCGGCTGCGCTATCCTGGCGCAACGCGTCTCGTCATCACGGCGGACGGCGGCGGATCGAATGGCTCACGCGTGCGCTTGTGGAAGCTGATGCTCCAGCGCCTCGCCGACGAACTCGGTCTCGCTATCGAGGTCCATCATTTTCCGCCCGGGACCAGCAAGTGGAACAAGATCGAGCACCGGCTGTTCTCCTTCATCAGCATGAACTGGCGCGCCACGCCGCTCGCCACCTATCAGGTGATCATCGACATGATCTCCTCGACAACGACGAAAACCGGGTTGAAGGTTCATTGCGAACTGGACGCCAACGAATACCAGAAAGGCGTAACCGTCTCCGATGAGCAAATGGCCGCCCTCAACATCGAGCGCGACCATTTTCACGGCGAGTGGAACTACACCATCAAGACAAGCAGCGACCGCTCAAATGAAGCGGTAATTTAGGCACAGGCTCTTAGTATTGGCGCCCCCTAAAATTTTCTCGGCCGAAGCCGGCGCTGCGGATGCTCGAGATCGTCGACTACGAATGCCGACCCGGCGTCTCGCCAAGGGCGGTCGGGTCTTTGTGCTATGTGATAGCGTCAGAGAGGTGGAGCGCCGCCGGCGGTCCGCGCCGCGAGGACCCGTCACTCCGAGCAGCGCACCATCGCGTCAAAGTCTTTGGCGACGCGCCCCTTGGCGTTGGCCTGGATCGCGCCGGTTACTTCTGACGCGGAGCCGAAGGCTACGGCCGCGCCGTGGCCATGAGATTCGCACCAGGCGTCGGCAACGGCCTTGCCGCAGTCTTTTCTTTGCGCCACGCACTCGCCCAGTCCATAGCCGTCGTCGGCGATCGTATAGACATTTTCGTCGGCGGGCGCGGCGCGGCTTGACTGAAGAGCGGCGGACGCCAAAACCAGTCCGGCGAGGAGCGGCGCCAGGATGCGAAGCCAGTCGACGCGCGTCGTCTGAGAAAGTTGCAACATCATCGCGAACGCCCCCCGCGAGCAGGATCGTCGCTCGCCCGAACTATCTATCCCCTGAGGCGTGAAATTTGCGTTAACCCATTGATCTACATTTGAGAGGCGACGCTGGAAAGAAACATGAGCCTGACGAGCGAGGAAGTGGAGCGTTACGCGCGCCATCTGGTGCTGCGCGAGATCGGCGGCCCTGGCCAGCAGAAGCTTAAAGGGGCGCGGGTTCTCGTCGTCGGCGCGGGCGGTCTCGGCGCGCCCCTGCTGCAATATCTCGCGGCGGCGGGCGTGGGCGCGCTCGGCGTCGTCGACGACGACGTCGTCGCGCTTTCGAACCTGCAGCGCCAGGTCCTGCACGGCACGCCGGACGTCGGCCGGCCCAAGGTCGAGAGCGCCGCAGGCGCGATCCGACGCCTCAATCCGCATGTGACGGTCGAGACGCATGCGCTTCGGTTGGAAGCGCAAAACGCCCGCGCGCTCGTCTCGCGCTATGACGTCGTCGCGGACGGCTGCGACAATTTCGCGACGCGCTATCTCGTCTCGGACGCGTGCTTTTTCGAAAGGCGCCCGCTCGTTACCGCCGCGGTCGGCGGCTTCGACGCGCAAATGACGACGCTGCGGCCCTATGAAAAAGGCGCTGACGGCCGGCAAAATCCCTCCTATCGCTGCCTTTTTCCGCATCCCCCGGAGCCGGGAACGGTTCCCGCTTGCGAAGAGGCGGGCGTGCTGGGCGCGCTGACGGGAGTCGTCGGCGCCTTGATGGCGCTCGAGGTCATTCGCGAGATCGTCGGTTTCGGCGAGGGGCTCGTCGGCCGCCTCCTGCTCTTCGACGCGCGCGCGATGCGCTTCGAGACCTTGCGCTATGCGCACGATCCCGACAATCCGCTGTGGGGCCTGCTTCAGCAACCCCATCCTTAAAAAGCGCCCGCAGGGCGCGTCTCGAAGGATGGGGGCCCCAGAAATCTTATAAGATTCCGCAGTTGGCCGTCCTTCGAGACGCCCACTTCCGGGCTCCTCAGGACGAGGAGCGGGGCGCGCTGAAAAGCACTGTCAGATCGCGGCGATCACCGCGATCTCGACCTTGAACTCCGCCGTGACGAGAGTCGCCTCGACCGTCGCGCGCGCCGGCGGGTTGGCTTTGTCGAGCCAGGCGTCCCAGGCGGCGTTCATTTGCGAGAAGGTCGAGATGTCGGCAAGATAGATCGTGGCGGAGAGAATCTTGGCCTTCTCCGAGCCGGCTTCGGCGAGAAGCGCGTCGATGAGACCGAGAATCTCCGCCGTCTGCTCAAAGACCCCCTCGCCCTTGGTCTTGTCGGCGACCTGCCCGGCGGTGAAGATCAAATCGCCGTGCACGACGGCCTTGCTCATCCGCGCGCCGGCCCCGATCCGCTTCGTTTTCGACATGATCGCCCCCTTGAACCTGAATTCGCGCCCGGTTTAGCGCGCTTGCGCCTCGAACGGAATCGTTCGAGGGATAAGAAATGGCGCCAAACCAAAAAGTTGGAGCGAATTCTCGTCGAAAAAGTCTTTCAACTTTTGCGCAATTCGCTCTAGGCGAGCATCGCGCCCGGCGCAAGGGCAGGGGCGGCCGCGGGCGTGGACAGGGCGCCCGGCAAAAACTATAAGGCGCTCGGTCGAAGGGCGGCTCTCGACCCCCTTTCCATTCTCACAGGAGCCGGCGCGAGGCCGAGACGATGCTCATGGCTCAGGAAACGAACGCGACGACCAGGGAAGCTCTCGGCGCACAGACGGCCGCAGCCCGCCGCGTGATGGTCGACCGGCAATTGCGGCCCTATGACGTGAACGATCTCGAGGTCTTGGACCGCTTCCTCGCCGTGCCGCGCGAGATCTTCCTGCCGCGGCATCTCGCCTCCGCCGCCTATTCCGACCTTTCGATCGAGCCCGAAGGCGGCAAGCGCTGGGAGCCAGCGCCGCTCGTTCTCGCGCGTTTCCTGCAGATCGCCGATATCCGTCCCCATCACAAGGTGCTGCACGTCGCGGGCGGCGAAGGCTACGCCGCGGCCCTGCTGTCGGGATTGGCGGGCGAGGTCGTCGCGCTCGAATCCGAGCCGGCGCTCGTCGCCAAGGCCCGGGAGAATCTGGCGAAGGTCGGCGCTGGCGCGGTCCGCCTCGTCACCGGCCCGCTCGCCAAGGGCGCGCGGGCCGAGGCGCCCTTCGACATCATTCTCGTCCAGGGCGCGGTCGAATGCGGATTGGAGGATCTCCTTTCGCAGCTCAAGCCGGATGGCCGCCTTCTGGCCTTCAAGCGGCTCGATCCCACGAGCGGCATGAAGGCCGTCAGAATCGATCTCAGCGAAGGCAAGATCGCCGGCGAGCGGCCCGTATTCGACGCGGCCGCGCCGCGGCTCGAGGAATTCGCGCAGCCCCCGGCCTTCGTTCTCTAAAGCGCGACTCGCGGTCCCGCGGACCGATCGTTCGAGCGATGGAGGCGTCGCGCCGCGTTTTGAGCGCAAAGCTCTGCCAAGCTCGCGAAACCCGCTCTCGCGGCTGGCTGCGCTCGGCGGCGGCCCACGTCTTCTGTCAACTCGCTGGGAACCAAGTCCGCCGGCGTGTGACTGAGAGCGAATTGGCGCAAAAGTTGACGGACTTTTGCGATCAGAGTTCGCTCCAAGGTTTTGGCGCGATTTCCTGTCGCTCGAACGATTTCGTCGAGCGGAAAGCGCGCTAGGTCTCGACGATGCATGGCGTAAGGCGCCGCGCGCCTTTTGTCTCTCACCCGCGCCGACAGGCGATGCGCAAAGCCTTGCTCGCAGGCCCGCGCCTCGTGGCGATCGTCCTCGCTCTGCTGGCGTCCGGCGGAGCGGCCAAAGCCGAGACGCTGAAATCGGCTCTGGCGCGCGCCTATGAAAACAATCCGGACCTCAATCAGAACCGCGCCTCGGTGAGAGCGCGCGACGAAGACGCGCCGAAGGCCGCCGCCGGCATGCGTCCGAAGGCCTCCATCAGCGCCAATGCGGGGCCCCAATCCTCGAGCGTGAGAATCCCCGCGGGCCGCAGCCAGAACACCGGGCAGCGCCAGTATTACGAGGACGCCTATCTTGGCACGCCTCGCGGCGCGGCGCTGAACGTCTCGCAGACGCTTTTCGATGGAGGCCGGACGGCGAATTCGGTGCGGCAGGCGGAGTCGTCCGTGCTCGCGGCCCGCGCCGGCCTGCGCCAGACCGAGCAGACGATCCTGCAGAACGCCGCGACCGCCTATATGAACGTGCTGCGGGATACGGCGATCCTCAACCTGCGGGAAAACAACGTCAAAGTTCTCGATGAGCAACTGCGCCTGACGCGTGACCGTTTCGGGGTCGGCGAAGTCACGCGCACCGACGTCGCGCAGGCGGAGGCGTCGCTCGCGCAGGCGCGCTCCGATGTTTACGCGGCCGAAGCCGTGCTGAAGATCAGTGTCGCGACCTATCGGCAGTTGGTCGGCGCAAACCCAAAGAGGCTCGAGCCGGCGCAGGGCGTGGAAGGGCTCCTGCCGAAGTCGCTCAATGAAGCGATCGACATCGCGCTCGCCGAAAGTCCGGCGGTGGTGAACGCCGAGCATCAGATCGACGCCGCCGCGCTCGCCGTGAAGGTCGCGGAAGGCGCGCTGGCGCCGACCTTGTCCCTGCAAGCGCAAGTCAGTCCGCAATGGGACTCCTTTCTGGGCTTTCCGGGATCGCGGCAATTCTCTGCGCAGGCGACCGGCTCGCTCAGCATCCCTCTCTATCAGGGCGGCTCGGAATATGCGTCGGTTAGGCAGGCCAAGGAGCAGTTGGGCCAGGCCCGCCTCTCCGCCGATCTCCAGCGCGACTCCGTGCGCGTCAGCCTCATCACCGGCTATGCGCAGCTGCAGTCGGCGAAGGCGGCGATCGTCTCCAATCTCGCGGCGGTGAAAGCCGCCGAACTCGCGCTCGCCGGCGTTCGGAACGAAGCGCTGGTCGGCCAGCGGACGACCCTCGACGTGCTCAACGCGCAATTGGCGCTCCTCAACGCCCGGGTCAATCTGGTGGTCTCTCAACGCGACCGGGTGGTCGCATCCTTCGTCGCGCTCGCGGCGATCGGTCGTCTCTCCGCGCGCGAATTGCAGCTCGACGTGGCGGAATACGAGCCGGCCATCCACTTCGATCAGGTCAAGGACCGTTGGTTCGGTCTCGAAACGCCGGACGGGAAGTAATTGTCGCCGCGCCGAAATCTCTTGATATCGCTATAATCGAGTTGATTCGGCGATGCGCCGAGGCCGATAAAGCTTGCGGAGGCTAAAGAAGCCGCCGCCGATTCGTCGGCAATCGCCGAAGAGCTCGGAGCTCCGATGACATCCTCGACCGCACAGCCGCGACCTCATTCCTTGAGCGAGGATCGCCAAACGAACGAACCGTCAATGGAGGAGATCCTCGCCTCCATCCGTCGTCTGATCGCCGAGGATGAGGCCGAGCTCGGCGCCGCTCCCGCCTTGAGCGACGGACGCCGACCGTCTCCGGGCCGGGTCGCGCAGGCGTGGACCGGAGCGCCCGCAGCGGGCGAGCCGGAGGCGACCTCTGGTCTCGCGCTTCAAGGCGAGGGGGCGTTTCACGAGTTTAAAGCCGCGCCGATCGAGGAAGGGGAAGCCCATTCGCTGGGGGCGCCCGGACAGCCGCACCTTTCTTCGCTCGGCGCGCTGAGCGCGGCGGGCGAGCTCGCGACTCAAAGTCCGGGCGAGGGTGACGCCGAGTCGGAGATGGCGACGCTGGCTGAGCCTATGATGGCGGAGGAGCTCATGGCGCAAGACGAGGCGTTCCTGATGGAGGAGCCGGAGGAGGCGGCAGGCTTCGCCGAGGCGGAAGCGCCAGAACGTGCGCCGGCTCTCGTCTCCGCCGACGCCGCGGCCTCGATCACCGCGCAATTTCAGTCGCTGGCGGCCAGCCGGGTGCTCAACGATTCAGGCTTGCTGCACGAGTACGCCCGCGAGATGCTGCGGCCCATGCTCCGGGCTTGGCTCGACGACAATCTTCCGACGCTGGTGGAGCGGCTTGTGCGCGCCGAGATCGAGCGCGTCGCGCGCGGGGGACGGCGCTAGAGCACGTCCCCAAAAAGTGCGAAGCGGTTTTTGGAAAAGAACGTGCTCGATCAAAAACATTCAGAGCGCGTTCAACTCTGAAGCAATCTGCGCCGGCTCAGCCGTTAACTCGGCTTACACCATGCCGCCCGTAGGCTTTGCGGCATGTATCGCCTGGCCGCCTTCGTGCGCAGCTTCGCCCTGCCTTTCGGGCTTCACGGGCTTGCGGCGCTTCTTTCCTGCTACTTCGTCTGGGAGGGCCTGAACGGCCATCGCGGGCTGAAGGCCGGCGAGGAATATCAGCAGCAGCTCGACAAACTGCGCTATGAGCGCAACTTCTTCCGGATGCAGCGCGTGCAGTGGGAACAGCGCGTCGCGCTGATTCGCGGCGAAACGGTCGACGCCGACATTCTCGACGAAGCGGCGCGCGCCCAGCTTGATCGCGCGCACAAACACGACGTGGTGATCCTGACGCCGCGCGCCAGCCGCACGCCGTGAGAGGGCGCGCCTAGGGCGATTTCCGCAAAGGTTGACAGACGTTTGCGATCAGAATTCGCTCCAGTTTAAGTCTGGCGCGATTTCTTATCGCTCGAACGAGTGCGTTCGAGCGGCAAGCGCGCCAAGCTCAAACTTTCTCGTAGCGCGTAAAGAGCCCGAGTCCGTCGGGGGCGGCGACCTCGCCGCGCTCCACGAGATCCTCGAGATGCGCCAGCACGACCATCGCCGCTGCGGGGTGCAGCCTCTTGTCGACGCTCCCATAAATCTTGGCGACCATCGAAGGGATCGTCGCGTCGCCTTCCGTGAGCCGCCGCAGGATTGCCGCCTCGCGGCTGCGGCGGTGCAGCAGCAGCGCGCGCAAAAAGGCGCGCGGATCGGCGACCGGTCCGCCGTGAGCAGGCCAGTAGAGGCGGTCGTCGCGCGCCAGCAATTTTTCAATCGATGCCAGATAGGCGCGCATCGACCCGTCGGGCGGCGCGACCACTGTCGTCGCCCTGCCCATCACATGGTCTCCGGTGAAGAGGGTTTCCTCCTCGATGAAGGCGAAGCAGAGGTGATTGGCCGTGTGTCCGGGCGTCGCGATCGCCTGCAGCGTCGCGCCGCCGACGCGCATCGTCTCGCCGTCCTCGAGCACCTTGTCCGGAGCGTAGGCGGCGTCGTGCGCGGCGTCGAGCGCAGGTCCGTCGATCTTGCGGGCGTCGAGCCGACGATGCGGCGCGCATCCGATGATGGGCGCGCCCGTTCGTGCGCGCAAAAGGGCGGCGGCCGGCGCATGGTCGAGATGCGTATGGGTGACGAGGATCGCCGCGAGCCGTTCGCCCGCGATGGCGTCGAACAGCGCCTCGACATGCGCGTCGCTTTTGGGCCCAGGATCGATGATCGCCACCTCGCCCGAGCCGACGATATAGGCGCAGGTTCCGGTATAGGTGAAAGGGCCGCCGTTGGGCGCGACGAGCCGGCGCGTCAGCGGCGAGATGCGGGCCGGCCGCGCGTCCCGTTCGGGCGGAAAGCGCCTCTCGAAGGCGTTTGGCTCCGGGCTCATCGAGTTTCGTTTCGCTGCTTAAGCAAAAGGCGCCGCCCGTTCATTTGACGGCGCACGCGAAATTGAGCAAGCCTATTGTTCGGCCCGAGACGAAGGGGATCACGCCCGCCTCGCGCGCCTGACCCGGGGGCCAACGCGCTTCAAGGAGCAAATCCCATGTCGAACATTCCCCACTTCGCGCCGCCGGCCAAGCCAGGGCGCGGCAGGATTTATGATTCGATCACGCAGACGATCGGCGACACGCCGATCGTGCGCCTCGACCGGATCGCGGCCGAAAAGGGCGTGAAGGCGAACCTCCTCGCCAAGCTCGAATTCTTCAACCCCATCGCCAGCGTCAAGGATCGCATCGGCGTCGCGATGATCGAGGCGCTCGAGAAGAGCGGCCGCATCACGCCAGGGAAGAGCGTTCTGGTCGAGCCGACCTCGGGCAACACCGGCATTGCGCTCGCCTTCGTCGCGGCGGCGCGCGGCTATCGGCTCATATTGGTCATGCCGGAGTCGATGTCGATCGAGCGGCGCAAGATGCTGGCGCTGCTCGGCGCCGAGCTCGTGCTGACGCCGGCCGCGCTCGGGATGAAGGGCGCCGTCGCCAAGGCCCAAGAGATCGCCGCGGAAAATCCCGGATCGATCATCCCGCAGCAGTTCGAGAATCCGGCCAATCCCGAAATCCACCGGGTCACGACGGCCGAGGAAATCTGGAACGACACGGCGGGCGAGATCGACTATTTCGTCTCCGGCGTCGGCACCGGCGGCACGATCACCGGCGTCGGCCACGCGCTGAAGTCCCGCAAGCCCGAGTTGCGCATCGTCGCCGTCGAGCCTGAAGACTCGGCCGTGCTCTCGGGGCGCCCGCCGGGACCGCACAAGATCCAGGGGATTGGCGCGGGCTTCGTGCCCCCGATCCTTGACCGCGGCGTCATCGACGAGATCGTCACGATCGGCAATCAGACCGCCTTCGAGACCGCGCGCCAACTCGCCCGTCTCGAAGGGGTGCCGGGCGGGATCTCGTCGGGAGCGGCCGTCGCAGCGGCGCTCGAGATCGCCGGGCGACCCGAGGCGGCCGGCAAGAACATCGTGCTGATCATCCCGTCCTTCGCCGAGCGCTATCTGTCGACAGCGCTGTTTGAAGGACTCTGATCCTCTCGCGTCGGCCGCTCGTCACTTCTTCTTGGGCTGCCTGGGCGCGGGCTTCGCGGCCGGCAGCGCCTGCGCGTCTTTCGAGAAGTTGACGCGGCCGTAAGCGCCGGCGACGTAACCGACCGCGCAGATCACGAAATAGACGACGATCATGAAGCCGCCGCGTTCCTCGGCCTTGTGCGCCTTTTCGAGAAGGCCGGCCAAGTCGCTCTCGGGGAAGAACTTATCCGCCGCGACGCCGAGCGCGACCGCGAGGATCGGCACCAGCCAGGAGGGCTTGCGATACCAGCCGAGCGCCCCCGCGGCGAGAAAGGCCACAAGTCCGACGACGTGGAGGAATTGCAGGAAGATCGCCTGCGAGACGAGCGCCAGGAACTTGATCAGCTTGACCATGATTTCTCCCTTCGTTTCTTCTTTGGCCCTGCCGCAGGGCGCGTCTTGAGGGGCAAATTACACATTCGGAGGGCAATGCGCGAGGTCATCCCGTCCCTCAACTCGCACGCTCCGCGCTCGAACGGGAATCGTTCGAACGATGAGAATCGGGGCAGGTCGACAGGCTGAGCGAATTCTGATCGCAAAAGTCTGTCAGCTTTTGCACAGTTCGCTTTGGGCCGCCTCCGGCAGCATCGGCATCGCCGCGGGCGGCGCGCCTCTTTCCCCCCTCGCCGCAGCCATGCGACAATGACGCATGTGGCGCGCGACGATCCTCACTCTCTTTCCGGAGATGTTTCCGGGTCCCTTGGGCTTGTCGCTCGCTGGCAACTCGCTGTCGCGCGGAGTCTGGCGATTGGAGACGCGGCAGATTCGCGATAACGGCATCGGCCGCCATCGCGCCGTCGACGATACGCCGGCCGGCGGCGGCCCCGGCATGGTCATGCGCGCCGACGTGCTTTGCGCCGCGCTCGACGCCGCCATCGCTCAAGACGATGCGCGTCCGCGACTGCTGATGAGCCCGCGCGGCGCGCCGCTCACGCAGGCGCGCGTGCGGGCGCTGGCGGAAGGGCCGGGCGCGGTGATCGTCTGCGCGCGCTTCGAGGGCGTCGACGAGCGCGTCGTCACGGCACGGCGTCTCGAAGAAATATCCATCGGCGATTACATCCTCTCGGGCGGCGAGATCGCGTCCATGGCGCTCGTCGACGCCTGCGTGCGGCTGCTTCCGGGCGTCATGGGCGAAGAGGCCTCGAGCCATGAGGAGAGCTTCGAGAACGGGCTGCTCGAATATCCTCATTACACCCGCCCGCGCCTTTTCGAGGGACAGGAGATTCCGCCGGTGCTGCTCAGCGGCGACCATGGGGCGATCGCCCGCTGGCGCCATGAGAGATCCATGGAGCTCACGCGGGCGCGCCGTCCGGAGCTTTTGGCGAAATTGAGCGGGAAGCGCTGAACACGCTAAAGCCCGAGCTGCTCCGCGCTTTTTGACAATATGCTCTAATACCAACCCGCGCTGAGGCTGACTCACGCGGGGGATTCCCGAATCGGTTGGTTTCTGATTCGACATGGCGGACAGGAGGTTCGCCATGGCGGCTGCGATCGGTTTACGGGAAGACTTTGACGCAAAGGCTCTTCGGGCTCTGGCCAAGCGCGCGAAGGATGGGCCGCAGGCGCGACGCCTCTTGGCGCTGGCGGCAGTTTACGACGGCGCGACGCGTAGCGAGGCGGCCAAGATCGGCGGAGTGACGCTGCAGATCGTCCGCGACTGGGTCCTGCGCTTCAACGCCTTTGGCCCGGAGGGCCTCGTGGATCGCAAGGCGCCGGGACAGCCGTCGCTCCTCAACGATGAGCAGCGCGCCGCTTTGGTCCGCATCGTCGAGGTGGGCCCGACGCCGGCGATCCACGGCGTCGTGCGCTGGCGCATCGTCGACCTCTGCCAATGGCTGTTCGAGACGTTCCGCCTCAGCATCTCCGAGACGACGGTGAGCCGTGAGCTGCGCAAGATGGGCTATCGCAAGCTCTCCGCGCGCCCGCGCCACCATGCGCAAGCCGCGGGCGCGATCGAGGATTTTAAAAAAGTTTCCCGGAGCGCCTGGAGGAGATCGCCCGCCAGAAAGGCGTCGCGGCGCGCGACATAGAGATCTGGTTCGGCGACGAGGCGCGCGTCGGCCAGAAGAACAAGATCACCCGGCGCTGGGCGAAACGCGGCTCGCGCCCTTCGGCACCCAAGGATCAGCGCACGGCTTCGACCTACATCTTCGGCGCAATCTCCCCGAAAGACGGCAAGGGCGCCGCGCTCGTCCTGCCGAAGTGCGACACCTACGCGATGAACCTGCACCTGGCGGAAATCTCCGCGCGCGTCGCGCCCGGCGCCCACGCCGTGCTGATGCTCGATCAGGCCGGCTGGCACATGACCGCCAAGCTCGAAGTCCCCGAAAACATCACCATCTTGCCGCTGCCGGCCAAATGCCCCGAGCTCAATCCAACCGAGAACGTCTGGCAGTTCCTGCGCGACAACTGGCTGTCCAACCGCGTGTTCAGCTCCTACGACAACATCGTCGATCACTGCTGCGACGCCTGGAACAAGCTCGTCGATCAGCCCTGGCGCATCATGTCCATCGGACTGCGCGATTGGGCCCATGAGTTTTGATCACCGCGGGTTGGTATAACCTCGGCGCCAGGCCGCGGCGTCATAGACGAGACAACCGATCAGCGCCCCGCCCGCGTCAAAAGCCAATATCCCGAGATCGGCGAGCGCCGGCGTGAAACGCTCCGCGAGAGCGGGGAGGGCGAAGGCGCCGACGATCGCCGCGACGGCGCAAAGATAGTCGAAGAAGCGATAGCGCCACTGCGACCAGAAATTGGCGAGGAAGAGCGCCGTGGCGCAGGTGATGAGGGCGTCGAGCATGAGAGTCCCGTGAGCGCCGCGCATGAAGTATGCGCGCACGCTAGGGATCACGCCTTAGCAAAAGGTGAAGTCAGCGCGTGGCGACAGGCGTGCCGCTGCGGTAGTCGTAAAAGCCGCGCTGCGTCTTGCGGCCGAGCCAGCCGGCCTCGACATATTTCACGAGCAGCGGGCAGGGGCGATATTTCGAGTCGGCGAGCCCGTCGTGCAGCACCTGCATGACCGAGAGGCACACGTCGAGACCGATGAAATCGGCGAGCTGCAGCGGCCCCATCGGATGATTGGCGCCCAGCCGCATCGCCGTGTCGATCGCCTCGACCGAGCCCACGCCTTCATAAAGCGTGTAGATCGCCTCGTTGATCATCGGCAGCAGGATTCGATTGACGATGAAGGCGGGAAAATCCTCCGCGACGGTGATCGTCTTGCCAAGCTTGGCGATGAACTTCTTGGTCTCCTCGAAGGTCTGGTCGTCCGTCGCGATGCCCCTGATGACCTCGACGAGCTGCATCTTCGGCACGGGGTTCATGAAGTGAATGCCGATGAAGCGCTCCGGTCGCCCAGAAGCGGCCGCAAGCCTCGTGATCGAGATCGAAGAGGTGTTGGAGCCGATGATGGCGTCCTCTTTGAGGAAAGGCGTGAAGGCGGTGAGTATCTTTCGCTTGACGTCCTCGTTCTCCGAGGCCGCCTCGATCAGCAGGTCGATGTCGCCGAAGTCCTTCGCCGCCGGGGCGGCGACAATCCGTCCGATCGCCTTTTCGCGCGCCGCCGCGTCGATGGCGCCCCGGTCGACGGACTTTTGCAGTTGCGCCGCAATATCCTTCAGCCCGGCGGCGATGCGCTCGTCGCTCAGGTCGTTCAACGCCACGTCATAACCCGAAAGCGCGCAGACCTGGGCGATTCCCTTGCCCATCTGGCCCGCGCCGATCACGCCGATCTTGCGAATTTCGAGACCCATGTTTGCGACGCTCCCGGAGCGGCTGCCCAAATTTATGCGCTGCAATATAGCGCGGCTTCGGCTTGGGTGAAAACCCGTTCTTCTTGAAAAAGAGCGTGAAAAGCCGGCCAAATCGTAGGCGAAGGCCGCTCGCGCGGTCTAGCGCGCTTTCCGCTCGAACGGAAGCGTTCGAGCGATAGGAATTCGCGCCCGGTCAAAAAGCCGCGGCGAGCCCTTTTCGCAAAAAAGCTATCATCTTTTGCGGAACTCGCCCTGCTCCTGCCGGTCCTCAGCGTCCGAGCTTGGCGAGCTCGGCGTCCAATTCGGGCAGCGCGTTGAAGAGATCGGCGACGAGGCCGTAGTCGGCGACCTGGAAGATCGGCGCCTCCTCGTCCTTGTTGATCGCGACGATGACCTTGCTGTCCTTCATGCCGGCGAGGTGCTGGATCGCCCCCGAGATGCCGACGGCGACATAGAGCTCGGGCGCCACCGCCTTGCCGGTCTGGCCGACCTGCAAGTCGTTGGGCGCATAGCCCGCGTCGACGGCGGCGCGCGAGGCGCCGATCGCCGCGTTGAGCCGGTTCGCCACGGGCTCGATGATTTTCCCGAAATTCTCGGCGCTGCCGAGCCCGCGTCCGCCCGAGACGACGATCTTCGCGGCGGTAAGCTCGGGGCGCTCCGACTTGGCGAGCGCCTCGCTCTGGAACGCCGAGACGCCGGGATCGGCGGCGGCGGCGATCTTCTCGATCGGCGCCGATCCGCCCTCGCCGGTCGCGGCGAAGGCGGTCGTGCGGACCGTGATGACCTTCTTGGCGTCCTTGGCGCGCACGGTCTGAATGGCGTTGCCGGCGTAGATCGGCCGCTCGAAGGTGTCCGCCGCCACGACCTTCAGAATGTCGGAGACCTGCGCCACGTCGAGCAGCGCCGCGACCCGCGGCAGCACGTTCTTCGTCGCGCTGGTCGAGGGCGCGAGGATCACGTCATAGCTTGGAGCGAGCGAGACGATCAGCGCCGCGACGGGCTCGGCGAGCAGACGATCGTAGAGGGGCTGCTCGGCGAGCAGCACCTTCTCGACGCCCGCGAGCTTCGCGGCTTCCGCGGCGGCGGCCTCGAGACCGGGGCCGGCGACGAGCACATGAACGGGACCGCCGATCTCCTTGGCGGCGGTGAGCGCCTTGGCGGTCGCAGGCGCGAGCGCGCCGCCCGCCGTCTCGGCGAGGAGGAGAATCGTCATGGCTTAGAGAACTCCGGCTTCCTTGAGCTTTGAAACGAGCTCCACGACGGAGCCCACCTTGACGCCCGCCTTGCGCTTCGGCGGCTCGGCGGTGCCGAGAACCTCGAGGCGGGGCGTGATGTCGACGCCGTAATCCTGCGGCGTCTTCACGGCCACTTCCTTCTTCTTGGCCTTGATGATGTTAGGCAGGCTCGCATAACGCGGCTCGTTGAGGCGCAGATCCGTCGTCACGACGGCCGGGAGCTTGAGCGAGACCGTTTGCAGGCCGCCGTCGATCTCGCGCGTCACCGAGACGCTATCGTCCGAGATCTCGACTTTCGAGGCGAAGGTTCCCTGACCCCAGCCCAAGAGCGCGGCGAGCATCTGGCCGGTCTGATTGCTGTCGTCGTCGATCGCCTGCTTGCCCAAGACAACGAGGCCAGGCTTCTCCTCGGCCGCGATCTTGGCGAGGAGCTTCGCCACGGCGAGCGGCTCGACGGTCTCGTCGGTCTTGACCAGGATGCCGCGGTCGGCGCCCATGGCGAGGCCGGTGCGCAGCGTTTCGTCGGCCTTGGCCGGACCGATGGAGATCACGACGACCTCGGTCGCCTTTCCGGCCTCCTTGAGGCGCAGCGCCTCCTCGACGGCGATCTCGTCGAAGGGATTCATCGACATTTTGACATTGGCGAGATCGACGCCCGACCCGTCGGGCTTGACCCTGATCTTGACGTTGTAATCGACGACCCGCTTGACGGGCACGAGAATTTTCATCGCTCAACTCCGAAAGAGCGGGCTTGTATCCAGCGCGCCGCCCTCGTCAAATCCGGCGCGCTCCCGCAAGGGACGGCCCTTCGGCCCTCGCTTCCATCCGCGCAAGGAGGGCGATCGAGGGAATTTGCGAAAGGGGCGGCTTTGGTCCAATCGCCCGGCCGCGGCGCGCGCTCTGGTAGCCGCCGCTTCGGCCCTTTGTCAAACGGCTGTCCGGGCTCGGCGCTAAGGAGGCTTGCTCGGGACGACCGCACCGCGCCTCCGTGGCGAAGAAATTGCAGGCGTAGCTATCGCGCTTAGAGCGAATTTCGCAGAAGCACAGACTTTTGCGATCAGAATTCGCTCCGGCGATTTGATTTGGCGCGGTTTCTTATCGCTCGAACGATTCCGTTCGAGGGACGAGCGCGCTAGGGCGGCGACCCGCCATATGCTAAGAGTGGCGCAGCGCGGAGGGACGAATGCACAAGGCGGATGTCGTCGTTCTCGGCGCCGGCATGGTCGGCGTCTCGGCCGCGCTGCATTTGCAGGCGCGGGGGCGTGAGGTCGTGCTCGTCGACCGCCATGGCGCGGCCGGCCTCGAGACGAGCTTCGGCAATGCTGGCCTGATCGAGCGCTCCTCGATCTATCCGCGCGTCTTTCCCCGCCAGCTCAAAAGGCTCGCGCTTTACGCGCTGAACCTCCTCCCCGAGGCGCATTATCACGCAACCGCGCTGCCCGACATGGCGCCATGGCTGCTGCGCTATTACGAGGAGAGCGCGCCGCAGCGCCTCGAGAAGATTGGCGTGGCTCAGCGCGCCTTGATCGAACGCTGCCTCAAAGAGCACGAGGCGCTCATGGAGCAGGCTGACATTCTGGGTCAGCTGCGCCGCATCGGCTGGATAAAGCTCTACCGCAGCGAGGAGACGCTTGCCGAGGCTATCGCCGAGGCGCGCAAGCTCGAAGAGTTCGGACTCAAGATCGACGTTCTTGACGAGAACGGCCTCGCAGCGCGCGAGCCGCATCTTGCCGGCGCGATCGGCGCCGTGCACTATCTCGACACCGCTTCGGTCGACGAGCCAAGCCGCGTCGTCCAGGCCTACGCCGATCTCTTTCTCAAGCGAGGGGGTCGCTTTTTCCAAGGCGACGCGCAGAGCCTGCAGGAAGGCGAGGACGGTCTGTGGAGCGTTTCGACGCATGAAGGCGTCGTCCATGCGCGCGATCTCCTCGTCGCGCTCGGCCCCTGGTCAGACCTCGTCTACCGCGAGTTCGGCTATGATTTCCCGCTCGCCGTCAAACGCGGCTATCACATGCATTATGCGTTGCGCGATGGAGCGACGCTTTCGCATCCCGTGCTTGACGCGGATGTGGGCTATGTGCTCGCGCCGATGACGCGGGGGGTGAGGCTCACGACGGGCGTCGAATTCGCCCGCCGCGACGCGGAGCCGACCCCCGTTCAGATCGAGCAGACCGAGCCTGACGCGCGCAAGCTCCTCCCGCTCGGCGAGCGCCTCGATGCGAAGCCTTGGATGGGGTGCCGCCCGTGCCTGCCGGACATGCTGCCGATCGTCGGCAAGGCGCCGCGTCACGACCGGCTTTGGTTCGACTTCGGTCACCAGCACCACGGCTTCACGCTTGGCCCCGTTTGCGGGCGCCTCATCGCGGAGCTGATAACGGGCGAGGAGCCCTTTACGGATCCTGCGCCCTATCGGCCGGGGCGGTTTTGAGCCGAACCGCCGTCGCTCTTCTCTAATGCCTGAGCGCGAGGAAGAGCAGCGTCATCGTCGCGCCGAGGTTGAAGCCGGCCATCCATTTCAAAACCGTCAGATCCGTGTCTATCTTGGAAAAGCGGCTTTCATAGGCAGCCATGACCTCAGCGGCTTTGCGCGCGCTTGCGTCGGAGGCTCCGGCCTCCTTGAGCGCGTCGTAAAGCTCGGTGATCATGGTCGTCATGGACCTGCTCCAACCGTATTATTCGAATACTATATCGCTCGGCCGCCTTCGACGCCAGCTGGTCCTGGCGCGAAGGAGGCGCTCCCATTTGAAGTTTTTTGACCTCACCCTTCGTAATTGTCGCGCACCAAACGGTCGAGCAGGCGCACGCCGAAGCCTGAGGCCCAGCTCTGGTTGATGTCGCCGGAAGGCGAGCTCATGCCCGTGCCGGCGATGTCGAGATGCGCCCAGGGAGTCTTGTCGACGAAGCGCGCCAAAAACTGCGCCGCGGTGATCGATCCCGCATGGCGCCCGCCGGTGTTCTTCATGTCCGCGAAGCGCGAATCGATGAGCTTGTCGAAGGCGGGTCCCATCGGCATGCGCCACAGCTTCTCACCCGACGCTTCGCCGGCCTTGACGAGCTTTTCGGCGAGCGCGTCGTCATTGGAAAACAGTCCGGCGTATTCCTGCCCGAGCGCGACGAGGATCGCGCCCGTGAGGGTCGCGAGATCGATCATGAAGGCGGGGTTCAGCTTCTCCTTCACGTACCAAAGCGCGTCGGCGAGCACGAGCCGGCCTTCGGCGTCCGTGTTGATGATCTCGATGGTCTGTCCCGAGGCGGATTTGACGATGTCGCCCGGACGCTGCGCCGCGCCGTCCGGCATGTTCTCGACGAGGCCGAGCACGCCGACGGCGTTGACCTTGGCCTTCCGCTGAGCGAGCGCGCGCATCAAGCCGGTCACCGCCGCGGCGCCCGCCATGTCGCCCTTCATGTCCTCCATCGAGGCGGCGGGCTTGATCGAAATGCCGCCGCTGTCGAAAACGACGCCCTTGCCGATGAAGGCGAGCGGCAGCGCGCCGGTGACGCCGCCGTTCCAGCGCATGACGACGAGAAGGCTGTCCTGCCGCGATCCTTGGCCGACGCCGAGCAGCGCGTTCATCCCGAGGTCGGCCATCGCCTGCTGATCGAGCACTTCGACCTCGACCCCGAATTCAGCGAGTTCCCCCGCGCGCCGGGCGAATTCGCTCGTCGTCAGCACATTGGCGGGCTCGTTGACGAGCGTGCGGGCGAGCAGCACGGATTCGGCGAGGCCTTCGGCCTCGACGATCAGGGGCTCGGCCGCGGGCTTGTCGGCGAGCGCAAGCGCGAGCTCGATTGCGCCCTCGCGCTCGGGGGCGTCCTTTTTCTTCTTGGTCTTGTGACGCTCGAACTTGTAGGCGCGGAGCAGGGCGCCCAGCGTCAGGTCGCGCGCGGCGTTGAGCGGCTCCGCCGGCGGCTGCGGGAAATCGACGAGCGCCACGGCGCGCGAGCCCCCGCCGACCTTGCCGGCGGTCTGGCCGCCGAGCGTCAGGAAATCCTTGAAAGGTTCGGGCTTCTCGCCTTCGGCGGCCGGGGCGGGCCCGACCCCGACCAGAATCAGGCGCGACGCGCCGGGAAGGCCTGCGGGGGCCAGGATTTCGAGCGTCGTTCCGCTCTTGCCGGAAAATTTTGCGGCGGCCGCGGCCCGGCTGATCTGCGGTTGCGCTTCCGCGAGAATTCCTTTGGCGATCTCTCCCAGGGCGAGCTCGGCCCCGATAAAGGCGACAAGCGTGCGGGGTTGCCCCGCCTCTTCGGGCGCGGCGATTCGCCCCCGCGCCTCGTCGAAGGAAATAAGCTCGAGCTTGACGTCAGCTGCCATGGTGTTCTCGCGAGAACCGCCGCTTTGCCATGTAGGTTGCGACGCGGTCGAAAAGGATAGGGGCGAACACTATTGTCGCTTGGGGCCCGCCCGGTCAATTCACTGCTGCGAGCGCCCTTTCGCCAAAACGCCGCAATGCCTCTCTACTAGGCAATCCGAGCCCTCCGAACTGCGCGCGGGGGGCGTTCGGCGTTTTCTGACGCGTCACGCCTCGGCGAAAGCTGCAAGTCCGCGCAATGGGTCGCTCGATGTCGATGATTTCCGCCGCATCCTCAACTCGGGCCGTGGGAGCGGCTCCGGGGGCGCGGCCATGATCGGCGCAACGCTCTCGTTCTATTTCGCCAAGCGCTTCTTCAAGACCATCTTGGCGATCTTTCTGACGATCTTCTGCCTGATGTTCGTGATCGGCTTCGTCGAGCTCCTTCGCCGCACGCGCGACAATCCGGAGGTCGGAACCGGCATGGTCGCGCTGATGTCGATCATGCGGGCGCCTCATGCGGCCGAGTCGATCCTGCCTTTCGCCGTGCTTTTCGGGGCGATGGCGACCTTCGTCGACCTCACCCGCAAGCTGGAGCTCGTCGTGGCCCGGGCGGCCGGAGTCTCGGTCTGGCAATTTTTGGCGCCGCCGGTGCTTGTGGCTTTCCTGCTCGGGGTGGGCTCGGTTGGGCTCTACAACCCGATCTCGGCGACCTTGAAGCAGCAGTCCGAACAGCTGGAGTTCCAGCTTTTCGGGGTCGCAGGCAGCACGCGTCTGGACCACAGCCTGTGGCTGCGCGAACACGGCGTCGACGGACTGGCGATCATCCACGCCATGAACGCCTCGAAGGCGTTAACGGAGCTCGACGACGTCAGCGTCGACGTCTACGCGCCCGACGGCTCGTTCCTCGAGCGGATTGAGGCGGTCCGCGGAGCGCTGCAGCCGGGCGCCTGGCTTTTGACAAACGCGCGCGTCACCCTTCCGGGGGAAGCGACCGCCGCCTACGACAACTACCTGCTGGCCACGTATATGACCGCCGAGGAGCTCGCAAAGACGAGCGCGCCTCCGCAGGGCGTGCCCTTCTGGCTCCTGCCGACGCTGACCGAGAAGACGCTCGCCGCCGGCCTCGACGCCCGCGGCTACATGCTGCAGTTCCAGCGCCTCTTGGCGCGGCCCCTGCTCCTCGTCGCCATGGTTCTGATAGCCGCTTCATTTTCATTAAGATTTTTTCGATTTGGAGGAGTCGCGCGCACCCTCGCGGGTGGCGTTGTGGCCGGGTTCGTGCTTTATATCGCTACGGAAGTCTTTTCCGATATGGGCGGCGCGGGGACGATCAGTCCGTCGCTGGCCGCTTGGTCGCCGGCGTTGGTGGGAAGCATGTTGGGCACACTCTCGCTTCTTCACTCGGAAGACGGGTGATGCGGAATTCGCGCGCCCTATCGCGGGCCCCGACGTCGAGCGGGGCAGAGCCGAGGCCGACCGGCGGCCGCGAATGGGTTTTTGCGCGCCTGTTGTCCCTCGTCCTTCTCGCCTCGTCGCTCCTCGCGCCGACCGCTGCCCGCAGCGAAAAAGCGGCGTCTCCCGAGCCCCGCATGGTCGTGGAGGCCGGCGAGCTCGTCTATGACGAGACCAAGAACACCGTCTCCGCCCGAGGGAACGTTCAAATCTATTACAAGGGTCGCCTGCTCGAAGCCGATCGCGTCGTCTACGACCGCACCTCGGGACGCCTTCGCGCCGAGGGCAATGCCCGCCTGACGGAGCCGGACGGCGCCGTGGAGCGCGCGGAAAGCTTCGATCTCACCGACGACTTCAAGAACGGCTTCATTGAGAGCCTGCAGGCCGACACCGCGAACAACACGCATTTCGGCGCGCCTCATGCCGAGCGTCGCGGCGACGCGAACGGCCAGGAAACGATCTTCGATTACGGAACCTACACGGCCTGCGACGCCTGTAAGGACGATCCTTCCAGGCCGCGGCTTTGGCAGATTCACGCCAAGCGGATCATCCACGACGGCGTCGAGAAGATGATCTACTACGAAGATGCGAGCCTCGAGTTCCTCGACATCCCCGTCGCCTACATGCCCTACTGGTCGTCGCCTGATCCGACGGTGAAGCGGAAAAGCGGTCTGCTGATGCCGACCGCAACTTACGGCAGCTACGTCGGATACGGCTTCGGCGTCCCGATCTACTGGGAGATCTCGCCTGACAAGGATCTGACCGTCACGCCGACCTATTTCACGAAGCAGGGCCCGCTCCTCAAGGGCGAGTACCGAGAGCGTTTCGAGACGGGCTCCTTCGTCATCCTGGCGGAGGGGACGAAGCCGAACGATCGCGGCGCCTTCCCCGAGCCGCCCTATGGCGCCTCAAACCTTAAATACCGCGGCGCCGTGGAGAGCCGGGGCGAGTTCTATCCCAACGACTATTGGAAGTTCGGATGGGATGTGGCGGCGCTCTCGGATCGCTACTTCCTGCAAGACTACAGGCAGCAGAACCCGCTCTATGGGAACATGTTCTTTAGAGAGCGTTCGTCGACCGTCTATCTGACGGGCCAGGGCGACCGCAGCTACTTCGACGTGCGGGGCTATTATTTCCAAGGCCTCGCGCCGAACGACCTGCAGGCGCAGCTGCCGACGGCGCACCCGATCATCGATTATAACCGCGCCTTCGACGTCGATCCTTACAAGACGATGGGGATCGGCGGACAGATCACCCTCGACTCCAACTTCACGAGCACGTCGGCGCAAATCGCAGACTATGAGTCGATCCAGCCGCGCACGCTCGACAATTTCAACGGTCTCTACACGGTCTGCCAGATCTACTCGCCGGTCGCCAACCGCTCTTTGAGCGACTGTTTGCTGCGCGGCATCGGCGGCAACTATGAATCGGCCACGGTCGAGGCGTCATGGAAGCGCCGGGCGATCGACCCTGTTGGCGGTGTCTGGACGCCCTTCGCCTTCGCGCGCTTCTCCGGCTCCTATCTCGACTATAACACGACCGACACCGCGCCGGTTTACAACGCAACGCTGCAACCCATTCCCAACGCCGCGCAGGGCCTTTTCGTGAACGGCGCCGACAACAGCTTCCGCGGTCAGGCGACGCCCGGAGTCGGATTTGACTGGCGTTATCCGCTCGTCGCCCGCAGCGGGGCAGGCGCTCTCGTGGTCGAGCCCATCGCGCAGATCGTCGCCCGTCCCGACCAGTCGTCCATTCCCTCTCTCGTCAACATGGACGCGCAGAGCCTCGTCTTCGACAACTCCAATCTGTTCGAGTGGAACAAGTTCTCCGGCTATGACCGCTTCGAGACCGGAACGCGCGTCAACTATGGAGGCCAGGGAACCTTCACGCTGAACAACGGCGCTTACGTCAACGGCCTGGTCGGTCAATCGGTTCAGGTCGCCGGACAGAACCCCTATGCGACGCCCGACGCCGCAAACGTCGGCCTCTCCTCCGGTCTGGACAACCACGTTTCGGACATCGTCGGGCGTCTCGTCGTATCGCCAATGAGCCCGATCACCTTCATCGCCAAGGCGCGCTTCGATCCTGCGGACTTTTCCGCGCGTCGCGTGGACGGCTTCGCTTCCCTAAAACTCGATCCGCTGACCTTCGAGGTGCATTACGCTAACTACGAGTCGCAGCCGCTGATCGGCTTCGACAAGCGCCGTCAGGGACTGGCTTTGAACAGCAGATATAACCTGACTAAGAATTACTTTGTCAGCGGCACCGTCACCTTCGACATGAGCCGCTATCTTTATAACGGTCTTACCCCTTATCCCACGCTGACCACCGTGTATACTGGCGTCAACCTGCAGGGGACCGCGCCGGTGTTCTCGGTGGCCGCGCTGGGCCTCGGCGGCGGATATCAGGACGAATGCACGACCTTCCTTGTCAATTACACGTCCAGCTATCAGCTGCAGCTGAACACCGGCCTGCCGGCGCGCAACCAGACGCTGATGGTCAGCCTCCAGCTGCGCACGCTCGGATCCATCAGCTTCAATCAGGCCCTCTCAACGGTCACCATGAACGACGGCGTGCGTTCGCAACAGTGACGTCAGGCGCTAAACCCCATCAGGCTGCGATCCGTCGCGCCGTCAAAGGAGACATCATGCTATCCAAATGGTTGGGCGGGCTTGCTCTCGCCGCAGCGGTCGTCCTCTCTGCGTCGGCTTCGCGCGCCGGCGACCTCACGAATGAGCAGAAAGACCAGCTCGGCAAATTCATCCATGACTACGTCGTCAGCCACCCCGAAATCATCAAGGAAGCCGCCGAGGAGCTGGACCGCCGGGATAAGGCTGCGGAAACGGCCGACCGCGAGAAAACCATGGCCGGTGAAGCGGCGAAGCTCTTCAATTCGCCCAATCAGAGCGTGGTCGGAAATCCGGACGGGGATGTGACCCTCGTCGAATTCTTCGACTACAATTGCGGCTACTGCAAGCAGTCGCTGGCCAGCGTGACGAAGCTCATCGAGAGCGATCCGAAGCTGCGTGTCGTCCTGAAGGATTTCGCGATTCTCGGCCCTGACTCCGTCGAGGTGGCGGAGGTTGCGACCGCAGCCCGCCAGCAGTTGAAGGGGCAGAAGTTTTGGGAGTTCCATAAGAGGCTGCTCGGCGCGCGCGGACATATCGGCAAGGCGCAGGCCATGGCCGTCGCCAAGGAGCTCGGGGCGGACACGGATCAGCTCGAGAAGGACATTAAGAGTCCGGCGACGCGCGCCGCCCTCGCCGAGGTCGAGGGGCTCGCCGAGAAGCTGCATTTCGGCGGGACGCCGTCCTGGGTCGTCGGCCAGGACGCTTATGTCGGCGGCCTGTCCTACCCGGACATGAAGGCCAAGATCGACAACGTCCGCAAATGCGGCAAGGCGGCCTGCTGACGCCGCGGCGCGGCGAGACGGGGCTTTCAACCGTCTGAGGAAGAGATTAAGACAGGCCTCCGCGCGAGGCGCGGAGGCCTTTGGTGTGATGATGCAAGCCGTCCACGTTCTCAACGGCCCCAATCTCAATTTGCTTGGCGCGCGCGAACCCGAAATCTACGGGCGCGAGTCCCTTGAAGACATTCGCAACGCGCTCGCAACCCGATGCGCGAGCGAAGGCCTCACGCTCGTCTTCAGGCAGTCGAACTGCGAGGGCGACCTTGTAACCTGGGTTCAGGAAGCCGCCGCGGCGGGCGCTCCGATCATCCTCAACGCAGGCGCGCTGACTCACAGCTCGATCGCGCTTCACGACGCAATCAAGGGCGCGCGAGCCGAGGTCGTAGAAGTGCATCTTTCCAATCCGCAGGCGCGCGAAGAATTTCGCCATCGCTCCTATGTCGCTTTGGCGGCGCGCGGGACGATTTCGGGATTTGGCGCGACTTCCTATTTGCTGGCGCTCGAGGCGCTCATTGCCGGCGCCAAGAGAAAGAGCTGAACCCCCATGGCGCGATCACCCCGCAATTCTGCAAGAAGCGCTGCGAAAGCGGCGGATGTCGCTACCGGAGAGGAGTCTCTGCTGCGCCTTGTCGCTGAGCTTCTCGCCGAACACGAGCTGACCGAGTTCGAAATCGAGCGCGACGGGTTGCGCATTCGCGCGGCGCGCTCGCTCGTCACGGTCGCCGCGCCCGTCGCCCCGGCGGTTTTGGCGACGCCCATGCCGGCGACGTCGCCAGTCGCCACCGCACCGCCAGCCCCCGCCCGCGAATCGGCGGCGGAAGAGCAACGGCGCCTCTCCGAAAGTCCGGGCGCC
This sequence comes from uncultured Alphaproteobacteria bacterium, assembly GCA_963722205.1. GTDB lineage: Bacteria > Pseudomonadota > Alphaproteobacteria > Rhizobiales > Beijerinckiaceae > Methylocystis. Next base: position 111,028 of record CAVRKL010000003.1, read on the forward strand.
GTCAAATCGCCCATGGTCGGAACCGCCTATTTGCGGCCCAATCCGGAAGCCAACGCCTTCGTCGAGGTGGGATCGCGCGTGTCCGTTGGCGACAAGCTGCTGCTGATCGAGGCGATGAAGACCTTCAACGAGGTCGTGGCCCACAAGGCCGGCGTCGTGACCACCATGCTCGTCGAGGACGGTCAGCCTGTCGAATACGGCCAGCCCTTGCTCGTCATCGAATAGGCGGGCTCGAGCCATGATCGACAAGATCCTGATCGCCAATCGCGGCGAAATCGCCCTGCGCATCTTGCGCGCGGCGAAAGAGCTGGGCATCGCCACGGTCGCCGTTCACTCGACCGCCGACGCCGACGCAATGCATGTGAAGCTCGCAGACGAATCCGTTTGCATCGGTCCGCCGCCGGCGCGTGAGTCCTACCTCAACATTCCAGCGCTGCTCTCGGCCTGCGAGATCACCGGCGCCGACGCCGTACATCCGGGTTACGGCTTTCTCTCTGAAAATGCGCGTTTCGCCGAAATCGTCGAGGAGCATGGCATCACCTTCATCGGCCCCAGGGCCGAGCACATCCGGATGATGGGCGACAAAATCGAAGCGAAGATCACCGCGAAGCGCCTCGGCATTCCCTGCGTACCGGGCTCGGAGGGCGCGATCGGCAGGGACGTCAATGCTCTGCGTCAGGAAGCCGAGCGGATCGGCTATCCGGTGCTGGTCAAGGCCGCGGCGGGCGGAGGCGGACGCGGCATGAAGGTCGCGCATGACGCCAAGGAACTCGCCCAGTCGGTTGTCGCCGCGCGCACGGAAGCCAAGGCGGCCTTCGGAGACGACACGGTTTACCTCGAGAAATATTTGCAGAAGCCGCGCCACATCGAGATTCAGGTGTTCGGCGACGGCAAGGGCGAGGCGATCCATCTCGGCGAACGCGACTGCTCGCTGCAGCGCCGGCACCAAAAGGTCTGGGAGGAGAGTCCCTCGCCCGCTTTGAACGACGCTCAGCGAGGCGAGATCGGCGAGATCTGCGCGAGCGCCATGCGCGAGCTGCGCTATGCCGGGGCCGGAACGGTCGAGTTTTTGTATGAGAATGGCGCCTTCTACTTCATCGAGATGAACACGCGCCTCCAGGTCGAGCATCCGGTGACGGAATCGGTCACTGGCGTCGACCTCGTCGCCGAGCAGATCCGCGTCGCCGCGGGCTCGCCCTTGTCCATGAAGCAGCGGGATGTCTCGTTCTTCGGTCACGCGATCGAGTGCCGCGTGAACGCCGAGCATCACACGACCTTCCGCCCTTCGCCCGGCCGCATCGCTTATTACCACCCGCCGGGCGGCGTCGGCGTGCGTGTCAATTCGGCCGCCTATCAGGGCTACACGATCCCGGCGAACTACGACTCGCTCATCGGCAAGCTGATCGTGCACGGCCGCAACCGCACCGAGGCGCTGATGCGCCTGCGCCGCTCGCTCGACGAATTTATCGTCGACGGCATCGACACGACGCTGCCGCTGTTCCGCACCCTCGTGCGCAACACCGACGTGCAGAACGGCATCTACGACATCCACTGGCTCGAGCACTTTCTCGCGACGGGCGGCATCGAGCCGAGCTTTTGAAGCCTCTCGCTGCGGAAGGCCCAAGGGCCGCTGCCGCTCAGCTCCTCGCGCGGCGCGCCTCATAAGCTTGCACGTGCGTCAGCGCAATTTCGAGTAGCGGCGCGCTTACGCCATGCCGACGCGCGCGCTCGTGAAGGTCCCCCAGAATATGCTCGCCTTCGGTCGGGGCGCCGCGCTCGATGTCATAGAGCATCGATGATTTCATGTTAGCGGCCCGCAGCGCGAGGCTGTCGCCGTGCTGCGCGACGCGGGCGGGGTCAAAATCAAAGCCTTCCGCACGAGCGATGCTTGCGCATTCGGAAAGCATCTCGCGGATCAGTCTCCCGCCCGCAGGCGTCACCATGATATCGGCGATCGTCGACCGCATAAGCGTGTTCATGCCGGCGAGAGTCGCCAGGAACACGAGCTTGTCCCACATCTCGCGCAGGATGTTCGGATTGTGGACCGCGATCACCGACGTCTTCGCATAGAGCGCGGCGAGCTGGTCTGCGAGTGTGTCGGCGCATCCGTCGCGCGCGCCGAAATCGATGCGGGCGAAGTCGTCGGCATGACGGATCGCGCCCTCTTCGTCGAGCGCTGCGCTGATGCGGGCGACGCCTCCCCAGAGCCGAGTCTGCGGAAAGCGCGCCGCGATCTTTTCGATGTGCACGAGGCCGTTGAGCAGCGGCAGGATTGTCGTCGTCGGCCCCACGGCGCCAGCGATATCGTTCAAGCTCGCGTTGAGGTCGTAGGCTTTGCAGGTCAAGAGCGCGAGGTCGAAGGGCGTAAGCGCCTCGGGGTCCGAAATCGTCTTGACCGCCGTGACAAGGTTTCCGGCGGGACTGTCGATGCGCAGGCCGCGCGAGGCGAGCAGTTGGGCGCGGGCGCGGCGGACGAAGAAGGTCGCGTCGCCCCCCGCCTCAAGAAGGCGGCCGCCAAAATAGCCGCCGACCGCGCCAGCGCCGAGGATCAGAACGCGCATGGGGAGCCCGTGGTCGTTGAAGCGCCACATCCGGCGCGGAAGCTCGCGAGCGATGTGGAGCGTCGGCCCTCGGCGGTCAAGCCGCCGATGCGGCTCGAGCTCAAAGCCCTTGGGCTTCCTCGCGGGCCAAGCCGCGAGCGCGCAAGCCGGAACTCAAGGTTTTGGAAAGACGCAATGGAATATCTCTGCGGCGATGAGCTTGTTCGCCCGTGGCGCGTAGTGGCCGTAATCCACATAAGGGATGCCTTCGTAATCCTTAAACAGTGAAGAAAGGTCCGCATAAGATAGCCCCTTCGCCGCGCCGTCACATGGCGCGCCGCCGGGTTTGAAGGCTTCCCGGATGATTGAATATCCCGCCACAAAGCGACCGGCCGGCTCGGGCAGCTTTCGCGCCTCCTCAGTAATGGTCTCTGATCCTTGCGGACGATAATCTACGGCTGCGACCGGTTGCAGGAATTGAAAACATTTTATGTCATAGCTCTCACAGGTTTTTGAAAAAAACCTCGCGTGGCGATGTAGCGATCCACGATCACGCGAGCGACCTGTTCGTCGTTCGACAGCTCTTTTGACTCTGGCGGCTTTCTGTTGCTGTACGTTTCTTCGCGGATTGCGTCGGGGGGGTGCGGCGCCCCGCGACAGTCCCAGCCATCTCAGCATGTGGAGATTGCGGAGAAACGAGACAGACCTGACCCAAAGGCTGCGAGCGGCCCCTTCACTGTCGCTCGCATCCCGGCTCGGATCGGCGCCTACGGGAACAAGCTTATCGAGCGTCGGCGTGAAAAAAGGTTCTGCTCTTATGGTCGAGCCTGGCTGAAAAAACTCGTTTAATCCATCGAGAAATACAACGGCGTCGGGCGCCGGCTCGTTCATCAGTCTCGTTGCAAAATAGACAGCCTCTTGCCGCGAGAAATGATAGGGCACGCCAAAATTGACTGCGGTTACACAAAGGCCGCTTCGATCCGCCTCTTCGACGAATTTCGACGGTATGGTGTCCCACCACGGAACGCCGATGCCATAAGTGGTCGAGCCCCCGTAGAACCATATCACCTTTGGTTTGCTGTCTACGCTTCCTCGCGATTCGCGGCCGCACCGCTCGCTTGCTAATGTTTTACGAACGCCATTCTCGACAACAGAAAAAGGGTTGCTATGATCTGCGTTGCCAATTTGAATCCAAGGTTTATACTTCAGCTGGTCCTGCATCAGAGGGAATATTTTGATCAGCTCGTCATATGTATATTTATTGTCGAAAGCGACCACGAGGTCCCTGACCCTCTTTTCGATCATTTCCTTGGAAGGCTGCGCTGCCTGACGCGCTTCGCGATCGGCGATCCTCGACGCGTCGGCGAGACGGGCGACCAATTCGAAAGCGACGCCGCCCAGAAGAAGAAAAATGATTGCAATAATAATATTTCCAGCGGTTTGCGCCGCACTGCGCATGTCTTTCATCCTTTCACGGTGATGTGCGATGGACTGGCGCCAGCGCCGTTGGTTTTTTGGACACGCCGCCCCGTCCCGCCTCGGCGGGAGGGGTGGGGACCGAGGCTCCGTCGCTTCGCGTGGAGCGCGTTCAACAAATCTTGTAGCCGAACGCGCGCGACATCCTGATGGTTGAGCGCATTCTTATCGATCAACCGCTTCGCGCTTTCTGGGAACGTTCTCTAAGGGCGTCCCCGATCGCGCTTGATCCAGCCGGATTTTAGGAACGCCTCGCGCGCCGCTTCGTAGGGGGCCGAGAGCCCCAGTCTCGACGACACCTCGACGACGTCTTCGGCTGCCGATCGCGCCGCCTCTGTGATCGCATTTTGCTGGAGATCTGCGAGCCAATTCGCCAGAGCTTGTGGGTTCGCCAAAAGCAGGACGACCATCGTCGCATAGACAATCACCGCGACCTGAGTCGGACGCGAGAGCTTCACGCGCACGGAGGAAATCGCCGCCAACCTCGCGGAAGTCGCGCCCAGGCGGGCGCCCGTTGGCCAGATCTCGCTTTCGTCCGTCATGTCGGCGCCGCTCGATTTTTTGGGTGGTCAGAACTGTTTGGCTGATCAGAACTGGAAGTAGATGAACGGCGCGACGCCCTTCGGCCCTAAAATCCCGATGCACAGGATGGTGAGGCTCGGAACCGCGACCTTCATCGCGAGAGACGCGTCCGCATACCAGCGAACCAAAGTTTCGTATCTTTCCGGCCGTGTCAATTGCGTCGCAAAGCCCAGCAACATCAAAGCGATGACGAAGGGCGTCGCCGTCGAGGGCGCTCCCAAATCACGTATGATCCATCCGAAGTATTCCAGCGCCGCGGAAGAACTGGGGCTGCGGAAGAAAATCCAGGCGGCGCATACGACCTGAAAGGTCACGAACCAGCCGAGCACGCGAACGCCGAGCGCGCCTTTCGAGCTGTCGAAGCCGAAGGTTTCTTTCAGGAATCGCTCGAGGGCCAGCCAGAAGCCGTGTAGGCCGCCCCAAATGATGAACTGAAATCCGGCTCCATGCCATAGGCCGCCGAGCAGCATGGTGACCATCAGATTGCGATAAGTGGCCCATCGCCCGCCGCGGTCGCCCCCCATGGGGATGTAGAGATAATCGCGTAGCCAGGACGAGAGGCTCATGTGCCAGCGGCGCCAGAAGTCGCGCAGGCTCGTCGCACGATACGGCTGATTGAAATTTTGGGGGAATTGATAGCCCAAGAGATTCGCGACGCCGATGGCGATGTCCGTGTAGGCGCTGAAGTCGCAGTAGATGACGATGGCGTAGCCATAAGCTGCGAGGATCAGGTCCAGCCGACCGAAATCCGATGGATTGACGAAGACGGGGTCCACGAACAGGGTCGCGATGTGGCTCGCGATGATGACCTTCTTGACCAGGCCGCCGAGGATCAAAGAAAAGCTGTCCGCGATATCGATGTGCTTGGGGTCGGACTTTTTCGACAATTGTCCCAGAAAATCTGCCGCGCGCACAATGGGGCCGGCGACGAGATGCGGGAAGAAGGCCATATAGAGGACGACGTCGAGGAGCGACTTCGACGCCTCCACCTTCTTGCGCGACACATCGAAGATGTAAGAGAGGCCGTGAAAGGTCAGGAAGGATATGGCGACCGGGAGAGGAACTTCCGGCGCATTGATCTCCAGATCGAGTCCGAAGAAGCCTGCGAAATTCATGAGCTCTGCGGCCAGGAAGTCGAAATATTTGAAATAGGCGAGCGCCAGCAGGTTGAGCGTCACGGCGACGAAGGTGACAAGGCGGCGTCGCGAGGGCGAGGTCGTGGCCGACAGCAGCCGGCCGGCGAGGTAATTACCCGTCGACGAGAACAAGAGCAGGAAGGCGAAACGCCAGTTCCAGGAGGCGTAGAAGGCGTAGCTGACGAGGACCAGAAACGCCTTTTTAAGCGTGTTTTTATCGTTCAACGACCAAGTGATGGGAAATACGACCGCGAAGAAAAGGAGGAAGTCAATTGTTGGAAAGAGCATATTTGCGGTACCTGAGCTGATTGATGACGGGCATCAGGAAGGCCGTGAAGGCGCGCGCGCCCATCCGGTAGCCTTCCGGCGTGAAGTGCACGTGATCGGCCGCCATGAGACGCGGGTTCGCCGACACCCATTTCTGCGGGCCGCAGCTTTGCGGCATGATGCTTGCCCAATCCCAGAAGGCGACCTGCTCCTGCTTGGCGAGTTCCTTCTGCGCCTCGCGAACAGGGTCGAGACGCGGCGGGGTCGGGAAGGGGCAGTCCTGAGCCTTGGCCGATTTTTTCTTGTCGGCGCTCGGGGCCTCGGCGGCTTTCTTAGTCTCGTCGGCCGGCGCTCCGGCCTCATGCGGCTTGTCGGCGGGTTTATCGGCGTTTGCGCCTTCGCTCTTCGGCCCGGGTTTGTCACCGGCCGCAGCCAGCGTTTGCGCGTCGACGGGGGCGGGAGCGGTCGCGGGCTTCTCGGTCGCCTTCTCGCCGCAAGTCCCGGGCTTGAGGCAGCCGGCGGGAACGCGATTGGCCTGCGGCGGGCCGACCATGACGATGCGAGCGCCGGGCGAGGCCGCGCGGATCTTCTGGATGACCGAGCGATAATGGTCGCGATAGCGCTCGAGATCGAGGTTGTCGTTGAAACCCTCGTTCGTTCCGAAGGCGAGCACGACGATCTGCGGCGCGAGGCTTTTGAGCTCCTGCTCCAGCATCTCGCCATCATATTTATTGACGATGTCGATCGTCGCGCCGGGAAAACCGACGTTGCTGTAAGACACGCCGCTGCGGCGATTGAAGATCCCGACGCCCGAAATCGTCACGCGGCGATCGTTCAAGGTCTTGATCTGCAGTTTCTGCAGCTTGATTCCCGCCTTGCTCGGCGGGATCGCGAAGAGCTGCCGCCCGTCCTCGTCGCGCTTCAGGCTGTAGCGCGACGGCGGCTGATCGTTGATCGAAACCTCGATGTCGCCGTGTTCTGGGCCCGACAGAGTCTGGATCTCGATGCTGTCATAGGCAACAGGCTCCGCCGTCGTGAATTTGAGCGTTTCACCTGTGCGCCGGGTCTCCGCGTCGAAGCCCGAGAGATGATAGCGCGCCCTATCGTCGGACTTCTGCAGCGCCGAATAGCTCCAGCCAGAGCTCACGGCGACGTTCACGATCGCGCTGCGCACGCCTGGATGCGGCCGGCCAATCTCGAGATATCCCGGGCCGCCGTTGCCAAAGCGCTTCTGCAAAAGGCGCCGGATCTCGCCGGTGAAATAATCGGCCGCGGTATGGCTGTCGCCGATCTGCAGTATCGTCAGACCGCCGCGCTTTTTCGGCGGTGCGATTCCCTTGACGTCATTGCTCGCGACGGTGAAGGCCTGAGACGCGTCCTCGCCAAGCTGAACGAAATCGTCGGCCTCTTCCGGCGCCTCGGCGGCGCCGTCTTTCGCCGCCGGACGATTTTCGGCCTCAGCTCGCAAGGAGGCGCGGGACACCGCCGAGCCGAAAACGACGTTGCCGGCGTCCTCGCGCGCCGACGCGCGCAACGGAATCTGGGCCGGCGCAACGGCGCCGTCGGCCGAGCGGGGCGCGAAGAATCCCGCGGCGCCCGCAAAGAGAGCGAGCGCCGACCCGAGCAGAATCACGGATTTCGTCGGAGCCGGAAGTCTCGTCATCATCGCTTTGGCGCTCAGCTGGGGCAGGGATACGCGACTTCAATGCCGTTGGCGTTGAGTTGAGCAATTATTTTTGGCAACAAGTAGGCGGCGACCATGTCGTATCCGGCAGGAGTAAAATGAACACCGTCCTGAGTCCGGATTTGTACTTTCGAACCGCTGGCGTCTGGGGCGTAGGCCTGGAAAACATCTCCTTTTGAGCCATCCTGGCGCCAAGCGTCGACAAAAACAGCCTTCTTATTATTCTGGGCCGCGAAAGCGTGAGCATAAATGTGGTTAATTTCCGCCGACTCAGTCTGCGCGGTCTGATCGCGCAGCACCGGAATGCCAAGCCATATGAGCCCCGCCGGAGCTTGCGCAGCCTTGCTCAGAAACGCCGCGACCTCGGCCTCATAGGCCTGGCCCCACTCTTTCTGGCCATAGACGACGCGCGTGTTGGTCTTCGGGTTCACGACGCCCTGGCGATCGTTGAGGCCCATCGACACGATGATGAGGTCTGGTTTGAATTCGGCGAAGATGTCGGTCATTGCCTCCGGCCAGCTGTAACGGTCGGGGCGCGTCAGGCCGGTTCCGTTCTCGCCATAGCGTCCGAGCTTGATGCGCGGCTTCAGGCACGCCTCTTTCGAAACGAGCCTCAGAAGTCCGCCCCATACGCCATCGATCATCGAGTCGCCGACGCAGGCGATGCGGATTTCTCCCTTTGCGGTCTCCTGCCCGAAGCCCGGCGACCCCAGGAAGGTCACGACGGTCCCGCAGGAGAATTGCAGGCCGCGACGCAGAAAGCCGCGACGCGTGGAGTGGATCGAAAACATCGTCAAAGCTCCGCAGCGTTTACTTTGCCGCGACTTCCGCATGAGCTTCCCTTGCTGCAGGCTGTTCGACCGCGGCCTGCTCGTTCGAATCCTTCTCGGGCGCGTGGCGCTTCTTAGCGTGAATCCGTTTTCTCTTCGAGCCCTTGGACGCCGGCTCGTCCGCCTGATCCGCCTTGCCGCCCTCGATGGCGACGCCGGCCGCTTCGCTCGCCCGCGCCCAGAGCATCGAATAGCCGCGCATATTGAAATGCACGCCGTCCCCCGCGCGCAGCTCCCCGTCGCAGAGAGCCGAATCAGCCGCGCTGACATAAGGGAACTTGCCCGCCAGCCGCGCTTTTAGGATTTCGTCGAGCTTGACGACGTTCTTGTTCCAATCCTTGCGCACGCAAGGCGGTCCGATCCAGACGACGTGCAGATCCTCGCTCTTCGCCAAGGCGATGAGCTTGTCGATGCCGCTTTCCACACCCTTGATCGAGCCCACGGCGTCGTTCGTGCCGAGGCTGATGATCGCCACAGAGTTGCGCGGCACGCGCTTCAATTGCGAAAGCGCGTCGGCGCTGCGGATCGTCACGCTGTTGTGCGCGAGCCGCGGAACGTGCCCCGCCATCGATATGCCGACGCCGATGCTGTCGCCGATCACGACGGCCTTCGAAGCATGGCTTGGCGACACGCAGGAAAGCAGCACGGCCAATCCGCCGAAAGCGCTCAAGGTGAGGGAGCAAATTGACCTATGGATCGTCACGGCGTCTTTCGATTTAACCATTGCGGTCCCTCGTCGTCGACTTGAACTTTGTTTGTAGTTTGTAAAGGTTAAGCCTTCCATAAGGCTCTTTCGGCTTCCTTAACGGATTATTCATGCAGCTATCGGGTTAAATTTTGTCTGAAACGAGGCCTTGCACGGTTTTCATGTGCAGGCGGCGTCGCCCGCCGCGTGAAGCGCCGCCGGCCCTTGCGCCCAAATCTGCCGCAGGAGCGCTTGTCAATCCGGTTTGACCGCAAGGCCGAGAAAACCTTTCGGTCGTAAGACGAGGCAACGGCGATCATCCCTCGCTGAGGTTCATCGCGCTCGTATCCGAGCAGCTTCTTTTCTTGGGCGGAACATGACTTCCCTTCCGATCTCGACCCACAATGAAATCGTTTTTTTCCTTTGCGCTGTGGTGTTCGCGCTCGGCGTCGCCTGCGTGTTTCTCTTGATACGTGTCGATGGCGGTGAAAATCCGCGCATAGATGGCGCGGTTGCGAGCTTGGCGGCTTCTTTTGGGTTTGCCGAGACGATGATGGTGCGTGGCTGAGGTTGATGCGGCGGCGCGTGATGGCGTCCTGACGTCACGGCGGATGTTGGGGTAAGCTTGGCCTTTTCAAGGACAAGCACGGCGTCGATCTCGACTTGGCGGTTCTGTTCGACGCCGTGCCCCACACCGTGCCGGGCACGCATGTCCGATCAATATCGCGGAAAGCAGGGCGCTCGTCCACATGGCGTCGGCCAATCCGAGCATGACGACGCTGGATCGGCGAGGTTGTTTCTGTGCGCTGGGTGTCGTGCCCAGGCGCTGATTTGTAGCTGTTGCGATCGCGGCCAGATTTACTGCGCTGGGGATTGCGGCCCTCATGCACGGCGGCGTGGCCAGCGCGCGGCGGGAGCCCGTTACCAAGCCAGCCGCCGAGGTCGGTTCACGCATGCCGAGCGCGCGCGCCGATACCGGGCGCGATGCAAAAACGTGACGCATCAGGGTTCACCCCCACCGGCTCCCGGTGATTTTCTGTCGTTCGGCTCGCCGACGATCGCGAGCGACGCAACGACCTCGGATGTCGAACCCCGGCGACCGATCTCGCACTGCCACTGGTGCGGCCGGCGCTGTCCCGATCTCGTCCGCCAGGGATTTTTGCGCCGCCGCGTCGGTCGTCGCGGCGCGCCGCGACACAACCGGATGGGACGCGACCATGGTGACGCCACCTGATATCGAGGCGCAAATCCTGCGCTATTATCACGCCGAGAAGTGGGCCATCGGCACGATCTCCCGTCAGTTGCGCGTGCATCACGACGTGGTGCGGCGCGTGCTGGCGCAAGCCGGTCTGCCGAGGATTGGGTCCCCACGCAAATCGCCGATCGACGCCTATCTGCCGTTTATCCGTCAGACGCTTGAGGTATTCCCGTCGCTGACGGCCAGCCGTCTGTATGGGATGGTGCGCGAACGCGGCTATCCGGGCCGTCCCGACCACTTCCGCCACCTCATCGCCTGTTATCGGCCGCGTCCGAAGGCCGAAGCCTATCTGCGTCTGCTCACCTTGCCGGGCGAACAGGGACAAGTCGATTGGGGCCACTTCGGCCATCTCCAGATCGGCCGCGCGCGGCGTCCGCTGATGGCCTTCGTCATGGTGCTCAGTCATTCGCGGCAAATTTTTCTGCGCTTCTTTCTGGACGCCCGGATGGAGAACTTTCTGCGCGGCCATGTCGCGGCCTTCACCGCCTGGGGCGGCGCGCCGCGCGTTTTGTTATACGACAATCTCAAGAGCGCGGTGCTGGAACGGTGCGGCGACGCGATCCGCTTCCACCCCACTTTGCTCGGCTTCGCCGGACAATATCGCTACGAACCGCGCCCCGTGGCGATCGCCCGGGGCAACGAAAAGGGCCGTGTCGAACGCGCCATCCGTTACGTGCGCGAGGCCTTCTTCGCCGCCCGGGAATTTATCGATCTCGATGACCTCAATGGCCAGGCAGAGGCCTGGAGCCTTGGCCCCGCCGCCGACCGGCGCTGTCCCGGCGAACCCCACCGCACCGTGCGGGACGTGTTCGTTGAGGAAAGAGCCCGCCTGCTCCCGCTGCCTGACACCCCGCCGCCCTTGCTCGAACAGGTCGCGGTGTCGGTGGGCAAGACGCCCTATGTCCGGTTCGACCTGAACGATTATTCCGTGCCGCACACTCACGTCCGGCGCGTGCTGACCGTACTCGCCGATCCCCGCGAGGTTCGCATCGTCGATGGCGTGAAGGTGCTCGCCTGTCACCCACGCAGCTACGACAAAGGGGCGCGGATCGAAGAACCCGTCCATGTCCAGGCGCTGGTCGACGAAAAGCGCGCCGCGCGCCAGCATCGCGCCAACGATCGCCTCGCCCAGGCCGCGCCGGCCAGCCAAGCCTTGCTCGTGCGCGCTGCCGAACGCGGATCCAATCTCGGCGCCATCACCGCCGCTCTGCTGCGTCTGCTCGAACGGTACGACGCCGCCGCATTGCAGGCCGCCATCCTCGAGGCGCTGGAGCGCGATGTGCCGCACCCGAACGCCGTGCGCCTCGCCCTCGAACGTCACCGCGAACAACAAGGCGCCGCCCCACCCGTCGCCATGACGCTGCCCGCGCATGTGCGCGACCGCGATGCGCCGGTGCGGCCGCACGCGCTCGAAACCTATGACCAGCTCAAGGACGATCAAGATGACTGAACCCGACACGCGGCGCGCCCGCGCCGGCGCGCTCAATCTGCATGGACTTCTGGCGCACTGGAGCGAGATCGCCAGCGAGGCCTGGGTCGATACGCTGCTGGGCTGGGAGGAACGGGAGCGAGCCCGCCGCGGCTTGGAACGCCGGCTGCGCGCCGCCCATATCGGTCGCTTCAAGCCGCTTTGCGACTTCGATTGGAACTGGCCGAAACGCTGCGACCGCGCCGCCATTGACGCGCTGATGACGCTTGAGTTCCTCAAGGACGCCACCAACGTCGTTCTCGTCGGCCCGAACGGCGTCGGCAAGTCGACCATCGCGCAAAACATCGCTCATCAAACGCTGATCGAGGGACATGCTGTCCTGTTCACCAGCGCGGGCCAACTCCTGGGCGATCTCTGCGCGCTGGACAGCGACTCCGCCTTGCGCCGCCGTCTGCATCACTACGCCCGGCCACAACTGCTGGTGATCGACGAGGTCGGATATCTCTCCTATTCCAACCGGCACGCCGATCTGCTGTTCGAATTGATCTCGCGCCGCTATCAAAACAAAAGCACGCTGGTCACCACCAACCGTCCGTTCGCCGAATGGCGAGAGGTTTTTCCCAACGCGGCCTGCGTCGTCTCTCTGGTCGACCGTCTCCTTCACCACGCTGAGATTGTCTCCATCGAAGGCGACTCCTGGCGCCTCAAGGAAGCCCGCGACCGGGCGGAGCAGCGCAGCCGCCAGCGCCGCGAGGCCAAATCATGAGAAAACAGAGCAGATTGCCGGCGCATCTTCGTCCGCTCTCGATCGATATTCCCCGCACCTGGACGCCCGAACAGGCTCTGGCCTTGTTCGAGCTGATCGACGATCTGCGCGATAAGGTCTGGGCGCTCTATGGCGACCGAATGCAGGCGCTGCTCCGCGATCAACGGGGATGCGGCGGCGCCGGCGGAAATCGTGACGCCAGCGACGAACCATCATTCTGAACCGCCGAATATCCTGTGGTTCGATCAAGACGGCCATCCCGTCGTCCCGACCTGAGCGCTGCAACGCTGGCGCGCGCAGCGGCGGTCAAGGACGCCCGAAGGGCGCCGCGTGGCGGCGCGAAGCGTCCTTGACGGTCGCGAGCACGACAGCATCTTGGGCGCGGAGGGACGACTCCGTCACGCGCGTCAATCACGATGAGAATCCGTTCACGCCGTTTGGCGTGCTCCCGCCGCGCCTCGCGCCAAATCGAAATATCCAGCCCGTAATTGCCGAACCGTGCCCGCCAAAGCGCCGTCACCCCGCAAGCCGTCGTGGACCCAGACCAACCGCGCCATCTATGCGCGGATTTTCACCGCCGCTAACATGATACGGGGCGACAGGCGGCGCGAAGCGGCGCATCTGTCGATCGTCGGGACGCTTACGCCGCCTCCAGACGCGTCGCGAGAGATAAAAGTCATATCGGAGATGATGCGGTCCTATATCCGCGAAAGCCGAAACTATTCGAGCTACCTCAATGAAACGAACGAACAGCTCGCCAAGCCGATCGAGCAGTTGGAGCTCATGTCCGTGGTCGCGTCACTGACAAAAGAAAACAAGTCTCTGCTAGATTCAAGTTATGAATTGCAGCTGCGTCTTGATGAGTCGCAAAATCGGATCAACATCTTGACGCAAGACTTGGACGCAGTGCGCGAAGAGAGTCAGCAGGATGCTTTGACCCAGCTCTATGGACGGCGTTATTTCGATGAGATGCTTCCCAAATGTGTTGCATCGGCAATAGAAAACAAACAACAGCTTTGCTTGATGCTTATCGATATCGACGCGTTCAAGCACATCAACGATACGAGCGGTCATCTTGCGGGCGATGACATCATCAAGAGCATAGGCGCGTTGATCGCGGGCTCCGTGCGCAGGAGCGACGTCGCGGCCCGCTACGGCGGAGATGAGTTCGCGATCATATTGCCCGGCGCCTCGAAGGGCGACGCCGTGCATATCGCCGAGCGCATGCGGTCAATGCTGGGCATCAAGAAATGGCGTCTGAATGAAAATGGCGGCCCGGATACGGTCACGGTCTCGATTGGCATCGCCTCGGTCGCGTCGACCGATTCGGCGAAAGAGCTGTTCGAGCGCGCTGACGCGAGCCTCTACAAGGCGAAGGCGTCGGGAAAGAATCGCGTGGCGGTGCGCTGACGGCGGCGGCGTAATTCTCTGCTTGCGGAACCCCGCTAATGCTCGCGCGTCGTGAGCCGCCGGCGCGCAATGAGGGCTGCGGCGTTCTTTCCGAGCTTGTGGCCCTGTAGCGGCTAAGAGGCTAGATTATTGACGGCGTCCCAGTACCAGTTCTGCATCTTCGTTTTGATGGAATACAAGACGGTTGCCGCCGCGATAGAAACAAAAAAAGCGATGAGCGCATATTCTATTTGCGTCGCTCCGCCGTCGTCTACAATATAGCGTCTGGCGTTTCTAAGAGCCCGTCCGCGAACATGTTGAGTCCTATGAGTCACTTGTGATTCCATGGGTCAGCACGATTTGTTGGGAGCTGGCCGATGTGGACGGACGAAAATCGGGGTCGCTATGACCGGAGCAAGTTGCGTTATCCGAGCGATTTGACCGACGAGGAATGGGCGCAGGTGGAGCCGCTGCTGCCTCCGGCCAAGCGCGGCGGCGCCAAGCGCACGGTGAACCTGCGCGAGGTGGTCAACGGTCTCCTCTACGTGCTCAGCACGGGCTGCCAATGGCGAGCGATCCCGCAGGATTTGCCGCCAAAGAGCACGGTCTACGACTATTTCGACCTTTGGGATTGGGATGGGACGCTCAACCGCATCCATTGGGAGCTTTACGTCAAATGCCGCGAACAGGCGGGACGCGAAGCGAGCCCGACAGCGGCCATCATCGACAGCCAAAGCGTGAAGAGCGCAGAAAAAGGGGGGCCTGCATCGACCCTTGCGGCTATGACGCGGGCAAGAAGATCAAGGGCAAGAAGCGACATATCCTCGTCGATACGCAGGGCTTGCTGATGCACGCGCTCGTGCACCCGGCCGACATTCAGGACCGCGACGGCGGCGTGCTGGTGATGGCGACGTTGTTTGGGGCTTTCCCGTTCCTGTTGAAGCTCTACGCCGACGGCGGTTATCAAGGGCCGGAGTTTCGAACGGCTATCGACAAGGTGATCGCCGACGTAAACGTCGAGATCGTCAAGCGCTCAGATCAGGCGCAAGGCTTCGTCGTTTTGCCCAAGCGCTGGATCGTGGAACGGACGTTCTCATGGCTTGGCAGATGCCGCAGGCTCGCCAAGGACTGGGAATGCCTGTCGCGCAGGGCGCTGGCCTTCCTGCGCCTCGCCTCCATCCGCCTCATGCTGCGAAAGCTATGCAATCCAGCGTGATCCTTCCGGACAGACTCTAAGCATGAGGGCGCCTTGTTTGAGGTGCTCCGACGATATCATCAGGCGATTGCGCCTTCGTAAAGGCGTTTCGGCCCTCAAAATGTCAACATAGCAATGCTTTCTTGCGGATAAGACGTTTTCTTCGGCTGTTCATGAGCGCCGGCTTCATCCGTCGCCGGGAAAAGACCGCTGCGACAGTGGCGTAGCCGCACTCTTCGAGTTGGCGCCAATGGGGCTTGCCTTTTTGCTAATCGACGTATATAGATATCTTTATATCTAATTTGGAACCCGCCGTCATGCGACCCGATCTGCTGGAACTCGACGCCGCCCTCGCCGCGCTCAACGCCGCGGCGGAGGAGACGCGACTGCGCCTCCTGCTGCTGCTTGCCGAGGGAGAGCTGACCGTGAGCGAGGTCGTCGCTATCCTCGGCCAGTCGCAGCCGCGCGTCTCCCGCCATCTCAAGCTCCTCGTCGAGGCGGGTCTCTTGGAGCGCCGCCGCGAGGGCGCCTGGGCCTTTTTTCGCCTCGCCCCGTCGGGGCCGGCGGGCGCCTTGGCCCGAAAGCTTCTCGGTTCGGTCGACCTCAAGGACCCGATCCTCGCCGCCGACGGAGCACGGCTCGCCGAAACCCGCGCCGCGCGGGCCGAGAACGCCGCGCGCTATTTCGCCGAGCACGCCGACGACTGGGACGACATCCGCTCGCTGCATGTGTCGGAGGCGCGGGTCGAGGCGGCGATCGTAGAGGCGGTCGGCGAGGGACGCATTCGCCAGCTCGTCGATCTCGGCGCCGGCGCCGGACGCATGCTCGAGCTCCTGGCGCCGCGCGCCGAAAGGGCGATCGGAGTCGATCTTTCCTCGGCGATGCTCGCCGTCGCCCGCGGGCGCATGGAGGAGGTGAGGGCGCGCAATGTGCAGTTGCGCCAGGGCGACCTCTATGCGCTGCCCGTGACCCGCGACAGCTGCGATCTCGCGGTCATGCATCAGGTGCTGCATTATCTCGAGGACCCGGCGCGCGCGCTCAAGGAAGCGGCGCGGATTCTCTCTCCGGGCGGCCGGCTCGTCGTCGTCGACTTCGCTCCGCATGACGACGAGACGCTGCGCAATGATCACGCCCATCGCCGGCTCGGATTCTCGCATGAGGAGATTTCCGACCTCGTGCGCCGCGCCGGCCTGGAGATGATTCTGCATCGGGACCTCGCGCCCGATGCGCGCGAGGGCGCGAAATTGACCGTGTCGCTGTGGGTCGCTCGTGATCCGCGCGTTATCGCCGACGTTGTTCCTTCCAAAGCCGTCGAGGCCGCCTGATGACGATCGAACCGCGCCATCCGCTCTCGCCCAAGGGCGAGTTCGTGATCTCCTATGAATTCTTTCCGCCGAAGACGCCGCAGATGGAGGCGCAGCTCTGGGAGAGCGTGAAGCGGCTCGAGCCACTCAACCCACACTTCGTCTCGGTCACCTATGGCGCCGGCGGCTCGACGCGCGAGCGCACCCACGCGATCCTGCTGCGCATCGCGCACGAGACGCGGATGAAGCCCGCCGCACATCTCACCTGCGTCTCCTCGACCAGAGAGCAGACCGACCGCATCATCCACGCCTATTGGGAGGCGGGCGTTCGCCACATCGTCGCGCTGCGCGGCGACGCGCCGGGGGGCGTCGGCAGTCCCTTCATGCCGCATCCGCTGGGCTATCCGTCGTCAAGTCACCTCGTGCGCGGCATCAAGGCCATCGCCGATTTCGAGATTTCCGTTTCGACCTATCCTGAAGGCCATCCCGAGAGCCGGTCGATCGATCAGGACATCGACGCGCTCAAGGCGAAGATCAACTCCGGCGCGACGCGCGCCATCACCCAGTTCTTCTTCGAGAACGAGGTCTATCTGCGCTTTCTGGAGCGCGCCCGCGCCCGCGGGATCACGATCCCGATCGTGCCGGGCATCATGCCGGTGCGCAATTTCAAGCAGGTCGCGGGCTTCGCCGGGAAGGCCGGCGCCAGCGTGCCCGGCTGGCTCGCGGATCGGTTCGAGGGGCTCGAGAACGACCCTGAAACCCATGCGATCGTGGCCGCGACGACGGTCGCCGAACAGGTGATGGATCTCGTCAGGAACGGCGTCAACGAGTTCCATTTCTATACGAACAACCGCGCCGATCTCGTCTTCGGCATTTGTCATCTCCTCGGCGTGAGGCCGGTCCGCGAAAAGGTTGACGCATGACTTTCGATAAAGCCCATGGCCCTTCGATTCTCGAAGCCCTCGAAAAGCGCGCGAGCGAGCGCATTCTGATCCTCGACGGCGCGATGGGCACGATGGTCCAGCGCCACACGTTCACCGAAGCCGATTTTCGCGGCGAGCGCTTCAAGGACCATCACAAGGATCTGCGCGGCAACAATGATCTTCTGATCCTGACGCAGCCCGAAGCGATCCTCGACATCCACCGCCAATATCTGCGCGCCGGCGCCGACATCATCGAAACCAGCACTTTTTCGGCGACGACGATCGCACAGGCGGACTACGGGCTCGAGGCGATCGTCTCCGAGCTCAATCGCGAAGGCGCGCGGCTCGCACGCCGCGCCTGCGACGAGATCGGCCGCGAGACGGGCGTTCCGCGCTTCGTCGCCGGCTCGATCGGGCCGACGAACCGGACCGCCTCGATTTCGCCGGACGTGACGAACCCCGGCTTCCGCGCCGTCACCTTCGACGAGCTGCGTGCGGCTTACAAGCAAGCGGCGCTCGGCCTGATCGAAGGGGGCGCCGACATCCTGCTCGTCGAGACGATCTTCGACACGCTGAACGCCAAGGCCGCGATCGCGGCGATCGAGGACGCCTTCGACGAGGTCGGAACGCGCTTCCCGATCATGATCTCGGGCACGATCACCGATCTCTCCGGCCGCACGCTCTCGGGTCAGACGGCGCGCGCCTTCTGGCATTCGCTCGCCCATGCGCGCCCCTTCTCGATCGGCTTCAACTGCGCGCTCGGCGCGAGAGAGATGCGTCAGCACATCGTCGAGATCGGCCGCGCCGCCGACACGCGCGTCTGCGCCTTCCCCAACGCCGGTCTTCCCAATGAGTTCGGACTCTATGACGAGAGCCCGGAATATATGGCCGAGCTCGTCGGCGAGTTCGCGCGATCGGGGCTCGTCAACGTCGTCGGCGGCTGCTGCGGCACGACGCCCGACCACATCGGCGCGATCGCCAAGGCGATGCAAGGCGTCGCGCCGCGCGAGATCCCGGAGATCGCGCCGCTTTTGCGCCTCTCCGGCCTCGAGCCCTTCACGCTGACGAGCGATATTCCCTTCGTCAATGCCGGCGAGCGCACCAATGTGACCGGCTCGGCGAAATTCAGGAAGCTCATCACTGCGGGCGATTACAATGCGGCGCTCGACGTGGCGCGCGATCAGGTGGCGAACGGCGCGCAGGTCATCGACGTGAACATGGACGAGGGCCTGCTCAACTCCAAGCAGGCGATGGTCGACTTCCTCAATCTCGTCGCCGCCGAGCCGGACATCGCGCGCGTGCCGGTGATGGTCGACAGCTCCAAGTTCGAAGTCATCGAGGCTGGGCTCAAATGTCTGCAGGGCAAGGGCGTCGTGAATTCGATCTCGCTCAAGGAAGGCGAGGATAAATTCCGCGAGGAGGCGAAGAAGGTCGGCCGTTACGGCGCCGCCATGGTCGTCATGGCCTTCGACGAGAAGGGCCAGGCCGACACTTTCGAGCGCAAGGTCGAGATCGCCAAGCGCGCCTATAAGATCCTCGTCGAGGAAGTCGGCTTTCCGCCCCAGGACATCATCTTCGATCCCAATATCTTCGCGGTCGCGACCGGGATCGAGGAGCATGAGAATTACGGCGTCGACTTCATCGAGGCCGCGAAGGCGATCAAGGAGAAGATGCCGCTCGCCCATGTCTCGGGCGGCGTTTCGAACCTCTCCTTCTCCTTCCGCGGGAACGAGCCGGTCCGCGAGGCGATGCATTCCGTGTTCCTCTACCACGCCATTCAGGCGGGGATGGATATGGGCATCGTCAACGCGGGCCAGCTCGCCGTCTATGAGAAGATCGATCCGGAGCTGCGCGAGGCCTGCGAGGACGTCGTGCTCAATCGCCGCAAGGACTCGACCGAGCGGCTCGTCACGCTCGCCGAGAAATTCAAGGGCGCGGGCGCGAAGCGCGAGGAGAAGGACGCGGCGTGGCGCGAGGCCTCCGTCGAGAAGCGGCTCGAATATGCGCTGGTCAATGGCGTCGCCGACTACGTCGAGGCCGATGTCGAGGAAGCGCGCATAGCCAGCGCAAGGCCGCTCGACGTGATCGAGGGGCCGCTGATGGCGGGGATGAACGTCGTCGGCGATCTCTTCGGCCAGGGCAAGATGTTTCTGCCGCAGGTGGTCAAATCCGCCCGCGTGATGAAACAGGCCGTCGCCCATTTGCTTCCCTATATGGAAAAGGACAAGGATCAGCGCTCCAGCGCAGGCAAGATCCTGCTCGCGACCGTCAAGGGCGACGTGCACGACATCGGCAAGAACATCGTCGGCGTCGTGCTCGGCTGCAATAATTTCGAGGTGATCGACCTCGGCGTGATGACCCCGGTGGGCAAGATCATCGAGACGGCGCGCAACGAAAAAGTCGATCTGATCGGGCTTTCCGGACTGATCACGCCCTCGCTCGACGAAATGTGCTTCGTCGCCTCAGAGCTCGAGCGCGAAGGCTTCGACACCCCGCTCCTCATCGGCGGCGCGACGACGAGCAGGGTTCATACGGCGGTGAAGATCAGCCCGAATTATCAGCGCGGTCAGGCGGTCTATGTGACCGACGCGAGCCGCGCCGTCGGCGTCGCGCAGGCCTTGGTCTCGGCGACGCGCGGCGACTACATGGCCAAGACGCGCGGCGAATACGAGCGCGTCGCCGAGGCGCACGCCAAGGCGCAGGTGGATAAGAGCCGCGTGACGCTCGCCGCCGCGCGCGCCAACGCGCCGAAGTTCGACTGGGGTTCTTACACGCCGGCGAAGCCGAGCTTCACCGGCGTCAGGAGCTTCGCGAGCTACGACGTCGCCGAGCTCATCCCTTACATCGACTGGACGCCCTTCTTTTCGACCTGGGAGTTCAAGGGGCGCTTTCCGGCGCTCCTCGACGATCCCGCGCGCGGCGAGGCGGCGAGGACGCTCTATGACGACGCGCGCGGCATGCTGGACCGCATCGTCGCGGAGCGCTGGTTCACGCCCAAGGCCGCGATCGGCTTCTGGCCGGCGAACGCCGTCAACGACGACATCGCGCTCTATACGGGGGAATCGCGGAAAGAACGGCTCGCGACGCTGCATACGCTGCGCCAGCAGCTGCCGCGCCAGGGCGCAAGACCCAACCTCGCGCTCGCCGACTTCGTCGCGCCCGAGGGCTCCGGCAAGGCCGATTACGTCGGCGCCTTCGTCGTCACGGCGGGGGCCGAGGAGGCGAAGATTTCGGCGCGTTATGCGCGCGCGAACGACGACTATGGCTCGATCATGGTCAAGGCGCTCGCCGACCGGATCGTGGAGGCCTTCGCCGAGCGTATGCATGAGCGCGTGCGGCGCGAGTTCTGGGGCTATGCGGCGAGCGAGACTTTAACGCCGCTGGAGCTGCTCGGCGAGCCCTACCAGGGCATCCGCCCGGCTCCCGGCTACCCGGCGCAGCCCGATCACAGCGAGAAGGCCACCTTGTTCCGCCTGCTTTCCGCGGAGCGCACGGGGGTGAAGCTCACCGAGACTTTCGCGATGTCGCCGCCCTCGACAATTTGCGGCCTCTATCTCGCGCACCCGGAAGCGCATTATTTCGGCGTCAGCAAGGTCGAGCGCGATCAGGTCGAGGATTACGCGCGCCGCAAGGGCGTCACGGTCGCCGAGATGGAGCGCTGGCTCGCGCCTGTGCTGAATTATGTGCGCGAGGTCGAGGCGGCGGAGTAGGCGACCGGCGAGCCAAAACCTTTCAGGTGGACGTCATCGGCGCATCGGCATATTTCTGAGCGCCGACCCGCTGAGGTCCGAAGCCTGCACCCTCTCCCCGCTTGCGGCGAGAGGATGAGGGGCCTGGGCTTTCGGCCTCCATTTTTGCGCGCCGACGAGCCGTTGGCGGACTTCTCCCTCGGGGCGATGTCACCAAGCCCCTAACCCTCTCCTCGCAAGCGGGGAGAGGGAATACGCCCCAGGCCGCACTCCATGCCCCTCAATCGCCTCTTATCGATCTTGCTCTGGACCGGCGTGGGCGCAGTCGCCCTGTTTTCGCTCTATACGCTCGCTCTCGCGCGCGGCGAAAGCATCAACGCGCTGTGGCTCGTCACCGCGGCGATCTGCATCTACCTCATCGGCTTCCGCTTCTATGCCACCTTCATCGCCAAGCGCGTGCTGCGGATCGACCCTACGCGAGAAACGCCCGCGCATCGCCTGAACGATGGGCTCGATTATGTGCCGACGAACAAATATGTGCTCTTTGGCCATCACTTCGCGGCGATCGCCGGCGCGGGACCGCTCGTCGGCCCGGTGCTCGCAGCCCAGATGGGTTATCTGCCTGGCGCGCTCTGGCTCGTCATCGGCGTCGTCTTCGCCGGCGCGGTGCAGGACTTCCTCATTTTGTTCATCTCGACGCGCCGCGACGGCCGTTCGCTCGGCGATCTGATCAAGACGGAGATGGGCGAGGCTGCAGGTCTTGTCGCGATGATCGGGATTCTCGCGATCATGGTGATACTGCTCGCCGTGCTGGGCCTCGTGGTAGTCAGAGCCCTGGCCGATAGTCCGTGGGGGACCTTCACCGTGTTCGCCACGCTTCCCATCGCCGTGCTGATGGGCGTCTACGGGCGCTTTCTGAGGCCGGGGCGCGTCGGCGAGATGTCGTTTATCGGCTTCGCGCTGCTTATGGCGAGCCTTGCGCTCGGCCGCGTCGTCGCCGGAAGCGAGACATTCGCGCCGCTCTTCACCTTCAAGGGCGAGACGCTGGCCTTCATGCTGATCGCCTATGGCTTCGTCGCCTCGGTGCTGCCCGTCTGGCTTCTGCTCGCCCCGCGAGACTATCTCTCCACCTTCCTGAAGATCGGCACGATCCTCGCGCTTGCGGTGGGCATTTTCCTCGTCTGGCCCGAGCTCAAGATGCCGGCGATCACGCGCTTCGCCGACGGCACCGGGCCGGTTTTCGCGGGAAGCCTCTTCCCGTTCCTCTTCATCACGATCGCCTGCGGCGCCGTCTCGGGCTTCCATGCGCTCGTCGCTTCCGGCACGACGCCGAAAATGATCGACAACGAAGCGCAAATCCCCTTCATCGGCTATGGCGCGATGCTGATGGAGTCCTTCGTCGCGATCATGGCGCTGATCGCCGCCAGCGTGATCGAGCCCGGCGTCTATTTCGCGATGAACAGCGCGCCGGCTGTCATCGGCTCGACGCCGGAGGCCGCCGCGCAGGCCATCTCAGGATGGGGCTTCGCGGTGTCCGCCGTCGACTTGCAGAACATCGCGCAGGAAGTCGGCGAGAAGACCGTGCTCTCGCGCACCGGCGGCGCGCCGACTCTCGCTGTCGGCATGGCGCATATTCTGGCGTCGGCCGTCGGCGGCGCGGGGACGCGCGCGTTTTGGTATCACTTCGCGATTCTGTTCGAGGCGTTGTTCATTCTGACGACCATCGACGCCGGCACGCGCGTCGCGCGCTTCATGATTCAGGATCTCGTCGGGACCTTCTACCCGGCCTTCCGGCGCACCAGCGCTTGGATTCCCAATCTCGTCGCGACCGGCTTCGCCGTCACCGGCTGGGGGTGGTTCCTGCATCAGGGCGTCGTCGATCCGCTGGGCGGCATCAACACGCTGTGGCCGCTCTTTGGCATCGCCAATCAGATGCTCGCGGCGATCGCCCTGACGCTCTGCGCCGTGGTGCTGTTCCGAATGAAGCGCGAGCGTTACGCCTTCGTCGCCGTTGTCCCCGCGGCGTGGCTCTACGTCTGCACGCTGACGGCGGGGCTGGAGAAGATTTTCCACAGCGACCCGCGCATCGGCTTCCTCGCCCACGCCAGGCGCTTTGGCGACGCGCTGGCGAGAGGCGAGCTGCTCGCGCCGGCGAAGACGATGCTCGAGATGCAACGCATCCTGTTCAACGACTATGTGGACGCGACGCTGGCCGCGGTGCTCATCGCCCTGGTGGTGACGATGGGCGCCTTCGGGCTTCGCGCGATGCGCGCCGCGCTGCGCAGCGAGGCTGCGACAACCAGGGAGACGCCGCATGGACTGTCCGAATTGCGTCCTGCCGAGGCTTGATCTCTCGCGCCTTGCCGCGCGGTTGCGCGAGGGGGCGAATCTGATGGTCGGTCAGCCTGATTACGGCGCCTATGCGCGGCACAGGGAGGCGCGCCACCCCGGCGAGCCGATCATGACGCGCGAGGAATTTTTCCTGGAGCGACAGGCGCGCCGTTACGGCGAGGGCGGCGGCGCCCGCGTCTTCCGCTGCTGTTGATGTCCGGATAGTGGGCGCCGAGGCCAATCCGAACGAACGCCGGGCGCTCGAGTCGCTGCTCGCCTATTACGACGCTTTGGGCGTCGATTGCGCCTTGGACTCTGTGCCCCATGATCGTTTCGAGGAAAGCCGGCGCCCTCCCGCTTCGCCGCCGCCGGAGCCGCCGCGCGAAAGCGCGCCTGTCGCTCGCATCGCCGCCGCGCCGCTCGCCGCGGACGAAGTCACGGCCGAGGCTCAGCGGATCGCCGCCGGCGCGCGAGATCTCGAGGCGCTCGCGCAAGGCCTCGCGCAATTCGAGGCGCTCGGCATGGGTCGGCGGGCCCGGCATTTTCTGTTCGCGGAAGGCGACCCCGGCTCGCCCGTCATGGCGATGGAGGCCGCACCCGGCGAAGCGGAAGAGCGCAGCGGCGCACCCTTCTGCGGACCGGAAGCGCGACTGCTTGAATCCATGCTGCAATCGATCGGCGTCGCCAGAAGCGACGCCTATTTCGCCTATTTTGCGCCGTGGCGCTCGCCCGGCGGCCAGCCGCCGGCGCCGCATGTCGCCGAGGCGCTGACGCCTTTCGCGCGTCGCCATATCGCGCTCGCGAGACCCAGAGTCCTGCTGCTCTTCGGCGATTTTTCGCGGCGCGTGCTCGGCCGCGACGAGCCGTTCGGCAAGATGCAAGGACGTCGCTTCGATCTCGACTTCGACGGCGTGGAGACAGCGGCTTTCGTCGCGCCGGGGCTGACTTCGATCTTGAAGAGCGCCGCGCTGAAGCGCTCCGCCTGGAAGCTGTTGCGGCCCCTGGCTGCGACGCCGGGCCTGCGCGGGGAGCGAGGTCAGCATTGAGCGGCGGCGCAAACCGCCGCTCCGTCTTGGAATCGGTTTTAGTTCATATGCCAGCCGTGGCTGACGATGATCGACTCGCCGGTCAGCGCATTGGTCTTGAAGGCGGCGAGCATCAGCGCGACTTCGGCCACGTCGCTGACCATTGTGAACTCCTGGTCGACCGTCTCGCCGAGCATGACCTCCTTGACGACACGCTCCTCGCTGATGCCGAGCTCCTCCGCCTGCTGCGGGATCTGCTTTTCGACGAGCGGCGTCAACACGAAGCCGGGGCAGATAACGTTGGCGCGGACATTGTGCTTGGCGCCCTCCTTGGCCATGGTGCGCGCGAGCCCTAGCAGCCCGTGCTTCGCCGTGACATAGGCGGATTTGAGCTGCGAGGCCTCGTGGCTGTGCACGGAGCCCATGTAGATCAGCGCGCCCGACTTTTGCGGATACATGTATTTCAGGCAGGCTTTGGTCGTCAGAAACGCTCCGTCGAGATGGATGGCGAGCATCTTCTTCCAGTCCGCCAGAGGAAATTCCTCGACCGGATGCACGATCTGAATGCCGGCGTTGGAGACGAGAATGTCGATCGTTCCGAAAGTCTTGGCGGTGAGATCGACGCCGGCGTTGACCTGATCCTCGTTGCAAACGTCCACCGCGACGGCGAGCGCGTCTTTTTCGCCGCCGAGCTGGCTCGCGGCTGTCTTGGCCGCGTCGAGATTGAGGTCGGCGATCGCGACGCGCCCGCCGGCCTCGACGAAGCGCTTGGCGATCCCGAATCCGATACCGCTCGCGGCGCCGGTGACGAAAGCGACCTTACCCTTGAGATCCATGACCCGCTGCTCCTCTATCGGCTAAAGCGAATTCCGCGAAAGTTGGCGGATGTTGGCGATAAGATGTCGCTCCAGCATTTCGATCTGGCGCGAGTTCTTATCGTTCGAACGGCTCCGTTCGAGCGGAAAGCGCGCTAAGATCCCGTTCGCCCCAAGGGCTGTCTCAAGCGGCGCATTGAATTGGCATCTCCGGGACATCGCCGGCGATCAACAGTTTCGCGCCCGTCGCGGCGATGATCTCGTCCGTCGTGACGCCCGGCGCGCGCTCGCGCAGAACCAGCCCGTCCGCGGTCGGCTCAATCACAGCCAGATCCGTGACGACGAGGCTCACCCGTCGCGTGGCGGTCGGCGGCAATGTGAGCGTCTCGACGATTTTGGGCTTTCCTTTCGCCGTGTGCTGCATGGCGACGATGACTCGCTTCGCGCCGACCACGAGGTCCATGGCGCCGCCCATGCCGGGGACGAGCTTGCCGGGTACCATCCAGTTGGCTAATCGCCCCTGCTGGTCCACCTGGAGTCCGCCGAGCACAGTCATGTCGAGATGGCCGCCGCGAATCAGCGCGAAGCTAGTGGAGCTATCGAAGCTGATCGCTCCGGGCAGCGCCGAGATGTAACCGCCGGCGGCGTCGGTCAGGTTCGGGTCCTCCATGCCATTTGGGGGCGGTGCGCCGAAGCCGATGATGCCATTCTCGCTCTGGAAGGCCACGGAAATCCCTTCGGGGACATGGTGCGCGACGAGCGTCGGCAGCCCTATGCCGAGATTGACGAGCGTGTTGTCGCGCAGTTCGAGCGCCACGCGTCGGGCGATGACTTCTTTGGCGTCCATCAGCGGGGCCTTTCTACGAGGTGGTCGACAAGCACGCCAGGCGTGCGAACCGCGTCCGGAGGGATGACGCCGACCGGCACGATCTGGTCCGGCTCGGCGATGACGACCTCTGCGGCGAAGGCGATGAGCGGATTGAAATTGGCCGCCGTCAGGCGATAGGTGAGATTGCCGTTGTAGTCGGCTTCATGGGCGTGCAATAACCCGAAATCCGCGCGCAGCGGCTTTTCGAGCAAGAATTTCTTGCCATCGACTTCGATCACGGGCTTTTCGTCCTCGACCATGGTGCCGAAGCCCGTGGGGGTCAACACGCCGCCAAGGCCACTGCCGCCGGCGCGAATTTGCTCTATGAGCGTGCCTTGCGGCACGAGCTCCACGGTGATCTCGCCGGCGATCATCTTCTTTTGCGTCACCGGATTGGTGCCGATGTGGGAGGCGACGACGCGCGCGACGCAGCCCGCGTCGATAAGCTTGCCGATGCCGACGCCCGGACGCGCCGTGTCGTTGGCGATGACGGTGAGGCCGCGTGCGCCTCGCGCCACGAGAGCGTCAATGACTCGCTCGGGCGTTCCAGCGCCCATGAAGCCGCCGATCATGACGCTCGCGCCGTCCGGCACCAGCGCCGCGGCGTCCGCCGCCGTTATCGCTTTCAACATGGGTTCTCCCTAGACGATAATATGACTCGGCGTCGCGTTGAATCGTGTCGCCGGTTGTGTTTGCTCGGCGTTGGCGGCGCATGCAGCCTCTCAACGCCGGGCGGCGCTGGTTCGAGTCGCGGAACAAGGCATTACGCGTTTGAGCTGAGCCGCGGGAACCCGGTTCGGCTGCAACCATTCTCGACTTTTATGTCTCTGAGAAGACAGCGCCCGCACACAGAATGTCGCGGGAGCGCAGAAGCGCGGACGACAGGCCGCGCGAATCCATGAGGCGCCCAGCTCTACGGCTTGGAGGGCGGGTTGAGATAGTCGAAGACGACCTTGCCCAGTCCGAGCGTCAGATCGGCGACGATGTGAACCGTCGAGACGAGATCCACGATGGGCAGCTCTGCGACCGGCGCGAGCGCGTGCCAAAACAGTTCGAGAGCGCCGGGCCCGGTCCAGGCGCCTTTGATGGTCACGTCCTCGAGACGATAATCGACGAGCTCCAAAATGCGCGGACTGCCGTCGACATGCGGAATGATTTTCAGGAGATAGTTCGGGACGTTGAGCGACTTCGCGACGGCGGCGACGTCCAGCGCCTCATATTTGAAGCCCATCGTTCCCGTCGCGACGCGCACCGGGCCATAGTCCAGCGTCCCGACCAGCGCGTCCTTGGCGACGTGAAGCCTCGGCTGCGCGAATTTTTTCGGAAAGCCCCAGAGCTCGCGCCCGCCGTAGATCGGCGCGCCATCGTCGAGATACATCGCATGGGTGTAATTGCCCGCGACGCCGTTGAAGCGCACCGGAATGACCTGTCCGGTCTCGGTGTAGTCGCCAAAACCCGTCGAATTGGGCATGCGGATGAATTCATACTTGACCAGCGGCTCGTCGAAAGTCAGCGGCTCGGGCAGGATTTTCTCGATCGCCTCCCGCTCGGTGCGATAAGTGATGATGAAATATTCGCGATCATAAAAACGATAAGGGCCACGCGGGAAGGCCGGGCTGGTGAGCGGCATAGAGAACGCTCGGCGGCGGACCTCGTCTATTTTCATGGCGAACTTCCTTTCTCGCAGCGCGCCGCGGCGGGGGCGGCGCTAATTTCCTCTCATCGCGCTCGCCGCCCGATCCTCGCAACTCAAGGTCAGATCGAAGACCTTCACCCCGCCACGCGGAAGCGTGCGGCCGATCCAATCGGGATGCGTGAGCGTCTTCTCGACGTCCATTCTTCCGTCGGCCCAGTTGCGTTGCATCGTGTAGCGCGAGAATTCATAGTCTTTCGACGCGCTCTCGGCCAGCGCGCGGCGATGGATGAAATGCACGATCGTCGTCGCGCGAGGCGAGCCGTATTCGTCGATCAGCCGCCAGTCCGGGTCGTCGCGCAGCTCCGCGGGCAACCGGGGCGAAATTCGCTGGATCGCCTCGCGCACCGCGCAACGGCGCCGTTCGACGTCGGTGTTGAGCCGCGTGCGGCTCGAATAGCGGATGTCCTTCTCGCGCTGCGCGACTTCGAGCATCGTCTTCGGCAATTCGCCGACCGCGCTGAAGAGGTCGATCTGGAAGACGCAGATGTCCTCGTGGTCGCTTTCGAAGTCGAGCACATACTGCAGCGGCGTGTTGGAGACGAGGCCGCCGTCCCAATAGAACTCGCCGTCGATCTCGATCGGTGGCAGGCCCGGCGGCAACGCGCCGCTCGCCATCACATGCTCCGGTCCGATCTTGTGATATTTGGTGTCGAAATACTGGAAATTGCCGGTTCGCGCGTTGGTCGCGCCGATGCAGTAGCGAATGGGGCCGGCGTTTAGGAGCTCGAAGTCCACGAGCCTGCCCAGCGTCTCCTTGAGCAGGCCCGTGTCGTAGAGGCTCAATTTTCCCGGCCCATAGGGCCAACCGGGAATGAGCGGCGGCGCGCGCGGCGTGAAAAAGCCCGGCACGCCGAAGCTCGCCGTCATCGCGGCGCTCGACTCGTTGAAGAGGCGCAGGCTCGTGTCGTCTTGAGTGATCGGCGCGGCCGTCAGCAGGCTGGAGGTCTGCCGCCAGAATTGGGCGAGCCGTTCGGCGCGCCGCTCCGGCGGATTGCCGCAGATGATCGCGCCATTGATCGCGCCGATCGAGATGCCGGCGAGCCAGTCGATCTCGATCCCGCCCTCCGCCAGCGCCTCGAAGGCTCCAGCCTGGTAAGAGCCCAGCGCGCCGCCGCCTTGCAGCACCAAAGCCTTGAGTTCCTTCGTCTCTTTCGTCATTCGCCTCGGCAGCCCTTTTGTCTTCGAAGTTTAGTCGGGCAAGATGTCGGTTTTCGGAACGTCGGCGCTCGCCGCAAGCGGCGACGGAGGAGGCGGCGCGTCATCCGAGCCTCGCCCGCGCCGCCTTCAACGTCTCGATTCGCGCCAGCGCCGTCTCGCGCCGCTCGCGATGCTCATCGATGACCTCTTCCTCGGCCTTGGCCAGGAAGCCTTCGTTCGAGAGCTTGGCGTCGAGCTTCTTCGCCTCTGCATCGTGCCTTTCGATCTCCTTGTCGAGACGCTTGGCCTCCGCGCTAAGATCGATGACGCCCTCGAGCGGCAGCGCCGCGAGCGTCCCGCGCACCAGGAACTGGGCGCTGCTCTTGGGCGGAGCCCGCGCGAAGGCGAGGCCGGAAAGCCGCGCGAGCTTCTGCAGCGTGTCCTGCCAGCGCAGCGCGCGCGCCTGCGCCGCCTCGTCGGCGGCGACGAGGACGAGAGAAATTTCCGCCGCGCCCAGATTCATCTCGGCGCGCAGCGAGCGGATCTCCGAGACGAGCTCGACGATCCAGCCGATCTCCGCTTCCGCCGCGTCGTCTTCGAGTCCTTCGAGCTTCGGCCAAGAGCTGAGCGCCAGGAGGCCTTCGCGTTTGGGCCCCGCCTCGCCCTTGATCGCCCAAAGCTCCTCGGTGATGAAGGGCATGAAGGGATGCAGCAGCGCATAGATCTGATCGAGCGCGAAGGCGGTGCAGGCGCGCGTCTCGTCCTTGGCGGGGCCGTCCTCGCCGTTCAAGAGCGGCTTCGTCAGCTCCACATACCAGTCGCAGAAGATGTTCCACACGAAGCGATAGGCGGCGTTCGCCGCATCGTTGAAGCGATAGGCCTCGATCGCGGAGCTGATCTCCTTGGTCGTCCGCGCGGCCTCCGTGACGATCCAGCGGTTGAGGACATTCTTATTAGCCTTCGGATCGTAGCCTTCGACGCGCGCGCAGCCGTTCATCTCGGCGAAGCGCGAGGCGTTCCAGAGTTTTGTCGCGAAGTTGCGGTAGCCCTCGACGCGCTGGGTCGAAAGCTTGATGTCGCGGCCCTGCGCCGCCATCGCGGCGAGCGTGAAGCGCAAAGCGTCCGCGCCATAGGCGTCGATGAGACCCAAGGGATCGATGACGTTGCCCTTGGACTTCGACATCTTCGCGCCCTTCTCGTCGCGGACGAGCGCGTGGATATAGATGTCGCGGAAGGGGACCTCGCCCATGAAATAGAGGCCCATCATCATCATGCGCGCGACCCAGAAGAAGATGATGTCGAAGCCGGTGACGAGCACGGTGGTCGGATAGAAGCGTTCGAGCTCCTTCGCCTCGTCGGGCCAGCCGAGCGTCGAGAAAGGCCACAGCGCCGAGGAGAACCAGGTGTCGAGCACGTCCTCGTCGCGCGTCAGTTCAACGTCGCGTCCGTGCTTTTCACGCGCGAGAGCCTGTGCGGCCTCGTCGCTCTCGGCGACGAAGACATCGCCGTCCTCGTCGTACCACGCCGGGATGCGATGGCCCCACCAAAGCTGACGCGAGACGCACCAGGGCTGAATGTTCTCGAGCCATTCGAAATAGGTCTTCTCCCAGTTTTTCGGGACGAAAACCGTCCTGCCCTCGCGCACGGCTTTGAGCGCCGGCTGCGCGAGAGTCTTGGCGTCCACGTACCATTGGTCAGTCAGGCGCGGCTCCAGCACGACATGCGAGCGGTCGCCATGCGGCACCATATGCGTGTTGGGCTCGATTCTGCCCAGCAGACCGCGCGCCTCCATCATCGCGACGATTTTCGCACGCGCGTCAAAACGCTGTCGGCCGTCCAGCTCCGTGAAGCTTTGCGTCAAGTCTGCGCTCGACCCCACGCCTTCATGGAAATCGGCGTTGCCTTGCAAGGTCACGCACCCTTCGGAATCGAGCACATTGACGACCCGCAGCCCATGCCTTTTCCCGACCTCAAAATCGTTGAAGTCGTGCGCGGGCGTGATCTTCACCGCGCCTGTGCCCTTTTCCGGGTCGGCGTACTCGTCCGCGACGATCGGGATGCGGCGGCCGACGAGCGGCAGGATCGCGAAACGGCCGATCAGAGCTCTCAGCTTCTCGTTTTCGGGATGCACCGCGACGCCGGTGTCGCCGAGCATCGTCTCGGGACGCGTCGTCGCGACGGTGATCACGGCGCCGTCGTCGCCCTCGAGCGGGTAGTCGAAGTAATAGAGGTGCCCGTTGGGGTTCTTGTCGAGAACCTTGGCCAGCGCCGCCGCGTCGAACGGTTTTTCGCCGCCGCGCTCCCATTTGAACGCGCCGCGGCATTCGACCTGCTGCACCTCGAGGTCGGAGATCGCCGTGTGGAGCTTCGGGTCCCAATTGACGAGGCGCTTGTCCTTGTAAATCAACCCCGCGCGGTAGAGCTCGACGAAAACTTTGACGACGGCCCGCGAAAGCCCCTCGTCGAGCGTGAAGCGCTCCCTCGACCAGTCGCAGGAGGCGCCGAGCCGCTTCAACTGCTCGACGATCGCGCCGCCCGACTCCGCCTTCCAGGCCCAGACGCGCTCCAGAAATTTCTCGCGGCCCAGCGCACGGCGGCCGGGCTCCTGGCGCTCCATGAGCTGGCGCTCGACGACCATTTGCGTCGCGATGCCAGCGTGGTCCGTGCCGGGCTGCCAGAGCACGTCCTCGCCCTGCATGCGCGCGTGACGCGCCAGAATGTCCTGCAGCGTGTTGTTGAGCGCATGGCCCATGTGCAGATTGCCGGTGACGTTCGGCGGCGGAATGACGATGGAATAGGGGGCGCTGGCGGCGCGCTCCGGCCGGCCGGCGCGAAAAGCGCCCGCATGTTCCCAATCTTTTCGGATGCGCCGCTCGATCGCGGCGGGGTCGAAGGTCTTTTCCATTGTGCTGCGCTTGAAGCTTCCTGCCGTCGATGCGGTCTCGTCCGGCCTAAGGCCGGGG
Organism: uncultured Alphaproteobacteria bacterium; assembly: GCA_963722205.1. GTDB lineage: Bacteria > Pseudomonadota > Alphaproteobacteria > Rhizobiales > Beijerinckiaceae > Methylocystis. The sequence goes on from CAVRKL010000003.1 coordinate 143,016, forward strand.
CCCGCTATTGGCACGGTTTCCGGCTCAAGTCGAACAAGGCGCGAGCCTCGCCGGCCGCCTCGCCGGACGCGTTGCGATGTCAGGAAAAGGGGAAGAAAGGGGCGCCGATCGGCGCGGCGCTCCCGTATTTCCAGTATTCGCCGTCATTGTGGCCTGATTGTGACTGTCCTTTATTTTGCCAAAGTTTCAGCCCTGCAGACAAGAACTGTGTCTTTTGGGTCACACCTTGAGAATATTTGCTTCGACGGATTGCAAACGCGCGCGAGGCGAGGATACTACGCCTCGTTCCCGAAGCGGCCGATATTGCCGCCGGCGACCGAACGCGAAGCACCTCAATGGTGTCACTGCGGGGAGCCTCCCATGGGCAAGCTCATTACCAATCTCGCCTTTCTTACGATGATTTCGACCCCGGCCATCGCGATGGCCAAGGCTGCGCATTCTCCTGAGCTCGGATTCGGCATCGTGGGCGCTGCGCTCGCGGCGGGCGTGGTTCACGTCTTTTTTTGAGACCTTGGGCCCGGGCGGGTTTTGAGACCTTGGGCCCGGGCGGGACGATCGCCAGCGACTGCAGCGCTTTCATTCACGACGATCCGCTCACAGCCGGCCACCGCGCCGCCAAGGTCCGGGGCGCCCGCTTCGACGCAACTGTCCAACAGGCCGCAGCGCGCCCATCCGTGGCGGCGCTCCCATTGGAAAAATTCGGCTGGCCGCCCGCCCGCCGGCCGCGCCTCGGCGCGTCAAAGCGCCGCTGGGCCTTGCGGCGCTTCGCAGGATAAAGAAGTACAAGGGGAGCGGTTTCGCGCGACGCGTTGCAATGTCGCTGATGGAAAAAACACGGAGGACGCATTGATCGTTGAAACGGAAGGCGACATTCTTCTCAGCCGAGCGGAAGCCATTGCGCATGGGATCGCGCCCTTTGACCATTTCGCGAACGGCTTGGCGCTATCTCTGCGCGAGCGCTTCCCATCCATGGTCAAGGATTTCCGACACTATTGCCAGCAGAGGCGGCCGAAGCCCGGCGAGGCGTGGTTTTGGGGCGGGGCCGACAAGGACGGCGGCAGCGCGCGCATCGTCGGCCTCTTGACGCAGGAGGCCGCCGAACATTCGCAAGGGCTCCCCGGAAAAGCAACTCTACACAACGTCAATCACGCGCTGAAGGCGCTCGCCAAGATCGTCGCCGACGAAAAGCTGACGAGCCTCGCCTTGCCGCGGCTTGCGACCGGCGTCGGCGGACTGGAATGGGACGGCGTGCGCCCGCTGATCGACGGACATTTGGGCGGGCTCGGCATTCCGGTCATCCTCTACACGACCTATCGCAAGGGCGTGCAGGCCGAGGAAGGCCTCGCCGCCGCCTGACGCGTGGAGCGTCCCCCGACGTTTCACGTTGACTTCCTCGCGACCGCCGCCTAGAAACCGGCCAATCTCGTCAGAGATGCCCAAACCAAACCCAGCCGTCCCTTGAGAGGCGGCGGGCCCACGTCCGGCGGCGCGTTGCGCTCCCGGGCGCGTTCTGCTTTGGGCGTCTTGGCGATCCGCCCCCAAAGGGCGCTTGAAACGGCGCCCAGGAGAAGCCCATGTTCGAGAGCCTTTCCGACAAGCTCTCCGGCATATTCGACAAGCTTACGCGGCGCGGCGCGCTTTCGGAGGCCGACGTCGCCGAGGCGTTGCGCGAGGTGCGTCGCGCGCTGCTCGAGGCGGACGTGGCGCTCGACGTGGCGCGCGCCTTCTCTGAGAAGGCGCAGGCCCGCGCCATCGGCGCCAATATCGTCAAGTCGATCTCGCCCGGCCAGATGGTCATCAAGATCGTCAATGACGTGCTGGTCGAGACGCTGGGCGAGACGGCGGAGCCGATCTCGCTCGACGCCAATCCGCCCGTCGCGATCATGATGGTGGGCCTGCAGGGCGCGGGCAAGACGACGACGACGGCCAAGATCGCGAAGCGCCTGAAGGAGCGCGAGAAGAAGCGCGTGCTGATGGCCTCGCTCGACGTGAAGCGTCCGGCGGCGCAAGAGCAGCTCGCCATTCTCGGGCGCCAGGTCGAAGTCGACACGCTTCCCATCGTTTCGGGGCAGACGCCCGTGCAGATCGCGCGGCGCGCGATGGAGTCGGCGCGCAAGGAAGGCTACGACGTCGTGCTGCTGGACACGGCCGGCCGCACCCATATCGACGAGCCTCTGATGCAGGAGATGGCGGACATCAAGTCCTACGCCAGTCCGCATGAGATCCTGCTCGTCGCCGACGCGCTCACCGGCCAGGATGCGGTCAATCTCGCCAAGAACTTCGATCAGCGCGTCGGCGTCACCGGCATCGTGCTGACGCGCATGGACGGCGACGGGCGCGGCGGCGCGGCGCTCTCGATGCGCTTCGTCACCGGCAAGCCGATCAAGCTGATCGCGACCGGCGAGAAGATGGACGCGCTGGACGAGTTTTCGCCCAAGCGCATTGCCGACCGCATTCTCGGCATGGGCGACATCGTCGCGCTCGTCGAGAAGGCCGCCTCGGCGATCGACCAGCAGGAGGCGATGCGCGCCGCCGAGCGCATGTCCAAGGGCAAGTTCGATCTGCAGGACCTTTGCGATCAGCTCGCCATGGCCGAGAAAATGGGCGGGCTCGGCGGCATGATGAACCTTCTGCCCGGCGTCGCCAAGATGAAGGACCAACTCGCCGCGGCGAAGATGGACGACAAGACGGTCAAGCGCATGCGCGGGATCATCCTGTCGATGACGCCCAAGGAGCGGCGCAGTCCCGATATCCTCAAGGCCTCGCGCAAGAAGCGCATCGCCGCCGGCGCTGGCGTCAAGGTCGAGGAAGTCAACAGGCTCTTGAAGCAGCACCGCACGATGGCCGACGTGATGAAGGCGATGGGCGGCATGAAGCGCGGCGGCATGATGGGCAAGGCCGCGCAGATGATGGGCCTTGGCAATCTGCCGACGCCCTCGCCCGAGGAGATGGCCAGGCTGCAAAAGCAATTCGGCGGCGGGCCGCCGCCGCCGACGCCGGGCGGGCTCCCCGAGGCGCCGCCCAAGGAATTGTTCGCTCAAAAGCCCGGCGCATTGCCGGGCCTGGGCGGCGGCGGGGGATTGTTCTCCGGACTGAACCCGTTCGGGAAGAAGAAGTGACGGGAGCGGCTATTCGCCGCTCGCTCCCACAAAAGCAAAGGAAGCACAGATGTCTCTCAAAATTCGTCTCTCTCGCGGCGGCGCGAAAAAGCGCCCGTTCTACAGCGTCGTCGTCGCCGATTCGCGGAGCCCCCGCGACGGCCGCTTCATCGAAAAGCTCGGCACCTTCGATCCGCTGCGCCCGAAGGACGCGACCGATCGCCTCGTGCTCGACGCCGAAAAGGCGCAGGCCTGGATCGCCAAGGGCGCGCTGCCGACGGACCGCGTCGCGCGGCTGCTCGAGAGCGTCGGCGTCGGCAAGCGCGAGTCGCGCAACAATCCCCAGAAGGCGCAGCCCAAGAAGAAGGCCCAGGAGCGCGCCGCCGCGGCGGCTGCGGCTTCCGCCGAAGCGGCGGCGTGACGCGAGGGCGCGCGTCTCGCGCGCCTGGCGCGAAACCTCATGGTCGCGCTCGCCGGCCTGAGCCTCGCCGTTTGGCTCTATCTTCTCGCCTTTCGAGGAGGCTTCTGGCGCCTCTCCGAAAGAGAGAGCGATCTCGCGCCCGTTGACGCGCTAAAACCGCAAGGCTTGCGCGTCACGGCGATCGTGCCGGCGCGGGACGAAGCGCAAGTCATCGACAAGAGCCTGTCTTCGTTACTCGCGCAGCGCTTCGACGGCGCGTTCGACATTCTGCTCGTCGACGATCAGAGCGCCGACGGCACGGCTGACGTCGCGCGCGCCTGCGCGCAAAGGCTTGGCGCCGCCGATCGCCTCAGCGTGCTCGTCACGTCCGGGCCGGAAAGCGGCTGGACCGGCAAGCTTTCGGCGATGAACGCGGGGCTGGCGTATGTCGCGGCGCGCGGCGCGCTTCCCGATTTTCTGCTGTTTTGCGACGCCGACATCGCCTTTGCGCCTGACGTTCTCGAACGCCTCGTTTTGGGCGCGCTCGCGCGCGACGCGGTCCTCGTCTCGCTCATGGCGCGGCTGCGTTGCGAGAGCGCGGCGGAGCGCTGGTTCGTGCCGGCCTTCGTGTTCTTCTTCCAGATGCTTTATCCGTTCGCCTGGGTGAACGCTCCAAAGAGCCGAACGGCCGCTGCGGCGGGCGGGGTGATGCTCGTGCGCCCCGACGCGCTCATTCACGCCGGCGGGCTCGTCGCGATACGCGACGCCTTGATCGACGATTGCGCGCTCGGCGCGCTGATGAAGAAGCAAGGACCGATCTGGCTCGGCGTCGCCGAGGGCGTGACGAGCCTGCGCGCCTATCCCGGATTTCGCGACATCGAGGCGATGGTCGTGCGCTCCGCCTTCGCCGAGCTGCGCTACTCCTCCTTCCGGCTTCTCGTCGCGGTCGTCGGCATGGGCGTCGTCTATCTCGCACCCCCGCTGTTTGTCGCCTTTGGGGAGCCCCTGGCGAGGGCCGCGGCGCTGAACGCCTACGCTCTTATGGTCGCAGCGTTTCTGCCCAGTCTGCGCTACTACGGGGTCTCCCGCTTCTACGCTCTCGCCTTGCCCGGCGTCGCCGCCTGCTATACGTGGTTCACGATCGAGTCGGCGCTTAAGTTTTGGAGAGGCGAGGGCGGTCTCTGGAAGGGACGGCTCCAGGGGCCGGCAAGCAAGGGCCATTGAGCGATGACGAGCGCGGACACGATCGAAATCGCCAATACCGCTTCCGGCAAGACGCATCGCGACGAGAATTTCCCCGTCGCTTCGAGGCTGATCGCGCCGCCTTTTCGCGCGCCGATCCTCGCCTTTTACAATTTCGTGCGGGCGGCGGACGACATCTCCGACCACGCGTCGCTGACGCCCAAAGAGAAGCTCGCGCTGCTCGACCGGCTCGAGGCGGCGCTCTTACAACGCGGGCCGGACGAAGAGCCGGCGCGCCTCTTGCGCGAGGAGCTCGAGCGGCGATCGCTTTCTCCCCAGCATGCCTGCGATCTCCTGACGGCCTTCCGCCGCGACGTGACGCAACTGCGCTACCGCGACTGGGACGATCTCATCGATTATTGCCGCTATTCGGCGATGCCGGTCGGCCGCTTCGTGCTCGATGTGCATGGCGAGGACGCTGGCGCCACCTGGCCCGCAAATGACGCGCTCTGCGCGGCGCTGCAGGTGATCAACCACCTTCAGGACTGCGGCAAGGATTACCGCGATCTCAACCGCGTTTATCTCCCGCAGGACACGCTTGAAGGCTTCGGCGCGCGCGTCGAGATGCTCGGTGAATCGAAGGCTCCTCAGCCGCTTCGCGCCGCCTTGCGCGCGCTGACGCAGCGCACGGATGACTTGCTCAAGGAGGCCCGGCTCTTCGCCGATCGCATTCAGAACACACGGCTGGCGATGGAGGTCGGCGCGATTCAGAGCTTGGCCGAGAAGCTCACCGACCGGCTCCTCGTCGCCGATCCGCTGAGCGAGAAAGTGCATGCGGGCAAGGCCGCGTTCCTGCTGGCGAGCGCGCAAGGCGCAGCCGGCGTGCTGTTGCGGCGACTGATGCGCGGAAAGCCCGGAGGCTCAGCGTGACCGCCGCCGAACTCTCCGCCGGCGCAAATCAGCCGCAAGCCGTCGCCAAGAAGAGCAATTTCTATCTGGCGATGCGCATCCTGGAGCCGGCGCGTCGCGACGCGATGTATGCGATCTACGGCTTCTGCCGCGCCGTCGACGACATCGCCGACGACGAGGGGGATCCGGTCGCTCGCCGCCGGCGTCTCGACGACTGGCGCAAGGCGATCGCCGATCTCTTTTCAGGCCGCATCGATCCGCTCTGCGTTTCTCTCGCCGAGCCGACGCGTCGCTTCGGCCTGGAGCGCGCTGATTTCGAGGCCGTCATCGACGGCATGCAGATGGATGTCGACGAAGACATTCGCGCGCCGGACTGGGCCAAGCTCGATCTTTATTGCGACCGGGTCGCGAGCGCGGTGGGAAGGCTCTCGCTGCGCGCTTTCGGTTACGTGCCGGAGGCGACGCCGGCGGGCGCGCTGCCCGCGGACGCGAAAGAGCTCGCGCATTGCCTCGGACGCGCGCTGCAGCTCACCAACATCTTGCGCGATCTCGACGAGGATTGCGCGCGAGGTAGGCTGTACCTGCCGCGCGAGGCGCTGCAAGCGGCGGGGATCGCCGACTTCTCGCCGGCTTTCGTTCTCGCGCATCCGGCGCTCGGAGAAGTCTGCGTCGAGGTCGCGGCGCGCGCGCGCGCCCATTTCGACGCCTCCGCGAAAATCATCGCCAAGGGCCCGGCGCGCGCCGTGAAGGCGCCGGCCCTGATGGCCGCGGCCTATGGCTCGATTCTCGAACGGCTCGGCAAGCGCGGCTTCGCGCCGCCACGTCCGCGCGTGAGCGCGTCGCGCGTGAGAGTGCTGTTCACGCTGCTGCGGTACGTCTTCGCGTAAAGGCTCGCAAGTTCAAAGCGGGCAAGCTCGAGCAGGTCGCCTGGGCAGGGCTCCGAGGGAAGTCCACAGCAAACCATTTCAGCCGAAGACTTCAACGTAGCTCGCTAGCTTCGTCGGCGCCATATTGAACGCTCGAATCATCGTCGCCGCGACAAGAGCGCGTTCCGATGCAGGCTGCGTCGTCATTAACCGGACCAGACGACAATCACGCCTCGTTCGCAGGCGACGGGGTGAAGCTGGCTTTTGGCCAGCGATGGGACGGCAAAATAATCCACATATCGGATGCGGAGCGTGGGGGCGCGTGCGGTTGCGTCTGCCCCGGCTGCGGCCGAAAGCTAGTCGCTCACAAGTCGGATCGGGTCCGGCACCATTTTGCACACGCCCCACTGACGGAGGAAGAAAAATCGCAAGGCGTTGCGCCGAACTGCGCTCATGGCCGGATGACTGCGCTCCATGCCTACGCGCAACAGCTGCTGAACGAGAAGAAAAAAGTCGTCCTTCCCCCCGTAGAAACGAGCATAGGATCAAGACAAAAGAAGCTCAGAGGCGCAGAAAGCTTGGCATTCAACTCGGCGCAATTAGAGAAAATGGACGGCGAGACAGTTCCTGATGTTATACTTTACCTTGGCCGCCATCGAATGCACGTCGAAATATTTGTCACACATCGATGCGGCCCGGAGAAGGTCGCAAAACTCATCGCCGCCGACATTTCTGCCATTGAAATTGATCTGTCCGGGCTTCCCAGGGACGTCCCGCTCACCGCTCTTGATGAAGCAATCTTAAAGCTCGCTCCTCGCCATTGGCTTCACAACCGCCATGAGAAGCGATTGCGACAGGAGTTGGAGGCGGAGATAGCCGCCGACGAGGCGAAAGCCAAAAAGCAGCGCGCGCGAGACGTCGAGCAGGTGCGTCGGGCCTACGCTCAGTTGCGGGGACGGGCGCTACGAGCGGAGCCTGTCGTCGTCTCGGAAATCGGTGGCCTGGTCGGCACAAGGCTCGAGGAAATCCTCGGTGAAGCAACGGGAGGGGAAGGCTTTTTCTTGGTTCATCCCACCGTGTGGAAGGCCGCGGTCATCGAGCTGCTCCCGAAAGGAGTCTCGCCGTCGAGCGCTACCCGTGAGTTCAGGCAAAGGAACTGGATCGCCGAGTTCCTGCGGGCTCGCCGCGACGACGACTTGCTTCGAGAGGCGGGGCTTCCGTCAGGCGTAGAAGTTGCGATTCAGGACTTTCTGCGTTTTCTCGCGCGCCAAGGGATCGCAGAAGACAAAGGGTGGCATTGGACCTTCTCGCGCGAACATTCGGATCAAATCAAGGTGGCGGAGTACAATCGTCGGCGCGCCGAAGAAGAGCAGCAAGCGAAAGAGCGGCGCCACAACGAGCTTTCTGAAATCGTCACGAGAATCATCGGACTCGCGAAATTCCCTGAAAGCACGGTCTTCGACATTCGGCTCTGGCGATCCAGTCCAGTGGGAGAAAGGCTGTCGCCTGCCGAGATGGCGGACTCAGGCGGTCGCGATTGGGGAAAGCTTATGGATGGACTTCGGCGGACGCTCAAGGTGCTCGAAGGCCGAGCGAGCCCGCCCGCCCAGGATTTCGGCATGCCAGTGCGAGGAATACTCGACGCCATGCACGCCGAGCACGTCGCGCACATGGAGGCTAAACGACAAGCGGACGAAGAAGCTGCGCGAGTTGCGTCGAAGAATCGTGTCGCCACGCTTGTTGGGCATTCCAGCGCGGTTGGCGAGCGCCTGCGAGGATGGATCGACGCGCCGAACGATCGTCTTGGCGGGAACACCCCAAGAGAAGCGGCCGCGCGGTCACCGGATGAATATCGTCGCGCAGAAGAACTGCTCGATGGCAAGATCGACGAGGTGCGCAGGAAAAAGAAGTGGGAGGAGGAGCTCGAAACGAATCTCGCTAAACGTATGCGGTCACCCGAAAAGGCTAAGCTAGCCATGTCGACTGCCGGATGGAAATTACCCGGCAACGCAAAGCCGATAGACTACGTTCGAGACGAGAAGACGCTGAACGAGTGTCTCTCGCTGATGAAAAAGACAGGCAAGGGAGCCTGAGATTCCGTTTCGTGCGTGAGAACGGGTGCGAGGCTCCGGGCGCGCCGGGCCTCGCTATCTCCGCCTGCGCTTCTTGTCCATGTCGAGCGACTTGCCGAGGATGTGCTCGTCGCGGCCGATGACATGCGCGCTGGATCCCACGATCAGCGGATCCGGGCCGCTGACGACGTGATGGTCCTTGTTGGGATAGTCGAGACTCGACAGGAAGTGTTGCATGCAGTTGAGGCGCGCGCGCTTCTTGTCGTCGGATTTGATGACGACCCAGGGCGCGTCGGCGGTGTCCGTGAAAAAGAACATCGCCTCCTTCGCCTCGGTGTAGTCGTCCCATTTGTCTATCGAGGCGCGGTCGATCGGCGAGAGCTTCCATTGCTTGAGCGGATCGATCTCGCGCGAACGAAAGCGGCGCACCTGCTCCTCGCGCGTGACGGAAAACCAATATTTGTAGAGCCTGATCCCTGAGGAGACGAACATGCGCTCGAGGTCCGGGCATTGGCGCATGAAGTCGAGATATTCGTTGGGCGAGCAGAAGTTCATCACGCGCTCGACGCCGGCGCGGTTGTACCATGAGCGGTCGAAGAACACGATCTCGCCGGCCGACGGCAGATGCTGGATGTAGCGCTGGAAATACCATTGCGCGCGCTCGCGCTCGGAGGGCTTCTCGAGCGCGACGACGCGCGCCGCGCGCGGATTGAGATGCTCCATGAAGCGCTTGATCGTGCCGCCCTTGCCGGCCGCGTCGCGTCCCTCGAAGAGCATCACGATGCGTTGGCCGGTCTCCTTGACCCAGTTCTGAACCTTGAGCAGCTCCACCTGCAACGGCGCCATGTGCTCGAGGTAGAATTTCTCGGAGAGCCGCGAATGATAGGGGAACTCGCCGCTCTCGAAAGCTTTGCGGATCACCTCCACGTCGGCGCGCGAGGGCCGCGGGTGCGTTACATGGTGCGGCTGGGGATGCCGATGCTCCACGTGCTGCGGATGCGGTTGTCCGCTCCCCGGCGTCTTCTCGGCGGCGGCCGCAGGCGACTCTGCGACCGGGGGCGACGCTTGGGCCTCGGTTTCCAACGGATGCTCATCCATGCGCGTTTCGCCTCCCGAACGGAATTAATGCTCGCAACGCACACGTCTCAAATTATCCTATTGTCATGTCAATGTCGCAAATCGCCGCGGCACTCCAGCGATCTCGCTCCCCATCGCATATGCATGGGCCCGGACCCAGTGCTTTTCTTCGAGTCCCTCATCCTGCGGAGCCTCCTCAGCATGAGGACTCGGAGGAATCACCGCGCCCCGTAACGCTTGGCGATATAATCGTCGACGATCTTCACGAATTCCTCGGCGATGCCTTCGCCGCGCAAGGTCATGGCCTTCTCGCCGTCGATAAACACGGGCGCCGCGGGCGTTTCGCCCGTGCCGGGCAGCGAGATGCCGATGTCGGCGTGCTTCGACTCGCCCGGACCGTTAACGATGCATCCCATCACCGCGACGTTCAACGACTCGACGCCCGGATATTGCGCCCGCCAGTGCGGCATGCGCTCGCGAATATGCGCCTGAATGTCGCGCGCGAGCTCCTGGAACACGGTCGAGGTCGTGCGCCCGCAGCCGGGACAGGCCGCGACGAGCGGCACGAAGGCGCGAAAGCCCATGGATTGCAGGATTTCCTGGGCGACCTGCACCTCGAGCGTGCGGTCGCCGCCGGGCTCGGGGGTGAGCGAGACGCGGATCGTGTCGCCGATCCCGTCCTGCAGGAGCACGCCGAGCGCGGCGGAGGAAGCGACGACGCCCTTCGATCCCATGCCGGCTTCGGTGAGACCGAGATGTAGCGCGTAATCGCTGCGCGCCGCGAGCATGCGATAGACGGAGATGAGATCCTGCACTGCCGAGACCTTGGCGGAGATGACGATCTTCTCGCGCTTCAGGCCGATCTCCTCGGCGCGTTTCGCCGAGAGCAGCGCCGAGCGCGCCATCGCCTCGCGCATGACGGCGCGCGCGTCGAGCGGATGGGACGAGGCGTGATTGACGTCCATCAGCTCCGTCAGCAGCGCCTGGTCGAGCGAGCCCCAATTGGCGCCGATCCGCACCGTCTTGTCGTGTCGAATCGCCATCTCGACGATGGCCCCGAACTGCTTGTCCTTCTTCTCCTTGAAGCCGACGTTGCCCGGATTGATCCGGTATTTGTCGAGCGCTTCGGCGCAGGCGGGATGGTCCTTGAGAAGCTTGTGGCCGATGTAATGGAAGTCGCCGACGAGCGGGACCGCGACGCCCAGTTTGTCGAGCTTCTCGCGGATATGCGGCACGGCGGCGGCGGCTTCGTCCCGGTCGACGGTGACGCGCACGAGCTCCGAGCCGGCGCGCGCCAGCGCCGCCACTTGGGCGACCGTCGAGGCGACGTCGGCGGTGTCCGTGTTGGTCATCGCCTGCACGACGATCGGCGCGCCGCCGCCGAGCGTCACCGCGCCCTTTCCGGCCCCGACCGTCACCGCGCAGGTGCGCCGCCGCGGGGCGGGCTCCGCCGGAATGGGCTCGGGCAGCGGGGATTTGGAGGTCGGAATGTCCAGCATCGCCTCTCTCGTCATGAATTTTCTACCGTGAGCGTCTTTTTCGGTCTTTGGTGGGCCGGTTCAAGGGCGAGGTCAAGCGCAGCCCCGCAAAGCCACTGGCGCGGACCGACCGAGCCAGACCGCACGGCGGGCCGTCTGCTACTGGAATCAATAAATTAACTCAAGTCGCGGGCGGGGCGACGATTCCGCGCGGCCTGCCGGGGCTTATCAAAGCGGCCGGGGAAGGCTAGGAAGAGCCGCGGCGTCTCGCATTCACATCGAAATCTCCGTCTTGACGCGTCGGGAGGTCCGACGACGGACTGGAGCAGCGCTTGAACCCGAAAGGCGATCCACCCGTGTCCTATAGTCAGCAGTCCGCTTCCACGCCCCTCGCGGACGCCATGCGCTTTCTCGGCCAATGGGCAAGAAATCCATTCCTCATCGGCGCCGTGGCCCCCTCGGGGCCGGTCCTCGCCAAGGCGATGGCGAGTTGCGTCGATCCCGAGCGCGAGGGGCCGGTGATCGAGCTTGGACCCGGAACGGGTCCGGTCACGGAAGCCCTGCTGGCGCGCGTGCCGCGCGAGCGGCTGCTGCTCGTCGAATATGAAGCGAAGTTCTGCAATCTCCTCGCCGAGCGCTATCCCGGCGTAAAGGTCCTTCAGGGCGACGCCTATGATCTGAAGAAAACTCTCGAAGGCCATCTGTCGGGGCCGGTCGCGGCGGTGGTCTCGAGCCTGCCGCTCTTGGTGCGCCCCGAAGGCGACCGCGTGCGCCTCCTGGCGCAGGCCTTCGAGCTGATGGGGCCGCAAGGGGTCATGATCCAATTCACCTATGGCGCCGTCTCGCCGATTCCGCTCGACGCGCCAGAGCTCGAAGGCGCCTTTGTCTCCAAGGGCTCGGCGCCGATTCTGCTGAACCTCCCGCCCGCGCGCGTTTGGCGCTATCTGCGCGTGACGCCGCAGGCATGAGGGCTCGCGACGCGCTGATCGTCGCGCTTGACGTCGAGAACGTCGAGGACGCGCGCGCGCTCGTCGAAAACCTCGGTGACAGCGTCGGCTTCTACAAGATCGGCCTGGAGCTCGCCTTCGCCGGCGGGCTCGATTTCGCTCGGGATTTGAAGGACGGCGGCAAGCGGGTCTTCCTCGATTTGAAGCTCCACGACATCGGGGCGACGGTCGAACGCGCGACTCGCCAGATCGCTCGCCGCGGCGTCGATTTTCTCACCGTGCACGGTTACGAGCAGACGATGCGCGCGGCGCGCGCGGGCGCGGGGGAAAGCAGCCTCAGCATTCTCGCCGTCACCGTGCTCACGTCCTATGACGACGCCGATCTGCGCAAGGCGGGATATGCGAAAGACGTTGCGGCGACCGTCGCGAGCCGGGCGACGCAAGCGAGAGAGGCCGGCGTCGCCGGGCTCATCCTCTCGCCGCTGGACCTGCCCCCCATTCGCAAGCTGGTCGGGCCCAAAATGCTTCTCGTGACGCCCGGCGTGCGCCCGCATGGCGGCGCGTCAAACGACCAGAAGCGCGTCGCGTCGCCCGCCGAGGCGATCGAAGCCGGCGCGGATCATCTCGTCGTCGGACGGCCGATCACGCGCGCGCAAGACCCGCGCAAGGCGGCGGAAGCGATCGTCGTGGAAATCGAAGAGGGCGCGGCGCGCCGCCTCACTTAGCGCCGACTTGGAATTCCGACGCTTCGATCGACATCATGCCGGCGGCCGTTCTGAGATCGATGCGCAGCGGAAAGACGACCCTCGCGCTCGCGAGCGGCGCGAGCCAGACGCTGATCTCGCGATTCTCGGCCATGAATTTCGTTGACGGGCTGTCCGGACGATGGCCCGAGATCGGCAGATAGCGCGCGCTGCAAACCGACACCGGCCCCATATAGCCCCTGGTGTGCACGCTTCGCGTCTCGACGTAGGAGAGATGCACGTCGAAGCGCGCGATGCCGTCGAACACGGGAATGGTCCGATTGCAGGCCGAGGGCCCGACGAGCTGCTCGCCGGCCGGAACGGCCATGATCAGCGCGCTCACCGGATCGAAGACGCGCCGCTTCTGCTCTTCGGTGACCGGCAGCCGCACCGCCGCGTCCCAAGGCTCGGGATTGACCTCGACCTGGCGCACAGACTTGTCGACGAGCGCCATGCGCACGGTGCGCATCTCGTTCGAATTGGCGATGGTGTGCGCGAACGTCGCGGGGCTCGGGCCATCGGCGGCGAATTTGCCGGTCGCGGTGGCGGCGCCCTTCGAGCTGTTGACGAGCGTGGCGAGCCCCGACGTGCGCATGCCGATCTCGAGCTTGTAGGCATGCGCGTCGATAAAGCCGTTTGCTGAAGCCACGCCGATCGGGATGCCCATCAGGCTGAGGGCGTATGTCGCCCTGAAACTCTCCGCACTCGCCGCCAGTGGAATGAGCGCCATCGCAAGGACCAGGGAGAGAACGCGGCTTGAGCGCCGCCGGAACATGAGACCAGTTTGGCGGAGCCAGGGCAAGCGGATTCGCGCCGGCTCGACGCAGGACTCAGCGCCAGGACGCAGCGTCGCGTTGCGCAGTAGGGGACTCACGCGCACTCCTGGAAGCCGCCGTCCGCGAAAATGCGCCAGGAGCGCAAGCCCGCCTTCGCCATGACGATCCTGCCGTCCTTCGCAAGCGTGACGAGATGCTTGAAGATCAGCGGATTGCGCCAGGAGAACGGCTTCGCCGGATCGCACACCGCATGGTACTCGTCGCTGTCGGGGTCGTCCATCAGCAGCGTGCCGACGCGGTCGGGACGATATTGCGGGGAAAGCCCGCGATCATCCTTCCAGTCGCAGTAATAGTCGCGGCACACCTGCGGCCGCGAGTCGTAGACGCCGCAACCGCCGCCGGAAAGGCAGTGCGCGCAGTTGACGCCGGCCTTTTTCGGGAACTCGTCGATTTCCAGCACCTTGCAACAGAAGGAGCAGGAACCGCAGTCCTTTCCTGGAATGTCCAGCATGACGGTTTTCCTACAGCCGCGCCGTTTCGACGGGTCGAATCGCATTTCCTATTGTGCCGACAATGGCCCGGGACGCAATATGGGGCCCGCGCAGCGCGCGATCCATCTAAAAGAAGGCCGGAGAAGCGTGATGTCGCATAACGCCGTCGATCCCGAAAAACTGTTTGTCTCGACGGAGTGGCTCGCGGAGCGCCTGAGCCAGCCGGACCTGCGGATATTCGACGCGTCCTGGCACATGCCCGGCTCGGGGCGCGACGCGCGCGCCGAGTTTCTCCAGGGACACATTCCCGGCGCGGTCTTCTTCGACATCGACGCGATCGCCGACCGCTCGACCGATCTGCCGCACATGCTGCCCGATCCCCTCGCTTTCGCGGCGGCGATGAGCGAGATGGGCTTTGGTTCGGGCATGCGCGCCGTCATTTACGATAGCCTCGGCCTCTTCTCGGCGCCGCGCGCGTGGTGGACGCTGCGCGCTTTCGGCTGCGCCGATGTCGCGATCCTTTCGGGCGGCCTGCCGAAATGGACCGCCGAGGGGCGCCCGTTGGAGAGCCGCGAGACCACGCGTCCAAAAGTCCATCTCACGGCGCGCCTCAATCACGCCCTCGTCGCCGATGCGAGCGACGTGCGGGCCGCGCTCGAGACCGGATCCGCGCAGGTCGTGGACATGCGCTCGGCCGAGCGCTTCAAGGGACAGGCGGCGGAGCCGCGGGCGGGCCTGCGCTCCGGCCATATGCCGGGCGCGCGCAATCTCCCCTGGAACAGGCTCGTCGAAGAGGGCGCGCTCAAGAAGCGGGAGGCGCTCGAGGCGGAATTCGCGGCGGCCGGCTTCGATCCTGGGGCCAAGGTCATCGCGAGCTGCGGCTCGGGACTCACCGCCTCGATCTTGAGCCTCGCGCTCGCGGCCTGCGGCCATGGCGCCGCGGCGGTCTATGACGGCTCCTGGTCGGAATGGGGCGCGCGGGCCGATCTGCCGGTCGTCAGCGGCGATTGAGCCGCCCGGATGTTGGGTTGGGCGCCCGCTTCTTGGGCGGCAAGCGAGCGGCTTTCGGCTCAAACTTTGGCCATGGCGCAACAGTGCAGGTAGTGCTATGAGCCCCGAGGCTTCCAGCGCCGCCAGACTGGGACGAAGGGAGCCGGGCGCAAGCAGGATGAGGTGTAATGAAGAAAGTCGAGGCGATCATTAAGCCGTTCAAGCTCGACGAAGTGAAGGAGGCCTTGCAAGCCACCGGGTTGCAAGGGATCACCGTCACCGAGGCAAAGGGCTTTGGTCGCCAGAAGGGTCACACCGAATTGTACCGTGGCGCGGAATATGTCGTCGATTTCCTTCCAAAGGTGAAAATCGAGATTGTCCTTGCGGACGAGGCGGTCGAGCGCGCGGTCGAGGCCATTCGCAAGGCTGCGCAGACGGGCCGCATCGGAGACGGCAAGATTTTCGTCTCCAATGTCGAAGGCGCGATCAGAATCCGCACCGGCGAGACCGGAACGGACGCGCTCTGACGCGTTTCATCGTCCCAGCAATCGACCATTCGACATCGCGACCTCGCGCGCTCAGACATAAACTTCGGGGAAAGAGAGAAGAGGGTTCATCGACATGAGCACCGCAAACGACGTCATAAAGCAGATCAAGGACAACGACATTAAGTATGTCGATTTTCGCTTCACCGACCCGCGCGGCAAGTGGCAGCACGTGACCTTCGACGTTTCGGTCCTCGACGCCGACGCTCTGAACGAGGGCATCGCCTTCGACGGCTCCTCGATCGCCGGCTGGAAAGCGATCAACGAGTCCGACATGCTGCTGAAGCCGGATTTCGACTCCGCCACGCAGGACCCCTTCTTCGCCGCCTCCACGCTCGTGCTCGTCTGCGACGTCGTCGAGCCGACCACCGGCCATCGCTACAACCGCGATCCGCGCGGCATCGCCCGCAAGGCCGAGGACTATCTGAAGTCCACCGGCATCGGCGACGTCGCCTATTTCGGTCCCGAGGCCGAATTCTTCGTCTTCGACGACGTGCGCTTCTCGGCCGATCCCTACAACACGGGCTTCACGGTCAATTCGACCGAGCTTCCCACCAATTCCGACACCGCCTATGAGGGCGGCAACCTCGGCCACCGCGTCCGCACCAAGGGCGGCTATTTCCCGGTGCCGCCGGTCAACTCGGCGCAGGACATGCGCGGCGAGATGCTCGCGGCGATGGCGCAGATGGGCGTCGCGGTGGAAAAGCACCACCATGAGGTTGCTTCCGCGCAGCACGAGCTCGGCCTGAAGTTCGCGTCGCTGACGGTCGTCGCCGACCATCTGCAGATCTACAAATATGCGATCCATCAGGTCGCCAATTCCTACGGCAAGACCGCGACCTTCATGCCCAAGCCCGTCTATGGCGACAACGGCTCGGGCATGCACGTCCATCAGTCGATCTGGAAGGGCGGCAAGCCGGTGATGGCGGGCGACAAATACGCCGGCCTCAGCCAAGAGTGCCTGTGGTACATCGGCGGCATCATCAAGCACGCCAAGGCGCTCAACGCCTTCACCAATCCCTCGACGAACTCTTACAAGCGTCTCGTCCCGGGCTTCGAGGCTCCGGTGCTGCTCGCCTATTCGTCGCGCAACCGCTCGGCGTCGTGCCGCATTCCCTACGTGACGAGCCCGAAGGCGAAGCGCGTCGAGGTGCGCTTCCCTGATCCGGTCGCGAACCCCTATCTCGCCTTTGCGGCGATGCTGATGGCGGGCCTCGACGGCATCACGAACAAGATTGATCCGGGCCAGCCGGCCGACAAGGATCTCTACGACCTGCCGCCGGAGGAGCTGAAGGCGATCCCGACGGTCTGCGGCAGCCTGCGCGAGGCGCTCGACAGTCTGAAGGCCGATCACGACTTCCTCACCAAGGGCGACGTGTTCAGCAAGGACTTCATCGACAGCTACATCGACCTGAAGTATCAGGACGTCTATCGCTTCGAGATGTCGCCGCACCCGATCGAATACGACATGTATTACAGCTACTAAAGCCTCGCCTTAAGGCAAGCGCGAAGAGCGCGAAGAGAAAGGCGGCCCCAGCGGCCGCCTTTTTTGCGTCGTGGCTCCGGATCCCCATGTCCTCACCCTTCGAGACGCCCGCTTCGCAGGCTCCTCAAGGTGAGGTCGAGATGGAGGACGCCGCGCGGGCGTGGTCTATTTAGCAGGACGGCGCGCCGCTCCGGCGAATGCGCGAGCGGCGCGCAAATTGCTCCGCTGACCGGGCCAGCACAAAGGTTCAAGCCCCATGCCGCCTTCCCCGTCCTATCAGGTCGAGATGCTGCACGCGACGCTCGGCGAGGGCTTCTTCGACGAGGTGGCGCCGGCGCAGTTTCCCAAGCACGTTCTGCGCTATCGCAACCAGCGCTGGGCCGCGCGCGTTGGCCTCGATCACCTGACCGACGCGGAGTGGGTCGACCATTTCGGCCGGTTCCAACCGCTGCCGGGCGCGTTCCCCAAACCGTTGGCGCTGCGCTATCACGGTCATCAGTTCCGCTCCTACAACCCCGATCTCGGCGACGGTCGCGGTTTTCTCTTCGCGCAGCTGCGCGATCTGAAGGACCAGCGGCTGCTTGATCTCGGCACCAAGGGCAGCGGACGCACGCCCTGGTCGCGTCAGGGCGACGGCAAACTCACGCTGAAAGGCGGCGTGCGCGAGATCCTCGCGACCGAAATGCTCGAGGCGCTCGGCGTCGACACCTCCAAGACCTTCAGCTTGATCGAGACGGGGGAGGCGCTCGAGCGCGGCGACGAGCCTTCGCCGACGCGCTCGAGCGTGCTTGTGCGCCTCTCGCATTCGCATATCCGCATCGGCACCTTTCAGCGCCTGGCCTTCCTGGAGGACAACGCCGCGATCGGGCGTCTCGTCGATTATGTGATCGCCCACTATTTCGAGGAGATTCTCGCCGAGCCCGAAGCGCGCCGGCCCGAGGCGCTTCTCGAGGCCGTGACGGCGCGCGTCGCACGGCTTGCCGGCTCCTATATGTGCGCGGGCTTCGTGCACGGCGTGCTGAACAGCGACAACATCAACGTCACCGGCGAAAGCTTCGACTATGGGCCCTGGCGCTTCGCGCCCTCCTGGGACGCGGCGTTCACCGCCGCCTATTTCGATCAGACGGGCCTCTATTCCTTCGGCCGCCAACCCGGCGCGATCGCCTGGAACCTGGCGCGCTTCGCCGAATGCCTGCTGCCCCTCGTGGGGCTCTCCGCGGCCGAAAAGGCGATTGAGACCTATCAGCTCCTGGTCCGCGCCGCCTTTCGCGAGGCGCTGCTGACCCGTCTCGGGCTGGCTGCAGCCGGCGAGGAGGCCGACGCGCGGCTCGCCAAGGCCTTCGTCGATTTCATGATCGCCTCGCGCGCGCCTTTCGCGCAGGTGTTCTTTGACTGGCGCGGCGGCCTCGCCCGCGAAGAACGCGTCAAGGCGAGCCCCGCCTCGGCGCATTACGCGGGCCCGGAGTTCGAGGCTCTGCGCACGGCGCTGGCGGAGCACGGGCCAAGCCCAACCTGTCGCCTCGACGATCCCTATTTCGCTCAGGAAGCGCCCTGCGACATGCTGATCGACGAGGTCGAGGCCATTTGGAGCGCGATTTCCGAGCGCGACGATTGGCGCCCGCTTGAGGAGAAGCTCAGGCTGATCGACGAGATGCGGCGGGCGCTGGAGCCTGTCGAGGTTGGCGCGGTTGGGGAGGAAGCGAAGAGCTCGCGCGTTCCCTCCCCCCTTGCGGGGGAGGGTTAGGGTGGGGGGGCGCGCGATCATTGCCATACTTACGTGACCCCTCCCTCAACCCTGGGAGCGAGAGGCGGCGCGAGGCGGAACCGGCGTCGCCGCGCTTTTTGATCAAGGGAAAGCTCGCTGTGAGCCCGACCCGGCAAGCTCGCGCTGCGCCTTACATCTCTTGGCGGAGCATTTTCGGCGAGACGGATCGGCCTTTGTCAAGGATGCGCTCCGCGCACCGCCTCCGGCGGCGGCCGAAGGCCGTCCTTGACATAGACCGACCGCCCGCCACCCTCGCCGCCATGAGATGCAGCCGCATCGAAGATGTCAGCAGGAAGGGCTGAAAGCGCCAGAAAGTATGAATGACTTGCCCGCAGGCGTGCGGCTCCATCCCGGCTTCTTCGACGTCGAGGCGCAGATCGCGCTCGCCCGAGAGATCGCGGCGGTTATCGCCGCCGCGCCGCTCTACACGTCGACCATGCCGAAGACCGGCGCGCCCATGTCGGTGCGCATGACCAACTGCGGCGACTTCGGCTGGTATTCCGACAAGAGCGGCGGCTATCGCTACGAGCCGCGCCATCCGATGACGGGCGCCCCCTGGCCGCCGATCCCGCCGGCGCTGCTTTCCGCCTGGGAGCGCCTGACGGGCTTTGCGCTCCCGCCGCAGGCCTGTCTCGTGAACGTCTATGGACCGGAAGCCCGCATGGGCCTGCATCAGGACCGTGACGAGAAGGATTTCGACGCGCCGATCCTCTCGGTTTCCCTCGGCGCCGATTGCCGCTTTCGCGTCGGGGGAAGAAAACGCGCTGACAGGACGACGGCCTTCGTGCTGTCCTCGGGCGACGCGCTCGTTTTCGGCGGACCGGCGCGGCTTTGCCACCACGGCGTCGATAAGATCTTGCCGACCCTGCCGCCTCCGCTCGCGCCGGAGCTTCTGGCAGGAGGCGCGCGGATTAATCTGACGCTGCGCCGGGTGACGTGAAGGGAGGGCGCCGGGCGGCTCCGTTGCATTGATCGTCGGCGGGCGATGAAACTGGCCTCTCTTCGCCGGGGTCCCCGCCATGTCCGACTTCAAAGGCCGCCGCTTCCCGACCGACATCATTCTGCTTTGTGTCCGCTGGTATTGCAAATACGGCGTCAGCTACCGCGACCTCGAAGAGATGATGAGCGAGCGCTGCGTCGATGTCGATCACACCACGATCTTCCGCTGGGTTCAGCGCTACGCGCCGCTGATGGAAAAGCGCATTCGCTGGTATCAGCGTTACACGGACCCCTCATGGCGGGTCGATGAGACCTACGTGAAAGTTGCGGGCGAGTGGGCCTATCTCTACCGCGCCATCGACAAGAACGGCGACACGATCGACTTCATGCTGTCCCCGCGCCGGACGGCGAAATCGGCGAAGCGTTTTCTCAGCAAGGCTCTACGATTGCGCGAGGACTGCCCGCCGAAGAGCATCAACACCGATCAGAACGAAGCCTATGGGAAGGCCATCCGTGCGCTCAAGCGCGCGGGCGCGCTGAACAAGGATGTGGCGCATCGACAGGTTAAATATCTCAACAACCGGATTGAGGCAGACCACGGCGGGTTGAAGCGGATGATCAAGCCGACGCGCGGATTCAAATCGTTGCCGACGGCCGCGGCGACGATCAAAGGCTTCGAGGTGATGCGCATGATCCGCAAGGGGCAATGCCTCATGCTGGATTCCGGCGCGGCGGGAGAAGTGCGCTTTGTGAACCGGTTGTTCCGCCTCGCCGCATGAAACCGCTGCCGGGGCAGGCCCCATTGCGCCCCAGGGCCAGTCAATGCAACGGAGCCCGACGAAATCAGTCTCTATTTTTGCAACGACACCATCCTGTTGCCGAGCGAGTATTGATCGGCGCGAGGCCGCTCCGAAAGGGGCGGCCTCTTGCGGGCAATCGTGAACTCTCGTTATGGTGGGCAGATGAAAACGTTGATACAAATTCTCTTCATTCTGGCAGTCGGTGGCTACGTCGTCCACGATTGGATGTTCACCGAAGTGACCATTTATAAGATGTTTTGTACCAAAGGCAGAATTGATGGAGTGTGTAAGTCTGAGGAACAGACCGCCAATCCCACGACATACAAGGTATTCGTTCAACAGCAGATGGTCATTTATTGGATAGGCACCTCTAGCCCTGTTCGATACCCTTTTTGTGCCGTGCGTGATGCCCGCAATTGGTCGTGCAAGTACGAAACGGGCAACGTGGTTCCTGAACACGAATACATAATGAACGACGGTGATTTCTGGGAAACAGGCTTCGGGCCCTCCGGCGCACCGGAGTTGTTTTACACTGTTTCTGCTTGGGATTGGTGGCGGGTCTGGCTTTCGCAGAAACTTAAGTAGGGGTTCTTTGCCTTGCGCTGGCGGGCTTGGCAGCTTATGGAGCGACGCGCAACAGAGCCGCCGCGCCGCGTCGCCATGCTTGTTGGTTGTCCAAAAACTTATTCCTCCTTCACGACGACCTCATGCTTCGACCGTGATTTTGATGTTTATCGCTAAAAGTGGAATGTTTTGGCCGGAGGCCTAGGCTTGTTATTATGCGTTTTCATGGCATCAAAAAGTTCTTTAAGAACAGACCAATTTGGATCGTCGAGTCTACGACTATCATCAAAAAATTCAGGATCGTTCAGGATACGAAGTATATCGTAACCCCAATAGTAAGATACCAATCTCTCCTGAAGAATTCCTGAATTTATCATTAGCGCTATTTCCTCCAAGAACGCCATAAATTGTATTTGATGCTAATATCGACTTTGCCAAGCGAGTACGAAGAGTCAGTTATCTCATTAAAATCCCTAGAATTCCATCGTTCGCGCATCTCTTGGAATTTATTGAAGCGTTCCAACGCGTTTTTGCGCCGGTATTCCAGAACACCGTGCACAAATGTCGCCACTGCAACAAATGTGGCTATGAGTTCTGCGGCTGCCTTCACGGCGTCCCAATGCATGTCGGTCATCGCATTTCCCCGTTTCGTAAAAAAAGTAGGCCGAGTTTCCAGTCACGACAAGGAACGAGGTTATCGTGCAAAATTCAAGAATTTTGACACACGCGCCGACTCCTTGAAAATCAAGCTGTTGGGACGTGCAAAAGTTTGTTGCAAAAGTTTCGGCGCTTCGGCGCCCTTTCCGCACAATTTTCGGGTATGCGCGAGTCTCGACCGAACGGCCAGAGCCGTGACGCTCAGGTGAAGGCTTTGCGCGCAGCCGGGGCCGAGAACAATTTCCGCCAGACGGCGCGCGGGGCGAGGACCCACCGCGCGCAACGGGGCCGCGCGCTGCGCCTCGCGCGACGTTGCGAAAAAGCCGGCGTATCGGTTGGCGATTTTCGCCTGACTCCACTGCGTCGCGAGCTGGATGGGGCCGACGCGGCGGCTGTCATCGCGCGCGGAGCGAAGCGATCCAGGGAACGAAGGCAATTTTCCGTGTCGTCGGGTTGCGTTTGCAGCAGGCTCCACGGATCGCATATGCGGCCCGTGGATTGCTCCGTCGCTGCGCTCCTCTCAATGACGAGGCGCCCAACCGGCTTATGATCACGGCGGAGCCGCTGCTGCGCTCTCCGCGGTTCGGCGAAAACCCTCAATCCTTGCGCTTGAGATAGCTCTCGACCAGGCCGTCCGCGGCCTTGCGGTCGGCGTCGCTCGCCGAGGCGAGCGCCTTCTGATGCATCTCGACGATCCACTTCTCCGTCGGGCGGTCGCCCGCCGCGGCGCGCGCGAGCGTCAGATACATCAGTCCGCGCGGGCGCTCGGCGGAGCCCTCGAACATGATCTGTCCCAGGAGCGCCTGCGCCCCGGTATGTCCCTTGCGCGCGGCGAGGCTAAGCCAGTTCATGCCCTGGCGCGTGTCCTTTTTCACGCCGACGCCGTCGACATACATGCGCGCCAGGCTGTATTGCGCGTCGGCGTTGCGGAAGAAGGTCGCGGCGTAGCGGAAGAGATCGAAGGCGCGCTCGGGATCGGCGTCGATGCCGGCGGAGGGCGCGCCATCCCTCAGATAGGCGCCGAGCGCCACGAAGGCGTTCGAGACCATGTAGCGCTCGCCCGGGCTCGGATCGTCATTGGCGAAGCGCTCGACGATCTTGGAGAAATAGTCGAAGGCCTTGCGGTCGTCGCGCGCGACGCCGTCGCCATCCGCATACATCCGCGCAAGCCTCCAGGCTGCGAGGGGCTCGCCGCCGTCGGCCGCAGGGCGCAGCGTCTCGATCGTGGCCTTCGCGTCGCCGGCGCGGTAGCTTTCGAGTCCCTCTTGCAGAGCGACGCGCTGGTCGCGCTGAGGCTTGGCGCTCTCGGTCGCGGCCAAGCCCTTGGCGCGCGTTTCGCCGGAATCGAGCGCCGGCGCCGGCGCCGAGAACACGGCGAGCAGCGCGGCGAAGCCGAGCACGCCGGCGCCAAGACGCGCGATCAGACCGCCCCTCTCGTCTCCGGCGCTCAATATGTGTCCTTCGCGTAGTCTCAGCATCGCTCGCTCTATCTTTCCCGCGCCGATCAAAGGCGACGAATGATTCTTCGTAAGTCTCGGCTCAAATTGCGCGCAAAGCGGTCCCGGCTTCCCGCAAGGCGGTTCTTGCGGGGAGGCTTCGGCGCGTCGCCGTTGAGCTTGTGACGGGTGGAGATTTGCGCGTCGTTTATGGCGTAAAAGCGGCCTTTGGAGCCCGCCGGCCGCAAGCGCGAGAATGTTTTTTCGCTGTTGCAAAGTGGCAACAGTTTCGCCTTTCTTTGGCCTGGCGCCGACCATCGGCGCGTCGCAGTGACGCGTCGCGACCCTTTTGATTTACGGGTCGAGGGCGCTTAACTCTATCGTCAGCGCCGCAGGTCGCGAATCACTTGCGCGTCCGCAGGGAGAGGGAACACTGACATGAAGATCGAACGCGCCGCTCTGGCTTTCGTCGCCGCGTTGGCGACCTTCGGCAGCGCCATGCCCGCCCAGGCCGGCGGCGACGTCGCGCGCGGCGCGGTGATCGCGAAGCGCTGGTGCGTCAATTGCCACCTGGTCTCGCCCGACCAGACCTCGGGCAAGGTCGATGTCCCGACCTTCGCCGACATCGCGCGGCGCCAACCCGACGATCGCGCGCTGTCGAGCTTTCTCGTCGAGCCGCATCCGCCGATGCCGAATCTGAACCTGACCCGTCAGGAAATCGACGACGTCGTCGCTTATATACGCAGCCTCGACGCCAACGCCCCCTCGGCTCCGCCCGCCAGGAAGGAGCCCAAGGCGCCCACCAAAGGATAAGGCGGCGCAAGGCCGCCGGCCAAAGCCGATGCCCTACGCCGTCAAGGAAGCCTTTCTCACTTTGCAGGGCGAGGGGCGTCAGGCCGGGCGGGCCGCCGTCTTCTGCCGCTTCGCCGGCTGCAATCTCTGGAGCGGGCGCGAGAAGGACCGCGCCGGGGCGCAGTGTGGCTTCTGCGATACGGATTTCGTCGGCACGCAGGGGGAGGGGGGCGGCGCTTTCGCCACCGCCGAGGCTTTGGCCGCGCATCTCGCCAGGCTCTGGGGCAGGGAACCGGCGCGCCGCTTTGCGGTGTTGACAGGGGGCGAGCCGCTGCTGCAGGTCGATCGCGCGCTGATCGCGGCGCTGCACGACCAGGGCTTCGAGATCGCGGTCGAGACGAATGGGACGCTTCCCGCCCCTGCAGACCTCGACTGGATTTGCGTCTCTCCCAAGGCCGGGGCGCCGCTCGCGCTGACGCGCGGCGACGAGTTGAAGCTCGTATTTCCGCAGGCCGGGGCCGAGCCCGAGAACTATGAGGCCCTCGACTTTGGCGAATTCCTGCTGCAGCCCATGGACGGGCCGGAGATTTCGCGCAATACGAAGGCCGCGATCGACTATTGCCTCGCCCATCCGCGCTGGCGACTGTCGCTGCAGACGCACAAGATCATCGGAGTGAAGTAGACGTGTCGAGTTTCGAGATTTTCCGGGAGTTCTACTTCGAGGCGGCGCATGCCCTCTACGATCCGGAACATCCGACCGGTGGAAAATACCGCAATTTGCACGGACACTCCTTTCGTGTGCGCGTGACGTTGCGCGGCGCGCCGACGGCGGAGGAGCAATGGGTCATGGATTTGGGCAAGCTCGGCCGGCGCCTCGCGGAGCTGCGCGAGCGGCTCGACCATTCCTTCCTCAACGACCTTGATGGGCTAGGCAAGCCGACGCTCGAGAATTTGACCGTCTATATTTGGAAGGACCTGCAGCCCTTCGCGCCGGGCCTCGCCGAGGTCGGCGTCTTCCGCGACAGCTGTTTTGAGGGCTGCGTCTACCGGGGGGATTGAGGCGGCCTCTCTTCCGCGCTCCGCTCAAGCCGGCTAAGAGACCGGCCGAGGGAACAGCGCCGTGAGAGAACGCAAGAAGGACGAGCCGCCGCGCGCCTGGCAGCGCATGCTGTCGGGGCGCCGTCTCGACCTGCTCGATCCTTCCCCGCTCGACATAGAGATCGAGGACATCGCGCATGGGCTCGCCCGCGTCGCGCGCTGGAACGGCCAGACGCACGGTCCTTACATCTTTTCCGTAGCGCAGCACTGCCTTCTCGTCGAAAAAATCGGTGGCGCGCTCAACGCGCGGATTTCCAACGAGGAGCGGCTGTTCCTGCTGCTTCACGACGCGCCTGAATACGTCGTCGGCGACATGATCTCGCCCTTCAAGGCGGTGATCGGCGACGCCTACAAGGCGGTCGAAAACCGCATCTTGGCGGCGATCCTGCGCCGCTTCTCGCTTCCCGCCGACTCCGATCCGGCGCTGATGCTGCTTTGCAAAAGAAGCGACCGCGCGGCGGCCTTTTTCGAGGCGGTATCGCTCGCCGGCTTTACACGGCGCGAGGCCGAGCGCATTTTTGGCCGCCCGGCCCTCCCGGACGATGGGGGCGAGGCGCTCGCCCCGCTTCCGGTCGAGGTCGTGGAGCAGCGTTACCTCGAGCGCTTTTTTGCGCTGGAGCGAAATCGCTGATTTCGCGCGAAACGTTTCCGCTTCGTGCGAAACGTTTTGCGTTTCGCGCGAAATGCGCGGGGGGAGGCTTGCGCGTGGGGTCGAGGAAGCCGGGCCGACTTTATGTCTGCCCTTTGACGAAGGTCGTCGAGACGGTGCGCGTCACGGGCGCCCGCTCGCTCGTGACGATACTGACGGCAGGCGCGGCCTCCGCTCGCCCCAGCGAGATCGCCCCGCCGCGCCATCTGCGGCTCTCCGTCTCCGACATCGAGGTTCCGATTGACGGCCATGTTCTCGCCGGCGCCGAGCATATCGAGCGTTTGCTGGCCTTTCTGCATGATTGGGACCGCGACCGCGCCGCGCCGCTGGTGATCCATTGCTACGCTGGCGTCAGCCGCTCGCCGGCGGCGGCCTTCGTTGGCGCCTGCGCGCTTTCGCCGGCGCGCTGCGAGATGGAGATCGCGCGGGCGCTGCGCCGCGCCTCGCCGCACGCGACGCCGAACCGCCGCTTCGTCGCGCTCGCCGACCGGATGCTCGACCGCAAGGGGCGCATGGTCGAGGCCGTGGCGTCGATCGGTCGCGGCGCGGATTGCTTTGAAAGCCAGCCCTTCGCGATGGAGTTGCAGTGAGGGCCGATCGGCGCCGGCGTGAATTGGTCAAAAAAACGGCCTTTTTGAGGATCATCGCATTCGGCTCGGCCGCCCTCCTGGACTGCTGAAAAGACTAACCGTTTCGCAGAGCGCGCCAGAGGCCGCTCGGCGCGCGCCGGGCGCGCCGTTGCTGCGCTTTCTGACGAGAAGTGGTCGAGATGATGCAGTCTGAAAGTCAAACCAAGAGATCAGACGAGCTCTTGAAGCTTCTGCGGCTCTTGGCGCTTGCGTTCTTTGCGGCGTCAGCGAGCCTCATTGCGACGCCGGCTCCCGGCGCCGTCGCCGGAACGGAGGGCGTCTCTCCGCTTTTCATCGTCAAGGCGGGCAAAGCGGGCGTCGTCATCGTGCGTTCTCCGCAGGCTGACCCCATTGAGCAGCGCGCGGCCGAGGATTTGGCGAAATACATAAATCTGATGACCGGCGCGCCTGTGCCGATCGTCACCGCCGCCGACGCGAAAACGCTGCTTTCCAGCCCGCGGCCCGCCATATGGGTGGGGCGGGCCGCTCTCGAAGCCAACCCGCGAATGGCCGAGCGGTTGCAAGCAACAGTGAAGCAGAAGCCCGTCCTGCGCGCCGACGGGATCGCTCTCTTGCGTGAAGGAAACAAAGTCTTTCTTGCGGGCAGCAATGACGAGAGCCATTATTTCGCCGTGGCGGAGCTCTTGCGAGCCTGGGGCGTGCGCTGGTTCATGCCCGGCGCTTTCGGCGAGTGCGTGCCCGAGCAGACCGAGCTCGCCGTCGGCGATCTCGACATTTTCTACGCTCCGCCTTTTGAAGCCCGCACCTTTGGCATTTCTTGGCTCGGGAGCGGCGCCGGCCAGGAAGATTTCGAGTTGAGGAACCTGTTCATCGCGCACCGACATATTCCCGCCGCGGGCCACTCCTTGTGGAAATATGCGAAGGGCTTGGCCAACAGCCCCTTCGAGGTCCCGCTGACCGCCCCCAACACGATTGAGCAGGTGGCGAACAACGTCGCCCCCCAATATGCCGAGGGGAAGGCGATCTCGCTCGGTATGAACGATGGCGTGTATACCTCGGACTATCCCCACGACAGAGAGCTGATGAGGCTGCAGTGGGACAAATATATGATGGAATGGTCCGTCACTGATCCGATGCTGGAGCTCTTGAACGGCGTCGCCCAGAGACTGCACGAGAAATATCCGGAAAGTCCCGCCCAGTTTCACTTCCTCGTATATTTGAACATGTTTCTCCCGCCCAAACGGGACATAACCCTCGAGCCGACGCTTTTCCCGCATGTCGCGCCGATCGACATCGATCCGATCCATGCGATGGGCGATCCGCAGTCTCCGCCGAAAAACGAGTATCAGGCCGTCCTCGAACAATGGTCGAAGCTCGCCCCAAGTCGCGTGATCGTCTACGACTATGATCAGGGAATGCTGGTGTGGCGCGACTTGCCAAATCCCTCGCATCTTGCGTTCAGCAAGGACGTGAAACGCTATCGCGATTTGGGGATTCTCGGCTTCACCACCGAAACGCGCATGGCGCTGGCGACCACCGGCGTCAACCTCTATCTGCGCGGCCGGCTCATGTGGAATCCTGACGAAGACGTCGACGCGCTGCTGGAAGATTTCTACACGAGGTTTTTCGGACCCGCGCGAGAGCCGATGCGCGCTTATTGGAGCGCGATTTTCGACGCCTGGCGGGATACCCTCGTGACGGAGCACGAATATTTCCTTGCGCCGGCGATTTACACGCCGCGTCTCGGCGGCTTCATGGCGCAAGCCGAAAGCGCGACGGCCTATCTGCTCGGCGCAGAACGACCTCTCACGCGTAACGAACGACTTTATTTGGACCGACTGCGCTTCGTGCGTTTGGGATACGAAACGCTCAAATCTTATATCTCGATGGAGACCGCAGCCGCGACCGACGTCGATTACGCGGCTGCGGTCGCCGCGGGCGAAGCGGGGCTGCGCGCGCGTGACGCGCTCACCCAGATGAACCCCGCTTTCACGACGACGCGCATGGAGAGAGGGGAGTCGTTCTGGCCGGGCGAGCTCAAGCAGTTCCGCGATCTGGAGGCGCTCACCAACGGGGAGAAGGGCCGTCTGATCGTCAAGCTCCCTCTGGAGTGGAGCTTTCATCGCGACAAGCCGGGCTTAGGCATGGAGCGGGGATTCTTGAGCGGCCCGATCGATCTGACATTCTGGAACGCGCATAAGAACGAATACGCGGGAGACGCGCGCAAAGACTATCCCGCCGACCAGTGGGAAACGGCGCGGACCGATCTTTATATCCAGGCCCAAGGCGTGCGCGACCCGGATCGGCAGAGCTACACTGGGGACTTATGGTATCGCACCGACGTCGCGCTTTCAGCCGATCAACTCGCCGAAGCGCCGCACATCCGCTTTCCCGGCCTTTTCAATGATTGCGAATTCTATGTGAATGGGCGCGAGGTGGGCCGTCGCGCTCAACACAAGCTCTGGTGGCTCAACGACCACTTCGAATGGGACCTGCCGCTCGGCGACGCGGCGCGCGTCGGCGAGAATGCTTTTGCGCTCCGGTGCCATAATCCGCATCACATGGGCGGCATGTTCCGCCGACCGTTCCTTTACGCCCCGGCGGCCAGCGCGGCGCGGTGAGCCGCAGGGCGGCGGAGGTGGCGGCGTTCGAGCGCCGCGCCGGTTGCTAAGGGCCCGTGCAGGAATAATTGAATCGAAACGCGCGGCGACGGGATTCCGATTTTGCGGCGTCGATCGTATGAAGCGTCATGATCGACGAGGGATTGATTCGGCGACGCTTTGAATCGCTTTCGCCGCATCTGGACGAACGTCGCCGGCGGTTGTTCGCGGCGACGACGGTGCAGGAAATCGGTCGTGGCGGGATCGCGGCGGTGTCGCGGATCACCGGGATGGCGGCATCCACGATTGGACGCGGGCTAAAGGAGCTTTCGGCGCAAGCGCCGCCTTTGGCCGTGGGCCGGGTGCGACGGTCGGGCGCCGGCCGCAAGCCGCTGACGAAGAAAGATGCGACGCTCGTGCGCGACCTGCTCGCCCTCATCGCGCCAGACGAGCGCGGCGATCCGATGTCGCCTTTGCGCTGGACTTGCAAGAGCTTGCGCCGGCTGGCCGACGAGCTGAGGAAGCTCGGGCTCCCGTCCTCGGCGCGGGGTTTCTCACTCCTCGGGCGCGAAGGAGATTCGCGCCATGCCCGCAGCGGTGAAATTGCGAGACGACTTTTCGGCTCAAGAGCTTCGGGCCTTGGCCCGACGCGCGAAGGACGTCAATCAGAGCCGGCGCTTGCTGTCGCTGGCGGCGGTCCGCGACGGCAAGGACCGGGCTGAAGCGGCCCAGATCGGCGGCATGGATCGGCAGACGCTGCGCGACTGGGTTCATCGCTTCAACGCCGCCGGGCCGGAAGGCCTTTTCGATCACTGGACGGAAGGCCCCAAGCCGCGTTTGTCGGCGGAGCAGCTGACCGAACTCGCAAGCCTCGTCGAGGCTGGGCCGGATCGCGAGAAAGACGGCGTTGTGCGTTGGCGACGCGTCGATCTTCAGCGCGTCATCAAGGAGCGCTTCGGCGTCGATTTTCACGAGCGCTACATCGGGACGCTTTTGAAGAAGCTCGGCTTCTCCCACATCAGCGCAAGGCCGCGCCACCCCGCGCAAGACGAGCGGATCGTAGAGGCTTACAAAAAAACTTCGAAGCACGCTGAAGGCGCATCTGGCCGCCCTTCCGCCGCAAACGCCGGTCGAAATCTGGTTCCAGGACGAAGCGCGCATCGGCCAGAAGAACGGCCTCGTGCGGCAATGGGCGCGGCGCGGAACGCGTCCGCGTCAGCCTGCCGACCAGCGCTACGAGAACGCCTACCTCTTCGGCGCGATCTGCCCGGCGAAGGGCAAGGGCGCGGCGTTGGCGCTCCCCTACGCCGACACAGCGATGATGCAACTTCATATCGACGAGATCGCGCGCCATGTCGAAAAAGGCGCGCATGCCGTGCTGCTGCTCGATCGCGCCGGCTGGCACACGACGGGAAAGCTCGACATGCCGAAAAACATCACGCCGATCCTGCTGCCGTCGCGCGCGCCAGAACTCAATCCGGTCGAGAACGTCTGGCAGTATCTACGGCAAAACTGGCTCTCGAACGCATAAGGTCAGCCATCGCATGGTCGGGAAGATCCTTAAGGAGCTGGGCTACAGCCTGCAAGCCAACAGCAAGACGCGCGAGGGCTCGGATCACGAGGATCGAGACGCGCAGTTTGCGCACCTCAATGAAAAGGTGAGCGCCGCGCTCGCCGCCAACGAGCCGGTGATCTCGGTCGACGCCAAGAAGAAGGAGCTCGTCGGCGACTTCAAGAACAATGGGCGCGAATGGCGCGCGAAGGGCTCGCCCGAGGAAGTTCGCGTTCATGATTTTCTGATCAAGGAGCTCGGGCGCGCGACACCCTACGGCGTTTACGATCTCGCGGACAACGCAGGCTGGGTGAGCGTCGGCATGAGCTGCGACACCGCGGCGTTTGCGGTTGCGACGATCAGAAGATGGTGGCTCGAGATTGGGCGGCTGCGCTATCCTGGCGCAACGCGTCTCGTCATCACGGCGGACGGCGGCGGATCGAATGGCTCACGCGTGCGCTTGTGGAAGCTGATGCTCCAGCGCCTCGCCGACGAACTCGGTCTCGCTATCGAGGTCCATCATTTTCCGCCCGGGACCAGCAAGTGGAACAAGATCGAGCACCGGCTGTTCTCCTTCATCAGCATGAACTGGCGCGCCACGCCGCTCGCCACCTATCAGGTGATCATCGACATGATCTCCTCGACAACGACGAAAACCGGGTTGAAGGTTCATTGCGAACTGGACGCCAACGAATACCAGAAAGGCGTAACCGTCTCCGATGAGCAAATGGCCGCCCTCAACATCGAGCGCGACCATTTTCACGGCGAGTGGAACTACACCATCAAGACAAGCAGCGACCGCTCAAATGAAGCGGTAATTTAGGCACAGGCTCTTAGAGGCGCGGCCTTCGCGATAAAGCCGCCCGAGGTCGTCGGTCAGGAAAGGAGCCGCGCTGAGTTTTGCTGCGAGCGGCTCTGCAACGGCGCGGAGGCGTCGCCGTCGCAGCCGCCTTGCGCCTCACGCGGCGCCGTCCCGGCTTCTTGGGTTGCGAGCGGGCATAGCGGAGCGAAGAAAATTTCGCCGTCCTCGCAGAAATATTCGGAGGGTCCGCCGGCGGCCAGCGCGGCCAGCACGCCGGGCCAGACCCCCTTGCGCGTCCAGCGGCGGAAGCGAGTGTAGTTCGTGTACCATTTGCCGAAGTGCGGCGGAAGCCTGCGCCAGGACGACTGGTTTCGCAGGATCCAGAACACGGCTTCGATGAAGAGCCGATTGTCGCGGGCATGGCAACCGGGGTCGCTCTCTTTGCCGGGAAGGTGGGGCGCGATCAGCGCCCAGCGCTCATCGCTGAAATAAAAATCCGTCACTGAAATCCCCTTGCGGCCAGCGCCGCCGTCTTCCGCGCGCAGCCAATGCAGAGAAATACCTAGTTCCGCGTAGGCCTTTAGCAAAACGTGACAAAATGCCGCAGGGGCGCGGGATCGGGAATTCGATCCCGCCGCAGGATCGTTCAGGAGTTCCCCGAGCAGCGCAAAGAGGCGCTTTCCCAAGAGTTCCTGCCGACGGCTCAGGCGCTCCAGAGCAGAAACAGCGCCGCGTCCCCGGGAACGCCGTCCGGAAAATCCACGATCTGCGCCGCAAGGCGGAATCCGTGCGGCTGCAATTCGTGTCGCCAGCGATGGAAAACGTCTGCGGGCTCGCCTCTCAGAGTGTTCGGCCAGCTTGAATCGGGCGCGTTGATCGCGCGGCCGCTGTCGGAACAAAGCCGTGAAGGAAAGCGGATGAGCATGAACTCCTTCAATCCTTGCGCGGCGCTTCTTTGCGCGCCGTGGAGTTTTGCGCGCCAATCGGTGTCGGTCAGGCGGCGTTCCGCCAATTCCCGTATCCGCTGGCCATGCAGCTCGAGAGCGGCCTTCCGGCCTTCCGCGCGGCGCCGCTCCTCCTCGAATTCATAGCTTTGCACCAGCGCACGAAAAGCGTCCGCCGTAAACATGACTGCTCCTTTCCCAGTCGATCCAGAAGGCCGGCCAATCGCCGACGTAACCGGCGCAAGAGTGCGGCAGAGGGGTTGTCAAGGAATTAAACGTTTGCCCCGGAGAGGGGTCTGCGACCTTTGATCGCCTCAGATCGATAGGAGCGAATAAAAAATCTTCTAAACCAAACCTTTCTAAGATTAGATATGAAGAAATGCCGCTGGTCCAAGGCCTCCATGAGCCATTCCAATTGAGGTAGGGCGAACGCCTTCTCACCGTATGCTGTATCTCATTAACCATGAGCGCTCCAAAATACGTAACGCTTCATTCACGACAAGCTGCCGCAGCTCCCATTATTATTTTGTCAATGAACCTCGGGTACTCCCTAATTGCGCTTGGTCAAGGCACGGGAGAATGCAGATGGCCCTATGTCAGCTAAAGCCGGCCAATGGCAACGGGCCGGCTCAAGTCGGCGTCGCTAAACGCGGCTCCAGCTTCAAGGAGCTTATCTGCGCAATCGAAGCGATTGGACCGGATAATGAGCATCCCGGCATCGCTGAAGTTGGCTTTTTGATTGCCCGCGCCGAGCTCGACAGCGTCGACAAGCTCAGGCTTTCCATGTATTTCTATGGGAAGACGGGGATGTTTCCCTCGGGTTTTCGAATAACTTGTCTTTGCGCCTTTGGCGAAGAAGAAGCATTCGGATTTTGTCTGGACGACGCTGTTCGTCTGCACGCTTATTGAGCGTGCCATGTCCCTTACTTACCGCCAGACCGCGAGGCGCGCCGCTGCGCTCCCGGTCGGGATACTGAAAAATCAGCTAAAATGATTGGCGGGCTTGCTTCTTACCTAGGTTGTAATGACTGCCGCTTTCCCCGGGATTGACGCCGGAAGCTTCGCTCGCGCCATTGTCGCAATTTTCGTTGTCCGAACGCGGGGCGCTCGCGTTTCTTTGATCGCCGCGACGGCGGGGAGGCGGCGCCGTCGGAGCCGCCTTGCGCCTCAGGCGCCGATTCCGCAGCTTCCGGCGCCACAGGCGGGGGCGGCGGCGCATGACGGATCGCGCCTTCCTCGTAGAAATATTCGCAGGTTTCGTCGGCCGCCAAGGCGTTCATCACCTCGGGCCACACCTGCTTTTGCTTCCAGCGGTGGAAGCGAGTGTAGTGCGTGTACCATTTGCCGAAGCGCGCCGGAAGCCTGCGCCAAGGCGAGCCGCTCCGCGCAATCCAGAACACGGCTTCGATGAAGAGACGATTGTCGCGTCCGTGGCAGCCGGGGTCGCTTTCCTTTCCGGAGAGGCGGGAAGCGATCAGCGCCCAGCGCTTATCCGTGAGATAGTAATCCACCCGTCCAACCTCCCGCGGAAGGCGCCGCGGTCGCCGCGCGCAGCCCGCGCAACCAGCTACGTACGTACCACGGATTTGGCGAGGGTGACAATATGGTTCACAGCGGTCATCGGCAGCGGGAACTCCGATCCCACTGCAAAATTCTCAGGAAGCTCTCCCGCGGTGCGCGCAGGGCCGACGCAAGAGCAGAAACAGCGCCGCATCGCGCCGCAGGCTTGCATCCTTGTTGAGAGGAGCCTTTCTTTGCGCACCCGACAGCAGAGCCGCAGCTCCGCTTCCGTCAAGAGCGGCGCTAGAACATGTTGATGAGATGTCCGTCGGGCGTCATCATCCGGGATATCAGCGTGTCGTAATGATAGTGAGCGGCCATTTTCAACGCATAGGCCTGGAACACGAAAGGATCCGGCCGCCGCCGCAGCACCCTGCCGGCGGCCTCTCGATAGGCTTGGCGCAATTCGGGCTTTTGGACCTGCATCTGCAGCCGGGCGAAGACGAAGGCGCCCGCTGCAAAGGCGCCGAGCTTACGCAGGGCGGCCCCGATCGGACCGTCATTGTGTCCGCCGTGATGAAGACGGCTGTGACCCAGCCCGCCCTCGAGATAGAGCGCATCCAGCCGACTGAAGAAGTTGGCGGGGCTATAGAGTTCCCCCAGCACCCGCAAATAGCCGTCGCGTAGAGCCTCGCGCCCCACCTTCAAGGGAATTGCGTTGGTGCCGTATTCAGTCCGGTCCGCATGATCGAGACGGTTCTCGCGCTCCAGCCGCTCGTAGAGCGGCGTTTTCGGGATCGCGGTGACCATGCCGACGGCCGAATGGACGATGCGCGCTTCCTCGACCATCTTGAGTTGGCGGTCGAAGATGGTCTCGTCGTCGCTGTCGAAACCGAGCATCATGCCCCCGAACACCTCGATCCCATGCGCCTGAATGGCGTGGATCTTCTCCGCGATGCTGCGATTGGAGTTGCGCAGGTTCTGGACTTTCCGGGTCTCCTTGAGCGCCTCCTCGTTCGGCGTCTCGATGCCGACGAACACCGAACGGATGTTGGCGCGGTCCATCAGCTCCAGCAATTCCTCGTCGTCGGCGAGATCGAGCGAGGCTTCGGTGATGAAAGTGAGCGGATAATTATTGTCCTGCTGCCAGACGATCATCGCGCGCAGGATCTCCTTCACCGCTTTCTTATTGCCGATGAGATTGTCGTCGACGATGAAGGCCATGTTCTTGCGGGCGACCCGACGCAGCGCGTCGAGCTCGGCGATGATTTGCGGCACGGTCTTGATGCGGGGCTTGCGGCCGAAGGTGACGATGATGTCGCAGAACTCGCACATGAACGGGCAGCCGCGCGAAAACTGGATCGTGCCCAGCGCATAATGCTTGAGCTTCAGCAAGTCATGGCGCGGGACTGGGACCTTGGACATGTCGGTCCGCTCCGCTTGCTCATAGCGCGCAGCCGGCGCGCCGCGCCGCCAATCCTCCAGAAACTGAGGCCAGGTCGTTTCGGCCTCGCCCACGAAGACGACGTCGGCGAGGTCGCCGAAATACTCCTCCTTGACCGACACCCAGGGACCGCCGAGCGCCACGAAACAGCCGCGCCGCTTGAGCTCGGTCAAGATCTCCGTCATTCGGAACCGTTGCACCGTCATGCCGGTCAGGCCGACGATGTCGGCTCGCGTGCAACGGTCGAAGTCGATTTCCTCCACGTTCTCGTCGAAGATGGTCACCGTATGCTCGGCCGGCGTGAGCGCCGCGATGAGGGGCAGCGCGGCCACCGGCATGTTCGCGCGAAAGCCGACAAGCTCGAGCGCATGCTCCATGCCCCAGTAGCTCGCTTCGAATTTCGGATTGATCAAAACGATGTCGGCCACAATGCCTCCCCCCGGATGCTTCGCGGAGTCTTGACCGGAGTATGAAACATGGTCAACCTCGGTCTTTGCACTTGCGCGGCCGCAGGGAGCTTTGCGCGGGCGGCGAGCCGTCAAAGGGCCAGCAACGTCCACAGCGCGGCGGCGAGCGCCCAGAGGGCGACGTCCGCGCAGAGGAAAACCTTGAGCGCGCGGTCGATGTCGGCGGGGCCTAAGTCCTCTCGCCCGTCGCCGAGCCACACGCCTTCGTAGGCCGCCCCGGCGTAGCTGCGCGGGCCGCCGAGCCGCGCCCCCAGCGCCCCCGCCATCGCCGCCTCGGGCCAGCCGGCGTTGGGCGAGGCGTGTTTTCCCGCGTCGCGCGCGACGCAGGCCAGCGCCCGTCGGGCGGCCCCGCCGGCGGCGAGCGCGATGAGCAGGGCGGAGAGACGCGCGGCGGGGAGATTGACGAGATCGTCGAGCCTCGCCGCCGCGAAGCCGAACTCCTCGTGCCGCTCGGTTCGATGGCCGATCATGCTGTCCGCGGTGTTGATCGCCTTGTAGACGAGCGCGCCCGGAAATCCGAGGAGCGCCATCCAGAAGGCCGGCGCGACCACGCCGTCGGAGAAATTCTCTGCCAGGCTCTCGATCGCCGCGCGCGCGACGCCGGCCTCATCGAGCGCCGCGACGTCACGCCCGACGATGCTTCCGACCGCGGCGCGGCCGTCTTCGAGCGAGCGTTCCAGCGCGCGCGCGACCGCCTCGACATGGGCGTAAAGACTGCGCTGCGCGAGAAGGCTCGAGGCGACCGCGGCCAGCGGCAGGACGCCGAAGGGCAGGGAATAGAGCGCGCCTTGCAGGGCGGCGCCCAAAGCCCAGCAGGAGAGAAGAATGGGCGCCAGCGCCAGAAAGCCGCGCCAACGCCGCGCCGGGCCCCGATTGAGCGCGCGGTCGAGCGCGTCGATCGCGAAGCCGAGCCAGGCCGCCGGATGACTGACGCGCTCGAAAAGGGGCTGCGGATAGCCGAAAGCCGCCTCCAGGGCCAACGCCAGCAGCGTCAGCCCCAGAGCGTCGCGGATCGCCGCCGCCAATCCTCAGCGGCCGAAGGTCGCGGTGATGCTGGCCTTGGCCAGCGCGCTCTGATTGATCGTGAAGCCTACGACCGCGGTTCGGTCGGTCGGCTTCACGTCGAGCTTCTCGACCGGCAGGGCGTAGACGGTGAAGACATAGCGGTGCGGTCCATGGCCCTTGGGCGGGCAGGGGCCGCCATAGCCGACCTCGCCGAAATCCGTCTCGAGTTGACGCGCGCCCGCCGGCATCTTCTTGCCGTCGGCCGCGCCCGCGCCCTGCGGCAGGGAGCGCACGGAGGCGGGAATGTCGATCGCGAGCCAGTGCCAGAAGCCCGCCCCGCCCGTCGGCGCGTCGGGATCGTGAAGGAGCACGGCGAAGCTCTTCGTCCCGGCCGGCGGGTCGGTCCACTCCAACGCGGGCGAGAGATTTTTCCCCGAGCAGCCGAAGGAATTGTAAATGAAGGCGTCGCCGATTGTCTTTCCCGCCGCAATATCAGGGCTCTTCAATTCGAAGGCCGTCGCGCCGCCAGACGCCTGCGCCGCGAACAGGGAGACGAAGCCCAATAAAAACAAGCCGCGTTTCATCTTAGCGCTCCTGGGTGAGGAAAATTGCACGAGAGCCTTTAGCGGATTTGTGCGCCGCTGTCGCGCGGCGCTTCCAACCCGTCTCACGAGCTCTCAGACCGCGCTCGTCATATAGGCCTCGCCTCTGACAGACAGGCGATCTCGTCCAAATTTTATGCGTTGACGCCCAGGATTGAAGCAGCAATCATGTCGGGGAGGCGCGTTGGAGGCCTTCTCCGGCCCATCAGGCGCGGCGATTGCCCATTATCGCGCCGCCATGCTAAACGCCGAGGCAGAGATAGCAAGCCGCCATGAAGCTCGTGACCGCGATCATCAAACCTTTCAAGCTGGACGAGGTGCGCCAGGCCCTCAATGCGCTGGGCGTCAATGGCATGACGGCGACGGAGGTCAAAGGTTACGGGCGTCAGAAGGGCCATTCGGAGATTTACCGGGGCGCGGAATATATCGTCGCCTTCCTTCCCAAGGTGAAGATCGACATCGTCGTGGCCGCGGACAGGGTGAAGGAGGTCGTCGAGACGATCATGCGCGTCGCGCGCACCGGCCAGATCGGCGACGGCAAGATCTTCGTCTGCCCGATCGAGCGCGTCCTGCGCATCCGCACCGGCGAGACGGACGCCGACGCGATTTGACGGCGGCGAGATCGCGCCGCGTTCGGGCGAAAGCGCCCCAACGGAGAAAAACCGGTCGATCCTAAAAGGCCAGAGCGCGCTTTATGCCTTTCACTTTTACGCGAGCCGCGCCTCAGGCCTTAATCCCTTCTGCAACGAACCAATCGGGACCATCGATGTCGAGAGTTTACGCGGCCGCCGCCGCCCTTGTGTTCGGCCTTTTTGCAAGCTCGCCCGCTTTCGCCGAAACGGCCAATAAGATCGACGCCGCCGACACCGCCTTCATGATCGCCGCCACCGCGCTCGTCTTGATGATGACGCTGCCCGGGCTCGCGCTTTTCTATAGCGGCATGGTGCGTAAGAAGAACGTGCTCGCGACGATGGCGCAGAGCCTGATCGCGACGGCGATCGTCTCGCTCCTGTGGGGCGTCGTCGGATACAGTCTCACCTTCTCGGGCGAGGGCGCCTTTATCGGCGATTTTGCGCGCGTCATGCTGTCGGGCGTCGGCGTCGACACGGTGAGCCCGCTCGCCAAGACGATCCCGGAAATGCTCTTCATGGCCTATCAGATGACCTTCGCGGTCATCACCTGCGCGCTCGTCGGCGGCGCGACGGCGGAGCGCATGAGCTTTTCGTCCTTCATCCTCTTCTGCGTGCTGTGGCTCTTCGTCGTCTATGTGCCCTCGGCGCATTGGGTCTGGGGCAGCGGCTTCCTTCAGAAGCAGGGCCTCCTCGATTTCGCCGGCGGCACGGTCGTGCATATCAACGCAGGCGTCGCCGGGCTCGTCACCGCGCTCCTCATCGGCAAACGCCAGGGCTATGGGCGCGAGAATATGGCGCCCTTCGATCTCGCGCTCGCGGTGATCGGCACCGGGTTTCTCTGGGTCGGCTGGTTCGGCTTCAACGGCGGCTCGGCGCTCTCGGCGGGCTCGCGCGCGGTCTTCGCCATCGTCGCGACGCATCTCGCCGCCTGCGCCGGCGCCCTGAGCTGGACCGCGCTCGAATGGCTGCAGCGCGGCAGACCGTCGGTGCTCGGCGTCATCTCCGGCGCCGTCGCGGGCCTCGGCACGATCACGCCGGCCTCCGGCTATGTGCTGCCCTGGCACGGCGCGGTCATCGGGCTCGTCGCGGGCGCCGTCTGCTATTACTTCTGCACCAGCGTGAAGCACCGCCTGAATTACGACGATACGCTCGACGTCTTCGGGGTCCACGGCGTGGGCGGCATGCTCGGCACGCTGCTCGCCGGCGTCTTTGCGACGCGCGCGGTGACGGCGGCCGCCGACGATCCCGGCGTCTCTGGCCTTCTCGAGGGCGACCTGCATCAATTCCTGGTGCAGGCGCAGGGCGTGGGAGTGACCGTGATCTGGTGCGCCTTCGGCACATTCGTCGTGCTGAAATTGACGAATCTTCTCGCGCCGCTGCGCGTCGGTTCGGACCAGGAGCGCGAGGGCCTCGACATCGCGCTGCACGGCGAGGCGCTGCATCAATAGGGGCGGGGCGTCGACTCCCTTGCCGCTTTCCTTGGCGCTAGGCCTTACCCATATGCCGGGGGCCGGCCGCAAAGGTCGCGCTTTGGAGAACGCCGCGATGAGCTTTCCCCACATCGCCTTGCGCAATAGCGTCGGTCGCATCTGCGCGCTGGCGGCGTTCCTTTGCGCCGTTCCGGCGCTGGCGGACGGGCCGGATTTGATCTTCCGGGAGTCGACCGACTTCAAGCTGCTCACGCCCAACGACAAACTCGCGACCTACGGAATCGACGATCCGCTCGTCGATGGCGTCGTCTGCTACTATTCCGAGCATGAGAAGGGGGGCGTCAGCGGCGCGCTGGGCCTCGCCGAGAACACCTCGGACGTCTCGCTGGCCTGCCGGCAATTCGGGCCCCTCCGGTTCACCGGCAAATTTTCGCAGGGCGAAGAGGTGTTCAGCGAGAAGCGCTCGCTTTTCTTCAAGCGCATGCATATCGTCAGAGGCTGCGACGCCAAGCGCAACGTGCTCGTCTATATGGCCTATTCCGACAAGATCGTCGAAGGAAGTCCGGAGAATTCGACCTCGGCGGTCCCGATCCAGTCCTGGGGATCCGGCGATGCGCCGCGTTGCGCAGATTCCATGAAGTGAGGGTGCGTGAGCGAGTCCGCGACGAAGCCGCCTGGCGCCGGCGTCTCCTCGGCGATCGTCACTGAGGACGAGGCCGGCCTTAGGCTCGACCGCTGGTTCAAGCGGCGCGTGCCGACGCTCTCGCTCGCGCATCTCGCCAAGATCTGCCGCAAGGGCGAGGTGCGGGTTGACGGGCGGCGCGTCGAGACCTCGACTCGTCTCGAGCAGGGCCAGACGATCCGCATCCCGCCTTTAAATCTCGAGGCGCCCGCCGCGCCCCCGGTCCGGCGTTCCGATCCGGAGGACGCGCGCGCCCTCGCGGACATGACGCTCTATGAGGACGCCGACGTGCTCGTCCTCAACAAGCCTTTCGGGCTGGCCGTGCAAGGCGGCTCGGGCACGAAGCGCCATATCGACGGGATGCTCGCGGCGCTCGCCAAGGGCGATAATCGCCCCGTGCTCGTGCATCGCCTCGATCGCGACACGAGCGGCGTGCTGCTCATCGCCAAGAACCGCCGCAGCGCCGCGGCGCTCGGCGAAGCCTTTCGCTCGCGACAGGCGAAGAAAATCTATTGGGCGCTCGTCGAAGGCGCGCCCAAGCTCACGCAGGGACGCATCTCTCTCTACCTCGCCAAGGGCGAGGGCATGGGCGAGCAACGCCCGCCGCGCAAACCCGGCGCCGGCTCGAACTCGCGACATTGAAAAGATGCGGATTGCGCGTCACGGCGAGACCGACGCGCAGCATTCCTTGACCTATTACGCCACCGTCGAGAAGTCGGCCCCGCGCTGCGCCTGGCTGTCGATGAAGCCGCTCACCGGCCGCACGCATCAGCTGCGGGCGCACGCGGAAGCGATCGGCCATCCGATCTTCGGCGACCCCAAATACGGCCATCGGCCCGAAGACGAGGTCCGCCGCCGCGATCCGCTGCGCGCCATGCCCGAGGGGCTAGAGAGAAAGCTGCATCTCCTGGCGCGGAGGCTGGTGCTGCCGCATCCCAAGGGCGGCGTCATCGACGTCACCGCGCCGCTCCCCGAGCATATGCGCAAGACCTGGGAAGCCTTCGGCTTCGACGAGAAAGCCTACGATCCGATCGAGGGCGCGCCGGAGGCGTGACCTCGCCGCGCTCAGGCGAGGACATAATTGGCGAGATCGTCGAGCGTGGAGCCCTCGGCGTCGGGCGCAACGCCAAGCCCCTCGCGCGGAACGCCCAGGCGATTGACCCAAAAGGTCTCGAGGCCGAAGGATTTCGCGCCGGCCGCGTCCCAGCCGCCGAAGGCCGCGAAGACGATTTTTGCGCGAGGAAGCTCGAAGGCCCTCTCGGCCATCGCATAGGCGCGCGGATGGGGCTTGAAGGCGCGCACCGCGTCCGTGCTCAGCTTGAACTCGAAAAGATCGGCGACGCCCGCCCGGTCGGAGATCTCCTCGAGCATGCGTGGGGTCATGACCGAAAGATAGGCGAGTTTGAGCCCCGCTTCGCGCAGGCGGCGCAACGCCGCGAGCGAATCGGGCCAAAGCGCAATCTCCGTCAAGGCTTGCATGAGCGCGGCGCGGGTCGTGTCGTCGAGCTCGATCTTCAAGGATTTTCCGGCGAAGATCAGCGCATCTTCGGAGACGCGCCAGAAATCGGTGTAATTTCCGTACAAGGTTCGCAGCCAGCAATATTCGAACTGCCGCGTGCGCCATAACGCCGCGAGCGCCTCGCCCTTGCCGGGAAGGCGGGCCTCGGCCACGGCCGTGATCGAACGCGGATCGAAGATCGTGAAGACGTCGAAGGCGATCGCCTCGATCCGCCTTCCTTCCGCTCTCGCCGTCGGGGTTCTCGCGGCCAGGAGGGCGCCCGCGGAACGCATGAGGCTGCGTCGATCGACGATCATTGTGATTCCTCCTTTGCGCTATATGCCGAAGGAGCGGAGCGCGCCCCGGCGGCTGTTTGAGCGCGGCGCGCTTGCAAATTCGCGCCGTTGCTCGCTAAACGGCGACG
This sequence comes from uncultured Alphaproteobacteria bacterium, assembly GCA_963722205.1. Lineage (GTDB taxonomy): Bacteria > Pseudomonadota > Alphaproteobacteria > Rhizobiales > Beijerinckiaceae > Methylocystis. The sequence goes on from CAVRKL010000003.1 coordinate 184,948, forward strand.
CATGAAACCAGCAGAAGGCGAAAAGCGCATGGCTGACGAAGAAGGCGATCTTGCGTCGGCGTTGTACGTCGCCCCTTCCGAGCGCGATCCCGTGCGAGCCGTGGCCGAGGGCGGCAAGCCCAAAAGGCTCGCGCGCTTTTACAAGACGGTTGCGGTCGCGCCGCAGGGCGAGAGCTTCGCGGTCCTGCTCGACGGCAAGCCCCTGCGCACTCCCGCGCGAGCCGCGCTCCTGTTGCCGAGGGAGGCCTTGGCCGCGGCGGTCGCCCGGGAATGGCAGGCGCAGGTCGAGCATGTCGTTCCCGCGACGATGCCTTTGACACGCCTCGCCAATTCCGCGCTCGACGGCGTTAGCCCGCGCATGGCCGAAGTCGAGGCGGATGCGGCCAAATATGCGGGTTCCGACCTCGTCTGCTACCGCGCCGGCGATCCGGCGGCGCTCGTCGCCGCGCAGAGCGAGGCCTGGGACCCGCTCCTGGCCTTCATCCGCGAGCGCTGCGGCGCGCAATTCGCGCTCTCGGAAGGCGTGATCCACCATACGCAGCCGAAAGAGTCGCTGGAAGCGATCGGCCGGCTGCTGCATGAAGCCGTGGGCGCAGGCGCGGCCGCGCCGTTCCGCCTCGCGGGAATCCATGTGATGACGACGCTTTCGGGCTCGCTCGTCGTCGCGCTGGCCGTAGCGCTGCGCCACATCGACGCGGACGCGGGTTTCGTCGCCGCTCATGTCGACGAGGATTTTCAGCTTCGAGTCTGGGGCGCGGACGCCGAGGCCTTGGCGCGGCGCGCGCGCCGGCTCGAGGAAATGCGCGCCGCGGCGCTCTGCGTCGCGCTCGCGGGGTGAATTCGCAGGCGCCGCAATCTTGGGCGGCGCCGCCACTCTCCCGCATTGATTTCCGCAGTCGAAACAAAGCCGGCTTCCGCACTTGCTTTCGCGGCGCCGCTTTGTTACGGAACCCCCGCCGCGGAGGCGGCTTTCGCTCTGGGCCTCTCCCGCCTGTCGGATGGCCGCAGCGCCACAGATAGCCCGCTGTCCGCGAGAATGACTGGAGCGCGTCGATGCCGCCCCTCTTCGAACAATATGTGCCGCTCATCATCTTCGGGGTGCTGTCGGTCCTGATCGCCAGCGCGCTGCTCGCCGTGCCGTTCCTCGTCGCCTTCAAGGCGCCCGATCCGGAAAAGCTCTCGGCCTATGAGTGCGGGTTCAACCCGTTCAACGACGCGCGCATGAAATTCGACGTGCGCTTCTATCTCGTCTCGCTGCTCTTCATCATCTTCGACCTAGAGGTCGCCTTCCTCTTCCCCTGGGCCATCGCCTTCAAGGAGGTCGGCCCTTTCGGGTTCTGGTCGATGATGGTCTTCCTCGGCGTGCTCACGGTCGGCTTCGTCTATGAATGGCGCGAGGGAGCGCTCGAATGGGATTGATTGAGCAACCTCGCCGGACGCTCGTCGCTCCTGGAGCGACGGGTCTCATCGATCCGCGCACGGGCAAGCCCGTCGGCGCGACGGACCCGCTCTTCGTCGAAATCAACAATGAGCTCGCCGACAAGGGCTTCTTCGTCACGGCGACCGACGATCTCATCACTTGGGCGCGAACCGGCTCGCTGATGTGGATGACCTTCGGCCTCGCTTGCTGCGCGGTCGAGATGATCCAGGCGGCGATGCCGCGCTACGACATGGAGCGCTTCGGCTTCGCCCCGCGGGCCTCGCCGCGTCAGTCCGACTGCATCATCATCGCCGGCACGCTGACCAACAAGATGGCGCCCGCTCTGCGCAAGGTCTATGACCAGATGCCGGAGCCGCGCTACGTCATCTCGATGGGCTCCTGCGCCAATGGCGGCGGCTACTACCATTATTCCTATTCGGTGGTGCGCGGCTGCGACCGGATCATTCCGGTCGACGTCTATGTGCCGGGCTGCCCGCCTTCCGCGGAAGCGCTAGTCTACGGCATGCTGCTGTTGCAAAAGAAGATCCGCCGCACCGGCACGATCGAACGGTGAGGCGAATAAGGAGTAGCGAGTAGCGAATAGAACTGGCGCGTTCTTTATTCGCTACTGGCTATTCGCTACTCGCTCCAATCAGCAAGGACGCGAATGAGTTCGGAACTCGAGGCCCTCGGCGCCAAAATCGCCGACGCAACCGGCGGCGCGGTCACGGACGTGAAGGTCGCCTTTGGCGAGCTCACGCTGACGATCGCGCGCGACAAATGGCTCGACGTGGTCAGGACGCTGCGCGACGACGCCGATTATCTCTTCGTCAACATCATCGATGTGACCGCGGCGGACTATCCGGAGCGCGAGGAGCGCTTCGAGGTGGTCGCGCATCTGCAAAGCCCCAAGCACAATCGCCGCATCCGCCTCAAGACGCGCACCGACGAGACCAATGCGGTCGCCTCGCTGACGGATCTCTATCCCGGGGCCGACTGGTACGAGCGCGAAACCTACGATCTCTTCGGCGTGCTGTTCTCCGGGCACCCGGATCTGCGGCGCATCATGACCGACTATGGCTTCGACGGTCATCCGCTGCGCAAGGACTTCCCGATGACGGGCTTCGTCGAGGTTCGCTATGACGACGAGCAGAAGCGCGTCGTCTACGACCCGGTGCGGCTGACGCAGGAATATCGCCAGTTCGACTTCGCCTCGCCCTGGGAGGGGACGGCCTATGAGCTGCCGGGGGACGAAAAGGCGAGAGGGCAGTAACGAGTAGGGAGCAGCGAATTCGCAATTCTCCCGATCGGGACGGACGAGATGACAGACCAGCAACCGCTACGCAACTTCAACATCAACTTCGGGCCGCAGCATCCGGCTGCGCATGGCGTGCTGCGCCTCATTCTCGAGCTCGATGGCGAGGTCGTCGAGCGCGTCGATCCGCATGTCGGTTTTCTGCATCGCGGCACCGAGAAGCTGATGGAGGCGCGCACCTACCTCCAGAACGTTCCCTATTTCGACCGGCTCGACTATTGCGCGCCGATGAACCAGGAGCACGCTTTCTGCCTGGCGATCGAGCGACTGCTCGGCGTCGAGGTTCCCTATCGCGGTCAGCTCATCCGCGTGCTTTACTCCGAAATCGGCCGCCTGCTCTCGCATCTCCTCAATGTCACCGCGCAGGCGATGGACGTCGGCGCGCTCACCCCGCCGCTGTGGGGTTACGAGGAGCGCGAGAAGCTGATGGTGTTTTATGAGCGCGCCTGCGGCGCGCGCATGCACGCCAATTATTTCCGCCCCGGCGGCGTCGCGCGCGATCTCCCCGATGCGCTCGTCGAGGACATCGGCGCCTTCTGCGATCCCTTCCTCAAACTGTGCGACGATCTCGAGGCGCTGTTCATCGAGAACCGCATCTTCAAGCAGCGCAACGCCGACATCGGCGTGATCTCGCTCGAGGACGCCTATAAGTTCGGTTTCTCGGGCGTCATGCTGCGCGGCTCGGGCGCCGCCTGGGACCTGCGCAAGGCGCAACCCTATGAATGTTACGAGGACATGGAGTTCCTCATTCCGGTCGGCAAGAATGGCGACTGTTACGACCGCGCCGTGATCCGCATGGAGGAGATGCGTCAGTCGACCTCCATCATGCGCCAATGCGTGAACAAGCTGCTCGAGGCCAAGAACCGCGGTCCGGTGCAGGTCACGAACAACAAGATCGCGCCGCCGTCCCGCCCCGAGATGAAGCGCTCGATGGAGGCGCTCATCCATCACTTCAAGCTCTTCACCGAGGGCTTCAAGGTTCCCGCCGGCGAGGTCTACGCCGCGGTCGAAGCGCCGAAGGGCGAGTTCGGGGTCTATCTCGTGTCCGATGGCGGCGACCGGCCCTATCGCTGCAAGATCAGAGCGCCGGGATTCGCGCATCTGCAAGGCATGGATTTTCTCTGCCGCAACCACATGCTTGCGGACGTCTCGGCGATTCTGGGATCGCTCGACATCGTCTTTGGAGAAGTGGACCGATGATCGTTGCCGTTGGCGATGCGCAAATCAGCAGCGCCAACGAAAACAACCGCCCTGGTTTCGTGTGCTGGGAAATCACATAGCATGTCCATTCGTCGTCTTGCCGAAAACCAGCCTGAGAGCTTCGCCTTCACGCCCCAGAACGAGGCGTGGCTCGCCAAGCAGATCGCCAAATATCCCGACGGACGTCAGGCCTCCGTGGTCGTGCCGGCCCTGTGGCAGGCGCAAAAGCAGAACGATTATTGGCTGCCGCAAAAGGCGATCGAGGCGGTCGCCGACAAACTCGACCTGCCGTATATTCGCGTGCTCGAGGTTGCGACCTTCTATACGATGTTCAATCTCGAGCCTGTGGGCAAGTTCTACATCCAGCTCTGCGGCACGACGCCCTGCATGCTCAGCGGTTCCGACGATCTGATCAAGGTGCTCGAGCGCCGGGTAGGACCGCAGCGCAAGGTGACGGCCGACGGGCTGTTCTCCTGGCTCGAAGTCGAATGCCTCGGCGCCTGCTGCAACGCGCCGATGGTGCAGATCAACGACGACTATTACGAGGATCTGACGGCGGAGAACTTTGAGAAGCTCCTCGACAATCTCGCCGCCGGCCGGCCAGTGAAGACAGGCTCGCAGACGGGCCGCGTCAGCTCCGAGCCCTTGGGCAAGCTCACAAGCCTCGCTTCGCTTTACGGCGAAGGCGCGAAATAACCGATCGAAGCGAAACGGACAGAGAAGACATGCTCTCCGACGCAGACCGCATCTTCACCAATCTCTATGGGCTCGGCGACCGTTCGCTCGAGGGCGCGAAGAAGCGCGGGCAGTGGGATAACACCAAGGCCCTGCTCACCAAAGGACGCGACAAGATCATCGCCGAGGTGAAGAACTCGGGTCTGCGCGGCCGCGGCGGCGCGGGCTTCTCCACGGGGCTGAAATGGTCCTTCATGCCCAAGGAGGTCGATCCGCAGCGCCCGCATTATCTCGTCATCAACGCGGACGAGTCGGAGCCCGGCACCTGCAAGGATCGCGAGATCATGCGCAACGACCCGCATACGCTGGTCGAGGGCGCGATGGTCGCCTCCTTCGCGATGGGCGCCCACGCCTGCTACATCTATGTGCGCGGCGAGTTCATCGCCGAGCGCGAGGCGCTGCAGCGCGCCGTGGACGAGGCCTATGAGGCGAAGCTCATCGGCAAGGACAATATCCACGGCTATCCCTTCGATCTCTACGTGCATCACGGCGCCGGCGCCTATATATGCGGCGAGGAGACGGCGCTGCTCGAGAGCCTCGAGGGCAAGAAGGGCATGCCGCGCCTGAAGCCGCCCTTTCCGGCCAATGTCGGGCTCTATGGCTGTCCGACGACGGTGAACAATGTCGAGTCGATCGCGGTCGCGCCCACGATTTTGCGCCGAGGCCACGCGTGGTTCGCCGGCATCGGCAAGCCGAACAACACGGGCACGAAGCTCTTCAGCATTTCAGGCCATGTGAACCGCCCGTGCAATGTCGAAGAGGCGATGTCGATCTCTTTCCGCGAATTGATCGACAGGCATTGCGACGGCGTTCGCGGCGGCTGGGACAATCTGCTCGCCGTCATCCCCGGCGGCTCCTCCGTGCGCTGCGTGCCGGCGCATCAGATTATCGACTGTCCGATGGACTTCGACAGCCTCGCCAAGCTCGGCTCCGGTCTCGGAACGGCGGCGGTGATCGTGATGGACAAGTCCACCGACATCATTCGCGCCATCGCGCGGCTCTCGTATTTCTACAAGCACGAGAGCTGCGGCCAGTGCACGCCCTGCCGCGAGGGCACGGGCTGGATGTGGCGCGTCATGCAGCGCATGGTCGAAGGCCGCGCGCACAAGAAAGAGATCGACATGCTCTTCGACGTCTCGAAGAAGATCGAGGGCCACACGATCTGCGCGCTCGGCGACGCGGCGGCCTGGCCGGTGCAGGGGCTTATCACGCATTTCCGCGACGTGATCGAGCAGCGCATCGATCAATATACCGCCAATCCGCATGCCGAGCGGATCCCCGTGGCGGCGGAGTGACGAAACCTTGAAGCAGCGGGTCGACACATTGGAGAGGGGCAAGTGACCAAGATTCTCGTCGATGGCGTCGAGGTGGACGTTCCGCCCGAGTTCACGCTGCTGCAGGCGTGCGAGACCGCCGGCGCGGAAGTGCCACGCTTTTGCTATCACGAGCGTCTGTCGGTCGCCGGCAACTGCCGCATGTGCCTCGTCGAGGTGAAGGGCGGCCCGCCCAAGCCGCAGGCCTCCTGCGCGATGGCCGTCAAGGATCTGCGTCCCGGCCCGCACGGCGCGCCGCCGGAAGTCTTCACCAAATCGCCGATGGTGAGGAAGGCGCGCGAAGGCGTCATGGAGTTTCTGCTCGTCAACCATCCGCTCGACTGCCCGATCTGCGATCAGGGCGGCGAATGCGATCTGCAGGACCAGGCTTTGGCCTTTGGCGGCGACTCCTCGCGCTTCGCCGAGAACAAGCGCGCGGTCGAGAACAAATATATCGGTCCGCTGGTCAAGACCGAGATGAACCGCTGCATCCATTGCACGCGCTGCGTCCGCTTCACCGCGGAAGTCGCCGGCACCGCCGATATGGGCGCGATTGGACGCGGCGAGGACATGGAGATCACCACCTATCTTCAGAGCGCGATGACCTCCGAGCTGCAGGGCAATGTCGCCGATCTCTGCCCCGTCGGCGCGCTGCTGCCCAAACCGCAGAATTTTCGTGCGCGGCCGTGGGAATATCAGAAGACCGAGAGCATCGACGCGCATGACGCGCTGGGCTCGGCGATTCGCATCGACACGCGCGGCCGCGAGGTCGTACGCATTCTGCCGCTGGTCAACGATGCGGTGAACGAGGAGTGGATCTCCGACAAGACCCGCCAGGCGGTGGACGGTCTCGCGCGTCAGCGGCTCGACCGCCCTTACGTGCGCGAGAACGGCCGGCTGCGCCCGGCCTCCTGGCAGGAGGCGTTGGCTCTCGTCGCGCAGAAGATCAAGGCGACGCCCGCGCCGCGGATCGGCGCGCTCGTTGGCGATCTCGCCGCCGTCGAGGAGATTTTCGCGCTGAAGCTCCTGGCCGAGAAGCTTGGAACGCCGAACCTCGACTGTCGGCAAGACGGCGCGCGGTTGGATACTTCGCTCGGCCGCGCCTCCTATATCTTCAACCCGACGATCGCCGGCATTGACGAAGCCGATGCGCTGCTCATCGTCGGCTCCAATCCCCGCAAGGAAGCGCCGGTGCTCAACGCGCGCATCCGCAAGCGTTGGCTGAAGGGCGGCTTCAAGATCTCGGTCGTCGGCGAGAAGGCCGATCTGACCTACGACTATGAATATCTCGGCGCGGGGCCGGACTCGCTGCTGCGCTTTGCGCAGAGCGCGCCGTCGGGCGCCAAGAAACGCATCGTGCTGGTCGGGCAGGGCGCGCTCTCCCGCCAGGACGGCGACGCGGCGCTGGGGCTCGCCGCGCAGGCGGCGCTGAAGCAGGGCGGCGTGGGCGACGGCTGGAACGGCTTCGGCGTGCTCCATACGGCGGCCGCGCGTGTCGGCGCCTTGGACTTGGGTTTCACGCCCGGCGCCGGCGGCAAGTCCGCCTGGGAGATGGCCGCGCCCGGAGCGCTCGACCTCATTCTCAATCTTGGCGCCGACGAGATCGACGTCGCCCCCGGCGCCTTCGTCGTCTACATCGGTTCGCACGGGGATCGCGGCGCGCATCGGGCGGATGTTGCGCTACCCGGCGCAGCCTACACCGAGAAGTCCGGTCTCTTCGTCAATACCGAAGGGCGGCCGCAGCTCGCCGCGCGCGCCGGCTTTCCGCCGGGCGACGCTCGCGAGGACTGGGCGATCCTGCGCGCGCTCTCCGGCGCGCACGGCGATCCGCTTCCCTTCGACTCGCTCGCGCAATTGCGCAAGGCGCTGTTTGGGCGCTTGCCGCATCTTCAACGCTTGGACGTCATCGAGAAGGGCGATCCGGCGACGATCGGCGCTTTGGCGCAGCGCGGCGCCATCGCGATGGCGCATCCCTTCGCCTCGTCGGTCTCAGATTTTTACCTCACCAATCCGATCGCCAGAGCCTCCGCGGTGATGGCGGAGTGCTCGGCGCTCGCCAAGAGCCGCCTGCAGCAGGCCGCGGAATAGGAGCCAGATCCAAATGCAGGACCTGATTTCGGCCCTCGTCTCCTTTCTCGTCGAGCATCCGGCGCTGCTCGCCGCGATCAAGAGCCTCGTCTTGCTCGTTTGCGTGCTGCTGTCGACGGCGGTGCTGATTTACGCCGAACGCAAAATCTGGGCGGCGGTGCAGTTGCGGCGCGGGCCGAACGTCGTCGGCCCCTGGGGCGTGCTGCAGCCCTTCGCCGACTTCTTCAAGTTCCTGCTCAAGGAGCCGGTGATCCCGGACACGACGAACAAGTTCATCTTCGTGCTTGCCCCGGTCGTCGGCGTCGTGCTCGCCATGGCCGCCTGGGCGGTCATCCCGGTCAATGAGGGCTGGGTCGTCGCCGACATCAACGTCGGCGTGCTCTACCTCTTCGCGGTCTCGTCGCTCGGCGTCTACAGCGTGATCATGGCCGGCTGGGCCTCAAACTCCAAATATCCGTTCCTCTCTGCGCTGCGCTCCGCCGCGCAGATGGTCTCCTATGAAGTCTCGATCGGCTTCGTGATCGTGACCGTGCTGCTCTGCGCGGGCTCGCTCAACCTCACCGACATCGTCCACGCCCAGGACACGAGATACGGCGTGCTCGGCTGGTACTGGCTGCGGCTCCTGCCGATGTACGTGATCTTCTTCATCTCGATCCTGGCGGAAACGAACCGTCCGCCCTTCGATCTCGCCGAGGCGGAATCGGAGCTCGTCGCGGGCTTCATGATCGAATATTCGGCCTCGCTGTTCCTGCTGCAGTTCTTGACCGAGCTCGTCGCCATTCTCGGCATGTCGTCGCTGACGACGATCCTCTTCCTCGGCGGCTGGCTCTCGCCCTTCCCCGGGGCGCCGCTCATCGGCGGCTCCAGCGTCTTCTGGTTCCTGTTCAAGATGTGGAGCGTCGTCTTCATGTTCGCGATGACCAAGGCGATCGTGCCGCGCTATCGTTACGATCAGCTCATGCGGCTCGGCTGGAAGGTGTTCCTGCCGATCTCGCTCGTGATGGTCATCCTGGTTGCAGCGGCGGTGCAGTTCGGGCCCGCGCTGGCCAAGGCTGGTTGAGGTGAAGCCATGAGACTGGATCAGGAAGCGAAATCGCTGTTCCTGCTGGAGTTCGTAGCCGCGTTCTTTCTCGGGATTCGCTACATCTTTAAGCCGAAGGCGACGCTGAACTACCCGCATGAGAAGAATCCGCAATCGCCGCGCTATCGAGGCGAACATGCGTTGCGGCGTTATCCCAACGGGGAGGAGCGCTGCATCGCCTGCAAGCTTTGCGAGGCGATCTGCCCGGCCCAGGCGATCACGATCGAGGCGGGTCCGCGTCGCAATGACGGCACCCGTCGCACGACGCGTTACGACATCGACATGGTCAAGTGCATCTATTGCGGCTTCTGCCAGGAGGCCTGCCCGGTCGACGCGATCGTCGAAGGGCCGAACGCCGAATTCGCCACCGAGACGCGCGAGGAGCTCTACTACAACAAGGAGCGCCTGCTCGAGAACGGCGCGCGCTGGGAGCGCGAGATCGCCCGCAACATCGCTCTCGACGCGCCCTACCGCTGAAAGCACGAAGGACGAGCCCGTGGACGCCTTATTCTTCTACCTGTTCTCCGCCGTGCTGATCGCCTCGGCCTTCGGGGTCATCGCCGCGCGCAACCCCGTCAATTCGGTGCTCTGGCTGATCCTCGCCTTCTGTAACGGCGCGGGCCTCTTCCTGCTGCAGGGCGCCGAGTTCCTGGCCATGATGCTCGTCGTCGTCTATGTCGGCGCGGTCGCGGTGCTGTTCCTCTTCGTCGTCATGATGCTCGACGTCGATTTCGCCGAGCTGCGGCAGGGCTTCCAGAAATACCTGCCGGCGGGCGCCGCCGTCGGCGTCGTCGTGCTCCTCGAGCTCGGCTTCGTCGCGCTGCATTGGCAGTCGGCGCCCGGCGCGCGCGAGGCTGCGGCCTCGCCGATCCTGGCCGACGTCACGAACACCGCCGCGCTCGGTCGGGTGCTCTACACGAAATACCTGATCTTCTTTCAGGCGGCGGGGCTGGTGCTGCTCACCGCGATGATCGGGGCGATCTCGCTGACGCTGCACCATCGGCCGAATGTGAAGCGCCAGAACATCTCGGAACAGAACGCCCGCACCGCCAAGAGCGTCGTCGAGCTCAAGAAGGTGCGCTCGCGGGTCGGCGTAGAGGGATGAACGCCATGACGAACATCGGTCTTGCCCATTATCTCGTCGTCTCGGCGATCATCTTCACGCTGGGCGTCGCGGGAATCGTGCTCAACCGGAAGAACATCATCATCATATTGATGTCGGTGGAGCTGATCCTTCTCTCTGTGAATCTGAACTTCGTGGCCTTCTCGACGGCGCTGGGCGATCTCACGGGACAGGTTTTCGCCCTGTTCGTGCTGACCGTTGCGGCGGCGGAAGCGGCGATCGGGCTCGCCATTCTGGTCACCTACTTCCGTAACCGCGGCACGATCGCGGTGGAAGACATCAACAGCCTGAAGGGTTGAGCGCGCGATGATCGCAGCAGTCGTTTTCCTACCCCTCCTCGGCTTTCTGATCGCCGGCCTCTTCGGGCGGCTCATGGGCGCGCGCGCGTCGGAGCTCGTCACAACGGGCCTGCTCTTCGTCGCGGCGGCGCTCTCCTGGAAGATTCTCCTCGACGTGGGCTTCGGTCATGAGGAAGCCCACGTCTCGGTTCTCGGCAATTGGTTCACCTCCGGCACTCTCAACGTCGACTGGTCCCTGCGTGTCGACACCCTGACCGCGGTGATGCTCGTCGTCGTGAACACGGTCTCGAGCCTCGTGCATCTCTATTCTATCGGCTACATGCAGGAGGATCCGGATCGTCCGCGCTTCTTCGCCTATCTGTCGCTCTTCACCTTCGCGATGCTGATGCTGGTGACGGCCGACAATCTCGTCCAGATGTTTTTTGGCTGGGAAGGCGTCGGTCTCGCTTCCTATCTGCTGATCGGCTTCTGGTATCAGAAGCCCTCCGCCAATGCGGCGGCGATCAAGGCCTTCGTGGTCAACCGCGTGGGCGATTTCGGCTTCGCGCTCGGCATCTTCCTCGTCTACCAGCTCACGAATTCCGTCTCGTTCGACGCGATCTTCGCGGCGGTTCCCGGCCTTGAAGGCAAGACGGCGCATGTCTTCGGCCTCAACGTCGACGCGCTGACGCTTGCCGCGCTCCTGCTGTTCATGGGCGCGATGGGCAAATCCGCGCAATTCCTACTGCACACCTGGCTTCCCGACGCGATGGAAGGCCCGACGCCAGTCTCGGCCTTGATCCATGCCGCGACGATGGTCACGGCGGGCGTCTTCATGGTCGCGCGCCTGTCGCCGATTTTCGAGGCCGCGCCTGCAGCCTTGGTTTTCGTGATCATCATCGGCGCGACGACGCATTTTTTCGCCGCGACGGTCGGACTCGTGCAAAACGACATCAAGCGCGTCATCGCCTATTCGACCTGCTCGCAGCTCGGCTTGATGTTCATCGCCGAGGGCGTCGGCGCCTATTCGCTCGGCATCTTCCACCTTTTCACCCACGCCTTCTTCAAGGCTCTGCTCTTTCTCGGCGCGGGCTCGGTCATCCATGCGATGCACCATGAGCAGGATATGCGCCGCATGGGCGGATTGCGTAAGGATATCCCTTTCACCTTCTCGGTGATGGTGATTGGCACCTTGGCCATCACCGGCTTCGGCGTGCCGTTCACGCCTTTGGGCTTCGCGGGCTTCTTCTCGAAGGACGCGATCATCGAGGCGGCCTTCGCCGCCAGCCGTCAACACCCCGTGGCGCTCTACGGCTTCGTCATCGCGGTGATCGTTGCCGGGCTGACCTCCTTCTACTCCTGGCGCCTCGTGTTCATGACTTTCTTTGGCCCGCACGCGGCCGAGGCGTCTCACGCTGCGCACGGCCATGACGACCACGGCCACGCGAACGGTCATGACGACCACGGCCATGGGCACGACCACAAGCCGCACGAGTCGCCGCTCGTGATGCTCGTCCCGCTCGCCGTGCTGGCAGTGGGGTCGATCGTCGCGGGCTTTATTTTCGAGCCGGATTTCGCCGGCCACGCCTTCGACGAATTCTGGAAGGGGTCGCTCTTCGTCAGCGAAGGGAACCATATCCTGCACGAGATGCATGACGTCCCTGCCTGGGCTTCGCTCGCGCCGACGGTCATGATGGTCGGGGGCTTCCTCGTCTCGCTCTACATCTACGTGCTGCGTCCCGGCGTGGCGGAGAAACTCGCCTCCGCCTTCCCGGGCCTTTATCGCTTCCTCCTCAACAAGTGGTATTTCGACGAGCTCTACGACAAGATCTTCGTGAGGCCCGCCTTTGCGCTCGGACGTCTCCTGTGGAAGGGCGGCGACGGCCGCATCATCGACGGGATCGGTCCGGACGGCGTTGCGGCGCGCGTCGTCGACGGCGCGCGTCTCGCGGTGCGCGCGCAGACCGGATACCTCTATCATTACGCCTTCGCGATGCTGATCGGCGTCGCGGCGGTGGTCAGCTGGCTCGGCGCCTGGAGCATTCGCTAATGTTCGGTTTTGGCATTCTTTCCGGCCTCACCTTCCTCCCGCTCCTCGGCGCGGCCTTCATCATGACGCAGCGCGGCGATGACGAGGCGACGCTGCGGAACATCCGCTGGGCCGCGCTCTTCACGACGATCGCGGTCTTCGCGCTGTCGCTCGTCGTCTGGCAGCGGTTCGACGCCACGAGCGCCGCCTTCCAGCTCGTCGAGGAGAGGCCGTGGTTCGGCGCCGGGGTCGTCTACAAGATGGGCGTCGACGGCTTCTCGCTGCCCTTCGTGCTGCTGACCACCTTCCTGATGCCTTTCGCGATCCTCGCTTCCTTCGAATCGGTCGAGAAGCGCGTCGCCGAATATATGATCGCCTTCCTCGTGCTCGAGACCCTGATGATCGGCGTGTTCTGCGCGCTCGATCTCGTGCTCTTCTACCTCTTCTTCGAGGGCGGTCTCATCCCGATGTTCCTGATCATCGGCATTTGGGGCGGCAAGCGGCGCGTCTATGCAAGCTTCAAGTTCTTCCTTTACACGCTTGCGGGCTCGCTCCTGATGCTTGTCGCGATCCTCGCGATGTACCAGACGGCCGGCACGACCGACATCGAGACGCTGCTCAAGACGCAGTTCCCCGCGCATATGCAGACCTGGCTGTGGCTCGCCTTCTTCGCCTCCTTCGCGGTGAAGATGCCGATGTGGCCGGTGCACACCTGGTTGCCGGACGCGCACGTCGAAGCGCCGACGGCAGGCTCGGTGATCCTCGCCGCGATCCTCCTCAAGATGGGCGGCTACGGCTTCATCCGCTTCTCGCTTCCGATGTTCCCCGACGCTTCGGTCTATTTCGCGCCGCTCATCTATGCGCTTTCGGTCGTCGCGATCGTCTACACCTCGCTTGTCGCGCTGGTGCAGGAGGACATCAAGAAGCTCATCGCCTATTCGTCGGTCGCGCATATGGGCTTCGTGACGATGGGCCTCTTCACGCTGACGCCGCAGGGCGTGCAGGGCGCATTGTTCCTGATGATCTCGCACGGCCTCGTCTCCGGCGCGCTCTTCCTTTGCGTCGGCGTCATTTACGACCGCATGCACACGCGCGAGATTTCCGCCTATGGGGGGCTCGTCAACCGCATGCCTCTCTACGCCGTCGTGTTCATGGTGTTCACCATGGCCAATGTCGGCCTGCCGGGCACGTCGGGGTTCATCGGCGAGTTCCTGACGCTCGTCGGCGCCTTCAAGGCCAGCAGCTTCGTGGCGCTTTTCGCGACGACCGGCGTGATCCTCTCCGCCGCCTACGCGCTCTATCTCTATCGGCGCGTGATCTTCGGCGCGCTGGAGAAGGCGAGCCTCGCCTCGATCACCGATCTCTCGCCCCGAGAAATTACGATCTTCGCGCCGCTCGTCCTACTGACCATCTACTACGGCGTTCGTCCCGGTCCGGTGCTCGACGCTTTCGCGGCTTCGACGAACAATCTTCTGACCAGCCATTCGGCGCTACTCGGCGCGGTGACCCTCGCCGCCACTGGCCAATGACGGATCGATAGGCATGTCATTCTATCAGACGCTCGCTCACCACTTCCTGCCGGAGACGATACTGGCGACAGGCCTTCTCGCCCTGCTGCTGATCGGCGCTTGGCGGGGCGAGAAGGCTTATGCGCTCGTCTGCGAGCTCACGGTCGCCGTGCTGGGGCTCGCGCTCCTCGCGATCGTCCTGTCGACTCGCTCCGAGCAGAGCATCTTCGACGGCGCCTTCATGGACGACGCCTTCTCGCGCTTCGTGAAAGCGGTGACGCTCCTCGCCTCGATGGCGACGGTGCTGCTGGCCACTGACTTTTTGCGCCGCGCCGCGCTGGACAAGTTCGAATATCCGATCCTGATCCTCATCGCGACGCTCGGCATGATGCTGCTGATTTCAGCAGATAATCTCCTCGCGCTCTATCTGGGTCTCGAGCTCATGTCGCTCGCCCTCTATGTCGTCGCCGCCTTCGCGCGCGACGACGGGCGCGCCTCCGAGGCCGGCCTCAAATATTTCACGCTCGGCGCGCTCTCCTCGGGGATGTTGCTCTATGGAGCGTCGCTGCTCTACGGCTTCGCCGGCACGATTTCCTTCTCGGGGATCGCGACCGTCGTGACCGGGCATCCCTCGCTCGGCGTCGACTTCGGCCTCGTGTTCGTGCTTGCGGGTCTCGCCTTCAAGATTTCGGCCGTGCCGTTCCACATGTGGACGCCCGATGTCTATGAGGGCGCGCCGACGCCCGTGACGGCCTTCTTCGCCTCGTCCGCGAAAATGGCGGCGGTGGCGATTCTTGTGCGCATCCTGCTGACCGCCTTCCCGAATATCCAGCCAGAGTGGCGGCAGATCGTGATCTTCCTCGCCGTCGCCTCGACGCTGCTCGGCTCCTTTGCGGCGATCGGCCAGCAAAACATCAAGCGCCTGATGGCCTACTCCTCGATCGGCCACATGGGCTTCGTTCTCATCGGCCTCGCCGCCGGCACCGAATCTGCTGTGCGCGGCATCGCGATCTATCTCGCCATGTATGCGGCGATGACGCTCGGCGCCTTCGCGGCGATCCTGATGATGCGCGTGGGCGGCAAGCCGGTCGAGAAGATCAGCGATCTCGCCGGCCTGTCGCGCACCAACGGCTGGCAAGCCTTCTTCCTCTCCATGCTGATGTTCTCGCTCGCGGGCATCCCGCCGCTCGGCGGTTTCTGGGCCAAATATTACGTGCTGCTGCCGGCGGTCGAAGCGGGTCTCTATCCGCTCGCGGTCATCGGCGTGCTGGCGAGCGCCGTGGCCGCTTATTATTATCTGCGCATCGTCAAGACGATGTATTTCGACGAGCCGGCGCCGGCGTTCGATCCGGCGCCGCTCGCGCCGCGTGCGATCTTGGCGATCTCGACGATCTTTCTCCTTGTCTTCTGGATCTATCCGGCGCCGTTGATGACCGCGGCGAGCGCCGCGGCGAAATCGCTGTTTTGATCGCGGGGCAGGGATTCGCTCTCGGGAACAAGGCGCGCGGCGAGGGCGTGCGCCTCATCGCTTTCGACGAATTGGATTCGACGAATGAGGAGGCGCGTCGGCGCGTCCTCGAAGAGGGCGAGCGCGGTCCGTTATGGATCGTCGCGACCCGGCAGAGCAGGGGACGCGGACGGCTCGGCAGGGAATGGATTTCCGCCGCGGGCAATCTCCATGCGAGCCTCGTTTTGAGCGACGGCGTCACGCCCGAATGCGCCCCGCAGCTCGGCTTCGTCGCCGGCGTCGCCGCGATCGAGGCGCTGCGCGCCCTCTGTCCGGGAGAGACCGGCTTCGCGCTCAAATGGCCGAACGACATTCTGCTCGATCGCGCCAAGCTCGGCGGCGTCCTGCTCGAGGGAGTCGCGCTTTCGACCGGCGACGAACGCCGGCCACCCGCTGGCGTGGTCGTCGTCGGGCTCGGCGTGAATTGTGTCGGCGCGCCGCAGGGCGTGTCCTATCCCGCCACGGCGCTCGCGACGCTCAAAGTGCAGGCTCCTTCGGCTTCGGCGCTCTTGGCGACGCTCTCCGACTGCTTTTGCGAGACGTTGAAGCCTTGGGCCGCGGGCTCGGGCTTTGCTGAAATCAGACGGAAGTGGCTCGATGCGGCGGCGGGGATCGGGGAGAGTGTTCACGTGCGCCTCTCTCAAGGCGAGGAAATAGAAGGGCGCTTCGAGACGATCGACGCTGACGGCCGCCTCGTCATCGTGAGCGGCGCTGCGAAACGCGTGATCGACGCTGGCGACGTCATATTGGCGCATCGCGAGACATTGGCGCCGACAGTCCAGGATATTCATTGATGACGCAGCAGGACGCCGATTTCGTATTCGCGCCGCTTGGAGGTCTGGGCGAGATCGGCATGAACGCCGCGCTTTACGGCTACGGGCCGCCCCGCGCGCGCAAATGGATCCTCGTCGATTGCGGTCTGGGCTTTCCGGGACCGGATCTCCCCGGCATCGAAATCGTGCTGCCCGACCTCTCGGCGGTCGAGAAGCTTGGACGCGATCTTCTCGCGATCGTGATCACGCATGCGCATGAGGATCACATCGGCGCGCTTGCGGCGCTTTGGCCGAAACTCAAATGCAAAGTGTTCGCCACGCCCTTCGCTGCGGGTCTGATCGAGGCAAGACGACTTTCCGAGCCCGGTGCGCCGAACATCGGCATCACCCTCGTCAAGCCCGGCGCGAGCCTCGATCTTTCCCCCTTTCACGTCGAATATATCGCCGTCGCCCATTCGATCCCGGAAGCTTGCGCGCTCGCCATCCGCACGCCGGCGGGCCTGGCGCTGCATACGGGCGACTGGAAGATCGATGAGACTCCTGGCGTCGGTCATCGCACCGACGAAGCGCGGCTGCGCGCACTCGGCGACGAGGGCGTCTCGGCGCTGATCTGCAATTCGACCAACATATTGCGCGACGGACAGAGTTTTTCGGAAAGCGAGGTGGCGGCCGAACTGCGCGCCGTGATCGCAGAAGCGCGGGGGCGCGTGATCGTCACGACCTTCGCCTCGAATGTGCAGCGCGTGCGGGCGATTGCGGAAGCGGCGGCAAGCGCCGGGCGCAGCGTCGTCGCCGCCGGCCGCGCGCTCGACCGCACGATCGAGGTCGCGCGCGAGCTCGGCTATCTCGACGGCGTCGCCCCTTTCTACTCGCTCGAGCATCTCGCGGCGCTGCCGCGCGACCGCACGGTCATTCTCGCGACGGGAAGCCAGGGCGAGGCGCGCGCGGCGCTGGCTCGTGCAGCCGCGGGCGATCATCCCGCGATCAAGATCGCCGCTGGCGATCGCGTCATCTTCTCCTCGCGGGCTATCCCTGGCAATCAGCGCGAGGTCCAGCGCCTCATCAACAAGCTCTGCGACCTTGGGGCAGAGATCGTGACCGACCACGATCGCCACGTGCACTGCTCAGGCCATCCCCGGCGTGGCGAGGTCGCGCGGCTTTATGGATGGGTCCGGCCCAAGGTCGCGGCGCCCGCGCATGGCGAGTCGCATCATCTCGCGCGTCACGCCGCCTTCGCGCGCGAGCATGGCGTCGACCAGGTGGTTTCGCCACGCGACGGCGACGTCGTGCGGCTTGCGCCCGGCGCGCCGGCGATCATCGGCAAGATCGCCGCCGGCCGCCTCTTCAAGGATGGGGAGGTGCTGATCGGAGAGAACGACGGGGCCGTACGCGAGCGCGTGAAGCTCGCCTTCGCCGGCGTCGTCTCGATCGCGCTGTGCGTGTCGCGACAGGGCGAGATGATCGGCGATCCGGACGTGGTCGCGTCCGGCTTGCCGAAGCGCGGCCGCAGCGGCGCCGAAATGGGCGGGGTGATCGACGAAGCGGTCTTCGATTGTTTCGAAGCGTTGCCGCGTCCCCGCCGAAAGGATTTCAACTCTCTCGCGACGGCGATCGAACGCTCGGTGCGCGGCGCCGTTTTCTCCGCTTGGGGCAAGAAGCCGACGGTGCATGTGCTGATCGTCGGCGGCTAAACCCTCAACCACAATGCCCCGCTTCGCGCTGACGATCGAATATGACGGCGGTCCGTTCGTCGGCTGGCAGCGGCAGACGAATGGGATCTCCATTCAGCAGCGGCTTGAGGAGGCGGTCGCGGCGATCGACGGGAAAAAGCGCGTCGTGCACGGCGCCGGGCGCACGGATGCCGGCGTCCATGCGCTGGGGCAGGTCGCGCATGTCGATCTTTCGCGAGACTGGCGGGCCGATCGGCTGCATGACGCGATCAATGCGCATCTCCGGCCAGATCCGATCGCCGTGCTTTCGGTTTGCGCCGTCGCGGACGAGTTCGAAGCGCGCTTTTCCGCCAAGATGCGCCACTACCGCTATCTCATCTTAAATCGGCGCGCGCCGCCGGCGCTGGCGCGCGGGCGCGTGTGGCACGTGAAGCGTTTGCTCGACGCCGAGGCGATGCATCGGGCGGCGCAGACGCTCGTCGGAAAATTCGACTTTTCGACCTACCGCGCCAGCGAATGCCAGGCGCGCTCGCCGATCCGCACGCTCGATCGGCTCGAGGTGCGCCGCAAGGACGAGGAGATCGAGATTCTCGCGAGCGCCCCGTCCTTCCTGCATCATCAGGTGCGTTCGCTCGTCGGCTCGCTCGAGCATGTGGGCAGCGGCAAATGGCCGTTCGAAGAGCCGCGTCGCGCGCTCGATGCCCGCGATCGGGCTCGCTGCGGACAAGTCGCGCCAGCGCAGGGCCTCTATCTGGTCGCCGTGGACTATTGAGTCGCGCGCTGCACTCGCCGGTGTCGGTCCGCGGGCGCCTTCTTGATCGTGGCGGGCGTTGTCTCCGGCGAGAAAAACAGCACCAGAAGAAGACCCGCCGCCGCGATGAGCGCCAAAACGAAAAAGGCCGATGGGTAGCCCGCCCGGGTGACGAGAAAGCCAGCCACGGCCTGGCTGCAAGAGCCGCCGATCCCCTGCACGGTTCCGACCACGCCGCGCGCGAGGCTGTAGCGGCCGGTTCCCTCCATCACATCCGCGAGAACGAGGGGCAGCAGGGTTTCGAAAAGGCCGCCGGTTACGCCCTCGAGGGCTTGCAACAGCAACAGGGCCGCCGCGTTGTTGAACCAGACGCAAAGGGCGCCGCGGATAACGAGCGCGGCGAAGGCGGCGATCAGGAGCGGGCGGCGCCCGATGGCGTTCGCGCGCGTGACCAGGAGGGCCATGACAATCGTCACGAGCTGCGCGAGGACGATCGCCACGGAAGTGAGACCCGTTTCCCAGCCTGGATTGGCCAGCGCCAGTTTTTGCGCGACCAGCGGCAGCATCGGCGCATCGGCGAAGTAGAAGATCGCCGCCGACGCCGCAAAGACGACGAGCGGGCGATAATGGAGCAGGATCCGCCAATCGGCGGGATGCTCCTCGTGATTCGAGGTGGGCTCGAGGCCCCGCGCCCGCGCATGGTCGATGGTGCTTCCTGGAATGGAGAGCGCCGCCGCGGTGGTCAATATGGCGAAGACGGGCACGAGGTAGAACGGCGCTTTTTGCGAGACGGCGACTCCGACGACCCCGGCGATAAGGGCGATGAAAACATTACCCGCCTTGTCGAAGGCGGCGTTTCGTCCAAGCCGCGCCGCGAGCGCCTCGTGGCCGAAGAGGCCAAGGGTGATGGCGGCGATCGACGGCGCGAACAAACCCCCAAGGACCGCCATGATGACGTCGGCGACGAGCACGACCGGAAGGATCGGCCGGGTCGCGATCGCCAAAGCGCAGGCTGACAAAAGAAACGCGCCGAAAATGATGGCTTCGCGCTTTGCGTCCGTGCGGTCAATAAAAGCGCCGACGGCGGGATGCGCGGCGACGCCGATGAGACCGCTCACCATCAGCACGGAGCCGACGGCGAGCGGGCTCCAATGCGCTTTGGTGACCAGGAGGACATTGACGTAAGGCCCAAGGCCGCCGCGGACATCCGCTAGGAAGAAGTTAAGCCCGTCGAGCGCGGTGAAGGCCATGGTCGCTGCGTTCCCTGAGCGGCGCCTCGGCTGTGGCCGCTTAAAATAGACGTCTTCCGGCAAATAGCGCGGGCGGGCGAAACGCCGGCCATGTCGGTTGAAAATGCGCCACGTCTTCCCGTGCGTCGCCCCTTCAACGACGCCGCGAGCGCGCCACGCGGCGGCGTTTCGGCGCAGGTCGTGCGCTCAAGACCGCATTCAGCCCTCGATTTCCTCGCGCCTGATCTCGAGCTCGAGCCATCGCTCCTCGGCCTCAGCCAGCTCGGTCTGCGCTGCGTCGAGCCGCGCGCCGGCGACCGCAAATTTCTTGGGATTGCTCGCATAAAGTGCCGGATCAGCCAGCAATGTCTCGAGCCTCACCCGCTCCTCCCGCAGCGCTTCGATCTTTTGCGGCAGCGTCGCGAGCGCGTGACGCTCGTTGAAGGAAAGGCGCGGGCGTCCTGCGGGCTTTTCGCGCGGCGACGGTTTGGCCTTCGCCTCGATGCGCTGCTGAGCGGATTTGAGCGCCTCGACGCCGAAGCCGCGCTGCGCGACCATGTCGGAATAGCCGCCCGCATATTCGCGCCAGACGCCTTCGCCTTCGCTGATCACGACAGAGGTCGCGATGCGATCGAGAAAGTCGCGGTCATGCGAGACGACGATCAGCGTGCCGGGATAATCGGCGAGCATCTCCTCCAGGAGATCGAGCGTTTCGAGATCGAGATCGTTGGTGGGCTCGTCGAGGACGAGCAGATTGGAAGGCTTCGCCAGGGCGCGAGCCAGCATCAAGCGCCCGCGTTCGCCGCCCGAAAGCTTGGCGACGGGCGTTCTCGCCTGCTCCGGCTTGAAGAGAAAGTCCTTCAGATAGCTGCTCACATGGCGTCGCTCGCCATTGATCTCGATAAAGTCCGAGCCGCCGCCGGTCAGCGCGTCCTGGAGGCTGCGCTCGGGATCGAGGCTCGCGCGGCTCTGCTCGAGCGTCGCCATGGCGAGGCCCGCGCCGTGCCGGATCTTGCCGGCGTCGGGGGCCAGCGTGCCGATGAGCAAGCCGACGAGCGTCGTCTTGCCGGCGCCATTGGCCCCGACGACGCCGATCCGGTCGCCGCGCATGATCCTTGTCGAGAAGTCCTGGACGATGACGCGCTCGCGGTAGGACTTGCGGAGCTTGACCGCTTCGATCATGAGCGCGCCCGAGGTTTGCGCCTCGCTCGCCTCGAGCTTGACCTGGCCCTCGGGACCGATGCGGTCGCGCCGCTCCGCGCGCAGCTCCTGGAGGCGCGCGAGACGCTTGACGTTGCGCTTGCGCCGTCCCGAGACGCCGTGCCGCAGCCAATGCTCCTCCGCGACGATGCGTCGGTCGGCCTTGTGGCGCTGGCGCTCCTCCTCCTCGAGCTCGCGGTCGCGCCAAGCTTCGAACTCCTTGAAGCCTGCGGCGAGATCGCGCGTGCGGCCGCGGTCGAGCCACACGGTCTCGCGCGTGAGATTTTGCAGGAAGCGGCGATCGTGGCTGATCAGCACCAGCGCCGAGCGCAGCGCCGCAAGCTTTTCCTCCAGCCAGAGGATCGTCGGCAGATCGAGATGGTTTGTCGGCTCGTCGAGCAGGAGGATGTCGGGACGCGGCGCAAGCGCTCGCGCCAGAGCGACGCGGCGCGCCTCGCCTCCCGAAAGCCGCGCCGGGTCCTCCTCGCCCGAGAGGCCGAGCTCGCCGAGCAGCAGGCGGGCGATATGCGGGTCATCGAGCGGGCCGAGCCCCGCTTCGACGAAGCCGGCGGCCGTCGCGAAGCCGGAAAAATCCGGCTCTTGGGCGAGGTAACGCAACGTAGCGCCGGGCTGCAGAAAGCGCTCGCCCCGATCGAAATCGAGTTCACCCGCGGCGATCCTGAGCAGCGTCGACTTCCCCGAGCCGTTGCGCCCGACGAGGCAGAGCCGCGCGCCCGGCAAAACCGAGAGATCGGCCCCGTCGAGCAGGGGTTGGCCGCCGAGCGTCAGCATGACGCCGGTCAGCGCGAGGAGGGGCGGAGGGGCCATTAAGTCTGCGCAGGACTGAGCACGGGACGAGGCTTTTCTCACGCGAGCGGGAGAGTTGTCGAGCTTGAGCGCCGTTTTTGAGCCCCGCGTGGGCAAGAAGCGGCGCCGATGGCGTCCATCTCTATTGGCTCACGTCGATCTCAGCGCGCGCCTAGAATGCTAATATCGTGGCGAAAATCGACGGAACTCCGGTCTTCGCCGGACGTCGGAGCAAGGAACGACGCATGATTGAACTCGACGAAAGCTGCAACGGTCGCGAATTCGTTCTCGCTCCCGGCGAAGAAATCCGTCTGAAGCTCGCAGAAAATCCGACAACCGGCTACCGCTGGGGTTTCAGCGTTGAAGAGCTCCACCCGCTGCGGCTCGATGAGGACGTCTTCGAACCCATGGGCGAAGCGATGGGGGCCGTGGGCCATCGCCGCTGGCGCTTCCGCGCCGACGGGGAAGGCGGGTCCAGGTTCGATTGGAGCAGCGGCGCAGCTGGGAGCGGACGGCGGTCAAAACCTTCCACTTCACCATCCGCGTCCGTAAACCAGCGTAAACGGTCTCGGCGCGCCCTGGCCGATGGCCTGGCGCGCCGACGGACCAGAGATCAGGCCATCACGCGGATCGTCCAAAAGTCGGCCGCCAAGTTGTTGTCGAGCAGATAGGCGTACGGCATGTAGCAGTAACCCCCATCGCCCCAACCCGACCCCCAGGAATTGCGAACGATGAACTTGCGCTCCTCGTCGTCGAATCCGACGGCGAGCACCGCGTGCCCGCCGAGGACAGTTTCATTGGGTTGAGGCATCGGCACGTCCCCTGATTGCGCCACGGCCTGGGACTAGAGAGCCTCTTGCATAATTCTTCGAGCGAGTGATTTTGCCGCCGGCACGCGAGATGTCGGCTTCGTGGGGGCTCAGGCGGGGGCGGCGCGGAAGGCCGAGACCCGCAAGATTTGATCGGCGGCGAGGACGAGCACGCCGAACGTCAAGTGGCATTTGACCTTGATGGCGCCGCGCACGCGCACGAACCTGGCGCCGAACTCGTCCTTCATCCGGGCATTGACGCGTTCGGCCATGGTGCGGAAATCGAAGAGTCTGTCGTCCGGGTCCGGGACGCCGACGCGCCTCATGCGGGCGACCTCCTCGGCGCATTCGGTTTTGGCTTCATGCTGCGAACGAAAATTGCGGTCGATCAGCGGCGCATGGCCGAGCGCCTTGCTGTGCCGGTCGATGATTTCGGCATCGTAGGCTGCGTCCATCGCCTCATAGAGATAGACGATGCGGGCGCTGGTCATGGTCATGAGGGGAATGGCGACCTGGCTGTCGTGCACGGAGGCCGAGGTCAGCACGCAGGAGACGGGGATTTGGCCGCAGGCGACGTCGAGATGCAGCTTGTAGCCGATCCATGTCTCCTTATAGCCCTTGCTGTTCTTCTTGCAGCCGACGTCGCAGGCGGTGGGCAGCTCGGCGAGCATTTTCGCAAGGCTTTGCGTGGCTTGCCGTTCGAGGCGCGACGGCTCCGGCTTTGGCCGCTCCTCGCCCTTTCTCGGGCGTCCGCGCCTTTTTGGCGGCTCGGCGGCGGGCGGCGGCGGATCGTCTTTCCGTCTTTCTCGACGGGCTTCTCGCGCGCTTCGATCTCGGTGGCGTCGCGGGCGACGACGCGCCCCTCGAGCGTGCGCTCGACCAGCGCCGCGTGCATTCTGCCCGGCAGATCGCCTTGCGCGAACTCGTTGAAAGCGCGAGAAAAGGTGGATTCGTGCGGAACCTGCGCACGCCGCTCCCACCCGCAGATTCTGCGCAGCGACTTGTCGGCCTGCAGGCGTTCGATCAAGGCGCTGGTGGTTGGAATGCCGAGCAGAGCCTTGGCGACGAAGCATCTGGCCAGGGCGCGGCGATCCTCGGGTGGGCGGCCCGGGCCTCGCGGCGGCTCTGGAACGAAGGCTTGGAGACCGATCACCTCGAGGATGGTGATGAGCCGCCCGAGCTGTTCGGTCATCGGCTCGACTTCCTCGCGAAGCCAAGGGAAAAGCGAGGCCTGTATGTGATTCCAGCGCGCCCACATGGCGTCGAGAGGATCGTCAGTCATGTGGTCCGTCGCCACGGCGCGTAGTTCGATTCGAAATCATAATCCAACAACTTTTAAATGAAAGCGCAATATTCTACACAATAATACTTGCAATCCACATGAGGAAGCCTATCTATATCGCCTCATCGCCCGCGCCAATCTCTAACAATTTTGCAAGAGGCTCTAGAAGCTTTGGTACACGGTGAAGCCAAAGACAAAGGGATATCCGTCGCTCAAACATCCTTTCATATCCGTGAGGTTCTGGTCGACGGACTGATATTTCACCGCCTTGTGCTTGACCGCGTCGGCATAGATCGAAGCCGGAGGCTGCATCCGCGCTCTCGCGTTCGGCGGAAACACCCCATCGGGACCCGCGGGCGTGTCGTCGTACGGCCACTCGGCTTCGGGACAGTCGCCCTGGCTCGCGACGCTCTTGATGCCGTCACGAATCTGCGCGCCGGCGTCCGATCCGACCGTGCCCTCCATCACGCGCTCATTATATTAGATGAACAAACGCGAGGGCATGAAGTCCATGCCCTGCTTCTTCAGATCGAATTCGATCGCTGCCGCGATCGCATTGGCCGTGCAGCTGCCGATCTGTCCCTGGTTGTAGACTGCTGCACATTGATCCCGCAGATCGGCGCTGGGTTGAATTGTGTCCATCGTAGAAGCCGACACGGCGAAAGAGTGATCCCGCTGGTCGGGCATATCTCGCTTCCAGCCATAACGTGCAATCCTACGCGGAATGATGGTGCAGCCTCCCGGCGCCGCCAATCGCGACACTTGTCGGGCGCGAACAATCCCTCTTTTTATGGCCATAACGCATTCCTCCTCTTACAACTCATCTTGAGGGGCTTGCGTCGACAATCGCCTTTCCCCGCGCGCAAGGCGCGGGCTAAAACAACCCCTCTTTCGCAAGGCGCGGGCTAAAACAACCCCTCTTTGTAAACATCATGCGCGCGGCTCGCTTTTCCAAGCGCGTAACAACGTCGCATGCGACTCCGCGTCAGATAAAATTTATCAGGGCTTCGGCTTCCGCGGGACGTCTCTCTATATGGAAGCCCTCGCCAAGCGGCTGTGGCGGCGCCCGTAAAGGAAATAGACCGCGAGTCCGATCGCGAGCCATAGGACAAATCTCTCCCACGCGACGGCCGGCAGTTTCGAGAGAAGCCACAGCGAGAACCCGACGCCGACGAGCGGCAGATAGGGGGAGAAAGGCGCGCGAAAGCCTCTTGGAACATCGGGCCGCGTGTGGCGCAGCGCGATTACGGCGAGGCAGATCACGACGAAGGCCGAGAGCGTGCCGATATTGACGAGCTCGGCGACCTCACGAATGGGAAAGAGGGCGGAGACGAGCGCGCAAAGGCCGCCCGCGATCAGCGTCGGCCGATAAGGCGTCGCGAATCTCGGATGCGGTCTTGCGAACCAGGCGGGGAGGAGGCCGTCGCGGCTCATCGCGAACCAGATGCGCGCGCAGCCGAGCAGAAAGGCGAGCATCACGCTTAAAATGCCAACCACCGCCGCCGCCGAGACGACCAGCGTCGCCCATCCCATGCCGAGCGCAGCGAAAGCGGAGGCGACAGGCGCAGCGTTGTTGAGCGTGTCGTAGCGCGCGATCCCCGTCAGCGCGAGCGACATGGCGACATAGAGGGTGAGCGAGATCACAAGCGAGAGCAGCACGGCGCGCGGAATGTCGCGCTGCGGTTCGAGCGCTTCCTCGGCCGCCGTCGTCAGCGTGTCGTAGCCAAAGACGGCGAAGAAGACGACCGCCGCGCCCTCGACGACTCCGCCGAAGCCAAAGGGCATGAAGGGGCGCCAGTTCGCCGGATCGATGTGTGGCGCCGCTGCGACGATGACGACGATCACAGCCGCAATTTTCAACAGCACCATCGCCGTGTTGAAGCGAGCGCCCCATTCGATTCGCAGCGTCAAGAGCAGCGCGACGCTGAAGGCGCCGAGCATCGCGAAGAGGTCGATGACGTGACCCTCTCCCGTAGCCGGGGCGCCGGCCGCCCAGTCCGGCGGCGCGACGCCGAATAGCGCGAGCAGCGCCCGCAGATAGCCCGACCAGCCGATCGAGACGACGGAGACAACGAGCGCATATTCGAGCAGGAGATCCCAGCCGATGATCCAGGCCGCGAGTTCGCCGAGCACCGCATAGGCGTAAGTGTAGGCGCTGCCAGCGACGGGCAGCATGGAGGCGAATTCGGCGTAGCAGAGCGCCGCCGCGCCGCTCGCGACGCCGGCGATGAGGAAGGAGAGCGCGACCGCCGGCCCCGCCTGCGTCGCCGCCACGACGCCCGTGAGGACGAAGATGCCGACGCCGATGAGACCGCCGAGACCGATGCCGACGAGCTGCCAAAGTCCAAGCGCTCGCCGCAATTCGCCCCTTTCGCGCGCCTCGGCCTGCATGGCTTCGATCGACTTGGCGCGACAAAGCTCGGCGAGTTTCATGCGGCCGCGGCCTTCGCGACGCCGCGCTCGAAATCTTCGCGCGGCCAACTGACCGTGATGCGCGCGCCGGTGCGAGGCGGCGGCAGGTTGACCGCCTCGATATCCGCGCCCGAGCGTTCGAGCAGTGTCTTGGCGATGAAGAGTCCGAGGCCCAGTCCGGAGTCCGGGGCGCTCTTCACGCGGCGATCCTCTTCCCGGCCGCTCACATAAGGATCGCCGACGCGATCGAGAATTTTCGGAGCGAAGCCAGGGCCGTCGTCCTCTATGACGACGCTGACGAGGAGTTCGGTCCAGCTCGCTTCGATCCGGACGGTCGAGCGCGCGAAATCCACGGCGTTCTCCACGAGGTTGCCGAGGCCGTACAATATGCCGGGGTTGCGCAGGCAGACCGGCTCGGGCGCGCCGCCTTCCTTCTTGACGACGATCTCGACATCGGGGTCGCGCATCGGCTCGACCGCTTCTTCGATCAAAGTGCCGATCCGTAGCCTGTTCAAAACATGCGCCTCGTCGGTTTTCAACGATTGGAGCTTGCGCAGGATTTCGCGACAGCGGCGCGCCTCCTGCGCAAGCAGCGCGAGATCATCGTTCATCTGCGGCGCGGCCGACGGCGCGATCTTCAGCAACTCGCCGGCGATCAGCGTGATCGTCGCGAGCGGCGTGCCGAGCTCATGCGCGGCCGCGGCGGCGAGGCCGTCGAGCTGCGTCAGATGATGCGCGCGTTCCAGCACGAGCTCGGTGGCGGAGAGCGCATGGGCGAGCTTTCGCGCCTCGTCGGCCACGCGCCCGGCATAGAGGCCGATGAAGGCGGCGCTCAGCACCAGCGCCGCCCAGACGCCCAGGCGATAGAGGATCGGAAAGGCGAGGGTGTCGCCCTCCCGCCAGGGGAGGGCCTCAAATTCCACGGTGAGCAGCGTCGCCGCGGCGACCATCAAAATGCCGAGCAGAAGGGTGAAATGGCGCGGCAGCGAAACGGCCGAGATCATCACCGGCGCCAGGAGAAACATGGCGAAGGCGTTGGTCACGCCGCCGGTGAGATAGAGCAGGGCGGCAAGCTGGACCACGTCGTAGGCGAGCAGCACGGCCGCCTCGGTGTCGTCCAGTCGTAGACTGCTCCGCGTGCCGGCGCGAAGCGCGATGTTGAGCGCGCTCGACGTGGCGATGGCGACGAAACAGAGACCGATCGGAAACGGGAATTTGAGATAGAAATAGACATAGAGCATCGCGAGGGTCTGGCCGCCGATCGCGACCCACCGCAGCAGCACCAGGGTTTCGGCGCGCAGATGCCGCGCCGGCGTCAGTTGCCGATCTTCGACCTTCCGGTCCATCGCTTCGCTCCACGCGCGCCGGGTCCTCGCGCTTTCCGCCGACGCCGCTTCCGCGTGAGAACGCCCGCTCGGACAGTTTCTACAGGCCGGCGCGCGCGGCCCGCCACAGCCGCCATTGCCGACGCCAGGGCGACGGATCGCGAGGCGCGCCGAAGGGATGGAAATCCCTCGCCCGCATCGCTTGCAAATACAGCGGAATGGTCGCTGCGGGAAGAAGCGCGACACGTGTCGCCTCATCGGCCCCGCGCGCGGCGCTTTTCGCTCGCACGAAGCTTTGAGACGCGCGCTCGATCAGCTCGGCGATCGCCGCGTGAAGCGGCGGCGTCTCGGCGCCCGCCGCGGCGTCCTCGCGGCGCGCGCCATGGCGCGCTAGCAGATCTTCCGGCAGGAATTGCGCGCCGCCTTTCGGCAAGCGACGCAAGATGCGCAGCAGGCCGAGCGCCGTTCCGGCCTCCGTCAGCGCCGCTGAGTCGCCGGCGGCGCCGAGCGCTCGCGTGCTCCAGCGCAGCGGCTGGGTTACGGTGCGCTCGCAATAGTCGAGAAGCGCGGCCGTGGTCTCCAACGGATCATCGTAAAGGTCCGCGACATGCGCGTCGAGAAGGGCCGCGACCTCCTGGCGCGGCACGCTACAGGCGTCGAGCGTGTCGAGGAGCGCGTCGAGGACCGGATGCGCGCGGCCGCCGTCTTCGTCTGACGCCGCGAGCGCGTCCTGCCACCAGCGCAGCCGCATCTCGCCGAGCAGCGGCTGCGTGACCTTGCCGGGGATCTCGGCGATCTCCAATGCGAAAGCCTGGAGTGCGTGCAGACGCCTGCGCCGATCGGCTGGGGCGAAGAGCGTCGCCAGCCACGCGTCGCGGTCCTTGTCGCGCACCGCCGCTTCGCAGACCGCATAATGCTGGGCGAGCTCCGCGTCCCGCGCCGGCGGCGATTTGCGCTCGGATGTCACGGCAAGCACAGGCGGCTGGCGCCGCGGCCTTCATGGCGGACGGCTGAAGGGGACGGGGTCGGGGAAGGACGAGAAACGTCGCAGCCGCGATTCGGGCTCACTCTTCCTTGCCGGGCGCTTCGTCTTCCTCCTCTTCGGCATCCGCTAGGGAGGCGATCAGCTCCACAAGGCGGCGACGAATTTTGGGATTTCGGATCCGTGCGAACGAACGGTTGAGATGAAGCCCTTCCGCCGTAGACATGAAGTCGACGACATACTGAGTCTGGCCCCCTTCCTCGAAACCCGCAGGGCCCTCGCCCGCTGCCGCCGCTCCAACCCCCGTAGGCGCGCCCTCGAAGAAAAACGCCGGCGGCACATTGAGAGTCTTGGAGATCTGTTGGAGACGGCTCGCGCCGATCCGGTTGAGGCCTTTTTCGTATTTCTGGATCTGCTGAAAGGTGAGCCCGAGCGCTTCTCCAAGCTTTTCCTGACTCATCTTCAGGAGCATGCGCCGCATGCGCACGCGGCTTCCGACGTGGCGGTCGATAAGGTCCGGCGTCTTTTTCACGATTGCGGGTTCCCGCGCGGTTGACGATTTGCAAGGTGCGACCGCTCCCGGGGGCCTCGCCACGGGAACCTGACGCGTTCTCGGTCGGGATCGGTCCCGCGCGCGCCTCGATGCCCATCGCCAGCCGGCGGTCTGGGGGTCTCGCCCCTACAGACTGTCAGCGGCCGGCGCTGCCGGCCGGCTTGAGCAACTTTTTGGCGCAAATGCGGCGCAAAGGCAAGGGTCTAATATCGACCATCTCGCGAGGCTCAGCCAGATTTCAACTGCCGGGCGTAAAATGCGCAGCAGTGAGAAATTCATTTCGGCGCCGCTTGAATTCCCGGTCGAGCGCCACCGCCGAGCGAGCCTTGGAGGCGCGTGACGACGAGAACGGCGACAGGCAGGGCGCCTGGGTCTCGATTGTGCCTTTCAACCTGAGAACGGTCGCCTCGGTTCGGGAATCCAAGGGCGCTGGGGCCATCCGGAGCGCCGAGCGCGGAGAGGTTGGCGAGCCCACGCCGTTTGGGGATCTCGCTTAGAGCGCCCCCGAGATCCAGCGCATAAGCTCGCCTTTCGGCGCGGCGCCGACCCGCTGCGCGGCGGCCTGGCCGTTCTTGAACAGGATCATCGTCGGGATCGAGCGAATGCCGAGCTTGCCGGCGACATTAGGATTCTCGTCGACGTTGAGCTTGACGATCTTGACCTTCTCCCCGAGCTCCGCGGCGATCTCGTCGAGCAGAGGCGCGACGATGCGGCAGGGACCGCACCATTCGGCCCAGAAATCGACGAGGACGGGCGTTTCGGATTTCAATACGTCTTCATTGAAGCTCGCGTCGGTCACATTATTGCTGGCCATGGCTCACCGAATCTTTCTTGTCCCGGGGTGTCCCAAGGATGTTGGAAACCTAGGAACAGTGCCTCCTTCCGTCAAGCTGTGCGCCGGCGAAAGCTCAGGAAATGCGCCGCCCGACGGGCCTTGCACGAAGGCGAAGCCATGCCGCGCCGGTCCGGGTCTTCAGACGCTCGGCGATTTTTGGCAAGGAGGCTTCCCGCTTCGAAGCGGTCTCATTTGCATTTCTTGTCGACCCCCCAGCCGTCTCCCGGCTTCAGTGAAGCCTCGACATGAGCGACGAGGGGACCGTATCTGCCTTTCTCGCTCGCTGGATATTCGAGCGAAACATTGTTCGCGACCGTGCCGCCGCAGGAGAGCTGCGTCTTGCGGTAGAAAATCCTGTCGCCTTTCGTCCCCGAAACGACGGCCCAATCGCCTTTGCGCCGCTTGTAGGCGATCGTCTCGCCCTCCATCGTCTCAAGTCGCGAGCCGAGCTCGTCCGGATCGACGACGCCCGCGTAGCTCCCATTGACGATGAGTTGCGCCCGTCCGTCCGGCGAGGTGAAGATGCGGCCGTCGTCGTTCGCGGGCGGGGGCTCCATTTTCCACCCGGCGGGAACGTCCGCCGTCGTGCCGAAGCGGTCGTTATGATAGCTCCGCCAGCCTTCGGCGCAGACGCCCGAGGCAAAAAGGATGGTCCCGCTGAGCAAGGTCAGCGCACGCGAGACGAAGATGACGTCTCTCAGACCTTTCACAGCGTTTCTCCGAGTTTTCCGACGCCCTTAGCCGTCCCAATGAAAAGCCCGGCGCGGGCCGGGCTCTTTTGCCGATCACTGAAGCGAGGCCGCGCAGACGAGATTCCTGGACGTCCGAGGCTTAGGGCCTGTGCCTAAATTACCGCTTCATTTGAGCGGTCGCTGCTTGTCTTGATGGTGTAGTTCCACTCGCCGTGAAAATGGTCGCGCTCGATGTTGAGGGCGGCCATTTGCTCATCGGAGACGGTTACGCCTTTCTGGTATTCGTTGGCGTCCAGTTCGCAATGAACCTTCAACCCGGTTTTCGTCGTTGTCGAGGAGATCATGTCGATGATCACCTGATAGGTGACGAGCGGCGTGGCGCGCCAGTTCATGCTGATGAAGGAGAACAGCCGGTGCTCGATCTTGTTCCACTTGCTGGTCCCGGGCGGAAAATGATGGACCTCGATAGCGAGACCGAGTTCGTCGGCGAGGCGCTGGAGCATCAGCTTCCACAAGCGCACGCGTGAGCCATTCGATCCGCCGCCGTCCGCCGTGATGACGAGACGCGTTGCGCCAGGATAGCGCAGCCGCCCAATCTCGAGCCACCATCTTCTGATCGTCGCAACCGCAAACGCCGCGGTGTCGCAGCTCATGCCGACGCTCACCCAGCCTGCGTTGTCCGCGAGATCGTAAACGCCGTAGGGTGTCGCGCGCCCGAGCTCCTTGATCAGAAAATCATGAACGCGAACTTCCTCGGGCGAGCCCTTCGCGCGCCATTCGCGCCCATTGTTCTTGAAGTCGCCGACGAGCTCCTTCTTCTTGGCGTCGACCGAGATCACCGGCTCGTTGGCGGCGAGCGCGGCGCTCACCTTTTCATTGAGGTGCGCAAACTGCGCGTCTCGATCCTCGTGATCCGAGCCCTCGCGCGTCTTGCTGTTGGCTTGCAGGCTGTAGCCCAGCTCCTTAAGGATCTTCCCGACCATGCGATGGCTGACCTTATGCCCGAGCTTCCTCAGCTCGTCGGCCAGCCGGCGCAAGCTCTTGCAAGTCCAGCGCAAAGGCGACATCGGATCGCCGCGCTCGTCTGGCGCGATGAGGGCGAGCAGGTCGCGCACGAGCGTCGCATCTTTCTTCGTCAGCGGCTTGCGGCCGGCGCCCGACCGTCGCACCCGGCCCACGGCCAAAGGCGGCGCTTGCGCCGAAAGCTCCTTTAGCCCGCGTCCAATCGTGGATGCCGCCATCCCGGTGATCCGCGACACCGCCGCGATCCCGCCACGACCGATTTCCTGCACCGTCGTCGCCGCGAACAACCGCCGGCGACGTTCGTCCAGATGCGGCGAAAGCGCTTCAAAGCGTCGCCGAATCAATCCCTCGTCGATCATGACGCTTCATACGATCGACGCCGCAAAATCGGAATCCCGTCGCCGCGCGTTTCGATTCAATTATTCCTGCACGGGCCCTTAGAACTTATTTCCATCTCCGCTCGGCGGCGCACGCCAATCATAGCCGGCGTCCGGATCGACTCGCACGACATGGGATTCGCTGCCCGTCTTGGCGGTCTGGGCGAGACGCTCGCGCGGCAGAGGCGTCAGCGCGCCGACAATGAGCGCAAAGAAGACTGCAGCAGCGATGAGCCAATAGTTTTTCATTTTCTCCCCCGCAGGGCGCCGAATTCTGAGCCGGCGCCCTTGCCGGCGACCCTCCGCCTCGTCGATCCAGACGACGCCGTAGGCCCCGACAAAGGGTAAATCCTCAAACCCGAAAAGAGTTGCATAGCGGAACCAGAAGATAACGGATTTTTAGCACTTGCGACATTTTTACCACGCCGCTGGTGACTTCGCGCGCGCGCGAGGGACGGTTGGCAATCACGCCTGAAGGCTTATGCCGCTGGCTCCGGTTCGATCAACATATTGTAGGTGATTGGTTTTGCCGCGAGAGCGATGGACAGCAGCGAGCTGAAGGCCGCGTGGCGAGAACGGCGGCGGTTGAAGCGAAAGACGAACTCGTCGAGGTAGGATTGCAGATGCGGCCTGCGCAGGCCGTGATAGACGCCGAGCGCCCATGTCTTGAGGTTGGAAAACACGCGGTGGGTCCAGGGCAGCAGGACATGGGCGGCCATGCTCCCGACCACGTGAGGTTCATGGACGACATCGGGAACGCCCGGATAAGCCGCCCAGCCATCGGTTTTGATCGTCGCGCCTTTCTCCACGTGGGCGCCGATGAAACCATGCAGCGACGCGGCGGAGAAGTTGCGGATCGCGGCCAGACGAATACGGCCCGGCCCGCCGTCGCCGATTTCGACCGCGCCCGCGACGAGCATTTTGCCTTGAGCGGAGCGACCGCCGCCGCCGGTGAGCGGGTCGTCCTTACTACGCAAGGGAATTTCCGTTTCGTCGACCTCGACGAGCCCGCCGAGCGGATTGCGGTTTGGATCGCACATGGCCCGGCGTAGCTTGGCGCACAGCAGCCACGCCGACTTATAGGAGCCGAGCGCCAGCTGCTTTTGCAGCTGTAGCGCCGAGACGCCATTGGAGTGCGTGGCCATAAGATAGACGGCCCAAAACCAGACGGTCAGAGGCAGCTTGGAGGCGTGCATGATCGTCCCCGCCGTGACAGAGGTCTGCTTGCCGCAGTTGGCGCACTCATAAGTGAAGCGCTTTCCGCCGTGCGGCCAGCCCTTTTCATGGGCGCAGGCGGGACAACGGAAGCCTGAGGGCCAGCGCGCCTTGTCAAGCCACGCCGCGCAAGCCGCGTCATCGGCGAAACGGCGTTGGAAGTCGAGGAGAGAGGTGGGGAAATCGGCCATCACACGGACCTCGGGGAAAGCAGTGCGTTCGCTATTTGTTCTAACATCCGGGATGGCCCTTGTCACTGCATTTTGTGGGACCGGAGCCAGGGGAATAAGCCTTCACGCCTGTTTTGGGGGCTCATCGCCGTCCGCTGTTTCCGCCTCTGCGGCCCGCCCTTCGCGGATCATGCGGATAACGCCAGAAAAATCGCGCTCGGCCTCGCCGCGACTGGCGTAAAGCGCGTAGATTTGCGCGGCCAGCGCGGCGAGCGGCGTCGGCAGCCCGACCTGCTCCGCGGCGGCCTCGGCAAGCCTCAGGTCCTTGAGCATCAGCGCGGTCATGAAGCCCGGCCGATAGTCGCAGCTCGCTGGCGATGTGGGCAAGATTCCCGGCGCGGGACAATATTGCGTCAGCGACCAGGACTGCCCCGAGGAGACCGAGGCCACGTCGAACAGGGTCTTGTCGGAGAGGCCGAGCCGTTCCGCGAGCGCGAAGGCCTCGCAGGTCGCGATCATCGTCGCACCGAGCATCATGTTGTTGCAAATCTTCGCGGCCTGCCCGAGTCCGCCTTCGCCGCAGTAAATGATCTTTTTGCCCATCTCGGCGAGCAGGGGGCGCGCCCTCTCGAAGGCGGGCGCCTCTCCGCCGCACATGAAGGTGAGCGTCCCCGTCTTGGCGCCCGCGACTCCCCCCGAAACCGGCGCGTCGACGGAAGGCCGGCCGGCATCCGCCGCAAGCCTGTGCGCCCGTCGGGCGCTGGCGATGTCGATCGTGGAGCAGTCGACGAACAAGGTATCGGGATTCGCACAGGCCAGGAGCTCTCTCCAGACGGCGAGCACGGCCTCCCCCGCGGGCAGCATGGTGACGATCGCCGCCGCGCCGAGCGCCGCCGCCTTGGCCGTGGTCGCGGCGTGAAGGCCTTGCGCCGCGGCGGCGGCCCATAAACGGGCGTCGAGATCAAATCCGCGCACCTCGCGCCCCGCCTTGACGAGGTTGGCGGCCATTGGGCCGCCCATCCTGCCGAGACCTATGAAAGCGATATGGGTCATCCTCGATCTCCCCGCGCGCCGGCCGCTCACCTGCTCCGGCGCGATTTCTTGTCGCTCGAACGATTTTGTTTGGGCGCAGCGCGCTACTGCGTTGTGGGAATGACGAAGCTCACGCCCTCTGCCCCGCCGGCCGGCCAGCGCGACGTCACGGTCTTCGTCTTGGTGTAGAAGCGCATGGAGTCGGGTCCGTGCTGTCCCAGATCGCCAAAGAAGGACCGCTTCCAGCCGCCGAAGCTGTAATGAGCGAGCGGCACAGGGATCGGAACGTTGACGCCGACCATTCCCGCCTGCACTTTTGAGGCGAAATCCCGGGCGACGCCTCCGTCGTGCGTGAAGATCGCGACGCCGTTGCCATATTCGTGCTCGTTGGCGAGCGCCAGAGCTTCGGCGTAATCGGCGGCGCGCAGGACCACGAGAACAGGGCCGAAAATTTCCTCTCGATAGACGCGCATCTCGCGCGTGACGCAGTCGAGGAGACAGCCGCCGAGGTAGAATCCCTGCTCATATCCGGGCAGCTCGAAATCACGCCCGTCGACGAGCAAAGCGGCGCCCTCCCGCAGGCCGAGCCCAATGTATGAGTTCACGCGCTCGAGATGCGCCTGCGTCACCAGCGGGCCGAAATCCGCTTCGCGATCCGTGGAGGCGCCGATCTTAAGCGCTTCGACGCGGGGGACGAGGCGTTCGATCAAAGCCTCCGCTATGGCCTGTCCCACCGGGACTGCGACGGAGATCGCCATGCAGCGCTCCCCCGCCGCGCCATAGGCCGCGCCGACTAGCGCCTCGACCACGGAATCGAGATCTGCGTCCGGCATGACGATCATGTGATTCTTGGCGCCGCCAAAGCATTGCATACGCTTTCCACTCGCAGCGCCGCGCGCATAGACATATTCGGCGACGGCGGTCGAACCGACGAAGCTCAAGGCCTTCACCCCCGCATGATCGAGGAGGGCGTCGACGGCCTCCTTGTCGCCGTTCACGACATTGAGGACGCCTTCGGGAAGGCCTGCCTCCATCATCAGCTCGGCGAGCCGCAACGGCACGCTCGCGTCGCGCTCCGATGGCTTGAGAACGAATGCGTTGCCGCAGGCGATCGCCGGAGCGAACATCCACATCGGCAGCATCGCCGGAAAATTGAACGGGGTGACGCCCGCCGCCACGCCGAGCGGCTGGCGCATGGAATAAACGTCGATTCCGCGCTCCCCGCCGTCGCTGTGCTCGCCCTTCAGGAAATGCGGCGCGCCGATCGCGAATTCGACGACCTCGAGACCGCGCTGAACGTCGCCTCGGGCGTCGCCGATCGTCTTGCCGTGCTCCTGCGCCAGCAGGCGCGCAAGCGCATCGGCCTCGCGCGTCGCACAATCGAGGAATTTCATCAGCACGCGCGCGCGGCGCTGCGGGCTGACCGCGGCCCAGCCCGGTTGCGCCGCTTCGGCGCTTGCGACCGCCGCGGCGACCTCGGCCTTCGAAGCGAGCGGCACGCGCGAGATCGTCGCCCCGCTCATTGGCTCGTAACCGTCGCAAAAGCGGTTTGAGGCTCCGGCGACCCGTTGGCCCCCGATGAAATGGAAAAGGTCCTGCATGAAGATCCTCGCTTCTCTGGCTGCAACCGGCGCCGGCTTCGCTTCCCACCTCACTCGGCGTCGGCCTGCAGCGCGGGATGCGCGCGCTTGAACGCCTCCAGCTCGAGGCACGCCGCTTCGACCGAGAGAATCCGCGGCAGATGGTCGAGCGGCGCGGCGAAGCGGCGCGCCGCAAAAAGTTGCGGGATGAGACACACGTCGGCGAGCGTGGGCTCGGCGGAAAAGCAGAAGGGGGTCGGCGCGATGAGCCTCTCCACCGCTTGCAAACCCTCCAAAATCCAAAATCTTCGCCACGCCTCGATCGAATCCGGCGGGACTTTCAACTCGCTGGCGAGATAGCCGCCGACCCGGAGATTGGTGAGCGGGTGGATGTCGCAGGCGATGACGAGGGCGACCGCCCGCGTCTTCGCCGCAAGAAGCGGATCTTGAGGGATCAGCCGCGGCGTTGGGCGCACAGTTTCCAAATATTCGATGATGGCGAGCGA
This sequence comes from uncultured Alphaproteobacteria bacterium, assembly GCA_963722205.1. Lineage (GTDB taxonomy): Bacteria > Pseudomonadota > Alphaproteobacteria > Rhizobiales > Beijerinckiaceae > Methylocystis. The sequence goes on from CAVRKL010000003.1 coordinate 221,768, forward strand.
TTGAGTCAGCATGACGCCGTCGTCCAGCTCCAACGCTGGCACGAGCGCCTGGGGATTCTTCGCCAGATAGGCGGAGGTGAACTGTTCTCCGCCGCCGCGAAGGAGATGCACCGATCGATGCTCGACCTCGAACCCCTTGAGCTCGAGCGCGATCCGCACCCGATAGGCGGCTGAAGAGCGGAAATAATCGTGAAGGATCATGGCTGCTCTCGCGTTGCGTCGCCTTTTGGACTTTATGCCCGCGCCCTGACTCGAATTTCGCGCCGCCCGCCATAGTTATTCGGCGGGACCTTCAGAGAATTAGAGGAGGGTCAAGGCATGGGAAGCGTCGGATTTGCGCCTAGGACCGATGTCGCGCGCGAGAAGAATCCGCTGGGAACCGATGGCTTCGAGTTCGTTGAGTTCGCGCACCCGGAACCCGAAAAGCTCGGCGCGCTGCTCAGCCTGATGGGCTTTGTCCCCGTCTGCGTCCACCGTTCGAAGAACGTCACGCTCTACCGGCAAGGCGACATCAACTTCGTGCTCAACGCTGAGCCCGATAGTTTCGCGGCTCACTTCGCCAAGGCCCACGGCCCTTCGGTTTGCGCCGTGGGTTTCCGCGTGCTCGACGCTGGCGTCGCCTATCAGAGCGCGCTGCACAGAGGGGCGAAAGCCGGCATGACGCGCGTCGGTCCGATGGAGCTAGAGATTCCGGCGATCGTGGGCGTCGGCGGCGCGCTGATCTATTTCATCGATCGCTACGGCGACAAGGGTTCGATCTGGGACGTGGATTTTCGCTGGAGCGGGGAGCGCGACCCGCATCCCGCGGGCGCCGGCCTGACGGTGATCGATCACCTCACCAACAATGTGAATCGAGGCCATCTGGACAGCGTCGCGAGCTGGTATGAGCGGATCTTCAATTTCCATCAGATCCGCTATTTCGACATCGCGGGCAAATATACCGGTCTGCATTCCCGCGCGATGACGAGCCCCTGCGGCAAGATACGCATTCCCGTCAATGAGAGCGCCGACGAGAGCAGCCAGATCGAAGAGTTTTTGCGCGACTTCCGGGGCGAAGGCGTGCAGCATGTCGCCTGCGCCTGCACCGACATTTTCGAGACCGTCGCCAAGCTACGCGCGGCGGGGCTCAAATTCATGCCCGATCCGCCGAATTCCTACTATGATGGCCTCGAGCGCCGAATTCCGGCGCACGGCCAGCCGGTAGATCAGTTGAAAGAACTCGGAATTCTCATAGACGGCAAAGGCGCCGACGCCGGGCAACCCCCGCGGCTGCTGCTGCAAATCTTCACCCAGGCGGTGCTCGGGCCGATCTTTTTCGAATTCATCGAACGCAAGGGCGACGACGGCTTCGGCGAGGGGAATTTCCGCGCGCTGTTCGAGGCGATGGAAGAGGATCAGTTGCGTCGCGGAGTTTTGCAACAAGCATCGGAATGAGGCTTATGACCGAAGCGCTGCTTTACATGGCGGGTTTCGGAAATGAATTCGAAACCGAAGCGGCGGCTGGGGCTTTGCCGAAAGGCCAGAACGCGCCGCAGCGTTGCGCCTATGGTCTCTACGCCGAGCAGATCTCGGGAACCGCGTTCACCGCGCCGCATGGCGTCAACCGTCGGTCATGGCTCTATCGCATACGGCCGTCCGTGCTGCATGCGCGTCGCTTCGCCAAGACCGATCTGCCCTTGTGGAAGACCGCGCCCGCAACCTCTGGCGCGCCCGGCGTCGGCCAGTTTCGCTGGTCGCCGTCCCCCATCCCTCTGGAAGAACTGACTTTCGTCGCCGGCGTTCGCACGATCACGACGGCAGGGGCCGCCGATCTGCGGATCGGCATGGCGGCGCATCTGTTCTTTGTGACGCAGTCCATGGGCAACGCCTATTTCTGCAATGCCGACGGGGAGATGCTGATCGTCCCGCAGCAGGGAGAGCTCGAGCTCTTCACGGAATTCGGACGGCTCAGAGCGGCGCCGGGCGAGATCTGCGTCGTCCCCCGCGGCGTGAAGTTCAAGGTCGCGTTGGTCGCGGGGCCCGCGCGCGGCTATCTTTGCGAGAATTACGGCGCGCGCTTCGCCCTGCCGCACCGCGGCGCGATCGGCGCCAATGGCCTCGCCAACCCGCGCGATTTCGCGACGCCCGTCGCCGCCTTCGAGGACCAGGAAGCGCCTGGCGTCCTGACGTTCAAATGGGGCGGCGGCTTCTTCGACTGTGCGCTCGATCACTCGCCGCTCGACGTGGTCGCCTGGCATGGAAGCTACGCGCCTTACAAATATGACTTGCGAGTTTTCTGTCCGATGGGCTCGCTGCTCTATGATCATCCGGACCCTTCGATCAACACGGTGCTCAGCTCAGCCTCGACCGAGACGGGCGTCGCCAACGTCGATTTTGCGATCTTTCCCGAGCGCTGGCAGGTCGCCGAGCACACGTTTCGGCCGCCCTGGCACCATGTGAACATCATGAGCGAGTTCATGGGGCTGATCTTCGGCCAATACGACGCCAAGCCTGAAGGGTTTGAGCCCGGCGGCGTATCTCTGCACAACGCGATGTGCCCGCACGGGCCAGACGCCACGGCCTATGAACATGCCCGCGCAAGCGAGCTGAAGCCGGAGCGCTTGAGCGGCTCGCTGGCCTTTATGTTCGAGTCGCGCCTTCCCCAGCATCTAACCGATTACGCGACGAGCCTGCCGACGCTGCAGAAAGACTACGCCGACTGCTGGTCCGGCTTGCGCAAGCGCTTCGACGGTTCGCCTGAAGGACTTTCGTCGTGAAGCTTGCGTCATTGAAGGCGGGGCGCGACGGCCGGCTCATCGTGGTCACGCGCGACCTCGCGCGCGCGGCGGATGCCGGAGAGATTGCCAAAACGTTGCAAGCCGCGCTCGACGATTGGACGCATGTCGAGCCGAAGCTCGCCAACCTCGCGACGGCGCTCGACGACGGCCTCACGCCGAGCTTCCCCTTCTATCCGCAAGCCTGCGCCGCGCCTTTGCCGCGCGCCTACCAGTGGGCCGACGGCTCGAGCTATGTGAATCACGTCGAGCTCGTGCGCAAGGCGCGCGGGGCGCAGACGCCGGCCTCCTTCTGGACCGATCCGCTCCTTTATCAGGGAGGCTCCGACGGGTTCCTTGGGCCTTGCGACCCGATCCCTTTGCTTGACGAGGGGCAGGGGCTCGACCTCGAGGCCGAGGTCGCTGTCGTGACGGACGACGTCCCAATGGCCGTGGACCCGTCGTGCGCCCACGCGCACATCAAGCTCCTCATGCTCGTGAACGACGTGAGCCTGCGAGAGCTGATCCCCGCCGAGGTCACGAAAGGTTTCGGCTTCTTTCAATCCAAGCCGGCTTCAGCTTTTTCGCCGGTGGCGGTCACGCCCGATGAACTGGGCGACGCGTGGCGGGAGGCCAAGCTTTGCCTGCCGCTGCTATCCTTCGTGAACGGCGCGCCGCTGGGTCGTCCCGACGCCGGGCGCGACATGACTTTCGATTTCGGTCGCCTGATCGCGCATGCAGCCTTCACCCGTTCGCTCGGCGCAGGCACGATCATCGGCTCCGGGACGGTCTCGAACCGCGGCCCGGAGGGGGGCCCGGGACGGCCAATCGCGCGGGGCGGGGTCGGCTATTCCTGCCTCGCGGAGCAGCGGGTGGTCGAGACCCTGCTCGACGGCGCGCCGCGCACGCGCTTTCTCGCTGCCGGCGACATTGTGCGCATCGAGATGCTCGATCTCGAGGGGCGTTCGATCTTCGGCAGCATAGAGCAGCGCGTCACGCCGCACGCGGCGCAAAACCCTTGGCGCGGAAATAAGCGAAGTCTCCCCGCGTGAGAATGCGATCTTGCGGCGCCAATTCATGAGCCTCAATGTCAGGCGCCGCGCGCAGGAGCTCGTAGAGCGGTCCAAAGTCCAGGTCGCAATCGCATAGCAGCGTCTCGAAGCTCTCGATGACGAAATAGGTCTGCTGGAAGTCGCTGATGATGTATTTCGTGCGCATCACGCGTTCGAGGTCGAAAAGCACGCGGTTGGGCGACGAATCCTCGAGGCTGAACACCGTTTCGGCTGGCGAGGAGAGAATGCCGGCGCCGAATATGCGTAAGCCCTCAGGCGTTCGCATCAGCCCGAATTCCACCGTGTACCAGTAAAGTCGCGCGAGATTGTGCAGTTGTCCAAGGCCCAGCGCGCGGCGTCCGCCCTCGCCGTAGGCCTGCAGGAAGCGCGCGTACACGGGGTCGGCGAGCAGCGGGACGTGACCGAACACGTCATGGAAGACATCCGGCTCCTCGAGATAATCGAATTCGGCCTCGGGACGAATGAACGCCCCGGCGGGAAAGCGTCGGTTGGCGAGATGCTCGAAGAAGGCTTCGTCGGGAATGAGCCCCGCGACAGCGACGACGCTCCAGCCGGTCAAAGCCGAAAGCCGTTTGCTCAAATCCGCAAAATCCGGAACGCCGGCGCGCGAAAGCTCCAGCTTCGCTTGCGCTGCCAGAAAGGCCTCGCAGGCGCGGCCGGGCAGCAATTTGGCCTGCCGGGCGAAGAGCCGGTCCCACCGGTCGTGCTCCTCGGGCGAGTAGGAGGGCCAATCCTGATCGATGGTCCAATCCGCGTTGCGGCGGGCTGCAGCGTAGCGGTTTCTGATGGGGGACGACGAGAGCTTCTCCATGCGCGCCCCTCCTGCGGGGCCCTTATCCGATGCTTAGAGCGCTATATGGAGCATCGCCGTTCAATTTTCAGCCCGATCTCCCGCAGGCCCGCCCGTCTTCCCGGGGCTGCGCTGCCAGCCCTTGTCGCTGGGCGCGCCCGCGCCAGCTTCAGTAGCGTCAAAGGCGCAGGAGCGGACCTATCGATGGACATCCTCTGGAAACCCGATCCGGAGCGTCAAGCCGCGGCGCTTCTCACCGCTTTCGCCCGCACGGATCCGGAAACCGCGGCCTATGCGGAGGCGTTCGATTACCCCGTTCTTCACGCCTGGAGCGTTGCCCAGCGCGAGGCCTTCTGGTCAAAACTTTGGGATTTTTGCGAAATCATTGGCGAGAAGGGCCAGGTCGTCCTGGAAGAGGGCGCAAAGATGCCCGGCGCGCGCTGGTTTCCGCAAGCTCGGCTCAACTTCGCCCAAAATCTGCTGCGTCCGCGCGCCGACGCCAATTCGGCAATCGTCTTTCAGGGCGAGCGGCAAGAGCGTCGCACGCTCGACTTCGGCGCGCTGAAGCGGCAAGTCGCGGCGCTCGCAGCCTATTTGCGCGGTCACGGCGTTGAGCCAGGGGATCGTGTCGCGGCTTATCTCCACAATGGGCCGGAGGCCATCGTCGGCATGCTGGCGGCAGCGAGCCTTGGGGCCGTTTGGGCGTCGTGTTCACCTGACTTTGGCGTGGCCGGCGTCCTCGATCGGTTCGGCCAGATCGGGCCCAAGGCGTTGATCGTCTGCGACGGCTATTTCTTTAAGGGAGAGGCCTGCAATCGTTTGGCGCAGGCGCGCGAAATCGCCGCCGGCCTGCCAGGTTTAACGAGCGTGCTCGTCGCGCCTTACGTTCGCGATGCTCCGGCGCTCGAAGGGTTCCTGAATGCGCGACTTTGGTCCGACGCGATCACGGCGCACGATGGCGCCGCGTTGAATTTTGCGCTTCTGCCTTTCGATCATCCGCTCTACGTCGTGTTCTCTTCCGGCACGACGGGCGCGCCCAAATGCATCGTTCACGGCGCCGGCGGCACGCTCTTGCAGCATATGAAGGAACATCAACTCCACTGCGACATGCGCGCCGGAGATCGTGTGTTCTACGCGACGACGACCGGATGGATGATGTGGAACTGGCTCGCCTCAGCGCTCGCGAGCCGCGCGACGATCCTGCTCTATGACGGTTTTCCCATGGATCGCGACGGCGCCGTTCTCTTCGATCTCGCCGAGCGCGAACAGGCGGCACTCTTCGGCGTTTCGGCGGGGTTCCTGCGCGCAGCGCAGAAGCTCGGCGTCGCGCCCCGGAAAACCCATGACCTCGGCGCAATGCGCCTCCTCGCTTCGACAGGCTCGCCGCTCTCTCCGGAGGGGTTCGATTACGTCTACCGGGAGGTCGCGCCGGAGACGCAGCTTGCGTCGATCAGCGGCGGAACCGACATCCTCTCCTGCTTCGTGCTCGGCAATCCCTGGTCTCCCGTCATTCGCGGCGAGATTCAGGGCGTGGGCCTCGGCATGGCCGTCGAAGTCTGGGACGAAGAGGGCCACCGCATTTTCGGAGCCGAGGGCGAACTCGTCTGCACTCAGGCGTTCCCTTCGATGCCGGTCGGCTTCTGGAACGATCCTGGCTACGAAAAGTATCGGAACGCTTACTTCTCAAGCTATTCCAATGTTTGGCGCCATGGCGACTTCGCGACCGAGACCGGGTCAGGTGGCTTCGTCATCCACGGGCGCTCCGACGCGACGCTCAAACCTCAAGGCGTGCGCATCGGCACCGCGGAAATCTACCGAATCGTCGAATCCCTGCCGCAGATCGAGGAATGTGTGGCCGTCGGTCAGGAAGCGCGCGGCGGCCAGCGCATACTGCTCTTCGTCAAGCTTCGCTCCGGCGAGAGTCTGAGCGCCGAGCTGAGCGCCTGCATCAAACGCAGGCTCAGCGAAGAGGCCTCGCCGCGGCATGTTCCTGCGGCGATCATCGAAGCTCCCGAGCTCCCCCACACGCGCTCCGGGAAGCTCGTCGAGCTCGCGGTCCGCGACGTCGTGCATGGCCGTCCCGTGAAGAATCGCGAGGCGCTCCCTAATCCAGAGTCGCTGAAGTTCTTTGCGCAGATGGCTGCGTCGGCGCCGCCTTGAAACGCCTACGAAGGGACGAAATATAACGGCCAGGTCTCACGTGAGCCGCTCAAGGTGCCTCGATGCGTCATTGGGTCCCGGATACGGATTTTGGACTGGGCGACGAGGCCGAGATGCTTCGCCGCAGCGTCGCCGAATTTGCCGCGCGCGAAATCGCGCCGCGCGCGGCGCGGATCGACGCGGATAATACATTTCCCTCCGACCTATGGCGCAAGTTGGGAGATATGGGGCTCCTCGGCGTCTCGGTTCCCGAGGAATACGGGGGCGTCGCCCTCGGCTATCTCGCCCATGTTGTTGCGATGGAGGAAATCAGCCGCGCCTCGGCCTCTGTCGGTCTTTCCTATGGCGCGCACTCCAATCTTTGCGTCAATCAGATTCAACGCAACGGCGCGCCGGAGCAAAAGCGGCGCTATCTGCCGAAGCTGATTTCGGGAGAGCATGTCGGCGCGCTCGCGATGTCGGAGCCCACAGCCGGCTCCGATATCGTCAACATGCAGATGCGCGCGGAACGGCGCGGCGAAGGGTACGTGCTGAACGGCGACAAAATGTGGGTGACCAACGGCCCCGACGCCGACATCGTGATCGTTTACGCCAAAACCTTGCCCAGCGCGGGCGCGCACGGGATCACGGCCTTCATCGTCGAAGGAGCCTTCAAGGGATTGCGCCGCATGCCGAAGCTGGACAAGCTCGGCATGCGCGGCTCCAACACCTGCGAGCTTTTGTTCGAAGACTGCGAGGTCCCGGCCGATAATGTTCTCGGCGAGCCGGATCGCGGGATCAACGTGCTGATGAGCGGATTGGATTACGAGCGGGCCATTCTCGCAGGAGGCCCGATCGGCATCATGCGCGCCTGTTTGGACGTCGTTCTCCCCTACATGCACGATCGCAAGCAGTTCGGCCGTTCGATCGGCGAATTCGAGATCATGCAGGGCAAGCTCGCCGACATGTACACCGCTCTGAGCGCAACCCGCGCTTACGTCTATGCGGTGGCGAGGGCTTGCGACGTCGGTCGCGTGTCGCGAAAGGATGCGGCCGGCGCCATTCTCTTCGCCGCCGAGCGCGCGACGCAGACGGCGCTCCAGGCGATTCAGTGTCTCGGCGGCAACGGCTATATGAACGATTATCCGACGGGGCGTCTGCTGCGCGACGCGAAGCTCTACGAAATCGGCGCGGGCACCAGCGAGATCCGCCGAATGCTGATTGGACGCGAGCTGTTCGAGGAAAGCGCTTGATCGCTCGCTGTCGAAATTGCCAAAAAAGGACAAAGCGCCTGTGTTGTCATCTTCAGTTGACGTCACATCTTCGGATTACGAGAGAAATCTCGCCGCGATGACTCTGCGCCTCGCTGAGCTGCGGCAGGCCTTCGATCGGATTCAGCTCGGCGGCGGAGAAAAGGCGCGATCGCGTCACATGGCGCGCGGCAAGATGCTGGCGCGCGAGCGGATCGAGGCGCTGATCGATCCGCTCTCGCCCTTTCTCGAAATCGGACGCTTCGCGGCGTACGGGCTTCATGACGACGGGGTCGCCTGTGGCGGCGTCGTCGCCGGCGTCGGTCGAGTTTGCGACCGGCTGTGCATGATCGTCGCGAATGACGCCACGGTGAAGGGCGGCGTCTATTTCCCGATCACGGTGAAAAAACATCTGCGCGCGCAGGAAATCGCCGCCGAGAATCGGCTGCCTTGCATCTATCTCGTCGACTCCGGCGGCGCCAATTTGCCGACGCAGGATGAAGTCTTTCCCGATCGCGATCATTTCGGGCGCATCTTCTACAACCAGGCGCAGATGTCGGCCAAAGGCGTTGCGCAAATCGCCGTCGTGATGGGATTGTGCACGGCCGGCGGCGCCTATGTTCCGGCAATGTCCGACGAAGCGATCATCGTTCGCGGGGAGGGCGCGATCTTTCTCGCTGGCCCGCCGCTCGTCGCGGCTGCGACAGGCGAGGTCGTGACCGCCGAGGACCTAGGAGGAGCCGACGTGCATAGCCGTCGCTCCGGCGTCGTCGATCACTATGCCGAAGACGACCGCCACGCGCTGGAGCTGGCGCGCCGGGCGATCGCCAATCTCGGCGAAGCGGAAATCCACATGCGGATTGCGCAGCCGCCGCAGCCGCCGCGCTACCCGGCAGAGGAACTGCGCGGGCTCGCGCCGGTCGATGCGCGCCAAGCCTATGACGCAAGGGAAGTGATCGCGCGCATCGTCGACGACAGCGCCTTCGATGAATTCAAGCCGCTCTATGGGACGACGCTGGTGACGGGATTCGCACATATCTTCGGCTATCGCGTCGCCATCCTCGCAAATAATGGGATTCTCTTCTCGGAGAGCGCTCTAAAGGGCGCGCACTTCATCGAGCTCGCCGCCAAGCGGCGCACGCCGCTGGTCTTTCTCCAGAATACGACCGGCTTCATGGTCGGCGCCAAATACGAGGCCGGCGGAATCGCCAAGGATGGCGCAAAGCTCGTGACGGCCGTCGCCACCGCAGCCGTGCCGAAATTCACGGTCATCGTCGGCGGCAGCTTCGGCGCGGGCAATTACGCCATGTGCGGGCGCGCCTATTCCCCGCGCTTTCTGTGGATGTGGCCCAATGCGCGCATCAGCGTGATGGGCGGGGAGCAGGCGGCGCGCGTTCTCTCCCGAATCCGGCGTGACGCGCTTGAGGCCCGGGGCGTAAGCTTAAGCGAAGCGGAGGAGGCCGCGGTTCAGGCTCCGATACGCGAACAATATGAGCGCCAGGGCCAGCCTCTCTATTCGAGCGCGCGGCTTTGGGACGACGGCGTCATCGATCCCGCTGACACGCGACGCGCGCTTGGGCTTTGTATCGCGGTCAGCGCGCATTCTCCGATTGAGGAGACGCGCTTCGGATTATTTCGGATGTGAGAGCGCTATGCCTGACCTGCTTCTTTCCTCCGACGCCCGCGGCGTCGTGACTTTGACGCTTAATCGTCCGGAGCGCCATAACGCCTTCGATGATGCGGTTGTGGCTCTTCTGACGGCGACTTTTCGGCAGTTGGCCGAGAATGAGGCCGTGCGTATCCTGGTGATCCGCGGCGCGGGACGGAGCTTCTCCGCGGGTGGCGACATAGAGTGGATGCGCCGCATGGCTGGCGCGTCCTTCGAGGAAAACCTCATCGACTCTCAAGCCCTGGCGCGGATGATGCGGCTGCTCGACAGCTTCCCGAAGCCGACGATCGCCTTCGTTCATGGAGCGGCCTATGGCGGCGGCGTCGGACTCATCGCCTGCTGCGACATCGCGATCGCGACGGAGCGTGCGACCTTCTGTATGAGCGAGGCGAGGCTCGGCATCATGCCGGCGGCGATCGGCCCCTATGTCATCCGCGCGATCGGAGCTCGCCAAGCCCGACGCCTCATGCTGACGGCGGAAACAATTCCTGCGGCGCGGGCGCGCGAAATCGGGCTCGTTCACGAGGCGGCGCCCGAGGGCGTGGCGAACGAAATGCTCGCGGGGATCCTCGAAGCTTTGTCGCGTTGCGCGCCGAGCGCGCAGAAACAGGCCAAGGCCTTTATCGCGGCTTGCGCAGGGCGAAGCATCGACGACGGCCTCGAGCAGGATTCGGCGCGTCTTCTGGCGGCGCTACGAGCTTCCGGCGAGGGGCGAGAGGGATTGAGCGCTTTCCTTGAGAAGCGCGCTCCGAGATGGGTCGGCGGCGGGAACGAGGCCAATGTTTCGCAAGCTGCTGATCGCTAACCGCGGCGAGATCGCCTGTCGGATCATGCGCACCGCGCGCCGGCTCGGAATTGAGACGGTTGCGGTCTACTCCGACGCCGACGCCGGATCGATGCATGTGGAGCAGGCCGACGAGGCCTGGCTGATCGGAGCGGCGCCCGCGCGGGAGAGCTATCTGGCGATCGACAAAATCCTCGACGTGGCCAAGCGCAGCGGCGCCGAGGCGATCCACCCGGGCTATGGCTTTCTTTCCGAGAATCCGGCTTTTGCCGAGGCCTGCACGGCGGCGGGGCTGGTCTTCATCGGCCCGTTGGCGTCAGCCATGAGATTGATGGGGCCGAAGGCGAGCGCGAAGTCGCTGATGGAGCGCGCGGGCGTCCGGATCATTCCCGGCTACCACGGGGACGCGACAGATCCGGAGACCTTGGAAAGAGAAGCGCGACGGGTCGGATTTCCGCTGCTCGCGAAAGCGTCGAGCGGCGGCGGCGGACGCGGCATGCGTCTCGTCGAAAGCATGGAGCAGTTGCAAGACGCCGTCGCAGCCGCCTCGCGTGAAGCGCTCTCGGCCTTCGGCGAGGGACGCGTGTTGCTCGAGCGGCGTCTGACGCGCGCACGGCACGTGGAAGTCCAGATTTTTTCCGATGCGGAAGGCGGTTGCCTCGCCTTTTCGGAGCGGGATTGCTCCTTGCAGCGCCGCCGCCAGAAGATCCTGGAAGAGACGCCGGCGCCGGGCCTGGCGCCGGAGCTGCGCGAGGCCATGCGGCAGGCGGCGGTGACCGCCGCAAGGAGCGTCGGGTATCTTGGCGCCGGCACCGTCGAGTTTCTGGTTGAGGACGGCCGCTTCTATTTCCTGGAGATGAATACACGATTGCAAGTCGAGCACCCGATCACCGAGATGGTGGCGGGGCAGGATCTCGTCGAGTGGCAGCTGCGCGTCGCCGCCGGCGAGACGCTGCCGATGGGGCAGGCGGACCTTCATCCGAAAGGCTGTGCGATCGAGGCGCGCATTTGCGCAGAGAATCCCGAGCTGGAATTCCTGCCTTCCACGGGCGTCATTGATCGACTGCGGCTGCCGAGGCTCGAGGAGCATGTGCGCGTCAACTCGGGCGTGCGCATCGGCGACCGCGTCACGCCCTATTATGACTCGCTGCTCGCCAAGCTCATCGTGTGGGGCGACGACCGTCCCGTAGCGTTGCAGCGGTTGCGGCGAGCGCTCGAGCAGTTCGAGATCGTCGGCGTCGCGACGAATCTCGACTTTCTACGGGCGCTCTGCCGGGAGGCTTGGCTCGAGGCCGGCGTCTACGACACGACCTCGGTCGAGGCGAACGCCGCGCGATTGATCCTCGCGCCGCCGCTCACGCCGGAAGAGGAACCGTTTGTGCTCGCCGCGGGCGCCGCCGTCTGGTTTTCTGACCTGCGCCACAAGGCGCGGGCGGCGGCCGAAAGGCATGGCGGCGTCTTCACGCCCTGGGCCACGGCGGACGGCTGGAGATTAGACGGCAGGCAGTGCGCCGAAGTCGAATTCCTGATGGACGACCGGACGATCAAGCTTCGGCTGCACCCGGAGCGCGACGACGCCTTTGAATTCGAAATGAACGGTCAAGCGGCTCAGGCAGAGTTCGCCTCGTTCGACGCAGGAATGCGTCTTTGCCTGAACGGCGTCTGGCGCGAGATCGGCGTCGTCCGCCATGCGGCGCGTATCGTGATCGTTCTAAACGGCCGCAATTACGCGCTTGCTCTCCGCGATCCTCTGCGGGTCGCCTCTCGCGACAGCGAGGGCGATCGTCGCATGATTGCGCCTCTGCCTGCCCGCGTGGCGCGCGTCTACGCCGCGAATGGCCAAAGCGTGAAAGCGGGGGCCGGCGTCGTGACGCTGGAGGTGATGAAGACCGAGTTCGTGCTGCGCGCGCCGCGCGATGGAACTATCGCCGGCCTCGACTGTCGGGAGGGCGACTGGGTCCCTGAGGGCGCGACTCTGGCCTACATCGCTGAAGACCATGCGCCGGCTCCCGGCGCGGAAGGTTGAGGAGAGCGCGCCGATGACGTTTCCCAAACGCGTCGAGATCGTCGAGGTGGGACCGCGCGACGGCCTTCAGAACGAGGCTCAAATCCTCTCAGTCGAAGGCAAGGCGGAACTCATCGAAGCGCTCGCGAGGGCCGGGCTGACCCGCATTGAAGTCGGGAGCTTCGTGTCCCCCGCGGCCGCGCCGCAAATGGCGACGACGCGTGAAGTTTTGCAACGACTGGGACTGCGATCCGATCTGCGACTGTCGGTCCTCGTGCCGAACCTGCGCGGCCTGTCCGCCGCGCTCGCAGCGGGCGCAAGGGAAATCGCCGTCTTCGCCGCGGCCACAGAGAGCTTTTCCGAGCGCAACATCAATTGTTCGATTGCGGAGAGTCTGGACCGCTTCTCGCAGGTCGTCGCCGAGGCGAGACGGCAGGGCGTGCGGGCGCGCGGCTATGTCTCCTGCGCGCTCGGCTGCCCCTATGAAGGAGCGGTCGCGCCGCAGCAGACGGCGGCGGTCGCGCGTGAACTCCGCGCTTTAGGCTGCAGCGAGATTTCTCTCGGCGATACGATCGGCGTCGGCACGCCCTTTGCGGCGCGCGCGCTGATCGACATTGTCGCGAGAGACGTCGGACTGGAAAATCTCGCGGTTCATTTCCACGACACTTACGGCCAGGCGCTCGCTAATATTTTCGCTTGCCTCGAAGCGGGCGTCGCCGTGATCGACGCCTCCGTTGGCGGTCTTGGAGGATGTCCTTATGCGCCCGGAGCGTCGGGAAACGTCGCGACCGAAGACGTCGTCTATATGCTGAATGGGATGGGCGTCGACACCGGCGTTGATCTCGGCGCGCTGCTTGAGGCCGGCGCCGCCGTGGCGCTCCGACTCGGCCGCGCGCCGGAAAGCGCGGTCGCGCGCGCACACGCTTCTCGCCGGCGCGCGATGCAGGCGTCCGAAGCGCAGGCGTAAGTCCCGCGCACTTGCCCGGCCCTCGTTTCGCGATACATTCGGCTCGGGAAGGATGGGGAATGGCGTCGCTTTTCGGATCGTCGGCCGATCAACAGGCGATGCGCGAGACCGCGATGGGCTTCGCCCGCGAAAGGCTTGCCCCCGACGCCCTGCGCTGGGACAGGGAGAAGCACTTCCCGCTGGACGTGCTGCGCGAGGCTGCGGCTCTCGGCTTCGCCGCGATCAACGCTTCCGAGGAGTATGGCGGCGTGGGGCTTGCGCGCCTCGACTCCGTAATGATTTTCGAAGCTTTGGCGATGGGCTGTCCGACCATCGCGGCCTATATTTCCATACACAACATGTGCGTTTGGATGATCGATCGCTTCGGCTCGGAGGCGCAACGCCGTGACTGGTCGCAGCGACTCGCGACGATGCAGGTTTTGTCGAGCTACTGCCTTACGGAGCCCAGCTCCGGGTCCGACGCTGCGGCGCTTCGGACGCGCGCTGAACGCCGCGGCGGCGATTATGTGTTGCGCGGCGAAAAGCAGTTCATTTCCGGCGCCGGCGCCGGCGGGCGCGATCACCTTTATATCGTGATGGCGCGGACTGGCGGCGACGGTCCGCGCGGCGTTTCGGCCTTTCTGGTCGAGGGCGAAAGCCCCGGCCTTACTCTCGGCGCCGCCGAGCGCAAGATGGGCTGGAACGCCCAGCCCACGCACGCCTTGAGCTTCGAGGATTGCCGCGTGCCGGCGTCGAACCTCCTCGGCCGCGAGGGGGAGGGATTCAAGATCGCCATGGCCGGCTTGGACGGTGGGCGATTGAACATCGGCGCCTGCTCGCTTGGCGGGGGGCAAGCGGCGCTCGACAAGACCCTCGCCTATATGGGGGAACGGACAGCCTTCGGCCGCCGTCTCGACGAATTCCAGGCTTTGCAATTTCGTCTCGCCGATATGACGACGAAATTGGAGGCCGCGCGCGCTTTGCTTTGGCGCGCGGCGGCGGCGCTCGACGCCTCGGCCAGTGATGCGACGACGCTTTGCGCTATGGCGAAGCGCGTGGCCACGGACGCCGGGTTCGAGGTCGCCAATGACGCGCTCCAGCTCCACGGCGGCTACGGCTATCTGAGCGATTATGGAGTCGAGAAGATCGTGCGCGACTTGCGGGTCCATCAGATTCTGGAAGGCGCGAACGAGATCATGCGGATGATCGTCGCGCGCTCCCTCCTCACGAGCCAGCTTGTCGATCGTCGGAGCGGAGACGGCCCATGAGCGAAAGCGACGTCCTTGTCTCGCGCCTCGGTCGTCTGGGCCATATCCGGTTGAACCGCCCGAAAGCGTTGAACAGTCTGACGCTGGAAATGGTGCGGCGCTTCGCGCGAGCGCTGGACGAGTTTGGCGAGGACGAGGGGACGATCGCCGTTCTGGTCACGGGCGCGGGCGAGCGCGGATTTTGCGCGGGCGGCGACATCCGCGGGCTTTTCGAGTGGCGCGGCGCGGGAGAGAACCCCTATAAGCAGTTCTGGCGCGAGGAATATCGCCTGAACGCGCGGATTGCCTCTTTCCCCAAGCCTTATGTCGTGTTGATGGACGGGATCGTCATGGGCGGCGGCGTTGGCGTTTCCGCGCATGGAAATCGTCGCCTAGTGACGGAACGGACGCGCCTCGCCATGCCGGAGACGGGCATCGGCTTCATTCCCGACGTGGGAGCGACGTGGCTGCTCACGCGCGAAAGAGAGGCGGGCGTTTACATGGGTCTTTCCGGCGCGACTGTCGGAGCCGCCGATGCGATCTACGCCGGACTCGCGGACCTCTGCATCAACTCTGGAGACATCGCTAGACTGATCTCGTCTCTCGAGCATTGTGCGGCACCGCAGGACGTGGACGCCGCGCTGCTCAATGTGGCCTGCGCGCCGGGACAGAGCTTCCTTCAGGAGCATCGAGCGATTCTGCATGAGGTCATGACGCATGAGCGCATCGAGGATATCATCGCGGCGCTCGTCTTCGCGGGATCGGCTTTCGCGCAGGAGGCTGCGCGGGAGCTCCAACGCAAGTCGCCGACGAGCCTGCGGCTCACGCATGAGCTTCTGAGACGCGCCAAGCGCTCGGACAGCCCTGAGAACTGCCTTCTGCGGGAGTTTTGCGTGGCCTGCGCCTTGCTCGACACGAATGATCTTCATGAGGGCGTTCGCGCCGCCATCATCGACAAGGACAAGAGCCCGAATTGGTCGCCGGCAACTCTTGCCGAGGTCGACGACGCGACGATTGCGGCGCTTCTGGCTGGGACGGAGGACGCGCCGCCGAGGTTCGAAAAGTGGGCGCGGTCGGAAGCCCGGGAGTCTTGGATGGAAGCGCGTCAAGCCTGAGGCGTCTTCCTATCGAGAAGGAAGCTCGAAGATGAATTCGTCCCGCTCCGTGGTAATCGTTGGCGCGGCGCGCACGCCGATTGGCGCCTTTCAGGGCCAGTTGAAGGATCTGACTGCGCCCGAGCTCGGCGCCTGCGCGATAGCGGCCGCCTTGGATCGGTCGAGGGCGCCCGCCGAGAGCATCGACGAGGTCTGCATGGGCTGCGTGCTTCCGGCTGGCCTCGGCCAAGCTCCCGCTCGCCAGGCGGCGCTCACTGCCGGCCTGTCGGAAGCCACGGGATGCGTGACCATCAACAAAATGTGCGGATCGGGCATGAAGGCGATCATGCTGGCGCACGACGCGCTCTACGCCGGAAGCGCGCGCGCGATCGTCGCCGGCGGCATGGAGAGCATGAGCAACGCGCCCTATCTCCTGACTCGCGCCCGCGCCGGCTATCGAATGGGGCACGGCAAGCTCATCGATCACATGTTTCTCGACGGGCTCGAGGACGCCTATGAGAAGGGGCGTTTGATGGGGTCCTTCGCCGAGGACTGCGCCAGAACCTACCAATTCACGCGAAAAGAGCAGGACGACTACGCAATCGAGTCGCTTACGCGGGCCCGTCGCGCGGCGGCAGAAGGAGCTTTCGACGCCGAAATCATCCCCGTGCGAATCTCCGGCAGGGAGAAGACGCGGACGGTCGACGTCGACGAGACGCCGCAAAGGGCCAATCTGGACGAGATACCCAGATTGAAGCCGGTCTTCGCCTCCGACGGGTCGATCACCGCCGCGAATGCGAGCTCGATCTCGGACGGCGCGGCCGCCTTGGTTCTGACAACGGACGAAGCGGCGCGCTCCGCCGGCCTCACCCCACTCGCCGCCGTCCTCGGCCACGCCACGCACGCCGCGGCTCCGCGCGACTTTCCGACCGCGCCGATCGCGGCGATCGAGAAGGTGCTCCAGCGCGTCGGCTGGACGCGCGACGAAGTTGACCTCTTCGAGATCAACGAGGCGTTCGCCGTGGTCGTCATGGCGGCCATGAACGACCTCGGGCTTTCGCAAGACAGGGTAAATATCCATGGCGGCGCCTGCGCGCTCGGCCATCCGATCGGCGCTTCGGGCGCCCGGATCATCGTCACGCTGCTCGCTGCGTTGGAAAGATACGGGTTTCGTCGCGGCGTCGCGGCCCTCTGCATCGGTGGCGGGGAAGCCACGGCGCTCGCAATCGAGCGTATGAACTGAAATTCGCGACGCGGCGCCTTGGAAAACGGTCCGTGCTGCGGCGGCGCGACAAAAATCGGTCCGGGCGCCTGACCAGGATATCCGTCCGCACTAATTCAGCTTGAGAGCGAAACATCGAGTCGCGCAGCGGGATTGCATCATGGGGTTTGATTTTCACGTCGATTACCTCCAGCTGCTCTCGCCGGCGGGCCAGCCGAGCGAATCGGCGGGAACGATCGCTGAAGACGGGGAGCTGCTGGTCGGCTTTCATCGCGCGATGAGCCGCGCGCGCTCGTTCGACGCGAAGGCTATCGCGCTGCAACGCACCGGGCAGCTCGGGACATTCGCCTCCGCGCTCGGGCAGGAGGCGGTCGGAGTCGGCGTCGCCGCGGCGATGCGCCGCGAGGACTTGCTGGTCCCTTCCTATCGAGATCACGCCGCTCAGTTCCTACGCGGCGTCAGGATGAGGGAAATCCTGCTCTACTGGGGAGGCGACGAGCGCGGCAGCGACTTCGCGAACGCCAGAGCCGATTTCCCGATTTGCGTGCCGGTCGGCACGCAAGTGGCGCACGCTGTCGGGGCCGCCTACGCATTCAAGTTGCGCAAGGAGGAGCGGGCGGTCGTCTGCTTCATCGGCGACGGCGGAACAGGGAACGGCGGTTTTTACGAGGCGCTCAACATGGCGGGCGTGTGGCGGGTCCCCCTCGTCGTCGTCATCAACAACAACGGATGGGCCATCTCGACCCCGCGCGCTCTCGGAAGCGCCGCCCAGACGCTGGCGCAGAAAGCCATCGCCGCGGGGGTCGAAGGACTCCAGGTCGACGGCAATGACGTGCTCGCCGTTCATCAGGCGGCGCGCAGCGCCATCGAGAAAGCGCGAAGCGGAGCCGGCCCGTCGGTGATCGAGGCGCTAACCTATCGTCTTGGCGACCACACCACCGCCGACGACGCTACGCGCTATCGCGATCCCGAGGCCGTGCGCGCGGCATGGGCGAATGAGCCCATCGGACGGTTGCGGACGCTGCTCGTCGCGCGCGGGCTCTGGTCGAAGGAGCAGGAAACGGCAATGCTCAAAGATTGCGGCGAGGAAGTCGAAAGAGAGGTGGCGAGCTATCTCGCGACTCCGGCTCCGACATCCGACTTCATGTTCGACAATCTCTTTGCGACGCTGCCGCCCTCGATGCTCCGCCAGCGTGACGAAGCGCGCCGTCACGCGCCGCCTTCGGGAGGCCGGCATGGCTGAAATCACACTCGTCGAAGCCATCGATCTGGCGCTCGGTTTCGAAATGGCGCGCGATCCCACGGTCGTGCTGCTCGGCGAGGACATCGGCGTGAATGGCGGCGTGTTCCGCGCGACAAACGGTCTTCAGGCGCGCTTTGGTCGAGAGCGCGTCATCGACACGCCGCTTGCGGAAGCGGGAATTGCCGGGGTGGCCATCGGCATGGCGGCGATGGGTCTGAAGCCCGTCGCGGAAATTCAATTTTCGGGGTTCATCTACCCGACCATCGACCAGATGATCAATCACGCCTCGCGGCTGCGTCACCGCACCCAGGGCCGGCTGACTTGCCCGATGGTGCTGCGCTCGCCTTGCGGCGCCGGGATCCATGCGCCCGAGCACCATTCGGAAAGTCCGGAGGCGATGTTCGCGCATATGCCAGGGCTCCGTGTCGTCGCGCCGTCGACCCCTGCGCGCGCTTATGGACTCCTGCTCGCGGCGATTCGCGATCCCGATCCGGTCGTCTTCCTTGAGCCCACGCGCCTCTACCGGCTGTTTCGAGAAAAGGTCGTGGACGACGGCGAGGCTCTTCCCCTCGACGCCTGTTTCATTTCTCGCGAGGGTCGCGACGCCACTGTCGTCACCTGGGGCGCCTCCCACGCCGAGGTCATGAGCGCGGCCGAGGCGCTGGCGCAGCGGGGCGTCGAAATCGAGGTCGTCGATCTCGCCACGCTCAAGCCCTATGATTCGGAGACCATTTTGAAGTCCGTCGAAAAAACGGGCCGCTGCGTGATTGTCCACGAAGCGCCGCGGACCGCCGGCTTTGGCGCCGAGATCGCCGCGGAGGTCGCCGAGCGCGCGCTCTACTCTCTTCTATCGCCCGTGACGCGCGTCACGGGCTACGATGTCGTCGTGCCGCTCTCAAAGCTCGAGAAGCAATACATGCCAAGCGTCGAACGAATTGTGGACGCGGTGCAAAAATGCATGGAGTCAGCGTGAAAATATTCAAACTGCCTGACCTCGGCGAAGGGCTTCAGGAAGCCGAGCTTGTAGAATGGCGCGTGCGGCCGGGAGACACGATCACGGTCGACGCCCCGCTCCTCGCCGTCGAGACGGCGAAAGCGGTCGTGGAGATTCCGTCGCCTTATGCAGGACGCGTCGCGCGGCTCTTCGCTGAGATTGGCGACATCGTTCACATCGGCGCCCCCCTCGTCGGTTTCGAAGGCCAAGGCGGAGAGAGCGAAGACGCCGGAACGGTCGTCGGCGCCGTCCAATCCGGTTCCCATGTGCTCGCCGAGAGCGTGCACACGGTCGGTCACGGGGGCGCGGGCGTTCGCGCGACGCCGGCCGTCCGCGCGCTCGCCCATAAGCTCGGAGTCGAGCTCGCCTTGGTGACCCCCTCGGGTGCCGACGGCGTGATCACGGCGAACGACGTGCAGCGTGTCGCGAGAATCTTGAGCGAAGCCGAACCTGCCGAGCCTTTGCGCGGCTTTCGCCGCTCCATGGCCCAGAACATGGCGCTCGCTCAAGCGGAGGTCGCCGCGGCGACGATCATGGACGACGTCGACATCGACTCCTGGTTGCCGGGCGAGGACGTCACCGTGAGGCTCATCCGCGCGCTCGTGGCCGGTTGCCGGGCGGAGCCTTCGCTGAACGCCTGGTTCGAGACGGGGGCCCTCGCGCGTCGCGTGCTTCGCAAGATCGACCTCGGCGTCGCCGTCGATATGCCGGAGGGGCTCTTCGTTCCAGTGCTCCGGGACGTTGGCGCGCGCGACCCAGCCGACCTGCGTGCGGGCATCGACCGCATGCGCGCCGATCTGACGGCTCGCCGCGTTCCGCCGGAAGAGATGCGCGGAGCCACGATCACGCTCTCCAATTTCGGCGTCATAGCTGGCCGTTATGCCGCGCCTGTCGTCGTGCCTCCCACCGTGGCCATTCTCGGGGCCGGGCGCATACGCCGAGAGCCCGTCGTCCATCAAGGGGCCGTCGTCGGACGTCGCGTCATGCCGTTGAGCCTCACATTCGATCATCGCGCGGTGTCCGGCGGCGAGGCGGGACGATTCCTCGCCGCCGCGATGCTCGATCTTTCAGCGCCCTGACGCCCAAGGCGCTGCGTGCGGGCGCAGCGCCCGACCTACGATGCTTCGATGCTCGCGTGCAGCCGATCGCCATGGGCGCGTGTCGGCTGTGTTCTGCCCGGTCTCTTGAATTTAGCGATTGCCTCAGCGTCGCGAGCGCGAAAGATTGGCGTCCGATTGTGTGGGTGGGGGAATCTGCGTCCGGGAAAGCCGACCCATTTTCAAGATCACGCCGACGACTATGTAATTACTCGTAGTCCTATCGGGACAAAAACTGAGGCTTAGCTATGAAGGTTCTAACCGAAGAGCGTGGCGGCAAGACCATCCTCACGCTGAAGGAAGAGCGCCTTGACGCGCACAATTCCGGGGAGCTGAAGGATCGAATCCTCAAGCTGTTCGAAGATGGCTGCCGCGACGTTCTCGTTGATCTGCGCAATGTGCAGTTCATCGACAGCTCGGGGTTGGGAGCTCTCCTCTCGGGACACAAAAACGCGGCGCACCGGTCGGCCAGGTTCGCGCTCGCCGGCTTGCAGCCGCGCGTTCGCTCCATGTTCGAGCTGACCCGATTGCAACGCGTTTTCGAAATCTATTCGGGCCTTCAAGAAGCCTTGAGCGAATGAGGCGGAGGTTCGCATGTGCGGCGCGCCGGAGACGATCCTCAATCTGGATATCCAGATTCCCAATCAAACGCGATATCTCCGCCTGATCGGCAACATAACTGAGCTCATCGCTAAGGAGATCGACGCTGGCGACGCGGATCGCGAGGCGCTCGCCTATAACCTCAATCTCGTGGTCACCGAAGCCGTGACCAACGCGATCCAATACGGCTCGCCGAGCGACGACCATGACCGCGTGAGGATTTTTCTCTCTTACGAAAATTGCGATCTTTGCGTGCGCGTTTTTGACCACGGCCAGGGATTCGATCTCGCAAGCTTCGGCGCGCCACAGGTTGACGAATTGCATGAGCGCGGACGCGGACTCTTTTTTATTCGCGCATTGATGGACACCGTCGAGTATCGAAGAACGGAGTGCGGGAACGTGCTCGAGATGAAGAAGCAACTCCACTAAACGACCGTCGTTTCAATTACGGCAATGGCGCTCGACGCGTCAATCGCGACAATGTGCAGGCGAAGATGAGTTGGGAGCTGGAGTTTTGCAAGCTTTACGATCGCGTCATGAAGCGGCGTCGCCTTGAGCCGCAGGGTTCGCCGCGAGAGATTGCTTTCCCCGAAAGCTATCGCCTTTCGACGCCGCCGCGCGACGCGGTGCGCGACGCGTTGCGCCTCGCTGCAATTTCCGAGAACGGGCGTGACGCTATACGCCTCAGTCTCGCAGCGAGAGGCGACACGCAGGGTCTCTGGCGCCTGGCTCTCTACTGCCTTGAGCCTCGCAATCTGGACGAAATATTGCCGTTGCTGCGCAACATCGGACTGCGCGTCATCGATCAAACCCACTTCGCGGTCGTGCTCAATGGACGAACGCTTTTCATTCGCGATTTTCGTGTGACGTCAAAGTTTGCGGAGACTGTGTGGTCGTCCGCCGTCGAATCGTCCTTGGCGGCCGCCATGGACGCCCTGTTGTGCGGCAAGGTTGAGGACGACATCCTGAACGGTTTGATTCTCAGGACCTCCCTGGAGTGGCGTCAAGTCGATTTGCTTCGCGCCTACTGCAACTACTATCTTCAAATTTCCGACCGCTTCGATCAGCGGCGTATCCACGGCGCCCTGTTGACGAATTTCCACTCCGCCAGACTACTGTACAGATACTTCGAGGCGCGCTTCAAGCCGGACGCCACGCTCGGCGAGCCATCCGAACGAGAGATCGAAACCCTTCCGGCAATCCGTCAGGAGCTCATCGACGCGCTGGACGAAGTCGACGACCTTGCCGAGGATCGGATCCTCCGGGATATCTTCAACCTCATCAACTCGACGTGGCGGAGCAACTTCTTTTTGTCGCGGAAAGGCGCGACGCAGTGCATCTCGCTGAAAATCGGCAGCCTTGGCGTAATCAACATGCCAAACCCGAGGCCATTTGCCGAGATTTACGTCCACGCCCGTTTCATGGAGGGAGTGCATCTGCGTGGGGCGAAAGTGGCGCGCGGCGGCCTGCGCTGGTCCGAACGCCCAGATGATTTCAGGACCGAAATTCTGGAACTGATGAGCACCCAGATGGTGAAGAACGCCGTCATTGTTCCACAGGGCGCCAAGGGGGGCTTCGTGCTGAAGTCCTCGGTGCCCGGCACTCGGGGCTCCATGGAGAAAGGACGTGAAGCCTACGGAGTTTTCATTCGCGGGCTTCTGGACCTTACCGACAACCCAAGGGGAGCCGGCGTGGAGCGTCCCGCCGAGCTTCTCTGCTACGATGATCCCGATCCTTATCTCGTCGTGGCCGCCGACAAAGGGACATCCGGTTTCTCAGACTACGCCAATGAGATCGCGGCTGATTACCAGTTCTGGCTCGGCGACGCCTTCGCTACGGGCGGATCGCACGGCTTTCATCACAAGAAGCTCGGTATCACTGCGCGCGGCGCTTGGATTTGTGTGAAGCGGCATTTTCGCGAAATCGGACATGACATCGATGAGCACGTTCTGTCGGTGATTGGCGTGGGCGGAATGGAAGGCGACGTTTTCGGCAACGGCATGCTGTTGTCGAACAACATCCGACTGCTCGGGGCGTTCGATGCGGAATATATCTTCATCGATCCCAATCCGGATCGAGAGGTCTCCTTCAAGGAACGCCGCCGCCTTTTCGAGAAGCTTGGCTCGACGTGGGCGGATTACGATCGCGCCCTCATCTCGGCCGGCGGCGGAGTCTACGAGCGCAGCGCGAAGGACATTTTCTTAAGTCCCGAAGTCTGGCAATGGCTCGGCGCCCGCAGCACAAGCTTGGATGGCGAAGCCCTTGTTCGTCTCTTGCTTGCCGCTCCCGTGGACCTGTTGTGGATGGGCGGCATCGGCTCCTACGTCAAGGCTAGCACAGAGACCAACGAGGCAGTCGCGGACCATTTCAATGACGCGGCCCGCGTGGATGCGACCCAGATCCGAGCGAAAGTGGTTGGAGAAGGCGCCAATCTCGGATTCACGCAAAAAGCGAGAATCGAATATGCGCTGAACGGCGGCCGCCTCAACACGGACGCGATCGACAACTCCGCTGGCGTCGACCTGTCGGATCACGAGGTTAATCTGAAAATTCTGATGTCGTTGCGAGCGAATGGCGGCTCGGGGCGCGAAGAGCGAAATCTCTTGCTGCGCGAGCTCGCCGACGAAGTGTGTGCGCAGGTTCTCGACAACAATTACCACCAGAGCCTTTGCCTCTCTCTCGAGCGCGAGCGCTGCCTTTCGGACCTAACGCCCTTTTTGGAGGCCGCGGATCATCTGGAGAACGCGGGCTTGCTCGATCGTGTCGTCGAGTCCTTCCCTTCTCGAAAGGAGATGCTCGCGCGCGGCGATAAAGGCCTGACGAGGCCTGAGCTCGCTATATTGGTCGCGAAGGGAAAGCTGGCGCTAAAGCGCGCTCTCCTTGAGACGCGCGGCGTTCTCGAGCAGGATTGGGCTCAGATCCTTGGCGCGAACTATTTTCCGGGGCGCGTTCGCGCGCATTACGGTGCGGGGCTGAAGGAACATTTATTGGGAAGAGAAATCGCCGGCGCCGTAATCTGCAATAAAATCATCGACCAAGCTGGGATCGGTTTCCTCGCTGGGGCAGAGAGCCTCGACCCGGCTCGCGTCGCTGAAGCGGTCGGACTATATATTGCGTTCGATCAGATTCTGCAGGGCGACCGCTGGCGCGACGCGGTGCGCGCCCTCGACGGAAAAATGACGCCCGAGCGTCAATATCAGCTGCTTTTGCAATTGGAGGAGGCGCTTGCTTTCCTGTGCCGTTGGGCTTGGGAGCATGGCCGGCGCCTACGGCCGGATCCGCCCTCGATGGAGCGATGGCGAGAAGAACTAACGGGATACCAGACCTATCTCAAGGCCAGCCCCGAGTTCACCGTATTGTCGTCCGCGGCTCCGGACGCAGCGCGATTGCTCTTTTTGAACCGGTTACGGGACTTTCCCGTGCTGGTCGACCTGTCGAGAAGCACTCGGCAAAATCTTGGGGAGGTCGCCGAGGCTTACGAAGATGTTTTTCGCGCTCTTGGATTGCGCCAGCTGGCGTCGCTCCTCTCGGAGGTCAAGCCGAGGGATGTTTGGGAGCGCCGTCTGCAAGGCTCTCTCGACGATGAGCTGCGTTCTGCGGCGGCGCGATTTGTTCGCGTGGAGGCGAACTCGAAGTTTCGTGAACTTTCCGGCTTCATTCACGCATACGGGCTCGAGACGCGTCTCGCCAAGATCCAGGCGCTCCGTTCAGAGCTTATCGAAGCCGATCCTGTGACCCTGGTCCCTTTCGCTGCGCTGATTAGCGAGGTCCATTCCTTCGTGGACGCCTGCGCGGCGGCCTACAGCGCCGCCCAGCGCTAGGTCGCGCGGTGGCGCGTCGAGCTCCCGCCGTTGGCGAAGGCGGAGTCGAGCCCTATGTTTTTAGCGAAGCGCCGTCTTAACATTCGAGGCTAGGCGATGTTGCGGCAAAGCTGCGATGCGAGGGACGCTGGGCTCTTGCGCGCTGTGCTAGAGGGCATGGATGAAGCCGTTTGCGTCATTGACGGCGCGGGCGCCCTCGTGCTGATGACCGAAGCTGCGGAGTCGTTGACCGGATATCGGCAGGCTGAGTTGGACGGCGCTCTCCTTCCCCTTGTTCCGCCGATCGGCGCGGAGGACGACGCTTCGGCTTCGAGCGTGCGGAGGCGCTGCTTGCGCCGGCGGGACGCGAGCGAAATCGAGGTCGAGGTCGATGTCCGCAGCCTCGCGCGCTCGTGCGCGGGCTATCGACTATTACAGATGCGCCGACCATCCTCCCCGCGCGAGCCCGCGTCAGGCGGCATAGAGCTGGAGGCGGTGCTTCCTCAATTGTTCGACACGATTCCCGACGGCGTGATTTTGATCGACGAATTTGGCGTCATCGAATTCTTCAGCGCAGGAGCCGAGCAGCTCTTCGGATACGCACGGCGGGAAGCGCTCGGCCAAAACGTGAAGATGCTCATGCCTTCGCCAACGCGCGACGCACATGACCAATATCTTTCCAGCTATCTGAACACGGGCGAAAAGAAGATCATCGGCATAGGCCGCGAAGTCGTCGCGCGACGCAAGGATGGATCGCTATTCCCCATCTATCTTTCGATCGGTGAGCTGTGGTTGCAAGGAAGACGTCTCTTCGTCGGGGTGACGCATGATCTCACGCGGAGGAAGCAGACGGCGGAGAAGGTCCTGACCCTTTCCTCGGCGGTAGACCAGAGCCCGACAGCGGTGCTGATCGCGGACAAGGAGGGGGTGGTTCAATATGTGAATGAAAGCTTCGTGAAGCTCACGGGCTACTCCGCCCATGAGCTCGTCAACGGGACCCCGCGCGTGCTCAGCTCGCAACATACGGCGCCAGAGCAGTATCGGCGTCTATGGCGAACGATAGGCGAAGGCCGCGAATGGCGCGGTGAAATGGAAAATCGTCGTAAGGACGGCAGCCTCTACTGGGCGTTGGAGACAATCAAACCCTTGCGCGACGCGAGCGGCAAAATCACGCATTACCTCGCGATACAGGAAGACATCACCAGGCGAAAACGCGATAGGGAGGCGTTGATTGAAAGCGAGGCGCGGTTCCGTCACGTCGCGGAAATGACGGGCGAGTGGCTTTGGGAGCAGGACACCGGCGGGCGCTACACCTACAGCAATGCGGGGGTAAAGATCATCTTGGGATATGCTCCAGAGGAGATCATTGGCAAAAACTATCACGAGTTGCATGTTGAAGGCCAGGGTCAAGACGCTTCGATCACTGAGAATCCCCGGCCGTTTTTCCGCCTCGTCAACCAGTATCGTCACAAGGATGGAAGCGTCGTGTTCACAGAGTCGAGCGGCGCGCCGATATTCGACAGAGAGGGGAGGCTCGTGCTCTGGCGCGGCGTCGATCACGACATCACCGGGCAAAAAGCCTTCGAGGACGCGCTGCGTTTAAGAGACCGGGCAATCGAATCGGTGCATGTCGGCATATCGATCAGCGATGCGAAGTCGCGAGGGATTCCTAACATATACGTCAATCCAGCACTCTGCCGGATGACCGGCTACGCGCGAGAGGAGCTCCTTGGCCGGAATTTGCGCATGTTGCGCGGTCCGGAGACGGACGAGGCGTCGCTGGAGCGGTTCAATCGCGCTGTGAGCGCGGGGGAAGATTGTCGGGTGACGCTGCGAGTTTACCGCAGGAATGGCACTTCCTTCTGGAACGAGTTGCTCATTTCGCCCGTCGCCGACGAGGCCGGAGAAATCACGAACTACGTGGGCATCCATACCGACGTCACCGAACGGCGCAGGGCGGCGGAACGCATCCATGAATTGGAGATCGCCAGGCATATTCAGCTGTCGCTGCTGCCGAATGCTCCGTTGCGGCTGCCCTGTGTGGAGCTGGCGGGCTTCTGTGCGCCGGCGAGTCAAGTTGGCGGAGACTACTTCGACTATTTCGAGAACGCGGGAACGGTCGACGTCGTCATCGCCGACGTCTCCGGTCATAGCGTGGGCGCCGCCTTGCTGATGACGGAAGTTCGCAGCACGCTTCGAGTGGAGGCGCTCAAAGCGAGCGCAGCGGTCTCGCCATCCGAGGTTCTGGGGGATTTGAACGAGCTGCTCTATGACGATCTTACCCGTTCCGAGTCGTTCATCACGATGCTCTACATGAAGTACGACCCGGGACGCCGCCGATTGACCTACGCGAATGCGGGGCATAACCGGGCGATCCTGCTGCGGTCTCTCGATGGCCGACCGACGATGCTCGACGCCGAAGGCTTGGTTTTGGGCGCGCTTCGCAATGTCGACTTCGAAGAAAAAACGATCGAGCTTGTCTCGGGAGATCTGCTTTTGCTCTATACCGATGGAGTTACGGAAGCCCAGAATGCCGGAGGTGAATTTTACGGCGTTGAACGGCTCGTGGCTTCGCTGCGCCTGCACAAGGGCCTTGAGTTGGAGAGCGTCGTGAAAGCTCTCCTCGAAGACACGCGCAGCTTCTGCGGCGATCACCCGCTCGACGACGACATCGCCATCGTCGTCATGAAGGTGTGTTGACGAGGCGGACAAGCGACGCACGGCGGGGGAGTCATGCGCAACAATGCTTCGATAGGGCGTCTCCGGCGCCGCAAGGTGGGCCTCGCTTTGAGCAGCGGCGTCGCGCGCGGTTGGGCGCACATCGGTGCGATACGCGCCCTGAGCCGTCTCGGCGTTCCCTTCGACCTCGTCGCCGGATGCTCTGCAGGAGCTTTGGTCGGCGGCTGTTACCTTGCCCATCAGCTGGACCAGCTGGAAAAATGGGCGTTGAGCCTCAGCCCGCGCAGAGTCGTCAGCTACCTCGATCTCAGCTTCGGTCGCGGGGGCATGATCAAGGGAGAAAAGATCAAGAACGAGCTGCGAAAATTTATGGGACAGCAGCGTATCGAGGATCTTCATGTTCCCTTCATCGCGGTCGCCACGGACTTGGGCACCGGGCACGAGGTTTGGCTGCGAGAAGGGGATCTCGCTGAAGCGATCCGCGCGTCGATCGCGATGCCGGGATTGCTGCCGCCGATCGAATTCGGGAATCGGTGGTTGGCCGACGGGGCGCTTCTCGATCCCATGCCCGTCGCAGCCTGCCGGTCGTTCGGAGCGGATCTGGTGATCGCTGTGAATTTGAACACCGACATACTCGGAAAGATGCGCCAAGGTACCGCCGCCGCTCGGCCGACGCTGGGTTTCGATCCAAGCGGCCTGTTGAGCGCGCAAGCCGAACTCGCCGATCGAGCTCTTCCCGAAAGCCTTACACAAGGGATATTTGGCGGAGACCGCGATAATCCGAATATCTTCGGCGTGATGATGACGTCGCTCAGCATCATGCAAGACCGTCTGACTCGCTCGCGTTTGGCGGGCGACCCGCCGGATGTGCATATCACGCCGCGCGTGGGTCATATCGGACTGCTAGAATTTGAACGCGCCGAGGAAGCGATCCGGGAGGGGGAAAACGCTGTCGAACGTGCGCGTCCCGAGCTCATGGACGCGCTCGACGCGATGGGACTTGCTGTCTGATTGGCTCGAGGGCGGCCGTGGAGAAGGACGAGCGCTTTTTTGCGCGGACCGTGTGCTTCGCACTGGTTCTCAAGTAGAATTTGCAGAGTCATGCCGGCAGATTTGGAACAAGTATCCGTCGACGGCGGTTATTTCGAAATCGTGTTAGCCGTGGGCGACGGGTCCGTCATTCTGAAGGGGTCGGCTCGATGTCGATCAAAACTCTCATTCTTGCCCTTGCTCTTGCAAGCGGACTAGCTGGCGCTGGATTTGCAAAGACGACGTCTGACGCGGACCCGGCGACCACGGCGGTGGCGCCAATGACGAACCTGCCGAGCGATCAATCCCTGATCTCGGGCTACTACAAGGCGAAGGTCTATGACCAAGGCCACTACAAAGTCGGCGAGATCAAGGAGATGCTTTTCGACCAGAACGGAACGATCACCGCCGTTTTGCTCTCGGTCGAAGGCGTTCCGGGAGTAGGCGAAAGGGATGTCGCGGTGCCCCTCGACTCCATCAGGGTCATCCAGCGTCCTGATTACGCCTGAAGGTCAGCCAGCTTGAGGAGTTGGTGGGGCATGGGGGCGGTTGAGAGAGCGACGGCGGCGAGACGCGGGATCATCTGGCCGAGATCATATCTTCGATTGAAGCGATACTCGAACTCGGCGAGGTAACGGGCAGCGTGCTTTTCTCGCACGGCGCGGTATGTTCCGAGGAGCGCCGCCTTGATGTTGCCAAGCGCCGTGTTGACCCACTTGAACGTGGGGTTCTTGACGGCGGCTCTTGCAGCCTTGGAGCCTGACCCGGCGATTATCGCCTTGTGCGAGCAACCAGCCTCAACGACGGCGGAAAAGCAGGCCAAGCCGTCGGAGACGACCTCGGCGCCCGGCGTCAACGCCGTGCTGGCGAGCTTTTTCAGCGCATGCTTGCTGAAGGCCTTTACCCGCCGCAAGATGATCTGATGCGGCTTGCCATCGTCGGTGGTCTGGACCGCGGCGACGAAGGGCGTCTTGCCTTCGGCGCCGCGCCCGGGAGGCCCGGAACGCTCGCCGCCGAGATAGGCGTCGTCCATTTGGATCTTTCCCTTCAGGCGTTTCGTGGCGTTGCGCTCGATCATGACCTGCGCGAGCTTGTGCTTCATCTTCCAGGCGGCGTTCTGGGTGATCCCGAGCCGTCGCGCGAGCTCGAGGCTGGAGATGCCCTGCTTGGTTTGCGTGAGGTGATACATGGCGGAAAACCACAGGCGCAGCGGCAGTTTGCTGGCGGCGAAGATGGTCCCGGCGCGCACCGAGGTCTGCTTGCGGCACGCGCCGCATTGGAACAGCAGGCGCATCCCGCGCGTCACGACACAGTGCGCCTTACCGCCGCAATCGGGGCATTCGAACCCGTTCGGCCAGCGCCAGTTGACCAGCGCCGCGTGACACTGCTCCTCGCTGCCGTAGGCCTTGTTGAACTCGGTCTCGCTGAGACCTTTCTGGAATTGCACCTTATTGCGCGCCATGGCCGAACCCTCCCAAAAACAGAATGTTCTGTTTTTGTTCTCACACGAAATTTCGGCTGACGCAAGGGCGTAATCAGGTCCAGCGTAACGGCAAGCGATGGCTCGCCGTCAATGTCACGAAACAGGCTTTGAAAGACGCGCCCGCCTACGTCTACGATTACAGAAGGGCACAGTGGCAACCAAGGGCAGGCTGAAACGTTGGGCCGAGGCGAGTGTCGTTCTCTAACGGGGCTTTGAACGAAAGAGGCGATCGGTTCGCCACGGTTCGACGACTTTCGCGACACGACTTTTTGAGGAGTTTTGCACGGCTTGCAGCACTGCGCCTTCGCCGCGCGAAATGTCTCTCCCAGCTGGAACAATCCAGTCGAGGCGCGAGTTAAGCCGCATGAGGTCAACCATGACCGTTCAAGCTGAAGGGTGCGGAGCATTGCGCCGCCTGCAAAAATCGAAGGAGTCAGAAAATGCTATCGACAATCCTGGCCCTTGCTCTCCTCGGGAGACTCAATTTCTAAAGGCCCACCCCGTCTCTGCAACCCTGTGAGAGGCGTGAGTTAGGAGGGAGGAAGCCGTGGGAAATCTACTTTACTGGGCGCTGCTGTTCCTGGTCATCGGAGTCATCGCCGCCGCGCTCGGCTTCGGCGGTGTTGCGGGAACGGCGATAGAGGCCGCGCGAATTGTATTCTGGGTGGCGATCGTGCTTTTCGTTGTTGCGCTCATCGGAGGATTGATCGGACGCGGCGGGGTTTAGCGGATCGTCGGCGCGGAGCGCACCAAACGCGCCGAAGCAGAGTTCGGGTCAACGCCGCGGCGGTTACGCGCCGTACTCATATTCGCAACATTCTGCGGTCGCCAGGCGCGCGCCATCAGCGACGCGCGACATTCTCGTGAAAATCATTGGCAAGGCGAGCGCAGCCGCGCTTGACGCTGTCCGGGCTAAAGCGCGGGTTGGCGTCGCCGTTTTGAGCGCTGTCAAAGAAAGCGCCTTCAACTGAACCAGCGTGATCAATTCAGCCAGTCTCCGTTCGACTACGTACGAAGCATTCACCTAGAAGCTCCTCGCGTTCGCTCTAACTAAAAAGCGAAATTGTAGAGGGACGCAAAATGGACAACTGCGACAAGCCGGTGGCTGACCTTGCGACGGGCGATGCTTTGAAATGCGCCTGGGACAAAGGGGCTGGCGCGTTGTCGACCGTGGTTCACAGCCCGGCCTCGGCAACGATTAGTGATTGGGCTCTCGCGTTCCTAGCCGCGCTTTTGCTCCTGAATTTGCTGCTGTTGCTCTTTCGTCTGCTGATGCCGAGGCCGCTTTGAGCCCGATCAGCGGGCGTCCCAAAATCAGCCGCGGCGCAGATGGGGAATGCACGTACGAAGATGTTCCAGCTCCCGCCCGTCTTGAGGCACTTCGGCCCGAACCTCATCTATGTGGGATCTTGCTCCTTCTGTTCACCACCTAGGAACCGCGAGAAGCTCAATGATCACGGAAGGCTTCGGCGGCCTCGTCGTCAAAGAAATCCCCTATCTTCGCGCGTTCGCTATCGCGATGGCGGGCAATCGCGTATTGGCCGAGGATCTCGTGCAGGAGACGCTCGTGAAAGCTTGGTCTCATCACGCCTCGTTCGAAGAGGGCACAAATCTGCGCGGCTGGCTGGTCACGGTTCTGCGCAACACGTATTTCACGGAATATCGCAAGCATCAGCGCGAGGTGCAGGACAGCGACGGGGTGTTCGCCGCCCGTATCGGCGTGGACGGGGGCCAGCAGATCAGGGTTGAGATGAGCCAGGTGCAAGCGGCGATCGGCAGGCTGCCCGACGACCAGCGCGAGGTTCTTGTCATGACGGCTCTGCAGGAACTCACCTATGAGGAGGCAAGCGCCGTCCTGAATCTGCCGATGGGCACGGTGAAGAGCCGGCTCAATCGCGCCAGGGCAAGGCTGGCGGAGATTTTGGATGTGCCGAGCGGACAGGCGTGACTTTTCAATTTTTGCCAGAGTGCCAGCGCCTCCTTAGTCACCCGGCCGATCCCGAGACACGACCCCCAAACGATGACTTCGCGCTCAAGTGCTCTCACCTTTGTCCGCTTGGCGAGCGTTTAGCGCGGAGACGATGCTGGACGCGAGATATATCCCGATCCCGGCTCCGACCAGCAGATGAAAGTTTTTGGCGGCCTGCTCGGCCACGACTCTCGCGGCAGGCGCGCTCGTTCGGCCCGCAAGCGCCAAGAGCGTTTCTTCTACCCCAGCCAAGCTCAAATGATTGGTCGCCTCTCGCACCGGATTGATGATCGTCCTTTCTGCGAGCTGCGCCGCGGCCTTCGCATTGCGCCGCTCTCTAACGCGTGCAGCGACATAGATGGCGAGCGCGATCAACAGATAGCCCGCGCCGAGAATTAGATAGGCGGAGCGCTCTCCGTAAGCGTCCTTGAGCCAGGAGTCCGCCGCCGCGGTGCCGAAGCCGATCGCGACGACGAGCGGAGCCAGCGCCATGGCCGCGCCTGACAGGTGGCTCACAGCCGACTGAACCTTCGCTTCCAGCACCTTTACAATCGGTTCGAAGAACATGGCGGACTCCTGCGCAAGTCGACTTCAGCGTCCGGACTTCCAGATGGCGCCGAGGAGAAATCCCGCGCCGATAGCCAGCGCGATCGTCGTGATCGGCTGGCTTCGCGCCGAGTCGGTCAAGGCGTCACGCAGATTGCCGGCAACTTCCTTGGTGCTGTTGGCTGCAACAGCCCCTTTCTCTTGCGCCGTCGCGGAGAGCGCGCCGACCCTGTCGGAGACTCGATCGGCGGCCGAGGAAACGCGCTGCCCAATCTGATCGGCCATGGTCGAGGCGCGGTTGGCGACCGCGCCAGCGGCGTCCTGCAGCTGATCGCGTGAAGTGTCGAGGGAACCCATGGTTTACTCCTTGCGTTCTCGCGTTTCGATGACGCACGTCCTCTAACCCGCGACCGCGAGGGTTGTTCCCGTTGGAGGTGAAGCGTTGAAGCGGAGTGTTTGGGTGAGCGCCGCCACGCTCGCGCAGTGCACGATAGGGTGCAGTGAAGTCTTCTCCTGCGCCTCTTGCTCCTTGCCGGACGAGCCGATCCAGTCGCAGGCGATGATCCGGCTCTCGGGGAAAGCGCTGACTGCGCGGCGCAACAGCAGCCGCAGATGTGAGCGCTCGACGCCGCCGACGCTCAAGAGCGCGATCGTTGGCGGCGTTTCTTTGAGCGCCTTCAAAGAGGCAAGCGCCATCAGCCCGGTCGCCTGGTCGACCGCGGCGCATTCACGTCCTGTCATGCGGTTGAGCCAAGCTGCGGCGAATCGCGCCGCTATGGCGTCGATCGGGCCGTGCGCCGCGATGAAATAGGCGTCGGCCACATCAGCCAATTCTGAGAGCCGCTTTTGCTCCCCCTCAAATTTCGGCGAGAGTATCTCGTCCATTTCCGTCATGGTTTCTCCCATTTGGAGGGCCTTGTCCGCGGCAATCCGTTGCGCGCGCTGATCCTTCGCAGCATGGCGCAGCGCTGGCACGACGACGTCGTCGGCGACGATCTGCGCCGGCCGCGTCTCATTCGCCAGCTCTAGCTGCTCGGAGGCTCCGATCGCGTCTTCCGCGAGCAGATGACGATAGAATTCCTCGTCCGGCGTCAGCGGCGGCTTATTGCCGAAGACGATGCTCAGAAATCCGAACCCCGGCGCGTGTTCGCCGAGCACAACGAGAATGATCGTCAGCGGTGCCGACAACAGAAGACCCGTGGGCCCCCAAACAAAGGACCAGAAGCTGCCCGCTGCAATGATTGCGAAGGTCGAGAGACCGATATGACGGCCGAGCACCAGCGGCTGCACGAAATGGTTGACCATGAATTCGCGCACCACGAACAACGCCAGCGTGACAAGCGTGAGCGTCCAGCCGGGCTCGACCGCCGCCGCGAGGAGCACTGGCGGCGTCGCGGCGACGAGCATGCCAATGAAAGGCAGAAACCGCAGGATGATCGTCGCCATCGTCCATAGGATCGCGTGCGGCACTCCCATGAGAGCCAGAACGGCTCCGACGGCAACCCCGAACCCGACATTGATCAGCGTCTGCATCAAGAAATAATGCGAAAGCCGCTTGCCCGACTCGCTCAAGGCGGATGTCGAGCCGGTCAAATTCTCCACGCCCGCAAGCCTAACCACGCGGTCCACGATGTCGTCCTGCTCCCCGAGCAGCACGGCGGTGTAAAGCAGGGTGAGTAGGATGGACTCGAGCGGGCCCAGGCCGGCGAGCAGAGTTTCCAAAATGTTTGTGGAAGCGTCCTTTTCGACGACGACTCTGACCTGCTGCTCGGGCCTTGCCGTGCCCGGGACCTGCTCCTCGAATTCGTGCATGAGCTGATCGATCGAGTCGACGGCGCGCTGAATCTCGCCACCGTTCTCGCGCAGGCTGGCGAAACTGTGAAGCTTTTGCGAGAGATTGTCCTTGTAGGTGCCAAGGCTCGCGGTCAGCGTCAGAATCTGGCGGCTGAACACGCCGCTGCCAACGAAGGCGAGCGAAAGGCAGGCCGCTAGAACAAGACCGACCGCCGCGCCATGAGGCACGCGCAAACGCGTGAGGCGATGAACAAGCGGGGTGAGCACAAAAGCCAGGATCGCCGCCAGAGAGAGCGGCATCAGAAGAACGCGTCCGTACATCAGCCCGGCAATGATCAGCGCGGTGGCGACCGAACCGGAAGCGATGTCTCTACGCGTCGAGTCTTCAAACATGCTTATGTCGCCGCCGGCGCAACCGGTTGAGCGGGGTTACGAAATGCGCGACGGCGGTGGAAAACCGAGAGCTAAAAGCTGAAGGGCGCTCGCGCGCCCTCCGGCTCCCACGTCGGTTCCAACCTTCAATGCCGGGTCAGAAACTCGTCGACGTTCTTCTTGGCCTGCTCCTTGCCATAGCCGTAGCGTTCCTGGAGCATGCCTTCAAGCTGGTCACGCTTCCCGGCGACTTTCGTCAGATCGTCATCGGTCAGTTTTCCCCATTGCTCCTTGACCTTGCCGGTGAACTGTTTCCAGTTTCCTTCCACAGAGTCCCAGTTAAGCATGGCTTACCCTTTCCTTGGGGAGTGCGATGGCTGGCCCTGCTTGCTGCGCAAACCAAAGCTCCGCCCTCGATTCCCGCTCCAGAGATAATGCTGCGTCTCAGAGCAGCATTGCGTTACAACCATCGGCCTAGAGCTTTGTTCCAAATTTTTCTGCTTGGGGGGCGGCGTCAGCCAACGAAGGCGTCGCCGCGACTCCCCGAAATCTCGCGCTAAAACAGCTTCTTTGCGCCCTGCGCCAGGGCTTTGGCGATCAGCTCGCGCGACTCCTGAGAGATTGTCTGGCGCGCGTTTGCAAATGCGCCCCATTCGTTCGCGAGCTCCGGCGCCGAGTGGATGTCGAACGCCGCGGCGCTGCCGAGCGAGCCAAGCGTTTTCCATGAGACTGGCGCCGCGACCGGGGCGCCCGAACGGGCGCGCAGCGACCAGGGCAGGATCGCGGTCGCCTTCTTTTTGTTGCGCAGCCAGTCGATGAAGATGCGGCCCTCGCGCCGGCGCTTGCTCATCGTCGCCACAAAGCGCGCGCGTTGCTGCTGAGCGACGATACGCGCGAAGCCCTCCGCGAAAACCTCCGTTTCGGACCAGGCCAGCGTGCGATCGAGAGGCGCGACGAGGTGCGCGCCTTTGCCGCCCGTGACCATGGGCCAGGTCTTCAGACCGAGCTCGGCAAGATACTCGCGGAGATCCGCCGCGGCCTCGACCACTCGTGTGAAGCTCACGTCCTCGGCCGGATCGAGATCGAACACCAGCCGGTCCGGATGATCGAGATCGTCACGCCGCGCCATCCAGCCATGCAGCTCGATCGCGCCGAACTGGGCAGCGGCGTGCAGGCCCGCTGCGCCGTCGAGCGCGATGTAAGTCTCGTCATCGCAATCGACCTTCACAACGCTTCCGTTCATGCCCGCCAGAGGATGGCGCTGGAAGAAAAGCTTTTCGATGCTGTCTGGCGCGCGCACGAGGCTCACGACCCGGTCGTCGAGATGGGGCGCGATGCGGGGCCAGATGTTTTCGTAATAGGCGGCGACGTCGCCTTTGGTGATCCCGTCCGCCGGATAGACCACGCGGCCTGCGTGCGTGACCGGCGCCAACACGTTCCGCCTCCTTGCTGCGTCCGGCTTCGGGCGGGCGCGGTCCTCGCGCACCCCCAGGAAACGCGCGTGGCGCAAGAGCCCTTCTCCCGTCCATCCGCCAAACCGCGCTTCCGCCGCGAACGGCCTCTTCAAATAGATCGCGTCCTTTGGCAATTTTTCCGACCCGGAGACCTCGGGCTTCGCTTCGCGCGTTTCGGCGATGAGCGGCGCGAGTTTCTCGCGTGTTCGCGCTCCATAGCCCGTGCCGATGCTCCCGACGTAGCGCAGGCCTTCGGGCGTGTCTCTCGCCGCGAGGAGCGAGCCGAAGCTCTCGCCGGCCTTCGACGGCCGATAGCCGATGATCTCGACATCCTCGCGCTTGTCGCCCTTGATCTTGCGCCAGTCTGGAAACCGACCGGAGCGGTAACGCGCGTCCTGGCGCTTGGCGACGATCCCCTCGGCGCCGGCTTTCGTCGCCTGCGCAAAAACAGCCGCGCCGTCGCCGCGGATGTCCTCCGCGTAGCGTAGGGCGCCGCTCTGCTGCGCGAGAAGCTTGCGCAGCTTCCCCTTGCGGTTGCGAAGGGGGCGATCGCGCAGGTCTTGTCCATCGAGGACGAGCAAATCAAATGCACAGAACTCGATCGGGGCGTGATCCCGCGCTTCCAATGCGGCGACGAGCGCCGCGAAGTCGGAGAGCCCGCGCGCGTCGAGCACCACGGCCTCGCCATCGACGAGGGCGCTTTTGCAAGGCAGCTCGAAGACGGCGCGGGCGAGTCCAGGGAAACGTGTCGTCCAGTCGAGGCCCGTGCGAGTGTATACCTTGGCGCCCTCGGCGCCGGCGGCGAGCTCGAGACGATAGCCGTCATATTTCATCTCGAACAGCCAATCCTCGCCTTGCGGCGGATCATTGGCAGTTTCGCAAAGCTGGGGCGGCACGAAGGCCGGGGTCGGCGCGCGCCCCGCTTGCGCCTCGCGCGCTGTACGCTTTGTCTTTTGCTCAGGCTTTTGCCGTGATGGCGCGCCGCGCTCGATTTCCTCGCGCGTCCGCCCACTGGCGACGCTCGTTTCGAAGCGTTCTGCGAGACTGTCGTCGGTCTCAGAGAATTCGTCGCGCTCCTTGATCAGGAGCCAGTTTTCGGCCTTGTCGCGCTTCTTCATGGCGACCAGCGCCCAACGTCCGCGCATGCGCGCGCCGCGGGTAAGAAATTCGAGCTTGCCCTTGGCGAGCGCCTCCGCCGGATCCCCGTTCAGGGGCTCATAGGTTGCATCTTCCCACAGCTCCACAATGCCGGCGCCATATTCGCCCTTGGGGATTGCGCCTTCGAAGCTTCCGTAATCGAGCGGATGATCCTCCGTCCGCACCGCCAGGCGCTTGTCGGCGGGGTTGGCGGAAGGCCCCCGCGTCACGGCCCAGCTCTTGAGGACGCCGTCCATCTCCAGCCGGAGATCAAAATGCTCACGCCGCGCGAAATGGCGCTGCACGACGAGACGCCGCCCGCCCTTGCGCGCCCTGTGTCCCGGAGGCTCGCCGGACTTGTCAAAGTCGCGCTTGGCCCGATAACCCGCCAGCGGGTCCTGTGGCGCGCGCACGCTCACGGCTCACGCCCGCCGCTTCGCGGCCCGCGCCGGCTTCTTGGCGGGCGTTTTGGTTGGAGCCTTGGCGCGAGGCGGTCGACGCTCGGGCGCGGGGCTCTCGGGGGCTGGTGCGGCCGCGCCGACGCTGCGCTTCAAGGCCTCCATGAAATCCAGGATCTTGGCGCCGCGCTCGACATGTTCCTCTACCGGAACGTGCTCGCCCTTCTCGAGTTTCGCGCCGACGAGCTCACGCAATGCCTGAGCATAGTGGTTCTTGAACTTTTTCGGGTCAAAGGCTTCGCTGCGGGTGCGGATGAGATCCTCCGCCATCCGCAC
Organism: uncultured Alphaproteobacteria bacterium; assembly: GCA_963722205.1. Lineage (GTDB taxonomy): Bacteria > Pseudomonadota > Alphaproteobacteria > Rhizobiales > Beijerinckiaceae > Methylocystis. The sequence goes on from CAVRKL010000003.1 coordinate 259,671, forward strand.
CATATCGGAACGCGGCTTCTCCTGACCGAGAGCAGAAAAAATCTCGCCCGCGTCCTTGAGCTCGCCCGCGTAGCGCAGGGTCTGCACGATCAAGCCTCGGTCCTTGGCGTCGGGAAAGAGCGCGACAAGGCTCTCTCGGCCTCTCAAGGTCAGCTGACCGATGCCCACCTTGCGGCTCTCGTGAAGCGCGTCACGCAGCACGCGATAGCCTTCCTCCGCTACCTCGCCGTCGGGCAACAGATAATAAGGCCGATCGAAATAGAGCGGGTCAATCTCGGCGGCGTCGACGAATTGCGTCAGCTCGATCGCATGGCGCGAGGGGAGCTTGAGCGCGTCAAGCTCGCCCTCCTCGATGAAGACGTAATTTCCGGGCTCGAACTCATAGGCCGTGGCGATATCCTCTTTCGCCACCTCTCCACGTCCGGGCGCGGTCTTGGCGTAGCGAATGCGCTGCCTCGAGACCCGGTCGACTTGATGAAATTTGATCTCCGAACTCGCCCGTTCGGCGGAGACGAGCCGCACGGGAATGGAGACCAGCGCCAAGCGCAGATAGCCCTTCCAAAAGCTACGCGACGAGTTGGGCATGGGACGCACCTAAACGAGAGGGACGGCAAGAGCCGCCGATCGAAGATTAAGTAGGGCGAAAATCCCATGGTCACCCGGATGATTGTTTTTCGTAACAGTCATTCTGCGCAGGCTCGCTGATTTTGCGGCGACGATCCCGTACGCGCTCGTCCCTTATTAAAAACAGCGTGAAGAAGGGTATCTCCTGTTTTGACGAAGGACTCGTTTGCCAAAGCAAGGGTCAAGCCATTGCTAAAACGGGCGAGAGCGATGTCCAGATCTCGCGACCAAAAAGAAGACACGCAGATGATGCACCCTGACCACTATTACTTCCTCATGTCGCTGCTCGGATACGAGGCGATGGGTTTCGCCCTCATCTTTTCGGTGCGGCTCAGCCAGTTCCTGTTCGACTGCACGTCCCCGACGCCGGTGACTTGGGACCCCATGATGTGACGGTGAGACGCGGCGCGGCGACGCGAGACATTCGGATGCGCAACTGCCAAAAGCAATGATCTTGCGCGGCCGACGGACTTCGCCGCGTTGGACCGGCTGGACGTCAGCAGCGTCCGGGGCGAATGGGATTCGCTAATGGCCGAAATGCGCGCAGATCCCAATAACAAGCATTTTTTGCGCAACGGCGAATTCGACGTGGACTTTTCGGATCTCCCCGACGATCTCGCGAAAGAGTTTCGCGATTTCCTGATCAGCTCGATCACGGCGGAATTTTCCGGTTGCGTTCTTTATGCCGAGATGAAGCGCCGCGCCAAGAACCCTGACATGCGCGAACTCTTCGCTTTCATGGCGCGCGACAAGTTCCGCCACGCAGGGTTCATCAACGACACGCTCAAGGACTTCGGCATCGGCATCGATCTCGACTTTCTCCGCAAGACAAAGAAATACACCTTCTTCCAGCCGAAGTTCATCTTCTACGCAACCTATCTTTCCGAGAAGATCGGCTACGCGCGCTACATCACGATCTATCGCGAACTCGAACGCCATCCCGACCGTCGCTTCCATCCGATCTTCAAATGGTTCGAGAAGTGGTGCAACGACGAGTTCCGGCACGGCGAAGCCTTCGCGCTGCTCATGCGCGCCAATCCCGAGCTTCTCTCGGGTCTCAACGTTTATTGGGTCAAATTCTTCCTGCTCGCTGTCTTCGCCACGATGTATGTGCGCGATTACGCGCGGCCCGCTTTTCACAAGGCCATCGGCTTCGAGCCGACGGACGTCGACATGAAGGTGTTGCGACTGACCTCGGAAATTTCCCGCCAGGTCTTCCCGCTCACGCTCGACCTCGATAATCCCAAATTCCAGCAGGGGCTCGAGCGCCTTTCGGAGATCGCCAGGGCGAGCGCGGCGGCCAAAGCCCGCGGCGGTCTCTTCGGCAAGGCAACGCAAGCGGTGTGCGCGGCGCGCGCCGGGCCCGGCTTCGCGCGGCTGTATCTCATGCCGGCCAAGGCCAATGCGCTGCCGTCGGTCGTCCGCCTCGCGCCGATCTGGTGAAGGGAGTTCGCGCGTGACCGCCTTCGCCTTGCCTGTGCTCGGGACGCTGGCCCTCTGGTGGGCCAGCACGGGCGCGATTCTCTATCTCGACGGCTTGAACCGCCGCACCTTCGCAGTCAGCATGGCGATTGCGACCGCGTTGTTGGGTGTGTCGGTCTGGGGGCTGGTCGCCTCCAGTACGCGCACGACCGAGGCCGCTGCCTATTGCTCCTTCGCGAGCGGCCTCGCCGCCTTCGCTTGGCAACTGGTCAGCTATTACACGGGTTACCTGACCGGCCCGCGCAAAACGGTCTGTCCGCCGGACTGCCGCGGCTGGCGCCGTTTCGTCGAGGCGCTTCGCACGAGCCTCTACCACGAGGTCGCGCTGCTCGCCTTCGCTTTCACGTTTGCCCTCCTCATCCATGGCGCGCCCAACCAATTCGGGCTCTGGACGTTCCTCGCGCTTTGGCGGATGCACAGCAGCGCCAAGCTCAACGTCTACTTTGGCGTCCCGAATCTGAACGAAGAGCTGTTACCGGAGCATATGCGCTATCTCGTGAGCTTCATGACGCGTCGACCGATGAATCTGTTCTTTCCGATCTCGGTCACGCTGTCGACCGTCGTCATGGTGCTTCTGGCGCAACGGGCGCTAACCGCCAGCACCGACTTTGAAATCACCGGCTTCTCAATCTTGGCGACGCTCGTGATGCTTGCAGTCGCGCAGCATTGGTTCCTCGTCGCGCCGGTACATGTCAACGCGCTGTGGTCTTGGGGCGTCAAGTCTCGCCCGCAAGACGCAAATGAAGTTCACGATGCGACGGCCGAAAAAGCCGAACATGCGTCGCTGCATTTTGCCGTTCTGCGCTCGTCGCAGGCGGCTTGTCGAGTCTAAAGCCGATATTGAAGGGCGACGCCATTCCGCGCCGCCGAAGTGAACGCCGAAAAGTGGGAGAGTCCGATGAAACCGATGGCGTCGAATTATGAAAGTCACTTTCATTGCGCGATCGCGCGCCTCAAGGCCGAGAACCGCTATCGTGTCTTCGCCAATCTCGAACGCGACGCCACGCGTTTTCCCCTCGCCCTCTGGCGCCCCGAGGGCGAGAGCCATGCGCCGCGCGAGGTGACAATCTGGTGTTCGAACGACTATCTCGGCATGGGCGGACATCCCAAAACCATGGATGCCGCAGCGCGGGCGGTCGGGCGCCACGGCGCCGGCGCAGGCGGCACCCGCAATATTTCGGGCACGCATAATCCGCTCGTCGAGCTCGAAGCCGAACTCGCTGATTTGCACGGAAAGCCCGCCGCGCTGCTCTTCACCTCGGGCTGGATATCGAACCTCGCGGGTATCTCGACGATCGCGTCGCTTTTGCCGAACTGCCTCATCCTCAGCGACGCCCTCAACCACAATTCGATGATCGAGGGCGTGCGCCGTTCGGGTTGTGAGAAACAGGTGTTCAGGTACAATGATCTCGAGCATCTGGAGCAGCTTCTCGCCGTGGCGGGAAGGGAGCGCGCCAAGCTCATCGTCTTTGAAAGCCTTTATTCGATGGACGGCGACATCGCGCCCGTGGCCGAGATCGCCGCACTCGCTGAAAAATACAACGCGCTGACCTACATTGACGAGGTTCACGCGGTCGGGATGTATGGAGCCCGGGGCGGCGGCATCTGCCAGCGCGAAGGAGTCGATCATCGCCTCGACGTGATTGAGGGCACACTCGCCAAAGGTTTCGGCGCCCTTGGCGGCTATATTGCGGCGAGCGCGGCTATTATCGACGCAGTGCGCAGCTACGCGCCGCAATTCATCTTCACGACATCGCTGCCGCCGATGGTGACGGCCAGCGCCTGCGCGGCGGTGCGCCACTTGAAGGAGTCGCAAGAGGAGCGTTCGCGTCATCAGCACATGGCCGCGCTGACCAAACACGCCCTGCGTGCGGCAGGTCTGCCGATCCTCGACAATCCGTCGCACATCGTGCCGTTGATGGTGGGAGACGCGGCCCGTTGCAAGGCGGCGAGCGATCTATTGCTGGAGCGTCACGCGATCTATGTTCAGCCGATCAACTACCCGACGGTCGAAATCGGCACCGAACGCCTTCGCATTACTCCGACGCCGCGCCACGACGAAGAACATGTGGCCACGCTCGTCGAGGCGCTCGTGGATGTGTGGCGCACTTTGGAACTGCCCTTCACCGAGGCGAAGATCCTTCCCCTTCGCCGGCCTGAGAAAGCCCTGCCCGCGCAATGCACTTATGCCGAGATGCGCCAAGCGGCAGAGTGAGCGACGCAAGGAACGGCGCTCAGCGCTCTCGAGCAGCGGCGGCGCGGCTATGGTCGCGCGCCGCCGACGGTTTTTGACCGGAGTGTAACTCTATGACCAAAGGCGTCCGGATCGGCACCCGCGGCAGCCCGCTCGCTCTCGCCCAGGCGCGCGAACTTTGCGCGAGGCTTGCGGATGTGCATGGATGCCTGGAGAGCGATTTCGAAGTCGTTCTCATCCGCACGACAGGGGACGCGATACAGGACCGGGCGCTAAGCGAGGCTGGCGGCAAAGGACTCTTCACCAAGGAGCTCAACTCGGCCTTGATAGCCGGCACGATCGATTGCGCTGTGCATTCGGCGAAAGATTTGCCGACGCAACTGCCCAGCGAAATCTGTATCGTCGGCTATCTGCCGCGCGAGGATGCGCACGACGTATTTTTCGGGCGCGGATGCGCAAAGCTGACGGAGTTGCCGTCTGGATCTCTCGTCGGCACCGCCTCGCTGCGGCGCGCGGCGCAGGTCAAACGGCTACGCCCGGACCTTGCCACGGCGCTGCTGCGCGGAAATGCGGCGACGCGGTTGGCCAAGGTCGATAGCGGCGAGGTCGATGGGTCTCTGCTCGCGCTCGCAGGCCTGCGACGCTTGGGCCTGGACACCAGAGCTAACGAAGTCCCGCCGTTCGAAAGTTTTTTGCCCGCCGCCGGGCAGGGGGCCATCGGTTTGACCTGCCGCGCCTCGGATGCGGGCGCGAAAGCACTGCTTGCGCCGATCCTCGACGCAGCGACCGGGTTCGCAGTCGCAGCTGAAAGGGCGTTTCTCGCCGTTCTCGACGGATCTTGCCGCACGCCGATCGCCGCACACGCCCATATCGAAGGCGCGGTGCTGATCTTTCGTGGCGAAGTCCTGCGGGGCGACGGTCGTGATACCTATGCGGTCGCAACTCGCGGATCTCCCGAACACGCGGCGCGCATTGGCCATGAAGCAGGCCGCGACATAGCGCAGCGCCTTCCGCATCGCGTCGCGGAACTCGTTTGAGACGATGGAACATCGTCATTCCGGCGAGACGGTCCTTCCGCCTTGCGGCTTCCAAGCGAGATTGATCGAAGCATGACCGAGCTTGCGTCAGAGTCCGAAAAGCGATTGCTCGCCACGCTACGCGGACGGACGCAATCCACTCCGCCGATTTGGTTCATGCGTCGAGCCGGGCGCTACCTGCCGGAATATCGCGAGCCAGAGGCGCTCGTCATCGTCTTCGTCCGCGGAGCTGGAACACATCTCGCGGGGCTGTGGCGGCACGCGTCGGCGCCGACGGCTATGGCCTCGATACGGCGGCCGATCCCCTATGGGCGCGCCAGGTCGCGAGCGCAGGAACGGCGCTGCAGGGCAATCTCGACCCGCTGGCGCTGCTCGCCGGAGGCGATGTGCTTGATCGCGAAGTTGCGGCGGTGCTGCGCGGCTTCGAAGGTTGCCCGCACATCTTCAACCTCGGTCACGGCGTGCTGCAGCAGACGCCCATCGCGCATGTCGAGCGCGTGCTCGAACTCGTGCGCGGAAAATGACTCGTTCGATCAGACGGCCCGCGGCGTGGGACAAGTGGCGGCGACCGCCGCGAGCCAGCGCCGGTCTGACGCATTTTTAGCGTCATTCCGGGGATGTCTCCCTACGACGCGACCTTAACCAAAATCTCATTGCGGCGCAGGAAGGGCAATGTCCAGGGCGGATTGTAGAAAGCCAATACCGCTTCGCCTTGCGTCGACACGCCATGCTTGGCGAGTGTGTCGAACAGCAGCCGCTTCTGCGCGGCGATGGCGTCCTCAGATGCGAGGCCCGAAAATCCGAGCGCGGCGTAGCGCTGGGGAGGCAGTGCGATGAGCTTGACGGACTTGTCGTTCGGCGTCGGCAGTGTCTCCAGGCGATAGCTTCCGGGCATGATGAAACGAACCTTCCACAAATCCGACGCCGCTTCCTGCAGGACAGGAGCGGTCATCGCGATTTTTTCGCCCGACGCCTGTTGCGTGACCGGCGCAGTCATCTCGATCTTCTGCGTGGGCGAATTATCCCCGAAGATATAGTTGGCGATACGCCTGAAGCCCTGATTGATCGCAACCTTCCGCTCGCCCGAAACCTCGACCTCTGCGACGATCATAGGGGGATAGTCCCTGATCTCGACCTCCTCGATCCTTTCCACAATGGTGTATTTGGGCTTTTCAACGGCGCTCATGACGGGCCCGGCGAGACTCGCGGCGAGGATGATGAAAAAGGCGAAGGCGGCGAGAACGTAAAGCGTCCTTCTTTGCATGGCCGGGGACCCTGAGTGCTTCTTCGCACGCTTTCACATAGCGTCACTGTATCGAGCGTCCAGCCCGAAGGCGATAGGATCCAACTGTCACTCTGCGTCGTAAGAAGAAGGAAAAATCACGGAGCTTGCGCCATGAAACCCTTATTGTCGGCGTTGTTGGGCGCTGGCGTCGCCATGCTCGCAGTGTGGCTTTCGTTCATGTCCGCGCGCTTTTACCGCCCCAGGCTCGGGGATTTGTTGGCGGCGCACTTCAAGATTGCACCTGTTCATGCGTTTTACGCGATCGATCTCTTCGGCGTTATGCGTTTCGTCGATCTGCCAGCAGTGCAGGAGGGCGGCCGGGAAAGAGCCGCGGGCGGGCCTCCGGCCAAAGCTTTCGACGGGTCCGTCATCTCTTATGTGACCACACCGCACTAAGCGTTGGTGTTTCGACACGGGACTCAAGGCGGCGCCCCGCCGCAGGAGAAGCATCACATCATTTATAAGAAACACGCCGATGGACGGATCCGGATGCAAAAGGAGGTGAAAGCCAGGGATTGAATCGCCAGTTCGAAGGGGCTGTTCCCTTCCCAAGACCTATCGCGCTAAGCCGCGGCCGGCGGGATTCCTTAATTGGGGGCTGCGGCCCCGTTGAGGTCGCAGTCCCGCCTTGAGGTTTACTGACTATTCCACTAGGCCGCGCGCAATGCCACCGGGAATATGGCAGGAGCATCCGGTTGCGAGCACGCCCGGCTCCTGGAGCAGGCACGTCCTCACGGAAGTCGCGCAGTAGTTTCCACTCGCCACGGCCACCACCACAGGCGTGTAACGGGGCGCAACGTAGTCAGAGGCTACGACGTAGTCAGAGGCTACGATCCGGCGGGGCGCGACGTAGTCAGACGCGTAGACCCAGCGGTGATGGTGGCGCCAGCCGCAACCCCTAACCCAAGCGTCTGCCGGGCCGGAATAAGCGAGCGCCCCAACGCCGAGCGCAGTCGCCGCAAGAAGAACTTTCAAGCTTTTGAGTTTCATCATATCCTCCCCCGTTCTATCCCTCCGAGCCGGATTGGGCCGCGACGATTTTACCGCGACCGCCCCACCTCTCGCCAAGGGGCACGTACTGAACTCGCGCTCACGCAAGAATTGTCAATGCCCGCCGCGCCGCGCCTAGCCATGCCGAGCCCTGCCGGCCTTTCCTTGCCAACGCGGGCTTTTGGCCCGCGTTGCGCTCCGCCATCGGCTTGGTTGTGTCTCTGTCACCCATGACGCCGCTTTCGGGATCAAAAGCCTTTTGCATGAGCCTCCCACCAAAGTCTTTTGCATCGTACCCCCAGCCATTCGCATAGCGTCCTCGACAGCAACGAAGGCCGCGCGAACAGCGTCGGGAAGCTCGCTTGTCGTTGACGCATTGGCGTGCGTATAACGGCGCGGAAACTTGTTCCACGGATGGCTGGATGTAACAGCGATTTGGGAAACGCCAGCGCGTCGCGTAGTTTTTGGAAGTCCTCGCCGTTTGCGACGGCAGAACCTCTGTCAGTAAAAATGCGCCAGCCGTACCGGCCGTTCAGGCCGCTTTGAACCGCCCCGGGTTTGCCGGAGGCCGTTTCGTTCAAGTCACGCCGCCATGGCGGAGGCCTCGGTTTGCGCATAGTAGCGCGCTTCGGCCTCGGCCGGCGGGATGTTTCCGATCGGCGCCAGCAGTCTTCTGTTGTTGAACCAGTCCACCCATTCGAGTGTCGCGAACTCGACCTGCTCGAAGCTACGCCACGGCCCGCGCCGCCAGATCACCTCGGCCTTGTAGAGCCCATTGATCGTCTCGGCGAGCGCGTTGTCGTAAGAATGGCCGACGCTGCCGACCGATGGTTCGACGCCGGCCGCGGCGAGGCGCTCCGTGTATTTGATCGACACATATTGCACGCCGCGGTCGCTGTGATGGACGAGGCCGCCGCCGCGAACCGGCCGGCGCTCAAACAGCGCCTGCTCGAACGCGTCGAGCACGAAGCTCGCATGCGCCGTGCGGGATACACGCCAGCCGACGATCCGCCTGGCGAAGGCATCGATGACGAAGGCGACATAGACGAAGCCGGCCCAAGTGGCGACATAGGTGAAGTCGGACACCCACAGCGCGTTCGGCCGCGGCGCCTGGAATTGCCGATTGACCTTGTCTTGCGGGCAAGGTGCCGCCTTGTCGCTCACCGTCGTCTTCACCGGCTTGCCACGCACGGCCCCAGCAAGGCCCATGGCGCGCATCAGCCGCTCGACCGTGCAACGCGCCACGCCCTCTCCCTCCCGGGTCAACTGCCGCCAGACCTTGCGCGCGCCGTAGACCGCGAAGTTCTCATCGAAAACACGCCGAATTTTCTCGCAGAGCACGGCGTCGCGCTTGGCCCGCGGCGACAGACGCGCCGGATCGCGGCGTTGCGCCACATGCGCGTGATACGTCGATGGGGCGATCGGCAAAACGGCGCAGATCGGCTCGACCCCATGGGCGTCGCGGTGATCGTCGATGAAGGCGATCATGGCTTGAACCGGCGGTCGAGCTCCGCCTGGGCAAAATAAGCCGACGCCTTGCGCAAAATCTCATTGGCCTGTCGAAGCTCGCGGTTCTCCCGCTCCAGCGCCTTCAGCCGCGCCCGCTCGTCCGTCGAAAGTCCGGACCGCTCGCCGGCGTCACGTTCCGACTGCCGGACCCAGTTGCGCAGCGTCTGCGCCGTGCAGCCGATCTTGGCGGCGATCGACGTAATCGCCGCCCATTGCGAGGCGTGCTCGCCCTGGTGCTCCCACACCATTCGAACCGCCCGCTCCCGAACCTCAGCCGAAAATTTGTTCGTCGTCTTCTTCGTGTCCATCGCCCCATCCTCTCAAGAGTTGGGGCCTCCGGCAAACCCGGGGCGGTTCACTTTGCGGCTCGATAAAACCTTCGCGTTAAAACCTTCGCGTTCGAGCCAGTTCCAAGAGCGATTGACGAGCTGCGCGACCGCTTGCTTTTTGTAAAAGTGATAGTCCCTCCCCGCGTTAGCGTCGACGACCGAAACCTCCGTTACGGTCGAGGGGATCAAGCCCGCGCTCTGCAATTTCGGCAAAGTGAGCCTTAAAGTAAGCCTACGCCGTAGGCCGCAGGGGAGGTCCGCCGCGGTTATGCCGCCAACGCTGGCGCGGCCTGATCCTTCTTGCGCCAGTTCCACGGCAGCAGCTCCTCGAGGCGATGCGCGGGATGGGCGGCGATGCGGGTGAGGAGGTCGGCGAGCCAGGCCTGTGGATCCACGCCGTTCATCTTCGCCGTGACGATCAGGCTGTACATAGCCGCGGCGCGGTGGCCGCCGCGGTCGGAACCGCAGAACAACCAGCTTTTTCTGCCAAGGGCGATGCCTCTCAGGCCTCGTTCCGCAGCGTTGTTCGACAAGCATACGTACCCGTCTGTGAGGAACAGCGTGAAGGCCGGCCACCGTTTTAGGATGTAATGGATCGCCTTGGCGAGATCGTGCCCGCGCGAGACTTTCGCGACCTGTTCGCGCAGATAGATCTCCAGCGCGTCGACGAGCGGACGGCTCGACGCCTGTCGGATGGCGAGACGTTCCCCGGCGCTCTTGCCGAGGATCGACCGCTCGATCGCAAACAGCGCGTCGATGCGGCGCACGATTTCGATGGCGATCGGCGAGAGCGGGATCTCCTTTTTCCCTGCCGCCTTGCGCCGCGCATTCTCGTCGATGTCCGCCATTGCGAAGAACGGGCGCCGCGCATGGACCCAACACGCGGCCTCGCGGATCGGGCCGGGCTTGCGCCCCGCCAGATAAAGCTTGTTGTAGCCGTCATAGGCGTCCGCTTGCAGGATGCCGGAATAATTCGCCAGATGGCCTTGCGGATGTTCGCCGCGCCGGTCACGCGAGTAATAGAACATCCCCGCTGGCGGCCCGGCGCCGCCGAAGGGCGCATCGTCGCGGACATAGACCCAACAGCGTCCGGTGTCGGTCTTGCCTTTGGCCAGCACGGGAACCGTAGTGTCGTCCCCATGCAGCCGCTCGGCGGCCAGCACATGCGCCTCGACGAGACGCCGCAGCGGATCGAGCGCCGTGCAGATGGAGCCGACGGCGTCGGCCATGGTCGACAAGGCGATCGGCGCGCCTTCGAGCGCATAGCGCTCGGCCTGACGGTTCAGCGGCTGATGCTGGCCGAACTTCTCGAAGGCGATCATCGCCAGCAGGCTCGGCCCCGCCCAGCCGCGCGCGACGACATGAAACGGCGCCGGCGCCTGTGTGATCTTCTCGCAGTCCCGGCAGGTGAACTTCTCCCGCACGGTCTCCACGACCTTCCACTGGCGCGGCGTCGTCTCCAGCGTCCGCGTCACATCCTCGCCGAGCTTGCGCAGGCGCGAACCGCCGCAGCAGGCGCAGGCCTTCGGCGCGTCGATCACCACGCGTTCGCGCGGCAGATGGTCGGGGAAGGTGTTGCGCTCCGGCCGCTTGCGCTCGAAGCCGGCGACCGTGGTCGTTCTGGCGACCGCTTGTTCTGCGGCGAGTTCGTCTTCCGTCGCGCTCGCTTCCAGCTCTTCGAGTTCGAGCGACAACTGATCGAGCAGCCGCGCCGAGCGCTCCGACTTCTGCCCGTAGATCTGGCGCTGCAATTTGGCGATCTGGAGTTTTTGCGCGGCGATCAGCGCCATGTCTTCCGACGCCTTCGCAAGCGCGACGGCGAGCTGCGCTTTCAGCACGGCGTTTTCGTCGAGAAAGGCTTTGGCTGCGGCGTCCATGAAGCGAAGTGAATCACAAACCCTGCAATTCGTGGCGCCCCAAAATGCAGCCGACCCCAGCTTTTTTGCTCTCACACCCCGCGCTTTGCGGCCTGTAGGTGAGTTGCGGATTCCGCCAGTCGATCCCCTCGAGCATATAGGCCATCTGCCCGGCCGAGATCGACACCGCGTCCGCGCTCGCCGAAGGCCAGATGAACTTTCCGCGGTCGAGCCGCTTGGCGTAGAGCGACAGGCCGATCCCGTCGTGCCAGAGGATTTTCGCAAGATCGCCGCGGCGCGCGCGGAAAATGTAGAGATCGCCCGCGTGAGGATCGCGCTTCAACCGCTCCTGCACCTGAAGCGCCAGGCCCTGCATGCCACGCCGCATGTCGGTATGGCCGGTGGCGATCCAGACCCGGCAGCCCGCCGGCAGCGGGATCATCGGCGCAGCGCCTTCAGGACCCGCGACAGCGCTGCTGCTTCGACATCGGCCCACACGATGATCCGATCTCCCTCGGGGAGCACGATCTCCATCTGGCCGGTCGACCCTGGAGCGGAATAGTCCGTCGTCGTGTCCGGCGTGATCGTTACGGGCAGGATCGGCGCGAGTTCCCTCGGCGCGGTCGGCTCGACGCCGAACTGCCGGCGCCAGGTGAAGAGCTGGTTGGTGTTGAGGTCGTGCCGGCGCGCGACCTCGGCGATCGAAGCTCCGTCCTCGAGGCTCTCGTCAACGATCCGGCGTTTCTCATCGAGAGACCATGATCGACGCCGGCGCCGGAGCGCCGCCGGATCTGCATCGTTGCCCGACATCAGCGATAGTGTCCGCTTGTATCTGAAGTGGACACGATCATCGCGCCACCCGTCAGGCAGCTATCTCAATAACTGAGATCAATGCCAGGCGGCCGTCGCCGGAGGAATACCCAAATATCTCGCCAACTCCGGATATGCTTCCGCCTAAAAACATCCCGCTCTAGGCTTTCGAGCCTGATCTGGCTTCATTTCTCAATTTGTGAGCTGCTTGCGGATTTCCAGCAGTTCCTGATGGCGCTCGTCGGTGGTCTTTGGATAGCTCATCTCAAGCCCTTCGAGTGTGTCAAGGATGATTTGAGATACGATCAACCGAGCGTTCATTTTGTCGTCGGCGGGAACGACATACCAAGGCGCCTCCCGGGTGCTTGTCGCACTGAGGCATTCCTCATACGCTTTCATATATTGCTTCCAGTACTTCCGCTCCGCGATATCCGAAAGGCTGAACTTCCAGTTCTTCTCCGGCTCGTCAATACGCGCCAGAAAACGCTTGCGCTGCTCTTCCTTCGAGAGGTGGAGGTAGAACTTCACGATGCGGGTTCCGTTGACATGGAGATGTCTCTCCAAATTCACGATCGAGCGATACCGGTCGCGCCAGATCGCCTCTTCGTCGTGCGGCGCATCAGGGATACCTTCGCTGCAAAGAATTTCGGGATGCACTCGGACGATCAGCACCTCCTCATAATAGGATCGGTTGAAGATGCCGATCCGCCCGCGTTCCGGCAGATCGCGGGTGGTGCGCCAGAGAAAGTCGTGTTGCAATTCGGCGGGGCTCGGATGTTTGAAACTGAAGACTTGGCACCCTTGCGGATTGACGCCGGACATCACGTGCCTGATGGCGCCATCCTTTCCGGCCGCATCCATCGCCTGAAAGATCAACAGGACGGCGTAGCGGTTGGATGCGTAGTGCAGGTGTTGCAGCGAACTCAGTTGCGCAACGTGATCTTGTAGAAGCTTGTGATATTGGTCCTTCAACTCATAAACAGGCTCCACTATCGTCGCCCACTTCGCAAGATCGACTTCGTCACCTTCCTCTACGCGGAAGTCCTTTGAGCTGACTTTCATTCCCATCCTTTCGGCGATGCTGGGCGCTTGGTTGGCGTCAATTCATTGAGGGTCTCATCTTTTTGAAACTGCCAGCCTACGTGGCCAGCGGCGAGCCCTTCACGACCTTGCCGCCTCTACAGCTCATTGGGTTACTCGGTCGCCGTCTTCGCTGATGATCAAGTCATCGCCTGGCTTGAGGTCGCCTTTCACAATTTCCGTGTAAGCGCCGTCATCGAGACCGAGTTGAACCGGGACGGCTGTCGGCCTTCCCTCGCGCAGGGTCCAGACCTGCGGCCAGCCGTCCGGCGCCGTCCCAGCTCCGGTGCTGCTGCTCGGAGCCGCGTGGCCGCCAGCGGGCGAATAGCGCAGCGCTTGATCCGGCGCACGCAGGACATCGTCGCGTCTGTCGACCACGATTTTGATCGTCGCCGCCATGCCAGGCTTGAGCAATAGTTCAGGATTGGGCGCGGTGATGACGACATCATAAGTCGGGGCGCGCTCAAGCGTTTGCGACGATCGGCCAAGTTGCGTTGTCGCCCCGGCGAAGAGGTGGTTAGGGATTGCCTCGACTGTGAACGACGCCTTGTCGCCGAGATTGATCGCCCTCACGTCGTTCTCGCTGACGTTGCCGTTGACCTGCACGGCGGTGAGATCTTCCGCGAAGACGAAAAGCGGCGTCTCTTTGCCCGCAACGATCGTCTGACCCATTTTTACATTGCGCGCGACGACTGTTCCGTCAATCGGTGAACGGATATCGGTATGATCGAGGTTGGCCTGGGCGGCATGAAGGGCTGCCTGGAGCTGCGCGACGCTCGCCTCTTCGATCTTCGTCCGCATTTGCGTTTGCTCATAGGCCTTGCGCAACCGGTCGAGCATTTTTTGGGAAATGACTCGACGCGCTCTACCGGCTTCATAGTGCTCGAAGGTTGATTTAGAGCGAGCGAGTTCGGCGTTATCCTTTTGTAGCCGAGCCTCGGCAGCCGTCAGATCGGCGGCGCGCTGTTTTACCGCAATTTGATAGGGGCGCGGGTCGATTTTCGCGCACAACTGGCCCGCTTTCACTTTAGCGTCAGTGGCGCAATAAAGTGCCCGGATCACGCCAGACACCCGAGCGTCGATTGAAGTAGTCGCCGTGGGAGCGACGACACCGGTTGCGGTGACGGTGCGGACGATTGAGCCAAGTTCGATCTTCTGCGTCACGTAGTGAACGCCCGTCGTCAGATGCGCCGACCGATAGAGCCAGCCGCCGCCGAATGCCAAAACGGCGAGGGCTATGGCCGCGGCCGGTATTCGCCAATGGGTAGAGACCCAACCTGCAGTCGCCTGCTCAGCTTTCGCAGGTGCGCGACCGGCGCGGGTCTTTGCAGGACCAATCTTGACTGGGTCCAGAATCCGATAGGCGAGCAGCTTTATGGGGTCGGTCACGAGGAACCAAGCCACAGCATAGCCCCAAACGAATAGCGCCCAACCCCAACCGAGAGGCGTCACAAACAGCCCATACACCGCAATCAACGTAGCCAGCGCTTGCGTGCCGAACACCGCCATCAAGAGAATTCGTGCGGGGCGTATGGACCAGAACGGGCCGCGCGTGCGCGTCTGGAAAATCGTTAGATGTCCGGCCACGGACAGCAGCAGATACATAAGCGTCTGGAGACGCGGATGGTCGAGGTGATAAACTTGGCCGCCGAGATAAAAAAGGCCAAACGCAGCCATGGGGCCGACGAGGCCCAGCACGGTGGCGATTCCCAGCACTAGGCGCATGTTCCAGGCCTCGGGCTGGTCCTTGTAATGAACGTTGTCATAAGCGATCGACAGGATGGCGCCGTCGTTGAGCAGCGCCAGCATCACGATCATTACCGCTGTCAATGGATAAAAATTAAAGATCAGGATCGCGAGCGTCATGAACAGCAGCACACGCAGCGTCTCGGCGATGCGGTAGATCGCGTAGCTGTTCATCCGCTGGAAAATCTTCCGGCTTTCCTTGATCGCGTCGATGATCACCGACAGGCCGGGAGTCATCAGCACGATGGCCGCCGCCGCGCGCGCTGCGTCTGTCGCACCCGAAACGGCGATGCCGCAGTCGGCTTTCTTTAGCGCCGGGGCATCATTCACCCCGTCGCCGGTCATGCCGACGATGTGGCCGCGTTGCTGCAGGTCGTCGACGATGTGGAACTTATGTTCGGGGAAGACTTGGGCAAATCCGTCGGCTTTCTCGATAGCCTCCGCGACCGCCGCCGTCGCTTGTTGCTTTTCGTCACCGAGACGACCGGCATCGAGGATATTCGCGCCCATCCCTAGTTTCTTGGCGGTTTCCTGGGCGATGGCCAGCGCATCGCCCGTCACCATCTTCACTTTCACGCCCATTTGTTGCGCGGTCGCGATGGTTGCCTTGGCGTCGTCGCGCGGCGGATCGAACAGAGGCAACACACCAAGAAACTGCCATGGGCCGTCTCCTTCGGCCAGCGCAACCCCCAAAGCACGAAAGCCGCGCGCCGCGAATTCGTCTACCGCCTTATCGACGACGGCCTTCACCTGTGCGGCATTGGCCGACAGTGCCAGGATCACCTGCGGCGCGCCCTTCGTCACCTTGAAGGTCTGTCCGCCGGGGCCCGTGACGGCGGCCTCGGTGCGTTTGTGCACCGGATCGAAAGGTTGAAAATGGCCTATCTTGTAGTCTTTCAGCGCCTGATCATTTTTCAGACCGCCGAGAACGGCGAGGTCGATCGTGTCATTGTTATCGAAACGCGACGCCAGGGCCGCGGCGAGGATCACTTGCTCGGCGGGAGCATGGGTGACGCTGAACGGATCGCCCAGGGTCAGCTTGTTCTGGGTAAGCGTGCCCGTTTTATCGGCGCACAGTATGTCGACGCCCGCCAATTCCTCGATCGCAACCAACCGAGTCACGATCGCCTTCTTTTGTGCAAGCAGGCGCGCGCCAACCGCCATCGTGACCGAGAGCACCGTCGGCATGGCCACGGGAATCGCCGCTACAGTCAACACCAAGGCGAACTGCAATGTTGAGAGGATCGGATCGCCCCGGTAAATAGCGACGCCGATGATTGTCGCTACCAGCACAGCCGCGAGGATGATCAGGTAGTCACCGATCTTGAGAACGGCGCGTTGAAAATGGCTGACGGTTTTCGCGCCCTGCACCAACTCCGCCGTTTTGCCAAAATAGGTGTTGGCGCCGGTGGCATAGACCATGGCGCCGATTTCACCCTGGCGAATGATCGATCCGGAAAATATTGCTTCACCGGCTTTGCGGGTGGCGGGCAGCGATTCTCCCGTCAGGGCCGACTGATCCACCTCGACCGGGTCGCCGTCCAGCAGGCGCGCATCCGCCGGCACAATGTCGCCCAGCCGCACCCGAATAACGTCGCCTGGGACCAACTCACGCGCCGCCGGGTTGATCCACTTCCCGTCGCGTTTCACCCGGGCCTTGATGGCCAGTGTGGCCTTTAGGGCGGCAATGGCGTTGCCCGCTTCGTGTTCTTCCCAGAAGCCGACCGCGGCGTTGGCCAGAAGCAAAAGCAGGATGATCCCAAAGTCCGGCCAGTGCCGGTCTATCGCCGACAGGATCACGGCCACTTCGATCATCCATGGGATGGGACCCCAGAAATAGCTGAGGAATTTCAGGAGCTCATTGGTCTTCTTTTCCGCAATCTCATTGGGCCCATATTGGGTCAGCCGTTTTTGCGCCTCAGCTTGAGTCAGGCCCTCCGGTGACGATCCCAGTTTTGCCTGCAGGTCAGGCATGGAAAGGGATTTCAGAGCTTGGCTTGGATCGGGCTTCGATCCCGGCGTCGAGGCGGCGGCCTGGGAAGGGGCGTCCTTCGGCGCCATAGTGGGCGCTTCTTTTTTCTCCCCTGCAGCGCCAGGTTTCGTGCTCCCTTGGACATTTGTCGTCATGGTCATGCCCCTTCCGGCGCCTTCGTGATCCAATCTTTCGCGGCAGGCAATTCGGCGAGCCTGAACAGCCGGACTTCCCCGTGAAAGAAAGGTTTGAACATGTTGACCAACGCGTTCAGCCATCCATAATCTGTAACCACAGCGATATGACTAAAATCGTGCCAGTGCTTGAGCCCGAACATGGCGTCATCCGACAGCGCCTCAAGTTCAAAACCTGTGAAATCCTTCCCGATGACATAAAGCATCTTGCTCGGGCCCCGAGCGATCATTGCCTCGGCCCTCGGGATAAGCGTGTTACGATAATCGTCGTGCGTTACTTCGCCACTGGCTTCGATCGCGAGCACGTCCGACGGCAGGCCCTCGATGAACATGAACATTCTTCTCGCCCTCTAAGAGCTGCCCTCTAAGAGCTGAGGAGCGCCAGCGTGTGCTGCGCGATCATCAGTTCTTCGTTCGTAGGGATGACCCAGACCGACACGCCGCTGTCCGCTGTGGAAATGCGTGGGCCGCCGGAAGTGTTCGCGCGCTCGTCCAACTTCACGCCGAGCCAGGCCAGCTTGGCGCACAACGCCGCGCGGACCGGGGCAGAGTGCTCGCCAATGCCGGCGGTGAACACGAAGGCGTCCAGCCCGCCGAGCACGGCTGCATAAGCGCCGGCGTATTTCGTCATCGCGTAGACGAAATATTCTATCGCAGCGACCGCTCGTGGGTCTCTGCTCTCTTGCAACACGCGCATGTCGCCGCTGAGTCCGGACAGGCCGAGCACACCCGCGCGCTCGTAAAGCATCTTCTCGAGCGACGCGTCGTCAAACAGCTTACGGCGCAACAGATAAAGCAGCGCCCCAGGCGGCACGTCGCCCGAGCGCGTCGCCATCGGCAAGCCCGAGACGCCGGCGAAGCCCATGGAGGTTTCGACGCTGCGCCCGTCCAGCATGGCGCACATGCTGGCGCCGCCGCCGAGATGCGCAACGATCACCCGCCGCGCCAGTGGTGCGAACTTAGGCAGCTGCCGGCTTATGTAGTCGTAGGAAATGCCGTGGTAGCCCCAATGGCGCACCCCAGTATCGCGCACGTCCTTGGGGAGCGCGTAGTTCTGCGCTGCTTCTGGCATTGTTCGATGGAACGAACTGTCGAAGCAGGCGACCTGGGGCAAGGCCGGGAAGGCCTCGGCAAGCGCCCGGGCGCCCCGCACGTTGAAGATCTGGTGCGACGGCTCCATCACCGCCAGCAACTCGAGGTAGTCCAGCACGTCGCCCTCGATCCGCACCGGCGCCTCGAAACGCGTGCCGCCGAGCACCACCCGGTGGCCGGCCGCCCACACCTTCCTGCCGGCGAGGTTGGCTTCCAGCCAAGTGATGACGAAGCGCAGCGCTGCGCTGTGGTCGATCGCTTGGCCGTCGCCCCATTCATGCGTGTCCAGCGGCTTGCCGGCCGCGTTTTGGACGACGAAATGCGGGTCGCCCTGCATGCTGTCGATCCGGCCTCGGCAGAGCAGGGGTAGCGCCCCCCCGGCGGCGTCCGCCTCATAAGCGGCAAACTTCAGGCTGGTCGAGCCCGCGTTGACGACGATGATGGCGCCGCTCATGGCGATCACTCCGCGGTTTCGGGCTGCAGGATGGTTGGATCGCGCGCGAGCGCATTGGCGTAGAGTACGGCGGCGGCGGCCGAGAAGCGGCGCGCGGCGACGGTGTCAGCCCGGCTGGTGAGAACGATCGGCGCCCGGGCGCCGACCACTAGGCCCGCAGTCTGCGCATCGGCCATGAAGGCGAGATTCTTGTATATCATGTTGCCGGCCTCGATATTCGGCGCGATGAGAACATCGGCGAGGCCCGCGACGGGCGATGAGATATTCTTAATCCGCGCGGCGTTGGCGTCCACCGCAGCGTCGAGGTCGAGCGGGCCGTCCACGATCCCGCCGACAATCTGGCGACGATCCGCCATTTTCGCCAGGATGGCGCCGTCGAGCGAGGCGGGCATTTTGGTTCGCACCATCTCCACCGCGGCCAGCACGGCCACTTTTGGCAAGTTGACGCCGAGCGCGCGTGCGAAGCCAATCGCATTTTGACAAATGTCGCGCTTCTGGTCGGTGTCTGGGGCGATATTTAGGGCGACATCGCTGATGACGAAGCGGCGCGCGTAGGTCGGCGCCGACACCATCGTGCAGTGGCTGATCAGCCGCCCAGTGCGCAGCTTCGCTTCCTTCTGCAAAACCGCGTGTAAGAGGACGTCGGTGTGCAGACTGCCCTTCATCAAAGCCGCAACCTCGCCAGCGCCCGCGGCCATGGCGGCCTTGAGAGCGGATTCCTCGGGGCCGTCCGTGGCCACGATCCGGAACTTGGCGATGTCCAAGCGCGCCGTATCGGCAATCCGCCGGATCTCGGCCTCGGGGCCGAAAAGCACGGGCAGAATCAGCCCGGCCTCGGCGCCTTCCACCGCTCCGGCAAGCGCCTCGGCGCTGCAAGGATGCACGACGCCAGTCAGCATTGGCTTGAGGTCGCGACAGCGCTCGATCAGCCCATCGAGCCGATGCTCCGCCACTTGTCGCTGCTGCCGTTTTGTTGGCGCCAACACTTCCAGGATCGCCGTCGCCACGACCTGGCCCGACGGGTCCGTGCACTGGCCGTCCAACACGACGATTCCCTGATCAGGTCGCTTCTCCTGCACGACAAGCCGCGTCGTCATCGCCTCGTTGATCGGCAGCTTGCCTTTGATCCAAACCGAGGTTGCGCGGATCAAGGTCCCGGGGCCAGGGAGGACCGAACTGACCAGCGCGATCAAGATCCCTGTGACGATGCCGGCTGCCCCCTGGCTCTCGCCCGGGCCGGCGAGCATGTCCACATCGCCAAAAGCGGCGGCCCAGGCCCGCACGTCTCCAGCCTGCACTGTGCGCTGAACCGACGCGGCATCGCCGACAGCAATCTCTTCAAACGTCTTGTTCACAATGGTTTGCATTGTTGCAACTCCTGGGCGTCACATTGCGCGCGGCGGCGACACGCAAGACACGCCCCAAGACAAGAGAAGACGGGCGACGCGCCTCTCCGATCAGTGGCTCACGACGGTTGCAAGACGCGCCGGTCTCTCAATCGGAGTCGCGAGCAACTGCGCCAGTCGAGTCAGGCGGTCGCGCTCGGCGGCGCTCGGGGGAGAGCCCGCGTCGACGATCGCGCGCACCTGCTTCAGCAGCTCCATCCGCGCGTCCGCCCCGCCGGCACAAGAGACGCTAGCGCCTCCACCGCCCGCTCACGTTCAAGCTGGAGCAGGAAGGCTTGGTCCCGCACAACAACCTTGAACTCGGCAAGCGACAGATGCATGAGCTGCTGGCGCGCGACGTTCAAAGCTAGGGCGCATCGCTGGTCGAGCATCCGGTCGGCTGCGATGACATAAAGCACCGCCCGGGTCAGCGCTTCGTCGAACCCGCCGGTCTGAAGCTTCGCCGCTTGCACGTCCGCCAAGGCCCGTCGCGCCGCCAGCTTTTCTGGGGAAACAGCGGGGAACGGCCGCACCTCGCTGCCGGCGCTGAGGCCGAGGAGCGCCTGCACGAACGACGAGCCATAGAAGCCGAAGAACATCTGCTCGGCCCATTGGTCACGCACCACGCGATAGGCGTCCAGAGTGGCGGTGATCTGGTCCGACACCTGGGTCTGCAGCTTGAGGAACGGGTTATCAGCCGCCGCCGGCTTGCGGGCCGCCGCCACGTCGGCGGCCAGCTTCTTTACGCCATTCATCCATGGGTTGCTGTCCGCGAAGATCGTGTAGCTGAGCCTAAGCGGGTTGAGGGCTTGGGCCAAGTCCGCCGCTGGCTGATTGGCGAGAGCACGCACCAACGGTTGCAAAAAGGCGCGGTAAGTCGAGAGGTTCAGGTCGGACAAGCGCGCCACGGCCGCAAATGCGCGGTCATCCTCGGGGCTGTTGCGCCCGAGCGCGCGGATGTCGTCGAGCGAGCGGGCCTCGAAGCGGGCCGTCCAGTCGCCGGTCACGAATTCGCTCGCAGCGGTGTTCTGCGATCTCGGCGAAATGACCATCTCATAGAGGCCGGGCGGCAGGCAGTCGATGACGTCCATCAGCTGCACGAACTCCTCGTCCTGCTTCGCGCCCACCTTGGTGGAGACGAAGAGGGCGAGATGCCCGCTTTTGTGATTTAGGGAGTATACGATTGTTCGGTCCGCGGCGCGAATGTCGTCGACGTCCCGATACAGATCGAGGATCCAGCCAAGCGCCTGCGGCGGCGGACTGATATTGTCCCCGGTCGAGGTGAACACAATAATTGGCGATGTGATGTTGCGAACGTCGAAAGTCACGCCATCATGCGACTGCAACTGGTTGCGTGCCAATTTATCGCCAATGAAAAGGTTGTCGACTAGGTATTGTAGCTCCTCGCCGTTCAGTTGAATGAAGTCTCCCCACCACTTCTCAAACTCAAGATAGCGCTCCCCACCGGTATCAATATTGGCGTAGACTTGGTACTGCTTGCCCCATAGCCAGTTTGCCGGGCCCAGAATGTCGAAATTCAAGACCAACCAGGTTCCGTCGAACGTTCCGTTGCCGAGGTCGCTGGTCATGGCGGTGAGCCAGCTGCCACCGAGAAGACCGCCCGCATAGCGCATCGGGTTCTTCCCGTGTACGCCCTGCCAGTACGACATCGGCGAGCCGACGACCAAACAAGGCCCAAACAAGTCGGGGCGCAGCATGGCGACCATCAGCGTCTGGTAGCCCGCCTGGCAATTGCCAATGGCGAACGGTCGGGGCGCATCCGGATGGAGCTCGACCACCCGTTCGAAAAACTTCACCTGCCCTTCGACGACGTCCAGGAATTGCTGCCCGGGCGCAGGCGTCGATCCGAAGCCAATGAAGTAAACAGGATGGCCGGCACGCAGAGCGTCGCCGATTTCGCTTTCCGTCTTGAAGCCGCCGATGCCTGGCCCTTGACCAGCCCGCGGATCCACCACCACGACCGGTCGTTTGCGCGGGTCGATCGCGATCCCTGTCGGCGGCAAGATGCGCGAAAGCGCGTAGTTCATCGGGCGTGGCAGCGACCGACCGCTCATCAGAACCTCGTGGTCGAAGCGTAGCACCGTCGCCATCGGCCGTGATGTGATTTCGATCTGTTCGTCGCCACGCTGCCGTAGCAAGTCAAGGAAAAGAACGCTGCGCTGAAATGCATCGACCATGTATTCGGGCAACGCCGTCATAAGGTTGCCCGGAGACGTTGAGGAGGGGTTCGGAAAAGCGAGCAACTCCTCGCTGAACCGGCTTGGCGCCGATGCGGGCTTTGACATTAAGTGATTTGCCATCTTGAGGTCCTGTCATCTTGATCTCCCAAGGGCGGCTTGGGCCGATACCCTGTCTTGTTCGCGATGTCAGCCTTAAACGCGCAGTTCATAGCGTCGAACAGTCCTGGAATTCAAAGACGACCGACTTCGAAACCCTGGCAGGACAGGTCGAACTTTGAGAGGCCTTCTTCGAGATGGTCCGAGACTAGGGGAATGCCAATCAAATAATCTGCTGTCGAACCTTGGCGCCGGCTCCGCGCTTCGGCGACGGCGATCTTCCATTCCTTGGGAGGGAAATCGCCGCGCCCGATCCAGCACAGAGCGACGAGCTCGCATTGCTCGTCTTCATCCATGCTATCGATGAATTGCTTCAGCTCTTTCCGGACGCTATCCTCCTTACTGTCTGCATAAACGCTCATGAAGTGATCGTCGCTGGCATTGGAGTCGTCAACGTCCAATTCTTCCTGAATATCGAACTCGCGCGCCTTGACGATCACGAAGCAGACTTTGTCGGAATTGATGTCGGGCATTGTTGGCTCCTTATCATTAAGCGTCGTCTCCGGATCACCCGCGCCGCCCGTGAGACAATGGCTTCATTTTCGCATGGCAATGACGCCCTGATGCCGAACCTTTCGCCTCAGACCAATCGCAGGCGGAAGAACCGCTTTCTCGCCGTTTCGCTGTCGCTCTGCCGCAATCGCGATATCCGCGATCACGTGCTCCGCCGCTCGAAAAAATTTCGGCGCATTGTGAAGCGCTACGATCTAAATGCCGCGGATTTCCTCGTCGCCGCATGCATCGCGGCAACTGTCAGCTATTGGTTTTTTGAGTCCGGATACTTTGTCCTTGTCTGACGATGGGGGCTCCTGGCGCGTCGGGCCTGTCCAATGCGGAATTGAAAGCGTGGTGCTTGCACGACGTCCCGGCAGGCTTCGATCCGAGCGGATTTCGCCTGCATTCACTCCCAATCCAAGACCAGTGCCCGCAGTCGTATCGCCTCTCGAGCCGCCTAGATCGAAGCCGGGCCGATCGACGGCGCTGGGGTCAGGTATGTGCCTTCCCGGCTTCTCCTCGATCTCCACCTCTATCTTTGGTGCGCTCGACTGAACGTTCTTAGTGGCGGCCGTCCTCGCTTTTTGGATTTCTTGTTTCTTGTCCATTGCGTGCTCCTTGGAACGTTACCGCTAATTCGCCGACGGCCTCTGGGCTGACCTTAAAGGGCACTGCGTCGAATAAAGTCCCGCCGCTTCAAATGATTGACGTGGCCGAGGGTAACGCTTGCTCTCGGTATCTGGTCGCGCAAACATGCTGCGGCTCAATTGAACCTAGCCGGGTACGAGGCGTCGCGGCGCCCCCGGAAACTACTCAACCTCTCTCTCGCGTCTCACCTCAGGTGAACTTGCCCCCGACGTTGGACCGGCTTGTCCGGGAAATTCCGGCTTCATCCGCAATGGCCGAGGCTGCCGGCGTGCGCGGGATTCGGCTCGAGGACCCAAGGGACGTGGAAGCGGGCGTCGCTGCGGCGCTCGTTCATAACGGGCCCGTGTTGGTGGACGCGGTCGTGAACCGCACCGAACTCGCCATGCCTCCGGTGGTCACAGCGGAGATGGCCAAAGGCTTCACGCTTTATATGGTGAAGGCGGTGATGAGCGGTTGGGGCAACGAGTTGATTGATCTCGCCCGAACGAACTTCTGGCGTTAGCCTTGCGGGGCTCCGATGGATACCACGGCGCTTATCCTGTCCCGATCTTGGCCTTCACAATCGGATTGGGGGCCTGGCGTACCCTCCTTGAGGCGCTAAATCTCTTGATTAGCCGCTCGGCGTGACCACCCCGAATGTCTTGCGTCAAAACTCAAATATGCCCCCGGGTTGATGGCCGAGCGTGGTTAAGGGTCTTGGCGCCACTTGAGGCGAGGCGACGCATGCGCATCGGGCTCTTTATCCCCTGCTACATCGACGCATTTTTCCCCCAGGTCGGCATCGCCACCCTCGAGCTGCTCGAGCAATTCGGACATGAGCTCGTCTATCCGCTCGACCAGACGTGCTGCGGCCGGCCGATGGCGAACAGCGGGTTCAACGTGGACGCGGCCGGCGCCGAGGCGCTGTTTGTGCAAAACTTCTCCAGCTTCGACTATATCGTGGCACCTTCCGGCAGCTGCGTCCACCATGTGCGTGACAATTTCGACGCGATCGAGCAGACCGACGCGGTGACGGAGGTCCGCGCGCGAACCTATGAGCTCGTCGAATTCTTGCATGACATCCTGAAGGTCGATGCGTTTCCTGGGCGAAGTTCCCCCATCGCGTCGGGCTGCACAACAGTTGCGGGACCCTGCGCCGGCTCAAGCATGCGACGCCCTCCGAGCTGCATGAGCCCTTTTTTTCCAAGCCGATGGATCTGCTCTCCAAGGTCGAAGGCATCGAGTTCGTCCATCCATCCCGGCCGGACGAATGCTGCGGTTTCGGCGGAACCTTCTCGGTGTTCGAGGAGGTCGTTTCCTCCAAGATGGGCTACGACAAGGTTCGCGACCACGCGCAGGCCGGCGCTGAATACATTGTGTCGGCCGATAGCTCGTGCCTGATGCATCAGCAAGGTTGCGCCGAGCGCATCGGTGTTCCGATGAAGTTTATCCACATCGCCGAGATTCTGAACGGAGCGAGCGCATGACCACTGCACGCGAGAAGATCGTGGACGGCGGCGCCATGCTGCATCCCGAGCTACGGGCCGAGGACGATCCCGAAGCCATCCTCCGCGATGGCCGCCGTCTCGATCACGCGTAAGGCGCGTCGAAGCCGCTTGGTCCGCCAGCCGATCTGCAGCCCGAGCCGCAGCCGCGTGGGGCTAGGATCCATGGCAACCAGCCAGTCGACCAGGCAGAGGCGGCCGCGCGCTTCATCGCGGCCCCCGAGCACGAGAAAATGCATGACGAACGGCTCTGGGATCTGCGGCAAAAACGCGACCGAGAGATGCACGGCATTCCCGAATGGGAAGAGCTTCGGTCGCTCGCTTCGGCGATCAAGGAGCATACGCTCACCCGCCTCGACGAGTATCTCGACCAATTCGAGACCAATGCGAGATCGAACGGGATCCACGTGCACTGGGCGCGCGACGGCGCCGAGCACAATCAGATCGTGCATGCGATCTTGCGCGAACATGGCGCAACGTCTCTCATCAAGAGCAAGTCGATGCTCACCGAGGAGTGCGGCTTCCGGCCCTACATGGCCTCGGTCGGCGTGGAGGTGATCGAGACGGATCTTGGGGAGCGCATTCAGCAGCTCGACAATGAGGATCCGAGCCATGTCGTCGTGCCGGCCGTGCACAAGCTGCGCACAGATGTGGCGCAGGTTTCTCACGCACGATCGGGACCGACCCCGGCAACAGCGACGTCCACTACCTGGCGGAAGCGCAGCGGGAGGCGACCCGTCCGTTGATCCTCAAAGCCGACGCCGGAATGACCGGCTGCAATTTCGCGGTCGTCGAGACCGGAACCTTCGTCGTCTGCACCAATGAGGGCAACGCCGATTTGTCGGCCAATGTGCCAAAGCTGCATATCGCGTTGATCGGCATTGAGAAGATCATCCCGCGCCTGGAGCATTTGGCGGTATTTATTCGCCTTCTGTCACGCAGCGCGCTGGGGTCGCCGATCACTCAGTACACCTCGCACTTCCGTGGGCCCCGGCGCGGCGGCGAGATGCATGTGGCGCTTGTCGACAATGGTCGGTCCGCGCGCCTGGGCATGGAGGAGTTCTGGACGTCCCTAAAATGCATCCGTTGCGGCGCCTGCATGAACACCTGCCCGGTCTACCGCCGCAGCGGCGGCTTGAGCTACGGGGCCACCTATTCCGGCCCAATCGGTCTCATCATCGACCCCACCTTCAACGCGCGAAAATACAGCAACCTACCATTTGCGTCCTCGCTCAACGGCAGCTGCAGCAACGTCTGCCCGGTGAAAATCAATATCCACGAGCAGATCTACGCCTGGCGTCGCGTGCTCGTGGAGCGGCATGCGACGCCCCTGGCGAAGAAGGCCGCCATGTCGGTCGCCGGCGCGCTGCTGTCGCGGCCCGACGCCTACCGCGCCGCGATCGCCGCCGCCGAAACCGCGCTCGCGCATCTGCCGCGGTTCGTCATTTACAACGGCCTGAACGCATGGGGGAAGCACCGCGAGACGCCGCGCCCGCCCAAGCAGACCTTTCACAGCTGGTACCGGGAGAACCGCGGAGCTAAGCAATGAGCAGCCGCGACGAGATCCTTACCTCGATCCGCTCCAATCTGCCACGAGTTGACCGGCCGCTTCCTTGCGTTCCCGCGTTTGACGACGAGCCGCCCGCATCCCTGCTGGACGCGTTCAAGGCGAACCTGCGTCGCATGGGTGGAATGTTCCTCGAGCCGCCGACCGTCGGCAACATCCTTGCGCCGGTTCGGGCGAAGATAGTGGGCGCCAAAGTCGTGTGCTCGGTGGTTCCGGAAATCACAGGCAACCGTGATATCGCCGAAACAGGTGCGCCGCGGGATCTTGCGGATGTGGACTTCGCGATCGTCCGCGCCTCTTTCGGCGTAGCCGAGACTGACTCCGTGCTCCTGAGCGATGGTGACCTCCGGGTCAACTCGGTCGCCTATCTTGCGCAACACCTGATCGTCCTTCTCGATCCCACAGATATTGTCCTCAATCTGCACCACGCCTATCGCCGGCCAGAGTTCCACAGCGGGCGCTATGCCTGTTTCCACACCGGCCCATCTGCAACAGCCGACATCGAGGGCGTGCTCATTCATGGCGCCCAGGGCGTGCGCTCGCTTTCCGTCTTGCCTGCGGCACGGGGCAGCCGCGACTAAACCCACTGATCCCGAGGAGAAATCCAATGGTGCAGCCAAACAAGAGCCAGCCTTCTCATAGCCTGCGGGGTTTTGCGTTGCTGGATGACCCCAACCGCAACAAGGGGACGGCGTTCACTTCTGAAGAGCGCCGCCGATACGGGTTGGAGGGCCTGCTTCCGCATTCGGTGGAAACCCTGGACCGGCAGGTCGAGCGCGTGATGGAGCACCTGGACGCGAAGCCCAACGATCTTGAACGATATATCTATCTCATCGGCCTGTGGGACCGGAACGAGACCTTGTTCTACCGCACCGTGATGTCCGACCCGGCGCGCTTCATACCGATCCTGTATGACCCGACCGTCGCCGATGCCTGCCTCGCCTTTGGCCACATCTATCGTCGTGCGCGTGGGCTATACATCACCCGTGAAATGAAGGGCCGCATTGCCGAGGTGCTGCGCAACTGGCCCGAGCAGGACCTGCGTTTTATTTGCGTCTCGACGGGCGGACGTATCCTGGGCCTCGGCGACATCGGCGCCAACGGCATGGGCATCCCGATCGGCAAGCTGCAGCTCTATGCCGCCTGCGCGGCGGTGCCGCCTAACTGTTTGCTGCCGGTGCTGCTCGACATCGGCACGAGCAACGACGCGCTTCACGCCGATCCGCTGTATCTCGGTCTGCGCGAAAAGCCGCCCTCCGACCAGGAGCTGGATGAGCTCGTCGAAGAATTCGTCCAAGCGGTGCAGCGGATCTTTCCCGGCTGTTGCATCCACTTCGAGGATTGGAAGGGTACGGATGCGATCCGTATGCTCGAACGATACGCCGACAAAGTGCTCTGCTACAATGACGATATTCAGGGCACGGCCAGCGTCGCTCTCGCAGGGTTGGAGACGGCGCTGCAGATCCTCGATGCGTCGCTGACCGAGCAGCGAATCCTGTTCCTCGGCGCGGGCTCGGCCGCGATTGGCATCGCCAATTTGATCGTCGCCGCCATGCGGCTAAAGGAGCTTTCGCAAGACGCGGCCCGCAGCCGCGTCTCCATGTTCGACATCGGCGGGCTGCTGGAGCCCGCGCGCTCCAACCTGTCCGACGCACAGAAGGTCTATGCGCATAAGGCGCAACCCTCCAAGGATCTCGTGAAGACCATCGAGACCCTGAAACCGACAATCCTTATTGGCGTCAGCACCAGGGGCGGCGCCTTCAATCAGCGGGTGGTCGAAACGAAGAGCCGGCTGAATGAGCGGCCGATCATTTTCGCGCTTTCCAACCCAACCAACAAGGCGGAATGCACAGCTGAGCAGGCTTACTCATGGTCACGGGGTAAAGCTCTCTTCGCAGCTGGCGTCCAATTCCCGGACGTCACCGTGAACGACAAGGTATTTCGTCCGGGACAGGCGAATAATTTCTATATCTTCCCAGCAATCGGACTCGCGACCTATGTCGCGCGGCCGCGGCGGATAACCGATGAATGTTTCATCGCCGCGGCTCGGGCCAGCGCCGACCAGGTTGGCCCTGATCTTCGCGCGAAGGGCATGTTGTTCCCGAGCCAGGCCAACATCCTCGAGACGGAAGTGACGACGGCGACCCGCGTCGCCGAATTCATGTTCGAGAAGGGTCTGGCGCAGGCCGAGCGCCCGCGCGACATTCGCACTTGGATCGAAGGGCAACTCTACAAACCGCAATACTGACCGGGACCGATCAACCCGCGCCGCGCGGGCAGTCATAGAGAATTGCCGCCGCACCCTGTTCTCGATCGCCAATCAGCGATCGCTGTCAGTCGCGCAAACGCGGTTGCTCTTCAGCCCATGGAAGGAGAGACGCCATGAATGGCCAAGAACATTTCACCCTGCGTGATGTCCCGGTCGGCATCGAGGCCACCGGCCAGCGTCACGAGACGGATTCCATGGGCGGTGTCGACGTGCCAGCCAACCGCTACTGGGGCGCACAAACCCAGCGCAGCCTTTTGCATTTTGCAATCGGCGAGGATCGCATGCCGAAGCACGTCTATCACGCCTATGGCTTCATCAAGAAAGCGGCGGCGCTGGTCAACGCCAACGCCGGGCGGCTTGCGCAATGGAAGGCCGATGCGATCGTGTGCGCCGCCGACGAGGCAATTGCGGGCAAGCTGGATGAGCATTTTCCGCTTTACGTCTGGCAGACCGGTTCGGGAACGCAGTCAAACATGAATATCAATGAGGTGCTGTCAAACCGGGCCATCCAGCTGCTTGGAGGGAAGATCGGCAGCAAGTCTCCCGTGCGTCCGAACGATGACGTCAATATGGGCCAGTCGTCGAACGATACCTTTCCGACCGCGATGCACATTGCTGCTGTGCTGGAATTGGAGGAGCGGCTGCTGCCGCACGCGGGGGCGCTGGCGACTGCGATCGAGACAAAGGCGGATGAATGGAACGACGTGGTCAAGATCGGGCGAACGCATCTACAGGATGCCGTGCCGCTAACGGTTGGGCAGGAGTGGTCGGGCTGGGCCCACCAGATCCGCGATGCGCTGAGGCGTATCCGCGCCGCCGAGACGGGTCTGTTCGAGCTGGCTGCCGGGGGGACGGCGGTCGGAACTGGGCTCAATGCGCCGCCGCACTTCAGCCGTGAGATCGCGGAGAAGATTGCCCAGCTGACTGGATATCCGTTCGTGACCGCTCCCAACAAGTTCGCTGCTCAAGGCGCACTCGACGCGATGGTCGCCGCAATGGCGGCGGTGCGAGGGCTTGCAATCTCGTTGATGAAGATTGCCAACGACATGCGCTGGCTCGCCTCTGGAACGCGCTGCGGCTTGGGCGAGCTTCTCTTGCCGGAGAACGAGCCGGGCTCGTCGATCATGCCGGGAAAGGTCAACCCGACCCAGTCCGAGGCGATGGTCATGGTCTGCACGCAAGTGATCGGAGAAGACAACGCGGTCGTCTTCGCCGGCAGTCAGGGCAATTTCCAGCTCAACGCCATGCGTCCGATCATCATCAACAACTTCCTCCACGCTGCCCGCGTGCTTGGCGACGCATGCGAGAAACTGCGCCGCTATCAGGTCGAGGGAACCAAGCTCAACTGCGCCCGCATCGATCACCTACTCGGCCGATCTCTCATGCTGGTCACCGCGTTAAGCCCGGAAATCGGTTATGATAAAGCGTCCACCATCGCGCACATGGCGAACGATGAAGGGATGAGCCTTAAAGAGGCCTGAACCGCCCCGGGTTTGCCGGAGGCCCCAACTCTTGAGAGGATGGGGCGATGGACACGAAGAAGACGACGAACAAATTTTCGGCTGAGGTTCGGGAGCGGGCGGTTCGAATGGTGTGGGAGCACCAGGGCGAGCACGCCTCGCAATGGGCGGCGATTACGTCGATCGCCGCCAAGATCGGCTGCACGGCGCAGACGCTGCGCAACTGGGTCCGGCAGTCGGAACGTGACGCCGGCGAGCGGTCCGGACTTTCGACGGACGAGCGGGCGCGGCTGAAGGCGCTGGAGCGGGAGAACCGCGAGCTTCGACAGGCCAATGAGATTTTGCGCAAGGCGTCGGCTTATTTTGCCCAGGCGGAGCTCGACCGCCGGTTCAAGCCATGATCGCCTTCATCGACGATCACCGCGACGCCCATGGGGTCGAGCCGATCTGCGCCGTTTTGCCGATCGCCCCATCGACGTATCACGCGCATGTGGCGCAACGCCGCGATCCGGCGCGTCTGTCGCCGCGGGCCAAGCGCGACGCCGTGCTCTGCGAGAAAATTCGGCGTGTTTTCGATGAGAACTTCGCGGTCTACGGCGCGCGCAAGGTCTGGCGGCAGTTGACCCGGGAGGGAGAGGGCGTGGCGCGTTGCACGGTCGAGCGGCTGATGCGCGCCATGGGCCTTGCTGGGGCCGTGCGTGGCAAGCCGGTGAAGACGACGGTGAGCGACAAGGCGGCACCTTGCCCGCAAGACAAGGTCAATCGGCAATTCCAGGCGCCGCGGCCGAACGCGCTGTGGGTGTCCGACTTCACCTATGTCGCCACTTGGGCCGGCTTCGTCTATGTCGCCTTCGTCATCGATGCCTTCGCCAGGCGGATCGTCGGCTGGCGTGTATCCCGCACGGCGCATGCGAGCTTCGTGCTCGACGCGTTCGAGCAGGCGCTGTTTGAGCGCCGGCCGGTTCGCGGCGGCGGCCTCGTCCATCACAGCGACCGCGGCGTGCAATATGTGTCGATCAAATACACGGAGCGCCTCGCCGCGGCCGGCGTCGAACCATCGGTCGGCAGCGTCGGCCATTCTTACGACAACGCGCTCGCCGAGACGATCAATGGGCTCTACAAGGCCGAGGTGATCTGGCGGCGCGGGCCGTGGCGTAGCTTCGAGCAGGTCGAGTTCGCGACACTCGAATGGGTGGACTGGTTCAACAACAGAAGACTGCTGGCGCCGATCGGAAACATCCCGCCGGCCGAGGCCGAAGCGCGCTACTATGCGCAAACCGAGGCCTCCGCCATGGCGGCGTGACTCGAACGAAACGGCCTCCGGCAAACCCGGGGCGGTTCAATGCGGAGGATGGCGCCGAGCAGGGTGGTCTTGCCGACGCCCGGCCCCCCGGTGACGACGGCAGCCTTGGATGGGAGGGCCCTTTCGATCGCGGCTCGCTGGGATTCCGCCAGCGTCTTCCCCGTGCGCTTGTCCACGCACGGGAGGGCCTTGGCGACGTCGATCTTGGGCCATGGCGGCGATCCACCGGCGAGGGCGCGCAGACGCTCGGCGATGCCGCGCTCGGCGACGTAGAGACCACGCGGGAAGACGCAGGGCTTCTCCTCGATCGAATCCGCGACCACTTCACCGTCTGTGAGTTCCGCGGAGAGGGCGGTGCGGATCACTCCCTCGTCGACTTCGAGCAGAGTGGTCGCGAGCTTGACCAGTTCCTCGACCGGCAATCCGCAGTGGCCCTCGTCCGTCGCCTCTTGCAAAGCGAAAGAGATTCCAGCCCTCACGCGCTGCGGCGCCTCCCGCGTCATCCCGAGCTTCATCGCGATGGCGTCGGCGGTCCGAAACCCAATGCCGCGGATGTCGCGCGCCAGCCGATAGGGGTTCTCGGTCATGACCTGGATGGCGTCGTGGCCGTAGGTCTTGAAGATGCGGACCGCGCGCGACGTGCCGACGCCGTTGGAGTGGAGGAAGACCATGATGTCGCGCACGGCCTTCTGCTCGGCCCAGCCGGCGACGATCTTGCCGGCGCGGAATTCTCCGATGCCCGATACCTCGCGCATCCGTTCCGGCGCGGCCTCGATGACCTCGAAGGTCTTCTCCCCGAAGGCGGTCACGATCCGTTTGGCCAGCACGGGACCAATGCCGCGCACCATGCCGGAGCCGAGG
The DNA here is from genome assembly GCA_963722205.1 of uncultured Alphaproteobacteria bacterium. GTDB lineage: Bacteria > Pseudomonadota > Alphaproteobacteria > Rhizobiales > Beijerinckiaceae > Methylocystis. Next base: position 292,154 of record CAVRKL010000003.1, read on the forward strand.
TATTTCTCGATCCCCTCGGCCGTCGTCGGCGGCGTGGTCTTCAGCAAGGCGGCTTTGAACTGGAGCCCGTGGCTCCGGTCGGTAATCCAGACGCCGAGGGCGTGGATGAATTCTCCCGCCGAGATCGACGCCACATGCCCGACGACGGGGACGAGGTCGCGTTTCCCGCGCGCATTCACCTTTAGGACCGCGAAACCGTTGTCATCGTTGTGGAACGTCACCCGCTCGACGGAGCCGACGAGCGTTTCCCTGGGCGGCGACGCGTCGTGAGTTGGATTCAACGAGGAGGATCTGGGTAACCGAGACGTGGTCATCCTTGCCCGCGGATGTCAGCGCCCGATCCAATGGGATAAGCGTCAATGACGGCGTTGCGCACTGCCACGACGAACGATTGCCGAAGCTCAAGGTCCGCCTGGAAACGGTTGCGCAATGATCGCGGCATTTCGAGTTGCGCGCCGGTGCGCAAGCGCCCCCGGTTGCAAATGTTAAGGGGATGTTTCCCCTGCATGTGATGGTCTGTCGAGATTTCGAAGCCGGCACGCTCCAACCAAGCGCCAATTTGGTCGCGCAGCTGGAGATGTAGGCCGCCCATCCAGACTGTCCGAGAGTCGTCAGCGTCGGCGCGTCCATGAACGGCGATCGCGACTTCTGACGCGCCGACCAGGGCCAGCCCCATCGGTTCGTCGAAGCGCGACGAGGTTATGTGCAGGCGTCGTCCCGAAACGAGGCTTTCGAAGCAGTAGAGCGAGAAATCGTCCCCCGCGATCAAGGCGGCCATCTCGGAGGAGCCCGGCTCGATTTTACCGCCGTGCGGCGCAACGACCACGATTTTCGACGCTCGTTCGATCACTCGAATTTGATAGTGAACCCCTTCAGTTTCGGCGGCGGCGAGCTCAGCATAGATCTGGCGTCGGACGGACCGTCTGTCCCGCCGAAAGGTCGCAGGTCATTTGCCGCTATCCTCGTGGGTATGCCCGCCATTTTCGCGACCAGACCTGTCTGGATATGGGGTCATCAGCAACCATAAAGCGATCCGTGAGAGAACGGAAGACGCCGTCGCGGCCCTGGAAGGCGCGAAGCGACGACCTGAACACGAAGACGGTGTCGCTGAACGGATCGAGACCGAACATCTCCTGCACAAGCGCCGAGAGAACGTCGTGTCCTTTGCGAAAGTCGACCGGCCGCGTGGCTAGAGCGGAATCCGATCAGGTTGTATCATAGCCGCAGGCTTCGAAGTAGTTTGCGCATTCAGCGGGCTTGAAGATGTCGGCGCAGGCTTCGAGGGCGCGCATCAGGCCGGCGACGCTTCGCTCGGCGATCTTGCGCAAATAGGCTTTGAGCTTGGAAAAGGCCTTCTCAATCGGGTTCATGTCGGGGCTGTAGGGCGGCAGGTAGCGAAGCTCGGCGCCGCCGGCCGTGATCAGCTCTTCGACCCGCGGTCCCTTGTGGGCGGGGAGGTTGTCCATGACGACGACGTCGCCTTTTTGGAGCGTGGGAACGAGACATGTCTCCACCCATTCCTCGAAGAGGGCCGCGTTGATTGGCCGGTCGAAGGCTTTCTGCGCCACGATGCCGCGAAGGCTTAACTCTGCAACGAGCGTGACCGTCTTGCAATGGCTGTGCGGCACGGCGGCGCGTAGCCGCTGTCCGCGCCGGCAACGTCCGCTTTTGCGTGCGAGATTGCTGGCGGCGCCGGTCTCGTCGATGAAGATGAGCCTCGAATGGTCGAGATCGAGCTGTCCGGAAAACCAGTCCAGACGCCTCTTCAGCACGTCCGGGCGCTGCTGCTCGGCGGCATGCGCGCTCTTTTTTTAAACGTGACGCCGTGACGATCGAAGAAGCGCCACAACACCGAGACCGAGAAATGCGCGCCGCAGTTGTTGATCAGGCGCTCTTGGATCTCGAGCATGGTGATGTCCGGCCGGCGACGGATCAGGCCCATGAGATAGTCGTGATGGGCCTCGAGGCGGCGGGAGCGGCGATCGCCGCCTGAAGGCTTGGGCGAGATGTCGCCCGTCGTTTCAAATTGCTTGACCCAGCGAACGGCGCTGGCGATGCTGACCTTGAAGAGCTTGGCTGCGGCATTGCGCGACAGCCCGTCCAAAACCACCGCCTCCACCACGCGTTTGCGAAGATCGTCGGAAAGCGCCATCCCCGCCGCCTCCCCCCGCGGCGGGAATCATGAATCATGAGGGTTATGTGATGTGCGCGGCGCGACGCTGGGGCTTGGTGGAACGCGCACATCATATAAGCCTGATTGAGCTAAGCCGCGGGTCGTTGCCCGCTATGGCGAAAGCCCAGGTCGTCGGGCTTTGAGGGGAGATGGAACGGCCGCCTTGCGCGAGAAGCGGAGGTCGCTAGCGCCCCGAACGAGGCTCTCGTCGTGATCTCGAGTGACGGCGCGAGACTGTTGGAAGGTTCGTGGGCAGCTCGGTGATTGCAAGAAGGTCGGCAAAGACGGGTCTTTGGCCACGCGGAGCCGTTGCGATGTCCCATGGGGCGACGCGCGTGCTCGTGAGCGACGACTTTTCGAGCCTTGGGCATGACGGGGGCGCTCATGAGGTGTCGCAATAGAAGGGGCGAACGACGCCGATGCGGCGCATGAGGCCGCCGCAGTCCGGGCAGACGTTTTGTGGAGCGACGGCCTCAGTGGCCGGGGCGGCATCGGCGTTCGCAGCGGCCGGCTCCGCGGCTTCGGCAGTCAGCCCCGGCCTGGCTTCGCCGATGAGCTTGCGGCAGCGTTCGATATTGTCGCTGCGATCGCCCCTGGCGAGGAAGCCGTAGTGGCGGATTTGGTGAAAGCCGTCGGGCAGGACATGCAGCAAAAAGCGGCGGATAAACTCGTCGGCTTTCAGCCGCATGACCTTGCGTTTGCCGCCGCAGCGATAGTCCTTGTAGGTGAAGGCGACTTCCTCGTCGGCGATCTCGACGATGCGCGAGTTGGAGATTGCCGCGCGATGCGTGTAGCGCGCGAGATAGCCGAGCACCTGCTCCGGCCCGCCAAAGGGCGGCTTGGCGTAGACCACCCACTCCACTTGTCGCAGCGCGCTCAGGCGCAGGGCGAACGCCTGCGCCTGCGCAAGGGCGGCGAGCCCATTGCAGAACTGCAGCTCGCCGCGCCGGAAGGCGGCTTCGAGTCCATGGGTGAACAACTTGCGGAACAGACGCGAGAGCGCCAGCACGGGCAGGAAGAAGCCCGGCTTGCACGAGACCCAGCGCTCGCCGTCGAGAGACGGACCGCCGCCCGGCACGATGCAATGCGCGTGGGGGTGATAAGTCAGCGTCTGGCCCCACGTGTGCAGCACGGCGATGAGGCCGACGCGCGCGCCAAGATGCTTCGGGTTGGCGGCGATCGTCGCCAGCGCCTGCGCGGCGCAACGCATCAGCAGCCCATAGACCAGCTCCTTGTTGTGAAAGGCGATCTCAGCCGCCACCGGCGGCAGCGTGAAGACGACGTGGAAGTAGGGAACCGGCAGCAGCTCGGCCTTGCGGGCCTTGAGCCATTCCTGCTGCGCCGAGCCCTGACACTTCGGGCAGTGGCGATCACGGCAGCTGTTGTACGAGATGCGAACCGCGCCGCAGGCGTCGCATTGCTCGACATGCCCGCCCAGCGCCGCGGTGCGGCAGGCCGCGACCGCGCCCATGACGCGGCGCTCGGAGCGGCCGAGATGGGCGCCGTGCGCGTCGAGATAGGCGCCGCCGTGGCGGCGCAAGACATCGCCCAATTCGAGCGCCGGCCGCTGCACGGCCTTCGCGCTATCGCGGCGGCGTCATCTCCAGCGACAACCGGTCTAGCGGGCTCTGAACGCTGGCGATCAGCTGCATCGAGACCTTGGCGTAGCGCGTCGTCGTCGACAAGCTCTCGTGGCCGAGCAGCGCCTGAATGATGCGGAGGTCGACGCCGTTCTCCAAGAGATGCGTGGCGAAGCTATGGCGCAGCACATGCACGCTGACCTTCTTGTCGAGACCCGCCATCAGCGCCGCCGAGCGGCAGGCTACGTTCAAGACATTAGGATCTATGGGCTTGTCGCTAGGACGACCCGGAAACAGGAACAGCTCAGGCCGCTCGCTGCGCCAGTAGATGCGCAGCATGGCGAGCAGCTGCTTGGACAGCATGACGTAGCGTTCCTTGTCGCCCTTGCCATGCTCGACGCGAATGACCATGCGCTTGCTGTCGATGTCGCAGACTTTGAGCCGCGCGACCTCCGAGGCCCGCAATCCCGCGGCATAGGCGGCGGTCAGCGCGACACGGATTTTCAGGCTTGGAATCGCAGCGAGAAAGCGCGCGACTTCCTCCTGATCCAGCACGACCGGCAGCTTCTTCGGCACGCGCGCGTAGGGGACGCGTTCGGGGATTTGCGCCTTTCCGAGCGTGACCTTGTAGAAGAAGCGCAACGCGCAAACGGCCTGGTTGAGCGACGCCCAGGCGGCCCCTTTGGAAACAAGGTGAAGCTGATAGGCGCGCACGTCCTCCGCGCTGAGCTTTGCGGGGGATCGCTCGAAAAATTCGCTGAACTTCTTGACGGCGTGGATGTAGGATCGTTGTGTCGCTGGCGAAAGATTGCGGACGGTCATGTCCTCGATCATGCGGCGGCGGAGAGGGCTGATCTCGGTCATCTGGCGGCTTCCTGTCCTGAGAGTGGGGTGTGACGCCCAAATCCTCTCAGACAGGAGGCCGCTCATCGACCTCGCCGCACCCGCTGCGGCTAGCGGCTTAGTTCAATCAGATTTCAGCCGATTCGGGAATCCCAAAGCGATTCACCTCGTTCGGATACCGCTCTAGGTAGATCATCGGCGGCCGCCCGCCGGGCCCTACCATGGCGCCCAGCCGCCGCTTGAGGGCGCGTTTGGTGGGACGGCAATGTGGGGAGGAGCGGACTCGTTTGAAGAGAGCGCTCGTGGCGCAGGTTGACCCATAGCGGACCTTGGCTGTCGCAAGAGCGTTGTTCAAATGCACATTCGGCCGCCCCTTTGCCCGCAGGCGCGGCGATCGGGATTGCGCTAACATTAATCGCGACGAGCGGTAAATCCGAGCCATGCAAGCGTGCCTGAGACAAGCAGGCCGATCCAGCTTGCCTCCACAGGAATCATCCTTCCGTCCAGAGTCGCTTCGGCGCCCTTTAGCGCCCGAACTAAGTGCAGAATGGCTATGATGGCGAAGATCGTGCCTGCCAGACGCGAGTAGGTTTGTGTGTTCACCGCGGTCCTCGTTCCATGGTCATTCGATCGGCGGCGCGCCGCCGCCGCTTATGTTTATTGCATACCGTCCGCAATGACCGCGCGTGCCGCAAAGACGCTACACCTGGACAGCAATCTCAGCGGCGGTACCGCGCACGCCGGCGCTTCGTCGCGGCGGCGGCATCCTTTTGTCTTCGGCGATGGCGGCCTTCAGATGGGTGATGCCCTCCTTGGTGTGAGCATTGGCCTTTTCCCTCTCCGCGGCCTCGGCGTGCGTGAGCGCGGCTGCGGCGTGGGTGACAAGAACGTCCGGATTCCGATCTTGCCGTCGTCAATCGCTTCCTTCCTATGGCTGATCGCCTCCGCCAAGTGATCCTCCGCCAAGGCACAGCCCGGCGCTATCAATACGGCGGCGCTCAAGGCAGGAGCGAACGAGAAATGTCTGCGGTCTATTTCGATTTCTCCCCTTGGCCGTTTCCCTCTTTCCGGGAAATGGTGAGCATGTGACTATTTCTGGCCGGTCGGGAGTTGAGTCAGAGCATCTCCTTCTCGGCGCGCTTCTCGAGCTCGGCAATCGTCACCTCGGCACCGGCGCGATCATAGATCTTGATGTTCAATGCCTGCTTGGCCTTGAGGGCTTTGACCTGCTCTAGGCAGGGTGTAGCGGTCTCGGCCCGCTCTTTGAGGGCTTTTTGGTCGGGCCCGTGTCTGATTTCATACGCCATCATTCGTCCCCTTGGTTCAGGCTCAGGCATGCGCTGAGGGGGAAGTCGAGCGGCGAGGATTGGCGTCAAGGTGGAGGGATATTAGATCTCGCCCCGGCCATTCGCGAGTGGCTCACATGCTCGGCCGCCTACGACGATGCGCACGCTGAGGCTCGCGCCCTCCCGCAGTGCGCCCGAGTGGACGCGAGTGCGTGTGAGGCCGGGCAAGAGCATAGGGTGCTGAGGAGCGAACGAAGGGCAGATTCTGGCGCGAATCCGAAGCGCGAGGACCCGCGTGTCGCGGCGGCAAAGTGGGGACGAGCGGACCCGTTTGAACGAAGCTCTGGCGGCGCAGGTTTGACCCCCAACCGGCGTGGGGGTCACCGTAGACAATAATCAATATCAATTGCCTAACTGTTTGACCCCGTGCCGATAGGGGGTCACGGGGCTAGGCCTGTTCACACTGGGAGGCTGAATCAACTGTTCAAGGAGTGGTCGCACAGCGTCGAATTCCGCGCCAAAGCCGCCCCAATCCCCGTCTTTCAGCCGTGCCATAGCGCGGTCATAGTGGCCAAGGGCCTCGCGGGCTCGAAGGTCCACAGGGTTCGTGGGGTTAATCGCCACTGGCGAGCCCGGAAGGGGGATGGCCGGCGCGGATTCCTTGAAGAGGGCGGCCAGCGCCTCTGCGAGCGTCTCCTCCATGACCACGTGGTCGCCATAGGCGGCAATCACCCGTTTGAGTTCGGGCAGTTGGCCGGTCTCCGCGCGGAGATAGAGGGGCGAGACATACAGGATCGAGTTCTCGATCGGAACCACCAAGAGATGTCCGCGAATGACCCGCGAGCCCATCTGATTCCAGAGGGAGATCTGTTGGGAGATCTCCGTGTTCTGGTTGATGCGCGCCTCGATCTGAAACGGTCCGTAGACTAGCTTGTCCTTGGGGAATTCATAGACGATCAGTTTCCCATAGTCCGGCGCGTCGCAGCGAGCGGCTAGCCACGCGATCAGGTTCTCCCGGTGGCTTGGAACCATTGGAAGCATGAGGAAGAACTCGGCGCGTGCTTCCCCAGGTAAACGCATGATGATGTAATAGGGCGCCATCTGGGTGCCGTTGCCGGCGTCGATGCCATAGAAATTGGCAGGCTGACGGGGAAATTGCCAGAGATCCTCTCGATTGTAGAAGACTTCAGGCGCGTCCATGTGGTAGGCGCGGTATAGCTGGGCCTGGATGAGGAAGAGGTCCTCCGGATAGCGGACGTGCTTTTGCAAATCCGCCGGCATGGCCTCGAACGGCTTGAACAGCTCAGGGAAAATGCGCCAATAGGTCGCGATCACCGGATCCGCGGGATCCGCTACGTAGAAGTCCGCCGACCCGTTGTAGGCGTCGATGACGATCTTCACCGAATTTCGGATGTAATTTGTTCCTTCATCAGGAAGGGGCTCGGAATAGGGGAACCAATTGCTTGTCGTGTAAGCGTCTTGCATCCAGAAGAGCCGCCCGTCGCTGACTACCACATAGGGGTCATGGTCCAGGCGGAGGAAGGGGGCAATTGTCCGAACGCGGTTCTGGATGTTGCGACGGAACAGAATACGACTTTCGCTCGTGATGTAGTCGGTGAGGAGGATGTTCAGGTCGTCGAAATACCAGGCGAAGAGGGTCCTTCGCACTATTCCGCCGACGGCGACCCCGTCCGCGCCTTTGTAATTTCCGTAAACATTGTCTTTTCCCTTGGGATAGTCGAACTCCGGGGTGGTCCCGTTGACGATCACATAGGAATCGGCGCCCTGCCCGAAATAAATGCGCGGCTGGTGGATGGCGGGGCCGCCGGAAGCAATTGGAGGGATGTCCTGGAGATAGAAAATCGGCAAACCTTCGGCCGATTTGCGAGTCACCGGGGACATGACTGCCCCGTCGCCATGGGTGAAAAGCAAATGCTGGTTGACCCAGGTCTGCGCGGTAGAGGGAAGCCGCGCAGGCTCGAGTTCGCGGGCCGACAACATCACTTGCTGATACGAACCGTCGATTTCATATCGATCAATGTCAACGTCATAGAACTTGTAATAGGTCCGGATCTCCTGCAATTGCGCGTAGGTGTCCAGCAGCGGCCGGTGGTCCCATAGCCGAATATTGTCGATGGTTGCGCGGTTGTCCTGGAGCGACTGCAATGTCAGTCCCTGTTCCGCGGGAAAGGGTTTGACCGTGAATTGGCGGAGGTTATAGGCCTCCTGGGTAAGGGCGATGTTGCGCTGGAGGTAGGGCGTCTCTAATTGCAGTTCGTTCGGCTTGACATAGAGGCGTTGGAAGAGCGCGGGGAATACAAACGCCAGCGCGAACGAGCCGCCGAAAACCAGAACCGCCCCGACCGCGAGAAGCCGATAAGATCGCACCCACATATTGGCCCCCGAGGCGAAGGCGGCCGCTGAGGCAACCCCGACGAGACCCGAGAGCATCGGCAGCTCGACGTGGATGTCCGTGTACGCCGCCCCCACGACCACCGCATTGTCGTCGTAGAGGAGGAGATACCGGTCTAGCCAATAGGACCAAGCCTGCACCGCGAAGAAGAGAGCCAACAGGGCGGACGCGTGGGCGATGACCCGCGGCGATGCGAACGGACGCTTGTCGAGTGTGAGGTCGCCGTGCGCCCAATATAATGCGCCGGCGTCAAGGGCGCCCAATACGAGCGTCAGCAGCATCCAGTTCTTGAGCGCGACGTAAGCGGGAAGCGAGAAGAAATAGAAACCGATGTCCTTCCCGTAGAGGGGATCGCTCTGTCCGAACGGCGTCTGGCGGATGAAGCGGAGGGCCACATCCCAGTTGCCAACCTCGCCCAGGGCGATTAGGGCCGCCAGGAGCAGGGCGCCTCCTGCGACGAAGGAATGCCATGGGCGGCGCGGGGATAACTGCGCCAACAGCCCGGCTAATGGCTGATCGCTCGTCGATCCCCAGGGAGAGACGACCGGAAGGAGACCCCCCCGCCGCTCGGCGAACCGATACGCCAGGTATCCGTTCAGCCACAGGAGGACAGCGGACGCGGCGAACGCCGCGAGGAAGAGGGCGACCTTTGCCCCAAGCATCGTCCAGAAGACAGCGGGATAGCCGACGGCCGAAAACCAGAGCCAATCAACCAGGACGTCCGCCGCGATTCCTAGCGCGATCAAGCAGGTTGCGCTGATGATCATCACGACCGCAACGCGTCTCAACGCCATATCGCACCTCCATCCGGCATCCCTGCTTTATCGGAAATTAAATCCGAACATACTGATCATGTAATTCGCGGAATAGGCGCCGCCAGAGCCGGAAGCGTGAGAACGCGCGTTTCGCGGCAGCAATGCGGGGACGAGCGGACCCAATCGAACAATGGCCTCGCGGCGCAGGTTGACCCGGCGCGGATGCCGCCGTCGAGCGGCTCTCGGCGGTTACAACCGCAGTCGACGGGCGATCCACAGGACTGGAAACGCCGCTTAAGAAGGGGTGATCTGGCGGATAGGAATCGATCTTCGCCAAGTGTTTCGACGCTGCTGCATGCTAGAAGGGCGTTAGATAGGTCGCTGAGACAGGGACCCGACCATCGTGGAGCAGAGCCTCTTCTCGAACAGTGCGAGCTGGGCCTCGACGCGCAGCAAATGTATTTCCTGTGTGCTGGTTTTCGCTTTTTTCGCCGGCTCCGGCGCAGAACCTAGTCGCGCCCTGGACGCGCCCCCGACGAGAAGAGCAGGTGAAGACCAAGGCCCCGCGACGCTCGGCCTGCCGCCGGAAGTCGCCACCAAACATACGATTGTGCTGTCTGGCGAAACGCTGACGTTTACTGCGCGTGCAGGCGCCGTGCGCCTATCTGATGCGCAGAGCGGCCAGCCGAGCGTGGATGTGGCCTTTGTCTCCTACGAACGTAGCGACACGGATCCGCTGACGCGGCCTTTGGCCTTCGTCTTCAACGGCGGGCCCGGCGCCGCTTCCGCATGGCTCGGCTTGGGGGCGCTGTCGCCCTGGCGGCTTCGCGTCGAGAACAACGCGTTTTCGCCCTCGACGCCGCCCATCGTGATCGATAACGCTGAAAGCTGGCTTCCTTTTGCCGACCTAGTGTTCGTCGATCCGCCGGGCACGGGCTACAGCAAATTTCTGAACGACAGCGAGGAACTGAAAAAGCACTTCTACTCGGTGCGGGGAGATGCGGAGGCGCTTGCCGTCGTCGTGCGGAAATGGCTCACGACGCACCGTCGATTGGCTTCGCCGAAATATCTTGTTGGCGAAAGCTACGGCGGCTTTCGCGTCCTCAAGCTCGCCAGTGCCCTGCGAGAGCGCGAGAACGTCGGCGTCGAGGGCCTGGTTCTCGTCTCGCCCGTGCTCGACTTCTCCTGGCGGGTGGGCTCGCGCAATCTTCTATCTTTCGCCGCCTATCTTCCCTCCTTCGCGGCCGTAGCTCGCGGCGCCAAGGATCGGCAAGATCTCGCCGACGTGGAAGCCTACGCCGCCGGGGAATATGTCGGCGATCTCGTCAAGGGCGTGAAAGACGCTGCGGCTTTGTCGCGTTTGAGCACGAAAGTCGCTGGTTTTACCGGTCTGGATCGCCAAGTGGTCGCGCGCCTTGCAGGCCGTGTCGACGCCAACACCTTTGCCCGCGAACGTCTGAGGGACGCGGGACAAATCCTCAGCGCATATGATGGCGAAATCGCCGGCTTCGACCCGTCGCCCTTCGACCGAGAGAGGGATTGGGCCGACCCCGAGCTCGACTCTCTGCGCGCGCCGCTGGGCGCTGCAATGACCGGCGTCGTCACGGAGAAGCTGCAATGGCCCATCGGCGACGCGCGATACGAAATTCTAAATGATCAGGTGGCGCATCATTGGGATTTCGAGCGCGGCGGCCGCGCCAACGCCGAAGCGGTTTCAGATTTGCGTCAGGAGTTGGCGCTCGATCCGCGCTTGAAGGTTCTTGTCGTGCATGGTCTGACCGACCTTGTGACGCCCTATTTCGCGACAAAGTTGCTGCTCGATCAATTGCCGGACTATGGCGATGCCTCGCGCGTGAAACTCATTACGCTGCGCGGCGGTCATATGGCCTATCTGCGCGAGGATTCGCGCAAGCTCTTGCGCGACGCGGTGAGGATGTCCATCGAGGGAAAGTGAACGGCGATCGGATGCGGAACCCTTGGTTTACGACACTGGCCGCGCATGTTTTCCTGTGTGACGCATCTGGAATAAGCGACGAAATAGCTAAGGAAAACGCAAAAGCGGCCCGCCTGTCCATCCGAGGTCGGGCCGCTTCGTAGCGTCAAGTTGAGGGCTAACTATTCGCTTGCTCAACTTATAGGAGTATCGAATCAGCTCTGCAATTGAGCGCTGGCGCGGGTAGTGTCTCAGTTTGAAATTGTGCCCCTTGACGCGGCCTCGCGCCTGGCCCGACTCCCTGCTATGCTTAGCGCAAAGCAAGCGAGGGGCAGGAAATGACCAGCCTTCAAGGGGTCACCCGGACTTGGATGGAGTGGGTATTTGAGCACGGCACCGCGACGGCCGAACTTGTCGTCGAAACTGATTTACAGATCCAACCCGGATTAGCTGGCTTCGACGAAGCCGCTTTCAATGAGCTAAGAGCCTGTGCCTAAATTACCGCTTCATTTGAGCGGTCGCTGCTTGTCTTGATGGTGTAGTTCCACTCGCCGTGAAAATGGTCGCGCTCGATGTTGAGGGCGGCCATTTGCTCATCGGAGACGGTTACGCCTTTCTGGTATTCGTTGGCGTCCAGTTCGCAATGAACCTTCAACCCGGTTTTCGTCGTTGTCGAGGAGATCATGTCGATGATCACCTGATAGGTGACGAGCGGCGTGGCGCGCCAGTTCATGCTGATGAAGGAGAACAGCCGGTGCTCGATCTTGTTCCACTTGCTGGTCCCGGGCGGAAAATGATGGACCTCGATAGCGAGACCGAGTTCGTCGGCGAGGCGCTGGAGCATCAGCTTCCACAAGCGCACGCGTGAGCCATTCGATCCGCCGCCGTCCGCCGTGATGACGAGACGCGTTGCGCCAGGATAGCGCAGCCGCCCAATCTCGAGCCACCATCTTCTGATCGTCGCAACCGCAAACGCCGCGGTGTCGCAGCTCATGCCGACGCTCACCCAGCCTGCGTTGTCCGCGAGATCGTAAACGCCGTAGGGTGTCGCGCGCCCGAGCTCCTTGATCAGAAAATCATGAACGCGAACTTCCTCGGGCGAGCCCTTCGCGCGCCATTCGCGCCCATTGTTCTTGAAGTCGCCGACGAGCTCCTTCTTCTTGGCGTCGACCGAGATCACCGGCTCGTTGGCGGCGAGCGCGGCGCTCACCTTTTCATTGAGGTGCGCAAACTGCGCGTCTCGATCCTCGTGATCCGAGCCCTCGCGCGTCTTGCTGTTGGCTTGCAGGCTGTAGCCCAGCTCCTTAAGGATCTTCCCGACCATGCGATGGCTGACCTTATGCCCGAGCTTCCTCAGCTCGTCGGCCAGCCGGCGCAAGCTCTTGCAAGTCCAGCGCAAAGGCGACATCGGATCGCCGCGCTCGTCTGGCGCGATGAGGGCGAGCAGGTCGCGCACGAGCGTCGCATCTTTCTTCGTCAGCGGCTTGCGGCCGGCGCCCGACCGTCGCACCCGGCCCACGGCCAAAGGCGGCGCTTGCGCCGAAAGCTCCTTTAGCCCGCGTCCAATCGTGGATGCCGCCATCCCGGTGATCCGCGACACCGCCGCGATCCCGCCACGACCGATTTCCTGCACCGTCGTCGCCGCGAACAACCGCCGGCGACGTTCGTCCAGATGCGGCGAAAGCGCTTCAAAGCGTCGCCGAATCAATCCCTCGTCGATCATGACGCTTCATACGATCGACGCCGCAAAATCGGAATCCCGTCGCCGCGCGTTTCGATTCAATTATTCCTGCACGGGCCCTAATTGACCGAGTAGCTACGGCCAATGCTTGGGGCCACTATGACCGTATCCGGATCATCCCCACAGGAGCGCGATAATGCCCACCGGCACTCCACCGGCACTAAAGGCGAGCAGCGTCTCGGCGAGGTTCGACGGCGCCGATCGCCAGCGCGGCGCGAGCCAGCCTCAAGAGCACGGCGCCCGCGATGGCAAGGGCGAGGCGGACGAAGCCATTGTGCAGAGGGACCGAGGCGACTCTCACGGTCGCACGCCTCGCCTTCGAGCATCAACGACCGGCGGGACGGCTCTCCGAGGATGAGCGGACTCACTCTGGGTAAGGCCGGACGGGCGAAGATGGACCCATTAGGTCATTTCTCTCCATAAAGTCGCTCCTTAAAGTCGCTCCTTCTCGAAGCACACAAGAAGCCGTTGTGTAAATAGAGCCGTGACTCTATTTATGCCCCAATGGCAAAAAAAACGGCCACATCCCCCGGCTTACGTAGCATCTTGTCGACTTCGCCCTGGTGCAGTTCCTCGGTGTAGATCATGTTGCGCGCATATTCTTCCAGCATCACGGACACGCCCTCAACTTCCTTCAACAGGTCGCGGTAAAGCTGCAACGCCGCCGCTTCATGCTCCAGCGACTCGCGCAGAATATCGCCAATATCGTGTTTGTGGGTTTCCAGCAGCGGGCCGATGGCAAGTGACGGATGACCGCCAAGGTGAGTGATCAGTTCGCCCGCCTGGTGTGCATGGGCAAGCAATTCATCCGCTTGTCCCTTCAGCCAGGAGATGATGGGAAGGCGATTGTAGCCGAAAACCATTAGGGAATAATGCGTATAGCGCACCACCCCGGCCAGTTCATATTCCATGATCCGGTTGAGTAGGGCGACAATCTTCTCGTTGCCCCGGATTGCATTCTCTTTTTTGGTCATGTCCATCTCCTACCTAAAGCAGCCACGTCTTCAATTTAACGCGCACTTGGGAATTACCCACCCCCAAGAGTGTCACGCGGGTCGGTAACTCAAGATTCAGATTGCCCAGGTGCGCAAGGGCTCACCGATGTCGCGAAGGTAAAGCCCAAAGTAATCCACGACCGCTCTTCGCCAGCGGGCTGAAGCATACACGGGAATTCGCCATCAGAGGGCGAGCGCGCTCAGCGTTGGTTCGGGTGGGCAGAAGGCGCATTCTTCCGCTTTGTCAGCGTCGCCAATCGCCAATATATCTCCTAGTGGCACCCAGCTGCCGCTCGAGAAGTAAGCGTGACCGGACAACCGCGTGTTGCTCTATGCGGCGACAGCTTGCGGCGCTTCACGCTGCCATTTCCATGGCAGTAGATCGTCAACCCGATTGATCGGATGATCGGCGATGCGGGTGACGACGTCAGCGAGCCAGGCCCGGGGATCGATGTCGTTGAGGCGCGCGGTTTCGATTAGAGCGGGATGTTTTTAGGCGGAAGCATATCCGGAGTTGGCGAGATATCTGGCGCATTCGTCGGGTTTGAATTCGTCGAGCAAGGCTCCAGCGCGTCTCCAAGTGGTTTCGACGGAGCGCTCGCCGGCCTTGCGCATGAGATGCTTCAGCTTGGCGAAGACCTGCTCGATCGGATTGAGGTCAGGACTATAGGGCGGCAGGAAGACGAGTCTGGCGCCGACGGCGCGGATGGCGTCGCGCACCGCTTTCCCTTTGTGGCTGCCGAGATTGTCGAGGATCACGACGTCGCCTGGCGACAAGGCGGGAGCCAGTAACTCGACGACATATCTTTGGAAGGCGACGCCGTTGATCGGCCCGTCGAGCACGAAGGGCGCGACGATGCCGTCGTGACGCAAGGCGGCGACGAAGGTCAGCGTCTTCCAGTGGCCGAAGGGGACGAACGCCTTCAACCGTCGACCCCGCAGCGCCCAGCCGCGCAACGGCGCCATGTTGGTCTTGATCCAGGTTTCGTCGAGGAAAACCAGCCGACGCGCGTCGATGCGGCCCTGATAGGCTTTCCATCGGCGGCGGCGACGCGCGACGTCAGCGCGCGCCTGCTCGCTCGCGAACACGGTTTTTTTTGAAGCTCAGCCCCTCTTCATGGACGAAGGCCCACACCGAGCGATAATCGACGCGAACCCCGCGCTCGGCGAGTTCCGCGACCAGCCCGCGCAGAGTGAAAGGGCGCTCGCGCACGCGTGAACGCAGCCACTCGGCGTGGGACCCCGAGAGAACGCGCCGCTTATGGCCGCCCATCTTGCCAGGCGCGACGCTCCCAGTGGTCCGCAGCCGCTGCGACCACTTCGATACGCAGGAAGGGCTTGATCGCCAGAGCCGCTGCGATCTGACGGATCGGCTCGCCTGCGGCGACGCGAGCCATCGCGCGCTCACGAAGATCGTTGGAAAGGGGTCGCGCCATTCATTCCGGCCTCCGTCTCCGCCCGCCGGCTTGAATCAGATCGCCGCCGATTCGGGAATCCCAAATCGATTTCGCCAAATCCCATCCCGCTCTAATGATCTCCATGTACGAAAGTCAGACGCAGGGGAAAATTTCCGAAAATGCGCGAGATCGCTGCCGCTCGAAGCGAGCAACAAGGGAACGCGGAAAGACACCAAGGACCGGCTATCCGCGTGGCGCCGTCGGCTTCTCGGTGAGTTCGGTGCAGCGCATCTGGCGGGCGTATCGGCTCCAGCCGCATCGCGTCCGGCAGTTCAAGCTCTCCAAGGACCCCGAGTTCACGGCCAAGCTGCGCGACGTCGTCGGGCTCTGCCGCTCAAAAAGGGGCGCCGGGACCATGACCCACGACTACAAAAGGCATGGGACCACCACGCTCTTCGCTGCGTTCAACGTGCTCGACGGCAAGGTGATCGGCCGCAACATCTAGCGTCACCGCCATCAGGAGTTCATTCGCTTTTCGCCGATAGTCGGGTGGCGAGGAGCGTGGGGGTCGAACATCGCGGACAGGCCGTTGCTGGCGTTGGCGCAAACGGAGACGATGGACGAATGGAGTCTTCGTCGCACCCCTCAGCCAGAACTATCGCGCGTCTCATGACGACAGGCCGGTACGCGATGTCGAAGGCAGAATCCGTGACCACTGCTACGATCGAGAGCGGGGTTACCGCGCTTGTCGAAGCGCGCTCTGTGAAACATTACTCACTTCGCACAGGCCCGCATGCACATGAGCTTTTGCTCGCTGCACGGCTGCCCCCCTGTGACATAAGGCTTACCGATCTGGTTTCCCTGGCTGTAACAGCGCCGATAGGCCTTGCGGCAACGTGCTTTGCACGCGTATAGAGCGTCAGACGCCGTGGCCTTTGCGAGCGTATAGTTCAACGAAAATTGCGGAGACTGGAAAGAGGATCCTGCGGCGCCCGCCTCGACGATCGCCGCCACCCGAACCGCGGCCGGCAGCGGCGCGCTCGACGCCTCGCCCTCCGCCGCGGCGAGCCCAGAGAACGGAAACGCGCACAAGCATAGAGCGGCGAAACGAACAAAGTGGGCTCGATTCTTCATGGGAATTGCTCCTTGATCCACGTTCCTGTCACGAAAGCTCGACTCGAAATTGCCCCCGAACGATACGATCGATCGGACGCAAAATTTGATCCCGGCTTCGCGAGATCACGCCCGGCTGGCATGCAAGCATCTATCTATTTGGTTTGGTGCTTTCGACAAGGCCGAACTCTCGCCTCCCGCCTCCCGCCGCTCGGCCTGTCCGCTTGGGCGCCGGCGTCCCGGTCGGCGCGGCGGAGCCGAGGTCGCCAGATCGATCGGCCCAGAAAGCGCCCACCTCCCCGTCGTGGCCTCCAGCGCGGCGGGAAACAGGAACCATCAATGCCAGGTACGCGTTCATCTGAAGAATCCCGGATTAGAGCTAATCTGAAGCTCCAACTCGACGTCAACTGGAGAATGTAGGAATCATGAGCTATGTTTCTAAAATGCTTGGCCCTGACGAGGCTGTGCTTTACAGGGGCAGACTTCACTGGACAATCTACATCCCAGGATTGGTAATTGCGATTTGTAGTCTAGCATTCATGTTCTTCATCGTCTTCGTCGGATCACCTATTCTTGATGGATTGACCCCCAAGGAAGCTGACAAGGTCATAGGCGCGGCGATTGTCATATCTCCCGTCGCTCTGCCTGGGTTTCTACTCTTAATCTCGGAGTTCATTACCAGATGGACGACGGAAATCGCGGTCACATCACGGCGATTAATATTAAAAAGAGGCTTGGTGCGGCGAGAAACAATGGAAATGAACTTAGATAAAGTCGAGTCTGTTAGAGTGTCGCAGTCGAGTATGGGCCGAATGCTAAACTACGGCACTATCGACGTGAGAGGAAGTGGCGCAGGCATTGAAGGCCTTCGCCGAGTTGATTCGCCACTGACGCTTCGATCTTACATTGAAGAATCTTATGAACCAAAGACAAGGCCCCTAAAAAATCAGAGCTCCCCATCGGCGTGAGCCATGCGCTGCGCCAGCGAGAAATAGAGGTTAATAGCTCCCGTGGGCTCAGGGCGAAGGAGATCGCCTCGCTGACGTGGGACATGGCGACGAACTTAGGCGGTGAAATCGGGACCGCCGTTCACCTGACCAATGAGGCCAGTAAGGGCAGGGGAGGCGGTCGGGTCATTCCCCTGGACCGAGATCTGAAGGCAGCCCTCTTGAGCCTGCGCCAGTCGCTCTCTCGGGCTCGCCCTCGCCCCAACGCCTTGGGGGAATCTCCGGAAGGGCTCGGGCTTGTCAAAACACCAGATTAGAGCATCTTTCTTCCGTGTGGCTCCAGCCATCTGGGGAATGTCGAATTGGAGGCTTCGATGACCAAAAACGCTGAAGGAACGATAGCAGATTTCGCCGCGGATTTTGCCGCCTTGCGTAAGGATGTCGCGCAGCTAGCCGAAGTGATTGGCCAGCTGGCCCAGCATCCGACAGCACTGGCCAGTGACGCGATCGAAGAGGCCAGGAACAAGATCGCAAGCACGGCCGACGAAGCGCAGGCCCAAGTCCGAGCGGCGAGCAGCGAAATCGAGGCCAATATTAAACACAATCCGTTGACGGCGGTATTGATTGCCTTTGGCATTGGAATGGCGCTCGGGCTGGCAACGCGACCGCGCGGGTGATCGCAAATGATCCATTGGCTCACCCACCTTTTGGGGGCTTTGACTGAACGGCGCTTTCGAGGCTTCTTGCTTGACGTCGGCCCCGTGGCAGTGGTGGCCCTCCTCGGCGCCGTCGCTCTGGGGTTTGGCACCTTCGCTGCCTACGTTTACCTTCGCGCATCGCAAGGAGTCGTCGGTGCCGCGTTGATCATCTGCTTTGCCTATGCGCTGCTCGCGATCTTGATCGGCGTGGTAGCGATAGTTCATGGGCGCACCGAGCGATTGGTTCGCCGTGCAGCATCAGCGCCGACGCCGGAATCCTCTGATAATGTCCATTCTCTTTTTCAGAGCTTGGCTGAGGCCAGCGCTCCACAGGACCGGGAAGCGCTTCTCGCCGCGATGCAGCTCGGGCGCGCGCTGTCCCCGTTGCAGCTTTTCGCGATCGCGCTAATCGCTGGATTCATAGCTGGGCGGAAATTAGGTAAGTGAAACCGGCCTGCCCTGCTAGCAACTTAGGTCCGTAGCCATACATCGAAAATGGTCTTGCAGCAGCTTGTTCTGAGGCAAAGCGGCAACGCCAATCAAGGGGCTCGGCTGGGCGTCGCCGCGATTATCGATGCCGCGCCGGATGCCGAAATAAGTAGTTTCCGATCCTATGGGCAATTGTCCTATCCGCTGTAGCATCAATTCGGTAGGAAAGCTGTGGTGACGTCGCGATCGGAATTATTTGCGCGATCTTCGACGCCACCATTGCCCTGCTGTTGCCGCCAGTCTTGAATGCGATGAGGAGATGACTCGATGCGCGCGCTTATCAGCCTGTTAGTGATCATTTATTTTGTCGGCGTTGGTGTCGCGCTGGCGCCCACGATCAAAGCAAACTGGAGCACCGGCACCGCGTCAGAACTCGTCGAAAGAGTCGCAGCGGAACTGCCGAGAGCGTTGGCTTGGCCGGCGACGGTATATCGCAACATTGCAGAGAAGCCCGCCGTTCCAGAGAAGCCTGACGCTCCGGCGAAGCCCAGCGCTCGGGAGTAGCCTGAAACGAGAGCCGGGCATCAGACCTACGGCGAATTGGGAAGGGCGCCGGCATCACGAAAGCGACGGGGCGCCCGTTCGGGCTGCTGAAGATCGGGGATATAAAATAGACGGGCGGGGGCGACCCCTTGGGCGACGATGCGGCCCTAACTACCATAAATCTGATCAGAGTCCGGTCGATGTGCGCTCGGTGTGCCATTCTTCTCCTGAGCCTTGCTGCATTCAGCATTGGATCGGTCTCGCCCACGCTAGGGCGAGGCGTGACCGGCCAGAGGTTCGTGCTCCCGAAAACGCTGGCTTGGACAGGCGATTTTTCCGCGATGCTGAAGCGAAGGAAGCTTCGTCTTCTCGTCCCCTACAGCAAGACCCTCTTTTTTGTCGATCGCGGCCGTGAGATGGGCGTGGTTGCGGAGTTCGGACGTGCGCTCGAGGCGTCGATCAATGCGCGCTACAAATTAAAGACGCTTCGGCTCCACGTCGACTTGCTTCCCACCGCCCGCGAGCGGCTGTTAGAGGCTTTGAACAAAGGCTACGGCGACGCCGTCGCCGCCAATTTGACGATCACTCCGGAGCGCCTGGCCGTCGTCGACTTCGTCGATCCGTGGCTGAAGAACGTCAAGGAGATTATCGTCACCGGTCCCTCCTCGCCCAAGTTCGACAAGATTGAAGATCTCTCGGCGCGCGATATCCATGTGCGTCATTCCAGCGTTTACGTCGGTCATCTCGCTAGGTTGAGCGAAGCCTTCGTGGCCATGGGCTTGAAGCCGATCAGGATTAAACCGATCGACGAAAACCTCGAGAACGAAGACCTGATCGAGATGGTGAACGCGGGCCTGCTTCCTTATGCCGTCGTCGACGATCACGAAGCCAGCATATGGACGCAAATTTTTCCCAACGCCGTCCCACGCCAAGACCTCGTCGTCGGAGAGCGTGGAGAGATCGCTTGGGCTATTCGCAAGAACAGCCCGGAGCTGAAGGCCGAGCTAAACGCATTCTTCGGCAACCATAGCGCCGTCACGAGCTTCGGCGCCACGATCCGAAAGCGCTATTTCTCCGACAAGCGGGTTGTGAAGAATGCCCTCGAAGAGAACGAAGCGCAAAAATTTCTCGCGGTCATCGACCTCTTTCGGCGTTACGGCGCACAGTACAATTTCGACTATCTGATGATCGAGGCTCAAGCCTACCAGGAATCAGGGCTCGACCAGTCGCGCCGCAGCCCTGCAGGGGCGGTGGGCCTCATGCAGATCAAGCCCTCTACCGCAGCTGGCAGACCGATTGGAATCACCGGAGTCGACAGTGACCCGGACCACAATGTCCACGCCGGCTGCGCCTATCTTCGGTATGTTGCCGACACTTTTGTCGACGATCCGGCGATCGATGCGAAGAATCGCACGTTGATGAGCTTCGCCGCTTACAATGCCGGCCCTTATAGCCTGCAGAAGTTTCGCGCCTTCGCTCAACAAGCGGGCCTCGATCCGAACATCTGGTTCAGCAATGTCGAGCTGGGAGCGGCCAAAATCGTGGGGTTCGAGACCGTCCAGTATGTCAGCAACATCTATAAATATTTCATCGCCTATCAGCTCTCCGTCGAGCGGCTCGAAGCGCAAAGAAAGGCGAGCGAGGGAATGCGCACTCAGAGATAATGATGATTCCTTGCCTGCATGCGTCCCAGGCTCTCAGCTCGACGGGACGATTGCCGGGAACTCTACTCAAAATGACAGCCCCCTGGTTCGAATAGAGGCAACGGGCGGAAGCCACCCTGAGACACTCCAAAAGGAAGCGTCGCAACACGATCAGCAGATCCGCTGCTGGTTTCAACGCTCCCAGCTCCAGCGAACTGCGGATGTCCGCGACGATCATATCGCCAACAGCCTCCCATCCTCTTCCATGGTGAAGTAGATAGCCGGCATAAAGGAAATCGTGCATCGCGGTTGGGGTCGTCCCCACCACGATCTCATGCGGGCCGAGGCCGGAGAGAACGGCGCAGTGCGCCACAGTTAGCTGTTTGGAATTCATGACGGATCCGTTCTGTCGGGCGATGGTTTGCACACGAATTTCAGGTAAATCCCATTTGGCGCCTCTGACCTGCCCCCGAAAAACTGGACCGGTTGATGCTGGAAAATTCTAATTTATCCGTCCTGGCCGGGCGGAGGGTTTTGCATGAAGAGGTCGCGGTTCAACGAGCAGCAGATCGCTTTCATACTCAGGCAAGCGGAGGAGGGAACGCCGGTCGCGGAGGTCTGCCGGAAGGCGGGCGTCAGCGAGGCGACCTATTACAACTGGCGCAAGAAGTATGGCGGGCTGATGCCGTCGGAGATGAAGCGCCTCAAGCAACTTGAGGAAGAGAACGCGAGGCTGAAGAGGATCGTGGCGGACCTGTCGCTCGACAAGGAGATGCTGCAGGACGTCATCAAGCGAAAGCCTTAAGGCCTGCGCGGCGGCGTGAGCTGGTTGACGGCATGAGGGCGACTTGGGGAGTGAGCGCAAGGCGCGCCTGCTCGGTTCTTCAAGCCGGACGATCCAGCTACCATTACAAGGCGAGACGCCGCTCGCAGGCCGGGCTTTCACAACGGATCAAAGAGATCGCCGAAACGCGGGTGCGTTACGGCTATCGACGCATTCACGTTTTGCTTCGTCGCGAGGGTTGGCAGATCAACGCCAAGCGCGTGTGGCGGCTGTATCGCGAGATGGGCCTGCAACTGCGCAACAAATCCCCAAAACGGCGCGTGCAGGCGAAGTTGCGTGAGGGCCGCGTCGGCGCGATGGGACCGAACGAGGTCTGGGCGATGGATTTTGTTCATGACCAGCTTTTCGATGGGGGCAAGATCCGCTGCCTCACCGTGGTCGACACGTTCTCGCGGTTGTCGCCGGCGATCGACGTTCGCCACAGTTACCGCGGCGCCGACGTTGTCACGACGCTCGAACGCGCGGTCCAGGACGTCGGCCTGCCCAAGACCATTCGTGTGGACAATGGGCCGGAGTTTATCAGCAAGGAGCTCGATCTATGGGCCTTCATGCGCGGTGTGACGCTCGACTTCTCGCGGCCTGGCAAGCCAACGGACAACTCCTTCATCGAGTCGTTCAATGGCAAGTTTCGTGCGGAGTGTTTGAACGCCAACTGGTTCCTGAGCCTCGACGAGGCGCGCCAAAAATGCGAGGCTTGGCGTAGAGACTATAACGACGTGCGTCCGCATAGCTCGATCGGCAACAAAACGCCGAGAGAGCTTCATCCGCCGCCCGGCAACCCCGGCCAGCCGGGCGGCGGATGAAGCCGGAATTTCCCGGACAAGCCGGTCCAACGTCGGGGGCAAGTTCACCTCCCCCCGTTATCCTCGTGTTTTTGGTGCGTGATCAGGGGGCGAACCGTCACCTACGTCGAGAACTCAATGCTGCTTTGGCGCTAGCTCAGCGTGTTAGGGTCCAGACCCATAAAATGGTTGGCGTGACGGTCAGTTTATGATTCACGGCTTCCGAAAGGAAGCGCCGATGATTCTCGAGCAATTCTGGCTGACGGACGCGCAGTTTTCGAAGATCGCGCCGCATCTTCCCAGCGATACGCGCGGCAAGGCGCGGGTCGACGACCGCCGGGTGATTAGCGGCATCGTCCATGTGCTCAAATCCGGCGGTCGATGGGTCGACGCGCCGCCGGAATACGGGCCGAAGAAAACGCTCTACAACCGCTACGTCCGTTGGGCCGAGAAAGGCGTGTGGATCGATCTCTTTCACGCTTTGGCGCAGGCAGGCGGGGCGCCCGCGCAAGTTCTCATCGACAGCTCCGCAGTGAGGGCGCATCGCTCGGCCTCTGGGGGAAAAGGGGGGAGAAAAATCAGGCCATCGGCCGCTCGCGTGGCGGGCGCACGACCAAAATCCATGCTTTGACCGACGCCGACTGTCGGCCGCTCGCCTTCATGCTCACCGGCGGCAACGTCGCCGATTGCGCCGCCGGCGCCGAACTGCTCGCACGGCTTCCGCCGTGCGAGATCCTGCACGGCGACAAGGGCTACGACAGCAACGCCATCCGCCGGCAAATTGAGGCGGGCGGCGCGGCGCCGAACATTCCGCCCAAAGCCAATCGCAAATGGAAGAACTGCTTCTCGCCCTTCCTCTATCGCAACCGCAACGCCATCGAGCGCATGTTCTGCCGATTGAAGGACTTCCGGCGCGTCGCCACGCGATACGACCGAAACGCTGTCAACTTCCTCGCCGCAGTCTGCATCGCCGCCGTCGTCAGTTATTGGTTATGAGTCTGGACCCTAACGTCCCTATGCCGGCCGCCGGGGAACGACTGCGGCGCCATCGCGCAGAATCTTCACAAGTGAGAAGCTGAGTAGTTTCCGATCCTACCCCAGCGCGCGCCCGTGTTCTAGCTTGGTCCGCTCCGGAGCCAGTTCTCGAGAAATGGGTCCATCGACGCCGAAACGGGAGAGTTCTATGAATAAACTTCTCATAACGGGCGGTGTGCTTTCAGTCATGATGGGGGCAGCTTTTGCGCAGACTTCGGCGCCCCCTCCGCCGAGCGCGCCGCCGCCAGGGGGAAGTCGGTCGCTGCCGCCATTTATTCCGTCGCCATCTAAGGGCGCCCACTTCCGTCTCCAAGACGGAGACGCGGCGGTTGATGTCAAATGCGCCGAGGATGAACCCATGAAGCTTTGCGCAGACATAACCCTGCAAATACTAGAAAAATTGGTTTCTCTGCCGGAGCGAAGTCTCGGCGAGCCAGGTAATCGGCAGCGCTGACGCGCTGAAGGCCCCGAGTAGCTTGCATTTGCTTCCGCGGCTCTCCAGGAAGGGGAATGCGGCCATGTCCCGTAAACTAGCTTTCTCAGTTGCATTCTTGGCGGGCGTCGCCCTGCCGATTGCAAACTCCTCCGAAGCGGCGATCGGCGTCCGCATCCCTTTTATCGAGAGTTCCGTTATCCAAAAAGCGCAGTTCGTCTTCGATGGCCAAAATTATTGCTGGTATGACGACGGATGGCAGGGCCCTGGATGGTATTGGTGCGGGTACGCTTGGGATGAAGGCATAGGCTGGGGCGGCGGATACGGCTGGAACGGTTGGCGCGGCGCCGGTTCTCGCGACAGGCAGGGGCAAAGAGGCGACGCTCATGGCGCGGCCGCGGGAGGCCATCTTGCTAACCATCTTGGGGGCGCGCTGAGAGGCCGCCTGAGCGGTGCGATTGGCGGATTTATGGGCGGCGGTCATCAGAGCGGCGGTATTGCTGGCGGGGGTGGTCAAGCGGGCGGCGGCGGTCATCCGGGGGGCGGCGGTTTTGCTGGCGGAGGTGGTCGAGGGGGCGGTGGCCATGGCGGCGGCGGCGGTGGCCGTGGCGGCGGAGGTGGGGGCCACAGATAATCAGGACAAGTGGGTATCCCCTTCACTGACCTGAGGCTGCGGAATCGGTTGGATTTGTTGGTTTTCCTATGATGGAGCGGTAGGGCGCTGGGTCGATGGCGACGGCTTGCTCAACGAGTCTGTGGAACAGAAGGCCCCTGGCATTCGAGCGTCGGCGGTTGAAGCGGAAGGTGAACTCGTCGAGGTAGTAGTCGAGATGCTGGCGCTGAACGCCGCCCTGATGCGTGCCGAGGAGCCAGCGCTTCAAGAGCGAGGCGACCTTGTGCACGCGCGGCATGACCTCGTGCGCGGGATCGGAACCGGCGCTGATGACGCTGACCTTGTGCTTGTAGCCGGCTGCTTCGAGCCTGGCATAACCTCTCCAGCCATCGGTGTGGATGGTGGCTCCGGACACGACCGCGTTGCGAACGAAGGGCAGCAGGCTGTCCGCCGACACGTCCTCGATCCGGCGCAGTCGGATGCGGCCGATGCCCTGGCCGCTCTCCTCGGCTGCAATCGCGACAATGGCTTTGCACTCGATCTCTCGGCCCCCTTTGTCCTTTTCCGGGCCGCCAACATAGGTTTCGTCGATCTCGACCGTTCCGCTGAGCGCGTCGCGGCCAGGCCGCACCATGGCCCGGCGCAGCTTGTGCAGCCAAGTCCAGGCCGTCTCATAGCTGCCGAGCCCAAGCGCCCGCTGCAGTCCGAGCGCGCTGACGCCGTTCTTCTGGCTCGTCACGAACCACATGGCCATGAACCAGGTCCGCAGCGGCTTGCGCGTGCCCTCGAAAATCGTCCCCGCGGTGAGCGACGTGCGCGCGTGACAGCTGCGGCAGCGAAGCAGTTTGTCCGACATCGCCCAAGGCGCGCCGCACATGCCGCAATGCGGGCAGACGAAGCCCTTCGGCCAGCGCACGCGTCGAATGTACTCCCGACACGCCTCATCGTCTCGGAACCACTCGTCGATCTCTTGGAACGTGCGAGGGTAATCGATACCGGCTACGGGATGCGAGTAACCGTCCATCCGCGCCAGATAGCACCCCGGTTGAGGTCAGTGAAGGGGATACCCACTTCAGGACAAAGCGTCCAACGGCTTTGTCACGTTGGCCCGGTATAGGCGATTTTGAGGCAGTTTTCTGACTCACGATTTTCCCGCCGGAAGAACCAAATTTCAAGCGCGCGACGACAGGGTTCGGAACTGCGGTCGCGCGCGAGCGATCTGCTCCAGTCGATGACCAATCATCGATGGACCAGGATCAAGGCCGTAAGTGATCGGCGCTTCGCGCCAGGCCTGCGCTGAAGACTGCAAGAGGAACGCGGCTCAATGAAAAACCGCTTGGCCCGCAGCGGCTCGAGGAACGGGGACTAAGAGCCTGTGCCTAAATTACCGCTTCATTTGAGCGGTCGCTGCTTGTCTTGATGGTGTAGTTCCACTCGCCGTGAAAATGGTCGCGCTCGATGTTGAGGGCGGCCATTTGCTCATCGGAGACGGTTACGCCTTTCTGGTATTCGTTGGCGTCCAGTTCGCAATGAACCTTCAACCCGGTTTTCGTCGTTGTCGAGGAGATCATGTCGATGATCACCTGATAGGTGACGAGCGGCGTGGCGCGCCAGTTCATGCTGATGAAGGAGAACAGCCGGTGCTCGATCTTGTTCCACTTGCTGGTCCCGGGCGGAAAATGATGGACCTCGATAGCGAGACCGAGTTCGTCGGCGAGGCGCTGGAGCATCAGCTTCCACAAGCGCACGCGTGAGCCATTCGATCCGCCGCCGTCCGCCGTGATGACGAGACGCGTTGCGCCAGGATAGCGCAGCCGCCCAATCTCGAGC
Source organism: uncultured Alphaproteobacteria bacterium (assembly GCA_963722205.1). Lineage (GTDB taxonomy): Bacteria > Pseudomonadota > Alphaproteobacteria > Rhizobiales > Beijerinckiaceae > Methylocystis. The sequence continues at coordinate 318,180 of CAVRKL010000003.1, forward strand.
CACCATCTTCTGATCGTCGCAACCGCAAACGCCGCGGTGTCGCAGCTCATGCCGACGCTCACCCAGCCTGCGTTGTCCGCGAGATCGTAAACGCCGTAGGGTGTCGCGCGCCCGAGCTCCTTGATCAGAAAATCATGAACGCGAACTTCCTCGGGCGAGCCCTTCGCGCGCCATTCGCGCCCATTGTTCTTGAAGTCGCCGACGAGCTCCTTCTTCTTGGCGTCGACCGAGATCACCGGCTCGTTGGCGGCGAGCGCGGCGCTCACCTTTTCATTGAGGTGCGCAAACTGCGCGTCTCGATCCTCGTGATCCGAGCCCTCGCGCGTCTTGCTGTTGGCTTGCAGGCTGTAGCCCAGCTCCTTAAGGATCTTCCCGACCATGCGATGGCTGACCTTATGCCCGAGCTTCCTCAGCTCGTCGGCCAGCCGGCGCAAGCTCTTGCAAGTCCAGCGCAAAGGCGACATCGGATCGCCGCGCTCGTCTGGCGCGATGAGGGCGAGCAGGTCGCGCACGAGCGTCGCATCTTTCTTCGTCAGCGGCTTGCGGCCGGCGCCCGACCGTCGCACCCGGCCCACGGCCAAAGGCGGCGCTTGCGCCGAAAGCTCCTTTAGCCCGCGTCCAATCGTGGATGCCGCCATCCCGGTGATCCGCGACACCGCCGCGATCCCGCCACGACCGATTTCCTGCACCGTCGTCGCCGCGAACAACCGCCGGCGACGTTCGTCCAGATGCGGCGAAAGCGATTCAAAGCGTCGCCGAATCAATCCCTCGTCGATCATGACGCTTCATACGATCGACGCCGCAAAATCGGAATCCCGTCGCCGCGCGTTTCGATTCAATTATTCCTGCACGGGCCCTAAGACGACGATGACCGCGAACCTGTGGCCTTAAGCGATTTGCTCGCTCGACGATTGGGGTTCGACGGAAGCCGGGAATGTGAGACGGACCATCATGTCAACCGGCAATCGTTCAAACCGCAGCGTGCCCCGCAACTGCTGAGCGATCTGCCGCATCAATTTTATGCCGCGTCCCAGCTGCGTCGTGTCTGGATCGAATCCAACGCCGTCATCCGACACCGTCATCTCGAAACTGTCCCCCAACCGCCGAAGCTGCAATTTTATCTTTCCGACCACGTCACCTGAAAAGGTGTGTTTCAGCGTGTTCATCGCCGCTTCGGCATAAATCAACCCAACGCACTGCGCTCGCCGATGGTCGAAATCGAGATTTGGCTCCACCATCGTCTCGATGGTGATCCAATCGCCGAATGACTTCCTGATCGTGTCCGAGAGAGCTGCCGGATAAGCGGCCATGGAGACCACCTCTGATCCTTCATTGTCGAGTATGCTGTGCAGGGCGACGGCGCTGCTCAAGCGCGAAATGCAACGCCCGCAATCTTCGGGCTGAGGGGCCGCACTTGCCTGCGTCGCCAATAAGAACGTGAGCCCCTGGAGGTCGTTCTTTGAAAGTCTCATCTCAAAGCATTGACACGTTAACGGGCGCAGTTTGGATGAATGGGTTACCGCTTCGCGCCGATGCCGAGATTGTAGCCCGCGATATGAATGAAATATCGGTTATGGACGTTCTTGCGTCCACATAGCGACGTGCGGCGCATGCCGTCGCGTTCCAGAACACGGGCGAAGCTACTTTCGGCGCGGTTGTCTGCAGAGTTAAACAGCGGAGGGGAAACATGATGCCGTTTGAACCCAACGATGGTTCTCGACGCATCTCCGGCAGTTGGCTCGCGCTTGCCGAGCAGGATAGGTAGTTTCCGAATTTACCCGACAGCCTCTTGGCCATCTACTGTGGGTGTCGAATTACAAGTCGGCGAATGCAACACCGCAATATGCGTTTTCTTCAATCCTACAGGAGACCAGTCATGGGTAGCACAACAGACAAGATCAAGGGCGTGGCCAACGAGGCCGCTGGCGCCGTCAAGCAGGGCGTCGGCGAGGCAGTCGGCAACCCGAACCTCAAGGTCGAAGGCGCGGTCCAGAAGCTCAAGGGAGAAGCTCAGGAGACCGTCGGCCAAGCCAAGGATGCGGTCAAGAAGGTCATCGATAAGGCCTAACCCGGAATTCATTCTGAGGAAAAGCGGCCCAGTCGGGTCGCTTTTCTAATGGACTTTCTCTGGAATCGAAGGGCGTGGGCGAAATAGATGCGCGCACTGCCGATTGTCCAGGAGAAAGGCTCTCAAGGCGGCATTGGCCGTGCAACTTTGATCAGAACGACGCGACGCCTTTCCAGAGACCGTCGCATTTACGGAGGAAGTCATGAACGGCATCATCTACCTCGTTGGTCTTATCGTGATCATCATGGCCATTCTTTCCTTCCTCGGTTTGCGCTGAGCGGCAAAAAAGGGGGGGACGCGCCCATGACCGATACATCAACGCTAACGCCGCGAATTACAGGCAACCCAACGGGGAGCTCCTATGTCGAATGGTCGGCAATTTTCGCGGGAGCAATACTTACCTCCGCAATCATCGTGCTGATGACCGCCTTTGGCTCCGCCATTGGCCTCTCGCTTGTCTCCCCCTATCACGGACCGTCGCCTATAATATTTTACGTCGCGCTCGCGCTTTGGTTTACCTGGATCACGGTCTCGAGCTTCGTCGCAGGTGGATACGTTACCGGCCGCATGCGCCGACCCATCGAAGGCGCCACGACCCATGAGGTTCACGTTAGGGATGGCGTGCACGGGCTTGTCGTTTGGGCCGTCGCGGTGGCCATAGGCACAGCGCTTGCGACGTTGTCGATTTCATCCGCGGTCACCACATTGTCGCTTTCATCCGCGGTCAAAGGCGGCGCCGATCTCGCAAAGTCCGGCGCTTCCGCGATGGCGCCGAATGCAGGATTGAGCCTCGATCCGATGGGCTATGAGATCGACGCCTTGTTTCGTAACGAAGGAGCCGTCGCGCCACCTCGCAGCGCGCCCACAGGCAAAAACACTTCTGTGGCTGTCGGTGCGGCGGCTACAGGCGGCGTCACTCTTGAAACGCCGCGCGAGGAAGTCTCGCGTATTTTGGCGATGACAGTGGCCAATGGCGCGCTGAACAAAGACGATCGGGCCTATTTGGCGCATCTCCTTACTTCTCGTTCCGGTCTTTCGCAGGCGGACGCCGAAAAGCAACTCGACACACTTTCCGAGCAGATGAAGACGTCTGCCGACAAATTGCGGGCGGCGACCGAAACCGCGCGGAAAGCCGGTATCCTTCTTGCCTTTCTCACCGCCGCGTCGATGGTTCTGGGCGCAGCGGCAGCTTGGTGGGGCGCCGGAATGGGCGGACGCCACCGCGACGAAAAATTCGACGCCAGCCATCTGACGCGCTGGTAAAGCACATCCCACGAGGAGGATAAGTCATGGGACGCGGGATTCTGCTCTGGATGCTCGGCGTTCCTCTTCCGATCATCATTCTCTTGGCGTTACTGGGTCGCTAGCGACGGGATCGGGAAGGGGCCTTTGCCGCCGCCTGGGTTTATGGCTGCAAGTTGGTAAATGCTTCCGCATCGCATGCGCCTTGGTTTGACAGCGCGATGCGGAGGCAGGCGGCATGAGGCATAGAAAAAGGACGGACGAAATGACAAGCCCAAAGCTTGCAACCTCTCTCAAGCGGTTGTCAAACAGATGCTTGGGCTAGTACAACGGTTTGCGGACGTAGCTGCATGAATGACAGGAGGTCACTGTGCTCGAGCTCATAATCGGAATCCTGATTACCATCGTCCTTGGCGCGATCTTGTTTTGGGTCATTGATAGATTTTGTCCCGATGGCCGGCTAGCACAGCTACTCAAGCTGTTAGTGGTTCTGCTCTGCTTGGGGTCGATCGTAGCCCGGCTGCTTCCAACGCTTGGCTATCCATCTATTCTTTAGACGAATCCTTATTGCGTAATTTACTCAATGTTCCGCTCTGGTTCGCGACCTAATTCTAAGCCTATCTCTAGTAATTCCCCGGGAGTTCCCCCCGGCCTTGGGCTCGAATCTTCGGATTCGAGCCTTTTTCTGGGCTTAACGCCTTCGGTGCGGGCCTGAAAGGCTCATGTCAACGACCGACGCCAACTCCACGGCCGCCCGGCCTTAGAGCCTGTGCCTAAATTACCGCTTCATTTGAGCGGTCGCTGCTTGTCTTGATGGTGTAGTTCCACTCGCCGTGAAAATGGTCGCGCTCGATGTTGAGGGCGGCCATTTGCTCATCGGAGACGGTTACGCCTTTCTGGTATTCGTTGGCGTCCAGTTCGCAATGAACCTTCAACCCGGTTTTCGTCGTTGTCGAGGAGATCATGTCGATGATCACCTGATAGGTGGCGAGCGGCGTGGCGCGCCAGTTCATGCTGATGAAGGAGAACAGCCGGTGCTCGATCTTGTTCCACTTGCTGGTCCCGGGCGGAAAATGATGGACCTCGATAGCGAGACCGAGTTCGTCGGCGAGGCGCTGGAGCATCAGCTTCCACAAGCGCACGCGTGAGCCATTCGATCCGCCGCCGTCCGCCGTGATGACGAGACGCGTTGCGCCAGGATAGCGCAGCCGCCCAATCTCGAGCCACCATCTTCTGATCGTCGCAACCGCAAACGCCGCGGTGTCGCAGCTCATGCCGACGCTCACCCAGCCTGCGTTGTCCGCGAGATCGTAAACGCCGTAGGGTGTCGCGCGCCCGAGCTCCTTGATCAGAAAATCATGAACGCGAACTTCCTCGGGCGAGCCCTTCGCGCGCCATTCGCGCCCATTGTTCTTGAAGTCGCCGACGAGCTCCTTCTTCTTGGCGTCGACCGAGATCACCGGCTCGTTGGCGGCGAGCGCGGCGCTCACCTTTTCATTGAGGTGCGCAAACTGCGCGTCTCGATCCTCGTGATCCGAGCCCTCGCGCGTCTTGCTGTTGGCTTGCAGGCTGTAGCCCAGCTCCTTAAGGATCTTCCCGACCATGCGATGGCTGACCTTATGCCCGAGCTTCCTCAGCTCGTCGGCCAGCCGGCGCAAGCTCTTGCAAGTCCAGCGCAAAGGCGACATCGGATCGCCGCGCTCGTCTGGCGCGATGAGGGCGAGCAGGTCGCGCACGAGCGTCGCATCTTTCTTCGTCAGCGGCTTGCGGCCGGCGCCCGACCGTCGCACCCGGCCCACGGCCAAAGGCGGCGCTTGCGCCGAAAGCTCCTTTAGCCCGCGTCCAATCGTGGATGCCGCCATCCCGGTGATCCGCGACACCGCCGCGATCCCGCCACGACCGATTTCCTGCACCGTCGTCACCGCGAACAACCGCCGGCGACGTTCGTCCAGATGCGGCGAAAGCGCTTCAAAGCGTCGCCGAATCAATCCCTCGTCGATCATGACGCTTCATACGATCGACGCCGCAAAATCGGAATCCCGTCGCCGCGCGTTTCGATTCAATTATTCCTGCACGGGCCCTAAGGTCCGCTTCGGGTCAACTTCAGCCGCCCCGCTCTGAAATGAGTGAGTCCGCTCATCCTCGAAATGCGGCCGTGACAGTGAACACCCCGAGCCGCTGTTTTCGCGATCATCGCCCCCGTTTCCGCACTGCGCCCGCGTCGGGGCGGCGACACGTCAATGCGCCTGGAGCCGCAGGCGGCGCAGACAAAGCGGCGCGTCCTTGCGATAGCGGGGAAGGACGTTTCCGGCGCGAGGCCGATCGCCTTGAAGCTCACGGGCGTCGATCGCAGGCAGATCGGATTGCGGCACGTCACCCATGCGCCGGCGACGCCTTGGGAGCGGAGATGGGCGATTGTGGGCGGGGCGACTTCTCTACGCCGAGTTTCTAAAACAATTCTCGCCAAATCGAACTGGGCTCGTGTTACCTATATGCTACTTAGGCTAATGTTCGGAACGGCAAACGTCGCCATAACTATTTGATTTTTTAATGGCGCACTGCTACAGGCGATGATGAGAACTTTGTTTGCGCCATAGCCCTATGATCTGCGGCAGAGCACGACCTGACCTGGGCCCACCCGCAAGACTACGGTCTCCACCTGAGGCCGGATGAAGGAACAAATGGCGCCGTTTGCAAGGGCTCAAATTTGACCCGAGATGGCCCCTCCGAACGCTCCGGTCGTGCTGTCGTGAGGCCTAGACTTTCGCACCAAACTCTTGCACAAGAACCCGCTCAGCTTTTCAATGAGTTGCGTTTGTTGCGAAATTCTTACAGACCGTGTGAAAACTTGGTTTTGGTCTGAAAACGGTCTCGCTGAGCGGGGAGTTTCATGGTCGGCCGGCTTTCGATCGGCCAAAACGGGTCAAAATTCCGAGAAAATTGGATTGGCCGGCTCTGCGCCGGAGTTCTCACACAGCCTGCTTAATTAATGCACAAGCGCGCGGTTCAATTCTCAGCGCCCGCGACAAACTACACTGATGCTTTTCTAGCGGCGTCATCGGAAAAAGAACAATAGTAACGCTTTCACGCTTAAGTATATTTTTGACTTTTCCCTGCAAACGCCTCTCGGCTTCCTTCGCAGTCCGTCCAGTAGCATATATGGTAGCCATGCTCTTCACGCCGTGAGTGCTAGCAAAAAATTTTCCTTCTGCATCTTTCTCAATAAATCCGTAAATTGAATCCTTTGGTTTAGGTATATACTTATCGCGCTTTCTCATAACGTCCCTAAAAGACTTAGCGCATGGGTTCCACCAATCCATCGTTTCATTATCCCACTCGCCAAACTGAGCAGTTACGAGAAGCATATTTGGAACGTCAGCAAGCGTGGCTTCAGGATTCTTCCTTAGGATAAGCCCAATTCTGTTATTGCCGTCAGCCACAACCCAACACCCGCACTTCATCTCACAAATTTGAATGGGCGGCGCATGGGAGTATTTTTCAGGATCAAAGCGCCCAGACAGACTGCATATGAACCTACCCCCATGCCCGTACATGAGGTCAGCCAATTTCATGTCTTTGTCAGGCTTCATTTTAGGTTCCAGCAGGCATGGAAAGGGCGCGAGCCTGCTTGATGATCTATGCTCTTTGGTCGAGCCGGCGACACGGCCCCGACGCCAGCTGTCGCGCAACAAGAGCAGAGTGTGTCCATCAAGCAAAATCGTTCACATGGACGACGTAGTCAAAACCGCCTTCACCAACGCGTTTAACGAGCGTGTCAAGGATTCGTCGTATGCGTGTGGGCGAGTCATTCGGACCGGACACATAGAATGGTTTGCCATCCTTGCCGAACGGGAATGTTTCCGTCGCTAGGGGAATGTCGCCGAAAATCGCCTCGGCCTCAACGAAGCCTTCGCTCGGTGCAAGACCGAGAGAGCCCGCATAGGCGACGGCGTCGTGCAGCAGTTTGCGCGCAACCGAAGGATCAATAGCGACGAGCGGTTGATCTTCGTTCGACGCCGCCATTCGGTCCGCGAATTTCTGCGGTGTATTGATCGCGAAAAACGCGTCCTTGACTCCAAGGCACCAGACGTCAACGAGAAAAAAGCTCCCGCCGACCAGTCCAGACGGCAAGGTTCGCGCTAGCACCACCCAACCAATGCCGTCGGCGAAGAGCCGGTCCGCCACAACACATGTCTTGATCGGCGAGCGCGCTGCCTCGATGATTTGACGTGCCTCGCGTCCACCCATCATTACCGTATCGGCTTTGCGCTTCTCGGCGACAACGGCTTTTCGCCGCGATGCTTTCTCAGCCATGCGGCGCAAACGCTGACTTTGTGACGTAGCCATGTTCGCTCCCTTACCCTGCGCACGGAATCCCTCGTCGCTGCGCAAATCTAAAACCGGATGGAATCGAGGGCACGTGCGATTATAGCCGCCCAATGCAGCCGGAGCGTCCTGCCCTCCAGGGCTGACTTCAGTTGCTCACACATTTTTCCTGATTATGCAGGAACGTCAGCCGGCTCCGTGGCCCGCGCGGCGATAAAGCCGATCATCTCGCGCCAATCCGCTTCGGGTGTCGAAAAGTGCGTTTTATCTATATATCGCAGGCGTTTCCGGGTGGTGCGTTTTTCTTGAGATTTGCACGTCCGGCGGGGAATGTCGGCTTTCCAAGGGACTGCGGGCGAGGCGCGCGACAGGGCGTCATCGTCCGCCCGTGACCCAATGCAGACGACCTTCACCCTCTTGGATAGCCCCTGCATGGGTGACGTGTCGCAACCCGTTTTGCCTGCGGTCGACGCCCATTGCCTTCGCTGCGATCCGTCTTGCGCCTGAAACGCCCTTTCCCGCCATTGACAAGGCTTGGCGCTTGGTTTGCTCGAGGCGCGTCGACGTGTCCCCGGACTGGCGCGGGTATAGAGTAGTGGGGATGGGGGGCGATGATGCCGAAGCGGTCACATTCCAGCCGCATCCTGCCCGCTTTTTTAATGCATGCTCGTGAAACTTGGCGAGAAGCTGGATGCCTATCGTCCCAGGCGATGCATCATTGCGACGAGGATTTGTATGAGATCGACTATCGCCGCTCCCACGCGGCGTCTGTTTCTCGGCGCGATCGCATCTATAGCGACGGCGGTCGCTCCAGGACCCGCCGTCGCCAGCATCGCCGTCGTCGGCGATAGCCTCGCGGCCGGCTGCCCCTTCAGCAATCTGTCGCGTCGCCCCTTCGACGTGATGAGTCTCGCTAAGGGCGGCGCACGGCTTGCGCATATCGCCGGGCAGTTGGAGCGGGCGCAACGAGGTTGCGCTAGGCTCTTCATCATCGACGGAGGCCTGAACGATCTTCTCGGCGGCGCCGCTCCGCTGCGGGAAATCGAACGCGATTTCCGCGGTCTGCTGCAAGTCCTCAATCCCGGCGCTCTCGCGATCTTCACCTTGATGCCTTATATCGCCGAGAGCGAGGTCGCGCCGCGCATAGATGCGGCGAACGCAATGATGGCAGGGCATTGCCGAGAGCGAGGCGTCGAGGTGTTGGACCTCAATCCGCATGTCTCGCTCAATGGAGTGCGCCGCGCGGAAATGAGCGACGACGGACTGCATTTCACGCTGCGCGCCAATGCGGTGTGGATCGCTGCTCTTCAGGAGAAGTTGAGCGCTCAGTTTTTTGTCTAAACCAGAGTCCGCGAGCGCGACATCTGCTCCAAACGCAAAACGGGCCGCCGTACATTCGGGCGGACCGCTTCGTCGCGTCTGGTCATCGGAGAACCGTTCGCTTGCGCAAAGGGGAGGCGAGGCAATTCGGCGCGGGCAAGAGCCAGACTCCCGTCGACGCACGCTAGCGCGGCTTTCCGAGCGTAAGCGGACTCCCTCTGAGAAGCGCTGAACGGGCGAAGATGACCGAGGCCGTGTGAAAACGCGATTCTTTTAATTGCCGATAGCGGCCACGGAAGCGATGGCGCGCGGGTTATGCCGGCGAGTTCAGCCGGTGATGGCCTGCATCAGGGGCCTGACGCAAAGCCGGTTGTCGGCTCGATCCTAGTGCCCCCGCATTATCGCGGCCGCGGCCTTGACCTCGTCCAAGGTCACATAGCCCTTGTGGTCCTTGTCGATCTCGTCGAAATGCTTGGCGACGCGGGGCATACCCGCTTCCGCCTCGTCCTTCGTCAGCTTGCCGTCACCGTCCTTGTCGGCCGCCTTGTAGCGCTGTTCGATCATCTGATCGCGCTTGGCTGGATCCCATTGTCCCTGGTGCTCTTGCGCGAGTGCCCCGCCGCAGACGCCGAGCGTGAGGAAGAGTGCCCCGCAGCAGGCGAAGCTTGGAAGTTTCATCGTTCGATCCTCTGACGAGTGAGCGGCCCGGGCGCCGGGCTCACTTAGCCGAAATTCACCAATGGGCCGTCGATTGGGGGAAGCAGATTTGCCTCGATTTGGCGGTCTTCGCAAGTCGGAGCCGCATCGTCATCTCGTCTAGCGATGTAGGCGACAACTCCCGCCACGGGCAAATTAGACGCTCCGCCCAGAACATAGAGCAGACGTTCGAACTCGCCCAAGGAGCGTAAGTTTTCCGCTGTGGTCCCGATGAGACCGCCCAATTCGTCTGCAACCACCATGTCGCCGATCGTAACCAAGGCGAGCCCCTTGGAAATTTCTGCAATCGCAAAAATCCAATGGCTCCGCGCCAAGCGAGGGATCTCGCGGAGAAGAGCCTCGAGTTGCCTCACCGTGGGCACAGTCGAAGGGGACGCGCTTCGCGTCTCCGCGAGGGTCGCAGAATTCTTCTGGCGTCTTCGGATAAAACGCATCCTTGTCTTTCTGTATCCCCTAACGCCCACCGCACACTCGTTGCGCTATGCGGCTAAATTTGTCCGCAAAAGTGGCGAGCGACAGGCTTAAGCCAAAAATGCCTGCCAAACGCTCAGCCCTCGGTCGATGCGCGCGCGCATAAACGGATGCGGTGCGAGGTAGGCGCAGTCTGCAAGGTCAAAGCAGGAGGATCAAAAACTGCGTTTGCGCCTGATAGGAAATTTGCTCGACCTAAAATGCTTGGGCTATGCGTCCACATTCACCCGATAACCCTGTGGTCTTCTTAATCCATGCCATTATTTCCAATAGGCGAAACTTACTTCCCTACGCCACTAACGCAGTTATATTTTACTTGTGTTATTCCTTCGGCGGCGGAGTCTATAGAAGCGTGTTTGCCATGATCCGCCTGACAACGTCGTTCGGCTTCAGCCGGCGTGTCAGCCCAACCGGTTGTCGGCTTAACTTGAGCGGAGTGGCAGCTAAAGGCCACCCTCTCATCGCTGCTGACCATCCCCTGTATCGCAGCATGTTCGCCAAATTGCTGGCAATGCGCCTCGGCGAAATTAGGGTCCCTGGCTACTCCACCATCAGCTCCGCCTTCGACTGGCAAGCAACCGGCCAAACCGACTGCGCTCAATACGCCGACAGGCCACCACGCAAGCGACTTCTTTGTCATCCGCACGCTTTCCAGTCATCCTCATGACGGGAGGCTGGTAGCAAATATGAAGGGGCCGCGCAAAACGTACGGACTTATAGCCACGTGCTGACGCCTTATCCGAGCCCCCGCAGGAACGAGTCGGCCAGTGCCGAGGGCGGGTTTTGGCTGAATAATGGCGATTAATGGCTGGAGTAAGTCGGAATATGGCAAAAGAAGAGCGATTGAACGAGACAGACAAAAACTGTTGCAGAAATAGCACACCTCAAGAGAAAATAGCTGGTCCGGCGTTTTTCGAGTTGAACTTAACCATTCTCAGAGCGCATGGTTTTTTCGAAAGTCGCCGTGGCTTCCATCCCACAGGCGCCCCGATTTGACCCGCCCTTTCAAAGGAGGCGAACATGAAAAAGGTAGCTGCTATTTCCGCCATCGCGCTGGCGATGGGAATAGGCTCGGCGCTCGCCGCCGATCTCCCCTCCCGCAAGGCGCCGCCGGTCTATGTGCCGCCGCCGCCCCCGCTCATCTGGACCGGCTTCTACGGCGGTCTGAACATCGGTGGCGGCTGGAACTCCAACAACCCCAACAACGAAGGCTCCGCCTATTTTGATCCGAACTACGCCTTCGGCGGCGCGGGTCTCCTGCCGAACTTCACCACTTCCCCGAACCTGTTCTTCCTGCCCAACAACAACAATCAGAACGGCACCGCGGGCGGCGTCATCGGCGGCGCGCAGGTCGGCTACAACTTCCAGTTCAACCCGTCGATCGTGGTCGGCGTCGAGGCCGACTTCCAGGGCTCGAGCATCAGCGGCAACGGACCCGGCAATTCCTCCCTCTATCCGTCGCCCTTCCTCACGCCCCCCATTGGCCCTGGGACTGGCGTCCTGGTGCCGGTCGCGGCGATCAACAGCAGCAACTTGGCCCTCAACTGGTTCGGCACGGTGCGCGGCCGCGCCGGCTGGCTCTTCACCCCCTCGCTGCTCGTCTATGGCACGGCGGGCTTCGCCTACGGCGGCGTAAGCGCCTGGAACACCAACAACACCCCCACCGGCTGGACCGCCGGCGGCGGCCTGGAATGGATGTTCGCCCCCCGCTGGTCGGCGAAGATCGAATATCTCTATATCGATCTCAGCAGCGGCGGCCTCACCGGCGCCGCCGGCTGGAACTGGGGCTATAACTTCCACCCCGAGATCAACGTTGTGCGCGCCGGCGTGAACTATCACTTCAACTGGGCGGCGCCCGCCCCGGTTCTCGCCAAATATTGATGGGATCGGGGCTGGGGTGGGCTCTCTGATCTTCTCGAAAAGACAAGCCCGGCCTTGCTCCAGGCCGGGCTTTTTCGTGCGTGCCGGCGTCCGTCAAAGAAAGGGTAGTGAGACGTTTGGCCAATGTCCGCTGCTGGCGCACTCTTGCCGTCAAGCGGTCGCCAAAAATCGCTCCCGCAGTGTCCGCTGTCAGGGGTATCGCGGCCATTTGCGAACGCGTGATATGCGGAAAAGTCGCGCTCAAGGCTGAAGGGGTCAAAAACAGCTAGAAACCCTTATGGCACAAGGCTTTCTTGCGTGTTTCAAAATTCTCTTGAGTTTCGCAATATCTGTGTCGCCTTCGGAAAGAACGGCGACACGGGGCTACGCAAGAGCTGCACTGAAGTCCCCCCAATCTTGGATTATCCGCTCGGCGCCGGCATCCCTTAGGGCCCGTGCAGGAATAATTGAATCGAAACGCGCGGCGACGGGATTCCGATTTTGCGGCGTCGATCGTATGAAGCGTCATGATCGACGAGGGATTGATTCGGCGACGCTTTGAAGCGCTTTCGCCGCATCTGGACGAACGTCGCCGGCGGTTGTTCGCGGCGACGACGGTGCAGGAAATCGGTCGTGGCGGGATCGCGGCGGTGTCGCGGATCACCGGGATGGCGGCATCCACGATTGGACGCGGGCTAAAGGAGCTTTCGGCGCAAGCGCCGCCTTTGGCCGTGGGCCGGGTGCGACGGTCGGGCGCCGGCCGCAAGCCGCTGACGAAGAAAGATGCGACGCTCGTGCGCGACCTGCTCGCCCTCATCGCGCCAGACGAGCGCGGCGATCCGATGTCGCCTTTGCGCTGGACTTGCAAGAGCTTGCGCCGGCTGGCCGACGAGCTGAGGAAGCTCGGGCATAAGGTCAGCCATCGCATGGTCGGGAAGATCCTTAAGGAGCTGGGCTACAGCCTGCAAGCCAACAGCAAGACGCGCGAGGGCTCGGATCACGAGGATCGAGACGCGCAGTTTGCGCACCTCAATGAAAAGGTGAGCGCCGCGCTCGCCGCCAACGAGCCGGTGATCTCGGTCGACGCCAAGAAGAAGGAGCTCGTCGGCGACTTCAAGAACAATGGGCGCGAATGGCGCGCGAAGGGCTCGCCCGAGGAAGTTCGCATTCATGATTTTCTGATCAAGGAGCTCGGGCGCGCGACACCCTACGGCGTTTACGATCTCGCGGACAACGCAGGCTGGGTGAGCGTCGGCATGAGCTGCGACACCGCGGCGTTTGCGGTTGCGACGATCAGAAGATGGTGGCTCGAGATTGGGCGGCTGCGCTATCCTGGCGCAACGCGTCTCGTCATCACGGCGGACGGCGGCGGATCGAATGGCTCACGCGTGCGCTTGTGGAAGCTGATGCTCCAGCGCCTCGCCGACGAACTCGGTCTCGCTATCGAGGTCCATCATTTTCCGCCCGGGACCAGCAAGTGGAACAAGATCGAGCACCGGCTGTTCTCCTTCATCAGCATGAACTGGCGCGCCACGCCGCTCGCCACCTATCAGGTGATCATCGACATGATCTCCTCGACAACGACGAAAACCGGGTTGAAGGTTCATTGCGAACTGGACGCCAACGAATACCAGAAAGGCGTAACCGTCTCCGATGAGCAAATGGCCGCCCTCAACATCGAGCGCGACCATTTTCACGGCGAGTGGAACTACACCATCAAGACAAGCAGCGACCGCTCAAATGAAGCGGTAATTTAGGCACAGGCTCTTAGCTCAACGCCACTGGCCTCGGAGCAGTGCCCTCCGCCAATAAAACCCCAGACGATCATCCCGGCCGCGCGACCGGCGAGAACGCCATTAATGCTGTCCTCGATTACCACGCACCGGGAAGGCTCCGCCCCCAGTCCACGCGCGGCATACAGAAAAAGATCTGGCGCGGGCTTCCCCCGTTCCACCAAGTCGCCGGAGTAGACGTGCGGAGCGAATGTCCTCCACAGTCCGACCTTTTCGAGTTTGAATCGTAGCATCACGGTCGTGCTGGAACTGGCAACGGCCTTTTTGCTCGTGCACCGGCCCACGGCTCGAGTTGCCCCGGCGACCTCGATCAGTCGTTCCCGCATCGCGGCGCCATATCGATTTGCGTGCAACTGGGGGAAGGTTTCTGGGAGTGGCTCGCCTCGGAGAGCGAGGCTGTCGGCGCTAAGGGCCGTAAAAAACGTCGAGTCCGACATTCCCATGAAGCGACGCTTGAACTCCGCGGGGTCGTAGACCAGCCCGAAATCAGCCAGAGCCGCTAACTCGACTTCCAGCGCGAGAACCTCGCTGTCAACCAGAACGCCATCGCAGTCGAAGATCACCGCTTCGCACATGACTTTTTGCTCTCCCTCGTCCGATCTCAGCCGGTCATTGGCGGCCAACGTGATTCCGAGCGTCCGTTTGCGAGCAGAGAACGGTGATGGCGATATCCGCTCCGTTCTGCCGCTTCGCAACGCCGCGGCTTGCCGCGCAGGCGCAGATCGGAGGCAGCTCCGTCGCCAAATCAGCACCGCCCCACGCGAACGATCCGGCAGTCGCGCATCAGGAACTCCGCTTCTTCGAGATGCGCCGACTGGCGACTTTGTTTGACTTCCGGCCCGCAGCCATCTTGCCGCGGAACTGCAAGTCATTTGGACACTGTCGTCGTTCCGGCTCAGGGTTTTCTCGCGAACAATTCCTCGAACAGTCGCTCGGCTCTCTCCAGTCCTTCATTCGTCAGGACGACCGATTTGGCGCGCCCGGCGGGGTTGGAGATCATCCCTTGCTCGTGCAACCGATCCATCGCATCCCAGGCGAACGACTTCCAAACGCGGTAGCCATCGTGCCGCCCGAGCAGGAGCAACGCGAGCACGCAGTCATCAATTCTGTCAGTGTCGATTGCCATGGCGACGCTGTCCCGTCATCGTGGGAGAAACGCCGCCCGCGTTGCGGATCGCCGCTCTCGCACGTTAAATACCAAGCACCGTAGCGTGAGTCGATCGCCTCACAAGCGGCTGTTAGCGGCGGCCACTCAATGCAATTATCGTCGCCAGCTCGCGGGTTTTGTGGGTACTGACACACGGCTCGCCGAGTGAGCGAAATTGGCAGCTGGACTGTCAGTCAACTGCTGACATCGCGCACATCGGCGGTTCGGAGAGCGCACGTTCAATGCGGTCCCTGCACCTAAAGTACAGAGGAGCGCCGTCGGCTCGGCCGCAGCTGGCAGGCGCAGCGCGCCGACGTTGGAAGCCGCGCATTCGCATTCCATTTCGTGCTCCATTCGTCGCAAATTTGCGCCAGCAGGTGCACTCGGGCCGAGGTTCGGCTACGGAAATTTTGCGCACCGATGGCGCCAAGAGATGCGCTCGACTTCGGAAATCAACTCGCAATTTGTACGAACTTCTGCGCGGTTACGGTGTTTGCGTGGCCTCGATTCTGCGTGGATTTTAGCGCGATCGGCGACGCTGATCAGGAGGGCAAGATAAAGCGAGAGTCCTCGCTCCCGGAACTTCGTTCCTAAATGGTTGTCTGCACATTGTTTTTCCGGTTGGGGTCGGCGATGCCGCACGGTGCGCAGATCGCGCGAAATCAAATTGTGTCAGTCTTTTCAACGATTTTTGTATGGCGTCCGCAATGTGCGCCGAGCGGCGCTTTGCTGCTTCTACGCTGGAGCAAGTATTTCTACGCCACAGCGCTACACCGCCATTTTCGACCTTGTCTCGAGCGTTCGATCTTCCAATCGTCGCCGCATGGCGAGCGACGACGACCAGTTCCGCGTCCGTCCCGGACGGGTCCGCGACCGCGCCGGCGGACGCTCCGTACGCGCCGTCCGGCCGCGCCCGCTGACCTTTTTCGCCGAGGTGCATCAGGCCATCCGGCGCGCCGGGGGCGACCCCAATCGGCTGGGTTCGGCCGGGAAGGGGAGCGGTCGCTTCAATGCGCGCGGCCGAGGCGCCGCAGCCGCTGCTGGGCTGAAGGGGAGGAACGCCTGGAGCCGCGACGCCAACGGCGTGCGGACCCGCGCGCGGCGCGTGACGGTGAAGGCGCGGATCGTGAAGCTCAACCCACAGCGCGGCGCCGCGCGCGGTCGCCGCTTCGCGAGCGCGAAGGCGGTTGACGCTCATCTGCGCTATCTGGAGCGCGATGGCGTCAACCGCGACGGAGAGAAGGGCCAGGTCTATTCCGCCGAGCGCGATGCGGAGGACGGCCGCGCCTTCCTCGATCGGGGTCGCGACGACCGCCACCAGTTCCGCTTCATCGTCTCCGCCGAGGAAGGCGTCGAGCTGGCCGACCTCAGGACGACGACCCGCGACCTGATGCGGGCGATGGAGGCCGACCTCGGCACGAGGCTCGACTGGATCGCGGTCGATCACCACAACACCGGCCACCCGCACACCCACATCCTGGTGCGCGGCGTGACCGAGGACGGAAAGATTCTCAACATCGCCGGCGACTACATCGCGCACGGCGTTCGCGAGCGGGCCAGCGAGATCGTGACGCTGGAGCTTGGCCGGCAGACCGAGCAGGAGGTCAGCCGCCAGCTCGAGCGCGAGGTGGACGCCGAGCGCTTCACCCGCCTCGACCGGATGCTGATCGCCGAGCAGGAGGCCGGCGACGCGTTCGCCGACCTGCGGCCCGACCGGGACATGCTGGAGACCGCGCGCCGAAATCGGGCGCTGCTGATCGCCCGCGCCCGCAGGCTGGAGAGCATGGGGCTGGCGACCGAGCTCGAGACCGGCCGTTGGTCGATCTCACCGCGCGCCGAGCCGACGCTGCGTGCGATGGGCGAGCGCGGCGACATCATCAAGACGATGCACCGGGCGCTCGCCAACCACGGCCTCGCCGACGAACGCGCCCTCGCGCAATATGTGACGCACGGCAAGCATATCACCGAGCCGATCGTGGGCCGGGTGCTCGCCAAGGGCCTGGCCGGCGACGAGCTGGGCGACAGGCTGCATCTCGTCATCGATGGCGTGGACGGGCGCACCCACTACGTCGAGACGGCGGACGCCGCCCGCCTGGAGGACATCCGGCGCGGCCATATCGTGTCGCTCGATCCGGCGCCGACCAAGGCCGAGCCCCGGGCGGCCGACCTCAACATCCGGGACATGGCGGCGATGCGCGGCGGCGTCTACCGGCCAAGCGAGCATCTGGAAGCCGCGCGTCCGGAGATCGAGCGGTTCAAGGGCGACCCCGACGCTTTCATTCGCTTCCATGTGCGCCGGCTGGAGGCGCTGCGCCGCGCCGGCCACGTCGAGCGGATCGACGCCGACCACTGGAAAATCCCGGGCGATATCGCCGAGCGCGGCATGGCCTATGACGCCCCGACGCTTCCGAAGGATTTTTCGATCCGCACGCTGTCGACGCTCGACCTCGAGCGTCAGGTCCGTAGCGACGGGGCGACCTGGCTCGACCGGGAGCTCGTTGCAAAAGACCATCTGTCCCTTGCCCAGATCGGCTTCGGCCGTGAGGTGAACACCGCGCTCGACCGGCGCGCCGAGCGGCTCGTCGAGATGGGCCATGCCGCCGTGAAGGAAGGCGTCATCTCCATTCCTCGGCGCACCGTCGCGGTCCTGGAGCGCCAGGAGGTCGAGCGCGTGGGCAAAGAGATGGCCGCCGAGCGGGGGCTGACCTACGCCCCGTCGGGGCCCGGCGAGTATGTCACCGGCCGGCTGGCCGGCGTCGCCAATCTCGCCAGCGGGCGCTTCGCCATGATCGAGGACGGGCTCGGCTTCCAACTCGTCCCTTGGCAGCCGGTCCTGGAGAAGCGCCTCGACCAGCACATCAGCGGCGTTCGCCGCGATGACGGCGGCATCGAATGGAGCTTCAGCCGCAAGCGGCAGATCGGGCTGGGCCTATGAAGCATCTTGAATAATACGGCATTCTGCCGTATATGATGGCGACAAAGGAGCCCCCTATGCCCAAGCCCCAAGTTGAAGCCGAGACCGCGCGATTGGAAGCGCGTATCCCGGTCCAGGTCTATGACCAGATGCAGCGCGCCGCTCGCCTGCGCGGCATGACCCTGACCGGCTATCTCATCGCCACCGCTGGCGAGGACGCCCGGCGCGTCGTCGAGGACGCCGAGATCCTGCGCCTTGCGCGCGAGGACCAAATCCGCTTCGCCGAGGCGCTGATCAATCCGCCCAAGCCGAACGAGCGGCTGGCCCGCGCGGCGAAGCGCCATGCTGAACTGATCGAACGCCGTTGAGCGTCCGCTTCGCCATCGAGCCGCTGGCGAAGGCGCACAAGCGGTCGGACTTCACCTGCGGCAACGACCGGATCGACGCCTACTTCCGAGAGACCGTCTCGCAGGATGTGAAGCGTAAATACGCCACCTGTTTTGTCGCCAGAGAGATCGCGACGGATCGGGTGGCGGCCTTCTACACGCTTTCTTCCAGCAGCGTGCCCTTGAACGAGCTTCCCGAGGCGCTGGCGAAGAAGCTGCCGCGCTATCCGACCGTCCCGGCCGTGCTGATCGGTTGGCTTGGGCGGCATAGCGATTACGCCGGACAAGGGCTTGGAGAAGCTTTGCTGTTCGACGCCATCAAGACCGTGACGACCGCGCCGATCGGCGCGCACGCCATCTTCGCCGACGCCATCGACGATCAGGCGGCGGCCTTCTATGCGGCCTTTGGCTTCACGCCTTTGATCCGGCGGCCGCGCACCCTCTATTTGACGGTGACGACGGCGCTGAGCCTGTTGTCGCCATGACGTGCGCCGCCCTCGCTCCTACGCCATCTCCGCCTGGCGCCGCCGCGCACAAGTATTTTTACGCTCAGGTGCGCGGAGGCTTCCGGCGTAGAAAAAGGCTATTCTTCGAACGGCCCCGTTCGGCGATTCTGGACCAATGGCCAGACTTCGCAGAAAACGCCCGCCGACCGCATCCGAGCAGCTTGAAGCGTTGCTTGGGGAGCCGTGGCCATTCCCCGGCCGGCCGCCGAAACACGACCTATCGACCTGGACCGTCACCGACGACTGGCCCGAGAATATCCCGGTCACGGAGGCCGAGGTCGACGTATTCGAGGCATGGTTCGGCGATCTCTTCGATGGGCTGTTCGGGCCGTGCCGATGAGTTGAGAAGGAGACATACGCCATGACCGTGCCGCTGCGCGCCGCCCTCTATCTGCGCGTCTCCACGGCGCGTCAGGCCGAGCACGATGTCTCCATCCCCGATCAGAAGCGGCAGGGTGAAGCCTATTGCGCCTCACGCGGCTATGGATTGGTCGAGACATTCGTCGAAGGGGGCGCTTCCGCCACCAACGACCGCCGGCCGGAGTTCCAGCGGATGATCGAGGCGGGAACGTCCAAGCCCGCCCCCTTCGATATTGTCGTGGTTCACAGCTTCTCGCGCTTCTTCCGCGACCATTTCGAGTTGGAGTTCTATGTCAGGAAGCTCGCCAAGAACGGCGTGAAGCTCGTCTCCATCACCCAGGAGATGGGCGATGACCCCATGCACGTCATGATGCGGCAGATCATGGCGCTGTTCGACGAATACCAGTCCAAGGAGAACGCCAAGCACGTTCTTCGGGCGATGAACGAGAACGCCCGCCAGGGCTTCTGGAACGGCGCCTTGCCGCCGATCGGCTATCGCATCGTCGCCGCCGAGCAGCGGGGGTCGAAGACCAAGAAGAAGCTGGAGATCGACCCGCTGCACGCCGACACGGTGCGGCTGATCTACCGCCTATTCCTGGAAGGCGATGGCACATCCGGCTCGATGGGCGTCAAGGCCATCACCTGCTACCTCAACGAACGGCGCATCTTTACCCGTGACGGCGGGCGTTGGGGCCTCGCGCAAATCCACGCCATACTGACCCGCACGACCTATATCGGCGAGCACAGGTTCAACACCCGCTCGCACAAGGACCGGGAGCGGAAGCCCGAGAGCGAGGTGGCGGTCATGACTTGTCCGCCGCTGATCGGCCGCGAGACCTTCGACACGGCGCAAGCCCGCCTCAAGGCTCGCGATCCCCGGATGACGCCGGCGCGCGTCACCAGCGGCCCCACCCTCCTTACCGGCATCTGCTTCTGCGCCAAATGCGGAGGCGCCATGACGCTCAGGACCGGCAAAGGCAGTGCGGGCGGCGTCTATCGCTACTACACCTGCTCAACCCAGGCCCGGCAGGGCAAGACGGGCTGCGAAGGCCGCTCGATCCCGATGGATCGGCTCGATCAATTGGTAGCGAACCACCTGGAGGAACGCCTGCTTCAGCCCGAGCGGCTGGAAACCATCCTCGCCAGCGTCCTCGACCGCCGCCAAGAGCGCGCCGAGCGCCGCCGCGAGCACCTTGCCGAACTCAACAAGCGGATCACCGAGACCGACCTGCGGCTCAATCGGCTCTTTGACGCCATCGAGTCCGGCGTCGCCGACCTCGACGCCCCCGGCCTGAAAGAGCGTATCGCCGGTCTCAAGGCGATTCGGGAACAGGCCAGCGCGGACGCCGAGCGCGCCCAGGCGGCGCTCGACAATGCCGGCAATCAGGCTGTCAGCCCCGATATGGTCAAGACCTTCGCCCGGGCGGCCCGCCAGCGCATCCGGCTGGAAAGCGGCGGATACCGCCGCGATCATCTTCGCGCGCTGGCCCAGCGCGTCGAGGTCGCCGATAGGGAAGTCCGCATCATGGGATCGAAATCGGAATTGCTGCGCACCCTGGTCGCCGCTTCAAGCGGAAAATCGGTCGCATTCGGTGTTCAGAGTTCTGTTCTGAAATGGCGCGCCCGAGAGGATTCGAACCTCTGACCTCTGCCTTCGGAGGGCAAAATTTCAGGTTTCGCCAGGATGCGACGGGCTTCGCCATGCTACGATAACACATTGAAAATAAGAGATATATTGACGACTTGATTTACGCCATGATAGCCTCAACCACGCTCGGGCTTGCAAATTGTTGGTGAGTTTTTGGTGAGTTTTTTGGAGGCGAAAATGCCGAAGCTGACGAAGGCTGTGGTCGATGCGGCTGCTCCGCGGGAGCGCCAATTCACGCTTTGGTGCAGCGAGTTGAAAGGGTTCGGCGTCTTTGTCCAGCCGAGCGGCACACGCACCTATTTCGTGGATTATCGCAACGCGCAGAACGCGCGCCGCCGTATGACCGTAGGCCGGCACGGCACGGTGACGACCGAGCAGGCGCGCAAGTTGGCTATGGCGGCCCTAGGCGACATTGTTCGGGGCGACGACCCGGCGGCGGAGCGTGCGTTACGTCGAAAATCGATGACCGTACGGGAGTTGTGCGACAAATACCTCGCCGCGGCCGAAAAAGGGCTGATACTGGGTAAGGGCGGTCGTCCGAAAAAGAACAGCACGCTATACACGGATGGTGGACGGATCGTGCGACATATCGTTCCCCTGTTGGGGGCGAAGCGCGTCATTGATCTGACAAAGGCTGA
Organism: uncultured Alphaproteobacteria bacterium; assembly: GCA_963722205.1. Taxonomy (GTDB): domain Bacteria; phylum Pseudomonadota; class Alphaproteobacteria; order Rhizobiales; family Beijerinckiaceae; genus Methylocystis. The sequence continues at coordinate 339,576 of CAVRKL010000003.1, forward strand.
CGTCCATCGGTTCTTGCGCGACGTCGCAAGCGGAAAGACGGCGACCGTCGAAAAAACAGGAAAGCTACGCGGAAAGTCGATTGTGCGGGGCGGAAGCGGGACGGCTTCGCGCACCACCGGCCTCTTGGGCGGGATTCTTTCTTATGCGGTCTCCGAAGGCATCATTGACATAAATCCCGTCGAGGGGATCAAAAAGCCCGCCGACAAGCGCCGTCAGCGCCGCTTGATACCGGAGGAATACGCCAAGTTGGGGCGGGCGTTGATCACTTCTGTCGAAGCGGGCGAGACCCCGCAAGTGATCGACGGGGTGTGGTTGCTCGCCCTCAGCGGTTGTCGGCTGGGAGAAATCGTCAACCTTAAGTGGGGCGAAGTCGATAGCGCGGGCGGCGCATTGCGTCTGGCTGACAGCAAGGAAGGCGCATCAATTCGTCCTGTTGGCCGGCAATTCTTGGATTACCTCGCGAAGATTGATCGAACCGACGATTGCGCGACGGTCTTGAGGCCAGCACGGGCGGGGAAGGTGTTCGGCGGACTGGCAAACGGATGGAGGCGGATCGCGAAACGCGCCGCACTCTCTGACGTGACGCCGCACACTCTGCGCCACTCGTTTGCTTCGGTTGCAGCAGACCTGGGCTACGCGGAGTCGACCATCGCTGCGATGCTCGGCCATGCTGCGGGATCCGTCACCAGTCGATATTTGCACCACCTCGACAGCGTGTTGGTCGCCGCAGCCGATCGGGTTGCTCAGGTGATTTTGGGCATGATGATGGAGAGCGCTCGCTCTTGAGATGTCAGGGTACATAACCAGTTCGTTCTCTCGCTCGACTTGCGCCCGAAGTGAAGCGAGCGCGCGAGGCCGGGCGGTGTCAGCAGCGGAGCACTGGCCTCAACCGCTCATCACCAAAATTCGCTTGTGGTTATCATTGTCCGGTTAACCTCTCAGTTACTTTCCCAGCCATACCGTATCCCCGCATCAACGAGAGGCGAACACATGACAGACACGGTGGGAATCCCAGGCGACCGCATTCGCTCCTTTATCGAGCGCATCGAGCACATCGACGAAGAGATGAAGGCGTTGAATGAGGGCAAGAAGGAGATTTTCTCCGAGGCCAAAGGCGAAGGCTTCGATGTGAAGGTTCTCAAAGAGATTCTTCGGCTGCGCAAGCAGGACAAAGACGAGCGCGACGAACATGAGTCACCGCTCGACCTGTATCTCGGGGCGATGGAGGGTGCGGCCCCCTCGCAAGCGATGGCCGCGTAAGATCAGGCGGGGAGGGGAGAAAGGCGCTCGATGTGGTCCGCCCTCCTTGTCTTATTCCGAGACGCTCGCCCAGGTTGGCGGGACTCTCTCGGCGGCCTTTTCAACGACGCCGAAACAATATCGGCGATCGCAGCCTCAACGGTTGCCGGATCAACCGTTATGTGAATTCGAGAACGTCCGCCAGCGGACTCCGACCGAGATTTCGCTGGGATACGACGCCCTTCATTACTGAATTTTTCTCTTGGCGCCGCCCGGACTCTGATTGTGTTCGCGTTGCAAGCTCTTACGGGGCATGCTCGTCGAGAAACCGACGGCAGGCGTCGAAATCTTGCTGATAGCCTTCGGGCAAGGTCACCTTCTTGCCGCGCGCGAGGCTTTGGGCGTAGGCGACCATCTTGGCGGTCGGCGCCTGCGCACGAGCGGATCCTCCGTCATGGGCGCTCACGGCCGATGCAGCGGGCTTCGCCGTGGACACCTGAGCCGCTGGCGCTCCGCGACGTGAGCGAACGGTTTTCGTGTCGTTAAGTTTCGCCCGGCTGCCGGCCTGTCCGTTTGGGCGCCGGCGTCCCGGTCGACGCCGGAGCGTCGACGTCGCCAGATCGACCGTTCCGCTCGATCGCTTGAGCAATGCGTCGATCAACTCATGGGCGGCGGTGGCGATGCCGTCGATCACCTTGCGATAATCCACCCTGCCGACGACAACCTCGTCGAGGCGCATCTCCCATAAAGCCGTGGTCCCCGGATCGACAAGCGTAGGCGCCGCGCCACGCAGCAGTTCAAACAGTTGCAGTCCCCCCGGCGTCGGAAGCACCAGCTTGCCGTCCGCGGCCAACAAATTTTGCCGCTTGAGGCCCTTGATGATTTCTGCCCGGGTCGCTGGCGTGCCGATGCCCTTGGCTTCCTTCAGTCGTTCGCGCAGAGCGAGATCTTCGACGAAGCGCCATGCGTTCTGCATGGCGTCCACCAGAGTGCCTTCGTTGTAGCGGGGCGGAGGCTGGGTTCTTTTCGCCTCAACTCGGGCGTCGGACATGATCGCATTCTCGCCGTCGCCGAGGGTTGGCAGCATTTGCTCCGCCTCGGCCTCGGCGTCCGGATCAACCGCCTGATAGACGGCCTTCCAGCCGAGCCGCAAAGGAATGCGTCCGGTGGCGCGGAACTCCGCCGCCGCGGCGCCGGGAATGGGAACCGACATGGTGATGACGGTCTGGCGATATTCGTAGTCGCGCATCACGGCGGCCAGATACGAGCGGCAGATCAACGCGAACAGCCGTTTTTCGTCCTCGTTGAGGCGCGCAAGCCGGGTTTCAAGGTCGTCGAGAACGTTGACGTTGGGCACGACCGCGTGATGCGACACGCCTTCCAGAGCCTTGTCGCAGAAATGGCCCGACTTGCCGCGCCGGATCACCGGCGGCGAGATTTCGAGCTGGGCGAAGCCGCGCAGTCGGGTCAGCGCGGCGATGATCGCCGGCGCGTCGGCGACCTGATTTTCAGTCAAGTATCGCGCCTCCGCGCGCGGATAGGTGATCAGCTTCTTGCCGTCGCCGTCATACAGCTCCTGCGCCACGGAAAGCGTCTTGTCGGCGGTCCATCCCCAGCGCTGGCCGCAGGTCTTCTGCAACGACGGGAGATCGAAAAGACGTGGCGGCGCCTGCCGTTTTTCCTCGATCGAAACGCCGAGCGATCCGGAATGTCCGGCGGCTGCCCTGGCGATCGCCTCGGCCTGTGCGCGTTCCTTGATCCGCAATTTGGCCGCCGGAGCATGACGCATCTGAAAGACGCCGTTCGCGACGGTCGCCGTGGCGACGACTTCGAAATAGTCCTCGGGCCGGAAGTTGCGGATTTCCAGTTCGCGCAGGCAGACGATGGCCAGCGTCGGCGTCTTGACCCGACCGATCCCGATGACGCCGCGAACGCCCGGCGTCAGCAACGTCTTCGTCGCGGTTCGGGTGAGGGAGAGATTGAAGATCTGGTCCGCCTGCTGGCGGGCCACCGCCGCCTCATAGAGCGGACGCATCTCCGCGTTCGGTTTCAGCCGGGCGAAGGCTTGCTGAAGCGTCTTAGGATCCTGCGCGGTGAACAGGGCCCGCCGCACCCGTCCGCGATAGCCGAGATGATCAAGGATCTCCTGACCGATCAGTTGACCCTCGCGGTCGCAATCGGTCGCCAGGATGACGTCGTCGCAGGACTCGAGCGCTGCGGCGATGGCTTTGAGTTTCGCCGGCTTGTTTCCGCCGGCAGCCGGGCGCGTGGGGTAGAGCCCCTCCGGCTTGAGGACGACGCAGGACCAGCTCTTCCAAGCGGCGTGGACCTCCTCGGGCTCGGCCAGACGGAGCAGATGACCCTCGGCGGGCAGGATTTGTCCGAACCGCGCGCCAAGGGCGGCCCAGAGATCCTTCGCCTGGCTGGCCTTTTCCGTAATGATCAATGTCGCCATGGTTCAACGCCGAATCGGATGGACGCAGCAGCGTAGCCCAAGGATAGGAACAAATAAAGAACATTAGGGCGTTAGCGCGCCGGCGGCTTGTTGCCGGCGAAGACGAGCGCCTGCACTTGCTCTCTGCTCAAGTCCGGGTGGTCTGTCGCGCCACTGAGTTTCGCCGCCGGACGGCGGTTTGCGTTGCCGGCTGCTTGTGGGCCGCGAGAACGATCTGCGCGCAGGCCATGGCGTCGGAAAGGGCTTCGTGATGGTTCAGGTTGATCCCGAGATAACGACAAACGTTGGGGAGCTTGGTCGGATAAATGCTCCAAGTGCGCCGGGCAATCTGAACGGTGCATTGGAACGGAAGCGATGGCGATGTTATGCCATAGCTGGCGCAGCAGGCGTGAAGGACACCCTTGTCGAATGAGGCGTTGTGCGCGGCGAGGAACTCCACCCCTTCGAGGAAGGCCCCCAGAGAGTGCCAGAGATTCCCGAAATCGGGCGACTTCGCCACGTCCTTCCACGTAAGTCCGTGGACATAGGTGAACACGAATTCTCTGGTTGGCGGTTTGATCGAGTGAACCGCCTTGTCCACGATTTCACCGCCGACCACTTTCACAAGGCCGACCGAGCAGGCGCTGTTGGACCTGTAGTTCGCGGTTTCGAAATCTATCGCGACAAAATTCATGATCCCCTCGAACCGGGCGGTGGGTATCCGGGGCTCGAAATCTTCGTCAACTCGTTTGGAGCGGAGTCCATGGGATATTCGCATTTGCGGCGGGTGGCACGATAGTTCCACCGCTAAATTGACACGCAAATGGGCGCGAATAAAGAGGGGTATCCGAGTGGCTGCGAAGACTTCCTCACGATTTGGGCATAGTTCGCATCCCGCGAAGCGGGTGTGCGGCTTGAGCAGCCGACATGCAAGCCGGCTCAGCTCAGAAGAAGATCGACGGCAGCTTGCAAATTCTCCGCGATCAACGTCGGCGGCTCAGGGAGACGCCCCTCTTGCCCCGGCCGGTATTTCCCAGTTCGGACGAGAACGCCCATGAGGCCAACAGCCATCGCTCCGCCAACGTCGGCTTCCGCATCGTCGCCGATCATCACGACATCCTCGGCGGCGCACGAAAGGCCTTCGACGGCGAGGTTGAAAAACGTCGGCGACGGTTTGCCGAGAACTGTCGCCTTTCGACCTGAAGCGTATTCCAGTCCCACAACGAACGGGCCCGCGTCGAGGCTCATTTCCGAGTCGTGGTCGAGGAAGTTTCGGTTCGTGGCCAGAGCAAAAAACTCGGCTCCGTGATGAATTTTTCGGTAGGCTTGGTTCAATAAGTCGTAGGTGAAGGATTCTCCGGCGTCTCCGACGACGACAGCTTCCTCCCCGTCTGTGGCCAATCCGGAAAAATCCTCGCGCAGATCTGGATGCACAACCAGAAACGGCGTCAGCTTCCGGTGCGCGAGCAAGTCGTGAGCGATCGCGGCAGGCGTGTAGACATCCTCCAACGCAACTAGAAGACCGAGCCGGGCAAGATCTTGGACGATCCGTCGGCGTGGGCGGCGCGTCGTGTTGGTGATGAACTTGAGCGGAATCCGAGCTGCACGAATCCGCGAAATCGCGTCGAGTGAGCCAGGCAAGGCGGAGGCGCCGACATAAACGACGCCATCGAGGTCGAGGAGTATGCCCTTGACGACACGGGCGTCCCCTTGGATCGCAGACTTTGTCCCTTGTCGCATCGACATCCTCCCATCCCGTCCGATGCAAAATATTTAGGAGCCGTCCCGTCCGCCGGCGCCCCCAGACCCGCCGAGATTTCGCGGCAATCGACGAATTGAGCGTACAGCGTCCAGAGCCGATCCGAACAGGCCGCTACTTCAATGTCGACGCCTATTAAGTTCGCGACGAACGGCACGGCGTCATCTCATATTGCGGTAGAGATCGAACTTGCCAGAGACGAAGCTCAAGGCATATCTTCAAGCCAGTCCGCGAAAGCGCTCGTTTTTGTTCCACGGTCTCAGGGGCGCGGCAGGCAACTCCCATGCAAGTTTTGGACGAACGAAGCGGCGGGCCAGCCGCCCAAGGACCCCCGATCCCCTCGGCATCGCGGGCCCCGAAAGCCATCTCCGACGCTCCGTCGACTTCGAAGGATGGGACGCGAGGGACGCTGACGAAGCGAGAAATCGCTCACGCCGTCTATTCGGCTTGCATGGGTCTCTCGCGCCGTCAAGCCAAAGCACTGGTCGAAGCCGTCCTCGAAGAAATCGTCACCACGCTCGTCGCCGGCGAAGACGTGAGCCTCCATGGTTTCGGCAAGTTCGCCGTTCGCCAGAAGCGCGAGCGCTCCGGGCGCAACCCGAAGACGGGCGTCGCGGCGCCGATCACCGCCCGCAGGGTTGTCACCTTCAAGGCGTCAGGAAACTTGAAGACCGAGGCGGACGAAGAATGAAATTTTGACTCGTTGCCAGCCGGGAGCATGGCGGGCTGGATAGTGGCGCCGCGCGCTGCAACGTCCGGAGTAGGCGCCACAACGGGCGCCCAGCGCACACGGTCTGTCGGCGGTCCTTGGCGCACTTCGGCCGCGTACTCTGCTGGTGTTAGCGGCGGTGAAAATCCGCGCATAGATGGCGCGGTTGGTCTGGGTCCACGACGGCTTGCGGGGTGACGGCGCTTTGGCGGGCACGGTTCGGCAATTACGGGCTGGATATTTCGATTTGGCGCGAGGCGCGGCGGGAGCACGCCAAACGGCGTGAACGGATTCTCATCGTGATTGACGCGCGTGACGGAGTCGTCCCTCCGCGCCCAAGATGCTGTCGTGCTCGCGACCGTCAAGGACGCTTCGCGCCGCCACGCGGCGCCCTTCGGGCGTCCTTGACCGCCGCTGCGCGCGCCAGCGTTGCAGCGCTCAGGTCGGGACGACGGGATGGCCGTCTTGATCGAACCACAGGATATTCGGCGGTTCAGAATGATGGTTCGTCGCTGGCGTCACGATTTCCGCCGGCGCCGCCGCATCCCCGTTGATCGCGGAGCAGCGCCTGCATTCGGTCGCCATAGAGCGCCCAGACCTTATCGCGCAGATCGTCGATCAGCTCGAACAAGGCCAGAGCCTGTTCGGGCGTCCAGGTGCGGGGAATATCGATCGAGAGCGGACGAAGATGCGCCGGCAATCTGCTCTGTTTTCTCATGATTTGGCCTCGCGGCGCTGGCGGCTGCGCTGCTCCGCCCGGTCGCGGGCTTCCTTGAGGCGCCAGGAGTCGCCTTCGATGGAGACAATCTCAGCGTGGTGAAGGAGACGGTCGACCAGAGAGACGACGCAGGCCGCGTTGGGAAAAACCTCTCGCCATTCGGCGAACGGACGGTTGGTGGTGACCAGCGTGCTTTTGTTTTGATAGCGGCGCGAGATCAATTCGAACAGCAGATCGGCGTGCCGGTTGGAATAGGAGAGATATCCGACCTCGTCGATCACCAGCAGTTGTGGCCGGGCGTAGTGATGCAGACGGCGGCGCAAGGCGGAGTCGCTGTCCAGCGCGCAGAGATCGCCCAGGAGTTGGCCCGCGCTGGTGAACAGGACAGCATGTCCCTCGATCAGCGTTTGATGAGCGATGTTTTGCGCGATGGTCGACTTGCCGACGCCGTTCGGGCCGACGAGAACGACGTTGGTGGCGTCCTTGAGGAACTCAAGCGTCATCAGCGCGTCAATGGCGGCGCGGTCGCAGCGTTTCGGCCAGTTCCAATCGAAGTCGCAAAGCGGCTTGAAGCGACCGATATGGGCGGCGCGCAGCCGGCGTTCCAAGCCGCGGCGGGCTCGCTCCCGTTCCTCCCAGCCCAGCAGCGTATCGACCCAGGCCTCGCTGGCGATCTCGCTCCAGTGCGCCAGAAGTCCATGCAGATTGAGCGCGCCGGCGCGGGCGCGCCGCGTGTCGGGTTCAGTCATCTTGATCGTCCTTGAGCTGGTCATAGGTTTCGAGCGCGTGCGGCCGCACCGGCGCATCGCGGTCGCGCACATGCGCGGGCAGCGTCATGGCGACGGGTGGGGCGGCGCCTTGTTGTTCGCGGTGACGTTCGAGGGCGAGGCGCACGGCGTTCGGGTGCGGCACATCGCGCTCCAGCGCCTCGAGGATGGCGGCCTGCAATGCGGCGGCGTCGTACCGTTCGAGCAGACGCAGCAGAGCGGCGGTGATGGCGCCGAGATTGGATCCGCGTTCGGCAGCGCGCACGAGCAAGGCTTGGCTGGCCGGCGCGGCCTGGGCGAGGCGATCGTTGGCGCGATGCTGGCGCGCGGCGCGCTTTTCGTCGACCAGCGCCTGGACATGGACGGGTTCTTCGATCCGCGCCCCTTTGTCGTAGCTGCGTGGGTGACAGGCGAGCACCTTCACGCCATCGACGATGCGAACCTCGCGGGGATCGGCGAGTACGGTCAGCACGCGCCGGACGTGAGTGTGCGGCACGGAATAATCGTTCAGGTCGAACCGGACATAGGGCGTCTTGCCCACCGACACCGCGACCTGTTCGAGCAAGGGCGGCGGGGTGTCAGGCAGCGGGAGCAGGCGGGCTCTTTCCTCAACGAACACGTCCCGCACGGTGCGGTGGGGTTCGCCGGGACAGCGCCGGTCGGCGGCGGGGCCAAGGCTCCAGGCCTCTGCCTGGCCATTGAGGTCATCGAGATCGATAAATTCCCGGGCGGCGAAGAAGGCCTCGCGCACGTAACGGATGGCGCGTTCGACACGGCCCTTTTCGTTGCCCCGGGCGATCGCCACGGGGCGCGGTTCGTAGCGATATTGTCCGGCGAAGCCGAGCAAAGTGGGGTGGAAGCGGATCGCGTCGCCGCACCGTTCCAGCACCGCGCTCTTGAGATTGTCGTATAACAAAACGCGCGGCGCGCCGCCCCAGGCGGTGAAGGCCGCGACATGGCCGCGCAGAAAGTTCTCCATCCGGGCGTCCAGAAAGAAGCGCAGAAAAATTTGCCGCGAATGACTGAGCACCATGACGAAGGCCATCAGCGGACGCCGCGCGCGGCCGATCTGGAGATGGCCGAAGTGGCCCCAATCGACTTGTCCCTGTTCGCCCGGCAAGGTGAGCAGACGCAGATAGGCTTCGGCCTTCGGACGCGGCCGATAACAGGCGATGAGGTGGCGGAAGTGGTCGGGACGGCCCGGATAGCCGCGTTCGCGCACCATCCCATACAGACGGCTGGCCGTCAGCGACGGGAATACCTCAAGCGTCTGACGGATAAACGGCAGATAGGCGTCGATCGGCGATTTGCGTGGGGACCCAATCCTCGGCAGACCGGCTTGCGCCAGCACGCGCCGCACCACGTCGTGATGCACGCGCAACTGACGGGAGATCGTGCCGATGGCCCACTTCTCGGCGTGATAATAGCGCAGGATTTGCGCCTCGATATCAGGTGGCGTCACCATGGTCGCGTCCCATCCGGTTGTGTCGCGGCGCGCCGCGACGACCGACGCGGCGGCGCAAAAATCCCTGGCGGACGAGATCGGGACAGCGCCGGCCGCACCAGTGGCAGTGCGAGATCGGTCGCCGGGGTTCGACATCCGAGGTCGTTGCGTCGCTCGCGATCGTCGGCGAGCCGAACGACAGAAAATCACCGGGAGCCGGTGGGGGTGAACCCTGATGCGTCACGTTTTTGCATCGCGCCCGGTATCGGCGCGCGCGCTCGGCATGCGTGAACCGACCTCGGCGGCTGGCTTGGTAACGGGCTCCCGCCGCGCGCTGGCCACGCCGCCGTGCATGAGGGCCGCAATCCCCAGCGCAGTAAATCTGGCCGCGATCGCAACAGCTACAAATCAGCGCCTGGGCACGACACCCAGCGCACAGAAACAACCTCGCCGATCCAGCGTCGTCATGCTCGGATTGGCCGACGCCATGTGGACGAGCGCCCTGCTTTCCGCGATATTGATCGGACATGCGTGCCCGGCACGGTGTGGGGCACGGCGTCGAACAGAACCGCCAAGTCGAGATCGACGCCGTGCTTGTCCTTGAAAAGGCCAAGCTTACCCCAACATCCGCCGTGACGTCAGGACGCCATCACGCGCCGCCGCATCAACCTCAGCCACGCACCATCATCGTCTCGGCAAACCCAAAAGAAGCCGCCAAGCTCGCAACCGCGCCATCTATGCGCGGATTTTCACCGCCATCGACAGCTGGCACGCCCATCGGGGTTGTTAAAGAATTCCGGGCGTCACCCACTAATACCAACCCGCGCTGAGGCAGACTCACGCGGGGATTCCCGAATCGGGCAGTTTCTGATTCGACATGGCGAACCGGAGGAGGTTCGCCATGGCGGCTGCGATTGGATTGCGGGAAGACTTTGACGCAAAGGCTCTTCGGGCTCTCGCGAAGCGCACGAAGGACGGGCCGCGGGCGCGTCGCCTGTTGGCCTTGGCGGCGATTTACGACGGCGCGACGCGTAGCGAGGCGGCCAAGATTGGCGGGGTGACGCTCCAGGTCATTCGCGACTGGGTTCTGCGCTTCAACGCGCTCGGGCCCGAAGGTCTCGAGGATCGCAAGGCGCCGGGGCAGCCGTCGCTCCTCAACGACGAACATCGCGCCGCGCTGGCGCGCATCGTCGAGGAGGGCCCGACATCGGCGATCCACGGCGTCGTGCGCTGGCGCATCATCGACCTGTGCCAATGGCTGTTCGAGACCTTCCGCCTCTGCGTCTCCGAGACGACGGTGAGCCGCGAGCTGCGCAAGATGGGCTATCGCAAGCTTTCCGCGCGCCCGCGCCACCATGCGCAGGCTGCAGGCGCGATCGAGGATTTTAAAAAAGCTTCCCTGCCCGCCTGGAGGAGATCGCCCGCCAGAAAGGCGTCGCGGCGAGCGACATAGAGATATGGTTCGGCGACGAGGCGCGCGTCGGCCAGAAGAACAAGATCACGCGGCGCTGGGCGAAACGCGGCTCGCGCCCCTCCGCGCCCAAGGACCAGCGCACCGCCTCGACCTACATCTTCGGCGCGATCTCGCCCAAGGACGGCAAGGCCGCGGCGCTCGTCCTGCCGAAATGCGACACCTACGCAATGAACCTGCATTTGGCTGAAATCGCCAAGCGCGTCGCGCCAGGCGCCCACGCCGTGCTGATGGTCGATCAGGCCGGCTGGCACATGACCGACAAGCTCGACGTTCCCGAAAACATCACCATACTGCCGCTGCCCGCCAAATGCCTCGAACTCAACCCGACCGAGAACGTCTGGCAGTTCCTGCGCGACAACTGGCTATCGAACCGCGTGTTCAAAGGCTACGACGACATCGTCGCTCTCTGCTGCGACGCCTGGAACAAGCTCGTCGACCAACCCTGGCGTATCATGTCCATCGGCCTGCGCGATTGGGCCCATGGGTTCTGATCAACGCGGGTTGGTATAACCGCTGGCAAACCGACGCGGCCGAATCTCGGGTTCCCGTTTCGCGTTTCTGACGGGAGAAAAAGGCCCTGAGGAAACCCAGGGCCTTTCTATCGTCATCAGCATTGAGGTGCGGACTAGAAATCCATACCGCCCATTCCGCCGCCGCCAGGCATTGCCGGCGCATCCTTCTTCGGGTGCTCAGTGATCGTCGCCTCGGTCGTGACGATCAGGCCGGCGATCGACGCCGCATCCTGAAGCGCCGTGCGCACGACCTTGGTGGGGTCGATGATGCCGAGCTTGACGAGATCGCCGAACTCGCCGGTCTGTGCGTCGTAGCCGTAGCTATATTCCTTCGAGTCGAGGAGTTTGCCGACCACGACGGCGCCGTCGCCACCAGCGTTATCGACGATCTGGCGGGCTGGCGTCTGAATCGCCTTGCGCACAATGTCCACGCCGGTCTTCTGGTCGGAATTGGCGACCTTCACGGCGCCGAGCGAGGCGATCGCACGCAGTAGCGCGACGCCGCCGCCCGGCGAAACGCCTTCCTCCACGGCCGCGCGGGTGGCATTGAGCGCGTCGTCGACGCGGTCCTTCTTCTCCTTCACTTCGACCTCGGTGGCGCCGCCGACGCGGATCACCGCGACGCCGCCGGCGAGCTTGGCCAGGCGCTCCTGCAACTTCTCGCGGTCATAGTCCGAAGTGGTCTCTTCGATCTGCGCTTTGAGCTGGCCAATGCGCCCCTCGATATCCTTCTTGGCGCCGGCGCCGTCGATGATTGTCGTGTTCTCCTTGTCGATGCGCACGCGCTTGGCGCGACCCAGCTGGGTCAGCGTCACGTTCTCAAGCTTGACGCCCAGATCCTCGGCGATCAGTTCACCGCTGGTGACGATGGCGATGTCTTCCAGCATGGCCTTGCGGCGATCACCGAAGCCCGGCGCCTTCACGGCGCAAATCTTCAATCCGCCGCGCAGCTTGTTAACGACCAGCGTTGCAAGCGCCTCACCCTCGATGTCTTCGGCGACAATCAGCAACGGCTTGCCAGTCTGCACGACGGCTTCAAGGATCGGCAGCAGGGCCTGCAAAGACGAAAGCTTCTTCTCGTGGATGAGAATGTAGGGGTCGTCGAGTTCGGCGATCATCTTCTCAGCGTTGGTGATGAAGTAAGGCGAGAGATAGCCGCGATCGAACTGCATGCCTTCGACAATCTCAGTCTCGGTCTCGAGGCTCTTGGCTTCCTCGACCGTAATCACGCCTTCATTGCCGACCTTCTCCATCGCCTTTGCGATTTCCCGGCCGATGAATTCGTCGCCATTGGCCGAGATTCTGCCGACCTGGGCGATTTCGTCATTCGAGGTGACCTTCTTCGAGTTCTTGGCGAGATCGGCGACGACGGCTTCAACGGCGAGGTCGATGCCGCGTTTCAGGTCCATCGGATTGAGGCCGGCCGCCACGGCCTTGGCGCCTTCACGGGCGATCGAGGCCGCGATCACGGTCGCTGTGGTGGTGCCGTCGCCAGCGACGTCGTGCTGCTTCGAAGCGACTTCTCGGACCAGTTGGGCGCCGAGGTTTTCGAAGCGGTCGGAGAGTTCGATCTCCTTGGCGACAGTGACGCCGTCCTTGGTGATGCGCGGCGGGCCATAGGATTTCTCCATCACGACGTTGCGGCCCTTGGGACCAAGTGTGACCTTCACGGCGTTGTTGAGGATTTCCACGCCGCGCAGAATGCGATCACGCGCGTCGGTGGCGAAACGGACGTCTTTGGCAGCCATTTATTCAACTCCTAAGGGAGAGATGCAGCGATCGAGGCGGGGTCCGGTTCAGCCGACGACGCCCATGATGTCGCTTTCCTTCATGATGAGCAGGTCCTCGCCGTCGACCTTGACCTCGGTGCCCGACCATTTGCCGAACAGCACGCGGTCGCCGATCTTCACGTCGAGGGGGGTGAGCTTTCCGCTCTCGTCTCGCCCGCCCGGACCCACCGCCATGACCTTGCCTTCCTGCGGCTTTTCCTTGGCGGTGTCGGGGATGATGATCCCGCCTTTGGTCTTATCCTCGCCCTCAAGGCGTTTGACCACGACCCGATCGTGCAGGGGACGAAATGCCATGTTGTGTTCTTCCTATTCTGGGCCCGCCGACGTCGAAAGAGATCGAGCCACCGGAAAGAGAAACGCAAACGCCTTGCTGGCGCTCGCTCGAAGCGAGCGCCAGCAAGGCGTTTGCGACATAAGAACGCCCCTGTGGCCTGTCAAGGTCCAACCACTAAAGCCTATCGCTTTACATTCTACCCGAAATCCTTGCGCATGCGGCGTGGGGTCGCGATGCCGATCGGCGCGCAAACCCGTAACGCGAGAGTGGTTCTGTCGCCGCGGCAGTGTGGGGACGATGTCCGGCGTCAGCACCCCTGAGATAGATTGGCGGGGTTGATCAAGGGCTTCCCCTTATTCCGGTCGAGCGCCGCAAGACCCCCCGCTTCGGAATGACATGAGCGTGGATTTGTTGCTGAAACCCGCACGGGCCCAGCTCATCTTGGCTCGGTCGGGCTTTCAATCTTCGTCGGTTGCTCCCGACGCCCTCCCAAGCGCTCGAGAATGTCGATCACCTCTTCGTCGCTGACTTGACGAAAATCCGCGTAAAAATATCCGATGGCCTCGAACACATCATGCGCTTCCAGGCAAATCACCTCATCGGCCTCGTCGCGCATGGCGTCGAGCGTCTCGGTCGGCGCAACCGGAACCGCCAGCACAAGCGTTTTTGGTCCGCGCGCGCGCACCGCCCGCAGCGCTGCGCGGGTCGTCGCGCCGGTGGCGACGCCATCGTCGACGACGATGGCGACGCGTCCTTCGACCCCGGGACGAGGGCGATCTCCGATATAAAGGCGTCGGCGTCGTTCGATCTCCGCGAGCTCGCGGCGCCGAATGGCGTCGAATTGCTCCTCACTGACGCCGCACATCGCGATGACGTCATCGTTGCGCACGGTGAAAGGCGTCCCTCCATCGGCGACGGCGCCCATCGCGAGTTCCGGTTGGTAGGGAACGCCGATCTTGCGGACGAGGACCAAGTCCAGAGGCGCGCCGAGCGTAGCGGCGACCGGCGCTGCGACCGGAACGCCGCCGCGCGGCAGGGCTAAAACGACGGCGCGCTCGGCCTTATAGTGGAGCAATCTCGCGGCAATGCGCCGCCCCGCTTCTGCTCGATCACGAAAGGGCATGACTCAGCTTCCGTTGGCTTCCGTGGATGGCTGCTTCGAGCGAGCATCCAGCGGCGCGCAAGATCGTGGCCTCTCTCAACAATACATCAGGATCGAAGAAGCAAAAAACCACGGACAAAGAGCCGGTGCAGCAATGGGTCCGCCCCGCCCCCGACAGGGCTTCTCGACGCTCTGGCGCCAAGAACGCCTATAGGGCGCTCAGTTGGGCGGGCGCGGAGGAATTTGGTGGACGCCAATCGAAGCTGAGGACGGCGAAATTCGCCGCCGACGTGGAGAGACCTCACTGGGACGACGGGGCGGGCCAGAGACAGACCCCAACGCTCTCGTGCGACCTAACCAAAGGCCGCCCCAGGCGGCGCTTTAGCGCCTTAATCTCCGATCTGTGACATCGTCGCTTTAAGCAGCGGCCTAAGCTCGGACAGCGACCGCGTGTTCAGGACGTCGCCCTTCTCCAACCATCCGCGTCGCGCCTGCCAGACGCCGAATTGAAGATTGTTGAAATCCTCGACCCGATGCGCATCCGTATTGATGCTCACCATGACGCCCTCCGACTTCGCCATGCGGCAGTGAACGTCTGAGAGGTCCAGTCGGTCGGGTTGGGCGTTCAACTCGAGAAGGCAGCCGCGCGCCTTGGCCGCGCGAATGACGCGCTGAATGTCGATTTCGTAGCCGTTTCGCTCGAGCAACAAGCGGCCGGTGGGATGTGCGAGGATCGAGAAATGCGGATGGTCCATCGCTCGCAGGATGCGCGCGGTTTGTTTGTCGCGCGACAAGCCAAACCCACTGTGGATCGCGCCGATCACGAGGTCGAGCCGAGCAAGCGTCGCATCGGGCAGATCGAGGTCGCCGTTCTCTAAAATGTCGACTTCAACTCCTTTCAAGACCTCTATGCCTTTTCGACCTTCGTTGAACGCGTCAATCCGTTCGATTTGCGCGAGCAGCCGGGTTTCGTCGAGACCGTGCGCGAACGCCAGTCGTCTTGAGTGATCGGTTATCGCGATATAGGCGAGTCCCAATTTTTTCGCCGCCTTCGCCAATTCCTCGAGCGTATTCGCGCCGTCTGTTTCACTGGTATGCGCATGCAGATCGCCCCGGATATCGCTGAGTCGCAGGAGATCTGGCGATGCGCCGCTTGCGGCCGCCTCGATTTCTCCCTGGTCTTCGCGCAGTTCCGGTTCAATCTCGGGCAGCCCGACTGCGGCGTACACGGACGCTTCGGTGGCGCCAGCGATGGCTCGCTCGCCGCGGAAGACGCCATATTCATTGATCTTGAGGCGACGCTCCTGCGCCCGTCGGCGTAAGGCGATGTTATGCGCCTTGCTTCCGGTGAAATAGACCAGCGCCGCTCCGTAACTCTCCTGCGGCACGACGCGCACGTCGACTTGAAGACCGGAGCGCAACGTGGCGGTTGCTCGGGTCGTTCCCGCAGAAACGGTTGTTTCAATCTCGGGGAAGTGTTGGAACCAATCGATGACCGGCGGGCCATGCTGCGCCGCGACGATGATGTCGAGATCGCCGACCGTTTCCTTGCGTCGTCGGAAGCTGCCTGCGACTTCCGCCGTCTCGAACCCTGGCGCGCGGCGCAAGTAAGCCAGCATCGCATCAGCATAGTGCTGCACCGCGGCGAGCTTGAAGCGTTTTTCCTTGCCCAGATCCACCTTGGCGAGGCTGTTCATCAGCCCTTGCTCGAACTTGGCGCCGAAGCCCGTGAGGGCGCGAATTTTGCCGGCTTTCGCGGCGCGCTTTACCTCGTCGAGAGTTCGCGCGCCGAGTTCTGTGCACAGGCGCATCGCGCGCTTGGGGCCAATGTTCGGAAGTCGGGTCAATTGCAGCGCCAAACGCGGGGCCGCAGCCGACAGCTCCTCGAGCCTGGTCAGACGCCCGGTATAGGCCATCTGGGCGATTTGCTCAGCCAGATCCTCTCCTATGCCGGGAATTTCTTCCAGCTTATCGCCGCGCCGCAACATTTCGCCGACCTCGGTGGTCAGACCGCGCAGGACCCGGGCGGCATTGCGATAGGCGCGAATTCGGAAGGGATTGTCGTTCTTGAGCTCAAGAAGATCGGCTACTTCGTCGAAGGCTTGGGCGATCTCTTCGTTGTGCGCCAAAATGGGCGGAGACGGTTCGGCTTTGCTCTCCGGCTGGAGGCTCCCACGCCGGGCCGGCGAATGTCGCCGCTTCCTCGATCCCACTGTCGACCTCCTGCGCACGCGAAAAACATATGCCTTCGAACCTCGACTTCAAAGACGTGGTCGATGCGACGGGACGGCGGTAAACTTCATGGTCGGCGCAGACTCGGATTCAGGCCATGGCCCTTGGCCCGACGGCGTCGACCGATCGAGTATCGTGTTGAAGGTAGTTCGATTGATGGACAAAGGATCCGAAGCCGCAGTCCAGGCGGGCGAAGAACTGCTACCACCAAGATCACTCGGCCTGTGGCGCCGTGTGCTCGTCGACGGGCCCGTGCAGGCCTTGCCGGTGGCGCTGAGGCAGCTTACACAACGCTTGGAAGGGGATTGAACCGGTATCGAACTCTGCGAATATCAGCGCGCAGATCGCCCCAGTCGATGATCGGGACAAAGAGGATAAATCGCATGACCAGCTTCACGTTTTCTGCGGAGCAAGTGAGATCAGCGCCACCAGAGGTGCGGCGCTGGATGGAGAGTGAAATAGCCAGGGCGCTCGGCTCACAGGTCCCTTCCGAACACGATCCGTCTAAGATGCAGGCAGGAGCGCTTGCCGCAGTCACGATCGATGAAGTAGCCCAGATTTTCAATCAAATTTCGGATAGTTTCCTCGTCACGCAGGTATTTTTTGAGCTGGCGCGAGAAACACCCCTCGTACCTGGTTTACCGTCGCTGCATGGTCTCAACCTCAACGACATGCGGCGGCATGTGCAACTCGATGACGTCCGCCAGCTCCTGGAATGTCTCAACGTGATCAATCAAGCTTTGCAGCAGGTCCGAAACGACGCGACGGCCACCCTCTTTGCGAGGGACGAACAGGGGCACATCTATATTCATGAAGCCAGCTACCGAAATATTCGAAAGCTGCGCGAACAGCTGGTCGCCGAGCATTCTTCCGCCACGACGGCCGAACCGCCCGACGCGGCGGGATTCGGTCCGGCGGGCCTCGAGCAGCGCGAACCGGTGATGCCGGTCGAACATGCCTTCCCTCGGACCCCGGACGCTTGAGCCGGATCACGGCGTCAACGACGGTGCAAGAGCCAACCAGGGAGAGGGGCTTTCGGCCCCTGACGATCATGTGCGCCGGATGACATTCCAGGCAGCGAAAAGATCGGGCTTGTCACGTTTGAAACCCACCAAGGATATTCATTCAGTGCATGTCGCTGATAGGACGATCCGCCATGACCCTTTTGACATGGTGCCTGGTTGGGCTCGCAGGAGCTTATGTTCTGGCCGGAATGGGCTTGGCGCTTTTTCAGCGCAAGCTTCAATATTTCCCTGACCGGCGTCTCACTGACCTGACGCAAACCAATCTGAACGACGGCGAAGAGCTGCGTCTTACGACCGGTGATGGCGAAACACTCGTCGCCTGGTATTTTCGGCCAAAGGGTGGGCGACCGTTGATCTTGTATTTTCACGGCAACGGTGGCGCGCTTGTCGATCGTGTTTCGCGGTTCCACATGTTTACATCGCGGTGCTATGGCGTTCTCGCCGTTTCCTATCGCGGCTACGGCGGCTCGACCGGTTCGCCGACGGAAGGCGGGTTGATGCAAGATGGCGAAGCCGCGTATCGCGCGGCGCGCGCGCGAGGCCATGAGGGGAATCGCATCGTCTTGATGGGCGAATCGTTGGGGACCGGCGTCGCGGCAGCCCTCGCAGCGACGCATGAAGCAGCCGCCCTCGTTTTGGAGGCTCCTTACTTGTCGGCGCTGGACGTCGCGTCCGCGCATTACCCGTTTTTCCCGGTCAGTTGGTTGATGTTTGATCAATTTCATTCGGATCTCGCGATCCCTGACGTGCGTGTTCCAGTTCTTATGGTTCACGGAGAGAAAGACGACGTCATTCCGATAGGCTCGGCAAGGAGGCTTTTCAAACTCGCCAATGAGCCAAAGAGCTTTTTGAGCGTGCCCGGCGGCGAGCACCTCGTTCTCGACCTGCCGGACGTCTTTTCGAGCGCGTGCGAATGGATCGACGCATGGACCTTGATACGGCCTATGTAACCGCCAATCGCGTCAATGTACGCCCTCCATGGTCGATTGACTCACGGCAGGAAACTGCTTGGGTTGGCAACTTTTCGAGGCAAATATTCGTCAATAACGTAGTTGAGTCCCCATTTGGCCAACGCCTGCTGTTCGGCGCGAACCCGCATTTCGAGCAACTGTTTTATGGCGGCAATCCATGTGGGATGCGCCTTGATGAACGGGTCATTCTGCAGCGCGTCCTGCGCGCGCTTGACATCAGCCGCAGTCAACGGGTGCGTCGCATCCTCGAGGCGAAAGTCAATGATATCTTGCGGCGTGACGCCCAAGAAACGCGCCCGCGGCACGCATAGAAAGCGATTGACGTGGGCCGCGTTCCCAGAGCCTGCTTTCAGTGTTCGGTAGATATTTGTGAAGCCATATGGGTCGCAGTCTACAAAGCAGTAGACGGGCAAGTCGTGTTTGTCGGAAATCAGGCGAATGAAGCGCCGGGTGGCGCGCGTCGACACGCCGCCCATTTCAACGATAATGCAATTCGCCGTCTCCCAATAGCGATGATTGTTCAGCCGCTGGAACATGCCGCCGGTTTCAATGGCGAGAATAAAACGTGCGTCGGTTCTGAAGCTCAAATGCTCCGCGGAGCGAGGAATGCTGTAAGCCCCGCTTCCGAGGTTGGCGCAGTCAATTTCGATGGGCTGTCCCGTCAGAGAGTTCGGATCGATAACCGTGAGCCGGCCTGCGACGGAACCGCCATGCAACTCGGGATAGAAGCGCAACTGCTCACGCGACAGCCCATGCATTGACGCAACGGCTTCGATGTCATCCATGATGGCGTCCGACTCAGCCTGCTCGTCGAACCGGCACTCGCCCCAATTCTTGCTGATGTAATAGGCCTCGCGCTTGGTGGCGAAGTCGTTGCTCTCGACCATGGCCCGTGAAGTCGCCATCAAACGTAACGTTTGCGCGAAAGACCGAGCCGTATTCACCGTCAGCGTGCGCATTTTGCGCGCCTCGCCCAGCTCCAGATAGCCGGCCGTTCCATCGTAACTGACATTTTCCAAACTGCGGACCGGCAACTCGATGTTCGGCAATTTTCCGCTGTCTATGTTTTTGCGGACCTGCATAGCGATCAACTCAATCAGCCTGATGGTCTCTCTGTCCTGCTCGCTCGGCGCCGTATCAGAGCTGGCTCTCTTCATGGGTCTTGCCTTTGGGTCATGCGGCTCGCATGCAGGAGGTTATCGCGCTTCTGCACGTCGGCGTCCCGTTCTTCGTCAGTGAGCGTGAGAATCTCCTGCAGCGCGATACCAATATGCGGCAAATATTTTTCGATGTAGGCGCGGCTGTCATATTCCTGATGAAGGTGAAGCTCGCGGCGCAGATAATGCGCAAGCTGACGCGCGCACTGCTGCAACCCCAATTTGATTTCCTTGAGGATTTCTGGATAGGGCTCGATCGCCCCCTTGGACTCCGAGGTGTAGGGAACCCAAACCGACGCGACGTGGACCAGGATCGCCATTGGAGCGACCGGCAACGCTCCCTTTGGCTGATGCAGGCCATAACTCCACCAGTTTGTCTGGATGACCGCCTTCGTGATGGCGCAACTGGACTGCTGGTAGAGGAGCGGCACGCGGTTCGCGAAGCGCAAGAGATGGACGGGCTGGTCCTTGTGGGCGATCAGCTGTTCGGCGGCGCCCGCGTCTTGCGCCTTCTTTTCACGCATATGGCCGCTCGCATCGACTTCAATCTCAGCTTCGCCAGGACGCTCAAACGCGATCCCGACCTCCACCTGGAAAGGGTTGCCGCGATAGGTCGCGGCGGGGCGCGTCGTAACCGTGTAGAAATCCGCGGGCAGCTCCTTGCGCAATCCTTCGAGAAGTTGCGCCTCGCCGATGGGAACGATGCAATCGGTCCTCGGCGCCTGGATAGGCGTTCTTTGGATCGCGTGATGTAATGCTGTCGCTTGCGCGTGCGCCGTGTGAGTTGGACAGGAACGATCGTTTAATGGCTTGCCGGCGCGCTTGACGATTTCCAGCGCCGTCTTTTTGCCTACGCATGAAAATTCATCGACGAGAAACCCGAGCAAGGAACGACTTTTCGTGCTGCTCAACATCTGGATGAGGCGACCAAGCTCGACACCACGCGGATGCGGTTTGATTTCCCTTGGTCGCGGCGGAAGTCTGTCGGTGCTGCGGGCAAAAAGGATCTCTCTCCCTTGCGGGTTCCTGTAAACAATCGACACATGCGGATTGGCGATTGCGGTTTGCTTCAAATAGACTTCGACAGAATGCGGTCCGGTCTGATGGTGGCCCTCCATCTCCATCTCGACGCGCGTCCCGTGAGGCCGATCCCATTCCACCCGCTTCTTCTTGTGAATGTCCGGGCGGTTGTTGGCCGTATCGATCGACACATAAAGCTCCGAAGCGAGTTCCTCTCCTTCGATCCGGCTTACGATATGCAGCGGCTTGCCAACGGTCAGCTGACCATACATTCCTGCGGCCGAGATCCCCATGCCTTGCTGGCCGCGCGATTGACTCAACTTGTGAAATTTCGAGCCGTACAGCAGCTTGCCGAAAATGCGCGCGATCTGGCTCTCGACGATTCCAGGGCCATTATCCTCGACCACCACGCGCGATTTTCCAAAACGATCCCGCACCTGGACGGTGATCTCCGGGAGCAGTCCTGCTTCCTCGCAAGCATCGAGTGCATTATCCACGGCCTCTTTGACGGCAGTGACCAGCGCCTTGGCGGGTGTGTCGAAGCCAAGCAAATGACGGTTTTTCAGGAAGAACTCGGAGACGGAGATTTCGCGCTGCCGACCCGCCATTTCAATGGCGGTGGCGACTTTCGATTGTCTGTCAGGCACGATTCACACACTGCATCCTTCGGCGGATCGTCAACTTCTTTACCAGAATTCCTACCGGAGCGTGGCCAAGATTTGTTCCCCCGTGACGCGCGGGGGAAACCCGGCGTTTGGGTTGGAGCGTTTCAGAGAAGCCAAGCGAGAGCGATTTCTGTCGAGAGAGGAACTCAAGCGGCTCATCCTGTTCGCGATGCTGGTTTAACAGGGGAGAGTGAGTAGTGGATTTTCGCCATGAAACGCAGTTGGTCATAATCCGCGCCTTACAATTCAATTTGAAACTTGGTAGCCTATCTTGTTCGCGCGATCCCTTAACGGCGGTCGACGAGGCGTCGACCTGCGAGGCAAAGCGCTGCAAGAGGCGTCCAGATGCAAACCTATCCGATCGATACCGAACCCGAGCAGATTGTTGACTGGATAATGGCGGAGCTGCCGGAAGCGCCCGCTGAATTCAAAGTCAGTGCGAGACGGGCGATCGAGACGCGCGAACTTCCGACAAGGAGGGAGCTTCGACTGGGCGAAGTGGAGCGCGACGATCTGACTGAGGTCGCCACCATTGGAACGTTGCAGATCGCTCCCGCGCACGCGGCGGAAGGGTGGCTTATCACAATCGTCGTGGAAGACGAATTCGGGCCACGCGTTCTCGACGAGTCGGAAGGGGGCGAGGAAGAGCAAGAGATCGGCGTTGACGCCTTTCATGATTTGTTCATTCGCCCTCGTCGGGGAAGCGCAAGCGCCTCGGCGGAGGTGGATAACCCGGATGCAGAGGAGCATCTGAGCCGCTTGCTCAAAGACATCGAATTGGACCGCCACGGCGCGAGTCGGGCGACCGCGCCGCGCCGAACGGGAAAGGCGCCCGACCCACGATGATCGGGACGACGGCATACGGAGTGATTGAAGGAGGAGCTTATGGCGCGGTCAGAAATCTCGGCCGAGAAACCTAGCGCGTTGGCGACCCATAATGATGTCAGGGATGTTCTCGGCAAGCTCGACGACGACAAGATGGTGGCGATCATGGCTCTCAAGCCGACGATCGTCGATATCGAAGAGGCCTCGATGTGGCTATCCGGCGACGCAGACGTGTTTGGACCGGGGCGAGCGTTGAAGGATGTCGCCGCGAGAATCGTGACTCTCCTGACAGCAGACGAGGAGCGGGACGCTTCGCGCGCCCGGTAGTTGCCGATGCTTCGATCCCAGGCATCGTCGGCGCTAAGCTTGAGAAGCAGCGATCGCTGCTCTTTCTATCTTGCGAAAATCCAAGCCGCGCCTAGCTTTGCTTCGATGGCGGCGTCAAAGGCGCCGGAGACAAGGAGACCGCCATGGAAAGCGCAACTCTTCGTCAATGGTTAGCTGAGCGCGGTTGCACCTTCGAAGCGGGGAGGGACACCGTTAGAACGGAGGGCCACGCCTATGTGACCGTGCGGCGCGGCGATCGTCGAGCCGAGCTTCCTGATGTCGGCACACACTTGCGGCTTGACCCGCGAGTCGTGCGGCAAATCGTCGACGCCCTGGGTCTGGATTGGAACGAACTGCCCGGCCCATCGTCTCGCGTGTGAGAGCGACCTGATCAGGCCAACGGCGGCGTCCGCCACTGCACGAAATTACCCGGGCGGGATCATTCCGTTACAGGGGGGTGCCTTCATCTCGTCTTAGGGGGCGCCATCAGTCGGAATCGGCACAGGGCAGGGGCGAGATAATCTGGCCGCCTTGTTCAGTGCGCGGACAGCCATTCCTTGAGCTTCGTCCAACGTCGCTTGCGGCCATGGGTTCGCACGGCAATCGCTAGGGCCTTCCGCTGGCCGACGAGCACGACGAGACGCTTGCCGCGCGTCACGGCGGTATAGACGAGGTTTCTCGCGAGCATGGTGTAATGCTGTGTGGCGATGGTGATCACCACCGCCGGATATTCGGAACCTTGCGCCTTATGGATCGTAGTCGCATAGGCGGGGACGAGCGCGTCGAGTTCGCCGAACGGATATTCGACCTCGCGCCCGTCGAATTCGGCGACGAGGACGCCTTCGGTCTGGTCGACGCGCCGGACCCGCCCGAGGTCGCCGTTGAACACTTCCCGGTCGTAGTCGTTTTCCGTCTGCATCACCTTGTCGCCGGGGGCGAAACTCGAACCGAAGCGCTCGATCTTTTCGGCCATGTTCGTGTTGAGGGCGTTCTGGAGATCGCTGTTGAGCGCTCTGGCGCCGAGCGGCCCGCGTTGCATCGGGCAGAGCACCTGAACGTCGCGAATGGGATCGAGGCCGAAACGACGGGGAATGCGATCACGAACGATCTCGACGACCTTGGCCGCGCCCTGTTCTGGTTCCTTCGCCTCGATGAAGAAGAAGTCCGAATCGTCTCCGGCCTTCGGCCATTCCGGCATCTCGCCCCGGTTGATGCCATGCGCGTTGACGATGATGCGGCTTTCCGCCGCCTGGCGGAACACTTCCGTCAGCCGCGCCACGGAAATAACGCTCGAGTCGATGATGTCCCCGAGCACCTGCCCCGGCCCGACGGAAGGCAGCTGATCCACATCGCCGACGAGCAGCAGGGCGGCTTTCGGCGGAACCGCCTTCAGCACGGCATACATGAGCGGCGCGTCGACCATGCTGGTTTCGTCAATGACCAGAAGATCGCAATCGAGGGGATGTTCGGCGTCGCGGCGGAACCCGCCGGTCTTCGGGTCGGTTTCCAGCAGCCGGTGGATGGTCTTCGCCTCGATCCCCGTCTGCTCGGTCATGCGTTTGGCGGCGCGGCCCGTGGGCGCCGCGAGCAGCAGACGCGTCCCTTTGGCCGCGAGAATCCGCAGGATGGCGCCGAGCAGGGTGGTCTTGCCAACGCCAGGGCCGCCCGTGACCACGGCCGCCTTGGACTTGAGGACCATTGTGATCGCCGCGCGTTGCGAGGCCGCCAAGGTCTTACCCGTTCGCTTCTCGACCCAAGGGACGGCCTTGTCGACGTCGATCACAGGCCAGGGTTGTCTGCCATTGGTCAATGCGCGAAGGCGGTCGGCGATCCCGCGCTCGGCGAGATAGAGGCCCCGGAGGAACACGCAGGGCGTTTGCTCGATCGTATCGGCCGCGACCCCGCCCTCAGCGAGCTCATGGGAAAGGGCGTCGTGGATGACCCCCTCGTCGACCTCGAGGAGCGTCGTGGCCAGTTTGATCAATTCTTCGACCGGCAGACCGCAATGGCCCTCGTCCGTCGCCTCCTGAAGGGCGAAGGATATTCCGGCTCTGACGCGCTGCGGCGCCTCCCGCGTCATGCCGAGTTTCATGGCGATGGCGTCGGCGGTGCGAAAGCCGATGCCGCGAATGTCGCGCGCCAGCCGATAGGGGTTCTCGGTCATGACCTGGATGGCGTCGTGGCCATAGGTCTTGAAGATGCGCACCGTCAGAGCGGCGCCGCCGGCGATTTTCTCCCCGGCAACTCTCAGGGCAACAATCGGCGCAATTTCGTCACACCATCGTGTGACAATTTTCAATTATGCCGAATCCACCCACGATCGCGCATTTGCAATCCGACGGTGTCGCCGGCGCATGGGTGACGTGCCACAATCCTGTTTGCCTGCACTCCACGCCCATGAGCTTCAAGGCGATCGGCCTCGCGCCAGAAACGCCGTTCCCCGCTATCGCAAGGACGCGCCGCTTTGTCTGCGCCGCTTGCGGCTCCAGGCGGGTCGACGTGACGCCGGACTGGCGCGGAAATAGCGCGGCGGGGATGGGGCGGTGATCGCCGAGCTGCGGCCGTCGCCCTTGGGGATCTGAGGCAAGCCCATTTCGAGGCCTCGATGGACAGCCTGCGAGCCACCGTTCGGAAGCATGTGGAGCAGAGACCACTGTTGTCGGCATTTTTGATTTGACTGGGTCTGTCGGGCGCCGCCGAATCTGCCGGGTGGGTTACAATTCAGAGCGGGACCAGCAGCCGCGTTGCGTTTTACATGGAATCGGACGCCGAGGGGCGCATAGCGCGGGTTGCGGCGTAAAAAATTCCGGCTGTGGATGCAGGCGCCCGGTTAACCCCCTCGGTTACTTTCCCAGCCATACCCTATCTGCTCATCAACAAGAGGGCGCACATGACCGACAAGGTGGGAATCGGGGGAGATCGCATCCGCTCCTTTATCGAGCGCCTCGAGCACATCGACGAAGAGATCAAGGCCTTAAACGAAGGGAAGAAGGACGTTTTGTCCGAGGCGAAGGGCGAAGGCTTCGACGTGAAGGTGCTCAAGGAAATCCTTCGCCTCCGTAAGCAGGACAAGGACGAGCGCGACGAACACGGGTCGCTGCTCGACCTCTATCTGAGGGCCATGGAGACTGCGGAGCCCTCGCAAGCGAGGGCCGCATAGACCACATAGGCAAAGAGGAGGGCGGTCGACGCCGCCCGCCCTTCTGAATTTATTCGGGGCGCGTCGAGTTCAAGTGTGGAATCGTTCGCGGGCGCACACGAGCGAGATACGCGGCGGCGCTTTTCGCCCATTCGTTTAGAACGAGTGAACGCCTCAAAGCTAGTGAGGCTTTTCAAGGGCTGGTCGATCTCCAGCGCGCACAGTTAACGAACTTTTTATCGCCTTCGCTTACCGCCGAGATTGAGGGCCTGTTAACCATTTTCGCAGCAAGTTATCAACTCGATATCCGGTAATGCACGCTCGGCCATATTGGCGCGCAAAGCAAGAGCACCCCTTGGCGGGACGCTATCTTCCGTCAAGAATCTGAAGGCGCTCGTTGAGGAAGAAACATGCGCGTTTTATTGATCGAGGACGACCGTGCGACCGCTCAGAGCATAGAACTCATGCTCAAGGTGGAGAACTTCAACGTCTACACGACCGATCTCGGCGGAGAAGGCATCGATCTCGGCAAGCTTTACGAATACGATATAATTCTTCTTGATCTCAACCTTCCAGACATGTCGGGCTACGAGGTTTTGCGCGCCTTGCGCCTCGCCAAGGTCAAGACGCCTATCCTCATTCTCTCCGGCCTCGACGGTATTGCGAGCAAGGTCAAGGGGCTGGGCTTTGGCGCGGACGACTATCTGACAAAGCCATTCCATAAGGACGAGGTCGTCGCCCGCATTCATGCCATTGTCCGCCGCTCCAAGGGCCATGCGCAATCGGTCATGACGGTGGGCGACCTCGTCGTAAATCTCGACCAGAAAACCGTCGAGATTAGCGGCGCGCGGCTGCATCTGACCGGCAAGGAATATCAGATGCTTGAGCTGCTTGCGCTGCGCAAGGGAACGACAATCACCAAAGAGGCGCTCCTCAGTCAGCTCTATGGCGGCATGGACGAGCCGGGAATGAAGATCATCGACGTCTTCATCTGCAAGCTGCGCAAGAAGCTCACCAGAGCCAGCAATGGCCGCAACTATATCGAGACGGTGTGGGGTCGCGGTTATGTCCTGCGCGAGCCGAGCGAAATGGACGAACAACTCATCGGCTGAAAATGAATTTTCGGCGAGCGCTTGCGACGGGTGTCGGCGTTCTAGTGGAGGCGCCGGTTATCAGCCCGGTGAAAATGTCGCGATTTAATCAGGCGGTTTCGGCTGTCGCGGCGACCATCAGCGCCGCCGTCTCCGCGTCGGATGCGGCGAGGATCACGAAGGCGGCAATGTCGGCGGCCCGCGTCAAAAGGTCTTGGGGAAGCCTATGGTGAGTCGCGCGCCTCGTCCATCTCAGCACAGGGATTAATGGAAGGTCGGGTTCTGCCCCGGTAGCGTATCGAGCATCTGCTTTCGCGCACGCTTGCAGGATAGGAGGACAGCGTGCATTTCGCGCTCCGCGTTCTTCGTCATTTCTCGCAGGTGATTTAGCGTAATCTCAATGTCCTTGTCGGTCGCGGTCTTACTCTGGTCCATCGCCATGTCGTGCGCCGCAGCGAACATCGCTCGCATTTGTGCGAGGTCGTCGAGACCGTGAGAGGCGCGCTCCGGCAGGTCAATCGCCTCTTCTTGTCCAAACAGCCCCTCGATAAAGCCGTCCAGCTCCTGCCGTCTCATCAGCGCCAGAGAGACTAATCCTTCGCGCGTCGCCGTGGTTTCGACGCGCAGCAGGCGGAAAGGTGAATTGCGATCCTGATGGCGTGTCAATCGGCTCCATAAACCTTCGACAAGCGCCCCGATCAACTCGTTTGCGTCGTCTATCGAGACGAAGGCGGGCAGCTGGCCACCCCATAGGCCTTCCACGACTCTGATTGGCGACGCTGAGATGTCTGGCGTGGCGATGTTGCCGAGGAACCGCGTGCGGACCTCATGGAACGGGACTGGGCAATTATACCGCTCCAGCAAAGCTTGAACTTTCGTGTCACTAGCGGCAGCTGGGTTGGTGCGTTTCTTCATTGAGCGCCAATCCTCCCACCATTGCCTCGCGTGCGCAATTCCGTCAGATCATCGAGCAGGGAAAGGGCGTCGGCCTGCTCGATGATCTGTACTCTGTGATCGAGTTGGCGACGCGTGAGGCCGATGAGCCGGTCGCGAAGGAACGCAGCCGCCAACAGGTCGTTTCAGAGCGCCTTGAGCTGGTCAGCCGAGGACTTGCCGGTGCGGCGGTCTTGGGCGATCTCGTAGCTCACCTTCTGGCCTTCGCGCAGGTCGCGCAAGCCAGCGCGCTCGACGGCGCTGATATGAACGAAGACGTCCGTGCCGCCATCATCCGGCTGGATAAAACCAAAGCCCTTTTGACCATTGAACCATTTCACGGTTCCAGTAGCCATATCGTCTCTCCAAGCATAGTTCAAGAAAAGGCCCACGTGCACGGGACCGGGGTAGACCGATGTTTGGAAGAGGTCGTCAGCGGCTTCGTTTCCAAAGCGAGTCCAAGTCGTCATGCCGAAACTCGATGACCGAGAAATAGTGACCTGCAAAGCCGATTGCAACGATATTACGACCGCCCGCAGCCGCCGTGCAGATCGCGGCATGGTGCCTGTCCGAAGCGCGGCCGCTTCCATGACTTTGTGGAGATGTTCGACTGACGAGAGATTCCAGGATCTTGGGCGTCGCTGCAACGCCACGCTAGCGGGATCTGCCGCGTGGTAACGCCTATCCGACGAATCCCGGGTAAAGTCCGAGGGCGATGCTTGACCGGCGGGGGGAGCGGATCCGAGCGGGCTCCGCGACGGTCCGGCGCGCGTGTATTTTCGTCCCGCCGACATAGCGATCGCTCCGAACGGAAGCGGGGAATTGGAAGGACGCGTGGAGAATTTGCGTCGCACGCCTGCCGGCGTCCGGGCGACGATCGCCCTCGAGGGCTTCGATCAGACCATCGAAATCAATTCCTCCGTCGAAGCCGCCCGCGCGCTCGGCGACACCGTGCCTCTTTCCTTGTCAAAGGCTCGGATATTTCCCGGTGACGGCGGAGGCGCAGGCGAATTTCGGGACGCGGGCGCGGGCATCTGACACTGCTTTCTTCTCTATATCTCAATGCTGTGTGCGGCATCGCTGCGCGTGGCAGCGTGGCGATGCCCAAACAAAATGGTCAGCGGCTCTTGCAAAAGCATATGCTTTGAGTATGATTTAGCGCTTGCGGAGCTTGGTGGCTCAACGCTTCGCTCCCTGCGAGCGCAGCCGCCGTTCTCCCCCGGCTCGCGCTCGCAGGCGTCAGCAAGAAGGAAATCCAATGGCCGTGATCAACAAACTTTTGATTGGCGAGTCGCTGGTCGGCGAGGGCAATGAAGTCGCGCACATCGACCTGATCATCGGACCGCGCGGAAGCGCCGCCGAGACCGCGTTCGCCAATGCTCTTGTGAATAACAAGGACGGCTTCACGACCCTTCTCGCGGTCGTCGCCCCGAACCTCCTGGCCAAGCCGAACACGATTCTGTTCAACAAGGTCACGATCAAGGGCGCCAAGCAGGCCGTGCAGATGTTCGGCCCGGCGCAGGCCGGCGTCGCCAAGGCGGTCGCCAACTCGGTCGCCGAAGGCGTGATCCCGGTCGCCGAGGCCGACGATCTCTTCATCTCGGTCGGCGTGTTCATCCACTGGGACGCCAACGACGACAAGAAGATCCAGGAATACAACTACCAGGCCACGAAGGAAGCCATCGCGCGCGCCGTGCGCGACGAGCCGAGGGCCGCCGAGGTCGTCGCCAAGCGCAACGACGTGAAGCACCCCTTCGGCGCCGCCTGAAGTCGCTTTTTTGTCACAGCGGGCGCTTCGTCCGACGCCGTGAAACATGAGCGAGGCATCCGCTACCGACCGAAAGGGCGGACATGAGTTCCATTCTTACCGTCACGCATCGATGGGTGGGCGTTGCCCTGGCCCTGTTCATGCTCCTCTGGGTTTCCTCTGGCCTGCTCATCGCCTTTGTTGAAGTTCCTTCCATCGGGGAGAATTTAAGATTGTCGCGAGCGCAGAGTCTCGCGCCCCATGACGGATGGCTTTCTCTGGGAGAAGCGTTGCGGCTAAGCGCTGGGGTGCGGGCCGCGGCCCAATCGAGCGAAGAAACGTCTTCGGCGCGGCGAATTCATTATGCTGCGAAACCCGAGAAGCCGCAGAACGACCTTGGCTTCGCCGAGGCGCATCTGCGGCGCGTCGATGAAACTCCGGTCTGGATCGTCGAGGACGAGGCGGGGCTGCGATTTGCGATTTCCGCGATCGACGGCGGTGTGATCCAGGTGACGCCGGATAGGGCCGAGCGCATCGCCAGCACCTGGCTCGAGCGCGAATCCGAAGAAGAGCCGTCTCTGACCTATCTCGACACGATCGATGCGCCTCTCGGTCTGCGCAACGCCGAGTCGTTAAAGCCGTTCCATCGATTTGCGGTCGATGACGGCGCCGGCTCGCAAATCCTCGTCTCGCAGCCCACCGGCGAGGTCGTGCAAAATCTTTCGCGCAAGCAGCGCCTGTTAGCCTATGCAGGAAATTCGCTGCATCTCTTCCGCTGGCTCGATGCGCTCGGCG
This sequence comes from uncultured Alphaproteobacteria bacterium, assembly GCA_963722205.1. Taxonomy (GTDB): domain Bacteria; phylum Pseudomonadota; class Alphaproteobacteria; order Rhizobiales; family Beijerinckiaceae; genus Methylocystis. Next base: position 369,726 of record CAVRKL010000003.1, read on the forward strand.
CGTCTGACTATCGGCGCGACGCGCTGAGCTGGGCGGGCTTTCTCGCAGCGACGGGCGCGCTCACCGGGCTCATTGTCGGTTGGATCCGCTGGCGTCCAGGGTTTTGCGGCCGGCCCACCTATCTCGGCGGCCGCACACAGCCTTTCCGCGAATTCTGGCTCAAATATCATTTCTGGGCCGGATTGATCGGCGGCGCCTTCGCCCTTTCCTGGGCTGCAAGCGGCTTCCTCTCGACCAATCCCGGCCAGCTGTTTTCGCCGACGACCGCGAGCCGCACCGAGCTCGCGCGCTTTCGCGGCGGTCAGCCCCCGGCCGCCGTCACGGAGTGGACGCCCGAGGCTTCGCCCGCCATCGGCGACGACGTCGTCGAACTGCAATGGAGCCGCCTCGGCGACGACGCCAAACTTTTTGCTCTGACCCGTCGCGGAGAGTCGCGACGGCTCGACGCGCCGGGAACGACCGCTGCATACCGGCAGACGGCGCTCCTTTCTGCGGCGCAGCGCGTCGCGGGAGAGACGAAGATCGCCGCGTACGACGTCTTGGAAAGCTATGACGATTACTACTACCCGAACCGACGGCAGGCGGCCGAGGAAAAGCCTCTTCCGGCGCTTCGCGTGGATTTGGCGGACCCGGGGCACACCTCGCTTTACCTCGATCCGGTGCAAGGACGCCTCCTCGCGAAGTTCGACGACAGCGCGCGTTGGCGACGCTGGCTCTATTCCGCCATTCACCATTGGGACTTCGGTTGGTTCCGAAGAGCACTTCTCTGGAACGTCTGGATGGCGACGTGCATCGGCTTCGTCTTCGTGCTCGCGCTCAGCGCCCTGGTTATCGGCTGGCGGCGATTGCGACGAAGCCTCCCGCCTCTCGCCACACCCTTGCCGCTGTTTAGAGCACCCAAACCGACCAAAGCGACGCAGCAGGCATCGCGGTGAGGCCTCCCGCTAGCTTCATCGACGCCGCAGTTCAGGAGAAAGCTGCATGTCCGTCCGCATCGTGAGGATTTTTGTCGAAGGCCAGGTGCAGCGCGTCGGCTACAGGGTGTTTGTTGCGCGCGAGGCGGGTCGATTGCATCTGGACGGGTGGGTGCGAAACCGTCGCGACGGTTCTGTCGAGACGTTGGTCGCCGGCGAGGCGCCGGTGGTCGAGGAATTTTTGCGCGCCGCGGGGATAGGCCCGGCCACCGCGCGTATCGACTCCCATCGAATTGAGGAGGCGGATGAAGCGGCGCTGCGCGAAGGCGGCGGGGGACACGGCTTTGTCGCGGCGCCTGACATATGAACGTTCGAGGAGCGCGCAGGCGGGAGCGCCTGAGCCCGAGAAACCAAAAAAGGCATGAAAGGAGTTTTTCGATGACTGCACTCTTCCTTCTCTCCTTCCTCTTTCCGACAGCGGCCTTAGTTTCTCGAAAATCAGCACGCCGTGCGCCGGTTCTCGTTCGTCGCAGGGCTGCGCGCTCGCTGGACAGAAACTGAGATCGGCGCTCGAGATGCCGCGCGGCGCGCCGAGGGGAACGCGACCGTCAGGGGGCCGATCGTCACCAAGGCAAAATCAACTGGAGATTGATTCCGTGATGCAAGCAACACTTTCGGCAGTAGCGCCGCCACGCCAAACCTTCAGCGAGGATTCGATCTCGGTCGCCCTCGGCCTCCTTGTGTTCTTCCTCGCCTTGCTGGGCGTTTTCGGTCACGATCTTCTGGGGTGGGTTGCATCGACCTCGATCTGGATCGATCCCGCCAAGGCGCTTGGCGCCGTTTCCAAAGCCTATGCGGGTTTGAACGGTTTCGCAGCCCTCGCGGCGACATACGTCGCGCTCCTCTTGACGCTGAGTCTCGCGGCGCTCGCCAATGGCGCGGACGTCAAGAAATTCGCGCTCGCCTTCACGGTCGTCTTCGCCATCGCATATGCGAGCTGGTTCATCGGCTCTTATGCGCATCTCGCGGCCGTCACGCCGGCCGATCGGGAGAAATTCGGGCTGAGCTGGTCGTTGCGTCTGACGAATGAGGGCGGCTTCATCGTCGCGCTCATTGCGGGACTCATCATCGCCAATTTTTTCCCTCGCTTCGCCATCTGGCTTTCGGAGGCCCTGCGGCCCGAACTCTACATCAAGATCGCCATCGTCATCCTCGGCTCCTTCATCGCCGTCACCGCGGCCGGCAAGCTTGGCTTCGCCTCCTCGGTGTTGTTGCGCGGCGTCGCCGCCATCATCGAGGCCTATCTGATCTATTGGGCGGTGGTCTATTTCGTCGCGCGGAAATATTTCGGCTTCTCGCGCGAATGGGCGGCGCCGCTCGCCTCGGGCATCTCTATCTGCGGCGTCTCGGCGGCCATTGCGACAGGCGGCGCAATCCGCGCTCGGCCGCAGGTCGCGGTCTTCGTATCCTCGCTGGTCGTCGTCTTCGCGGTGATCGAGGTGTTGCTGCTGCCCTTCCTGGCGCAAACTTTCCTCGCACATGAGCCGCTCGTGGCCGCGGCGTGGCTGGGCCTCGCCGTCAAGACCGACGGCGCGGCCATCGCGTCAGGCGCCATCGCCGAGTCGCTGCTCACCGCACAAGCCGCAGCAGAGGGGGTGCATTATCAGTCGGGATGGATTCTCGGGGTGACAACGACGGTGAAGGTTTTCATCGACGTCTTCATCGGCGTCTGGGCCTTCGTGCTCGCGCAGATCTGGACGCGCCATATCAACGTTTCCGAATCGGGCGACAAGGCGAGGCTCGTGGAGATCTGGCAGCGTTTCCCGAAATTCATTCTCGGCTTTCTCTTCACCTTCGTCGTCACGCTGGCGCTCGCGCTCGGCGGCGGCCTCACGGACAAGCTCGCCCCGGCCGTCGCCGAAGCCAATACTTTCCGGGTGATCTTCTTCATCCTTACTTTCTTCTCGATCGGCGTGCTGTCGGATTTTCGCAAGCTGTGGCAGGCCGGGATCGGCAAGCTCGCTGCGGTCTATGTCGTGAGCCTCTTCGGTTTTGTGATCTGGGTCGGTCTCGCGATTTCCTTCGTGTTCTTCGCCGGCGTCAAGCCGCCGCTCGCTGGCTAAGGGGAAAGGGCTCCAAATGGCAAAGCCAAAACTGGAAGACGAGATCGAGCGCCGTTTCGCCGAGCCGCTGCTGCCCGTCGAGAAGAAGCTCATTGGCTGGAGTCTTGGCATCGGCCTCGTTTCGCTGATCGTGCTGGCGGTGATCAGCTGCTTTGTTCCATCCTGAATGCCTAAAAGCGACGCTCTGCGGGCGAGTGAAGGACGCCACATTCATCCTCGTCTGTAGCGCGACGCTGTGACGGCAAGGTGTAGGCTACCCCAAATCGGACTCGTCCGGGCTTGCGCAGGGTATTTTCGCTAGATCAAATAATAGGCGAGCTGAGTGTCGTTTAGGTTCGGCCAACCGCGAGCCTCATCGCCGCGCGCCCGCCTTGCCGCCAGTCCATAGGCATGGCGGACCGCGTTAAGCGTCGCGGAGAAATCCCTCTCTTCTTCCGGAAAAATTAGATCCAAGGAGTGGCGCTTCGTGATTCCTACTCTGACGAGCGCGGTCATGAGCTGTGGCCGCAATCCAGCGAGTATTGTCGTCAAACCGTTCTCACGCGCTTCCTTGAGGAAGCGGTCGAGAATCTCCAAAGCGGCGGCGTCTGGATTGCGAACGCGTTTCAGGCGCAGCACCAGGAATTTTATGCCCTGTTCCTGCGCTTCGTCCGCGGCTTTCTGGAGATAGCGTTCGAAATCAGGAGCGGCGGCGAAGAAGAGATCGCCCTCGAAGTCGTAAATCAGCACGCCCTGTGGGGGCCGGTCCGATAGGATCCGCGCCCGCACGACTCGGTCCGGCGCGACGATGAGCTCCCGCACGTCGAGCTTGGCGGCTCGCAGAACATACCAAGTGACGGAAAGCGCCGCGCCGATCAGGATCGAGAATTCGACGCCGATCGCCAGGGCGGAAATCGCCGTGACGGCGAGCAGGATCGCGTCATAGCCAGAAGCCGTGGCCATATAGCGCATGCGCTCGAGATCAAAGAGCCGCGCCGCGGCCACGATGAGGAGTCCCGCCAGCACTGCTTTTGGGACGTAGGCGGTGAGCGGCGCCAGCGCGAGCACCGCCACGGCGACGGCGAGGGCGGCGAACAGGCCGGAGAGCCGCGTTTTGGCTCCCGCCTGGTAATTGATCGCGGTGCGGGTCAGCGAGCCCGATCCCGGCATGCAGCGGAAGAAGCCGCCGAGCAGATTGCCCAGTCCCTCGGCGAGGCATTGCTGGTTGTAGTCGAGGGTTTGACGCGACTTGTGCGCAATCGCCTTGGCGATGGCGAGCGCTTCCAGGAGCCCCAATATGCCGATGGCGACGGCGGAGGAAGAAAGCTCGAGCGCCCATTCGAACTGGATTTCTGGAATGTGTAGTGAAGGCAGAGCGGCGGGCACGGCTTCGATCAACGGAACGGCGGGCTTCTCTCCCGCCACCGTTGTGGACCAGCCGAGGAGATAGGCGAGGAGGGAAGTCGCCAGGACGGCGGACAGCATATCAATTTGCGGCAGGCGGAAGCGTCGCACCACGCGTCGAAGGACCAGCGCGAGGGCGACGGCGCCCAAGCTCAGGGTCACGGCCCTGACGTTGATGGGCTCTGACTGCGTCAGTGTCAGGTAGAGGCGGTAGAGGACATGCTGATGTCCCGTTCCCTGCGCCTTGACGCCGAGCGCATTGGCGATCTGGCCGATGATCGTCAGAAGGGCCGCGCCGGCGACGAAGCCCGTGACGACAAATTCGGAGATATAGCGCGTTACATCGCCCAGCCGCGTCACCGCAATGGCGATCTGCACGAAGCCGACCATGACCGCGAGCAGAAACATCGCTTCATAGGCGTCGAGCTTGGCTTCGGGATCGATGAAAGCGAGCGCGCTGAAGACGACGAGCGACACAGCGCCCGTTGGACCGTTTACGAGATGGTTGGACGAGCCGAAGAGGCCGGCGACCGCCGAGAAGACGATTGCCGTGTAGAGCCCGAAGCGCGGATCCACGCCGGCAATGAGCGCATAGGCCATGCTTTGCGGCAGCGAGATCGCGGCGACCGTGAGTCCGGCGATGAAATCCTGGCGCAAATTCTTGAGCCCCCGGGTTCGTACCCAGGATGCAAGACCTGTACTTTGCGCAGGGGCGAGCTCACTCACTGCGACAACTCCTTTCGAGGATAGGGGGCGCCCCTTCATCACTCGGCTCGAGGCTTGAGCGTATAGACCGCGTCGATGATCCCGCTCTCGCCAAAGAATTTGCGCTGCGCATCCGGCCAGTCCTGAGCGATGCGCTCAATCGAGAAGAGCTCGATGGGCGGCAGGCGTTTCGCATGACGGCGCGCCACGGCCTCGTCGACAGGCCTGTAGCCGTTGCGCGCCATGACCTCCTGCGCCTCCTCGCTGAACAGAAATTCGAGATAGGCGCGCGCGAGGCGCTCGCTGTGGTGCTTATCAACATTGGCGTCGACCCAGGCGACCGAGGGCTCGGCGAGTATGCTGACCGGCGGATAGACGATTTCCAGCGCGCCCCGCGAAGCGTCGACCTCACGCAGCGCCTCGTTCTCCCAAGCGACGTGAACGTCGCCTTGTTTCTCGAGCGAGAAAGCGTCGGCCGCGGCGCGCGCGGCGGGGAGAAGGAAAGGCGCATGCGCATAAAAAGCGTGCAGGAATTCTCTGGCTTCGCTCTCTGACGCGCCGCGCAGAACCGCGGCGCCCCAGGCGGCCAGCGCGGCAAGCTTGCCGTTTCCTGAACTCTTGGGGTCGGGAACGATCACGGAAATCTCGCCTTTGACAAGATCCGGCCAATCGCGAACGCGGTGAGGATTGCCTTTGCGGACGACAAAGACGATCGTCGAGTAATAGGGACGCGAGTGATTGGGCAGGCGGTCTCGCCAATTTTCGGCGATGAGCCCGCGATTTTGAATCGCCATGACGTCCGAAGGGAGGCCGAGCGTCACGACGTCGGGGCTATCCTCCCCGGAGGCGACGCGCAGCGCTTGGAGTGACGATCCGCCGTGGCTCTGGCGGATGGCGACGCCCGAACCGTGCTCTCCTTCGTATTTTCCTTCGAACAGCCGATTGAGATCGCGGTAGAGCTCGCGGGTGGGATCATAGGAGACGTTGAAGAGATAATGCGCCGCAGGCCGCTCGGCGTTCGCGACGACGATGAGGGTCCCGGCGAGAACCGAAGCCAGGACAGCCAAAGCATTGAGCCACTGCGAGCGCATTTTGGAAGTGCCGGTGATGCTTGTGACTTGCGCCTGCAAAGGCGGCGCGCTGGTTTTCGCCTCGGGAGCGGAAAGCCATAGTCATTTGAGCCTATAGACTAAGTTAATTATAGAGATGGTGTCAACGTTCTGGCTTGCCGGCGCAAAAAAAGGACGGCCGCGTGAGCGGCCGCCAAGTCGAGAGGAAGAGATGAGAGGTGGACGCTAGGGCGACGAAGAAGCCTCCTCGCCCTCGCGGGACTGTCGGTCATAAGTCATTTCAGCCGCGCCTCGATTTTCTGCAGACCGGCCAGCGCATATTGCTCGTCCTTCTCGGAGCCGCGCGCGCCGCCGACGCCGATCGCGCCGACGATCTCGTTATTGACCTTGAGGAGGACGGCGCCTGCGCGTGCGACATAATTGGGATTGGCCGCGACCTTCTCGGCGAGGTCCTTGTCGGTCTTCACCTGCTCGGCGAGTTGCCCGGAGGATTCCTTGAAGGCGAGCGCAGCCTGTGCTTTGAAATTGCTGTTCTGAACGGCGCGCGGGCCGACGCCGTCCGACACCAGGACGGTCTTGAGCACGCCGGCCGAGTCGACGACGCTCACGGCGACCTTTTGGTCAGCCGCCTTGCTGGCCTCGAGCGCGGCCTGCGCCGCTTCGATCGCGAGATCGAGCGCAGGCCCGCGGGCGGGAGGCGGTGGCGGATTCTGTTGCGGAGCGGCGGCGGCTCGAGTGTCCGCGTTGGGGGGTGGCGCGCTGGCGTTCTGCGCGACCGCCCCGGCGCTCGCAAGAAGAAGGAAAGCCGAAAGGCTGATGTGAAACACGCGCGTTTTCTTCAGGATTGGAGGCATTGCATTCTCTCTTTGCTTTGCGGGGACGGGATTGGGGCTCTGGCGCCGCGGTTAGGCTGTCGTGAGGGGTTCTGCGGGGATAAGCAATCGCGTCTTCGCCTGCTCCAGCACGATCGCCGCGCTGCAGGCGTCGTCGGCGCCGTCGAAACGACTCTCTTCGAGACCGGCGAAGGCGCTGTCGATCGCAAGGAAGCGATATCCATCGCCGCTTCGCGCGACGACGCCGATGAAGTTCTGGCCGATCTCGACGAGATGGACGTGAAACATCGCGCTTTGTTGAGGCTTGGGGATCAACTCACTTCTCCTTGGCCAGCAGGCGGTAGCTCGTATTGTCGGGAGGAACGATGGCGCTCTCGGCGTGCGGCGTTCCCGCGGGCGCCCAGTCATAAGGCACGGGCTCGGCGCGATAGACGCTGTAGTTGATCGTCGCCTTTCCAGTCTCCGCATCTTTGCCGCGGCTCGGATAGGGGTTCACATATTCCCAGACGATCTCGCCCGTCGGCGTCACTTGGAAAAAGCGCCCGATCTGTCCTTCGTCGATGAAAGTATTGCCATTGGGAAGGCGTCGCGCATCACTGATGTGCGTGCTGCGGAAGGTCCAGCCCGCGCCGCCCGAGTCGGCCGCCGAATATTGCCAGAGAACCTGCTGTGTCACCGGATTGATCTCCAGAACGCGCGATCCGCCGGTCAGCGTCGTCGTGGCGGGCGGATATCCGGCCGCGCCCTGATTGTCGAAGACCAGAAGATTGCCGGCGCCCGGAAGGCCCTTGGGAATGATCTGCGCGTCGTGCTGGCCGGAGATCTGGTCGACTGGACGCGGAAGCTTGCGCGACGGGCCGCCGCCGTCAGCGGCGACCGGCGGAAAATGCGGGCCCAGCGTCCAGACGATCTTGCGGGTCTTACGGTCGACGATGGCAATGAAATTGCCGTTGCGGGAGTCGAAGATCAAATTCTCGGGCGCGAAGCGCTCATCGCCCTCATCGAACCAGTGGTTCGGCCCGACCGGTTTCAGATCATTGACGTGGAGATAATCCGCGTTTTTCGACCCTTTGAGAAGCTTGAGCTCTTCAGGCGTGAAGCCGATCTCGTCGATGTGATCCGAAGCCGCCCAGGTCCAGACGATCTCGCCCTCCGGACTGACCTCATAGGCGAGGTCGTCGAGCACTTGCGGGGTGGAGAAGCCGGGGAGGGGATAGACGATGTTGGCGAGAACCAGAGTATTGCCGTTCGGCAGACGGGCAATGTCGTGATGTTGTTGAGCGCGGCCGCCAGGCGCGGTGGCGCCGAATCGCCAGACTGCCTTGCCGTCCCAGTCGACCTCGCCGACCGTCTTGTTGATGCGGGTCTGCACGCGGCCGGGCACGAGGTCCGTTCCCCTGCCGTCCTCGGTTTCGAGCGCGACGAATATGTGTCCGTGGGCTCCGCCAATCAGCGCCGGATCGATGAAGGCCGCGGGTTGTCCCGTATATCTCCATTCATGGACGACGTTTCCGTCAAGATCGATCAGGCGTGAGACGCCGTCGCCGCCCGAGAAGAGAACGAAGGAATTGAAGGCGCGTGTCGGATCGTAAATCGTCGTCCCGGTGGGAAAAACGCTGGGCTCTGAGCGCGCCGCCGTCGCGGCGCAAAAGGCGGCGAGGGAAAGCAGAAGTGCGCCGGCGCTCGTTCGGCGCATCCTTTTGCGAGGCGGAAAAGCCAGTGCGTGCATCTTTCGCTCTCCTCTCATCCTGCGGGCTCAACCTGGGGCATTATAAGCATACCTTTTAAGTATGATAAAGAGAAAAATTTCGAAAGCGTGGGGAAGGCGCCGCGCTGGCAGCGCCCCCGCACTCGGGTCTGTTATACATGTCTCTGAAATATTGCTATTATATGTGCCAAGGCCCGGTTGGCGCAGCTCCCGTTCCGGACCTTGATTTTCGGCGAAGCGCCGTGGTTCAGGGCCCTCCGGCGGCACTCAACAAATAATTTACCTGGTAGGAAAGATGGACTATAAGCTCAAGCATTCCTGCGAAAAATGCGAGGCCGTATCCGTGTCCTACCGACGAATCCCCAACGCTATGGGCCAGATCGACGTCGAGCGCGTCATCGCCGAAGTTCGCGCCGGTCGGCCCGTGGTGCTGCGCGGCGGCGCCGAACGCCTTGTCGTGGCCGCGGCGGAAGCCGTTGATGAAACGCTAGCAAGGGACTTCGATTTCGCCGCGCCTGGCGCCGCCCGACTGGTGCTAGCAGGGCCGCGCCTGCGACGACTGGGCCTTAGACGGGCGGAAGGGGGCTTCGTCGCGCTGCCGCAGCTCGACGTGACCAGGCTTCAGGTGCTGGCCTTCGGCTTGGAGGCGCATATCGACGCGCCGGTCGCGCCGCTGACGCCTCTTTATGAGGGCGTCTTGGAGCTGATGCGGCTCGCGCAACTACTGCCTGCGGCCGTCGTTCTCGCGACGTCCGGCGCGGAAGCGCTTCTGCCAAATCTTCTCTCCGTCTCGCTTCATAATCTCATGGGCTATCGCGCTTCCCGACGCGCGACCTTGCACGTCGTGAGCCGCGCCAGCGTTCCGCTCGAAGGCGCGAGCGCTTGCGAGTTCGTCGTGTTCCGCGGCGGCGAGGGGCTGCGCGACCAAATTGCGATCGTGGTGGGAAAGCCGGATTTCTCCGAGCCCGTCTCCGTGCGGTTGCACTCGGCCTGTCTGACGGGCGATCTCTTCGGCAGCCTCAAATGCGATTGCGGCGACCAGTTGCGTCACACGGTGCGCGTGCTGGCGCAGGAAGGCGGCGGCGTGCTGCTCTATCTGGACCAGGAGGGCCGCGGCAACGGGCTCTCGACAAAGATCCGCGCCTATGATCTGCAGGCGCAAGGTCTCGACACTTTCGACGCCGATGAAGCGCTCGGCTATGGGCATGATCAGCGCGACTTCACCTTCGCCGCCGACATGCTGAAAAAGCTCGGCGTGACGCGTCTGCGTCTCATGACCAACAACCCGGCCAAGATCGCCGCCCTGAAAGAGGCGGGGCTCGAAGTGGTGTCCGAGCGTCGCGTGATCGGCAGGCGCAACGCGCATAATTTGCGTTATCTCACCGCCAAGCGCGACCGGGCCGGCCATCGAACTCGAACTCGAAGCCTGAGGGCGCGCTATTCCGCGCATGAACGCTAGCTCATCTCGGGAATTCAAGTTGCAGGAAAAGGACCTCATGACAAAGCCGACGCTTCGTTTTATCCCCTCGGTCCTTCTCATCTTTGGCGGCCTGGCTTTTGACGCGAGCGCGGCGAGCTCGGTCGAGATCGATGGCGACGACATCGGCGGTGTGGTCCAAAGCCGCGTCGGGCCGGAGGCGGGAGTCTGGGTCATCGCCGAGACGAGCGATCTCGAAACGCGCTTCGCCAAGATCGTCGTGACCGACGAGCAGGGCCGCTATGTGATCCCCGATCTGCCAAAGGGCAAATATCGGCTCTGGGTGCGCGGCTATGGACTCGTCGACTCGGCCAAGATCGACGCGAGGCCGGGCGAGATCCACGATCTGACCGCTGTCGTCGCCCCTGGCCTCGCGGCGGCTGCGCAGTATTATCCGCCGCTCTATTGGCTTTCTCTGCTCAAGGTTCCGGGAAGAGAAAAATTCCCCGGCACGGGCGGCGACGGCAATGGCGTGCCTGAGACCTTCAAGTCGCAGGAGCAATGGCTCGATCTCGTCAAGACCAATGGCTGCGGGCCGTGCCATCAGCTTGGCAATCTTGCGACGCGCGCCATCCCCTCGGCGCTCGGCCATTTGGATTCTTCGATTGCGGCCTGGCGCCGAAGGCTGCAATCGGGCCAGGGCGGCACGGCGATGACCAACGCAATCTCGCGGCTCGATTCCGCAGAGGGAGGGCAACTCGCTCTTTTCGCCGATTGGACCGATCGCATCGCCGCGGGCGCCCTACCGAACGAAACGCCGCCGCGTCCTTCGGGCGTCGAGCGCAATCTCGTCGTAACGGTGCGCGATTTCGCCGACGCCAAGCACTATCTCCATGACATCGCGCTCACCGACAAGCGCAAGCCCACGGTCAACGCCAATGGCCTGATCTATGGCGCGACCGAGCTCGGCAGCGACGACGTGCCCGTGCTCGATCCGGTGAACAACACGAAGACGCTGTTGCCGGCGCAGCTGCGCGACGCGGACGCGCCGAGCGCGCTGCTGGCCAATCCGGTGATCGAGCCATCACCCTTCTTCGGCAAGGAAGCGATCTGGAACAGCCGCTTCAACGCGCATACGCCGACGATGGACGCGGAAGGCCGCGTCTACTTCGCGGCGCAGACCCGCTCTCCCAAAAGCGTGCCGGATTTTTGCGACAAGGGCTCGCCGATCCGCTCCGCGCAACTCTATCCTCTGGCCGGCAAGCGCGACGGCTTCGTCGGCAATGCGCGCCAGGTTGCGATCTACGATCCCAAAAGCGCCAAGTGGTCCTTCGTTGACACCTGCTTCGGCTCGCATCATCTGAACTTCGCAGCCGACGCTCGCGACAGGCTGTTCCTCAACGATCCGACGCAGGGCGAGCGCGCGGTGCTCGGCTGGGTCGACACCAAGACATTTCTCGAGACGGGCGATTCCGCAAAGTCTCAAGGTTGGACGGCGCTCGTCATCGACACCAATGGCGACGGCAAGCGCGGCGGCGACTACAACGAGCCGGGGAAGCCCTCTGATCCCACTAAAGACACGCGCGTTCCCTTGGGGCTCTACAGCGTCTCCTGGAGTCCGACCGACGGCTCCGTCTGGGGCTCCAATCTGACCTTCCCCGGATACGCGGTGCGCGTCGCGCTTGGCGACAATCCGCCGGAGACGGCGTTGACCGAGGTCTACAAGGTGCCATTACCGGGATATGGCGTTCGCGGCGCAGATGTGGACGGCGAAGGGGTGTTCTGGGCGGCGCTCGGCAGCGGGCATCTAGCGAGCTTCGACCGCCGCAAATGCAAGGGCCCGCTGAACGGACAAGGCGCCGAGAAGGGCGAGAAATGTCCGGAAGGATGGAGCTTTTATCCGCTGCCGGGCCCGGGTTTCGCCGGAGCGCCGGGGTCAGCGGAGACGCCCTACTACGCCTGGGTCGATCGCTTCGACATTTTGGGCCTCGGCGCCAACACGCCCTTTGCAACAGGCAATCAATCGGATTCGCTGCACGCGCTTGTTGGCGGCCACGTCGTCGAATTGCGCGTTCCCTACCCGATGGGGTTTTACGCCAAGGGGATCGACGGCCGTATCGACGATCCGAAGGCCGGTTGGAAGGGCCGCGGACTCTGGGCCGTCTCGGGCAATCGCACACCCTTCCATATCGAGGCGGTGGACGCGCCCTCGCCCGGCGCGCCGGGCAAGACGCCTCAGAGCTATGCGAGCCCGCTCGTCGTGAATTTTCAGCTGCGGCCCGATCCTCTGGCGCATTGAGCTACGACGCCAAAGGCCGCGGGCGTCACCTGAGCCCGCGAGCCTCGCGGTTGCCGCGACCGCGCAGCGAGGCGATGCTGGTGCGGTCGAGGATCAGCGCAATCGCCTCTCGCACGTCCAGCATGATGTCGTGGATTGCGCAGGCGTCCTCATCCGGACAATCGGTGCAACGCTGATAGGCGGTCTTGCTCGCGCAGGAAATGGGCGCGAGCGGTCCGTCGAGGATGCGGATGATCTGGCCGACGGTGATGTTCTCCGGCGGGCGGGCCAACCGGTGGCCGCCGCCCTTGCCCTTGCGGCTGTTCACAATGCCAGCGTTGCGCATCTCCACCATGATGGCGTCGAGGAACTTGCGGGGAATGTTGTTGTCCTTGGCGATGTCGCTCGCAAGGCATTGATCATCGGCGCCGGCAAGGTGGATCAGCGCTTTGAGACCGTATTTCGCCTTGTTGGACAGCATCGACAGGAACGCTCCCCGCGGGCTCCCGCTGCGTCGAATCGCGGGAAATGACTTAGGAGCGGGGAGTCTAGAGGGAATTGGCTGCTTTTCCTATCGGAAAAGGAACCCCGCCCGCCGACTTGGCGTTGCAGGGAGATGGGGACAGAGGTCAGGAGCACGCGGGTCGAGCCGGGATCTCGGCCTGCGTTCACCATCCTGCTTTAGCGGCCTGAGGCCGCTGGCCCGCCGCCTTTTGCTTCCGAGACAAGCGCGACCTTGGCGTAGCCGGCCGCGTTGATCGCGCCCATGGCCTCCGCGACCCGGCCGTAGGACACCGACTTGTCGGCCCGCACGTGTACACGCCGGTCGTGATCGTTCTCGCTTCGCTGTTGCAGCGCTGCGAGCAGCCCCTGAACGTCGTCCGCCCCGGTCTTGTCGACGAAGAAGCCGCCACCGGCGTCCACGCTCACGACGATCGGGGGTTGCTGATCGTTGAGTTGCTTGGCCGCCGTCTTTGGCAGATCGACCGGGATGCCCGCGGTCATAAGCGGCGCGGCGACCATGAAGACGATCAACAGCACGAGCATCACATCGACGAGCGGCGTCACATTGATGTCGGCGATGGGGGCCGAGTCGAATTCGGAGTCGTGCTTACGCAGCGCGAAGGCCATTGCGATCTCCTTTCTTGGAAAGCTGGCGGGAAAGCTCAACCTCGAACACGCCGATGAAGGAGGTGAGGCGTCTGCCATAGGCGGCGATGTCGCCGCTGATGCGATTGTAAAAGATCACGGCGGGAATGGCGGCGACGAGGCCGAGCGCCGTCGCGAACAAGGCCTCGGCGATGCCCGGCGCAACGACGGAGAGGCTCGTGTTGTTGGAGGCGGCGATGCCCTGAAAGGAATTCATGATGCCCCACACTGTGCCGAAGAGTCCGACGAAGGGCGCCACCGCGCCGATCGTCGCAAGGCTCGGCAGCCGGTCCTGGAGGTGATGGAGGGAAGCGGAGCTTGCGAGCTGCGCCACGCGATGCACGCGCTCCTGCAAGCTGTCTCGCTGGGCTTCGGTGAACGCCAGCTCATGCGAGCGCTGATATTCCTCGACCATGGCCTTATAGATTTGCACCAGCGGATCGTCGTGCAACTCAGAGGCGAAGCCTTCGGCGACGCTCGACACCGGCAATCCATTCCGGATGCTGTCGAAGAGACGATTGGCGCGGCGATGCAGGATGGCCAGGCGGACCAGCTTCTCCGCGGTGACGCCCAGCCCCCAGGCCGCTGCAAGGATCAGAATGACCACAACCGATTTCACGATCGAATCGGCCTGAAGGAAGAGCTCAATCGGCGTCAATGTATGCGCCAGGGCCGCCGAGGCGGTATTTGCTGCGTCACTCATGCGATAGCCTTTCGTTTCTTGATGAGAGGATCAGGGGCCGCTGAAGGTGATCGTGCCGGAGAGCGACCCGGGTTTCCCGGGCGCCGGCACGGAGCTGCATCGCGCTCCGATGCGGCTGGCGAGGCCGTCGAGAGCCGAATTTCCAGAAGACGAGATCGAGAAGGAGGTGACCGAGCCTGAGGCGCTGATCGACGCGTGATAGGAGACACGACCGGAACGCGGAGCGTCGATGTTCGAAGCGGCGCGTTGCAGGCACCCATGCAAGGCGTTGGCGGCTGCTGACATGGTCGCGCCCGGTTTCGCTTCCGAGGCTTGCGCGCGAGGCCCCACGGCGGCAGGCTTTCGCTCGGCATGCTCGCGTTCGCTGGATCTCTCGTGACTGGGACGCGCTTCGTGGGCGGGAGCCGGTTTTCGCTCGATCGGTTTCTGCTTCTCAACCTTCTTGATCGGCTTCGGCTTCTCGATGGGCTTCTTTTGCTCGACCGGCGCGATCGGCTGTAAGGCCGGCGGCGGCGGAAGCTCGTCGAGCGGCATCGTCTCCGGCGGAGGCGGAACATCCTCCGGCGGCGTTTCCTCCTCGGCGGGCAGCGGCGCAAGCTCGACGACCTGTAGCTCCTCGACGGGCGTCTCGTTGGCGTGGAAGCCGACGGTGAGGAAGGCCGCGAGAAGGGCGAGATATGCGACGATCGCGACGATGCGCGCGGCATGGTTTGCCGGCGGAGCCGGTAGATGCAGCAGCGACTGCGCGCCGCCTTCCGTCGCTGTCTCTGCCGGGTCCGGCTCTTGAAGGGGCGCATCGAACCTGGGCGCGGCGGCTAGCGTCATCTGTCGGTGTCTCTCTTGAGGGAGCGCGTAAGGGCGAGTTAACACTATAAATCCGATAGACACAATAGATAAATTGACCCGTCTCCTCAATTCCGCCCTCGGCGCGCCTCGCAGGCGGCCGAAGGCGGATTGCGGCCGCGCGGGCCGTCAGTCGAGGAACTGATCGATTTTTTCGACGTTGAAGATCTTGGGCGCGCCGCCCCATTTGATGTGATAGCTCACGCCGACGCGCACGACGCTGCCGTCGAAGCGCGCGTTGGACCGCGCGGTCGTAAGTGCGGCGACGCCGCCCGATTTGTAATTCAGCTGAACGCCCGTCGTCTGTATCGAGCCGAGATTGTAATAAAGATATTCGGCCTTGACGCTCCACTTCGGCAGGAACTGCCATTCGGCGCCGCCGCCGACGGAATAGCCGGTGAGCGTTTGCGTCTGGTAGTCGTTGAGCTGCGCCGATACGACATTCTTTGGCGCGAGCGTCCAAATCCCGAAGTAGTTGGCCGAGAGTGTTCCCTGCCCATAGGCGAAGCCGCCCGTGCCATAGACGAGAAAAACCGGATTGACGAGGTAGCCCAGCCGCGCCCTTACGGTGCCGAGAGATCCCTGGCTCTTGGAGAAGGATGTCGCCGAGTTGGTCGAGACCAGGTTGGCTGTACCGGCGCCTCCCGCCAGGCCTTGAATATCCGCCTCGAGACCGATCAGCAGGTGGTTGCCCCACTGGTAATTCCATCCGACCTGGCCGCCCCCGATGAACTCATTGGTCCTGACGGACTGGAGGCCGGGAATATTTCCAAGCGCCGCCTCGGTCGCGAAACCGCCCGGAAGCGTTTCGAGATAGGTTTGCTGGATCGTGTTGGTGATGGACCAATCGTAGCCAGCGTTCGCGCCGAGATAGAACCCTGTCCACGCTGGGGGCGGCGGCGGAGGCGCCGGTGCCGCCTTCACAGCCGGAAGATCCGCTGCATGCGCTGAAGTCGCGATCGACGCCACGACGGCGGCTGTGGCGAGAAGAAGCCTTTTCATTGGGACACCTCGTTGCGGTTACATCTGGCGCCGCCCGGCGCGGACCTTGTTGAGTTTTCGCCTCTTCACCTTCTCGCGCTTTTGCGAGCAAATCAACTCTTTCTACTAGGAAACTAGATTTAGAAACTCTTTTTCTCGTCGCTGTTGCAGCGAGGACACAGTCGCTGTTGCGAAGACGCAGCTTGCCAAAACGCACTTGCTACCGAAGCGGTGAAACGCGAGCTACGCGAAAAATTCAGTCGACGACGATCTTGTGTTCGGCGCCGCAAAAAAGCGGGCCCGAGGGGGAGAAGTCTCGGGCCCGCTCGAGAACGGAAGAGCTCGCGCTCTTTCGTTCAATCAATAGAGCTTCACGCTGAGCGTGCCGCCGAAGGTGCGGGGGGTGTTCGGGCCGAAGGTGACGGTCCCCGGCGCGGTGTTGTTGCCGATCGTGCCGCCGATGAGATAGCGCGCGTCCGCCAGATTCTTGACCCAGAGGTTCGCGCTGTATTTCCCGTCGTCGGTCTTCAATCCGATGCCGGCGTTGATGAGCGAGTAGGACGGCTGTCCGAGATAATAGAGGGAAAGGGGCTCGGAAAGCTGGCTTCGATAGTACCAGGAGAGGTTGGCGTAGCCGAACGCGGAAACCGGCAGCGCATAACCGTAATCCCTGAACGCCGCGCCGAGCGGATGCTCGTAATTGGCGCCGATGTTGAACGAGTAGGGCGAGAAAGGCGCGTTGCCGCTTACACCCGACGTGATGCGCTGGCCCGAAAGGTTGACGAAGAGCGGCGCGGCGATTCCGTTGATGTTGGACGCTGCTGGCCAGAGCCAGTCGTTGGAGGGCGCGGCCTGAGGAAAGCTGACATAGCGCAGGTCCGTGGCCTGGCCGGAGAAGTTGATCCACAGACGCTCGATCGGGCTCCAGCGTGTGTCGAACTCGAAGCCGCGTGTGCGCACCTGCGGAATGTTGCCGAGATACGTCTTGCGCAGCGGCGTGCCGGTCACATCGAGGTATCCCGCGTTTACGAGCACCGCCTGGAAATCATAGATGTCGTTCCAGAAGACGTTGAGGTTTACGATGAGCTTGTTGTCGAGCCAGTTCGTCTTCACGCCGAGTTCATAGTCCCAGGACACTTCCGGATGAGTGAGAACAGGCTGGAACCCTAGGAAATTGCCCTTGCTGTCCAAGAGCGGCAGCGCGTTCGTGTTGACGGCTCCCGATTTTTCGCCGCGCGCGACGGAGGTGTACGCCAGGATGTTCTCGTTGTAGCGATAAGAGGGGTTGATCAGTCCCGAGAGCGAGTCGGTCCGCTGCGTTTGACCGCCCGTATCGAAGAAGCTGTAGCCGCCGAGCGCCGTCGAGACCGCGCTGATTCCGGGAGCGGTGGTATTGCCGTTGATCCAGCCGAAGTCGGAGCCTTCGCGGATTTCATAAGTGTTGCGCAAGCCCGTCGTGAGCGTCCACTGCTCGTCGAGATGCCACGAGGTCTGGGCGAAGGCCGCCGCGCTGAAGGTGCGTGCAATACCGTCCTGATGTGACGTGGTGCCCCAGAGCAGCGACGGACTGGCCAACGGATTAGCCAGGAACCATTGCGCAGCTTGCGACCCATATTGCTCGCGGTCATGCGACAAGACGGTTTCTCGCAGCAGATAGGTCCCGATCGTCCATTCGAGCGTCTCGTCCTTGGGCGAAGCGAGACGGTTTTCCAACGAATACTGGTCGACGTAGACGTCATAGCCGGTCGCGGCGATGTCGGTGTCCTGTCCGATCGTGTTGCTTCCGTTCGTGGAGGAGGTGTTCCGCGGATGCAGCGTGAATTCGCGCCAGGCTGCGATCGACGTGAATGTGTCCTCACCGACTGGGTGGTTGATCTCGTTGGAGAGGCCGGTCGTGCGCTGGTCGAGATTGCCGAGGTTGGCCAGTTGCGGATTGTAAGGATCGAGGCTGGTTACTGGCCAGTGGAGGCGCTTCGCGAGAGTCGTAGAGAAGGGCGTATCGATCGCGCCGTTCGCATAGAGCGGGAAAGAATTGAAGGCAGGCGGGGAAAAATTGTTGGTTTCATCCGAGCGCAGCCGATCGAAGATAAGCCGGTCCGTCAGTTCGTCGCCGGTGTAATAGAGCTGCCCGCGCACGCCCCAGCGGTTATTGTCCAAGATGCCGGGGGCGCCAGTCCCCAAGTTGTTAATCCAGCCGTCGCTCTTCTCGAGGTAAAAGGTCGCGCGCGCTGCGAGCGTCTCGGGAATGATGGGTCCCGTTACGTTCAGCCGCTCGATGAAATGGTTATAGTTGCCGAACGAGGTGTCCACCGTGGCTGACGGCTCGAAGGACGGAAGCTGCGTGTGGATGACCACCGCCCCGACGGTCGTGTTCTTGCCGAGCAGCGTGCCTTGCGGGCCGCGCGCGACCTCGAACGACTGCAGATCGACGTAATTGGCCCATTGGAAGCCGACATGCGTGAAGAACACATTGTCGACGATCATGCCCGTCGCGGATTCAGAGCCGTCGGCGCCGCCCGAGATGCCCGTGATGCCGCGGATCGCGATGGCCGAGGTGCGCGGATTGGTGATGTAGGGCACGAAGTTCGGAACTTTCGTGGCCAGGTCTTGGAGGCGGTCGAGAAGCTGCACTTCGGCGGTCTTCCCGCCGACGACGCTGACGGGCAGGGGAACGTCCTGGGCCTTCTCCTCGCGGAGCCGCGCCGTCACCTTCACGTCCTCGACCGTTGCGCTCGAGGGACCGCTCGATGCTGCGACCGCGGGCTCTGAAGGCTGCGTCTGAGCAGGCTGCGATTGAGTTTGGGCGGTGCCCGCCTGCGGCTGCGGCTTTGACGCCGCCGCGCGCGCCGGTTTTTGCGCGGACGCGGCAGGCTTCGATGATTGTGCGGGTGCGGCGGCGCCTTGACCCTGGGCCGGCGCCGATTGCGCCAGCGCTTGCGGGGCGCTGGATCCGATAAACGAAACGCTCCCAATCACCACGAGCGAGGTCAGCGTCGAGCTCCGTAGGAGACGCGAACGAAGGGGCGGCACATCACGACGCATTTCAAGCTCCTCACAGGGCCGCCGATGTTCGGCGGGATCGCGCCAGTCTGCCTCTCGCAGGCCTTGGGCGGCAATTTCAATGCTATAAACTAGGTAGGAATATAGACGGACGTCAAGCGACAGGAGCTTCCTATTTCGTGCGGAACTGAAGATTCTTGAAAGCTGTTGCAGAAGTGCAACAGTAGGATTTACGCGCGCTTCATGAAGCAGGGGCCCGGAGCTCGTCTAAGCGCGGCTGGCGCCCGTAGCTGAGAAGCGCGTCTGCGGGGAAGTCGAGCCTAAAAGAGACGGCGCGCTCGGCAGTCGGTTAAAGCCCGGCTGAGTCGAACTCGGTCGGCGGCGCAAAATGCAGCAGCAGAGCGAAGGCAAGGCCTATGGCGAGTAGGAGCGCGAGGGCGCGCAGGCCGCGCGAGGATCTTATCTCCTCGTGCCGTTCGACCAGATGAGCCGGCTTTTTGCCGGTGACCATCGCGCCGATCAGATTGTCGCCTTTCACGCGCCAATGCCAGAGCACGGCGCCGACATGCACGGCAGCCGCGCTCGCGAGCAGATAAAAAAGCTTGCGGTGAAGCGACGTCAGATCGAGACTCATGCTCTTCGACACGAGTCCCGCGAAGGGCCCCGTCTCGAATATCTCGTCATTGGCGAAGAGGCCGAAGGCGGCTTGCGCCGCGAGTAGACCGAGCAGCAGCAGCACCATAAGCGCGCCGAGCGGATTATGGCCGGCGTGCCGCGTCTTCCAGCCGCGTCCGCTGGCATGGATGTAGCGCAACACGGCCTTCGGCCCTTTCACAAAGTTCGCAAAGCGCGCGTGCTTGGGTCCAACGAAGCCCCACAAAGCCCGGAATACGACGAGAACAATCACCGTGTACCCGAAGAATGCGTGATAGGCGAAATAGCTGACACCAAGCCGGTTGGTGACGAAAGCGCCAAAGATCGAAATCACCAAGCCCCAATGGAAGACGCGCACGGGCCAATCCCAGACTAGGCGGCGCGCCCTCGTGACTTGGACTTCCGAAGAGGCGGGGCGGTCGCGTTCGACGGCGGTCATGGCGATTCCATTCGAGAATTGAGAAAGTTTGCGGAGCGTCCCGTTCCACGCGAAGAGGAGATGGCGCGAACGGGCGCCCCGCCACGCGTCAAGTAAGACGCGCGATCATTTGACCTTGTATTGATCGTGGCAGCCCTTGCAGTCCTGAGCCAGCGAGGCGACGGCGGCCTTCCATGCGTCGGTAGCGCCTTTCTCCTTGGCGTTGACCTCGGCCAGATTGGCGGCGTGCGACCCGAAATCCTTCAGCTTCTGGTCGAAGTCCGCGCGCGCGCTCCAAACGTCGGCCTTGGCCTTGCTGTCCGGTTCGCCGACATTCGAGCCTTCCGGAAAATTCTCCCCGGGGATCGTGGCGAGGAAAGCGATGCGCGCGGCGCGCTTCGAGGCCTCGGCTTCGTCATAGGCAACCGTTCCCTTGGCGACCCCGCCGAAATAACGGAAGGCGTTGCCGATGAGCTGATAGGCGGCGCGGCGATTTTCGACCGCGATTCGGCTGGGCGAAGGCGCCGCCGCAGGGGCAGGCGCGCCTTGCGTCCAGGCGCTCGCGAGCGGCAGCAGGGAGAAGAGCGCAACAGCGCTCGCTTGCCGGACGCGACGTTGAAGTAGGGGAGTTCGCTTCATACTCATTTGCTCCATGCGAGGGAAACGGACATCGGGATTCAATGCGAATGCTCGGTCTTCCACTTGCGGACGAAGTCGAGCGTCGTTTGGACGTGAAGGACGGCGTTTGAGTCGACGAGCGCGAAGACAATTCTGCCGTCCGCGATGACATAGGAGATGCGGTCGGCGACCTCTCCGCCGCTGGGGCTCAGCTTGTCGCGGCGGGCGTCATAGGCCTTGATCGTCGAAAGTGAGGGATCCGCGCCGACGGGAAATTTGTCGCGACACTCCTTCGAGGAGAATTCCTTCTGGACCTCGATCGGATCGCTCGACACGCCGAGGACCGAGGCGCCGGCGGCGGCGAAATCATCCTGATGGTCGGCGAACTCATGCGCCTCGATCGTGCAGCCACGGGTGAAGGATTTCGGATAGAAATAAAGTACGACGGGGCCCTTCTCGAGCTGTCGCGCCAGAGAAAAGTTGAATTCCTGACCGCCGAGTGCGGCGGGAATTGAAAAATCTGGCGCGGCGTCGCCGATCTTCAGCGTCGCCTGCGCGAGATCGGCCGGTAGGCAAAAAAACGCCGCAAGCAGCGCTGCGCCAAATTTCATCATGCGCATGGCGTTCTCTCCCAAGGTCATGGGCGAAGGCGAGGTCAGGGCTTCGCGGGCTGAGCGGTGGGCTGTGCCGGTTGGGCGCTCTCGGCGTTCGCGGCAACTCTCGGCGGGGGCGGCTGAAGCTTAGTGAGCACGCCGCCTTCGTCTTGATAGTCGAGAACCCCGATCGCGCCGACCACATGAAAGCCGAACCCCGAGAGAATGTCGCCGACGGCGCCCGCGCGATGCGCGCGGTTCGAGACGAGGACAATGAGCCGATCCCGCGGGATCAAGGACAGGCTTCTCTGCACGTCGGAAGGCTGGAGGCTGAAATAGACGGGGAATCCGCCATTCTTCGTGAGCTCGTCGGGCCGGCGCAGATCGATGATCAGCAACTGTTCCGGACGGGCGTTCAGCGAATCGAAAGCCGCGCGATTGAGCCGTAAAGTTTTGTATGTGTAGGCGGGGTCGTTCGCCGGGGCGACGGTGGGGGCAGCCGCAGGTGCGCCGCTCGCGGCCGGGGCGCTCGCTTGCTGGGCGAGAGTCGACGAAGCCGACACGGCGAGAAGAGCGGCGAGAAGGATCGAAGCGGTTTTCATGAGTTGTGACTCCGGTAGGACAATAGTTGCGCTCGGTCAGCTGCGCAGATGCTTGTTGAAGAAGTCGACCGTGCGGCTCCAGGCGAGCTTGGAGGCGGCCTCGTCGTAGCGAGGCGTGGTGTCGTTGTTGAAGCCGTGCTGCACGCCGGGATAAATGAAGGCCTCGTAGTCGACCTTGGCGGCCTTGAGGGCGGCTTCGTAAGCCGGCCACCCGGCGTTGATGCGATCGTCCGCGCCGGCGAATTGCAGGAGCAGCGGCGCCTTGATGTTGGGGACGTCTTCCGCGGGCGGCGCGGCGCCGTAGAAGGGCACGCCCGCGGAGAGATCCGGGCGCCTGGTGGCAAGGAAATTCACGATGCCGCCGCCATAGCAGAAGCCCACGGCGCCGACCCTGCCATTGCCGATCGGACAGGTCTTCAGCACATTGAAGGCCGCGAGGAAGTCGTTGCGCGTCTTCGGCTGATCGAGCTTGGAGAAGAGCTCGCGCGCTTTATCCTCGTCGCCCGGATAGCCGCCGAGCGGCGCTAGGGCGTCGGGCGCGAAGGCGATGAAATTCTCGAGCGCGAGACGCCGGGCGATGTCCTCGATATGCGGATTGAGACCGCGATTCTCGTGGATGACGAGAATTGTCGGGAGCTTGCCGGAGGCGTTCGCAGGCTGGACGAAGTAGCCTTTGACCGTCCCGTAACCCCCGGGAGAGGGGGCCTCGAGCGTTTTGCCTTTGATGCGGGGATCGTCGGGCTTGACCTGCTGGGCTTCGGCGAAGCGTGGCGAGAGCGCCTCGAGAAAGGCCCCGCCGCCGGTTGCGCCGACCGCAAATTTTTTCGCGCCGTCGAGGAAGCCGCGACGATCGATGAATCCGTGAACGAAGAGATCGAAAAGTTTCAACACCTCGGGCGGGAAGTCTGCAGCGGTTTTGGGAGTCATGGATCAGGTCTCCGTTGGCGGCGAGGGCAAAGCTCAGCGCGCCAGACGCGGCTTGTAGATCTCGTGGCAGGATTTGCAGACGGCCGTCGCTTCGCGGGCGGCAACGGCCGCTGCTTCGAAATCGGCCTTGCCGATCGAGTTGCGCGCTGCGGCGATGAGCTTCGCTCCTTTGCGTGAAATTTCGACGGCGTCATCCGTCCCCGGCTTTTTGCGGAAATAGTCTTCCGTGTAGCGGAAGCCGCCGGCGAGCACCTCGGCGTCCTCCAGCGCCGAGTCGGCGTTCTGCGCGGTGATGTCGGGTTCGAAATATTTCACCGTGCGCTCGAGATCGCGCATCAGATCGTCGTCGTAGTCCCGATAGTCCGGAAGGGGCGTCGCGGCGGCCGCGCCAGCGACGAGCGTCATCCCAAAAACCCACCCCATTTTGCGCCCCTGCATTCTCACGACCAACCCTGCGTCCTATTTCGTCTCTCCGCCGGCGAGAGTTCATGGCTTCACGATGATTTTGGCGCTCATCGACGCGTGGAGGCCACAACGCACGACGATCTCGCCTGGGCGGTCCAGGACGACGGCGAAGGTCTCGTCCTGGTCCAGCGGCTCGTTCGAGCGAAAGATCTCGGCCTCCTCGCGCAGGCCCACGATCGAGTGCGGGAGCTCATCGTGATTGACGAAGCTCACGCGCTCGCCGACCGAGACGGTCAGCGTTGGCGGGTCGAAGGCGAATTTCTCGATCGCCATTGACTTTGCCGTATCCGCGCTCGCGCCTTGCAAGGCGAGGAGCGAAAGCGCGATCGTCGCCGTCGGGAGCCACAGCCTGTTGGACATGGCGATCCGCACGCCTAGGCCAGTATGTCCTTGACCACCTTGCCGTAGACGACCGTCGGGCGCTCCGAGCGGCCCGCGCGAAGGTAGATCGTCTTGAGGTGATCAAGGCCAAGCAGCTGCAGCACGGTGGCGTGGACGTCATAGGTGTCCACGGGATTTTCCACCGTTTTCAGGCCGATCTCGTCGGTCGAGCCATAGCTTAAGCCGTGCTTCAGACCGCCGCCGGCCAGCCACTGCGTATAGCCCCAAGGATTGTGATCGCGTCCATCGCCGCTTTGGCCGTAAGGCGTGCGGCCGAACTCCGAGGTCCAGACGACGAGCGTCTGGTCGAGCAGGCCGCGCTGCGCGAGATCGGCGAGCAGTCCCGCAACGGGCTTGTCGATCGCCTTGGTGTGCGCTTCGTGGTTCTTTTCGAGCGCGCGATGGGCGTCCCAGCTCGCGTCGTCGCCCTGGCCGAGAATATTGATCGGACCCGTGACGACATGAACGAACCGCACATTGCGCTCGACGAGACGACGCGCGCGCAAGAGCACCGTGCCCATCTCCTTCGACCCATCGTCATTGAGGCCATAGAGCGCCTTGGTGGCGTCGCTTTCTTTCGAGAGATCGACCGCCTCCGGGGCCGTCGCCTCCATGCGATAGGCGAGATCGTAGGAGCGCGCGCGCGCTGCGAGCTCGCTGTCCTCGGGATGCGCCGTGGCGCTGATGTCATTGAGCTTCTTCAACAGGTCGAGGCTGTCGCGCTGTTGCTTGAGGCCCACCAGCTCCGGCGGCGCCTGATAGAGGATCGGCTCCGCAGTCGGGCGGAAGGCCGTGCCCTGATAGACCGCCGGCAGGAAGCCGGAGCTCCAGTTGACCGATCCGGCGCGCGGCTCGCGCTGACCCCCATAGAGCACGACATAGGCCGGCAGATCGGGATTGGCGGAGCCGAGCGCATAGACGACCCAGGCGCCGAGCGAAGGCCGGCCGGGGCTCACGTCGCCCGTGTTGAGCTTTAGGATCGAGATGTCATGCGTGGCACCGACCGTCACGCTCGACTTGATGAAGGTGAGCTTGTCGGCGTGCTGGGCGATGTTGGGCAGCCAGTCGGAGAACCAGGCGCCGCTCTCGCCATATTGCTTCCACGTGCGCTTCGAGGCGAAGAGCTTGCCGACGCCACCCTGCGTGCTGGTCTTGATGCCTTTGAGGAAGGAATCAGGCACTTCCTGGCCGGCGAGGCGGACGAGCTCCGGCTTGTAGTCGTAGAGGTCCAAGGTGCTCGGCGCGCCGTCCATATGCAGCCAGATGACGGATTTCACTTTCGGCGCGAAATGGGGAGCCTTCGGCGCCAGCGGATCGACGAAGTCCGTAGCGTTGGCGAGCGGCGCGCCGAACCAGCCGCCGCCGGGCATGAGTCCGCTCACGGCGTACCCGCTCACACCATAGGCTGCGCTGCGCAGCCATTCGCGTCGCGATGTTTTGATCAGCATGGGGTTTTTCCTTTTGAGATCGTTGGCGGGTCGGTTCAGAAGCGGTAGACGAACTCGTTGGAGTTCAGGACGGTGTGCACGAGGTCGACGAAGGCCGAGGCCTTCAGCGGATCTTCCGGCTTCGTCTTGGCGCCGACGGGAACGGCGAGCGCGAGCTTGCCGTCGTCGGCTTTCTCGACGAGCGTTTTCTGGTGCTGCACAAGGAAGGTTCTGAGCGCTTCCTTCTCCTCGTTCTTGGGCTGGCGCGCGAAGAGGATTTGGTAGAGCCGCTCGAGCTGGGCGTCCTCGTTCCAGCCGACCTCGTTGATGATCCGGCCGGCGAGCGCCTGCGACCAGCCGAAGATGATGTCGCTGTTGATGAGCGTCAGAGCCTGCAGCGGGGTCGTCGTCACATCGCGCTTGCTGTGGATCTGCTGCGCGTTAGCCATGTCGAAGGTTTCGAGCAAGGGATAGGGCAGGCTGCGCCGAGTGAAGATGTAAAGGCTGCGGCGCGCATAGTCCTTCGGGTCCTTCGAGGTGGTCCACGAAGGATCCGCATTGAAATTGCCGCCCCCGGTGAGGTTCGCCGGAATTGGCGGGAAGACGCTTGGACCGCCCACCTGCTCATTGAGCTTGCCGGAAGCGACGAGGATCGAGTCGCGGATCTCTTCGGCCTCGAGGCGCTTGCGCGGGAAGACCGCGAGAAGCTTGTTGTCGGGATCGGCCTTGGCGACTTCCTCGCGCCCGTTCGAAGACTGGCGATAGGTGGAGGAGAGCAGAATCTGGCGATGCAGATTTTTGACGCTCCATCCATCCTTCACGAAGTTGAAAGCGAGGTAATCGAGGAGCTCCTGATTGCTCGGCTTGTCGCCCGCCTTGCCGAAATCGCTGACCGTGGCGACGATGCCCTTGCCGAAATATTGGTTCCAGATACGGTTGACGAAGACGCGCGCCGTCAACGGATTGCTAGGGCTCACGAGCCAGTTGGCGAGCGCGGTGCGCCGACCCGACGAGCCTTCGAGCGGCTTGATGTCGGGCGTCTCGGCGGTGATCGCCTCGGGAAAGGCCGGCTGCACCTCGTCGAGCGGGCGCTCGTGATTGCCGCCGAAGAAGATGAAAGTCCGGGGCGAGTCCGAATGGCCCAGCTCGGTCGCCGTCGTGTAGGTTTCTGAGCCGCGCGCCGGCTTTTTATTCGCAAATTTGCGCAGCTCCTGCGTCAGCTTCTGATACTCCTCGAACTTCTTGACGATCTCGTCGTTGTGCTCCGGCGCCTCCTTGTCCTCGGCGGCGTAGCGCAAGAAGGCCGAGAGCGCCGTATCGTCGGTCACGGCCTCGAGACGGTGATTGACCCAGCGGTCAAGCGCGTTCCACTGATCCTTGGGTTTGAAGATCGACTCGCGGCTGTCGGTGAGATAGCGCTCCTTGTGATATTTCAGCGCCGCCTCGCGGACCGAGTCGATGATCGCCTTCTGCTTCTCGCGGATGTCCTTCGTGGCGTCGTCGTAGATCGCCTGCGCTTTAAGATATTGTTCTTCCTGCTCGCCCTTGGCGGCAGACGCCTTCTCGTCGAAGGCGGTGTTGGCGAAGAATGCCTGCAGCGAATAATAGTCCTTCTGCGAGAACTTGTCGGTCTTGTGATTGTGGCAGCGGGCGCAGCCGACCGTCGTGCCGAGAACGGCCTGGCCGACCGTATCCACAATGTCGGTCGTGATCTGATATTTGCGTTGGACGAGATCGCGCGAATTGGAGTTGTCGGGGTATCCCGCGAGGAAGGCCGTCGCGATGCGCACATTCTGATCGTTCGGCGCGATCTCGTCGCCGGCGATCTGCTCCTGAATGAAGCGCGAATAAGGCTTGTTCTCGTTAAAGGCGTTGATGACGTAGTCGCGATAGCGAAAGAAATTGGGACGCGTGCTGTCGTTTTGGAATCCGGAGCTGTCGGCGTAGCGCGCCAGGTCCAGCCACAGGCGCGCCTGACGCTCGCCATAGCGCGGCGAGGCGAGCAAGCGATCGACGAGCTTCTCATAGGCGTCGGGCGACGTGTCGCCGACGAAGGCCGAGACTTCCTCCGGCGTCGGGATCACGCCCCAGACATCGAGAGTCGCGCGCCGAATGAAGGTCGCGCGATCCGCCTCCGGCGCGGGCGCAAGCCCTTTCGCCTCGATTTTGCTCAAGACGAAGGCGTCGAGCGGCGTGCGCACCCACTCCTTCTTGGCGACGACTGGCAGGAACTGCTCTTGCACCGGCTGCCAGGACCATAAGGGCTTGGAGGCGGGCTTGGCGGCGGCGTCCGTGTGCGGCGCGGCCTCTGCGGCCGGAGCCGCCGCTTTGTCGTCGCTGGTGGCGAGCGCCGCGATCGACACGGAGGTGAGCAGCGTCGCTAATCCAAAACCGATCGTCTTTCTCATTTCCCAGGCCCCAGTTGGCGTTAAGGCGCGCGGACTCGCTCGGAGCCGCGCGGATAATCCTACTATTCAGATCATATTAACGGAGGTGAGGATTTATGTCTATCGAGATTATATAGAAAAGAGACGTCAGACAAACTGGAGCAAAAAATGCGCAGGGACGGGCCGTGCTTGGACACCCAGGGTGCACCCGACGCCTTGAAATATACTAAAGAAGTATGATACGCGATGTCAGCTTGAGGAAGCGGCTCCGCCGCCCGGCGGCGCCTGAACGAAGGGGGGAGATCGTGACCAAAACAAGAGCGCGAGCGCTACTCGTTTCAAGCTTGTTGGGCTCGTGCGCTCTGTATTTCGTCCTGGCGGCGCAGGCGTCCCAGGATGGTCAGGGTTTCATCCGTCTCGATCCCCAGGAGCTGCATTTCAAAAGCCCGCTCGGCCTCGGCGCCGAAACGGTAGTCTTGTTCGGCGATCCGTCGAAGCCCGGCCTTTATGTCGTTCGCAACAAGTTTCCGCCGGGCGCGCATTCCGCGCCGCACTTCCATTCCCAGGACCGTCATGCGACGGTAATCAAGGGTGTGTGGTGGACGGGGACCGGTCCCGAGCTCGACTTCAAAAAGGCCGTGCCGTTGAAAGCCGGCGCGTACATGTTGCATCCGGCGGGCGGGGTACATTGGGACGGCGCCGGCGACGAGGAAGTGATTGTGCAGATCATCGGCGTGGGTCCCGTCGAGACGACCCAGGTCGGCCCGCCAGGTGCGCCGCAGGGTTATTGGCCCAAGTCGCAATAAGGCTTAAGTTTTCCTACCTTATTTGGTCGCGGGGCGCGTGGTCGTCTTGCGCCCTGCCTTGCGCGGGGACCGCTTTGCAGCGGTTCCTCCGCAAAAAATTTCGTAGATCAACTCGATGGCGCGCGCGACGTCGTCGCTCGCCAGCGAATAGTAAATCGTCTGAGATTCGCGGCGTGTCTTTACCAGACCATCGAGGCGCAGACGCGCTAGATGCTGCGAGAGGGAAGCTTGGCCCAATTTGAGCTTTTGCTGGAGCGGCGTGACTGCGATCTCGCCCTTGTGCAATTCGCACAGGATCATCAACCGGCGCCCGTTCGCCATGGCCTTGAGAAAACGCTCTGCCTGCTCGGCTTTGTCTCTAAGCGCCGTGAGATTCATCCGGCGCGACGGGTTCTCTTTTCGAGACTTGGCGCGTTGATTCCTCTCTCGCCCATCAGGCGCATCTGCGCGACTGAGCAATTGTCCAGGACCTGGGAAAGAGCGCGCTGGGCCTCGATCATCACGAGGCGCACCGGACAGTTGGTTTCGCTCACGCAATCGTCGCAGGGCTGATAGCGCGTTTTGCTCGCGCAGGCGATCGGAGCGAGCGGCCCATCGATCGCGCGCACGATCTCGCCGACCGTGATCGTCTCGGCCTCGCGGGCGAGCGTGTAGCCGCCGTTCTTGCCCATTCGCGAGTTCACGAATCCGAAGCTTCTGAGCTCGAAGAGGATCGCATTGAGGAAGCGCTTGGGGATCCTCTGCTCCTCGGCGATGTCGACGACATGCGTGAACTCGCCCGGCGGAAATTGCGCGAGATGCGCCATCGCCTTGAGGCCGTATTTGCCCTTTTTCGTCAGCACCGCGTTCCCAGCCCTCAATGAGAGTTTTGAGAAGCCTAACTGGCCGCAGGGATATAGTCAACTGAATCTATAGACCAAATGGATCGATGCGGGCGTATTGCTGTGCAAGGTTGCGAAGCTATATCCGCGGTCAGCTGTGCGCCTGTGCCGAGAAGCGCACAAAGAGAGTGAGCAAGGAAAAGCAAAATCATGGCTACGTCTGAGCGACCCGCCGAACTTCCTCGCCTTAACGCAACTGGCCGCGCTGCGGTTGCCGATGTGGATTTGGACCTGCCCGAGGTGGATTTCGAGACGCCTCTCTATGATCGGGAGGCAAGCGAGGCGGAGAAGGCGAGGCGCAACGCCGCGGTTGAGGCCTTTCGTAACGAGAAGGCTCACGAGCGGCCTCCTCGACACCGAGCCTGATTCTCGGCGGCTTCTCTAAGCCTTGGGCGCTTGGAAGGGTTGCGCCTCGCGCGCAAAAGCGTCGAGCATCGGGGCAAAGCGAGCTGTGCGTTGCGCCTCGATCATTGCGAGTGTCGCCGGACACGCGGTCTCGCGAGCGCAATCGTCGCAGTGCTGATGGCGCGTTTTGCTCGCGCAGGCGATGGGGCGCTAGCGCCGAGTCGATCGCGCACGATCCTGGTCCGCACTTCGCTTTTAGACGCCATAGCTCCGGCCGTTCTGCAGGCGCAGCAGCGCCGCGACCAGCGCGTCGACGTCGTCGCAGGTGTTATAGAAGGCGAGCGAGGGCCGCACCGTCGCCTCGAGGCCGAAGCGGCGCAGGATCGGCTGGGCGCAGTGGTGGCCGGCGCGCACCGCGATGCCTTCGCGATCGAGCGCCTTGCCGACGTCTATCGGGTCATGGCCCTGCAGCACGAAGGACAGCACGGACGCCTTCTCCGGCGCCGTGCCGATGAAGGTCAGGCCCGGAACGGTCGGCATCCTCTCGGTCGCGTAGACGAGCAGATCGTGCTCATAGCGGGCGATCAGCTCCATGCCGATCCCTTCGACATAGTCGATCGCGGCGCCAAGCCCGACTGCATCGGCGATGTTGCCGGTTCCCGCCTCGAACCGCTCGGGCGGTCCCTGAAAGATCGTCTTCTCGAAGGTCACGTCGGCGATCATATTGCCGCCGCCCTGCCAGGGCGGCATGTCCCTCAGCACGTCGTCCTTGCCGTAGACGACGCCGATGCCGGTCGGGCCGAAGACCTTGTGACCGGAAAAGACGAAGAAGTCGCAGTCGATCTCCTGCACGTCGACGGCCTTGTGCGGAACCGATTGCGCGCCGTCGATCAACACGCGCGCGCCGTGGCGATGCGCCATCGCGGTGATCTCGCGCACCGGCGTCACCGTGCCCAGCGCGTTGGAGACCTGCGTCATCGCGACGATGCGCGTCGAGGGATTGAGGAGCTTTTCATATTCCTCGAGAATGAGCTCGCCGCGATCGTCGACCGGCGCGACGCGCAGCCGTGCGCCCTTCTCGGCGCAGAGCTGCTGCCAGGGCACGATATTGGCGTGATGCTCGAGCCAGGAGACAACGATCTCGTCGCCCTCGCGGATGTTGCGCCGTCCCCAGGCCTGCGCGACGAGATTGATCCCCTCCGTCGCGCCGCGCACGAAGATGACGTCCTTGGCCGAGGGCGCGTTGAGGAAGCGCCGCACCTTCTCGCGCGCCGATTCATAGGCGTCGGTCGAGCGCGCCGCGAGCGCATGCGCGGCGCGATGAATGTTGGAGTTCTCATAGGCGTAGAAATGCGACAGACGGTCGATCACCGCCTGCGGCTTTTGCGTCGTCGCGGCGTTGTCGAGCCACACCAGCGGCTTGCCGTGCACCTGCTGCTGCAGAATGGGAAAGTCGCGCTTTACGCGATAAGGATCGAAGGGCTTTGGCGCTAAGGGCGCGCTCTCGGCGAGTTGCGGCGAGTAGCCCGGCGCCGGCTCTTTCGGCTGGGCGGGAACCGTCTCCACGAGGCCGGGATGCCCGCCGCTATGCGTCGTGAAATACAGCGCGTCGCTCGCCGCTGGCCCCGCCGCGCCGGGAGAAAGCGTGCTGTCGAAACCTTCGAAGCCCGGCCCGGGCGCCGGCGGCGTCGCGAGCGACGCCGCGTCGGACAGCCGATGCGGATCGGATTGCGACGGCGTCGGAATGACGAAGGCTTCCCCGGGCGACGCGCCGGCGTTCGGATAGGTCGCCGGGGCGCCCGGATAGGCCACCAGGGCGTTTGGATAGCCCGCCGGCGCGTTCGGATGGCTCCCCGCCCCCGACGCACCCGGATAAGCCGCTGGCGCGCCCGGAGAGGCCGCCGAGGCACCGGAATAAGCCGCCGGCGGCTGTTCGTATGGCGCCTCCGCCGGTTGCGATGAGGGAACGCTTCCCGGCGCGCCGAAAGGCGAGCGTTCGGGCAGAAAATAAAGATTGTCGGCGGGCCGCGGCGCCGCTCCGCCCGGAACCGGCGCCGAGGCGGGAGCGAGCGGTGATGCGGCGTCTTCCCGCGAAGAGAGCGCGAGAGCTTCCCCGAAGAGTCGCGGGATCGACGCATAATCGATCGCGTTCGGAACGTCGGCTTCCAGCGCGCCGACGGAAGCGCCGGGCCGCGGCGGATCGGGCATGCCGAGCGGACGCGAGCCCGGCTGAGAATGGGTCGGCGCCGCCGGCGCCGCGACATTCGGGGTCGGGACCACCGACGGAATGGTCGTCGGCGGAATGTCGGGCGGGCCATAGGACGGCCGCGCCGGCGCATAGGGCGCGACGGTCGTGACGACCGACGGCGCGGGAACGTCCGGCGCGAGGGGAGCGACGACCGGAACGCCGGGAGCGATCGGCGCCGGCGGCGCCTGATGCGGCTGCAGCTGGAAAAATGCGTTGGCCATTTGCGCGATCATCTGCGGATCGAAAGGCGCGGGCGTGTGATGCTCCAGCGTCTCGGGGGAGGGAACGTCGGTCGCGGGCATGTTGGGTGACGCCGGGATCGACTGCGCAGATGACATGCTGGGCGTTCCTTGACGAAGGTCGAGAGGCCGGCAACTCCGCGCCGCCGGCTTCAGGGCTACAGATCAGTGCTTGTGGTACTTGTCGCCGTAGTCGTGATACTTGCCCACGTCGACGTCCTCGAGCACGCCGAGCGCGTCATGGGTGAGCACCGCGGCCGAGCAGTAGAGCGAGATGAGATAGGAGGCGATGGCCTTGCGGTTGATGCCCATGAAGCGCACCGACAGGCTCGGCGCGACCTCGCCCGGCACGCCCGGCTGGAACAGGCCGATGACGCCCTGCTTCTTCTCGCCCGTGCGCAGCAGCAGAATGTTGGTCTTGCCCTTGTCGTCGATATAGAGCTTGTCGCTGGGAATGAGCGGTATGCCGCGCCAAGTGATGAAGGGACTGCCGAAGAGCGTCACGGTCGGCGGTGGCACGCCGCGGCGCGTGGCTTCACGACCGAAAGCCGCGATCGCGCGCGGATGCGCGAGGAAGAAGGCCGGCTCCTTCCACACTTTGGTGATCAGCTCGTCGAGATCGTCGGGCTGCGGCGCGCCGGTGCGCGTCTTGATCTTCATCGACGGCGCGGCGTTGGCGAGGAAGCCGTATTCCGGATTGTTGATGAGCTCGGACTCCTGCTTCTCCTTCACCTTCTCGGTGAGAAGCCGCACCTGCTCCTGAATCTGGTCGTAGGGGTGGTTGTAGAGATCGGAAACGCGCGTTTGAACGTCGAGAACTGTCGTCACCGCATTCATCGAATATTCGCGCGGGGCCTCCTCGTACGGGACGAATGTCTCGGGCAGGTCGGCGTCGCGATCGCGGGCCGGGCTGCACTGCACGTCGGCGTCGGTGAGCGCGACCGATTCCACCACGCGGTTCAGACGGTAGATGCCGGCCTCGACCGGAACCCAGGGCAGGAAGGAGATGAGCCAGCGCGGCGTGATGCCGGACCATTGCGGGCGCGTCTTTGTCGCATTGGCGAGCTGGCGCGCCCCCGACTCGCTCAAGGTTCGGCGGATTTCCGGATCAGCAGTCATTGATTTCCCTCGGGGGCATGGAGAAGGACGCGCGCCGCACGCGCGCCTCGGCTGCGAAGCAGCTGATTTTCTCTAAATCGAGCGGCTCAAAGCCCTCAATGGATGTCCTATACTGGGTTTTAGACTGTACCGCAATCATTTATCTTGAACGCTTGCGCGAGATACTGAGATTATTATTTCAATCGAAAGCGTAAACCTATACAAAATCGATGAACGACGCATTCCGTTCGAAGGCGCGCTTTTCAAGCCGCGCTATCGGCGGCGGCGGGCGATTCGTAAGACATGACGAGATAGATCGCCGCTGGCACGACCGCGAGATTGCGATAGCTGTGCGGGACGTCCGCGAGGAAATCGACGGCGTCGCCTTCGTCCAGCTGCACCGGCGGCTCGCGGCCGACGACGACCTCGATCGAGCCTTCGGCGACGACGAGGGTCTCTTTCGTCCCGGGCGGATGCGCCTCAGATCGCTCGATATGCGAAGGTGCGATCGTGACGTGGTAGAATTCGACCGGGCGCCGAGAGTCATAAGGATAAAGCGCCCGCGAGACGAAGCCGCCGTCGCCGGAGCGAAGGGCCTGCGCTTCGATCTTGCGCATGACGAGCAGGCTCGAGCTTTCTTTCGAGGCGATCAAACTCCCGAAGGGCACGCCGAGCGCATTGGCGATGCGCCACAGATGCGCGATGGTTGGCGGCTCCTCGCCGCGGCCGATGCGGCGCAACTCCGCTACCTCGAGCCCGCTGAGATCGGCGATCTTTTCATAAGTGCGCCCCTTGCGGTTGATGAGGCGCTGCAGCCGCTCGGCGACGATTACCCCGAGCTTCTCAGTGGGGCGATGTCGCCGGCCGGCGAGCGGACTGGGGGTCGGTGTTGGTGCGGGCATTCGAAATTCCTATAGTCATAGACGGAAATAAAGCCTCGGCATCGCGGGGTCAAGCTAGATTTGACGTGCCATGCTCTGCGGGTCCTCACCTATCTGCCGGATATAACGAATTATTTCTTCGAGCTTTGACGCAAGCCGACGAGGGTCGTCGATTCCAAAAAAATATTTTACAGATGGTCTAGATAGACATATGATTGGATTCGTCGTCGTCCTCCACTAAAGGTCCGCCTGAATGATTCCAAAATCCTTCGCCGCACTCGGGTTTGCGCTCCTTGGTGTCTCCTTCGTGACAACCCCGGCCGGGGCCGAGCTGACGACGCAAAAGGTCCTCTCGACGCCGATCGCGCTCGCCATAGCGCAGACCGCCTATGAGACTTGCACGGGCCAGGGGTACAAGGTTTCGGTCACGGTCGTGGGGCTCGAGGGACAGGTGCTGGCGGCGCTGCGCGGCGACGGCGCCTCGCCGCACACGCTGGAGAACAGCCAGCGCAAGGCCTACACGGCGCGCACCTTCCGCATCACCTCGGGCGAGTTCGCGCAGCGCGTGAAGGACAATCCGACGTCCGGCCAAGCCAATCTTTCGGGGGTTATCGCCATTCAGGGCGGGCTCCCGATCAAGCTCGGCGAGGCCGTGATCGGCGCGGTCGGCGTTTCGGGCGCGCCGGGAGGCGAGAAGGACGAGGCTTGCGCCAAGGCCGGCGTCGACAAGATCGCGGATCAATTGAAGTGAAAGGCGCTCTGCGGGGGCGCGCAAGCAAGCATGGCGGACCGAGCGCGGCGCGGATTTGCGCCGCGTTCCTGCTTGTTTGCCGCTCCCGTCGGCGGATTGAGTCTCTTTGAGGACGAGGCATGGCGAACCCGAAGCCTTTTAGGATCTCGCCATCGAGATCGGCAGCGTCGCCCGCTGCCTGGGCGAGCTTCGTAACGGCGCTCGCCGGCCCTGCGTCATCATAGCGCAAAGGCCATTAGGAAACGGCGTTGCCAAGCTCGCTAGCTTAGTCTATATGTTCTATAAACTAGGAGAACTAGCTATGCCCGCGTGGTTCGAAGACAACTCGCATTCCATCGGCCGGATGCCGCTGGTCCGCCTCAACCGAGTGACGGACGGCGCTCCGGCAACCGTTCTGGCGAAAATCGAAGGCCGAAACCCCGCCTATTCCGTGAAGTGCCGCATCGGCGCCGCCATGGTTTGGGACGCGGAAAAGCGCGGACTTCTCAGGCCCGGTCGCGGGATCGTCGAGCCGACGAGCGGGAACACGGGCATCGCGCTCGCTTTTGTCGCCGCCTCGCGCGGTATTCCACTGACGCTGACCATGCCCGAGACCATGAGCCTCGAACGGCGCAAGCTCCTGCTCGCCTTCGGGGCCAATCTGATCCTCACCGAAGGCGCGAAGGGCATGGGCGGCGCCGTCGCCAAGGCCGAGGAGATCGCCGCTTCCGATCCTGGCCGCTATGTGTTGCTGCAGCAGTTCAAGAACCCCGCCAATCCCGCGATCCACGAGCAGACCACCGGCCCGGAGATCTGGGACGACACCGACGGCGCCGTCGATATCCTCGTCTCCGGCGTCGGCACCGGCGGCACGATCACGGGCGCCTCTCGCTACATCAAGCATCAGCGCGGCAAAGCGATCCGCTCGGTCGCCGTCGAGCCGGCGGCGAGCCCGGTGCTTTCGCAAACGCTCGCCGGCGAGTTCCAAAAGCCCGGTCCGCACAAAATCCAGGGCATTGGAGCGGGCTTTATCCCCGACGTGCTCGATTTGTCGCTCGTCGACGAGGTCGAAACCGTAAGCAACGAAGAAGCCATCCTTTACGCGCGCCGTTTGACAAGCGAGGAGGGCATTCTCTCGGGCATTTCCTGTGGGGCCGCCGCCGCAGTTGCCGTTCGGCTCGCCAAGCGTCCAGAGAATGCAGGAAAGACGATCGTCGTCGTTCTGCCTGACTCGGGTGAGCGATATCTGAGCACCGTTCTTTTTGAAGGGCTGTTCAACGCGCAGGGGGTGGCCGCGTGACCGCAAGCCTTCTCCACGCCGCCGGCGCGCCGAGTCACAAGCATCTCGACTCCATCCTTGATGAGTTACAAGTTCTGCGCGCCGCGTCGCAGAACAAGCGCTATCATGGAGCGCCTCCGCCCGATCTGCCTTCACGAGAAGCCGTCGCCGAGATCGTCAGAGGCCTGGTTTCGGTCCTCTATCCCAGGCATTTCGGGCCTCCGGGGCTGACGGCTGAGAAGACCAGGGAATTCCTGGCGCGTACGCTCGCGGCTTCGCTTCGCTCGCTCGAAGATCAAGTCCGACGAGAACTCGCGCTTTTCGCTGACGGTGGCGACGCTGATGGCGATCTCGCACAGAAGGCGCTCGATATCGTCACCGGACTGGCGACGAGCTTGCCGGCGATCCGTGCGCTGCTGGATACGGACATCCGCGCGGCCTACGATGGCGATCCCGCAGCGAAGAGCATCGACGAGATCGTTTTCTGTTACCCGGGCGTCGCTGCGGTCATCCGCCATCGCCTCGCGCATCAGCTTTATCTCTCCGGTGTGCCCATGCTCGCGCAAATCGTCTCCGAAATCGCGCATTCCGAAACAGCCGTCGATATTCATCCGGGGGCGGAGATCGGCGAAGGCTTCTTCATCGATCACGGAACCGGAGTCGTCATTGGCGAAACCGCGGTCATCGGGCGGCGCGTCCGTCTGTATCAGGCGGTGACGCTCGGCGCTAAGCGCTTCGAAACGGACGAGAGCGGCGCTCTGATCAAGGGACAGCCGCGGCATCCCATTGTTGAAGATGATGTCGTCATCTACGCGGGCGCGACCGTACTAGGCCGCATCACCATCGGTCAGGGGTCGTCGATTGGCGGCAATGTGTGGCTAACCCACAGCGTCCCGCCGAAAAGCAATGTGACCCAGGCGAAAGCCCAAACCGAGTCGTTCAATTACGGCGCGGGAATCTAAGGCGCGTGCAGGCGACCAAATTGTCGCAACCAATAGTTAGCTGATCGGCCCGGGCTCCGCCTCCGAACCATGTCCCTCGAGCGCGCCTTCGAGAAACAACGAGGATAGCCCATGTTCAACGTGCAGACATACGATAACATTCCCGCTGATTGGCTGAACTGGCTGCCCCGGGGAAAATTCTCGATCGGTTCGGACGTCTCGCGGCCGGATGCAATTCTGCTGCGTTCGCATGACTTGCATGCCGCGCCGATCCCTGGAACCGTGTTGGCAGTGGGCCGAGCCGGCTCCGGGGTAAACAACATCCCGGTAGAGTCGCTTTCGAAACGCGGCATACCTGTTTTCAATGCGCCTGGCGCCAACGCCAATGCCGTCAAAGAACTGACGATCGCGGCATTGTTTCTCGCCTCGCGCAACATCGTCGCCGCAGCCGATTTCGTCCGAGGCCTGCAAGGCGACGACGTAACCCTTCAAACGCAGGTGGAAAAAGAGAAAAAGAGATTTGGCGGCATTGAGCTGGCGGGGAAGAAATTGGGCGTGGTCGGTCTCGGGGCCATCGGCGTCCGGGTCGCCAACACGGCGCTGCAATTGGGGATGCATGTCTATGGTTTTGACCCTCTCCTGTCAGTTGAACACGCTCTGCAATTATCGCCCTCGGTTGTCAGCCTTAACGGTCTCGACGATCTGCTGACCAAAGTGGACTTTCTCACGCTCCACATTCCGCTCGACAATGACACAAGGCGCTTGATTGACACGCCGCGACTCGCAAACTTGAATGATCGAGCGGTCCTCATTAACTTCTCGCGCGCCGGGGTCGTCGACGAGGCTGCAGTTCGCGCAGCTCTGGAGTCAGGCAAGCTACACGCCTACGTCACCGATTTCGCAACTCGCGCGATGCTAGAACAGCCGCGCGCCATCGTGTTGCCGCATCTCGGCGCGTCAACCGCAGAAGCGGAATCCAACTGCGTTAACTCGGTCGCCGAAACTCTCCTAGATTTCCTGGAAAACGGCGAGATCCGTAACTCGGTGAATTTCCCGAAAGTCACGCTGCCTCGGGGTGCGGGAGCTCGTCTGGCGATCGCCAATGAGAACGTGCCCGGTGTCGTGAATCAGATTTCTTCTGCATTGGCCGCGGCCGATCTGAACTGTACGCGCCGGAGCGAAAATCCCTCAATGAAGCAACCGAGATGGTTGGTTGCGCCGGAGTAAAAATCCGGCATTTGAGCAGCCCTTTGCTGTTTTTGGCGAGGGCGGGGGATGAAGCAGGTGGAGCTTTATTTTCAGGTCCGGCATGCAGTCCGGATAGAGGGATTAAGCGAGCGGGCGGCGGCGCGGCGGTTTGGGATCGACCCGAGAACGGTCTCGAAAATGTTGAAGTTCTCGATCCCGCCTGGCTATCGGCGGTTGAAGCCGCCGATCAGGCCGAAGCTGGACCCGTTTGTTGCGATCATCGACCGCATTCTCGAAGAGGACAAAAGCCGGCCCAAGAAGCAGCAGCATACGTCGAAGCGGATCTTCGAGCGGTTGCGGGACGAGCATGGCTTCACCGGGCGCATCACGATCGTAAAGGATTACGTGGCGAGCTGGCGGCAACGCTCGCAAGAGATGTTTGTGCCGCT
>CAVRKL010000004.1:0-182500 GCA_963722205.1 uncultured Alphaproteobacteria bacterium
TAGCTTCGCCACGCATCTCTTGGAGAACGGCGTCGACCTCCGCATCATTCAGGCGCTGCTCGGCCACGAGAGCTTGTCGACGACGACGCGCTACGCCAAGGTCTCGATGCAGCTGATCGCCAGCGTTCAGAGCCCGCTAGACCGGTTGTCGCTGGAGATGACGCCGCCGCGATAGCGCGAAGGCCGTGCAGCGGCCGGCGCTCGAATTGGGCGATGTCTTGCGCCGCCACGGCGGCGCCTATCTCGACGCGCACGGCGCCCATCTCGGCCGCTCCGAGCGCCGCGTCATGGGCGCGGTCGCGGCCTGCCGCACCGCGGCGCTGGGCGGGCATGTCGAGCAATGCGACGCCTGCGGCGCGGTTCGCATCTCGTACAACAGCTGCCGTGATCGCCACTGCCCGAAGTGTCAGGGCTCGGCGCAGCAGGAATGGCTCAAGGCCCGCAAGGCCGAGCTGCTGCCGGTTCCCTACTTCCACGTCGTCTTCACGCTGCCGCCGGTGGCGGCTGAGATCGCCTTTCACAACAAGGAGCTGGTCTATGGGCTGCTGATGCGTTGCGCCGCGCAGGCGCTGGCGACGATCGCCGCCAACCCGAAGCATCTTGGCGCGCGCGTCGGCCTCATCGCCGTGCTGCACACGTGGGGCCAGACGCTGACTTATCACCCCCACGCGCATTGCATCGTGCCGGGCGGCGGTCCGTCTCTCGACGGCGAGCGCTGGGTCTCGTGCAAGCCGGGCTTCTTCCTGCCCGTGCTGGCGCTCTCGCGTCTGTTCCGCAAGTTGTTCACCCATGGACTCGAAGCCGCCTTCCGGCGCGGCGAGCTGCAGTTCTGCAATGGGCTCGCCGCCCTTGCGCAGGCGCAGGCGTTCGCCCTGCGCCTGAGCGCGCTGCGACAAGTGGAGTGGGTGGTCTACGCCAAGCCGCCCTTTGGCGGGCCGGAGCAGGTGCTCGGCTATCTCGCGCGCTACACGCATCGCGCGGCAATCTCCAACTCGCGCATCGTCGAGATCGCCGACGAGGAAGTCGCCTTCACCTACAAGGACTATCGCTGCGGCGGCAAACGCAAGGTCATGCGGCTGAAAGCCGACGAGTTTATCCGCCGCTTTTTGCTGCATGTCCTGCCCGACGGCTTTCACCGAATCCGCCACTACGGCTTCCTCGCCAGGGGCGATCGCAGCGACAATATCGAACGCTGCCGCAAGCTCATCGGCGAAGCCAGGCCGGGGCTGACTGCCGAAGCCGCGGAGCCGGCCGCTGCGAACGCCGATGCCGCCCCGGCCACTGAGGCCGTCGCTCCACAAAACGTCTGCCCGGACTGCGGCGGCCTCATGCGCCGCATCGGCGTCGTTCGCCCCTTCTATTGC
Organism: uncultured Alphaproteobacteria bacterium; assembly: GCA_963722205.1. Classification (GTDB taxonomy): domain Bacteria; phylum Pseudomonadota; class Alphaproteobacteria; order Rhizobiales; family Beijerinckiaceae; genus Methylocystis. Next base: position 1,365 of record CAVRKL010000004.1, read on the forward strand.
GACACCTCATGAGCGCCCCCGTCATGCCCAAGGCTCGAAAAGTCGTCGCTCACGAGCACGCGCGTCGCCCCATGGGACATCGCAACGGCTCCGCGTGGCCAAAGACCCGTCTTTGCCGACCTTCTTGCAATCACCGAGCTGCCCACGAACCTTCCAACAGTCTCGCGCCGTCACTCGAGATCACGACGAGAGCCTCGTTCGGGGCGCTAGCGACCTCCGCTTCTCGCGCAAGGCGGCCGTTCCATCTCCCCTCAAAGCCCGACGACCTGGGCTTTCGCCATAGCGGGCAACGACCCGCGGCTTAGCTCAATCAGGCTTATATGATGTGCGCGTTCCACCAAGCCCCAGCGTCGCGCCGCGCACATCACATAACCCTCATGATTCAAGCCCCAGCGTCGCGCCGCGCACATCACATAACCCTCATGATTCATGATTCCCGCCGCGGGGGGAGGCGGCGGGGATGGCGCTTTCCGACGATCTTCGCAAACGCGTGGTGGAGGCGGTGGTTTTGGACGGGCTGTCGCGCAATGCCGCAGCCAAGCTCTTCAAGGTCAGCATCGCCAGCGCCGTTCGCTGGGTCAAGCAATTTGAAACGACGGGCGACATCTCGCCCAAGCCTTCAGGCGGCGATCGCCGCTCCCGCCGCCTCGAGGCCCATCACGACTATCTCATGGGCCTGATCCGTCGCCGGCCGGACATCACCATGCTCGAGATCCAAGAGCGCCTGATCAACAACTGCGGCGCGCATTTCTCGGTCTCGGTGTTGTGGCGCTTCTTCGATCGTCACGGCGTCACGTTTAAAAAAAGAGCGCGCATGCCGCCGAGCAGCAGCGCCCGGACGTGCTGAAGAGGCGTCTGGACTGGTTTTCCGGACAGCTCGATCTCGACCCTTCGAGGCTCATCTTCATCGACGAGACCGGCGCCGCCACCAATCTCGCGCGCAAAAGCGGACGTTGCCGGCGCGGACAGCGGCTACGCGCCGCCGTGCCGCACAGCCATTATAAGACGGTCACGCTCGTTGCAGGGTTAAGCCTTCGCGGCATCGTGGCGCACAAAGCCTTCGACCGGCCAATCAACGCAGCCCTCTTCGAGGAATGGGTGGAGACATGTCTCGTTCCCACGCTCCAGAAAGGCGACGTCGTTGTCATGGACAACCTCCCCGCCCACAAGGGACCGCGGGTCGAAGAGCTGATCACGGCTGGCGGCGCCGAGCTTCGCTACCTGCCGCCCTACAGCCCCGACATGAACCCGATTGAGAAGGCCTTTTCCAAGCTCAAAGCCTATTTGCGCAAGATCGCCGAGCGAAGCGTCGCCGGCCTGATGCGCGCCCTCGAAGCCTGCGCCGACATCTTCAAGCCCGCCGAATGCGCAAACTACTTCGAAGCCTGCGGCTATGATACAGCCTGATCGGATTCCGCTCTAAGCTCCCGGCGGCAGTTTTCGTGACCTCGCGGCCTTGTCAAAGGCGGCAAATTCGGGGAAAGTTACATCCGAACCGAGGCCTATCCGGCAAATCCCGGTTAAGTTACGGTGATTATCTAGATGGGCGAATCCAAGCCAGACGCCGGCGCGCCGGGGTACCCCTTCCGCATAACTAACCGGCCCGACGTTCTCTTTACTCTCGCCGGGAGCTCGCGGTGGCGTATACGACGGGCATGACGAAGGGGCATTTGAACGCCACGCTACGACCATGAGCGATACTGAGCCCCCATATGAGTTTATTGCAGACGAGCTGCGGAATGGAACAGTGGTTCCATTCTTCGGCTCGGCGGCGTCGGCCGTATATCGCCCACCGGACGCAAAGGGGTGGGACTTTGGCAGGCCATACTTACCGTTCGGAGCGGAATTGGCTGCCATGCTTGCGCGAGCCACCAGCTATGGCGCGGCCAATGCGAGATATGAAGCCGCACTATTGGAACTTGCAAACACGGCTGCCGAGGCATCGCCGGGCGTTTCGGTGGATCACTTCAAAAACGCACTCGGGCCGGTGCTGCAAAAGCATGTCGGCTTGCCTCCCGGACTGGCGCTGATCGCTTCGTATTTTGCTCAAGTTCAATGCACGCGCCCCGCCCTTGAACGCAAACTCCGGCATGCATTCGAGGCTATGCCGCCGCCGGGAGAACTACACAGGAGGCTCGCCGCTATCGATAAGATCCCGCTGTACGTCACCACTAACTATGACGACTTGCTCGAGCGCGCATTGGCGTTCCGCGGCCCGCACATTCTCGTGGATAGGCTGAGCAAGGGCCTGGCGGTCAGCACAGGTGGCGCGACGTTGGAGCCAATAGCGCGCTCGGGCCCGGACCTTCGGCAGCGGCTGACTGACCCTCAATCAGGTGAACCAACAGCGCCGATCTTGTTCAAGATGCATGGCAGCATTGACCGGAAAGATCGAAACAACGACAGCTACCTAATCACGGAGAAAGATTATGTTGATTATCTCGGTCGTGATCAGGGAAATTACATACCACCCTACATAGAAAGTCTGATGGAGGGGAAAAATTTCCTGTTCCTCGGTTACAGTATGGAGGACTGGAACGTCCGTGTTATTCTCAGCAAACTGCTGGAACGAATAAAACCGGGCGACGTTCGCTGCTGGGCCGTCGTCCGCGGCCGGAGCGATGCCGAACAGCGGGTCTGGCAGTCCTCAAGCCTTAACATCTACCCCGTGGATTTACTGGAATTTTCGGACCGTCTGGTAGCGGAACTTGACAGAACATCTTGACCCCCGCGACTGCCCCTATGTCGGCCTGGATCCATACGTGCCGGCTTACGAACGCTTTTTCTTTGGTCGCGAGCAGGACAGCAGGGTTCTTGCGGACCACGTCGTTTCGCGGCCGATCACGGTATTGTATGGGCCTACCGGCGTCGGCAAGAGTTCAGTTGTCAATGTCGGACTGCCCGCTGCCCTCAGGCTTCGCGGGGCGTGGACGGTCGCGATGCTGCGCAACTGGCAGGATCCGAACACGATCGAACATCGCGCTGTTGAAGCGGTTCGTGACGCACTTCCGGGCCCGATTGGAGGGAAGCTGCGTCATACTCGATTTGCGCGGGCGGCGGTGAGCGCGTTGCGGGCTACCAAGCAGCCGATGCTACTGATACTTGATCAATTCGAGGAATACTTCCTTTACAAAACCGGGAACTCGTTCACCGCGGCCGAACTGGGGTTGGGCCAATTGCTCGCGCGGCGAGAGCTTGATTTGCATGTGCTTATTGCCTTGCGGGATGACTCCTTGCACTTGCTAGACAAGCTGCGAGCGATTTTTCCGGGAATTCTTGAAACCACGATCCGATTGGGTCATCTGAATGACTCGGCAGCGAAACAGGCCATTCGCGGCCCGATCTGTCAATACAACGAAATCTATCGGAAGGGCGTCGCCCCAGTCGAAGTTGAAGACGCCCTTGTCGAGAAGCTCATCACCGACCTGCGACAGGGCGGCGGCCGACTGATTGTCAACTCCGCTGGCTCGCTTGGATTGGAGCCGATTGAACTGCCGTATCTTCAGCTAACGATGACGAAATTGTGGGCCGAAGAAGGCGGCCGGGACGCGAAATCGCTCCGGCTCGACACGTTGACGAACAGGCTTGGCGGGGTCCAACAGATCGCCCGCGAGCATGTCGAACGGATCCTTAGCGGGTTGACCGAGAAGGAACAAGCGCTTTGCGCCGATATCTTCCGCAACCTGATCACGAGCAGCGGCAGTAAAATAGCCTATCCTACCAACGATTTGGCAAGACAGATCAGCGAAGACCGCAGACAGGCCAGCGGAGGCCGTTACAAGGAAATCGTCACCAACGCAGAAGTGGCGGAAGTGCTGAGGAAATTGACACCAACAGAGACCCGCTTGCTCAAGCCCGTCAAGGCGAATGGCGTCGATGCTTTCGAAATATTCCACGACGTACTTGGCAAGCCCATGATGCTGTGGCGTCAAAAATTCACGGACAAAGCGCGTTTGCGGGAGGAACTGCAGCGAGCGGACGAACGAAAGGCCTTAGAGGCACTCGTCGAGGTGATCAGACCTACCGCCAAGCCTTCTGCTCCACAATTGCTGAAGGAGGCGCCAGCGCTCGCCGCCAAGCTTGCCACTGAGCAGGCGCCGGGGGCGGTGCCCTTCGTTCTCGCCACGATCGAGCAGACAACCGATCCCGAACGTCTATTGCTGCTAGTCCAGACTTTGCATGCCTTGCCGCTCGAGCTCACGGAAGCGCAAGCACAACAGGCAATCAATTCTATTCTCTCGGTGATCAAAACGACGACCGACCCCTTTGCATATCAGTTGCTGGCGCATGCTTTACAGGTTTTGCGGGTCAATCTCACCGACGCGCAGGCTCAGGCCGCGATTGATCCCATCGTTACGGCGCTCAAACAGGCCAGTATTCCCTTAATTTCTCAGTCGTTGGTAAAAGCTTTAGAAACGGTCACGGCCGAGCTCACGGGGACGCCGGCACAGACAGCGATCGAGTCCATCCTCGCGGCGATGAAGCAGACTACCGATCCCGATTCACTTGGTTGGTTGAAACAGGCTTTGCCTTCGCTCGCCGACAAGCTAACCAACTCGCAGGCGCAGGCAACGATCGAGTCTATCCTCGTAGCCCTCAAGCAGAATAGCAATCCTGTAGCGTTGCCGCAGCTTGCGCTTGCTTTGACGGCCTTCAATTCAAGGCTCACAGATGCGAACATCCACGCCGCGATCGGGATCGTGCTCGACGCGTTCGCGCGAACCTCTGATCCCAATCAGCTTCAGTCGCTAGCGCTGGCTTTAAAGGCACTACCCGATAAGCTAAATAATGCTCAGGCACGGGCGGCGATCGAATCCGTCCTTAAGGTAATGCAAACTACCAAGGCAAGGCAAGATACCGAGAAAAGCAAGGTGCTTCAGTCGCGGGCTGAGACTTTGCAGGCGCTCGCCGCCAAGCTTACGGAGTCGCAAGCGCAGGTAGCCATCGAGTCACTCGTCGCGACGATTGAACAGACAAGTGATCCTATTGCGCTTCAGTCGTTTGCGCAGGTTTTGTCCCTGCTCGCGGTCAAGCTCATCGACGCACAGGCCGCGATCAAATCCATCCTCATGGCGATCAATCGGATCAAGGATTTGTTTGCGCTTCAGTCGCTGGCCCAAGCATTGCCCGCGTTCACACCCAAGGTCACCAACGGACAGGCTCAGGCGGCGATTGAGACCATCCTCACGGCGATCAAACAGACTGGCGATCCTATTGCGCTTCAATCGCTGACGCAGGCTTTGCTTCTCGTGCCCGTCACGCTAAAAGAGGCGCAGGTGCAGGCGGTGACCGAGTACTTACTCGCAGCGATGAAAGAGACTACCGATCCTTCTGCGCTTCAGTCGCTGGCGGAGGCTTTGCGCACGCTGCCCGTCAAGCTTACGAACTCTCAGGCGCAACCGGCGATCGAGTCCATCCTAGCGGCGGTGAAGCAAACCGGCCGCGATAAAGACGCCTTTCGGTCTTTGGCACGGACGTGGCAAGCGCTCGAGCCAAAGCTCATCGACGGGCAGGCCCGTGACATGCTGCAGCCGTATTTCGCCAGCTTTGAAGTTGAGGAGAATCGGTATTGATACCTATCTTCGGGTTCAGCGCCAGCGCCTTCTCGTAACATGGAAGCGCTTCGGCTGCGGCACCCGTTGCTTCGAGGATTTCACCGCGAAGCCGCCAGCCAAAGGTCTGAGAACGGTCGTCCTACCAACCCTGGCGGAGAAGTCCGGCATCGACGCTGGCGATCACTCGCTTCGCGAGGTCGGGATCCGGGCGATTGCCTAGTTCCTCCATAGAGCGCTTTACCATCTAAAGATCGCCGCTCTTCAGCGCCGCACCAAGGCCACCGACGCGCCGATCGCCGGCGCTTATCTTGCCGGAACCAACACGCGCCGGGTGCGCCGAGCCTTGCATTCGGTGTTCGCCGGCGCGGTCGGCAAGGACGTGGTCAGCCGCACTTGGCGCAAGGTGAAGGGCGACTGGGATCTTTGGAACAAGCGTCCGCTCGGGTCAGATCACGATTCGAAAGGTGGACGGATGGGAGAGCCTCGCCGAAAAGCCTTCCGATCAGCCCATTGACCTCGCCGCTTGATCGGATAGCATCATGCCGCTCGGAACCGCGTCAGCAAATTCCAACACAATCCGCGACGGGACCGCCGCTCGCACTGGTTGGACACACGCAAATTGTGGCGCTAACGCTTGCACATAGTGTAAGAAAAAGGGGTGGCCTTTCCGCCTCTCTTGAAGCTCACGAAATCTGACGAACGAATATCGGCATGCCGAAACCGCTCTGCTTCATGATCATGCCTTATGGCCGCAAACCGACGCAGGTCGAAGCGGGCCGTGGCCCGGCCGAGATCAACTTCGACGCTCTGTGGTATAGGGCTTACGAACCGGTCATCGAGGAACTCGGTTACGAGCCGGTGCGCGCGGATCAGGACACCGGCTCCCTCATCATCAATCAGATGATCGAGCGATTGTATTTCGCCGATCTCGTGCTCGCGGACATGACCATTCCCAATGGGAACGTCTATTACGCGGTGGGCATTCGCCACGCGTCTAAAGGAAAGGGCTGCGTTCTGCTTGCAGCGGATTGGTCAAAGCCGCTTTTTGACGTCGCCCAGATGCGCGCGCTGCGTTATCCGCTTCAAGACGGGAATGTTCCCGAGGAGACGGCGAAAGCAATCGTCGCGGCGATCAAGAGCAAGATCGAGACGCTGGCGGGAGGGCTTTCGCCGGTGCATGCATCGATCAAGGGCTACCCGACAAAAGTGGATGAAGCCGCCGCGTCAACCATGCAGGAGCAGATGCGGGATTTCTCGGCGTTTCAGGGCGAAATCCGCGCCCTTCGCGGCCTACCCGGATCCAGGCGAATGGATGGGGCGAAGCAGATCGTCGCAAAATATTGGACGCCGCCCGTGACGTCGCTGACGGCTTTGGCGCTGCTGCGAATGCTCAAGGACAGCGCTGGAACCGCCGACGATTGGACATGGGTGACCAATTTCATCGAGAAGCTGCCCGACGAATTCAAGGAACAAGAAGAAGCGCGCGAGCTCGAGGCCTTTGCGCTCTCGAACGCGGGGAAGCCTATCGAGGCAATCGCCAAGCTCGAAGCGCTCATCGCGGCTTGCGGTCCCACGCCTGAGCGGCTCGGAATGTTGGGCGGAAGATATAAGCGGCTCTTTGCGAGCGCCGGGACGGATGCCGACAGGTCGTTCTACCTCGACAAATGCATCGACAGCTATGAACGCGGCATGGAGCTCAACCTGAACGAATATTACTGCTCCAGCAGCTTGCCGCGGCTCTATCGACTGCGCAATGGCGAAGGGGACGCCGCCCGCGCGCACGCCGTCTCGACCGTCGTCATCGCCGCATGTGAGCGCGCAAGAAAACTCGGCGTCGCCGACGCGTGGCTTCGCGCGACGCTGCTCGGAACCGCTTTCGACGACGGCGACTGGCAAAAGGCCGCGGAACTGGCGAAGGAAGCCGCTAGGGAAGGCGCCGCCCGATGGAAACTCGACACGACCTTGAATGATCTGAAGGCGACGCTCGGGCAGCTGCAGGACACCGACACGAAGGCCAGAATGACGGAGGTTCTGGCCGCACTGGAGCGGCTCTGCCAGTGACCCTTGGGCGGGTGGATGCCCAAGGTCTTCTCATAAAAACTGGGATATGTCATAGGGGGCGTGAAGTCCCACGCCGCGAGAAGGCCCCGTCCGTCGCCTATGACGCGCAAAACATTTCCTGATTACGCCTGAGCGTCAGCCAGCTTTAGCAGGGAGTATGGCGTGGGCGCGGATGCCAGGGCCACGCTGGCGAGACGCAGGATCATCTCGCGACCTGATTACGCCCTTGCGTCAGCCGAAATTTCGTGTGAGAACAAAAACAGAACATTCTGTTTTTGGGAGGGTTCGGCCATGGCGCGCAATAAGGTGCAATTCCAGAAAGGTCTCAGCGAGACCGAGTTCAACAAGGCCTACGGCAGCGAGGAGCAGTGTCACGCGGCGCTGGTCAACTGGCGCTGGCCGAACGGGTTCGAATGCCCCGATTGCGGCGGTAAGGCGCACTGTGTCGTGACGCGCGGGATGCGCCTGCTGTTCCAATGCGGCGCGTGCCGCAAGCAGACCTCGGTGCGCGCCGGGACCATCTTCGCCGCCAGCAAACTGCCGCTGCGCCTGTGGTTTTCCGCCATGTATCACCTCACGCAAACCAAGCAGGGCATCTCCAGCCTCGAGCTCGCGCGACGGCTCGGGATCACCCAGAACGCCGCCTGGAAGATGAAGCACAAGCTCGCGCAGGTCATGATCGAGCGCAACGCCACGAAACGCCTGAAGGGAAAGATCCAAATGGACGACGCCTATCTCGGCGGCGAGCGTTCCGGGCCTCCCGGGCGCGGCGCCGAAGGCAAGACGCCCTTCGTCGCCGCGGTCCAGACCACCGACGATGGCAAGCCGCATCAGATCATCTTGCGGCGGGTAAAGGCCTTCAGCAAGCATGCGCTGAAAAAGCTCGCCAGCACGGCGTTGACGCCGGGCGCCGAGGTCGTCTCCGACGGCTTGGCCTGCTTTTCCGCCGTCGTTGAGGCTGGTTGCTCGCACAAGGCGATAATCGCCGGGTCAGGCTCCAAGGCTGCAAGAGCCGCCGTCAAGAACCCCACGTTCAAGTGGGTCAACACGGCGCTTGGCAACATCAAGGCGGCGCTCCTCGGAACATACCGCGCCGTGCGAGAAAAGCACGCTGCCCGTTACCTCGCCGAGTTCGAGTATCGCTTCAATCGAAGATATGATCTCGGCCAGATGATCCCGCGTCTCGCCGCCGTCGCTCTCTCAACCGCCCCCATGCCCCACCAACTCCTCAAGCTGGCTGACCTTCAGGCGTAATCAGGTCTCGCGAAGGTCGTAACTGCGGTTGAAGCGATACTCGAATTCGGCGCGGTAGCGCGTGGCGTGCCGTTCCCGCACCGCGCGGTAAGTTGCAACCAGCGCCTTGACGTTGCCGAGGGCCGTGTTGACCCATTTGAAGGTCGGCGTCTTGGCGGCCTTCGGGCCGGAGCCGGTGACGATAGCCTTGTTCGTGCAGCCGGCCTTTGGTCACGGCGGCGAAACAGGCCAAGCCGTCGGAGACGACTTCGGCGCCGGGCGTGAGCGCCGTGCTGGCGAGCTTCTCGAGCGCATGCTGTAAATCGGCGTCCAACATTGACCCCAGTGACCGCGACAAAGAGCTGGCCCCGCAAATTCGGACAGTGACGTGAGTGGATTTTCTGCCTGAAGGCGGCGAGGATTCTCGCTGCGAATCAGGAGCATTTGATGACGAAGAGGAGCCGCCGGACGCATTCTCCGGCGTTCAAAGCGAAAGTGGCTTTGGCCGCGATCAAGGGTGAGAAGACGCTTGCCGAGCTGGCGCAGTAGTTCGACGTCCATCCCAACCAGATCACGACATGGAAGAGCCAGTTGCTCGAAGGCGCGGCGGGCGTTTTCGGGCAGGAGAAGGCGGAGCCGAAAGAAGCCGCCGTCGATGTGAAGGTGCTTCACGCCAAGATCGGCGAGTTGACCCTGGCCAATGATTTTTTAGAGGGCGCGCTCAGCAAAGCCGGCCTGCTGAGCGCAAAACGATGATCGACCGCGATCACGCCTTTCCGATCAAAGGGCAAGCAAAGATGCTCGGCCTTTCGCGGAGCACGGTCTATTACAAGCCCCGGCCGGTTTCGGTCGAGGACCTGAAGCTGATGCGCCGCCTCGACGAATTGCATCTCGATTGTCCCTTTGCCGGCGCCCGGATGCTGCGCGATCTGTTGCGGCGCGAGGGCGTTGTCGTCGGCCGCCGCCATGTCGCGACGCTGATGAAGCGAATGGGGATCGAAGCGCTCTATCGGCGGCCGAACACGAGCAAGTCTGCGCCAGGACACAAGATTTACCCGTATCTCCTGCGCGGCGTGACGATCGATAGGCCGAACCACGTCTGGGCGATGGACATCTCCTACATCCCGATGCGGCGCGGCTTCGTCTATCTCGCGGCGGTCGTCGACGTGGCGAGCCGGCGCGTGCTGGCGCATCGCGTGTCGATCGGCATGGAGGCGGCGTTCTGCGTCGAGGCGCTCGAAGAGGCGCTGGCGAAACACGGTAGGCCCGAGATTTTCAATACGGATCAGGGCAGCCAGTTCACCAGCCTCGACTTCACGCGGGTGCTGTTGGACGCGAAAATCGCCATCAGCATGGACGGCAAGGGCGCCTGGCGGGACAATGTCTTCGTCGAGCGGCTGTGGCGCAGCGTGAAATATGAGGAGGTCTATCTTCGCGCCTACGACAGCGTGTCTGAGGCGCGCGCCTCGATCAGCCGATATCTGGCCTTCTACAATGAGCGGCGCCCCCATTCGAGTCTTGACGCACGCACGCCCGACGAGGCCTATTTCGGCATAAAGGAAACGGCGATGGCCGCATGACCGTCGCCTTCGATTTTGTCGCAGCTCTGGTCGGGCTACGCCCTCCCGACGCCGCGACAAAATCGAAACGCCCCGCGTTCAGCAAACCCCGGCAGAGATCCACTTAAAATCCGCGGGGAGCTGTCCAAACAAGCGGGGCCAGCTCTACAATAACGGTGTGAAATGGCGTCCAATTTTGGCGATTGGCTGGGTCAATGTTGAACGCCGATCATTTTCAGTTTGAAAGGTATAATCCGACACGAAATCAGACAAATGGCTATTGTTTGGCCGGGGTCGAAGTTCAACGCCAATTCACAGCCCGAAGCTCCTGAGCCGAAAAATCCTCTCGCAATTTCACCGCTGCGGGCACGGCACGAATCTCCTTCGCGCCCAACGAGTCAGAAAATTCGCGCCGGGGAAATCCCCGTTAGTCAGCCGGGGGGAGCCGTTGGTATAACCCTCCGGTGGACAGGGACGCCGCGAGGCAATTTTTGAGATTGCGCCGAGTTTGCTCACTGAAGTGGAGGGCACGGGACGCCCCTGGTGATACCAGTTGTATTCTCCACGGGTAATCCTGCCGGCAGGTTTGCAGGGTGGTAGTTGCACTCGGCGTGAGCGATGCGATCCAGAACCGCTTGGTGGACCGCCTCGCCGTCCTTGAGCTGGGTGCCGATGGGACGCACATATTCACCGAAGGTTCGATAGAACATCGACATCTCGTCGCCGAGGAATGAATTGAAGCAAGGTACATAGTGCGCGAGATGTGCGTCGTCGAACTGAACTTCGTGACGCTTAGCCAGCTGCACCATCCAGTGCAGCGCTTCGTTGGCGAGCCCGTCAGGGCTGTAGCTTCCCCCCGCGTTGGCGTGCGCTCCGGCGAACCAAACCTGCTTGAGTTCGCCGGTCCAATTTGCCGGTTTTTCCCAAAGACTGGGGATGAACGGCTTACGCCGCTCGTCGATCGCCAGAGCATGGTATGCATTCTTGATGTGGTTGTTTAGCCCGATGTCGTGATACTTATATTTGTCTTTGGCAAACAGTTGGCCGATGGCTCCCGGCGCCCCGAGGGAGCCCACGGTGTCGAATACTCCGATAAACCGGATCGGGGGGCAAGGACGCCGTTCCGCAACATTGCGAAACGCATGCTCCCACTTCGTGGATCCGTACGGTTCGCTTGATTCATAAAGACGATAAAGTTCTGGCGTGTAATATTCGTCACGTTTGTGGAGCAGTCCCACCTTGTCCATGAAGCCCGACAAGGTGCGCACCGTGAAGGCTCCGCGGCTGAACCCGAAAAAATACAATTCGTCGCCATCGGCATAATTATTGACGATGAAGCGATAGAGCGCGCGCACATTGAGCTCCATTCCGGATCCGAAGGCGCCGCCGCTCACCGTGTCGAGCGGTCCGCCTGTGCCTACCCCTTCGTGGTAGTAGACGACTTGCTCGGTCCCGTTCGCAGCGCGCGGCAAGAGGCTTCGCGCGATTTTGAGAACGTTCGTCGGCTGCAGGCGGCCGGTCTTCTTGTCGCGCCGCTCCGGCTCGTTCCAGGTGCCGTCGGCGCAGATTATGATGCGTTTCATGATGCGTCGCCTCACTCGAAGAAATAGTCGATATAGGTTTCCGTCACGATTGATGGGCCCCTAATGAGTAGTCCGGTTTTGATGCTAGCGCATTGTCGGCCTTGGAGCCATCACGGGCGGCTGAATTGTAAGAGGTGCGCAGGCGCGAAGATCTCGGCGCTGGCAACTCGCACAACCACGAAAGCTCTGTGAGCGGCTTCTCCCTGTCCCTGAGCCTATAGTCGCCGGATCAGGCCAGCTTCACGACGACCGACTTTTCGTCCGGCTTCCGCAGGCTGGCGTTCCAAGGACCGGGATAAGCCGCACGCAAGGCCGTCAGCATCTCACGAAGATTGCGAACTTTTGTCTTGCCCCTCTCGAGTTCGTACGCATCACCCCAAGTCACGTCTTCGTTCGTGAAATGCAGCACGATTTTCCGATCGCCATGCATCTTGACCACCGCTTCGAGAGTCGGTGCGTCGGGGTTGTCGTATTTGCCGTCGGCCGAGAAGACATAATGATCCGCGACGAAGAATTCGAGAAACGCCTTTGTGCTGTTCCGGATGCTGCCATGGTGCGGCATTTTGAGCAGATCGAGAGGCACAGCTCCTGTGCCCAGCCCGAGTTCTTTCCATGCCGCGACCATGTCGTCGCCATGGGCGTCTCCCGTCAGAAGCAACTTGCGCCCTTCGATTTCCACGAGCACGACGATCGACGATAGGTTCGGCACCGACTTGTCCATCGACTTTTTGGGCAGGAACAGCTCCTGCAGCGCAGCCTGCCTAGCTTTCTTGCTCGGTTTCTGGAGCGCCTTCGCCCAGGCCTTGCGCAAGGCTTCTAGCCGGCTCTCCAATGGCCCGATCACCGTCACCTTTGCGCCTTCGATGGTAATTTTCGACTGGCCCTTCTTCGCCATCACGACGCCATTGATGGGTTGGTTGTCGCTCAGTTGCAGCGTGCGAATGTCGGCGGCGAGAAGATTGCCCTGGCCGACGCTTTGCATGATCAATGAGGCATGCTCGTCATCGACTTCCGGCAACAATTCGTCGACGAGCGACTGAAGCGAGGCCGTGGCCGCCTCTCCGGACAGGCCAGCAGGCTTCGGCCCAACGAGTTTCTCGAAGGAGTTGAACCAGAAGCGGGAAAACTTCACGGCGGCGGGGTCGCCTGGCCGCGCCGCCACGAGCGTGCTCGTCAGCTTCTGCACGCCGTTAATATGATCGTCGTCGATATGGCTGACCATGCCCAACGCCACCGTCAACGGGCGCGTAGGGTTTATCTCCCTCAGGCGCGGCAGCAGAACATCCTTCCAGACGGCGATCTTCTCGCCCTTCACCGTCTCGCTTCTTGGTCCGCCGTCAATGATCCACAGCCGCTCCTTATGGTCTGGCCCGGGATAACGGAGCAGAAGGCAGTCGCCGTAGAGCGCATTCAATGCTTCCAGGATCACCATAGCTTCCACCGCTTGGTTAAACGGATTGCAGGGCTCGGAGCACGTCCAGTAGCCCGGCCCCCTGAAAACTCGGCTCGCGCTTGAGGTCGGTCGCTGTCCGCATCAAGATTTCCTTGATTTGGAGCGGGCGGCCGATCAACTCAGGGTAGCGGGCCATCAGCATGGCCGCGGCGCCGGCGACATGCGGCGCAGCCATCGAGGTACCGTCCATACGCTGGCTGCGTCCGCCAGGTATTGTCGAGGTAATTTTCTCGCCCGGCGCCAGGATGTCGGGCTTCCGCCGGCCATCGCCGGTCGGACCGCGCGCAGAAAAATAACTCACGCCATAGAGGTGCGGATCGCGGCGATGCGTCGAGCCTACGGTGATCACATAGTCGGCGTTACCGGGATCGGTGATGCTGATCGGGCGGTAGCCGCTTCCGAAGCTCTGCGTTTCGGTCCCCGCCCCGCCTTCGAAACCGGTGTTCCCTGCCGCCGCGACGACGACGGTGCCGGCACCGACAAGATGGTTGCAAGCTTCACAGATGGGTGTTTGGCCGCAAGCGAAGCTGTCGACGTCGTGGGCCAGAGCCAAGGAAAGGTTCACGCCGTGCACAACGGGGTTCGATCGGTCGCGATTCAGCCAACCGACGAACTCGAGCGCGCACAGGATCGCGAATTCGTCGCCACGTCCTTTGGCGTCGAAGACTCTCAGATCGTAAAGAGATAGATTTGGGCACATGCCAACGATAGGGCGATCGAAATCCTCGTCCTTGGGGAGATCTGCCGCAAGGATGCCGGCGACATGAGTGCCGTGATCGGTTGCAGGAACAATGTACGGACCCACTTCCGTTGCCCTGCTGGCTCGCGCTGCCCTTTTTTTCCCGCCCCCGCCATTGCTGTTGTCATCCGACAATTTTTCGTGCCGGATTCGAATGAGGGGGGACACGATCTCCCAATCCAGATCGCGTTGGTTTTCGTTTTGCGTTGCGAGATGGGTGAATGCTGTCTCATTCTTACGAGCAAGTCGCTTGATCTCCTCGGGCAACCGTTTGAGCGCAGGGTTGGCCGGATTTTTATTTATATTACGTAGGTCTTCGGCATGAGCGATAATGTCGCGGAGGATTGTAAAATCATAAGTCGCTAACACTCGTGACCGCATCAAACGCATGTCCATCGGAACCTCTTGTTGCTTGTTGAGAAATTTCTTTACGTCTTCCTTGTGCCGATTTAAAAAGGCCGGATGGGTGGCGTCGACGCCGCCATCGATGACGGCGAATGAAATGCCCTCCGTATTGATTTCGAATACGCGATTCGCTGCGTCCGCCTTGACCGTGGCCCGGGATTCGAAGAGAGCTTGTGAAGCACGCCTGTTCAAACTGATTAGGAAAATTCCCTTGCGATCACCGGCGAGCCCATTATGGTCCGGCCGCATGATTTCTATTGCGCGCTCGCGAACATCGTCGGGTAGCTTATACTTGCCCTCCTCCTCGCTTTCCTCTTCCTCCTTTTCCTGCTCCGTGGTTGTTTCGTCTTGCGGCGGCCCCAATCGATGGGCCACTTCGGCCAGCAGCCGGATTTCCTCCGTGGACTTGGCCTGCAACAGACTGTCGATGAAGCCGACCAACGCCGCATAGCGAAACAACTCGAAATCGGTTCCGCTTGGGTTGGGTTTCTTGATCCGTTCGATCACGTCGTCGAATTTCTCCTTCTTCACAATCCCTTCTTTCTTCTTCTGAAAGAGACCCTTCCACCAACCGGTCAAGGGCACGACGTCCCGCACCAGCGTTTCAAAATCCACACAGGCGACGACGCGACTGTCGCTCAGTGCGACTCGCGCGGTGGCGAGCCGTCGGTAGCCCGTCAATTTTTCGGGATGATCTCTTCGCTTCAGAGTCTTCCGAAGCCTGCCCGCTATGTCTCCTGCCCGGGTGCCCGACCACGGCGTCAGCAAGAGATCGACCACGCCATCCGGCTTGGGCGCGCGCTCGACCTGGGCATTGGCGATTTTTTCAGCCAAACGGATGTAGCGCAGCCAAACGTCGGGCATGACGGGACTATCTTGCGTCCGCCTCGCACGCCCGAATGTCCGGAAAACGAAACGCCGGAGCGTTCCCTCGTCGAGTTTTCCTTGACCGTCAATTCCAACTGGCGTGAAGTTATTGGCCATTGCATCGCCCCGCATTTGAATTAGACATAAGTTGTGGCCGGCCTATCGAGCGATCCCTACGAAAAACTAGTTCAGGTACAGAGAGCTTACCCTTCGGAAGCTCCTCCTCCTCATCTGAACTCGGACCCTCGAGAATTTCTCCTTCTGATTGAACCAGAAGTTTTCTCCAGTGCTTGCTTACCGGGATTCGCCAGATGGCTCCCTATCCGAGCGGAAATTTCCTCCAAGCAGGCGTCTTTTACAAGGCCGCGCGGTCGCGGAGAGCGCCGCCGGAGCACAGGATGGCGGACGACCGGCCGAATCCGACGCTCTGGACAAGGGAAATAGCCAAATTGCCGGACATCAGGACGCACCTCTCCCGTCGTTTGGCTCGAACTTATACCGCGCCAACGCGTTAAGCCCTGGACGCCAAGCGCGGCGTTCGTAGCTCCGCGACGAGCGAACGTCCGGTTGGGGTCATCTTCAGCCGCCCCGCTCTGACATGAGTGAGTCCGCTCACCCTCGAAAGGTGGCCGTGACACTAATCAGCGCAAGCCGGCTTTTACCCGCATTTGCCGGATGACGAAGGATTTTGCTGTACAATTTCAGCGTTTATGGCATAATTTTCAGAGCGTTATGCTTCTTTCAGCGAGGCGGCGATGACGAACCCAGCGGGTGAAACGAATGATGGCGTTCTCCGGCTTGATTTCGACCGTCGCTTGAGGCTGCAATTTCGCGGCTCGGTCGTGACTTCCGACGCCGGCTTGCTCGCCTATCGAGAACTCGACGACGCGCTCGGACTGACGGACATGGCCAGCGAGGTTTTGGCCGACGCCCGCACCGGTAAGAATGGCCGGTACGCCTTGGCCGGATTGTTCCGGCAGTCCGTCTTTGGACGTCTTGCGGGTTATGAGGACGTGAACGACGCGGAGCGGCTTCGGCATGATCCAGCGATGCGATGGGTCGTCGGCGGCAAAGCCGCAATGTTCAGCGCGGCGTCGCCGAGCCAGATGGGCCGCTTCGAGACGCGCTGGCTCGCAGACGAGAAGAACCTCTCCGCACTCTCCGATCTTTCAGGCCGATGGATCGACCGCGTGCACAGCCGCCGACCGCCGAGAGGCATCCTGCTCGACATGGATTCGAGCGTCAGTCCGACACATGGCGAACAGGAAAAGAGCTGCTGGAACGGGCATTACGAATGCACGTGCTATCATCCGCTGTTCGTGTTCAACCAGTTCGGCGATTTGGAGCGCTGCGCGCTGCGTCCGGGCAATGTCCATAGCGCCGACGGCTGGGACAGTGTGCTCAAGCCGGTCGTGGGGCGCTACAAGGGCCGCGTCTCCCGCATCTATTTCCGAGGCGACGCCGGTTTCGCCAATCCTGACATTTACGACTATCTCGAAGCCGAGGGCGTCAAATACGTCATCCGTCTGCCGACAAACCGCATTCTGCAAGAGAAGATCGGCCATCTGCTGACCCGTCCGGTAGGACGCCCGCCGAATGGAGTGCGGCGTTTCTATGCGAGCTTCAGCTATCAGGCCGGAAGCTGGACGAAGCCACGCCGGGTCGTCGCCAAGGTCGAATGGCATCCGGGTGAACTCTATCCTCGCGTCGGCTTCATCGTGACCAACATGGCGCGGGCCGCCGAGAGCGTCGTCGCCTTCTACAACAAGCGTGGAACCTGCGATATCGACCAAGCATGGCGACTCTCAAGACTTTGTGGTGGGTGCGGCGGCGGTGTCGGCGGTCCTAGGCGGAATGCGGCGCCAGGGCGGCGGCGTGGCGCGGATCGCCTTCAACGCCGCGATCGTCTCAGGATCGGCGCGCACCAGGATGGCGCGTTTCGAACCGCCGCCGACGTTGCGGCAAGATAGACGTCGCTTCTGGACCCAGGTGTAGAGAGTGGCCTGCGGCATCGCGACTTCTTCCGCGAGCTCGCGGATCGTCCATTCGTGCTCCAGACGCGCGATCTGCGGTGGCCGTCGGCGATGCTTCAGCGTCTCCGCCCCCGATTTGAGCAGCAGATGATGAACCATTTGTGCATTGAAGGTGTCGCGGCGCTTGGCCGGACGCCATCCTTCGGTGTTGAGGATCTCGGCGATGTTCGCGCATTCGAGGCCCTCTCGGCGCAGTTCGGCGGCGCGCGCCGTCAAGCCCGCGTAGGTGCTGAGCGAGGTCAGACGCGCGACGGGACGCGTCAGCTCGTGCGTCGTGCGGGCGCCGCCGTGCCAATGGCATTCGACCCGAACCTTTTCCGTGTCGCCGATGACCTCGACCAGGACCCGTTCGAGCAGCAGCCGCACGATGGTCTGGCGCTCTTGCTGCGTCGTGGTTTCGGCGCGCCAGAGAGCCGGCAGATCCTGCGACAGATCGCGGATCGCCGCCAGCTCGGCGGCGGACGGGCCCTCCTTGCGCGCGCGCTTGACGCGTTCGTAATCCGCCTCGAGACGAGCCTGTTCCGTCAAGGCCGCCTCCCAGTCGCGTTCGAGCGAGCGCGCCACCAGCCGGTTCTCCGGTTCCACGGCGGCATATTGCCGGGGCGCGCGGTCGACCGCGTAGCCTGCGCGCTCCAGTCTCTGGCGCCAATGCCGATCGAGCGCGGCGCGCTCGACCTCGAGGTTCTCGACGAGCGCCAGGCTCGCCTCGATCGCCGCCGGCTTCAGCGCTTCCAGAACGAGGCCCGAGACCAAGGCGTCGAGCGGCGCGGCCTTCAGCGATTGACAGAACGGCCCGCCATAGCAACTCTGCATTTGCGAGCAGACGTAGCGAGCCGCATGGCCGTTGTGGTTGTACTGCGCCAACATGCGCAGACCGCAGCGGCCGCAGATCAGCAGCCCGGAGAGGAGCGCGCTTCCCGCCCGCGGCGTCCCGACGCACGCCGCCTTGTTGGCTTTCAGCTGCGCCTGATTGCGCTCGTAGCGCTCAAAGCTGATGTAAGCGGGCAATCTATCGTGCAAAAAGACTTCGGCTTCTCCGGCGCGCGGCGACCGACGCCCCGTTCCCGGACGGCCGGGCTTTTGTCGGCGCTTCTCGACCGCGCGCACGCCATAGGCGTAAACGCCGGCGTAGATCGGATTGGCGAACAGATTGAGCAAGGTCGGGCGATTGACGCGCCGCCACTCGAGCTCGCCCTTGCCCGGACCGCCGTTGAGGCGCACCGGCATGCGGATGTCGTGCTCGACCAGATAGGCCATCACCTTGCCGACCGTCCTAAAGCGGTCGAACAGATCGAAGAGGAGACGGATCGTCGCCTGCGCCTGCTCGTCGGGGTCGAAAGCCACTTCGCCCGAAGGACGGCGCACATAGCCCATCGGGACGGCCTTGCCCAGCTCGCCGCGCCCGGCCTTGGCTTTCCGGCCCGCCAGCATGCGCGCCTTGAGGATATGCAGCTCCGCCTCCGACATCGTCCCTTTGAGCCCCAGCAGCAGACGATCGTTGTAGCTGGCCGGATCATACACCCCGTCGGCGTCGGCGATCAGCGTATCGAACAGCGCGCAGATCTCCAGAAGCTGATGCCAGTCGCGGCAGGAGCGCGCCAGTCGCGACATCTCGACGCCGAGCACGAGGCCGACATTGCCGAGACCGACCTCTGCGACCAGCCTTTGAAAGCCCAGGCGACCCGCGACGCTTGCCCCGGAGCGCCCGAGATCGTCGTCGATGACGACGATCTGCTCGCGCAGCCAGCCAAGCCACAGTGCGCGATCGACCAGCCCGTATTGCAGCCGCGTCAACTCCTGATGGCGCTCAACCTGCTGGACGGTGGATTGACGGACGTAGACGATCGCCAGACGATCCACATGGCGCCGGGCGATCTTGTCGCTCGCCGAGGCGCCGCGACGCGGTTCGAGTTCCGCTGCCGTCATGGAGCGTCTCCTCGCTGCGGGAAGCGTCGCGCGTTCGATGCAGGGCCATCTGCCCCAGCAGCGTCGCGATCCGTTGCTGGCGCTCGCGCGGCAGCAGCTTCCAAATCGACGCCGGCAGATCGCTCATCGCGGGATCCGAGCCAACGCGCCAGGACACGGAGCGCTTCAACACCGATTCTCGGCGATTCGCCCGCCTCCGTCAATTTATCAGCGGCATCCTGAATGGGATATCGAGCAGTGGATCAAAGAGGGCAAAGGGGCGATCAACTGGACGCGGCTGTCATGCCGCTCCTTCGCCGCCAACGCCGTGCGGCTCCAGCTTCACGCCCTCGCTTACAACCTCGGCAATTTCCTGCGGACTTTGGCGACGCCGGAGCCAATCAGGAATTGGTCGCTGACGACGCTCAAGGAGAAGCTGATCAAGATCGGCGCGAAGGTCGTCAGCCATGGCAGCTTTGTCGCGTTCCAGATGGCGGATGTCGCCATTCCACGGGACTTGATCGCGGAGATATTGGGGATGATCGCGGAACTGGCCGCCGCCGTTGGCGTCCACGGCATAGTGCCTTCGCGTGAGCTTTCCGGCACAGCTCCGTCTTGCCAAAAACCCCCAATCGGAACATATTTCCGCGCGGCTCGGGCCCATCTGGCGAACCCCGGTTTGGAGGGCTGCCCCTAGTGTGCATCGCCACTATCACTCTTCGTATTCGTTGCGAGTTGTTATCCATGGGCCCGGTCCTCTGGCCAGCTGTCGTCGCCGCTGGCCTTGTGGTCAGCGCACCAGCAGTCGCGGGTGACGTCGGAAAGGCCATCGAAAAAGGTGTGCACGACACCGGAAAGGCCATCGAAAAAGGTGCGCACGACAGCGGAAAGGCCATCGAAAAAGGTGCGCACGACACCGGAAAGGCCAACGAAAAGGCTGGGCGCGACATCCAAATCGAAAAGCCGCCAGGACCGATAGACCCGGGCAATCTTCAATGACTCGGGGGCGGGATGTCGGAAATTCTGAAAAGCCTTTGGGGGAAGTTGTACGCTTGGGCACTTCCGAGCGGGCTGGTCCTTGGCGCAACGTGGCTGTTTTTGCTTCCGCAGCTGGAGAATTGCCACAACATGACTGACGCTATAGCGGAGGACGAGAAAAAGGGTTTCGCATTCGTCGCTCTGACTGCCGCTTTGGCGATATCTCTTTCGGCGCTCTCAACACCATTTTACCGACTTCTCGAGGGATACCTTTGGCCCAACTGGCTTCAGGAATGGGGGCTTAAGCAACAGCGCACTCAAAAGAAAGCATTTCAATCCGCGGCTAGCAGCGGGACGGGATGGCGACGTGGCCTCGCCCTTGAAAACTTGGCCAGATATCCGTTGGACGATAGTCAAATTGTTCCAACGAGGTTCGGAAACGCCATTAGGGCATTCGAAACCTACGGTAAAACGCGATTTAATCTGGATTCGCAAACGCTTTGGAATGAGCTGGTTGCGGTTGCTCCGAAGCACATACAGTCCGAACTCGATTCAACTCGGAGTTCTGTCGATTTTTTCGTTGCTTCGTTCTACCTGAGTATCTTTTTTGGGTTCGCGTGTTGGGTTCTTGGAGCGATTGAGCATTTCAAGATCAGTATACTGCTGCTTAGCGTTCCCGCATTTTTGCTGGCAATTTTGTGTCATTGGCTTGCTATTCGAGCAATTGACGCTTGGGCCGATCCAGTGCATGCGCTCGTTAATTTGGGCCGGGTTAAGCTTGCAGATAGCCTTGGCCTTAGACTCCCTAAAACACTTGAAGAAGAAAAGACCATGTGGGGGTTGGTCACAATGTATTCCTATTATGCCAACCCAGAATATGGCCGAGCATTGGACGCTTATCGCAAGCTCTCCACTGAGCAGGAGGCTAAAAAATGTGTTGACGAGGAAAATGAGAATGATGGCAAAGCCATCGACGACGAAGTGCCATAGAATCCCTTCTGCCGGATACCAGCAACTATGCTTAGGGGACGATCACCAAGCGGCGGCGCCCCCATGCTCCGCCGTGGCGCAATGTCGGGAATTGGTGCTTCCGAGAGCGCTCAAATTTGACCCTTCTTTGCCCTTCATCAGGCGTAGATCCACTCCAAAATAACCCTTGATCGGCTGGAGCCGTCTGGACATGGTAAGCCCACGTAGCAGGTTTGTGCCAAACAATTCGGCCATTCCAAGACAATTCCAACGACAGAGGGCTTCTTGAAGCACGTTCCGTCGAGTTCGCGTGGCCGCCTCCTCTTCACGTATGCGCCGCGCGCAGACGCGTTTCCCGCACCTCTAAGGTGTTCGACGCGGGTGGCGCGGCTCCGCAGGGCAATCCGATGGAGCAGCCTAATGATTGTGACCGGCCTCGTGTTTCTGATTGCCTATCAGCTTCTGCATTTACCGTCTGTCGACCTGCGTTTCTCCCATATCAAAAACGAGGGAACGCGCATCACGATCGAGGTACCGAAATTCATCGGCTATGGGCGGGACGGACACCCTTACGTATTGCGCGCGAATTTCGGTACCCAGGATATGTCCAGGTCCGATTTTATAGAACTAGAGGGAGTCGACCTTCGTTTGGACATCGGATCAGACGGCTTTGTGCAGCTAACGGCCGGAAGCGGCAATTACAACGCCAAGAATGATCGCGCCGAGTTCAAAAACGGCGTGCTCGCATACAACGAGAACAACGATCAGCTGCAGACCGAGAACGCGATTATGGACTTCAAGGCGAACACTTTGGAATCGGATCGACACACGGTACTAAAGCTCCGCTCCGCTGAAATTTCGGCAGATTCAGTTGAACTCCTCGCGTCGGAGCGGCGCGCAACCCTTTCCGGAAACGTTCATTCGGTGTTACATGGCAGGGATTGGGTCGAGCTTCCATCCATGGCGCAGATATCTCCTTCGCGAAGGTGACAGATTGGCGCATAGCGCACATTCACATCGATCCACTACCAGGGGGGCGATGACGCCAAATGAACACGCACGATGGGCGTGGGTTGGGGGAACGGCGTGTGCTATATCGGCGACGCGAGCGCGCCAAGGCGAAGGGCGCTGGGAAGGCCGCCGAAACTCACGGCGCACCAGAAGAAAGAGGCCATCCGCCGCCGCGTCCACAGCGAGGAAACGCTTGCGGAAATTGGCCGCAGCTATAACGTGTCGGGGTGGACGATGTCGAGGCTCGGGAGCTAAACGTGAACCACTCCGACCTTTTTTATGACGACCTCCCCGAAGACCCAGAACAGGCGTTTTTATTTCTTAAATCCAAGTTTAGAACAGAGTGCGACGCACAATTAAAGGAGTCAATGCACAGTCCCGTGGCAGCAGATAGTATTTATGTTCAATATGTTAGCCGAGTTATGGGAGCGATAACTGAGTTTGGTTTAAAATGTGAACTTAAGAGGCCGCCAATTAAGAGCAATGTTATGTTTTACCCACAATATTTGGAATTCAGGAGAGACGTTGATGAATATAGAACGATACTTTCAATTCGTAATTCTAGGAGACGCAAGGAATACACCGTTGCACTCGACCAACCGACAAAAATAAAGCTACGGCACCTGCTTTCGCAAATAAAGGAAGCTGTCGATAAACTATATGTGTCGCCAAGCAAGAAAGAGTCTTTGTTTTCGAAAATTGAGGCACTTGAAAACGAGATCAATCGCGACCGGACACGGTTGGAGGTGATTGCCGACTTTTGGATCACAGGGTGCGAAGCATTTGGGGCCGGGGTTGAAAACCTGGAGCCTTTAAGGAAGTGGGTCGATTCAATCGGGAGCCTTTTAGGCAGAGCAAAAAGCGAAGAGAAGGATGCTACTCGCCACCTGCCGTCACCAGAACCACAAAAACAGATTGAGCCACCGAAACCTAAAGAGGATTAGACTCAAAAGTCGCAGAAGCCACTTGGTTGCATCAATGTGTTGTCCTGGTTACGTTACCGATCCTGTCCTCGGTTCCCGCGCTCTCGTGCGGTCGAGCTGTCGTAAACCGAACCCGCAAGCGGTTTCGGCCTTGCGGCTTCGATCCCTGACGCCAGGGCAACTGCCATTCGCGAGGCCGCCCATAGCCTCCCGCTGATCGGGGTAGGCCATCGCAGCTTCGAGGCCCATAATCCGCTCAGCGGCCTCCGCAGCCACTATTGCAGCGCTCCCGGCGATCACCGCGCCAGGAAGCCGCGCGTCTTGGTCCACGCGCCCGCCAGGAACATCAGACTGAACAGGCTAGCGCCAGGAAAGCGAGTTCGCTCCTCCCCACATTACCGCCGCGACATGCGCGTTCCCTGGATTCTGGCGCGAAGCGCAACGGGTTAAGCGAAGCGGATTTTCACGTCTTTGCCAAGCTCGGCGAGAAGGGCTTGGAACGGGGTCTTGAAACCGAGGCATTTTCGCGGAGTAAGGTTTGCGGTGAGGACAATCTCCTGAATGTCGTCGTCTGAGAGTTGATCGATGTCGAGCTGGCGCGGCAGCCAGCGGCGCAATCGGCCATTGGCGTTTTCGACGCCGCCTTTTTGCCAGGAGGCGTAGGCGTCACAGAACCATGTCGTCATATTGCGCATGGAGCGCAGCAAGCCGTGCTGGGCAAAGGCCGTGTCGTTGTCGAAGGTAATGGATTTCCGCAAGGCGTGATCGATGCGCCCGAACACGGCGAGCATGACGGAGATGGTCTCTGCGGCGGTTTTGCCGGCCAGACGGGCGGCCAAAGTCACGCGTGATTTGCGTTCGTGCAGCACAAGCACGGGCCGCGTGCGCTTGCAGATGATGAGATCGCCTTCCCAATGCCCGATGTCGGCGCGGGCGTCGACGTCCTTTGGCCTGTCATGGATGGAGCTGCGGTCTTTTATGAGATCGCGGGAAGGCCTGGCTCGGCGCGGCCGGCGGCGCTTGTGACGGCGGGTCAGATAGCGCCACAGCTGCTCGCCCTTGCCGGCGGCGCGATAGACAAAGGCGTAGATAGCCTCGAAGCCAAGGACGCGTAGACCGCGCTCATGGCCGGCCCTGAGCCAGCCGGCGATTTGTTCGGGCGTCCATCCTTCGGCGAGGCGATCGCAGACGAAGGCCCTGAGCTTGTGATCCTTTTCGAGGATCGCTTCACGCCGCCTGCGCTGTTGATAGGCTCCGGCGGCGTGAAGCGGCGAATAGCGGCCGCTTTGCAGGGCGTTACGCCGCAGCTCCCGCGAGATGGTGGATTTGGCGCGCGAAAGCGCCTTGGCGATGGCGCCAAGGGAACGCCCCGCCGCCGTCATCACCCCGATCTGGTCTCTTTCTTCGTCCGACAGATGCGAATAGGCTGGCATCGCAACACTCCCTAAGGTCTTGATCAACCACGCCGATACCAAATCGGCAGGGGGTATTGCACTTCGCGTCAGAACTCAGGTTCTCGCGCTTCGGGTTCGCCCGGAACGGTCATGCGCCGAGATTTCGCACCTAACTTCTGCATCACCTAACCCATTGATTTTCTTGGCGGGTGTGGGCGCGGGCATTTCGCGAGCTGATTGACGATAAAGCGCCTTCGGGTGCATCGTGTTGACCTAATTGCTCTTAGACTGGTTGCGTGCTGACTCCACACCCGTCCCAAGGAACCCAGATGCAGCTCATAACCAAGAACAACATATTGGAACGAAATCTGCTTCGTTGCCTCGGCCGCTATGAGCAGGTTGCTTTTGCCACGGCGTGGGCGTCTGCGGACACCCGTGTCTTTAGGTCGCTACTGTCCCGCAAGAGCACAATCCAACGGGCGGTCATAGGCACTCATTTCTACCAAACCGATCCTGACGTTTTGGATGAGTTTATCGGAAGCAAGGCAGTGCGCTTTATGCTTCAGCCTTCCGGCGTCTTCCACCCTAAAATATTCATTTTTTGGAATGCCGATCGTTGGGAAGGTTTCGTCGGCTCGGCAAACCTGACGAAGGGCGCGTTGGCCAACAACTCCGAAGCTGTCTTGCTTTTCTCACAAGCTGACGAGGGGTGTTCTTTTCTGAAAGTAGAGCTGATAAAGACGGTAGGTGAATACTGGAACGATGCGGAATGTGCATCAGAAACCTCGGCAGCCTCCTATAGGGAAATTTGGAAGTTACGAAGACCGCTTTTGGGCCGTCTATCCGGGCAATATGGTAGCAATGCCACGACGAGGCCGCCCACGAGTTCACGGGTAATGTCGATGTCATGGGGCTCGTTTTACAACGAGCTTCAAAAGAGCAAAGAGCACAACTTCGAGGAACGATGCAAGCTTCTGGATTTAGCACAAAATGCATTTCAGAGCGGTTCACCATTCAACGAAATGAAACCAGGCTTAAGGTACATGATTGCCGGACTTCCAACCGACTACGACCACCACTGGGCATGGTTTGGTAGCATGCGCGGCAATGGAAGGTTTTATGCGGCGGTCAACCGGAACGACGTTCACTTGTCACAAGCACTAGGGCTGGTACCACTAAGTGGCATGGTTAGGCGCACGGATTACGATGCATATCTGCGGGAGTACAAGTTAGCACTTCCTGAAGGTGGCCATGGCATAGCCACCGCCACACGGTTGCTCGCTCTAAAAAGGCCAGACCAGTTTGTGTGCTTAGACAATATGAACAGAACTGGTCTTTGTGGGGATTTCGGTATCACGGTGGCGGGGATGAGCTACGAGCGCTATTGGGATGAAATCGTGGAGAGGATAATGGACTCACCATGGTGGAACTCGCCCGCGCCGACACAGCCTGTCGAGCTGTCTGCATGGAGGGGGCGAGCCGCCATGCTGGACGCAATATTCTATGAGGCGTGAAAGCTGCTCATTCGGCCATTCTTGCGCGTCGTGCCGGTCTTCGTCGAAGTCGCATAAGCCCCATTCTGTTAAATGGCAACGTCTTGCAGATGTTTTGATTTTTGCACGCACCGCCGGGACGGCTACGGGGGCCGCTCAGGGTCATCTTCGCCCGCCCGCCTCCTGCAGAGTGAGTCCGCTCACCCTCGAAAAGCGTCCGCGACGGAGAACACCGCGAGCCGCTTCTTTTGCGCGATCACCGCCCCATTCCCGCCGCCCTATGTCCGCGCCAGTCCGGTGCCACGTCAATGCGCCGGGAGCCGCAGGCGGCGCAGACGAAGCGTTTCACCCTCGCGATGTTCGGGAAGGGCGTTTCTGGCGCGAGGCCGATAGCCTTGAAGCTCACGGGCGTCGAGCGCAGGCAGACGGGATTACGGCACGTCACCCAAGCGCCATTGACGCCGTCCGATTGTAAATGCGCAATCGTGGGTGGATTCGGCATGCTGACGAATTGTCACATGATGGTGTGACGAAATTGCGCCGATTGTTGCCCTGAGAGTTGCCGCGAGGTCGCCCATGGCCTCCCGCCAACTGGGCTGGACCATCGGCCGTCGCCGCCCAATAATCTCGCCCAGCGCCCCCGCGCTAGCCCCGGAGCACTCCCCCATGCCCAGACTAGAGCAAATCCACCTCGCCGATCTGTGGCCTTCCTCAGTCGAGCCCGTCCGCCTTTATGCCAGCTTCGATGCTCTCGGCGACTTGCTGACCGCGCAAGCCCCAGACCTTGACCTTGAGTGGATGCGCTATCCCGATGAGACCGGAGAAAAATTCAGTCGGAGAATCGCGAACGATCTGCTCGCCACGCGCGGTCGACCGCCATTGCCGGAGCCGTTGCCATCCGTCGTCGAGCTGCACGCCCATGCGATGCCGCGCCCGGTAGAAATCGTCGATAACGGTTGGCATGGAGCGCGGCACGGGCATTCCTCGAAGCTCATCGAGGAGGGTTTCAAGGAGCAGCCGCGACCGCACAAGCCAAGACCCCAGCACTACAAGCCTCGCGTGAAGGCGCTCGCCACCGCCGAGTAGCGCCCGGTTGGTCGTTTAGTTGGTAGGCTGCCACGCGACACCGCCGTGAGCCCTTGCCTTTCAGCGACTTGCACGCCATTGTCACAGCTTGGACTGATAGTTGATCGTCACCGTAAAGGGATTCGAGTAGAGCGAGGCGATCGCGTTCGAAGCGACTTCGATCGACGCCTCGATCTGCGCCGCATTGGCGTTGCTGGTCCAGGACCCGCTGAAGGTGTCGATGATGGTGAGCGCATGGGCCGGCGTCGCGGAGGCGAAAAGAGCAACGAGAAGCGCGCTGGACGATATGCCGATGGAGCGATGCGTCATGACTCAAATATCCTCGCCATAAAATCGTCGCGGATTTGAAACAAAGCGGCGTGGAACGCTTTGTTTCTACGGCCGCAAGTAGCGCAATCTAACAGCGATTTTTCGTGCTCGTAAAGCTGAGTTCAGGCCCGCTGAAAAAGATTCGTTAACTGTTGCAATTGTACCACACCGCACCTCGAGATCTCTGCAAAATGAAGCAAATACGCGCTTTCCGCGCGCCCTTCAGCGCCCTCTTTCCGCCACGCCGATTGCGTTAGAATTCGTAAGATCCTGTTAGCCATTCGCGCCGCGAAAGCGAAGGCGAGACTTTTCTCTACAGCCCGTAAAGGTTGATGGAACCTTCGCTTAACCCCGTGTCGCTAGGAAGTACACAAGGGCCTCGCTGCACCCATGGAGTTCGCTCGATGCACATCGTCCAAAAGCTGCGCGCCGCCGGACTGCTCGTCGCTTTGGCGGCGGCGCTGTCGCTTGCCGCCTGCGCCAAGAACGCGGCGGAGGAAGATCCGGGCGCTTTCGGCGTGGGAGCCGGACGGGCCGGGCGAGGCGCGCCGGGAAGCCCCCAGGATTTTGCGACAAATGTCGGCGACCGGGTTTTCTTCAATTCCAACTCGACGGATTTGACCGCGACCGCCCAGACGACGCTCGATCGGCAGGCGGAATGGCTGAATCGCTATCCGCGCTACGCCTTCGCCGTGGAGGGTCACGCCGACGAACGCGGCACGCGCGAATATAATTTCGCGCTCGGCGCGCGACGCGCCGAGGTCGTGAAGAACTATCTCGCCTCGCGCGGCGTCTCGGCCTCGCGCATTCGCACGACGAGCTTCGGCAAGGAGCGTCCCGTCGCCGTTTGCGACGACATTTCCTGCTGGTCGCAAAATCGCCGCGCCGTGACGGTGCTGAGCGGTGGGAATTCGTAAAACTCAAAGAAATGGGGAACGGCGCGGACGCCGCTCCCCTTAGGCGCCGCCAGAGGGCGGCGCGCAGATTGAGCCTTAAGCCTTACCAGCAACCGCCATAGCGATAGGCGGTGGTGTATCCCGGATAGTAGCTGGAGCCGTAGTAGCCGTAATCCGAGTAGGGGTAAGCGTCATAAGCCAGCGCGCCCAGACCCAGACCCAGGCCCACTCCGCCCCAGCCCCAACCATTGCCCCATCCGCCGCCCCATCCGCGACCCCAACCGCCGCGGTTCCAGCCGCCGGCGAACCCGCCGCGGCCGCCCCAGCCGCGGCCGCCGAAACCGCGATAGGCCGAGGCCTCGGTAATCGTTGCGGCGAAAATGCCCCCGACCAAGAGGGCGATGGTAAGCTTGCGCAACATGGTTCTGTCCTCCTTCATTCGACGGTCGACCCGAAGGAGCACGCCTCGTCCCCAAGGGCCATGGCGCCAGTATCTATTATCCGGACTTGCCTCGGCGAGCGCGGCAGTGGCACATTGGTGATCGTTTTGAATCTCGCTCAAAATACCTCTCGAAGAAAAGTCCAAATAACCCGACGATGAGTGAGCTTATCTTCTTGGTCAAAGACATGTACGCTAGCTTCAATATCAACAATTTCAATTCTAAGCGCTACCTAGCGGTGCATTATAAAGCTTTGCAGTGATCGCAGTCGTTAAAGCGCCGCTAGAGATTGTTCTGGTCGCGGAGAAAGCTTCTCGTGACGCACAAACGTGGCGCTCAAAGATGAAGATTGCTTCAACTGGCGACGCCAAAGCCAAAGTCTATTGGTTCGAGCCAAGCGACATCGGGGATGATCAGCAGCAACTGCGGCTCTGAAATTGAGGCCTTCAGGACTTGCGGGACTCGAGGCCCGCCAATCGAACCGGCGGCCCGTCGCGATCGGTCGACAATGGCGTCAATGTCTCCCGCCGCAGGAAAATTCGCCGTCGCGCACCCGCGCGGGCAGTCGTTCGGCGAAGCTCGCGACCCGCTCTTCGCCGTGCGTCGCGACAAGCTCGCGAAGCGCCGCGCTCAGCGCCGCGTGGGCGAAGCTCGCGCTCTCGATCCCCGCGAGAATGGCTTCGGCGTAGGCTTCGTTGAGATAAGCGAGCGCCGCGAGCTGCTGCTCGGCGACGGCGTCGTCCAGGGCGGGTGTGCGGGAATGCGTCATGGCGCCGAAAATAGCCAAGCGCCTTGGCGTGCGCGACCGGCGTCTTTGCCAACGGTTAACATCGAGGGTTCAGTTCTCGTTAAGGCGTTCCGTAGCGTGCGCCCACGCTGCTCGCGACCTGTTGAGCTTCCTCGAGATAGCGCGCGATCACGAGCTTCGCATTGGGCGTGCAGCTGTGATAGGTTAATTCATATCCCGAGAAGCCGCGATTGAACGCGGCGGTCAGCTTGGCGCGCCGCGAGCCCGAGGGCGTATCGGCGTCGCGCAGCTTCGCCAATTTGGCGCGCCAGTCGGCGCCGTCGCCGTCGCCGCACAAATCCCGCAGATAGGAGAGTCCGCCGAGAATTTCGGCGAGGCGCTGCATCTGGGCGTCGTAGGGCGCGGGCGGCGTCTCCTGGCCGGCCTTCGCCTGCTCCGCGGCGGCGGGCGCCGCCGGCGCCGGTTTCGGCGCCGCGACCTTCGGCTTCTCCATTCGGCGCACCCGCTGCCGGCGCTCGGCTCTTCCGCGGTCCTCCCCGCCCCAGGAGCGCGACGAGCGACCGCCGCCGCCGAAGCCGCCGAAGAGATCGGAGAAAAAGTCCTGCGAAAGCGCCGGGGTTGCGGCGAACGTCAGGGTTAGCGCGAGCGCGCCGCAGCGCAAGAAGGCTCGGGTCATGGGTAGAGGCGCTCCTTCTTCCAGGGCGCGGCCGGGCTTTCGCGCGAAAATCGCAAGCGATCATGCAGCCGGAACGGCCGGTCGACCCAAAACTCCATGGCGACAGGCCTGATCACATAGCCTCGCCAATAGGGCGGCCGAGGGATGTGGCCGATCGCATATTTCGCAGCATTGAGCGCGACGGATTTTTCAAGAGCGAAACGGCTCTCCAGCGGGCGCGATTGCCGGCTCGCCCAGGCGCCGATTCGGCTGTCGCGCGGGCGGCTCGCGAAATAGGCGTCGGCAGCCGCCTGGCTCGCCGGCTCGACCGGCCCGCGCAGGCGCACCTGACGCCGCAGCGACTTCCAGTGGAACAGCGCGGCGGCGCGCATGTTCGACGCCAGCTGCGTTCCCTTGGCGCTCTCGGCGTTCGTGTAGAACACGAAGCCGTCTTCGCTCCATTCCTTGAGCAGCACCATGCGCGCGTCGGGCAGGCCTGCGGCGTCGACGGTCGTGAGCGCCATCGCCTCGGGATCGTTGACCTCCGTGCGCGCGGCCTCTGCAAACCAGTCTCGAAACAAGGAGAAAGGCTCAGAGACGGCGTCGAGGTCACTCGGTGTTAACAGTTCCAAGCGATGATCCCGGCTAAGGCTCCGCCGCGTCTGCAAGCGGCGTCGAGTGAGGGGGAAACTTGCGTCGGTTTGAAGCGAGACATAGCGCCTCCCGCGCCAATCCTCAAACGCCGCGCGCGATCTCCCGCCTCGCGCTCGTGTTGGCGAGCGCGCAGCTCGCCGCTTGCTCGATCGCCATGCCCTCTTCGCTGCACGGCGACGATTTGCGCGCAACCACGGAGGCGACGGGCTCCGTCCGCAAGCCGGCGCCGGAGTTCGCCCGCGGTCTGGAGCCGGAGGACACGCGCCGCGCCAAGGCCGCGCTCTCCACCGCGCTCGATCCGCAGGGCTCCGGAGAGCGGGTGGACTGGGACAATCCGCAGTCGGGCGCGAAGGGCGTCTTCACGCCCGTCGGCCAGGCCTATCCGAGCGATGGCCGGGTTTGCCGCGCCTTCCTCGCCGAGGTGGTGACGAACCATAACGAGGAACGCCTCCAGGGCACGGCCTGCCGCGACAAGAACGACGAGTGGACGCTCCTCGAGGTGAAGCCCTGGAAGAAGGGCTAGCGCCGCATCGCATTGCGCTTTAGGTCGCGAGCCCCATTTAGCGCGCATCACGCCGGCCTCTGCCGGTTTCCGGGGACGGGCTCATGCGACAAGCGCTTGGCGTTTTTGGACCGGTTGCTCCGCATTGGGTGGGCGACGCATTCTTCGTCGAGACTCTGCTTTCGCCGCATGAGCAGGGAGCAAGCGCGAGCCCCTTCCTCTTGCTCGACTATGCGGCTCCGCGGCGTTTCGAGCCAACGGCGCAAAGGCGCGGCGTCGGCGAGCATCCGCATCGCGGCTTCGAGACCGTCACGATCGTCTATGCCGGCGAGGTCGCCCATCGCAATTCGACAGGCGCGGGCGGCGTGATCGGCCCCGGCGACGTGCAGTGGATGACAGCGGGCGCGGGCATTCTGCATGAGGAGTTCCATTCGGAAGCCTTCGCCAAGAGCGGCGGCGAGATGGAGATGGCGCAGCTCTGGGTCAATCTGCCGGCGCAGGACAAATCGGCGAAGCCGCGCTATCAGACCCTGTCGAAGACGGAAATTCCGACGGTCGAGCTGCCCGAGGGCGCCGGCGCGCTGCGCGTCATCGCCGGAACTTACGCGGGCGTGAAGGGGCCCGCGTCGACCTTTACCGAGCTAAACGTGCTGGACGCGCGGCTTGCCGCCGGCAAGCGCGCGGTGTTTGAGGTTCCGGACGGCCACACGGTCACGATCCTCCTGCGCAAGGGCGCCGTCACGCTCGGCGACGGGTCGCACTTGCGCCCCGCGCAGGTCGCCGTGCTGGCGCGCGAAGGCGGGCCAATCGAAATCGCGGCCCCGTCCAACTCGACGCTGCTGTTGCTCACCGGCATGCCGATCCAGGAGCCGATCGCCGCTTACGGCCCCTTCGTGATGAACACGGAAGCGGAAATTCGTCAGGCGCTCACCGATTTCCGCGCCGGCCGCTTCGGTGGACTGCCGGCGTGACGGCTGCTGAAGGGCATTGCGCGCCCAAGCTCACCGCTCGGCCGCGGGCCGCTTCTCGCGCACGCCCTTCGTCAGGAACTTGCCGGCTTCGATCCGCGCGCCCTTCGCGCCACCGCGGCGGCCTTCGCCCGCCTTGCCTGTTCCCGCCGGCTGCCAGCTCGGCACGAGCTGATGCTTGCCGGGGCCGATGAGATCGGCGCGGCCCATGGCTTTAAGCGCCTCGCGCAGCACGGGCCAGTTCTCGGGATCGTGATAGCGCAGAAACGCCTTGTGCAGGCGGCGCTGCCGTAGGCCCTTCACCGCCTCGACCTGCTCCGACGAGCCGTGACGCACGGGTTTCAGCGGGTTCACGCCCGAGTGATACATCGCGGTCGCGAGCGCCATGGGCGAAGGCAAGAAAGTCTGCACCTGATCGGCGCGATATTTGTTGCGCTTGAGCCAAAGCGCCAAATTCATCATGTCCTCGTCGCGCGTGCCCGGATGGGCGGCGATGAAATAGGGGATGAGAAAATATTCCTTCCCCGCCGCGCGCGCCGCCGCGTCGAAGAGCTGCTTGAAGCGGTCATAGGCGCCAATGCCGGGCTTCATCATCTTCGAGAGCGGCCCGGCCTCCGTGTGCTCGGGGGCGATCTTGAGATAGCCGCCGACGTGATGCTCGACGAGCTCCTTCACATAAGCGGGGCTCTTGACCGCGAGGTCGTAACGCACGCCCGACGCCACCATAACCTTCTTTACGCCTGGGACAGCGCGCGCCTTGCGGTAAAGCGATATCAGCGCCTCATGGCTCGTGTCGAGATTCTTGCAAATGTCCGGATAGACGCAGGAGAGGCGGCGACACACGGCCTCCGTCTCGCGGTCCTTGCAGGCCATGCGATACATGTTGGCGGTCGGGCCGCCGATGTCGGAGATGATCCCCGTAAAGCCCTCGGTCTTGTCGCGGATCGTCTCGATCTCACGCAGGATCGAGCCTTCCGACCGCGACTGAATGATGCGGCCCTCATGCTCGGTGATCGAGCAGAAGGAGCAGCCGCCAAAGCAACCGCGCATGATGGTGACGGAGTGCCGGATCATCTCCCAGGCGGGGATTTTCGCGTCTGCGTAAGAAGGATGCGGCGCGCGCGCGAAGGGAAGCTCGTAGACGCCGTCCATCTCCGCGCTCGTCAGCGGAATGGGCGGCGCGGTGAGCCAGACGTCCTTCGCGCCATGGCGCTGCGTCAGTGGCCTTGCGTTGCCGGGATTGCTTTCCTTATGCAGCACGCGCGAGGCGCGCGCGTAAGCCTCGTGATCGCCTGAGACCTGCTCGAAGGCGGGTAGGCGGACGACGACGTTCTCGCCCCTTTCGCCCCGGCCTTCCTCGGCGGAGTCGAGATCGTCGGCATGCGCTTCGGTCCAGCCCTCGGGCGAGGCGTTGCGAAGTAAGGCGACGCCGCGCACATCCAGGAACTCCTGCGCCATCCCGTTCTTGGCGATCCGATGCGCCACCTCGACCAGGGCGCGCTCGGCGTTGCCGTAGAGCAGCAGATCGGCCTTGGCGTCGAGAAGGATCGAGCGTCGAACCTTGTCCGACCAATAGTCGTAATGGGCGATGCGTCTGAGCGACGCTTCGATCCCTCCAAGGACGATGGGCGCATCGGGATAGGCTTCGCGCGCCCGCTGCGCATAGACGATCGTCGCGCGGTCCGGCCGCTTCCCGCCTTCGCCGTGGGGCGTGTAGGAGTCGTTATGTCTCAGCCGGCGGTCGGCGGTGTAGCGGTTGACCATCGAGTCCATATTGCCGCTGGTCACGCCGAAAAAGAGATTGGGCTTGCCGAGCGCGGTGAAGGCCTGGGCGTCCCGCCATTCCGGCTGAGCGATGATCCCGACGCGAAAGCCTTGCGCCTCGAGGAGCCGCCCGACGATCGCCATGCCGAAGCTCGGATGGTCGACATAGGCGTCGCCGGTGGCGAGGATCACGTCGCAGCTGTCCCAGCCGAGCGCCTCCATCTCGGCGCGCGTCATCGGCAGGAAGGGCGCGACGCCGAAGCGATGCGCCCAATGCTTGCGATAGGAGAAGAGCGGCTTGGCGCTCGGGGGTGCCGGGGCGTGCCTCATGCGGCGGCTTGAGCGAGAGGAAGACAAGGGACCGCCTCGCAGGACTTGCTCTCAACATCAAGGTCCCGACGGGTCGAGCGCGTCTTTTAGCACGAAAGCCCGCCCCTCTGCACGCGGCTTTGCTGGGCCCGCTCCGCGCTCTATTTGAAGCGGCGAGCGTTGACTTGCCCGTGTAATCAATTGCGGGCAGTATCCGCCGGTCTGGCCTCGTCGCCGGCGCGTTCGGGTCGCGTCCTGAGCGGTTCTTTCGAGCGGGAATTAAGAGGGCGTCATGAGCAATCCTGCGGCGAGCACGCCGATCCAATATCTCGATCGCGCCACTGGCGCGTTGCGCGATCTCGGGATCACCCCGCCCAAGGCGGATTTTACGCCGATCAACGTGCTGCTCGACAAGATCACCGACCTCGACAAGGACCGCGTCGCCGTCATCGCCCGGACGCTCTCGCAAACGGAGGTCTTCAACGAGGTCGTGCGCGACCAGACGCAGGCGATGGACATCGGCCAGCGCTATGAGGACATCGCCAAGGCCTTCAATTCGATCCGCGACAACTCGAAGATGATGGTTGATCAACTGGCCGACGGCAAGATCGACATTTTCGAGCGCGTCGCAAACATCTGGATGAAGATCGCCCGCGGTGACATCGCCTCCCGCTTCGAGGAAATCCGCACGACCTATCTCGCGGTGACGAGATCCACGAAGGACCAGATCGAGCGCGAAGCCAAGATCCTGCAGGCCTATCAGGATTTCCGCGGCGCGTTGAAGCAGGCCGAGGTGCTGGCGCTCGAAGTGCTGAAAGAGGCCAACGGCAAGCTCGAGGCCGCCAAGGCCGAGCTCGCCAAGGCCGCGGACACGCTCGCGCAATACAAGGGCGAGGATCTTGCCGACCGCGCCCGCCTGGAGCTCGCTCGCGACGAGAAGCTGCGCGGCGTGCAGGACGAGGACAAGCGCTATCAGATCGCCAAGGATCTCTCCGATAATCTGACCATCGGCTACAACACGTCCGAAGTGATCATGGCGCGGCTCAATCAGACGACCAGCGCCAAGGAGCGCGTCTACGCCCAGGCCGTGAGCTTCTTTGGGACGAACGACTCGGTGCTGACGGCGCTCAAGGCTTCTTTCACCGGGCTCGCCGGCCTGCATGAGGCGACACAGACGCTCGAGACGATGAAGGAAGGCGTCTCGCGCAGCATCGAGGTGCTCTCCGAACTCGGCGACAAGGTGCAGGAGGCGGCGCTGCGCGCCGGCTACGGCCCGACGATCCGCTCCGACGCCGTCGTCAAGCTCGTCGACTCCATCACCAATTTCCAGGAGAAGACGTTCGGCATCGTCCAGGAGATGCGCAAGCTCTCCACGCAGAACGCGCAGGAGATCGAGACCGCGGTCGAGGAGGGCCGCAAGCGCGTCGAGAAGCTGATCCTCGACGGCAAGAATTACGGCGTCAATGTCTGACGCAGCCGCCGCCGCGCAAAGTCCCAAGCTCGACGATCTGATGTTGGCGATGGACGTCGTCGACACGCTGCGGCACGACCAGCGCGTCGTCGAGCAGGAGCTTTCGGCGAGCCTTTCCGACGAGGCGCTCATCGAACGCCTGCGCGACATCTATAAGGGGCAGGGCATCGAGGTCTCCGACCAGGTGCTGCAGGAGGGCGTCAAGGCGCTGCGCGAGAAGCGCTTTTCCTATAAGCCCCCGTCGCCGGGCCTGGCGCGCTCGCTCGCGCTGATGTGGATCGACCGCGCGCGCTATGGCTGGATCCTTTTCGGGGTTTTGGCGATCCTTGCGACCGTCGCGTCGGGTTACTACTTCCTGGTCACGAAGCCGCAAGAGGAGGCGCGCGCCAGGGAGCGTCAGGAGCTTACGGTCACGGTGCCGAAGACCCTGGACGACGACTTCGCGGATGTGATGCGCGAGTCGAAGGTCGAGCAGGCGAACAAGGCGGCGGCGCAGATTCTCGCGGACGGCAAAGCGGCGCTGGCGCGTGGAGACCTTCCCGCGGCTCACAAGGCGGTCACGGACATCGAGGCGCTGCTCAATGAGTTGCGTGCCGTCTATACACTGCGCATCATCAACCGGCGTGGCGAGGCGAGCGGCGTCTGGCGCCGACCGCCCAACAATCCGGAAGGCCGCAACGACTATCTGATCGTCGAGGCTGTGACCCCAAACGGGACGCTTCTACCGCGCAAGATCATGAACGAAGAGACGGGCCAGTTGAGCACGGTCGATAAATGGGGCGTGCGCGTCAGCCGTCAGACTTACGAACGCGTCGCCGCCGAGAAGCGGCAGACCGGCATCATCGAGAGCAACACCGTGGCCAAGAAGGAGCGCGGCTATCTCGATCTCGACTATGTGATCCCGGTCACCGGCGGCACGATAACCAAATGGTGAGGCGCGAGAATGCTTTCGGGCTTTGAGGCGCAGCAATCGATCGACCAGGTCTATGCGCAACTGCGCAATGAGGAGGCGCGTCTCGACGCCGGGCTGCGCTCGGCCTCGGATGACGCGGCGCGGCTGCGGCAGGAGCGGCTCAATCAGCTGAAGGCGCTGGCGGAGCTGAAGTTCAAGCTGCTCCAGAGCGGCGCGCTCGCGAGAGATCTCGACGCCGCCGAGCAGCGCGTCAAGGAATTGCTCGAGCGCGCGCGCGCCGAGGTCAGCGCGGCGGCGCGGCGGCGCGACGACGCGCATCAGTCGATTCTTTCGGCCGAGGCCGCCCGCAACGATTGCGCGGCGGCTCTGGAGGCGACGGTCGGCAAGCTCAACGCTTTCTCGGCGGATGTGGCTTCCCGCTACGCGGCCGACGCCGAGTGGCTCTCCTTGAAGAAGGGCTTGGAGACGGCGCAAAGCACGCACGACGAGGCGGAGAAGAAGACGAAACAGGCCGAGGACGACCGCGAGAAGAAGAAGGTCCCTTACGAAAGCGACCGGCTCTTCATGTATCTGTGGCGGCGCAAGCTCGGAACCTCCGAATACGCCTCGAGCTTTCTCGTTCGCTGGGTCGACGAATGGATCGCGAGGCTCGAGAATTATCGCGAGGCGCGCGCCAATTACGCCATGCTGATCGAGATCCCGGCGAGGCTGCGCGCGCATGTCGAAGGCCTCGCCGCGGCGCTGGAGGCGGCCAAGCAGAGGCTCGCGGCTTTTCAGCAGGAAAAGATTGCGGCTACTGGCGGCGTTCCCTTGCAGCAGAAGGCCGCCGACGCCAAGGCGGCGCTCGACGCCGCCGAAGCCGAGGTTTCTCGCGCCCATCAGGGCTTCGAGACGGCGGAGGCGCAGTATCGGGCGCTCGCCGACAAGGATCAGAAGAGCGTCTACGCTCAGGCGATCGATCTCATGGTCGAGAACGACTCACGCGACGACATCGCCACGCTGTTTCGCGAGGCGGCGCGCACGAAGAGCGACGAGGATCGCGCGATCGTCGAGAGGGTTGATCGATTGACCAAGGGGATCGCGAGCGCCGACCGGCAGGTCGCGCAATTGCGCGGCAGCCTCGCGGAAGTTTCGCAAAAACGCGCCGAGATCGAGCGCGCAAGGGCCGAATTCCTGCAGCGCGGCTATAACTATCCGGGCGGCGGTTTCGGCAACGAGGCCGCCATCCACGACGTGCTCGGCGGCATTCTGCAGGGCGTGATCAAGGGCGCCGTGCTCGGCCAAGTGCTGCAGCAGGGCTATCGCGGCCCCTCGCCGGGCTGGGGTCCGCGCGACGACGGCTGGGGGGCGCCGTCCGGCTGGGGCGGCGGCCGGTCGTCGGGGCCGGTTTTTCCGGGAGGGTTCGACGACGGCCCCTCGATCGGCGGCGGCGACGATTTCTCGACCGGCGGGTCGTTTTAGGGGGCGGATTGCGGTGGGGGTGAAGTCGAGCCGCAGCGACGCGTGCCCTAACTCAATTACGGCGCCAAGTCGCCAAACGACACATTTGTTCTTCCGCTTTTGTTCTTCCGCTTTTGACCTTTTCCTGCAGCGCTTCTGCCTCAGAATGCGTTCCAAGATCGCTCACGCCCTCTCGATGAACTCTCGCTAACCCGACTTCGCCAACTGAGGCGGCGCGTGCAGGTTAAGTGATTGGAATCCTTCGAGCCGAACATTAAAGGTCGGCACTACGGGAGGTTTTGGATCAGGCGGCGGCGGGAGCGGCGATCTTGGGCGGGGGCTGCCCTGGCAGGTGAAGCTGCAACCGCTGCAGCAGCAGCTTGTGATCGTCTTCTGGCTCCGTGTAGCGCGACAGGACGACGAGTCGGCCGTCCGTCGTCGGCAGCTCCACGTCGATCATCTGCACGCCCGCGAACTTTTCCAAGACGGCGCGCGGCGTCAGCCCCGGGGCCAGCGCCTTCAGGCGCTGCTTCAGCGACACTTGCAGGCAATAGGCCAGAAACGCGATGAAGATGTGCGCCTCGATGCGCGCGTCGAGCTGATGATGGATGGGTCGGATCGCCAGGTCGCCCTTCAATTCCTTGAACGCCTGCTCGATCTCGACCAATTGCAGATACATGCGCCACAGCTCTTCCGGCGCGCCGCCGCCGATGTTGGAGCGCAACAGATAGCTGCCCTCGCGGCGGCGCGCCTGGCGCAGCTTCTTGCGATCGAGCGCGAAGCGGAAGGTCTCCGCCGTCACCGGCTGATCCTTCGCCGGCGTCTCGATCCTCATCAACCCATAAGCGCGGCCTGCTTCTTTTCTCGCCGCGCCGAGCTTCATCAGCAGTTCGTCGCGCGTCAGATCCTGCTGTTGCAACTCGCGCAGACGCCGGATCAGCTTGCGCAGACGGCGGTTGCGCATGGCGCTCTCCTTGGCGCGGCGCCCGTCGCTGCGCGCAAGAACGTAAGTCTCGTTCTCATGTTCGACGAGCTTCACACGCACGCTGGCGCGCGCTTTCTCCCAGGGCTTGGCGATGAAGGCTTTCTCCAGCTTGGTCAGCCGGCCGCGCGGCGTCCCGACGAGATAGCGAACCGGCGGGTCGGCCGCGCGCATCTCGGCCAGAACCTCCTCGGTCGGAATGCCGCGATCCATGATCCAGATGCGCTTGGCCTTGCCGTATTGGCCTTCGATCTTGGCCAGGAACGCCTTCAGCGTGGTCTTGTCGGAGGTGTTCCCGTCCATGACCTCATAGGCGAGCGGAAAGCCCTGCGGCGTCACGATCAGGGCGATGACGACCTGCACACAGTCGGGACGCTTGTCGCGGCTGTAGCCGAACTTGCGCTTGCTCTCGCCTTCCGGCGGATCGCTCTCGAAGTAGGTGCTGGTGAGATCGTAAAGCAGCACCTCGAAATCGGCGCCGAACATGTCCTTCCAGCGCTGCTGCAGGTAGGAGAACAGCGCCTGCTTGTGCGCGGCGAGCTTGTCGAGGCAGCGATAGAGGGACTGTCAGGAATTTTGTGTGCCGGGCCATAGTAGCACCGCTGGAGGCGGACTATGGCGATCAAGAAGGACACACTGGACCAACTTCTTTCGGGGCGCGATCCGAAGGAGGTATTTTCCAAGGACGGGCTTTTCGACGAGCTGAAGAAAGCTCTGGCCGAACGGGTTCTCAACGCCGAGCTGGACGATCATCTTGAAGGCGAGGCGGCGGCGGGCAAAGCCAATCACCGCAACGGCTATTCGAAGAAGACCGTGCTGACCGAGACGTCGAAAATCGACATTAAGGTTCCGCGCGACCGGGAGGGGAGCTTCGATCCGAGGCTGATCGCGCGCTATCAGCGGCGTTTTCCGGGCTTCGACGAGAAGATCGTGTCGATGTATGCGCGCGGCATGACGGTGCGCGAGATCCAGGGGCATCTGCTTGAACTTTATGGACTTGAGGTCTCGCCGGACCTGATCTCGACGGTCACCGACGCGGTTCTGGAGACGGTCGCCGAATGGCAAAATCGTCCGCTCGAGGCAATGTATCCCCTGGTTTTCTTCGACGCGCTGCGCGTCAAAATCCGTGACGAAGGCCTGGTGCGCAACAAGGCGGTTTATGTCGCGCTGGGCGTCACGCCGGACGGAACCAAGGACATTCTGGGCCTTTGGATCGAAACCTCGGAAGGCGCCAAATTCTGGCTGCGGGTGATGAACGAGCTGAAAAACCGCGGCGTCGAGGATGTGCTTATCGCCGTCGTCGACGGCTTGAAGGGCTTTCCGGAGGCGATCAACGCGGTTTTCCCACAGACGGTCGTGCAGACCTGCATCGTCCATCTCATTAGAAACGCGATGGACTTCGCCTCGTGGAAAGACCGCAGGGCTATCGCCGCCGAACTGAAGAAAATCTACCGGGCGAAAGACGCCGACGCCGGCAAAGAGGCCCTTGACGCTTTCGACGCCGGTCCTTGGGGCAGGAAATATCCCTCGATCGCCCAGAGCTGGCGGCGAAACTGGGAACAGGTCATTCCCTTTTTCGCCTTTCCCGAGGCGGTGCGCCGGATCATCTACACCACGAACGCCATAGAATCCTTGAATGCAAAACTGCGGCGCGCCGTGCGGACGCGCGGACATTTTCCAACCGACGACGCCGCGATGAAACTGCTGTATCTCGTCTTGCGCCAAGTCGCGGGAGAATGGAAAATGCCGCCGCGCGAATGGTGCGAGGCCAAAACGCAATTCGCCATCATGTTCGACGAAAGGTTCGTCACAGCGTGATGGTCAACCCGGCCCCGCACACAAAATTTCGGACACTCCCGCGATAGAGCGTGCTCGGCTGCACGAGCGACATGTCTTCGCCCAAGAGATCGCCCATCGCGCTTTGCTCGAACCAATGCCGATGCAGGCGCCATTCGCTTCCCGGCGAGATCAGCTGATAGGCGGTGAGCGTCTTGAGCACGTTGAGCCAGCTCGTTCCCTCCCGCGAGGGCGCAAGACGCGGCGTAAAGAACGCGTCGAGCCGCAGCTGATCCCACAACAGCATCGCCAGCCAGCAAGCGCCCCATTGTCGCGGCCGTCGCAGACGCATCTCGCTCAGACGAACCGAGACGACGTCGCAGTCGAGAACGGGCGCCGCGCGATCTTCCGGAAACAGCGCCATCTGCCGCGACTGCGCGGCGTCCGCGTCGAAAACCTGGATCGCCTTGCTCCACGCGGCTTTCTCGCTGTCGTTGATCTCCCCCAGATAGAGAACTTGCCGCTGCGCCACCCGGCCGTCGTGCAGTCGACGGTTCTCCACCACCGACCACGAACGATGCTCCTTGCCGTCCTTGCAGCGAATCTTGTGGCGCAAAAACATGACGCAGGACTCGCGCCTCTCCCGCCCGCGCACAAGGGCCTTGGTCGGCACTACAAGCCCTTCTCAACTCCGCGCCTACACAGAAACAATGCATTAGACCCCAAAACCGCGCCGAAAATCGTATATATCCACACCAGTTGGCGAAGTCGGGCTAACGGCGGTGCGGACGAGACGTGCCATTGCCGCTGCCGCATGTTGCTTCTGCTAATTAGACACAATTGGGGTCATGTTATCGCAATCATTCGTATTGATGCAAAGAAAATTTACGTTCGACATCGAGCAAATAGGTATATGGGGACGCGCGGCGCGCCTTTTTCGTTGCAAGGTGACTTTTGATTGCTATCTCTGTGACGGTGATTCCAGCACCAGCAGCAAGCATCATGCTGCTGGTGAAGCCATTCAGTTGACCAAAATAGCCGAGCGCGCTTCCTGCTGGTGCGGTCACTTGAACGGCACGAGAAAACCCATCCCAATATGATTGAATAGAAACATCTTTTAGCTCGTCCTTGAGGCTCTCCAATTTTGGACGGATGCGGGTAACGTAGGAATCCTTTGCCTTCTCTTTCAGCTCAGTGAAAGATTCGCAACTCGCAATTTTAAACGACAAATCCTCGAACTGTGCCGACAACTCCGCAAGTTGCATTTGTCGCGACCGTCGGAAGGCCAAGAGCTTGTCGATGCGTGCTTTGGGGTCAACCCGAATAGCTTCCATAACAAAGGACACAAGCGCACCTTTTTTGTCGGATTGCTCGGAAGGCTTTACGTCTTGGAGAAGCGTATGGAGATTGACCCCCATCGACGGTTCCTCGTTTGTCAGCGCGGCGAGTTCTGTCTCCTTCGCAAGGAGCGCCGCGAGCGCAGACATGTAAACTTCCGCAAATCGGCTATCGACGATGAGCCAATCGCCGTCGTTATCTTGTGCTAGATTTGCTCGCCGCATCAATTTTTGCATTTCGCGCGACATTTTTTCGGAATGCATCGTGGCAAATTGTACGTCCTGGATCAAATATCGAAGGTCCGGAGACAGTTTTTCCGGATGCATACCCGCCAGACCGGCTCGCATCGCGAGCGATCTAAGTGCGGGCGAGAGCTTCTCAGGGTGAATGCGAGCTCGCTCGAATTGATCGCGAATATTGAGGCCAATTTTGTCAGCATGTATCAATGCTTGAGAGTTCGGATCGGTGAGTAAACTTTCTAAATTTAACTGGTCTCGAAAATCTTTAATATCCATCAGGCTTACAACTCGTTTTCCTAACGTATCAAGTAGCTCAGGATGCATGTCTGGGCTCAATGGCTCAAGAAAACCTTCCTGCCACAGGATGCGAGTGTCCTTTTGACGATATGGTTCATTCACCGCCTTTGGGACTATCGTCTTGATTTCATCCCAGAATAGAACTGCGGAGCGCAGCCATGCTGGGTCCTGGATGTCGATGTAAGGAAAATAAAGGGCTGAACCGAGCATGGTCGTTATGCCACTCTGCGAGCTTTGGTAAGGGCAAGGGCGCGGATATGCGCGCCTCAACATTCTTGGGATTCCTAAACCGTTATTCCCCGGATAGACCACGATCCGGAGGCAACCTTTCTTCCATTTGGCGCTTTTTACAAGGCCGAAGGCTACGCGGGTGAGCGCCCAGGGAGCGAAAGAAAGCAGGCGCCGCTGCAGCTCCCGCTGAGACTGAGAATATGAGCTGTGGCTCTTCTTCCTACTTACGGGGCGCCCTCACCTCCGCCAACGCCGCGTCGAGCGCCGCCGCCGTGGGTTCGACGACGCTCGCGTCGCGCGTGAAGATCAGCACGCAGCGCGCCGGCTTCCCGGGATAAAGCTCGATTGCCGCGGCGCGATAGAGCGCCAGCTGGCGAAGCTCCGAGGGCAGGGGTTCCGCGCGGGGACGGCCGGTCTTGAAGTCCGCGATCAAAATCTCGTTTTCGGTCACGGCGAAGCGATCGATGCGACCGACGATCTCGCGCGCGCCCTGCGGCGTTTCAATTCGCGCGACGATGTCGACCTCGGCGATCGATTGCGGACCGAACAGCGGTGCGAGCGAAGGGTCGTCGAGCAGATGGAGCGCGGCGCGCGCCGCCTCTTCGCGGCGCGCCTGATCGAGTCGCGGCGCGCGTAACGCGAGGAAGCGCGAGGCCGCCTTCGGGCGCTCTTCGCCCGCGAGCTGCGGCAAATGCTGCAGCATGGCGTGGGTGAGCCGCCCCAGGAGCAGCGCGTCGGCTTCGGCGCGCGTGGCGGAGTCGGCCGAAAGGAACGAAGCTTCGTCTGCGCCGGCGAGCGCGCTCGACGGCCGCAGCGGCGGCTCGGGCGTGCGCTCTTGCGGCGCGGGCGTCAGCGCGAAGGCCGGCAGGGTCATGGGCTCGGGTTGCGCGCGCGAGGCTTCGCGGGCACGCGCGGCGGGCGGATCGCGACTGCGCAGAATGCGCCGCTTCGCGTCGAGAGGATCGGGCAGCTCTTCAAGCAGCGGCGTCAGCGCCGCGCGGATCATCGCGTGCCAGCAGCCGTCCGCCATGCCGCGCTCTCCGTGGAAGCCCGCGACATAGAGCCGTTCCTCGGCGCGCGTCAGCGCGACGTAAAGGAGACGGTGGTGCTCTTCCTGCGCCGCCGCGCGCTGCTTTTCTCTGGCGCGCGCCGCGGCGGGCGGATCGGCTTTCGACTTCGGCGACCAGAGCAGGCTCGGCGCCGGGGCCGCATCGTCGTCGAGCGCGAACACCTTTGGGTCGAAGCGCCCGCTGGGCGCGCCGCAGCAGTCCGGCAGGAACACGATTTTCGCTTCCAGACCCTTGGCCGCATGCACCGTCATCACGCGCACGGCGCCGCCCGCAGCCTCCATGTCGCGCTTGATCGAAATGTCGAGCGTGGCGATCTTGGCGAGAAATCCGATGAGCCCGCTGGCTTCCTCGCGCTCGAAGGCGAGCGCGAGCCGCAGGAACTCGTCGATCGCGTCATTAGCCTCGAGGCCCAGCCGCGAGACGAGGCGCTTGCGGCCGCCCCCCGCGCCAAGCGCGCGCGCATAAAAATCGAACGGCGAAAGATAAGCGGCCGCCCGGATCCATTCGTCAATTTGATGCGCAGCCTCCCGATGCGCGGGTTCTTGAGACTGGCGCAGCGCATCGAT
The DNA here is from genome assembly GCA_963722205.1 of uncultured Alphaproteobacteria bacterium. Taxonomy (GTDB): domain Bacteria; phylum Pseudomonadota; class Alphaproteobacteria; order Rhizobiales; family Beijerinckiaceae; genus Methylocystis. The sequence continues at coordinate 46,180 of CAVRKL010000004.1, forward strand.
CAGCGCGCCGTCGCGGCGTGGCGCGAGCGCGATGAGATCCTTGTCGTCGAGCCCAACGAGCGGCGACTTCAGCAGCGTCGCCAAGGTCAGATCGTCCTGCGGCAGCAGCGCCGTGCGGCCGAGCGCACACAGATCCATCACCGCGATGTGGGACGCAAGGTCGAGACGGTCGGCGCCCGCCACCGGAATATGCTGCTCCTTCAAGGCGCGGATGACGGATTCGAAGAAGACGTCGCGCTTGCGCACGAGAACGAGAATGTCGCCCGGCTCTATCGGTCGAGGCCCCGCTTCACCTTCGACCCATCCGCCTTCCGCTTCGCTGAGCAGGCTCTTCGCTTTCTGCGCCACCATGCGCGCGCAGATCGCGGCGGGATCGTCCTGGGAGACATAATCGAGCGGTAGACGCCAATCGGCAGGCGGCTCCTTCTTTTCAGGGCCGATCGGCTCCCAGATTTCGACGAGACCGGGCGCGTCGCTCTTCCAGGCGAGATGCTCGGGCGCGGGTTCCGCGGGATCGAAGGAGAGACCGCGCCGATTTTCCGCGCTCGCAAAGACTGCATCGACGGCCTTGAGAATTTCTGGCGACGAGCGGAAGGAGAGCGCAAGCCGCACGCTCTCGAAGCGAAGTCCAGCCGCGTTGAAGCGATTCTCGAAAAAGCGCCGCATCCACTCGAATTTTTCGGGCGCGGCGCCCTGGAAGGAATAGATCGACTGCTTCTCATCGCCGACCGCAAAGAGGGTGCGGCGTCGCGACGGCTTTCGCTCCTGCGCGAATTCCTCGGCGAGAGAGGTCAGGATCTCCCATTGTTCGCCGCTCGTGTCCTGCGCTTCGTCGAGCAGGATATGGCCGATCTGATGGTCGAGCTTGTAGAGGATCCAGGAGGGGTTGGAGCGGCGTAGCAGATCGCGCACATGGGCGATCAGATCGTGGAAATCCAAAAGGCCGCGACTGGTCTTAAGCTCCTCATAGGCGCCGACGATTTCGCGGCCCAGTCGGGTCAGCGCCAGCGAGCGTTCGAGCGCGCGCCCGGCGTTTCGCTTGTCCAGGAGCGCCGCCAGCCGGTCTCGTTCGGCCTCCATCAACTCCAGGAGCGCGGGATCGGCCTCGCGGAGCCCTTTGGTGATGATCTTCGCTTTGTCCGAGCCGCGCGGCTCCAGCTTTTGGTTAAGGAAGACGAGCAGATAGTCGTCGAGCGCCGAGCTGTCCGGCGCAAGCGCGATGGCCTTATCCAGTTGCTTAGCGAGCTTGACGTCGTTATCGCTGCCTTGGCGCAGTCTTCCTGCAATCTCGGGCCAGGACGCGATTGGCGGGCCGCCTTCGAGCATTTCGGCTTCGATCGAGGCCAGCAATTCGTGAGACTCGAGACAGAGCCGGCGGCGCAACGCCTTCGCGCCCGCCTCGCTCGCGGCGTCGTTGAGCATGGCGCGGTTCTTAAGCAATTCGTCGACCAGACCGTTGAAGTCTGCTCCGTTCGTCTCGCGCGCTACGCTTCCTGCCGCTTCCTGCAAGGCGCCGCCCTCGCGCATGGCGCGCGCCAGAATTTCGTGGCGCGCCCGCGAAAGCAGCTCTCCGCGCTCGATCTCGTCGAGCACGCGAAAGCCCGCCGGCGCATTCGCCTCGAAGGGGAAGCGATGCAGCAGCCGCTCGCAAAAGGCGTGGATCGTCTGGATCTTCAAGCCGCCCGGCGTCTCGACGGCGCGCGCAAAGAGTTTTCTCGCGAAATCCCGTGTCGTAGCGTCCAGCCTGGGGCCAGCGACCGTCGCGACCGCTTCGTCCAGCGTCGCGTCGTCGAGCAGCGCCCAGTTGGCGAGAATGGCGTGAATGCGCGCCGCCATATTCGCCGCCGCCGCTTTGGTGTAGGTGAGGCAGAGAATGCGCGAGGGCGGCACGCCCTCAAGCAGCAGCCGCACGACGCGCTGCGTCAGCACATAAGTCTTGCCGGACCCCGCATGCGCCGAGACCCAGGCGGAAACTCTAGGATCGGATGCGCGCGCCTGCGCGCTCTGCGTCGCGGGCGGGATGGGGCGGCGGCTCATGCGTCCTCTCCGCCGTCGCGCGACCACTCCTTGACGCGGGCGAGGTGATCATAGTCGCCTTCGCGCGCCGTGAGCGTGACGAAGGGACGCGACGGATAGGGAAGTTTCTCATCGCGGAACTGGTTGAGGAGCGCCCTGAGATCCTCGCTATGTTTCGCGGCGAGCTCGCGAAAACGCATCCCGTCCTTGGGCTTGATCCATCGCGCGTCACCGTCCTCGCGGACCTGCACATAGGCGGCGGCATCGACCTGACGAATACCGACGCCGCCAAACGCGCCCGCTTCGAGCATCGCGGCTTCGAGCGTCAGTTGCGGCGCAAAGCCCACATGCACCTGCTTGTCGCTGGGCGGGGCGCCGGTCTTGTAATCGAAGAGAAAGGCCACGCCTTTGGCGTCGATTTCGATGCGGTCGGCGACGGCGGTAAGACGGAAGGAAGAGCCGTCAAAGAGCGGAAAGCTCCATTCGCCCTTCTCTTCGACGTAGATTTCCTTTGCGACCGCGCGGCGGCGACGCTCGAAGCGCAGCATCTGCCGCAAACCGTCGACGAGGCGCGGCCAGCGGAACGCGAGGAAATCGGGATCGTCAAGGAAAGGAGCGAACTTGTCCCTCGCCCGCGCCAGGAGACGCTGCTCCGCGCCGTCGGGCAAAAGGCCAGACGGCTCGGCCTGCACAAATTCCGCGAGCGTTTCATGCACGGCGGTGCCGATCTCGCGCGCGCCTCTTTCGCCGCCGAAGGGCTCGAGCGGCGTAAGCTTCAAGATGCGCTCCGCATAAATCGAATAAGGGTCGCGCCGCAGCTTCTCGATACGCGTCACGCTGAGCTGCGTCGGGCGCAACGCCAAGGGCGGCCTCGGCTCGGGCCGTTTGCAAGGCGCGATCGTCTCGGGCATGTCGAGCGCCGTGGCGATCGCGAGCATCTTCTGGCCGCGCTCTCTGCAGGGCGTAAAGCCGTCGCCGGCGAGCGCCTCAAGTCGCGTGAGAAAGCGCGAGGCGACCGTCGGCGATCCGTCGCGCTTCACGGCGCGGCTCAACACGACGCAAGGAGCGCCGAGCGCCATCTCGAAGTCATGCGCGCTCTGGCCGATGCGACGCTCCGGCGGGGTCAGTCCGAGCGCCTCGCGCATCGCGCGGTTGAGAAAGGCGCCCGTCTCCGCCTGCGGCGGCCAGACGCCCTCGTCGAGGCCCGCGAGCAGCACGAGATCGGCCTGCATGAGTCGCGCTTCCAAGGGGCCGAGGATCTTCAAACGCGGATGCGCCCGGCGGGGGCCGCGCACTGTCGCCTCGAAAAGCATCGCGTCGAGGAAGGCGGCGAAACCCGTCGCGTCGAACTCGAGCCTTTCGCCAGCGCTTTTGAGACGATCGAAAAGAGCCAGCAGCTCTTCGACGCCCTCCAAATCGCCGCGCTCGTGGCTTTTGGTCGCGGCTTCGAGCGCGCGCGTCAGCGCGTCGATCCGCGCCGCAAGTCTCGACTTACGAGGAAGCGCGGCGATCGGCGCCAAGGCGGCGTCGAGCCTTGCAAAGAGATCTTCGATCGCCTTCCATTGCGCCTCGCTCACGCGCTTCGCTAGAGGATGCGCGTTGCGCTGCGCCGCCATCTCTCTCGCGCGCGCGTTCCTGGTGGCGAAGCTCTCGCCGTTCTCCGGGACGACGCGCAGAACGGCGACTTCGGCGAATGGAAGAATCGCCTCGACGGCTGCGCGCGTGAGGCCGAGGCGCGTTTGCGGATGGGAGAGAAGCGCCGCGGCGTCGAGGCAGGAGGCGCCGTCCTCCGTTACGGCCGCAAGGCGTCTAACTAGCGACCCGAGCGGTGTCGTGGCGAGCGGCGCGCCGCCGGAGTCGTCCACTTCGATCCCGAAGCGCGCGAGCTCGGCGCAAACCCGCCGAGCCGCCTGACGGTCCGGCGTAATCAACGCCGCCGTCCGATCCTTCGTTTCGAGCGCTTCGCGCATGAAGAGAGCGAGCGCGAGCGCCTCCAGGTTTTCATCGGGGGCTTCGACAAGACTTACCCCTTCGAGCGCAGCGGCGGAGTCGGCGCGGAAGCTTTCGCGAAAGCCGCGCCACATTTGCGTCGTGTCGGCCGGACGCAGCGCCTGCGAGACGAAGCGGCGTCGCGCTGCGAGCGGCGCGCAAGTCTCGCCGAGCGCTTTCACTTCGGTCCGGTCGACCCTGAGCTGACGCAGCAGACGCTTCAGCATTGATTGCGGATGGGTGAAGGCCGGCTCGCCTCTTTCGCCGATCGCATCGCCGATATGCCGCCAGCCATCTTCATCGAGATCCTGATCGAGGCCGGGCAAGATCACGGCGCAGCGCGGCTTTTGCGCAATCGCGGCGAGCAGCCGCGCGGTCGTCGGATTGGAGCCGGTCGAGCCCAGCGCGATGACGGGATGGCCTTGGGTTTCGGCATGAATCGCCCGGATTTGCGTCTCGAGCAGCGCCTTTGCGCGCGCCGTGCGATCGACGACGCCGCGCTCTTCGAGCGCCGCCGGCCATTGGCGCAGCGCGATCCCCAGAAAGTCGCGGGTGATCGCCCAATAGCGGTCGAAGGACTCGTCCGCGCAGCCGAGGACCGCTTCGGGCTCGACTCCCTCGATGACGAACTCGTCGATGAGCGCGCCGAGCTCCTTGGCGAGGGCGCAGGCGTTGGGCGCGCTCGGGGCGACCAGGAGGGAGTCGCCAAGGCTGGCGCCGTCCGCAGAGATGACGGCGCCTTTGAGCGCGCGCGCCCAAGCGAGAATGAGCTCGGCGAGCGCCAAGCGGCGATCGATTTCATCGATCGTCGGCGCAAATTCGTCAAAGGACGTCTCTACCTCAGCGGAGAGAAGCGCCGCGCTCTCGATCTCGTCGAGCGCGCCGAGCGGCAGAATGCGCGGTACAAGCGCTGCCGGCCGGTCGAGCTTCAACGCGAACTCGACGGCGAGCGCGCGCGCCGCCCTGCGCGTCGGCGTGAAGATCGAGATGCGGGCGAGATCGAGGGGCGCCGTCGCGCGCGAGACGCTCTCGATGATTTCCCCTTCCAGCAGCTTCGTAACGAAGGTCGGTAGAAAGGGGAGTCCCGGCGCGATCGTGAAGATCCTTTGCGCTGTCGAAGGACGAAACGTCATGAGGCGCTTGCGCGCAGGGCGCGCTCGGCTTCCTCTATCGCGGCGATGCAGCCGATGTGCATCCACAGTCCCCGCGCGGGAAGACCGAAGAGGCGCTCTCGACTGGCGGCCTCGAAAAAGAATGGCGACAGTTTGAAGACCTCTTCCGTCACGCTCTCGAACAGCCGCGGCGACAATATGCCTACGCCCGTGTAGACGTAGCGGCGCGGTCCGGAAGGTTGGAACAGGCGACCCATCGCGTCGAGCTCGAAATCTCCGCCCCAATCGACGCCGAGGCTGCTCTGAGTCTCGGCAAGCAGAAGCGCCACATCCATTTTCTCGCGATCATAGAAGCGCGCCAGCGCTTGAAGGTTGTCGGCGCCTTCCTCGCGCCAGAAGGCGTCGGTATTGCAGATGAAGAAGGGCGCGGGCCCGAGCATCGGCAGCGCCTTCTTGATGCCGCCGCCCTGGTCGAGCAGCTTGTCGCGCTCGTCCGAGATGACGATGCGGGGCGAGCGCCGGGCGGCGAGATGCGCGACGATCTGATCGCCGAGATGATGCACATTGACGACGGCCTGCGTCACGCCCGCTTCGGCGAGCTGGTCGAGCACATGATCGAGGAGGGCCTGGCCGCCAACGTTGACCAGGGGCTTCGGCGTCGTTTCGGTCAGCGGCCGCATGCGGGTTCCCAGTCCCGCGGCGAAGACCATCGCCCACTCGGGAAGGGAGACGGCCTCAGGCGCCGTCGACGAAGACTTGGGGAAGGTGATTGGCATACCAGCGTGCTATGTCGTTGAGAGCGGGATGACGGAGGCTTTTCATCAAATAGCGTTGAACGCGCGGCATGTGGGCGAGATATTGAGGCTTGCCGTCGCGTTGATCCAACCTGGCGAAAATGCCGAGAATTTTCGTCGCGCGCTGCGCGCCGAGGATCGCATAGGCCCTGGCGAAGCTCGCCATCTCAAAGGCTTCATCGAGCTCGCGCCGCTTCTTTGCGTAAGAGGCAATGAGGCGGATCTCCAATTCGTCGGGCACGCTGACGCGAGCGTCCTGCGTGAGCGAGACCACGTCATAGGCCGGATGTCCCATGACGCAATCCTGAAAATCGATCATGCCCACGCGCCGCACGCCCTCACGCTCGGGGAGCCACAGAAGGTTGGGGGAGTGGAAGTCGCGCAGCGTCCAGGTCGAGCCGGCGGTGGAGCATTCGCTCAGGATCTGACGCCAGAGCTTGAGGAAGACGGCGCGCGCTCCCGAGGGGACGATGATCCGAGCGACCCGATCGACGTACCAGTCGAGAAGCAGCTCCACCTCGATGAGGAGCGCGTCGATGTCATAGGGGGGAATTCGGTAAATTCCGCCTTCGGACAGGGGTAGCACGTTGGAGAGCGAGCGCGAATGCAGAAGGGCCAGCGCTTCGACTGCTTGCTCATAGCGTTCGGGAATAGGCCCGTCTGCGTCGACCAGGCCCTCGCGCCCGAGATCCTCGACGATTGCGAGACCGGTGTCGAGGTCGCGCGCGATGATTTTCGGCGCGGAGAGGCCCTGCGCGGCGAGGCCTTCGGCGACCGCGACGAAGGCTCTGATGTTTTCGGCGAGCCGCGCGATCGCGCTGTACGACCTGCCGAAGCGGATGGGGGGCCCGTCCGGGCGCGCGGGCGAGATCATCAGGATCGCGCGCCCGCCATCGGGCCGCGTTAGGGTCTCGTAAGATCTCGAGGAGGCGTCGCCCTGCAGGAAGGCGCGATGCGCGTCGTCCCAGCCCGCTTGGCGCAGGAACTCGCGTAACGACTTGAACGCCTCCAGGCGCTTCGCGAAGGCGCCGTGACCGGCGATGGTCACGATGCGTGCATTGGGCCCTATTTCGCTCGCATAGCTCAGCGCCACGTCGAGGTGGTCCGCATCCATGATTTCCTTTGAGCGCTCCGGCCATTCGACGACGACGATCGCATCCTGCACAACGTCCTCCCAGCCGAGTTCGGCGAGCTCATGGACGGCTTCGATGCGATAGAAATCCGCATGCACGATCTTTCCGTAATCGCCCTCGTAGACTTGCATCAAGGTGAAGCTGGGGCTCGGCGCCTCCATTGCGGGATCCTTGGCGATGGCGCGGATGAGTCCGCGGGCGAAGACGGTCTTGCCGACTCCGAGATCGCCGCTCAAGGCGACGACGTCGCCTCCTCTCAACAATGAGGCGAGATCTGCGGCGATCGCGGCGGTCGCCGCCTCGCTGTCGGCCTCGATGCGCCAGACGCTCTTCGTGGCGTCGTCATTCATTGCGACTCGCTTCGCGCCGATTGATCGGCTTCGCCGGCGCGGCTCGCGAACACGCAAGTGATCACGACGCCTTCGCCCGCGGCAAAATCAATTTGCATTCTGCCCCCGTTGGCTTCGATAAAGGCCCGCGCCTCGCTTTGGAGCTTCGCGTCGCCTTCCTCGATCGCATGACGAAGAGACAGCTTGAAGGCGACTTCGCCCTCGCGGCGCAGCGCCGCGAAACTTATGGCGTCTCCTGCTTTGGCGCAAGCGACCGCGTCGCGAAGCAAAGTCTCCAAGGCTTGGTTCACATCGTCCTCGTCGCAAAGGATGCATTCATCCGTGACGGTCGGGAGCACGCGCAGCTTCACGCCCTTGCTTTCGGCGTCGCCTCGCACCGCGCGCGCCGCTGCGTCAATAAGCCTTTTCGCGGAGACGGGCTGGCTCTGGGGCGCCGGAGAAGCGTCGACGACGCGCTTTTCTCCCGGAAAGACGCAGGTCACCGTGGTGCCTTCGCCCAGCGACGAGTCGATCAGCACCTTGCCGCCGTGCAGATCCATAAAAGCCTTGACGATGGAGAGCCCGAGGCCGACGCCGCGATGGCGGGAGCCGGTGGTATGCGACTCGAAGCGATCGAAGATGCGTTCCAGCACCTCGGGCGGAATGCCGCGCCCATTATCCACGACCTTGAAGACCACGTCGCCGTCCCGGCGCATCGCGGCAAGGGTGACGGTCTGGCCGGGGCGAGAGAAGCCGATCGCGTTGGAAAGCAGATTGAAGAGAATTTGCCGCACGCGCTTTCCGTCGCCGCGGAAGTTTTGAAGATCGTCGGCTTCGACGATCCGCAGCTCGATCTGATTCTCCGCGAGCCGGTCCTGCACGCCCTCGACCGCACCGCGAATCGCCGCGTGCGGATCGACGTCCTCGATCTCGAGCGCCATCGCATCCTCGTCGATCGTGGCGAGGTCCAAAATATCGTCGACGATGGCGAGCAGCGCGTCCGAGGATTTGCGCATATAGCCGAGATACTCGGATTGGCGCGCATTGAGCGGCCCGGTCAATTCCTCGCCGAGGAGATGCACGAAGCCGTTGATGTTGGTGAGCGGGGAACGCAGCTCGTAGCTCACGTGGTGAATGAAGTCATTGCGCAGTTTTTCGGCGGCGAGGAGCGCCGTGTTGCGTTCGGTGAGGGCCCGCTCCACGTTCACGTCGGCGGAGACGTCGACGAAGGTGAGGAGGCTCGCGCCCTCCGGAAGCGGCTGCACGGTGAGATCGAGCACGACGCCGTCATTGCGTTCGACGCGACGCGTGAAGCCTGCTCTCGACTCCCCCAGGCCCGTCACGACGCCGCGCAAGTCGCGCCAGGTCGGATCGTCCTTGGGAAGCAGGCCGCGGCACTTCTCGGCGATGCTTTCGAAACGGGGCTTTTCCGATAGAAAGCCCGGCTTGAGCCGCCACAGCGAGCCGAAAGCCGGATTGCCGAATCTCAGCCGACCGTCGGCGCCGAAGACGGCGACGCCCTCGCGCAGTGTTTCGAGCGTCTCCTTTTGCATCCGGTAAAGCGCATTGAACCGCGACTGCAGATCGTAGCGCTCGGTCATGTCGTCGTAGAGATAGGTCACGCCGCCGTCGGGACTGGGCGTGATCGTGACGCAGATCGTGCGGCCGTCGGGCATGTGCCACAGGCGCTGAAGCTGCTCAGGCGAGCGATAGGCTTCGAGGAGACGCGCCTTCCAGCTGCGATAATCGCCTTCGTCAGGCAGCCGCTGCGCGAGCCGCAACCGGTCCAGGATTTCTCCATCGCAAGGGCGGGTGTCGAGGAAGACGGGCGCGAGCCGCCATAGCTTCTCGTAAGCCGCGTTGCGGTAGATGAGCTGCTGCGCACCGTCGAAGATCGCCACTGCGATCGGCAACTGGTCCAGAGTGCGTGCGTGAGAATCCTTCTGCTTTTGGAATTCCGCGCGCATGTTGAGGATTTCCTGGCGATCGAATGCGATCGCCGCAGCGCCTTTGAGGAACGGCGCCTGAATCGCGAAAAGACGCCGCCGCTCGCCGCCGACGAGGGCGGTGATCTCGTCACGCCAGAGCGCGCCTTTTGAGCGCGCCTCGGCGGCGGCGAGTCGCGCGGGCTCGTCAAGGAGCTCCGCTTGTCGCTCTAAGCCGTCCTCGGCGTCCCGCGCCTCGACGGCCTGCACATAAGCCGCGTTGACGAAAAGGAGACGGCCGGCGTCGTCGCGCAGCCAGACCGGAGTCGGCAAGGCCTCGAGCAGCGCCAGCAGCCCATCGCTGTAGGCTTCGATTTCCGCGTAGCGCTCACGCAGGCTATCGAGCTCGAGCCGTTCTCCCGAGACCTCGCGCAGCCGCAACACGGCGCGTCCGCCAACAGTGCGTCCGTCGGCGTCGTAACGCCCGCCGGAAACGCCGGCGAGCGAAAGGTGAAAAGCCTCTCCGCGCTGGCGGAGCCGCTCGATGTCGCGCTCCAGCGCCTCGGCGGCGGCAGGCAGGAGCCAGGAGCTGAAAGTCAGAAGGCGCTGCGACAAAGAGGCGTCGAGGAGGCGCTGCGGGGAGCCTTCAACGTCCGGCTCGCCGGTTGGACCGTCCCAGGCCAGGAAGACCTGCTGATCGACGGAGAGAAAGAGCTCGGCGCGATCCCGCTGCGAACGGGTCTGCTCGAGATTTGCGACGAGGTTCGCTTCTCGGCGCCGCCAGCGTTTTCTCTCGGCGAGATAGGCGAAGGCCAGGAAGACAGAGAAGAGCGCCAAGCCGAGAGTGAGCGTGGCGCCGTAGAATTCGACGTCGGGCGCAAGGTCGACGAACGCTCTAAGGTCTTGCGCCTGGGCCCGGCTCGCCCAGCCGCAGGCGGAGAGGAGCAGGGAAGCGCGTCGCCCTCGTCGAGCGGCGTCGAAAAACGCCGATCGCGCTTCGATCCGCCAATCGGGTCGGCGCGCGTCTCGCTGCGAGCTCATTCGGGTCCGGTCTCCGAGGTCGTTTTGGGGCACGCCTCCACGAACGCCTATGCCGCTCACGCGCGCGAAAGTCCCGAGTGCGTTGCGGGACGAAATCGCCGACGACGGGCTTGACGCCGGCCGCGGAGAACAAAAGGCGATCGCGCGGTCCCACCCGAATCACCCCAATGTAAAGCGCGTTTTGAAAAAACGGAATCGTAATTCTCGTGGATTGGCTTCGTTTCTTTGCGGCGTTTCGTTTTTCGACGCGAGGGTTCACGGTCTGCCTTCACGCCCTCGCGTCGCGACGGCGCAAATTCGCCTCGAATCGCGTTAAGATCGCCGCCATGAGCGAAAGCGACGATCTCTTTGGCGCCAGCCCGCGCAAGGGCGCGGCGGCGGCCGACAAGCCAACGAAGTCCCGACAAGCGGGTTATGACGCCCACTCGATCGAGGTGCTCGAGGGTCTCGAGCCCGTACGTCGGCGCCCCGGCATGTATATCGGCGGGACCGACGAAGCCGCGATGCATCACCTCTTCGCCGAGGTGCTCGACAATGCGATGGACGAGGCGGTCGCGGGACACGCGACCTTCATCGCCGTGACATTGGAGCCGGGCGGCTGGCTCACCGTCGCAGACAATGGGCGCGGCATTCCGGTCGGCATGCATCCCAAGATGAAGGACAAGACGGCGCTCGAGGTCGTGATGACCATGCTGCATGCGGGCGGCAAGTTCGATTCCGGCGCCTACCAGACCTCCGGCGGATTGCACGGCGTCGGCGTATCGGTCGTCAACGCGCTTTCCGAAAAACTCGAAGTGGACGTCGCGATCGACGAGCGCCACTATCGTCAGGAGTTTTCGCGCGGCGCGCCGCTCGGGCCGTTGCAGAAGCTCGGCAAGGTCCAAAACAAGCGCGGCACGAAAGTGCGCTTCAAGCCGGACCCGCAGATTTTCGGCGCCAATGCGCATTGGAAGCCGTCCCGGCTTTTCCGCATGTCACGCTCCAAGGCCTATCTCTTCGGCGGCGTGGAGATCCGCTGGCGCTGCGCGCCCGAGTTGATCGAGCCGGGCTCGAATATTCCCACTGAGGCGGTGCTGCGCTTTCCGGCCGGCCTCAAGGATTATCTGGCGCGCGAGATCGAGGGCAAGGAGGCGGTCACCGAGCAGGCTTTCGTCGGAAAGATCGAGCGCGAAGGCGGGCACGGCTCCATCGAATGGGCGGCGTCCTGGCTCGTCAATGAGGACGGCTTCGTTAATTCCTATTGCAACACGATTCCGACGCCCGACGGCGGCACGCATGAGGCGGGCTTTCGCCTCGCCTTGCTGCGCGGGCTCAAAGATCACGCCGAGCGCCTGAACCAGTCGCGGCGCGCCAAGGATCTGACCGGCGAAGACGTGATGGGGCAGGCGGCGGCGATGATCTCCGTCTTCATCCGCGAGCCAGAGTTTCAGGGCCAGAACAAGAGCCGGCTGATGAGCGCCGAGGCGCAGCGCCTCGTCGAGAGCACGGTGCGCGACGCCTTCGACCACTGGCTTGCCGCGGCGCCGCGACAGGCGGACGCGCTGCTTGAGTTCGCGATCGCGCGCGCCGACGAGCGCATGCGGCGCAGGGCGGAGAAGGACGTGGCGAGAAAGAGCGCTACGCGAAAATTGCGGCTCCCCGGTAAGCTCGTCGATTGCTCGAACACGACGGCGGTCGGCTCAGAGCTCTTCATCGTCGAAGGCGATTCCGCCGGCGGCTCCGCAAAGGAGGGTCGCGACCGCGTCAACCAGGCCATCCTGCCTCTGCGCGGCAAGATTCTCAACGTCGCTTCCGCCACGAGGGACAAGCTCGCGGCCAATCAGCAATTACAGGATTTGACGCAGGCGCTCGGCTGCGGCGTCGGCCCGCATTTTCGCGAGGAGGATCTGCGCTACGAGAAGGTCATCGTGATGACCGACGCCGACGTCGACGGCGCGCATATCGCGTCCTTGCTCATCACCTTCTTCTATCGGCAGATGCCCAAGCTCATCGAGAAGGGCCATCTCTATCTCGCCGTGCCGCCGCTCTATAAGCTCACGCAAGGCGCCAAAACAGTCTATGCGCGCGACGACGCGCATATGCAGGAGCTGATGAAGAAAGAGCTGACCGGCAAGGGCAAGGTCGAGGTCTCGCGCTTCAAGGGCCTGGGCGAGATGATGGCCAAGCAGCTCAAGGAAACGACAATGGACCCCAAGAAACGCATGCTGCTTCGCGTCGTCATCGCCGGCGAGGAGAAGGAAGAGACCGCCGATTGCGTCGAGCGTCTAATGGGCAACAAGCCCGAGGCGCGCTTCGCCTTCATCCAGGAGCACGCGGCCTTTTCGACCGAGCTTTTGGACGTGTGAAGCCTCGCCGTTCCGGCAGGCTCTGAAGAGGGGCGTCGCGAAACCGGCTTGGATAGAGCTTACGCGGTGAACGCTCTCCATCCGGAGATTCGCCGTCGCCCCGCGCGCATTACCGCTTTTTAATCTGAGACCGCGACGAAGTCACTGATAAGTCCGCTCACTTTTGATTGAGTGCAAGGCAAGGCGCCGCCGCATCCTGCGCGGCCTTCACCAGACGAGAAACGACTTCCCTCCGGCGCGACAGCTTTCGCCGTTTCAATTCGACGAATCGAAACGAACGGGCTTTTGCGCGCCCCAAACGAAAAAATAGGAGAAAAACGATGGACACGGATTTCACGGCGTTGGTCATGGGGATCGCATTCCTGCTCGGATTCTTGATGGTCGTCCTCGGTGGGCTCGGGCTGATGAAAAGTCAGCGCGTGCTGTTCGAGACGAGATCGAAGCTCGCACAGGGCCTCGTTTTTTCCGCAGCGGGCTTCATGTTCGTCGCGGGCATGACCGTGCACTTCACGGGAAGCACCAATACGGCGTTTCTGCGGGGTCAACGCCAGCAGGCCTCTGCTTGCGAACTCGCGAGCGAGACAGCGCATCCCGCGGAGCGCCACGGCGCGACGGGCGTCGTCTCCCGCGGCATCGTCGCCTGCATGGAGACAGCGGGCTTCGACTGGACGCCCGACGCGGCGCAATGCAAAGAGGCGCCGGCGGCGACGAATAGCTACTGCTATCTGCCGAAGTCGCGCTTCGACAGGGCGATCACTCTGGCGCAACTCATCTTCGATTGACCCAGTTTTCGCGCGAGCGGCGCGGGGAAGCGGCTTCTTCCTCGCGCGGCGAGCGCGGATCGTGCAAATCGCGCCAAGGGACACGATCGCTGATCGCCGCGCAAAGAGGCGAAAGCCGCGCCGGCTTCCGGGCACGCCGGTCAGCCGGGACTGGGTAAGTCTGGGTCGTCGAAGAGGCCGTCGGGCCTGAGGGCGGCCGCGTTTCCGTCCGACCGCGTCGTTCCGCTTGACCTGGCGCGGCCGGCGCGCCTATCCAGATTTGGCCAGTCGGCCGGATGGCCGCCGCGCTTGTCGCGGAGGAAAGTCCGGGCTCCACGGAGACACGGCGCCGGATAACGTCCGGCGGGGGCGACCCCAGGGAAAGCGCCACAGAAAGCAAACCGCCGCGCGTCTCGCGCGGCAAGGGTGAAAGGGTGCGGTAAAAGCGCACCGCTCTCGCGGCAACGCGAGAGGCATGGCAAGCCCCGCCGGGAGCAAGACCGAATAGGGGCGACCGAAGGCCCAAAAAACCTTCAGCCCGTCTCCGGGCCGTCGCCCGGGTTGGTTGCTCGAGACGGCCGGCGACGGCCGCCCTAGAGGAATGGCCATCACGCGGGCGTGGGCAACTGCGTCCGCCATACAGAACCCGGCTTATAGGCCGGCTGGCCTTCAGCTTCGTCGCTCAGCCCGCTCTCCTCCCGGGGGGAGGCGGGACGCTGTGCTGCGGCCTTTTCCTCCGTCTGCCGTCAATATTTACAAAGCCTTCACCCTAGCTTTGGCGCGTTTTCTATTTGGTAACCACACCGCGGGCTTTCAATTTACGATAAAAATTTAGCGTATATGTTCACCAAAGCTCCAATGCCAGCCGTCTGCATACCCGGCTGCTCAAACTGGCGTCGTCCATGTTCCTGCGTCCCCCCTTGTCGCTTGTGGTTTTCGCCGCCTTGTCCGTCGGCGCGGCCAAGGCCGACCCCATGGTCGTCGCGGGGCTTTACGACGGCGCGCAAATGGCGCGCGAGGTCGTTCCGCCGGCTGTCGCCGAGGACGCGCCCGATCTCGGGGGCGGCTTTCTGGAAATGCTGTTTACGGGCGGCGAGGGGGGCTTGCGCCACGCCGACCCTGGGCCGCTGCGGCGCAGCGCGGCCTATGGCGCGTCGCCCGGCGCGCAATACGCCTCCGCGGAGCCCGGGGCGCTCGAGGCGCACAGCGAGGTCGATCCCGCCTATCGCCGCGCCGAGATCGATTATTCCGGGGCCGCGCCAGGCACGATCGTCATCGATACGGGCGACAAATTCCTTTATCTTGTCGAGCGCGGCGGCCGGGCGATCCGCTATGGGATCGGCGTCGGGCGGCCGGGCTTCGAATGGTCGGGCGTGAAGGCGATCAGCCGCAAGGCGGCGTGGCCCGACTGGACGCCGCCGACCCAGATGCTCAAGCGCCGCCCCGATCTGCCGCGCTTCATGCGGGGCGGACCGGACAATCCGCTCGGCGCGCGGGCGCTTTATCTCGGCTCCTCGCTCTATCGCATCCATGGCACGAACGAGCCCTATACGATCGGCCAGAACGTCTCCTCCGGCTGCATCCGGATGATGAATGAAGACGTGGAGGATCTCTATGACCGCGTCCATGTTGGCACGCGCGTCATTGTACAGTAGCGGTCTGAGGTTGCTTTCGGAATTGCTTCGGGCGATAGCTCAGTCTTGAAGCTTGTCCTTCGCAGAAGGGTTGCACCGTGCCTAGCCTCGTCCGCTTCTTGACCATTCTCGCCGTGCTCGGCGCCATCGCCTACGGGATCATGTTAGCGCTCGTCACTTACGTGACGCCCGAACCGCGCGAGATGACGCAGACGATCTCGCCGACGAAGCTCAACAAATAGGAATGGGCATGCGGGCTCCCACGAAAGCGGAGCGCCAGCTCGAATGCTTCCTCGAGATGCTCGCCGCCGAGCGCGGCGTCGCGCGCAACACGAGCGAGGCCTATCGGCGCGATCTCTCCGATTACTTCGCGCATCTTTCTCGCTCGGGCGCTGAGCCCGCAACCGCGAAGCTCGAACATCTGCGCGACTATCTCGGCGCGTTGCAGCATCGCGGCATGACGGCGGCGACGCAGGCGCGCCGCCTCTCGGCGCTGCGGCAGTTCCACAAATTCCTTTATGTCGATCGGCACAGAGCCGACGATCCCGCAGCCTCCCTGGAGGGGCCGCGGCGCGTAAAAAGCGCGCCCGGCGTGCTGAGCGCGGCCGAGATCGAACGACTGCTCGCGGCGGCGCGCCGGGGCGTCGAAGCCGAGAACATCTCCCCGACCGAGAGGCTGCGCGCCCTGCGGCTCCTCGCGTTGCTCGAGACTCTCTATGCGACGGGCTTGCGCGTCAGCGAACTCTTGTCTTTGCCCAAACTCGTGGCGCGCGCGCGCGATCCCTTCATCGCGGTCAAGGGCAAGGGCGGCCGCGAAAGGCTTGCGCCGCTCGGCGCGCCGGCGAAGAAAGCGCTTGTGGAGTATCGCGCCGCGCTGGAAGCGCTGCGCCCAGCGCTCGCGGCCTCCTCCTCCCTCTTTCCGGCCGACGCCGAGGACGGGCATCTGACGCGTCAGGCTTTTGCGCGCGAGCTCAAGGCGCTTGCGGGGGCGGCGGGCCTTCCCGCCGCCGCGGTCCATCCGCATGCGCTGCGGCACGCCTTTGCGAGCCATATGCTGCAGAACGGCGCGGATCTGCGCGTCGTGCAGGAGCTGCTGGGCCACGCGGACATCGCGACGACGCAGATCTACACGCATGTGCTCGACGAGCGGAAGAAGGCGATGGTGCGCGATCTTCACCCGCTCGGCGACGAAGGCCGCTCCTGAAGCTTAAGCCGCCGTGCGCGGATTGCGCTCGACGCGCGCCGCCGCTGTTTCAACGGCTGAAAACTTCCCGTAACCTCTCTGCGCGGTTCAGCGAAGAAGAGGGGAGCAGCGAGATGGCCCGCGGAGCGCCAAAGTGAGTTTAAGCAAAGCTTCAGGAGGGCGCCGGGAGGCGAGCGGCCATGGGCTCTTCGTGCGGGTCGCGCATTGGATCAACGCCTTCGCCGTCTTCATCATGATCGGCAGCGGCTGGCGCATCTACGACGCGTCGCCGCTCTTCGACTTCCGCTTTCCTCCCGACCTGACGATTGGCGGATGGCTCGCCGGCGCGCTGGCGTGGCATTTCCTGGCGATGTGGCTGCTCGTCGCCAATGGCGTCGTCTATCTCGCCTATGGCTTCGTCTCCGGCCACTTTTGGCGAGATTTGCAGCGAATACGGCCGATCTCGGCCTATCGCAATCTGCGTCTCGAGTGGATGACGCTGACGATGCACGGCCACGGCGCCTATAATCCTATCCAGCGCATCCTCTACACAACGGTCGTGGGGGTTCTCGTCCTGCTCGTCGCGAGCGGCGTCTCGATTTGGAAGCCCGTGCAGTTCCAGCGTCTAACCGCTTTTTTCGGGGGCTATGACGAGGCGCGTTACGTGCATTTTTACGCCATGACGGCGCTTTGCGCCTTCATCGCGCTGCATGTGACGCTCGCCTTTTCCGTGAAGGGCGCTTTGCGCTCGATGATCACGGGGCGTCCGCCGAATGCGGCGGCTTCAAGAGATTAACGGCGATGCGGCAGGAGGAGCGGCGCTCAAGGCCGCGGCTATCACAATTTCAATCGCAGCTCGGGCGGATCGAGCGTCGGCTGTTCCTGAAGCAAAGCCTCTCGCTCGGGGCCCTGACCTTGCTCACGGGTTGCAATCTGAAGGACGACGACGCCGTCGATCGCCTGCTCTGGTCGGTCTCCCGTTGGAACGATCGCGTTCAGGAAACGCTCTTCGATCCGCAGCGGCTCGCGCCGACCTATACGGAGGCCGAGATCACGCGTCCGTTCCCCTTCAACGCCTATTATGAGGAGGCGCTCGCTCCGGTCATCGACGGCTCGTCCTATCGGCTCTCTCTTTCCGGTCGCATCGAGGACAAGCGGCCCTGGAGTCTGCAGGATTTGCGGGCCCTGCCGCAGACGAGCCAGATCACGCGCCATATCTGCGTCGAGGGCTGGAGCGCGATCGGAAAATGGGGAGGCGTTCCCTTTCGCCTCTTTCTCGAGCGGATCGGCGCGGATCTTTCGGCGCGCTACGTGGGCTTTCTTTGCGCGGACAAATATTCGACGAGCATCGACATGCCGACCGCGTTGCACCCGCAGACGCTTCTCGCGCTCGATTTTCCCGGCGCAGCGGGCGAGACGAAATACGGCTATCCCGTGAAGCTGCGCATCTCGACGAAGCTCGGCTTCAAGAATCCAAAGTTCGTCACCGAGATTTTCGTCACCAACGACTACCCCGGCGGCTATTGGGAAAACCTCGGTTATAATTGGTTTAGCGGCTCCTAAGAGCCTGTGCCTAAATTACCGCTTCATTTGAGCGGTCGCTGCTTGTCTTGATGGTGTAGTTCCACTCGCCGTGAAAATGGTCGCGCTCGATGTTGAGGGCGGCCATTTGCTCATCGGAGACGGTTACGCCTTTCTGGTATTCGTTGGCGTCCAGTTCGCAATGAACCTTCAACCCGGTTTTCGTCGTTGTCGAGGAGATCATGTCGATGATCACCTGATAGGTGACGAGCGGCGTGGCGCGCCAGTTCATGCTGATGAAGGAGAACAGCCGGTGCTCGATCTTGTTCCACTTGCTGGTCCCGGGCGGAAAATGATGGACCTCGATAGCGAGACCGAGTTCGTCGGCGAGGCGCTGGAGCATCAGCTTCCACAAGCGCACGCGTGAGCCATTCGATCCGCCGCCGTCCGCCGTGATGACGAGACGCGTTGCGCCAGGATAGCGCAGCCGCCCAATCTCGAGCCACCATCTTCTGATCGTCGCAACCGCAAACGCCGCGGTGTCGCAGCTCATGCCGACGCTCACCCAGCCTGCGTTGTCCGCGAGATCGTAAACGCCGTAGGGTGTCGCGCGCCCGAGCTCCTTGATCAGAAAATCATGAACGCGAACTTCCTCGGGCGAGCCCTTCGCGCGCCATTCGCGCCCATTGTTCTTGAAGTCGCCGACGAGCTCCTTCTTCTTGGCGTCGACCGAGATCACCGGCTCGTTGGCGGCGAGCGCGGCGCTCACCTTTTCATTGAGGTGCGCAAACTGCGCGTCTCGATCCTCGTGATCCGAGCCCTCGCGCGTCTTGCTGTTGGCTTGCAGGCTGTAGCCCAGCTCCTTAAGGATCTTCCCGACCATGCGATGGCTGACCTTATGCCCGAGCTTCCTCAGCTCGTCGGCCAGCCGGCGCAAGCTCTTGCAAGTCCAGCGCAAAGGCGACATCGGATCGCCGCGCTCGTCTGGCGCGATGAGGGCGAGCAGGTCGCGCACGAGCGTCGCATCTTTCTTCGTCAGCGGCTTGCGGCCGGCGCCCGACCGTCGCACCCGGCCCACGGCCAAAGGCGGCGCTTGCGCCGAAAGCTCCTTTAGCCCGCGTCCAATCGTGGATGCCGCCATCCCGGTGATCCGCGACACCGCCGCGATCCCGCCACGACCGATTTCCTGCACCGTCGTCGCCGCGAACAACCGCCGGCGACGTTCGTCCAGATGCGGCGAAAGCAATTCAAAGCGTCGCCGAATCAATCCCTCGTCGATCATGACGCTTCATACGATCGACGCCGCAAAATCGGAATCCCGTCGCCGCGCGTTTCGATTCAATTATTCCTGCACGGGCCCTAAGGTCGGGAGCGCGTGTCGCCGAGGCTTTCACGCTTCCGCGAATTCGAGCCGCTCGTTTAGCCTTCC
Organism: uncultured Alphaproteobacteria bacterium; assembly: GCA_963722205.1. Lineage (GTDB taxonomy): Bacteria > Pseudomonadota > Alphaproteobacteria > Rhizobiales > Beijerinckiaceae > Methylocystis. The sequence continues at coordinate 65,392 of CAVRKL010000004.1, forward strand.
AATCTCTGCTTCGGCCTGAACGAGTTTGGTGACGTCATATTGCACCCCTAGGAAATAGATGACTTCGCCCGAGGGTCCGAGCAATGGCTTTACCACCAGCCGGTTGAAAAACAATTGGCCGCCTTTTCTATAATTGCGCAAGACGACCTCAACCGGCTCGCGATCGCGTATGGCGGCGCGCAACCTGTCGAGCTCAGGTTGATCGCGGTCGGCGCCCTGAAGAAAGCGGCAGTTGCGTCCGACGATTTCCGGTTGGGAGTAGAGCGTGATGGTCTCGAAGGCCTTGTTGGCGTAAACGATCGGCAAATCCTCCAAATCCGGATCCGATAGCATGACGCCGTTCACGCAGCTGTCGAGAATCTGTGTGAGCCCCGAGGGGATGATCCCGGAGTTTTTCCTGACGACGAACATCTCGCGCCTCTCTTTTCATCTCATTAGCCGGTCGCGTCAGCGACACGGATCTCTCGCACTGCGGGGTTTTCGAGCAACGTCTTTAAATTCTCGACGGTCTGCGCTGCGCCTTCCTGAAGCGCCGCTCGGATGAGCTTCTGGAAAGGGCGCATCACGAGGTCCAGCTCTTCGAGCTCGAGGCTGAAGGCGACCTTCGTGCGATCGCCATCGGCGGGCTCCAGGGCGTAGGACGAAGTGAAGCGCTCCGAAACGCCGGCGATCGCAATGAGGCCGCACGGCCGGAAGGCGGAGATTCGAAAGGTGGATTCGGTCTTGATGCCGCGCTCAAGCGTCACCTGTCTCGCCATCGGTCCGGCCTCGATCGGCTCCGGGGAGAGAGACTCCAGCTCGACTACCTGAGGACACCATTTCGGGTAGTTCTCGAAGAAGCCGAAACCGATAAACGCAAACGCCTTCCCCTGTGGACAGCTGATAACGTCCTCCGCGGCGCCGCGCACGCCGCCAGCTGCTCGAAGACCAAGCATCGCTTTCCTCCTCGGCCGCCATTTGCGACTCTCCGAGCCCCAAAGGTCGGGTCGAAGGCTGAAAGGAACAATGTCGATTTTCGCCAAAGGACGGCGGAAATCCGCTGGCGGGAAATGAAGGTCGAATGGCGGTCCGCTTACTTGAGCAAGGGACCGATGCGTTCGATCTTCTGACTCAAAGCGGTCCGAAGGCTGGCTCCGCCCTCGACCGCGGCGCTATGGCTTTGGAGGCGGACGATCATGCGCTCATTCCCGAATGTTGAGAACTGTCTCTTCATCGCAGTGCTGGTCCTGTTCATCGGGCTTCTCGCGTTGGAGCGGCGGCGTCCCTACGCCAAGACGCCGAACGCGCGCCTGCGGGAATCCTTCTCGACCAACACCTCGGCCTTTCTGTTCAACAACGTGGTGATGAGCCTGCTGTCGGTTTCGAGCCTGCTCGTCGTGGCCCAGAATTACGCAAGCATCGGTCTGCTCGCCCGAATGGCCGATGGGCCTTTGAAATGGCTGGCGAGCTTCGTCCTGTTCGATCTAGCGGTCTATTTCTGGCATTATTTGGGGCACCACAATGAGTTTTTGTGGCGCTTCCATAAGGTGCACCACAGCGACAAGAGCTTTAACGTCTCGACCGGTCTGCGCTTCCACGTGGCCGACCAACTGATGGAGGTCGGCTTCAAATGCCTGTCCACGATCGTGTTCGGCGCGCAGGCGAAGGTCGTCGTGACCTGCGAGATCGTGCGCATGTGCTTCGTGCTGTTTCACCACACGAATGTCGAGTTCCCTTGGGATAAGGCGCTGTCCCAGGTCTTCATCACCCCTTCGCTGCACCGCGCGCACCATTCCACCCGGCGCAGCGAGCATGACAGCAATTACGGGATCGTGCTGGCGATCTGGGACAGGATCTTCGGCACGAGGAAGGAGCTCGCCCCGAAGCGCATCGGCCTGGAGATGATCGAAGCTGAGAATCTCGTGCAGCTTTTCAGCTTGGCCTTCGTGACGGAGCGGCGCCTTGCGCGCGTGCTGCATCTCGTGCCCCGTCGACGCGAGGGGGGCGAGCGGTGAGGCTTCGCCGGCGCCTCTCGACCGTCTTCCGCTTCACTCTCCTTGCCGAATGAAATCGGCGACGCGGTCCAGCGTGTGCTCGTCCATCAGCAGAGGCGCATGCCCCTGCCCATCGACGATGTGCGCCTGCATCGCGGGGGCTGCGCTCTTCATCCGTTCGAGAATGTCGGAAGAGAGAATGTCGGAATTGGCGCCCCGCAGCGTCAGGACGGGAACTTTGGCGAGCGCCTCGAACTCTCTCCAATAATCGACCGGCTCCATTTCTGGGGTGACCTCGTCTAGCGTATGCGAAAGCGCCGGATCGTAGCGCAGCACGACCCCCTGCGGGGTCTCAACGAAGGTTCGACGCGCGTATCGATCCCAATCTTCCGGGCCGACGCCCACAAAGTCCGGGCCCGCGGTGAAACGCGTCAGGCCGATCGCATCCTTCATCGAAGCGAGCGGCGGGAGCTTCCCGACATAGCGCTTGATGCGAAGGAGACCCGAAAGATTGATCTCGGGGCCGATGTCGTTCAAGACCGCGGCGCGAACGAGCTCTGGCCGATGAAGCGCGAGCCGCATCGTGTGTATGCCGCCGCGCGACGTTCCGACGAAGGCTGCGGTTGACACGCCCTCCTGCGCCAGCACGCACAGAATGTCGTCCTCCTCGACGTCAAGATCGTAATGCGTCCAGTCGGCGTCCCATTGCGAGTCGCCGCGACCGCGATAGTCGAGCGCGAGAACCCGTAGCCCCTCGGCGTTGAGCTTGGCGGCCAGCGGCTCGAAATCCTCGGCCGGGCGACTGAGGCCCGGGAGGCAAACGACGGGCACATGCGCGCCAGGCTGGGGAAAGTCCAGATAGTGAAGGCGAAGCCCGTCGTGGGCCTCGAGATAGCGATGGAGAGGGTTCTGTGGAATTGCCTGCATGCAGCGAGCTCCCGTTTCCCGTCTCTCGGCGCGCCTTTCCAAGGGCCGCCGGCGCATTTAACGCGGATTCCGCTTGGCGCGAAAGGCGCCTCCCGCAGAGATGCGGCGACGGCGCGCCGCAGCCGCCGCGATGGGCGGACGAGCGATCGCTTCTCGACTTGTGGGCGCTCGACGCCTAGTTTTCCAACGACTGCGGGTCGGCGGGGCGCCGCAGGAGCGGGAATTCCGGGACGAGAAACCTTGCGCCAAGCCGCGACGATCCTTCGCTTCGACACACGCGGCCAAGGCTTCTACCCCATCACGCCGGCGCTCGAGCATTTTGTCGCCGAGCAGCGGATGGAAAACGGCCTGCTCACGATCTTCTGCCGCCATACTTCCGCGTCGCTGCTCATTCAGGAGAACGCCGACCCTTCCGTTTTGCGCGACTTGCGTAAGTTTTTCGAGCGGCTCGCGCCCGAGGACCGCTCGCTCTATGAGCACAACAGCGAAGGCGCAGACGACATGCCGGCGCATTTGCGCGTCGCGCTGACGCAGACCCAGCTCGCCCTGCCGGTGATCGGCGGCGCGCTGGCGCTGGGGACATGGCAGGGCGTCTTCCTGATCGAGCATCGCCGTCGTCCGCATCGGCGCGAGGTGGCGCTGCATCTCATCGGCGAATAAGCGGTCCTTGCGCCATTACGAGACGGCGCCGTGGGTCCGCGTGTAACGGACCGGCAAGCCTAATCAGCGATAACCATAACCCGACCGCTCGCGTCGCCTCATTCCCGCTGCGGAAAAGGGCGACGCTTCGGAAACGTGGCGTCCAAGTCGGGTATTGCGCATGCGTCCTAAATCGAGTGCGGGCTGGGCGGTTGGCGTCGTTGCGCCTTGGTGCCTTGGCGTCGGCGTTCTTGTTTCCTTCACGGCGTCGGCTGGACAAGACCCCACGGCGTTTTCGCGAAAGGCGCCGTTAACGGCGCGCGTCGAGGCGTCGGTCGAGGGCGCCTCGCTCGCCTCGGCGCTTTATGGCGATCTGAGCGGGGAGCGCGCGTCGATGGCGCCCCTTCAGCTCGCGCGGCTCGACGTCGGGGGGCCTTATGATCTGCATACGGCTCCCGATGAACGCGAGCCGCATGTCGAATTGAAGCCCCACGCGACAGACATGCCCGAGGTCGACCGTTCCCATAAGGGCGATCCGCTCGTCGCGTTGCTTCGCCCGAGCTACGAAAGCCGTCGCAAGGCACAGCCCAAGAAGGTCGAGGCGGCGAAGAACGAGGAGCCGCAAGTCACGACCCAACGCACCGCCTCAGCGGCGCTCCCTAATCAGGCCGGCTCGACGGCGACGCCCGCCGCGACCGCGCCGTCCCTCGAGGCTGCAAAAGAGCGCGCGCTGCACGGCGCGACCGCGGCGACGCCTCGCGCCGTGGCTCTCGGCTCTTCGACTCCCGCGCAGCCGGACGCTGTGCCCATCGAGGTCGCGTCCTTCCCGCACGTCACGCTCGGCCCGATGGCTGCGGTCGCGCCGGGGCAAAAGGAGCGACCCGATTATGTCTCGCTGATCGATCCCGAGAAGATGGGCAGCGAGAAGCGCTGTCTCGCCGAGGCCGTCTATTTCGAAGCGCGCAGCGAGCCGGTCGAAGGTCAGGCGGCGGTGGCGCAAGTCGTGCTGAATCGCGTCTCGAGCGGACTCTATCCGCCGAGCATTTGCGGCGTGGTTTACCAGGGTCGGCGCCACTACATGGGGTGCCAGTTCTCCTTCGCCTGCGAGGGCAAGTCGCTGCGGATCACCGAGCCTGAGTCCTGGTCGACCGCCGTGCGCGTCGCCGACGAGGTGCTGGCCGGGCAAACCTATCTCTCCCAGGTCGGCCGCTCGACCCATTATCACGCCGACTATGTGAGGCCGTACTGGGCGCGCACGCTGCTTCGGATGGAGAAGATCGGGCATCACGTCTTCTATAAGCTCAAAGGTCAGAGCTAAAAGGCGCGAGCTCGCGCCCTCAGTCCCGCTTCGCGCGAAAGCCTGTCGCCAGCACATAGAGCTCTGCGGAATTGGGGCGGCTCGCGGCGGGCTTCTGATGACGCACCGTCGCGAAGTCGCGCTTCAGTCGCGCGAGCAACTCCCCTTCGGTGCCGCCCTGCAGCACCTTGGCGACGAAGAATCCGCCGGGCTTGAGAATCTCCGCGGCGAAGTCGGCGGCGAGCTCGGCCAGCGCGACAATTCGCAAATGATCGGTCGCCCTGTGGCCGGTCGTGTTGGCCGCCATGTCGGAGATGACGCCGTCGGCGAGACCCTTGAGCTTCGCCTTGATGAAATCCGGCGCGTCGGCGTCGTTGAAATCCTTGACCGAGAAGTCGACCCCAGGGACGGCGATCATCTCCAGCAGATCGATCGCAACGACATGACCCTTGCCCTCCGCGGATTTGACGCGGCTGGCTGCGACCTGCGACCAGCCGCCGGGCGCGGCGCCGAGATCGACAATTCGTTGCCCCGGTTTGAAAAGGTGGCAGCGCTCGTCCATCTCCATCAGCTTATAGGCCGCGCGCGAGCGATAGCCTTCGCGCTTGGCGCGCAGCACGTAGGGGTCGTTGAGCTGCCGCTCGAGCCACAGGGTCGAGGCGTGCGAGCGTTTTCGCGCCGTGCGAACGCGCGTCGCGAGCGTGCGCGCGCCAGAGCCGCCGCCGTCTCCCTTGCTCACTTCAACGCCTCCTCGCGCGGCGCAAACATGCCCTCGGGCTCGGGGGTCATCACGAGATGGCGCTTATGCAGCGGTTTCAGCGTCGCGCGGTGGCCGATCGAAACGAGCGTGGTCTGGGAAAGACGCTCCCGCAGCATCCGGTAGATGTCGGCTTCGATCTCCTCGTCGAGCGCCGAGGTCGCCTCGTCGAGGAACAGCCAGTCGGGCTTAGCCAGCAGCGCGCGCGCGATGGCGACGCGCTGCTGCTCTCCGCCGGAAAGACGCTGCCCCCAATTGGTCTCTTCCTCGAGTCGACTGGCGAAGGGCTCGAGCCTCGCCGCGGCGAGCGCCGCCTGCATCTCCCGATGATCATAGGCATTCGGCTCCCGGGGATAGGCGACGGCCATGGCGAGCGTCCCGATCGGCAGATAGGGACGCTGCGGCAGGAGCATGAGCGAAGCGCCGCGCGGAACCTCGATCCAGCCGTCGCGATGCGGCCATATGCCGGCGATGGCGCGAAAGAGCGTCGATTTTCCGGAGCCGGAAGGGCCCGTCAGCAAGGTCGAGACATGCGGCTCGAAGGAGAGGCCCCTCGCATCGACGATCGGCGCGCCGTCCGGCAGGCGCAGCACGGCGTCGAGCGACACTCCCGAGTCGGCGCGGACCCGGCGTTCGCCCGCGCGCTGCAATTCGACCTGAGCGCGTTGCGCAGCCGCGTCGAAGGATTCGAGACGAAGCAGCACGGCGTGGAACTCGGCGAGATAGGTGTAGTAGCTGACGAAGAAATTGAGCGCCTCATCGACGACGCCGAAAGCGTCGGCCGTCTGGCGGATCACTCCGATCTTGATCTTTCCCGAGAGCACGAAGGGCGCCGTGAGCACGAAGGGGAAGATCGGCGACAACTGCCCATAGATGCTGGTGAACCAGGTGATCTTTTTGCGGCGGTCGACGATGGCGAGGAAGTTTTGATAGATCGCCGTGAAGGCGCGGCGCAGCCCCGCGCTCTCCGTGGGCTCGCCCGAAAGCAAGGCGACCTGCTCGCCATATTCGCGCAGGCGAGCCAGCGCGAAGCGGAAATTCGCTTCGCGGCGCTGGCGCTCGAAATTCAGCTTCGCCAGCGGCCGGCCGATGAAGTGGGTTACGACCGTGCCGGCTGAGACATAGACGAGCGCGATCCAGAACAAGAGCCCGGGAATGACGAGCTTGCCGTCGAAGAAGGTGAGCTGGCTCGAAATCTGCCAGAGCACGATCGAATAGGAGACGAGCGAGCTCAGCGAGCTGATGAGGCGCATCGCGAAGGAGAAGATGCCGAGGCCCCCATCGCCGCCATCGATGAAGTAGTTCACATCCTCGGCGATGCGCTGGTCCGGGTTGTCGGCGAGGCCGCCTTCCAGCGTCATCACATAATGCCGATGACCGCCAAGCCAGCGATCGATGAAATGCTGGGTGAGCCAGCGGCGCCAGCGGATCACGAGATAGGAGCGCAGGACGTAATCCGTCACCGCGATGGCCACGTAAGTGAAGGCCCATGGGATGAAGCCATAGAGCAATTTCGACCAGAACACGGCGGCGTTCAGGTCTTGCAGCGCGCTATAATAGTCGCGTCGGATGAAGCTCAGCCGCAGCGAAATTCCCACGAGAACCTGCAGGAAGATAACGAGCGTGACGATCATCGTCGTCGCCATCGTCGCTTCGCGCGCCTGGAAAGCGGGCAGCGGCCAGATGCGGTATGAATCGCGCGCGTCGCTCTCGAAATAGAGGTCGGTCAATCGCATGATTCGTCTGACGATGGGGATGTGGTCCGCGCCCCAAGCCAGGATGGAGAACACTCCCACGGTGATCGCGAGCGTCGGCGGCGGCGCAGCGTCTTCATAGGCCGGAGGCCAGAGGCCCAGAACGCTGACGAGAACGGCTATCCCAAAGAGGATCGTCTCGACCGAGAAGAAGCCCACGAGAATCTTGAGGAAGCTCGAGATCTTCCTCGCGCGCCAGGTCGTGTAGGCGCAAGCGGCCGCGGTCAACGCGAGCAGGAAGGTTTCCGCGTCCGCGGCCTTCACCGCCGCCGCGAGCGCGACGAAAGCAAAGGCCGCGAGCCCGAAAGCTAATCTGTGCATCGGCGTTCCCTCATCGGCGCGGTTCCCGAAGGCGGCAGTTCCGCGTTCGGCTGCGAGCGGATAGCGCGCCTGAGGAGGGAAGGAAAGCGCGATCGCGCGGGGGAATCCCGGCGATCGAAGGCGCGCATCGCCGCGGGACGCGTCGCCTCAACGCTCCACCGTCGCTCGACCCGGGAGAGTTAATCCGCTTCTTCGACCGGCGCCGCCTCGCCGTTGATGACCGCGACCAGCACGGGCGAGGCTTTGAAGGTCAGCACGCGGCGCGGGGTGATCGCCGCCTCGACGCCGGTCTTGGGATTGCGACCGACGCGCGCGCGCTTGGCTCGAACGGTGAAGGTTCCAAAGGAGCGCAGCTTCACCTGTTCGCCGCGCAAGAGCGCGCCGCAGATTTCTTCGAACGTCGCGTCGAGAATCCGCCGCGCCTCGGCCCGCGACAGCGAAGGGCAGCAGCCGTACACGGCCTCGCGTAGCGCTGCGCGCGTCAGCGCGCTTCCTTGCGGTTTTTCCCGGGTCACGGCGCGCCTGTTATTCGGCGGAATTTGACGTCAAATAGTAAAAGAGACACATCGACCACGATATACCCCCGCCCCGACTGCGCTTATTGCTCACGGCGATGCCGCCGCAACGCCTTTACAGACCAGCTGCGCAATTCCCCACCGCCCAGATTAGTTGCAAATCCAAAAATTGCAAGGGCGCTCGGGGGTTGTACGTCGCCACGCCCGTACATTCCCGTACCGGCGGCGCCATTCGGTGAATCTCATTTCCCGATGCGGGTTAAGGCGACGGTCAGTCGATTCAAAGTCTCACCTTATGCTTGGCGACTGGGATCATCGACCTGATCTTGCGGATGCGCTCCGCGTCGAGATGCGTCGAGACGAGACCCGCGCCCTCCGAGGCTTTGGCCACCACATGTCCCCAGGGATCGGCGATGAGGGAGTTGCCGTAGCTGAATCGCGTCTCGTGGCCCGCCTTGTGCGCGCCGGTTTGCGCGGGCGCGCAAAGATAGGCTTGCACCTCGATGGCGCGCGCCCGGCAGAGCACCTCCCAGTGGTCCTTGCCGGTCACGAGAGTGAAGGCGGACGGAAGCGCGATCATGTTCGCGCCCCGTTCGGCGAGCGCCTGGAAGAGGTACGGAAAGCGCAAATCGTAGCAGATCGCGCATCCGATCGTCAGTCCCTCGCAGTCATAGGTGACGACCTCGCCGCCCGGCTTGAAGGCGGCGCTTTCGTGATATTTCGCGCCGTCCGGCGCGGTGATGTCGAACATGTGGATCTTGCGATAACGCGCAACCTCTACGCCCTCGCGATTGAAGGCGACACTGGTGTTGTGGATGCGATCGTCGCCGGGAATCCTCTCGAGGATCGAGCCGGCGTGGATATGCACCTTGTGGCTCTTGGCGAGCGATTGGCACAACTCGTAGGCAGGGCCGCCCGGCAAGTCCTCGGCCGCGGCGATCTTCTCCGCGCGCGTGCCGCCGATGAAGTCGAAGCATTCCGGCAAGCAAATCCAGTCGGGCCTTTCTATCTCGATCGCTCGTTCGATCAGCGCGCGGGCCGCCGTGAGATTGGCGGCCTTGTCGCCGATGGAGTTCATCTGCACCAGAGTAACTTTCATGACCGATCTCATTTGCGCTTCGAGGAGCGCGAGGCGAAGCGCCGTCGTTTGTCCTGCCAGCATAATACAAGAGCGTCAGGCCGCGTAAAGCGAAGGCGCTCTAAGGTAAATTGCCGCGGCCGAGCGCGCTTCTCAGACGCCGTCCTCTGCGTCGGCGCCGCGAGTCCGCCACAGGTAGAAGGCGGTCCAGACCGCCAGCGCCGTCCAGGCCAGAATCGTCGTCGAGCCGCCAATCGGCGCCGCATAGGGAAAGAGCTGGCGCTGCGCGAAGGCCTGAAGCGTGAGATCGGCGCAAAAGAGCGTCGCTCCGCCTTGCAGCGCATAGGCAATGAATGGGAAGGCGCGCCCCGGCGGCCGCAGCGCGAGCAGCACGGCCGCAAGCGCGGCGCCGGCCGCGGCGTGGATCAGCAGGAATCGACCCGCCGTCGCGAGCAAAGGGCTCGTTTCGGCATGGGCGGCGATAGCGGTGAGCGTGACTCCGAAGCCGCCATGCAAGGCGGCGATCAAGAGAATTATGAGAGCGTGACGGCGCATTCGGGACTCCATCGCCGTCCCGGTCTCGCGCTTCGTCATGCGCGATCGGCGCAGGCGGCGTTCTCGAGGCGGGGCGGCGTAAAGGGCGTGAGCGCCAGCATATAGGCCCCGCGCGGCGACGACCAGCCGGGCGACGGGAGCCAAACGGCGCTCAACTCGTTATGGGCGCCGATCAGAATATCCGCTCGCGCGCCGTCACCGTGTCGCCGGGACGCAACAGCGTGTCGAGCGGCACGCGACCGGTGACCGGTTCTCCGTCGATGAGCCGCGTCAGATCGACGGCGTCCTGAAAACCGCGCGGACTGAAGCCGCCGGCGATCGCCACCGCCGTGCGGACCGTCATGCCTTCGACATAGGGAAACTGGCCGGCGCTCTGCACCTCGCCGAGCACGAAGAAGGGGCGGAAGGCTTCGACCTCCACGGAAACGCGCGGGTCGCGCAGATAACCCTTGCGCAGACGCACGGCGATCTCGCGCTCCACAGCGGCGGGATCGCGTCCGTAGACGGGAACGGAGCCGATGAGCGGCATCGAGATTCGCCCCGAGCTGTCCACGGCGTAGCTGTTGGAAAGCTGATCCTGACCGAAGACGATGATCCGCAGACGATCTCCAGCGGCCACCGGATAGTGGTCCAAAGGCGGCGCGAGCTCGAGCTCTGGTCGATACTGCCCGGGCGCCGCACATCCGAAGAGTGACACGGCAAGCGGCAAGCAAAGCAAGAGAATTCGACGTTTCGACATCGTGGAGAGCACAGCCTCTACCAATTCGTTGCGCGCAATCCGCTCATCAGGGTCTTTACGGAGGCACGGTTAACAAAGGCTCAAGCCGCGCAATGTCTGCAATTACATAAATTTCTCTTCGCGGGCCGCGCACGCGGCAACGCTCGCACAACCCTCGCCGGAGAGTGTCTTCGACGACCCATGGAGCGTGAGCATGAATGACGCCAGCGCCGTTGTAGAAGGCGAGATCGAGTCGGCGCAGCTCTTGCGAGCCGTCCTCGCCAAGCGGTGGACCATCCTTGGCTGCGCCGCCGCCTCCTTTGTCGCGGCCCTGATCTTCGTGAGCTTCGTCGCGGCCCGCTATTCCGCGGACGCGAGGCTTTTGCTCGAGATCCAGGACAGTTTTCTGCCCCGCGCCGAAAAGGGCGAGGCCAAGAGCGACATTGCGCCGCTCGATCCGGAAGCGGTGCAAAGCCAGATCGAGCTCATCAAATCTCGCGACCTCGCGCGTCGCGTTATCAAGACGCTGGGATTGAGCGGCAACGAGGAGTTCGATCCGCTGGCGCGCGGCCTCGGCGTCTTTACGCGCGCGCTGGCGGCGATAGGGCTCGCTCGCGATCCGATCGGGGTTTCGCCCGAAGATCGGATTCTGGAGAGTTTTGGCGAAAAGCTGAATGTGATTTCGCCGACCAAGACTCGGGTGCTCGCAATCGAGTTCACCTCGCGCAATCCCGATCTCGCCGCCAAGGGCGCCAACGCCGTGGCCGACGCCTATATCGAGGTCCAGCGCGAGGCTAAAACGGAAAACGCCCGCGCCGCGGCAAAAAATCTGGCGTCGCTGGTGGCCGAGCTGCGCACGCGCCTCGCCGAGGCCGAGGGCGCGGCGGAGGCTTTTCGCATCAAGTCCGGGCTCCTCATCGGCGCTAACAACACGACGATCAACGCCCAGCATCTCAGCGAGCTGAACACGCAGCTCTCGCTTTCCCGAAGCGCGCAGGCCGACGCGCAGGCCAAGGCGAATTTGATTCGCGAGATGTTGCAGAGCCCGCGGCTGGCCGACATTCCAGATGTCGCCAACAACGAGGTGATGCGCAGGCTGACCGAGCAGCGCGTGGCCCTGCGGGCGCAGCTCGCGCTCGAGTCGCGCACGCTGCTTCCCGCCCACCCGCGCATCGGGGAGCTGCAAGCGCAATTGAGCGATCTCGATCAGCAGATGCGCGGCGCCGCCGAGCGGATCGTGCGGACATTGGAGAATGACTCGCGCATCGCCGGCGCGCGGGTCGACAATCTCGCGCGCGCGCTCGAGGAGCAAAAAAAGGTTGTCGCCGCGACGGAGGGCGACGACGTCCGGCTCCGCGAGCTGGAGCGCGCCGCCAAGCTTTACAAGGAGCAGCTCGAGGCCGCGACCGCGAAATATCAGGAAGCGCTCTCGCGCGAGAGCGCCGAGGCCAATCCGGCCGACGCGCGCATTGTGCAGAAGGCTCTGGCCCCGCAGACCCCGTCCTTTCCAAAGAAGCTTCCGATTCTCGCCTTCGCGTCGATCGCGGGCTTCGTTCTCTCGCTCGGCGCGATCGTCGTCGGTGAGCTGCTGAAGTCGCCGCCGCGCGGCCCCTCTGCGGGCCGACCGGCTCGCGCCGCGGTGGAGCCTGCCACTGACGAAACCGTCACGCCGTTTAGGAGGCCGTTGGGCGAGCCGCCTTCCAAGGGACGGCCGCCGGCGCCTGCGGCCGAGGCGCCATTTTCCATGACGCGCCCAGCGAAAGGCGCCGTTGCGGCAGCGCAACAGGACCTCGCGCCCGTCAAGGTGCTGATGGCGAGCGCCGTCCCCGATCCGCAGGCCTTCGCCTCCGCCCTGACGCTGGCGCGCGCGCTCGCCGAGCACGGCCGCACGATCCTCGTTTCGGCGGACGCCGGCGTGAGCGCCTGGAAACCCGGCGCGGACGTCGAAACGCCGAAAGGGCTGAACGAGCTGGCGACGGGTGCGGCGAGCCTCAACGAGGTGATTTCGCGGGAGGAAAAGTCTCGGCTGCATCTCATCGGTCCCGGTCGGGAAGACGGCGCGAAGCAGGGCGACCTCTCGCCGGTCATCGAGGCGCTCGCGCGAACCTATGACTTCATCGTCTTCACGACGTCGACGGCGATCAACGCGCTGTCGCTCGCGCCGATGTTCGACAAGGTGCTGTTGCGGGCCTCCGAGGCCGAGAGTGACGAATTGCTGAAGGCCTTGTCGCAAACATGCGACGATGTCTGCCTGATCGAAGATTCGGCCGGCGGCGCGATGCCGGCGTGAAGACATGCGCCGCGGCGCGCGCTTAAGCGGTTACGGCCTGCAGCGAATGGGCGCGGCGAAGCCGCTCGAACCAGCGCAAGAGCCAAGGAGTCTGCTTGACCGACCGCTTGCAGGCGAGGCTCGCCCGCAAGAGCGGCGCGACGAGCGCGCCGGCTGGGGAAACGGCGAGCACGGTGTCGTAAAGCTCGATCGCCTCGTCGCAGACGGCATCCTTGTACGGCGCCTCGCCGATGCCGAGATCGAAATGCGTAAAGCCGCGTCGGCCGAGGTTTTCGAGCAGGGCGGTGAGGAGAATTTCGCCGGGCGTAAATCGCGCGGCTGGGCTGTCGGCGTCGAAGGAATTGGCCAGCACGGAAAAGCGGCCGCCATGGGCGACGCCGACATAGGTCGCGACGATTTGGCCGTCGAGCATCATCGCATGCGTTTCGAGCAGCTCCTCCTCGGCGAGAGCGGCCAGGAAATGTCCTGTCGCCTCGATCGAAAACGGGTTCGCGCGGCCGAGATGGGAAAGGCGCGCGGCCTTCTGGGCGCAAAGCGTCGCGACGATTTCTTTGCAGCGCGTCCCCGTTGCGGCGTGCTCGAAGCCGAGGGGGCCCTGCGCCGTCAACCGGCGCAGGCGATAGCTCGCCTTTTTGCCGGCATGGGAGGAGGGACGGCGTTCGCGGGGGGCCCAGGAGCGCTCCCCCATAGGCGGCGCTGGGACTGCGGCCGGCGTCGGAGAAGACCAGGGGATTCTCCCGGCCGCCGAAGCGACGCGGCTGATTGCGCAGAAAATAGAGGTCGAACGCCCACGGCGAGCCGCGCGCGGCTTCAAGGAGCAGGGATCGGAAGTCGAGCGCCACGCCCGGCCGCACGAGGGCGAGATTGAAATTGCTCTCGCGTCCGCACGGGAACTCGGCGACGCGAAGCCCTAGCGTTCGGCGGATCGCGAAAGGCAGGAGCGCCAGCGGCGTCCCCTTGCAATCGGTTGCGACGGCAATGTGGGGCTCGACGCCGAGATCTCGGGCGAAGGCGTCGAACCAGAGTCTTACATAATCGTAGTTTTGGTAGGGGCTGACCGGGGAGGCGTCATAGAGCAGCCGCCACGCCTCTCGAGCTTCCTCGAGCCGACTGTAGACCGTCAGTGACGAGGATCTCGCTTCGTCGGTTCGCTTCTGCGTGATCATGTCGCCTGGAACTCCCAGCGCGCTTTCCGCTCGAACGGAATCGTTCGAGCGAAAGAAATCGCGCCCGATAAAATGTTGGAGCGAATTCCGATCGCAAAAGTCTGTCAACTTTTGCGGAATTCGCTGCGGCGGCAATTTGGCGTGCAATCTCAAGGAAAGGTCAAGAATAACCCGCCAGAATGGCTAAAGCCGCGATGGGTTGCGGCGGAGAGAACATTCATGGCCAATTGGCGCGAGAAGGTCATCGACGCGGGAATGGGACTGTTTTGCGCGAGCGGCGCGCATTGGCTCGCCGCGCCCTTTACGCGCGGAGTGGGGGCGATCCTGACCTTTCACCACGTCCGTCCCGGCGCTGATCGAGAATTCGCGCCCAACCGCGGGCTCGAGATCAGCCCCTCGTTCCTCGATGCGCTTCTTGGTCATTTGCGCGGCCGCGGCTACCGCATCCTGTCGCTCGATGACGCCCTCGAAGCGCTCGCGAAGCCTTCGTCGGGGCAGGGGCCTTTCGTGACGTTGACCTTCGATGACGGCTATCGCGACCTCTTCGAGTTCGCTCTGCCGATCCTCGAGCGTCATCAAGCGCCTTTCGTCGCCTATGTGACGACGGATTTCGCCGATGGCGCAGCGCGGCTATGGTGGCTTGAGCTCGAGGAGGCCTTCGCGCGTCTCGACCGGATCGAGATCGAAGCCGGCGGAGAGCTTTTTTGCGCCAAAACCGCAAGCGAAAGCGAAAAGGCCCAGGCTTTCGATCAGCTCTACTGGCGCCTGCGCGCCGGATCGGAGGAGGAGCTGCTGCGCGTATCCAGCGCGCTTTGCGCGCAGGCGGGGATCGAGCCTTTGGGGCTGGCAAAGCGCCTCTGCCTCGATTGGAGCGAGCTCGCCCTTCTGGCGCAGCACGAGCTCGCGACGATCGGCGCGCATTCCGTGACGCATGCGCGGCTCGCAAAGCTCGATCGCGCTGCGGCGCGGCGGGAAATGGCGGAGAGCCGGGAGAAAATTGCGGTGAAGCTTCAGGTGGAGGCCCGCCATTTTTGCTATCCGGTGGGGGATCCGACCTCCGCCGGCCCGCGCGAATTCGGGCTGGCGAGCGAGCTTGGCTTCACGAGCGCGGTCACGACGCGCCCCGGCGTGCTCCTTTTTGAGCATTGCGCCGAGCCCTTTTCCCTCCCGCGGGTTTCGGTGAACGGGCGCCACCAGAATCTCACGGCGATGGACGTTCTGCTGAGCGGCGCGCCCTTCGCTCTCATGAATCGCGGGCGCAAGGCGCGCGCCGCATAGGGCCGGCGGAGGTTGACCATTTCTTTCGAAACCTTCGATTCGGACCTTGCGCGCGCAGCCCCGGGCGGCTCGCGCGGCGTGGCGCTGTCCGTCGCGTCGGCGTCGCTCGCGCTCGCCGTCGCGGTCTTGGCGCCACCCCTCCACGTTCTGCTGAGCGCCCGACGCGAACTCGGGACGCTCGCCCTCGATCCCGTCCACGCCATCTCGGCGCTCGATCTGCACAAGTTCCCGTTCCAGGAGGCGGCGTCCGCGAGCGGGCGCGCTGCGCTCGCTCAGGCGTTCGTTGAACAGACGCGCCTTTCGGCCTTAGGCCTTTGCGCGATCGCAATCTATTTTGCGTGGCGCGGTTATGCCAATCCTCGGCCGCGCGGCTGGGGACACCATTTCTGGGTCTCGGCCGTCTGCCTTTTCTTCTTTGCGCCGGCTGTGTTGCCGAGGCTCTCTGTGCCGCGCGCGGACTACGCCGTGACGGCGGTCTTGGGCGCGGCGCATGGTCTGCCCCACCCGGCCTCGACGCCGCGACCGCAGCAAGCCGCCGTCCTGCCCCTCAAGCTCGATCCGGCAGCCGTGCTCGCAACCCGCGCAGGCCTTGCGGCGCTCGCGGGGGCGTTCCTCTCTCTCGCCTTTCACGACGCGGCTTACCGCCTGCGCGAGGCGCTCATCGAATTCGGCCTGATGGAGGCGGAGGCCCAAAGGCCCGGCTCGAGCGGCGGACCGGAGGAAGTCGCCGAGGAGATCAAAGTTCGGCGCGCGCGCAAGAAAACCTCCGAGGAGCCGCGACCGGAAGGGGAGGAAAACCGCTTCGGACGGCGGGATCGCCCGCGCAGGGCCCTGACGCAAGACGACCCGCGCAGGCGCGCTTTCGCGATGCTGGGCCTGCCCGTCGGCGCGAGCCGCGCCGAGATCGAAAAGGCCTTTCGCGCCAAGATCAAGCGTGCGCACCCGGACCACGGCGGCTCCGTGGAGCAGGCGGCGGCCTTGAACGAGGCGCGCGATCTCTTGTTGTCGCACGGGTGAAGCCATCCCCCCCCCCGGTCCGCCAAGTTTTTGCATGGCGCCCGCCCGGGGAGCGCTTATATTCAACACCATGCTCGCCGGGACCAGCCGGCGTATCAGTCTGATAAGGATCGGAGCCTTAGATGAATTCCCTGGCCTTCGTCATATGCGGCGCAATCCTTCTCTCCGCCGGCTTCGGCGTCTATTTGCGGCTGCGGCAGATGGCTTTCGTCCGCGACCATCGTGGGGAGACGCCCCCAGACTTCCGCGACAGCGTGACCGCTCACGAGCACCAACGCGCCGCGGACTACACTGTAGCCAACGCAAAGATTTCGATCGCCGAAGCCCTATACAGCGCTTTTGTCTCACTCGCTTGGCTACTCTTCTGGCTCGCGCCGCTCTACGGGGCGATCGCGGCGGTGACGGCGCCCGGCCTTTGGCGGAGTGTCGCGGTCGTGCTGGCCTTCGCGGCGCTCGCGAGCCTTCTCGATTTTCCTTTCTCGCTTGCCCGCACCTTCTGGCTCGACGCCCGCTTCGGGATGAACAGGCAGAGCCTGGGCGGATTTCTGCTCGACTGGATAAAGTCCAGCGCGCTGGAATTCGCGCTCGGCGCGCCGCTGCTGCTCGGAATGTTCGCGCTGTTCGCGGCCTTCCCCGACCGTTGGTGGATCTTCGCCTATGTCGGCTTCATGCTGTTCGTGCTGGCCATGACGATGGTCTACCCGACCTTCATCGCGCCGATCTTCAACAGTTTCACGCCCATGCCGCAGGACGCGCTGCGCGAGCGGCTCGAGGCCCTGCTCAGCCGCTGCGATTTCTCGGCGCACAATCTCTATGTGATGGACGCCTCGAAACGCTCGACGCGCGGCAACGCCTATTTCGCGGGCTTCGGCAAGATGCGGCGCATCGTGCTGTTCGACACGCTGATCGCAAAGCACTCTCCCGACGAGATCGAGTCGATCCTCGCCCATGAGCTCGGGCACTTCAAATTCGGCCACATCAGACAGGCGATGGCCCTGACGGCGGCGGTCTCGTTTGCGGCTTTCGCCGTTCTCTATTGGGCGCTCGGGCCTACGGGCCTCGCGCCCGCCTTCGGCCTGCCTTTCGAGCCGGCGATCGGATTTGTGATCGTGCTGCTCACGCGCGAGCCGGTCATGCACCTGCTGACGCCGATCTTCTCCTGGCGCTCGCGCCGCGCCGAATTCGAGGCGGATGACTTCGCCAAGGCGATGGTGGGGGAAGGACCGATGATCTCGGCGCTGACGCGGCTGACGCGGGACAATCTCGCAACGCTGACGCCCGACCGGCTCTATGCGATGTTCTATTATTCGCATCCGCCCGTGCCGGAGCGCATCGCGCATCTGCGCGACGCGGCGTAACCGGACCGAGCTTGCTTAGGGCGAAGGCGACGAGCCTTCGCTTTCGAGCTCAAAAAGCCGCAACGGATTCTGATCGCGAGAGCCCGCCGGCTCTTACAACGCGCGGGGCTAGTGGGTTCCCGGAGCCAGGGTGACGCCGCGTCGTTCGAAAGCGACGTAGGAGAGGATTGCCGTCATCCTGGGATCGTCGGCGCCGAGCGGCTGGCCTTGCAGAGGATTCCTCAGGCACCAGTTCACCATCTCCCAGAGCTGCGCGACCTTTCCCAATTGCTTTTGGAATTTAGGATAGGTCTCCGGATGGGTGTTGGCGGCGTTGGGGTGGCACTGCACGCAGGCGAGACCGTTCGTCGCAAGCGTGTCGCTCGTCCAGAGCGAGCGGCCCTGGGCCACGACCTTCTGGAATTCCGACTGCCAGCGGTCGATGTCGGCCTTGGTGAACTCGTCGGCCCGCGCCGGCGCGAGAGCCTCGAGCGAAAGAGCGAGCAGGAAAGCGGCGGCAAGTGGAAGACGCATCGTCGGCTCCTGATCAATAGTGGGTTTGCGGCGGCCGGCGGCGGCTCGGCTCCTGGTAGGCGATATCGACGGGCGCTCCCTTGGCCGGGTCGAAGGCGACGGTGCGCAGGTCGTTGTCCCAGAGCTGGTAGCGCGCCGTGACGCGTCCCGAATGCAGATCGATGAGCTGCCAGCCGGTGGCGTCGCGCTCGAAGAAGGGATCGCCGCGGTTCATCGGCACGGTGAGAACCGGCAGTTGGCTTTCGGCCTGCGCGTAGCTTTGCGGATAAGGCCAGGGCCAAGCCGTGGCCATCACCGAATTGAAGGAGATATTGCCGATCTGATTGTATTGGATCTGATGGACGTGGCCGTAGATGACGTTGACCGAGCGGAACGGTTGGAGCAGCGACTGCACCTCCTCCGCGTCGTCGGTCCAGAAGTTCCAACCTTTGTAGATCTTCTGCAATGGCGAGTGCGAGAAGACGACGAGCGGCGTGTCGTGGCTGATCTTGGAGAGATCCTCCTTGAGCCAGGCGCGCTGCTTCTCGCCGACCATGAAGGGCGAGCCGTTGGGATTGTCGAGGTCCGCCATCTCCAGCATGCGCTGCTCGGGGGTGGGCCAGCGGTGGTTGGTCCAATCGTCGTTGACGATGATCGAGTTCAGCACGACGAAATGCACGCCCTTGTGATCGAAGCTGTACCAATGATCCCCGTAGAGCTTGCTCCAATATTCCCCGAGATCGAGATAATAGTCGTGCTCGCCCATCACGCAGCGCAGCTTGGGCGTCAGATGCGAGAGAATCTCCGCGCCGTGATCGATCTCCTCACGCTTGCCGAGCTGAGCGAGATCGCCGCCAAACATCACGAAATCCGATTCCGGTTTCATCAGATTGGCCTCGGCCACGGCGCGCTTGAGCCCCATGTCCCAGTTGCGCACGAAGCTCGCGCCCTTGATCTGCTGGATGTGCGCGTCGGAGATGTAGGTGAAGGAGAAGTCCTCGCGTTCGCCCGCGAAGGCGAGCCGCACCATGCTGATGGGGAGCGTGGTCAGGCTTCCCACGACGCCGGCGGCGCCGGCCGCCATCACGCTGCGTCTCGTGATCAGTTTGCTCATCTTTCTGCCCCTTGAGTGGCGATCGCTTGTGCGGCTGAGCGTGCGGACGCGCGCTTCAAGGCGTCGCGCTGTCCTTCGTCTTGGCGTTGACATACTGCGGGCTCGTCAGAGTCTCCAGGAAAGCGACGAGATCGCTGATCTGCTGCTCCGTCAGGTTCAGGGGCCGGATGCCCCCCGAGAGATAGGGATTGACTGAAGGATCCCCGGCGCTCTTGCCGCCGTCGTTGTAATGCTTGACGACGTCGCGCAGCGTCTTCAGCGAGCCGTCGTGCATATAGGGTCCGGTGACCGAGATATTGCGCAGGGTCGACGTCTTGAAGGCGCCGATCTCGTCGAAATGCGTCGTCACGGCGAAGCGGCCGAGATCCGAAACCTTGGGATCGGCGAGCACCGTCTTGTCGACCGAGGCGCCGGAGGCTTTCGCCTTCAGGAATTCGGCGGAGAGGCGCGGCACGTCGGGTTGGATCTTATTGATCCCGACGCCGATGTTGTGGAAGCGGTTGTCGGTGAAGAGCGCGCGGTCCTGCTCGATCGTGTGACAGGACACGCAGCGCCCCTGGCTGAGGAAAATCTCGAAACCGCGCTTGGCGTCGGCGCTGATCGCCTGATTATCGCGACCGAAATACCAGCGGTCGAAGGGCGAATCGCCCGAGACGAGCGTGCGCTCGAAGGCGGCGATCGCCTTTTTGACGTGGTCCATCGTGATCGAGGCGCCGCCCGATCCGAAGACCTTGATGAAGGCTGCGTTATAGGCCGGGTCCTCGCGCACGATCTTGAGGATCGGCTCATGCGTCGGAAGGCCCATCTCGACCGGGTTGAGGAACGGAAACTGCGACTGATCCTCGAGCGAAGACGCGCGCCCGTCCCAGAAGAAGCTGTCGAAATAGGCTGCGTTGACGACGGTGGGCGCGTTGCGAGTCCCGAACTGGCCGCCGATGCCCCGGGACGTCTTGAGCGGGGAATCGGTGAAGGCCTTCTCGTCGTCGTGACAGGTGCTGCAGCTCTCCTTGCCGTCGCCGGAGAACCGCTTGTCGTGAAAAAGCTTCCGACCGAGCGCGATCTTGTCGTCGGATTGGGGATTGTCGGCGGGAATGGGGGGCGGCGGCAACCCGAGGGTCTCCGCGCGCACGAACGTCGAAGCCGTCACAAATCCCAGCGCCGCCACCAGCAGCGCTTTCGCTCCTTTGCGCGTCATTGCTTCCTCCCCAGCATGCCAACGGGGCCGGCGATTTCCGCCGTTATTGGTTTTCCTCCGCGTGGCGCGCTGCTCGAGCGGCCGAGCGAATGCGCCATCTTGCTCTAGCTTTTCAGCTACGGCAAGTGACTTCGCGATCGGTCTGAAGCTCTCCTCATCTTCAACTTTGCAGTTCTCGCGCTCCCGTGATAGGGGGCGCGCGGCGATTGTTGCGCCGCACAACACCCATCAACTGCGCGCTAAAGGACGAAGAGGGAGATATGACTTTACGAAACTTGATTTTCGCCTTCACGCTTCTTCCGCTGGCGGCTCACGCCGACGACCTGCGGCATGACGCGTTGGCCGCGTCTCTCGCGCCGATCGACGCCGCGTCAGCGATCAAGGCGGTGAAGGGCAACGCCGTCACGCCGGCGAAAGTCGAACTCGGGCAAAAATTGTTCTTCGATCCGCGGCTTTCGAAGAGTCAGCTGATCAGCTGCGCCTCCTGCCACAATCTCTCGCTGGGCGGCGCGGACACGGGGTCGACGTCGGTTGGCCACGGCTGGCAAAAGGGCCCGCGGCGCGCGCCGACCGTGCTCAACGCGGTGTTCAACAGCGCGCAGTTCTGGGACGGGCGGGCCGAGGATTTGAAAGCGCAGGCCAAGGGGCCCGTCCAGGCTTCCGTCGAGATGAACAACACGCCCGGCGGGGTCGAGGCCACGCTGCGCAGCATGCCAGGCTATGTGAATGACTTCGAAGCCGCGTTCCCTAACGAAGCGCAGCCCGTTTCCTTCGACAACATGGCGAAGGCGATCGAAGCCTTCGAAGCCACGCTGGTCACACCAGGCGCCCGCTTCGACCGCTTCCTCGCGGGGGACGAAGCCGCGCTAAACGACACGGAGAAGAAGGGGCTGCGGCTTTTCCTCGATAAGGGCTGCGCCTCCTGCCACAACGGCCCGAACCTCGGAGGAATGGCCTATTTCTCCTTCGGAGTCGCGAAAGCGCCAGGCGAAGAGCTGCGCCCGGTCGCGGACAAGGGCCGCAGCGCGGTCACCAAGAGTTCGTCCGACGATTTCTTCTTTCGCGCCGCGCCGCTGCGCAACGTCGCCTTGCGCGCGCCTTATTTCCACTCGGGCAAGGTTTGGGCTCTGGACGAGGCGGTCAATCTGATGGCCGTCCATCAATTGGGGGCCACGCTCAGGCCGGATGAAACGCGGGAAATCGTCGCCTTCCTGGAAACCTTGACCGGCGAGTCGCCGAAGGTCGCCTATCCGACCTTGCCGCCGCGCGCCAAGGAAACGCCGCGTCCGCAATACTAACGCCGCGGTTCGATTGAGCACATGCGCGCCGGCTCTCGCCCGAGAGCCGGCGCGTTGTCGTCTCTGGGCCGTTGATCTCGGGGAACTCACGAATGTTCCGGCCGCGGCGGAAGCGCGAGGGAGCGTCGAGGGTCTGTTCTGGCGGCGGGTATCGGGATTAGCGGGGTCTTGGCCTATCATTTGGTGCAGTGCAGCACGGGCTATTGCTGTGTCTGCGGTTGGGGGGCGTTTTGGGCGGGTTGTGGGTTGAAGTTGCGACGGGGCGGCTATGGAAAGGCCGGAATAGCGTGAGAAGTGTATTTTATCGCGGTTGCGAAGGGATGGCGCGGGGTCGGGCGTCTGGGCGGTGAGGTAGCGAAAAACCTACCCGAATGGGTCGATAAGCCCCTTCGATAGATTGTCATCTCCAGCCCTATCGAGTATTGTTTTTGGGGCTGCGAACAGAAATGCTCTGGGCACGCTGGGCTTAGCTCCGGGCGAGGATTGGGGAGGGCCCTGCGGCCTTCTTTGACTCTTCGCAGCGGGACGGCTCCAAGCGGCGCGTCGGACTCGTCGGCTTCGAGCCGCGGGAACGAAAACAAAAAACGAGCAAAAACAAAAACAAGAACAAAAACAAAAACGAGAGGGAAGGACGCGCAGCTTCGCGCTTTTCGTTGAAAACGACATCGGACGGACGTTGCAGCGCGGAGGCGCTTGCGGCGTTTGAAGTCCGGGGAGCCTGGAGAGTGAGCGTCGCGAGGGCGCCGAGGCGAACGACGAAAACGAACAACAAAAGCAAAAGACAGCGAAGAGCGTCGAAACGCCAAGAAGAGCCGAAACGCTAAGAAGAGCAAGAAGAAGCGTGAAGGCCGAAAATGTCGGGGGTTGAGAAGCCTGAAAGCTCGAGCAGGACGGGGGCCTGGCCGCCATTGAGAGGCGGAAAGGCCGCAAGACGCGCAAATCTTGAATAGAGAGCAGACTAGGAGGACCAAGCATGAGTTCGACAACAAGCACAGCTGCGGGCGCAGCTGCTGGCACAGACACAATCGTCGATCTGAGAGGAATGTGGATCGGCCTTGTGGTGCTGAACGTGTTCTATCTGATCGTTCGCATCTATGAGCAGATCTACGGCTGGCGCGCGGGCCTCGACTCCTTTGCGCCGGAGTTTCAGACCTACTGGCTGTCGATTCTGTGGACGGAGATCCCGCTGGAGCTCATCTCGGGCATCGGCCTTGCGGGCTATCTCTGGAAGACGCGTGACCGCAACGTCGACGCGGTTGCGCCTCGCGAGGAGATGCGCCGTCTCGTGGTGCTGGTTCAGTGGCTGACGGTGTATGGCATCGCCATCTACTGGGGCGCGTCCTTCTTCACGGAGCAGGACGGCACGTGGCACATGACGGTGATTCGCGACACGGACTTCACGCCGTCGCACATCATCGAGTTCTACATGAGCTACCCGATCTATTCGGTGATCGCGGTGGGCGCGTTCTTCTATGCGAAGACCCGCATCCCCTACTTTGCTCATGGCTACTCGCTGGCGTTCCTGATCGTGGCGATCGGTCCGTTCATGATCATCCCGAACGTGGGTCTCAATGAGTGGGGCCACACCTTCTGGTTCATGGAAGAGCTGTTCGTTGCTCCGCTGCATTGGGGCTTCGTGTTCTTCGGCTGGATGGCTCTGGGCGTGTTCGGCGTGGTTCTGCAGATCCTCGGCCGCATCCATGCGCTGATCGGCAAGGAAGGCGTCGCGCTGCTCGCCTAAGCGGCGGCTGCGAAACATTGGAGGGTCGCGCCCTTGGGCGCGGCTCTCTCGAGAAAAGCGTGAGAACTGAACAAGAAGACGACAATCCGGCGGAGAAAGCCGGAGCGTTCAAAAGACCAAGGAGAAGAGAGATGTCGACATCGAAAAGCGGAGGAGCGGTCGGTCCGTTCCATTCCGTCGCGGAAGCGGCGGGATGCGTTCAAACCACCGACTGGATGCTTCTGACGCTGCTGTTTTTTGCGGTTCTGGGCGGCTACCACGTCCACTTCATGCTGACGGCGGGCGACTGGGACTTCTGGGTTGACTGGAAGGATCGTCGCATGTGGCCGACGGTTGTGCCGATTCTGGGCGTGACCTTCTGCGCGGCGGCTCAGGCCTTTTTCTGGGTGAACTTCCGTCTGCCCTTCGGCGCGGTGTTCGCGGTTCTGGGCCTGCTGATCGGCGAGTGGATCAACCGCTACGTGAACTTCTGGGGTTGGACCTACTTCCCGATCTCGCTGGTGTTCCCGTCGGCTCTGATGGTTCCGGCGATCTGGCTCGACGTGATCCTGCTGCTTTCGGGCAGCTACGTGATCACGGCGGTGATCGGCGCGCTGGGCTGGGGCCTTCTGTTCTACCCGAACAACTGGCCGGCGATCGGTCAGTTCCACCAGGCGACCGAGCAGCATGGTCAGCTGATGTCGGTTGCGGATCTGATCGGCTTCCACTTCGTGCGCACGTCGATGCCGGAATACATCCGCATGGTCGAGCGCGGCACGCTGCGCACCTTCGGTAAGGACGTCGTGCCGGTCGCGGCCTTCTTCTCGGGCTTCGTGTCGATGCTGGTCTACTTCGCGTGGTGGTTCCTCGGCCGCTTCTACTCGACGACGAAGGTCATCCAGGCGATCTAAAGAACGCTTGACAAGGCGCTTCCTCGCGGTCCTGAGCCTCTCTGATGAGGCGGCGGGCCGCGGGGAGGAAAAAACGAGCGGGGGCCGGACGGTCCGCGAAGAGCGGGCTCGGCCTCAAACGAAAGAAACTGGGAGGTTGTTGATGAAAGCCCTAGTGAAGCTAGCTGCGCTTGGCGCGGCGGCGGTGGTGGCGACGGTGGGAGCTGCGGCTCCGGCCTTCGCGCACGGCGAGAAGTCGCAGCAGGCGTTCCTCCGGATGCGCACGCTGAACTGGTATGACGTCGCCTGGTCGAAGACCTCGGTGTCGGTGAACGAAGAGATGGTGCTTTCGGGCAAGGTGCACGTGTTCTCGGCTTGGCCGCAGGCCGTCGCCAATCCGCGCGTGTCGTTTCTGAACGCCGGCGAGCCCGGTCCGGTTCTGGTTCGCACGGCGCAGTTCATCGGCGAGCAGTTCGCGCCGCGTTCGTTCTCGCTGGTTCCCGGGAACGACTATGCGTTCTCGATCAACCTGCGCGGCCGTCGCGCCGGCCGCTGGCACGTCCACGCGCAGATCAACGTCGAAGGCGGCGGACCGATCATCGGACCGGGCCAATGGATCGAGGTCAAGGGCGACATGAAGGACTTCACCGATCCGGTGACGCTCCTTGACGGCACGACCATCGACCTCGAGCACTACGGCATCAGCCGGGTTTACGCCTGGCACCTTCCGTGGCTGGCCGTGGGCGCTGCGTGGATCCTGTTCTGGTTCGTGCGCAAGGGCATCATCGCCTCCTACCTGAGGGTTGCGGAAGGCAAGGATGACGAGGCGACCACCGACGAAGACCGCCGTATCGGCGCGATCGTCCTGGCGCTGACGATCCTTGCGACGATCTTCGGCTACGCCTACACGAACTCGCAGTTCCCGCGCACGATCCCGCTTCAGGCCGGCTTGCAGAAGCCGCTGACGCCGCTTTCGACCGCGGGCACCGTGGGCGTCGGCAAGGAGCAGGTGAGCGTCGATCTCGGCGGCGGCGTTTACAAGGTGCCGGGCCGTGAGCTGACGATCAACGTGAAGGTGAAGAACTCGACCTCGCATCCGCTTCGCCTCGGCGAATATACGGCGGCGGGCCTGCGCTTCCTCAACCCGGACGTGTTCACGACGAAGCCTGAGTTCCCGGATTATCTGCTGGCGGATCGCGGTCTGTCGACCGATCCGACGCCGATCGCTCCGGGCGAGACGAAGGACATCGTTGTGAAGGTCCAGGACGCGCGTTGGGACATCGAGCGTCTGTCTGACCTGGCCTACGACACGGACAGCCAGATCGGCGGCCTGTTGTTCTTCTTCACGCCGGACGGCCAGCGCTTCGCCGCGGAAATCGGCGGCCCGGTCATTCCGAAGTTCGTCGCGGGCGATATGCCCTGATCGAACGCGCATAAGCTCATAATCAGCCGGCCGGAGAGACACACTCTCCGGCCGGTTTTTTTTGTGTCAGCCGCGGCCGGACGATTGCAGGAATAGCTCGTCATACGATATAAGCGCTCGCGCGCGTCGATTGGTCGCAATCGCGGCTTTCGCTTTTTGCTTAAAACTGTATTTAAGTGGAGGAAACGTTTGACGCTGAGGAAGCGATAAAATCCCTTGGCGCCGGCGCAAGCCCCGTCGCTACGGCGAGCGATGAGATCGGCGCTTGAGCAAAGACAGAAACAGGGAGAAACCCGAGGATGAGACGAGCTTCAATTGTGTCGGCGATCTTCGGGGCGGTGCTCCTTGCCCTGTCGCAGGCTCCGGCGCGCGCCGACGGCGGCGCAGGGCCTGAAGCGATGATGATGGGCAATATGTGCATGGTCATGTTCAACTATGACATGATCCACATCACCTCCTATCTGCCGGGAATGTCTCGCAGCGAATATTGCGAGGAGATTCCGGCGACGGGTAAGGTCATCATGGTCTTCGACATCGAGACCCCGAGATTCCGAGACCTGCCGATCGAAATCCGCATCATCCGCGATCCCCTGAGGCCGATCACCGCCGACACGCCGCTCGACCCCCTCACGGAGGTGCATTTTCCAGCGACGCGCTATCGCACCGGCACCTTCAGCTTCGAGCATGATTACAAGAACAACGGCCACTACATCGGCATGGTGACGCTGACGAAGGAGAACGGGCAGCAGGAGACGCAGATCTTCAAGTTCTCGGTGGGCGAGACCCTGTGGCAGTACGTCCCTTACATTCTGGGCGCCGTGCTGATCGCCATGCTCATTTTCTTCTACTGGCGATACTCGCATCGCGCCGTCCCCAAAGAACGCCAAGCCCTGAGCTGACGCGGAAGCGACGGCGGCCTAACGCTGGTTGAGAGGAGCCAAGAGACCATGAGCATGATCAAGCCTGCACGAAGAGGATCGAGGCGGCGCACGGCGGCGCTAGCAACGGCCGCGACGCTTTTGCTCTTTGCGGCTGCGCCGGCGTTGGCGCATTCCTTCCTGGTGGACGCCAATCCTTCCTCGAAGGATCACGTCGACGCCATGCCGAAAACCGTCAAGCTCAAATTCGGCGCCGGCGTCGAGCCCGCCTATTCGACGCTCTCGATCGAGACCGGCGACGGCAAGGTGCTCGCCAAGGGCGCGGTGGGGAAGCCAGAGACGCCGCGCGAGCTCACGCTCGACGCTCCGGCCGATTTGGCCCCGGGGCGTTATGTCGTCCGCTATCGCGTTCTCTCGCAGGACGGACACATCGTGGAGGGCAATTACGAATTCTTCCTCGACGCGAAGAAATAGCCGGGTCCAGCCGAGTGGCGATCGCGAGGCGTGCGAGCGGGGTTCGTCATTATGCTGGAGCGGATTGTCGTTGCAAAAGCCCAGCGCCTTTTGCGAACTTCGCTCTGGCGCGAACAGCCGACCGAGACGACGTAGCAGGAAGACGAGAACGATATGTCCCAAACCTTCCTTCGCTTCTTCGAGGCGCTTCCGACGGCGGTCGCGGTCGGACTGCTGCTGCTTCCGCTTCTCACCGATGAGGATAATGCGCCTTTCAGACGCGTGATCGCTCTGTGCGGCGCGCTGCGCGCTTTGCTCGGCTTCGGCCTCATCGTACTGATCGCGCGGGCGATCATTCCCGCCGACGTTCCTTTGAGTTTCGATGGCCTCGTCACCTTCTGCATGAGCACGTCCGTCGGACGGGCCTGGCTCGCGACGCAGATCATCGCTCTGCTCTTCGCGCTCGCGACGCTCGCGCGGCTGCGCGTCAATTCCGATCTCCTCGACAAGGCCGCGCTCGGGCTCGGCGGGCTCGTCCTCGCCCTGACCTCCGTGACCGGCCACGCGATCGACGACAGCTTCAGTTGGTGGCAGCAAGCAAGCTTCCTCCTGCATACGGCCGCGGGCCTGACGTGGCTCGGCGGCCTCCTCGGCCTCGTCTGGTGGATGGTCACCGGACGCGGCAAGTCCCCGGAAGTCGCGGCGAAGCTCGCTGACCGCTGGTCGAACATCGCCAAGATCGCGATTGTCATCGTCGTGATCAGCGGGCTCGTGATGGCTTGG
Organism: uncultured Alphaproteobacteria bacterium; assembly: GCA_963722205.1. Taxonomy (GTDB): domain Bacteria; phylum Pseudomonadota; class Alphaproteobacteria; order Rhizobiales; family Beijerinckiaceae; genus Methylocystis. The sequence goes on from CAVRKL010000004.1 coordinate 93,281, forward strand.
GAGAACGTGGGCAGCTTCGCCAATCTGCTCGCCACGTCCTATGGGCGGCTGCTGACGATCAAGCTCGCTCTCTTTTGCGCCGCCATGCTCGCGGCCTTGGCGCTGGCGCTCTACCTGAACCGCCGGCCGGCTGGCGAGTTCGACTTCGACTGGTATGGGCGCGTCGGGCTTGCCGAAGCGGTCGCGGCCACCGCTCTCGTCTTTATCGCCGGATGGATCGCGGTTATCACCCCCGCCTCGCATGAGACCGATCTCTATTGGCCCCTGCCGTTCCGGCTCTCCTGGTCGGCGACCTGGGGCTATGTCGGCGCGAGGCTGCCGTGGATGGACACGCCCAACTGGTATCTCGCCCCGGCGTGGTCGGGGCTCGTCGCGCTCGTCTTCGCGGCGCTCGCCGCTGTCTTTTGGTGGCTGCCGCGTATGCGGCCTTGGCGGCGGTTCTCGACGCCCGCGGCGCTCGCGGCTTCGGCGCTTTTCGTCGGCTCTTCCTTCGCCACGATCGCTTATACCGACACCTATAACGATCCCGCCGTCGACTACACGGCGATGTCGGTGGCGCGCGGGCAAAAGAACTTCAACGCCAATTGCGTCGCCTGCCATGGCGTTTCGGGCGAAGGCAATGGCGAGCTCGCCGCCGGACTTAAGGACGCCAAGGGCCTGGCCGTTGCACCCGCCGACCTCACGGCGCCTCACGTCGGCAATCACACGATCGGCGATATCTTCCATTGGCTGACCTATGGCGGCACGAGCGGCGTCATGCCGGGTTTCAAGGAGACGCTCGATACCGACGACCGCTGGGACCTGATCAACTTTCTCTTGATGATGTCCTATTCCAACCGCGCTCGCTTCATCGGCTCGCAGCCGATGGTGCAGTGGCTCATCGCCCCGGACTTCCAGCTCGTCGATCCCGAGGACAAGATCACGACATTTTATGGCCTGCGCGGAACGCCAACTCTGTTGTCCTTTGCGCGCTGCAATGCGCCGGATGTCGATGAAAGCGCGCTGGAGGCCTCTCTCGCCATCGCTGCCGAAACCGCAAAGGCCGCGGGCGCAAATCATGTGACGGTCTATCAAGGCGGCTGTCCCGCCTCGCTCATGGCGCGGACGCCCTCCAATCCGCAGGCGGTCGAACGCGCCTATTCGATCATCAACCGCTATCCGAACGAGAAGCCGAGCGACGAGATTCAAGAAGCGCATTACCTCATCGGCCGCTCCGGCTATCTGCGCTCGCGCTACCGGCACTTCGAGGCGGGCGGCGGTCAGGCGGCGCAGCTTTCCTCCGCCGTCGCGCAGCTCGCCAAGGAGCCCTTCATCATCGTGAGTCTGCACTCGCATTGAGGTGCGAAGAGACGACCATCCTCAAAAGAGACGGGTGGCGAAAAAGGAGGAACGGTTATGATGAAGCGGCGTGATCTTCTGCGGTCGGCGGGCGCTTTGCTCGCTGGGCTCGTGACGGGAAAGTTCTTCTCCATCGGCGCGGCGAGCGCTCATGAATACGAATTGGGCAAGCTCATCATCGAGCACCCCTGGATCCGCTCTCCCAAGGACGGCGAGACGAAAGCCTATCTCTACGCCTTCATCCATAATGAGGGATCGGAGCCGGACCGGCTGATCGGCGCGACGGGCGAAAAGTTCGGCAATTTCGAAATCTATCCCGACGCCCGGAGCAACGCGAAGGGGAAGGGCATCCTCATTCCCCCGAACGCCACGACAACTCTCGCGCCCGGCGGCGCCTATGTGCTGCTGCTCGACATCAAGAAGCACCTCGAGGTCGGCTGGGGGCTGGAGCTGACGCTCAAATTCGAGAAAGCCGGCGAGGTCGTCATCGACGCCGCGATCGAGGCGCCCGACGCCGCCCACGCTCACGACGCGGATGCCCAGGCGCGCTGGGAAAAGGCTCACAATCCGGACAGCGCGGCCGCCGCGAAGCCGCCGGCGGCTCATGACCACGATCACCACCACGACGCGCCCGCGAAGTGATGTATTAAGGCGCGCCGCCTAAGGGTCGCGCGCCTTTTTTAAGAACAGCCCTACGCCGACAATTCGTCGCCGGCGTCACTTGATTTGTGGCGGCGGCTCTTCCTTCAGCGGCGGGAGATTATCCGGACTCGGCGCATCGCCCTGGCAATTGACCATGAAGTTATTGACGAAGGACATCGGAAACTGCACCATCATCCAGGCGCCGATCAAGATCCAGGCGAGCTTGTGCCTGCCGCGCCCATAAAAATAGGCGCCGAAGACAGGGATGAGCAGGAGCGTAAAGGGCCACGGACCGGCGACGATCTGATCGCAGTACCAGATTTCCATTTTCGACATGACGTTCACCTCGGCAGATCGGTTTCCCCGATCAGGAATTCGTCGATCGCCGCCGCGCATTGTCGCCCTTCGCGGATCGCCCAGACCACGAGGGACTGGCCGCGGCGCATGTCGCCGCAGGCGAAGACTTTTTGACGAGACGCAGCGTAGCTGCGCGTGTCCGCGGCGACATTGCCGCGCGGATCGAGGGCGAGCCCGAGCTTCTCCAGCATCCCTTCCTTCAAGGGACTGACGAAGCCCATCGCGAGCAGCACCAGATCGGCCTTGATGGAAAAGGAGCTGCCCGGAATCTCGTTGAACTTGTCGTCCACCTTGACGCAGCGCAACGCCCTCACGACGCCGTTCTCGCCGACCAATTCGGCCGTCTTGACCGAAAATTCGCGCTCCGCTCCTTCCTCGTGCGAGGAGGAGGTGCGCATCTTCAAAGGCCAGTCCGGCCAGACGCGCAGCTTATCCTCCCTGTCCGGCGGGCGCGGCAGGATCTCGAGCTGGGTGATGGAGAGCGCGCCCTGGCGGCGCGACGTGCCGATGCAGTCGGAGCCCGTGTCGCCGCCGCCGATCACGACGACATGCTTGCCGGTGGCGAGGATCGGCGCGCCGGGCGCCGGCGGCTCGCCCGAGACGCGGCGATTCTGCTGCGGCAGGAAATCCATCGCGAAATGGACGCCCGCAAGCTCCCGCCCCGGCAGGGGAAGATCGCGCGGCGCTTCCGCGCCGCCGGCGAGCGCCAGCGCGTCATAGGCCTCGAGCAAAGCTTCAGCGTCCCGATCGAAGCCGACCGCCACATTGTAGTGGAAGACGACGCCCTCGGCCTCCATCTGCGCGACTCTGCGGTCGACGAGATGCTTCTCCATCTTGAAGTCGGGGATGCCGTATCGCAGCAATCCGCCCGCTTTGGCGCGCTTCTCGAACACATGCGCCTCATGACCGGCGCGCGCGAGCTGCTGCGCGCAGGCGAGGCCGGCCGGCCCCGAGCCCACGATCGCGACGCGCTTGCCGGTCCTGCGGCGGGGCGGCTCGGGAACGACCCAGCCCTCGGCGAAGCCGCGGTCGATGATCGCGCATTCGATCGATTTGATCGTGACTGGCTGGTCGTTAAGATTGAGCGTGCAGGCGGCCTCACAGGGCGCGGGACAGACCCTTCCGGTGAACTCCGGAAAATTATTCGTCGAATGCAGATTGGCGAGCGCTCTTTTCCAGTCGCCTTCATAGACGAGATCGTTCCAATCGGGGATTTGATTGTTGACCGGGCAGCCGTTGTGACAAAACGGGATGCCGCAGTTCATGCAACGTGCGGCCTGCGCCCGCGTCGCCTCCTCCGAGAGCGGGATGACGAATTCGTCGTAATGGCGGATGCGATCGGCTGCCGGCTTGTATTTGCGGTCTTGCCGGTCGATCTCCAGGAAACCCGTCGCCTTGCCCATGTCGCCTTTCGCCTCGCGCCTTGGGGCGCGTCATCGGATGTCGCTGCGCTCGCGCCTTCCGCCAGGAGACAGCTCGAGCGCGGGCGGAGGCCGCCCGCGCTTGTTCGGCTTCTTCTAAAGAGCCTTGGGGGCGCGTCGTCAAGCGGCAGGGCGGGGCGTTCTCCCCCGCGGCCCTTGTGCGGGCCCGAGCCGCGGCCCTAAATTGCCTTTGTCATGACGCCCGATGAAAAGCGCGCGCTCGAGGAAGGCGCGAATTTCCTCCCCCGCTTCGACGCGCAAGGCCTCATCGTCTGTGTGACGATCGAGGCGGGAACGCGCGAGGTGCTGATGGTCGCCTACATGAACCGGCTCGCGCTGGAGCAGACCATCGAGACCGGGGAGGCTCACTATTGGTCGCGCTCGCGCCAGAGCCTTTGGCGTAAAGGCGAGACCTCGGGCCAGCTCCAGCGCGTCGTGAGCTTGAGCGTCGACTGCGATCAGGACGCGCTTGTGCTCGAGGTCGAGCCGCAGGGCGACGGCGGCGCCTGCCACACGGGGAGAAAATCCTGCTTCTACAGAAAGCTGGAGCGTGGCCGCGAGCGACGCCTCGTCTTCGTCGAATGAGGCGAAAATTGCAGGGACGTTAGCTAATCCTCTACTTTCCGGGAGCAGGCTTCGAACTTAAATCTGACTCAATGGCCGGGATAAATGGACGGCGCGGTCAGGGATGAAGCTAGGCTATGTTCTCCTTGGTGCGAAAGAGCTTCGATATGTCTGAGGAGCGGTCCAGCGGCCTCTCGGCTCCGCGGGGGGCTGCGGACGATGGGCGCTCGCCGACCCGTGTGAAGATCGGCCTCGCGCTGGGCTCCGGCGCGGCGCGCGGCTGGGCGCACATCGGCGTGCTCAGGGAGCTTGCGGACCATGGAATCGTCCCCGACGTGATCGCCGGCACCTCGATCGGCGCGGTCGTCGGCGGCTGCTACGCCGCCGGCAAGCTCGACCAGATCGAGGCCTTCGCGCGCTCGCTGACCAAGCGGCGCGTCTTTGCGCTGATGGATCTTTCCTTCTCCGGCATGAGCCTCATCAGCGGCGAGCGGCTCAAGGCCTCGCTCGAGCACGAGCTCAAGGACCTGCTCATCGAGAATTTGCCCATCCCCTTCGCGGCGGTCGCGACCGAGGTCGGCTCGGGCCATGAAATCTGGCTGCAACGCGGCGCGCTCGATCTCGCCATCCGCGCGTCCTACGCGCTGCCGGGCATCTTCGAGCCCGTGCGCGTTGGCGACCGCTATTTGTTCGACGGCGCGCTGGTCAATCCCGTGCCAGTGACCGTCTGCAGGGCGCTCGGCGCGGATTACGTCATTGGGATCAACATGGCGGCCGACATGATGTATCGCTCGAAGGTCGTGCCCGACCAGGCGGCGTCGCCCGGAACGTCGGCGGGTCTTCCACCTTTCGCGAGCCGGCTCGGCGCCGCGCTCGAAAACGGGCTCCTGCCGCGCTATTTCGAGCGGAGCGCCGGCGGCGTGCCCAATGTGGCGACGGCGATGGTCGACGCCTTCAACATCGTCCAAGATCGGATCCTGCGCTCGCGCCTCGCCGGCGATCCGCCCGATGCGATCGTCAATACGCGCGGCAACGACATCGGCATGTTCGACTTTCACCGGGCGGAGGAGGCGATCGCCATGGGACGCGACGCGGCCCGGCGCACCCTGCCGACGATCTTCTCCCATATTCCGGTTGCGGCGGCCTCAGGCTGAGGCGCGATCGGCCGGCCGGTGCGGCTCGAACCAGCCGTAAAGCAGCAGGCCGGCGAGAAAACCGCCGAGATGCGCCTCCCAGGCGATGGGGCCGGCGCCGCCGGGCGCCGTCGAGAGCGTTCCAAACAGCACATTGGCGAGGAGCCAGGTCACGACGAAGATCGCCGCTCGTCGGTTGTCGAGAAGCGTCTGCAGCGATTGGGTGCTGCCGCCCGCTCCCGCCCGTCCCCAATCCTCATGAAGCGCGCCACCCGGCGTGAAAGCGAAGCGCGCGATCGCCGCGATCGCGCCGGAAATCCCCGCCGACGCGCCGACGACGGGCTCGAGCGAGTAGGGGTGCGTCGCGAGATGCGCGAGCGCGCCGGCGATGGCGGTCGCCATGAAGAAGAAAAAGAAGCGCAACGAGCCGAGCCGTTTCGCGACCGGAGATCCAAAGGCCGTCAGCGAGACCGCATTGACGCCGAGATGCGTCCAGTTGGCGTGAAGAAAAGCATAGGTCGCCGTCGTCAGGATCGCGAAAGGACCGAGATCGAAGAGCCCCGTCAGCTCCTCGGCGTTGAGGTCCGCGAGGGCGCGCAGCGTCGCGACCGGCGCGACAAGAAAGCTCACCCGCGCCGGGATGAAGGCGAAGGTTTCGAAAAGCCAGAGCGTCAAGGATTGCGGCAGGAGCTCGACGGCGAGCTGAACGCCGAGCAGCACGGCGACGAGCGCGACGATCGCCGAAGGAATGTTGAAGATCGGCTCCTGCTTCACCACGCCTCCAAAGCAGAGCGGCGGACGCGCCGGAACTCGCGCGCCCGCTCGCCTGTGGGCCGTGCGTGTCGCGGCTAGGACGTTCCGCGCCTGCGATCCGCCAGCAGGTCGGAGAAGGGCGCCCTTCCGCTCGGGAGGAGCAGCTTAGCGAGCGGAGCGTCTCGCGCGCGCCTCCCCGACAACTCCGTCAGAATGGCACGCAGCGCGCCGACGGGCAACCACAGCCGTTAGCAAAGGTAAACACGCGCGCTCTGGCATGTCGGCTGCAGCTTGGGAGCCGGGGCGCCCGTTGGGGGCTCCCGTCGTGCCGAAGCGACGCAACTCTGTTTCAGACTTCGGAATGGGGAGCGGTATGAGACATTCCGTCAGCAAGGATCTTTACGCTTATTGGGACAGGCTGCGCGGCGCGCGCGCCGCTCCCGATCGCAACGACATCGATCCCGGCGCCATTCGTCATCTGCTCGCCGACTGCTTCATCGTCGAGATCGATCAGGCCTGCCTGTTCCCGCTGAGGCTCTGCGGGACGCGGCTGAACGCGCTTTGGGAAGGGGAGGGCAGAGGAGCTCCCTTCCTTGGCATGTGGCAGGAAGCGGATCGGCGCGAGGTCGCAGCGGCCTTGCTGACGGTCATCGACGGCGCGACGCCGATCGTTGGCGCCGCCAAAGCGCGCGCCCGCTCCGCCGACGCCGAAGGAACGGACGCTTCGCGCCGCGAGCTCGACTTCGAGCTGCTTCTCTTGCCGCTCAGCCATTTCGGCAAGACGCGTTCGCGCCTGCTCGGATCGCTCGCGCCTTGTCGAGAGGTGGACTGGTTCGGCCGGATCCCGGCCGACAAGCTCGAAATCGTTTCCTTGCGGATGATGAGCGTCAGCGAGTGCAAAGGATTCGCCGGGGCGCGCGCCGCGAGGCCCTCGTTGAAGCCGCAGGAGAGCGGCGGGCGCCGCTTCATTGTCTACGAAGGCGGAAAGGCGCGCGCCTAGGCCGAATTCCGCAAAAGTCGACAGACTTTTGCGACCAGAATTCGCTCCCGCATTCTGTTCGGGCGCGATTTCTTGATCCTCGAACGATTTCGTTCGAGCGGAAAGCGCGCTGAGCTGCGCGGCGTCGCCGCCGTAATTTCGCGTTAAGGCGAACTCGTTAACCTCATTGCTCATTGGAAGCTTCACCAAGAGCGATTGTTGACGGGCATGACGTCGAATCCACAAGCGGCGCTCGAGATTTCGGAAAGCCGACGCTTTCAGCGCGTGCCCGTATCTCTGTTTGGCCGCTACATGCTTGAATCGAGGAGCGAGTTCCCTTGCCAGACGATTGAAATGTCGCCTGGCGACATGCTTTTGCACGCGCCGACGAAGCCCAGCCTCGGCGAGCAGGTCGTCGTCTATCTCGACGACCTGGGACGTTTCGCCGGTCCCTGCGTGCGCCTCACCGACTCAGGTTTCGCGCTGCTGCTCAATCTGCCGGCGGGAAAGCGCGACAAGCTCGCCGATCAGCTCACCTGGTTCGCCAATCGCCACAGTTTTGGCATCGCCGACGATCGCCGCCACGAGCGCATCGTGCCGGTGATGCGCCGCGCGGTGCTGCGAACGCCCGACGCTCGCGAGATCATCGTCAGGATCCAGGATATTTCACTCTCCGGCGCTGGTTTGGAGAGCGAGTGGCGGCCGCCGCTCGGCTCGCATGTCGTCGTGGGCTCGACGCCCGCCGTCGTCGTGCGCCACTTCGAAGGCGGCTTCGCCTGCGCCTTCCAGAGGCAGTTCCCCCCGGGCTCGATCAACGAGTCGACGCGGCTGTGAGCCGGCGCCGCCCACGCCCGCGTCTGTAACCAGCCCTTAAAGCGCCTCGGTTAATCCTTAACCGCTCTATCGCCGCGAGACCGCGGCGCAGGGGAGGCCAATGGCGCGCAAGGACGACCGCCGCGAACCCTATTTCGAGGAAGCACGGCGCAGCGAGCTGAGGGTCGATCCGCGCGATCGCCCCGCCGCGTCGCGCTCCCGCAAGCGCGGCGCGCCCGAGCCGAAGGACCGGCCGCCGCCGCCGCGCGCTCGGGGCCGCGCACCCGCGCGCTCTTCGTCCTTTCTTGGGCGCTTGGTCTATTGGGTGTTCGTGCTCGGTCTCTGGGGCGCGATCGGCCTTGGCGCGCTCGTGTTGTTCTACGGCTCGCGGCTCCCGCCCATCGACCAGCTCGCCGTGCCGAAACGGCCGCCCAATATCGCGATACTCTCGGCCCAGGGCGAGCTCATCGCCAATCGCGGCGACATGGGCGGCGCGGCGATCAAGATTTCCGAGCTGCCGCCCTATCTGCCGAAAGCCTTCGTCGCGATCGAGGATCGCCGCTTCTATTCGCATTGGGGGCTCGATCCGCAGGGCCTCGCGCGCGCGCTGCTGCGCAATGTGGTCGGGCGCGGGGGCGTGCAGGGCGGCTCGACGCTCACTCAGCAGCTCGCCAAGAATCTCTTCCTCACCCAGGAGCGCACGCTCTCGCGCAAGATTCAGGAGGCGATCCTCGCGCTCTGGCTCGAGCGCAAATACAGCAAGGATCAGATTCTCGAGCTCTATCTCAATCGGGTCTATTTCGGCTCCGGCGCCTACGGCGTCGAGGCGGCGGCGCGGCGCTATTACGGCCATGGCGCGCGGGAGATCACGCTCCCCGAGGCGGCCGTGCTCGCCGGATTGATGAAGGCGCCGAGCAAGCTCGCGCCGGACCGCAACCCGCAAGGCGCTCAGGAGCGCGCCGAGCAGGTGCTGAGCGCCATGCGCGAGGAGGGGTTCATCACGCCCGCCCAGCAGAAGGCGGCGTTGGCGAAGCCCGCCCAGACCCGTCGGGACGGCGGCGCCGGCACGATCAACTACGCCGCCGACTATGTGATGGACGCGCTCGCCGACAAGATCGGCTCGATCGAGGAGGACATCGTTGTGACGACGACCCTCGACAAGCGGCTGCAGGGCCTGGCCGAGCAGGCGCTGAAAGATGAGCTCGACAAGAAGGGCGAGAAATTCGGCGTCACGCAGGGCGCCGTGGTGGCGCTCGATCAGACGGGCGCGATTCGGGCCCTCGTCGGGGGCCGCGACTATGGCGAGAGCCAGTTCGACCGGGCCGCGTCCGCCAAGCGCCAGCCGGGCTCGGCCTTCAAGCCTTTCGTTTATCTGGCCGCAGTCGAGCACGGCCTGACGCCCGACACGGTGCGCGAGGATGGCCCGCTCAACGTCAGGGGCTGGCAGCCTGAAAACTATAGCCGCGAATACTTCGGGCCGGTCACGCTGACCCGCGGGTTGTCGCTTTCCTTGAACACCGTAGCCGTGCGCCTCGGGCTCGAGATCGGTCCGAAAACGGTCGCCAGCACCGCGCATCGTCTGGGGGTCGCCTCGGATCTTCAGGCGAACGCGACAATCGCGCTCGGCACCTCGGCGGTCACGCCGCTCGAGCTCGTCTCCGCCTATGCGCCTTTCGCCAATGGCGGGATCGGCGTCCAGCCGCATGTGGTGGCCAAGGTGCTGCGCGCGTCTGACGGAAGCCTGCTCTATCAGTGGAAGAACGCCAGCAACGGGCGCGTCATCGAGCCGCGCCACGTCGCGATGATGAACACGATGATGCGGGAGACGCTGCTCACGGGGACGGCGCGCAAGGCCGAGCTGCCCGGTTGGCAGGCGGCCGGGAAGACCGGCACGAGCCAGGATTTCCGGGACGCCTGGTTCGTCGGCTATACGAGCCGCCTCGTCGCAGGCGTTTGGCTCGGCAATGACGACAATTCGCCCACCAAGCACGTCACCGGCGGCAATCTGCCCGTCGAGGTCTGGAGCCAATTCATGAGGGAGGCGATGCGCGGCGCGCCGCCTGCCGACCTCCCGGGCGGTTTCTGGACCGCCTCGCAAGGCGCAGGCGCGCCCGATCTCGTCGAGAACGTTCTCGACTTCCTGCGCGGCGGCGCTCCGGCGTCGAACCCCGATCCCCCGATTCGGACGCGATCCCAAGCCCCCGCGGCGCCGGGCGAGGCGCCGCCGCCGCCAAGCCGCGGCCCCGACGATCTGACGCCGCCGGAGGACATCCCCTCCGCGCCGCCCAGCCGCGCCGATCGACGGGCGCCGCAGGCGCCTCGCGGCGAGTCCGAGGAGGGGTTCATCGAGCGCCTGTTCGGCCGCTAGAGCGAATTTTCGCAAAAGTCGACGGAGTTTTGCGATCAGAATTCGCTTGGGCGTTCGGATCTGGTCGAGCGACCGAGGAGAAAAGGGTGACCGAACAGGACTTTTGCGCGCCCTCCAACTTTTCATTGCCTTCAGGGCTTGACAAGGACCCCTTCGCGGGACGACTCTCTCGTCCGCGGCTTTGCTGCAAACAAGAAAATCGCCACTCAGTGGCAATGAACGGGAGGTTCTCATGGGTTGGCTGGTCCCCGGCGCGATGGTCGCCATGGTCGTCATTCTGGCCGTCACGCTGACGCGCCTTTGATCCGAAAGCTTCGCTAGGTATCAGCCCGCCGCTGCGAAACGAAAGTTTCGCGGCGCGGGACTTTATATCGACCGATCGCTCAAACTTCGGGCGTTCGGCATGGGCTGAGCGACGCCGTTCCTGGCCCGCGGTTCTCGCAACGGCGTCGCCGCCTTTCGCCCCAATCTGCTGATTTTGTAGTCTTTAGCGGACGGACGCGACGCTGATTGCGCCCGTGCCGCTCCTCATATTTTTTCTGGACTTCGCTTGCTTCAGGGATTATGCCGCACTGCACTCTCGGCGCGACGATTTGTCCCTCCAATGTGACCTCGCGTCGGATTGCGCCTCAACAGGGCTTATGATTGAAGGGGCACGGCACAAAGGTTGCGTCGCGCAAGACCCGCTGATCGCTTCGGCAATTCGGCCGCCCGGGGGGAACGGGCGATGGGCCCTGCACGCAAACCGCCACGATGGGCGGACCATCGACAACGGGGAACGACATGTCGAAAAAGACCTTGGCTTGCCTTTACGGCAAGGCCTTTTGCTGCGTCATCGCGACGCTTGCCGCCTGCCAATCCGCATATGCTCAAGACGCGGGACGCCCTGCGCCCGGCGGCATCGGCCTGCCGGCGATGGCGACGCCCGCCGGGCACGAGACGCAGGCGTTCTACAACGACGTGCTGCTGCCGATCATCACGCTCATTCCGATCTTCGTGCTGGGCCTTCTGGTCTACGTGATCTGGCGTTTCAACGAGAAGGCCAATCCTGTCGCCTCGAAATACAGCCACAACCACTTGCTGGAGGTCGTCTGGACGGCGATTCCCTGTCTCATTTTGATCGGCATCGCCTTTCCGTCCATGCATCTTCTGACGACGCAGGTCGTCGTCCCGGAGGCCGCGGTGACGATCAAGGTCACGGGCAATCAGTGGTATTGGAAATACGAATATCCGAAGGAGCAGGGCGGCGGCTTCGCCTTCGAGCAGCGGATGAAGCCTGATGCCGATCTGCAACCCGGCGAGCTGCGCATGCTGGCCGTCGACAACGAGGCCGTCGTGCCGGTCAACGAAGTCATCAAGGTTCAGATCACCTCGTCCGACGTGATCCACGCCTTCGGCATTCCCTCCTTCGCCGTGCGCATGGACGCCATCCCCGGCCGCTTGAACGAGACCTGGTTCAAGATCGACAAAGAAGGCGTCTACTACGGCGAGTGCTACTTCATCTGCGGCAAGGACCACGCCTTCATGCCGGTCGCCATTCGCGCCGTCAGCCGTCCCGAATATGAAAAATGGCTCGCGGAAGCCAAAGAGAAGTTCGCGAGCGGCGACGGCGCCGGGCCCAAGGCTAAGGTCGCAGCCAATCAGTAACCTCATCCGCTGAAACTCAGACAGGCCCACGGGGGCAAGGACGACTGACATGGACACTCTTATCGCGGCCGATGCGCACGGCCATCACGGGACGCCGACAGGACTGAAGCGATTCCTGTTCTCGACCAATCACAAAGACATCGGCACGCTTTACATCTGGCTGGGAGCGGTCGGCGGCGTGATCGCCTTCCTCCTGTCGCTGGCGATGCGCCTCGAGCTTGCACAGCCGGGCATTCAGTACTTTCCGGCGCTCGCGCAACTCATTCACGGCGCTGACGCCGACAGCGCGCTCGACGCCGGCAAGAACCTCTACAACATGTTCATCACCGTCCACGGCGTGCTGATGATCTTCTTCATGGCGATGCCGATCTTGATCGGCGGCTTCGGAAACTGGTTCGTGCCGATCATGATCGGGGCGCCGGACATGGCCTTCCCGCGCCTCAACAACATTTCGTTCTGGCTGCTTGTCACGGCGCTCGTGCTCGCCGTATTCTCGATGTTCGTCGAAGGCGCGCCGGGCATGAAGGGCTTCGCGGGCGGCTGGACCTTCTATCCGCCGTTGTCGAGCAACGCCGGCACGCCGGGTCCGGCGATGGACTTCGTGATCCTCGCACTGCACGCCGCCGGCGCCTCGTCGATCCTCGGCGCGATCAACTTCATCACGACGATCTTCAACATGCGCGCGCCGGGCATGGGTCTGATGAAGATGCCGCTGTTCGTCTGGTCGATCCTGGTCACCGCCTTCCTCTTGATCCTGGTCCTGCCGGTGCTGGCGGGCTGCGTGACGATGCTCCTGACCGACCGCAACTTCGGCACGAGCTTCTATGATCCGGCCGGCGGCGGCGATCTGCTGCTGTTCCAGCACCTGCTGTGGTTCTTCGGCCATCCGGAAGTCTACATCATCATCCTGCCGGCCTTCGGCATCATCAGCCAAGTGATCTCGACCTTCTCGAAGAAGGCGGTGTTCGGCTATCACGGCATGGTCTATGCCATGCTCGCCATCGCGGTGATCGGCTCGGTCGTCTGGGCGCATCACATGTATACGGTGAACCTGTCGCTCACCGCCCAGCGCTATTTCGTGCTGGCGACGATGGTGGTCGGCGTGCCGACCGGCATCAAGGTGTTCTCCTGGATCGCGACGATGTGGGGCGGGTCGATCTCGTTCCGCACACCGATGCTCTGGGCGATCGGCTTCATCTTCGTGTTCACGATGGGCGGCGTGACCGGCATCGTGCTCTCCAACGCCGGCGCCGACAGGGCGTTCCACGAGGGCTACTATCTCGTGGCGCACTTCCACTACACGCTGTCGCTCGGCGCCGTCTTCGGCATCTTCGCCGGCTTCTACTACTGGTGGCCGAAAATGACGGGCTACCTGTACAACGAGCGCGTGGCCGATCTAAACTTCTGGCTGATGTTCATCGGCGTGAACGTGGTCTTCTTCCCGCAGCACTTCCTGGGCCTCGCGGGCCAGCCACGCCGCTACATCGATTATCCGGACGCTTATGCGCTCTGGAACATGGTGTCGTCCCTCGGCATGATCTTCGTGACGGGCGCCCTCGTCGCCTGGGTCTATGTGATGGTCGAGTCGCTCATGAAGAAGCGCGCGGCTGGCGACAATCCGTGGGGCGAAGGCGCGAACACGCTGGAATGGACGCTCACGTCGCCGCCGCCGTTCCATCAGTTCCTGACGCCTCCGGCCGTCCCGGTGATTGAATAAAGGGGCAGGCGCGGCGAATCGAACGGGTCTCGTTTCTGAAGTTCCGGGCGCGAGACCCGTTGCGCCGAAGAATGCAAAGTATAGCGATGGCGCCTCACGCGCCTCGTCAGCGGAAAGGCCGCTCGGGTGGAGCAACAGCGCGAGAACGTAACCCAAAAGAGGCGCACATGGCGCACGGCGATGGGCATCGTGGCGTTCACCGCCGGGATGCTCGCGCTGTCCTTCATCGCTGCGCCGGCCTACCGCGCCTTCTGCACGGCTACGGGCATCGCGGGGGCGACCAAAAGGGCTACGGCGGCGCCGACGGAAAGCATCGACCGGATGATGGTCGTGCGCTTCGATTCCAACACGGCCCACGGCTTGGCTTGGCGCTTCGAGCCGGAAGTCCCTAGCGTTAAAATTCGCGTCGGAGAAGTCGCGACGGTTTATTATCGTGTCGAGAATCTCTCCGACCAGGAGACGCGGGGGCTCGCCTCGTTCAACGTCAGTCCCGGACAGGCCGGCCCCTTCTTCAACAAGCTCGCCTGCTTCTGTTTTCAGGAGCAGAGCCTCCGGCCGCATGAGAAGGCGGAGTGGCCGGTCGTCTTCTTCCTCGATCCGAAGCTCCAGGACGAGCCCATGATGGAGGGGGTCGAGGAAGTGACGCTCTCCTACACCTTCTTCGCCGCGAAGGGGAAAACCGTGCAGGGCGGCGAGGCTGCTCAACAAAGCAAAAAAGTCGGCTTGAACTAGCTAAGGCGCCGTTGGCGCGCTAGAGGGGAATGCAAATGACGCAAGCGCATGGAGTGACGGGAACTCCTTCCGACCAAAATCGTAACTATTGTCTCGTAGATCCTAGCCCCTGGCCGATCGTCATGTCTGGCGCGGTGCTGGTCCTCGCGACCGGCGCGGTGATCTGGCTTTCCGGACACAAGGGCGAACCGATCTTCCCTCATTCGAAGGAGATCGGGAGCGTCGCATTTTTCATTGGCCTCGCCAGCGTGCTCGCGACGATGTTTGTCTGGTGGCGCGACGTGATCAACGAGGCGAATCAGCCCGGCTGGCATACGCCCGGGGTGCAGAACGGCCTGCGCTGGGGCATGGCGCTCTTCATCTTCTCCGAGGTGATGTTCTTCGTCGCCTGGTTCTGGGCCTTTTTCAATTCCTCCACCTTCCCGGTGGACGCGGTGCAATATGTGCGCACCGAGATTTTCGGCGGCGTCTGGCCGCCGAAGGGCACGATGGTCATCAACCCGTGGCACCTGCCGATTATCAATACGGTCATTCTGGTCAGCTCGGGCGGCACGCTCATGTGGGGGTTGAAGGGCCTGAAGCACGGCAATCGCGATCAGCTGGTCAAGGGCCTGCTCATCACGATCGTGCTTGGCCTGCTGTTCACGGCCTTGCAGGCCTATGAATTCATCCACGCGCCCTTCGTCTTCGGCTATGACCCGCGCCATCCGACCGCGAACAACTACGGCTCGACCTTCTTCATGGCGACCGGGTTCCACGGCATGCACGTGATCATCGGCACGATCTTCCTGCTGGTGTGCCTGCTGCGCGCCTATGCCGGGCACTTCAAGCCGGATAATCATCTCGGCCTGGAATTCGCCGAGTGGTATTGGCACTTCGTGGACGTGGTCTGGATCTTCCTGTTCATCTGCATCTACGTCTGGGGCAATTGGGGCGGCCATTTCGAGTGACGATCGGCGCGAGGCGCCTGTCTCCTTGGGTGTTTGAGTAAAAAGGCGCGGGAACGGTGAGCCGTCCCCGCGCCTTCATTTTTTTCGCGTGTCTCGATCTCGAAAGGCGTCGCGCAGGGCGGCCCGCGGGTCTTGGCCGCAGTGAGCTCCTCCTCGTTCAAGGGAACGCCGAAGGCGGCGCCGCTCGAAGCGTCGAAAAGCTGCAGGCTGTAGCGCGCGCAAAGCGCCGCGAGATCGGCGTCGCTGAGCTTGTCGAGCGCCAAGCGAATCGGCCGCTCGCGCATGAAGGGATCGTTGCGCGCGAAGTCGCTTCCATAGCGCATGCCGGTCTTGTCGATAAGGACGATGTCGCTCTTTGCTAAGCGAAGCGCCGTATTGGCGCGCGCATAGGGCTCGGTCAGCGCCCGCGCGCCTTCGAGATGCGCGGGCAGCAGAATAAGCAGCGAGAACGCGCTCGAGAGAAGGAGCGCCGTCCGCATCGCTGCGCCCGCGCGCGCCGTGACCCCGCTGGTCGCCGCGATCCAGCCAAATCCCGCGAGCAGCGCGAGATTGCCGATGAGGCCGTGCAGATAGCGATAGCCCCAGCAATGGCCCTGATAGGGCATCAGCAGGCACATCAGCGCGAAGGTCAGCAGCACGCCGGCAAGAAGCTCGCGCGCATAGCGGCGATCCTGCGCCAGCGCCCGCCAAGAGAGCGCGGCGAGCGGCGGCAGCACGGGATTCTGCCAGACGATGAAGCGCAGGCTGTTCTTCAGCATCAGCGGAATGGACTGCCACTCATAATCAATGAGGAGCGACGCGACTCGCTCGAAAAAGAACCGCGTTCCGGCGATAGCGCCGGCTCCCGGCGCAGCGCCTGGCGCGGCGAGATTTTGCAGCGCGAGGCCGATCTTCCAGTAGCTGATCCAAAACAGGGCGATGCTCGCATAGGAAAGCGCGTAGATGAGCGCGAGGCCGATGCGCTTTTGTCGATATAGCGAAAAGACGAAGGGCGCGGCGAAGAGAGGATGAAACACGAGCTGATGCAGCCCGCTCGCCAGAAAGCCGATGAGGATCGCGCCGGCATGGCTCAATCGCGTGTCGTGCAGGAAGAGCCACAGCCACAGCAGATTGAAGGCGAGATGCGCGGTCATCGCATAGGGCGTCATCGCCGTGACGAGGACCTGCGAGGAGGTGAGCACGAGCACGGCCGCGACGAAGGCCGCGTCGCGCCGATCCGGCCACAGGCGCCGGCCGACGCCATAGGCCGAGAGTATCGCCAGCGCCGCAAGCAGCGGGCTCGTCAGCCTTTCGTCGGTCCAGCCGCCAATGAGGGCGCGTAAGCCCGCATTGACGGGCAGATAGGCGGAGACGAGCGCCGCATGATCGGCGACGGGTTGCATGAAGCTTTGCCAGGCGAGCGCGTCCGCGTAGCGGCGCCATTCCTCGGCCAACGGCGCGACGATCCGACCGCTGCGGAAGATGAGGGCGTCGAAGCGGGCGAGCCATTCGTCCCACGACAGCGGGTAATCGAGCAGCACCCGATGCGCGCCGAGCGCGCCCAGCATGACGACGAGGAGCGCGAGCGCAAAAAGCGCCGTCAGCTGAGCGAGAGGCGACCACTTCTGGACACTGTCGAACGGAGCCGCCGGCAGAGGCAGAATGGCGAGTCCAATGAGGAAAAGCGCGAGCGCGACGGCCCAGAAGGCGTCATGCGCATGGAAAAGCTCGCCCGTGATGTAAAAGAGCTGAGGCGTCGGCAGGATGCGATCGATCGCAAAAGCCGCGGCGCAAAGCGCCAAGATCAGCAGGGCGACGCCGATCATGGCCCGCCGCAGCGGCGCGGGCGGCTTGGCGCCGTGCGTGTCGCTGGGAGAAAGAACGCGCTGCAAGAGGAGAGTCATATGGCTTGGCCCTGTCGCGCGGGAGCGGCGTCGGGGCGGCCGCTCTCCAGCAAATCTTCGAGAAGCTTGCAATAGTCTTCTCCGACGGCGCTCCAGGCGTAGCGGCGCGCGGCGAATTGCGCGCGCTGAGCCCGCGCCTCGAAGTCCTGGCCGTTGGCGAGCGCTCGTGTCAGCGCCGCGGCGAAGACTTTCGCGGCGTCGTCGGGATCGGGCGCGATCTCCACAGCGTCGATGAAGCGCGAAGAGTCCTGGTCCGCCGCCGCGGTCTCCGCGCCGCACAGGACGGGCAGGCCGCAAGCCAGCGCCTCTTGGACGACGAGCGGAAAGCCTTCGCCGACGCTCGGCAGCAGCAGCAGGTCGGCTGCGCGAAAGAGCGGCGCGAGCGAGGCGCCCGAGAGCGAAGCGAAGACGCGCGTGTTGGGAAGGCCCCAAAGGGCTGGATCAAGCGCGCCCCAGCCGGCGAAGACGAAGAGAATTTCCGGCCGCATGCGCGCGAGGCGCTCGAGGATCGCGAGCCCTTTCTTCTCGACGAAGCGCCCGACGAAAAGCGCGATCGGAACGTCCATCGGAAGATCCAGGCTCATCCGCGCTGCGTCGATCTCCGCCTCATTGAGCGAGGGGCGAAAGATCGACGCGTCAACGCCATTGAAGATGACGCGCGGCGCCCGTTTGAAATCGACCGAGGCGAAATGTCGTTGCGTGGTCTCGCTGATGAAGACGACCTGATCGGCCTTGGCGAGAATGGGGCCAACGAGCAGGCGATTGGCGGCGCGCATGAGCGCCGCGAGGAAAACCTGACGATAGGGCACGAGGCCGATGTGCTGGACGACGACGAAGGGCTTGCGATGGACGCGCGACGCCGCGAAGGCCGCGACGCTCGTCATGTAGATCGTGTCGTGAACGAGGATGGCGTCGCTCTCGCGCGCAGCTCTGAAGATCGCCGGCAGCGCGCGAGGCGAGAGCAGGGGGTAGGGGAGCGCCGCGGCGCGCTCGATCACATTTGTCGCGGCGAGCGGCTGGCGGCGCACGCCGGAGCTGGGTCGCGCCTCCCCCGTCGCGAGCCAGAGCACGTCGAACGCGCCGCTGAGCTCTTGCGCGAGACGGCCGGCGACGATCTCGACGCCTCCGCGATGCGTCTCGAAATAATGCGAGACCGTCAGCAGCCGGGCGCGGCGGGCGGGCGATTTCGCTGCGTCGTCGCGCGCCTCGTTGCGCATCAGGGCTTCCTTCAGGCGGGCCGCCATTTCATGCTGATCTCGAGACGGTTCGGAAAAAGCGCGGCAAGGAAACCGTCATGATAGGCGCCCGAAAGCCGCATCTCCTCGCGAAAGCCTGCTTCCTGCTTGAGCACCGACCAATCCGCTTCGGCGAGATAGCGCGCGCACACCATCCCGTTGAACGGTGCATTGCCGAGAAGATCGAGCGCTGCGAGACGCGCGGCGTCGATCGCGCCTGTTGAAAGATGATCCTTGATGTAGACGGGACCTTCGCCCACGACCCGCCGGCACTCGCGCAGAAGCGGCGCGCGATGTTCGAGCGGGACATGATGCAGCACGTTGAAGAGCGTCACACAGTCGAAGGCGGCGTCCGGGAATGGCAGCCTCTCGCCGTCATAGATCCGTGTGTCGATATCGAGATTTTTTAGGAAGCGATTCTCGACGTCGATCGAGACGACGCGATCGAGCGCAAAAAAAGTCTTGAGCGTCTGCGCGATCACGCCCGTGCCGCCGCCGACGTCGAGAAGCCTTCGATGCGATGGCTCCCACAGGCGCCGCAGCGCGTCGAGCGCGACATATTGATAGACGGGCCGACGCCAGGAATAGAGCGGGATCTTCGCCGCGAACGCGCGCGTCACGTCTTCCAGCGTCATCTGGATCATCGGCTTTTCTCGGGCGAGAGCGGATCGGCGAGGGCTTGAGGCTTTTTGGTCAGAGCGAATTCCGCGAAAGTTGACAGACTTTCGCGATCAGAATTCGCTCCAGCTACTTCATTCTGGCGCGATTTCTTGATCCTCGAACGATTCCGTTCGAGCGGAAAGCGCGCTAGAGCCCATCGGGCGAAGAGGAAATTCCAGGCGACCAGCAGCACGGTCGTCGCGGGCGCCGCGAACCCGATCGGCGCGCCGAGAAGATCGCTCAGGATGAAGAGCGACGCGCTCCAGGCCGGGAAATTCGTCGCCATCGCCAGCGCGTAACGCAAGAACGCGGCCGGTGACATCGCGGTCTCGAAAGTCAGCAGGCTGTGCAGCGCGAAGCCCACTGCCAGCACCGGCAGGAAGGCAAGCAGCGAGGCGGTGAGCGGGTGAAAGCCCGCCCAGACGAGGCCGATGACCAGCGCGTTGTTGAGCGCCGCGCACAAGCCCCCGAAGAGAAGGAATCGCGGCAGCCTCATGCGCAGCGCCCGCTCTTGCGGCAAAGGAGAAGATAGACGCAGGCGTTGTCGCGCCGCGCCCAGTCGGGCGTGATCGCTTCCTCGACGATGCCGCGCAGGTTCATCGCGAGAGCGAGAGCGGCCGCCGCGGGCTTGCCGATCAGGGGAACGCGCCGCAGGGCGTGAGAAGCCATCGTGAGGCGCAGCAGCGTCGTCCATCCGAGCGGGCCGAGAAGGGGCGCGCATTCCACCGTCTCGAAGCCGTTCGACTTGAGCTCCGCGATCAGCCCTTCGCGCGTCCAGCGCCGGTGGTCCTCCGGGTGGGGATGATAGAACCACGTCCCATGCGTCGAGAGGAGCAGCGCGCCCTGATCGCGCAGCATGCGGCGCGCTTCGGAAAGATACTTCCCGACATCGCGGACATGCTCCAGCACTTGAAACGAGAGCACGAGATCGGCGGCGCCGTCGGCCGCGCCGACCGAGCCGGCCGCATCGATCTCGATGTCGGCGCCGCCGAAGTCCGCGGCGCGATAGACGACGCCGAGCGCTTCGAAAATCGGACGGTAGGGCTCAGAGCCTGCGCCGAGATCTATGGCGATGTCGCCGGGCCGCGCCGCCCGCGCGGCGAGCCTTTCGATCGCCGCGCGCATCTTGCGCAACAGCAGCCAGTCCGTGTCGAACGGCCGCGGGAGCAAACGGCGGCCGCCGGACTCGGATTTGTGCGCAAATCTTTTGGCCTCCGCCGCCCGCCGTGCGACGTTCCGAGTCTCGTCCGGCCCGTCTTCCCTCGCGGTTTCACGCGGCTTGGAGCGAGGAGCCGTCTCGGGCTTGAGGAACTCCGCCTCATTGCCGTTGACGACGGCGAGCAGGAAGCCGCCGAGAGCGTTCTGCGCGCCGACGACGAGCAGCGCCGCGCCCGCCGCGGCCGGCAGCGCGCTTCGGATCGCGGGAAAATGATGCTGCGACCAATAGCCGAGCACGCCGGCGAGAAGCACGAGGCCGGCCGCGATGAGCGCGGCGCCCGCGATCAGCATCGTCTCGAGGGTGATCCAGCCGGCAAAGGCGTCGAGGCGGCCGGACTTCGGGCGATAGCCGGCGCGCCGGCCGTAGAGATGCGTCGAGGCGGCGAAGAGAAAACCGATGTGCGAGAGCCCCAAGAGCGAGCCCGCGAGAATGACCCAGTAATTGCCGAAGTGAGAGTTCTCCCACCCGCCTTGTAGCCAGGCCGCCGTCGCGCAGGCGAAGATCGCGAGCGCGGCGAGCGCTGTGAGGGAAGCGGGCAGGGCGAAGACCCAAACGGGGCTGAGCATCAGGAGATAGCGCAAGTGCCGCCACCCGTCGCGCCAGGGCCGCAGATGCGGCGCGCGTTCGCGCAGATCGCGGCGAAGCTTCGCGGGCGTCTCGACAATTCGCTCTCCTTTCAGCGCCGCCTTGATGATCATCTCGCTCGCGAACTCCATGCCGGAGCCCGAGAGCCTGAGGCGCTCGAAGGACTCTTTCGTCAGCGCGCGCAGGCCGCAATGCGCGTCCTCGACACTCGCGCGAAAGAAGAGGTTGAGCACGAAGGTCAGCGCCGGATTGCCGATATAGCGGTTCTTCCAGGGCATCGCCCCGGGCTCGATTCCGCCGGCAAAGCGCGAGCCCATGCAGAGATCCGCGCCGTCGCGGAGCTTGCGCACCATCTCGACCGCGTCGCGAAAATCATAGGAGCCGTCGGCGTCGCCCATCACGAGATAGCGGCCGTGAGCCTCGCGAAACCCCGCGATCAGCGCCGCGCCATAGCCCCGCTGCGCGACCTCGACGACGCGCGCGCCGAGCGCCGCGGCGAGACGCGCCGAGCCGTCCTCGCTGCTATTGTCGGCGATGAGGATCTCGCCCGTAAGCCCGAGCTTCTCGCGCATCTCCTTGAGCGCGGCGCGAGCGTTGGCGATGCAGATGGGGATTGAGCGCGCCTCGTTGAGGCAGGGCATGACGATCGAGACGTCGCAAGCTGTCTGCGCCGCCGGGGCCTGAATTTGGAGCCGCTCCATGCCGCCGTCCGTCCAATTCGAAAAACGGGCGAGCTTAGGAAGGCGTGCATTGAGCGAGGATGGAGGAGAATGATCGACTCGATCAGACGCCCGGTTCCCTTCTCCCTTGCGGGGGAGGGAAGGGGGAAGTCGCTCTCCCAAAAAGCAGCGCGCCCCGCGAGGAGGGTCCCGCGAGGCGCGTCGCTTTCTCGAGGAAATCTCGTCGTCGCGCGTCGCCTATCGCGTGAGCGAGCGGCGGCCTGCCGCCGCCGCGCCGGCGAGGATCAGCAGGGCGAGGGCGGCGAGGCCCTGGCCCGGCCTCGGCCCGGGAGTCAAGGCGATGTCGACACTGCCATTGCCCGCGTTGACGCCGGAGAGCGCGACGAGCTCGGTCACGCTCGAGGCAAGGAAGGACCCTCCGCCACTGCCGCCGGCGCCGCTGCCGTCGCCGCCGCCGCCGCCGCTGTAGCCGCCGCCGCCGCCGCCTCCAGTACCGCCGCCGCCGCCGCCGCCGTAGCCGCCATTATTCGAAGACTCCGCGCCAGCGCCGCCGGCGCCAGGAAACTGCCCGCCACCAAGTCCGGCTTGGGGGCCGAGCCTGTTGCCGCCCGGGCCGGAGAAGCCGCCTCCGCCGCCGCCGTTGCCGCCGCCGGGGTTACTGCCGCCCTGGCCACCCAGGCCGCCGCTCCCGCCGACGCCGCCGCCGGCATTGCCCGTCAGGCCCCCGCCACCATTCGCGCCGGCGGTCAACCCGCCGCCGCCGCCGCCGCCAGCGATCACCAGGGGCGCGCCCCCCTCCAGCACGACGAAGGTCCCGCCGCCGCCGCCGTCGCCCACCGCGGCGCCGCCGGCGCCGCCGTTGCCGCCTGTGCCGGCAGCGCCGCCAGCGCCGCCTGTGCCGCCAGCGCCGCCTGTGCCGGCAGCCCCGCCTGCGCCGCCTGTGCCGGCATCCCCGCCTGTGCCGCCAGCGCCGCCTGTGCCGGCATCCCCGCCTGCGCCGCCTGCGCCGCCTGTGCCGGCAGCCCCGCCTGCGCCGCCTGTGCCGCCAGCGCCGCCTGTGCCGGCAGCGCCGCCTGCGCCGCCGACGAGAATGTTCAGTTGCTGGCCGGCGGCGAGATGGACGTCTCCGCTGATCTCGGCGCCCAGGCCGCCAGCGCCGCCAGCTCCGCCAGCGCCGCCGGCTCCGCCCCAGGCGGTAATGTCATAGATGCCCGTGATCGGCGCCGTGAAGGTCTGCAGGCTCCCCGTGTAGCCGAAGATCGTGTCGGCCTTCACCGCCGTCGCGCCGACGAGGGCGAGCGCGGCGATGGACGCAGCGCCGAGGCCGCGGGAAAACGCTTTGCCTTTCTTGTCAATTCGCAACATCTCGCGCCTCCATGACTTCGCGCGTCCTACCTGAAAATCGCCCGTCGGCTCGACGAGCCAGTTGCAGCATATGATGCGCCGGCCCGGCGTTGCTTACAATCGCCGCCGCTGGGGCGGCCGCGAATATTCTCGAACTGTGGCGCCGGCGCCACAGTGCAGGGATATTCGCGATTCGGTCGGCCCGGAGGCTTGCCGGAAATGAAAATTTCATCGAATCGTACACAAAATTATAGACAGAGCGCCTGCGCTGCAGGCCGCAAGTTTCTTTGGGCCTGAACCAGGGGGTTAGACATGTTGACGAAAGCTTTTGCCGGCGGCGCAACGCTGCGCCGCGCCGCTGTCTCCGCAAGGATTTTGGCGCTCGCGGCCGCGGCCCCGGGCGCGGCGCAGGCCGGCACGGCGGTCTTCACGCCGACGAGCACCGGGGCTACCGGCAGCGTGCAAACTTTCGTGGTTCCGACCACGGGAATTTACGACATCACGGGTTTTGGCGCGGAAGGCGGCGTTAGCATAGGCGGCGGCGTCGGCGGGCTGGGCGCCGAGGTCGGCGGGGATATTGCGCTCACGGCCGGCGAGACGCTGACCATTCTGGTGGGACAAGCCGGCTCGACGGGTTTTGGCGGCGGCGCCGCCGGCGGCGGCGGCGGGACCTTTGTTGTCTATGGAAATCCCGGAAACTTCACGCCCCTGGTCATCGCTGGCGGCGGCGGCGGAAGTCACCCGATAGACGGAAATGGGGGAAACGGATTGACCGGCAATAACGGCGGCGCCGGCGGCGGGTTTTTTAGCGGCGCCGGCGGCTCCAGCGGTGGGGGCGGGGGTGGCGCCGGTTTTCCTGCCGCCGTCGGCGGCGGCGGCGGCGGCGGCTTCAACGCCGCCGGCGGTGACGGCCAGGGTGGGGTCGCAATTGGCGCCGGACTGGGGGGCGGCGGCTTTATCGGCGGCCAAGGCGGGGCTGGAGTCTGTCTCAACGGGATGGTGACCCTGGCCGGCGCCGGCGGCTACGGCGGCGGCTGTTTTTCTTTTGAGAATTCTTTAGAGGGGGCGGCGGCGGCGGCGGCGGATATAGCGGCGGCGGCGGCGGCGACGGAACGGATGTCAATACCGGCAGCGGCGGCGGCGGCGTCTCCTTCCTCGCCGGCAGCGCGACAAATCCCCTCTTCGGCTTGAGCGCTATAGCAAACGGCGCCGGACAGGTGGACATCACCCTTCTCCAGTCCCCGGCGCCGGCGCCGGGCGCCGGACTGCTGTCGCTCGCGCTGCTGATCCTGATGGGCGCGGCGGGCCGCGCCTCGCGCCTCTGGCGGCGCGGCTGACCGCAAAAATTTCGTCGCGAAATGGAATCGTTTCGCGGCGCAACGGAATCGCTTCGCTACGAAACGCTGCGCGAAATTCACTCGTCCCCGCTCGGCGTGTAGGCGACCCAGTAGATCATGCACCATCCGGCGGTGATGAGGCCTGACCCTAAGAGCGTGGCGCTGACGCCCTCGTTCCTGACATAGAAGCTGGCGATGGCCGCGAGCAGGCCTAGAATCGCGACAACCAGGGGGACCGGGCTGCGCTCGGAGCTCTCGCGGCGAATGCGCTCTCGTTTCATGACCTCAACGGCAATCCCTCAAATTCTGGTCCGCCCCGCCGCCTTCCTTGAACTATGGCGCCGGCGGGCGGCGTCGAGGGCTTGAGGGGTGGACTTTCCTATTTTGCCGGCCATTCGTCTTGCCCGCGCGCCAGCGCTTCGGCTTCAGCCAGGTCCTCGGGACGGTTGACGTTGAAGAAGGGATCGCAGGGCAGGGCGGGCCACTCGGCTGCGACATTCTCATAGCGCGCGATGAAGCCCGAGACCCGGCGCTCGCCCTCGGCGAGCGCTTGATGGAGATCCCCAGCGAGCGCTACCGGCCAGAGCGCCACGGCGTGGTGGGCGCGTCCCGCCGAGGCGGCGACGGCAATTCTAGCCCCGGCGGCGGCGCGCGTCTCGGCGAGCCGCGCCGCGAGATCGCTCGGGACGAAGGGCGTGTCGACCGGAACGCTCAATAGGTCGAAAACCCGCGGACAATGCGCCGCGGCGTGGTTCATGCCCGCGAGGACGCCAGCCAGCGGGCCGGCAAATCCTTCGATCTCATCGGCGACGACGGGAAGCCCGAAGGGCGCGAAACGCGACGCGTCGCCATTGGCGTTGAGGACGAGCGCCGCGCATTGGGGCTTCAGCCGCTCGATGAGCCGCGCGAGAATCGGCCGGCCGCCAATCTCGATCAGCCCCTTGTCGACGCCGCCGAGCCGCCGCGCGAGGCCGCCGGCGAGGATGATTCCGACTGGCTTCATCATGAAAAACACAAACCCCCGAGCGTTTTACGCTCGCGGGGGTCGGGCCTTCAAGTTCAGGGTTTCTGCGACGGAGCCGCAGCCTCAGCGCGCGAAGCGCTCGCGCAGCCTGAGCGCGGCGGCGCCGAGCGCGAGGCCGAAGAGGCCCAGATAGCCGGCTCCGGGCGTCGGTGCGGGGGCGCCGAGATCGGTCAGCGTGCTGAGACCGCCCGTGACTTGGGAGGCGGCGATGTCATTACCATAGATGTCATAGGACTCGGCCCAGAGCTGCGGCCCGTTGCCGTCGTCGTAGGTGTAGATGGCGACCTGCGTGCCGTCCGCGGCCTGGAAGGCGACGCCGCCGGGGTTAACGCCCGTGGTGTCGCTGAACCAGGTGTTCGACAGGTTCGAGACCGGCGGGTTCGCGCTCACGTTGGGATTGAAGCTCTCGAGCAGGTTGTCGTTGGTGTTGCCCGTCCATGTGTTGGGAAAGGCTCCGACGGGCAGAAGGCCGGTGACAAGCTGCGTCTGGTCGATGTTGTTGAAGCAACCCGCGCCTGCTGGGCTGCAGGGCGTCCCCGTCGTCGTCTCGGTGCTGAATATCGGAAGGCCGCCATTAATCCAGGGAAGACTAGCGCCATTGGTCACGAGTCCCGTGATCAGTCCCGGCATCGCGCCAGACGTCGGGGGAAGCTGGCCCGGCGGCGGGGCGTAAAAGAAGATGTCGCCAGACTGGCTCGCGGTCTGGTACTGAAGCTCATAGACGTCCGCCAATGCGGGCGACGCCGCAACCGCCAGCCCGGCGGCGAGGCAAGTGGCCAGAATATTTCTGGATCGGGAAGCAGAATTAATCATCGTAGCCTCTCTCAGTTTGATTGCTGATCCTGAACGATCGTCCAGGAAGGGCGATTTTCTCAAAGGCGCCTTGTGACGTAGGGCGGTCAGCGCGCGGCGAGGCGCTTCCTCAGCCTGAGCGCGGCGCCGCCGGCGACGAGGCCCGAAAGGCCCAGATAGCCAGCCGCAAGCGCCGGACCGGGAACCGAGAGAATGGCCGTCCCCGGGGTGGAGATGACGTGACCGTATCTGTCCATAGACTCGACCACGAACGTGGGCAGGCCGCCGGCGCGGACCGGCGCTTTGACGAAGAAGTCGAGTATCGTGGCGTCGGCGACATCATTACCGTTCCAGGCCTCTACCGCGAAGCCGCCGGAGCTGAACCAGGGGTGCAATGGGTCAAAGTTGGAGCTCGGCGGGTTCGTGTGCAGTTCGTTAGAGAAGGTCAGCAACTCATTGTCATTGAGATGATGGGTCGCGTTGCTGAAGGTCCCGACCGGGATGATCTCCTTGATTTGCTGCTTGACGCCGTTTTCGTTGAAGCCGGCCCCGTATGTGGTCTCGAAGCTGCCCGGAGTCCAGATGCCGGTGATCACATTCGGCAGCGCGCCGGGCGTCGCCCAGTTCGGGGCGTTGATGTAGATCTGCCCTGTCTGGCTCGGGGTGGAGAAGTCGAGGACGTACAAAAACGCCGAAGCGGGCGAGGCGGCGATCACAAGCCCGGCGCCGGTAACGCAGCCGAGCAGCACCCTTCTGGAGCGGGAAATAAATAGGGTCATTGCAGCCTCTCTTGATTCAAGCCCTGAGGGGACAGGGGCGTCGCTGTGCGCCGCCGGGAATACAATTTGTGTCGCGATGAATGAAACACGCGCCCGTACGTATGTAAACCTCTCAGGTGCAAGATCAGTTAAAAAGTACGCGGGGTGTGGCATAAAAGACACAGCCTCAAAAGAGCCTCCCAAGCTGCTTGGGAGCCTTGTTCTGGCTGCGGGGTGCATGAAGCCCGAAAAATTTGAATTCTTTGAGCCTCTTGCAAAATTGTTAGAGATTGGCGCGGGCGATGAGGCGATATAGATAGGCTTCCTCATGTGGATTGCAAGTATTATTGTGTAGAATATTGCGCTTTCATTTAAAAGTTGTTGGATTATGATTTCGAATCGAACTACGCGCCGTGGCGACGGACCACATGACTGACGATCCTCTCGACGCCATGTGGGCGCGCTGGAATCACATACAGGCCTCGCTTTTCCCTTGGCTTCGCGAGGAAGTCGAGCCGATGACCGAACAGCTCGGGCGGCTCATCACCATCCTCGAGGTGATCGGTCTCCAAGCCTTCGTTCCAGAGCCGCCGCGAGGCCCGGGCCGCCCACCCGAGGATCGCCGCGCCCTGGCCAGATGCTTCGTCGCCAAGGCTCTGCTCGGCATTCCAACCACCAGCGCCTTGATCGAACGCCTGCAGGCCGACAAGTCGCTGCGCAGAATCTGCGGGTGGGAGCGGCGTGCGCAGGTTCCGCACGAATCCACCTTTTCTCGCGCTTTCAACGAGTTCGCGCAAGGCGATCTGCCGGGCAGAATGCACGCGGCGCTGGTCGAGCGCACGCTCGAGGGGCGCGTCGTCGGCGTCGTCGCCCGCGACGCCACCGAGATCGAAGCGCGCGAGAAGCCCGTCGAGAAAGACGGGAAAGACGATCCGCCGCCGCCCGCCGCCGAGCCGCCAAAAAGGCGCGGACGCCCGAGAAAGGGCGAGGAGCGGCCAAAGCCGGAGCCGTCGCGCCTCGAACGGCAAGCCACGCAAAGCCTTGCGAAAATGCTCGCCGAGCTGCCCACCGCCTGCGACGTCGGCTGCAAGAAGAACAGCAAGGGCTATAAGGAGACATGGATCGGCTACAAGCTGCATCTCGACGTCGCCTGCGGCCAAATCCCCGTCTCCTGCGTGCTGACCTCGGCCTCCGTGCACGACAGCCAGGTCGCCATTCCCCTCATGACCATGACCAGCGCCCGCATCGTCTATCTCTATGAGGCGATGGACGCAGCCTACGATGCCGAAATCATCGACCGGCACAGCAAGGCGCTCGGCCATGCGCCGCTGATCGACCGCAATTTTCGTTCGCAGCATGAAGCCAAAACCGAATGCGCCGAGGAGGTCGCCCGCATGAGGCGCGTCGGCGTCCCGGACCCGGACGACAGACTCTTCGATTTCCGCACCATGGCCGAACGCGTCAATGCCCGGATGAAGGACGAGTTCGGCGCCAGGTTCGTGCGCGTGCGCGGCGCCATCAAGGTCAAATGCCACTTGACGTTCGGCGTGCTCGTCCTCGCCGCCGATCAAATCTTGCGGGTCTCGGCCTTCCGCGCCGCCCCCGCCTGAGCCCCCACGAAGCCGACATCTCGCGTGCCGGCGGCAAAATCACTCGCTCGAAGAATTATGCAAGAGGCTCATTTGTTAACAATCGGCCAACCTCCGCGGATTGCCAGTCTCGCTTGGAAAGGATGACGAGTCTCGGCCGCGGGCGGCCGCCGACAGGCGCGCGCGTCGCTCCGGCGAGACTCACCGCGTCTTCGGTTCGGACGGCGCCGCCGTCTTGCAGGGGGCGAAGGGGTGCGAAGGATCTTCGGCCGCGCCGGCGGGGCAGAAATGGTAGTTGGCGGCGCAGCCCCCAAGCAGCGGCGCCAAGGAGACGGCGGACGCCAAGCAAAGAGAGCGCAGCCAGGATAGCCTGATCGACAAAGACTTCCTCCTCTTCCTTCGAATCGGCGCCGCCAGGTTGAAACTTGGAGCGGAAGTCTAATCGCAGAGGTCGATCCACAATTACATAGATCTGCTCTATCGCAAGCTCGCGCAAAAACGCTGGATCTTCGCGCAGGCCCTCTCCAAAAGCTCGTTCGAGGCGGCGTAGGAGACCCGAAAGTTCGGGCCCGTTCCGAAAGCGGAGCCCTGCACGACGGCGACGCCCTCGGCCTCCAGAAGCTCGGCGGCGAAATCCTCGTCGCTCTTGATCTCCTTGCCTCCGGGGCTCGTCTTGCCGATCGCCGCCGCGCAGGAGGGGA
This sequence comes from uncultured Alphaproteobacteria bacterium, assembly GCA_963722205.1. GTDB lineage: Bacteria > Pseudomonadota > Alphaproteobacteria > Rhizobiales > Beijerinckiaceae > Methylocystis. The sequence continues at coordinate 122,502 of CAVRKL010000004.1, forward strand.
AGACGTAAAACGCGCCTTCGGGCGTCGGGCAGGACAGATGCGCCGCCTGGTTCAGCATCGAGACGACGAGGTCGCGCCGGGCCTCGAAGGCCTTGCGGAAGCTCGCCAGATGGTCCTGCGGGCCCTCGAGCGCCTCGACCGCGGCCCATTGAGCGATCGAGCAGGCGCCCGAGGTCTGCTGTCCCTGCAGCAGGTCCATCGCCTTGATGAGCGGCGTCGGCCCCGCCGCATAGCCGATTCGCCAGCCGGTCATCGCATAGGCCTTGGAGACGCCGTTCATTGTCAGCGTCCGCCCGAAAAGCTCGGGCTCGACCTGGGCCGGGGTCACAAACTGGAAGCCGCCGTAGACCAGATGCTCGTAAATGTCGTCGGTCAGCACATGCACCTGCGGGTGGCGCAGCAGCACGTCGGTGACCTTCTTCATCTCGTCCCGGCTGTAGGCGGCGCCGGAGGGGTTCGAAGGCGAGTTGAGGACGAGCCATTTGGTCTTCGGGGTGATCGCCCGCTCCAGGACCTCGGGCTGCAGCTTGAAGCCCTGCTCCATCTTCGTCTCGACCGGAACCGCGGTTCCGCCGCAGATCGCGACCATTTCCGGATAGCTCACCCAGTAGGGGGCGGGCACGATCACCTCGTCGCCCGGATTGAGCGTCGCGAGGAAGGCGTTGAAGAGGATGTGCTTGCCGCCGGTCGCCACGATCGTGTCGGACGGCTTGTAGTCGAGGCCGTTCTCGCGCTTGAATTTCTTGGCGACCGCGGCGCGCAGCTCGGGGATGCCGAGCACCGGGGTGTAGCGGGTCTCGCCGCGGTCGATCGCGGCCTTCGCCGCAGCGCAAATATGCGCCGGCGTGTCGAAGTCCGGCTCGCCGACCGAGAGGCTGATCACCTCGCGCCCCTGCGCCTTGAGGTCGCGCGCCTTCTGCGTGGCCGCGATCGTCGCGGAGGGTTTGACGCGCGAGAGGGCGTTGGCGAGGAAGCTCATCTCAAGGAAACCTCATCGAGGGCCGGCGCATCGGCCGGCAAGCGGTCACAGGTTTTGTGCAGCGCACAGCGGAGTTCTGGACCATAAGTGCCGTGATCGGGGAGGGCAACGAAAATTGCCGAGGTTTACATCCTCCGGGGATAGCCGAAGCCGGCGAGCAGAGAGACTTCGCTCGGGCGGGCGGCCAGAGCGCGGCGCGAGGCGACGGCGCGACGCAAGAAAAAAAATCTGCCTGAGAACGCCGGCTGGCCGCGGGGATTAAGGCGAGAATGCGGCGCCCCGAGCTGCGACGAAGACCGCCGGCCAAAGCTTTGCACAATGCGTAACTTGATGAGTCCTTGGGGCTTCTAGGTCTTGAAGCGCCCCTGAGCGGCGGCCGGCTTAACCACGAAGGAATCACACGCGCGACAATCGGGCGAAAGCAAGATTAAAGGGAGTTAAAGAAGGATTAAAAAAAGTGATCCTTCGATGCAACCAATTCGACGCTCACTACGTTCTAGCCTGTGAACGGTCGGCGTCGAGACGGCGCCGCCCAGGAACAGCGGATGGATCGGCGGCCTGGAATGCGGTCGCGAGGGGGACAGACAAATGTCTTTGGCAGACAAGTTCGACAACGAAGCGGAGACGGCGTTCACCCACAGCTTTGACCCGGAGAGCGCGCGTCGTCAACTGCGCGTATCGATCACCCTGGTCCTGGCGATGGGCTTGGCGGCCTTCGTCCTCGGCTTCTTGTCCCCGATCGGCGGCCAGGACATGGCCAAGCAGACCAAGATCGCTCCCGACTCGACCTTCTCGGGTCGGCTCGTGTCGCTCGGTCGCTGAGCCGATTTCCTCCGATTTAAGCCGATGCGAGACGCGCCCGCCCGTGTAACGGAGTAGCGGGCGCATTCGCGAAGACGGTCGTGAGCCGTCGAGGGGTAAAGCGCCCTCTCCCGCGCCGCCGGGGGAGGGATTTTGTTTTTGCGCTTTTGCAGGCGCCGGCGTAGATCGCGCACGGGCTCTCATCGGGTCATTGAGCACGCCATAAGGCGCTGCAATCTCGAACGCCGCCGTGGCGCTGTGGTCACTAAGTGCAATACGCGATAACGCCTCCGGCCGGATCTGAGCGCAGGAGAGAACTCTGATCGCAATAGTCTCTCGACTTGTGTGTCAGTGGACGAGGGCGAAGGCTTAGCGTTCCTTCCTACTGCCGCGTTTCATGGTAGAGGCGGCTTGATTGCGCCCATCATCTTTTTCGTAGCCGCGCGCCTGCCGTCTCCGGATCGAGAACAATCCCTTCCAAACGCCGACCCTAAACTCTCTGTCGTCGGGCGAGAATGCCCCCCATTCGCGTTTACCATACCCATACATCTCGAAGGTTTCGAGAGGCCGTCATGGCCGGGCGCTGGAGATGTGTGACCATCCCTAGCCCCGCGCGAGGAGGGCGGATCGAGACTCGCGACTTTGGCATGAGTTGAGCGCGCCGCAGAGGCTCTCGATCGAGGGCGTTCTTATCAAAAACTGCTAGTTGCTTTTTGGGAACGCGCCCTGGCGCAAAACACCCGCGCGGATTGTCGATGGAAATGGAGAAACTCTTGGCGATCCGGCGACGAAGAGACGAGAACCGTCTACAAAAATCGGCTTGAGGATGACCGGCGGAAAGGACGAGCTATGCCGGAAAGTGGGTGACGGTGTGAGGAAGGCGGCGTAACGGGGTTGGTGACCAAACCTGCCCGAACCTCCCGAAGGAGCGTTACGCCATGACCGAGAATAGAGTTGTCGCCCTCCGGCCGGAAGGCGAAATCGACGATCCGCTCACTGAAATTCTGCGGTCGGGGGCCCGCCGGCTGATCGCCCAGGCGGTCGAGGCGGAAATCGACGCCTTTGTGGCTTCTCATGCCGCCCTCACGCTCCCCGACGGGCGCCAGCGCATCGTTCGGCATGGGCATGATCCGGTTCGCACGATCCAGACCGGGATCGGGCCGGTCGAAGTCGAAAAGCCCAAGGCTCGCGATCGTGGCGCCCCGGATTCCGCCGCGCGCATTCGTTTTTCATCGGCGATCCTGCCGCAATGGGCGCGGCGGACGAAAAGCCTGGACGCGCTTTTGCCGGCTCTTTACCTGCGCGGGATTTCGGCTGGCGACTTCCAGGAAGTGCTGACGGCCTTGCTCGGCAAGGACGCTCCGAACCTCTCGCCCGCCGTGATTGCGCGATTGAAGGGCGAGTGGGAGGAAGAACATCGGCATTGGCAGGCCCGCGATTTGTCGGCGCGCCGCTATGTTTATCTGTGGGCGGACGGCGTCTATCTGCAAGCGCGCATGGAGTCGCAGGCCGAATGCATGCTGGTGCTGATGGGCGCGACGCCGGAGGGCAAGAAGGAGCTGGTCGGCTTTCAGACGGGCATGCGGGAAAGCGCGCAAAGCTGGAAGGAGTTGCTCGTCGGCTTGAAAGCGCGCGGTCTATCGGTCGCGCCTGAAATCGCCGTGGGCGATGGCGCGCTCGGCTTTTGGAGAGCTCTCGACGAGACTTTTCCCAAGACGCGTCATCAGCGTTGCTGGCAGCACAAGACGCTGAACATTCTCGACAAGCTGCCGAAATCCGTGCAGCCGAATGCGCACAAGGATTTGCGCGAAATCTGGTTGTCGCCCGACCGCGCGGCGGCGGACTTCGCCATCACCACATTCGCCGAAAAATACGCGCCCAAATACGACAAAGCCGTCGATTGCCTTCTCAAGGATCGCGAAACGCTGCTGACGTTCTTCGACTTCCCCGCCGAGCATTGGACGCATCTGCGCACCTCGAACCCAATCGAAAGCGTGTTTGCGACGGTGCGGCATCGCACGGTTCGCATGAAGGGCGCTCTCTCGCAGGACACGGCGCGTCTCATGGTCTTCAAGCTGGTGATGGCCGCGGCGAAAAGCTGGCGACGGCTGCGAGGCCAAAATCAGTTGCCGAAAGTCGTCAGCGGTGTAACATTCCGCGACGGAATCGAAGTCGCACCCGAAGCCAAAGCCGCCGCTTGATTCACGCCGTCACCGAAAATCCCGCATAGCTCGGAAACGACTGCCGAGATCGGCTGAAATTGCGCTCAAAAAGAATGGCGGCGCAAATCCCCGCAAGTAGGATTTGCGCCGCCTCCCTTCCACGACTAAACAGCCAACTTTGAGCGCAGAGCCACGCCCTCAGAGCACGTTGACCGTCGCGCCGATCTTCACCCGATTGTAAAGGTCGGTCACGTCAGCGTTGAGCATGCGGATGCAGCCGCTCGAGACCGCCTGACCGATCGTATCGGGCTCGTTCGAACCATGAATGCGGAAGCCCGAGTCCTGTTCGCCGTCGTAGAGATACATGGCGCGCGCGCCGAGCGGATTGTCCACGCCGCCGGTCATGTAATGCGGCAGATCGGGACGGCGCTTCAGCATCGGGCTTGGCGGACGCCATTCGGGCCATGCCTCCTTGCGGCCGATGTGGCGCAGGCCATGCCAAGTGAAGCCCGGGCGTCCGACACCGACGCGATAGCGATACGCCTGTCCGCCGGGAAGCGAGAGATAGAGCGCGCGCTCCGCGGTGACGATCGTGATCGTGCCCGCACGCGAATGCGTCGGATCGGCGACGAGCTCGCGCGTCGTCTCGGGAAGCTGCCTGGCGAGCTGTTGTTCCTCGGTCGGCTGCGCATATTGCTCTTGGGGAGAGAAGTCGAAAAGCGCGAGAAAGCCTCGATCGTCGGCGCGCGCCTGTGGCGCCGTCGCCATCGCGCCGAGCAACATCATGGACAACACAACTGAGCCACGCATCTTGCGACCCCGCGTTAAACGCCCCCCAGCGTTTGTTCGCGGGAATAATGCCTGAGCGCGACTTTAGTTCCCCTTCGATGCGCGTCTTTATTCGAAGCGTTGAAGTCGCTTTCTTCACTGAGCGACGGAGGGCGCCGGCGCCGCAGGACGGAACGCGGAGTCGTCGGCGCGCCCGGCGCGCGGCGGCTGCGCGCCGCCCTTGACGAAGACATGGGCCGCGACGGCGCGTTCGATCGACGCGTCCTGAGCCGCTTTCTGCTTAGGGTCCTTGCGCACGAGATCGTCGGCTTTCGGCGCGGCGACATTCGTGAGCGGCTGCACCTGTCCCACGTCGGCCCGGTCGGCGGGAAGCGTCGGCGGCTTGTCCGGGCTCGGCGTTTCGGCGGGCGGACGAAAGGTCACCGGCGCAGCGGGCGGCGGGGCGACGGCCTGCGGGGCGGTGAGGGCCGGCGCTTCGGGAGCGGATTTGGCGCTCTCCGGAATATGGGCCTCACGCTCTTCGTAAAGCCGCTTGATCTCGCCTTCGACGAAGAGCGCGAGCTTGCGCGCGCCCGCATCGGTGAAATGAATGCCATCGGCCGACCGCAATTTGACGATCTGCCCGTTCTCGTCGGGCCCGAAGGCGGAATATTGACCGTGCTCGTCGGTGAATTTGTCCCATAGGTCGATGAAAGGAACGCTGGCCTTGGCGGCGCTCGAGCGGAAGATCTCGTTGATCTGCGCGATGACCGCCGAATAGGCGGCAGGCTGCATCACCGGCAGCCCCACCCAGACGATGGGAATGTTCTTTTCCTTGAAGATTTGGATCAGCCCATCGACGCGGGCGCCGTAGATTTCACGCCAACGCGGCGAGAGCGGGTCCTGCGCGCCCGTGTCCGCTGTGAGCGCCTGCCGATCGTTGCCGCCGATCATGATCACCGCCATGTCGGGCTTCTTCGGGTCGTCGGCGATCTCCCGCGCGGCCTTCATCCAGTCGTAATAGTCGCTGCGCACGAGCCCGGAGTTGTCGTTGCCTCGGCGTAGCACGGCGATCTTCGGATCGCTGGCGAAGCTTTGATCGAGACCCGCCGCGAGGAGCTGCGAAAAGGCGTCGCCGAGCACGGTGACGCGGAAGGCCGCCGGGTCCTTCTGTGGGGCCGCCGCCTTGGAGGCTTCCGCCGTCGCCGGCGCGCCGACCGTCGCGTTGCGCCTCTGCGGCTGCGCATGCGGGGTCATCCGCCGCACGCGCCGCTCGCGCCACGCGTCATAGCGACGCTCCTCGTAGTAGTCGGAATCATAGTCGCGGTGACGATGGCGTCTCCTGCCTCCGGACTCGCCCCATCCGCCGCCGCCCCATCCGCCGCCTCCGCCGAAGAGGTCCGAAAAGAAGTCCTGCGCCAAAGCGTCGGAGACTTGCGTTGCGCAAAGAAGCACAAGCAACGCGGCGAGGCGCCACTTGCGGGCGAGAGGGGAAAAGGCTGGCGGCCGGGTCATCCGGGTATTATAGCCCAGCATCGCCGATTGCGAAAATCGCCTCGGCTCGCCTCGAAGCCGCAGCCTTGCGGGCGCCGGGCGAGGCGCATTAACGTTAATCCGAGCTGCGGCGAGATCGCGCTGCGCTGGGGCGGTATCGCCCGAACGCGGAAATCGTGATCGATCCTGAAAAGGTTGGAGCGCGCTTGTCGCGAAAAACGGCCCCCCTTTTTCGCAAGCCGCACGTTGGCGCGGTGCTTGGCGCGCTTGTCTCGCTCGTCGCCTCCGCCTGCGCGGCGCAGACCCTTTCGCTGCCGGACGATCCACTGGCGGAGACGCGGCTCAAGCCTTATTCGGGCGACCTCCCCGCCTGCGCCAACGAGTTGGTGCTCGCGGAGATTGCGCGAAAGTTCTGGGACCGCGAGCGCAATTATTGGGACAGCGTCCTGTCCCTCGAGACTTTCGACGCCATTCGCGAGACGGGGTTTCGCACGCGGGGCTTGAGCTTCATTCCGCGCCGACATTGCGAGGCCAGGGCGCGCTTCAACGATGGCCAGATCCGCCGGGTGGTCTACACGATCGGCGAGGATCTGGGCTTCATCGGCTTTGGGTGGGGCGTGGATTGGTGCGTCCTCGGACTGGACCGAGCCAAGGCTTATACTCCCGCGTGCTCGGGCGCCGGGCCGTGAGCGCAAACGATCGGGCAATGCGCAAAGCCTGGTTCGCAGCGGCGGCTGTCGCGCTGTTTTCTTCCCTCGCGCCGGCCTTCGCGGCGAGCGACTGCATTCTCGATCGCTGCGCCGACCAGCAGCCCTCTCCCGGCCGGCCATCCGCCGTCGCGCCGGCCAATTTCGACTTCTATGTCCTGGCGCTCTCCTGGTCGCCGAGCCATTGCGAAATGCATCGCGGCGGCGGAGAGCAATGCGCGCCGGGGGCTGATCGCGGCTTCGTCCTGCATGGCCTCTGGCCGCAATATGAGCATGGCTTTCCTCAGGACTGCGGCTTCGCGGCGGCCCCGTCGCGCGTGGCGCTCGAACAGGCTCGCGACGTCTATCCGGAGGTCGGGCTCGCGCGTTACGAATGGCGAAAGCACGGAGCCTGCACGGGGCTATCTCCGGGCGACTATTTCGACGCCGCGGCCCGCGCAAAGGCGATGGTCGCGACGCCGCAAGGTCTCGCTTCTCTCTCGCGCGGCGCGACGCTTGGCGGAAGCGAGATCGAACGCGCCTTCCTGGAAGCCAATCCGCGGCTTCGCCCAGGGATGCTGAGTGTTGTCTGCGGGGGCGGCGCCTTGCAGGAAGTGCGCGTCTGCCTCGCCAAGGATCTTCGCGAGTTTCGCGCCTGCCCCGAGCTCGCGCGGCGCAGCTGCCGCGCCCGCGCGATCCGCGTTCCGGCGTCCCGATGAGATGAACTATCGTCACGGCTTTCACGCCGGCAATTTCGCCGACGTGTTCAAACATGCGCTGCTCGCGCGCATTCTCACGCATCTGACGAAGAAGGACGCGCCCTTTCGCGTCATCGACACGCACGCGGGCGAAGGCGCCTATGACCTTTTTTCCGCAGAAGCGGAGCGGACCGGCGAATGGCGCGAGGGCGTCGGACGTCTCGAGGATTTCGCCTGCTGGCCGGAGGGGGCGCGCGCGCTGCTCTCGCCCTATCTCGAAAGGCTCGGCCCTTTCGTGGAGGGGCGGCCGCGGCTCTATCCCGGCTCGCCGCTGATCACCGAAAGCTTCTTGCGCGAAAAAGATCGCGCGCTGTTTTGCGAATTGCGGGAGGACGCCTATGCCGCGCTGAGCGCGCGTTTCCGGCGCGACCCGCGCGTGAAGGCGCTCTTCATTGATGGCTATACGGGTCTTGGCGCCTTCGCGCCGCCCAAGGAGCGGCGCGGCCTCGTGCTGATCGATCCGCCATTCGAGCGCACGGACGAATATAAGGCGATGTTTTCCGCCTTTCTCACGGCCCATTCCAAGTGGCCGACAGGGATCTACGGGCTGTGGCATCCGATCAAGTCTCTCTTCGAGACCCAAGCCTTTCATGACGGCTTTGCGAAGGCGCGCGTGCGGCGCGCCTTGCGTCTGGAGCTCTGCGTCGGCGGCGACGCGCTGCGTCTCAATCGCTGTGGGCTCGTCGTGGTCAATCCGCCCTATGGCTTCGTGGACGACGCGCGCGCGATCCTCGCCTTTCTTGCGCCGCGCCTGGCGCAAGGGGAGGGCGCCGGATTCCTCGTTGAGGAATTGACGGGGGAATGAAAAAGCGATTCCCGCATTCGTCCCGATGACGCCGGAGTTTGCTGTCATAATTCTAAGATGGGTTAGTCTCCGTCTATGATGGTCGCGAGGGATGAATCGTCTGGCGCCCTATTGGCTCAATTGATGACGACACGCCTCAAGAATGTTTCGGCGGCGCAGCTGCGGCTGAGAGCGAGGGCGAACCTATGAGCGATTGGAACTCGGCCCTTTACCTGAAGTTTGAGCGCGAGCGCACGCGCGCCGCTCGCGATCTCCTGGTCCAGCTTCCTGCTTACGATCCACCAACCGTTTACGATCTTGGCTGCGGTCCCGGAAACAGCACCGAACTGCTCGCGCAGACATTTCCGAACGCCGAGATCGTCGGCATCGATTCTTCAAAGGACATGTTGGCCGCTGCGCGAGAGCGGGTGAGGGGCGCAACTTTCATCGCGCAACGCATCGAGGACTGGCGCCCAGCCGGTAAAGCCGGCCTCATCTTCGCCAACGCCGTGCTCCAATTTGTGCCCGATCACCAAGCCCTGATGCCTCGCCTCGCCTCCTATCTCCTGGAAGGCGGCTGGTTGGCCGTTCAGATGCCGCATAACATCCACGAAGTGTCGCATGCGCTCATGCGCATGGTGGCGGCGGATGGCCCCTGGGCCGATCGTCTCGTGCCTATCGCGAAAACCCGGCCCGTCATTGGAAGCACGGAAGATTACTATCACTTGCTGGCGCCTTCGAGCGCATGCTTCGAAATATGGCAAACCACCTACGTGCATGCCCTTGATGGTCCCGGAGGCATCGTCGAATGGTTCGCAGGCTCCGCGCTGAGACCTTTTCTCGATCCCTTGCGCCCAAGGGAGCGGGAAGCATTCCTGGCGCGCTATAAAGAGGAGCTCGCCGCCGCCTATCCTATGCAGTCAAACGGAAAAGTTCTGCTGCGTTACCCGCGCCTGTTCTTCATCGCGCAACGCTAGCCGCCGCGCCTGCATTCCAACGGCGCGCTTTCAAATCCCCGCGCCGTCGAAAAAAGTTTCGACGCGCGCCTTGGCTTGGGTGATGTTGCTTCCCGGCGGAACGCTGTGTGTGAGCCAGACATTGCCGCCGATCGAGGAGCCGCGGCCGATCGTGATGCGTCCGAGGACCGTCGCTCCCGCATAGATCGCCACGTCGTCTTCGACGATCGGATGTCGGGGCTGGCCTTTCACCAGCGCGCCGCTCGCGTCGGTCTCGAAGCGCTTCGCGCCGAGCGTCACCGCTTGATAGAGACGCACGCGCTTGCCGATGCGCGCCGTCTCGCCGATCACGACGCCGGTGCCGTGGTCGATGAAGAAGCTTTCGTCGATCTCGGCGCCGGGATGAATGTCGATCCCGGTTTCCGCATGAGCGATCTCGGCGATGATGCGCGCCAGCATCGGCGCGCCCAGCAGATAGAGCTGATGCGCCAGCCGATGCCGAATGACCGCCGCGACGCCGGGATAGCAGAAGATCACCTCGTCGAAGCTTCTCGCCGCCGGATCGCCGTCGAAGGCGGCGCGAATGTCCGTGTCGAGCCGCGCGCGCGTCTTTGGGAGCGTCTCGGCGAAGGCGCGCGTGATCTCTGCCGCCTTCAGCGCCTGCGCTGCGGCGTCGATCGCGTTGGCGAGCTGCAGCTCGCGGCGGACTTGCTCGTGCAGACTCGCGAGCGCGGATTGGAGCGTTGCGGCAAGAAAGCCGTCAACGCCATCGGGCAGGACTTCGGCGGGCGCGAAGTGACGCGGATAGAGCGTCGCCACGAGGCTTTCGACGATCGCTTTGATGGCGGCGCGAGAGGGCAGCTCGGGCAGGACGCCGTTCGGGTAGCGGCGCTGTTGCGACAATTTTCGAAGCGCGCTCAAGGATCGAACGATGTCGCCGACGTCGATGGCGTCGTCTTGAAAGGATTGCGACTCGACGTGCTTCGTCATCTTCGTTCCTAGAGCTCTTGCGGCGACGCGGCGGTCGCGAGCATGGGCGCAGGGGAGCATTTCCCGCTGCGCCCGGTCCGCCATGCTCGCTCTGGGCCGGCCACGCTCTTTTCCGCTTCAAGAACCTCATGAGCCCGCCCCCGGGGCGGAGGATGCGGTCCCGGCGTGGGGAGAAGAACGCCGGCGACTTGGACACAACCTGCCTGCTCATGGGTCCTTGAAGTCGGAAGCGCATTATATCGATAAAAACGATAAAGTAAATAGACAAATTCTTTGGTGTTGAGACCTCGGCATTGAACCCGAGTAGCAGGCATTAAATCAATATGTTATGGGGAAAGCGCACGCCTTCCCAAGGCCTAGCGCTGGAGAAGGACCCTTGACGCTGAGGGAGGATGGGACTACTAATACACTAACATGATCGAACAACTTAACATACCTCAGCGGCCCGCGCCGTCATCGATCGCGGCGCGGCGCCATCGTCCCCTCGAGAAGCTCGGAGCGATCGTCGCCGAGCGGCTGCAGCGGCTCATCACCCGCAAAGGGCGCAGCTATGAAAGGGTTGCGGCTCTCAGCGGGCTCGACGTTACGGAGCTGCGTCGCATCGGCCGCGGTGAGGACACGCCGACGATCGCGCATCTGTGGCGCATCGCCAATGCGCTGGGCGTGCCTTTTGGTAGCTTGATCGCGTCGAAGGAAAGCTCGAGCCTACTCGTCATGCGCAAAATCGAAACGCCCGCCCTTCGCTCCGGCGACGGCGGCTTCGTGTCGCGCGCGCTTTATCCCTATGACTCGCAGCGTCCGGTCGAGTTTTATCAGGTCACCATCGGCCCCTCGCATATCGAGCGCTCTGAGGCGCATGCGCCCGGAACGAAGGAGACTCTTGTCGTCGCCCAAGGCTCGATCGAGGTCGTCGTCGGCCGCGAGCCCTCGGTGCAGCTGGACGAGGGCGACGCCGTCGATTTTCTGGCCGACGTGCCGCACAGCTATCGCAATCTCGGCGTCGTGCCGGCCGCCATTTATCTGGTGATGTCCTACGCGACGCCCGGCGGCGCCGAAGGCTAGACGCGAAGCTTTTTCGAGCGCTGCGGGTATTGTTCATTGATTTGGTAGACGTACATCTGTTCTGTGCAATTAATAATCTGATATGTCACCAATTCATAAAGAAAAAAGCTTGTCCTGAAGGCGCGGCTACAGTAGAACAGGGCCGCGATCGGAGGCTCTGAGCCTCTCGAAACGAAGAGCCGCTTCATGGCTTGCACGGCCAAGGGCTTTGAAGCCGCGGCGTGGCCGTTTTCAATGCCTTCGAGGGAAATCAATGACTGCTGAACCGGAAATCCGCCGAACCTTGAGCGAGTCGGGGGCGCGCCAGCTCGCCAACGCGACGAAGACGCGCCCGCAATGGTCCGGCATCACGCCGCGCTGGCTCGTCTCCTTCCTGCCCTGGGTTCCGGTCGAGGCCGGCATCTACCGTCTGAACCGCGTGGTGGAATCGGTCGCGCTCACCGATGCGGACGTGCAGTGCAGCCCAGCCCGCGATCGCGACGCTGACCTTCCCGAGACATTCGTTCCCTACGAGGAGGCCCCGCGCGAATATTCGATGAACGCGGTGACGACCGTTCTCGACGTTCAGACGCGCGTCTCCGATCTTTACAATCACCCCTACGATCAGATTCAGGAGCAGGTGCGGCTCCTCACCGAGAAGGTGAAGGAGAGGCAAGAGGCGGAGCTCATCAACAATCCCGAGTACGGCTTCCTCGCGAACGCTGCTCCGTCGATGAAGATCAAGACGCGCACCGGCGCGCCGCAGCCCGACGATCTCGACGAGCTGATCACCAAAGTGTGGAAGGAGCCGGCCTTCTTCCTCGCGCATCCGCGCGCGATCGCCTCTTTCGGTCGTGAATGCACGCGCCGCGGCGTGCCGCCGCCGACGGTGACGCTGTTTGGCAGCCCCTTCGTCACTTGGCGCGGCATACCGTTGATTCCGAGCGACAAGCTCTACATCGACGACAACGGCAAGACCAACATCCTGCTGCTGCGCACGGGCGAGAAGAAGCAGGGCGTCATCGGCCTGTTCCAGCCGGGCGTGCCGGGCGAGGTCGCGCCGAGCCTTTCGGTGCGCTTCATGGGCATCAACCGCAAGGCGATCGCCTCCTATCTGATCTCGCTCTACTGCTCCGCCGCGGTGCTCACCCATGACGCGCTCGGCGTGCTCGAGGATGTCGACGTGGGTAAGTATCACGACTACGGCGACAAGTACCACAAGCACTGAGCTCCAGAGCGCGGCTCGCGAAAAAGCGGAAGCCGGGTTTTCGCGAGCCGCGCGCTCTGATCTTTTCGGATCGATCACGTTTTTTCCGCGTTCAGGCGACGCCGCCTGAACGCACCGTGATCGGGCCGGCGGCGCGGAGCCGCGGGCCTCCGCCCTTCGTCAAGGAACGCCAAGCATGTCATCTGCGCAGTCGATCCCGGCGTCGTCCAATATGCCCGCGACCGACGTTCCCTCCCACGAGACGTTGGAACATCACGCGCCCGCGCCCTTCGATCCGCAAATGATCGCGCAAATGGCCAACGCCTTTTTCCAGTTGCAGCCGCATCAGGTTCCGCCGGCGCCCATCGCCCCCGGCGTTCCGGTCGCCGCCCCGCTCGCGCCGGACGTTCCGGCGCCATCGGTCGTCACGACCGTCGCGCCCTATGCGCCAGCGCGGCCGTCCTATGGCCCGCCCGACATTCCGCCGACGACCATTCCTTCGGTGGTCCCGACGCCGAATGTCGCGGCCCCGGCGGCGCCGACCAATTCCCAGCCGGGCTCGCGTCCGCTCGGCATGCCCGATCCGCCGCGGCCCGGCGCTTCCGTCGGCGCGCTGGAAGCCGACGTCCCCAACGCCATCGATTATGCGTCGATCCCGCAACTCTTCGGAGAAGCCCTGGCGCTCGGCTCGCGGGAAGACGCCGCGCCGCAGCTCGCTCCCGCCTCGGTGCCGATTCCGGGGGGATCGGCGCCGTCGCGCGCCGACAATCTCTATTTCCTGCCCGAGCGCTCCTCTTTCGGCGCGCCGGGGACCGTTCCCTCCTCGCCGACACAGGGGCGTTTTGAACAACCCCCGGCGGCCTACTCGGGCGCCTCGGCCGCCCATCCTGGAGCGCCTGCGGCGGCCCAGTCGGGCGCGACGGCGGCCTCTCCAAGCGCGCCGGCTGCCTATCCGAACGCCCCGGCGAGCTCTCAGAACGCGCCAACGAACGCCGGCGCGTCGTCAGGTGAAGCCTTCGTCATTCCGACGCCGTCGCAATCCGATCCGCATCGCCTCTCGGACGCGGGGGCGCTCGCTTCGCCGCCAGCGCCCGCTCCGGGGTTCGAAGGTTTCGACAGCACTCTTTCTCCGGGCGCGGCGGGACCGGCGGCAAGCGACGCGCTGTATTTCACCACGCATGGCGGTGGCCATCCGGGCCTCGTCGAGACCGTGCCTGCTGAGCCCAAGCCGGCGCCGCCGGGCTATTCGCCGCAGCTCGCCGAGAGCGCGCCGACGGCGCCCAAGCCCTTCGATCCCTATCGCGTGAAGCGCGACTTCCCCATTCTGCAGCAGCAGGTGCACGGAAAGCCGCTGGTGTGGCTCGACAACGCGGCGACGACGCAGAAGCCGCAGGCCGTGATCGACCGTCTGTCGCATTTCTACGAATATGAGAACTCCAACATCCATCGCGCCGCCCATGCGCTCGCGGCGCGCTCGACCGACGCCTATGAAGCGGCGCGCGAGAAGGTGCGGCGTTTCCTCAATGCGCCCTCGGCCAAGGACGTCATCTTCGTTCGCGGCGCGACGGAGGGGATCAATCTCGTTGCGCAGGCCTGGGGACGGCGCAATATCCGCGAGGGCGACGAGATCGTCGTCTCCTGGCTCGAGCACCACGCCAACATCGTGCCCTGGCAGCAGCTTTGCGCCGAGAAGGGCGCGCGGCTGCGCGTCGCGCCGGTCGACGACCGCGGCGAGCTCATTCTTGAAGAGTACGAAAAGCTCCTCAATCCTTCGACGCGCATCGTCGCGATGACGCAGGTCTCGAACGCGCTCGGCACCGTGACGCCGGTGCGCGAGATCACCGCCATGGCGCATCGCCACGGGGCGCGCGTCCTAATCGACGGGGCGCAATCGGTTCCGCACAAGGCTGTCGACGTGCAGGAGATCGACTGCGACTTCTTCGTTTTTTCCGGACACAAGGTGTTCGGTCCGACCGGCATCGGCGTCGTCTACGGCAAGGACGAAGTCTTAAAGGACATGCCGCCCTGGCAGGGCGGCGGCAATATGATCGCCGACGTGACCTTCGAGAAGACGATCTTTCAGGGACCGCCCGAGCGATTTGAAGCGGGCACCGGCAATATCGCCGATGCTGTCGGGCTTGGCGCGGCGCTCGACTATGTCGAAGGAATCGGCATGGAGCTGATCGCCCGCTATGAGCACGACCTGCTCGTCTATGCGACCGAGAAGATGCGCCAAGTCCCGGGCCTGACCTTCATCGGCACGGCGCCCGAGAAGGCCTCCGTGCTGTCCTTCGTTCTGCAGGGACACGAGCCCCTGGACGTCGGCAAGGCGCTCGATCGCGAAGGCATCGCGGTGCGCGCGGGCCATCACTGCGCCCAGCCGATCCTGCGTCGCTTCGGCCTCGAGGCGACCGTGCGGCCCTCGCTCGCCTTCTACAACACCTGCGACGACGTCGACGCCCTCGTCGCCGCGCTGCTACGGCTGCAAAACGGCCGGAGCTATGGCCTTTAGGAATGGGCGCCGCCGCGTAGAAAATCTGGTAAGTCTATAGATTGAATTGACTACAGGACTTCGGCCGGCTAGGCTCTGCAAATCTTCGGGGTTTGCGGGCCGGGGGACGCGGTGCTGACGAAAAAGGGCAAATACGGCCTCAAGGCGATGGCGCATCTCGCGCAATTTCCGCCGGGCGAGTTCACGCATGTCGTCGACATCGCCGAGGAACAGAGGATCCCGAAGCGCTTCCTCAACGCGATTCTCTTCGAGCTCAGAAGCTTCGGCTTCGTGAACTCGAAGATGGGCAAGAACGGCGGCTACACGCTCGCCCGCGAGGCCGAGACGATCACGGTCGGGGAGATCGTGCGCGCGATCGACGGGCCGCTCGCCCCCATCGCCTGCGCCAGCAAGACGCGCTATCAGCCGTGCGACGATTGCGTGAGCGAATTCGCCTGTCCTGTGCGCCTCGTGATGGTCGAGGCCCAGCGCGCCCTCTCGCAGGTGCTCGACAATTGCTCGCTCGCGCGCATGCGTCAGCTGGGGCGATCCGGCGTGATCGACGCGCTTTGCGAAGCGCCGCCGCCGCAGTCGCCGCCGCGACTGGCGATGGTCAAGAATTAGAGCATGTTTCCAAACAGCGCGAGGCGCTGTTTATTTTTCGCACTCGATCAAGACGGATATGCCCCGGGCTCTATCGGCGATGTCCGCGTAGGACATCGACTGTCCCGCGCTCGCCGTTGCGTAATTTATCCCGTTGGCGTCGAGAAAATTCATCAGCATTGATGTCTTGAGCGCAAAGTTGACGTTTTGCGGCACGTCTTTGGTCGCCGCGGCGATTTCAAGGGCGTCGAGTTTGCCGACAACCACACCCACCACGTTTCCCGCTTGGTCGAGCATGGGTCCGCCGCTGCTTCCCTGTTGCACCGGCGCAGTAATTTGCAAGAACCTCGAATCGTCTCCAATTCCCGTGATCGCAGAGATATTGCCCATCGTAAAATTGCCCCTGCTGGATAGCAGGCCAACCAGGGGATAGCCGAAGGTTGCGATCGCTTCGCCGATCTTGACGCCCGCCCTGAGCGAAGCAGGCGCAGCAGGCTTCAAATCGCCTTTGATCAAGGCGAGATCGTTCAAAGCGTCACGGTCGAGCACCCGCGCCGCGACACGCGTCGCGAGACCCGTGGTCACCTTTGGAGCGTTGCATCCTTCTACGACGTGCGCATTGGTGATCAAATGCCCCTCGGGGCTGACAAAAAATCCGGTCCCAACCGTCGCGCTTCTGTCAGGTTGAAGGGGGCGCCGATCGTCGGCGCGCGAGCGGGTCTTGTCTGCGGGCCCGGCAGCGCCGCGGCTCGACTTTTGAATTGCAGCACGCGTTGTCGCCGCCTCGGCATGATCAGAGGCCCCGCTGACCAGCCCCGTCAAAACGAAAAGCGTAGCGGCGCTCGCCGTCGCCCGTCCCGAAACGCGCCCCATTTCCGCACTCCATCGCAGGGAATGTAGGCTGCCGGGAACGCTTTGGTATCCCAGAATGACGTTCCGCAAGACGAGCGAAGCCAGCCAGTCGAGACCGAAGCTGTCGCGAACGGCTGAAGGCGTGCTATGGCTCGCCCATGCTCGTGCTGCGCCATCACCCCGCCTCTCCCTACGCCCGCAAGGTCAGGATCGCGGCCGATCTGCTCGGCCTCGCAGATCGCATAGAATTGAGCGTTGCCGACACGGCGGATCCTACTGACCCCATCCGCGCGCAAAATCCGCTCGGCAAGATTCCGACGCTGCTCCTTGACGACGGCTCGGCGCTCTACGACAGCCGCGTGATCGTTGACTATCTCGATCATCTCGCGGAGCAAGGACAACTCATTCCGTCAGATCCCGCGCGGCGCTTTGCGGCGCTGCGGCTCGAGGCGCTCGGCGACGGAATCTGCGACGCGGCGCTGCTCATTCGCTACGAGCGTTCCGTCAGTCAAGCTTCGCTTTAGTGCCTTTGAAATCAGTTTGTTATGACGATTTCCTGAAATTTGTGCAGCGTTTGTGCATCATGCCTGTATTGAATTGGGCTGGGCTCGATTAAACGGGATTGAACAAGCGCCGCTTGGCTCGCACCATCACTGATCCGGTTGTCGCGGAAGACATGAGCAAAACCTATGAACACGTAATCCCGGCCGACGCCTTCGCGCGCATGGTCTCGTTCGCGATCAGCCAGCGGGCGGGCGTTGACGTGAACGAAATCGTCTTCCGCCCGACAAGTCAGGTGGCCTGACAATGCCCCATGTCATCGTGAAAATGTATGCGGGCCGCACGGAGGCTCAAAAGCAGTTGCTTGCCGAGGAGATCACTCGTGCGGTGACGAAGACGCTCGGGGGCGGCGAAGACGCCGTTTCGGTCAGCATCGAGGATGTAGCATCGGAAGACTGGATCGAGAAGGTCTATCGGCCCGACATCGCGGCCAAGTCGGACCAACTTTACAAGAAGCCCGGCTACAACCCGCTTTGACAACTCACTCTGCCGGCGCGAGTTTGCAACGCGGCATGTGATGCGGCTCCTTGGGCTTGCGCGGGCTGGTGCGCGATGGCTACGATGACGACGGAAGGCGACGTATCGCCGGCCTAGCGCGGGCACAGACGAAGGGAAACGTGAGGTGATCGCGCCAAAAGCGGCTCGCGGTGTTCACTGTCGCGGACGCTTTTCGAGGATGAGCGGACTCATTCAGGGGACTGTCAGGAATTTTGTGTGCCGGGCCATAGTAGCACCGCTGGAGGCGGACTATGGCGATCAAGAAGGACACACTGGACCAACTTCTTTCGGGGCGCGATCCGAAGGACGTATTTTCCAAGGACGGGCTTTTCGACGAGCTGAAAAAAGCTCTGGCCGAACGTGTTCTCAACGCCGAGCTGGACGATCATCTTGAAGGCGAGGCTGCGGCGGGCAAAGCCAATCACCGCAACGGCTATTCGAAGAAGACCGTACTGACCGAGACGTCGAAAATCGACATTAAGGTTCCGCGCGACCGGGAGGGGAGCTTCGATCCGAAGCTGATCGCGCGCTATCAGCGGCGTTTTCCGGGCTTCGACGAGAAGATCGTGTCGATGTATGCGCGCGGCATGACGGTGCGCGAGATCCAGGGGCATCTGCTTGAACTTTATGGACTTGAGGTCTCGCCGGACCTGATCTCGACGGTCACCGACGCGGTTCTGGAGACGGTCGCCGAATGGCAAAATCGTCCGCTCGAGGCAATTTATCCCCTGGTTTTCTTCGACGTGCTGCGCGTCAAAATCCGTGACGAAGGCCTGGTGCGCAACAAGGCGGTTTATGTCGCGCTGGGCGTCACGCCGGACGGAACCAAGGATATTCTGGGCCTTTGGATCGAAACCTCGGAAGGCGCCAAATTCTGGCTGCGGGTGATGAACGAGTTGAAAAACCGCGGCGTCGAGGATGTGCTTATCGCCGTCGTCGACGGCTTGAAGGGCTTTCCGGAGGCGATCAACGCGGTTTTCCCGCAGACGGTCGTACAGACCTGCATCGTCCATCTCATTAGAAACTCGATGGACTTCGCCTCGTGGAAAGACCGCAGGGCTATCGCCGCCGAACTGAAGAAAATCTACCGGGCGAAAGACGCCGACGCCGGCAAAGAGGCCCTTGACGCTTTCGATGCCGGTCCTTGGGGCAGGAAATATCCCTCGATCGCCCAGAGCTGGCGGCGAAACTGGGAACAGGTCATTCCCTTTTTCGCCTTTCCCGAGGCGGTGCGCCGGATCATCTACACCACGAACGCCATAGAATCCTTGAATGCAAAACTGCGGCGCGCCGTGCGGACGCGCGGACATTTTCCAACCGACGACGCCGCGATGAAACTGCTGTATCTCGTCTTGCGCCAAGTCGCGGGAGAATGGAAAATGCCGCCGCGCGAATGGTGCGAGGCCAAAACCCAATTCGCCATCATGTTCGACGAAAGGTTCGTCACAGCGTGATGGTCAACCCGGCCCCCACACAAAATTTCGGACACTCCCTCATTCAGAGCAGTGCGGGCCGGGTGAAGATGACCCATTGCAGACGACCTCCACCCCAGGGATCGACGGCGCATCGGTAACGTGTCGCAACCCCAACCAGCTCCGCCGCCCGCGCTGGCTCCGAGGCTAACGAGGCACTAACATACCAGCTGGACCCGTCGCTGGGGGCCGATCATGGCCTCGATTACGAATTGGGTATCGCCCGGGATGCAGAAGTCGTGGATGTCAGAGAGAAGGGCCAGCCGTTCCTACAGCGGGAAGTTATAGGACGGCAGACGCGCTTTGCAGCAATCGTCCGCGACCATCGGCTCGAAGGTCTGGTCGATCGCGGGCTGCTCGCCCAGCGCGTAGCCCAGGCAGCCATCTCATGACTCGCGTGAGACTTCACGAAGGGTCCGCCTAGAAAAGGGCGAGAGAACGGCACTGAATCCACGTTCTGGCGACAGTGTCGGGTTGAGCGCAAGGCGGACGCCAGGGACGGGAAGAACGTTCTCTATAACAACAGCATGCAGCGGACGGCGCTGCGCGCGGCCGGTGACGCTGAGCGTTAGGCGGCACAAGCTGACGACATTCGGAGAGTACTGATGCCAAAGATCATGTACCTTTGCCCTTTCGGAAGAAAGAATGACCCAACGGGGAGGATTATTGATTTCGACAATGTTTACGAGAGCATTAAAGCATCTATACAGAAGGATATACCGAGTGCGGATGTTTATCGGCCTCTTGAGAACTTAATGTTCGAAGACTTTTTGGGAATCGACGAAGTGGATGTAGTGCTATGCGATGTGACAACAAACAGCCCAAGCTCCATGTACGAATCCGGTTACGCGCATGGGAAGGGAAAGCCGACGGTTCTAATATCTGCGCGAAGTGCGCCGATACCGTTTGAGTTGAACAGGTATCAGCTCGCGGCATACGATCCAGAAAATATAAATTTTGAATTCCTGTCGCGACTTTCAAAGGTAATATTGGCCGCCTTGGACAATCCAGACGATTTCAAAGCATCTGCTCGCCGGGATCGAACGCCAAAGAAGGTCTTCCTTAGTTACAGTCATAAGGACAAGATATTTCTTGACAGAATCCTTGTTCACCTCAAGCCATTGGAGGCTGCAGGCCTGATAGAATTTTGGGTCGACACGAGACTCAAAGCCGGTGATCGATGGAAGCAGAATATTGAGATAGCGCTTCAATCAGCTTCAGTTGCGGTGCTGCTTATCAGCGCCGATTTTCTTGCATCCGATTTCATCATAAAGAATGAGCTACCACCGATGCTTTCCAGGGCAGAGCGAGATGGAACGAGAATAATTCCAGTCGTGCTAAAACCGTGTAGATTCTCTCGTGACCCTAGCTTATCGATATTCCAATCCTTAAACTCACCGGACCAACCACTTTCTACACTCGGCGAACCCCAATGCGAACAAATATACGATCAACTTGCGCAAACTCTGGAGGAGTCCGTGCATTCCGCCTAACAATTTCCTCAACCGGACGCTACACAGTATGGAGGCATTTGGGCCGCCATTTCATTCTGGCCCAAATGCCGGCACGCTTTTCCGCGCCCGTTAGCTCAAACGTTAGATGTCATGTCGACGGATGTCCAAGGATTGGCCTTGAAAGTGAAGTGCGGTATCGTAGATCATCGCAGTTTCGAAGATCGGAACGCGCAACAGCGCTCTTGCATCATATTGCCACAGCCAAGCAATAGTGCCCATCTTCATCGACCGTGGCGCGCCAGTCTGCCTCGCAACTTTCGGTGGACAGACGTGAACCCCCGTGCAATCCCGTTCAACCGGGACACGTAAGCGCGGCCATTCGAGTGAGTGGGCGAAGCGTAAGTGGGGCGTCACAGCCCCGCCTCCTGTTGCTTGGCGACAGCTTTCAAACGTTCAACATCAAGACGCCTGGGTTCACCGACCTAGCGTCCGTGACTATTTCCGGCACGGGAGGCTATCCGACGAATGAGTTTGCAGTGGACAATTTGGTGCTCTCCACAGCCGGCCCCACCCCCGGCGCGGGCCTGCTCAGCCTCGCCTTCCTCGTCCTCGCGGGCCTGTGGACCAAGGCGCGCGGCTTCTTGGCGCGGTGATCGCCGGGAGCGCGCAACACGCCCCAAACGCAAAACGCCCCGCCAGTGCATCCGGGCAGGGCGCTTCTCGCCTTTAGGGCCTGTGGGCATTATTCTTTCTGCCCGTCACTTAGTTCAGCTTTAAGTTCCGCACTAACCTCCCGCCATGCATCATAATCTGAGCCGGCAGCCGTGACCTCCATCTCACTTTTTTGTAGGACTTTCAAAAACAATTCATACTCCGCGACGTATTCGGCCGCAGGCCGTTCGCCCATTGCCGAAATTTTTGCCGCAGCGAAGATCGCGGCGACTATTTTATCGGTATCACTCATCGGTCGCCCTCCCCATGCTTTGCACTTAGAGCCCGTCCGCGAACATGTTGAGTCCTATGAGTCACTTGTGATTCCATGGGTCAGCACGATTCGTTGGGAGCTGGCCGATGTGGACGGACGAAAATCGGGGTCGCTATGACCGGAGCAAGTTGCGTTATCCGAGCGATTTGACCGACGAGGAATGGGCGCAGGTGGAGCCGCTGCTGCCTCCGGCCAAGCGCGGCGGCGCCAAGCGCACGGTGAACCTGCGCGAGGTGGTCAACGGTCTCCTCTACGTGCTCAGCACGGGCTGCCAATGGCGAGCGATCCCGCAGGATTTGCCGCCAAAGAGCACGGTCTACGACTATTTCGACCTTTGGGATTGGGATGGGACGCTCAACCGCATCCATTGGGAGCTTTACGTCAAATGCCGCGAACAGGCGGGACGCGAAGCGAGCCCGACAGCGGCCATCATCGACAGCCAAAGCGTGAAGAGCGCAGAAAAAGGGGGGCCTGCATCGACCCTTGCGGCTATGAGCCTGACCCAAAAGTTTCTTGCACGCGCCCCGGTTGCATGATTCTGGGGATTCCGAAGCATCGGAGGATGATTCGGAATGTGGACGCAAGAGCATCGCAAGACCTACGTGCGCGTCGGCGGGCGTTATCCCAGCGACATGACGGATGCGGAATGGGCTCTGCTCGAGCCGCTGATCCCGGCGGCCAAGCACGGCGGTCGTCCGCGCAAGACCGACATGCGCGCGGCGATCAACGCCATTCTCTATCTCCTGCGCACGGGTTGTCCGTGGCGCTATCTTCCTCGCGACGGCTTTCCGCCGCGGTCGACCGTCTACAACATCTTCCGCAATTTTCAGAAGGACGGCGTCTGGGACGCGATCTGGGACAAATTGCACATGGCGCTGCGTGAAGACATGGAGCGCGAGGCGAGCCCCACGGCGGCGATCATCGACAGTCAGTCGCTGAAGTCGGCGGAAAAAGGGGCGGTCATGACGGCCTGACCGGCTACGACGCCGGTAAGAAGGTGAAGGGCCGCAAGATTCACGCGCTGGTCGATACGCAAGGCTTGCCGCTGCGCGTCATCGTCCACTCCGCCGGCGTGCAGGACCGTGATGGCGCGGCGCTCGTGCTCGACAAAATCCGCAACAGCTTTCCCTGGCTCGAACTCGTCTGGGCCGACAACGGCTACAACGCTCATCAAGTCACTGCGGCTGTCGCAAGGGTTCCCTCGCTGCGCATTGAAATCGTCAAGCGCAGTGACGACATGAAGGGCTTCGTTCTGCTGCCGCGCCGTTGGGTGGTCGAGAGAACGTTCTCATGGTTCGGGCGCAACCGACGCCTCGCCAAAGACTGGGAAAACCTCGCGACCACGCTGCAAACCTTCGTCGTTCTCGCGTCGATCCAGATCGCAATCCGGCGGCTCGCGCGATAGTTGTCTTTTGAGTCAGGCTCTATGACGCGGGCAAGAAGATCAAGGGCAAGAAGCGACATATCCTCGTCGATACGCAGGGCTTGCTGATGCACGCGCTCGTGCACCCGGCCGACATTCAGGACCGCGACGGCGGCGTGCTGGTGATGGCGACGTTGTTTGGGGCTTTCCCGTTCCTGTTGAAGCTCTACGCCGACGGCGGTTATCAAGGGCCGGAGTTTCGAACGGCTATCGACAAGGTGATCGCCGACGTAAACGTCGAGATCGTCAAGCGCTCAGATCAGGCGCAAGGCTTCGTCGTTTTGCCCAAGCGCTGGATCGTGGAACGGACGTTCTCATGGCTTGGCAGATGCCGCAGGCTCGCCAAGGACTGGGAATGCCTGTCGCGCAGGGCGCTGGCCTTCCTGCGCCTCGCCTCCATCCGCCTCATGCTGCGAAAGCTATGCAATCCAGCGTGATCCTTCCGGACAGACTCTTAGCATACCAGGGAGATTGCCCCGCGCGAGGGCGCGTCAAGGGCGTCAAATTTCAAACTGAGACACTACCAAAATTCAAACTGAGACACTGAGCCAAGAGCGACGCCGCTAAGACGAGAAACCGCGCGGTCGCAACGAAGAACACGACCGCCGTCAGCGCGAACCAAATTTCGGTAGTGGGCCAGTTTGATTGTGGCATACGTGACCGCTCTGGAATGCCTCGGCATGGCATGCCATATTGCCCTCATGAATGGCGATCTCGTAACCCCAGATTTCAAGCCGCTGCCTTCGAAGGAAGGGGGCGAATGGCTTGTCATTGTCACATGGCCAGATGGCGTCCAACAGCAGATCTCCGGCTTTAAGTCCGAATTTGAGGCTGCGGACTGGATACGGAAAGACGCCCTCACGTGGCTCCAACAGCATCCCACGAGCCGCCATGACTAGCACTCCCAAACGCCCTCGCGATCTAAACCGATAGGCAAAGCGCATGCTCGACATCGCCACGGGCGAAGCCCGCTGACGCCGCCGGATGCTCTCGCGAAGAGCGATTGCCATGACGTCAGGGATGAAAGCCGTAAGGCCGAAACCGCTCGCGGGTTCGGTTCATGACGGGCCGACGGCGCAAAGCGGGAGGACGCCAAAAATTCGCGGAAAGCTCATTCTGGGAACGTGGGACATTAACCGCCGAAACTTCGAGGCGGGTTAATCCGAGGTGTAAGCATCCGAGCTTCACCCTGTCGGGTTCAGGCCGGGACACGCGTCGGCGCTCAGGCCGCCTTTTGCTCTTGGGCTCGTTGGGCTTCCTTGGCGGCTTTCCAGTTCCACGGCAGCAGCTCGTCGATCCGCTTGGCTGGATGATCAGGCAGGCGCGCGAGCGCGTCGGCGAGCCACGCCTGCGGATCGACGCCGTTCAGCTTGCAGGTTTCAACAAGCGTATAGATGCGCGCCGCCCTTTGCGCGCCTTCGTCCGATCCGGCGAAGGTCCAATTGCCCCTTCCAACCGCCACGCAGCGCAAGCCGCGCTCCGCCGCATTGTTGGAGAGGCAGATGCGGCCGTCGTCGAGGAAGCGCGCGAGCGACGCCCAGCGGTTGAGGCTGTAGTTGATCGCCTTGCCGATTTCGCTCTTTTGCGACACTCTCGCCCGCTGTTCCCTGAGCCAAACCCCAAGCGCATCCAAAAGCGGCTTCGAGCGCGCCTGGCGCAGGGCCTTGCGCATATCGGGCGGCTTGCCGTTGATCTCGCTCTCGATCTCGAACAATTCGTCGATGCGACGCACGGCTTCCAGCGCAATCGGCGCCTTCTCGACGACGCGCTCGACCGGCAGATTTTCGGGTAGCTTGCGCGGCTCGCGCTTGGCGTGCGGACGCCTCTCCTTCGCAGCATTCGCCGCCGAGATCTCGGCCTTCGCCTCTTCCTCGGCCTGCGTCGTCTCGAGATCTTCGATCGCAAGCTCCAACTGCTCAATGAGCAGCTTGGCGCGTTCAGAGGATTGACCATGCGTCTCGCGCCGCGCCTTGGCGAGCAAGAGCTTGAGGCGCTCGACCTCCAGCGCTCGAACCTTCGCTTCGCTTTGCGCCAGGATCAATTCCTCGCGCTGCGCGAGGATCATCGCATGCGCGCTCGCCAAGTCGTTTGGAAGATCTTCGAGCCTCGTCGTCACGAATCACAAGAGAACACAAGAGGAGAGAAAAGTCGCGCACAAACGGCACGCCGTCATCGATGTGCACGACTATCCCGCGGCTCGCGGATGCAGCGCTTGCTGCGGCATGCGCCAATCGATGCCTTCGAGCAGATAAGAGAGTTGCGCGGGCGAGATCGTGACGACGCCGTTCGACGCCTGCGGCCACAAGAACCTGCCGCGCTCCAGACGTTTCGTGAACAGGCACGCGCCCTGGCCGTCATGCCAAATCAGCTTGGCGAGATCGCCTCTGCGCCCGCGAAAGACGAAAATGTCGCCGGCGTGCGGATCGCGTTGCAAGTTCTGCTGCACCAGCAGCGCCAGGCTGTCGAAGCCCTTGCGCATGTCGGTGTGGCCGGTCGCGAGCCACACACGCGTGCCGCTCGCAAGCGCGATCATCGCGAACGCTCCGCTTTCGACAGGGCGCCGATCACGCTCGCCAGAAACCCCGCGTCAGGGGCGCCGTCGATCTTCAAGCGCGCGCCGCTTTGAAACTCGATCGTGATCGTCGACACCGGTGGCGGCGCGCTCTCCTGCGCCGGCGCGACGGCGACCGGAACGAAGGACGGCGCGGGGCGCCTCGCGGAAAGCTGCTGGCGCCAGCGATAGAGCAGGCTTGGCGCCACCCCGGCTCTGCGCGCCACATCGGCCGCGACGGCGCCGGGCTCTTCGAGAGCCGCAACCCAGCGCTCCTTCTCCTCCCGCCGCCAATACCGCCGCCGCTCCGACGAGGTGATGATCTCAATCTGCTTCATGCCACTGCGACTATCCCTGGTGATAGTCCCAGTGTCCTACGTCACGCCGCTGATTCGAAAGGCGGTCTAGGTCGGGTGCTTACTCCGAGGTCATGTTTGGAATCGATATATCGCGCAAAAAGGGGAACGGCTCCTCGCCGTCCCCCCTTCGTCGATAAGGTCAAGATTCCCGCGCAAGGCGGGCTGCGTCACGCCAATCCTTATTGAGCGTTGGGAAGAGAGGTTGGCGTGATCTTTTGGCCACTCGTGGGAAGCGCTGTCGGATTGTTAAGGCATGTCGGATGACCGAAACCAGTCACGCTCGTGCCATTGTTCCCGACGGGACCACCCGGCGAATTGGCTACGATGTCGAAGATAATATTATCAGGGTGCTTCGAGTCGCCGGCAAAGAGCGACGCAGGTCCGGCGATGCCACCTGTTAGGAGATAGTCGAGGCTTAAGTTGTGGCGCGTTCTCCAGGCGATCATATGGTCGGTGCAGGATGTGTCGCCACTGACGCCCAGCCCGCCAACTTTTTGCCCGCTTTGGTTATACAAGGCCAAGCCGCCGCCGAACACATTGATTCCGCCGATTGGTCTTCCGACCATCGGATCGTTGATGGTGCCGAAGGAGGGGTTAGAGTTCTGGATGGGAGTTGAGCCGTTCGGATTGTGATAAGCATCCAAAGGATCGACCGGGTTGCTGAATTGAAGGCCAAACAAACTCCCGCCGTCCCGATCAGCGGAATAGAGATTGGCGCTTGACAGCGCCAGAGCGCCGGGACTCGGCGAGCCGGTCGTCTTGGCAAGGCTCAAACTATTCGCGGTGGCCGCCTTTTGCGCGGAAATCACCCGGCTCGCGAGCCATTGTTGCGTGTAATTAGGGCCCGAAAAAACGACAGCGCAGACCGTGCCGTCGTTGTTGACGACGGTGGCCCACATGTTGAAGCCCAGACCACCGTTGCCGCCGGCGTTCACGGCGGATTTCAGCGCGGCCGCCAGCGATGCGTTGGTCACACCGCTGTCGCAGGGGTACCCAGAGCTCTGCGCCGCCGCTTGTGTGGTGGCGGCTGTTAAACACAGAGCGGCCGTGGCGACGGCAGGTAGAATCTTTCCAAACATCTTTGTTCCTCCCTCGATTTACAGACCGGGTTCCCCACCTCGGTTTAACCGGCGTCCGCCAAATATCAGCCGTGCCACGCTTGAGCAAGGGCTTCAATATCGCAAGGCTCGGTAATCATGCGCCAGCGTGCGTCGATACGTCATCCCCGTTCCTTCATCAACAAAACACCGCCGGATAACTCCGACTCAATGTCGAGCCGATACAAGCGGCGCACGTTATGCCCTTCGTTTATGCGGTGAAGATGCATGACGCTCATAGCTCAAGCCTCGATATGGTGCTCCGGCTGACGTTGAAGCGGCGCGCGAGGTTGGCTTGCGTTGCGGTGCCGTCAGCGTGCGCTTTCATCGCGTCCTGTTTCTGGTGCGTGGTGAGTTTCGCTGGTCATCCCATCCCATGCCTTGGCGCGCTCGCGGCCCTCGGTCGTGTGGGCGCGTATCCGGCATCGTCTTGTTGACGCAGTTCGTCGCAGGTTCGGATCGCGCCGTCCGCGCCAATTTCTTCAGATTGTAGTGGGCCGTCCGGCTCGCTCAGCCCTGCTGCTGAGGACGGGGCTTTGCGCGATGCCGACGGGCGTGGCCACTGCCGCTCAAGCCCCAGCTTTTCGAAATGCCGGGCCCCGCCGTCGCGCCGATCAGCGCGCCGCCAACGAGCCCGACCGGGCCGAGCACCAAACCGCCCGCCGCGCCGCCGAGAATGCTGTCCACGACCTCCTCGCCGGCGCGGGCCGGAGCGGCCACGAGAAGGATCATCGGCAGGACGAGAAGAAATCGGCGCATGGGGGTTCAAGCCTCCCGGTCCATCAGCTCCTGCCGGGAGCCAAGACAAAGTTGGCAGACCTGCATCTGTTGTGCGCCAACTGCCATCGCATGGTGCATGCGAGGCGACCATGGCTCACCCTAGAACAGCTGACGGCGTGCATCGGAAATGGTCGCATTTACGGCGACCGTTCGCTTTAAGCAGCGAGATCATCGCTTTGCAAAATCGCGGGGATGCGGCGCTTGTCCGAAGTTGCGACATCGTTTGGCGCAACGGGCTTGGCCATGACGTGGAGAGCGGCGGCCAATGCTGAGATCTTCTGAAACATGCGGAAACGACGGTGATATATGGGAGAGCGCGCTTTTGATCCTCATGCGCGCGAACGAATTGGCGACACAAACCGGTTCCATATAACAGGCTAAAGAAAGCACATGGCGTCCGAGCAAAAAACACAGGCCAAGGCACTGCCGAGGGAGTTGACGGAGAAGCTGCGCGCTGCTGCTGGCCGGTTGTGGCTATTCGTGAACAGCGAATATCAAGAGGGCGACGGCGCGAGGGTGCGCATCCAGCGTAGGCATTCCGATGTCATTCATGCCTTGAGAGCCATCGCCGCCGACATCGCCTTCTGTCCCTACTATGCCTTAGAAGAGGGCTCCGACCAGAGGTCGGCGCTGGAGCACGCAATCTCACTTCTGCAATACGCCCCCGACTGGCAGGATGACGATCGCGCCAAGGTGGTCGAGCGTGAGCTAGAAGGCTTGGTCGCTGAAGCCGACGCGGCGACGGGGTTCAAGCAATCTGATTGAAAAGAGTGAAATCAATTATAGCGTGACAATCTGGATGAGAGCGGCGCGAGCCTCGCGCCGCCTGCTTCTGCAAGAAGCTCAAAGCTTCAAGCACCGCCTCCCGCAGATGCTCGCGGATCGCTGGGATGGAATTGTCAGCCATAGAGCCTCTCCTGCCGCGCCGCGCGCAGCTCCTCCTCGCGGATTGGCCTTGGCGCGTTGCGTAGCTCCCATGGCAGGATGATCACGCGCAGATCGTTTTCTAAGAACCGGATGACGCCATTGACGAAGGCGAAGGAGCCGGCGCGGCGTTGCTCGCTTGGGCTTGCTGTTTCAACCAGCGGCTTGATGACGCGATGGATGTCGCGGTGAACCTTGGGGAGGAAATCTTCGAAGGGTCGGTGGCGGCTATCGGCGCGCCAATCATCCAACATTTGGCCGGCGCACTCGGAGCATTTGTGCCAAGTCCGATTTTCGCGAAGGTAGCCCCAATAATAGGAGGGTGAATGTTCGGTGCCCCAAAACGTTTCGTTGCGCTCGACGAATAAGTCGACGATGAGGCTTTGCGTTACCTGATTACGCCCTTGCGTCAGCCGAAATTTCGTGTGAGAACAAAAACAGAACATTCTGTTTTTGGGAGGGTTCGGCCATGGCGCGCAATAAGGTGCAATTCCAGAAAGGTCTCAGCGAGACCGAGTTCAACAAGGCCTACGGCAGCGAGGAGCAGTGTCACGCGGCGCTGGTCAACTGGCGCTGGCCGAACGGGTTCGAATGCCCCGATTGCGGCGGTAAGGCGCACTGTGTCGTGACGCGCGGGATGCGCCTGCTGTTCCAATGCGG
This sequence comes from uncultured Alphaproteobacteria bacterium, assembly GCA_963722205.1. Taxonomy (GTDB): domain Bacteria; phylum Pseudomonadota; class Alphaproteobacteria; order Rhizobiales; family Beijerinckiaceae; genus Methylocystis. The sequence goes on from CAVRKL010000004.1 coordinate 151,838, forward strand.
CGCGTGCCGCAAGCAGACCTCGGTGCGCGCCGGGACCATCTTCGCCGCCAGCAAACTGCCGCTGCGCCTGTGGTTTTCCGCCATGTATCACCTCACGCAAACCAAGCAGGGCATCTCCAGCCTCGAGCTCGCGCGACGGCTCGGGATCACCCAGAACGCCGCCTGGAAGATGAAGCACAAGCTCGCGCAGGTCATGATCGAGCGCAACGCCACGAAACGCCTGAAGGGAAAGATCCAAATGGACGACGCCTATCTCGGCGGCGAGCGTTCCGGGCCTCCCGGGCGCGGCGCCGAAGGCAAGACGCCCTTCGTCGCCGCGGTCCAGACCACCGACGATGGCAAGCCGCATCAGATCATCTTGCGGCGGGTAAAGGCCTTCAGCAAGCATGCGCTGAAAAAGCTCGCCAGCACGGCGTTGACGCCGGGCGCCGAGGTCGTCTCCGACGGCTTGGCCTGCTTTTCCGCCGTCGTTGAGGCTGGTTGCTCGCACAAGGCGATAATCGCCGGGTCAGGCTCCAAGGCTGCAAGAGCCGCCGTCAAGAACCCCACGTTCAAGTGGGTCAACACGGCGCTTGGCAACATCAAGGCGGCGCTCCTCGGAACATACCGCGCCGTGCGAGAAAAGCACGCTGCCCGTTACCTCGCCGAGTTCGAGTATCGCTTCAATCGAAGATATGATCTCGGCCAGATGATCCCGCGTCTCGCCGCCGTCGCTCTCTCAACCGCCCCCATGCCCCACCGACTCCTCAAGCTGGCTGACCTTCAGGCGTAATCAGGTTGCGTTATGGTCGGGCGCAGGGCGCGCGGTAAGGGCGTGAAGGCGCGGTGGTGCGGTCGCATTTCTATCTGAGTTCTCCTTAGCTAGTAGCCGAACATGGTGGCGGGTTCCTTTGTTGAGGTCAGAGTCTGAGCCATATTTGGCCTTGCGACATTTTACCGGCGGCCAGCACCAGCGCGCCGAGGCATGCGTTGGCCACGTCGTCATGATGGGCGCGGCCGGTGGGATGTGAGACGCTGTCGCGACCAGCGCGAGACGTGGTCCGCTCTAGTGAACATATTTGGTTGACGAGGCGCGGATTATCCAACAATTCCACGCGGCCCTGCATCAAGAGCGGCAGCGCGTTGAGGTAGATGTCGTTCTTGCACAGCTCGCTCGGCTCATAGGTGACGCCGCGCACCCGAAATCTTTCAGGCGGCCATTCTTTTGCGTATTGATCTCCGGTTACGCTATCGAGACCGTAGTGGCTCAACACCCTGCAAATGTCGCTGACGACGTCGTCGGGGCTAAACGGCGGGTGATATTCGCGAATGCAGGCGAGCACGCCAACCATCTCGTCTTTATCCAAATCCTTGGGATAGGCGATGGCGAGCGTGAAAGAGTCGCTTGCTCCCCCAGAGGGGTCGACGAAAGCCACGTAGGAATGTTCGGGATTGTAGGGCAATTCGTAACGCGTCGGCACGACCAGCGACTGCACGATGGTGCGATCAATGAACTTAACGAGCGACAGCCTGAATTCGGCCAGCCACTCCGAGCGAGCCTTATCGGGATCGTCGGCAATAGCCCGATCAATGATCGCCTGCGAAACCGCCGGGTGCATGGTGCGCGTTGGCGCTTTCCATACGAGCACGGGCGAGCTGTCATCGCCGTAATGGCGCTCGAAGGTGTTCCACATCTCGCCGAACTTGCCGTGCGGGTTGGAGGCGCAAAGCAACATCGCGCCGGGAATGGTGACCATGCTCGGTCGCAGCGCGTTTAGAATTTCGTCGTCTGGGCTGGAAGCGCCGTCGCCTGATTCCCAGTAGCTAATTTCGTCGCATAGCGCCGCGACCAGCGTGTAACCTCTAACCGTCTTGTAAGAGCATGTGCCAACTTCGATGGTGACCATGTTGTCGAGGTCGAAGCTGTCGGCCGTCTCGCGAATGACCAGGGGAGCCAGCACGGGCAGCGCCAGCATGCCGCGCACATAGCGCATGATGACGCGCGCCTGCTTTCGATCAGCCGCGACAATCATGATGGTGCCGCGCTCGCCGGGAGCGAGGAAGGGTCGATAGTCGCGAAAGACGGCGAGGAAGACAGCGATGAGGGCTAGGATGTAACTTTTGCCGGCTCTGCGCCCACATGCGAGCCACGCCTCGAAGTAGGGGCCGCGCAGCTCTTGGCGGCCGGTGCATTGCCGGAACAGCGCGCGGTCGACCTCGGTCGTCGACAGACCGAAGAGGCAGCGCAAGAAGGACAGCCACGCTTGCCAGTCGTCGAGATTGCGGAAGAGCGAGCGAAACACCTGCTCGTGCTCGATTGCCTCGATGATCGTCATCGCCGTGTCTAAGCGGTCGTCGGGGGCGTCGGTCATGCGGCGGCTCCTTCCTCAACGGGAGCAGCGCTGGTAGGCGAAACGGGGGCACCGCTGGCAGGCTTTTGGGGAGCAGGCTGGGCGGCAGTGGCAGCCGCGACGCGCTTTTGGCTCTCAGCGGCTTTCTCTGTGGTTTTGTGCTTCGCGACGATGTCGCCCAGCGTAACCACTTTCTCACGGGGCTTGCGCGAGACGCCCAAGGTTTCCCAAAGGCGTCTGCAATGCGATGCGGCCCTTGCGAACTCGTCGAGATTGACGTCCTCGCCCGCAGCAAGCATCGCCTCACGACGCTCAAGCTCACATTCGATGGCGCTGGCTCGGCGCAGCAAGCCGATCTCGGCTTCGCTCAAATTGTCGACGCCGCCCAGGTCTTGCGCGTGATCGGCGCACAGATCAGCGAAGCGGCGGCCCCACATGGTGCGATTGTCGGAAACGAGCAGGCGCTTGCCGTTCGAAATTGCGCTACGGCCACAAGTCTTCTTCGGCGCTGCCACTTTGGGGCGCGGTTTTACAGGGCTGCTTTGTGTTTTTGCCCTGGGTTCTGAGACAGTGCCATGCACCTGTTTTGGGGCCTTAATTTGTGTCTTAGCTCAAGCCAATACTGCACAAAACAGCACCAAAACAAATGTAGCGCGGGGGCAGAAAATAAACAAGTCTAGGAAATAATTGGATTATTTTCTGTGTGAGATTAGGCGTGATTTGGCTAGATTGGTCCTTGTAAGGGAGCATTGGTCGGTTTGGAGGAAGGTTTTCCAGCGACGGGAAAACCCTCGCGGCGCGCCAGATTAGGCGGGTTGCGGATTGGTGTGAGGCTCAGGAAAAATGTATGCCTTGAACGTAGCTGAAAGGCTGGCCAAATAGCCCCCGTCGACCGACCTGCGTCTCTAAAACGTCGCTGATGAGACTTTTCTGGCCAAAACCATGCACGTTAGCGCTCAGGTGAAGCTCCAAAGGCACAAACACCATTAACAAAATCAAACACTTGCAGTTCCTGCAGTTTCGAGAGGTATCCCTCTATACGCGTGCGCGCGCGTAAGCATAGATAGGGGTCGAAACTGCAGGAACTGCAGGTTGTTGTTTTTAAAGGATCTTTTTTTGGCAAAACACCTCAGGCTGGGCCGTGACGAGTAGAAATCCTGCCCGGAAGTGGTGCAACTTCCTCCCGGGCAGGCAACCTGACCACCTAAAACGGCATACCAGCCGCTTCGTTTTTCTGCGGCCCGTTTTGTGGCCCGGCCTGCGGTGGGTCCGCCGGATTGCCGGGCCTCAACCCGAAGATCGTTATGCCGTGCTCGGTCTTCCCTGCTTGAAATCCCTTGGCGACGAGGCGCTCCTTCAAGTCAGAACGGGTGCCTATCCATTCCCCCGCCTCCATGGCCCAGGCTTTCCACGACCTAAACAGGACGCTTATGACGGCGGAGTATTGACTGCCGACTACGCAGCACTCCTCCATCCATGCGGCGGTGACATCCTGTGTCCTCATATACTCCTCGCTTGCGGCAATCACGGCAGGCGGCGGCTTCAAGCCTTCCGCTTGCCACTTCAAACAACCGTCAATCATCCACTGCAGGATGCCTGGACCCTCCGCCTGCAACTTCTCCATAAGGTCCTTGTCGCGCTTCTCCGGCGGAATAAACACCGTGAAGGGCGTCATGTGGAAGCGCGCCTCGGCCGCCTTGCCTACCGTGCGCAGGCGCGGTCGCACATTGCCGATGAACTCCAGCTTGCATTGTGGCATGAAGGTGAAAAAGTCCTGTCGCATAAAGCGAGCCTTCACCGGATCGCCGCCGCTCAACATTTTCACTTTCTCTTCGGCCCATCGCTGCCCCTTGGCAACCTCACTGCACCGCACATAGCGTGCGCCGCGCAAATCGGCGAGATCGGTGGGGTGCTGTTCGTTATTGGTGACGATGAACGTCGAGATCGGCGCAACCACATCGTAGTCGCCCATCACATAACCAATAGTGCCTTGATAGACGCTCTTGCCATTGCGCCCATCGCCATAGGTGAAGAACACCGCGTGCTCAGTGGTTACGCCCGTGAGGATGTAGCCGTTCTTGCGTTGCAGATAGTCAACCATCTCCTTGTCGTCTGCGGTCACCTCGTCGAGAAACTTCAGGAACATCGGACACTCGCCGCCCGGCGTCACCTGCGTCATCTTGGTGCAGTAGTCGTCGGGGTTGTGCGGGCGCATCTTGCCAGTGCGCAAGTCAACGCTCCCCCCCGGCGTGTTGAGCAGCCACAGGTCGGTGTCCCACTGATCTGAGGTCGCGGCGATCAGTGGCAGCGTCTGCGCAACTTTGAGGAGAGAAGCTATCGTCCGCGACGAAGCAATTTCGTGCGCCAGCTTCCTCCCTTTCGTTGGTTCCTCTGCGAGCACTTCGGCGGCGGCGCGCGCGCAAATCCTGCTGGCGAAGAGCTGCACGCGCTGGGTCTGGTCCTCCTTCCAGACCTTGCCATTAAAAAGGAACCATTTCCCCCACGCCTTGACGTAGCGAACGTGGTGCCCATAACGCGCCGCAAAGCGGTGGGCGAGTTCAATGTCACTGTATTGGGGAGGACGCGGCACAACCTCATCGTCAGATGATGGTGGAGGATCATCATTGGGTGGTGGCGGTGGCGGTGGCAAGGAGCCATTGCCTCCATTGCCTCCACCGCCAGGAAGCGGCTCCTTTGCATAAGCTCCGACGATTTTTTCCAGCTTGTAGTGCTCACCGTTCCTAAAGCCGTTGTGGCCTTGGATTACATCATTGAGATCGGCCTTGCCCTGGAAGCCAGGAATGGTGGGAATGATGAGCTGCACATCTTTTTGCTCTTTCCCTCCAAAATCGTGGCAGGCGCACCTATAAGCGTATTCCTTGGCTTTCCTGCTGCCGACGCCGCTCGGCTCAATATCGATGGCGACGAGAACGCGCTTATGATTTTTAGGAACCGGCAGCTCGTCGAAGTTGTAGACGTTCACAGCGGCAAAGATGGCTGCGCCTTTCCCTTCTGGCAGTTCCCGAATCGACAGCGCGCTTTCAATGCCTTCACCTACGCCAACAACGTCCACGCCAGGGTCGGCGTCACACAGCTTGATGATGCCGCCTTTAAATCCAACCTGCGTAAGCCGGCAGACCCAGTTGCCGCCGCCTATGTCAATATTAAATTTCTTGGCGGTGCGCTCGTCGATGAAGGTCTCGTGATAGCCAATCACTTCGCCGGTGCGGGCGTCTATGATCTGTGCGAGCATAGAGCCCGGCCGGACGGTGCCGGTGTATCTGTTGCCACGCTTACCGTAGTGATGTTTTTCGAGCCAGCGGAACGTTGTGTCGTCGGGAACAGTCAGCCCGCGACTTTCGAGATATTCATGCGGCACCGCCCATGGTTTGGTGATGCCCTTGCCAGCAATCCACGCCTTGTCCTTCTCGGCAAGCGTGACGGGGCGCGCCTTGTCCCACTTCTCATTCCATTCGGCGAGCTTCTCCGCCCGTTTCGCCGCCATCTTTTCCGCGAGCGCCTTTCTGGCGGCTTCGCGTTCGGCGATTTGCTCGGGCGTCGCTTCCTTTCTTATGCCTTCGCCTAGCGTCTCCAACACATAATCGCGGCAGTCCCGCCAATCGTCGACAAACGAGTTGACGTGGAAGCCGTGCGGCGCAGCGGGATCGATGAGAATCCCTAGTGTGCGATCATTGATGCTGTGACCGGGACCAGGGACATTAATCCAGCCGTTGTCATTAACTTTCCCCGCGCCAAAGAGCGCAACAATCTCTTCCGGCGTATAAGGCAGATAAGTGAGGGTGCCCGAGGCCGCGCCGCCGTTGCCGAGCGGCAGCTCATCGTGCCCGTTGCCATTGGTTTTTTTTTGACGAAAGCTCTTTACTATCAGCCGAAGACGCTATATCTTCAACGCTATCGAAGCTGCCGCCCAAGCCGCTGTGGTTCGAGGGGCCCGATACTGCTGCCGCTGGTCGGGCCTCTTCCTTCCCATAATCCTGGTGGGTCATTGCACCTACTCATTACGTTTATTGCTCCTCAGCGGTTGCGCCGTAATCCGTCGACGCGCGGTCGTTCCTTCAAGCGCCTGCCCGTAGGCGCGCGCTTGAGATTTCGTTTCAGGCGTATTCTGCTTCCTGTTTCGGCTGCCTTGCTCGGCGAGGGCGCTTATCCAATTGCGCCCACACCTCCCCCCGAGCACGGGCTCTTTCACGAGCCTCAGTCAGCGAGCTGAGTTGCGTGACCCACAACGGGCCAAGCCTCGCCACGGGCAAGACCCCCCGGCGATGCAACCAGATGAGCGTGTTGATCGGCATCGGCCTCCCCTCGGCGTCGGGGAGCAGTCGCGCGATGTCGGTCGCGGTGCCGGTGACGGTGTCGTCCTCGGCTGGGCATCTAGCCATATCTCTCTCTCTCTCTCTCTCTCTCCTTCCATTGGATGCAATATGGCGTGCCTCCGTAAAAAAAGCAAGCCAAAATTGCCAATGAAATCAATAGTTTAAAGTAACTCAGCCTAGCCTAATAGAGACCATTACTGATTATTTGAGGTTAAAGAGGCGATGATCCTTGCTTCAAAATTTTGCGCCGATGTCACTCCGCGCGGCTATCGTCCAGCGCGGCGCGCTGTTAGGGGGGGCGGTAGTAAGCGTTCAAGCCGCAGCACTTCGGGCAGACGAGAGCGCCAGCAGTCTGAGGCGTCACCTATGCCCAGCTCGTCGAAAAGCTGGCGGCGGTCGGCGTCACGGAGATAGGGCGGAATCTAAACAATAAAATCAGCCGAGGTGGGCTCACCGCGGCCTTTCTGTTACAAAGTATGGAAGCCATCGCGGCAACGGTGATTCACATGACGAATGACTAAGAGCCCGTCCGCGAACATGTTGAGTCCTATGAGTCACTTGTGATTCCATGGGTCAGCACGATTCGTTGGGAGCTGGCCGATGTGGACGGACGAAAATCGGGGTCGCTATGACCGGAGCAAGTTGCGTTATCCGAGCGATTTGACCGACGAGGAATGGGCACAGGTGGAGCCGCTGCTGCCTCCGGCCAAGCGCGGCGGCGCCAAGCGCACGGTGAACCTGCGCGAGGTGGTCAACGGTCTCCTCTACGTGCTCAGCACGGGCTGCCAATGGCGAGCGATCCCGCAGGATTTGCCGCCAAAGAGCACGGTCTACGACTATTTCGACCTTTGGGATTGGGATGGGACGCTCAACCGCATCCATTGGGAGCTTTACGTCAAATGCCGCGAACAGGCGGGACGCGAAGCGAGCCCGACAGCGGCCATCATCGACAGCCAAAGCGTGAAGAGCGCAGAAAAAGGGGGGCCTGCATCGACCCTTGCGGCTATGACGCGGGCAAGAAGATCAAGGGCAAGAAGCGACATATCCTCGTCGATACGCAGGGCTTGCTGATGCACGCGCTCGTGCACCCGGCCGACATTCAGGACCGCGACGGCGGCGTGCTGGTGATGGCGACGTTGTTTGGGGCTTTCCCGTTCCTGTTGAAGCTCTACGCCGACGGCGGTTATCAAGGGCCGGAGTTTCGAACGGCTATCGACAAGGTGATCGCCGACGTAAACGTCGAGATCGTCAAGCGCTCAGATCAGGCGCAAGGCTTCGTCGTTTTGCCCAAGCGCTGGATCGTGGAACGGACGTTCTCATGGCTTGGCAGATGCCGCAGGCTCGCCAAGGACTGGGAATGCCTGTCGCGCAGGGCGCTGGCCTTCCTGCGCCTCGCCTCCATCCGCCTCATGCTGCGAAAGCTATGCAATCCAGCGTGATCCTTCCGGACAGACTCTAAGCAAAAGACTAAAATGTAGAAAGCGCGAGCCATATTATCGTAAACAGGATAATGGCGGCTCCGCCTAAACACATCGCAAAACCAATATTCTGACGTCCGAGAGTAGCGCCATGCGCGGATAGTCCAAAAATAAATATGAGACCAAGAAATATAAGGAAGCTACAGAAAGGCAGGAAAGACGCCCTAAGCCATGGCATTGGCTCGGGCAGCCTGATCCAGTGGCGCGATTCACAGCGTGGCTCGCTGTTTTCACTTTCATGCTCACCATAGTAGCTGGTGTCCAGTCCATTATAATTTGGAATCAATTTCGCGAATCTCAATATGAACAAAGGCCCTGGGTATATGCTGACATTGGTGGTGGTGGCCCCATCTACCGGAATCAATCTGGCGGACTCACTGTTCAAGTCGGTCTCAAATTTCACAACACCGGTCGTTTGCCCGCTTTTTATGTATCACCAGACCTTGAAGGCTATCTTTCTGGGGAAGATGGCATAAGCGGCAGTCAAGTCGCTCGGGAGCGACAACATGAACGATGTAGAAATAAGTTTCAACAGCCCGTCGCCCGCGATCAAATCGGCTGGACTGTTTTCCCTGGTCAAGATATTGGTGTAAATGCCAGCGTCGGTATTGACGCTTCGTCTATTGAAAGCGTCAAAAATTATTCCAGATGGAATCTTGGGCGGGAAGCAGAGCATTTGTCCCCCTGGATTGTTGGCTGCATTAGATACCGCTCCCCCGACGGGGAATTTCATCAGACAGGCGTCGCTCTCACTGTGCACATGCGAAAACCGGGGAAGGAGGGGATATACGTCCTCCCCATTGACCCAACGGGGGTTGACGCCGGCAACATCGTCGTCACCCCATGGATTGAGGGCGGCACAGCATACGCCTACTAAAAGAACGATTATTGCGGCGATCCTCGCGCGGGGTCGTCTCATCTAAAGCCCCGGCTTGGCTGTGTGCGTTTGCGCCATAATACCGTGCATGTCTTGATACCGTGCATGTCTTGGCCTCTGTCTGCGTCGCGAAAACGATGCGGGCCAAGCTCAACGCCTGTGTGAGCTATGGCGGTCACTCGGCGGCGTCGGTCTTTGGCACGTCGGCGCTTATCTCGGCGGCGTCGCGTGCCTCGCGCTCCTTGATCCAATCGCTTTCGGCTTCCTCAGTAATGAGCACGACGCCGCCCTCTTTCCCGGTGGGGCGCAGCAGGCGCGGGCCTCTGCCCGCCTCGCACATGTTGTAAAATGTGCCTTTGGAGAAGCCGTTCCGCAGGCAAAAGTCTTTGATGGTGGAGCTGCGGCGGCCCTCGGGGATTTTGTCGGGCTTGCTCGACGCAGCTTTGCGCGGCGTCGGTTTGCTTACTTTCCTGGGCATTTGTTCGACCCTTCATCTGCTCGGCTGAGCGACGTTGGGTCACTAGGTAATAGCGTTTTTTATCCCAAACTAACCCATTACTTCGGGGACTTTTTGCCCTTAGAGCCCGTTTGGAAAAAGAGTATGAGTTGGGATTCCTTTTCTGCGGCGCTCATGATTCAAGCTCTGGATGTGGACCAGCCAGAGCCGGGGCCGAATGGCCAAGATCGCCCGCAAGACCAAGCGCTATCCCTCCGATCTGACCGATGAGGAGTGGGAACGCATCGCGCCGCTGATGCCCAGGCCCGGGCGTCTCGGGCGCCCGCGCGAGGTCGATTTCCGCGAGGTGATCAACGCCGTTCGCTATCTCGTACGCTCAGGCTGCGGCTGGCGGATGCTGCCGGTTCACTTCGGCTGCTGGCAGACGGTCTACGGCTGGTTTCGCGAGCTGGCGCGCCGGTTTCTGTTCCAGACCATTCATGATGTTGAGTTGATGCTCGATCGCGAGCATTCGGGGCGCGAGGCGAGCCCTTCGGCTGCGGTGATCGACAGCCAGTCGGTCAAGGCGCCGCAAGCCGAAACGCGCGGATATGACGGGGCCAAGAAGATTGTCGGACGCAAGCGCCATATCGCGGTCGATACAGATGGGCGCCTTCTGATGGTCAATCTCACGCCCGCCGATATTTCCGACAGCGCCGGCGCGCAAGCGATCCTGGACGCCATCCGCAAGCGGTGGCCTTGGGTGAAGCATCTGTTCGCCGATGGAGCCTACGATCGGCTCAAGCTGATGGACAAGGCGGCCTATCTCGATTTCGTGATCGAGATCGTGCGCCGCCGCGACGGCCAGAAAGGTTTCGAGGTTCTCCCGCGCCGATGGGTCGTCGAACGCACGTTCGGATGGATGGTCCGCTGGCGGCGCCTCGTGCGCGACTACGAACGCCGCATCGACGTCTCCAAGGCCATGATCTTCGTCGCCATGGGCGGCAATCTCATCCGTAGAAACGCTCATCCCTGATTTTCAAAACAAACTCTTAGAAGTTTCTGGGGTTTTGTAATCGGAGCACGCCCCCGTCTCGAAGGCGTCGACCACTGATTCTCTCCTGACGCCGTGTTTCTTGGCGGCGCGGCTGATCAGCACGCTATCGGAGGCGGTCGAGCCGGCGGCTCTGTGGCGCTTCACGTCAGCCGCCGCCGTATAGGCTCGGCGTATGCGACCGAGATCGCTCGGACGATGCGGCGGCCCCTTGCGCCACTTCGGCTTGGGCCACGGCTGCACGACCATCTCGCCAAAAAACCCAGGCGGGAGGTCGAGGTCTTCCTCCCGCATCGATGTGACCGGGATCACCACGCGGCCGAATAGCAGTTTGTCGAGCGCCATGGCGACACGTGGCGAGAGAGGCTTACCGAGCCGTAGGAAGCGTCTAAACCCCTCGTTGGAGGGATTGTCCTTGTTCTCCAGTTGTTGCAGCGCCTGACGCCATGCGTCCGCCTGCTCGTCGTCGTAGAAGTCGGCGCGTGAAAGGCGCAGCGGGTTATTCTTACGCGGGCAAAAAAGCCCGTTGACGATGAGTTTGCTGAGTTCTTCGTCGTCGGCTGCATACTGGGCCAGCTCTTCGGGCGTCAGCTCTTCAGGCGTCATGTAAATAGGCTTGCGGTGTCTTCCCATGGCGCTCACCGCCGCAATGCGACGACATTGTCGCCATCGAAGCCGAAGGGGCGCAACTTTTCTTGGAAGGTCTCGCGCAGGCGTTTCGCGTCGACGTGCCCGTAATGCAATTCGAGCATTCGCGTATCGCGGTGCCCGAGATTATGGGCGATCATCAGCAACGGAATGCCGGCATCGATTGCGTGCGAGGCGTAAGTGTGTCGCAACGCATGAAAACCGGCAGGGTCGATACCGGCGCGTTGGCAAGCGTCAATCATGCGCCGCTGCTGTTCGCCATCTTTCCAAGCTGCGCCGTCCTTGACGAGCAGCGGCTCGTCGGCTCGGCGTCCCCGCGTCAGGAGCGTGAAGAAGGCTGCGCCCTCTTTTGTCAGTGCGACGTGACGCGCTTTGCCGCTCTTGCTGACGCGGACGAGTAATGTTTCCGTGCTCGCAACGAAATCGTCGACGACCAGCTGGCGTAGCTCCCCGAGACGGCACCCAGTCAGCAGGGCTGCCAGCGCCAGCGAGCGGAATGGCTCGTCGCAGGCGGCGAGGAAGTGTTTGATCTCGTCGCGCGATAGCCAACGCACACGTGCTGCCTTGGCGTCCTTGAGCGGCTTGACGCCCTGCCAACCGGCATTCGAAGGAAAGCGCTTGTCTTCGACAGCCAGATTCAAGGCGGCGCGCAGCACGGCCCAGATGCGATTAGCCGCAGCTCTGCGACGTCGGATTTCCTCGCGCGTCTTCGGCGCTGGCATGAACCGACCAGCGCGGGTCTTACGTGGACTGGCGGCGAGATTGGCAAGCCAAGCGCGCAACATGCTGGTGTCGAGGTCACGCAACTTCTTGTCGCCTAGCTCGGGCAAGATCGAGCTATCGATGAAGGAGCGCACACGCCGTGTGTTGCGCCCCTCATGTTCGAGCTTGGCGAGATAGGCCGCCATCGCATCGGCGATGCAGGGCACGCCCTTCGTCTTGCCGCTTGCCTTGGCCACGGCGGGCGCTTCCACGTCCATGGCGATGGCTCGGCGGCGCGCTTGATCGAAGGTCAGAACCTTCTCGCCATCGGCTGGCCACTGATCGTCGGCGACGCCGATCCTCTCGACGACGTAAACGTCGCCGTCACGGCGGCGGACGACCCATTTGCCGCCGCGCTTGCCCTTGCGGTAGCCGAGATGCAGGTCGTTGGCGACCTCATTGTAGTAGGGCGCACCGACACGCTCGGGCAGCTTTGCCCGCGCCTCGCGTGTGTCGATCTTCTCGCCCCTGACTTTGCCGGCCATCTGCACTGCCCTTTTGGTTTGCTTTTGTGCAATATGGGGCGGGAAACTCAATTGTGGAAGATTGGTTCGGTGTGAACTCGATTGGGCAGGTTTTTTGATAGTGCCGGCGTATCAGTCGCTTATGTGAGGCTGGATTGGGCTCGATTAGAGTGATTTGGCGGCTGCAAGCTCATTCGCTACGAGCAGACCACTCGCCCGGAGGCCCAGCGCTCCGCGAGCTGGATCGAGCTGCAGGAGGGCAAGATCGATCGCGCGCTCGCTGTTCTCGAAGCCGCGCCGCCTTACGCGCCGCGCGACGTCGGTCATCTCGCGACGGCATGCGCGCTCGGCTATCTCGATCTGCGCTTTGGCGGCGCCTGGCGCGATCGCGCGCCGAAGCTCGTCGCCTGGCTCGACGCTTTTGCGCGTGAGATCCCCGCCTTCGAGACCACCAAGGCTTAAGACCGCATGCCGGACCTCAAGCTCGGTGTCGAGGAGGCCGCTCGTGAGCCTTTTCGTTGCGAAAGGCCTCAGCCGCGGCGTCACGCCTCGCCTTCTCCGCCTCACTCGCCTCCCGATCGTGGAGAGGGGATTCAATATCCGCCTCGGGCAAGTTCAAATCCGGGTCCGCTGCTGTAGTGCGGCTCGTTGCTTTCGGGCGATGAACTTCCGCGTCGGGGCGCTTGGACGTAGCCATGACCTGCTTTTCCTTGCTCACTGTTGTTGTGCGCTCTCAGCCACAGGCGCACGACTGATCGCGCATATCGCTCCCTGCTCTTGCTCGGCAACGCGCCCAAAACGCCCCGGGAGGAGAGGCCCGCTTCAACCTCGCGTTGGCGCCAGCTGAATCAAAAAAGCGCGCGGAGTTCTTCCGCGCGCCAAAGCTTCAATACCCGGCGGATTTCAGGTCGTCGGCGACTTCCAGACGGGCTCGTCGCCCTTCTTCTCGGCGGCGGAGGCGACCTCCTGCGGCGGCTTCCAGTCGCCGGCAGAAGGGGCCGCGGCCGTGTGGGCAGCGCCCGCGGTCGGATGACCGAGGTCTGGAATTCGCAACACTTGCCCCGGGAAGATGCGGTTGGGATCCGTCAGGAGCGGACGATTGGCCTCGAAGATCTGCTGATACTTGGGACCCTGCCCGGCGCCGTAGAAATGCTCCGCGATGGCCCACAGGCTGTCGCCGGACTTCACCGTGTAGAACCGCGACTCGGCGTGCGCCTGCTCGACCGAGATGTTGTTGACGACCTGCGTGACGCCTTGAGTATTGCCGACCGCCAGCGCCAGCTTCTCGGCGTCGGCCGTTGTCGCAGCGGAGCCCGAGAGCGTCACCTTCGACCCGTCGACGGCGATATCGACTTTGGAGGCGTCGAGGCCGTGCCTCGCGATCTCGCCCTTCAGCGCGTCCGGCGAGGCGGCGCTCGTTTCGGTCGCCCCGGCGGGGGCAGGCGCGTCCTTTTTCTTCCCGAAGAAATCAAGAATACCCATCTGGCGCTCCTTTGCATCGCGACCGCGCAACGCGACCGCCGCGCTTCAACTAGAGCGCTGGACACGCCCGGCTAGCGCCGACCGACGCAAAAACCTGATCTCGCCTCGAGCGCTGGAGACCGATTTGCTCGCAAGCGGCGATCCTCAACGCAGCTTCAAACCGGCGCTCAATCAAGCGAGACGAAAAAATTCATGTAGTGCGCTCTTACGATGTCCTTGCCGTAGGCGCGCTCAAGTTTGCGAACGGTGAAATGCCCCGTCGCGAGATCCTGAAAATATCTGGTGAACACCGCGTTTGCGGCGGCGCCTCCCAGGGCGCCGATGACGGGAATCGAGCTCGCTGCTGCGCGTTGGCAGACGACGACGGCGAATTTGGCGCTGATTTCACCCAAGAAGCCGTTCACTTCCGGAGACTTTCCGGCGTCGGCTCCGCGGTCGGAAAGGGCTTCGGCGGCGTTGCCGGAGAATTCCGAGAAGCCATCCCGGGCGAGAAAGTAACTGGACTGGGTTTGTTTTTCCTCCGCCGGCGCGCCAAGCGCCAGGACTTCCATGCAGGCCAGCCGAGCGGGCACGCTCGACAGGTCTTCGCCTTGCGATCGGGCGATATCGGCGATCGACCGCAATATCAGCGTCGTGGTTACGGGCAGTTCCGCAGCCAATCCCCCCGCGCCGAAGAAGCCGCTCAACCCGCCGGTGAGGCCCGCAGCGAGCGTGGACACTCGGTTCTTGGGCGGTCCGGCGTCCTTGACGTCGAGTGAGGTCACGGCGAGATGCAAGCCTTGCCGCACGGCGCCGCTGACGATCTTGTCGATTTTGTTTTTCAACCGTCTCGGCACGAACGCGAGCGCTTTGTCGGTGGGCGTGCCTGCGACGTTGTTCAGGAGCCTCACGAAGCCCTGATTTTCGAGCAGCCCAACCGCCTTTTGAAGTTCGGCGAGATCTTCCGCGCGCATCTCTTGCTGGCAGGCTTGTGAACTCATCTGGACTTCCGCGTAAGAGGCCTGACGCCACGCGGTCTCTATGGAAATTGTGACAGACGCGTGATGGACGGCCAAACCGCGTCGCGAAGACCCGAGGCGCTTTCGCGCTCGGGCCGCCGCTTGGCGAGAGCGCCGTCAGAAATGGTAGTTGACGCCAAGCCGCACTTGCGAATTGTTGGCGCCGAGCTGGAGGGCCCAGGGCGAGAAGTTGAAATAGGTGTTGGAGCCGAGCGACGTGAAGAGATATTCGGCTTTCACCGACACGTTGGGCACGATCAGATATTCAACGCCGGCGCCGAGCGCCCAGCCGAGCTGATAGTTGGACTCCTCGCCCCAGAAATTGCCCCAGACGTTGCGGAGGTTGACGTCGGTGCGCCCGCCCGCGAGGCCGCCGGTGACGAAGAACAGCGCGCGATCCATGGTGAAGCCGACGCGACCGCGCAGCGTGAACAGATCGTTCAGGCTGCTCGAACTCACGAGTTCAGGATAGGGAGTGTTCGTCACATTGAGGCCGGCGAAGTCGAAATCGGCTTCGGCGCCGATGAGAAGATTGGGCGCAACCATATAGTTGTAGCCGCCCGTGAAACCGATTTCGCCGCCTGTCGGCTGGCCGAAGAGCCAATCCTGGCCGTCGGTGAACGCGCCCCAGCCGTAGCCGCCGTTGAGTCCCGCATAGAAGCCTTGCCAGCGGCTTACGGGCGCCGGGCTGTAATAATCGACCGGCGGCGGCGGGCGAGACGCGAGATCGGCGGCCACGGCGGGAAGGGCTCCGAGAGCCAAAGGCGCCGTCAGCGCCGTGAGGAACGCGTGTCTCATCTTGCTCAACTCCATTGTCCGTCGCCAGCCCCGCCCCGGAATCCGTGCGGGCCAAGACGCAGCCCGCGCGAACGACGGTTTGATTTATAATCATTCAGCTTAACGAGACCTTTCTGGAGCCGGATTGCTGCGCGTCCTTAAAGAAAACATTTGCAAACCACGAAGAATGAATCGTGTCGATAATGAGGATTCCTGGCATAGAAGCAGCATTATACTTGCACACGTCGCCGGGCGCCAGAATTTTCAGCTTGGTTTTCGGTTAATGATGGCTAATAAAGCGTCAATACCGGCGAGGGCGCCGGCGGCAATTGGAGGAGCGCATGGAGGCGGCGGAGCAGGGCGGCCCCGTTCTCGTGACGGGAGCGGCGCGGCGCATCGGCCTTGCGCTGGCTGAAGGTTTTGCGCGCGCCGGCCGGCCGGTCGTACTGCACGCCTCGCCGCGGTCGCAGGCGGCGGCTTCGAGCGCCGCCGCGGCGATCGAAGCTCAGGGTTTTCGAGCGCAGGCGCTCGCTTGCGACCTCGCGAGCGCAACAGAGGCTCGCGACCTGATCCGTCGCGCCGAAGCGCCCTTCGGGCCGCTCACGCTTCTCGTGAACAATTCCGCGCTCTTCGAGCCCGATTCCGCGCAAGACTTCACGCTCGACGCACTAGAACGCCATTTCGCGGTCAATCTTCGCGCGCCCTTGCTGCTCTGCCAGGCCTTCGCGGCGCGCCTGCCCGAGGGCGAGAAGGGCGCGATCATCAATCTGATCGATCAGCGGGTTTTCCGCCTCACGCCGCGCGACTTCACCTACACGCTTTCGAAATCCGCGCTGTGGACCGCGACCCGCACGATGGCTCAGGCCTTCGCGCCGCGCATTCGCGTCAACGCCATCGGGCCGGGTCCCGTGCTGCCGAACAGGATCGCGGGCGAGGCCGGTTTTGCGCGCGAGACCGCCGGCGTGCCGCTGGCAGAGGCGGTTCCGCTCGAAAGCCTCGTCGAGGCCGCGCTGTATCTCGCGCGGGCGCGGCATGTCACGGGCCAGATGATCGCGGTCGACAGCGGCCAGCATCTCGCCTGGCGCACGCCGGATGTCGAGGAAGCTTGAGTCGACCCTAGTTTTGAGCGCGGGGCCCCAGGCCCATCCGCAAACAAGGGACTGAGGGAACGCAGTCCAAACCAGGAGCGCTCTAGCGATGACGCAGCGAACGAATGAAGCGAACGCGGCGGTCTCGATCACGGGACTGGCCCACATCGGCATTCGCGTGCATGAGCTCGAGCGCGCCGTGCGGTTTTATGAGCTGCTGGGCTTCCTCAAGACGGCCGGGCCGCTCGGTCCGGAGCCCGTCGCGATCCTCGACCATCCTTCCGGCGTCGTGTTGAACCTCATTCTGAACGCGTCCAGCGCGAGCGAGCCGAACGTGCTCATGGACGTCAGCGAAAAGCATCCGGGCATTACGCATTTCGCGCTGCTCTGCCCGGATATCCTGGCGGCCAAGGCGCGTCTCGAAGCCGCCGGCGTTCCCTTAAGCGGCGGTCCGGCGCGCTTTAGCGCAGACGCGCAAGCGATTTTCGTGCGCGACCCCGACCGCAATGTGATCGAGCTGCATCAGAGGGGATAGCCTGTGTCGCGCCGCCTCAAGCGCGCAGCAGCCTCAACGCGAAGACGAATCCCAGAAAGCACACGAGCCAAAGCGTGACCGGACCGGAAGGGCCGCTGAACTCCAGGCCAAAGGCTTTGAACTGGAGCGCGGAAGCTGCGTCCGAAGAGGCGGCGAAGGCCCGCATGAGAATCGCGACGATCGCGAAGGACGATATCGCCGCGCAGGGAAGGCCGAGGTTTTGCGCCGGATAGGCCGTGAACCAAGCCGCGAGCTTGCCGCCGATCGAGTCCGGATTGTTCGAGAAGAACGCCGCCAGCACCAGGGCGACCGCATAGCCGAGAAGTCCGACCGTCATAAGGGCGATGGCCGAGCCGATTGCGATTTCGGTGAGTGCAGACATCGTCGGCTCCGGGAAATGGGTTTCAAAGTTTTATCGCGGGAATTCGTTATCGCGCTTGGTCGCTTGGTTATCATCGCCCGTTTGGATTCTCCTGACAACAGCATCTCTCGAATTGTTTGAGCCAGAACCCGCACGGTCGAGCCGCGCCGGTCGATCGCCAGGCGCAACCGAAAGCTAACCATTGCGCGGCTCAATGGCGACATTGCTTGCCGCGCCAACTCGCGAGCAGGCGGGTCGGACCTCAGAGCAAGCTTCGGTGGAGCCGCGTGAAGCCGGGAAGCGAGGCGTCGTCGGGGACGGGCAGGGAGAGGAGGCTCTGCCTCGTCTGGTTCGTCGTCTTCACCCTTCTCGCAGGCGGCTATTGGCCCAGCGCGCTCGGCGTCGCTTTCATGGCGCTCGCCTATCTTGGCGTCCTGCATCTCGCGATGCTCGCGGTCGAAGAGGTCACGGCGCCCCAATTCCGTGCGGATATGAGCCCGGAAGACTTCGAGCGCTATTGCGCAGCCGTTCTGCGGGAGCGGAAATGGGACGCGCGGGTCACGCCGGCGAGCGGCGACCAGGGCGTGGACATCGTCGCCGACAAGCGCGGGCTGCGCATCGTCGTTCAGTGCAAGAAATATTCGAAGCCCGTCGGCAATCGCGCCGTGCAAGAAATCGTCGCCGGCATCGCCCATCGGGACGCGCAAAGGGGCGTCGTCGTCGCGACCAGCGGCTACACGTCCTCGGCCAAAAAGCTGGCGGCCTCAAACGAGGTGCTGCTGCTGCATCACTCGGAGCTGCATCGCATCGACAGGCTGTTGCGATGAGGATGCGGCATCCGGCCTCCTTGCTTTGCGCCAAGCATAGCGGGGAGCTGGGCCTGGCGCGAGGCCGCGTCAAGGGCGTCAAAATTCAAACTGAGACACTACCGCTTCGCCGGCGCCGTTGCCTCGGCAGCTTATGCTATGCTATCCTGAAAAGGCTTCGGACATAAGGCGCTTCGATGAGTCAGCCGTCTCCGCCGTCCGGCCGCCCGCCTATCCCTTGGGTGCTGCGCAGCCGCGGCAGATTGTTGATGAGCCTCGTCGCGGCCGGGCTCGGCGCCTTCGCGACGGCGCGTCTGCCAGATGCAGTCAGGCTAACCATCTGCTTCGACCTCGCCGGGATCGTCTATGTGGGCTTGTTCGTCGCACTGATGAACGCGGCGACCCCCGAGCATGCGGCCGAGCTGTCGAGCCGCACCGAACCCAGCGGCGCGCGCATGCTGGCCGGCGTGATCCTTTTGTCGCTGGTCAGCATCACAGCGGTCGGCGCCTTGCAGCACCTCGACGCCCCCTCCCGCCTCGTGCGCATGCTGCATCTCGGCGCCTCGCTGGTGGCGATCTTCCTCGCCTGGTTGCTGGCGCATATCCGGTTCGGTCTGCATTATATGAGAATGTATTACAACGACACGATCCCCGATGACGCGTCGCTTTATGACCAGGGAATCGCTTATCCCGAGCGGAAAACGCCGGATTACTGGGATTTCATGTATTATTCGTTCACCATCGCCATGTGTTATCAAACCTCCGATGTGACGATCACCGCGCCGGGGGTACGTCGCGTTACGCTTCTGCACGCGATTTTCTCGTTCATCTTCGTCGCGGCGATCATCGGGCTGGTCGTGAATATCCTGTCCAACGTTATTTGACTGGCTCTGGTGCAAACGGCGAGAATTGGGTTCCTCACCGGAACCGAATTGCTTCGGCCCCGTTTTGCCGAGGTCCCACTGTCTCTTGCTGCGCGCGGATGCGCTCGCCAAGCCGGCGCTCGGCTCGGAAGCCGCCGCCGCCGTCACGCCTCCACTTTGAGGAAATCGGCGGCGCTGCGGATGGAATCGGGAAGCGCGGCGGCGGGCGCCTCACCCGAAAGATTGCGGAACGCCTCCGTCTACCGACTAAGGGCTCGGCTAAAACGATTCAGGACAATGAGCGTGAGCCAGCTTAAGCGGTCAAGTAATCGATATCTCGTCGGATTTTATCAAAATGAGTGCGTAGCTTCAGCGCCTCTTCACCCTTAGCATTCTTCAGCTCAGCTTCAAGTTGAATTAGTTTTTTCTTTAGCTCCTGCAAATAGTGCTGCCATATTACGGGGGGTCGCAATGAAACTCGGTTTGCCATTCTCAACTCTTGATTCACTCTATGCAGGGCGGCTCACGCGCCGCTTGGGACGACTTCCCTTAGAAGCCAAATCCGGCAAAATTTCGTTAATCGAATATCATTTGGCCCACGAAACATGCGTCTCTCACAACAACTCTCCTATGAGCCGCCCAGCACGAAATCTATGACCCGCCGAAACCGCCTGCCCAGACGGCGCAGCCGGGGGAGGGGTCGGGGCAGTGGGGGGTATATTTTCTGGCTAGCAGAACCCCGTTGCGGAACGCAGCGCGAACGGTTATGCTTCGTTCATGATTTGTTTATGGACGGCGGTTAAGCCGGGGGCGGGCGGCGGCGTCACGCCTCGCCGCCTTTGGGGATCAAAAGCGATGCTGACGAGAAAACAGAGCGACCTTCTGCGCTTCATCCATGAGCGCCTTAAGGAGACGGGCGTTCCGCCCTCCTTCGACGAGATGAAGGACGCACTCGATCTGCGCTCGAAATCGGGGATCCACCGACTGATTCTGGCTCTGGAGGAGCGGGGCTTCATCCGCAGGCTCCCCAATCGCGCCCGCGCGCTCGAGGTGCTGCGATTGCCCGAGTCGGCGACGCCGACGATGGGCGCCCGCGCCAGAAAATTCTCGCCGAGCGTCATCGAAGGCAATCTCGGCCGCGTGCGCCCCCTGCAGGAGCGCGAGGAGGAGGCGGAACTGAACGTCGCGGTCCCCGTCATGGGCCGCATCGCCGCCGGCACGCCGATCTCCGCCATTCAGTCGCGCAGCCACACGATCAGCCTGCCGCCCGATCTCCTGAACTCGGGCGAGCATTTCGCGCTTGAGGTGCGTGGCGATTCGATGATCGAGGCGGGCATTCTCGACGGCGACACGGTCGTCATCCGCAAGCAGGAGCAGGCGGAGACCGGCGACATCGTCGTCGCGCTCATCGACGAGGAGGAGGCGACGCTGAAGCGGCTGCGCAAGCGCGGCGCCTCCATCGCGCTCGAGGCCGCCAATCCCGCCTATGAGACGCGCATCTTCGGCCCGGACCGGGTGCGCATACAGGGCAAGCTCGTGAGCCTGCTGCGCAAATATTGAGGGCAGGGGGCGGTCGAGCTCCGCCTCACTCCCGCGTGGCGCGCAGGACGTTTTTCGTGAACGCCGGTCCGATGCGGTTGTCGACGATCTCCTCGGCGTAGATCGCCGAGCCATCGTCGAGCGAAACGCGCACCGTCGTCGTGATCGTCAGGCTCGCGCGCGAATATTCGGCCAGCTTTTCCGTTGGCGTGCTGGGGTTTCTGGCCGCGAGCTCCTTCGTCTCGCGCTCGATGACCTCCTGCCAGGCCCCCTTCAGCGCGTCGGGATCGAAGACTTTGGACGAGGAGAAGGCGACGAAGCGGCCGGCTTCGTCCTTGTCGAAGCGGGTCGTGAATTTGAGGGGCACGCTGGCCCCGTTGCTGCGGCCTTCCGCGTTCGCGGTCCTCGGCATGCCGAGGTCCGCCTCGCGCTCCTCGCTCGCCTGCGCTTCCGCGAACAGGCGGGCCGCAGGCGCGATCACGTCCATGGGGAAGAGCGACCCGGGTTGCAGCCGCGGCAACAGCGCCTGCAGCCGTCCCTTCGCCGGGTCGTCGGTCTTCAAGTCTGAGATCCGCTTTTCGACGGCTTGGCGCAGTGCGTCGAGATTGTCGATCTTCGTCGCCGCTCCGCGGCGGTCAGTCTCGACCTCGATCGTGTCGGTTCCAAAGGCCTGGATGCGGTCGCGAAAGATTTCGGTGAGCCCCGGCTGCCCCTGTGGCGGCTCCTTGGGCGACAGCCGCCAGCGCATCTTGAAGCCGGTCGGCGTGGATTCGAGCACGGTCAGGCTGTTCGAGAACTCGCCGCGCAGGCTTTTTTCGCCGACCTTGGTTAGGCCGTGAGAATCGGCGCTCGTCTCGATCTCGACGCGATAGACCCGCTCCTCCCCGATCTTGGGGCGGTAGGGCGGGAGACGCGTCGTCAGCTCCTCGGCCCAGGCGGAAATCCCGCCCGCGAGGGCGAGCGCCGCGCCGAGGAGCGCGCAGAAGCTATTTTGGGGAAGCTTGACCATAATTTCCGCAGAGTCCGGACGCCGACGCATCCTCACGAGACCTATCCCATTCGGCGCGCCGGCGCTAGAAGCGGCCCTGGCTAGGGACGGCCGCCAGAGGAATTAACGCGATTACGACGAATTTCTGTTTGGCGCCTTGGTTTTGGCCAAGGGGGCGGCCATGATGGCGGTCTAGGCCGCGCCGCGCGACCTGGGAGCGAGGGCGGTCTTTTTTTGAGCGAGAACGACGCCGCGGATTATGAATTGCGCCGCAGGGGCCTCGGCGCCGTCTGCGACGCCTTGCCGACGCTGCGCCTTCCGCATGGGGCGCGGCGAATGGCGCGCGTTTACGGCGGCGTCGGCCTTGTCCTCGTCATCCTGGTCAGCTTCGCGGTCGGCGCCTTTCTGTTCGCCCTGGCCCGCGGTCCGATCGTTCTTTCCTGGCTCGCGCCCGTCATCGTCCAGTCGCTCGACGAGCTCTATGGCCGCCGCTACGAATTCGGTCTCGGAAACGTTGTGCTCGCCGACACGCGGCAGGGACCGGCGCTCGTCGCCGAAGGTCTCACGGTCAAATCGCAGGGGCGGACCATTATCGCCGCGCCGCGCGCCGAGTTTTCCGTCGATTTTCTGGGCCTTCTCTCCGGCCGAGTGACGCCGAAACGCATCGAGGCGCTCGACCTCGAGCTGCGTCTCGTTATGCTGCCCGACGGCTCGCTGGCGATTTCGGCCGGCGCCGATCCCAAGGAGGCCGTCGTGATCGGGCCGGCGTCCGCCAAGCCCGCTCCCGCAGGGGCGTTGGGCCCGGACCCGAGGCTCCTGCAATTCGCCGGCGCGGCCGTGCGCGGGCTCTTGGATTTTGCGACCAATCCCGAAAGCGTCATCGGCGGGGTCGACCATGTCGGCGTCGCGCATGGGCGGCTCGTTATCGACGACCGCGCTCTCGGCCGCACGATCAGCTACTCCGATCTGACCTTGAACTTGCAGCGCGGGGCCGGGGGCTCGAAGTTCGAGCTCGCCGCGACCGGCGCCTCGCGCCGCTGGTCGCTAGTCGGGACCGCACATGGCGCGCCGGGGACGAGGCGCGAGTTCGAAGCCCGCGCGCAGGAGTTTACGATAGACGAGCTCGCGCTGCTTGGCGGCAGCCGCAATCAGCGCTTCGACACCGATGCGGCGCTTTCGGCGCATCTGCACATGGCGCTCGACGCCGAGGATCGGATCGTCGACGCCTCGGGCGGCGTCCTCGCCGGCCCCGGCTATTTCCGCCTCGACGAACCGGACCACGAGCCGATTCTGATCGAGCAGGCTTTGGGCGAGGCCCGCTGGGACCGCAAGAACCGGCACTTTGTTTTTCCGGTGCTGAAGCTCAAGGCGAAGGAGGTCGAGTTCGTCGGCGAAGGGACGCTCGCGCCGCCCGCGCCGCTCGACTCGCTCGCCGAAGCCTCGACGGCTCAAGGCGACGTCTGGACCGGCTCGGCGCATCTCGCGCGGCCGGCGAAATTCGCGCCCGAGCGTCCGGGCGAGGAGCCGCTGCGCATCGATCGCGCCTCGCTACGTCTCAGCTTCCATCCCGCCGACAAGAAACTCTTCATCGAACGTTTCGAGGTCTCCGGACCGCAGGTCGATGGGACGGGGGCCCTGGCCTTCGACTGGACGAATGGGCGGCATCTCGTCTTCAATCTCACCCTGGACAACACCGACGTGGTCGCGGTGACGCGCCTGACGCCGACCCATATCGGGGGGCCGGTGCGGGTCTGGCTGCTCGAGCATGTCGCTGCCGGCGCCTTCAAACATGCGGAGCTTCACAGCGACCTGTCGGAGGCCGATTTCGTCGCGATGCGCTATGAGCAGCCGGCGCCCGACGCCGCGGTGCAAGGCGAGGGCGAGATCGTCAATGGCGAGCTGATCAATGTCCTGCCGGATCTGCCGGCAATTCGCGGTCTTTCCGCGCATGTGCGCGTCACAGGGCGCACGCTGGTGGTGGATCGGGCGAGCGGCGTGATGGACACGGCGCACGAGCGCCGGCTGACGTTGAGCGAAGGCTCCTTCATCATTGCCGACAATGCGCCCGTGCCGGCGCCGGCGACGCTCGATCTGCGCTTTTCCGGGAGCGTCGACACGGTCTCCGAAATCCTGTCCTTGCCCTCGCTCGCCCGATATTCGGCGACGCCGATCGACCCGGCGCAGATCAAAGGCCAGATCGACGGCAGGGCGCATCTCGCCTTCGAGGTCGGCAATGGCGCAAGGCCGGACCGCGTGAACGTGCAGCTTAACGCCGACGCGGCCAATCTCTCGGTGGAGCGCTTCATCGGCGCGGAGAAGCTCGAATCCGGCGCGCTCACGATCGTTCAGGACCACGGCGGACTGCGTGTCGGCGGCACAGCCCGCGTGCTCGGCGGCCAGGTGCAGCTCGACATTCGCAAGGCCGCCGGCGACCATGCGCAGAGCCAGGCGCAGATATCCATGACGCTGGACGAGGCGGCGCGCGCCAAGATGGGTTACGGGCTGCCCGGCGTTGCGGGGCCCGTCGTCGCCACCGTCAAGACGCCGATGCCGATCGGCGACACCGAGGCGCAATTCGAGATCGACCTGACCAAGGCTTCGCTGGACAACACCCTGCCGGGATTGTCGAAGCCCGCCGGCAAGCCCGCCAAGGCGAGCTTCACGCTGATCAAACGCCCCGACGGGATGACGCTCGACCATTTCGTGCTGGAGGCCGGAGCGACGCTGATGCAGGGCGTCGTCGAGCTTGGCCGCGACGGCGCCTTTCGTTCGGCGAAGTTCTCGCAATTTCGGATTTCGGCGGGCGACGATGTGAAGCTCGAGGCCTCGCGCGGGCCCGACGCCCTGAAGCTCGTCGTGCGCGCGGTCAATCTCGACGCGCGGCCGATCCTCCGCTCGCTGGGCTCCGCCGGCGTCGAGCACTCGACCACGGGATCGATGACGAAGGGCGCCGTGTCCTTCGACGATGTCGACGTCGATTTGAAGTCTCCGCTCGTCTCGGGCTTCAACAAGCAGATTCTGACCAACGTCGAGCTCAGATGGGAGCGGCGCGGCAATCGTTTGCGACGCTTTGCGCTCTCCGGGCGTTTTGGCCGCGAGGTGCTCGTCGCCGCGCTCGAGCCCGGCGAGCCCGCGCCGCATCTCGAGCTCTCGTGCGCCGACGCAGGCGCGCTCCTTTCTTTCCTCGAGCTTTACAGCCGCATGGAGTCCGGCACGATCAACGCCAACATGCTGCTCGCGCCGTCCGGGCGCGTCGAGGGTGAATTGCAGCTGCGCGACTTCTATCTCAAGAACGAGCCGGCCATGCGCAGCCTGATGGACCAGGGTGCGCATCGCTACGACGACAAGGGTCGCATGCGCTACGACCCTGAGTCGGTCAAGGTGCAACGGCTCCAGGCGCAATTCGTCTGGATGGGCGGCAAGCTGCATCTGCGGGACGGCGTGATGTCGGGCCCCGAGATGGGCCTCTCCTTCGACGGCTATGTGGATTTCGCGCATGAGGCCTTCGACCTCGGCGGCTCCTACGTGCCCTTTTATGGATTGAACAATCTCTTCAGCAACATCCCGCTGTTTGGCCCGATCGTCACGGGCGGCGCGCATGAAGGGCTGTTCGCCCTGAACTACAGCGTCGTCGGCAGGATCAATTCTCCGACGATCAACGTCTCGCCGCTGTCCATGCTGACGCCGGGGCTCTTTCGCAAGATTTTCGGGGTGATGGACGGCACCGCGCGCGGCCTCGAGCCGCCGGGGCGGTAGGGCGCTTAGGGCCCGTGCAGGAATAATTGAATCGAAACGCGCGGCGACGGGATTCCGATTTTGCGGCGTCGATCGTATGAAGCGTCATGATCGACGAGGGATTGATTCGGCGACGCTTTGAAGCGCTTTCGCCGCATCTGGACGAACGTCGCCGGCGGTTGTTCGCGGCGACGACGGTGCAGGAAATCGGTCGTGGCGGGATCGCGGCGGTGTCGCGGATCACCGGGATGGCGGCATCCACGATTGGACGCGGGCTAAAGGAGCTTTCGGCGCAAGCGCCGCCTTTGGCCGTGGGCCGGGTGCGACGGTCGGGCGCCGGCCGCAAGCCGCTGACGAAGAAAGATGCGACGCTCGTGCGCGACCTGCTCGCCCTCATCGCGCCAGACGAGCGCGGCGATCCGATGTCGCCTTTGCGCTGGACTTGCAAGAGCTTGCGCCGGCTGGCCGACGAGCTGAGGAAGCTCGGGCATAAGGTCAGCCATCGCATGGTCGGGAAGATCCTTAAGGAGCTGGGCTACAGCCTGCAAGCCAACAGCAAGACGCGCGAGGGCTCGGATCACGAGGATCGAGACGCGCAGTTTGCGCACCTCAATGAAAAGGTGAGCGCCGCGCTCGCCGCCAACGAGCCGGTGATCTCGGTCGACGCCAAGAAGAAGGAGCTCGTCGGCGACTTCAAGAACAATGGGCGCGAATGGCGCGCGAAGGGCTCGCCCGAGGAAGTTCGCGTTCATGATTTTCTGATCAAGGAGCTCGGGCGCGCGACACCCTACGGCGTTTACGATCTCGCGGACAACGCAGGCTGGGTGAGCGTCGGCATGAGCTGCGACACCGCGGCGTTTGCGGTTGCGACGATCAGAAGATGGTGGCTCGAGATTGGGCGGCTGCGCTATCCTGGCGCAACGCGTCTCGTCATCACGGCGGACGGCGGCGGATCGAATGGCTCACGCGTGCGCTTGTGGAAGCTGATGCTCCAGCGCCTCGCCGACGAACTCGGTCTCGCTATCGAGGTCCATCATTTTCCGCCCGGGACCAGCAAGTGGAACAAGATCGAGCACCGGCTGTTCTCCTTCATCAGCATGAACTGGCGCGCCACGCCGCTCGTCACCTATCAGGTGATCATCGACATGATCTCCTCGACAACGACGAAAACCGGGTTGAAGGTTCATTGCGAACTGGACGCCAACGAATACCAGAAAGGCGTAACCGTCTCCGATGAGCAAATGGCCGCCCTCAACATCGAGCGCGACCATTTTCACGGCGAGTGGAACTACACCATCAAGACAAGCAGCGACCGCTCAAATGAAGCGGTAATTTAGGCACAGGCCCTTATCCCTCGAACGGCATCCTTCGAGGGATAAGAGATCGCGCCAAATCAAAGAATCGTGGGGAGCGTGGCGTGAACGAGCCTCCTTTCGCGCCGCCGTCGGGTTCAGAAACCGTCCGCCTTCCGGCCCCAGGGATGCGATCCCGGCACCAATGCCGCTTTGATTCCGGCTTTGCTCACGGCGTCGATTGTCTTGTAGTAGGTGGCCTCGTGCACGAGCGTGCCGCCCTTCCCCATGATCGCGACATAGCGCGCGACGGTATCCACTTCGCAGGCGTAGCCGCCGCCCGGGTCCTCGGTGCTGCGCAAATTTCCATCCCAGTCAATGAAGTAACCTTCTGAGGGCATCGGTCGTCCCGCTTGTTTCGAGTTCGCCTTCTCTGAGTAGCAAAATTTTTGCCAGAGATCTGAAACTTGCGCGACAATTTCATGCGCCGCGCCCGCAAAACGGAGTGCGGCTCTTGCCAGAGCGTTTTCCCAAAAGAGGTTCGAAGCGGTTTTTGGAAAAGAAAACGTTAAGCCAATAGCTTATAGAGCGCGTTCGACTCCGAATTCTCCGAACGCGCTCTCATGAGCGCCAAAGTAGCGGGGATCGTGTCGGAACTCGACACAGGGAAGCGTCGTTTTTCGACATTGAAGAAATTTGGGGCTTGTTGCGACATAGGGCGGCCGACATTTCGCTTCTCCTGGCGAGCGACGCCGAGCGGAGCCCCGCCCTGACACGGACCATGAATTGTTTGGGTGACGAGCGCTCCACGGTCGACTTCGGGTCGGAAAAAATATCCTGAGCGCGCTGCTGGCGCCGAGTCTCCCGCTCTAGGCGCAGGGGCGGAAAGCCCGTCTTTTGCAAGAAGGTGAAAGCCGGCGGCGGAACTGCCGGATGGCTTGCCAATTGCAGGGGATGCCCGCTCACGCCTTTTCCGAAGCGTAGCTAGAGAAGCAGGACACCATGGGGCGAGCTCTTTGCAATCTGTCAGACGGCGAGATCGAGGACGGGGAAGCCTCCGGCTTCCTGCTCATGCGGATCGCGTCGACCGGCGAACCTAAGGCCGGGCCGGTTCTGATCACGCGGGGCCCCGATTTGGAGGAAGCGCCAGAGGTAATGATCACATCGGATTGACCCGCCGCTCGCTTGAGCTTTGGCGCTATGCGCCGCCCAAATCTGAAGGAGAAAGCCCATGACGGACATGGCGGAATTGCAAGCGCGCAAGAAGCCCATCAATCTTGCAGTTGTTCATATAGATCCGGACGCATTCGTCGCCCATTTCACCGGCTGGCTTGAGATCACCTCCTTCATCACGGCGCTACGCGCCGGAGAGGCCGTCCGTCCAGCCGACGGCGCGACGCCGAAGCTCGAAGCGAGCCGGCTCCACAGTGATACAGTCAAAGGCGTCGGCAATGACGCCGTTTTTGCGTTCTGCATGACCGCCGCGCTGAAGGCCGACAAAGCGGCGGTCGACAAGATGGAGGGGGCGCTCGTCGAGAGCTACGGGAAGGAATTCCCGGGCGCCAACGCGCTTTGGTATTTCCGCGCCAGCATCGAGGCGCCCGTGAGTCTCGAGGACTTCGTGGGACAGGCCGCGCAAAAAATGCTGTCGCAGGACATCCCTCCACCGCCGCTGCGGGCGAAGGAAAACTGGAATGCCGGGCTACAATTCTTCGAAAAGGCGCGCAAGTCGAATTTCGTTCACGAGATCATGTATCCCTTGGCGATATGGCACCGCGAGCGGTGGGAGGACACGGCCGAGAAGGGCATAGCCTTTTTGCATCACATCGAGGACAATGTTCCGGTGTTGCGAGAAGCGCTTGCAGATCCCCGAAACGACCAGGCTTTCGTCGCAAACTTGCTTCTCAAAACCGCGCCCGCCGTGGACATGGAGCTCACAGACGAAATGCAGGGCTATCTGCGCTCGCTCGCGCGACGGGTTTGAGCAACGAAGAAAGGCGAGACTTCAGCGACGCATCCGTCAGGCGAGACGGGCGATCCGGCGGGACTGAGCCGGTAGCTCAAACGCGCGGCGCGAATGCTGGGAAGAAACGGTGCGGAGGCGAATTTTTTCGCTTCCGCCGAGAATCCATCGAGACGCGCAGTTCGTGCTTAGCCGCGTGCGCGAGGTCCCTATTGAAGGGCTTTCAGTCGAGCGCCCCCGCGCGGCGCGCCACCGCTCAGCTCCGCTCCAAGAGCACGTGCTTCTTCTTCCCGAGCGAGAGTTTTGCGACGCCATCCTTCTCGAAATCTTTTTCGCCGAGCGCGGCCTTTTCGTCGGTCACGGGCGCGTCGTTGACGCGCAGACCGCCACCCTTGATCTGACGGCGCGCCTCGCCCGTCGAGGCGACGAGCCCGGCCTTGACAAAGGCCGTGAGCACGCCGATCCCCTGGGCGACTTCCGCGGCCGAGACGGCGACCTTGGGCAAGGTGAGCGAGAGCGCGCCTTCCTCGAAGGTCGTCTTCGCGGTCGCTGCGGCTTCCTCGGCGGCCTCGCGTCCGTGCATCAGCGCCGTGACCTCGGTTGCAAGCGCCTTTTTCGCCTCGTTGATCTCGGCGCCTTGCAGCTCCGAAAGGCGTGCGACCTCGTCCAAGGGCAGGAAGGTGAAGAGCTTGAGGAAGCGGAGGACGTCCGCATCTTCGGCGTTGCGCCAATATTGCCAATAGTCGTAGGGGCTGAGCAGCGCGGCGTCGAGCCATACGGCGCCGGCGGCGGTCTTACCCATCTTGGCGCCCGAGGCCGTCGTCAGCAGCGGCGAGGTCAGCCCATAGAGCTGCGGGCAGCCGAGGCGCCGGCCGAGATCGATCCCCATGACGATGTTGCCCCATTGATCGGAGCCGCCCATCTGCAAGAGCGCGCCGTGACGCTTGTTGATCTCGACGAAGTCATAGGCTTGCAGGCACATATAGTTGAACTCGATGAAGGAGAGCTCGTGCTCACGCTCGAGCCGCAGCTTGACGCTGTCCATCGTCAGCATGCGGTTCACCGAGAAGTGACGGCCGACGTCGCGCAGGAACTCGATGTAGTTGAGCGGCGCCAGCCATTCGGCGTTGTCGAGGAGCTTCGCGTCCGTCGCGCCCTCGCCGAACGTGAGGAATTTCGCGAAGGTCTTTGTGATCGACGCTTTGTTGGCGTCGATCTCGCCGATCGTCAGCAGCTTGCGGCTTTCGTCCTTGCCCGAAGGGTCGCCGACGCGCGTCGTGCCGCCGCCGACGAGGGGCAGGGGCTTGCCGCCGCAGCGTTGCAGATGCGCGAGCAGCATGATCGGCAGCAGACTGCCGACGTGCAGCGAGGAGGCGGTGCAGTCGAATCCGATGTAGGCGGCGAGCGCTCCCTCGCGCGCTTTCGCGTCCAATCCCGCAAGATCGGAGCATTGATGCACGAAGCCGCGCTCAACGAGCGTCGCGAGGAATTCGGATTTGGGGGAGGCGTCTGACATGCGCGGGTGTTACCGGCAAGCGCTCGGAGGCGCAAGGGCGAGCGCTTCACCGCTCGCGCTGGTTCTCAGTGCCCGAGCGTCAGATGCGACAGGCGGAAAAACGCGCCGAGTAGG
The DNA here is from genome assembly GCA_963722205.1 of uncultured Alphaproteobacteria bacterium. GTDB lineage: Bacteria > Pseudomonadota > Alphaproteobacteria > Rhizobiales > Beijerinckiaceae > Methylocystis. The sequence continues at coordinate 182,278 of CAVRKL010000004.1, forward strand.
CGAATGGCGAGGCCGATCAGCCCCGAGCCGCCGTAAAGACCGGAGCGGTTGAGCTGAATGAACACGAAGGCGGGGCTCCTCGAATGATTGGTCATCTCGCAGACAAAAAATCCCTCGCGGGCGCGCAGCGACTCCAAGAGAATGCGCGCCGAAGGCCACAGGCCCGGCGGCGACTCGGCCTCGCGCGCCGCGTCCAAGGCGTCTTCCCCGACGATCTCGGCGC
>CAVRKL010000004.1:187500-400244 GCA_963722205.1 uncultured Alphaproteobacteria bacterium
CTTGTGGTTAGGGGTGAAAGGCCAACCAAACTCGGAAATAGCTGGTTCTCCGCGAAAGCTATTTAGGTAGCGCCTCGCATGAATGCTCCAGGGGGTAGAGCACTGGATGGGCTAGGGGGTCCCACAGACTTACCAAACCTAACCAAACTCCGAATACCTGGAAGCAATATGCGGGAGACACACGGTGGGTGCTAACGTCCATCGTGGAGAGGGAAACAACCCAGACCAACAGCTAAGGCCCCCAATTCGTGGCTAAGTGGGAAAGGATGTAGAAATCCCAAAACAACCAGGAGGTTGGCTTAGAAGCAGCCATCCTTTAAAGAAAGCGTAACAGCTCACTGGTCTAAGTAAGGGTTTCCGCGCCGAAGATGTAACGGGGCTCAAGCCACGAGCCGAAGCTTTGGACCCGCAAGGGTGGTAGCGGAGCGTTCCGTAATCCGTTGAAGGGACAGTCGTGAGACATCCTGGAGGTATCGGAAGTGCGAATGCTGACATGAGTAACGAGAAACACTGTGAAAGACAGTGTCGCCGAAAGTCCAAGGGTTCCTGCGTAAAGTTAATCTTCGCAGGGTTAGCCGGCCCCTAAGGCGAGGCCGAAAGGCGTAGTCGATGGGAACCACGTTAATATTCGTGGGCCAGCGGGTGGTGACGCGTGACGGAAGTCGTTCGGACTTACTGGATTGTCCGGGCGGCCTGGTTGCGCCAGGAAATAGCCCCCGCATGAGACCGTACCCGAAACCGACACAGGTGGACAGGTAGAGTATACCAAGGCGCTTGAGAGAATGACGCTGAAGGAACTCGGCAATTTGCCTCCGTAACTTCGGGATAAGGAGGCCTTCCGTTTGCGCAAGCAGACGGGAGGGGCACAGACCAGGGGGTGGCAACTGTTTACCAAAAACACAGGGCTCTGCGAAATCGCAAGATGACGTATAGGGTCTGACGCCTGCCCGGTGCCGGAAGGTTAAGAGGAGAGGTTCACGCCTTGAATCGAAGCCCCGGTAAACGGCGGCCGTAAATATAACGGTCCTAAGGTAGCGAAATTCCTTGTCGGGTAAGTTCCGACCTGCACGAATGGCGTAATGACTTCCCCGCTGTCTCCAGCGTCAGCTCAGTGAAATTGAATTCCCCGTGAAGATGCGGGGTTCCTGCGGTCAGACGGAAAGACCCCGTGCACCTTTACTGTAACTTTGCGCTGGCATTCGTGTCGGCATGTGTAGGATAGGTGGTAGGCTTTGAAGCCGGGGCGCCAGCTCTGGTGGAGCCACCCTTGAAATACCACCCTTATCGTCATGGATGTCTAACCGCGGCCCGTTATCCGGGTCCGGGACAGCGCATGGTAGGCAGTTTGACTGGGGCGGTCGCCTCCCAAAGAGTAACGGAGGCGCGCGATGGTAGGCTCAGAGCGGTCGGAAATCGCTCGTCGAGTGCAATGGCATAAGCCTGCCTGACTGCGAGACAGACAAGTCGAGCAGAGACGAAAGTCGGTCATAGTGATCCGGTGGTCCCGCGTGGGTGGGCCATCGCTCAACGGATAAAAGGTACGCCGGGGATAACAGGCTGATAACCCCCAAGAGTCCATATCGACGGGGTTGTTTGGCACCTCGATGTCGGCTCATCACATCCTGGGGCTGGAGAAGGTCCCAAGGGTTCGGCTGTTCGCCGATTAAAGTGGTACGTGAGCTGGGTTCAGAACGTCGTGAGACAGTTCGGTCCCTATCTGCCGTGGGTGTTGGAGAATTGAGAGGATTTGTCCCTAGTACGAGAGGACCGGGATGAACATACCTCTGGTGGACCTGTTGTGGCGCCAGCCGCAGTGCAGGGTAGCTATGTATGGACGGGATAACCGCTGAATGCATCTAAGCGGGAAACCCACCTCAAAACGAGTTCTCCCTCGAGAGCCGTGGAAGACGACCACGTTGATAGGCCGGGTGTGGAAGCGCGGTGACGCGCGTAGCTTACCGGTACTAATAGCTCGATTGGCTTGATCGCCCTCATTATCAAGGACCGTTCCACCATTTGCTTCAACTCATTGCCCTTTGCCGGCCTGGTGGCCTTCGGCGGAGCGATCAGACCCGATCCCATCCCGAACTCGGCCGTCAAACGCTTCTGCGCCAATGGTACTATGTCTCAAGACCTGGGAGAGTAGGTCGTCGCCAGGCCTGCAAAGCGCAATGAGTTCCTCTTTACCGAGTTCAACGAAAACCCGCCGCTCTCCTCCGAGACGGCGGGTTTTTTGTTTTTCGGCGCGCCGGCGAAGCCTTCCAGCCTTCCTCACTCGTCCGCGATCAGCCGGTAGCCGATGCCGGGCTCGGTTTGGATGAGCTTCGGCGCCGACAAATCCTCCTCGATCTTCCCGCGCAACTGTCCCACGAAGACGCGCAGATATTGCGTGTCCTCCTGATGCGCCGGCCCCCAGACTGTGCGCAGGATCTGCCGGTGCGTCACGACCCGGCCGGCCTGGCGGGCGAGGATGGCGAGCAAGTCATATTCCTTCGGCGTGAGGCGCACCGGCTCGCCATTGCGGGTGACGAGGCGCTTGTCGAGATCGATGATCACCGGCCCGCAGCGCACGATCGCTGCATCGCCGCCGCCGGCGGCGTGGCGCATCGCGACGCGCAGCCGCGCCATCAGCTCGCCAATGCCGAAGGGCTTTTCGACATAATCATTGGCGCCGGCGTCGAGCGCCATGATCTTCTCGGCCTCGCGGTCGCGCGCGGACAGGATGATGATCGGCGCGCGCGAGAAGGCGCGCGCTTCGCGCAAAACGTCCTTGCCGTCCATGTCGGGAAGCCCGAGGTCGAGCACGACCACGTCGGGCGCGGCGGAGGCGAGCAGCCGCAGCGCTTCCTCGCCAGTTTCGGCGGTGAGCACCTCATAGCCGGCCGCGGCAAGCGCGGGCTTTAGGAAACGTCTGATCTGCGGCTCATCGTCGACGATAAGGACGCGTCCATTGCTCATTTTTCGTCCGCCACTGCTGCTGCTTGGCGCTCGCAAGGGAAACGCAGGAGCATGCGCGTCCCGCGCTTCTTGATCGCCGGGCTCTGCGCCACAATCGTCCCGCCCATCGCTTCAACGAGGCCCTTGCAGATGGATAGCCCGAGCCCCGTGCCGGCCTTGCGGCCGTCGGGCCGCCCGCCACGATAGAATTTCTCGAAGACACGCTCCAGATCCGGGGGCTTAATGCCGGGACCCTCGTCGGTGACTGTGAGCACGAGGGCTTCGCCTTCGCGCCGCGCGTGCACGGTGACGGCGCCGTCCGCCCCGTATTTCTGCGCATTGTCGAGCAGATTGAAGAGCACCTGGCCGAGAAGATTGGCGTCGCCACGAATCGGGGGAAGATCCGGGGAGAGGCTGGTCGTCGCGCGGCAGTTAGGGAAGGTCTTTTTGCATCTTGCGAGTGTCGCGCGCACGACTTCCGCGACATCGACGAGGTCTCGACGCGGATGCAAGGCGCCCAATTCAATGCGCGACATTTCGAGCAGATTGCCGACGAAGCGCGCGAGCCTGCCGGCCTCCTCCTCGATGGACTTCAGGAGATCCGCGCGATCCGCCTCGCCCATCTTGTCGCCGAGTTGCCGCAGGCTCGTGACCGCGCCGGTGATCGAGGCGAGCGGCGTGCGCAGATCATGCGAAAGCGAGGCGAGAAGCGTCGTGCGCAATCTCTCATTCTCCTCGAGCGCGGCGGTCCTCACCAATTCCTTGACGAGCAGGGAGCGATCGATCGCGATGGCCGCCTGCTCGAGGATCGCCGTCAGCGTGCGCTCCTGCTGCGCGTCGAAGGGTTCGTCCGGCAGCCTCGGCTCGACGCCCGCGACCGCGACGACGCCGCGGCTCGTTGCGAGCGGACGGAACTGAAAGCGCACATTGGGGAGCGTTCCGGTGCGCCATCCCGCCGGCTCATTCTTTTCGAGGGCCCAGCGCGCCGCGACGGTCTCGCCGGGATCGAGCCGATCGATCGGGGGCCAGGCTGCGCGAATCACGAGATCGCCCCCCTCGGGAATGAGAAAGGCGACGCTCTTTATCTCCAACGACTTCTGGGCATGGGTGGCCACGGCCCACAGCACTTCGTCGAGCTCGCCCGCGCCCGAGACTTTTCGTGAGAATTCGAAAAGCGACTGGGCGGTCTGAGCGCGCTGGCGCATGGCGCGAGAGTGATCACGCAATCGGCTCGCGAGCATGCCCGTGACGACCGCCACGAGGAGCGAGACGATGAGCGTGATGAATTCATGGGGTTGTGAGATCGTGAGATTGAAGCGCGGCTCGATGAAGAAATAGTCCTCGGCGAGGAAGGAGAGGAGCGCTGCGACGATCGCCGGCCACAAGCCGAAGCGCGCCGCGCAAATCAGGACCGGCAAAAGGAAGATCGTCGCGAAATTGACGGGCGGCAGCCAGCGCTCGAGCAACGTCCCGAGGCCAACCGTCGCGGCGACGAGCAGCACGGCGGCGGCGACGCCGAACCAAAGGTCGGCCCTCTCGATTCTCTTTCGTTGCGGGCGAGGCTCGGCTTCCTCGTCGATCTGCACGAGGACGGCGATATTCGGCGAACGGCGCACCAATTCGCTGGCGAGCGAGGGTCGCCACAGACGCGTCGGGAAAGTCACGCGCGAACGTCCGACGAGGATCTGCGTGATGTTTTCCTGGCGCGCGACCTTGAGCGCCTCGCCCACCATGTCGTCGGAGATGCGCCGCTCGACCTCCGCGCCCAGCCCTTCGGCAAGGCGCAAGGTCTGGTCCACGTTGCGGACGCCTTCGGCGGATTCGCCCTCGCCGATCGCCCGCTCGATGTAAAGCGCGATCCAAGACGCATTGAGGCCGCTCGCCAGTCGGGCGGCCGTGCGCACGAGGCGCTCGCCCGAGCTCCCCGGACCGACCAAGGCCAAAAGGCGCTCTGAGGTGGCCCAGGGGCCTTCGATGGCGCCCTGGCGCAGAAGATCGACCATTTCGTCGTCGACGCATTCGGCCGTGCGACGAAGCGCGAGCTCGCGCAGCGCGATGAGATTCCGCGGGACGAAGAAATTCTGCCTAGCCCGCGCCGCCATATCGGCGACATAGACCTTGCCTTGCGCCAGACGCTCCAAGAGCTCGTCGGGCGTGATGTCGACGAGGATCACATCCTGCGCATCCGCAAGCAGGCGATCGGGCACGGTCTCGCGGACAGCGACGCCGGTGATGCGCGTGACCACGTCGGCTAGGCTTTCGAGATGCTGGATATTGAGCGTTGTCCAGACGTCGACGCCCGCGCCGAGCAGCTCCTCCACATCCTGCCAGCGCTTGGGGTGGCGGCTGTCGGGGGCGTTGGTGTGGGCGAGCTCGTCGACGAGAACCGTTTGCGGCTTGCGGACGAGGGCGGCGTCGAGGTCGAACTCCTGGAGCGTGCGGCCGCGATAGTCGATGCGCCGCCGTGGCAAGACCTCCAGCCCCTCGAGGAGCGCTTCCGTCTCGCTGCGCCCATGCGTCTCGACGAGTCCGATCACGATGTCGCAGCCGAGGGCTCGCGCCGCGCGAGCGCGGGAAAGCATCGCATAGGTCTTGCCCACGCCCGGCGCGGCGCCCAGGAAGACGCGCAGCCGGCCTTTCCCTTCCTGGCCCGCAAGCGCGAGCAGCGCGTCGGGATCCGGCCGGCGTTCCAAATCCGTCTCGTCTCGCGCCACGCGTCCCGCTCCGCTGCAGCCGGGACTATTCTAGCCGATCGAGCGCGAGATTGAGGAGCAAAACATTGACTCGCGGCTCGCCGATGATTCCGAAGAGCCGCGGCTCGACCTGCTCCTCGACCAGGGCGCGCAGGCGCGTCTCGCTGACGTTGCGCGCCTTGGAGACAGCGGGAACCTGGGTGAGCGCATAGGCCGGCGAAATATGCGGATCGAGGCCCGAGCCCGAGGTCGTCACCGCGTCGGCCGGAACGTCCCACAGCCGCCCCTCGGTGACGCCGGCTTCTATCGCGGCGCCGACTCGCTCGACGAGTTTCTTCGAGGTCGGGCCGAGATTGGAGCCGGAGGAATTGGCCGCGTTGTAGGGCGCGTCGACCGTCTTGGCGGGATCGGCGGGGTCGGGCGCGCTCGTCGCCGAGGGGCGGCCGTGGAAATAACGCTCCGCGACGAAATTCTGGCCGATGAGCTCCGAGCCCAGGATCTTTCCGTCCTGCTCGATCAGCGAGCCCTTCGCCTTGGCGGGAAAGGCCAGTTGCGCGAGCCCGGTGATCGCCAGCGGATAGAGGAGCCCGGTCAAGATCGAGAGGAGCGTCACCATGACCAGGGAGGCGCGGAGATGCGAGAGCATGGCTTGGTCCTCAGGCGAGGTGGAGCGCGGAAACGAGAAGGTCGATCAGCTTGATGCCGATGAAGGGCGCGACGACGCCGCCGAGCCCGTAGATCAGCAGATTTCTCCGCAGCAGCGCCGCGGCGCCGATCGGCCGATATTCGACGCCCGTCAGCGCCAAGGGAATGAGAGCGACGATGACCAGCGCGTTGAAGATCACCGCCGAGAGGATCGCCGACTGCGGGGAGGCGAGCTTCATGACGTTGATCGCCGCGAGCTCGGGATAGGCGGTGACGAAGAGCGCCGGGATGATCGCGAAATATTTGGCGACGTCGTTGGCGATCGAGAAGGTCGTCAGCGATCCGCGCGTCATCAGGAGCTGCTTGCCGATGGCGACGATCTCGATGAGCTTCGTTGGATCGCTGTCGAGGTCGACCATGTTGCCGGCCTCGCGCGCCGCTTGCGTCCCGGTCTGCATCGCAACGCCGACATCGGCCTGCGCCAGCGCCGGCGCGTCATTGGTGCCGTCGCCGCACATGGCGATCAGACGTCCGCCCTGTTGTTCCTTCCGAATGTAGGCAAGCTTGTCCTCGGGCGTGGCCTGCGCGATGAAGTCGTCGACGCCGGCCTCGCCGGCGATCGCCGCGGCGGTGATCGGATTGTCGCCCGTGACCATCACCGTCTTGATGCCCATGGCGCGCAGCTCCGCGAAACGCGCCTTGATGTCCGGCTTCACGATGTCCTTCAGATGCACGACGCCGAGCACCTTGCCGTTCTGGGCGACCGCGAGCGGCGTGCCGCCGGCCCGCGAGATGCGCTCGACGAGGCCGTCGAACTCGACCGGCGGTCGCTCGGCGCCTTTGAGCATCGCGTCGACCGCACCCTTGCGCAGCGACCGGTCCGGGAGATCGACGCCCGACAGCCGCGTATGCGCGGAGAAGGGGATGATTTTCGCCTGCTGATCGAGCGACGGTGCCTTCACGCCATAGCGGCTCTGCGCCAGCGCGACGATGGAGCGGCCTTCCGGAGTCTCGTCGGCGAGCGAGGCGAGGAGCACGGCCTCGGCGAGGTCATGCTCCGAATGGCCGCCGACGGGCAGGAGTTCGTCGGCCATGCGGTTGCCGAAGGTGATCGTGCCGGTCTTGTCCAGCAGCAGCGTGTCCACGTCGCCCGCCGCCTCGACGGCGCGCCCCGAGGTCGCGATCACGTTGAAGCGGATCAGCCGGTCCATGCCGGCGATGCCGATCGCCGAAAGCAGGCCGCCGATCGTCGTCGGGATCAGGCAGACGAGCAGCGCGATCAGCACCGTCACGGAGACCGCCGCGCCAGAATAGATCGCGAGCGGCCAGAGCGTCACGCAGACGATCAGGAAGATGATCGTCAGTCCGGCGAGCAGGATCGACAGAGCGAGCTCGTTGGGAGTCTTCTGGCGCTGCGCGCCCTCGACGAGCGCGATCATCCGATCGATGAAGGTCGAGCCCGGCGCCGCGGTGATGCGCACCTTGATCCAGTCGGAAAGCACGGTCGTGCCGCCCGTGACCGCCGAACGGTCGCCGCCCGCCTCGCGAATGACCGGCGCGGATTCGCCGGTGATCGCCGATTCGTTCACTGAAGCTACGCCTTCGATGACCTCGCCGTCGCCCGGGATGAGATCGCCGGCTTCGACGAGCACGACGTCGCCGATTCTGAGATCGAGCGCCGAGACGCCTTCGAGGACGGGCTGCATCCCGCTCGAACCGGAAGGATCGATGAGGCGCTTGGCGCGCGTGTCGCTGCGCGTCTTGCGCAGCGCGTCGGCCTGCGCTTTGCCGCGTCCTTCCGCGACGGCTTCCGCGAAATTGGCGAAGAGCACGGTAAACCACAGCCAGGCCGCGATCTGTCCGGAAAAGAAGGCGTCGCCATTGCGCGCGAGCAGGTCGCGCACAAACAGCACAGTCACGAAGAGTGAGACCATCTCAGTGACGAAAATCACCGGATTGCGCGCGAGAGAGCGCGGATTGAGCTTGCCGAAGGCCGCGACGGCCGCGTGGGAGAGGATCGCGGCGTCGAAGAGCCCGGGCGCGGCGGGTTTTGGGGACATCGGTTTTCCTCTTAGAAAGTCTTGCCGGCTTGCATCAGGAAATGCTCGACGACGGGCCCGAGCGCGAGCGCCGGGAAATATTGCAGGAGATAAAGGATCACGATCACGCCGATCAGCAGTCCGACGAACAGGCCGCCATGTGTCGGGAAGGTGCCGACGGAGGCTGGAGACTTCTTTTTCGCGGCGAAGGAGCCGGCGAGCGCCAGCACCGGGACGACGTAGAGGAAGCGTCCGATGAACATCGCTGCGCCGAGCGTCGTGTTGTACCAGAGCGTGTTGCCGCTCAAGCCTGCGAAAGCCGAACCGTTGTTCGCGTTTGCGGAGGCGAAGGCGTAGAGGACTTCCGACAGCCCGTGCGGCCCGCTGTTGCCGAGGCTGTCGAGACCGGTCTTCACCATCAGCGAGGCCGCCGTGAAGCCCATCACGCACAAGGGGTAGATCAGCACGGCGAGCATGGCGAGCTTCATCTCGCGCGTCTCGATCTTCTTGCCGAGATATTCCGGCGTGCGCCCGACCATGAGGCCGGCGACGAAGACCGCGATTACGGCGAGCACTAGGAAGCCGTAAAGGCCGGCGCCGTCTCCGCCCGGCGAGATGCAGCCAAGCAGCAGGTTGAAGAGCGGCGCGAGGCCGCCGAGCGGCGTGAAGGAATCGTGCATCGCGTCGACGGCGCCGGTGCTCGTGCCCGTCGTCGCGGCGGCGTAGAAGGACGACATCGCGACGCCGAACCGGACCTCCTTGCCTTCCATATTGCCGGGAACGGGATCGACGCCAAGGGCCGCGAGCAGCGGATTGCCGGCCGCTTCCGCCCAATAGGCCAGAACGGCGCCGGCGATCAGGACGATCCCCATCGCGCTCGCGATGGCGCGGCCCTGACGCGGATCGCCGATAGCCCTGCCGAAAGCGAAGACAGTCGCGAAGGGAATGACGAGCAGCAGCCAAATCTCCAGCATGTTGGAGAGGGCGTTCGGGTTCTCGAAGGGATGTGCGGCGTTGGCGTTGAAGAAGCCGCCGCCATTGGTGCCGAGCTCCTTGATCGCCTCCTGGCTCGCCACCGGGCCGATGGAGATCGCCTGCGCCGCTCCTTCGAGCGTCGTGGCCGTCACCGCGCCCTGCAGCGTCTGCGGAACGCCGAGCGCGACGAGGACGAGCGCGAGGACGATCGACATCGGCAGCAGCACGTAGAGCGTCGCACGCGTCATATCGACCCAGAAATTGCCGACCGTCGCGCTCTCCGCGCGCGCGAAGCCGCGAACGAGCGCGAAGGCCATGGCGAGACCCGTCGCCGCGGAGAGGAAGTTGTGCACCGTGAGCCCGAGCATTTGCGTCAAGTGGCTCATCGTCGTCTCGCCCGAATAGTTCTGCCAGTTTGTGTTGGTGATGAAGGAAAGCGAGGTGTTGAAGGCGAGGTCGGGCGCGACCGCGTCGAAGCCTTGCGGATTGAGCGGTAGGAAATTCTGGAGGCGCTGCAGCGCAAAGAGCGAGAGGAAGCCGATGAGGCTGAAGGCGAGCATCGCCATCGCGTAAGACAGCCAGCCTTGCTCGCGGGCGGGGTCGACGCCAGCGAGACGATAGAGCAGGCCCTCGAAGGGCCTCAGGATCGGCGTGAGCGGCGTCGGCGCGCCGGAGAGCACGCGCGCCAGATAGGCGCCGAGCGGCAGAGCCGCCGCAACGACCGCGACGAGGACGAGCGCGATCTGAACGAAGCCGATAGGGGTCATGGGTCGAACTCTATGGGTGAAGCGTTGCGCTCAGAAGTCTTCGGGATGAAGCAGCGCGAAGACGAGATAGACGCCGAGAAGGAGGGCGACCGCGAGGCCGACGAGGGGCTCTGTCATGGCGCGTCCCTTCAAAGCCGCGCGCAAAACCGCGCATAGGCGGCGGCGAGGGCGAAAAGTAGGAGGCCCGAACCGATGAAAATGAAATCCGACATGCGCCGCGCTCCGCCGTTGGGGCGGGAGGGAATGCGCCCCCCGCTCGAGAGCAAATCTAGGGCTCGCCGCATAAAGGCGCCATGCCGAAAGCGGGGCCGGCGCGTAAGGGGAACGTAAAGGGCGCGAAGACGTCGCGCTTACAACGCCTTGGCGGCCACGAGCACCTCCTCGGCGTGGCCGGGGACCTTCACCTTGCGCCACACCTTGGCGATCCGCCCGTCCGGACCGATCAGGAAGGTCGTGCGTTCGACGCCCATATATTTGCGTCCATACATGCTCTTCTCGACCCAGACGCCATAGGCCGAAAGCATCGCCTTCGTCTCGTCGGAGGCCAACGGAATCTTCAGCTCGTATTTCGCGCGAAACTTGTCGTGGCTCTTCTCGGAATCGGGGGAGACGCCGAGGATCGCCGTTCCGGCCTTGGCGAATTTGTCGCGAAGCCCGTTGAAGTCGATCGCCTCCTTCGTGCAGCCGGAAGTGTCGTCCTTGGGGTAAAAATAGAGAGCGAGCTTCTTGCCCTTGTGAGAGGCGAGCCCGTGCTTTTCGCCGCCGGCTCCGGCAAGGGAGAAATCCGGAGCCTCGTCTCCGGCTTCCGGTCGTTTCGCGTCGGTCATCTCATTCTCCGTCTCGTTTTAGGGGCGCCCCCGCGCCGCGGGACGCCCCGTCGCCAAGCAAGAAGTCTTCCGCGTAGTGAGGGAGGCCCTCGGCGCCGCAGCGGAAGGCGAGGACGCGCCGCGTCAGCTCGGACTCGCCGCGCGACTCGAAGGTTTCGAGCCGCCGCTTGTCAAAACGCCGGTCGAGCACGGCGAGCGTGTGCAGGAGCGCGTCCTTGGACGCGAGCATCGCGTCGATCGACAACGTTAGGCTCGAGAACAGCGCGCGTTTGAAATCCTCGTCCGAACGGACGCCCTCGCCATTGGCGACCGCCGCCGCCGGACCGACGCGTGCGCCGTCGATCGAAATCCAGCCCTCTCCGGCCCCATCTTGCGCGTCCCGGTGGCTCGTCGTGAAGACCTCGACGCGCCCCTTTACGGCCGGCGCGAAGTTCCCTTCGACCCGCCTTTTCAATTCGCTCCAGCGCATTGCGCGGGTTATCCCCGCCTTGGGAGCGCATCGCCACGAGGTGCAGGATTCCCTGTGGCGGCGCCGAACCTTCCCTTCATCTCGAGGGAGAATGGGCGGAGGGGCGCGGACCCGGACAAAACGGGTGAGAGACGAGCAGAAGTCATCGTCTGAACCTTTCGCAATCGCCAATTCGGCTTCGCCTACCGGCGGCGGCATCCAATCACGCCCGCGGCGCCCGGACAAGACGGGGGCCCGCGCCGGGTTTGAAAATGTCGCGGCTTTGCCGCAGAGCGCCTCGCGAAATTGAGCCGGGACGGGCGACGAAGAATCACCTCTACGCCGGAAGCCGATGGGCGACTTCCGCGTAAGCGTGGCGTCCCTGAGAGGGTCGATTTTTTCTAGCCGTTGGCGACCAGGTCCCGGCTGCGCTCGAGCGCCAGCTTCTCGAAGTTATCGTCGAACATGCGGGAAAGCCTCTTCGCCGTCGTTTCGTAATCGGCCGGCGACGACCAGCTTTTCATCGGGTTCAGGAGACCCGAGTCGACCCCTCCGACCGCAAGCGGGACCGACAGGCCGAAGAAGGGCTCGGTTTCGAAGCGCGCTTGCTCCAGCTCGCCGCCGAGCGCCGCTCCGAGCAGCCGCCGCGTCGCGGCGATCGGCATGCGTGCGCCGACGCCATAGCCGCCGCCGCTCCAGCCGGTATTGACGAGCCAGCAATTCACGTCGTGGCGCAAAATCAACTCGCGCAGCAGATCGCCGTAAACCTGCGGGGGGCGCGGCATGAAGGGCGCGCCGAAGCAGGTCGAGAAGGTCGCCTCGGGCTCCTTGACGCCCTTCTCAGTACCGGCGACCTTCGCCGTGTAGCCAGAGAGAAAATGATACATCGCCTGCTCTGCGCTGAGCTGCGAGAGCGGCGGCAGCACGCCGAAAGCGTCGCAGGTCAGCATGACGATGTTCTTGGGATGGCCGCCGCGGCCGTCTTCCACGGCGTCTTGCATGAAGCGCAGCGGATAGGCGATGCGCGTGTTCTCGGTCCGCGAGCCGTCGTCGAAATCGCAGACGCGCGTGTGCGGATGGAACACGACATTCTCCATCACCGCGCCGAATCGCTCGGTCATGGAAAAAATCTGCGGCTCGGCCTCGCGCGAGAGCTTGATCGCCTTGGCGTAGCATCCGCCCTCGAAATTGAAGACGCCCTCGGCGCTCCAACCATGCTCGTCGTCGCCGATCAGCCTGCGCTCCGGATCGGCGGAGAGCGTCGTTTTGCCAGTGCCGGAAAGCCCGAAGAAAACGGCGGCGTCGCCTTGAACGCCGACATTGGCCGAGCAATGCATGGGCATGACGCCTTGCACCGGCAGCATGAAATTCAGGAAGGTGAAGACCGATTTCTTGATCTCCCCGGCGTAGCTCGTGCCGCCGATGAGCACGATCCGGCGCGACAGATCCATCGCGATGACGGTCTCGCTGCGGCAGCCGTGACGCTGAGGGTCGGCCTTGAACGAGGGCAGATCGATGATCGTCAGTTCCGGCGTGAACGCGGAAAGCTCGTGCGGCGCCGGGCGGATGAGCAGGTTCTGAATGAACAGCGAATGCCAGGCGAACTCCGTGAAGACGCGGACCTTCACCCGGAAGGCCGGATCGGCGCCGCCGTGAAGATCCTGCGCGAACAACTCCTTATCCTGGGCGTGCGCCAGAAAATCGCCAAGCAGAAGATCGAACCGCGCCTTCTCCATACGCTGGTTGTTGTCCCACCAGACGGAGCCCTGCGTCAGCGAATCGGCGACGATGAATTTGTCCTTGGGCGAGCGGCCGGTATGCGCGCCGGTCTCGGCGACGAGCGCTCCGCCGCGAACGATCGTGGCCTCACCGCGCTGCAGGGCTTGCTCATAGAGATGGGGGACGTCGAGATTATGGAGGAGACGCCTCCCTCGAGCGGCTCCAAAAGCATCAATGAATCCCATGGTCCTCGTCGCGCCGCCGGCGCTTACCTGTCCTTGGGCATGCATGGCCTGTTCCTCTTTGGGAAGCCACAAGCGCTTGAAAAACCAAGCTCGCGCCTGAAGCTGCGGCGTCCAAAAAAGGGACGAGCTTTCCCGCCTCTTCGAGTTAAGTCCGCCCCTTACCCTCTGGTCACATAGGCGGAGAAATTGGCCGCATCAAGGAAGCCGCCGGTCTAACGACGGCTTCGGCGCCGAAAAGGTGAACAATTACTCTGACCGACGCCTCGTGGCGGCCGTCAAAGCCCCACATGTGAGGCGGCGCAGCATTATCATTGCAGGCTCCGCTATAGATATTCGCCTAGCGGGGCCATCCGTCCCCGAGCTTCGGCGCGCGACAACTCCTCGCGCGCCGAAATCTCTCGGCAGGGTCGACGCCCCGCGATTCTTCGCTTCCCCGCTGCGCGGCTCCGCGCGTTGCAAGCGCCAAGCTCACTTGTAATACAGCTCAGCCTTTCCCTTCGGATTCGCATTGCTGGCGACTGTCGTGTGCTGACCGCAGCTGGTGGCCGCGTTGACGGGCGCCCACTTCAGGGTCGGATGTGTCTTTGCGATCTTGATTTCGATTTCCTCCATCGCGGTATCGGTGGCTGCTGGGAAATCGGAGCATTTAGTCAGCCCATAGCACTCGAGGGTCTCGTTAGCCCAGTGGAGCAATGCGATGTTATTGACCGGAAGTGTCGTGTTCGCGATCCCGTGGAACGTCGAGCTGTAGTTATAATGGCTGCCGGAGGCGCCGGTCTCCGTCATGATGCCTTGCAACTTGGTCCCGGCGTTCACTTTGACCAGATTCGTATGGAAAGCTTGTCCACCGGACGTGACGTACCAGCTCGCCACGGACCAATAGGAGCCTCCGCCCGCCGCTGAGACGCCCCACTGAAGCACCGGCTGAAGAATACCGTAATTGGTTCCGGTGTTCTGTATACCATTGAACAGGAAGATCGTCTGACCGGAACTTGTGCTCGGCGCCGGGGGCACGGTCCATTCAGTCGAAAAATAGGTCAGTGACTTGTTCACACTGTCCCACCATGCATAGGTCTGCCATCCGTTGGCTAGTGCCCCGGGCGGGGGCGCCAAGTGCCCCGTGGGGCCGCCGTGGGGCCCGTGGGCAGCAAATTGTGCTTTGAGCGCCGGAGGTTTCGCGAAATGGGTCACCTTGTTCGTAGCTAGTTCAAGCTTCGCGAATTCGCCTGTGTCGAGCAGGGTTAGTCCAAAACCGGGTTCAATCGCATTGACAAAGCCTTTGGGGCGGAACCCACCTGGCGTTAGGACTAGATCATCGGTCATAGCAAACCTCCTTACCTACTAAGGCTTTTATTTATGAAGCGAGCTAATTAAAATAGCAAGGTAAATTTTAAAAAGCTGAAGCTAGCCTCGCAATTGTACACAGTTCGATAAGCGAATTTTCGGCCCCACAGCGACGAGTATTCTCGTTGCGGAACAGGATAGTTTGATGGCGAATTGATTTCTTAGGACTCATTCGCCGAAATTCAAGGCGAAGGTGGCGCTGGCGGCTAACCTACGACAGAACTTTCATCCAGCGGCAAATAAAAGTCTCGGGAGTTTTTTTAAGCGATTAAATCACGTTGCCTTGTTGGGTCGCAGCCCTATAACGTGCAATATAAGCTCAACACGCTGAGGGAGTGGGAGGCGGATCGAATGGTACCGATGCACGCGGTAATTCTGTCTCTCAACTCCAGCATCTGGATGCGAGCAGCCCCTTTGGAGCTTATCTCCCAGGAGTTCCAGTGTTCAGCGCCTTCATGCGCATCCGATCATCGACCCCGCAAAAGCGAAGACGATCTAGTCATAACGCCGGGGGGACCGCGCCCGCGCAATAAAGTTCATCACGTACGGCCAGGCGAGGCCGTCCGCCAGGATAAAAGTGGAGCGTACACGATCGTACCGAACGACGTGCCCGCTAGTCCCGAGCCGACCAACAAAAAACAGAACAAAAAATAATTGATCGCCGCCTTGCTCTGCAGCCAGGCAGGGCATCCTGAGGGGCCAATGCGGGCGGCAAATGGCGCGACGCTTCCAGATTCTCCGATCCGAAGAGTGAACGCATCGAATGCATGTTATACCAACCCGCGCTGAGGCTGACTCACGCGGGGGATTCCCGAATCGGTTGGTTTCTGATTCGACATGGCGGACAGGAGGTTCGCCATGGCGGCTGCGATCGGTTTACGGGAAGACTTTGACGCAAAGGCTCTTCGGGCTCTGGCCAAGCGCGCGAAGGATGGGCCGCAGGCGCGACGCCTCTTGGCGCTGGCGGCAGTTTACGACGGCGCGACGCGTAGCGAGGCGGCCAAGATCGGCGGAGTGACGCTGCAGATCGTCCGCGACTGGGTCCTGCGCTTCAACGCCTTTGGCCCGGAGGGCCTCGTGGATCGCAAGGCGCCGGGACAGCCGTCGCTCCTCAACGATGAGCAGCGCGCCGCTTTGGTCCGCATCGTCGAGGTGGGCCCGACGCCGGCGATCCACGGCGTCGTGCGCTGGCGCATCGTCGACCTCTGCCAATGGCTGTTCGAGACGTTCCGCCTCAGCATCTCCGAGACGACGGTGAGCCGTGAGCTGCGCAAGATGGGCTATCGCAAGCTCTCCGCGCGCCCGCGCCACCATGCGCAAGCCGCGGGCGCGATCGAGGATTTTAAAAAAGTTTCCCGGAGCGCCTGGAGGAGATCGCCCGCCAGAAAGGCGTCGCGGCGCGCGACATAGAGATCTGGTTCGGCGACGAGGCGCGCGTCGGCCAGAAGAACAAGATCACCCGGCGCTGGGCGAAACGCGGCTCGCGCCCTTCGGCACCCAAGGATCAGCGCACGGCTTCGACCTACATCTTCGGCGCAATCTCCCCGAAAGACGGCAAGGGCGCCGCGCTCGTCCTGCCGAAGTGCGACACCTACGCGATGAACCTGCACCTGGCGGAAATCTCCGCGCGCGTCGCGCCCGGCGCCCACGCCGTGCTGATGCTCGATCAGGCCGGCTGGCACATGACCGCCAAGCTCGAAGTCCCCGAAAACATCACCATCTTGCCGCTGCCGGCCAAATGCCCCGAGCTCAATCCAACCGAGAACGTCTGGCAGTTCCTGCGCGACAACTGGCTGTCCAACCGCGTGTTCAGCTCCTACGACAACATCGTCGATCACTGCTGCGACGCCTGGAACAAGCTCGTCGATCAGCCCTGGCGCATCATGTCCATCGGACTGCGCGATTGGGCCCATGAGTTTTGATCACCGCGGGTTGGTATTAGGCGATGCGGCCCACTGGCAGCGCTACATCGTTCGAGAAACTGGACGAACCCGCGTTCACCGGATTGCGGTGATCAATAGCTCAACGGCGGCGTCCGCCTTAACACTCGCCGCTTCACGAGCGGCGTCGGTCATGAGCTCAATGCGGGCGCTTGCCGGAACCGCGGCGCATCGACGCAATCAGCGGCTCGACAATTCAAGGTACGGCGACTGAGGAAGCATGGACACTGCGCCTCCACTCCGCGCCTATGCTGCGGCCGTCAAAGCCCAACATCGTCCGGTGGCGCCGCGCGTTCGTACGTAGCGACCTTGCGACGCGTCCAAGCGCGCTCGTGCACATAATAGAGGCCGACTTTCGCAGCCGCCTCGGTCACGGTGATTGCGAGCGAGAGGCCGAAGTCGCGGGTGAAACCGAAGACGATCGCGAAGGTCACCACGCTTCCGAACCCGCGCCAGGATAGCGACTTCAGGAAGCTCGTGCGTCGCGTCGCCACGGGCTCGCCTGAGGGCTGCGGCAGACCTTCCATCGATGAATAGCTCGCCTCGAGAAAGGAGGCGCCGCTTTTTGCCGCAGTTCCCGCCTCGGTCACGAGGCCGACCGCGACCGTCTCATTCGTCACGCGGTCGATGAGGACGAAGCCGCCCGTCTCGCGATTCTCGAGATAGCGGTCGCAGACGATCGGCTGGGCGAGTTCAATCTCCGCTTCGCCGATCGCGTTGAAGGCGAGCGTCTCGCCGGCTTCCGTTAGCGGAGCGGCGAGCCCCGTCTCGATTTCGACGCGCGCCGTGACGTTCTTCACCGCGGCCGGGACCGTGCGCGTCGCAAGCTTTAGAAGATAGCTCTTGTCGCAGACGAGCGGCTCGCGCACGAGCCACAGCAGCCGCGCCTTGAGCCTGTCGCCGACCTTGGCGGGGGAGGCCGGGGAGACCAGCATGTCGCCGCGCGACACGTCGATCTCTTCCGTGAGCGTCAAGGTCACGGATTGGCCGGCGACCGCCGCGCTAAGATCGCCCTCGCCGCCGACGACGCGCGCGATCGTCGTGTCGCGGCCGGTCGGCAGAATGCGGACGAGGTCGCCGGGCCTGACGTTGCCGCCGCAAACGAAGCCGGAAAAGCCGCGAAAATCGTGGCTCGGCCGATTGACCCATTGCACCGGATAGCGGAACGGCTGCACGAGCGCGCCGCGGTCGACCTCGACGCTTTCGAGATAGGCGAGAAGCGATGGGCCTTCCCGCCAAGGCATGTGCGCGCTTTGATGGACGAGATTGTCGCCGTCCTTGGCGACGAGCGGGATGGCCTCGATCGAGAGGAAGCGCAGATGGCGGGCGAAGTCGCGAAACTCGGCGTCGATGCGCCGGAAGGTCGCCTCGTCGTAGCCGACGAGATCCATCTTGTTGATCGCGAGCACGACATGGCGTACCCCAAGCATCGAGACGATCACCGCATGGCGGCGCGTCTGGCTCAGCACGCCCTTGCGCGCGTCGATCAAGAGCACGGCGAGCTCCGCGGTGGAGGCGCCGGTCGCCATGTTGCGCGTATATTGCTCGTGGCCCGGCGTGTCGGCGACGATGAACTTGCGCTTGTCGGTCGCGAAATAGCGATAGGCGACGTCGATGGTGATGCCTTGCTCGCGCTCGGCCGCGAGCCCGTCGACGAGCAGCGCGAAATCGAGCGCTTCGCCCTGCGTGCCGTGCTTCTTGGAGTCCTTCTCCAGCGTCTCGATCAAATCGTCCAGGGCCAACCCTGCGTCATAGAGCAGGCGGCCGATCAAGGTCGATTTGCCGTCGTCGACCGAGCCGCAGGTGATGAAGCGCAAGAGCGGCTTGTCGGCTAGGGCCCGGCGAGGGGAAGACTGCGCAGGAACGCCGTGCATTTTAGAAATAGCCTTCCTGCTTCTTCTGCTCCATGGACGCCGCGCCGTCATGGTCGATCAGGCGCCCCTGCCGTTCCGAGGAGCGGCTTGCGCGCATTTCGGCGATCACCGCGTCGAGCGACTCGGCCTCGCTCTCGATCGCGCCGGTGAGCGGGTAGCAGCCCAGCGTGCGGAAGCGAACTTTCCTATGCTCGACGGCTTCGCCGGGGCGTAGCTTCATGCGGTCGTCATCGACCATGATCAGCGCTCCATCGCGCCGCACGACCGGCCGCTCCTTGGCGAAGTAGAGGGGCACGACCGGAATGTTCTCGCGCGCGATATAGTCCCAGACGTCGGCTTCCGTCCAGTTGGAGAGCGGAAAGACGCGCAGGCTCTCGTCCTGCGCCTTGCGCGTGTTGTAAAGGCGCCAGAACTCCGGGCGCTGGTTCTTGGGGTCCCAGCGATGCTGCGCGCTGCGGAAAGAGAGCACGCGCTCCTTGGCGCGCGACTTTTCCTCGTCGCGACGCGCCCCGCCGAAAGCCGCGTCGAAGCGCCATTTGTCGAGCGCTTGCTTCAGAGCCTCGGTCTTCATGACGTCGGTGTGAAGCTTCGAGCCGTGCACGAAGGGATCGATGCCCATCTCGATCCCTTTGGGATTGGTGTAGATGAGCAGCTCGACGCCGAGCTCCTTGGCGCGGCGGTCGCGGAATTCGATCATCTCGCGGAATTTCCATGTCGTATCGACATGGAGCAGCGGGAAGGGCGGCTTGCCAGGATAAAAGGCCTTCATCGCGACATGCAGCATCGCGGCCGAATCCTTGCCGATCGAATAGAGCATGACCGGCCGCTCGCATTCGGCGACGACCTCGCGCATGATGTGGATGCTTTCCGCCTCGAGCCTGTCGAGATGGCCAAGCCGATTGGGGCCGAGTGAGGTCATCGCGCCGTGGCCTGTCTCGCTGGCGGTCGCCGCGGGACGCCGTCCTCGCCGACGTGCAGTCCGCACTCCTTCTTCTCGTCCTCTTCCCACCACCAGCGGCCGGCGCGCTCGCTTTCGTCGGGCCTCACCGCGCGCGTGCAGGGAGCGCAGCCGATCGACAAATAGCCCTTCGCGTGCAGCTCGCTGACCGGCACGTCGAATTCTTCGGTCAGGGCGACGATCGAGTCGCGGGAATAGTCGAGAAGGGGATTGAGCTTCACCAGGCGGTGCGCCTCGTCATATTCGATCATCGTCACATTTGCGCGGGCGCTCGACTGATCTGCGCGCAGTCCGGTCACCCACCCCGAAGCTCCCGCGAGCAATCGGGAGAGCGGCTCGACCTTGCGGATGTGGCAGCAGGTCTTGCGGTTCTCAACCGACCGATAGAAGCCGTTGACGCCATGTTCCCGAACGAAGGCTTCGAGCGGTTCAGGTTTCGGATAGACGGCGGCGATGCGTCTCGCATAGCGCGCCTCGGTGCGCTCCCAGAGATCGTATGTCTCGGGAAAGAGCCTTCCGGTGTCGAGAGTCGCGACCTCGATGTCGAGCCCCTGGGTGAAGATCGTGTGCGCGATCCACTGGTCCTCGAGCCCGAAGCTCGTCGTGAAGACGATCCTTCCCGGGATCACCTCGCGCGCGAGCGTCAGACGATGCGCGAGATCGAGCGGCGCGAGACGCGGTTCGAGAAGGTCAACCAGGGAAGGCTTCATCCGCGCGCCTTTCGTCTTTGCTCGAGGATCGTCTCGCGGCTCGTATAGCCCTGCTGGTAGAACGCTTTGTAATTCGAAAGCGCGGCCGACCACTGCGCGGCGTCCTGCCGCGAGGCGATGTCGGAGGCGATCTCGATCGTGTCGAAGCCGCAGCGCAGCGCATGCGTCGCCTGATCGGCGATAAGCCGCCCGCTCGCGCGCAGTTCGCCGGTAAAGCCCGCGCGCCGGATCAGCCGCGCGAGCGAGAAGCCGCGGCCGTCGCCATGGGCGGGAAATGAGATCGCGACGAGGGAGAGGCGTGAAACATAGGGCGCGAGCTTTGCAGGATCGGCCGTGTTGGCGAGCAAGACGCCGAGCGGCGCCTCCGCAGGGAGCGCGCTGGCGGCTTCGGCGAGACGCGCTTCGGAGACGATGCACTTTCCGCTATTGGGCAGGCTCTCCTCTTCGGCGAGACGCCGCCAGCTGTCCTCGACGAAACGCCCTTCAGATATCAGCGCCATCTTCGCCCTCCCGCGTCAGCGCTTCTTTGAAGCGCGCCTGTCCCAGTCGCCGCCAGGCGTCGAGAAAGCGCTCGCCGTCGCGGCGTTCGCGCAGGTAGATTTCGATGAGGCTCTCGATGACGGTTGGGACATTCTCGGCGGCGACGCCGGGCCCCAAAAGCTCGCCGATCGCAGCCGAGAGCGTCGGATCGCCGCCGAGCGTGATCTGGTAGGATTCCTTGCCGCGTTTCTCGAGCCCGAGCACGCCGATCGCGCCGATGTGATGATGGCCGCAGGCGTTGATGCAGCCGGAGATTTTAATGCCGAGCTCGCCGATGAGGCGCTGGCGCTCGAGATCCCTGAAGCGGTTCGAGATCGCCTGAGCGATCGGGATCGAGCGCGCTGTGGCGAGCGCGCAGTAATCGAGGCCGGGGCAGGAGATAATGTCGGAGATCAGTCCGGCGTTGGGCGTCGCGAGGTTGGCGTCGTCGAGGAGCCGCCAGAGCGCGAAAAGATCGTCTTGCTTCACATGCGGCAGCACGATGTTCTGCGCATGGCTCACACGCAACTCGCCAAAACCGAAGCGCTCGGCGGCGTCGGCGAGCAGGCGCATCTGATCCGAAGTCGCGTCGCCAGGAATGCCGCCGATAGGTTTCAGCGAAACCGTCACGATCGCATAGCCGGGGATCTTGTGCTCCGCGACGTTCGTCTTTGCGAAGGCGTCGAAGGCCGCGTCTTTGCGGCGCGCTTCCTCATGGGTCTCCGAGCGCTCGGGCAGCGTCTCGTAGGGCGGAGGCGAAAAGAAGCGCCTGATGCGCTCGAATTCCTCGATGTCGAAGGCGAAAGGCGCCCGGTCCATGGCCGCAAACTCGGCCTCGATCTCGCGCGTCAGCTGCTCCAGGCCCGTCTCATGCACGAGGATCTTGATGCGCGCCTTGAACTTGTTGTCGCGCCGGCCGAAGCGGTTATAGACGCGCAGGATCGCCTCGAGATAGGCGAGGAGATCGGCGCGCGGCAGCCATGCGCGCACGGTCTTGCCGACGAAGGGCGAGCGTCCGAGGCCGCCGCCGACGATGACCTCATAGCCGGCTTCTCCCCGCTCATTGGCGTGAACCCGCAAGCCGATATCGTGGAATTTGATCGCGGCGCGATCCTCTTTCGCGCCGCTCACCGCGATCTTGAATTTGCGCGGCAGGAAGCTGAACTCGGGATGCAGGCTCGACCACTGGCGCAGAAACTCGGCGGTCGGCCGCGGGTCCTCGTATTCATCCGGCGCGACGCCCGCGAACTGGTCCGCCGTGACGTTGCGGATACAGTTTCCGGAGGTTTGGACCGCATGCATCTCGACGTCCGCGAGCGCCCCGAGAATGTCTGGAACGTCGACGAGCTTCGGCCAGTTGTATTGCAGGTTCTGGCGCGTCGTGAAATGGCCGTAACCCTTGTCCCATTTGTCGGCGATCTCGGCGAGCCGCCGCATTTGCGGCGAGGTCAGCGTGCCATAGGGAATGGCGACCCGCAGCATATAGGCGTGAAGCTGCAGATAGAGGCCGTTCATCAGGCGCAGCGGCCGGAATTCCTCCTCGCTCAGCGCGCCGGAAAGCCGCCGGCGCACCTGCTCCCGGAACTCCGCAACTCGCGCCTGCACGAACGCCTTGTCGTAGGCGTCGTAGAGATAGGTCGTGGTCGGCGCGTTGGCGCGCGCCGCATGACCCTGGTCATGCGCGTTCATTGCTTAGCTCCCGACTTTTCCCGCGCAAGCCTGCTTGCCGAGGTCGCGCCGCACGCTCGGTCCGGCAAGCCGGGCCCGCTCGCGAAAATGCAACGGCCGCGGGCCCAGGGCGGCGTCAAGCTCGACTTCTGCGAGATAGACGTCGACAACCTTGTTGGCGGCGACGTCGGCCTTGCCGCGCGCTTCGAGCGCGGCGGCCTCCGTTGCGTCCCGCGCGACCGCGGCGGCGCGCGCGTCGCGCACCCAGCCTTCGGCGCTAAGGAAGAGCACCTCCCCGTCGCGCAGGTCGCTCGCCATCAAAATCTGCGGATGCGTTGGTTTGGCCATCAGGTCGCCTGAGCGACGGTCACTTTCATGCCGTCATAGTCGTCGGTCCAGAGAATCTGGCAGGAGAGCCGAGAGTTCTCATGGATCAGCGGCAGTTCGTCGAGCTTTTCCAGCTCCTCCTCGGAGGGCGGCGGCAGCCGGTCCATCCAGGCGGGATCGATCAGCACATGGCATTCCGCGCAGGCGAGCGAGCCGCCGCAATTCGTGTCCATGCCTACGCCGTGATCTCTCAGGATCTCCATCAAACGCCAGCCTTCGAGCGTCTCGAGCTCGTGAACCTCGCCTTGCCGATCCTCAACGAGCACGACCGCATGGCGCTGACGAACGCGCGCTGCCGCTTCCTGCATTTTTCGGGCCTTCTCCTTAGCTGCGCGGGACCGCCGGACGTTCAACCGTGCTTGCTGTCTTTAAATACCCATCCCCGAGCCAAGTCAATTCACCTATCCAAATCGGCCAATATTAGATTGCACAATAAAACAGAGTTGTTTAGCGCTCTCGGATCGGGGATGTCGCCAAACATTCGCTCTACAGGTCTAGGCTGCCCCGAGGGCGCGGGGGCGGCAAAGGGAGCGCCAATGCCACGAAATCCTTCTCGAACGAAAAGATCCGCCGCCCCGTCCAGCGTTCGACCCGCGAAGAGCGGGAGCGCGGCCCGAACCGCTCCCGCGGCTCGCAATCCCCCGCGAAAGGAGGAGAAGGTGAAACCGTCAGTCGTTCTCATCGGCGCAGACAAGGGCGGCGTGGGCAAAACAACGGTGGCCCGCGCGATGCTGGATTACCTTCTCGCCCGCAATGTCCTCACCCGGGCTTTCGATACGGAATTCCCGAGAGGCGCGCTGCAACGCTTCCATTCGAGGGAAACTACCGTCGTCGATCTGACCTCGACGGCGGACCAGATGAAGATCGTCGACACGCTGGAGACCGCTGAACTCAAGGTCAGCGTCATCGACCTGCGCGCCGGCGGCTTCACCACGGCGTTGCAGACGCTCAAGAATATGGGTTTTCTCGACGCGGTGGCGGCCGGCGAATTCAACTTCCTCGTATTTCACGTGCTCGGCCCGTCCCTTTCCTCGCTCGACGAGATCGAGCAGATCGCGCCCTTCGTCCCGAACGCGCATTATTATCTCGTCAAGAACCACGTAAACGACACGACCTTCTTTGAGTGGGATCCGCAGGTGCATCGCAAATATTTCGAGAAGGTCAACACGGCGGGCGAGATCACGATCCCGAAGCTCGATGAAATGGCTTACGAGCAGGTCGAGCTCGCCGGCGCGCCCTTTTCCTGCTATGTCGCCAATCTCGACGCCGATGGCGCACCGGCCAGCCATTCCTTTGTGCTGCGCGGCTATGTGCGCACCTGGACGAATAAGATTGCCGGAGAATTCGACCGGGTCGAGCTTCTCGGCGTCGTCGCGCCGCGCCCCATGAAGGCGGCGGCCCGGTTCGGCAGGTAGTCAAGAGACTCCGCCTCGAGGGATCTTCGCCTCAGCGCGCCTCTCGGCCCGACGACTCCGGCCGTCTCGCGACGGTGTATCGCTTCGGGGTTCCCGCTGCGGCGCGGCTCGACTTGTGCGCGGGATGCGAATCGCGCTCCGATAGCCTAATGGATTCTCAACTCTCGGAGATTTCACATGGAGCTTCGCCGGCTTGGAAGAACCGATCTTCGCGTCTCGGCGCTCTGCCTCGGCACGATGACCTTCGGCCAGCAGAACAGCGAAAGCGAAGGCCACGAGCAGCTCGACTATGCGCTTTCTCGCGGGATCAATTTCCTCGACACCGCGGAGGTCTATTCGATCCCGCCGCGCCCCGAGACCCAAGGCTCGACCGAGCGCATCATTGGCTCGTGGCTCGCGTCCCGGGGCCATCGCGATAAGGTCGTCATCGCGACGAAGGTCGCCGGTCGCAGCGAGATGCTTTGGCTGCGCAAGGACCGCAGTCCGCCAAAGCTCGATCGCAAGAACATTCTCGAGGCGATTGAGGGCTCTCTCAAACGTCTGCAAACCGACCACATCGATCTCTACCAGCTCCACTGGCCCGATCGCTCCGTGCCGCTCTTTGGCGCGGGCGGCTCGACTTGGCGCGAGCCGAGCGTGCGGGAGGAGGTTGCGATCGAGGAGACGCTCGCCGTTCTCGCGGAGATCGTGCGCGCGGGAAAGGTTCGTCACATCGGCCTATCGAACGAAACGCCATGGGGCGTCGCGCGCTTTCTGCGCGCCGCCGAAGCGGGCGTCGGCCCGCGCGTCGTCTCGATCCAGAACGCCTATCATCTGATGAACCGTGCTTTTGAAATGGGGCTCGCTGAATTCGCCTGGCGCGAGCAGGTGGGGCTTCTCGCCTATTCGCCGCTGGCGCAAGGCTATCTCACCGGCAAATATCAGAAGGGCGCGAGGCCTGCCGGCGCGCGCACGACGCTTTTCGAGCCGTGGGCAGCGATATGAAACGCCCGGCGCCGCCGCGGCGATCGACGCTTATCTTGCGCTTGCGAAGGAGTTGGGGCTCGATTTGGCGCAGCTCGCGATCGCCTTCGCCGCCTCGCGCAGCTTCGTCACCTCGGCGATCATCGGCGCGACGACGATGGCGCAGTTGAAGACCGACATCGACGCGATTTCCGTCAAGATCACCCCGGAGATTGAGGCGCGGATCGACGCGATCCACAGCGTCTACACCAACCCGACGCCGTGAGGAGGTTTCGTCTCACGCGTGCCCGGCGTGCAGCGACAGCTTGCCGAGATCCACGCCGATCGAGCGCAGCGCGCGCACATATTTCGTGTCGAGATCGTGATCGAAGAGGATCGCGGGATCGGCGGGACTATGCAGCCAGCCGTTGAGCTGAATTTCGTTTTCGAGCTGCCCCGCGTCCCAGCCGGCGCAGCCGAGCGCCAGTAGCGCGCGGTCCGGTCCTTGCCCGATGGCAATCGCGCGCAAAATGTCGATCGTCGCGGTCAGCGACATGGCGTCATTGATCTTGAGCGTCGAATTGTCGATGAAGAAATCGCCTGTATGCAGCACGAAGCCGCGATCGGTCTGCACCGGCCCGCCCGAGAGCACCTGCACGTTGCGCGCGGTCGCTGGCAGGCTGATCCGCTCGGCGGAGTCGATCACCCGCAGCTGCTCGAGGAGCTCCGGAAAATTACGCACGCTCGAGGCGCGGTTCAACATGATGCCCATCGCGCCTTCGGCCGAATGCGCGCACATGTAGATCACCGAGCGCGCGAAGCGCTCATCCGCCATGCCGGGCATGGCGATCAGCAATTGCCCGTCGAGAAACGCGTTCGACTCCGTTTGCAAAAAGTGGCCCCTCGCTGCGGCGCCGGCGCCTTCCGAAACGCTCCGCTTACGTGCGGCCGCGGCTGGCGCCTCACGCCCGGCGCTGTTGTCGGACTCCTCCTCGCCCGGTCGAGCGTGATCTCGGCCAGCGGCCTTCGAGGCGGGTTGCTTGTCACGAGTCGGTTTCATAAAGTTATGCTACGCCCGCCGCGCCCCGTCGACAAGGCGCGAAGTTCGTTCCGCCGCGAAACAGGCGGAATTTTTGAAGAAGACCGTTGTCGGTTTTCGGACAAGATCTTGCCGCGCGCCCCGGGTCCGTGCTCATGGATCGAGCTTGATCAGATAAGGCTTGACCGGCGCGTCGTCGAGAGCTTCGGAGTACAAAATGCGCTGGTTAAGAGCGACGCCGCTTCTTCTTCTCGCTGTCATCTTTTCGTGCCGGCCTGCTAACGCCGAGCCTTTCGCCTCCGATCCTTCGGTCGGACGATTGTCGTCGGCACGGCTTCTCGCTGGGAACGACGAGCCCGACGGCGCGCGGCTCGCGGCGCTCGAGATTGGTCTCGCCCCAAAGGCGGTGACCTATTGGCGAACGCCGGGCGAGGCGGGCGTCGCGCCGACGCTTGATTTTTCGGCTTCCGAAAATCTTGCGGGCGTCGAGACGCTTTTTCCCGTTCCCAGACACATAAAAGAGGCCGGCGGCGTCGTGGCCGGCTATGAAACGAAGGCGCTTCTTCCCTTGCGCGTGCGGCCGCGCGACGCAAGACTTCCGGTCAAGCTCGATCTCAATCTCGATTACGCGGCTTGCGACAAAATCTGCCTGCCGGTCCGCGCGCATTTGAGCCTGCTGCTCAGCCCTGGCGCGTCCTCTCCGCATGCGGCGCAAATCGCCCGTGTTCTGGCCGAGAACGTGCCAAAGCGCCTCGAACCGGCCGAGGCGCTGCGCATGCTGACCCTGCGCCGCGAGGGCGAGGCCGGCGGCTGGCGTATCGACTATCACGGCAAGGGCGCGCTGCTCGACGTTTTCTGCGAAGTTGCGGACCCGTGGTCGCTGGAATCGACGCGCGCGGGCGAGGGCTTTGCGCTGACGCTTTACTCGGCGAGCGGCGCCCGGGCCGCTCCCAAAGAGCCTCTGGCCGCGACGTTGACTCTGGTGACCGACCGCGGCGCCTGGGAAGCGCCGATCGTTTTGCAGTGAGGAAAAAAGATTTCATCGGCCGGGGCGTCCCCCAATCAGAATCGCGTGACAAAGAAGTAGATGGCGGCGCAATAGAGCACGGGGAGCCAAGCCGCTGACACAATTGCCGCGAGCGACCATATGTACAGAGCGCCCAAGATCGTCCACACGATTAACAGGCCGGGCGACGCCGCGCTCGTCAGGCGCAAAAGCTTCGGCTGAACGGCCTTCCATTCGGGGGCGCCTCGCGGGGCGCATCATCGGTCGGCGGTTCGCCATGCACGATGAAGCGCGCAATGTCTCTCCAGTGGGCTTCGCGAATGCCAGCTTCATGCGATCCGACGATGAATTTGGCTTCGTGTAGATCCGGATGATGAGCGGGCCGCCTATGTTCGTCGAAACCATCGTATCCGGCGCTACCGATGTCGAACAGGGATGTTAGCGCTTGAAACGCTTTCGCGAAAATCGCGACGACCCAATCCTCGGTGGCGACGTAGTTGAGAATCTTGCCGACTTGTCGAGGTCGATTTTCCGGTGCGTCGGACAAGAGCCTACGCCACGGGTAATCGCAACGTACGACGCTGCCCGCGAAGACGACGTGGTGGAACCTGGCCGCCGGATAGCGCAGCAAGGCGCGCGCCAGAAGATAGGTGCCGTTCGAATGGCCGACGTAGGAAAACTTCGCCTTTGGATAGAGCGCGTGCATCACTACACATTGCTCCATCAGCCAACCCGTCTTCCAATGACGGACCCACGGCGCCAGGAAGGGGAATATCGCGAAATAGCCATAGGTTCCTGTGAACGTGCGGAACACGCGCTTCTCTCCGTCGGCTTCCTCTTTGATGGCGCGCGCGATTTTTTGGGTCCAGAAACCCTTGTCACGGATGCCATGGATCACGAAAACGACGTCGCTCACGTTTTCGTCCGGGTCAGCGGGCAGCGTATCGGCCATATGGGCGGCGCGGATCGCGATTTTCTCGAGGTCCTTGCGATTGTCGCTCACGGATTTCGTCAGCAGCAGAAACCGCGCCTGATCGGAGAGAGAAAGCTCCCGACACACAATCGCGAGCGATTTCGCGTTCGGCCCCAAGCCGCCCGTCAGCGTGCTCTCCAGCGTCGCGCGCTGTTCCTCTGTCGGTTTCCGCATTCTTATCGCCCCATGATGCGTGGTGTCGGGAGTTTCGATCAGCACGAAGGAGGCGGCGTCGCCTTTGCGGACGACAATATCGACCGCGTCGTCCGGCGAGACCAAATCGTCGATGGCGCCCAGCAATTGTACAACGAAGATCGCGGGCAGAACTTCCGAAGAGGAGCATCGGCCGCCTCGTAGGCGCAATGCCTGCGCGTGCGCCGCCCGTTTCATCGCCAGCCGCTCGGATCTCGTCAGAGCCAGCCATTCGAGACGCGTCTGGACGATGAACGGCTGCCCCTGCCGCAGGGCGTACAACGTCGGGACGGGAAGCCTAAAGATCGAAAGCAGCACGCAATACCAGGAGGCGAGCGTCCAAAAGGCCGATTGAAGCCAATCGCGCGCGACTGCGGGGGCCCATCCGTTGCTCATGCCCGCCAAGAGAATGATCCGCTCGACGCCGCCCGCCCAGGGTCTCTCGAGCCCTCTCAAATCTGTTACGAACGGGGCCTCGGAGGTCTCGCCATGCACGACGATGGCGACCTTGCGCGCGATCACCGCGCTAGCGCTATAGCCGATCAGGACGAAGCGCTCGTAAACGCCGCCATCATCGCACCGTTCACGCTCGGCGAGCGCCTTGTCGATTTCTTCGATGACCTCGCGAACGATTTTCTCGACCGGTGTCGTGTCGAGCAGCCCGAAAAGACCGCCGTAGGGCAGAATGGGCGCAAGGATATCCGTGTCCTCCGATCGCTCTCCCACAGCCTCGAAAACGCTCAGCATTTGCTTTGGCGAGCCATCGGGACCGTGCAGGACGACAGCCAATTCGCGTCCGCCGCCACGCTTGATCAGTAGAGATTCCATCGGTTCCCTCCCGCAGAATGATTTAGAGGTTCACGACGCGCCTGTCCGACAAGTGCAAATGAACCGTTGCGCTGGAGCGACGCGCGCGATCGTCTCCTCGTTTGGCGAGGCGTCCCGCCCAGAGAGGACTTAGAGGAGACCCGTAATCGGCCCTCATTATTCCCGGCCTCGATCCTCAAGGTTGGCAACGACACCCGAGCTTTTGAAAATTTTGGCGGAATAAAGCCGCCACCCCCCGAGTCTCCTCTTTGACCGGCCGCGAGCCGGCGACAGGAGGCTTAAGATGAGCAACAATCAGAAAGGCAACGGCGTCGACCGGCGGCAAGCGCTGGAATGCATGACATGGGCCGGAACCGGTCTCGTATGGACGCTATCGGGAGGCGTGCCAGGGGCGCAGCTCATCGGCGGGGCAGAGGCCGCCGCGACGGGCTTCTCCTTCGTGCAGATCTCCGACAGCCACATCGGCTTCGACAAGCCGGCGAACCCCAATGCGCTGGGCACGCTGGAGGAAGCCATCGCCAAGATCGGCGCGCTTCCGACAAAGCCCGCCTTCATGATCCACACGGGCGACATCACCCATCTCTCCAAGCCGCAGCAGTTCGACGACGCAGAGCAGAGGATCGCGCGCGCCAAGCTCGAGGCGCATTACGTTCCCGGCGAGCACGACATCATCGACGAGAACAACGGCCAAGCCTACCTCGACCGCTACGGCCGGGGTTCGAAGGGCATGGGCTGGTATTCGTTTGACCACGGCGGCGCGCATTTCGTGGGCCTCAACAACGTCTTCGACCTGAAGGCGGGCGGCATGGGCAATCTCGGGGCCGAACAGCTCGCCTGGCTCGCCGACGACCTTCGCGCAAAAGCCGCTTCCACTCCCATTGTCGTCTTCGCCCATGTTCCTCTGTGGACGATCGCGCCCGAGTGGGGCTGGGGGACGCAGGACGCCGCTGAGGCGCTGAAGCTCTTGGCGCGTTTCGGGTCGGTCAGCGTTCTCAACGGCCACATCCACCAGCTCATGCAGAAGGTGGAAGACAACGTGATCTTCCACACCGCGCGTTCGACCGCCTTTCCGCAGCCGGCGCCGGGAACCGCGCCGTCGCCGGGCCCAAAGCTCGTTCCGGCAGGCGAGCTGCACGGCCTGCTCGGCATTACGAGCGTGGCGGTGAAGCGGGGGCAAGCGCCGCTGGCCATCGCCAATTCCTCTTTGGCCGGTTGAAGAGAGGACGCCATGACCCGCAGTTCGTTACAGCTTGTCTCTGTCGCGACCGCTCTCGCCTTCCTTGCCGGGGGCGCCGCCAAGGCGGCGGAGACGACGATCGCCATCGACAATTTCGCCTTCACTCCCGCCGAGAGGACGGTGAAGGCCGGAACCACGGTGCGTTTCGTCAATCACGACGATATTCCGCACACGGTCGTTCTCGCCGATGGCAAGGCGCGTTCGAAATCGCTCGATACGGACGACAGCTTCGCCTACGTCTTCGACAATCCGGGCGATTTCGTCTATTTTTGCGGCCTGCATCCGCAAATGAAGGGCGAGATCAAGGTGACGCCCTGATCAGCCGCAATGGTGAAACGTGACCAGCGAGACGGCGCGGCGGCGCTTTAACCATGAAGTGCTGCCGCACCTCGACGACGCCTATTCGCTGGCGCGCTGGTTGACCGGCAATGCGACCGACGCCGAAGACGTGGTGCAGGAGGCCTGCCTGCGCGCGCTGAAGGCGCTCGACGGCGCCCTGGTCGAGAACTCCCGCGCCTGGATGCTGGCGATCATTCGCAACACGGCCTTCACCTGGCTCGCCAAGAACAGGCCCCATGTTCTGGTGTTGTCGGGGGGCGAGGAGGATGTGCGCGCGCAGCAGCTCGATCCGCAGGAGCTCGTGTCGCCGACGCCGGAGGACGCGCTCATCGCCAAGACGGATCGCGAAGGCATCACCGCGGCGATCGAGGCCTTGCCGCTCGTGTTCAAGGAGGCGCTGGTCATGCGCGAGATCAACGGCCTTTCCTATCGCGAGATCGCCGAGGCGACCGGCGCGCCGATCGGCACGGTAATGTCGCGGCTGGCGCGTGCGCGCGCGCTGCTGCTCGCGACACTGGGACAAAGGTCATGACCGACGACCGGGATCAAAGCCGCGCCGGGGACGCGCTGCTCATCAACGCGCTCGCCGACGGCGAGCTCGACGCGGCGAGCGCGCTCGCGCTGGAGAAGAGGCTTGCAAACGAGCCCGAGCTTGCGGCGCGCTACGCGGCGGTCGTCGGCCTGCGGCGGGCGCTGCGCGAAAAACTCGAGCCCGAGAGCGCGCCGGCTGGCCTTCGCGAGCGCGTGACGGCGCTGGCGGCGGCGGAGCCCCCTCGCGCGCCTGCGCCGCGCCGACGAGAAACATCTTGGCCGCGCCTCTTCATCCCGGCGCTCGCCGCGGCGATGGCGCTCGGCGTCGGGCTCGATCGCCTGTGGCTTTCCGCTGAGGCGCCCGATCCTAGGCTCGACTCGATCATCTCCGCCTATCGACGCGGCCAGATCGCCGATCAGCCCGTCGATGTCGCCGCAAGCGACCGCCATGTCGTGAAGCCCTGGCTCGCGAGAAAACTTCCCGTCTCAACGGTCGTTGTCGACTTGGCGACCGAGGGCTTTCCGCTCGCCGGCGCGCGCATCGATATCGTTGCCGGCCAGCCGGCGCCGACGCTCGTCTACCGCCGCCGCCAACATCTGATCGCGCTGACCGAGCTTCCATCGGGCGCGCTCCCGAGCCCGCGCGGCGCGCTCCAAGGCTACTCGTCGGAGGTCTGGAGCGACGGCGACCGCAGCTATGTCGCGATCTCCGATCTTTCGCCCGCGGAGCTCGCTCTCTTCGCCGAGCTTTTCCGCAAGGCGGCGGCGGGCGAGAGGAGCGGGGGAAAGGATATCGCGCGTTGAGTTTGCTTGGAACACAGGGGAGGCTTCGCAGCTCTTAGAGCGAGTTTTCGCAAAAGTTGGTGGACTTTTGCGAGAGAGTTCGCTCCAGCTTTTTGGAATGGCGCGATTTCTTGTCGCTCGAACGGTCCCACTCGAGCGACAAGCGCGCTACCGGCGAGCGAGGTCAGCAGGAGCTTGCGGGGTCGAGACGATCTCGCCACCCAGAGCGCTGAGAAAGCTTTCCATCCAATTTCGGCCATCGCGCGCGCGAATGCGCGTCATGAGCGCGCGGTGACGCTCGATGCGCTCTTTTCGTGGCATGACGATCGCGCGCTGGATCGCTTGCGCGACTTCGTCCGCATCATAGGGGTTGACGATCAAGGCCTCCTCGAGATCCTCGGCCGCGCCGGCAAAGCGTGATAACACCAAAACGCCAGGATCGTTGGCGTCCTGGGCCGCGACATATTCCTTTGCGACCAGATTCATACCGTCTCGAAGCGGCGTAACGAGGCCGACATGGCTTCCTCGATACAGCGCAGCTAACGTATCCTGCGCGATGCTGCGGCGCACGTAACGCACCGGCGTCCAGTCGTAATCCCCAAACTCTCCGTTGATTTGGCCAGAAAGCGCTTCAAGCTCGTGTCGGATGTCAATGTAGGCTTGGATATCCTCGCGCGTCGGCGGTGAGATCTGCATCAAAGTCACGGCTTTGTGGTGGTGCGGAAACAATTCCAGAAACCGCTTGAACGCTCGGAGCCTGTCCGGCAAGCCTTTGCTATAGTCTAAACGATCGACTCCAATGATGTTCACGCGGGCCTCGCCGCGTCGATGCAATCTCTCGATGCGCGTCTCCGCCTCCGGGGTTTGCGCCATGGAGACGAAGTGATCCACATCGATTCCCACGGGAAATACCGAGACGATCAGCCGCTTGCCGGAGACAAGCAGCGTGTCTTGCGACAGCATTTCTCCACCCATGAATCCGAAGACGAAGCGACAGAAATTGGCATGATCCGTCTTCGTCTGGAATCCGACGACGTCATATTCGAGCATCGTATTTATCAGCCATTCATGCTCGGGCATCGCGACGAGCACATCCGGCGGCGGAAAGGGAATATGCAGGAAAAAGCCGATGCGATTGGCGGCGCCGCGGGCGCGCAAGCCGGCGGCGAGCGGGATCAGATGATAATCGTGCACCCAGACGAGATCGGTTTGCTTCAGCAGCGGCGCGAGCGATTCCGCGAAGCGATTGTTAACCGCGCGATAGCTCTCGCTGTTCTCCTGAGTGAAGCGCGCGAGGTCGAGGCGATAGTGAAATACGGGCCAAAGCCCTTTGTTGCAATAGCCGAGGTAATATTCCTCAAATTCACGCTCTGTGAGCGGCATCGTCACCATGGTGACGTTGTCGTGACGGGTGCAGGCGATGCTGACTCCGGATTCGTCGGCGACAATTGAGCCATTCCAGCCGAACCACAGTCCGCCATGCTCGCGCAGCCCATGAAGGATGGAGACCGCGAGCCCGCCAGACGCCTGAATTTCCGGATCGGCGACACGGTTGGAGACGATCACCAGTCGACTCATGTCACCGTTTCCCAAATGCGCGACAAAAAAATCGCATAATTGAAGACGCCGACCCTAGACTGGGCTGGTGGGGAGCCCTAGACAAACGTCACGTCCCGCGAAACCGCGGCGGCGGAGCCGCAGTCTCCATTAACGCCAAGTTCGAGTTCGAGGTGACTCATTGATCGGCCCCTCGCGACGGGTCCACTCGCTACGTAATGCATCGTTGCCTTTAAGCTACAATGTAGGCGGGATATTGACACGTTTACACGCAGGGCTCGTACACGCAGGGCTCGCGCCGAAGCAGCATCAAGCTCAACTCTCAGGCCGCGGCGGGGGCGGCGGTCGCAGCTCTGCGATCGGCCGCATGCGCGTGAAGCCGGGCGCCAGGCGTCGGTTTTAAACCACGAGCGCGCTTGTCCCTCGAACGACAGGAAATCGCGCTAAGCCGACAACCTGCAGCCGCGCTGCCTCAATGCGCCTCGTCCCAGTTCCGCGCCGCGCGCGCGTCGACCTTCAGCGGCGCGGCGAGAGCGACGGCGGGGAGCGGCGCTTCGACCATCACGCGCTTGACGATTTCGATCGTCTTCTCGGCTTCCGCCTCCGGCGCCTCGAAGACCAACTCGTCATGAACTTGCAGCAGCATCTGCGCCGAGAGCCCTGCCGAAAGCAGCGCCGCGTCCATGCGGACCATCGCGCGCCTGATGATGTCCGCCGCCGCGCCCTGAATCGGCGCGTTGATCGCCTGGCGCTCGAAGAAGGCGCGTTCGGAGGCGTTGGCCGAGCCGATGCGCGGAAAGTGGCATTTGCGCCCAAAGATCGTCGTGACCACGCCCTTCTCGCGCACGGTCTTCTTCATCGCGTCCATATAGTCGCGAATGCCAGGAAAGCGCTCGAAATAGGTCTTGATGTAGAGCGCCGCCTCCTCGCGCGGAATGCCGAGCTGGTTTGACAGTCCGAAGGCGGAGATGCCGTAGATAATGCCGAAATTGATCGCCTTGGCGCGCCGCCGCACCTCGGACGGCATGCCCTCGATCGGCACGCCGAACATCTCCGACGCCGTCATCGCATGAATGTCGAGACCCTCGGCGAAGGCCTTCTTAAGTTGCGGAATGCCGGCGACATGCGCGAGCAGCCTCAACTCGATCTGCGAGTAATCGGCTGAGATCAGCACGCGTCCCGGCGGCGCGACGAAGGCGGCGCGGATCTTCCGGCCGATCTCATTTCTGACCGGAATGTTCTGCAGATTGGGGTCGGAGGACGACAGCCGGCCGGTGCTCGTGGACGCGAGCGCGAAGGAGGTGTGCACGCGTCCCGTCGTGGCGTTGACGAAGCCGGGCAGCGAGTCGGCGTAAGTCGATTTAAGCTTTGCGAGCTGGCGCCACTCGAGGATCAGCCGCGCGAAGCCGTTTCCCTCTTCGGCGAGATCCTCCAGCACCGAGGCCGAGGTCGACCATTGTCCCGTCGCGGTTTTCTTCGCGCCGGGCAGGCCCATCTTGCCGAAGATAATATCGCCGAGCTGCTTGGGCGAGCCGAGATTGAAGCGCTCGCCGGCGGCTTGGTAAATCTCATCCTCGAGCCGCGCCATGGCCTGCGCGAACTCGCCCGAAAGCCGCGCGAGAATCGTGCGGTCGATCGC
The DNA here is from genome assembly GCA_963722205.1 of uncultured Alphaproteobacteria bacterium. Taxonomy (GTDB): domain Bacteria; phylum Pseudomonadota; class Alphaproteobacteria; order Rhizobiales; family Beijerinckiaceae; genus Methylocystis. The sequence goes on from CAVRKL010000004.1 coordinate 222,677, forward strand.
AATTCCGCGCATCTCCATGGCGTGCAGCGCCGCGACCATCGGCCGCTCCAGCGTCTCATAGACCGTCGTGGCGCCCTCCGCCGCAAGCCGGGGCTTGAGGACGCGCCACAGCCGCAGGCAGACGTCCGCGTCCTCGGCCGCATATTGCGTGGCCTGGTCAAGCGCCACGCGCGCGAAGCCGATGAAGTTCTTTCCCGTCCCGGCGACCTCGCCGAAAGCGATGTTCTTGTGCCCAATGTGCTTTTGCGCGAGCTCATCGAGACCGTGATTATTGCGGCCGGAGTCCAGCGCATAGGACATCAGCATCGTGTCTTCGATCGGCGTGACAGTGATGCCGCAGCCGCCGAGCACGGTGAGATCATATTTCATGTTGTGGGCGATCTTGAGCACGCCCGGGGCTTCAAGCAGCGGCTTCAGACGCGCGATGGCGTCATGCATCGGAATCTGGCCTGCGACGGGCTCGGCGCCGCCGAAGAGATCATTCGGCCCGGAGCAATGCGCAAGCGGAATGTAACAGGCGCGATCCGGCGCGAGCGCGAGCGAGACGCCGACGAGATGGCAGGTCATCGGATCAAGCGAGGTCGTCTCCGTGTCGAAGGCGACGACGCCGGCCTCGAACGCGTCGGCGATCCAGGCGTCGAGCCGCTCGAGGCTTTGCACGGTCTCGTAGCGGCTGCGGTCGATCGGCGTCGCAAGCGCAAGTTTTGCGCGCTCGGCCGCAAGCGATTGCGGCGTGAGATCCGGTTTCTCGGGAACGGACGCCGGGGAAGGAAGCGCCTCCGGTCGCGGGGCAGGGTCGCCATTGCGTCCTCGCCAGCCGCCGGCTCCTACGAACGCCAGGTCTGGATCGACCTTCGAAGGGTCGACGCCGTAAAGCTCGCCGACGCGCCGGGTGATCGTCGTAAACTCCATCGCCAGCAGGAAGGCCACGAGCTTTTGCGGGTCGGGATCGTGAACGCCAAGGTCTTCGAGCGGAATTTCGACGTTCACGTCGCGCACGAGCTCGACGAGCTTTCTCGAGGTGCGGATCAGTTCGACATTCTGCGGCTCGGTCAGCGCCTCGCGGCGCTTGGGCTGCTTGATTTCGCTTGCGCGCGCGAGCAGCGTGTCGAGATCGCCATATTCGGCGATGAGCTGCGCGGCCGTCTTGACGCCGATGCCCTTGGCGCCGGGGACATTGTCGGTCGAGTTGCCGGCGAGCGCTTGCACGTCGACGACCTTGCTAGGCTCGACGCCGAAATACTCGCGCACCTCGCCCTCGCCGATGAACCGCTCCTCGCGCGCGCCGAACTTGCCAGCAACGCCCGAGGCCGGGTCATACATGGAGACGCCTTCGCCCACGAGCTGCATCAGATCCTTGTCGGCCGAGACGATCAGCACCTCGGCGCCTTTCTCGCGCGCGAGCCGCGCATAGGTGGCGATGAGATCGTCGGCCTCGTAGCGGTCCTGCTCGATGGGCTTGAGACCGAAGGCGCGCACGGCCTCGCGCATCAGCGGAAATTGCGGCACGAGATCCGCGGGCGGATCGGGCCGATGCGCCTTGTATTCGGGATAGATCTCCCTGCGGAAAGAATCCTCGGATTTGTCGAAGATGATCGCGAGATGCGTCGGCATCTTGCCGGCCGCGCCGTCGCGCAGGAACTGCAGGATCTTGGCGCAGAAAAGCCTCACCGCGCCGGTCGGGAGCCGGTCGGAGCGGTAGTTGTATTTGGCGTCCTGCCGGATCGACTGGAAATAGGCGCGAAACACGAAGGACGAGCCGTCGACCAGGAAGACGCGGGAGTTTTGATCGAGTTCTCGGTGCGACGCGCTCATTTAAAGGCTCGAAACCGTTTGGCGGCGCTCAGCCCAGGCGTCGAGATAGTCCTTGGAGCGCATTTCGGCGATGCGCGAGGCGGCGCGGCGAATGTCCCAGACCTCCGAGCCGTTCTCGGCGTCATAGAGCTTGCCCGGTTCGGCCTCGGCGCTAAGGACGAGCTTCGCCTTGGCTTCGTAGAGAATATCGACGAGCGTGATGAAGCGGCGCGCCTCGTTGCGACGCTCATAGTCCATGCGCGGGACGTCGCTGACGATGACCGTGTCGAAGGTCTTGGCGATCGCGAGATAGTCGGCGGCGCCGAGCGGGCGTCCGCAGATTTCGTGGAAGTCGAAGCGCGCCGTCTTGCCGTTCGCGCGGGCGATCTCGAGGCGCCTTGCGCCAACGGCGAGCGTCGCCTTCTCATAGGGCGCAGTGTCGAAGCGCGCGCGCGCCTGCAGGGCGTCCTGAGTGTCGGAGACGAGAAAAAACACCTCCTCGGCGCGGCGCTTGCCGAGCCGAAAATCCTTCAGCGCGTCGAGCTCGACGACCTCCAGGCTCCTCTCGACGAGGTCGATGAAGGGCAGGAAGAGATCGCGATTGCGTCCACCCTCGTAGAGGCGCCGCGGCTCGACGTTCGAGGTCGCCACGACGACGACCTCGGCGGCGATGAGCGACGAGAAGAGCCGCCCCAGGATCGTTGCGTCGGCGATGTCGAAAACCGCAAATTCGTCAAAGCACAGCAGCCGCGTCTCGCGCGCCAGCGCCGCGGCGACGCGCGTCAGCGGATCGGAGCCGCCGTTCCCGGCGCGGCGGGCCGCATGGAGCCGCGCGTGGACTTCGGCCATGAAGGCGTGGAAATGCGTGCGGCGCTTGCGCCGCACGGGCGCCGCCTCGAAGAAGAGGTCCATCAGCGTCGTCTTGCCGCGGCCGATCTCTCCCCAGAGATAGAGACCGCGAGGTTGACTGTTGCGGGCAAGTCCCCAGGGCAGTCGCGGGCGGCGTTGCGCCTCGAGCTCGCCCAGCAGCCGGTCGAGCGCGCCGAGCGCCTCGCATTGCGCTTCGTCGCGCACGATCCGGCCCTCGGCGACGAGGGCCCCATAACGCGCGGCGAGCAGCGGCGGGGCTTTCCGAAACAAGGAAGACAGAGGACCCTCTCATTCAAACGATGACTTCAGCGCCGCCGCATCCGACCGCTTGTCGCAGCCAATGCGCCCTCGCGCAATTCGAAATAGAGGAGGCGCCTCGGATCGACCGGCCCCGGCATCGTGATTTTGCCCAAGGGCGCCCTGGCGAAGCCGACGCGGCCGTAATATTCCTCGTCGCCGACGAGCAGCACGAGGCCGTGTCCAGCCATGCGCGCCGCGTCGAGCGAGAGCTTCATCAGCGCCTCGCCGACCCCTTGCGAGCGGAAAGCGGGCTCGACGGTGAGCGGCCCGAGCAGCAGCGCCGGCGCCGAGCCGACGAGGATCGGCGTCATCCGATTGGCGCCGACGAGCAGCGTGCCCACGCGCGCGACGAAGGAGAGCGCATAGTCGGGAGCAACGTCCTCGCGCAGCCGGAAGGCGGTGCGGGCGAAGCGCCCCGGTCCGAAGGCGCGCTCGTCGAGCTTTTCGACGGCGGCTTCGTCCTCGGGCGCAAGCGGCGCGAAGCGCAGGGCGAGGTCCATGGGGGGCGAGGTAGCACGAGCGAGGCGGCGCCGAAAGCGGGCTTTCCGCCGCGTTTGGCGGGCTCGGCCGGGAGGCTCCGATGGTCACGCCGTTGATCCGCGCTGCGACGCCGGACGACGCCGAGACGATCGCGCAACTTCATGTCGCCTCGTGGCGCGAGTCCTACGCCGCGCTGATGCCGGCCGAGACGCTTCAAAACCTCGATGTCGCGGAGCGCGCGAAACGCTGGCGGGAGATCGTCGCGAGCGCGCCTGCGACCGGCGCGGCCTTCCTCTTGGCGTTTGCTGAGCAGGGGCCGGTGGGATTTGCGACCTGCGGCGCGCAGCGCAGCGAAAGGCTCGTTTCTCTGGGCTATCCGGGGGAGTTCGAGGCGCTTTACATCCTGAGGCGCGGCCAGCGGCGCGGCGGCGGGCGCGCGCTGATGCGCGCGATGGCGACCCATCTTTTGGGGCAGGGCTGGAGCGCCGCCTCGGTCTGGGTCTTTCGCGACAATCCGCCGGCGCGGCGTTTCTACGAGGCGCTGGGCGGCGTCGCGACCGGGATCGAGGGAACCTGGACGACGCTCGGCTTGACGCTCCCGGACATGTCCTATGGCTGGCGGGAGATCGCGCCGCTGGCGGGGGCGGACGGCGGGGGGAGCTGACCGCACAGGCGGCGCGACAGCGAATAGCGAATAAAGGCCGAGGCTTAGCCGCGGGCGGGTAACGACCTCACCAATAGGCGGACGGCCCGGCGCCCATGAGCGCCTCGGCGATGCGCGCCCTTGTCGCGCGCGTCGTCGTCGCGGGCAGGGCGTCGAGCGCGAAGAAGCCGGCCTCGGCGATCTCGCGGTCGGGGACATGCGGCCCGAGCTGGCGGAAGTCGCGGGTCACATAGAGCGCAACATGGTCGCGCTTCGAGGCGGCCCGGTTCAGATAGATCCCATGCAGCGTCAGCGGCCCCTGCGCCTCGACATTGGTCTCCTCGACGAGCTCGCGGCGCATCGCCGCCTCCATCGTCTCGCCGCCTTCGACCCCTCCGCCCGGGAAGAAATAGCCCGGCACATAGGTGTGACGCACCAGCAGCACGCGGTTCTTCTCATCGATGACAAGCGCGCGCACGCCAAGCGTCATTGGCCGCGTCATGAGCGCGAGGCGGGTCAGAATTCGCGTTCTGAGGCGCGCGCGGGGCGGGGTCGGTTCTTGCATGTCTCCTCTCATCGCAACGGCGTCTCCTCGTGTGTGGCGAAGGACGCCGCAGCGCGCTGCCATGAAATCGGGCCAGATCAAAAACCTGGAGCGAATTCCGATCGCAAAAGTCTATCAACTTTTGCGGAATCCGCCCTTAGGCTCTAGAACGTCGCCGACCCGGAGAGAACCCTCTTGAAAGCTTTCTCGGACCTGACCGAACGCGAAGTTTTGGCGCTCGCCATTTCCTCCGAAGAGGAAGACGGCCGCATCTATATGAGCTTCGCCGAAGACCTGGCCGAGCGCTACCCCGCCTCGGCCGAGGTTTTCGAGCGCATGTCGGCCGAGGAAAGCAAGCACCGCCATCTTCTGCTCGAGCAGTATGAAAAGCGCTTCGGCCCGCATCTGCCGCCGATTCGACGCGAGGACGTGAAGGGCTTTCTGCGCCGCCGGCCCGTGTGGCTGACGAAGAACCTGCCGCTCGAGACGATTCGCAAGCAGGCGGAGGTCATGGAATATGAAAGCCGCCGTTTTTACGAGAAGGCGCGCGACCTCACGACCGACGTGGGGGTCAGAAAGCTCCTCGGCGATCTCGCGGCGATGGAGCACGGCCACGAGGTCGTCGCCGAGCGCATCGCCGCGGCGACGCTGACCGAGGGCGCGCTCGCCGAGGAGGAGAGGACCAAGAGCCGCTTCTTCGTGCTGCAATACGTGCAGCCGGGCCTCGCCGGCTTGATGGACGGCTCGGTCTCGACGCTCGCGCCGCTCTTCGCCGCGGCCTTCGCGACGCAGAGCAACGAGAAGACCTTCCTCGTCGGCCTCGCCGCCGCGATCGGGGCCGGGATCAGCATGGGCTTCGCCGAGGCCCTCTCCGACGACGGATCGCTCACCGGCCGCGGCTCGCCCTTCCTGCGCGGCGGCGTCTGCGGCCTGATGACGACGGTGGGAGGGCTTGGCCACACCATGCCCTATCTTGTGCCCGACACGGTCGAGGGCCATTTCCGAATCGCGACGGGGATCGCGGCTTTCGTGGTCCTTCTCGAGCTCTGGGCGATCGCCTATGTAAGAGCGCGCTACATGGACACGCCCTTCCTGCAAGCCGTCTTCCAGATCGTCGTCGGCGGGCTCATCGTGCTCGCGGCCGGCGTGCTGATCGGCGCGGCGTGAGGAAAGCGCCTTGCTGCTCGCTCATCTCTCCGACGCCCATATCGGCCCGATCCCGCGCCCCAGGCTTCGCGAGCTTTTGGGCAAGCGCGCGACGGGCTACGCCAACTGGCTGCACAAGCGCTCGCGCCAGCACGACATGAGCTTGCTCGCGCGGCTCGTCGACGACCTGCTCGCGCAAAAGCCGGATCATGTCGTGATGACGGGCGACGTCGTCAACATCGGCCTGCCCGCCGAGATCGCGGCGGCGCGCGACTGGCTCGCCCGGCTCGGACCCCCGAGCGACGTGAGCTTCTCGCCCGGCAATCATGACGCCTATGTGCCGGGCGCGATGCCCTTCATCGAGGGAGCCTTCGCCTCCTGGACGACCGGCGATGACGGCCTCTCGAGCTTTCCCTATCTGCGGCGGCGGTCCGGCGTCGCGCTGATCGGTCTGACCTCCGGCGTGCCGACCGCGCCCTTCATCGCCTCCGGCCGGCTCGGGGCCGAGCAATGCGCGAGGCTCGAAGCGGTGCTCGAGATGACGAAACGCGAGGGACTGGCGCGCGTCGTGATGGTGCATCACCCGCCCTATCGCGGCGGCGCGCGGCCGCTGCGCGGGCTCGAGGACGCGCAAGCCTTCGAGACGGCGATCGCGCGCCAAGGCGCCGAACTCGTCATCCACGGCCACAATCACGCGCAGAGCCTGCGCTTCCTTCCCGGTCCAGGAGGCGAGGCGCCGGTAGTCGGCGTCGCTTCCGCCTCGGCCCGCCGCGGCGCCCATTATCCCGGCGCCGCCTATCATCTCTACGAGCTCACCCGCGAAGGCGACCGTATCAGGATCGCGGCGCGCGCGCGGGGGGTGAGCGAAGCGGGCGACGAGATCGGGGAACTGGGCGGGCTCGAGGCTCTGGCGCTCGGGGCGGCGTGACTCCTGGCTCAGGGGCTATGCAGAAGGAGCCATCGGCCGAGCATCGTCAGCAAGCCGAAGGCGAGGATCGCGCCGACGACCTCCCAGAAGTAGAGATAGGCTTGCATGGCGCGCCCGCGGCCTTCGGACGCTTGGGCCGTGAGGCGCGGGGCGGTCGGCCCGGCGTCGGCGGCGTTCGCCGCCGTCCGCGCCGCGTCTGCGGCCGTCGCGCCGCCCGCGAAATCGGAGGCCAGCGCCTTCTCGCGCTCGATGAGCCGGTGCGCGATATAGGCGGTCACGGCTTCGACCATCACTTCAGGCTTCTCGCTCTCGCAAACCTGGATGCGGCCGTGACGCGTGTCCTGCAGGAAGCGGTAAACGCGCCGCTCGCGCCCGATCTCGATGAAGCCGAGCTGGTCGATGAAGAGCCGCGGCCGCTCGGACGGCGCGATCGCGACGTCGAAGAGATCGCAGTCGTCGGGAAGCTGCTCGAGGACGGGCTCGATCGCGTCGCGCAGGACCTCGAGCCTGACGATCTCGCCCCCTCTGATGTCGGAGAGCGCCTCGGCGCGGTTCGCATTGTCGAGCCGCGCCCGGCGCAACGCCGCTGACAGACTGGCGACGCGCGGCTCGGTCGCGGGGCCTCCGCCCGGCGTCCCGTTCGGCGCGTCCGCCCGCTTCGGCTCGGCCGGCGGGGACGCGTTGTCGCCTGCGGTGTCGTTCATGGACGCCATGTTATGGCGGAGCCCTCGAGAGACATACGTATTTTCCGTGACTATAATAGACCCTTCCGGCTCCTCTGCGAAGGGGCGTCCCGCTCTCCCCAACGGCAATCGGGTCCTCGTTCACTCCGCTACTCCGCCGCTCGCCCCGGCAGGCGGCACGTCTCGACTTTTGCCCGGACATGCGGCAAGGAGGCGAAAGCCCGGCGGCGGGACCTCGGCGAAGATTTGTTCGCCCGGAGCATTTCTAAGGCAAAGGAAAGCGATGTCGGTATCGTCCATCGAAACGAGAACCAGACTTCGCAATTTCGAACGCGCCGCCATCGGCGCCGCTCTTTCGGCGACGGCGGCTTTCGAGGCCGCGCGCGGCGGCGGTCATGCGGTGATCGCCGGGCTCGCGGCGGCGCTGGCCCTGCTGCTGCTGCGCGGCCGCGGGCGCCCCGTCTCCGTGCGGCTCGCCTATGCGGCCGTCGACTTCTTCGCCGTCGTCGTCCTCTCCTCACTGATCGATCCCGCCGTGCCGCTGTGGAGCGCGCCGCAAAACATCGCGAGCATTTTCCACATGACGGCCGTGGGCGCGGGTGCGGCCACCTTTCTCTATTGCGCAGCGGTCGGGATTCTCGCGGGACGCGCGCCCTGGACGCTCCGCCTCGCGCTGTTCGCCCTGCCTTTCCTGTTCTGCCTGCTCGTGGCGATCGGCTCGCCCGCCGAAGCGCAGATCGGCCGCTTTTTCCTGCTGGGCCTCGACGCGCCGACGCCGCTCGCCGCCTTCCTCGGGCGCATCTACATCCTTTTCCTCTTGAACGAGGCGGTCGTCGTAGGCGCGCCGCTGGCGCTGGGACGTTTCCTGCCGCGCGAGTGGCGTCCGCATCTGGTCTTGTTCTTCTCGGCCGTGCTCGCGGCCGCCACGCCCTATGTGGCGAGCTCGGTGGCGGCTTTCATCGCGCCCAACCTCCCGTCGCCCTTGTCCGACGTCGGCGCGACGCTCGCCGCCGCTCTGGCTCAGGCGGGCCTGTGGGGAGAGACCTATCTCGTCACCCAGTCGCTCGCGGGACTTCTCGGCGGCACGCCGTCGCTCGCCGTCATCGTGCTCGGGGATTGGAAGAGCGGCGCTGCAAAGGGCTTCGTCTACGGCCTCGTCTTCATGGGGCTGCTGCTTGCGGCGCGCCTCTTCCTGAGCGTGAAGCCGCTGGTTTGGCTGATCGTCTTGGCGCCGCCCATCTTCGGCGCGCTCCTCGGCGCGGCGCTCTTTCCGCTCGCGCGCGCGATCCTCGAGAGCACGGACTCCACTCCGCCCTTCTTCGGCCGCCTCGAGCAGGCCTACCGGCGCCGAACCAATTTCGCGCGCGGCCTCGTCGCCGGCGCGGGCGCGGGCGTCGCCTTCTCCGTTTCGCTGCCTCAGGCGGCGGCCTTCGATCGTTTCTCCTTCGGTTGCGTCGTCGGCGCGCTGGCCTTCGCGGGCGTCGACGCCGCGTTCGACGCGGTCGAGCTCTGGCGAGAGCGCCGGCAGCATTTGCGCAGCTGGCGGGTCTATGCCCTCGGCGCGCTGCTGGGCGGGCTCGTGGCCGGAGCGATCGCCTGGTATCTCGATCAAGGTCAGATCGAGGTGATCGTCAACAAATTCTACGCTTATGTCTCGCTCGACTACCGCGCCGACGGGCGCCCGGTGAATCCCTACATCATTCGTCCACTCTTCTCGAAATGGGGCGCGACGGATCTCGGGCTCGGCGACGGCGGCGTGCGGATCTTCTATGACGAGTCGCTCTCCGGCGTGATCCAGTGGGTCTTTGCCGCGCCGCTCTTCTCGATCAACCTCTTCTTCCTGACCGCGCTCTTGCAGCGAAGTCTCAGGCCGCTGCGCCAGCTCGCGAGCCTCGAGGGACTGGACCTCCTTGTCGAGAACGCGGTGCGCGTGCTGCGCTGGGGCCTGTGGATGGCGCCGGTCATCTATTCCTTCCTGAAGGCTTCGGGCGACCCGACCTGGTACAATCAGGACGGCCTCGTGCGCACCTTCGTCGCGAGCTGGATGTCCGACGCGATGCACCCGAGCGAATTCCGGCAATGGAGTCTCGACGTCTTCACGGCGCTCCTCGCCTTCGACGCGCTGCGCGTGCTGATCTGGTTTGATCACATGGGGCTGCGCGTCGCCACGCTCGTCAATCTGTCCTTCGTCGGCGGCGACATGGCCGACGAGCAGGCCGCGCGCTTCCTCGGCAAGTCGCAGATCAGCCGCGCCATTCCGGAAGGCATCCGTCGCTTCGGCACCTGGGCGCCGCTGCTGCTGCCTTTCTACATCCCGCGCGGCGCCGAATGGGACAAGGCCTGGAGCGCCGCGGAGCAGATGACCAATCTGCGGCCTCCGTCTTACATCTATCTGCTGAGCGGCTATCTCATCTATGTTGGCGTTCTGGCGCTCGCGCTGATCATTTTCCTGCTCGCGCAGCTCTCGCGCGCCGGCAAATTCGTCATCCCGGGCGTCACGGGCCCCGGCGGCGCGCCGGGATCGAGCCCCTTTCAGCTCACCAACGGGCTGATGACGAGCGAATGGTTCGAGGACGGGCAGGGCTGCGCGCGCATCGAAGGCATAACGCGCGGGGGGCCGCCCATCGACCTAACTCGTCGTCCGGACGATCATGCGCATCCGCGCGGACGCTTCCTGTTCATCCGCGAGGACGGCGGCGCGCTCTGGTCGCTCGGCTCCGCGCCGACCTGTCGCGACGGCTCGGCGGGCCCGGCCAAGGACTGTGTCACGCTCGAGCGCGAGGGCGATAGCGGCCTCGTCCTCAAGACAACGCAGGAGGGCCTCGAAATCGAGGCGCGCGTGTCGCTTTGCGCCAACGAGCCCGTCGAGTTGACGCGGCTGCGCATCGTCAACCGCGAGCCGCGGCCCCGCAAGATCCTGGTCTCCTCACTGCGCGAATGGGTGATGAACGAGACCGGCGTCGAAATGCGCGACGCCGCCTATAACGCGATTCATGTCGGCACCTGGTTCGTCAAATCGCTCAATGCGGTTTTCGTGCAGAACCGGCTGCTGAAGGGCGGCGCGCGCCGGCAAGGCGAGCGGCGCCTCTCTCCCGAGATCGGCTTCCACGCGATCAGCGCGGCCCCGGGAGCGCGCGCACGGCTTCTCGGCTATGAGGACGTGAAGTCGCGCTTTTACGGCTTGGGACCAACGAACGCGCCGGACAGCCTGCTGGGTCTTGGCCCGGGGCCGCGCGATCCCGAGGACGAAGGGCTGCTCTATGGCTTCGAGCCCTGCGCGAGCTTGAGCTTCGAGGTCGAGCTGCCGGCGTCGGGCGCAGCCGAGTTCGTCGTTCTCGACGGCTGGGCGAAGAACATGGGCGTCGCGACCGAAACCGCGGCGCGGCTTTTGGACATCGCCCCCGTGGCGCCGGAAGCCCTCGATCGCGCGTTGTCGCGTCGGCGCAATCTGCTTGCCCCCGAGCCGCCCAAGGAGCCGCGTTTCGCTTTCGCCGCGGACGGCCGCAGCCTCACCGTCGCGCAGGACACGCCGCGCCCCTTCTCGCATGTGATCGCCAATGCGCTCGGCGTCGGCTCCGTGCTCACGAACGACGGTGAGATCTTCTCCTTCTGCGGCAATTCGCGCCTGAACAGCCTCACGCCGTTCAGAATGGGCGAGGGACGCATGGCGCCGGCGGGACAGGCGATCTACGTCTTCGACCTCGCGCGCAAGGATCTCTTCACCGCGACCTTCACGCCGCTGCGCCGACGCGACGCGCGCTATGAGGTGAGCTACGAGCCGGGCGTCGCGATCTTTCGCTCGACGCGCGCCGGGCTGAGCCTGGAGCTCACGGTGTTTTGCGCGAAGTCGGCGCCGATCGAGTTCAAGCTCTTGCGCGTCAAGAACGAGACGGACCTCGAGCGGCTCCTGCAGATCGCGCCGATGCTCGAGATCGTGCTCGGCGAAACGCCGAGCGAGACGCTGGGCAAGCTGGAGGCGGCGAAGGACGAGGATCTCAAAGCGCTCTACTTCCGCAATCCCCGAAACGACTTCGTTAAGGGCTGGGCCTTCGTCTCGACGTCCCTCGACGCCGAATTCGCCGAGACCTCGCGGCGCCGCTTCCTCGGCCACGAGGCCCGTGATCCGGCGCTGCCCTACATGGTCGAGCACGGCCATCCGGACGCCGGCGCGCCAGCGCATGAGCGCAAGGTCGCGGCCTTCGTCGGCTCCATCGACCTCGCGGCCGGCGGCGAAGCGCTCATCGTCCTCGCGCATGGCCAAACCGGCACGCGCGAGCAGGCGGCGGCGCTCGCGAAACGCGCGCGTGATCCGGGGTTCGCGCAAGAACGCCTCGCCGAGACCCGCGCCGGCTGGCGCGAGGCGACGTCGGTGCTGCGCGTCAAGACCAACCGGCCCGACTTCGACCGCCTCATCAACGACTGGTTGCCCTATCAGCTGCTCGCGGCGCGGCTCTGGGGCCGCACCGGGCCGGCGCAGCGGTCGGGGGCGACGGGCTATCGCGATCAGCTGCAGGACGTAATCCCGCTGATCCTGCTCGCTCCCGAGCGCGCCCGGACGCAGATCCTGCTGCACGCCCGCCATCAATATCTCGAGGGCGACGCCGCGAAATGGTGGCATCGCGCGCCGAACGGCGGCACCGGCCTCGCCGATCGGACGCACGCCTGCGACCCGCATTTGTGGCTGCCCTATGTCACGGCGCGCTACGTCAAGGGCACCGGCGACTGGGCGATCCTGGACAGCGTCGAGCCCTTCCTCGAAGCGCCGCCCGTGCCGATGACGCAGGAGGGGGAGGCGACGGTGCCGCTCGCCTCGCGCGACAAGGACTCGCTGCTCGGCCATTGCGCCCGGGCGATCGACTACACTTTGGCGCGTTTCGGCGCCCATGGCTTGCCCCTCATGGGAACCGGCGACTGGGACGACGGCATGGACCGCGTCGGCGCCGGCGGGCGCGGCGAAAGCGTCTGGATGGGCTTCTTTTTGCACGGCATTCTGCTGGAGACGGCGCCCTTCTTCGAGGCGCGCGGCGACGCGAAACGCGCCGCCCGTCATCGCGAGCGCGCGGAAAAACTACGCGAAGCGCTGGAGAATTGCTGGCGCGGCGACCGCTATGTGCGCGCCTTCGCCGACGACGGGCGCGAGGTTGCGCCGATGAGCGCCATGACCGCCTCCTGGCCGGTCCTATCGGGTGCGGTGGAGGCGGCGCGGGGACGCGAATGTATCGACCGCGCGCTGGAGCTCCTGGCGCGGCCGGACCGGATCCTGCTCGTCAGCCCGGCCTACACCGAGCATTCCGACCCCTATCCCGGCCGCAGCGCCGACTACCCGCAAGGCGTGCGCGAGAACGGCGGGCAATATTCCCACGGCGTCTCCTGGTTCGTCGACGCCTTGGCGAAGCTCGGCGCGCAGGCGAGGGAGGGCGGCGACGCGGAAGCCGCGCGCGCGCTCTTCGCCACGGCTGCGCAAAGCTGGCTGGCGATCTCGCCCCTTTCGAAATTCGCGACGCCCGCCGCGGCGGACGTCTACGGACTGACGCCGCATCAGCAGGCCGCCGACGTCTATGAGGGAGAAGGCTATGCCGGGCGCGGCGGCTGGTCCTGGTATACGGGCTCGGCCGCCCGGATGATCTCGGCGGCTTACGCGCTGCTTGGGATCGAGATCGAGAACGGCCAGCTCGCCTTGCGCCCCGACGCCTTTGATCCAAAAGGCGATCTCAAGCTCGAGAGCGTGAGCTGGAAGGGTGAAGTTTTCCGCTCCAAGGAGCCGCGATAGAAAAAATTTCGCGGTTCGCCGCCCCGCCGCGGGACCGTCACGCCGCGCGGCCGCGCCTTGTTTTCGCGGGCGGATCGCGCTGCCGCTGCTAGTCGGGCGCCGGCGAAACCTTGACGCCGGACGCTATTTTCCTATCGACTGTTGCGCCGAGGCCACAGTCTTGCCTGTCTTTGCGTGCTAGAGTGATGACGTCGATTGATTCACTCTCGACATCCTCCCTCAACTCGGGCCGCCCTAAGTGGTGGCCCCTTTTTTCTTCAAATGTCTCTCATGCGCGCGTCCGGAGCTTGCTTTTTCTTGCAGCGCTCGGGAAACGACACAGAACAACGCAGCGCGTCTCTTGTTCAAAAGCGGGCTTAACGCCAGTCCTGGCGATTACCCCCGTCATGATCGTGCTCGTGCCAGTCATGTCTCTCGCGCTGCTCCTCGCGCTCGCGCCCCTCCTGGCGCATCTCCCGAAGCCGCCAGCAGGCGCGCTCGTCGCCGGCTTCGCAGGCCCGGTGAAGCCGCTCCATATGCTCGTGGCGCTCCTCCCGCCAATCCTCTTGCGCGCGCGCCGTCACGGCCGAGCAGGCGACGCCGATCACGGCCGCTGCAAAGATTCTCGCCATCATGATTTCGTCTCCTGAAAACAGCGGAGCGCCGCTTTCTCCGCGAAGTTTTCATCAGGGCCGATGAACCCGCGATGAATGGTTTGCGGGCGCGCTGGGGTAGCGCCGCGGGGTCCTGGCGGTATGGGCGCAGGCGCTACGGGTCGATCATCAGCTCATCGCCGGCCTCGATCATGATGGCGGCGATCCGCCCATAAACCGCCGCCCAGGCTTGGCGGAGTTCCGGCGTGAACTCGTCTCCGAGAAATTCTTCTAGCGCCTTCAGCAGGGCGCGGGCGACCTTATCGTAATCCATGCGCGCGGTTTGATAGTCGCGGATGTGACGCTTCCCGAGCTCCCGCAGCCCACCCTCAATCTCCGGCAGACGGTTCAAGCCTTTCACGAGCGAGCTCAGCATGGAGACGAGCATTTTGGTCTGGGCCGTGAGGTCGTTCTTGAAATGCTGCCGCAGCTCCGGATTGGCCTCGAACAGCAGCACGTAAAAGCGCGCGCCGAAGTCCATGAGTTGGTCCGAGATGCGCTCGAAGGATTTCTGGACGAGATAGACCGTATCGGACTCGCTGAAGCCCTCGCAGGGATAGAGCAGCGTTCTAGCGCTTCTCCCCTTGATCGGAGCGTCGACAGCCGCGCCCAGCCGCAGCGCCCCGGGAAGACGCTGGACGACTTCATCGCTCAAGAGGATCGCCGAGTCGAGATCCTTGGTCAGGGCCTCGATGCGGCACGCCATGTTGACCGTGTCGCCGATCGCCGTGACTTGGCGTTTGCCGGGATGACCCATGCGTCCGAGGATGACGGGACCAAAATGAACGCCAACGCCGATGCGCAATGACAGATTGAAGGAGCGGTCGAACAGGGGACGCATACGATTGGCGGCGTCCTGGATGAGCAGCGCCGCACGCACGGCGTTCCGGCAGGTCGCCTCCGCCGATTCGTGTCGAACGCCGAAAGCGGCGAGGATGGCGTCGCCGACATATTTGTCGACGAAGCCATTGTTGTTCAACACGGGTTCGGCGATCGCCGCGAAATGCTGGTTCAGCATGTGCACGACGTCGTAAGGCAGGTTCTGCTCCGCGAACGTCGTGAAATTGCGGATGTCCGCAAAAAGAATAGCGGCGTGCATCTCTCGCCCTTCGCCGGGGCCCGCGCCGTGAAGCTCGTCGAGATCGAGAACGATGATGTCCTGAGGGTTATCCACGAGGAGCCGGACGACCACATCCCCATGGATTTTCATCTGGCAGCCGAGTCGCGTGTAGTCGTCCCAACCCCGCTGCTTCGCCACTTCCTGCTCCCACGGGTTGAGCGCCGAAACATGGGACGCGCCGTCCAGAACCTGCACCCGGCAGGTGGTGCAGCGCGCCTGCCCGCCGCATTGATGGTGGTGGGGTACGCGGCGACGAATGGAGACGTTGAGCAGCGTCTGTCCGTCGGCGACATCCTCGACGGTGACGCCGCTATTTGCGTAAACAACCTTATGCATCGCCCCCTCCCAGCTCCGAAGGCGCCGCAAATGCCTCTTTTCATCTAAAGATAACTCAAGCACGGGAATAATCGAGGCCGCAAATACGACGGACCGAAGTTTTGCGTGACGCTTCGAACCCCACCGCATACGCGCGTCATTAGCTCGAGTAAAACGGCGCGAGGAGTGCGCGTCCTGACGGGGAGCTGTTCGATCAGATCTCTTCCCGATCAGGCGGGTATGACCACAGTCGTCGCGATCAGCCCGGAGGCGACGCAAAAACGTCCTTGAAGCCTCGGGACCCTGCGCACGGCGGACAAATTCGCCTCGAACGCGCCAGCATTCCGGTCGAATGCGATCTCTATCTCATTGAAGGGAAGAGGTTGCCCCAATACTCGGGCGCCAGCCTTGAACGCGCTCTCCTTTGCGCTGAAGAGGATCCGATCCCAGGAGAATGGCGAACCTTCCTGCCCGCGCAGCCAACTGCGCTCACTCGGACTGGCTACGAGATCCAACACCCCCGGCGGGAGCGCCGCCAGCGGTTCAGCGTCGACCCCGAGCGCCTGAAACTCGGCTTCCCTCCCGACAGCCGCTACGCAATAACCTTGGCAATGCGTGATGCTGCCGACGAAACCTCGCGGCCACAAGGGGGCGCCGTCGAGTCCGATCAGGACGGGCGTCGCCTCAATGCCAAAGGCGAACAGGGCGCGCCGCGCGCAGGCGCGGCCCTTCGTAAAATCTCGTAACCGTTTCGACCCCGCGCGCCCGAGCGCCTCTGCTTCCGCTGGCTGAAGAGCGGGCAGCGGGGGCTCGCCGATGATTTCGGCCGTGAAGATCGAACTCGGCAGTAGGGGCGTGAACAGCGTCGCCAATTCTAGTCGGATCACATGTGACGCCTCGAGATTCGCGACGCGTGTTCCGTTCCTCGGGCAGAGCTCGAAGTCGCCTCTGCGTCATCAAGAGAGCGACGCAGTCGGTGGTGTTTGAGCATCCATTCCTCCTGGCGATAGATCCGGCGAAGCCGCGTTTGCGCGCCTCTCGCCCGGCTCAATATAGCGGCATCCGATCCGAGAAGGACTTGCGAGCGCCAGACGGAGAGCCGCTTAAAGTTTATTTCTAGGAAGCGCTATGCTTCAATAAGCTTCACAGCGCCAAACCCCTGCGTCATCTCGGTCGAGGCCGCAGGGGAGGGGTGCGTATTCCATGCGCCGCATTTACCGTCTGGAAGGCGTGCGATGAGCGTTCCCCATATTATTGTGGTCTGCGACGCGCCTGACTTTCGACAAGCCACCGCCGAATGCTTGCGCCGCGAGTCGGAGAGCGGGGAATGGAGGGTGGATTACGCGCGCAATTGCGCCGAAGGGATAGTGCTGCTCGACTCGTCTATGGGGGACGACATTTTCCTGTTGGATATCCAGACGCCCATTGAAGAGGCGCTGTCATTGTTCAGACGGGTCGAAGACCGTCGGAGCCGCGCCAAAATTGTAATCGTCGCCGCTTCTCAAGGGGATGGACCGCGCGCCACGCTGAACCGCGACGTGTTCGACGCGTTGTCGAAGCACGTGGCGTTTCAGCCTCTCAAAACCTTGCTGCGCCGGGTGCAAGGCGAGCCCGTCGCCACAAACGCTGTCACGGAAGAGGCGCAGAGGCGAGTCGAATTGCAGTCCCTGTTACGATCCAGCGTCCTCTTCAGCCAGATCGACGAAGACGCAATGCGGGCGATGACGGCGGCATTCGAGACGGTGATGCTCGACGGGGGCGAGGTGCTCTTCCGGCAGGGAGACCCTGGCGATAGCCTTTACGTCGTCGTCAGCGGCCGCTTGGAGATTGTCAGCGCGCCACCTGGGCAGCCGCGCAAGGTCGTTGCGACGCTTGGCCCGGGCGAAAGCGTGGGGGAGATGGCGCTGATCGACGGGGAACCGCGATCTGCGACCGTGGCGGCAACTCGCGATACGGTGCTCGCGAGACTTTCGGACGCCGATTTCCAGCGCCTGATCAATCGACACCCGAAGCCGATTCTCTCGGCCTTTCTGCGACAGCTGTCGAAAAGATTGCGAGGCGAGATTGCGCGCGTCTCCGAAAGCAAGCCGACGAATGGATGCATCGCGATCGTGCCTCTCGCGCCGGAGGTCGACGTTGCCCCATTCGCGCGCTCTATCTCGCAAGGCCTGGGGCAGTTTCTTTCCACGCTCCCGCTCTCCTTCGAAAGCCTTGACGAAGCGTATGGTCTGAAAGGCGCCGCGCAATTTGTGGCGGGTGAAGTCGGCCATCTCTTGCTCGCCAGCTTGCTTGCGGAGCAAGAGCGCAAATATCAAAGCATCGTTTACACAGCCCAATTCGGGTCAACACCATGGACCTGCAGATGCTTGCGTCAGGCCGACCTCGTGCTTTTCGTCGTCGGACGAGAGAGCGATCCCGTCTTGGCGCGGACCCTCATGCGTGAGTTCTCCGCGATTGGAGATCTTTCGAAGAAGCGGCGGCTCCTTGCGATCCTGCATAGCCCGCAACATCCGGAGCCGCGGCGCACGCGCGTGTGGACGGAGGCCGTTGGACCCGAACGGCTCTTCCATGTGCGCGCCGACAACCCCGACGATATGGGCCGCCTGACGCAATTCCTGTGCGGTCGTTCGGTTGGACTCGCGCTGGGAGGCGGCCTTGCTCGGGGCTTGGGCCATATCGGCGTCATTCGCGCGATGAGGGAATTGGGAGTTCCGATCGATATGGTTGGCGGCACCAGTATGGGCGCGATCATCGCCGGACAATGCGCGCTCGAGTGGGACTGGCGGAAGATGCTCGACATCAGCATGCATCGTTCGGCCGCAGCGATCAGAGGAGACTTTACGCTGCCGCTCGTGTCGTTCATGACGGGACGCAAGATCTCTCAAACGATCGAAGAATTTGGAGATGGACGCGACTTCGAAGACGCTTTGCTGCCGAGTTTCTGCGTTTCAGCGAATCTGATGGACGGCCAGATGTGGGTGCACACCACGGGCCCGGCAGCCAAGGGCGTTCTCGCCAGCGCGCGCCTCCCGGTCATGTTCCCGCCGATTTCCTGGGGCAAGGCGCTGCTGGTCGACGGCGGCCTCGTAAACATGGTGCCAGCCAAGACGATGCGCGAATTTTGTAATGGCGGCGTTGTTGTTTCGGTGGATTGTTCAGCCACGCGCGAGTTCCGTGCGCCCCACTACGGAATGTCGCATTCGGGTTGGAAGGAGCTATGGCGCCGTCTTCGTTCGCGCCCTGGCAAGCCTCCAACGCTGGGCATTATGGACATACTGATGCAAGCATTCGAATTTGGACGGGCGGGTCACGCCAATCCTGCTCTTTACGCCGATCTGCATCTCGTGCTGCCGCTCACCCACTATTCCCATCGCGATTTTTTTGTCGGGCCGCAAATGGTGGAGGCCAGTTATCGTTACGCACTCAATTCTTTGGAGGCTTGGATCGCCGAAAACGGCCGACCATGGGAGCCAAATGGAGGCGCGTGAAGGTCGTGGGCTCTACACCGGCTTCTCGACGTTTCTGCGCCCGCGACCCCGCCGCCCGGCGCCAAAATTCGCTTCTTTTTCTTCACTGAGTTTCGTCCTCGGAGAGCCATTTGACAAAGCGTTGGCTCCATTCATCCACGGGCGAGTACGCTTCCGGACCAAAAGAAGCCGTGATCGTCCTAACGCCGTCATGGGCGTGGCGCGATTGCAGCAGCAGTTCGATTAGCGCCGCCTTTACCAGCGGCGTTTGCCCGGATGCGCGACGCTTCGCACGACGCTCCACCGCCTCGACGAAGTCCCTATCCCCGGCGAGGGGACGCTCGTAAGGACCTGGGGGCAGCGCATTGATCGCGTCGATCAGGTGCGCGGAGCGCTCGCGGAGCGACAGTCTGCCGATTTCCGCCGGTTCGATCGCGGAGCCGATAACGTAGTCTTGCTTGCCGAGATCGTAAGGAAAATCAAACTTATGTGGGCCCGCTTCGAGCGGCAGTCCACCCGATATGCGTAGCGGCGCGATTGGCATATCGAGCCGTACTGCAAGCTCCGGCAGGATCGTCGAGATCTTCGACACTTCTTCTCCGGCGCCGCGCATGCGCGTCCCCTCGACGAAAATCAGCAGCGAATGCGGACCTCGGCGCTGCATCGCTTCGAATTCTTCGATGATTTCAAAAAATGACTCCGGCTTGGATTGGTCGAAATAAAGGCAGCTGAGCGCGCGACTGCCAAGAGGCTCTTCCTGTGCGAAGCGATCGACTGCCCCAACCCAACCCTTGAGATGTTCCGCCTTTACGAGCACTTTGATCGGCGCCTCAAAGAGGGCGGATGCGAGCGTCGAGAAGCTCGCGCCCTCTTGGTAGGTTTGGTGGTTGGCGAGAAACAGCGTCGAGCGTCCCCGCAGCCGTTCTACAAGCTTGGGATCGACAAGCTCCAATTTACGCACGAAGCGGAAGGCTTGCTCCAGCGCAAGCGTAAGCATGACGCTGTCGGCGCCACGATGTTGGGCCGTCCAAAATTCGCGCACGGATTCAAGCTCCAGCTGCGGCGGTGCGATGTCGCGCACCCGCACGCCCTCGCTCGTATCCGTGATCTCGATCGCAAATCGATTGTAAGGCAATCGCGCGCAGCTTACGCCATTCGAATCGACCTGCACGAAGCTCGGATGAATGTCCATCAGCGACGCGACGTGTTGCTTCGCCGCGACTGCGCGCATCAGCTGAAGACCGGACAGGCCATGGCAATCGTAAAGCGCGGAAACGGTTCCGGGCAGCCAGTCGGACGATCCTATGTCCGCGGGTGAGGTCAGCGTCTCGCTCTCCATGTGTTTGCCGAGGCCAAAACCGGGGACAGCTTCGCGCCGGCGAAGGAACCTCAGCTGGTCTTGAAGAGGATGGTCATTCGCGGGTCCGATAGGGATCGAGACATAGGTGATCGTCGCGCTTATGCATACGCGCCCCTCGACCAGAAGCTGGACATGAGCAACTAGCCGCGAGCTTTCGGAGGAGTTTTTTATCTGCGCAGAAACGCGACACTCGTGTTGGCCGGCGAGCGGCAAGTCGCCGAAAACTTCGAACTGATCAATGCTCGTCGGGAGGGCGACCCGGCCTGGAGTAGCGCCGGACCATGCTCCTGCAAGCCGATCGTTTGCGATTTGGATCATGCCATCGAGTAGGCCAACGTTGATTGCGCCCTGCGGCGTCCCGAGTGAAGAGGCTTCGAGGAGCGCAACCGCGCCGTTCTGGCCGCGCTGCAATTCAATAAGATGCTGCAAACTCGGGCCGTGGAAGAGCAAGCCTTCATCGTAAAGGCTTGCGCCGGAGACGGGTGGCGCAAGCCCCTCGACGGTGATCGGATCGGGCGGGGCGCCGGGTGTCGCGAAGGAGATCAGGCCGCGAGCAACCGCGGTCGGCGTCTCCTTCGGCTGGAAGGCGGCGACGAGTTCCACCAGGACTTCCTCCGTCGCCGCAGACGTTGCGCGCGCCGTCAGCCGAAGGGGATTGGCGACGGGCAACCAGCGCGCGATGGCGACGTCCCTTAGACCCGTCGGCCGTGAATTTGGTCTCGCCCGAATCGCGCAGCGCAGCAGCACGTCGGCCACATAGGCCAGAGGAATTGTGGGCAGAACGAGCGTCGGACAGTGATCCTTCAGCCATGGAGCTGAGACAAGATCGAGGCGTTCCTCGACGCAGGCAGCCTGTGACGAAGTTGCGAGGTCGTCGGCGATTATGCGCATGCCGAGCCGACGCATCTCATAGATTTTCTTTCCATTCACCCAAAGGGAGCCCGTCGCGCGCATGAAAACGGCGGCGGCTTCGTCCTGGCGCTCCAAAACTTCCACAAGCAACGTGATCTTAGCGTCCGTGGGGACAACTTGACCGCGATATTTCCAGACCGTCTCGCAATCCAGCGCGATCGCCTCGAAGCGGGGGTTTGCAAGACCCTCGGCGAGGCCTGCCAGCAGCATGTGCGCCTGCAGAAGCTGCAGCAGGGCTTCGACGCCCAGAGAGCCGGGCTGCACCGGGTCCTGAAAGAAGTGCGCCTTGAAAAACCATTCGTGCGGCTTCACATCCTTTTCGCCGCGGATGCGGCCAAGGCCCGCCCCGCCGCCGGTAGGCTCCCATCTGGTGATGCGATCGATTATCAAGAGGGGCGCTTTGGCGAGACGCGGCGTTTTGGTGAAGGGTTCCGTCGGAGCCGCGCTGAGATCGACTGCGTTGAGGCTTGGAGCGGCAAACCAAGCGCGTTCGTCGTCGCTCGTTGGCAATCCGACCTGGGAGGAGAGCGCCGCTGGCGGGAAGAAGCCGAAGACGGTGCGCATCTCCATGACCAGACCTGCCGCCGTCTTGCAGCGCACCTCAAAGTTGACGATCACCGTTGAGCCGATGCGCGAGAAATCCGTGAGTTTCGCCGAAGTCACCAGAGGTCCGTCGGAGGACCGCACCTCGCGCAGAATGGTCGCAACGCCATCGAGATTGCGAAAACATATCTCTTCCTCGGCCGTCGAAGCGAAGCCGCAGTAGAATGCAAGCCATCCGCAGGGTTGCAACGCCGCCTCCAGCAAGATGGCGAACGGCGCCACCCGTGAGCCGCTGGCGGAGAAATACCAAGCGTCCTCTGGAATGTCGCACTCTGCTTCAACGCTTGCGCCCACTTGCGGCGATTCAATTTCACCCTGCACCCCGACTACGCGATGCATGCATAAGAAGGGAGGAGCGGGCAGCCGCGGCGCGCGCCTCGGGCCATCCAACTTAGCGAAAAGGGGACCGAAGGCGCGTGACGGTCGCCCCAGCGCACAGGCAAGCATTGACGCGTGGTCGAAAGCGTGTCCCGCGCGTGAGGCGACAACTTTCGTCTCGCGGCCCGCCAAGGCGTCGAGCGCTCGTCCATCGAGAGGCCAGTCCGGAACCAGCCGCAACGCGAAACCGTGGCAATGAACCGCTCCGACGCCATCGACCGAACCCAGTATGTCGGCGATCACAATGGGTGTGGCGCCGTCGATCACTTCTTCGACGAACACCTCATAGGAAACCTTCTTCGAAGCGGGCGTCACCTGGCTGCGGCAGCACAATCGATAGACGCGATCTTCGACGGGCTCGAAGCGCCAGCCGTCTCGATTCAGCGTCAGCCCGATGGAGATCATGAAGAAGGACAGCGCCTGCACGCAAGCCTCGAGCATCAGAGTGCCGGGCATGCAAGGGTCGTTCTTGAAATGGCCGTCGAAGAACCAATCTGTCGGAGAAACATTCCATTCAGCGCGTAGATAACCGCGTCCCCAAGGGCCGCCAACCGGATCGCAGATCGGAATCTCTTGGAGCAAGAGCATGCGGCCGGACTGTAGCCGCGGTGTGCGTGTGTGACTCTCCGCGAGTTCGAAGCCTGGTCCAAAAGCCGCGGCGATGCGTCCCTCGGAGCAGGCGCGGACCTCATCCGCGCTGAAGCTGGGCTTGCTGCAGGCGACTTTGGGGGGGGCGACGCGCGCTTCGTGCGCGGGCTTATGATCGCCGCTCTCTGCCGACCAAAGCAAGCCTTTCGCCGAAGCGAGCTCGGCATCGCTGAAGAATCCCGCCTGGCCGTTGCGCACACGCATCCGCAAGGCGCCGTCGACATGCATGTCATAATGGAAAAAGAAAAGGGCCGTCTCGCCCGCACTGGCATGTCCGTCGACGTGAATTTCGTAACGCAGCGTGTCGCCCGCGCGAGGCAGCCCGCCGAAAATCGTCATCTCGCAGCCAAGGAGCCTGTAAACTCTTTCACCGCGATTATGGAAATCGGCGCCAAGCCACGAGATCAAGAGAAGATCGGCCTGGCCAGCCTCGATGACGATGCCGGGCGGAACCCGGCCATCGTGTAAGTACCAAGCGTCCTCGGCGACGTCCGTTTCGGTCCAGATCGTGCCGAGCCCCATCAAGCCCGGCTCTCCGGCGACGCCGGTGACGCGATCCACCAGGAGAAGTGGCGGCGCCGGCATCCGAACTTGGCGTGCAAATTCATCTTGCTTTTGGAAGAGCGGGCCGAAAATCTCCGAAATCCTGCCAGTGGCGAGGAATTCCAATTCGCCGCGACAGAGACGCAAGCCAGGTCGCGTTTCGGGCGGAACGTCCGTCGATTGCAAGATGGCTCGCGGATCGTCCTTCAGCCCGACTGTCATCAGGCTTGCCTCAGCGTGGACGCCGGTCATCAAAGCCGCGCTAGAGGCGGCGACAAGCGCTTGAAACTGCGCTTGTGCGGTCGCAGCGTGCGCCAAATAACAGCGATGCGCCGCGGTGAGCATCGCATGTATTTGTGCGGCGGGGGGGAGGGCTATGGCGTCGGTTTCGACGCCCACCGGCGCTCGCGCTTCAGGCGGTCTTGAGGCGAGGAACCGCGGGGCTTGACCGGGCGGTTCCATGATTTGCGGTCGATGTCCGTGAAGGCGCGTGCGTTGCCGCTCGAGATGGATGGGGGGAAGATGAGCCGGAAAGGCGCGGGTTCCCGCGTTGTCTATGGGCGCATCCGGCGCCGTCGCGAGCGCAGAGAGATCGACATCGACGCCCGCCGCGAGGAGCGTGGCGGCGACATGCCAGGCCTGAGTGAGCGACGATCGGCCAAACTCGTCGAAAGCGATTGCGAGGTGCGGACGGTCATTGAGGATCTCGCCGATCCAGCGGCTGCATTCTCCGCGTGGACCGAGTTCGACGAAGATGCGCACGTCGTCGTCCCACGCCTGTTTGATCGTGCGGGGGAAGTCGACAGTGGAAAGCGCCTGGCTCAGAAGGCAATCCGCCACCGATTCGTCATCGAGATCGCCTGCGCGGCCGAGCGCATTGAAATAAAAGCGCAGGTTCTCGAGACGCCGGGTGGGCCGCCGATGCAGCTCGCGCCAGAGATCAGCGCAGGCCTCAACTTCTGGACAATGAACGGCGAGTTGGAAATTGAGCCGCGCGGCGCGCGCGGCGCCCAGGCGCTCAACGGCGCGCCCGCACGCCTCGCTTTCGCCGCCGATCAGCACTTCTTGCGGAGAATGGATGATAAGCAAATGCACGGCGGGTTCGTCTTCAAGCACCCGCTCCACTTCTTCTTGTGTCGCACGCACGACGTAGTTGGCCCAGCTATCTCCGGCAATGCCGCGTTGCGCCCAGTGCCGCTTGACGTCGGCGTAGGAGCCGCCGAGCCGCGTGGCGTAAAGGCCACACTGATGGATCTTCTCGAAAAGGTCGCCAAGACCCCGCCAAGCGCCGAGGGCGAAGAGCGCGTTTGTCTCGCCAGACGAAAGGCCAAGCGCGGCCTGTGGCCTTAAACCGATGAGGCGGGCGAAAGCCGCATGCGTCTGGCACAGTAGGGTCGAACCGATGAGTTGAGAGAAATCGTCGGGCGCACGCGTGGCGCCGTCGAAGATCCAATCGGACCCAGCGAGAGCGGCGCCGGCGTCCTCGAGCAAATCTTCGATCGTCTCGCGGTAGGCGAGCTGCAGCTCCCGACCCATCCCGGCGTAACCGGCGGCTGCGCCAGTGAAGACGAACGCGACTTCGCCGTCGACGGGTCCTTCGCTGAAAACGATGCCCGGCGGGAGAGAGACGGCGGCAGCGCCACGTCTTCTCGCGTCCACGAATTCTTTTATTTGCGCCAGCGCCGCGCGGCGCGACAGTGCGGCGACGACCACCACCCGTGGGCCTTGAGGGAGTTGGCGCGGGTCGCAGGATGCGCCGGAGGTGACGGCGCGATCGAGTTCCTCCCAGTCCCTTCCGCCGAATGCGAGCATGAGAGGAGACGCGCGCCCAGGCCAGGCCGCCGATTTAGTGTCGACGCCGCGCAGAGTGAAGGTCAGCGGTTTCGAAGCGAAGGCGTCAAATTGCACGCGCGCGCCCAAGTTTTTCGATGGCGCGAGCCAAGGGGCTTCCGGTTGGTGCGGACCGCGGGGCGGCAGGATTCGATCACGAACCGACAAGATCGCGCAGCAAAGCGCCAGCAAACCGTCGGCGGCGTGCGCGATCCCAAAGCTGTCTCGATGCCGAGCGACAAAGGGTTCCCAATCGCGAGGACCAATGGGAGCGTCCTCATCGAAGCAGCCGAGAATCTCGTCCCCGTCGCGACTCGCGTCCTCGATGCGCTTTAACACGATCGCGCAGGCTCCATCGGAGCTACGACGCGCGCCCTCTCCAAAGAGAGTCCCGACTGCGGCCTCATGCACGGGATCGACCGAGAGATCGACGGCTCCGACGACAGCCGCGTCGACCTCCCGACGCTGCAACATGGCGATCGCGATTTCCAGCGCGCGCAGGCCAGAGACCTCCTCCGCAGCGACCGCATAGCTCGGCCCTCGGAGATCGAATTGCACATTGAGCCGATTGGCGAGAATGTTCGCCATTGCGCCGAGAACGGCGGGCGCGTCGATCGGCGTTATGCCGGTAGCGTCGACGTTGATCTCCGGGGCGAGATCGGGGAGACGCGCACGGAAATTCGTGCGCGCGGCGCCGGCGTCACAACCCATGCCAATGATCACCGCCGTTCGCCCTGGCAAGGTCCGCGCTGCGCCGATGGCTTCGAGCGCGACGCGCGTCATCAAAAGATGCTGCGGGAGCGTGCGTTCGAGGTCCTTCGGCGGGAAACGCAGCCGCTCGATCGGCAATCGAATTGTTTCAGCCTGAGGCGCGGCTCGCGACTTGTGATCAAAGAACTGCGCGCGCACGGCTTCCAGGGTCTCACACTCTCCCACTTGAGCGCCGAGCCCGACGATGGCGATCGCGCCAGAAGGCTTGACGCGGACTTTGTTCACGGGTCGCGCACGACCCGGCGTTTCGACAATAAGATGCGCATTATTGCCGCCAAAGCCAAAGGCGCTGATCGCCGCACAACGAGGCCCGTGCGAGGTCCACTCCCGCGGACGATCGAGAACACGCAAGCACGTCCCTTCAAGCGCGTCATTATTCGGGAAGGCGTTGGGCGTGGGCGGCAGCACTCCGGCGCGCATGGCCATGAGCACTTTTATCAGACCGGCGGCGCCGGCAGGCGTCGTCAGATGCCCTAAATTGGCTTTGAGCGAGCCGATCGGAAGTTCGCAGCTCTGCGAGAAGAATTTCGTTGCGCCGCGAATTTCAATGGCGTCGCCCACAGTCGTTCCCGTCGCGTGACATTCGAGGTAGGTCACATCCGCGGGATCGACATCGCCAAGTCGGTAGGCTTGGGCGATCGCTTCGAGCTGAGCATCCTGCGAGGGCGTGAGAAAGCCGCCATCGCAGCCGTCGTTGCTCAAGCCTACGCCGCGAATGACGCCTAATATGTCGTCTTCGTCGTTGATTGCGTCTTCGAGACGCTTGAGGACGAGCAGTGCGGCGCCTTCGGCCGGCACGAGACCGTCGGCCTCGGCGTGGAAAGGTCGGCTTCGACCGGTCGGGCTGAGGGCGTTGAGCGCCGTGAAGCCGAGATTGAGTCCAAGAAAGTCCGCAGCATTCACGCCGCCCGCGAGCATGGCGTCCGCGCGTCCTTCGTTCAACCAATCTGCGGCGAGCTTGATCGCGTAAAGCGAGGACGCGCAGGCAGCGTCAAGCGCGTATCCGCCTGCCCCAAGCCCCAGCCTCCTGCACAGCAGGTGCACCGGGTAGCCGGAAGCGAAACGATTGCGTGGATTGGGCTGCTCCCCGAGCTCGCGGCCGAGCCACACCGACTCGGCGAAAGCGCCGAGGCCGCTCGTCGGGAAGCATAGGTTGCCGATGATCGCGCCGACGCGCGGCTGCGCGGAGTCGAGGAGGCGCGCCTGGCGCAGCGCTTCGCGTCCGCATCGCAATAGCCAGCGGTGCATCGGCTCGAGACCGACGAATTCGGGGCATTCCGCGTCGCTCTCGAGGGTTTGCTGCGCTTCGACGACGTAGCCGGCATGGTCGCTGACCATGCCTTCAAGGCCCGCGCGCCAATCTTCTTTTCGCAGCAGCAAACGGTCGCGGTTCGCCCGCCATCGATGCGTCGGCAGTGGACCGTAGGCGACGCCCGAGGAAAGCACGAGACGCCACAACTCCTGGGGCGAATTGGCGCCAGGAATGATGCAGCTCTGGCCCACGATCGCGATCGGAGCGAACGGCCCCATGGATCAACCAAGATTGGCGGTAGCGGACGGGGCTCCGCACAAGATGACTTCGACCTCGGCGAGATCGCGCGACGCGTGCAAGATCTCGGCGACGAAGGCTTCCGCGCCCTCGTTGAGGTCGATCGTGGCTATGTTTCGCTCAGCGAAGTGGCGCTGAAGTTCCGGCGTCACCATGCCACCCGACCAGGGTCCCCAATTGAGCGCACGGACCAGACAGCTTGGACCGCGACGGGCGGCCTCAGCGCGCGCGACCTTGTTGAGAATTTCATTGGCCATCGCGTAGGCGCTTTGACCGGCATTGCCGAAGCGGCCCGCAATCGAACTGAACAGAACGATAAGGGATAACTCATCCTGCGCCGTCGCGTCGAGCAACGCGCGCAGTCCCCCGACCTTTGGATCGAAGACTGCCCGGAATTGCTCCGGGGTTGTGGACTCGATCAGCTTGTCGGCGAGCACGCCGGCGCCATGAATGACGCCGTCGATCCGGCCCCATCGAGCCCTGATGTCGTCGAGCGCGACTCGCACTGCGGGCCCGTCCGAGACGTCGACGCTGTGATACAGGGTCTCGACGCCGAGGCCTGCGAGATCTCGCAGCGTTCTGCGCGTCTCGTTGCTCGCATGGAGTCTGCGCGCCTCCTCGGCGATTCGCCGCAGATCCGGCGCCGTTTGCCGGCTCTGCGCCGCCAGCGCGGCGCGCAGGCCCATCTCATCAAGAGACTCGAACTCGGCGGGCGTCTCCAGCAGTTGGGTGCGACTAAGGAAGGCTAAACGGGCTCGGCGGCGGCGCGCCAGGGCGCCTGCGCAAGCCGCCGTTACGCCCCGCGCGCCGGTGACGACCAGAACAAGAACAGGTTCTTCTGGCAGTGTCGCAAACCGCGACGGGACCTCGGACAGAGCGCGCTCCACCGTTTGCAGCGTTAGTCGTCGTCCCGAAGCAGGCAAACCGATTTCAATTTCTTCCTCAGCGCAAAGCAATTCCTCGACGAGCGTTTCGGCGATCGCGATAGAGCTGCGGCCGGAGCAATCAAGGTCGATCGCCTTCGTCCGGCATTTCGGCCACTCGCGCGCCGCGGTCTTCACAAGACCCGGAAGTCCCCCGCGCCAGGCCGATTGGCCGCATCGGCCCGACAGCCCGAAATCCCCGCCCGTGTCCTGAACGGTCATTAATAGCCCGCCGTCCTCGCTCGCTCGCCGCGCGAAGGCGCGCGCACCGTCCAGCGCGCGCTGGGCCGTCGCGGAGGGATCAATTTCGTCGAGCGCGAAAAGCATGACCGCGTCCGCCTGGGGGCTCGGAATATCGAAGAAGCGTTCCGCAGGAATATCTTTCTGCGCGAGCGCTGAGATAATTGCTTCGGCGAGCCGGTTGTCTTGCACGGCGACGCAATGCGGTCGGCGCGTCGCAGAGGGGCTAGGCCTTTCCCTGGCCTCCAAGATGAGTCGACTAATAACGTTGTCCTGCGATGTCGAAGACTTGGCCGCCGTCGTGGAGCGCGGCGCCGGGCTGGATTGGGCGTCGCGCAGCCTTTCCCCAATGGCCGCCAGCGTAGTCAGCTTTGCGAGCTCGTTCGGGTCGACTTGCGGCAGGTCCGGCAACGCCTTGCGCGCCGCAGCCAGTATCTCGACCCGCTTGATCGAGTTGACTCCGAGGTCTCTCTCGAGCTCCATCTCCGGCCTCAGCATCGACACCGGATAGCCGGTTTTTTCGGCGACGATTTCGAGAAGCATCTCCGCGACGTCTCGTTTGGCCGCCATTTTTTCCGACGCCGCTGGCGGCGATGACGCGCCGCGTGAAGGAACGCCCAGCCTCTCGCCTATGGCGCGCAGCGACGTTAAGCCGGCCAGTTCGTTGGGATCGACCGCGTGCAGCCCGGGAACGGCTTGACGCACGGCCGCGAGGATTTCCACGCGTTTGATGGAGTCGATGCCCAGATCGCGCTCAAGCTCCATATCGGCCGTCAGCATGGACGCGGGGTAACCGGTTTTGGCCGCGACGATGTCGAGGAGGAGCGCAGTCATGTCGCGCGGCGGCGTCTCCGGCGATGGGGGCGCGGCGGGCGGTTCGGCGCCCACGATCGGCTTGACTGGGTTCCTGTTGCGGCGCGCTCATCGGGCTGGACCGCGCGCCTGAAAGAGGGGAGAGTCTCTCGACGTCGCCCCCTGCTAAAAGCCGCAATGCCGCCTCAGTCGCTCTCAGATAAGCGAGATGCGTGTCAGCGAGAGCCTTTTGCGCGACTTGATGCGCCTCGCTGCTGTGTCGGACGATCTCTATCAAGCCGCGCCTCCGCAAATCTTCGCCATCTTGGGGCGGAAGAGCGGGCGTCGGCGCCGCCGCCAGTTGTGGAATCGGCTCGCGCGGCGACGTCGAAGCCGCCCATGATCGCGGGGCCTCGCCGATTCTAGGCGACGTGGAAGGAGCGCCTTCGTTTTGAGGCGGAGGAACAATTTCCGATCGGAGCTGCGGCATTGCCGTGTCGGGTGGGCTCGCTGCGGGCGGCTTTCGCATTGCGGGATACCGTTTTCCGAAGTTGCTGCCGTTGATGTCGACGGAAGCCGGAGACTTTGGCTCGACGTTCGGCGCTTCCAATTCGAAGCCGTTCCAGAAGGACGCAAACTCGAGTGGAACGCCCGCTACTGCGAGTTGCGCAAGCGCATTCCAAAAGCGCCAAACGCCGTCGCGCGCTTTGCCGTCGAGCGCTATCGCCAAATGCGGGCGATCTTTTAGGCAACGCGCTACGAGTTCGGTCAATATCGCGTTCGGACCGACCTCGACGAAAATCCGAGCCCCGTCGGCGTACATGGCCTCGATCTGCTCGGCGAATTGGACTTCCTGTACGATCTGCGTCGCGAGGAGCTCCGCGATGGCTTCGTGGGAGGAAGGGTAGGGGCGCGCTGTCGCATTGGCGAAAACAGGCATTGCAGGAGCGCTGAAGCTTCGAGACGTAAGCGCGGCGCGAAAGGACGAAGCGGCGCTGGCCACGAGGGGCGAATGAAAAGCCGTGGCGACTTGAATGCGACGGCTCTCCAGCCCTTGCGCAGCGAATTCTTTCGCGGCGTCCTCAATCGCGTCCTGAACCCCCGCGACGACCACCTGCTCCGGCGCGTTGTGATTGGCGATCACCGCCCGTCCGGTCTTGATCGCGGACGCGCTGCTGACGACTTCGCGCGAAGCAAAGACAGCGAGCATTGCGCCGTTTGAATCGCGCGACGCGGCTTCTAAAATCTCCCCGCGCAATACCGAGAGTGTGAGGAATTGCTCCCGAGACATGGCGCCCGCCGCATGCAACGCGGTCAATTCACCAAAGCTGTGCCCACCGCATGAGTCCGGTTTGACGCCCGCCTCGGTCAGCAAGTTGAGGTAGCACAGGCTGGATAGCGCGATGGCCGGCTGCGCTCGCGAGGTCCTCGTCAGCTCGGCCTGCTGCACGCGGCGTTCGTCGTCGCTGAAGGCGGGAGCCGGAAAGACGATGCGCGGCAGGAGAGCGAGGGCGACGTCGTCGGAATCGACGACCTCGTCCCAGGATTGAAGGGCCAGCTCGAACGCCATCGCCAACTCCGCCCCCATGCCGACATATTGGCTGCCTTGTCCAGGAAAAAGGAACGCGATGGGCCCGACTTTTGGTTCGCCGCCGGCGTAGTGAAGGCCGGGCTGCGCTAACGATTGATTGCCGTTGCTCGCCTCGAAACGCGCGGTGACGGAGCGCAGTTCGGTCGGCGAAGAGGCGACGATCGCCAGCCGATGTGGCGCCGTGCGATCGAAACGCGACTGCGTATGCTGCGCCGCTAGGCTGAATCCGCCGGATTTCTCCGCTTCGACGCTCGCCGTCTGGATCGCCGCGCGCAGATCTGCGGCGGTCGATCCGGAGAATAGAAACAATTCTGAGGACAAATGCCGGATGCGGCCGCGTGGCGACGCGCCGCCGCGATACTCTTCAAGCGTGACGTGAAAATTGCTGCCGCCAAATCCAAAGGAGCTGACGGAAGCGCGGCGCGGATGCCGCGCGCCGCGAATCCATGGACGCGCCGTTGTGTTCACATAGAATGGGGTGTCATTTGCACGCAAATTTGGATGCGGAGCGGAAACCTTGATTGTCGGCGGCAACACCTTCTGGTGAAGCGCCAGCACCGTCTTGATCAGCGAGGCGGCGCCCGCCGCTGCTTTGGTATGGCCGATCTGTGATTTGACCGAGCCGAGCGCGCACCAAGGCCCATCTCTGCGGCCGCAACGAGCGAACACCTCGACAAGAGCTTCGAGCTCCGCGAGATCGCCCGCGACCGTGCCCGTGCCATGCGCCTCCACGAGCTCGACGCTTTCGGGACCATAGCCCGCCGATCGATAGGCGCGTTCAAGCGCCAGCGCCTGACCTTCGGGTCGCGGCGCATAGATGCTCTTGGCGCGGCCGTCCGAGGAAGAGCCGCCGCCACGTAGGACCGCGTAAATACGGTCGCCGTCGCGTTCAGCGTCATCAAGGCGCCGAAGCGCAAGCATTCCTACGCCTTCGCCCAACACCGTGCCGTCCGCATTCTCCGAGAATGGGCGGCAGTCGCCCGTCGGCGAGAGCGCCGGCGTGCGTGAGAAACAGATGAACATGAACACGTCGTTGAGCGCGTCGACCCCGCCTGCGATCACGAGATCCGAATGGCCAAGCGAGAGCTCTTGCACCGCCAGGTGAATGGCGCCGAGAGAACTCGCGCAGGCGGCGTCGATGACGCAATTTGTGCCCCCGAGACCGAAACGACTGGCGATACGTCCCGCGACGACGTTTCCTAAGAGGCCCGGAAAGGTGTTTTCGTTCCAGTCGGCATAGAGCGACTGGGCGTTGGCGACAGTGCGGTCCGCCTGCGCCTCGCTCAACCCTGCTGCAAGCATCGCGTTCCGCCAGAGCGGATATTGAAGGCTGCCCGACATCGTGCCGGTAAGTTCTGTCGCCGAGGCGACGCCAAGAATGACGCTCGCCCGCGTCGGGTCGATGCGGCTGAAGTCAAGCCGACAGGCGTCATGGAGCACGCGCTTGGCGACGATCAGCGCAAGCAGTTGCGCGGTGTCTGTCGCGCTCAGGTTGTTTGGCGGGATCGCGTGATCGAGGGGGTCGAAGCTGACATCTGGAAGGAAGCCTCCGCGCTTCCCGTAGGTTTTCCCGGGCTTCGACGGGTCGGGGTCGTAATAATCCTCCAAGAGCCAGTGCGTAGGAGGCGTCTCTTGAATGAGGTCTTTTCCGTCGAAAATATTCCGCCAGAAACTTTCATGATCCGTCGACCCGGGAAATAGAGCGCCGAGGCCTGTGACGGCGATCGGGACTTGGCGGGGAGCGCTACGCGACATGACGCACGACCATCCTTACGCCAGCGGCCTGGGCGCGAAGCGAAACGCTGCATTGGGCATTGCGACGCCCATCGCCCGCAATTGTTGCGTGCGCGTGACTACTGTGGCGCCTTCGAGGAGATTGAGAGCGATTTGCACGACCGAGCGATTTTCAAGCGGCTCGAGAAAGCTTCCCCTCACCCAGTTGTTGAAGGCGCCTTGCGCGGGCCCGCACCAGATTTGGAAATCCATCTCTCGTCCTTCCTTTCCAATGATCGCCCAGCGGCTGGACTGACCGAGATACCAACGGCAGATAAGCGCGAGCTTAACTTTGGGATTTTGCGCGGCGACCGTCAACTGGGTGCGGTCGTGTCGTTCGAAATACCGTGTCGTTTCCTTCCAGATTTCAGACAAGCTGTGGCGAAAGATATCGCGTTCGAGCTGGTTAGTCAGCGAAGGCGGCAGAGACTCAACAAATTCATGATTGCGGTAAACGTCGTAGAGCCGCGCGGCGCACTGGGCGAACATCGTGCCCTTGCGCAAGACCTGAACTTTTACGCCCATTTCGAACATGTCTGCCGCAGGCGCCATCGTGACGTCGGCCATTCCCGCCGTAGCCAGCATCCGCTTCCCTTCTGGAGAGAGGCCGGACTCGATCGCAGCTTGGTTGACGCTGCCTGTGCCGACAAAGGCGGCTCCTGCTGAAAACGCGGCGGCGACCGCCGCAGGATCTCCCAAACCGCCAGCGGCGCCAATTCGGACGGACCGCAAAGCGGGGCGCAATGTGGCGAGGCGCTCGCGCAGGTCCTGAAGCAAGGGCAGCAACACCGACATTGGGCGATTGTCGGTGTGGCCGCCGGAGTCCGCCTCGGCGAGGATGTCTTCAGCGACGGGCAGGCTCGAAGCCAGCTCAGCTTCTTCAGTGGTCAGGCGTCCGCCCGCTACGAGTTCACGCAAGACGTCGTCAGGAGGCGGCGACATGAAGGCTTGCGCCACTTCAGGCCGAGAAACTTTGGCGAAGAGCTGATTGGGGCGTATGACGCCCCCTCGCGCGTCGCGGCGCACGCCAGTCATCGCATATCGAACCACGGCGGGTGAGAGATCCATGAACGCCGACGCTGAGACGCGTCTGACGTTCTCGCGCAAATAAAGATCGACCAGGGCATCCTCAAAGCCCGGGGTGTGAGGCGAGTGGATGAGATTAATTCCCCATGCGCCCTTTCCCCCCAAACTCGCCTTGATCTGCCTTATAGCGCTCTCCACAGTTTCAAGTTCAAGTCCGGCGGCGCCGAAAAAGCCGATCATCCCGGCGCGTCCCACGGCGATGACCATGGCCGTGGTTGCGATTCCGCGGGCCATTTCGCCGCAAACGTAAGGAAAACGGACGCCGTGCGCGGAGAGAAACGAGCGATCGCCAAGCCACTCCGGATAGAGCGGCGGCAAATAACCAACGGGAGAGAGATGGGTCGGTCGGGGGTCCAAATGACGGGCTACGAAGACATGCCGCTCTTTGCTCGCATCCCAATAGACTGTGAGCGGGCGTCGGAAATCATTGACGGCCGCGATGATCTCGATTGCGTCTGCGTCCGCTTCCTTGTCAGCCGCACTGGACATATCTGTCGTTGGACTCCCGTACTGCATGATCGTTGACTGCGGCGAAGCCTCGTCCCTGCGCAACAGTTTGCTCCCACGGAAAGCGAGATCACTCGCTTGGCGCGATTTCCCGCGAGGTTGGTTCGAGCAGACGCGAAACCGCCGCCTGAGCATGCGCGGTAAGTGTGTCAAAGGTTTCGCCGATCGGCGCAATCTCTCCCCCAAAGCGCACCTCTAGAGGGTGAATGCGAATGCGGTTTGAACCTCTCCGCCACACTTGATGGGCGCCGAGCACCGCTACGGGCACGATAGGGGACTTCAACTCGACGGACAGAATCGCTGGTCCTTTACGGAAAGGTCGAAGGACTCCGTCTACGGATCGATGGCCCTCGGGGAAGACGCAAAGGACGAAGCCCCGGTCGAGCCCTTCGCGTCCGATGCGGAGCGCGGTTCCGAGATTGGCGTCAGGGTCGACGCTCACGACGCGCAGCAGCCGCCATAAAAGCTGCATGGTCTGCGTTCGCCCGTATTTGCTCGCGCCGTAATAAAACATGCGCCGAAAGACGTCGTAAGGCACGGCGCAGGCGATCAGACAGGCGTCGAGAAAGGATGTGTGGTTCGCGCAGATGAGAAAAGCGCCGGCCTTGGGGAGCAGCTCGACGTCGACGATTTTGAAGCCAAAAATCAGGCCGAGCGCGAGACGAAGCAGCCTACTCAAGGCGAAAAGGAAGAAGGGGAAAAGAAGGCTGGGCCGGAAGTAATCGTCGCTAGC
The DNA here is from genome assembly GCA_963722205.1 of uncultured Alphaproteobacteria bacterium. Classification (GTDB taxonomy): domain Bacteria; phylum Pseudomonadota; class Alphaproteobacteria; order Rhizobiales; family Beijerinckiaceae; genus Methylocystis. The sequence goes on from CAVRKL010000004.1 coordinate 257,608, forward strand.
CGCAGACTGGTCGCTTGTCAGGGGCTTCGCCAAAATATTTCGCCAATCCGTGGCTTCGGTGATCTGGGCGGTCCTGCCCTCGACGAGGCGCATGAGCTCGCCGACCGTCGCAATTCGACCGGCCTCTTCCTCGGAGAGCATTAAGCCGAACCTGTCGCGTAGCGTCGCAAAAAGGGCGTAGCGTTCGAGGGACTCGAAGTCGAGATCCAATTCCAAATTCATCGACGGCTCGATGTCGCCTTCGATGGCCTTCACGGCGCGGAGCGCTTGGAACAAAGGCGGTTCGTCGTCGCATGCCGGCCGCTTCGTTTTGGGCGTCGTCGGCGCAGTTTGTCGCGGTGATATGGCGAAACGCTTTAATTTACGGGTGGAAGTCCGTGGCAGCGCCTCGGTTCGAATTTCGAAACTATGCACGCGTTCATAGAGGGGCAGCGTCGATGACAGGCCCTCGATGTCGTATCGTAGCCGATCGGCGATATTGAAGATCTTTTCCTGGTTCAAGCGTTCAAGATCGGGAACCACGACAGCGTGCAGCTTTTCGTGGCCGTCATTTGGATCCGCGACAGCAAGGATGCAAATTTCTTTGATGAAAGGCGATCCTGATTGATAGTGCGTCTCCAGAGGCTCGGGAAAGACATTCTTGCCCGAGCTGAGGACGAGCACTTCCTTCCTGCGTCCCGTTACGCGCAATCGGCCTTTCGCATCGAGATAACCCAAATCGCCGCTGCGCAGCCAGCCACTGGAGAAGAGAGCCGCTGTCGCCTCGGGCGCATTCCAATAGCCTTTCGTGACGTGCTCGCCGCGGATGAGAATTTCGCCAATCCCCTCGGGATCAGGATCGGCGATCTTAACTTCCACATGCTGCATCGGCGGCCCGCACGTCAGGCCGATGTCTAAACCAGGCGGCGTAATCGTCGCCGGTCCTGATGTTTCAGTCATGCCGTAGGCTTGAAAAACGTGAAAGCCGAGATCGCGAAGGAGTTCGGCGGAGCTTTCGGCGAACATGGCGCCGCCAACTCCGAATAAGCGGAAGCTCGAACCAAAGCGCGCATGCACAGCGGAAAAGAACAGCTTCCCAACGTCCAATCTCAGCCGTCGACGCAAGATCCGAGAGAGAGCGATGAGGCGGCGGAAAGCCAATCGCTTGAACCACGGTTGGCGGGCGAGTTCATCGTTTATCCGGCGTAACAAGACGTAATAGAATTGCGGGACGCAAAGAAAAACCGTTATGCCTTCGCTGCGAAACGCCTCCAGCACGCGTTCAGGTTCGCGGGACTGAATATAGGTCGCCCTGAAGCCGACATACAAAGGGCCCAGCAAATTGGCTAACAGCGACATGATGTGAAACAGGGGCAATACCGAAAGGATGTGATCGTCCTTCGTCAAGTCGAAGAGCGCAGCCATATCGCGTATTGTCCAAAAGATGTTCGCTTCGCTGAGCCGCACCCCTTTGGGCGCGCCCGTCGTCCCCCCCGTGTAAAGAATCGCCAAGTCATCGTCTGCGTCTCTTTTTACCAGGGGTAGTCGTATTGGGGTGGCGGCGGCTCCAAGAATGTGAACGCCATGAGAGCTGGTGATCGATGCGGTTTCGCCGGCTGTGAGAATGATGACTTCGACACCCGCGCGACGGATTTCCGCAGCGGCGGTATAGTGGCCGTCCGAGACGATCAGGGCCCGACAACCGGCGTCAAGAATCGTTGTGCAAAGCGACGTTTCACTTTGCCCGGGATCAAGCGGCACGAGAACCAATCCGGCTGCGAAACCGGCCACGAAGGCGACGCCCCATCGCGGGCCGTCCTCCATCAGCAGCCCGAGGCGCTCCCCCGGCGACAATCCCAATCCCACGAGGCAGACCGCGAGATCGCTCGATTCGCGCCAGAATTTTGAATAGGTCAGGACCTCTCGCCCGTCCTCTTTGAGGTTCTGGAAAAGGACTTCATTCTCCCGCTCGACGGCGTAGCATGCCAGACGTTGGAAGAAATCATTGTCCACGCGTGGATCCTTGCGCCCAGCAAGCTTCGTCAGTTTTGAAGGCGGATGTCCGCATTTGGCGGCCACGCTTAAGATAACGAACTGAGAAGGCGGGTCAATTTGCTCGACCAAGGGCCGGCGGGGCGAGATCGGCGAAGTGGCGACCCCGGCAGGATTCGAACCTGCGACCTACTGCTTCGAAGGCAGTTGCTCTATCCAGCTGAGCTACGGAGTCGGCGCAATCTCGCTCGGGCAACTCGCCGTCTCCCGAAGGGCCAGCCACTATCGCTTCCGGCTCTCGCGAAGACAAGGGTCCGATCGAAAGACGGCGCCGCGGCCAGCCCTGCGCCCATCGCGCGGGCCAGGGCGCCAGCCGGCCCGCGCCAACCCGAAACCCCGTTGACAATCGCGGAACATAAATAGGGTGAAATGCGAACAAAGGCTTATTCCCCTGGCTCCGGTCCCACAAAATGCAGTGACAAGGGCCATCCCGGATGTTAGAACAAATAGCGAACGCACTGCTTTCCCCGAGGTCCGTGTGATGGCCGATTTCCCCACCTCTCTCCTCGACTTCCAACGCCGTTTCGCCGATGACGCGGCTTGCGCGGCGTGGCTTGACAAGGCGCGCTGGCCCTCAGGCTTCCGTTGTCCCGCCTGCGCCCATGAAAAGGGCTGGCCGCACGGCGGAAAGCGCTTCACTTATGAGTGCGCCAACTGCGGCAAGCAGACCTCTGTCACGGCGGGGACGATCATGCACGCCTCCAAGCTGCCTCTGACCGTCTGGTTTTGGGCCGTCTATCTTATGGCCACGCACTCCAATGGCGTCTCGGCGCTACAGCTGCAAAAGCAGCTGGCGCTCGGCTCCTATAAGTCGGCGTGGCTGCTGTGCGCCAAGCTACGCCGGGCCATGTGCGATCCAAACCGCAATCCGCTCGGCGGGCTCGTCGAGGTCGACGAAACGGAAATTCCCTTGCGTAGTAAGGACGACCCGCTCACCGGCGGCGGCGGTCGCTCCGCTCAAGGCAAAATGCTCGTCGCGGGCGCGGTCGAAATCGGCGACGGCGGGCCGGGCCGTATTCGTCTGGCCGCGATCCGCAACTTCTCCGCCGCGTCGCTGCATGGTTTCATCGGCGCCCACGTGGAGAAAGGCGCGACGATCAAAACCGATGGCTGGGCGGCTTATCCGGGCGTTCCCGATGTCGTCCATGAACCTCACGTGGTCGGGAGCATGGCCGCCCATGTCCTGCTGCCCTGGACCCACCGCGTGTTTTCCAACCTCAAGACATGGGCGCTCGGCGTCTATCACGGCCTGCGCAGGCCGCATCTGCAATCCTACCTCGACGAGTTCGTCTTTCGCTTCAACCGCCGCCGTTCTCGCCACGCGGCCTTCAGCTCGCTGCTGTCCATCGCTCTCGCGGCAAAACCAATCACCTACAATATGTTGATCGAACCGGAGCCAGCGGCATAAGCCTTTGCGAACAAAAGCATAAATCTGCGGAAAATTACGTACTCGCCGTAATGCAAACAAATTTCTCGCCGGAATGCAAACAAATTTCGCGTGTCCCGTCGCACGAGCCAGTTTCCGTGAGTTTCGTCGTGCCCCGAGGCGCCAAACCATTTCTCGTAATTGTTGCGGCGCTTTGCGCAGAGCCCGCCGCCGCCGGCGCCTTGCTGATGGACGAGGGCGCGGGCGAAATCATCGTGACCTCGACTTTCGCCGACGCGAACAAGGCTTACGACCGGCACGGCCATCTCATCCGCACGCCCTCCTACGGGAAGTTCGAGGCCGCGGGCTATGTCGAATACGGCGTCACGAACTGGCTCACCGTCGTCGCCGAGGGCAGCGCCTTCGACTTCAACGGCTCCGGGACCGCTTATCCCTTCGAGCCCGCGCCGCATTACGCCGGCGCAGGGCTCGGCGCGCTCGGCGGCCGTATTCGCCTCGGCGAATTCGCCGGCGTCTATTTCAGCGCGCAGGCGAGCCTTCGCGTCGCGTCGCAGGCGGCGGGGCGGTTCCTCGACTTCAAGACGCCGACGCAGGTCGACGTGCGCGTGCAAGCGCTGCGTGGCTTTGAGGCTTTCGGGCTGCCCTGGTTCGTCGAGGCGCAGCTCGGCTACCGGAGCCGCGGCCAGAGCGGCGATGAGATCCGCGCCGATCTGACGCTCGGCCTTCGCCCGCGCCCGGACATTCTGCTGATGGCGCAGAGCTTCTCGGCCTTCGCCCCCGGAGCGGCTTTCAACGGCTACGCCGCGCAGAAATTCGAGTTCTCCGGGGTCTATGATCTGAGCCGCGACTGGTCCGCGCAGCTTGGCGTGCTGGCCGCGCCGACCGGCGTGAACTCGCCGGCGGAGAAGGGGGTCCTCGCGGCTTTGTGGCGGCGGTTTTGAGCTTGCTTTCCCGTCACTCGGCGGCGCGCGCGCGGCCAGCGAGGGCGCCGCCGGGAATGAAGGCGTCGAAGGCGGCGAAGAACTGGTCGCGCAGCGGATCGCGCTCCATCAGGATCTCGTGGCGCGCGGCAGGGAGGCTGACGAGCTGCGCCAGGTCCAGCCGCTGCGCGAAGCGTTCGGTCGCGGCGCTCGACACCACGCGGTCCTCCCCGGAAATGACGATCAGCATCGGCAGGCGCCAGCCATGGACGTAGTCGCGCTGCGCGAAGCGCTGCATCTGTCTGAAGGCGCTGTTGACCCAGCCGATCGTCGGATCGCCGACGGCGAGCGCCGGCGCCTTGGCGAGCACCGCCGCATTGCGCGCGAGCCGTTTGCGATCGGAGGTCAGGGGATTGCCTTCGAAAGCCATCTCCAGAATGGAGGCGGGTTTGCCGCCGGGAATGAACATGCCGCCGAGGCCCAGCATGTCGAGGCTGTCGGCGAGCCAGCGGGCGCCGCGCGGAAAGCGCAGGCCGTAGACGTCGACGAGCGGGGCCGTGGCGACGAGCCGCTGGAAGGCGTCGCCGCCGCTGTGCGCATATTCGAAAAGGATTGCGGCGCCCGTCGAATGCGCGAGCGCGAACCAGGGCTTCGGGCAGTCGAGACGCGTCATGCGCCCGATGAGCGCGGCGAGGTCGCGCTGATACTGCGCGAAATCGTCGATGTGACTCTTGCGCGGATTGCCGAGCTCGCGCGCCGAGCCGCCCTGGCCGCGCCAGTCGAGCGTCACGACCTCGAAGCCGCGCTCGAGGAGATCGCCGATCGTCTCGAAATATTTTTCGATGAACTCGGCGCGGCCCTGGAAAAGCGCGACCGTTCCGCGCGCCGGCTTCTCCGGCTTGAACGCGGCCATTCTCAGCACCGCGCCATCCGAGGCGCTGATCGCGTAAGCTTTGGCGTTTCGCGGAATGCGATTTTGCGGCGTGTCGACGAGTTCGAGCATGGTGGTTTCGGGCTCTGGCGTAGCGCGAGGCGCGGAACGGAAAGCGTCCCTTTAACACATTTTCCGCACGGGGCCTTTCACCCCGCTTGCGCCCTTGCAAGGCGCGCGACCCCTCCCCACATCCCCGTCAGCGCGGGCCGAAATGGACGCGCGCGCGGACCGCGCCGGATGATCCGGGCGTCGCCGCGATCCCCGATCATGTCGCTTCGACAGGAGGATGTGCAATGCGTGCTTTCGACTTTTCTCCCTTGTTCCGCCAGACCGTCGGTTTCGACCGGCTGTTCGACCACCTCGCCCAGAGCGGCGGGCTCGAGCCTGCGCCAAACTATCCGCCCTATAACATCGAGCGCACCGGCGAGAACGCCTATCGCGTGACGCTGGCCGTCGCGGGCTTCTCCAAGGACGACCTCGCGATCGAAACCCGTGAGAACGCGCTGACGATCCGCGGCGCGCAGCAGAGCGCGTCCGAAGCGCAGAGCCGCGAGTTCCTGCATCAGGGCATTGCGGCGCGCGCCTTCGAGCGTCGCTTCCAGCTGGCCGAGCATGTGGTCGTGACCGGCGCGAGCCTTGAGAACGGCTTGCTGTATATCGACCTCGTGCGCGAAATTCCTGAGGCGCAAAAGGCCCGCAAGATCGAGATTGGCGCCGGCGCGGCGCGCCCGGTTGAGATGACGAAGCCGGTCGAGGTCAAGGCCGCATAACCGCAGTCTCCTTGCGAGAACTGTCAGGGGCGCCCAGGAAAAGCGGGCGCCCCTCGTCTTTTTGCCTTCGTTCAATTGCCGGGCGGCGGCGCATTTCTCGGGCCGGGAAACTCCACGACCTTTTCGCCTTTTTCCTCCCCTTCCGCTCGCGCGAGCGCTTGCCGGCGCTCCTCCAGGGTGCGGCGGGTTTGCGTCATGGCGAGCTCGACGAGATGGATGGCTGGCGCGTCGAGTTTGCGTAGTTTGGGATCGGCGAGCATCTGCGCGACGACGTTGTCGAGCTCGCGCTCACACGCCTCGAGATCCTTGTGCGTTGGCGCTTCGCGGGCGCCCTGAAGGATCGTCAGCAGCTTCTCCGTGAGCTTTTCGGCGCCCTCGTGCGGATCCTGAGTGAAGCGGCTCGCCAACGTCGCCGCGGCGGAACCGAGGACGGACAGCAGCATCGCGCTGATGTAAAAAGCGTCGCTGTATTTTTCGAAGAAGCTCTTCTCGTTGCCGTCGAGGTAATCCACGGCTCCCTGATGCACGGGGATGGGGCCGCCGCGGTCCGTTGAGGGCGCTTCGATCGAATTGGCGAGGGGCGCCAAGTTCGCAATCGCCCCGCGGTCCGAGAAGAAGAGCCGCGTCACTTCCGCGGCGACGTCGTCGCGCAACGTCGACCGCGCCATGAGCAGAACGTCGACGCCGACCGTGTCCACCGTTTCCGCCGGGCGCGGCGGATCGCCGCCGAAGGCGCCGTGGGGAACCTCCGAGCTCTCGAGCGCCGGATCGCGCTTGGCGATCGCCGCGCTTTCGCCGATCGGGATGAAGACGGGAGCTTTGCGCGCCGGCCCCATGACGGCGGCCACGACGTCGGCGGCGGCGCCGTTGAGGGGCCCGCTCGCCGCAAAGATCGCATCGACCTTTCGGGACGCGACGGCCGGTCCGATCTCGTCCAGCGTGAGCGGAACGAAGGTCACCGCCTGGCGCGGAATGTCGTAATGCGCCAGGATCACCTCGACCAGATGTTCGGTGGACTGGGAGTGCGCCAACTGATGCACGATCCCGAGCTTCTTGCCGCGCAAATCGGCGATGCGCTGGATCTTCGACCCTGCCGGAGCGAGGACCAGCATCGGATTGCGATGCAGGATCACCAGCGTCTGCGCCGAGGACGACAGAGCGGCGTCGCCGCGCAACACGGCGAGCTCGGCGTCGCCGGAATCGAGCTGAGCCAAGGCGGCGGCCCAGTCCTTCACGGGCGTCACGCGCAGCCGGATCGACGAATGCTGGCGCGCGAAAACATGCGCGGCCGCCTGCATCAGGCTCTTGTCGTCCTCGATTTGCGGGACGGCGACGGTGAGCTCGGTCGGTCGGTTGTAGAAATGCAAGATCGCGACGGCGGCGCCGATCAGGAGCAGGGTTGCCGCGATCAGGACGGGAAGCAGCTTGCGCATGACGCCGAGCCTCGATGAGAGGCGCAGAGTTTAGCACGGTTTGCCGTCATCGCATCAGGCTTGCCTGCGTGCGGGCTCGAGCGCGGCTCGCCGCCCGACGGCGACCGCCGCGCTAGAGCCTTTAGCGCGCGCCGCGCGCCTTGCGCTTCGCCAGCGTGCGCAGGCGCAGCGCGTTAAGCTTGATGAAGCCTTCCGCGTCGCGGTGGTCGTAGGCGACCGCGCCTTCCTCGAAGGTCACGAGCTCCTGGTCGTAGAGAGAGTAGGGGCTCTCGCGCCCGACGAGCGTCGCCGAGCCCTTGTAGAGCTTTAGGCGCGCGCGGCCGGTCACGAGCTCCTGGCTCCTGTCTATCAAGGCCTGCAGCATCTCTCGCTCGGGCGCAAACCAGAAGCCGTTGTAGATGAGCTCCGCGTAGCGCGGCATCATCTCGTCCTTCAAATGCGCGGCGCCGCGATCGAGCGTCAGGCTTTCGACGCCGCGATGCGCGACGAGCAGGATCGCGCCGCCTGGCGTCTCGTACATGCCGCGCGACTTCATGCCGACGAAGCGGTTCTCGACGAGATCGAGCCGGCCGATCCCGTGCAGGCGGCCGAGCTCGTTGAGCTTCGTCAAAAGCGCCGCCGGCGAGAGCTTTTCGCCGTCGACCGCGACCGGATCGCCGCGTTCGAAGTCGACCGTCACATATTGGGGCTGATCCGGCGCCTTTTCGGGGTCGTTGGTGCGCGAATAGACGTAATCGGGGACTTCCTGCGAGGGGTCTTCGAGCACCTTTCCTTCCGAGGAGACGTGCAGAAGATTGGCGTCGGTCGAGAAGGGCGCGTCGCCCCGCTTGTCCTTGGCGATCGGGATTTGGTTTTTCTCGGCGAAGTCGATCAGCGCGGTGCGCGACGCGAGATCCCATTCGCGCCAGGGCGCGATGACGGTGATGTCGGGCTCCAGCGCATAATAGCCGAGCTCGAAACGCACCTGATCGTTGCCCTTTCCTGTCGCGCCGTGGCAGACGGCGTCGGCGCCGACCCTGCGCGCGATCTCGATTTGCTTCTTGGCGATGAGCGGGCGCGCGATCGATGTGCCGAGGAGATAGAGCCCCTCATATTGTGCATTGGCGCGAAACATCGGGAAGACGTAATCGCGCACGAATTCCTCGCGCAGGTCCTCGATGAAAATATGCTCGGGCATGACGCCGAGAAGCTCCGCCTTGGCGCGCGCGGGCTCCAGCTCCTCGCCCTGTCCGAGATCCGCGGTGAAGGTGACGACCTCCGCGCCATATTCGGTCTGCAGCCATTTCAGGATGATCGACGTGTCGAGCCCCCCCGAATAGGCGAGAACCACGCGCTTGATGTCTTTCTTATGCTTTCCCGAACCTGGCTGAACTTGCGACACGATTTCCCCCGGTCCTGCCGCTGCCCCTGGCGATGCGGCGCTCTAAGTCATGAGGCGGCGAAGATGGCCACCCCTTCACCTTTGTCAAGGATGTCCCGCCCGCCCAGGCATTAGCAAGAGCGCAAGTCAGCTGCGGAGTTATCCCCCGCAAAAAGACGCAAGGCCAGAATCTATTCAAGCGCATGAATTTGAAAGCATAATTCAAGTATTGCCGGCGGCGGGAGCCCGTTTGCGGTCATTTTGGCCGGGAGTCGGGTTGACTTGCCTCAAGGCGATGGGCTCATTGCGATTCGTGAGCGTGGCGATGCACGGCCCTAGGAGACGGCAATGCAGGTTCGTTATGTTCAGGATGAGCGTAAGCGCGCCGTGGACTTGAAGAAACTGCTTGGCTGCGACGAGGGCTTCAATCTCGGCGTCTGCAAGCGTTTCGAAGAACTGGCCGTCGCGTCCGGAGCTCCTCTGGACGTGCTCTTGATCGACGCGTCCCGCGCGGATCGGGTCGCGCTCGAGGACGACATCCGGGCGGCCCGCAAATATACCGACGCGCCGATCGTCTTCGTCACGGGAGGCGAGAACGGCCAAATCCGCGCGCGGGGCCTCAAGGCCGGCGCCGAGGCGGTGCTGCCGCGCGAGTCCATCACCTCCTCCCTCATTCGGGAAGTCGTCGAGCGAGCCGCGACCCGCCGTCGCGCCGGGCCCAAGAAATCGAGAGGCGGGGCGAAGACGGCGCCCTCGGGCGCCGAAACCTGCGCGGACGCGCCGAACGCAGCGCTGCGGGCCTCGCTCGCCTATGTCGAACAGGGCCTGGCGCGTCTCGATCTCAACGCCGAGGGCCTCGAGACGGCGGCCAATCCCCGCGCCGCCGACCTGCTCACGATCACCGGCTATGCCCGCAGGCTCCTGGGCCGCGACGCGCGCGCGTCCTGCGAGTGCGACGGCGCCGCGGTTCTTGCCGCCCTGCAGGACGATCTGATCGACGCGGCGGCCGAGGCGGGCGTGGCCCTGCTCGTCGAAGCGCCGGGGCCCGCGAAATTCTTCGTCGTCGGCGAGCTCGACGACGCGCGTCTGGGCTTGGAGGCGATCGTGGTCGGCCTGCTGCGGGCCTGCGAGAAGGGAAGCCGATTGCGGATCAATTTGCGCACAGAGGGCGAAGAGACGCGCCTTCGCGCCACGGGCGACGGGCTGCTCGCCGAAAATCTTTGCGCCTTCTTCGCTCCTGAGGGCGACGAGGCGGAATTCGATTATGCGACGAGCTCGCTTCGCTGCGGCGCGGCGCTGCTGGGCCTGCGCCCCGAGCAGATCGATCTCACGGAGAACGGGCGCGGCGTCGTCCAAATCAGCCTTTAGACGCGTGTCGCGTTTGATCGAGCATGTGCTGAACCCCGGTCCCTAAGCAGGGGTTAGGCTTAATGGCGGGATTTCGGGCGCGTCGCGCAGATCGCGCGCAGGATTTTTTGAATTCTTTACCGCCCCGGCCGCTTTATGGGCGCGGGTCGGCGCATGGCTTGGACGGCACGAATGAGAAGATTGCGCGCTGCGCTGGAGGAAGTCTTCAGCTTCGTCACGCCCTTGGAGCTTTCGCTCGTGCTCTCGACGCTCGCTGTGGTGTTCCTCGTCGCCGCAAATCAGCACCGCGATCTGATGTGAGCGCCGGCGCTGCGCCTCGCGTTCCAGTCGAGATTGGTGCGGGTGGAGGGACTCGAACCCCCATGCCTTGTGGGCAACGCATTTTGAGTGCGCCGCGTCTACCGGTTCCGCCACACCCGCACGAGCGTCAGCAGATAGCCTTTGCGGCCGCTTCGTTCAATGCCCTTGTCGGCGCGCCGCCGGGGCCGCCGCTTGTCACGCGCCCGACATCCGGACATGCTGCTTTCTCCTTTTCCGGCGCCGGCCGGCGGCCGATCGGGTTTGCTCCAAAAAAATTGGGAGGATGACATGGCGAAGCAGAAGGGCCATTCCGGCGGAGACAATTCGGGAGAGACGCCGGCTCATCCGGAAAGACTTCTCTCGGGGCCCAGGTTCTCGCAGCCGCAGCCGACCGAAGATCCCAATATCTTCAAAATCAAGCATCCGAGCGACGACGACGCCTACAAGATCATCGACGAGCTGAACGCGCAGGGCAAGGTAAAGCCCATGCCCCTCCCAAAGCCGCGCGGGGAGGGGCCGGAACCCCGGCTGACGCTCGCCGAGGCGTTCGGCGGCGATCAGACGGCGGTGAGCCGAATTGAGAAAAACCAGCAGATCGTCTTCCATTCGACCGGCGACTGCGGCAGCACGCGCGGCCCGCGCACGCAAAACGAGGTCACCGACAAGATGATCGGCGACTTCAACGAGGCGGAGCCGAAGGAGGCGCCGCAATTCGCGCTGCTGCTCGGCGACATCGTCTATAATTTCGGCGAGACCGAATATTATTACGATCAGTTCTACGAGCCTTACCGCAACTATCACGCGCCGGTTTTCGCGGCGGCGGGCAATCACGACGGCATGGTCTCGCCGCTCGCCCACGCCAAAAGCCTCGACGCCTATCTGCGCAACTTCTGCTGCGATCCGGCGCGGGGCTTCGTCTGCACGCCGGAGGCGGGCGGGCTGTCGCGAACCGCGCAGATCCAGCCGGGCGTCTATTTCACGCTCGAAGCGCCTTTCGTGCGCATCCTCGTCTTCTACAGCAACACGCTGGAGGACCCGGGCGTCATCGCGAGCCCCGAGATCGGCGATGCTCAGCTGGGCTTTCTCGAGGCGGCGCTCAACCGCGTGAAAGCCGAGAAATACGCTGGCGCGCTGCTCTTCGCGCACCACCACCCGCCCTATGCGATCGGCGGTCAGCACTCCTGGAGCTTGGAGATGCGCCAGCAGATGGACAAGATCTGCGAGAAGGTCGGGGTCTGGCCGCACGCTGTGCTCGCGGGGCACGCGCATTCCTATCAGCGCTTCACCCGTCATCGCAGCAACGGCTCTGAAATTCCCTACCTCGTCTGCGGCAACGGCGGCCATAATGTCCAGAAGCTGCACGCGCCGGAGGGCCAGTCGTTGCGCACGCCGCAGACGGTCCACAACGCCTCGGGGGACGCGGACGAGGTGACGTTCGAGAACTACGACGATCAGGGCTACGGCTATCTGCGCGTCATCGTGGATCCCAAGCAACTGCGCATCGAGTATCATCCCGCCGACGACGGCGTCCACGCCAAGACGCCGGACGACTATGTGACCATCGATCTCGCCTCGCGCAAGCGCACGATCTATACGGCGAATAACCTCGGCTATCCTGAGCGGGCGGCGGAAGTGCGCGAAAAGCACGCCGCGCAGGCGCGGCGCCACAAGAGCGCCGGCTAGATCACGTCGTGTCGTCGGCGCGCAAGCGGCGCGCGCCGACAGGCTAGCGTCCAGAAGAAGCGCGTCGAACGCGCCGCCTGAGGCTGGAAAGACTGTGCATACTCGGGCTTCGCCGAGGCGCTCTTCAAGAATGTTTAACAATAGTTCGAACGGCTCGCGGCGAAATTCTCGCAAAACGGCGCCGCAACGCCCGATCCTCTCGACAGGGGATTTGAAAAATGCTTAAATTCCCGTAGGCTGGGGTTGGCGCACCGGTCGCTTCCAGGAGGTTTAGATGGCGGTGACTCGCACTTATTTCGGCACGGATGGCATTCGCGGGAAGGCTAACGATAAGATCACGCCCGAGCTCGCTCTGAAGATCGGCCAGGCGGCGGGCTTCATTTTTCAGCGGGGCGAGGGGCGTCATCGCGTCGTGATCGGCAAGGACACCCGTCTCTCCGGCTATATGATCGAAAACGCGCTGGTCGCTGGCTTCACCTCGGTGGGCATGGATACGCTGCTGCTCGGTCCAATGCCGACGCCGGCCGTGGCGATGCTGACGCGGTCGATGCGGGCCGACGTCGGCGTGATGATCTCCGCCTCGCACAACGCCTTTGAAGACAACGGCATCAAGCTTTTCGGCCCCGACGGGCACAAATTGTCCGACGAGATCGAGGCCGAGATCGAAAGTCTGATCGACAGCGATCTGTCGCGCCGCCTCGCTCAGCCGCAGGATCTCGGCCGCGCGCGGCGCATCGAGGACGTGCGCGCGCGCTACATCGAGTTCGCCAAGCGCACGTTGCCGAGAAACATGAGCTTCGAAGGCCTGCGCATCGTGCTCGACTGCGCAAACGGCGCCGCCTATCGCGTCGCGCCCGAAGCGCTCTGGGAGCTTGGCGCGGAGGTCATCGCCATCGGCGTCGACCCGGACGGCTTCAACATCAACCGCGAGTGCGGCTCGACGGCGCCGCAGGCGCTGCGTCAGAAGGTGCGCGAGCTGCGCGCCGACGTCGGCATCGCGCTCGACGGCGACGCCGACCGGGTGATCATGATCGACGAGAACGGCCAGATCATCGACGGAGATCAGCTGATGGCGGTCGTCGCCGAAAGCTGGCGCGCGCAGAACCTCCTGACGCGGCCGGGAATCGTCGCGACGATCATGTCCAACATCGGGCTCGAGCGCTATCTCGCCTCGCTCAATCTCACGCTGGAGCGCACAGCCGTCGGCGACCGCTATGTGCTGGAGCGGATGCGCGAGGGCGGGTTCAACGTGGGCGGCGAGCAGTCCGGCCATGTGATCCTCTCGGACTATTCCACGACCGGCGATGGGCTCGTCACCGCCATGCAGGTGCTCGCCGAGGTGCAGCGCAAGAAACAGCGGGTGAGCGAGGTCTGCCGGCGTTTCGAGCCCGCGCCGCAAGTGCTGCGCAACGTGCGCGCGGCGCGCGATGAGCTCGAGAAGGAGACCGTCACGCGCATCATCGCGGCCGCGCACAAGCGCCTCGGCGCGACCGGGCGCCTGGTGATCCGTCCTTCCGGCACCGAGCCGGTCATCCGCGTCATGGGCGAGGGCGACAATCGCGAGCTCGTGGAGGAGATCGTCTCGGAGGTCTGCCACGCGCTGCGGGACGCGGCGGTCGCAGCCTGAGCCGAGTTCGTCCCGAACGGCGGCTCTACCGGTCGTCCGCAAATCAAGGCCCCGTCGCTTTCTGAGCGGCGGGGCTTTTCGTTTTGCTTTCCACAAGGCTGCGGGGACGGGCCCCGACAAGCATTCGCGAGGCTGGACAAAGTGTACTATCGACGCCGGCCCGTTTAATGTCGACAATAGATTTCAAGGTTAAGATGTATGCTTAACTCCACTTTAAGTAATCGCTCGCATCTTTCCCTCGCTTTAACGTAACGTGACGGGTTCGCTCTGCGGCCCTGTTTGGAAAATGGGAATGACATCATGGGCGCGACGAAAACAATGCTTCTGGCCATGCTGGTCGCTGGCGCGAGCTCTTTGGCTGAGGCCGCCGACCTTCCGATGCCGCCGGCGCCGCCGATCGCGGTCGCCGTCCCGGTTGCGGACTTCGGCGGATGGTATCTGCGCGGCGACGTTGGCGTCGGCGCGGTGCAGGCCGGCAATTTTCAATCGACGATCGAGCCGAGCTATGCGAACGGCGCCTTCGTCCTCCCCAACGGCCCGATCGTTCCGGCCTTCGCCGCGGTCGGCGACAGCGCGCTGTTCGACTTTGGCTTCGGCTATCAGTTCAACAGCTGGCTGCGCGGCGATCTAACCGGCGAATATCGCTCCGAGGCGACCTATCGCCGCGGCATCGCCACGGCCTGGTGGACGGGCGGCGGCGTCGGCACCGGTTACAACTCCTATTCCGCAGGGCTGAGCACGGCGCTGTTCATGGCGAACGGCTATGTCGACATCGGCACCTGGCGCGGCGTGACGCCCTATATCCATGCTGGCGTCGGCCTCGCGTCACACAATTTCCAGGGCTTGAACGACAGCGGCGGCGCCGTGGCCGTGGCCGCCCATCCGACCAATCTCGCCTGGTCGCTCGGCGCCGGCCTCGCGCTCAGCATCACGCCGAACTTCAAGATCGACGTCAGCTATCGCTACATCGACTTGGGCGGCGTCGCGAGCAATCGCCTCGAATACTGCCTCAATCAGCCCTGCTTCAACGAGCGGCAGTGGTTCCACGTCGCCTCGAACGACGTTCGATTAGGCTTCCGCTATCTCTTCACGGAGCCGGCCATCGTCGCGCCCGCGCCGCTGACAGCCAAATACTGACGAAGCGAGGCGCGAGAGGGGCGCGGGGGCAATCGCCCGCGCCTGTTTTGTCGCGGGCGGCGCCTCCATCCGCCAGAGTGCGGCGACAGAGACAAGTCAGAGGGAACCACAAAGCCCTGCTCAACGTTGAGCTGGCGTAAGATTACCGAATGGGGGGGCCGGAAATGCCGCCGCCCGTCAAGTCCCTTGGCGTTCGGGTGACGACGACGTCCGCGTCGGCCCCTATCATTTCAGGCGTCGCCACCTCGATCGCCGCTTTCCTGGGGCGCGCGCTGCGCGGCCCGGTCAATGCGCCGATCGCCGTGTCGAGCTTTGCCGCGTTCGCCCAGGCCTTCGGCGGCTTTTGGGCCGACAGCCGACTCGCCTATGCGGTCCAGGATTTTTTCCTCAACGGCGGAACGAGCGCTCTCGTGGCGCGCCTCGTTCATCCCGATGCGAGGGCCGCAACGATAGCGCTTCCGGGAGGCGCGCTGACGCTCGCCGCGGTCAGCCCTGGCGCCTGGGGTGACGCGCTCGCCGCGGTCGTGGACGATCATGTGTCCGCCGCGGTCGCCGCGCAGCTGGGCCTCGAGACGAGCGATCTGTTCAATCTGACGCTGCGCGACGCCGCGACGGGCGCGATCGAGCAGCACCAAGACCTCTCCGTCAAGGACAGCGCGCGGCGTGTCGACACGCTGCTCGCAACCGCTTCGCAGCTCGTCGGCGTGCTCGGCGCGTTGCCGCCGCAGCCGCCGGCGCCCCATCCGCCTCCGGCCGCCGGGCTGACCGTCTGGACCGATCCGCAGGCGCATTCGGCCGCGACGCCGGGTTCGGGCGCGGATGGCGGCGCTCTGGAGGCGGCGGATTTCATCGGCCCCGGTTTGGAGCCGGCTAGAGGCGGGCTCTATGCGCTGGATCACGCCGAAATTTTCAACCTTTTAACGATCCCGCCGTATCTGGCGCCGGGACAAGTCGACGTCGACGCCGCGGTCATCGCCGCCGCGGCGAGCTATTGCGAAAAACGGCGGGCGATGCTGCTCGTCGATCCGCAGAGCGGCTGGACGAGCGCGGCGGCGGCGGTCGCCGGCGTCACGACGCTGGGCGCAACGAGCGCCAACGCCGCGGTCTTCTTCCCGCGGCTCCTCGAATTCGATCCGCGAACGGGCGCGAGGCAAGACTTTGCCCCCGGCGGGGCCGTTGCCGGAGTCATCGCGCGCACCGATGCGCAGCAGGGAGTCTGGAAGGCCGCGGCAGGCGCCGCCGCGACCCTCGCGAACGCGGCGGGGCTGAGCCTCGCGTTGGCGGATAGCGAAATCGATCAACTCAACAACGCCGGCGTGAACGCTCTCCGCAGCCTGCCTGCGACCGCCGCCGCGATTTGGGGCGCGCGCACGCTGCAGGGCGCGAGCGCGAATGCGCAATGGGCCTACGTTCCCGTCCGGCGGCTCGCGCTTTACATAGAAGCCAGCCTCGACAGCGGCCTGCAATGGGTGATCTTCGAACCCAACGGGCCGCCGCTGTGGAGCCGGATGCGCGAGAGCGTCAGCGCCTTCATGCTCGTGTTAGCGGCGGTGAAAATCCGCGCATAGATGGCGCGGTTGGTCTGGGTCCACGACGGCTTGCGGGGTGACGGCGCTTTGGCGGGCACGGTTCGGCAATTACGGGCTGGATATTTCGATTTGGCGCGAGGCGCGGCGGGAGCACGCCAAACGGCGTGAACGGATTCTCATCGTGATTGACGCGCGTGACGGAGTCGTCCCTCCGCGCCCAAGATGCTGTCGTGCTCGCGACCGTCAAGGACGCTTCGCGCCGCCACGCGGCGCCCTTCGGGCGTCCTTGACCGCCGCTGCGCGCGCCAGCGTTGCAGCGCTCAGGTCGGGACGACGGGATGGCCGTCTTGATCGAACCACAGGATATTCGGCGGTTCAGAATGATGGTTCGTCGCTGGCGTCACGATTTCCGCCGGCGCCGCCGCATCCCCGTTGATCGCGGAGCAGCGCCTGCATTCGGTCGCCATAGAGCGCCCAGACCTTATCGCGCAGATCGTCGATCAGCTCGAACAAGGCCAGAGCCTGTTCGGGCGTCCAGGTGCGGGGAATATCGATCGAGAGCGGACGAAGATGCGCCGGCAATCTGCTCTGTTTTCTCATGATTTGGCCTCGCGGCGCTGGCGGCTGCGCTGCTCCGCCCGGTCGCGGGCTTCCTTGAGGCGCCAGGAGTCGCCTTCGATGGAGACAATCTCAGCGTGGTGAAGGAGACGGTCGACCAGAGAGACGACGCAGGCCGCGTTGGGAAAAACCTCTCGCCATTCGGCGAACGGACGGTTGGTGGTGACCAGCGTGCTTTTGTTTTGATAGCGGCGCGAGATCAATTCGAACAGCAGATCGGCGTGCCGGTTGGAATAGGAGAGATATCCGACCTCGTCGATCACCAGCAGTTGTGGCCGGGCGTAGTGATGCAGACGGCGGCGCAAGGCGGAGTCGCTGTCCAGCGCGCAGAGATCGCCCAGGAGTTGGCCCGCGCTGGTGAACAGGACAGCATGTCCCTCGATCAGCGTTTGATGAGCGATGTTTTGCGCGATGGTCGACTTGCCGACGCCGTTCGGGCCGACGAGAACGACGTTGGTGGCGTCCTTGAGGAACTCAAGCGTCATCAGCGCGTCAATGGCGGCGCGGTCGCAGCGTTTCGGCCAGTTCCAATCGAAGTCGCAAAGCGGCTTGAAGCGACCGATATGGGCGGCGCGCAGCCGGCGTTCCAAGCCGCGGCGGGCTCGCTCCCGTTCCTCCCAGCCCAGCAGCGTATCGACCCAGGCCTCGCTGGCGATCTCGCTCCAGTGCGCCAGAAGTCCATGCAGATTGAGCGCGCCGGCGCGGGCGCGCCGCGTGTCGGGTTCAGTCATCTTGATCGTCCTTGAGCTGGTCATAGGTTTCGAGCGCGTGCGGCCGCACCGGCGCATCGCGGTCGCGCACATGCGCGGGCAGCGTCATGGCGACGGGTGGGGCGGCGCCTTGTTGTTCGCGGTGACGTTCGAGGGCGAGGCGCACGGCGTTCGGGTGCGGCACATCGCGCTCCAGCGCCTCGAGGATGGCGGCCTGCAATGCGGCGGCGTCGTACCGTTCGAGCAGACGCAGCAGAGCGGCGGTGATGGCGCCGAGATTGGATCCGCGTTCGGCAGCGCGCACGAGCAAGGCTTGGCTGGCCGGCGCGGCCTGGGCGAGGCGATCGTTGGCGCGATGCTGGCGCGCGGCGCGCTTTTCGTCGACCAGCGCCTGGACATGGACGGGTTCTTCGATCCGCGCCCCTTTGTCGTAGCTGCGTGGGTGACAGGCGAGCACCTTCACGCCATCGACGATGCGAACCTCGCGGGGATCGGCGAGTACGGTCAGCACGCGCCGGACGTGAGTGTGCGGCACGGAATAATCGTTCAGGTCGAACCGGACATAGGGCGTCTTGCCCACCGACACCGCGACCTGTTCGAGCAAGGGCGGCGGGGTGTCAGGCAGCGGGAGCAGGCGGGCTCTTTCCTCAACGAACACGTCCCGCACGGTGCGGTGGGGTTCGCCGGGACAGCGCCGGTCGGCGGCGGGGCCAAGGCTCCAGGCCTCTGCCTGGCCATTGAGGTCATCGAGATCGATAAATTCCCGGGCGGCGAAGAAGGCCTCGCGCACGTAACGGATGGCGCGTTCGACACGGCCCTTTTCGTTGCCCCGGGCGATCGCCACGGGGCGCGGTTCGTAGCGATATTGTCCGGCGAAGCCGAGCAAAGTGGGGTGGAAGCGGATCGCGTCGCCGCACCGTTCCAGCACCGCGCTCTTGAGATTGTCGTATAACAAAACGCGCGGCGCGCCGCCCCAGGCGGTGAAGGCCGCGACATGGCCGCGCAGAAAGTTCTCCATCCGGGCGTCCAGAAAGAAGCGCAGAAAAATTTGCCGCGAATGACTGAGCACCATGACGAAGGCCATCAGCGGACGCCGCGCGCGGCCGATCTGGAGATGGCCGAAGTGGCCCCAATCGACTTGTCCCTGTTCGCCCGGCAAGGTGAGCAGACGCAGATAGGCTTCGGCCTTCGGACGCGGCCGATAACAGGCGATGAGGTGGCGGAAGTGGTCGGGACGGCCCGGATAGCCGCGTTCGCGCACCATCCCATACAGACGGCTGGCCGTCAGCGACGGGAATACCTCAAGCGTCTGACGGATAAACGGCAGATAGGCGTCGATCGGCGATTTGCGTGGGGACCCAATCCTCGGCAGACCGGCTTGCGCCAGCACGCGCCGCACCACGTCGTGATGCACGCGCAACTGACGGGAGATCGTGCCGATGGCCCACTTCTCGGCGTGATAATAGCGCAGGATTTGCGCCTCGATATCAGGTGGCGTCACCATGGTCGCGTCCCATCCGGTTGTGTCGCGGCGCGCCGCGACGACCGACGCGGCGGCGCAAAAATCCCTGGCGGACGAGATCGGGACAGCGCCGGCCGCACCAGTGGCAGTGCGAGATCGGTCGCCGGGGTTCGACATCCGAGGTCGTTGCGTCGCTCGCGATCGTCGGCGAGCCGAACGACAGAAAATCACCGGGAGCCGGTGGGGGTGAACCCTGATGCGTCACGTTTTTGCATCGCGCCCGGTATCGGCGCGCGCGCTCGGCATGCGTGAACCGACCTCGGCGGCTGGCTTGGTAACGGGCTCCCGCCGCGCGCTGGCCACGCCGCCGTGCATGAGGGCCGCAATCCCCAGCGCAGTAAATCTGGCCGCGATCGCAACAGCTACAAATCAGCGCCTGGGCACGACACCCAGCGCACAGAAACAACCTCGCCGATCCAGCGTCGTCATGCTCGGATTGGCCGACGCCATGTGGACGAGCGCCCTGCTTTCCGCGATATTGATCGGACATGCGTGCCCGGCACGGTGTGGGGCACGGCGTCGAACAGAACCGCCAAGTCGAGATCGACGCCGTGCTTGTCCTTGAAAAGGCCAAGCTTACCCCAACATCCGCCGTGACGTCAGGACGCCATCACGCGCCGCCGCATCAACCTCAGCCACGCACCATCATCGTCTCGGCAAACCCAAAAGAAGCCGCCAAGCTCGCAACCGCGCCATCTATGCGCGGATTTTCACCGCCATCGACAGCTCGGCCTCTTCAGGCAGGGCGCGCTCGCGGGCGCGACGGCCGCGGAGGCGTTCTTCGTGCAATGCGACGCGCAGACCACCACGCAAGCCGACATCGATCAAGGAATCGTCAATATCGTCGTCGGTTTTGCGCCGCTGCAGCCGGCGGAATTCGTCGTGCTAACCCTGCAGCAGTTATTAGCGTCACGAGGCTGAGCGCTAAGTCGAACGCGCTCTAAAAGTTATTGATCGAGTTTCCTGTCCAAAGACCGCTTCGCGCCTTTTTGGGAAAATGCTCTGAGGGCAGAGCAACGCCGACAACCCCAGCGGGCCGCTGCAGAATTTTAAGAACGTCACGACTGCGGAACGAGATCGAGCAAGGCCTGGAGCTCGTCCAAATCCGCTGGCTTGGTCACATGCCGGTCGAAGCCGGCCTGTTTGGCGCGCCTTCGGGTCTCCTCCTCGCCCCAACCGGTCAAGGCGACGAGGGTCGCTTTTTTCGCCGAGGGCAGCTCGCGCATGCGTCGCGCCGTCTCGAGGCCATCCAGGACAGGCATGCCGATGTCGAGAAAGATCAGCTCCGGGGCAAACTCGGCGCAGGCCGTGAGACCTTCTGCGCCGCTGTGAGCCACGCGAACTTCCGCCCCGAATGTCTTGAGCAGCAGCGCGAGGCTGTCGGCCACATCCGGCGAGTCGTCGACGACTAACACCCGGCGTCGTGTTTTCGCTTGCGTTTCGCTTGCCGTCGTCATCAAAGCTTGGTCCTTCGTCTCGATCGTCACGAGAGACGGAGCACGACGAAGCAGCAGCCGCGCCCTTCACCTTCGCTGCGCGCGTCGACTGTCCCTCCATGCAGCTCGACGAGGCTGCGAACGAGCGCCAAGCCAATTCCCAGACCGCCTTGCGACCGGTCGCGCCTCTCTCTCGCCTGTACAAATAGGTCGAAAACGCGCGGCAGCATGTCCTTGGCGATGCCGACGCCGGTGTCGGCCACGTTCACCACCACTTCGCTCGCTTCGCGTTCCGCCCCGATCTCGATGCGGCCTTGGTCCGTGTATTTGGCGGCGTTGTTCAACAGATTGGCGAAAACTTGGGTAAGACGAACGGCGTCGGCGTCGAGCAGCAGCGGCCCGTCGGGCAGGGCGACGCTGAGCTCCAGATTCTTCTTCTCGAAGAGCTCGCGAGTCATTTCGACGGCGTGCTTGATTATGGTCGCGAGCTCCACGCGAGTCTTCACCAATTCGATCTTGCCGCGACTGATGCGAGAGACCTCCAACAAGTCGTCGACGAGGCGAACGAGGTAGTCGAGCTGCCGCTCCATCATGCCTTCCACGTGCTCCGCTGTCTCGCCTTGGCCTCCCGACCTGCGCAGCACAAGCAAGCCGTTGCGGATCGGCGTCAGGGGATTGCGCAGCTCGTGGGCGAGCGTCGCTAGAAATTCGTCTTTGCGGCGGTCAGCCTCGCGCAGAGCTTTCTCGGCCTCCTTGCGCGCGCTGATGTCGTTCGCCATGCCGAACCATTCGGTGATTTCGCCGGACGCATCGAGAATCGGGACCGCCCTCGAGTGCATCCACCCAATGCCGCCATCGGCGCGCAAGACCCCGTGCTCCATCTCGAAAACGCTTTTCGTGCGGATCGCCTCGTTGATGGCGGCCATCACATGGGCCTGCTCGTCGGGATGAACGTATTTCTGGAGCCAGCTTTGGCTCGGCTCTTGGGTATCGGCGATGAAATCGCGGCCCATGAGGTGGCGCATCTCGCTCCAGTCGGCGCCCATCCGGTACACCGCGTTGGAACTCGCCTCCACCAGCGCTCGGAAGCGTTTCTCGCTTTCGCGCAACGCCTCCTGCGCCTGCTTGCGCAGCCGGGCCAGGTCGAGATGCGCCGCGACGCGGGCCAGAAGCTCCCGGGCGCTGAAGGGCTTGACGACGTAATCGTCGGCGCCTTCCTGCATGCCTTCCACGCGCGATTCCTCGCCGGCGCGGGCGGAAAGAAGGATGACGGGGATGGTTTTCAGACCGGGGTCGGCGCGCAGCTCGCGCAGCAGGCCGAAGCCGTCCAAATTCGGCATCATCACATCGCTTAAGATGAGGTCCGGTCGCCGCTGGCGCGCCGCTGACAGCGCCGCCTCTCCGTCCGGAGCCGCCTGCACGTCGTAACTCTCGGCCAGGATGCGGGTCAGATATTGCCGCATGTCGGCGTTGTCGTCCGCCACGAGCAAGCGGGGTCGGCCGTTCTCGACGTCGCCGGCGGGACAAGGCGTCGGCAACAGCTCATTTTTTGGCAGGGTCTCCGCCTCCCGTTCGAAGGCGTCGTCCGGCACCCAAAGCAGAGCCTCTTCGACAAAGGGCGCAGCGCCGGTCGAGGTCGAGCCGAGCGCGCGGGCGCCGCCGACTTGTTCGGGTGGAAGATGCGCCTTGCCGAGCGGAACGCCGACGATGAACGTGGAGCCTTCGCCGAGGCGGCTCTCGGCGCGCACCCAGCCTCCATGCAGCTTGATCAACTCCTGAACGAGCGCAAGCCCGATGCCGCTGCCCTCATGCGTTCGGCTCCGCACATTCGGCGCGCGATGAAAGCGCTCGAAAAGCCGAGGCATTTCCTCCTCGGCGATTCCGACCCCCGTGTCGCGAACGCGTAATTCCGCAATTTTGTCCGTCGCACGCAGAGAGACGGCGATCTCTCCCTCGAAGGTGAATTTGAAGGCGTTGGAGACGAGGTTCAGCACCACCTTCTCCCACATTTCCCGATCCACATAGACGGGCTCGGAGAGCCTTGGGCAGTCGACCGAAAGCCGCAAAGCCGCCTTTTCCGTAGCCGCACGAAAGACGCTCGCGAGCTCCGCCGTGAAAGCGGCGAGGTCGGTGGGCTCGAAGACCGCGCGCACGCGGCCCGCTTCGATGCGCGAAAAGTCCAGCAGCGTGTTAACCAGGCGCAAGAGCCGCAGGCCGTTACGCTGCGTCACCTCGAGCTGACTTTTGGCCGCCGGCGACAGCGCCGTGCGAGCGCGCGTGAGAAGCTCCTCGATGGGCCCGAGCATCAGCGTGAGCGGCGTTCGGAACTCATGACTGACGTTCGAGAAGAATACGGTCTTGGCTCGGTCGATCTCCGCCAGCGCCTCGGCGCGCTTTTTTTCTGCCTCGAACTCTCGCGCATTGGCGATGCTCGCGGCGATCTGCGAGGCTGCGAGGTCCAGAAAGTCCAGATAGGACTGGTCGAGCTTGAGCCGGGCGCTGACGCCCGCGACCAGGAAGCCCGCCAGGAAGCCGGCCTTGTTGGAGCGGATCGGCGCGACGACGGCGGCATTGGGCGGGTCGCTCCAGGGCCCCGGGGGCACGTCG
This sequence comes from uncultured Alphaproteobacteria bacterium, assembly GCA_963722205.1. Lineage (GTDB taxonomy): Bacteria > Pseudomonadota > Alphaproteobacteria > Rhizobiales > Beijerinckiaceae > Methylocystis. The sequence goes on from CAVRKL010000004.1 coordinate 280,980, forward strand.
CCGGCAAGTCGCGACGTGAGCTCCGTCACGGCTTGCGTCGAGCCGCCGCGCATGGCTGCGGCGAGCGGCCAAAGCAAATCGTCTTGCCAAAACGAATCGTCTTGCAAGGAACAGGTCGCCGGACTGGCCCTCGCGCCAGCCGCGACGCCGACAGACCCCGCGAGTCGCGCCGTCTTGCGATCTGAGTCGATCAGATAGAGCAGCGCGAAAGGGATGTCCTTTGCATGCGCAGCCAAGGTCTCGGCCGCGAGCGCGCAGGCCTCTTCCGCCGTCTTCGCCTCGACGGACCGCGCGCCCAGATCACGCAACGCCGCCACGCGCCGGTCGCTCACCACTTTTTCTGTGATCTCGTGGACGGTCGCCAGCACCCCGCCGATCCCGCTCTCGACCGTTTCGTCGGGCGCGGGGCTGTAGGCGATCGTGAAATGGCTTTCCTCGACGAAACCGTGCCGGTTGATCTCCAGGCAGATGTCGTCGTTCCAGCTTGGCGGACCGCCCTTGAAAGGACGATCGATCAGCGGTCCGATGATGTGCCAGATCTCCGACCAGCATTCGTGCGCCGGGCGGCCCAGAGCCTTGTGCGGGTGTTTGGTTCCGGGGATGCGGCGGTAGGCGTCGTTGTAAAGCTGGATGTAGTTCGGACCCCACCAGAGTACGTGAGGAAAGCCGTTGGCGAGGAGTATGCGCACCATCGTCCGCAGCGCGGGCGACCAGGCTTCGAGAGGTCCGAGCGGCGTCTGCGACCAGTCGAACGCGTAAATGCGCTCCTGCATCTCACTCGCGCCGACCGAGTTTTGCTGCTCAGTCGCCATCGAAGCGCCTGGATGTCTCATGGTGTTTCTGGTCGAAATATTCACCTTCGCGGGCTGCTGCCCCAGCTCTATGAAGCTTAGGGTTCGTCGAGCAGAAGTCTAGCTGAGGTACGGCGGAAAAAATGTCGTTTTATACGTATTTCTCCGTAGGCAGCTTGGAGTCGGTGAGGAACTCGCTCGGTTTTTGCTTTATCGCGCGCCGCCAAGCGCCTGGTTGAGCACGCCCACAAGCCGCGCCCCGGCCGGCGCGACTTGCGCCCGCGCCAATAGCCTTCCTGGCGAGATCGGCGCGGCGCGCCCTTGCGGGGGCCCGGCCCTCGCTTCGCACCGCCGCTCGCGCGGGCGCGCAACTTCCTGCATAATGCGCCGATGCCTGATCCGACCGCGCCTCAGATCGAGCCAAAGCCCAATCTGAGCACGAACACGCCCGAGCTCACCGTCTCCGAGCTCGCCGGGGCGCTGAAGCGCACGGTCGAGGAGCGCTTCGGCCTCGTGCGGGTGCGCGGCGAGATCGGCTCCTGGCGCGGGCCGGCGTCCTCCGGCCACGCCTATTTCTGCTTGAAGGACGAGGGCGCGCGGCTCGACGCGGTCATCTGGAAAGGCGTGCTCTCCCGGCTGAGGACGAAGCCGGAGGAAGGGCTCGAGGTCATCGCGACCGGGAGGCTCACGACTTTCCCGGGCAAGTCCTCCTATCAGCTCATCATCGAGGCGCTGGAGCCCGCGGGCGTCGGCGCGCTGATGGCGCTGCTCGACGAGCGCCGCAGGCGGCTCGTCGCGGAAGGGCTCTTCAATTCGTCGCGAAAGCGCGCGCCGCCCTTTCTGCCGCGCGTCGTCGGCGTCGTGACCTCGCCGACGGGCGCCGTGATTCGCGATATTCTGCATCGTCTGCGCGAGCGCTTTCCACGCCGCGTGCTCGTCTGGCCCGCGCGCGTGCAAGGCGAAAGCTGCGCCGCCGAGGTGACGGCCGCGATCGAAGGCTTCAACGCGCTTGCGCCGGGCGGCGTCATTCCGCGGCCCGACGTGCTGATCGTCGCGCGCGGCGGCGGCTCGCTCGAGGACCTCTGGGGCTTCAACGACGAGAGCGTCGCGCGTGCGGCGGCCGCGAGCGCCATCCCCCTCATCAGCGCAATTGGACACGAGACCGACACGACGCTGATCGACCTCGCCGCGGATTTGCGCGCGCCGACGCCGACCGCCGCGGCCGAGAAGGCCGTGCCGGTCCGCGCCGAGCTGATCGAGCAGGTCGCCGTTCTCGCGCGCCGGCTCGAAGGCGCCCAACGGCGGCTCATGGATGAGCGGCGGGCGCGGCTCGCGGCGCTCAAGCGCCATCTCGCCTCGCCGGATCGCGCCTTGGCGACGCCGAGGCAGCGGCGCGATCTCGCGCAACAGAAGCTGTCGTCCGCGTTGCGCGGCGCGCTCGACGCGCGGCGTCTGCGCCTCGCGCGCGCGGCGGGGCTGCTGCTGCGCCACTCGCCGCAGGCGGAATTCGCGCGCGCCTGCGAGCGGCTGCGGGGGCTCTCCGCAAGGCTCCGACAAGCGATGCGGGGCCGCCGCGCGCTGGAGGCGGAGCGGGTCCAATTCGCCCGCCGGCGGGCGGCGCAGGCGGCGGAGCGGCTCTTGCGCGCCTATCGCTTGAGCCTGGAGGCGAGGCGACACGCGCTGACGCGTCTCGACGCGCTCGCTCGCTCGCTCGGGCCTGAGGCGGCGCTCGCCCGCGGCTTCGTGCTGGCGCGCGACAGCTCGGGCCGGATCGTCCGCAGCGCGCGCGCGCTCGTTGTCGGCGAGCGGCTCTCGCTCGCCTTCTCGGACGGCGTGGCGCCAGTCCGCGTGCTCGGCGGTGAGGCTCAAGAACCGGCAGCAAAACAAGAGCTTGCGCCGGCCAGACGGCGCGCCGCCGGCCGCGCGGCGCCTGAAGATCAAGGCTCGCTTTTTTGAGAAGAACGCGCCGTAGCGCCGGTTTACGGACCGTTTGCCGTAATTTCGCCCGATAAACAGCGTGGAAAGGCGTCCGAGACGACGGGTCCGCCGCTTACTGGCGACAGGATGCGACGCGCTCGGCAGGGGCGCCGGAGGCGGCGCGAGGACTCCTAAGGAGAGATCCAAATGCTTCGATTCATATTCAAGCTGTTCACGACGGCTTTTGTCGCCGCGATCGGCTTCGGTCTGGGCGTTCACTACGGCACCAACGAGAAGGTGGCCAAAATCGAAGGAGCCGTCGAGGAGCGCCTTGCTTCTGCGTACTCGGCTCTCGAGGCGAAAATGAAGGCCGGGAAGGCCGAGGATTCCGCCGCTCAGGCAGCCGCCGCGCCCGCGTCGCAGGCCGCCGATGTCGCGACCGCCGAGCCGGAGCAGGACCAGAAGTCCGCCGAGCAGACGGCCTCCGCGGCCGAGCCCGCCGCCCCGGTCGTGGAAGGCCGCGCCGAGCAGACCGCGAGCGACGCGTCGACCGCGTCCGCCGCCGCTGGACAGCAGGTGGCGTCGAACCAGGCGGACTCCGCCGCGGCCCCGGCCGCTGACAATCAGGCCGCCATGACTCAAACTGCGCAGGCCGCCGAGCCGGCTGCGGCTCCGGCTGAAGAGAAGCCGAAGGCCGAGAAGAAGAAGAAGAAGAAGAAGGCCGCCAAGGCGAAGACGGACGGCGCTGCCGCCGCTGACAAGCCCGACCAGCAGTAAAGTTTTCGCGCGGCGCGTCAGGGCGCCGCACGCTTTCGCTAACGCTCCCGAAGGCGTCGTCTTCGGGAGCGTTTTCTTTTTCAGGCGAAATTTTCCCGTCCCAGGCGAAGAGCCTTGCCTCGACGCGGCGTTCGGCCAATGATCGGGCATGTCGCTCGACGTCGTCGATCTGAAAGCCTTCTATGATTCGCCGCTCGGCGCCGTCGCGCAGCGGATCGTCGCGCGCGTGCTGCGCTCCCGCTGGGACTCCCGCTTCACCGGTTTGAGCCTGATGGGCGTCGGCTATGCGACGCCCTATCTGCCCGATTTCTCCAAGGAGGCGCAGCGCACGCTCGCCTTCATGCCGGCGGAGCAGGGCGTCGTGCATTGGCCGCTGCACGGCCGGCCGGCCTGCGCGCTCGTCGATCCGACGATGATGCCGCTTCCCGACGCGGCGATCGACCGCATCCTCGTCGCCCATGCGCTGGAGAACAGCGAGCATCCTCGCGACCTGATGGAGGAGATTTGGCGCGTGATGGCGCCAGGCGGCCACGTCATCTTCGTCGTGCCGAGCCGCTCCGGCCTTTGGGCGCGCCTCGACACGACCCCCTTCGGCCAGGGGCATCCCTATTCGCGGCTGCAGCTGCGCCACCTGCTGCAGGAAACCCTGTTCCTGCCGATCTTCTGGGGCGAAGCGCTCTATGTGCCGCCTTTCGAGAGCCCCTGGCTCTTGCGCTCGGCGCCGGCCTTCGAGCGCATCGCCGGGCGATGGTCGCTGCCCGGCGGCGGTGTGCTCGTCGTCGAGGCGACGAAGCAGCTCTATAAGCCGATCAGCCTGCGCCGGACGGTGCGTCGCGCGGTTCCGCAGCTCGAGCCAGCGCTGGAGCCCATCGGCGCGGCGTAAACGGCGCGACGCATTCTGCAGCAGCCCAGCGGCCTCGGTCGCGCGCTCCGTCGCGAGTCGACTAAAATTCTGCTGCTCCGCTCGCTTGGTGAGCTTGACGCCCAATCTCTTCGACACGCGGCGCGAAATGCTTGCGTCGCCGTTAGAGGAGTAGCCATCATGCTACGAAAACTGTCTGCCGCCACGATCGCGGCAATCCTATTGCTCCCGCCGATGGCCTTCGCGGCGGGCGGGGGAATGACCGGGACTGAGCCGGGCGGGGGAACTACCGGGCCGGGCGCGGGAATCACCGGGAATCAGCCGGGCATGGGACGAGGCGGACACCTCGGCGCTAACGATCTTGGCATGGATCGGGGTCAAAATCGCGGAATGCGCTCCGGTGGGGAACGCGGGCGCCAATTCGGTTGGGAGCACGGACGCCGTTACGGCTGGGAGCGCGGGCCTCGCTACGGCTGGGAGCACGGGCCCCGCTACGGCTGGGAGCACGGACGACGCTACGGTTGGGAGCGCGGGCCTCGCCATGGCTGGGAGCGCGGCCCGCACCACGCTTGGGTCTCCGGCGGCCTCGAGCATAGATAGGCCGACGCCGCTGAAGCGCTCTCTGCTCAGCGCGCCGGAGTCCCTCCGGCGCGCGTTTTGAAGTCGACGGCGATTCCAAAGCTCTGGGCGAGGAAGAGCCCGCCGTGCAGAAGCCCGGCGTTGTCGATGCCGTGGGCGAGTCCTGGCGACATGTGCCATTGCGCGGAAAGCCCCGCCTCGGCCAGGAGATCGGTGGACAGCAGCAGGGCGTCGATGGGGATCAGCTGATCCTCTTCCCCGTGAACGAGCAGGATCGCGGGGGGCGGGCGCTGGCCCGCCATGTCGCGCGGTGGCGCGCCGTCGGGCGGGGTGACGAGCAAACCCGAATAGCCGAGAATGGCGCGCGGCGCTCTTTTGCGGCGAAGCCCCGCGTGCAGCGCGAGCATCGTTCCCTGGCTGAAGCCGACGAGCGCCAGCGCGCTCTCGTCGAAGCCCCGGCTTTGAAGCTCGGCGTCTAGAAAGGCGTCGATCGTCGGCCGCGCGGCGAGGACCCCGTCCCAGCGCTCGTTGGGGTCGCGCATCGTCAGGGGGAACCATTGCCGCCCGGCGGGCGACATGGCGCAGCGTTCGGGCGCGTTGGGCGCGACGAAATCCGCGTCGGGCAGGATCTGGCGCCACTGGCGGCCGATCTCGATCAAATCGGCGCCGTCGGCGCCGTAGCCATGCAAAAACACGACGAGCTGCTTGGCTGCGCCGGATTTGGCTTTCAACCTTGGACCATCGATGACCGCCATGAGCCTCGCCTTTGAATTTGCGCCTTTCGGTTCGGGTTTCGAGGGTTTGGCGCTAAAGGTCAAGCGCGCGGATCGCGGCTCTCCTGGCTAAGGGGCGCGTCCTTGCGATCGCGCGCCGCCGAGAAACCATCAATCGATCCTTCCGAAAAAAAGGACTTGTTAGGCATTTTTGTCGCCACAGCGATTTCGGGGCGAGGTGTGGCCGCAAAGACACACTGCCGATCCAAGAACGAAGGCGACGCCCGAAGGCCGCTTTTCTCGCTTGACGGTTTCCGCCCGAACTTGAAAGAAGGAGCGGCGGCCAGGCTCAAGCGCTCGCAGCCGGAGCGACAGCGTATGCGGGTTCCCTTCTTAGCGACGACTGTCGCCATGACGTTTCTTCTCGGCGCCGCGCGCGCCGAAGAAGACAAAAGCTCGGTGATCGACACGGAGCACATTTTCGGATTCACCGAAGGCACGGACATCGGCGACAAGGGCGAGCGCGAGTTCGAGGTCGCGACGGTCGGCCTCGGCGGCAAGCCTGGCGGCTTCCTCGCGCTCGGAACGCAGTCGACCTTCCGCTATGGCGTGGACCAGGGCTTTCGCGCCTCGCTCGGCGTGATCACCGACTATCACGGAAGCTATAATTCGCCGGGCATCGACGATCGCAAGTTCTACAGCTTCGCCGGCGTAGCCACGGAATTTCGCTGGACGATTCTCGATCGCGAGAAGGAACCATTCGGCATGGTGCTTTCGTTCGCGCCCCAATGGCGACAGCGCGACGCGACGGACGGCTCGTCGATCGAAGGCTACTCGATGCCGGTCGGCGTGCTCTTCGACAAGGCGCTCATCCCCAAAACCGTTTACGCCGCTGTGAACCTCTTTTACGCGCCGAATTTCCTCCATTCGAACGGAGCCTGGAGCGTTCAGAAGCCGCTCGAATTCTCGGTCGCCGCCGCTTATCAGATCGTCCCGCGCGTTTTCGTCGGCCTGGAAGCCCGTCACCTCGCGCAAAATACGCTCGGATTCATGCGGGAACGCGCACTTTTCTTCGGACCGAGCTTCTATATTCGCCTGAACGACACGACGAACTTCAAGGTCGCCTGGTCGGCGCAAGTCTCCGACGAGACGACGGGCCATCTCGACCTCGTCAATTACGAACGCCATCAGTTCATCGTGCAGTTCGCGACCGGTTTTTAAAGTTCCCCGCCTCCCGGCTGACTCTCGAATAATTCCGTCCCTGCTTGGCTCGGCCCTTGGCGTGTCGGCGCGCTGGCGCATTTATCGGAAAGCGGCAGGCGGGGCTCAGCTCGGATCGCGCAGCGAAGGGTGCTGCTCCGTTGTAAACACCTAGGAGCAAAGCAGATGATACGGAAAACGTTCGTTTTTGCGGCGCTTGTCGCCGCGCTGGCTCTGCCGAACGCGGCGCTCGCCGGGCACGGCGGCGGCCACGGCGGCGGCCACGGTGGCGGCCACGGTGGTGGTCACGGCGGGGGACATGGCGGCGGTCACGGCGGCTGGCATGGCGGCCACGGCGGCTGGCATGGCGGCCACGGTGGCTGGCACGGCGGCCACGGGGGTTGGCATGGCGGCCACGGCCGATATTGGGGCGGTGGCGGCTGGGGCGGGTACGGCGGGGGACACCGCGGGTCCTGCTGGCGGTGGAACGGCTACGATTGGACTTATGTCTGCGGCGGCGGCGGCTGGGGCGGCGGCGGAGGCTATTGGGGCGGTCGCGGACATTGGGGTGGCCACGGCGGACATTGGGGTGGCCACGGCGGACATTGGGGTGGCCACGGCGGACACTGGGGAGGCCACGGCGGCGGTCACGGGGGCGGCCATGGCGGCGGGGGCCACGGTCACCATTAAGTAGCGGACATGTCGGACGCTCCCTTTCGGGCAGCCGAGGGGGAGCGTTTCCTTGAGGAAGACGCGAAACGCCTGGAAAGTCGGGCTTCTCGCGTCATGGGTAAAGAGAAGCGAAAAGCGTGCGCCTTCTGTCCGTAGCGCGTCAAGCTGTCGTGTTTTTGTAGCGCGTGAACTGTCGGCTTCGGATTGAGGATGGGAGCGGTCCGGAAGCCGTCGACGGCCCGCTCCCGGGTTCAGGCCGCGTTGGTTTTGGTATTGCTGGCCTGTTTCCTTGTTTGGCTGGGCGGCCGTTTCCTCGTCCCGGCCTGCGCAGCGGAACCGGCGTCGCGCGCAGGGGCGGTCAAGGACGCGCGCAAGCGCGCCCGACAGGGCTTGTCCTTGACGGCCCCGAGCGCGGCGCCAGGCTTTTGCGCAGCTGGGACGACGCAATTCCCCGCAGCGTCGTAGTCGGCCAGTCGGTGCGGGCCAAGGAACACGGCGCAGGTCCCATCGGGATATTCGTGCACGCGCACCTGCACCTTCACGAAGTGCGGGCGCAGGCGGCTTTCGGGCAGCTGCAGGCGCTTGCCGTTCCAGGCCACCGTGTTGTCGGCGGCCACCGTCCGCTCCTCGACGATGCAGAGGATCTCGCGCCACGCCTCGTTCGCGTCCGCGACGAAGGCCGAGCCCTCCTGCTCCGGCGCGACGGCGAAGCGGGCGTTCTGCTCGGCGATGTAATGGCTCTTCAGCCAGGCGTTGGCCGCCTCGACGGTTGTGATCCCGGCGAGCCGCATCTCCTTGGGCAGACGGTTCTGCAAGGTGGAGAACAGCCGCTCGGAGCGTCCGCGCGCCTGCGGCGAATAGGCGGCGATGTGCTCGATCCCGAGATGCGCCAGGGCCCGCCCGACCTGGGTCAATTGCGTGCGCGAGACTTTGCCGCCCGCCTCGGGCGTGTGGAAATAGTGGCTGCCGCGATCGGTATAGAGCGCGCAGAACAGGCCGCGCTCGCCGACTGCCTCGCGCAGCGCCTGGAAGGTCGACGCCGTGCCTTCCTCGGCGACGAGGAACATCGAGTAGACCTCGCTCGTCGCGTCGTCCATCGTGACGATCAGGTCGAGCGCCGGCAGTCCCTCGATCCAGACGTGCCGCGATCCGTCCTGATGCAGCATCATTCCGCGCATCGGCCGCCTGGGCCGCTTCTTGCGGTGCGCCGAGCGCTTTTGCGCCGCCTTCACCAGCCCGGCCCGTTGCAGGCTCAGCTTCGTCACCGTGTAGCCCAGCTTGTAGCCGTGACGCTGGGTCAGCTGCTCGTGGAAATGCTTGACCGTGAAGTCGGCGTATTTGTCGCGATAGAGCCCGAGCATCCGCTCCAGCTCCTCCTGTGGCGCCCGCCGCGGCGACGGACCGCCGCGACGATCGACGAGTCCTGCTTCCCCGGACGCCTCGTAACGATCCTTCCAGCGTTGAAACGAGCGCACGCTCATTCCCAGCAGCTCCGCCGCCGCCTCCTGGCCGATCTCCCCGGCCTCCCAGCGGTCAAAAACGCAAGAAAAACGCATCTTCCGTATGCCCTCGCGAATCCGCGCCACGTCCATCCGAGCTCCTCCCAGGAACCCAGAAAACACGCCACTTCACGAGCTACGAACTCACGTCACTTCATGTGCTAGCAACAAAAAGCGTGCGCCTTCTCGACATGCAAAGCGGCGGTCGTCTATGCTGCAACTCGCGGCCGGCTTTTCTTCCTTTCGTTCGAGCAATCGAAGCGAAGCTGCGCGGCGGTCGACGGCCCGGACGAACTCAGATGCATTGGTCTCACTCTTTCATCGAAGCGCTGGGCTATCTGGCGGCGGCGGCGAATGCCTACGCCTATGTGTCGAATACGATGATCCCGTTGCGCGTCGCGGCGATCCTCGCCAACGCGCTCTTCGCCAGCTATTTTTTCCTCAAGGGCGTTTATCCGCTCTTCGCCTTCAACGCTTTGCTGCTGCCCTTGAACATTTGGCGGCTGCTGCAGATGAAGCGCCTCATCACCGCGGTGCGGCTCGCCACGGAGGACGAGTTTCACCCCGATTGGCTGCGTCCCTATATGCGACCCAAAAACATGCCGGAGGGCGTCACGCTCTATCGCAAGGACGACACAGCCGACGCCGCCTATGTGATCGTCAAGGGCAAAATTCTCGTTCCCGAGAAGGACGTGTCGCTGGGGCCGGGCGCGTTGTTTGGCGAGCTTGGACTTTTCGCGGACGGTCAGAAGCGCACGGCGAGCGCCATCTCCGAGACCGACGTCGAGCTCCTGTCGCTGCGATACTCGGACCTCATGCAGCTCGTGACGCAGAATCCGCAGTTCGGCTTCTACCTCATGCGCCTCATGGTGCGTCGCATGCAGCACAATGTGGCGCTGGCCACGGCCGGTCGCGGCTGACGGCTCGCCCGAATCGGGCAGGGCGGGACAAGAGTGAAGGCGACGGCGAACGCCTCCGGCAAGCGCTCGAAAGCGTCACGCGACCGCCGATTTGCTGGATACAATGAGATAAAAGCGCTCACGGCCGCCAATATGAAAAAAAGTTGAAGCGGGGGAGTGCGGAGCGGATCGGTCGGCGCGACCGTGTTTGTCGCGGATTTTCCTGGAAATTCTGAGCTGGGAAGCGGGAAAGACGCCCACACCACGGCGACGAGCGCCCCTGGACAGCGCTCGCGTTTGTGCTAACTTGGCGACGGTCGTCACACGACCCTCTAGGGAAAGAGCTTAACGCGCCGGCTACGCACGAGAACAAGGCGCGAAGCTCAGCCAAAAAAGAAGGAGAGGAATAATGGCTTCCAAAGAACTCGAAATGACCCCGAACGTCTACATCTTCGCGGGCGTCGGCGCCCTGATGCTCGGCGGCCTCGCATCCTTTGCCCTCGGCGGCGCCTTGAACACCGTCGCTGCTGGCGTGGTCGGCGGCTTGGCGGGCGGCGCTCTTGGCCTGTTTATCTAAATCACGCCCTTAACGGACTGACACTCGCTACGCCAGCAATCGTCCAACGGTTGCTGGCGTCGCCCTGTACGCCTTACACTTTCCCTCAGAGCTTGCGCGCGCGTTCCCTGAGTTCAAACTTTTTAATCTTGCCGGTTGACGTCCTCGGCAGGTCTCCAAAAACCACACGGCGGGGGCATTTAAAATGCGCCAAATTGTCGCGGGCGAACGCGATGAGTTCCTCGGCTGTCGCGTGCGCGCCGTCCTTCAGTTCGACGAAGGCGCAGGGCGTCTCTCCCCATTTGTCGTCCGGCGCGGCGACGACCGCCGCGGCCCGCACTTTAGGATGCTTGAACAGGGCGTCCTCGACCTCGATCGATGAGATATTCTCGCCGCCGGAGATGATGATGTCCTTCGAGCGGTCCTTGAGCTGGATGTAGCCGTCCGGATGCATGACTCCGAGATCGCCGGAGTGGAACCACCCTCCTGCGAAAGCCGCCTCACTCGCCCGCTTGTTCTTCAGATAGCCCTTCATGACGATATTGCCGCGAAACATCACCTCGCCCATCGTCTCGCCGTCGCGCGGGGTCGGCTGCATGGTCTCGGGGTCGATCACCTCGAGCGCATCGAGCACCACATAGGACGCGCCCTGCCGCGCCATTTTCGCGGCGCGCGCCTCGGGCTCGAGCGCGTCCCATTCCGCTTTCCACTCGTTGACGGCGGCAGGACCGTAGGTTTCGGTCAGACCGTAGAGATGGGTCACCTCGAAGCCCGCCTCCTTCATCGCCGCGAGCACCGCCTGCGGAGGCGGGGCGGCCGCCGTGAAGAATCGCGCCGTCGTCTTGAGCGGGTGGCGTTCGTGGTCGGCGGCGCCGAGCAGCGTCGACATCACGATCGGCGCGCCGCAAAGATGGGTGACGCCGTGCTCGGCCATGAGCTTGTAAATCGTCTCCGCGCGCACGTGGCGCAGGCAGACGTGCACGCCGGCGACGACGGAGAGCGCCCAGGTGAAGCACCAGCCGTTGCAATGGAACATGGGCAGCGTCCAGAGATAGACCGGATGGCGGCCCATGTCGCCCGTCAGCACATTGCCGAGCGCCAGCAGATAGGCGCCGCGATGGTGGTAGACGACGCCTTTGGGATCGCCGGTCGTCCCCGAGGTGTAATTGAGCGAGATCGCTTCCCATTCGTCAACGGGGCCGGCATAAGCGAAGTCGGGATCGCCGCTCGCGAGAAAGGCTTCATAGTCGATCTCTCCGAGCGCCTCGCCGTCGCCCTCATAGACGGGATCGTCATAGTCGATGATCAAGGGCTTCGTTTGCGCTTGCGCCAGCGCATGCCGGCTCGCTTCCGAGAACTCGCGATCGACGATGAGCACCTTGGCCTCGGCGTGATCGAGCATGAAGGCGAGGACGGGCGGATCGAGACGCGTGTTGAGCGTGTTCAGCACCGCGCCGATCATCGGCACGCCGTAATGGCACTCCAGCATGGCCGGCGTGTTGGCGAGCATCACGGATACGGTGTCGCCCCGACCGACGCCATGGCGCGCCAGCGCGCTTGCGAGCCTGCGGCTGCGCGCGTAAAATTCCGCGTAGCTTCGTCGCAAAGCGCCATGGATGACGGCGGTCCTGTCAGGGAAGACCGCCGCGGCGCGCGCGAGCAGCGTGATTGGCGTCAGCGGCTGGAAATTCGCCGGATTGCGGTCGAGATCGCACTCATAAGCCGATGCTGTCAATGCAGCGCCCCCAAATGTCGCTCAGAGCGAATTTCGCAAAAGTCGACAGAGCTTTTGCGATCGGAACTCGCTCTCATGGCTCGAACGATTGCGTTCGAAAGTCGAGCGCGCTCGCGCGCGAACCCTTCGCCCTAAGCGTCGCTCACGAGCGGGAAGGCTCGGGGAGCGGGAGCCAGGCGTTCATTGTCCTGCATCGAGGTCCTTCAGCCGGCCGAAGACGCGGTCGGCGTCGAAATGATCTTCTTCCTCCTCCGGCGCGGCAGGGGTCGCGCGCTTGCCGAAGACCTCCTCCTCGGTGTGGTCGGGCTCGTAATAAGGCTGCACGGCGTCCTCGGCCGGGACCAGCATCGGGCCGCGGTCCACGACCTCCTGCGGCCGGTCCTTGGCGGCGCGCTGAACCTCGAAATCGAGATCGATCTGCGAGCACAGGCCCAGCGTCACAGGGTCCATCGGCGCCAGCGCGGCGGAATTCCAGTGGGTGCGGTCGCGGATGGCTTTGACCGTCGTCTTCGTCGTGCCGACGAGCCGCATGATTTGCGCGTCCTTGAGCTCGGGATGGTTGCGCAGGAGCCAAAGGATCGCGTTGGGGCGATCCTGGCGGCGCGAGAGCGGGGTGTAGCGCGGCCCGCGCTGGCGCTTGACCTCCGGAAGCTTGATCTTCGAGACGAAGAGGTTGAGACGATGGTTCGGATCGGACTCGCCCTTGGCGATCTCCTCGCGCGAGAGCTGGCCGGAGGTGACCGGGTCCTGACCGCGAATGCCGGCCGCGACCTCGCCGTCGGCGATGCCCTTGACCTCGAGCGGATGCAATTTGCAGAAATCGGCGATCTGGTCGAAGGTGAGCGACGTATTCTCGACGAGCCAGACGGCCGTGGCCTTCGGCATCAGCGGTGCGTTGCTCATGGCGAAACTCCTTAGTCTCCCTGGCCCCCGGCTGGGGCCTCAGCCGCATGGAGGAAAACGCCCGCGCGCCGTCCGGCGCGAACGAAACTTGACTGCGACCATGCGGGGATTCGTCCCCTATATCGCGGTCGCCCGCAAAGCGCAATGATTTTGGGGCTCAGGGCCGTGGCCACGCTTCAGGCTTCTCCTCGGAGAGCGTCAGCGCCTTGCCGACGAAGACGCCGTATTTGTGCAGGCATTCCTCGGTGAGATGCACGCCGTCCGCGGTGTAGCAGCTCTCATGCCCTCTGTAGCGCGGGATGAAATCGTCGAAGTCGATCATCCGCAACTCCGGGTGATCGCGATAGAGCGCAATTCGATAGACGTCATTGGCCTGCATCTCGCAATTGTCCCAAAAGCACATGAGGATCTTGCGCTTGATCCGGCTGAAGAGATTGGGCGACTTGTAGCTGCGCTCGTTGACGCGCGGGACCGCGATGACCTCGACGTTCTCGACGCCCGAAAAATATTCGACGAGCTTCTTGGTATATTCGACGTAGGCGGCGGGGCCGATGTGCTGGATCTCGTCGTTGACGCCGGTCATCAGCACGACCGAGTCGGGCTTTTTCTCGTCCCAGAGGCCGTAAAGCTTTTCGGGCGGGAATTTTTCGCGGAGCTCGTAGTAGAGCAGCTTCGAGTTCCGGCCCGAAAAGCCGATGGCGCAGGCTTCAACGCCGCGCCCGCCGAGGCGGCGCGAGACGGTCTCCTGCAGCTCGGGGAAGAAATAGCCGCCCGTCGCCCAGGATTCGCCGACGACCAGGATCCTGTAATTGTTGCGCCCGTTGTTGACGGTCTCACAGGTCACGACGGGCTCGTCGGGCCGCTTCAGGAAGAAGGCCACCGCGGAGAAAAGCATGGCCGCCGTGAGAAGCAGACGAAGCGCCGTTTGCAGCATGAAGGACTCTTTTTCGCCCGCGCGCGCTTTCGCGGCGCATCCCGGTCGCGCGCGGCGGAGCCTTAACAGATTGCGGGCGCCTCCGCATCGGGCGCCGGGTCGCCTCGGGGAGGAGATTTCGCCGCGCCGCGCCATTTGACAGCGCCCCGGCCTTTCCTCATGAACGCGAGAGGGGCAGGCGACCTTAAGAAATTCAATCGGGGCCGAGAGATGCAGGGCGAAAAGGACGGCCTCACCTATGCCGAGGCAGGGGTCGACATCGACGCGGGCAACCGCCTCGTCGAGCTGATCCGCCCCGCCGTGCGCGCGACGCGAAGGCGCGGCGCCGACGGCGAGATCGGCGGTTTCGGCGGCGTCTTCGACCTCAAGGCCGCGGGCTTTGCCGATCCGCTCCTCGTCGCCGCGAATGACGGGGTCGGAACCAAGGTCAAGATCGCGATCGAGTCGGGCCGCCACGCAACGATCGGGATCGATCTCGTCGCGATGTGCGTCAACGACCTCGTCGTGCAGGGGGCGGAGCCTCTGTTCTTCCTCGACTATTACGCGACCGGCAAGCTCACCCCCGAGGAGGCGGCGAACGTCGTCAGGGGGATCGCTGCGGGTTGCGTCGAGGCGGGTTGCGCGCTGCTCGGCGGCGAGACCGCGGAAATGCCGGGTCTCTACGCGGAAGGCGACTATGATCTCGCGGGCTTCGCCGTCGGCGCGGTCGAGCGCGGCGCGCTGCTGCCCAAGCCCGTCGCCGCGGGCGACCTCCTGCTCGGCCTCGCGTCCTCGGGCGTCCACTCCAATGGTTTTTCGCTCGTGCGCCGCATCGTCGCGCGCGCGGGGCTCGCCTGGGACGCGCCGGCGCCCTTCGCCGCGCAAAAGACGCTCGCCGAGGCGCTGCTCGAGCCGACGCGCATCTATGTGAAGCCGCTGCTCGCCGCGCTGAAGCGCGCGCCGCAAATTCTCGCGCTGGCGCATATCACCGGCGGCGGCTTTCCCGACAACATTCCGCGCGTGCTGCCGAAGGGGCTCGGCGCGGCGCTCGACCTTTCCGCGATCAATGTCCCGGAGGTGTTTTGCTGGCTTGCGCGCCAGGGCGGCGTCGCGGAGCCGGAGATGCTGCGCACTTTCAATTGCGGGATCGGCATGGTCGTCGCCGTCGCGAGGGACGGCGCAGAGGCCGCGATCGCCGCGCTGCGGGACGCCGGAGAAGCGCCGGTCGAACTCGGCGAGGTCGTCGCGGCGGAGGAGGGCGAGCCCCGCGTTTCTTATCGCGGAAAGCTCCGGCTGTGATGCGCCTGCGCACCGCCATTCTCATTTCCGGGCGCGGCTCCAACATGGACGCGCTCATCGCGGCGGCGCGCGCCCCGGATTATCCGGCGGAGATCGCGCTCGTGCTGTCGAACCGCTCGGAGGCGGCGGGGCTCTCCCGCGCCAAGACGATGGGCGTTGCGACCGCCGCGGTCGATCACAAGATCTACGCCGGCCGCGAGGAGTTCGAGCGCTCGATGCAGCTCGTGCTCGAGGCGCATCGCATCGAGTTCCTGTGTCTTGCCGGCTTCATGCGGATGCTCACGCCCTGGTTTGTCTCGCATTGGGCCGGGCGGATGCTGAACGTTCATCCCGCGCTCTTGCCCGCCTATCGCGGCCTCGACACGCACGCGCGCGCGCTTCATGACGGCGTGAAAATTCACGGCTGCACGGTGCATTTCGTCGTCCCGCAAATGGACGAAGGCCCGATCGTCGCCCAGGCCGCCGTGCGCGTTCAGGACGACGACACCCCGGAAAGCCTCGCCGCGCGCGTGCTCGAGCAAGAGCACAGGATCTATCCGCTGGCGCTGCGGCTCGTGGCCTCGGGCCGGGTTCGGGTGGAGGGCAATCGCGTGCTCGGCGCGCTGCGCGAGGCGGGCGAAGGGATGCGGGCGCCCGAAGGGGAGTGAGGCAAATCCGAATGATCGCTTTCTTCGCGAACTTTTCAAGCGGAAATCCTCTCACTCCTCCATCACGCGGCCTGCGAGCTCATCGCCTGCGTCTTGAGGGAGCGGCGTGAAGAACAGCACGCTTGCCGCCGAGACGGCGGCCACGGCCAGGAAGGCCGTCGCGAAGTCTTGGGCGTGAAGCGCCCCGCCGCCATGCGTAGCGCGCGACAGCTCCAGTCCCGCCGCGCCGATCGCGACGCCGAAGGATTGCGACAACTGCTGACCGACGGCCGAAAAGCTCGTCGCGCGGCTCATGTCGCGCTGGTCGATGTCGGCGAAGCCGATCGCATTCAGCGCGGTGAACTCGAGCGAGCGGAAGAAGCCGCCGACGAGCAGCACCATCATCATGATCCAATGCGGCGTCGACGTCTCGAAGAAGACATTGGCGACGAGGAAAAGAGAACAGAGCAGCGCGTTGAGGATCAGCACGCGGCGAAAGCCGAAGGCGTGCAGGATCGGCTTCGCGGTCGTCTTCATGGCCATCGCGCCGGCGGCGGCGACGAAGGTGAGGGAGCCGGACTGAAAGGCGGTGAGATCGAAGCCCAGCTGCAAAAGCAGCGGCAGGAGAAAGGGGATCGCGCCGACGCCGATGCGAAAGAGGAAACCGCCGATGAGCGCCGCGCGGAAGGTCGGAACCTTCAAGAGCCCGAGATCGAGAATCGGCGTCGGCGTGCGCCGGGCGTGACGCCAATAAAGCAGCAGGGCGCCCACGCCGGCGACGAGCAGCGGGACGACGACGAGGGGGGAGGACTCGACCTCGCCCCCCGCGAGGCTGACACTGAGGACCGTCGCCGAAAGGCCGAATCCGCTGAGCAGCGCGCCGGGAACGTCGAGCGGCCAGACCTCTTCTTCGGTCAGATCGGGAATGAAGAGCGTCGCGAGAATGACGCCGAGAAGGCCGATCGGCGCGTTGATCCAGAAGATGTAGCGCCAGTGGAAATAGGTCGCGATGAAGCCGCCGACCGGGGGCCCGATCAAGGGGCCGATCAGCGCCGGGATCGTCAGCCAGGCCATCGCGGTGACGAGCTCGGCCTTTGGCGCGGTGCGCAGGATCACGAGGCGGCCGACCGGCACCATCATCGCGCCGCCCGCGCCCTGCACGACGCGCGACAGCACCACGGAAAGAAGCGTCGTCGAGAGGCCGCAGAGGATCGAGCCCAGCGTGAAGACGACGATCGCGGCCGAGAACACTTTTCGCGCCCCGAATTTGTCGGCCGCCCAGCCCGAGAGCGGAATGAACACGGCGAGCGCCAGAAGATAGGAGGTGAGCGCCAGCTTCAGCGCCACCGGGTCTTCATGTAGATCCGCCGCCATCGCGGGCAGCGCGGTCGAGAGCACCGTTCCGTCGAGATTTTCCATGAAAAGCGCCGTCGCGACGATGAGCGGCGTGAGCACCGTGAAGGAAGTCAAGGCGAAAGCGCTTTCGGACGAGAGGGGACGCGTTGGCTTGCACGGATTTGCGAGACGGCGCAAGCAGGCGAGCGGGCGCGCGAGCGGGCTCTGCTCGCGGTCCTCGGCGCCGCCGCTGGCGCGCTCGCTCGCGATGAATTAGGCTCTCGCGGCGCTCCGCCCAGAGCGCATGATCGACGCGCCCTCCTTCAAGGCGCAGCATCAGGATAGAGCGAGCAGCGCGCGTGAAGAATCCCGTCCCCTACCTTCTTGCGCCGGTCTTTTTCGTCGCGGCGCTCAGCGCAGCGAATGCGCAGCCGTCGAAAGCCGATCCCGTCGCCGCCGGCCGCGACATCGCGCTCAAGATCTGCGCCAATTGCCATGTCGTCGCCGACGACCAGGAGTCCGCGCCTTTGCTGAAGCCCTCGGCGCCGAGCTTTGCGGAGATCGCCGCGAGGCCCTCGACGAACGAGGCGTCGCTGCGCGAATTTCTCGCAAACGCGCATGGCGAAGCGCGCCGCAGCAGCAGAATGCCGGCCTTCATGCTCGGCGAATTCCAGATTGCGCCGCTCGTCGCCTATATCGAAAGCCTGCGGCCGCGCTGAGCCTCCGGCCCGCGTAAAAAAGCTTGGAGAAACGCGCGATGCAGCGTTGGAGCGCGCCGGGCAAGGAGAAAGGCGAGGCCGCGTCCGCCGCGCCCGCCGCCGCCGCCGCCGACATCTGGCTCGCGCGTGGGGCCGTGTTCGTCATCGTCGCGCTGCAGTTTCTGCTCGTCAATGATGTCACGCTCTTGCCGCGCTGGGTGATGCCGACGTTGGAGCTCGCTCTTCTCCTGCCTTTGTCGGCCGCGACCGCCTGGACGCTCGGCGTCGCGAGGAAGCGCGCGGCGAGCGGGGAGGAAAGCGAGCTGTGGAGCCGGCTCGCGAGACGGCGAAGCATGATCCGCGCCGCCTTCTTCCTACTGACCGGCCTCGTCAGCATCGCCAATCTGCTCGCGCTCGCGGGCCTCGTTCACGCGATCATGCGCGGCCACGCCGATAGCGGCAAATCGCTGCTCGTCGACGCGCTGAACATTTGGGCGACGAACGTGATCATTTTTTCGCTCTGGTATTGGAACCTCGACAAAAAGCCGGCCGGCGCGCCTTCCGAGTCCGGGCCCGACTTCGTCTTCACGCAGCAGACGCTGCCAATCAGCTTCACGCGCCGCGTTCGCGCGCCGGGCTATATCGACTATCTGTTCCTGGCCTTCACCAATGCGACGGCCTTCTCGCCCTCCGACACCTTCCCGCTCACGGCGCGCGCAAAGATCTTGATTATGCTGCAGGCGCTGATCTCGCTCGTGACGATCGCGCTCGTCGCCGCGCGCGCGGTGGGGATCCTCGCGTGAGGTTTCAGGCCGCCAGTCCTTGCGCGTTGAAGACTCCTTCGAAGAGCACGGTGGAGAGGTAACGCTCGCCGGAGTTGGGAAGGACGACGACGATCGTCTTGCCGGCGTTTTCGGGCTTCTTGGCCTGCCGCACGGCGGCGGCGGCGGCCGCGCCGCAAGAGATGCCGGAGATGATGCCTTCCTCGCTCGTCAGGCGCCTCGCGAAGAGGATCGCTTCCTCATTGCTCACCGTCTCGACCTCGTCGAGAAGTGAGAGGTCGAGCACGTCGGGCACGAAACCCGCGCCGATGCCCTGGATCTTGTGCGCGCCGGGCTTTGGCGCTTCGCCCGTCAAGGTCTGCGACAGCACGGGACTCGCGGCGGGTTCGACCGCAACCGATCGGATCGGCTTGCCGCGCTGATGCTTGATGTAGCGCGAGACGCCGGTGATCGTGCCGCCCGTGCCGACGCCCGAGACGAGAATGTCGACTGCGCCATCCGTGTCGTCCCAAATTTCGGGACCCGTCGTCTTCTCGTGAATGTCGGGATTGGCCGGATTTTTGAACTGCTGCAACAGAACGTAGCGGCTCGGGTCGGAGGCGGCGACTTCCTCCGCTTTGGCGACGGCGCCGGCCATGCCGCGCGCGCCCTCCGTCAAAATCAGCTTGGCGCCGAAAGCGAGAAGCAGCTTGCGACGCTCGAGGCTCATCGTCTCGGGCATGGTGAGCGTGAGAGAGAGACCGCGCGAGGCCGCGACGAAAGCCAGCGCAATGCCGGTGTTGCCGCTCGTCGGCTCGACGATCCCGCGCCCCGCGCCGAGCAGGCCGCGCTTTTCCGCATCCCACACCATCGCCGCGCCGATCCGGCACTTGACCGAATAGGCCGGATTGCGCCCCTCGATCTTGGCCAGGACCGTCGCCGGCGCCCCGTCCGTGATGCGGTTGAGGCGAACAAGCGGCGTGCGCCCGACGGAAAGGGAATTGTCCTCGAACCAGCGCGCCATCGGGCTCTCCTATATTGATCGACGCGACGTTGCGCCTGATCGGTCGTAGGGATGTTCTCGCGCGCCGGCGCTGCGCCTTCGCACGCCTGCAGCGGGCCCAGCGAGATCAAAAGATATAGTCTATAAACTAACTAATACTGCTCCGCTGTCAAGCGCTTGTCTCCACAAGAGCGCGGACTGCGTCCCGCCTTCTGGTCGCCGTGGCCCTGCGCATGGCTTCCGCGTTTCTGAACCCGAGCGCTCGGCTCTGGCGATTCGAGAAATCCGGGAGTTGGGGAAGCGGGCGGCGTCAGTCGCTTTCGATTTGGGCCTGCGCTTTGATTTTCTCCGGCGGACGAAGCGTGAAGAGAAGCTCCGGCAGGTCGCCGAACACCAGCGCAAGGCGCCGGAAGGCGAGATAGGGAAGCAGGACGAGAAACATGAGGATCGCCAGGGCGAGCGCCTGCAGCGCCGATCCTCCGCCGATCTCCCTGACAACCTCTGCGGCCTCCCGCCCATGAAAATGGCCGACCACAATCTCCTCGAGGATCGAGAGCGCGAATAAGGCGAGAGTGAACAGCAAAGCCTTCTTGAGAATATCGACGATGAGGAGACTGCCCCGTTTGCCCCTGTCGCCGATTTGAAAGGCTTCCAGGACGAGGATGAATTTGCCGAGGATGAGCGCTTTCACTGCTGCGAGAGCGAAAGGCGCAAACTCGATCCCGACGCTGCGAAGGACGGTCGACTTGTAGAACAAGACGGCGCTGAACCACACCAGGAGATAGGCGGACACAGCGAGATAGGCGATGAGCTCGTGGCGTGCGCGCTCCCCCAGCTTTTGCCGCGCAAGGGTTTGACGCCCCTTCGCGATGGCCTGCTGAGTCGCTTGCAGAAGCAACGCCGGCCGCATTCTGCTTTTGCGACGCGCCGCCGAGAATTCCGGCGCTTCGCGCGCGTCCATCCATCCGGCCATGCCCTCCCTCCATACATAGAGGGGCTCGTCGCCGCTTTGTCCGATGAGCTTGAGCATTTCGTCGCCTGACAACGGGCCGAAGCTCTCGCCGTTCTCGGCGTAATACCATTCATCCGCCATCGCTTGGCGCTCCGTGTGGTTTGTCGTCGCTTGGGTCAAGCTATCAGAAGCGGAGATTGAGAGCACGGCTCGAGAGTCGCCTTGAGAAGTCGGTGGGCGACGCGAGGCCTTGACCGGCGGCATCCACTTTGTGGGCGCTTTTAAACGAATACGAGCCCGCTCGTCATATTTGCTATAATCTCCTCCCATAGGCTTAAGCTCGATAAGGCGCCTGCACGAAAATACGAAATGTTTTCAGGAATGAATTCGCACAAGTTAACGAAGAAAACTGGAGGGAACATGCAGAGTGCGCCATTCGTTCCGTCCGTGGTCTCCACGGACAAGCCCCTCCTTGTGGACGAGGCGGTGGACGCCGTGCTGACGCGGCGTGGGACCGATCCGACGCTTCTCCTGCAGATTCTGATCGAGACCCAAGAGCGGTTGTTGTGGCTGCCGCCCCACGCCTTGTCGCGCATCGCGGCGGCGCTGAATTTGCCGCGCGCCCATGTCGAGGGCGTCGCAAGCTTCTACAGCTTCCTCGCCCTGCGTCCGGTCGGCCGCTACCGTCTGCTCTTCGCCGACAACATCATCGAGGAGATGCAGGGAAGCCGGGCGCTCATGCTCGACTTGTGTCGGAAGCTCTGGCTCGAGCCGGGCAAAGTCTCCGAGGATCAGCTCGTCAGCGTCGACGTCACCTCCTGCATCGGCATGAGCGATCAGGGACCGTCCTTGCTCGTCAACGGCCTGCCGGTCACGCGGCTCACATCCGAAAGGATTGACGCGATCGCAACCTTGGTCCGCGATCAGGTTCCGCTGGATCATTGGCCGCAGGAGTTTTTTGTCGTGGCGGACAACGTCCGTCGGCGCGACATCCTGCTTTCGAGCCGTCTCCAGCCGGGCGAGGCGCTGCGCAAGGCCGTCGCGCAAGGGCCCGACGCGCTCTTTGCCGAAGTCAAGCGTTCGGGGCTTCGCGGGCGCGGCGGCGCGGGCTTCTATACCGCGCGCAAATGGGAGTTCTGCCGGCAGGCGCCGGCGCATGAGCCGCGCGGGCGGGTCGTCGTCTGTAACGCGGACGAGGGCGAGCCCGGCACGTTCAAGGATCGCGTGCTGCTGACGCTCATGCCCGACCATGTGTTCGAGGGCATGACGCTCGCGGCCTTCACGCTTGGAGCCGAGCAGGGCTTCCTCTATCTGCGCGGCGAATACCGCTATATGCGCGACGATCTCGAAGCGGTGCTGGCGCGCCGTCGCGGCGAGGGTCTGCTCGGGCGCTCGATCCTCGGGGTCGAGGGCTTCGACTTCGACATCGACATTCATTTCGGCGCCGGCGCCTATGTCTGCGGCGAAGAGACGGCGCTGATCGAGTCGCTCGAGGGCAAGCGCGGCGTGCCGCGCATCCGCCCACCCTTTCCAGTGACGCACGGCTATCTCGGCCGGCCGACGAGCGTGAACAATGTCGAGACGCTGGCGCTCGCGACGCTCGTCGCCGTCCATGGCGGCGAAGCCTTTGCAAAAGTCGGCACGCCGCAGTCGACCGGCACCAAGCTTCTCTCCATCTCCGGCGATTGCGCCGAGCCCGGCGTCTATGAGTTCCCCTTCGGCGTCACCTTCGCCGAGGTGCTCGCGGCCTGCGGCGCGGAGCGCCCCAAGGCGGTGCAGCATGGCGGGGCCGCGGGGATCACGATCGCCGAGCGCGAGTTCGAGCGCCGGGTGGCTTTCGAAGACGCGCCGACAGCGGGCGCCTTCATGGTGTTTGGTCAGGGCCGCGACATGTTCGAGGTCGCGCGCAATTTCGTGCGCTTCTTCGCGCATGAGAGCTGCGGCTTCTGCACGCCGTGCCGCATCTGCACGTCGCTGCTGCGGGATCTCATGCAAAAGCTCGAAGCCGGTCATGGCTCTCCGCTCGATCTCGCCGAAATCGAGCGCCTCAACCATCTGTTGCAGGCGACGAGCCATTGCGGCCTTGGCCAGGCTGCCGCCAATCCCGTCCTCGACGGCATGCGCAAGTTCCGCGCGGCTTTCGACGCCCGCATGCTGCACAAGGAATTCCAGCCGGCCTTCAGCCTGGATGCGGCGCTCGGGCGCGCCCGCCAGATGACCGGGCGCGACGATTCGCTGGCGCATTTGACCGAGGACAGAGCATGAGCAACGCTTTTCTCCTTGACGGCGCCACCGTGCCTTTCGAGGACGGCGAGACCGTGCTCGCGGCGGCGCGCAAGGCCGGGCACTTCATCCCGCATCTGTGCTGGGACGAGCGCTTCCCGCCGCACGGCAGCTGCAAGCTCTGCGTCGTCAAGATCGACGGCCGGCAGGTTTCCGCCTGCGCAACGCCCGCGCGCGAGGGCCTCGTGGTTCAGAGCGCGACCGAGGAGATCATGGATGAGCGCCGCGAGCTCGTCACCATGCTGTTCACGGAAGGCAATCACTTCTGCCCTTGCTGCGAGAAGAGCGGCAATTGTCAGCTGCAGGCGCTCGCCTACGATCTCGAAATTCTCGCGCCGCGCCACAACCGCTTCTTTCCGGATCGGCCGGTCGACGCCTCCCATCCCGACATCCTGCTCGACTTCAACCGCTGCATCTTCTGCGAGCTGTGCATCCGCGCGAGCCGCGACGTGGACAAAAAGAACGTCTTCGCGCTCGGCGGCCGCGGCATCAACAAGCATCTTGTCGTCAACGCCGAGTCCGAGCGACTCGTCGACACGAATCTCGACAAGGACGATCTGGCCGCCAACATCTGTCCCGTCGGCGTGATCCTGCACAAGCGCCAGGGCTTTGCCGTTCCGATCGGCGAACGCATCTATGACAAGCAGCCGATCAGCGCGCTCGATCTCGCGGCGGCCCAGGAGGAGCGTTCATGAGCGCAAAGCCCAAAAAATTGCGCGTCGCGACGGTTTCGCTCGCCGGCTGCTTTGGCTGTCACACCTCCTTTCTCGACATCGACGAGCGCCTTTTCGATCTCCTCGAGCATGTCGAGTTCGATCGCTCGCCCTTAACCGACATCAAGGATGTGGGACCCTGCGATATCGGGCTCATTGAGGGGGGCGTCTGCAACGCCGAGAACGTCCATGTGCTGCGCGAGTTCCGCGAGCGCTGCACGACGCTCGTCGCCGTCGGCGCCTGCGCGATCAACGGCGGCCTGCCGGCGCAGCGCAATCATCTCGATCTCGAGTATATCCTGCTCGAGGTCTATCAGACCGGCCATGCGCTCGATCGCGAGCGCGCCTTCGTCCCGAACGATCCCGAGCTGCCGCTTCTGCTCGACAAGGTGCGTCCGATCCGCGAGATCGTACATGTCGATCACTATCTTCCCGGCTGTCCGCCCTCCGCCGATGCGTTCTGGAAATTCCTGACCGATCTCATGGGCGGCGTGACGCCTTATCTTCCCTATCCGCTCCGTCACTTCGACTAAAGGCGCATCATGGCCTTCGAACTCGAAACCGCCGCCGAACCGCAAAAGCTGCGTCGCATCGCCATCGACCCGATCTCGCGCGTCGAAGGCCATGGCAAGATCACGCTGCTCATGGACGACGCGGGTCAAGTGCAGCAGGCGCGGCTGCATATCGTCGAATTTCGCGGCTTCGAAAAATTCGTGCAGGGCCGGCCCTATTGGGAGGCGCCGGTCATGGTGCAGCGCCTCTGCGGCATCTGCCCCGTCTCGCACCAGCTCGCCGCGGCCAAGGCGCTCGACCATGTCGTCGGCGCGACCCCGCCGCCGCCGAGCGCGGACAAGATGCGCCGCCTCATGCATTATGGGCAGATCGTGCAGTCGCACGCGCTGCATTTCTTCATGCTCGGCTCGCCGGACCTGCTCTTCGGCTTCGACGCCGAGGTCGGCCGTCGCAACATCGTTGCGGTTGCCGAGAAATACCCCGAGGTGGCGCGCCAAGGCGTCCTGCTGCGCAAATGGGGGCAGGAGGTCATCCGTCACACCTCCGGCAAGCGCGTGCACGGGACGGGCGCGGTGCCGGGCGGCGTCAACAAGCTGCTCTCGGAAGCGGAGCGCGACGCGATCCTCGCTGAAGCCGACCAGATGGTCGCCTGGTCGAAGGCTGCGGTCGATCTCATCAAACAGCTCGCCGCCGCCAACGAGCGCGAATATGCGGAGTTCGGCCTCTTCCGCTCGAGCCTGATGTCGCTCGTTCGCCCCGACGGCGGCTTCGAATTCTACGACGGCGTGTTGCGCGTGCGCGACGAGGACGGCGCGATCCTCTTCGACCAGATTCCCGACCGGGATTACGACAAGCTCATCAGGGAAGAGGTCAAGTCCTGGAGCTATCTAAAATTCCCCTACCTGCAATCTCGGGGTCGCGAAGAAGGCTGGTACAAGGTCGGGCCGCTCGCCCGCGTGCAGAATTGCGACTTCATCCCGACGCCGCTCGCGGAAGTCGAGCGGCGCGCCTTCGTCGACGCGTCCGCTGGCAAGATCAATCATGCGCCGCTCGCCTATCACTGGACCCGCATGATCGAGATGCTGCATGCAGCCGAGCTCATCCGCGAGCTCATCGTCGATCCCGATCTCATTTCCGGCGAGCTTACGGCCTCGGGTCCGCGCGCCCGCGCCGGGGTGGGGGTCATCGAGGCGCCGCGCGGCACTCTGATCCACCACTATGAAGTGGGCGAGGACGATCTGATCACCATGTGCAATCTGATCGTCAGCACCACGCACAACAATCAGGCGATGAATGAAGCCGTGCGCGCGGTGGCGCGGCGCGATCTCGACGGCAAGGAAATCACCGAAGGTCTCCTCAATCATCTCGAGGTGGTGATCCGCGCTTTCGATCCGTGTCTTTCCTGCTCGACCCACGCGCTCGGAAAAATGCCGCTCGCCGTCGAGCTTCGCGATGCGGAGGGAACACTGATCGATCGTCGCGTGCGCAATTGATGAGCGGGGCGGGGCTCCGCGGGGAATACTGGATCGGGAGAAGGTGATGTCAGAGGTACGGGAGATTGGCGTTGTCGGCGCAGGGACGATGGGAAATGGCGTCGCGCAGACCTTTGCGGTCGCCGGGTTCCCGGTCGTGATGCGCGATCTGACCCAGGTCGCCCTGGACCGCGGAATGAAGACGATCAAGAAGAGCCTCGACCGCATGGTCTCGAAAGAAAAAATTTCGGCGCAGGCTGCAGAGCAGGCGCTCGGGCGCATTCGTCCGACGACCAGCATGAGCGACTTCAAGGACTGCGATCTGGTCGTGGAAGCCATTCTCGAGAATCTCGAGATCAAATCCAAGCTCATCCAGGAGCTCGACGGCATTTGCCGTGCGGACGCGATCTTTGCGACCAATACGTCGTCCATATCCGTCACGCGCATCGCCGCCGCGTCTTCTTCGCCCCAGCGCGTCATCGGCATGCACTTTTTCAATCCGGTGCCTCTGATGCAACTGGTGGAGATCATCCGCGCCCTGCAGACTAGCGACGAGGTCTGCGAGACCATCGTGAAATTGACGGAGACGATCGGCAAGAAGGCGCGCGTGTCGAAGGACAGCTACGGCTTCGTGGTCAACAGGGTTCTCATCCCGATGATCAATGAGGGCATCAATTGCGTTTACGAGGGCCTCGCGGCGCCTGAAGACGTGGACGCGATGATGAAGCTCGGGGCCAATCACCCGATGGGGCCCTTGTCGCTCGCCGATCTGATCGGCCTCGACATCGTGCTGGACATCATGCAAACGCTCTACAACGGCTTCGACGATCCGAAATATCGTCCGAGCCCGCTCCTCAAGCAGATGTGCGACGCGGGTTATCTCGGCCGCAAGAGCGGCAAGGGCTTTTTCACTTATGAGGCGCGCGCCTAGAGCGTGTTCCCGAAAAGTGCGAAGCGGTTCCTGGAAAAGCACACGCACATTTAACGACATTTTGAGCGCGTTCGACTCCAGCGAACGCGTTCTAGGATCAGCGCGAAGCGGCGCAGGCGACTTCGAGGCGGCCCTGCTCGAGGCTTGCGCAAAGATAGGCGAAGGCCCCGTCCAGCGCCGATCGGGCGCGGTCGCTGAGCGGCGCGCCGAGCTCGAAGTCGCAGCCCGGCATGGATAAGAGCCAAGCCTGCGGCAGCTTTTGCTCCAGGCGCGCCGCGACCGCGAGCACGCAAGCCGGCGACAGGGCGTGCGTGCTGTAGCTCGCGTCGAATTGAGGCGAAAGCGGCGCGATCTCGAAGGCCGTCCCGCCGCTGACGCTCGCGTCGGCAAAGATCGCGACGTCGACGCCTTGCAGGTCGAGCGCGTTCTCGACCTGCCACTGAAAATCCGTCAAGAGAACAAGCTCGACAGGCAGCGCGCGCGCGGTCGCGCTCCACTGCTCGAGGCGCTCGACGAGCAAGGGACCCAGCGCATCGTCGCCGCGGCTCGGATTCCCGACGGCGAAAACGAGCCAGCGCGGTCGCGCTCCATCGTTCAACATCGACCGCAGACCCAGCGACCGACACAGGGCGCGCGCCCCATCAAGACAAGCGGGGGTCTAAGCTTCGCCATCCACTATGACCTCGCAAATCTGGGCGCGGGCTCGAGTCCGCTCAAGCGACGTCGAGATAGACGGTAGAGGGGTCGCCTTGCAAGGCTTAGCCGCCGTCTCTTTTTGCGCACGCAGCGTCAATTTTCCGCGTGCTTTGAAGATAAGGATGGGTCAGCTTACGCCCGCCGCTTCCATGGCTTCAACCGCGCGCCGCCGCGCCGCAAGCGCCGTGACGAAGCAGGCGTAGCTCCAGGTGAGATTGTCGGCGGAGGTCGGCGCGCCGTCCAGTTGGCTGAATTGTTCCGCAAGCTCGCGCGTGGCCGGAGTGAAGCGGCGCACCGTGGCGAGATACATGTCGCCGCGGCGAAGCGCCGCCGCGGCGACCGCTTCGCGAGACCTTCCCGCGAGGGGGCCGTCGGAGAGCGCGGCGGCGGGCGCCTGCAACAGCGCGGCGAGCGGGGCGCGGCTCTCTGTCGTGACCGCAATGTCTTCGCCTTGCCCCGCCGCCTGCGCCAAGAGAAAGCAAAATTGCGCGGCGCCTAGAGTCGAGAAGTAATAGGCGCCGCCGGTAAAGTAGCTGTCGCCGGCATAGCGCCCGAGCGCCGGCGCACAATCGGCGGGCCGCGCGCGATTGATCGGATATTCCTTCTCGAACAGGCGCTCGAGCGCAAAGAGCGTGGCGAGCATTTTCGGATCGGCGACACTGTGCGTTCCCGCGTGTCGGCCGGCATGGATCGCCGCGAGAACGACGGCGATGTCGAGCCGCCGGGGAGGGGGCGCGTCCGACCCCGTGTCGGCGATGCGGCCGCGATAGACGCCGTCTTCGCGATCGAAGTGAGAATCGAGCTCGGCGAGCAGCGCGCGCGCCGCTTCTGCGCAGGCCCTCGCGCGCTCGGCGTCGCCTTCCGCCGCCCAAAACCTCGACCCTTCGGCGAGCGCGGCCTGCTGCACGAGGCGCGTGTGATAGTGGAAGCCTATCGTCTCCTCCCAGAGGTCGCAGCAGGGCGACCGCCAATGCGAGAGCGTATAGGCGAGGTCGTAGCGCAGGAGCGTCAGCGCCGCCTCCGCCGCCCGGACGCGAAAAGCGTCGAGCGTCAAGAAACGCATGACAGCGAGCGCGCGTAGCGCAGGGCCGTCGTTTTGCGGGCGGCCCCATTTCAGCACGTCTAGGCTTCCGTCGGCGTTGTGGCGGGCCTCGCCGAGCATTCTGTCGCCGACGATCTCCGCAAGCTCCGCGCGCGAGCGCACATGCTGCTGGAAGGAAGGCTCGACCGTTTCGGGATAGCCGCCCCGTTGCAGAAAGCTCGGGCCGTCCAGCCGACAGAGTTTGAGGCTGAAGGCGACGAAATCGACGAGATGCTCGATGCCGGAAGGCTCCAGCGTTCCGTCTTCGATCGCTTCGCGCAGCGCGTCGGCGACGAGGGCGGAGTCGCGCAGCCAGTGGAAAAAATAATCGGGCTTGGGATCGTAGGCCGCCATCTCGGGCGAGGCCAGGATCGAGCCGCGCAGGGGGCGAATCGTTTGCCCCATGGCGGGCCGATGCTTGACGAGCGTCGTCGCCGAGACCGCGCGCAGAATGGCGCGCACGCAGAAGCGCTGCTGTTCGCGGGCCCAATCCAGCATGCCCGACGGCTGCGCCTTCATCCTCCGGCTCCTCGGCTTGTTCGCGCGGCGCGCGCCTTAAAGGTGGGCCGGCGCGAATTTTTGTTCAAGAGCGGGCTCGGCCATCCGCCCCGCCGCCAGGCGTCGTTTGCCCCAGGAAGCCCGTCGGCGGTAAAGGGTTCCCACGTCGCTCTCTCGATGAGGGCGCGACGCGCGCAAAAAACCTTCGAGCCGGGCGCTCTGTCGATGCCGTCCATCCCCCAACGCCTCGCCGCCGTCGCGCTGCTTTGCGCGATCTCGGCGTCTTTCTGCGCTCCGGCGCGGCCGAAGGAGAGGAGCCCCGCTGTGGCGCACGGGCCGGCGAGGAGCGAGCTTGCCCCGACCGGCGTGGGCTGGGTGAAAGTCTGCTTCGAGGAACCGCAGACGCGCCGCCAGACCTGTTACACGACCCGCGACTTTGCCGAAGAAGGAGGAACGCCGATCCTCTCTCTGGAGGCCTTCGAGACCAGGGGCAAGGAGTCGATGCTGCTCCGCGTCTTTTTGCCGCTGGGCCTCGCGTTGAAGCCCGGCGTTCGGATCGGCCTCGAACGGGGAGAGCCGGAGAGCGGCGCTTTCGAGGCCTGCTTTCCCGCCGGCTGTTACGCGTCGAGCAATGTCCCCACGGCCTTCGTCGAGGCGATGAAGCGCGGCGGCCGCCTCCTGGTCTCCGTCAAGAAGCTCTCGGGAGAGGAGTTGGGCTTTCTCCTTCCGCTCGAAGGCTTCGGCAAGGCCTTCGACGGTCCGGGCGTTGCTGCGCCACAGGACATCGCCGCCGAACAGCGCACGCGGTTGCAGGACGAGCTTTCCGAAAAGGCCGCCGCGGAACGGCGGAAGCTCGAGCCGCCGGGCGCCGGAAAGCCGCCCTTGGCGGAGCCGACGGGGCGCTGAGCAGCTTCGGCGGCGAATCGCTGCAAGGGGAATCGCTGCAAGGGGAGGTGGGCAAGTCTTCTTGCGGCGTTCGAAGAACGCTCAGTCGAACGCTTTCTGCAAATTATTGATTGATAGCGTCTTTCCCAAAAAACGCTTTGCGTTTTCGGGGTGCTCTAACGGCGCGGCGCGGCGCTCTCGACCGTGCGGCGGGCCTTCGGCTTCGCTGCGGCCTCTTCCGTTTCGCTCCGCTGGCTCTGTTCCAGTCCCAGGAGCTCGGACAGGCGGTTGCGAGCGCGATTGACCCGGCTCTTCATCGTTCCCGGCGCGCAGCCGCAGATTTCCGCGGCCTCGTCATAGGAGAGGCCCGACGCACCGATCAGAACCAGCGCCTCGCGCTGATCGGCCGGCAGCTTCTGCAGCGCCTCGCGAAAATCCAGGAGGTCCATATGGCTGGGCTGGGACGCCGGAGCCTCGAGCTTCGCGGCCAGCGCGCCGTCGGGGTCGGCGGTCTCGCGTCGCCGCTTGCGGTAGTCGCTGTAATAGGCGTTGCGCAGGATCGTGAAGAGCCAGGCGGTGAGATTGGTCCCTTCGGTGAAGGAGTCCATGCTCCCCAGGGCCTTCAGCAGCGTGTCGTGGACGAGATCGTCGGCTCGGTCCGGATTGCCGCACAAGGACACCGCAAAGGCGCGCAAAGAGGGGATGGCGGCGACGATGTCCGCCCTTAAGCTTTCCGAACCGGCGCCTAAAGAAGAGCCTTCCGCGACTGTCAATCCACTTCCCCGCGCCTATCCGCCGTCTGAGCGGCCGATATTGCGCCGGCGTCCAATTTATTCAAGAGCGCGAGGAACCGATCGGGAACTGGCTGGGCCAGCACATCGTCGTAAAGTTCCCGCAGCTCGCGGCCGATATATTCGCCCACGCCTGCCTTCCCATTTGCATTGGGGCGGCTGCGTGGCGCGGCCGCCTCCCGGTGGAGGGGGCCGCCGCATCGCCCCCCTTGCGATTTCTGTGAAGTCTCGTCTCTGCGTGCGGCAAGCTTAGCTGGGGACTCGTCTCGGGGGGCGGGCGCATCGGAGGTACTTACGGACGCGGAGCGGATACCGTTGGTCCGGTTGGCTTTAACCATGGAGGCCTCTAAGCTGTGGCGCATCTTTTTTTGGCGGACGCCGGAGAGGGGCTATGCTAAACACTCGCAGTGGTCAGAGAACGCTCGGGCGAGGAATTGGTTCCATGGATCTTCCCTGGAGAATTTTCCATATTCTCCACACTGAATCAGGAAGAGGCAGGCATTAGGCAAGGGCGTCGCAGTCTAAAATGACTCTATCACAACAAATAGCGCGCCATATACCCTTCTTGCGCCGATTCTCCCGTGCGCTCACGGGAAGCCGGGAGGGCGGGGACGCCTACGCCCTGGCGACGCTCGAAACCCTTGTGGCGGAACAGCGCGATAAATCGAGCGGAAGCCGCATTCGTCCGGATGAAGATCCCAAGATCGCGCTCTACCGCTTGCTGCTCGATATCTGGTCCGCGGCTCCGATCAACGCCCACACGGAGCCCCCCGAGGACCTCGAGCGCGGCGCAAGACGCAACCTCGAGGCGATCTCGCTGCGTCCGCGCATCGCCTTTCTGCTCAGCGCGCTCGAAGGCTTCGCGATCGAGGAGGTCGCCTCCACCCTCGACGTCTCCGTCAGGGAGGCGGGCGAGCTCATCGCGGCGGCGAATGCGGAAATCGCCGGCCAGATCGCCACGCAGGTGCTGATCATCGAGGACGAGCCGCTCATCGCGCTGGATCTTCGGGAAGTTGTGGAGGAGCTCGGCCACAGCGTCGTCGGCGTGGCGCGCACGCACACAGAGGCGCTGGCCGAAATCGCCAAGGCGAAACCGGGCCTCATCCTCGCGGATATCCAGCTTGCCGACGGCAGCTCGGGCCTCGAGGCCGTCAACGAAATCCTCGCCGACTTTTCGACCCCGGTGATCTTCATCACCGCCTATCCCGAGAGATTTCTGCTCGGCGAAGCGCCGGAGCCGGCCTTTCTGATCGCCAAGCCCTTCGCCGTCGACGCGCTCAAAGCGGTCATCAGCCAGGCCTTGTTCTTCGATCGGCGCTCTCGCCCGGGCGCAGCCGGCACAGCTTAGGCTTGAGCGGGCTCGACCGGCTTCTTTTGACTTTCCTCACGGATTGGGCGGCGGGGGCCGCCTCTCCTTCGGCAGACCGTTCGCTGAGCGATTTGGGCGGGTGATCCGATCTGCAAGCACGTACGTGACAGAATGCCGCGGGTGGATGGAAACTTTGTCTCGGCGCGGGCGTTAATTCTCTTAGTCGAAAGGAGCGACGGGTCGAGAGAGGTGACAAGCATGAACACACTGCAGCAACCCCGCAAGTCGAACCGTGGATTCGCGTCGATGGACCCAGAAAAGCAGCGGTTGATCGCGCGGAAGGGCGGGCAAAGCGTTCCGGACGAGAAACGCAGCTTCTCGCAAAATCCGGAATTGGCGGCGAAGGCCGGCCGAAAAGGCGGCCAGTCCGTCAATCCGGATAAGCGCAGCTTTTCCCGCGACCATGCGCTGGCCTCGGAGGCTGGTCGTAAGGGCGGTCACGCGGCCCATGTCGGCACGACGAAACAAACGTCGACGAGGCACTGACGGCTTCCGGTTTCGTCGGCTGGCCGCGTTTGGGGGCGCGGCTAGGCCGCTTCGTGCTGAGAGCGGCCGGCGATCAGATCGTAAATCGCTTCGGGATCGCGGGTCTTGCGCAGCGCGGCGACGGTCTTCGGATCGCGGAGCATGCGCGCGGCGCAAGCTAGCGCCTTCAGGTGGTCGGCGCCGGCGGTCTCGGGCGTGATCAGCATGAAGATTAGGTCGACCGGCGCGCCGTCGAGCGCGTCGAAGTCGAGGGGCCTCTCTGAGCGCGCGAACACGCCGTAGATCCTCGAGAGCTTCGCAAGCTTGCCGTGCGGAATCGCCACGCCGTCTCCGATGCCCGTCGAGCCCAGACGCTCGCGCTGCAGCACGGAATCATAGATCTCGCGCGCCGGCTGGTCGGAAAGCTCCGCCGCCCTGTGCGCGAGCTCGAGCAGCGCATCCTTTTTCGTCGTCGCGATGAGGGGAGAAACAATGGCGTGCGGGCCGAGCAGATCGGTAAGTCGCATGGGTTGACGTTCCTTCGCTCGGGTGAGGGTCGTGACGGCCGCGTGACTAAAAGCTGGGCGCATTCACGTGGTTCCTGCACAAGCGCGAAAACGAGCGCGGGGGCGCCTCCGGCTGGGATGCAAGCGTCGCGCCATCGCAGCGCGACGCGGCGTCAAGCGTTTTCCGGCGCGTCGATCCATCCGATATGGTGATCGCTACGGCGGTAAACCACATTGATTCTTCCGGTCGAGGCGTGCCGGAACACGACGACGGTAGCGCCCGAGAGGTCGAGGTCGAGCACGGCCTGCGAAACGGAGCGGCGGCGCAGCTGGGTCGTCGTCTCGGCGATCACCGCCGCGTTGAATTCCTTCGGCGCCTCGGACTCTTGGTCGGGCGCCTCCAAGAGATAGCTCGGCACGAGCTCAACCTTGTGGGCGTCGTGATCGTGGTGGCTCTTCAGGCGGCTCTTGTAACGTCGAAGACGCTTCTCGATCCGCTCCGCGGATTGGTCGAAGGAGGCGTAAGGATCCTGCGCGCGCCCGTAGGCCTGCAGCATGATGCCGGAAGTCAGATGCAGGCTGCAGTCCGCGTGGAAGCCTGCGCCTTCCGGCTCAATCGTCACGTGACCCGACACGCCGCCGTCGAAATATTTTTCGGTCAGCGCGGTGATACGGTCGGTCACATGGGTGCGCAGAGCATCTCCAATGTTCATGTTCTTTCCGGAAACCCGCAATGGCATCTCGCGTCAAACCTCGCCCATCATGTGTCGTCCGAGCATTCGCTCGCTCATGACTCGCATCCCCCATTGCGGATGACGCGGTCCTCTTCGTGCTCCAGGATTTTGGCGAAGTCAGGTCGAACGGCCAAGCCGACGCCGTTACTCACGCGCTCAAGACCGACGCTCCCCGACCGCGCCGAGCGGCCGGAAGCGATAGAAGCCTGCGCCAGCGAAGTCAATGCCCGCTTTCCTCGCGCCTTTTGCGGGCCTCCGCCCGACTCCCCAGGCTGAGCCTCAGGCTGGTTGACGCACGGCGGCGAGTTTCTGGCGACGCCGATCGACGGAGGAGGGGATGCGCAAGCTGTCCCGATATTTGGCTACGGTGCGGCGCGCGATGTCGATGTCGAGATCCTTGAGGCGCGCGACGATGGCGTCGTCCGACAGCACGTCGTCCGGCTTTTCCTTGTCGATCATCTGCTTGATCTTGAAACGCACCGCTTCCGCCGAATGCGCCTCGGCGCCGCTCGCCGCGGCGATGGAGGCGGAGAAGAAATATTTGAGCTCGAACAGCCCGCGCGGGGTCATCATATATTTGTTGGAGGTGACGCGCGACACCGTCAATTCATGCATGGAGATCGCGTCGGCGACGGCGCGCAGATTGAGCGGGCGGAGATGCTCGACGCCCTTTTCGAAGAACGCGTCCTGCAGCCGCACGATTTCGGAAGCGACTTTGAGGATCGTGCGTTGTCGCTGCTCCAGACTTTTCACGAGCCAATTGGCGTTCTGAAGACAGTTCGAGACGAAGGTCTTGTCGACGTCGCCTTTCGCCGAGGAGCTCACGCGCGCCACGTAGGAATTGTTGATGAGAACGCGCGGCAGCGCCTCCATGTTGAGCTCGACGCGCCAGCTTCCGTCTCCGGCGGCCGTGATGATCACGTCGGCGACGATCGCCGGCGCGTCCCCGCCGCCGAAAGCCCGGCCCGGCTTCGGGTCGAGGCCGCGCAGCTCGGCCGCCATGTCCCGAACGTCATCCTCGTCGACGCCGCATAGCCGCGACAGTTGCGCGAAGTCGGCTTTGGCGACGAGGGGCAGATTGGCGATAAAGATCTGCATGGCCGGATCGAAGCGATCGCGCTCGCGAAGCTGAATGGCGAGGCATTCGGCCAAGTCCCTGGCCCCGACGCCCGAGGGCTCGAAGCGATGCACGATGTCGAGCACGGCCTCAGTCTCCTCGACACTCGCGCCGAGCCGTTCCGCGATCGCTTCGAGCGATTCGCGCAAATATCCGGTCTCGTCGATCGCGTCGATCAAGGCTGAGCCGATCAGACGCTGGCGAGGGTCCTCGCAGGCGAGC
This sequence comes from uncultured Alphaproteobacteria bacterium, assembly GCA_963722205.1. Lineage (GTDB taxonomy): Bacteria > Pseudomonadota > Alphaproteobacteria > Rhizobiales > Beijerinckiaceae > Methylocystis. Next base: position 315,946 of record CAVRKL010000004.1, read on the forward strand.
GAGAGCTGCTCCTCGAGCGTGTCGCGCAGGGTCTTGGCGGTTGCGACATAGGCCTCGAGATTCGGAGTCTCGCCGTCCGCAAATCCGCCGCCGCCGAGCGCGCCGGTCCAGGAAGAAGCGGAGAGCCCCATGGTCTCGTCGGGGCTGAGCGCCTCGGTCCGGGAACGCGACGGCTCCTCGGAGTCATAGAGGTTCGAGACGTCCGCGCCGAGATTGGCGGCATATTCGCCGGCGTCTGTCGACAAGGATTCCTTCGCCCAATCGCCCTCGATACGCTCGTTCGCGCCCTCCCCAGAAGTGTCCTCCGGAGCGCGCTCGGCCGCCGCCGGCTCGATGGAGTCGCTCGGCCCCTCGGATTCGAGCAGGGGATTGCGCTCCATTTCTTCTTGAAGGAAGGCCGTCAGCTCGGCGCTTGAAAATTGCAGGAGCTTGATGGCCTGCAACAGCTGAGGCGTCATCACCAGGGACTGGCCCTGGCGCATCATCAGCTTCTGAGAAATCGCCATGCGGGTTCTGCCTTAGAGCCTCTGCGGGCCGTTTTCGGCCCGTTTCTTGCTTGCTGGGAGCTTATCCCACGACGACGGCCGGCGCAATGTCAACGGCGGCTGCGATCCTCGGGGGGGACGCCCAGCGCGCCTCCCGGGCGGACGAATCCTTCGAGCCTCGGAAATCCGCCCGGCCCCACAACGCCGATCAGCGCTTGCCGAGCGTCAGCGCGCCTTCGTGATTCTTGATCGCGGCGATCGTCTCGTTCATGTACGCATGGTCGTCGCCGAGATCGACGGCGGGCGCGCAGTCCGGGTTGCACCAGTAGGACTCGCGATGCGGTCCGCGCATGACGACGAGCTTGTCATTGGGCGGCACGACCGTGATCGTCGATTCTCCGACTTGAGTTCCCGAATTGTCGAGGATGATGAGATTGGTGGCGCCAAAGCTCTTGCCCGTGACGACCATCAGATGATTGTTCTTGAGCATGGTGACGTCGGCGATGAGAGGATTGCCGATCACGAGCGTCTGGGCGCCTTCGGGCAGGCGCAGGATGCGCGCGTAGTCGAGGTCGACGTAAATGGTCTTTTCCTGCGCGCGCGCGGATCCGAGCAGCGCCGCGAAGGCGAGAAGGATCGCCGTCGAGCGACAAATGGACGCGACGGAAAGTTTCATGCTGCACATCTGTTGTCACTCTACGCGAAGATACGCCGGTCGCGCCGGGCTTTCCCAAGGCGATCCGTGCGGCGAGCAAAGCAGGCAAGGGTGAATCCTTTCTGAAACGGCCAGCGGTGAGGCGAGCGCTTTTCTCAAAGGATCCCGCGTGCAGAGCTTGCTGGCGCATGGCGTCGGGAGGGGGCAAGAAGAGCGCGTCGCGACCTCTTTCGCCGGAGGCGCCCGCGCTGAGCCGGACTCCCTGTTGTGTCGCTATTCGAGGCCGCTGCGGAAGGATTTGAGTTGTCATTACCGAGTTGCTTCCAGAATACCAAAAACACAAAATCAAACAAAACAGCAACTTATGCGAGAGAGCAGGAGAAGGCGACAGAAATTTCAGCCTTTCGAGCCGGATTTGAATGTATACCGCGCGCAGCGCCGAGCATCAGAGGGTATTCCACTGAGCGGTTCAACGCCTTGGAAAGATTTGAGCGCCACAGTCGCGTTGGTTCCGGTGGCGCGAACTCCCAGCGCTACGGGAATGAACAACGACCCCAGAACCTCGGAGCTTACTCAATGACCACGCTTTTCGCCAACTTCCTCAAGGACGAGTCGGGCGCCACCGCCATCGAATACGGCCTGATCGCGAGCCTGATCTCGATCGCCGCGATCGCCGCGTTCAACTCGGTCGGCACCAAGCTGAAGTCCACGTTCAACGACGTCGCCAACAACCTGGCGTCTTAATTCGCGCTTCGGCGAGACCCGCGCCGAAGCCCCACCGAAAGGCGGCGTCCGGAGCGACGCCGCTTTTTGTGGCGCCTTGCGACTGACGGATATTGGAAAATGATCAACTCCCTCGCGCTCATCGTGTTTCCGCTATTGATGATTTTCGCTGCCTTCTCCGACCTGTTCACGATGACGATTCCCAATCGCGTGTCTCTCCTTCTGCTCTGCGCCTATTTCGCCCTGGCCTTCTATCTTCGCGTGCCGCTCGAAACGATCGGCTGGCATGCGAGCGCGGGACTGGCGATGCTGGTTCTGACCTTCGTCATGTACTCCTTCTCCTGGATCGGCGGCGGCGACGCCAAGCTCGCGTCGGCGACGGCGCTGTGGCTCGGCTGGGGCTTGCTGGCGCAATACGGAATGGCGGCGTCGCTGATCGGCGGCGCGCTCACGCTGGCGATCCTGGAACTGCGCCGCCACGATCTGCCGCAGCGGCTTCTGTCGGTGGATTTCATCGCCAAGCTCGCCGACAAGAGCGGCGGCGTCCCGTATGGGATTGCGCTGGCCTGCGCGGGACTGTTCGTCTATCCGCAATCGGTTCTGTGGCTGCGTCTAGCCGGCGCGTAGAGCCTTCGACGTCTCGCTTTTCCTCACTTTGCGCGGTCCGCGTTGCGATCGGGCGCGATGGGTTTTCGCCGTTTGCCGTCTCCGCGCGCCCTCGCTGTCGGCGTCGACAGTATACATTGTAATGCGTTTCGATTTTAATTGTAGATGGATCGTCATTTTCTTCTTCTCTCCTGCCCGATTGCGAGTACAATTAGAAGTTTTAGCATCTCGTTTACTCTAATTTGAGGTTTTTCCTCTTCAATGCACGCAATCGCCCGGAATTTGCGAAGCGTGAGACGGCGCCCATGAACAAGATGCAAATCGGCCTGATCGCGGCCGTCGTGCTGCTCGGCGGAGTCGCCGCCTACTTTTTCATGCACAAGGCGCCGCCGGCGAAGCCTCTGGCGATCGTCGCGCCGATCCTGCCGCCGATGACCGAGCAGGCTCTCGTCGCCAAACGCGATCTTGCTTACGGCATGGCGTTGAAGGAGTCCGACTATGGCTGGGTCGAGACGCCGAAGGCGAGCGTGTCGAAAGGCGCCGTGACCAAGGGCGAGAGTCCGAATGCAATCGAGGATCTTGTCGGCGCCTTTGTGCGCGCGCCGATCGCCAAGGGCGAGGTCATCCGCCGCGACCGTCTCGTCAAGGGCGCCTCGACCAGCATGTTGTCGAGCCTGCTTGCGAGCGGGATGCGCGCCATCGCCATCGACGTGTCGATCAACACCACGGCGGGCGGATTCATTCTGCCCAACGACCGCGTCGACATCGTCAAGGTCTACCGCGAGCCGGAGCTGACCAAGGAGCACGGCTTCGACGTGCTCGGCTCCGAACTGGTCGTGACCAATGTGCGCGTGCTCGCGATCGGGCCGACGGTCGAGAGCAAGAACGGCGAGGCCGTGGCGACAGGGGCGACCGCGACTCTCGAGGTCGATCCGGTTCAAGCCGAGAAAGTGCTTCTCGCGCAGCGATCCGGAACGCTGCTGCTCGAGCTGCGGCCGATCTCGGACGCGCGCCCCAAGGAAGACCAGGCCGCCCTCCCGCCCGAAGCGCCCGACAGCACGCTGACGATCGTTCGATATGGCGTGCCGACCAGCTTGCGTCCGCGTTGAGCCTCTAGCCCGAAATGGAACGCGAATGATGCAATGGATGCGCCGACCGGTTCCGCTTGACGAACGCCCCTCAACGCGCCCCCGCCGTCGCATGACGGAGAAAGCGATCGCGTCGCTCTTGACGCTGACGCTCACGCTCGCGCCGACGCTGGGGCCGATCGCCGCCGAACCCCTGCCGGGGAACCGTTTCGCGACCAATTCCGGGAAGACGACGCGCATCCAGATGGGCGTGGGAAAGACCGTGATGGTCGATCTCCCGCACGACGCGGCCGAGATCGTGGTCGGCAATCCGGCCGTCGTGAATGCGGTGGTTCGCACGCCCCGCAAACTCTACCTGATGGGCGCGGGCCTCGGCCAAACCAGCGTCTTCGCCCTGGACGCGCAAGGCCAGCGTTTCTCCGATTTCGAGATTAGCGTCGGTCGCGACGTGGGCGAGCTCACGCCGTTGCTGCGGGCCGCCATTCCCAACTCCGAAATCACCGTGCGCACGGTCAGCGACACGATCATTCTCACGGGCTCTGTTGCGTCGCCGCGGGACGCGCAGCGCGCCATGGACATCGCCAAGGGCTTTGCGGCGAAGAAGAACGAGGACGGCTCCGGCGGCGTGATCAACGGCATGCAGATCCGCGGCGAGGATCAGGTGATGTTGAAGGTCACGGTCGCCGAAGTGTCGCGCAACGTGCTCAAGCAGCTCGGCGTTTCGACCGGCGCCAATCCCGACGTCCTGCTCAGCGGCAATTGGGGCGTCCTTAGCAATGGCAACCCTTTCGCCGTGAACGGATCGCTGACCAACGGCGCTCTGACGCTCAAGAATCTCACCGGCGGCGGCACCACGCTCACCGTTCAGGCCTTCGAGCGCTACAGCGTCGCGCGGGTGCTCGCGGAACCGACTGTGACCGCGGTCTCCGGGGAATCGGCGAAGGTCGTCGTCGGCGGCGAGATCGCGATCCCGGGTCCGGGCGGCTGCGCCGTCGGCGCCGGCGGAGCCTACGGCTGCGCCCCCGCCGTCGTCTTCAAGCCGTACGGCGTCACTCTGGGTTTCACTCCCGTCGTGCAGGCGGAGGGTCGTATCCAGCTCCACCTGATCACCGAGGTGACCGAGATCGACCTGACGACGCAGGTCACGATCCAGGGCGTTTCGGTTCCAGGCTTCAAGACGCGCAAGAACGAGACGACGATCGAGCTTCCCTCGGGCGGCGCAATGGCCACCGCCGGCCTGCTGACGCAGATGTCGGGCCAGGCGATCAACGGCCTGCCCGGGCTTCTCGACGTGCCGGTGCTCGGCGCGCTCTTTCGCTCTCGCGACTATCAGCGCCAGGAGACCGAGCTGCTGGTCATCGTCAGTCCCTACATCGTGAAGCCGATCTCTCAGCAGCAGGTCATACGGCCGGACGACAATTTTCAGGACGCGAGCGATCCGCAGGCGTGGCTGCTCGGCCGCGTCAACCGCATCTACGCGACGCGCAACAATCCGGAGCTCACCCGCAACTACAAGGGCCGCATCGGCTTCATCCATGACTAGCGCGCTTTCAACTTTTGCGAAACTCGCTCTGGCAGACCAAGGGACGAAGGGACATGCGCATATGAGTGAAGTTTCCCGACCGCCTTTCGCCTCCAGGGGCGGCCGCCGCGCGGGCCGCGCGCCTTATGCGGCCGCGCTGCTCATTCTCGTCGCGCCGCTCGCGGGTTGCGGCCTGAACAAGGTCTATGCGCCCCCCGATCCTGGAAATGACTATCGTGACCGCCATCCGGTCGTTCTCGCCGAGGCGCAGACGAGCGTCGAGCTGCTTCCGCAGACCGCGGGCGGGGCGCTCGACGCCGAGACGAGGCGGCGTCTGCAAACCTTCGTCGCTCAATATCGCCGCCTCGGGCATGGCATGATCACGGTGCTTGCGCCTTCGGGCGGTCCCGACCCGAGGGGCGCGCAGCGGTCGGTCGAGCTCATTCGCGGTTTTCTCGATCGCGAAGGCCTCGGCGCGACGATCTACGTCGGCGCTTATCCGGTGCGCGACCCGGCGCTGGCTGCGCCGGTCAGGCTTTCCTTCGCCGGCGTCAAGGTGGAAGTCGCGGGACGCTGCGGCGAATGGCCGGACGATCTCGCCTCCGGCGCCTCGCTGGACGGCTGGCAGAACCGCGCCTTCTGGAACTTCGGCTGCGCGAACCAGGCGACCCTTTCGGCGCAGCTTGCCGATCCGCGCGACCTGCTCTCGCCGCGCGGCGAGACGCCCCAGGACATCGAGACGCGCATGCGGGCGATCAACAAGGTGCGCGCCGGCTCGGACCCGAGCACGGGATGGGTGACGAAGTCCGGCGCGATCAGCGGCGTTGGAGGGTGACGCATGACCGATGCTCTCGTCGAACATAAGGGCGCGGCGGACGAAGCCTTCGTTCAGATCGCGCAAATTCCCAGGATTTCGATCCAGGTTTTCTGCGAAAGCCCCGCGATCGTGCAGGTCGTGGAGCAGGCGGCCGCCGATCGCAGAATGGCGAAAGCGCAAGTGAAGGTGAACATGGGCGGAGTCGCCGCCGCGATCGAGGCGTTTCGATCCGCCCCGACGCCCAACCTGATCGTCGTCGAATCGACGAGCGAGCGCGGGGAGCTCATGGCGAACCTCGATATGCTCGCAGAGTTCTGCAATTCGGGCACCAAGGTTCTCGTCATCGGGCACGAGAACGACATCGCGCTCTATCGCGCGCTCATCTCGCGCGGGGTCAGCGACTATGTCGTCGCGCCTTTCTCAATTCTCGAATTCATCCAGCATGTGTCGCATCTTTATACCGCCTCGGTCGGCGCAACGCTCGGCCGACTGATCGCGGTGATGGGCGCCAAGGGAGGCGTCGGCGCCTCGACGGTCGCGCATAATCTCGCCTGGTCGATCTCGACGAGTCTCGAGACTCAGACCGTCATCGCCGATCTCGATCTGGCCTTTGGAACGGCCGGATTGGACTTCAACCAGGATCCCCCGCAAGGCGTCGCGGAGGCCGTGTTCTCGCCGGAGCGCGTCGACGCCAATCTCGTCGATCGCCTGCTGTCGAAATGCGGCGAGAACCTGCATCTGCTCGCGGCGCCCGCGACGATGGATCGCCCCTACGACTTGCAGGAGCTCGCCTTGGAGCCGGTTTTCGATGTGCTTCGCGCGACGACGCCCTGCACGGTGCTCGACATTCCGCACCAATGGACGTCCTGGGTGCGACACGCGTTGACGAGCGCCGACGAGCTCGTGCTGGTGGCCAATCCGGACCTCGCGAATTTGCGCAACGCCCGGGCGATCCTGGAGATGATGCGCGCGACGCGGCCCAACGACCGCATGCCAAAAATCGTCTTGAACAACATTGGCGCCCCGCGCCGGCCCGAGATCGCGGTCGCCGAATTCGCCAAGGCCATTGAGCTCGAGCCGCTTGCCGCTTTTCCTTTCGACGCGAAGCTTTTCGGCACGGCGGCCAACAATGGGCAGATGGTCGCGGAGCTCGATCCGAGCTCCAAAATCGTCGAGGCCTTCGAGCAGATCGCACGTCGCGTGATGGGGCGTCCCGAGGCTCAGAGACCCAAAAAGGCGCTGCTCGGGCCGCTTCTCGAGCGCGTCGGTCGGAGGAAGGCGGGTTGAGGCGATGGCGGCGATCGGCGCCGGGGAAGCGCGAGCGCGCATAGCGATCCCAGCTCCCGGCGGAGGGTGACGGAGAATGTTCGGCAAGCGGAAGGTTTCGGACCAGACGGAGGGCGCGCGCGTCGTCAAGGCGCCGGCCGTTACGACGACGAAGCCGCAGATCGCGCCCCAAAAAGACGGCGTCGCGACTGCGGCGCAAGGCCGCGCCAGCATTGGCGAGATCAAGAAATCCGACGAATATTACGTCACGAAAAGCCTCATCTTCGGGGCGCTCATCGAGGCGATCGACCTTTCGCAGCTCTCCAAGCTCGACGGGGACAGCGCGCGCGAGGAAATCCGCGACATCGTCAATGAGATCGTTTCGATCAAGAATGTCGTCATGTCGATTTCCGAGCAGGAGGAGCTGCTCGAGGACATCTGCAACGACGTTCTCGGCTTCGGGCCGCTCGAGCCGCTGCTCGCCCGCGACGACATTGCCGACATCATGTGCAATGGCGCGTTGAAGACCTATATCGAAGTGGGCGGAAAAATTCAGCTGACGAACATTCGCTTCCGCGACAATATGCAGTTGATGAACATCTGCCAGCGCATAGTCAGCCAGGTCGGCCGGCGCGTCGACGAAGCCTCGCCGATATGCGACGCGCGTCTGCTCGACGGCTCCCGCGTCAATGTGATCGCGCCGCCACTGGCAATCGACGGCCCCGCGCTGACGATCCGCAAGTTCAAGAAGGACAAGCTCACCCTCGACCAGCTCGTGCGCTTCGGCGCCATCTCGCCCGAAGGCGGCGAGGTTTTGAAGATCATCGGCCGGGTGCGCTGCAATGTGCTGATCTCGGGCGGAACGGGCTCTGGAAAGACGACGCTGCTGAACTGTCTCACCAGCTATATTGACAATGACGAGCGCGTCATCACCTGCGAGGACGCCGCCGAGCTGCAGCTCCAACAAGAGCACGTCGTGCGTCTCGAGACGAGGCCGCCCAACATCGAGGGGCAGGGCGCGATCTCGATGCGCGAACTCGTCAAGAACTGTCTGCGTATGCGGCCCGAGCGCATCATCGTCGGCGAGGTGCGCGGACCCGAGGCCTTCGATCTGTTGCAAGCCATGAACACTGGCCATGACGGCTCGATGGGAACGCTGCATGCGAACTCCCCGCGCGAGGCGCTGAGCCGACTGGAGTCGATGATCACCATGGGCGGGTTCTCGCTGCCGGCGAAGACGATCAAAGAGATGATCGTGAGCTCGGTCGACGTGATCCTGCAGGCCGCGCGCCTTCGCGACGGGTCCCGCCGTATCACGCACATCACCGAGGTGCTCGGCACGGAGGGCGACGTCGTCACGCTACAGGATTTGTTTGTTTACGAAATCCTCGGCGAGGACGCCAACGGCCGCATCATCGGCCGGCACCGCTCGACGGGCATCGGACGGCCGCGCTTCTGGGATCGGGCGCGCTACTATGGCGAGGAGGAGCGTCTCGCGGCGGCGCTCGACGCCGCCGAACGCGACGACGACGGTCGGTAAGAGGCGTTGCAGGCAGAGCAAGCCCGAGCCTTAACGAAAGAGCATTGATTTGCGCGCATCGTGACCCGCGTGAGAGCGCATTCGGCAAGTGTACAGACTTTTGCGATCAGAATTCGCTCCAGCGAGTCGTGACTGCGCGGGGAAAAGGGACGATGGAAGACGATGTGACGATATACGCGCTCGTCGGCGCGGCGGGCGTCGCCATTCTCCTGCTGCTCGTTTTCTCGCTGACCGCGGGCAGCTCGAAGGCGCGGCGGCGCATGGCGGCTCTCGGTCCGCAGCGGGAGCGCGCGCCAAGCAGCGCCCGCGCCGTCGATCCGGCCAAACGTCGCAAGGCGATCGCCGAAAGCCTCAAGGAATTCGAGACGGAAAAGCAGAAGAAGAAAATCACGATCGAGCAGCGCATCGCGCAGGCCGGCCTGAAATTCGACCGCAAGACCTTCTTCATCATCTCGGGCGCGGTCGGCGGGGTTCTGGCCTTCGCGCTGCTCGTCGTGAACGGCGATCCGCTGGTCTCGCTTGGCGGCGCGATTGTGGGCGTTTTGGGCTTGCCGCTATGGGCGCTCTCCTTCCTGCGCAAGCGCCGCGTGAGCAAATTTGTCGAGGAGTTTCCGAGCGCGATCGACGTGATCGTCCGCGGCGTGCGCGCGGGATTGCCGGTGGCCGACTGCTTCCGGATCGTCGCGAATGAGGCGCCCGAACCCGTCCGATCGGAGTTCCGCCAGATCGTCGAGGCGCAGGCCATCGGCCTCACCGTGGGCGAGGCGGTGGAGCGCCTGGCGGAGCGCTTGCCGATTCCCGAGGCCTCGTTCTTCTCGATCGTCGTCAGCATCACGCAGAAGACGGGCGGGAATCTTTCCGAGGCGCTCGCGAACCTCGCCACGGTGCTGCGCGACCGCAAGAAGATGAGAGGCAAGATCAAGGCGATTTCGACGGAGGCGAAGGTTTCCGCCGGCATCATCGGCAGCCTGCCCTTTGTCGTTTGTCTCGCTCTTTATGTCCTTCAGCCGAATTACGTCATGACGCTGTTCACGACGAATGGCGGGAAGATCGTCCTTGGCGGCGGCCTGACATGGATGATGTTCGGCGTGCTGATCATGCGCAAGATGATCGACTTCGACTTTTGAGCGGCGAGTCGAAATAGCGATGGGCGTCGAGGCGGCGGCGCAAGGACCGGAATGATGAGCGCTCAGGACATCATCGATTTCTTTTCTGACGGCGAGCAGCTCACGACATGGCTCGTCGTGGCGGGCGTGCTCGTCACCCTCGTCGCGCTCGCCATGACGATGTTGCGCGACGATACGCTGGCGCGGCGGATGAAGTCGGTGGGCGTCGAGCGCGAGCGGATCCGCGCGCGCGAGCGCGCCCGCATGAAGGCGACGGCCGTCGCTCAGCCGGGCGGCGCGAGCCTGCGCCATCAGCAATTCAAGCCCTTCATGAAGGAGATCGTCGAGCGGTTCTCCCTGTCGAAATGGCTCAGCACGCAAGACGCGAAAAGCCGGCTGGCGCTCGCGGGCCATCGCGGTCCGGCCGCAGAGACGTCATTTCTGTTCTTTCGGCTGGTCACCCCTATCGCGCTCGCTTTCGCCGCCGCATTCTACCTCGTCGCGGTCGATGATTTCGGCTTGAGCCTGCCGATCCTGGCGGCGATCGTGCTCGGGGCGGCCTATCTCGGCGTGAAGGCCCCGGAACTCTTTCTCGCCAACACAATCACGAAGCGACAGGCGAAGATGAAGCGCGCCTTCCCCGACGCGATGGATCTCTTGTTGATCTGCGTCGAGTCGGGGATGTCGATCGAGCACGCCTTCCGCAAGGTCAGCCAGGAGATTGGCATCCAATCGGGCGAGCTCGCCGAGGAATTCGCGCTCACCACGGCGGAGCTCTCGTTCCTCGAGGACCGGCGCGTGGCCTATCAGAATCTCTACGAGAGAACCGGGCTCGAGGGCGTCAAGCAACTCGTGACCGTGCTCGTGCAGGCGGAAAAATACGGCACGCCGCTCGGCCACGCCTTACGGACCTCGGCGCAGGAATCCCGCGATCAGCGCATGACCGAGGCGGAGAAGATGGCGGCGGGGCTGCCGCCGAAGCTCACCGTGCCGATGATCGTGTTTTTCCTTCCCGTTCTGCTCGTCGTGGTGATCGCGCCGGCCATCATTCAGATGATGGCTTTGGGTCTTTGAGGCTTGCGGGCGCGTCGTTGCCCCGTTTGACGCCCGGGGGCGCCGGGCCTAAAAGAAGCTGACGGTTCTTCGCGAGAAGTGAAAAGGGAACGCGGTGAGGAGCATTCCGATCCCGCGGCTGCCCCCGCAACTGTGAGCGGCGAGGCCGCGCCAACCGCCACTGCGGACGAAAGCGTCCGCGGGAAGGCGGCGCGAGCTTTTGACCCGCAAGCCAGGAGACCTGCCGTCGCAAGCCCGTGAGACGCCGCCGGCGGGGCGGCAAGGAGACGACGAATGATTTTTTTTCTCCCATTGGCGGCGCGCGTCTCGCGCCGCGAATTATACGCATCTCTCGCCACTAGTCCGATGCGCTTCCAGATTTACGCGGCTGCGCCGATTGCGGCGCTCCGAGCGAAGTTTGCAAGCGCCGTGGAGCGGTGGCGTCCCGACGAAGCCTTGAGGCGAGCATGAGCGCGAGAATCCCAGCAACGATCGTTACGGGCTTTCTGGGCGCCGGAAAGACCACTTTGATCCGCCATCTTGTCGAGTCGACGCAGGATCGGCGGCTCGCGCTCGTCATCAACGAGTTCGGCGACGTCGGCGTCGATGCCGATATTCTGCGCGCCTGCGACGACGAGGGTTGCGCAAAACCGCATATCGTCGAGCTCGCCAACGGATGCTTGTGCTGCACGGTCGCCGAGGATTTCATCCCGGCGATCGAGGCGCTGCTGGCGCTCGATGCGCCGCCCGAGCACATTCTCATCGAAACCTCGGGTCTCGCGCTCCCCAAGCCCTTGGTCAAGGCCTTCGACTGGCCGCAGATTCGCTCGCGCCTCTTCGTCGACGGCGTCGTCGCGGTGGTCGACGGTCCGGCGGTGGCCGAGGGGCGTTTCGCCGACGATCTCGAGGCGCTGGCGCGCGAGCGCGCCGAGGACGCGAGCCTCGATCACGACAATCCCTTGGAGGAGGTGTTCGCGGATCAGATCGCCTGCGCCGACATCGTCGTCTTGAACAAGACCGACCTGCTCCAACCCGAACAAGAAGCGCGCGTCATGGAGATCTTGCGCTCGGGCGGGCGGACCAGCATTGTGCGCACGCGCCTGGGCGCCGTCGATCCTCGCATCGCGCTCGGCCTCGGCGCGACGATCCAGGGCGATCTCGCCAATCGTCCGACGCGTCACGACGCCGAGGAGGATCACGATCACGACGACTTCGAGAGCTTCACCGTCGATCTTGCGCCGGCCGGCGATCCTGAGAGTCTCGTCGCGCTCTTGTCGCGAGTCGCCGCAGCGCATGAAGTGCTGCGCATGAAGGGCTTTGTCGAGGTCGCGGGAAAGCCGATGCGGCTCCTCGTCCAGGGCGTGGGCGCTCGCTTCCAGCATCACTACGACCGACCGTGGAAGACCGACGAAGCGCGCGCGAGCCGTCTCGTCGTGATCGGGCGCAAGGGGCTCGATCGCGAGGGGATCGCTCTGCGGCTTTCCGGGCGCTGACCCATGCATCTGCCGCCGCGCGATCTGCATCGACTGGACGAGGGCGAGGCCGCCATCGACCTCGAGCAGACGCCTGCGGAAGTGGTGTTCCTGTCCTTTTCCGACTCCGAGCTGCGTCTGCTGGCGGCGCTTCGCGAGGCGCGGGGCGAGAGCGGCGCAAGCCTGCGCTGCGCCTCGATCGCTGGGCTGAAACATCCTTTTTCCGTCGATCTTTATTTCGAGAAGGTCGTGTCGCACGCGCGGGTCGTCGTCGCGCGGCTGCTCGGCGGCAAGGACTACTGGCCCTATGGCGTCGAGGAGCTCGCAAGATTGGCGCGCGCGAAAAATTTCGCGCTTGCGCTCGTGCCGGGGGACGGGATCGAGGATCCGAGGCTGAGCCTCGCGTCGACGCTCGACGCGGAGAGCTGCGCGCGGATCTGGGCCTATTTCGATCGCGGTGGCCCGGAAAACTTTGCGCGCTTTCTCGATTATGCGGATGCGCTCGTGGGGCGCGGCGCCTCCTGGCGCGAGCCCGTCGCTCTTGCCACTGCAGGCCGCTATGAGGCGGCGCAGCGCAACAATGCGAGCGAAACGCGCGCGCTGATCGTCTTCTACCGCGCCGTTTATCTTTCCGGCGACACGGCGCCGATTCTGGCGCTCGCCGACGCGCTGGCGGGGCAGGGCGCCACGGTCGAAGCGATCTATGTAACGAGCCTCAAGGAGAGCGAGAGCGAGGCTTTCGTGCGCGAGACGCTGAAAACTTTCGCGCCCGATGTCGTCTTGAACACGACGGCGTTTTCCGCGCGCGGCGCAGGAGGCTCGGTTCTCGATCTCGCCGACGCGCCGGTGCTGCAAGCGGCGCTGGCGACCTCGACGAAGGAGGCTTGGGAGCGCTCTCCGCGCGGCGCCGGCGGCGCCGACCTCGCGATGAATGTCGTGCTGCCCGAGGTCGACGGCCGCATTTTCACGCGCGCCATCTCCTTCAAGGAAAAGGCGCAAGCCTTTGGGAGAAGCGAGTTCGACGCGCCGCGTCATGCGCCGGAGCCCTCGCGCGTCGCCTTCGTCGCGGCGCTCGCCGCCAATTGGGCGCGGCTGCGGCGCAAGCCCAATGCGGAGAAGGCGCTTGCGTTGATCCTCTCCGACTATCCGGCGCGGCGCGGCCGCGGCGGCTATGCGATCGGCCTCGATGCGGAGGCGAGCGCTCATGCGATCGTCGTGGCGCTGGAAGCAGCGGGCTATGACGTCGGCGGCGCGCTTGAGCTCCACGCGGGCGGCGGCGAGTTGGGCCTCATCCGAACGCTCGAGGAGGGCCGGCGCTTCGCCGAGCTTTCGCTTAGCCGCTATCGCGCGCTCTTCGCCGAGCTTCCCGAAAACTTTGCGCGCAGCGTCGAGGCGCGCTGGGGGCGCCGCAGGACGATCCCGCCTGCGTGGACGGCGTTTTCCGTTTCTCGTGCATCGAAAGCGGCAAGCTCGTCTTAGCCTTCCAGCCCGATCGCGGCGCGCGGACGGAGCGGCGCGAGAGCTATCATGATTGCGAGGCTGCGCCGCGGCACGCCTATGTGGCCTTTTATCTGTGGCTGCGCAGCACGCGCCACATCGATGCGATGATCCACCTCGGCGCGCATGGCACGCTCGAGTTTTTGCCCGGCAAATCGGTGATGCTCGCGGCTGATTGCGCGCCGGAGGCGCTGCTCGGGCCGACGCCGCTGGTCTATCCCTTCATCGTGAATAATCCCGGCGAGGCGGCGCAGGCGAAGCGCCGCCTTGCGGCCGTGACGATCGGCCATATGACGCCGCCGCTCGAAGAGGCGGAGCTTTACGACGACGCCGCGCGGCTCGAGCAAATGCTCGACGAATATGCGCAGGCCGCGACGCTCGATCCGCGTCGCGCGAAGCTTATCGCCGGCGCGATCTTGGATGAGGCGCAGCGCTGCGGCCTTGCGCAGGAATGCGGCGCCGCGCAGGGGACGGACGAGCTCGAAGCGCTGACTCGCCTCGACGCGTGGCTCTGTGACGTCAAGGAGCTGCGCATCGGCGACGGGCTGCATGTGTTCGGCCGCACTGAGGGGGCCGACGCGATGCGCGTGGATTGCGCGCGGGCGGAGATGGCGGCGCTGCTCGCCGCGCTTTCCGGGCGTTTCGTCGAGCCCGGGCCGGCCGGCGCGCCGTCGCGCGGCCGTCGCGACGTGCTCCCCACCGGACGCAACCTTTTTTGCATCGATCCGCGCCATGCGCCGACGCGCAGCGCCTATGACATCGGACGGCGCGCCGCGCAGGAAGTAATGACGCGCCATGCGCGTGAGCACGGCGACTGGCCGCGCGCTTTGGTGCTCGATCTCTGGGGCAGCGCGACGATCCGCACCGGCGGCGAGGATTTCGCTCAGGCGCTCGCGCTCTTGGGGATTGAGCCGCTGTGGGACAGCGCCACGGGGCGCGTCTCCGGCTTCGAGATCATTTCGGCGGCGCGGCGCGATTTTCCGCGCGTCGACGTGACGCTGCATGTTTCCGGCGTGTTTCGCGACATGTTCCCGGGGCTCGTCGCGCTCTTTCATGACGCCGTCCACGCCCTGGCCGCGCTTGACGAGGATGAGGCCTTCAATCCGCTCATTCGCTTTCGGGGAAGCGCGCTGGAGCGGGTCTTCGGCGCGGCGCAGGGCGTCTATGGGCTGGGACTGAGCGAGACGCTGCAGCGCGGCGCGTGGGAGAAGAGAGAAGAGCTCGGCGCGGCCTTCCTCGACGCCGCGGGCTTCGCCTATGACAGAGAGGGGGAGAGCCATCCGGCGCGCGAAAGCTTCGCGCTTAGGATCGCCGGGGCCGATGCGCTGGTTCACATGCAGGACATGGCAGAAACCGATCTTCTCGCCGGCGCCGCCTTCGCGGAGTTCGAGGGCGGCTTTTGCGCGGCCAACCGCGCGCTGGGGGGCGCGGCGTCGCTCACGCATGTCGATCTCACGGACCCCGCGCGGCCGCGGCCCCGCAGCTTGCAGACCGAGGTCGCGCGAGTCTTACGCGGCAGGCTCGCCAATCCGCGCTGGCTTTCCGGGCAGATGCGGCACGGCCATCGCGGCGCGGCGGAGATCGCCGAGGCGATCGACAATCTCTACGCTTTCGCGGCGCTTGGGGGTCTCGTCAGCGACGCGCAATTCGACCTCGCGCATCGGGCGACGCTCGGCGACGCCGAGGTCTCAGCCTTCATCGAGCGCGAGAATCCGCGTGCGCTCGAAGCGATCGCGCGCGTCTTCAACGAGGCCCTCACTCGCGGGCTCTGGCGCAGCCGACGCAACAGCGTGTATCTTTCCAACGAGGCTTTCGATGACGCACATGGTTGAGCTTGGCGCGCGCGAAGCCTGCGCGCCGCAAATCAGGGGCTGGTGTCCCGGCGCGCTGCAGCCGATGCAAAGCGGCGACGGCCTCTTGATGCGCCCGAAGATTTTGGGCTCGAAGCTCACGCTTGACCAGGCGAGCGAGATTGCAGGCGTCGCGCGCGATTGCGGCAACGGCCGCATCGATCTCTCGCAGCGCGCACAGCTGCAACTGCGCGGCCTGAGCGAGAAATGCTACGCCCAGGCCTTGATGCGTCTCGCCTGCGCAGGGCTCACTGCGCCCGACGTGGGCATGGAGGCCGCGCTCAACATTCTGTCCTCGCCTTTGCCGGGCGAAGCCGACGCTTTGGTGGAGTCTTTGGCGCAGGCCTTCGCTGGCGACGCAGAGCTGAGGAACTTGCCGTCAAAATTCCTCTTTCTGGCGGACGACGGCGCGCCGGGCCTCGCCGATGTCTTGGCCGACATTCGTCTCGAGCTGCGTGAGGGAGGCGTTTCCCTCGTCGCCGAGGGAGCGCGGGACATCGTCGCGCCGGTCGCCCTCACGGAAGCAGCGGAAGCGGCGATGGCCTTGGCGCGCGCCTTCATTCGCCTTCGAACTGAAGCGCCCTTCGCGCGGCGGCGCATGCGCGCGCTCATCGCCGAGCTCGGCGCCGAGGCGGTCTTCCGCGAGGCGGGACTGGGCGTTGCGCCGCGATGCGATCTTCAAGCTCGCGCCAATCCCGCAGCGTTCATCGGCGCGGGGACGATCGGCGAAACCTGGCTCGCGGGCCTCGGCGTTCCCTATGCCCGTCTCGACGCGACGCAGCTCTCCCGCCTCGTCGTCGCGGCTGAGGATTGCGGCGCGACCGAGCTGCGGCTCTCTCCCTGGCGCATGATCCTCATCCGGCTGCCCTCTTGCGCCGACGCCGAGCATATGGTGGGCGCCGCCGGCGAACTGGGGTTCATCGTCGATGCGCAGGACTCCCGCCTCGCCATTCTCGCCTGTTCCGGCGCGCCGGAATGTCCGCAGGCTCTCGGCGCCACACGCGAGCGTCTCGAAGAGCTCGCGCCGCTCGCCGCACGGCTCGCGCGCGAGGGCTTGGGCTTGCATGTCTCGGGCTGCGCCAAGGGCTGTGCGCGCCCAGCCCCTGCGCCTGCGACCCTCGTCGCGCGCGGCGAGAATCTCTTCGACCTTGTTTTCGAGGGCGACGCCGGGGCGGAGCCCTCGGCGCGGGGCGTCGGGCTAGAAGCGGCCGCGCAGCTGCTGGCGCAGCGCGCCGAGGAGCTTGGCCGGTGAGCGGTCGCTATGAATATATTCGCGACGGCGCGGCGATCTATGCGCGCTCCTTCGCGATCATTCGATCTGAGGCGAAGCTCGCGCGCTTCTCGCCCGACGAAGAGCGTGTCGCGGTGCGTATCATTCACGCCTGCGGCATGGTGGAGGTCGCCGACGACATCGTCTTCTCGCCCGGAGCCGTCGCTGCGGCGCAGCACGCGCTCAGCGAAGGCGCGCCGATCCTCTGCGACGCCAACATGGTCGCGCATGGCGTCACGCGCGCGCGGCTGCCGGCAGCGAATGCAGTCATCTGCACGCTCAGCGACGCCGGCGTCGCGGCGCTCGCGCAAAGGCTCGGCGCGACGCGCAGCGCTGCGGCGCTGGAGCTCTGGGGCGAGCGGCTCGGCGGCGCCGTCGTCGCGATCGGCAATGCGCCGACGGCGCTTTTTCATCTGCTCGAAATGCTGGACAAAGGCGCGCCAAAGCCTGCGGTCATTATCGGCATGCCGGTCGGCTTCGTCGGCGCGGCCGAATCGAAAGAGGCGCTCTCCGCGCAACACGCCGTCCCCTATATCGTCGTCAAGGGTCGCAAGGGCGGCAGCGCCATGGCGGCGGCGGCGGTCAACGCGCTGGCGAGCGAGCGCGAATGACGGGCGCGGGCGTTCTGCATGGCGTGGGCCTCGGGCCCGGCGACCCGGAGCTCGTCACGGTGAAGGCCGCGCGTCTTATCGGCGCCGCCGGAATCGTCGCCTATTTCGCCAAGGCGGGACGCGACAGCCACGCGCGTAGCATCGCGCGTCCCTATTTGCGCCCGGATTGCGAGGAGATCGCGCTCGCCTATCCGATGACGACGGAGCGGCCTTTCTACACGGCGGAATATGTCGGGGCGCTGCGCGGCTTTTACGAGGAGAGCGCCGAGCGCCTCGCAAAGCCTCTCAGCCAGGGAACCGACGTCGCGCTCCTGTGCGAAGGCGATCCGATGTTTTACGGCTCCTTCATGCATATTTTTGTGCGGCTGGAGCCGCGCTTCCGCGTCGAAATCTGCGCCGGCGTCTCCGGCATGTCCGGCTGCTTCGCCGCCGCGCGCGCGCCGATGACCTGGGGCGACGACACGCTGACCGTCGTTCCCGCGACGCTCGACGAAGCGGGCCTCGAACGCCGTCTCGCCGAGGCGGACGCCGCTGTCGTGATGAAGCTCGGCGGCAATTTCCCAAAGCTCAGGCGCGTGCTGACGCGGCTCGGACTGGTCGACCGCGCGATCTATATCGAGCGCGGCACGATGGCGGGCGAGAAGATCCTTCCCTTCCGCGAAAAGCGCGATGACGCCGCCCCCTATTTCGCGATGGTGCTCGCGCCGGGGCAGGGGCGACGCCCGTGAACGACGCGCGCGGACGTCTCTTTGTCGTCGGGCTTGGGCCCGGCGGCCCCGGCTATCTCACCGAAGACTCACGCGTGGCGCTGGAGACGGCGCAGGATCTGATCGGCTATGCTCCGTATCTCGCGCGCTTGGCCCCGTGCGAGGGACAGACGCGCATCGGCAGCGACAATCGCGTCGAGCTGGAGCGCGCGCGCGAGGCGTTGCGACGCACGGCGGAGGGGCGTCGCGTCGCGCTCGTCTCGGGCGGCGATCCCGGCGTCTTCGCGATGGCGGCCGCCGTGTTCGAGGCGATCGAAACGGGCGATCCGGCTTGGCGCGGGCTCGACGTCGAGGTGCTGCCGGGCGTCTCCGCGATGTTTGCTGCGGCGGCGCGGCTTGGCGCGCCGCTTGGCGGCGATTTTTGCGCGATCTCGCTCTCCGACAATCTAAAACCTTGGGAGACGATCGCGATGCGCCTCGAATGCGCCGCGCGCGGCGACTTCGTCATTGCGCTCTACAACCCCGCTTCGCGCGCGCGCCCGGACCGCATCAACGACGCTTTCGCGATTCTCCGCGCGGCGCTGGCGCCGCAGACGCTGGTCGTCTTCGCGAAATCCGTCGGACGCGCCGAGGAGGAGATCGTCGTCGCGGATCTGGCGAGCGCCGATCTCTCAAAGGTCGACATGGCGACGCTCGTCATCATCGGCGCCAAGGGCACAAGGCGCATCGAGCGCGAAGGCGCACGGCCCTTCGTCTACACCTCGCGGCGCGTCTCGTGACCGGGCGCTGGCTCACGATCATCGGCCTCGGCGAAGACGGCGCGCTATCGTCCGCCGCGCGCGCGCTCATCGACGAGGCGACGGAGATCTTCGGCGGCGCGCGGCATCTCGCGCTCATCGGTCCGACCAAGGCCGCGCAGCGCGCTTGGCCTACTCCCTTCTCGCTGGGAGTAGCGCAGCTGATGGAGCGTCGCGGCGCGCCCACCGTTGTGCTCGCTTCCGGCGATCCTTTCTTTTACGGAGTCGGCGCGACGCTTTCCGAAAAAATCGCGCCGGAAGAAATTGTTTGCCTGCCGGCGCCGTCGACCTTCGCGCTCGTCGCCGCTCGGCTCGCCTGGAGCCAGCAGGATTGCGCGCACTTGTCGCTGCATGGCCGCGCCTTTGAGCGTGTGACGCCGCATCTGCAGCCGGGAAGACGGCTCATCGCGCTCTCCTGGGACGAGACGACGCCGGCGCGCCTCGCGACGCATCTTGCGGCGAGAGGTTTCGGGCGCTCCGTCGTGCATGTGCTCGAAAATCTCGGTGGCCCGCGCGAGCGCACACGCTCGGCGGCGGCGGCGGAATTCGCGCTTGGAGACGTCTCGCCGCTCAACGCCGTCGCCGTCGCGCTCGTCGCCGACAGGGACGCGCGCGTCATTCCGCTGACGCCCGGCCTTCCCGACGAATGGTTCGAGCATGACGGACAGCTCACCAAGCGCGACGTGCGCGCCGTGACGCTTTCGGCGCTCGCGCCGCGCAAGGGCGAGCGGCTCTGGGACATCGGCGCGGGCGCGGGCTCGATCGCGATCGAATGGATGCTGACGGATCCCGCCAAT
Organism: uncultured Alphaproteobacteria bacterium; assembly: GCA_963722205.1. Taxonomy (GTDB): domain Bacteria; phylum Pseudomonadota; class Alphaproteobacteria; order Rhizobiales; family Beijerinckiaceae; genus Methylocystis. The sequence continues at coordinate 335,808 of CAVRKL010000004.1, forward strand.
CGCGCCGTCGCGATCGAGCGCGACGAGACGCGCGCCGCGCGCATCGCGCGGAACGCCGCCGCGCTGGGCGTTCCCGATCTCGAAATTCTGCGCGGTGCGGCGCCGGCGGCGCTCGAGGGGCTGGAGAAGCCCGACGCGATCTTTGTCGGCGGGGGAGGGTATGACGCAATCGAATCCGCCTGGGCGGCGCTCCCCGGCGGCGGACGCATCGTCGCCAATGCCGTGACGCTCGAGACGCAGGCGCTGCTTTTTGAGGCTTTTGCGGCGCGGGGCGGCGATCTCGTGGAGGTGCGCATCGCCAAGGCGCGCGGCGTCGGACGATTTCACGCGCTCGATCCGGCCATGAGCGTGCTGCAGTGGCGGGGGCAAAAGCCGTGAGCGCGCCTTATGCGATCGGCGTCGGCGGGCGAAGAGGGGTGGACGCCACAGCGCTCGCCGCGCTCGCGTGCGAGTCCGCCGCGCGCTGCGGCGTCAGCGTCGAGGGCGCCGCCTTCGCCGCGCTCGCCGGGCGCGAGGACGAGGAAGATTTTCGCAAGGCGGCGGGACTTGTCGGCGCGACTCTCGTGCTTTTGCCGCTCGAAAAATTGCGCGCGCGCGACGCCGAGCTTCTTACCCGCTCGCCGCGCGTCGAAGCGATGTTCGGCGTCGGCAGCCTCGTCGAGGCTTTGGCGCTCGCTGCTGCGGGAGAGGGGAGTCGGCTGCTCGCGCCGCGGTTTTCAACCGACCGCCTCGCCTGCGCGATCGCCGCGGCGCGCGAGGCAGCGCGCGAATGATACGGTTTTCGGGGAACAAGCTCGTTCAAGCGCGTTCCCTCCCCACAAGGGGGAGGGGAGTCTTGGCCGCGTTCCGAGCCCTGCTTCGGGAGGCCGCATGACCGTGCATTTCATCGGCGCGGGGCCGGGCGCCGCCGATCTCCTGACGCTGCGCGGCCGCGATCTCATCGCGGGCTCGCCGGTCTGCCTCTATGCCGGCTCGCTGGTGCCGCAAGGCGTGCTCGCGCATTGTCCGAAAGACGCGCGCATCATCGACACGGCGCCCCTGTCGCTCGACGCGATCCTCGCTGAGATGGAGAGCGCGCACCGACAGGGGCAGGACGTCGCGCGGCTTCACTCCGGCGATCTCTCGATCTGGAGCGCCGTGGCTGAGCAAATGCGTCGCCTCGATCGCCTCGGCATTCCTTATACGATGACGCCGGGCGTGCCCGCGTTCGCGGCCGCCGCCGCCGCGCTCAAGCGCGAATTGACGCTGCCGGAGGTTGCGCAATCCCTGGTGCTCACGCGCACGAGCGGACGCGCCTCGGCGGTGCCGCCGACCGAGACATTGGAAGTCTTCGCGAAATCGCGCGCGACGCTTGCGATCCATCTCTCCATCCATGCGCTCGCGCGCGTCGTCGCAGACCTCGAGCCGCATTACGGCGCCGATTGCCCGATCGCCATCGTCTGTCGCGCCTCCTGGCCCGACGAGCGCATCTTGCGCGCGACGCTCGGGACGATCGAAGCGCTTGTCGCCGCCGAGCCGATCGAGCGCACCGCGCTGATCCTCGTGGGCCCCGCGCTTGGCGCGGAGGATTTTCGCGAAAGCGCGCTTTACGACGCCGGCTACGACCGGCGCTTTCGCCCGCGGGGAGGGGAGTAGGAGCGCTTTCGAGTCGTTATGCGCGAAAGTTATCGGCAAAGCCGCTCCAGCTCCGCATAAATCGCGGCCATTTTGGCCTTCGTGTCGGCGTCCTGCAGCTGTTCGAGGGTGACCTTCAGATCATTCAAGGTCGTGTCACGCACCCACAAGGCGGCGCCTTCTCTGGCGACCTCCCTCGCCAGCTCCGCGGCCTTTTGACAGTTGCCATTGTCGAACGCGCTCCCGAGCAGCGTCGCGCGAAGCCACGCGTCGGCGACGCCGAGTTTTCTTGCGCGCTCACATGCGGCGATGACGATGGTCGAGACGGCGTGCGCACGGGCGGCGTCCCCTTCGCCATTGCGCAGTCGATAGAGCCGCGGCAAGTTGCTGGAGCAGTAATATTCGTTCAGGTTGAGCTCCATGCCGCGTTCATAGCTGTCGATGCACTTGTCGAGGTAGAACGACCTGTCGGCATCCGTCCCGGCGCTCGCAAAGAGCCGCTTATATCTTCCGCCCAACATTCCGAGCCGCTCAGGCGTGGGACCGCAAGCCGCGATGAGCGCTTCGAGCTTGGCGATTGCCTCGATAGGCTTCCCCGCGTTCGAGAGCGCAAAGGCCTCGAGCTCGCGCGCTGCCTCTTGTTCCTTGAATTCGTCGGGCAGCTTCTCGATGAAATTGGTCACCCATGTCCAATCGTCGGCGGTTCCAGCGCTGTCCTTGAGCATTCGCAGCAGCGCCAAGGCCGTCAGCGACGTCACGGGCGGCGTCCAATATTTTGCGACGATCTGCTTCGCCCCATCCATTCGCCTCGATCCGGGTAGGCCGCGAAGGGCGCGGATTTCGCCCTGAAACGCCGAGAAATCCCGCATCTGCTCCTGCATGGTTGACGCGGCGGCTTCATCCACGTTTGTCGGGTAGCCCTTGATCGATGCATGCACCGGCGAAAGCCCGCCCGCCAGCGTCTCGATCTTGCTCTTGATCGCCGCGACGATTGCTTTCGCCGTCTCCTCGGGAACATTCCCGTCTTGAAGCGGATAACGCAGCGCGCGCATCTGGGCGACGTCAAAAAGCGGCTTTGACCAATCGGCGGCAAGCAGAACGCAGCCCTTTCCCTTAGCCGCCTGGCGAATGCCCACCTCGTAATAGACGTTCCCGTTGGGAATGGTCATGTCCGCGAGCACGAGATCGGCGAAAAACAATCGCTCGATCATCTGATTGATGATGAGGGAGCCGGTGTCCTGATCCGCGCGCACCGGCTCGTAGCCGAGCTCCTCTATGACCGGCTCGTAAGCCCGATCCCAGAGGGCGTCGAAGTTGATCTCGGCTGGGCCCTTTCCCGCCTCGGCCTGAGTTGGCTTGCGGCCATAAGGCATGATCATGAAGCAGAGCGGTCTGGGCATGCCGAAATTCCTCGTCAGATCTCGTGAGATTCAAGAAAGGCGGAAGGCCGAAATTTTCACTTGCACAATGCGCAAGCGTCAGCCCCACAATTTTCGTGTGTCCAACCAAATCACGCGGCCGCCCTTGCTGCGCACCTCTTCCATCAGGTGCTTCGTGCCGCCGGGGCCGTCGCCGGCCTGGCCGTTCCAGAGACAGATGAATTCCACCTTGTCCGCGCCATAGCGCTCGGCCGCCTCCAGCATCCAGATGTTGTTCTGCTCGTAAGCGTCGGCGCCGTCGGGCGTCTCGCGCTCCCGCGGCAATATGTGCAAGGTCGCGCGCGCCTTTGTGGCGAGGAAGCGCTCGCGCCAACTGTGCCCGGCGAAGGTCACGGACTTTTCGAGGAACTGCGGCTCTTCGAAGGGGATGTAAAGCTCGAGCCGCCCTGCGCGCGCCAGCGCCGCCTCGGCGAACAGCAAATCCCCGCCACAGGCGCCGCCGCAAATGCAGAGATCGCCCGCGCTCACGCCGATCTCGTCCAGCGCCTCAGAGATCGCCTCGGCGGCGGCAAGCTCCTTGTCGGCTGGAAAGCGCGGGACCTCGCGGCCGGGCGCGTCGATCATATGACCGCTGAACAGCGCCACCTTGCGTGGCGTTTGCGATGTTGTCTGCTCCAAGGCCGGCCTCCTGATCTTCGAGACGCGTCGCTCCAATTACATAGCGCGGGCCCGGACCCGCGCGACTTAAAGCGCCGGGATATCGAAGGCGCTCGGCAAATGGCTGTCCAAGACTTGCTTCTTGGCCGCCTCGCGCCCGATCGCCGCGAGCTCGTCCATGTTCGCGGGATTGTCCATTTGCGAGATCTGAGCGAGCTTCTCGGGCGTCGCGTCAATGTCCAGCTCGCCCTTGAGCCATTTCGCGTCAAGCGAAGCGTTGTAGCGGGCGTAGGTCGCGAGCTGCGGTCCGGCTTCGCTGTCGAGCTTCATGTCGCCGACGGCGCGATCGATGATCCACGGTGTGAGGCAATGCGTCAGCCATTGCAGCAGCCCGTGGTTTGTGCGGGCGCAATCGTCCATGAGGGATTTGAGCGCCGACAGCCCCTGACCTGCAGCGAATTTTTGTGGGCTGAAAGGCTCCTTGTAGGCGCCGGTTCCAATCGAGATGAGCAACAATTCGTCCTTGCCGGTCCGCCATTTGAAGCCGTGGCCTTGAAGGGCGGCGAGCATCAGCAACTGCAAGGCTGGATCATTGAACGGGCTGACCCCGCCGTCGACGAAAACGCCGTCGACCACGGAACCGTCGCGAGAGGAAATCTTGATCTCCTCGGGCTCGAAGTAAGTGGGAGCGGCGGTGCTGGCGCGAACCACCTGCGTCAGTTTCAAGGCGCCGTCCTGCGCCGCGTAGCGCGCGCCCGGGCAGTTCGTGAGCGGCCAGGGACTGCCGGTGTCGAGCCGCTTGGTCATGATCATGAGGCCCGTTTTGACCTCGTTGCTCGAAAGCGTCGTGTCTGCGCCTAGCCTAGCGTCCAGGGCCTCTTGCAGCGGCTTCGCGGGAAACTTGGGTGAGACGATTCCTTTGAGCAACCCGCTAATCCAGCCGTCGTCGCGCTCGAAAACTTTCATACCGATGCTGTGATAAAGCGTCTTGAGTTCCGCGACGCTCATCCCGCAGGCCAGCCCGGCCGCAATAATGGAGCCGGTCGAGGTGCCGCCAATCAGATCGAAATAGTCGCAGAGCCGCAAGCCGTCCCCATGGCGCGCACGAAGCTTCGCCTCGATCACTTCGAGAAACTCGAGCGTGAGCACGCCTCTGATGCCGCCGCCGTCGAGCGACAGAATGCGTTTCGGCCCATGGGCCGGGTCGAAGTGCTGTTCTCTCGTCGGCTTGGCCATTTCAGCGTCTCCTTAAATTTTCCGTTCAAACTTGGCCGCGGGCGTCCCCCGGCTCGGAGAGAAAGATCCCCGAGTTTTGCGTCTTAGGCAAGACAGGGTGCCCCGCGGCGCTTCGCTTGCGCTAGAGCGAATTCCGCAAAAAGTGACAGACTTTTGTGAGAATTCGTCCAGCCTTCTGATCTGCCGAGATTTCTTATCGCTCGAACGATTCCGTTCGAGGGACAAGCGCGCTAAGAGAGGCGCTAAAGCGACCGGCTCCCCTTGCAGCAGAAAGTCTCAGCCCTTGCCTCCGCCTATCCCTTCGCAGAGAGCCGCCGTCGCGCCCTTCTTGGCGATGGACGTGCTGCGCGAGGCGCGTCGGCTCGAGCGTGAAGGCCGGCGCATCGTTCATATGGAGCTCGGCGAGCCGGGCGCGCCGACGCCGCGCCGCATCCTCGACGCGGCGCAGCGCGCGCTCGCCGCGGGCGCGCCGGGCTATGGCGAGGCCGCGGGCGACCCGGCGCTGCGCGCGCGCATTGCCTTGCATTACCGGGCGCATTACGGCGTCGAGGTGAGCCCGGAGCGCGTGATGGTCACGACGGGCTCGTCCGGCGCCTTCCTCCTCGCCTTTCTCTCAGCCTTCGACGCGGGCGCGCGCATCGGCGTCACGGCGCCGGGCTATCCCGCCTATCTCAACATTCTCGAAGCCTTGGGCCTCGTCGCGGCGCCGATCGAGATCGGCGAGGAAACGCGCTTTGCGCCGACCGCGGCGCTGATCGAAGCGGCGCATCGCAGGGAGCGCCTCGACGGGCTTTTGCTGATGAGCCCCGCCAATCCCACCGGCGCGATGATCGCCACCGCGGAACTGGCCAACATCTCAGCCTTCTGCGAGGAGGCGGGCGTCACGCTCGTCAGCGACGAAATTTATCACGGGCTCGAATATGAGGAGCCCGCGCCAACCGCCTTGCGTTTCTCGCGAGACGCGATCGTCGTGAACTCCTTCTCCAAATATTACGCGATGACGGGATGGCGGCTCGGCTGGATCGTCGCGCCCGAAAGCCTCGCGCGGCCGGTCGAGCGGCTGCAGCAGTCGCTCGCGATCTGCGCGCCGACGCTCGCGCAGCGCGTCGCGCTGGAGGCCTTCGAGGCGCGCGAGGAACTGGAGGCGATCAAAGCGACCTATACCAAGAGCCGCGCGCGGCTCCTCGAGCGGCTTCCTCCGATCGGCCTGCCGCGTTTCGCGCCGCCGGACGGGGCCTTCTACATCTATGCGGACGTCGCGCATCTCACGCAGGATTCCGTCGCGTTCTGCGCCCGCATGCTGGAGGAGGCAGGGGTGGCCGCGACGCCCGGCGTCGATTTCGACCGTGCGCGCGGTCGAAAGACGCTGCGCCTCTCTTACGCCGGCGGCGAGGCGGAGGTCGCGCACGGGCTCGACCGCCTCGCCGACTGGTTGAAAAAGGGGCCTTAACCCCCGAAAGTCTCCCGGGCGCGCCGCCACCAGCCGCCCTTCTTGGGCGCGGAAGGATCGGCCTCGGTGATGACGACTTCCGAGCGCGCCGCATGGCTCGGCTCGGGCTTCCCGGGAGGCGCTGCCGCGGCAGGCTCGGGCGACGCCGTTTCCGCAAGGGCCTCAGGCGCAGGTAGGGGAGCCTGAGCCGTCGCGGCCTCGCGCGGCGACTCGGGCGTTGCGGCCTCGCGCGGCGTCTCGGGCGACGGCTCTAGCGTTGCGGCCTCGCGCGGCAATTCGACCGAGATTGCGGGCGCCGCCTCGATCGGCTCCGCGTCGGGCGGGATTTCGCTCACCCCCTCCGCCGCAGGCTCCCCCTCGGGGAGCGTTTGCGGATTGCGGAACTCGGGCGCGAGCGGCGTGGAGCGGGTCCAGCGTCCCGGCCCTCGGCTGCGGCCGCGCGTCGGACGACGGGTCTCGCCGTTCGACGACGGCTGACCCTCGAGCTGGGCCATGAAGGCCAGGCCCTCGTCGGAAGGCTGCGCCTGCTCCTCAGGCGCGGGCTGTTCTGCATAGGTTTCGGAAGCCTCGCCGAGGTTCGACGCGAAATCGTCTCGACCGCCGCCGCGTCCGCGCCGCCGCCGCCTGCGCCGCGAGCGCGGCTGGGCGTCGGCCGATTCCTCGCCTTCGCCCTCCGCGAAAGCGCCGCCTTCGGCCGCGTCGTCCGCCTCTGATGGCTCCTCGTTGCTTCTCAGACGCGCTGGGGCTTCCAGGAGCGGCGCATCGACCGTTTCCGGCGCGGCTTCCGCCTCGGCGGCCTCGTCCTGCGCGAGCTCGGGCGGCAGCGAATCGATGCGCAGATGCTGCGGCGAAGGTCTGGCGCGCTGGCCGCTCGCCGGCTCTCCGCGCTCCAGCGCGTGATAATTCGCGCCCGTCAGCGAATCGTCGGCGGCGACCATGATGTGCACGCCGAACCGCTGCTCCATCGCCTGCAGATGCGCGCGCTTTTGGTTCAGGATGTAAAGCGCGACGGGCGTGCGCGAGCGCAGCACGACGTCATGCGCGGCGCTGCGCACGAGCGCTTCTTCCAGCACGCGCAGCACATGCAGCGCGATCGACGCCGTCGAGCGCACCGTGCCGGCGCCGGCGCAATGCGCGCAGGGCGCGGTCGAGCCCTCGACGACGCCCGCGCGAATGCGCTGGCGCGACATCTCCAGAAGGCCGAAATGCGAGATGCGTCCAACCTGAATGCGCGCACGATCGTTCTTCAGCGCTTCCTTGATTCTGCGTTCGACGGCGCGATTGTTGCGGCTCTCCTCCATGTCGATGAAGTCGACGACGATGAGGCCCGCGAGGTCGCGCAGCCGCAGCTGGCGCGCGACCTCGTCGGCGGCCTCGAGATTGGTGCGCAGCGCCGTGTCCTCGATATTGTGCTCGCGCGTGGCGCGTCCCGAGTTCACGTCGATCGCGACGAGCGCCTCGGTCTGATTGATGACGAGATAGCCGCCCGACTTCAGCGTGACCTGGTTGGAGAACATCGCGTCGAGCTGCGCTTCGACGCCGGATTCCGCGAAGATCGGCGTCGGCTCGCGGTAGAGCTTGACGTTGCGGGCATGGCTCGGCATCAGCATGCGCATGAAGGCCTGGGCCTCGCGGTGCGCCTCGGAGCCGGCGACGAGAACCTCGTCGATGTCCTGTCCATAAAGATCGCGCATCGCGCGCTTGATGAGCGAGCCTTCCTCATAGACGAGGTTCGGCGCGCTCGAGCGCAGCGTCAGCTCCCTTACGCTTTCCCACATGCGGAGCAGATATTCGAAGTCGCGCTTGACTTCCGGCTTCGTGCGGGTCGCGCCGGCGGTGCGCAGGATCACGCCCATGCCCTCGGGCACGTCGAGATCCTGAACGATCTCCTTGAGGCGTCTGCGGTCGGCGCCGTCAGTAATCTTGCGCGAGATGCCGCCGCCGCGCGCGGTGTTGGGCATCAGCACGCAGAAGCGGCCGGCGAGCGAAAGATAGGTCGTCAGCGCCGCGCCCTTGTTCCCGCGCTCTTCCTTGACCACCTGCACGAGCAGCACCTGACGGCGCTTGATGACCTCCTGGATCTTGTATTGGCGGCGGGCCCGCGGCGCCCGATAAGGCACCTCCTCCATCGCGTCGCCGCCGATATGCTCGACGTGCTGCTCCTCGTCGTCCGCCTCTTCTTCTTCGTCTTCTTCTTCCTCTTCCTCGTCGCGTTCCGGCGCGCGCCGCGCCTCGCGCAGGCGCTCGGCCACTTCGTCACGTTCGTCCTGGCGGCGGGCCTTGGCTTCGTGATCCTGCTCGATCGGCTGGAACTCGCCTTCGTCGACCGTGCCGAGTTCGACGACGCCGAAGCCCGACGGATCGATCGACAGGGTTTCGGGAACGGGGGCGAAAGCGGCGGCTTCGGCCTCGGCCTCGCGCTCGGCCAAGCCCTCGGCGTCGACCGGCGCGGCGGAGGGCTCCGGCGCGCTTTCGACGAAAGCTGCGACGCTTTCGACCTCGACGACCAATTCGGGCGCCGGCGTCTCGACAGCCGAAACCTCGGCGCCCTGCGCCGCGGGACCCGCCTCGCGGCCTTCCAAAGCCTCGGGCGCCTCGACCAATGTCTCGTCATGAGCCGCCTCGCTCAGCGTCTCGTCGGGGCGTTGACGCTTCTCGGCGGACTCGAAGCGACGGCGGCGCGAGCGCCGGCCGCGACCCTGCTGTTGCGGCCGCGGCTCGTCGTCCTGGGCTTCGAGATGGGCCCGGCTCTCCTCTTCGAGGAGCGCGAGCCGGTCCGCGACTGGGATCTGATAATAGTCGGGGTGGATTTCGGCGAAGGCCAGAAAGCCGTGACGATTGCCGCCGTAGTCGACGAAGGCCGCCTGCAGAGAAGGCTCCACGCGGGTGACTTTCGCGAGGTAGATATTGCCTCGCAGCGGTTTCTTATCGGCGGCCTCGAAATCGAATTCCTGGACTTTATTCCCGCGCAGCACCACGACCCGGGTCTCTTCCGGGTGGGAGGCGTCGATCAGCATTTTGTTGGGCATGGGGAACTCGTTCTCGCGTCGCGCGCGACGGATCGAGGCGGGACCGCGCGAGCCGACGTTTCGGGCTCGCGACCGCCGCCGCCGGATGATTCCGTGTTGCGCGGACGCTGGATAGGATGGATGGGGAAAGCCTGTCGGGGCTCATCGAGACGCCAGACGCGCTTGTCCCTCGGACGGGACCGTCCGAGCGATAAGAAATCGCGCCATAAGCCTGGAGCGAATTCTGGTCGCAAAAGTCTTTCAACTTTTGCGGAATTCGCTCCAGCGCGCTCGAACCCCGAGGCGGATGGATCGGCGATGGCGAGCCGGCGCGGCGTGCGCCGCCCGTCGAAGCCGCCGGAGGGAGAAAACCGGGGCGAGCTTTCGCCCCCGGTCCGGCAACTCGCCTCGCGCCAGCGAAGCCAATCGAACGGATCGGGCGCGCCGCGGTCAAATCCGCGCGAGCTCGCCTGTAACGCGTCACGAAAAACCTTTCGGGGCGCACAAAACCCCTTCGGAACGACCGACCGCTCGGGATGAGCCGCGGTCGTCGGTTGTAGGCGCGCCGCGCGGCGCCGGTCTCGCGAGGCGAGGGGCCGGCGCGGCGTCCTTCTTTTTTAATAGCGTCGCCTGTCCCGCGCTGCAAGCGCCCTTGCGGCGCCTAACCCCCGAGAATCTGTCTGGAACCATGAAAAATTCTGGCGGGACGGCCGTTTTGCGGCTAGCTCTGCCTCCAATTTGGACGGGGAGACGAGCCTTGATTCGCATTCGCGCCCTCCCGCTTACCCCGCGAGGCGCATTCGCGGCTTGCTTCGATTTGCGGCGCGGCTTCGCCCGGCGCCCTTTGGCTTGGCGTCGCGCGGCGGCAATTCTCTTGGCTTCTGCCCTGATCTTGGGAGGCCGGACCTTGGCTCAGACCGCGCCGCCGGCGGTCCAGGCGCCCACACCGCCCACCGCCCAGGCGCCCGGTCCGGCCGCTCAGGCCCCCGCGGCACAGGCGCAGGCCGGCGTCTCGGCGATCGCCGCCCGGATCGACCGGCGCGGCCCGACCACGCGTCTGATCTTTGAATTGACGGGGCCTACGACGGCTTCGGCCTTCGCCGCGACCGGGCCGCGGATCGTCGTGGACCTGCCGGAAGTCGCCTTTCTCATCGATCCGGGGGTCGGCGCCGCGACGCCCGCGCAGCCGGTTCGATTGCGCGGCGCAACGGCGGAGGCCGACGCCTCGCTGATCCGGTCCTTCCGCTTCGGCCGGTTCGCGCCCGGCCGCTCGCGCATCGTCATCGATCTGACGCGGCCGGCGAAGGCGGCGCGGGTCGAGAGCGTCCAGCGGCCCGAGGGGACGCGGCTGGAAATCGACCTCGTCGCCGAAACTCCAGCGGCCTTCGCCGCCGCGGTCGCGCAGAGGGTCAAGGCGGAGGCGCTCGAAGCCGGTCCGGCCGCGGCCGCTCGGGCCCCCGCGGATGGCGCGAAGGATCAGCTTCCGCTCGTCGTGCTCGATCCGGGGCATGGCGGCGTCGACATGGGCGCTCAGAGCCGGCGCGGCGACATGGAGAAAGTCATCGTTTTCGACTTCGCCCAGGCCCTGAAGGCGAAGATCGAGGCGCGAGGCAAGCAGCGCGTGGCGCTGACGCGCGAGGAAGACGTCTTCGTCCCCTTGAACGACCGCGTGCGTTTCGCGCGAGAGCGCGGCGCCGCGCTGTTCCTCTCTATCCACGCCGATACTCTGGGCGCCGGCGGGGTGCGCGGCGCAACGATCTACACGGTCGCGGCGCGCGCCTCCGACGCCGAATCGGCGCGCATCGCCGAGAAGGAGAATCTCGCCGACCAGGCGGCGGGCGTCGAGGAGGTTGCAAAGCCCGAGGAGGTCGACGACATCCTCTTCGATCTCGCCCGGCGCGAGACGCGCGCGCTCGGGCGCGAATTCGCCCAGACGCTTCTCGTGAGATGGCGCGAGCGGGCGAGCCTCAACAAAAATCCGAGCCGCTCGGCGAGCTTCGTCGTGCTGAAGGCGCATGACGTGCCCTCGGCGCTGCTGGAGCTCGGCTATCTGTCGAGCGAGGAGGATCTCGGGAATCTGACCTCCCCCGCTTGGCGCGAGCGCGCGGCCGAGGGCGTCGCCGCGGCGATCGACGCCTATTTTCAAGCGCACGGGCCGCCGTCGCGGGCGTCGTCGAAATAGCGGCTTTCGGCTTCGCCCCTAATTCACCACAAAATTCGAGCAAGCCCTTGGAGACAAGGCTTCCCCGAGCCTTGCCCCCGCCAATGCGCGCGTCGGACTTCAAAGTCTCAGGCGCGATGAGGACGCTCTCTATGCGACTGCTTTTCCGGTTCATCGGCTTTCTCTTCGCGACCGGCGCGATTCTTTTCATGGTCGGCGCCGTCGCGGCCTATGGGCTCGTCCAGGTTTACCAGCGCGATCTGCCCGACACGGCCCAGCTCCAAAACTACGAGCCGCCGATCACGACGCGCGTTCACGCCGGCGACGGCTCGATCCTCGCCGAATATTCCCATGAGCGGCGCCTCTATCTGCCGAGCTCGGCCATTCCGCAAATGGTCAAGCAGGCCTTCATTTCGGCCGAGGACAAGAATTTCTACACGCACAGGGGCATTGATCCCGAAGGCGTGATCCGCGCGGTGGCGGTCATCGCGCAGGGCGGACACCATATGCAGGGCGCCTCGACGATCACCCAGCAGGTCGCGAAAAACTTCCTCGTCGGCAACGAGCGCTCCTTCGACCGCAAGATCCGTGAAGCGCTCGTCGCCTTCCGCATCGAGGGGACCTATTCGAAGGATCGCATCCTCGAGCTCTACCTCAACGAGATCTTCCTCGGCCTCGGCAATTACGGCGTCGCGGCCGCAGCGCTCAACTATTTCAACAAGTCGGTCAACGAGCTCACGATCGCCGAGGCGGCCTATCTCGCGGCCCTGCCCAAGGGGCCGAACAATTATCACCCGTTCCAGCATCGCGACCGCGCGATCGAGCGCCGCAATTATGTGATCGACCGCATGATCGCCGACAGCGCGATCACGCCGGAAGAGGGCGCCAAGGCCAAGGCGGAGCCCCTCAACGTCAATCCGCGCCTTCTTTCGCCCAACACCTATGTCGCTGGCTATTTCGCCGAGGAAGTGCGCCGCAAGCTCCTCGAAATGTATGGCGAGAAGAAGCTCTACGAGGGCGGGCTCTCGGTGCGCGCGACGCTCGATCCCAAGATGCAGGCGCTGACGCGCAAGGTGCTCGCCGACGGTCTCGTGCGCTTCGACGAGGCGCACGGCTTCCGCGGCGCGATGAACCACATCGACATCTCCAGCGATTGGGGCGTGGCGCTCGCGGCGACCCCGGCGCTCGGCGACGTGAAACCCTGGCGGCTCGCGGTCGTGCTCGAGGCGAACGACGCCCAGGCGAAGATCGGCCTGCAGCCCGGACGCGAGAAATCGGGCGAGGTGGCGCGCGAGCGCGAGACGGGCGTGCTGCCCGCCGAAGGCGTGCGCTGGACAGGCCGCTCGATCCGCAGCGCGCTGGCGCCGGGCGACGTGATCTATGTGGAGCCCCTCGCCAATCGCGCCGGGCAATACCGGCTTCGCCAGATCCCGGAAATTTCCGGCGCCATGGTCGCGATGGACCCCTATACGGGCCGCGTGCTGTCCATGGTCGGCGGCTTCTCCTTCGACCAGTCGGAGTTCAACCGCGCGACGCAGGCGCTGCGCCAGCCGGGCTCCTCCTTCAAGCCCTTCGTCTATGCGGCGGCGCTCAACGAGGGCTATACGCCCGGCTCGCAGATCCTCGACGAGCCGATCTCGATCGTGCAGCCCGACGGCTCGGTCTGGAGCCCGGAAAACTTCGAAGGCGGGCAGGGCACCGGCGCGCATCCGCTGCGCTACGGCGTCGAGCACTCCAAGAACATGATGACGGTTCGCCTCGCCAAGGATCTCGGCATGCCGCTCATCGCCGAATATGCGCGACGCTTCGGCATCTATGACGATCTCGCGCCCTATCTCTCCATGTCGCTCGGCGCGGGCGAGACGACGCTGATGCGCATGGTGACCGCCTATTCGATGCTCGCGAACGGCGGCAAACGCATCAAGGAGACGCTGATCGACCGCATCCAGGACCGCTCGGGCCGCACCGTCTATCGCCATGACGAGCGCCAGTGCCTGGGCTGCGACGCGCCCAAATGGGACAATCAGAACGAGCCCAAGCTCGTCGACAAGCGCGAGGATCCGGTCATCGACGAACTGACCGCCTATCAGATCACCTCGATCATGGAAGGCGTGATTCAGCGCGGCACCGGCGTCGCGATCAAGGCGGTCGGCAAGCATCTCGCCGGCAAGACCGGCACGACGAACGAAGCCAAGGATCTCTGGTTCATCGGCTATTCGCCCGATCTCTGCGTCGGGGTGTTCCTAGGCTACGACCGGCCGCGCTCGATGGGCGACCATGCGCAGGCGGCGCTTTACGCCGCGCCGATCTTCCGCGACTTCATGATGGTGGAGCTCAAGGACAAGCCCGACACGCCCTTCCGCGTGCCCCCCGGCATCAAGCTGATCTCGGTCGACGTCCGCAGCGGCATGCGTTCTTCGGGGGCAGGCTCGATGCTCGAGGCCTATCGTCCCGGCACGGCGCCGCCCGAATACGCCGGCGATCCGGCCACCGCCGCGCAGACCGACATCGATCAGAAGGTCCCGGGCGGACTCTATTAACGGCCCGCGCGAGGACGCCCCTACTCAATCGCTGTTCCGACTGCTATTCTCAGGCTGCGAGGGAGCCCGGCCCGCGCCTTAAACAGGCGCGGCGCTGGCGTTTGATGATGGCACCGAGGAGCAGCCGGCGATGAAGTGGGAAGATTTCCAGAGCTCAGAGAATGTCGAGGATCGCCGCGGCCAGCCACAAGTCGCCGGCCGGCGCGTCGGCGCCGGCGGTCTCGGGCTCGGGACGGTCATCGTCCTCGGGCTCATCGGCTATTTCACCGGCATCAATCCCGCGGTCCTGATCGGCGGCGCCGAAATGCTGAACAAGATGCGCGGCGGCGGTCAGGAGGCGACCCAGCCGAGCGCGCCGGGCCCTCAAGGCGCGCCGAACGATCAGCTTGGCCAATTCGTCTCGAAGATTCTGGGCGAGAACGAAGAGGTCTGGAGCCAGGTCCTGCCGGCGCAAAAGAACATCCGCTTCCAGCCGCCGACGCTCGTCATGTTCGACGGCCAGACCCCCTCGGAGTGCGGCACGGCGCGCGCGGCGATGGGGCCCTTCTATTGTCCCCTCGACCGCAAGATCTATCTCGACACCGCCTTCTTTCGCGATCTGAAGACGAAATTCGGCGGCGGCGGCGATTTCGCCTACGCCTATGTGATCTCGCATGAGATGGGTCATCACATCCAAAATCTGCTCGGCATTCTGCCGCAGGTGCAACGCGCGCAGGCGCGCGCCTCGAGCCGCTCCGAAGCCAATGCGCTTTCCGTGCGCGTCGAGCTGATGGCCGACTGCCTCGCCGGCGTCTGGGCCGCGAACGGCAATGCGAAGCGACAGTTCCTGGAGCAGGGCGACGTCGAGAAGGCGATCGCCACCGCGCAGGCGATCGGCGACGACCGCTTGCAGCACGCCACGCAAGGCGTTGTTGTCCCGGACTCCTTCACGCACGGCTCCGCGGCGCAGCGCGTCGAATGGCTCGAGCGCGGGCTGCAGTCCGGAAAGATCGACAGCTGCAACGTCTTCGCCGCCGCCCGCTAACCGCGACGGCCTTCCGCCTTTTGCGAAGGACGCCTGCGGTGCGCCGCCAAGCCGGCGCGGCGGTCGCTTTTGGCGCTTCGTCGAAGCGCCAGGGCAGGGCGCGGCGCGACAGGGATGATCTTTTCGTCTCCGCCTGCGGCGAGAGGGGAGAGAGCTCGATATCGTGACCGATCTCTCGCTCGTCTTCTCGCCGCTCGTCCCCTGGCCGGCGCTGGCGCTGCTGGGATTCCTCGCGGCGGCGCTCCTCGTCTTCTCTCTCTATAAGGGACAGAGACGCGCCCCCTGGCGCGCGCTGGCGCTCGCGCTCTTTCTTCTCGCGCTCGCCAATCCGACGCTGCTCGAGGAGGAGCGCGCGAAGGAAAAGAGCGTCGTCGTCGTCGTGCTCGACATGAGCGAAAGCCAGACGCTCGGCGCCCGTATGAAGCAGGTCGAGGCGGCGCGTCGCGAGCTCGAGACGGCGCTCGCGCGCTTTCCCGATCTGGAGCCGCGCTTCGTCACCGTTGGAACCGAGGCTGAAGGCACGAAGCTCTTCGCGGGTCTCGCGCAGGCGCTCGCGGACACGCCGCCCGAGCGCGTCGGCGCCGCCTTGCTCGTGACCGACGGACTCGTCCATGACATTCCGGCAAAGGCCGAAGCGCTCGGCTTCAAGGCGCCGTTGCATGCGCTGATCACCGGACGCGAGGGAGAGCGCGACCGCAGGCTCGATCTTGTCGAGACGCCGCATTTCGGCGTCGTCGGCAAGGAGGTCGTCATGCGCGTGCGCGTCGTCGACAGCCCCGCACAATCAGGCGTAGCCGAAGTCATAGGCAAGCGCGACGGCGCGGTGATCGCGCGCCGCCGCGCGCGACTGGGCGAGATCGTCGAAATACCGGTCGCGATCGAGCATGGCGGCCCCAATGTCGTCGAGCTCGAGACGCCGACCGTCGAGGGGGAACTGACCGAGGTCGATAACCGCGGCGTCGTCGTTGTCGAAGGCGTGCGCGACCGTCTCAAGGTGCTGCTCGTTTCGGGCGAGCCGCACCAGGGCGAGCGCAGCTGGCGCAATCTTTTGCGGGCCGACGCCAATGTGGAGCTCGTGCATTTCACCATTCTGCGTCCGCCGGACAAGGTGACCGGCGCGTCGCCCTCGGAGCTGTCGCTGATCGCCTTTCCGACCGCCGATCTCTTCGGCCGGCGGATAAAGGATTTCGACCTGATCATCTTCGACCGCTATTCGAGTCAGACGCTGCTGCCGAGCCTCTATTTCGAGAACATCGTCAATTACGTCCAGGGCGGCGGCGCCTTCCTCGCGATGGTCGACGCCGATTACGCGACGCTGCGCGGGCTCTATTACTCGCCGCTCACATCGATCCTGCCGGCGCGGCCCGACGGCGGAGTCTATGAGCAGGCCTTTCGCGCTCGCGTGGCCAAGGACGGCGAGCGGCATCCCGTCACGCGCGGGCTCGAAGGCGCGAAATCGACGCCGCCCGCCTGGGGCCAATGGTTCCGCCAGATCGACGCGACTCTCGTCAAGGGCCAGACGCTGCTTTCCGGCGCGAATGACAAGCCGCTGCTCGTGCTCTCGCGCGAGGGCAAGGGCCGCGTCGCCATGCTGCTCACCGACCAATTGTGGCTCTGGGCGCGCGGCTATGACGGCGGCGGTCCGCATGTCGATCTGACGCGCCGGCTCGCCCATTGGCTCTTGAAGGAGCCGGAGCTCGAGGAAGAATCGCTGCGCGCGACGACCGCGGGGCGCGACATCGCCGTCGAGCGCCAGAGCCTCAAGGACGCGCCGGAGCCGCTCGTCGCGACGACGCCCTCCGGCGAAAAAAACGAGATCGCCTGGGCGGCCAAGGAGCCCGGCCTCTATCGCGCCGACATCCACAACGCGCAGATGGGCCTTTATCGTTTCGAGAGCGGCGGCTTGACGGCGCTCGCCAATGTGGGCCCGCAGAATCCCCGCGAGTTTCGCGAGGTCGCCTCGACTGGAGAAAAGCTGCGCCCCCTCGCGGAAGCGACCGGCGGCACGGTGCGGCGGCTCGCGCCGGGCGGCGGCGAAGCGATCGTGCTGCCGCGCCTTGTCGAGATGCGCGAGTCGAGCCTCTATGGCGGCGCCGATTGGATCGGCGTCAAGCATGGCGCCGCGACCGCGCTGAAAGGGGTGAGGACCACGCCGCTCGCGCTGGGCCTTTCGGCGCTCTGCGCGCTGCTCGGGGCGGCGATCCTCGTTTGGACGCTCGAGGGACGGCGGTGATTCGCGCCGTCCGCGCTGATCACGTTTATTCGTCGACTTGCAACGCCGTTTCGCGAAGGCGCGAGGAAAAATTTTTCTTCCCTGTTGATAGCCGGCATAGCTAGGGCAAGACTTTTCGGGAGGCGTTTCTCCAGTTGCGGCGCGGTGCGCTTTCCGCCAATCTCCGATCCGTTGCCGCCGGGCCTCCGCGTCGCGTTCGCAGGCCCGCGGCGCTTTATCTCGAACCCCAAGCCCGCCATGCCCGCTCCCGAAGCTTTCTCGCCTCGGCGCCTCTATTCGGTCGCCGAGCCCGCCGCGCGCGTCCCGCCGCACAATATCGAGGCCGAACAGGCGCTGCTCGGCGCGCTGCTGATCAACAACGACGCTTTCGACCGCGTCTCGGATTTCTTGAAGCCCGAGCATTTTTGCGAGGAGCTGCATCGGCGCATCTTCGAGACCTGCGCGCAGCTCATAAGGCTCGGCAAGCTCGCCACGGTCACGACGCTCAAAACCCATCTCGGCGGCTTGGAGCTGCCTGAAGGCGTGACGATTCAGGCCTATCTCGCGCGGCTCGCCGCCGAAGCCACGACGATCATCAACGCCGAGGATTACGGGCGGATGATCCACGATCTCGCGGTGCGGCGCGAGCTCATCACGATCGGCGAGGATGTGGTCAATCTCGCCTACAACTCTCCCGTCAACTCCTCGCCGCGTCAGCAGATAGAGGAGGCGGAGCGCAAGCTCTATCAGATCGCCGAAACGGGCCGCTATGACGGCGGCTTTCAGCGCTTCTCCGACGCGCTGACGCTCGCGATCGACATGGCCAACGCGGCCTTCCAGCGCGACGGCCATCTTTCCGGCCTGGCCACGGGCCTCGTCGATCTCGACGAGAAAATGGGCGGCCTGCAGAAGTCGGATCTCGTCATCATCGCGGGGCGTCCCGGCATGGGCAAGACGGCCCTCGCGACGAACATCGCCTTCAACGTCGCGCGCGCCTATGAAAGCGAGGTCGAGCCCGACGGCTCGCGGCGCACGATCAATGGCGGCATCGTCGGCTTCTTCTCGCTCGAAATGTCGTCCGAGCAGCTTGCGACGCGCGTCATCGCCGAGCAGTCGGGCGTGCCGAGCTACAAGGTGCGGCGCGGCGACATCGGCGAGCACGAGTTCCGCCGCCTGACCGAAGCCGCGCGGGAGATGCAGAGCATCCCTTTCTATATCGACCAGAGCGGGGGCATATCGATCGCGCAGCTTACCGCAAGGGCGCGGCGGCTAAAGCGCCAGAAGGGGCTCGATCTCCTCGTCGTCGACTATCTGCAATTGCTCGCGGGCTCGAGGACGCGCAGCGAGAACCGCGTGCAGGAGTTGACCGAGATCACCACCGGCCTCAAGGCGCTCGCCAAGGAGCTGAGCGTGCCGATCCTCGCGCTCTCGCAGCTCTCGCGTCAGGTCGAGTCGCGCGACGACAAGCGCCCGCAGCTCTCGGACCTTCGCGAATCCGGCTCGATCGAGCAGGACGCCGACGTCGTGCTTTTCGTCTACCGCGAGGAATATTACCTGCGAAACCGCGAGCCGCGCGAGGGCACGGAAGAGCACATAAAATGGATGGGCGAGATGGAGCAGGCGCATGGCCGCGCCGAAGCGATCCTCGGCAAGCAGCGCCACGGGCCCACCGGAACCGTGCAGCTCGCCTTCGAGGCCGAGATCACGCGCTTCTCGAATCTGGCGCGGGAGGACAGGCTGCCGGCGCGGATGGAGTGAGGGCGCAATCGCGTCTGCCGCGCCTTATCTCCTCGCCGGAACGCCGCGCCGCGCGCGCGTCAGCGCGCCCGCGAGGACCAGCGCGGCCAGCGCCAGCACGCCCTTGCCCGCCTCGGGCGCCGGCGCGAATTCCAATCCGTAGGTGAAGCCGAAGCCGTCTCCAACCGAGCCAGAGGTCAGCGAGTAGTCGACCATGACGCTGGTGAGGCCCGTGATCACCCCGTAATCGACCGGCTGGTTGTTGAAGAAGGCCTGCGCTTGCGCGAGAGTCGTGAAGCTATAAGTGTGATCGACGCCGTTGATGTAGACGTCGAGTTCGGAGCTGCTGAAGCCCGAGCCGATGAAATTGTACGACCCGAAGTTGATCCTGAAGTCGCCGTTGAGGCTTTGGGCGTAATTGAAGGTCGCTTGAGTGGCGTAGGTGAGCGGCTCCCCATTGCCTCCGTAGCCGATCGACATGGCGCCGAGGCCGATGGTGGTTCCGCCGTTGTTGGGTAAGAGCACGGCGTTCGAGACAGTCTGCCCGGCCGTGATGTTGAACAGCGGCGCCGCGCCCGCGCCGATGCTCGCCGTCGTTATCGCGCTCGCCGCGCTCCCCGCCCCGCCGCCCGGCGAGGCGGCGCCCGACGAAACGGAGCCGAGGCTGCCGCGCGCGATGCTGTTCGCGGTCGCGCTTCCGCCGGGAGCGAATGGGGGCGGCAGAAAGGATTCCGCGCCGCCCGCGCCGCCGATCGCCTTGGCCGTGGCGACGACCGGCGCACTGCCGGCTGTCGTCACGCTGACAGTAGCGGTAGCGTCGCCGCCGATCCCGCCATCCTGGAACCCGGCTTGGCCGGCGCCGCCGTTCGCATTCGCCGTGGCGACGACTGCCGCATTGCGGCTTGTCGTCAGGCTGAGGGCAGCGGTAGCGCCGCCGCCGTCCCCGCCCTTCTCGACCTCGGAGCCGCCCGCGCCGCCGGTCGCGTTGACCGTCGCGGTGATCGACGAGGCGCTTGCGTCGCTGAAGCTGAGGGTGGAGGAGGCTCTCCCGCCGGCGGGGGCGGCGAAGGAAAGGCCTGTGCCCTGGCC
Organism: uncultured Alphaproteobacteria bacterium; assembly: GCA_963722205.1. Taxonomy (GTDB): domain Bacteria; phylum Pseudomonadota; class Alphaproteobacteria; order Rhizobiales; family Beijerinckiaceae; genus Methylocystis. The sequence continues at coordinate 355,915 of CAVRKL010000004.1, forward strand.
GCCGTCCCCGCCCTGCGCGGATTGGGTCAGGGTGAGCTGACCGGTCGTCGTTCCGCTCACAGCGTTGTTGACATTTACGCTGGCGCCCGAGCCCCCGGCGACGCCGAACCCGCCATAGCCCTGGCCGCCCGCGCCGCCCACGAGGGTCGCGGAGACGTTCACCGCGCCGCTGCCGGAGCTCGCCGTCGCCGAGACGCTGCCGCCGCCGCCCGGGCCGCCCGGGCCGCCGTAATACTCGCCGTAGCTCGCTCCGCCGGCGCCGCCGGTCGCGCTGGCGCTAGCGGCCGCCGAATTCGCGCCGCTGGCCGAGGCCGAGCTGATGCTCGTCGCCGCGCCGCCGGCGCCGCCACCGCCATCGTTGCTGTTGCCGCCCGCTCCGCCATAGGCGGTGCTGATGGCTGTCGCGGAGCTGCCCGCCGCGGGGATCGTAACGCTCGTCGCCGCAGCGGAGCCGCCGTTGCCGCCATTGCCGCCGAGGAGGCTATTGCCGCCACCGCCGCCAAAGGCTTCGGCGGTGTTTGAGGAGTCGCCCGGGTTGGCGGCGTTCGCATTCGCCGCGCCGCCATCCGTGCCGGACTCGCCGGGATTGACGCCGTCGGAGCCGAGGGTTCCGTACTGGATGTCAGTCGCCGCCCAGCCGACCCCCGCCGAGCCGAGCAAGAACAGTGGAATGGCCGCGGCGCCCACAAGCTCGCGCCGAAGATGCGATAGAGCCCAATTCATCGTCTCATTCCTCCGAGAAACCGATTTAGACGCGAGCCGCACGCCTGGAAATCGCGCGCCGGCCCCCCGGCCGCGAAACTCGCCGAGGCTAAGGCGTTTGTAAACGCTCAACCCGGCCAAATATTGGCGGGGCGTTGCATATTTATCACATCTAAACTTGGCCGGCGCCCAAGCGATCATCGGCAAGCAGCGCCACGGGCCCACGGGAACCGTGCAGCTCGCCTTCGAGGCGGAGATCAAGCGCTTCTCGAATCTAGCGCAGGAGGACAGGCTCCCGACCCCGATAGGGTGAGGGAGAGCGACATTGCGGTCTTGGGCTAATTGGAATATTCCTTCATCTGTAGCTTGGATCATAGCGAGCGTCCTATGCAGCTTATGGCGTCTTTGGCCGGCGTCCTTCTTATCGCCATGTTTGCTTCAAATTCTGTGGCCGAGGAATCGAAGCGCCTCGCACCCGAGCAAAAGCGTGTAAATTCCATCCAGCGCCAAGAACCATCAAAAGACATTATACAAGAATCGCCAAAGACTTTTGAGTTTAGTACTAGCAACAACGATCCAAGCGCCAAGGCCAACGATCCAGATAGAGAGCGCTATAAAGGCGAAGAAGGTAATTGGCTCCTTGAGTTGACTAAAAAACTTTTTTATGATCGTAAGATTACGGATATTCTTCTCACATTATTCACTGGAGCTCTGGCCGTATATACGTATAGGCTGTGGCGCTCAACCGACAAGCTTTGGGATGCCGGCGAACGACAGCTTAACCACGTTAAAGAATCTGGACAACGGCAATTGCGCGCTTACATCTCTGCTAAAGATGTTAATGTTGTTCTCCTTCGCCTGCCCGGAACAATGGGGGCTTACGGGCCGATAGAAGGACCCGTTCATACATATTCCACATCCATAGTGTTGAATAATTCCGGAGATACTCCGGCCAGACAGATGGTTGTGTGCGCCAACTGGCAATCTTTCTATGACGGAATCCCAGACAATTTCGATTGTCCCGATACTGGCGTCCTTAAAAACGTATATTGTGGGCCAAAATCAGAAATATTTATTGGACCATATGACATACCTGCACACGCCATGACTGGCGCGACAGATATATTGATATGGGGCTGGGCCGAGTACAATGACGCTTTCAAGGATTCCACAAGACGGAGGACGGAATTCTGCTTTCGGGCCGAGTTGAGAGTTGCCCATGGAGTTGTGGAGAGCCTCATTGGCTTCACGTTCTATGGGAGGTTCAATGCAGCGGACGACGACTGCCTCCGCAAGCCACAGACCCAAGGCCAAGCAAGTCGGCCTTGCCCTGAGTGACAGTCCATCAACCGAGGACTCGCCATGTATGAGGAAAACGACCCTTGGCCATTCAAATGCTTTGAATGCCTCGAGGAGTTCACAAAGGTAATCGGACGCCTAAAGGCCAGGAACATACCGCGTCACCCCACTTCCGGTAGTCGGCTTGCCTATTCCGACGAACGGCTCCTTTTCGCGAGCCCCACGGTCAATTCACGGCGAATTCTGAAATTCGGTAAAATCTGTTATTCCTGCCGACCTTCGGTCCGGGGCCGCAGCCCCAGGATCGGATTGCAACTCGGCTGGGCATAAGGTCGAACGCAAAGGCCTGGGGAGGCGTTCATGCGCTCAAAATGGATTTCATGGCTTCTTGTCGTAGCCTTCGTGGCGCTCGGCGGATGCGGCGACCGCAAGGCGAAGGAACAAGCGGAAGATGCGGCCAAGCAACAGGCGGCGCTCGACGCCGGCGTCGAGGCCGTCGTCTACAGCCTGCCGCTCGTGATCATGGACATCACGAAAGTCAAAATGACCAATGTCGCGAAGCCCGAAGGCTTCGCCGCGCCGGTCAATCAATTCATCCATCTGCGCCAATTCCCCGACGCCTCCTTCAAGGAGGTCGTGCGGCCGAACGTCGACACGCTCTACTCCTCGGCCTTCCTCGACCTCGCCGCCGAGCCGATCGTGCTCTCGGTTCCCGACACGCACGGCCGTTACTACCTGCTGCCGATTCTCGACGCCTGGACGAATATCTTCGCCTCGCCCGGCAAGCGCACGACCGGCACGAAGGCGGGTCAATTCGCGATCACCGGCCCCGGCTGGCAGGGAACGCTGCCCAAGGGCGTCACCGAGCTCAAATCGCCGACGAACATGGGCTGGATCATCGGCCGCACGCAGACGAACGGACCGGCGGATTATCCGGCCGTTCATGCGATCCAGGACGGTTTCAAGCTCACGCCGCTCTCGGCTTTCGGCAAGCGCTATGTCGCGCCGCAGGGCAATGTCGATCCGAACGTCGACATGAAGACGCCGCCAGTCGAGCAATTGAAAAAGATGAGCGCGGAGGCTTTCTTCGACCGGCTTGCGACGCTTCTGAAGGCCAATCCGCCGCCGGCTTCCGAGGCGCCCATTCTCGACAAGCTGAAGACGATCGGCATCGTTCCGGGCGAAAAATTCGAGCTCGCCAAGCTCGATCCCGTAACGGCCAAGGGCCTGGAAAAATCCATCGATGTCGCGCTCGAGAAGTTGAGAGCGGCGGCGAAGGAGACCGGGGACGGGGCCAACGGCTGGCGCATCCCGCCGAAGCTCCTCGGAAACTTCGGCTCGGACTATGGGCTGCGGGCCGCGGTCGCGCTCGTCGGTCTCGGCGCAAATCTGCCTCAGGACGCAGTCTATCCTTCCGCCTACGTCGACGAAGAGGGCAAGCCCTTCGACGGCGCCAACGCCTATGTCATCCATTTCGACAAGGGCGCGACGCCGCCGGTTGACGCCTTCTGGTCGGTCACGCTCTACGGCGCCGACGATTTCTTCATCGCCAATCCGATCAACCGCTATGCGATCAGCAGCTGGATGAATCTGAAGAAAAACGCCGACGGCTCGCTCGACATCTATGTGCAGCGCAGTTCGCCGGGCAAGGACAAGGAAGCGAACTGGCTGCCCTCGGGCGACAAGGACTTCAATCTGACGCTGCGCATGTATTGGCCGAAGGAAAAGCCGCCGTCGATCCTCGACGGAAGCTGGAAGCCGCCGCCGGTGAAGCTGGGTCCCTGATTCGCTCCGTAGCGGCAAACGAAAAGCCCGGCCTTCGCGAGGAGGCCGGGCCGTTTGCTTTCTTTAGCAGGCGCGGCTCTCGGCCGCGCCTCGATGCGATCAGTAGGCCGCCATGACCGGACCCTTTGCGAGCCCACCGAGGAGCTTGAACAAATCGAAGTGATAGGCCACGCCGGCGCGCACGAGGTTGAGATCCAGACGGTGGCGGTCGGCGATATTCCAACCCCAGCCCCAGCCGCCGTTGTTGTCGCCGCCGCCGCTAAGCTCGGCATGGAGATATTCGACCTTCGCCGACCAGTTGGGGGCGAACATCCATTCCACGCCGCCGCCCGCGGTCCAGCCGGTAGCCGTCCCGCCGAAGGAGAAGGGATTTGTTTCGCCATAGGCGAAGCCGCCGGTGCCATAGACGAGCAGCGTCGGTGTGAAGAGCCAGCCGGCGCGGCCGCGCACCGTGCCGAGCCAGGTCAGGCTCAGCTTGGAGCCGTTGAACGGCGACACAGGAATGAGAACGCCGCCGTTGGGAAGGAGAGGCGAAGGATAGAAATTGTAGCTCCCGCCGCTGTTGTTGTTGCCGCTGAGGCTCGTGCCCGAGAAATCGCTCTCGTAGCCGACGACGATCGACGGGGTGATCTGCAGATTATAGCCGCCGTAGTAGCCGCCGACGACGCCGCCCGAGCCGCCGCCGCCCTGGTTCCCGTAAGGAAGGAAGAACAGATTCGGCGTGCCGCCCACGGAGCCGAGGAAGGCGTATCTCGGATCCCAGTAGGGCAGGTTCAAGTTGGAGCCGTTGTTGTCGGACCAGACGCCGCCGATCTCGAGGCCCATGTATGAGCCGTTCCAAGTCATCGGCGGCGGCGGGGGAACGTAGACGGGGGCCTTTCGGCTCGGAAGGTCGGCGGCGAAGGCCGAGCCGGTGGCGAAGGCCAGCGCGACCGCGCTGACGGCGAGACCTTTTTTCATGCCGACACTCCTGTTGTCTTGGCGCCCGGAGATCTTGCCGATCGCGGCGGACGGGATTCGCTGTTTCGAAGTGGTGGCAGATTAAATGCGTCGGAGCGCCACAGATACGGCTAATTCGGATTGAACCGCCGATTTTCGGACGATGTGACCTTTTTGCCACATTTGACAATCGCGGCGGCGCCGCGTCTCGCGCCCCGAACGAGCATCCGCGCAAAGCGCGTACAAAAACGCGTCGCTAACCTGCTCTCTGCGCGAGCGCGACGAAGAACCCGTCCGTTCCCGACGCCAAAGGCGAGAAGCGCAGTCCAAATCCATGCGGCGACGCAAAGCGTGAGAGTTCCGCGAGATGAGCGCGCGCGGCGGTCTCCTCGGCCGAAAGCGCTGTGAAATTCGGATGCGCCGCGAGAAAGGCGTCGATCTGATCTTCATTCTCTTCGCGAAGCAGCGAGCAGGTCACATAGGCGATGCGCCCGCCCGGCTTCACATAGCGCGTCGCTGCTTTGAGAAGCTCGCTTTGCTCCTTGAGACGCTGATCAATGGCGCCAGGCGCTAGTCGCCATTTGGCGTCGGGGTGACGGCGCCACGTGCCGGTTCCGGTGCAAGGCGCGTCGATCAGCACGAGATCGCAACGCCCCTCGAGATCGGGCAGCACGTCGGCCTCGCCTTTCGGCGCGCGGACTTGCACGTTGCGCGCGCCGGCGCGCTCCAGCCGCATAAAGATCGGCGCGAGCCTGCGGCCGTCGGCGTCATGAGCGTAGATCTGGCCGCGGTTGTGCATCTGCGCCGCGAGCGCCAGAGTCTTGCCGCCACCGCCGGCGCAAAGGTCGAGGATCTGCTCGCCGGGCGCGGCGCCGCAAAGGAGCGCCGCGAGCTGCGAGCCTTCGTCCTGCGTTTCGACGAGGCCTTTGATGAAAGCGGGCTCAGCCGAGAGCACCGGGCCGCGTCCGTCGGCGCCGGCCCTCAGGCGCAATCCGAGCGGCGAGTATGGCGTCGGTTCGGCATGAAGATGCGCGAGCTTTTTTTGCGCCTCGTCGCGCGTGCATTTGAGGATGTTGACGCGGAGATCGATTGGCGCCCGTTCGGCGAGCGCCGCGCCCTCTAGCGGCGCCTTGTCGCCGAGCGCCGCTTCGAGACGGCTCGCGAGCCATTGCGGATAGTCGCCCTGCACATGCGCCGGCGCGTCGGCGAGCGTTGAGCTCTCATAGCGCGCGCGTTCGTCTTCTGTGAGGGGCGAAGGCGCGTGGCCCTCGCCGGAGAAGAGCGCGGCGACAGCTGCGAGGCTCAAGCCCCGCGCCTCGCGCAAGGCGCCGAGAAGGATCGCGCGCGGCGTCTCCTCGCCCATCACATAGGCCGCCGAGGCGCGCTTGCGCAGCGCGTCGAAGACGAGCGAGGCGATCTGAGCGCGGTCCTTGGAGCCCGCGAAGCGATGCGCGACGCCCCATTCCTTCAGCACGTCCTGCGCCGGTCGGCGCCGCTCGCCGATCAGTTGCAAAATCTCGATGGCGGCGGAAAGATGGGCGGCGGGGATCATGGAGGCTTTCGCTGGAGAGGGGCTGCTTCCTTTCGTCCTCGTCCTGAGGAGCCTGCGAAGCGGGCGTCTCGAAGGACGGGCCGAGTGCGATTTCCTGGGGCCGTCATCCTTCGAGGCGGCTCCTCGCGGAGCCTGCTCGGGATGAGGAAGCGGGGATTTCCTCTCATGGCGCGTCGAGAATCGCAACCGCGCACTGGGACGAATCAAGTCCCGCGAGTCCTCATCCTTCGAGACGGCTCCTGCGGAGCCTCATCGGGATGAGGGCTGAAGAGTAACCCGGAGCGACGTCATGACGTCCTTGCTGGCTTGGTTGTGGAGACGTCCTCCCGCCCCAAACGCGGAGCCTGCGTTCGACGCCGCGGACTTCGCCATAAAAGCCGAGCATCTCGCCGCGATGACGGCAAGCTTCGGCTATGATCCGGCGAAGGCGCGGCTTGTCCGCGACGAATTCTCCTTCGAGCTTTGCGGCGAGCGCGCCAAGGCCGAGGGACGGGCGCTCCCCGACGGCTCGATCCTCGTCTTCTACGATCCGCAGATGACGCTCGCGCGGCTCGCCTGCTGCGTCGCGCATGAGGCGCAGCATCAGAAATACGCGCGCGTGCGCCGGGCCTTCGCGGCCGAGGGCGCGGACGGGCCGCTGCACGAAACCTTCGCCGCTTTCACGCCAGAACTTCTGGCCGAGCGGGGAGGGGTCTCGGATTACTCCAACGAGCATTGGGCCGCCTGGCGCGCCGCCGAGCCGCCGCGCCTCTTCGAGGATGAGATGGCGCGGGGCGGCGCCGAGCCGATCAACGAGACCTTGGCCGAGGTCGCCAAGGCGCTCTTTAATTTCGGGTCAGAGGCGCGGATCGACCCGCCCTGGCGCGAGCTTTACGAGCTGATCCTGCGCGAATGGGCGCGGCTCGAAGGGTGATGCGGGCGCTCCTCAAAAGGCTCGGCCTCGTTCGCGAGGCGGGCGCTGACCCCGCCGTCGCGCGGACGGCGGAGGCGATCGTCGTCAATCTTCGCGCGCTCGGGCTTTTCGTCGAGGCGAAGCGTTTCGGGCCGCACTTTATCGAGATCGTCGCCTCGACCTCGCCAAAGCTCGTGACGACGCCGGGAAGCCCGCTCGCCTCGGGCGTCGCGCTGCTGCTCGCCGGGAAATTCAATCCGCCGACGCTCGTCTTCGAGGAGATCAATTCGCTAAAACCCGGCCTCGGGCGGGCGATGGTCGAAGCGGCGCTGCGAGGCCTCGCAGGGCGCGAATGCCCGTTTCGGAAAGTCCGCGTCGACGACGCGTCGCCCCGCGGCCGCGACGGCTTGAGTTTCTGGCGGCGCGCCGCCGTCGCTCACGCCTGGCTCGAGTGGGAAATCACCGAGACTGGGCGCGCGGGCGCGCCGCCGGAGAAGCGATGAGCGCGCCCGGCGCCGCTGGCCGGAGCGCAGACAGTTGACAGACCTTTAAAGAGCGGGTCGATTTCAACGTCCGCTGGCCGCTGCGAGCTGAGCTTGGCTATCGCGGACAAGCTTGTGTAAGGGCGCTCCTTCGATAGGCGCACGGCTATGCCGAGCGCAGATAGGCAAGCATGAATTTCTCGAGGCTGGACGCCTTCTGGGTTGTGAACTGGTCAATCGACGATGGGGGGCTTTGCGATTATATCGATCCGCATTGGCGCGAATTCACCGGTCAGGCCGCTGACGCCGCCAGGGGAGACGGCTGGCTTGAGACGATCCACCCGGACGATCGGAATCACGTAAAGGCCGAGCTCAACGATGCTCGGCGCTCGGAGCGGTCGTTTCAGCTCACCGCGAGGATCAGGCGCGCGGACCAGCAATTTCGTTGGGCGATGGCGTTTGGGGCGCCGCGACGCGACGAACAGGGAGCATTTTCTGGCTTCCGCGGTTCGTTCATCGATTTTCACGATCGGACGATCGCTGAACAGGAGCTCGCCGAGGCATGGTTGCGACAGCGGGCGGCTTTCGCGAGCCTGGGGGAGGCCGTTTTTATCGCCGACGCCGAAGGACGACCGACCGACTTCAACGACGAATTCATTCGTTACCACCGCTTCAAGGACCGGAGCGAGTGCAGCCGGTCTATCGCCGACTGCACGCAATATCTCGACGTCTGGTTTCCGGACGGCCGTCTCGCGCCGCTCGAGCAATGGGCCATTCCGCGCGCGCTGCGCGGCGAGACGGCCTCCAATGTCGAGTTTCGTCTCGCTCGAAAGGGCACGGGCGAAACATGGTGGGGGAGCTACAATTTTTCGCCGGTCCAGGATGAGACCGGGAAGATCATCGGCGCCGTCGTCGCGGTCCGTGAGATCAGCGCATTGAAAGAGGCGGAAAAGAGGCTCCGTGAGAAGGAGGCGCTCTTTCAGGCGGTCGTTGACGGCAGCCCCGACGCGATCTTCCTGAAAGATCGCGAAGGCCGAATGTTGCTCGCCAATCCCGTCACCCTCGCCGCCATCGGCAAGCCCGCCGAGTTCTGCATCGGCAAGACCGACGCAGAGTTTCTCCTCAACCCCGACGATGCTCGCGCCATCATGGCCAACGACCGCCGCATCATGGAGTCGGGGCGAACGGAAATCTACGACGAAACGCTCATGACCCCTTTCGGGAAACGTTGTTTTCGTAACAATAAAACGCCTTACCGCGACGCCGCGGGCAAGGTCATCGGCCTCATCGGATCCGCGCGAGATATCACTGAGCAAGAAGCGGCGGTAGCGGCGCTGCGGGAGAGCGAGGAACGGTTCCGCGTCCTGACGCAGGCGATTCCGAGCTTCCTTTGGGAAACCGATGCGGAAGGCTTCAACACCTTCATGAGCGACGCCTGGTGCTCCTACACGGGGAGGACGGCTGCGGAGTCGGCGGGCCGCGGCTGGGCCGAGGCGCTGCATCCAGACGATCGGGAACGCACCTATGGTTACTGGCGTGCGGCGGTCGCTTCGCCAAAGCTTTTCGAATGCCGTTACCGCCTGCGCGCCGCCGACGGCTCTTATCGCTGGTTCTTGACGCGAGCGGCGCCTCTCCTCGATTCGGACGGCGGCGTTCGACGCTGGGTCGGAAGCAGCACCGACATCGACGAGATCGTGCAGGCGCAAGCCGCGCTCGCGGCGGCCGATCGCCGTAAGGACGAGTTTCTCGCGACGCTCGCGCATGAGCTGCGAAATCCCCTGTCGCCGATCCGCAACGCCGTGCATGTCCTCAAGAAGAAGCAAACGTCAGAAAATTCCGACGCCGCCCTGCTCGCCATGGTGGATCGTCAGGTCGATCACCTCGTTCGCCTCGTCGATGAGCTTTTGGAAATTTCCCGCATTAATCGCGGACTGATCGAGCTGCGCAAGGAAAGCGTCGCCGTATCGGACTTCCTGCAACACGCGCTGGAGACCTGTCAGCCGCTGATCGAGAAGAACGGTCATCGCCTGAGCGTGAAGCTCGAGGATGAGCCGCTGTGGGTTTTCGGCGATCCGCTTCGTCTGTCGCAAGTCGCCGCCAACCTCATCGATAATGCGGCGAAATACACGCCGCCGGGCGGGCGGATCGAAATCAGGGCCGCGCGGGAGGGCGACGAGCTGGCGCTACGCGTTCGCGACAATGGCGTGGGCGTCAGCGCTGAAATGATGCCGCAAATCTTCAATCTGTTCGTTCGGGCGGAGGGCCAGGCTCGGCTGTCTCGAGGCGGACTGGGCATCGGCCTCGCGCTCGCGCGCCAATTTGTCCTTCTGCATGGCGGGCGCCTGGAGGCGAATAGCGACGGCGCCGGGAAAGGCAGCGAATTCATCATTCGGCTGCCTCTGCATCGCAACCCCGTGGTCGTGGCCGAGCCGAACGAAAGAGATGCGACGGATGACGTCCAAACCGCGCGCGTTCTCGTGATCGACGATGATCATGACGTCGCCGACAGCTTCGCGTTGCTGCTGGAGACGTTGGGCGCCACGGTGCGCACAGCCTACGACGGTCCCGCCGGCGTCGGCGCGGTCGCCGCGTTCGAACCGGATCTCATCTTCGTCGACATCGGCATGCCCGGCGTCGACGGCTACGAGACGGCCCGCCGCATTCGCAGCCACCCTCGCGAGCGTCGCTTCCTCCTCGTCGCGCTGTCCGGCTGGGGCCAGAAGGAGGACCGCCTCCGCGCGCAGGAAGCCGGTTTCGACCTGCATTTGACGAAGCCGGCGCCCATCGACGCATTGAAAAACCTGCTGGCGCGCCTCCGCCCGCCCGCAGGCGCGGCGGGACATGCGCGGTGAGGCGCGACGTTTCTATTTTTCGACGTTGTCGTCCAAGGCCGTTTTCATGAGCGCCTTGACCTCATCCAACAACGAAGTGAAAGTTTCTTTCCCCTTGAATTGGTCATAAGCTGTAATGGAAAAAGAAAAGTGATGGATCGCAACCATGCCTTGAACGCCAACCATGACCCTCGTTGACCCATCGGCGTCCTTGACATTTTCCGTAGACACAAAATAAACGGCATCCTGATCGCGCTCGATGAGCCCGTAGTTGTTGATAGAGACGCTGGCTCCTGTTTGCGCCTGCGTATTCTTATTCGCTTCTGCCGCCATCTCGGCGAGGTCCACTTTTGTGGAAGCTTGCGCCAAGCCCTTGGCATATTCCGACCGCGTGTATTGCGGCGGTATATGAAATGCGACCCCGTTAGCGGCCTCCACAAACCAAACGATATAACGCCCAAGTCCCCGCTTTCCCGCCTTGATCTCCGCCATTTCATCGCAAGGAAGGCTCAAGGCGAGCACTTTGGATTTCGGCGACAGACGTTGCATGGAGTCCAGCACGTCCCGCGCACGTTCGTTGCAGAAGCCTGGAAGCGCGCTGATCGTGATGGTGAGGCCACCGTCCACATCGACCGCCTCGGCGAGGGTGCTTTCCGGTAAAAGGGTGATAAAAAACAATATTGCGCCAAGGAATGTGTTTCTCATAGCAGTCGCCTCGCTTCTCTCCACGCAGTTCTCTAACATCCTAGCAACCAGGGATAGCGGGCGCAGCACGAATTACGCTTCTCGACGCTCAAATCCGGGTCCAGCGTGGCCCGGCCCAAGTCGGCAGCGCGGCCGCGAGAGCAAGAGTCCTGGCTGAGGTCGGTCGACTGGCTCGCTGTGGCGATGAGGTAGATCACCACGCCCGCCATCGTTAGTCCCCATCCTGCGAGTGCGAGCTTCGTCAAGGAGAAGGGCGCCGCTCGCCACGCCAGGCCAAGCTGTCCATACACGGGCTTCATCGCATGGATCATCGCCGCCGTGAGCGTTTCGCCTCGCCAAGCGGGAATTTCCAGAGGAACAAGACATGGCGTCCAATCCCTGTCGAAATATATGATCGCTGCTACGGTCGCTTTTGGCGGTTTGCGAGACTTTCGAAACTCAGGCAAGGGTTTCGGAAACATGCCGCCCATTTTGATGCGGAACGCCTCATATTCGACCGCGCTGGCGGGGACCAGAAGAAGCAGCCTTTCCGGCGCCACTGCTTTGACCGCCTGATCGACTTCCCAGAGCACCGAGTCCGTCGTCGCGCAGCGCAGCACGACCAATGAGGACTGTTTCATCAAACTCAGGACGTCTTCTTTCCATCGGTCATCCATGGAGACGCCGCCGAAGCCCAGATGGGGAAGCTTTTCTCGTGGCGTCGCCGCCGCCACGACCGGCCCCACTCTGCGCAAGGCCCGTTCCAAATGCTCCTGTTCGGTCGAAAAGGAATGGAAGACCGGAATGTCCGTCTGACGGAGGTCGGCGGTTTTCCAGTCGTCTTGAAAGGCCCTGAGATAAAAAACGGGTGGGCGGGGATCCGTCTTGCGGAGCTCCGACGCCGATAAAGCCACTAATCGTTTCGAATAGATGTAAGCATAGGAGGCGAGAACTCCGCAGAATGCGCCCGCCGTCCCGCAAAGCGCCTTGAAAACAAAGCTCCCGTCATGTCCGATGGCGACGCTGAAACCCAGGAACGCCCCGGCAGCCAACACGGCCGCCAAGAGCTTAAAAACAAGGCTGACGATCAGGCGAGTTCGATGGTCCATGCGACAAGTCCGGAGACGGCGCCTGTTTGCAACAACGCTCCGATGGCGCTCAAGGTTGCAGGCCCAGTCCCGACGCCTATCTTTCGGTTGGCAAAGGTTGCGATGTGTTCGAGAAGGGGCAAGGAATGGCGAACGAGGCGCCAAGAGGCAAAGGCTTTTGGATGAAGGTGATGGCGGCCGTGGTGAGCTTGCTCGCTCTCCTGGTCGGCATGCAGGGCGGGCAAATTCTCCGCAAGTATATGCTCGGTTTGGAGTAGCGGATGAACCGAACGGTGGGAGCCGGCCAAGGCCGCGCCGGGTCGAGCAAGGACGAATCCCGACCTCGACTTGCCCGCAAACGGTTTAAGAAATTTTCATCGGCTTCGGCAAAGGCTGCGGCTAGGGCGAACCTCCGTAATCTATAAAATTCTGAAAACATGGTGTTTTCTTGCCTCGCCCGCTTGTTGCAAAACCTTAACTAGCCGTTTTGGGCGAAGCGGTCCAAAATCCCCTCTTACATTGGCGGGGATCGCTCCCCACATGAAGCGGGATGTCCGGCTTCATAGCGGTCATCGCGTGGACTCGCCTTCCTGGGAGTCTACAAGGAGGAAATAATGGCGAACGCTCTGCCCGCGCTTTCGCAGGAAAGCGGTTTGGCGCGTTATCTGGCCGAAATTCGTAAATTCCCGATGCTGGAGCCGCAAGAGGAATATATGCTCGCCAAGCGTTGGCGCGAGCATGAAGACCCCGAGGCGGCGCAAAAGCTCATCACCTCGCATCTGCGCCTCGTCGCGCGGGTCGCGATGGGCTATCGCGGTTATGGCCTGCCGATCGGCGAGATCGTCTCGGAGGGCAATGTTGGGCTCATGCAGGCGGTCAAGCGCTTCGAGCCCGAGCGCGGCTTTCGCCTCGCGACCTATGCGCTCTGGTGGATCCGCGCCTCGATCCAGGAATACATCCTGCGCTCGTGGTCGCTCGTCAAGATCGGCACGACCGCCAGCCAGAAGAAGCTCTTCTTCAACCTTCGCAAGGCCAAGAGCCGCATCTCGGCCTATGAGGAGGGCGATCTCAAGCCTGAGAACGTCACGGCGATCGCGACAAGGCTCGGCGTGTCCGAGAAGGACGTGATCGACATGAACCGCCGCATGAGCGGCGACGCCTCGCTCAACGCGCCGCTGCGCGAGGAGGGCGAGGGCGAGTGGCAGGACTGGCTCGTCGACGACTCGGTCGACCAGGAGTATCTGCTCGCCCATCGCGAGGAAGCCGATAACCGCCTGCTCGCGCTCTCCCAGGCGCTCGACGTGCTCAACCCGCGCGAGCGGCGCATCTTCGAGGCCCGGCGCCTGTCGGACGATCCGATCACGCTCGAGGCGCTCTCCGAGGAATTCGGCGTTTCGCGCGAGCGCGTGCGCCAGATCGAGGTCCGCGCCTTCGAGAAGGTGCAGGGCGCGGTGCAGGCCGGCGTCGCCCAGATCGAGCGCCCCCGCCCGGCGGCGCTGCTCGAGGCGCAGTAACAGGCTGGTTTCCTATCGCTCGAACGACCGGGTTCGAGGGATGGGCTTATCTCTCCACGAAGATCGCGCGGAACTGAAACGCCCGCGCGATCTTTTTTTGCGCGTCCCGTCTCGGTGGCGGCTGTGGAAAAATACAACCTAGAGTTGCTTCTTTCAAAAGCCATGTTAAAAGGGATTCGTAGCCCGCCAGTCGGTTCCAGGGGTCGCGGACGAGCGGCAAACCGCGCGGCGCCGGCGGCAAGGAGCGAAAACGGCGGAAGGGCAAATCATTTGATAAGATAGGAGTGCGTTATGGGTATTGCTTCGCGGGTGGTGAGCCTTCCCGTCCGCAGAAAACGATTTTGCGCCGCCGGCGCGGCTTTTCTCTGTATGGCGACGATCGCCTCGCCGCCGGTCAAGGCGGAAGAGCTTGGCGCGATCTTCACCGGCTTTTCGGGTCGTCGTCTCGATCGCGGCGGGAAAATCGCGAATTACAGGGCCGACATCGGCAGAGCCTCCGGCACGCATGTCATTTCGGGCGATTGCATGAGCGCCTGCACGCTGTGGTTGTCCTACAAGCATAGCTGCGTGGAGCCCGACGCCAAGCTTTGGTTCCATGCGGCGTCGAGAGGAATGGTCGCCAATCCCTGGACGGACATCGATCCGGCGGCGTCCGAACAAGTCTTGCATTCCTATCCGCCGCGTCTCAGGGCGTTTCTGAAAGCGCACGGCTGGATGGAGAGACCCGATTACAACACGCTCTCCGGAAGAGAGCTTGCCGCCCTCGGCGTTCCTTTGTGCCGGGGAAGAATGACGAACGAGTTGTACGCCGCCATCAGTCATTGATCAGCCGTGGCGCTCCCGGTCGCCCTCTTTGCGCCGCGTTGCGCGCGGCTTCGCCGCGTTGCGTCGCGCAACACTTTCATTGCGCCGCGAAACATTTTCGTTGCGCCGCGCATTTCGCGCGAAATCACGCCGGCTCGGGCTGTTTCGCCGCCGCGCGGCCTCCTGACAGCCTGCGATATTCATTGAGCGCGTAGCGGTCCGTCATGCCGGCGACGTAGTCCGCCACGATCCGCGCGCGCAACCCCTTCTCCGACGCCGTTATAGAGCCCGCGAATGTTCAGCTGAAGGCGGGTTCTCCAGCGTTGGCTCAAGCGTTGTGACGCGATTGATCGACTGTTCATCCCCTTATCCGTAACGCAGCTATAATTGAAAGACTGCGCTGCGCTGCGAAGCGAAAGGGGAACTCAACATGTCCGTCAAAAATTTACTTTGTCGTTTGATCGCCACGTTCGCCTATGGCGCGGCGGTCTCCATCGCCCCGAGCCCTATCTTAGCGCTCACGGCCGCCGGCCCCGCCTTGCTCCGAATCGAAGCAACCGCCCGTGTCGATTTGGTCTCGTGCGCGTGGGACACGTGTGGCTGGGCGTGGGGGCCCGCCGCCGTAATCAATGACATGATTGCCGGATCGGACATCGGCCGCCACGCGGTCGTGACCCCTTCTCCCTATTTGCATTATCCGGCCTATTACGACGGCCTGCGTCACGATGAGGAGCAAGTCCAATATGGCTGCAGGCGGCGCCGGGTCGGGCCTGACGGCCATGCGCATTGGCGTCGCTCATGCTGAAAAGTCTAATGCTTCTCTTCGAGCGCGCAAGCGCTGCAAGGAAATCGAAGGGATCAAACCGCCGGGATCGAGCTTGTTTCAAAAGGCGTCTTCAGCGTAATTTCGCGCATCGCTCCGGAACCCATGGTTGCAGCGCCGCGAGCGAGAAATTCGCGAACCGCAAAGTGACTAAGGAGGGAGCTATCTGGAAACTCTGTGCCTTGTCTCAGTTGCCTCGATGGCTGAGGTTAACCCCTTTCTCTACCGAAGACGCAAGCGCTTTGGGTTTTGTTCCAGGTGTTTTGGGAACCGGCAAAATTGACTGCTTCTTCAATCGTTCTGACGCGTCCACGGGGCTCGTTTTCGCGTCGAAGAAGCCCGATGCCGTACAGAGATCAGCTTCCGTTGCTCTCGTGGCTT
Organism: uncultured Alphaproteobacteria bacterium; assembly: GCA_963722205.1. Classification (GTDB taxonomy): domain Bacteria; phylum Pseudomonadota; class Alphaproteobacteria; order Rhizobiales; family Beijerinckiaceae; genus Methylocystis. The sequence goes on from CAVRKL010000004.1 coordinate 371,691, forward strand.
CGTTGTGTCTTGGCGGCTGCGCAAGCAGTGGCGCGCCGACCTACTCTATCGTCGGCGCGTTTTTTCCGGGGTGGATGTTTTGCGCCGTGCTCGGGATCGTCGGCGCCATAGCCGCCCGAGGCCTATTCGTCGCCACTGGGCTCAACCGCGCGCTTCCATTCCAATTATTTGTGTGTTCGTCCCTGGGTGTTATCATCGCGGTCCTGGCTTGGATATATTGGTTCGGGCAGTGAAGTCTAGAAAGCTTAGGGGCCCCAAGCCGTTGCCGCCGCGGGAGCGAAGGGACCGAGCATAGTGCCGTTGAGCGTTTCCCAATTCCTGGCGGCTTTGAGGCGACGGCTCGGTGAAGCTGGCGGAGCGCTGAGGCGTGCGATCGCCGCCATGATTTCGATTGCGATCATAGCGGCTGGCGTCGCCACGGCGGTTTATGTCGCACGACGGACTTCCGAATATCCTTACACCGACGACGCGACGATCGACGCCGACGTCGTGCATGTGGCCGCGGCCGTGGGCGGGCAAATCCTTGAGCTCCCGGTCACCGAGAATGCGAAAGTCTCCAAAGGCGATCTTCTTTTTCGATTGGACCCGGTTCCTTACCGTTTGGCCGTGGAGCAAGCCCAAGCCAATCTGGAACTCGCGATGGGTACGCTCGACACGAGGCGGCGAACCATCGCCACCGAAAAATCCAATGCGGCGGTCGCGCGGGAACAGGTCACACGCGCGCAAACCAACTTTCAACTCGCATCGCGAACCACCGATAGACTTCGGCCCCTAGCGAGCAGGTCTTTCGTGCCGATTCAGCAATTCGACCAGGCGGAGACCGCCGAACGCGACGCGCAGACCTCACTGCGGCAGGCGCAAGAGCAAGAATCCGCGGCGCTTCACGCAATCGGTACGGAGCAGGCGGCGGTAGCGGCCGTGGAAGCGAGCAAGGCGGCGCTGGGCATCGCGCGCCGCGCGCTCGACGATACTGTTGTGCGCGCCTGGCACGACGGCCGCGTCGTCGGCCTCACCGTGTTAGCGGGTGAGATGGTTATCCCGTCCCAATCCCTGTTCACTCTGATCAGCACCGAGGAATGGTACGCGGTCGCCAACTTTCGGGAAACCGATCTGCACGCTATTTCAGTTGGGAATTGCGCGACCGTCTATTCCATGATCGACAGGAGCAAGCCAATCAAAGGCGTCGTCGAGGGGATTGGATGGGGCGTGCTGGATACGGATCGCGTCAATCTTCCCCGTTCCGCGCCCTATGTGCAGCGATCAATGAATTGGGTGCGCGTCGCGCAGCGCTTCCCCGTGCGCATCCGCTTAGAAAAGCCACCCGAGCAGCTCGTGAGGCTCGGGGCCAGCGCAGTGGTCGAGATAAGACATGGCGACGCTTGCTCTTGAATCCCGAGCGGGACGATTCGATCAGCTGATCCGTCTTCTCGCGCCGTTTCCTGGACGGCTGGAATTCGCGGCAAGAGTGGCGGCCATTTGCGCGCTAACGGTGCTTGTCTGCGAAATCTATCAAACACCCGACGCAGCCCTGACGACATATGTCGTCTTCTTTCTCAACAAGCCGGAACGCACAGCCAGTGTGATCCTGAGCGTCGCGTTCATGCTGATAATGACCCTGGTCATCGGTGTCGTCTTCCTCGTCGCCATGGTCGTCATAGATTACCCATCTTGGCGCGTAGCCAGCATGGCGGCGCTTTCGCTGGGGCTCCTTTTTTTGGCCTCGGCGAGCAAGCTCCGCCCCGTGGGCGCGACCATGACCCTCATCGCAGCTTACGCTCTCGATCTGCTCGGAAGCGTTCCTGGGGGCGAGGCCGCCACACGCGGGCTTTTTTATGCGTGGCTCTTTGTAGGGATCCCTGCAGGCGTGTCGATCGCCGTCAGTCTCTTGCTTGCGCCATCTCCGAGCTTGCTTTGCGAGCGTGCGCTCGCTCAGCGCCTCCGTCTCGCTGCGGCGATGCTGCGTGCGCCGGAGGGCGAAACTCGACGTGAATTCACCGAATATCTGCGCGAAGGCAATGGTGAAATCGAGAAGCGGCTCAAGCTCGCTCTCGTGGAGAAAAGCGCGTCGCCCGAGCAAGTCGAGTCGCTGCGTCGCGCGGCCGAGTCCAGCTTCGAGATAATTTCCTTGATCGACGTCGCGGATCGCGGCCCCGATACGCCGCTTCCTTCCGCGCTGCGCGAGCGTATGGCTCTCGCGCTGGATTCCTTGGCGCGCAAGTCCTTCGCAGCTGGGGCTTCGGTCACCATCGACTTCGGAGATGCGGTCGCAGGTGAGCCTCCGCTCTCGCCAGGCGCCACTGAGATCGTCTCCCGCATGAAAGAAGCTATCGCTGATCTTGCCGAAACCGGTCCAAGGTCCCTGTCGCAAGAACAGAAGACTCCTGCGCCGCCCCCAGCTCCGGAGGCGAAGGGTTCGAGCGGCTTCTTTTTGCCCGACGCTTTCACGAATCCCGACCACGTTCGTTATGCGCTCAAGACCACCGCAGCCGCGATGTTTTGCTATGTCTCATACTCGTTGCTCGACTGGTCGGGCATTCACACCAGTTTTCTCACCTGCTACATCGTTTCGCTCCCGACGACTGGTGAAACTCTGGAAAAGCTCACGCTTCGAATGGCGGGATGCCTCGTCGGATCTGCCGCCGGCTATGCGGCGATCGTATTTCTTACCCCTTCCCTTACCTCGATCGGCGATCTCATGGTTGTAGTGTCGTTTGGAGCGCTGGCGTCGGCGTGGGTCGCGGCGGGCAGCTCTCGAATCTCCTACGCCGGATTCCAGATTGCCTTCGCTTTCTTCCTTTGTGTCATCCAGGGTTCGAGCCCTTCATTCGACCTGGTGACGGCGAGAGATCGCATCATCGGCATCTTGTTCGGAATCTCGGTCGTCTATCTAATCTTTACCAACATATCCCCTATCAGCGTCGTAAAGCGAATCGACGGAAAGATCGCCGACATTCTGCGACGGATGGCGGTGTCACTCGGATCACGCGGTCACGCGCTGCGCAGCACCGAGCTATCGGAGATGCAGCAGATGCTTGGCGAGGTCGAGGATGATGTCAAGGTGGCTCGATATGAGCCAATGTCTATCCGTCCTACGGACAAATGGCTGGAGCGCCGCCGGCAGATTTCCGTGGAGATCGGCGCGCTTCTCGGAGTGGCGTGGTTGGCTATGGATGACGATCGCGCCCTCGCGCCGACAACCGGGGCGCGGCTCAATAGCCTCGCCGATCGACTGAGTCCGGCGGACTCAGTTCAATTCCCCCCCGTCGCGGAGGTTGTCGCTCAGCCCGAGGCGATAAAAGACGTCCCGCAGCCGGCTCCACATCCATTTGGTGAGGCGCTTGAGACGCGTATGAAGGCGCTCGAAGAGCTAGCTTGCATCGGCGCCGAGACTCGCGATCAACGGGCAGAAGCCGATGCGTCGCCTTAACGCGCTCGTCCTGCTCACCGTCCTTGGCGCGCTGCTCGCCGGTTGCGCGTCCTCCGCCATCGTCATGGCGCCCGAGCGACCGGACCGTCCTTGGACTCCCGCCGTAACGGAGACGGGCGAAATCATTCCAGACGAGAAGCCCCCTCCCGAGCTGGCGAAAAGCGAAGCCTTCGTGCTTCCTTCCAACCTCGCGCTCGGCGAGCTTCCCCCTCTCTTGGAGCTCGATGGCGATAAGGTCTATTCGCTCCCGGAATTGATCGACATCGCGCAAATGGGCAATCCCTTGACCCGCCGAGCGTGGAACGCCGCCAAAGAGGCCGCGCTCGCTGCCGGCATCGCCAAAAGCGCCTATCTGCCGAGGGTTACGGCCGCGGCCGTCGGCGGTTGGCAGATGCTCCAAAGCGATCCGACGGTCACGACGGCGCGCGGCACGATCTCCTCAGTCTCCGTTCAATGGCTTCTGTTCGACTTCGGCGAGAGAGCGGCCATCGCGGAAGCGGCCAGTCAACTCTCGGCCGTTGCGAACATAGGCTTCACGGCCGCCCATCAGCGGCTCATCCACGAGGTCAGCTTGGCCTTTTACACGAACGCCGCAACTCGCGCCCGCGTCGGCAATGCTTCGCAATCGCTGACGAACGCTCAACATATTGAGGTGATTGCACAAGAAAAGATGGAGAGGGGAATCGGAACGGTGGTCGAACTGGCGCAAGCCCGACAAGCGACGGCCCAAGCGAGATTGGGCTTGGTCGAGGCCCAGGGCGCAGCCCAGAATGCTTAGAGCCTGTGCCTAAATTACCGCTTCATTTGAGCGGTCGCTGCTTGTCTTGATGGTGTAGTTCCACTCGCCGTGAAAATGGTCGCGCTCGATGTTGAGGGCGGCCATTTGCTCATCGGAGACGGTTACGCCTTTCTGGTATTCGTTGGCGTCCAGTTCGCAATGAACCTTCAACCCGGTTTTCGTCGTTGTCGAGGAGATCATGTCGATGATCACCTGATAGGTGACGAGCGGCGTGGCGCGCCAGTTCATGCTGATGAAGGAGAACAGCCGGTGCTCGATCTTGTTCCACTTGCTGGTCCCGGGCGGAAAATGATGGACCTCGATAGCGAGACCGAGTTCGTCGGCGAGGCGCTGGAGCATCAGCTTCCACAAGCGCACGCGTGAGCCATTCGATCCGCCGCCGTCCGCCGTGATGACGAGACGCGTTGCGCCAGGATAGCGCAGCCGCCCAATCTCGAGCCACCATCTTCTGATCGTCGCAACCGCAAACGCCGCGGTGTCGCAGCTCATGCCGACGCTCACCCAGCCTGCGTTGTCCGCGAGATCGTAAACGCCGTAGGGTGTCGCGCGCCCGAGCTCCTTGATCAGAAAATCATGAACGCGAACTTCCTCGGGCGAGCCCTTCGCGCGCCATTCGCGCCCATTGTTCTTGAAGTCGCCGACGAGCTCCTTCTTCTTGGCGTCGACCGAGATCACCGGCTCGTTGGCGGCGAGCGCGGCGCTCACCTTTTCATTGAGGTGCGCAAACTGCGCGTCTCGATCCTCGTGATCCGAGCCCTCGCGCGTCTTGCTGTTGGCTTGCAGGCTGTAGCCCAGCTCCTTAAGGATCTTCCCGACCATGCGATGGCTGACCTTATGCCCGAGCTTCCTCAGCTCGTCGGCCAGCCGGCGCAAGCTCTTGCAAGTCCAGCGCAAAGGCGACATCGGATCGCCGCGCTCGTCTGGCGCGATGAGGGCGAGCAGGTCGCGCACGAGCGTCGCATCTTTCTTCGTCAGCGGCTTGCGGCCGGCGCCCGACCGTCGCACCCGGCCCACGGCCAAAGGCGGCGCTTGCGCCGAAAGCTCCTTTAGCCCGCGTCCAATCGTGGATGCCGCCATCCCGGTGATCCGCGACACCGCCGCGATCCCGCCACGACCGATTTCCTGCACCGTCGTCGCCGCGAACAACCGCCGGCGACGTTCGTCCAGATGCGGCGAAAGCGCTTCAAAGCGTCGCCGAATCAATCCCTCGTCGATCATGACGCTTCATACGATCGACGCCGCAAAATCGGAATCCCGTCGCCGCGCGTTTCGATTCAATTATTCCTGCACGGGCCCTTACCTGGGCCTCCTATCGGCCATGGGCGTATCGCCTCGGTCCAAAATAAAGGTCGCCGACGTTTCGAATCGACGACTGTCGCCGGCCTTGGCCGATTACGCCGATGAGGTCATCTCGGATGCTCTCGCCAGGCGACCGGATATCCTCGCCGCCTATGCAGCCCAAAAAGCGAGCCTCGCGAACGTTCGCGCCGCCGAAGTTGATTACCTGCCGAAACTGTTCATCGCCAGCACCGGTACATACAACAGCGGGCACATAAGCGTTTCTGGAATTCCAGGGATCGGCAATCTCTCGTCGATCACAAATCTCGGAGGGAGAGGATACGGCGCCACTACCTTGGCCGGGGTTGCGTTCCCTCTTTACGACGCCGGCGAACGAGGCGCGCTCCTGAAGCAAGCCGAAGCCAAAGCGGACAGCGCGAAATTGACGCTCGTGCATACGCGCGACGAAGCGGTGCGACAGATCGTGCTGTCGAATAATGGGCTGCGCACCAGCCTCTCCGCCTTTAAAGCGTCGACGGCCCTGTCGTCCGCGGCGCAGACGACGTTTGACGCCGCGTTTACGGCGTTTCGCAGCGGGGTGGGTCCCGTTACCGACGCCATTTCAGCCCAAACTGCGCTTTTGCAAGCCAGAAACGCCTCGACGGACGCCTACAGCACGGCGCTGGCGGCGGCAGCCACCCTAGCCTTGTCCACGGGGTCGCTTGGAGCCGCACCGCCGGATTAGTATGCAGCGGAGCGGAAACGCGCTAGGGCTGTTTCGCCGCCGCGCGGCCTCCTGACAGCCTGCGATATTCGTTGAGCGCGTAGCGGTCCGTCATGCCGGCGACGTAGTCCGCCACGATCCGCGCGCGCAAATCCTGACCTTGCGCCGCGAGCCGCGCCCACTCCGGCGGCATCAGCGAGGGTTCGGCATAGAGCGCGGGGAAGAGGAAGCTGATCGCCGCGCGGGCCTCCTCCCAGACGCCGACGACCCGCGGATGGCGATACATGTTCTTGAAGAGGAAGCGCTTCAGCTCGGCGAGCGCCTGCGACGCCGGGTCGGAAAAGCCGACGAGCGGGGCGGCGGCGCGCCGCGCCTCCTCGGCGGTTTGCGGAGCCGCCGCCGCAAGCCGCTGTTTCGACACGTCGATCGCATCCTCGACGAAGCGCGTGATGACGCGCCGCGTCAACTCATGGAAGACGCGCGGTCGCTCGAGGCGAGGGTGCAGCGCCTCGATCTCCGCGAGCAGCGCCGCGATGAAGGGGACGCTCGCGATCTCCTCGAGGCTGAAGAGACCGGCGCGCAGCCCGTCGTCCGTGTCGTGAGAGCAATAGGCGATGTCGTCGGCGATCGAAGCGCATTGCGCCTCGAGGCCGGGGAAGCTTTCGAGTTCCAGGGGAAAAACGCGGTCGAACGCCTCGACATAGGGGTGCAGGGCGTGCCCGGCGTGCGGACCTTTCAGCGGCCCATTGTGCTTGACGAGCCCTTCGAGCGTCTCCCAGGTGAGATCGAGCCCGTCGTAACGCGCATAGCGGCGCTCGAGCAGCGTGACGACGCGCAGCGCCTGGGCGTTGTGATCGAAGCCGCCGTGCTCGGCCATGCAGGCGGTGAGGGCGCTCTCGCCGGCGTGGCCAAAGGGCGTGTGGCCGAGGTCATGGGCGAGTGCGATGGTCTCGGCGAGGTCCTCGTCGAGCGCCAGAGCCCGGGCCAGCGCGCGGGCGATCTGCCCCACCTCGATCGTGTGCGTAAGGCGCGTGCGAAAGTGATCGCCGTCGAGCGGCACGAAGACTTGGCATTTATGGGCGAGGCGGCGGAAGGCGGTCGAATGGAGCACGCGATCGCGGTCGCGCTGGAATTCGCTGCGGGTTCGCGACGGCGGCTCCGGATAGAGCCGTCCGCGCGAGCGCGCCGCGTCACAGGCATGGGGCGCGAGAGGGAGCCTAACCGCCAGGGGAGGGACCTTCCGTCGTTGTAAGGGCGCCGAGGCTCCCTTATGTTGGGGCCAATAGCGCGCTTTCCGCTCGAACGAAATTGTTCGAGCCATAAGAAATCGCGCCACGTAAAATGCTTGAGCGAATTCTGATCGCAAAAGTCTGTCAACTTTTGCGGAATTCGCTCTAGCGCGCGCGAGCGCGGGGCGGCAAGGGGAGCGTTGCAGCCTTCATTGCGAGCGAAGCGAAGCAATCCAGGGCGCTCGCGATGACCGACGCTTCCCGCCGGAATCTTTGGGACGTTTAGAATCGATCACGTTTTTGAGCGTTCGGGCGACGTCGCCTCAACGCAATGTGATCTAAAAGAGAAGCGAGGCAAGCATGAGCGGCGTTTTGGGCGAGGTCGAGATCAGCGCGGCGGCCACGAGCCGGATCAAGGCGATCCTCGCCGGGGAGCCGGCGGGCTCAGCCTTCCGCATCGGCGTCGACGGCGGCGGCTGCTCGGGCTTCAAATATTCCTTCTCCGTCGCGGAGCAACCCGACGCGGGCGACCATCTCGTCGAGAAGGACGGGGCGAGGCTCGTCGTCGATGAGGCGTCATTGCCGTTTTTGTTGGGGGCAAGGATCGATTTCGTCGACGATCTGATGGGCCAGGCCTTCAAGATCGAAAACCCCAACGCCACCGCTTCCTGCGGCTGCGGCGTCAGCTTTTCGGTTTGAGCGCTGGGTCTTCGCGGACCTGCAACCGCGGCCTAGTCACGATAACAGGATGGTGGTTCCGACTAGAGAAGCGCGTCTAGATACAGGCGACCGGCCTTGGCTTAGCCTATTCTATCGCTCGACATCCCTTCAAGGTGAGGCGAGCCCATTTCGCGGCAGAAAACCATGAGCGATATCTTTATCAGTTACGCAAAGGAAGACCGGGCGCGAGCGCAACTTTTCGCTGAGGCGCTGATGCTGAAAGGCTTGTCGGTTTTTTGGGACAGCACGATACTCGCCGGAAGCACATGGCGCGAAACGATTGGAAAGGAGCTGGAAAGCGCTCGCTGCGTGTTGGTTCTCTGGTCTCCGAACTCCGTAAACTCCGATTGGGTTCTCGATGAAGCCGATTACGCAAAAAAGCGAAAAGTCCTGCTCCCGGTACTCATCGCCGACGCCGAGATCCCTCTCGGCTTCGGGGGCGTCCAGGCGGCCAAACTCTCGCATTGGGAAGGGGAGGAAGCCGATCCGGACTTTCAAAAGCTGCTTGGAGACATCACAGGGCGTACTGGTACTGCGGCGATTTTTCCTTTTGCAGAATTCAAAGCAGATAAGAAGAACACTCTGAAATTGCTTAAGTGCAGCAGAAGCTGTATGGAATTCTATGGTTATGCGGGCAATGATGATCTATCAAACAAAACTTTGCAAAAACTGATCGATAATTTGCAATCCTTTATAGACAAGCCGCACTGGGATGAGTTTCTGAAGGACCAAGCCATCGTCTACGAGAAATATGTGCGAGGAGAATTGCCGCTTGCACAGATTCCAATTCGGTTTAATGGCCAGCATCCCTATTTTCCTGGGAGAACTTTTGTTCCGCTAATCATAGAAAGAACCGTGGGGGAAGGCCCTGACATAACCCGTGTTCTCTATTTGGATATCGCGCAGCTCCCCAAAGGCGCCTATGTGGGCGCAATTTAGTCCGACAGTTTGCCGACGGGTTCGACCGCGCGCGGGTCGTCGTCGACGAGACCTCGCTGCCATTTCTGTTGGGGGCAAGGATCGATTTCGTCGACGATCTGATGGGCCAGGCTTTTCGAATCGAAAACCCCAACGCCACCGCCTCCTGCGGCTGCGGCGTCAGCTTTTCCGTCTGACCGCGCGCGCAAGGAAGAAAAGCCGGAAAGCGGTACTGCGCGTGACGTGCGTTCGGGGCGTTGTCGCCTCCCGCCGACGCCCTTGCGATGCTCTTCCAGAACTATAAGGGTTTCATATCAAGCTCATATCATCTATAAGGACAATAAAGGCGCGGCCGACGCTGACGCCTAAAGGCTTCTCGTGGGCGGCGGGGATGCAGGCATGCCTTGGGCTGATCAACTGGCTCGGGTCAAAATTGAACCCAATGGTTTTTGGGCGTGGGCGGTTGCGCTGGGCATCTTCGCGGCGAGCCTTGCGCTTCACGTGCTGGTGTGTTCGTACCTGACCACTGTGGAGTTTATAACATTTTGGCCTGCCATCATTTTGGCGACATTTATTTGTGGTTGGCGTCAAGGCATAGCTGTTCTACTGCTGTCGACTGTATCCGGCTGGTATTTTTTTCTAGAACCGAGAAATTCTTTTGCGATCGACGATAAAGCGACCCTCGGGGCCATCATCGGTTTCTCAATGCTTGGTGGTTTTACGGTAACTCTAGTCGCGGCTTTGCGAGAGACGTTAAATCGTCTGGAAGCAGCAAAGGCCATGCAGGAAACGCTGTTCGCTGAATTACAGCATCGCGTCGCCAACAACCTGCAACTGGCTGTTGCTTTGTTACGTGTCGCTCGCCACAACCTTCGCGATCCGGCAGCAGCCGTTGAAACGCTCAATACTGCCGAGGGCCGTATCATGGCGATGGCGAGAATGCATCGCCACCTGATTGACGGCAGCGCCTACGAGAATGGGCTTGAGCCTGTCTTGAAAGAATTGATTGGTGACGCCTTCCGCGATCTCGATGTAACGGTTCGTCTTGAGGTGAGCGGAGCCTGTGAACTGACATTGGATCAAATGGCGGCTTTGTCGCTTTTGGTGAACGAGGCTGCGTTGAACGCCGCCAAGCACGTCTTCTGCAAAGGGTTAGGCTCTCGCTTTGAGGTTTGCTTGAGCGAAGGCGGGCCGGGACGCCTTCACCTGAGCATTACCGATGATGGACCGGGGATAAGCCCGGAAGCGGAAGCCGCCTCGTTTGGCCTGGGCATCATGAAGGCGTTCGCAGCGCAGTTGGGCGGGTCGTTGGCGGTGGGTCGAAACGGCGGCGCCTGTTTAGCGCTGGATTTCGACTGCGCGCGCCGGCGCTTGTGAAACGGCCCCGGCGACGCGCGCCGACCCCTTGAAAATCAGCCTGTCGAGCGGAGCAAAAATTTTGCGGCTTCGGCGGTCAATTCGCTGTCGACTGGAACCAAAGGGGAGCGCAATGATTGCCTCAATTGGCGCTGCGCGGGAACGGAGACCTAAAGCTTGAAGGCGGACGAATCCAAGCGAAAGAAGCGCCGCCACCGCGAGACGACGATGCGCGTCGGCGCTGTCGAGATGGTCAAGCGCGGCGTCGCCCGCCACGACTTGAGCGATCCTTATCACTTGGCCGTCGAACTGAGCTGGAAGCAATTCGCGCTCGCTTTCGTCGCCTTGGAGCTCGGCGTCAATACCGTCTTCGCCCTTCTCTATCTCGCAAGCCCAGGCTGCGTCGAAAATATGCGCCCCGGCTCGTTCTCCGACGCGTTCTTTTTCAGCATCGAGACACTGGCGACCGTGGGCTATGGACATATGGCGCCGGCGACGTTCTACGGTCACGCCGTCTCGGCCCTTGAAATCCTTTGCGGCTTGGTCTTCACCGCGATCATGACCGGCCTGTTGTTTGTCCGCTTCTCCAGACCCAGAGCCAGGATACTCTTCGCCGATCAGGCTGTCGTCACAACGCGTAATGGCTTGCCGACCTTGATGGTGCAAATCGCCAATGCGCGCACGACCTTGCTGACCAATGCCGTGGCGCGTTTGGGCGCGGTGCTGCAGGAAGAAGGCGCCGAGGGTCATCGCCTCCGCCACTTGCACGACCTCGCCCTGTCGAACGCTAATCTCTCTTTGTTTCCCATGACGTGGACCGTGATGCACGAAATCGATGAAAACAGTCCGCTTGCCGCCTATGACGCCGACAGTTTCAAGGCGAGCGATGCCCGGCTTGTTCTGACCATCGAGGCTCGCGACCATGTCGTTGGCGCGGCGATCCATGACCTGCGCATTTACACCGAAGCCGAGGTCCTGTTCGGGATGCATTATTCCGAAGCCGTCACGCTCGACGAGCAGCTCCGCCCCGTCGCCGACCTCACGCGGCTGAGCCTGGTTGAACCGGACCCACCGGCGCAGGTTGATTGATAGTTTCGAGAAGGGGAGGGCGGACAAGGCTAACGGGCGCCCGCGTGTGCTTGGAGTGTGCAACAATCAAGAATTATGAGACACCGGCATAAGGGTTTGATGCTGTTTTTGACCTCTTAGAGCACTATCCGATCATAATGCATCGTAGCCGCATGCGGCGAAATAGTTCCTGCATTCGTTGGGCGTGACACCTCGCAGGGCTTCGGCCACAGCCGCCTCCAACGCATCGGCGGTGCGCGCTGCGAGGCGTTGCAGGATCGACTTGAACTTCGAGAAGAACTTCTCGATCGGATTGAAGTCGGGCGAATAGGCCGGAAGATAGACGACACTCGCGCCCGTGGGGGACTGTCAGGAATTTTGTGTGCCGGGCCATAGTAGCACCGCTGGAGGCGGACTATGGCGATCAAGAAGGACACACTGGACCAACTTCTTTCGGGGCGCGATCCGAAGGAGGTATTTTCCAAGGACGGGCTTTTCGACGAGCTGAAAAAAGCTCTGGCCGAACGTGTTCTCAACGCCGAGCTGGACGATCATCTTGAAGGCGAGGCTGCGGCGGGCAAAGCCAATCACCGCAACGGCTATTCGAAGAAGACCGTACTGACCGAGACGTCGAAAATCGACATTAAGGTTCCGCGCGACCGGGAGGGGAGCTTCGATCCGAAGCTGATCGCGCGCTATCAGCGGCGTTTTCTGGGCTTCGACGAGAAGATCGTGTCGATGTATGCGCGCGGCATGACGGTGCGCGAGATCCAGGGGCATCTGCTTGAACTTTATGGACTTGAGGTCTCGCCGGACCTGATCTCGACGGTCACCGACGCGGTTCTGGAGACGGTCGCCGAATGGCAAAATCGTCCGCTCGAGGCAATTTATCCCCTGGTTTTCTTCGACGTGCTGCGCGTCAAAATCCGTGACGAAGGCCTGGTGCGCAACAAGGCGGTTTATGTCGCGCTGGGCGTCACGCCGGACGGAACCAAGGATATTCTGGGCCTTTGGATCGAAACCTCGGAAGGCGCCAAATTCTGGCTGCGGGTGATGAACGAGTTGAAAAACCGCGGCGTCGAGGATGTGCTTATCGCCGTCGTCGACGGCTTGAAGGGCTTTCCGGAGGCGATCAACGCGGTTTTCCCGCAGACGGTCGTACAGACCTGCATCGTCCATCTCATTAGAAACTCGATGGACTTCGCCTCGTGGAAAGACCGCAGGGCTATCGCCGCCGAACTGAAGAAAATCTACCGGGCGAAAGACGCCGACGCCGGCAAAGAGGCCCTTGACGCTTTCGATGCCGGTCCTTGGGGCAGGAAATATCCCTCGATCGCCCAGAGCTGGCGGCGAAACTGGGAACAGGTCATTCCCTTTTTCGCCTTTCCCGAGGCGGTGCGCCGGATCATCTACACCACGAACGCCATAGAATCCTTGAATGCAAAACTGCGGCGCGCCGTGCGGACGCGCGGACATTTTCCAACCGACGACGCCGCGATGAAACTGCTGTATCTCGTCTTGCGCCAAGTCGCGGGAGAATGGAAAATGCCGCCGCGCGAATGGTGCGAGGCCAAAACCCAATTCGCCATCATGTTCGACGAAAGGTTCGTCACAGCGTGATGGTCAACCCGGCCCCCACACAAAATTTCGGACACTCCCCGCCCGTGGCGGCGATCGCTTCGGCTATGCCGGCCACCTTGTGCAGCGGCACGTTGTCCATGACCACGACGTCGCCCGCGCCAAGCGTCGGCGCGAGCATCTGCTCGACATAGGCCAGGAAAGCCTCTCCATCCAACGCGCCGTCGATCGTCATCGGCGCGTCGATGCGGTCGAGGCGTAGGCCGGCGATAAAGGTCGTCGTCTGCCAATGCGCGAACGGAACCGAGGCCCGGCAACGTTCGCCCTGCGGCGCCCAGCCGAAGCGACGCGCCATGCTCGTCGAGATGCTGGTTTCATCGATGAACACGAGCTTCTCGGGGTCGAGATCGAGCTGCCCTTCGAACCACGCTTCGCGCGAAGCTTCAACGTCTTCGCGTTCCTGCTCGCTCGCATGGCCCGTCTTCTTCTTGCGCGTGATCCTATGCCGCGCCAGAAACCGCCACACCGTCCCATAGCCGAAGGAGAGACCGTGGCGCTCCCTGATCTTGTCGCGCAGCTCCATGATCGTCGTGTCCGGCTTCGTCTTGATCTCTTTGAGGATAAACTCCGCGTGCGCCTCGATGCGCTGCGATCGGCGATCGCCGCCCATCTTGATGGGCGCGACGGCGCCCGTGGTCTCGACGCGCTTCGCCCAACGAACGGCGGTTGCTGGACCAATATCAAACCGCGCCGCCGCCTGGCGCCGAGACATCCCTCCCTCGATCGCCTTTACGACCTTCTCGCGAATATCTTTCGACAGCGCCATGAGCCTCTCCCCTCGCCCCGTCACGCTCGAACGTGCCGAACGTCCTCCTTCGGATATGGGAGTTCTCAGCTGCTTATTGAATCCCCGAATAAATCGGCATGCTCGGATAATGCTCTAGGTATGACTTCTCCGAATATCAGGCGGTCGCGAATGGTCCCAATACCCCTGACAGCGGACGCTGCGGGAACATTTTTTGCGCGAGCATTTTAATTTCAGGGTGCGGGATCGGGATGAAAATGTTGGCGATGCGCTTAAGCGAACCGGTTAGTCTGTTTTCGTCTTCACGGTTGACGCCCCCGAGCTCGGCGCAGCGGGGCGCCAGAACAGCGGCAAGGCCTCTCTACCTTTCCCTCAGGTTTATCCCTAGGGTCCAGACCCATAAAATGGTTGGCGTGGCGGTCAGTTTATGATTTACGGCTTCCGAAAGGAAGCGCCGATGATTCTCGAGCAATTCTGGCTGACGGACGCGCAGTTTTCGAAGATTGCGCCGCATCTTCCCACTGATACGCGCGGCAAGGCGCGGGTCGACGACCGCCGGGTGATCAGCGGCATCGTCCATGTGCTCAAATCCGGCGGTCGATGGGTCGACGCGCCGCCGGAATACGGGCCGAAGAAAACGCTCTACAACCGCTACGTCCGTTGGGCCGAGAAAGGCGTGTGGATCGATCTCTTTCACGCTTTGGCGCAGGCAGGCGGGCCGCCCGCGCAAGTTCTCATCGACAGCTCCGCAGTGAGGGCGCATCGCTCGGCCTCTGGGGGAAAAGGGGGGAGAAAAATCAGGCCATCGGTCGCTCGCGTGGCGGGCGCACGACCAAAATCCATGCTTTGACCGACGCCGATTGTCGGCCGCTCGCCTTCATGCTCACCGGCGGCAACGTCGCCGATTGCACCGCCGGCGCCGAACTGCTCGCACGGCTTCCGCCGTGCGAGATCCTGCACGGCGACAAGGGCTACGACAGCAACGCCATCCGCCGGCAAATTGAGGCGGGCGGCGCGGCGCCGAACATTCCGCCCAAAGCCAATCGCAAATGGAAGAACTGCTTCTCGCCCTTCCTCTATCGCAACCGCAACGCCATCGAGCGCATGTTCTGCCGATTGAAGGACTTCCGGCGCGTCGCCACGCGATACGACCGAAACGCTGTCAACTTCCTAGCCGCAGTGTCCATCGCCGCCGTCGTCAGTTATTGGTTATGAGTATGGACCCTAAAACCTCCCCTCGAAATTGATCGGCGGCAGCCGCTTCCCGTCCTTCAGATAGTGCACCTTTTCGAAATCCGCGCGGCGGCGATTATAGTCCTGCAGCCACCAGCCGTCGCCGAAGGGATCGAGGGTCGGCGCGTCGGTGCGGCGGAAAGCCGCCGTGGCCCCTATGAGTTCAACCCTTTCGAACATCTGGTCCTCGCTCAGGAAATCCGCGAGACGGCCGACGGTCGGAATATGGATATCGTCGATGACGAGCAGCGCGCCGGTTTTCAGGTGCGGGTAAAAGAAGAAATATTCAAGTTCGGGGAAAGGAAAGCCGTGCGGGCCGTCGATCAGCACGAGATCGTAAGGCGTGTGGTTGGAGTAGGTCGGCAAGGTCGCCTGCGTCGGCCCGAATATGGTTTCGAGGCTTTCGAGCCGCGTCGCCGGACAGTTCATGAAATAGGCGACGCTGGAATCCGGAAGATTGCGATCGTCGAGGCAGAAAACCTTATGCTTCGTGGCGATGCGCGAAAAATAGATGGTTGATTTGCCGCATCCCGTTTCTGCGGAGACAATGTCGCCGCCCCCCAGCAGAGACTCGATCCGCATCAGCGTGCGCAAGGGCAGGGAGCCGGCCCCATGCGCTTTTCCTGCGGACTTTTCGTAAGCGTCGATCTCCGCCGGGAGAGCGCTGTCCCGCGGCTCGCACCCGCGTAGCGGGGACGACGCCAGGGCGAGCGGCGCGCTCCACAACCGGCGCAGCACGCGATTGTAGAACCTTTGAGCGAACAGCGAGCGCATGTCTAGCCACGGTTCCTTTTTGGGAGATGCCGACGCCCGTCGATCGTTAACCCGAAAACGTCTCGTTCCGCTCCGGCCGGCCAACAGCGGTGGAAACGCCTTCGCCGGGAGTCCCCAGATGAGTATCCGATTTGGATGCAAGCGTCATCGAATTCGGCGTCTTCGACAAGGCGCTGCCGTCGCAGTGATCGGTCCCGGAGCGCGCGCAGCTGCGCCGCGCGATCGACGGACTCGGCGAAGGCGATGTGCTGACGGTGACGCGCCAAGCTTCCGCGCCCGTCCTCCTCTTGCTACGCCTTCTTCTGATGCGGGACGCCCAGATACGGAAACTCCTTAAGCGTGTCGGCGTGCGGCTTCAAACCGCTCGAAGGGCATTCGCCCTTGGTGAGAAAGGCGAGGCGGTAATCGATCACGTCGTCGGTGAAGACGCGGCCGTTGGGATATTTCGCGGGTTTTGATGGATCGAAGCTCAGCACGTCGGGCAGCGTTCGCTCCTTGTCGATCGCGGCGATCGCTTCCTCGCGCGAGTAATTTCCGGTGTGGCCCATCAGATGCACGAACTGCTCGAGCCAGCGCGTGCGATCGTTGACCGGCTCGCTGGCGTTGTATTCGAGCTTCGTGTCGTCGGTGTTGAAAAAGCTGCTGACGCTCGGATGGCCCGCGCGATCGGCGTGGATCAACTCGCCATCCTGCCGCACGCTGCATCGTCCCCAGATGCGGATTTCGGACTTTGCGGCGAGCTCGCTCGTCGGCAGCTCGACGGCGATCGAAAAGACGTTGCCTTCAATGTTCGAATCCACGCCCGTCCACGGCGACTTGCCCGTCAGGTGCGGCTCGGTGAAATTGCGTTTTCCCCTTATGTCGAAGAGATTCTTGATGCCGTCGAAGTCGAAGAAGAACGCGTCGCTGCGGCTGCCGGCGAAGAAGGTGTAGTCGCCGGCTTTCACGATGTTGGGCCTCTGGCCGAACGAGACCTCCGCATCGGCGACGATCTTTTTTCCAACCGCTTCGGCCGAGCGCGACTCCGCGCCCTTGGCCAGAAACACGCTGAAACTTTGCCGGCCGTCTTGCGGCTTCGAAAAGACGAAGCTCAGCGCGAGGTCGGTGAGCAGGTCGCCGTCGCTGTCGATGTTGAGCCGGTAGATGGCGTCGGGATGCAGCGCATCGGCGTTGGGATTGGCGTTCAGGATGATCACGGTTCTCGACGCGTCGTTCAGTGACTGGAATGCATAGAGATCGCAAAGGTCCAGCCTCTGGTCACCGAGCGGCGGCCCGAGGCTCAGTCCGGTAAAATGATTGGACATTTTCCCCTCCTTTCGCAGCCGCGCGCTCAACCGCCGGCCGAGCCGCGCTCCCTCCCAAAGATGGGGCAGAGCCGGCCCCCGGCGAGAGGGTATCGTATGACGCCATCAGGAGGTCTGGCGTTCGGCTACAGATTTGACCACAGACGCGTGAATTTTTGTGCGTGGTCGCTATAGGTTCGATAATCCGAGGTCAGCTCCTCGCCCTTTGCAATGATTCGGCCCGAGACAAAGCTCAAATTTCCCGCCAGCACCACATTCGGACTGTCGGAATGATTCATGTACCATCCCATCGTCATCTGATTGAAATCCGCCGGAGCGATGAAGAAGCCATCGACGAGAGGACAAAAATCGTAATACATTTTCCTGATCTCGATATCCTCGATGGCGTCGACGACCGCGGGGCTCACGCGCGCCGTTTCACCATTGTCGCCGAGGAAGAGAGCCGTCCCGGCCGGGATGTCGCGAATGGCGAAGAGTCCCACCCCGCGCCTCGAGATCTGCAAGCGAGTATAGAGGTTTGCGTGCGGCGGCGGCTGAGGAGTCCTCGGCTCTGCACTCTCCTCGAAGGAGTTTTTCCAGCCGGCGCAGAAGGCGCCATAATCGCAGGTGATCTCTTCTCCCTCTGCAATGCGCCTGCGCGCGATCGAGCGCAGCGGCCGTTCTTCTGTCGAGGGATCATCGCTGTGGTTGAGGTATTTCGCGTTGTCTCCGGACAGCACCAATTGTCCGCCGAGATCGACGGATCTGTAGGCGTACATATCGAGGTGCAGGCGCACCGCGATCGGCAGATCGGCCAGCGCTGCTTCGGGAACGACAATGTCGAAGGGCGGATGAAAACGCCAAACTTCCGCGCCGGCTGCAATATCCTCGCAAGCGAAAACGCCCAACCCGTGAATCGAGCTCGGCGCGACCCGGGTTTTGATCACGAACATCGAACCTGCCCCTTGAACCTCCGCGGGTTGACGGCCTAATTTATATCGTGCGCGCCATATTGTCTCCGCTGCGCGGATAAACGGGTTCGACATGCGGTTCTTGGGGATCGGGGACTATTGCGATCTGAGCTCGCTCTATGTGCGGCTCCAGGACGCGGGGCACGAAGTCCGCGTTTTTGTTTCTGAACCGATGTGCAAAAGCTCGCTTGCGGGCATCGTGCCGCACGCCGAGAACCGGGAGGCCGCGCTTCCCTGGGTCCGGGAGGCGGGCGAGGACGGAATCATCCTCTTCGAAAATGTCGCGGAGGGTTGTGGGCGGCTCCAGGATTCCCTGCGCGCGGCCGGCTTCCATGTGATCGGCGGTTCCGCCTTCGGAGACCGGCTCGAGAATGATCGCGCCTACGGTCAGCAAATCCTGCGCGAGATCGGCTTGCAGGTCGCGCCGACGTTCGAATTCGATTCGCCAGGGGAGGCCATCGAGCACATTAAGGCGAGACCTGCGCGATACGTGCTAAAATTCAACGGAAGCGAATTGAGCGCCGTCGACAACTACGTCGGCAAGATGCGGGACGGCGCCGACGTCGCAGCAATGATCCGCTCAAAATTCCGCCAAGAGGAGTACGAGCGCTTCAGTTTTGTCTTGATGGACCATGTCGAGGGCGTCGAGATGGGCGTCGGCGCCTATTTCAATGGGACGCGTTTTCTTGAACCCGCCTGTCTCGATTGGGAACACAAAGCTTTTTTCCCTGGCGATCTCGGCGAGCTCACCGGCGAGATGGGCACGGTTGCGACCTTCGAGCGCACGGGCGTGTTTTTTCACAAGACGCTCGCGCGGATGGGGCCGCTGCTCGCCGCCAATGGATATTGCGGCTACATCAATCTCAATACGATTGTGAACGAGGCCGGGATCTGGCCGCTCGAATTCACCTGCCGCTTCGGCTACCCTGGCTACGCGGTGCTTGAGCCGCTGCAGAAAACGACGTGGCCTGAACTCTTCAAGGCGCTGATACAAAAGAGCAGCGCCCAGCTTGCAACCCATCCTGGATTTTCAGTCGGCGTGGTCCTGACGACGCCGCCTTTCCCCTATGTGCGCAGCTTCGTGCCAGAGCCGATTGGGCTACCCATTCTGTTTGACGGCGCCTTGTCGGCGACGGATTTTGCTCACCTGCATCTCGGCGAGGTCGGGCGAGAGAACGGTCAGCTGGTCACCGCAGGCTACCATGGCTGGACGATGGTCGTGACGGGCGTCGGCTCCTCTATCGAACGGGCGCGACGGGCAGCCTATGAACGGGCGGGACATGTGATCATACCGAAGCTGCGCTACCGCATAGATATCGGCGCGAAGCTGAGCGAGAGCGGCTATGCGGAGGTCGAGCGTCTCGGACTGATCGGCGACGCTTAAAAGCGGCGGCGTCGCTTAAAGCTCGGCGCTCAAATCAAGCCGCGGCCTCCAGCCCGAATTCGCGCCTGTAACGCCGGAAGCATCGCTGTCCCGCCAGCAGACGCATGATCGCGCCTTCCGCGATCGCGCTCGCAATCGCCGGACTTTCCGAAGCGAGGGGCGCGATCGCCTCGGCGTTCCAGGAGAGGGAGTGTTTGACGTCCAGCACGGCGTGCAGGTCGAAATACTGGCGATCTCCCGGCGAAACGCCCAACCGTTTGAGGCCCGTCGCCACGGCCGCGGAGCGGTCGGGTGCGGTGAGCTCGATCACGCCAAGGGCGCCGACGGAGTGGTAAGCGTAACGGCGGTTGGCGGCCAGCCCGGCCATGGTGTTGGCGAGCGCGAGCGCCTCCCACACAGTCGTTCGCGCGCATGGCCTCAGGCCCAAGGCCTCAGCAAGCCTTGCGAGCATCGGACCATGCATTCCCTTCGCTTGGCCACGACCCATTTCGTCCCAATAGTTGCGCGCCAATTCCAGCTTCACACGTGTTGGAAGCCGAACCTGCGTCAGCGCGGTTAGATCCTCGAAGCCCGCTTCGCCGGCCACCTCCTGGGTGAGGAACCACTTCATTTGGTCGAGCGTCGCATCTTGCGCGAGCCAAAGGAACAAAGGGTCGCGCTGACCTGGCCCCGTCCGCCGCAGTCCCTCAAACCACGCCGTAAATCTCAAAGAGTCTGTCGGGCAGTGGCCGCAGGTACTGCGAGGCGAGGCGACGCTCGCGCTCAAGAAAAGCGCCCTCAAGAAGGGCGCCGTCCTCAAACTGCTCGACGCCAGCGCGCCAGTCCTGGACCGGCAATTTCGGCTCGAAGCGTCGCGCGTTGAATTCGGCCAAGCGCTGGTGAAGATCGTCGTCCGAGAGCGTATCAATTTCGTCATTGAACTCCAGCGCGCTCATAACCACCCTCTCTGCGACGCACGGTCACCACGACCGCGGCAATGCGGTCGGCCCCAGCGTAAGCGCCGCCTTCGAGTTCCTCTCCGAAGACATCAGGATCGACTTCGCGATAAGACCAATCGAATGGTCTTCCTTCGATATGGCGCACGCAGATCGCTTTGAAAGGGTCGCGTCCTTCGACGATGGCGACTCCCGTATAAAGGACAAGACGACCCCCCGGAGCCAGTCAACTCAGGGCTTCGCGAAGAATGGCGGCCGACAGGCCTTCGCCGAGACGACCGCCGCCATGGCGATAGGCGCGCCCTAAGCTGTCGATGAGATAGGGAGGATTGGATACGATCAGATCGAAATCGCCCTGGACCTGCTTGAGAATGTCGCTCTTGCGCGCTACCGCGTTAAGCGCGCCGTTCAAACGCGCGTTAATCCGCGCGAGGCGCAACGCCGCGTCGTTGATGTCGATCATCGAGACGCAGGCCGAGGGCGTCCGCGCGGCAATGTAAATTCCGCCGGGACCCGCGCCGCATCCGACGTCCGCTGCGCGGGTTATGGTTGCCCCGACAGCATCCAGATGGCGCTCTATTGCATCGACAAACCGGACGGTGTCTGGACCGAAAAACACCGCGTCGGCGCCGTCTGTCGGATAGGACGAATGTACATACGCCTTGTCGCCGAGGGTCGAAATGCGTATGCGCGCTCGCCAACTGTCGCCGCACCGCTCGACCACGTCCGCCGCTTCCATGAGCGCAAATAGATGAGGTGATATGATCTCAGCGGAGAAGCTGCAACTCCAGCCGAATATGCCTGCAAGGTCGCATGCGTGTGAATTTTCCGGGCGCGCGTTGACTCGAGCCTGCGAAAGCGGCGTTAAGGTCGAGAACGCGTAACCTGTCGAAAGGACGGCCCGCGCCAACTCCAGAAGCGCGACATCCTGTGGCGTCTCAGCTTCATTGTCGCGGTGAAGGCCTAGGGAATCCAAAATTCTAGCCGCCGACTGGATCAAGCTAAAAAATACCATCGGACAGGATCAGCCGCAATTCCAAATTCCGGGTGAAAAACAGCGAGGTCTGACGGCCTTCGGGAATTTCCAATGCGGCGGATCAAGCGAATGCGAAGCGCCGACCGAGAAGAGAACCAAACGCCTGAGGAGACGGATCGGTCAAGGTCAGGCCATGACGCCGTCGCGCTAACCGCAAAGGCGCGAGCGAGAATCCTGGGCTACGTCGCCGCTCTCATGTTCACGATGGCGTTCAGCGATCCCACCAGCGGACTTCTCGATGTCCCGATCAGTTTCCTGCTTAAGAACAAGCTTTCCATCGACGCGCAGCAAATTTCGCAGTTCCGGCTCATTGTGGCAATCCCGTTGTTTTTGTCTTTCCTTTTCGGACTTGCCCGAGACAGTTTTGGAGCCGCTTTCGGTGGCGATCGGGCAATAATTTCTGGGTCAGCGATATTGAGCGCACTCGCCTTTATTGTTTTCGCATTCCGGCCTTTGACCTATTCCAACCTCATGATCGTAATCATGATGACGACGATTTGTTCACTCTTCACCACGAGCGCTCTCAACGGGCTGAGCGCAACACTCGGTCAGCAACACGCGATGTGCGGGCAGATGAGCTCGCTTTGGAACCTGTTCACGGCTGCGCCGGCCGCGATCGCGTACATCGCTGGAGGCTTCATTAGCGATTTTTTGAGCGCGCTGGAGCCGGACCACGCCGCCAGAATTTTGTTTCTCGCCGGGTTTTTTGCATCGATCGCGCTCGCTCTCGTGGCGCGTCTTGGGCGCGTGAGCGCAGACGGGTTCGAACAGCGGGAACGTCCTGTTATGCTCTCCCCACGCGCCGAGGCCGCCCGCTTTCTGCGCAGCAAGGCGGTGTACCTTCCTTTAGTCATGTGGTTCTTGTGGAATTTTTCGCCGGGGACCGGCACGCCGTTGCAGTTCGAATTGCAGAACAGGTTTGGCGCCCAAGACTGGCAATGGGGCGCCTGGAATGCAATCTATACCGTGAGCTTCATGCCGGCTTATGTCTTGTTCGCTTGGTTATGCCAGAGAGTCAGCGTCGACAAATTACTGTTTTGGGGCACAGTTATCGCCATCCCGCAATATGCGCCGCTCTTGCTCGTGAAGTCAGCCGAAGGGGCAATCTGGGCCGCCGTCCCAGTCGGGCTTCTCGGCGGCATCGCAACCTGCGCCTATCTCGATCTCCTTATGCGGTCTTGTCCTCAAGGTCTGCAAGGGACGACCCTCATGGTGGCGGGCGGTCTCTACTTCGCGTCGGTGAGAGGCGGCGACCTGCTCGGCTCTTACGTTTACACGCACTTCGATGGATTCACTGCGATCGTCGCGGCCAGCTCTCTGTCTTCCGTCCTCATCCTTCCGCTGCTCCACTTCGTCCGCGCGCCCGACAAGGACGAGGGGCTATCATAGGCGCCAGCTCACGACGGACTGCTAAAGCGGGCTTTTAGGGACGGGTCACACAGCGTCGGGCGAGCGGAGACGCGGCGGCGCGCCTTCCGGTCAAGATCGCTCGGCGAGCGGCCGCGCGCCGCCCTCAGCGCGGCCGTAGATCTTGCCGGCGCGGTCGACGAAGGCCTGGGCGTATTTGTGGAAGGCCGCGTCGAACATCGCGCCCATCAGCAGCCCCAGCGCCAAACTCTTGAACTCATAAGTGATGAAAAAATCGACGCAGGAGCGCTTGCCGCCCGAAGCTGCCGACGGCTCGTCGCGGAAGGTCCAGCGGCTCTCGAGCCTCTTGAAGGGGCCGTCGAGATATTCGACGCGCACTTCGAGCTTGGGCGCGTCGCAGGTGATGCGGCTCGTGTAGCGCTCGCAGATCGCCTTGAAGCCCACCTGCATCTCGGCGACCACGAGCTCGATCCCCTCGCCGAGCGGCGTTCGCCGGCGCACGCGCAGGCCCTCGCAAAGCGGGACGAAGTTCGGATAGGACTCGACGTCGCAGACGAGCCTGAACATTTCCGCGGCGGCATAGGGCACATGGCGGCGGTCTCGGAATCGTTTCATCTTCGCGCCCGGAGGGGCTCCCTTCCCCAAGGGGGCCCGGCGCGTCAGGCATGCGCAGCCTGCCGGCGCGGGCCTGGCTCATGTCCGAGATAGACCGGAAAAGCGTCCTTGCGTCAATCAGACGCGCGGGCGGCGCACTCTGTGACCGCGGCCGCGTCAAAATCTCGAAGCGAGGGGAGGAGAGCCTCCCGATCGGGGCGACGTCCGGCGGACGTCGCATTAAATATCTCCCGGAGGCCCTTGCCTCGAGCGGCGTGCTCTAGCTCTCATCCAGACAGCCGAGATCGCGTGGAGTGTCTTATGGACGGGCATGGCCTCACCCTATTGGTCTGCGGGGGAGTTCTGCTGGCTGGAGTTGTTTGGATTTGGTTTCGCAACGACGCTCCTGCTTACCAAAAAGCCGAAAAAACTTTCCTTCTGAGCGCCTCGATGCTGTTGATTGGCGTGATGGTCGGCTTCTTCCGGCCGAGCCAGTTTCCAGTTAGTCTCTCGAAGCCCGAGAAGATTGCTCGGCCCGAGAGGACCGCGAGGGGCCCGACGGGCCGCTATGGTCCCTGGACCGCGGTTTACGACATTGCGGCGCACAAGGTCTATTTGCCCAGCGGGAAAACGCTGGAAGCCCATTCCGGGCTCGGCGCCATGCGGGACAATCCGCGTCACGTGAACCAGCGCATGCAAGGAGCGACGCCGCCGAATGTGTATGAGCTCGCGCTGCTGGGGCAGTTATTTTATGGGGTGCGGGCCCTGCGTCTGATCCCCGTCGGCGACGCCCCCGAATTCGGAAGGGACGGGTTTCTCGCGCACACCTACATGCTCGGGACAGGAGGCGACTCGCACGGATGCATCGTCTTCAGGGATTACAACAGCTTCCTGCAAGCCTTTCTGAACGGCGAGATCAAACGCGTTGTCGTCGTCGCTCATCTGGATTGAGGAAGATCGCCTGCCACTTCACGCAGAGCGGCGTGCGAATCCCTCCCCGTAAAGGGGAGGGATTTGCAGCATCGAGTTTTCGCAGGATGGTGATGCGGCTGGCGCCGGCGCTCCCCGAGCCGCTGCGCCCTTGTCAAAATCGGCGTCCTGGGAGCAAGCTGCGTCTCGCCGCCCGCGGCGCGCGCGAAAAGGGGGACGCCATGCCATGGTTCTATCTGCTAATTGCGATCGTCGCCGAGGTCGTCGGAACCTGCGCCTTGAAAGCCTCGGCGGGGATGACGAAACTCGCGCCCTCGGCGATCGTCGTGCTCGGCTACGGCGCCGCCTTCTACCTTTTGTCGTTGACGCTCGCCCAGATTCCCGTCGGCGTGGCCTATGCGATCTGGTCCGGAGTCGGGATCGTCCTCATCTCGCTGATCGGCTGGCGCCTGTTCGACCAGACGCTCGACCTGCCGGCTTTCTTGGGGATGGGCCTCATCCTTTCCGGCGTGGCCGTGATCAATCTCTTCTCGAAGTCCGCAACGCATTAGAGCCAGTCGCCAAAAAGCGCGGGGCGGTTTTTTGCAAAAGAACGTGCTCAGTCAGTGGCCTTCGCGACTGGTGAAGGAACGATAGGGAAGGACGTTGACGGAACGGTTTAGCGAAGCGTCAGGCGGCTCGGCGATATTCCTGGCGAGAAGGGGGATCGAAAACGAAAATGCTGCGCCCTCGTCCGGCTGCGCTTTTACCGACATCCCCCATCCGTGCCGGTCGGCGATCGATTTGCAAATAGCGAGTTCTATCCCGGTTCCTGCATACTCGATCTTGCTGTCGAATTTCTTGAATGGCTCGAAAATTGTGTGCGCAAAGTCCTCTTTGAATCCGACGCCGTGATCGGTGATCGTCAGGCTGAGGGTTCCTTCGGTGACAAGCACGGCGACGATGTCTATTTGCGGCGCCTGACTGGGCTTACGGTATTTAATCGCATTTGTAATGATATTTTGCAGCAGGCAAGCCAGCTGCGACCGATCCGCCATGATCCATGCGGGAGGCGCCGAGACGTTCACTTGCGCCTGAGTCTCGGCGATCGAGTCCGATAGCTCCTGCAGTATCGCGTCGATCTCCTGCCCAAGCTCAAGCGGCTCGATTTGTTGCTCCCCGAGAATCGTCGAGGAGTAGGTCAAAAGATCGTCTACGAGCTTGCGCGCGCACTGCGCACAACTTCGCATGGCGTTTCTGGCGTAGGCCATGTCCCGTTTGTTGGAGGAAGCGATCGCGTTGTCCAGCAGCTCGGAAAACGCCTCGATCTTTCGCAGCGGCGCTTGAAGATCGAGTGAGGCCACGTAAACGAACTGAGCAAGGCGTTCCGGGCTCCCGGCGCTCGCGTGGTGACTTTCCAGAAGTTGCTTGATGTTTTCGACCGTCCGCTGCGCTCCCTCCTGCAGCGCGGCGCGAAAGAGCGCTCCGAACGGAAGCATAAAGGGGTCGTTTTCCTCGACCTCAAAGCTGAAGGCGATCTGCGTCGCCCCCCTCGTCGCCGCCTCGAATTCGTAAAGGCTCCGGAATGGCTCCGATATCCCCTTGATGCCAAGGAGCTGGGGCGGACCGAACTGCGCGATCTCGAAGGTCGACTCGGTGCGAACGCCACGATCTAGCATCACTTGCCGCGCCGTCACGCCCTCACGCATCGGCCCCTCGGATAGCGGCTGCAACTCGACGACTTGGGGAGACCAGCGGGCGTAATTTTGAAAAAAGCCATGCCCCACGAACTCGAATGAGCTGCCGAGCGGGCATTCGGCCACTGTGCGGGCAGACGCCGAAATCGGCTTGGCGCATTTGAGGCGAGACATTGTCAAGTTCTCCAGCTGATCCATTTGTCAAAACTGGCGCCCCATTCGACGAATTCAACGTAAGGGAGACAGGAAAGTGGCCGTCCGACCCTGCTGCAGATTCCGATTTCGGTCTCTGAGGATTGGGTCGCTCCCCACTCTCTGCGCCGCGGAACGCGCGACTTAAGCCTGGGAAAACCGCTAACGCGGGTAAAGGACGAGATGAGCAGTTCAGGATCCGCTTGGCCGAAAACGCGGGATACTTGTCATTGTCGATTGCAGTCTCGCGAGCCACCATGGCGCCTTCGACTCACCCAACCTGGAATAGAGGGGGCGGAGCGATGATCGCAGGTCACGCCATGGAGAACGTTCTATTTGCGACGGCGCTAAGCGGCTTTACCTTGCTTCTGCTGCTCGAAAAGAAGCGGCCCTACAGAAAGCTTGCTACATCCAGCTTACAACGGTCATTCTCGACCAATACGTCTGCATTTCTATTCAATACTATAACAATGAATATCTTGTCTGTCACGAGCTTGTTGGTAATCACTGCTAATTACTCGCATTATGGTTTTCTGAGCGACCTAGCAGACGGTCCTTTCAAATGGATCCTGTCCTTTATATTTTTCGATTTTGCAGTATACGTTTGGCATTTTCTTGGACACAAATCTTATCAGCTCTGGCGCTTCCATAAAATCCATCATAGCGACAAAAATCTTCATGTCTCAACGGGCTTGAGATTTCACGTTTTCGATCAGTTTCTCGAGGTCATTTTCAAATGCGTTTGCATGGTCGTCATTGGCGTTGAAACTCATGTCGTCATGGTCTGCGAACTCGTTCGCATGCTTTTCGTATTCTTTCATCATGCCAATGTCTCATTTCCAGGTGAAAAATGGCTGTCCTATATTGTGATCACGCCCGCCCTTCACCGGGTTCACCATTCGACTCTTCGCAGCGAGCATGACAGCAACTACGGAATCTGTCTGGCCATCTGGGACATTCTGTTTGGCACCCGCAGAGAGCTGGTCCCGAAAAATATTGGATTGGATCTGATCGAGGCGGAGAATTTCCTTCAGCTCTTCAGTCTGGCGTTCGTAAGCGAGGGACGCTTTGCGAAGATGCTGCACCTGCTCCCCCGACTTGAGGTCGCACATGCGAAGAGGCGGACGGCGCATTTGTCGCGCGATCAGAGCGGATTCCGCCAAAGTTGACAGACTTTTTGGATTAGAATTCGCTCCAGGATATTGAGCCGGTCGCCTGCTATCTCAATCAATGAGTCCTGAGCGTAGCGGATGACCCTAGAACGACGACCGTCGCGCGAAGCCTTGCTTGGGCAGGAAAGAACGTGCCCTTTAATCAAACTTTAATATTCCTTAATAAACCTCTAATCTAAGGTGTGGCTTTTTTGCCACACTTCCAAGAAATTTGTCGACATCCGCAAATATACGGGTTTACAGAATTGGCTCCGCAAAAGATGATTAATCGCCCGTAAAAGGGCTGCGAGTGTGGATGGCAAGGACGCCTCCATTCGGAGACCTATTAGCGAGAGCAGAAGGAGCACGGTCATGAAGCATAGACTACTAGGGGCGGCGGCGTTCGCCACGATGGTCAGCATGGGCGCCACGACGGTCGCTTACGCCGCCGATCCCCAAATCTGGATTTCGGACTCGGCCGGGGACATCGGCTTGGTGGATGTGAATACCGGAGCGGTCAGCAAGCTTAACAATACCGGACACGTTCTCACCGATATCGGATTTATCGGCACCCAGCTGTACGGCACAGACTTCACCCATTTGTATTCCGTCAGCACCGCCACGGGCGCCGCCACCTTGGTCGGAACTCTCCCAGGCGGAGGCGGCGGTATGAACGCCCTGGTCGGCAGCGGCGCGAGCCTGTTGGGGGCTTCAAACGCGGACAACAACCTCTACAGCATAAACCCGACGACGGCAGCGACCACGGTCCTTACGACGGGGTTGCCGGGGGTTTCAGCCGGCGATCTCGCCTTCGCGGGCGGCACCCTTTATGCGTCGGAAACTGATCCGGCCAACGGCAACGATATGCTGGTCAACGTCACCACTAAGACGAAGATTGGGGACTTCACCGCAGGGGGTAATCCTTTAGGCGCGGTGTTCGGGCTCGCATACACGGACGGGACAATGTATGCGGTCGACGGCACCGAGATTTACTCGGTCAATCTCGCCAACGGCGCTCTGAGCGCGTTGAGCAACTACGGCGGCCAAGGTTTGGCCGATGCATTCGACGCGGCTGTCGTTAATGAAAGTAACGCCCCCGGACCCACTCCCGGCGCGGGCTTTGCT
>CAVRKL010000005.1:0-75235 GCA_963722205.1 uncultured Alphaproteobacteria bacterium
GCTAAGAAGACCGTTGGCCGAGCCCGAGCGTCTTGCAACGCTTATCCCCGCGCCCGATCCTCCCTTGCTTCCGACGCTCGCTGGGATTCAACTTTCTGCTCGGTGTTATGCCAACCTCCTCTCCGACGCCAATGCGCGAAGATCTGCGCCAGCGCCGCAGACGCGAGCCGCGACAGCACCCCGTCGGCTCGGCTCGTCAGCATGATCGGAACGCGCGCCCCGAGCACGAGCCCCGCGATGCCGGCGTCGGCCAGATAGACCAATTGCTTCGCCAGCATGTTGCCGGCCTCGAGATCCGGCGCGACGAGAATGTCGGCGTTGCCGGCCACAGAGGAGAAGATTCCCTTGGCGTGCGCGGCCTCCCTGGAGACGGCGTTGTCGAAGGCGAGCGGGCCGTCCAGAACGCCGCCGGTGATTTGGCCGCGATCGGCCATCTTGCAAAGGGCCGCTGCGTCGACCGTCGAGGGGATTTTCGGCGTGACCGTCTCGACCGCCGAGAGGATCGCGACCTTCGGCGGATCGATCATCAGCGCCCGGGCGAGGTCGATCGCGTTCTGCACGATGTCGCGCTTCGTCTCTAGGTCGGGATAGATGTTGATCGCCGCATCGGTGATGAAGAGGGGCTTTGGATAGTGCGGCGCGTCGATCGCAAAGACATGGCTCATGCGCCGCTCGGTGCGCAGACCCATCGCTGTGTCGAGGACGGCCGCCATCAGCTCGTCCGTGTGGAGCGCGCCCTTCATGAGCGCCTCGACACGGCCCTCACGCGCCAGCGCCGCGGCGCGCTCGGCGGCCGCGTGGCTGTGCGGCGCGGCGACGAGCTCGACGCCATCGAGGCGGCGCCCGGCTGCTTCGGCCGCTGCGCGGATCTTCGGCTCCGGGCCGACGAGGATCGGAACGATGAGCCCCTCCTCAGCAGCTTCGAGGGCGCCGAGGAGCGAAGCCTCGTCGCAAGGGTGGACGACGGCCGTTCTGATCGGCGGCAGCCTCTTGGCGGCGGCGATCAATTCGCGGTAACGCGCGCCGACTTCATGGGAAGGCGCGCTTTGCCCGATAGTCGGGCTCTGTGACTTCTGCGTCGGCGGGATCACGCGCGCATGCCCACTGGCGAGCGTCTGTTTCGCTTGATCGACGCAAACGCAATCGAGAACGAGTTCTTGCGGCTCGGCGATCTTCTCGTGCAGCGTGACGCGCGCCGTGACCGGCCCAGCCGGCGCAAAGGGGCGCTCGAAGTCGAGGCGATGTCCGATCAGGCGCGTCCCCGGGCCGGGCAGATGCGCGTCGATGACCTCGAGGACGAGCGCCGTCAGCCAGGCGCCCTGTGACAGGAGATGAGCGGCACCACCCTCAGCGGGGGCTTCGGCCGCGCCGGCGGAAAGGGGCGCCGCCCCCTCTCCTTGCTCAAATCTGCGCGTGATCTCGGCGAAATCACCAAGCTTTAGCTCGGCGAAAGTGTTTCTCTCCTTGAACCGCATTGGCCGCCTCCTCAGACCGCTCGTTCCCTCTTTACGGAAAGAAGGCGCCATTGTCCCGACCCTCGCTGCGGCGCAACGGCGCGTTTTTCGCTCCTGCGAAGCGGCAAACAAATTATCGTGGCGGGCGGAACGGTTGAGAGCGGGCCGCGTTGACTCTGTTACTCCGATTGCGTCCAAAAGGGGATGCAATCGCCGCAAGGGAGATCCGCAGTATGAGCATTGCGCGTATTCTCGCCCTCAAGGGGGCTGAAGTCTTTACGACGACGCCGGAGCACATCTTGAAGGAAGCGGCGGCGGAACTCGCTGAGCGCGGAATCGGCGCCCTCGTCGTGATCGATCGCTGGGGCGAAGTCGCCGGCGTGATTTCTGAGACCGACATTCTGGCGGCGATCGCCGCGC
This sequence comes from uncultured Alphaproteobacteria bacterium, assembly GCA_963722205.1. GTDB lineage: Bacteria > Pseudomonadota > Alphaproteobacteria > Rhizobiales > Beijerinckiaceae > Methylocystis. Next base: position 1,875 of record CAVRKL010000005.1, read on the forward strand.
GCGGCGCCGACGCGCTGAACGAGCGCGTCGAGAGCCATATGGGGCGTAATTTCCGCTTCCTCTCCGAGCACGACAGCGTCGATGACGCGATGGAGACGATGACGATCGAGCGGCGCCGGCACCTGCCAGTTCTGCGCGACGGGCGTCTCATCGGCCTCGTCTCGATCGGCGACGCCGTGAAATACCGGATCGATACGATCGACGCGGAACGTAGGGCGCTGCATCAGTATATCGCCACCGCGTGAAGAGTGATCGGCGATGGCGAGTCTGCAGTCCGAGCAATCCGATTGAGGCGTGACCATCGCCGCGTTTCTTTTATCCCTCGGCCCGCAGCGGCCGCATCAAAAGCGCTTCGATCGCCGCCTCGACGTCCATCCTGCCGGCGAGGATGGCCGCAACGGATTGAGAAATAGGCATTTCAACCGCTCGGTCGCGGGCGATCTCCGTCAAGGCGGCGGCGGTGAAGGCGCCCTCCGCGAGTTTGCCGTGGCCGGCTTTGCTCAAGGGTTCGCCGCGCCCCAGCGCCTCGCCGAGGGCGAAATTGCGCGATTGACGGGAGCCGCAGGTGAGCACGAGGTCGCCTAGCCCCGAAAGACCCATGAGGGTTTCGGTTCTCGCGCCCCAGGCGGCGCCAAGCCGAGTGAGCTCGGCGAATCCACGGGCGATGAGCGCCGCATTGGCGGAGGCGCCGAGCCCGCGCCCGGCGGCCATGCCGCAAGCGATGGCGAGCACGTTCTTGGCCGCTCCGCCGATTTCGACGCCGCGCACATCCTGCGAATGGTAAAGTCGGAAACTGCGGCTCGACAATTGCTCCGCCAGCCGCTGCGCGAGCGCCTGTGCGTGAGCGGCGACCGTCACCGCGGTCGGCAGGCCCTGGCACACATCGGCAGCGAAGCTCGGGCCGGAAAGAACGGCGATTTCAACTTGAGGAGCCTCCGAAGCCACCACTTCGCTCATGAAAGCGCGCGTGCCCCGCTCAATCCCCTTGGCGCAGATCACGAAGGCCGTTCCCTCTGCGAGATGCAGGCGCGCGGCTTTAACGACGCTCCGCATCGCCTGCGCGGGGGCGGCGCAGAGCACGATCTCGGCTGTGGAGAGCTCGGAAAGGTCGCTGGTTGGCGCGACGGCGTCGGCGAGCCGTATGCCGGGAAGAAAGCGGGCGTTCTCGCGGTCGCGGGTGAGGGCTCCGACGTGGGTCGGATCTCGGCCCCAGAGAGGAACGCGCTCGCGGCCGACCGCCGCCACATTGGCGAGCGCCGTCCCCCAGGCGCCGGCGCCGAGCGCCATGACGGGCGCGCGGGTCATGGGTGTACGAGCACCTTGGCCGGAGCCGGCCGGCTCGATGCCTCGAGCGGCCAGCGCGGTCGCGGCGCAAAGGAGAGATCGTCCACGAGTTCGAGCTTGAAGCGCTCGAGGCCGGCGAAGGCGATCATCGCGCCATTGTCCGCGCAAAGCTCGGGAGGCGGCGACGCGAGCCGCAGTCCCGCCTCGCCGCAAAGACGCGAGAGCGCTTGACGCAGCGCCTCGTTGGCGCAAACCCCGCCGCCGATTGCGAGGCCTTGCGGGCGCTCCTCGGTCTTGCTGAAAATGCGGAGCGCCACTCGAAGGCGATCGATCACCACATCGACGACCGCGGCCTGAAAGGAAGCCGCGAGATCGCGCCTGTCCCCTTCGCTCGGCGCGTCGCCGAGGCGCAGCAGCGCCTGCCGGGCCGCGGTCTTGAGGCCGGAAAATGAAAAGTCGGCCTCGGGCCGGCCGATCATCGGGCGTGGAAAATCGAAGCGTTGCGGATCGCCTTGGCGAGCCAGCGCCTCGAGCTCGGGGCCGCCAGGATAGGGAAGGCCCAGCATCTTTCCGACCTTGTCGAAAGCCTCGCCCGCCGCGTCGTCGACCGTCGCGCCGAGCCTTTCGTAGTCGCCGACGCCGCGCACCGCGACAATCTGCGTGTGTCCGCCCGAGGCGATCAGCGCGAGATAGGGAAATCCCAGGCCCTCTGTGAGCCGTGCAGTGAGCGCATGCGCCTCCGTGTGATTAACCGCGATGAAGGGCTTTTTCGCAGCGAGCGCCAAAGCTTTGCCGGCCGTGAGGCCGACCAGCACGCCGCCGATCAAGCCGGGCCCGGCTGCGGCCGCGATCGCGTCGAGCCGCCCGATCTCTGTCCGAGCGTCAGCGAGCGCCCGGCCGATCAACCTGTCGAGCACCTCGATATGCGCTCGCGCGGCGATCTCGGGCACGACGCCGCCATAGGCCGCGTGCCGGGCGATCTGGCTCATCACCTCGTTGGAGAGAATTTCGGCACCGACGCCGCCCAATTTTTCTTCGACGACGGCGACGGCTGTCTCGTCGCAGGTCGTTTCAATCCCAAGAACGCGCATCGTCAGCCTTTTCGCGCGAGGCGTGAATCCCTCGACGCAGCGCACGCAACCTAGCGCGCTTTCCGCTCGAACGGAATCTCCCAGGCGCCTAGAAATCGCGCCAGAACAGATTGCTGGCGCGATTTCTGACCGGAATGAAGACTGGGGAGCCCAACGCCGGCGCGCGAAACCGGCCGGCGCGCGAGAAAAGTGAGAGCGCAGATTGGCGGCGCCCCGGCTGGCGCGGAAACATTTTGTTCATCACTGTGGCTTTTCTGCAACAGCCAAAGGGCCAAACTTGCTGTATGCATCTCTCGTCCAAGCTCATGGGGCTCTCGCGGCTCTGCCGCGGCGCGCTCCCGCTATTTTTTTGGAGTACGGCGATGAGGTTTGTCGATTTCGGAGGCTCCTCCAGGTCCGCGCGAGGCGATCGCGATTTTACGTCTTCAAATTGCCCTCCTACCCGCAAGGAGCGCTCGCTAGGCGAGTCGCGCCCCGCTACCGCGCATGTGGTTTTCGACCCATTCCTCCAGTCGCGGCGCCGCCGTTTCGCGGAAGGCCGCGTCTACACTCCCGACTGCGTTTGAGGTTAGCGGCCCCGAAAGCGTGCGGGCGTGTGTCAAGCAAAGTCGGTAAGGGTGCTCGATCGCGTCGAATGAGCCCGCCCTTGGCCTCGCTTGACACATCTCGCCGGGCGCGCGAGATCAGTCTGGCCAAAGGCGTCGCACGACGCTATCCCGGCTGCGCTGCGCGCCCGGTTCCCGCAAAGCTTTCGCAAAGAGCGCCACGATGAACGCGCAGTACCGCATCGAGAAGCCGCCGCTCAAGATACTGCTCTGCTCGCCGCGCGGCTTTTGCGCCGGCGTGGTGCGCGCCATTGACGCGGTCGAGCGCGCGCTGGCGGTTTATGGCGCGCCGGTCTATGTGCGTCACGAGATCGTCCATAACCGTTACGTGGTCGAAGCGCTGAAAGCCAAGGGCGCGATCTTCGTCGAGGAGCTCGCGGAGGTGCCGGACACTCCCGCGCCCGTTATCTTCTCCGCCCACGGCGTTCCGAAATCCGTCTCCGCCGAGGCCGCCCAGCGTAATCTGCTCGCGATCGACGCGACTTGCCCGCTCGTCACCAAGGTGCATCGCGAGGCCGAGATTCACCATCGACGCGGACGGCGCGTGCTGCTCGTCGGTCACGCCGGGCACCCGGAAGTCGTTGGGACGATGGGGCAATTGCCTGAAGGCGCGGTGCTGCTCGTCGAATCCGTCGCCGACGTCGAGACGCTCGCACTCGATGGCGCGGAAAACCTTGCCTATGTCACCCAGACGACGCTTTCGCTCGACGATTCGCAAGAGGTCATCGAAGCGTTGACCAGGCGGTTTCCGACGATCATCGGGCCCTATAAGGAAGACATTTGCTATGCGACGACCAACCGCCAAGCGGCGGTCAAGCGCGTCGCTCCGCAGGTCGACGCGGTGCTCGTCGTCGGCTCGCCCAACTCCTCCAACTCGCAACGGTTGCGAGAGGTCGCGGAGCGATCAGGCGCGCCAGCCCGGCTCGTGCAGGGGCGCCATGAGATCGACTGGAGCCTTTTTGGCGAGGTCAGAAGGCTTGGGATCACAGCCGGCGCCTCTGCGCCGGAGGTCCTCGTCGAGGAGATCATGGACGCCTTCGCGGAGCGTTTCGAGATTACAGTCGAGACCGTCTCGGCGGCCGACGAGAACGTTTCCTTCCCGCTCCCGCGCGAACTGCGGGCGATCGCCTGACGCCTCTATCGGAGGCGATGAGCAAAACTTCCTTCCCGATCGCCGCACGAGCGCCATGGCAGTCTACACGGAAGTCAGCGACGAAGAGCTCCTCGCCTTCCTCGCGCATTACGAGCTGGGCGCGCTGCTCTCCTGCAAGGGCATCGCCGAGGGCGTCGAGAACTCGAATTACTTTCTGCATCTGGAATCGGGATATTTCATCCTCACGCTTTATGAGAAGCGCGTCGCGGAAGGCGATCTGCCCTTCTTCCTCTCCTTGATGGAGCATCTGTCGGCGCACGGCGTCTCCTGTCCGCTGCCGGTCAAGGATCGGGAGGGCAAAGCGCTCGGGCGGCTTGTCGGGCGGCCGGCGGCGATCGTCACCTTTCTCGAAGGCTATGCCGTGCATCATCCCGACGCGCCTCACTGCGCGGCGCTGGGCGACACCATGGGCAAGCTCCATCTCGCCGGGGCCAAATTCGGCATGAGCCGCGCCAACGCGCTGTCGCTTGACGGCTGGCGCGCGCTTTTCGCTTCGCATGAGCATGAAGCCGATGGGGTCGAGCCGGGTATGGCGGCGCTGATCGCGGCCGAGCTCGCGGCGCTGGAAGAAGGCTGGCCGCACGATCTTCCCGGCGGCGTCATCCACGCCGACCTCTTCCCAGACAACGTCTTTTTCCTTGGCGAGCGCGTCTCCGGGCTGATCGACTTCTATTTCGCCTGCTGCGACGCCTTCGCCTATGATCTTGCGATCGCGCTCAACGCCTGGTGCTTCGACGCCGGGTGGAAATACGTTCCGGCGAAGGGTCGTGCGCTGATGCAGGCCTATCAGCGCGTTCGTCCGCTCGATGCGCGCGAGCTTTCAGCCTTTCCCATCCTTGCTCGCGGCGCGGCGCTGCGTTTTTTGCTTACGCGTTTCGTCGACGCGCTATCGGTTCCGGAAGGCGCGCTCGTTCGTCCCAAGGACCCTCGGGAGTATCTGGCCAAGCTCAAATTCCATAGAGTGATGAAGCATGTGCGCGACTATGGGCTGGAGCTTTGAGCGCGCGCGACATCAAGCAATGCGCGGCCCAAGATGACGCGCCGCGTTGAAATCTGGACGGACGGCGCCTGTTCGGGCAATCCGGGGCCCGGCGGCTATGGTGCGATCTTACGCTTTGGCGATCACGAGAAGGAGATTTCCGGCGGCGAGGCGGCAACGACCAACAATCGCATGGAGCTGATGGCTGCGATCGTCGCGCTTGAGGCGCTGACGCGGCCTTGCGCGGTCACGCTCCATACCGACTCGCAATATCTTCGCAACGGCGTCACGCAGTGGATTGAGGCTTGGAAGGCCCGCGGCTGGAGGACGGCCGACAGGAAACCGGTCAAGAACGTCGATCTCTGGCAAAGGCTGGAAGCCGCAGCAGAGCGCCATGAGATCGACTGGCGCTGGGTCAGGGGCCACGCCGGCGACGTAATGAACGAGCGCGTCGACGCATTGGCGCGCGGGGCTCTAGAGCGTCGCCGGAAAACGAGCGCCGAAGGAACGCATGGAGCGGACGGGGCGGCGAAGCTCTCCTAAGCCCAGGGTCGACGTCGGCCTAGAGGATTTCGAGCGCCTTTTCCTTCGGCCGGCAGAGCCTGGTCCCTTTCGAAGTCTCGACGATCGGCCGCTCGATCAGGATCGGATGCTTGACCATGAAATCGATCAGCTCCGCTTCGCTCCACTTGGGGTCGTCGAGGCCGAGCTCGTCGTAAGGGCCGCCCCGCTTTCGCAGGAGCTCACGCGCCGAAATCCCCATATGCGCCAAGAGCGACTTCAGCTTCGACGCGCTCGGCGGCGTCTTGAGATATTCGATGATTTTTGGCTCGACCCCGCGCTCGCGGATCATCGCCAATACATTGCGCGAGGTCCCGCAGGCAGGGTTGTGATAGATCGTGACCGTCATTCCCGAGGTGCTCCCGATGGTCCGTCAGCCCTTGGCGCGTGCGACGAAAAAGAGGCGCGGATAGTGCAGCAGCAGGCGGCCGTCCGGTTGGCGATCGTAGGACGCCTCGAGCTCTTCCCGATAGCGCGAAAGAAAGGTCGCGCGCTCCTCCTCGGTCAGGGGATCGAGGAAAGGGCGCAGCTCCGCGCCCTCGAACCATTCGACGATCTGATCGGGCCCCGCGACGGGATGAATGTAGCTCGTCTCCCAGATGTCGACGCTCGCGCAAAGCGGCGTCAGCAGCCGATAGTACTCATCCGCAGGGCCGATCGGCGGCCTCGTCTTGGCGATCGGCAGGAGGCGGTCGGCCCAGGGACCCTCCGCCGAGATCATCCGCATCAGGGCATGTGACGCCTGGTGCGTGCTGTTCGGCATTTGCGCGGCGATGACGCCGCCTGGCGCGAGCGCCGACACGAGGCGCTGAATAAGCGCATAGTGATCGGGCACGAAATGCAACGCCGCGTTGGCGAAGAGGAAATTCGGCGGCGCTTGCGGACGCCACAGCGCGATGTCCTCCTGTTGGAATGTCGCCGATGGAACACGCAGCTTCGCGACGTCCAGCATGTTGCTGGAATTGTCGACGCCGAGAATCTCGGCCTTTGGAAAGCGGCTGTGCAGAAGAAGCGTGCTGTTTCCCGGACCGCAGCCGAGATCGACGATGAGCTTCGGCTCGAAGTCGGGGACGCGAGAGAGGAGGTCGCGCGCCGCGCGGGTTCGCTCCTCCTCGAATTTCATATAGAGTTCAGAATTCCAGTCCCGCAAATCACTTCTCCTCGCCTCCGCTGAGGCTAGATCCCCTGGCTGTCTCTCACAATATGGCGTCGGGCTGCGCTTCTGCGCCCAATTTGCGTCATTTTCGCGCCCTCGTCCGGTCGTGGTTTTCCCCAATTTCGCGACTGGCTACTCCTCTCGAACGCGATGCCCGAGGCGGCGTTGGATCGCCGCGAGGCCAGACGGGCGCATGAGGGATCTCGCCTTTGTCGACACAAGAATCGCTTCTTTCTCCGCGGGAGGAAGGACATGTGCTTCTCGGGAGGTCGCCTCCCGGGCAAAAACGCGCCGTCCTTGGCTGCGGCGGTGTAGACTTCGATTCGCCTGAGCCATCGCGCAGCGCGAATCGTTAGACGATCCCTTCCCGAAAAGTCGAGGCGCCCACGAAAGAAGCCAAAGTCCGTGTCGAGGCCCGCATCCGCCGAAAAGGGCAAGGACAGGATAGAACTTACCGCTATGACTTGCAGCAGCAGACTTCAAGACACGGGTTCGCAGGAGAAACTCCCTGGGAAGAATATCGACATAAGTTCGCGGAGCAAGAATTTCTTGTCTGTTGACAGGGCCGAATGCGCGACGTGAACTGCGCCATCGCCGACCACGAGATGGCAGGTCGACAGTATCCTGCTCGTGTTCCTGCCCAAATCTTGGCCAGCCGCTCAGCCGCGGGAGAGGTCTTCGTTCTAATCCGTCAATGCAGGGCCGGGTTTAGGCCCTGCTCAGCGGCCAGTCGCCGCCTGCCTGCAGATCGCTCACACTGCGCCGCGTTTCAACTTGACGTTTGTGCGACGCAGCATTATTAAGAGTGCATCGCAGCGAGATCGTTCTTGCTTCGATGCCCTCCTTGGGCGTTTCCTCCCTAAACTCGGGCCGCCGCTTCGTCGGCGGCCCCTTTTTTTGTCGTAAGCAGGTGGAAGAAGGAGCCGCTGACGGTTCCCTCGTGCAAGCCGCAAGGGCGCGTCTCCTGTTCATAGGCGTCACGGACCCAGGCGAAAGCCTTGCCGTCCTCGCGCAATGTGACCGCGTAATGAAACTCATGGCCATAAAGGATCTCGCCTTTCGCGCCGAGAGGATGCGCCGCGGCGAGACTGGCGCGTCTGTAGCCGAGAGCGAGTTTGCGCTGCGAAAAACTCGTTTCGAGCCTAAGTAGGGCGGCCATGGCGTGACGCGCGCCCTCGGCGTCAACGAGGCCATCGCCGAGGACCATATAGCCGCCGCACTCGCCGTGCACCGGCCGAGCGCGGGAGAAATTGCGCAAGCCTTCGCGGAAGGTTTGCGCGGCGGCGATGCGGCCGGCGTGGAGTTCGGGATAGCCGCCGGCAAGCCAGCAGAAGTCGCAGGCTTCGGGGGGCGGCTCGTCGGCGAGCGGCGAAAAGAAGAAGAGTTCTGCGCCGGCCTCGCGCCACGCCTGCAGCAGATGCGGATAATGGAAGGAAAAAGCCGCGTCGCGCGCGACCGCAATGCGCTGACCGGGAGGCCGGGCCTCAAATCCTCCCGTCGCCGGCGCCGCCGGCCCGCCGCCGGCGCAAGCCAGGATCGCCTCGAGATCGATATTAGCCTCAACAAGATCGGCGAGCCCGTCGAGCCGCGCCGTAAGACCCTCCGTCTCGGCGGCCTGCACGAGGCCGAGGTGGCGCTCCGGCAAGGACAAGGCCTTGACCCGCGGCAGCGCGCCGAACACGCGGACGCCCACAGCCTCGATGGCGTCGGAGCAGAGCTTGCGGTGACGCTCCGAGGCGACCCTGTTCAGCACGACGCCGGCGATCGACACGCCCGGATCGTGCAGGGCGGCGCCGCGGGCGAGGACCGCAGCCGATTGTCCCTGGCCCGAAACGTCGAGAATGAGCACGACCGGCCAGCGCGTGAGGCGCGCGATGTCGGCGGCGGCGCCGCTCGCAAAATCGAGCGGTGGGGCCCCGTCGAAGAGGCCCATCGCCCCTTCGGCGATCACGAGGTCGGCCTGCTCGGCGGCGCACGCGGCGAACTGCGAGAGCAGCCGCGCGTCCATCGCCCACGAGTTGAGATTGACGCTGGCGCGTCCGGTCGCCGCAGCGTGAAACGCGGGGTCGATGTAATCCGGCCCGCATTTCGCGGGAGCGACCCTCAGGCCTCGGCGCGTCAGCGCGCGCATCATTCCGAGCGCCAGCGTGGTCTTGCCGGCGCCCGAGCGGAGCGCGGCGAGGAGGAGGCCCGGGGCGAGAACAGAAGTCACACCGACGCACTTACCGTGCGCGAAGGCCTTTGGCCACGCGGATGAGATAGCGCGAGGCGGAGGGAGCTAGTGCTTCCGCGTCAAAGTAGCGCGCCGCGCGCGCTCGCCATCGAGGCGTAGCCGCCTATCTCTCAGGGCGAACATCATAGTCGACGCATCAGCGCCGGCGGGAGTTCGGCCAGTCGGAGGGCCAAAAGATGCCGGACATCAACACCGAGAAAGTCTGTTTCGTCATCGTCAAGGCGCGCGAGCTCGAATGCGAGGACGAAGGCGTCGACGCCGACGCGTCCAACGAGACTGACGACAAGTTTACAAGCATCATGACCGAGGAGGCCTTTCGCACCGTGCACGCCGAAATAAAGGCCGCGATCGATGCGATGGACGAGGACGAGCAGTGCGAGCTGGTTGCGCTCGCCTGGGTCGGCCGCGGCGATTTTTCCGCCGAGGAATGGAAAGAAGCCGTCAAGGAGGCGCGTGAAAGACGCAAGGGCCCGACCTCGTCCTATCTCCTCGGGATTCCGCTCCTGGCCTCGTTCCTGGAGGACGGGCTCGCGGAATTCGGCGAGACTTGTGAAGGCTACGCGGCGGACCGGCAGTAAGAGGGCGGAACGTCGCGACGGCGAAGCGTAGTAGCCATCCGCATATTGACGCGTCCTTCCCCTGGAGCCATGTTCTACCCGCCAGGGGAGCCCCGCCCGAGATCGTCGCCGGGGCTGAGAGGCCGAGGGCGCTGCATCGAGCGCGGGTCGGCGACCCTTCGAACCTGATCCGGCTGGAACCGGCGGAGGGAGGGCTCTTGATCCCAATCCGTGAGTCGCGCCCCGATGCGCATTGAGGTCGTCGGCGCCGGCGTCGCGGGGCTGACGGCCGCCTACGAGATCGCCCGCCGGGGACTTGCGAGAGGCGTCGCCGTCACGCTCGTCGAGCGTGAGCGAGCGGCTGGGCTGGGATGCTCGCGCTACGCCGGCGGCATGATCGCCCCCTGGTGCGAGCTGGAGACCGCCGAGCCGATCGTGGCCCGGCTCGGGCAGGAGGCGCTCGAGTTCTGGACGACAGACGTTCCGGTCGCGAAGAGAAACGGAAGCCTCGTCGTCGCTCCTCCCCGCGAAAAGGCGGAGCTTGTCGATTTTTCCCGCCGCACGGAAAGCTTCGAGGCGCTGGACGCCGTAGCGCTCGCCCGGCTCGAGCCCGATCTCGCCCAGCGTTTCGACGCCGCGCTCTTCTTTGCCAAAGAAGCGCATCTCGAACCGGCGCGCGCCATGGCCGCTCTGACCGAAAAACTCGGCGCTCTGCCGAACGTGACGCTGCGTTTCAACGCGGCGCCTTCGGGCGACGCCGACTGGACCGTGGACTGTCGCGGCTTCGCGGCGCGTGACGCGCTCAAGAGGCTGCGCGGCGTCAAGGGCGAGATGCTCGTCTTGCGCACGCGCGAGATCGAGCTTTCCCGCCCGGTGCACATGCTGCATGCGAAGCGCCCCGCCTATATCGTCCCGCGCGGCGAGGGAGTCTTCATGGTCGGCGCGACGATGATCGAGAATGAGGAACGCGCTCGCGTGACCGCGCGGTCGCTCGTCGAGCTCATCAACACCGCCTATGCGATCCATCCGGCCTTCGCCGAAGCCGAGATCGTCGAGACGGGCTCGGACTTGCGACCGGCCTTTCCGGATAATCTGCCGCGTCTGACGCGGCGCGGCAAAACGCTCTATCTAAACGGGCTCTACCGGCACGGCTTCCTGCTCGCCCCGGCGCTGGCGCGCCGCGCCGCGCGCATGTTGCTCGAGGATGCCTGGTTTGACGAGGTCTGCGATGAAGATCCGAGTTAACGGCGAAATGCGAGAGGTCGCCGCCGCGACGCTCGAGGCGCTGCTCGCCGAGCTCGACTATGGCGAAGGGCCTTACGCTACCGCGCTCAACCGCGAATTCGTGCGCAAGGACGCGCGCGCGGAGACGAGGCTCCAGGAAGACGATTGCGTGGAGATCGTCACGCCCAAGCAGGGGGGCTAAGGCTTCTTGGATCCGCTGACGCTCTACGGCCAAAGCTTCTCGTCGCGCCTGTTGCTGGGCACGGCGCGCTATCCCTCGCCCGCCTTTCTCGCGAAAGCGATTGAAGCGTCGCGGGCTGAGATCGTCACCGTCTCGCTGCGCCGCGAAGCAGGAGGCGCGCGCGGGGGCGAGACTTTTTGGGAGCTCGTGCGCGCGTCGGGCGCCCGCGTGCTGCCGAACACCGCAGGCTGCCGCACGGCTAGGGAAGCGATCGTCACTGCGCAGATGGCGCGCGAAGTCTTTGGGGCCGACTGGATCAAGCTCGAGGTGACGGGCGACGAGGATCTGTTGCAGCCGGAGCCCTTTGGCCTCGTGGAGGCTGCGCGCATCCTTTCTGGGGAAGGTTTTTGCGTCTTCCCCTATACGACCGAGGACCTGTCGGTCGCGGACAAGCTCCTCGAGGCGGGCTGCCGGGTGCTGATGCCCTGGGCCGCGCCGATCGGCTCGGGGCGGGGGATCAACAATCTCTTCGGCCTGCGCGCGTTGCGCGCGCGATTCAAGGAGACGCCGCTCATCGTCGACGCGGGGCTCGGCGCGCCGTCGCATGCGGCGGCGGTCATGGAGCTCGGCTTCGACGCCGCGCTGCTGAACACGGCCGTGGCGCGCGCCGCCGACCCGGTCGAGATGGCGCGGGCCTTCGCGCTGGCCATCGACGCTGGAAGACGCGCGCATCGGGGGGGACTGATGACGCCGCGCGACTTTGCCGAAGCGTCGACGCCCGTGCTCGGGCGCGCCTTCGACGAGCACGACGCATGAGGCTCGACCCCTTCTATCTGATCGTCGACGATGCGCGCTGGCTCGAGCGCCTGCTGCCTTTGGGCGTGAAGCTCGTGCAGCTCCGCATCAAAGACCGACCCGAGAGCGAAGTGCGCGACGCCATTCGCGCGTCCTTGCGATTCTGCGCGCGTCATGGAGCGACGCTCGTCGTCAATGATTATTGGCGCGTCGCAATCGAGGAGGGATGCGGGTTCGTGCATCTCGGCCAGGAGGATCTCGACGGCGCGGATCTCGGAGCGCTCTCGGCCGCCCGCGTCAGGCTGGGCGTCTCCGCTCATGACGAAAAAGAACTCGAAAGAGCGCTTGCGCTCTCTCCCGACTATGTCGCTCTGGGGCCGATCTATCCGACGCTGCTGAAGCCGATGACCTTCGCGCCGCAAGGCCTCGCGCGGATCGGCGAATGGAAGGCGAGGATGGGCGCGATCCCGCTCGTTGCGATCGGGGGCCTGACGCCCGAACGCGCGCAGGGGTGCTTGAGAGCCGGGGCCGACAGCGCTTGCGTCGTGACTGACGTGCTCCGTCATACCCATCCCGAGGCGCGCGTTGAGGAGTGGCTTGCGGCGACGGCGGCCGCTGAAATAGAGAAGGCCCCGCAGCGCTTGGGCTGACGGGGCCGGATTTCTTCGCTCTCAGGCGAAGCTGCTGGAGGTTCGACCAGTTTTGTTTCTGATCCCCCGCAGCTTGGCCTTCGCGGCAGGGATCGGATATCGTCTAAGAATTTTCGGATCTGAGAGGCCCCGCAGACCGGCGTCCCGAACTTCGAAGCCTGATGTCTCGGCGCTGGAGCGCCTGACCATGCTCAACCCGGTGGCGTCATGCTCCTCTCGCAGGGGTTGCGAAAGTCCGGCGCTCAATCGAACGCCGCAGAGGCCGTCCGCGCTCCGGTCAGAGGTCCCGCTCGACCGATGCTCACCGCCATCCGAGAATGAACACATCCCCGATGACGACCGCGAACAATCAACATACTGAACTTGTGTGACGATTCGGTCAAGTGAATTATTGACGCAGCTTCCGGGGCTTGCCGAGGCGGCGCTGGATCGCGCGCTTAAATGTCGTCGATCGATCAAATACGAAATATTTTCTTAACCCCGAGTTCAAGCGGCGTTGTCATATGTACGTTCGATGGTAGACGTGCGGCAGCCTCTGCCGTGGCTTCCCTGCCGATTTCCCAAGGCCGGGCCGCAGTCGAACTCGAAGTCTTTTGATCCCGCCGCAAGGCTTGGGGCTTCGAGCAAACGGGAGAGGATGCGCACGGGATCGGCGCGGCGCGGCCCTTTTAGGGAGCGATGGCTACCTCCTCTCCCGTCGTTACCCGGAAAGACAATTCGTCTTTCCGGCGTCGTATGCTTTAGCCGCTCGGGATATGTTTGCATTGCGTCGCCCAGTCTGAGTCGCAGTTCTGAGTCGCAGTCGACGCGTCGCGTTTTGACCGTCGCCGCCGGTCTCCCGCATCAAGGATTTGTCGGCTAGGCCGTCTTTGGTGTGGTAAAAGGCTCGTTGCGCTGCTGATCGCGCATCACAGGCGCCGAGCCGCCGCGCGGAGGGCGCGAGCTCGCGGAACCGAGAAACTTCAGGAGGCACCGCCCATGAGAACTGTCTTCGTCGCGCTCCTCGCAACGCTCGCTGTCAGCTGCGCCCATGCGCAGGAAACGAACGATTGCGCCGCCAAGGCCTCCGAAAAGAAGCTCGCCGGAGCGGCGCTCAAGAGCTTCGTGACCAAGTGCGAGAAAGACTCTTGCGGCGCCGCCGCCACGGAGAAAAAGCTCGCCGGCGCGGCGCGCAAGAGTTTTGTCACGAAATGCGTGAAGGACGCGGCGGCGCACTAACGCACCAGCGCCCTTCCCCGCGAGCCGGATCGCGGCAGGCGGATTTCTGGGGCGCCTCGTGGCAGAAGCGCACCGTCTGTCGAGGCGCGCGCCGAAAGCGCTGAACGCCCGCTGGCGCCCCTGTCGATTCGCTGGAGCGAATCCTTAGCGCAGTCGGTCAACCTTTGCGCCCATTCGCTTTAATGTCGTATCGCGCCGCTATCGGCTAAAGTTTGGCTCCGCGACCTCGACGAAGGACAGAAGGCCATGTTCAAGACCAGCGAGCCCTTCAAGCTGAATATCTCCAACGCGACAGTCATCGAGATCGCGGTCCATCTCGGCGTCATCGGCTTTCTGGCTTGGTGGACCTTCACGCTGATCCTGCCTTTCGCGCCAGTCGTGCTGTGGAGCGTGGTTCTGACCGTCGCGCTCTATCCCGTCTTCGACTGGCTGGCGGATAAGTTTCAAGGACGCAGGCGGCTCGCCGCGGGGCTGCTTACGCTGCTCGGCCTCTTCGTCGTGATCGGTCCGGTCACCTGGCTTGGCATCGGCCTCGTCGAGGGCGGGCGCGAGCTGGTGGCGAGGGTCAATGAGGGCCAGCTCTCTGTCCCGCCGCCGAGTGAAGCCGTGAAAGACTGGCCGGTCGTCGGTCCGCTCGTTTATGACTACTGGGCGCGGGCCTCGACCAATCTGGCGAGCGTCCTCTCGCCGCTCCTGCCGCAGCTCAGGCCCGTCGGCGAAACCCTTCTCGGCGCGGCCGGCAGCGCCGGCATGGGAACGCTGAAGTTTCTGGCCTCGGTGATCATCGCGGGCTTCATGTTCAACCCCGGCCCAAGCCTCCTCGCCGCAACCCGGCGTTTCGCGCGCAGGGTCGATCAGGAACGCGGCGAAGGCTTCGTCACGCTGACCGCCGACACGATCCGCGCGGTGTCGCGCGGGGTGATCGGCGTCTCGCTGCTGCAAGCCGTCATCGCGGCGATCGGCATGTCGGCGGCCAAGGTTCCCGGCGCGAGCCTGATCACCGTGCTGATCCTCGCCTTTGGCATCGTGCAGATCGGACCCTGGCCCATCTGCGTGCTGCTGATCGCTTGGGGGTGGATGAATCTCCCGACTTTCGCGGCCCTCGCCTTCACGCTCTGCATGGTGACCGTCGGGCTGATCGAGAATATCGCCAAGCCCTTCGCGCTCTCGCATGGGCTGAAGACGCCGATGCCGGTGACTTTTCTGGGCGTCATCGGCGGCGTCATGACGCATGGCATCGGCGGCCTCTTCATGGGTCCCGTCGTGCTGGCGGTCGCCTGGGAGCTCGCGAAGACCTGGATCGAGGAGGGGAGCGAGGGCATAGAGCATGCCGCCCAAAAACACGAAGCGGCTCTGGGAAAAGAACAACACTCGCTCAAGAAAATATAATGCGCATTGGGCTCCGGATAGTCCCAACACGCCCTGCGGATAGCCTTCTCAGAGTCCCTTCCGCGGGTCATAAGGCTTTCCGTCGCGCCATTTTTTCATCAGCGCTTCGAACTCCGGATCGGGCGCCTCCGGCAGCATCACTTTCAGCGTGACGTAAAGATCGCCGGCGGCCTTGCCGTCGGCCGCCGGCAGGCCCTTGCCGCGCAAGCGCAGAACGCGGCCGCCGTTGGAGCCGGGCGGCACGGCGAGCTCCACCGTTCCCGTGAGTGTGGGGGCCGAGACCTTCGCGCCGAGCATCGCCTCGTAGAGCGTCACCGGCAGATCGAGACGCAGATCGCGCCCCTCGATGCGAAAATGCGGATGCGGCGCGATCTTCACGGTGATCAGCGCGTCGCCGGGCTCGGCGCCGACCGGGCCCGCCTGCCCCTGCCCACGCAAGCGGATCTGCTTGCCGTCTTCGACGCCCGCCGGAATGCTCACGTCGAGCGTGCGGCCGGAGGGCAGCACGACCCGCGCCGAGCCGCCGCGCACGGCGGTCTCCAGCGACACGCGCGCGGTGGCCACGACGTCGCCGCCGCGCCGGGGCGCTGCGCCTCCCGCGCCCCCGGCAGGGCCGCGCCGCGCCGCGCCGCCGAAAAGATCGGACAATATGTCGGCGGCGTCGAAACCCTGGGCGCCGAAATTGAAGTCGAAGCGCGTCCCGCCGGGCCCCGCGCCACCCTTCGAAAATCCGCCAAAGCCCCCCGGTCCGGCGCCAAATCCCTCGAAGCCCGCAAAGCGCGGCTTGCCGTCGGCGCCGATTTCGCCTCTGTCGAACTTGGCCTTCTTCTCCTCGTCGCCGACGATCTCATAAGCCGCGTTGATCTCGGCGAGGCGCGAGGCCGCCTTCGGATCGTTCCTGTTATGATCCGGGTGATACTTCTTTGCGAGATGTCGATAGGCCTTCTTGATGTCGGCGTGGCTCGCCGATTTCGAAACGCCCAGGAGCTCATAGGGATCGCGCATCTTGCCTCGTTTTGCCGCTGTCGCGCCGGACTGGGTCGGAAATCGGCGCACTCCCCGATATTTGGGCTCAAGCCCCCGCGAGCGCAAGCTTTCCTGACCGCATCGGCGGTTTCGAGCCGCCTGCGGCTGGACCGGCCAGCCGCTCCGCCCTAGTCTCTAAAGATCATGCGCGTTCAGTTAGCCAGGATCCTCATCGTCACCCTCGCGCTCGCGGGCTCGCTCGCGCCGGCTGCGGCGAAGGTCGAGATTCGCGTCGATCTGACGCGTCAGCAGATGACCGTGATCAAGAACAACGAGAAGCCGATCGTTTGGAAAATCTCCAGCGGACGCGCGGGCTTCGAAACGCCGACCGGGAGCTTCATCGTCCAGCGGCTCGACGCCGACCATCTCTCCGATGAATATGACCAGGCGCCGATGCCTTACGCGATCTTCTTCTCGCGCGGCCTCGCGATCCACGGCACCTATGAGCGCGGGCTCGGCCGTCCCGCCTCCCATGGCTGCGTGCGGCTCTCGATCGAGCATGCGCGCGAGCTCTTCGACTGGGTCGAGCAATATGGCGCCGCCTCGATCGAGATCGACGGCGTCGCGCCGTCCCGCGGCGGGGTCTATGCGGAAGCGCCGCGCGCTCGCGCGGGACACGGGGTCGTCGGCGAGCGCCGGGCGCCGCCGCAGCCAACGCCCGGCGATTACTACTCGCTCATTCGCGGCTGGTGAATCGCCGTGACGACTGCAGAGTCGCGGGCGGTCGCCGCAACCTTAATCCGCAGTCGGCATTTTTAGTCCCCGTTAAGGTTAATCGTTCACACTTTGGGCAGTTGCGCCCGATCCGGGCGGCCGATCCGCTCGGAGTGTTTCATGATCGAGGCCAAAACTCTTCGCCGCGCATTCGCTTACGCCGCGTTCTTTGGCTGCGGAGCCGTGATCGCGCTGCCGGGCGAGGCCTTTGCGCAGAACGGGACGCAAAAGCCGGCCGCGACCGCGCCTGCCTCCGAGGGCAAGGCGGAAGCGGGGCAAAGCATTGACGCGGAACAGGCCGCGTTGCATCGGCTCGCCCTGAAATACGTCGGTCTGAAGGATCTCACGGGCGCGCGAAAAGTCGCGGCCCAGAAAGCCTATGACGCGGAAAAAGAGAACTTTCTGAAGAACTTCGACCCGTCCTACGCACGCGACAAGGCCGCCTATCAGGCCGCCGCCGACGAATATGAAACGAAGCGTAAGGCCGTCTGGCAAAGCGCGCTCGACGAACTGAAAGCGCAGGGTTACGAGCTCAACGGAACCAAGCTCGACGGCGAAGATCTGCAATACAGGAAGCGCCCGGTCGAGGAAGACTTGGCGGGTTCTTCCGCCCCTCCGCAAGGCGAGCTCAACGAGGGCTATCTCGCGATCGTCAACAAATATGTGCAGAGCAACGCCGAGATTCAGGACCTCGGCGCGCGTCGTCTCCAGGCTTACAAGGCGCTGGCGGCGCATCAGGACGCGTTGATTGAGAAGATCGACGCCGAAGTCCCGGCCGCGAGCCAGGAGGCGGCCCAGCCGGCCGCCGCTAAGACCGCTCCTTTGGAGTCCCCGAAGACCGCCAAGGAGCCGGCTAAGCCTATCGCCCAAGCGCCGGCGAAGCCTGTCGCCGAAGCGCCTCCAAAACCCGGCGCTATGGAGCCGACCCAGCCGCTGGTCGAAGCGCCCACGAAGCCTCCGGTCGAGGCGACTGCAAAGACCCCCGCGCAGGAAGCTGTTAAGCCCACCGTTGCAGCGCCGGCCAAGCCCGCCATCGCGTCTCAGTCGGAGGAGCCGGCGACGGCGCCGCCTCGTCCCCCCGAGCCGCGCATGACCGAGGAGCGCGCGACGCCCCCGGCGCAGCAACGGAACGCGGCCGCCGGGCCCGGCGCGCCCGTCGCGCAGCCCGCGCCGCAAGCCGAGACGCCTGCGCGACAGGAAGCCCCCCGCGAAGCGATCGAAAAGCCCGCGCCTTTGCATGAGGCGCTCGGCGCCAAATCCTCCGCGGGCGCGCTGCCTCCGCTGCCCGCCCTTCCGCGGCTGCCGGGAGAGCCGGGCTTGCCCCCGCTCCCCGGGGCTCCCACGCTTCCAGAGGAGGAGGGGGAGGAGGAGACGGCGGCCATTCCCACGCTCGCGACCGCGCCGCTCGCGGTCGCGGCGCCCGAAGCCGTGCAATGGCGCTTCGGCGTCTTCGGCAGCGTCACCTGGGCGCGGCCCAAACTCTCCTGGTCAGGCCCCTGGGGTGGCGCTCTCGCTCCTTTCGCCGGCTCGTCCTCGCTCGATCAGAGCTTTGGCGGCGGCGGCGCCCTGCTCGCCTTGCGCCTGCGCCCTTTCGACGCCGCTTGGCTTCAGCGCCTTGCCGTGGGCCTGGCTGTGGACGTCGCCGGGCGCGCCGGCAGCGCGCAGGGCGGCCTTTCGCCCTTCGTCTCTACGGGTTTCAGCAGCCGCTTCCAGACGACCCAGCGCATCGAGGTCGGCTATGACATCGATGTTGGAGGAACGACAGTCGTCACGCCCTTCGCGACCGCAGGCTTTTCTGAGGCGCAAATCGCCGCTTCGCACTACGCCAATGTTTTGGGGACTTTCGCCTGGGGGAGCGCCTCCGACTTCAAGCTCGGCGCGACCTACGGCGGCGGCCTAGAGCTAAAGGTCCTCGGCGCGGCGACGCTGCAACTCCTCTACCTGCGCCACGAATATAACCCCACCGCGGCGGCGATCTGGGGCGGCGTGGGCGGCGCCTTCGTCGGCGCAAGGAAGGGATTGGCCGAGAACGAACTGCGCGTCGGGCTGGTCATCCCGGTCCCGCGGCTTTGGTGAGCTCTTGACCGATCTCCGGCTTGGCGGCGCGTTTTCCCGTGGCCGGAGTGACGCAGGCGTCCTTCCGCCGGCGGCCCCTCGTGCAAATCTATCCTTCTAGATAGCCGATTCCGGCTGCAGGCGGGGGTAGGTCCATGACGTTTCGCAACAGAGATGATGCAGGGAGAAGGCTCGCGGCGCGGCTCCTCAAATACAAAGGCGAGGAGGCCGTGGTGTTCGCGCTGCCGCGCGGCGGCGCGCCCGTGGCCGCGCCGATCGCGACGGCGTTGGAGGCGCCTCTCGATCTGGTTCTCGTCCGCAAGATCGGCGTGCCCTTCCAACCCGAGCTCGCAATGGGCGCTGTGGCGGACGGCGGCAATCCGATCACCGTCCGCAATGAGGAGGTCATCGCGATGGCTCGCGTCAGCGCGGAGGAGTTTGAGGCCGTCCGCCGACGCGAGCTTGAAGAGATCGAGCGACGACGGCAGCTCTATGTCGGCTCGCGCCCCCGTCCGGAGGTGGAGGGCCGCATCGCGATCGTCGTCGACGACGGCGTGGCGACGGGCGCGACGACGCGCGCGGCGTTGCGGGCGGTTCGCGCGCGCCGTCCCAGCAAGCTCGTGCTCGCGACGCCGGTCGCGCCGCCGGACACGCTCGCTTCACTCGAGCCCGAAGCCGACGAGACGATTTGCCTGGAGACGCACGAGGACTTCGGCGCGATCGGATATTTTTACGCCGATTTTCGCCAGACCAGCGACGCCGAGGTCATCTCGATCCTCGATCGCCTCGGCGCCAGGGAGCCGTTCGGATCGAAGCATTCGGGGTAAGCCGGGACTTTCACCTGGGGGGATGGCGGCTGCGGCGGCTGATATAGTTACGATAAAGATGCAGCGGTTTGAGGCGAGCGGCGATGCGAATTGGCGTTCCCCGGGAAATCAAGGACAACGAATATCGCGTCGGGCTGACGCCGTCCTCGGTTGCGGAGCTTGTGCAGCACGGCCACGCCGTCCTGGTCGAAAAGGGGGCAGGGCTTGGCGCGGGCTTCGGCGACGCGGCTTATGAGTTGATCGGCGCCTCGCTCGTCGAGGGCGCGGGCGGCGTCTTCGAGAGCGCGGATCTCATCGTCAAGGTCAAGGAGCCGCTCGCTCCCGAGCGCCGCATGCTGAGGCGCGGCCAAACGATTCTCACCTATTTGCATCTCGCCCCCGATCTCGAGCTCACGCAAGAGCTGCTACAGAGCGGCGCAAATTGCATCGGCTATGAGACCGTCACCTCCGCGAAGGGCGGCCTGCCTCTGCTCACGCCGATGTCGGAGGTGGCGGGACGGCTGGCGCCGCAGATCGGCGCCCACTTCCTCGAAAAGGCCGCCGGCGGTCGCGGCGTTCTGCTGGCCGGCGCGCCGGGCGTGCCGGCTGCGGAGGTCGCGATACTTGGAGCGGGGGTGGTCGGCTCCGCCGCGGCGGCGATTGCGCTCGGAATGGGCGCGAGCATCATCGTCGCCGACCGCGATCCGGAAGCGCTTCGCCGCCTCGACACGAGATTTCGCGGCGCGGCGCGCACCGTGTTCTCGACGAGAACCGCGATCGCCGAAATCGTCAAGCGCGCGGATTTGCTGATTGGCGCCGTTCTTCTGCCGGGAGCGCGCGCGCCGAAGCTCATCGTCCATGAAATGCTCGCGACGATGAAGCCCGGCGCTGTCATCGTCGACGTCGCGATCGACCAGGGCGGATGCTGCGAAAGCTCGCGGGCGACCTCGCATTCGAATCCAACCTTCGTCTCGGAGGGCGTCGTGCATTACTGCGTGCCGAACATGCCTGGCGTCGTGCCGCGCACGGCGAGCTTCGCGCTCAACAATGCGACGCTGCCTTTCGTGCTTGCGATCGCCGACAAGGGTTGGCGCCGCGCCTTGCGCGAGGACGCCAACCTGCGAGCCGGTCTCCAGATTTCCGACGGCAAAATCGTCTCGGAGGCGGTGGCGCAAGCGCACGGATTGCCCTGCGCCTCCATTGACGCGGCGATTGAAGAATAGCGAGAGCGCCGTCGTATCGAACATTGGGGCTCGCTGCTGGCGCGTATTGGCGCGCGCATAGGAAACCCTAATTGGGAGCCGCGGCGCCCATGTTTTGGGGGACGAGAATGCAGATCGACCTCGCAGGAAAAACGGCGGTGGTGACAGGCTCCACCGCGGGCATCGGTTTCGCGATCGCCCTCAGGCTGGCGCAATGCAACGCACGGGTCGTGGTGAACGGCCGGACTCAGAGCCGCGTGGACGAGGCGATACGGAGCCTGAAGGGAGAGGTCGACCCCTCCCTCGTTTCCGGCGTCGCCGCAGATCTTGGTTCGGCGGACGGCTGCGCCGCGCTCTTCGAAGCGCAGCCCTTGGCGGACATTCTCGTCAATAATCTTGGCGTTTATGGATTGGAGGACTTCTTCGAGACCTCGGACGAGACCTGGCGTCGCTTTTTCGAGGTGAATGTGATGGCGGGGGTGCGCACGTCGCGCTTTTATTTGCCGAAAATGATCGAGAAAGGCTGGGGAAGGGTCATTTTCCTTTCCTCCGAGTCGGGCCTCAATATTCCTGCCGACATGATCCACTACGGCGTCAGCAAAACTGCCGACATCGCGCTTTCGCGCGGCCTCGCCAAACGCGTCGGCGGGACAGGCGTCACCGTGAATGCGGTCCTGCCGGGGCCGACGCTCTCCGAGGGCGTGTGCGCCATGCTGCAGGCGGAGCAAGCGAAGTCCGGTCGCCCGCTCGAGGAGGTCGCCGCCGACTTTGTGAAGGCTCGCCGGCCGAGCTCGATCATCGGGCGCGCCGCGACTGCCGAAGAGGTCGCCAATCTCGTGGCTTACGTGGCGTCCCCGCTCTCCTCGGCGACGACGGGCGCGGCGCTTCGCGTGGACGGCGGGGTGGTGGACACGATCGCGTGAGGGATTGTGAGGCGGATTTTGGCTCGCTCACGCCTTTTGCGAGCCGCGCCCGGCCGCAGCCTCATCGGGATCGCCTTTCTCGACGACGATTCCGGCCGACGTCATCTCGCGGATCGCGGCCTCGCCTCCTTCCTGCGTCACGGGCCGGGTCGCCGCCAATACCACATGGGTCTCGAAACCGGCCTGCACCGCTTGAAGTCCGCTTGCGCGCACGCAAAAGTCGAGGGCCAGGCCGCAAATGACGATCCGCCGCGTTCCCTGGCGGCGTAGCCGCTCGATCAGCCCCGTTCCTTCGAACGCCGAATATTCGTCTTCGTCGTGGTCTATTCCCTTCGAGACCACGGGCGTTCCCAAAGGAAGGCGCAGCTCCGGATGGAGCTCGGCGCCATGCGTTCCCGCCACGCAGTGGGGCGGCCAGGGGCCGCCCCGAGCCGTAAAGCTCACGTGATTTTCAGTATGCCAGTCGCGACAGGCGATGACCGTCGCGCCCGCGGCGGTCGCGTCGCCGATGAGCCGATTGATCGTCGGGACGATCTCATCGGCGCCGGCGATCGCCAAGCTGCCGCCGGAACAAAAATCGCACTGGATATCCACGACGAGCAAGGCGTCGTCTGCACGAAACCGCATCATTCGCCCTTCCTTGGACCAGCCGGCGGGTCAAACCGCTATAAGGGATCGCGGCCAAAGAAATGAAGGATCGAGCCTTGAAGCCGCGCTTGGAGCGATCGATGGATTCGACGCAGACGACCGCCGATGACGCCGGGGTTAACCTCGCGGAAAAGATACGCTTCCTGAGCGACCCGGCAAGCTATGCGCACGCGCCGCGAACGGTGCGCGTCGTCGAAACGCATATGTCCTTCGTCTTCATCGCCGAGGCGAAAACCTACAAGTTGAAGAAGCCGGTTCGCTTTTCCTTCCTCGACTTTTCGACCCTTGAATTGCGCGAGGCGATGTGCCGCGAGGAGCTGCGGCTCAATCGTCGCCTGGCTCCGGACGTGTATCTCGACGTGCGCGCCTTGACAGAGACGCCGGCGGGCGCGCTCGCGATCGGGGGCGGCGGCGGCGTGGTCGATTGGCTGATCGAGATGAAGAGCCTGCCAGAGCGGCAGATGCTCGACGTGATGCTCGCCGAAAAGCGGGTTTCCGCTCGTGAGATGGAGCTTCTCGCGCAAAGGCTCGCCGACTTCTATCTCAAGGCTGAGGTTTCGACGATCGCTCCCGCCGACTATGCTCGCCGCTTTTTTCGCGAGCAGCAGGTCAATCGGGAGATCCTAACGGCTCGCGCGTTCAAACTCGATCACGGGCGCTCGTCGCTCGTGCTCGACCGTTTGGACGCGCGGCTCGTTCTCGATCGCCCGCTGTTAGAAGAGCGCGTGCGCGCCGGCTGCGTGGTCGAGGGCCATGGGGACCTTCGTCCGGAACATGTGAACTTTTCCGATGGGATCGCGATCTTCAACTCCTTGGAGTTCAACGCCGAACTCCGCCAGGTCGATCCCTTCGACGAGATCGCGTTTCTCGGCGTCGAATGCGCGCAGCTCGGCGCGCCCGAAATCGGATCTATGCTCGCCGAGGCTGTGGCGAAACAGCTAGGCGTTGGCGTCCCGCAGAGGTTGATCCCGCTTTATGCCGCGTGGCGAGCCGTTCTGCGGGCGCGGCTCGCGGTTGCTCATCTGCTGGATCCGACGCCGCGCACACCGGAAAAATGGGAGCCGCTGGCGGGCCGCTATCTCGCGCTCGCGGAGAAGGCCCTAGCCTGATCCGCTGAGACGGCTGCGTTGCAGGCGCCGCCGCGTTTCTTCTTCCAACAGGGCGAGCTCGTCGCTGATCGCGACGGGATAGGGAGATGGCGGCGACGCCAGGCCCTGGAGGCCTTGGGGCAGGGCGGCGATCGCCTCCCTTGCATAATTTCGACTTTCGACCAGCGTGATCCTCTCGCTTTCTACGCGGCGGCCGCCGGTCATCACGGGGCGAAGCAAAGGCTCGGCTTCCAAATTTTCCTCTCGCAGCCCGATGACGTCGCGAACCGCGACGCCCTCCTTGAACTGGCGGAAAACCTGCTTCCTCCCCGGCAGCGAGCGCTTGCCGGAAGAGAGCTTCATGCGCGGCTCGCCAGCGTATTCGGTGAGCTTATAGGCGATGTCGAGCGTCGGCGCGTCTGCGGAGGCGGCCATGTCGGAGCCGACGCCGAAAGCGTCGATGGGCGCGCCATCCGCCAAGAGTTGCTCGATCGAGCGTTCATCGAGCCCGCCACTCGCGATGATCGCCACCTCAGGCAGGCCCGCTTCGTCGAGCCGTTTCCGGGCGCCGCGCGAAAGCTCGGCGAGGTCGCCCGAATCGAGTCGGATGGCGCGAAATCCGCGATCCCCGTCATTCGCCTTGGCCACGGCGATCGCGTTGTCCACGCCGGCGAGCGTGTCGTAAGTGTCGACGAGAAGAGTCGCGTTGGGAAAGATCTTCAGGAAGCCTTCGAAGGCCGCTCTCTCGGAGGCGCAAGCCTCGATGAAGCTGTGCGCCATCGTGCCTTCAAGGGGCAAGCCGTAGGCGAGACCGCTCGCGACATTGGAGGTCGAGGCGACGCCCGCGATGAAGAAAGCGCGGCCGCCGCGGATGGCCGCGTCGATTCCCTGCGCGCGCCTTGCGCCAAAATCGCTGACCGGACGTCCCTCTGCCGCCGCGACGACGCGCGCCGCCTTGGAGGCGAAAATCGTCTGAGATCCAATTCGGTTGAGGATCAAGGTCTCGATGAACTGCGCCTCAGGGAGCGACGCGGTGACTTCGAGAATGGGCTCCTCGTCGAAGAAGGGCGTTCCCTCGCGCATCGCGACGATGTCGCCACGAAAGCGAAAGCCGCGCAGCCAGTGAAGAAAGGGCTCGGAAAACTCGCCTTGAGAACGCAGCTGTACGATCTCTTCATCGCCGAAGCGAAGCTGTTCGATATCGTCGAGAAGCTCGCTCAAGCCGCAAGCGAGAAGATAATTGCGGACCTGCGGCAGCTTTCGCACGAAAAGGCTGAAGGTCGCCGTTTGCGTCAGATCGAGCTCGAAATAGGCGCGCAGCATCGTGAATTCGTAAAAATCCGCGAAAAGCGCCTTGTTCGACATTGAGGCTCCCTGCGCCGATGGGTTGGATTTCAGGCGCCTTACTCCAATAGCTTGGCGATCGAACCACCGCCATGGCAGCATCGGATGGCCTGGGCGAGGAGATTGGCGACGCTTACGACCGTTAGGCGCTTCTGCAACGGATCGCTATTCATATGGGCCGAGAGCGGGACGCTGTCGGTGACGACGATGCGATCGATGGGCGCGCCTTCGAGCACGCCGGCGGCTCCCGCAGAGAAGACGCCGTGCGTCGCCGCGCACCATACCGCCTCCGCGCCCTCCCTGCGGCACGCCGCCGCCACGCGCGCCATCGTGCCGCCGCCGCTGATGAGATCGTCGAGAACGATTGCTATCCGCCCTCTGACGTCACCGGCGAAAATATCGCCCGTGACCTTGCCCTGGCTGCGGCGCTTATCCATGAAGGCTTTGGCGACGGGCCGCGCCAGCGTTCTCTCCAGGCGCTCGCGAAACAGCTCCGCCCGCTTCTCGCCGCCGAGATCGGGGGAGACGACCGCGACCTCCTGCTTGCCGACGAGTGGCGCAAAATGGCGCGCGAACAGCGCTTGCGCGTCGAGATGCTCGCTGTCGCAACGGAAGGCGTTTTGATAGGCGGCGAGATTATGCGCGTCGATCGTCATGACGCGATCCGTCCCCATCGCCTCGAGCAACTGCGCAAGATAGCGCGTGACGACGGGATCGCGGGGCTTCGTCTGCCGGTCCTTGCGCTGAAAACATAAGTATGGCGCGACGAGCGTCACGTAGCGCGCGCCGGCGTCCTTCAAGGCGCCGATGAAAAACAACAGCCGGCACAGCTTGTCGGAAACGCTCGCCGCCTCTTCGCCGTAAAGACTGGAGAGGACGAAGACATCCTTGTTCCGCACATTCGTCAAAGGTCTGATCTTGAACTCGCCGTCCTCGAAACGGCGTTCTTCATGCGGCGCGATTCCGAGGCGAAGCAGGCGCCCGACCTTTTGCGCGAGCTCATGATTCGCGTCGAGCGCGAACAGGGCGAGATCGTGGTCCCTGGGCTCCGCTTGCTGTGCGGTCGGCGCGCCGGCTTTGAAAGTCTCGCTTGAAAATCCAACCAGAAAGGAATCGATCTGACGCCCGTCTTCGGAAAGCGGCGCGACGAGCGTATCGACGGCGGCGACGTCGCGGCCCTGTTTCTTCACGATGAACTGGGCGACGAAGGGCTCGCCCGTTCTCAGCGCTTCGGCGAATAGGCGCCGCAGACGAACCGCGGCGCGCCGGTTCTCGGCGCGGGTCAATCGCCCGTCGGCGCTGAGCGGGCCGAGCAGGGCTTCCGCCGTCGCCAAGCCCATGACGAGAGCATAATCGCGCTCGCCCTCGAGGCGTCGAAACACAAAGCCAGTGGGAAAGAAATTCGGGCGCGTGGTCACGGCGCTCGCCAGAGGCAGGGGCCTGCCGCCGCGCGCGGCGTTCCACTGCTCCAGCAAAGCCGCCAAGGCGCTCTGCCCCGGCGCGGAGCCAAAATCCAGTCTGCGGAACAGCCGCAAGACGGCTGGCGGAGCCACGTCCATCGTCGTCATTTTTTCGGAATCCTCGGGCGGAGCGTTGGATGGAGTATCCTGTTCGAATTTAGTCGCGGCGATCGAGGAGGCCAAGGATCGCGACGGCCTGTCGCCGGGGAGTGGCGGGTCAGCCCTTGATGCAGATGAGCGGCGCCAGATAGGCGACCTTCTTGGCGAGGCCCGCGGCTTCGGCGCAATCGACGACAGCCTCCACGTCCTTATACGCGCCGGGCGCCTCTTCGGCGACGCCCCGCAGGGACGGGCTCTTGACGATGATTCCTCTTGCGCGCAGCTCGTCGACGACTTGCCGCCCGCTCCAGGCGCGCGTCGCGGCGTGGCGGCTCATGCGCCGCCCTGCGCCGTGACAGGCGGAGGAAAAGGCGCGCCTCTCGCTTTCTTTAGTTCCGGCGAGAACGTACGAGCCAGCGCCCATGCTGCCGCCGATCAGCACCGGCTGTCCGTGCGGCGCAAACGCCGCGGGAAGACCTTCCGCGCGCGGCCCGAAGGCGCGCGTCGCCCCCTTGCGATGCACGAAGAGCTGTCGCGCCACACCGTCGACTTGATGAGTCTCCGTCTTGCAGGTGTTGTGCGAGACGTCGAACATCAGCGGCAGTTCCTCCTGCTTGAAGAAGCCGGCGATCACCTGCCGCGCCAGATGGCCGATGATCTCGCGGTTGGCCAAGGCGCAATTGATCGCGGCGCGCATCGCGCCGAGATAACGCTGGCCGAGCTCCGAGTGGATCGGC
Source organism: uncultured Alphaproteobacteria bacterium (assembly GCA_963722205.1). Lineage (GTDB taxonomy): Bacteria > Pseudomonadota > Alphaproteobacteria > Rhizobiales > Beijerinckiaceae > Methylocystis. The sequence continues at coordinate 29,053 of CAVRKL010000005.1, forward strand.
GCGCAGGCGAGCTCACGGTCGGGCAGGGCGACTCCGAAAGCAGGCGCGGCGACGGCCATCTCACGCAGGAATTCCGTGCCGATCTGATGGCCGAGGCCGCGCGATCCGCAATGGATGGTCACGACGCATTTGCCTTGCTCGAGGCCGAAGGCTTTGGCGATCTTCGCGTCGAAAATCTCCCGGACCTCCTGTATCTCGAGATAGTGGTTGCCCGAGCCGAGCGTGCCCATCTCAAGGCGCTGGCGCGTTTTGGCTTGCTCGGAGACTGCGGCCGCATCCGCGTCGGCGGCGCAGCCCTCCTCCTCGATGCGCTCGAGGTCCTCCGCGCGCCCAAAACCTTGCTCGACGGCCCATCGCGCGCCGCCCGTCAGCATGGCCTCCATTTCCTCTTCGCCGAGCGCGATCTCGCCCTGCGCACCGACGCCGACCGGCACGTACTCATACAGCGCGTTGGCGAGGTCCTCCTGCACGGAGACGATCTCGTTGCGCGTGAGCGAGGTGAGATGCGTGCGAACCCCGCAGGAGACGTCGAAGCCGACGCCGCCCGCCGACACCACGCCGCCCGCGTCGGCGTCGAAGGCCGCGACGCCGCCGATCGGAAAGCCATAGCCCCAATGCGCATCCGGCATCGCATAGGACGCCTGCACGATCCCCGGAAGCATCGCGACATTGGCGACCTGCGCGAAGACCTTGTCGTCCATCTCGCCGAGCAGGCTTTCGCTCGCATAAATGATCGCCGGAACGCGCATGGCGCCGAAGGGCTCGATCCGCCAGGCGTTGTCGGAGAGCTTTTCAAAGCGCGAGCTGTCCATCGCGTCCTCCCTTGTCGCGTGACCGCCGCGCTAAACGTCGATCACGCATTGCGCGCGCCAGAGCCCCGGCCGATCCTCGCGCACGACGAGCTCGGTAAAGGTGGCGCCTTTCACCTCCACGGCCGGCGCGTGACGCTCGCGCGAGATTTTTTCGCCAAAGGCGCGCCCCGTCAGCCTGTCACCCGCGAGGGAGACCTCGAAGGTTGCAAAGATCATGCGGCGCGCGGCCATCTCGTAGACGACGGCGTTGAGCCAATCCACGAGCAAGAGATCGAGGCTCGGGGCCTCGCGCTCAATGTCGATCGCCTCGTCGCCGCGAACCCTCCCAAGGTCCACGATCGCCGCGCAGAGAGCCCGCGCCGCCTGGACGAAAGCTTCGGCGGGCGTCGCCCCGAAGCCGCGCACGCCGAGGTCGGCGCCATGCGGGAAGTGCTCCCAGCGGCCGACGCCCGAGCCGAATTCCGTCTGCGGATCCATGATCGATCATCGCGGTTGGCGCAGGCTCGACAAATATGCGGCGATCGCCTCGATTTGCTCGTCGGTCAGCTCGAGATGGGGCATCGCCGCTGGATGCGCCACGCTGCTGTTGGTCGAGTGCAGGAACCCGCGCAATGCTTCCGGCGCGGCTTTCGGGCCTTGCGCGATGTCGAGGAAGCTCGGAGCGGCTAATCCCGACGGCCGTCGCTCGGAAGTCTGGGGCAAGACGATATGGCAGGGCGAACACAGGCTGACGGCGAGGTCCTTTCCCGCTTGAAAGGCGTTGGCGCTCCCCGCGGGCGCAGGGCCGCCCGCCAAAGCTTGGCTCGCCAGCGCCCCAGCGGTCGCCAGCGCAAATGCAAGGTTTCTTCTCGGAATGCCCATATTCCGTCCCCCTGCGCCTGAAGAGCAAGTCCAAGCAATTGCGGGCGCTGACGCCCACTTTAGCTCATCTCTGTGGCGAACGCCCGAACAGCTTTCGCAGCTCGCTCTTCGCTTTCTCCAACACCTCCCTGCGTTCCTCCGGCAGGTTCGAGCCCGCGCGGTTCATGTAAAACGTCAGCATCGACATGGCGGAGCGAAAGGGGTCGCTTTTGCGGCGCGTGCTCGCCTCCGCCGAGCGTTTCAGCGAGCGCGCGATCTCGAGCGGATCGTCCAGCGCGAAGACGCCATTCTCCAGGTCGAGCGCGTTGCTTGTGCGCGTCACGCCCTCCGACCACAGCCGATCCGGCGCGTCGCCTGGCTTCTTGCGCGCCTCCTTCGATGGAGCGTCATGCGCGCGCGGGTTCATCGACTCCTTCCTTGCCTGCGGAGGGGACGTGCCGGACGAACCAGTCGCCGGCGATTTCAGCGACGCGCTCCAACGTTCCCGGCTGCTCGAAGAGATGGGTGGCGCCGGGGACGACCTCGAGACGCGCCTCGCAGCGAAGCCGGCCCAGCGCCCATCGGTTGAGCTCGAGCACTTCATGATCGAAGCCGCCGACGATGAGCAGCGTCGGCGCCTTGACATGCGTCAGGCGCTCGGCGGCGAGGTCCGGGCGTCCGCCGCGCGAGACGACGGCGGCGATCGAAGCAGGTTCCTGCGCCGCGGCGACCAGGGCCGCGGCGGCTCCCGTGCTGGCGCCGAAGAGCCCGATGGGAAGATCGCCAATCTCGCTTTCGCGTGACGCCCAACCGATCGCTTCCTGCAAGCGAGCCGCCAGCAGCGCGATGTCGAAAACGTTGTGCCGATTCTCCAATTCTTCCAGATGCAACAGGTCGAACAGCAAGGTCGCGAAGCCCCGCGCGACGAGGCTCTCGGCGACGAGCGCATTGCGCGGGCTGAACCGCGACGATCCGCTGCCATGCGCGAAAATGATGAGCCCGGAGGCGCGCGGCGGTAAGAAAAGGTTTCCGCCGAGCCCGCGACGGCCGACCGCGACTTCGACCCTCTTGAAAGTCTCCGCGATCACGCAAACCTCACTCTGGGCGCGCTTAGGCCGCCGTGGCGGCGGAGCCGCTGTGGACTATATCTGGCCGAGGCGCCATGAAAGCAATTCGTTAAACCCCGGAGAGAGAAGCGCCCCGCCGCTTCAAGGCGCTTCGCGCTAGCGAAGGCTTCTCGCTCCCGTCGAATGGAAAGAAAAAACATGGAAAGCGCTCCGCACATCGAATTCCAGGGCATGGAGGCTTCGCCCGAGTTCCGCGACAAAATAGCGCATCATCTATCGCGTTTGGAGGAGCGCTTCGGTCGCATTACCGCGTGCCGCGTCACGGTCAAGGCGCCGAGCGGCCATCGGCATGTCGGCGACCCTTATGAAATAAAGATCCATCTGAGCCTGCCTGACGAGCGCGAGGTCGCCGTCGACCGCACGCCGCATCAAGACGAGCGTTTCCAAGATTTCGATTTCGCTCTCCATGACGCCTTCAGCCGCGCCCAGCGGCAATTGCAGGACCAGGTGGAGCGGATGCGCGGCGCGGTGAAACAGCATGGGTAGGCGGCCGCGCGAGGGCGTCCATAGGTTGTTGCTGGCCTTGGCGTTTCTCGTGGGCCTCCTCGGCCCGGCCTTCGCCGTCGACCCCGGCGAGAAGCTCGCCGATCCGGCGCTCGAGGCCCGCGCGCGGGCGATCGCCGCCGAATTGCGCTGCCTTGTCTGCCAGAACCAGTCGATCGACGATTCGGACGCCCCGCTCGCCAAGGATTTGCGCCTCTTGCTGCGCGAGCGCCTGCGTCAGGGCGCGAGCGACGCGGAGGCCAAGGCCTATATCGTCGCGCGCTACGGCGATTTCGTGCTGTTGCGGCCGCCCCTGAAGCCGCAGACGTTGCTGCTTTGGGGCGCGCCGCTGATCGCGCTCTGCGCCGGCGGTTTCGCGATCTGGCGGGCGTTTCGGCGGCGGGCCGCCCTAGCGCCGGCGCCGCTCAGCGAGGCGGAGAAGGCGAGGCTGCGCGCTATGGGGCTTGACGCTTCAAACGACGCCTGATCGCCTTGACTGCGTATCACCCATCCTCCGGGCGGCCGCGCAACGCCTTGACCTTGCCGCGCAGCGTCTTGCCTTCGAGGCGGCGCAGTTTCGAGCCGAGCGTCGGCTTCGTCGGGCGGCGTGGCGGCGGCGGCGGCGCGGCGGCGGCGCGCAGAAGCTCCAGAAGCCGCTCGAGCGCGTCGGCGCGATTGCGCTCCTGCGTGCGGTGGCGTTGCGCGAAGATCATGATGACGCCGTCCCGCGTCATGCGCCGGCCGGCGAGCGCCGCCAGCCGCGCGCGCACCGGTTGCGGCAGATTGGGCGAGCGCGCCGCGTCGAAGCGCAGCCGCACGGCGGTCTCGACCTTATTGACGTTCTGGCCGCCCGCGCCGGAGCTGCGCGCGAAATCGAGTTCAATCTCGCTTTCGTCGATCGCGATGCGCAGGGTGATCTGGATCATGGCGCTCGAGCCTTTCGATGAGGCCGCAATCTAAAGCCTTTCCGCGCCGGGAGGCGAGGCCCGGCTTGCCGCGGCGCTGCGCCGCCTTATAGTCGCGCTCCCCATCAGGACCGTCGATGAGCATTCCGCCCCTCAGAATCGGCACGCGCGGCTCGCCGCTCGCGCTTGCGCAAACCCACGAGACGCGCGCGCGCCTCGCCGCGGCGCACGGCGTCGCGCCCGAGCATTTTCGCATTGTCGTCATCCGCACGAGCGGCGACCTTATCCAGGATCGCGCGCTGTCTGAAGCGGGCGGCAAGGGCCTTTTCACGCGCGAGCTCGATCTCGCGCTCATCGCCGGCAAGATCGATTTCGCCGTGCATTCCTCCAAGGATCTCCCGACCGAGCTGCCCGAAGAGATTGACATCGCAGGCTATCTGCCGCGCGAGGATGCGCGCGACGCTTTTATCGGCCGCGGCGGCGCAAGGCTGGGTGAGCTGCCCGAGGGGGCGCTGATCGGCACGGCCTCGCTGCGCCGCGCCGCGCAGGTGAAGCGGTTCCGCATGGATTTGAACACCGTTCTCCTGCGCGGCAATGTCGAAACGAGGCTCGCCAAGGTCGAAAGCGGCGCCGTGGACGGCACGCTACTCGCGCTCGCGGGGCTGCGCCGCCTTGGTTTTGCGGCGCGCGCGACCGAAATCCTGCCGCTCGACGCCTTCCTTCCCGCGGCCGGACAGGGCGCGATCGGGATCGCCTGCCGCGCCGCGGATTCGGCGACGCGCGCGGCGCTTGCGTCGATCCTCGACGCTGCGACTTTCGCGGCGCTCGCCGCCGAACGCGCTTTTCTCAAGGCGCTCGACGGCTCGTGCCGCACGCCGATCGCCGGCTTGGCGGTCGTCGAGGGCGACGCGCTGAATTTTCGCGGCGAAGCGTTGCAGGCCGACGGCAGCCGCACTTTCGCGGCGGGCGGGGAGGGCCGCGTGGCCGACGCCGCGCCGATCGGCGCGAGCGCGGCGCGCGAGATCTTGAGGCTGCTCCCGGGCGGCGTCGCAAGCCTGTCATGAGACGCGTGCTCGTCCTGCGCGCCCGCGAGGACGCTCGGCGCACCGCCGAGAAGCTTGCCGAAATGGGCTTCGCCTGCGTGCTTTCTCCTGTCCTCGAGATCGTCGCGACGGGCGCGGAAATCCCGGCCGAGGAATTCGACGCCGTCATCGTCACCAGCGCCAAGGCCCTGGAGCACGGCGATCAACCCGAAAGCTTGCGCCGTCTGCCGCTTTTTTCGGTCGGCGCGCGCACCGCGGCGCTTGCGGAGCGGCGCGGGTGGCGCGTCGCGGGGGTCGCGCCGGAAAGCGCCGCGCTCCTTCCCGCGATTTTAGAGCGCTGCCCGTCTCCGGGACGCTTGCTTTATCTCGCGGGCCGGCAGCGCCGCGAAACGATCGAGACCGCGCTGCGCCAGGCGGGGCGCAAGGTCTTCGTGCTCGAGACCTATGAAGCGCGCGCGGCGGCGGCGCTGACGCGCGAAGCGGCGGAGGGTCTGGCGCGCGGCGAGCTGTCGGCGGCGCTGCATTATTCGCCGCGCAGCGCCGAGATTTTCGCGCGGCTCCTCCTGCGCGACAATCTCGTGACGGCCGCGCGGGCGCTCGTCCACTTCGCCATTTCGGCAGAGACCGCCGCCGCTCTCAGCCCCTTGGGCGCGCTAAGAATGCTCGTCAGCAATTCTCCTGACGAAGACGCGCTGCTCGGAGCGTTCGCGGCGTTCGATTGGACGCAAGAGTCGCATAATTAAGCGCGATAAATTACTCCGCGACTTTTTGACGCGGCCCGCTAATTATGCGATACGACGGACAATAAAAATTGAGATCGGCGCCCTTTTTTGAGCGACCGACGCAGGAGGACGAAAAGAGCATGGCCGTCGCAATCGTTATGGTCCTGGTCGTGGCCGCCTCCGTGCTGTTTCATCTGGTCAGCCCCTGGCACTCCACGCCGATCGCCTCGAATTGGGGCTTCATTGACGGCACGCTTGGTCTGACCTTTGCGGTGACCGCGACGGGCTTCGTCGCGGTCGTGCTGTTCATGGCCTATTGCCTCTATCGTTTTCATCACGCGGAAGGCCGTCGCGCCGAGTACGAACCCGAGAATCAGAAGCTCGAAGCCTGGCTCGCCGGATTGACCACATTGGCCGTCATGGCGCTGCTCGCGCCCGGATTGATCGTTTGGGATCAGTTCATCAACGTTCCCAAGGAAGCAACCGAGGTCGAGGCCTTCGGAGTTCAGTGGAACTGGAGCTTCCGATTGCCCGGCGCCGACGGGAAGCTGGGCTCGAGCGACGTGCGCTACATAGACGGCGACAATCCGCTCGGCGTGAGCCCGGCCGATCCCAAGAGCATAGACGACATCATCATCACCAACGGCGAGCTGCATCTTCCGGTGAACAAGCCCGTGAAGGTGCTGCTGCGCTCCGCCGACGTGCTGCATGATTTCTACATCCCTCAGATCCGCGCCAAGATGGATCTCGTGCCCGGAATGGTGACCTATCTTTGGTTCACGCCGACCCAGACGGGCGAATACGACATTCTCTGCGCCGCCTATTGCGGCATCGGCCATCCGCAGATGCGGGGCAAGCTCGTCGTCGACACGCAGGCCGACTACGACAAGTGGCTCGGCTCACAGCAGACCTTCCTGGATATGCGTAAAGCCAAGGGCCAATCCCGCCATGAGGCGAGGAACCCATAACCAATCGCGTCGTCGCAAGGCGCGAGCCTCCCGCGGGGCGCGCGCCGCAACGGCGGCGAAGGAGAAGAAAAAGAAATGACTGAGGCGACGATGAGCGACGCAACGGTCGCCGAAGAGCACGGCGTCCCGGCAGCGGAGGTTCCTGAGCTCGATCTCTATCACGCCCACACGTGGCTCGGGAAATACGTGTTCTCGCAGGACGCGAAATATATCGCGATCCAATATGGGGGAACGGCCACCGCTGTCGGGCTGCTCGGCCTCGTCATGTCGTGGATCATAAGGCTGCAGCTCGCCTTCCCGGGGACGTTCTCCTGGCTCGACGCCAATCTCTATTATCAGGCCGTCACGATGCACGGCATGATCATGGTGGTCTATCTCTTGACCGCCGTACTGCTCGGCGGTTTCGGCAATTATCTCATTCCGCTCATGGTCGGCGCTCGGGACATGGTCTTCCCCTTCGTCAACATGCTGAGCTATTGGGTCTTCCTTCTCGCGGTGCTCGTGCTGCTCGCGAGCTATTTCGTGCCAGGCGGCCCGACCGGGGCCGGCTGGACGCTCTATCCGCCGCAGGCGATCATGACCGGCACGCCGGGCCATGACGGCGGCATCGTTCTGATGCTCATTTCCCTCGGCCTTTTCATCGTCGGCTTCACGATGGGCGGCCTCAACTATGTCGTGACCGTGCTGCAGGCGCGCACGCGCGGCATGACGTTGATGCGCATGCCGCTCACGGTCTGGGGCATCTTCGCCGCCGCGGTGCTGGCGCTGCTCGCCTTTCCGGGGCTTCTCGTCGCCGCGATCATGATGCTCTTCGACCGCTTGCTCGGCACGAGCTTCTTCATGCCGGCGATCGTCGAATTCGGGGAGCAAAAGAACACGATGGGCGGCAGCCCGATCCTGTTCCAGCATCTGTTCTGGTTCTTCGGCCATCCCGAGGTTTACATCGTGGCGCTGCCGGCCTTCGGCATCGTCTCCGACCTCCTCGCGACGCACGCCCGCAAGAACATCTTCGGCTACCGGATGATGGTCTGGGCGATCGTCGCGATCGGCGTGCTGAGCCTGGTCGTCTGGGGCCATCATATGTATGTGAGCGGGATGAATCCCTGGTTCGGATTCTTCTTCGCGATCACGACGCTCGCGATCGCCGTGCCGACGGCGCTGAAGGTGTATAATTGGGTGCTGACGCTGTGGCGCGCCGACATCCATTTCACGACGCCGATGCTCTTTGCGCTCGGCTTCCTCGTGACCTTCGTCAATGGCGGACTGACGGGCCTTTATCTCGGCAACGTCATCGTCGACGTGCCGCTCTCTGGGACGATGTTCGTCGTCGCGCATTTCCACATGGTGATGGGAGTCGCGCCGATCCTGGTCATTCTCGGCGCGATCTACCACTGGTATCCGAAGATGACCGGCCGGATGATGGACGAGAGGCTCGGCAAGATCCACTTCTGGATCACCTTCCTCGGCGCCTATGCGGTGTTCTTCCCGATGCATTATCTCGGCGTTCAGGGCGTCCCGCGCCGCTTCTATGAGCTTGGCGACCTCTCCTGGCTCCCGCCCTCGGCTGCGACGCTCAACATCTTCATCACGGTCGCGGCGCTCACCGTCGGAGCGGCGCAGGCCATCTTCTTCTTCAACGTCTTTTGGAGCTTGCGGCACGGCAAGCCGTCGGGGTCCAATCCCTGGCGCGCGACGACGCTCGAATGGCAAACGCCGGAGACGCCTCCCGGCCACGGCAATTTCGGGCCCAAGCTGCCCGTCGTCTATCGCTGGGCCTATGCCTATAGCGTCCCCGGCGCGCCGGAGGACTTCCTCCCGCAGAACGCGCCGCCGCTGAAGGGAGAACACGCCACATGAGCGTCATGGGGCTATTCTTCGTCTTCATCGCGTCGGTCGTCGTCCTGTGGCTCGCTCGCGAAGGGGTCATGCGCGCCGACTGGTTGGAGGAGGGCGAGGCCGTCGGCGTCGCCAACCGCCCCGGCCGGGTTGAACTCGCTTCTCCTCCCCCTGCGGCGAAGGTGGGGCTCGCAGTCTTTCTCGCGGTCGCGCTTTGCATATTCTCGCTGCTGACGGCGGCCTTTTTCATGCGGATGGGTTCGCCCGACTGGCAGAATCCGCCTCTCCCGCGCATCCTATGGCTCAACACGGCCTTCCTCGTGGCGAGCAGCGGCGCGCTGCAGTGGGCCTATTTCGCCGCGGCGGGCGACGACCGGGCGCGGCTGCGCATGCTGCTGAAAATCGCCGCGGGGACTTCCGGCTGTTTCCTGCTTGGGCAGCTCTGGGCGTGGAGGGAGCTCATCGCCGACGGCTACTATGCCGCGAGCAACGCCGCGAACGCATTCTTCTACCTGATCACCGCCGTCCACGGCCTGCATCTTCTGGGCGGTCTCGTCGCTCTCGCGCGCACGATCGACAAGGCCTGGCGGCCGGTCGAGCGGCTCGCGCTGCAAACGAGCGTCGAGCTTTGCGCGACCTATTGGCACTTCCTGCTCGCCGTCTGGCTGGTCATGCTCGCCTTGTTGGCGGGCGAAATGAACGAATTCGGCGCGTTATGCCGCAGGGTGCTCTCCTGAAGGGATGGGGAACAGAAAAATGACGAGCGAAACCATCCATGCGCCGGCGCCTCACGCCCCAGAGCGGCCCGCCGGCTTGACCGGGTTCTTCGGCGACTGGGCCTCGGATCAACGCTCCTTCAAGAGCGCCTCCTGGGCGAAGACGATGATGTGGATCTTCCTCGTCAGCGACACTTTCATCTTCAGCTGCTTCCTGATCTCTTACATGACCGTGCGCCTGTCGACGACGACCGAGTGGCCGCACCCGAGCGAGATTTTCGCGCTCGAGATCGGCGGCCGGAAGATCCCGCTGATCCTCATCGCGATCATGACCTTCGACCTCATCACGAGCTCCGGCACGATGGCGCTCGCCGTCAACGCCGGCTACTCGAAGAACCGGAAGCTGTGCGCCTATCTCCTCTGGGCGACGGCCTTCTTCGGCGCGGCCTTCGTCGGCATGCAGGCCTTCGAGTGGACGAAGCTCATCCACGAGGGCGTGCGCCCCTGGGCCAATCCCTTCGGCGCGGCGCAGTTCGGCTCCTGCTTTTTCATGATCACCGGCTTCCACGGCTTCCACGTCTCGATGGGCGTGCTCGCGCTGCTATGGTTCTCCCGGAACGTCTGGAACGGCGTCTACGAGAGCGACAAGCGCGGCTATTTCACCGGACGCGTCGGCACCTATGACGTGGTCGAAACGCTCGGCCTCTACTGGCACTTCGTCGATCTCGTCTGGGTGTTCATCTTCGCCTTCTTCTATCTTTGGTAGGGTCGGCGCGAGAAAGCGAGAGCCGCGCGGCAAAGCACTGGGAACGTCAGGCGGCGCGGCGGCGCCGCAATAGAGCAGGAGTGTGGACATGACAGCGACGACGGAAGTTTCGATCGGCGAGGCGGCGCACGGGCACGCCGCCAGCGCCAAGGCGACGAAGCCGGCTGCGGAAGCTCATGGGCAGCAGCATCCGCTCAAGCTCTATCTCCTCGTCTGGCTGCTGCTGTTCGTCCTCAGCACTTTTTCCTATCTCGTCGATTACTTCGACGTGCAGGGAATGATGCGCTGGTCGCTCATCGTCCTGTTCATGCTGCTGAAGGCGGGCTTCATCATCGCGATCTTCATGCATATGGCCTGGGAGCGGCTAGCGCTGGTCGTGGCGATCCTGGCGCCGCCCATGGCGCTCTTGGTCTTCATCGGTCTGATGAACTTCGAAGGCGACTATACGAACGGCGCGCGCCAGGCGCATTTCACCCCGGCGACGCTCGTCTCGCCGCCGACGAAAGCGGCGGCCCCGGCGCCGGCGCACGAATAGCCGCCTCGAGCGAAGCGCCGCAAAAGTTGACAGAGTTTTGCAACCTGAAGCCGCTCCAGCATTTTGAGCTGGCGCGGTCGCTTCGCTCGAACAATTCCTTTCCAGGGACAGGCGCGCCAGTCGACATTGTTGCGCCGCCGCGATAGATGTCCGAGAGGGAAATCTTCAGCGGACGCGTCCTTCCGGGCCGCCGCTTCTCAACGGGAATGCCGCGCCTTGGTCGAATTCGCTCTGCCGCCACACTCCAGGCCCCTCGCCGGCAAGACTTGGCCACGTCCCGACGGGACCAACCTGCGCGAGCTCCACGTCTACCGCTTCGACCCGGATTCCCCGGAGAATCCGCGCATCGACGTCTTCTTCGTGGACGCGGACGATTGCGGGCCGATGGTCCTCGACGCGCTGCTGTGGATCAAGAACAAGGTCAACTCGACGCTCACCTTTCGCCGCTCCTGCCGCGAGGGCGTCTGCGGCTCCTGCGCGATGAACATCGACGGGACGAACACGCTCGCCTGCACGAAGGGTCTCGACGAGATCAAGGGCGTCGTGAAGATCTATCCGCTGCCGCATATGGCGGTGGTCAAGGACCTCGTGCCCGACCTCACGGGCTTTTACGCCCAGCACGCGGCCATCGAGCCCTGGCTGCAGGCGGGGCCGGATCCGGAAAAGGAGCGGCTGCAATCCCCGCAGGAGCGCGCCGCCCTCGATGGCCTCTACGAGTGCATCCTTTGCGCCTGCTGCTCGACGGCCTGCCCCAGCTACTGGTGGAACGCTGACCGCTATCTCGGCCCCGCCGCGCTGCTACAGGCGCGCCGCTGGATCGTCGATTCGCGCGACGAGGCCGAAGCGGAGCGTGTCGCCTATGTGGACGACGCTTTCCGCCTCTATCGCTGCCACACGATCATGAACTGCTCGAAGACCTGCCCGAAGGGCCTGGAACCGGCGCGCGCCATCGCCGAATTGAAGACGCTCGCGCTCGCACGGGCCTAGCGCGCGAGGCTTTCTCCTCGGAACATGCGCTGCGCCTTAACGATTTAGGGCCTAATCTTCGCCACTCTTCGCCGATACTGGGCCTCCGTCCAGTCTGAGACGGATGAAAGACCGCCTATGCGCCTGCGCCGACCCCTTTTTGGCATCGCCCTCGGGCTCCTCGCCCTCTGCGTCGCGGGCTGCGGGCGCAAGGGGCCCCTCGAGTTGCCGGCCGACGTGCAGGCGGAGCGCCAGGCGCAGGCCGCCCAAGCGGAAGCGGCCGCCGCCGCGCAAGCCCAGGCGAGCGGACGCCGGCCGAAACTGAGCGAGGAGGGCGCGCTGCCGCCCGCGCCCACGCGGCCGCCTTTGGGCGATCCCGGCAACCGGCCTCCGCCCGTCTACCCCTTCCCGCTCGACTTCCTGCTCTGACCCCTTAGCCGATGCATCACTTCACTTATCGCGACGGCGTCCTCCACGCCGAAGGGGTTTCTCTGCCCGAGCTGGCGGAGAGGGTCGGCACGCCCTTTTATTGCTACTCCAGCGCGACGGTCCGCCGGCATTACGAGGTCTTCGCCGGGGCTTTCGGCCCCGAGGAGGCGCTGGTCTGCTACGCGATGAAGGCCAATTCCAACCAGGCCGTGATCGCGCTCCTCGCCGGGCTCGGCGCGGGGGCCGACGTGGTTTCGGGCGGTGAGCTTAAGCGGGCGCTCGCCGCGGGCGTTCCCCCGAGCCGGATCACCTTTTCCGGCGTCGGCAAGACCGAAAGCGAGATCCATGCGGCGCTCGCCGCCGGCATTTTCTCCTTCAACGTCGAATCGGAGCCGGAGCTCCTGACGATTTCAGCCATCGCCGCAGCGCAAGGCCGCCGCGCGCCGATCGCGCTTCGCGTCAATCCCGATGTCGACGCCAAGACCCACGCCAAGATTTCGACGGGACGCGCCGAGAACAAGTTCGGCGTCCCGCTGTCGCGCGCCCGCGCGGTCTACGCGGAAGCGAGGAGGCTGCCGGGGCTCGACGTCGCTGGCGTCGACATGCACATCGGCTCCCAGCTCACCGATCTCGCGCCTTTCGACGAAGCTTTCTCGTTGCTCGCGGAATTCACGCGTGAGCTCAGAGCCGACGGCCATGCGATCCGTCACGTCGATCTCGGCGGCGGTCTCGGGATCCCGTATCGCGAGGACGACGACCCCAATTCCTACCATCCCGACCGCTACGCTGCGATCGTGCGCCGCCACTTCGCCGGCTCCGGGTTGCAGCTGGTGCTGGAGCCGGGACGTCTCATCGTCGGCAACGCCGGCGCGCTCGTCACGCGCGTCATCTACGTGAAGCGCGGCGAGGAGAAGAACTTCGTGATTGTCGACGCCGGCATGAACGACCTCGTGCGTCCGACCCTCTATGACGCGCACCACGAAATCGTAACGGTCGCCGAGGAAAAGGGCGGTCCGCGCTTCATCGCCGACGTCGTCGGCCCGGTCTGCGAGACCGGCGATTACCTGGCGCTGGACCGCGACATGCCCGCGGTTTCGAGCGGCGACCTGCTCGCCGTGCTGAGCGCCGGCGCCTATGGCGCCGTGCAGGCGGGAACCTATAATTCGCGACCGCTCATCGCGGAGACGCTCGTTGCGGGCGAAAAATTCGCGATCGTTCGTCCGCGCGAGACCATTGAAGAGCTGATTGCGCGCGATCGTCTCCCGGGGTGGCTCGATCCGGCCTGAAGGGGGATGTGGGCCGCCGCCCCCTCGAGCGCGGGCGGGCGGGGGATCGCAAACCCCTGCGTCGAATGCGCGCGGCGCTCGCGGCGTCTTTGGCGTGCTATGGTCTCAAAGCTTGTCGCGCGAGGGAGAGATGAAATGAAATTGCGCCTGGGTTCGACGCTGCCGCTTCTTTGCCTTCTCCTCGGAGGTCCGGCGTTGGCGGAGGACAGCCTGCGCGACAAGGCGAAGGGTCTTTTCCAGCCCATTCCACAGACTGCGCCTGCCTTTCCCGGAGAGGCGACGACGCCCGAGAAGATTGCGCTCGGCAAGATGCTCTTCTTCGATCCGCGCCTTTCCGAAAACCGCGACCTGAGCTGCAGCCGCTGCCACAACCCGTCCTTGGGCGGCGTCAGCGGACAATCCCTCTCCGCAGGTCACCCGGGAGAGCTCGGCGGCCGCAACGTGCTGACCGTCTTCAACGCGGTCTTCAATGTGTCGCAATATTGGGACGGCCGCGCCGCCAGTCTGAAAGAGCAGGTCGAAGCCTCGGTCATGAGCAGTCCAGCGGCGCTGCTCAAGACGCGCGGCGGACCCATGGCGGTCTCTCCGGCCGTCACCGCGCTGGCGAAGCAACACGTGGTCGAGCAATTCAAAACGATCCCCGGCTATGTTGACGCCTTCAAGAGGGCCTTCCCGGACGCGGCCGATCCCGTCACCTACGATAATGTCGCGCGTGCGATCGCGCAGTTCGAAGCGACGCTGATCACGCCCGACGCGCCCTTCGACCGCTGGCTCAAGGGCGACGACGCGGCGCTCTCGCCGGCGCAGCTTCAGGGGTTGGCGCTCTTCATCGAGAAGGGCTGCGCCGGCTGCCACAGCGGCGTCAACCTCGGCGGAACGAGCTATGCGCGCTTCGGCGTTGCTCAAAGCCCGAGCGCCGAGCTGCTGCCGCCGGACGATTGGGGTCGAGCCACGGTGACCAAGAAGGTCGAGGACAAATACGTCTTCAAGGTTCCAAACCTGCGCAACGTCGAGCTGACCGCGCCTTATTTCCATAGCGGTGGAACCGACGATCTGAAGGAGGCGGTGGCGGTGATGGCCGCAACGCAGCTCGGCGTGACGCTCGCGCCGGAAGAGATCGCCGGCATCGAAGCCTTCCTCAAGTCGCTGACCGGCTCTGCGCCGCAGATCGTCTTGCCGATCTTGCCGCCAAATCCGCCGCGGGCGCAGGCGAATTAGGGAAATTGAGCTGAACGCGGGCCAAGCGTCGCAAAATGAGCGCGCGCCATGTCCTTGGCGCGCGCAACTGCTATAGTGATTGGGATCTCTAGTCTCCGTCCATGACCGACGCCGCCCCATTCCCCGCTTTGAAGATGTCGAACGCCCCGCCGACGCGCCCCTTCGTGCTGTTTGAAGACGGGCGCGAGGGCGGTCGCGCGCTGCTGTTCGAGGAGCCGCGCGAGCTGATCCTGGCTAGGGCGCCGGGCGAGGTCGCCGAGGCCTTCGCCCGCATGAAGGCGGCGACGAAAGCCGGAAGCTTTCTTGCGGGCTATGCGAGCTATGAGCTCGGCTACGCGCTGGAGCCCAAGTTCAGCGCCGAGGCCACGCCGCTTTCGCCGACGCCGCTGCTCGCCTTTGGCGTCTTCGACGCGCCGCAAAGGCTTCCCCCCGAGGCCCGGCGGGCGCCGGCCTTCGAGCGCATCGCGCTCACCCCGGCCTGGAGCGAGACGGAATACGCCGAGCGCTTCCAGAAGTGCCGCGACTATATCTTTGCGGGCGACGTCTATCAGATCAATCTGACCTTCCCGCTTCACGGTCGCTATGAGGGCGAGCCGCTGGCGCTCTACGACGCGCTGCGCAAGCGCCAGCCCGTGGCCTTCGGGGGCGTCGTGGCGCTCGGTCCGGAGACTGTCGTGTCGCTGTCGCCGGAGGTTTTCTTCGAGGCGAGGGGCCGCGACATCCGGGCGCGGCCGATGAAGGGCACGGCGCAGCGCGGCTTCCTGCCGCCGGAAGACATGAACCGCGCCAAACATCTCGTCGAGGACGAGAAGTCCCGCGCCGAAAATCTGATGATCGTCGATCTCTTGCGCAACGATCTGTCGCGTCTCGCCGAGGTCGGCTCGGTCAAGGTCACGGATCTCTTCACTGTCGAGACCTATCCGACGTTGCATCAGATGACCTCGGGGATCGCCGCGCGCTTGCGCGCGGACGTCGGCTTGGCCGGGCTCTTCGCCGGGCTCTTCCCCTGTGGCTCGGTGACCGGCGCGCCGAAGATTCGCGCGATGGAAATCATCCGCGATCTCGAATGCGCGGCGCGCGGCGTCTATTGCGGCTCGCTCGGCCTCATCACGCCCTCCGGCGAGGTGCGCTTCAACGTGGCGATCCGCACGCTGACGATTTTTCCCGGCGGAAACCTCGTCTGCAACGTCGGCTCGGCGATCGTCGCCGATTCGACCGCGCGGGAGGAATATGCGGAATGCCTGATCAAGGCGCGGTTTTTGACGGGAACGTGAGGCGGCGGCGCCGCCATTTTATCCTGGCGGAGCCGCAGGGTCCTGCTGCATCCTGTTTCGCGCGGATTCCAGGGTCGTAATGCCGCGCTCCACATCGTCCAGCGTTCGTTGGACGATGTTGTATTCGAGAGAATCGAACTGCTCGGATTTGTAGCCCTGCACAGAATATTTCTTGAGGGCGCCGATGACATCGTTGATTTTGCGATCGAGCGCTCGAATATCAATCGGCTCCTCAAAAGCGTTTTTGTGTTTTTTTGAAATTCTGCTGCGCAGACCGAAGGCCATTTTTCAACAGCACGAGGTTACGCATCGCTTCCTTCGGGTCCCACATCATGAGGTGATAGCGAACCTTGTCGAGCAAGACGCTTAACCCGACTTCGCCAACTGAGGCGGCGCGTGCAGGTTAAGTGATTGGAATCCTTCGAGCCGAACATTAAAGGTCGGCACTACGGGAGGTTTTGGATCAGGCGGCGGCGGGAGCGGCGATCTTGGGCGGGGGCTGCCCTGGCAGGTGAAGCTGCAACCGCTGCAGCAGCAGCTTGTGATCGTCTTCTGGCTCCGTGTAGCGCGACAGGACGACGAGTCGGCCGTCCGTCGTCGGCAGCTCCACGTCGATCATCTGCACGCCCGCGAACTTTTCCAAGACGGCGCGCGGCGTCAGCCCCGGGGCCAGCGCCTTCAGGCGCTGCTTCAGCGACACTTGCAGGCAATAGGCCAGAAACGCGATGAAGATGTGCGCCTCGATGCGCGCGTCGAGCTGATGATGGATGGGTCGGATCGCCAGGTCGCCCTTCAATTCCTTGAACGCCTGCTCGATCTCGACCAATTGCAGATACATGCGCCACAGCTCTTCCGGCGCGCCGCCGCCGATGTTGGAGCGCAACAGATAGCTGCCCTCGCGGCGGCGCGCCTGGCGCAGCTTCTTGCGATCGAGCGCGAAGCGGAAGGTCTCCGCCGTCACCGGCTGATCCTTCGCCGGCGTCTCGATCCTCATCAACCCATAAGCGCGGCCTGCTTCTTTTCTCGCCGCGCCGAGCTTCATCAGCAGTTCGTCGCGCGTCAGATCCTGCTGTTGCAACTCGCGCAGACGCCGGATCAGCTTGCGCAGACGGCGGTTGCGCATGGCGCTCTCCTTGGCGCGGCGCCCGTCGCTGCGCGCAAGAACGTAAGTCTCGTTCTCATGTTCGACGAGCTTCACACGCACGCTGGCGCGCGCTTTCTCCCAGGGCTTGGCGATGAAGGCTTTCTCCAGCTTGGTCAGCCGGCCGCGCGGCGTCCCGACGAGATAGCGAACCGGCGGGTCGGCCGCGCGCATCTCGGCCAGAACCTCCTCGGTCGGAATGCCGCGATCCATGATCCAGATGCGCTTGGCCTTGCCGTATTGGCCTTCGATCTTGGCCAGGAACGCCTTCAGCGTGGTCTTGTCGGAGGTGTTCCCGTCCATGACCTCATAGGCGAGCGGAAAGCCCTGCGGCGTCACGATCAGGGCGATGACGACCTGCACACAGTCGGGACGCTTGTCGCGGCTGTAGCCGAACTTGCGCTTGCTCTCGCCTTCCGGCGGATCGCTCTCGAAGTAGGTGCTGGTGAGATCGTAAAGCAGCACCTCGAAATCGGCGCCGAACATGTCCTTCCAGCGCTGCTGCAGGTAGGAGAACAGCGCCTGCTTGTGCGCGGCGAGCTTGTCGAGGCAGCGATAGAGCGTGCTCGGCTGCACGAGCGACATGTCTTCGCCCAAGAGATCGCCCATCGCGCTTCCTGATTACGCCTGAAGGTCAGCCAGCTTGAGGAGTCGGTGGGGCATGGGGGCGGTTGAGAGAGCGACGGCGGCGAGACGCGGGATCATCTGGCCGAGATCATATCTTCGATTGAAGCGATACTCGAACTCGGCGAGGTAACGGGCAGCGTGCTTTTCTCGCACGGCGCGGTATGTTCCGAGGAGCGCCGCCTTGATGTTGCCAAGCGCCGTGTTGACCCACTTGAACGTGGGGTTCTTGACGGCGGCTCTTGCAGCCTTGGAGCCTGACCCGGCGATTATCGCCTTGTGCGAGCAACCAGCCTCAACGACGGCGGAAAAGCAGGCCAAGCCGTCGGAGACGACCTCGGCGCCCGGCGTCAACGCCGTGCTGGCGAGCTTTTTCAGCGCATGCTTGCTGAAGGCCTTTACCCGCCGCAAGATGATCTGATGCGGCTTGCCATCGTCGGTGGTCTGGACCGCGGCGACGAAGGGCGTCTTGCCTTCGGCGCCGCGCCCGGGAGGCCCGGAACGCTCGCCGCCGAGATAGGCGTCGTCCATTTGGATCTTTCCCTTCAGGCGTTTCGTGGCGTTGCGCTCGATCATGACCTGCGCGAGCTTGTGCTTCATCTTCCAGGCGGCGTTCTGGGTGATCCCGAGCCGTCGCGCGAGCTCGAGGCTGGAGATGCCCTGCTTGGTTTGCGTGAGGTGATACATGGCGGAAAACCACAGGCGCAGCGGCAGTTTGCTGGCGGCGAAGATGGTCCCGGCGCGCACCGAGGTCTGCTTGCGGCACGCGCCGCATTGGAACAGCAGGCGCATCCCGCGCGTCACGACACAGTGCGCCTTACCGCCGCAATCGGGGCATTCGAACCCGTTCGGCCAGCGCCAGTTGACCAGCGCCGCGTGACACTGCTCCTCGCTGCCGTAGGCCTTGTTGAACTCGGTCTCGCTGAGACCTTTCTGGAATTGCACCTTATTGCGCGCCATGGCCGAACCCTCCATTGCGCGCCATGGCCGAACCCTCCCAAAAACAGAATGTTCTGTTTTTGTTCTCACACGAAATTTCGGCTGACGCAAGGGCGTAATCAGGTCGCGCTTTGCTCGAACCAATGCCGATGCAGGCGCCATTCGCTTCCCGGCGAGATCAGCTGATAGGCGGTGAGCGTCTTGAGCACGTTGAGCCAGCTCGTTCCCTCCCGCGAGGGCGCAAGACGCGG
This sequence comes from uncultured Alphaproteobacteria bacterium, assembly GCA_963722205.1. Classification (GTDB taxonomy): domain Bacteria; phylum Pseudomonadota; class Alphaproteobacteria; order Rhizobiales; family Beijerinckiaceae; genus Methylocystis. The sequence goes on from CAVRKL010000005.1 coordinate 47,934, forward strand.
CGTAAAGAACGCGTCGAGCCGCAGCTGATCCCACAACAGCATCGCCAGCCAGCAAGCGCCCCATTGTCGCGGCCGTCGCAGACGCATCTCGCTCAGACGAACCGAGACGACGTCGCAGTCGAGAACGGGCGCCGCGCGATCTTCCGGAAACAGCGCCATCTGCCGCGACTGCGCGGCGTCCGCGTCGAAAACCTGGATCGCCTTGCTCCACGCGGCTTTCTCGCTGTCGTTGATCTCCCCCAGATAGAGAACTTGCCGCTGCGCCACCCGGCCGTCGTGCAGTCGACGGTTCTCCACCACCGACCACGAACGATGCTCCTTGCCGTCCTTGCAGCGAATCTTGTGGCGCAAAAACATGACGCAGGACTCGCGCCTCTCCCGCCCGCGCACAAGGGCCTTGGTCGGCACTACAAGCCCTTCTCAACTCCGCGCCTACACAGAAACAATGCATTAGACCCCAAAACCGCGCCGAAAATCGTATATATCCACACCAGTTGGCGAAGTCGGGTTAATCTGGCGTCGGCGCCCGATTCAACGTCGCCTTCCTTCGACCCGTTGGACCCCATCGACGCGCGCCGCGAGGCGTCGCATTTGGATCGCAAGGCGTCCATCTGCGCGACGAGGTCTTTGATAGCTTGTTTCTCCTGCAGAAGCTCGGAGTGGATGCTGCTCATGGTTTCCGTCTGGTCCGTCGTGAGCTTTGCAATCTTTTCAAGCGTCGCTTGGAGCTTCGGCGAAGGCTCCTGAGACTTCTCGATACCCGGTGCCAAGGAATGCCACAGCGAAAGGCCCAGAAGCAGGGCGCCTGACCCGCAAAGGGCCGTTCCGGCAAAGCCGAATATTTGCCACTTGAGCCAAACCCAGGCCGCCGACCCGATTGCGAGGCTCCCTAAAGCAGCGCCAGCAAGGACCAGCGCCGTCTGAGCCCCTCCGCTCCCAATACCCAAATCCAACGAGGCTCTCCCTCAAAGCTCCGTCGCGGGGGCCGACCACTTCGGACTCAGGCGATTGCTGATGCGACGCTTGATAAATCGCGCCAAAAATATCTTCATCAACCTTGCCCAGGGATGGAACCGACACAGTTTCAGTCGAAAGAGCGCGTCGTCGACCGCTACGTTGCCCCAACTCTCGAGGGCGTCCCATGAAGAACCTTTCTCTCCTTGTGACGTTTGCTTTCTCCCCCTCTCCTTGCGCCGCTCTCGCTGAACTTGTGTGCGATCAGCCTGAATTGGAGAAAGTGCGCAAGCGTGTCCAAGAATCGATCCACGATATGGAAAAGGCGCACGCCGCAAATCACTACGGCAGCGATGGCCACGGAGCGAAAGCGGAGGCGCCTGCACATCAGGTCGAGCATGAGCTTCCTGAAGCGATCCGATCCGCCAAAAGAGACACGCGAACTGTTTCATGAAGCGCATTGGCGGATAGAGGCGGCGTGAGCGCTTCGCTTATTCGCTACGCGATAGGCGTCGTCGTCGCCCTTGCCCTCATGCTTGCGGTGACATGGGCTTTCGGCGGAGAAGCGCGCTTCAAAACCGCGGTGGTCTTTGGGCTCGGGTTCTTGGCGGGGATGCTGTCCATGTTCATCAAGGGCCGATTGATGGGCGTATTCTAGCTGATCAACCTTAACCTGTGGCTGACCATTCTCTCCAAGGCGCAGCCTTGCCGGCAATCCGCTTTCCGCACCGATACTGGCCTCTGGGGCTGCACAAATAAAAGAGAGGCCTTCGCGTCGTTTTGGCGGTCGAAGACCGCCGGGCGGGGGCAGGAGGAAGGCCTTCACCCACCCCGTCGCGCCATAGGGCGTCTCCTGACGCCCGTCGCACGGACCGGCTTTGGCGCCCCTCCTTCCCGACGGGCCTCGTCCTGGGCTCACGATTTGCTCCTGCGCTCCTCGCCACGCCTTGATCCGGCCGCTCTACTTTGGGAAAAGGCTACGCCGTAGATTTAGCCGCCCGAGCAATTCGCGCCTTGGACGGCCCCATCCGAGGGTAGAGGTTCATGGCGAGCGCTTGCACGGAAGGTCTCGACACCGGTTTCGTCGATCTCGGCTATCTCAAGGTCGCAGCGCTCGGCGTCGTCCAGGGCATCACCGAGCTCCTGCCGATTTCCTCGACGGCGCACATGCGCATCGTCCCGGCGGCGCTCGGCTGGCGCGACCCGGGATCGGCGTTTTCCGCCGCGATGCAGGCAGCGGCGCTCGTCGCGGTGATCGCCTATTTCTGGACCGACGTGCATGCGCTCGTTTTCGGCTCGGCGCGGGCGCTCATGCGTCGCGATTTCAAGGATTGGACGCTGCGCTTCGCGGTCTGGATCGTGCTCGCGACCGTGCCCATCGTTCTCGCCGGGCTCGTGCTTTCGCCGGTCCTGAACGCTTGCGGGACGCCCTTGCGCTCGTTGACCGTGATCGGCCTGTCCTGCCTCGTCATGTCGGCGCTGCTTGCTCTGGCTGAGCTTTACTGCAATCATCAGCGAACGCTCAATCATCTCTCGCTCAAGGACGCGATGATCGTCGGCGTCGCGCAGGTCGGCGCGCTCATTCCCGGCGTCTCGCGCTCGGGCTCGACGTTGACCGCGGCGCTGTTCCTCGACCTGAAGCGCGAGGAGGCGGCGCGCTTCTCGTTTCTTCTGGGCCTTCCGGCCATCGCGGGCGCTGGACTTCACGAATTTTACAAATTGTACAAGGCGCATCTCGATATGCACGGCTGGTCGATCCTCGCTGTCGGCCTCATCGTCGCATCGATTTCGGCATGGGTGGCGATCTGGAGCCTGATGCGCATTCTCGAGCGTTTCTCGGCCTGGCCTTTTGTCGCCTATCGCGCGCTGATCGGCGTGCTGCTGCTCTTGGGCCTCGGCGCGTCGGCGGTCTCCGGCTGACCGGCGCCGCGCGAACTGCGCTCTCTCGAAATATGCAAGCGCTTTTTTGCGCCGCGTACGAGATTCTGGGTATTGCGCAGACGGTCTCTCACGACCTAACATTGCCCCATGGTCAAGACCGCCTTCTCGATCAGACCGGCCAGAGCGAGCGACGCCGACGCGATCGCCGACACGCATGACGTTTCCTGGCGCGACGCCTATCGCGGGGTGATCCCGGGCGTCGAGCTGGAGCGGATGATCGCCCGGCGCGGACCGCGCTGGTGGCGCTCGGCGATCCTGAAGCGCACCGGCCTTCTCGTGCTGGATTTCGAGACGGAGATCGTGGGCTACGCGACCTATGGGCGCAACCGCGTGCCGACCATGCCTTACGCCGGCGAGATCTTCGAGCTGTATTTGCGTCCGGAGCATCAAGGGCTTGGCTTTGGTCGCGATCTCTTCAACGCGGCGCGGCGCGAACTCGCCGAGCACGGCTGCCTGTCGACGATCGTCTGGGCGCTCGCCGACAATGAGAAGGCCCTGGGCTTTTACAGACGCCTCGGCGGCACGCCGATCCGTCGCGCCGAGGAGCAATTCGGCGACAACATGCTGACCCGCGTCGCCTTCGCCTTCGCCTCAGCTCCCGTGCGCTGAGGCAAGAGGACGGCTCTCAAGGCGGACCTCGAATCCCTCATCCTCACTGAGCCGACAATCGCCGTAAACCCGGCGGGCGGCGCATTCCTAAACCTTACGATATGTCGCCCGAGATCAATCCCTTCGAAGAAATCCGCATCCTCCTCGCCGGCCTGCCCGCGCCTTCGCTTGAGGCGGCGGCGGCCGTGCGCGCGCGCGACGCGCAATTGACGAAACCGTCCGGCGCGCTGGGCCGGCTCGAGGAGATCGTCGAATTTCTCGCCGCCTGGCAAGGTAAGACGGAGCCGGAAATCAACCGGCCCCTGGTCGCCGTCTTCGCCGGCAATCACGGCGTCGCCGGCCGGGGCGTGTCGGCCTTCCCACTCGACGTGACGCGGCAGATGGTCGAAAACTTCACGAGCGGCGGCGCGGCGATCAACCAGCTCTGCAAAAGCTTTGGGCTCGGCCTGAAGGTCTTCGAGCTCGCGCTGGAGCTTCCGACCCGGGACTTCACGCAAGAGCCTGCGATGACAGAGGCCGAGGCGGCCGCGACCCTCGCCTATGGAATGGAGGCGATCGACGGGGGCGTCGATTTGCTCGCGCCGGGCGAGATGGGGATTGGCAACACGACCGCGGCCGCGGCGATCTATGCGGCGCTCTATGGCGGCCCCGCGTCGCGCTGGGCAGGACGGGGAACCGGCGTCGACGACGCGGGGCTCGCCCGCAAGATCGCGGCGATCGACGCGGCGCTTAGCGTTCACGGTCCGCATCTCGCCGACCCGCTCGAAATCCTGCGGCGCCTCGGCGGACGGGAGATCGCCGGCGTCATGGGCGCGATCCTCGCCGCGAGGCGCGCCAAGATCCCGGTCGTGCTCGACGGCTATGTCGCCTGCGCGGCCGCCGCGCTGCTGCATGCGTTGAGCGAGGACGCGATCGCCCACTGCCTCGCCGGCCATGTCTCGGCCGAAGGCGCGCATGCGGAAGTTCTCGCGCGGCTCGGCAAGAAGCCGCTGCTCGATCTTGGAATGCGGCTCGGCGAAGGCTCGGGCGCCGCACTTGCAATGGGCGTGATCAAGGCGGCGCTCGCCTGCCATCGTGACATGGCGACTTTCGCCAGCGCCGGCGTGAGCGGGCAGGGGTAAGACTCCGAGAGCCGGTTCGAGCGCTTATTCCTCGAACATCGCCCCAGATGGAGTTCAAGCAGCCCGATCGGCGCTGTCAGACTGAGAGATAGCCGTGTCTTTCGCCGTCGCGCGTCGCCGGACGCGCAGCGTCGCCCGTGTTCCCGGATGGTCCTTGTCGTAGCCCCATTCGGCGTCGAGCTTGCTCGCCATGGCGGAAACGATCGTCTTTCCCAGTCCCGTATTGGCTGCTCCGTCCAGGCCCTCTCGACCGACGCCGTCATCCTCGACGATTATGGACATCCACTCCGAGTGTGCCGCTCGCAGCTCGATCCGGACTGGACCTTCCCCATCGGGGTAAGCGTGCTTTAGGGCGTTGAGTACGAGCTCCGTGATCGTGACGCCGATCGCAAGCGCGTGGTCGGGCGTGACCTCGATCGTCTCCTCAGGCAGGAGCAGGGCGATGGTGATCTGATCGCTGGACGAGCGCCGCAAATCGCTGACCACTGTGTGAAGGTATTCGTTGAGAGAAACGGAGGAGACGTCGTTCGAGTAAAGCTGTTTATGAAGCTGCGCGATCGCCATGACGCGCTGCCGGGCTTGCTGCAAGGCCGACTTTGCCTCCTCGGCCGTCGATGCAAACTCCTGGATGCCCAAAAGCGAGGAAATCAGCTGTAGGCTGTTTCCCACCCGATGATTGACTTCCCGCAAAAGGACTTCCCGTTCCGCGGCCAGCGCCTGAAAGCGATCACGGGCGATGCGGATTTCGGCCTCCATTTCTTTTTTGACTTTTTGCAGGCGAATTTTCGCGACCGCCTGTTCCAAGGCTGTCGCCAAGAGCGTCAGGAATTCGCCGCCGATGTCCTTGAAGACATAATCGGCGGCCCCCGCCTTCAGCGCCGCCACGGCTACGTGGCCGTCGTCGGTCGCCGTCACATAGACGACCGGCGGAGCGTCGGGCAGCGCCCGAAGCGCCGCGAGCGTGGCGAGGCCATCCTGCTTCGGCATGACGTGATCTAGAGCGATCGCGTCGAAGCCCTCTTGCGCCGCGCGCGCCACGCCGCTCGCGCCGTCGTTGGCGCTTTCCACAATGAAGCCGTTTCGCTCCAGATGCTTTTGCGCCAGCCGCGTCGCGGCGGGGTCATCATCGATATAGAGGATACGCAAGGACGGGCTCATGGCGCCTCCGGCACTTGGATGACGGAGAAGAACAAGCCGAGTTGGCGCACGGCGGTGGCGAAGCGCGCATAGTCCACCGGCTTGGTGATGTAGACGTTGCAGCCCAGGTCATAGCAACGCCGGACTTCCCGCTCGTCGTCCGTTGTCGTCAGGATCACCACCGGCGTTCGCCTTAAGTGGACATTTTCCTTAAGCCGCCGAAGGATATCGACTCCATCCATGTCCGGCAGGTTGAGGTCCAGCAGGATGAGAAGCGCGAGGCCGGCGCTAATTCGGCCCAACTCGTCCGGGCCCAAGAGATGGCGCAGAGCGCTGGCGCCATCCGTAAAAGCCGTGATGCCGTTGGTGATCCCTGCGGCGCGGACATTCTTCTCAATGAGCCGCGCGTGTCCCCCATCGTCCTCGATCATAATGATGGACACGGGCGTCATTCGACTTTCCTCTCACTGCTCGGCGCAGGCGCAAGGCAACACCACCCTGAAGGTCGAGCCTGCGTGTAGCGTCGACGTAAGCTTGATCGATCCGCCGAGGCGGCGAACCAGCGCCCGCACGTGCGCGAGTCCGATGCCGTCGCCCCGTTGATCTTGTGCGCCGGCGCGGCGAAATAGCTCGAAGACCCTCCGTTGGTCTGCTTCGCCAATTCCGCGACCATTGTCCTGCACTTCGTAAATCACCCGCCCGGAGGCCGCATATCCAGTGATCCGAATGCGCCCCGGCACGCCAGGGCGCAGATATTTTATCGCATTGTCGAGAAGATTGGCAAACACCTGCTCAACGGCAAGGCGGTCGCAATGCACCGGCGGCAGCGTGCCCACTTCGATTTCCGCGTCGACGGCTTGAGCTTCATGGGCAAGAGTCGCCACGACGCCGTTCACCAGCGCCGACATGTCGAGGTTCTCGGGCTTCAGCTCGCGCTTGCCCGTGCGGGAAATCGCCAAAACGGCGCTGATCAGCCGCTCCATCTTCACGGTCGCCGCCTTTATGAAGCCGATCGCTTCATCGAACTCGGCCTCCGCCGCTTTGTCGTCAAACCTCTTCCCGTTCGAAGCTTCTCCTGTTTGTGCGAGCTGTTTGAAAATTGCGTCACGCAGCGTTTGGAGCTCGCTCGTGAAGCCCATGATATTGACCAAGGGCGCACGTAAGTCATGACCGACGATGTATGCAAAGCTCTGCAATTCGTCATTGGCCTCCCGCAGCTCCACGATGCGCTCCTCGACCTTGGCTTCGAGCGCGGCCTTCGCCGCCTCGAGACTCTGGGTCGTGCGAAGCGAAAAAGATATCGCCAGCCAACCCAGGAGAAGTATGACAAAACTGTCGGCCATGCCGACAAACAAGAATTGCCGGCTCGAGCGCGCAGAATTCTCGGACCGCGTCGTCAGGAGCCGCTCCTCGTCGGCGCACATGCGCGCGACGTGTTCTTCAATGGCCGCCATCAGCTCACGTCCCCTGTCCCGGTGGAACAAGTCGACGGCGGTCGCGGTGTCGCCGCCTTCGAGAAGGCGGACCTTTATGGCCAAATCTTCAAGCTTCTCCTGAATTATGGGGTCGAGCGCGGCCAGTCTCGCTTGCTGCGAGGGATTGTCCGCGACCATGGCGCTGATCTCCCTCAGCTTGTCCGGAATTTCTTTCGTCGCCTCGAGGTAGGCCGCTCGATAGGCGGTCTTGTCGCTGACCAGCATGTAGGCGCGCTGTTCCGATTCGGCTGTGCGAAGGCGCAGCAGCAATCTCGAAAGCCTGTTCTCCACCTCCAAGCTATGGCTTGCCCATTGGGACTGCGATTGCGATTGCTGCGACGTCCAAGCCAGGATCGCGACGTTGACCAGAAGGATCGCGGCGCCCGCCGCGAACAAGATTGCCTGGCGCCTTGGACCAAGCCTCTGCAATAGGCGTGTCGCCCGATCTTCGGGTTGTAGAGGAGCCTGCGCAGGACCGGGCATTGAATGCTCGTTAGAACCAGGTCTGGACTATCCCCAACGACGCTTTAGTTAGAAACGTAGCCGCGCCAGGCAACGCCCGCGCAATAGACGGGGCGACGATCGCTCGGCACCGTCAGTGTGGCGTGGAGGGCGAGGGAGAAGGCCGCTCCGATGAGCAAAGCGAACGTCATTCACGTCATCGACGATGACGCCATCATCCGGGATTCGGTTGCACTCATTCTGGCGAGGAATGGGTTTTGTGTTCAAACTCACGACTCCGCTTCAGAATTCCTCGATCGCGTAGACGGAGACAACACCGCTTGCGTCATCATGGATGTCTGCATGCCGGGAATGAGCGGTATAGAGCTCTTGGCGAAACTGAAGGAATTGGGGCTCGTTTTTCCTGTCATCGTTATTACCGCGAATGCGGATGTCCCGCTCGCGGTGGAGGCGATCAAGCGAGGGGCACTGGATTTTCTGGAGAAGCCTTTCGATGACCAAAGCCTCATCGCCGCGCTTCGCGAAGCCTTGGTCCAAAACCACGGAACGGAAGCCCGTAAGGGAGAAGCCGCCGTGATGGCGAAACTCGAAAGCCTGACCGATAGAGAAAACGAGGTGCTGACCTGTCTGCTGAAGGGAAACCCCAATAAAATAATCGCTTATGAGCTTGGAATTAGTCCCAGGACCGTCGAAGTCCATCGCGCCAACATCATGCATAAAATGAAAGCCGGCAGCCTGGCCGAGCTCGTTCGGATGTCGGTCGCCGCCCAATTCACTCGGGGAGTCGCTGAGAGCGAATCCCGCGAGCGGGACGCGCGTTAAAGGGCGGCGCTGGCGATCGCCGGCTTCGGCAGCGGCTCCATCCATGCGTGTCTCGCGCGGCCGCGCTGGCGCATCGGCGCGAAATCCTGGCGATCGAAGGCAGGGAAGCTCTCGGCGTCGAGAGCGCGCAAAAACCCAGTCATCCAATTGTGGGCGTCGCGTTCGCGAACACGCGCCGCCAGCGCCTGGTGGCGCTCGATGCGCTCTTCTCGCGGCATCGTGATGGCGCGCTGTATCGCGTGAGCGACCTCGTCAGCGTCATAAGGGTTGACGATGAGCGCCTCGCGCAAATCCTCGGCGGCGCCGGCAAAGCGCGAGAGCACCAGGACGCCGGGATCGTCTTCGTCCTGGGCGATGACATATTCCTTGGCGACGAGATTCATTCCGTCGCGCAGCGGCGTGACGAGCCCCACCTGGCTGCCCCGATACAACGCCGCAAGCGCGTCGCGCGCCACATTGCGGCAAATATAGCGCACAGGAGTCCAATCGACGTCGCCATGCTGGCCGTTGATCTCGCCGCAAAGCCCCTCGAGCTCCTGCCGGATTTGAGCGTAGGCCTTGACGTCCTCGCGCGAGGGCGGCGCGATCTGCATCAACGACGTCGCCTTGCGGTTTTGCGGATAGAGCTCGAGCAGGCGCCTGAAAGACCGCAGCCTTTCCGGCAGCCCTTTCGTGTACTCCAGCCGATCGACTCCGATGATGTTGACCCGCGGCTCGCCGGCCCTGCGCAAATGCTCGATTTGGAGCGCCGACCGGCGGCTCCTCGCCATCTCGGAAAAGGACTCCGTGTCGATTCCGGCCGGATGAACGACTGCGGTCACGATCTTTCCGGCGACGCGCAGGCTGTTCTCCGAGACGGCTTCCCCACCCAGGACGCCGCAAACAAAGCGGCAGAAATTTTGTTGATCCGGCTTGGTTTGGAAGCCCACCACATCATACGCGCAAAGCGAGCTCACGAGCCAGACGTGCTCCGGCACCGCGAGCAGCACCTCCGGCGGGGGGAAGGGAATATGCAGAAAGAAGCCCAAACGGTTGTGTGCGCCGAGCATTCGCAGATTACCGCCGAGGGGAATGAGGTGGTAGTCCTGCACCCAGACCAGATCGCTCGCACGCAGCTTCGACATCACCTCTCTGGCGAAGCGTCGATTGACCCTTCGATAGCCCTCGCTGCACTCCGGGGCGAAGCGCGCGAGATCAAGTCGGTAATGATGAACCGGCCAGAGCGCCGCATTGCAGAAGCCAAGATAATGCTCCCGGTAATCGCGTTCCGTCATCCGCATCGTCACTTGCGTCAGCCGGTCGAATCGCGCGCTTGTGCTGCGGATCTCGCCTTCGTTTGAGACGAGCTCGCCGTTCCAGCCAAACCACGCGGCGTCATGATCCTGGAGGGCGGCGAGAATGCACACGCCGAGCCCGCCGGAGGATATCCCATCCGCAGGCGGCGCCCGATTGGACACAATCACGAGCCGCTGCATGTCGTTCGCTTTCGCTGCGGGTTTATTCTCGAGATGAGTGCGCGAGCCTCGAGGAATCGACGCTCACATCTCAAAACGGTTCCCATTTCGGGGGCGCCGGAAGGCTGGATGCTCATTCGTGGATTTTCGAAAAACTGGAGGGGCGGTCCACGGCCCTGCGAAGCGTCGGTAAAGGACGCCGAGGTCATTTCGACCTCGGCAAGTTGGGGCGAGCTTCGAGCGCCCGGGAGAGCATCTAGGAGGACTTCTGGATCAGCGCCACTCAGAGGGAAGGGAGGGCGCGCGGTTCGTTCGGCGCACGGTTATCGATAGGAAAGCCGAGTCGCCTGCGTTCGCGACTCTGTTAATGAGCTCCCCAAGCCGCTCCGAGTTGCGAAGCGGAGGAACTGCGCGCCAAACCACGGCGCCGCACATCGGCGTCAATGCGACAAAGGCGAACATGTAGATGAAGGCCGGCGGCGCCGCCATCAACACAATCAGAGACGGAATCGCGCCCACGACGAGGACCGGCGCCACGGCGCCCATGACTGCGAGCAGGAACAAGCGGATCATTTTTTCCTCCAGCCGTTTGCAGCCGTTTTTTTTTTGCAGCTGTTTGCGTCTCCTGCTGTTTAGGTGGGGTCGCCATTGTTGAGGCATATGCGGCGAACTACGTACTGCGGCGTTGGTATTTTCCACAAAGTGGGTATCCCCTTCACTGACCTGAGGCTGCGGAATTGGTTGGATTTGTTGGTTTTCCTATGATGGAGCGGTAGGGCGCTGGGTCGATGGCGACGGCTTGCTCAACGAGTCTGTGGAACAGAAGGCCCCTGGCATTCGAGCGTCGGCGGTTGAAGCGGAAGGTGAACTCGTCGAGGTAGTAGTCGAGATGCTGGCGCTGAACGCCGCCCTGATGCGTGCCGAGGAGCCAGCGCTTCAAGAGCGAGGCGACCTTGTGCACGCGCGGCATGACCTCGTGCGCGGGATCGGAACCGGCGCTGATGACGCTGACCTTGTGCTTGTAGCCGGCTGCTTCGAGCCTGGCATAACCTCTCCAGCCATCGGTGTGGATGGTGGCTCCGGACACGACCGCGTTGCGAACGAAGGGCAGCAGGCTGTCCGCCGACACGTCCTCGATCCGGCGCAGTCGGATGCGGCCGATGCCCTGGCCGCTCTCCTCGGCTGCAATCGCGACAATGGCTTTGCACTCGATCTCTCGGCCCCCTTTGTCCTTTTCCGGGCCGCCAACATAGGTTTCGTCGATCTCGACCGTTCCGCTGAGCGCGTCGCGGCCAGGCCGCACCATGGCCCGGCGCAGCTTGTCAGCCAAGTCCAGGCCGTCTCATAGCTGCCGAGCCCAAGCGCCCGCTGCAGTCCGAGCGCGCTGACGCCGTTCTTCTGGCTCGTCACGAACCACATGGCCATGAACCAGGTCCGCAGCGGCTTGCGCGTGCCCTCGAAAATCGTCCCCGCGGTGAGCGACGTGCGCGCGTGACAGCTGCGGCAGCGAAGCAGTTTGTCCGACATCGCCCAAGGCGCGCCGCACATGCCGCAATGCGGGCAGACGAAGCCCTTCGGCCAGCGCACGCGTCGAATGTACTCCCGACACGCCTCATCGTCTCGGAACCACTCGTCGATCTCTTGGAACGTGCGAGGGTAATCGATACCGGCTACGGGATGCGAGTAACCGTCCATCCGCGCCAGATAGCACCCCGGTTGAGGTCAGTGAAGGGGATACCCACTTTCCACAATTCTAAGTTTTTGATTTCGCACTCGTTCAGCAGCAGGATCGTCGCTTGGAAGGAAGGGGATCATGCCGCTCGGTCTCGATACGCGCAAAGCGCTTCCGCAACGAAACTCGAAGCCGAAATTGCCTCCTCTCCTGCGCGACTATCTCGAATACGTGCGCGGGGATCCGGAGGTCAGCGGCCAGGCGCCGATCGATTATCTTGATCGGCTGTGGCGCCAAGCCAAGGAGTTCGCCGAGCGCAACGGCGTGGGCTGTCCGGTGCGTCTCGAAGAGGTGCAAGCGTTGCGAGCTGCTTTGGAAGCGCGAATGGCTACAGAGCAAGCCACGCTCCCCGCACAAGCGACCTCTCCTGCTAAAGAAGCGACGGCTCCGATTGCAAAGGGCGGCGGGCCTGCGCAGCGCCAAAACTTCGCCTCCCCTGTGATTTGGTTCGAGCGCCTGGGATCGAGTGATGTTTCGCGCGTGGGTGGAAAGAATGCTTCGATCGGCGAAATGATCGGCAATCTGGCCGCAAAAGGTCTGAATGTCCCTCCCGGCTTTGCGATCACGGCCGACGCCTATCGCCGTTTCATCGAGGACAACGAGTTAAAGCACGTGATCGCTTCGGCCCTTGACGACCTCGCGCAGGGAAAGGGGCGCTCGCCTCGGTAGGGCAGTCCATCCGCAATGCGATTTTGGGCGGCGATTGGCCGGATGACATCGCCGACGCAATCATCTCCGCCTATCGTGAGATCTGCGAACGCTCAGGCAAGCGAGAGGCCGACGTGGCCATAAGGTCCAGCGCGACCGCTGAGGATCTCCCGAACGCCAGCTTCGCGGGGCAGCAGGAGACATACCTCAACATCCGCGGAGAAGGCGCGGTGCTGGACGCCTGCCGCCGGTGTTACGCCTCGCTGTTCACGGATCGCGCGATCAGCTACCGGCAGGCGAAAGGTTTCGACCAAACGGACGTCGCGCTCTCGGTCGGCGTCCAATGCATGGTGCGCTCCGATCTCGCCGGCGCTGGCGTCATGTTTTCGATCGACACGGAATCGGGCTTCGACCAGGTGGCGGTGATCAGTGCGGCATGGGGGCTTGGCGAAAACGTCGTTCAAGGCGCTGTCGATCCCGACGAATATCTGGTCTTCAAGCCGCTGCTCGCCGATGCTGCATTTAGTCCAATCATCGAAAAGCAACTCGGCAAGAAGGCCATGAAATTGGTCTATGCGCACGTCGAGAGCGAACCGACGCAGAACGTCGAGACGAGCGAGGCCGAGCGCGGCTCGTTTGTGCTGAGCGATGCCGAAATCCTGAAATTGTCGCGTTGGGCCTGCGTCATCGAAGATCATTATGGGCGGCCCATGGAAATCGAATGGGCCAAGGACGGTGAGAGCGGGGAGCTCTTTATCGTGCAGGCGCGACCCGAAACCGTGCACTCGCAGCGCGCGGCCGGTGTGCTGAAGACTTACCGACTCAAGAGCCAAGGCCGAAAAATCGTCACGGGCGTCGCGGTCGGGGACGCCGTCGTGGCAGGAAAGGTCTGCGTGATTGAAAGCGTCCAGGACATCGGTCGCTTCGTCGATGGCGCCGTTCTGGTCACAAAGACGACGGATCCGCAGTGGGCGCCTGTCATGCAGCGCGCCGCAGCGATTATCACGGACCTCGGCGGCCGCACCTCGCACGCGGCCATCGTTAGCCGCGAGCTCGGCCTTCCCGCTATCGTCGGGGCAGGCGACGCGACCCGCGTGTTGCGTGACGAGCAACTCGTGACGGTGAGTTGCGCCGAGGGCGATGAGGGCTTCATGTACGACGGCCGCATCGATTACGAAATCGAGGAGCTCGAACTTGCGAGTCTTCCGGCTACTCGCACGAAGGTGATGCTCAATCTCGCGGAGCCTGCGGCGGCATTTCGTTGGTGGCGCATCCCCGCGGATGGTGTCGGCCTCGCCCGAATGGAGTTCGTCATCAACAATCGCATCAAGGTTCACCCGATGGCGCTCGTCCGTTACGACGCGCTCGAAGATCAAGAGACGAAGCGCGCGATCGCGCAGCTTGCCGGCGCTTACGCCGACAAGACCGAATTCTTCGTGGACCAGTTGGCGTTTGGCTTAGCCCGCATCGCCGCTGCGCGTCATCCGAATCCGGTGATCGTGCGCATGAGCGACTTTAAGACAAACGAATACGCCAACCTTCTCGGCGGCAAGGAGTTCGAAACGGCGGAAGAGAACCCGATGCTCGGGTTCCGGGGGGCGTCTCGTTATTATTCGTCGCGTTACCGGGAGGGCTTTGCGCTCGAGTGCCGCGCTATCCGTCGGCTGCGGGACGAGATGGGGTTCAAGAACGTCATCGTCATGATCCCCTTCTGCCGCACGATCTTGGAGGCGGATCGCGTGCTTGAAATTATGGCGAGCAACGGTTTGGAGCGCGGCGTTGACGGGCTCCAAGTCTATGTGATGTGCGAAGTTCCCTCCAATGTGATCCTGGCGCAGGACTTCGCGACGCGCTTCGACGGCTTCTCGATCGGCAGCAACGACCTGACCCAACTGACGCTCGGCGTCGATCGCGATTCCGGGGAGCTCTCCGAGCTTTTTGATGAACGCGACGACGCCGTGAAATGGATGATCCGCAAGGTGGTCGCGGATGCGCATAAGGCGGGCGCGAAGGTAGGCTTTTGCGGACAGGCTCCGAGCGACCACCCGGAATTCGCGCGTTTCCTCGTCGCTTGCGGAATCGATTCGATTTCCGTGACCCCCGACAGTTTTGCCGCGGTGAGGCGTCACGTCGCCGCAGCAGAGAAAGAGAACGCCAAGCTCGGCAGAGCGGCATAATTCTAGGACGGCGTCACAGCCAGATCCCGGGGCACCGATCTTTGAAGCTATGAAAGCCCCGGACCATGCAGGAGGATTCCACCTTGCAGACCAACGCAATCTCCCTCAAGCCGAAACTCCCCATCTCGCGCTTCAGGTCCTCCGCGACCGATTTCGCATCGCTGCACGAAACGGACGATCGTATCGAGCTATCGTCCCCTCAGAAATTCAGAGAGCCGATTCTCGCGGACGTCGTCGATACGCTGGTGGGGATCAAGGAGGGTCGCAAGCTGACCGGCCTCCGTTGCCGGGAGATCTTGTTAGGCGTCAGTCCTTCGCCTCGACATCGAGCGACGCTGCGCGGCTATCTCCGATTGTGTCACGGGAACGTCCGCGAGGTTCAAGATGTCATCATTCACGACCTGCGCAGCTATCTCGAGATCGGCGCGCGGCACTTCGCGGCCGACCAGCTGATTGTGCTGCGACTCTTTCTCGCCGACCAATTGAGGGTTCCCTCGAGAACGCCCGTGACCTTGCCCGAGGCGGCGGTGATCGACATTGCCGCGTCTGGCAAACAGCGACGCTAGACCCAAAGCGGACAGTCACTCCCGGCAACCGCCTTGTCAGGGAAAGGCGGTGAAGCCGATAAGGCAACGCTTGCCATGGGTTTCGAGCGCGCGATTTAGCTTTCCGCAACGCGTATTTTGCAAAGGGCCGCTCAATGGGAGACCGGGTTACGATGTCGAGACCGCTCGCATTTTCCATGCTCCTCCTGACGTGTTTGACTTCTCAGGCGCTCGCGCACGCTTCTCTGCTCGCAGCCGTTCCTCGGCCTGGAACCGTCGTTACGGGCGACAATGTTTCGATCGAGCTTCGTTTCGACAGTCGCCTCGACGCCCGCTTCTCCCGACTGGAGCTGGTTAAACCCGACGGCGGCGCGGCGCCATTGACGCTGCTGGCGGCCGACTCGCAGAGCATCCTGAAAGCCAAAGGAACGGAGCTTGGCGAGGGACCCTACATTCTTCGTTGGCGCGTTCTGAGCGTCGACGGACACGCCAATCAAGGCGAGGTCAAGTTTCAAATCGGACGGTGAACCATGCAGGCGTTCCTTTCCATCTACAGTGTGATCAATTGGATACTGCGCGGCGCCTCGGTAGCGGCGCAGACGCTCGCCGTTGGCGGAGTCGCATATTTCTTGTTCACTTTGGCGCCGTCGAACTCGGGAAGCCGTCGCGCTGCGCTGGAGCGCTTTTGCACGCGCCTGGTGTTTTGGTCGGCCTCAGCGTCCAGCGTTGCCCAACTGCTGGCGGGGGCCGCTTTGATCGCGTTCCTTGTCGGCTCGACGGGAGCGGGCCTCAAAACTGCGATCAGCGCCGACGCGGTGTCATTCCATCTCATTTCAGCCGGCGCGGCGCTCGCGCTCGCTTGTGCGGCGCGCGGACCCCGCTTTTCGGCGGCCGGGGCGCTCCTTGCACTGTCGTTGCTGCTCGAGGGCGCGCACATGGGCGTAACACACGCCGCGAGCCGGACGGAGCCGTCCCTTTCTCTGGTCGCGGCTGAGATGCTTCATCTTTTAGCCCTGGCGACGTGGATGGGTGGAATCCCCTATTTCATCGCCTCTCTGCGCATGATCGAGGATGGCGAGGAGCGCCGATGCGTCTCGCGGCGTTTCTCTTTCACATCCCTGGCTTCCGTCGCCGTCATCGGCGCGACGGGGGTCTTCATGGCCGTCCCTTATACGGGGTCGCTCGAGGGGCTCTACGAAACGACATACGGGCTCCTCCTCAGCACGAAGTCCGTGCTGCTGATCATGCTGCTTTGTCTGGGCGCGATCAATTTTCTCGCGATCCGCAGCCGCCGTCGCGGCAAGTCGGCGATGCTGAACAGCGTGCCGGTGGTTGCAGAAGTCGAGATTGGAATCGGTCTCATCGCAATTTTGTGCGCTGTCGCGCTCGCATCGTCGCCTTTGGCGGTCGCCACGGAGTCCGCGCGACCTGATGCAGCCGAAATTTCCGCGCATTTTCAACTGGCCTGGCCGCGCCTCGAAAGCCCGGCCTATGCTGAAGTCTCCGCCGCGCAGCCGGATGCGGCCGTTACCCTCGCGGATCCCGAGATTGCCAATCGCACCGAAGCCGACGTGGCCTGGTCGGAAGCTCATCATCACTATGCGGCGCTCGTCGTCATCGTGACGGGGCTCCTCGCGCTCTTGGCGAATAGTCGCCGGTTGAGACCGATCACGCAGCATTGGCCGCTGCTCCTCCTCGGTCTTGCGGCCTATCTCGTCGTGACGGCCGATGAGGAGGCTTGGCCGCTCGGGAAAATTGGCTTCTTCGAAAGCCTGACGATTCCTCAAATTGCGCAGCATAAGCTGATGATCGCGCTGATTGCGGGGTTTGCCGTCTGCGAATGGGGCGTGCAGGCGAAAAAATTCAAGTCCGCATGGCCGTCCTTCGTGTTTCCGCTGACGATCGCGGCGGCGGCGGCGTTTCTTTTGACTCATTACGGCCACACCGGCCGAAAGGAAGAAGTGCTCATACAGGTCAGCCACGCCCCGGTCGCCCTGTTCGGCGTGATCGTGGCGAGCGCGCGCTGGTTGGAGTTGCGGATCGGTTCGACGTCCGTTAGCCGCGTCGCGGGAATCGTGTGGCCGCTCGCTCTCATCGCTGGAGGCGCGTTCCTGCTCCTGTATCGAGAGAGTGCGTGAGGTTCATCTTGGCCGTGCGCCGCGCCGATCGAACCGCTCGCGCAGCAAGGCCGCGCTTTCCACGTCATCCTCTATGCGCAAGATCAAGCCTGCGGGACCGAGCGCGGTCGCGGCGGAGGGCGCGAATTCGGACCTTGGTCGACGCCGTCCGCAATCTGGAGGTTCCGGGCGTGCCTCTGACGCGGGCCGGTTCGTCACATCGAACGGTTGGAGCATTCGGGCGGATGCTCGCATCCGCCCGAACGCGCGCTAATGATTGGCGCTGCTGTTTGCTTCCTGCAGCGTTCGCAGGACCGCGTCGAGGTTGAACGAGGCTGGCTTCTGGCGCGGGGGGAAGGCAGAAAAAGACGCGATCTGCTTCGCGACGACGCTCTGCATCGCATACATGATGTAAACGTGCGACAGAAGCCAATCCCAATAGGTGTTCGAATTCTCGTCCGCTCTCTCGAAGGGATCGCGCCGCAGGTGGAACATTTTCGGCGCCCTGAGGTGAACGAAGGGCTCGAACCAGCAGGCTAAGGTCTTCGCCCGCTGCTCCATGAGCACGACTTTCCAGTCTCCCATCCTCAGGGCGAGAATGTCGCCGTCATCGCTGATGTAGAAAAAGAACTCCCGAGGGCTCTTTTTCACTTCGCCCGTGAAGTAGGGGAGCATGTTGAAGCCGTCGAGGTTGACCCTGAATTTCTTGTCGCCGGCCGTATGCCCGGCCAGCAATTTTTTGACGATATCCGGCTCGCCAGCGGCCGCAAGCAGCGTTGGTAGCCAATCCTGGTGACTGACGATGTCGTTGAGCACTGTCCCGGCGTTGATTCGGCCGGGCCAGCGCACGAAGGCGGGCACGCGCCAGCCGCCTTCCCAATTGGTGTTCTTCTCGGAGCGGAAGGGCGTGATCCCGGCGTCCGGCCAGGAATTGTAATGCGGGCCGTTGTCGGTCGAATACAACACGATTGTGTCGTCGGCGATGCCGAGCGCGTCGAGCTTGTTGAGCATCTCTCCGATATGCTCGTCGTGTGCGACCATCACATCGTTGTAAACACCCTGCCCATTGCTTTTGCCTTTGTGCTTTTCGGCGCTGTGCGTGCGGAAATGCATAGCCGTGGTGTTGTACCAGAGGAAAAATGGCTCGCTGGCCTTATGGGCCTCGTCGATAAATCCGAGGGCGCGTTGGGTGACCTCGTCGTCAATGGTCTCCATACGCTTCTTCGTGAGCGGCCCGGTGTCCTCGACCCTTTGTCCACCCTTGCCGTCCGCCCAGCTGTGCAGAACTCCGCGCGGCCCAAACAGCTTCTTGAATTCCGGGTCTTTCGGGTAGTCGGGGTCTTCCGGCTCTTCCTCGGCGTTGAGGTGGTAGAGATTGCCGAAAAACTCATCGAAACCATGCAGCGTCGGCAGGAACTTATCCTTGTCGCCCAGATGGTTCTTGCCGAATTGCCCCGTCCTGTAACCGAGGGGCTTCAAAAGTTCGGCGATGGTCGGATCTTCCGCTTGCAGACCGACATCGGCGCCGGGCATGCCGACCTTTGTGAGCCCGGTGCGGATGGGATTCTGGCCTGTGATGAACGCCGCTCTTCCGGCCGTGCAGCTCTGCTGCCCGTAATAGTCTGTGAACGCCAAGCCCTCATTGCCAATTCGATCGATATTGGGGGTGCGATAGCCCATTTGACCACGGTTGTTGTAGCTGATGTTCCACCAACCGATGTCGTCCCCCCAAAGGATCAGAATATTGGGTTTTTTGGTCTTCGCCATTGCACGCTCCCATATGAGAAGACTATTCCTCGACGATCATCAATTCGGCGGACGCCGCCTTCCCTAGCCGAATGGCCCGATCCCAAACTCCATGCTCAAGATTGCCGCGATGCCGATCGCGAGGAGAAGCAGGGCCGTCACCAAAGTCAGCGACACGGGAAATACAAACTCGCCGTGGATGAGCCCGTCGAGGGCCATCGATTTCCGCAAGCGGCGAAGGCCCAGCATGAACCGCGCGTGGTAGAGGATGCCCAAGACCAGCATCAGAATGCCCAGTCCAACCAACGAGGCCCCGAACTGACGCGGCGCCGCAGCCCGCGAGATGACGTCCCTCTCGCGGAGAGTTTGAAAGAACTGGAAAATCGTGAAACCGAAGCCGATCAACGAAAGCGACGTTCGGATGACCGCCATCAGCGTGCGGTCCTCGGCCAGTCGCGTGCGCTGGAACGCCATGCCCGTTCGACGGGCCGCAAGTTCTGTGTTCACGTCGAACTCGACATCCAAATCGGTCATTTGTCGCCGCCCCTCAAAAAACTCGACGGTATTATAGCGCGAGAATTCTAACGGTTGAATGTTCAAAGAACGGTTGAATGTTCGTGGCGAAAGGCAGAATCACAAAACGAACGTCGATCGGCTCGCGTGCCCCACCGGAAAGTCGATGGAGGCGCTTTGGGAGGGCGCCCTGCGCGGCTTCGGCGGCCTCGCGCTGCTCCCGGGACGCAAGACCTTCGTCGTTCAGTGCAAGCGGAACGGCCGCTCGCAAAAGATCAAGATTGGACCGATCCGCTCGGCGCAGCTTTATCCGCGGGCCTCTCCGGCCTTGCTGGCTTCGAGCGCGGCTTGCGCTGCTTCGAGCGCGAGGTCGAGAACGGGTCCGCGCGCCGGCGGTGGCGGCGGGTTCTGCTGCGGCGCAGCGGCGGTCCTATTGTCACCGGTTGCGGTGGGCGGAGCGGCATTTTGCGCATTCGCGAGCTCTGCGCATGAACAGGGCCAATTCTTCTCGAACGGGCGAGCGCCTCCAACGCTCCAAGCCTTACCGGCGAACTTTGGCTAGCGAATGCATTTCGCGAATGGCGCTGGCGCGACAACTGACGTAGTGTCCGTCTTCCCTCCGCGGGCTGACGGTTGCTCCGAGCCCAAACTCAGCGCGGCGATCATCTTGCCGCTCTGCGCTCGCCCACTCTCTAGGCAGACTCACCCTTGACCTTCCTGAACGCCAGTCCCGCGCTCGGCAAAGCCCTGGCCGAGCGCAACTACTCTTCGCCTACGCCCGTTCAAGCGGCGGTTTTGTCCGACGAAGCGCAAGGCGGAGACATTCTCGTTTCGGCTCAAACCGGTTCGGGAAAGACGGTCGCTTATGGTTTGGCCATCGCTGCCACGATTCTCGGCGAAGCCGAGAGCATGCCTGCCGCCGGAGCGCCCCTCTCGCTCATCGTCGCGCCGACGCGGGAGCTCGCCTTGCAGGTCACTCGCGAGCTGGGTTGGCTTTACGAGCATGCCTCGGCGCGGATCGTCGCTTGCGTCGGCGGAATGGACGCGCGTCTTGAGCGTCGTAGATTGTCGGAGGGCGCCCACATCGTCGTCGGCACGCCTGGACGCCTGCGCGATCACATCGAACGTGGCGGCTTGGCGATGACCGGCATCGCCGCCGTCGTTCTCGACGAAGCCGACGAGATGCTCGACCTCGGCTTTCGGGAGGACCTCGAATTCATTCTCGAGGCCACGCCTCCAGGCAGGCGGACGCTGTTGTTCTCGGCCACGATGCCGAAAGGCATCGCGTCTCTGGCCAAGCGCTATCAACGCGACGCGCGGCGGATCGACGTCGCCCGCGGGGAACGCGGTCACGGCGACATCGACTATCGGGTGGTCCGCGTCGCACCGAAGGAGATCGAGCTCGCGACCGTCAACCTTCTGCGCTATTTCGAAGCGCCGACGGCAATCGTGTTCTGCAATACGCGCGAGGCTGTTCGACATCTACATGCAATCTTGCTCGAGCGTGGCTTCGCGGCCGTACTTTTGTCCGGCGAACTCAGTCAGCATGAACGCAACCACTCTATGCAGGCGCTGCGCGACGGGCGCGCGCGGGTCTGCATCGCGACCGACGTCGCGGCACGCGGCATAGACCTGCCCAATCTTGACCTCGTGATTCACGCCGACTTCCCGCATGACGCGGAAGCCTTGCAGCATCGCAGCGGCCGGACGGGGCGCGCCGGCCGCAAGGGCGTGAGCGCGCTGCTCGTTCCGCCGCCGCGTCGCCATCGCGCCGAGAGGCTGCTCAGAGACGCCGGCGTCCACGCCTATTGGAGCGGGCCACCCTCGGCCGAGGAGATTCGCGAACTCGATCAAAAACGCATGTTGCAGGATCCGCTGCTGCTGGAGCCTCCCACGGAAGCGGACTTCGAAGCGGCGAAACTGCTCCTCGCCGAGCGAACGCCCGAACAACTCGGCGCGCTGCTCGTTCGCCTCTATCGCTCACGTCTTCCCGCTACCGAGGCCATCGTCGATCCCGGGCAGGAGCCCGAGGGTCGTGAAATGCGCGGGCCCCAGGCGTCGGGCGCTAGGCCCAGCAAGGCGCCCCGTCCGACACGATTGCCCGGCGGGGCCGTGTGGTTTCGTCTCGACATTGGCCGCAAGAAGAACGCCGATCCGAAATGGCTGCTGCCGATGCTTTGCCGCAAGGGAAACGTCACGAGACAAGACATTGGTGCGATCAAAATACTGGAGCATGAAACGAGAGTTGAAATCGCCGAGCCGGTTGCGGCGCAATTCGTCGCCAATATGCGTCGCCCGGGCGGCGACAATATTCGCGTCGAGCGGCTGAGGGACACATTCGAACACAGGGACGCCAAGTCGCGAAATAAGGGCGTGGAGTCAAAGCGAGAGCGGAGGACCACACGCAAAGGAAAATTGAAGAGCTGAACCGAGCGTTTGCTCTCATGTCCAAGAGGCGTGAGCTTGCGCTTGATTTTGCAGCTTATCTCGCGCCGCCCGCGCCTTGAAGCGGATCATCGAGCCGTCCGCCACATCGCGTGCATGATCTCACAGAAAGCTTGCGCCCGACCTCAGGGATCACGCGGACGAAATTCAGGAGGCGACGAAGCTCATGAAGTGTCTTTGAACGCGCGAGGACTTGGCGAATTCGGATGCCATTTCATTGATTTCCGTCTCGAGCGATGTCGAAAGTCAAGACGCTATCTGAACTGACAGGCCGTTGCAGCACTTCAGGATGGCGCAGCGTTCGAATGGTGTCGTGATATCCGGCTTCTCAATGCTCCTCCATCGTGCGCCTGGAAAACTCGAAATCTTCTGATGTGCCTTCGCAGTTCCTGGCGTGATAAATGAGCTCGATGATGTTGTAGACTTTTTCATCCGCTTCGCCCGCCAAAAGTTCGGACTCTGGCGTCTGCCTTAGGTCAGGCGAAAGGTCGTTGAGCAGCTTCCAAGCCGCGCGCCTCAACCGTTGAGACTTTCTGAACCGGTCCGTGGAAAGGCGGGTTCGGCTGGAGAAACGGATTTCCTTCTGGCGGAGATCGGCCTCGACGAGGTCTCGCGGGAGCTCGCCCTTTGCATCGCGCTTCCCAGAAGTCGCGGAGCTTCTCGACCCTGTGCTCCGGCTTGTTCCCCGCAATGATGGCGGAGTTGATCGCGCCTATCGAAATGCCTGCTACCCAATCTGGGTGCAAATTGGCTTCATCCAGAGCCTGATAGACGCCGCCCTGATAGGCTCCCAGCGCGCCGCCTCCTTGGAGAACCAGCGCGATGCATTCGAAAGGTGGGCGTTCCCCGTTGCGAAGAAGATTACCTTCCTCGTTCATTGATTGTTCGTGGCCTTCCGGCTTCTCCTGCATCGATCTGGACTCTTTCAATCGCCACTCCCGCAAATCTTGTAGCCTTTCAAGGCCGCCATCATGACTCAATCGGCTTCGCAATCAGCGCATCGTTTCGGCTTCTCTAACCAGTTCCTCGGTGAGAATCGGGACGCCGAGGTTGCAAGGTTGCAGGCCTGGACGCCTTGAGCGACGCAAAGCTTGAGCACTTCCATGATCCCCTCCATGGTCGCTCCCACCTTCAGCCACTCGACGATTTCGCCGAGTTTGCTTTTTTCGACGATGACGGCGCGCACCGGCCGAGGGTCTCGCAATTCGTCATTCGCGTCGCGGCCACATCCTGAGAGCGTCAAAAGAAGTGCGAGCGCCGCCCGGCGCGGGCGCCTCGAGACCGATCTTTCCGCCATTCGCCCAATGGACCTCATCTTTCATCCCAAACGCGTAACTTTCTCTGCGGCGGAAGTTTAACGGCAAAAAGGCGACGACTTCCCCATTCGACCGCGTCAAAACGAGCCGAACTTTGATCCCAAAGCGATGACAGCGACGAGCGCAAGGATCGCGCCCAAGATCGCGACAATGACGATGTCCAGGTAGCTTTCCTTATGCTTGCAGCCGCACACGGCGAGCAAAGTGACGATGGCGCCATTGTGCGGAAGGCTGTCGAGGGTTCCAGCGCCAATGACAGCAACACGGTGCAAAAGCGCCGGATCAATGCCCCGCTCCCCGGCGGCGATGGCGAGGGAGATCAGCGGCCCTCCCTCGATCGACAGCACCCACGCCCGCACCGCTGCAAAGGCCGGTAGGGCGGCGACGACAGCGCCGAATCAGACGAGACTAGCAACACTTAGCAACGGCAGCACCGACGCCGTCACGCCGGCGTCGACACTTTCTCGGATCTCGGTCAGGCGTCGCCAGTTCAGAGCGATCAGCGTCGCTATCGCGACGGCGAGAGCCACGATGACCGACCAAACGCCGCCGACGGCGGCAAGCGTCGTGAACCCCCAGCGCTCCTCGGCGAGAAAGGAGACCTCCATTCGCGGAATAACGCCGAGCGACATGAACAGATTTACGCCGACGACCACGATGAGAGGAAGCGCGGCCACAAAAATGCTCGGAGCCTCGCCGCGATGGCCATGCGGAACTTCTGCAAGGTCGAATTCCCGCGCGACCGCCGCGCGTTCGCGGACCGCCTGATCCTCCGTCACATCAACGAGAACGCTCGGCTCTTCGCCATAGCCCTCGCCCTTTCTTTTCGCCGCGCGTTCCGCTCGAGCGAGCCACCACATCCCGAAACCCAGCATAATGAGCGCGGCAATGACCCCCAGCCCTGGCGTCGCGAAGGCTGTCGTCCCAAAAAAAGCATGGGAATCGCGTTTTGAATCGTCGGCGTTCCCGGAAGCGCCGACATCGTGAAGGTCGATGTCCCCAGCGTAATGGCCGCAGGAGCGAGGCGACGCGGCGTGCCGGCCTTGCGAAAGAACCCTTGCGCCATCGGCGCGAGGGAGAAGAAGGCGACGAAGAGGCTAACTCCGCCGTAGGTGACGAAAGCGCCGGCGAGCACGACTGAAAGGATTGCGCGACGCGGCCCGAGTTTCTCCGCCATGAAATGCGCAATTGCGGTGACGGACCCACTGTCGTCCATCAACTTCCCAAACAGCGCGCCCAACAGCGCGCCCAACAGCGCGCCCAGAAGAAAGATCGGAAAAAACTGCGCCACGAAGCGCGCCGTGCCTTCCATGAAGGTCACGGTCCAATGCGCAAGCAAGGGCTCACGGGCGAAAGCGGCGGCGACGAGCGCCGCGACGGGCGCAAGCAGTAAGACGCTCCAGCCTCGATAGGCAAGCCAGATGAGGGCCGCGAGACCAACAAGAATTCCTAGCAGTCCCATGGCGTCAAGTCCCTTCCAGCAGAGCGTCGAGATCGAGCGTCGAGCGCTCCCCGATGTCCGCCGAGTGGGAATCAAGAAAGGCTTCCGCCGCACGGCGTCCTTCCTCGCGCAACAGGCACAGGAACTCCCATTCAGCGAGGAGCTTCGAGGAGGCGCTGAGTGTGGTCATCATCTCGCTCGTGATGCGATGAATGCGCATTCCCGCCCACTGCGCCCCTTCCTTTTCCCCTGGATTTGCGGCCTGGCGCAGCAGCGCGATCATACGAAGCTCTTTGAGAAGAACCGCATTGAACGACACCTCATTCAGCCGATTGGTGATTTCTGCCGCCGAGCGTGGTCTCTCCTTGCGTTCGATCGGGTTGATCTGGATCAGGATCGTGTCGTGCGAGACGCATTCGCGAACGAGTGGCGTGATCGTCGGGTTGCCGGAATAGCCGCCATCCCAGTAAAGTTCTCCATCGATTTCGATCGCCTGGAACATCGTCGGAAGGCAGGCGGAGGCGAGCAGCGCCTCGGGCGTTACGTCGGCGTTCCGAAAAATCCGAGCGCGACCGGTCGAAACGCTCGTCGCCGTCACGAAAATCTTGATCGGCGCCCGGGCGACGGCCTCGAAATCGATGACTTCCGAAAGAATGCGCCGCAGCGGATTGACGTCGCCCGGATGGAGATCATAGGGCGAAAAAAGTCGCGATATCAAATCCGTCGCGATGAAGAACGGTGAGCTGTCGAGCGTCCAGCGGCCCAACAGGACATCCATCAGATTGCGCTGCAAAGGGCTGAAGGGTGCGGCTTCTGAAACGTGACGCCAGAAGAGTTCGAGCGTTTCACGCGCGCCTTTTGGGCCATTGGCGACAAAACCGCTGATGAGGGCCGCCGCGTTCATCGCGCCCGCGGAAGTGCCGGAGATCCCCTCGATCTTCAGCCATTCTTCCTCGAGAAGACGGTCGAGCACGCCCCAGGTGAAAGCGCCATGCGCTCCGCCGCCCTGCAGAGCGAGATCAATCGACGTTGTCCGACGCGTCATTTCGTTTCTTTCGCCCTCCGATCAGGTCGAATGCCGCGAGCTTTGCCGCTGAGCCGCACGCAGGTAGCCAAATCCAACGGATTGTGCAAACGCGCGCGTTCAGGCGTGAGAAGGACGCGTCCTCCGACGAGAGCGGCAAGCCTCTTTCCGCCGTCTTGTTGAACCTTTGATGAAGTCCTGGCGCCGTCGCTTTATTGCGTTTCCCCGACACGTTGACGCGTCTGCACGCGTTGACCAAGGCCGAGAATCTCGGCCTCGGCTTTGTGGTCCTCGGCTTGCTTCCCCAGTCCGATGGTCTGCTCGCCGCGTTGAAACTCTGCTTAGTCTGGATGATCGTGCAACTGACGGCGACGACGCTCGCTCAACTCATCGCTCGCCTCGCGAACGACAAGGCGACACGGTCATGAGCGCGAGCTTCATTCTCGATACGATCGTCGCCGCGCTCACGCTGGCTCTCGCCTGTTATACGGTTTCCGGCTAATCACTTCGGCTTGGCGATTTTTGGCCACCAATGGAAGCCGGCTCGGCTTTTGATGATCTCCGGTTGGCCGGCGAGCGACGCGCATCGCTCGCCGATGATTTCGTCCAGAGCTTCGATTGTTTCGACGTGTTTGTTGACGATGGGCTCGTCGACGAGCGCCCATAGCGTCTCCGCCGGTTGCAATTCCGGCGAGTAGGGCGGGAGAAAACCCAGCCGCACGCCATCAGGCACGCTCAGTCCCGCCTCGCCGTGCCAACCAGCGTTATCGATGACCAGCAGGATGGTGCGGTCGACGCCGGCCTTCGCCTCGCGCGCGAAAGTTTCCAGCAGCGCCGCGAAAAACGGTTTCGAGACGCCGTCGTGCACATACCAGAAGGTTTCGCCACTCGCCGGCGAGACGAAGGCGGTCACATAAAGCCAGTCGAAGCGGTGATGGCCATGCGCCGTCGGCCGCTCGCCGACAGGCGCCCAAACGCGCCGCGTGACGGGTTTCAGGCCAAGCCGGTGTTCGTCGCTGGCGAAGACTTCGACCGGGCGGTCGGGATGTTTCGCTGCTTCCTCGGCGACGGCGTCTTCAAGGTTTTTTTGAACGCCGCCGCCTCTTCGGGCGAGGCGGACTTCGGATTTTTGGGGCGCGGAAGCTGGATCGACATTCCGCAGGCTTTCAACGCCTCCCAGCCGCGCTGGACCGCGACCTTCTCCAACCCCAATTCGCGTGCAAGGAAAGCCGCGACCTTCGCGCTCGTCCACAAGCCGCCGTCGTCCGGCGGCTCCTTCAACCGAAGCCGCAGTTTGTCGAGCAATTCGGGCTTCAACACCGTCGCCGTCGAGCCGTTGTGCCGGCGCAGGTCTCCCAAAGATTCGGGACCTTCGGCGTTGTAGCGCGCCGCAAGCTGCTCGATCCAGCGCCGAGCAAAGGACGTCATCTCAGCGACTTCGCCAATGGTGTGGCCCTTGGCGAGAAGCCAGATCGTATGGAAATGCCGCGCCTCACGCGCGTTCGAACTCGAAACATACCGTTCACGCAACGCATCAACGCTCAAATGCGCAGCTATCGTCGCCATGACCCGCCTCCAGCGATTCATGACGGCGCAGCCTAACCGCTTCGATTCTCGACGGGA
>CAVRKL010000006.1:0-334817 GCA_963722205.1 uncultured Alphaproteobacteria bacterium
GCTAGCATCAGTCTTTTGAAATTCGTCTGCATTCGGGCCGATTATGCACCGCGTCTGCGATCTTTTGAGGCACTAGGTAATGCGTGCCGTCATAAAAATATATCGTTTTAGCGAGATATTGATCCACTGAAGATTTCGTGGTCACCGGGCTATATATAGCCCGCCGCGGATTGTCGGAGAACTCCGGCCCAACAACATCAGATTTTTTCCATACCATGCAAATATGATCTTCAAAAAGTTGCTTTGCATTTCCATTTGAACTTAATTGATAGGCAAGATAGCGTTCTAAGAACTCTGTTTTGCCAGCGATGGCTCGTCCTTTTGATTCAGCGCGATCATAATTACATTACGCTGTAGTTCCTCAAGTTGACCGTTGAGAGTATTCACCCTACCGTCTAGGCTGGCGATTGTTCTGTCTATTTCAGCTAATTTTTGGCCTTCCTGGGCCGCTTGGCCCCAAGCGCCAACGCCTACGCTACCCCCAACCAACGTCAATAGCGCAGCCCCCACTCCCCAAAGTTGCGGAAGAGTGAGATTACGCAGAACATTGGTCAAAGTTAATTTCGTTTCGGTTGCTCTATTAGTCATGAGCTGCCCTCGCCTTAATATCCACACGCCCAAGCTGTCTCGCATAACTAACGGCGCGATACCTTAATATAGGAGTATGCGCCGCTTTCAAGATGTAGTAGGCAGGCAGACGGGATTGCGGCACGTCACCCGTGCGCCGGCGACGCCGTCGGATTGCAGATGCGCAATCGTGGGTGGATTCGGCATAATCGCGAATTGTCACATGATGGTGTGACGAAATTGCGCCGATTGTTGCCCTGAGAGTTGCCGCGAGGCCGCCTATCGCCTTTCGCCGCTCGGGGTGCATGATGGCCCTTGCGCCACGACATACTGCGCGCCAGAGGCTCCCCTGGCCGCGATTGCAATGCTCCCGGCAATCACCGGGCCAGAAAGCCGCGCGCCTTGGTCCACAGGCCCGCGAGGACGACGAAGGCCAGACTGAGCAGGCCCGCGCCGTGGAAGGCGAGTCCGCTCGACCCCACATTGCCGCCGCAGAACATGGGCTTCCGCGCTTCGGGTTCGCGCCTCGCGCTTGTCGAAAAGGCCAAATGGATGCATTCTTGCGATCCCACCAGAGATCATCTGGCAAATCCCGGATCAGCCCTCGGTTTCACCCTCCGACGACGAGCACCAAATGGCCAAGGCCCATTCATCCGAAGAAGCGATGGAGTCCTTACTCGATGCCAAAAAGAAAGATGTCAAAACCGATCAATACCCGATGTCCATCGGAGAGCTCGTGGGGATGTACGAACGGCAGGAGCTGATCCTCCGCCCGCAGTATCAACGTTATTTTCGTTGGACGGCGGAACAGAAATCAAAATTGATCGAGTCGATCCTAATAGGCTTGCCGCTACCATCTTTTTTTATGGCGCAAGACGAATATGGAAATTGGGAAGTCGTTGACGGAATGCAGCGGCTTTCAACTATTCTTGATTTCATGGGGGAATTGAAGGGTGGCAATGTAATGCAGGAAGGGTATCGGAGATTCGATAAACTTTGTGACAACCTGTTTTATCTAGATGCTTTTGCAGGGAAGACATGGAATGACTTGCCGCGAAGAATACAATTAGATTTCAAGCGCACAAAGGTTTAGCTTATCCTTCTCCTAAGAGAAACCTCTGCGGATGCGAAATTCGAACTATTCCAGCGATTGAACAGTGGTGGAACAGAAATCTCTGGGCAGGAACTGCGCAACGCGATTCTTGCTGGCGAAAATCCACGTTTTCTTGAATGGCTTCAAGAGCTCGCAGAGTACGATGCATTCGTTCAGGCGACAGAATTGAGCGACCGTGACAAGGAAAGCCGATTTGATATGGAATTGGTGCTCAGATTTGTCGTCCTATTGTCGGAATACAGAAATGATCTCAAGTCATTTAACAGCATAGACGTATTCTTGACTCACGTCATGAGAGAACTAATTAAGAACAAAAAATTCGACTACGACGAGAATAGGCGCGTTTTTTGCAATACATTTGATTCGATACTTCGAATCGGCGGAGCGGGATCACTCAGGTATAAAGATCTTCCGGGGAGAGGAAAATTCTCAATTTCATTTTTCGAGGCGGTTGCTCTTGGAATCGGGCAAAATATCAACAACCTGCCATTGGATAATGTTTTGAAAAAGAAATTCGCGTCCATAGGGATCGAGAAGGAGTACCGCGCTGCATCTGCATCAGGCAAGAACACAAACACAAGAATCACAACATTGTTTAAGTTAGGCGGCGTTTACTTCAAGAGATAACGGGGAACGCCGTGGATATTCTTGAGTTACAACGGCACCTCGATGAGTTGTCAGCGTGGCGCAAAGATGAGCTATCGCTGGCCCGTTCATTGGCTGAGGGTGCCGCCGACGGCGTGACAAAGCGCTATTTGTGCCGTGCTTGGACTCTAATGCTGTATGCGCATTGTGATAATTTTCTCAAAAAGGCAACAGAGTATTACGTTGAGTATATAAAAGAGGACACTCCGAATGAATACCGTATAGACGCGATGTGGCTTATGTTTATGGCGAAAAATAATATCGAAAACGTAACCAAGGCATATGTATGCCACTTCGATTCTGAAAAGAATGTCGAGAAATAGTTTTCTTCTATTACATCTGATGCGGTTATTAATGCTAGAAGCTTCAGTTACAGATCGCTTCGTTTTTTTTTTGCGACTGGGTGTTACAACTTAAATTTCCTCATTATGAGAAAAAGTGGTTCTGTGACACCTTGAAAAACAAGCGTGATGCCATCGCGCATGGTGAAGATTCGTATATCGATGACATTCAGGATTGTATAAAATGGCATGATGAAACAATTAGACTTATGGACGATCTCAAGGATTCAATATTGCTGAACGCGGCAACTAAACGAGGCGATTCTGCGTGAAGAAAACGGCTCCCCCCTGGCGTCTCCGACGATCCGCCGCTAGGCGGGAGAGGAGCGCCTAGGCTGATGATGGGCGGGGGCCGCTTGGGGTCAACCTGCGCCGCGAGGCCATTATTCAAGCGAGTCTGCTCCTCTCCACATTGCCGACGCGACACGCGCGTTCTCGCGCGGCAGAGACGCGACAACACCCGACATTCGTCGGGAGGATCAGCGGGCGAAGCGATAGTGTCTTGAGAGCGGATGCTAGGCTGGCCCGCTACGTCGCCTGCCAGCTGGCGCAGGTGGCCATTCCACGAAACCTGTTCGCCGCCATTCCGCCGAATTGCGGCCGCACCTTGACTTCATCGACAGCGTAAGACGTTCCCGTGCCATGCGTTCGTCAAAAACCCACAGGAGACATGCGCCTTGTTATTCGGCTCCTGACAGAAAGCCTATTCGCTGCGAAGCGCATCCGTAACCCGCAACGATATTTCGCTCCTGCAAAACGCCGCCAACGGAAAGAAGCTTAGCCGTGCTGAAGCTTGCATCTAGAGAAATCTCGGTTGAACCAGCTTCGAGTTCCGACACAGGTTCGATCAGGCGGTCCCTTTCAGAAGAGTTGTTTCTGGACCATCTGGACCTGTTCGATTGTATCGAGAGCGTGCGCGGCGGCGAAATTCGTCTTTTGGCCGGGCTCGACCCCGATCAGCTGCGCGACCGAACGGCAGGCTGCGCAATAAAGCGGCCGATGCTTTACCTCGACCTCGCCGGCGGCGCGTCCGTCGAAACCCTCATCGAACGAGCGATCGGCGGACTGGCGTACACAGCAAGTCAACTTTGGCCCTTCCTGTGGGACGGCGAAGATTTTTCCGAGCTGCGCGACGACGCCCTCGGCGCCCTCTACCTGCCGATCAGACTGGACGCGCTGAGTCGCAAGGTGCCCAGACTTTCGCCGCTCTGGGCGCGAGCCGCTCTTTCGGAGCTCCTTGAGGGCCGCTTGCCGCGCGTCCGGAACGCCAGTCGGGAAATTGAATTTGGGCAGCTTTACTACGCCATTTCTCCGGCCGGGCTGGTGCTTGTCACTTCGCTCGACGTCGCAGCGTCGCCGGAAGCCTTTGTCCGGGCCGTCGAATGGATGGCAGCGACCGCCAACGTAGCGTTGATTGTGCTGACGGGCGAACTCCCGCCGACCGCGCCACCCTACGAGCGGATTCTGTTCGGCGCGAGAGCCCTTGCAAAGCTGCCAGACCGCGCGCCGGGAGACCCCGGCGCCATCTCGGGCATCGAGGCGCCCCGGGTGCTGGCCAAACCCGAAGTCGTCGGCAGACCTCACCCGCTTAGCGCCGTTGAGCAGCGGATCGCGAGGCTTCTTCATTCGGACGAAGAATTGCGAGCCGTGTTCGATTACAACCAGTTCGTGTCGGAAATCACCGGGCCTAAAACGCAGGTCGATCTTCTGTGGAGCAAAGGCCGCGTTGTTGTGGAGTTCGACGGCGACGAGCACTGGCGCGAAAAATATCGCGCGGACCGTCACCGGGATTACGAACTTCTCCGCGCCGGCTATCTGGTCCTGCGAATTACCAATAGCGAGGTCCTGGAAGACGCAGGCCGCGCGCTCGAAAAAATACGCGATGTGGTCAGACTGCGGCGCCAAGCCGAAGGAGTTTTGCCGTGAACGAAGCGCAATTGACGCCGAAGCAACAGCTCCTGCTCTGGGATCTCCTCGCGCGTGGCGGGAGCGCCTTTCAAAAAGATATCAAGCCGGCGGTGGACGCGAAGGACAGGAACGCGCTCGAAAAGCTCGGCTATGTGCGCACCATCAAGAAACAGCGGTCGAACTTTATCGAGATGACGGATCGCGGCTGGCGCGACCTCGGCGAAATCGAGCCGCGCCTTTTCAAAGAAGGAGAGCCGCGCATCTCCGCTGATCGGCGAATCCTGCAATTCGTGCTGGCCAGTCTCAGTGCCTATGCGCGAAGGCGAGACTTTCCGTTGCACGAAGTCTTCGCGCCCGCCAAACTCGGGCACGCGGGCGAGCCGGCTGGCGAGCAATCAGGCACACCAATCGAGCAACAGATCCGCGACGCCTTTTTCGCGATCGCCGGGCGCCCCGCACGGGACAATGTGCGCCTCAGTGCGCTGCGCGCAAGACTGAAGCATATCGACCGGAAGGACCTCGACGCGGCCCTCATTGCGATGCGGGAGAAGCGCACGGCGCAGTTGATGAATCTCGACAATCCCCGCGATATCGACGCCGAAGGCGACGCCGCGCTAAAGAGCGGCATCCATGTTTTTCATCTCTTGTGGATAGATAAATGACCCCCGCGGAGAAAGCCTTTCTTGAAGCGGATTTCAACTGGGTCAGTACGCTGCAAAGCATATGGCGGGATCAGCCGTCACAGCTCGATGGCGCGCCCGATCCCGCCGCCGACCGTATCATGCGGAAATTCGCCGAGTTGTGGCGTCCGGAAGCCCTCGACGTCATCGGGCAAGTGATCAGCGGCCCGGCCGGTTCGGGCAAGACGCATCTCATCGGGACTTTGCGGCGGCGCGTCTGGCAGGAGGGAGGTTGGTTCGTCCTCATCGACATCGTCGGCGTTACAGACTTTTGGCGGACCGCCGTTTTTGGCTTCGTGCAGTCTTTGCGGCAGACGATGCCCGATGGGCAATCGCAGTTCACGGCCGTCTTTTTCGCGGCTCTGAAGCAGATGCCGGAAGCTATGAAAAAAGAGGTCATGCAGGGAGCCGAGGGAAGCGGCGCAATCCGAACGGTCAACGCCTTCGTGCGCGCCCTGCAGCGGACGTTTTCCGAGGCCATGCAGCACAGCGACGTCATCCGCGCGTTGCTGCTGCAGAACGATCCCGATGCGGCAGAATTCGCGTACAGCTGGCTTCAGGGTCTCGAACTCGATCCGGACGACCGCAAGAAACTGGGGCTGAACGGCCCTGCGCCGCCGGCGCCTCAGCTGGTCAAGGGCATTTGCTGGCTGATGAGCCTCAGCGGCCCGGTCATGATCGCGATCGATCAAATCGATTCCATCGTCACTGCCGGAAACATACTTGCCGAAAGGTCCGCCGACCTCGACGGCGAGACCGAGGCGCGCGCCCGCGCTATCGTCCAGATCCTCGCAGGCGGGCTGATGGATCTTCATGATCAGACGCCGCGCGCCATGACTGTGTTGGCCTGTCTTGCCGAAACCTGGTCGATCCTGTCGAAAAAGGCGCAGGAATCGGCCGTACAAAGGTTTACCTGATTACGCCTGAAGGTCAGCCAGCTTGAGGAGTCGGTGGGGCATGGGGGCGGTTGAGAGAGCGACGGCGGCGAGACGCGGGATCATCTGGCCGAGATCATATCTTCGATTGAAGCGATACTCGAACTCGGCGAGGTAACGGGCAGCGTGCTTTTCTCGCACGGCGCGGTATGTTCCGAGGAGCGCCGCCTTGATGTTGCCAAGCGCCGTGTTGACCCACTTGAACGTGGGGTTCTTGACGGCGGCTCTTGCAGCCTTGGAGCCTGACCCGGCGATTATCGCCTTGTGCGAGCAACCAGCCTCAACGACGGCGGAAAAGCAGGCCAAGCCGTCGGAGACGACCTCGGCGCCCGGCGTCAACGCCGTGCTGGCGAGCTTTTTCAGCGCATGCTTGCTGAAGGCCTTTACCCGCCGCAAGATGATCTGATGCGGCTTGCCATCGTCGGTGGTCTGGACCGCGGCGACGAAGGGCGTCTTGCCTTCGGCGCCGCGCCCGGGAGGCCCGGAACGCTCGCCGCCGAGATAGGCGTCGTCCATTTGGATCTTTCCCTTCAGGCGTTTCGTGGCGTTGCGCTCGATCATGACCTGCGCGAGCTTGTGCTTCATCTTCCAGGCGGCGTTCTGGGTGATCCCGAGCCGTCGCGCGAGCTCGAGGCTGGAGATGCCCTGCTTGGTTTGCGTGAGGTGATACATGGCGGAAAACCACAGGCGCAGCGGCAGTTTGCTGGCGGCGAAGATGGTCCCGGCGCGCACCGAGGTCTGCTTGCGGCACGCGCCGCATTGGAACAGCAGGCGCATCCCGCGCGTCACGACACAGTGCGCCTTACCGCCGCAATCGGGGCATTCGAACCCGTTCGGCCAGCGCCAGTTGACCAGCGCCGCGTGACACTGCTCCTCGCTGCCGTAGGCCTTGTTGAACTCGGTCTCGCTGAGACCTTTCTGGAATTGCACCTTATTGCGCGCCATGGCCGAACCCTCCCAAAAACAGAATGTTCTGTTTTTGTTCTCACACGAAATTTCGGCTGACGCAAGGGCGTAATCAGGAAGGTTTATGCAGGGCCCGCGTCTCAATTCGGCCCCCTGGAACGAGGCGGCGATCACGGGGCTGATCAGTCGCCGTCTCGCGCCGGCCTTCGCCCGGCACCGCCTGCAGCCGCCATACCCGAGCTGGCCATTCAGTCAACGCGCCATCGCCGAAATCAGCGGCGACCTGCCGCGCAGCGTCCTGATGCGCTGCGAGGCCTATCGACAAAGATTTCTCGACGCCGACGATGTACCGGAATGTGCAAGTTTTGTGGAGGAGCCGCAGATCCCGCCTAAAGCGACGGATCTTTCAGAAACCTTCGAGGATTATCGCAAGCGCGCCGACGTATCCGAGCTCGCCGCCGACGCTGCGGACGGCGCGCCTCTTGGATGCTGTCTGCGCGAAACGCTGGAGATCTACGCCCGGCATCTGACGCTGCCGGAAACCACCGACGTAGTCATCGCCGCCCTCGCGAACGACAAAAGGCCGGCGCTGCATGCGCGTCTGACATTCATTTTCCATGATCATAACGAACTCGAAAAACATTACTGCTTTCGCGTCATCGGCAATCCCACGGCGCAGGCCGTTCTTCCGCGCCTGCGCGCCGCGATGACCGATTCCGGTATCGACAAGAAATTGTCTTTCCGCCATCTCTTCATCATCCGCAATACGCCGATGCCAGGCGGCAGGGTGACGGGGGAGCAAAATAAGAAACTCCATGATGACGGCGGCCGGATCGTCGCGCTCGGCGACGAAGATCTGCGCAGCTTCATCGCGCTTCGGGATATGCGGTCGGCGAAGATCGAAGGCTTTGAAGCCTGGCTGCGCGAGCGCAAGCCGCTCTGCGACACGGAATTTTTCAAGGCGGTCGGTCTCAGTCCGCCACCTCTCTCGCCGGCAACGCCACCCGGTCGAACATCGGATGCATCCGCCCCGAAAGCCGGGGTCAGCGCAGATCCGCCAATTGCGCCGCCGCCGGGGGCCACCTCAGACGGGATCGGCGCCATTCCGCTGGGTCCGCGCCTCGAAGGCGGCGGCGAGGGACCGCAAGCGGAGCTTCCGGCGCAGCTTTTGACGCGCCACATGGCGATCTTCGCGGGAACGGGCTCAGGCAAGACCGTGCTGCTGCGCCGTATCCTCGAGGAAGCGGCGTTGCTCGGCGTTCCGGCGATCGTGCTCGACACCAACAACGATCTCGTCCGGCTGGGCCAGCCCTGGCCGAACCGTCCGGCCGCATTCAGCGAGGAAGACGCCCAAAAGGCGGCGCGTTATCAAAGCAACGTCGAGGTCGTCGTCTGGACGCCGGGCCTTGCGGGAGGCCGCGCCCTGACGCTCGCCGTCCTTCCGGATTTTTCCGCCTTCGCCGAGGGCGCGGAACGCGATCAGGCGGTGGACATGGCCTGGGCAACTCTTGCGCCTCTTGTCGGCGCGACCGGAACCGCAAAGGTTCGGAAAGAGGGCGTGCTTAAAGAGTCGCTAGCCGCTTTCGCACGCTGTCGCGGCGGCGACGTCGTGGCCTTCATCGCATTTCTCGCCGATCTTCCCGCTGACGTCAGCCAGCAGACCAAGGCGCAAAAGCTCGCCGCTGATATGGCCGATCAACTGCGGGGCAAGATCGCCGTCAATCCGCTTCTGAACGCAAAGGGCCAGCCGCTCGATCCGGCGCTGCTTTTCAAAGCGAGCCGGCCGAGTGCCACGCGAATCTCGGTCATCAATTTTTCTGGCCTTCACGCCGATGAAAGCCGGCAGGATTTCGTCAACCAGCTGCAGATGGCGCTTTTTACTTTCATCCGAAAATATCCGAGCGAGACGCCGCGCCTCTACGTGCTCGACGAAGCGCAGAACTTCGCGCCCTCCCAAGCCATAACGGCGAGCAAGGCGAGCGCCATGGCGCTTGCCACGCAGGCGCGAAAATTCGGCCTCGGGATGATATTCGCGACGCAGGCGCCAAAAGGCATCGAAACCAAGATCGTTTCGAACTGCACAACGCACTTCTATGGCCGTATGAGTTCGCCCGCCCTGATCGAAGCCACAGAGGAGATGATGGCGGCGCGCGGGAAAGCGGCCGGTGATCTGGGGCGGCTTTCAGCAGGCACTTTCTATTACTCGACCGAAGGCATGAGCACGCCGGTCAAAATCCGCGCGCCGCTCTGTCTTAGCTACCATCCGCAAAATCCGGCCTCACCGGAGGACGTTCTCGCCCTCACGAAATAAACCGGCTCAAATCCGCTTAATGCTGCAGTGCCGTCTTCCTTGCATAGAACCTCTCTTCCGCAGCGGCGTGGCGAACCGGGCCAAAGCGAATGCCTATTCGGCGCCGGGAACGGTCGACAAGCCGATCCGACGCTCATTGAGCCGATGGAAGTCCGCTAAGGGTTCGCGGGTTCGGTTCACCACAAACCGAGCGCGTGACGCGCGGGAACGCTTGAAATTCGCTGGACGCTCATTATGGAACGCCCCGCAAAACCTCTACCTTTTGCAAGACATCAATGAGAGTTGCCCGACTCCAATCGCATCTACCCACCTCGCCAATCAGTCTTAGCGTGCAGTTTTGAAACAGATCGTGTAGTGAACCCAGAGCTAGGTGCGTCGCGGAATATCGTTCGCGTGCACATGTTCGTCGGTCAAAATCTCTGACCGCGAAACCTCGGCAAGATCATAAAGCTCATCGAAAAAGTCGCGTAGGATTTCGCGCTGCGCCGCGCGATCCGTCTTTGCCAGGTCGTAACGTCGAACGAATGAGTCGTCGCGTATCGGCCCGCAATAACTCCCATTGGAGGACTCGGGGTGCGGCGCTCCCATGTAAACCCCTTTCGTCCCGACAATCCCAAGCTCGACGACGAACGGCGGCCGAAGCTGCATCACCGTAGATGCGACTTTGACAAAGTTCTCTAGCGTGCGCGTGCAAAGTTTCTCGACGGTAATGACCCCAAGGGCGGTTGCGGCCTCATCGGGGCGGACGAAGTGCCTTACCTGCGTTTGCACAAAGACCTGCGAACTGATGCCCCAAAGCTCTCCTGATGGGAAAGCCTGGCAAATGTTCTTTGTCGTCGTGTTTCCAGAAGGATCGATGCACGCCCAACCGAAGTCGTTCGACGACGCGACGCCAGTGAGCGCATACGACATTGGGCTAAGCGAGCGCTTATGATGGACAAGGTCCCTGATCGTGGACCGCCCTATTTTCGGCTGGCCATCGCTCGTCCTTGGGAAGAGGCGGACATAGACCGCCTTATCGCCCTCGAATTTATATTCTTGCTCTCTGGGGCTGCTGAACGATGCAATCGTCGCATTGCGCGGAAAGAAGAAAGCCGGTGATGTCGTTGCTGCGGCTTCTGGAAATGGCGTGCGGTCGGCCACGCCGACACCTTCGGAGATCATGCCGCGTATGATCGTGTCCAACTCCTCGGTGAGCGCTTTCCTTACAACGCGGCGCTCTGCATTTTTCGCAGTGGCTGGCAGATCGTATCTCACCGGGAACCGAAGATGTCCCATGTCGAAAGGGAGTTCTGTCGCAGCGCCATAAGCCGTGTTTATGACCGGAATCATGACCGAAAACGACCTGGCGTCTAGCGCATAGCCGTATTCGAGCATCACGTTTGGATTAGGGATGAGCTTGCCTGCTTCTGTCGAAGCGACAAAGGTCAGGTCGGGCACAAAAGCATCGCAAACGGCGATCTTCTTCAAGATCGTTTCGGTGACAGGGCAATGCCCATGCACGCCTTCGGTGTCGGCGTCGATGCGTACCCGAATGCCGACGGTGGGATCAGCGGAAATGTTCTTCGCCGCGAGATTCAGCGCAAAGCGGATGAGGTAGCGATTGAACCTTTCCGGTCGGTCGCTCTGCCAAGCATAGAAAACAACAAACTCTTTCACGTCAGCCTCGAAATCGTGCTCCGCGAAACATTGAACCGCCGCGCAATATCGGCTTGCGTCGCCTTGCCCTTGGCAAGATCGCGCAAGGCTTCCTCACGCTGATGGCGCGTGAGGGCAGGGGGTCGCCCCATGTGAACCCCTCGCGCCTTGGCGCGCTCGCGTCCCTCGCCGGTGCGCGTCCGTATCAGGTCACGCTCGAACTCGGCCAAGCCGCCCAAGACGGTGAGCATCAATCGCCCGTGGGCCGTCGTCGTGTCCGCCCATGCGTCGTGCAGCGAACGGAATCCGGCTCCGGCCTTCGCAATCCGGTCGAGCGTATTCAAGAGGTCGCGCGTCGATCGCGCGAGGCGGTCGAGGCGCGTCACCAAGAGCGTGTCGCCCTCGCCGAGTCCGTCGATCGCGCGGCGCAACTGCGCGCGGTCGGTCTTCGCGCCGCTCGCCGTCTCCCTGAAAATCTTCTCGGCTCCGGCGGCGCGCAAAGCCTTCACCTGAGCGTCAACGCTCTGGCCGTCGGTCGAAACGCGGGCGTAGCCGAAAATCATGCCGCAAGGGTGCCCAAACGCCAAAATTTTTGCAACAAACTTTTGCACCTCTCAACAGGCAGATTTTCAAGGAGTCGGCGCGTGTTGCGAAAGTCTTAAGTTTTGCACGTCTGGCGCAATGTCGGCTTTCCAGGGGACTGCGGGCAAGGCACGCGACTGGGCGTCATCGTCCGCCCGTGACCCAGAGCTGCCAACGATTGAACGCCCCGCCGTGGCGGGGGCGCTCCCGCCACGGTGGTAAGCGAGCGTTTGGTTTGGCCAAGCTATCCGCCACCACACAAGTTACCAATATTCGTGTAAACAATATCCTTTCGAGGTGCGCCACCTTCTAAGGGATTAGCAATTACGGGACTAGATGGGCCATTCGGCATATTAAAATACGGATCTAAGGTTGGAGCTGGGGTGATATCCAAAATACACTTGGCCCAAGAAGCTGTGATATTCTGCAATATGATACGCTTCGCACCTGTGCCCAACGGATATTGTCCGTTTCCGATATCGATGAAAATGGTTTGTGCGACACTGTCACTGATTGTCACATTGCGCGTGTCGCCCATCAATTTTATTGGCATGCTCGACACGATGCTGGAAATTCGAACATTGCTTGCGGCCTGAAGCATCACGTCGGCGATCCCATTTGCTTCGAAATGGACGGCGGTGACCGAAGAAGGCAGAAAAGTATTTTGGAACGTCAGAGCGGTGCCGGTTACGCCCTCAATCGTTCCACCTGTGATGTTCAAGCTCCCTTGGCCCACACCATCCGTCAGCACAATGCCGTTGGTGCCGCCCTCCAGCACCGGAGCGATGAAGGTATTCGCATTGGCCGAAATGCTTTTAAATGGCTCAGCCAAGACCCAGACATTGTTCGTTGATGTAGACGCGAAAAATCCTCCGAAGTTTGTCCCGCTGCGCAAATCAATGATGGTGTTGAGGAGCGAGCCCTGCAGGTGCAGACCGTAATTACCGCCAAGCATCGTAACATTGTTGATTTGGTTGTGATGGCTGTTGACGAATTCGATCAGGTGACCCGTTGTTGCTGCCGAACCCAGATAGACGTCGCGAAGCGCGGCGTTGTTCACACTCACAAACTGGAACAGCGTCTTGTCATTGCTCATATAGATCTGCGTCGCAAAGCCCTTGCCGGCGATGATAACCGGCTTGCTGATGACGATCGTATCGCTTATTTTGTAATGGCCTTCTGGAATAATGATCATTCCGCCGGCCTGAGCCTTTGCGAACGCTTGCTTGAACGCCGCGGTGTCGTCGGTGACGCCATCTCCGACAGCGCCGGCCAATTTGATATATGATTTGGATCCGTCCTCATCCAGGGCCCTCGCCGGACCGGCGATCGCGAGAGATGCGGCCAGCGCAAGCAGCAGTGAATGCAGCGTCTTCATGTGGATTGCTCCCGAAATTCATCTCAAGTTACGTCGCGGTTCTTCGTTGAACGGCGCTCTGTGGTCAAGCCCCATTGGGCGATCCAAGCGGAATGTTAGTTCATGAACGGCCTATGGACCAAGGGCTATGCGCCGGCGGGGCATGGTCGATCTTGGTGATAGACGGGGCTTTTCCCCGCATTTTTGCAATGAGGGCGTCCACACATGGCGCATTCTCGCCGTCAAGCGGTCGCCAAAAATCGCTCCCGCAGCGTCCGCAGTCCGGGGTATCGCGGCCATTCGCGACCGCGTGATGTGCGGAAAAGTCACGCTCAAGGCTGAAGAGGTCAAAAACAGCAATAAGCCCCTTATGGCGCAAGGCTTTCTTGCGTGTCTCATAATTCTTGATTTCTGACGCAACGTCACCCCACGCCAATGCTCCGTAGCTCATCCTTTTCGACGGCGAACGTCCATACATGGCGCGGCAGTGACGCGCGAGAACGCGCATGCCGCGGCTGCAACGCGGGGAAGAGCGGACTCGTTTGAACGATGCGCTGGCGGCGCAGTTTGACCCGTTGCAGACGTTCAACAGCGAGTGACTCGGACGTCATGCGCTCACATTACGCCTGTTGTCCGACGCTATCGCGCGCTGAGGCTTGAAAGATTCTCGAGCTTTCGCTGTTTCTTCAATCATGCGAGGCGCGCAAAAATCTATGTTTGCTTAAAAAGCCCGAAGGCGGTCCGTATTCAGCCGGCGAGGATCGGGTCCGCGTAACAGAAGGGTTGCGTTGTGCGATTTAAGGTAAAGTTGGCGGCCCCGGACGGGAGCGACGCATATGGCGCTAATTTCGGGCAAAACAGCCCTTGTCTTGGCTGGAGGCGGTAGTCTCGGAGCCATTCAGGTCGGCATGTTGCGGGCAATCGTCGCGGCCGGCGTTGTTCCCGATTTTATCGTTGGTTCCTCGGTCGGCGCGGTCAATGCGAGTTATTTTGCCGCATTCCCCGACGCACGAGGGGTAGAGCGGCTGGCTGAAATCTGGCTTGGTCTGCGGCGCGCCGATATTTTCCCCTTCACCTGGGCGACGGCTGTCGGCCTCTTCAGACATCCCAACAATCTTGTCGATCCCGCCGGTCTCCGGCGCGTTATTGAAGCGAACTTGCCTTACGCGCGCCTTGAGGAAACGGCGCTGCCCCTCCACGTCGTGGCGACCGATGCGCAAGGACTCGACGTTTGCATTTCGCGCGGGCCGGCGGTCGAAGCGATCCTGGCGAGCGCGGCGATACCGGGGGTGTTCCCGCCGGTCAGGATTGATGGCCGAGCCTTGATGGATGGCGCGATCGCCGCCAATACGCCGATTGGCGTCGCGGCTCGCCTTGGCGCGTCGCGGATCATCGTGCTCCCCACGGGATTCGCCTGCGCCTTGAATGAGCCGCCGGAGGGCGCAATCGCCAAGGCGCTGCACGCGATAACGCTGCTGATTTCTGCGCAGCTCATGCACGAATTGGACAGGCTGCCTTTGGAAATAACAGCGCACGTCGCGCCCATTCTGTGTCCGCTCGAGGTATCGCCATTTGATTTCGCGGCGTCGGGGGAACTGGTCGACCGAGCCGAGCGATCCACTTGCGCATGGATCGCGGACGGGGGACTCACTCGGCGGGCGTGCGCGAGCGAGCTCGCGCCGCATCCGCATTAGTCCATCGCGAATGCGAGATGAACATGATGTGCGGATCGGCGTCAGCGCCTAGCAATGGGGGTTCGTCATGAGGCTGCATCGCCTTAAAGTTTGGTTGTGCCGAATATTGATTGGCGCGGTCTTTCTCGTCGTCACTCCGACCTTTGCGCAAAATCATCCGGCCCGAAATGAGGCCGAACCCGCGCTGTCGCTTGTCGTCTTGGGATCGGGCGGACCAGGTGCCACGGGCCGAGCGGGGGCGGGCTATCTCGTAATTTTGGACGGCCGTCCGCGCATTTTGGTGGACGCGGGGCCGGGCACCTTTGCGCGTCTCGGAGAGGCTGGACTGGATTTGAGCGCCGTCGACATAGTGCTGCTCACACATCTGCACGTCGATCACGCCGGGGAATTGCCTGGGCTTGTTAAAGCTAGGGCGGTGTCGACGCGAACGGACATCGAATTCAAAATATTCGGTCCTGAAGGCAACCCCGGTGGCAAGGGTCTGCGGATTGAACGAACCCGCTACGCGGGAGCGGCGGCGAAGTCGCTGAAGTGAAGCCTCCTGTCTGAGAGGATGTGATCGTCACATCAAGTCCTCTCAGCCCAGGAGCCCCCGATGGCTACGACGAGCCCTCTCCGCCAGCGCATGATCGAAGATATGACGATCCGCAACCTGTCGCAGGCGACACAGCAATCATACATCTACGCGGTGGCGAGGTTCAGCCGCCATTTCAATTCATCCCCAGAGCGGCTCGGGACGGAGGAGGTCCGCGCCTATCAGCTTCATCTCGTCGCCCAGAAGCATTCCTGGGGGCACATCAACCAAGTCACGTGCGCACTTCGGTTCTTCTATGGCGTCACCTTGGGACAGAAGGAGGCGATCGAGAGGATCGTTTTCGGCCGCGAGCCCGAGAAGCTTCCCGCAGTCATGAGCGCCGAGGAAGTCGTGCGCTTCCTGGAAGCGGTTGAAGGATTTCGCAACCGCGTCGCGCTGGCGACCGCTTATGCGGCGGGTTTGCGGGTCAGGGAAGTCACCCGTCTGAAGGTCGCCTCGATCGACAGCACGCGGATGTTGATCCACGTCGAGATGGGCAAAGGCGGCAAGGAGCGATACGCCATGCTGTCGCCGCGCCTCCTCGAGATTCTGCGCGCCTATTGGCGGCGGGCGCGACCAAGCCTGTGGCTGTTCCCGGGCCAAGAGCCCGGCGATCATGTGAGCACGGGCGCTTTGCAAGACGCCTGCCGCAAGGCGCGACTGCGAGCCAGGATCGGCAAACCCGTTACGGCGCATACGTTGCGGCACAGTTTTGCCACCCATCTCCTGGAGGCGGGCGTCGACATTCGCATTATTCAGGCGTTGCTCGGTCATGCCGACCTGTCTTCGACGGCGCGCTATGCGCAGGTCGCCACGAACCTGATCGCCGCCACGTCGAGCCCCTTCGACCGACTTTCATGCGATTTGGTCGCTCCCGAATAGCCGGCGCAAATGCGCCCGAGGATCGAGGTTGCGGATATCTTCCGCCGCCACGGCGACGCATTTCGCGCCGCGCAAGGCGCTCGGCTGTCTATTGACCAGCGCCGCGCGATGGCCGCCATCGAGACGTGCCGGACGGCGGCGCTCG
Organism: uncultured Alphaproteobacteria bacterium; assembly: GCA_963722205.1. Lineage (GTDB taxonomy): Bacteria > Pseudomonadota > Alphaproteobacteria > Rhizobiales > Beijerinckiaceae > Methylocystis. The sequence goes on from CAVRKL010000006.1 coordinate 16,280, forward strand.
GCGGGCATGCCGAACAGTGCGAGGACTGCGGGCAGATCCGCGTCGCCTACAATAGCTGTCGCAACCGGCACTGCCCCAAGTGCCAGGGGCTCGCGCGCGCACAATGGCTCGCCGATCGTCGCGCGGAGCTCCTGCCGGTTCCTTATTTCCACCTCGTCTTCACCGTTCCGGCGCCGATCGCGGCGATCGCCTTGCAAAACAAGGCGCTCGTCTACGACATCCTGTTCAAGGCGGCGGCCGAGACGATCCGCGTCATCGCCGCGGACCCAAAACATCTTGGCGCCGAGACTGGCATGATCGCTATCCTGCACACTTGGGGGCAAACTCTCACGCATCATCCGCATGTCCATTGCATCGTACCGGGCGGCGGCCTCGGCCCGGATGGATGCTGGATCGCTTGCCGGCCCAGCTTCTTCCTGCCCGTGCATGTTCTCTCTCGGCTTTATCGTCGCTTGTTTCTCGAGCGACTGAAAATAGCCTTCGACGCCAGTGATCTGAAGTTCTTCGGCGACCTCGCGGCGCTGCAAGAGCCGGCTGCGTTCGCGCGATATCTCGCCCCGTTGCGCAGCACCGAATGGGTCGTCTACGCCAAGCGCCCGTTTGGCGGCGCGCCACAAGTCCTCGATTATCTCGGACGATACACACATCGCGTTGCCATCGCCAATGGCCGGCTGCTCGATTGCGAAGACGGCGCCGTGCGCTTTCGGTGGAAAGATTATCGCGCCAACAACAAATCCAAGGCGATGACCCTCGATGCCGACGAGTTCATCCGCCGCTTCCTCATGCACGTCTTGCCCAAGGGCTTTCGGCGCATTCGTCATTTGGGCTTTCTCGCCAACGCCCGCCGCGCCCATAAGCTCGCCGATATCCGTGCCGCTCTCAATATTGCCGAACCGCCTCCGAGCGTCGAACCCGCCGATTACCGCGAGCGCTACGCCATCCTTACCGGCCAGAGGATCGATATCTGCCCTTGCTGCGGCGGCCGCATGGTCGACCTTGGCCCCTGGCCGCGTCCTTCGGCGCCGCCGCACTCGACGCCAAGGTGCGACACCTCATGAGGCGAATGGATCGCTGTCAGTCCAGATGCGCTAACTTCAACGGACGCGTTCCCACGCCGAACGCAAGCGATCGGCAAGGCGCGCGTTTCGATGACGCCATCCAGAGATCGCGAGCGCTCACCGCATTGCAAATCGCGCACAACCCCGCTGCAATCGACCGTCGTCGCCCTTTCACCAGTTCTTTGCTAATCCTCGCGGTTCCGAAAATCTGCGATGCCACCATCTAAATCCGGCCCCGCACATTGGGTGCCCATAGATCGTGGCCAACGCCAACGCGACTTCGTTCAATCCGGCTTCAAATAGGTCCCGCAGTCCGGCCTGCCCAGCCCTTCGTGGGCGCGGGACCTATTTGAACCCTCAGGCATTCCGATTGATGGCGCCCGTCTATAACGGGATAATGCCGCCCGGGGATTCCGGGATAATGGCGCCCCCCCTGTAACGGAATGATCCCGCCCGGGCGCCGCGTTCGTTGACCGACGAGATTTGTCTCACCCGTTCCGGATTTCGGTCAAGGCGTTTTTGGCTCCTTTGGCGCGAACGCGGCGCAGGCTTTCGCCTGTGAGCTCGATGCGATGGGCGTTGTGAACGAGCCGGTCGAGGATGGCGTCGGCGTAGGTCGGATCGCCGATGACCTCATGCCAAGCCGCCACGGGAAGCTGGGATGTGACGATCGTCGATCGGCGCCCGTAGCGTTCTTCGAGGATTTCGAGCAGGTCATGACGGGCTCCGGCGTCGAGCGGCTCGAGGCCGAAGTCGTCGAGGATCAAGAGATCGGCGCGGCCGAGGGATTTCAAAAGGCGCGGATGGCGCCCGTCGCCGCGCGCGAGCGTGAGGTCTTCGCAGAGCTTCGGCCAACGATGATAGACGACGGAGCGGTTGTCGCGGCAGGCCTTCTGGCCAATGGCGCAAGCCAGCCAACTTTTGCCGGTTCCACTCGGGCCGACCAGGGCAAGATTGTCGTGAGCGTCGATCCACTGGCCTTCGGCGAGCTTCTGGAACAGCGCTCGGTCGAGCCCGCGCGCGGCGCGATAGTCGACGTCTTCGACGCTGGCCTGCTGGCGGAGCTTGGCGGCGCGCAGCCGCGCCGTCAGCCGCTTATCGCGCCGAAGAGAAGATTCCTGATCGAGCAGCAGGGCGAGCCAGTCGTTGCGGTCGAGCCCTTTCGCTTCCTCTGTTTTGGCGAGTTCGACGAAGGCCTTGGCCATTCCATAGAGGCCGAGGGCGTGGAGCTGGTCGAGGGTCGGATGTTTGAGCAAGTCGGCTTCTCCTTCAATGGTAGTAGCGCGGGCCGCGGATGTTTTGATGGAGGATCGGGGCCGTCTCCGCGGCGCGTTTTCGCGCCGGCTTCCGATCGAGCTTGTGGTCGAGGATGGATTTGACTGAGCCGTAGGTCTTGGCGCCGATCTCTATGGCGCGTTCGGCGGCGGCTTCGACGCGTTCGGACCCATAGGGGCCGGCGAGACGAACGATGCCGAGGCAGGCGCGATAGCCTTGCTCGGGATGCGGCCTCGCCTCCAAAATCTGTTCGCAGAGCGCCGCGGTCGCCGGGCCGATCTTGCGGGCGTCCTCACGGATGCGCTCCACCGTCCAGCCGGCATAACGCCGATGGCTCGACGGCATGTGTTCGGGAATGGTCGTGTGCTTGCGGTTGCCGCTCATGCGCAAGTGAACGGCGATGCGCTCGCCCTTACAGAAAATCTCGACGCCGCGGACGGTCAGCCGCGCTTCGACCTCGGCGCGGGCGAACCGGTAAGGCACGGAGTAGTAATGCGCGTCGATCTCGACATGATAATCGATGCCGACGCGGCGCAGGCGCCACTCGCAATATTCGTAGGGTTCGACTGGCAAAGCCTTCAGCGCCGGGCGATCCACCTCTTCGAGCAAGTGGCGGCGGGTGACGCTGAGCCGGCGGATGCGCCGCTCCTCGTTGAGACTTTTCAGCATCTCGTCGATCGCGGCGTTGACCTCCGCCAGGCTGTAGAAGGTCCTCCGCCGCAGCCGGCCAAGAAGCCAGCGTTCGACGATCAGCACCGCCAATTCGACCTTCGCCTTGTCGCGCGGCTTTCTGGGGCGCGCCGGCAAAAGCGCGGCCCCGTAATGCGCCGCCATGTCGGCGTAGGTGCGGTTGACCTGCGGGTCGTAAAAGCAGGCTTTGACGATGGCCGTCTTGGCGTTGTCCGGCACGATGAGCTGCGGAACCCCGCCGATCGCAGAAAGCGCGCTCACATGGGCGTCGATCCAGTCGGGAAGCGTCTGCGTCCAGCTCGCCTTCGCGAAGGTGAAGCTCGACGCCCCCAGCACGGCGACGAAGATCTGCGCCATGCGGATTTCGCCGGTGAGCCTGTCGACGACGACCGGAACGCCGTCGCCGGCGTAATCGACGAACAGACGCTCGCCGGCGGCGTGCGTCTGCCGCATCGTCACCGACAGCGTCTTTTCGAAAGCCCGATAAAGCTCACAAAAGCGCGAGTAGCTGTAGCCGCTGGGATTCTCGGCGATGTATTCGTCCCACAAAATCACCAGGGTGACGTGCTTGCGCTTCAACTCCCGATGCACGCCGGCCCAGTCCGGCTCCTCGATGCGCCGATGACCGCGCTTGCTGCGCCGGTTGGCGTAAAGCGCCGCCTCCAAGGCGTCGTCGTTCATGCCATCCGGCAGCGGCCAGGACAGTCCGGCGCTCTCCGCGCGCTTGAGCGCTTCCCGCACCGTCGAGCGCGGTATGCCAAGACGCCGGGAAATCTCGTGCGCCGAAATCGACGTGGACTTCAGCCGAATAATCTCGCGCGCTTGGCGCATCGTAATCCGCTCCGCCGGCATGGATCGCTCCCTCTGGATTGCCAAAGGAGCGACCTGATCAGGCCAACGGCGGCGACCGCCACTGCACGAAATTATCCGGGCGGGATCATTCCGTTACAGGGGGGCGGGATCATCTCGGAATCGGGGGGCGCCTTCATCTCGTTTTAGGGGGCGCCATCAATCGGAATGCCTGAGGGTTCAAATAGGTCCCGCGCCCACGAAGGGCTGGGCAGGCCGGACTGCGGGACCTATTTGAAGCCGGATTGAACGAAGTCGCGTTGGCGTTGGCCACGATCTATGGGCACCCAATGTGCGGGGCCGGATTTAGATGGTGGCATCGCAGATTTTCGGAACCGCGAGGATTAGCAAAGAACTGGTGAAAGGGCGACGACGGTCGATTGCAGCGGGGTTGTGCGCGATTTGCAATGCGGTGAGCGCTCGCGATCTCTGGATGGCGTCATCGAAACGCGCGCCTTGCCGATCGCTTGCGTTCGGCGTGGGAACGCGTCCGTTGAAGTTAGCGCATCTGGACTGACAGCGATCCATTCGCCTCATGAGGTGTCGCACCTTGGCGTCGAGTGCGGCGGCGCCGAAGGACGCGGCCAGGGGCCAAGGTCGACCATGCGGCCGCCGCAGCAAGGGCAGATATCGATCCTCTGGCCGGTAAGGATGGCGTAGCGCTCGCGGTAATCGGCGGGTTCGACGCTCGGAGGCGGTTCGGCAATATTGAGAGCGGCACGGATATCGGCGAGCTTATGGGCGCGGCGGGCGTTGGCGAGAAAGCCCAAATGACGAATGCGCCGAAAGCCCTTGGGCAAGACGTGCATGAGGAAGCGGCGGATGAACTCGTCGGTATCGAGGGTCATCGCCTTGGATTTGTTGTTGGCGCGATAATCTTTCCACCGAAAGCGCACGGCGCCGTCTTCGCAATCGAGCAGCCGGCCATTGGCGATGGCAACGCGATGTGTGTATCGTCCGAGATAATCGAGGACTTGTGGCGCGCCGCCAAACGGGCGCTTGGCGTAGACGACCCATTCGGTGCTGCGCAACGGGGCGAGATATCGCGCGAACGCAGCCGGCTCTTGCAGCGCCGCGAGGTCGCCGAAGAACTTCAGATCACTGGCGTCGAAGGCTATTTTCAGTCGCTCGAGAAACAAGCGACGATAAAGCCGAGAGAGAACATGCACGGGCAGGAAGAAGCTGGGCCGGCAAGCGATCCAGCATCCATCCGGGCCGAGGCCGCCGCCCGGTACGATGCAATGGACATGCGGATGATGCGTGAGAGTTTGCCCCCAAGTGTGCAGGATAGCGATCATGCCAGTCTCGGCGCCAAGATGTTTTGGGTCCGCGGCGATGACGCGGATCGTCTCGGCCGCCGCCTTGAACAGGATGTCGTAGACGAGCGCCTTGTTTTGCAAGGCGATCGCCGCGATCGGCGCCGGAACGGTGAAGACGAGGTGGAAATAAGGAACCGGCAGGAGCTCCGCGCGACGATCGGCGAGCCATTGTGCGCGCGCGAGCCCCTGGCACTTGGGGCAGTGCCGGTTGCGACAGCTATTGTAGGCGACGCGGATCTGCCCGCAGTCCTCGCACTGTTCGGCATGCCCGCCGAGCGCCGCCGTCCGGCACGTCTCGATGGCGGCCATCGCGCGGCGCTGGTCAATAGACAGCCGAGCGCCTTGCGCGGCGCGAAATGCGTCGCCGTGGCGGCGGAAGATATCCGCAACCTCGATCCTCGGGCGCATTTGCGCCGGCTATTCGGGAGCGACCAAATCGCATGAAAGTCGGTCGAAGGGGCTCGACGTGGCGGCGATCAGGTTCGTGGCGACCTGCGCATAGCGCGCCGTCGAAGACAGGTCGGCATGACCGAGCAACGCCTGAATAATGCGAATGTCGACGCCCGCCTCCAGGAGATGGGTGGCAAAACTGTGCCGCAACGTATGCGCCGTAACGGGTTTGCCGATCCTGGCTCGCAGTCGCGCCTTGCGGCAGGCGTCTTGCAAAGCGCCCGTGCTCACATGATCGCCGGGCTCTTGGCCCGGGAACAGCCACAGGCTTGGTCGCGCCCGCCGCCAATAGGCGCGCAGAATCTCGAGGAGGCGCGGCGACAGCATGGCGTATCGCTCCTTGCCGCCTTTGCCCATCTCGACGTGGATCAACATCCGCGTGCTGTCGATCGAGGCGACCTTCAGACGGGTGACTTCCCTGACCCGCAAACCCGCCGCATAAGCGGTCGCCAGCGCGACGCGGTTGCGAAATCCTTCAACCGCTTCCAGGAAGCGCACGACTTCCTCGGCGCTCATGACTGCGGGAAGCTTCTCGGGCTCGCGGCCGAAAACGATCCTCTCGATCGCCTCCTTCTGTCCCAAGGTGACGCCATAGAAGAACCGAAGTGCGCACGTGACTTGGTTGATGTGCCCCCAGGAATGCTTCTGGGCGACGAGATGAAGCTGATAGGCGCGGACCTCCTCCGTCCCGAGCCGCTCTGGGGATGAATTGAAATGGCGGCTGAACCTCGCCACCGCGTAGATGTATGATTGCTGTGTCGCCTGCGACAGGTTGCGGATCGTCATATCTTCGATCATGCGCTGGCGGAGAGGGCTCGTCGTAGCCATCGGGGGCTCCTGGGCTGAGAGGACTTGATGTGACGATCACATCCTCTCAGACAGGAGGCTTCACTTCAGCGACTTCGCCGCCGCTCCCGCGTAGCGGGTTCGTTCAATCACCAGCAAGGGTCAAGCGAAATTCCCTTCCACCAGCCAATTCGTCGATCTTATGTTCGGCAGCAATGGCGCTTTCAGCTATCTACATGATTTTGCGGGAAATATTACGTTCAACGCGAGAAATCTGGCGCCGCAGACAGCGCCGCAAAAAATTGTTCAGGAATGCCTGAGGGTTCAAATAGGTCCCGCGCCCACGAAGGGCTGGGCAGGCCGGACTGCGGGACCTATTTGAAGCCGGATTGAACGAAGTCGCGTTGGCGTTGGCCACGATCTATGGGCACCCAATGTGCGGGGCCGGATTTAGATGGTGGCATCGCAGATTTTCGGAACCGCGAGGATTAGCAAAGAACTGGTGAAAGGGCGACGACGGTCGATTGCAGCGGGGTTGTGCGCGATTTGCAATGCGGTGAGCGCTCGCGATCTCTGGATGGCGTCATCGAAACGCGCGCCTTGCCGATCGCTTGCGTTCGGCGTGGGAACGCGTCCGTTGAAGTTAGCGCATCTGGACTGACAGCGATCCATTCGCCTCATGAGGTGTCGCACCTTGGCGTCGAGTGCGGCGGCGCCGAAGGACGCGGCCAGGGGCCAAGGTCGACCATGCGGCCGCCGCAGCAAGGGCAGATATCGATCCTCTGGCCGGTAAGGATGGCGTAGCGCTCGCGGTAATCGGCGGGTTCGACGCTCGGAGGCGGTTCGGCAATATTGAGAGCGGCACGGATATCGGCGAGCTTATGGGCGCGGCGGGCGTTGGCGAGAAAGCCCAAATGACGAATGCGCCGAAAGCCCTTGGGCAAGACGTGCATGAGGAAGCGGCGGATGAACTCGTCGGCATCGAGGGTCATCGCCTTGGATTTGTTGTTGGCGCGATAATCTTTCCACCGAAAGCGCACGGCGCCGTCTTCGCAATCGAGCAGCCGGCCATTGGCGATGGCAACGCGATGTGTGTATCGTCCGAGATAATCGAGGACTTGTGGCGCGCCGCCAAACGGGCGCTTGGCGTAGACGACCCATTCGGTGCTGCGCAACGGGGCGAGATATCGCGCGAACGCAGCCGGCTCTTGCAGCGCCGCGAGGTCGCCGAAGAACTTCAGATCACTGGCGTCGAAGGCTATTTTCAGTCGCTCGAGAAACAAGCGACGATAAAGCCGAGAGAGAACATGCACGGGCAGGAAGAAGCTGGGCCGGCAAGCGATCCAGCATCCATCCGGGCCGAGGCCGCCGCCCGGTACGATGCAATGGACATGCGGATGATGCGTGAGAGTTTGCCCCCAAGTGTGCAGGATAGCGATCATGCCAGTCTCGGCGCCAAGATGTTTTGGGTCCGCGGCGATGACGCGGATCGTCTCGGCCGCCGCCTTGAACAGGATGTCGTAGACGAGCGCCTTGTTTTGCAAGGCGATCGCCGCGATCGGCGCCGGAACGGTGAAGACGAGGTGGAAATAAGGAACCGGCAGGAGCTCCGCGCGACGATCGGCGAGCCATTGTGCGCGCGCGAGCCCCTGGCACTTGGGGCAGTGCCGGTTGCGACAGCTATTGTAGGCGACGCGGATCTGCCCGCAGTCCTCGCACTGTTCGGCATGCCCGCCGAGCGCCGCCGTCCGGCACGTCTCGATGGCGGCCATCGCGCGGCGCTGGTCAATAGACAGCCGAGCGCCTTGCGCGGCGCGAAATGCGTCGCCGTGGCGGCGGAAGATATCCGCAACCTCGATCCTCGGGCGCATTTGCGCCGGCTATTCGGGAGCGACCAAATCGCATGAAAGTCGGTCGAAGGGGCTCGACGTGGCGGCGATCAGGTTCGTGGCGACCTGCGCATAGCGCGCCGTCGAAGACAGGTCGGCATGACCGAGCAACGCCTGAATAATGCGAATGTCGACGCCCGCCTCCAGGAGATGGGTGGCAAAACTGTGCCGCAACGTATGCGCCGTAACGGGTTTGCCGATCCTGGCTCGCAGTCGCGCCTTGCGGCAGGCGTCTTGCAAAGCGCCCGTGCTCACATGATCGCCGGGCTCTTGGCCCGGGAACAGCCACAGGCTTGGTCGCGCCCGCCGCCAATAGGCGCGCAGAATCTCGAGGAGGCGCGGCGACAGCATGGCGTATCGCTCCTTGCCGCCTTTGCCCATCTCGACGTGGATCAACATCCGCGTGCTGTCGATCGAGGCGACCTTCAGACGGGTGACTTCCCTGACCCGCAAACCCGCCGCATAAGCGGTCGCCAGCGCGACGCGGTTGCGAAATCCTTCAACCGCTTCCAGGAAGCGCACGACTTCCTCGGCGCTCATGACTGCGGGAAGCTTCTCGGGCTCGCGGCCGAAAACGATCCTCTCGATCGCCTCCTTCTGTCCCAAGGTGACGCCATAGAAGAACCGAAGTGCGCACGTGACTTGGTTGATGTGCCCCCAGGAATGCTTCTGGGCGACGAGATGAAGCTGATAGGCGCGGACCTCCTCCGTCCCGAGCCGCTCTGGGGATGAATTGAAATGGCGGCTGAACCTCGCCACCGCGTAGATGTATGATTGCTGTGTCGCCTGCGACAGGTTGCGGATCGTCATATCTTCGATCATGCGCTGGCGGAGAGGGCTCGTCGTAGCCATCGGGGGCTCCTGGGCTGAGAGGACTTGATGTGACGATCACATCCTCTCAGACAGGAGGCTTCACTTCAGCGACTTCGCCGCCGCTCCCGCGTAGCGGGTTCGTTCAATCAGGCTTGGTTATTTCGGCGATCGCCGGCCATCACGCCGATGCCCCATCGCTTATTTATCGTTTGGACTATGCCGGTAAGAGCATTACGTTCAGCGGAGACATGGATGCCTCCGGTCTTGGGGCGCTAAGAACCATTGCTCGAGATTCCGACTTGCTTATATTCAACTGCGTCGTTCTCGACCCGCCTGGATCGCCACCTATTCTCTACACCCTGCACACTCCGCCTCACCAGATTGGACTGATCGCCAGGCAAGCGAATGTCAAACAACTTCTGCTTAGTCACTTAAATCCTATCATCGATGAAAACAAAGTCGCCGTGCGAAAGTCCATATCCGATAATTTCATGGGCGATATCATCTTTGCTACCGATGGGCTAAGGGTGAAGCCATAGTCCAATTGGGTCATTTCTCTCCATGAAGTCGCTCCTTGTCGAAGTACACAAGAAGCCGTTGCGTAAATAGAGCCATGACTCTATTTATGCCCCGATGGCAAAAAAACGGCCACATCTCCCGGCTTACGTAGCATCTTATCGACTTCGCCCTGGTGCAGTTCCTCGGTGTAGATCATGTTGCGCGCATATTCTTCCAGAATCACGGACACGCCCTCAGCTTCCTTCAACAGGTCGCGGTAAAGCTGCAACGCCGCCGCTTCATGCTCCAGCGATTCGCGCAGAATATCGCCAATATCGTGTTTGTGGGTTTCCAGCAGCGGGCCGATGGCCAGTGACGGATGGCCGCCAAGGTGAGTGATCAGTTCGCCCGCCTGGTGTGCATGGGCAAGCGATTCATCCGCTTGTCCCTTCAGCCAGGAGATGATGGGAAGGCGATTGTAGCCGAAAACCATCAGGGAATAGTGCGTATAGCGCACCACCCCGGCCAGTTCATATTCCATGATCCGGTTGAGTAGGGCGACAATCTTCTCGTTGCCCTGGATTGCATTTTCTTTTTTGGACATGTCCATCTCCTACCCAAAGCAGCCACGTCTTCAATTTAACGCGCACTTCGCAATTACCCACCCCCGAGTGTGTCACGCGGGTCGGTAACTCAAGATTCAGATTGCCCAGGTGCGCAAGGTCTCACCGATGTCGCGAAGGTAAAGCCCAAAGTAATCCATGACCGCTCTTCGCCAGCGGGCTGAAGCATACACGGGAAAGAGCTGGCCCCGGTTGTCTGGACAGCGCCCCGCGGAAATTAAGTGGATTCCTGCTGGGTTGCTGAACGCGGGGGGGGGGGGTCGCGATTTTGTCGCGGCGGCAGGAGGGCGTAGCCCGACCAGGTGTGCCTGGCATGGGCACTGGATTGGAGGTGGAAGTCCTCTGCGGGGCGAGATGGTAGCAACCGCGAGCCGAAGGCAACTGCATGCAGCATCTGTTGTCGTGAGACATAGGTGCTGGCGCCGTGAGGCCGTGTGGGGAAGAAGCCCGAGGCGAACCGCAGCACCGAACGCAAGTGAACCCCTGTGCAAGCCGAACCGGCCGGGTCAGCGTGTCTGCAAACGCGACGCCCGAACTCCATCCGAGGCCGGAGCGGTATTGGGGGCGGGAGCGGCGGGACATTCAGTGAACCTTACCCAGGGAGGTCTGCATGGGCCCGCGCGAGCGGTAGACCCGAAGGAGGCGACGACGACGGGACGGCGCTCATGCAGAAGTCGGATCTCCTCATAGTAGCGAGGAGGCCGGCGAAAGCCGGTAGAGCGAAGGGGGAGATGGATTGAAAAAGCGCGGACCGCGACAATTGAGCTTCATGTTCGCCGACAGCCCGTCAGGGGGTGGAAAGGCAGAGCGTCTGGACGTATCCGGGCAGCGACGCTTTCTGCTGCAAAGAGCGAAGCGCAAGAAGACGAAAGGTTCGAGCGCCAGCGCGGCCGACGGCAGTCGGCTGCTCGAAGAGGCGGTGAGCGAAGCCAATCTGGCTCGGGCGCTGCTGAACGTTGTGCGCAACCGGGGAGCGCCGGGTGTGGACGGACAGACGGTCGCGATGGCGGAGGCGGAAGCCCCGGCGCTTCTCGCCCGGTTGCACCGTGACTTGCTGGAGGAACGTTACCGACCGGGCGATGTCCGCCGTGTATGGCTGCCGAAGCCGGGCGGCGGACAGAGAGGGTTGGGCATTCCCAATATCGTCGACAGGGTGGTTCAGCAGGCGCTGCTCCAGATCATGGAGCCGATCTTCGAACCAACCTTCCACGGCAGCAGTCACGGGTTCCGCCCCGAACGCGGCGCTCACACCGCCATCGCGGAAGCAAAGGGATATCTCGAGGACGGCTATCGAACGGTTGTTGATATCGACTTGGCCAAATTTTTTGACCGTGTCCATCATCAGCGCCTGCTGGCCCGGATCGCGGAACGCGTGACAGACCCGCGGATCGTCGCCTTGGTTCGCCTCATGCTGAAGGCGGCGGTGGTCCTGCCGGACGGGACGAAGATCGCGGTTCAGGAAGGAACGCCTCAGGGCGGCCCGCTCTCGCCGTTGCTGTCCAATATCGTGCTCAGCGAACTGGACGGCGAACTGGCGAGGCGCGGCCTGCGGTTCGTTCGATACGCCGATGATTGCAATATCTTCGTGCGCAGCGAACGCGCCGGACAGCGCGTCATGACATCGATTCGTGGATTTCTGGAACGGCGCATGCGGCTCCAGATCAACGAAGAGAAGAGCGGCGTGCGTGCGCCCGACGAAGTTCAATTCTTGGGCTTCGGCTTTCGCTGCACGCGAGGAGAGGAAGGCGATAAAGTCGCCGTCTTTCCCTCTGGCAAAGCGGAGCAGCGGCTGAGGACGAAAGTGCGAGAGATGACGCCTCCCGGCTGGGGGCGATCCATCACAGCTTGCATGGAAGGCGTCAGTCGATACCTGACAGGATGGATATCGCATTTCCGGCTTTGCACGTCGGAAGCGGTCCCGATGCTGGGCGTTCTCGACGCCCACATTCGCCGTCGGGTCAGGGCGATCATTGTCCGACAGAAGAAGCGTCCGCGCTTTCTGTTCCGGCATCTGGCGGCAAAGGGCGTCAGCCCGGGTTCTGCTGCCAGTTGTGCGTATTGCGGCAAAGGAGCATGGGTGAAGTCCAATCGACCCGCGATGCAGAAGGCCTATCCGACGAAATGGTTCGACGGACGGATGGCCTCGCTCAAAGCGATGTGGAACGGACTGAACTCACCGCGGGTATCAGCCCAGCTCGCGCTGGAGTTCTGACATATCGATCCAAAGAGCCGGATGCGGGGCCCGCATGTCCGGTTCTGTGAGAGGCGCGGAGGAGCAATCCTTCGCGCCTACTCGACAGCTGCGACAAAATCGCGAGCGATCTTCATGCCGCGATCGCCATCGCTCGCTCGGCGAAATAAGCCTGGTCCGGCGTGCGGCCGTCAAGGCTCGAGTGCGGGCGCCGCACCTTGTAGAGCCCCAGATAGCGGGCGATAGAGGCGCGCGCCTCTGACACGCTGTCGTAGGCGTGCAGGTAAACCTCCTCGTATTTGACGCTACGCCACAGCCGCTCGACGAACACATTGTCGCGCCAAGCGCCCTTGCCGTCCATGCTGATGGCGACCTTCGCATCCAGCAGAACGCCGGTGAAGTCGGCGCTGGTGAACTGGCTGCCCTGATCCGTGTTGAAGATCTCGGGCCGGCCGTGCCTGGCCAGCGCTTCTTCGAGCGCCTCGACGCAGAACGTCGCCTCCATGCCGATCGACACCCTGTGCGCCAGCACCCGCCGGCTGAACACGTCGACCACCGCGGCGAGATAGATGAAGCCCCTCGCCATCGGAATGTAGGTGATGTCCATCGCCCACACCTGATCGGACCGCTCGATCTTCACGCCGCGCAACAGATACGGATAAATCTTGTGGCCCGGCTGAGGCTTGCTCGTGTTCGGACGGCGATAGATCGCCGCGATCCCCATCCGCTTCATCAGCGTCGCCACATGGCGGCGGTCGACGAGCAAGTCCTCGCGCCGCAGCAGATCACGCAGCATCCGAGCTCCGGCGAAGGGAAAATCGAGATGCAGCGCGTCGAGACGGCGCATCAGCTCCAAGTCCGCGGTCGAGACCGGCCGAGGCTTGTAGTAGATCGTGCTTCGGCTCAAGCCGAGCGCTTTCGCTTGCCGGGTGACCGGGAGATCGTGGTCGCGGTCGATCATCGCTTTGCACCCAGCAAGCCGGCCTTGCCGAGCGCGCCCTCTAAAAAATCGTTTTCCAACGTCAGCTCGCCGATCTTGGCGTGCAGCGCCGTCAAATCGACGACGGTGTCCTTGGCCTCGGTCTTCTCCAGGCCGAACACGCCCGCCGCCCCCTCGAGCAGCTGGCTCCGCCACGTCGTGATCTGATTGGGATGGACGTCGAATTGCTGCGCCAGTTCGGAGAGCGTCTTCTCTCCCTTCACGGCAGCCAAAGCCACCTTCGCCTTGAACGCCGGAGAATGCGTCCGGCGGGTCCTCTTCGTCATCGAATGCTCCTGTTTCGCAGCGAGAATCCTCGCCGCCTTCAGGCAGAAAATCCACTTATCTCACTGTCCGAATTTCCGGAGCCGGCTCTGGAATTCGCCATCAGAGGGCGAGCGCGCTCAGCGTTGGTTCGGGTGGGCAGAAGGCGCGTTCTTCCGCTTTGTCAGGCGTCACCAATATGTCTCCTAGTGGCGCATCTCGGAATTGTCGCTCGCTGTAACTGAAGTCCGGACACGATCTATGAGCAGACTGAATCGGATTGAAAAGCCGAGCACGGGGCCTCATGTCCTGGCGATCACCAGCACGACCCCGCCGTCCTGAAGCCTCTCAGCCTTCTCGATTAAGTCTCCACCGAGGGCGTCTCGAACTGGTCGCCATGCGAGCAATGCGGTCAGGATCGAGGCGGACTCGCCACTTATTCCGGGGCTCGCCAAGGCGGCCCAAAGGACGCAGGATTTTCCTTGCCCGCCTTAATTTCGCGTGTCTCTACAGAAACGGTCATGCCCAGCGCATCCGTTGCTGCGCCTTCGAAGGTGCCCCATAGCGGTAGAGCTTGGCGCGGATCGCGGGCGACGGCCACGCGGATCAGGTTCTTGTTGCCGACAATGCCATTGGTGGGATCGAACTCTATCCATCCCGCGCCAGGCAAATAAACTTGGCACCAAGCGTGCGTATTCCCCCCGCCCTGGAAGTCGTCACTCGCCTCGGTCGGGATGTGAAGATAGCCAGAAACGAAGCGTGCGGCCAGTCCCAGCGCGCGGACGGCTTCAATCATGAGCACCGCGAAGTCGCGACAACTTCCACGCCCTGTCATCAGGGTTTGTGTAGGGTCCTGCGTCCCGCGCTCCGGCCGCGACATATAGACGAAGCTTTCCTTTATGGCGGTCGTCAGCGTCATCAGCAATTCGCCCGTCTCCATAGGGCGCCCCTGCCGCAGGAACCGCCGCACCCATCCGTCGATAAGATGATCGGGATCGAGATAGTGCCGCTCAATAAAGCGGCTGAGATCGGGTGCGTCCTCGGCGCCGTAAGCAAAGGGGTACGTCCGTGCATAGGTTTCCAGCAGGAAATCCGGCCCTTGGGTCGGCTCATGATCAAGCACGATCCTGGTGTCGAACGCCAGTTCGTCGGCTTCGTCGATAAAGCTCGCGACCGCAATGCAATTTCCGAACGTGTCGTGTAGCCATCGCACCTTCTTGGGCTGTGGAAGGATGTCAAGTCGGAAGTCGATCAGGCGCTGATCGAAGCTGTCGCGTGGGCGGCACATCAACCGGTGGTCGCCGAAGCGCACCGGAGCCTTGTAGGTGTAACGCGTGATGTGGCGGACGGACAGGAGCGTCATGAGCGTCCATCACCGACGTCGCGCAACTGAGGTTCGTCATGTGTGCAGTTCATCGGTCCAGACCTTGAAGCTCTTCAGCACATTCGGTCCAAATGTGGTGCTCAGCGGCACGTCGGTGGCGTCACGTCCGCGCCCGATCAGCACCCGACCAATTCGCGGAACGTTGTTGCGTGCATCGAAAATATGCCAGCGACCTCCCAGGTAAACTTCAAACCAGGCCGCAAAATCCATTGGCCCGTAAGGCGGCGGCAAGCCAATGTCTCCCAGATAGCCAGTACAATAGCGCGCCGGGATGTTCATGCACCGGCAAAACGCGATGGCGAGATGGGCGTAATCGCGGCAGACGCCCCGTCCCTCGTGGAATGCCTCTAAAGCGGTTCTTGTCGAGCGAGCATGCTCATAACCGAAGGTTATGTGATTGTGGACGAAATCGCAGATCGCCTGAACCCGTCCCCAGCCGGTCGGCGCCTTGTCGAACAGGTTCCAGGCGATCTCGGTCAGCCGATCCGTATCGCAGTAACGGCTTCCCAAGAGAAACACCAAAGTCCCATTGGGAAGGTCCTCGACCCGATGTTGCTCCGTGCCAGCTTCGATCGGATCCGGCAGTCCGCTGTCGTTGAGGACGGCGTTGGTTGAAATTAGAATCTGGCCGGCGGGCGCCACGATGCGGCTGCACCAGTTCCCAAATCCATCGCGATAGGGCGTGATCGCAACCGCGGGACTTGTGACGATATGGTCAGGAACGACGATATCGGCCACACGACTATAGTGAGTATTCAACGTCAACAGCATCGGCGTCGGCTGCGGACACTCATAGATCAACTCATAGCCGACTCGAATTTGCATGACAGCCTTTCCTCTCAAACAGACCCTTGGCGCATCGTAGCGTCGGCGAAGAGGCGCTCCGTCGAAAAAGGCCGGCTTGCGGCTGCAAGTCTACACTTGGTCTCCGGCGACTGGCCGAGGTAGACTGCGAGACATATGGGTCGCCTTTGGCGCAATGTCGATTCTCTTCCTCTCTCTTTGTCAGTTAGCTGACGCATGTCGGTGCCTCGGTTGATTGACGCGATCGTCGGCAGGCCAATGTTTCACCCGGTTCAAATAAACGCATGTCCCGCGCTTAATCTGATCTCTCCGGGAGCCTGCGTTTTCTCATGTAGCCAATGTCCGCAAATCGCGCACTCTTGCCGTGCTGACCGCCGGAACGCGCGTCCGTTTTCCGAGGAAGTCTGGCCTTTGCCTGCCAAGTTATGGGCGTGCGCGACCATCCACTGTGGATAGCTGTCGCGCGCAATACTTAATCGCCATGGCCGCAAAGTATCGGCTATGAGCTTTATCGGCTCTGAGCTGTGGGAGAATCGCTATGGACGAGAGCAGCTTCAACATGGCCGTGCGCAAATTTCTGAAGGAAGTTGGCGTTACGTCGCAGCGGGAAATCGAGCGCGTCGTGCGCGAGGGTAAGGTCAAGGGCAAAAAACTGAAGTTGCGCATGACTCTCACGTCCGAGAACGCGCCCGCGCTCAGTCACGTCGTCGAAGCGATCATCGACCTTGATTGAGCGGGACCGTCACCTGTGTGATGAGTCAGGGCCTGAAGAAAACACTTCATGTAGATCCGCGTGACGATCGCTCAGCAAAGAGTCGCATCGGCTGGCGATACCAGGCTAGCGGCATTCTGAACCCAACTCGTCCGCGCGGCATTGCCCCCGCAGGCCCCCCGTGCCCGTCCCGCTGTTTTGCCAAACAGGTCAGCCCGCGACCACTCCCTGCCGCAGGTCCTTCAAGCGCAACAGCATGGTAAGCATGCGTTCGAGCTTGCGGTCGAGATGCACCTCATAGCGGCCGAGCCGCTCCAGCTTGTCGGGGTCGAGCGCCTCGCCGAAAGCCTGCTCGCGGATCAGGGGCCGGTTCACCAATTCCTGCTTGCGGTTCTCGACCCACGGCAACACCACGTTTTCGATGAACCTGCGCAGACCTATTGCGTCGGCGGTGGTCGCTTCCTCACCCTCTTTGAGCTCGTCGGGTTTGCGCGCGAGCATGTCCGCCCAACACTTCTGCGTTTCCCCGCTCAGAGCCGCCAGCGCGGCCTCATAGGCGTCGTTGCGCATTGTGTCGAGCAGGCCGAGGGCGCCGCGCGTCATAGCCTCCTCGGCGGAGATGTCGGCCATTTCTTCTTCTGTGTCGGTCGCGGTTGCGCGGACGGCGTCGTCGACATCCCCCGGCGGGCCAGAGCCTCGCAGATGCGCCAGCGCCGCCTGCCTCGTCTTCCGGTGTGGCGAAAATGTTTCCTCCAGTCCGTGACGATGGGCGGCGGCCTCGGCCAGCCGTAGGCGGCGTTTGCGCCACAGAATGCCTGCGAGCTCTTCGACCAGATGCTCCTCGGTCGGTCCCTGCGGCGCGTGCTCGGCGGCTAGCGCGGCGATCAGGGCGTCATATTCGTCTGCGTTTTCCCAGGGCAACACGGTGTAGCGCGACAGGACGCCGTGGCGCAGCGCGTTGAAGCGCGTGATGTCGGTTCCGCCCGTCTTGGTCGGGAGCGTCGTGTTGATCTCGTTCATCACCAGAAACTCCCCACACGTTTTGAGTTCTCGATCCGCGTGACCAGCCGTTCAGCCCGCAGCGTCAAGGCCTCCTCGGCCAGCATTTCCGCCGCGCAGGCTTGCTCGCGCAGACGATCATAGGTGCGTCGCCACATGTGTTTCGGCTTCGGCGGGAAAGGCGCGACCATGTCGGGATCGCCGCCGAGGCGCCGCCTGATCTTGCCGGCGCGCCGGCGCGTGCGGTCCAAGGCGCCTTCGCTCTGGCATGCATGGGCGAGGCGGTAACAGTGCCGACAGAGGAAATACCGGCCCGACCCGTAGAGCTTGCCGACGCGCCGATCACAGGCGACGCCTTTCACCTCGCCAGGGCAGAGGAAATACGGTCGGGCTCCCCCATACCGGCACGGCACGCAGAGCACGCGGACGGTCTCCACAACATTCTCCCATTCGCCGCCGGCGATGCGCACGCGATAGGAAAGATGCAACTGGTCGTCCTCGGCCCGCAGATTGATCCAGCCGACCTTCTCGCCATCGCTTGTCCATTGCCAACCGCCGGTCCAGCCGTCGCGCAGGCAGCCCTTCTTGCAGAGTTGATTCACGTCGATCGAGCACGAGTTTTCCACCTTTTCGCGCCCATCACCGCCCGTCCGTCCAGATCCAAAACCGCCCATCACGCGTCTCCGTTTTTTCGAAATCGACTGGCGAGTTGGCCGATGCGTCGCGCCTTGACCGCTCGTCGCTAAAGTCGGTCGGCGCCGTAGAGCGCACAATATATAGGATACGTCTGCGCTTGATGCACAATATCTAGCGCCGAGGCCGAGTGCCGAGAGGGCTTGTTGAGGGCCTCTCTCGCGCTCATAGCCGTGCCCTCCAGCCATGGCGGCGGGCGTCGGGGGGAAAGCGCCGCCGCCTTCGAGCAGAAGAGCGTCGCCGACATTTGCACCATTAGCGGGCGGCCGCTGCCGGCAGGGCGTTCGGCGCTCGATCCCGAGCACGAGCCGCGGCGGATTTCGGGGCGTGACGAGGCTGCCGCAGAGACACGAGCAACGCCGCAGCCGCCGATTGCCTGGGCCGAGCAGCGGACGCCCGAGATCCAACTCCCGAAAACACCAGACCGGCGGCACCTCGACGGCGGCTCTACGACGCCGAAAAAACACCCAAAAAGGTGGCAGGTGGCGTTCGCCCTATTGGGCCATATAGGCGCAAACGCCACCTCGTTGTGCACGGTCGTTTTTTACCGCGTTGCAACGTACTGATTTTAAAGGAAGGTGGCGTTTGCCCGAGATGCGCTATTGTGCGGCGCAAAAATTGTGCGCGATGGGCATCGTGCACAAAAATTTGGAGCGCGCCGCCGGCGTCAGGAGGCGCTCGATCTCGACCTCGGGGCGTATCGTTCCGACGGCTTGAGCGAAGGCGACTTCCTCCGGCGAAAGTCGGTTGATCCTATCCCCCAGTGTGAGCTTCCCGCGCCGCTTGGCGTCCTTGACGTTCTGGACGGTGCAGGGGTAACCGGCGGCGGAGATCAGCGCGGCGATCGCGGCCTGCGACATAGCCGGTTCGATCTGTCCCGTGGCCAGGCCGCGCAGAAGGGCGCCGACGAGCGGCGGACGCTTCGACTTGGAGGTGCCTCCTCCGATCCGGCGGGCGTCGCGCTCGGCGCGCCAGGTCTCGAAGTCGCGCCAGTCCGCGAGCGTGCGCAGCACGCGCCGCTTGGATTTGCGCCAGTCCTCGAAGGCGTCGCGGGCCGCCGTGAACTCCTCCAGCGTGCGCCAGGGCCGCGTCGAGGCGACGAGCAGGCCGTCGCGTTCATACAGTAGGAACGGCTCGCGCTTCAGGTCGGCGTCGAGGTTGAGGCGCACCTCGCGCAGCTTCTCGACGAGGTCGATTTCCTTGATCCACTGCTCGCGCAGCGACGGCAAAACCTTGCGCAGGCAGAGCGTCTCATATTTCCGCTCGCGATAGACGCGCGCCCATTCCTAGCACTCGGCCCAGGGGTCTTCGATGCGCTTATCCAATCGGTAGCCGGCGCGCGCCAATACGACCTTTTTGCTGTCGTTTTCGCGCAGCCGCGTCGTGATCGCGCCGCGCGTCTTGATGATGATCGCCTCCTCGACTTCATGCTTCAATTCCCAGATCGTCGGGTTGTCGTCGATGCGGACGCGCGCCGCGGAGAAGGCTCGCGCGACGGGGCCGTCCACGGGGATTTGCGCCATGCTGATCTCGGCGAGAAATCCGTCGGTCGTCGCGCTGGAAACGTTGGCGTCCGCCGGCAGGCGCGACAACGCCTCCGAGAGAGCCGCGCGCACCAGCCCAGTGGTGTAAGCGGCGATCGGCGGGCAGGTGATGCGCGAAGGCGGCAGCGTTTCGGTCTTGCCCGTGCGGCTGTTGAAGTTGCGGCGGCCGCGCGCTTTGCCGTCCACGCCGCCGTCGCGAATGGAGCGCATGGCCTCTACGGCTTGCGCCGCCTTGCCATAGAGGCTGTTGCCGATCTCCTTGGCGGTCTGGTTCAGCAGCTCGTTTTTCTCGGCCTTGGCCTTCTTGCGGATCTTGTCGATGCGCCGCGTGAAATTCAGGAAGGGGCTCTCCGAGTTTTCCACCCATTCGATGCGGCAGCCGTCTAAGACCTCGATCTTCGCGCCCATGTTGACGGCGACGACCAGCTCGGGGCCCGTGCACCAACTCTCTCCCGTCAAGGGATAAAGCAGCCCCCGCTCGCCGGCGCGCACCGGAAGGCATGGAAAGCGTGTCTCGCTCGGGAATTCGAAGCGCACGCGTGCGAAAGTCATTGCATCTTCCACAACAGCCAACCGCTCCAGGCGATATTCGTTACATCTCGCGATCCAGCGCGGTTCGCGAACAAAAGTCATCGCCGTTGTATAGGCGCCCGACAAGTCGAAGTCGCCGATCGAGGCGGCGTCGCTGAGCGGCTTCGTCGGCCCGATCCAATACGCTTCGTTGCGGCCGCCGTGGTAGCAATTAGCGGCGAAGGGATAGATCGTGGCGCATTCATCGATGACGAAGCGCCCCTTTCCCTTTACGCGCCGGTAGCCGAAGAAGCCGTCCTCGTCGAGGCAGAGCCCGGCCATTATGTCGCGCAGCATATGCACGCCGGCCGCGCCCAGCGTCACGACGTGCTTGTTGACCCCGAATTCCGATTTCAGCGTCTGGCAGATGCTATCGTAATAATGGACGGCGATTTCGGCGTCGCGCAGCGCGTAGCGTTCGAACAGTTCCGGGTCTTCGCACAGCAGCAGATCCATGCGCTCGATGACGCCCGGCGCTAGCGAGAATTTTTCCAGGCCGATGACGGCGCCGAGCTTGGCCAGCGAGGAGCGCGCCGGCGCGAGCAGCATCGTGTCGACCAGCGTCACCTTTATCAAAACGCAGTCGCTTCGGTTTTTGTAGCGTGGCACGAGAGCCTTATACGGCTCGAACGTCGTGACCATGGTCTTGCGGACGCTGTCGAATTTGTCCTTGAACTTCGACCAATCTTTCAGCGCCGTTAAGTCGGCGCGCGTGAAGTGGCCGGCCAGAATGACGTGACCCGGAAAATCGGGGATGACGCCGAGGTGCTTGGCTTGGCGCAGCGCCACGCCCAGCAGCCCGGCGAGGGAGAGACGTTTGCGTTTGGTGGGCTCGTCGATGGGGATGAGACATTCGCAATGCAGACCGTTCTCGGTGTTCAGCACGACGGTCTGATAGGAAACGACGACGTTGCAATTGGCGTCGCCGTCTATCTGCTCGGCGAGCGCCGAGTTGACCCATTCGCTGTCAAAGCCGACGATGACCGCCATCAGTCGTCCTCGGGTCGGACGCCGCGGGCATAAGCGCGGCGCAGCAGGCGATCGAGGACGGCAATCTGTTTTTCCGAGAGATCGTCATAGTTGTGCACGCGCGGGCTAATGCTCGCGAGGAAATTCTGCTCCCAGGGGCTCTGCAGCCAATAGGCCGCGTTAAGGGCGTCGACCCAGGCCGCGCGCTCGCGATGGGTCAGGCTTTCCCATTGCGGAAAGACTGGGCCGCGGGGGGAGGGCGGCTCGCTTTCGCTACTGCCCCATTGGCGCCCTGCTCGAAAGCGCGTGTGAAGTCGTGCCAGTCGGCTCCGACGCTCTGTAGAAGCCGGCGAACGGCCTCAACGGAGGCGACCACCTCGCCCGAATGGTTCGAGGCGAGACGCGGCAATATTTTGCCGATCTTTTCAGCGACCGGCGCGAGCTTCATGACGCGCCCCCGTCTTGCAGCGAGGGTTTTTGTTGAAAATTCCGGGGTTTTACGCTAGCAAGGAAGTCGAACGCGCCGCCAAGCCGTTTGACATCCCGACGCCCGTCCCCGCATCGCGCGAGGGCGGGCGCCGCCGCTTCAAGCGGCGGCATTCACGCTGCGGCCTGGCGTGGCGAGAGGAAACCCTTAGGGCCCGTGCAGGAATAATTGAATCGAAACGCGCGGCGACGGGATTCCGATTTTGCGGCGTCGATCGTATGAAGCGTCATGATCGACGAGGGATTGATTCGGCGACGCTTTGAAGCGCTTTCGCCGCATCTGGACGAACGTCGCCGGCGGTTGTTCGCGGCGACGACGGTGCAGGAAATCGGTCGTGGCGGGATCGCGGCGGTGTCGCGGATCACCGGGATGGCGGCATCCACGATTGGACGCGGGCTAAAGGAGCTTTCGGCGCAAGCGCCGCCTTTGGCCGTGGGCCGGGTGCGACGGTCGGGCGCCGGCCGCAAGCCGCTGACGAAGAAAGATGCGACGCTCGTGCGCGACCTGCTCGCCCTCATCGCGCCAGACGAGCGCGGCGATCCGATGTCGCCTTTGCGCTGGACTTGCAAGAGCTTGCGCCGGCTGGCCGACGAGCTGAGGAAGCTCGGGCATAAGGTCAGCCATCGCATGGTCGGGAAGATCCTTAAGGAGCTGGGCTACAGCCTGCAAGCCAACAGCAAGACGCGCGAGGGCTCGGATCACGAGGATCGAGACGCGCAGTTTGCGCACCTCAATGAAAAGGTGAGCGCCGCGCTCGCCGCCAACGAGCCGGTGATCTCGGTCGACGCCAAGAAGAAGGAGCTCGTCGGCGACTTCAAGAACAATGGGCGCGAATGGCGCGCGAAGGGCTCGCCCGAGGAAGTTCGCGTTCATGATTTTCTGATCAAGGAGCTCGGGCGCGCGACACCCTACGGCGTTTACGATCTCGCGGACAACGCAGGCTGGGTGAGCGTCGGCATGAGCTGCGACACCGCGGCGTTTGCGGTTGCGACGATCAGAAGATGGTGGCTCGAGATTGGGCGGCTGCGCTATCCTGGCGCAACGCGTCTCGTCATCACGGCGGACGGCGGCGGATCGAATGGCTCACGCGTGCGCTTGTGGAAGCTGATGCTCCAGCGCCTCGCCGACGAACTCGGTCTCGCTATCGAGGTCCATCATTTTCCGCCCGGGACCAGCAAGTGGAACAAGATCGAGCACCGGCTGTTCTCCTTCATCAGCATGAACTGGCGCGCCACGCCGCTCGTCACCTATCAGGTGATCATCGACATGATCTCCTCGACAACGACGAAAACCGGGTTGAAGGTTCATTGCGAACTGGACGCCAACGAATACCAGAAAGGCGTAACCGTCTCCGATGAGCAAATGGCCGCCCTCAACATCGAGCGCGACCATTTTCACGGCGAGTGGAACTACACCATCAAGACAAGCAGCGACCGCTCAAATGAAGCGGTAATTTAGGCACAGGCCCTTAGCGGCGCGCAGCGCATCGACGACCTCGTCGAGATTTTCGACGGCGATGCTAAAGGCGATGGCCGGCCGATGACGCGAGCGCCCTTCCGCGCGGCGGAATTTCTGCAGCGCCAGCCGGCGCTCGCCGTCGATTTCCGCGACAGCGACGCGCAGGAAGCTCGTCGGGGTGTCGGCGAGCGTGACGGCGAACAGCACGGTTTCGGGGATTTCTTGCGATAGGGTCATGGGCTAGCCCGCGTCGAAGGTTTTGCTTCGACGCGCGGCTTATCAGTCCGTTTTAATGTGACCCGGGTTGCGTTAAGACCGTCGCCGCAACCGCGACAAAATTACGTTGAAGGATTTGCGGCTGATGCGCCGGGCCTTGTAGCCGGGGCGCTCTAGGCAAATCGTGAGCCCGTCGTCTTCAACTACGAGGTTCGGGTCAGCCCTGTCGCTTTCGATGGCGTCGATCATCGCTTGCCAGACTTCATTCGCCGTCATGCCCTTCCTGGCGCAGCGCATCGCCAGCTCGTCGAGGGCGTCGAGCCCTTGTTTGCGCCGCTCACGCCGCGCTTCGATGCTCTTGCGAGACCGTTCTTTCTGGCGATGGCGTTCATCGGCGTCGGCGCGCTCGGCGTCGGCCAAGACGATATCTTCAATGCTACGCGCTGCTTTGATCGCTATGCGCTGCGCAAGTTCGTCATCGCCACCGACGGCGGCGCGGTAGCGAGCGATGTCGTCGTCACGTTCCGCGACGGCGCGAAGACGAGCGATGTCGTCGCTCTGTTTCGCGATTGCGCGTTGCAGCTCGTCGGGACACTCGGCGACGCGCTTGTTGAAAGCTTCCATCTGCCGTCTCGAAAATTCGACATGCTGTTCGTTGAGCTGCGCCGCACTGGGCGGCTTGTCGCGCTTCTTCGTCGTGCCGGGCCAATAGGGCCGCGGTGGGTCGGCGAACATGGTCTTCTCGTTTGGGTTACGCGTTCAACATCGGCTCGAATAAATTTGCGGAGAGCCACCGCACCACCGGGACGGCAACGCCGTCTCCCGTCAGGTGGTAAGCGTCCTGCGTAGAATTGGGCAGGACGTAAGTGTCGGGTAGACCCATGAGGCGCGCGCATTCGCGCGGCGTCGGTCGCCGCGAACGCGTGGTGGCGCCATCGATCAGCAGGAAGCGTTGAATGAATGAGCCGCCGCCAGGGCAGCGCAGCGCCTGCGCCACGCCGTCGAAACGGCCCTCGGCGCGCTGCTGGCCCCCGCGCATGCGATGGCAGATGGCGCCTATCGAGGGCTGGCCGCCTCGACGCGCCTCCTCGACCTTGGCGAGGTGCAGCGGCTCCATCAGCTCCAGCAGGCGGCTCGTCTCTGCGTCGCTGTCGCAGCGCGCCTCGATCTGCAAGACATCTAGCAGCGACACGTTGCGCAGCGGCGGCGTCGGCAGGCGCCACCAGCGCCACGCGGCCCGCAGAGCCGGGGGGAACTTCGTGACGGCCTTGCATAGGGCCTTCGTGTGGAACGGCTCCGTGGGACCGTCGTGCGTCAGCTGCGGCGGCACAACCGCGTCGGCGCGGACGGCGACGACGAACACCCGCGCCCGCGACTGCGGCACGAACAGGACGGCGTCGATTACCAAGGCGCCTACGTTGTAGCCCGCCGCGACCAGCTCCGCGCACATCGCTGTAAAGTCGGCACCCTTGTTAGAGGTCAGCAGCGCCTCGACGTTCTCGATGGCGATGAGGCGGGGCGCGCGCCCGCTCTCGATCAAGCCCTGCATCAAGCGCCACCACGGCCAGAAGGCGCCGCTGCGGGAGCCGTCCAGCCCGGCGCCGTTTCCGGCGAGGCTGATGTCCTGGCATGGCGGCGAGGCCCAGGCGAGATCGACGGTGCCCGGCAGGTCACGGGCGCCATGGTCGCCACGTCGGCGACCATCAGATGATCGGCGCCATAGTTCGCGCGGTAGATGGCGCCTTTGGTCGCGTCGAAATCGTTGGCGAAACTACAGCACCATCCGGCGCCGAGGCCGATGCGGGCCATGGCGCCACCGGCGAAGAACTCGTTGAACGTCGGCATGACCTAGCCCGACTTCGCCAACTGGTGTGGATATATACGATTTTCGGCGCGGTTTTGGGGTCTAATGCATTGTTTCTGTGTAGGCGCGGAGTCGAGAAGGGCTTGTAGTGCCGACCAAGGCCCTTGTGCGCGGGCGGGAGAGGCGCGAGTCCTGCGTCATGTTTTTGCGCCACAAGATTCGCTGCAAGGACGGCAAGGAGCATCGTTCGTGGTCGGTGGTGGAGAACCGTCGACTGCACGACGGCCGGGTGGCGCAGCGGCAAGTTCTCTATCTGGGGGAGATCAACGACAGCGAGAAAGCCGCGTGGAGCAAGGCGATCCAGGTTTTCGACGCGGACGCCGCGCAGTCGCGGCAGATGGCGCTGTTTCCGGAAGATCGCGCGGCGCCCGTTCTCGACTGCGACGTCGTCTCGGTTCGTCTGAGCGAGATGCGTCTGCGACGGCCGCGACAATGGGGCGCTTGCTGGCTGGCGATGCTGTTGTGGGATCAGCTGCGGCTCGACGCGTTCTTTACGCCGCGTCTTGCGCCCTCGCGGGAGGGAACGAGCTGGCTCAACGTGCTCAAGACGCTCACCGCCTATCAGCTGATCTCGCCGGGAAGCGAATGGCGCCTGCATCGGCATTGGTTCGAGCAAAGCGCGATGGGCGATCTCTTGGGCGAAGACATGTCGCTCGTGCAGCCGAGCACGCTCTATCGCTGCCTCGACAAGCTCGCCGCGCACAAGCAGGCGCTGTTCTCCTACCTGCAGCAGCGCTGGAAGGACATGTTCGGCGCCGATTTCGAGGTGCTGCTTTACGATCTCACCAGCACCTACTTCGAGAGCGATCCGCCGGAAGGCGAGAGCAAGCGCAAGTTCGGCTACAGCCGCGACAAGCGTCCCGACTGTGTGCAGGTCGTCATCGCCCTGATCGTGACGCCGCAGGGCTTTCCGCTCGCCTATGAGGTCATGGACGGGAACACCTCCGACAAGACCACGCTGAAGGCGTTCCTGGCCAAGATCGAAGGCCAATACGGCAAGGCCAAGCGCATCTGGATCATGGATCGCGGCATTCCGACCGAGGAGGTTCTGGCCGAGATGCGCGCGGCCGACCCGCCGGTTCGCTATCTCGTCGGGACGCCGCGCGGCCGGCTGACCAAGCTGGAGAAAGCCTTCATCGCCAAGCCCTGGGAGAAAGCGCGCGCCAGCGTGCGTGTGAAGCTCGTCGAACATGAGAACGAGACTTACGTTCTTGCGCGCAGCGACGGGCGCCGCGCCAAGGAGAGCGCCATGCGCAACCGCCGTCTGCGCAAGCTGATCCGGCGTCTGCGCGAGTTGCAACAGCAGGATCTGACGCGCGACGAACTGCTGATGAAGCTCGGCGCGGCGAGAAAAGAAGCAGGCCGCGCTTATGGGTTGATGAGGATCGAGACGCCGGCGAAGGATCAGCCGGTGACGGCGGAGACCTTCCGCTTCGCGCTCGATCGCAAGAAGCTGCGCCAGGCGCGCCGCCGCGAGGGCAGCTATCTGTTGCGCTCCAACATCGGCGGCGGCGCGCCGGAAGAGCTGTGGCGCATGTATCTGCAATTGGTCGAGATCGAGCAGGCGTTCAAGGAATTGAAGGGCGACCTGGCGATCCGACCCATCCATCATCAGCTCGACGCGCGCATCGAGGCGCACATCTTCATCGCGTTTCTGGCCTATTGCCTGCAAGTGTCGCTGAAGCAGCGCCTGAAGGCGCTGGCCCCGGGGCTGACGCCGCGCGCCGTCTTGGAAAAGTTCGCGGGCGTGCAGATGATCGACGTGGAGCTGCCGACGACGGACGGCCAACTCGTCGTCCTGTCGCGCTACACGGAGCCAGAAGACGATCACAAGCTGCTGCTGCAGCGGTTGCAGCTTCACCTGCCAGGGCAGCCCCCGCCCAAGATCGCCGCTCCCGCCGCCGCCTGATCCAAAACCTCCCGTAGTGCCGACCTTTAATGTTCGGCTCGAAGGATTCCAATCACTTAACCTGCACGCGCCGCCTCAGTTGGCGAAGTCGGGCTAGTCGACCCTCCCCGGCAGAAGTTTGCTCATGTCGCGGCGGGCGGGCTGTCGCTGTATTCGACGACTGGGATCAATCTCTCGGCGCCTAAGCCAGAGCCTGAACCCTTCGATTGGGTAAAAAATTTTCCGCCCAATGCGCACGTAAGGTGGTCCCTCGCCACGTTGGCGACGGAGCCGGGCCGTGCGCGGACTCTCGTTCAACTCTCGACAAAGCGTTTCTTCTGGGAAATAGCCGGCCAAAAGATCGGCGTCAGCGTCGCGATCGCTCATGTTTGTCCCTCCGCGAGGAAAAGCGCGGCAGGATAAAAGCAGGTGGCGGCAGTTGATTGCGGGACTTTAAGTGGCGGCCTTAGATAACTCAACGTCCCGCAGCGCACCGCTCATCGCCTTGGCGAGGGCGACGGAACTATGTTGATGACGTCGGCTTTCTTCGGGAAAAACGGATTGCAGCGCCGCGAAAAATGCGACGAATGGAGAATCCCCAGACACACGCTTATCGCTGTCTTTGCGAATGCCGGTGGGCAGCCCCCATTGCTTGAATTTCGCGGCGAGCCCAGCGACCAAACGGCACCACCACTCCCCCTCGATTAGCCCCTCCGACCCGTCTCGCCGGGCAACGGCATCGATCGCGGATCCTAGAAAGCAAGCAACATTTTCGAGGGAAAGACCGGTCGAGCCAAAGGCATCGCGGGCGATCATGGCAAACATGATCTCAACTTCGGCGAGCCCTTGCCGCGCCGCTTGCTCCTGCATTGGGCGAATAACAAGAATTCGATGAAGCTCGGCCGCCGCCGCCGCAAGCTCCTTCAGCCAAGCCTGTTGGTCGCTTTGAAATGGGGCAGCGCGTTCCATGCCCTCGAACATCAGATAGTCAGCGACCAGCTTGGAAATCTCCTCGCGCTGCGTTTCCGTCAGTTCACGACCGAGGGCCTTTTCCAGTAAGCGCCAGTTAATCACCCCGATCGAATGTGGCGTCCACTTCGCGCTCGGGAGGCGAGCAAGCCGTCGTTTGCGCATGGTGTCACCGCTTCACTTTGTCAAACGCGACGACATCGGCACCGCGATTGCTGGCACCGGCGATCTGCGTCGTGATCTTCGATGCGGCTTCGCGCAGTGCATCGTCGCCAAGGTGCGCATATCGTTGTGTCGTCCGCGCCTGTGTGTGTCCGAGCAGTCGGCCGATGATTTGGAGGCTCAAGCCGCCCCCGGCGCCTACGCTCGCAAAACTATGGCGCAAGTCATAAGGGCGCGCATCCAACAAGCCGACGGGAAGCTTGATCTTGAGTTGTTGAGCGATGGCGCGGACTTCGCCGATAGATGGGCGGCGACCGAATCCTTTCTCAAGATCGGCCACGAGACCAGCGATCTTGTCATCAGTCGAGTTTGCATAGAGATTGACGGTCGCGACGTCGGCAATTTCTCTCCATACCTTATGAAGGTGGCGCAGCGGCGCGCCGCGCACCTGCCCCGGAAACACATAGGAGCTATCCTTCGTTCGCGGCGAAGCATCGCGCTCGGCGCGGAGCCGCTCGATTAGCTCGATTGCGGCAGGCCCGAGCGGCGCCTTGTGCGTCTTGCGCTGCTTCGTGTGCGACGATGGCTTTACCCAAAAGCCTGGCTCGGCGTCGAATTGTTCCCACGTCGCGGCCATCGCTTCGCCGGGCCGTGCACCGGTCAGCATGAGAAAGCGGATGCAGTCGCCGGCCGGCTTGGAGCCATAGGCTGCGAGCGCGTCGCTTAGCGCCGCAAGCTCGGCCTCGCTGAAGAAGCGCTCCTTCGCTTGCTCTTGGTTCCTTTCGACGCCTTTGCAGGGGTTGCCCTGCGCATGGTCCCGCCAGGGCGTCGTCTCGCCTTCCATGGGCTTGAGCGCGAGAGAGAACATCTTCGAGGCGCAGCCCAGGACACGATTGGCGCGGACGGGGCGCCCGCTTTCCGAAATGCTCCGATGAAGCGCCTGCATGTCACCGACGTGGACCTCTGCCACCTTGCGAGCTCCGAGGCGCGGCAGGATTTCCTTTTCGATCATCGTCCAATCGTTCGCCTGCGAACTGGCGGCCTTCTTCGGAAGATGCTCGCGACGATAGCGCTCAGCCAGGTCGGCGACGGTCGACGCCTCCCGGCGCTCGCGTCTCTCACTCGCCGGGTCTTCGCCGCGATCGATGCGCCGGCGCAACTCCTTGGCCTCGAGCCGCGCGGCCTCAACTGTCCATTCGGGGAAGCTCCCAATCGTGAAGCGCTTCTCTCGCCCGTCTACCCGATAGTTGACGAAGAAAGAGCGGTCGCCCTGTGGGCGGCGCCGCGTCGGCGCATACACGCGCAAGCCGAAGCCCGTCACGCCGTCGTCCCAAATGCTCAAAGAACCAACTGACGGGGCTTTGACCCTTCTGACGAAGTCCGCGGTTAGCCTCTCTGGCATGACGGCTATCCTTGGGCCGGTCTCGTCAGTGTCGCTCGCAATTCGTCAGCATCGTGAGCAGCCGCCAACTTCCCCAGCTTGCCGCAAAAATCCTTTTTTTGCAATAGAAAACCGTGTATTTCCAGTGTTTTTTGGCCGATTTTCGAAATCCTCGTCAGTTTCAAAATCTTAGAATTTTTCTTGTCAGAGTATCATAATCCCTGTGTCGGGGGTTCGAATCCCTCCTCCGCTACCATACCCACTGCTCTATCAAGCCTGGGGAAACGCTTACGGAGCGCGGGAGGCAGCGAGCGCTCGCCCACAGCTTCGGCGTCGATCAGGAACCTTGGCCGTAATGTCTGTCTTGATACTGGTGCTGGGCGGATTTTTGCGCTTCGTGCCGGCCAATGAGACAGCCGGCGGCTGCGCCCAGGAAGCCATGGTGGCCCATGTAATGGCCCGCGACGCCACCGACTAAAGCGCCCTTGAGGCAACCGCGCGCATGCGCCGGCCCTGCAGCCACAAGCGCGCCTGAAAGAAGGGCGGCCAGAATGAGCGGAGATTTCATTTGTCACCTACGAGGCAGGAGTTCGGCTGCCTCTTTAAACCTCCTGGCTTGCGTTATGTTCCCTCGCTAGGGAAGCCGCCGCACGCAGAGATGGGGTAAGGCGCCTAAAGCGCAGCTAGCGGCAAGGCCCTTCCATCCTATCTCGGCTCCAAGGCTTCAAATCGCAATTTCCTCAACGGGGCCCAATGATCCTTGGCGACGCCGGGCAAAGCCCGGCGTGCAGCAGGGTCCTCCCGCGATTAGCGGGCGTTCTTCTGGATCGCCTTGAAGAGGGTCTCTTTCGGTCTCCTCTTGCAGTAGGCAAGAATCTTTGAGGTGTTACGCTTCACATAGCGCTCGTCGACCACGACGAGGTTCTTGGTGGCGCTGAAATAGCCGGCCATCCATTCCGAGACAAAAGCCTGCGTGTTGGCGTCGTACTCGCCGAACTGCTTGCAGGTGATCTCCGACATGTCGACGGTGACTTGCGCCGAGGCCGGAGCGGCGATGGCGGCGGCGGCGAGGACGCCGGCCAGAAAGAGCTTGCGATTCATGTGCCTTCCTCGATCTTTCTCGTTCACTTCTGCTTGTCGAAAGCGCGTTGCAGGCCGGCCATGACGGATTCCGACTTGTTGGCGGCGCACCAGTCCATGACGCTCGTGAAGTTCTGTTGGAACTTGCCCATGTCGATGAAGTTGCGCCCGTTCTTTTGTGCGTACCAGCCGCTCATCCAGGCGGCATAGTCGTTTTGATCATCCGCCGGCATGGCGAGAACCTGCGCGCACGTGATCTTGCTCATGTCGATCTTTACTTGGGCTTGCACAACGCCGGGAATGAGCGCGCAGGCGAAACCCGCCGCGACCAAAACCTTTTTCATAAGTCTTCTCCAGTTACCCGCAGCCTCAAAGCTGCGACGCAGGCTTTATGACCCCATCAGCCTTGCAAAGGCAAATGACTGCGCCCCCCGCCATGTCCGAGCAGGGACGCAAATCGGGGCGCGCGACCCGGAGACGTCAGCGCCGCCTTTTCGCCAAACGCACGCAGCGTTCTGCTTCACTCGCAGCCTGCAAGTCACAGATCATTCCTGCGTGTCGTCCTCCTCGAGCTCCAGCCACATCGCGTTGAGGATCGCGAAGGAGCAGGCAAGGCCGAGGCCGAGGATCCAGGAAAAATACCACATCGGCGCGCCCTCCCTTCAGTAGTGATAGTCGTCGCCGCGCTCAATCGCGGCCTCGGTGACGATGCCGCGAAACACGCGGTAGGCCCAGGCCGTGTAGGCGAGGACGATCGGCAGGAATACGACCACGACGAGCAGCATCAGGAACAGCGCCGACCGGCTGGAGGAGGCGTCCCAGACCGTCAGGCTATGGTCCGGATAGCTCGAGGAGGGCATCAGGAAGGGAAAGAGGCTCACCCCCGCCGTCAGGATCACGTCGGCGATCGCGACGCAGCTGAACCCCAGCGCCGTCCTGGCGTATCCCTTGAAGAGCGCCACCGCGGCCCCCGCCGCGCCGAGAAGCCCGAGGATCGGCAAAAGGAGCGTCAGAGGCGCGCGCCCGTAGTTCGCAAGCCAAGCGCCCGCTTCGCGCGTGACGGTCTTCCGCGTCGGGTTGGACGGGCCCTCCCAGTCCGGCGCGCCCTGAAAGACATAGCCCTCGATAAGCTTCGCGACCAGAACGCCCGCAAGCGCGAAGAGCAGGGCGGTGAGGATCGCGGCCGCGGCGCCCAAGCGTCGCGCCCGCGTCGCCACGGCGCCTTCGGTCTTCACGGCGAGGAAGCTGCCGCCCTGCATGACCAGCATCGCGACGCTGACCAGACCGCAAAGCAGCGCGAAGGGATTGAGCAGACCGAGGAGATCGCCCTGATAGACGACATTGAGCCCGCCCACGAAATGAAAGGGCGCGCCGCGAAGCAGATTGCCGAAGGCGACGCCGAAGACGAGCGACGGAATGAGGCCCGCGACGAAGAAGGCCCAGTCCCAAAAGCCGCGCCAGGCGGAGGAGGGGCGTTTCGAGCGATAGGTCAGCGCCACCGGCCGCAGGATGAAGCCGATCAGCACCAGCATCATCGCGAGATAGAAGCCGGAGAAGGAGACGGAATAGAGCACCGGCCAGGCGGCGAAGACGGCCCCGCCAGCGAGCACGAACCAGATCTGATTGCCTTCCCAGACGGGGCCGATCGCGTTCATCGTCACCCGCCGTTCCGTGTCGCTGCGCGCCACGAACGGATGCAGCATCGCGACGCCGAGGTCGAATCCGTCGAGGACTGCAAAGCCGATCAGCAAAATGCCGATGAGCGCCCACCAGATGAGGCGAAGGATTCCATAGTCGAGCATGGTCTGCCTCTCCTCTTACTCGGCGGCGGCGGCGGCCGGCGCCGGCGCGGCGCCTTCCTCTTCCGGCCCCAGTCGCACATATTTGAGGATGAGCCCCACGTCGACGATCGCCAGCGCGCTGTAAAAGAGCAGGAATCCGATGAGGCTCGCCCAGACGTTGCCGGCCGGGATGTTCGAGACGCCGAGGAAGGTCGGCATCACGCCGTCGATGATCCATGGCTGGCGGCCATATTCGGCGACGATCCAACCGAGCTCGGCGGCGATCCAGGGCAGCGGCAGGCTGTAGAAGGCGATGCGCAGGAAAAGCTTGGAAGACCAAGCGACCCAGGGCGGGGGCTGGTTGTATAGGGCGGCGCGCAGAAAAAGATGGGGGGATCGGATCCGGCGTCGGCTCGAGAGATAGAAGGCCGCGCCGAAAAGCGCGATGAAATAGAAGCCCAGCGCCACCATGATGCGGAACGCCCAGAACAGCACCGGCACATTGGGAATGACGGAATGCGCCGCTTCCTTGATGTCTCTCAGCGTCGCATTCTCCGCATCGGGCCTGACGCCTTTGAGCAGGAAGGCGTAGCCGAGATCGGTGAAGGATGATTTCAGATGCGGCGGAATGGGCGCGGATCCGCCGCCCGCCTCCTTGAGCCAGGCATAAGCCGGCAGCCCATTGCGGATGCGCTCCTCGGTCTTCTTGACGAGCGAGTGAATCCCTTCCACCGGCGTATCTAGCGAGCGCGTCGCGATGAGACCGAGGACCCAGGGAATCTCGATCGCATATTTGGTCGATTCCGTTTCGAGATCGGGGACGCCGAAGAGCGTGAAGGAGGCGGGCGGCGGCTCCGTTTCCCACATCGCTTCGATCGCTGCGATCTTCATTTTCTGATTGAGGCCGGTCGTGTAGCCGCTCTCGTCGCCGAGCACGACGACGGACAGCGCCGAAGCGAGGCCGAAGCTCGCGGCCACAGTGAAGGAGCGGCGGGCAAGGTCGAGGTGACGACCGTGCAAGATGTAATAGGCGCTGATCGACAGAACGAACATCGCGCCCGTCACATAGCCGGCGCTGACCGTATGCACGAATTTCGACTGCGCGACGGGGTTGAACAGGACCTCGGAAAAGGACGTCAGCTCCATGCGCATGGTCTGCGGATTGAACTCTGCGCCGACGGGATTGAGCATCCAGCTGTTGGCGACGAGAATCCAGAGCGCCGAGAGATTGCTGCCGAGCGCGACGAGCCAGGTCGTGGCGAGATGCTGCAGTTTGGTGAGGCGGTTCCACCCAAAGAAGAAAAGCCCGACGAAGGTGGCCTCGAGAAAGAAGGCGACGATGCCCTCGATGGCGAGCGGCGTGCCGAAGATGTCGCCGACATAATGCGAATAGTAGCTCCAGTTCGTGCCGAACTGAAACTCCATCGTGACGCCGGTCGCGACGCCCATCGCGAAATTTATGCCGAAAAGCGTGCCCCAGAACTTCGTCGCGTCGCGCCAGATCTTGCGTCCGGTCATTACATAGACGCTCTCCATGATCGCGAGCAGCCAGGCAAGCCCGAGGGTCAAGGGAACAAAGAGGAAATGATAGAGCGCGGTCAGCGCGAATTGAAGCCGCGACAAAGTCGCAACGTCGAAACCGTCCATCGCGATTTCTCCTCGCTCGGGGGTTAGCGGGCGGCAGGCGCGCGACCGGAGATAAGCTTTGCCATTGTCTCTGGTGTGACAGGCTGTCGGTGCGAACCCGCGAAAAACGCGAAATAAAGCGCCGCGAGCGCTGCCGCCTTCAGCGTCAGCGCGAAGCCGATCTCTCGGGCGAGCGAGCGCTTTTTCACGGCCTTTGCCCCCTTTTTGTCGCCTCAGGCGGCGGCCGGACGCCTTCAACGCCAGGAATAGCCAATCCTTTGCGGGAGCCCGTCAAATGGTCACGCGCGCGCCGAGCTCCACGACGCGATCCGACGGAATCGAGAAGAAGTCCGTGGCGTTGGCCGCCTGATGGGTGAGCGCGACGTAGAGCTTGTCCTGCCAACCGGGCATTTCTGAGCCGGAGCTTTCGATGATCGAGCGCCGACCCAGGAAGAAGGACGTCGTCATGATGTCATATTTCAAGCCCGCCTTGCGCAATTGCGCGAGCGCCGCCGGCACCCGTGGGCTCTCCATGAAGCCGTAGTGGAGCCTTATGCGCGTGAAGTCGTCGGAGAGCTTCTCGATCTCGAAGCGCTTGGCCGCGGAAACGCGCGGCACGTCCTCCGTCACGACGGAGATCACCAGCACGCGCTCGTGCAGCACCTTATTGTGCTTGAGATTATGCATCAGCGCGGCAGGCGCGACATTGGGATCGCTCGTCAGAAACACCGCCGTGCCCTTGACCCGTGTGGGCTTCGACTTCTCGAGCATCGCGATCAGCTCGCGGATCGGAATCGAGTCGCGGTGCGTCTTCTCCGCCAGGAGGTGCGTGCCGCGCACCCATGTCCACATGACCAGCATCGAGCAAGTCGCGAGCAGCAGCGGGACCCAGCCGCCGTCGACGACCTTCATCAGATTGGCGGTCAGGAAGGCGAGATCGACGATGAGGAAGGCCGAAACGAAGGGAATGGCCGCCCACAAGGGCCAGCGCCAGCGTTTCCAGACGACGACGAAAGCAAGCGCCGTGGTGGTCACCATCGTGCCCGTCACGGCGATGCCATAGGCGGAGGCCAGCGCCGAGGAGTTCTTGAACAGAACGACGAGAATCAGCACGCCGATGAGCAGCAGGCGGTTGACGCGGCCGATATAGATTTGGCCTTCCTGCATTTCCGAGGTGTGCGTGATCTCGAGACGCGGCAGCAGGCCCAGCTGGATCGCTTGACGCACCAGCGAGAAAGCGCCGGTCACGACGGCTTGGCTCGCGATGACCGTCGCCATCGTGGAGAGGATCACGAGCGCGAGCGGCAGCAGGCCCCATTCGGGAGCGAGACGAAAGAAGGGATTATCGATCGCGCTCGGATCCGAGAGGATCAGCGCGCCCTGCCCCAGATAGTTGAGCAGCAGCGCCGGCAGCACGAAGAAGCTCCACGCCGCCTGGATCGGCAGCCGGCCGAAGTGGCCCATGTCGGCGTAGAGCGCCTCGGCGCCCGTCACGCCGAGGAACACGGAGCCCAGCACCGCGAAGCCGAGCCAGCCATGAGTGAGCAGGAATCGCAAACCGATTAGAGGATTGAAGGCGTAGAGCGTGTGGGGCGCATCGGGAATGTGAAGGGCGCCGAGCACGCCGATGACGAGGAAGAAGAGGACCATGATTGGGCCGAAGAAGGTGGCGACCCGGGCCGTGCCGTGGCTTTGCACCCAAAAGAGCGCGATGAGGATCACGATGGTGATCGGCAGCACGTAATCCTTGAAGTTCACATAGTCCTTGAAACGCTCCGTCACGAGGTCGAGACCCTCGACGGCCGAAAGAACTGAGATCGCCGGCGTAATGATCGCGTCGCCGGAAAACAGCGCCGCGCCGGCGACGCCAAGAACGAAAACGACATGGGCGCGTCTCCCCAATGCCGTCTGCGCAAGCGCCATCAGCGACAGGATGCCGCCTTCGCCGCGATTGTCGGCGCGCATCAGGAACAGCACATATTTGGCCGTGACCGTGAAGATCAGCGCATAGATGAGGAGCGACGTCGCGCCGATGATCGCCTCTTGGGTGAGCTCTCCGGCCTTGGAGGCGTGCGAAAGCAATTCGCGCAGCGCATAGAGGGGGCTCGTGCCGATGTCGCCGTAAACGACGCCGATGGCGCCGAGAACGAGCGACGGCAACGGCGCCTTAACGTGAGCCTCGACCGAGGCCTCCGCCGGAGCGCCGGAGGGCGAAGACTCGGCTAGCTGCCTTTGCGCGGTCGTATTATCGGCCATTCAGCGACCTTCCGTGACCTTCCGCAAAGAAGCTTAGCGAAGGGACCTCTCCCCCGCGAGGCTCGGCGGGGGGCTATACAATTCTTTTGGGGGCTTGAGAAGCCGCTCCGACGCAGACAAAGTCCGACAATCGAGCAACAGCGAGCCTGTAAGGAGCGAGCCATGTCGCAATCGTTGGGCCAAAACGCCGCGCGCCCCATAGACGCGAGAGAAGCGCGCGTGGGCGAGATGCCGGCCTTTGTGGCGAAGCCTCTAGAAGCCGCGCATCCGCCGATCCTGATCGTCATTGCGGAAATCTTCGGCCTCAACGATCACATTCGCGACGTCGTGCGTCGCTTTGCCTCGGAAGGCTATCTCGCGATCGCTCCCGACTTCTTTTTTCGCGCCGGCGATCCGTCCAAGGAAACCGTCATGGCGGCGATTCGGACCATCGTCATGAAGCTTCCTGACGAGGAAGCCATGCGCGACTTCGACGCGGCGCTCGCTTTCGCGACCTCGCTGGGCGGCGACGCGGCGCGAGCCGCCGTCACCGGCTTTTGCTGGGGCGGCCGCATGGCCTGGCTTTATGCGGCCCATAACCCCAAACTCAAAGCCGCCGTTCCCTGGTACGGGCGCCTGGATGGCGAACGCACAAAAAACCAGCCGCAATGGCCAATCGATATCGCGGACAGGCTCGCGGTTCCCTACCTTGGGCTCTATGGCGGCGCCGATCCGTCCATTCCGCTGCCGCTCGTCGAGGAGATGCGCGAGCGTCTGCGCGTGGCGCCGGCGCAAGGCGAGATCGTCGTCTACCCAAACGCGCCCCACGCCTTCTTCGCCGATTACCGCGAGAGCTATCGAGAGGAGGCCGCACGCGACGCCTTCGCGCGGATGCTCGCGTTTCTGAAGGCGCAAGGCGCGGCGTGACGATCAAAAATCGCTCGCGAGCCCCTTCTTCTCCCAGTCGCCGTAGCGGGTCGGCTCGAGGCCGCCGCGGCCGCCGATCTCCTCGTTCGGCGAGGCCTGCGGAGCTTCGGCGCGACGGGCTTCGGCCTCGGCGAGCGCCCGGCGAGCCGCCGCCGAAACCTTCTTGGCGCGCTCAAGTTCTTCTTTTGTCATGGAAAGTTGCGATTTCTCGGCCGCCTCGGCGCTTTTTGTCGTCATCCTGCCTCCATCTCCGCGCGAGCTTCGGATCGTAGCGTGCTATGGGTGCAGCAGCAGGGACCGGAGACCGTCGGTTGGCTAGTCAAAACTCTAGATCTTTCCTTCCGAAAGCCAAGACCGCCATGAGGGCTTCACCACGTCCCGGCTTTATACCGCCCGAACAGGCGCGCGAGGCCGAGGCGCAGAAAACCCCGGGCCTGCCGGCGAGGCTCGCCGCGGCGAATGTGATCTGCGACGTCGTGCAAGGCGGACACCGGCTCGACGAATGCTTCAGCGCCTTGGCCGTTCCCAACCGCATCGCCGGGCTCGATGCGCGTGACGTCGCGCTCACCCGTTCCATCGCCACGGTCGCGTTGCGGCGACTCGGCGTCATTCGTCGCGCGCTTGCGCTGCTCCTCGACAAGGGCCTGCCACGCCAGGCGACGCGTCTCGAGTGGCCGCTGATCGCCGCAGCGGCGCAAATCCTCTTTCTCGACGCAGCCGATCACGCGGCGGTGGACCTCGCGGTGCGCGCCGTGCGGCTCGAACCAAAGACGGCGGGCTTCGCCGGTCTCGTCAATGGCGTGCTGCGCAATCTGGCCCGCCAGCGCGACGAATTCCTGGCGCTCGCCGAAAGCGGCGACTTCGACGCCCCGCCCTGGCTGGCGCAGCGCTGGCGCAGGGCCTATGGCGAGGCCGGGGCGAGAAGCATCATTCAGATGCAGATGCGCGAGCCGCCGCTCGATCTCACGACCAAGTCGCAAGCGGCGCGCTGGGCCGAGCGTCTCGGGGGCCTTGTGCTGCCGACAGGATCCGTGCGTCTGGTGACGCGCGAGCCGATCGTCGCGCTCGAAGGCTTCGAGGAAGGCGAATGGTGGGTTCAAGACGCGGCGGCGGCGCTGCCGGCGCGGCTGCTCGACGTGAAGCCGGACGAGCGGGTGCTCGACATGTGCGCCGCGCCCGGCGGCAAGACCGCGCAACTCGCCTGCGCGGGCGCGCGCGTGACCGCGCTCGACCGCTCCGCCGAACGTCTCAAGCTCCTTGCCGCCAATCTGGATCGCCTGAAGCTCCACGCCGATATCGCTGTCGCCGACGCGACCGGCTATTCGGCTCCCCCGTTCGACGCCGTTCTGATTGATGCGCCCTGCACCGCGACGGGCACGATTCGCCGCCATCCCGACGTCGCCTGGACCAAGAAGCCCGGCGACATCGAGACGCTCGCGGCCCTGCAGGCCAAGATGTTCGATCGCGCCGCCACGCTGACGCGGCCCGGCGGACGGATCGTCTATTGCGTCTGCTCGCTCGAGCCGGAGGAGGGCGAAAATCAGATCACCGCCT
Organism: uncultured Alphaproteobacteria bacterium; assembly: GCA_963722205.1. Lineage (GTDB taxonomy): Bacteria > Pseudomonadota > Alphaproteobacteria > Rhizobiales > Beijerinckiaceae > Methylocystis. The sequence continues at coordinate 55,267 of CAVRKL010000006.1, forward strand.
TTTTGAGGCGTAATCCCGATTTCAAGCGGGACGCCGCGGATTTGGCGGCGCTCGGCGCGCCGCCGGAATTCGTCAATCGCGACGGCGATCTGCGCACGACGCCGCAAATGCTGCCGGACGAGGATCCGCGCCTTGCGGGCGTCGACGGCTTTTTCGCCGCGCGGGTGGCGCAGCGCGGCTAGCGCGCGGAAAGCGCTCTGATGCTACCAGAAATCGCTTGAGCGATTAGGCTCACCAGGGAACACGCTCGCCCCGGTGATCGATGAAGCCGCCGCTGTCGGCGAGCGTCAGCGCATCGAGCGTCGCAATGATGCCGGAGACGCTCTCCTGCACGGAGATGGGCGCGTTGGGGCCGCCCATGTCGGTGCGAACCCAGCCGGGATGCAGCGCGACCACGGTTATCCCCTTTGGCTTCAGCTCCTCGGCGAGGCATTGGGCGAATTTGTTGAGCGCGATCTTGCTTGCCGCATAGACGGCGCTCGTTGGACGAACATCCCCCGTCGAGCCGAGCCGGCTCGAGACGAGCGCGATGCGCGGATTGGCGGCGCCGGCGAAGCTCGGCAAGAACGCGCGCACGAGTCGCAGCGGCCCGAGCGTGTTGATGGAGAACACGTCGAGCGCCTTCTCGAAATCCATATCGAGCGGCGTTTGCGGCGAGGGCCCGCCGACGCCGGCGTTGGCGACGAGCACGTCGATCGGTCCCGAGATCGTCTTGGCGGCGGAGAGCATCGCCGCGCCGTCGCGGATGTCGAAAAGGCTGGTTTCGACGCGCGCGTGCTGTGTGGCGAGCGACGCCAGCAGGACATCGCGCGCCGCCTCGTTGCGTAGGGTCGCGGTGACGCTCTCGCCGCGCGCCGCGAGCTGGCGGACGAGCTCGAGGCCGATGCCGCGATTAGCTCCCGATACGACCCAATGCTCGCTCAACTTCTTTCCTCCTCGCGTCTCACCCAAGACGGGTGCAGCGAGTAGATAGCGCCATGCGGCGCCGCTGGCGACGCCAGGGCCTGCGGATTTTCGGGACGTCGTCTTCGCCCTCTTGAGAGGCGCGGCTCAACGCTTATGATGCGCGCGCGGCTCGACAACGGACACGGCCCGCTAAAAAGGCGTCTTGCCCAGAAGCGGCGCGCGGGGCGGGGCGGGAAGGACGGGCGCGACACGAGGGCATCCCAGGGTCTCAATGCGAGTCGTCCGCCTCTACCGCCACCCCGTCAAGGGCCTGTCGCCCGAACCGTTGAAATCGGTCAGCCTCGTTGAAGGCGGCTACGTTCCTGGCGATCGCCTGTTCGCGCTCGAAAACGGACCCTCCGGATTCGATCCCGCGGCGCCAACGCATCTGCCGAAGATCAAGTTCCTCATGCTCATGCGCAACGGCGCGCTGGCCGGCCTCGCGACGCGCTACGACGATGCGATGAAGACGCTGACGATCAAGCGCAAAGGCAAACTCGTCGTGCAAGGCAGGCTCGACCGTCCGGAGGGACGCGCGGCGATCGAGAACTACCTCACGGCGTTCCTGGGCGAGGAGATACGCGGGCCCGTGCGCCTGCTCGCGGCGCCGGACGGGCATCGCTTCATGGATTCGAAATCCGGCTTCGTGTCGCTGATCAATCTGGCGAGCGTCCAGGCGATTGCCCAGGCGGCGGGGAAACCCGTCGATCCGCTGCGCTTTCGCGCCAACATCCATCTCGCGGACATGGCGCCGTGGGTCGAGACCGAACTCGTCGGCAAGACGCTGACGTTTGGCGGCGCAAGGCTCGAGATCCTGAAGATGATCGACCGATGCGCCGCGACCGGCGTCGAGCCCGGCACGGGCGCGCGCGACATGGACATAGTGGACACCTTGCGCAAAAGCTTCGGCCACATCGACTGCGGCGTCTATGCGAAGGTTCTCGGAGGCGGCGAGGTGAAGGTCGGCGACGTGGGCCGCGCCTGAGCGCGCGCTCCACCCGACCCCTGTCGCGTCGGACGGCTAATCGTTTATTCGCCGAGCGGCGCGTCTCCGGTCGCGCGGGCCGTTTCCTCGCCGGTCGCTTCCTCCCGCGGCGCCCGAGAACGACGGCGCGGGGTCAACGCAAAACCGCCGCGGCCGCTCGCACGCTCCTCGCCGGCGCCGGCGCCGGTTTCCGGCGTCTCGGTCGGGCCGCTGCGCGGCGCGGTGGGAGGCGTCGTGATAAAGGCCGGCAGGGCCGCCGCGCCGCCCTCGAGCGCGCCGGGCGGCTCGGCGCCTAAAGAGGGTTCGCGCTCACGGTCGTGGCGCTGCTCGAAACGCGGGCGCTCGCGATTGCGGTCGAAGCCGAAACGAGGCTGACGGTCGCCCCGCTGGGGAGGACGTTCGCCGCCGCCTTCAGCATTCTGCTCCTGGCTGCGGTCGCGATCGCGATTACGGCCGCCGAATTGTACGCGGTCGGAGCGCACGGGGCGCTCGTGCCGCATTTCTGAATACGCGGGCCGCTCCTCGAAAGGCTGCGGCTGCGGTTGTGGCGGCTGAAAGCTCGGCTGCGGCGCCCCGGGCGCAACGAAACTGGCGGGCGGCTGGAAATTCGGCTGCTGCGGGGCATAGGAGGGTGGGGGAAGTCTCTCGGCGAGCGGCGCGAAGCGGTCCGGCACGCCCGTGAAATCGTCATCGTCTTCGAGCTCGGCCTCCTGCTCGTAGGAGGAGCGGCCATATCCGCCGTTTTGTTGCTGCTGCGCCGCGGCGATCAAGCGGAAATAATGTTCGGCGTGCTGCAGCAGATTCTCCGCCATAACAATGTCGCCGGAAGATTGGGCGTCACGCGCGAGCTGGAGATATTTCTCGGCGACATGCTGGGCCGTGCCGCGGATTTTCACATCGGGCCCGTTCGACTCGAAGGAGCGCGTCAACGGATTAGGTCCCTTACGCCCCGGACGTCCGCGCAATCGTTTGTTCTGTCCTGGTCTCATCGATTGTCCCCAATGATCCTCATTCAGGCGCGAAGCCCTGCGTTCTTTTTGCGTTTGAGGCTTCGATCCGCAGGCCGCAGCAAGGCTCCATAAACGGATGTGATCACGCTCGGCGAGCTGTTCGGATCGGCGGCGCGGACTCCTGCGCCGTTCCTCGAGACCAGCGCTCGACGCGCCTTCGTCTCCGTGCCGGATCGCTAGACGCCCGACGATTGCCCCGCGCTCCCCTGCGGAACGCTCTCAAAGCCAGGCGATCCCATCGGCGAACCCAGGAATGACCGAATCGCCGCCCACGGCGACCGATTCCTTTGCTCGAAGGTTCAACTTGGCAGCCCGCGCTCGTCTCTTCGCGAACGCCTTGGCTGCACCGCTACAATACGAGCAAGCCGATGTCTCTCTCCCTCTATATAAGACGCGCGCCGCTTCGCCAAGGGCTCCTGCAAGCTGTCAGTGAAAAAGGCTTCGACCGTGACATCTTTATCACAGTCGGCGGCGCGCCGCCACGGCGCGTTCGCGACCGCCTGCATCGCGACGCGTCCCGGCGTTTTCGAGCCCGGCCGCCGCGAGCAGCGCCGCCGTTTCGCGCGCCTGGCCAAGGCCGACTTCCAAGACGACGACGCCGCCCGGCGCGAGCAGCCGCGGCAGATCTGCGGCGATTTCGCGAATGGCGCTAAGTCCGTCGACGCCGCCGTCGAGCGCCGGTCGGGGATCGTGCAGGCGCACTTCTGGCGAGAGCCGATCGATCTCGTCGCTCTTCACGTAGGGAGGGTTGGAGACGACGAGATCGAAAGTGGAGCCGAGCGACCCGCCCCAAAGGCCTTGCAGGATCGCGGCGCGCGCCGAAAGGCCGCAGCGCGCCAAATTCGTTCGCGTCGCCTGCAGAGCTTGCTGCGAAAGATCGATCGCAACTCCAAAGGCTTGGGGTAGCTCTGCGAGAAGCGCGCAGAGCAGCGCGCCCGAGCCCGAGCCGAGGTCAAGCAGGCGCATGGCTTCGTTGCGCCGCGCGGCGACGAGCGAAAGCGCTAAAGCCACCACGCTCTCCGTGTCCGGCCTTGGATCGAGCACATCGGGGAACACGGCGAGATCGAGCGTCCAGAAGCCGCGCGTCGCGAGAATGCGGGAGGCGGGCTCGCGCGCGGCGCGCCGCGCCGCGCGATCCGCGAGAAGGGTCGCCGCCGCCTCGCCGAGCGGCGCCTCGGGCGAGAGCAGATATTCCGCATGGGTGAGGCCGCAGGCGTCGAAGAGCAGGAGCCGCGCATCCTCGCGCGCCTCTTCGACGCCGCTCGCCTCGAGAAAGCGCGCGAGCCGCGCGAGCGCTTTTTCGCGCGGCTCGCCGGGGCGCGCCTCGAACGCGCCGATTTCGCTCACGCGCCGATTTTCGCGAGCCGCGCGGTGAGCCGGCGCGCGAAGGCCGCCGCGTCGACCGGCGGCTCGCCATCGGCGATGCGGGCAAGGTCGAGCAGCATGAAGGCGCCGTCGCTTGCTTCCTCGCCTTCCGGCGCTTTCGCGAGCGCCAGGATGGCGGCGTGGCGCGGATTGATCTCGAGGACGGGCTTGCCGAGCGCGCCGCTTTCTCCGTGCTCGGCGAGGAGCTTCGCCAGTCGGAGATCGAGGCCGTGCTCCGGCGCGATGAGACAGACGGCGCTGTCGCGCAGGCGCGTCGAGAGGCGCACGTCTTCGACGTGCCCATTGAGCGCATCCTTGAGACGCGTGAGGAGCGCCGCGACCTCTCCTGCCGCCTCGGGGGCCTCGGGCGCCGTCTCGCCCTCCTTGAGCGGCACCTCGCTCAGATCGGCCGCGCCTTGCGTCACGGACTTGAAGGGCTTGCCCTCATAGCCCACGCAGGTCGTCACCCAAAAGGCGTCGACGGGATCGTCTAGCAGGAGAACTTCCACGCCGCGTGCGAGAAATTCCTCGAGCTGCGGGCTCGAGGCCAGACGCTTGCGATCGTCGCCCAGGAGATAATAGATCGCGGTCTGGTTCTCGCGCATATCCGCGACATAGTCCTTCAGCGTGCGACTGTGCTCGAACGCGCGCGTCGAAGCGAAACGCGCGATCTTGAAGATCTCGTCGCGGCGCGAGGGATCTTCGTGAAGCCCCTCTTTGATGACGGCCCCGAAATTTTTCCACAGCTGCGTGAATTTCTCGGGGTCGTTCTCGGCAAGCTTGGAGATTTCCTGAGCGATTCGCGTCGTGATCGCCTTGCCGATCTGGCCGATCAGCGGGCTCTTCTGCGCCATCTCGCGCGAGACGTTGAGCGGAATGTCGGCGCTGTCGACGACGAGCCGCACGAAACGCAGCCAGGCCGGCAACAGGTCGATCTCCTTGGAGATCAGCACGCGCCGCACGTAGAGCTTGGCGCGGCTTTTGCGCAGCGGATCAAAGAGGTCGAGCGGCCGCGCGCCGGGGATAAAGGCGAGCACCGTGTATTCGGTTCTGCCCTCTGCGCGCCAATGGATGGTCAGCGCCGGCTCGTCGAACTGGCCGGAAAGCTGATGATAAAAATCCGTGTAGTCCTCGGGCTTGATCTCGGATTTTGGCTTCGTCCAGAGCGCCTGGCCGTCGCTGATTCGGCGCGGCTCCTCGCCCGGCGCGGCGACGAGATCGATCGGAATGGCGATTGCGCCCGAATGTTCCTTGAGCACGCGCTCGACGCGCCAGCTCTCCAAAAACTCTTCGCTCTCGGCGTTGAGATGCAGCGTGACGCGCGTGCCGACCGCGGGCGCGGCCTCAAGCGCGGCGGCCTCGATCGTATAGGTCCCTTTGCCTTCGGAGGTCCAAAGCCAGGCTTGATCTCGGTCGGCGCGGCGCGTCGCGACTTCAACTTTGTCGGCGACCATGAACACCGAATAGAAGCCAACGCCGAATTGGCCGATGAGATTTTGCGCGAGGCCGTCGGGCTTCTCCGAGCCGAGCTTGTCGAGAAAGGCGCGGGTGCCCGAATTGGCGATCGTGCCCAGCGCCGAGACGAGCTCGTCCTTGTCCATGCCGACGCCATTGTCGGTCACGGTGAGGAGGCGCTTATCCTTGTCGAGCGCGATCGTCACATGCGGCGCGCCGGCCTTTTCGGCGAGGCTCGCGTCGGAGAGCGCTTCGTGGCGCAGCTTTTCGCAAGCGTCCGCCGCATTGGCGACGAGCTCGCGGAGGAACACGTCGCGCTCGGAATAGACGGAGTGCGCCATGAGTTGCAGCAGCCGCGCCACATCGGCGGTGAAGCCGTGGCTCGAGGCCGGGCTGGAATCCAAGGTCGCGGAAGTTGCGTCGTCGGTCACTTCTTTGGGTCTCCGAAGGATTTGCGGGTCAATCGGCGCCTTTGAGCGAGTCCGGCGCGATTTCTTATCGCTCGAACGATTCCGTTCGAGCGGAAAACGCCAGCCGGTCGCGCCCGCGCCACTGGGGATATCGGGGAGAGGGCGCGAAGTTGCAAGCGCCGCCCCGGAAAGGACGGGGATTTCGCTGGTTTAGCCCCCAAGCGCCCGGAGACAAAGCGCTGTTGCGGGCCGCGCTCCGGAAAGCTATAAGCGCCCGCGGACGCCCCACGGGCGTCGCTTCGCGGGAAGACCGCAATGTCGGAGTGTAGCGCAGCCTGGTAGCGCACCTCGTTCGGGACGAGGGGGTCGGAGGTTCGAATCCTCTCACTCCGACCATCTTTCGATTGAAGCAACTGATTTTATTAGCGTAAGTGTCTGGCGCTTGGAAGAGGTCTTACATTTGGTCTTACAGTCGGACGGCGCTTGGGGTGTATTTCGACGGACAAGCGCGGACACTTCCCTTCCTCATAGCCATCGCCCCGCCCACCATCGCCGGTCTCCAATCCCGAGGCGTCGCCGGCGTCTGGGTGACGTGCTGCAATCCGCAGTGTCTGCGCTCGACGCCCATGAGCTTCGACGCGATCGGCTTGCCGCCTGAAACGCCCTTCCCGAACATCGCGAGGTTAAAGCGCTTCCTCTTTTCGGCGTGCGGGGCGAGACGCGTCGTCGTGTCGCCGGACTGACGCGGGCATGCAGTCACCGTCGCTAGGACAGCGAGAAATCTCTTGCCCATTGTCGAACTCGCCCGTTTGCTGCCCCGTCGGATTTCAGCTCATCCGCCGAGTATTTTTTTCTTTGCTGCTTGGAACTCCGCATCGGTAAGAGCACCAACATCACGCAATTTTACGAGATGCTCCAGCGCCTCAAGTTCACTGTTTATAGAACTCCGCGCTGGCTCGGCAGGAGACGCTGCAGGTTTTCCGACTTCCCCGGACGGTTCAGCGTTCGAAGAAATTGGTTCACCTTCGTTGTATGGATTGTCGCCCTGCTCGCTAAACCTTAGTGATTGCGGTCCACTCGACCCCCGATCTGTGGCGGGATTCGCCTTGGGAACATCGAGGAGGTCCTCGCGCTCGATCCCGCCCTTTTTCCAGGGGACTTCATCGAGGCGCGCCGCGATCGCCGCGAGCGCTGGGGCTGCGCCCGTGGAGCTGGCTTCGGTTGCTTGAACAGCGCCCCCCGCCGCTTCCTTGGGGAATCCTTGCCGTTTTTCCCACCTATTTCCTTCACGCCGAGATTGGCGCCCTCGGCGCCCCCCGGTTCGGACACCTCGATATTTTTGCGGCGGGATCGAAAGTGCGCTCGGCGGTGGAGAGCAGCCATCTCTCCGTCCGGATCGGAAATTTCTCGGAGACGTTGCCCGGTGAGAACTTCACTGTGGCCTGTCGAACCACCAGCCGTCCAGGATCATGTTGTAAGGAAACATCGGGTAGCGCGGGTTGCTCGCGGCGTGCTTGAGCTGCGGGACGTGCGCCGTCCAGATTTCTGTCGCATGATAGAGGGGCACGAAATAGAACCCCGAAATTAGCACGCGGTCAAGCGCGCGCGCGGCGGCGATCAAGCCTTCCTTGTTGCGTGCGGCGACGAGAGCATCGATCATCGCGTCCACTGCGGGCGAGGCGAGCCCACAGAGATTCACCGAACCTGCTTGCGTTGCGGCGTGGGAGCCCCATCGCGAGCGCTGCTCGGCGCCGGGCGCGGCGACGGGGAGCCACTGTCCGACGAGCATGTCGAAATCGAAATTTTGCCGATTGCGATTGTACTGCGCCTCTTCGATGAGGCGCACCTGCACGTCGACTCCAACCTTGGCGAGGGAGGCTGAAAAGTTGAGCGCGAGCCGCTCCTCGTCGCGGCTGCGGACGAGAATCTCGAAGCGCAGCGGCGCGCCGTCCTTCGCAAGGCCCGAGGGCGACGGCTGGTAGCCGGCCTCCGTGAGCAGCGCGATCGCGCGGCGGGCGATTTCGCGGTCGCGGCCCGAGCCGCCGTGAGCAGGCGGCAGCCAGCGTCCTTCCAATATGTCTTCTCGCACCGCGCCGGGAAACCGCGCGAGCAGCGCACGCTCGGCGTCACTCGCCGGCTTTCCGGACGCCGAATAGACACTCTCGTCGAAATAGCTTTGGGTTCGTCGGTAAAGGCCGGAAAGCAGATTGGCGTGGATCCACTCGAAATCGAGCATCATCGCGATCGCTTCCCGCACCCGCGGATCGCGAAAGATTTCCCTGCGCAGATTGAAGCCGAAGCCTTCGATCCCTACCGGCCGCGGGGGTCGTATCGCCTCCTTGACGATCCGCCCCTCCTTCAGCGCGGCGAAGTCGTAGGCCTGGGTCCATAGGGTCGCGCTCGTCTCCTCTCGAAAGTCGACGAGCCCGGCTTTGAAGGCCTCGAACAAGGCGCTGGCGTCCCTGTAGTAGTCGATGTCGACCTCGTCGAAATTGAAGAGGCCGCGCCGCACTGGAAGATCCGTTCCCCAGTAGTTGGAATCGCGGCGGAGAACGAGTCGTTCCCCCGGCTTGACCTCGCTGACGAGATAGGGACCGGAGGCGATCGGCGGCGCGAGCGTCGCCTCGGCGAAGCGCTCGACATCGGTCGCGTGTTTCGGCAGCACCGGCATCGCCGCGAGCGCCAGCGGCAGCTCGCGATCATTCGCGCCCGTGAGATCGAATTGCACCGTTTGCGCATCGGGAGTGTCGATCGACTTCACGCGCGAAAAATCGGCGCGTCTCTGGGGAAGGCCCTTCTCCTTGAGCAGCGCGAAGGTGAAGGCCACGTCGGCGGCGGTGATCGGCGCGCCGTCGGAAAAATGCGCGCGCGGGTCAAGATGGAACACGAGATGCTCGCGCGCGTCGTCGATATCGACGCTTTTCGCGATTAAGCCGTAATAGGTCTTCTCCTCGTCCTCCGAGCGGGTCATGAGGCTTTCGTAGACCGCGCCTTGCAGGAAAAGCGGCGCGCGCAGGAACTTAATGTTGAAGCGATTGAGGTTCTCGAAAGTCCCGAGCACGCCGAGATGCAGCCTTCCGCCCTTCGGCGCATCGGGGTCGGCGTAAGGGAAATGGTCGAAATCGGCGGGCAGCGCGGGGTCGCCGACCATGGCGAGCGCGTTCGCGGACCGCATCACGGCCGGCGGAGGGCTCTCGGCGCTTGCCGCTTCGGCGATTAGAAAAGCGGCAGCGAGCGCAAAGCAGGCGCGCATCGCTCGGGTCGCAGAACTCTTCATCGGGAAGCCGCCGTTCTCGCAGCCGGTCCAAGAAAGCAGGCGCGCCAACGCCGCTCGAAAGAGGGATTGGGAATGTCTCGCTTGATGTTGGAATTCGCGAGGCAGGCGTCACTGGCGTAAACTTTACGGAGCCTTCGCAGTTTGAGCAAGATGCTCGTCCGATGCAGTAGGCTCTGCCTTCGACGCGCTGCCCGGCGCGATCGGCTGCAACGTCCCTTCGCACCGAACCTAATCGGCCGTCTTTTTGAGAATAACCGAAAGAACTATTGCGCGCTCGCGAAAAAATGGCGCCATCGTCGACCGGACCAAGAACGGAATTTTTCGAGATAAAGATAGACAACGGGCGTCGTGTAAAGCGTCAGCAATTGGCTGACGAGAAGGCCCCCGACCATGGAAATGCCCAAGGGGCGGCGAATTTCCCCGCCGTCGCCGAAACTCAACACCAGGGGAATGGCGCCGAAGATTGCCACCAATGTCGTCATCATGATGGGGCGGAAGCGCGCCACGCTGGCGCGATAAATGGCGTCGCGCGGCGCGAGTCCTTCCGAACGTTCCGCATCGAGCGCAAAATCTATCATCAAGATCGCATTCTTCTTGACGATGCCGATGAGCAGAATCACGCCGATCAGCGCGATCACGCCGAACTCGACGTCGAACAGCATGAGCGCCAGCACGGCGCCGACGCCCGCCGAAGGCAATGTCGATAAAATCGTGATCGGATGAATGAAGCTCTCGTAGAGTATCCCGAGCACGATATAGACGACCGCGAGCGCGGCCGCGATCAGCAAAGGCTCCTTCGAAAGCGAGTCCGCATAGGCTCCGGCCGTCCCCTCGAGACTCCCATGGATCGTCGGGGCGCCTGAAGCTCCGCCATGGTCCGGCGGATCTCCGCGTCAGCCTCGCTCAACGCCCGGCCGGGAGCGAGATTGAAAGAAAGGGTGATCGCGGCGAAGAGCCCCTGATGATAGATCGCCGTCGGCGCGTCGCCTGGATCGAAACGGCTGAAACTGGCCATCGGCGCCATGGGTTGCTGACGGGTGCTGACCGCCTCGCCGGTCTGCGCGCTTCCTCCACTTGCGTTGATCGGCGCGTTGACCGTCGCAGGGCGGGCGGAATTGCTCGCGTCGGCTCCGGCATCGCCGCGACTCGCCCGCCTGAACGGCTGCGCGGCCGCCGCCTTTGGCGCCGGAGCATCGCCCGTCGCGCCCGCGCCGCCCGAAGCGGCGACATAGAGGTCTTCCAAGATCGTCGGGTCCTGCCAATAGCGCGGTTCCACCTCCATCACGACGTGATATTGGTTGAGCGGACCATAGATCACCGACACCTGGCGCTGCCCGAATGCGTCGTAGAGCGTGTTGTCGATGTCTCTCGTCTTGACGCCGAGCCGGGCCGCCGTGTCGCGGTCGATGGCGACGTTGGTCTCGAGCCCCTTGTCCTCCATGTCCGAATCGACGTCGGTCAGTATGGAGCTGCGCTGCAACGCCTCGACGAGACGCGGCGCGAAGTCATAGAGATCCTTCACATTGTCGCCTTGGAGCGTGTATTGATACTGAGCGTCGCTCGATCGCCCTCCAACGAACAAATCCTGCACCGAGCGCAGGAAGAGGCGCGCGCCCGGAATCTGCGCGGTCTTTCCGCGCAGACGCGCGATGACCTCGTCCGCGCTGGCGTCGCGCTGCGACCTCGGTTTTAGGTCGACGAAGATCGAGGCGCTGTTCGCTTCGCCCGCGGCGGCGCCGGCGACCCCCGACACGCTTTCCACCGCGGGGTCGCTTTGGATGATGCGTTGGAACTGCGCGAGCTTGTTCTTCATGAATTGAAAAGAAACGCTCTGCTCGGCTCGGACGGCGCCGGCCAGCCGACCCGTGTCCTGCTGCGGGAAAAAGCCCTTCGGAACGATCGAGAACAGCCAGACGTTGAGGCAAATGGTTGAAAACAGGATAAAGATGACGAAGGGGCCGTGGCCCAACATCCAGTCGAGGCTGCGCGCGTATTTGTCCTGGAGCCAAGCGAAGAAGTCGTGGCGCGGCCGCGCTCGCGCCGGAGAGTTTGGTCTCAGGAACAGGGCGCACAGCATCGGCGTCGTCGTCAAGGACAGGACGAGCGAGACGAGAACGGCGACGGAAAGAGTGACCGCAAACTCGCGAAACAGGCGCCCCAGCATCCCGCCCATGAAGAGGACCGGGACAAACACGGCGATCAGCGAGATGCTGATCGACACCACCGTGAAGCCGACCTCGCGAGCGCCGCGGATGGAGGCTTCGACCCGCCCCATTCCGCTTTCGATGTGGCGAGAAATGTTCTCGAGCACGACGATCGCGTCGTCGACGACGAATCCGGTGGCGACGATCAGCGCCATCAGCGAAAAATTATTCAGGCTGAAGCCCATGAGATACATCACGCCGAACGTGGTGACGATCGACACCGTCGTGACCACGGCCGGAATGAGCGTCGCCCGAGCATCCCGCAGAAACAGGAAGACGACCAGCGTGACGAGGAGAACCGCGACGACCAGCGTCCACTCCGTGTCACGCAGCGAGGCGCGGATCGTGTTGCTTCTGTCGGACTTGAGCGTGATCGCGACCTCGGCCGGTATCGCCGCTGCAAGCTTCGGCAGCTCGGCCTTCACGCGTTCGACTGTCGCGAGAACATTGGCTCCCGGCTGACGATAGATATAGACGGCTACCGCTTTCTCGCCGTTGGCGAGGCACTCGTTGCGCACGTCCTCAACCGAGTCCTCGACCTCGGCGATGTCGCTCAAATGGATCGGCGCGCCATTGCGATATGCGACGACGAGCGAAACATAGTCGCTCGCCCGCGTCGCCTGATCGTTGGTGTAGATCTGAAAGGTCTGACCGATGTTGCCGATCTCGCCCTTCGGGCCGTTCGCATTGGCCGCGCTCAGCGCAGCGCGCACGTCTTCGGGAGTGAGGCCATATTTGAACAGAGCCTTGGGATTGAGCTCGACGCGCACGGCTGGGGGGCTCGAACCGCCGACGACGACTTGGCCGACGCCCTCGAGCTGGGACAATCCTTGCTGCAGATAAGTGCTCGCGAGATCGAAAATGCGGTCTGGCGTCAACGTGGTCGAGGTCAGGATAAGGATGAGAATCGGCGCTTCAGCCGGATTGAGCTTCCAATATGTGGGATTGGAGGGAAGGTTCGAGGGTAGGTCGGAGCGAGCCGCATTTATGGCGGCCTGAACGTCGCGGGCCGCGCCGTCGATGTTGCGATCTATATCGAACTGCAACACGATGCGAGCCTGACCTGCGCTGCTCGTAGAGGTCATTTCCGACACATGGGCGATCCGGCCGAGATGACGCTCGAGCGGGTTGACGACGCTCGTCGCCGCCGTCTCGGCGCTGGCGCCCGGCAGCTGCGCGGTCACGGCGATGGTCGGGAAGTCGACCTGCGGCAGCGGCGCGACCGGCAGGTGGAAGAATGCGAGAAGGCCGGCCAGAGCCAGTCCAATGGTGAGAAGCGCGGTTCCCACCGGCCGTGCGATAAAAAATTCGGAGAAGTTCATTCCTCGATCTCGCCGAAGGGAAGCGGAGACGCCGCTTTCCATCGCGCGAACCGCGCGGCGAGGCGGTCGAAATAGAGGTAGATGACGGGCGTCGTGAAAAGCGTCATCGCCTGGCTCAGGATCAGTCCGCCGACGATCGCGACGCCGAGCGGCTGGCGGAGCTCCGCGCCGACGCCGGAGCCCAGCATCAAGGGCAACGCGCCAAAAATCGCCGCCAAAGTGGTCATCAGGATCGGACGAAGACGCAGAAGACAGGCTTGAAAGACCGCCTCCTGCGCGGGCAGCCCGCCGGAACGCTGCGCGTTGAGCGCGAAATCGACGACCATGATCGCGTTTTTCTTCACAATGCCGATAAGCAGGATGATCCCGATGAAACCGATGATGTCGAGGTCCTGGCCGCGCACGATCAAGGCCAGCAGCGCGCCGAGACCTGCCGAGGGAAGCGTGGACAAAATCGTGATCGGGTGAATGAAGCTCTCATAGAGCACGCCGAGCACGATATACATCGTGACGACGGCTGCGGCGATCAGAAGGATCTCTTTCGACGCCGAGGCGCGGAAAGCGGCGGCGGCGCCTTGGAAAGACGTGGTGAAGCTCAGGGGCAGCCCGATCTCCTTCTCGGCCTTTTCGATCGCTTTCACGGCTGACGACAGCGACGCGTCCGGCGCTACGTCGAAGGAAATCGTCGTCGCCGGAAACTGCCCGAGACGCGTGATCGACAAAGGGCCGCGGCGTTGCACGACGTGAACGATCTCGGAGAGCGGGACCTGTCCGTTTGACGTCGACACCGACGACGGAAGGTAGAGAGACGATAGGCTGTCGAGCGTGGTCTGCAGCGTGGGATCGGCCTCCAAAATGACGCGATATTGGTTGGATTGCGTGTAGATGGTCGAGACAATGCGCTGACCGAACGCATCATAGAGCATGTTATCGACGGTCGCCGGAGCGATGCCGTAACGAGAGGCTGTCGCGCGGTCGATGATGAGATCGACCGCGAGCCCCGCCTGCTGCATGTCGCTCACGACGTTGCCGAGCTGCGGCGTCTGTTCGAGCTTCTCCATCAGTCGCGCGGTCCAAGCGCTCAATTCGCCAGGATCGACGTTTTGCAAAATGAAACTATATTGCGCGCGGTTGCTGCCGGCGTCGATCGTCATGTCCTGGACAGGCTGCATGGAAAGCGTGACGCCGGCCACGCCTGCGGTCTCCTTCTGCAAGCGGCGGACGATCTCGGCGGCGCCGAGGCGGCGTTCGCCCCAAGGCTTCAGATTGATGAGAAAGCGTCCGCTGTTTCGCGTCGCGTTGATCCCGTCCACTCCGATGAAGGAGCTCAAATTTTGGACCGCAGGATCGCGCAAAATCCGCTCTGCAAGCTCGGTTTGAAGACGCGTCATGGCCTCGTGGGAGACGCTTTGCGAGGCCTGGGAGACCGCCTGGATCACGCCCGTGTCCTCGACGGGGAAGAACCCCTTGGGGATCACGACATAGAGCGCCATCGTGACGGCGAGGGTGGCGATCGCGACGAAGAGGGTCAGCGGCTGGTGTCGGAGCGTGACTTCCAGCGCCTTTCTGTATGCGGCCTTTACCTTATTGAAGAAGCCAGCGCCCATCTCTTCGGCCCGGCCGCGCGTCGCGCCGGGTCTCCGCCAGACTGTCCGCGCGCAGAGCATGGGCACAAGGGTCAGCGATACGATCGCCGAAATCACCAGCGCCGCGGCAAGCGTGATCGCGAACTCGTGAAAGAGGCGACCCACGACATCGCCCATGAACAGCAGCGGGATGAGAGCGGCGATGAGGGAGATCGTCAGCGATATGATCGTGAAGCCGATTTCCCGGGAGCCTTTCAGCGCCGCCTGCAGCGGACTGAGGCCGTTTTCGCGGTGACGAATGATATTCTCGATCATCACGATGGCGTCGTCCACGACAAATCCGGTCGAGATCGTCAGCGCCATCAGCGAAAGATTGTCCAGCCCGAAGCCCAAGAGGCGCATCGCCGCAAAAGTTCCGACGATGGACAGAGGAACCGACAAGCCGGCGATAATCGTCGCCGACAGGCTGCGCAAGAACAGGTAGATCACCAGTACGACGAGCATCACGGCGAGCGCCAGCTCGAATTGGGCATTGGCGATCGACGCGCGAATTGTCGTTGTGCGGTCGCTCAGGATGGCGACATCGACGGCGGCGGGCAGGCTCGACTCGAGCGAAGGCAGGAGGGCTTTGAAGCTCTCCGTGACGTCGACGACATTCGCTCCCGGCTGGCGGCGAATGTCGAGAATGATGGCGCGCGTCGTGTTGGCCCAGGCGGCGAGCTTGGTGTTTTCCGGTCCGAAATCCACCGTGGCGACGTCGGAGAGGCGCACCGGCCGGCCGGCGCGATAGGCGATGATTAAACCTCTGTAGTCGATGAGGTTGGTGATCTGGTCGTTGGCGTTGATCGTTGAGGCCTGCGCCGGGCCGTCGAAACTGCCCTTCGGCGCGTTGACGTTGGCGTTGCCGATCGTCGTGCGCAGATCGTCGATGTTGAGATGGTGGGCGGCCAGCGCCCGAGGATCGAATTGGATTCGCACCGCCCGCTTGTGACCGCCGTTGACGCTCACCAATCCGACGCCCGGCAATTGAGATATTTTTTGCGCGAGCCGCGTTTCCGCGATCTCCTCGACCTCGGTCAAAGCCAAGGTCGTCGAGGTGATCGCAAGGCTCATGATCGGCGCGTCAGCCGGATTGACCTTGGCGTAGGTGGGAGGGTTCGGCAGGTCCGGCGGAAGGAAATTGCTCGCCGCATTGATTGCGGCCTGAACCTCCTCCTCGGCGACGTCGAGGCCGAGATTCAACCCGAATTGCAGCGTGATGACGGAGGCCCCGGCGGAGCTCGTCGACGCCATCTGGGTCAGTCCCGGCATCTGGCCCAGTTGGCGCTCCAAGGGCGCCGTCACCGTCGACATCATCATTTCCGGGCTTGCGCCTGGGAGAAAGGCTTGCACCTTGATGGTCGGGTAATCGACGTTCGGGAGCGCCGACAAGGGGAGGAAGGCGTAGGCGGCGCAGCCGCCGATCAAAAAGACCGCCATCAAGAGCCAGGTGGCCACTGGACGAAAGATGAACGGCCGCGAGGGATTCATTTGCGCGTCTCGAGAGGCGGAAAGTTGCGTTGCTGGCTCATCGCTTGCGCTGCTTGTGCTCGTGGCGGCCGCGGGCTCCTTGCGAGGAGATCCGAAGGCGTTTTTTCAGGAAGGCTTGGCGTAATCCGCCTTCCGTCAACGACGCCAAGTCAAAGATGCAGGGCGCCGTCGAGAAGCTTGGCTTTCCTTCAGCGAGCCGCGGCGCTTGGCTGCGCGGCGGCGGCAGGAAGGGATACGCTCGCGCCCTCGCGCAGCCTGTCCGCGCCTTCGGTCACGATCCGGTCTCCGCTCTGCAACCCCGACTCTACGACGACGCGATCATGAGCCGAAGCGCCGAGCTTCACCGGGCGCGACGTGACCGTGTTGTCGGGCTTGATCACGTAAACGAAGGGCCCCTGGGGGCCTCGCTGGATAGCGGCGAGGGGCGCTGTCACGACGTTGTGCAACGTTTCGACATATAATTCGACGTTGACGAACTGGCTCGGGAACAGCTTTTCATCTTGATTCGCGAACTCGGCGCGTAATTTGACGGTGCCCGTGGACGCATCGATCTGGTTATCGATGGCCTTCAGCTCGCCCGTGGCGAGCTTCGTCGAAGAGGCGTTATCGAAAGCCACGACGCTGAGCTTCGCTCCAGATCGGAAGCGTCGCAGCACGGGTTGCAAGCGGCTCTCAGGAAGAGTGAACACCACAGTGATAGGCTTCAGGCGAGTTACGACGACAATGCCATTGGGGTCATTTGGCGTAACGAAATTCCCCTGATCGACCTGACGCAAGCCTGTGCGTCCTTCAATCAGCGACACAATATTACAATAGGCGACATTGAGGCGCGCTGTCTCGACCATCGCCTGGTCGATCTCAACTGTCCCTTTGTATTGGGCGATGAGAGCCTCCTGAGTATCAATTTGCTGCGCCGAAACCGCGTCCTGCACTTTATGGCGCAACGCCCGATACCGCTCGAAATCGCGTTCCGCATTATGCAAAAGGGCCAAATCGCGTCGCAACTGCCCTTCGTTTTGCTTGAGCGTAATTTCGTAAGGACGTGGATCGACCTTTGCAAGAATGTCGCCGGCTTTGACGGCTTGGCCTTCGACGAAGTTCACTTCCACCAGTTGCCCTGAAATTTGCGACTTCACAACAGA
Source organism: uncultured Alphaproteobacteria bacterium (assembly GCA_963722205.1). Lineage (GTDB taxonomy): Bacteria > Pseudomonadota > Alphaproteobacteria > Rhizobiales > Beijerinckiaceae > Methylocystis. Next base: position 72,498 of record CAVRKL010000006.1, read on the forward strand.
GGTGGCGGACGGAGTAACCGTTCCCAGCGCCGTCAAAATGACAGGGAAATCGCCTGAGTGAACTTCGTCGAAAGCGACGGGCGTCGCCGGTCCGCGCGTGAGGGGGCTGGCGGCGCCTGCGGTTGGCGCCGGCGCATCCTTAGAGGCCGCATAATAGCGCCAAACGCCTGCGCCTATGAGAAGGGCTATTGCAGCAAGCGCCAGGGCCCGTCGGGACGGATTCCAGCGGCGGCGCCCACCCCCGCCAAGCTGCGCCGGCTGCACGGTGTTTGCGTCGATTTCCTGGCTCATGCGCGACGTCCAGGTCGACCGTGAGCCGACTGTGCACGGCGCCGTTGCCTGCAATCGCGTTCGCTTCTCGCGCTGCTATGCATTAAACCCGCCTTATGGCGTTGGAGGCGGCGCAAGCGGCGCCGCTTCGGATGTATCGGCGCCCCGAGCTTTCCGCAACAAGACCACATGGCTCCCGTCAATTTTTGGGCCTGGCGTCACGACACTCAGTCCGTTGCTGACGGCTGCGGCGGTCAACGCCTGGAAGTAGCCGAGCGCCACATGGCCCTCCGGCTCGACAAGCAGCAACAAGGCCTCCGGCCCCAGGGCGCGGACGATTTCGCCGAAGAAATGCTCGGGGTCGGCCGTTTCATGGGCGACCGCGAAGGAGAAAGCGAAATCGATCGTGCCCGCCAGATCGTCAATCCCGAGCGAAGAGCGCGTCGCTTGCCTAGCGTCGATGCGATCACCGAGCTTCGCGCGCTTCGCGCGTCGCTTCAAGCCTTCGAGCATGGCGGTCTGCAGCTCGGATGCGAATACTCTTCCCTTTGGTCCGACGAGCCGCGCCAGCTCGAGCGTGAAAAACCCGCGTCCGGGACCAGGCTCCAGGACCCGCATCCCCTCTTTGACGAAGGGCGATAAGATCTCGCGCGGATCGTGAATGAGGCGACGCAAGGGGCTCGTCAGCAGAAAGCCGGCCCACCACGGACTGGGGCCATGCTCTATGGATTGGCGCATCGGTCTCTCCCTCAATTCATGCCGAAATCAATCTCGCCGGGAGATCGCTTGATCGAGAAGACCTAGCACAAATCTCCGCCAGCGCGCCCGCAAGCCGATCCTCTTCGGCGCCCTGAACGCTCCCCCCGTCCGCGCGCCAAGCAACGAAGCCGTCCGGGCGGAGGAGCAAGGCGCCTTCGTCGGCCAGTCGCAGCGCTCCTTGCAAATCTTGCGTCGACTGGAGATCTGCGTCGATTCGATAGGCTCGAAGCGGGAAGCCCGTCGCCGCAGCGAAGCGCGTCGCCGCGTTTATCCAGCGAGCGCCTTTTCTCCCGGCGATCAGGGCAAAGTCTCTGCCCGTCAAATCGTGAAGGGAGAGCGGCTTTCCCTGGAGCGAGATTGGAACATGCGGAACCCGGAAGCCCGGCGCGACGGAGGGCGCGCAGGGATCCTCGCTCGATGAGCCGTCGTCGTCCGGGCCTGAAATGACGGCTCGCGAACGATACCGATGGCCGAACACGACGTTCAGATAATCCGCTGCGGCGCCAGGAATTCGCAAGTTTTCGCGATCTGGACGCATGCGGTCGATATAATTGGCGATCCCGCTCGCGATCGCGAGGTGAGCGGCCGGCTTGCGCTCGGCCTCATAGGTCTCCAGCAGCTCGGGCCCGGCGTGCCCCTTGATCACGAAAGCGAGCTTCCAGGCGAGATTGGCGGCGTCCTGAATGCCGCCCTGCCCACCCAGGCCGCCGACCGGCGGCGTCAGATGCGCGGCGTCGCCGACGAGGAAAACGCGTCCTTGAGAAAACTGCGACGCGAGGAGAGCCGACATCCCCCACGGCAGCACATCATGCACCTTCACCTGGAGATCGGGCGTGCCGAGCGCCGTCCGCACCAGCCTCGCGCAACGGATCGGGTCGAAATCTCGGGGACTTTGCGTTTGTGGTTCATACTCGACGTTGAGCTGCCCGAATTGGGGGTCGTCGCAGGTGACGAAGGCGCCGGTAAATTCTGAATTGCGCAGATAATACAACTCAGCGCCCGTACCCTTCAGCACCGAAGGAAGATCGGCCTCGAAAAGGATCGACACAGCGTGGGTCAACACGCCCGGACCCTCCATCTCCACCCCGAGAGCGCGCCGAACGGGGCTGCCCGCGCCGTCTCCGGCGGCGAGATAATCGCAGACGACGTTGAAGCGTTCACCCGTCTTCTCGTCTCGCAATTCGGCTTCGACGCAGTCCGACCGTTGCTCGAATCGGGTCAGGCTCGTCGAAAATCGCACATCCGCGCCGAGCGCGCGCGCGTGGCGCAGCAGCGCCGGCTCCACGCGGTCCTGCCCCGCGCTGCAAAGGCTTGCGGGCGACAGGCTGCTCGAAGCGTCGTTCATCGCTTTCGTGTTGATGATGCGCGACGGAATGCCGGTGACGGTTTCCGAAACGGCGATCGTCCAATCGTTGGGCCCGCCCCTGGCCGCGGCGAACAGGTCGCGCTCCAGTCCTTCGACGACCCGCAGGACCTCCATGGTGCGCCGATTTATCCCATGCGCGCGGGGATGACGGGAGAGAGATTCGTGGCGCTCGACCAGCAGGCACGGAATGCCGCGCCATCCGAGAAACAACGCGGTGGACAGACCGGCGAAGCCTGCGCCGACGACGAGCACGGGAGTGTGATTTTGCTTCACGAGGCGCTCCGACATTGGGTCCTAGGAAAGCTGGAGCTCGCTTGCAAAGCGAGCGCTTTTCTCGTCGGCGAGAGGGTGGCGTCGCCAGAACCAGAGCAAACAGGCGGCTTCCGGCGCAAGCATTGACAAGCACGCAACCGCCGGTTGATCGAACAGGAGACCCAGTGCGATGAGGGGCAGGGCGACGAGCCAAGGCGCTGCGCTGTCCGCTGCGGCGACTGCCCCGATGCGCCCGCGCGAGAGCAGCACGCCGCGCAAAAGCGCTCCGGCATATCGTAACGGCAGGGACAGCGCCAGGGCGACAGCGAAGCTCGACCACCAGGGTCCGAGGTTCCCATAGAGCGCGGCGCCGAGAGAGTCTTTTCCGAGCGCCAGCGCGCCGGCGACGATGAACAGAAAGGGCGCGCCCCCCAGCAGCAAGGCCGATAGGAGGCGCTTGACTTCAGCAGGGGCGAGCCCGGCAAAGCGCATGGCGAAAAAACGAGTCGCCGCCAACAGCGGCGCGAGGACCAGCATGATGAGGCCCTGGACGGCGGCATAGGCGTCCAAGCGCTGCATTCCCGACGGAGCGGCCTCGGAGAGGGCGAAAAGCGCGAACGCGGCGAAGACAGCAAGTTGCGGCCCGAGTCCGCGCGTCGACTCGACGATGCAGCCGCGCATGAAAGACGCGCGGAAGCCAGCGGGCGGGCTCTCTCCTTCTGTTACGACAATCCGCCTCATCACGGCCAGCGCGCAAAAGACGGACAGGATCGAGACCAGGAGAGTGGCGATAAAACATCCCATGAAACCGAACGACCAGACGAGAGGAACATTGAGCGCGGCCTTTACAACGAGTTCGCAAACTTGGAGGCCCAGAACGACGCCGCCTCGCCCGAGCGAATGAAAGACGAAACTCGTCGCGCTCAGGATCATCCGTAGCGGCGTGGCCGAGATAAAAATGAAAATAGCCGAGCGTGCGAATTCTGCCGCCGGGCCCTTATTGGCCAACAAATCGATCAAGACGGGGTAAGCGAGCGTTCCGATCGATGCCGTCATGAGCCCGAGCAGCGCGGCGCAAATCCATATCTCAGTCAAAAGCTTTCTGTCTGTCCGAGCCTTGTGCGCGCGCGAAACGACGATCAAGGAAATCGAGCCGACGGCAGCGGTCAAAGCCGCATCAAGCACGGCGACGCGCGAGACCAGCGCATATCCCGCGAGCGCTCCCGCCCCGAGATTCGCGACCATCGCCATATCCACCTGGATGACCAGAGCGTCCACCCAAAAGCTAGCCAACATGGGCGGAAAGCCGCGCCAGAAGGATAGCTTGATCATTTAGAGAGACTCTGCCACCCCGGGAATTCCGTCAGCTCGAAAGTCGGCACGAAGAAGCAACCGAACAAGTCCGGCGGCGGCGGAAGGTCCTCGATTTCGAGCATCTCGATTTGACGCCCGGTTTGGGCACTATGGCATTTCCAACCGACCACGAGATTTGCCGTGTCGCGACAGCCGATCACGACCCCACAATTTCGCCCCCTATCGAGAACCGCCCAACGCGCCGCGGCCGCGCCCATGATCTCGAGTAGTACTTTTTCGTTTAGCCTGTCCCGGAATTCAGATTGAAGAAGCCAATCGTAAACCCAGAGATACCAATTCCAATCCAACGTGAGCCCGCGGGCGTCCGCCCAGGCCATGAAAGGCCGGAAAATCGCCCCGCCGTCAGGAGGGCTCATTTCGAGCAGCATGGGACAGATGTCGAACAGGTGATGCCAATAGATGCGTATGCTCGCGTCGATGCGAACAAAGGCGCGGGAGTCTGGCGGATAGGCGAAGATGCGGGCCGGGCGCGTCAGCGCGTCATACAACGCGCTATCCTTTAACGCGCCATCCTTTTCAAGCTGTTGCGAGGGCTGGCTCACGAGCGATAGTCTCCTGCTTGGGAAAAATGGCGCGTAGCCGGCTGAGATCGGCAACGATGTCGTCGTAATTGATCTCGTTGTCGCGCTCATAGGTCATCGTGGCGCCTTCCTTGTCGAACAGCTCCCTACGGGACGACAGAAACTCGATGGTGTCCGGCGCCAGCGCCTCGCCGTGGGTGTCCATCCGCACATATGGCTCGATCATCGACAGACTGTAGCCGGCGACGTGAAAGTGGCGATTGCTCGCAATTATCGGGTCCCATTTTTCGAGCGGAACCCCGATGTTGCCGTAAGCGCAAACGGCGTTGGACGCGTCGAAAAGCACGCCAACTCCAACCTCTCGCTGGAGTTTTTCAAAAAATTCCGGCTGTTCGACGCCGCCATACATGATCGACGGATAGTTCTCGATCAGCAGCTTCGTCCCCAGCTCGTTCTGCCAAAACTCGGCCCTTTCCCGCGCCTCGTCATAATCGCGCGAATAGTCCCATTCTGCGATGTGAAAAAGTCTGCGCCCCTGGTGACTGAAGTGAGCGCAGTGATCCGACACGTACATCGGATTGAGCGCATCGATGTAGGGGCGGAGACGCTGCGCGAAATCGCCCAGCGTCTCTCGGTCGTTCTCGAAAAACCGGGAGAACATGATGTGAAAGCCGACAGGGCAGGAAAAGGCCTTCGCCAGCTCGGAAGGAGGCACGCAAAAGAAATTGTCGATCAGCAGCTCAACGTAATCAATTCGGCCCTCCGCGATCATTCGCTGGACCATTTCATAGGTGTCCGCGAGAGTGAAGTTAAACCCTAGCCGCATGGCGACACCCTTTCACGCATCTGGGATTTGGCGTCCAAAGGAACGGCATGCCGCCCGCTGTGTCGGCGGGCGGCACGTCGGTTACGCCTTAGCGCACGTGCGAGCAGTGGCTGCCGCAGCAGGCGCCCGCGCGGCCGATAACGCTCATGATGACGCGCTTGGCGATCTTGATGGCCATAGTGGTTTACTCCCTTGTGACTTCGGTTAGACTCCAACTTTCGTCGGAGAGGGTCCGCCGCGTGCGGCTCCCTTTATTCACACGTGTGAGCTGACCCGAATCTGACAAACGCATGTGATATTTTTCGAATCTGGCGCCGGCATTTTCGAATCTGGCGCCGGGATGTCTGATCGAGCGAGTTCGTCAAGCTCAGCGTCTCTCGGAGCGAGGCCCGGCGTTGTTCGGCGCATCGTGCAAATCATCGACGCTGCTGTACGGGTTCGCGATCCTGCGGCGATTTGCCGCCGCCCGATGGACGAACGCGCCACGTTCCGACGCGCTCGCGGGGCGAATGATCCGCGAGCGCGAGACAGCTCGCGCTCGATCAATATTTGGCGAGCACCGCAGTCGGAGTGGCCCAACTGAAGTGATAGCTCACGCCCGCGCGCACGAGGTTGCCGTTGAAGCGAGCGCTCGTCGAGGTCGCGTAGCCGTAACCCGTCGCCCCCGTGAGATTGTTGGTCCCCGTTATAACGGCGTTGAGCGTCGCCGAACCGAGATCATAATAGAGATATTCGACCTTGGCGCTCCAGTTCGGCATGAACATCCATTCCACGCCGGCGCCGGCTGTCCAGCCCACGCGAGTATCCGAGTAAGAGGGGCTGTTGAACGCGGCGCCGTAAACGTTTGCAAGGTCGAGGGTGGCGTATGCCGCGGAGAAATTTACACCGGCGTACGCAAGACCCGCGGTGCCATAGAGCAGTAAAGTCGGCGTCACGAGATAGCCGAGGCGGCCACGCACCGTGCCGAGGTAGTCGAGCGAGGCCTGAAACTGGGCAGCGGTGAGCATTGTCGTCGGGCTGCCGAGCGGATCCCGCGCCGCGCCGACGAAGGTTGTATTGCCGCTCGAGCTCGCCACACCGACAATGTCGCCCTCGAGTCCAACGACAAAGCGCGGATTGAACTGATAATTGAAGCCGATCTGCCCCCCGCCAATGAACGCAAGGCTGCTGGCGTTACGGATGCCAGCAGCGGTGGCGCTCAGAGCGCCGGCGGCGCCCGCCGCCGCAGGAGCAAAGTCGTCGAAGTTGTCGCCGGCGGAACCCGTCAAACCGGAGTTCCCGCCAAACGTTCCGCCCGCATTCACGCCGACATAAAAGCCCGTCCAGAGCGGCGGCGGGAGCGGGATCGGCAGCGGAGCTTTTATCGAGGGAAGATCGGCAGCGAACGCCGAGGCGGATAACGCGGTGGCGAGCGCCGTTGCGGCGAGCAACTTACCTTTCATGACGATCGTCCTTTGCATTTACCTCGGAGCAGTCGGCGCCGAAAGTGATCGAACGGTTCCGGGTGGCGGCGCATGTCGTGAAGGCGACGGCGAGCGCTGCCATAGGGGAAGGGCAACCGCCGCTTTCTCTGCCGACACATCGCAGCAGCTTCGAGAAACTAGAACGAGCTTCGGAGGTCGCGCCTCTACAAAATTGTAGAGGCGCCTCCGCTGCGGGGCCGAATTTCGTTTGTTTTGGAGCTTTTTTTTAAGGTCGTGACAAAAAGGTCACAGTTTTGGAACGGCAAAAAGTTACATTGCTTCGTGAGCGCGGCAAAAGCAAAGGTGCCAGATCTTCTGCGAAGCGTTCCAATTTATACTATGTGAGAGGCGTGAGCTAAGATGATCCAGCATCCGGCCGTGAAATGAACTGTCTCCCCCATGATATTCTTGGAGAAAACGGGCTTAACTTTTTCTACGAGCTGCGCTTGTGATGCTTTGCTGAGTTGCCGGAAGACGCCTCCAATAGGACCAAAGCTTGTAAACATGTAATCTAGATCGCGCAGAGGAAACGAGCACGGAATGTCCGCATGGAGAATATCTATGCGGCTCCACCCGCTATCGCTCAAGATGACCTTGGTCCTATCACGATCGGACAGGGCGAATTTGCCGGGGGCGTTAGGATCTAGCGTCGGGACATGCGGCAAGAAGGGGGCCGCCGCGCGCTCCGCCTCGCGCATGAAGGCATTGTCCTCCGGACCGCGCCACACGGCGAAACAGGCCTTGGCGTTCGGCTTCGCGGCTCGCCGCAAGTTGGTGAAAGCGCGCACGGGATCATCAAAAAACATTACGCCAAAACGCGATACGAGTAGATCGAAGCTCGCTTCTTCGAAGGGATATATCTGTGCGTCGCCTTGAATGAAGGAGGCTTTTGCTCCTTCGCGCTGACTTCTGGCTCTTGCAGCTGCGATCATGGGAGACGAAAAATCGATACCGACACATGCAGGCCCGGCATCGAGATGTCGCGCGTAGGCGATCGTGACTGCGCCCGTGCCGGAGCCAACATCAAGAACGTGGTTTCCCTTCGTCGGGGGACATGCCGCGACGATAGCGTCCACCACAGGCTGATACATATGGTCGAGTAAGGCTCGTCCCTCGACCCAGGCGCGCCCCCCTTCGCCATTCCAGACTTCGGCCTGCTTTTGGTTTATATCGGTGCGGCGAGCCGGCTGTAACATTTGACACTCACGTTAGAGTCAGTTCGGGAAGAAGGCTCGGTTACGGGGCGCCGAGAGCGTATCACAACCTGGGAAACGCGGCCTGATCTCCGTATCGTCTTGTCGCGGCGTTTCGTGCTCGTCGCGATGAACTCGCCGTTAGGGCCATCCGCCACGACGCGAAAAATGCTTGAAAATGACTGCTGACCCCAGCGAGCGCTCGCTGCGGAACGTGCGGGCGCAATCCTCCACAAGTCGAAAATCACGCGTCGCACGAGAGGGCGTCAGGACAGGTGAGGGCGTTAATCCCGCGTCGATGGCCCGCTCTTGGGAAGGGTCCTTTGCGAAGGGGCTCGGCCAGCGGCGGCCGCGCGAAGAAGATTGATCTCGCCGAGCCCTTGTTGCATAGCTCGACCCCCGCGGCGCGCTTTCCTCGATGCAATGGTCCCAGCGCCGCCTTCCATGACTCAAGGGGAGCTTCGCAAATTTGAACCCTCTCAGCCCGAAAACCATCGGCGTTTTTGCCAGCTCGCTTCTTTTCGTCGCTGCGGCGATCCTTGGCCTCGATGCGCCTGCTTCCGCCGAGCCGCCCGACAAAACCACCGCCAAGAGCAAAGCTCCGCCGCCGGTCAAAGCGCAGCAGGAGGAAGCACAGAAGCCGCAGTTCGCGCCGCTCGTCGAAGCGCAGAAGAACGGTGTCAAAACCTGCCTGCCGATGCTGGGTGAGCTCGCGCGCTTCTCGATCTCCGGGCCGCATACGAGCGTGTCGAGCTGGAGCCGCGAGACGCCCGACGAGCGCATGTTCTCGGCGATGAGCCTGTCCACCCAGACCAACGCCGGCGGCAGCAATTCCCTCAGCCTGATCAGCGCGACGCCGACCGTCAAGGGCCATTGCGACGGCTCCGATGTCCGAATCGAGGCCTCGAAGCAGAGCTGCGACGAGATCGCGCGCGACATGCAAAAGCAGAATGTCGCGAAGCCCGAGACGGTGAACGGCACGCTGCTCTATCCGCCGAACGCCGCCGGTCAGCGTCTGGTGCTTCTGCCGTCCCCGGCTTCCGGCTGCGTGGTCGTCACGACGGGCGGCTATTACGGCCGCTGAGCGGAGACGCGACGTCTCGTTTTCCCGTTCGAGCGTCGCCAAGGCGTCGCCGTCGGTCGTAACGTAAAGGAGGACCATCGTCGAGTCCTCGAGCCAATAGGCGCGCACGGCGCGCAGCGCCGCGAAATACCGACGCTCTGACGATGCTCAGGCTGAGACTGTTCTAGATCGGCGCAACGGCCGTCGGCCACAGTCGCCGCGTCGCGTTTCGGCTGGCGGCGGTCGCGATCCCACGGATGATCGCTCAACTGCGCCCGCCGTCCTTGGCGTCCACGCCATAAAGCGTCCGCGCGTGATGACTTGGAGCCAAACGACGGGAGAGACGCATCGAGGCGACAAGCGATTTTGCGATTTCACGGGTCGAAAGGCCGGCTCTGGACCGTCCTCCGCCATCCTGCACGGCGACGGCGCTCTCCGCGTGCGCGCGGCGTTGTCAAAGGCGGCCGGTTGGGAGAAAGTCGCACCCGAACCGGGGTCTATCCGGCGAATGTTAGAGCGCTTTCCGTTCGAACGGAATCGTTCGAACGATAAGAAATCGCTCAAACTCAAAATGTTGGAGCAAGCTCTTATCGAAAAAGTCTATCAACTTTTTCGGAGCTTGCTCTAGGATACATCCTTCCGTGAAGATCCGAGCAAGATGAAACATCTCGATGGGCGGACGAAATCGACGTTCCGCCGGACAGGGAGTTACGATAGATGTGTGGTATCGGCGGGATTATACGTCTAGATGGCGCGCACATTTCTCAAGACACGGACGGCGAGCTTTTGCGCGGTCTCGCCCGTCAAATGGCTCATCGGGGACCCGACGACGAGCAAATCCATATCCACGCCAACGTGGGCTTGTGCTTCAGACGCCTTTCCATCGTGGACCTGATGGGCGGCCAGCAGCCGCTCTTCAACGAACGGCGTTCGGTCGTGACGATTTGTAATGGAGAAATTTACAATCATAAGGACCTTCGCAGCCGCTTTCTTGCTGATTGCGGTCTTAGAACCCATTCGGATTGCGAGGTTATCCCCCATTTGTATGAGCGCATGGGGATGGATTTCCTTTCCGAGCTGAATGGGATCTTTGCGTTTGCGCTCCTTGATAAAGAGAGAAACAAGATCTATCTTTGTCGTGATCGTTTGGGTGTAAAACCGCTTTTTTATTACCACGATAAGAACATTATTGTCTTCGGCTCAGAAGTCAAGACGGTGCTCGCACATCCAGCCGTGCCGAAACAGTTCGATTGGGAAGCCGCTCTAACAACGCGTCTCAGGATGAGATATCCCCACCGAGAGTACGGACTCACATCATTTTTCAGTGGCGTGCATCACCTCCCGGCCGGGCAGTTTCTTGAAATCGAGCTGTCGACGGGGCGATGCCGAGAGCATGTCTATTGGGACGCCGCCCCCTCAGATGATCCAAGGCTGAACGCGAATCTCGCTCGCGAGAGATACGTGGACGAGTACCGTGAACTGCTCCAGGACTCCGTGGAGATGCAGCTCATGGCGGACGTGGAGTGCGGCGTATTCTTGAGTGGCGGGATCAACTCGGTCGCTGTTGCTCATTTCGCGGCCAGGCATAAAGCGGTTCACGCTTTTTCCGTGCTATCTCAGAGCACGCTCGGAAATGGCGATGCGCCTTCGGCCTATGCGGCCGCGAAGTGGTTGGGCGTTCCTATTCACATGGTGCTTTTCGATTGGCGGAAGCTCGACCTGGATCCGGCGTTGTGGCGGACAATTCTCTGGAAGGTGGAAACGCCGATCGCCGACGCCGAACAGTATTACAAGTACCTGCTCCATGCCTTCGCCCGGGCGCGGATTCCGGGATTGAAGGTCATGCTGCTGGGGAGTGGCAGCGACGAATTCAACGGCGGCTATAGCAGGTCTTTTTTCAATTCGATCCATGATCCGTCGTGGCGCAAGTTCGAGAAAGTGTTGGAAGGCTACGAACGCCAATCCCTGTTGCAGCTGAGCGGCGCCTGGAACAGGCACGCCACTCTTCAGGTCCACGAACGTCCGTTGCTCTCGCGGAGCTTCTTGGCCGGACTGGCGCACGTGAGGCCCTACGAAACGCCATTGTCCGGATACAGAGATATGTATCGGCGAGTTTTGCAGATGTATCAGTTGTGGCATGAGGATCGCACCTCCGCCGCCAATGGCATAGAAGCGCGCGTGCCGTTCCTGGACCACCGTCTCGTCGAGCTCACCTATCAGGTTCCGCCCCAGTTGCACGAGGAATTGTTCTGGGACAAGACGATCCTGCGCGAAGCAATGAAGAACGAGCTGCCGGAGCAATTTTGCCAGCGGCCAAAGACGCCTTTTTTCCAGGGCGAAGACCTGAAGTACACGCGTCGTCTCTTGTATAATATGCTCTGTGCTAAAAACCACGCTTTGATAGAGGAAGCAATCGACGCAGCGCCCGGTTTCGACGATGTTGTCGATAAGGACGTTTTGTGGCAGGTGGTCCAGGAGTTGCCGAGCGATCCACAATATATAAACGTCGATCTCGTCCTCGACCTCGTGAACATGGGACTTCTGGCCGCAATGGCGAAGGCCCCCGAAGAAGCCCCCGACAGCTGGAGTGGCGATCTGCCCGTGTCGGAAGCAATGATTGACGACTGGCCGACATGGGAACGGAACTTCGGCGTTTCGCTCGTGCAAAGGTCGCCGTCGCTCGACCGGAGCAGCGTCGTTCGCTTCGCCGAGGGGATTTGCGTCCTGCGGGAGGAAGCGGGAGACTCCAGGGTTAGAGATGGCGGCAAGTACCGCATTTTCAGAAACGATGTTCTCGAGTTCACGCTCGACGCCAAATTGGAGCCGTGGGTGCGGTTCCTTCGTCATGTTGACGGCGTGAAGTCGGTGGAGGAGACATCCCGCGCCGCGGGCGTAACCGAAGCGGAAATTTGGAAGCATCTGGAAGAAGCCGTCGAATACAATGTTCTGAACGTGAGCTCGGTGGCCCACTGACCTCCGGGCGTCGGCGGCTTGGCCGGGTTCGGGCGGCTCGCGGTCGGGTCCTCGCCCGGACGATTAGGCAATCGTCGGGAGCGCCTGCTGAATCGCCGAAAGAAAAAGCCGGGCTCCCTTAGGGAGCCGGGAGCCGGGCTTGAGCCAACCGAATATCACACTACAAAGTCTACCAAATTAGTTAAGAGTGTCAAGCGGAGAATTGCCGCGCGGCAGTCGCTCCAATGGCCTGCGCCGTCCGGCTCGAGGCAACGGCTTTGGGCGTCGCTCGGTAACGCCCGCTGCGTGCCGCCTACCTCCTTGGCGTTAACGCCCACATCCTTTCATGCAGGAGGCCGTTCATGCGAACTTTCGGCCTCCGCCGCGATGCCCGCGATCCCGCGGCTCCGTTCAACCCCCGCCTTAACCCGGGTTGGTATAGGCTAATGAAAATGGCGCTCCCACCAGCAAGGCCACGGCGTCGATCTGGCGGTTGCTGCCGGTCTTCTCGAGCACGCCGCGCACGTGGGTGCGCACGGTGCCCGGCGAGATGCTTTCGTTTGCGGCGATTTCGCTTACGCTTTTGCCGCTCGCAAGGGCGCGTGCGACCCGGGCCTCGGAGGGCGTCAGACCGAACAGTGACCGAAGCAACGCTTCCGGAGGAGCGCACCGCGCCGCGGCAGGCGCCAGCACCAGCACCGAGGCCACCCGCGCGAAAGTGTCTTGCGCGTGGAGGGGCAGGAGGCGGGCGATGTAGCCCGGACCGGGATTCGTTCTCACCGGAAAGGTCAGGACCGCGTCCGCGTCGCCGGTCTTCAGGCGCGCCAGCGCGTCTCGCAGTCCGGCGTCGGCGGCGACGTCCCGCAGCGTAAATTCTCCCGCTAACCGCGCGAGGTTGGGCTTCACAGCCTCCAAGAGACCGTTCGCCGCGAGCACATGTCTGTCGCCGTCGAGAATCAGCGCGGGCAGCCCCAACGCCGCCAGCGTGTCCACCACGGCGCACAGGCCGCGCCGCTGCGACTGCGCCCAAATCCACAGCGCGCGGGCCAGCGCCGGCCGCAACGAATCGAGCCGTCCGATCTCGTCCGGGCCGAGCGGCGTGGCCTCAAACCTGCGCCGCCAGCCGATCGTGACGCGCTCACCCGTGGGCAGCTCCAGGCTTGTCGTCGCTCCAAAGCCGATACCGGACGGGAACCAGAAATCACGAAAAACCGGCTCGTCCCGCAGCTCTTCGAACGCCATCACGTCTTGGTCGGCGCAGAAGCCGGAAGCGCAAAGTTGAAACAACTTGCGCAGATAGGTCCCGCGCGTCAGCCATCGTTCCTGGATCATGCGCTCAATGACCCCGTCGAAGCCTGGCGTGCTCCTCCATTGGGCGGCGTCAGGATCGCCAAAGATGACGAACCCGAGAGGGGCGTCGATGAACTGTCCGATTTGCTCTAGCACGCCCGGCCAAAGCTCCGGGCGGTGCGACGCTTCGTAAATTCGCTCGACCAGACACTCTTGTGTTGTAGCCTGATCTGGATGGCCAGATTGATCGGATAGTCCCGACCCTGAAGGCGTTTCTGTCATTTTGGGAAATTCCGCTGATACGGACGCCACGCCGACGCGATCGGTTCGCGATGCGTTGTGACTGTGACGGCGCAGGAGCTATCGCCGGGAGACAGGCGAACTCAATTGCCGCAGAGGTGAGGTGCGATCCGGCGTTCACGAAAGCCGGGTGGAACGCGCGCGCTCGTCGCCCCAGGAAGGGCGCAGCCTGCGGGTTCGCTCAACAACGCATCAGAGGAAGGGAGGCGCTCGAGGTTGATGCGCCAAGGCCGCGCGCGTCGTCGGCGCAGCGCTGTCGGGGGATCCAAAGGGCCCGGCCCCCCGGTCGAAGAGGGCAACAGGGACTCGCAGGGGCGCGCGTCCCGACAGGGCGAAGGACCCCTCGCAGGAGATCGGGCAGAGCGGGCATCCGGCGGCATGGCGCTCGCCCTTGCCGGGCGTTTGCCGGTGACCGAAGGCGCCGTCCGCGATGGCGCCCGAGCAATCCTGGAAAGCGGTCGCTTGGTTAGGCGAGGCGTGGGCGAGGGCCCCCGCCGGCAGCAGGACCTTCAGTCCCAGCGCCAGGGCGAAAAGCACAACCGCAATCGCGTTGCGTCTCATCCCTTCTCTTTCGCTCACCCCAACCGGCGAAGCCGCAATGCGCGTAGCCCCGGCGGAAATCGAACTGTGCTCCACTTCGAGGTCTTTGACAAGCTCATGTTTGACCGCTGGTCGTCGGATAATCTCGGGTTGCGCTGCAGCTTTCCATGAATGTGACACTTTAGAACGCTGCATTCAGGACCATCGAGCCTGGCGGACCGACTTTGGTTCGGCAGTCTGATTCTCAGGCGGGCGGCGCAGAAGAGGCGTCAGAAGGAGGCCCAGCCGCAAAGCCCCGCCCTTTTCTCAATGTCTGGCTTTGAATGTCTCGGCCGGCGGCGCGAGAACGAACCTTTGCCGGCCGGTACTAAGCCGATGCCCTCAAGGGGGCGTCCACTTTATCGATCATTCGGGCTCGGAGTTCGTCCCCGAAACTCTAAACCGAAAGTTAAAAAATCACTCCGCACCCTCAGATCAAATCACAAAGCGCCGACAAAGCCTGACCGGAGCGTCAAAACTAGAAACTGTGGCATTTCGCAGCGCAAAACAAGAAGTGTGGCATTTTTGCCACACTATAACTGTGGCCATTTTGTCACAGTCTTAAAAAAAAGCTGCAATGCGAACTAAAAGCGGCCCGGCAGGAGCGGTGTTTCTACAATTCTGTAGAGGCGCAAGCTCCTCGGCCCTGCCTATCTTCTCCCCAGCTGCTGCGATGTCGGCAGAGAAAGCGGCGGTTGTCCTCCCCCCAATAGCGAGGCGGCCGGACGTCCCAAAAAACTCAGCGCCGGTAGGAGGCCCCCATGAAAGAGCAGGACTTGATTTCGTCACAGCGCGCGGCAGCAAACTCCGCGGCGCGCATTTCAAGCAAGGCGTCGTTGCAGCGGACGCTCTTTTCGGGCGTCGCCGCGGTAGCGCTCGCCGTCGCCTTCGCGCCGAGCGCGGCCAGGGCGGCGACTTGCAACGAGACTAATCCCGGCGCCGCCTCGAGCGACGGCGGCAACGCAAATTCCATAGCCTGCGGCGGCGGCACTGCGAACACCCAAACCAATTATGCCACGGCGATCGGCAACGGCGCGAAGGCGGGCTCGGCGGGGTCCGCCACCACGAGCGCCAACAATTCTCCGACCGCCCTCGGCTCGAATTCTACGGCCGCCACGAAAGCCGACACCGCGGTCGGCTCCAGCGCGACGGCGACCGGCAGCAGCAGCGCGGACTTCGGGGCCACCGCCCTCGGCTCCTACGCGAAGGCCCTCAGCGAGGGAGCCACTGCCGTCGGCGAGTTTGCGGGCGCCGCGATCTCCCCCAGCAACATCGGCACCGGTACCGCCGCCAGCCCTCAGAACGCCAACCCCCTCATCCCCACGGTGAGCAACCCCGCCCTCGGCATCGTCGCCGGCCAGATCGCCGCGCACCCGATCGCCAACAACGCCACACTCTCCACCGCCGTCGGCAACTGGTCGGTAGCGCAAGGCTACAACACCACCGCCATCGGTCAGTTTGCGGCGTCCTCGGCCGACAGCACCACCGCTCTCGGGCAGTCGGCTTACGCCACCGCAACCTATGCCTCCGCCGTCGGACAGGGGTCGTGGGCGGCCGGCAACAATTCCACCGCCCTTGGCAATGGCGCCTTCGCCGGCAGCGCGGCCCTCGCGAGTGGCAACCCCACTCTCGGCAGCACCAACAACCTGCTGTCCTCCGGAAACATCCCGGTCACGACCGGTGTCGGCACCGCGGGCGACACTTCGGTTGGCTTTTTCTCGACCGCTACCGGCGGCTCATCGACCGCCATCGGCGGCACCGATGCGACCTATAACCAGACGACTGCCGCCAACGGGCAGGCCGGCGCTTTTGTCGGCGCGAATGCCGCCACGGTCAACACCGGCGCGACCAGCGGCGTGGCGATCGGCGGCGGCAACACCAACGGCAACGGCGCATTGGTCGACACCGGCGCGGTGGGCGGCGTGGCGATCGGCGGCGGCTCCAACGGCTCCAACGGCGCGTATGTCGGCGGAGCCGGCGGCATCGCGATCGGCGGCGCCGCCTCCGGCTCGGTAATGCCGACGGCCGCCCCCGGTTATGGCGGCGCCCTGACGCCTTTCAACTTCAATACCGCGGGCGCAAACGCCACGGCCGCGAACGCGATCTCGCTCGGCAGTGGCTCGGGTGCGGGCAATTACGGGGACGTCGCTCTGGGCACGGGCGCTCAGGCGAACGGCAACGGCGTCGTCACGAGCCATTACGGCACGTCGGTCCAATCGGCGGTCGCCGTCGGCTACAACGCGACCGCCAACGGGGCCGGCGCCTCCTCCTACGGCATGAACGCGCTCGCGAACACCGCCTGGGACACCTCGATCGGCGCCAACTCTTTTGCGAAAGGCAGCGGGAACATCGACTTCGGGGCCACCGCCATCGGCTCCTACGCACAGGCCACCAACGCGGGCGCCAGCGCCCTTGGCCAGTTTGCGCAAGCCAACCTCTCCGCAGCCGATATCGGCAGCGGCACCGCCACCAACCCTGCCAACTACAACCCCCTCATCGGCGCCGCGTCAGGCACGCTCGCCGGCAAGCCGATTGCGGGCAACGCCTCCCTCGCCACCGCCGTCGGCAACTGGTCAATCGCCAACGGTTACAATTCCACCACCGTCGGTCAGTTGTCGGCGACCAACGCCGACAACGCCACCGCCATCGGCCAGTTCGCCTATGCCACCGCCAACAATGCCTCCACCTTAGGTCAGGGCTCCTGGGCCGCCGGCAGCAATTCGCTTGCCCTCGGCGCTGGCGCGGTCTCCGGCAGCGCGGCTTTCATGGCTCCCCCGTCGAACGGACTCAACAACGGCAATATCCCGAACACCACCGGCTACGGTAGCGCGGGCGACACCGCCGTCGGCTATTTCACGAGCGCGACCGGCGGCTCATCGACCGCCATCGGCGGCACCGATGCGACGTATAACCAGACGACCCAGACGTTCACCGGCGCGAACGCAGCCACGGTCAACAACGGCGCGACCAGCGCCGTGGCGATCGGCGGCGGAGCCACCAACGGCAACGGCGCGTTGGTTAACGCCGGCTCCGTCGGCGGCGTTGCGATCGGCGGCGGCTCCGGCAGCCTGAGCACCGGGGTCGGCCTGAACGGCGCGACCATCGGGTCCTCCGCGGCTGGCGCATCCGGCGCGATCGCGATCGGCGGCGCCGACGGGATTAACGCCGGCGCCGGCGCCCTCTACAACGGCGACGTCGCGATCGGCACGGGCGCGTCTGCGCAAGGCGGCGGGAATCCGAACACAACGCCGGGCGCGAATGGCTGCGGGGTTGGGACGCCGGGGGTGTGTAACGGAGCGGCGACCGCCGTCGGCTATCTCGCGACCGCCTGGGGCCAACAAACCACGGCCATCGGCAACTGGTCATATGCCATCGGCTCGAATAACACCGCCGTCGGCCAATACGCGTGGGCCGCTGACGTAAACAACGCCACCGCCATCGGCCAGTTCTCCTTCGCCAAGGGCAACAACGCCACCGCGGTCGGTCAGGCCTCGCTCGCCACCGCCGACAACTCCTCAGCCTTCGGTCAGACCTCGTGGGCCGCCGGCAACAATTCGCTCGCCCTCGGCGTTGGCGCCTACGCGGGCAGCGCAATTTTGACCAGCCCCCCCGCGGGCTCGTCAACGACCGGCTTGGGGAGCGCTGGCGACACCGCCGTCGGCTATTACGCGACCGCTTACGGCGGCTCTTCGGTCGCCCTCGGCGGCACGGATGGGACGGCCAACGCCGCCACGGTCAACGCCGGCTCCACGGGTGGCGTGGCGATCGGCGGCGGCGCCAACGGCTGGAACGGTGCGACTGTCGCCGCCTCGGCGCCCGGCGCGATCGCGATCGGCGGCTCCGACGGGATGATGGCCGGCGCCATGGCCAACGCCGCGGGCGCAGTCGCCATCGGCACCGGCTCGGTGGCCAACATGCAGAACGACGTGGCGGTCGGCTATGCCAACTCCGCGTCCGGCCCGGGCGCCGTCGCCCTCGGCTCGTATCAGTCTGCGACGGGCGCCGGCGCGGTGGCTATCGGCGATCCCAACGTCGCGATCGGCACCGGCGCGGTGGCGATCGGCGCCAATAACACGGCGACCGGGAACGGCGCGGTGGCGATCGGTAACCAAAACACCGCGACGGGCAACGGCTCGGTGGCCATCGGCCAGAATTCGATGGCGACCGGCACGAACTCGGTGGCGATCGGCAATGGTGTGATGGCGACCGGGAACAACCAGGTCGTGCTCGGCGCCCCCGGTGTCCTCCAGGCGTCGACGGCGTCGCAGGTCGGATCGACCAACTTCGTAACGTCGGACAAGAACGGCACGCTGGGCCTCTCCCAGTTCGGGCCGGGCAACATCGCCTCGCTCCAAAGCTCCGTCCAGAGCCTCTATTTGGGCCAGGTGGGTCTGCAACAGCAGGTCTACAGCTTGCAGCAGAGCGTGCGGCGCGGCTATGAGGGAACGGCGGTCGCCTTGGCCACGCAGGGCGCGATCCTGCCGGATGGCAAGCAATTCGCCATCTCCGCGCATTGGGGCGAGTTCCGCGGACAGAACGCCTTAGGCGGCAATGTGCAGGCTCGCGTCAGCCAGAACATCGTGCTCGACGCCGGCGTCGGCGTCGGCCTCAACTATGGCGGCGTCGGCGCGCGCGCTGGAGCGACTTACGCATGGTAAACTCACCTACCTTCGTCTTCATCCTGCTCGCGGCCCTCTGGGCCGCGAGTTTCCCGCATCGCGCTCTAGCCCAGGCCGGCGGAAATCCTGCGCCCGCCAACCAGGCGCAGATCGACCGCAACGGCGTGATCATCCTGACCAAAGCGGCCTTGATGGCGCTCGATCAAGCCAACAAGACCGGCAATTACACGGTGGTGCGCGACCTCTCGGCGCCGAGCTTCGCCGCCGCCAACAACGCCGCGCGGCTTGGGGAAATCTTCGCCAACCTGCGCCGGGATAAGATCGACCTCTCGGGCGTGTTGGTGCTGGATCCGCAACTGACCATGCTGCCCGAAATTGACAAGAACGGCATGATGCATTTCGCGGGCTTCTTCCCGTCGGCGCCGGCGCAGATCAATTTCGAATTGATCTTTGCCCCCGTCGATGGGCAGTGGAAGCTGTTCGGCATGATGACGAAGCTCGGCTCGCTAAATCCCGTCGCGCCGCCGCCGCCCCCGGCGCCCGAAAAAAAGGACGAGAAGAAGAAGCCCGCAAAACAAAAAGAGTGACGCGATCTCCCGGACAAGGATGAGGGCTCTAAGCCCCTCGCGCGACCTCCGGCGCGGTTGAAAGGCCGCGGGCCGTCACCGCCCGGGCTGCTCAAGTACCGAAGCTGCACCGGAGTTCCCTCCCGTTGCGTAGCGATGTCAGGAGTCAAGGTTGCTGTTGCAGGTCCGAGTCAGACGTTGCGCGAGTTTGATGGCGCTTTGCGCCACGCTCACGCTCGCCGGCTGCGATCTGACCTGGGAGAAGCCTGAAGCCGCCGCGCCGCCCCCCGAGCGCTTTCGCGCCGCGGCGCCGAAGTCCGCGCCGTCGCTCCATTCTACTCACGAGTTCGTCGAGCGCTTCCGCTCGCCCGAGCTCACGCGCGTCATAGACGAGGCGCTTGCAGGCAACAACGACATCGCGGCCGCCGTCGCGCGCATCACGCAAGCGGACGCGCAGGCGCGCGTCTCCAGCGCGCCACTGTTTCCGTCGCTCTCCAACGTCAATAATTTCGAGCGCTTTCAGACGCCGAGCACGGTCTACGGCGGGGTCGGCGCCACCGGTGGACAAGCCGCCGCGGCTGCAGCGTCCAGCAGCCCCTACAGCGCGACACAGAGCAATTATTTCTCGCTCGGCCTCAACGCCAGCTACACGCTGGATATCTGGGGCGTGAACCAGGACGCCTCCGCGGCGTCGCGGCTGCTCGCCAACGCCAGCCGCTTCAATCGCAAGGTCGTCGAGATCGCGACGGTCGCCTCGGCGCTCAACGCCTATTTCGCGGTGCTCAACGCTCAGGACCAGCTGCGCATCGTGAACGAGAACGTGCGCATCGCCGGCCATGTGCTCACGGCGCTGAGAGCGCGCCGCGAGGTCGGGCTCGCGACCGTGCTCGACGTGGCGCAGCAGGAGACAGTGTACGACACCCAGCTCGCGATGATCCCGCCGCTGCAGCAGACGCTGGCCCAGCAGAGCAATCTTCTCGCGGTTCTGCTCGGGCAGACGCCCGAGAGCTTCTCGATACAGGGAACGACGCTCAAGAGCCTGCGTTTCCCGAAGATCGAGCCCGGACTGCCGTCGGAAGTGCTGCTGCGCCGCCCCGATGTCGCCGAGGCCGAAGCCAAGCTCGCGTCCCGGGAGTTTTCGGTTCTGCAGGCGCGCGCCGCGTTCTTTCCGCAGATCCAGCTCACCGGCCAATATGGCGTCGAGAGCGTCGTCTGGAGGAATCTGGCGACGCCTCAGGCGATCGCCTGGCAGGTGCTAGCCATGACGACACAGCCGCTGTTCGATGGCTGGAGCCTGCAAGGGCAGTACGAGCTCCAGAAGGGCAAATATTCGGAATTCGCAGCGAATTACCGCAAGCAGGCGCTCACCGCGCTCTCCGACGCGGAAAATGCGTTGATCGCCATCGCTCAAACGCAGCGCCATCTGAACCTACAGGAAGACTCCGTGGCCGCGGCGCGGCGCGCGCTGACGGCGGCGCAGGCGCGGCTGTCGGAAGGCACAATCGACATCGTCACGCTCGCGACGAACGAGACCGCCTTCTTTCAGGGGCAGCTGTTGTTGGAGCAGGTGCGCCTCGAACGCTTTCGGGCGGCGACAACATTTTATCAGGCTCTCGGCGGCGGCTGGTCGCCGACCACGCGCGAGGTCGAGATCGCGCACGCCGACGCAGCCTACCAGGCGGATCGGGGGCCTTGGCCATGAACGTTCCTCATGGCGCGGCGTCGGCGACGGCGGTTGCCCGGGCGCCGGGTCGTCGCCAATGTCGAATGGCGTCAGGGCGAGCTTTGTCCCTGCGTCGGCTTCATCGTCGGTCGCGTTCCAGATGGCGGAAGTAGCGATCCCACGAGAGCTGTTCGCGGACATTTTGCGGATGATCGCCGGGCTGCCACGGCCGCCCTTGGCCTCTACCGCATAGAGCTGCGCGTGTCATGAGTTCTGGCGGGATGTGGTCCTGCTCGAACGCCGCTCGGAAACGACTTCCGACGAGTCGCTACTCGCCACGAATCGCAACGCCGAAACTCTCCTCGGCGCCATGTGCATCAGTGTGACTTTTCTGCCACGCCAAAACTGTGGCCATTTTGTCACAACTTGAAAAAAAAGCTTACAAGCAAACTAAATCCGGCCCCGTAGTCGAGGCGTTTCTACAATTTTGTAGAGGCGCGATCTCCGAAGCCCGTTCTATTTTTTTCAAGCTGCTGCGATGCCCGCAGAGAAAGCGGCTCAAATCCGTTCGGGCGGCGCTCCACGCCGCAACAGGAGATCGTCATGCCTCGCTCCGCCCTCCTCCGCGGAATCTTCGTTGGCGCGCTCGCGCTCGTCGCTCTGCCCTCTTTCGCCCAGCAGACTCTGCCTACGATCGACGTTGGCAAGCGACGTGCGACAGCGCCCCGCCAGCACGCGCGAACGGGAGGCGGCGAACATCGCGCGCGAACGGCGCAAACCGGAGGCGGCGAACGCCGCGCCCAGCCGGCGCCGGCGCCTGCCGAGCCGCAAGCTCCCGCCCCGGCTGAGGAAGCGGGCTCGCCTTATGCCGCGCTGCCGGCCTCGCAGACCGCCCAGCTCACTCAGCAGAGCGGCGACCGCTACACTGGCTACGATCCGAAGACAGCCGCAGCCGCCAAGATCGACGCGCCGATCATGCAGACGCCAATCAGCGTAAAGGTCGTGACGCGCGAGACGCTCGACGATCAGCCGCACTTCAACATCAATGAAACGATCGTGACCAACGTCAGCGGCGTGGCGTTGCTGCCGAGCGACTGCAGCAGCGCGCAAAACCTGCTCATTCGCGGGTTCGCCACGGGCTCGGTCCAGATCGCGCAGGTTTACAGAAACGGGCTGCTCGATCCGAACGAGTTCTGCCCGAGCTCCGCCAACATCCAGTCCGTCGAGGTCGTCAAGGGTCCGGCCTCGGTTCTCTACGGCCGCTCCGAGCCGGGCGGTCTCATCGACTTCGTCACCAAGCAACCCCTCGAGACGCCCTATTACTCGCTCACCGAGCAGGCCGGCGGGTTTGGAACGACGAGAACCTTCCTCGACGCGACGGGTCCTCTGACGTCGGATAAGGTCTGGCTCTACCGCGTCGACGCCGAGGTTTCGCGCGAGGGCTCCTTCGTCAATTATGTGTGGTCGCAGCGAAACTTCGGCTCGGGCGTCCTCACCTATCATCCGACTGAACAGTTTAAAGCGAATCTGCGGGCCGAGTATCAAGACTCCAAAAACATCGACACCCAGCCGAATTTTCCCGCCTACGGTAACCAGCCCGCGCCGATTCCAATCAACACCTATCTCGAGGACATCAGCTTTACCGGGGCGAATCCGGATCAATCACTGAGGCGCTACGTCAACTTCGACTGGTCGTATGATCTCGACAAAGACTGGAACATCACGCAACGCTTCGCCTACAACAACTCGCGAAACATGACGACCAACAATTTTTTCGCGTGTCTGAACAACCCTCCCTATCCTGACAACTCAGGGACTAAGGCCTTTGGTTTAGGCAACGGCTTCTCCGGGGTAGGCGCTTTAGCCGGCGCGTGCGCCAACACCCCCACATTCCCGATGGGAAGCGGGTGGAACCAGGCTTTCTGGGCGCCCGACGTCGCCCGTTCGATCACGGGGAACATCGAGCTTAAGGGCAAGTTCACGACAGGCTTCTTCGAGCATGCTGGGCTCGTGGGGATAGATCACCTCGACTTCAACGATGTGGACAACGGATTTAACAGTTATGTCCCCACGCAGATCAACATCTTCGCGCCCCTCTACGGCAACGGCGGCCTGATCGGCAGCGCCATCAACCCGTACGCTGGCTTCGGCGGTACCCCCTTCGCATTGGGCTATCAAGGCAGCGCGCTTGCGATCATCAAAAAGCAGGACTGGCAGGGCTTCTACGCTCAAGACCTCATCTCGTTCGCCGACGACAAGCTTCATATCCTCTTGGGCGGCCGATACGATTTTGCGTCAGCCTCTACAGGTTCGGCCTTTGGCAGCCTCTCGCCCCTGTTCAACGACGCCCTGACGCTGGCCAATCTTCCGGGATCAGCGCCTTTCGGCAACTATGGAACCACGAAAGATAAGTTCTTCAGTCCGCGCGCGGGCATCGTCTTTCAGCCGCTGCCGTGGTTCTCGGTTTACGGCAGCTATACGGAATCCTATGGGCTGAACAACGGATTGAATGCCGTGACGATGAAACCCTTGCCATCGCAGTCGGCGATCCAATGGGAAGCCGGCGTGAAGGCGGAATTCTTCGACAAGAAGCTGACCGCGACGGCGGCCTTCTTCGACATCAACAAGCACAACATTGCGACAGCGGATCCCAGCGACCCGGTGGGCGCCACCTACGACCTTCTCAGCGGCAGGAGCCACGGCGCCGAGCTGGACATCACAGGCCGGATCGACCGCAATTGGAGCGTGATCGCCAACTATTCGCACGTCGACGTGCGCGTGACGAACGGAGCTGCTTTCAACTTCGCCGATCCTTTGAATCTCTATGGCGACGTCCCGGTCGTGGGCAACCGGTTCCCCGGAGTGCCCGACAATACCGGCAATCTCTGGGTCAAATATGATGCGGACGGCTCCTTCAGGGGCCTGACCGGCGCCGTCGGCGTCTCGCGCGTCGGCATGGCGTGGGGCGATTTTGCAAACTCCTTCATGGTGCCGGCCTACACCCTGGTGAAATTGATGGGGGGATACAGGTTCCAAGTCGGAAAGTCCTGGGTCACCACGCAGGTCAACGTCGACAACCTCACGAACGAGAGATACTTCTATGGTTGGAACCCAGCCTTCAGCAACCGCTTTTCCTTGACGCCGGGCGCGCCCCGCTCGGTGCTCGGAACCGTGCGCATGGAGTTCTGATCCTTTCCGGGCAACTCGATGGAATCATCCCGCGAGGCGCCCGGCATCTCCCCTGGTAGCGAAGCCGTTGCGCTTGCCGCGATCCTCGGTAACCCCGGCTCTTCTCAGAGCCACAAACGAAGAGATGAATGATGCGGTCTTCGCTAGTAATCGCTCTTGGATCGGCGCTCGCCGTTGGGATGACCCTTCCGTCCATCGTAGCGGCGGCGCCTAGCCAACGCCCTGTCGCCATCAACTTTGGGCTCACGAACGACGGCAAGCCGGTCGGCTGCGCCGCGCCGCTTCCCAATCTCGGCTTGGGCAAAGTCGACGCCAAGCTGCGCGAGGCGCGATTTTACGTTTACGGCGTCAAGCTCATCGACAAAAAGGGCGGGCGAACGCCCGTGGCGCTCGCGCAAAACGACTGGCAGTACGCCGATCTTGCGCTCATCGACTTCCGGGACGCGCGCGGCGGCAATGCGCCGTGCAGCCCGACCAATCCGCCCAAGAACACCGCGATCACGGGAACCGCCCCCGCCGGCGACTATGTCGGCCTCGAATTTTCTGTCGGCGTGCCCGTCGAGAGCCAGATCGACGGCAAAACGGTCGCGCTCAACCACTCCAATGTCGAGACCGCGCCGCCGCCGCTCGACGTTCAGGCCATGTCGTGGAACTGGCAGGCCGGGCGACAATTCTTTTCCGTCGAGGTCGATCCGCCGAACCTCGTCGCCCTGGCCGACGGCTCTAAGGCCAAAACCTGGATGGTCCATCTCGGCTCCAGCGGCTGCAAGGGCAATCCGGCGACGGGCGAGATCGTCTCCTGCGCGCAGCAGAATCGCTTCACCGTCACGCTCGATCACTTCGACGCGAAGACGGAACAGGTCAATCTCGATCTGACGACGCTGTTCAAGGAGAGCGACGTCAGCATCGACAAGGGCGGCGCCGTCGGCTGCATGAGCGCGCTCGACGATCCCGAATGCCCGGCGCTCTTCAAGGCCATAGGCCTCAACCCGCCTGGCGGCGCCGGCGCCGGCTTGCAGACGAAGACCGGCGTCTCGCCGATCTTCTCGGCCAGGCCGATCGCCGCTGCGGTCTCGGGAGGGAAGAAATGACGCGCGCGCGCATTCTCCTCGCAGCGCTGGGGCTTGTCCTGGCGCCTGCGGCTTTCGCGGAGGAGGCCAAGCCCTCGGCCTGGACCTGGGACTTGCCCTCTTACGTGCCGCCGCCGCGCGTTCCCGCCGACAATCCGATGTCGGAAGAAAAATTCCAGCTCGGGCGGAGGCTCTTCTACGACAAGCGTCTCTCGGGCAACGGAACGCTCGCCTGCGCCTCCTGCCATCTGCAGGAGCGCGCCTTCACCGACGGCCGCGTGACGTCGCTGGGTTCGACGGGCGAACATACGCCGCGCAACGCGCCCTCGATCGTCAATTCCGCCTGGCACGCGACCTACACCTGGGCCAATCCGGCGCTGGTGACGCTGGAGCGGCAGATGGAGAATCCGCTGTTTGGCGAGCACCCGATCGAGATGGGCGTGAGCGACGCCAACAAGGCCGAGATCGTCGGGCGCTTTCGCGCCGATGCGGATTACCGCAAACGGTTCAAGGAGGCTTTTCCCGAGAAGGCCGACCCGATCAGCTTCGAGACGATCATCAAGGCGATCGCGGCCTTCGAGCGCGGCGTCGTGTCGTTCGACAGCCGCTACGACCAATATCTGCAAGGCAAGATCAAGCTGAGCGAGCAGGAGCAGCGCGGGCACGATCTCTATTTCGGCGAGAAGGCGGAGTGCCATCACTGCCACGGCAGCGTCAATCTCGACGATCAGTTCGTTTATGTGAAGACGCGCGAGGCCGAGACGCCCTTCCACAACACCGGCCTCTACAACATCGACGGCAAGGGCGTCTATCCTTTTCCCAATCGCGGACTGCTCGACGTGACGAACGATCCCGAGGACATGGGGAAATTCCGCGCGCCTGGCCTGCGCAACGTCGCGCTGACCGCTCCCTACATGCATGACGGAACGGTCGCGACGTTGAAGGAGGTCATCGACATCTATGCGCGCGGCGGCCGCAAGATCGAGACAGGCCCGAACGCCGGCGACGGCGCGCTGAGCCCGCTTAAAAGCAGCCTGATCGTCAAGATTGATCTGACCGAGCAGGAGAAGGCCGATCTCTTGGCCTTCCTCAAGACGCTCAACGACGAGAATCTGCTGACGGCGGAGCGCTATTCCAATCCCTGGGCGACCAGCGCCGGACGCGAAAACGAGGGCAAGAGGATACCTTAGGGCAACAAGCGGCGCGCGCTGGCGCGCCGCTCCTCTCGGATGCTTCGCTGTTCGAGAAACCGGCGTCGCGAGAGAGGGTTTCGTGAAGGAGAGCAAGGGCGGACGCTCGGCGCCCGGATGTCGAGACGCTCATGAGCCATTTGCGGCGGCAGCGCCGTGCTCGACGACCGGCGCCCTCCAGGCAGGCCCAGAGCGCAGAACCTTCTGCCGGCTCCGATGCGGCGACGATAGGGGGCCAAGGCTGTTCATCGCTTTGAGCGAGCGCCTGCCCCTCCGCTGCGAGGACCGGGCGCCTTGGGAGATTGCGGCGTCTCTCTCCCGTTGCACGACGCGACGCGACCGTCGGAGGGCGGCGACACCGACTGAGGATAGCATGGGAAACATCGCAACCTGAGTACGTGATATGCGGGTGAATGCGGAACAAAGGCCTACTCAGACGCGCTGGGGCGTGTGCCTCGTCGCGCTCGCATGGCTGGCGTTGCAGGTCTTCCCGCTTCTTCCGATGCACGCCTATGCGGCGACCGCCGGCCGAGTAGGGACGGTCTGCTCTCAGGACGCGTTTTCGTCCGGACCTTCCGGGGAGAGCCATCAACACGGAGTCTGCAGCGCGACCGCCTGCAACTCCTGCGCCTGCGTTTCTTTTTCATCCGTCGATCGACGTGAACGACGCTTCGAGCCTCCCGTCGGATTGATATTATGGCGGGGCGAAGACCAGGCTGCTCCCCAAGCTGCCGACAATTCATATTTCCGCGCGCGTGGCCCTCCACCGATGATTTGAAGGCGCGCCTTCTTCGCCTTTTCGAGCCGCCACGGACAAAGCGCAGCGCTCCATGCCGCGCGTCGCCGGCTCGAGCCTGTTGAACACCCAGTCGAAGAAGATGCGAGGCCGTTCTGCCGCGACGGCTTCCACTCGTCGATTGCTTTCTCTCTCTCCCGTGGAAGAGGCGTCCATGACGCTGTCGAGTTCCAAGAAGCGGCGTGACGCTTGCCGTTCCGTGCGAGAAACCGCAGCGGAGCCGACGTTCGATTTCGACGCCTTCTACCGCGCGTACGTGACGCCGGCCAAAGCTTTCGCCAGGAGGCGAGCCCGGTCGCTCGACGCGGAAGACATCGTTCAAGAGGCTTTTCTTCGCGCCCTCGAGGACGGAGCGATCGCCAAGGCCGAAAGCCCCCAAACGTATTTCAATCGAATCGTCTCCAATCTGATAATCGACGAGCATCGCAAGGCGCGGGTGCGGTCGCGCCATTTCGATGACGTGGCGAACCGTCTTCAGGTCGAGGACCCCGGCGAGACGGAAGCCAGCGTCCAAAGCCGATTGGAGCTTCGGCAGCTCTGCGAGCTTTTGACTCTCCTCCCACCCCGGTGTCGAAGCGCGTTCTCGCTATATTATATCGACGGACTTAACCATTGCGAAATCTCCGTGCGGCTCGGCGTGACGGTCCGGACCGTCGATCGCTATCTCAACAGAGTTCGCGCATTTTTGATTGAAAAGATCGCTTGACGCCCACGAGAACCATGCAGCGGAGACGATGCTGTAAGAGGCGACGGCGCTCGGCGGTTTGCCGGCTTGCCTTGACCTGATCACAGTGAGCAGGCCGGCGGAAGGCATCAAAGAGTAAGTGCGCGTCAGCGGGGCTCGAGGCTGGGTTCCGCAAATTCTGGACTGTCAAAAGCCAAGCCGAGCAGATCGAGCCGCCAGCCTGAAGCAGGCGATCAAATGCGCCGCGGCGTAGTCCCTGCGCCTCCAGTCCTTCGATCGTCGCCCCGGAGATCATGCCGCGGTCGGCGACGACGCAGACGCGGCCGATCGCGAAACGCCGACGCAAGCGATCGACGACCGGCAGCAGCGGCGTCACGTCGGCGGTGTTCCCCGGCCACATCTTGGTGCAAATTGGCCGGCCCTGTCCGTAGCGCGTCAAGCTGTCGTGTTTTTGTAGCGCGTGAACTGTCGGCTTCGGATTGAGGATGGGAGCGGTCCGGAAGCCGTCGACGGCCCGCTCCCGGGTTCAGGCCGCGTTGGTTTTGGTATTGCTGGCCTGTTTCCTTGTTTGGCTGGGCGGCCGTTTCCTCGTCCCGGCCTGCGCAGCGGAACCGGCGTCGCGCGCAGGGGCGGTCAAGGACGCGCGCAAGCGCGCCCGACAGGGCTTGTCCTTGACGGCCCCGAGCGCGGCGCCAGGCTTTTGCGCAGCTGGGACGACGCAATTCCCCGCAGCGTCGTAGTCGGCCAGTCGGTGCGGGCCAAGGAACACGGCGCAGGTCCCATCGGGATATTCGTGCACGCGCACCTGCACCTTCACGAAGTGCGGGCGCAGGCGGCTTTCGGGCAGCTGCAGGCGCTTGCCGTTCCAGGCCACCGTGTTGTCGGCGGCCACCGTCCGCTCCTCGACGATGCAGAGGATCTCGCGCCACGCCTCGTTCGCGTCCGCGACGAAGGCCGAGCCCTCCTGCTCCGGCGCGACGGCGAAGCGGGCGTTCTGCTCGGCGATGTAATGGCTCTTCAGCCAGGCGTTGGCCGCCTCGACGGTTGTGATCCCGGCGAGCCGCATCTCCTTGGGCAGACGGTTCTGCAAGGTGGAGAACAGCCGCTCGGAGCGTCCGCGCGCCTGCGGCGAATAGGCGGCGATGTGCTCGATCCCGAGATGCGCCAGGGCCCGCCCGACCTGGGTCAATTGCGTGCGCGAGACTTTGCCGCCCGCCTCGGGCGTGTGGAAATAGTGGCTGCCGCGATCGGTATAGAGCGCGCAGAACAGGCCGCGCTCGCCGACTGCCTCGCGCAGCGCCTGGAAGGTCGACGCCGTGCCTTCCTCGGCGACGAGGAACATCGAGTAGACCTCGCTCGTCGCGTCGTCCATCGTGACGATCAGGTCGAGCGCCGGCAGTCCCTCGATCCAGACGTGCCGCGATCCGTCCTGATGCAGCATCATTCCGCGCATCGGCCGCCTGGGCCGCTTCTTGCGGTGCGCCGAGCGCTTTTGCGCCGCCTTCACCAGCCCGGCCCGTTGCAGGCTCAGCTTCGTCACCGTGTAGCCCAGCTTGTAGCCGTGACGCTGGGTCAGCTGCTCGTGGAAATGCTTGACCGTGAAGTCGGCGTATTTGTCGCGATAGAGCCCGAGCATCCGCTCCAGCTCCTCCTGTGGCGCCCGCCGCGGCGACGGACCGCCGCGACGATCGACAAGTCCTGCTTCCCCGGACGCCTCGTAACGATCCTTCCAGCGTTGAAACGAGCGCACGCTCATTCCCAGCAGCTCCGCCGCCGCCTCCTGGCCGATCTCCCCGGCCTCCCAGCGGTCAAAAACGCAAGAAAAACGCATCTTCCGTATGCCCTCGCGAATCCGCGCCACGTCCATCCGAGCTCCTCCCAGGAACCCAGAAAACACGCCACTTCACGAGCTACGAACTCACGTCACTTCATGTGCTAGCAACAGCAAATTGGCCGGCCCTTGCCGTCGACGATCAAGGCGAGGATCATCTGCGCCAGGTCTGGGCGGTAATCCTTGGAGTAGCCGCGCTCGCCGAGCGTCTCGCCGCCTTCGCCGTAGAAGGACAGCGAGGTCGTGTCCATGAACACGGCCGAAAGATCGCAAAAGAGGTCGCGCCGCTTCTCGAACAGCTTCTCCTCGACCACGTCCTTGACGCAGCGCGGCGCGAGCGCGCCTTCGGCCTTCTCCCCCATCTCTTCGCCGAGCCAGGCCATGGCTCGGTAAAAGTGATGCAGGTCGAGCCCCGCCGCGCCGGCGATGTCGTAATCCTGCATCCAGGCGGCGCAGTCGCGATCCGAGCCCGAGACGAACAGACGATGCAGCGTGGCGACGAACACGGCGCTCTCGATGGAACCTCGAAGCCGCAGTCGGCCAACAGATCGGCGAGAACCTCGGGAATGCCGAGCCTCGCCCAGATCCTGCCGAACAGCAGCGGTCCGCCCAGGCGCTTGGCCGACGCGGCCAGGGCGCCGCCCTCGTCTTCATCGAGGGCGGTGATCAGCATCACCTGCTCGGTGAGCTTGGCGCCCGAGGCGAGCAGCGAGGCGAGCGCGCCGGAGGCTTCGAGCTCGTCGGCGCGGCCGAGCGTGGCGACGACACTCTGGCGCACGGCGCCGTCGATGCGCTTCTTCTCGATGATCTGCACGTAACAGCCCGGTGAAAATGTGGCGATTTGATCAGGCAGTTTCGGCTGTTGCGGCGACCATCAGCGCCGCCGTTTCGGCGCCGGACGCGGCGAGGATCACGAAGGCGACCGTATCGGCGGCCTGGATGACGAACAGGAACGCAAGTCTGACGTCGGCGGCCTCCCTCGGCGTGCCGGCTCCAAACAGTCCGCGCATCAGAATGCCGAGATTGTAGCCCGCGACATGAATGAGATATCGTTTATGGACGTTTTCACGGCCGCGCAGCCACGTGCGGCGCATGCCGCCGCGCTCCAAGGCATGGGCGAAGCTGCGTTCGACGATCTCGCCGCGTTTGCGGATGGCTTCCTTGCCGACGCCCGACTTCAACCGATTACGGTTCCCATAGACCGCCTCGCGCGCCTCGTCGTCGCCATGCCTGCCTGAGTAGCCTTGGCTCGGCCGCGGCTCCACGATGCGTGTCTTCCATGGGCCGTCGTCGAGGCCTTTCAAAACGTCACGCGAGTGGTAGCCCTTGTCGGCGACGAGAACGCAAGGGTCTTCCGGTGTCGGCGCAAGTCCAACGGTGGACAGTTCTTTTCCGCTTCCTCCAGCGTGGGATCGAGCGTCGCCGTGTCGCCCTTGCCGGCCTCATGGATCGACGCCGCCACGATCACGCCGGTGTCGAGATCGACCGCATGTTCGGGCTTGTAGGCAAGATGCGTCGAACCGTCCTTCATCTTGGCGATCTTGGCGTCCGGATCGGTCTTGCTCGTCCAATCTTCGTTCGACAGCTTCATGCCTTTGCGCTTGCGGTCGAGCCGGATCAGGTCGTCGATCGTCGGCAGGCCATAGTGCATCAGGGCACCGATCAGGCCGAGGCCGTGCGCGGCGCCGACGCCGTTCGTGAAGCAGCGGAACTCGGCGAAGAGATCGAACACGCGACGCGGTCGCGGCCACCCCAGCATGTCGAAGCAGGAGCTTTCCGCGCTCGCTTAATAGGCGACGAACAGCACGTCGTCCGCGACCTCGAACGGGCAGACCGAAAGCTCGTCGCCCCGGCGGCGCAACGAATATTTCGTAGCAACCCGCGCTCATATTAGCGGCGATCCGCACCCAGTTGGACTCGGCAAGCTCGGCGCCAGCGCGGGCGCTCTGGCGCCAAGCATTCTCGCGGCCGTCAGGCGTGGGGAGCGGCACTGGCCATAGGAAGATCGTGCCCGACCGCGAAACGCAGAGGCGCAAATCCACGAGGCGGACCTCGCCAGGCAACGCACTGGCGATCGCGGGCGTGACCGCGTAGGTCTCGCGCTCCTCCCTCAACTCCAAGATCGCCATCGTCATGCGGCAATCCGGATCGGCGCAGACGCGGACGAAACTCCTGGCGCGAGGGCTTGCGGACAGCCACACGAACCAACGCCTTTTTCACGCCGAGATCGATATTCTGCACCGGGTCGATGCGCAGCGACGCGGGATCGAAGGGGTTCGGCGGAGGCGATGCGGACGGGTGGACCGTGTCGACTTCCAGGGCGTCATTTGGATTTTTCTGTTCGAAGGCTTTCATTTTGCGCCTCCCGAGAGGAGCAAGCGCTCAGCTTCCTGCGCGGGAATGAGCGTCCGTCCGCCAATCTTGACGACGCGGATTTTTTTCAAGCCGACGTATTTGCAAAAGGTCGCCGGGCCGATTCCGACGCGCTGACAAAATGGCCGCACACGATAAGCGAGCGGCATTTCAGCTTCGGGGGTTTTGGGATTCGGCATTCGTCCATCTCCGTACCTGATTACGCCTGAAGGTCAGCCAGCTTGAGGAGTCGGTGGGGCATGGGGGCGGTTGAGAGAGCGACGGCGGCGAGACGCGGGATCATCTGGCCGAGATCATATCTTCGATTGAAGCGATACTCGAACTCGGCGAGGTAACGGGCAGCGTGCTTTTCTCGCACGGCGCGGTATGTTCCGAGGAGCGCCGCCTTGATGTTGCCAAGCGCCGTGTTGACCCACTTGAACGTGGGGTTCTTGACGGCGGCTCTTGCAGCCTTGGAGCCTGACCCGGCGATTATCGCCTTGTGCGAGCAACCAGCCTCAACGACGGCGGAAAAGCAGGCCAAGCCGTCGGAGACGACCTCGGCGCCCG
The DNA here is from genome assembly GCA_963722205.1 of uncultured Alphaproteobacteria bacterium. Taxonomy (GTDB): domain Bacteria; phylum Pseudomonadota; class Alphaproteobacteria; order Rhizobiales; family Beijerinckiaceae; genus Methylocystis. The sequence goes on from CAVRKL010000006.1 coordinate 105,237, forward strand.
GCGTCAACGCCGTGCTGGCGAGCTTTTTCAGCGCATGCTTGCTGAAGGCCTTTACCCGCCGCAAGATGATCTGATGCGGCTTGCCATCGTCGGTGGTCTGGACCGCGGCGACGAAGGGCGTCTTGCCTTCGGCGCCGCGCCCGGGAGGCCCGGAACGCTCGCCGCCGAGATAGGCGTCGTCCATTTGGATCTTTCCCTTCAGGCGTTTCGTGGCGTTGCGCTCGATCATGACCTGCGCGAGCTTGTGCTTCATCTTCCAGGCGGCGTTCTGGGTGATCCCGAGCCGTCGCGCGAGCTCGAGGCTGGAGATGCCCTGCTTGGTTTGCGTGAGGTGATACATGGCGGAAAACCACAGGCGCAGCGGCAGTTTGCTGGCGGCGAAGATGGTCCCGGCGCGCACCGAGGTCTGCTTGCGGCACGCGCCGCATTGGAACAGCAGGCGCATCCCGCGCGTCACGACACAGTGCGCCTTACCGCCGCAATCGGGGCATTCGAACCCGTTCGGCCAGCGCCAGTTGACCAGCGCCGCGTGACACTGCTCCTCGCTGCCGTAGGCCTTGTTGAACTCGGTCTCGCTGAGACCTTTCTGGAATTGCACCTTATTGCGCGCCATGGCCGAACCCTCCCAAAAACAGAATGTTCTGTTTTTGTTCTCACACGAAATTTCGGCTGACGCAAGGGCGTAATCAGGTCTCCGTATTGAGTCGAGATGGTCCGCAATTATGCGAACAAGTTTGGGCCGTCACTGTCCTGAAAACGCACGCAAAAGGGTTCAGGAGCCCGGTTTCCGGGGGATTGCGCGCGCCGGTTTACTCAAAAAGCTTTTGAAAAAAATTCTTGATGCCGCCAGAGCGCTTAACGATGGCGATGATTTCTGAAACGGTGCGATGCTCCTGGGCAACCCGCGTGGGATTGATTAGATCTGCGCGTTTTAGCGCCGCCCGCCCGGTTATGCCGTGTTTTTCGCCTACCGCTTCGGCGGCGGCTTCCATGGACAGGCCCCCGGCGCGCGCTCTTCTCAAATCCGCGATAATTTGCGAACGGCGACGCATTTTTCCCTCAAACTTCGCGCGGCCCCCCCTTTGATTTTGACAACAAGGCGCTTGTCGAGAATCCAAGTCTCGGGAGATAGCAATTCGGCTAGATATTCCCGCGCATCTTGCGGCATAGGGCGTTCGCTACGCAATAATTTCGCGAAGCTCTCCGCGTCGCCGTGTTCGAGATGGTCAAGCGCCTCTTCCCAAGCCGCTTCAATGTCGGAGCTATTGGTCGGCGCTTCCCGCCCTGGGGTGTTTTCGTCGTCAGCCATGGCGCGAGTTCCTTCGTATAAGGGTTAGGCCGGGATGAGCGCGGCGAACCGGCCTAACCCGGCTCATTAATGTTAAGCCGGGGCCGCGCCGGGGCCGCGTAGCGGAACGACATTGTCTCCCTTGCCTGGCTCACAGAACGCCGCCCATGCTGCCATAAGAGCCCGCCGCTTTTCGAGCGCGTCGCCGCGCCGGTAGGCTTGCTCCGCTTTGTCGCCGATGACATGCGCCAGCGCCGCCTCTGCAATCTCGCGCGGAAAATGCGTTTCGTTGCCCGCCCAATCGCGGAACGCAGAGCGAAAGCCGTGCACCGTCGCCTGTTCGACCTCCAATCGCCGCATGACCTTTGCCATTGCGACGTGAGAGAGTGGGCTCCGGCCCCTTGGACTTGGAAACACGAGATCGCCCGTCCGCGCCTCGGACAACTTTTGGAGGATGGCGTGCGCGCGATCGGACAAAGGAACGCGGTGCTCGCGCGCCGCCTTCATCCGGCTGGCTGGCATGGTCCAGACCTTCACCTCCATGTCGATTTCAGACCATCGCGCGCCATAGACTTCGCCCGAGCGCGTCGCGGTCAGAATGCAAAACTCCAGCGCCATCGCCGCGATGGCGTCACACTCGCGCAACCTCGCGACAAAAGCCGGGACGTCCCGATAGTCCATCGCCGCATGGTGGCCGCGCGTGAGCTTCCCGCGCTTTGGCAGAAGGTGCGCAAGATGGCCGCGCCATGCAGCCGGGTTTTCGCCCGTGCGGAGCCCTTGCGCCTTGGCGGCGTCGAGAACCGCCTCGATCCGGCCACGCATTCGCGAGGCGGTTTCGGGCTTCGTTTGCCAGAGAGGTGTAAGGACGGCCAGAACCTCCGCCGTGTCGATTTCATCGACCGGGCGGGAGCGCAGCGGCGCCGCGCATCCCGTTAGCGACGCGCGCCACTGCGCCCGATGCTTTTCGTTGCGCCATTCGCTCTCCTTCGCAGAAATGAGCGCGTCCGCGATGGCGCCGAACGTCGGCTTTTCTGTCGCCATCATCGCGGCTTGGCGCTTGGCTTCGATCGGGTTCTTGCCGGCCGCGACCAATTTGCGGGCTTCGTATGCCTTGTCTCGCGCTTCGGCGAGCGAAACCACGTCCGCTGAGCCGAGCCCGGCTTCCGTGACCTTGCCGCCAAAGCTGAAGCGATAAACCCATTTCCGGGCGCCGCTGGGAGAAACTACGAGATAGAGCCCCGCGCCGTCGCCGTAACGACCCGGCTTCGTTGTCGCCGCCGCCCGTGCCGTAAGTTTCTGTTTTCCGCCTGCCATCGTCGCCGTTCGGTCTTACAGTCGGTCTTACAGTTCGACGTGGATTGTCGCGAACAGCCGCGAACAAGGGAAGACACTATTGACTGGAAAGCCCTATAAAATATAGCATATCGTGGGTGGCCTGAAATCAGGCTGGACGATAGGTTGCCGGACTCTCACTCCGACCAGTTTCTTTGATATTCTATCGGTTTTGATGCATATCGCCAAAAGTTTTCGGCTTCTGACCCCATTAGTCCCTCAGAGCGCAAATGTTCGGGCCGCGTCCGATCCCGGGGGGCGCGCTCCGCAGCTCGAGCAGCGCAGCCGGAGCGCGAACCTCGTTTGATTCGCCGCGCGCCGACACGCCGACGCCGCGCCAAAATTCACATCGCCGACCTCGTTCAAGATACTCCCGTGTTGGACTTGCGTCTTGGCAAAGCTCGCTATTGCCTGCAGGTCAAGCAGACCAAGTGTGCACAGCCTTAGAAATGGCAATGATTAAGCTTTGATGCCTAAAACTTAGGTTTAGCGACCGCTTTCTGATTGATGTGTGATAACAACGATCCATTCAAGCGCCTTACACTGCAAATATTTACCCCGCGTGAGTTTTGGCTTGTGCCAATTTATGTCCCCTATCTTATTTGCCACAAAAATGGAACTTATTTCCAAATTCGCTGTTGTGCCTCAACGCAGGTTTTTTACGACAAGGAGAGTCGATATGACCACCGACAATCTCGGGTGGCTTCTTCCGGCTTGGCTTCTGGGTGCGCCGTTGCTACTCGGGTTATATGAGCTAGCGACCATGAGGTCGCGGCGGGAACGCGTTTATGGCGGCTCCGCCCACCTGAGAGCTACGGGCGGCGTGCCGACTGACCGCGGGGCGGGCCGCGCGGTCTAAGGTAAGCTCATCTGCTTGTGGCCTCAGCGAGGCCGCGTTCAGCGACGCGGCTCGCTGAGTTTTGCAGTTCCTCTTGAAATTCCCGCAACCGACACTGGGAATGTGCGGACGCTCCCTGGTCATAGTGCGAGAGAAAATGCTTTATTTCGGAGCCAGCGCCGGCGCCGTCGAGGCGCGACCGTCGCGCAAAGGAGGTTCAATCATGGCCGCCATCGGCCCCGAGAAGATCAATTTCGATTCGCCCGCCCCGGATTTCCGCCTGCCTGCGACCGACGGCAAAACTTACGGCGTTTCCGATGTCGCCGGTGAAAAAGGCGCGGTGATCGTCTTCATCTGCAATCACTGCCCCTATGTGATCGCGGTCATCGACCGTCTCGTCGCCGACGCGCGCGCGTTGATGCAGGAGGGCTTCGGCTTCGCCGCGATCTGCTCGAACGACGCCAAGGCCTATCCGGAAGACTCCTTCGTCAAGATGAAGGAGTTCGCCCAGGCGCACGCCTTCCCCTTTCCTTATCTCCACGACGAATCTCAGGAAGTGGCACGCGCCTATGGCGCGGTCTGCACGCCGGATTTCTTCGGCTACGACAAGGATCGCAAGCTCAAATATCGCGGGCGCCTGGACGAGGGGCGAACGACCCCGCCGCCCAAAGGCGCGAAGCGCGAGCTGCTCGACGCGATGCGTGAAATCGGCCGGACTGGCGAGGCGCCGAAGGAGCAGGTCGCGTCGATCGGCTGCTCGATCAAGTGGAAGGGGTGAGGTCCCGGCCGGCTGTTACCGCAGCCGCTTGAAGGGATTGGCGAGCACGCCCGAGAGGACCGCGCCGAGCGTCAGCACGCCGGCGATCGGCAGGAGCAGCAGCATCACGCCGCTAAGGAAGAGAAAGCCCAGGGTAATCAGTCCAAAGAACCCGAGCCCCAGGAGCGCGCCGCCCACAGGTCCGAGCCGGACGATCTTGACCGTGCCGAAGCGCTTCGTCGAATAGACGGCGTCGCCCCACGGGCCGTTCCGATCCTCCGGCGGCAGGATCTCTACCTCGCCCCTCGGCCTTTCGGGTCTTTCGGATTTTTGATCGCCCACGGCGATTCTCCAAGATTGCGCCACCCCGGAGTTATATAAGCATGCTCTGCGTTGCGCCAATGCGCGGGCCCCGGCCGGCGCTCGGACATGACGGAGAGGCGCTTGGCGCAAGCTCGTAGTATCAAGCCCTTGGTGAGGAACGCCATTGCGCCGCTTGCGGCCTGCGCGGCGTTTCTGGCGCTCTGGGAGGGCCTGGTGCGACTGCGGGGCCTGCCGCCCTATGTGCTGCCGGCGCCGAGCCTCATCGTTGCGCGTCTCTACGAAGACCGCGCGCTGATGGCCTCTTCGCTTTGGGTGACGGTGAATATCGCCTTGCAGGCGCTGGCGCTCGCCACGCTCGGCGGCGTCGGCCTGGCGCTTCTCATGGCGCGCTCGAAATGGCTGGAGCGCGCGCTCACCCCCTATGCGATAATGCTGCAGGTGACGCCCATCGTCGCGATCGCGCCGCTTCTGCTCATTTATCTTTCGCCGCCAAACGCCGTGCTTGTGTGCGCCTTTCTCGTCGCCTTTTTTCCGATCCTCTCCAATACGGCGCTCGGGCTCGCCTCGGTCGACCATGGGCTGCTCGATCTCTTCGACCTCTATCGCGCCTCCCCCTGGGATCGGCTCATTCATCTGCGCGCGCCGGCTGCGCTGCCGCAGTTTCTGACGGGTCTGCGCATCGCCGGCGGACTCGCGTTGATCGGCGCCGTCGTCGCCGAGCTTGCGGCCGGCGCGGCGGGCCAAGGAACGGGCCTGGCCTTTCGCATCGTCGAGGCGGGGTTTCGCCTCGACATCCCGCGCATGTTCGGCGCGCTGGCGCTGCTCTCGCTTGCCGGCATGGCGATTTATGGCGCGCTGTCCTTCCTCAGCTATCTCGCGCTGAAAGATTGGCACGAGAGCGCCCGCGAACGCCGCGCCTGATCCTCGCCGCGCCGCCGGCGGGGAATCCGCCGGTCCGGGGGCGCCGCGTTGCGGGAGGCCTGCGCCTTTGACCTTCCGGGCGTCGCCGCTTACAAGGGCCCAAAAATTTGGCCACGCAACCGTCGCCCGCTCCCGGCGCGCCGGGCCAAAGCCAATGACAGGGGACAAAGAACGAAATGCGCGTGTATTACGATCGTGACGCCGACATCAATCTGATCAAGGGAAAGAATGTCGTCATCATCGGCTACGGCAGCCAAGGCTTCGCCCACGCGCTCAATTTGAAGGAGAGCGGCGTCCCCAACGTCTCTGTTGCGCTGCGCAAGGGCTCAGCCTCCGCGGCTAAGGCCGAGAGCGCCGGGCTTAAGGTTCTCGAGGCCGCCGAGGCGGCCAAGACCGCGGACGTCATGATGATGCTGACGCCCGACGAGCTGCAGGGCGAAATCTATGCGAAGGACCTCGCCCCCAATATGAAGCAGGGCGCGGCGCTTTTCTTCGCGCATGGGCTCAACATCCACTTCAACCTGATCGAGCCGCGCAAGGATCTCGATATCGCCATGGTCGCGCCGAAGGGCCCCGGCCACACGGTGCGCGGCGAATATCTCAAGGGCGGCGGCGTGCCCTGCCTCATCGCCGTGCATCAGAACGCCTCCGGCAACGCGCTGGAGCTCGGGCTCTCCTACGCCAGCGCGATCGGCGGCGGCCGCGCCGGCATCATCGAGACGACCTTCCGCGAGGAGTGCGAGACCGACCTCTTCGGCGAGCAGGTTGTTCTGTGCGGGGGCCTGGTCGAATTGATCCGCGCGGGCTTCGAGACCCTGGTCGAGGCGGGCTACGCCCCCGAAATGGCCTATTTCGAGTGCCTGCACGAGGTGAAGCTCATCGTCGACCTGATCTACGAAGGCGGCATCGCGAACATGAATTACTCGGTGTCGAACACCGCCGAGTATGGAGAATACGTCACCGGCCCGCGCATCATCACGAAGGAGACGAAGGCCGAGATGAAACGCGTTCTCGACGACATCCAGACCGGCCGCTTCACGCGCGACTGGATGCTGGAGAACAGGGTTAATCAGACCTCCTTCAAGGCGATCCGGGCGCGCAACAACGCCCATCCGATCGAGGAGGTCGGCAAGCGCCTGCGCGCGATGATGCCTTGGATCGGCAAGAACAAGCTGGTCGACAAGGACCGCAATTAGCGCGTAATGGAAAGACAAGCTCGGCGGGCCGGCAAGTCTTTGCTGGCTCGCGGGGTTCCGACTGAGGCAGATCCACGGCGGAAATCCCGAAGTCGTCACGCCCCCGAGGGGAAGGGCTTCATGCAGGATCGGGCGAAACCTCAGGCCGAATTGACAGGCGAGGAGATTCGCCAGCGGCTGGTGGAGATCACGCGGGCGCGGCTCGCGGGCCGCATCGATCTGGTCGCGCGCCATTTCGCGCCCGACGTTGTCATTCATTGCTCGAAATACGGCATCTTCCTGCCGGGCGTGATCCACGGTCGCGACACCTTTGTCGCGAATCTCAAACGCGCCGAGGAGGAATTCGAGGCGCTCGAAGGCGAAATTCTGCAGATCCTGGTCGAGGGGCCGCGCAACGCGGTGCGGTGGCGCACGAGCTGGCGTAATCGCGGCACGGGGCGCATCTGTCCGCTGGACATGGCGTATTTTGTGCGCTGGCGGGACGGTCTCATCGTCGAAATGCACGAATACATGGATTCTCCCGTTCCAACTCCCGACGCTTTTTGCGCCGCGAGGCCTTTTGCGAATCTGCTCGCTCCGCCCGATCCGGGCGTGACGCGCGACGAAATGGTCGACTGCGTGCAGAGAGTCGCCGATTATCTCACGCCGCGGGGCCCCGACATCGACCTGCTACGGCGCCATTATTCGCCCGACATCGTCTGCGAATTCGTCGGCGACCGCACGCGCATCCCCTATGCGGGACGGCATTTCGGCGTCGAAGCCATCGTCAGCGTGGTGAAGGCCATCAATGTCGACTTCGAGCAGCTGGATTTTTCTCTCTCCGACATTCTCGTTGACGGCGACGCGCTCGCCTGCCGGCGCACCGTGGAGTGGCGGCATCGCGGCACGGGGCGGCGCGGCGTCGTGGAGCTCGCCGAATTCGTCCGCTTCGAGAACGGCAAGATCGTCGAGCTCGTCGAATATCGCGACAGCGTGACGATCTTGGAAATGCAAGGCGATCTGGAAGCTCGGTGACCGGCGCGCCGCGCTTCTGTCTGCTCGACGCCTGCGCCGGGGAAAAATTCGGCGGCGTTCCGATGGCCACGGTCGAGGACGCGGCGGCGCTTTCGCCTTCGCAAATGCTCGTCATCGCGCGGGAGTTCAACCTCCCGCTGACGGCCTTTCTGCTGGCGCCCCGAGATCCGACGAACTCCGCCCGGGCGCGTATTTTTTCGCCACAGGGCGAATGCGGGCTTCGCCTCGAGGCGATCCTCGCGCTCTCCGCGCTGCTCGCGAAAAGCCGAGCGGGCGACGTGCTGCGACGCGGCGGTCTGACGATCGCGGTGGAGCAGGGCGAGGCCTGCTGGCGTTGCGATGTGATCGCGAACAGCGCGGGAATCTGCTACTCGGAGGCGGCGCTCGAGCTCAAACCTCGCCGCGCCGAATCCGCGCCCCCGGCGGCGGATTTGGCTGCCGCGCTTGGGCTCGGAGGCCAAGAGATCGGCTTTGACGCACACCGTCCGAGCCGGTTCGAGGCCTATGGCGCCCTTGATCTCCTGCCCGTGCGAACGCGGGAAGCGCTGCTCAAGGCGGCGCGGGTCTCGAAGGGGTTCCCTGCGCTCGCGCCCGCCGGGCTCATGCTCTATACGAACGACGCGGCGGTGCCGGAGGCGGCGATCGAGGCGCTCCCGCTTGGCGCGAGCCCGGGCGTTGAGGCGCTCGTCGCCTTGACCGGGGCCTTGATAGAATTCGAGCGCCCGGAGGACGGCGCGCATGAAGTCTTCATCGACCTGCTGCATCCGCATGAGCGGCGCGCGCGCGTCACGCTGCGCTTCGACATCGTCGGCGGCGCGCTGGAACGTCTGAGCCTCGGCGCCCAGACCGCCTTCGTCGCCAGGGGAGAGTTTTGCCGATGACCGCCTCCTGCCAAATCTTCGAGGCGGACCGCCTGGATTGCCGCCTGGTCGAGCATCGCCTGGACCTTTCCGAGGGCGACGAGCGCAGGGTCGAGGAGTTCTGGCGCGACCAGACGAGCCGCAACCCGTCGCTTTACGACGGCCGCATTCTTCTGGCGCGGCGGGCCGAGCCTCTTGTGGACGCTTCCGGCCAACGAACGCTCGAGGTCGAGTTCTTCGAGGCCCCGTTCTCCCGCTTCTACGCCTGGAAGCAGTTCGGACAGCCGGACTGGGGCGTCCTCAACTGCTTTTCCGCGCCGGCGCTGCGCTCGAGCGACGGGGCCTTTCTCGCCGGCGAGATGGGCCGGGACCACTCCCAGCCGGGCCTCATTTATTTTCCCTGCGGCACGCCCGACCACGACGACGTCGTCGGAAGCCGGGTCGATCTCACCGGATGCCTGATCCGCGAGCTTGCCGAGGAAACGGGGGTTCAGATCGACGAGCGCGACCTCGCGCCGGTGTGGCGCATCATATCCGTTAAGAAGCAGAGGGCTTGCTTGCGCATCGTCACTCTCGGGAGCGATGCTCAAAGTGAGGTCGAAAAGGTCGAGCGCCACATCCGCTCGCAGCAAAAGCCCGAGCTTGCGGGCATGCGGGTCTTTCGCCGACGCGCCGATCTCGCCGAGCCGCGCCTCACCGTCTTCATGAAGGCGTTCCTTGAGAGCGTTCTCGAGGATTAGAGCGAATTTTGGCGCTCAGGCCCGAGCCCAGACGCTCAATAGGGGAAGGGCGCATTTGCGGCTGAACCTGCCGGCGCGGTATAGGTGGGCTCCATGATGACGAGTCCTTGCGCCGAAACGGCCGCTGCGCCGGCAGACCCGCGCCCGGCGGCGATCCGGGCCCTCCTTGAGGACAATTGCATCGTGCTCGTGGGCATGATGGGGTCGGGAAAGAGCTCGATCGGACAAAAGCTCGCCCAGCGACTGGGCCTCAAATTCGTCGACGCCGACGCCGAGATCGCCGCCGCGGCGGGGATGTCGATCCCGGAAATCTTCGCGAAATTCGGCGAGGGCTATTTTCGCGACGGCGAGCGGCGCGTGCTGTGCCGGCTTCTCAACGGCGGGCCCCTCGTGCTGGCGACCGGCGGCGGCGCCTTCCTGGACCCGCGAACGAGGCGGCGCATCGCCGAGCGCGGCGTCTCGATCTGGTTTGATGCGGATCACGAAACCTTGCTGCGGCGCGTGCGCCGCAAAGGCGACCGGCCGCTCTTGCACACGGAAGACCCGGCTGCGACGCTGCGTCGGTTGATGGACGAGCGCAACCCCCTCTATGCGACCGCCGACCTCAAGCTCGTCTCCCAAGACGTGCCCCATGAGGCAATGGTCGAGCAGACGCTCGCGCTACTCGCCGACCGCCTGCCGACGCTGGCCTTTGGCGCGAGACGCCCCCTCGAAGACTTGCCGACCTCCATGAACCATTTTGCGCCCCGCCGCGAGGAGCCCCTGCACCGTGAAACGGTCCGGGTCGACCTCGGTCCTCGCTCCTATGACATCTTGATCGGGTCGGGCCTTCTCGGGGAGGCGGGCGAGCGGATCGCGGCGCTGGCGCCGGGCGCGGCCTGCGCGGTCGTGACCGATTCCAACGTCGCCACGCTCTATCTGCAACCGCTGCGGGCGAGCCTGGAGGCGAGCGGCCTGCGCTCGACCGCCATCGTGGTCGACCCGGGCGAAGGCTCGAAATCGCTCGCGGTCTTCGGCCGCGTTCTCGAGGAGGCGCTCGCCGCGAAGATCGAGCGACGCGACGTCGTCATCGCGCTCGGCGGCGGAGTCGTCGGCGATCTGGCCGGCTTCGTATCGGCCAGCCTGCGCCGGGGCTGCCGCTTCGTGCAGATACCGACGACGCTCCTCGCCCAGGTCGACAGCTCGGTCGGCGGCAAGACGGGCATTAATTCTCCGCAGGGGAAAAATCTAATCGGCGCCTTCCACCAGCCGTCGTTGGTCCTCGCCGACATCGACACGCTCGAAACCTTGCCCGAGCGCGAGTTTCGGGCCGGCTACGCCGAGATCCTCAAATATGGGCTCATTCGCGACCGCCAATTCTTCGACTGGCTCGAGGCCGACGGCGAGGCCGTCTTCTCCGGCAAGCCGGAGCAGAGCTGCGCCATTGCGGTGAGCTGCGAGATGAAGGCCTGTATCGTCGGAAGCGACGAGACCGAGCAGGGCGAGCGCGCGTTGCTCAATCTCGGCCATACCTTCGGCCACGCGCTGGAGCGGCTCGTGGGCTATGACGCGCGGCGCCTCGTGCATGGCGAAGGCGTGGCGATCGGCCTAGCCCAGGCTTATCGCTTCTCGCACCGGCTCGGCTTGTGCAACGGGCAGGACGCACTGCGCGTCGAGCGCCATCTGGAGCGGGTCGGATTGCCCACGCGCCTTTCCGACATTCCCGATTTCAGCGCCGACGCCGAGGCCATTCTGGAGGCGATGCAGCAGGACAAGAAGGTGGAGCGCGGGGCGCTGACCTTCGTGCTGGCGCGCGAGATCGGCGGTGCCTTCGTCGCGAAGAACGTCGACGCGAAAGAGGTCCTGGCCTTCCTGAAGAGCGAAATGTGATGGGCTCGCGAAGCGGGAGCGATCCTTGAGCAAATTCGATATTCTTTCGGCTCTCTTCGTCGTCCTCGGCTGCGTGCTGCTGTCGGCGCTCTTCTCAGGCTCCGAGACGGCGCTCACCGGCGCATCTCTCGCGCATATGCATTCGCTCGAGAGGGAGGGCGACCGGCGCGCCGTCGTCGTCTCGCAGCTGCTACGCCGCAGAAGCCGTATGATTGCGACGCTGCTGCTCGGCAACACGCTCTTCAATATCGCCGGCTCCGCCGTCATGACCAGCATGCTCGTCTTGCTCGTCGGCGACAATGGCGCCGTCTATGCGACATTCATCATGACGGCGTTGCTGCTCATATTCGCCGAGGTGCTGCCGAAGACGTTGGCGATCAACCATCCCGACCGCGTTTCATTGGCGGTGGCGGGCGTCGTGCACTTCTTCGTCGCGGTCTTTGGTCCCCTGCTCGTGGGCATTGAGCTTCTGGTGCGCGGCATGCTGAAGCTCGCGGGCGTCGAGCTCGGCCATGGCAGGACGATGCTGTCTCCTTACGACGAGCTGAGGAGCACCGTGGACATCCTGCACCAGGAAGGCAATGTCGAGCGCAGCGCGCGCGACATGTTCGGCGGCGTCCTCGAGCTGACCATCATGCATGTCTCGGACGTGATGGTGCATCGCACCAAGATGCGCGCCGTGGACGCCGATCTGCCGCCGCATCAGATCATCAAGGAGGTCTTGGCCTCCCCCTACACGCGCATGCCGCTTTGGCGCGAGCGGCCGGACAATTTCATCGGCGTTCTGCACAGCAAGGATCTCTTGCGCGCATTGGATGCAGCTGGCGGCGAGGCGTCGCGGCTCAAGATCGACGAGATCATGCTCGAGCCTTGGTTCACACCGGAGGCGACCACGCTCGAGGATCAGCTCCAGGCTTTCTTGAAGCGCAAGACTCATTTCGCCTTCGTCGTCGACGAATATGGCGAGGTGATGGGTCTCGTGACGCTCGAGGATATTCTCGAGGAGATCGTCGGCGACATCCGAGACGAACATGACTCGGCCATGCCCGGGGTGCGCCCGCAAAAGGACGGCTCGGTCATCGTCGACGGCGCCTCGCCGCTGCGTGACTTAAATCGCGCGATGGACTGGCGTCTGCCCGACGAGGAGGCGACGACGATCGCCGGCCTCGTGATCCACGAGGCCGGCGCCATTCCCGAGGCGGGCCAGGTGTTCCGCTTCCACGGTTTCCGCTTCGAGGTGCTGCGCAAGATGCGCAACCGCATCACCTCGCTGCGCGTCACGCCGGAGGGACAGGAAGGGGCGTGACCCAACGGCGCAGGATCAGGCGCCCAGGATTTCGAAGACTGCCTCGATCTCGACCGCGGCGTCCAGCGGCAGTTGGGCGACGCCGACCGCCGCGCGCGCGTGCTTGCCGTTCTCGCCGAGCACCGCGGCGAAGAGATCCGAGGCGCCGTTGACGACTTGCGGAATCTGCGAGAAGTCGGGAACGGCGTTCACGAAGCCGCCGAGCCGCACGGCCCGCAGCCGGCTAAGATCGCCCACGGCGGCGTTGGCCTGGGCCAGCACGTTGAGCGCCGCGAGGCGCGCCGCATCCTGGCCCGATTCGAGCGAGACAGCGCCGCCGAGCTTGCCCCGATGCGCAGGATCGACCTTGCCGGCGACGACCGGCAATTGTCCGGAGATGAAGAGCAGATTGCCGCTCCGCGCGAAGGGAACGTAATTGGCGACCGGCGCGGCGGCGGGCGGGAGCGAAAGCCCAAGCTCCGCGAGCCGGGCGAGCGGCGAGCTGACAGTCATGATCGTAACCTCGCTTGGAGATAAGATTTGCGCCTCGGTAGGCGAAACCGTAGTTTCCCGCTGCGTCCGACGCAACGTCGGCTTTGACCGGGAGACCTTCGTTCATGGCGTTCGCGCGAATTGCGGCTCGCTTTGCCGCTGTGACTTGCGTTCTGACGCCGTTTCTCGGGCCGGAGGCGGTTGCGCAAACCTCGCCGCCGGGGCTTGCGCCGCACCGCGCGGTCTACGATCTCTCCTTGCTCAAGGCCGATGGCGCCAAGGCGCCCAGCGAGGCGCGCGGGCGAATCACCTTCGACTTCTCGGGCTCGGCCTGCGACGGGTATATCCAGAACGTCCGCCAACTGACGCAATTGCAACCCCAGGAGGGCGAGGCGCAGGTTTCCGACATGCGCTCAGCGACTTTCGAGGCGGCCGACGGCTCGGATTTCCGCTTCAAGATCACGACGAAAGTGAGCAACGCGGAATCCTCGGGCGCGACCGAGGAAACCGACGGAGTCGCCAAGAAGCACAAGACCGGCGACGTGCAGATCGATCTCAACAAGCCCAAGCGGGGCAAGCTCGACTATTCCGGGCCGATCCTCTTCCCGACCGATCACATGCGGAAAATTCTTCAAACGGCGCGCGATGGCGGAAAAATGCTGGCCGCCCGCGTCTATGACGCCTCCGGCGACGGCTCCAAGCGCTTCGACACGCTGACGATCATCGGCGCGCCGATCAAGAGCGAGCCCCAGGAAAAGCCGTTCCAGGTCGAAGCCTTCAAGAATCTGCGGCGCTGGCCGATCACGATCTCCTATTTCGATCTGGAGCAGAAGGACCAGCCGCCGAGCTACGTGCTGACGCTCGAGCTCTTCGAGAATGGCGTGACTTATTCGATGAAGCTCGACTATGGCGATTTCGTCCTCGGCGCGAAAACATCGAGCCTCACCCTACTGCCGCCGCCGAAATGCAAAAGGCCGAACTGAGTCCCCGTCCTCAAAAGGGGCTTTGGCCGGCTTCGGCGCCCAATCTCTGGAAAAGGCTTCAGGACCAGAGGGAAATGATTTAAAATTGTTGGAATGAGTCTCCTTTCCACCACCGAAGACGTGGCCGCCCTCTGCGAGCGGCTGGCCCAACATCCCTTTGTCACGGTCGACACCGAATTTTTGCGGGAAACGACTTTTTGGCCAAAGGTTTGCGTGATTCAGCTCGCCTCGCCGGACGAGGCGGCGGCGATCGATGCCCTCGCGGAAGGCGTTGATCTCACGCCTTTTTTCGAGCTGATGGCGAATGAAGCGGTCGTCAAGGTGTTCCATGCCGCCCGCCAGGACCTGGAGATCGTCTGGCGGCTCGCGGGGCTCATCCCCAAGCCGCTTTTCGACACCCAGGTCGCCGCCATGGTCTGCGGCTTCGGCGATCAGGCCTCTTATGGCGAGCTCGCCAAGTCGATCGCCCGGGTCAACCTCGACAAATCCTCGCGCTTCACAGACTGGTCGCGGCGTCCCCTGTCGGAGGCGCAGGTCCGCTACGCGATCGCCGACGTGACTTATCTGCGCGACATCTATCTCCATCTGCGCGGCCGGCTGGAGCGCTCGGCGCGACTCGACTGGCTCGCCGACGAGATGGAGGCGCTCACCTCCCCAGCGACCTACGCGCAGCATCCGGACGACGCCTGGGAGCGTCTCCGCCATCGGGCGAGGAAGCCCCGCGACCTCGCGGCGCTCATCGAGCTTGCCGCCTGGCGAGAGGCCGAGGCGCAAGCGCGAGACGTTCCGCGCGCCCGCGTCCTCAAGGACGACGCGCTCATCGAGATCGCGCTCGCCGCCCCGCGCACGGAGGAGGCCCTCTCGAATTTGCGGGCCGCTCCGCGCGGCCTCGAGCGCTCGCGCGCGGGCGCCGATATCCTTGCGGCGATAGAGCGGGCGATGGCGCGCGACCCGGCTTCGCTCCCGGCGATCGAGCGGGACCGGCGCAGCTCCAATGGCGCGACGGTCGAGCTCTTGAAGGTTCTGTTGCGCCAGGTCTGCGAAGAGACCGGAGTCGCCGCGAAGATGATCGCCACCGTCGACGACCTCGAAGCGATCGCCGCCAACGACAACGCCGACGTGATGGCTTTGAAAGGCTGGCGGCGCGCCGTGTTCGGCGAAAAGGCGCTGGAGTTGAAGCGCGGGCGCCTCGCGCTCGCGGTCGAGAACGGCAAGGTCGTCACCCTGGACTGGCAGGACGCCTGAGCGGGACTTCCCGAAAAGGAAGCCCGGTTTTGGCTTAAAAACCCGCTAGATGAGGCGCGCCGAGAGAGAGCGCCGACGAAAGGGCCCCGCCGATGAAGCAAGCGCAGGAAGCGCCAAGGGTCGTGATTCGACTTTGCCCCGAGCCTTTTGACCCGGCGCAGGAGGAGCGCGAGATCCTCGCGACCGGAGCCGACATCGGCGCGCTCGTGGCCTTCACGGGACTTTGCCGGAGCGAAGCGGGCGCTGTCGCGGCGCTCGAGCTCGAGCACTATCCCGGCATGGCCGAGGGCGAGATCGCAAAAATCGCGCAGCACGCCGTGACGCGCTGGCCGCTCCTCGCCCTCACGGTGCTGCACCGCTACGGCCGACTGGGCCCGGGCGAGAGAATCGTGCTCGTGCTCGCCGCGGCGAAGGGGCGCGCCGAAGCCTTCGCGGCGGCCGAATTCGTCATGGACTATCTGAAATCGCGCGCGCCCTTCTGGAAGCGGCTGCTTCTCGCGGACGGAAGCGACGGCGGCTGGGTCGAGGCGAAGACGATCGACGAGGCGGCGCTGGCCCGCTGGGAGGAGCGCGCCTCAAAGGGCGATGCTGCGCCAGGGCGCAAGGACATGCACGAGCCACGCGTGCAGGGCGGCCGCCGAGATCGACACGACCAAGGCGACGAGCGTTAGAATGTCCGCATGGTCTTTGGGGCATTTCAGCATGCGCGGAAGGCCGTGATAGAAGACATAGAGGCCATAGAAACCGAGAATGTCGAGCCAGCGCAGGCCCGGAACGAGGCCAAAGAGCGAGGCGAGCCAAGCCGGCGTGTAGGAATAGGCCGTCAGCGCCAAGGCGCGCGCGTCATTCGACTCGCCGTCAAAATGCGGCGCAAGGCTGGAGAGCACGAAGGCGACGGCGAAGAGAAGCGGCAAGCTCAACGCATATTGCAGACCCGCGCGCATCAGCCCTCCCCAGAAGGTGAGATGCGCGACCTCGTGTGACGACGGGCCAAATCCGAAGAAGTAGCCGCCAAGAAAGCTCGCAACGGGCGGGATCAGCGCGAGCAGCAGCACATAGTCCCGGTAGATTTCGAGGATGCTCTGCTGCTCGGCTTCGATCGCCGCCCATTCGCGGTCGGGATCGAAAAGCAAGCCCTTGATGCGATCTGGAATGCCCATTGCCATCTCTCCGCCGCCCCGGGTTTCGTCATCGGCGTACACTACGACGGGCGCCTGACAAAACAAGCGATGGGAGGGACCAGGGGAGGGCAGGACTTGCAGGCTTCGCGGCGCTGTGTCAGGGAAGACCCAATGGCCAGACTGCGGCCGTCCGGGCGGGCTTCCTCGCTCGCTGGAGCGCAAGGCGTAAAAGTGGAAACCGGTTTCTCGCGCGAACCGCGCGCTAGACTGATGAAATCATTCGCGCTTTCCACGTTTGAGCGATGCCGCTCAACTGCGGCGCGATCCAACGCGTTAGGCCGCATGAAGAAGCTGCTCGACTATCTCTGGCCGGTGTTGGGCGTCGCCGCCGTCGTCGGATCCCTCTATCTTCTCAACAAGGAATTCCACAGCGAGTCGCTCGGCGGAGAGGTATGGACGGCTCTCAAGGCCATTCCGCCGCACCGATATTTTCTCGCGGGTCTCGGCACGCTGCTCGCCTATGCGGCGCTCGCCTGGTACGACCGCATCGCGCTGCTGCATCTTGGCGTGACGCACATTTCCTGGCCCTTCATCTCGCTTTGCTCCTTCACGACCTACGCGCTCTCGCACAATATCGGCGCGAGCATGTTCTCCGGAGCGGTGGTCCGCTATCGCGCCTATTCGTCCAAAGGGCTGTCGGCGGCGCAGATCGCCACGCTCGTCGTGCTCTGCTCCTATACTTTCGGCTTTGGCTGCGTGCTGCTCGGGGGCGCTCTGCTGACCTGGGACCCGACGCTCATGCAACGGCTTGCCGGTTTCCTGCCCGATATCTTCACCAATCCGCACGCGGCGCGCGCGGTCGGCCTCGTTTGCCTCTCCTGCGTCGTGCTTTACGTGCTCGGGTCGCTGATGCATTTCAAGCCGCTGCACATCGGCAGTTTCGAGATCGTCTATCCGCGGCCCGGAGTGATGGTGCAACAGCTTTTTGCCGCGCCGCTCGAGCTGATCGGCGCCGGGAGCATTATCTACTTCGCGCTTCCGGAAGTCGGCAATCCGGGATTCGCGGTTGTGCTGGGCGCCTTCGTCCTCTCCTTCTCCGTGGCGCTGGTGTCGCATGCGCCGGGAGGACTGGGGGTCTTCGAGCTGTTGTTCATCAAGCTCACGCCCGAGGCGCCGCAGGTGCAGGTGCTCGCGGCCCTTCTGGTGTGGCGTCTCTTCTATCTGATCGCGCCGCTCCTCTTCGCGCTCGTGGTCGTCGTGATCTTCGAGCGGGAAAGGCTCGCCGAAGCCCTCCGTCTTCACGCGCCCCACAAGCAGCCGTAGGACGCGATCCTTCCCGCGCGCCCGACGCTAATTCAGCCTTGAGATCATGAAGGCCGAAGCCAGGATCTCGATCAGCGCCAAGCCCGCGAGCACGACGATGAAGCGCGCGTCGGCGCGCAACAGGGTCTGAAGCAGCACCAGGAAGGCGATGTGGACCGCCGGGATGGCGATGATCACGAATTGTCCGCCGGCGCCCCGTCTCCCCGTCACATTGCCGAAGGTCAGCGCCAGAGCCATCGCGAGCAGCGTATGGCCCAAGGCCAATAGCGGCACCCCGAGCCGCATCGTCGCCTCGGCCGTCCACTCTGCAAGAAGTCTCGGGTCGGCGCGGGCGGCGGTCAGCTGCCGGACGAAATCGCCGGGCGGCAATTCATAGACGCCGCGCCATGTCCGCTGCGGAAGGGAGCCGCTACCCTGCATAGGCAGCACGAGCGCATATTCATCGAAGGCGGAGAGACGCACGTCCCCGCCGCCCGCCGCGAGCGAACGCGTCTGAACGCTGCCGTTACGCAGCGCCACGATCACCCCGGTTTCATTGCGTCGAAACTCCGCATGCGCGGCTGTGATGACCTGTTCTTCCATCTTTTCGGTGGAGAGCTGGCGCACGAAGAGATTTGCGGCGATGTCGGGCGTCTCCCAGCGCTCGAGGTAGAGCGTCTTGGCGCCATTGTCGAAAGTGTAGAAATGCGCCGGCTCGAGCATGCGATGGTTGAGCGAGTTACGCACGACGTTGAGAACGTCCTGCATCGTCCCGACGTAAACGGGCGCGAGGAAATTTGAAAGGATATAGCCGACGACGACCAGCGCGAGAGCCAGCGCCACGGCGGGCCGGCAGACGGCCCAGACCGAAAGGCGAAGTGCGTAGAGCACGGCGATCATGCCTTCGCTCGCCATGCGCGAAAATTCGAGCGCGGTGGCGACGCCGGCCGCCATCGGCAGCGCCACATAGGCGACGGTCGGCGCAACGCCCTGGACGGCAGGCCAGACGAGGCCGCCGCGCACCGCCGCGGCGGGGAGCGAGCTCAAGAGATAGGCGAGCACGACCGGCACGCTCAGCGCGCATTGAATGATGAGGATCCCCAAGCCGATCCGCCGGATCAGGTAAAAGAAGAGCAGCCGGGGCATCTTCGGGGCCTTGCCGCCAGGACTCTGCCCTGGTCCAGGTTCATGACTGCATTCTCGCCCAAGCGGCCTTTGAAAGCCTGGTCCACGCCGCGTCGAACACGCCGGTCGACGGCAGCGCGGTGGCGCCGGCCCAATGGGCGAAGTAAATCTCTCGGCCGTCAGGATCGACCGGCTTGCCGTCGACGAAGCTTATGCCGGGAGCCTTGTAGAAGCTCTCATGCGACGCGTTCTCGACGATATCGCGCAGAAGCGCGATTTTCACGCCGCGCCGATGCGTGACGAAGTTGACGAGCGGCTGCGCGAAGAGCTGCCCGCGCTTGCGCACGTCGTGAAAAATCGCGGCGTCGTTCGCCATCGTGTCGATGAAGTTCGAAAGGCTGAGGAACCGGTTCGAGGTCACCCAGAAGCCGTCGTTGAAGAGCAGCGCGTCGGCAAGAAAGGGGTATTCCGATCGCCGTTCGTTATAGACATATTCGAAGCTCGGCGAGGCCACGATGAACTCGCTCTTTCCGGCCTCCAGCCGTCCGAATATCGGCGTGAAGTCGCGAAACAGGATCACGTCGACGTCGACATAGGCGACCTCGTCGAGATCGAGCGAGAGCGCTTGCAGCTTACGCAGGCGCCGGCGGTTCGAGTTGAAGATGCCGGGATAAAGCTCCTTGGCGAGACGATCGATCTCGACGGGCTCTTCCTCGATGAAATGCGCCCCATAGACCTCTGCGGCGCGACGGGTGCGCGTGACGTTGTCGTCATAGGGAATGAGATAGAGCGGCAGCGAAGCGTTGGTTTCGCGATAGCTCTCGAGGAACGGAACCAGCCAATCGATGATCTTGTCGTTTCCGACGATGGCTACTCCATAGCGGCTCTTGGCGCGCGTCCCCGAATCATCGGCGGGCGAAAAGGCTGGATTTGCGCTGATGCGGCTCATATAGAAGCTCTAGCGGGAAAGTTCCGGCGTTAGCAAGAGGGGCGGATCATTGCGCGAAGGCGAGCCGGAGGACGTCGCAACCGACGCGCCGCTTGCCGGAAAGACCGTGGCCGTCGTTCATGCGGCGTGGCATTCCTGCGGCAGCTCGCAGGTCAACCGCAGCCAGCTGGAAGCCTATAAAGCGCTCGGCGCGCGCACCATTTCGGTTGCGATGATGGACGTGTTGACGCCGCCCGCGCCGTGTGGCGGCCGTTGGCCGGCCTATATCGCGGCGACGCCGGAGCTTGCCGCCGACGCTCGCTACTTCACGGGGCCGCCGCGCGATTCCTTGTGGAAGACGCCGCTCTTGAAGGACGGCTGGTGGCCGCTCATCCATGGCGACCAGGCGACGTGGCTCGTCGAGCTCGCCAAGCGCGCGCCGCTGCCCGAAGCGCTCGCGCAGGAAAAGATCGATCTCGTCCACGCCAACCATTACTTCACCCTGCCGCTCGCGCGTAAGCTCGGCGGCGGCAAGTCCCCGATTATCCTCGAAACTCAGGACATCCAGGCGCGCCAGTACGTTCTGCGCAATCAGGGCGGTTTTTTCATACCGCCGCTCGCAGGCTACGAAGACATGCTGGCGGTTGAACTCTACTGGACGGGGAAGGCGCACCTTTGCGCGCATCTCAACGCGGAAGAGCATCGGGAATTCGCGAGGCTTCTGCCGACGAGCCGCCACGCGCTGCTCTATCCGGCCGTCGAGCCGGCGCCGCTCGCGTTGAACCCAACCGAGATCGCTATCGTCGCGAGCGACAATTACGCCAATTTCCTCAGTCTGCGCTGGTTTTTACGAGACGTCCTGCCGCTCGCCGGACCCGTCCCCGTCGCCATCTACGGCAATATCGACGCCGGCGTGAAGAATCGCGACAAGGCGCTCTATGAGACGCGACGCGAACTGTTCAAGGGGCGCGTCGCAGATATCGGCGCCGTCTACGCCCGCGCCGCCGCGATTCTGCTGCCGACTGTGGAAGGTCACGGCCTTTCGATCAAGGCGGTCGAAGCGCTGAGCAGCGGCGCGCCCCTGATCGCCACGCCACAGGCGTTTCGCGGCATGAGCGTCGATCCCGCGACGCTCGCCAATGTCACGCTCTGCGAGGATGGGCCGGCCTTCGCCGCGGCGCTGCGCGAATGCGCCGAAAAGCTCGCGGCCGGGAAAGCGGAGCCTGCCCGGCCCGACGCGGATACGCGGCGTCTTTATGAGGCGAGCTTTTCGCCGAGAGCCTATGCCCGAGCGCTGGCGCGCGAGATTGCGCCGCTCTTTCGCTAAGGCGGCAAAAGTTCACAGACTTTCGCGATCAGAATTCGCTACAATATTTTGTTCTGGCGCTATTTCTTGTCCCTCGAACGATTCCGTTCGAGGGACAAGCGCGCGAGCCCCCTCACTTTTGAGAAACATAGGCCGGGGCTGCGGTCGGCGCGCCGATAGCGACCCACACGTTCTGGTTCATTTCCGACTGACGCTTGACGAAGCGGTAGGGCGTCTTGTTCCAAGGCTTGATGGCGTCGTCGAGATTGTCGAGCGCGAACTCGCCCTGGTCGGTCTTGACCGTCAGGATCGCATGGCCTTCGCCATTGGCCTCCTTGACGACGGTCATCAGCAGCGCCTGACGCGGGAAACCGGCCTTCATGAGCAGCTTGCGCTTCAGCAGCGCGAAATCCTCGCAGTCGCCACGCCCGTCCGAGGGAATGTCCCATTGGTCGACGACGCCCCAGTGGTCCATGTCGGAAACGGCCTCGATCTCGCGGTTCACGGTGACGTTGATCTGCTGGATCGTTTTCATCGCCCCGACGGTGAGGCGGATCGGCTGCGGCGCGCGGTCGTCGTCCTGGCATTCGCCGGCGTAGCGGCTGCAAAAATCCACCCAGCCATAGGGCACGCTCGTCTCGTCGCCGACCGAGGCGAAGCTCGCTTTCAGCGGCTCTGCTTGGACGCGCGGGGCGAGAGAGACCAGGAGGGCGGCCGAGGTCGCCGCTGCGAAGGTCCATTTGCCGATGACGTCGAACATACCCGCCTCCATTCGATGAGGCGAGAATACGGTTGTCCTTTTGCGATCCCCGAAAGTATTCTTGTCGCATTTTACGCGAATTCATTGAGAAACGCGCCGAATTGAGGTAAGTATATTATTCTGTCACTCAAATGCGTAAAATTGGGCGTATTTTCTATCACACTGATTTTATGTCTCTTTCTTGGTGAACTGTGGCGGGTCGCGCGGCGGGGGCGGCGCCGGGCGAATGCTTGGCGCCGCAAAGGGCCGCAAAGGTAAACGCCAGCGCGCGACAGCGGTTAATTTGGCCCATGTCGCCACGCCCGACGGCCGCCCGAATTCCGCCCGATCTTCGTCGCCTTTGCGCCCGCTTCGAGACGCCCGCGACACGCTCGCCGGCGCGACATATGTTATCGTGGCGACCTATTGGCGATTTGATCGGAGAGCGGGCGAGATGCGAAAAGTCTCTGTCTTTGGCGGCGACGTAAAGGCCTTCGGCTTGTCGTTCTGCGCGGCGGGATTGGCGCTCCTCCTGCTGGCCGGAGCCGCTCTCGCCCAACAGTCCCAGTCCCAGCATCCGGCCACGACCACGGCCCCCGCCCCGGTCCCCGCCCCGCTTCCGCTCCAGATCCCGTTCCTGGGCGGGCCGCCGGCGGCGCAAAAAGAAGCGGCGCCGGCGCATCCCGCGCCGCCGCCGACCGCGACCGCGAACCTCAGCAAATTCGAGGCGCGGCGCGTCCGTCACGCCTGTCACGAGCGCGCCAACGAGAAGGCGTTGAAAGGCAAGGAGCGCGAGGAGTTTCTCCTCGGCTGCGTCTTCGGGCGCTCGGCGATGAGGAGAACGGCGCGCCGCGAATGCCGCAAGCAGGGGCTCGCCAAGGGACTGGAAAAGGCGGCGCTGCACGACTTCATGCATCAATGCGCCGAGGCCTATTACGCCGCACACACCCAAAAGCCGGCGGAATGAGCGAAATATTCGCGCCTGGGCGTCGCGCCGCGCCGCGGTTTTTCCGGACCGCACGCCGCGCGCTTGAGGGTTGCGTTGCGCATTCCGCCGCCCGGGGAGGGACAATGAAAAAGACTGGGCTTTTTGTCGCGCTCGCGCTCGCCTCTATGGCGGCCGCCGCGCCCGCGGGCGCGCTCGAACAGGGCGAGCTCGGCGAGCTTCTTGCCCAATGCGCCGCCTGCCACGGCTCGGACGGCGTCGCCAAGGACGTGGAGATTCCCAATCTCAAAGGCCAGCACGACCGCTACATCGTCGAGCAATTGCGCAATTTTCGCTCCGGCAAGCGGAAAAGCGCGGAAATGCATCATTTGAGCCGCCATCTCACCGACGAGGAAATCGACGCGCTGGCGCAATATTTCTCGCAAATGCCGCACTGACCCGCGCCCGCGCGCAGAGGTTGATCCGCGCCGCTTTCGTTCCGCCGCCAAACTTGTCATACTTACGCTTATGCGAATTCTTGCCATCGACACGGCTCTTCCCGCTGTCTCCGGCTGCGTGCTCGATCTCGGCGCCGCCGCGCCGGTCGCCCTTGCGAGCATCCCGATGGAGCGCGGACATGCGGAGGCGCTGCTGCCGCTCGTCGAACGCCTGCTCGCTGCGACCGAGGGAGGCTTCGCTTCGCTCGATCGCGTCGCCGCGACGGTGGGGCCCGGCTCCTTCACGGGAATTCGAATCGGCCTCTCCGCCGCCCAGGCGATCGCCCGGGCGCTCAAGATCGAGGCTGTCGGCGTCTCGACATTGGCCGCGCTCGCCGCCCCGCATTTTTCTGAAGCCTTCGAGGGACTTCTGGTTCCCGCGATCGACGCCCGCCACGGCCAGGTCTTCGTCGCCGCCTATCGGCCGGACGGACGTCTGGTTCTGCCGGCGCAACGGCTGGTCGCGCGGGCGGCGGTCGAGGCGCTCCGGGAGTTCGTCGGCGAGGGCGCCCTGCATCTCGTCGGCTCGGGCGCGACGATGATGGAGCGGGCGGCGCGCGGCGCGCTGATCGGCGCGCGGGTCTTGAGCTCCGCCGCCGCGCCCGACATCGCCTATGTCGCGCGGCTTGGCCTCCTCGCCGATCCGCGCGACGCGCCGGCGCGTCCGCTTTACCTCAAGGCGGCCGACGTGACCATGGCGGGCGGCGCCGCTCCCCCGGCCGAGGCGTGACCCGCCCATGTCGCTGATCAAAGGGTTCTTCGCCAAGCCGACATTCTCGATCCAGCCGATTGGGCCAGAGCGCGCCGAGGACTGCGAGCGGCTGCACGCCATGGCCTTCCACTTCTCCTGGTCGAGCTCGGATTTCGAGGCCTATCTCGCCGAGGCGACCATCATCGCCGACGGCGCGGTGAATGAGGCCGCGCCTGCCGAGCCTCTCGGCGGCTTCGTGATCTCGCGGCTTCTGCCTCCCGACGCCGAGCTTCTGACGATCGCCGTCGACCCGCCGCGCCGCGGCACGGGGCTCGGCCGGGCGCTGCTCGAGAACCATCTCTCCAATCTCGAGCGCGGCGGGGCGCGGCTCGTCTTTCTCGAGGTCGCCGCCGACAACGCCGCGGCGCTGGCGCTCTACGACCGCGCCGGCTTCAAGCCGATCGGCCGCCGCGAGAAGTATTATCAGCGCGCCGGCGGCGAGAGCTGCGCGGCCGTGACGATGCGCCTGGAGATTTGAGGCGGCGGGCGTTGGCTCGGTGAAACTGTGCGCCTTTTTATGCTATATGGGCCTGATGAGGCCGTCCGAAGCTCTCGCACTGCACCGCGCGGAATTGCGGCAGCTTGTCGGCCGCCACGGTCTCGCTCGCCCGCGGGTTTTCGGATCGGTCCTAACCGGCGCCGACACCGACGAGAGCGACCTTGATCTGCTGGTTGATCCTGCGGAAACGACGACCCTGTTTACGCTCGCAAGGCTGGAGCACGCTGCGCAAGAATTGCTCGGGGTCCCGGTGTCGGTTCTGACGCCGGAGTTCTTGTCCCCAAGATTTCGGGATCGTGTGCTGGAGCGGGCGGAGCCGCTATGAAGCGCCCCGAGCGCGTTCCAGATTATCTGGAACACATTGCGCAGGCGATCCAGCGAGCGGCGGAATATATCGAGGGCTTGGGCAGCGTGAGCGCTTTTCGGCAAAGCCAGCGCGACCAGGATGCCGTGATACGCAATATCGAGATCATTGGCGAGGCCGCGAACCAAATCCAGAAACATGCGCCCGAATTCGTGACGGCCCACCCAGAATTACCGTGGATCGAGATGCGCGGAATGCGCAACAAGATGATTCACGATTACTTTGACGTGGACCTCAACCTTGTATGGAGCACCGTGAAGGAGGATTTGCCCCGGCTAAAGCAGCAGATTGACGACTTGCTGAAGGCTGCATCCAACTCCTGAACCCGGCCCTTCGCATGGTGTTTTTTGGAGGTCGCCGCCGACAACGCCGCGGCGCTGGCGCTTTACGAGCGCGCCGGCTTCAAGACGATCGGCCGCCGCGACAATTACTATCGGCGCGCCGCCGGCGAGAGCTGCGCGGCCGTGACGATGCGCCTGGAGATTTGAGCGAGAACCTCACTGGGGCAGAGGCTCGACTTTCACCGGCGCCTTGCCGGAGTCTTGAAAACCGAGATCTTTCGCCGCATCAGGGGAAACGTCGATCACGCGGCCGCCGACATAGGGACCGCGATCGTTGACCGTCACGTCGACCGAGCGATCGTTTTTCAGATTTGTGACACGGGCCTTGGAGTCCAACGGCAGTGTGGGGCTTGCAGCAGTGTGGCTCCCGACATGCCCGCCGTCAGCGGTCCGGTTCTTGGACGCGTAATAGGAAGCTTGGCCCACCTGAGAGCCCGCCTCGACGTCGACGGTCCCCGCGAGAAGGACCGAGAGTCCGATGATGATTCTTCTGGTCAGCATGGTCTTCACGAGTTTTGTCGTCAGCATGATCTCCATGTGGCGCGGTGAGGCGCCCGGAAACTCCCTGGATTCGCCCTAAGGAGAGCGCGCAAGTCGCGATCGGCGGAGGCAGCGCCCGTCGGCTGATTGTCGCCAATACTGGGGCACGGGCAATTATGCACTTTACACACCGTGCTCTAAGATGAGACAGAAGGCGGTGCAGGCCGGCGCGAGGGGGCTAGCTCCTCGCCATAAAAGAGTGAATAGCCCGGGATGCGATTTCGGCATCTCTCTCGGACATGACCCGAGGGGGCCAAAGAATACTCACGTCGGAAGGGGGCCAGATTCTCCGAAGCGTTCCCCCGTCCGGGAGATCAAATCTCCATTTAATAACGAGATTTGGATGAGGAGAATGTACGACATGAATAAAGAGTTGACCGACGACCTGGGTAACGGCTACACTGTTGTAGTAGGTAGCCCGATGGTCTTGCTTATTGCTCGCGATCCGGTCAGGAAGAACAAGAAAAGGATAGGATGAAACATGCAGTTTTGAATCGGAATTACGTCTATCCCAATACCCTATCCATATGCCCCAACCTCTTTCTGGCGGGACATGTCTATTCATTAAAAACTTTCTCTGCATATGATGAGACGTAGATCTGTCGCTCATGTCGTATTCTAATATAATAGATTTTAGAGCAGCCCACGCTGCGACCTTTTGCTGATCGTTCGGCATAAGGCGAAAGCTTTCTCCGTTTATTAGCTTGGTCATGGCAGGGATTGCTGGGTTTTCGATGTGATTTCGCATCCATCCATTATTGCATCTACTGCCGCATACGCATTTTATTTTCAGGTCATATATGCTGCCTACTCGCTTAACCTTCTTAAAATCTGTTCTATCCGGGAATGATGTTGCCACCAATTCGTAACGAGTTCCGTGCGTCTTTTTTAGATAGCGGTAAATCCAGCGCGAGTATATATGCTCATTGGTGAGTTCGCCAGAAAAGCCGCAAAACACGCATTTTGGTCTCTTCATAGCAGATGACCTGTCTCCCGAAGAAATTCAGCGACGCATGAATGCGGCCGTTCGTGGCGCTCTCAGCACGCCGCCGTCCCCTACGAAAAGCCTCGTCGGCAAGACGGGAGGCGCCAAAGCAGCTAAGGCTAAACGATCCAGTCAAGCCACGTCAAAAAGCGGCAATCTGAACGTTTGAATTTTCATCTTCTCTCTGGGCGATAGTCGTGCGGATCAAGGCAAGCGTCATAGAAATCTTGATCCATGCGGAACCAAATTGTTCGCTCGCTCCCCCTGCGATACGAGGCCGTTGGGCTGTCTGGAAACGCGCACACGATATCAATCCCGCGTTCTTGTTCCTTAGCAATGGCGCGAATTTCTTCAACCACCTCTGACAGGTCGTGGTCTTGGCTAAATAAAATAGCAACCTGGAATTCTCTGCGTCTTGCGCAGGCCACCAAATCCAAGGCGATCCGAACGTCAATTCCTTTTTCCTGTGGCGTCGTAATGATCCTCAGGCTTCCGTCTGTGTGCTCCACTGATTCTTTGTGATAGCGGAGTTTTCTGGTCGTAACGAAAATGCCCGCCCGCTTCATAGCGAGGACGCGGTTTGACCAATAATGCGCCCACATATTTGATTCTTCTTGCGAGGGGATTCCTGTGTAAAACCGCGTTAGGTTCGGAGTAAACCCTAATTTCTGGCATATGGCGTGATGCAGTTTCTTTGGATCATAATTCGGATGGTGGTGGCCGAAAGCTTCCTTCGCGTGCTGATACAAATTCTGCCCGTCAAAGAATGCCATCGCATATTTTTTCGGAACCGCAGCGCTATCGTCCGTCATGTGACCTGCAAACGAAAACCCCGCCGGGGACCGTTAGGCCAAGTCCGACGGGGGGCTAATGCGCTCACATAGATGGCAAGGCGTTAACAAACTGTCAATAGGGCTTACGTAACGCCCTGTTCCTTCTTGATAAAAATCGCGCGAAGTTTCCTAAGCTTTCGTTTCGCTCGCTCGCGCTTTGCGAGGTCGTTGATAGGTAAGCCGCTTTTCGGGAGCGCCCGACGAGGTCTTCATCGTGGAAGATGGGGTTTGTCTGTCTCCTATGCCCCGACAGCGCCAGAGATAGCGGTGTGTCAGGTGCATAATTGCCCTCAGGAAAGCAAGTAGAAAAGCCCGCCCGCAATCGCGATCGTGGCGGGAAGCGTCAGAAGCCACGCCGTCCCGATCTGCCAAAGCGTGGCCGGTTGAACGCCCGCTCCCGAGGCGACCATGGTCCCGGCGATTCCGCCGGTCACCACATGCGTGGTGCTGACGGGATACCCCGTGAAGCCGGCGGCGCCGATCAGACCAGCGGCGACCAGTTCCGCCGAGGCGCCCTGCGCGGGAACCAAAGCCTCTTTGCCCAGCCGCTCCCCCAGCGTCGTCACGATACGGCGATAACCGAACATCGTTCCTAAGCCGAGGCATAGAGCGCTGAGAACCCTTACCCGCGTCATAAGGCCGTCGCCAAAGCCAGGCGTTGCCCGCGCTCCTCGAGTTCCAGGCATGAGGGCGCCGCCGGCCACAGCCGAGACCTGGGGAAGAGCGGCCGATTGTTCACGGGCGCCCACGGCTTTGGCTTTCTCAAAGCCGTGAGGAGTATTATGATGAGCACCGGGACCTCACGGGAGCCAAAGAGATTAGCGAAACTGCAAAGACGAAGGCCTCGCGGGACGAGCGGACGCCGCCCAGAGCGTTGGTGCGGTCTTACGGCTGCCAGATGAACGTCTATGACGCCGCGAGGATGACGGATCTTTTGGCGCAAGAGGGTTACGCGGAGGCGGAGCGCGAGGAGGACGCCGAGCTCGTCGTCCTGAACACCTGCCACATTCGTGAGAAGGCCGCCGAGAAAATCTATTCCGAGCTTGGGCGTCTCGCCGTGCTCAAGGAAGAGCGGCGCGCCGAGGGCAGGAAGCTCGAGATTGTCGTCGCGGGCTGTGTCGCGCAGGCGGAGGGCGAGCTCGTCATGCGGCGGCAGCGCGCTGTGGACCTTGTCGTCGGTCCGCAGAGCTATCATCGTCTCCCGGCGCTGCTCGAGAACGCCCGGCGCGGCGCGCGCGTCGCCGACACGGATTTCGCGGTTCGAGAAAAGTTTCAGTCGCTCCCGGCGCCGACGAGGGCGCAGATCGCGGCGCGCGGCGTCTCGGCCTTCGTCACCGTGCAGGAAGGCTGCGACAAATTCTGCTCCTTTTGCGTCGTGCCCTATACGCGCGGCGCCGAAATCTCGCGCAAGGTCGAGCATGTGCTCGAGGAAGCGCGCCGTCTCGTCGACGCCGGCGTGCGCGAGATCACCCTGATCGGGCAGAACGTCAACGCCTATCGCGGCGAGGACGAAGCCGGACGCCCGACGCCGCTCGAAGGGCTCTTCGAACGGCTCTCCGAGTTCGAGGAGCTCACGCGCCTGCGCTATACGACGAGCCATCCCGTCGATATGACGCAAGGACTCATCGACGCGCATGCGTCGCTCAAGAAGCTCGCCCCCTTCGTGCATCTCCCGGTTCAATCGGGTTCGGATCGCGTGCTGAAGGAGATGAACCGGCGCCACGACGCGCGCCATTATCTCGACGTTGTCGAGAGGCTGCGCCGTGCGCGGCCGGACGTCGCGATCTCCTCTGACTTCATCGTGGGCTTTCCCGGCGAGACGGAAGAGGATTTCCAGGCGACGCTCGCGCTCATCGACGCCGTCGGCTTCGCTTCGAGCTTCTTCTTCAAATATTCGCCCCGTCCGGGCACGCCGAGCGCCGACCGCGCCGATCAAATCGACGAGGAGACGAGGCGCGAGCGGCTCGCTCGTCTCGAGGAGCGCGTGGAAGCGCAGCGCCGCGCCTTCAACGCGGCGATGGTCGGGCGGACGGTAGAGGTCCTGTTCGAGAAGCCGGGGCGCCACAATGGCCAGATCGCCGGCAAGAGCCCCTATATGCAGGCCGTCCATGTCGACGGCGACTTGGGGGAAGTCGGGCGGCTGCGTCCCGTGAGAATCGTCGCGGCCGGCCCCAATTCGCTTTCGGGCGAGATCGTCGAAGCGCGGGAGTTTGCATGAACGACGTGGCGCGAATCTCTCGCCCCGAACGCACGCCTGAGCGGGAGGACGACGCCGAGGTCACGCTCGCTTTCGACGACAACCGCCGCGCCTCGCTGCTCTTTGGGCAGTATGACCAGAATCTCGCCAAGCTCGAGCGGCGCTTGCGCGTCTCCTGCGTCGCGAGCGGCAATCACGTCACGCTGAAGGGCGGAGCCGAGGCTTGCGAGCACGCCCGGCGCGCGCTGGAAACCCTTTACGCACGCGCGCAGTTGGGGCTCGACATTTCGACCGGCGACGTCGACGGCGCGATCGAGGAGACGGCGCGCCAGAAGAGCCTCTTTCCCGACGCGCCAGTGGGCTTCGACCAGATCGGAACGCGCAAGCGCGGCCCCGTGCGCGCGCGCAATCATGCGCAGGACCTCTATCTGCGCGCGCTGAAGCGCTATGAGCTCGTCTTTGCGGAAGGGCCCGCCGGCACGGGCAAGACCTGGCTCGCGGTCGGCCATGCCGTCTCGCTCTTGGAGAAGGGCGTCGTCGAGCGGCTGATCCTGTCGCGCCCGGCGGTTGAGGCCGGCGAGCGGCTGGGTTTCCTGCCCGGCGACATGCGCGAGAAGGTCGATCCCTATCTGCGGCCCATCTATGACGGCCTCTATGATTTCATGGATGCGCGCATGGTCGAGCGCGGCCTGCAGACGGGCATGATCGAGGTTGCGCCGCTCGCCTTCATGCGCGGGCGGACGCTGACGAAGTCCTGTATCCTGCTCGACGAAGCGCAAAACGCGACGACGATGCAGATGAAGATGTTTCTGACGCGTCTCGGCGAGGGCTCGCGCATGATCGTGACGGGCGATCCCTCGCAGACGGACCTCCCCACCGGCCAGAAATCGGGACTGAGCGACGCCATCGCGCTGCTCTCCGGCCTCGACGAGGTCGGGCATGTGCGCTTTTCGGAAGGCGACGTGGTGCGTCACGATCTCGTTCGCGCGATCGTCTCCGCCTATGAGCGCGCCGCGCGCCGGCCCGCGGATCGCGGATGAGCGAGCCTGCGATCGAGATCATCGTCGATGCGCCGGGCTGGGAGGCGATCGCGGATCTCGAAGGCCTTGCGACGCGCGCCGTGAGAGCAAGCTGCAGCGCCAGCGGCGCGAAGCTCGCGAGCGGCGGCGAAGTCGCGATCACATTCTGCAACGATGCTGCGATCCGCGCTCTCAACGCGCAATGGCGCCAGCGCGACACGGCGACGAACGTCTTGTCCTTTCCGACGCCCGGCCAACTCGAGGAGAAGCGGCTGCTTGGCGACATCGTGATCGCCCAAGAAACCGTCGCGCGCGAAGCCGCGGAGCAAGGCAAGGAATTTGAAGATCATACGGCCCATATGATCATTCATGGATTTTTGCACCTGATCGGCTATGATCACGAGACCCCCGAGGAGGCGGACGTCATGGAGGCGCTTGAGCGACGCATTGCTGCGGCGCTGGGGTTGAGCGATCCTTATGAGCAGGAGCCGGGGGAATTGAGCGGGAGCGATGTCATCCAAGAGTGAGAGCGTCGAGGCGGATTCAATCTCGAGGCCCTCGGCCCGGGGCGGCCTTTTAGAACGGCTGCGCGCGGCTTTGGGCATTGCGCCGACTTCGGTGCGTGAGGAGCTCGAGGACGCGCTCGATGAAGCGGGGACGGACGTCACCGCACAGGAGCGCACGCTTCTCAAAAACGTGCTGGGCCTGCACGAGCTTCGTGTCGCCGACGCGATGATTCCGCGCGCCGATATCATCGCGGCGCCGCGCACGTCGACTTTGCGCGAGATTTTGGCGCTCTTTCGCAGCGCCGGCCATTCGCGTCTGCCGATCTACGGCGAGACGCTGGACGATCCTCTCGGCATGCTGCACATCCGCGACTTCGTCAACTATCTCGCCGAGTCGGCCGAGAAGTCGC
The DNA here is from genome assembly GCA_963722205.1 of uncultured Alphaproteobacteria bacterium. GTDB lineage: Bacteria > Pseudomonadota > Alphaproteobacteria > Rhizobiales > Beijerinckiaceae > Methylocystis. The sequence goes on from CAVRKL010000006.1 coordinate 136,769, forward strand.
GCGGCGACGGCAAGGACCTCAGCGTCGCCGCCATCGATTTTTCCTCGACGCTCGAAGGCGTCGACATTTTGCGGCCGGTGCTCTTCGTGCCGCGCTCGATGCCGGCGCTCGATCTCCTCGTCAGAATGCAGGCCACGCGCACGCACATGGCGCTGGTGATCGACGAATACGGTGGGACGGACGGCCTCGTCTCGATCGAGGACATCGTCGAGATGATCGTCGGCGACATCGAGGACGAGCACGACGTGAGCGAAGGTCCGCTCATCGAGCCGCTTCCCGGCGGGGACTTCCTTCTCGACGCCAAGGCCGATCTCGACGAGGCCCTCGAGGAGATCGGCGTCGACTTTCGCGAGGAGGACACGCCGCAGGAAGTGTCGACGTTCGGCGGGCTCGTCGCCTATCTCGCCGGTCATGTGCCGCCCCGGGGGGAAATCGTCCAGGCCCCGATCCCGGGCTATGAATTCGAAATTCTGGAGGCTGATCCGCGCCGCGTGGCGAAGCTCAGGCTGCGTCTCAGGCCGCCACAGGAAGCGCCGCCAGAAATGGAAAAAAGTTAACGGAGCGAATCTGCCGCCCGCCAGGCGCCCAATGAACGGCCTTTCCGCGGAACATGCGTTTTTCCGGCGGTTGTTTTCGACCGCGCGCGCAGAGAGCTAAGTTCGTGACCGCGAGCTGAGCCAGAGACAGAACTTTTTTATGCCGGCTTTGTGTTCAGAGATTGCCGACAACGTCTTGTAATCGCCGCAAGCTTCCGCCATGCTTTGGTCCTTAGCCCGGCGTTCCCTTGCGACGGACCGCGCAAGGGTCGCAAGTTTTTAAGGATGGGAATCGGCATGACGATCGCAGCGCCCGACCCCCGAGTGAAACAAGGCCTTCCGCGAATAACTTCCTACCGCAACGTCCGGTGGTGCGCCATCTGGGCTGTCGCCGTGGTCGTCGCGTGCGGCTTCGTAATCCATCCGAACAGATATCTGCAATTCCCGGCGCTATTGTTCTTCATTTACGCGCTGCAGGCTCTGATCGCCGAATGGATGGGCGTGAAAATCTCGGTCGACTGGGTGTCGGCGCCGAGGCGGCTGCCGGGTCTTTGGGCGCCGCGGCAGGCCCCTGGCATTTGGCCCATCGCCGTGTTCTGGCGAACCTATGGGTCCCCTTCCGAAATCGAAGGCCTGACGTCGCTCACGGCAGTCGGGCCGGGCGTCGTGGAACTGCAGTGGATGCGCGGCGGCCGTATCTGGCTTCTCCTTTCCGACAGAGAGAGCAAGCTCGCCTTCTTCGAGGCGCTGCGTCGCTACCGGCCCCAGGTTCGGATTTTCCGGGAAATCAAGAAATATCATGACTATGGAGAAGCGAAGCTGGGATGAGCCTCGCTCTCTTTCGACAGCATCTGCAAGGGCCATGAAAGCTTCAGCGCCTCGTCGCGCAATTGCGCGCGCGCTTACTTGCCCAAAAGCTCCTTCATTCTCGCGAAGAAGCCGGTCAATTCGGGATGGGTGTGATTCGAGGACTCCTTCTCGAACTCAAGCAGGAGCTCGCGCTGGCGTTTCGTGAGGCTTTGCGGGGTCTCGACGCTCAGCTGCACGTGCAGATCGCCCTGATCGCGTCCCCGCAGCACTGGCATCCCCTTGCCCTTGATCTTGAGCTGGCGCCCCGACTGCGCGCCCTCCGGAATTTTCAGCTTGCATTCGGCGCCGTCGATCGCGTGCACGACGATCTCGCCGCCGATCGCCGCGCGAACCATTGAGATCGGCACGCGGCAATAGAGATCGGCGCCGTCGCGCTGAAAGAAGCTGTGCGGCTTGATCGACAGGAAGATATAGAGATCGCCGGAGGGGCCGCCGCGCAGCCCCGCCTCGCCCTCACCGGCGAGCCTGATTCGCGTGCCATCCTCGACGCCGGCCGGGATGTTGACGGAAAGCGTGCGCTCCAGCGTCTTGCGTCCGGAGCCGGCGCAGGAGGGGCAGGGCTGCTCGATGATCTCGCCGCGGCCCTGGCAGGCCGGACAGGTGCGCTCGATGGCAAAGAAGCCTTGCTGGGCGCGCACGCGCCCGTGGCCGGCGCAGGTCGCGCAGGTCTTGGGCTTGGAGCCCTTTTTCGCGCCGGAGCCGCCGCAGGCCTCGCAGGTGGCCGTGGTCGGCAGCTTCAGCGTCGCCGTCCTGCCGGTATAGGCCTCTTCGAGCGTGATCTCCATGTTGTAGCGGAGATCCGAGCCGCGCTCGCGGCCGCCCGAGCGGCCGCCGCGACGCCCCATCACGTCGCCGAACAGGTCCTCGAAAATATCGGCCATCGAGCCGAAGCCCTCGGCCGAGAAGCCGCCGCCCACGCCGCCGCCCTGCTCGAAGGCCGAATGGCCGAAGCGGTCATAGGCCGACCGCTTCTGCGGGTCGGAGAGCGCCTGATAGGCCTCGTTGACCTCTTTGAAGCGGGCCTCGGCCGCCTTGTCGCCCGGATTGCGGTCGGGGTGGCATTCCATAGCCGCCTTGCGGAAGGCGATCTTCATCTCGACTTCCGTCGCGGTCCGCGTGACGCCGAGAACTTCGTAATAGTCGCGCTTGGCCATGTCCGTCGTTCGTTGATCGCTGCGCCCGCGCGGCGCTCCGAAGGAACGCTCGCAGCTCTGTCTGAAGATTGCGGGCGGTATAGCAGCTTTGGCGGGCCTGTCAGCAGGTTCGATGTAAGGACTGAGCAAGACGAGCGCCAGAGCGCGCGGGTTTTGACGGGGTCGTCTCAGCAGCGCTCGCAGTCTTGGAAAAAGCTCATCGGCCCTCTGATGAGGCTCGTCCCGATCCACTCGGGCAATTCGCATTCCGTCACCGATTGCGGGGCGCGACCGCGGGCTCCAGGTTCCAACGCACGCAGGCTCCAGGCTCCAACGCAGTCGTCTTCAAGGAAATCGTTTCTAGCCCGCGCGCCCTTCGATCTCCTCCATGTCCTCGTCCGAGAAGCCGAAGTGGTGGCCGATCTCATGCACCAGCACATGCGTGACGATTTCGGCCAGCGTTTCCTCGCCGTCCGCCCAGAAGTCGATGATCGGGCGTCGATAGAGCCAAATCAGATTGGGCTGATCGCCCGTCTGTGCGAGATGCTCCCTCTGCGCGAGCCCCGCCCCGCGAAAGAGGCCGAGCAGGTCGTATTCGCTCTCGCAGCCCATCTCGTCGAGCGTCTCGTCGTCGGGAAAGTCCTCGACTCGGATGACGAGCCCCTCGCAAAGCGCCGTGAAGCGCGAGGGAAGGCCCGCGAAAGCGGCGCGCGCCAGCGTTTCGATGTCGTCGAGCGTCGGGGCTTTGAGCGCCGCAAGCGCCGGGTCTTGGCTAGGCTCGGTCATCTGGCTTCGTCCCCCTCCCTGTCCCTCGCCCGCAAGCGGGAGACGGGACCCGAACGATCAAGGTTACGCGAGAGGCGGAGGAAGCCCCGAATCCACCTCCTCTCCCGCGAAGCGAGCCGGGGAGGGGGTGTTCGCGCCCGCCACCCTTGTCGAAAATGGCCATCAACGCCACTCCCGCACGTCGACGAAGCGGCCGGCGATCGCGGCGGCGGCGGCCATCGCCGGCGAAACGAGATGGGTTCGGCCCTTGAAGCCCTGACGGCCCTCGAAATTGCAATTCGAGGTCGAGGCGCAGCGCTCGCCGGGCGCGAGACGATCCGGATTCATCGCAAGGCACATGGAGCAGCCGGGCTCGCGCCATTCAAACCCCGCCGCGACGAAGATCTTGTCCAGTCCCTCGGCCTCGGCCTGCGCCTTGACCAGTCCCGAGCCCGGCACGACCATCGCCGAGACGCGCGCATTCACCCGCTTGCCCCGCGCGATCTCCGCCGCCGCGCGCAAATCCTCAATCCTTCCATTGGTGCAGGAGCCGATGAAGACGCGGTCGATCTCGATATCCGTCGGCTTCTCGCCGCCGTTGAGGCCCATATAAGCAAGCGCGCGGACGATCGCCGCACGCTTGCCGGGGCTTGCCGCGGCGTCTGGCGTCGGCACACGGCCGTCGATCGCGACGACGTCCTCGGGGCTCGTGCCCCAGGTCAGGATCGGCGCCAGCTTCGAGGCGTCTAGCGTGACGATCTGATCGAAATGCGCGCCCTCGTCGCTCGCGAGCTGCTCCCACTGGCGGCGCGCCGCGTCGAAAGCCGCGCCTTTCGGCGCCCGCGGGCGGTCCTTCAGATAGTCGAAGGTCTTTTCGTCCGGCGCGACGAGGCCGGCGCGCGCGCCCGCCTCGATCGTCATGTTGCAGACGGTCATGCGGCCTTCCATCGAGAGGTCGCGGATCGCCTCGCCCGCATATTCGATCACATGGCCGGTGCCGCCAGCCGTGCCGATCTTGCCGATGATCGCGAGCACGATGTCCTTGGCCGTCGCGCCCGGCGCGAGCTTGCCGTCGACGCGCACCAGCATGTTGTCCGCCTTCCTCTGGATCAGCGTCTGCGTCGCGAGCACATGCTCGACTTCCGATGTGCCGATGCCATGCGCAAGCGCGCCGAAGGCGCCATGCGTCGACGTGTGGCTGTCGCCGCAGACGATCGTCGTCCCGGGCAGGGTGAACCCCTGCTCGGGGCCGACGATATGCACGATCCCCTGGCGGCGGTCGTGCTCATTGTAATATTCGACGCCGAACTCGCGAGCGTTAATCGCAAGCTGCTCGACCTGCGCGCGGCTTTCGGGGTCCTCGATCGGCAGCGAGCGGTCGGTGGTCGGCACGTTATGGTCGACGACGGCCAGCGTGCGCTGGGGGGCGCGCAACTTCCTGCCGGTGGTGCGCAGCCCCTCGAAGGCCTGCGGGCTCGTGACCTCGTGAACGAGATGGCGGTCGATGTAGAGGAGGCAGGCGCCGTCCTCCTGGCGGTCAACGACGTGATCGTCGAAGATCTTGTCGTACATCGTGCGCGGCGCGCTGGAAGTCTTTGACATTTTGTGAAATTTCTCCTCAAGGCGGCCTGGGCGCCTTTGTCTCGAAGCGTATTTACGCGCCCGGAGCGATTTCGCAAAGCCTTTGGGCGCCTTTCGGCTGGGCAAGCTCCTCGGTCGAAACCACGCTGGAGCTTTCGCCAAGGCTCCATACGGGGAAGACAAAAGCCGCGAGGCGAGCTAAGGCGGAGGGGCGGCGCCGGCTGCGTCTTCAAAGAGCGCGAGGAGCGCGCTTTCATTTCAGGAGGAAACCCGTCCGATGACCCGCCCCAGGATCGCTCCCTACCTTACCGTCACGCCGGCGGCGGCGGCGATCGCCTTTTACACGGCGGCCTTCGGGGCGAAGCAGAGAGCGCTGATGCCCTCCCTCGACGGAATGCGCATCGCTCATTGCGAATTGCTGATCAACGGCGCCTCGGTGATGCTCTCCGACGTCTTTCTGGAGCTCGGCCAGACGCGCTCGCCGATGCCCGGCGAGCAGGTGACGATGTCGGTGAGCGTCGAATATGACGAGCCCAAAGAGGTGGACGAGGTGTGCTCGCGCGCTTCCTCGCTCGGCGCCAAGATCGAGACTCAGCCGACGAACTCTTTCTGGGGCACGCGCTTTGCGACGCTGCGCGATCCCTTCGGGCACCGCTGGATCTTGAACGCGCCGCTCGAGAAGAAGAAGTGAGCGGCGTTCCTGCAGGGCTTGCGCGCGCCGTCGATTTCGCTTTGCTCAGTCATCGGCCGCTGCGCGTATCGACGGTTGGAACGCGCCTTCTAGACGGGTGACGCGGTCGGCTTCATTCGCTTGCGTTTCATAGCGGCGCAGGCGTGAGATCGGCGCTGTGGGCTTCGTTGGTCAGGAGGCCGGAAATATGCGTCAGCTTCGCGGCTTCGACGGCCCCCTCAGCAGCCAGCGCGAAGCGCGAGAGAATCGCCACCGGCATGCTGTAGGGAATCGACGTGTTGGTGCTGTGATGGGAGGGAATGCGGATGTCGGGAAGATGTCCCCATGAATTGCTCCAGCCGAGCGCGTCGAAATCCCCCAGGAACTGCATGTAGTGCGCATCCGGCGCCGACTTGTCGATCGGGCAGCCGAAGGTCGTCACCCGAAGATGTCTCGTGATGCTCTCATCCAGAGCGCGCAAGGCGTTCTCGATGACCAGCGCGCCCTTGCTGTGACCGAGCAGCGCCGAGATTCGCGGCGCATGACTCAAGAGCGCATGCAGCACGTCGGAGGCCGGATTGCCGGTCAGAAAAGCCTCGCCGCCGTCTAGCGGCTTCGAACCTTCCGGCAAGGTTTGCAGAAGACCGTGGCCGATGCGCGCCATCGACGGCGCGACGCTCGCGACCATCTTATGCACGAGGCCCTCGAGCCAGCCTTCGAGACCGAATCCATACCACCCGCCGAGCCCCTGATAGACGACGTCGGCGACGCCATAGCCGGGCACGATCGCCGCGACGCGCTGGCCCAGCGCCATCGAGGCGTTCCAAGCGAAAGCGGCGGCGCCGAAAGCTGAGCTGCCGACGCCCGTGATCGTGACGGCTTCAATGTCGCTTCCCGAGCTGTTCAGCCATGTGATGAAATCGTCGACCCGATCGAAGCGCCGAATGAACGGCGCCTTCGTCGAATCGACGACGAGGATGCAGCCTTCCGGATTGCTCAGCGCGCTCAAGTCAAGAATGCTGAAGCTCGGTCCTTGGATGGGAGCCGGCGTCGGAGCCTCGCCGCTTGCCGAGGGCAAATGCGAGGGGAGGGTCGAGACGAGCGCTCCCCGCCACAAAAGCTCGGTCGTCAGGACGCCCGTATCGTAAAAGACCGTGTCGAGCGCGGCGTTCGACAAACGCCAGCTTCGCAGCGTCGGTTCGACCAGGAAGCGCGGTATCTCGAAAAGAGAAAGGAACGACGGGGCGTTGGTCTCGGGCATCTATACCTCCTCAAATGGAATTGCTGCATTGCAGCATGAGAAGGCGCTGAGGTCAATCCCGACAGAATTGCCCGACAGAGTTGCGTCGCGCCCGATCGGCACGAAGCCCAGGCTATGGCAGCCTCGCGCCGCGCCGGAGACTGCGTCCGCGCGCGAATTGGGCGAAATCCATCGCCGCCTTCCCCGCGCGCTGTACCCGCAGCAGTCGAAGCGCGCCTTCGCCGCAAGCGACGAGCCCCTCGTCGTCGAGCGCCTCTCCCGGTTGGCCCTTTCCGGCTTCCAGCCGCGTCGCCAAAACCTTCACCCGCTCCGGCCCTTGGCCGAAGTCGGCCTCGAAAAAGGCGCCCGGAAAGGGCGTCAGGCCGCGCACGAGATTGCGCAGCTCGTTCGCGGACCGGCTCCAGTCGATGCGCGCTTCGCTCTTCTCGATCTTCGCCGCATAGACCGCTTCGGCGTCGTCCTGCGGCGTAAAAACCAGCCTCCCCTGCGCCAAGGCGTCGAGCGCGTCGGCCATCAGCTGCGCGCCGCGCGCGGCGAGCGAATCATGCAGGTCGCCCGCGGTCATATCCGGTAGAATCGCGACGCGCGCTTCCATCGCGACGGGGCCGGTGTCGAGCCCTTCCTCCATGCGCATCACGCCGACGCCGCTTTCCGCGTCGCCCGCCATGATCGCGCGCTGGATCGGCGCCGCGCCGCGCCAGCGCGGCAAGAGAGAGCCGTGGAGATTGAGACAGCCGTATTTCGGCGCGTCCAGGATGGCTCGCGGCAGGATCAGTCCATAGGCCGCCACAACCCCGACGTCGGCGCCGTGCGCGGCGAAAGCCGCCTGCTCTTCCTTCGAGCGCAGGCTTTTCGGGGTCCAGACCTTCAGGCCGAGGCTTTCCGCGAGGAGATGGACGGGCGACTTCTTGAGCTCCATGCCGCGGCCCGCCGGGCGTGGCGGCTGCGTATAGACCGCGACGATCTCATGTCCGCGGTCATGAAGCTCCTGCAGCAGGCCCGTCGCGAAGACTGGCGTGCCCATGAAGACGACGCGCATCCGCGTCATGCGTCCTCGGACTGACGCTCCGCAGCGCGCGCCTCATGCCGGGCAGCCTTGCTGAACTTCTTGACGACACGCTCGCGTTTCAGCCGCGAGAGATGGTCGATGAAGAGCCCGCCGTCGAGATGGTCGAGCTCGTGCTGCACGACGGTCGCGAGCAGTCCCTCAGCCTCGAACTCCTGCTCGGCGCCCTGCCGGTCGACATGGCGCACGCGCACGCGCGCCGGGCGCTGCACGTCCTCGAAATAATCCGGGACGGAAAGGCAGCCTTCGTTGTAGCTCGAAAGCTCCTCGCTCGCCCAGACGATCTGCGGGTTGATGAGGAAGAGCGGCGCGCGCGGCCCCTCTTCCTTCTTGGTGACGTCGATCGTCACCATTCTCTTGGCGTGACCGACCTGGATCGCGGCGAGTCCGACGCCGGGGGCCTCGTACATCGTCTCCAGCATATCGTCGAGGATCTTCAGGATCGCCGCATCGACGCGCTCGACCGGCTTGGAGAGGAGCCGCAGGCGCGGATCGGGGAGGGTCAGGATCGGAAGCAGGGCCATGGGGATGCGTCGAGTCTAAGGGGATTTTGCTATGAGATAGGCGCGCGCGGGGGCGGCGTCAAATCTCGACGCGGAGCCCTTCGCCCAAAACCGCCTGAGACGCGGCGGCGGCCGAACTGATAATGACTTCTCCCATGCACCAATTCGACGCGACGATCGAATCCCTCGCTTCCGGCCTCCCTCCCAAAGGCCGTCTGCTCGGACTCGACCTCGGAACGAAGACCATCGGCCTCGCGCTCTCAGATGTCGAGCGCCGGCTCGCCTCGCCGCTCGACACGATTCGGCGGACGAAATTTTCGACCGACGCCGAAGCGCTGATGAAGCGAGTCAGGGACTTCGAGATCTGCGGCCTGATCATCGGCTTGCCGCTCGAGCTCGACGGCAAGGCCGGCCCTCGCGCGCAGGCGACGCGCGCCTTCATGCGCAATCTCGCGAGCCTTGCGCCGCCGCCTCACGCCTATTGGGACGAGCGCTTCTCGACAGCGCTCGTCACGCGCGAGCTCATCGCCCGGGACGTCTCTCGCGCCAAAAGAGCGCAGGTGATCGACCGAATGGCCGCCGCTTACATTCTCCAAGGCGCGCTCGACCGGCTGGGAAGGCTCGACGCGTAAAAAACGTCTGCTTGCAACCCCAGAAGGCGGTTGCAAAATCAGACACGCTGTGGTTGTTTTCTTCCCCGGGAGAGCGTGCTGGCTTGCGTGTTGGGGGCAAGCTCGGCGCTCTTGGGGACCTTTGCAATGACTGGATTAGCCAAGTCCCTGGCGTCGCGAGCGGACAAGAGGTTCGATGCGCCGCGCCAGGATCAGGCGGAGCTTGCCGCCTATATCGTCGAGATGACCGGCGAGCTCGCGCGGCTCGCAGGAGAAGCGGGCCTGCCCATGCTCGCCTATTTTCTCAATCTCGCGCGCGTCGAAGCGCAGATCGCCGTGCGCGAAAACGACCGCTCGGTTCTGCAGCGCGGCATGTGATCACCGCGAACCCGCGGCGCCACAAGCGCGCGGCGGTCTGGGGATGAGAACGCGCTCAATTCAACAGGAGTGGAGCGCGCCCTCGCTTTCCGCAGGCGATCGGATTTCTGCGTTTGCGCGACCCCGGTCAACGCGGCGCGAGCGAGGGGCCACAAACCTTCGCCGCTTACTTCGCGGGCTTCTCCGCGTCGTCAATGATCTTCGGCAAGGTCGCCACCTCCATTCGGCCGTCAAATTTGACGCCGTTGATGAAGAAGGTCGGCGTGGCGTTCACGCCGTATTTTTGGCCTTGCTCGGCCACCGCGTAGATCGCCTGCTGCAGCTTTTCGTCCTTCAGCGTCTCTTCGAACTTCGCCTGTCCGACGCCGAGCTGCTTCACGACATTGGCGAGGCTCTCGAAGGGCGTCTCGGTGAAGGCCCAATTACGCTGCTGCGCGAAGAGGAAATCGACGGCGGCGTCGCGCTTGTCGCCGAGGGAGCGCGCCAGCATGAAGGCTGCGGCGGCGCGCTCGTCGAGCGGGAACTCGCGCAGGATGAACTTGACCTTGCCGGTGTCGATGAAGTCCTTCTTCAAGGTCGGAAAGACGTCGTTATGAAAGGCGGCGCAATGGCTGCAGGTCATCGAGGCGTATTCGACGATCACGACCGGCGCGTCGCCCTTTCCCTCGACGATGTCGGGGAGCGCCTGCGGCGCCAGCAGCTCAACGAGCGGAACTTTCGTTTCCGCTTTTTCCGCGCGCGCCGGCGCCGCCAAGGGAAGCGCGAGCGCCAAAGCGGTGGTGAGGAAGAAGCGGCGAGAGGGCGCGAATTTCTCTATCGTCATGGCGGGCTCCGGATGGAGAAGGCGGGAGGACGAGCGTCCCGGCAGGCGACATAGCGCGGTTTGCGCTCCAACGAAAAGGTTCGAGCGAGAAGAAAGCGCGCGAGACCTAGCTGCTTGACGCGGTTTGTGCTCGCAAAAGGCCCTGGCCTTCTGGAGACGGCGAAGGGCGCCAGACGCCCTTCGCCGGCCAAGCAGTGAGATCAGCGCGAATAATATTCGATGACGAGGTTCGGCTCCATGCGGACCGGGTAGGGCACCTCAGTGGCGTGCGGAACGCGGGAGAGCTTCGCGGTCATTTTGGAGTGGTCGACCTCGTAATATTCCGGCACGTCGCGCTCGGCGAGACCGACCGCCTCGAGGACGGTCAGCGCCTGCTTCGAGCTCTCCTTCACCTCGACGACGTCGCCGGGCTTGACGAGATAGGACGGAATGTTCACGCGACGGCCGTTCACGCGGATATGTCCGTGATTGACGAATTGGCGCGCCGCGAAGACGGTCGGAACGAATTTGGCGCGATAGACGATCGCGTCGAGACGGCGCTCGAGCAGGCCGATCAGATTGTCGGAGGAGTCGCCCTTGAGGCGCAGAGCTTCCGCGTAATATTTGCGGAACTGCTTTTCCGAGATATTGCCGTAATAGCCCTTGAGCTTTTGCTTGGCCTTGAGCTGCGTGCCGAAGTCGGAGGGCTTGCCCTTGCGGCGTTGGCCGTGCTGACCCGGGCCATATTCGCGCCGGTTCACGGGGCTCTTCGGGCGGCCCCAGATGTTCTCGCCCATGCGGCGGTCGATTTTATACTTGGCGTCTGCGCGTTTGGTCACGTGGTCCTCTTTGCTCATCGCGTTGCGGCGAACGCGCGAAAGAGGGCCGGCACGCGCCCTTTAAAGGGTCGCGTCGCCTTGAAACCCGCGTTTCGCGCGCGACTTGCGGGGGCTCCGCAAGGCTCGAAACGCGCCCTCCTCTGCCGATTTCTCGGAAAGAAACGGCCGACAGGCGATCCTTTGGGATTCGCCACGGGTGCGCATCCGGCGAGAGACTCTCCCCCAAGCCGGATGCGGTCGTGTAAGGGGAGGGTTGGGGCCTGTCAAGCCAATGGGGGCCGGGGTAGTGTCTCAGTTTGAATTTTGACGCCCTTGACGCGAGCTCCCGCCGGACCGATTTCCCGTGCTATGCTTAGCGCAAAGCAGGGAGGGTCGCAGTGAACCAAGCGCCTACCAAGCCTCATTACTCCGCCGTCATTCTCAGCAGTTCCGGCGTTGATCTAGGCCCGATCCATTTAGCTGATGCAAATAATGACGATGAGGCCCGCGCCTTTGCCCATGACCGTGCCGCGAAGTGGATGGCCGCTAATGGCGTAGACCGAGCAACTGTACAAATCGTCAAAGACGGCGTGAGCTTCCCGCCGATACGCGTGGAGACTTTATAGACATGCCCACTGGACCTAAAGGCGAGAAGCGTCCCGCCGACGTGATCGGTAACGCCGTAAAAGTCATGCGCATCCTCACGGGCGAAGAGCCCGAGGATTACGGCGACGCGCCCGCGAAGGATCAAGCCGCCGTCGAAATGGGCCGCAAGGGCGGAAAGAAGCGCGCCGAGAGCATGAGGCCAGAGCGACGCGCGGAGATCGCGAAGAAGGCGGCTGCTTCTAGGTGGAAGAAGCCTTAGGCTTCTCGGCTTTCGATGCCGCAGGGCTGCGCGACGCGGAATAAATCTCAGCCGCGTCGACGACCGCTCCTTTCGGGGCGGACCCCGGAGGATTTTCCCTCTGTATGCCCACGCTCTGCACTATTACTGAGAGCCCAGGACTGGCTACATCCGGAGCAGTAATAAAATTTGACGGGATAAAGCCGAAATTCACTGCGAGAACCCATCTTCCTTCCTGGACACCGGAAGTCTTGACGAGCAGCTCCGTTAGCTCCCTTATCCCGAAAGAATAATTATTGACCTCTGGCATGGCCTATTTCCCCATTGATGCGGTGGGTTTAGCAGAAACAATCTGTTGTATTGCTCCACTGCCAGCCGGCATCACGCCACCATCCAAGTGCATAAAGGTGCCTTCTTGCGCTGTGGCTGGTAAAGAAAGACCCGGAGCATAAGATGGGACACCAATAACACTCTGAAACAACGCAGCACCGGTGATAACCGAAACATATTGGGAGTGAGAATGTATTGTCGTGTTTATCGAATAGTTCCTTTGCTTTTCCCCTACGCTTTCGGACAAGCTTGTCGCTATGAATTGATTTAAGCTGACCCCTTCTCTCTCAGCAAATAACGTGGCCTTTTTGTGTAGGCTCTTGGGGATGCGCAACACTAGCCGGCCACTAAAACTGTTAGCGGCATCTACGGGCTCCGGTATGGTTTGACCAAGCTCTATCGCTGCAGAAACCCAACTCTTTGCTGCTTCCTCAAGATGATCTAGAGCTTCAGATGCGGATTCCCCTGAAGCTATACAGCCAGGGAACTCAAGAACCTCCCCACGGAACGTCCCATCATCTTCGGGAAAGATCATTCTAGCGTATGGCTTCCGGAGTATTTCCTCTGCCTTTTCAGCTATAGGGGTGGTGTGTGCCTTACTCATCGTTATCTTCTTTGTCTTCCTCTTGCGACAGTTTCTCATCCCAGGCGTTTACGTCGTCGTCGAGCTGATTAAGTATGCTGAATTTTACACCTTGCGACAGGTCCGCGCTTCCATGGTCAGGGATCGTCAATGGGCGTAAATCGGGGAAGTCCAGGCTCTGCCACGTCGGCTCCTTTCCTCGCTTCACTTTTTTCCGGCCCAACTGCGAAGCAATCCTCTGAATATCCAGAGCTTTCGGAGATGATAGCCGAAGGTCCGCTAACGCGCGCCGGATTTTCCTGAGCTTCTTGCGGTTCATGGTATCATATGCGATACTGCAATTGAATCGAAAAGTGGCAGGGAGCCGCTTTTTCCGTCCCATCCCTAACAAGAGAGAAACGCGATAACGGCAAGCATTTGCTCCAAATAAGCGTTTGGGGCTCCAGATAGCGGAACGGCCAAAAGCATCGTTGCACCGACGCCTTTGGCCGAAAGGTATTCCCCTTTATGCGCCCGTAGCTCAGTTGGATAGAGCAACCGTCTCGAAGCGGTAGGCCGTGGGTTCGATTCCCTCCGGGCGTTCCATCCGCACCACAAGCGCGTACTAGGATAACACCGTGGGCCGCGATTGTGAATTTGTTTTTTATGCTTGACGCTAAGCATGAAAGTTCATATCATCCGCGGCATGAACAAGCTAGACACTAAGACCCGCGCCCAAATCCTCGCCATGCTCTGCGAGGGCGCTTCGATGCGCGCCGTGTCCCGCCTCACGGATACGAGCATCAATACTGTGAGCAAGCTCCTTGTGGACGCTGGCCGCTTCTGCGCCGGCTTCCATGACGCCAAGGTGCGCGGCGTGAAGGCGAAGCGGGTTCAGGTCGATGAGGCGTGGGCTTTCTGCTACGCCAAGGATAAGAACGTCGCGACCGCGAAGGCTGCACCGGATGGCGCCGGCGACGTATGGACTTGGACCGCGATCGAAGCCGATACCAAGCTCCTAATCTCTCACTTCGTCGGTGGTCGCGATGGCCAATGCGCAAAGTGGTTCATTGACGACGTGGCGGATCGCGTCACCACCCGTATCCAGCTTACGAGCGACGGCTTGAAAGCCTATCTCGAAGCCGTTGAAGGCGCCTTCGGCGCGGACGTTGATTACGCCATGCTGGTCAAAATGTATGGCAACGCGCCGGAAAGCTTCAAAGGCCGCTACAGCCCTGCCGAATGCACCGGGATCAAGAAGACCAAGATCGAAGGCAAGCCCGATATGGCGCATGTTTCGACCTCATATGTCGAGCGCCAGAACCTCACGATGCGGATGCACAATCGCCGCTTCACGCGCCTCACGAATGCGTTTTCCAAAAAATTCGAGAACCACGCCCATATGGTCGCGATCTATGCGGTTTGGTATAATTTCCTCCGCATCCATAAGACGCTGCGCACGAGCCCCGCGATGGCCGCAGGAATCTCCGACACGCTCATGACATGGGAGCAGATTGTGGAAGCTATGGATGCTGGGGCGCCGAAAATCGCAAAGCGCGGGCCTTATAAGAAAAGTGCATAAGCAATTGATTTAACAATCAATAGCCTGGGTCTGTCTCCTGTTTGATACGCATATTTGACTCCCCTTTTGCCTTACTCGGCCTTGTGTATTAGGTTCTCCATACCACAGAGAGTTAAAAATTTCTACCCGGTGTCGAACATGGATCCCATTAGCGTGATTCATTCCGTTGACGGCCCGACAGCCGCGCTCATCGCTGCGGCTCTCGCTACTGCAGGATGGCTTTATACAGCGCGCCGCTCCCGCTGCCTCTCCCGGAAGCAGCACACCATAAATGTGATTTTGCAAGCGAGTTTCAATAAGGAATTTAACGAAGCGACAATCAGGGTCATCCCATTGATAAAGCTAGGAAAAGTTAATGAGCTAATAGAGGGATCATCAGAGCGAGAATCTTTTAGGCTGGTTGCGAACCACTATGAATTTTTGGCCGCAGGGCTCAGAAATGGAGATTTCGACGAAAGATTGTTGCGCGATTGCCTGAGAGCGCAAATGGTTGAATTTTATAATAAATCAATCGATTTTATATGGCGGCAACGAGATTCGCATCGTCGCCAAACGATTTATGAACATCTCGAATGGCTTTATCTGAGGTGGGAGAAGAAGCGACCTTGGTATCATCAGCAAGCGATCGAGTGGTGTTTGAACAGGCCGTTAGCGGGCCGGAGAAAACGTCCCTAGGTTCTCCCCCAGCCAAATTTCAAACTGAGACACTACCGGGGCCGGGGTCACGCATTGCGCGCCTGGATTATTTCTCGGCCTGATGTCATAGTTGATTGTTAAGGCTTTCGGGGTGGCGGTTTTCGCCCCATCGCGGCTAGCATCTAGCTAGAGGAACACCCGTCGGGCGGACGCTCGAGCGCCAGGGCGCGCCGGACGAGTAAAGAACAATCACCGGAGCACAGTTATGCGTCTCGACGCCATCCCGATCGGCGTGAACCCCCCTCATGAAGTGAACGTCATCGTCGAGGTGCCGCTCGGCGGCGAGCCGATCAAATACGAGCTCGACAAGGCGTCGGGCACGCTGTTCGTCGACCGCTTCCTTTACACGGCCATGCGCTATCCGGGGAATTACGGCTTCATTCCGCACACGCTTTCCGATGACGGCGATCCCTGCGACGTGCTCGTCGCCAATACGCGTCCCGTGGCGCCCGGGGCGGTCATTTCGGTGCGCCCGATCGGCGTGCTGCGCATGACCGACGAGGCCGGCGGCGACGAGAAGATCGTCGCGGTGCCGTCCTCGCGCCTCACCCAGCGTTACATTGAGGTGCAGAACTACACCGATCTGCAGGAGATGACCTGGCGGCGGATCGAACACTTCTTCGTCCATTACAAGGATCTCGAGCCCGGCAAATGGGCCAAAGTCGCCGGCTGGGGCGACGCCGCCGACGCGCGCGCGCTGATCAACGAAGCGATCGAACGCGCCAAGGCCGAGAAGAAGTGAGATGACGGCCGACCGCGGACCGCGGCGGCGATTCTGCGTCTCCAAACGGAATAAGATCAGCGCTTCACCCAACGCTCTCCGCCGCCGCCCCTTTCGGGCGGCGGTTTCATTTTGCGCGCGCTATTGGGCATTTGCGGCCTTCCTGACGGCGACAGAAGGCACAACCGTCCTGTGCGCCAAGCTGCTTTCGTCTCATAGAGGCGCAAGCCGTCGTGCTCCGGCGCCGCCGGGAATATTGTGAACGACGAAGCTCGGCATGGCTTGAGCTCCCCCGCGGCGCGACGCCCGCGTAGATCGCAAAATCGGCGGGAGAACCGCACAAACCGCCGCCGACTAGGCCGGCGCAGCGCGCCGCGTCGGCGTAGCGACGGCTCCGGCTGACCCCATCTGGGCAAGCTGCTCTAAGCGTGCGGCCATTGGCGCTCGCGGAACCAGTTGCGATGCTCCGACATCTTGGCGCGCTGTCCGGACGGCGCATGCCGCGTGCAGGTCGAAGCCTCGGGGCTCCCCTCCGGCGCGCCCCAACGCAGCTCGACGCAGTCGTTTGGATTGTAAGCCATCTCGAGCTCCTCTGCGCGGTCGAGGACCTCCTTGAGCGAGAGCGTCCAGCTCGAGCCGTCGCTGCGCGTGTAAGAGAATTTGCGGTTCGCGAGCTCAGCCGCCAGCGTCCTTTGCAGCTCACCCTTCACCGACGATCCACTCTGGCCAAAGGGTAGCGCGTAGCGCTCGGGACGCCGCGCGACGCGATCGGGAAAGCCGCGCACCACATCGATTGCGATCAGAAGGCGCAGGTCGCGCGCCGGGGTCGAGAAATCCTCCCAGGCGCCATTGGTCTGGAAGATCGCCGCCCCGTCCGGCATCGACGCCTCGCCGCGTCCGCCGCTCTGCCACTTGCGCCCGTTCTCGACCGCCGTCGCGCGTGTCTTCACCTGCTCCTCGAGCGATCGGATGGCTCCCATCATGGCGCGCGTCGGATCGAGGGGCTCGGGCGACATCACCTCGTCCATGCGATCGTAGAATTCCTCGGCTCCGAGCTGGGTCTGCTGCGGCGAGAAATCGCCGTAGTCTTGGTTCTTCGCGATCTCCGCATTGGTAAGCGCCCGCAGGCCGCCGCCGTTCTGGTGCACGATCGGCCGGAAATGCTTGAAGCCGGGGCTGCCGAGCGAGGGATCGTGCACGAACAGGAAGTTGCCGCGCCAGAAACGCTTGCGGGTGACGGTGCCGTCCGGCTCGGCGTCGACCGCGAAAAACAGGCCCGCAGCGTCCGCCGTCTCCGGAACGCGCTGCGCGAGCATCAGAACGTGGCCATAAGGGTCGGCGTAGACCGTGCCGGGACGTAGGCTCTCCTGCGTCAACGGGATCATGTAAAAGTCGTTCCTGTCGTTGTTTCCCGAGGCCCGCACCGAACCTGACTGAACAACGTCGCCCACGGCCCTGAGAAATTGGCCGAAGTTCGTCACCCGTCCCTGACCCTGATGCTTGGGCTGAGAGCGTTTCGAGGCCGTCGCAGCCTGCCGACCGGGCGCCGCTGGCTGGGCCTGCTGAGGCGAGAAGAGCTGCTGCAGGAGGTCCGGAGCCGGCGCCGCGGCACGCGCGGGGGCAGGCCTCGTCTCAGCGGAGTCCGTCGACGCCTCCTGCAGGCGCGCCGGGCGCGTCGACTCGGGATGCAGCATGTCGAACCATTCGTTGCAGTGTGGCGGCGAGCCGCCGCCGCCTCGCGAGCAGTTCGAATAGCCGAAGGGCAGCCCCATCTTGTAGGCGAAATAGGCGCGCAGGAAGTAGACGAAATCGGCGCAGTCGGGACGGACCGAGAGCGTGGCCTTGTCTTCGTCCTGGCCGAGATGATTGAACAGGACATTGCGCGAGCGGTCGCGCAGCACGTCGGACCAGGTCTTCCACGACGGCTCCGCTTCGATCGGGGCGTCGAAGAGCTTGGTGATCCAAGCCGAATAGAGATTTTCCGTCGCGCGGCTCCAGGAGTTGCGCAGCTCCCAAAGGCCGCGTTCCGCCGCAGGCGGTCCGCTCGGCTTGCTCGCGCTGACCTCGATTTCCTTGGTGATCGCGCTGCAGCCGCCTGAGGCGGAACCGAGCGAGAGAATCGCGCGCCACTCCCCGGCCGCCGGCGACGCCACCTCGGCGAACCAGACATAGGGCGGCCCGCCCTTGCGGTCGCGCGATCTGGCGGCGACGCTGCCGTCCGGCGCAATCAGCGAAAGCTCCCCCTCGAGCGGATGCTCCGCCGCGACCAAGACGCGCAGGGGCGCGCCCTTCCAAGGCGCGAGCGGCGAGGGCAGAACCGCGACCTCAGCCGTTTCCTCGCAGGAGGAAGCTTGAGCCTGAGCCGGCGACAAAGCCGGAAGGAACGCAAACAATGCGCCCGCGATAGCCAAGGATGCGGCGAGTCGGCGCGCTGAAAGCATTTTTTATCCCTCGTCTTTTCCCGTCCTCGACAGGTTTTCCAGGTCGGAGGCCAGTTTGCAGAAGCGCTAAGTGGGCGAGAATCAGGCGGCGGACATGAGACTCAACTCTGCGCAGCCGCCGATCGCCACGGCCCCTCTAGGTTTGGAATGGGTCAAAATGGCGGCCTTTGCGCGCCGCTCTCAGGACATTGCGGCGCGTTGCAGACAACGAATTTGCGGCGAGGCCGCCGTACCGCTGCGCTGAAGCTGGAACAATGAACGCGTGCGGGAGTTCTAGGGGGCGCTCGGGGCGGTTGCAGCGCCCCGCCAACAAGAGGAGCGAGCCGTGGATCGACGCGCCTTTGTGACGAAAGCTCTCCTTTCCGCCGGCGCCATCGCGGCGACCAGCAGCGCGGCTTTGGCGCTGCCGCCGGTTGCGCCCCGCAGTGCGGTCGCGCCAGCCCAGCCGGTCAAGAAGGCCTGCTCGGGACGCTGATTTGGCGTCGCCGCTGCTGACGCTGGGCTACTGATGGCTTAGTCGCTGTGGCGAAGCGGTCGGTAGCCGCCGCCGCGGCTTTGCCCGGCGATCGGGCGGCCCGTTTCCGCTGACGACCGGGGCGGCCCCCGCAGTTGCAGATTTTATGGGAAACCAGGAACCAGGAGAGCGCAGCGGCGTTCTGCTCCTGTGGATCGCCCGGCCGCGAGCAAGCCGCCGGGCGACGAAAGGAGCCGATCATGGATCGACGCGCATTTATAACGAAAACACTTCTCGCTGCGGGCGTGTTCGCCGCGACGAGCAGCGCAGCTCTGGCGCTGCCCATGGCGCCGGAGCGCGAGGCGATCGCCCCCGAAGGGCCGGTCGAGAATGTCTGGTGGCGTCGCTGGGGTTGGCGTCGCTGGGGTTGGCGCCGACGCTGGCGCCGCTGGTGAGCGAAGCAAAGGCGCTGGCGAAGCGGGCAGTTCTCCCAGATGCCGCTCCGCAAAGCCTTTAATCTCCGAACCGGCTCGGCTGCAGCGCGGCCGAGCCGTTGTCTTGCTGAGGCGCTTCGCCGCAACTCGGAGACGAGTCGCCCCGTTCAGCCGGGCGTCCCCGCTCCTTGAGTCGCGAGCGCGTGCGCATGCACGTCGCGGCCCGAGTGTTTCGTAAGAATTTCTTTCGCCGCATTTTCCTCGGCCGCGTCGCGCGCGCGCACGAAGAGCAGGAGGCCGCCGTGGCCGAGCTGGTTTTTCAGATAGGCCGCGTGGCGATCGTCAACGAAATCGCCGAGCACGCCGCCGAGAAAGGCGCCGGCCTCGGCGCCGATGACGCCGCCGCCGAGCGTCGCCGCGAGCGCCGCGCCGCCCACGAAGATCGCGCCGGCCGTCGCGACCGCGCCGATCGCCGCGAGGCTCCCCAGGATCACGGTCTTCTTCGCGTCGAAAGCGCGATAGAGAATCCGCGGGGCCTTGGGATCGTCCTCGAGCTCCTCGATCCTCTCATATTTGTGACCAAGCTTCTGGATGATCGTCTTCTCGCCGGCGAGCAGGCTGATCTGTCCCTCTTCGAAGCGCGAGGCGAGCAAGTCGCTCGTCGCGGCGTCAAGCGAGATGGAATCCGCAAAGACGCCGACGACTTCTCGCGCCGATGTGTTTTTTTCCTTTTCCATTCCCCAACCTGTCATTGCGCCGCGCAGCGTCCGCCGATCTGGACCGCGAGCTTGTGTTTCCCCATGTCGAGCACATAGAGATTGATGGTCATGCTCGTGCGGTCGATGTTGCCGCCTTG
The DNA here is from genome assembly GCA_963722205.1 of uncultured Alphaproteobacteria bacterium. Classification (GTDB taxonomy): domain Bacteria; phylum Pseudomonadota; class Alphaproteobacteria; order Rhizobiales; family Beijerinckiaceae; genus Methylocystis. The sequence goes on from CAVRKL010000006.1 coordinate 156,683, forward strand.
GGTCTTCGAGCCGTTCTTGAACACGAGGAAATGCGAATCCTGCTGAATGAGAGAAAAGCTTTTCCCAAGCTCCTCGACGCCGTTGAGCGTCACTGTCTTGTTGCGGATGTCGACGGTGAAAGGCGAGATCTGCGCTCCGGTCGTCTGATTGACGCCCTCGCAGCGGAAGCTCAAATCCGCCGCTCGAGCGGCTGAGCTGCTCATGAAGGCGATGATCAGGGCGACGCCAAGTTTCGTGACGGTCATTCTTGGGCTTTCCTTGTTCGACGTGGGCCCGGCGCGCCAAGCTTAGCGCGCTTTCCGCTCGAACGAAATCGTTGGAGCGACAAGAAATCGCGCGAAGCCAACCAGTTGGAGCGAATTCGGGTCGCAAAAGTCCATCAACTTTTTCGGAATTCGCTCTGGCGCGCCCCGTTCCATCGAGGCGAGGCGGGTGGGGCAACGACAAAAGTCACTTCGCTGCGGGCGGCGCGGTTTTTGCCGCGGCGATCTTCTTCTCGAGCCGCGCCACGCCGGCGGCGCCGTCGGCATTGCCGGGCGCAAGCTCGAGTAGCTTTTTGAAATCGGCGAGAGCCGCGTCCAGCTCGCCCTTCGCCTCATAGGCTGCGCCGCGGTTGTGATAGGGCGGGGCGCTCCTTGCATCGAGCCGGATCGTCTCGCTCCAGTCGGCGATGGCGCGGTCGAGATCGCCTCTGTTCGCATAGGCGACGCCCCGGTTGAAATAGGCCGGGACGCGCTCGGGATCGAGGCGGATCGCCGCGTCGAAATGCGTGATGGCTTCAGCAAAATCGCCCTTGTTCGCGGCGATGACGCCGAGATTGTAATGGGCCGGAGCGAAACCCGGATCGAGGCGGATCGCCTCGATCCAGTCGGCGACGGCGCGGTCCAGATCGTTCTTGGCCGCATAGGCCACGCCGCGGTCGTAGAAAGCGCGGGCGAGCTTCGGATCGAGGCGGATCGACTCGGAGAAGTCGGCGATGGCGCGGTCAGGATCGCGCTTGCTCAAATAGGAGAGGGCGCGGTCGTGATAAGCGTCCGCATATTGCGCATTGAGGCGGATCGCCTGGTCGAAATCGGCGATGGCGCGATCGTGGTCGCCGGTGTTCGCTAAGGCGACGCCCCGGTTGAAATAGGCGCGCGCCTGATCGGCGCCGCTCGCGAGCGCGCCAGGCTCGAGCAGGCGCGTGCAGCCGGCGATCCGGCGATCGACGTTGTCGCTTTTGCAATCGGCCCAGGAACCTTCTTCGGCGGCGCCGGCCGCCGCCGCGTCGCCAAGCAAAAAGGCCGCGAGCGCCATCGCCCGCAAAAATCCCTGGTCATAAGGGCGCATCGCCGTCTCCAGTCGGAAGGTCGAGAAGAAAGCGGCGCACCCTATCGCGCCCGCGCTGACGAGGAAAGTCGGGGAGAGCCGCATTTCCCGGGACGTGGATCGGCAGGCCGCTTGCGCGCCATCCTCCACGATGTGCTAGAGCCCTGGCGACGCCGCCGCGAGCCGGCGTCGCGCCGCCAGGGAAGAGAACTTCGCCAATGAAAAAAGTCCAAACGCCGCGCTGGGGCTGGGCTCTGACCGGCTCGGGGCACTTCTTCACCGAGTCGCTCGACATGATCCGCACGCTCGATCACGTCGATCTCTTTGTGTCCAAGGCCGCGGCCGAGGTCGTGCGGATGTACAAGCACGACTTCGCCCTGCCCAACAACATCCGCGTCTTCAAGGACGTGACCGCGAGCGCCGCGCCGGTCGGCAATTTCTATTACGGCGTCTATCACACGCTGGTGCTTGCCCCCGCGACCTCCAACACCATTGCAAAGTGCGTCTTCGGGATTTCCGACAATCTCGCGACCAATGTCTTCGCCCAGGCCGGCAAATGCCGCGTGCAGACGATCGTCTTCCCTTGCGACACGGCGCCCGAGCTCGAGACGCGTGCGCCCAAGGGTATGGTCAAGGTCTATCCGCGCCGCATCGACCTCGAAAACACCGAGCGGCTGAAATCCTTCGAGGCGACGACCGTCGTCGAAAGCCTCAAATCGCTCGAAGAGGCGGTCGAGGCGCGCAGGAAGGAGCTTGCGGAGCAACAGGGGTGACCGAACGCCAGCTGTTCCTGACCGGGCGTCTCGCCTATCCGCGCCTCGAGCGGATGGTCAGGAGCTTCGGCGACGCCGCCAAGGACTGGCGCGTTCATGACATTGGCGTCAAGGTGGCCGCCTTGATGACGCAGGAGATCATTCTGCGACGCCTTCCCCGGCCCGTGGAGGCGGACCGCGTGATCCTTCCGGGACGTTGTCGCGCCGATCTCTCGCTTCTCTCCCGCGAATTGGGCGTCGCCGTCGAGCGCGGGCCGGAGGAAATCGCCGATCTTCCCGCCTATCTCGGCCGCTCGGGCGCCGCGCCGGATCTCTCGCGCCACGACATGCGCCTTTTCGCCGAAATCGTCGACGCCTCGACGATGAGCGTGCCGGCCGTCGTCGAGCGCGCCGGGCGGCTCGCCCAGGCCGGCGCCGACGTCATCGATCTCGGCTGCCTGCCCGACACGCCTTTCGCGCATATGGAGGACACGATCGCCGCGCTGCATGCGCAGGGTTTTCGCGTCAGCGTCAACTCGGCCGACATCGAGGAATTGAAGCGCGCAGCGGCGGCCGGCGCCGATCATTTGCTGAGCCTCGACGAGCAAAGCCTCGACATTTTGCCGCAGGGCTCGACGCTCGTTCCGATCCTCGTTCCCAATCCGCATGGCGATCTTGATTCCTTACAACGCGCCGCCGCCAAGGCGCGCGCGCGCGGGATCGGGTTCATTCTCGACCCCATTCTCGATCCGATCCACTTCGGCTTCGCCCAATCGATTGCGCGCTATGTCGAAACGCGCGCGCGCGAGCCCGAGGCCGAGATGATGATGGGCACGGGCAATCTCACGGAACTCACCGACGCCGATTCATCCGGCGTCACCGCCATGCTGCTCGGTCTCTGCTCGGAGCTTCACATTCGTCACATTCTGACGGTGCAGGTGAGCCCGCACACGCGTCGCACGCTCGAGGAACATGACGCGGCGCGCCGCATGCTTTTTGCCGCGCGCGCCGATCGCGCTTTGCCCAAGGGCTATTCGAATGCGCTGCTGCAGGTCCACGACAAGCGTCCCTACGCTTCGACGCCGGAAGAGATCGCCGAGCTGGCGCGCGAGCTGCGCGACGCAAATTTCCGCATCGAGGTCGCCGAGGACGGCGTCCACATCTTCGCGCGAGGCTTTCATGAACTGGCGACGGACGCGATGTCGCTTTTTCCGCATCTTCACGTCGAGAAGGATGGCGCGCACGCCTTCTATCTCGGAACGGAGCTGATGAAGGCCGAGCTCGCCTTTCGATTGGCCAAGCGCTACCGCCAGGACGAGCCGCTCGATTTCGGCGCTGCGCTCGACAAGGCTACCGAGGAGCTGGAACGCTTCAAGGAGATCGGCCACACGCTGCGTAAGCACAAGGGAGGCGACGATGCCGCTGATCCGTGAATGCGTCGTCACGACGATCAACGCGTCGGGGGAGCCGCATCTTGCCCCCTTGGGCCTCATCGAAGACGGCGAGCACTGGATCATCGCGCCCTTCCGACCCTCGACAACGCTCGTCAATCTCGAGAAGACGCCGAAGGCCACGGCGAGCTTCATCGACGACGCCGAAATTTTTGCGGGCTTCGTGACGGGAAAGCGGGATTGGCCGATCGAGACGATTGCCGATTGGCCGGCGCCGCGCCTCGCGGCTGCGCTCGCCCATGCGGAGCTTGAAGTCATTCGAGTCGAGCCGGACGAGCTGCGGCCGCGTTTCGTCTGCGCCGTGCGACGCATCGAGAACCACAAGCCCTTTCTGGGCATGAACCGCGCGCGCGCCGCGGTGCTGGAGGCGGCGATCCTCGCGACCCGCCTCCACATGCTGCCTCGCGAAAAAGTCGAGCGCGAGATCGAGTATCTCAAAATCGCCATCGACAAGACCGCAGGCGACGTTGAGCGGCGCGCCTGGGAGCGCGTGATGGAGAAGATCAGCGCGGGCGTTCGGACTGGAAAGTGATTTCGTGATGTCGCAGGCGCGGCAGTGATGACGACGCTGCGTCATTGCGAGCGAAGCGAAGCAATCCAGAAGTCGCAGTCGCAATGGAAAACGCTGTCGCTTCGGCGCGTTGTTCGCTGACGCGGCCCCTGGATTGCTTCGCTTCGCTCGCAATGACGGGGGGCAGCGCTTACGCCTCATAATGGAAAGGGATCAGGCCCCTTCGCCCGCGATCTTGCCGAAATCGGCGACGCCGAGCATCGCCCGGCGCAGCTCGTTCAGCAAACGCAGCCTGTTTTGTCGCAGCGCCCTGTCCTCGGCGTTGACGGTCACGTCGTCGAAGAAGGCGTCGACCGGCGCGCGCAACTGGCTGAGCGCGCTCATCGCGCCCTCGAAATCTTCCTTGTCCAGCAGGGCGCGCGTCTCTTCCCCGGCGCGCACGACGGCCTTGGCGAATTCATGCTCCTGCGGCTCGGCGCGTAATTTGGGGTCATGCGGCGCGTCGAAAGCTCCGGCGCCGTCCTTCTTTTCCTCGATCTTCAAGATGTTCACGGCGCGGCGGAAGCCCGCCAGCAAATTCCTGCCGTCTTCCGTGTCGAGGAATTTCGAGAGCGCCTCGACGCGGGCGACGATCAGCGCGAGATCGTCTTGCGCTTGTGATTCGTCCCCGCTCGAAGACGTCGCGCCCAAGGCGGCGTCGATGAGGTCATAGCGCGCCCCCCGGTCGCGCAGATAGACTTTCAAGCGGTCGATGAGAAAATTCAAAAGATCGAAGCAACGCTCGAAGGCTTTCTCAAAGGTTTCTTCGGTATACTGCGCAATCGAATCCGGGCTCACGCGGGAAGCGAGGCTTTCCTCGATCGGCTCCAGCTCAGCGGAAGCGACGCCAGTGGACGTCAAGGCTTGAACGGCTTCCATCTGGTCCATCACGCCTCGGACCAGCGACGATCCGGAGTGCCGCCCAATGGCGGCGACCGAGAGTTCCAGAAGGCGCAGTCGCAGCCCATTCTCCAACACGAGCCCGATCACCCCCAGCGCCGCGCGCCGCAATGCGTAAGGGTCCTTGCTCCCAGTGGGCTTCTCGTCGATCGCCCAAAAGCCCGTGAGCGTGTCGATCTTGTCGGCGAGCGCGACGGCGATCGAGACGGGGTCAGTCGGAATGCGGTCGCTAGGGCCTTGTGGCTTGTAGTGCTCCTCGCAGGCGGCCGCGACGCTCGCGTCTTCGCCCTGCGCGGCCGCGTAATAGCGGCCCATGAGGCCCTGCAGCTCCGGAAACTCGCCGACCATTTCGGTGACGAGATCGGCCTTGCAGAGTTTTGCGGCGCGCTCGGCTTTTGCAGGGTCTGCCCCGACGAGCGGCGCGATCTCTTTGGCGAGCGCCATGATGCGCTCGACGCGCTGCATCTGTGTACCGAGCTTCTCGTGGAACACGATGTTCTCGAGCTTTCCCAGCCGCTCGTCGAGCTTCGTCCTCAGATCGGTTTCATAGAAGAATTTCGCGTCCGAGAGCCGCGCGGCGATGGGGCGCTCATTGCCGGCAATGATCGTCTTGCCGCCGTCGATCGCCTCGATGTTGGAGACGAGGATGAAGCGATTGGCGAGCGCGCCGTCCGGCTTTTTCAGCACGAAGCATTTCTGATTGACGCGAATCGTCGCGCGGATCACCTCTTTGGGGATCGACAAAAACTCCCCGTTGAAGGAGCCCATCAGCGCGACCGGCCATTCTACGAGGCCCGCGACTTCCTCCAAAAGCCCTGCGTCCTCGACGAGCTCCAGCCCCTGAGCCATCGCGAGAGTCTTCGCGTCCGCAAGAATGATCTCCCGCCGGCGCGCCGCGTCCAGCACGACCTTGGCGCGCTCGAGCGCGGGGACATAGTCGTCGAAGCGCTTCACCCGGATCGTTGCCGGCGCCATGAAGCGATGGCCCTTAGTCACGTCGCCCGACTGGATGTCGTTCACCGCGAAGCGCACAATCTCCGGCGTTTCGGTCTCGAGGCCAAAGGTCGCGAGAATCGAATGCAACGGCCTCACCCAGCGCAGCGCGTCGGGGCGGAGCGAATCGGCGCCCCAGCACATGGATTTCGGCCAGGGGAAATTGCGGATCGTCGCCGGGATGATCTCGGCTAGTATGTCGATCGTCTCGGCGCCGGGACGCTCGATGACGGCGACGTAGAAATCGCCCTTCTTGGGGTCCTTCTGGATCGTCGCCTGATCGATAGAGGCGAGTCCGGCGCTCTTCAAAAAGCCCTGGATCGCCGCTTCGGGCGCGCCAACGCGCGGGCCCTTCTTCTCCTCGCGCGTGTCCGGCTGGCGAGCGGGCAGGCCCGCGATATGCAACGCGAGCCGCCGTGGCGTCGCAAAGCTCGCCGCGCCTTCGTAAAGGAGGCCGCGCTCGACGAGCGCGTTGGTGACGAGCTTGCGCAGGTCCTCGGCGGCCTGCGTCTGCATGCGCGCCGGAATTTCCTCGGAGAACAGCTCGAGCAGTAGGTCGGGCATGGACTCGACGCTCAGGCCAGCGCCTTCAGAGCGCCTTTGCCTCCATAAAGCGCCGCCGGGCCCAGCTCCTCCTCGATGCGCATCAGCTGGTTATACTTGGCGATCCGGTCGGAGCGGGCGAGCGAGCCCGTCTTGATCTGGCCGGCGTTCGTCGCGACCGCAATGTCGGCGATCGTCGAATCTTCCGTCTCGCCGGAGCGATGCGAGATCACCGTCGTGTAGCCGGCGCGATGCGCCATCTCGACGGCGGCGAGCGTCTCAGTGAGCGTGCCGATCTGATTGACCTTGACCAGGAGCGAATTGGCGACTCCCCCTTTGATGCCTTTTGCGAGCCGTTCCACATTGGTGACGAAATTGTCGTCGCCGACGAGTTGCAGCTTCTTGCCGAGGCGGTCGGTCAAGAGCTTCCAGCCGTCCCAATCGTCCTCGGCCATGCCGTCCTCGATCGAGACGATCGGGTAGGCCTCCGCGAGCTTGGCGAGATAGTCGACCTGCTCCTGAATGGAGCGCGTGACCTTCTCGCCTTCGTAGACATATTTGCCGTCCTTGAAGAATTCGCTCGCGGCGCAGTCGGAACACAAAAACACCTCGGCGCCCGGCTTGAAGCCCGCGGTCTCGATCGCTTTCATGATGAAATCGAGCGCAGCCTCCGCCGACGGGAGATTAGGCGCGAAGCCGCCCTCGTCGCCGACCGCCGTGTTGAGCCCCGCCTTCTTCAGCGCGCTTTTCAGCGTGTGGAAAATTTCCGCGCCCCAGCGGATCGCTTCCGTGACGCTCTCGGCGCCGGCCGGCAGGATCATGAATTCCTGGAAGTCGATCGGGTTGTCGGCGTGCACGCCGCCGTTGATGATGTTCATCATGGGCGTCGGCAGCACGCGCGCCTGCGTTCCGCCGATATAGCGATAGAGCGGCAGGGCGGCGGCGTCCGCGGCGGCCTTGGCGACGGCGAGCGAGACGCCGAGAATCGCATTGGCGCCGAGGCGCGACTTATTGTGCGTGCCGTCGAGGCGGATCATCGCCTCGTCGACCGCGACCTGTTCTTCCGCTTCGAAGCCCAAGAGCGCGCCGGAAATCTCGTCGTTGACGCTTTCGACCGCCTTGAGCACGCCCTTGCCGAGATAGCGGCTCTTGTCGCCGTCGCGCTTCTCGACCGCCTCATGCGCGCCGGTCGACGCGCCGGAAGGAACGGCGGCGCGGCCGAAAGAGCCGTCTTCGAGCGTGACGTCCACCTCGACAGTGGGATTGCCGCGCGAGTCCAGAATTTCGCGGGCGTGAACGTCGACGATCTCGGTCATGGAATAGCCTCTGTGATGCGATGCGGGAGCCGGGCGGGTTGTAGCCCGAATGCGCGGGCGAAGGAAGGAGGCTGGCGCGGTTTCTAAAGCTAGCCCGCCAGTCGAGCCCTAGCGCCGCGAATCCGGCTATAGTCGCATCGGCGGCGGCGACAGAAAGCCGTCCGCCTCTGGCTCTTTACGCAAGGAATTCAAGAGAGAATGCAGGCTGCGCTCGTCATCCTCGGCGTCGACATGCCGATAGGGGAGGCCGAGGTCCGCGGGGCGTCGGCGTCTCGCTGCGTTGAAGGACAGGGCGCATGAGTGGCGTCACCCATGTCGTCGGCGCTGGACTTGCCGGACTCGCCTGCGCGGTCAAGCTCGCTCAGGAAGGCAGAGCCGTCGCCCTCTATGAGGCGGCGCGCATGGCGGGCGGGCGCTGCCGATCCTATTTCGATCCGGCGTTGGGCCTGACCATCGACAATGGCAATCATCTCTTGCTCTCGGGAAACCGAGCCGCCCGAGATTATCTGGCGCGCATCGGCGCGGCCGAGGCGCTCGTCGGGCCAGAGCAGTGCGTCTTCGATTTCGAGGATTTCGCGAGCGGCCTCAGATGGCGGCTCGCGCCCAACGCCTCGCGGCTGCCCTGGTGGATCCTCGTCGAAGCGCGCCGCGTGCCGGGAACGAAGCCGCTCGACTATCTCGGCGCGGCGAAACTCCTGTTTGCCGGGCGCGAGGCGACCATCGGCGAGACGATGGCCTGCTCCGGCCTTCTCTATGAGCGCCTATGGGGACCGGTGCTGCTTTCGGCGCTGAACATGGAGCCGAGGCAAGCGAGCGCCGGGCTCGCCGGCGCCGTGCTGCGCGAGACCCTGGCCGCCGGCGGCGACGCCTGCCGGCCGATGGTTGCGAAAGAGGGGCTCGGGCCGGCCTTCATCGAGCCGGCGCTAAAATTTCTTGGCGGGCTCGGCGTGGACGTAGCCTTCGGCGCCAGGCTGCGGGGCATCGATTTCGTCGGCGCGCGCGCGTCGCGCCTCGACTTCGGCGAGACGCAGATCGCGCTTGGGCCAAACGACCGCGTCGTTCTCGCCGCGCCGCCCTGGGTCGCTTCGGAGCTCGTGCCCGATCTCGTCGCGCCGAACGAATTTTGCGCAATCCTCAACGCGCATTACAGAATTGCGGCGCCGAAGGGTCAGCCGCTGCTCCTAGGCCTCGTCGGGAGCTTGAGCGAATGGCTCTTCGCCTTCGAGGACCGCCTGTCGGTCACGATCAGCGGCGCCGACCGACTGATGGACGAGCCGCGGGAAGCTCTGGCGGCGCGCATCTGGGCCGAGGTCGCGAAAGTGACCGGCCTGCCTGCGACGCTCCCGCCCTGGCAGATCGTCAAGGAGAAGCGCGCGACCTTCGCCGCGACGCCGGCGCAGGAAAAGCGCCGACCCGGCGCAAGGACGCGCTGGGAAAATTTCCTGCTCGCCGGTGACTGGACCGCGACGGGACTGCCAGCTACGATCGAAGGCGCGATCCGCTCCGGTTTTCGCGCGGCGACGCTGGCGTAACGCGGCCCTCACGTCATCGACTTGAGACAGTTGTGGGCTACTCACCGCTTTTCCGGTCGCCACCAGCCTCGAAAGGACAGCCAATGGTTGAGCAAAATTTCGAAGTTCCCGGCCAGGCGCGCGAGTTTATGGAAAAGAGCATAGACCAGGCGCGCAGCGCCTTCGAGGCCTTCACAGGAGCTGCCGAGAAGGCGGTCAGCTCCTTCGAGTCGGCGCTTCCGGCCCCCGCCAAGGACGTCAACAGCAAGATTTTTGCGTGCGCCCAAGCCAACATCGAAGCGACCTTCGACTTTGCGAAAAAGCTCGCTCAGGCGAAGGACCCGCAGGAAATCATGCGGCTGCACGCCGACTTCGCGAAGGCGCAGGCGGAAACCCTTCAAAAGCAGGCGACGGAAGTCGGCGTGGCGGTGCAAAAAGCCATGTCCGAAGCGCTTGGCAGGACGCCCCAAAGCTCCTGAATGGCGGGGCCGATAGGTTCGGCGCGAACGCCTGAAGCACGCTTCAAAAGGGGTCTCCAAAGGCCACGTTGCGTGCGCCGCACCGCCAAGGGAGCCATGCGCCTCCTCGGCGAGCGGCGCGCCCGCGCAATAAATCGCGGCAAGACGCTAAATCAGCGCAAGGCGCTAAATGCTGCGTCCCACCGGGCCGTCCCAACGGCCGGTGTTCCCTGCCTTGCGACGACCAGGATCGGCAGATGCCGCCGACAGAATCTCGCTAATGCAGCTTGTCGAGGAGTGTGGACGCCCCAGCACTGGCGATGGGGATCAGCATTGTGATGATCAGTATGTATTCCACCAGGGAAACGTTCGATGTCGTGTTTCGTCCCATGCGAGAAAGGAATGCGCGCATCGGCTTTACTCCTTGCCAGGCCTGACGCGCCGCCCGCCGCAGCTGGCATGGCGCTCCTCGGGAAAATGGTTTTCCCCCGATTGTGGGGCTCGATCCGTTAATTCACGATGAAGCGGACCAAAATGAGGCCGGGCGAGGCCGAGCGATCGCCCGCCCCCAGGCGCGGCCCCGTTGGCTCCTCGCTTCACGATATTCTATCATTCGGGATGTAGCCGTCGCACGCCGCCGATCGGAAATCGGCAGGATCCGCCATAGAGTCAGAGCCTGGAGGAGGGGTCGATCGAGCCTCAGCACGTCGAGCCACCGACGAACGATTGGCCAGAGGACGGGATTTTGGCCGTCTCAGCGGCGTCTCTCCTCGTCGGCTCCGGGGTGGGCGTCGTGAGCGCGTCCTTTCGCCTTTTTCTCGAGAAGGCCGATCATCTCCGCGACGCGCTCGTTGAGTGGGCGCATCCTTACGCCATCGGCGGCCTCGCGCTCATGGTCGTTGTTTGCGCCGCTGCCGCCTGGATCGCGGCCTGGCTCGTGCGCCGCTTTTCTCCGTACGCCTCCGGAAGCGGCATCCCGCATGTGGAAAACGTGCTGAACCGGAGATTGCCGCCCGCCCCTGCGAGTTTACTGCTCGTGAAGTTCTTTGGAGGCTTGCTGGCGATCGGATCGGGGCTCGCGCTCGGCCGCGAAGGCCCGAGCGTGCAAATGGGCGCAACCATCGGAAATCTCGGGGGGGAAGCTTTCGGGCTCAACTGGAGGATGCGCCGTGTGCTGCTCGCCGCCGGCGCCGGGGCCGGCCTCGCCGCGGCGTTCAATGCGCCGGTCGCCGGGGCGATCTTTGTGCTCGAGGAGCTCGTGCGTCAGTTCAAACTGCATATCGCCATCGCGGCCCTCGGCGCCTCCGCCACCGCGATTTTTGTGTCTCAGGCCATCCTCGGCACGGCGCCGGACTTCCATGTGGAGGAACTGGCCTTCGCGGATCCGCAAACCTGTCCGCTCTACTTCGTGTTCGGCGCGATCGCCGGAGTGGCGGGCGTGCTCTACTGCAGACTGCTGCTCGGGGCGATGTCGGTTGCGGAGAAGATTGACAGCCGGGCGCCAGGACTGACCGCAATTCTGGTCGGCGGTCTCGTCGGGGCGCTGGCTTGGTTCTCTCCGGCGCTCGTCGGCGGCGGCGACCAACTCACGCAAGAGGCTCTTTTGGGAAGACAGCCGCTCGCCGCGCTTTGCCTGATGCTTCTGCTCCGCTTCGGGCTCGCGACCGCCTCTTACGCGACCACCACGCCGGGAGGCATATTTGCGCCGATGCTCGTCCTCGGCGCGCAGCTAGGGCTGATCTGTGGTGAGATCGCCAAATTTTCGTTTTCGGAGCTTTATGTCCAACCGGTTGGTTTCGCCGTCGTCGGCATGGCGGCGTTCTTCACGGCCGTCGTTCGCGCGCCGCTGACGGGGATCGTGCTCGTCACCGAGATGATCTCGGACGCGACGCTGCTGTTGCCGATGCTCGGCGCGAGTTTCTGCGCCATGATCGCGCCCACGCTGCTGCGCGAGGCGCCGATCTATGATTCTCTGCGGGACCGGGCGCTGCCGAAGCGACGCGTGGAGAGGAGGGCGGCGCGGGACGCAGCGAGCGTCAACCTTGGCGCAGGCCCCGCGCGGTCGCCACTTTCGCGACCGACGAGGGGAGGGCGCCCCGATGACGGACCGGGCCAAAGCATCGGCGAATAATGTCAAGGTCAAGGCGACTCCCGAAGTCCCACTGGCATGAAATTTTTTGGCCCTGAGAGCGCGAGGGCGGCGGAAGACAGGACGGGGATTTGTGCTATGCACCGCATGGTCATCGCCTCGCGCGCGCCGCAACACGGAGGATTACATGAACTGGATCAAGCGGTTGTTCCAAGCTAAGGCTGCCGTTGCAACGCCGAATCAGCCGGATGAGACGCATCAAAACGTTAGATCCTCTGAAGAGGATAAGGTTCTGGAGCTCATTCGCGACTACTTTGAAAGCCAGGGCGGCTTGCCGCGCGTCGTGAAACTGTTCGAGGAACGCGGCTTCATCAGCAAGGTTCGCTCATGGGTTTCCACGGGCCCCAACCAGCCCCTCAACTCGGTCGAGGCGCTTCAGCTGGTTGGTTGGCCGGGCATATTGGATATGGCGAAAAAGGCGGACTTCTCTGTTGAGAATCTGAGGGAGCGTCTCGCCAAGCTTTTGCCGGTCGCCGTCGATCGCGCGACCCCCGCGGGGAAGCTCTAAGCGGGCTACGGCGGAAAGTTCGGGGTTACCAGCAGTCCCGAACGCCCTATCTACGCGGAGCGGTCGAACCGCTCCGGGGCGATTCTCGAAATAGCGGGCTGTCTTAGCTGCGTCGCAACGTAATTTTAACCGTGCGGCGTCGATCTTGTCTCATCTCGCGATGGAGGATGGACCATGGCTTGCAAAATGGAAATCGAACTTGCGCTGGCCAATTTGGAGGCGGGCAAGTTTTCGTTCCGGATGGTCGACGCCATCAAGGATCGCCTCGAAAAGCTCGAGAAAGAAGTCACGCTCCTGCGCAGTGCGCAAGGCGAGTTGTTGGGCGACTTGAGACAGCAGCAACTCGCCAATTGGCGGCTGGAGAGCGAGGCGACGCGGCTGAACGCCAAGATCCATTCGTTGCTCAAGGCCAATGCGCTGACCGAAAAGGCTTCCCGCGCCACGGCGAGCGTCGCGGGCCGGACGGGCGAATCGCTCCGGCTGTTCCAAGAGCGGGCGACGCCTGCGGCGACCCGGATGCTGGAGAACGCCATCGACGGAATGGCGGCCCTCGCGATCAAGCTGATCAGGTTCGCCCACAAGGCGCGGAAACCCGCCTCGCCCACAACCAAGATGGAAGAGAGCCTCGAGATCCTGAAAAAACAGGCGAATGCGGCTTTAGAAAAGACGTCCTCAGAGATTTCGGCTTCGGGCAAGAACGCCGCGTAGAACTCTGCGCGGACCGATGCGGCGACGGCTGCTCGGGAGACCGCTCAGGCCGCGGCATTCCGCGCCCTTAAGGTTGGGCTGCGGCAAGCGCTCCCAGCCCGTGCGCGATCCAGCTCAAAGGCCAGATCTTCGGGAAATCACGGCAAACCTCGTCGGGTGTCAAAGCCCATGCGGGTTCCTCGGACGCGGCGCCGCTATGGATTGGGGCTGGGCCTTACCCTAAAAGGAGCCTCCCCGCAGACGTCTAGCGTAGGATCCCATTCGGACGATGGTCGAACTCACCTATTTCCCCCTGACGATCGTTTTCGTTGGAAGCATCGCCGCATTTTTCGTCGCAATCGAAACGGGGCATCTGCTTGGAACGAAGGTGGAGGAGGGCGCGAATGTCTCGACCCTCGAAGCCTCGGTGCTCGGACTCCTCGCTCTGATGATCGGCTTCACCTTCTCCATGGCGCTGAATCGCTTTGAGGCACGGCGGGACGCGCTGGTGAGCGAAGCCAACGCCATCGGCACCGCGACGCTGCGCGCCCGGCTGCTGCCCGCCCCCTATGACGGCGAAAGCCTAAAACTCTTCAGGGACTACGCGCGAATCCGCGTCAATTTCGGCGAGCGCGAGCAATCGTCACCGGAAAGCGTCGAAGCTCTGCAACGCTCCAGGGACATCCAGGAGGCGCTGTGGCGTCAGGCTCAGGCAGCGTCGGTGAAAGACAACGCCATGGTTCCCACAGGGCTATACATCCAGGCGCTAAATCAGGTTTTCGACGACCAGCAGAAGCGTTTGACGATCATACGCAACCGCGTGCCGAACATCGTTTTTGTGGGGCTCTATTCCGTTGCGGTCACCGCGCTTTGGCTTACGGGTTATGCAAGCGCAATCGACCGGCGTCACTGGCGCCGGCCCACTTATGTCGCGTGCCTGCTTGTCGCCGGCGTCATTTTGCTCATTCAGGATCTTGACCGACCGAGCGGCGGTTTCATCACCGTCAGTCAAGAGCCCATGACCGACACGGCGCAGGCGCTCGAGGGTTATGTCAGCCAGCATATTTCCCCCATGAAGCGGGACCGCTGACCTCGGACGACGCCCCCGCCCCGCCGCCGGCTTTTAGCTACTGGTCCAAACCGCCCTCCTGAACTAACCTTTGCCGCTCCACGGAGCGGGCCACCTTCGGCGAGCCAAAAAGGGCGAAAGTGGCGAGAGGTTTGTCGCGGCGAGGGCTACTGAAGATGGGTGCAGCCATGGCGTTGGGGGATGTGCCGCCAGCCGGGCCCGCTGAGGCGCAAGGGTCCGGCCGAGCCAAATTGGACCGACCCAAGCGCGCCCTGGTGTTCGGGCACCGAGGGGCTTGCGCGCTTCGGCCGGAGCATACGCTCGCGTCCTATGCAAAGGCCATCGCCGACGGGGCGGATTTCATCGAGCCCGATTTGGTCGCGACGCGCGACGGCGTTCTGGTGGCTCGTCACGAAAACAACATCGCCGACACCACTGACGTGGCGCACCGGCGCGAGTTCGCCGATCGACGCATGAAGAAGAAGATCGACGGCAAGGAAGTCGAGGGCTGGTTCACCGAGGATTTTACCCTTGCAGAACTCAAGACCCTACGCGCGAGGGAGCGGCTCGAGGCGCCTCTGCGGCCGGAAAGCCATTCCTACGACGGCGACTTTCAGATCCTGAGCTTTGACGAGATCGTCGATTTCGTCGCGGCCGAGGCCGCCACAGGCGGACGCCCGATCGGACTGATCCCCGAGCTCAAGCATTCGACCTATTTCGCTTCGATCGGCTTGCCGCTGGAGCACCGGTTTCTGACGGCGCTGCGCCCGACCCGGAAGGCGCTGATGACGATGCGGGTGATCGTGCAGAGTTTCGAGATCGGCAATCTGCAACGGCTGCGGAGCCTGCTCGACGGCGACCCAAATTTCCAATTGATGCAGTTGACGGAGAGCGCGCCCGGGGAAACGCCGGCGGACCGAGCCGCGGCGCAGGACATGCGAAGCTGGGCCGAGCGCCTAAAAACGAAGCACGCGCTGGCCGAGATCGCCGAATACGCCGACTGGATCGCGCCTTATGCGCGCGATCTCATACCCTCCGGGCCGGACGACCGGTTGACGAACCCGACCGGACTGATCGAACGGGCGCACGAGGCGGGACTGCTTGTCTGCGCCTGGACCTTCCGTCCCGAGAACAAATTTCTCCCGCGGGAGTTCCGCAACGGCGCCGGGGACAACGCGCGCAATCCGGAAGGCAGCATCGCGGAGATTCGCCACTACATCGAGGCGGGCGTCGACGCTTTTTTCACCGATGATCCGGCGCTGGGACGGCGCGCGGTCGATGGATCGGCGCGCGCCACGCCCGGCGCGCCTCGGTGAGATATGCGGTTCCTCGTTAGGCCGCCTCGCGCCACTCCTCGGCGTGGACCGGGAGGGGCCGGAGGGCCTGGAACGCCTGAACGATCGCCTCGATCGAGCGCGCCGTCTCCCGCTTCAGCATCTCTCGGGGCAACTGGGCATTGAACTCACGCTCGATGGCGACGAGCAGCCGGACGGCTTCAAAGGCGGTGAGACCCAGGGCGTAGAGATCGGCGCGCGGCCTGATTTCGGCTGCCGGCAGAGCGAGCGTCGTTTCACGATCGATCAGGCTTCGAATGGCGGTCATCATTGTTCTGGTCCCGGCAGACTTAAACGCGATGATGGCAGAGTAGCGGTCCAGCTCTCTTTCGTCGGTGCGTCAACGCACATGCAACGGGGGCGCCAAATTTCTCTCGCATTTGCGACGCTGATCCAGCCTTCGGCCGAGCCTATGCTTGCCCTCTATTGCCGCGCCACAGCTTTGCGGTAAGAACAGTCTCTTGCCTGACCATGCTCGCAATTCCGCCATGTCTCACCTCCACGACGGCTATTTCTCCCTCGGCCTCGATGCCGATCCCGAACTCGCGCGCTCCATCCGCGGCGAGCAGCGGCGGCAGCAGGAGGGAATCGAGCTCATCGCCTCGGAAAACATCGTCTCGCGGCTCGTGCTCGAGGCGCAGGGCTCGATCTTGACGAACAAGACCGTCGAGGGCGCGCCGTTCGCGCGCTACTACGGCGGCGCGCAGTTTGCCGATGAGATCGAGTCTCTGGCCGTCGAGCGGGCGACGCAACTCTTCGGCTGCCGTTTCGCCAATGTGCAGCCGCATTCCGGCTCCAACGCCAACGCCGGCGTTTTCCTTGGCCTTTTGCAGCTTGGCGACGTGCTGCTGTCGATGAATGTCGCGGCTGGCGGCCACATCAGCCATGGCCACAAAGCGACGCTGACTGGCCGCGATTATGAGATCGTGACTTATGGCGTGCGGCACGACACGGAGCGGATCGATCTCGACGAAGTTCGCGATCTCGCGCTCAAGCGCCGGCCGAAGATGATCGTCGCGGGGGGCTCCGCCTATCCGCGCGTCATCGACTTCGCGGCCTTCCGCGCGATCGCCGATGAGGTCGGCGCGCTGCTACTCGTCGACATGGCGCATTTTGCCGGGCTCGTCGCCGCGAGGCTCCATCCCGATCCCTTCCCGCATGCTCATGTCGTGACCACGACGACCTACAAGTCGCTGCGCGGCGCGCGTGGCGGCCTCGTGCTGTGGAACGATCCCGCGCTCTCCTCTTCGATCAACGCCGGGATCTTTCCGGGTGTGCAGGGCTCGGTGATGCTGCACGCCGTCGCAGGCAAAGCCGCCTGTCTTGGCGAAGCCTTGCGCCAGGAGTTTGCGGGCTACAGTCAATCGGTGCTCGATGGCGCGCGCGCGCTCGCCCAGACGCTGGCCGAAGGCGGGCTGCGGATCGTCACGGGCGGGACCGACTTAGGCCTGATGCTCGTCGATCTTTCCGCAAAGCGGGTCACCGGCGATTTGGCGGCCAAGGCGCTCGAGCGCGCGGGCCTCGCGGTGAACAAGAACCTCATCCCCTTCGATCCGCATCCGCCCGAAGCGCCCTCGGGCCTGCGGCTGTCAAGCAACGCCGGCGCCGCGCGGGGTTTCTCGGAGCAGGAATTCCGTCAGATCGGCCTATGGATCTTGCGCGTGCTCGCCGAGCCTGCAAACGAGTGCGATATCGACGCTATTCGCGAGGACGTGCGCGGACTTTGCGCGCATCATCCAATTTATTGATGCATTCCCTTTTACTCTGCGACGCCACCGAAACAATCGAGCCACATCTTCACATCGCCAGGATGTACACTGGACTGTCGCCGACTCGAAAGTCCATCCATTCTCCACGACCCGGACTTCATGCCCTTCGCGCCGCTCGAGAAGCCCTCCATCTGGGCCATACGCGACAATTTCCTGATGAACTATCCGCACGCCGCCTACCGCGAGGACTGCTTCGTCCTTCCCGGTTTGCCGCCGATCACGCCAAAGATCAATCTCATCATGAAACCGGCGCTCATCGAAGAGATGCTGGTGACGCGCGCCGAGGAGTTTCCGCGCGACCGCCTGACCGTGAAAACGCTTTCCGGTCCGATCAACAAAGAGAGCCTCTTCTTCGCCGAAGGCGCCGATTGGAAGTGGCAGCGGCGCGCGGTCTCGGCGGCGTTTCGCCACGAAAGCCTTCTCGCGCAGGTGGAGACTTTCGCGGCCTGCGCGCGCGAGCAAATTGCGCTGTGGCGGCGGCTAGAGGCGGGAACGCCTGTCGACGTGGCGCCGGCCATGTCGCGCGTGACCTTCGAGGTCATCTTGCGCAGCGTGCTCGGCGTCAACGCCAGCTTCGACCGCGAGAAATTCATCGCCGAGCTCGCCCCCGCGCTCGGAGTCATCGGCTGGCGGCGCATTTTCGCGATGCTCGGTCTACCCGCGGATTGGATCCCGCATCCGGGCTATTTCCGCGCCGCCGCCGCCTCGCGCTATTTGAGCCGGGCGACGCGAGCCGTGATCAAGGAGCGGCGCGCTTCCGACATCGAGCGCAAGGACCTTTTGCAACTCCTGCTCTCCGCCAGAGATCCCGAGACGGGACGCGTGATGACCGACGCTGAGCTCCAGGCCAATCTTCACACCTTCCTCGTCGCCGGCCATGAGACCTCGGCCGTCGCAATGGGTTGGACGCTGTGGCTTCTCGCCAAAGATCAGGCTTCGCAGGAACGGCTGCGCGATGAAGTCTGGACGATTGCGGGCGAAGAGGAGATCGGTCCCGCGACCGTCGAGAAGCTGGTCTTCACGCGTCAGGTCCTGCAGGAATCGATGCGGCTCTTTCCCCCGGCCGCCGGATTCGCGCGCCAGCCGCGCAAGGACACAACTCTCGGACCTTACAATTTTTCCAGAGGCGAGACGATCGTCGTTCTGCTCTGGTGTCTGCATCGGCATGAAAAGTTGTGGGATGATCCGCAAGGCTTCGATCCCGATCGCTTTGCGCCGGAGAAGGTCAAGGCGCGACATCGCTATGCCTACATGCCCTTCGGCGCCGGACCGCGCATTTGCCTGGGCATGAGCTTCGCGATGCTCGAAATGGCGACGCTGCTCGCAAGCTTCGTGCGCGAGTTTCGCTTCTCGACCGTTCCGGGGCGCCGGCTGGCGATCGACGCGCGCTTCACGACAAGGCCGAAAGGCGGCATGCCGCTGCTGATCGAGCCGATCCGCACTGCGGCCCAAAGGAAGCTCGCGCCGGCGGCCCGACGCGTCAAGGCGGACCCAGCGCGCCGATTTGCCCCCGGCGCGCCTTTGGGCGAGAACGGCGCATGATCATTTCCTGCGTCGAGGATTATCGGGAGGCGGCGCGGCGGCGGCTGCCGCGCTTTCTTTTCGATTATATCGACGGCGGCGCCGGCGCGGAACAGACGCTCGCCGCGAATATAGCCGATCTGGCGCAAGTGCGGCTCAAGCAGCGCGTGCTCGCCAATGTCGAGGATTTGAGCCTCGAGACCGAGTGGTTCGGGCGGCGCGTCGCCCTTCCGGTCGTTCTCGCCCCCGTCGGCATGACGGGGATGTTCTGGCGGCGCGGCGAGGCGGCCGTCGCCAGAGCGGCCGCCTCGGTGGGCGCGCCCTATGCGCCCTCGACGGTCTCGATCTGCGCCATCGAGGAGATCGCCGAACAATGCTCCGCGCCGCTTTGGTTTCAGCTCTATGTCCTGAAGGACCGCGGCTTCATGCGCAGCGTTCTCGAGCGGGCGCAGGAAGCGGGCGTGACCACCCTCGTCTTCACGGTCGACTTGCCCGTGACGGGAACACGGTGGCGCGACGCGCATTCGGGATTGGCGGGGCCGTTCAAGGCGCAGCGCCGGCTGTTGCAGGCTTTGGCCAAGCCCGCTTGGACCTGGGACGTGGGCTTACGTGGGCGGCCCCATGACCTCGGCAATATTTCAAAATATCTCGGTCGCCGGATCGGGCTCGAGGACTATATCGGCTGGCTCTCCGCCAATATGGATCCCTCGATTGGCTGGTCGGATCTCGAATGGCTGCGCGACTTTTGGAGGGGGCCGCTGATCATCAAGGGCGTGCTCACCGCCGAGGACGCGCGCGACGCCGCGCGCTTCGGGGCGGATGCGATCGTCGTCTCGAACCACGGCGGGCGGCAATTGGACGGCGCCGCCTCGACGGCGCGGGCGCTGCCGAAGATTAGGGATGCGATCGGCGACAACCTCCTGATCTTTGCCGACTCGGGCGTGCGCTCCGGTCTCGACGTCGTGCGCATGCTGGCGCTCGGCGCGAAGGGCGTGCTGCTCGGACGCGCTCAAGCCTTCGCGCTCGCGGCGCATGGAGAGCGGGGAGTGAGAGAGATGCTGGCGATGATCGCGGAGGAGATGCGCGTCGCGATGACGCTGACCGGCGTGAGCTCCGTCGAGCGGATCGACGCCAGCATTTTGGATTGAGAGCGTCCGAGAACAGGGTCTTCAGTGGACCTCGAAAACTTCGTCGATCGGCACGCCAAGCGCCGTGACGAGCCGGTTGGTCTCGGAAGCCATGCCGACGATCGCCAACAGCTCCCGATATTCCGCCTCCGACATGCCCTTGGCGCGCGCGCCCGCCGTGTGAGAATGGACGCAATAGGGGCAGGCGTGCGCGACCGAGACGGCGATGTAGATCATTTCCTTGACTTTTGGATCGAGCGCGCCCGGCCCCATGATCGCCTTGACGCTCTCCCAGGTGCGCTTCAGCGTCGCCGGATCATGGGCCAGCGCTCGCCAGAAATTGTTGACGTAGTCCGTTTGCCGGGTCGCGCGAATGTCGGCGAAGACGGCTTGCGCTTCGGGAGAGAGTTCGTCGTCGCCAAGCAGCCGAACCGTCGCCATGGTCGTCGCTGGTCCTTTTTGAGCGAAGGAAGGCAAGACTAGGCTCAACGGGCTTTTGAGTCGATGGCCCGATCGCGATCCGGCTCGCCCCTTGCCTCAAGCGTCGCGCCGCCTATGATCCTCGACTCAACACCAAGGAACGGGCATGGCGCCTTCAGCGCAAAGCGACATCGTCACGGCGGCCGTGCTCGTCATCGGCGACGAAATCCTGTCCGGCCGCACGCAGGACCAGAACAGCCATTACATCGCGCGCTATCTCGCCGAGATGGGCGTGGATCTGCGAGAGGTTCGCGTCGTGCCTGACGTCGAGGAGGAGATCGTCGCCGCGGTCGACGCCCTGCGCGGGCGCTATGACTATGTCTTCACCACGGGCGGGATCGGGCCGACGCATGACGACATCACCGCCGATGCGATCGCGCGCGCTTTCGGCGTCCCCATCGAGGAAGACCCGCGCGCCATCGCGATGCTGCTCGAGCGCTTGAAGCTCGATCAGCTCAACGCAGCGCGCCGCCGCATGGCGCGTATCCCGAAGGGCGCCGAGCTCGTCGAGAACAGCCTCACCAAGGCGCCCGGATTCATGATCGGCAATGTGATTGTCATGGCCGGCGTGCCGATGATCATGCACCTCATGTTGGACGCCGCGGCGCCAAAACTTAAGACTGGCGTCCGCGTGCTCGTCGAGACGATTGACGCGGCCGGCGTTCCCGAAGGGAAATATGCGGAGGGGCTCACCAAGCTGGCGGCCGCTCATCCCGAGGTCAGCGCTGGCTCCTACCCGCATTTCTCGCAGGCCGGCGTCCATAATGAGATCGTGCTGCGCTCCCGCGACGCCGCAGCGCTTGCTTTGGCGTCCGCCGCGGTGCGGGAGCTGCTCGCCCGCTTGCGCAATGACGGGGCGACGTGCTGAAAAAGCCCATGCGACAGTCTCTCCACCTTTCCTGGGATCAGTTTCACGCCGACACGCGCGCGCTCGCGCATCGCTTAGCCGAGCACGGCGGCTTCTCGGCCATCGCCGCGGTGTCGCGCGGCGGGCTCTTTCCGGCGGGCGTCATCGCTCGCGAGCTCGGCATCCGGGTGATCGAGACGATTTGCGTCGTGAGCTATCACGAGGAGACGACGCGCGGCGAAATCGCCGTGCTGAAGTCGCTTTCCGAGGACATTTTGGCGCGGCCGGCCGGGGAGGTGCTCATCGTCGACGATCTGGTCGATACGGGCCGCACGGCGAAGGTGGTCAGGGCGCAGCTGCCGGGCGCCTTTTTCGCGACCGTCTACGCCAAGCCCCTCGGGCTCCCGCTCGTCGACGCCCATGTGCGGGAGATCCCGCAGGAGACATGGATCTATTTTCCCTGGGACACGGGGCTCTCCTTCCAGGAGCCGATCGGCACGCGCGACAGGGGATGAAGGGCTAGGCGGGAACCCGTCAAAAGCCGCGCCGTCACCGCCGTCCCTTGCGGCCCGGCTGGCCGCCGCCTTGTCCGCCGCCGCCGGAGGTGATCGGCGGATTGGGATCGACAGCCTTGTCGAGCGTCCAATAGCAATCGAGATCGCCGGTGCGACGGACGCACCACAGCGAGCCGTCGCGCTCGTCGATCGAGACTTGCTGTCCTTTCGAGAACTGGATGCAGAGACCCGCGTCGACCTTGCTCTTCAAGAGCGCCGCGGATTTGGCGCCGCTCGGGTCCCTGGGGTCCTTGAGCGCCTGCTTCGCCGTTTCCTTGTCGGCGCAGCCGGGATAGGCGGCGCGGAAGGCCGCTCCCTGCGACGGCGACGCCGTAAGGAGCGCGAGCGTGAAAGGGCAGAGCGCGAAAGATCGAAACAATGAGCGCATGGCTGCTCCTTTCCGGGCGCCCGGCGCCTAAAGCGCCGCATGAAAGCGCATCGGCGCGCCGGTTGCGGGCGTGACGAGCTCGCCTTCCCACATGACCTTGGCGCCGCGCACGAAAGTTCCGACCGGCCAGCCCGTCACCTCGCGCCCGTCATAGGGCGTCCAGCCGCAGCGCGAGGCGATCCAATCGTTACGGATCGTTTTGCGCCGCTTCAGGTCGACGACCGTGAGATCCGCGTCATAGCCCGCCGCGACGCGGCCTTTGCCGGCCATGCCGAAAAGTCGCGCCGGCCCGGCGCTCGTCAGATCGACGAGGCGCTGCAGCGTGAGCCGTCCCGCATGTACATGATCGAGCATGATCGGCACGAGCGTCTGCACGCCCGGCATGCCGGAGGGGCTCTCGGGATAGGGCTTCGCCTTCTCTTCCAGCGTGTGTGGCGCGTGGTCGGAGCCCAGAATGTCGACAACGCCCTGTTGCAGGGCGCGCCAAATCCGCTCGCGATGCGTCGCGTCGCGCACCGGCGGATTCATCTGCGCGAGCGTGCGGATGCGCAGGTAATCCGCGTCGCTCAAGGTGAGATGATGCGGCGTCGCCTCGACGCTGGCGATGTCTTTGTGGCTCGCCAGCAGCGCCATCTCGTGGGCCGTCGAGACATGCAGAACATGCACCAGCGCCCGCTTCTCCCGCGCGATCCGGAGGAGCCGTTCCGTCGCAAGCAGCGCGGTTTGCGCATCGCGCCAGACGGGATGCGAGGATGGATCGCCCGCGACTCTGAGGCTCGCGCGCTCCTTGAGGCGTGCTTCGTCCTCGGCGTGGAAGGCGGCGCGGCGGCGGGTGTGCGAGAGAATCTCGGCGATCCCCGCATCGTCCGCGACGAGCAGCGAACCGGTCGAAGAGCCCATGAAGACCTTGATTCCCGCCGCGCCTGGCTCTCGCTCGAGCTCCGGGATATCGCGCGCGTTCTCATGAGTGCCGCCGACCCAGAAGGCGAAGTCGCAATGCATGCGGCCCTTGGCGCGCGCGACCTTGTCGGCTAGATCGCCCGCGGTCGTCGTGAGCGGCTTGGTGTTCGGCATTTCGAACACGGCCGTCACGCCGCCCAGAACCGCAGCGCGCGAGCCTGTCTCGAGATCTTCCTTGTGGGTTGCGCCGGGCTCGCGGAAATGCACCTGCGTGTCAACGACGCCCGGCAGAATATGCAGACCGGCGCAGTCGACGCGCTCAGCGGCCGAAGCGCGGGCGAGGTCGCCGATCTCGGCGATCTTTCCGCCCCTAAGCCCGACGTCGCGCAACCCCTCGCCGTCATGATTGACGAGGAGGCCGCCGGAAAGAATCGTGTCGAAGCTCTCAGCCATGACGTGGCGCCTTGCTTGCAGAGGCGGTGGCGCCGCGCGCGATGTCGCAAACCCGTCAAGGGCGCGGAACCGTTGTCGGCTTGACGGAAACTTGCGTGAGACGCATGTCAAGTCAAGCGCGCCGCCAAGCCCCGTTTCCGCCCTCAAGGAAAGCGTTACTTGAATGACAGAGCCTATCCTTCTTGCGGATCGCGGCGTCGTCGAGGTCGCCGGCGCCGACGCTACTAAATTTCTGCATGGACTCGTGACAAACGACGTGCAGCGTCTCGGACCGGGAGAAGCGCGCTTTTGCGGGCTGCTCGCGCCGCAGGGCAAGATTTTGTTCGATTTTTTGCTTTTCGCGATCGGAGAAGGAGAAGGCCGCCGATATCTCATCGACTGCCCCAAGGCGCTCGAGGCCGATCTCATGAAGCGTCTCGCCCTGTATCGTCTGCGTTCGGGCGTGACGATCGCTTCCTTGAGCGATCGGCTCGCGGTCTTCGCGCTGACCGAAGCCTCACAGGCAGGCTCCGCCGCGCTCGCCGTCGCGCCCGATCCGCGCGCCGAGGCGTTGGGATTTCGGGCGATTGCGCCGCGAGACTCGCTCGAAGCCGGAGCGGAGCGCGCCGATTATGACGCGCGCCGCGTCGCCGCGGGGGTGCCGGAGGGCGGGCTGGATTTTTCCTATGGCGAAGCCTTTCCGCATGAGGTCAACATGGACCTTCTCGCCGGCGTCGATTTCAAGAAAGGCTGCTTTGTCGGCCAGGAAGTCGTCGCGCGCACGCAGCACCGCGGCCTCGCGCGCCGGCGCATCACCCGCTATCGCGCCGAAGGCGGCGCGCCCGAGCCCGGAACGCCGGTCAAGGCGGGCGAGATCGATCTCGGAGTCACCGGCTCCCGACAGGGCGAACTGGGCCTCGCGATGATCCGGCTCGACCGGCTCGAAGACGCGCTTCGCGCCGGCGTGACGCCGCAAGCAGGCGACGCGCGGCTCGAGTTTCAAACGGGCGGCTGAAGCGCTCGTCGCCTTAAAGAACGACGACCCGCGCGCCTTTCCGGACACGCTGATACAGGTCGATCACGTCGGAGTTGAGCATGCGGATGCAGCCCGACGAAACGGCCTGACCGATCGTGTCCGGCTCATTCGTGCCGTGGATGCGGAACATCGTGTCCTTGTCGCCGCGGAACAGATAGAGCGCCCGCGCGCCGAGCGGATTGTCGATGCCGCCTTCCATGTGACGCGGCAGATCCGGCCGGCGCAGCAGCATTTCCTTGGGCGGCGTCCAACCCGGCCAATAGGCTTTGCGGCCGATCTCCGCCTGCCCTTTCCAGGCGAAGCCCTCGCGTCCGACGCCGATGCCATATTCGATCGCGCGCCCGTCGCCGAGAGAGAGGTAGAGCTTGCGGCGCCCCGTGTCGATCGTGATCTCGCCGCTGCGACGAGAGAAGGGATCGGCGACGAGCGCCGCCGTTCGCTGGCGGAAGTCGATCCCTTGGTCGAGGTCCATCGCCGTCGAATAAGCGGGATCCGCGTCGGGGGGAAGCGCCGCCATTCGCGCTTCCCCGGGCCCGCGTCCGGCGCGCGGGGCGGCGCCATAGGGATCACGGTAATAGTTGTCCTCTTGCGCCCGCGCCGGCGGTCGGGCGCGGGGCGCATAATCGTCCTGAGAGGAGTAGCCGCGCGGATAATCGCCGCGCGGGCCGTAGCCGCGGCGATCATAATACCGGCCTCCATATGAATAATAATACTCGTCGTAATATCTCCGATCATAGTAGGCGCGAGCCTCGGGCGAAGCGTAATTGTAATAGTAGGAGTCGGGCGAGCCATAGTATTGGGCGACGCCGGCTGGCGCCGCCAGCAGCCAGAGAGCTGCCGAGCAGCATCCGATCAGAGCGCGTTGTGACCTCAGCATGCTGGATTGTCCACGTTTTTCCTTAGCTCCCGGCCCGAGAATCAGCGCGGATGGCGGCGAAAATAAGGGCCGATGGACGTAAAAAAAGCGCTGCGACTCGGCTTGCCCTCTCCAAGAAAAACGCCAGTTCTATTGCGCAGGCGAAGTATTGGCCCTTCCGCCTCCGCCGTGCGCGCGTCGAGGCGAAGCGCGAGCCAAGGCCGAGCCCGGAGTCGCAGGCCGCGTTTGGAGGTGCGCCTTGATCGAGCAAGCGATGTATCTCACGCTCGGCTTCCTCATCGCCGGGCTGCTTTTTTTAAGCATCCTCCCCTTGCTGCAGCGACGGGCCGCGCGCTTGACGCGGGGTCGCCTCGAGAGTCGCATGCCGTTCTCCTTCGAGCAGATCGACGCGCAGCACTCGATGCTGCTCGCGCGATGCGCGGCGCGAGAACGACGGCTCGAGCAGGAGCTCGACTCCGTCAAGTTTGCCCGGACCCGAGCGATGATCAACTCGGGACGCCGGCTCTTTCAGGCGCAGGCGCTCGAGGAGCGACTCGACGCCTCGAGCCGCAACGTCTCGCGACTGGAGAGCGAAGTCGCGGAACGCGGGCAGGAGCTCGCGGAAACCAACACGCGTCTTGAAGCGGCTATGACCGAACTCGAAGCGCTCAGGCTCCAAAAGAGCGCGCTTGCGCGCGAGGTCGAAAACCTGTGCGCTCGGCTCGACGTCTACGAGTCCCGCCACGCGGCGGAGCCCGACGCCGGCGCGCTCGCGCGGAAGGACGCGGAACTCGAAGGCGCAGAGCGCGCGATCCCCGCAACGGTCGGGGGATGGGACGACTGGGCGGATCAAGCCTCGCTCGATCCGCTCGTCCCCGGGGAAGCCTTTGCTTTCCTGCGCGGGCACGCAGGGGCGCGCGACGAGGCGGGAGCGGCGGAGCTCATCGACGTTCTCGACTCGACTCCGCTGACGTTGGAGCTCGCGGCGGCCCAATGCCGGCGCATGAGAACGCCCTTTTCCGCCTATGCAGCCAATGCGCGGCTGCTGATCTCATCAGCTCCCCGCCGGCAGGGGAGTTCGACCGCGCTAACCGCCGCTTTCGGTCTGTCGCTCGGCGCTGCGCGAAGACTGAGCTCCACGGCGGAGCAGCTCGTCGCCTTTCTGGGTCTTTGCGCCCGCGAGCGCGCGCCGCTGCTTCTGGTCGAAGGCGTAAATCGCGATCCGGCCGAGACAAAGTCGGCGATTCACATCCTGGCCGATCTCGCGCTGGCGAAATCCGCGCCGTTCGCAGACGGCGTTCCCGCGCTGCTCATGCGTCAGGCGATTCACGAGCTGGCGCGTGAACGCGTGCGGCAAATGGCGGACAGCGAGGCCGTCGCCGAGAGCCTCGTCGGGCGCCTAGCCGAAATCTATCCCGCGGACGCCTTTGGAAACCCCGAGTCGCGGTCGCTTTGCGCTAAGTTGACGCCTCATCTCGTCGAGATTTGCGCCGGGAATCGAGCGCGGACGGAGTTCAATGAAGCGCGCGCCGATCTTCAGGTCCGCGCTGGCGACTATCTTCTCGTCGATGGCGATCAAGCGGGCGCGGAGGCCTTGTTCGCGTCCGCGCTCTCCATCCGCGAGAGCCTTTTTGGACCGAGCCATCCCGAGACCGCGGCGAGCCTGGACAATCTCGCGACGGCGCGCTGCGCTCGAGGGGATTTCGCCGGGGCGCGTGTTTTGCTCGAACGGTCGCGCAACATCTTCGAAACGAGCTTTGGCCTCGACTATCCGGCGACGGGCCGGCGCCAGACGGAGTGTGCGACAGTGTTGCTGAAGCTTGGCCTCGCGCGCGAGGCCCTTGCGCTCGCAGAAGGGGCGCTCGCAAGACTGAAGGCGGGGGGCCGCGCTCGCCACCCTTGGACGATCGAGGCCGCCTTCGTCGCTGCGGACGCGCTCGAAGCTCTGGGGAAGGGGAAGAAGGCGGCGGCGCTGCGCGAGGAATTCTGCGGCGCCGCAGTGCTCTCGGAGCCCGCTCACGCCGGAGGCTTCGCCGAGCATCTGTTGGAGCGCCTCCACGGACTGGGGCTCGTCTGGGGCAAGGGATTCGCCGCCCGCAACCACCACTGAGTGGGGCGACCGCCCTGCGGATCGAGCGCGCTGGCTCGACGTGCGCCGATGTCCTAACATCGGTCGATTGAGGTTTGAAACGAGAGCCCGACTGGCTCCAACACCGCCGAGGCGCGCATGGAAGACTGCCCGTTCCACGCCATACTGCATCCCACCGACTTCTCCGAGGAGAATGAAGGCGCTTTCGTTCACGCCCTGCGGCTTGCGGTCGCAGGAAGGAGCGCGCTGCATGTTCTCCACGTGGATGGAGAACCGGGACTTCTCGCCGCCGAAGACCGTTTTCCGAAAGCGCGCGAATTTTTTCAGCGCTGGAGACTTATCGAGCCGGGGGTCGAGCCCGCAGCGGTCGAAGAGCGTTTGGGCGTCCGCATCGTCAATAAGTCGGTCGCGTCGGAGGACATAGCTTCCGCGATCGGCGCCTACGCCGAGGCGAACGCCTGCGATCTCCTGGTGCTCGCGACGCATGCTCCGGGCTGGCTCGAGCGCCTGCTCGCCGGCTCGCTCGCCGAGGAGAGCGCCAGGCTTTCGCACGCGCCGGCCCTGTTCCTGCGCGCTGGCGCGCATGGCTTCGTCGAGCCGGCGACCGGCAAGATCAAATTGAGGCGCGTGCTGATGCCCGTCTCCGCCGAGGTCGCGCCGATGCACGCCTGGGGCTTCGCCTCCCCCTTCGTGCGTATGCTCGAGCCTACGGCCGAGTTTCATATGCTGCATGTCGGCGACACACTGCCCACCTATGGCAATCTGTTGCCGCATGTCGAGCTGCGGCGCGGACCAGTCGTCGAGACGATCCTCGAGGTCGCCGAGGAAATTGGCCCGGACCTGATCGTCATGGCGACCGAGGGCCACAAGGATCTCATCGACGCAATCACCGGTAGCACGACGGAGCAGGTGTTGCGGGAAGCGCCCTGTGCGGTGCTGACGGCGCCGAGCAGGCCGCGTCGCGTGGGCGTCTGAGCTTCAAGAAACCCGTAGGAGCCGCAATAGACGCGCAACTCCTGCCGCGCTATAGAGCGCTGCACCGGCTGTGGGGTCCCAACGCGAATGTTCGACACGCTCAAGAGCTTCATCGGCGAGCTGTTCGAGGCGCCGCAAGAGCGCGTCTTCGAGGACCAGGACTACCATCTGGCCGCCGCTGCGCTGCTCGTCCATATCGCCGCCATCGACGGCGAGTTCGACGCCAACGAGCGCACGCGAGTGCAGAAACTCGTCGAAGAGCGCTTCAATCTCTCCCATGCGCAGGCGCGCGACTTGATCGCGCATGCGAGCGAGAGCGAGCGCGAGGCCGTCGATCTCTATCATTTCACCAGCGTCTTGAAACGTGCGCTCGACGAGGAGGGCCGCCGCCAGCTCGTCGGCATGCTCTGGGAGCTCGCTTACGCAGACGGCGACATCGACGAATGCGAGGAGAATGTCGTCTGGCGCGTCGCCGAGCTGCTTGGCGTGTCGACGCGCGAGCGCGTGACGCTGCGGCAATACGCTCGCGACGAGGCGTCGAGCGACGCCACCGAGCCGCGCGGACCCTGGTCCAACTCCTGAGCACGATCACCGTCTACAAGCGCATTTGACCTTTGGAGACTTCATGACGACTGCGGACGCAAAGCGGCGCGGGGTGGCGATCGTCACTGGCGCCTCCGAGGGGATCGGCGCCGAGCTGGCGCGCGTTTTTGCGGCGCGAGGACATGATCTCGCGCTCGTTGCGCGTCGCGCCGACCGGCTCGAGGCGCTCGCCGACGAAATCGTCGCGCGCGGCGCTGAAAGGAAGCCTCTCGTCGTCGGGCTCGATCTCAGCGAGACGGGCGCAATCGACGCGCTGGCGCAGGCGCTCGACGAGGCGGGGGCGCGGGCCGAGATTCTCGTCAACAATGCCGGCTTCGGGTTGCTGGGTCGCGTGGAGACGCTTGATCCGGCCGAGCAGCTCGCCATGGTCGATCTGAACGTGCGCGCCTTGACCGCGCTCACGTTGCGTTTCCTGCCCGCAATCGTCGCCACTCAGGGAGCGATCCTGAATGTGGCGTCCATCGCCGCCTTCATGCCCGGGCCGAATTTCGCGGTTTATTACGCTACGAAGGCCTATGTGCTTTCATTCAGCGAAGCCCTGACGGAGGAGCTTCGCCCAAGCGGCGTGAAGGTCTCTTGCCTCTGCCCGGGGCCGGTCGAGACGGGGTTTCAGGCGAGATCGGGCTTCGCGCTGGAGGGGAAGATGGCCGCTGCGCGGCTGGCGCTCGTCTCGGCCGCCGAAGTGGCGCGTCAGGGTTACGATGGCCTCATGGCGGGCCGGCGCGTCGTCGTGCCGGGGCTCATGAACCGGCTCATTGTCCTCCTCGCGAGGCATGTCCCGCGCGGCCTTATGCTGCCGCTCATGGCGGCCGCAATGAACGGGCGACGCCAGTCGGACGGTCTTTCGCCTGCCGAAAGCAAGAGTTGAAGGAGCCGGAGGCGGGCTTTAGCCCCTCGGCACAGACAGCGCGCGCGCCGTTGACGCCGCGCCGGCTCGACGCTCAGGCCTCTTCCGGCTTCAAATTCAGCACCTGGCGGCCGCGATACATGCCGGTCTTCAGGTCGATGTGATGCGGACGGCGCAATTCGCCGGAGTCCTTGTCCTCGATATAGGTCGGGGCCTTCAGCGCGTCGGCGGAACGGCGGAATCCGCGCTTCATCGGCGAGGTTTTTCGCTTCGGAACGGCCATTTAATCTCTCCTCTGGGACCTCGGCCCAAAGGGCCCTGGCGTAGAATTTTTAGGAACAGGGCGCTTACACCAAAATCGCCGCACTGGCTAGGCCTGTCGGAACCGGGCAGAGCTCCGCGGCTTGCAACAGCGACGGCAAAGGCCACTTAGGACGAACAGCAAGGAGGAAAACGTGAACGAACAGCTTACGTCGGAAACCGCCCCCGCACTGAGGCCCTGGCCGCAGCTTCTCGTCGGCGGGGCGATCGTCCTTGGCCTCGCCGTCGACTTGTCGTTGGGCACGGACCGGCCCGACGCGCTTCTTACGGTGATCGGCGGCCCCCTCGTGGTCGCGGCGGTGCTCACTAATCTGTGGTGCGCGCGCGTGCTGCGGGAGCACGACACCCCCATCCAGGCCAATCGCCCGGCGACTGCGCTCGTGACCGACGGTCCCTATTTCTATTCCCGCAACCCCATTTATGTCTCCTATGTCACGCTCGTCTTCGGTCTCGGGCTCGTGCTCGGCTCCTGGACCGTCACGCTTCTCGCCCCGCTCGTGGCCGTCGCTCTGCATTACTTGAGCGTGCTGCCGGAGGAGCGTCATCTGCATCAAAAATTCGGCGCTAAATATGAGCAATGGGCGGGTGAAACGCCCCGATGGCTATTCCGATGACCGACAGCGCGGCGACCGTCGCCTCTGTTCGCGAGCTTGCCTTCGACGTGAGCGGCATGACCTGCGCGTCCTGCGTCGCACATGTCGAGAAGGCGCTGACGCGCGCGCCCGGCGTCGCCGCCGCCAGCGTCAATCTCGCGACGGAGCGCGCCAACGTGCGACTGACGCCACAGGCCGACGCCGCGAAGATCGCCGAAGCCGTCACACAGGCGGGTTATGAGCCCGTCGTCGAGACCTATGAGCTTGGCGTCGGCGGGATGACCTGCGCCTCCTGCGTCGCCCATGTCGAAAAGGCGCTGAAGGGCGTTCCGGGCGTGATCGAGGCGAGCGTCAACCTCGCGACCGAACGCGCGAGCGTGCGCGCGCTGAAAGGCCCTGGCCGGCTCGAGGGGCTGCGGCGCGCCGTCTCTGCCGCCGGCTATGAGCCGCGCGAGAGCGAAAGCGCGCTCGCGCCCGGGACGGACGCGCGCGAGGAGGAAGCGCAAGCGCTATCGCGGCGCCTCATGCTCGCCGCGGGCCTGACCGCGCCGGTCTTCATTCTCGAGATGGGCGGCCATTTGATCCCCGCCTTCCACGAGTGGATCATGGCCAATATCGGCCACGACACCGCGCAATATGTCTCCTTCGCGCTGACGAGCCTTTTGCTCGCCGGGCCGGGGCGCCCCTTCTACGAAAAAGGCTTCGCATCCCTGTGGCGCGGCGCGCCCGACATGAACGCGCTGGTCGCGGTAGGCACGGCGAGCGCCTATCTCTATTCGGCGCTCGCGACCTTTGCGCCGCAGCTGCTGCCGGCGGGCGCGGCCAATGTCTATTACGAATCGGCCTGCGTCATCGTCACGCTAATCCTCTTGGGCCGCACGCTCGAAGCGCGCGCCAAGGGCCAGGCGGCGGGGGCGATCGCCGCGCTCGCCAAGCTGCAGCCCAGCGTCGCGCACGTCGAACGCGACGGCGCCGTCGTCGACGCGCCGATAGAAGAGGTGCGCGTCGGCGACGTGCTGCTGGTGCGTCCGGGCGAGAAGATTCCGACCGACGGCGTCGTGCTGCGCGGGGCGTCGCATGTCGACGAGTCGATGATCACCGGCGAGCCGGCGCCGGTCGCCAAAGCCGAAGGCGCCACGGTCACCGGCGCGACGGTCAATGGCGCGGGCGCCTTCGCCTTCAAGGCGACGCGCGTCGGCGCCGACACCTTTCTCGCCGGCGTGATCCGCATGGTCGAGCAAGCGCAGGGCGCGAAGCTGCCGATCCAGGCGCTCGTCGACAAGGTCACCGCCGTCTTCGTGCCGGTCATCTTCGGGATCGCCGCGCTGACCTTCCTCGTCTGGATGTCCTTCGGCCCCGAGCCGCGTCTCGCGATGGCGCTCGTCAATGCGGTCGCCGTGCTGATCGTCGCCTGCCCCTGCGCGATGGGCCTCGCGACCCCCGCCGCGATCATGACCGGAACGGGACGCGCCGCGGAGCTCGGCGTGCTGTTTCGCAAGGGCGAGGCGTTGCAGACGCTCGGCGAGGCGCAGCTCATCGCTTTCGACAAGACCGGCACGCTGACCGAGGGCAAGCCGCGCCTGACCGATCTCGTCGCGGCGCCGAAGTTCGACGCCAATGAGACGCTGCGCCTCGCCGCTAGCGTCGAGGCGCTTTCCGAGCATCCGGTCGGCCGCGCCCTGGTCGTCGCGGCGCAAGAGCGCGGGCTCGCGCCCTTGGACTGCACGAAATTCCAGTCGATCCCCGGCATGGGCGCGCGCGGGACGGTGAAGCGCAAGCGCATCGAGGTCGGCGCGGAGCGTTTCATGCGGTCGCTCCACATCGACGTCGGCCCCTTTGCCGAGACCGCGGCCCGGCTCGCCGAAGAGGGCAAGACCGCGCTCTATGCGGCCATAGGCGGCAAGCTCGCGGCGATCCTCTGCGTCGCGGATGCGGTGAAGCCCACGAGCGCCGCGGCGATCGGCGCGCTGCACGGCCTCGGCGTGAAGACCGCGATGATCACCGGGGATCAGGAGCGTCCGGCGGAGGCGATCGCGCGGGAGGTCGGCATCGACGAAATCGTCGCGGGCGTCCTCCCCGAGGGCAAGGTCGAGGCCTTGAAGCGCCTGGGCGAAGGCCGCCGCTTCGCCTTCGTCGGCGATGGCGTCAATGACGCGCCGGCGCTCGCCGCAGCCGACGTCGGGCTCGCGATCGGCACCGGCACGGACGTCGCGATCGAAGCGGCGGACGTCGTGCTGATGTCCGGCGATCTCGCCAAGGTTCCGACAGCGGTGGCGATTTCGCGCGCGACGATGAGGAACATCGCCCAGAATTTGTTTTGGGCCTTCGGCTACAATGTCGTTCTGATCCCGGTCGCCGCGGGCGCGCTGTATCCGATCAACGGGACGCTGTTCTCACCCATGCTTGCCGCGGGCGCGATGGCCTTCTCCAGCGTCTTCGTCGTCACGAACGCGTTGCGGCTGAAGCGCTTCCAGCCGTCGCCGGTCGGACCTTCGCCCGCTCTAAGTCTGCCGGGAGCAGGGTCAGGCGCATGAAAACGATCGGGCGCAGCATCGCTCTTCGCATTGCAGCGACGAAGTTGCCGCCCAGATGCCGCAGCTACGCTTGAGCGCTGGAGCAAATCCGCTATTTATACGTAGGAGCCGTTGGTTAACGGAGCTGTGTTTATGGAGGTTCGAGAAATGTCCGTTCCTTCGGACTACGACAAGGGTTTGCGCTGGACGGCCTTCGCCGCGCTGGTCGTGGTGGCGGTGCTGGCGTTCGCGGCCGGCTGGATGCTGCCTGTGCAAGCGCCGGACGGTCCGCGCGACGCCAGCAGCCCAGGCCGTCATCAGCAGTCCCGGGCGTCCTGAGCGCCCTGCGGCCTCACCCGCCGATCATCGTCGTGACGGTCTGCCCGCCGCGAGAAAAGGTGATCTTCCAGTAATAGGCGCGACTTCCAGCCACCTGTTCCATGTCTCGAGTCGTGGCGATCTTCCTGTCATTGACGGCAAGGATCAAGTCACCCTTTTGCAGGTTGAATTGCTGGGCAAAGGAGCCCTCCTCGATTTCGGCGACCACGACGCCGCTCGTCGCGTCTCCCTGAACCGACAGCTCCTCGATCGTCGCTGGCGAAAGATTGACGACGGTTGCACCGGAAAATGGATTTTGCCCTTTGATTTTAACCGGATCGCGCGACGGGGTCTCCGGCGCGGCGATGAGCTTGGTCGTGAGCGTGAGCTTCTTGCTCCCGCGCAGCACGCCCAGTCCTGCGGCGCCGCCCAGCGGTTTTGTGCCGAGGCGGTAGCCGACAGCTTCGGGATCGTCGACCTCCTGCCCGTCGACCGAGAGAATGACGTCGCCGCGCTTGACGCCAGCTTCCGCAAGCGGTCCCCTAGGATCTAGGTCGGCGACGAGCGCGCCCGCCGGCCGTTGCATCGCGAGGCCGTCGGCGATGTCCTGGGTCAGCGCCTGTAGCGTCGCGCCGAGCCAGGGGCGGTGCACCTGTTTTCCGCCACCTTTGGCCGTGGCCAGCACCACTTTCACCATGTTGCTCGGAATGGCGAAGCCGATGCCCACCGAGCCCCCGGATTTTGAAAAGATCGCGGAATTGATCCCCACGGCGCGGCCGTTCAGGTCGACGAGCGGACCGCCCGAATTGCCCGGATTGATCGCCGCGTCCGTCTGAATGAAGAAGCCGTAATCGGAGATGCCGACCTGCGTGCGCGCGAGCGCCGAGACGATGCCCTGGGTAACGGTCTGCCCCACCCCGAAAGGATTGCCGATCGCGAGCACGAGGTCGCCGACCTGCAACTGATCGGAATCGGCGAGATCCATGGAGGGATAGCCGCCCCCTTCCGGGAGCTTGAGCACGGCGAGATCAGTGTGCGGATCGCGTAGCAGGATCTTGGCGGGGATCTCGCGCTTGTCGGCGAGCGAGACCTTCACGTCGGTCATCCCCTCGATCACATGGTGATTGGTGACGACGAGGCCCGTCGGATCGACGATCACACCGGAGCCGAGCGACTGCGCCATCTGGCGGCCAGGCATGCCGCCCTCCCCGAAAAACCGCCGAAAGACCGGGTCGTCGTAGAGGGGATTCGCCGGAACCCTTTCCACGCGGGAGGCGAAGACGTTCACCACGGCGGGCTGCGCCTTCTTGACGATCGGCGCGAAAGAGAGAAGCGCGTCGGCGCGGGAGCCGGGCGGAACGCGCTCCTGCGCGGACTGCGGCCAGGCTGCGGGCGTCGCGGATAAAAGCGTCGCCGCAACACATACGGCGAACGCGGCTTCCAGGATTTTTCGTCCGAACCTCGCGCGAAAGCGACGCGCGACGGGCGCGGGCCGTCCCGGCAGATGGATCATGCGGTCGTCGACTTAGCCTTGGTCTCGACGCGCTCGGCGATGCGGGCCGCCTTGCCACGAAGCTCGCGCAGATAATAGAGCTTGGCGCGGCGCACCTTGCCGCGGCGCACGACCTTGATCGAGTCGATCAGCGGCGCATGGACCGGAAAGACGCGCTCAACGCCCTCGCCATAGGAAATTTTGCGAACCGTGAAGCTCTCGTTAAGGCCGCCGCCCTGACGCGAGATTACGACGCCCTCGTAGGCCTGGACGCGCGAGCGCTCGCCTTCCTTAACCTTGACGTTCACGATCACCGTGTCGCCGGGGCGAAAGTCGGGGATGGTCTTGCCTGCGAGAAGGCTCGCCGCCTGCTCGGCCTCGAGCTGAGCGATGAGGTTCATGGATCAAATCTCCTGCCGTTCCGCGCCTTTTCGCTTCAGGGCGGGCGCGAGCGTTTCGGGACGCTGTTCTGAATTGAGCCCTGTCCCCTAGCGGAAGCGGGCGCAGATGTCGAGAGGGGTCGAAGGCTTTCCAGGTGATCGGGCGCTCGCGCTCAGGGGAGCTGCCAGCCAGGGGCCGGCAAGTCGCCTTCGGCCTCCATCAGCTCGAGCAGCATGCCTTCGCGGAGGCCCCGGTCGGCGATGCGCGTGCGCTCGGCCGGGAAATGCCCGCGGATCGCCTGGAAGATCGCGCAGCCGGCAAGCACGAGATCGGCGCGCTGCGGGCCGATGCAGCCGTTCGCGACCCGCTCCTCGAAATCCATGGCGCGGAGCCTCTCAATGGCGCGGCTCGCCTCCCCGTCCGACAGCCAGAGGCCGTCGACGCGCCAGCGATCGTAGCGGTCGAGGCCGAGGTGGACGCCCGCGAGCGTGGTGACCGTGCCGGAGGTGCCCAGCAGATGGAACCGCTCGCAGCGTCGCCTGCCGGCGAGCAACTCAGCGAAAGGCCGCAGCGCGTCGCGCGCGCAGTTGGTCATCGCCTCGAAAGTCTCGGCGCTGACGCTTTTCCCGCCGAAATGCTCAGCGAGCGAGACGACGCCGAGCTCGACGGAGGTCCATTGATCGAGCTCCAGGCGGGCTGAGGGCGTCGCGTCGGGTCGCGCCAGCCAAACGAGTTCCGTCGAGCCGCCGCCGATGTCGAAAAGCAGCACGCTTTCGGATCGCGTGTCGGCGAGATTGCCGCAGCCGCGCGCGGCGAATCGCGCCTCGGTCTCGCGGTCGATAATCTCGAGCTCGAGCCCGGTGCGCTCGCGCGCCCTGGCGGTGAATTCATCGCCGTTCGCCGCCGTGCGGCAGGCTTGCGTCGCGACCAGGCGGGCGCGCGTCACGCCGCGCAACTCCATCTTGTCGCGGCAGATTTGCAAAGCCTCGAGCGTCCGTTCGATCGCCGCCTCGCTGATTCGGCCGTTGCGGCCGAGTCCTTCCCCGAGGCGCACGATGCGCGAAAAGGCGTCGACGATCCGCAGGGCCTCCGTCGCGCGTCGACGCGGCCGCCGTTCCGGACGGGCGATCAGCAAGCGGCAGTTGTTGGTGCCGAGGTCGAGGGCCGCGTAGACGTGCTCCGCAGCTCGTGACGCGGGATGATGAACCCGCGACGACGGCGCCGGCGCGACCGCCCTGCGTCCGTCCAAAGGAAGCGGCGACGTTCTGGGTCTCGCCTGGCTGGCGATGCTCCGGTCACTGCCAGTCAAGTGACACCCTCGCGCCTGCGCCGCATCCGGGGGACGCCATGGCCCGGCGCCGGCCCGATCTCGAAACTCCTTCATGCCCAATCGCGACGAAACCTGCAAGCCTTTAGCTCACCTCCGCCGAAAATCGGCTCGAAATTTGTGTGGCTTGCAGTAAATTTATTCCCATGTCGTTCCGCAGCCTCGCCCCCGAGATCACCCCGCAGATGCTGTTGCGCGCTTACGCGCTCGGCATCTTCCCGATGGCCGAGAGCGCAGAGGATGAGGAAATCTTTTGGGTCGAGCCGCGCGAGCGGGCGATCTTCCCCCTCGAATCCTTCCACGTCTCGCGTTCGCTCGCCAAGACCCTGCGCCAGGATCGCTTCGAGGTCGTCGTCGACGAGGATTTCGACGCGGTGCTCGAGCTGTGCGCCGCGCCGGCGCCATCGCGCGAGAAAACCTGGATCAACCCGCAGATCCGCAAGCTCTATCGGGCGCTCTTTGATCTTGGCGTCGCCCATACAATCGAATGCCGGCGCGACGGCAGGCTCGTTGGCGGCCTTTATGGCGTCGCGCTCGGCGCCGCTTTCTTCGGTGAAAGCATGTTCCATCGAGAGCGCGACGCCTCGAAGGTGGCGCTCGCCCATCTTGTGGCGCGCCTGCGCGTCGGCGGCTTCCGGCTGCTCGACACGCAATTCATGACCGACCACCTTGCCTCGCTTGGGGCCAGGGAGATCTCGCGAGAGGCGTATCGCAAGCGGCTCGCTGCGGCGATCGAACCGCCGGGCGCGGAATTTTGGGTCTGGCCAAGGGCGCGCCGCCTTCGAGGCGCCGAGGCGCTCGCGGCGCTTGGCGTCTCGCGCGCCTGAAAACCGTTAGAAAATGCCGAAAGGGTCGTGAATCTGCGGCGCGGGGGCTGGGGCGGCTGGGGCCGGCTGCGGCGCCTGCCTTTGACGCCTCTGCCTTCCGGACCTTTGCGGCTGGGCGGCCGGGTCCGCCGCCGTGCTGTTGAAGACGGGCTCGTCTGCGGGGCCGATTGGCTGCGCCTCGGGGTTGACCGGCGTCGTGGGCACAACCCTGCGGGTGCGCCCGCGCCGGCCTTCCGGCTGCGACGCGACCGCGGCGGGCTGCCGAGCTTCCTGGGGCGGCGGGGGCTGCGTGGCGACCTCCTTGCCGCCTTTGCAGTTCACGAGCCAGACGTCATAGACCGGATGCTCGACCCCGTGCAGGCCGGGGCTCGACGCGAACATCCAGCCCGAGAAGATCCGCTTGCTCTCGTATTTAATCGGGATTCGGCCCGGATTGTCCGGGTCTCTCCTCTGGTCGGGCTTGGGCTGCTGCTCGTCCACTTCGACGAAGGTCGTCGTCAGCGGCGCCTCGGTCTGCGGGCGGCTGTTGCAGACGCGCGGCGTGACCTGAAGCGTGCCGAACTGGACGGTTTCGTCGATGGCCACGTCGAAATTGATGATCCTGCCGGTAATCTTGTCGAGTCCGGCGAACACGGCGGTCGGATGGCGGATCGGGTCGGCGTGTCCAGCCGACGGCGCGAGCGCCGCGAGCGTTGCGCCGACGAGGACGCTTCGCAAGGGAAACGGAAGGCCCTTGGGCGATATCATAGCGTCACCGGGGGTCGAAACCTTTGTGAAAGCCGAAAGCGTGCGGCGGGCGCCGAAGAAACACGCGATCAAGGCGATTGCATGTCGCTCAAGACCCGGATTTTTTCGGTCGCGGCAGGACTTTTGTCTTTGAACCGTCGGAGACAGGACCGGAAATCCTGCTAGCCCTCAGGGCGCCAGGCGTCGTAATCTCCGCCTGAAGCCGGGCGCTGGGCCGAGGCCAGGATCGACCCTGGCGGCCGATAGGCGAGGGCCGTGCCGGTCATGTTCTCGCGGTAGGGAAGCTCCCACTCGTGCGGCTTGTAGCTCTCTTGCGTCGGCGGCGTGTCCACCGTGTGATGCAGCCAACCATACCAGCCCGGCGGCGTGGCCGAGCCTTCCGCGTAGCCGTTGTAGATCACCCAGCGCCGCTGGAAGCCGAGCGCCCTGTCCTTCTTACCGCCTTTTCTGCGGTAGTAGACGTTGCCAAACTCGTCCTCGCCGACGCGCTCGCCCATGAGCAGCGTGTAGACGGCCGTGCTGAGCGTGGCCCTGTTCCACCACGTGAAGAACCTAACGATGAACGACATGCGTTTTGGGTCCCCTTAGAGCGAATTCCGCAAAAGTTGACGGACTTTTGCGATCAGAATTTGCTCTGACAGTCTGCTCTGGCGCGATTTCTTGTCGCTCGAACGATTCCGCTCGAGCGGAACCCGCGCACGTTCGCCGGCGTCTTATCGCGTCTCGAGCTGCGGATGTCCAGCCTCAATCGGTTGTGCGCACGAAGGCTCCGAAGGCGCGCGGACCTTCCCCCGTCTCGGCCTTTCCGAGGATCTCGAGGCTTTTAGCGTCGATCGCCCAAAGCTCGTTCGATAACCAGTTGGTCACATAGATGCGGGCCCCGTCCCGGCTAGCCGCGACGCTCTCGGGATATTCGCCGACCTTGACCACGGCGAGCGGCGCGAGGCTTGACGCGTCGAAGACGCTAACCGTCTCGTCATATTGGTTCGCGACGAAGACGCGGCCGTCCGCGAGCGCCACGCCATAAGGGCGCTTGCCGACCTTCACGCTCGCGACGCGCTTTTGCGCTTTGAGGTCGACGACGCTCAAGTCATCCAACTCCACATTGGCGCAATAGGCGCGCAGGCCCGCCGCGTCGATTGCGAGACCAAAGGGATGCCGGCCCACCGCGATCGTCGCGCGCTTCGTCAGACTCGCCGCATCGAGGAGGACGAGCGCATCGTCGTCGCGCGCCGAGACGACGATCCAGGCGCCGTCGGGCGTGACCGCGACGCCGGACGGCACGGCGCCGACCTCGGCCTTGCGCGTCGCGCCGCTTTGCGGATCGATCTCCGTGAGGTTGCGGCCGTTCATGTCGGCGACATAGATCTTCTTGCCATCGGGCGAGACCGCGACGCCGAAGGGCAGGCCCGGGGCTTCGATGCGCTTCTCGAGGCGGCGCGCCTTGGCGTCGATGACGGAGACGAAGCCGCCTTCGGGGCTGGTCACATAAACGCGCGCGCCGTCGGACGCGACCGCCACGCCCGCGGGCTTGCCGCCGAGCGGCAGGCGCGCTTCGACCCTCATCGCCGCAAGATCGACGATCGCAAGATCGCCGCCGCCCTGATTGGGAACGAAAGCCTCGTCGGCGCGGGCGGGACAGCAGAGAAGGCAAAGCCCGACGCCGAAGACCGTCCAGCGCGCAAGCCCTTCCTTCTCCCTTGCGGGAAGGGTGGCCGCCGAAGGCGGTCGGGCGGAGGTCGTCCTCCGGCGAAAAAGGCCGCCGAACCCGCTACGGCTCCTTTTGGCAAGGCTTGGATTCATGGCTGCTCGAGCTTCGCCTTCAGCGAGGCCAGCCCCGCCTTGAAAATCCGCGTCACGGCGTCGGTGGCGACTTCATCGGTGAATTGTTCGGGCGGATTGCCGCCGGGGAAGGCCCGATAGAAGCGGCTCTTCCATTCGACGCGCGAGGCGCCGTCCGCAAGGGGGCGCACGGTCAGCGTCGCCGAGAGATTGCCGACCGGCAGCACGTTGATGTCGGCGCGCTCGATGATGTAGCGCAGCGACCTCGCCGCGCCGTCATATTGCACCAGGCGCTCGTCGATGGAACCGCCGCGCTTGTAGTAGAGGCGACGCGTCGCCGCCTCGGGCGCATTGCCGCCCTGCGCCTCGACGCGCTCGATCTCCGGCCGCCAGCTCACGTCGGCGAAGTCGCCGACGACCGCCCAGACTTTTTCGGGCGGCGCGGAGATCTCGATCGTTTCGACGACCTTTTGCGGCGTCGCGCCATGCGCGGCGGCGAAGGATGGCGCGAGCGCCAGCGTCGTGGCGATGACGAACGCCCGCGCCGCGGCGAAGCCGGAGCGCGGGCTCGAAGCCTTAACGCCTCCGGGCGCGGGGCGGCCCGGAAGACTGGCGTCATTCAAGGTGTTACTTGCCCTCGGCCTTGGCCTTCAGCGCGGCGAGGCCGGTCTGGTAGAAATCGGTGATCGCCTTGATCGCGGCTTCGTCCGTGAGCTCCGGCGGCGGATCATTGTTCAGGAAGCCGCGGTAAAAGGCGCCCTTCCATTCGATGACGCTCTTGCCGCCCTCATCCTTGACGCTGATCGTCGAGGAGTAATTGGCGACCGGAACGACGCTCGGTTCATCCTTGTCGATCTTGTAAGAGAGCGTGTGGTTGTCGGCGTCGTATTTCGTGACCGACTCGTCGACCGAGCCGCCCTTCTTGAAGGTGACGGTGCGCTTGGCGCCCACGGCGCTGCCGCCGGTCCCTTCGGTCTTGGCGACCGCCGGATGCCAGCTCAGATCCTGGAAATTGCCGATGATCTCCCAAACCTTGGCGACGGGCGCGTCGATCTCGATCTTTTCGACGACCTTCTGGCGCGAAGGCCCGTGCGCGAGCGCCGCGAGCGGCAGGAGCGAAAGGGCCGCGGCAATGACGAGGCGGCGCGAGGCGACGAAGGACATGCGGATTCTCCTGAAAGCAACGCCCGCAACCCGCGCGAGCGCAAACTCGCCCGCCAGTAAAGGCGCCAAGCCGACGGCGTCAAGCGGCTCCGCGGATCGCCAGCAGGTAAGAGACCCTTCGAGGGGCGATTGGCGCGGCCCATGGCTTGCTTACCGGTCCTGCGCCACTGCGACACGGCTTTTCCGAGCAAAGCGCGTTGGCGCGCCGACAAATCTCCCTTACTGCTTGTGGGATACCTGCTCGGAACAGCGAGGCCTATTGATGCGTGCAATCTTGAGGCATTTCCTCGACACCCCGCTCCAGACCGTTCCCGACGGCGCAATCCTGCTCGCCGAAGGCGACCGGACCGGGCGCGTCTTCGCGCTCGCCGAGGGCGAGCTCGAAGTGCTGCGCGGCGAGACGCAGGTGGCGATCCTGACCGAGCCGGGCTCGATCGTCGGAGAGATGTCCGTGCTGCTTGATGCGCCCCACAGCGCGACAGTACGCGCTCTCGGCGACGCCAAGGTGCATCGTGTCAACGACGGCGCCGCCTTTTTCGCCGAGCGTCCGGAGCTCGGCTGGCTTCTCGCGCGCCTGCTCGCCCGCCGGCTCAACGCGGGCACCACCTATCTCGCCGATCTGAAGCGGCAGTTCGCGGGCTCCGGCAATCATTTGGAAATGGTCGGCGAGGTGCTGGAAAGCCTCCTCCATCGTCAGGAGGCCACGCTTCACCCCGGCTCCGACCGCGACCCGGGGTATTAGTCGAGTTCTCAGGGAACGGGCTCGAACCAGGCGGGCAGCGCCGTAAGCGGCGCGAGCGGCCGCACCAGCGGCGCGTCGAGCCGCACCGACTGCGCGCCCATCGCGGAAATCCAAAGCGCTTCGCCCACCGTCGTGTCGATGACGATAGAGGCCGGCGGCGCCCCAAGGTAGTGGCCTGTATTGAAGACCCATGTCT
Organism: uncultured Alphaproteobacteria bacterium; assembly: GCA_963722205.1. Lineage (GTDB taxonomy): Bacteria > Pseudomonadota > Alphaproteobacteria > Rhizobiales > Beijerinckiaceae > Methylocystis. The sequence goes on from CAVRKL010000006.1 coordinate 199,040, forward strand.
CGCCCAGGCGATCGGCCCAGGAACCCGCCTTGACGAAAGGCGCCTCGTGGACATGGCCCGAGATGACGATGTCCGGTTTATATTGAGCGATCCATCCGGGAAGGTCCGCGTCACCGAAGCTTCGCTGTCCCGACCAGCTCGTCGGCGAGTTGGCGGGCGGCGCATGATAGACCCAGACCCAGCGGCGCGCCTCGCGCTTTGCGGCGTCGCGTGAGAGCTGAGCGATCAGGCGCTCCTTGACCGACGGCCCATCCCACCAGGGAAAGACGGAATAGAGCGTGTCGCCGACGACGATCGCGTCGCCGTCGCAGGCGACGCCGAGCTTGCCGAGCGTCGTCACCCAGCGCGCGACTTTCTCACCATCCGGTGAGCGCCAGTCGAGGTCGTGATTGCCGGAGCAGAATATGAAGCGCGTCGCCTTCGCCATGCGCTGGAAATATTTGCGCACGACGAGCGTTTGCGCGCCGAAGTCGACATAGGAAGCGACATCGAGCGCGTCGCCGGCGAAAACGACGAGATCATATTTCGGCGCGGCATCGGCGAGCCAATCGAATTGTGGAAGCGCATAGTGCAGATCGGAAACGACGAGACAGCGCATCGAATTGTTCCCTGCGCGAGCGGTCTCTCGGGCGCATTAAGGCGCGGTCAAACTAATCGCGAAGCGGCGGCGGCGGAAGCCGCCTCCCGACCGCCCGCGGCGCCCATTATTTAAGCTGGAGCAGGTCGGCGACAGCAACGTCCGGTCTAACGCATCATGCGCAATATTGCGCTCATGCTGGCGAACGGCTCGGCTAAGCCAACATGAACATCGATCTCCTGAGCGAGACTCACACGTCCAGATTCGCGACCGAGAGCGCATTCTCCTGAATGAATTCACGCCTCGGCTCGACCACGTCGCCCATGAGCTTGACGAAAATATCGTCGGCCTCGACGAGATCCTTGATCTTAACTTGCAGCAGCGAGCGCACGTCGCGGTCGAGCGTCGTCTCCCAGAGCTGCTCGGCGTTCATCTCGCCCAAGCCTTTGTAGCGCTGGACGGTGAGGCCCTTGCGTCCCTGCGCGTTCATCGCGTCATAGAGCGCGAGCGGGCCGGAAGTCGCTGCCTGGTCGCCCCTGCGCAGCAGAGCCACCTGACCTTCGAAGATTTCGCGCAAGGACGCCGCGCGCTCGCTCAATTTGCGCGCCTCGCTCGAGGCCAGGAGCGCGGCGTCGAGCATCGAGACATGCTCGACGCCGCGCAGCGTCCTGCGGAAAAGATAGCCGCCGTCGCGCGGGGCCCCGCGCCAGCCGAGCTCCGTCTCCTCGGCGACGACGTCGAGCCGGCGCGCCACCTCGTCGGCGAGCCGCTGCGCCTCCTCGGCGTCTTCCGGCAGAGGCTGCAAGGCGCCGGCGAGCGCCGCCTGCTCGACGACGTTCTGGTCGTAGCGCGAGTGGAGCGCCAGCACGATCTGGCGAAAGGCGCGGCATTCCTCGAGCACGCGGCGCAGATCCGCGCCGGCCCGCTCTTCGCCCGAGGCGGAGCGCAACACGGCGCCGTCGAGCAGCGCGTCGATCAGATAATCCTCAAGCGCGCGCTCATCCTTGAGATATTGCGTGGACTTGCCCTTGGTCACCTTATAGAGCGGGGCCTGCGCGATATAGACATGGCCGCGATCGATCAATTCCGGCATCTGCCGATAGAAGAAGGTCAGGATCAGCGTGCGGATATGGGCGCCGTCGACGTCGGCGTCGGTCATGATGATGATCTTGTGATAGCGCAGCTTGTCGATGTTGAACTCGTCGCGCCCGATGCCGGCGCCGAGCGCCGTGATCAGCGTGCCGATCTGCTCATTGCCGAGCAGCTTGTCGAAGCGGGCGCGTTCGACATTGAGAATCTTGCCGCGCAGCGGCAAGACGGCCTGGAACTCGCGGTTCCTTCCCTGCTTCGCCGTGCCGCCGGCCGAATCGCCCTCGACGATGAAAATCTCGGATTTGGCCGGATCGCGCTCCTGACAGTCGGCGAGTTTTCCGGGGAGGTTCGCGACATCCAGCGCGCCCTTGCGGCGCGTGAGATCGCGCGCCTTTCTCGCCGCCTCGCGCGCCGCCGCGGCCTCGATGGCCTTGCCGACGACGGTCTTGGCGTCGCTGGGATGTTCCTCCAGCCAATGACCAAGCATCTCGTTGACGATGTTCTCGACCGCCGGCCGCACTTCCGAGGAGACGAGCTTGTCCTTCGTCTGCGATGAGAATTTCGGATCGGGAACCTTCACCGAGACGACGCAAGTCAATCCCTCGCGGCAATCGTCGCCAGTCAGTTCGACCTTCTCGCGCTTGGCCAGCCCTGAGCTCTCGGCGTAAGACGTGATCTGGCGCGTCAGCGCGGCGCGAAAGCCCGCGAGATGCGTGCCGCCGTCGCGCTGCGGGATGTTGTTGGTGAAGACCAGCACATTCTCGTGATAGCTGCCGTTCCACCACAGCGCGACCTCGAGATTGATGAGGTCGCGCCGCCCGGCGATCATGATCGGCGCGGCAAGCAGAGGCTCTTTGGCGCGGTCGAGATAGCGCACGAAGGCCTCAAGCCCGCCCTCGTAAAAGAGATCTTCCGTCTTCACCTCGGCATGGCGCGCGTCGGTCAGCACGATGTGCACGCCCGAATTCAAGAAGGCGAGCTCGCGAAGCCTGTGCTCGATCGTCGCGTAATCGAACTCGACCATGGTGAAGGTCGCCGGCGACGGAGAGAAGGTGACTTCCGTGCCGCGCTTCGACTTCCCGTTCTCCTCCGGGGCCGGGCCGGTGACGACGAGATCGGCGACGGCGTTGCCATTGGCGAACTCCATGAAATGCTCTTTGCCGTCGCGCCAGATGCGCAGCTTCAACCAGACCGAAAGCGCATTGACGACCGAGACGCCGACGCCGTGCAGGCCGCCGGAAACCTTGTAGGAATTCTGGTCGAATTTGCCGCCCGCATGCAGCTGCGTCATGATGACGTTGGCCGCCGAAACGCCTTCCTCGTGGTGGATGTCGGTGGGAATGCCGCGGCCATTGTCGGTGACGGTGCAGGAGCCGTCGGGATTGAGCGTCACCGTGACGAGCGTCGCGTGCCCGGCGAGCGCCTCGTCGATCGCATTGTCCACGACTTCGTAGACCATGTGATGGAGGCCGGTGCCATCATCCGTGTCGCCGATATACATCCCGGGGCGCTTGCGCACGGCGTCGAGGCCCCGCAGCACCTTGATCGAGCCCGCGCCATAGTCGTCGCCATTCGCAACGTCTTGATCGCTCATGCTTTTTTTGTCTCCCCGGGCGGCGCGGCCCTTTGGCGGCTTGTCCCACGAACGGAATCCTTCGAACGAAAAGAAATCGCCCAAGATTCAATATGCTGGAGCGAATTCTGATCGCAAAAGTCTGTCAACTTTTGCGGAATTCGGTCTAAGCGATTCGCAGAAATTAAGTTTACGATACTTCTGTGCCCGGTTGCACGGATAAAAAGACGCGCTTTAGCGCGCTTTCCGATCGAAGTTTCCGTTCGAGCCATGGGAAAACGCCAGCCAAGCACCCGGCGATTGCGCGCGGCGTGGTCGGCGGGTTCGCGTAGCGCGAGCCAATCGGCCGAAAAGCCACTCATCCTGAGCCTTTCGCGGCTTCCATGGCGACGCGCGCGACGATCGTGGCCGTCTCCACCCAGCGCGGCAAGGCTTGCCCCACGCGCCATGACGCCTCGGCGAGCGTTGCGCGCAGGTGCGCGTCCCCGATCGCTTGACCCAGAGCCGCCGCGAGCGCGTCCACATTACCCGGCGAGACCTTGAGCGCAGCGGCGTCGGACACCGTCTCGGCGGCGGCGCCGCCGGTCGTCGTGACGATCGGCAGGCCGCGGGCCAGCGCCTGCGCGAGCGCCATACCATAGCCCTCATAGAGAGAGGCGGAGACGAAGAGATCGGCCTCGTCGAAGGCGCGCGAGAGGCGGCTCGGCTCGACCTCTCCCGTGAGTTCGATGCGCGCCTCGAGCCCCTTCGCGGCGATGAGCGCGCGCAAAGCGGCTGCGGTCGGAGGCGACGCTGACGCGCTGCCGACGATGCGCAAGCGCCAGTCGAGATCGGCGAGTTGCGAAAGCGCCTCGACCAGCAGATCGAAGGCCTTGCGCGGAATGAGCGCGCCGACGGCGAGCAGCGCCGGGGAGCCGGACGAGCCGCGCGCGCGCGGCGCGGGTTCGACGCCGGGCGGCGCGACCGTGATTTTTTCAGCAGGGACGGAGAATTCTTGCGCGAGCAGCGCGCCCGTATGCGGGCTCGTGACGATCACGCGCGCGGCGAGCGCAAGCGCTTTGGCTTCGCGCTCGCGCAGCCGCGCGGCGCGCTCAAGACTGAGGCCCGTCTCCAAGCAGAGCGGATGGTGACAGAGCGCGATGAGCGGCGCATCGATGCGACGGAGCGCCGCCGCGGGCAGGGCGCCGAAGGCGAGCCCGTCGATCAGAACTGCATCGCCCTTTTGCAACAGGCGCGCGATGGCCGCGAGACTCGCGTCGAGATCGGCCTCGCTCGGATCGGGAAAGCTTCCCCGCAGCGCGCAATGCGCCGCCTCGACGCCTGCTTGACCGAGCGTTGCGAGCAGCCGACGATCATATTCGTAGCCGCCGCTTTGGGTCGTGAGCTCGCCCGGGATTGCGAAGACCAGTCGCGTCATCCGGCGACGTCGCCCTCGAACCAGGCGCGGGCCACATGCAACTCATGGAGCGTGACGCGGATGCGGGAAATGCCCTCGCCGCCGGGACCGAGCGCGCCGGAACGGGCGGCCGCCGCCATCGCGTCGAAGATGTGGCGTGAGAGAAACTCCGTCGTCGTCTGTTTGCCCGCGAAGGCTCCGATCTCGTCGAGGTTGCGGTAGTTCAGCGGCGCCAAAACGCTCTTCAGCGCCTCGTGGGCGCGGCCGATGTCGACGACGACGGCGTCCTCGGTCAGGCTTTCTCGAAAGAAGGCCACGTCGACGACGAAGGTCGCGCCGTGCAGCCGCTGCGCCGGCCCGAAGAGTTCTCCGCGAAAACTATGGGCGATCATGATGTGGTCGCGAACTTCGACGGCGTACACGGCGCGTTCCTCCAAGCCTTTCGGTCAATAGCGTATCAGCGTCGCAAGGCCCGGGGCGCCCGGCGCAAGCAGACGCGGCAGCTCTCGCGGCATAGCTTCGAACTCGATCTCCTCGCTGATCAGGGCGTCGAGGAGCGGATCGCCGAGGAGCGTCAGCGCCTTGTCGAGGCGGCGCGCATGGGGCCAGCGCGGGCGCCGCGACGGCGACACTTGTCCGACTTGCGAGGAAATCAGCCGCAAGCGCTTCGCATGAAAGGCGCCGCCGAGCGGCGTCGGCGTCTCGCCTTCACCGTGCCAGCTCGTCTCGACGATCGTCGCTTCGAGGCCGGCAGAGGCCAGTGCGAGCGCAAGGCCTTGCGCCGTGGCGCTCGCATGGAACACGACATCGGCTTCGAGAGACTCGGGCTGAAAATCTTCGGCAAGCTGAAAGCGCGCGCCGAGAGCGCGCGCGATCTCCCTGCGCGCGGCCTCCTTGTCGACGACCAGCACGTCCGCGCCCGGCAGCCGCGCGGCGAGATAAGCGATGAGCAGGCCAAGCACGCCGGCGCCGACGATGACGATGCGGTCTCCCGGCCCAGCGCCCGAGTCCCAAAGCGCGTTGAGCGCGGTCTCCATATTGGCGGCGAGCGGAGCGCGGCGCAGCGGCGTCTCGTTGGGGATCGGGCGCAGCGCCGCGAGCGGCGCGACGAAGCGATCCTGATGCGGGTGAAGGCAGAAGACCTTCTTGCCGATCCACTCCGGCGGACCCGCTTCGACGACGCCGACGGCGCAATAGCCGTATTTCACCGGGAAAGGGAAATCGCCTTGCTGGAACGGGGCGCGCATGCGCTGGCGTTCGGTGGCGGGAACCCGTCCTTCGAAGACCAGACGCTCCGTGCCTCGGCTGATCGCGCTCCAGCGCGTTGCGACGCGCGCCTCTTCCGATGCGCGCTCCGGGAGAGACTCTTCGCGCAAATCCGCGACGTCTCGCGCCTCGAACCACAGCGCGCGCGCCTTGATCGCCTGGTCTCGATGCGAATTCATCTCCGCCGACAATTCCCCGCTTTATTAGCCGTTACCGGCTATCGCTAAACGAAGGCTTGAAGGGGCGCTAGACTTTTTCCGACTTCTCAAATAGCAAAATTCCATGCATGGCCGCATGCCGCCCATGACGCCGGCGGGCCTGCAGAGCCGCGCCGAGCTCGAGCGCCGCCGTCTTCTCGTGGCGGCCATGAGCTGCGTCGTCTATCTGTCGTTGCTTCTCTGGCTCGCCGTCATTCTCAGCGCCGGCGGTTGGACCGCACTGCGCGTCGCGATTCTCATCGCCTTCGCGATCGCTGCGCCGTGGAGCGTGCTCGGCGTCTCCAACGGGGCCTTGGGATTTTGGCTCACGCATTTCCATCGCGATGGGCTCGCGGCGGTCGCGCCCTTTGCGCTTTCCGCGGCGTCGGGCGCGCCGCTGCAGAGCCGGACTGCGCTGCTGCTCACGCTTCGCAATGAAGATCCAAGCCGCGCCGTCCAGCGCCTGCGCGCGATGCGTAAAAGTCTGGAGGCGACAGGCTTTGGCGATCATTTCGCTTTCTTTGTTCTCAGCGACACGTCGGATTGTCTGATCGCCTCCAGGGAAAGGGCCGAGATCGAGCGTTGGCGTGGTGAAGACCCCGCGCTGGCAAGCCGCCTCCATTACCGGCGTCGTGCGAGCAATGAGGGTTACAAGGCGGGCAACATCCGCGACTTTGTCGAGCGCTGGGGCGGCGCCTTCAGCTTCATGATCCCGCTCGACGCCGACAGTCTGATGGACGGCGAGACGATTCTGAAGCTCGTGCGCATCGGCGAGGCGCATACAGGAATCGGCATACTGCAAACTCTCGTCGTCGGCGCGCCCTCCAACTCGGCGTTCGCGCGCATCTTCCAGTTCGGCATGCGTCACGGCATGCGCGCCTATACGATGGGAGCCACCTGGTACGCCGGCGATTGCGGACCTTTTTGGGGGCACAATGCGCTGATCCGCGTCGCGCCCTTCGCAGAGCATTGTGTGCTGCCGAAGCTCGAAGGCGATCGCCACATTCTCTCGCATGATCAGATCGAGGCGGCGCTGATGCGCCGGGCGGGCTTCGAGGTGCGCGTCCTGCCGATCGAATGTGGAAGCTATGAGGAAAACCCGCCGGCGCTGATCGACTTCGTGCGTCGCGAGCTGCGCTGGTGTCAAGGCAACATGCAATATCTCAAATTGCTTGGCCTACCGGACCTTGAGCCCATGAGCCGGTTTCAGCTGATCTGGGCGATCAGCATGTTCATCGGCGCGCCGGCCTGGACAGCGATCATCGCTCTTGCAGCGCTGCTGCCGGCCGTTGAAGACGTCTCGTCCCTTCCGGCGGCGTCTCTCAAGGCCCTTTATCTTACCTTCCTCGCAGCCCATCTTGCGCCGAAGCTTGCGGGTTTTGCGGATGTCGTGCTCACTCCCGATGGGCACGCCCGTTACGGCGGCGCCGCGCGCTTTTGGCTCGGCGCGGCAATCGAGATTGCCGGCTCATTCGTCATCGGCGCGGTCACCAGTTTCAGCGAGACGATGTTTCTGGCCGGCCTCGCCTTCGATCACGCGATCGGCTGGCCGGAACAGGCGCGCGACGCGCATGAGCTTAGCCTGCGCGAGACGGCGTCCGCTTTCTGGCCGCATCTCGCCTTCGGCGCCGCTGTGCTTGGGCTTGCAGGAATTGTCGCGCCGTCGCTCGCGCTGTGGTCGGCGCCGCTCACGCTTGGGCTTGTCGTCGCCACCCCCTTTGCGCTGGCGACCGCCGCGCCGGCGGCCGGCGCCTTCTTTCGGCGCAAAGGGCTTTGCGCGACGCCGGAGGAAATCGCCGAGACGGAGATTTTGCGCCGTCTTCGAAGTGAGCACGCGCTTGCGGGAATGCTATCCCGGACACTCCCGACGCTGCGCAGATGAGCTGAAGATCAGCAACAGTTGCAAAACAGCAGCCTGCTCCTGCAACGGCGCTCCAGCGCCGAGCGAAAGTTTCGCTATTGTAAGGGCAAGCAGCGACCGAATTCACCGCCGGCCGAGCAGGGGAGCCTTAGACTTGCTCCGACCGATGCACGCGCCCCCTTTGCGAGGCCGCGGGCGCCGAGGCGCTCTTCCTGGCGCTGCTTAAGGACACCTTCTTTGCAGAGTCAGCCCCGCTCCAACCGCGCTCCGGCGACGTGTCATCCTGCTCGAGGGAGCCAGAAGCGTGATCGGTCGCATTCGCGGCCCCAAATAGGAACCCCCAGGAAAGGAAGCCGGCTATCAACCAAAGTCCCGCAATGAAGCGCTCGGTTGCGAAACAAAAGACCCCGAGGGCGACGCATATTGCAAGCACGGGCAACACCGTGCGCAGCTTTGAGGCGCGCCGCCCTCGCAGCCGGGGGCTCTCTCCCCACTGCGGAGCCATCGACAGTTCATCGAGCTTCTGGTTCAGTCCCACGACACTTCCTCAATATTCGTCGAGCGTCTGGTTTGACTTGAAGGCATACTGAACGCGTAAACGAACTCGGGACGTGCAGGTAAATCATCTTCGCCCCTAGCCTTGGCGGGCGCAGCGAGGCTGAGGGTTGATTCGGGAAATCTATCCCAGATTCGCAGAAAAAACAACCTGCAGTTGTATTTCAAACAACTATAAATTGTTAGCGAGCGCACAGCACAGTAGACGGCGCCAAGCCGTCCCGGCCGCCGCGTCGAATTTCACCGCATCTATTTATGAAAACCCGTTTCGATTCGCGAATAGACCATAGAAGTAAAGATGTTGAACTGCCCGCCGACGAAGGATGCCGATAAATACAAGGCCGCGAGCACGACGATGATCTTCGGCACGAAGGTCAGCGTCATCTCCTGAATTTGCGTCAGCGCCTGAAACAGCGCGATGGCGGCGCCGACGGCGGGCCCGGCGCCCACGATGGCGAGCCAGATCGCGGCGCGAGCAAGATCGAGCGCGTCCGCTTCGTTCATTACGAGCCCACCGTGGCGCCGTTCGACAGGGGGACCTGCTGACCATTCGAGAGGATCGCCGTCGCTCCCGATCCGTTCACGGTGACTGAGCTCACCTGACCCGAGGTGGAGCCATCGGCGGACGTAATGCTTTTTCCGATAAGTTGTTCCGCCTGCGTCAATGACGTGGACGTCAACAGCGAGGAAAGCGAGCTGTTGGTCTGTACGGCCTGTCCGACTTCGGAAATCGTCGCGAGTTGGGAAACCATTTGCGAGGGGTCCATGGGTTGCGTCGGATCCTGATTCTTCAATTCGGCCATCAGCAGCGTGAGGAAGGAGTTATAGCTGAGCGTGGGAGTAGCGCTGGCTTGGGCGGACGTTGCGGTGGCGGTCGAGCCGGTCGCGGTGTTCGGAGCGACCGCGGCGCTGGAAATGGGCGTTGCGGCTGATACGGTCATTGAAGCCTCCTCTCAGGCTGCGGGGGATTGGAGGGGGCTCGCCTCGGCGGCCATCTCCTTTGTTTCCAGCGGAAACAGGCCCCGCAAGGTCTTCAAAGCCTCGAAGTTGCGGGCTCGATTGATGAGCAAAAGCACGTTTTGCAGGCCCGACTGGATCTCGGGCGAGGTGAAGACCGCACGCGCGTCGTCGATGAGCGTCCGCGCGAGCTTGGCGGTCTGCTCCGCCGTCGCGGGGTCCATCAGCATGACTTGAACGGCGAAATAAATGCGGCGTAGAGGAGTCGTCGCCTCCTGCGCTTGCATGACGTGGTTCTCCAACAAGAACGTCGCCTCGTTGAGAAGCTCGATCGTGGTCTTGCGATCGACGCGGATGACCGCGCCATTGATGTAAATCCGCTCGCGTGCGCGCAAAAAGATATTCATGGGGTCCCTAGGCCAAGCCGTCGCGGATGATCTCGTTGATTTCGATGACGCGCGAGAGGTCATCGCCCTTGCCTTGGTCGATACGGTCAATTTCCCTGATCATCCAACGGCCGACAGAAATCAGGCCGGCGCGCAGTTCCGGCGGCAGCTCGTTTTGCGGGAGCTGCAAATCCTGCAGGAGAATCCACCAGAGCTTTCTCAAATAGAAGATCGCCTCGATCCCCTCTCGAGAGCCGACCCCGCATTCTCGAGTCGCTTCGAGCAGCTTGAGAACCTTGTCGAAGGCTTGGCGTTCTCTCTCGCGCATCAAGCGAGGCGACTCTTCGACGACCTCATTGTAGGCGAATTCGTACATTTGCGGCATGCTCGCTCAGACGGGGAGATACTGGGCTAAACTCAGCTTCTGTAGCTGAGCCGTCAACTCGTAGGCTGCTTGCAGTTGCGTCGACAGCGTGTTGATGTTCGTCGCGACCTCGGATGCATTCACATTGTCGAGATTCCCGATTTGCGATTGCAGCAGCGTCTGCTGCGACGCCATCATGGAATTGGCGTCCGAGATGCGTTGCTGCACCATGCCGATCGTGGCTTGCGTCGAGGTGATGCCGTTCATGCCCTGGCTGATCAGCGAGGCGGCCGTGGATGCGACGACCTGTTGCGCCGATGTGCTCAGGGAGCTTCCCGCAAACTCGGACATCATCGCATAGGCCTGCGCCAAGCTTTGAATGCCAGGCTGACTAGCGCTCGTCGTGACCGCGACGCTTTGTCCGGGCGCAATCTCTTGCGTCGCGTTCGTGCTCGATGCCGAAGACCAATCGGCGCTCCAGGAGCTTCCCTGGAACAGGGCCGCAAAGGGTCCGGTGAGAAAGGCCTGCAGGGCGCTCGGTGAAATCGACGACGCGCCGGAACTGTTGGGGCTTACGCCGAAGGCCGTTTGGAAAGCGGTGTCGACCGCTGTCTTGGCAGCCGAGGTCGGCGTCGAAAAATAATCCGCCAGCGGGGCAACGCCGGAATTTTCGCCGCCGAAGAGATATTGTCCGTTCGACGCCGTATTGACGTTAGACGTGAGTTCTTGCAGCGCGTTGGCGCCCACAGTTTGGAGGATGGAGCCGGAGCTGCCGGCCGCATTCCAGTCGGCCAATTGGTTGATGACACTCTGCGCACTCTGGTTGATGGACGTGAGCACGCCCTGCGTCGAGGTAAGATTTGTCGACACCACGGAATTGGCGGCGGTGAGCGTGGTCAGATGGTCGCTTTGATTGCGCAGCGACAGTTCGTGGCCCGATTGCTCGCCGAGTTCTAGGCCGAGATCGGCGTATTGCCCCGTCGAGGTCTCGACCTCCTCCTGGGAGAGGGTCGATTGAATCCGTTCGATCGAGGGGCTCAAAGCGGTCGCGAGGGACAGGGTGGAAACGGAGGACAGCGACATGCGTTCAGACCCCGTTCAGCAGCGCTTGGAACATCGTGTTGGCCGTGGTCAGCAACTTCGCGGTGGTTTGATAAGAGTTCTCGATGTTGAGCATGTTATTCAGTTCCTGGTCGAGATTGACGCCGGTGGCGCTGGACAGAGCGGAGTTCGCTTGGGAGGCGAGGGCCTGCTGATAGCTCGCCTGATTGCTCGCTTGTTGATTCTGACCCTGCAGCCAGCTGACCGACGCATTGGCGTAATCGGATAGGCTGAGGGAGGCGCCGAGCCCCGCCGTCGGATCGAAGGACTGGACTGCGCCAATTCCGTCGATGAGCATTTGGACCCGACCTGTGTAATCTGCGGCGCCCGTGGTGTTGTATGCGTAAGGCGCGGCGCCGTTGCTTGCGATTCCGCCGTCGCGCAGAAGATTGACATTGCCGCCCTGGGCGGGATTGACATTCGGATTGACTTCAATGGCGGCAGCGAGCCCGGTCGCTGCGCCGAGCGAAGGCGCGCTCGTCGCGCCCGGAAAGGTGAACAAGCCAGGCAGGTTCGGCTGGGTCGGCGTCGCCGATTGATCGCTCTCGGAGAAGGACTGGATCAGGCCACCAGCGATCTGGTCGAGTTGCGCCTGATATTGCGGCGCGATGTTGTCTCGCAGCGCGGCCAACCCCGCGAGCGCGCCGGATTGGATCGCCATGGGCGCGGATGGCCCTGTGATCGGCACGCCGTCCACCTTCACGGGAGAGCCTGAAGATCCCGCCGGCAGCGTGGAGCTGGGGGAAAAGGAGAGCGTGCGGGGCGTGTCTTGAAAGAGCGTGACCCCGCTGTCCGTGTAGATCGACATGGATCCATCGGGATTGGTGGTGGTCGAAATGCCGATTTGCTGGGAGAGCTGCGTCAATATCTGGTCCCGTTGATCCTCGGCGGACGCGACATTCGCATTCATATTCAGCCCGGCGACCACTTGCGCGTTCGCCGTCTGGAATTGACCGAGCAAGGAATTGATCTGGGTGACGGCGGTCGCCATGTTTGCGTCGGCCTGCTCGCGCACCTGCTCGACCGTGGTCGAGGCCGAGTTCAGCGAGGAGGCGAGACTGTCGGCTGCGGTAACGACCTCCTGGCCAGAGCTCGTGTTCGACGGAGAGGCTTCATAGGTTTGCAGGGCGTTCTGCAGATTGGCGAGCATCGCAGAGGGTGATTGCCCGTTCGAATTAGCTCCCGAGACGCTGGAAGAGGAGGCGCTGTCGTTCACGGTTTGCGCCAGCGTGGAGAGGCCGTCCGAAATCGCCTGCTCGCTCGCCGCTGCGGAAGTCGACGTGAGGACCTGGTCGGCCAGAGCCGCATTGGCGACACGGGTGACCGATTGAACGTCGGCGCCGCCCATGCTGTTCGTGACGAGATTGGCGACCTCGCGCGAATAGCCTGCGACGTCGACGTTAGACACGTTGCGCGCGATGACCGCCGACTGCGCCGCATTCGTGGCGAAGGCGGAGTTGATGAGGTTGAAAGCGGCGGAGAGGGTCAGCATTGGACCTGCCTGATCGCGCCTGTCCGGCTACGAGGTGAGGTGGTTCAGGACGTCGAAGATATTGGCGCCCGTTTGGAAGACTTTCGAATTCGCCTCATAGGCGCTTTGCGCCTGAATCATGTCGGTGAGTTCTGTCGCCAGATCCACCGTCGAGCTCTCCAGCGCCGAAGGGACGAGGCTCCCGAGCCCGCCGGAGCCCGGCGCTCCCAACGTGACCTGGCCGGACTGCGAGTTGGCGCTCAGAACGCCCCCATTCAGCGTTGTCAGATTGTCGGGGCTCGGGACATTGCCAAGAGGGATTTGATAAGCGACCTGCGACAAGCCGCTACTGTATTGAAAAGAGAGCTTGCCGTCGGTTCCAAAGCTCACCCCCGTCAGCGCGGCAGGCGCATTGCCGTTCGCGGTCGCGGAGCTGACGGCGAAGGCGGATGCGAGCTGCGTTGTCTTGCTGAGGTCGAGACTCATCGTCTGGCCATTGGGGATTGCGATCGAGATCGGAGAACCGCTGCTCAGCGAGCCGTTCGTCGAGTTGAACGCCAGCGTCTGCGTCGCCAGCGGTCCGGAAGAATAGGGAAAGCCGCCGCCGGCGCTCGCGGCTGAGTGATCGAAAACGTCCACCTCCCAGGTGTTGGACCCGGTGTTGGAAAAGTAGATGTCGAGCTGATGTGCGCCGCCCAGATTGTCGTATGCGACCAGCGACGTTTCGGCCGTATAGACCGAGCTGGATGTGTTCGTTGAGGGAAGATTGGCCGTGGCGATCGGGACCGCGGTGGAAGGCAGATTCGCCGCGATAACGCCGGCCGTCGTGGGTGTGGCGAGGAGACCGGCCGAAGTGGTGTTAACTTTCGACAGGTCCGAGAGACTGTTGAACGAGGGAGTCGAGCCCCCGGCGCCAGCTTCGGCTCCCATCAGATAATAGCCGGAAGAGTTGACGAGATTGCCCGAGGCGTCGGGAGCGAACGAGCCGTTGCGGGTCAAATAGAGCGTGCCCGAGGCGTCCGAGACGACGAAATATCCAGCGCCTTGAACGGCGAGGTCGGTATTGGTCGATGTGCTGACCACCGAGCCTTGCAGCGAATTGAGGGTCCGCAGGCTCGTCGTCACGCCCATCCCCGGTTCGGCGGCGGTCGCCGCTTCATCGACCAGCGCCGAAAACTCCGTTTCGACATTCTTGTAGCCGGTCGTGTTGGAGTTCGACACGTTCTGTGAAATTGAAGATAGCCAGCTCGTGTCCGCCAACATGCCAGACACGCTCGTGTTCAGAATGCTCATTCGCCAATCTCCTGCGTCCGCCGACCGAGGAAACGCCATGAGCCTTGCATGAAGCTGGCGGATGCTGGCGAGGGCGCTCTAACGACGGACGGCGCGCAGCAGACCGCGTGAAGGTTAATGGTTTCTTCTGACTGCGCCGCGATCACGCGAACCAATTGGCGGTGAGCGACGCGAGCGGTCCGGACACCGACCGGACGAGGCTGCCGACGAGGAGGCTCCAGCCGTCAATGAGAATGAAGAACATGATCTTGATCGGCAACGCGATCACCGATGGCGGAAGCATCATCATCCCCATCGACATCGTGATTGTCGCCACGATCATGTCGATCACCAGAAAGGGAAGCATGATGAGGAAGCCGATCTCGAAACCCCGGCGCAATTCGGAGATCATGAAGGCCGGAATGAGCAGGCGCAGATCGAGAGCGGAATTGTCCTTGATCTTGAAACTTCCCTTCGACAGATCGGCAAAGAGCTTCAGATCTTTTTCGCGGACCTGGGCGGCCATGAACTCGCGGAACGGCTTGGTGACGGCCGAATAAGCCTGCTCCTGGCTGATCTTGTCGTCGATCGCCGGCTGAACGCCGTCACGCCACGCGCGATCGAAAGTCGGCGCCATCACGAAGAACGTCATGAAGAGAGAAAGGCTTATCAGCGCGAGATTGGCGGGAGCGCTCTGCAGCCCAAGGCCGGATCGCAGAAAGGATAGAGCGACGATGAAGCGCGTGAAGCTCGTTGTCATGATCAGCAGTCCGGGCGCAATGGACAACACCGTCAGCACGACGGCGATCTGAATCATGCGAGCGGTGGCTGCGCTCCCACCCGAAGGCAGGAGGGCGCCGAGATCGATCGATTGAGCGAAGGCCGTGGCCGTCCAGCTGTGGAGGATGAAAAGAGCGAGGCCGAGTTGTCTCATTGCACGACCAAGGTGCGAATAGCGAGTTCGCCGACCTTCCCCCTTGAACGAATGGCGACCCTCTCATTGAGGGCCTGGCGCAAGATTTGGAACCCGGATGCTCCCTCGATCTGCGCAAGCGAGACCGTGCGCAAATAGGCGATAATGTCGTTGTTGATTTCCCCGCTTAGCGCTTCGACATCGGAGTCGAAACGGGAGTCCGCGACAATGGCGCTTTCAAAGCGCACCCACGTGTCCGGCGGCGCGCTGAGGTTCGTGACGATGGGCGGAAGCTCGAGGACCTTAACCCGTGCAGTTGCGCTGGAGCCCGACGGCTTCGGCGCTTCTTGCGTCGACGAAGGCAAGGAGGCAAACAACACGCCTACGCCTGCGCCGAGGGCCGTAATGACCAACAACGCCAATGCTGTTTCCTTGATCGAGGCGCTGGAGCCGGCGTTTGATGCGGATGTGTCAGACATGACTGCGCGCTTTCTGAAAGGTTAGAAGGGCCTGAAGGCGTCGAGGATCTGCTGACCCCAGCTCGGCTGCTGGAAGTCGTTGAGCCGCCCCCTGCCGCCGTAGGTGATGCGCGCCTCCGCAATTCGATCATAGGTGACCGTATTGTTTGGGGAGATATCGGAGGGCCGGATGATCCCGCCAACGGCGAGCTGACGCAGCTCGTAATTCACTCGCACTTCCTGAGAACCGCTGATGACGAGATTGCCATTGGGCAGAACGTCAGTGACGACGGCCGCGACGGAGACCTAAATCTGCTCCTGGCGATCGATGTTGCCTTGACCGCTCGTCGACGAGCTCGAGTTGAGGTCACCGGAGACTGAGGACGGCTGAGGTGACGAGGACGTTGACGAAGTCGATGAAGTCAACATGTTGTTCACGAAATTCCAGTCGGCGAGGAAGCTGTTCTTGCTCGCCCTCGTTCGGTCCATCGAATTCCCGAAGGTCGCCTTGTCATTTATGGCGATCAGAACGGTGACAATGTCTCCGACCCGCGTGACGCGACCGTCCGTATAGAGATTTCCCATGTTCAGAGAGGGTAACGGCCCGGGCGGGTCGCGGGCGAGGGGAAGCGCTCCGCCAAGCCCATAGACTTCCGGATTGACGAGGCCCGCGCCGACGGGCGTCAGCCTGGGTTCGCGCATGAACTCTTTGATCTCTCCGCTGCAACCGACGAGCGAAGCAGCTCCGAGAAGCCCGAGCAGACGGACGAAACGCCATTTGAGGCGTGGTCCCATCATGACTTCTTTCCGGGCCCGTTCGCGGCGGAGAGGAGGCTCGTCAGCTTAGCGGCGCGCGTCGATTCCATTTCGTTCAAGATTGCGCTTGCGGTTCGAGCGGCGAGCTTCGAGAGAACGGAGACTGCGGTCTCGTCGTCCAAGAGCGCGAGCCGCGCTGCAGCCCCTTCCGGCGTCATTTTGCTGAAGATGGCGACCGTTTGCTCGCTTGCGGCCTGCAGCAGAGCTTGTCGTTTGCTGACCCATTCTCGCGTCTCTGTCGTCAGCTTATCCAGCTGTCGCGTGCGTTGCTCGATTTCCGCCGCCAGCTCGTTGAGTCGCTTCATCTGTCGCGCGATGCGAATCTCCGAGACCGATGGCTCCATGTTGGCGCAGTATCGGGAGACGCCGTCCCCATCGCCCGCGCCCACGTCAGCCGTCGCTCGCCTCGACGATTTTTGATCCTGAGCTCGCACGCTCGGGGTCACGGCGAGGGCGCCCAGCGCTCCCAGCGCGACGACAAGGGTGAGTGTCTTCCGCATTTCAAGCGACGTCGCTGCTCTGTCCTATTTGGCGGCACCTTGCCGGCGCACGCTTGCCCAGGGCTGACCCCTCATCTGAACGCGGGAGCGGAGCGCGCTTCGCTCACTGTATGGTGAGATCGGCCTGCAGCGCGCCTGCAGACTTGATCGCCTGAAGGATCGCGATAATCCCGGTCGGCTTGACGCCAATTCGGTTAAGGCCCGCCACCAGAGTCCTCAAGCTGGAGCCGCCGATGATCTGCACCTGGCCGCCTTCCTGCCGGGCGTCGATGCGCGTGTTGGGCGTCACGACCGTCCGGCCTTGAGAAAATGGATTCGGCTGCGAGACCTGGGGACTTTCGTTGACCCTGACGGTCAAGGTCCCATGGGTTACCGCGACCGTGGATATGCGCACGTCTTGCCCTATCACCACCGTGCCGGTCCGGGCGTCCAGCACGATGCGCGCCGCTGTGTCCGGTTCGACGAGAAGCGCGCCTAGCTCCGCAGCGAAGCGCGCGCTGCTGATCTCCGAAGGGCGCAGCAGCTCCACGGTGCGCGCATCCGTCTCACGCGCGACGGATCTGTGGAACCGATGGCGCGCATAGGCGTTGATGGCGTCCGTAATTCGAACGGCCGTCGCAAAATCCGGGTTCTTGAGCTCCAGTGAAAGCCTCGGTTGATCGAAGACGATGGGAGTCTCGCGTTCGACAATGGCCCCGTTCGCGATGCGCCCTGCGGTCGGCACGCCTTGCGTGAGCGTCTCTCCTTGCCCGGCCGCATCGAAACCCGTGACAGCCACCGCCCCCTGGGCCGACGCGAAGACCTGGCCATCGACGCTGGACAACTGGGTGTTCAACAGCGTGCCGCCCATCAACGACGGCGCGTCGCCCAGAGCGGAGACGGTGACGTCCATTCGGGAGCCCACTCGCGTCCCCATCGGCAGATCCGTTGTGACGATGACGGCCGCGACGTTTCTGTTCCCGAGCCTCCCCCCCATGCCCGGGCCCAGCCGGTTCAACATCGACTGGATCGCCTGTTCGGTGAAGGGTGAGTTGCGCAACGTGTCGCCGGAGCCCTGCAACCCCACGATCAGCCCGTATCCGATGAGCTGCAGGTCGCAGCCATTGCGCAAGCTGGTGATGTCCTTTATGCGAGCGGCCGCGCCGGCGTCCTGAGAGCACGCAAGGAGAAGCAGCGCGGCGAAGAGCCCTCGCATCAGCCGCCTCCCACGCGAACCGAACCGTCCGCCTGCACGACGCCGGAAACGATGACGCCGCTATCCGTGTTCCGAACTCGGATCAGCTCTCCCTCCGTGCCGTCCTGCTGTGCGGCTCCCGATGTAGAGATGGTCAGTCCGCCTTCCGTGAAGCAAAGCGTCACGGGGCCTCCATTGACTACGAGCCGCGGATTGCCGATGTCCGAAGGGGCGATTGGTTGCCCTGGCAGCAAGGTGCGACGCGCCATTTTCCCAATGATCGCGTTGCGGGCCGTGACATCGCCTGCACGGCTCGGCGCATCTTCCGAAGGCGTGTCTACCAGCATGTCGTCCTGGATGATGTCGCCGGGATAGATAACGGATTTTGGAGTCGGAATGGCGAACTCCTCTCCTCGAGCGAAGTTGCAGGAGGAGAAAAGCGCAACTCCGGCCGCGATGGCGGCATGGAGCATCGCGGAGCCACACTTCGCCATGACGCCTATCCTCTTCATCCGCGTAGATTTGAAATGGTCCCCGACATCTGATCGCCGGCTTGGATCACTTTGGAGTTCATTTCATAGGCCCTCTGCGCGGAGATCAAATTCGTGATTTCCGCCACAGGATCCACGTTCGAGGCTTCGACATAACCTTGCTGGATGGAGCCAAAGGCCTGTTCCGCCGGCACGCCGGCGTTGGGCGGCCCGGAGGCGGCCGTTTGCTGGTAGAGGTTCCCTCCGAGCGGCAGGAGACCCGCGTCATTGACGAAGTTTGCGAGCGTCAGCTGGCCGAGATTTTGTGGGGTCGCCTGACCGGGTATGGTCGCGGTGACCATACCGGACTGGCTGATCGCGATGTTGGTCGCGGTCTGCGGAACCGTGATCGCGGGCGAGACCAGATAGCCGTCGTTGGTGACCAGCTGCCCATTCGCGTTCGTGTTGAACGAGCCGTCGCGCGTGTAGACCGTTGTTCCCGTCGGAGTCGTCACCTGGAACCATCCGCGCCCGTTGATCGCCAGATCGAGGGAATTTCCGGTGTTCGTCAGGGCGCCCTGAATCTGTACGCTTCGAATCGCTGCGGTGCGAACGCCGAGACCGATTTGCGCGCCTCCGGGAATGGTCGCGTCCCGTCCTCGACTGGCGACGCCCATTAGCCGTTCGCTCTGGTAGATCAGATCGGTGAATTCGGCCCGCGACCGCTTGAAGCCGGTCGTATTGATGTTGGAAATGTTGTTGGCGATGACCTCGAGGTTTTGTTCTTGCGCCGCCATTCCCGTAGCGGCGATCGTGAGAGCTCTCATGATGCGCGACCTTCCTCCTAAAATTCCTATATCGTCATCCGCGCAATATCTTGGTAGGCGGCGACCGCCTTGTCGCGAATGGCGAGCACGGCGTGCAGCGATTGTTGCGCCGCCATCACCGAGTTCACGACGGCAAGAGGCGACGTCTCGGCCTTCAACCCTTGAATGGCGGCCGCCTCGCCCGTCTTAACGACATCGATGGCGTCCGTCGTCATGCGGCCGAGAATCTTGCCGAAATCCTCGACCGGGCTGGAGCTTGCTTCTACGCTTCCGGTCATAGTCGCGGCGGCGACGTTCGGCTGACTGGCGACACTGGCAATTCCCGAGATGCTATCAATCATCACGCCTCCTTGAGCAGGTTGACGGTCATGTTCATCAGCTCTCCGACCTGCCGAGCGACCTGGAGATTGGCTTCATAACTGCGATTGGCCTCTCGCATATCCGCCATTTCAATGAGCGGGTCGACATTGGGAAGCTTGACGAACCCTTTCTCATCAGCAGCCGGGTTCCCGGGATCGAGCTCGACTTTGAATGGACTTCCATCCAGGCCGGTGTCGCGGACACGCACCGTTGTCACGCCCGAGGCTCGATCCAATTCGCTGACGAAGCTGACTGTCTTGCGTTGGTAGGGATCTGCTCCCGGCGTGGAGCCGGTAGACTGCGCATTGGCGAGGTTTTCGGATATCACGCGCAGGCGCGCAGATTGTGCATCCATGCCGGACGCCGCGATTTTGAGAGAAGCTTGCAGCGGATCGGACACGGAGCCTCACCTTGCGACGGCCATATACATTTGATGGAACACGCGCTGAATATTCGTGTTCATATTGAGAGCCCGGCTGATATCGCCGAGCTTCACCATCTCATGCTCCAAGCTAACCGAATTGCCGGAAAAGGAAGCGTCGGAGGCGTCGGTTTCGACGGATTGGCCCTTCGCGGTCGAAAGGCTTGCGAGTGAAAGATGCGCAGGAGCGGTCGTGGCGAGCGCGCCGGCCCTGTCCAGGAAGCTCTGGAAGGGCTTCATGTCCATCGCGCGGAAGCCTGGCGTGTTGGCGTTGGCGACATTGCTCGCGACCAGCGACTGCCGAGCATGCAGCCACTGTGCGTTTTGCAAGGCGAGAATCGAGAGGTAGGGCTGCGCCATGATGCTCGCTCCAATCTTTGGATCGGCCTCAAGCCTGCTCAATCAAGCTTGCTTCAAGATGGAGCCGCGGCGCTACGCGGGGCGCTTGGCGCCGGCAGCCGCGCTCTCGCCATGGCTTCGCTCAGCAGCCTCAGCCTTTCCTCCTCGTCCTGCTCCTCACACTCAAATCTGTCGTGCAGAATTTCCACCGCCGCCTTCTGCTGTCCGATGTGGAGACGAAAAACTATCTGTACGGGCGGCTGTCTGAACTCCAAATCGATCGAAGTGGGTATCCCCTTCACTGACCTCAACCGGGGTGCTATCTGGCGCGGATGGACGGTTACTCGCATCCCGTAGCCGGTATCGATTACCCTCGCACGTTCCAAGAGATCGACGAGTGGTTCCGAGACGATGAGGCGTGTCGGGAGTACATTCGACGCGTGCGCTGGCCGAAGGGCTTCGTCTGCCCGCATTGCGGCATGTGCGGCGCGCCTTGGGCGATGTCGGACAAACTGCTTCGCTGCCGCAGCTGTCACGCGCGCACGTCGCTCACCGCGGGGACGATTTTCGAGGGCACGCGCAAGCCGCTGCGGACCTGGTTCATGGCCATGTGGTTCGTGACGAGCCAGAAGAACGGCGTCAGCGCGCTCGGACTGCAGCGGGCGCTTGGGCTCGGCAGCTATGAGACGGCCTGGACTTGGCTGCACAAGCTGCGCCGGGCCATGGTGCGGCCTGGCCGCGACGCGCTCAGCGGAACGGTCGAGATCGACGAAACCTATGTTGGCGGCCCGGAAAAGGACAAAGGGGGCCGAGAGATCGAGTGCAAAGCCATTGTCGCGATTGCAGCCGAGGAGAGCGGCCAGGGCATCGGCCGCATCCGACTGCGCCGGATCGAGGACGTGTCGGCGGACAGCCTGCTGCCCTTCGTTCGCAACGCGGTCGTGTCCGGAGCCACCATCCACACCGATGGCTGGAGAGGTTATGCCAGGCTCGAAGCAGCCGGCTACAAGCACAAGGTCAGCGTCATCAGCGCCGGTTCCGATCCCGCGCACGAGGTCATGCCGCGCGTGCACAAGGTCGCCTCGCTCTTGAAGCGCTGGCTCCTCGGCACGCATCAGGGCGGCGTTCAGCGCCAGCATCTCGACTACTACCTCGACGAGTTCACCTTCCGCTTCAACCGCCGACGCTCGAATGCCAGGGGCCTTCTGTTCCACAGACTCGTTGAGCAAGCCGTCGCCATCGACCCAGCGCCCTACCGCTCCATCATAGGAAAACCAACAAATCCAACCAATTCCGCAGCCTCAGGTCAGTGAAGGGGATACCCACTTCGATCGAAATCGCCGGCGAGCCGTCCCACTGAACCGCGTAATCGGCGTGCCGCGCACAGCTCAGGGTCCCGGATACGAAATGCAGCTCGCTCGATGAATTGACGACGTCGGCTATGTTGATATTCTGCCCGTTCCTGATCAACGTGAGGATTTCAGGAAGCTCTACGAGTCTCAGTTCCGAGGCGACTTGGGTGAGGCCATCTGCGATGATCTGCTCGAAGGCATGGGTATAGACCTGTTGTCGCTTTTTCATTCCGGCGCCCTTTGTCTTCCAGATGACCAAGAATGTTTCTTCTCCTGAAGCAGGAAAACGAGTTCGGCGACCGCCCGATAGAACTGCGGAGGGATGGGCTGTTCGACCGTTGTAGCCTCATAGAGCGATCGCGCCAAAGCCCTATCCTCGATCACCGCGACGCCATTCTCCTCTGCGACCTCTCGGATTTTCAGAGCGATCAAATTCAGGCCTTTCGCGACCACGATTGGCGCCCCGCCCTCGCTGCGGACATAGCGCAACGCCACGGCGTAGTGAGTCGGATTGGCGATGACCATGGTCGCCCTGGGCACAGCTTGCAGCATCCGCTTGCGCGAGCGTTGCATGCGCAAGGACCGCATTCTCGTCTTGAGGAGGGGATCGCCTTCGGTCTGGCGCAGTTCCTCTTTCAGTTCCTGTTTTGTCATGCGTTGATCCCGCAACCAGCGAATTCGCGCCCATACGAGATCCGCCGCGGCGATGACGAGCATGACAACGAGCACGCCCGCGACGAGCCCGGCCGCAAGGTTCAAGGCGAGCCCCGGCAAGTGCTCCGGCTCGATGAACATGGCGGAGAGCACGACGCCTCGCCGGCTGTTGAAGATCATCGCCACGACGCCGCCCACGGCCACGAATTTTGCGAGGTGCTTTACAAACTCCAACAGTCCACGAAGGCTAAACACCCGCGCCGCGCCGCTCCGCAGCGAAATGCGAGAGAGCTTCGGGGCGATGCGTTCCGGCGCGATGTGAAACCCGTTCTGAAAAGCCGCTGCGCAAATCCCAAAGACGGAAATCATGCACAGAACGGGAAAGAGGAAATGCGACATGGAGAGCAGGATCGGAGCGGCGAGCGCCAGCAAATCCCGCTCCGTTGCGATTCGCCACCCCCCGGGATTATCAATGATCGCTTGCAGATCCTGAGAAAGCGCCTGTATTCGGGACGGGATGAGATAGACGAAGGCGATCAGCATCGCGGCAAGCGCTGCAAAGAGGGGCGCCTCTTGTGAATGCGCTACATCGCCGCGCGCCGCCGCCTCCTGCAATTTCTTTTCTGTGGCGTCTTCTGTCTGACTGTCGGGATCCCGATCTTCGCTCATTACGCGTCGAGCCCGTCGCCTTCAGCGTTCGTCTCTTCAGTCGACGCGATCTCGATTTCGCCGCGTTGCGCAAGCGAAAGCACGAGAGAGACGATGTCCTTGCGCGCGCGAGCAATATCACGAGGCGGAGCGAGGGAGGCGCTGTTGAGCTCGCTTTCGACCAAACGACGCGAACGCGAGGCCAAAGTGGACAAGACGACCTCTCTGAAACTGGGATCGGTGCCCCGCAGCGCCAAGACGACGAGATCGGTCGGCGTCTTGTCGAAGACGATCGCCAATGCCCGTCGAGACAGGCGCGCAAGATCATCAAAAGAAAAGAGCATTTTGCGGATGATTTTCGCTTCGGCCGGGTGGTCTTTGCCGATTTCCGTGACGATGTCGCCGAAGTTGTGCGGCTCCAAACCATTGATGATTTGAGCGACTTTCGCGCACTCCGAGGCTGACGTCGAACGCGCTGTTCCTTCGATCAGATCCTCGCGGAGAGCGCCTTCAATCAGTCGTGCCGCCGGCTCCGGGATTTCCGATGGGGAAACCATTCTGCCGAGCGTTTCGTTGCGGAGCTCGCGCGGCAAGGATTGCACGACCTTACCGACAAACCCGACGTCCAGCTTGGAAAGAATATAGCTCGCGACCTGCGGATGTTCACCCGCGAGATAGTCCGCGACCATCTGCTCCGGCAGGCTGGCGATCGCGTGCCAAACGCTCTTGGGATCGCCGCCGAAAGCCTCGGAAAGAACCTCTGTGACCTGCTCGGAGGGAAACGCTTCGCCGAGGAGCATGCGCGCTTGGCCCGCGCCTCCACGCAGAGCTGCGCCGGCGGAGAAGCGGGAAAAGAATTTCTCGAAAAGCGGCTCCAGGGCGCTGTTGTCGACTTCGCCCAATCCTGTCAACGCCCGCGCGAGCTGACGTAGCTCCTCCTGGTCGAAACGGCGCAGAATCTTTGCGGCTTGAGATGCTTCGATGGAAAGCAGGAGCGCCGCCGCCTGTTCCGCGCCGGTCAGCCGGTCCAGGCTCCCAGACGGCGCTTCCGCCATAACTGACGTCATTAGCCCGTCACTTTCCATTTGCAGGGCGATTGTCGCCGTTGACGACTTGCGTCAACGACACCCCATAACGCGAATTCTCCTCATCGATCACGACGACCTCGCCACGGGCGACGACGCGTCCGCTGACGACGAGATCAACCGGATCTCCGACGTGCTGATCCAACGTGATCACCGCCCCGCGCCCCAGCTTGAGCAATTTGGCGACTGGCAGGCTCGTGGAGCCGAGCACGACTTGCACGGCGACCGGAAGCGAAAGAATGAGATCGTTGCGACCCTGCCAGCCTGCCTCGCCGGGCTCAGATCTTTCGGCGGTTCCTGTTAGATCAGGCGCCCTGTTCTCGTCCATGGCCTTACGTCCTCATCTCCAACGTTAAGCGCCGATCGGCGGCGCGGCCCTCTCGAGGCCAGAGTGCGGGTTTAGAACCGCGTCATTCGATCGCCAGCTCATAGCGCTCATCGGATTGGCTCATGTGGCATCGAAAGAGTTCCTGCCCGTTGCAGAGCACGCGCACACGGCCCGTCTCCAGTCTGCGCAGAGGCAATGTTTGTCCTACTTTAAGATCGGCGACTTGCCCCAGGGTCAATTCCAAGTCTTCCATGACTGCGAAAACCTTGAGTGGGGTGTTGATCACGGCGCTTTCGAAGTCTCTGCTCCATACGGGATCGCTCTCACGAGTAGCTTTCGACGGCGATTCCGCAAGCGCGTTACGCATTTGACCGACAATCGAATGGGGCATGAGCAGCGCCAGACCGCACTCGCGAGACTTCATTTTTATCGAAACCCTCGCTGCAATCATCGGCGCCTGATGCTTCTCGAGCGCGAAGCCGTTGTCTTCCATCATTTTTTCGAGGCTGAACGACAGCGGACAAATTCCGGAGAAGGCGGCTCCAAGCGCTTGCGCCGCCATGCGCGCGCTTTCGGCTACGAAGCGGTCTCCCGCTCGCGTTCGCCTGATCCTCGTTGGTCCATTGCCTTGACCGATTGAGCCGGAGTCGGCGCCGAAAGCCGAATCGATCATCACCCAATCGAACAGCCTGTCGAAGACAACGAAAGCGCGCGCGTCGATGTCCGCGGCATGGAGTATCCCGATCCGCGGCGCATGAGTGGCGGAGAAAACATCCGCCAGGAGGGCAGGCTCCACGCTGTCTAATTTGCAGTATGGCGAATCGCTGAGGAGCGACGAGACATTCCGTCCCATTTCGGTTGCAAAATGCTCGAAGAGGTCGACAAGACCCGGCAATCGATCCGGACGCGCGCCGGATTGACCGAGGAGACGATTTCGAAGTTGATGCGCGGAGGGACCTCCCTCCTCCATCGCCGACGACATCGGCTATACCATCGCGGCCTGACCGCCGCCCACCGTTTCGTTCTCGACCGAGTCGATGGTTGGACGCTCGCGCGAGGGGATGGTCTTGCGTCCGAATTCGACGGCGACCTGCGGCATCGTGCCATTCATGAAGGCGAGGAAACTTTGCTTGACAAGCACGAAGAGTCGGAGCTGTTTCTGCCGCACCAATTTGATTTTCTGCGCAACCGGCGACACGATCCCATAGGATAAAAAGATGCCGCCGAAGGTGCCGACGAGGGCTGCGCCGATCAATCCGCCCAGGAGCTCGGGCGACTGATCGAGCGCTCCCATCGCGTGAATGACGCCGAGCACCGCAGCGACGATGCCAAGCGCCGGCAAGCCGTCCGCGACCGATTGAAGCGCATGCATCGGTTTGTAGCGGTCGTTGGAGAGCGTCTCAATTTCTTCATCCATGAGCGCCTCGATTTCATGCGTCTTAGCGTTGCCGATGATGATCAAGCGGCCATAATCGCAAATGAAGATCATAAGATCGTTGTTGGCGAGAATTCCTGGAAAAGCTTTGAAAATTTCCGACTCCAACGGCTTGTCGAAGTGTCCCTCGATTTCGCTGCGCGATTTTCCTCGGATTTCCCGCATCAGCGCGTGGAGCAAGGCTAGCACGTCGAGAAAATCACGCGGCTTCGGCGTCTTGTCCAGGATTGCCTCCATGATCGCTTTGCCGCAATCCTTTATTGTGCTCATGGGATTGGCGACGACAAATATGCCAAGCGACGAGCCGCCGATGATGAGAAACTCGTAAGGTTGCATCAAAACGCCGAGATGGCCGCCGAGCGCGGCAAATCCGCCAAGTATGCAGCTCAGAGTGAGAATCGTTCCAATCGCGAAGTTCACTCGCTCCTCCTTCACAGACCGCTTTCAGCTTTGCGCCAGCGACCCGAGTCGATGCGCCACTTTATCCATATGCGTTGAGAGTCTTGCGCCAGACTGGCGACGGGGGGGAAAGCTACAGGCAAGGGGAGAGCGCGATCAATTGTTCTGCGAGGACGTCCGCACAGCGGTAATCTCGCGCGCGGCGCTCGGTCGGAGTGGCGGAATGCAAAACGGCCTATATGTGGGATTGTCTGCACAGACTTCGCTGGCTCGAAGATTGGAAACCATTGCTGACAACGTGGCTAACATGAACACGGTGGGCTTTCGCTCGAGCGGCATTTCCTTCGCCGCAGAGGTGGCCAAAACGGGCGATCGCCAGACGTCTTTTGCGGGGCCGGGCACGGAGTATCTCTCGCTTCGCGCGGGCGCCTTGGTGCGGACGGACAATTCCCTCGATCTCGCCATTCAGGGGGACAGCTGGTTCGCAGTGAAAAGCGCCAGTGGGACAGCCTATACCCGCGACGGGCGAATGCGCGTCTCGGAGTCTGGCTCGCTCGAAACTTTGAGCGGAGGGAAGGTCTTGGACGCCGGCGGCGCGCCCATCGTGCTTGACGCCGCAGCTGGACCGCCGGTGATCGCCGAGGACGGCATGATCACTCAAGGAGGTCGGCGCTACGGCGCAATCGGCCTCTTCACGATCCCGGAAAACGCGAAGCTTACGAGAGCCGAAAACTCGGCGGTCGTCCCTGACGCACCGGCGAAGGCCGCTCTCGATTTCACCCGAAACCGGATGGTCCAGGGCTGGATCGAGCAGTCCAACGTCAATCCGATCGTGGAAATGACCAAGCTAATTTCGCTCACTCGATCCTTCGATGGCGTAAGCGCTGGACTGTCGGAGATGGATACCTCGCTGCAGGATGCGATCAAGACGCTAGGCGGACAGGCATGACAATGCAGGCGACACAACGGTTCCAAGAACATGAGCAGAGGCCCGCGCGTCGGTCTCGTCCGCTAAACGCTCTGGAGCGGCTCGAAGACCGGATGGATCAGGCGCGAAAAACGCTTAGGCCTACGCGAATCTCCGGCGTCGTGTCGGGAGTCTCCTCATCCCATTATGAAGTGACCGGCCTCTCACGCTTTCTCAAGCTCGGCGAATTCGTCGAGATTGAGACCGAAGGGCGATTGCAAATGGGGGAAGTCGTGCGAATCGATAGCGGCTCCGCCATGCTGAAGCCGTTCAATTCGCATTGCGAGGCTGGGATCGGCGCCCTCGCGCATCGGGCGGAACGCTTCACGCTGCGACCGCACGATTTATGGAAAGGACGCGTCATCGACGCGCTCGGTGCGCCGATAGACGGCGCAGGTCCGTTGAGGCCAGGAGACCGGCTCATGTTCGTCGACAAAGAGCCGCCCCCTCCCATGCTTCGATCGAGGGTAAAAGATGCAATTCGAACCGGCATTCGAGTCATCGATGTGTTTACGCCGCTGTGCGCCGGCCAACGCATC
The DNA here is from genome assembly GCA_963722205.1 of uncultured Alphaproteobacteria bacterium. Lineage (GTDB taxonomy): Bacteria > Pseudomonadota > Alphaproteobacteria > Rhizobiales > Beijerinckiaceae > Methylocystis. Next base: position 226,793 of record CAVRKL010000006.1, read on the forward strand.
GGAATCTTCGCGGGTTCCGGCGTCGGCAAGTCGTCCTTGCTGGCCATGCTGGCGCGCGCGCCGGACTTCGACGTCGTCGTTCTTGCGCTGGTCGGCGAACGGGGCCGCGAAGTGCGCGAATTTCTCGACGACACGCTTGGAGACAGACGGAAATCCTCGATCGCCGTCGTCTCCACTGGCGGCGAAAGTCCGTTGATGCGCCGATTGGCGCCGAGGACGGCGATGACGGTCGCAGAGTATTTCCGCGATCAGGGGCAATCCGTTCTGCTGCACGTGGATTCGGTGACGCGCTTCGCGCATGCCGCGCGGGATGTCGCTCTCGCCGCCGGCGAGCCGCCGGTCGCAAGAGGCTATGCGCCGAGCGTCTTCAGCGATTTGCCCCGGTTGTTGGAGCGAGCCGGCCCGGGCCTCGAGGGAGCAGGCTCGATCACCGGCGTCTTCTCCGTGCTCGTCGATGGCGATGACCACAACGATCCGGTGGCTGACAATATTCGAGGCACGCTCGACGGCCATATCGTGCTCGATCGCGCGATCGCCGATCAGGGCCGCTATCCGGCCGTGAACCTTCTGTCGTCGATTTCCCGCATTCCGCATCCCAACTGGTCCGCGGACCACCGCAATCTGGTCAATAGGCTGCGCTCCATGGTCGCGCGATATGAGGAGACGCGCGATTTGCGCCTGATGGGCGGGTATGTCGCCGGCGCCGATCCGGTGCTCGACGAGGCCGTCAAGTCCGTTCCCCTGCTCTATAAAGCCTTAACCCAGGGGCCCAACTGCCCGAGCTGTCAGGATCCCTTCGCCGAACTCGCCGCGGCTTTCAGAGAGGGCTCCAGATCCAAGGATCCGGCCGGCGCGGGGAAAGTTTAGCCTCATGTTTCTGGCCAGCAGGATTCTCAAACTCCACGCGAGCAGCCGCCGCAAGTCATGGACCGCTGCGCGCGCCGTTTTCAGCTTCATTCGCTGGCAGGGTGCAAGCAATGCCGTCCTGGGATGGGCGGGCGTCGCCTTGGCGGGGGCGTCCGCGACGTTCGCGTTTCAAATGATCGTCACGCGACACGATCCGCTCATACGCGACATGCAATATCTCGCGATCTTCGCTCAGCCGAACAGCGCGGCCTCGCGACGCGCGCCATCGTCGTCCCCCCTCCTGCTCGCCGAGGCGCGACCGGCGCCCCGGATTGACTACACGCCGACCGCGTCTTTCGAGAAGAATACGCGCCGCGCTTCCTCTGGTGTCTTGAAAGCTGAAATGGGGGGGTACGAGATTCTCGGCGCTACTGAGCAGGCCGCCTGGTTGAGGATCGGCGTTGACATCGTCGAGGTGAGGAGGGGGCAGACTGTCCCCGGCGTCGGCAAGATACTCGCCATTGAGAGGCGCGACGGCACGTGGCGCCTCGTCGTCGACAACAACCCTTCAGCCTCGAGAGAGTCCCATCCACCAGCGCTCAACCGCAGCGCCAGCGCGACGAGGACCTCGGAAAAGAAGCTGATCTTCGGCGACGGCAAGCATGTCAACGCCGGAGTGATTTTGCATCGTCGGGCCGGAGCAAAAATGCATCACGCTTGAACAAACGAATGTGCCGGCCTTGGGCTTCATGTCGCACCGCGTTATTCGTCAGGACTGGGCTTTGACGGGGGTTGCGGTTTTTCGCGACGGACGCGTTTCTTGGAATGGGCGAGGCGGTAGCTCTCTCCGTTCATCTCCAAGATATGCACGTGGTGGGTCAATCGGTCGAGCAGAGCGCCGGTCAGACGCTCGGAGCCGAACACGCTCGTCCACTCGTCGAACGGCAGATTGCTGGTGACGATCATCGCGCCTCGCTCGTAGCGTTGGCTGAAGACCTCGAACAACAGTTCGGCTCCGGTTTGCGACAGAGGCACATAACCGAGTTCATCAATGATGAGCAGCTTATGCATCGCGAGCTGGCGTTGCAGACGCAGAAGCCTTTTTTCATCTCTGGCCTCGATCAACTCGTGGACCAGGGCCGCGGCGGTGACGAAGCCGACCGACAGGCCCTTCTGACAGGCGGCCAGTCCCAATCCCAGGGCGATATGCGTCTTGCCCGTGCCGCTGTTGCCGACAGCGATGATGTTCTCACGACGAGCGACATACTCCGAGCGGGCGAGTTCCAGCACCAGGGGTTTATTGAGGGACGGCAAAGCCTGGAAGTCGAAGTTATCCCGACTTCGCCAACTGGTGTGGATATATACGATTTTCGGCGCGGTTTTGGGGTCTAATGCATTGTTTCTGTGTAGGCGCGGAGTTGAGAAGGGCTTGTAGTGCCGACCAAGGCCCTTGTGCGCGGGCGGGAGAGGCGCGAGTCCTGCGTCATGTTTTTGCGCCACAAGATTCGCTGCAAGGACGGCAAGGAGCATCGTTCGTGGTCGGTGGTGGAGAACCGTCGACTGCACGACGGCCGGGTGGCGCAGCGGCAAGTTCTCTATCTGGGGGAGATCAACGACAGCGAGAAAGCCGCGTGGAGCAAGGCGATCCAGGTTTTCGACGCGGACGCCGCGCAGTCGCGGCAGATGGCGCTGTTTCCGGAAGATCGCGCGGCGCCCGTTCTCGACTGCGACGTCGTCTCGGTTCGTCTGAGCGAGATGCGTCTGCGACGGCCGCGACAATGGGGCGCTTGCTGGCTGGCGATGCTGTTGTGGGATCAGCTGCGGCTCGACGCGTTCTTTACGCCGCGTCTTGCGCCCTCGCGGGAGGGAACGAGCTGGCTCAACGTGCTCAAGACGCTCACCGCCTATCAGCTGATCTCGCCGGGAAGCGAATGGCGCCTGCATCGGCATTGGTTCGAGCAAAGCGCGATGGGCGATCTCTTGGGCGAAGACATGTCGCTCGTGCAGCCGAGCACGCTCTATCGCTGCCTCGACAAGCTCGCCGCGCACAAGCAGGCGCTGTTCTCCTACCTGCAGCAGCGCTGGAAGGACATGTTCGGCGCCGATTTCGAGGTGCTGCTTTACGATCTCACCAGCACCTACTTCGAGAGCGATCCGCCGGAAGGCGAGAGCAAGCGCAAGTTCGGCTACAGCCGCGACAAGCGTCCCGACTGTGTGCAGGTCGTCATCGCCCTGATCGTGACGCCGCAGGGCTTTCCGCTCGCCTATGAGGTCATGGACGGGAACACCTCCGACAAGACCACGCTGAAGGCGTTCCTGGCCAAGATCGAAGGCCAATACGGCAAGGCCAAGCGCATCTGGATCATGGATCGCGGCATTCCGACCGAGGAGGTTCTGGCCGAGATGCGCGCGGCCGACCCGCCGGTTCGCTATCTCGTCGGGACGCCGCGCGGCCGGCTGACCAAGCTGGAGAAAGCCTTCATCGCCAAGCCCTGGGAGAAAGCGCGCGCCAGCGTGCGTGTGAAGCTCGTCGAACATGAGAACGAGACTTACGTTCTTGCGCGCAGCGACGGGCGCCGCGCCAAGGAGAGCGCCATGCGCAACCGCCGTCTGCGCAAGCTGATCCGGCGTCTGCGCGAGTTGCAACAGCAGGATCTGACGCGCGACGAACTGCTGATGAAGCTCGGCGCGGCGAGAAAAGAAGCAGGCCGCGCTTATGGGTTGATGAGGATCGAGACGCCGGCGAAGGATCAGCCGGTGACGGCGGAGACCTTCCGCTTCGCGCTCGATCGCAAGAAGCTGCGCCAGGCGCGCCGCCGCGAGGGCAGCTATCTGTTGCGCTCCAACATCGGCGGCGGCGCGCCGGAAGAGCTGTGGCGCATGTATCTGCAATTGGTCGAGATCGAGCAGGCGTTCAAGGAATTGAAGGGCGACCTGGCGATCCGACCCATCCATCATCAGCTCGACGCGCGCATCGAGGCGCACATCTTCATCGCGTTTCTGGCCTATTGCCTGCAAGTGTCGCTGAAGCAGCGCCTGAAGGCGCTGGCCCCGGGGCTGACGCCGCGCGCCGTCTTGGAAAAGTTCGCGGGCGTGCAGATGATCGACGTGGAGCTGCCGACGACGGACGGCCAACTCGTCGTCCTGTCGCGCTACACGGAGCCAGAAGACGATCACAAGCTGCTGCTGCAGCGGTTGCAGCTTCACCTGCCAGGGCAGCCCCCGCCCAAGATCGCCGCTCCCGCCGCCGCCTGATCCAAAACCTCCCGTAGTGCCGACCTTTAATGTTCGGCTCGAAGGATTCCAATCACTTAACCTGCACGCGCCGCCTCAGTTGGCGAAGTCGGGCTATCGAGGCTTTTGACGGCTGGGAACTTCGCTTCCTTGATCCGTCGCTCGACCATCCGCCGCTCCCGCTCGATCAGTTCCAGTTCGGCAAGCCGCAGTAGGTAACGGATATGGTCGACGCCCTCGGCGGCGCATTGACGGGCGAGCTTGTCATATTCGCGGAGGAACGTTGGAAGCTTGAGGGCTTTCAGATAGTGAGCCAGCAAAATTTGCGGTGTGTCAGTCATGCCGCGCCTCCCGCCAGGAGGGCCATATAGGAGCTCGCCGAGGTCGTCGCGACCGTTGCTCGCGGCAGATACGGATAAACTGTCATGTCGAGGCGCGGCGGTCGCCGCTCGATCCGACACAGCACGAGATGCTTGATAGCGTCGAAACCGATGGCCCCGCGCTCAATCGCGTCGCGGACGGCGGCGGTCACGTCCTCGATCTTGAATGCTTCTATGAGGCGCAGAACCTGGACAAACTCACGCTTGCCCTGCTTGCCCATGCGGGCCTCCAGAAGACGCCGCAATGTCGCGAACTCTTCCGGCAACCTCCAGCCAACGAGCGGAGCGGCCTGGTCGAGCGCGTTGATCTTCCGCTCGATCAGCGCGAGATAATGCAACGGGTCGAACACGAAATCTTCCCGCTCATAGGAGCGGGGATGACGCGCGATTTTCTCGGCGCCGCAGCTGATGACGACCTCGTGCACATAGCCGCGCACAAACACCTCGCGGTGACCGTAGGATGTCGGCACGGAATAATCGTTGAGCCGATACCGCACCAACGACAACGATGAAACCGTCGTGCCGATTTTCTCGCAGGCGTCATAGGCGGGCGGTAGCGGAGATTGAAATGCAGCCAAGTCGCGCTCCAGACGCTCGCCGATCGTCTGATCATGGCCGCGCAAGCGATCGTTCATGCGACGGCGGCAGCACTCCAGCAGGTGGATGTTGAGAGCTTCGAAGCTGTCGAACACCGGGATCGGCACCAGGAAATTGCGCCGCGCAAAGCCAACGAGCCCCTCGACTTTGCCTTTGTCGTTGCCCCTGCCAGGCCGGCCGAAGCGGTCCTCGAACAGGTAGTGCGACTGGAGTTCCGTAAAGACCCGCGTTCGTTGCCGTCTGCCGTCCCCCAGGATCCGTGCAACCGCGATCTTCGTATTGTCATAGAGAATCGACTTGGGCACGCCACCGAAAAACGCGAACGCCTTCACGTGGCCGTCGCAGAACGCCTCGGTCGTTTCCGCCGGATAGGCCACCACGAAGCTGGCGTCCGAGTGCGGCAAGTGGAAAGCGAAAAAGTGGATCTTGCGCTCCACGCCGCCGATGACGCCGAGGGCCTCGCCAAAATCCACCTGAGCGTGACCCGGCGGATGCGCTAGCGGCACAAACATCTCTTGCGAGCGTTGCCGCCAGCTCGCCACGTAATCCTTTACGATCGTGATGCGCCCGGTGAAGCCATGCTCGTCCCGCAACCGCTCGAAGATCCGCTTCGACGTATGCTGCTGCTTCTTGGGCCGGCTTTTGTCCTCTTCGAGAATGCGGTCGATGATCGCAACAAACGGGTCCAGCTTCGGCCTGATCGGCGGCTTCAACCGCCGATAGCCAGGCGGGATCGAGAACTTCAACATTTTCGAGACCGTTCTCGGGTCGATCCCAAACCGCCGCGCCGCCGCCCGCTCGCTTAATCCCTCTATCCGGACTGCATGCCGGACCTGAAAATAAAGCTCCACCTGCTTCATCCCCCGCCCTCGCCAAAAACAGCAAAGGGCTGCTCAAATGCCGGATTTTTACTCCGGCGCAACCAACCATCTCGGTTGCTTCATTGAGGGATTTTCGCTCCGGCGCGTACAGGGCGATCCAGGGCTACGCGGTGGCGCAGCTATCCTATGTAGTCGATTCCGCGGTTGAGAAGAAGTCTGGGCTTCCAGCCGATGTCTTCGTCGCGGACGAGGCCTTCCGTCTCGTCTACAACGACGAGTCCATAGATTTCACTCGATTGGAGAAAGTCGACCTGAACGCCTTAGCACGCTCGCTCGTCAAGAACGTGAATACCCGTCTGCGGACCGAGGTCATCAGAGACATCGCGTTCCAGGAATTTACGTTCCTGCCGTTCTCGGAGTCCAAAACGGCGCCGTGATTTCAATTGCGTCGTGACCGATGGCCCGATCGGCGTCAGAAGCATCCTCCATGAGCGCAGCCTGATCCAGATGGCGCTGTCTGGGCAAGAGTCGCGGCGACATCAAAGTCAGCTCTCGAGAAAAACGCCGGGAGTGGAGAGCTCCCGGCGTTAATGCGTCAGTAGGGGTTCATGCAAAGCGCCCGCAGACGTGATCTGAGGCTACGCTACAATGCACTCGTGAGCTTGCCCCGGCCTTGCGTAACGGCGCTCTGAAGCAGGAGGAAGCTTGGAACGCTGTCGGCGGGATTGCGACACGATGTGTCCACATGGCTGCTGAGCCGTATTCGGTCCGCGCCAGCGGCCTTTCCCCGTGCTCGCCCCTGAAGGCGCTGCGCAGCCCGAACCTCCGACGCCCTTGCCCGCCTTTCAGAAAAGCTCGCGCGAAGATCGCATTGGACACGTCGCAAAAGGGCTGGCTGGCAGGAGGAAAGGCCTACTGGGCTTGCGCGATGTTCGCGGGCTTGTGTTTGTGAGTGCGCCGACCGCGTGGAGGGTCCGCGGGCGCCGAGTTTTCAGCTGCAGCCGCCGGCAGCGGGGCAATCTGTTCGTACTCCTCGCAGTTCCCAAACAGACTGTATCGCATGCAGCGCGCCGTCACCTGCGCGGTCTCGCCTGCTTGGCACACGACGCCTTCGAGCGCCAGCGCTTGAGCCACTTGAGGGTCGTTGCACAAGATTTGCGTGGCCGCGACCCGATGTCCCATCGCGTAGAGCGTGCGCGAAAATAACCGGAGATTGCAGCCCTTGTCTTGCGTGGTCAAAGCCACGGTGAGACCAAAGCCCGCTCCCGAACCGCCGGCGCTGGCGCTGGCGATGCAGCTTTCGATGCCGGACGCGGCAAGCCCCGGCGCATAAACGCTTGGCGTATTGGCGCGCTGCTGCACGCCGTTATTGGTAACGCCGGGGACGACGGTCGTGCTATTGGACGTCACGTTACCGCTGCCGTTTCCGTTGCCGATGCCGTTACCTACGCCGGAATTGTTGTTGCCGTTTCCGTTACCATTGCCGCCGAGCACTTGTGCGGTAGACGGCATCGTGAGCGCGATGAGCGCGATGAAGACTGATAGAGTTCTCATGTTCGGGTTCCTTTCGTTCCGTTCAGTGCGAGTCCATCGACGCGTTTTGCCTCTACTCAGAAATTCACGGCATACGCGAAATTGGTTCGGTATCCGCCCGGATAAACGAGGTTGTTCGTCGAGTAGTCCTTCGCAACCTCGACACTCAAGGAGGAATTGATCGGCAGATCGGCGGGGTTGAGCCCCATGCGAAGTCCGCCGCCCATGGATTGAACGCCGATGTATTTGCACTCGTTCACATAGGTGTATTGCAGCGCGCCGCGGCCCGTCGCCCCGAACACATAGGGCGTGGGGTAAGCGGTCACGGATTCGAGTTTCAGTTCCGGCATCGCCCGCGAGATTTCGCTGCGCGCCGTATAGCCGCGATCCGCGTTGATCGTGCCCGCGGCGAAGCCCGACACCGCGATGTCGGTCGCGTCGAGCGACATTTGCTCGCCCTTAGAGCCTGACCCAAAAGTTTCTTGCACGCGCCCCGGTTGCATGATTCTGGGGATTCCGAAGCATCGGAGGATGATTCGGAATGTGGACGCAAGAGCATCGCAAGACCTACGTGCGCGTCGGCGGGCGTTATCCCAGCGACATGACGGATGCGGAATGGGCTCTGCTCGAGCCGCTGATCCCGGCGGCCAAGCACGGCGGTCGTCCGCGCAAGACCGACATGCGCGCGGCGATCAACGCCATTCTCTATCTCCTGCGCACGGGTTGTCCGTGGCGCTATCTTCCTCGCGACGGCTTTCCGCCGCGGTCGACCGTCTACAACATCTTCCGCAATTTTCAGAAGGACGGCGTCTGGGACGCGATCTGGGACAAATTGCACATGGCGCTGCGTGAAGACATGGAGCGCGAGGCGAGCCCCACGGCGGCGATCATCGACAGTCAGTCGCTGAAGTCGGCGGAAAAAGGGGCGGTCATGACGGCCTGACCGGCTACGACGCCGGTAAGAAGGTGAAGGGCCGCAAGATTCACGCGCTGGTCGATACGCAAGGCTTGCCGCTGCGCGTCATCGTCCACTCCGCCGGCGTGCAGGACCGTGATGGCGCGGCGCTCGTGCTCGACAAAATCCGCAACAGCTTTCCCTGGCTCGAACTCGTCTGGGCCGACAACGGCTACAACGCTCATCAAGTCACTGCGGCTGTCGCAAGGGTTCCCTCGCTGCGCATTGAAATCGTCAAGCGCAGTGACGACATGAAGGGCTTCGTTCTGCTGCCGCGCCGTTGGGTGGTCGAGAGAACGTTCTCATGGTTCGGGCGCAACCGACGCCTCGCCAAAGACTGGGAAAACCTCGCGACCACGCTGCAAACCTTCGTCGTTCTCGCGTCGATCCAGATCGCAATCCGGCGGCTCGCGCGATAGTTGTCTTTTGAGTCAGGCTCTGAGGCAGAGAGTAGCCGAAGTTCGTCTGTCCTCTCAAAAAGAGCGCAAGCTGGAAATCCTCGGGTAGGGACTGAAACAGGCGGGCGAAGGCGCTTAGCCTGCTGAACAAAGGGCTCGCATAGGGGCGCGTCAAAGGCACCCCGCCGAAATAGGGGCTATCTGGGAAACGCCCGTCGACGCCCTTGGAGAATTCCCCCGTCACCATCGCTTTCGCGTCGGAAGGCGAGGGAAGAAAAAATCCCCAGTCTGCATGAAGGCGCAGAGCGTCGTAACGATCACGGGCCACGTCAAACGAGGCGACGTCCGGCCACAGAAGCGCGGCGGGATCGGGATTGAGCCGACCGCGCTGGTCGATATGCTCATAGGCGCCCTGCAGCCAAAGCTCCTGGCGTAGCGTGAGGATAAAGGGATAGCTGAGGCGTGCGTAAGCGCGCTCAAAAAGCTGGGGTGCGCGTTCGTTTGCCGGATAGGGCCAGTTGAAGGCGTAGGGCACGGGCGTTTGCCGCGTGCGCACCTGCAGATAGCCCGCTGTCGCGTTCAGGCCCTGCGGGCCGATGGGAATGCTGACGCCGCCGCCGAAAAACTGAAACTTGGCGTTTCCATTCCACACTTCGCCAATATCGGGGCTCGACGCCACGCTGCCGAAGAACTGTTCTCCAAAACCCAGCACGTTGTTGACGCGCACGGATTTCCAGAATTCCCAAGCGCCAAGATATTTGGACAGGCGATTGTCGACGGTCGACGCCCCCTGGATGACTTTTTCCGTGGCCACGAGCTCAAGCACTTCGCCGCCCCGCCGCGTTCCCGGCTTGCGCGTAAAGTTGAACGTAAGGCCGGGAAGAAGCCCGCCGAGAATGATACGGCGCTGAATCTCGTCGAGGGTCGCGTGCCTCAAACCCAAAAGCGGGCGCAGGCGCTCGAGGAGCAATTGCCGAACATCCATCGGCGCTTTCGAGACGTCAATTCGTTCGATGAATCCGTCGATGACTTCGAGGGAGACCACGCCGTCGTGGAGTCTCTCCGGCTCCAGGTCCACCTGCACGAGCGGGTATCCTGCGCCCTGATAGGCCTGATGAACGGCGCGCGCGAATTCATAAATCCGGGCGACGCTCAAGCGTTTCCCTTCGATTTCGCCGATCAACGCTTGTGTTTTTTGCTCCAGTTCCGGAAAGCCATCCGTGACGCTCACTCGAAATACGACGACGAACTCCTTCTCTGCGCCTTTGGGAGTCTGCAGCCGCGCCTCGCCCGGCATGAGAGTAGGCTTCGAGGTTCCCAGCGCGGCGCGGTCCGCGCCGGGAGGGGTCAGGTTGCTCAAATTGACCGACTGCGCCCAGGCTCCATCGAGCGACGCTACGCTGAAAAGAGCACAAAGAGACACCGCCATCTTTAATCTGTTCGGCGTGATCGATTGCGCGATCCGATGCTCCCTCCGCGCGCCCGTGAGGGCCGGAGGGGGCTCTGGAGGCGCATGAGCGCGAACTTCTTGAGGCCAAGAGGGCATGGAGCGGCGGGGGCTGATCGAAATTGTCTACATTAGAAACCGTTAAGCTTAATCGACCCTTAAACGAGGAGCGTGGAGAGCCGCGTCGCGCCCTCTCTTTAGGCTTATGAACCGCCCCGGGTTTGCCGGAGGCCCCAACTCTTGAGAGGATGGGGCGATGGACACGAAGAAGACGACGAACAAATTTTCGGCTGAGGTTCGGGAGCGGGCGGTTCGAATGGTGTGGGAGCACCAGGGCGAGCACGCCTCGCAATGGGCGGCGATTACGTCGATCGCCGCCAAGATCGGCTGCACGGCGCAGACGCTGCGCAACTGGGTCCGGCAGTCGGAACGTGACGCCGGCGAGCGGTCCGGACTTTCGACGGACGAGCGGGCGCGGCTGAAGGTGCTGGAGCGGGAGAACCGCGAGCTTCGACAGGCCAATGAGATTTTGCGCAAGGCGTCGGCTTATTTTGCCCAGGCGGAGCTCGACCGCCGGTTCAAGCCATGATCGCCTTCATCGACGATCACCGCGACGCCCATGGGGTCGAGCCGATCTGCGCCGTTTTGCCGATCGCCCCATCGACGTATCACGCGCATGTGGCGCAACGCCGCGATCCGGCGCGTCTGTCGCCGCGGGCCAAGCGCGACGCCGTGCTCTGCGAGAAAATTCGGCGTGTTTTCGATGAGAACTTCGCGGTCTACGGCGCGCGCAAGGTCTGGCGGCAGTTGACCCGGGAGGGAGAGGGCGTGGCGCGTTGCACGGTCGAGCGGCTGATGCGCGCCATGGGCCTTGCTGGGGCCGTGCGTGGCAAGCCGGTGAAGACGACGGTGAGCGACAAGGCGGCACCTTGCCCGCAAGACAAGGTCAATCGGCAATTCCAGGCGCCGCGGCCGAACGCGCTGTGGGTGTCCGACTTCACCTATGTCGCCACTTGGGCCGGCTTCGTCTATGTCGCCTTCGTCATCGATGCCTTCGCCAGGCGGATCGTCGGCTGGCGTGTATCCCGCACGGCGCATGCGAGCTTCGTGCTCGACGCGTTCGAGCAGGCGCTGTTTGAGCGCCGGCCGGTTCGCGGCGGCGGCCTCGTCCATCACAGCGACCGCGGCGTGCAATATGTGTCGATCAAATACACGGAGCGCCTCGCCGCGGCCGGCGTCGAACCATCGGTCGGCAGCGTCGGCGATTCTTACGACAACGCGCTCGCCGAGACGATCAATGGGCTCTACAAGGCCGAGGTGATCTGGCGGCGCGGGCCGTGGCGTAGCTTCGAGCAGGTCGAGTTCGCGACACTCGAATGGGTGGACTGGTTCAACAACAGAAGACTGCTGGCGCCGATCGGAAACATCCCGCCGGCCGAGGCCGAAGCGCGCTACTATGCGCAAACCGAGGCCTCCGCCATGGCGGCGTGACTCGAACGAAACGGCCTCCGGCAAACCCGGGGCGGTTCACTTACGTGGACGGCGCCGCCTCCAGAAGGCTCGGCTAAGGCAAAGCGCATGCTTGCGCGCCTCAAGGAGCGCGCTGTTGGCGTGTGTTCTGCCGGTTGCCCGCAACGGGCGTTTGGGCGAGGCGACGATCCTCGAAAACTCTCAGAGGTGCGCGCCTTGGAAAACTTCGTCGCCAGAAGGAGCGCAAACGCACGGCGCGTTTCTTGCCTGCCCGTAAGGACAGACCCGTCCCTGCGATCGCCGAAGCTGCGCCAAATTTGTTAACTCTAGAGCCTCTTGCATAATTCTTCGAGCGAGTGATTTTGCCGCCGGCACGCGAGATGTCGGCTTCGTGGGGGCTCAGGCGGGGGCGGCGCGGAAGGCCGAGACCCGCAAGATTTGATCGGCGGCGAGGACGAGCACGCCGAACGTCAAGTGGCATTTGACCTTGATGGCGCCGCGCACGCGCACGAACCTGGCGCCGAACTCGTCCTTCATCCGGGCATTGACGCGTTCGGCCATGGTGCGGAAATCGAAGAGTCTGTCGTCCGGGTCCGGGACGCCGACGCGCCTCATGCGGGCGACCTCCTCGGCGCATTCGGTTTTGGCTTCATGCTGCGAACGAAAATTGCGGTCGATCAGCGGCGCATGGCCGAGCGCCTTGCTGTGCCGGTCGATGATTTCGGCATCGTAGGCTGCGTCCATCGCCTCATAGAGATAGACGATGCGGGCGCTGGTCATGGTCATGAGGGGAATGGCGACCTGGCTGTCGTGCACGGAGGCCGAGGTCAGCACGCAGGAGACGGGGATTTGGCCGCAGGCGACGTCGAGATGCAGCTTGTAGCCGATCCATGTCTCCTTATAGCCCTTGCTGTTCTTCTTGCAGCCGACGTCGCAGGCGGTGGGCAGCTCGGCGAGCATTTTCGCAAGGCTTTGCGTGGCTTGCCGTTCGAGGCGCGACGGCTCCGGCTTTGGCCGCTCCTCGCCCTTTCTCGGGCGTCCGCGCCTTTTTGGCGGCTCGGCGGCGGGCGGCGGCGGATCGTCTTTCCCGTCTTTCTCGACGGGCTTCTCGCGCGCTTCGATCTCGGTGGCGTCGCGGGCGACGACGCCGACGACGCGCCCCTCGAGCGTGCGCTCGACCAGCGCCGCGTGCATTCTGCCCGGCAGATCGCCTTGCGCGAACTCGTTGAAAGCGCGAGAAAAGGTGGATTCGTGCGGAACCTGCGCACGCCGCTCCCACCCGCAGATTCTGCGCAGCGACTTGTCGGCCTGCAGGCGTTCGATCAAGGCGCTGGTGGTTGGAATGCCGAGCAGAGCCTTGGCGACGAAGCATCTGGCCAGGGCGCGGCGATCCTCGGGTGGGCGGCCCGGGCCTCGCGGCGGCTCTGGAACGAAGGCTTGGAGACCGATCACCTCGAGGATGGTGATGAGCCGCCCGAGCTGTTCGGTCATCGGCTCGACTTCCTCGCGAAGCCAAGGGAAAAGCGAGGCCTGTATGTGATTCCAGCGCGCCCACATGGCGTCGAGAGGATCGTCAGTCATGTGGTCCGTCGCCACGGCGCGTAGTTCGATTCGAAATCATAATCCAACAACTTTTAAATGAAAGCGCAATATTCTACACAATAATACTTGCAATCCACATGAGGAAGCCTATCTATATCGCCTCATCGCCCGCGCCAATCTCTAACAATTTTGCAAGAGGCTCTCTATTTACAATTTCGACGGGCGGCCGCGCTTGCCTCGCCCCGTTTTGACGCCGGCGGCGGCGGCGCAAAAAGTTGATGCTGGGTGAAACCCTGGCCCAGTGACTTAGCCAAATGGTTTAGGCTGGCGGAGGCTGCACCTTTGAGCCTGTGCCTAAATTACCGCTTCATTTGAGCGGTCGCTGCTTGTCTTGATGGTGTAGTTCCACTCGCCGTGAAAATGGTCGCGCTCGATGTTGAGGGCGGCCATTTGCTCATCGGAGACGGTTACGCCTTTCTGGTATTCGTTGGCGTCCAGTTCGCAATGAACCTTCAACCCGGTTTTCGTCGTTGTCGAGGAGATCATGTCGATGATCACCTGATAGGTGGCGAGCGGCGTGGCGCGCCAGTTCATGCTGATGAAGGAGAACAGCCGGTGCTCGATCTTGTTCCACTTGCTGGTCCCGGGCGGAAAATGATGGACCTCGATAGCGAGACCGAGTTCGTCGGCGAGGCGCTGGAGCATCAGCTTCCACAAGCGCACGCGTGAGCCATTCGATCCGCCGCCGTCCGCCGTGATGACGAGACGCGTTGCGCCAGGATAGCGCAGCCGCCCAATCTCGAGCCACCATCTTCTGATCGTCGCAACCGCAAACGCCGCGGTGTCGCAGCTCATGCCGACGCTCACCCAGCCTGCGTTGTCCGCGAGATCGTAAACGCCGTAGGGTGTCGCGCGCCCGAGCTCCTTGATCAGAAAATCATGAACGCGAACTTCCTCGGGCGAGCCCTTCGCGCGCCATTCGCGCCCATTGTTCTTGAAGTCGCCGACGAGCTCCTTCTTCTTGGCGTCGACCGAGATCACCGGCTCGTTGGCGGCGAGCGCGGCGCTCACCTTTTCATTGAGGTGCGCAAACTGCGCGTCTCGATCCTCGTGATCCGAGCCCTCGCGCGTCTTGCTGTTGGCTTGCAGGCTGTAGCCCAGCTCCTTAAGGATCTTCCCGACCATGCGATGGCTGACCTTATGCCCGAGCTTCCTCAGCTCGTCGGCCAGCCGGCGCAAGCTCTTGCAAGTCCAGCGCAAAGGCGACATCGGATCGCCGCGCTCGTCTGGCGCGATGAGGGCGAGCAGGTCGCGCACGAGCGTCGCATCTTTCTTCGTCAGCGGCTTGCGGCCGGCGCCCGACCGTCGCACCCGGCCCACGGCCAAAGGCGGCGCTTGCGCCGAAAGCTCCTTTAGCCCGCGTCCAATCGTGGATGCCGCCATCCCGGTGATCCGCGACACCGCCGCGATCCCGCCACGACCGATTTCCTGCACCGTCGTCGCCGCGAACAACCGCCGGCGACGTTCGTCCAGATGCGGCGAAAGCGCTTCAAAGCGTCGCCGAATCAATCCCTCGTCGATCATGACGCTTCATACGATCGACGCCGCAAAATCGGAATCCCGTCGCCGCGCGTTTCGATTCAATTATTCCTGCACGGGCCCTTTGGTCCCTCCACCATTCGTGCGAAGCATCGATCTTTCTCTACGACGAATGTTTTTCTGCCCCTGACGCGGCGCGGCGCGCATCCGCTGGTCTAAGCCGAACAGCCAGCTTCTCAATCTGCCGCAAATGTAGACAACTTCCACGCGCTTCGGGGGGCTGACTCCGAGCTCCGGCCGCCACAGAAGCCGAGAGATATGCAAGGAGCGGGTTCCCGGTGGCGGGGCCACGCTCGAAGATCATCGAGAGAGGAGCAATCCATGAACGTTAAGACCTTCCTTATCGCGGCTGCCGCGACCCCCCTTATCGCCTCCACGATCCCCGCCTCCGCCGGCGGAGGCGGGGGTAGCGCCACCGGCAACGGCAACGGCAACGGCAACTTCAACGCCGGTTCCGGCAACGGCAACGGCAACGGGAACTTCAACAAGGGTTCAGGCAACGGCAATCTCAACGGCAACGGAAACCGCGGCTCGTTGAACGGCAACCTCAACGGAAATGGGAATCGCGGTTCGTTGAACGGCAACGCCAACGGCAACCTCAACTTCGGCTGGGGCAACGGCAACGGGAACGGGAACGGCAACTTCGGTTTTGGCCATCCCTGATTTCGCCGGGCGGCGTTCCACGGACTTTCGCCGTGGGACGCTGCCGTTTTTCGATCGATGTGCTTCCGGGGAGGGAACCATGAAAAAGCATGCTCGTGATTTTGCGGTCCTGATATTGCTGACGGCCGCCGGCGCGATGGCCACGACGGCGTCGCTCGCTGGGCAGGGCGGCAACGGCAACGGCAACGGCAACGGCAACATCGGCGCCGGAAACGGTAATGGCAACGGCAACGGCAATCGCGGCGGGGTCAACGGCAATTTCAACGGTAATGGCAACGTCGGCTTCGGCAACGGCAACGGCAACGGGAACGGCAATTTCGGCTTCGCCAACGGCAACGCCAACGGTAATTTCAATCTTGGCAGCGGCAACGGCAACGCCAACGGCAATACGTTAAACAGTTCCGGAAATGCGGGCTATAAGAACGGCGGAACGGGCAACATCGGCGCCTACAACGGAAACGGAAACAAGAGCTCAACGAGCGGCAACAACAACGTCGGCGCCCTCAACGGAAACAACAACGGCGGCCTGAACAACGGCAACGGAAATGTTGGCTCCTTCAACGGCAATTCCAACGGGAATGCAAACTTCGGTTTCTAAAGAAAGCGCGTGCCGGCAAAGGCCGCCAATCAGAAGGGCTAGACGTGGGACCGATGGATTGAGATCGACGGCGATGATCGAGAAAAAGCGTTCACATCGCCGTCGCGAGATTGCCCGCGGCAAGCTCCCCCACCAACTCGCCGATCTTGATCACCGCCTCGGTCCGGTTACTGACTTGAAGCTTGCGCATCACATTATGGATGTGGACCTTGACGGTGCTCTCGCTCACGCGCAGGTCCGACGCGATCACTTTATTGGCTTTTCCCTTGCGCAACGCCTGAATGACGGCGCTTTCACGCGCCGTGAAGACGCTCTTGCCGTGACCGGGCGAGATCTTCGCATTTGCGACGCGATTCAACTCGGAGAAGATGAGGGCAGGGGGAACGTAGACGCCGCCCACGAGCGCCAGCCGGATCGCCTCCACGGTGATCCCGATCGTTGTATCGAAGGGAACGACGCCCCTTGCGCCGCAGCGAAAGGCGTTCACGATGCGGTCCGTATCGACGGACTCGGAGATGACGACCACAGGGACGCCTGCCTCACTCCTGACGAGGTCGCGGATGGCGTCGTCCGTTTCGCTTTCCGCGCTGGCTTCCAATTCGCCAAGAATGATGAGACTAGGCTGGAATTTGGCTCTTTGCCGCTTCCAGCTGTCTCGGTCGGCGAAAGTGGCGACAGGGTGATCGATTTCCGCGGCGAGGCAACGCGCTAGGCATTCCCGGATGAGCGTCCTTCGTTCGATCATGACGATCGTCTTCGGGAACTCTCTAAAGGCAGCCGCGCAAGCGGTTTCGATTTCAAGTGGGTATCCCCTTCACTGACCTCAACCGGGGTGCTATCTGGCGCGGATGGACGGTTACTCGCATCCCGTAGCCGGTATCGATTACCCTCGCACGTTCCAAGAGATCGACGAGTGGTTCCGAGACGATGAGGCGTGTCGGGAGTACATTCGACGCGTGCGCTGGCCGAAGGGCTTCGTCTGCCCGCATTGCGGCATGTGCGGCGCGCCTTGGGCGATGTCGGACAAACTGCTTCGCTGCCGCAGCTGTCACGCGCGCACGTCGCTCACCGCGGGGACGATTTTCGAGGGCACGCGCAAGCCGCTGCGGACCTGGTTCATGGCCATGTGGTTCGTGACGAGCCAGAAGAACGGCGTCAGCGCGCTCGGACTGCAGCGGGCGCTTGGGCTCGGCAGCTATGAGACGGCCTGGACTTGGCTGCACAAGCTGCGCCGGGCCATGGTGCGGCCTGGCCGCGACGCGCTCAGCGGAACGGTCGAGATCGACGAAACCTATGTTGGCGGCCCGGAAAAGGACAAAGGGGGCCGAGAGATCGAGTGCAAAGCCATTGTCGCGATTGCAGCCGAGGAGAGCGGCCAGGGCATCGGCCGCATCCGACTGCGCCGGATCGAGGACGTGTCGGCGGACAGCCTGCTGCCCTTCGTTCGCAACGCGGTCGTGTCCGGAGCCACCATCCACACCGATGGCTGGAGAGGTTATGCCAGGCTCGAAGCAGCCGGCTACAAGCACAAGGTCAGCGTCATCAGCGCCGGTTCCGATCCCGCGCACGAGGTCATGCCGCGCGTGCACAAGGTCGCCTCGCTCTTGAAGCGCTGGCTCCTCGGCACGCATCAGGGCGGCGTTCAGCGCCAGCATCTCGACTACTACCTCGACGAGTTCACCTTCCGCTTCAACCGCCGACGCTCGAATGCCAGGGGCCTTCTGTTCCACAAACTCGTTGAGCAAGCCGTCGCCATCGACCCAGCGCCCTACCGCTCCATCATAGGAAAACCAACAAATCCAACCAATTCCGCAGCCTCAGGTCAGTGAAGGGGATACCCACTCGATTTCAATCACGCCGCCTTCTTGGCGGAACTCGCCGTCCATCTGAAACTCCCCTCCGCAGAACCGCAAAGGTCCGGCAGGCCAAATGCTAGCCGCTCCAGCCCTTGTTCAAGCGCTGGCGACGCGTCCGCTAACCGATTCTTATAATGCGTAGTTTCCGTATTTTATGCAATCGTGAAAATTGACCAGTTCGCACCGGTCAGGGCGCAGCGCCGGCCTCGAAATTGACCAGCTGCGGGGCCAAAACGCCTCGCGGGGGCATGGAGCCAGGGCGTCCTCGTGCCTCCGGCAAGGTCGGTTAACCGAATTCGAAGAAGGGGATGGGCGCCATGGATCTTCGCATAATGGCGGCCGGGGCCGCCATGCTCGCGCTCAGCGCCAACGCGTCGGCTGCCCCGATCAACCCCTTCTCGAAGAGCGTGATGGCGCGAACGCCAGTTCAGCTTGTGGGAGACTGCATTCGTTATTCCGACTGCCAATATCGATGGCTTCGGTGTGGCAACGGATGGTGTCGAGGGCCGTTGGACCCTTTTGGCGGCGGCAGCGCTCCAAAGATTGAGATGCATTGCACGACCACTGTGGAGCCTTGCGGTCATAAACATCCGGAAGGAACTGCCGGCGGCTGTTCCGGTGGGGGGCCGTGCGGAGAGGCTTCGGGAGCGGCTGAATAAGGCCGAAGCGGTTCGCCCCGAGTTCTCTTCCAAGGCCGCGGCGATCTTTATACCGCCCTTGCGTTCCGTTCCGATCAGGAGCCGAAAAAACGGCGCAGGGCGTCATTCGCGTTGCGCCGCTGTCGTGCAAACCTAAATCGCCGAGCCGTGCGGTTGCCCGGAAAAACGGAAAAATCCGCATGGTCGGGCCTCGATGTCATTCGATTGACAAGCACGCCGCCTAACAATCTGTAACCGCGATCGGATTCAGAGCGCCGCCAAGCCAAGGAGCGGCGAGGGCGGCGCAACTCGAGGCCAATAGCGCCAGACCACGGTGAAAAGCGGCGTTTGCCAGCCATCGCCAAACCGCGGGGAATTCCGGCCAGGATTGTCGTTTTTGAGAGGGGGCGAGTGATGAGAGTGAAGGCGCGTGTCGCAATTATAACCGCATTCCTTGTCGTGTTTCCTTTCGCCTTCGCTCACGCTGCCGATTTGCGGCTCATCGGCTCGGGAGCAAGTTTCCCATTCCCGCTCTATTCCGCGTGGTTCAAGGATTTTAGTCGGAAGACGGCCGGCGTCACCGTCGACTACCAGGCGAAGGGCAGCGGCGCTGGCATCCAGGATCTCATCAACAAGACGGTGGACTTCGCGGCGAGCGACGCGGCGATGACTCCGGAGCAGATCGCCCAGGTGCCGGGCGGCGTCGTCCTTTTGCCGATGACCGCGGGCGAGATCGTCCTCGCATACAATCTTCCCGGCCTTAACAGTCCGCTGAAACTCCCGCGCGACGTTTACCCCGAAATTTTCCTCGGCAAGGTAACGCAATGGAACGACCCGCGCATCGTCGCGGCCAACCCCGGCGTGACCCTGCCCAATCTGCCGATCACCGTGGTGCGCCGGTCTGACGCGAGCGGCACCACCTTCGTGTTCACCAAGCATTTGTCGGCGATCAGCCCGGCCTTCCGTGAGAAGGTCGGTTTCGGCACCACAGTCCCTTGGCCGCAAAGCGACAAGCTCGTCGCCGCGCCGAAAAACGACGGCGTGACCGCCACCATCAAGCAGACGCCGGGCGCGATCGGCTACATCGAATACGGCTATGCGAAGTTGACCAAAGCCGCCACGGCGCTGCTGCAGAACAAGTCCGGGCAGTTTGTGGCTCCTGGCGACGCCTCCGGCGCGGCGGCCCTTGCGAGCGCAGAGCTTCCGGAGGATCTCATTGCCTGGATCGACGATCCCAAATCGCCCGAGTCTTATCCAATCGTGAGCTTCACTTGGCTGCTGCTTTACAAAAAACAGGATCCGCAGAAGGCGGAGGCGCTGCGCAAGCTCGTAGCCTATGGTCTGACAGACGGCCAAAAGCTCTCCGACCGAATGGGATACATCCCCCTGCCGAAGAACGTCATTGAGAAAGTAACGGCCGCGTCGGCCAAGGTCCAATGACACGCGTCCGGTCGAGAGACTTCTCGACCGCATCGCCTCTGTCGCGCTTGGAAAATAGGTGAGTGGGGAGCGCAATGTCGGTCAATCTCGACGTTCTACAAGGTGACGCTTCTATCGCTAGGCCGCCGTCCTCGCTCGCCCTCGTCGTCAATCGACTATTTTTCGGAATTGCGGCCTTTGCCGCTTTCTCGATCATCGCTCTCGTCGCCTACATTCTTTACGAGATTGGACGTCAGGCGACGCCCGCGATCATGCAATATGGCGCGCGATTCCTCGTCGATCAGACCTGGGATGTGCAAAGGGCTCAGTTCGGCATTCTTCCGCAAATCTGGGGCACGCTCTACAGCTCCCTGCTGGCTCTGCTGATCGGAGGATTCGTCGGCATCACGATCGCGATCTTTCTGACGCAGGACTTCCTGCCGCCTCAGTTCGCCATAAGCTTTCGAACCCTGATCGAGATGCTCGCCGCCATCCCGAGCGTCGTCTTCGGCCTCTGGGGCATTTTTGTCGTCATCCCATTCCTGCGCCCGTTGGCCGCATGGCTGCACCAAAATTTTGGGGCTGTCCCCTTCTTCTCGACTTCGCTGAGCGGTCCAGGTCTGCTGCCCGCGGCGCTCGTGCTTGCCATCATGATTCTGCCGACGGTGGCGGCGATCTCACAGGATGCGATTGGGCTCGTGCCATACAAGATCAAAGAGGCCGCCTATGGCATGGGGACGACGCGCTGGGAGGCGATCCTGAAGGTCATCGTTCCGACGGCCGCCGCGGGGATATCGAGCGCGCTCGTCTTGGGCTTCGGCCGCGCCCTGGGTGAGACCATGGCGCTCGCCATGCTGATCGGCAACGCCAATCAATTATCGTTGTCGCTGTTTTCACCAGCAAACACGTTGGCCGCATTGCTGGCCTCCAACTTTCCAGAAGCAGCGCAAACCGAACGCCAGGCTCTTATGTATGCGGCGCTGGTCCTGCTAGCGATCACGCTCATCGTCAATGTGATCGGCACCCTGATCCTGGTGTGGACTTCGCGAAAGATGGGGAAAGCCTAATGTCCTCCGCGAATCCGAGCGTGCCAGCCGGCGCAAGATCGGCGCCCCGGCCAGTAAATCTAAGCCGGAATCCTTTCGAGGTCCGAGCGTTCTTCAGCTTTCTCCTGACCGCTGGCGCCTGGATCATCGCCCTCATTGGCGCGGTCCCGCTTTTTTCGGTGATCTACATGCTCGTCGTGAAAGGCGGCGCTCGGATCGGCCCCGAGCTTTTCACCGAGCTCCCCCCGGCCGGCTTCGAGGAGGGGGGTGGCATCGGCAATGCAATCCAAGGCACCCTCGTCACGGTCGGCATCGCCGCCCTGGTCAGCATTCCCGTCTCGCTCTTCGCCGCCATCTATCTCGCGGAGCTCAAACCCGAAGGGCGCGTCGCAAAACTGGCTCGCTTCCTCTCCAAGGTGTTGACCGGGTTCCCATCGATCCTCGCCGGCGTGTTCGTCTATGCGGCGCTTGTGCTGGCGATGGGCAGCTATTCGGCGCTGGCGGGCGGCGTTGCGCTCGCGGTGCTGATGCTCCCGACCGTGACTCTGACCGCCGAGGGCGCGATGAGCATGGTCCCTCAAAAGATGAAGGACGCGGCCATCGGCATGGGCTGCACGCAGGCCCAAGTTGTTTGGAGCGTCACTGTGCCGACTGCGCTGCCAAGCGTCGTCACCGGCATCATCCTCTCCGTCGCTCGCGTCGCGGGCGAGTCGGCTCCGCTGCTCTTCACCGCGCTGTTCAGCAATTACTGGCTGCGAAGCGTGCTCGAGCCCACCGCATCGCTTTCGATCCTCATCTATAACTTTTCGAGCATGCCTTTCGACAATCAGATCCAACTCGCGTGGGCGGCGTCGCTCGTGCTCGTCGTTATCGTCCTCGGCTTCAACATCTTGAGCCGCTTCATCGGGCGTCCCCCAGTCTAGGAGCTCCGCCATGTCCGTAGCCGAAACCCTCACTCCTCTCCAAGCGCCTGCAACCGCGCCAGACATCGTGATCAATTGCGACGTAAAAAAGATCATGTACGGCTCCTTCCTCGCCGTGCGGGATAGCGTGGTGCCCATCGAGCGGGGAAAGATCACCGGCTTCATCGGGCCGTCGGGATGCGGCAAAAGCACAGTGTTGCGTAGCCTCAACCGCATGAACGATCTCATCAAGGGCTTCCGCCTTGAAGGGGCCGTGCACTTCCTGGGGCACAACGTCTATGCGAAGCACATCGATCCCGTCGTCGTGCGGCGCTACATCGGCATGGTGTTCCAGCAACCCAATCCTTTCTCGATGAGCATATTCGACAATGTGGCTTTCGGGCTGCGCCTCAATCGATACAAGGGCGACATGAAAGCCAAGGTCGAACACTCGCTGCGCCGAGCCGCGCTGTGGGACGAGGTGAAAGACAAGTTGAAAGAGAGCGGATTGTCGCTGTCCGGCGGTCAGCAGCAGCGCCTTTGCATTGCGCGCGCCATCGCTCCGGAACCGAGCGTGCTGCTCATGGACGAGCCCTGTTCGGCGCTCGACCCGATCGCGACGCGGCGTATCGAGGAATTGATGTTGGAGCTCAAGAAGGACTACACCATCGCGCTCGTTACTCACAACATGCAGCAGGCGCGTCGTGTCGCGGATGTGACCGCCTTCTTCTCGGTCGATATTTCGCACGGTGGACGAACCGGATATCTGGTCGAGATGGGCGAAACGGATCAGGTGTTCGAAGCGCCGCGCGAGCAGCTGACACAAGAATATATCCGCGGCGAATTCAGCTGATTCCGTACACAGAGGGTCGCATGATGCTCACCTTGAGAAAGTTTTCAGCGCGGAGAGTTGCAGCCCTCGCGAGCGCGCTCTGTTTCCTTGCCGCAGCATTCGCGCTAAAACCGAGTTCGGCGGAGGCGGTCGAGCTGCACGGCGCTGGTTCGACCTTCATCGCGCCGCTCATGGACGGTTGGATAAGCTATTTCGAAAACTCGCAACCCGATATCAACATTCGGTATGACGCGATCGGCTCTGGAAAAGGCAGAGCGAGCTTCGAGGCGGGCAAGGTCGATTTCGCGGCGAGCGACAATTTTCTTCCCGTGGCCGACGTCTCCAAAGTGGAGCGTGGGGTCATCCAGCTGCCGAGCGCCGCAGGCATGATCGTGCTCGCATACAACCTCCCGGGCGTGAAAGGTCGGCTCAAATTGCCTCGGGACGTTTATGTCGACATGTTCCTCGGCAAAATTCGCGCCTGGGACGACCCAAGAATCCGCGCCGCCAATCCAAATCTTCATCTGCCGCCGATCAGCATCGCCATCATCGGTCGCCGGGAAGCCAGCGGGACCACTTACGCCTTCACCGACCATCTCGCCGCAGTCAGCAAGGAATGGGCCGCGAAACCTGGGGTCGGCTTAACCGTTGAATGGCCGCATGTCGCGATGCTTGCGAGCGGAAACGAAGGCGTCGCCTCTCGGATTAGAATAGCCCAAGGGGCCATCGGCTACGTCGAATATGGCTTTGCGCTTCGTCTTGGTCTGCCGATGGCGTCCCTGGAAAACAAGGATGGTCAATTCGTCGCGCCGAGCCCCCTGTCGGGCGCAGCGGCGCTTGTGCCAATCTCGAATGTGGACCTTGACTGGCTCGATCGGGCTACCGCCGATCCCACGGGAGCCAAAGCCTACCCGATCGTCACATACAGTTGGTTTCTCTTTCACAAGACATACCCGAAGGAACAGGCGGCCGGCGTCGCTTCGTTCCTGGATTTCGCTTTGGACGAAGGACAAAGCTACGCGCCATTCTTTGGCTATCTGCCGCTTCCCGCTCCGGTCGTCGAACGCGCGAAGGCGGCGGTGGCGCAGTTCAGATCCGCCAACGAGTTGGCGGCGGCCCCGGCTCACGAGGTTACGGTGACCGATGGCCTCGCGGCGAAGACTTCAACTGAGACGGGGCCGCCGCTGCACGACGCGCCTCCTGCCTCCCAAGCGCCGACAAGCACCTACACCGTCGGGGGCAATGAGTCCTTGCAGAGTATCGCGCTCAAGCTCTACCGCGACGCCGCGCGTTGGCGTGATATTGCGGCCGCAAACCGGGGCGTGGACCTTCGCCGTTTGCACGCTGGCCAGGTGATCAAGCTTCCGACGTCGGTCGTGGGAAGCGACCGCGCGCCTTAAGGCGCGTGAGGCGGGGATGCTATCCGGGGACACGCTCCGAGGAATCAGTTCCGCCGCCCGCCATTGCCATAGGACCAGTTTGATCGGAGCCCGCCCCTTTCGCGCTCAGTTGGGAGAATCGCGTTGAGCGGTCTCAACTTAGCTACGATAGCGGACGCGCTCTGGGATCTTCAGCTCGCTTTCGCCAGCATCAATCGTGAACTTGATAGCCGTCGTGAGCCGCTCGACGACGAAGTCGTCGTCAACTTGATCGATGGTTATGCTTTCGTAGACCAGCTTTTGACCGACCGGATCGACCTGTTCGCCTTGGGAAACTCTAGCTATTGGCTAAAAATAAATGCGGTCGCCCTTTGCGGGCGCACAGCCGCGTCGGCAGAGAGCAATCGGCGCATGCTGCAGGCCGCGGAGAGCCGCTTCTATGACGACGCGCTCGGCGGTTTTCGTGACATCAGATCCTGTCCCGTAGCGTGGTGTAGCTTTAGCGGGGTTATCACCGCGCTTGCCGGCTTGAGCCGGGTTGGTCAGGCGGCCACGGCGGGCAACCCAACGACGGGATCATCGCTCAAGGTCGCGATGGTTTCCAGTGTCATGTAGCGGCTGCGCTGCACGGCCCATTCGTCGTTCTGCTCAAGCAGGATCGCCCCGACGAGTCGGACGACGGCGGCCTCGTTGGGGAAGATGCCGACGACCTCGGTTCGCCGCTTGATCTCGCCATTCAGCCGTTCGATGGGGTTCGTGCTGTGCAGCTTGGCGCGATGCGCGGTCGGGAAGCCCATGTAGGCGAGCACGTCGGCTTCGGCGTCGTCCATCAGCGTGGCGAGTTTTGGCAGCTTGGGGCGTAGCTGATCGGCGACCTTGCGCCATTGGCTCTTTGCCGCCTCGGCGTCGTCCTGCGCGAAGGCAGTGGCGATGAAGGCGGAGACGACCCGCCGTCCGCTCTTTCCGGCATGGGCCAGCGCATTGCGCATGAAGTGGACGCGGCAGCGCTGCCAGGTCGATTGCAGAACTTTGCTGACCGCAGCCTTCAGGCCTTCATGTGCATCGGAGACGACGAGCTTGACGCCGAAGAGGCCCCGCCGGCGCAGCTTGCGCAAAAACTCGGTCCAGAAGGTCTCCGCCTCCGAGGGGCCGATGTCCATGCCGAGCACTTCCCGGCGGCCGTCGGCGTTGACGCCCACGGCGATGATCGCCGCCAGCGAGACGACGCGGCCGTTTTGCCGGGCTTTCACATAGGTCGCGTCGATCCAAAGATAGGGCCAGTCGCCTTCTATCGGTCGCTCAAGGAAGGCTTTGGCCCGCTCGTCGATCTCCTCGCACAGGCGCGAGACCTGGCTCTTGGAGACGCCGCTCATGCCCAGCGCCTTGACGAGATCGTCCACCGAGCGCGTCGAGACGCCCTGGACGTAGGCTTCCTGAATGACCGCGGTCAGCGCCTTCTCGGCCATCCGGCGCGGCTCCAGGAAGCCTGGAAAGTAGCTGCCCTTGCGCAGCTTGGGGATACGCAGCTCGACCGTTCCGGCGCGCGTCTCCCAGATCCGGTCGCGGTAGCCGTTGCGCTGCGCCAGCCGCTCGGGGCTCTTCTCGCCATAGGCCGCGCCGGTCAGGGCGCCGACCTCCAGCTCCATCAGCCGCTCGGCGGCGAAGCCGATCATCTCGCGCAAAATATCGGCGTCGGGGGCCTTCTCCACGAGCGCGCGCAGGTTCATCATCTCGTCGGTCATCGGTGGTTCCTCGGTTGCGTTGGCGTGTCGCAACCCGATCCTACCGGCAAATCTCGATGACCACCGCAAGCCGCTCGCTCGCTACGGCGCTATGAAAAGCCCGCGTCGCGAGCGGCTTGCTCCCGTTCAGCTACACCATCTCCGGGGACACGACCTGACATCATGGATTGGGATTCCTTCAACCTCGGCAGGAGCGTTTGGTGGCGCGCGGCAGGCGTCTATGTTCACCTGCTTTCCGAGCCGCAGCTTTTCCTTGA
This sequence comes from uncultured Alphaproteobacteria bacterium, assembly GCA_963722205.1. Taxonomy (GTDB): domain Bacteria; phylum Pseudomonadota; class Alphaproteobacteria; order Rhizobiales; family Beijerinckiaceae; genus Methylocystis. The sequence continues at coordinate 252,947 of CAVRKL010000006.1, forward strand.
GGGAAATCATCGCACCGGAGCCCTGATCATTTCGTACATGCTCGCGCGCGAGGGCCGTGCCCCTTTCGTGTTAACGCAAGGCAACGCGCGCGAATTTTTGAATCCCTCTTCCCTGATCAAGAACAGCAGAGGGGAGGGCCTGATCAGGAGCTTCAAGCTGCGTCGCGAAACCCGCTCCTTCGAAGAATTTCTCAAGGCGCAGCAGAATCCACGTTTCTTAAGCTTTTGACCTTCGGGATGCGCCGACGCCGCGGGCAGTTGGAGAGCAAACACTAGCCGCCACGGAAGCTGTCGGGGCGCGCCTGCCGTCATGCGCCGCCATAGCGCAGCGTGACGCGTCAGAAACGACCCCGCATGACGTTGCGCATAGAGTTCCGAGAAGCTCGCATACGCATGCGGGGAAATCCGGCGGCAAAATGTCGGGGCGAATGCCTGCTGGGTGATCGAGACCCCCGGCGGCGACGAGTTCCGCGAGAATCTTCAGGTTGCACGGGGGAAATTCGCGACGCGGTGGGCCTTGTCCGGCACGTGGAGCGCGCGCCCGCGCAAGAGGTCCAGAGTCGCGACGCCAGTCGGACAACGGTCGGCGTGGCGCGAGAGAGATTGAATGCAGCCGAGCGCGAACATGAAGCCGCGAGCGCTGTTGCGCCACTCCGCGCCAAGTTCCATTGCCCGCGCGTTGTCGAAGCCGCTCACGATCTTTTCGCGCGACCCGGCTTCCAACAGCGCATGCTGAAAGATGACGAGGCCGTCGCGCATGAGCTTGCCGAGACGGTAAACGAAGTCGAGCGACGCCGAGCTCCTGCCGCTCTCCTTGCCGTCTGCGACCGCTTCCCGCCTGAAAGTGAAATCAAACTCGGACCCGAATCAGAACCGCCAGCTGCGCCGGCGGCTCGACAGTTTCAAGCGGGTCGCTCAGTAGAACGACTTCTTCGCAGATTCCGGCTCCACAGGCGGCAGCTTCCCTTCCGGGGTCGCCTTGTCGATCGCGATCGGCAGATACTCTGCCAGGAGGTCGCGGGCCTTATCAAAGTCCACGCCGGTCGCCTTGGCTAGCTCTTTCAGCTTGCTGACGCCAACCGCTTGACCGACCTCGATGGCGCTGATCGCCTCGTTCTTGCCGGTGGAGACCCAAGAGTCGACCTGGCGACCGAAACCCGAATTCCGGAAGTTTTTGACGACGGCGTCGAGGCCGCCCTGCTTTTCGATGTACTCCTTGACGAGATTCAACGCCTCGGCGCCCATTAGGCCGCCGACGATCGCCTTAAGCCAGCTCATATTGTCCCCCATCCCTTTCGCTCCACGAACTGAAGCGGCGCTTGCGCCGCAGCATGGGGAAGATAGTGGCATGGTTCCAACCTTACAATACCTCTGTGGGACCACGAAGCGAGAGGTCCAACCTCCATCTGGGGCACACCCCCTCCGCCGAGCCGAAGTGGACAGGAGCGTCATCCTGCGGTTGCGATCACTTTGCTATTGAATGGCCGGAGCTGGCGGCGCAGCCGCGCCTTCGGCGAAAGCCGGATCGTCTGCAACGTGTATTGGGCGAGCGACATGGTCTGGGGGACGCGCGATTGCATCCGCGGTGGTCTTGCACGCCAATCCCGAATTCCTCGCGGACAAGGGGGAACAGGAGTCCGTGCGAAGGAAGGGCTTTAAGTCGCAACGCGACTGCAGGTTCGAGGAACGAGCACTCAAGGAAACCTGCTGGTTGACTCCGTGACCCGACGCGGTCCGGCAGACATCTGATCAGGACGACGGAAGCGAGGTTGAGCCGATGATTCCGCGTCGTCTCGAATGTTTGCAGGAGGCGGCGCCGGGAGGGTAAGCGCTTGCCTAATCCTGGGGGTCGATTATAGTTTACGCCAAGCCGAGACTGAGCACGCATTGGTTGGGAAAGCGCGAAGCGGACGAAGAATGAGAAGCCGCAGATGGAGGGGCGAACTTCAGCAAACACAAAAGATGGCTTGTAGCCGTATTGATCCGAAACGTGCAGGGGGGCTCGTGGAAGAGAAGGCTCAATTCAGCGGCGCGTCGATGCTGCTTTCGATATTTGTCGTGCTGGCTGCTTGCAAACTGGGGCAGTCCGTCATTGAGCCGGTCGTCTTCGCTCTCTTCGTCATCGCCATCGTCTGGCCGCTGGCCAACGCTCTCCAAAAGAGGATTCCGGGATGGGCGGCGCTGCTGCTCACCGTCGCGATAAGCCTCATATGCTTTTCTGCATTGTTCTGGATGATTGGTTGGGGCGGTCATCAAGTCGCCGAGTGGATCACCGCAAATCTGGATCGCGCTGAAGAAGTGCTTGTTTCATCGACCTCGTGGCTCGAAGAGCATGACATCTATGTGATGTCGATGATCAAGGAGAACGTTAACCCTTCGGCGATGATCCGTCTGGGGCACGCCGTCGCCCTCAGGGTCAATACGGCTTTGGCCTTCTCTTTCATCGTATTGCTTTTCGTCGTCATGGGACTTGCCGAGACGCCCGCGACGCGGGAGAAAATCGCGGCGAGTCTCGACCACGACACAACCCAACGCCTGCTGTCGGCCGGCAAGGAGATTTGCGACAAGTTTCAGAAATATGTGTTGGTGCGGACCATCGCCAGCATCGCGACAGGCGTCGCCACCTGGGCTTTCATTAAGCTCCTAGGGTTGCAGCTCGCAGCCGCCTGGGGCGTATTGGCTTTCGCTCTGAACTATCTGCCCTACATCGGTTCTCTGATCGTTACGGTTTTGCCTGCCGTTACAGCCTTTATCGAGACCGGATCGCCGGAGACGGCTCTCTTGGTGCTGGCCGGCCTCATGATTCTTCAGTTCTTCATCGGAAGCTATCTCGAGCCCGTGTTTTCAGGCTCGGCGCTCTCCATTTCTCCTTCCATGGTGATGTTCTCCGTGCTGTTATGGAGCTACATAAGGGGTTTGCTCGGCGCGTTTCTCGGCGTGCCTCTGGCCATCGCCACACTCACTTTATGCGAGAAGTTTCCCTCGACGCGTTGGATATCGGAGATCTTTTCGGGGGAACCGGCGAGGGACTCCAAACCTGCTCGCCTTTCCGCGTGAGCTGAAGGAGAACGACAGCGAAAGCCAGCGATGGTCGCACCCATGTGCGAGACCCCGCGTGCGTCACGTAATGCGAAAATGGAGGGCTTGAAATGGCGGCTCGAGACACCAACCAAAGCCCGATTTGGCATGCGATGGGCGCAGATGAAACGCTTTGTCAGCTCGGCGGCGCTGCGGCGAGAGGACTCGACGCCGGGGAGGCTCCGCGACGCATCGCAACCTTCGGGCCGAACCGGTTGCCGGAGGGGGCGAAACGGGGACCGCTGATGCGCTTCCTGCAGCAGTTCGACAATATCCTTGTCTATATTCTTCTCGCCGCCGGATTCGTGAAGCTAATGCTCGGGTTGTGGCTGGACGCGTCGATCATCACAGGCGTCGTTCTAATCAATGCAATTCTCGGATTTCTTCAGGAAGGCAAGGCCGAGAAAGCGTTGGATTCCATCCGCAACATGCTTTCCGCGGAGGCGCGCGTCAGGCGAGACGGCGAAATTCGGCTCGTGTCTGCTGACGAATTGGCGCCTGGCGACATCGTGCTGCTGGAGTCGGGCGACCGCGTGCCCGCGGATTTGCGCCTGATCGAGGTGAAGAATCTGCGCACCGAAGAAGCCGCTCTCACAGGAGAGTCGGTTCCGGCGGACAAGTCGATCGATCCTGTCGCCGCTAACTCCACCGTCGGCGATCGCGAAAACATGGCCTTCTCCGGCACGCTCGTCATCTCGGGGCGCGCCATGGGCGTCGTCGTGGCGACTGGCGCGCAAACCGAGCTCGGCCGCATCAATCAGATGTTCTCGTCGGTGAGCGTGCTCGAAACGCCGCTTCTGCGTCAAATCAAGGAATTCGGACACACGATCGCGAAAGTGATCGGCTTTGTCAGCGTCCTGGTCTTCGCCTACGCCCGCTGGGTGCGGGAAATGCCCTTCGTTGAAGCGTTCCAGTCCATCGTCGGCATCGCGGTCTCCGCCATACCGGAGGGGCTGCCATCGCTTATCACCATCACGCTCGCGATCGGCGTGCAGCGCATGGCGCGGCGGAACGCGATTATCCGCCGGCTTCCAGCCGTGGAGACCTTGGGATCGGTGTCGCGCATCTGTTCGGATAAGACCGGCACCTTGACCCTCATGGAAATGATGGTCGCCTCCGCCGTGACGGCGCAATCGCAGTATCGGGTAACGGGGAACGGATATGCGTCCGAGGGACAAGTTCTGCTCGACGACGCCCCTGCCGCGACAAACCAGGTATTGAAGCAGATGGGCTCCGTCTGCGTTTTGTGCAACGACTCGGAGTTGCGGCAGGCTGAAGGCGTGTGGAAAGTTGAGGGCGATCCGACGGAAGCGGCGCTTTACCCATTTGCGGAAAAAATCCAACTCGATCGTCAGAGCGAGAAGGCTCTGCATCGACGGGTCGACGCCATACCATTCGAATCCGAACACAAGTTCATGGCGACCTTGCATGAGGATGCGGACGGAACACGCATGCTTCTCGTCAAGGGCGCGCCGGAAGTCATTCTCGCGCACTGCGACCGTCAGGAGACCGAGGCGGGGACAGAGCCCTTGCAGCGCGGCTATTGGGATGAGGCGTCGAATCGACTTGCGGCGCAAGGCGAACGCGTCTTGGGCCTAGCCTGGCTGCCCGCGCCGCAGCCCGGCACGACGAACCTGACGCCAAGCGATCTGCCAAAGTCGCTCATATTGGTGGGGCTTGTGGGGCTCATGGACCCGCCGCGCAGCGAAGCGGTGGCAGCGGTCGGTGAATGTCACGCAGGCGGTATTCGCGTCACGATGATCACGGGCGACCACAAGATCACCGCGGCGGCCATCGCCAAAATGCTCGGCATTGGCGACGGCAAGTCGGCCGTCACGGGCGCCGAGATCGAGGAGATGAATGATGGCGCTTTGCAGCAGACGGTGCGCGCCATAGATGTGTTTGCGCGCGCCAGTCCCGAACACAAATTGCGTCTCGTGAAGGCCATCCAGGCCAATGGTCAAGTCGTGGCGATGACGGGCGATGGCGTGAACGACGCCCCCGCCTTGAAGCGCGCCGACATCGGCGTCGCCATGGGCGTGAAAGGCACCGAAGTCACGAAGGAAGCGGCGGCTATGGTGCTCGCCGATGACAATTTCGCCTCGATCACCGCAGCGGTTCGCGAAGGACGCACAGTATACAACAACATCGAGAAGGCCCTCCTTTTCATGCTGCCGACGAATGTGGCGCAGGCGCTCGTCATTCTCGTCGCGATCATCGCCGGTTTCGCATTACCGATTACGGCCCCCCAAATCCTTTGGGTCAATATGGTGACCTCGGTGGCTCTGGGTCTCGTCATTTCCTTCGAGCCACACGAGCGCGACGTGATGGCGCGACCACCGCGCGCCGTGTCGCATCCTTTGCTGGACGGCTTTGCGATTTGGCGCATCTGCTTTGTAGGCGTCGCGTTGCTCGCCATCACGATGGCGGCGTTCTTCTGGATGAAGTCGAAGGATGCTCCGGATGAGCTCGCACGAGCGGTCGCGGTCAACACTCTCGTCATCGGACAGGTGTTTTATCTTCTCAACAGCCGATACAAGACGAATTCGTCGCTTTCCTTCGCCGCTCACATGGGCAATCGCTATCTGCCCTTGGGTATCGGCGCTGTGGTCGTGCTGCAGCTCCTCTTCACCTACACGCCGCCATTTCAGCGCATGTTCGACGTCGCCTCAATTCCGCTTGCGGTTTGGCCCTGGCTCTTTTTGGGAGGAGCGGTCTTCTTCCTAGTTGTCGAAGCGGAGAAATTCGTCGTTCGATCGCTGCGGCTGAACCAGCCCGGCAAAACTGCCGAGGATAGCCTGAAGCCGCTCATCGCACCGCAGTTGCGCGAGGGGCCGCCGCGGGGCCTGTTCAACAGCTCTGGTGTGTGGGCGGCGACGCTCGGAGGACTTGCCGTACTGGGACTGATCGGCGGCGAGGTCTATACGCTCTTGCGTCAGCAGCCAGCCGATGTCGTCACGGAAAAGCTCGACCACGACGTCATTCGTCGTGTGTTCCACGCAACGGGCGTCGTCCAGGACCGCGAGACGTCCGAGCTCAGGGCGAAAGTTTCGGGCAGCATTAAGTCCGTCGACTGCACAGAAGGCCAGAAAGTGGCGGCCGGCCTGCGTTGCGCGACGATCACCGCGCCGCAACTCGAGGGCGTCGCCGAGCGGGCAAGGAACGAATTGGCGTCCGCGGAGAGGCAGCTGGAGAAGAGTTCGGCAGCGCTTGCAAAGGCGCAACAGGTGCTCGCGCGCAAGCGAGAGGCACAGAAGCAGGGAAGCGCCGGCACCGCCTCTCTTGCCCGGTCGCGCGTTGACGTGGAGGAGGCGGAACGGCGCGCCCACTCGGACCGGGAGACTGTCGAACAGCGCCGCGGGGAGATGGAAGCAGCGGAAGCGGAGCTCCAAAACGCGCGGATCATCGCTCCGCTTGACGGACGCATCGTCGAAGCGAAGGCGTCGCCCGGCATCCACGTGGATGCAGGCAGCGGTCCGGCGCTCTTCGTCATCGCGCTAAAGAGCGGGGTCTCTCGAGTGAGTATCGAAGCGACCTCCAAAGACGCGTCGTCGCTCATGCCGGGCGACTCGATCGCCATGAGCGTAAGAGGTCTGGGCGGCCGAAGGTTCTCGGGCGCTGTCCGTGGCGTTTTGCCCTCGCCAGATGGCTCAAGCCATTCTGAAGTCGTCGTCGACGCAGCCGATCCCGACCGGCTTTTGACGCCAAAGCTGACCATCGACGCGGAAATTTTTCTCCTTCGCGACCAATAGAATAGCGACATGCATTCCCAGAGGGACACTGGATGGCGATTTCGTCTAGTGGAAACGCCCCGTTCGAGCGGGAAAACGCATAAAGCTCAACCGTTCGACCTTGCTTTCTCTTGCGCGACGCGTTATTGCATCAAAGCACGTGCGCCGCATGTGTTCTGGAAATATCAATGAACAAGCCAGAGTAGCTCCTTGAGGAGTGCGCAGCGATGTCCGATCTGGTCGTCATAGTGTATCCGACCGAAGCAAAAGCCGAGGAGATGCGTCAAAAAATACTCGGCCTCCAGAAGGAATATTTGATTGAGATCGGCGACGCCGTTATCGCCGTCAAACATGCCGACGGCACGGTCAAGCTCAATCAACTCTTCAATACAACAGCCGCGGGAACCGCAACCGGAGGTCTTTGGGGACTACTGGTCGGACTGATCTTTCTGAATCCGATATTGGGCGTCGCGCTGGGCGCCGCCTCGGGCGCTCTCGCCGGCGCGCTGTCTGACTATGGGATCAACGATGATTTCATCAAGCAGCTTTCCGAGTCTCTGCAACCCGGAAATGCGGCCCTGTTTCTCCTGATCAAGAAATTCACAGCCGACAAGGTCCTTGAAGCCCTGAAGGGCACGGGAGGAACGATTCTCAAGACGTCTCTCGACGACAGCAAGGAAAAGGCGTTGCGCGAGGCGATCTCCACCCACGCTTGATTCTGACATCGGACAAAGATCGGACGGCGCCGTCTTGAGTTTTCAGGCGGTCGCCGTCGTGATCGCAAGACCCGCAGAGTGGGCCCTGGCTTCCAGACTGCATTTTTTGGTCCGTTGGAGTCGCTCAAAAATAGTGGAAGCCTAGGCGCTATGACCGGTGGTGAAATCTTGATGGATTTGGCTTGCAAGGCGGCGGCGCTCAGGGGGCTTTCACCTGGGGCGTGGTTGATCGATTGCTCGAAGAGACGTGGCTCAAGATCGGCGGGTTGCCCGGAACTTCCGCAGGCGCGATGAACGCGCAATCTTGGTTAGCGGCTACGCGCAGACCGGCGAGGCTGCTCCGGCAACCCCACGATAACGCCGCTGCTAGGTGAGCGGCACTCTAACGACACGCGCGCCACGAACTGCGGCCGACATCTTGAACCGGCTGAACGAGGTCTCCTTCAACGCTGCTCCCAGAGAGCTACGCATTATTGCTCTGCTGCGCCAAGTCTTAGATCCCGGGAGCGGCGAAAGCGAGAAATGGGCGCATATGCGCTTCCATCGCATTTCGAGCGACATGATGGTGGAACTCAACGCCACTTCCACGCTTCTCGCGGAGTGGGAGTTCCTGCGCATGCTTTGCGACAAGGGGCGCCGCGCTGCGCAGGAGTTCTTGGAACGACGCGCGGAGGACATCGGCGTCAAATCTTCTCTCGATTTGGATCTGTTGTTCGACAGGGTATGAACGCCGCCTTTACTTGTGCTGAAAGCGCGCAGGCGGCTTGACTCGAACAAGACCGAGCCATAGGCTTAAGCAGCCAAGTGTTTGGCTGCGGGAGGAATTACAAAATGACAAATGAAACCATCCCTGAAGATAACAAGGTTTCACGCCGCTCGTTCTTGACGGCGATCCTTGCGGGAGCATCCATGGCCGTACTTGCCGGTGGGCAACCATCGGAGGCCGAGGCGCAGGAGCGGCAGTTTACCTCCTTCCATCATGAGTCACGTGTTTCGCGCCCGGCTAGCGGCCGTCGTCATCGTCGCGTTGCGCGCGTGAGAAGGACCGGAAGGCCGCGGCCGCATGAGGCGCCGGTTCAGTGACGTTTTGAGAGGGGGGTCGTACCCCAAATCACCGCTTACCACTACTGGCAGATCGCGCGTCGCTCGATCTGCCGTCCCAAACCCGACAGGGGCAGGCGCAAAACAGAATTGATTCATGTGTGCGGCTCTCACCAGAGATCCGCGGCTCCCGCGCTCTTTTTTGACTTCTGTAATTTTACCAGATGCCTCAGGCCGGAGCCTGACTGAAATATGAGCTTAGATCCGAAAGAGCACCTCACAATGAGTCAAACGATAAAAAAGGAACGCGAGGCGAGGCGACTCCGCGACGACACGTCTGGCTTTGTGTTGGGCTTTACAGCAAGTCTCAAAATCTTATTAATCTTAGCGCTGATTGGTCTGTTGTTCGAGGCCTCCGTAGCGCATGCTAATGAGCAACAAAACTATTGTCTCGACGCATCCTCTGGTGAGCAGGTGCGAGCCGGCGCCACCATAAAACAGGGCAATCAGTTGCTGAGATGCTGCCGTATGGCGCCTATCAGCGGCGTTCCGAGTAAGGCGGCCTTCTTGAAAGAGGAGCAGTTCAATAAAGTGTTGAACCCGCACCGGTGCTGGGGCGGGGGGCTGCGCACGCGAGACTTCGTATCGGCCAAGATTCCCAATCATCCTCGAAGGGGGCGTCGACTCGGACGGTAGACGCCGAGACTGGAGTTTGGCGCACTTACGGAAGCGTTCGCTCGTTGAAGGAGGAGTTACATGCAACGCCAATTCGACATCTTCATCAACGAAGCGCCTGATCTCCTCACCGTCCATTGGGGATGGATAATCGCGCTTGGATTGCTCGTCGGCGTCCTCGGCGCCGTCGCAATCTGGCGCGCCAGAACCGCGACGCTGCTCTATGTAGGCTTTATCGGGGTGTTGCTCCTGGTGAGCGCCGTTGCCGTGCTAATCTTCGCGTTTTCGCTTACCGGCTATTGGACCGAGTTTTTCGTCCATGTGCTGTGGGCGGTTATACTCGCCATCGTCGGCTTGATTTTGGTGACGCGACCGGGAATCAGCGCCGAAGCTATAACATTGATGATCGCGCTCTACTTGATTGCGACGGGCATACTAGGCATCGGCTTTGCCTTCTCCGCCCATATCGAGAGCCTGTGGCTTTATGTTTTTCAGGGCCTTATGAGCGTGTTCCTTGGGGCGTTGCTGCTGGTCGGCTGGCCATTGTCCGGCATTTTTGCGATCGGGCTGTTCCTTGGCGTCGACTTGATGCTCAAAGGCGCCTCGATCATCGCCTTGGGATTGAAGCTGCGCGCGATTTCAGAGTGAAGTCAACTTGCGAGCGCCGCATCGAGCGGCCTGCCGCCTCAGCTTAGGCTCCCCACCTGATGCCCTCAGGTGCCACACTCCTTCTAAGCAGAGGCGGCGCGCGTGAGAAGCGCTTGATCACGAATGGAAAGCGGAACGTAGCGCTTATGCGAGTCACGATTTTCGGCGGATTTCGGCCGTTCAACCTCCGTGAGAGCGGACGCGACGCCTTGGCGGGCATCACCCTCGCGTCGATGAACGTGCCGCAAGTGCTCGGCTACACACGCATCGCGGCCATGCCCGTCGTCACGGGTCTCTATACCGTCTTGCTGCCGCTCGTCGCCTTTGCGATCTTCGGCTCGTCTCGGCATCTCGTCGTCGCGGCGGATTCGGCAACCGCGGCCATCTTTTCAAACTCGCTCTCTCATCTGGCGCCGGCCCAAAGCGAAAAATATATCGGGCTCGTCGCCATGCTAGCGCTTCTGACGGCGGCACTCCTCCTCGTGGCGCGGATATTCAAGCTCGGATTTCTCGCCAACTTTCTTTCACGCACGGATTTGATCGGATTCCTGACGGGCGTCGGCTTTCAGGTCGGCATCGCCATGCTCGGTGAAATGCTGGGGATAGACACGCCGGCTCACCGTACCTCGCTCCAAGTGATAGAGCTTTTCGAGAATAGGTGGCAGTTCGACGTTCAAGCATTTGGACTGTCGCTCCTCGTCGTGAGCGCCATCTTCCTTGGGCGTCGGATCGCTCCGCGATTTCCAGTCGCGCTCGTCGCGGTGGTAGGGATGATTGTGGCGAGCGCGAAATTTCATTTTGCGACGCGCGGGATCGCCGTCATCGGCGAGGTGCCGGGCGGCTTGCCGTCAATCAAGTGGCCGCAGGCTTCGCTGCAAGAGATCATCGCGCTGCTGCCCGTCGCGGGCTCATGTTTCGTGATGATCATCGCGCAAAGCGCGGCGACCGCGAAGGCCTATGCGGTGCGCTATCACGAAGTGGTCGACGAAGACGCAGATGTCCTCGGAATCTCCGCCGCGAACGCCGCAGCCGCCATCAGCGGTGCCTTCGTCGTGAACGGCAGCCCGACACAGACAGCAATGGCTGCCAGCGCGGGCGCGCGCAGCCAGCTGGCGCAACTCGTCTTTGCCGCCGTCGTCCTCGGAATTCTGTTGTTTCTCACTGAGCCGCTGCAATATCTGCCGCGCTGCGTGCTGGCCAGCATCGTCTTCACCATCGCAGTCGGAATGGTGGACGTCAAAAGCCTCCGATCCATATTCCGTGAGAGTCGAGGCGAGTTTTATCTTGCCGTGTTCACCGCGGCGGCCGTCGTGTTCATCGGGGTGGAGCAGGGCATCTTGTTGGCGATCGTGCTTTCGCTCATTCGCCACGTCAGGCACAGCTATAACCCGCATACGCTGATGCTTACGCCTGACGCGTCGGGTCGCTGGTCGCCGACGCCGGCAACTCCAGGTCTCGAGACTGCGCCAGGACTGATCATCTATCGGTTCGGCGCCGATCTATTCTATGCGAACGAAGAGCGCTTCGTGAGCGAGGTACGAACGCTCGTCGAGCAGGCTCCGTCAAAGGTGCGATGGTTCATCGTGGATGCCGGCGCCATCACCGATCTTGATTATTCCGCCGCCCGGTCAGTCCTCGTTCTGCTTGATGATCTGCGCTCTGAGGGGACGCAGCTATGGTTCGCCCGCGTCACTCGTTATCTGCGCTCGGACTTGGAGCGGCATGGCGTCACCGCGGCGCTCGGAGGAGCAGGTATCTTCGCAAGACTGAATGAAGCGATCGCGGCCACTAGCCTTGGACCCGAGAGAGAAACTCCAGAAACGGACTGAGGCGCGTAATCGCCCCCTTCGTTTAGCGAAATCGTCGGTAATGCCATTTGTCTTGGCGAACTGGCGTTGCTAGAGACGTGGGTGTTGCGAGCGCTGGCGCGGCGCTGATTACCCGACCTCATACAGGCCAGAGGGAGCTAACTCTTGCCCAGACTCCTCGAACCCGTCCGCCTGGGAGATTTCTCCCTCCCCAACCGCATCCTCATGGCGCCCTTGACTCGATGCCGGGCAAGCGCCGGCCGCGTCCCCAACGAATCGATGCGGGACTATTACGTTCAACGCGCCTCGGCTGGCCTCATCATTTCCGAGGCGACTTCCGTCTCGCCCACGGGCGTCGGCTATCCCGATGCGCCGGGGATATGGTCGCAGGAGCAAATCGACGGATGGCTCCAGATTACCCGCGCCGTGCATGCGGCGGGCGGCCGCATGCTGTTGCAACTCTGGCACGTCGGTCGCGTCTCGCATCCCACTTATCTCAACGGCGCCTTGCCCGTCGCCCCGAGCGCGATCGCGGCGGAAGGTCACGTCAGCCTACTGCGGCCAAAAGAGCCCCATCCCGTTCCGCACGCCCTCTCGCTCGAAGAGATAGTCGGCGTCGTCGAAGCCTTTCACCAAGGGGCAGAGAACGCACGGGTCGCCGGCTTCGACGGCGTGGAGATTCACGGGGCCAACGGTTACCTGCTCGATCAGTTCCTGCAGGACGCCTCGAACAAGCGCACGGATCGTTATGGCGGCGGAATCGAAAATCGCGCGCGACTGCTGCTCGAGGTCGCTGACGCCGCCATTCGCGTATGGGGCGCCGGACGCGTCGGCGTGCATCTCGCGCCGCGCGGCGACTCACATTCGATGGGCGACTCAACTCCCGCTGCAACCTTCGGTTATGTCGCGCGCGAGCTCGGGGCGCGCAAAATCGCCTTTCTCTGCGCGCGCGAGCGCGCGGGGTCGGACGCGCTTGGGCCGCAGCTCAAGAAGCAGTTCGGCGGCGCCTATGTCGTCAATGAAAGCTTCACGCCGCCATCGGCGGAAGAGGCAATCGAGAGGGGCGATGCGGATGCCGCGGCCTTCGGCCAAGCCTTCATCGCCAATCCCGATCTGGTGGAGAGGATTCGCCGGGGCGCGCCGCTCAACGCACCCGACCCCTCGACCTTCTACGCCCAGGGGCCGAAGGGCTATACGGATTATCCGACGCTTGCGGCGTGACGGAGGGCTCCCCTTACGGAACGGCCTCCTCCAGAAGCCGTGTCCCCAGGGCAATGGCCGCGGCAGCAGGGCATTGCCCTGGGCGACGCGATTCATGCTAGCATCGCTTCCCGAGGGGACAGGCGGCGGCTCTCCAGGCTGAGAAGATGACCGACATTCTGCACAAGATCGAAACTTACAAGCGCACCGAAATCTCGGAAGCCAAGGTGCGCATGCCGCGTTCGACGCTCGAGCGCAAGATTAAGGACCATGATCCGCCGCGAGGCTTCGCCCATGCGATCGAGCAAAAGCTGAACGAGCGCCGAATCGCGCTGATCGGCGAGATCAAGAGGGCGAGCCCCTCGAAAGGAGTCATCCGAGCCGACTTCGACCCGCCAGCGCTGGCCAAGGCATTTCAGACCGGGGGCGCGGCCTGCCTTTCGGTCCTGACGGACGGCCCCTCCTTTCAGGGAAACCTAGATTATCTCGAAAACGCCCGTAAGGCGACGCATCTGCCGGCGCTGCGCAAAGACTTCATGTTCGACCCCTATCAGGTTTATGAGGCGCGGGCATTCGGCGCCGACTGCATCTTGATCATTATGGCGGCGGTCAGCGATTCGGAGGCGAGAGCTTTGAACACCGCCGCTCACGATCTGAGAATGGACGTGCTCGTCGAGGTGCATGACGAGCGCGAACTCGACCGCGCGCTGGCGTTGGAGACTCGCCTCATCGGCTTCAACAATCGCAATCTTCACGATTTCAAGGTTTCACTCGAGACGAGCGAAAGGCTCGCAGAGCTTGCGCCCAAGGAAAAGATCCTCATTTCTGAAAGCGGCATCGAGACGCACGAGGACTGCCTGCGCCTGGAGAGATCGCACATCTTCACCTTCCTCGTCGGCGAGAGCCTGATGCGAAAGGCTAACGTCGAAGCCGCGACGCGCGAGCTGCTGCACGGTGCACCCGCGAAGCTCAAAGCATAGCGGAAGCTGCGCCTCGCGAAGAGCGAAGCGGAGAGAATGGCGCAAATGAGCCGGCTCACCCACATCTCGCCTTCCGGAGAGGCGCACATGGTCGATGTGTCGGGAAAGCCCGCCAGCGCGCGCTCGGCCATTGCGGAGGGGCGGATCGCCATGGCACCCGAGACGCTTCGGCTTGCGCTGTCGGGAGACGCGAAGAAAGGCGACGTGCTTGCCGTCGCCCGTGTCGCAGGGATAATGGCGGCGAAGAAAACGCATGAGCTGATCCCGCTATGCCACCCGCTTGCGCTCTCCAAAGTTTCCGTGGAGATCGAGCCGGATGAGGCGCTTCCGGGATTCCTCGTTACGGCGCACGCGAGTCTCGTCGGCAAGACGGGCGTCGAGATGGAGGCGTTAACCGCCGCGGCTGTCGCTTGCCTCACGATTTACGACATGCTGAAGGCCGCCGATCGCACCATGCGCATTGAGCGCGTCATGCTCGTTGAAAAGCGTGGCGGTCGAAGCGGGGTCTGGCGGCAGGATGGACAAAGCGATGGCGGGTGAGAAGGCGCTGCTCGGCGTCGACGAGGCGCTTGAACGCATATTGGCGAGCGTGAGCGCGCCGGTTGAAAGCGAAAATCTGCCGCTCGCGGATGCGCTCGGTCGTACGCTCGCGGCCGGCGTCGTCGCGAAGCGAACGCAGCCGCCAGTCGACGTCTCGGCGATGGACGGCTATGCTGTGCGCCTCGCCGATCTCGCTGAGCCCGGCGCGCGCCTGAAACTCGTGGGCGAGAGCGCCGCCGGAAAGGGACATGAGGAGCCGCTGGCCGGGGGCGAATGCGTGCGCATCTTCACCGGCGCGCCGGTCCCGCAGGGCGCCGACGCAATCCTATTGCAGGAGGACGCTGGCGTCGAGAATGGATGGCTTGCCGCCAAGGCGCCTCCCGGTCCGCACATCCGCAAAAAGGGCCTCGATTTCTCCGAGGGAGAGACTGCGCTCTCAGCCGGAACACGACTGGGTGTCGTCGAACTGGCGCTGACGGCCTCGACAAACACGGCGATCGTGAGCGTTGCGCGGCGGCCCCGCGTCGCAATTATCGCGAGCGGCGATGAACTCACGCCCCCAGGCTCCGAGCTCGGGCCGGCGCAGATTGTCAGCACGAATAATTTCATGGCAGCCGCGCTTGTCGCCGAGGCGGGCGGCGCGCCGATTGATCTCGGCATTTTTCGTGATGACCTCGCCGATCTCCAGCGCGCGCTCGGACTCGCGCGGGAAGCCAAGGCCGATGTGGTCGTCACGCTCGGCGGCGCTTCGGTCGGCGATCGAGATTTCTTACGCCCTGCGCTCGAGAAAGAGGGCATGACGCTCGATTTCTGGCAAATCGCGATGCGGCCGGGAAAACCCCTGATCTTTGGGCGATTGGGCCCCGCGCTTGTATTGGGTCTGCCTGGTAATCCCGTCGCCGCCTTCGTCTGCGGCGTGCTGTTTCTGAAGCCGCTGCTACGCGCGCTTCAGGGTGATCCCCACGCCGACGCTGATCGCACAGAGATCGTGTTGCTCGGCTCGGACCTTCCGACCAACAAGGCGCGCCGCGACTATCTTCGCGCGCGGCTAACTTGGAATTCTGACGGGCTGATCGTCGCGACGCCGCAGCCCTTGCAGGATTCCTCTCTCCTGACTGAACTTGCCCGTTCGCAGGCGCTCATCGTACGGGAAATCGGTGAAGAACCCGCGAAGGCGGGTGACCCCTGCCGGATCCTGCGGCTTAGCGACGCGTGAGGCGATGCCGGGTGAGAAGCTCCGCGTTATCCGCCCGTCATCGGCGGAAAAAAGGCGACCTCCCGGGCGGAGCCAAGCGGCGCGTCGAGGCGCGCATGACTCTGATCGACCGCTACGCGCACTCTCGCGGCATCGGTGAAGGCCGACGCATAGTTTCCGCCACGGCGGGAAAGCCAAGCGATCAGATCTGCGACAGTCGCAACCTCGCTTGGCGGAGCGATCTCCTCTTCGGCGAGGCCGATGCGTTCGCGCACATAAGCGAAATAAAGCGCCTTCACGCGTCCTCCTCCTCGCCCATATGCGGCCAGCCAGCGAGCGCATAATCGACGGCCGTATAGAGCGTCAGCGCTGCCGCCACCCACAGCAGCGCGTCACCGATCCTGACGGTTCCCGGCAGCACTTTCTCTCCCGCCGGGCCGACGATGAAGAAGCCGAGCGCGAGCATCTGCGCCGACGTCTTCCATTTGGCGACAGCGCTTACTGGCAGCGGGACCTTCACGTCTGCGAGATACTCGCGCAGGCCCGAGACCAACAGCTCGCGGCAGAGGATGATGATCGCGGCCCAGACTGTCCAGCCGACGAGAGTCCCATTGGCGGTGACGGCGAGCAAAGTCGCCGCGACCAGAAGCTTGTCGGCGATGGGGTCAAGCATCCTCCCGAGCGGCGACTGCTGCTGCCATATACGAGCGAGATAGCCGTCGAGAAAATCCGTGACGCATGCGATCGTGTAGACGCCGAGCGCCGCCCAATGCTCCCAGGGCACGCTGGGGCTTTGCAGCAAATAGGCCACCACCGGCACGGCGAGGAGCCGTCCGTACGTAAGCAGGTTTGGCAGGGCCAGCGCATGGCGCAAGCGCCGCCGTCGCGGCACAGCCGTTTGAGTCATCTTAGGTTGAAAGGGAATAGGCCGCCAGCGGCTTTGTCAATAGCGCGGGGTGAGCGAGGCGCGCATTTCGTGCTCTTTTCGCGCGGGCGGATCCGATGCGGTCGGGCGCGTTGGCGTCAATGCGTTTCGAGCCCTTTTCTGACAAGATCCCATGAATTTTCCGTGCGAGAAAATGAACTATTTACGCGCCGTCCCTTTAGCTGCCGCCGTCTTCGGCGGCGCCTTCTTCGCCGAGGGTTTCACGGGCTTGCCACCTTTGAAAGGCGGTTCGTCGCTTTCCTCGATCGTCTTTTTCGCCTTCGCCACGCTGGCCGACTTGGCGGAGGCCTTTTTCGCCGACGCCTTCTTCGCCGGCGCCGCCTTGCTTCCTTCGGCTGCCGCCTTAGCGTTAATGAGGCGGATCGCTTCGTCGAGCGAGACCTCTTCCAGGCTCATGCCCTGGGGCAGCGTCGCGTTGACCTTGCCCCAGGCTGTATATGGCCCGAAGCGTCCCTCCCGCAGGGTCACTGCGCCGCCATCCGGATGGTCGCCGAGAACCCTGCCGCCGCCGCCGGCGGCGGCCTTAGCGGCTAGGAGCGCCACGGCTTCGTCCAGCGTTAGCGTGGCCGGATCGGTTCCTTTGGGGATCGTTGCATTGAGCTTGCCCCAGTTCACATAGGGGCCGAAGCGGCCGGACTTCACTGTCACCGCGCCGCCGTCCGGGTGATCGCCGAGCGCGCGGCCGGTTGCGGACGAGCGGCCGAAGCGTGAGCCGCCGCCGCCCAACTCCTTCTCGACGATGAGATCGATGGCGCGATTGGCGCCGATCGCCAACACGTCATCGTCGCGCGTCAAATTCGCGTAAGTCTTGGCGTGCTGCACATAGGGTCCGAAGCGACCAATTCCCGCGACGATCGGGTCGCCCGAGATCGGGTGCTTGGCGACCTCGCGAGGCAGCGAGAGAAGCGTGATCGCCTGTGTCAGGGTGATCTCGTCGGGCTTGATTGTCTTCGGCACGGAGGCGCGCTTCGGTTTCTCTTCGGCGCTGCCTTCGCCCTCCTGCACATAGGCGCCGAAGCGGCCGTCGCGCAGCGTGATCTCGGCGCCGCTTTCCGGGTCCTGGCCCAAAACCTTGACGCCCGGCCGCGCCCCCTCCGCCGCGTCGCCCGAGGGCGGCGACAGCGTGCGTGTGAAGCGGCATTCCGGATAGTTCGAGCAGCCGATGAAGGCGCCGAACTTGCCGAGCTTCAGCGACAGCCGCCCGTTGCCGCAGGCCGGGCAGGCGCGCGGATCGGAGCCGTCGCCTTTCCCCGGGAAAATATGGGGAGCGAGAAGGTCGTTGAGGCTGTCGAGCACCTGCGATGTCCGCAGATCCTTGGTACCGTCGACGGCGGCCGAGAAATCACGCCAGAAATCGCGCAGAAGCGTTTTCCAGTCGATCTCATTGTTCGAGACGAGATCGAGCTTCTCCTCGAGATCGGCGGTGAAATCATATTCGACGTAGCGCGAGAAGAAGCTTTCTAGAAAGGCCACAACGAGCCGTCCCTTGTCCTCGGGAACGAGGCGCTTCTTGTCCAGCCGCACATAGTCGCGCTCACGCAGCACGGCGAGCGTCGAGGCGTAGGTCGAGGGGCGGCCGATGCCGAGCTCCTCCATGCGCTTGACCAGCGTCGCCTCGGTGAAGCGCGGCGGTGGCTCGGTGAAATGCTGCGTCGCCTCGATCTTCTCGCGCGTGAGCGGCTCGCCCTCGGCCATGGCGGGGAGGCGGCCGCTTTCTTCGTCCTCCTCATCGTCGCGCCCTTCCTGATAGAGCTCGAGAAAGCCCGAGAAGCGCACGACCTGGCCCGTCGCCCGCAGGTCCAGCGTGCGCGCGCCGGCCTTGCTTTCGATCTCAACCGTGGTGCGCTCGAGCTCCGCCAACTCCATCTGGCTCGCGATGGCGCGTGTCCAGATCAGTTCGTAGAGCTTGGCCTGTTCGGGCTCGAGACGTTTGGCCATGTCCTTGGGGAGCCGCGATGCGTCGGTCGGACGGATCGCCTCATGCGCTTCTTGGGCATTCTTGGCTTTGGCGGTGTATTTGCGCGGAACTTGGGGCACGAACCGCTCGCCATATTGCTTGGCGATCACTTTGCGTAGCGATGTCACCGCCTCCGGCGCGAGATCGACGCCGTCAGTTCGCATATAGGTGATGAGGCCGGTCGTCTCGCCGCCGATGTCGACGCCTTCATAGAGCCTTTGCGCTATGCGCATCGTCGAGGCCGGGGCGAGGCCGAGCTTGCGAGAAGCCTCCTGCTGCAGCGTCGAAGTCGTGAAGGGCGCGTAAGGGTGGCGTTTAACGGGCTTCGCCTCGACCGAGCGCACCGTAAAGGTGGCCTGATCCAGCGCCTTCTCGAATGCTTTGGCCTCTTCGCCCGCGCCGATATCGAGCCTTGTGATCTTCTTTCCGTCGGCGCCGACGAGACGGGCGATGAAGGGCTCGCCGGCCTTGGTTTTGAGATGGGCGACGAGCGACCAATATTCGCGCGAGACGAATTTCTCGATTTCGAGCTCGCGGTCGCAGACGAGGCGCAGTGCCACGGATTGCACGCGGCCGGCGGAGCGTGCGCCGGGAAGCTTGCGCCACAGCACCGGTGAGAGCGTGAAGCCAACGAGATAGTCCAGCGCTCGGCGAGCGAGATAGGCGTCGACGAGCGCCTGGTCGATGGCGCGCGGATGCGCCATCGCCTCGCGGATCGCGTCCTTGGTCACCGCGTTGAAGACGACGCGCTCGATCTGCTTGTCCTTGAGCGCGCGCTTCTTGTTGAGGATGTCCAGGAGGTGCCAGGAAATCGCCTCGCCCTCGCGATCCGGGTCGGTCGCCAGAATGACCTTTTTGGCGTTCTTGACCTCCTCCGCGATGACCGAGACGCGCTTGGCGCTCTTGGCGTCCACTTCCCAGACCATGGCGAAATCGTCATCCGGGTCGACGGAGCCGTCCTTGGGTGGCAGGTCACGCACATGCCCGTAACAGGGGATCACGCTGAAATCGCGGCCGAGATATTTGTTGATCGTCTTGGCCTTGGCGGCCAACTCGACGATGACTACGTCCATGCGCTCCTGCCCTCAACCGCGCCGCCGTAGCGCATTCCGCAAGCAGACGCCAGCTCGGAGAGGGCGTCCAAACCATCCTGGCTCCAACGAGGTTCCACCCGGGAAGGGACGCCGGGGCCGGCGGCGGGCCGGGAACATGGGCAAGCCGGGGGGCGGTGTCAAATTCGGGGCGCGGGGCTCGGAAGATAGGGCGCTGGAGTTGGTGTCATTCCAGGTGCTTGCGTCGAGATTTATTCCGAGAATTCAAGCGGATCAATTGATCCAGAGGCGAAGCTTTTTGCGGTTCGCTGTTGCAGGGAGCCCTCGCCCCGGATCCCTGGGTCGGACATCTCGGCTCCACGAACCTATCTCGTCGCAACTTCGAGCTGCGTCGTCGCTTCCTTGGCGTGTCTAGTCGTGGCGACGGCGTCTTTCTTCTTGCTCTAGCGTCAACCGTGCCGAGAGGATGATTCCTCCTTGGTGTGCCGATGGTCTTTCGCCGTCAGGGCGGCGCTGACCTGCGTCAGTAGCATGTATTTGACCCGGATCAATCGCTTCTTACTTGAAGACTTTAACGAGATGATTCTCGGCGCTAGTCATAAAGCATAGGTTTCAAGGAGCAAAAGTCTTGAAAATAGCAAATTAATGAATGAGGTGAACCCATCGATCTCGCCAGATATAAAAAGCTAAGAGTAGTGAAAGGGCCGGTCCTTCGGGACCGGCCCTTTTTGTTTGCTGGAGCTGCCCTCTTCCTGGCCAGCGGAGAGGGCGCCGCTTGCGTCAGGCGGAGACCTTCTTGCACTCCTCGGCGCAGGCCTTGCAGGACTCGCCCATCGCCACGCATTCGGAATATTGCGGGAACTTGTCGCATTCCTTCTTGCAGGCGAGGCAGATGTTCCCGACAACCTTCGCCAGCGCAGGAACCGAAGAGGAATTGACGGACGCCAGGGTTGAAAGAGCGCGGCAGGCGGCGATCGTGTCGAAGGACGCCGTGGTGCAGGCGG
This sequence comes from uncultured Alphaproteobacteria bacterium, assembly GCA_963722205.1. Taxonomy (GTDB): domain Bacteria; phylum Pseudomonadota; class Alphaproteobacteria; order Rhizobiales; family Beijerinckiaceae; genus Methylocystis. The sequence goes on from CAVRKL010000006.1 coordinate 273,518, forward strand.
CCATGCTCGTGTCGTTCATGGACAGCATGCCGAAACAGTGACGCAGGCAACTGTCGCCGTCGAGGACGCATTTGCCGGCGGCGTCGCTCAAGGCCTTGTATTTGGCCGGATGCATATGATGCACGCCCGAAGCGGCCTCTTCCGCCATTGCCGGCATGGCTGACAGGACGGCGGCGGCCGCTCCGAGCGTGGTCATGAATTCGCGACGTTCCATGAGGTTTCTCCCGCTTTTATTAGGCCCCGCCGGATTGGACAGGACCAAGTTACGCTCAGATAAACACGCCGGCTTGGACAATCAACGCGGCGCGCTGTGTTCCGGGCTGTTTGCCCGCGCCAGCCGCGACGCTTCTGATGCGTCGCGGCGCGAGGAGGGTGCAGTTACGCCTGCCCCTAACGGGCAGAAGTAATCCGCCGGCGCGTCGCCCGCCGCACATCGAAAAAATTTCCGCCAATTCTTGAGGCCGCGGGCGTTGGCGAACGAGCCGCGAGTCCTCACCCGCTCGGCCAATTATGCGCCCGATCGGCGTCGGGGCCCCAGCGTCCCGAAAGGCGTCTCGCGCGCATCACCACATGTCCAGCGCGATGCGTGCTTCGTCCGACATGCGGCTTTGGTCCCAAGGTGGAGTGAACACCATGTTGACCTTGGTGTCGGAAACGCCAGGAACGGCGTTGACCGCATTGCGCACCCATTCTGGCATCTCGCCCGCGACCGGACATCCCGGTGCGGTAAGCGTCATGTCGACTTCGACAAACCCGTCGTCGCCGATCTCCACTTTGTAGATCAGGCCGAGTTCATAAACGTCGGCGGGAATTTCCGGATCATAGACGGTTTTCAGCGCTTTGACGATCTCCGATGAAAGACGTTCCGCCTCATGTGGGTCGCGCGCGCGCGCCGCCTCGGTGCGCGGGGCATTCGCCGAGGCTTCGGGCTTCTCGATCGCGTCGGCTCTTTCCACCCTCGCCTCCTTCACGCGAATAGCCCACGTGCGCGGGCGACGCCCTCGACGAGGCGATCAATCTCGCCCCGCGTGTTGTATAGCGCGAACGACGCGCGGCAACTTGACGTTTGGCCAAAGTGGGCGAGCAGCGGCATCGCGCAGTGCGTGCCGGCGCGCACTGCGACACCTGACCTATCAATCACGGTGGCCACGTCATGGGCGTGAGCGTTGTCGAGATTGAAGGCGACAATCGGACCCTTGTCCGGCGCGCGCCCGTAAATACGAAGCCCGTCAACGGAACAAAGGCTTTCGTGGGCATATCGGGTTAAATCCGCCTCATGGGCGCGGATCGCGGCGCGTCCGACGCGATCCATATAATCGAGCGCGGCCCCGAGCCCCACCGCCTGCGCAATCGGCGGCGTGCCCGCTTCGAAGCGCTGCGGAGGCTCTGCATAGGTGACTGCATCGCGGGTGACGGTCTCGATCATTTCGCCGCCGCCGTTGAAAGGCGGCAGACGCTCGAGCCATTCCCGCTTGCCATACAAAGCCCCGATCCCGGTCGGCCCATAGAGCTTGTGACCGGTCATAATGTAGAAATCCACGTCGAGCGCCCGGACGTCCACGTCGAGATGAACCGCGCCCTGCGAGCCGTCGACAAGCAATGGGACGCCGTGAGCATGAGCGATGCGCGCGGCCTCTGCGACGGGCGTCGGCGTCGCCAGCACGTTCGACATATGGGTCAGCGCAACGATCTTCGTGCGCTTGCTGAAGAGTTTTTCGTATTCTTCGAGGGAAAAGCGCCCATCGTCGTCCACCTCGATCCACTTCAATACGGCGCCCTTCCGCTCCCGCAGGAAATGCCACGGCACGATATTGGAGTGATGCTCCATCAACGAGAGGATGATCTCGTCGCCTTCTCCGACATGCGCCGCGCCGAACGATGCGGCGACAAGATTGATCGCCTCCGTCGCCGAACGGGTGAAAACTATCTCCTCCGTCGAGCTGGCGTTGAGAAAGCGCCTCACGCTTTCTCTCGCGCCTTCATAGGCTTCCGTGGCGGCGTTGGCTAAATAATGCAGGCCCCGATGCACATTGGCGTATTCGTGCTCATAAAAGTGCGTGAGTCGCTCGATCACCTCGCGCGGCTTCTGGGCCGAGGCGGCGTTGTCGAGGTACACGAGTTCCTTGCCGTAAGGCCGTTCTGAGAGGATGGGGAAATCCTCGCGAATTCTCGAGACGTCATACGCTAGTGCATCGGGGGCGACGAACGGCCGGTTCATTGAATGCTCCTCATCGAAGCCAGTTCGCGCTCGCCAAGCCATGTGGCGATCTTCCCGGAGAGCTCTTCACGCAGGGCGTCGCATTCAACGTCGGTCAGCGCCTCGTTCGCGAACCCTTCGATCAGCAAAGCTTCGGCTTCCTGACGCGGCAGGCCACGGGCCATTAAATAGAAGACCTGATCGGTTTCGAGGCGCCCGCAGGTTGCGCCATGTCCGCAGGTGACATCATCAGCGAAGATTTCAAGCTCCGGCTTGTTGTTCATCGTTGCGCCGTCCGATAGCAATAGCGCCTTGGACTGCATCACGCCGTCCGTCTTCTGCGCCGCGCGCGCGACAGACGCCTTTCCCTGGAACACCCCCGTCGCCTCGCCATCGACGATCGTGCGAAACTTCTCGCGGCTCACGCCGTGCGGCGCAAGATGCTTGACGATGAGCGTCGTATCCGCGTGATCACGCTCCTTGAGCAGAGTCGCGCCGCTAAAGCGCGCGGTCGCGCGAGCGCCTGAGAGGCGTGCAAAAACCTGTCTGCGGATGAGGCCGCCACCACATATGAGCGCGGTCGAGTTGAGCGTGCTGGCCTCGCCGAACTCGGCAGCCAAGGAATAGACCCGCACACAGCCCGGCTCACCAAAGCTGAAGTCCGCAACATGCTCGACCCGCGCACCCCTGCCCAGCTTGATGACGAGCGCATGATTTTCTTGCGCGCCCGCGAGGAGCGGCGAGGCGTATTCTAGGATCGTCGCTTTTGCGCCCTCCCCGACAATCACCAAATTACGCGTGAAGGCCGAGATTCCCGCTTGGAGCGTCGTCACCAGCGCGATGGGCCTCTCGATCTGCGCGCCCGGCGCGATGCGGACGACGGCGCCGTCCCGCATCAACGCGGCGTTGAGATCGACGGCGGGATCTCCGGTCGCTGGCGCCAGAGCCGCGATGACCTCAGGATCGTTCTGGGTCAGGGCGTCACGCAGGCTTTGAACGCGGACGCCTTCGGGTGCGGCCACAAGCGCACCTGGCTCGGCCAAGAATTCGCCGCCCCAAACAACGATGCGAAGCCTTTCGTCCTGATCGAGCTGAAAGGTTGCCGATTCCCGAGACGGTGGAGCGATTTCACTCAAAGCCTGGCGCAGATCCGTGTAGTGCCAGCTCTCTGAGCGGCGGCTCGGCAACCCCCTCGGCGAGAAGGCTTCCCAAGCAATCGCCCGCACATCGACGGCGCCGCAGGACTTTCTTTCGCCGAACAATGCGGCCAGAGCGCGATTGGGAGCCAATTTTTCCGCGGTCATCATGCGCGTCACGCCGCCTCGCCTATATAATCTTTGTAACCGCTCGTTTCGAGCTCCAGCGCAAGCTCCGGGCCGCCACTGCGCAAGATCCGCCCCTTCGCCATCACGTGCACTCTGTCCGGCTTTATGTAGTCGAGCAGGCGCTGATAATGGGTGATGACGAGGAAGCTGCGCTTCTTGTCACGCAGCGCATTGACGCCCTCGGAGACGACGCGAAGCGCATCGATGTCGAGCCCCGAGTCGGTCTCGTCGAGGATGCCGAGCGAGGGCTGCAACAACGCCATCTGCAGGATCTCCATTCGCTTCTTCTCACCGCCCGAGAAGCCGCTGTTGAGGGGACGACGAAGCATCTCCTTGCCGACGCCGAGCTTTGCCGCCGCGTCGTTGACGCGCTTCATTAAGTCGGGCGTCTGCAATTCCTCCTCGCCTCGCGCGCGCCGCTGCGCGTTTAGCGTGGCCTTCAGGAAGGTCATGGTCGCAACGCCCGGAATTTCGACCGGATATTGGAAGGCGAGAAAGACCCCCTTCGCCGCACGTTCCCAGGGCTCGAGCCCGAGGAGATTTTCGCCGTCGAGCAGGATCTCGCCCTGCGTCACCTCATAGCCGTCGCGGCCGGAGATCACATAAGAGAGCGTAGACTTACCCGTGCCGTTTGGGCCCATGATCGCGGCGACCTCGCCGTCATGGACGGTGAGCGTGAGTCCATCGAGTATCTTCCGCTCGCCGATGGAGACATGGAGGTTCTTGATTTCAAGCATGTCAAACCCAGTCTTGGTCGTCGTGTTCAAGCGCGCCGCGTTCCAAAAAACGTCAGCCCACGCTCCCTTCGAGCGAGATCGAGATCAGCTTCTGCGCTTCGACCGCGAACTCCATCGGTAGTTGCTGTAGCACGTCGCGCACGAAGCCGTTGACGATCAGCGCCGTCGCCTCTTCCGCCGAAAGCCCACGCTGCGTTGCGTAGAAAAGCTGGTCTTCCGAGATTTTCGAGGTCGTCGCCTCATGCTCGAATTGCGCGCTGGCGTTTTTGCTCTCGATATAAGGAATCGTGTGCGCACCGCAGCGATCCCCGATCAGCAGGCTGTCGCAGCTCGTGAAGTTGCGGGCGCCTTCCGCCTTACGGTGCGCCGAAACGAGGCCGCGATAAGTGTTTTGGGAGTGGCCGGCCGATACGCCCTTGGAAATGATCCGGCTCCTGGTGTTCCGGCCCAGGTGGATCATCTTCGTGCCGCTGTCCACCTGTTGGAAACCGTTCGAGACTGCGATCGAATAGAATTCGCCCTGAGAGTTGTCGCCGCGCAGGATGCAGGACGGATATTTCCAAGTGATCGCCGAGCCGGTCTCGACCTGCGTCCAGCTGATGTGCGAATTCTTCCCGCGGCAGTCGCCACGCTTCGTCACGAAATTGTAAATGCCGCCCCTGCCCTCGCTGTCGCCGGGATACCAGTTCTGCACGGTCGAATATTTGATCTCGGCGTCGTCGAGCGCGACGAGCTCGACGACCGCCGCATGCAGCTGGTTCTCGTCGCGCTTGGGAGCCGTGCAGCCTTCGAGATAGCTGACATAGGAGCCTTCGTCCGCAATGATCAACGTTCGCTCGAACTGGCCGGTATTCTTCTCGTTGATCCGGAAATAGGTCGATAGCTCCATCGGGCAGCGCACGCCCTTCGGCACATAGACGAAGGAGCCGTCGGAATACACGGCGGAATTGAGCGTCGCGAAGAAGTTGTCGGTCACCGGCACGACCGAGCCGAGATATTTGCGCACGAGCTCGGGGTGCTCACGCACGGCCTCCGAGATCGGACAGAAAATCACCCCGGCTCTGGCGAGTTCCTCCTTGAAGGTCGTCGCGACCGAGACGCTGTCGAAGACCGCGTCGACGGCAACCCTGCGCGTCTCCACGCCAGCGAGAATTTCCTGCTCGCGCAGCGGAATCCCAAGCTTTTCGTAAGTGCGCAGCAGCTCTGGATCGACCTCATCGAGCGAGGCGGGACCGGGCGTCGACTTCGGCGCGGAGTAGTAATAGAGGTCCTGGTAGTCGATGGGCGGATGCTCGACCCGCGCCCATTTTGGCTCATCCATCGTGAGCCAGCGGCGATAGGCGGCAAGCCGCCAATCGGTAAGCCACTCCGGCTCATTCTTTTTGGCCGAAATGAAACGGACGATCTCTTCCGAGAGCCCTTTGGGGGCCTTATCCAACTCGATGTCGGTGATGAAACCGTATTTATAGGCGTCGACGTCGATGGACTCGACGGCGTCGACGGTCTCCTTGAGCGCCGCCATCTGCTTCTTCTCCTCGTCACGACGGGTTCAAGGCCCATCGGCCAATTCGTGGAGGCACACGCCTTACTCAGGCGACCGGCCTTCGCGAACGCATTCGCGCGACCACCCTTGCAAGAGCGATGCCGAACAACTCTACATCCTTTGCGCCGGTGCGCCAACCCAGGCTCACTCTGACGCTCGTAGCTTCGGGCAAACCCATCGCGGCTAGCACGGTCGAAGCGGACGCTTTGCCCGACGAACAGGCCGCACCGGGGGAAACGGCTACGCCCTCGAGATCAACCGCCATCGCGAGCATGCGGGCGTCGAAACCATCAGCGATCCACGCAGTTGTGTTCGGCAGCCTTTCGCGACCGCTGCCCAGAAATCGCACCTCCGGCAGCATTTCCGCGATGCGGCGCTCAATTTCCTCCCGCAACGCGGCCAGCCGCGCCGCCTCTTCCGCCAACACGCGCCACGCTTCCTCGAAGGCTGCCGCGAACCCCGCCACTGCGGCGACATTCTCGGTCCCGGCGCGTCGTCCACTCTCCTGCCCGCCTCCTCGCAGAAGAACATCAGTTATATGGATATCGTCCCGTGCGAAGGCCAGAGCGCCGGCGCCGGCCGGGCCGCCAAGCTTGTGGGAGGAAAAGAACAGAAGATCGGCGTTTAATGAACCGAAGGTCGCTTCAATGCGTCCGATCGCCTGAGATGCGTCGCAGATGAGCAGGCCTCCGGCGGCATGCACTAGTTCGGCCGCTTCCCTGACCGGCTGCAGGACCCCCGTTTCATGATTTGCCGCCTGAAGCGCGACCATGACACGCTTCCCCGCCTGCTCTCGCAGCGCCTTGGCTAGGGTTTCGAGCGAGAGCGACCCTTCGGAGTCGAGCGGAAGCATTCGCGCGGATTCGGCTGGGAAGCGGGATCCCTTGAGCACGCAAGGGTGCTCGCCTCCGGCGATAAGCAGCGATTCGCACGGTGTCGTCGTCCCGCCAGCGTAAACCTGCGGCGTCAGCGCAAGATTGGCTGCTTCTGTAGCGCTGCTGGTGAATACGATGTTAGCGGGCGCGGCGCCAATCCCCGCCGCAAGCCGTACGCGCGCCTCCTCCACCAACATTCGTGCAGCGCGGCCTTCCGCGTGGATCGAAGAAGGGTTTCCGAGCGCCTCCATTGCCGCATATGTCGCGCCGCGCGCAGCTGGTCGCAGGGGCGCGGTGGCGTTGTAATCCAGATATGTTCGTAGTTGCTCCATGCTGCGTCAACTCCCGGATCGGGTTGCCACTCCAACCCCACCGCCGAAGCGGCCGCGACTTTGACTCATGTCCGTGCAATAAATGAAAAGGAGCTGTAGCGCTCGCCGAGATTTGAGCCGCCGCCGCCAACCGCACGCCGCGCGGGCGGGTGGTCCGCCTCGGCGCACTCTACAAACTGGATGTCAGTCACCCGACATAGAGAGCGGAACGGCTTTGCCGAGGCCCCGCCACGCCATCAAGGAGATATAAAATGGACTCCGCCGCACCCGCGGTCATCAGTTTGAGCGACGCCGCTGTTGATCGAATTCGCAGCCTGCTTGCTAAGGTGGAGAGCCCAGACACCGGCTTACGGGTCAGCGTCGAGAAGGGCGGTTGCGCGGGGATGAGCTACAAGATGGAACTCGCCCAACCGAAGCCCGGCGACGAGCTCGTGGAGCAGGCAGGTGCTCGCGTCATCGTCGACGCCAAGGCCGTGCTTTACCTTCTGGGAGCGCGGATGGATGTGAAGACGGATCGTTTTTCGTCGTCCTTCGTGTTCATGAATCCGAATGAGACGGCGAGCTGCGGCTGCGGGGAAAGTGTCGCGCTGACGCCCGCCGCAGCTCCCATGGAGTGAGCTCCGGCGGCGCGTTTTGCGTTTAGAGCACCGTTGTTGGGTTCCGCGCCTAGTCGCGTGCTTCCGGGGACCGACACAGCGCCAATTCATTTACCTTGTGCTGCGGCGAGGAAGTCTCGCCGCGACCTTAAAAGCTTTGTTCAACCTCTGGTTTCAAGCTGACCGAGACTTTACGTTTCGGAGCAGCCAAATGTTCCCTGTCCGGTTGCGTTATCTGCGCCTCTTTGCTGGCCTCGGCGTTCTGTTGGCGACCTCTTGCTTACCGCTTCGGCCCGTCGACGCTCGCGACGGTCGCAGCCGCACCCCGCTGGTGGCGATTGAAGATTTGCCGGACCCGTCGTCTCACGCCCGGATAAGCGTCATTGTGGACATCGCGCCCTTGCGACGGCTCGATCGGCGCGGCTCGACAACAGTGGCCGCCTCGCCACCGGGGATCGACCTTCACGCCGACTTCGCCAAGATCCCCGGCTCCTCCGGGCTCTCGACGCGACTTTTCGAGGCCGAGGGCGGAGAGAGAGAGAGTATCGAGAAGTCATTCGCCGTTCCGGGACCTGTGATCGCTCCCCACTCTCTGCCGCGAGAGGGGCAAGGGGTCAACACCGCCGTCAGCGATGTCAATCCATCCGGCGAGCCGTCCGAGGAGGCGCAATCACCGGCCTTGACCGGGAATGGCTCGATGGCCTTAGTTCCGACGGCGTCGCGCGGACGGCTTGACCCGATCGCGATCCATTCGGCCTCCGTCGGACGGCTGAACCTCGACCTCGACGTCAAACCGACATTTACCTTCGTCGAGGCGTGGGGCTCACGTCGCGACGGAACGGCTCGCTGGACCGGCTCGCGGTTTACGAGACTGCCGGCGCCGAAGCCGCCGGCCGCAGAGGCCCAAACTCCCGGGCAGCTGACCCCGGGCAAGTCCTCCACGGGGGACGGCGCAGGCTCGGACGGCGTGATAGCGTCGTCGCTCATCCCGATTGGTCGCCGCGGCGAGGTTCGCGGCGCGAAGCGGGCTCCCGCCCTTTCCGCCATCGCGACAGACGTCCAGCGGGTCTGGTACGTGATCCCGCCGATGCAACTGCCTAAACCTGCTGATCGCCCAGAAAAATCGGCTGTTCTGGGAGGTCAGCAACCCTGGGATTCCGATGGTCCGAACTTCCGATTGCCCTCCGCATGGCTCAGCCAGCCCAGCGCTTTACCGACCCTCGCGCAGGCAGAAATCGCGGCTGCCGAGTCTGAGACGAAAGCGAACGATCCCTCGGCCAATGGGGACGATAAATTGGCGCGCAAAGCGGAGCAGCAGCGCAAGCCTGGGCTCTGGCAGCGCATCGCGAAGGCGCAGGCAGCGAGCGCGTCGAAGGCCGCTGAAGAGCAGGAACTGAAGTCGTCGAGCCAATTCAACGTCTTGCGATTGATCAAGCAGCTCATGCGGGACGAGACGGAAATACCGGAGGTGCGCGCCTATGCCTCACTCCTTGAACAGGGAGTCCGCGGTCCCGCGAAAATTCGCGTCGCCGATCGAGCGACGCTCTGGCTCCCCTTCGGATATGTCTTTCTGGAGGCGGAGAAGGTGCGCGATCTCTTGGACGGCGAAGAGAGTGTGCTGGACGATACGAATTTTGGCGTGATTCTGCCGACTAAGCGCACTCCGACGTGGATGGCCTATGTCGATGTGATCGACCAGGGCCACATCAAGGACGATGATGCGAACGCGCTTGAACCGACGGCGCTGCTAGCCGGCCTGACGAAGGCGTCAGGGGCTCAAAACGTCGAGCGAGGGCGCAACGGCCTTGCCCCTTTGTCCGTTAGCGAGTGGATTGCGGCTCCGAAATATGTCCCATCCAAGCACATTATGAATTCTTGCGTCAGCGCGGCGGAGGGCGTCGGGTTCGATCCCCTGGCCCGCCTGGTCAATTGCGCGTCGCTCGCTCTCGGCCGCCGCGGCGCTATCAAGGTTCTGGTGACCGGGGCGCTTTCCAATCTGGTTTCCTTTCAATCGGAGGCCGCGAACCTGGCGGCGAAGATCGCTTACAATTCGGCCGCCAGATACGAAGGGTACGTCCCGGAGGAGGACGAAAGCGCGGGCTATGGTCTCGTCGGGCTGGCGGGCACCATCGTCGGGTTGAAAGACATCGCCGCACCGGTCGCCGCTGCGGGGGCCGGCAAAAGCCAGGCTCCGTTCCTTTACGCGTTCCTAGCCTATTGGGAGGCGATTTTGGCAGCGCTGATTGCCACGGGGCTGGGCGCTTACTGGTTCCTCCGCAATCAAGCCGAGGGAGAGGAGGAGAGCGGGGCGTCTCGCCACGCGGCCCGGATGCCGCTTTGGAAAGCCGCGTCATGGGCGGCGCGTTCCTGCTTGCGAAGCCTGTTCGAGAGAAAAGCGGCGCCGACGCGCGTTGTGGACGCGCACGCTAACGCAAACGGGATCCAGCCGAATCCGTCGCAGTTGCCAGCGCGATCGAAGGTCGGCTTCGCCGGATGGCAGGAAAAGTTGGCCTCGGTTTTACGGCTTATTAGATCGCGCGGAAAAAGCCCTTGCGAATTGGAGGCGGAGAGCGAACACACGCTCGAGCCTAGGTCTCAAGGAGACAAGTTAGGGAGGGGGGATGGCAAGCAAGATTCGACCGACCCCGGGCAAATGACTGCTTCGATGTCAGTGCTTCGTCGTCTCCAAAGAGAACAGGTCGCCGCAACAAGTCACGCTCAAGAAAATTCATTCGGCGCGAAGCCTGAGACGCCCGCCAAGAGTGCCGAAAATCTCAATAGATTAGCGTCTCTCATGCGCGAGAAAACAGAAGAGTCCATGCCGTCAGCCGACGCGACCGGATTGCCGCGGTCGCAGAACGTCCCTGCGCTCAGTTTCGCAGGGACCAACGCAAGCGCTAAAGAGGACAAAAGCGCAGAGGCTACGAGCCCAGGCTTAGATCTCTTCGACCTCGTCGAACCCGGCGATGCGGATGCAGTGTCGATGGCGGTGTTCGCGCGCGAGGCGGTGCAAAAGGCACATGGCTGATGGCCAAGTTTATTGCCTTTTCTTAGCCGAAGGCGGTTCCGTCGGAGTTGCAGGCGCTCGTGTCTTCGCCCCTTCGCCGGCCGACTTGCTTGCTTTTGGCGGAGCTTTCGAACAAATGCGCTTCCCATTTCCCGCGCGCCCTTGCTCACTATCCCGCCAGGACCTCTTGGAGTTCTTCAGCCGCAGATAGTTTGCGCGCCGAGGGCTGTGTCTAAATTCGCAGGAAAGCTGCATCGCCTCTCAAGTTATTGGTTTATAGACGCTTCCCTGAGGCGATCGCACTGGCGCGGGGAACGCGAATCGCCTATAGAAACATTAGCTTTCCATCAATGAAGGAACGGGCGCCGCCCTTGGCAGACGACACGCACGCTCAAGACGGATCAGGCTCTCCGGACTCCGACATTCGCCCCGTCTCCATCGCCGACGAAATGAAGCGATCCTATCTCGATTACGCGATGAGCGTGATCGTGAGCCGGGCGCTCCCCGATGTACGCGACGGTCTGAAGCCCGTGCATCGGCGCATCCTCTTTTCGATGAACGAGAATGGCAATACGCCGGATAAGCCGCATGTGAAGTCGGCGCGTATCATCGGCGACGTGATGGGTAAATACCATCCGCACGGCAATCTCGCGATCTATGACGCGCTCGTGCGCATGGCGCAGGATTTCTCGATGCGCGCGCCGCTCATCGACGGGCAGGGAAACTTCGGCTCTGTCGACGACGATCCACCCGCCGCCGAGCGTTACACCGAGGCGCGTCTCGCCAAAGTCGCTCTCGCGCTACTCGAGGATCTGGATCAGGGCTCCGTCGACTTTAAGGATAATTACGACGGCAAGGAGCGCGAGCCGACCGTCGTCCCTGCGCGTTTCCCCAATCTTCTGGTCAACGGCGCCGGCGGCATCGCTGTGGGCATGGCCACGAATATTCCGCCGCACAATCTCGGCGAAGTGATCGATGCGGTGATCGCCTTGATCGACAAACCCGACATGAGCGTCGCCGAGCTCATGGAGATCGTGCCGGGTCCGGATTTGCCGACCGCCGGCGCGATCCTTGGGCGCGGCGGCATTCGCAACGCCTATGCGACGGGTCGTGGCTCCATCGTCATGCGGGCCAAGACCGAGATCGAGACGCTGCGCAAGGATCGCGAAGCGATCATCGTCACCGAGATTCCCTATCAGGTGAACAAGGCCGCGCTCGTCGAACGCATCGCCGAACTCGTTCGGGAGAAGAAGATCGAGGGGATCTCCGACCTGCGCGACGAATCGAGCCGCGACGGGATGCGCATCGTTATCGAGCTCCGCCGGGAGGCGGTTGCCGAGGTGGTGCTCAACCAGCTGTGGCGATTCACGGCGATGCAGACGAACTTTCCTGTCAATATGATCGCATTAAACGGCGGCAAGCCGGAGCTTCTCACGCTTCGCGACGTCCTGCTCGCCTTCGTCGACTTTCGCGAGACGGTAGTCACGCGCCGCACCAAGTTCCGTTTGGGCAAGGCGCGCGACAGCGCGCATCTGCAGGTCGGCCTCGCCATCGCTGTCGCCAATATCGACGAGGTCATCCGTCTGATCCGCACCTCTCCCGACGCGACGGCGGCGCGAGAAGCGCTGATGGCGCGGGACTGGCCCGCCAAGGACATGGCGCCGCTCGTCGCGCTCATCGCCGATCCGCGCCATGCGCTCAGCCCCGATGGGACCTGTCGGCTGTCGGAAGCGCAGGCGCGCGGTATTCTCGACTTGCGCCTGCAACAACTCACCGCGCTCGGTCGCGACGAAATCTCCGCCACGCTTGAGAAGCTCGCCGCCGAGATTGCCGAATATCTGGAAATCCTCAGCTCGCGCCAAAAGCTCTTCGGCATCGTCAAGGACGAGATGCTGCAGGTGAAGGCGCTTCACGCCACGCCGCGCCGCACCCAGATCGTCGAAGCGGACGGCGAGGTGGAGGACGAAGACCTCATCGCGCGCGAGGACATGGTGGTCACCGTCTCGCACGCCGGCTACATCAAACGCGTGCCGCTTTCGACCTATCGCGCGCAACGGCGTGGCGGCAAAGGCCGCGCCGGCATGCAGACGAAGCAAGAGGATTTCGTTTACCGCCTCTTCGTCGCGAACACCCATACGCCCGTACTCTTCTTCTCAACGCTCGGGCGCGCCTATAAACAAAAAGTCTGGCGCCTACCGCTCTCCGCGCCTCAGGCGCGCGGCAAAGCGCTCGTCAATCTCTTGCCGCTTGAGCCGGACGAGCGCATCACAACGATCATGCCGCTGCCGGAGGACGAAGCGAGCTGGGCGCGTCTCGACGCGATCTTCGCTACGACCGGCGGCTCGGTCAGACGCAACAAGCTCTCGGATTTCGTCGATATTCGCCGCAGCGGCGTTATCGCGATGAAGCTCGAGGAGGGCGAGCAGATCGTCGACGTCGCAACTGCCGATGAGACCAACGACGTGCTGCTGACCACCCGTGACGGCCAATGTATCCGCTTCCCTGTGACCGACGTGCGCGTCTTCCAAGGGCGAACCTCGATGGGCGTCAGGGGCGTCAACCTGGGCGAGGGAGATTGTGTGATCTCACTGTCGATCCTTAAACATTTCGAGGCGAACGCCGGCGAGCGTGCCTCCTATTTGAAGCGCGCGGTGGCGCTGCGCCGCGCTCAAGGCGCGGAAACCGTCGAGGAGCCCGAGCTCGAGGAAGCCGCGGCGGTCGAGCTTTCCGATCGTCGATTCGAGGAAATGCGCGCAGCGGAGCAGATCATCCTAACCGTCTCGCAACACGGCTACGGCAAGCGGACGTCTTCTTACGAGTACCGCATCACTGGGCGGGGCGGAAAGGGCATTGCCGCGATGATCGTCAACCCTCGCAATGGACCTCTGGTTGCGTCCTTCCCGGTGGCGCAGGACGACGAGATCATGCTCGTGACTGACGGGGGGCAGCTGATACGCTGCCCGGTCAACGGAATTCGCATCGCCGGGCGCGGAACGCAGGGGGTGATCGTCTTCGACACCGCCGAGGACGAGCGCGTGGTGTCGGTCGAGCACATCGAGGACGTCGGCGAGCCAGCCTAGAGCTGAGCCTCGCCGCCTCCTCCAACTCCAGCTCCAAGCAGCCGATCGCATATGCCTTCACGCTACCGGGAATGGGTTCTAGCTTCTCGCGAAGGGAGCGCACTCAATCAAGCGGGCCGTGCGTTTAGCCGGCCTCAGATAGTTTCACTTAGGCTTTATTACTAGTTATCGAACAGCGCGCCATGAGCCCTCGCCATGCATGTCTTCCTGTCGACCGGTGGATGGCCGCCGAACTTTAGCTTCCAGGCCGACAATTACACGGCTGCGTGCACAACTGGGGCGATTGATAACTTTGAGGCGTCTCGGCATTCTATAGAGGTCTCCAAGCAAAAAGCGCACCCCCGCATCCCTTTTGTGACTCTCCATCAGCTGGGGCGGATGGTCTTGGTGCTCCGGGAGCGCTGTATTTTGATTTTCACCGCCCAAGGAGATCCTGAGCGATTCGCCCGCAAGGACCTGAGGCTAAACAAGTATAACGCGCTTCTTGCACCGGTATTCGAGGATCGCAACCGAATTCCTCAGCCCCGTTTCTCGCCCTTCCCTCACGAAGGGCCTCAAGGAGCCGCCGATCACGCGGCTCCTTGTTTATCATCTCCCGGACGATCAATTCCCGTGTTAAGGTTACGAAATGGCTAGTGCGCCAATCGCTCGGTTTTGCGCTAGCCTATTTGTGTCGGGCATCGGTGCGAGTCAGTTCGCTCCTCCTCTGCGTGGGCGTGGCATGCGTGTTGACGGAACACTTGAGAAACGGTCGCAACCGATTTCGTTCATCGACCGGTTGACGTCGTCGGAAGGCTTCTCGATGCTTTTCCGCGAAGGCATGACGCTAGTCGAGGACGCAGCCGCTTACCTTGACGGAGGGGGCCGAGAAGAAGCGAAAGCGCTCCCCCGCGCCGCGTCGCTTGCCTATGCCGCCGAGAGCATGCGGTTGACTACTCGGTTGATGCAGATCGCCTCATGGTTGTTGTTGCAGCGCGCAGTCAGTCAGGGCGAAATGACGCGATCGCAAGCGGCGAGTGAGCGTCACAGGGTGAAGCTCTCACGACAGGACCTCGCCTCTAGTGCTGAAGTTTTTGGCGCGCTGCCGGAAAAGCTCCGCCAATTGACAATTCACTCGATGCGCCTTCAGGCGCGCGTAATCCATCTTGACCAACTGATCTATGCTCCAACCGCCGACACACTCGAAAACTCCAGTCCGGTCGGCCAGCAGCTCGCGCGACTCCGCGACGCCTTCTCCGCGGGCATTTGAGAAAACCGCAAGTTCGCAAGTTCCATTTTTGCGGCCGTTGTCGTTGCATCTACGCTGAGCGACTAATTACAATCCTTTGACCTTGAGCGGGCATCCCGCGATCGTGAGCGTCACGCTTGCCGCAACGCGCGCGACCGCCTGATGCAATTCCCCGGCGGCGTCACGAAAGGCGCGTGCCAGCGCATTCTCGGGAACGACCGTCAGACCGACCTCCGAAGAGACGGCGACCGTCAGAGTCTTTCGCGTGGCCAGAGTCTCGACGAGCGCGTCGCTCTCCGCGTCCAAGTCGGCGCCAACTAGCAGACGATTAGAGAGCCACAGCGACAGGCAGTCGATGAGCAGCGGCGCGTCCTCCGGCGCAGCTGCGAGCGCTTCGGCCAGCAGATGCGGTGCCTCGATGGTTCGCCACCGCGAGTCGCGTCGGGCCCGATGCTTGTCGATACGCGTCGCCATCTCTTCGTCCAGGGCTTCCGCCGTCGCGAGATAAATCCAGGGCGGCTGCCTCACAGCGATGAGGCTTTCCGCGAAGGCGCTCTTGCCGGAGCGCGCGCCGCCGAGAACGAGACTGAGCTGCGGGTTGACCGGCACGATCGAGGCCTTCAAGGTTCCGCTCGCGCCAGGAGCCGCCCCTCGCGATCAAAGACGAGAAGCTCGAGCGCGATCTCTCGATTGTCCAAGGCGCGCAACGCGGTCTCCAACGCGCGATGGGCGACTTTGACAGCGAGATCGACGCCGTCGCGCGAAGCGAACTGAAGCGCTTCGAGAGCGCTGTTGGCGGAAGCGACGCTTTGCGCGAGTGCGGGATCGCCGCCGGCTGAAGCGGCAAGACTCGCAAGCGCGGCGAGGTCGAGCGACGACCTGGCGGAATGGAGATCGAGTGCGCCTTGCGCGAGCTTCGTCATTTTCGCAAAGCCGCCGGCGATCGTGAGTTTCTCGACCGGATGCATGCGGAGATATTTCAGCAGCGCTCCGACGAAATCTCCCATCTCGATCAGTGCTTCGTCGGGCAAATCGTAGAGCCTGCGAACGGCCTCTTCGGAGACGCTTCCCGTCGCCGCGGCGAGATGGCGCGTGCCGCAAGCCCGCGCTACATCCACGCCACGATGGATCGCGTCGATCCAGGCGGCGCAGGAATAGGGCACGACGATCCCCGTCGTTCCGAGAATCGAAAGGCCGCCGACGATGCCGAGCCGGCCGTTCAGCGTGTGCTTGGCGATCTCTTCGCCGCCGGGAATGGAGATTTCGACCGAAACGTCTGTCGACGCGCCGAGTTCGTGCGCGAGTTCCGCGAGATTGTCGCGCATCATCACGCGCGGAACGGGGTTAATCGCCGGCTCGCCGATGGCGAGCGGAAGGCCTGGACGTGTCACCGTGCCGACGCCGGGTCCGACGAGGAAGCGCACGCCGGAGCCTTGCGGCGCCCGCATCACTTTGGCGAAGATCGTCGCGCCATGCGTCACATCGGGATCGTCGCCGGCATCCTTGACCACACTTGCGCGAGCAAATTTGGGCCCGCGCTCGAAGCCAGAAAGCGAAAAGGCGACCCGCTGACCCGAGGGGAGAAATATCGAGATCGGGTCGGGCGGCGGCTCCTTGCAACAGAAAGCATGAAAGGCGGCGCGCGCTGCCGCCGTAGCGCAGGCGCCGGTGGTCCAGCCTCGCTTAAGCTTCTGCTGCGGCGGAGCGTCGCTCATGGCGCGCTTATAGGCGCTCCCGCGCCGCGCCGCATCGCCAAAATGACGCTTTCGGGAGGGCGGTCGTCAGCCTTAGAGCCTGTGCCTAAA
The DNA here is from genome assembly GCA_963722205.1 of uncultured Alphaproteobacteria bacterium. Classification (GTDB taxonomy): domain Bacteria; phylum Pseudomonadota; class Alphaproteobacteria; order Rhizobiales; family Beijerinckiaceae; genus Methylocystis. Next base: position 290,243 of record CAVRKL010000006.1, read on the forward strand.
TTACCGCTTCATTTGAGCGGTCGCTGCTTGTCTTGACGGTGTAGTTCCACTCGCCGTGAAAATGGTCGCGCTCGATGTTGAGGGCGGCCATTTGCTCATCGGAGACGGTTACGCCTTTCTGGTATTCGTTGGCGTCCAGTTCGCAATGAACCTTCAACCCGGTTTTCGTCGTTGTCGAGGAGATCATGTCGATGATCACCTGATAGGTGACGAGCGGCGTGGCGCGCCAGTTCATGCTGATGAAGGAGAACAGCCGGTGCTCGATCTTGTTCCACTTGCTGGTCCCGGGCGGAAAATGATGGACCTCGATAGCGAGACCGAGTTCGTCGGCGAGGCGCTGGAGCATCAGCTTCCACAAGCGCACGCGTGAGCCATTCGATCCGCCGCCGTCCGCCCGTGATGACGAGACGCGTTGCGCCAGGATAGCGCAGCCGCCCAATCTCGAGCCACCATCTTCTGATCGTCGCAACCGCAAACGCCGCGGTGTCGCAGCTCATGCCGACGCTCACCCAGCCTGCGTTGTCCGCGAGATCGTAAACGCCGTAGGGTGTCGCGCGCCCGAGCTCCTTGATCAGAAAATCATGAACGCGAACTTCCTCGGGCGAGCCCTTCGCGCGCCATTCGCGCCCATTGTTCTTGAAGTCGCCGACGAGCTCCTTCTTCTTGGCGTCGACCGAGATCACCGGCTCGTTGGCGGCGAGCGCGGCGCTCACCTTTTCATTGAGGTGCGCAAACTGCGCGTCTCGATCCTCGTGATCCGAGCCCTCGCGCGTCTTGCTGTTGGCTTGCAGGCTGTAGCCCAGCTCCTTAAGGATCTTCCCGACCATGCGATGGCTGACCTTATGCCCGAGCTTCCTCAGCTCGTCGGCCAGCCGGCGCAAGCTCTTGCAAGTCCAGCGCAAAGGCGACATCGGATCGCCGTGCTCGTCTGGCGCGATGAGGGCGAGCAGGTCGCGCACGAGCGTCGCATCTTTCTTCGTCAGCGGCTTGCGGCCGGCGCCCGACCGTCGCACCCGGCCCACGGCCAAAGGCGGCGCTTGCGCCGAAAGCTCCTTTAGCCCGCGTCCAATCGTGGATGCCGCCATCCCGGTGATCCGCGACACCGCCGCGATCCCGCCACGACCGATTTCCTGCACCGTCGTCGCCGCGAACAACCGCCGGCGACGTTCGTCCAGATGCGGCGAAAGCGATTCAAAGCGTCGCCGAATCAATCCCTCGTCGATCATGACGCTTCATACGATCGACGCCGCAAAATCGGAATCCCGTCGCCGCGCGTTTCGATTCAATTATTCCTGCACGGGCCCTTAGCCGACGATCTCATTGCCAGAGAAGAATTGTTCGATCTCGATCAGCGCGGTCTCGGGGGCGTCGGAGCCATGCGCCGTATTCTCGCCGACGTTGAGCGCGAATTCCTTGCGGATCGTTCCCGGCGCGGCGTTGGCCGGATTGGTCGCGCCCATCACCTCGCGATAGCGGGCGATCGCATTCTCTCCCTCGAGCACCTGGACGACGACGGGAGCCGCCGACATCTGCTCGACGAGTTCGCCGAAGAAGGGGCGCTCCTTGTGCACGGCGTAAAAAGTCTCGGCTTGCTGACGGGTCATCTGAATGCGCTTCTGCGCGACGATGCGTAGCCCCGCGCCTTCGATCAGCGCATTGACCTTGCCGGTGATGTTGCGGCGCGTCGCGTCCGGCTTGAGAATAGAAAAAGTGCGTTCGATCGCCATGGGCACGCATCTCTTGTGTTGAGGGTGACGGAAGACGCCGCGCTTATAGCGGGCGCCTCGAAGAGCTGCAAGGCCGCGGAGTTTCAGCCGATTTCGACCACGATGCGGCCTCGCGCCTTTCCCTCGACGAGATCCTTCGCGCGCGCCAGAGCCTGCGAGAGGGGGATCGTCTCGCGGATCTCGGCGAGCAGGGCGTGGTCGAGTTCGCGCGCGAGCCGCGTCCAGGCCTCGCGCCGCCTCGCAAGACGCGGCCGCACGGCTTCGACGCCGAGCAGCGAAACGCCGCGCAGGATGAAGGGCGCGACGCTCGCCGGCAGATCCATGCCGCGCGCATTGCCGCAGGCGGCGACGGCGCCATCGTAATCGATTTGCGAGAGGATATTGGCAAGCGTCGTGGAGCCGACGGTGTCGACGCCCGCCGCAAAGCGACGCGTCTGCAGGGGTTTTCCCGAAGCGGCGAGCTCATTGCGGTCGATGATCTCGGCGGCGCCGAGGCTCCTGAGATAGGCCCCTTCCTCCAGCCGGCCGGTGACCGCCGCGACGCGCCAGCCGGCGCGGGCGAGCAAGGCGACCGCCACCGAGCCGACGCCGCCCGCCGCGCCCGTCACGACGACCGCGCCGCTTGACGGGGAAAGACCGAAGCGCTCCAGCGCCATCACGCAGAACATGGCAGTGACGCCGGCGGTGCCGATCGTCATCGCCTCCTGCGGCCAAAGGCCGCTGGGCAAGGGGACGAGCCAGTCGCCGGAAAGTCGCGCCTTCTGGGCCAGTCCGCCGTAATGCGCCTCGCCCATTCCGCAGCCGCCGGCGACGACATTGTCGCCCGGCCCGAAGGAAGGATGCGTCGAGGCGGTGACGCGACCGGCAAGATCGACGCCGGGGATCATTGGAAAGCGGAGTACGATCGGGCCTTTGCCGGTGATCGCCAGCCCGTCCTTGTAATTCAGCGTCGAGTGGGTAATTGCGATCTCGACGTCGCCGTCCATCAGCTCGGCGTCGGTCATCTCAACATAGGCAGCACGCTGCCCGGCCTCGTCCTTGTCGATGCGGATAGCGTTGAAGGTAGTCAATCCGGCTCTCTCTTCTCGCGGCAGATGCGGTTCCATCCTAGTCGGGACGAGCCTAACATAGACGACGACAAAGGCAGTGGCCCCACTCTCTGTCGCCGTCGATTATCCCGAGCGCCAGCGTGGCGCAAATTGAAAAGCGGCGCTAATTGACATTGGGTTGGCGGAACTGACTTCCCCTTGCGCCTCGCGGTCGGCGAGCCCCCGCGCCGCATCGCGGGGGCTCGCCGACCGCGAAGGCCGCCAGGCGACGGAGCAAGAGAGGATGTGGCGGCGGGCAGAAGACGCTTGAAGGAAATGGTAAGCCGCTTCAACGCGCCCTCACTCCGCCGCCTCTATGTCGAAAGCGCCACGGTCCACCCCGCCGCGACCCATAAGAATCTCGCGCTTGCCGGAGTGGTTGGGCGGACTGACGACACCTTCCTTCTCCATCTGCTCGACAAGCGACGCCGCCTTGTTGTAGCCGATCGAAAGGCGCCGCTGGATGTAGCTCGTTGAGCATTTCTTGTCGCGTAGCACGATCGCCACGGCGCGGTCGTAAAGCTCGGCGCCTTCTTCCGCATCCATCGAGCCCGGAGCCGACGCTTCTTCGTCGTCGCCGGTCTCCCCCTCCGAGGTGATCGCCTCGAGATAGGCGGGCTGGCCTTGCGTGCGCAGATAGGCCACGACCTTCTCGACATCGGCATCCGAGACGAAGGGACCGTGCACGCGGGAGATCCGGCCACCACCCGCCATATAGAGCATATCGCCCTGGCCCAGCAGCTGCTCGGCCCCCATCTCGGAGAGGATCGTCCGGCTGTCGATCTTGCTCGTGACCTGGAAGGAAATGCGTGTCGGGAAATTCGCCTTGATCGTGCCGGTGATCACATCGACCGAGGGACGTTGCGTCGCCATGATAAGATGGATGCCCGCCGCGCGCGCCATCTGCGCCAGGCGCTGGATTGCGCCTTCGATGTCCTTTCCGGCGACGAGCATCAGATCCGCCATCTCGTCGACGATCACAACAATATAGGGCAGCGGCGCGAGATCCATCTCCTCGGTTTCGCAGATCGCTTCGCCGGTCTCGGGATCGAAGCCCGTCTGCACGCTGCGGGTGATGACCTCGCCGACGGCCTGCGCTTCTAGAATGCGCGCGTTAAATCCGTCGATGTTGCGCACGCCAACTTTTGACATTTTCTTGTAACGATCCTCCATCTCGCGCACCGCCCATTTGAGCGCGACGACCGCCTTCTTCGGGTCGGTCACGACTGGGGTCAGGAGATGCGGAATATTATCGTAGACGGAGAGCTCGAGCATCTTCGGATCGACGAGGATCAGCCGGCATTCCTCGGGCTTCAACCGATAGAGTAGCGACAAAATCATCGTGTTGATCGCGACGGACTTGCCGGAGCCGGTCGTGCCGGCGACCAAAAGATGGGGCATGCGCGCGAGGTCGACGACGACGGGCTCGCCGCCGATCGTCTTGCCGAGCGCGATCGCGAGCTTGTGCTTGGTCTCACCGAAGTCGCGGCAGGCGAGAAGCTCGCGCAGATAGACCATCTCGCGCTGCTGATTGGGCAACTCGATGCCGATCGCGTTGCGGCCGGGAACGACCGCGACGCGCGCCGAGACCGCCGACATGGAGCGAGCGATGTCGTCGGCGAGGTTGGTCACGCGCGAGGATTTGACGCCCGGCGCCGGCTCCAGCTCGTAGAGGGTCACGACGGGGCCGGGACGGACATTGACGATCTCGCCGCGCACGGCGAAATCTTCAAGAACGCCTTCAAGTTCCTGCGCATTTACGGAAAGTGCCTGCGGCGAGAGCTTTGCGATCCCGGGCAACTTTTTGGGCTCGGGGAGCAGCTCGAGCGACGGCGGGGCGTAGCTCTGAGCGCGCGCTCTCGCGGCGGATCGAGACTTCTGCGGCGCGACGGGCCGCGGCGGTAGCGGTCCGGTTTCTTGAACGCGAGGGCGCGGCTCGCTCACTTGACGCAGCGACCGCGCGGCCTCACGGCTCGGGCCGGGGTTCGCGCTCGAAGCGCTCTCGAAGATGGGCTCCTGCCGCTCATCAAGGGGCGCGGGAGAGGGCTCGGACTGAGACGCGCGCGCCGCGCTTTTTACATGCCGCTTCCCCAAAATACGTTTCATCCATGCACGCACGGTCGATGCATAATGAAACAGCGCGCCGAGCCATACCAGCGCGGCGCTCGGCTCGCCGGCGAAGTCTTCCTCGTCGTAATCCTCAGACTGTCTCGATCGCGGTGCTCTGTCGTTGTCGACCAAGTTGCCTGTGCCCTCTTTCGCGCCATTGAACCCCATGCCCGCCGCCCCAGTTAAGCACAAGATAGCTCCAAGCATTACGGCGAGGCCGACCACGGCCGCCCCGACCGAACCGCCGCCAACCGAGTGCCGCCCCAGCGAGAATAGGGCGTCTCCCATCATGCCGCCAAGACCGGTCGGCAGCGGCCAACGATCGGTGACCGGCAACAGCGAGGCGGCCGTGGCGGCGCAGAAAACGCCCGATATCCACAGTGTGAGACGCCAAAGCACGCGGTCAAGGCGGCGGTGCCCTATGAGGCGCAGACCAAATGCCGCGAGCGGAAGCAGAGCCGGCGCCGCACCTACGCCAATGGTCTGCATAATCAGATCGGCTACGATCGCTCCAGGTGAGCCGAGCCAGTTGCGGACGGCCGAATCGGTTGCGTGATTGATCGACGGGTCACGCGTCGACCATGTCGCGAGCGCGAGCGCCAAGGCCCCGCAAACGAGAAGTAGAAGCAGTCCGGCAAGTTCGATCGCGCGATTGCGCGCGAAATCGCGCAGCGAATGAGGGGCAAATGCGATGCTTTGGCCGCGCGTCATGGAACGAATGTGCCTTTTTCGCCGTGCTCGAAGCAGCGCTCGCCATTGACTGAACGCCGCTGGGCGGGAGTATGCGATACGCTAGGAAATTTACAGTTAAGCCGGGATTAAGCAGCCGAGCTACCGGCGCTCCTTTGCTCGACAGACAACCCCTCGCGTCGAATTCCCCCGAACGAACCACCAGACCACCGTCTGTCAAGCTCCTGCGGCTGCCTTGGCCATTTCGAAGAGCAAAGATTTTTCGAATAAGAGGGCCGGGCGTCGTGACACACGTCCGACTCCTTCCGACACTCTCTTTATGGCGAGCTCCGCGCAGACTACCCGAACAACCTCGACCGCCTGAGATTGAATCGCACCTTTACATTGGGGCGCGCAGCCCGAAAACTCGGTAGCGCGGTGAATTCGGGAGGACCCTCGACAAGTTCAAGTTCAAATGCTGCTGCGAGGTCCAAAAGGAAAAGCGCGAGGTCCAACAAAACTATATGGAAAATTAACCCTCCCCCACAGGATAAATATTGAAGTGATGATAAATGCGCGTCGTAATTCCTGCCGATGACCAGGGCATCAGCATTCATAAAGTATCTTTTTGATCTGAAAAATACCTGAGGGCACACAACGATTTTATCTCCGTTTCGGATCCCGTAGGCTGTCAGATTTGAGTGCGATTTGAAAGTAAATACTATCACGTTGTTTATTGGGGCTAATCTGAGAACCTCCAATAATAGACTCCTTGTGCAACTTGCAAGGTTTAAATTGTTGCAGTCAAGGTCTCCGTTCGATAATAAGCATGCGTCAGCCTCTTCTTCAATAGCTGTCCTTAATAATTTGCTCCGAGCTACCTCAAATATAGCCCAAAAGAGGGCCTGAGCTGTCGCTTGGCGGGTCGCCAAAACTAGGTGAAAAATTTCTTCAAATGAGCGGAAAGTTTGGGAGCCCGCGCCATAAGCGAATCCGCACACGCTTTGGGCCTGCATATTATTAAACGCTTTCTGTATCATTGAGCTAACTTCCTGCAAAGATCTTTTACATATGTTCTCTCTTTTAAATCGTTCGCGTTCGCGCTCACAAATGATATCTAAGGCAATCAGGTCTATTTCTGAATATATAAGTTCAGCATGATTAGTGAAGGCTTGTTTGTTAACAAGAAATTTCGATTCCGATCCAAAAAAAGAAGTAAATGTCAATTTTGTTGCAAGTATACTAGAAAATTGCCAGCAATCAAACGATGCGTGATGATAAGCTGAAAAGATACTCTTCCTCAAATCGAGGAGGAGATCGTTAATAATTATATTTATGACTCTCTTGCACGCTGTGGGTCTCTTGTCCATCGTAGCCTGCGCAATCAGTTGCTCCTCGGGGCATTCATGGATCGTAATTGGCGCGAAAACGGCTGACGGAAAACTAGAGACGCTTAGCGTTCCGCATCCGAATGGTCCATCCTTGATTAGAGCTAAGTCGCTGATTAAATGGACACGATGGAGGCCCAGCGCGAGTGGCGCCAGCGGCGCTAACAGCGTGTTGACGAAGTCCCGGCCGCCTGATTCTGTCTGAGGAACGAAGATTCTCGGCGGGTTGCGACGATGGCGATGGGGCGTGAGGGCGAGGTCCAGGGCGACCTCATGATGACCTGGGCGGAGATGCCACGCTCGCCGGGCCATGTATTTTATGACCGTCTCCAGAAGCTCTTGGTCGATGCTGGTTTTGACGCTTTCGTCGAGGAGACCTGCAAGCCGTTTTACGCGCCGAGGATGGGCGCGCCGTCGTTGCCGCCGGGCCGCTATTTCCGCATGCATATGATCGGTTATTTCGAAGGGCTCGACAGCGAACGCGGCATTGTCTGGCGCTGCTCGGATTCTCGATCGCTGGGAGATTTCCTGCGGCTTGGGAAGCGTGACAAGGTTCCCGATCATTCGTGGCTGTCGAAGACGCGCAGCCGTCTGCCTCACGAAGTTCACGAGAAAGTGTTCGCCTTCGTTCTGAAGCTCGTCGCCGAGCGCGGTCTGGTGAAGGGCGAGCGCATTGGCGTTGATGGTTCGACGATGGAGGCCAACGCCGCGCTGCGGACGATCGTGCGCCGCGACAACGGCGAAACCTATCGCGAGATGCTGACGCGGATGGCCAAGGAGAGCGGGGTCGAGACGCCGACGATCGACGATCTCATCCGGCTCGACCGCAAGCGTAAGGGCAAGAAGCTCTCGAACGAAGATTGGACGAGCAAGACCGATCCGGACGCGAAGATCGCCAAGATGAAGGACGGTTCGACGCATCTTGCTTACAAGCCCGAACATGCGGTCGATCTCGACACGGGCGTGATCGTGGCGGCTCCGATCCACGAGGCCGACAAAGGCGACACGGCGACGCTCGACCCCACGCTGAAGGAAGCGGAAAAGAACCTGTCCGGCGTAGGCTTTGCGCCGACGCCGGAAGACCCTTGCGAACTCGTGGCCGACAAAGGCTATCACTCGCGCGACGTTCTGAAGGACCTCGACGACGGCCCATGGAAGACGCGCATCGCCGAACCCCAGCCGAGCAAGGGCTATTCACGCTGGCACGGCGACGACGAGGCGCGCGAGGCGGTCTATGGGAATCGCAATCGGTTGAAGTCGGGCGTCGGTAGGGAGGCCATGCGCAAACGCGGCGAGCTTGTCGAACGTAGCTTCGCCCATGTTCTGGAACGCGGCGGCATGCGCCGCACGTGGTTGCGCGGTCGCGAGAACGTCCATAAACGCTATCTCGTCCATGTTGCGGGCTACAATCTCGGCATTCTGATGCGTGCATTGTTCGGCGCCGGCACACCAAGGGAAGCCGCAGCTATCAGAAACGGCTTCGTATTCGTCGTTCAGACCGCCGAAACCATCGCCTTCGTGATCCTCGCCAGGTCCGGCGCCGAGACGGCGGCGCTGATGGTCGCTGTCAGTTACGAAGCCAGCCCATAGAATCCCGACTTCGTCACCGCGCTGCTAATGCGAGATCCGCCCTGCTCAGCAAAAACCCCAAAGGATCACGCGTTAAGGGGACTCGATCGGGAAATAAAAAGTTCATGCGAGCAGCGCTCCTAGAAGAGTTTCAGTGAATACATTGCCCGTTACCGCCAGTCTGAGTGGTGAGCCAATGAAACATCAATGCGACGAGAAGCGCTGCCGTCGATGTCGAACAGCCCTGCTCGCCCCGAACCGGCTGAGAGGCCGGGATCCTTCGAAAATCCGCACTGGACGCGGAGCCGCTTCGAGAGCCGGATCGTTTTCGGAGAGCATGTGACTTCGGACCCCTCAATCTCGCGACAGATTGGCGCCCCATGACAGAATAGGCGATCTGGCGGGGTGAAACGCGTCGATGTTTCAACCGTTCCTGACGCGTCCGAACCAGCGCCCGATACTGATAACTGCAGACTTTGCAAAAACTGCATTTTGTAGATGTCGCGGGCGAAGGCGGGACGTTGGAGAGTCGAATTGGAAAAGATTTGCCCGGAGTTTCCTCTGACTGAACCCCTTCAGAGGGATTATAAGAGCAGCGCAAAATCCAAAAAATTCCCCAAATTTGGGGTGTTGACATAGAGTAGGCATTATCGGGGTGCTCGAATCAGCTCCATTTTGATCGCGCGAGCCACAGCATGCGTAATATTCAAACATCTCAATTTTTGTCTGGCAGCATCCAAATACATTCGTACGGTGTGACTCGAAATACCTAGTATTTCTGCTATATCATCAAATGTTTTCCCATTAGACGCCCACTCCAGGCAAATTACCTCTCGTGGAGATAGCCTAATGATTTGAATATCATCATACAGCTGTATGGTTTTCATAACCATCGAATGCACGTAAAACCCTATCGTTATAATGTCTGGTATGATCTGTTTCTTGTATATGCCCCAGTCATCGTCAGACATGTCGCCTACGATCGAAAACAAACCCTTTTCCATTTGCTTTCCCCTAATCGGAACTGTAATACCTCGCTCTCCAATGCCGAATTCGCGAGCTTCACGGAAGAACCATTTCTGTTCCTTGTCCTTCATTGGCAGCTTTGACCAATCTATGGGTAAAGTTGATTTCAATGTAGTTGCTACGATTGGATCTTTTTCGATATAATTGTTATCAATATAGCGATCCATCCATGGCTTTGGATAGGTTGCATGAAAAATAGATTGCTGATGTATGCCGCTATTTGAAAGTCCAAGCCCGAGGTAAGCTGCGTGTGACACTCCATATGCCTGGGTAATAAGCATTAATATTGCTTCAGGTGAATCTTCCCCTGGGATGAAACTCTCGATCCTTTCGACAAGAGCATGAAATGCAGAGGTCGTTGTCATATAGGCTGCTTGAGGCCAAAGCTGCTACCGAGCGGTAACGTTACCATTTTCAAGGAAATTCGTCCAAAGTTGGACAAGCCCTCGGGCCGAGCGAGGCGCGGGAGTGGCCGATTAAAGGCGATCACAAACACGGTTCTTCAGCTCGGTCTTCGGTATTGAAGTGTGCGACGGAGCCGCTGCTGACCACGCGGCGCCGCTGCAGTGGTGCAAACGGCCCTCAGAGTTTAGAAGCCATGGTTTTGCTGTATGGACGTAGTCAGGCGCGCCGCTTGCCGCCCTGCGATTACATCGCGTTTTCCAGACTAAGAGCCTGTGCCTAAATTACCGCTTCATTTGAGCGGTCGCTGCTTGTCTTGATGGTGTAGTTCCACTCGCCGTGAAAATGGTCGCGCTCGATGTTGAGGGCGGCCATTTGCTCATCGGAGACGGTTACGCCTTTCTGGTATTCGTTGGCGTCCAGTTCGCAATGAACCTTCAACCCGGTTTTCGTCGTTGTCGAGGAGATCATGTCGATGATCACCTGATAGGTGGCGAGCGGCGTGGCGCGCCAGTTCATGCTGATGAAGGAGAACAGCCGGTGCTCGATCTTGTTCCACTTGCTGGTCCCGGGCGGAAAATGATGGACCTCGATAGCGAGACCGAGTTCGTCGGCGAGGCGCTGGAGCATCAGCTTCCACAAGCGCACGCGTGAGCCATTCGATCCGCCGCCGTCCGCCGTGATGACGAGACGCGTTGCGCCAGGATAGCGCAGCCGCCCAATCTCGAGCCACCATCTTCTGATCGTCGCAACCGCAAACGCCGCGGTGTCGCAGCTCATGCCGACGCTCACCCAGCCTGCGTTGTCCGCGAGATCGTAAACGCCGTAGGGTGTCGCGCGCCCGAGCTCCTTGATCAGAAAATCATGAACGCGAACTTCCTCGGGCGAGCCCTTCGCGCGCCATTCGCGCCCATTGTTCTTGAAGTCGCCGACGAGCTCCTTCTTCTTGGCGTCGACCGAGATCACCGGCTCGTTGGCGGCGAGCGCGGCGCTCACCTTTTCATTGAGGTGCGCAAACTGCGCGTCTCGATCCTCGTGATCCGAGCCCTCGCGCGTCTTGCTGTTGGCTTGCAGGCTGTAGCCCAGCTCCTTAAGGATCTTCCCGACCATGCGATGGCTGACCTTATGCCCGAGCTTCCTCAGCTCGTCGGCCAGCCGGCGCAAGCTCTTGCAAGTCCAGCGCAAAGGCGACATCGGATCGCCGCGCTCGTCTGGCGCGATGAGGGCGAGCAGGTCGCGCACGAGCGTCGCATCTTTCTTCGTCAGCGGCTTGCGGCCGGCGCCCGACCGTCGCACCCGGCCCACGGCCAAAGGCGGCGCTTGCGCCGAAAGCTCCTTTAGCCCGCGTCCAATCGTGGATGCCGCCATCCCGGTGATCCGCGACACCGCCGCGATCCCGCCACGACCGATTTCCTGCACCGTCGTCGCCGCGAACAACCGCCGGCGACGTTCGTCCAGATGCGGCGAAAGCGCTTCAAAGCGTCGCCGAATCAATCCCTCGTCGATCATGACGCTTCATACGATCGACGCCGCAAAATCGGAATCCCGTCGCCGCGCGTTTCGATTCAATTATTCCTGCACGGGCCCTTAGCATCGCGCTGCTACGCCGGCGATATCGGCGCCGAACCGCGATGTTTCATCGGCGGAGGCATCTTTCCGGTCGCCGGTCGCGGCCTCACCTGACGCCAGCCCGTTTCGGGGCTCGCGAGACGCGAAAAGAAAGCTTATAAAGGCGCTGCGAGCAGAATCGGAGCGCGATGAGGCGGCCGAGGAATTTCGTGAGCCCGATTAGCCGGTGCGGCATTGGCGAGATCTGGGTGCGGGGGCGCGCCGGACTGAGAAGTGGGACCCTCTTCAAAGCGGGCGCTCAGAGCGTTACACCTGCATTCTGTCATCCACTCGATTGGATGATGCGCAGTTCCTTGGCAGAACAACAGCAAGGTTTGACGATGCCCACCATCGCTCTCGTTGATGACGATCGCAACATTCTCACCTCCGTGTCCATCGCGTTGGAGGGAGAAGGCTATCGCGTGCAGACCTATACCGATGGAGCTGCGGCGCTCGATGGCTTGCGCGCCAATCCTCCGGATCTCGCGATCTTCGATATTAAGATGCCGCGTATGGACGGCATGGAGCTTTTGCGTCGATTGCGCCAAAAGTCGGATCTGCCCGTGATCTTCCTCACCTCAAAAGACGAAGAGATAGACGAGCTATTCGGGCTCAAGATGGGCGCCGACGACTTCATCCATAAGCCCTTCTCCCAGCGCCTGCTCGTCGAAAGAGTGAAGGCGATTCTCAGGCGCGCGAGCCCGAAAGAAGCTGCTACCCAAAAGGAGTCAGAAGCCAAGGTTCTGGAGCGTGGCGCGCTGAGCATGGACCCAGAACGTCACACATGCACTTGGCGCGGCGATCCAGTGGTGCTGACCGTTACAGAGTTTCTGATCTTGCATGCACTGGCCCAGCGTCCCGGCGTGGTGAAAAGCCGAAACGCGCTCATGGACGCCGCCTATGACGATCAAGTATATGTTGACGACCGCACGATTGACAGTCACATCAAGCGACTGCGTAAAAAGTTCAAGCTGGTCGATGCCGATTTTGAAATGATCGAAACGCTCTACGGCGTCGGCTATCGCTTCCGAGAGACCTAAAAGTTTGCGCTGACTGGCACAGGAGCTTGCAAGTTTCATGACCGACGGGGCGCAGGCGCCGAGGGCGGCGCAGCCGGTATCACGCCCAGCGAGGCGGTCAAGCCGCGCCGCTTCAGTGCGCGCAGCGCGGATCCTTCGCGTTGTGCAAGCGCGTTTTGCCTCCTCGCTTACCCGCCGTATCGTCGTATTGAACCTAGGCGGGCTCGTCGCTCTGCTCGGCGGATTTCTTTATCTCAGTCAGTATCAAAAAAACTTGATCGGCGCACGATTGGAAAGTTTGGAAACGCAGGGCAAAATCATTGCTCAAGTGATGGCTGATTCTGCCAGTCAGGATTCCGAAGACTTCACTGTCATCCCCGAGGAGGCGCCCAGTCGCTCGCCTCAAGCGAGGCAAGGGCATGCTGATGCAGGACATGGCGCGCCCGGGTTCCCACTCAATCCCGAGCGCATCGGCCCGCTTCTTTTCAAATTCGTGAATGTCACCCATACGAGGGCGCGCGTCTATGACCGAGCTGGCGACCTATTGTGGGACTCGCAGGACCTGATCGAAAAAGCCAAACGAGCAGCCGCAGCAGGGCTCAGCGAAGAAAAGCCGACGGCGTTCGAAGAGCTCATGGCGACGCTTCGCCGCTGGATGAGGCCTCAGCTTGAGCTGTATGAAGACGTCGGGGAAGGCAACGGCAGAGCCTACGACGAAGTCAAGATGGCATTGACGGGCGATGCGATGGCGCCGGAATTGGCTATCCCGGCTATCCGGGCGAACGCGAAGGGCGAAACTATCGTTTCCATCGCTGTGCCGATTCAGGGACACCAGCACATTCTCGGGGCGCTGATGCTCACGACCCTCGGCGGGCAGATCGACCGTATCATTAGCTATGAGCGCTGGGCTATCATCAGGATCTTTCTTGTGTCCGCCGGCGTTATGGCTTTGCTGTCACTACTCTTTGCAAACGCCATTGCGGAGCCAATGCGTCGTCTCGCGGAAGCTGCAGACAGAGTCCGGCGCGGAGTGAAGTCTCGTCAAGAGATTCCAGACTTTTCCGACCGTCAAGACGAAATTGGTCACCTTTCGGGCGCTCTCCGCGACATGACCCGCGCTCTCTATAACCGTATCGAGGCGATCGAACATTTCGCTGCAGATGTCGCGCACGAACTCAAGAACCCGCTCACGTCTTTACGGAGCGCTGTCGAGACATTGCCAATCGCCAAGACCGAGGCCGCCCGAGATCGGCTGCTGGAAATCGTCAAGCACGATGTGGCGCGCCTGGATCGGCTCATCAGCGATATATCCGACGCTTCTCGCCTCGATGCCGAACTCGCGCGCGCTGACATGATTCCGCTCGATCTTTCTGCGGTGCTCGTAGCCGTCGTCGACATCGGCAACGCAGTAGAGCGGGAAGACCACGTCTTGATCGAGTTGACGAAGCAGGATCTTACCGGAGAGGGCGCGAGGCGAGGCTGGCGGGTGCTCGGTCATGACTCACGTCTCGCCCAGGTATTCGACAATATCGTCGAAAATGCGCGGTCTTTCTCCCAGGCGGGCGGACGGGTGCGCATCCTGCTGCGACCAGAGAGCGGCGTCGATATGTCAGGTTACAGGCGTGAGGGATACGAGATTCTCATCGATGACGACGGTCCGGGCATTCCGCCAGGAGCTTTCGAGAGGGTGTTCGAAAGATTCTACACGGACCGGCCCGATCATGGATTCGGCAATAACTCGGGCCTCGGTCTTTCGATTTCGCGGCAGATCGTGGAGGCGCACGGCGGGCGCATACGCGCCTTGAACCGGACGAGGCGTCATCCGGAGGGCACGGACGAGCTGACAAATCCGATTGACCCTTCCGAATGCGATCCCGTGCTCGGCGCACGATTTGCACTCTGGTTCAAAGCGCAGCCATGACATGCGTGAGCTTGACACACTGGATGCACGCCAATGCTCTCGTGGTGCGCGAAACGGGCTTGCTATTGCGCGGCGGCTCCGGCGCCGGCAAGAGTGCGCTGAGCATGGAGCTTATCGCTAAGGCTCGCAGGAACGGTGAGTTTGCGTCGCTTGTGGGAGATGATCGGATCGCCCTGGAGAATTGCAGTGGGCGACTCATCGCTCGACCGCACAATGCTATTAGAGGCTCGATCGAGGTGCGCGGAGCAGGCATCGTATCCGTTCCTTTCGAACGAGGCGCAGTAATCCGCGGCCTCGTCGAGCTTGCTGCGATGGAAGAAGTTGATCCGGGCCGCCCGACTGAGCTACGGTGGATGCCTGAAAAAATTTGCGGGCTTTCGGTGCCGAGACTCGTGCTCAAGCAGCGGGAGGGGTTGGGATGCATAAAAATATCCCTTTTTTTACAATACCTTGAGTCACGGTGACGCATGCCGCCGCTTTTTTCTTGCCTATTTCGCCGCATTGCACAAAATATGGTAGCGAAAGCGCCTGCGTGACGGGATGTCTATAGACTTGCCGCGGAACGGCCCCACGCCATCGATCCTTCGCCTCCGGCTGCTGTGGGGAGCGGCAATGCGCAAGGGGGCGCCTGGGGCGACAGCCCATTGCTGTGCCGTCCTGCGTGACTTGGCAACGAACGGTAATGCTGGATGATCGGAATTGTCCTGGTGGCCCACGGACATCTCGCGCCCGAGTTTCTCGCTGCGCTGGAGCATGTCGTCGGACCTCAAAAGCAGATCGCTTCGATATCCATCGGTCCTGAGGACGATATGGAGCGTCGTCGACTGGACATACTTGAAGCCGTCCGGCTCGCCGATAGCGGCGAGGGTGTCGTCCTGCTCACCGACATGTTTGGAGGGACGCCCTCCAATCTCGCAATTTCGGTCATGAACGGCAGCAATGTCGAGGTTCTGGCCGGCGTCAACCTTCCGATGCTGATAAAGCTCGCCACAGTTAGAGAGGGCCACACGCTCGAAGAAGCTGTCTTGCAGGCTCAGGACGCTGGACGAAAATATGTCAACGTCGCTAGCCGGATACTAAGTCCCCGATGCTCCCCCGCAAAGGAGCCGACTGAGGCTCGCAAGTGAATCAGGATGCGGTTCCGCAGGGCTCAAGCTCCCCAGAGCGGGGGGTTACCCGCGACCTTGTGATCATCAACAAGAAAGGGCTGCATGCGCGAGCCACGGCAAAATTCGTGCAATGTTGCGAAGCTTACGAGGCCGTAATCACCATAACGAGGGACGAAGAGACCGTCGGCGGAAATTCCATCATGGCGATCCTGACGCTTGGAGCGGCAAAGGGAGCAACGCTGCGCGTCACCGCGACCGGTCGAGACGCCGAGCAGGCGCTCGATGCTTTGGAAGCGCTCGTCGCCTCTCAATTCGGCGAGGGCGAATGATTTTCGTGTCCCTTGGCTCCCTGTCCTGAGTTTGGTCAAATGCATGCGCGTCGACCTGTTTGATTTTGACTTGCCATCCGAAGCGATTGCCTTGCGTCCTGCAGAACCCAGAAGTGACGCGCGGATGATGGTTCTCCCCGCAAACGAGGCCCCACCACAGGATCGATGTGTTCGTGATTTGCCGCACTTATTGAGAGCGGGTGACGCTCTCGTAGTCAATGATGCGCGCGTCATTCGCGCTCGGCTTCATGGATACAGGTCGCGACGCGGCGCCAGAGCGCAGATCGAAGCCACACTAATGGAGCAACGCTCGCCGAACTCCTGGCGAGCCATGGCGCGGCCCGCCAAAAAACTTGCTGCTGGTGACCTATTGAGCTTTGGCCCCGCGCCGGGGAACATCCAGAGCTTCGTTCCTCCATTGGAGGCGGAGGTCGAGGCACGGGGGGAAAATGGCGAAGTCACTCTCGCATTCGATCGGTCTGGCTCAGCGCTTGATCATGCCATCCAAGCCTGCGGCTCCATTCCACTGCCGCCCTATATCGCAAGCCGGCGCCCTGCTGACCTTCGGGACGACAGCGACTATCAAACCCTCTTCGCGGCAACGCCCGGCGCGGTTGCAGCGCCCACGGCTGGACTGCATTTCACAAGAGAACTGTTGCTAGCCGTCGAAGCGGCTGGAATATCCTTGCATCGACTGACCTTGCGAGTCGGAGCCGGCACCTTCCTGCCCGTGAGAGTGCAAGACACGCGAGATCATGTGATGAATGCCGAGCACTGTTCTCTGTCCAAAGACACCGCAGAGGCGCTCAATGACGTTAAAGGACGCGGGGGACGCATCGTTGCAGTGGGCACGACTGCGCTGCGTTGCCTCGAGAGCGCGGCGCGTTCGGACGGCGCGCTTGAGACCTTCCATACGGAGACAGACCTTTTCATCACGCCGGGCTACCGCTTTCGGGTCGTCGACGTCTTGATGACCAATTTCCATCTGCCACGCTCGACTCTGTTCATGCTGGTTTGCGCCTTTGGCGGCATCGAGCGTCTCAAGGCGGCCTATGCTCATGCGCTGCGGTCAGGCTATAGATTCTATTCTTATGGGGATGCGACTCTGCTTTTCCGGATATGAACACATATGCAGCGCGCATGAAGGCGCTTTGGCGCGATGATCCGACCGAAGCGTCGATGACCGTCGATCTGCGTCTCGACGCCCAGACGAGTTCGATTTCTGCGCCCTGGGACCTCTTCGGCGCTTTCGATCTCGATGGCGATTACAGTCGCCCCTTCATCTTGAGGCGCAACGGAAAAATAGATTTCGGGGTCACCGCGCCACACCGATGGCAAACCAACCTTCGTGGCCTTCGCGTTAGCGTCGGCGCACGCTTCCAAGTTTTTTGGAATGAGACCGACGCCGGCGAATATGAAGTTGTGAAGGTCGCACGTCTCGGTTTGAGGGACAACGGCGAATGATCGGTCGGTTCACTTTCGACCTCGACAATTGTGATGGCGACGCGCGCAGAGGCCGATTTACCACGGCGCGTGGCGTCGTGCACACGCCGGCTTTCATGCCCGTGGGCACGGCGGCGACGGTCAAGGCGATGCTGCCCCAGGAGGTTCGCGCCGCTGGGGCCGAAATCGTTCTGGGCAACGTGTATCATCTCATGTTGCGGCCCGGGGCCGAGCGGATCGCTAGCCTCGGTGGCTTGCATGAATTCATGTGCTGGCCAGGGCCGATTTTGACTGATTCCGGCGGCTTCCAGGTGATGTCGCTCGCCAAGCTCCGTAAACTCGATGAACGGGGCGTCGCCTTTCAATCCCACCTCGACGGTTCGACGCATCTGCTAACGCCCGAACGCTCCATGGAGATTCAGGCGTTGCTTGGATCCGACATCCAGATGCAGCTTGATGAGTGCGTGCGACTGCCCTGCAGCGAGGCGGAGGCGGAGCGCGCGATGCGCCTTTCGCTTCGCTGGGCTGAGCGCTCGCGCAAGTCCTTCGTCGAGGCGCCGGGCCGTGCGATCTTTGGCATTGTGCAGGGCGGGGCGGTGAAGCCTCTTCGGATCGAGAGCGCGAAGACATTGAGCAACATGGATTTCCACGGTCTCGCGATCGGCGGGCTTGCCGTCGGTGAGCCGCAAGACGTGATGATCGACATGCTAGACATTGTGCTGCCGCACCTGCCCGAGCATAAACCCCGCTATTTGATGGGAGTGGGCACGCCGGACGACATCGTTCAGGCCGTGACGCGCGGCGTCGACATGTTCGACTGCGTGATGCCAACCCGCGCGGGGCGTCATGGACTAGCCTATACCCGATTCGGCAAGGTGAATCTGATGAACGCGCGCCATGCAGACGACCGCGCGCCCCTCGACGAGCAATCCCCATGTCCGGCGGCGCGCGACTATTCTCGCGCCTATTTGCATCACCTTTTTAAGGCGCGGGAAATCTTGGGTATGATGCTGCTCACTCAGGTGAACATATCCTACTATCAGGATCTCATGGCCGGATTGCGCGAGGCGATAGCCATGCGTCGCCTTGCCGACTTCGTCACCGAGACCAAAGAAGGCTGGGCCCGAGGCCTCGAAATACGCACTTAGGCCGAGTGTGACCGGCCAGCTTTGACGCCTCGGCTAGGCGTTAGGGAGATGGTGCGCCAAGGCTTCGAGAACCGCCATGCGCACGGCGACTCCCATCTCCACCTGCTCGCGAATGAGGGAGCGGGCGCCGTCCGCCACGGAAGAATCGATCTCAATGCCGCGGTTCATCGGCCCTGGATGCATCACAAGCGCGTTGGCTGCGGCACATTTCAGCTTTTCCTCATCCAGGCCAAAGAACTGGAAATATTCTCGAGAACTCGGCACGAGCGCGCCATTCATGCGCTCTCGCTGCAGGCGCAGCATCATGACAATATCGGCGCCTTCAAGGCCCTGCGCCATATCGTGGAACACTGTCACGCCCATCTTTTCAAAGCCGGGTGGGACGAGCGTGGCGGGTCCCACTGCTCGCAGCTTTGCGCCGAGAGCGCCAAGCAGCAAAATGTTTGAGCGTGCGACACGCGAATGCAGTACATCTCCACAAATCGAAATGGTCAATCCTTCGATGCGGCCCATATTCCGCCGAATGGTTAGAGCGTCGAGCAAAGCCTGAGTTGGGTGCTCGTGTGCGCCGTCCCCGGCGTTGACCACTGCGCAGTCCACCTTGCGAGCCAGCAGATGCGCGGCGCCCGCCTGAGAATGGCGCACGACGATTATGTCTGGTCGCATCGCATTCAAGGTGATGGCTGTGTCGAGTAACGTCTCTCCTTTGCTCTCTGAGGACTTGGCCGTCGACATGTTCATAACGTCGGCGCCGAGACGCTTGCCCGCAATTTCAAAGGAGGCCTGAGTTCGTGTCGAGGCTTCATAAAACAGATTAATCTGCGTGCGGCCGCGAAGCTTCGAACTTTTCTTTTCGATCTGACGGGAGACTTCGATGGCATCCTCGGCCATATCGAGAAGCGCGAGGATATCTGGGCGGGAGAGCCCCTCTATACCGAGGAGATGACGATGGGGGTAGTGGCGCGGGGCCGGGTCCGTAGGCATGGCTTCGAGAGATAGCAGGTTTGAAGCGGCGACGGAATTGAGCGGAACGGGTGTCACGCGGTCCATGGCCCCGCTTTGGGCGGGGCGCCCGAGCAGCGAACGAAGGCAACATAAAGGAAGCTTTGGGACTGCAGGGATCCTTTACCTCTCAGCAGAACTCGATCCATCCGGCTTGAAACCAGATTTTCGCTCGCGACCACCGAGGCCTTGATCTGAAAAATGGTCGAGAGATGACTTTCCTCTGCATCCGTCCGTTGAGAATGCTAAAAATTCCATCATGAACGAGGCCGACGCCGCTGGGCAGATCGTCGAAGTGCTGGCGCCCGTGGCGGTGGACCAGACTTACAGCTACTTCGCTCCCTCAATCCTCGCGCTCTCGCCGGGCGAGCACGTCGAGATCCCATTGGGCCGGCGATCGGCCTATGGCGTCGTCTGGGAGATTCGGGGTGCGGCGGATGTTCCCGGTAATTTGAAGACCGTCGCTTCGCGTTACAATCGTCCGCCTCTTCCGCGCAAGTTGCGCGAATTCGTCGACTGGCTTGCGCGTTACACCCTCACCCCGCGCGGCATGGCGCTACGGCTTGCGACACGCTCGGCCGAAGGCGCAGAGTCTGAGGCGCTGCATCTGGTCTATCGCCGGACAGGCTCTGCGCCTCGACGCGCGACGCCGACCCGCGCGCGCGTGCTCACGGCTGCGGAAGGCGGCCTCGTCTTCGCTAAAAGGGCGCTCGCCGAGGCCGCGGGCTGCTCGCCTTCCGTCATCGACGCGCTCGTCGACGACGGCGCCTTGGAGGCGGTGGTGGCGCCTGCGGTCCCCATCGCGGATTCCCTTAGCGTCGATTGCGCGCCCCCGACACTCGAGGCTGAGCAAGAGAAGGCTTCCGCGGCGTTGCGGCGGTCTGTGGCCCTCCGCGCCTATCAGCCCTTTCTGCTGGAGGGCGTCACCGGATCCGGAAAGACGGAGGTCTATTTCGAGGCGATCGCCGCGGCTTTGGAGGAGGGCGAGCAAGCCCTCGTGATGATGCCCGAGATCGCCTTAACGAGCCAGTTCCTTGAGCGCTTCGCTAAACGTTTTGGGGGCAAGCCGGCGGAATGGCATTCCGCGGTCTCCGAACGAAAGCGCACGCGCATCTGGCGCGGTTGCGCGACGGGCGAGGTCAAGGTGGTCGTCGGCGCGCGTTCGGCCCTGTTCCTGCCCTTTTCGAAGCTCAGACTCATCGTCGTCGACGAGGAGCACGACGGCGCCTACAAACAAGAGGACGGTGCCTGTTACCACGCGCGCGACATGGCGGTCGTGAGGGCGCGGATCGAAGGCGTGACGATCGTGCTGTCCTCGGCAACACCCTCGATCGAATCGCGCGTCAACGCCGAGTGGGGGCGCTATGGGCATTTGCGTCTGCGCGCTCGCGCTGGCGGGAGACTTCTCCCGCGCGCTGATGCGATCGACATGCGCGCGGAAGGTCCGGGACCGGGCCGTTGGCTTGCGCCGCGGCTCGCGCTTGCGATCGGCGAAACTTTGGCGCGCGGCGAGCAGGCACTGCTGTATCTCAATCGCCGCGGCTATGCGCCGCTCACGCTCTGCCGTAGCTGCGGACACCGATTTCGCTGCCGGCAATGTGACGCCTGGCTCGTCGAGCATCGTTTTCGCCGCGCGCTGATATGCCATCACTGCGGTCACCTCGAGCAGCGGCCGAATGTCTGTCCGGAGTGCGAGGCCGAAGACACGCTCTCCCCTTGCGGGCCCGGTGTCGAGCGCATCGCGGAGGAGAGCGTGAAGCTTTTCCCGGATGCGCGCATTCTCGTGCTTTCGTCCGACTTTTTCGGGGGGACCGAGCGACTGCGCCGTGAACTCGATGAGATCGCAAAAGGGTCTTTCGATATCGTCATCGGCACGCAGCTCGTCGCAAAGGGGCATAACTTCCCGCATTTGACGCTTGTCGGCGTCGTCGATGCGGATCTGGGGCTCGGAAGTGGCGATCCGCGCGCCGCGGAGCGCACGTTCCAGCTGCTTGCGCAGGTAACGGGCAGAGCGGGTCGCGGCGACAAGCCTGGCGCGGCCCTCATTCAGACCTATCAACCCGAACACCCGGTCATGCGCGCGCTGCTGTGCGGCGACCCGGAGGAGTTCTACGCCCAGGAGATCGCCTTGCGGGAACGGACCGGTCTTCCGCCCTTCGGGCGGCTCGCGGCATTGATCGTGTCGGGCCGGGACGCGACACTGGTCGAAGCCCATGCGCGAGCGCTGGCCCGCGCCGCACATGCGCTGCCGGCAACTTCCGACTATCGCGTGGCGACGGTCGGAGGTCTGCCGGAGCCCGATGAAATCGCGGTGCTCGGGCCGGCGGAAGCGCCCATCGCGCTGTTGCGGGGCCGCTTTCGTTTCCGTCTCCTGGTAAAGGCCCCGCGCCGCGCGGACGTGCAAGGGTTTCTTCGCGCGCTCCTCGCCGCAGCGCCGCCAGCGCGGGGGGGCGTACGCGTGCAGGTGGACGTCGATCCGCAGAGCTTTCTTTAAGGCCGCCATGCCCGTGAATCTCGCAGCAGCAAGAGATAGGCTCAAGACCGTCTTCGGCTACGACGATTTTCGTCCCGGCCAGGACGAGATTGTCGCCGCCGCGCTCGGGGGCGAGAACGTGCTCGCGGTGATGCCGACCGGAAGCGGCAAATCCATGTGCTTCCAACTTCCGGCCATCGTCGAGAGCGCGCTGACTGTCGTCGTCTCGCCTTTGATCGCGCTCATGCGCGATCAGGTGCTGCAGATGCAAGCGGTGGGGGTCCGCGTGGCGGCGCTTAACTCGCAAAATACCGCCGCTGAGAATGCGCGCATCTTCGAGGCGTTGCGCGCCGGCGCGCTGACTCTTCTCTATATTTCCCCCGAACGTCTGCTCACGGAGGGCTGCATTGACGAGCTTCTTTTGGCCCGGCCGAAACGCCTCGCCATAGACGAGGCTCATTGCGTTTCCGAGTGGGGCCACGACTTCCGTCCCGACTACCGCGAACTCGGGCGTGTGGCTACAGCTTTCGGTGCGCCGGTTATCGCCTTGACGGCCACGGCCGGCAAATCGACGCGCGAGGATATCGTCGAGCGCCTGTTCAGCACGCCGCCGCGCGTGTTCCTGCACAGCTTCGATCGCCCCAATCTGGAGCTGAGCTTCGTCGCCAAGAAACGGCCGGTCCGGCAGCTTTTGCAGTTTCTCGAAGGGCGAAAAGCGGAGAGCGGGATTGTCTATTGTGCGTCCCGTCGGCGAACCGAGAGCCTCGCGGCGGAGCTCCAGGCCGCTGGCTTCGATGCGCTCCCCTACCACGCCGGCATGGATCATACGGCGCGCATGCGCAATCAGGATCGCTTTCTGCGCGAAGATCGCGTCGTCGTCTGCGCTACGATCGCCTTCGGCATGGGAGTCAACAAGCCGGACGTCAAATTCGTTGCCCACGCTGACATGCCGTCCTCAATCGAGTCCTACTATCAGGAGATCGGGCGCGCCGGACGTGACGGCTTGCCCGCGGAAGCCTTCACTTTATACGGCCTTGAGGACATGGCCCTCCGTCGCCGTCAAATCGACGAGAAGGGCTTTACCGAAGAGCGAGCGCGGATCGAGCACGCCCGATTCTCTGCGTTGGCGCTATTGTGCGAGTCGGTGCGCTGCCGGCGGCAGACGCTGCTCGCCTATTTCGATGAGGAGAGCCCCCCTTGCGGGCGCTGCGATCATTGCGCCGGCAAGATCAAGATGCGCGACGGCACGATCGAAGCGCAGAAGGCGCTCTCGGCCGCGATGCGCACCGGGCAGCGCTTCGGCGCGGGCTATCTCGCGGATCTGTTGACCGGCGAAGAGAGTGCGGCGGTGCGGCGCAATGGCCACGCCGCGCTGAAGACCTTCGGCGTCGGTAAGGAACACTCTCGCAAGACCTGGATGGCGATCGTGCGCCAGCTCTTCGCCGCAGGCGCCTTGAAGGTCGCGAGCGGGGAGCACGGCGGTTTTGCGCTCACCGAGCATGGCCAATCCGTTCTCTATGGGCGAGAAAAATTCTCTCTGCGCGACGACCTCGTCGCTGCGCCGGGCAGTCGGTCCGCCGCCTTTGCGCCGGCGCCGCGCGAAGAACAAGTCGACGGGCGCCTTCTGGCCGCGCTCAAGCAGACGCGGCGCGACCTGGCGGCCCGCGAAGGAGTTCCGGCGTTCATGATCTTTCCGGACCGCACGCTGATCGACATGACGGTAAAGCGGCCAAAGACGCTCCCGGAGCTGCGCAACGTCTATGGGGTGGGGGAGCGGAAGCTCGCAGCCTATGGCGAGGCCTTTTTCGACGCCCTCTCGAAGGGGGCGTGATCACGCGCGGCGCGGGCGTCGCCACGTTGAACAACCAGTTAAGAGAGGCGCCCATCATCTGCGGCAGCGCTAATGCTTCGGCGGTGCGGACTGGGCGACCATCGCGACCAGGCTCGCTACATCGGCAATCGGGCAGGGAACGACGCCGGCAAGGCTGATTTCGTCTCCGATCTGCTGCGCGCGCGCCAGCGCGGCTTCTCGAAAGCCGAGCTTGCTCGCTTCTCTCAGCCGAGCCTCCGTATGCATGACGGGACGGATGGCGCCGGAGAGTCCGATTTCACCGAAATAGACACGATCGGCGGGCAAGGGCGCGCCGGTGAGCGAGGAGACCAGCGCAGCCGCCGCGGCGAGGTCAGCTGCGGGCTCGTCGGCGCGCATTCCGCCCGCAACATTGAGATAGACGTCGTGAAGCGATAGCTTCACACCGCCATGCGCTTCGAGAACCGCGAGGATCATCGCGAGACGGCTTTGATCAAACCCGACTACGGCACGGCGAGGCGTTCCGAGCGCGCTCGGGGCTACGAGCGCTTGAATTTCGATCAGCATCGGGCGCTGCCCCTCCATGCCGGCGAGCACGGCCGCGCCCGGCGCTTCGGCGTCACGACCCGCGAGAAACAACGCCGAGGGGTTGGCTACCTCAGCGAGCCCGAGCCCCGTCATTTCAAAGACTCCGATCTCGCCGGTCGCGCCGAATCGGTTCTTCGATGCGCGCAACATGCGGAAATGATGGGCGGCGTCGCCTTCAAAGGACATAACTGAGTCTACCATATGCTCCACGACCCTCGGGCCGGCGACCTGGCCATCCTTGGTCACATGGCCGACGAGGACGAGCGCCGAGCCGCTTGTCTTGGCGAAGCGCAACAGCGCCTGAGCGCTGGCGCGCACCTGCATGACGGAGCCCGCCGGCGAGTCCACGGTCTGGCTCTGCATCGTCTGGATCGAGTCGATAATGATTAGCGCTGCGGGATCGCCGGTGGCGCAGGTCGCGACGATATCCTCGACCTCGGTGACGCACGCAAGATCAACCCGCGCATCCGCCAAGCCAAGGCGTCGCGCTCGAAGCTGCACCTGCGCGAGCGCCTCCTCGCCGGAGATGTAAATCACCCGCGCGCCGAGCCGAGCAAGCGCGGCACAGACCTGGATTAGCAGGGTCGACTTGCCGATCCCGGGTTCGCCGCCGAGCAGCGTGACGGATCCGCGAACGAAGCCGCCCCCGACGACGCGATCGAATTCGGCAAGACCTGTTGCGATGCGCGCCGACTGCTCGCCGCGTCCGGATAAGTCTTCGAGCGCCACGACGCGCGCACGCTTCAAGCGAGTTGGGCCGGAAGCCTCGGTGATCTCTTCGACGATGCTGTTCCATTCCTGGCAGGAATCGCAGCGGCCCTGCCAGCGATTGGTGATCGCGCCGCAATTCTGACAGACGAAGATGGATCGGGTTCTGGCCATTTTTTATTCCCGCACCCTCCGGCGCATGCGGACTTTCCGCTTGTGGCCCGGGCTCGCAACTACCTCTTGGCCCGCTCGATGATCGCTAAAGCGGCGCGGAAGGCCTCTTCTACATCGAGATCGCTCGTATCGAGCACGACGGCGTCGGCGGCCGGCTTGAGCGGGGCTGTAGAACGTGATCCGTCGCGGGCGTCGCGCTTCCTCACGTCGGCGAGGATGCTCTGATAGTCCGCCTTCTCGCCGCGCGCCGCGAGCTCGAGCGCGCGCCGCTGCGCCCGTGTCTCGGGCGTGGCCGTCACAAATATTTTCACCGGGGCGTGTGGGCAGATGACCGTTCCGATGTCGCGCCCGTCGAGCACGGCCCCTCTCTCGGACCCGGCGAAGCGACGCTGCAGATCGACGAGAGCCGCGCGTACGGGCGGAAGCGCCGCCACAACCGAGGCCGCCTCTCCCATTTCTCGTGAGCGGAGACGTCCTTCGTCGAAATCCACGAGTGAGAGCCCGCGCGCGGCGGCGGTGGCCGCTTCGACATCGTCGAGCGGCAGACCTTCGTCTAGCAGAATGCAAGCCGTCGCGCGATAGAGCAGGCCGGTGTCGAGGTGCGGAAGACCCAGGCGCTCCGCGAGGCGCCGGGCAAGGGTTCCTTTCCCCGAGGCGGCAGGACCGTCAATGGCGATGACGAGCCCGCTCACGCGAACCTCGCGCCGAGACCTTCCATGAGCTCCCGGAAGTCAGGGAAGCTCGTCGCGATCATGCTGGCGTCGTCCACCGTCACGGGTTCCTTTGAAGCGAGGCCCATGATGAGGAAGCTCATGGCGATGCGGTGGTCGAGATGGGTCTCGACCAAGCCGCCGCCGCGGACGGCGCCGTCGGCGCCGCGAACACAGAGATCGTCGCCGCGGATGTCGCAATCGACGCCATTCACTTCGAGCCCCGCGGCAATCGCCGCAAGGCGATCAGACTCCTTGACTCGCAGCTCCGAGAGGCCCCTCATGGTCGTTTCGCCCGAGGCGTAAGAAGCGACAACGGCGAGAATCGGATATTCGTCGATCATCGAGGGCGCTCGCTTCGCCGGAACGTCAACACCCCGCAGACCGGGCGAGTGGCGGACGCGCAGATCGGCGATCTCCTCTCCGCTCACGCTTCGTCGATCCTCGAGCACTATATCGGCGCCCATCTCGAGCAGCGTTTCGAGCAGCCCGCAGCGCAAAGGATTGATCATTACCAACTCGATCAGCACGTCCGATCCGGCAACGATCAGAGCCGCAGCGAGCGGAAAAGCGGCGGAAGAGGGATCCGCCGGCACCCGAACCTCGGCGGGTTGGAGATTTGGGCGTCCCTCGAGAGTGATCCTGCGACCAACGCCGTTGTGAGGCTCGACGGTGACGCGCGCCCCGAAATGCGCGAGCATCTTCTCGGTGTGGTCGCGAGACGCCTCGCGCTCGATGACGACCGTCCGTCCCGGCGAATTAAGTCCGGCGAGCAAGACGGCTGACTTGATTTGCGCGGAGGCCACAGGCGTCGAATATTCGATGGGGAGCGGGGCGCCCGTTCCCAGCAGTAGGATCGGCAGGCGACCGCCCTCCTGCTCTTCGAGCACGCGGGCGCCCTGTTGGATGAGCGGGTCCAACACGCGACGCATCGGGCGCTTGCGCAAGGATGCGTCGCCGTCGAAGCGGGCAGCGATCGGATGACCGGCGACAACCCCCATCATCAACCGCGATCCGGTGCCCGCATTTCCGAAGTCGAGCGTTTCCCGTGGCGCGAGGAGGGAGCCGAGGCCCGCGCCCCGCAGACTCCAGCAGCCGGCAGCGTGGCGCGTCACTAGGGCCCCGAGCGCTCGGCAGGCTTCAGCCGTGCGGAGCACGTCCTCGCCTTCGAGGAGGCCGTCGATAGCCGTTTCGCCGACGCAGAGCAGACCGAGCAGCAGCGCGCGATGCGAGATGGATTTGTCGCCAGGGGGGCGACGCCGACCGATGAGCGCTCCGGATCGGGCGGCGGCTAGCCTCAGCGGCGCGTCATGCGAGACGGCTTCGACCATTTGCAATGTCGTAGATCCTCGTTGGCGGCCCGCGCAAGCCAGCGAGCCTTCCTGTTTTTGCCATAATTGGCGCACGCGCAAGATGTTTCCTGAGGGAATGCTTCCCTCGCGGTTCGTTTTGACCGCGCGCGCCTTCGCGTCTATCGTGCCTCGGGCAGCACTCCCGCGCGTTTTCTTGGAGGAACCTTGTCGCTCAAGACGGTAGCCAGGCACCGGCCGCTAGGAGGTATTGAGGTCGTTTTCGCAGCTTCGCTGCTTTGCGGCTGCCTCGACACTGCGGTGGAAAAAGGAGCGCAGCCAATCGCCGCTGCTCCCCATCTGCGGATCTCGGCGCATCCCGGCGTCAGCCCTCATGGCGCGAGCCTCGCCTTCGCCAGTCTGGACGGCCCCCCCGAAGCGGTGTCGGAGAGGTTCAAGGAGCAATTCGACCAGGCTGCGCAGTCTCGGGATGTGGCGCTTGCGAAGCCTGAGGCGGCTCAGTACCGGCTTCGCGGATATTTGACCGCTTCCTCGACGCAGGGCGGCACTCGGCTCGCCTACGTGCTCGACGTTTACGATCGCCAGGGACGGCGTGTGCAACGCCTCACGGATGAAACTGGGCTGAAGCCGGACGCGAACCCTTGGGACGCCCTCGATGAGAGGTCTCTTACAGCCTTCGCCGATCGAGGCGCAGAAGACGTCGCCGCATTTCTTACGAATACGCCGGAGGCCCTTGCCGCATCCCAGAAGGAATCGGGGGTGTCCATCGTCGCGGGTCAGCTGAAAGCTTCGGAAGACAAGCCTAAGGCCGGCGGCGTAGCGCAAATTCGCTGAGCGCCGAGCCTGCGATTGCTGCCTGTAAAATTGCGACAAATGGCCGCTGGCTGTCAAGCTTGTGCATGCGGCGCGTCATATTGCATTGCAGCGAGACCGCCCCTCGTTTCCCCCGGAGAAAATAGATGTTGAGACCGGATCAATTCTACGCGCTGCTCACGATCATGCGTGGAGGAGCGCTTGTTCTCGCGCTCGTCTTTGCAGGCAAGATCCTCGCCTATGCCGCAGGAACTCTCCACCTATGAGGCAACGCCTCTCCCCGTTCCGCGCAGCGCAGAGGGATGGAGGCCGAGCAGCCTCAGAACCCCTAAGAGCGCTCCAATATAGACGAGGCCTCCGAGGATCGAGAGTGTAACGAGCGCGACGAGATTGGCTAGGCTTCCAAAATGCGCGCCGAGCGTTAACGCTGGACCTCGGCACAGCTGCGCGACGAGGACGAGCGCCGCCGAGGCAACGAATGTGGAAAGCAGGCATTTTCCAAAGAGCGCGTCCAAGCGCATGATTTCGCGCGATATCGCTATGGCCACGAGCGCGCCGAGGTTGATCCAAAGCCCAATCGCCGTCGCGATAGCCAGCCCCGGCGCTCCTAGCGGATGGATCAGCGCGACCTTCAACGCAATATTGACGGTGAGCGCCGCCAGCGCAATGAGCATCGGCGTGCGCGTGTCGCCTCTCGCTTGAAAGCTGGCCTTCGCGGAGGCCACAAGCACCAGGGCGAGGAGACCGCCCCCGTAAGCCGCGAGCACGTCGGCCGAGGCGTAAGTGTCGGCGACGCCGAATTTCCCGTGCATGTATATTCCTGCGACGATCAACTCGGGTAGGCTGACAAACGCCACGAAGAAAGGGGCGGCCGCCATGACGGTAAGCGCCATCGTCGTGTTTTGCGTGTTCCTGGCCCCCGCTTCGTCGCCGGCGGCGAGGCGCCGGCTCATCTCTGGCAGTAGCACAGTGCCCGCGGCGACGCCGATGAGGCCGTTGGGGAGTTGATAGAGCCGGTCTGCATATTGGATTGACGAAACTCCGCCATCTGGCAGCAGGGACGCGAGGATCGTATCCACGAAAATGGCAATCTGTCCGCTCGCCGAGCCGATGACGGCGGGACCGAGCCTCAGGAAAAATTCCCGCACTCTGCTCCAGCGCACCGGGGCGAGCCGCTCCAGAAGCCCGTGCTTATGCGCCGACCACATCAGGAGACCGAGTTGAACAAACCCGGACAATACAAAGCCGATGATCGCCGCGACGGCTGTGTTCGGGAAGAAAAGGCCAATGGCGAGTCCCAGTATCACGCCCACGTTCATCAGACTCGGCGCGAATGCTGGGAGAGCAAAATACCCGTGCGCATTAAGCGTTCCCTGATGCAGCGTGAAGAGCACCATGCAGGCGAGATAAGGAAAAGCTATGCGCGTCAGCGTGACCGTGATTGCGTATTTTTCCGGTCGACCGCTCAGGCCGGGCGCCATGATTGCGACGAGCTGTGGCGTGAAGAGCCAAGCAAGGACCAATATCAAGGCTTGGGTTATGAGCAGCAGCGAGAAAATTTGTGAGGCGAACTCTTTAGCTCCTTCAACGCCTTCGTGCTCGAGAGCCTCTGAGTAGCAGGGGATGTAAGCAGTGTTGAACGCGCCTTCCCCAAATATGCTGCGAAAGCTGTTAGGCAGCCGCTGTGCGATGATGAAAGCGTCGGAAACCTCTGTAGCACCAAGCACTGCGGCTTGAACCATTTGACTTAGAAAGCCGGTTACCCTCGAAAGAAGAGTAAATCCGCCGACGGAGACGAGATTTCGGATCATGAGTTATCGTTCGGAGCTTGCACCCTCCGCGGGCGCCCGTCTTGGCCAAAGTCTCCAATCCGTTCGGCGACGAGATAGAGCGGTCTTCCCTTCACTTCCGAAAAGATGCGAGCGATATACTCGCCGATCACGCCAAGCGAGATCAGCTGCACGCCTGAAAAAAAGGCGATCGACACGATCAAGGTCGCAAATCCGGGGGTGTCGACCCCGAGAATCATGGTCTTGAAGAAGAACCATGCAGCCATAGCGAGGGCGCAGCCGGAGATCAGCAATCCGAAGAAAGCCCACATCCGCAAGGGAATTGAAGAAAAGGACATCACCCCGTCGAGCGCGAAACGCGCGAGGCGAGCGAAGTTGAATGTCGAAGCGCCGTGTGCGCGCTGCTCAACGACAAAGGGCACCCCGATCGTCTTGAAACCGATCCAAGCAAAAAGCCCCTTGTTGAAGCGAGCGCGTTCGCGCATGGCGCGGAGCGCATCGACCGCTTTGCGGTCAAGCAATCGGAAATCGCCGGCGCCGGCTGGCAGCTCGACATCTCCGATGTGATCGATCAGCGTGTAGAAAAGTCTTGTAAGCGTTGCGCGAAGACGGGGATCTGCCGCCCGATCGGCGCGTTCCCCGTAAACGTTCTCGTAGCCCGCTCGCCACTTTTCCACGAAGTGAGGGATGATTTCCGGTGGGTGTTGGAGATCCGAGTCCATCACCACCACGGCGGCGCCTCGCGCATAGTCAAGGCCGGCGGCGATGGCGATTTCCTTCCCAAAATTTCGACTGAAGGAGATGGCCGTCAGGCGCGGGTCCGCAGCGCAAAGTTCGCGCAATAATACGAGAGTCCCGTCGGTTGACCCATCATCGACGAATAGCGCCTCAAACGGCAAGCCGATTCCTTCCAACACGGGAAGGAGACGCGCAACCAACGGGCGCAAGTTGCGCTCTTCGTTATAGAGCGGCGCAACAACAGACAGCAGGGGGCGCGAATCGGTGTTCACGGAACCCTTCCAGCACGAATTCGCCGTAAAGTGTAGCGGCCAGCTCGATCACCTCACGGTCGGACGGAATCGCCCGAACGCTGGAGTTGGGATCGAGATCATTGTAAAGAGTTAGAGCGCGATTTGCGCGATGCTTTTTCGCCAGCCTCGCTCTAGCGGTTTTGGAAGCTCGGCGACCGCTTTTCGACAAAGGCGGTCATGCCTTCCTTTTGATCATGCGTCGAAAACAGTGCGTGGAAGGCCCGCCGCTCGAATCGAACGCCCTCGGCGAGCGAGGTTTCGAACGCCCGATTTATGGCGTCCTTTACCGAAAGCACGGCCGGCGTGGACATTGCCGCGACGCGTTGCGCCGTCTTGATCGCGTCCGGCAGAAGCTCCGCCGCCGGCAGAATGCGCGCAACGAGGCCTGCGCGTTCGGCTTCCTCGGCGCCCATCATGCGTCCCGTAAGGCAGAGTTCCATCGCCTTCGCCTTGCCCACGGCGCGCGTTAGACGTTGCGTCCCCCCCGCCCCCGGCATGACACCGAGCTTGATCTCCGGCTGGCCGAACTGCGCCGTCTCGGACGCTAAAATGAAGTCGCACATCATGGCTAGCTCGCAACCGCCGCCCAGCGCGAAACCCGATACCGCGGCGATGATGGGCTTGCGGGCGCGCGCAACGGCGTCCCATCTTCCAAGAAAATCCTCCAGGAACGCCTCCACAAAATTTTTGTCCCGCATTTCTTTTATGTCTGCGCCGGCAGCGAAGGCTTTTTCCGAACCAGTCAGGACCACGCACCCGATCTCGGGATCGTTTTCGGAGTCGCTTAAAGCAGCATCTATCTCGGCGATAAGCTCGGCATTCAGAGCGTTCAGCGCCTCTGGCCGGTTTAAACGCAGCACCATCGCTCGTCCGTGGCGTTCGATCTCGATCGTCCTAAAGGTCATGCTTCGCTCCTTGGGCGCGTCTCGGGAGAATGATGCGGGTGATATTTTTCCTTGCGGGCGACGCCGCCATATCGCCGCCCGCGCCGGGGGCACTCCATGCGGGGGGCATCGCGATCCCCATTGCTCCTCGCATCCTCCCAACTGAGCTAATCCGCGACGTCGAATGACTCGCATTTCACCGCTTTTACAGCGGCGCGCGCGCGTTCGGCGTCGGAACCGCGTTTAGCGAAGGCGCGAATGAGCACGAAGCCTCGTGGCGCTGGAGCCGTCACCCGTGTCTCGGACGGTGGGGCGCCGTCTTCAGGGTCCGCCTCTTCCAGGTCCTCGATTTGCGGCCCCTGTCCGAGCACGATTTCGATCTTGCCCTTGTTGGCGCCCCGGTCGGTCACCGCGTGAAACACTGGACCGACGGCATTGTGGAAAGAAATCCCGAGGAAGTTCTCGCCGTCGGTGGGAGCAGTGACGCGCAGTAATCCGCCTGAAAGATCGTAAACGCACGCGCCTTCCACTACCGCCGGATCCTCGAGGGGCAGTAGCTGATTATCCGGCGACACAGCTTCGAGCAGCATGACCCCACTAGACGATGGAGGCTGGGACTTTGCCTCCGCGAGGAGGCGATGATAGGCGTCGTTTGGCGCGACGAAAGGCATGAGCAAGATGGAGACGATGTGAACGACCCCTGCGAGCAGCAGAGCCGCGATCGACCAGGGCAGAAAGTCGAGAATTCTGTCCTGAAGATTCATGTGCAGGCCTGCCGAACAATGCTCGGAAAAGCTGAGGGATCGGGCTTAGCCGCGACGTCGACCGACGGGTCGTAAATTCGCAACGCGATCACGAAGGAACGAACCTTTCCTGGGGAGAGCCAATTGCCCGGACGCGCGCTTCTCGCCACCTCGACATTAAAGCCGCCGCCCTCGCGCCTCAAAATCTCCCCCGAGGTATAGGCGTATCTCTGCGCGTCATTTGCGAGCGGCGCGCCCTTCATGTCGAAAAGAGCTAACGACCAGAAGCGGGCCGGCGGCGTAGGGGAGCTAATCCGGTAATCACAACGTCCGTCGAGCGGTTCGCCGCTGGAGTCGGTCCGGGCGACGAAGGATAAGCCTAACTCGCGCGCCAGCGGCGCTTCTCCCCGTCGCGCCAGCGCCGCCCGAGCGTAGGGATCGATGTCCGGAGCGCCGGTTTGTGGCCACGCGGTCCAGGGCCCAGCGGCGATGGCTCCAAATCCATAACCAGCGTCAAGAGCCGCCCAGGTCGCCAGGAGACCGAGCGCCAGCCCGCACGCCATGGTCCAAAAAGCGTTGAGATAAATCCGATGGGAGTCCCCCGACGCAGAACTCAGCTTTTCTTGCGTCCCGGCGGGGCGCGACGATCTCTGGAGCAAAGCTTCAACCCCTTGGCCGCGGGCGGAAATCGGCGAAATTCATTCTAAGGCGCCACTGCCGGAAGGCAAATTCTGCGCGGCGGCTCGAGCGGGGGGTATCGACGCGGGCCCCTCTATCGCAGCGCCTTTACCGAGCGGGAGGTTTTTCGCTTTGGCGGCGATCGCTGCAAGCGCCTCGGCGGCGCCCTTGGAGAGAGACGCGGGGCGCTGCGGAGCCCCGGGATCGGCAGGTTTGTTCGCGCCTGCGTCATTGGCGGCCGTCTGGGTCGGCGCGGAAGGCGTCATGCCGACGATCGGCTTGATCTGCACGCCTTGATGCGCATAGGCCATCACATCGTGCCAGGTGTGCGCGGGCAGCGAGCCGCCCGTCATGCTGTTCATCAGCTCGCCGTCGTCGTTGCCATACCAGATGCAGCCGCCCATCGTGCCCGAATAGCCGCAGAACCAAGCGTCCTTGAAACCATTGGTGGTGCCGGTCTTACCGATCACGTCGATCCCTGGCCCGAGGTCGGCGGCTCTTCCGGTACCCTCCAGGACGACCTTGCGCATCATCGAACCGAGCTCGATGACCTTGTCGAGGGGAACGGCCTGCACCTGTTTTGGAGCGTCCCGATCGTGCTTGTAGAGCGTGTCTCCGCGCCGATTGGAAATCTCGACCGCAGCATAGGGCGTCGTGCGTTTGCCGCCGTTGACAAAAGCGGCATAGGCAGCGGAATGCTCAAGCACGGTCAGCTCGCAGGCGCCAATCGGCAAAGAGGGCGTATCTGTCAGCGGCGCAGTGATCCCCAGAGCGCGCGCGGTCTCGACAATCTTGGCGCGGCCGATCTTGGGATTGCCGTTGCCGATCGCGATGGAAAGCTTCACGGCGACGGTGTTCAGCGATCGCGCCAAGGCGTTGGCGAGAGGGAGAGACCCAGCGTAAGAGCCGCCGTAATTATGCGGACACCAATTGCCGATGCAGACGGGCGAATCCACGACGATTGTCGTTGGCTTGAATTTGCCGGTCATCAGCGCGGTCAGATAGACATAAGGCTTGAAGGACGAACCAGGCTGCCGCAGCGCTTCCGTCGCGCGATTGAACTGGCTCGCGCCATAGTCACGACCGCCCACGATCGCGCGCAGCGCGCCGTCGGGCTCCATCACGACCATCGCCCCCTGTTTGACGTGATATGATTTTCCGCTGAGGCGCAAATTGTCCTCGATAACGGAATCCGCTCGCTTCTGCACGTTCGAGTCGAGCGCAAGGCGAACGTTCAGAATGCGCTCCTCGCCGAGCTTGCCAGCTTCGGCGAGTTTTTGAACCTCGCCGTAAGCGTAATCCAAATACCAGTCGGGGCTTGAATCATCTTGTCTGGCGACGGGCGTCGCTGGATTGCGTTTGGCCTGCGCCACCTCGCTTTCGGACATGAAGCCGAATTCGACGAGGTTGTTCAGGACGTCGTTCGCCCTGGCGCGCGCAGCCGGCAGATTGACGTGAGGAGCGTATTTGGTCGGCGCCTTGAACAGGCCAGCCAGCATCGCCGCCTCCGCGACGGTCACGTCCTTGACGGATTTGCCGAAGTAGAACTCCGCAGCCGCCTGCACGCCGAAGGTGCCGCCGCCCATGTAGACGCGATCGAGATACAGTTGAAGAATGTCTCGTTTGGTTAGGTGGTGCTCGAGCCAAAGGGCGAGGAAAGCTTCATTGATTTTGCGCGTGACAGTGCGCTCGTTGGAAAGAAAGAGGTTCTTGGCGAGTTGCTGCGTGATGGAGGAGCCGCCTTGCACGACGCCGGAAGACTTCGCATTCACCGTCAATGCGCGCGCCGTCCCGATCACGTCGATGCCGAAATGCTCGTAAAACCTCCTGTCTTCCGTCGCGAGCACAGCCTTGATAAGGTGCGGCGGATATTGCTCCAACGGCACGGCGTCGTCATGCTTGATGCCGCGGTTGCCCGCCTCGACCCCATAGCGGTCGAAGAACGTAACTGCGAGATCGGCGCGCTTCAGCCAGTCATGTTCGCTCGTCAGGCGAAAGGCCGAAAGGGCGAGCGTCAGCGCGACAAGGCCCGCGGCGAACCCCAACGTCAGCGTCTCGCATAGCAGCTCCACGACGAGCCGCGCCGGGCCTGACACGTGAAAGCGGGACATGAAGTTGGAGAACTTCTCGTAGCCTTCTCGCGACCGGCGGCCGCTGTCGAACATGCCCCAGTCGATCGAAGCATCGATTGCGAGCAGCATTCGCTGGATGCGCTTGACGAAGGGGAGGTTTTTCAGTTTTTGCCACAAGATGGGGATACCCCAGCGCTATACGGATGTTCCATGAAGACCGATCTTAGCACTTCTCGGACCTCATTGACGATGGTCTGGCTGCCAACCAGTGAAGATAAGGCTTCACCTGCGCTACGCCAGGGGAGGCGCCGAGATCGTGGTCATGAGCGCTGATTCGGGCCGATTCTGGGAGAAACCCCTCGCCTCGCTGACCCGCTCGGAGTGGGAAATGCTTTGCGATGGCTGTGGGCGCTGCTGCCTCGTCAAGCTGGAGGATGAGGACTCTGGAGAAATTCATCATACGAGCGTGGCCTGCAGATTGCTGGATAGTCGCAGTTGCCGTTGCTCTCAGTATGAAGGCCGCAAGAGCTTAGTACCAGATTGTATACGATTGACGCTCGCAAGGCTCGCCAAGATCCGGTGGCTTCCGCCAAGCTGCTCTTATCGGCTCCGGCTCGAGGGCAAGGATCTCCCACCATGGCACCACCTGCTGACGGGCGATCCTGACGGAGTCCACAAAGTTGGGATCTCTGTCAGAGGGCGGGTGGAGGCGAGCGAGCAGGAGGTCGAAATCGACGATCTGCCGCGCTTAATTCGCCGATGGCCGAAGTCTTGGCCCAAGCGGGGGCGCTGAGAAGGACTTGGCGCGCGGAAGCCGCCTGCGCTAGTTTCGCCCTCCGTTCATCCCAAATTCAGGCGGTGGGGTGTACGGGTCCGTTGGGAGAGAGTTCCTGGTGCTTTTCCAGCGCAGAGCAACGCTATTGGCGGCTGGAGCCGCCCTCGTCTGCTCCGCGAGCGCTCGCGGCGCGGAAACGACGCTCGCTGCCGAATGCTATAATGTTGCGCAGACCCGAGAGAAAATCGCGCAGCATGGATTGGCCGACCCCGTCCCGCTTCTGCGCAGGGCGGGCGCCGAAAACCAAGGGGAGCCACTGGCGGCGCGGCTTTGCCGAAAGGGCGAGGTCTTCATTTACGACATCACCGTCATGCGCCGGGATGGGCGGATCGAGCGCGTTCCCATAAACGCTGCTGACGGCAAACCTCATCCGGGGCGCGAGAAGCGCCCCTAGGACCGAAGGCAAGGAGAAGGAATTGCGCCTGCTGGTCGTGGAGGACGACAAAGACTTGAATCGGCAGCTCGTCGAAGCGTTCCAGCAAGCCGGTTACGCGGTGGATCGCGCTTTCGACGGCGAAGAGGGGCATTTTTTAGGCGATACCGAGCCATACGATGCGATTGTCTTGGACGTCGGTCTGCCCAAGAGGGACGGCGTCAGCGTCCTGCAGGAATGGCGTAAGGCCGGACGTCTCACTCCGGTGCTGATCCTCACCGCCCGAGATCGTTGGAGCGACAAGGTGCAGGGCTTTGACGCCGGCGCCGACGACTATGTGGCTAAGCCATTTCATATGGAAGAGGTGCTAGCGCGACTGCGTGCGCTTTTGCGACGCGCTTCCGGCCGCGCAACGAATGAGATCGTTTGCGGGCCCGTGACCCTCGACGCCAAAGCCGGCCGCGTTGTCGTAGACGGCGCGCCCGTGAAACTCACCTCTCATGAATACAGGCTCTTAGCCTACCTTCTGCACCACGCCGGCCGGGTCATTTCCCGCACGGAGATCATCGAGCACCTTTACGATCAAGATTTCGACCGAGACTCGAACACAATTGAAGTTTTCGTGGGCCGTTTGCGCAAGAAACTGGGCGTCGATCTCATTCAGACCGTCCGGGGCCTGGGCTATATCGCGGGCCCCCCGGGCGACCAAGGGAAAAGCTAGTCGACGATGCGCATTTGGCTCTCCGCCGCAGGTTCAATTGCACGTCGCCTTTTTCTGACCGCCGCCGCGCTGAGCTTCCCGCTTCTTCTCGTCGCCTCGATCCTACTGACCGAGTTCTATCGCCGCAGCGAGGTCGAGAACTTCGAGCAGAAGCTCGAGGGCTATCTAAAGAAAATGGGAAAGGACGTAGAAGATTCCGCTCAAGAGGGTCGAGACATCTCAATCGAGCTCCCCGAACCGAGATTCGAGCTCCCACTCAAAGGCTGGTATTGGCAAGTGACCAGAACCGACGTGACGCCCCGTGAGATCGTCACTTCACACTCGCTCTTCACCGAGCAACTGCCGAGACTTACCCCCTCGTCGTCAGGAAGCGAACTCGCGGGAATCCACGGGGGAGACGTCGAAGGACCGGGCGGCGATCGGCTCTATATGGTCGAATCGCGGACCAATGTCCGGGATGCGGGCGTTTATCTCCTCCAGGTCGCAGCGAGCCTCGACGAGATCGAACCGCGGATTGAACGGTTTCGCTTCATTTTGATCGGGGCCTTCACGCTTCTGGGCGTCGCCCTCGCCGCAGCGGCCGCGATTCAGGTCCGTGTGGGACTGAGGCCCTTGCGCATTCTACGAGCGGAACTCGGCCAAATACGGCGCGGCGCCCGCGACCGCATACAGGGGGTCTATCCCAGCGAGGTCGCGCCGCTCGTGGAAGAGCTCAATCTCCTGATGGGCGCCAACCGCGAGATCGTCGAGCGCGCGAAGACGCAGGTCGGCAATCTCGCCCATGCGTTGAAGACGCCGCTCAGCGTGATCATTAATGAAGCGGACGCCGCCCCTTCGCCTCTTTCCGACAAGGTCAGCGAGCAGGCGCAGGTCATGCGCCATCAGGTTGCCTATTACCTGGATCGGGCCCGCGCGGCTGCGCGGGCAGGCTCCGTCGGTTCCTCGACCCGAGTGGCGCCTGCTCTTTCGGCGCTGCTACGAACCTTCACGAAGCTTTACGAGGCGCGGGGAATTCGATTTGCGGCTCAAGCGCCCGATTCGCTCTGGTTCTCCGGCGAACCTCAGGATCTCGATGAAATGGTCGGCAATCTCTTGGACAACGCAGGAAAATGGGCTCGGGAGAGGGTGAGCGTCGAGGCCATCCTGGCGTCGAACGAAACGGGGGACGGCCGAAGCGCACTCCGCGTCTGGATCGATGACGATGGCCCCGGGCTTGCCGCGGAGCTGCGCGAGGCGGCCACGCAACGCGGGCGCCGTCTCGACGAGACAAAACCCGGCTCAGGACTGGGCTTGTCGATCGCGGCCGATCTCGCTGCGGCCTACGGCGGCTCGTTGCGTTTGACGGACAGTCCCAGCGGAGGGATGAGAGCGGAACTACGGCTGCCGGGATTTTAGTTCTCTGCTAGGGCGTCGGCTCGGCGCCTGCAACTCCCGAACGGCGAAATCCCGGGCTCTCAGGCCCGGGCCCCCAATCTCTGCAGCCGGCGCGCCTACCTGCGGCGCTTCCGGTCAGTAGAAGGCGAGGCAGACCGGCTCGCCGTAATAGTCGCGGCCCCAACGCGCGCAACGCGGTGGCGGGGGAGGCGGCGGGGGCGCCGTGTTGGCCCCGACGATCGCGCCCGTGGCGGCCCCAAGCGCTGCGCCCGCGAGCGTTGGTCCGGCCCGGCCGTTGGAAGCCAGCGCGCCGATGGTCGCCCCGGTCACGCCGCCGATCGCGGCGCCGCCAGCAGCTCGATCTTGCGGGGTGTAGCATCCCCCCAAAGCGAGAGCCAAGGCCAGCACCATAAGCTTCTTCATGGAGTCTTCTCCCTTCCTTCGCGCGGGCCGGTCGGCGCTCGTGCGCCCGCCCTTCCGCTCGAAGATTCCTTGAAATTCTGAGGTCCGCGGGAATGCGGCCTTTGCGGCGGCCTAGACGCCGGCGGGAACCTCCGTGTCACGTAACCCGATAATCGTGGAGAAAGCATGGCCTGGGGTTGGCGGCCGCGACCCGTTGGTTAAATTTGGGTTCACGCGGCCTTGGCCCGGGTTTAGGTTAGGCTTGCAGCACGGCCGGAAGAAAGGCTCAAGCCTGTCGAGGGAGGTGCAAGGGAAATGCTCCAAACGCTGAAAGGCTTGATCGGGCTGCCCATTCTGGCCGGGATCATCTACTTCGGAGCGCAGTCGCTCACCGCTAAGGTCGAGGCCGATCTCGCGGAGAACGCCGGTCGCGCGCTGTCAGGCATCAGAGACGAAATTTTTAACGTTAACGCGCAGGCTTCGGGTCGGGATGTGACGGTCGAAGGCTTTGCTGTTTCCCAGGCCGGCCGAGATCGGGCCATGACAGCGGTCTCGGGCCTTCCGGGCGTTGGCAGAGCCATCGATGCGACGCGATTGCTTGAGACGCGAAAGCCGTTCGTGCTCGGCCTGCAGCGTCAGGGGCCGCGGGTGGTGATAACGGGCTCCGCCCCGCCGGGGCAATTCCGGGACCAGGTAGGACAGGCGCTTGCCAAGCTCGGGCTCGAGGTCGAGGACCGCACCGAATGGGCGAATGGCGCGCCCAAGGCTTTCGCAAGCCTTGCGGTCTTCGCATCGAGTCAGATCGGGGCGCTCGATCCGGGCGTCGCAAAGCTCTCGGACGCGACCCTGTCGCTGCGCGGCGAAGCTCGACCGGGCGTCGACTACGGGAAACTTCTGGTCGCTGCGGCCTCCCCGCCTGCCGGCGCCAAGACTGTTGAGCTAGAAGTCGCGCCAGCGCCCGTGTCGCCCTTCGTATTCTCGGCCAAATTGAGCTCGGGCTCGCTCAGGCTGGAAGGGGCGGGGCCGTACAAAGAACTCGGTCAAATACGGGCTCTGGCGGCGGACCTCTGTCAGGGAGCCGCAATCTCGGACGCGCTGGCGCCGGCCGGCGGCGCCCCCCGGGAGTTTTCGGCGGCGATCGCTGCTGGGATCCGCGCTCTGGCGGAGCTTCGCCAGGGAGATCTGATCGTCGCAGATCGGCTGCTCACCCTCGTGGGCGAGAGGAAGCCGGCGAGCAACCCAGGCGAATGGCTCGCCTTGAAGCTGCCGCAGGGTTACGGTCTCGTATTGCGGCTGACCACGCCCGAGGTCGCAACGCCCTGAAAATTCCAGTCTGCAACGCCAAACCTGGCCTGCGCGAGGGGGAAGGAGAAAAAGGCGTATGCTCTATCTGCTGACACTCGGCTGGCCCTGGTTCATCAGCGCCGCCGCGCTCGGCGTCGTCGTCGGAGTCGCGTTGAAGCCGCGGGGCGCCGGCCTAATTCCCAACAAGGGTTTCGCGCTGCTCGGAACCGCGATCATCACCCTGCTTGTCGCGGCCGTCTTGGCCGACAAGTTTGAGGGACGGACGGCGCTGACCTTGGACGTCGCTTTGCTGGCGGGCTGCGGCTATTTTTTTGGCGTTTTGGGTGGGGGCGCCATCAGAACAGCGACATCGGCCAAACCCACGGAAAAGCCGAAATCGCGGCAGGCGGCTGCGCCGATCACCCAGTTCAATGGCGGCAGAGTGCTCCGACGCGCCGAGACGACTCATCCGCCGTCGGCGCGAGTCGCACCGGCGCCGACGACGCGCGACGCC
The DNA here is from genome assembly GCA_963722205.1 of uncultured Alphaproteobacteria bacterium. Lineage (GTDB taxonomy): Bacteria > Pseudomonadota > Alphaproteobacteria > Rhizobiales > Beijerinckiaceae > Methylocystis. The sequence goes on from CAVRKL010000006.1 coordinate 331,087, forward strand.
ACCGCGCCTGTGGCGCCTTCGGGCGAGAAGACACGGCCTGGCAAGCGGCCGGAGGCGCTGGCCGCACCGCGCGCTGCTGGTGCGGACGATCTTAAGAAGATCAAGGGAATCGGGCCCAAGAGCGAGGAAAAGCTCAACGCGCTGGGCGTTTACCACCTCGATCAAATCGCCGATTGGAGTCTCGACAACGCGCGATGGATCGGCGCGGCGCTCGCCAGCCCCGGCCGGATCGAGCGCGGCAAGTGGATTCAGCAAGCGCGGGAACTCGTCGCGCACCAGCCTCAGAGCGCTAAAACGTGACCGAGTCCAAGATGATAGAGCGCGCTTTGCGCGAAAGACCGATTCTCGCCGTTTCGCGGCTCGTCCTGGCGGGAGCCATCCTTTCCCTGTTGGTCGTGACGGAGCCGTCTTGCGCTCAGGACATGCTGCGCGGGGTGGACCTCGCGCAGCCTGCCTATTCCCAAGCCGAGCTTACGCGCGAAGCGATCGAAGCCGCCGCCCTCAGGGCGAGGAACGGCGGGGCGCCGCTCGACCTCTCGGAAAAGAGCCTCAACGGCCTCGATCTCTCGGGCCTCGATCTCTCCAATGCGAATCTCCACGCGGCCCGCCTCGTGAAGACGCGACTCGTGGGTGCGAAGCTCGATCATGCGATTCTCGATCAGGCTTGGCTGCTGGAAGCGGATGTCAGCCGTGCGTCCTTTGTCGACGCGCATCTTTTCTCCGCGCAAATGCAGCGCATGCGCGCCGATGACGCGGACTTCTCGCTTGCCCGCGTCACTGGCGATCTCACTGGCGCCAGCCTGCGCCGAGCGAAGTTCGTCGAGGCTGATCTCTCCTCGGACATGAAGAATCAGTCGATGGGCTTGATGCGCGTCGTGCTCGGCACGGCCAACGCCGAGGAAGCCGATTTCACGGCCGCCAATCTGAGCTACGCCGATCTCCGCTTCCTGCGCGCGGCGCGCGCCAATTTCTCGGGAGCGGCGCTCGAGGACGCCGATGCATCCGGCGCCGACTTCATCGGAGCGAAATGGGACGGTGTGAAGGCGATGGATCTCGATCTCGACCAGGCGCGCATAGACGAGTCCGCCAAACCGGCTCTAAAGGACGCCAAGAACCTCGATCGCGCGCGGACCCGATGACAGCCGGGTGGCTCCGCGTCGGCGTCGACCTCGGCGGAACGAAGACTGAGGCGATCGCGCTCGACCCTTCCGGCGCGACGCTCTTTCGCCGCCGGATTCGCACGCCCGCTTCCGATTACACCGCTATCGTTGACTCCATTGTCGCTCTCGTCCGCGCGATTGAAGCGGAGATCGGTCGAGAAGCGCGGGTCGGGGTCGGCGTGCCGGGCTCGATCTCGCCGCAGAGCGGAGTCATCAGAAACGCCAACACGCTTGTCTTGAACCGCCGTCCCTTTGCCGAAGACCTCGGTCGGGCGCTCGGCCGCGAGACGCGGATCGAAAATGACGCCAATTGCTTTGCCTTATCAGAGGCTACGGATGGAGCCGGCCAGGGCAGGGAGGTCGTCTTCGGGGTCATCCTCGGCACGGGCGTCGGCGGCGGCCTGATGGTTCGCGGCAGGCTGCTGAGGGGCGCCAACGCGCTCGCCGGCGAATGGGGCCACAATCCGCTGCCGCGTATGCGGCGCGACGAATTTCCCGGTCCACGTTGCTATTGCGGGCGCGAGGGCTGCATCGAGACCTTTCTCTGCGGCGGCGCTCTCGCCGAGGAGTATGGCGGCGGGAACGGCGAAAGGGTCGCTGCGGAGGACGTATCGCGGCGCGCTGACAGCGGCGATCCTTTGGCGCTCGGGGCGCTCGACGCTTATCGAGACCGCTTGGCGCGTGCGCTCGCGTCGGTCGTCAATGTCGTCGATCCCGACGTAATCGTGCTCGGCGGCGGCGTTTCCAATGTTGACCGGCTCTATCATGGTTTGGAGAAACTCGTCGGAGATTACGCCTTCACTGACGCGCTGGTGACACCGATCGTCAAGAATCGCCACGGCGACAGCAGCGGCGTGCGGGGCGCGGCGTGGTTGTGGGAAGGCGGCTGATTCGCCGGGGGACATGCCGACCCAGACCTCCGTCGCATTGAACGGCGGCGGCTTTCTTGACCTCTCCAAATCCAAACCGCGCCGTGTTAGGCTTGCCCAGTGGCGACAGCGCGCGGAAAATCTTCGAGTCGCGGTCGCCGAAAAGCTTTCCACCCATCGCGGCCTCGACGCGCTTGGATATCGCGAGATATCCAGGCCGAGACTCGTTTAGAATCGGAAACGCAGATGCCCAAGGTCGTCATCTACACCACCTCCAGCTGCCCCTATTGCATCGCGGCAAAGCGCCTTCTCACGCAAAAGGGCGTGAGCTTCGAGGAGATCAGCATCGACGGCGATTCCGCTGGGCGCGCGAAGATGAGCGAGCGCGCCGGCGGGCGTCGCACCGTTCCGCAGATTTTCATCGGCGAGAGCCACGTCGGCGGCTGCGACGACCTCTACGGCCTCGAGGAAGCGGGGCGCCTCGACGCGCTGCTTGCTGAGGCGCATTGAGAGAAATCCGCCTCTTAAAATTGCGCTGCCCTTGCGCAAATGCGTCCTTGCGGCGCCGTTCGCGCAAGCCCGTTGGTAATAATTGAGGCGTCTGAGGGTTGTCCGGATTCACGCCGGGGCGGTTGCGGGTTATACAATTATTAGCGAGTGATTCGGGCCGGGCGATGCGAGACTTGTCCTACAAAGAAGCCCGGACGAAAACGACTGACTCGAGGCAAGGAGGAAGACGGAGCGCTTGGTCGACGATTGTCGAGCGTCAGTGAGGGTTTCTTAACTATTGGAGAGTTAGGGTTAATTAAATCGGCACAGTGGCGTTCGACTGGGGTTTGGCAAGACGCGCCGGCAGCCTCCGGCAATGGATCGTCTCAGGCTAGGCAGGGGCTCGGTGGGGAACTGACATGCGCGTTTTACTGATCGAAGACGATAGCGCAACGGCTCAAAGTATCGAGCTCATGCTGAAGTCCGAGAATTTCAACGTCTATACGACGGATCTCGGCGAGGAAGGCATCGACCTCGGCAAGCTCTATGATTACGACATCATTCTGCTCGACCTGAACCTCCCCGACATGTCCGGCTACGAGGTGCTGCGCACGCTCCGCGTCGCAAAGGTCAAGACGCCGATCCTCATTCTTTCGGGCATGGCCGGCATCGAGGACAAAGTGAAGGGGCTGGGTTTCGGCGCCGACGACTATCTCACAAAACCCTTCCACAAGGACGAACTCGTCGCCCGCATCCATGCGATCGTGCGCCGCTCGAAGGGGCACGCCCAGTCGGTCATCGCCACGGGGGACCTCGTCGTCAATCTCGACCAGAAGACTGTTGAGGTCGGCGGCGCCCGCGTGCATTTGACCGGGAAGGAATATCAGATGCTGGAGCTGCTCTCGCTGCGCAAGGGCACGACGCTGACCAAGGAGATGTTCCTCAACCACCTCTATGGCGGCATGGACGAGCCGGAGCTGAAGATCATCGACGTCTTCATCTGCAAGCTGAGGAAGAAGCTCGCCAACGCCAGCGAAGGCCGCAATTATATCGAGACCGTCTGGGGCCGCGGCTATGTGCTGCGCGAGCCCTCTGAGGCTGACGAGCGCATCACGGCTTAACGCTCTCCACGACATTTCCGCTAAAGAGCGTCTTCATGTTCCTGCGGCGAACATGAAGGCGCTTTTTTCTTTTTGGGCGCTCATGATCTAAC
>CAVRKL010000007.1:0-1535975 GCA_963722205.1 uncultured Alphaproteobacteria bacterium
AACATAGTTGAACGCGCAATCGGCGGATACATTCAGTCGATTTGCCTGCCTACGAAAGCAAAGACGCGGGTTCGCGCTCGACGACAGTGAATTTTATGGATTCGCTCCAAGATAACGCCGACATTCTGGCGGCTGAAATCCAACGCTTGGAGCCCTGTCCATTTCCGAAGCGGAGCCGCTGCTCGAGGCGCCATGAGCCACCGTAGCGGGAAGAAGAAGAACTCAAAAAAGCGCACACCACCATGAATAAAAACGGCGGTCGGACTGCAACTCACGAACCGGGATGGGTCAGCCGTCGGCCTCTTCAAATACGGTCCGCGCGATCTTGAGGGCCGTCATTGCCGTGGGCCAACCCGAATAGAAGGCCAAGTGCGTGATCACCGCGACGATTTCGTTCTTCGTGAGTCCGTTCGCCAGCGCCTTTTTGAGGTGGAATGGCAACTCATTGCTGCGATAAAGCGAAATAAGACTGGTGATCGTCACAAGACTGCGATCACGCGGAGACAGCGCGCGATCCGCCCAAACGTCGCCGAACAGAATCTTATCGGTGATCTCCGCGAGATCGGGCGCAATGTCGCCGAAGGACTTGCGCGCGTCAGAAGGTTCGTCGGACATGAAGCGCTCCAGTTTCGTGTGAGCTGCCGATGATCGGCGTTGGCTTCGGCGTCAAGGGGTGAGGCGCGAAAGTCTGGCGGCTTAGATCCGACGCTTCGCGCCCTGTTTCATGCCCCTTCCCGTTCGACTTCGGGCTCGAGGAAAAAGCGCAGCATTTCGCGCGACGCATCGGGGCCGTGCGGGTCGGCGTATGATCCTTTTGGGTCGCCGCCCGACCAGGCGTGGCCGAGCCCCTCGATCTCCCAATGCTCGACGCAGGCGTGGTCCTTCAGATCAACCATCATGGTGCGCCGAAACGTCCGTCCGCCCTGTTCATCGTCCTGTTCAATGAGCCGCACCCTGTCGGCGTGGCCCGACCGCGCGTCGGAGAAGATCATCCCGCCGTTGGAGGGGTGAACCGTTTGATCCGCGGCGCCGTGGAAGATAATTGCGCGTACTGCGCTGTCCGAGCCGGAGCGGGCTTTCGGCTGGTCGTTCTGCGCGGGATTGACATGGCCGCGCATGGCGGCGAAGGCCGAAACGACGTCGGCGGCGACGCCAAAGGCAAGGCCGGAGTGAACGCCCATCGCCGCGTAAAGGTCGGGATAGGTTTCGCCCAGGACCGCCGCCATGGCGCCGCCAGCCGAAAGTCCCGCGACGAAGACCCGATCGGCGTCGACGCCGAATTCCTCGATGACGCTCTGCGTGAGGCTCGCGATGATGCTCGGCTCGCCGACGTCGCGCGTTTGATGCGCGCGATTGAACCAATTCCAGCACATGGAGCCGTTGGCGGCCGCCGACTGCTCTGGATAGAGGACGATGAAGCCGCCTTCTTCCGCGAGTTGGTTCATTCGCGTTCCGACAGCAAAGTCGTCGGCGTTTTGCGTGCAGCCATGCAACATCACGATCAGCGGCGGCTTCTCCTGTATGCTGCTTGGCATGTAGAGCTTGTAGTCTCGCGAGCCGGCCGCGCAGGAAAAACTGCGCGTGAAATATGCGGCGCCCTCGGGAACCGGGGGTTGGGGGTGTCTCGCCAGCGGCAAGCCGCCCAGATCGATGCGCGGCGGCTTGAAAGTCCGCAGCAGGTCGAGAGCCTCGGCCAGCGGTTTCCGCGGGCGAGCGCTGCGCGCCGGACCGGCGCTCTCCTTATGCCTGGCAGCGGCGCCGGGACCCTCGAGCAGACGATGAGTCGTTATGTTTGTCTCAGGCTCGGGCTCTGGACCGGATCCGTTCAGCGCCTGTTGAATGAGCCGGGTCGCGCCGGCGAGATCGCGCGCGCCGGTCAGTCTGGTCGCCTCCAGTATAGCGGGAATGATCGATTTCATTTTCAGTTTTCCGGTTGGAGCATCGACGCCGCGATCACGTGATTCGATCCGCGAGCGCCGCTTTCACAGCATTGCTGGCCTGGAGCGCGCCCAAAACGTGGACGGACGCGATTGTCTCGCGCGCAAGATCGGGCGTCACGTCCTCGTCGATCGCCGCAAGGCCCAGGATTCGGATGCGCAGCTTTTCGCCCGAAGCTCTCACCGCTTCGAGTTCCTCACGGCTGTAGCGCCGTAATCCCAATTCCAGCGTGTGCCGCGTTATCGATTGTTTGACCGCGTCCGAATGACTGGCGAGCTGATTACGTATGGCTGTTCGGATGAAGTCGGTGCGGTTGGAGTAGAAGCCCTCGCGCACCAGCAGATCGACATGGCCGAGGTCGACATAGCCGAGATTGACGGTAATCTTTTCTAAGTCCCCGGCTTTTTCAGGGCGAGTTTTCAAGGCAGGCCATCCCTTCACCATCCACGTGGATGGTATAGGGAAGGCGTCTCAGCTTTTCAAGCCCGGCTTTTGAGAAACATTTGGAAGGCCTCAATGGCTGCCGACGCCCAAGAGCTTCACCCTCTCCGCTTTGCAGCGCAGCGTCGAGGCGCTTTCCGGCCGGCGCGGGTCGGCGTCGAGGGCTGACATTTTCCTGCGGCGGCGCTGTTACATTTTTCGCCTAGAGCACGAAAGTCGTTTTCGAGGCGCGCGTCGCGTCTCCGCCATCGCGCGACCCACGATGTTTCGAAAGGATTAGCCCATGTCCGAGAAGCACGCTTCCACCGCCCTGTTGCTCGCCTCTGCTCTTACCGTCGCCATGGCCGGGCTGGATTCCGCAAAGGCGGATAAGCCTGAGCAGGAGAAATGTTTCGGCGTCTCCCTGAAAGGCAAGAACGACTGCGCCGCGGGCCCAGGCACCTCCTGCGCCGGAACGTCGAAGGCCGATTATCAGGGCAACGCTTGGAAATTCGTGCCGAAGGGAACCTGCCTTTCGATGACGACGCCCAAAGGCAATGGCAGCCTCGAGCCGATCAAGAACTGAGTCGACAAGAGGCGCGAAGCCCATGGGCGCTCAGGCTTTCGATTACGCGGGCTTCGCTGCGGCCCTTCTCGATCCCGCGCTGCCGCCGCCCTGTGGACTTCCCGAGCGCCGCTTCGCCATCTATCGCAACAATGTCGTCTTCGGCCTGATCGAGGCGCTCGGCGCGCGCTTTCCCGTGTGCCGGCGCCTACTCGGGGCGGAGTGTTTCGATGCGGGCGCCGCGCTCTTCGCACGCCAGACGCCGCCACGCTCGCCGGTTCTGCTTGAATATGGCGAGGGCTTCGCGGAGTTCCTCGAGGCTTTCCCGCCCTTCGCCGAATTCGACTATCTCGGCGACATGGCGCGCTTCGAGGCGGCGCTCGGCCGAGCCTATCATGCGGCTGACGCGACGCCGCTTGCTCCCGCCCTTATCGCGAGCCTTAAGCCCGAAGACTTGGACCGCTCCGCGCTCACGCTCCATCCCTCGCTCGAAATCATCGCTTCGAGGCGTCCCGTCTTGTCGATCTGGCGCGCGCATCAGGGCGATGACCCGCCGGAAATCTTGATGCTCGAACATGGCGAGGACGCGCTGATCCTGCGCCCCGATCTCGATGTGGAGGCGCATCTTCTGCCTTTAGGCGGGCGCGCCTTTCTGAGCGCGATCATCGAAGGACGCACGCTCGGCGAGGCGATCGCGCGCGCGTTGGACTCTACCGCCGACTTCGACCTCGCCGCGATGCTGAGCCTGCTCTTTTCCGCGCGCGCGATCGTCGGCATCCGCGTCGCGCACCGGCGCGGCGTGGAAACCTAACCCTGGCGTAGAGATGCGCCCGTCATTGCGAGGAGCGCAGCGACGATGTCATCCAGGAGCCAGGACAGCATCCTTCGTCGTCCCCCTGCGGCTGCCGAAGAGCAGGAATCGCTCGAACGGCCCCTGGATCGCTTCGCTTCGCTCGCGATGACGGCTCTATCGACCCAATCAAGCTCATGACGCGGTAAAACAGGAGACAGACAATGAATTTGTTGAGACTATGCCAAAGCGTTTTCGACGCGATCCCCTATTCGCTCGTCGCGCTCTTCGTGCGCATCGTCGCGGCGCATCCCTTCTTCGCCTCGGGACAGACGAAGGTCGATGGGCCGCAATTCGGCGCGACGATCCTTGGCCAGGAGCTTTCCTACACGCTCCCGACGTCGATCAAGGACTCGACCTTCGCGCTCTTTGCGCAGGAATACAAAGTGCCCCTGCTGTCGCCGGAGATCGCGGCCTATCTCGCGACGGCGGCGGAATGCGTGCTGCCCATGCTGCTCGTTCTCGGATTGCTGACGCAACTCTCGGCGCTGGGCCTTCTGGCGATGACGCTGGTGATCCAAGTCTTCGTCTTTCCCGACGCCTGGTGGACCGTGCACGCCTATTGGGCGGCGCTGCTCCTCGTGCTCATCGCGCGCGGCCCGGGCGCCCTCGCGCTTGACCGGCTCTTTTGCCGGAGCGACGACCGCTGAGGCGCTTGCGGCGCGTCTATTTGTTTGTGAGCATGACCGGCGATTCGTTTTCTTGGGATGCCACTTGCGCCCCGAGGAACGCCGGCTCGGGTGAGGCTGCCGTCCGCCATCTGGCGCTCTATCTGAGTTAGATCTCAAACCGCTTTGACGGGAAGGGAATCTGCCATGGCCCCCGTGCGCTATCACAAGGCGAAGATCGGCGATCGCGAGCTGCAGCCGGAGACGCTGATGCTCGGCTACGGCTATGACCCCAGTCTTTCGGAAGGCTCCGTCAAGCCGCCGGTGTTCCTGACGTCCACCTTCGTCTTCAAGACCGCCGAGGAGGGCCGCGACTTTTTCGACATTATGGCCGGCCGGCGCGCTCCGGCGGAAGAAGGGCCGCCGGGGCTCATCTATTCGCGTTTCAATCATCCCAATCTCGAAATCGTCGAGGATCGCCTGGCGATTTACGAAAAGGCCGAAAGCGGTCTCGTGTTCGCCTCGGGCATGGCCGCCATCGCCTCGGCGATGCTCGCCTATGTGCGGCCGGCCGAGACGGTCCTGCACAGTCGGCCGCTATACGGCGGCACAGAAACGCTCCTCTTGAAAACGCTCGCGCCTTTCGGCGTCAAAAGCGTCGGCTTCACGGACGGCCTCGACGAGAAAAACATTCGCGCCGCCGCCGAGCGCGCCGGCGCCGAGGGTCGCATCGCGATGATCTTCATCGAGACGCCGTCCAATCCGATGAACAGCCTCGTCGACATTGCGCTGGTGAGACGCATTTCGGAGGATATTGCGCGTCGTCAAGGCTCTCGCCCGCTCCTGTGCTGCGACAACACGCTGCTTGGCCCCGTGTTTCAATCGCCGCTTCGGCATGGCGCCGATCTGTCGCTCTATTCGCTGACGAAATATGTTGGCGGCCACAGCGATCTCATCGGCGGCGCGGTTCTCGGCTCGGTCAAAGACCTGCAGCCCATTCGCGCCATGCGCAGCGCTATTGGCACGCAGCTCGATCCGCATTCGTGCTGGATGCTGGCGCGCTCGCTGGAGACGCTGTCGCTGCGCATGGAGCGGGCGGCCGCCAACGCGGCGGCCGTGACGCGCTTCCTTGCAGAGCACCCGAAGGTGGCGCGCGTGCATTATCCGCCTTTGCTGCCCGCCGATCACCCGGCGCGCAGAGTCATGGAGAAACAGTCCTCGTCGGCGGGCTCGACCTTTTCCTTCGACGTGAAGGGCGGTCAGGCGGAAGCCTTCGCCTTCCTCAATCGCCTGCAGCTCTTCAAGCTGGCGGTCAGTCTCGGCGGCACGGAGTCGTTGATCTGCCATCCGGCGACGACGGTGCATTCCGGATTGACCGAGGAGGCGCGGCGCGAGATCGGTATCACGCCATCGCTCATTCGCATGTCGATCGGCGTCGAGCACCCCGACGATCTCGTCGCCGATATTGCGCAGGCTTTCGGGGGAGGCCTCTAGCCTTGTTGCGTGAAAAGCCGTCGGCGCACGCGCAAGCGTGGCTCATCGCGAGGAGCGAAGCGACGAAGCCATCCCGGGGCGGCCTCCGCGATCCTCGACGCCTCTTGAAACTTGAGCCAGCCGACAAAAGCTGCTGTTGTTGCTCCTGGATGGCTTCGCTTCGCTCGCAATGACGAACGCCGCCGCGCGACCGCGCCTCATTCTCCGAGCAGTTTGAGCGCCGCCTCATGCACGCGCGGATCGCCGGCGGCGACGATCGCGCCGCCGTTCGACGCATCCTCGCCGCTCCATGTCGTGACGACGCCGCCGGCGCCCCGAACGATCGGGATCAGCGCGACGATGTCGTAGGGATTGAGTCCCGACTCGATGACCAGATCGACATGGCCGGCGGCGAGCGCGCAATAGGCGTAACAGTCGCCGCCGTAGCGCGAGAGTCGCGCCTGCTTCTCGACGCGGCGGAAAGGCTCGAGGCGCTCCTCTTCGATCAGAAGCGGCGACGTCGTCATCAGCGTCGCCTCGGAAAGCGAGGCGCAGCGCCGCGTCGTGAGCTTGCGCTTCTCGGCGCCGTCATGCCGCGACCAGAAGGCGGCCTCGCCGTCGCCAAAGAAGCGCTCGCGCGTGAAGGGCTGATTCATCAGGCCATAGACCGGCGCGCCCCGGTGCGAGAGGCCGATCAGCGTGCCCCAGGTCGGAAAGCCGCAAATGAAGGACTTGGTGCCGTCGATCGGATCGAGCACCCAGACATATTCGGCGTCCAACCTGCGGTCGCCGAATTCCTCGCCGATGATTCCATGCTCGGGGAAGAATTGCTCGATCAGGCGCCGCATCGCGGTCTCCGCCGCGTGATCGGCTTCCGTCACCGGGTCGAAGCCTCCGCCGGAAGATTTGTTGTGCGCCGCCAGCATCGTGCGAAAAAAGGGAAGGATCGCCTCGCCGGAGACGTGTGCGAGCTCCTCGACGAATTTCTCGAAATCGACCGCCGTCATGCGCCTCCCCGAAGATTGATCCTAATGCGTGACAAGTCCCCAGCCCGCGGAAGGCCCGCCATAAGCGAGGAGCGTAGCGACGAAGCGACCCAGGAGCCGCGTCGGCCACTCCTGTCGTCTCCTTCAGCTACGCTGAGATGAAGAAGAATGCTATATTGGATTGCTTCGCTTCGCTCTCAATGACGGCCGCCTGCGCCACGTCACGCTCACGAAGCAGGCGAAAGGAGAGCCGGCGGCCCTATTCCGCCGCGAGCCGCTGGTCCGCGCCGCCCTCGCCGATGGCGCGCAAAAGCTCGCCGATCGCCTCGCGCAGATGCTTCGCCACGACATGGAACTGATCGTTGGGCTCGAGCCTCGACTCGTCCATGTAGAGACTGCGCGCGACCTCGATCTGCACGGCGTGCCGGCCCGCGCCCGGACGCCCGTAATGCTCGGTGATGAACCCGCCCGCATAAGGCCGGTTCCGATGAACATTATAGCCCAAGCGGCGCAGCGTCTCCTCGATCGCGTCGGCGAAACGTCCCTCGCAGCTCGCGCCGAAGCGGTCGCCGATCACGAAATCGACTCGGCGCTTCTCGGCGCGCGCGGAGGCGCCGTCGCGCGCCATCAAGGTCGGCATCGAATGGCAATCGATCAGCACCGCGAGCCCATGCTCCTGACGCGCGCGATTCATCAATTGGACGAGCGCCGCGTGATAAGGCTCGTAGAGTCCCTTGATGCGCTTTAGCGCGTCGGCGACGCGCAGCTTCTCGCGATAGATCTCCCGCGCGTCGGCCACGACCCGCGGGATCGTGCCCAAGCCCGCGGCGACGCGCAAGGAGCGCAGATTGGCGCTCTCCGGCAAGGCGTCCTCGAACATGCGCGGATCGAGCTCGTAAGGCTCGCGGTTCAGATCGAGATAGGCGCGCGGAAATTTGGCGCTGAGCATCGGCGCGCCGAGCGCCGCCGCAGGCTGGAAGAGCTCGTCGACGAAGGCGTCCTCGGAACGCCTCAGCGTCGCCATGTCGAGCCGGGTCGCCTCGAGGAAGCGCGCCGGATAAATTCGTCCCGAATGCGGCGAGGAGAACACGAGCGGCGTCGCGGCTTCCGGTGCGGCCAGAAGCGCCAGCGGCTCGTCAAATTCCGGCTCGACCGGCGAATTCTGTCCAGCCTCCAGCGCCCGCTGCAATCGATCCGGCTCGAACACGCCCGTCATGATTCTTTCGATTTCCTTGTCGCCTCGTCGCCCTGAACGGCGCGGCGCGCGCCCGTCGCAATGAACCTGCTGGCGTCTTTAGCAGCTTGGCGGTAAACTTTGATTACGGTAACGGAAATTTTGGAGGTTTTCACGCGATTTTTACCAAGCTGCCCCCCTATAGGGGTAAACACCTAGAGGCGCGAGATGACCGACACACCTGCAAAGATTCTTTTGGCCGAGGACGACCACGACATGCGGCGCTTTCTGGTCAAGGCGTTGCAGCACGCAGGCTTTGCCGTCGTCTCCTTCGACAATGGCCTCGACGCCTATGACCAGCTCAGGGTCGAGCCTTTCGAACTGCTGCTCACCGACATCGTGATGCCCGAGATGGACGGCATCGAGCTGGCGCGCCGGGCGACCGAGCTCGACCCGGACATCAAGGTCATGTTCATCACGGGCTTCGCCGCGGTGGCCCTCAACCCCGACAACCACGCTCCGAGCCAGGCGAAGGTTCTCTCGAAGCCCTTCCATCTGCGCGACCTCGTCAATGAAGTGCAGCGGCTGCTGGCCGCCTGAGGCTCACGAACCCCCTCCCCGACCCTCCCCCGCAAGCGGGAGAGGGAGAAGATTCGGGGTTTGAATGAAGTTCCGCGAAACGCTGATCGTTAGGGTCCCCTCTCCCGTAAAACCGGGGGAGGGACAGGGAGGGGGCCTGCCCGCGCCTCAGCCCGAAAGCCTCGCCGGCTTCGGTCCGCCGCTCGCCCAATCCAGAAGCTCGACGAGATGCAGGACGGGAATCTCGGTTCCCGCGGCGATCTGCGTGATGCAGCCGAGATTGCCGGCGGCGACCGCGTCGGGCGCGAGGGATTCGATGGCGGCGACCTTGCGCCGGCGCAACGCCCCGGCCAGTTCCGGCTGCAACAGATTATAGGTCCCGGCCGAGCCACAGCACACATGCCCTTCGGGAACGCTCAGCGCCTCGAAGCCCGCCGCCTCGAGCAAAGCCATGGGCTCCCCCGTGATCCTTTGCCCGTGTTGTAGCGAGCAGGCAGAATGGTAAGCGACGCGCAGCCTCGGCGAGGCGGCGGGCCAGGGAATCGCAAGCTCGGAGAGAACCTCGCTTACGTCGCGGGCGATCGCCGCGACATGCGCCGCCGCTTCGGCTCGTGCCGGGTCGTCGCGGAACAGAAAACCGTAATCCTTGACCGTCGTGCCGCAGCCCGAGGTGTTGATGACGATCCGGTCGAGCCCGCCCCTCTCGATCTCGCGCGTCCAGGCGTCGATGTTGCGCGCCGCGAATTCCCGCGAGGTCTCGGACCTGCCGAGATGATGCGCGAGCGCGCCGCAGCAGCCCGCGCCTTCCGCCACGACGACCTCGACGCCAAAGCGCGTCAAGAGGCGCACCGTCGCCTCATTGATCGCCGCATCGAGCGCCTGCTGCGCGCAGCCGTTGAGCAGCGCGACTCGCATTTTTCGCGCGCCCTGCGCGGGCAAAATTTGCGGGCGGTCGACGTCGGAGGCGTTGGGAATTTTAACCGGGGCGAGCGCCAGCATCGCGCCAAGGCGCTTCGGCAGGAAAGCTTTGAACGGCCGCGCTAGCGCCGAGAGCCTCAGCCCCAGGCGAAACCAGCCGGGGCGCGCCAGCACGAAGGCGAGAGCCGAACGCAAGAGCCGGTCGGGGAGCGGACGGACGTAAGTCTTCTCGACATGGGCGCGCGCATGATCGACGAGATGCATGTAATGGACGCCCGAGGGACAGGTCGTCATGCAGCCCAGACACGAGAGACAGCGATCGAGATGACGCGTCGTGCGCGCATCCGCCGGCCGGTCGTTCTCGAGCATCTCCTTGATGAGATAAATGCGGCCGCGCGGACTATCGAGCTCGTCGCCGGTCAAGAGAAAGGTCGGGCAGGTCGCCGTGCAGAAGCCGCAATGCACGCAGGCGCGCAGGATTTTTTCCGATTGCGCCATGTCGGGATTTTCGAGAAGAGCCGGCGGGAAATGCGTCTGCATCGGATCAGAACTCCGCGCAAAGCCGGCCGCGCTCCAGAATATGCGCGGGATCGAAGCTTTCCTTCACGCGGCGGGAGAGCGCTGCGAGCGCGGAAGGCTTCGGCTGAAAGACGCCGACGCGGGCTCTGATCTCGTCACCCGCGCGCAAAAGCGTCGCCTGGCCGTCGAGCTCTTCCGCGAGCGGGCGCAGCACGCCGGCCTGCGCGTCTTCCGCCGGCTCAAAGCAAAGCCAGACGAGCCCGCCCGCCCAGTCATAGAAATGCGCGATCGGCGCCGCGCCCGCCGCGCGCAAGCGCTCCAGGAGCTTCGCGCCATCGGTCGGCGCAAGCGAGACGCGCCACAAATCGCCCGGCGTTTGCGCGACGGGCTCGGCGTCGCGCAACCGCCGCCACAGCGCGCGAGAGGCGGCCGCGTCGAGCGTCTCGAAGGCGCCGCCCTTGGGCGTGAGAAGCGTGGTGAGCTCGTCGCGCCGCGAGGGAAGCGAGATCGCCGCTCCTTCGAGCCGGATCGCGGCGACGTTCTTCCCCTGCGAAAGCGGGCCCGCGCTTGCGGGCAGCATCGCGAAGCCGCTCGCGTCGGCCGGCGCCTGCGAGGCCTGGCGCAGCGCGGCGAGGCTCGCCGCCTCATCGAGGCCGGTAAGCAGCAACGTCGCCTCGCTCTCGGCTTTGGGCAAAACTTTGAGCGTCACCTCGGTCAGCGCCGCGAGCGTGCCGAAGGAGCCCGCGACGAGTTTTGAAAGATCATAGCCCGTGACGTTCTTCATCACGCGCCCGCCCGATTTCACGATCTCGCCCCGCCCCGTCACGCAGCGAAAGCCGAGCAGATGATCACGCAAGGCCCCGGCCTTGATGCGGCGCGGTCCCGAGGCGCCGGTCGCGACGAGGCCGCCGATCGTGCCGGGCGTTGACCCAAAAAGCGCGCCGAAGTCGATGGGCTCAAAAGCGAGTTCCTGGCCATGAGCATAGAGAAGCGCCTCGATCTCGGCGCGCGGCGTCGCGGCGCCCGCGGTGAGCACGAGCTCCTCGGGCTCGTAAAGCGAGACGCCGCTGAAGGCCGAAAGCGATAGCGCTTCTCCCGAGGAGGGCCGGCCAAGCGCGCGTTTGGAGCCCGAGCCGGCGAGTCGCAGGGGCTCAGCCCGCGCCGCGGCGTCGCGCAGAAGCTCGGCGAGCGCGCTTTCGTTTTGCGGGGCGAGGCTCATCAAAATCTGGGGATGTCCGGGAAAGGCAAGGCGCCGCCCTGCACATGCATCGCTCCGAGCTCGGCGCAGCGATGGAGCGTCGGAAACACTTTGCCGGGATTGAGCCGGCCTTGCGGGTCGAAGGCGCATTTGACGCGCATCTGCTGCTCGAGATCGGTCTCGCTGAACATCTCGCCCATCAGATCGCGCTTCTCGACGCCGACGCCGTGCTCGCCCGTCAGCACGCCGCCGAGCGAAACGCAGAGGCGCAAGATGTCGGCGCCGAACGCCTCGGCGCGCTCCATGTCGCCCTCGACCGACGCGTCGTAGAGAATGAGCGGATGCAGATTGCCGTCGCCGGCGTGAAAGACATTGGCGATGCGCAAGCCGTATTTTTTCGCGAGCGCCTCCATGCCGAGCATCGCCTCGGGAAGGCGTCCGCGCGGGATCGTCCCGTCCATGCAGAGATAGTCCGGCCCGATGCAGGCGACAGCCGGAAAGGCGTTTTTGCGTCCGGCCCAGAATTGCAGGCGCTCGGCTTCGCTCGTCGAGGCCTTGACCGTCGTCGCGCCTTCCCCGGTCGCGATGGCCGCGACGACGCCGACGAGATGATCGACCTCGGCTATGGTTCCGTCGAGCTCGACGATCAGCATGGCCTCGGCTTCTCGCGGGTAGCCGCAGGGCTGAAAGCGCTCGGTCGCCCCGATCGTGGCGCGATCCATCATCTCGAGGCCGGCGGGAATGACTCCCTTTGCGATGATCGCGCCGACGCATCGCGCCGCCGCCTCGACGCTTTCAAAGCCGAGGAGCAGCGCGCGGGCGAGCGGCGGCCTGCGCAAGAGCCTCACCGTGACCTCGGTCACAACGCCGAGCAGCCCTTCCGAGCCGGTCATGAGCCCTATGAGATCATAAGGCTCGCAGTCGAGGCGCTTGCCGCCGAGGCGCAGAACCTCGCCGCCCATCAGCACGATCTCGAGACCGAGGATGTTGTTCGTGGTGAGGCCGTATTTCAGGCAATGCACGCCGCCGGCGTTTTCGGCGACATTGCCGCCGATCGAGCAGGCGATCTGCGAGGACGGGTCCGGCGCGTAGTAAAAACCCTGCGCCTCGACCGCCTTGCTGATCGCGAGATTGGCGACGCCCGGCTGCACCCGGGCGCAGCGGTTCTCATAGTCGATCTCGAGAATACGGTTGAACTTGCCCATCGCGAGCAGAATGCCGTCCTCGAGCGGCATGGAGCCGCCCGAAAGCGAGGTGCCGCCGCCGCGCGGCACGACCTTGACGTTCATGTCTTGCGCGAGCGCCAGGATCGCCGAGACTTCCGGCACGCTCTCGAGCAGCGCGACGACGAGCGGCAGCGCGCGATACATGGTGAAGGCGTCGCAATCATAAGCGCGCCGCGCCGTTTCGTCAGCGATGACGCGCTCCGGCCCGAGCAAAGCCCGAAGCCTGGAGACGATTTCGTCGCGCCGCGAGAGGATCTGCGGCTCGGGGGCCGGCATGAGAAGGGGCATGGCTTCCTTTTACGCCATGCGGGAATTTAAGAAAGGAGGAAAGGGTCTTGGAATTCAAGCTCGATCGATGCGGTGGCGGGGCTACGCAGGACCGCGACGGCGCCGACTGCGGCTTCGATACCGCAGAGGTCAAGTTGTTGCCAAAATACAACAGCTCAAGATTATCAAGAGTTGGGCAGCCTCCACAGATTTCATGATTCATTAACTTGTGCAATTGTGATTGCCGACGCTATTGCGCGAAGCTTTGGGTGCCCCCATCTTGCCCGGAGCCCTGAAAAAATACTTGCCCGCGCCGAAGCGTCCCCGGGATGCGGCCCCATCAATATGAGAGGAGTTTGATCATGGACTTCAGGGCGAAAGGCGCCTCTGCGCTGTTGGCGACAGCGATCGTGCTGGGCGTGGGATCCTCGACGCAGGCGGCGGTCAACATCGTGCAGAACCCAGGGTTCGAGACTGGCGATCTTACAGGCTGGACTATCTCCCATAACGGAGGACCTGATTACGCCCTTGCGTCAGCCGAAATTTCGTGTGAGAACAAAAACAGAACATTCTGTTTTTGGGAGGGTTCGGCCATGGCGCGCAATAAGGTGCAATTCCAGAAAGGTCTCAGCGAGACCGAGTTCAACAAGGCCTACGGCAGCGAGGAGCAGTGTCACGCGGCGCTGGTCAACTGGCGCTGGCCGAACGGGTTCGAATGCCCCGATTGCGGCGGTAAGGCGCACTGTGTCGTGACGCGCGGGATGCGCCTGCTGTTCCAATGCGGCGCGTGCCGCAAGCAGACCTCGGTGCGCGCCGGGACCATCTTCGCCGCCAGCAAACTGCCGCTGCGCCTGTGGTTTTCCGCCATGTATCACCTCACGCAAACCAAGCAGGGCATCTCCAGCCTCGAGCTCGCGCGACGGCTCGGGATCACCCAGAACGCCGCCTGGAAGATGAAGCACAAGCTCGCGCAGGTCATGATCGAGCGCAACGCCACGAAACGCCTGAAGGGAAAGATCCAAATGGACGACGCCTATCTCGGCGGCGAGCGTTCCGGGCCTCCCGGGCGCGGCGCCGAAGGCAAGACGCCCTTCGTCGCCGCGGTCCAGACCACCGACGATGGCAAGCCGCATCAGATCATCTTGCGGCGGGTAAAGGCCTTCAGCAAGCATGCGCTGAAAAAGCTCGCCAGCACGGCGTTGACGCCGGGCGCCGAGGTCGTCTCCGACGGCTTGGCCTGCTTTTCCGCCGTCGTTGAGGCTGGTTGCTCGCACAAGGCGATAATCGCCGGGTCAGGCTCCAAGGCTGCAAGAGCCGCCGTCAAGAACCCCACGTTCAAGTGGGTCAACACGGCGCTTGGCAACATCAAGGCGGCGCTCCTCGGAACATACCGCGCCGTGCGAGAAAAGCACGCTGCCCGTTACCTCGCCGAGTTCGAGTATCGCTTCAATCGAAGATATGATCTCGGCCAGATGATCCCGCGTCTCGCCGCCGTCGCTCTCTCAACCGCCCCCATGCCCCACCAACTCCTCAAGCTGGCTGACCTTCAGGCGTAATCAGGACGGAGGATGGTCCGTACTGTCATCTGCCGCCGGCGTGACCCCGCCCCCGGATGGCGGCAAATATTTCGCCAGCACATCGTGCATCCTCGCTTTTAACGGTTATTGCAGGCTCAGCCAGACGCTGACCACTACCCTCGGAGCGACTTACGCGCTGAGTTTTGAATTCAATCCGGGTCTCGATGTGACCACTGGCGGAGCCGACACCAAGGTTCTTTGGGACGGAACGGAAGTGGCTGACGTCGGCCTCGGGCCGCTTGGGTGGACGACTTATACCAACCCGCGCTGAGGCTGACTCACGCGGGGGATTCCCGAATCGGTTGGTTTCTGATTCGACATGGCGGACAGGAGGTTCGCCATGGCGGCTGCGATCGGTTTACGGGAAGACTTTGACGCAAAGGCTCTTCGGGCTCTGGCCAAGCGCGCGAAGGATGGGCCGCAGGCGCGACGCCTCTTGGCGCTGGCGGCAGTTTACGACGGCGCGACGCGTAGCGAGGCGGCCAAGATCGGCGGAGTGACGCTGCAGATCGTCCGCGACTGGGTCCTGCGCTTCAACGCCTTTGGCCCGGAGGGCCTCGTGGATCGCAAGGCGCCGGGACAGCCGTCGCTCCTCAACGATGAGCAGCGCGCCGCTTTGGTCCGCATCGTCGAGGTGGGCCCGACGCCGGCGATCCACGGCGTCGTGCGCTGGCGCATCGTCGACCTCTGCCAATGGCTGTTCGAGACGTTCCGCCTCAGCATCTCCGAGACGACGGTGAGCCGTGAGCTGCGCAAGATGGGCTATCGCAAGCTCTCCGCGCGCCCGCGCCACCATGCGCAAGCCGCGGGCGCGATCGAGGATTTTAAAAAAGTTTCCCGGAGCGCCTGGAGGAGATCGCCCGCCAGAAAGGCGTCGCGGCGCGCGACATAGAGATCTGGTTCGGCGACGAGGCGCGCGTCGGCCAGAAGAACAAGATCACCCGGCGCTGGGCGAAACGCGGCTCGCGCCCTTCGGCACCCAAGGATCAGCGCACGGCTTCGACCTACATCTTCGGCGCAATCTCCCCGAAAGACGGCAAGGGCGCCGCGCTCGTCCTGCCGAAGTGCGACACCTACGCGATGAACCTGCACCTGGCGGAAATCTCCGCGCGCGTCGCGCCCGGCGCCCACGCCGTGCTGATGCTCGATCAGGCCGGCTGGCACATGACCGCCAAGCTCGAAGTCCCCGAAAACATCACCATCTTGCCGCTGCCGGCCAAATGCCCCGAGCTCAATCCAACCGAGAACGTCTGGCAGTTCCTGCGCGACAACTGGCTGTCCAACCGCGTGTTCAGCTCCTACGACAACATCGTCGATCACTGCTGCGACGCCTGGAACAAGCTCGTCGATCAGCCCTGGCGCATCATGTCCATCGGACTGCGCGATTGGGCCCATGAGTTTTGATCACCGCGGGTTGGTATTACACGGTCAACGGCCTCGTCGGCACCGGTTCCGATACGCTGACCTTCTCGGGCTACCAAAATCCGCTTGCTAATGGCCTCGACAACGTCTCCGTGAGCTTGAGCGGCGCTCCTGGCCCCGTTCCCGGCGCCGGCCTCGCGGGCTTGGCTTTCTTCATCTTCGCAGGCGCGGCGACCACAGTTCGCGGCCTGCTCGCGAGATAGCCGCTACCAGCCGTCGGATCAAAGTGTTGCAAAAATACAACATGTTAAGAATTTTTTAAGCTTAAGCGCCTTGCGGCTTCAAATTTCCGCCGCCCGGCGCCACAATCGAACGTCAATTTTTGTGGTGCCGTCCTCGGCGATGGATCGAACGGTCCTCGCTGCGCAGCATCCGTCTGATATCTTTGCGGAGATCACATGTTTTTAAAAAATATCGTACTTCCGGCTGTGCTAGCCGCCGCGGTCACCATAGGTGCGGGCGCCGCTTCGCAAGCGGCGACGAATATCGTGACGAACCCCGGCTTCGAGACCGGCGATTTGACCGGATGGAGCAGCTTCGGCTGGTACGCCGAGCCGAGTTACTGGGGTGTGACGCCGCCTGCGGATGGGGGCGCCTATTTCGCCACGACAGGCTGCCGCACCTATTACTGCACTCTCCAGCAAACGCTGCCGACCATCAAGGGAGCGGTTTACGCGCTGAGTTTCGAATTCAATCCGGGCGAGGGCGTGACGACCGCCGGAGGCGACACCCAAATCCTCTGGAATGGCAGCCTGGTGCTTGACGTCGGCCTTGGGCCGAACGCGTGGACAAATTATTCGGTCGACGGCCTTGTCGCCGCCGGCGCCGACACTTTGACCTTCCTCGCGTACCAGTATCCGGGCTTCAAGGGCGTCGACAATGTCTCCGTGAGCCTGAGTTCCACCGGACCAAACGTGGGAGAAGGCTTGCTCGGCTTCGTGGTGATGTCGGTGCTGCTGATTGCGATCAGATATCGCGGCCTCATCGTCTGAGTGAGGCGCTGCGCCAGGCGAAGCTCGGTCCAGACATAGAAACGCCCCGCCGCGTGATCCGCGGGCGGGGCGTTTATCGTTCCGGAAGGCGCTCAGTGCTGAGGCTTGTTTTGACCCGGCTTCTTTTTCTTGGCGGGTTTGGCGGGCTCCGTGGCGGCCGGCGTCGGCGCAGGCGCGGGCGCGGGCGCGGCGGCGGGCGCAGGGGCTGGAGCCGGCGCGGCGACGGCGGGCGCAGGCTTTGCGGGTTCGGCCTTCTTCGCCTCCGGCTGGGGCGTCGGGGCCGGTTCGGCGGCGGCTTTCGCGGCGGGCTCGGCGGCGAGGCGCTTCTTGCACTCGATAAAATAGTCCTGCCAAGGCTGATAGAATTTGGGGTTCGCGATCGCTGCTTTCCATTGCGTCGCGCATTGTTTGACTTCCGCGTCCTGCGCCAACGTCACAGAGGGCGAAACGAGCGCCGCGGCGAGCGCGAGACCCGGAAGGAAGAGAGCTGTTCGAGAGATCGTCATGGAATTTCCCCTGAAGCGAGCGCGCCGCTTTTTCGTCTGTGATCTGGACCGGCGTGACGGCCCATCCGTTGCGGACTCAAGGCCCGCCGCGCGCTCGAAGAGGCCGCTCGAGCGCCGGCGCCGAGCCTGATGAACATGGGCGAGCTCCGATCGCAAGAGAGCGAAGGCTGCTGGCGGAACTCGCACTGGGTGAAAGAAGCGGCGCCCGAAGGCGCCGCTCCAGTCGTCGTCGGGGGGAAACGTCAGTAGTTGTAAGCGCGCTCGCCGTGGTCGGCGATGTCCAGGCC
Organism: uncultured Alphaproteobacteria bacterium; assembly: GCA_963722205.1. Classification (GTDB taxonomy): domain Bacteria; phylum Pseudomonadota; class Alphaproteobacteria; order Rhizobiales; family Beijerinckiaceae; genus Methylocystis. The sequence goes on from CAVRKL010000007.1 coordinate 17,506, forward strand.
CTCCCGCTCCTGATCGGGCGCCGGACGCAGGCCGACAACGAGATTGACGACCAGGTAGAGGATGGCCGAGCCCACGCCCGACCAGAGCAGCGTCGCCACGACGGCGGTGATCTGCGCGATCATCTGCGCGACGAGATCGTATTTGCCGGCGTAGTTATCGGCGATGTTCGTGTAGTCGACGATGCCGACGCCGCCGAGCGCGGGGCTGACCAGGAGGCCCGTCGCCAGCGCCCCGGTGATCCCGCCGATGCAGTGCACGCCAAACACGTCGAGCGCGTCGTCATAACCGAAGGCATTCTTCACCTTGGAGACGAAGAACAGGCAGATCGGCGAGACGATGAAGCCGAGCGCCATCGCGCCGATCGGACCCGCGAAGCCGGAGGCGGGCGTGACCGCGACGAGACCCGCCACCGCGCCCGAGATCAAGCCGAGCAAGGAGGGCTTGCCCTTCGTCGCCCATTCGGTGAGGAGCCAGGACAGCGCCGCGGCGGCCGTTGCGACCATCGTGTTGACGAAGGCGAGCGCCGTCGTCCCATTCGCCTCGAGGTTGGATCCGGCGTTGAAGCCGAACCAGCCGACCCACAGCAGCGAGGCGCCGATCATCGACATGGTGAGCGAATGCGGCGGCAGCGCCTCGCGGCCATAGCCGATGCGCTTGCCGACGATGATCGCGCCGACGAGGCCGGCGATGCCCGCATTGATGTGGACGACCGTGCCGCCGGCGAAGTCGAGCGCGCCGACGCCTTTCATCCAGGGCATCAGGCCGCCGGCGATCCATCCGACCGATCCGGTGATCGCGTCGATCTTCTCCTGCGCAGCCTGCTTCGCCGCATCTGTGGTCGCAGCCGCGAGCTCGGTCGCCGCCTCGACGATCGCATTGGGATCGGCCACCCCCCAGACCCAGTGGGCGATCGGGAAGTAGATCACCGTCACCCACAGCAGGATGAACAGGAACACCGCCGAGAACTTCATGCGCTCGGCGAAGGCGCCGATGATGAGCGCCGGCGTGATCATCGCGAAGGTCATCTGGAACACGAAATAGGCGTATTCCGGAATGACGTGGCCGGGGGTGAAGGTCGGGGCGACCGAGTTGGCGTCGACGCCCTTCAAGAAGACCTTGCCCAATCCGCCGATGAACTTATTCAAGCTTCCGCCGTCGCCGAAGGCGAGCGAATAGCCGTAAAGGGTCCACAAGACGCCGACCAGCGCGACGATCGTGAAGGTCTGCGTCAGGATCGAGGCCATGTTCTTGGTGCGGACGAGGCCGCCGTAAAAGAGCGCGAGTCCGGGGATCGACATCATCAAAACGAGCGCGCTCGACGTGAGCATCCAGGCGGTGTCGCCCGGGTTGGGCGTCGGAGCGCCGGCATAGGCCGGCGCGGCGCACAGCAGCAGCAGCGAAGCGCCCGCAACGGCGGTCCGACGCAAATTTCGAAGCGGGCGAAGGCTCATAGTTTTCTCCTCGAAGGTCTGAACGGAACGAAACATCAAAGCGCATCCTGGTCGGTTTCGCCGGTGCGCACGCGCAACGCGGATTCGATCGGGGTGACGAAAATCTTGCCGTCGCCGATCTGACCGGTGCGCGCCGCCGAGGCGATCGCCTCGATGGCCTTGGCGACCAACTCGGAGGCGACAGCGACCTCGATTTTCAGCTTGGGGAGAAAGCTGACCGCATATTCGGCGCCGCGATAGATTTCGGTGTGCCCCTTCTGCCGGCCATAGCCTTTGACTTCCGTCACCGTCAGTCCATGCACGCCGATGCTCGTCAACGCGTCGCGAACCTCATCGAGCTTGAACGGTTTTATGATCGCAATCACCAGTTTCATCTGAGTGTCCCGTCTTGGCGTTGGCCCGAGGTTGGAGCCCGGAGCGAACGAAGCCTCTGGCGGGGCCCCAACGCCGCCGCGGCCCTTTGCCTACAAATGCCGTGCCATCGCGAAAGGCTCTTGATTTTCATGAGCTTTCGCCTTCGCCTTGTCCGTTCACAATTTGACCCTCAGGCGCGCCGCGCTCTTCCTCGCGGCAGGGATCGCGCCGGTCAGCCTGTCCAATAAGCAAATGCCTAAAACATAGGCGTCAGCGCCGCCGCAATGGGCGTCGCCGCCCAGGCGGCAGGCGCAACGCCGCGAGCGCGCGAGCAAGGCTCGCCGAGCGCGCTCCAAGGGTGATCGTAGGAGGGGCGCCGTAAGCCTGCCTCTCACCCTAAGGAGCGCCGTGAGTCGCCCCTCACAGGCGGGGCGTTGACCGGAAAGGCGCTATAGAGCAGAGAGTCGGCTTCAAGGCTTTGAAGAAGGTTCGATCTCGAGGTCATGTCCAAACAGGCGACGATAACGCTTTGCGCCGACGACTACGGGCTCAGTTACGGCGTGAGCCGCGGGATCATCGAGGCGCTCGGCGCCGGCCGTCTCTCGGCCGTCTCGGCGCTCGTCACCGGTCCGCGCTGGCCGGCGCTCGGCCATGAGCTGATGCGCCGCGGTTTCGACGCGGACATCGGCCTCCACCTCAATCTGACGCTCGGCAAGCCGCTCGGGCCGATGCCGCAGTTCGCGAAGAACGGAGTCTTCCGCCCATTCGCGACCTGGTCCGCGCCGCGCGACAGGGCAAGCTGCCGCTCGAGGAAATTCGCGCCGAGATCTGCCGTCAGCTCGATCGCTTCGAGGCGGTGACGGGGCGCCCGCCGGATTTCGTCGACGGCCATCAGCACGTGCAGGTCCTCCCCCACATCAGAGACGAGCTCCTGGAGGAGCTCGCCCGGCGCGGACTGAAGGGACGCTGCTGGCTGCGCGACAGCGGCGACGCTCTGCCGCGCATTCTGGCGCGCGGCGCGCAGATCAAGAAAGCGCTGATCCTGCGGCATCTCGCTCAAGGCTTCGCGCGCGACGCGCGTCTCGCCGGCTTCGAGGTCAATCGCGGCTTTTCGGGATTTTCAGATTTTTTGCCGGGTCGTGACTATGCGAAGCTGTTTCGATCCTTTCTGCGCGCGCGCGGTCCACGGCATCTCGTCATGTGCCATCCGGGCCGCGTCGACGCCGAATTGCGGGAGCTCGATCCCGTGACCGTGACGCGCGAGCAGGAGCTCGCCTTTCTTTTGTCTCCCCGCTTCGAGGACATGCTCGCGAAGAAAGGCCTGAAGCTCGCTAGGCTGTCCGCTGTCTAATCCGCGGCGCTATTCGACGAGGACTGTCGATATGTCCGAGGAAGCCGACCGCGCCGACACCCCCGTTCTCCCTCCGCTCATCCCGGCGTGCGCGGTCGCGCTCGGACTCCTCGTGCACTTCTTGTGGCCGATCGAGTTTCTTCCCGCAGACGCCGCGAGCGTGTTCGGCTGGCTGTTGCTCGCGACGGCGTTCGGCATAGCGGGCGCGGCGGCGTGGGAGATGAAATCCGCCAAGACCAACGTCCACGCGCATAAGCCAGCGACCAATCTCGTCACAGGCGGTCCCTTCGCGTTCAGCCGGAACCCGATCTATCTCGCGATGGCCCTTGCCGTCGTGGCGATCGCAGGCCTCCCCAACTCTGTATGGCTCCTGCTGTTGGCGGGCCCAATCGCCTTCGCCCTGCAGAAATTCGCCATCGAGCCGGAGGAGCGCTATCTCGAACGCAAGTTCGGGCGCGGCTATCTCGACTACAAGGCGCGGGTCGGACGCTGGATTTAGGCGGCTCCGGCCTGCGCTTCTTGAGCGCAAGCGCTTATGCAACCGTCGACGCGAGCGCAGCGAAGCGATGCAGAGGCGACGCCGGCATTCTTCGTCGCAGCGCGATTGCCGTGGACGACAGGATCGCTGCTGTAGCCGTGCATCGCTTCGCTGCGCTCGCGATGACGCGTTTTTTTGTGCGCCAAGGCATTGAACAAAGCCTGACTATCCGGTCAAGACGGACAGCTACTTCATATAGAGCGGCTGGTGCGCCGCACAGACACTCCTTGATTGACCGTACGTGACCCAATGCAGAAGTCCCCGACAAATTGCGGATGATCGGGGAGCTGCGACCGCCGCCCATCATATCCACGGCTAAGCACATAGGCGCGTCATGAGTTCGAGCCAAACCACGGGAGAGGTGCGTCCAGATGACGGGCAAATTCGCTATTTCCTTTGTCAGAACGGCGGCTTCGGCCCGCCGTCCGCCACACTGGGCTCCGGCGGCGCTCGCCGCGACGGCTCCGCCTTGTCAAAGACGCCAAATTCGAGGAAACTTGCATCCAAACTGCAGCCCACCCGGGGAATCCCGGATGAGGCGCTGTGGAGCTTTCCGCCGCGGCGAGAACTTGTCGAAAACGCCCGACTGGGCGAACATCCGTAAGATTGGGAGTCTTCTGCAAATCCCGGGATAACCACAATGGAGAGATTGCCATGCTACGGACAAGACTTTTGATCTCAATTCCCATCGTCATGGTTTCATTTTTTGCAGCGCTAGAAGGAGCTGCTGAGGAAAACACGTTGCCAGCCTCACAGGAAAACGCTTCCTTAGCTGCCAAACCAAAGCTATCTCCAAAGGATCTTAAAGAAATTGAATATATAGCGAAAGCGCAAGGTGTTGATATCCCAGAGAGCTATATGAGAAATTATGTCAAAGAGCATCCATTTGACGATGAACAGATTGAAATTCTACGACGCGCTGTGACTCAATTTGCCGGAAAGTTTGCTCCTAAACCTTATTACGCCAAGGCGACAGCCCCCCATACGTATTGGAGCGCAAGCAGCGGTGATCCTCCATGTGGCTCGCCCGTGAATGGCGCTGTTTTTCCTCCAGGTTACTCAGTCTGCGTCCGCGCTTGTGTAGACGTGCCAAAAAGTAAGAAAATTACTGAAGTGAAAATGTTTCGGACTGACTTGTATTTTGGTCTAAGCCAATGCACGAATGGCGGAGACTGTGGCTGGAGCCGTTGGTGGAGCACTCCAGAGTATTATCCGAAGGATAATGTCGTTACAGTATGTGGAAATTTTAAGAACTGGTCAAACAATATTGAGCGCATTGGCATTCTTGAGGTCGACGTTGAGTAAGCCCCACTCTGTGGAATCGCACACTGCTGCAGCAGGCAGCAGTTGCGTCGCGTCAAAGCTAGGCGGCTTGCGCCCTGGCCTGGACCTCTTCCCAGGTCGTCGCCTGGAGGCTGGGTCGCGCCGCCATGCGCCCATGCCACTCCCGAAGATTACGGTGGGGACCCATGAGGGGCTCCCATTCGGGAAGGCCCGCGAAGAAGTCGATTTGCGGCGCGAGCGCCAGATCGGCGAGCGAGACCGCTTCGCCCCCGAAATAGGCTTGCTCGCCGAGAAGACGCGCTAGCTCGTCGAAGACGGGTTAAGTTCATTGACCATCTCCGCAAATCAAATCCAGTGCGTCACTCGACCCCTAACCACACCACATCAACGCTCCGGAAAGTTTCATGCCAAGAGTAAACGAGGCGAGGGCTTTATGGTTCCGTCAGCAGCCCCTGTATGCGGGATTCCCCCGGATGGGCTCCGGTTCGAATACAAGGATTCTCCAATTTGACGTTTTCGACAAGGAGGAGCCATGGCGGAGAGCGCCGCATGCGCGCAGGATTGCGGTTCAGCCAATGTCCGGTTGTGGCGCATTGCTGACGCCAAGTGAGGTGTCTGGCCAGCTCTACATGTAGTGGCTGTCTGTCTTGACCGGATAGGCACGGAACAAAGGAGCCGCTCACTCTCCCGCGCTCGAGACGAGCGCCGGCTTCTCCCGATAGAGCTCGGGAAATTGGCGCTTCAGCGCGGCGATCTTCGGCAGATCGTTGTAGACGATATAGGGATGGTCGGGATTCTTCTCCAAAAAGTCCTGGTGATAGGCTTCCGCCGGAAAGAAGCTCTTGCCGGGCTCGACCGTCGTCGCGATCGGCGCGGCGAAGACCGCCGCGCCGTCGAGCTGCAAAAGATAAGCCCGGGCGACGCGCGTCTGTTCGGGCCCTTGCGGAAAGATCGCGGATCGATATTGGCGCCCGGCGTCCGGCCCCTGGCGGTTGAGCTGCGTCGGATCGTGAACGACCGAGAAGAAGATCTGCAGGATTTTTCCATAGCTGATCTTTGCCGGATCGAAGGTGATGCGCACGGCTTCGGCGTGTGCCGTGTCGCCGCCGCCGACGATCGTGTAATGCGCGCTCTTCTCGTCGCCGCCCGCGTAGCCCGAGACCGCGTTGTTAACGCCCGCGACATGCTGGAAGACGCCCTGCACGCCCCAAAAGCAGCCGCCGGCAAGGACAGCCGTTTCGCTCTTTTCCCCCTTCGGCGCCTCGCCCGCAACCGCGGGCTCGGGGAGCCGGCGCGCGCTTTCGGCGAAGGAGGAGCCGGCGCTTCCCGCGAAAAGGCCCGTCGCGAGCACGAGCGCGATCATCCGCGTCACGGCGGGGCCGCGATGGCGTCCGTTCATCATCCCTTCTCTCCTGATTTCGGCGCTCAGGCCGCGCCCGGCTTGAAGACGAGCGCGACGCCGTTCATGCAATAGCGCAGCCCCGTCGGCGGCGGACCGTCGTTGAAGACGTGACCGAGATGGCCGCCGCAGCGCCGGCAATGTACGGACGTGCGCGACATCCCGAAGGAGCGGTCGGTCTCAGTCCCGACGGCTCCGTCGAGCGGGCGCCAAAAACTCGGCCAGCCCGTGCCGCTGTCATATTTGGCCTGCGACGAGAAGAGATCGAGCCCGCATCCCGCGCAGGCGAAGATCCCAGAGCGATGCTCGTTCAAGAGCGGGCTCGTAAAGGCGCGCTCAGTGCCGGCTTGGCGCAGCACGTCGAACTGCTCAGGGCTGAGAAGCTTTCGCCACTCGTCCTGCGAGTGTCCGACCTCGAACGTCTCCCCTGCCCGCGCGTTTTGCTGCGCCATCCAAAACAGGCTCCAACTGGCGGAAAGCAGCATTTTTCGGCGCGTCGTCATCTCGATCTCCAAGCTCGTAGGCGTTCGCTTTCGAGAGGGTCTTCGCGCCGCTTCGCTCCCGCGTTACACGCCGGCAGCCTGGACGCATCCGCTTCGCCTTGCGCGTCCGGCGTGTTTCGGGAATTTGCGCGAAGGTCCATGGCAAAGGCTCGGGTTCGAACTATCTGAAAACTGCGCGCCAGTTGGGGCGGGCGTTTTTATGAGGCGAACATGCACGTCACAATCGAAGCCGCCGAAGCCGCTATCCAGGCTGCACGCAAGCGCGCCGTCGAGCTTGGGACCGAAATGTGTATCGCGATCGTCAACTCGGGCGCCAATCTCAAGGCGTTTCATCGCATGGACGCGGCCTGGGTCGGCAGCATCGACATCGCCATCAAGAAAGCCCGGACTGCCGTCTTTTTCGGCATGCCGACGGGCCAGATCGGCAAGCTGTCGCAACCGGGAGGCTCCCTCTTTGGAATCGAGCATTCCAATGGCGGCCTGATCACTTTTCCCGGCGGCCTTCCCATCGTCGACGAGGACGGCGTGCTGATCGGAGCCATCGGCGTGAGCGGTAGCACGGTCGAAAACGATCACGCGGTCGCACAGGCCGGCGTGAGCGTCGTGGGGGTCTGTGACTTGCCGGCGCATCCGTGGCGCACCTGACGGCCTCGGGAAGCGCCGGCTCCGCTCAAGCAAAGACCAACAACATCGGCGTGAACGCGAAAAGCGTCCTACCGAAGACGCTTTTCGCCAAGAGCGAACTCAATCTGGGAGACGCCAGATGGGTCAAGATGATCCTAATCAGCGATGCCGCGTTGGCGCGTCTTATATTCCTCATCCCACGGGACGCCCCTAATCGCGACAAATTCGATCGATTGGTTGCCGGTGCTGCAATTTCCATTTCGTTCGTAGAGTCCCGCGCCTGTTTTTTCGCGGAATCAAGACACATATTCAAATTGACGAGCCCCCCCATCGGCTCGATGCAGGAGAGGGGGCGGGCCATTGCGCTTAGGTCTAGACGGCGCTCGTATCGAGACCCACTTCTAGGATGATGGGAAAGCGGTCAAGATGACAAAAACTGAGCTTCTCGCAGAGTTCGCTCAATCTTATCGGGAGCGCCGACCGACAGAGATGTCGCTCGAGGCCTATCTTGAGCTGTGCCGCAAGGATCCCCGAGCCTATGCGAGCGCCGCCGAACGGATCCTGCATGCGATCGGGGAGCCCGCGCTGCTCGACACCTCCAAGGATCAACGGTTGGGCCGCATCTTTATGAACAGGACAATTCGCGTTTATCCAGCCTTTGATGAATTTTTTGGGATGGAAGAAACGATTGAACGAATCGTCAGTTTCTTCCGTCACGCAGCACAGGGCCTCGAGGAGCGCAGGCAGATTCTCTATCTGCTCGGTCCGGTCGGCGGCGGAAAATCGTCGCTGGCCGAGCGGCTCAAAGCGCTGATGGAGGTCAATCCGATCTACGCCCTGAAGGCCGGGGAGGAAATCAGCCCGGTCTTCGAAAGCCCCCTTGGCCTGTTCAATCCCGCTGAATCTGGACAGATTTTGGAGGAGCGCTACGGCATCCCGCGGCGTCGGCTCGGCGCGCCGATGAGTCCATGGTGCCTCAAGCGGCTCGATGAATTTGGCGGCGACATCGCCAAGTTTACCGTGGTGAAGCTTTCGCCATCGCGCCTTCGTCAGGTCGGCATCGCCAAGACAGAGCCGGGCGACGAAAACAATCAGGATATCTCGTCGCTCGTCGGTAAGGTGGACATTCGTAAACTGGAAGCGCATGCGCAAGCAGACCCCGACGCCTACAGCTACTCGGGAGGCCTCAATCGCGCCAACCAGGGACTCCTTGAATTCGTGGAGATGTTCAAGGCGCCGATCAAAATGCTTCATCCGCTCCTGACGGCTACCCAGGAAGGCAATTACATCGGCACCGAGAACATCGGCGCCATTCCGTTCTCGGGCGTCGTCATGGCGCACTCGAATGAGGCGGAATGGCAAGCTTTCAAGGCCAATCGAAACAATGAGGCCTTTGTCGACCGCATTTACGTGATCAAGGTTCCCTACTGCCTTCGAGTGACCGAGGAGCAGCGCATCTATGAAAAACTGCTGAAGGGCTCCGAGCTTGCGAACGCCAGCTGCGCCCCGCACACCTTGCAGATACTGGCGAGATTTTCCGTCCTCTCGCGGCTCAGCCCGCACGCAAATTCGACCCTTTTCTCGAAGATGCGGGTCTACGACGGCGAAAGTCTGCGCGAGGTCGAACCGCGCGCGCGCAGCGTCATGGAGTATCGAGAAGCGGCCGGCATCGACGAGGGCATGACCGGGCTTTCCACGCGCTTCGCGTTCAAGGTTTTGGCCGCAACTTTCAACCACGACACCGTGGAAATCGCGGCAGATCCCGTCCACCTGATGTATGTGCTCGAACAGGCGCTGAGGCGCGAACAGCTTCCCGCGGAAACGGAGCAGCGCTATCTGGAGTTCATCAAGGCCGATCTCGCGCCGCGCTACGCGGAATTTATTGGAAACGAGATCCAGAAAGCCTACCTCGAATCCTACCAGGATTACGGTCAGAACCTGTTCGATCGATACATCGATTATGCGGACGCTTGGATCGAGGACCAGGATTTCAAGGACCCCGACACCGGACAGTTGCTGGATCGGGAGCTCTTGAACCAGGAGCTGACCAAGATCGAGAAACCCGCTGGGATCTCGAATCCCAAGGATTTTCGAAACGAGATCGTCAAGTTCGCCTTGCGCTGGCGTGCGTCAAACAAGGGTCGCAACCCCTCCTGGGCGAGCTATGAGAAAATACGGGAAGTGATCGAAAAAAGAATGTTCTCACAAGTCGAGGACCTGTTGCCCGTCATCAGCTTCGCAACAAAAAAGGACACTGAGACAGAGAACAAACATGGCGAATTCGTTAGTCGGATGGTTGCGCGCGGATACACCGAGCGCCAGGTGCGGCGCCTTGTCGAGTGGTACATGCGCGTCAAACAAGCGAATTGATCGGGGCGCGGCGGCGGGGAGCCGCGCACCGCAGTTGCCGATCTGTGAAGGAAAAGATGCGCATTGTCGATCGCCGGCTGAACCCGCAAGGCAAGAGCTTTGAAAATCGTCAGCGCTTCCTTCGGCGGGTGAAGGATGCGGTCGAGCGTGCGGTGCGCGAGGTCAGCCGCGATAGGGCCATCGGCGACCTCGAAAAGCCGGGCGAGGTCGCGATACCCGCGAAGGGCGCCCGAGAGCCGGTTTTCAGCAATACGCGAGGCTCTCGTCGCGACCTGATACTGCCGGGCAATCGCACCTATGTCGAGGGCGACCTCATTGACCGTCCGAGCGACGGCGAGGGCGGCGGCGGCGCTGGTCTAGGCCTCGGACAAAGTCAGGAAGACACTTTTCGTTTCATGCTCTCGCGTGAGGAATTTCTGAGCATTTTTTTGGACGATTTGGAATTGCCCGAGCTTGTGAAGCGGCGACTGGTCGGAGCGGAGACCGAGGGAATTCGCCGCGCCGGACACACGAAGACCGGCGCCCCGGCGAACCTCTCGCTCGGACGAACCATGGAAATGTCGCTCGCGCGCCGCCTTGCCCTGGGAAGGCCGCGAGGTCACACGATCAAGCGGCTGGAGGAAGAGCTTGCTGCTGCGACTGAAGCGCAAGGCGCGGAGGTCGATCGACTTCAAAAGGAGCTGGACGCCGCGCGCGAACGACGAGTTCGTATCCCGTACCTCGACCCCGTCGATTTGCGTTTCCGACGCTTCGAGCGCTTCCCGAGACCGGTCGCACAGGCCGTCATGTTCTGCCTGATGGATGTCTCCGGTTCGATGACCGAACACATGAAGGACCTGGCAAAGCGTTTCTTCATGTTGCTGCATGTGTTCCTCACTCGCCGCTATGAGCGCGTCGAGCTGGTTTTCATCAGACACACGGATAAGGCCCAGGAGGTCGACGAGGAGACGTTTTTCCGCTCCACCGAGACCGGCGGCACGCTTGTCTCGTCGGCCTTGATCGAAATGGCGCGCATCATAAAGCACCGCTACGATCCGGCGAATTGGAACATCTACGCCGCGCAGGCCTCCGACGGCGACAATTTCCTGAGCGACAACGAACCGACGCTGGCGTTGCTGCAAGATACGATCCTGCCGCTTTGCCAGTATTTCGCCTATGTGGAAGTCGCCCCTCCCAACGCCGACACGTCCGGTTCCTTGGGACAAGAGAGCCAAAGCTCCCTATGGTTGACCTATTCGAAGCTACAAACTGAAAAAACCGTGTTCCAGATGCGGCGCGTTGCGCGTCGCGACCACATCTATCCGGTGTTCCGACGACTGTTCCAGCGCCGCCGCGCTGGCGCCCGGGAGGCCCCGCGATGAATGGCGATTCACTCCTGTTTGAAGGGAACGATTGGGACTTCCAAACAATTCAACGGATCCACAATGCGGTCGCGAGGATCGCCGACGAAGAACTTGGCCTCGATACTTTCCCAAATCAAATCGAAGTGATCACAGCCGAGCAAATGCTTGACGCCTATGCGTCAACAGGTATGCCGCTATTCTATCGCCACTGGTCATTCGGTAAGCGTTTTGCGCAGCACGCCGATATCTATCGTATCGGATTGCAGGATCTCGCCTACGAGATCGTGATCAACTCCAGTCCTTGTATAAGCTACATCATGGAGGAAAATACCGCCACGATGCAGGCTCTCGTGATCGCCCACGCGGCCTTTGGGCACAATCACTTTTTCAAGAACAATTATCAATTCCGTCAGTGGACGGACCCCACCGGCATTCTGGATTATCTCGCCTACGCCAAAAGCTATATCGCAAAATGCGAAGAGCGCCACGGTGAAACCGAGGTGGAGCGGCTGCTCGACGCCGCGCATGCCTTGCGGCCGCAAGGGGTGCAACATTATCCGCGCAAGAAGGCGCCGGATTTGCGCTCTGAGGAAAAGCGGGATCGGGAGCGCATGCAGGAGCGGGAGCGGCTCTACAACGACCTTTGGCGAACCGTGCCGGGTCCTTCACGCCACGTCACGCGCAAGCCGGTGGATCGCCAGCGCGCCATGCTCGGCCTTCCGCAGGAAAACATCCTCTATTTCCTCGAAAAGTTCGCGCCGAATTTGCAGTCGTGGCAGCGCGAAGTGCTGCGCATCGTCCGGCTGATCGCACAATATTTTTACCCGCAGCAGCAGACCAAGGTCATGAACGAAGGCTGCGCAACCTATTGCCACTACCGTATCTTGAACACCTTGCATGAGACTGGGCAGATCAGCGACGGAAGCTTTCTGGATTTTCTGCGATCGCACACCAACTCAATTTATCAACCAACCTGCTACGAACCCGTCTATAGCGGATTCAACCCTTATGCGCTCGGCTTCGACATGATGAGCGACATCGCTCGCATCGTTCGCCAGCCGACGGAGGAGGACCAAGCCTGGTTTCCCGAGATTGCCGGTCAAGGCGACGAAATGGCGGTGCTTCGCGACATCTGGGCCAACTACCGAGACGACAGTTTCATCGTCCAGTTCTTAAGCCCCAACCTCATTCGCAAGTGGCAACTCTTTCATATCGTCGACGAGGACAGCGCGTCGCAATTGGAGGTGACCGCAATCCATAATGAGCGTGGCTACCACGACCTGAGGCGGAATCTCGCCGCCGAGTACGAGGTCGGACGACATTTACCGGACATTCAAGTCGTGGATGTAGACCTAAGCGGCAGCCGCAAGCTCATAATGCATCATCGAGTGGTCAGCGGCCGGCTTCTCGACATCGGCACGGCTTCCCTCGTTTTGAAGCAAATCGCCAACATTTGGGGATACGAGGTTTTACTCGAAGAGATCGACGCGGCTTCCGAGCAGGTCTTAAAATCACATGTCGCTTCGCCGGCGGCGTCCTGATCAGCAACGTCAAAGGCTCGCCCCCGGCGCCTCGAGCGCTCAGTCGCCGCGGCGATCCGTCAGCGTCTCCAGAAAGGCCGTGATCGCGTCGATCTCCTCGTCGCTGAGACGCGGCTTCTGGCCGGGCTTGCGGTCGTAGGGGACCTCTTTGACGTTGACATTGGCGCGGTATTTCGCCGGCAGATCGTCGAATTTCTCGACCTTCCCCTTGGCGCCCTTGGGATACCAGCGCTCGGGGTTGGTGTCGCGCGTCGCGTAGAAGGCGACGGCGTCGCGCAGCGTCTTCAGCGATCCATTATGGAGATAGGGGGCGGTCAGCGCGACATTGCGCAGGCTCGGAACCTTGAAGGCGCCGCAGACGCTCTCGACGTCGAAGCCCTTCGGCGCGACGGCGGCGAGTCCCTCGCGCTTGCACAGGCCCAGATCGAAGGTCTTCGGGTCGGCGTTGGCGGGAATGGCGCGGTTGCGCGGCGCGCCGAGCAAGTCATAAGTGAAGTCGGTGAAGAGCCAGTCGGCGGGCTCCTTGGAGTCCTCCTTGCCGTCGTGACAGGCGAGGCAATTGCCCTTCTTCTTGTCCTTGAAGAGTTCGAAACCCTTGGCCTCCTGCGGCGTGAACTGCGCCTTGCCGCGCAGCACGTCGTCGAAGCGCGAGGCGAAGGGCCGGAACACGGCGGTGCGCTCAAAAGCGGCAATCGCCTGGGTGAGGCGATCGAAGGCCTTGTCGGAATCGTCGAAGACATTGGCGCCTAAAACCTCGCGCACGAGCGGCGCATAGGGACCGTTCTTCACCTTCTCGACGACGGCAGCCTTGGAGGGATTGTTCATCTCGACCGGATTGAGCAGCGGGCCTCCCGCCTGCTCCTCCAAATCCGAGGCGCGGCCGTCGCGAAACTGCCCGCCCGCGGGAGTCTTCTCCATGCGGCCGGTCGTCTCGTCCTCCTTGTCGATGAAGCCGAAAGGCGGCGTGAAGACCGCATAGGTGAGCCCCGGCGGCTTGCGCACGCCGAAGGTCCCGGGCGGCGCGCCCGCGGCCACGGCTGCGATCGGCGAAGCGTTGACGCCCGAGAAAGCGCGCGCGGGATCGTGACAGGAGGCGCAGGCGACGCCCTGCGGCTCGGAGAAAGTCTTGTCGGAAAAGAGCCGCGCGCCGAGCTTTTCGATCGGCAGCGTGGCGCTCTCGTCGGCGCGGGCCGCGGGCGCGAGGGCGACGCTCGCCCAGCAGCAGGCGCCGATCAGCAGAGAAGTAAACCTGTTTCCTGGCGACGACGCCATCATCCATCCGCGGTTGCAACCGGCGCAACGACGAGCCGGCTCTTTTCAATAGGAAGCGCCCCTGAACCCCGTCAAACCCAATGTTTTGGAGATGTTCCAGATTGTATAAGAGCGTGGGATAATGATGGCGAAAATGAAGGCGCTCATCCGAGCGACAGGGCGCGAGAGGCGATGACGATGAAGAGACTTCTGGCGCTGGCCCTGATACTCGCGGCGCCCGAGGCCGCGGCGCAGGAAAAGCTCAAGGTCGCCTTCTTCGGCTTCGAGATGATCAGCACGTCCGGGACGGCCCCGAGCGAAGCCGAGCGTCTTCGCCTCGCGCGGCTTAACGCCGTGCTCGAGGAGATGCTCACCTCCTCCGGCCGCTTCGAGATCACGCCCATTCCCGAAGCGCTCGCGGGAAGAATAGCGAAGGAGATCAAACTCTCGACCTGCAACGGCTGCGAGGTGGAATTGGCGCGCGAGATCGGCGCCGATGTTTCAGCCTTTGGCACGGTGCAGAAGGTGAGCAACCTCATCTTGAACGAGAACCTCTACATGCGGCGCGCGGATGGCGCGCCCTTCTTCGCGCAAAGCGTCGACATCCGCGGCAACACCGACAAATCCTGGGAGCGCGGCCTGCGCTACATGCTCAAAAACCATCTTCTTTCGGCGCGCTGAACGGGACGCCGATGCCCGAGCTTCCCGAAGTCGAGACCGTGCGCCGCGGCCTCGCCGAGGTTTTCGAAGACGGCGTGTTCGCGAAAGTCGAGCTCGCCCGCGGGAACTTGCGCTTTCCCTTTCCCAAAAACTTCGCGGCGCGTCTGAAGGGCCGGCGCGTCGAGGCGCTGGAGCGGCGCGGTAAATATCTTCTCGCCCGGCTCGACGATGGAGCGACGCTGCTCATGCATCTCGGCATGAGCGGCTCCTTTCGCATCGACCACGGCAAGCCAATCGGCGACCCCTATATCCCGCGCGGACGCAATCCCGCGCATGATCATGTGATCTTCCATTTCGAAAGCGGCGCCTGCGTTACTTACAACGACCCGCGCCGCTTCGGCTACATGCTGCTTCTCACGCCACATGAGCGCGAGACGCATCCGCTGCTGAAAGACTTAGGCGCAGAGCCCTTGAGCGGCGAGATGAACGCCGCCGCGCTCGCCAAAGCGCTCGAAGGCCGAGCCGCGCCGCTCAAGGCCGCGCTCTCCGACCAGAAGACGATCGCGGGTCTCGGCAACATCTATGTCTGCGAGGCGCTGCACCGCGCCGGCCTCTCGCCGCTGCGGCCGGCGGGAAGCCTCGTCTCGAGCGCGGGCCGCGCGACGCCGGCGCTGACAAGGCTCACGCGCGCAATCAAGGAGGTGCTTTTGGAAGCGATCGAGGCGGGCGGCTCGTCGCTGCGCGATCATCGCCAGACGGATGGCGCGCTCGGCTATTTCCAGCACAGCTTTCGCGTCTATGACCGCGAGGGCGCGGCCTGCCCCAGGAAAGGATGCCCCGGCACGATTGCGCGGATCGTCCAGGCCGGGCGGTCGACCTTTTATTGTCCCGTGTGCCAGAAGTGAGCGCGCGGCGGAAGCGAAGCCGGCTACCAGTGGTTGAAATCTGGCGCTTCGAACCCCTCTTGAGGGTCTAAATGACCGCCGAGTCCGCGATGACCGGGGAGCGACATTCACTGAGCTTCGAAGAAGCGGTATGATTCTCGCGACTGCTTGAGCGAATCAAGCATTGGGGGCGCTGATTGACCGACTGCCTCCGCCAAAGGAAACGTTATGAATAGCTGGCCGATCCTGGAGTTACAGGAGGTATTCGTGTTGTCTGGAATTCCACAACACACGTTTGTCCAGCCTGTGGAGTACCAAAGGTTATTTGTCGCGCTTCGTACTGCGGGACGAAGTATCGTGATTGAGGGGCCTTCTGGCATCGGGAAAACTACGTCAGTCAGTAAGGCAGTTGTTGAAGCGGGCTTGGTTGAGCGAGTTCTCCTTCTGTCTGCCAGGAAACCCGACGACGTAGCTATCATCTGTGACCTTCCAAACCAGCTTCCGCTCGGCACAGTTGTGATCGATGACTTTCACCGCCTCGATGACGCCTCTAAGGAAAGCTTGGCCAATCTCATGAAGACACTGGCGGACGAGGGTGTCGCCGATAGCAAGGTCATCGTGCTAGGGATACCGAATGCAGGTCAGACACTGATCTCGTTTGGCAAAGACCTCGCTAATCGTATTGAAGTGATTCCTTTCGAGGCAAATCCAAAGCATAAAGTAGAAGAGCTTATCTCCAAAGGAGAAAAAGCGCTCAACATAACTATAAATATTAAAGACGAACTCATTAGCGGAGCTCAGGGCAGTTTTTATATTGCTCAGATGCTGGCATACAATGCGTGAATTCGTAGTAACATTCTAAAAAGCTCTTCCGACCATATAACAACGGCTGAAAGCTATGAATCCGTTAAAGCTAATGTGATGGAATCGTTAGCCAGGTCGTTTCACGATACTACAATTTCCTTTGCTCGGGGCACGAAGTTACGACGCGAGGGACGGGCACCCTATCTCCACCTACTATATTGGCTTAGTCTTAGTAAAAATTGGTCGATCAATGTTGATCAAGAGGCAGATCGACACCAGGAACTGCGAGGAAGTGTCTCGCAAGTTGTATCTAAGGGGTTCCTGACCGCCCTCATCGAATCGTCAGATGATATACAGCGTGTCTTGCACTTCGATGCGACAAGTAATACCTTGGTTGTGCAAGATCCACAATTTATATTCTATATTCGTAACTTATCATGGCCACACTTGGCAGAGGAAGTTGGCTTTCTTTCCCTGGATTTTCCTGGTCGATATGATTTCGCTTTGTCCTTTGCAGGACCAGACCGCGAGATCGCAGAAGCCTTATTCAATGCACTTGCGGAGCATGAACTCGAAGTCTTTTATGATCGCAACGAACAACACCGTATCCTTGGTCAGGATGTAGAGGAATACCTCGCTCCAATTTATACATCTGACGCATCGCTTGTCATTTGTATTTTGGGTCCAGATTATCCGAAAAGGATCTGGACTATATTCGAGTCGAAGCAATTCAAGCAAAGATTTAATACGGGGCAGGTAATCCCGATCGTTCTTGATACGGCTGAGCTAGGTGCCTTCGACTTAGGGGCCGAAGTTGGCCACATTAGATGGGACACATCATGTGACTTTACCTCTCAGGTTAAGGAAGTTACGGAATTGTTGATACGCAAGTGCAGGAAGATTCGCAGCAACAAGAGGGAAGAGACTCAAACAGCCCACAATTGACGCCTCCGTTCACAACCGCTTGAGCCGCTTGCTCTCGTCGAGGGAATCAGGCGCCAGATTTCGATCACTGACCGGTCTCCGCTCAAATTGGAGCGGAGACCGGTCTAGATTCCTGTTTTGACGCGTTTTCTTATTCCGAACCGGAATACACCTCGGCAGCAGATAACGCTCTAAGCCGCCTGCTGCATTGCGGAGAGCTTCCAGGCCTCAGGCGGCGCGCCGGACGGGCGGCGGAAGGTCCAGACCTGCGTCGACTGGGTCGGCGTCGTCGGGTCTCCCGAAATGACCCTGCCCGTCGCCCGGTCCTCGGTCACGTCATTGAGCGCGAAGCGCATCGCGACGGTCGCATAGTCCTCGCCGCCTTCCCGCCACGCCTCCGACAGATCGCCTTGCAGCAGCTTCACGCCGGAGATCTTGTTGATCACGCCCTGCCGGCGGCGCTCGTTCAGCTCCTCATTGAGATAGCCGACGATTTCGGGCGTCGCGAGCCGCGAGAGCATGTCCAGATCCTCGCGGCTATAGGCGTCCTGCGTCGCCCCGAGCAGGCGCTCGAAGGCCGGAAAATCCGCGGAGGAAAGCTGGAGCGGCTCGGCTCGCGGCCGCTGAGGAGCGCCGCCGCCAAAGCCCGCGCGCGGGTCGAAACCGAACAGATTCGCGCCGGACCGCGGGCCGCCGGCTGCCGCCGTTTGCCGTCCCTGCCACCATTGGAACGCCAGCCTGGCCAGGAAGGCGAGGAGCGCGATCTGGAATAGAAAGCCGAGGATCGAGGCGAAGCCGCCGATCCCGCCGAAAAAGCCCTGCCCCGTCAGCAGGCCGAAGAGCCCGGCGCCGAGCAGACCCCCTGCGAGCCCGCCCATGAAGGAGCGCCCGAACCCGCCGCCTGCGAAACCGGGGCGCTGCGCGCCCAAGCCCTGCTGCGGGGCGGAAGGCGTGACGCTGCGCTGGACCGGCGCGGCTTGGCTTGGGGCCGTGTTTGTGGCGGGCGGCGGGGAATAGGTCCGCGAGCCGCGGCTACCGAAGCCGCCTCTCATGGAGCCGCCCATCGCGGCCTCGGCCCATGACGGCGCGAAGGCGAGGAGCGCCGCCAGAAGGGCGGCGAGAATTATTGGGGATTTCCGATGTGACAACATGGATCGATTTTCCGTTTGGGCAGACGCAGCCCGCATCGCCGACTATATAGGCGCCAGCCCCGGCCTTCGCAAAGCCGCGCCGGGAGGCGGCGGCGCGAAAAACGGCGGTTCCCACTCGACCCATGCAGCAATATCTCGACCTCCTCGATCTCATCCTGCGCGAAGGCCGTCGCAAGGAGGACCGCACCGGAACCGGGACGCTTTCGCTGTTCGGTCATCAGATGCGCTTCGATCTTCGCGAGGGCTTCCCGCTCGTCACGACGAAAAAGCTGCATCTGAAGTCGATCGTCCACGAATTGCTGTGGTTCCTCTCCGGCGACACGAACATCGCCTATCTGCGCGAGCACGGCGTCACGATCTGGGAGGAATGGGCCGACGAGAACGGCGATCTCGGGCCGGTCTACGGCCGCCAATGGCGCGCCTGGGAGACCCCTGATGGGCGCGTCATCGACCAGATTTCCAACGTCGTCGCGGAGATCAAGCGCAATCCGTTTTCGCGCCGGCTCGTCGTCACCGCCTGGAACCCGGCCGATCTCGACAGAATGGCGCTCGCGCCCTGCCATTGTCTTATTCAGTTCCACGTCGAGGAGATCGACGGCAAAAACTGCCTGTCCTGCCAACTCTATCAACGTTCGGCCGATGTGTTTCTGGGCGTGCCCTTCAACATCGCAAGCTATGCGCTGCTCACGCATCTGGTCGCGCGCGAGACGGGCTGCGAGCCGAAGGACTTTGTGCATAGTTTCGGCGACGTGCATCTCTATCTCAACCACGTCGAGCAGGCGAAGCTGCAACTGACGCGCGCGCCGCGCAGGCTCCCGCGCCTGCGTTTAGCGCCGGGCTCGCTTTTTGAGACGCGCTACGAGGACATAGAGATTTTGGACTACGATCCCTGGCCGGCGATCGCCGCGCCGGTGGCGGTGTAGTAACGAAGCCGCGTGATCGCATCCGCGCCCCCTCCCTCACCCTCCCCCGCTTCGCGGGAGAGGGGGCCGCCGGCGTTGCGCAAACTTCGATGAAACGCGCAACCTAACTCCCTCTCCCGCGAAGCGGGGGAGGGCTGGGGAGGGGGCAAGCCGAACGGATTTAGTCCGGAGGCACGAATCTCCGCCATCACCGGATTTAGCCGGCAACGCGCTCGGCTGGAAAAATCGTCTCCGCCAGAGCGGGCAGCGTCTCGATCAAGCCGCCCAGGTGACCGGAGGTCAGCAGCAGGACGACGTCGTTCGCCCTGAGCGTCTCGCCGACGACCGGCGCCGGATCGACATGCGGCAAAGCGATCGCCTTAATGCCACTTGCTGCGATCCGGGCCGTGATCTCCTCTTGCGTCACTTGCGCATGGGTCGTCGCGCCTTGCGTCGCAGGCTCGTAAACGAAGACCGTCTCGGCGCCCCTGAAGGCGTCGTCATACCAGCTAAGCGCCTCGCGATTGCGCCAGCTGAAGGCGTGCGGCTCGAAGGCCACGACGAGGCGCCGCTTTGGAAAGTGCAGCTTGACGGCGGCGATCGCGCTGCGCGCCTTCTCGTAGGACGAGCCGAAGCCTTCGAAAATCGGGATCGCGGACTTCTCGGTTTTCAGGTCGAGGCGGCGGCGCACGCCTTTGAAGGAGGCGACGCCTCGCGCGAAGGCCTCCGGATCGAGCAGCGACTGCGAAAGAACGAAAGCGCCGACGCCGACGATGTTCTGCACGCTATGCTCGCCGAGCTGCGAAGTCGCGAGCCGCAAGACTTTCGCGCTCCCGTACATCAAATCGAAATGCGTGGTTGCGCCCCAGGCGATATTCGCGGCGGTATAATCGCCCTTCTCCAGACCATAAGTGAGCACGGGGCGACGCAGGCTCGAGAGAAACTGCGCGCTGAGCGGCCCCTCGGTGCAGGCGATCAGATGCTCGGGCATGTCGGCCAGTTGGGCGAAAGGCCGCAGATAATCCTCGATCGTCGGATAGACGTTCACATGATCGTGCGCGAGCGGCGCGAGCAGCAGATATTTCGGCCGATAGTGCAAGAATTTCGCGCGCGGATCGGTGTTGGAGGACGGATATTCGTCGCCCTCCAACACAAAAATCTTGCCGGCGCCGAGCCGGGAGCTGGTCGGCGGCGTGAGCGGGATTGCGCCGATGAAGAAGGACGGGTCGACGCCGCCCTCTGCGAGCACATGCGAAAGAAGCGCGGCGCAGCTCGATTTGCCGTAGCTGCCCGCGACGACGGCCGTCTCGCGGCCCTCCGCCAGAAGGGTCAGCACTTCCGGGAAAGAAAGAATGGTCTTGCCGCTGTCGAAGGCCGCGCGCACTTCGGCGTTGGTCGCCGACACGAGCTTCGCATTCTTGCCGATGACGATGATGTCGGCCTGAGGCGGAATATTGGCCGGGCTGTAGCCGACGACATAGGGCAAGCCCTCCGCCGCCAGAAAATCGGATATGGGGGGGTAAACGCCCTCGTCGGAGCCGGTCACGTTGACGCCGCTATCGCGGAGAAGCTTGGCCACCGCGCTCATACCGGCGCCGGCGATGCCGACGAAGTGTACGTGCTTTGCGAGCATCTGACCCTTGGAGCCGCAATCCCCCGGATTGCCTGCGATTCGCAGCAGCATTCCGCAAATCGGCGCCTTTGACAAGGCGGAGCCGTAGCGGCTCCCAGGTCCTTACCCTGAGGAGCCCGCGAAGCGGGCGTCTCGAAGGGCAGCGCGGAGGCTCGCAAGATTGTCGAAGCCCTCATCCTTCGAGACGGCTCCTGCGGAGCCTCCTCAGGACGAGGACCAAGGAAAGGCCGCCGACGAATAGGCTCCTGACCCGTCTCATCGGCACCCAGTCCCGAGGCCCGATTTGACTCCCCGCAAGCTCAGCCTAAAACCGCGCATCGCGTCTAGACCGGTTTCCGATCCAGTTGGATCGGAAACCGGTTTTGATTTCTGCTTTGACGCGTTTTCTGCGCCGAACGGGCGTCCACTTCGGCGGAAAACGCTACAGGAGAGCGCCGCGCATGCCGCATACGGGACTTGAGAGCCTCATCACCGCCGCCTTCGAGGACCGGGCGAACATCACGCCATCGACGCAGGGCGACATCCGCCATGCCGTCGAGAGCGCCCTGCGCCTGCTCGACGCGGGGAAGCTGCGCGTCGCCGAGAAGATCGAGGGCGAGGAAGGCCCGGCCTCCTGGCGCGTGCACCAATGGCTCAAGAAAGCCGTGCTGC
Source organism: uncultured Alphaproteobacteria bacterium (assembly GCA_963722205.1). Taxonomy (GTDB): domain Bacteria; phylum Pseudomonadota; class Alphaproteobacteria; order Rhizobiales; family Beijerinckiaceae; genus Methylocystis. The sequence goes on from CAVRKL010000007.1 coordinate 39,125, forward strand.
TCTCCTTCCGCTTGAACGACATGAGCGTGATCGCGGGCGGCCCCGGCGGGGCGACCTGGTGGGACAAGGTCCCGTCGAAATTCACGGGCTGGGGCGCCAAGGAACATGCGGGCGCGGGCTTTCGCTCCGTGCCCGGCGCGATCGTGCGTCATTCCGCTTTTGTGGCGCCGGGGGCGATCCTGATGCCTTCCTTCGTCAATCTCGGCGCCTATGTCAATTCGGGAACGATGGTCGACACCTGGGTCACGGTCGGCTCCTGCGCGCAGATCGGCAAGAACGTGCATCTTTCCGGCGGCGTCGGAATCGGCGGCGTGCTGGAGCCGCTGCAGGCCAATCCGACGATCATCGAGGATGATTGCTTCATCGGCGCGCGCTCCGAGGTCGTCGAGGGCGTCATGATCGGCAAGGGCTCTGTGCTGTCGATGGGCGTCTTCATCGGCGCCTCGACGAAGGTCGTCGACCGCTCGACCGGCAAGGCGCATGTCGGCCATGTGCCGCCCTACTCGGTGGTCGTTTCGGGAAGCCTGCCGGGCAAGCCCTTGCCGGACGGCCAGCCCGGCCCCTCGCTCTATTGCGCGGTGATCGTGAAAACCGTCGACGCCCAAACCCGCGCCAAGACCGGCATCAACGAACTCTTGAGGGATTGATGGACGCCCAGCGCTTCCACTTCCTGTTTCAGCAGGACAAGGGCGAGATCGACCGCGCCGCATGGACGAAATATGCGGCCTACATCGTCGGGCTCGTCGTCGTTTTGACGCTGCCCTGGCTCTGGGCGCGCCACCACATCGTCCATGACCTCGCCGTGGACCCGCTCTTCGCGCCAAAAATCTTCCTCGCCTATTTTTATGCGGTGCTCTACGGCTTCGCACTGATCCTCATCGGCGCGAGCTATATGAATCTCACCGCCAAGCGCTTTCGCGCGCTCGGCTGGCCGAGCCCTTTGGGTTTCGCAAGCCTCGCGCCGCTGGTCGCCTATCTGACCGCCGCGCTGCGCCTCGCCCCGATCCTGAGCTCGTTTCTGGACCCCTACGCCCCGACCTGGGCGGTCTGGGGCGCCGAGGCGGCGTTCATGGGCGTCGCCGGCTGGACGGCGTGGGAGCTGGGGGTGAAGAAGGCGCAAGGGGAAGGCTGATCCGCAAGGGGAAAACGCCATTGACTGAAAACCCCGTTCAATGGTGAGATTCGTCCATGACCAAGGATTACAAGATCGACGCGCAATGGGACGACGAAGCCCGCATCTGGATCGCGACTAGCGCCGATGCGCCCGGATTGGTCGTCGAGGCGCCCTCCTGGGCGCAGATGATCGAAGAGGTGCGCTTGGCGCTTCCTGATCCGCTCGAGCTCGAGGAAAGAGCGACACGCCAAGTATCGCTGACCTTCAAGGCCGAGACGCATCTCGACCTCGCTGCCGGGTGAGGACTCATTTCTAACCTCGCAAGTGAACGCCCGCCATTTTTACTGCGCCAGCCGCCGAAAGCCGCTAAGAAGCCCCGTCATCGCTTCGCTCGCAATGACGGCCCAAGCCATTAGCCTTGCAACATCCGTTACTGGCTGCAATGTCCCTCTCTCCCTCCATTGCCCTCGCCCGCGATCTGATCCGCTGTCCGTCGGTGACGCCAGCCGACGCCGGCGCGCTCGATGTGCTGCAACAATTCCTGACCGCGGCCGGCTTCACTTGCGTGCGCAAAATCTTCACGGAGCCGGGCACGCCCGACGTCGACAATCTCTTCGCCAAGATCGGCGACGGCGCGCCGCATCTCGTCTTCGCCGGCCATACCGATGTCGTGCCGCCGGGAGACATCAAGCGTTGGCGTCATGATCCCTTCGCCGGCGAGATCAACTCGGGCGCCTCTGGGGCCGCGGCGCCTCGGATATGAAGGGCGCCGTCGCCGCCTTCGCCGTCGCCGCGCGCGAGTTCGTCGCAGAGCGCGGAATACCGAGAGGCGCGGTCTCCTTCCTCATCACCGGCGACGAGGAAGGGGCGTCGATCAACGGCACCGCAAAGCTCCTGGACTGGGCCAAGGACCAGGGCGAGCGCTTCGATCACTGCGTCGTCGGCGAGCCGAGCAATGTTTTGGCGCTCGGCGACATGATCAAGATCGGCCGGCGCGGCTCGCTCAACGGACGAGCAACGATCGAGGGCGTGCAGGGCCATGTCGCCTACCCCGAGCGCGCCGACAATCCCGTGCCGAAGATGGCGCGCTTCGTGGCGGCGCTCTCGGCGCATCGCTTCGACGAAGGCTCCGCGCATTTCGGGCCCTCAAATCTCGAGTTCACCTCGATCGACGTGGGCAATCCGGCCGTCAATGTGATCCCGGCGCGCGCGACGGCTGCCTTCAACATCCGCTTCAACGATCTCTGGACGCCGCAGCGCCTCGAGGACGAAATCCGCGCGATCGCGACGCAGGCCGTGGGCGACGCAGCCAGAATCGACTTCACGCCCTGCAATGCGCGCGCCTTCCTCACCAAGCCCGGCGCCTTCGTCGCGCTCGTCTCCCGGGCCGTCGAAGAAGAGACGGGCCGCGCGCCGGAACTCTCGACCACCGGCGGCACCTCGGACGCGCGCTTCATTGTGCGCGACTGCGAGGTCGTCGAATTCGGCCTCCTCAATGAATCGATCCACAAGATCGACGAGAACGCGGCGCTCGACGACATTGACGGACTGACGAAAGTCTATCGCCGCCTGCTCGAGCTTTATTTCGAACGGCCATGACGCTTCTCTCGCCGACGCCAAAGATAAAGGTAGAGGTCGCGGACCATGTCGCGCGCGTCCTGATCGACAATGCGCCGCGCCGCAACGCCTTCGACTATGAGATGTGGCGCGCGCTTCCCGTCGTGATCGGCGCGCTCGACGCAACTGAGGACGTGCGCGTCATCCTGCTCGGCGCGGCGGCGGGACTTTCCTTCTGCTCGGGCGCCGACATCTCCGAGTTTTCGACCGTGCGCGCGACGGCCGAGGGCGGCCGCGCTTATGAAGAGGCCAATCTCGCCGCTTTCGACGCGCTGGCGCAGGCCGCAAAACCCACGATCGCCGCGATCGGCGGCTTCTGCATGGGCGGCGGCGCGGGCCTTGCGGCTTCCTGCGACCTTCGCATCGCGCGCGAGGACGCGGTGTTCTCCATTCCGGCGGGGCGGCTCGGCGTCGGCTATCCGCCGAAGGCCATGGCCTATGTGACGACGGCGCTGGGCGCACAGACCGCGATGGAGCTTTTCTTCACGGCGCGGCGTCTCGGCGCGAGGGAAGCCCTGGAGCGCGGTTTCGTCGCGCAGCTTCTGCCAAGCGACGGTTTCGACGAGGCGGTCGCGGCGCTCGCGGCGACGATCGCCGCCAATGCGCCCTTGACGCTGCGCGCCGCGAAGGCCGCGATCCGCGCGGCGATCGGCGCGCCGGGCGCGCCTTCGGGCGAAGACTGCGCGGCGCTCGCCGCCGCCTGTTTCGACAGCGCCGATTTCGTCGAGGGCCGCGCGGCCTTTCTGGAGAAGCGCGAGCCGAAGTTTTCGGGACGCTGAGGCGAGACTGCGCGTCCGGGCGAAGGCGCGGCGCGAGCTTGACTTCGTCGGATCGTGCGGGGATTGTTGTGCGGCGGCGCTCGATTTCGTCCCGCGCCGAGAAACGGGGCGCGCTGGAGGCGATCATGCTGTCGATCCCGGAAAGAAGATTTTTCGCTTCATGCGCAGCCGCGCTTCTTCTCGCCGCGATCGCCGCCGTCTTCGCGCCGTTCGAGCCCGCCAAAGCGGAAACGCCTGATGAAACTTTCAAAGCTCTGGGCCTCGCCAAGAGCGCGACGCCCAAGGAGCTCTATGACGCGCTGACGAAGCGCTATTACGATCCCGCCCAAGGCGCCGGCAAAGGTTCGCTCTCCCAGTATTGGCAGCCGATACCGATCACCAAATATCTCGATCCGCGCGATTTCTATACGCCGCCGCAAGGAATCGAGATCGACGCGAAGCGCGAGCAATGCATCGAATGTCATGAGCAGACGACGCCGGGCTGGGCGCATAGCTGGCGCGCCAGCGCGCACGGCAATCTCGACGAGATCCGCAACCTCTCCGACAAGGATTCGCGCGCTTACAAGAAAGGCCTGCTTACTGACGTCGAGGCCAATCTGCGCTCGATGGGCCTCTTGAAAGCCGGCGAGCCCCTAAAGGAAGTGGGCTGCATCGACTGCCACATGGGCGTCGGGAAGGAGCATGGGCAGCACAAGACCGAGCTGAAGATGCCGGATGCGGCGGCTTGCGGACAATGCCATCTGCAGCAGTTCGCCGAACGCGAGTCCGAGCGCGACACGGCCGTCTGGCCGCAGGATCAATGGCCGAAGGGCCATCCCTCGCACGCGCTTTCCTGGAGCGCCAATGTCGAGCTTGGCGTCTGGGCGGCGATGGAGCAGCGCGAGGTCGCGGAGGGCTGCAGCTTCTGCCACACGACGCAGAACACCTGCAACAGCTGCCACACGCGGCACGAGTTCTCGGCCGCCGAGGCGCGCAAGCCGCAGGCCTGCGCCATGTGCCACAATGGCGTCGACCACAACGAGTTCGAGAATTATCTACTCTCCAAGCACGGAACCGTGTTCCAGACGCATGGCGACAAATGGGACTGGAACGCGCCGCTCGCGCAATCCATGGAGTCGGGCGGCGTGAGCGCGCCGACCTGCCAGTTCTGCCATATGGAGTATCAGGGCAAGTTCTCGCACAATGTGGTGCGCAAGGTGCGCTGGGGCTTCGAGCCGACGCCGAAGATCGCCGACAATCTGCATCATCCCTGGTTCGAGAACCGCAAGGAGGCCTGGGTCGCCACCTGCTCCAACTGCCATTCCGAGAGCTTTGCGCGCGCCTATCTCGAGGACATGGACAAAGGCACGATCTCCGGGATCAAGATCACCGAAGACGCGCGGTCGGTGCTGCAAAAGCTCTATGACGACGGCCTGCTGCCGGGACAAAAGAGCAATCGTCCGAAGCCGCCGGCGCCGATCAAGGCCGACGCGCCCGGCGATTTCTTCCAGCTCTTCTGGCAGAAGGGCAATAATCCGAGCGTCGCCGAGTTCGAATTCGCGGAAATGTGGGAGCACCACAAGATTAAGCATTACAAGGCGCTCGCCCACGCCAATCCCGGCGGCTACACTTATTCGGACGGCTGGTCGCAGCTCATCAAGAGCGCCACACGCATCAACGACGAGGACGCGCGGCTGCGCGAGACCGCGGAAATCCGCGCCGAGCTGAAGCGCCTCGCGCCGCAAAAACATGGCCTGCTCGATCTCGACACGCCGCATCGCCGCGCCATGGCGGCGGGCGCCGGCGCGCTCGCCCTCGTCGCCGCCGGCGCCTTGGCGCTGAGCGTGCGCCGCCGCGACGGTTCGTAAGGCCAGACGACGCGATGCTGCCGGCGCGGCTCGGGGCCGCCCTTCTCTTCGTCATCGGCCTGGCGCTGCTCGGCGCGGCGGGCGTCGCGACCTTGCGCCCGGCGCCCGAGCCCTATCTGCTGAGCCGCGCGCCAGCGGAAGCCGCGGCGCTCAAGGATTTTGCGGCGTTCGGGCCAAAGCTCTCGGACATCCAGTCGGTCGAGCTTCGCGGCGCCGAGAACGAAAAACCCCTCGCCTCGGGCCTCGTCGCCAAGGGCGCGGACGGGAGGCTCACGCCGCTCGCCTGGCGCAGCCGCGTGACGGAGCCCGTGCTCCTTCCGGACATCGCTCCCTCGGACGAAACGAAGGTCCTGCTCGCGCTGAAGGATCATGCGCCGAAAGAAGCGATCGTGCTGGCGTGGTGGGATTTTTCGCGCCGCATTCGGGTCTTGGGCGAGCGCGCCGCGCCGCTTGATGACTCGGAGGCCCGCGACGCGCTCATTCCCGACGCCTGGAGCGAGCGTCGCGCCGAGATCGAGGCGCGGCAAGGCGCGCTTTGGGGCGCGGGCGTCGCGCCCACTGAGGGCGAGCGCTTCCAGAAATTCATCGACGCGCTCCTCGCCGAGGACGAGGAGACGGGCGCGCGGCGCTTGGCCGAGATCGCTGGCGGCGCGCCGGTCTTCCTCGCTTTGCGTCTCTGTGACATCTGGCGCGCGGCCGCCGCGCGGCCCGAGGCGATCGCGATCGCCTATAAGGATTTCGTGGGCGCCGGCGACATTCACGGCGCGACAAAGGCGGTGCGCGACTGGATCGCTGAAGAGAAGATCGAAGGCGGCTACGCCGTCGAGCCCCTCGGCGGCTCCTATCGCATTCACTATTTTCCCGACAAGAAGGGCGCGCGCAGGCTCATCTCGCGGCTCCTGCCCTTTTCGACCTCGAACCCTCTTGCCTTGGGGCGCTTTCGCCTCGTCTATCAATACCGGGACTACTGGCTTTACGAGCTGACCGCGCCGGGCGCCGCTACCCGCTGAGCGCGGAGCTCTCCCCGTGCGCCGAAAGCGCAAACGGCGGACGCGCCGGCTTGATCCGCCGGGCTTTAGCCGCCATGTTGCGGGAAGTTCACCCCTGGAGGCTCCATGCCGCTCTATGCCTACGCCTGCGCCGACTGCGCCCATCAGTTCGAGACGCTCGTTCGCTCTGACGAAACGCCCGCCTGCCCCGCCTGCGGCAGCGAGAAGCTGGAGCGGCAGCTGTCGCTCATCGCCAAGCCCGCTTCGGGCGGAGATACGGGCGAGAGCGCCCCGAGCTGCCCGGCCATGAACGGCGGAACGCCCTGCGGCGCTGCCTGTCCGGCCTTCGGCGACGCGGCGTGACCGGCGACGCGCGAGCGCGCCAAAAGCGAAGCCCCGCCCCGGAGGTCCGGAGCGGGGCTTTTTCTTTCAGGCCGGGAGGAGCGGGATCGCCTCCTGGCTTATGCCTTGGCCAGCAAGCCGCGGGCGCGCGCCACGGCGCCCGCGAGGACCAGCACGGCCAGCGCCAGGACGCCCTTGCCCGCTTCTGGCGCCGGCGACGCCACCGCCGTGTAGTCGAGGCCGTAGTTGAAGGCGATGCCGTCTCCGATCGTGTTCGAGGTCAGGTAGTAATCCAGGTAGACGTAGGAGACGCCGCCCGCGATCACCCCGTAGTCGACCGTGTCGTTGTTGAAGAAGGCTTGCGCCGCCGCCAGATTGGCGAAGCCATAGTAGTGATTGACGCCGTTGATCTGGACGTCAAGCGTCGAGCTCGTGCCGGCGCCGCCGCCCAGCCCGGTCGAGATCATCGACGACACGAAGTCGATCTTGAAGTCGCCCATCACGTGCTGGTTGTAGTTGAAGCTCGCCTCAGTCTGGTAGGTGAGCAACTCCACGCCATTGCCGCCGTAGCCGATCGACATCGAGCCGAGCCCGACGGCGTTGCCGGCGTTCGGCAGGAGCACGGCGTTCGAGACGGTCTGCCCGGCCGTGATGTTGACCAGCGGCGCCGATCCCGTGCCGATGCTCGCGTTGGTCACCGCGCTCGCCTGCCCGCCGACCGGCGAGTAGGAGTAGCTCGAAACACTGCCGAGGCTGCTCGAGGTGGTGCTGGTCGCCTGCGCGAAGCCGGCGGAAGCGCCAGGGGCGACCGTCGCTTGGGCGGACGCAGTTCCGGCAGTCGGGCCATAAGTACAGTACCCCGTGCCGCCGGAAGAGCCGCCAGTGGCGTTGGCCGTGGCGTAGACCGTCGCATTGTTGGTCGTCGTGACGTTGACGACGGCGTTTCCATTGCCCCCTAGACCGCCCGCCGCGTCGCCGGCGCCGCCGTATCCGCCGTTCGCAGCGGCCGTCGCGTTGATCGAAGAGGCGCTCGCGTCGGTGAACGCGAGAGTGGAAGAGGCGTTTCCGCCCGAGCCGCCGACGCTGCCGGTGGCGCCGTTGTAGTAGGCGCCGCCGCCGTAGCCGCCATTCGCGGTCTGCGCAAGATAAAGCGAGCCGCTCGTCGTGCCGCTTACGGCGTTGTTGAGGCTGGCCGAAGCGCCATTGCCGCCATTGGCGCCGTAAGAGCCGTATCCGCCGGCGCCGCCGCTGAGCCCAGCGGTGACCTGCACATAGCCGCTGCCTGAGCTGCCCGTCGCCGACACCGTGCCGCTGCCGCCCGCGCCGCCGGTATTGCCGGCGTAATAGGCGTAGCCGCCGGAACCGCCCGTTGCACTGGCGCCGGCGTACGCCGAATTGGCGCCGCTGGCCGAGGCCAAGGCGCTGCTCTGCGCCTGGCCGCCGACGCCGCCCACGGCGCCGGTCGTGCCGTAGATCGTCCCGGCGGAGCCGCCCGTTCCGCCATAGGCGTAGTTAACGGCTGTCGCCGAGCCGACCGTCGAGGTGACGCTCGTCGTCGCCATGCCCAGGCCGCCATTGGCGCCGCTGCCCGTGCCGTTGCCGCCGCCGGCGCCGCCGGTCGCGTAGGTGTAGCCGGAGGCCGAGCCCGCCGTCGCGACAATGGTCGTATTGGCCGTCCCCGTCCCCGCCGCGCCGCCGCCGGCGTCGCCATAGCCGCCGCTACCGCCGGTGGCGCTGTTGCCGTTGCCATAATAGTAACCGACGTTGACGGAGGAGGCTTGGTTGTCGGTGACATTCACCGTCGAGGCGGCGTTGCCGCCGGCGCCGCCCGTGCCGTAGGAGCCGGGAGAGCCGTAGGAAGCGTAGCCGCCCGAGCCGCCCGTCGCACCTTGGCTCAGATAGAGAGTGCCCGTGGTCGAGCCGGTTGCGGCGTTGTTGAGGCTCACGGAGCCGCCGTTGCCGCCGCTCGCGCCATAATTGCCGTAGCCGCCCGCGCCACCCTGAAGGTAGGCGGTGGCGCTGGCCGTGCCGCTGCCCGAAGTTGCGTTCGCCGTGACCGTGCTGGTCCCGTCGCCCGCGCCGCCGGTGTTGCCGTAGTAATAGGCGTAGCCGCCCGTTCCGCCCGTCGCGCTGGCGGTGGCGGTCGCTCCGCTGGAGCCGCCATTGTCCGAGGCCGAGGCGCTGCTCACCGCCTGGCCGCCGACGCCGCCCACGGCGCCGGTGACGGTGCCGAGAGTCCCGGCGGAGCCGCCCGCTCCACCAGTGGCGTAATTGTAGGCCGTCGCCGAGCCGACCGTCGAGGTGACGCTCGTCGTCGCCATGCCCAGGCCGCCATTGGCGCCGCTGCCCGTGCCGTTGCCGCCGCCGGCGCCGCCGCTCGCGGAAGTGTAGCCGGTAGCGGAGCCCGCCGTCGCGACAATGGTCGTATTGGCCGTCCCCGTCCCCGCCGCGCCGCCGCCGGCGTCGCCATAGCCGCCGCTACCGCCGGTGGCGCTGTTGCCGTTGCCATAATAGTAGCCGACGTTGACGGAGGAGGCCTGGTTGTCGGTGACATTCACCGTCGAGGCGGCGTTGCCGCCGGCGCCGCCCGTGCCGTAGGAGCCGGGAGAGCCGTAGGAAGCGTAGCCGCCCGAGCCGCCCGCCACTCCCTGGGTCAGATAAAGAGCGCCCGTGGTCGAGCCGGTCGCCCCATTGGTGAGACTGACAGAGCCGCCCGCGCCGCCGCTCGCGCCATAATTGCCGTAGCCGCCCGCACCGCCCGTCAGATAGGCGCTGGCCTGCGCCGTCCCGCTGCCAGAGGTCGCGTTCGCCGTGACCGTGCTGGTCCCATCGCCCGCGCCGCCCGTATTGCCGGCGTAATAGGCGTAGCCGCCCGTTCCGCCCGTCGCGTAGGCGGTGGCGGTCGCTCCGCTGGAGCCGCCATTGTCCGAGGCCGAGGCGCTGCTCACCGCCTGGCCGCCGACGCCGCCCACGGCGCCGGTGACGGTGCCGAGAGTCCCGGCGGAGCCGCCCCCGCCGCCATTAGCGTAGTTGTAGGCCGTCGCCGAGCCGACCGTCGAGGTGACGCTCGTCGTCGCCATGCCCCCAGGCCGCCGTTGGCGCCACTGCCCGTGCCGTTGCCGCCGCCGGCGCCGCCGATCGCGGAAGTGTAGCCGGAGGCCGAGCCCGCCGTCGCGACAATGGTCGTATTGGCCGTCCCCGTCCCCGCCGCGCCGCCGCCGGCGTCGCCATAGCCGCCGCTACCGCCGGTGGCGCTGTTGCCGTTGCCATAATAGTAGCCGACGTTGACGGAGGAGGCCTGGTTGTCGGTGACATTCACCGTCGAGGCGGCGTTGCCGCCGGCGCCGCCCGTGCCGTAGGAGCCGGGAGAGCCGTAGGAAGCGTAGCCGCCGGCGCCGCCCGCCACTCCCTGGGTCAGATAAAGAGCGCCCGTGGTCGAGCCGGTCGCCCCATTGGTGAGACTGACAGAGCCGCCCGCGCCGCCGCTCGCGCCATAATTGCCGTAGCCGCCCGCGCCGCCCGAGAGGTAGGCGATGGCGGTGGCGTTGCCAGTGCCCGAGACAGCGTTCGCCGTGACCGTGCTGGTCCCATCGCCCGCGCCGCCGGTGTTGCCGTAGTAATAGGCGTAGCCGCCCGTTCCGCCCTGCGCGTAGGCGTAGGCGGTCGCTCCGCTGGAGCCGCCATTGTCCGAGGCCGAGGCGTTGCTCACCGCCTGGCCGCCGACGCCGCCCACGGCGCCGGTGGTGCCGGGGATCGTCCCGGCGGAACCGCCCCCGCCGCCATAGGCGTTGCTGTAAGCCTGGGCGTTGCTGACCGTCGAGGTGACGGTCGTCGACGCAACGCCTTGGCCGCCGGCCGCGCCGCTGCCCGTGCCATTGCCGCCGCCATTGCCGCCGTAGGCATTGGTGTAGCCATAGGCGGAGCCCGCCGTCGCGTTCACGGTCGTCGTGGCCGTGCCCGTCGCCGCCGCGCCGCCGCCAGCGTCGCCATAGCCGCCCGAATCGCCCGAGGCGGAGTTGCTCACGCTGACATAGGACGCGGCATTGTCGTTGACCAACATCGTCGAAGAGCCGGCGCCGCCGGCGCCGCCCGTGCCGTAGGCGCCGGGAGAGCCGTAAGAAGCGGAGCCGCCCGAGCCGCCCGTCGCGCCTTGGTTCAGATAGAGGTAGCCGCCGGTGGTCGAGCCGGTCGCGGCGTTATTGAGGCTCACGGAGCCGCCGTTGCCGCCGCTCGCGCCATAATTGCCGTAGCCGCCCGCGCCGCCCGTCAGGTAGGCGCTGGCGCTGGCCGTGCCGCTGCCCGAAGTTGCGTTCGCCGTGACCGTGCTGGTCCCGTCGCCCGCGCCGCCGGTGTTGCCGTAGTAATAGGCGTAGCCGCCCGTTCCGCCCGTCGCGCTGGCGGTGGCGGTCGCTCCGCTGGAGCCGCCGCTGTCCGAGGCCGAGGCGCTGCTCACCGCCTGGCCGCCGACGCCGCCCACGGCGCCGGTGACGGTGCCGAGAGTCCCGGCGGAGCCGCCCCCGCCGCCATTAGCGTAGTTATAGGCCGTCGCCGAGCCGACCGTCGAGGTGACGCTCGTCGTCGCCATGCCCAGGCCGCCATTGGCGCCGCTGCCCGTGCCGTTGCCGCCGCCGGCGCCGCCGCTCGCGGAAGTGTAGCCGGTAGCGGAGCCCGCCGTCGCGACAATGGTCGTATTGGCCGTCCCCGTCCCCGCCGCGCCGCCGCCGGCGTCGCCATAGCCGCCGCTACCGCCGGTGGCGCTGTTGCCGTTGCCATAATAGTAGCCGACGTTGACGGAGGAGGCCTGGTTGTCGGTGACATTCACCGTCGAGGCGGCGTTGCCGCCGGCGCCGCCCGTGCCGTAGGAGCCGGGAGAGCCGTAGGAAGCGTAGCCGCCCGAGCCGCCCGCCACTCCCTGGGTCAGATAAAGAGCGCCCGTGGTCGAGCCGGTCGCCCCATTGGTGAGACTGACAGAGCCGCCCGCGCCGCCGCTCGCGCCATAATTGCCGTAGCCGCCCGCGCCGCCCGAGAGGTAGGCGATGGCGGTGGCCGTGCCACTGCCCGAATTTGCCGTCGCCGTGACCGTGCTGGTCCCATCGCCCGCGCCGCCCGTATTGCCGGCGGAATAGGCGTAGCCGCCCGTTCCGCCCGTCGCGCTGGCGTAGGCGTAGGCCCCGCTGGAGCCGCCGCTGTCCGAAGCCGAGGCGCTGCTAACCGCCTGGCCGCCGACGCCGCCCACGGCGCCGGTGGTACCGCCGAGAGTCCCGGCGGAGCCGCCCCCGCCGCCATAGGCGTAGTTGTAGGCTGTCGCGGAGCCCACCGTCGATGTGACGCTCGTCGTCGCCATGCCCTGGCCGCCGGCCGCGCCGCTGCCCGTCCCATTGCCGCCGCCAGCGCCGCCGCTCACACTGGTGGAGCCGTAAGCCGCGCCCGCGTTCGCGGTCAGCGCAGTCGTGGCCGTCGCCGCCCCCGCCGCGCCGCCGCCAGCATCGCCATAGCCGCCGGAGCCGCCGGTGGCGGAGTTGCCAACACTGACATAGGCCGGGAATTGTCATTGAGCGAGAAGGTCGACGTCGCGGCGCCGCCGGCGCCGCCCGCGCCGTAGGCGCCGGGAGAGCCGTTGTATGCGTAGCCGCCGTTGCCGCCATAGGCGTTTTGGCCCAGGTAGAGGTAACCGGCGGTCGTCCCGGTCGCGGCGTTGTTGAGGCTCACCGAGCCGCCGGCGCCGCCGCTCGCGCCGTTGTAGCCAAAGCCGCCCGAGCCGCCGAACCCGCCCACCAAGAGGCTAACGGTGCCGGTGTCCGACGTCCCCGAGGAGCTCGCCACGGCGCCGCCGCCCGCGCCGCCGGTTCCGCCGAATCCATAAGCGCCGCCGCCGCTGCCGCCCGTAGCATAGGAAGTCCAATAACCGTAGCCATAGACGCTGTATACGTTTCCGCCATTCGAGGTGCTCGCGGAGCTGGTCGCCTGAGCGAAGCCGCCATTGCCGCCATTGCCGCCCGCGCCGGTGGAGTCCCCGGGAGAGCCGGAGCTGCCGCCGGTTCCGCCGAACGCATAAGAATAATTGGTGGCGTCGCCCGAAGAGATCGTGGTCGTCGTGTTGGCGGTCGCATTGCCGCCATTGCCGCCCGCGCCGGCGTTGCCGCCCGGCGGCACGCCATTGCCGCCATAGCCGCCCTGGCCGCCAGTGGCATAGGCCGTGTTCGAGGAGTCGAACGGGGTGAGGGGGTCCGCGCTCGCCGCGCCGCCCGCCGTGCCAGGCTGGCCGGGATCGCCGGGATTGACGCCGCTGGCGCCGTTGAGGCCGGCGCTTCCGGTCTCGGTGTCGGTGCCCGCCCAGCCGGCTCCCACGGAGCCGATCAGGAAGAGCGGAATGGCGGCGGCGCCGAGAAGGTTACGCCGAAAATGCGATCGCGACTGTCTCATTTTTCCCACCCCTAGAAAACAAAGCCAATGCCAAGCGTCCGGAATCGCCGCGCTGGGCCGCCCGGCGCGAATGTTCACAATGCGGGCGCATCTGTAAACGGGGGAAAGGTTAACGGCGTTAAATATTCTTTAAGTGTGGCAAATATGCCACACTCTATTGTCTCAGTTATTCATACCTTAGTAAAAGTACTTATCTGCCGCCATCCATTTAGGCTCGCGCTCGGACCCCCGGGGGCCTCATGGCGCTAAGGCCCGCCGCTTCGAGTGCTCCGGCCTCCGCGAGAAAGGATAACCTTGCCAAAACACTGCGCAATAGGCACAAACCCCTCCGCGAGCGGCGCGCTCTCGTCAATCCGACGATCCCCGCGTCGCCTTCCGTGATCAAAGGGAGCTTCGCAAAGTGAGCCTTCCGAACCCGAAAACGATGGCAATCTTGACCGGCTCACTTCTCTGCGTCGTTGGGCTCAACGAGCCCCTCTCCGCGCAGTCGCCGGAGAAGGAGAAGGCGCCCGGCAAAGCCAAAGCGCCCGCCAAGCCGCAGCCGGCTGAAGCCGACAAGCCGCAATTCGCGCCCGCCGTCGAAGCGCAGAAGAACGACGTCAAGACTTGCCTGCCGATGCTGAACGATCTCTCGCGCCTCTCCATCACCGGGCCGCATACGAGCGTGACCAGCTGGAGCCGCGAGGCGCCGAACGAGCGCATGTTCACGGCGCTCAGTTTCGCCAGCCAGCCAAACGCCGGTGGGGGCAATTTCGTCAGCGTGATCAGCGCGACGCCGACCGCCAAGGGCCGTTGCGACGGCGCCAATGTCCGCATCGAGCCGTCGAAGCAGAGCTGCGAGGACATCGCGCGCGACCTGCAGAAGCAGAACGTTCCAAAGCCGGAAGTCATGAACGGGACGCTTCTCTATCCGACGAACGCGGCCGGCCAGCGTCTCGTCCTTCTGCCCGCCGCGGCCTCCGGCTGCGTGCTCATTTCGACAGGCGGCTACTACGGCCGGTGAGCGGGACGCCGGCCGAGGCCGTCGGGTGACGGCTCGAACGCCACGGCGCCTGCGAGGCCGCGTTTCGCAATGCGCTCAGTCGGCGTGAAGAGGGCCGGCGCTCCTTATTTCGCTCGTTCGAGCGTCACCAAGGCTTCGCCGCCGGCGCCGAGAAAGACGAGCCTCGACCCCTCAAGCCGAAAAGCGCGCACGGCTTGCAGCGCCCCAAGATATTGGCGCTCGAGGGCGTCGAGGGGCGGCGGACAGGCCATGCGCGTCGCGGCCATCGGCCCGAAGCTCAGTTGACTTTCCGAGAGGGCGGCTCTCCCCGAGATGCGGTTGCAGCCGATCGTCGAGGCGAAGCGGTCTCCCGCAAATTCGGCATGGGTCCTTGAAGCGTCGAGCGCCTCAGCGCCGCTGACGGAGACGATCCGCCACGTGCCGCCGAGCCTCTCGGCCTGAGCGAGCGCGACAGCGGAGAACGCCGCGAAGATCGAGGCGGCCAACAGAAACGATCGCATTGCGACTCTCCCCTGCCGGCGCATTTTTCTGGCGCAGATGCGCCTTAGCTCCTACACACAACTCTGAAGGTCAAGGCGGTTGGGAAGGACAGTAATATGAGCGAAAGCGTCGGCGCCTATCTCCTGCGGCGGCTCCACGAAGCGGGCGCCAGCCACGTCTTCGGCGTCCCCGGCGACTATTGTCTCACCCTCTGCTCGCAGGTCGAGGCGAGCCCCATCCAATTCATCAACACCTGCGACGAGCAAGGCGCGGGCTTCGCCGCCGACGCTTACGCCCGCCTGAAGGGGATCGGCGCCTGCCTCGTCACCTACTGTGTCGGCGGGTTGAAGGTCGCGAACGCCGTCGCGCAAGCCTATGCCGAGCGCTCGCCGCTCATCGTCATCAGCGGCGCGCCGGGCCGCCGCGAGCGGCAGCGCGATCCGCTGCTGCATCACAAGATCAAGGATTTCGACACGCAGCTCAAAATCTTTCGCGAGCTGACCGTCGGCGCCGTGCGGCTCGACGATGCGCTCTCGGCGGCCGACGAGATCGACCGCATGTTCACGCTCGCCCGGCGCCACAGCCGCCCCGTCTATATCGAGCTGCCGCGCGACATGGCGACCGCTTCTATCGCGCCGCCGACGCCGCGCCCGCCGCTGGAAGAGACGAGCGACGAGGAAGCGCTCGCCGCCGCGGTCGAGGAGGCGGTGGCGCGGATCCGTGAGGCGCGGCGGCCGGTCATTCTCGCCGGGGAGGAGCTGCATCAATTCCATCTGCAGGAACCGCTGGCGAGAATCGTCCATCGCAGCGGCATTCCCGTCGCGACGACGATCATGGGGAAGTCCGTCTTCCCCGAATCCAATCCCGCCTATCTCGGCGTCTACAGCGGCGCACTCTCGCCCCAGAGCGTCCAAAACTATGTCGAGAGCAGCGACTGCTTGCTGCTGCTCGGCGCGATGATGACCGACGTGAACCTCGGCGTCTACACGGCGAGCATCAACCGCCACACCTCGATCTATTCCGCCAAGGATCGCGTCTCCGTGGGGCTGCACGCCTATGACGGCGTGCGCATGGAGGATTTCATCGCGGCGCTCGCGCAGGAGAATTGGTCGAAGCGCGAAGTCCCGCCCTACGCGCATCCCCAGCATCCCGGGCCTTTCGCAGCGACTAACGCGAAGATGACGGTCGAGGCGCTGTTTCGGCAGGTCAACGCCTTTCTCGAACGGGACATGATCGTCATCGCCGAGCCCGGCGACGCGCTCTTTGGCGCCGTGGATCTCTTCATCAGCGACGGCGCGCATTTTCTCGCGCCGGCCTATTACACGTCGCTCGGCTTCGCCGTCCCGGCGGCGCTCGGCGTCAAGGCCGCTGCGCCAAAATTGCGTCCGCTCGTGCTCGTCGGCGACGGGGCCTTTCAGATGACCGGCGTCGAGATTTCGACCGCCGCGCGCTTCGGCATGAATCCGATCGTGATCCTGCTCGACAATGACGGCTATGGCACCGAGCGGCCCATGCTCGACGGCGGCTTCAACGACGTTCTGCGCTGGCGCTACGCCGAGCTGCCGCAGCTTCTGGGCGGCGGCCTCGGGATCAAGGTCGAGACGGAGCGCGAGATGGAGGCGGCGCTGGCCAAGGCGCGCGAGAATGTCGGCGGCTGGACGCTGATCCACGTGCGGCTCGACCGCGACGACCGCTCCGCCGCCTTGAAGCGGTTCACGGCGAAGCTCGGCGAGCGGGTTCACGCCAAGGAGTGAGCGACGATTGGAGCGGGCGGCGGGAATCGAACCCGCGACATACAGCTTGGGAATCGGTCCATTCGCTTTGAAAATTCTAGATGACGTTGGGGCGCTAGAACCACAATAGGTCGAGCAGGCGGCGTAAGCTACCACAAACCGCACTAGCCTCGAGACTTGGGCGCCGCGCTCTTATGCGGCACTCTCTTCAATGTGCCGAAGCGTCCAGCCGGCCGGAAACGCCATTGGAGGCCGCCTTAGCCCGTCTCTGGGCCAGTCTGGCGGTTACATCGGCAAGCTAGCGCAAGCTGGAGCGCCCTAGCCGCGGCGATGGCCCCGAGATCATCGGCGAGCGCCTTGCCGCGGGCGGCGGCGAGTTGGACGGTGCGCTCTTTTTTGCCAGTAGCAGCGGCTGTTGCAGCGGCAAAATTTGCCGTTGCATTTTTCTCGCCCCATCGCGCATTCGCCCCCGCGACATGCTCCACCGTCTCAGGATGCAACTCCTCATAGATGCACTTCCGACGCCATATCGCGTCAGCGGCGGTGAAGCGGTCGGCCGGAGTAGCTTCGCCAATTTGGCGAACCCGGTCATGGTTGCGGCGGCGAGTTGGCGCAATCGCGAGTTGTAATGACGAAAAGTTAATCTACGCTACGAAAATTTAATGTGCAATAATATCAATTGGCTACAGCAAAACGTAAGGGTTTTATGGCTATCTACGTATTTATACTAGCTAGACTTTTGCGGCGAAATCTGTATGCTTTCCCTTTAGGATGGGAACCTTCGCGTTACGGAGGGCCCAGCCTGTCGCCCCCTCCCCAACTGAAGCCCCCGCGCCCGTCTCCTGGGAGACGCTTGGCGTGCGCTTTCGCGTTTTCGAAAGGCAATCCCATGATCGCTCCCACGACCACCGTCAAAATCGGCGAAGCCGCTCGCCGGCTCGGCGTCTCCGCTGGCACCCTCAAGCGCTACGAGGCTCTCGGTCAACTCCTGCCCGCGTGGAAAAGCCCGCGGGGCGACCGCTTTTATAACGTTTCCGACGTCGAGAACTTCGTCAGACGGCCCGGCGGAAGGCCCTCGCAAAAGACCGCTGCGGCGAAGTAACAGCGGTAGCCTCGGCCATGAAGGGTTTTTACCGGAACCCTTGACGTGAGCGCGGCCAATGAGCGTCCGCGACCGCCGAAAGCATACTTTGGGGGGAAAAGTCAACACAGAAATTTAATGTGCTCTAATATCAAGAGGATACGACAAGCGAATTTGATTCCGCCAAAAGGCGATTTGTGATAAGAATAGCTTGGTTTTAGACGAACGAAAACGGCCCCTGCGAGCCACCTTCTTTGGAAGATATGACACCGCGCGCCCGCCTTGTCAACAGGAAGGCGGCCAATCCCACAAATCATCGCCGCTGTCGGCTTCAACCCGCAGAAAGGAAAGAACAAATGTCGAACGAAACTGAAGCCGGAATCCCTGCTTTCGATCACGCCAACTACCTCAGGGGCGCCCGGGCCATCGGAGAATTTCTAGGAATGACCCGCGAGCAGGTGAACGGAGTTTGGCGGCATAGAGG
Source organism: uncultured Alphaproteobacteria bacterium (assembly GCA_963722205.1). GTDB lineage: Bacteria > Pseudomonadota > Alphaproteobacteria > Rhizobiales > Beijerinckiaceae > Methylocystis. Next base: position 57,017 of record CAVRKL010000007.1, read on the forward strand.
CATCGACGGGGCCTTCATGCTTGGCGGCAAACTCCACCTCGATAAAAGGGAGTTCGCCAAAATCGTCGAGCAGCGCAAGCGCGAAGCCGCCGAGCGACGAAACGCCCTGAAGGCTCCCCGATGAGCGCCCGAGGCCGGCGACCCCGGCCAGACGAAATCGCCGCACCCCCCCCCCGCGCGCCCTTCACACCCGAGTCGACCCTCATCGCCGGCGCCGAGGCGGAGCGGCTTAGCCGCCAAATCGAAGCCCGTCGCGCCCGCCCGCCCGAGCGCGAGAAGCCGCCCCCCGCCTCGGCGTCGGGGCGCGCTTATCGACCGAAGCCCCTCGAGCCAGGAACCGCGAGCGATGTTTTTCGAGAATTGCGAATAGTCAACGGAATTCCGCTTCTCCCCCGAGAGTCAATTTCACGGTTATTCAATATTCCGCCGCCGCATGTCCGAGACCGCCTTCGCTCAATTGGAATAAACCCCGGCGAGGCGAGGTTTTTGACATGTAAGCAAGTTAAGGCGCTAAGCCAATCTCTCCGCGACAATCCTGATGAAGCACGATGGAGTCTTGACGGCGGAAGCTTCTCTCGAAAAAGCCGGCCGATTGGAGACGCAGGAATAGGAAACGGCTGGAAAGCCTTTTGCGTCGCACATCACATAGAGCAGCGCCGCCCGCCAACTCGCAAAGAGACAGCATGGGACGCCGCCGAGCGGCTTTTCTTCAATAAATCGGAAGGATAAGACAATGCAGAGTTCACTTATAGCAAACCCGCCACGAAGCTCGCTCCGGGACTACTTCTCCCGCGAAGAAAATGTCGGGCGGCTGTCCGTCGAGGACGTGCCCGAGTCGAAGAGCGCCAATCTACACAGTGGCAGAGCGCCACTATAAGTAGACATCCATTCTATCCAAAGGAGAATTCCAATGCAAACCATGACGCCTCTTCAAGCCTACTTTGCAACGCACGCCGGGCCTAGTGACTTTACGCTAGACAACGACGAAAATGCTTCACAAAAACTACGCTTAGCGATACATGAATGTAGTTTTCAGATGCGCAACGTTACAACGATCAGCGACAAGCTCGACGAATTGCGGAAGCTAGCGGCAGTGCCCGCGTCGGAAGAAGAAGCGCCCCTGAAGATGCGCGCTCTCCTCAAGTTTTCAAAACGCTATCTACCCTTCCCGGATTGGAAAGTCCTAGCAGGGTATATTATAGTAACCGCCTGCGACGAGGCTTTCGGACAGGCTCGTCTCTGGCATTAATAGGAGGTTATCTAGTAACAAGACAGCAAAAGGAGGATTGATGCTATGGCGTTTGAGATGAAAAACCTTACGGGCTCTTTGTTCAAAAATGACAATAAGCAGACAGAGGTCCAGCCCGACTTTACAGGCCATGCCGTGATTGACAGGCGCAAGGTAAAGATAGCCGCGTGGGGGAAAACCACGAAGGACGGCAGAAGATTCTTGAGCTTGTCGTTCAAGCTCGCAGATGAGCAACAGCAGCCCGCATTCAAACCTAGCCAGAAATCGCTGTCGAGCGATTTCTTTTGATCGTCAAACGAGAAGAAGCCGCCAGTCGGCACAACTGGCGGCTCTCGTATCTATCAGAGGAGTTATTCACGATGCACCCTTAGAGTCTGTCCGGAAGGATCACGCTGGATTGCATAGCTTTCGCAGCATGAGGCGGATGGAGGCGAGGCGCAGGAAGGCCAGCGCCCTGCGCGACAGGCATTCCCAGTCCTTGGCGAGCCTGCGGCATCTGCCAAGCCATGAGAACGTCCGTTCCACGATCCAGCGCTTGGGCAAAACGACGAAGCCTTGCGCCTGATCTGAGCGCTTGACGATCTCGACGTTTACGTCGGCGATCACCTTGTCGATAGCCGTTCGAAACTCCGGCCCTTGATAACCGCCGTCGGCGTAGAGCTTCAACAGGAACGGGAAAGCCCCAAACAACGTCGCCATCACCAGCACGCCGCCGTCGCGGTCCTGAATGTCGGCCGGGTGCACGAGCGCGTGCATCAGCAAGCCCTGCGTATCGACGAGGATATGTCGCTTCTTGCCCTTGATCTTCTTGCCCGCGTCATAGCCGCAAGGGTCGATGCAGGCCCCCCTTTTTCTGCGCTCTTCACGCTTTGGCTGTCGATGATGGCCGCTGTCGGGCTCGCTTCGCGTCCCGCCTGTTCGCGGCATTTGACGTAAAGCTCCCAATGGATGCGGTTGAGCGTCCCATCCCAATCCCAAAGGTCGAAATAGTCGTAGACCGTGCTCTTTGGCGGCAAATCCTGCGGGATCGCTCGCCATTGGCAGCCCGTGCTGAGCACGTAGAGGAGACCGTTGACCACCTCGCGCAGGTTCACCGTGCGCTTGGCGCCGCCGCGCTTGGCCGGAGGCAGCAGCGGCTCCACCTGCGCCCATTCCTCGTCGGTCAAATCGCTCGGATAACGCAACTTGCTCCGGTCATAGCGACCCCGATTTTCGTCCGTCCACATCGGCCAGCTCCCAACGAATCGTGCTGACCCATGGAATCACAAGTGACTCATAGGACTCAACATGTTCGCGGACGGGCTCTTACCCTGAAGAATGCCGCAGGGCTTGTCAAGAGAAAAATGCCCTCCCGCGCGTAAATAATCCGGCGAAGGCCTTTATTGGCCTCGATGATCCTGCGACCATGAGATGCCGAGCCGCCGCCTTCTATCTTGAGGGATGGCTTGAGCGTATTGCGAGCGACGAGACCCTCCCCGAGAACGCCTATCGCGTCGCAGTATATCTAGCGAACTGGCTTAGCCGCACCTCGCGCGAAGACTGGCCCTCGACGGCAAGGCTCGCCGAGGAGCTCGGATACGCTGATCGAACGATTAGGCAATCCCTTAAGGCGCTCAAAGATAGCGGATATCTCGCCTTTGGCGGGAGGGCCTGACGATGAACGCTCACGCACATATCGAAGCCGCCGCGACCCTAGGCTATAACGCGAATCTCGCACACCGCCTCGGCGAGGCTGGACTTGCTGTCTTCCCTGTCGGCGCGAATAAAAAGCCGATCTTCACGGACTCCTGGAAGGAAGCCGCGACGACGGAGGCGGAAAAGATTGACGAGTTGTGGCGGGGCGATCCCGCCGCCATGCCCGCAATCGCCTGCGGCAAGAGCAACATCGTCGTCGTCGACCTCGATTGTCATCCGGGGCAGCCCGATGGCGTCGAGGCGTTCGCCGACATCGAGGAGGCGCACGGCCGAATAAAAAGCGTCCCGCGCGTTAAAACGCCCTCCGGCGGGCTTCATCTCTACTTCAGACAGCCGGACGGCGCACCGGTGACGAATAGCACCGGCGAGCTTCCCAAAGGCATCGACGTGCGTGGAGTCGGCGGCTACGTGGTCGCGCCGGGGGCCATGCTCCCGGACGGGCGGAAATATGAGCCGCTGCCCGCGAGCCCGCGCCTTTCCGACGCGCTCGCAAACGGCGGATTGCCAACTCCCGACGACTGGCTCTTGAAGCTTATCAGGCCACCGCGGCCGCCGCGAGAGAACTACGCTCCGCGTCCGCGTGACGACAGCGACGACGAGCGGGACTACATCGAGAAGGCGATGGACCGCATCCCCTCGGACGATAGAAGCGATTGGTTCCGCATCGGCTGCGCGCTTCACGACAGCGGGCATCCGTGGGCTCGAGAGGCCTGGGATGACTGGTCTCGCAAATCCGCGAAGTTTGACGACGCCGAGCAGGATAAGACGTGGCGCTCGTTCGGACGCGGCTACAGCGGGCCGCGCGCGTCTATCGGCACAATCATCGCACTCGCTCGCGACAACGGGTTCACGGAACGCAAATCGCCTTTTGTCGACGGCGCGCCAAGCCCAATGGCGCGCCTACAGAACGGAGGGAGCGCTACCATGGATAAAATGCTCCCCGTCCCCGGCGGCGCGGACGCCATTATAGTGCCCCCGCCTCTTAGCGCGCCGTCCGCCGCAACGGGAGCAATCGAGGGCGTCTACTTTGATGGCGACGCCCCGCCCGCGCCCGTCCCCATGCTCGTCGAAAGGCTACTCCCGCTCGAGGGCCTGACCATCCTCGCAGGGCAGTCCGGCGCCGGCAAGAGCTTCCTCGCGATAGACCTAAGCGTCGCGCTCGCATCACAGGGTTCGTTCTTTGGCCGCATACCGGAGGAACGCGTCGCCGTGATCTATGTCGCTGCGGAAGGCCGCGCGACGATCGCCACACGCATCGACGCCGCAAAGAAAGCGCGCGGAATCGCAGACAAGCTCCCCATCGCCGTCGTAAAAATCGTCCCTGACCTCGCCAGCAAGAAAGAGCGCGCGGAGTTCATTCAAAAGCTGCAGCTAATCGCCCAACGCCTCGAGGCGGGTTTCGGCCTTCGCGTCGGCGCGGTCATTATCGACACGGTAATAGCGGCGTTCACGATTAAAGACGAGAACTCGGCGGGAGAACTGTCGCAAGTCTGCAAGGCCGCTGCGGAACTCGGGGACGCTATCGGCGCGGCAACGATTCCGCTCGTGCATTTCGGGAAGTCGCAGGAGACGGGAATCCGGGGATCGAGCGCAACGCGCGGTTTCGGCGAATCCGTTCTTGCCGTGCTTGCCGACCGCGATGAAACAACCGGCAAGTGCTCCAATCGCCGCTTAGTCCACAGCAAAAGCCGCGTTGGCGAGGAAGGCCCCATCGCGCGTTTCGAGCTGCGGGACGTGACCCTGACGAGTGGCGTCGGCGAGGAGTTTCGCGCCGGATGTGTCGAAGTCGGAGAGAATCTCGAGGACGCCGATGCTCTCGAGGTGACCGGGAAGACCGGCAAAGGCCGGCCGCTCTCCGCCGCCGGCAAGGCGTTCCTCGAGGCGCTGACGGAAGCCAGCATAAGCGGCGGCAAGAAATGTCGGCCGCTTGCCGACATGCCCGAAGTCGTCGCCGTCGATCGCGAGGCCGTGCGGAAAATCTTCTACCCGCGGTGGCCGGCGGATGGCACGGCCAAGCAAAAAAACGACATTCGCAGACAGCAATTTAGCCGAGGCCTTGAGAAGGCAAAGGCCACCGGCTACGCCACAACCCTCGAAGTCGACGGCGTGCAGCTTGTTTGGCTCCTCAAGGAGGGCAATCAACCCATTCCCTACCCATAGCCCCTTGCGTGACAGTGACAGGGGGCTTCTAGCCCCCCTGTCACGTTCCGTCACGCTTGGGCGGAGCTATTTGGGCGTGACGGTAGAGAACAATTGTCACGCCCTGTCACGTTCCGTCACGCTCTTGAGCGTAGCTGTAAAGGATGATTGCGGCTCTCGTCCCTCGTCGCGGAATTTGAGAGGCGAAAAGGCCACATCTCACACGCACTCGCCTCTGAATTTTTCCCTTCGCCCTCGAGGCTTTCACCAATCGGAGTAGCCAATGATCCACGCTTATCCCGACGCTCGCCGCCATTTCGATCGCCGCATTGCCGAGGCCCTCGAGCAGCTTGCGGACGATCCCCGCAACCTCGAGGCCCAGCGCCGCCTCGCCTTAGCCAAGCGGGATCACGCGCAGCTCGTCGCGGCAATCGACGCCAGGAAGTGGAAGTGGCTTAGGTGGACCGTGCGTCCGTTAACGACTGTATGCGGACGTATCCGACAACGTGGGTCCGTAACTTAGGCATTGACAATTTACGGACGCGTATCTAATTATCCCCCTAGAAAGGGGACATGCTATGGCAAGGACATTCGCCTATTGCCGCGTTTCCACAAGCGGCCAAACGACGGAAAACCAGACACTTGAGATCGCAGCGGCGGGATTCACGGTCACGCCGCAGCGCGTCGTCGAAGAAACCGTGTCGGGAAGCGTCCAGGCGAGCGCCAGAGCGGGCTTTTCGAAATTGCTGGATAGGATGGAGTCCGGCGACGTTTTGGTTGTCACGAAGCTCGACCGGCTCGGGCGCAACGTTATTGACGTGCGGCAAACTGTCGACGCTCTCGCGGCTAGAGGAATCAAGGTTCACTGCCTCCAGCTCGGCGGGGCGGACCTCACCTCGGCCGCGGGGCGAATGACTATGAGCGTCTTGGGCGCCGTCGCGGAATTCGAGAAAGACTTGCTCATCGAGCGCACCAGGGCGGGCTTAGCGAGGGCCAGGGCTGAGGGAAAGACTTCGGGAAGGCCGTGGTCGCTATCCGAAAAGCAACGCGCCGAGGTGGCGAGGAAGCTCGCGGCGGGGGCGAAGGTTTATGGCCTCGCGAAGGAGTTTGGCGTGTCACGCCAGACAATCATGCGCATAAGAGACGCCTAGTCGTTAAAACCACGGCGGGAGGCTCTACAGCGCCTTTAGGCTAAAGACAAGCAAACATACCTGACGCCTCCCAAAGCGCACGTAGCGGCCTAGGGGCGGGCGGGAAACTGCGGTTAAACGCGGAAGCAACCTCGCGGCGGCTAGACTGCGCTGATCAGCAATCAAAGCGACGCGTCCGGCCTCTAACAGAGGATAGACATGATCTGCGACAAAGAACCGCATAAGAAATAGCGTCATTCGCTACGATTTCTCTTGCATCTCTTTTTGCTTAGGCGGCTAGTAGGAATTGCGAATTTGGAGAGACTTGATATGAGGAATGTAGACAAGTTCAACAGGGCTGCCGGGTCGAATCGGAGGCATCTCCTGCCGGGCCTAGACGGAAGATCGCGCAAATCTCGGCGGTTTCGCGACCTTGTAATCTCGCTGTGTGAGGGTATTGGCCCTTACGAGAGCTTGTCCGAGGAGCACGCGGCCCTGGTGCGCCAGACAGCACTTCTCATGATGGCGGCGGAATCAGCGCAATCGGCTGCAATCTCTGGGGATGCTTTAGACATCGGCGCATTGCTCGAAACAACGGCTACAATTGAGCGGCTGCTTTCGAAGATCAAAGAGCTTGCGCCGGTAAGCTCATAGCGGGCTGGTCTAGGCATGGCCGCCATTTTGACGGCGGACGGAACGTATTTCGACAAGCACTCGTTTGAAGGTCATGGAATGGGGTTTCATATGGACGTTAAAGCCAAGGTGTCGAAGAGGCACAGGAGCGCCGTCACCAACCGAAGCAAGCTTTGTCTCGGCATTGATGGGCGCTCGGCGCAGTCTCGCCGCTTCAAGGATTTGATGACTAGCTACGCCGAGCCGCTAGGGGGAATCGCGGACCTTCCCGAAGCCGCGATCGTCATCGTCCGCCAAGCGGCGATAACCTCGCTCGAATGCGAAACATTGCAGTCTCGTGCTCTAGCGGGCGAGCGCATTGATGACGAGCAGCTCGTCCGATTGAGCAACAGCATCAGCCGGCTCCTGGCGACGCTCAAAGGGCTCAAGAAGCCCAAGAAAACCGGGCCAACGCTAGATGAAATTGTCGCGCGCCATGGGGGCTCCCGATGAAAGCCCGCGTCACTATGCGCCATGCGCTCGAAGACCCGGACATCTTCGGGACGATCCTGGCGGGAGAGAGCTGGAACGCATGGAGAATCCTCTTAATCGCCGCCATGGGCGAAGCGTTGACGGACGATGAGCGGACCATCTTCACGGAGCTAACAGGACGGCCCCAGGAGCCGCTACAGCGCGTCGACGAGCTGTGGTGTGTGATAGGCCGAAGAGGCGGGAAAACGCGCGCCATCGCCGTGCTGGCCGCCTACATCGCGGCCCTGGTCGATTGGTCTGACATCCTCGCGCCCGGAGAGCGGGCGAGCTTGCCTGTCATGTCCGCGAGCACGTGGCAGGCGGGAAAGTGTATGCAATATCTCCGCGGCATTTTCACCGACGTTCCGATCTTTGCGGCGCTCGTCGAGAATCAAACGGCCGAGACGATCGCATTAAGCACGCGCGTCGACATCGAGGTTCGACCGGCAAACTTTCGAACGGCTCGAGGCGGGACCTGCACCTCTGTAATTTGCGATGAGATTTCAATGTGGAGGAACGACAACAGCGCGAACCCCGACAAGGAAATCCTAGACGCACTGAGGCCGTCCCTCGCGACGACTGGCGGCATGATTGCGGCTATTGGCAGCCCCTACGCGAGGAAGGGCGAACAATATCAAGCATATAAGCGGCATTTCGGCCCCAATGGCGATCCCGCAATCTTGATCGCTAAAGCCCCAAGCCGGACGATGAACCCGAGCCTGTCGGAGGCTGTTGTAAAGCGCGCCTACGAGCGCGACCCAGCGAGCGCCGCCGCCGAATATGGAGCCGAATTCAGAAGCGATCTCGAAAGCTTTGTCTCCATCGAGGCCGTCGAGGCTTGCGTGGATTCGGGCTGCTACGAGCGGCCTTGGATTCCCCGCCAGCCCTTCGTAGCGTTCGTCGACGCGGCGGGTGGAGGCGGCGGGGGCGACTCGATGACGATCGCCATCGCGCACGGCGAGACGCGTAACGGCGTGCTGGTCGGGGTCTTGGACGCCTTGCGCGAGCGGACGCCGCCCTTTTCGCCGGATGATGTGGTCGCGGAATTCTTGGCGCTGCTCAAGTCTTATCGCATTTCCACAGTAATAGGTGACCGCTGGGGCTCTGGCTTCGTCCAGGAAGGATTCACCAAGCAGGGGGTCAAGTATATCGTAAGCGCTAAGCCGAGGAGTGACCTGTATAAGGAACTTCTGCCGGCGATTAACAGCCAGCGCGTTAGTCTTCTAGATCACCAGAAGATGATTAATCAGCTTTGCAATCTAGAACGGCGCACGGCAAGGGGCGGTCGAGACAGCATCGACCATCCGCAAGACAAGCAAAGTCATGATGATTTGATCAACGCGGCTGCGGGCGCGCTTGTCGCGGTGCTCGAAAAAACGAGGAGGCCTCCGATGAGAATTCCGGACGAACTTATGTCGTGGGCGTCGACACCCGATGGCCAAGACCGAAGACACTTAGGGCCCTACGATGTCCCACGCGCATTTTGACCCCGCCACCGTCCCGCGCCTCGACCATGACGGGAGGCTTCACGTTCGCGCGCCGATTCTCAACCGTGGCGTTCACCGTTACGCAGCGAGTGAAATCCCAGACACGTGGGACGATGGCGAGCGCGTTGTTAGGGTTTGGCGCTCGCCGGCAGAATTACGCAAGGCCGCCTCAAGCTTTGAGGGAGTTCCGATCTTGCGCGATCATCCGCCGAGAGATGCGGCAATTGATCCTAATCAGGTTGTCGGTATGGTTGGCCGCACGCAATATCGAGACGACTGTATTGTTGCAGATATAGTTGTTTGGGACAGCGACGCAATCGAGAATATCCGCAACGGTAGTCAAGCAGATTTGAGCGCTGGCTACGCCTTCGCAGTATCTCCGACCCCTCTTCCCGAACTCGCTGACGCGGCGCAAGCAAACATTCGTGGGCATCACGTCGCACTCGTCGATAAGGGCCGCAATGGTTCGGCCTGTTCTTTGAAGCATCTTAGCAATTGAAAGGAAAAACACTAATGTCTAAACCTATGCCATCGCCGACAGGGCGAAATTCTTGCGGCCTTCGTTTGCCCAACTCCTTCCCCCTCCCCGCCCTCGCCCATGACGCAGCGCTCCCCCCGTCTCATCGACCAGAGCTGGCAGGCACGAGCTACTACACCAAGCCAGTCAAGGACGCGGCTGAGGCGCCTACGAGGCCCACCGCCCCCGGTGAAATTCCCGAGAGCGCGCTTGCTTTCTTGCGAGCGAAACTTGGCGACGAAGGCTTCAAGCAATTCGAGCAAATTTTGCGGAGCCAGCAGACAGCGCGGCCCTTCTCCGGCGAACACTTGCCAGCAATGGATAGGAAGCCCGGAAAGGCTTCGAGTTACTACATCAGCCTAAGCTCGAATAGAATAGTCTCCCCTGGCGGCGCAACGTCAAACCGTATGCCGAAAGTCTTGGACACGCGCCGCGCCGAGGCTGAGCTTGAGTCGTTTATTCAAAGCGGGAGGACATACTAATGGGCAATCTCACAGCCGCCCGCGAAAAGCTCGCAGAGGCGATCGAGGCGCGTCAACACACCGACGCCCGTCTTGCTGCGGCGATAGCAGCCGAGGCGCACTCATTGGACGAGCTTATCGCCAAGCGCAGCGAACTCGCGGCACTTCGCCAGTATCCCGACGACGATCCCGCCGAGAGCTATATCCGCGTCTTCGCGGAGGGCGGCGACGTTGCGGAGTTGTGCCGCGCCAAAGCCGATCACGAGGCGCGGGAAAAGCGGCTTAATGACGAAATCGCAACCCTCGTCGAGACCCGCCGAGCGCTCGCCGCCGCGACCTCGCGCCGTCGCGACGAGCTGCCCGCAGCCGAACGCGCGATCGAATGGCGGGCGAAGGACGTTATCCGCGCCAGTGACGCCGCCGAGAAGCTGCTCGACGGCCTTACGGAACTTCAGGCGGAGGTCTCCCGCCGCCGCGCTGAATTGCGCACGCTCAGGCGCTTTGACCTTCTCGGCGATGAGGTCGAGAAGCGCTGGCTAGAGTTGCTCGCCGCCGACGTGGGGGGCGAGCGAACTTACCACGCCGAAACGCACTGGCGGGGCGTCCTCGAGGCGCTATCCCGCGACGCTGATGCGAAGGTGGGAGACTGACATGGCTCTCAATCCTGGCAGCACGCAAACCGTCACAACAATCTCGACCAACAGCACGCCGCAGACAACCACGGTTGCGGGGCTTAGCACAGCCGAGATGGTTGTGTTTACGAACACAGGCAGCGTCCCCGTGAACGTCGCGTGGTTTGACCTCCGAGGCGTTGTGATCACACCCGGGCACGCCGTTGGGCTTTGGCCCGGCCCCATCGGAACTGGCGGCGGGGGATTCCCCTTTCCGACCGTCGACCTGATTACCGTCTCGTCTTCGGCCGAGCTGCCTGGGCAGTTGTCGATTACCGTTCAATCGTGACTGAGATCGCGAGCCGGCCTGCACTCGTCCATCGGCGGCCCGACCCGCGCAAGTCCGCCGGACTGCAACGGCGGCAAGGCCCAGCGGACCGTGGCTCGTAACGGTCCGACGTCGTGGCGGCTTTTCGGGCGCTGCGCTGATGCCGGGGAAGTGTGGGGTCATGCTTCCCCGGCTGCGAGATTCCAATAGGCGGGCTTCATACCAAGCGGGCAAGCCCGCCTTTTGCCCCCCACGTCTTGAGCGGCGCGAAGGAGACTCGCGTGGCGGCCCTAGCGGGACGTGGGCAAAAACGTCCCGCCGTCGCAGATTCTCCTTTCTGCGCAACAGGCGCGGCGGCAGGCTTAGCTCCGGCCGCCGCCGCGCTTATCATCGAGCCAGGAGGCAGGAAACAGGGCGCGCGTCGCGTTTTAGGTTGGCGGCCCCCTTCGCGACCGCGCCGCCTTGTCAGAAATTCCAAGTGAGAGGATGATGGCTTCCGAACCGGGGCCTATCCGGCGTTTCCCGGCTAAAATGTGAGCGGCAGAATTCAAGGGGAAAACAACCGTGACGAAGTCTCTTGCACTATCTGCCATTATGCTTTTAGCATACACAGTTACTTCTGCGGCTGCTGGTGGCAACGCTGGCGCAATGAGTTGCTATCAGATAAACCGGCCGCACGATCCGAGACCAGTGAGAGAGTGGTTGACCGGTTTTGTTTCAGCGAGCGGTTATTCAGGGAGCTATCAAAATGCTGCAGCACAAATAGGAGCTTTGTGCCAAGAGCATCCTAACTGGACGCTCAGTAACGCTGCAAGTTACTGGTTGCAAAGCAACCGCCCGGCGTCCGATAGCGGTAATACGAGTGTAAACCAACAACAAAAAACTATCATCATTGCTCCAAATATTTTTCAATAGTCACCGCACGTCAAGGTCGTCGGATTTCAAACTGAGACCCCACCCGATTTCGCCGAAGTGGCTCTCTCGCGCTCGGCAAACACAGCGCCCAGACCGCGCGGGATGGACAAATAGGGCGTTTTTCTTTGTCAGCGCTACCTAACCCATCGGAGGGTTAACGCCCCATGCGCCCTGTCATCTTCCCAGCTCAGGGTGACCCAGTTTGTTGAAGCGGGGTAAGAGATCAAAATCCGTCCCGGTCTATAATTAGCATCGCGCAGGCCCGGATACTTGTTCAAATCCTGGGCTGAGAGCAGCAGCACGAAGTGGAACCCAAGGATATTGACTGCCAATGCTTCAATGTCGTCGCGCTCGTTCATGAGTGGCTGGAACTGGAAGCGTGGCGTATTCTCAGTCAGGTGGCCCTGGTTCATGATGCAATACAGTCCCGCCCCTTGCGGCCAGTGCCGAGGGTCGGCGAGCATGTCGAGTATCGCGTTGTCGTGCGCGAACGTGCCGGACTGTTAGCGGCGGTGAAAATCCGCGCATAGATGGCGCGGTTGGTCTGGGTCCACGACGGCTTGCGGGGTGACGGCGCTTTGGCGGGCACGGTTCGGCAATTACGGGCTGGATATTTCGATTTGGCGCGAGGCGCGGCGGGAGCACGCCAAACGGCGTGAACGGATTCTCATCGTGATTGACGCGCGTGACGGAGTCGTCCCTCCGCGCCCAAGATGCTGTCGTGCTCGCGACCGTCAAGGACGCTTCGCGCCGCCACGCGGCGCCCTTCGGGCGTCCTTGACCGCCGCTGCGCGCGCCAGCGTTGCAGCGCTCAGGTCGGGACGACGGGATGGCCGTCTTGATCGAACCACAGGATATTCGGCGGTTCAGAATGATGGTTCGTCGCTGGCGTCACGATTTCCGCCGGCGCCGCCGCATCCCCGTTGATCGCGGAGCAGCGCCTGCATTCGGTCGCCATAGAGCGCCCAGACCTTATCGCGCAGATCGTCGATCAGCTCGAACAAGGCCAGAGCCTGTTCGGGCGTCCAGGTGCGGGGAATATCGATCGAGAGCGGACGAAGATGCGCCGGCAATCTGCTCTGTTTTCTCATGATTTGGCCTCGCGGCGCTGGCGGCTGCGCTGCTCCGCCCGGTCGCGGGCTTCCTTGAGGCGCCAGGAGTCGCCTTCGATGGAGACAATCTCAGCGTGGTGAAGGAGACGGTCGACCAGAGAGACGACGCAGGCCGCGTTGGGAAAAACCTCTCGCCATTCGGCGAACGGACGGTTGGTGGTGACCAGCGTGCTTTTGTTTTGATAGCGGCGCGAGATCAATTCGAACAGCAGATCGGCGTGCCGGTTGGAATAGGAGAGATATCCGACCTCGTCGATCACCAGCAGTTGTGGCCGGGCGTAGTGATGCAGACGGCGGCGCAAGGCGGAGTCGCTGTCCAGCGCGCAGAGATCGCCCAGGAGTTGGCCCGCGCTGGTGAACAGGACAGCATGTCCCTCGATCAGCGTTTGATGAGCGATGTTTTGCGCGATGGTCGACTTGCCGACGCCGTTCGGGCCGACGAGAACGACGTTGGTGGCGTCCTTGAGGAACTCAAGCGTCATCAGCGCGTCAATGGCGGCGCGGTCGCAGCGTTTCGGCCAGTTCCAATCGAAGTCGCAAAGCGGCTTGAAGCGACCGATATGGGCGGCGCGCAGCCGGCGTTCCAAGCCGCGGCGGGCTCGCTCCCGTTCCTCCCAGCCCAGCAGCGTATCGACCCAGGCCTCGCTGGCGATCTCGCTCCAGTGCGCCAGAAGTCCATGCAGATTGAGCGCGCCGGCGCGGGCGCGCCGCGTGTCGGGTTCAGTCATCTTGATCGTCCTTGAGCTGGTCATAGGTTTCGAGCGCGTGCGGCCGCACCGGCGCATCGCGGTCGCGCACATGCGCGGGCAGCGTCATGGCGACGGGTGGGGCGGCGCCTTGTTGTTCGCGGTGACGTTCGAGGGCGAGGCGCACGGCGTTCGGGTGCGGCACATCGCGCTCCAGCGCCTCGAGGATGGCGGCCTGCAATGCGGCGGCGTCGTACCGTTCGAGCAGACGCAGCAGAGCGGCGGTGATGGCGCCGAGATTGGATCCGCGTTCGGCAGCGCGCACGAGCAAGGCTTGGCTGGCCGGCGCGGCCTGGGCGAGGCGATCGTTGGCGCGATGCTGGCGCGCGGCGCGCTTTTCGTCGACCAGCGCCTGGACATGGACGGGTTCTTCGATCCGCGCCCCTTTGTCGTAGCTGCGTGGGTGACAGGCGAGCACCTTCACGCCATCGACGATGCGAACCTCGCGGGGATCGGCGAGTACGGTCAGCACGCGCCGGACGTGAGTGTGCGGCACGGAATAATCGTTCAGGTCGAACCGGACATAGGGCGTCTTGCCCACCGACACCGCGACCTGTTCGAGCAAGGGCGGCGGGGTGTCAGGCAGCGGGAGCAGGCGGGCTCTTTCCTCAACGAACACGTCCCGCACGGTGCGGTGGGGTTCGCCGGGACAGCGCCGGTCGGCGGCGGGGCCAAGGCTCCAGGCCTCTGCCTGGCCATTGAGGTCATCGAGATCGATAAATTCCCGGGCGGCGAAGAAGGCCTCGCGCACGTAACGGATGGCGCGTTCGACACGGCCCTTTTCGTTGCCCCGGGCGATCGCCACGGGGCGCGGTTCGTAGCGATATTGTCCGGCGAAGCCGAGCAAAGTGGGGTGGAAGCGGATCGCGTCGCCGCACCGTTCCAGCACCGCGCTCTTGAGATTGTCGTATAACAAAACGCGCGGCGCGCCGCCCCAGGCGGTGAAGGCCGCGACATGGCCGCGCAGAAAGTTCTCCATCCGGGCGTCCAGAAAGAAGCGCAGAAAAATTTGCCGCGAATGACTGAGCACCATGACGAAGGCCATCAGCGGACGCCGCGCGCGGCCGATCTGGAGATGGCCGAAGTGGCCCCAATCGACTTGTCCCTGTTCGCCCGGCAAGGTGAGCAGACGCAGATAGGCTTCGGCCTTCGGACGCGGCCGATAACAGGCGATGAGGTGGCGGAAGTGGTCGGGACGGCCCGGATAGCCGCGTTCGCGCACCATCCCATACAGACGGCTGGCCGTCAGCGACGGGAATACCTCAAGCGTCTGACGGATAAACGGCAGATAGGCGTCGATCGGCGATTTGCGTGGGGACCCAATCCTCGGCAGACCGGCTTGCGCCAGCACGCGCCGCACCACGTCGTGATGCACGCGCAACTGACGGGAGATCGTGCCGATGGCCCACTTCTCGGCGTGATAATAGCGCAGGATTTGCGCCTCGATATCAGGTGGCGTCACCATGGTCGCGTCCCATCCGGTTGTGTCGCGGCGCGCCGCGACGACCGACGCGGCGGCGCAAAAATCCCTGGCGGACGAGATCGGGACAGCGCCGGCCGCACCAGTGGCAGTGCGAGATCGGTCGCCGGGGTTCGACATCCGAGGTCGTTGCGTCGCTCGCGATCGTCGGCGAGCCGAACGACAGAAAATCACCGGGAGCCGGTGGGGGTGAACCCTGATGCGTCACGTTTTTGCATCGCGCCCGGTATCGGCGCGCGCGCTCGGCATGCGTGAACCGACCTCGGCGGCTGGCTTGGTAACGGGCTCCCGCCGCGCGCTGGCCACGCCGCCGTGCATGAGGGCCGCAATCCCCAGCGCAGTAAATCTGGCCGCGATCGCAACAGCTACAAATCAGCGCCTGGGCACGACACCCAGCGCACAGAAACAACCTCGCCGATCCAGCGTCGTCATGCTCGGATTGGCCGACGCCATGTGGACGAGCGCCCTGCTTTCCGCGATATTGATCGGACATGCGTGCCCGGCACGGTGTGGGGCACGGCGTCGAACAGAACCGCCAAGTCGAGATCGACGCCGTGCTTGTCCTTGAAAAGGCCAAGCTTACCCCAACATCCGCCGTGACGTCAGGACGCCATCACGCGCCGCCGCATCAACCTCAGCCACGCACCATCATCGTCTCGGCAAACCCAAAAGAAGCCGCCAAGCTCGCAACCGCGCCATCTATGCGCGGATTTTCACCGCCATCGACACGGACAGAGGTTCCCTCCCGCGCGCCAAATTTCTTGAGACGGCCGCAGCTTTTGCCGTCTTCAAAAGCCAGCGTTCGAGGTCATGCCCGGAAATAATCGCGTGTCGCGAGCCAGCGTCATGTTCGAGATACGATTTAAGCGACGCAAAAAAGTAATGCGCGGCAGCGTCGAGAGGGCTGAGTGCGCTGTTGTGTTTGGTGCAAAGACAATTCGCTTTTGGCGGCGCCATTATCTTCTCTTCGCCTGCCTCAAGCCAGGGGACGCCGGAGATCGAGAACTCACCCTCTCCCTTCAACACCCGACAGACGGAATCTGAAATTATATGTTCGCCAGATATGGGCGGGACGCACGAGCCCAGCTCCCTCATGTAGCACTTTTCGACGCGTCCCGCCGGGGGCAGCGTTTTGAGCCCAAGGACGACGGGCGGTTTATGCCAGTCATGCCCATTGAAGCAACAAAGGCTTGCAGGCATTCCCGACCCGCACGGACACGGCCCTTTCAGAACGGCTTCCCGCCTGCGCTTCGACTCACCCATAGCTCTGCAGCTTAAATCAAAAGGGACTGAGGACCGACACCGGCTGGGGCGTGTCCCCCGGTAAAGCCGACGGTAAAGCCAGGGCCGGGCCCAAGTGGGTCCAACCGCCGGGAGCCCCCCGAAGGCGTGCCGACCATTCGCAATGAGACTCCGATCATGCCGGCCGCCGACGGCATGGGCCCGCTGCGCGGTCATGGCGCACGATCACGGGACGTGCACTCTCAGCGAGAAGCGTTGTTCTGTCGCCGCCACGGAGGGCACAGATGCGCCAAAAATGACCCTTCGCGAAAGGGATATTTGCGCCACGCGTTGCGTCCCCGGCGTGGAGCGTTTGAGTGTCATGAGTTCGAGTTCAAACGAGGGGAGAGCCGCGTCCAGATGATCGCCCGCCGGTTGATCACTTGGATCAAACGCCTTTCGCATCAGGTCGGTGCCTCACAAAGGTGGCACCAAATTCTTCGCGACTTGGTGCAGCGAGTCCACGGTCTCCTGGATGCCCTTTAAGTTCGGAAATAGCTCATCGTTTTCCGACGGAGCAGCCTGCTCAGGCGCCGACGCTGGTTTAACGATTGGTTCTGGATGCCGGTGATTGTCCAATTTGGCTGCGACAGAAGGTTTCGCCGTCTTCGGTGTTCCCGTTGCTGTTTTTAGCGTCGACGGTGACGGCACAGCGGCAAGGTTCTGCGGTGACAAAAGCTTTGCTGCGGCTTCTGGCGGTGCCTCAAAAGGAGGAATTGCGCCGTTGAGGAAGGCCGTGAAGAAAGTCTCTCCTTTCTTAGGCTCGAGCGAGGCCATTATGCCGACGGGCTCTCCCTGCATAAAGGTTGGTGTCGGCGGCACCGGAGCGTTAGCCGTCTGGTTCGCAGGCTCAGTGTCGCCGCGCGGGGCAATGGCCGATGGCTCCTTCGCTAGCGGTTGCGGCGAAGCCCCAGTTTGGTCGCCTGAAAGGGCCGATGACCAGGGGTCGACCATCGCACCGAAGTGTGCCGGGACGTCGACGCGAGTCGCGACCTGTGACGACGGCTCGGCCAATTCAGTCTCGGCTTCGGAGGCGCGAGCCAAATCGGAGTCGTTGTTCCAGAAAGCTATGCCCGCGCCAAGGCCCGCAAGTCCGACAATGACGACCGCCGTCATGAGGTAGATACGAGGCAGGGCGTATCTCCGATCAACGACGATGACGGGATCGGAAGCCACAGTTTCTGCCTTATGGCGCGAAGCCGTCAATTCGTCAGTCGAGTCCGGTAAAGCATTTGACGTCGCAGCCTTCCATGACGCCACCTTGGGCGTGTGCGCCCGCGCATTCTTCATCCCGACCTCGGCTTCGATCGCCGCACAATCGGTCCGTAGAAAAGCCTCCAATTTGTTACGGCTTGCGCGATCCCGCGGACCCTCACCTTCTTCCCGCGCACTCAATGGAAGCGGGTCTTGCGGTTCGACTAGGGACTCGCAAGAACCCTCTCGCTGGGCGAGGAGACGCTCAAGGCGGGCGAGAAGCTCATCTTTGCTTTGCGTTGTGACGCCTTCGTGGGGCGAGCAAACCTCCCCATAGAGAGCGCGCGGCCCCAATCCAATTCTCTCCCCGATTTCGTTTCGACGCGACGATCTCGAACGCATTTAAATGTCTCCTGGTCGGCGATGTGTGCGGCCTCGCCGAGCGCAAAACGACCCTACCGTAGGGAAAAAGAGAGCCCATCAGTAAAAATACTAAGGCCCCTGGAGTAAAGCGGCTAAGGCTGAGTTTTTCTCGCACCGTGTGTCAGATCGGCAACACTTCCAAAATGTGGTTCGCCGGATAGGCCCCCCGGACAGGATGCAACTTGGCGGAAATTTGCCGCCTTTTACAAAGCCGAGCGGTGACGGAGACCGCCGCCCGGGCGCAGGATAGTGGACGACCCGCTCAGTTCTGGAACGAAGGGCAGAGACGGGTCACTTTGTCGCGTCGCGATCTTCCTGTTAAGGCTCAATCTGCCAGCTCCAAGCAATCGACTTTTGTCCCATGCTGCCGAGACCGCAGTTCAGGGACCTTTCGATCTTCGCGGACGTTCAATGGAAAGAGGCCGCCTTGCCGGGCGCGCGGGAAGCTCGCCGCCTCCGTTTTCTCCTCGAGACGGTCCAACAAGTCGCAGAAGCGTTCGGGAAGCGGCTCGCGGAGGACCTCGCCATAGAGAGCGCGCAGCTCCATGCCAATTCTCCCTCCAATTACGTTCCGACGCGACGAGCTCGTACGCATTTAGGTGTCTCCTGCTGCTAGAACTCTCCTGCTCAGCGATGCTCGAGGTTTGGAGGCTGACCGCTAGCCTCAAAGGCCGTAGGGAGTGTAAATGCGCCCCTCCGTAAAACTGCGGTGCCGTGAATGCGCGAAGGGGTCGAAAACAACATGCGTTGCAGGAGGGCGTGAAACGACTGGCGCGCGCTCCTTGCGGGGAAGGTAGGGACCTGCCGGCGCGACGCCGCGGTCAGCACTGCGCTTAGGCTCAATCCCCGCCAAAGGCGCGCGATCGCCTCGCGCTGACTGGGAAAAGCCTTCGAAATCCATAAAGCTCATCGTCGTAATCCCTAATTCCGGCGGCGCGCTTGCTGGACGAGCCGCCCCAAACTCATGAGCGTGCCTAATGCATACAGGAAATTCCAGTCCTTGGCTGTTGCAGAAAAGTCACACTCGCTGGAAATTTTGCTCAAGTCATCCTGCACCAGGGCTCGTTTCCTTGGTAATTCACTGGTTAAGCCTTCGTTCGGATGCAACTTTTCTATCTTTCATAGAAAGCCGCGCCGTGGTGGAGAGGGCGAAGGAGCGACGGGACGACCTGCTCGGTTCTGGAATGAAGGGCAAAGACGGGTCATTTTGTAGCCTTCCCTCGCGACAAGGCGCACGCCGCCTCTCCGCGAGCATCGGGCGCATGGGGCGGGGAGATAGCGGCCCCTGCAGGATCCTATCTGAGCGGACCATCCCCTATCATCGCCGAAAATCGCGCACTGAGCCGTTCAGCGAGTTCTGCCGCGCTTTTGTGGCGAGTTACGGTTTTTGCTTGACATGGCGGCGGAAAGGGTCTATTCAAATCTTAAGCTTCGCGCCGTTCGGCGGCGTCAGGTTGTTTATGCAACTCAACGAGCCACGTGGTCGCAAGACTGCGGGGCGTTTTTTCATTGCAGCAAGATTGGCGGGAGCATCGGGAGGGAGAGTCGATGGATTTGCGAAAGCCGCGCGGCCTCGAGCGCCGAAAGAACAAGGATGGGTCAGTCCGTCTCTACTGGCGACCGAACGAACGCGCGCGCTCCCTCGGGTTTCAACCGTCCGTTATCCCGATCTTTGTGGAGAACGAGATTGAGCTGCGTAGCCTGTGCGCTCAATACGAAGCGGAAATGCTCGAGTGGATCGCCCAGCGTGAAGGCGCAAGCAATCCAGGGCCAAAGCACGTCACGATCGCGACGCTATTTCGTGCCTATCGCGGGCGGCCGGAGAGCCCGTTTCAAAGCGTGAAGTGGAACACGCGGCGGACCTATTCGCAGACCCTTGACTTGATAGAGGGGGCGGTCGGGAATGTTAGACTCGACGACATCAACCTTGGGACAATCAAGCGCTGGTATGACGCCGCGCATGGAGACGGCCATGTCCGAAAGGCGCATGGTGTTGTTTCAATGTTGCGGCGTGCGGTTAGTTTTGGAGTCGCCGCCGAAATTCATGGTTGCGACCGGCTTAGCCGGACCTGATTACGCCTGAAGGTCAGCCAGCTTGAGGAGTCGGTGGGGCATGGGGGCGGTTGAGAGAGCGACGGCGGCGAGACGCGGGATCATCTGGCCGAGATCATATCTTCGATTGAAGCGATACTCGAACTCGGCGAGGTAACGGGCAGCGTGCTTTTCTCGCACGGCGCGGTATGTTCCGAGGAGCGCCGCCTTGATGTTGCCAAGCGCCGTGTTGACCCACTTGAACGTGGGGTTCTTGACGGCGGCTCTTGCAGCCTTGGAGCCTGACCCGGCGATTATCGCCTTGTGCGAGCAACCAGCCTCAACGACGGCGGAAAAGCAGGCCAAGCCGTCGGAGACGACCTCGGCGCCCGGCGTCAACGCCGTGCTGGCGAGCTTTTTCAGCGCATGCTTGCTGAAGGCCTTTACCCGCCGCAAGATGATCTGATGCGGCTTGCCATCGTCGGTGGTCTGGACCGCGGCGACGAAGGGCGTCTTGCCTTCGGCGCCGCGCCCGGGAGGCCCGGAACGCTCGCCGCCGAGATAGGCGTCGTCCATTTGGATCTTTCCCTTCAGGCGTTTCGTGGCGTTGCGCTCGATCATGACCTGCGCGAGCTTGTGCTTCATCTTCCAGGCGGCGTTCTGGGTGATCCCGAGCCGTCGCGCGAGCTCGAGGCTGGAGATGCCCTGCTTGGTTTGCGTGAGGTGATACATGGCGGAAAACCACAGGCGCAGCGGCAGTTTGCTGGCGGCGAAGATGGTCCCGGCGCGCACCGAGGTCTGCTTGCGGCACGCGCCGCATTGGAACAGCAGGCGCATCCCGCGCGTCACGACACAGTGCGCCTTACCGCCGCAATCGGGGCATTCGAACCCGTTCGGCCAGCGCCAGTTGACCAGCGCCGCGTGACACTGCTCCTCGCTGCCGTAGGCCTTGTTGAACTCGGTCTCGCTGAGACCTTTCTGGAATTGCACCTTATTGCGCGCCATGGCCGAACCCTCCCAAAAACAGAATGTTCTGTTTTTGTTCTCACACGAAATTTCGGCTGACGCAAGGGCGTAATCAGGTAGCCGGATACTCTCCAATGCCCGCTTCAAAGCCCCTGGAAAGCGACGCGTCGCTCTCGTCGCCGAGCAAGTGGGAGCGTTGGTTGAGGCAGGTCGAAGAGAAAACCGGGCCTCTCTTTCTCTAGGAACCGCTTTACAGTTTGAGTGCATGATGCGCCAGCGCGACGTGATCGGCGAATGGGAGCCGATACCTCAAAGCGGCGCAACGTCCGCTTACGTGCTCAACGGACGCCAATGGGTCAGCGGACTCACATGGGCGGACATATCTGAGAGCTGGATTCTCACCAAGCGAACAACAAAGACAGGAAGGGTCGTCACTCATGACCTAACCCTCTGCCCTATGGCGTTTGGGCTACTGCAAGAAACGCCGCCTGAGCGTCGCTACGGCCCGGTCATTCTCGACGAGATGGCGGGCCGCCCATACGCTGAGCACGCCTATCAAAGAGAGTGGCGTCGACTTGCAAATTCCGCGGGTCTTCCGAGGGGCGTGTGGAACATGGACGCGCGTGCTGGGGGCGTGACGGAGGGTAACGAGGCGGGGGCGTCTCTAGGCGACCTGCGGCCGGCCGTAGGGCATTCGGACGAGAGGACGACCAGCCGTTACGCACGCGGCGAAGGCCTGGAGCAGAGCCGGCGCGTGGCGCAACTCAGG
Source organism: uncultured Alphaproteobacteria bacterium (assembly GCA_963722205.1). Lineage (GTDB taxonomy): Bacteria > Pseudomonadota > Alphaproteobacteria > Rhizobiales > Beijerinckiaceae > Methylocystis. The sequence goes on from CAVRKL010000007.1 coordinate 78,694, forward strand.
ATTGCGCATAGGACGGGGAAATGAGCGAGAGAACGGCGTTAGAACAACCGGCTCCAACGCGGCTCCAACGTCCAACGCCAACCTTCATAAGTGATTGAAATTGGAGCGGGCGGCGGGAATCGAACCCGCGACATACAGCTTGGGAAGCTGTCGTTCTACCACTGAACTACGCCCGCCGACGCTCACGCGAATGCTGAGATAGCAGAGTTTCAGGCTGCGGGCCAAGGGGGTTTTTCGGCGCGGCCGGGCTTGAGCAGGCGCCCCATTTGCCGCCCCTCCCCCTTTGCGCTAGGAACCCCGCGCACGCCGTTTGAGCAGGATTCCCAAATGTTCCCAAAGCCCGTCGCCGAATTGAAGCCCAATACTTTGGCCTATGAGCAGACGCCGCTCGTCAAGGCCACCGGCTTTCGCGAATATGACGCGCGCTGGCTCTTCGAGAAGGAGCTGAACCTCATGGGCGTGCAGGCGCTGGGGCTCGGGCTCGGGACGCTCTTGCACGAAATGGGCGCGCCCCTGGAGCTTGCGACCGGGCACGACTATCGCTCCTATTCGGCCTCGATCAAGCTCGCGCTCGTCACCGGCCTGATGGCGGCGGGCGTCAAGGTGCAGGACATCGGCCTCGCGCTTTCGCCCATGGCCTATTTCGCGCAATTCGCGCTCGATTGCGCCGCCGTCGCAATGGTCACGGCGTCGCACAACGACAATGGCTGGACCGGCGTCAAGATGGGCGCGCAGCGTCCCGTGACCTTCGGCCCCGACGAAATGGGCCGCCTCAAGGAGATCGTGCTCTCCGGCAAATATCGCGAGGCGACGGGCGGCTCCTATCGCTATGTCGAGAATTTCGGCGCGCGCTACCTCGACGATCTCGCCCAGAACGTGAAGCTCAAGCGCAAGCTCAAGGTCGTCGCCGCCTGCGGCAACGGCACCGCCGGCGCCTTCGCGCCGCAGCTCCTGGAGCGCGTGGGCTGCGAGGTCGTGCCGCTCGACACCGAGCTCGACTATAATTTCCCCCATTACAATCCCAACCCCGAAGACCTGCACATGCTGCACGCGATGGCCGACAAGGTGCGCGAGTCGGGCGCCGATGTGGGCCTCGGGTTCGACGGCGACGGCGACCGCTGCGGCGTCGTCGACAACAAGGGCGAGGAGATTTTCGCCGACAAGATCGGCGTCATGCTGGCGCGCGACCTCTCGCGCCTGCACCCCAATGCGCGCTTCGTCGTCGATGTGAAGTCGACCGGCCTTTTCGCGACGGACCCGGAGCTCCTGGGGCGCGGCGTCAAGACCGATTATTGGAAGACCGGCCATTCCTACATCAAGCGCCGCGTCACCGAGCTTGGGGCGCTCGCGGGCTTCGAGAAGTCCGGCCATTTCTTCTTCAACACGCCGGTCGGCCGGGGCTATGACGACGGGCTGCTGACCGCGCTGCATGTCCTGGAGATGCTCGACCGCAATCCGACGAAGAGCATGTCCGATCTCTACGCCGCGCTGCCGAAGACCTGGGGCTCGCCGACGATGGCGCCGCATTGCGCCGACGAGATCAAATATACGGTCGTCGATCGCGTGACCGCGCGCTTCAAGAAGATGGAGGCCGACGGCGTGCCGTTTCTGGGCGGCCCGATCCGCGATCTCGTGACCGTCAACGGCGTGCGCGTGACGGTGGGCGATGGCACCTGGGGCCTCGTGCGCGCCTCCTCCAACAAGCCCGAGCTCGTCGTCGTCGTCGAAAGCCCGGCGTCCGAGGCGCGCATGCGCGACATGTTCCACGCCGTGGACAAGGTGCTGCGCGAGAACCCGGAAGTCGGGGAGTATAATCAGACGATTTGAGGGAGAGCGCAGGACCCCTCACTCTGAGGAGCGCCCGCAGGGCGCGTCTCGAAGGGCGCCGGCTTTGGGAATCTTGTGAGATTATGACTTCGATCATCCTTCGAGACACCCGCTTCGCGGGCTCCTCAGGATGAGGGCGCAGGTGTTGAACATGTCGGAAGCCCTCTCCGTCCTGCTCGACCGGTTGCGCGAGTGGCGCGACCGGCGGCTTGCCGATCCGAAATTTCGCGCTTCTCTCCTCGCCAATCCGCTCACGCGCGGCTACGCGCGGCGGCGCGCCAAGGCGATGCTCGATCTTTGCGCGGGCTTTGCTTATTCGCAGACGCTTCTCGCCTGCGTGCAATTAAAACTTTTCGAGCATCTTCGCGCCGGGCCGCAGAGCGTCGAAGAGCTCGCGCCAAAGCTCGGGCTCGAACCCAAGGCGGCGCGGCGTCTGCTGGAGGCGGCGACCTCGCTAAAACTCGCCGCGCGGCGCGGCGACAGCCGTTATGGGCTGGGCGATCTCGGAGCGGCGCTGATCGGCACGCCCGAGGCGCTGGCGTTGATCGCGCATCAGCCGATTTTTTACGCCGATCTCGCCGACCCGGTTGCGCTGCTGAAGGGCGAGAAGGAAACGCAGCTCTCGCAGTATTGGCCTTACTCCGCGGGCTCGGCCCCCCAGGCGCTCGGCGCGGACGAAGTCGCGCCCTATAGCGCGCTGATGGCGGCGTCGAACGGGCTGTGGAGCGAGACAGCGCTCGCGGCTTACGACATCGGCCAGCATCGCAGGCTGCTCGACGTCGGCGGCGGCGAAGGCTTGTTCCTTGCCGCCGCCGCGGCCCGGGCGCCGCATCTGGAACTGATGCTCTTCGATCTTCCCGCCGTCGCGGAGCGCGCCAGAGCGCGGCTCCTGGCGGCGGGCCTCGCCGATCGCGCGCGAATCTTCTCCGGCGATTTCTTGCAAGACCCGCTGCCCGCGGGCGCCGATGCGATCTCGCTCGTGCGCATCGTGCATGATCACGACGACGCTTCCGCCTTGGCGCTGCTTCGCAATGTGCGCCGCGCGCTGCCCGACAACCGGACCTTGCTGATTGTGGAAGCGATCTCCGACGCCAAGGGGGCGGAAGCGCTCTGCGCCTATTACGCCTTCTACACGCTGGCGATGGGGCGCGGCGAGCCGAGGCGTTTTGCCGAGATCGCCGCGCTGCTCAATGAGGCGGGTTTTGCGAGCGTCAGGCTCGTCGAAACGCCGCTCCCGACGGCGACAAGCCTCATCGTCGCCAAGGCCGGCTGAGCCCGAGGCGCCCTATCCATCCGCGCCGCTCCCGTATATGAATCGCCTTCGAAAGAGGCCGGAGCGCCGGCCGAGCGCGCTTTCCGCTCGAACGGAATCGTTCGAGCGATAAGAAATCGCGCCAGATCAAAAAGTTGGAGCGAATTCTGATCGCAAAAGTCTATCAACTTTTGCGAAATTCGCTCTAACGTGAATTTTTCCGCAAGGAGCCGCCGCGTTGACGAAGACCGAAGCCGCCCCCCTCAAGGACCTCTATGAGATGGGCGAAATCCCGCCGCTCGGGCACGTGCCGAAGAACATGTACGCCTGGGTGATCCGCAAGGAGCGGCACGGGCCGCCGGAAGACGCGATGAAGCTCGAGGTCGTGCCGACCTGGGAGCTCGACAGTCACGACGTGCTCGTGCTGGTGATGGCGGCGGGCGTCAATTACAACGGCGTCTGGGCTGCGCTCGGCCAGCCCGTGTCGACGCTCGACGTCCATAAGCTCCCCTATCACATCGCCGGCTCCGACGCTTCCGGGATCATCTGGGCCGTGGGCTCCAAGGTCAAGCGCTGGAAGGTCGGCGACGAGGTCGTCATCCACTGCAATCAGGACGATGGCGACGATGAGGAGTGCAATGGCGGCGACCCGATGTTCTCCGCCTCGCAGCGCATCTGGGGCTATGAGACGCCGGACGGCTCCTTCGCGCAATTCTGTCGCGTGCAGGACCGCCAGCTGATGGAGCGGCCCAAGCACCTCACCTGGGAGGAGTCGGCCTGCTACACGCTGACGCTCGCCACCGCCTATCGCATGCTGTTCGGCCATGAGCCGCATCGCCTGAAACCCTCCGACAATGTGCTGATCTGGGGCGCCTCGGGGGACTCGGCGTGTTCGGCGTGCAGCTTTGCGCCGCCGCCGGCGCGAACGCGATCGGCGTGATCTCCGACGAGTCGAAGCGCGACTATGTGATGTCGCTTGGCGCCAAGGGCGTCATCAACCGCAAGGACTTCAAGGGCTGCTGGGGGCAATTGCCCAAGGTCAACACGCCCGAGTTCAACGAGTGGACCAAGAGCGCCCGCGGCTTCGGAAAGGCGATCTGGGACATCACCGGCAAGAAGGACGTCGACATCGTCTTCGAGCATCCGGGCGAGCAGACCTTTCCGCTCTCCTGCCTCGTCGTGAAGCGCGGCGGCATGGTGGTCTTTTGCGCCGGCACGACGGGCTTCAACCTGACCTTCGACGCGCGCTATGTCTGGATGCGGCAGAAGCGCATCCAGGGCTCGCATTTCGCGCATCTGAAGCAAGCCGCGGCGGCGAACCGTTTCGTCATCGACCGGAGGGTCGACCCCTGCATGTCGGAGGTCTTCCCCTGGGAGAAGATTCCTTTCGCGCATACCAAAATGTGGAAGAACGAGCACGCGCCCGGCAATATGGCCGTGCTCGTCAATGCGCCAACGACCGGCCTGCGCACGGTCGAGGATGTGATCGAGGCGGGCAAGCGGGGCTGAGCCGCGACGCCCCCTCCCCTGCCCTCCCCCGCGGACGTGGGAGAGGGAGAGAGACCGAGCACGTCATCCATGTTTCGCGAAACGCCGGCCGCCCCGTCTCCCGCGAAGCGGGGAGGGGTTGGGAGGAGGCGCTTCTAACTCTTATTTCGCCGGCTTCTCCCGATTGCAGACCGCCACGGCGTTCTGGAGCCGAAGGGAGCGCATGATGAGAAACGGCCAACCCAGCCTCACCGCACGCGGCGCGGCGGGGCATCGCGCCGCGCATCAGCTGCTCGAAGGCGGCGCCGTCTTTCCCGATCCCTTCGCCCGCAAAATCCTCGGCGAGGAGGCGTGCCGCGAGGCCGACGCCCGCGCCGTGGAGCCCGGGCGTCGGCCGCTGCGCCTGTTGATCGCGGCGCGCAGCCGCTTCGCGGAAGCCGCGCTCGCCAGCGCAGTCGAGCGCGGCGTGCGGCAGGCGGTGGCGCTGGGGGCGGGGCTCGACACTTTCGCGCTTCGCAATCCCCACGCTCGCTTAGGGTTGCGCGTCTTCGAGGTCGATCATCCGGCAACTCAAGCCTGGAAGCGCGCGCGGCTTGCGGAGGAGGGCCTCGAGACGCCGCATCTTCTCACCTTCGTCCCCCTCGATTTCCAAGGCGAGGACCTGGGCCAGCGTCTCGCCGACTGCGGCTTCGACGCGAAGAAGCCCGCCTTCTTCTTCTGGCTCGGCGTGCTTCCCTATCTGCCGCGCGAGGCGGTCTTCGCCACGCTGCGTTTCATCTCCTCGCTCGACGAGGCGGAGGTCGTCTTCGACTATTACGAGCCTGTTGAGACTTATCCGCGCGAGCGCCGCCAGGCGGCGGAGGCGCTTGCCGCGCGCGTCGCGGCCCTGGGCGAACCCCTGCTCTCCTATTTCGATCCTGAGGCGCTCGCCGTCGAGCTTCGCGCGCAGGGCTTCTCGGAGCTGGAGGATTTCGATCTGAGAGCGATTGCGACGCACTGGCTCGATGCGCCCAGGGGCGCCGAAAGCCGCGCCCGCGGCCCGCATTTTTTGCGCGCGCGACGCGTCGTTTAGCGCGGCGTCGCGACATGCGACGCCGCGCCGCCGATGAGAAAAGCGCTATCCCCCGAAGGACGCGCCGAGCAGCTTCTCGTCGATCGCGCCGGCGCGGAAGGTTTCGCCGGTCTCGACCGCCGTCACCACCGCCTCGGCGGGGGAGAACAGGCTCGGGTCGATCTTGTAGAAATCGCCCTTATAGGCCTTGAACACTTCGGCGAAGGGCCGGCCGTAATCGCGCGAGTTGCTGCTCGGCAAATTCTTGGCGAGCTCGCGGGCGGCCTCCGACGGCCCCTTCACGAAGAGATGCGCGCGGCCCGCATAGATGATTGCGTCATTGGTGCGGCCCATCGCCTGCACGAAGTCGGGATGCGGCGGCGAGAGGGGTGCGGTGGCGACGCCGTCGATGATGTGCTCGAGCGGGAATTTCAGCTCATGCGCCTTGTGCAAGGCGACTTCGAGCACGCGGCCGACGACTTGCACGGAGCCGGCGAGGCTCTGCGTCGGCGCGTAGACAAAGGCGACGCTGGACGGGTCGACCTTGGCGGCCGTCGCGACCTTGGCGACGATCGCCGCCGGCGGCGGCTTGTCGCCTTCGAGCACGATCGTGACCCGCCTTGCCGTGTCGGTATAGGCGAGCTCCTCAAACAGCTTCTCGACCCTGGCTAAGGCGCGCCCCGGCCCGGAGCCGAGCGCGAAGAATTTCTCGTGTTGCAGGCTCCAGCCCGCATATTGGCTCGCGAGACAGGCGACGACCGGATCGTTCGACGAGACGGTGAGCCAGAACGGCCATTTCGAGGCGCCGGACGCAGGCGTCAAGGCGACGCGGCCCAGACCGCCCATGCAGATTTCCGTGAGCAGCAGGCCGACTTCGATCCCCCCGGCGACCGTGGCGCCGGCGTCGATCAACAGCTCGCCGCTTTCGCCGCGCGTGACCGAGACGCGATAGCGCCCGGGGTCGGCGGCGATCTTGTCGACGATATGGCCCGCGAGCAGATTGACGCTCGCAATCACGCGGTTGCTATAATCCAATGTTCCCGTCACGATAGCTTTCCTCGCCTCGAGCCCCGTCTCATTGGGAGGGCTTCGGATCACGACTTTAATGGGGTTCGACGCCGGACGGAAGCGGATCGGGAACGCCTCAGGATTGAGCGGCGGCCGATCTTGTGTGAACGCCCGCTCCGTTATAGTTTGGAACGCGTGTAGGAACCCAAAGGCTCGCGAAAAACAAAGCTGGCCAAAGGTCGGCGTGAAAGAGGAAAGGACAAGGAATGAAATCTTTTTCGATGTTGAGCGCGGCGACGGCCGTCGTCTTTGCGGCCCTGACCGGTTCGGCGCTCGCCGCCGGCGACGCCGCTTCCGGAGAGAAGGTTTTCGCGAAGTGCAAGGCCTGCCATCAGGTCGGCGAGACCGCGAAGAACGGCATCGCGCCTGAGCTCAATGGCCTCGACGGCCGCAAGGCCGGCTCGATCGAGGGCTATCATTATTCCGACGCGATGAAGGAGTCGGGCATCACTTGGAACGAGGCGTCTTTCGACGAGTTTATCAAGAATCCGAAGGCGAAGGTTCCCGGCACGAAGATGGTCTTCCAAGGCCTTTCCTCCGACAAGGACGCGGCTGACGTTTGGGCCTATCTCGCGACGTTCGGCGCCGACGGAAAGAAGAAGTAAGCCGCCGCCCCGACACCGGGCGCGAAAGACGCGAAAGCGGCCCTCGAGGGGCCGCTTTTTTCATGGCGCAAGGCGCGAACGATCGCCTTTGGGAACGGGCTCTAGCCGCCGGCGCATGTGCCGGTCTTCGTTAAAAAAGACTTGCCGGTTTCGGTGTTGATGTATTTTTGCGTGACCGCGCCTTTCGCGCGGTCGATCTTCCAGTCCCAGGCGACGCGCGTCGCAGCGAACATCTGGCGGAAGGAGATCACGTCCTTCTTGACGACGAGCGAGCGCTTTTCGAGCGACTGCGCGTCGACGATATTCTCCCGGTCCGAGCCGAGGCGCACCGCGCCATCCTCGATCTCCAGGATCACCTCCGTTTTCGGCATGCCCTCTTGACCCAGAGAGCAGGTCAGCGTGATCGGCGCGGCCCTTACCGTCGTCGCGACGGCGAGGAGCGGAAGAAACACCAACATGGCGCGACGCATCGGCAGTTCCTTGAGTGAAGCTTTGCGAGCGAAACAGGCGCGCGAAGGGAAACACGGCTTCCCTTCCGCGAGATCTCGGGGAAAGCTCAGCCTCCCCTGTTCATCTGCTTCTCGCCCGCCACCGGCTTCTCGGTCAGCCCGTTCTTGATCTTGTCGAGGATGCGCGGCAGATCCTCGGGCTCGGGACCGAGATCGCGCGCGTGGTTCCACTGGAACTGCGCCTCGAGCTTGCGGCCAACACGCCAATAGGCGTCGCCGAGGTGATCGTTGATGACGGGATCGGCGGGCTTGAGATCGATGGCCTTCTCGAGCTCGCGCGCCGCGTCGTCATAGCGCCCCAGGCGATAATAGGCCCAGCCGAGACTGTCGACGATATAGCCGTCACGCGACTTCAGATCGACGGCGCGCCGCAGCATGCGGAAGGCCTCGTCAAGATTGACGCCCTGGTCGACCCAGGAATAGCCGAGATAGTTCAGAACCGAGGCCTGGTCCGGGTTGAGCTCCAGCGCCTTTTTCAGATCGGCTTCCGCCGCCGGCCAGTTCTTGCGCCGCTCGTTGGCGATGCCCCGGTAGTAGTAGAGCAGCCATTTCGCCTTTTCGGGCGTCGTGTCGATCGCCAGGGCGCGCGTGTAGGAGTCGACCGACTGGTCGAAGAGCTTGCGTGAACGCTGCAAATTGGCGAGCGCGGTCAGCGCGTCGGCGTTTCGCGGAAAGGCGTCGGCGACCGCCTGCAAGTGCTCGGCGGCCTCCTTGTTCTTGCCGATCTCCTCGAGCAGCAGCGAGGCCTGCACTTCGGCGTTGACGCGCAGAGGGCTCGACTCCGGCACCGAGTCGTAAAGCTGGATCGCCGACTCCTCCTGCTTCATGCGCTCGTAAAGGTCGGCGAGCGTGAAGATCGTCAGCTCGTTTCCGGGCGCGAGCGCCTGCGAGAGGCGCAGATAGATGAGCGAGGGAAGCTCCTCGCCCGGGCGGCCGCCGCCGAGCGCGACGAGGCCATAGAGCACCTCGCCCGCGCCCTCCTCCGCGTTGCGCACGATCGGCTGCAGCTTCTTGCCGGAGTCGATCTCGGCGAGCGCCGCGAGGACGAGCGGATGGCCCGGCACGGCCTCGTCAAAGGCCTTGTAGAGACGGCGAGCGCCTTCATTGTCGCCCTGGCCCGACAGGAATCGGCCATAGGCGTCGATTAGCCGCAGCACGGTGCGGTCGGCGCTCATGACCGATTTGAAGCGCTTCTCGGCCTCGACCTTGTCGCCGAAAAGATCCGCGATCAGCGCCGCGTGATAGTCGCGCAGCGTCGCGAGGCCTTCGCCGCGCAATTGATCCAGAGTCTGGAGGGCGCGGCGCTCCTGCTTCTCGCCGGCGTAGCTCCAGGCGTTGAGCAGCACGTTCTTCACGTCGACCGGCGTCTCGCCGCCGTCCCTGGCGATGCCTTCGCGCGCCTTGACCCATTTGTGCTGGGTCATCGCCTCGACCGCGGTCGTCAGATTGGCGACCGGATTTTTGCGGTCCTGCGCCAGCACCTTGCCCGAGAGATCGAAGGCCTCGGGGAAATTGCCGTTGGCCAGCGCCGCGATCATCGCGCGTTCGGCGAGGTCCCTGTTGCGCGGGTCCACGCGCAACGCCTCGCGAAAGAAGGTCGAGGCGGCGAGCGTGTCGCGCTCCTCATTGGCGACGATCGCCGAGAGGACGTTGCCCGAAAGGCTCTCGCCCACTTCGAAGGGCCGCGCGACCGAGAAATGCTCGCGCGCCTGCGCCGCAGCGGCGACGGCGCCGAACTGCAGGACGCAGATCGCTCCGGCGACGCTGACGCAAGGGGGCAGGATGGTATTCACACGGCGGAAGGTCGCCGTCACAAGGGGAGAGATTCGCACGTGATCGGGTTCCAGGTTCGCCGCTGGCTAGAGCAAGCGTGGCCGCAAGGGTCTATGGCTACACCATGATCGCGAATCATGGCGGTTTTGCGCGGCCATCGCAAGCGTAAATGTTCTGGCGCAAGCGGGGCTGGAAAGGCGGCGAGCGAGGGTTGGCGTTGGCGGCCCGGAAAAGTCGGAAGCACGCGAAGCCCCCCGCCGCGTCCGGCGACGCCCTGTCATTGAGCGCATCGAGGCGATTATGCGCGGGCTTTATGCGAACTCAAGGACGGCGCTACGCGCCGCCGCCGCAGGCGGTCGCGAAGCGATCCTTGACTTCGCATAAAGCCCACGCAACGCTCCGCCATGCGTTCAATGAGAAAGCTGCGCTCTTTGCTTCATCTCACAAGGGGAAAGCGAAAGCACTGAGGCACGCGAGCCCGGTTGGATTCCCCATTACCGCTTCGCTGGGCGCGAATCCCTCCCCCTTGTGGGGAGGGTGGCCGCCGTAGGCGGCCCGGTGGGGGAAAATCTCTCCGCTTCCCAGTTTCCGCCATGTGGCCCGGCGCGCCCGAAATGGTCGTCAGTCGCTTGGCTTCAGAGCCTTGAGGACGACGGCGAACGGCAACAGCAGGGAAAGCGGCGCATCGAGCAGGCGGAGCGCGCCGTAGCCTTCATACCACTCCGCTGCGTCGTCGTTTTTAGCGTCGATGAGCAGGGCGACGCCGCCCGCCTGTTCGGCGACGATCATGCAGCGCTCGGCGGCGCGCAGCAAAAGGCTTCCGCCAAGCCCGCGCCCTTGCACGCTGCGATCGACGGCGAGGCGACCCAGCCGATAGACGGGAACCTCGTAGCGCGCGAGGCCGCGCGTTGCGACGGCTGGCGCGCGCGCGAATTCGATCGAGGCCAGGCTCAGCGTGTAGAAGCCGAGAATGCGCGCGGGCGTCTCGCGCGCGCAGGCGACGAAACATTTGGCGCCGCCGCTTTCATGGTTCTGGCGCGCGTAGCGTTTCAAATAGGTGTTGAGATGATCGTCGCCGCAGTCGAAGGCGTTGCGGTCGTGGCTTTTGCCAAGCGGGCTTTCGTCCCAAAGCAGCGCCGTCATTCAAGCGCGAAGCCGGCTCTGGCAGCGCGCAGCAGACGCTCGGTCGGCTCAGGCGGGTTTTCCAAGAGATCGAGCACGCGCAGGGAATCGCGTTCCGACAGACGCAGCTTTTCGGATTGCGCAATGACATCCTGCGCGCGCGGCAGCGCGGCGCGCAAAATGAAGCTCGTCAGGTCGAGCCGTTCGAGCGCGGCGGCGCGCGCCAGCACGGCCTTGTCTTCGGGCTTGAGCCGCAACTCGACCCGACCACTCTCGACATGTTCGCGCGGCATGGTTCTCCTCGGGCCGTATTATACGGATGCAATCCGTACAGCTCAAGGAAAATCGGCCTGCGCCCTCCGGCGTTGTATCAAAAACATCATAGTAAAACAGAAGCTTGATGAGAGATTGCTTCCGCCGACCCGCGCTCTCCGCCACGGCGCGACGGGGGAATTTTGGATCAACCTGCAAACCTGCTGCGCGCTGGAGACGGCGCAGGCGGCGCTTGGGGCGGAAGCGGGGAAAATCGGGGGCCGTCGGGGCGCGGCGGCGTGAGAGGAGAAGCCACCCCGGGGACCGTCTACAAAAAATGAGCTGTGGCATGGTTGGACTTATATGGTAGGAAAATGCAGTTAGCAGCTAGTTATCCTGTCTACTTCGCAGTATCTCCACCAGAATTTTCGACTGAGAGCAGAGCTGGCGCTGGCTGCCCTAGCAAAGCAAGAGACTGCCGAACTTGCGCTTCTAGCACCTTCTGCTTCTCCAGAAGCTCTTTAATTATTTCAGGGGTCAAATCTGGTATATTTTTGCTTATATCATAAAATGCATCAATTGATTCGATTGTTATACCGATTCTCGCGCCATTTGCGATGGCCATCACGACAACTCGCGCGTCTTTTTTAATAGCTATATTGATTTCTTTCACTCTCTCATCGGGAACTTTGGTCGGAATGGATGCCGCCACACTGTCAACGGCCTGATTTAACGCCTCGTCTACAATAGTTTTGACTCGCTCCTCTAAGTCGGGCGGAGTGCCCAGCGATGATGCGCGGAACTCTTTTATAGTCTTCAGAAGGGATAGTTGTTTTTCTGCTACCTCTAGCAAAAGTTTATATAAACTGAGGAATCCCCAAGCGGCCCCGTATGCCATCGCAATCCCAGTCACAGGGTCAGAGGTTGACGTATAGATTAAAGTAGGGGCGGACTCCGACCCAGTAGTCATTTCAACAATATACGACGCGATCCTTGAAAAACTTGACAATATAGAGATATATTCATCCGTCTTGTTATCGAAAACACTCCGCGGGATGATGATGTCAAACCCAATCTCATTTTCAGGTATAGAAATGAGATCAAAGTGAAATTTTGCCGCCACTGTGCTCAAAGTGCCTAGTTCGGCACACATGGTCTTCGCGAGTTGCTGATAAAGATTCAATTCCGAAGAAGAGATCGCTAGGTGCGGGTCGTCAGGAAACCCAGAAAGAACAATTTTTGCAATTTCTGCAGGAAAAACAGAATGATATACGCTTTTTACAAGTATCTGCTTTATGTCGTTGGGGTAGTTTTCAATATTACTTCTAGTTATAGTATCCTGCGCCCATGCGCGGAATTGTCGCGCGCTCCGCACGTATTGCTCAGCTTGCTGCGCTCCCCTTTGCGATGATATTGAAATGCCTGTGTTCAATTGTCCAAAGATGTTGAATTCAGAATACTCACGCAGTATGTCTTTTGCTACTAGATTAGTCTGCCGATCAGCATCGGTTTGTTCCCGTGTTTCAGTCAAGCGAAAAAAGCGCACGGTGCTAGCCTGGAATGGTTGCTGCGGATGCGAAACGGACTGACCCACCATCAACAACTCCACTCAAATTCTATTCATTTAAATTAAGGCAGAAATTCTTCCAAAGCGACGCGCGCAAAGGTAATCCTTTGCGCGCACGCCAACCGCCTCTTTAGTACGAATCGCCGTCGTGGCCCGCACAACTATCTCACCCCCGGCTCGGCTACCGTCAAGCCGGGAACGCAACGCCATTCACCCCCGCCCCTTCACCGCCGCGACGATCTTCTGCGCGGCGTCGTCGAGGTTTTCGGCGGCGATCACGTCGAGGCCGGACTCGTCGATCATCTTCTTGCCGAGCTCGACATTGGTGCCTTCCAGGCGCACCACCAGCGGCATGTGCAGGCCGACTTCGCGCACCGCGGCGAGCACGCCCTCGGCGATCACGTCGCATTTCATGATGCCGCCGAAGATGTTGACGAGAATGCCCTTCACCTTGGGGTCGGCGGTGATGATCTTGAAGGCCGCCGTGACCTTCTCCTTGCTCGCGCCGCCGCCGACGTCGAGGAAGTTCGCCGGGAAGGCGCCGTAGAGCTTGATGATGTCCATCGTCGCCATCGCGAGGCCGGCGCCGTTGACCATGCAGCCGATGTCGCCGTCGAGCGCGATATAGGCGAGCTCGTGTTTCGACGCCTCGATCTCCTTTTCGTCCTCTTCCGTGATGTCGCGCAGCGCGACCACTTCCGGGTGACGATAGAGCGCGTTGTCGTCGAAGGCGCACTTGGCGTCGAGGCAGCGCAGCTGCCCGTCCTTGGTGACGATCAGCGGATTGATCTCGAGAAGCTCCATGTCCTTCTCGACGAAGGCTTTGTAGAGCTGCTCGGTGAGCTTGCCGGCCTGCTTGGCGAGATCGCCGGTGAGCTTCAGCGCGTCGGCGACGCGGCGGCCGTGATGCGGCATGATGCCGGTCGCCGGATCGACCGCGAAGGTCACGATCTTCTCGGGCGTCTCGTGGGCGACGTCCTCGATGCTCATGCCGCCTTCGGTCGAGACGACGAAGGAGATGCGCGAGGTCGCGCGGTCGATGAGCAGCGAGAGGTAGAATTCCTTGTCGATCGCGGCGCCGTCCTCGATGTAGAGACGGTTGACCTGCTTGCCGGCCTCGCCCGTCTGCACGGTGACCAGCGTGTTGCCGAGCATCTGCTTGGCGAAGGTCTCCGCCTCTTCGATCGACTTGGCGATGCGCACGCCGCCCTTCTCGCCAGCGGCAAATTCCTTGAAATGGCCCTTGCCGCGGCCGCCGGCATGAATCTGCGCCTTGACGACATAGACCGGGCCGGGAAGCTGCTTCGCGGCGGCGGCGGCCTCCGCGGCCTTGAGCACCGGAACGCCCGCGGCGACCGGCGCGCCGAAATCGCGCAAAATGGCTTTGGCTTGATATTCGTGGATGTTCATCCCTAAACCGCTCCCCTGGAAGATGGAGGCCGCGCCGCAGGCCGTCGCGCCAATGGGCACAGGAGGGCGGGGGGCGTCAAGAAGGCGCGTGGTCGCGCGGGGCCACGCCCGCCGTAAGCGGGGACTAGGAATCGCGTCAAACCGCGCCAAAATCTTTGTTCGCCGTCGACGTTATGTTATAACGCTCACATGTCCGACCTGCACGTGACAGCCTTCGAGGAAGCCCCATCGCAAGCCGACAGCCCGGCGCCGATGCGCGACGCGCTTGGCGCTTCCGCCTTCGAGCGGCTCGCGCCGGTTCTGGTCGCGCTCCTTTGCCTGTGGGGCCTCGTCTACTGGGCGCTGCGGTGAGCGCGCTCGCGGCGCCGACGATCACGCTGGAAAATCTGACGCTGGGCTACGAAGGGCGCGTCGTCGTCGAGGCGCTCTACGGCGTCATCGCGCCGGGCGAGCTGCTCGCCCTCTGCGGGCCGAACGGCGGCGGCAAATCGACGATCCTCAAAGCCATAGCCGGGCTGCTGAAGCCCCTGTCCGGGCGCGTGCGGATCGACGGCGGCTCGGCCGGCGAGATCGCCTATCTGCCGCAGGGCGCGGACATCGATCTTTCCTTCCCCATTCGCGTGGGCGAATTCGTCTCGCTCGGCGCGCTGCGCCGGCGCGGGCTTTTTGCGGGCTCTAGCGCCGAGGAGCGCGCGCGCGTCGCCGCCGCCTTGGAGGCCGTCGGCCTCTTAGGCCTCGAGCAGCGCCCCATCGGCGCGCTGTCGGGGGGCCAGCTGCAGCGCGCGCTCTTCGCGCGTCTGATCGTCGAGGATCGCGACGTGATCCTCCTGGACGAACCCTTCGGCGCGATCGACCGGGCGACGACCGAGGACCTGCTGGCGCTCGTCAAGCGCTGGCATGAACAGGGCCGCACCGTCATCGCGGCGCTGCATGAATTCGACCTCGTGCGCCGCGCCTTTCCCAGCACGCTGCTCGTCGCCGGCCGGCCGATCTTTTTTGGAGACACGCGCCAGGCGTTAGCTGAGGAAACTCTCGCCGCGGCGGAATCGGCGGCGCGTAGGCGCGAAAATCCGCAGGAGCCACGGGCGGCGTCCAATGCTCTATGACCTGCTCGTCGCGCCTTTCGCGGATTACGGCTTCATGCGCCGCGCGCTCGTGGGCGGCCTCGCGCTCGCGCTTTCGGGGAGCCCGATTGGCGTGTTTTTGGTGCTGCGCCGCATGTCGCTCGCCGGCGACGCGCTCTCGCATGCGATCCTGCCGGGCGCGGCGATCGGCTATCTCGTCGCCGGCCTTTCGCTTCCGGCGATGACCGTGGGCGGCCTCGTCGCGGGACTCGTCGTCGCGCTGCTTTCGGGCGCGGCCGCCAGATTTTCGGCGCTGCGCGAGGACGCGTCGCTTGCGGGCTTCTATCTCGTCTCGCTGGCGCTCGGCGTGACGCTCGTCTCGATCAAAGGCTCGAGCATCGATCTGCTGCATGTGCTCTTCGGCTCGGCCCTCTCGCTCGACGATGCGGCGCTCTACCTCCTTGCCGGCGTCGCGAGCGTCACGCTCGCGCTGCTTGCGATCTTCTACCGCGCGCTCGTCCTCGACACGCTCGATCCGATCTTCCTTCGCCGCGCGAGCCGCTGGGGCGAGTTCATTCCCTTCCTCTTCTTGAGCCTCGTCGTGCTCAATCTCGTCGCGGGCTTTCAGGCGCTCGGCACGCTGATGGCGGTCGGGCTCATGATGCTTCCCGCCGCCGCCGCGAGACTGCTCGCTCGCGATTTCGCGACCACGCTCCTGCTCTCAGCGCTGATCGGCGCGGCCTGCGCTTACGGTGGCCTCATCTTCTCCTATCACTCCGGCGCGCCTTCGGGACCTTCGATCGTCCTTTGCGCCGGCCTCGCCTATTTCCTCGCGCTCGGCTTGGGATCGAGACGCGAGGCTCTGTCGCGGAGGTGACGATGCAGAGGCTCGGACGCTTTCTCTTGCTGCTTTGCACGCTCGCGGCTGCTCCGGCCGCGGCCGAGCCCCTTCCCCTCCCCGTCGTCGCGAGCTTCTCGATCCTCGGCGACTTCCTGCGCGAGGTCGGGGGCGACGCGGTCGCGGTCAGCGTGATCGTCGGCCCCAACAGCGACGCGCATGTCTATGAGCCGACGCCCGCCGACGCGCGCAAGGTGAGCGAGGCCAGGCTCGTCTTCGTCAATGGGCTCGGTTTCGAAGGCTGGTTCGACCGGCTCGTCGCCGCCGCCGACGCCAAGTCCCGCGTCGTCGTCGCGAGCGCCGGGATCGCGCCGCGCAAGCTCGACGGCGGCCTCGATCCGCACGCCTGGCAGACTGTCGCCAACGCCCGCCGCTATGTGGAAAACATCCGCGACGCGCTGAAAGCCGCCGATCCCCAGCGCGCGGCGTTCTACGAGGCGAGAGCCGCGGCCTATCTCGCGACGCTGGAGGCGCTGGACAAGGAGGTCGCAACGGCGATCGCGGCGATCCCGAGCCGAAGGCGCCGCATTGTCTCGACGCATGACGCCTTCGGCTATTTCGCCGCGCGCTACGGGCTCGAGTTCATCGCGCCGCAGGGCGTCTCGACCGAGGCGGAGCCCTCGGCGCGCGACATCGCCCGCATCATCGACGCGGCGCGACGCGAGAAGGTCGCCGCCGTCTTTCTCGAAAACATTTCCGATCCGCGCCTCGCCCAGCGTCTCGCCAAGGAAAGCGGCGTGAAGCTCGGCGGCGAGCTTTATTCCGACGCGCTCTCAAAGCCCGACGGCCCGGCGGCGAGCTATGTCGCGATGATGCGAGCCAATCTGCGCGCTTTGACCCAGGCGCTGAAGCCCTGACGCGAGCCAAGATCACGCTGCGTTTGAGCGGAACCGCTCAAACGCAGAAAACGTCATTCGTCCCGCGCCAAAATGGAAATGATAGGACACAGCCCCTCAGCCTGCCCCGTCTCGCATTGATGCACGAGCGCTGAGAGCGCGTCGCGCATCGCCGCAAGGTCGAGCAACTTCCGCTCGATCAAGGCGACCTTATGCGCCGCGAGCTCGCGCGTGTCCGCGCAACGACCTGCGCCGTCCAGCCGCAGGAGGCTGGCGATTTCCTCCAATGTGAATCCCAGAGCCTGCGCCCGCTTGATAAAAAAGACGCGCTTCGCCATGTCGGCAGGATAATGCCGGTGGCCGCGAAGCGGCTTGCGGGGTTCGTCGAGCAAGCCGCGCCGCTGATAGTAGCGGACGGTTTCGACACTCACGCCCGCCGTCGCCGCCAGTCGTCCAATTGTCATTGCCCGCTGCATCACTTCGCTCTTGAGTCCGTACCATACTACGGGGTTTAGACTAGCGTTGCTGGACAAATCCAAAAAGGGTCAGAATGGCCAGACTGAGCGCAAGAACCTCTCTGATTGCCGGCGCGGCCGCCGCTATTGGCGCGTCTCTCTGCTGCGTCGGCCCGGTCGTGCTGCTCGCGCTCGGCATCGGCGGAACGTGGATCGCCAATTTGACGGCGCTTGAGCCATACCGTCCGCTCTTCGTCGGCTTGACCCTACTCTTCCTCGGCTTGGCGTTCCGCCGCCTCTACCTCATCCCGCAAGACTGTATGCCCGGCGCGCTTTGCGCTGCTCCACGCACGGCCAAGCGCCAGCGACTGACGTTCTGGATGACCGCCGTGCCGCTACTCGGCCTTCTGGCCGCGCCGTGGCTCGCGCCGCTATTCTACTGAGGGGACCCTTCGCCGTGCGCCGATTATTGCTTGCCGCCATGCTAACGCTACAGCCGCTCGCGGCTTTGGCGAGCGCTCCGCAAACCGTCACCCTCGTCGTGAAAAACATGACCTGCGCCGTCTGCCCGATCACGGTCAGGAAGGCGCTCGAAAAGGTGCAGGGCGTCGCCGGCGTGAAGGTTGATCTCGGCGCGAAGACGGCGACAGTGACTTTCGATCCCGCCAAAGCGGATGCCGCCGCGTTGATCAAGGCCACAACGGAAGCGGGTTATCCCGCAAGCGTCAAGTAGGGGCGCAGCCACGGCGATGCAGCTTCAGTCCACGATCACATGCCCGCATTGTGGTCATCAAACGACGGAAACAATGCCGACGGACGCCTGCCAATTCTTCTATGAATGCAAGGGCTGCGGCGCGATGCTTAAACCCAAGGCGGGGGATTGCTGCGTGTTTTGCTCTTACGGTGATGCGCCATGCCCGCCGATACAGGAGGCGAGACACCGTGGCCGCGACGCCGGATGCTGCTCCGGCGCGTAGTCGGATTTTCACCACTCGTAGCGAAGGCTCAAGCCGACAGCGCCGCCTTCACCAAAGCGCTCGCCTTGGAGAAATCCATGCGTCCCGCGTATTTGTCCTTGAGCGCGGCCACGACCTTGCCCATGTCCTTGATCGAGCTCGCGCCGACCTCGGCGATCGCCGCTTTGATCGCCTCCGCCGCCTCGGCTTCGCTCAACTGCTCTGGCAGATAGCTCGAGATCACCACGATCTCGCTCCTCTCCTTCTCGGCGAGATCGGGACGGTTGTTCTTCTCATAGATGTCGAGCGACTCCTGGCGGCTCTTGATCATTTTCTGCAGCACGGCGAGCACGTCGGCGTCTGAGACCGTTCCGCCGGAAACGCGCGCCTCGATGTCCTTGTCCTTCAACGCGGCGCCGATGAGGCGCAGCGCGTCGACCTTCTGGCGCTCGCCCGCCTTCATCGCGACCTTGAGGTCTTCCTTGAGTTTTTCGCGCATGGCCTTTCCCCTTAAGAGGCATTTGTATTAGACCGGGGGCGAAGCCCTCGCCGGGACGGACGACGGGCATAGAGCGGGCGCGAGCGTGGATCAAGGAAAAGAACAGGGTTGGCCGACGCCGGTGAAGACGGCCGTGCTGGTGCTGGCTACGGGCGAGGTTCTCGAGGGATTTGGCGTCGGGGCCGAAGGCGCGGCGGTCGGCGAGGTCTGCTTCAACACGGCGATGACCGGCTACCAGGAGATCCTGACCGATCCCTCCTACGCCGGGCAGATCGTCACCTTCACCTTTCCGCATATCGGCAATGTCGGCACGAATGACGAGGACATCGAGACTGTCGATTTCTCGCGCAGCGCCGGCGCGCTCGGCGCGATCTTCGCCTTGAAGCCCACGGAGCCCTCCAGCCATCGTGCGCAAAAACCGCTGGCGGACTGGCTCACTGCGCGCGGGATCATCGGCCTCTACGGGATCGACACGCGCGCGCTGACCGCGCTCATCCGCGACAAGGGCATGCCGAATGCGGTGATCGCCCATGCGCCGGACGGGCGCTTCGACCTCGACAGGCTGCGCGCCCAGGCCGTCGCCTGGCCCGGCATCGACGGCATGGACCTCGTGCCGACGGTCGGCGCCAAGGAGCGTTTCGACTGGCGCGAGACGAGCTGGCGGCTAGGCTCAGGCTATGGCGCGCGCGAGGGCGAGGCGAAGTTGCGCGTCGTCGCGATCGATTATGGCGTCAAGCGCAACATCCTGCGGCTTTTTGCCGAGGCCGGCTGCGAGGTGATCGTGGCGCCGGCGACGGCGCCCGCCTCTGAAATTCTCGCCTATCATCCGGACGGCGTCTTTTTGTCGAACGGTCCAGGAGACCCGGCGGAGACGGGCAAATACGCCGTGCCGGTGATCCAAGCGCTGCTTGCGCGAAAGGTTCCGACCTTCGGCATTTGTCTCGGCCATCAGATGATGGCGCTCGCGGTCGGCGCGAAGACGAAGAAAATGCCGCAGGGCCATCACGGCGCCAATCATCCCGTCAAGGATTTCACGACCGGCAAGGTCGAGATCGTCTCGATGAACCACGGCTTCGCCGTCGATCGCGACACGCTGCCGGCAAACGCCAAGGAGACGCATCGCTCGCTCTTCGACGGCTCCAATTGCGGCATCGAGCTCACCGACCGTCCGGCCTTCTCGGTGCAGCATCACCCCGAAGCCTCGCCGGGTCCGCAGGACAGCCACTACCTCTTCCGCCGCTTTGTCGCGATGATGGAGAAGGCGAAGGCCGCGTAATACTCGATAAACTTCTGGAAATGACCCCAATAAGGTGAGCGCGCCACCTTCTCCCTATGGGAGAAGGTGGCGCGCTATAGGAGAAGGACGCGCCTTTGTTTGATAAGCCGCGGTAATCGTCTCCAGCAAATGTGTGACCCCCCTCGGCTCTGCGAAGCTGCCGCCTAACGCCGCCGCATCGCCAGCCCGACGCAAGCCTTGAGGCCCAAACTCTTTGCAACGGGTCCCCGACTTCTAAAAACGTATGGCCCGCCCCGTCTGCAAGCGTCTTGATCGAGGGCGGCTGTGTCAGTCTACGCCAACGTATCCGGCCTGTGGGCTCGAGGCCCTGGCCAAGATGGAGATACGCGCGCTCCGGTCCCCATAAAACTTCCGGCGTCGAGCGCCGTTTTTAGAACCGGGCTTCCGGAGCACCGTTCGACTGTCAGGCCATCTTCGCTTCACCCGCCCGCAGACATCATCGACCCATCAGCGCATTTTCCCGCCGATCGGCCAATCTTCACGCCGCCGCGATTGCCCTCGACGGCTGTTCCTTCGCCATGAACGCCTCCTTGCGGCGCAGCACCGCCCAGGCGATCCGCGCCAGCTTGTTGGCCAGCGCCACGACGGCGACGTTCCTATGGACCCTGGCGAGCAAGCCCTTCAGCCAGCGCCCGAGCGACGTATCGTATTCGGCCACGGAGGGCAGCGCCGCGCGCGCCCCATGGATCAGCATCCGGCGTAGATATCGGTTGCCGCGTTTGCTGATCCCCAAAAGCTTCGGTTTGCCGCCGGTCGTCGCCTGGCGCGGCGTGAGCCCCAGCCATGCCGCAAGATCGCGCCCATGTTCGAAGGTCTCTCCTGCGCCGATCGCCGCGACCAAAGCTGACGCGATCAGAGGGCCGACGCCCGGGATCGTCGACAGCAGCCGCGCCTCCGCGCTTTGCCGCAGGAATGCGGCGAACTCCGCATCGAAGGCTCGAATGCGGTGATCGAGCTCCAGCCATTGTGCGCCCATGTCAGCGATCAGGGCCCGCATTCTTTCGCTCAGCCCGTGATTGTCTGGTCCCTCCAATAGGCCGGCGAGGAATTTTTCGAGATTGCGCTTGCCCTTGGCGACGACGATGCCGCGCTCGAGCAGGATCGCCCGGAGTTGGTTGATCAGGGCCGTGCGTTCGCCGACCAAACGATCGCGGGACCGATGCAGCGTCTGCATGTCGAGCTGGGCTTGCGCTTTCAACTCGACGAAGCGCATGGTGGGGCGCGTCGCCGCCTCGGCGACCCCCTCGGCGTCGCGATCGTCGTTCTTCTGCGCCTTGACGTAAGGCCGCACATATTCCGGCGACATCAGGCGCACTTCGTGACCGCGCGCCGCGAAGACCCGCCCAAGATGATGCGCGCCGCAGCAGGCCTCCATCGCGACGATGCAGGGTGGGAGCTTCGCCGCCATCGCGATCAACGTCTCTCGCTTCACGCGTCGCCGCAACACCACTTTTCCCGAAACGTCCAGGCCGACGAGGCTGCAGACGTTCTTGCCGATGTCGATTCCGAGCACAAAGATTGCCGTTCGCATGACCCATCCCTTCGATTTGAGCCTCCGGCGAGCCTACAATGCCGGAAGGAGGGGCGGGCCATTCCATAAACTCATTTGTCCGCAAGGCCGCCGACCCGCGCCGTCGCGGAGAGGGGCGACCGCGCGGCGCGCGCCGGACAGCGGCTCCGTTTCGAGCGACCGAGCTTAAAGAATGCATCGCATCGATCTCGACCAAGCGCACGAATCTCCAGCTTCCCGGGAGATACACAGCGATCTCGTCGAGACACTCTTCGATACGCGCGGCTCGTTCATCGTCGCTTTGATCGGCGGCGTTCTCCCCCCGGCGGCCACCTGGTTCATGACTGGGGAGAACGTGTTCCTTTGCCTCGCCGTCCTGCTCGCCGTCCTTGCCGGCTTTCGCTTGGCGATCTGGAGCTGGCACCAAGGTCGCCCCTTGGCGGAGAGACGACGCGACGCGCGCAAATGGGAGATTCTCTACGCCGTGGGCGCTATCGGCTTCGTGACGACAGTCGGCGTCTCCACGGCCGTCATTTTTTACGAGTTCCACGGCGGCGCTTTCTTCATCTTCGCCAACGCGATCATGCTGGCCGGAGTCGGCGCTCTTTCCGGCCGAAACGCCGGCTCCCCGAAGATCGTCTTCGTGCAGCTCTTGGGCCTTTGCGGCCCGCTCATCGTGATCACGCTCGTCGACCATGACGCGCAATACAGGATTTTGACCGTCATTCTCATACTGGAAGTCATCTCGATCCGATCGACGACGGTTTTCCTGCATAAGAATCTCGAGGCGGCGCTTCGAAACGGCTACGAAGCGGTCTTTCAAAAAAAGATGTTCTCCGTCGCGCTCAACAACATGACGCACGGCCTGTGCATGGGCGACAGCGAATTGCAGATCACCGTCGTCAACCGCCGCATGAAGCAATTGTTCGCCATCGAGGAGGTGACGACGCCAATTTCCTTGGAAGCTCTGGCGACGGCGATCGGCAAGAGCTCCGAGATGTCCGAGGCGGACATAACCCGACTTCGCCAACTGAGGCGGCGCGTGCAGGTTAAGTGATTGGAATCCTTCGAGCCGAACATTAAAGGTCGGCACTACGGGAGGTTTTGGATCAGGCGGCGGCGGGAGCGGCGATCTTGGGCGGGGGCTGCCCTGGCAGGTGAAGCTGCAACCGCTGCAGCAGCAGCTTGTGATCGTCTTCTGGCTCCGTGTAGCGCGACAGGACGACGAGTCGGCCGTCCGTCGTCGGCAGCTCCACGTCGATCATCTGCACGCCCGCGAACTTTTCCAAGACGGCGCGCGGCGTCAGCCCCGGGGCCAGCGCCTTCAGGCGCTGCTTCAGCGACACTTGCAGGCAATAGGCCAGAAACGCGATGAAGATGTGCGCCTCGATGCGCGCGTCGAGCTGATGATGGATGGGTCGGATCGCCAGGTCGCCCTTCAATTCCTTGAACGCCTGCTCGATCTCGACCAATTGCAGATACATGCGCCACAGCTCTTCCGGCGCGCCGCCGCCGATGTTGGAGCGCAACAGATAGCTGCCCTCGCGGCGGCGCGCCTGGCGCAGCTTCTTGCGATCGAGCGCGAAGCGGAAGGTCTCCGCCGTCACCGGCTGATCCTTCGCCGGCGTCTCGATCCTCATCAACCCATAAGCGCGGCCTGCTTCTTTTCTCGCCGCGCCGAGCTTCATCAGCAGTTCGTCGCGCGTCAGATCCTGCTGTTGCAACTCGCGCAGACGCCGGATCAGCTTGCGCAGACGGCGGTTGCGCATGGCGCTCTCCTTGGCGCGGCGCCCGTCGCTGCGCGCAAGAACGTAAGTCTCGTTCTCATGTTCGACGAGCTTCACACGCACGCTGGCGCGCGCTTTCTCCCAGGGCTTGGCGATGAAGGCTTTCTCCAGCTTGGTCAGCCGGCCGCGCGGCGTCCCGACGAGATAGCGAACCGGCGGGTCGGCCGCGCGCATCTCGGCCAGAACCTCCTCGGTCGGAATGCCGCGATCCATGATCCAGATGCGCTTGGCCTTGCCGTATTGGCCTTCGATCTTGGCCAGGAACGCCTTCAGCGTGGTCTTGTCGGAGGTGTTCCCGTCCATGACCTCATAGGCGAGCGGAAAGCCCTGCGGCGTCACGATCAGGGCGATGACGACCTGCACACAGTCGGGACGCTTGTCGCGGCTGTAGCCGAACTTGCGCTTGCTCTCGCCTTCCGGCGGATCGCTCTCGAAGTAGGTGCTGGTGAGATCGTAAAGCAGCACCTCGAAATCGGCGCCGAACATGTCCTTCCAGCGCTGCTGCAGGTAGGAGAACAGCGCCTGCTTGTGCGCGGCGAGCTTGTCGAGGCAGCGATAGAGCGTGCTCGGCTGCACGAGCGACATGTCTTCGCCCAAGAGATCGCCCATCGCGCTTTGCTCGAACCAATGCCGATGCAGGCGCCATTCGCTTCCCGGCGAGATCAGCTGATAGGCGGTGAGCGTCTTGAGCACGTTGAGCCAGCTCGTTCCCTCCCGCGAGGGCGCAAGACGCGGCGTAAAGAACGCGTCGAGCCGCAGCTGATCCCACAACAGCATCGCCAGCCAGCAAGCGCCCCATTGTCGCGGCCGTCGCAGACGCATCTCGCTCAGACGAACCGAGACGACGTCGCAGTCGAGAACGGGCGCCGCGCGATCTTCCGGAAACAGCGCCATCTGCCGCGACTGCGCGGCGTCCGCGTCGAAAACCTGGATCGCCTTGCTCCACGCGGCTTTCTCGCTGTCGTTGATCTCCCCCAGATAGAGAACTTGCCGCTGCGCCACCCGGCCGTCGTGCAGTCGACGGTTCTCCACCACCGACCACGAACGATGCTCCTTGCCGTCCTTGCAGCGAATCTTGTGGCGCAAAAACATGACGCAGGACTCGCGCCTCTCCCGCCCGCGCACAAGGGCCTTGGTCGGCACTACAAGCCCTTCTCAACTCCGCGCCTACACAGAAACAATGCATTAGACCCCAAAACCGCGCCGAAAATCGTATATATCCACACCAGTTGGCGAAGTCGGGATAAGGCGGTTTGCAGAAGGTTGGAAGGAGCACGCGCGGCGCCAGCACGCGAGAGAGTTTTCGCATCAAGCTGGCGACCGCATTTTCGAGTTCCGCTGCGAACCGGCCGAGGCCGGTCGGTTCGTGACGGTGATCGAGGATGTCACGGCGCGAAGACAGGCGGTCAGCAAGATCGAGCATATCGCGCATCATGACGCCCTCACCGGTCTGCCGAACCGCCTGCAGTTCAAGAACAGGCTGGAGCGCGAGCTGAAACGCATCGAGCAACACGACAAGCAGCTCGCCGTCCTCAGCGTCGACCTCGATCGCTTCAAGGAGGTCAACGACACGCTCGGACATTCCGTCGGCGATGCGCCGCTGCGCGCCGTGGCGCAGACGCTGCTCCAAGCCGTCCAGCCCGTCGATCTCGTCGCGCGCTTCGGCGGCGACGAATTTTGCATTCTGCTCGATGCGTCGCGCGGCGCTGGCGAAGCGAACGCTGTCGCGCAAGAGATCCTGGACGGGGTCAAAAAACCCTATTTCATCGACGGTCATACGATCCTGATCGGCGCGAGCATCGGGATGGCCGTGGCCCCCGGAGACGCGTCCTCAGCCGAGGGGCTCTTAAAATGCGCCGATCTGGCGATGTATAACGCGAAGGCGGACGCGCATTGCGTCGCCTTGTGGTTCACGCAAGCGATGGAAGAGGCGCTGATCGCGAAGCGGCGCATCGAGGCGGAGCTGCGCCGCGCCTTGGGCGCCGACGAGCTCCTGGCCTTTTATCAGCCGATCATCGACGCCCGCACGCAAAGGGTCACCGCTTGCGAGGCGCTGGTCCGCTGGGCTCATCCGATACGCGGCCTCATTTCGCCGGCCGAATTCATCCCCGTCGCGGAAGAAAACGGCTTGATCGTGGCGCTCGGCGAATGGATGCTGCGCCACGCCTGCAGGGACGCGGCGTCATGGTCGAGCGAGGTGCGGGTGGCGGTCAACCTGTCGCCAAAACAGTTTCAGCAACCCAATTTGCTCGACGTCGTCCAGGCCGCCTTGGCGGAAACGGGCCTGCCGCCGGCGCGGCTCGAGCTCGAGATCACCGAGTCGATCTTGATGCTCGACACGGACGACGTCGCCTTCAAGGTCAAGGCGCTCAACGCCATCGGCGTGCATCTGTCGCTCGACGATTTCGGCACGGGATTCAGCTCTCTCAACTATCTCAATCGCTTCCCCGTCAAGAAGCTGAAGATCGATCGCTCCTTCGTCAAGCAGATCACCGATTCGCCGAAGACGCAGGCGATCGTCGAGGCGATCGCGCTTCTCGCGAGAAAGCTCGACATCGACGTCGTCGCCGAAGGCGTCGAGACGAACGCGCAATTGGCGTGCCTCGCGAAACGCGATATTTTCCTCATCCAGGGTTTTCTGTTTTCGCCGCCGATGCCGCTCAAGGATCTCGCGCCGGCGTTCTCGCCGGTGGCGCTGGCGTTGCGGGTGAGGTCGGCTTAAGCCGACGCGGGGCGCCCCCCTCCCCAACCCTCCCCCGCTTCGCGGGAGAGGGAGTCGCGGCGGCGCCATTTCGGCTCACCGCCACGAATTCCGCATCGGCATGACGCGCGCAACCTGCCCCCTCTCCCGCGAAGCGGGGGAGGGTTGGGGAGGGGGCAAACTACACCTCGCCCCTGCCCTCAACCCACGCCAGAATCGTCTCGCAGACGCCGTCGAGATTGCGATGCACGTCTTCATTGCTGACGCGCAGGACGCGATAGCCATTGTCGGCGAACCAAACGTCGCGTTGTGCGTCGTAAGCCATCTCTTCGTCGGTCGAATGCGTCGCGCCGTCCACTTCGATGACGAGATGGGCCGCCGCGCAGAGAAAATCAGCGATGAACGGGCCGCAGGGCGCCTGCCGTCGAAAAGAGAGACCCGCAAGGCGATGCGCGCGCAACCGATACCAGAGCTTGCGTTCGGCGTCGGTGAGGTCTCTCCGCAGCCGACGCGCGTGCTGCGTGAGGCTTCGGCTCTGGCGCACGCGGCTCGGATCCCTCGCTTGGCTTGCCCCCTCCCCGGCCCTCCCCCGCTTCGCGGGAGAGGGAGTCGCGGTGGCGACATTGCAGCTTACGCCAAAGTTCCCCGTATCATCATCGAACGCGCAACCGGCCCCCTCTCCCGCGAGGCGGGGGAGGGTTGGGGAGGGGGCATGCAGAGACGCACTGAATCAAGCTAGCTCGAGTTTGAACTCGAGTTTCGCAACAAAGTTTCTTGGGCGAATCAACTACACCCCGTCGTCGACCCGCACGTCTCGCACTTCAGGCACGTCCCGTTGCGCACGAGCGTGAAATTCGCGCATTCGGGGCAGGCTTCGCCGACATAGCCTTTCATCCGCGCTTCGGCGCGCTTTTCGGCGACGCCATGGACGAGCTTCGACGGCTCGGTCCAGCCGAGGACCGACAGCGCCTCCTCGGTCGCGGGCTCCGCCTTCAGCGCCACGGCGCCGGTGCGCACCAGGCTCAGGCGGTCGGTCTTGTTGCGCAAGAGGCCGCGCGAGACGATCGCCGCGGTCTCCGACGCCTTGCCTTCGTGCTCGCCCTTGCCGAGCACGTCATGACCGATATCGTCGGGCGAGACATGCGCGAGGTCGTGACGGCCGAGATAGGAAACCGCGAGCTCGCGGAAGACGTAATCGAGAATCGAGGTCGCCATCTTGATCGCGTCATTGCCCTGCACGGGGCCGGCCGGCTCGAAACGCGTGAAGGTGAAGGCGTCGACATATTCCTCGAGCGGCACGCCATATTGGAGGCCAAGCGAGATCGCGATGGCGAAATTGTTCATCAGACTGCGGAAGGCTGCGCCCTCCTTGTGCATGTCGATGAAAATCTCGCCCAAGCGCCCGTCGACATATTCGCCCGTGCGCAGATAGACCTTGTGCCCGCCGACCGCGGCCTTCTGCGTGTAGCCCTTGCGGCGATCGGGGAGCTTTTCGCGCTCGCGCACGAGCTGATGCACGATGCGTTCGACGACGCGCTCGGCGACTTGCGCTGCGCGCGCCGGGGCGTTTTGGGCGAGGAGCTCATCGACGCGATCCTGCACCTCGTCATCCTCGTCGTCGACGGCAAGCAGCTGCGCCGAGAGCGGCTGCGAGAGCTTCGAGCCGTCGCGATAGAGCGCATTGGCCTTGAGCGCCAGGCGCCAGGAAAGCATGTAGGCCGCCTCGCAATCCTCGATCGACGCGTCATTGGGCATGTTGATCGTCTTGGAGATCGCGCCCGAGATGAAGGGCTGCGCCGCCGCCATCATGCGGATGTGCGATTCGACGGAGAGATAGCGTTTGCCCAGGCGCCCGCAGGGATTGGCGCAGTCGAAGACCGGATAATGCGCGGGCTTGAGGAAGGGCGCGCCCTCTAACGTCATCGCGCCGCAGATATGCGTGTTCGCGGACTCGATCTCCTGGCGCGTGAAGCCCAGCGCCGTGAGGAGATCGAAATTCTTGTCCTCCAGCTGGGCTGCCGGAATCTTCAGCGCGCCGGTCAGGAAATCCGCGCCGAGCGTCCATTTGTTGAAGACGAATTTGATGTCGAAGGCGGAAGCCAAGGCCGCCTCGACGAGGCTGAGCTTCTCATCGGTGAAGCCTTTGGCGCGCAGGGTGGCGACGTTGATCGCCGGCGCGTTCGAAAGCGAGCCGTGGCCGACCGCGTAAGCCTCCATCTCGGCGATCTCGGATTCAGGGTACCCCAGCGCGCGCAGCGCTTCCGGCACGGCGCGGTTGACGATTTTCAAATACCCGCCGCCCGCGAGCTTCTTGAACTTCACCAGCGCGAAATCGGGCTCGATGCCGGTCGTGTCGCAATCCATCACGAGGCCGATTGTGCCCGTCGGCGCGATGACCGAGACCTGCGCGTTGCGATAGCCGTACATCTCGCCGAGCTTTAAGGCCTCGTCCCAGGATTTGACCGCGGCTGCTATGAGCGCCTGGTCCGGGCAGGAGGCGTGGTCGAGCGGGACGGGAAGCGTCGCAAGCTTCTCATAGCCCTGCGTCTCGCCGCGGGCGGCGCGCGCGTGATTGCGCATCACGCGCAGCATGGCCTCGCGGTTCTCCATGAAGCGCGCGAAGGGCCCGCGCTCGCGCGCCATCTCCGCCGAGGCGCGATAGGCGACGCCGGTCAGGATCGCCGACAGCGCGCCGCCGATCGCGCGCCCTTCGGCGCTGTCATAGGCGATGCCCGACGACATCAAGAGGCCGCCGAGATTGGCGTAACCCAAGCCCAGCGTGCGGTAGTCGTAAGAAAACTGGGCGATCTCACGCGAGGGGAACTGCGCCATCAGCACGGAGATTTCGAGCACCAGCGTCCAGAGCCGCGCCGCATGCTCGTAAGCCGCGACGTCTACGCGCTTCGTCTCAGAGCCTTTGAATTGCAGAAGGTTGAGCGAGGCGAGATTACAGGCCGTGTCGTCGAGGAACATATATTCCGAGCAGGGATTGGAGGCCCTGATCTCGCCGCCCTTCGGGCAGGTGTGCCAGTCGTTGATCGTCGTGTGAAACTGAACGCCGGGATCGGCGGAAGCCCAGGCGGCGTAGCCAATCTTTTCCCAGAGCTCGCGGGCCTTCAGCGTCTTTGCGACCTTGCCGTCGAGCCGTCTCGTTAGCGACCAGTCCTCGTCCTTCTCGACCGCCTGCAGGAAGGCGTCGGTGACGCGCACGGTGTTGTTGGAGTTCTGACCCGAAACGGTGAGATAGGCCTCGCTGTCCCAGTCGACGTCGTAGGTGTCGAACTCGATGTCCTTGAAGCCCTGGCGGGCGTATTGGATCACGCGCTTGATCAGCGCGTCGGGCACCTCCTCGCGCCGCGCGAGCTTGATCTCGCGCTTCAAGGCCGGATTGATCTCGGGGTTGAAGCAATCGTCGTTCGGGCCTTCGCAATTGACGCAGGCGCGCAGGATCGCCTTCAGGTGCTTCTTGACGATCTTGGAGCCGGCGGCGAGCGCGGCGACCTTCTCTTCTTCCTTCACCTTCCAGCCGATGAAGGCCTCGACGTCGGGATGATCGACGTCGACGATGACCATCTTCGCCGCGCGCCGCGTCGTGCCGCCCGACTTGATCGCGCCCGCCGCGCGGTCGCCGATCTTCAAGAAGGACATCAGGCCCGAAGAGGAGCCGCCGCCCGAAAGCTTCTCCTTCTCGCCGCGCAGCTTCGAGAAGTTCGAGCCCGTGCCCGAGCCATATTTGAAGAGCCGCGCCTCGCGCACCCAAAGGTCCATGATGCCGCCGTCGTTGACGAGATCGTCGGCGACCGACTGGATGAAGCAGGCGTGCGGCTGGGGATGCTCATAGGCGCTCTTGGATTTGACGAGCTTGCCGTTCGAGAAATCGACGAAATAGTGCCCCTGCCCCGGGCCGTCGACGCCATAGGCCCAATGCAGCCCCGTGTTGAACCATTGCGGGGAATTGGGCGCCGCCATCTGCATCGCCATCATGTAGCGAAGCTCGTCGAGAAAGGCCTCGGCGTCCTCTTCCGTATCGAAATAGCCGCCCTTCCAGCCCCAATAGGTCCAGGCGCCGGCCAGCCGGTCGAAGACCTGCTTGGCGCTGGTCTCGGGGCCGTAGCGCTTGTCCTTGGGCAGCGCCGCGAGCGCCTCGTTGTCCGCGACCGAGCGCCACAGGAAGGCGGGAAGCGCATTCTCCTCGACGCGCTTGAGCTTCAAGGGCACGCCGGCCTTGCGGAAATATTTTTGCGCCAGCACGTCGCAGGCGACCTGGCTCCAGGCGGCCGGAACCTCGATCTCCTCGAGCGAGAAAACGACCGAGCCGTCCGGGTTGCGGATCTCGCTCCTGCCCGCGCGGAACTCGATCGAAGCGTAAGGGGACTGTCCAGCCGAGGTGAAGCGCCGCTCGATTCTCATCTTGGTCAATTCCTAGTGAGGCGCCCCTTGGATTTAGGGCGCAAAGGCTCGTCGTCGGCCCCGGTGTCGCCAAGGCGCAGGCCTTGGCGCCGCGGCGCCGGATGGAAACGCTTCGTTTCGCTCAACTCTTCGGGGAACGCTGATGCGCCGGCGAACGGAAATCGGCCGGCGCAATTTGGCGGGAAATCCGCCGCGATCTTGCGCCCGCGTCTCCATTCGCAGTCTCCAGAGATTGGGCCAAAGGCCGACACCCGTCAAGATATTGTGATAAAATTCTTCACAAACCCTATATCTGGGAGAAAGTCGGGGATATTGGGGATAAACCCGGCGCCGGGCGTTCGGCGAGAGCCGCGAATCGTACAGCGGGGCCGCCGGAATCAGTCGGATCGGGCCCGCGCGGCGAGGGTCTGGGATCGCTTCGGCGCGGAGCCGTTGCGCCGCCTGCGAATATGGCTTCCTCTCGGAAGAAGCTGTGCAAGCCAGCGCGAAGGTGATATTACCTTATTCGGTAATCAGCCCCGGAGCGCGCGGCGACATGGACATCACAAAAGACATTCAGCCGATGACCACCTTCCGCAATCATTCGGCGGCCTTTCTTGCGCATCTCAAAGAGACCAAGCGCCCGCTGGTTTTGACGGTGAATGGGAAGGCGGCGGCCGTCGTGCAGGACGCCGAGGCCTACCAGCGTCTCCTGGACCTCGCGGCGGAAGCGAGCGCGGCGGAAGGCCTCCGGCAGGGACTCGAGGACGCGGCGAGCGGCAGAACTCGTCCCGCTCGCGAGGTTTTCGAGGAAATGCGCGCCGCTGATGAGATATCTCGTTGAGCTGACCGAGCGCGCGGCCCGCGACCTCGGGCGCCTCTACCGTCGAATCGATGCGGAAAATTCCCGGCGAGCGCGCGACTGGTTCAACGAATTGGAGGCGCTTGTCTTCAGCCTCGACCAAAGTCCCGGCCGAGGGGCGGCCTGCCCGGAGGACAGGGCGTTGCGTCAGCTGCGTTTTGGCAAGAGGCGCGACGTCTACCGGATCCTCTACTCGATTGACGAGGAACGCCGGATTGTCACGGTACTCCACATTCGGCATAGCGCTCAAGCGGCCCTCAAGCCGCAGACCGATGGCGAGACGCCGCCATGAGCGCCAAGAGGTCCGGTGATTTGGCTGTATGCCGCCAATTCGTGAGCCTCGCGCTCACTGGGCGGTTGTGGGCGTATCGGGGTCGCGAGTGAGCGAACATCTGGAGCGGCAAGACAGGTTTTCGGCGGAGGCGCCGCTCGTCCGCGGGCCCCTCCCACAGTCGCCGGCCAGTGGGAGCGGCAAGGCGCGGCGCGACGGCGTCGCCGCGCTGCTCGGGCCGACCAACACCGGCAAGACGCATCACGCGATCGAACGGATGCTCTCCTTCAGGAGCGGCTTGATCGGCCTGCCGCTGCGGTTGCTCGCGCGCGAGGTCTATGGGCGCGTCGTCCAGAAGGTCGGGGCGGACCGGGTCGCGCTCGTCACGGGCGAGGAGAAGATCAAGCCGCCCTCGCCGGACTATTGGATCGCGACGGTGGAGGCCATGCCGCGCGATCTCGACGTCGAGTTTCTGGCGATCGACGAGGCGCAGCTTTCCGCCGATTTCGACCGCGGCCACATCTTCACCGATCGCCTGCTGCGCTGGCGCGGCAAGAGCGAGACGCTGCTGATCGGCGCCGAGACGCTCGCTCCGGTCATTCGGCGCTTCATGCCCGGCGCGCCGATCATTTCGCGTCCGCGGCTGTCGCAGCTCAGCCATGCCGGGGCGAAAAAGATCGTGCGGCTGCCGCCGCGCAGCGCCGTCGTCGCCTTCTCGGCGGAAGAGGTCTACGCCATCGCCGAGTGGATCAAGCGCCAGCGGGGCGGCGCGGCCGTCGTGCTCGGCGCGCTCTCTCCCAAGACGCGCAACGCGCAAGTCGAGCTCTACCAGAGCGGCGAGGTGGACTATATCGTCGCGACCGACGCGATCGGCATGGGACTCAATCTCGACATCGATCTGATCGCCTTCGCCTCCGACCGTAAATTCGACGGCTGGCGCCATCGCCGGCTGACGAGCGCCGAGTTCGGACAAATCGCCGGCCGCGCCGGGCGGCACATGAGCGACGGCGCCTTTGCGACGACGGGCCGCTGCCCGCCCTTCGACGAAGAGCTGATCGAGGCGTTGGAGGAACACCGCTTCGAACCGGTCGCGACCCTGCAATGGCGCAATCCCGAGCTCGACTTCTCCTCGATCGACGACCTCGTCGCCTCGCTCGATTTCGCCCCCAAGGAGGCGGGGCTGGCGCGCGCCCCGGCGCGGGAGGATCAGATCGCGCTCGAGATCCTGCGCCGCGAGGAGAGCATTCGCCGCAACGCCAAGGTCAGAGCCGACGTGGAGCGCTTGTGGGAAGCCTGCCAAATCCCGGATTATCGGAAAACCTCGCCCGCAGCGCATGCCGAGCTCGCCGCGACGATCTTCGCCTTCATCGCGAGACGCGGAAAAATCCCGCCGGATTGGATCGCCCGCCAGATTGCCCTGGTCGACGCGGTCGAGGGCGACATCGCGACACTTGCCAATCGCCTCGCGCAGGTTAGAACATGGTGCTTCGTCGCAAACCGAG
Organism: uncultured Alphaproteobacteria bacterium; assembly: GCA_963722205.1. GTDB lineage: Bacteria > Pseudomonadota > Alphaproteobacteria > Rhizobiales > Beijerinckiaceae > Methylocystis. Next base: position 111,645 of record CAVRKL010000007.1, read on the forward strand.
CGGGCTGGCTCGACGACGCCGCCCATTGGCAGGGCGTCGCGCGTCAGGTAGAGGACAGAATATCCTCCGCGCTGCACGAAGGCCTCATTCAGCGCTTCGTCGACCGCCGCGCCAGCGTTTTGATGCGGCGCCTCAGAGAGAACGCAATGCTTGAAGCCGAGATCACTTCCGGGGGCGACGTCATCGTTGAAGGCCAGCATGTCGGATCACTGCAGGGTTTCCGCTTCACCGCGGACCCGAGCGTGGCCGGCGAGGCGGCCAAGGCGCTCAACGCCGCCGCCCAGCGGGCGCTCGGGGCCGAGTATGAGGCGCGCGCGACCCGGATCGCCGATGCGGTGGACGAGGCCTTCGCGCTCGCAAACGACGGGACGATCCGCTGGCTCGGCGAGCCCGTCGGCAGGATCGCGCCGGGACCGGGCGTCCTGAAGCCCACGGCGCAGGTGCTCGCCGATCCCGAGATCGGCGAAGCCCTGGTCGACAAGGTGAGGCGCCGCCTGGAGCTGTGGCTCGCCCAGCGCATCAAGAAGCTGCTCGGAGCGCTCGAGCCGCTCGAAACGGGCGACGGACTTTCCGGCGCCGTCCGCGGCGTCGCCTTTCAGATCGCCGAAGAGCTCGGCGTGCTGGAACGCGCCCGCGTCGCCAAGGATATCCGTAACTTTTCGCAAGAAGATCGCGCCGCGCTGCGCAAGCTCGGCGTGCGCTTCGGCGCCTACCACCTCTATCTGCCGCTCCTGCTGAAGCCCGCGCCCCGCTCGCTCGCCTCGCTGCTTTGGGCGCTGCGCCATGGCGGCCTCGAGGGCGTGAAAGGCCTCGAAGAGGCGCCGCATCTTGCGGCCTCGGGCCGCACCTCCTTCGTCGCCGACGCTAATGTCGGCAAGGACTTTTACCGCGCCGCGGGCTACCGGCTTTGCGGCGACCGGGTCGTCCGCGTCGACATTCTGGAGCGTCTCGCCGATCTGATCCGCCCCGCGATCGCCTATCGTCCGGGCGCGAGCGTCGGCGAGCCGCCGCCTGGCGCCGCCGACGCCGAGGGCTTCGTCGTCACGGTGGCGATGACCTCGCTCACCGGCTGTTCGGGCGAAGCCTTCGCCTCGATCCTGCGCTCGCTGGGCTATGTCGGGGCGCAGCGACCCGGGCCGGCGATCACCGTGCCGATCATACCGGCGGCTCCGACGACGCCCGTCGTCGCCGCCCCGGCGGCGGCGGCGAGCGAGACGCCGGCCGCGGAAGCCGACCCGAGCGGCGCGGAGCCGGGCGGCGGCGAGGCGGCGTCCGAAGTCGAGGGCTCGGGCTTCGCGCTAGAGGCGCCGGCCGGCGAACCCCCAGCAGAAATGCAGGAAGAACCGGCTGTCGAAACCTCGGCCGAGACACCGCTTGAGCCGGCCGCCGAAACCGCAGCAGAAACAACGCAAGAGCCGGCAGCCGTCGAAGCGCCTGCGGCTCTCGAGGCCGGCCCGGAGCCCGAGGCGGCCGCGCCCGCGGACGCGCCGCAAAGCGAAGCCCCGTCGCAAGCGGCCGCTTCGCCGGACTCCGAGGCGCCGGTCGCGATGATCGAGGTCTGGACCCTGCAGCAGCGCCATTCGGCGCAGGGACCGCGTCGTCATCACGGCGGTGGCGAGGCGCGCGGCCCTCGTCAGGGCGCGGAGCGGGAGCGGGAGCGCGGACCCCGCCGCTTCTCCGCGCCGCGCGCCGAGGGCGAGAGCGCCGCGCCGGCCCGCGCGGAGGGCGAGGCGGCTGGAGGCCAGCCCGCGCGCCCGCCCCGGCAACCCCACAAGAGTGAGCCCGGCGCCCGCGGCGAGCGCCGCGCCGATAACCGCGCGCCGCGCGACGAGAGAAACCGCAACGCCTCGGGCGCGCCCAAAAAGCCGAGGGAGCGTCTGCCTGATCCGGATTCGCCCTTTGCCAAGCTTCTGGCCCTCAAGGCCGAGCTGGAGAAAAAAGGCAAGTCGTAAGTCCCTGAGGTTTCTGCTTTAAGCATCTCGACGAGATCGCGCATCCTGCGCATGTTGGCGGTAGAATATGGCGGCGGCGAAGGCCGCCCCCGGCGATTCGCCGGCTGCCGCTCTTTCGGGGCGCGACGCCGATACCGAGACGCTCTTCATTGAAAGGCGGATCATGACGAAAATCCTTCCCGTCATCATGTGCGGGGGCTCGGGCACAAGGGTGTGGCCGGAATCGCGCGAGACCCTGCCCAAGCAGTTCATCCCGCTGATCGGGGAGCGCTCGACCTTCCAGACGACGATGCAGATGCTCGACGATCCTGCCTTCGAGCGGCCGCTCGTGATTTCGAGCGTGGACTACCGCTTTCTGATCGCCGACCAGCTGCGCGAGATCGGCGCGCAGGCCGATATCGTGCTCGAGCCGATGCGCCGCGATTCGGGCCCTGCGGTCGCGGTCGCGGCCGGTCTCGCGGCGCGCCGGTCGCCGCACACCGTCGTCGTCGTGCTGGCCGCCGACCATGTCGTGCGCGATCAGCCGGGGCTCGTCGATCTGTGCAAGAAGGCGGCGGAAGCGGCCAAGGAGGGCTATATCGTCACGCTCGGCGTGAAACCGGATGCGCCGGCGACGGGCTACGGCTATCTGCGTCCCGGCGCACCAACTCACGAAGGCGGCGAGGTCCTAAAGCTCGAGGCTTTCGTCGAGAAGCCCGACCGGGCGACCGCGCAGAGCTACGTCGACCAGGGCTACTTCTGGAACAGCGGCAATTTCATCTTCCGCGCCGACGTGATGCAGGCCGAGATCGCCAAATTCGAGCCGGCGATCGCCGCCGCGGCCGAGGCCGCGATCGAGGGTGCGACGACCGATCTCGGCTTCCTCGTGCTGGACGCCGCGGCCTTCCAGCACGCGCCCAAGAAGTCGATCGACTACGCCGTGATGGAGCAGACGACCCAGGCCGCGCTGATCCCGGCCGACATCGGCTGGTCGGACGTCGGCAGCTGGCGCGCCGTCTGGGAGCTCTCCGAGCGCGACCAGCACGGCAATTCCGTGCGCGGCCACGGCGTCGTGATGGACGCGACCAATGTGCATGTGCGCTCGGAAGAGACGCTGACGACCGTCATCGGCGTCTCCGACGTGATCGTCGTGACGACGCAGGACGCTGTGCTGGTTCTGCATCAGGAGCACGGCGACAAGGTCAAGCAGCTCGTGCAGAGATTGCAGCGCGAGAACCGGCGCGAGGCGGGCGAGCACAAGCGCATCTTCCGTCCCTGGGGCTATTACCAGTCGATCGACGCCGGCGGGCGCTATCAGGTCAAGCGCATCGTCGTGAAACCCGGCGAACGCCTGTCGCTGCAGATGCATTTCCACCGCGCCGAGCACTGGATCGTCGTGAAGGGCACGGCCGAGGTCGACTGCGACGATCTGTCGAAGCTCGTGCACGAGAACGAGTCGATCTATCTGCCGATGGGCTGCAAGCACCGGTTGACCAATCCGGGCAAGATCGACCTGGAGCTCATCGAGGTGCAGACCGGCTCGTATCTGGGCGAGGACGACATCGTCCGCTTCCAGGACGCCTATAACCGCGGATAGCGCCGTCCTTTCACCTTAGCTCGAGAAACGGCGTGCGCCCGCGCACGACGCTTGCTAAGGGTGGCCCGCAACCAAAAGGGGTCTTGCGAGCCGTGACGCAGAGCGCAATCGCCAGCATCGACGAGCGCCTGCAGGGGGCGCTCGAAAAATTCAGCGCTGCGGGATTTTTTCGCCGCGAGCCCGCGCTGCTCCTGCCTGCGGGAGTCTTCCTCGATCGGCTGGGCGAGGAATTCCGCGGGAAGCTCTATCTCACCGGCGAAAACGGGGGGGCTGAGCTGTGCCTTAGGCCCGAGTTCACGATCCCCGTCGCGCTCCAGCATCTCGCCTCCTCCTCGGCCTTTGATCCGGCTGACATCGCCTATGGCGGTCCGGTGTTTCGCGCGGGACAAGGCGAGCTTTTCCAGACTGGGGTCGAGAGTTTTGGGCGCGAGGACCGCGCCGCGGCCGACGCCGAAATCCTCGGAGTCGCGCTTGAGGCGGCCGCCGCCGCCGGCGCGCCGCGGCTTTCGCTCCGGCTCGGCGACGCGAGGCTGTCGCAGAGCTTTCTTGCACGGCTCGACCTTCCGCCCGCCTGGCGGCGGCGGATCGAGGCGGGCGTCGCGCGCGGCGCAGGGCTCGACGATCTTCTCGCCCCCGCCCCGCGGCAGAACGGCGCGCTCGGCGCGGGCGTGCTCGCCGCGCTCGAAAAGAGCGACGCGGCGGGCGCGAAACAACTCGTCGAGGATTTGCTCGCCATCGCCGGCGCCGCGACCGTCGGCGGCCGCTCCGTGGCGGAGATCGCCGAGCGATTCCTCGAGCAGGCGTCGTTGCAAGAGCCTTTGAGCACGCGCGCGCGCCAACAGATTGCGGATTTCTTCGCGGTCGAGGCTGCGCCGGACACGGCGAGCGCGAAACTGCGCGCGCTCGCGCGCGATCATGGCCTCGAGCTCGACGAGGCGCTCGAGGCCTTCGAGACGCGCGCGAGCTTTCTCGCCGCGCGCGGCGTGAAGCTGGAGGAGACCGTGTTCTCGACGCGCTTTTCGCACGCGATCGACTATTATTCGGGCTTCATGTTCGAGGCGCGCCCGGCGGGAACAGCAGCGCCGGCGGCTCCGCTGCTCTCGGGAGGGCGCTATGACGGCCTCCTGAAATCGCTCGGCGCGGCGCAGGACATTCCGGCCGTCGGGGCCGCGATCTTCCTCGACCGGCTCGGAGCGGCTCAATGACCGCCGCCCTCTCCGACCGCCTCGTCGTCGCCGCGCCTTCCAAGGGAAGGCTGCAAGAGAACGCGCTCGCCTTTTTCGCCCGCGCCGGCTGCGAGCTGCAACAGGGCCGCGGCGCGCGCGACTATCGCGGCCTCGTCGGCTCCGTCGACGACGCCGAGGCGGCGTTCCTCTCCGCCGGGGAAATCACGGCGCGTTTGGCGCGCGGCGAGGCGCATCTCGGCGTCACCGGCGAGGATTTGGTGCGCGAGGAGATCGCCGATCCCGATTCTTGCGTCGCGCTGCTGACGCCCTTGGGCTTTGGCTCCGCCAATGTCGTTGTCGCCGCGCCAGACGCCTGGATCGACGTGCGCACGATGGCCGATCTCGCCGACGTCGCCGCTTCCTTCCGCGCGAGGCATGGGCGAGGACTGCGCGTTGCGACGAAATATGTGGCGACGACGCGCCGCTTCTTCTCCGCGCATGGCGTCGGAGATTACCGGATCGTCGAGAGCGCCGGCGCGACCGAAGGCGCGCCGGCCGCAGGCACGGCCGATCTCATCGTCGACATCACGACGACGGGGGCGACGCTCGCCGCCAATGGGCTGAAAGTCCTGGAGGACGGCGTGATCCTGCGCTCGCAGGCCAATCTCGTCGCGTCGCTCAAGGCGCCTTGGGGCGACAGAGCGCGCGAAGCCGCGCGCGTGATGCTCTCGCGCATCGCAGCCGAGGAGGAGGCGCGCACGACGCGTGAGATTAGGGCGCATCTCACGAATGTGACGAAGGCGCTGCTCGGCGAGGCGGAAAGCCGCTTTGGCGCGACGCTATGCGAGGGATCGTCGGCTGGCCTCTCGATCTTCAGCGCGCCCGAAAAGCGCGCGCCGCAATTTTGCGACTGGCTCATCGCGAGGGGCGCGACGACGGTGACCTCGACGAAGCACGATTATGTGTTTCGGGCCGACAATCCATTGTGGCGCAAGCTCGCGGCGCGGATCGGGGACGAGCGCAGTTCGGGCCGTTAGGAGCGTGGAGGAGAGTGGTCATGCTTGATAGCGTCGCGCTTGTCGCCGACAAGTTTACCCGCTCGCTGACACAGGAATTTGCGCGGGCCTACAGTCATAGCGAAGGCCCCTATCTCGAAGTGATCGAAAACTCGTCGCGCTTGGCGATTGAGCGCATTGGCGTCAGCAATGCCTTGTACCACAATTTCGAGCACACGATTCTCGTTACCCAGGTCGGCTGGGAAATTCTAAAAGGAAAGCGAATACACACGACGGTCGACGCGGTTGACGCCGCGCATTTTCTGCTCGCCTGCCTCATGCATGACATCGGCTATGTGCGGGGCATATGCGCCGGGGATACGCGCGAAAGCGTCGTGATCAACGAGTCCCGCGACACGATGAAATTGTCCACGGACGCGTCGGACGCGGCGCTCGCCCCCTATCATGTCGATCGGTCAAAGCTCTTCATTCGGGAACGCGCCGCGCTCGTCGACTTCCTGGATGGCGAGCGCATCGCGCGCGCGGTCGAGCTGACGCGCTTTCCCGTTCCCAATGACGCCGACCACGCCGAGACCGACACGGAAGCCGGGCTCGTCAGGGCGGCCGACTTGATTGGCCAGTTGGCCGATCCCTACTACCCCAGAAAATGCGTCGCCCTGTTTTATGAGTTTGAAGAAACCGGTCTGAACAAGCAGCTTGGATATGCAAGCCCTGGGGACCTGTTCCGGAATTATCCGAAATTCTTCTGGAATTCGACATATAAGTACATAAACCCTGCCTTGAAATACCTTGAATGCACCGCCTCCGGACGCCAATGGACCGCGTATTTGTTCCGCCACGTCTTTGCGAGCGAACATCTCAGAGACCTTGCCGGATAGCACGCTGACCCGATCGGGAGGCTGGCGAGGACCGCGCCGAACCGCGACAGATCGGGCTGCAGGGGGCTAAGGCTTTGCGGCGCCCGCAACCGCGGCGATCGGCTTCCCGCCGACATAGAGATTTTCGATCACGCCCGCGCCGTCGAGCACGCGGAGAATGACATAGGCGTCCTGCACGCCTTTGCGGTCATGCTCGCGATAGGCGGCTTCCGCCGCCGGCGCCTTGCCCTCCTCCATGTAGAAGCGATCGAAGGGCAATTGCAGGCCGATCCCGCCTCTATCGTTCTCGGCGCCGGCTCTGACCTTGAGATAGGGTTTGTCCTTGGGCGGCGAGAGCGAGGCGACGCCGAATTTGGCGAAGCCGTCGGCGCCGGTCTCGATCGTCGCATAAACCGGCTGTCCGTAAGAGGCCGATGCGCCCTGCGGCAGAGCGGCGTCGCTGTTTGCGATGCGCAGCGCCACATAGCGACCGCGGAAGGCGTCATAGGGATCGACGGGCTCCGTGCGGAACTTGAAGGCCTCGCCCTGCGCGAGCGTCCGCTCGCGGCTGAGGATCATGCCGGCGGGGGCCGCCAGTTGCACGAGCGCCATCGCCGCGAAGAGCCAGAGTCTCGTCTTCGAGGTCATGGCTTCGCCGCTCCGCGTCTGCGCATCATCACGACATTGACGACGAGGAAGCCCGCGCCGAGGGCGATGAAGGCGACGCCGCGCGCGAGAAAGCCGAGATCGGCGTCGAAGAAGCGCGAGAGAATCAAAGCGGCGAGAATGAGCATGCCGCCGTTGACCATGCCAAGGCTTTGCGCGCCGAGCCCCGCGACGAGCGTGCCGACGCCGAGCGCGAAGAGATAGGCGTTGAGGAGCAGCATCGCCGCGAAGGGCTGTCCAGAGCGCGTCAGGACGAGACCAACCGCGACGAAAAGCGGAAGCGCGCCGAGAAACGTCCGCGCCCAGTCCCGGCAGCGAAAGCTGTCGATCCACAGCGCGAGCCAAAGCAGCAGCCAAAGCGCGACGATCGCAAAGGCGAAGGGGTAGGTCAGTATTGCATTCTTGAAGGCTGGCCCGCCGTCTCGCCAAGCGCTCATCTGCGCGCGCCACGTGTCCTCGAAGGAGAAAAGCAGAGCCGAAGCGACGAGGGCGAGCGCGCCGAGCGTCTGCAAGGGCTTTTGCATTGGCGAGATCCCCTCGCCCCAAAAGCGCCGCCCCGCCAGAAACAGCGCGCCCGCGACGGCGCTGGAGAGAAGCGTCCAGGTCCCTTGAACGTCGAGCGCATTGCGCAGTGAGGCGGCGACACCGAACGGCAGGACGAGCGCGAAGAGCCACGCGAAGATGATGGCAGGTGGCCGACAGGGATTGCCCTTCGCCTCGAGCCGCCACCACGGCAGGATGAGGGCGAGCAGCCCCCAATAGCCGAGCGCCGCGGCGTTCGACGTCCATTGCGCTCCCGCCCAAGCGGCAATGCCGAGGAGGTAGAGAAGCGCCGGCAGCGTCGCGCGCATCACATAGGCGACGGGGAGCGCCAGCAGTGTCCAGGTCAGCAGAAAATCGCCGAGATCGCCGCTGATGTTGTAGGTCTGCGCGATAAGCGCGATCGAGGCGCCGATGGCGAGCGTCAGAAAGGCGCCGGCGCCCTCGCGCCACGGAACGCTGTCGGGCCGGCGCCACAAGGTGAAACCCGCCAGCGCCTGCGCCAGCACGAGAGGCGCGAAGGAGAGCGCCGCGCGCATCGGGCGGGAGAAATCGTCCCAATTATGGGCGATGAGCAGGATCATCCCGCCGCCGACCAGAACGGCGCCGAGCACCCCGAACAGAGTCGCGGCCTGCTGCCCGCGACCTCCCTCCGCTTCGCCGTAACGTTGTCGCAGTTTTTGCGCAGCCTCGCTCGTCAGCGTTCCGTCGCTCACGAGGCCCGGGAGCTGCTCATAAAGCCAGACGATGTGTTTCTGATCGCGCATGAGAGTTTTCCCGCGCGCGAAAAGGGAGAGCGCCCGGCAGGGGACTGGTTCGCCTGCGAGCTTCCTCCAATTCGCGGCGCTTCACAAGGCCGCGCAGGACAAAGGAGGCGCGCCGCGATTTTGCGACTGGCCGATCGCCAATCGCTCGAGAACCGGCTCCTCGACCAAGCGCGATTCTTCTTCTCGCGCTAAGTCGCGCTTACGAGCGGGGCCTTTGAGCGCCCAAGTCAGAACTGTTGAGCAAGAGCCGAACGTTGACGGAATTTTTCGTCAACGACGCAGGGTTCTATCGCGATGTCGATTTCAAGGACGGAGGTCATATCGCGCCGATGCATCGAGACTTCGACCTTTTGCGGGTCGATCGGGATATGCTTTGCGACGGCATTCAAGACTTCCTTGTGGAGAACCGCGATGAGGTCGGCCTGATAGGCCGATTTTCGCTCATGCGCCAAAAGGATTTGCAGCCGTTCCCGCGCCACCGGCGCGGTTGCGCGCCGACCCAGGAGCCCGAAGAGATTCATGCCGCCCTCCGACCGAACAATTTGCGGAACAGGCTCTTTTGGTCCGACGGAATGTTCATCGGGACGTTGGCGCCGCATAGACGCTTGGCGGCGTCGATATAGGCCCGCCCCGCCGCGCAGGCGGCGTTATGCAAGACAATGGGCGATCCGAGGTTCGAGGCGCGCAAAACCTCCTCGTTGTCGGGGACAATCCCCAGCAAGGGAATTGAGAGTATTTCCAGAACGTCTTCGACGCTCAACATTTCGCCCCGCGCGACGCGTCCAGGGTCGTATCGCGTCAAAAGAAGATGCTTTTCCATCCGATCTCCTTTCTCAGCGCGAAAGGTTTTGGCGTCGAGGAGACCGATGATTCGATCCGAATCGCGCACAGATGAAATTTCCGGGTTCGCCACGACAACCGCCACGTCGGCGAAACGCATGGCGAGCGTCGCCCCACGTTCGATCCCAGCAGGGCTGTCGCAAATCACCCAGTCAAACCGGCCGCGCAATTCATCAATGACCCGCTCCACGCCTTCCTCCGTCAGCGCGTCTTTGTCACGCGTCTGTGAAGCAGCCAGGAGGGAGAGATTGGGGAGGCGCTTGTCTCGGATCAGCGCCTGATGCAGTTTCGCGTCGCCCTGAGCAACATTGATCAAATCAAAGACGACTCGCCGTTCGGCGCCCATGATCAGATCGAGATTGCGTAAGCCGACGTCGAAGTCCACCACGGCGACCTTATGGCCCTCTAAAGCCAAAGCAGCGCCAAGGGCGGCCGTCGATGTGGTCTTGCCGACGCCGCCCTTGCCGGATGTGACTACGATTATCTTGGACATGTTTCCTCGTCCTCTGTCAGTCGAGCCGAGCGATTCTGATGTTATCCTGTTCGAGCCACGCTTGAACGGGCTGACCGCGCACATTCGTCCCAATCTCGTCCGCGGTCAGATAAACCCCCGTAACCGCCAAGAGCTCCGCCTCCAGGCGACGGCAGAAAATGCGCGATTGCGCCTCGCCCTCGGCTCCTGCAAAGGCGCGCCCGCGGAGCGCGCCGTAAATGTGAATGGAGCCGCCGGCGATGACATCTGCTCCCGAAGCGACCGAGCCAATTATGGTCACGTCGCCTTCGAGGTGTTGAATAGTCTGACCCGACCGCACAGGAGAATTGACGACGAGCGGCGCAACAGCGTTCGGCCGCAAAGGGGATTCGCTTGGCGCGGCCGGCGAAGGCCGGCCATCGATCGCGAGAGCGTCTGCAATTTCCAAAAATGCAGCCTGCTCGTTGGCGTTCAGCCCGATCGCCGCGCCGCCGGCGTCTCCGGCGCTATCGAAATTCGTTTGGTTTGCTTTTGTGCGCGCTCGCGGCAAGATCGGCGGTAAATCTTCGCTGGACCAAGCAGGGTCTGCGCCAGCCAGCCCCATGATGCGAATGCCGCGCCCGGTCAGGTTTTTCACCAATTCGGCCGCTCCCGGCCGGTCGAGCTGGAGATTTGAAACGTCGATCACGATGGGTTTGCACGCAAAAAAAGCGGGAAAATTGGCAAGGTAAACGTCAAGCCGATCAATCCATGCTTCGAGCGGCGCCTCAGGTTCAAGCGCAAGCGCCTCGAAAGAGCGTCCGCGGAAGCGAATACTGCGGCAGGTGGCTTGAGTCACGGCGACCTCGCTCGAACGACGGATGAATTATTAATGAAGACATGGTTAAGAAACGGTTAACGTCGCGTCTGCGCGGGCGTGAGCCGGACTGTGCCCGGGGCTCCGGCGTGAGCCTTGCCGCGGGGTTTTTGCAACCAGCTTGAGGCGGACCACGGCGGGCTGAAGCGGCTGATCCATCCGACGCGCGGGTTCAAAACACTGCCGACCGCCTCGGCGACGATCAAAGGCTTCGAAGTGATGCGGATGATCCGCAAAGGGCAATGTCTCATGCTTGAACCGGGAACGACGGGAGAAGTGCGCTTCGTGAACCGCCTTTTCCGGCTCGCCGCTTGAAACGGCGCGCCGGGCGGGGCAAGCTTCGCCCCAGGCTCGTCAATGCAACAGAGCCCTTGCGCGGGAGATTTTAACGGGTTGCGGTTCCAGTAGGGGCCAAGCCGTACAATTGGAGATTTAGCTCAGGAATGCTTGCCCACATCAGACCGGAGACTTCGCGATGAAGAGACCGGACCGCGCCCGAATTTAAGACGCGGACGTTTGCCACGGCTTTTTCATTCGAAACACACATCATCTCCGTCGAGTTGTAAGCCGGAGCATGTGCGTGAATCAGGAGTGTTTCAGCAAGGCCAATTTCTTCGCTCCATTGACTGGTATCGGGTGTCGTCTCCCCCTTCAACCGGCCAACGTAATACTCGACCCTTTCGGGGTCGTTCTCCGACCCTCTTTCGAAGTTATGCTCCGGAATACGACGGGCAAAAGTATCGTCCGTTTTCCCAATATACACAAGGCAACGACCGTAAACAGGGTGGTGAGCATAGACCTGATACAGGCCCTTGTCAGAAATGCCATTTAGGCGCTGGATTGCGTCCAGCGAAAACGGCCCGCTCCATTCGAGATGGATCATCCGTCCGGCATCTTCGCACTCCGATTGTGACGCTTTCCCGAGGCGAATATATTCGCGCATGTTTGCGGTTGCCGCAACGAGAGCCGCACGAATCTCGCTTGTGCATTAATCAAGAAATTCGCATCGCGCGGGTTCGGTTGAAAATGCGGGACTTTTCAGAGAGGGCGTCGCTTATGCGGTGGACCTGCTATCTTGACGAAAGTGGGACCCACGCCGCCTCGCCGATCCTTGTCATGGGCGCGGCGGTGGCGACCGAGAGCCAGTGGCAGATTTTCGATAGACAGTGGGAGGCCGTGCTGAGCCGCGAGCAGCTTCCATACATCCACTACGTCGATTTTGTCGGACGCCGTAAGAAATATAGAAAATATTCAACACCGGATATTGAGCGTATTGGCGCAGAACTGGCGCACATTGCCATCGCGACTGCGCCGGTGACAGTGTCATCCATATTGCGGTTAGATGATTACAGGTCAATCTACAAAATAGAAAAAACGCTACGATTCAATCCCAGCAGTCCTCTAGGTATCTTATTTCGAGCGACGGCCTCGGTTCTTCCTTCGTACATAGTGGAAGCGGGTTTGGATGATCGGCCAGAGATCGATTTTGTGTACGAGGCTGGCGCTCCAAATGAAGGAGACATCCGAGAGCTTTACAAGATTCTGAAGATGGAGACGCTGCCGGACTGGGGAGGGCGGCTGGGCAGCTTGAGGTTCGTTAAAAAGGGAAGCGCGCGGGGGCTTGAATTGGCGGACGCAATTAGCTTTGCCAGCCTTCGCATGGAACGTAAGGAGCATGGCGACCAGCCAACATTAGTCGAAGTCTCATCGTACGTAATGCGTGACGACGCTCAACCACCAGCGAACGGGATCGCTTCGTTTCGGGTGCCGATTTCTCGAAGCTTATTGACGGATTTGAAGGACAACTTGTTGCTGGGGCGTCGTCAGCGTGGAGCATAATTCAACATTTTCGAGACAAGTGGGTATCCCCTTCACTGACCTCAACCGGGGTGCTATCTGGCGCGGATGGACGGTTACTCGCATCCCGTAGCCGGTATCGATTACCCTCGCACGTTCCAAGAGATCGACGAGTGGTTCCGAGACGATGAGGCGTGTCGGGAGTACATTCGACGCGTGCGCTGGCCGAAGGGCTTCGTCTGCCCGCATTGCGGCATGTGCGGCGCGCCTTGGGCGATGTCGGACAAACTGCTTCGCTGCCGCAGCTGTCACGCGCGCACGTCGCTCACCGCGGGGACGATTTTCGAGGGCACGCGCAAGCCGCTGCGGACCTGGTTCATGGCCATGTGGTTCGTGACGAGCCAGAAGAACGGCGTCAGCGCGCTCGGACTGCAGCGGGCGCTTGGGCTCGGCAGCTATGAGCGGCCTGGACTTGGCTGCACAAGCTGCGCCGGGCCATGGTGCGGCCTGGCCGCGACGCGCTCAGCGGAACGGTCGAGATCGACGAAACCTATGTTGGCGGCCCGGAAAAGGACAAAGGGGGCCGAGAGATCGAGTGCAAAGCCATTGTCGCGATTGCAGCCGAGGAGAGCGGCCAGGGCATCGGCCGCATCCGACTGCGCCGGATCGAGGACGTGTCGGCGGACAGCCTGCTGCCCTTCGTTCGCAACGCGGTCGTGTCCGGAGCCACCATCCACACCGATGGCTGGAGAGGTTATGCCAGGCTCGAAGCAGCCGGCTACAAGCACAAGGTCAGCGTCATCAGCGCCGGGACTGTCAGGAATCTTGTGTGCCGGGCCATAGTAGCACCGCTGGAGGCGGACTATGGCGATCAAGAAGGACACACTGGACCAACTTCTTTCGGGGCGCGATCCGAAGGAGGTATTTTCCAAGGACGGGCTTTTCGACGAGCTGAAGAAAGCTCTGGCCGAACGGGTTCTCAACGCCGAGCTGGACGATCATCTTGAAGGCGAGGCGGCGGCGGGCAAAGCCAATCACCGCAACGGCTATTCGAAGAAGACCGTGCTGACCGAGACGTCGAAAATCGACATTAAGGTTCCGCGCGACCGGGAGGGGAGCTTCGATCCGAGGCTGATCGCGCGCTATCAGCGGCGTTTTCCGGGCTTCGACGAGAAGATCGTGTCGATGTATGCGCGCGGCATGACGGTGCGCGAGATCCAGGGGCATCTGCTTGAACTTTATGGACTTGAGGTCTCGCCGGACCTGATCTCGACGGTCACCGACGCGGTTCTGGAGACGGTCGCCGAATGGCAAAATCGTCCGCTCGAGGCAATGTATCCCCTGGTTTTCTTCGACGCGCTGCGCGTCAAAATCCGTGACGAAGGCCTGGTGCGCAACAAGGCGGTTTATGTCGCGCTGGGCGTCACGCCGGACGGAACCAAGGACATTCTGGGCCTTTGGATCGAAACCTCGGAAGGCGCCAAATTCTGGCTGCGGGTGATGAACGAGCTGAAAAACCGCGGCGTCGAGGATGTGCTTATCGCCGTCGTCGACGGCTTGAAGGGCTTTCCGGAGGCGATCAACGCGGTTTTCCCACAGACGGTCGTGCAGACCTGCATCGTCCATCTCATTAGAAACGCGATGGACTTCGCCTCGTGGAAAGACCGCAGGGCTATCGCCGCCGAACTGAAGAAAATCTACCGGGCGAAAGACGCCGACGCCGGCAAAGAGGCCCTTGACGCTTTCGACGCCGGTCCTTGGGGCAGGAAATATCCCTCGATCGCCCAGAGCTGGCGGCGAAACTGGGAACAGGTCATTCCCTTTTTCGCCTTTCCCGAGGCGGTGCGCCGGATCATCTACACCACGAACGCCATAGAATCCTTGAATGCAAAACTGCGGCGCGCCGTGCGGACGCGCGGACATTTTCCAACCGACGACGCCGCGATGAAACTGCTGTATCTCGTCTTGCGCCAAGTCGCGGGAGAATGGAAAATGCCGCCGCGCGAATGGTGCGAGGCCAAAACGCAATTCGCCATCATGTTCGACGAAAGGTTCGTCACAGCGTGATGGTCAACCCGGCCCCGCACACAAAATTTCGGACACTCCCTCAGCGCCGGTTCCGATCCCGCGCACGAGGTCATGCCGCGCGTGCACAAGGTCGCCTCGCTCTTGAAGCGCTGGCTCCTCGGCACGCATCAGGGCGGCGTTCAGCGCCAGCATCTCGACTACTACCTCGACGAGTTCACCTTCCGCTTCAACCGCCGACGCTCGAATGCCAGGGGCCTTCTGTTCCACAAACTCGTTGAGCAAGCCGTCGCCATCGACCCAGCGCCCTACCGCTCCATCATAGGAAAACCAACAAATCCAACCAATTCCGCAGCCTCAGGTCAGTGAAGGGGATACCCACTTCGAGACAAAACTAACCCATTGATAGAAAAGGTGAATTTTCGTGCAAAAGTTTGGCGCCAAAGTCGGGACGTCCGGTGGCTTGACCGGAGCGGCGGGAGTTCCTTCATCCCCCTACGCAAGCAAGCCGGAGCGCCCCGCGCTCCCTCACCCCTGCAGCGGGCCCCAGGCGGGGTCGGAAGCGAAGCCCGGCGTCGGCACCTGCGTCTCGGAGCGGCCGAAGACGTCGACCATGAAAATCCTCGGCCCCCCTCCCCCGCCCGCATCGCGGAAGAACATCAGGAAGAGCCCGTTCGGGGCCCAGGTCGGGCCTTCGTTGTGGAAGCCTTCGGTGAGGATGCGCTCGCCCGAACCGTCCGTCTTCATCACGCCGATCGCGAAATTGCCGCTGCCCTGCTTGGTGAAGGCGATGTAGTCGCCCTTGGGCGACCAGACCGGGGTCGAATAACGTCCGCCGCCAAAAGAGATGCGCTTCGCGTCGCCGCCATGGGCGCTCATCACATAGATTTGCTGCGAGCCGCCGCGGTCGCTCTCGAAGACGATTCGGCTCCCGTCCGGCGAAAAGCAGGGCGAGGTGTCGATCGCCAACGTGTCGGTGAGGCGCGTCGTGCGGCGCGAGCTCAAATCGAGCGAATAAAGATTCGTTTCCGAACCTTCCGCGAGCGACATCACGACCTTGTTTCCGTCCGGCGAGAAGCGCGGCGCGAAGGACATGCCGGGAAAATCGCCGAGCGGCTCGCGCTCGCCGCTCTCGACGTTGAGCAGGAAGACTTTCGGATCGCCTTCGCCGGCCATGGCCATATAGGTCACGTCCTGCGTCGAGGGCGAGAAGCGCGGCGTGACGACGAGCTCGTCGCCGCGCGTCAGATAATGCACATTGGCGCCGTCCTGATCCATGATCGCAAGACGCTTGCGCCGCTGGTTCTTCGGGCCGCTCTCGTCGACGAAGACGACGCGCGAATCGAAAAAGCCTTTCTCGCCGGTGATGCGCGTGAAGACCGCATCCGAGACGAGATGCGCGAGTCGGCGCGCGCTTCCGGCGTCTGCGGTGAATTGCGTGCCGGCCGCCTGCTGGCCGGTCGTCGCGTCGAAGAGACGGAAGGCGATCTGCGCACGACCGTCGCCGCCACGCTGCGCGCGGCCGGTCACGACGAATTGCGCGTTGAGCGCGCGGAACGCGTCGAGATTGGGGACCGCGTCCGGCGGCGCGGCGCTGGGGCCGAGGCTCGACGAATCGATCGGATTGAGGAATACCGAACGCTTGAAATTGTTGACGATGACGCTCGTGGCCAAGCGCGCGCTGTCATCGCCGACGAAGGGCGCGACCGCGACGTTGATCGGCTGGAAGGCGCCGCCCTTGAGCTCGATGAGCCGGCCGGCGCTGGCCGGCAGAATCGGCGTCGCGGCGGCTGCCGCCATGAGTTCTAGGGCCCTGCGGCGGGTCGTGCTCATTGGTTCTTTCCTTGAGCGAATGCGTCGGGAGGCGGCGGATGAAGGTCGAGCGCGTCAAGAGCCGTCATGGCGACGGGGCTTAATCCAAGTCGCTGAACTTGATGTTCACCTCATGGATCGCCTGCTCATAATAAGGCAGGAATTCCGCGGGGATCTTCATCGGGCTGCAGCGGCGCACGGCCTGCATCGCCTGCGCGCTGCGCGCCTGCTCCACCGTGCCCGAGGCTTGGTTGAGGAGCTGCGGCGCGCCTTCGAGCGTCCCCTCGCGCGTCAGGTGAAAGCGCACGATCGGCGCGAAGGTGGATTGGCCGAGCGACAGGCCGGATTTCCAGCAAGGCTGATAATGGTCCTTGATGTATTGGCCGATGCGCGCCTCCATCGAGGGCGACAGATGCGCTCCGGTCGCGGTCGGCGAGCCGAGCGAGGCGAGCTGCACGCGCTCATTGGCGGTCGAGCCGCGCTGCTGCGGCGCCTCATGGCTCAAAAGATTGGAGATGGCCGCGGCGTTGAACTTCGATTTCGGCGCGTTCTCATCGCCCGATTTGGGCTTGGGCGCGGCGCTCTCCTTGGCCTTCTGATTGAGGAGCTTCGAGATGTCGTCGACCTTGAGGCGCGGCTTCTCTTTCGGCTTCTCGGGCGGCGCCGGCGTCTCCGCCTTGGCCGTCTCGATCTTCGGCCGGGTCGGCGGCTTAGGTTTAACGACCTCGGCGTCGTCGGGCTCGCTCTCCGCCGAAGCGGTCTGAACGGGCTTCGGCCGCGAGGGCGGCGTCGGCGCGGCCTGCGCGGCCTTCTGCGGCGCCTCGTCGGGATTTGGCTCGCCGTTGGGCTTCGCCTGCGGCGGCGGCGCGGGAATGTCGCGCTTGGCCTCATGCGTCGGCGGCTCGGGGCGCGTCTCGGTCTTCTGCGCCTTTTCCGCGCGCAGCGCCGGCGGCGCGATCTTGGCCGACTTCTCGCCCTTGCTCACCTGATTGATCTGCGAATCGCTCACGACGTCGACCGAGATCGTCTCCATCGCGTCGTCGAATTTCGGCGCGCGCGCGAAGCTGATGAGCAACGCCGCCAGCAGCCCCACATGGAGCGCGGCGGATATCGGCAGGCCTGGATCGGAGCGCGAGAACATGGCGAGGCGCGACCCTATTTGTGTTCCTGCTCGGTCACGAGCGCGACCTTGCGATAGCCCGCGGTGGTGACGAGCGACATAACCTCGGCGACGCGTCCGTAATTCACGGCTTTCGAGCCGCGCACGTAGATGCGCTCGTCAAAGCCCTGCTTGGCGACGTCCTTGAGCCGGTCGACGAGCTGGCCGATATCGATCGGCTGATCCATCAGATAGAGGTCGCCCTTGTCGTCGATCGCGATCGCGACCGGCTTCTGGTCGATGTTGAGCTGGCCGGCCTTGGTCTGCGGCAGATCGACGGCGACGCCCGTGGCGAGCAGCGGCGCCGCGACCATGAAGATGATCAAGAGCACCAGCATCACGTCGATGAAGGGCGTCATGTTGATGTCGGCCATCGGCGCGCGCCGTCCGCGCCCGCGCCCGCGCCTGCCGCCGCCGCCGCGCGACGCAACCTGAATCGAAGCGCCCATGTCGTAACTCCCTTAGGCGGCGCGGTCGCGACCGGTCGTCTGGTCGATCTGTCGCGACAGAATGGCGGAGAATTCGTCGGCGAAGGTCTCGAGACGCGCCTGCGTCTTCGTCACGTCGCCTTGCAGCTTGTTGTAGAAAATCAGCGCCGGAATGGCGGCGACGAGGCCGACCGCGGTCGCAAACAGCGCCTCGGCGATGCCGGGCGCGACGACCGCGAGCGAAGTGTTCTTGGAGGCCGCGATCGAGCGAAAGGAGGTCATGATGCCCCAGACCGTGCCGAAAAGGCCCACGAAGGGGCTGGCCGAGGCGACCGTCGCGAGCACGAGCAGCGAGGATTCGAGCTTCTCGATCTCGCGGCCGATCGAGACGTCGAGCACCTTGTCGATGCGCGAATGCAGGCCCATGAAGGAGGCGTTCGGATTTTGCACCGAGCGCTTCCATTCGCGCATCGCCGCGACGAAAAGCGAGGCGTTGCCGTTCGTCGGCCGCTCGGAGACCTTGTTGTAGAGCTCGTCGAGCGAATTGCCCGACCAGAAGGCCTCGTCGAAAAGGTCCATCGTGCGGCGGGTGCGCCTTACCAGCAGGCTCTTGTCGATGATGACCATCACGCTCCAGATCGACGCGCAGAGCAGGCCGATGATGACGCATTTAACGACGATATGAGCGCCCCAGAACATGCTCCAGATCGTGATCTCGGCGACGGGGGCCGCAAGCGGGCTCGAGGCGATTTCGGCTGCGTTCATTCCACTTTCCTAGCGTCCGGCGCTTTGGCCGGCGTTGCGCCGGCTGGGGGCTTTCGACGAGGGCGCCGCGCGAGACGAGAGGGCGCCCGGCGCGGGCGTCGCTTTCGCCGTCAAAGCCGCCCGAATCTGGCCATGATCCTCGCCGCTTCGCGCGGTTTTCGCCGCCCGATGATCCAGGGGGAAGCCTATGCCCCATAAATTCGCCGATTCTGGGGCTTTTTGCAGCGCGGCGCCGCCATTCGGCGTTTTGCTTTCGGGGGGCCTGCGCCCGCTCAGCCTGTGAGCAGGCGCTCGAATTTCTCACGCATCCCGGCCGAGAGCCGCTGCGGCTTCCCGTTCAAAACGAGCGCGACGGTCACCCGCGCCGCGGAAAGAAGCGCATCGCCGCGACGAATCTCCTGGCGCATCGTCAAGGACGCGCCGCCGATCGCTTCGAGCTTCGTCTCGACCGAGAGCAGATCGTCCATATGCGCCGGCTGACGGAAGTCGATTTCCATCGCCCGCACGACGAAAAAAAGCGCGCCGGCCGACGCGGACAGCGCCAAGTCGCGCTGCAGGAGTCCAAGCTCGCGCAGCATCTCCGTGCGGCCGCGCTCCATGAAGCGAAGATGGGAGGCGTGGTAGACGAAACCGGAAAAATCCGTGTCCTCATAATAGACGCGGACTGAAAGCTTGTGGGCGCCCATGGCCTCGTCCTGCCGGTCCCGGTCCCGATCTTCGAAGGAGGATCGGGCCGGAAGTCTCGTTTCATTTGGAGGCGCTTGCCCGGCGGCGGGCTTGCCCGGGGGCGAGATCAGTAGGAGTAACGAACGCCCGCCGAGAACATGTTCTGCGTGTAGCCGAGCGCCAAGTTGGAGTTCGATGGCAAGAGCGCCGATTGGCCGCTGCCGATGGCCTTTGTGTAGATATAGCTCAGATTGATCGCCGTGTTGCGCCAGAAATTATAGGAGAGGGCCGCGCCGCCGGACCAAATCTCGGTCGAGTAGTTGGAGCCTGCGTTGCCGTACCCCGCGTTGCCGTAATACCCCGCGTTGCCGTAATACCCCGCGTAGTTGGCTCCCCCCTGATTTCGCGTTTGGCCCCAGCCGCCGTGCACGGTCAAGCTCGTGTAGCTGTTCAGCGCGTAGTCGGCCGAAACATAGGCCTGCTGCGTCAAGCCGAGGCCGGCGTTGGGCGCAGTCGGGGCGTTCCCCGCTCCTTGGGACTGGAGCGCGCCGAGGACCTGGCTGAAGGTCAATGAGAAGGTCAGCCGCGGCGTCGGGAGATAGCGGATGTTCGCGCCAAAAGACGGCGCGGATTGGGTGGCGAAATAGCCGTAGACGCTCGACTGTGACTGCCAGCCGCCGTAGATCTCGCCCTGGAAGAGGCCGATCAGCTTGGAGCCGAGGCCGACGTTGGCCTGCCAGCCGTTCGAATTCTCTTGATAGTAAGAGCCTGACTCAAAAGACAACTATCGCGCGAGCCGCCGGATTGCGATCTGGATCGACGCGAGAACGACGAAGGTTTGCAGCGTGGTCGCGAGGTTTTCCCAGTCTTTGGCGAGGCGTCGGTTGCGCCCGAACCATGAGAACGTTCTCTCGACCACCCAACGGCGCGGCAGCAGAACGAAGCCCTTCATGTCGTCACTGCGCTTGACGATTTCAATGCGCAGCGAGGGAACCCTTGCGACAGCCGCAGTGACTTGATGAGCGTTGTAGCCGTTGTCGGCCCAGACGAGTTCGAGCCAGGGAAAGCTGTTGCGGATTTTGTCGAGCACGAGCGCCGCGCCATCACGGTCCTGCACGCCGGCGGAGTGGACGATGACGCGCAGCGGCAAGCCTTGCGTATCGACCAGCGCGTGAATCTTGCGGCCCTTCACCTTCTTACCGGCGTCGTAGCCGGTCAGGCCGTCATGACCGCCCCTTTTTCCGCCGACTTCAGCGACTGACTGTCGATGATCGCCGCCGTGGGGCTCGCCTCGCGCTCCATGTCTTCACGCAGCGCCATGTGCAATTTGTCCCAGATCGCGTCCCAGACGCCGTCCTTCTGAAAATTGCGGAAGATGTTGTAGACGGTCGACCGCGGCGGAAAGCCGTCGCGAGGAAGATAGCGCCACGGACAACCCGTGCGCAGGAGATAGAGAATGGCGTTGATCGCCGCGCGCATGTCGGTCTTGCGCGGACGACCGCCGTGCTTGGCCGCCGGGATCAGCGGCTCGAGCAGAGCCCATTCCGCATCCGTCATGTCGCTGGGATAACGCCCGCCGACGCGCACGTAGGTCTTGCGATGCTCTTGCGTCCACATTCCGAATCATCCTCCGACCTGATTACGCCTGAAGGTCAGCCAGCTTGAGGAGTCGGTGGGGCATGGGGGCGGTTGAGAGAGCGACGGCGGCGAGACGCGGGATCATCTGGCCGAGATCATATCTTCGATTGAAGCGATACTCGAACTCGGCGAGGTAACGGGCAGCGTGCTTTTCTCGCACGGCGCGGTATGTTCCGAGGAGCGCCGCCTTGATGTTGCCAAGCGCCGTGTTGACCCACTTGAACGTGGGGTTCTTGACGGCGGCTCTTGCAGCCTTGGAGCCTGACCCGGCGATTATCGCCTTGTGCGAGCAACCAGCCTCAACGACGGCGGAAAAGCAGGCCAAGCCGTCGGAGACGACCTCGGCGCCCGGCGTCAACGCCGTGCTGGCGAGCTTTTTCAGCGCATGCTTGCTGAAGGCCTTTACCCGCCGCAAGATGATCTGATGCGGCTTGCCATCGTCGGTGGTCTGGACCGCGGCGACGAAGGGCGTCTTGCCTTCGGCGCCGCGCCCGGGAGGCCCGGAACGCTCGCCGCCGAGATAGGCGTCGTCCATTTGGATCTTTCCCTTCAGGCGTTTCGTGGCGTTGCGCTCGATCATGACCTGCGCGAGCTTGTGCTTCATCTTCCAGGCGGCGTTCTGGGTGATCCCGAGCCGTCGCGCGAGCTCGAGGCTGGAGATGCCCTGCTTGGTTTGCGTGAGGTGATACATGGCGGAAAACCACAGGCGCAGCGGCAGTTTGCTGGCGGCGAAGATGGTCCCGGCGCGCACCGAGGTCTGCTTGCGGCACGCGCCGCATTGGAACAGCAGGCGCATCCCGCGCGTCACGACACAGTGCGCCTTACCGCCGCAATCGGGGCATTCGAACCCGTTCGGCCAGCGCCAGTTGACCAGCGCCGCGTGACACTGCTCCTCGCTGCCGTAGGCCTTGTTGAACTCGGTCTCGCTGAGACCTTTCTGGAATTGCACCTTATTGCGCGCCATGGCCGAACCCTCCCAAAAACAGAATGTTCTGTTTTTGTTCTCACACGAAATTTCGGCTGACGCAAGGGCGTAATCAGGTCCTCCGATGCTTCGGAATCCCCAGAATCATGCAACCGGGGCGCGTGCAAGAAACTTTTGGGTCAGGCTCTAAGCGAAACGCTGAAGACTGACCCCCGGCTGAACGAAGACATAGACCTGCGGCGTCGCGTAAAAGCTTCCGCGCAGGTTCGCGCCATAGCTCATCCCGCCCGGGCCGGAGCTGCCGCCAAGATTTTGCGGAACGCCGCCCACCAGCTGCGTGGTGGAAGGGCTGCTGTCGTAGGATACGCCCTGCGCATAGACCGACCCGCTCAAAGACGTGCGCTCGTTGATCGTCTTCTGGACGCTCAGCTGACCGCCATACATGTTTATATATTGCTGCTGCGACGAGAACGTGCCGATGGTGGGTATGTAGGACGGCGTGAAGGCGGGCGCCGTCACGCCCGGCGTGCCCAGCCCGAAACCATTGGTGGGGGAGCTCGCGCCGAAAAGGCCCTGGGTGCGAATGAAGTTGCCGCTGCCTATGACCGCCCAGTCAGCCTTCGGCATCCAGGTTTCCGAGACGCTCAAGTGACCGGTAACGTTGGTCGGCGGCGCATCATTGACCGTCGTCCCCAACGCGGAGTTCGAGCGGGTCTGGCCGCCCGTTCCGGGATAGATGATGGTCGACGCGCCGAAGGAGACGTTTGTTCTCCACAGACCGGCGTCCAGGCCGGCTTCGAGGGACGGGGAGATCTGGAGGCCCGAAAGGCCGACGCGGTAGTTGTGCGTCGCAAAGACGTTGTCGTTAAAGACATAGCCGCCGAAGAAGGACGGATAGACCAGCCAGCGCCCGAGGACGAGCCCCTGGTCGGCGCGGGGCGCATTCGCCGCATATGTTTGGAGACCCACGGCCTCGGGGCCGGCGCCGGGGGACGCAAGGTCGCCGCCCGCGCCGCCGGAGGACGCCGCCGCTTCCTGAGCCTCGGCGCCCGGCGCGACGAATCCACAAAGGACCAGCGCGAGCAGTGCTGATTTGACGGATTGGGGCTGCATTTACAGAACACCTTTGCCAAACCACTCCTCGTCGCCAGTTGCCTGACGAGGAGCCCAGTCTAGACTGCCGACCACGCGGACGCAATGTTCGTACACAACTTGTGGCGCAGTGTGTCTTTTCTGCCACACCCTCCGAAGTCCTTTACTCTACAAAGAGTTGAAGCTCGGATGCGATGTCCTTTCATGCAGGCCATCTTCCCTACCTTATTAGCGTCTTAATGTAAACGATCGGTTAAACGGCTTTGACTCTCCTTAAAATCACCCCGGAAGGGCCAGCGATGCATCGTTCCACGACCCTCTCGCGGCAGTTGTCCATCGGCGCCCTCAATTCACTTCCCTTGAGGGCTTCGACCCTCTAAGAAGCCGCGCATGATCTGGGTCGTCTTCGCGTTTCTCGCCGGCCTCGCCTGTCTCGCGCTTCTGGCGCCGCTTGCTTTCGAGAGCGCGGAATCCGACGCCGCCGAGAGCGATCGGATGTTTTACGCCCGGCAGATCGCCGAAATCGAGCGCGAGCGCGCCGAAGGCCGGCTTCGCGCCGATGACGCCGAGGCGGCCCGGCTGGAAGCCGCCCGCCGCCTGTTGCGCGCCGGCGAAACGCGCGGTGGGCCGGCGCCCGGCGGCTCGCGCGGGCTGCGGCTCGCGGCCGCTCTCGCGCTGGCCACGCTGGTCCCGGCCTTCGCCCTCGCTCTTTATCTAAAGATCGGCGCCGTCGAGCTGCCGGACGAGCCGCTCGAGGCGCGCCGGGAGCAAGCCGCGGCCGCCGCGCCCGATCTCGCCAAGGCGGTCGCGCGCATCGAGGCGCATCTCGCCGAGCACCCGGATGACGGACGCGGCTTCGAAGTCATCGCGCCTTATTATCTGAGCGCCGGTCGCTATGAGGACGCCATTCACGCGCGCGAGGAGGCGCTGCGCCTGCTCGGAGAGACGCCCGAGCGCCACGACGATCTTGGCGAGGCCTTCGTCGTCGCGGCGCAAGGCCGGGTCACGGACGAGGCGCTGAATCATTTCGGGGCGGCGGCGCAACTCGCGCCGGGCGACCTGATGGCGGCCTATTATCTGGGCCTTGCCGCAGCGCAGCAGGGCCATGCCGACAAAGCGCGGGAAATTTGGGGGCGCCTGCTCGCCGACGCCCCCCCGGACGCCCCTTATCGCGAAATCATCAGCCGTCAGCTCGCAATGCTCGCCCCCGAGGAGCCCTCGGGCGCTAAGGCCGAGGCCGTCGCGGCCCTCCCCGAGGCCGAGCGCATGGCGACGATTCGCGGCATGGTCGATCGGCTGGCGGGACGTCTCGCCCGCCAGGGCGACGACGTCGAAGGCTGGCTCAAGCTTTTGCGCGCCTATGCGGTGCTGGGCGAGCGTGACAAGGCGTCCGCCGCGCTCGCCGACGCGCGCATCGCGCTTGCGGCGAAGCCCCCTGAGGCGGCGCGCGTCGAGGCCCTGGCGCGGGAGCTCGGCCTATCGCAGAAGGCTACGCCATGACCCGCAAGGGTAAGAGACTCGCCTTGATCTTCGGCGCGCTCGCGGCGCTCGGCCTCGCGCTCGCGCTGGTGCTTTTCGCGCTGCGCGAGAACATCGTGTTCTTCCGCTCGCCGACCGAGGTCGTCGAAAAGAAGCTGCCGGCGGGGACGCGGTTGCGCATCGGCGGGCTCGTCAAGCCCGGCTCCTTCGTCAAAGGCGCGGCCGGCGAGGCGCGCTTTGTCGTCACCGACAACGCCCACGACGTCTCGGTCTCCTATGTCGGGCTGCTGCCGGATCTGTTTCGCGAGGGACAAGGCGTCGTCGCCGAGGGCGTCGTGACGCCGGAGGGCGGCTTCCGCGCCGACAATGTGCTCGCCAAGCACGACGAGCGCTACATGCCGCGCGACGTGGCCGACGCCTTGAAAAAACAGGGCGTCTGGCAGGGAGAAAAGAAGTGAGCGCGAAATGATCGTCGAGACCGGCCACTTCGCCCTCATCCTCGCCCTCGCGGTCGCTCTGGCGCAAGCCATTGTCCCTTTTGTCGGCGCGAGGCGGGGCGATGCGGCGCTGATGCGCGTCGCCCGTCCGGCGGCGATCGTGCAGTTCCTGCTAGTCGCGCTATCCTATGGCGCGCTCACCTATGCGCATGTCGTCTCGGATTTCTCGCTCGTCAACGTGATCGAGAACTCGCATTCGGCGAAGCCGCTGATTTATAAAATTTCCGGGGTCTGGGGCAATCACGAGGGCTCCATGCTGCTGTGGGTCCTCGTGCTATCGCTCTGCGGCGCGCTGATCGCGCTCTTTTCGTCCGCGATGCCGTCTCAGCTACGCGCCGACACGCTCTCCGTCCAGGGTCTCATCGGCGCGGCCTTTCTGCTGTTCATCCTTTTGACCTCGAATCCTTTCCAGCGCGTCTCGCCGGCGCCCTGGGAGGGACGCGACCTCAATCCAATCCTGCAGGACCCCGGCCTCGCGATCCACCCGCCGCTGCTTTATCTCGGCTATGTCGGCTTTTCGATCGTCTTCTCCTTTGCCGCAGCGGCCTTGATCGGCGGTCGGATCGACGCGGCCTGGGCGCGCTTTGCGCGGCCCTGGACGCTCTTCGCCTGGATCAGCCTGACGCTCGGCATCGCGATGGGCTCCTACTGGGCCTATTACACGCTCGGCTGGGGCGGATTCTGGTTCTGGGATCCGGTCGAGAACGCCTCGCTCATGCCCTGGCTCGCGGGCACGGCGCTCCTCCACAGCGCCGCGGTGATGGAGAAGCGCGAGGCGCTGAAAATCTGGACGATGTTTCTGGCGATCCTCGCCTTCTCGCTGTCGCTGCTCGGCACTTTCCTCGTGCGCTCCGGCGTTCTGACCTCGGTGCACGCCTTTGCGAACGACCCCGAGCGCGGCGTGTTCATTCTCGCGATCCTCGTGCTGTTCATCGGCGGCGCCTTCGCGCTCTTCGCGCTGCGCGCCGGCGCCCTGCCCCAAGGCGGCCTGTTTTCGCCGATCTCGCGCGAAGGCGCGCTGGTGCTGAACAATCTGCTGCTGACCGTCTGCTGCGCGACGGTCGTCGTCGGCACGCTCTATCCGCTGGCGCTCGAGGCGCTCACCGGCGACAAAATTTCGGTCGGCGCGCCCTTCTTCAACACGGTATTGATCCCGATCGCGCTGCCGCTCGCGCTGCTCATTCCCTTGGGCCAGATGCTGGCCTGGAAGCGCGGCGATCTCATCGGGGCCTTGCAGCGGCTACGCGCCGCCTTCTTCCTCGGCTTACTCGCCCTTGGATTTTTCGGCGTTTCCCACGGCGCGCCCTATCTCTCGGCCGTCGCCGCGGCGATCGCGGTCTATGTCATCGTCGGTGCGGTGATCGAGCTCGCGCAACGCGCGGTTACGAACGCAAGATCCGCGCGCGCCGCGCTCTCGCGCTTGTTCGGCCTGCCACTCTCAGCCTTCGGGAGCGCCTTCGCACATGCCGGCGTGGGTCTCGCGCTGCTGGGCCTGGCTGCGACGGGCTGGGGCGTCGAGAACATCACGACGATGCGGCGGGGCGATTTCGTCGCGCTCGACCCCTATCGAATAGGCCTCGAGGAGCTCGCGCAAAGGCGGGGCCCGAATTATCTCGAAAACTATGCGGTCATGCGCATCGAGAGCAGCGGCCAGCCGGTCGCGCGCATTGAGCCTGGCAAGCGCTCCTATCCGACGCGCAAGATGACGCGCGCCGAAGCCGGCATCGCAACCCTAGGCTTCGGCCAGGTCTACGCGGCTTTGGGGGAATTCCACGAGGACGGCGGCGTCGACGTGAGGCTCTACTACAAGCCGCTCGTTACGCTGATCTGGATCGGCGCCCTCGTGATGGCGCTCGGCGGCGCCCTTTCGCTCGCCGACCGGAGGCTGCGCGTCGGCGCGCCGCGCCGCGTCCCGGCGGCCGTGCCGCAAGCGGCGGAGTGAGGCCGAGCCGGCTCAAGCGCCCTTCACTCCACGCGCCGCCAACCGTCGGCGCCAAGCCGCTCCTGCGGGAGGAAGCGGGCCTTGTAATCCATCTTGGTCGAGCCTTCGACCCAATAGCCTAGATAAAGATGCGCGAGGCCCATCTCCTTGGCGCGGGCGATATGGTCGAGGATCATGAAGGCGCCGAGCGAACGCTGCACGTGCTTCGGCTCGTAGAAGGAATAGACCATCGACAGCCCGTCGTTCAATCGATCGGTCAGGCAGCAGGCGAACAGGCGGCCAGAGGCCTTGTCGCGATATTCGGCGAGGCTCGTCTCGACATGGCTGTCCTCGACCATCGTCTGATAGTCGGAGAAGCTCATGTCGGCCATGCCGCCGTCGCCGTGGCGGGTCTCCACATAGGCGCGAAACAGCACGAACTGCTCGACCGTCGCGCGCGGCGCGACGAAACGCAGCGATAGGTCTGCGTTGCGCGCGGACACGCGGCGAAAGCCCCGCGAAACGACGAAATCTCGAACCGCGACGCGCACCGAAACGCAGCCGCGACAGGACTCGCAGGCCGGGCGATAGGCGATGGTCTGCGACCGACGAAAGCCGGACTGGGTCAAAAGGTCGTTCAGCCCGGCGGCGCGGCGGCCGACGAGATGCGTGAAGACCTTCCGCTCCTCGCGCCCCGGCAGATAGGGACAGGGCGCGGGCGCGGTGAGATAGAATTGTGGGGCGTCGCGAAGCTCCCTCGTCACTTGGGTTCGCTCCTCAAGCTCAGGCGCAGAATCCCCCTCCCTCTCCCCCTAATTAGAGCGGCGGGCGTGAGCGGCGAAACACAATCAGGTCGGCGAGAATATCATGGAGACAGCGTTTGTCGCTCGTCAGAAACGAGACGAGCAGGAGCGGCGGGAGCAACGTGGTTAAATAGAAGAGGACCGCATGCACCGCGGCGTTCAGGAAGGGCGCTGGCCGGCCGGCCATTGTCCTGACCTCGAGATCCATCGCGCGCATGCCGGGAGTCGCCCTAGCGGCCCCCGAGATCGTCAGGCCATTGTAAAAAAAGGCGACGAGTGGAAAGAGCGGCGGCAGGACGAAGAGCGACATGCCGAAGCTCAGGAAAAGCAGGCCGACGAACACGATCCCCGAGAGGAATGACACCACGACGAAGTCCAGGGTGACCGCAAGGACGCGGCGCGTGCGCACGCCTTCAAGCGCCGCGCGGGGAATAGACGGGACGAGCGGGCTTGGACCAGGCAGGGGATCGAAGCGGTCGCTCTCACGAAATTGTGTCATGGCTTGCCTTTGCTTTCCGGCCAATGTCGTTCGTCGGCCTGGTCAATTCAAGGGCGCTTCCCCTGGCGTCGTGGATAAAGCGCGCGGCGGGTGGATAAACCGCCGCCTCCCTCGCCGGACGGCTTGACGGCGCGCGCTGGCTCGTTGCAAGCCAGGGGCCCAGCGGGCGGCGCCTCCCTTGGTCCCCTGCTCTCCCCCAAACGAGATCTCGGTTTATGAACAGCAACGCGGTAGACGGCGGCCATCTGAAAGCCTTCATCGAGCGGATCGAAAAGCTCGAGGAGGAGAAGCGCGCCCTCGCGGACGACGTGAAGGACGTCTATGGCGAGGCGAAAAGCATGGGCTTCGATCCCAAGATCATGCGCAAGATCATCTCGCTGCGCCGCCAGGACAAGGGTAAGCGCGAGGAAGAGGAAGAGATTCTCGGGCTTTACCTTTCCGCGCTGGGGATGGAGTGAGCGCCATCGCTTGCCCTGGCGACGGACGCCTGCGCCACCCGTCGCTCTGCGGGCATTGTCTTTCAACTGCCTGAGGCGCCCTGAGGCGAGCCCGGGGCAAGGAGCCCGTGCGATGTAACCGCCAATGAGCGGCATGGGATCACGCATTTCCAAGCGCGTCGCCGCCTCCTGGCGGGCGATTCTCGCGGCGACCCTCGCTCTTCTTTTTGGCGGCGCGGGCCGGCCGGGCTTCGCCCAGGACGCCCCGGGCCAAACGCTGAAGTCTTTGGCTCTTCCCAGCCTTCCCGGCCTTTCCCCGCTAGCGCCCCCCGCCCCGCCGCTGTTCCGCACGGACGCGGGCGCGACCTCTCCGCAGGCTTCCCCCTCGAGCGACGAACTGCGCGGCTCGCTGCCAGGCTCGGCGCCGCGCGAGGACGAGCCGCGCCAAAAGATCCGGTCCCTTAAGCCCTATCCGCCGCCGCGCCTTCATTCCGGGGAGCCCCGGCGCTTCAAGCACGATCTGCCGCCGCTCGAGCCCTATAAGACTTCCGCGGTCGCCCGCCGCGCGCTTCGCCTGCGCCGCGCGCCGGCCGATCCCGCGAGAGAGGCGCAAAGAAAGTCGCGGGAAGCCGCGCCGCCGAGCGTGGCCGCGCTCCCGACTTTGAAGGCTAAGCCCAAGCCTAAGCCCGATCCGGAGCCTTATGGTCTGCTCGGCATTGGCGTCGGCTCGATGCGCTTTTCGCCCTTCATCGAGACCTCGGGCGGCTACGACACAAATCCCAACCGGCTACCGGCCTACACGGGCGGCGGCGCGCCGCCCAACGTCTACAACAGTCCCGTTCCCTCGAGCCTGCTGCGCGTCGACACGGGCATGAAGCTGCGCTCGGACTGGGCGCGCGACGACTTCAAGGCGGATCTCCGCCTGGGCTATGTCGACTATCTGGACAATCAGCCGGCCAGCCGTCCCGACGGCGCCGGCAGCCTCATCGGCCGCTACGACGTGACGCGGGACACGGCGATCGACTGGCTCGGCCGCTTCTGGCTCGACACGCAGCGTCCCGGCGCGCCGGCGCTTTCGTCGGGCCTTCCCAATGTGACCGTGACCAACCGGCCGATCGTCCTGACCGCCGGGACGAGCCTCGGCGTCACGCAGAAATTCGGCCGGCTCGACGTTTCGCTGCGCGGCGCCTATGACCGCGCGATCTTCCAGAACGCGGCTTACACCGACGGCTCCACGCTCAATCTGGCGAGCACGGACTACAACGACTATGGCCTTCTCGGCGAGGTCGGCTTCGAGCTGACGCCGGATGTGAAGCCCTTCCTGAAAGCGGCCTACGACAGCCGGATTCACGACTCCTATCTCGACCCTTATGGCTATGCGCGCGACAGCACCGGCTTTTTGGCGCGCGGCGGCGTGAAGCTGAAATTCAGCGAGCTCCTGACCGGCGAGGCCGCTGTGGGCTACGCCGCGCGCGAATATTGCGATCCACGCCTGCCGCCGGTCTCGACGCCGACGCTGGACGGCGCGCTCGTGTACACGCCGAACGCGCTGACCACGATGACGCTGCGTATGGCGACGACGATCAACGAAACCACTCTGCAAGGCGCCTCGGCGCAGGTCACCCATGCGCTCGGCTTCGAGATCGCGCACGACCTTTTCCGTAATCTTCAATTCACTCCGCTCGGCAATTTCTTCGAGAACAATTATGTGGGCTCCTCCACCGTTGAGCGCGGATATAATCTCGGCGCCAAAATCGACTACAAGATCACGCGCTCGATCGCGCTCAAGGCCAGCTATTCGCATGAACGGTTGAACAGCACGGCGCAAAACAGCAATTACCAGGCCGACGTGTTCATGGCTGGCGTGCGGGTGCAGCCTTAACGCAATTTTCGCTCGAACGGGATCGTTCACGCGATAGGGAATCGCGCGAGGCAATTTGAGGAAGCGAATTCTGATCGCAAAAGTCTGTCAGCTTTCGCGTCCATTCGCTCCAAGGCCAGGAAGAGGATTTGCGACGTGCTGACCATCGCCGTCTTCACCGCCAACAGCCTGCTGAATTTCGTCGTTGGACTACTCGTCGCCAAATTTCTCGGGCCGGCGGAGTATGGACGCTTCACGCTCGCGCTCTCCGCCGCTTCCGTCGTGCAGCTCGTCGTCTTCGAGTGGTTGCGCTATTGCGTCCCGCGCTTCTATACGCGGCAGGGTCAGGCCGGCAGTCCGCAAATTCGCGCGACCCTCGACGCCGCCGTCGGCTGGCTCGCCGTCTTAGCGGCGGCCGTGGCTCTCCTCGTCTATGCGAGCGGACTCGATCTCGCGCTCAGCGCCGATCTCGCCGCGCTCGCGATCGGCGCAGCGATCGCCAACGGCCTCTTCGATTTCGCGGCGGCGCTGCTGCGCGCTCGCTTTCTCGAGCGTCCCTACGCGGTGCTCGTCGTGGCCAAGAACGTGCTCGACGCACCGTTAGGGGCGGTCTTTCACACTTAGGTTGACCATTCGTCCACAAGCCGCTGCAATCACATACGTTTTAGATTTTTCTTGCGCTCTTAGGGACACCATGGCACCTTTAGCGAGTGCTTACCCTGATTTGACCCAGCGCCAAACTGGTAGACACAAAGCGGCCCGACAAGGCGGTTGCAACGCCAAGCCGGGCCTAACACCAACCCGCGACTGGAGGGCGCGAGATGATGCTGACTGCGTTTCTCATGCGCGAAGCCGAAAAGCTAGGCTTCGTCATATTCTGGATCGATGGCGCATATCGCTTTGCGCCCTGCTCCCACGAGGCCGATAAGCCTTTCTGGAGCGCCCCCTTCCAAAACGTCGATATGTGCGCCAACGCGGCCATAGACGCCGCTACGGGCCTCCGCTGCGTTCCTATGACGCGCTCGGCGCTCGACGCCATCCTGCTGACGGGGGCGCGCCATGACGCCTGAGCCTCGTCTTTCAGACAAGCAACTCTCGGCGATGATGGGCGAGACGAACGACGCAATTCTCGCCTGGGAAAGCGCCCGCGACCATTCGACGGGTTTGCAACAACTCGCGCTGCTCGCCGGCATTGAAGCGCTGCGCGAGGTTCGCGAGACCCTGCGCGCTCTCACGACGGACAACGGCAAACGGTCCTGACGACTTCGGGCGCGGGTTATCCGCCCGCGACTCCCGCAACTCCTGCGACTTTGAAGCCGCAGCCTGAAAAAGAGAAAAAACCATGCCGAATGTGAAACTGACTGACGCATTCGTCTCCAAAGCGCAGCCGCCCGAAAAAGGCGATCGCATTTTCTATTGGGATACCGAGCTTCGCGGCTTCGCGCTCCAGGTGACGAAGGACGGCGCTAAATCCTACGTGATTCAATATCGCAGCGGCCGGCGCTCGCATCGAATGACGATCAAGGGCGCTGCAAGCGTTTGGACTCTCGCCGCTGCGCGCAAGGAAGCCAAGGCGCTGCTCGGCGCAGTCGCCAAGGGCGGCAATCCGCTGGCGGAGCGGCGCAAGGCTGAAGCAGGCGACGCCAACTCATTGCGGGCCATCGCCGAGACCTATCTCCAGCGCGAAGAAAAAGCTGGACGTATGCGCTCTCTAGCGGAGCGGCGGGGCATTTTAGAGCGGTCCGTGTTTCCTTCTCTGGGGCGCCTTCCTATTGGCGAAATTCGCCGCAGCGACATCGCTAAAATGCTCGACAAGATCGAAGACGAACGCGGGCCGGCGGCTGCCGATGCGGCGCTCATGGCGCTGCGCGTCGTTTTCAACTGGCACGCCGCGCGAGACGACGATTTTCTATCCCCGCTCGTGAGGGGCATGAAGCGCAACAAATCCGTAGAGCGCGACCGAACTTTGACTGATGAGGAGCTCCGCGCCGTATGGAAGGCCGCCGACGAACTGCGCACGCCCTTCGCGCGCCTGATGCAATTCATTCTCTTGACCGGGACGCGCCGCAATGAAGCCTTGCATCTGCGCCGCAGTGAGATTGCCGGCAACTCGTGGGTAATTCCTCGCGAGAGATACAAGATCGGCGAAAAGCATGGCGACCACGAAATTTTCTTGACGCCGGCCGCGCAAGATATCCTCCGCGCCCTCCCGATAATCGGCCCAGGTGACGGATTCGTATTCTCGACTTCCGGCAAGAGCCCGCTCGGCAATTTGTCGAAGTTAAAAGCGGAATTCGACGCAGCTTGCGGCGTCACGGGCTGGACGATCCACGACTTGAGGCGGACGGCTCGAACGCTCTTGAGCCGCGCCGGAGTCAGTTCCGAGGTCGCCGAGCGCTGCGTCGGCCACGGCCCCGGAGGCATTGAAGCCACTTACAACCGGCATCGCTACGAGGCTGAGAAGCGGCACGCCTTCGAGGCGCTGGCGGCCCTTCTTGAGCGCATCGTCAATCCGCCGGCGGATAACGTCGTCACGCTGCGGAGCGAAACACAGGCCGTGCTCTAATGCCGAAGAACAAAGAGCCGCTTAAGCGCTTCGCATGGTGGCGCAACAAGGTTTCAAAGGACGAAAAGCTTCGGGAGGCTTTTCGCCAAGGCGTAGGGCGCCCCGCGCGTGAAGACTCCGTGAAGCGCGCGTGCAAAGCCTTCGGCCTGGACGCCGAGAACCAAACCGACCGGGACCTGTTGCTGGGAGTTTTGGCTGCTGTCCATTTCCCCGGCGGGAACGCGCTAGCCGCAAAGAGACGCGGCGCCCCGCTAAAATGGAGTGAGGCGAAAGAAAAGCAGCTTGTCGAAGACCTATGCTCTCTATGGCCGGACAGGCCGCCCTATCCAAGCCTAAGAGAACTTGCCGAGCTTCTGCAAAAGGAATTCAACAAGGGGAAGGAGAAGCGGTATCCAATGAGCGTAGAGACCCTGGAAAAATATTTGAAGAGCGGTCCACCGTCAGGAATTAAATAGGGGCCCCCCATTTAATTCCCAAGACGATAGCGTTTCCTTCTGCAACTATACGTTTGTCTACACGCCTGAAAAGGAGAAGCGCCAATGAACGACACCACCAACTGCCAATTCCTGACGCGGGAACAAACGGCCGAATTCTTGACCCAGGCGGGGTTTCCGATCACGCGCCGATATCTCGAGTCTCTTTGCACTGCGGGCAAGGGGCCGCGGGTCGATCGCTGGTGGGGAAGGCGGGCGATGTATCGCGAGGAAACTTCGCTCCGGTGGGCTGAGTCGCGCACCCGGCCCGGGGGATGCTGCTCCACATAAGGCCGCCTGAGCGCGCACATTCTTCACAGAAATGTGCAGTTGGGCGCAGTTGCTCGCACTTTCAAACAGTTACGAAGCGGCCGCCCCTGCGGAAAAGCGACAGGTAACCGAACGCCCAAAAAGAGAAGCCCGACGCTTGCGCGCCGGGCCCCGGGAAACCGCTAAACTTCGTTCTTGGCAAAGCGAAATTAGCGGAATCCCGGGACTTTATCAACCCCGAAAAGGAAACCGCGAACATGTCCCGCCCCGAATCTGATCGTCTGTTTTTCCGCCAGTTTCCCGAACGCCGCTACCGCATCCGCCTCGCCCTCCCGCACGAGGTCGCCGAGTCCGCCGCCGGAGCGACCGCCCCTGCGAAAAATCTGAGGCTTTGCGTGGCCGTTTGGCGAAGCAATCCCTTCATGCGAATGCGAGCGTTTTGCTGGTTTTCGGGCGAAACGGACGTCGAGCAAATCGACGAAGCCGTGGCGCAGGAGGTTTTCTCAAGTCTCTCGTTCCGTATGCCGGTCGCAGCCGTGAACGAGGCCGTCGAATTGCTCGTCGCACGGACGCCTCCGCACATTCGACAGCAACTGAATGAAACGTATCAATGGGGCGCAGGAGCGCTGGTCGCCGAAATTAGCGACGACGGCCTGGCGGGAGGCGTCCAATGAACGTGCACACAGCCCCGCCGTCCAGTTCTGCTGAGCACGCTCAAGAGACCGACCACTGCCTGACCATCCTGCGCTGCGCGGAGGGAAAGAGCGCTTCCAAAACGTGGCGCGCCGACGGCTCCATTCTCCAGTTCGACGCGGGCTACGAGTTTCATTTCCAAGTTGTCGAGGTCGCGAACCTCGACGCCATGGAGCGCCTCTTAAAATGGCTTGAGAAGCGCCAAGACTGCTTTTTGACTTACGGGCTACCCGCCTCCGACCTCGCGAAGAATCTCGCACGGGAGGGCGGTTTCAGCGCCGGCAAAGTGTTGCGCAGATCAAGAGATGGGACTTTCGCCAGGGAGCGGGCCAGGATTATCATCCTCGACCTGGACAAGCTCCCCGCCCTTCGCGGTCTCACAATTGAGCAACAGGCGCGAAAAGCCCGCGACCTGTTGCTGCCGGAACAGTGCAAGGGCGTCAATTGCGTCGTTCAAATTTCAGCTTCGAGCGGACATCCGAACAAGGACGGGCAAATCGGGTTGCATGTTTTCTTTGTGGCGGACGAAGCCTTCGAATTGCAGCGGCTTGCGGACGGCCTGCGACGATGGTCCGCCGCCGAAGGCCAAGCGGCGCTCGAAAAATGGTGCACGCTTGCCGGGGTCACGTTCGAGGAAGCGAAGCAGCGGGCGGGTGGCCAGCTTGTGGGACTCGACACGGCGACGTTGCGAACCGTCCAACCGGTCTACACGTGCGCACCCTTTATCGAAAGCGGCGCCCCCGCCGACCCTTACGCCGGAAATCGGGTTTTCCGACTGTCCGACCCAGACTGGCAGGATTTTTACGATACGGTTGAAGTGGCTCCACTGCTGGCGCCTCCACGCGAACGTCTGACGACAGGCAATTTTGCTCCAGCCGCAAACGCGGCGGACACGCCCGCCCATCTGCTGGTTAGGGAATTCGTCGTCGAGGCGGGAGTCTATGCGCGCGGCGCTCGCGGCATCGGCTATGGAACGCTGGAGCGAACGCAATGGCTGGCGCTGCCGCGCAACATGCGCGAGCTTGGATTTAGCGCCGAGACGATATGGGCCGTCTGGGAGTCCATTTACGAAGGCGACAACCATGCCGCCGACACGCGCGAAGCCGAGATTTGGGCGAACAAAGGCGGAGCCATCGGCGTGGGGACTTTTATTTCCCTCGTCAAATCGGCTGCGAAGGAAGCCAAGCGAGACGACGTGCTGCAGGCGCTCTGCAAGGTGGCGGACTCGGCACGGGAAACTGCTGAGGCCCCGCGCGCAAGTTTGATGAAGGCGACAGACATTGAGCCGACCGTCATTCGCTGGCTATGGCAAGGATGGATCGCGCGGGGAAAGATTCACATTATCGCCGGACAGCCTGGCGCCGGGAAAACCACGCTTGCGATGAAGATGGCGGCGAGTGTTTCGAGCGGCGGCCGCTGGCCTGACGGAACGCCAGCGAAGCAAGGCAACGTCGTAATTTGGACCGGCGAAGACGATCCATCCGACACTTTGATTCCACGCCTAGGGGCGTCAGGGGGCAACCTGCAGCATGTTTATTTCGTCGCGCCTGAAATTATCGGCGAACGGGAAAAGCGCGTCTTCGACCCTGCGAAGGATATGGCGCTTCTCAAAAACGCCATCGCCAAAATTGGCGGCGCTCAACTCATTGTCGTTGACCCGATTGTTTCGGCGACGGCCGCCGACTCGCACAAGAATGGCGAAACGCGGCGAGCGTTGCAGCCGCTTGTGGACCTGGCGGCGGAACTCGACGCTGCGGTTGTGGGAATAACGCACTTCACCAAAGGTTCCGAAGGCCGCTCGCCTATTGACCGGGTTACTGGGTCCGTGGCGTTCGGCGCCCTCGCCCGCGTCGTCATGATCGCCGCGCGCCAGTCCGACGACGATCAAGGGCGGCCCGGCCCTCGCGTCCTTATGCGGGCAAAATCCAACATCGGGGCGGATGATGGCGGCTTCAACTACGACTTGCAATTAGTCCCGCTTCCCGGGCGGCCCGATATTGTCGCCTCCGTCGTTTGCTGGCGCGAGGCCATAGCAGGGAACGCCCGCGACGTTTTGGCCGTGGCAGAGGAATTGCCTAATAAAAAGGCTGCCGGGGCGCTCCAGGAGGCGAAGGATTTTCTGTGCGACTTATTGGCCGACGGTCCGAAGCCGGCCAAAGAATGCATCTCTTTATCCCGCAGTGCAGCATTGGCTTTGGCGACCGTTCGGAGGGCTAAAGACGAGTTAGGAATTAAATCCGTCAGAAACGAATTTGTGGGCGGTTGGAACTGGGCGCTGCCCCAAGATGCTCAAGATGCTCAACTTTTCATGGCAAGAAAACATGAGCACCTTGATCACCTTGGTGGCTTAAGCGGAGCCGTAGCTAAAAAATGGGAGGGCGATTCATGAAATTGGTTTTTATTTTCGCCGGGCTCAAAAAGGCGTCCGATGAGGCTCGATCAAGGGAAAAACCCTGCATCTCTTCGCAGTTGCGAAATGGCCAAAAAGTGCCTCAGAAGATGCGCTCGCACATAAAAAGTCGCCATGACGCGCGCGAACCGCCCGCACTAATCCCCGCCGCGCTATCACCATGGTGGTGGCCAAGCCCGGCCATGCGTCGCTATCACCATGGTGGTGGCCAATCCTGCGGCCGCGCCATTCGCCATCCTGATCTCGGCGCTCGTACGTATCCCAAACGTGCTTTATGCTCTAAAGTGTTGAAATATATTAGACAGTGTGCGGAGGGTAAGCCGGAGGTCACATTCCCCCGTGTTTTGGACCGATTTCAGACTGATTTTGCGCTTAGCACGCCAAAATGGCTTGCCTTTTGCTCAAAATGAGCATAAGTTTGCATTTGTGTTCCCCGAAGCGTTGGGGAGCGACGCTCCGGTGGCGGAGCGACCGTGCGGGCGCACACCGGCTGGCCTGCGACACACACCGGCTGCGACAACGCCGCGAGGAAAGCCTTCCTCGACAAGGGCCAGCGGGCCTCGCTGGTAAGAAAAACCTTCTCCTTTTCCGCCCCTCACGGGGACGACTTGGCGTGCGGAGCGATCCGCCGCCGCCTTTACGAGGCAAAAGCCAATGGCGACCGATTATGAAATCATGCAGCAGCTGCAACAGGCGGCCGCGCAAGAACTGGCGACGCATCGCCAGGAAACTGAACGGATTATTGAAATCGGCAGGGAAAAATACGGTTCGTCTAACTTCGACGAGCACAGTCAAGTTGTCGCCGACGCATTTGGCGGCAATGCCGCCAACCTGGTCGCCCTTGCTAGGCAGTTTGATGACCCGCCGGCGCTCATCGCCGAATTGGCCAAGGACCCGGACGGCGCCGCGCGGCTCGCAAAACTGCCAGCGCCGCGCTTGGCCGTCGAATTGGCGAGGCTGGACGCCAAGCTTTCGCCCTCCAGCGCCGGGCCCAATATGAGCGCCGAGCCCCAATGGCGCATGCAGGCGCGGTCAGGCGGCTTCAAGGAAAGAGACTTAGACGATGCCCGCCTGGCCGACCGCGCAACCGATAAGCAGTGGAATCGCGCCTTCGAGGCGCGCTGGGAGCGTAAGCACGGCCGGAGGCTGCCATGAATGCAAGGCTAGAACAGTATAACCGCTTGGCCCGCCAAAATCAGTTCGTGCGCGGTCACACACTCCTAAATATTTATAGAGAATTATGGCAGGAAATCCTGAGAATTGACCCCTCGAAGCCTCGGATAGACGCTCATGGTCAATTTGCGTGGCAGCAAAGCTGGCAAATCTATCAAGAGCTGCTTGATAAGGCGCGAAAGCCCTCGCCTGCGCCTTCCGCCAACGCTCAAGAACCGCCGCGCGGGCTTTCGAGACAGATGGTCGATGAGCAGTGGGCAAAATACCGTGACGACCTCGCCGCCGCGCTGGCGCATTGGCATGCGAAGCGTTGGGACAGCGAGATAGCCCGGCATTTGGGACTTGTGCCCGGCGACCTCGACGACGCCATGAGCGCCGAAGCGCCAACGCCCGGAGCTTTCGACCCCAGCGAAGGCCGCCGCGCCGATTGGATGGCCGTCGGCAAAAGATTGGACATGGCGCACTGGCGCTGGCGCGCAATGACGGCCGACGAGCAAACCGGCCTCCGCGCGAAGCTGGCCGCCGAGCGCGCAGCCGCGGCGACAGCGCGGGCCGACGCCGCGGCAGAGAAACTTGAACAAATGCTCGCCGCGCAAGAGGCGGCCAAAAGTGTGAGTGGATTGACGAGCGAGTTAGCGACCAAACACTAACTGAAAGGAACAGCACATGTCGAGCAATCCAAAGAACGTAAACCGGACGCTGAACGTCTCAAGCGTGAACACTACGAGCCACATGCTCAATAGTGACGGCGCGCGTTGCAAGCAGGATAAGGGCTGGGAGCCGCTCCCGAAGATGGGCGTCCCCAATCGGCCTGCTGAAAAGAAGCCTTCCTACGGCAAGAAATAACGATGCGGCGGCGGTCACATGCATTTACCAAGCGACTAGGCGCGGCCATCTGCCAGCGCCTAGCTGCGGGCGAGTCGCTGCGCAGCATCTGCAACGCGCCCCACATGCCATCGCGCAAGTCAGTCGCGCGCTGGACGATGGAGAAGCCTGAGTTTCGCGAGGCGTATTTCATCGCTTTGGAATTTCAGCGCGATAGCTGGGCCGACGAGATTGTGGACGCGGGGTCTGGCGTCGAGCCTGAGCATGTGAACCGCGAAAAGCTCCGCAGCGACAATCGGAAATGGCTCTTGGCGCGCCTTCATCCCCACAAATTTGGGGATAGGCAGTCGCTCGAAATGTCGACTCCGCCAGGCCGGCCGCTGGCCGTCGAGGTGGGACAGCCGCTTTGCCCGGCCGAGGTTGCGAAGCGCATTGCGCAGATGCTCGTCGAGAATGAAATCGAGTGCGGCCTGCCCGTCGCTCGCGACCTGCCCGATGGCGAGCGCCTCAGGCGCATCATAGAAACGGGAGAGCCGACAACTCCAGCGCTCTACAGCGCGTTGTCTGCGGGCAGCAGCAGCGGCTTATCGTACGACAGCCGCGGGAGGCTCAATCGTCATGGCTGACCCCGCCGATGAGGCTGTGACCGACCGCGACCTGGCCATGGCCTTGTGTCGCGTGCTCGAAGAGAGCGAAGCGCATCTCGGCATTTGCCAAGGCCGCCCGGACGCCTTCGGGGCGCGCATTGACCGCGTGCTGCGCCTCGCTCTTAAGGGCGGATTGGATTCGAGGGCCTACGCGGCGTTGCATCTGGTGCGGAGCGCCAACAAGGACGCCCCGTGAGGCGCTCGTTTTCTACTCGCAACCGAATTAGGAAATCGCCGAGCCGTATTTGTGCAGCTTGGTGACGACGGCTGGCCTCGCTTTTACCTTTTGGGTGGATGGCGGCCGTCAACAAAAAGCGTCGCGACCCCGGATGTACGGGCGCGACGCTTTTTTAATTCCGACAGAAAGCAAAGTCGCAGGGGGGCCATTCTGATTTTCGATTTTCGGGCGGCGTCGCCTTCTTGCTTACCAATGGTTTACCGGAAGCCCCTCAGCTCTCGCCTGCGCTGGCGCTTATTGATTGTGATTCAATATATTAGCAGGGGTGCTTGCCCTCGATAGCGCATAGTGGCCAAGAACGTGCTCGCTTTCGCGCTGACGGTTGGCGGGGCCTTCTGGTTCGGCTCGGCCCCCATCGCTCTCGTCGGCTTGATGCTCAGCGTCGCCGGAGCGCTCGCCGTTGCCAGAAATGGCCTTGTTGACGGGGCCAGCGGCGGTCGTGCGGAGCGCTGGCTCGTTTCCAAATTCCTGGCCTACGGCATGCCGATCGTCGCGGCGAGCGTGCTTTTTCAGTCCATCCCGCTGCTCAACCGCATTCTGGTCTCGCGCCTCTTCGGTTTCGCCGAGGCCGGCCAATTCTCGCTCGCCTATGACATCGGAACGCGGATCGTCAATACGCTCGGCTCGGCGCTCGACGCGGTTCTGTTTCAGCTCGCCGTCCTCGACGAGAAGACGCTCGGCGCGTCGCATGCGCGCGAGCGGATCTCAAGAAACATGGGGGTCGTCTTCGCGTTCATCGCGCCGGCCGTGCTCGGCAGCTGGCTCGTCATCCCGAGCTTCGAGCGGCTCCTCGTGCCCGAGAGCTTCCGCGGGCCCTTCGCTCATTACTTCACGCTCGTCGCGCCGGGCCTGCTCGCTTGGGCTCTGATCAATTACGCGATCAATCCGGCCTTCCAGCTTGCGCATCGACTGGCGCCGCTGCTGATCAGCGCGCTCGTCGCCGTCGTCGCCAATCTCGCGACGATCGCCCTTCTTCCCACGGGCGAGGACGCCAGCGTCTTCGCCCTTGCGCAATCGGCGGGAGCGTTCGCCGGATTCGCGTCGCTCTTCGCGATGCTCGCCTGGCTCGAGCCGAGCTGGCCGAAGCTTCGCGATCTGATCGTGACGCTTGCCGCCTGCGCGACGATGGTCGCCATCGACCTGCCGCTGCGCGGCCTCGCGCCGGGCGTCACGACAATGCTGCTGCAGATTGTATTGGGCGGCGGCGCCTATATCGCGACGGCCGCGGCGCTCGACCTCGCGGGTCTGCGCAGCCTCCTGGCGCCGCGGCTCGTCGCGCGCTTCGCGAAGTGAGGCGCGACGCGCTCGCTTTCAATATTTCGCGACGACCGGCAGGGCTGGCGCGGGAAGCTCCGGCGTGAAGCGGTAGTTCAAGCCTACGCGCAAGATGTTGCCGCTGAAGGTCGCCGCCACGCGCTGCGCGAGCCCCGGCCATTGCAGCGAGCCGTCGGTCGTGAGGAAAGGCGTTAGCCGCCCAGCGCCGCCGAGGTCGTAGCGCAGATATTCGACCCGGCCGATGAGATTGGGCGAGATTGCATATTCGAGCCCGCCGCCGGCCGCAAAGCCGCCGCGCTGCCCGGCGTAATTCGCGAAGCTCACCGCGGCGAAGTTGAGCGGGAAGCTCGCCGCCGCGCCGCTCGCGGTGAAGGCCGCCTGTCCATAGGCATAGCCGCCGGTTCCATAGAACAGGACGCCCGGCGTCACCTGATAACCCAGGCGCAGCCGGACAGTGCCGAGATTATCGACGCGTTTCGTCCCCTTGACCGCGCCGGACGAGCCCGTGAGAGCGGCCGTGGAGAGCTGCGCGCTGTCGCTGAAGGAGAATGCCTGAAAGTCCGCCTCGACGCCGGTCAAGAGACCGAAAGGCCATTCGAAATCATAGCCGATCTGGGCGCCGCCGATCGCGCCGGCGCCATTCGCGCCGAGCGTCTGAGTCACGACGGCGCCG
This sequence comes from uncultured Alphaproteobacteria bacterium, assembly GCA_963722205.1. Classification (GTDB taxonomy): domain Bacteria; phylum Pseudomonadota; class Alphaproteobacteria; order Rhizobiales; family Beijerinckiaceae; genus Methylocystis. Next base: position 153,400 of record CAVRKL010000007.1, read on the forward strand.
GCGCCGAAGTCCGCGAAGGGACTGACGGGGACACCGATGAAATCCGCGGCCGGGGCGCCGTCCCAGGCGCCGCCGACATTCACGCCAACATGAAAGCCGCTCCAGTTTTGCCAGGGCGCGAGGTTTGGGGAAAGGCTCGGCCGCAAGCTCGCATCGAGCGGCCAGGCGGAATCTGGAACCGGCGTCAGCGGCAGCGCTCGCGCCGCCGTGACGGCGGCGATCGTTACGCCGCAGAGCAGCGCGAACCTCAAAAGCGTCGACATAAACCGCCTCCTTCATTGATGAAGGAATGATTGAGAAACAGCGTTAATTTACTGTTGCGCGCTTGGGCCCGCGCCTTGCGGAAACCTTTGTCCTATCAGCGAAAGTGACTTCCCCGCGCCCCAATGGTAAGCCTCGTGCAAGGCCTGAAACGATAGCGCGCGGAAGGCGCTCTGGAAGCTTGGATGAAGGACGAGCACGGCGACTTCAAAATCCTGGGATGGACGCCGCACGACGCGGAGGGCCGCGTCGATTTGCATTACGGCTACAACTCCGGCCTTCGCTTTTGCGAGAGCGTCGACTTTCATGCGCCGCTGCCGCACGCGGGCGGCCTGCGCCAAAGTTTCGACGCGGCCGTCTCGGCGCTCTGCGCGCTCGCCGGCGTCAGCTATTACAAGGCCTTCGTCCCGAAGCAGATCGTCGTCGAGGCGCCGCCGCTCGGCGCTTCGCAATTGGCGTTCTTCCGCGACCTCTATCTGAACGGGCTCGGCGAATTCGCGGTGAGGAACGGCCTCGACCTTTCCGACCGGGCGCATTTCATGAGCGTCGCGCCGGCTGCGACGATGAGCGCGCCAGCGCATGAGCCGCTGCCTCGCCGCGCGGCTGTGCTGATCGGCGGCGGCAAGGACTCGCTCGTCAGCGTCGAGGCGCTGCGCGCGGCGCGCGAGCCGATGGTCCTCTTCGCCGTCAATCCGAAGAAGCCGATCCTCGATTGCGCGGCGGCGAGCGGCTTGCCCTTCCTCAAGGTGACGCGCACGCTCGATCCGAAGCTTTTCGCTCTCAACGAAGCCGGCGCCTACAACGGCCATGTGCCGATCACCGCAATCGTCAGCTTCATCGCGATTGCGGCGGCCTTCGTGCACGGCTTCGACGCGGTCGTGCTCTCCAACGAGCGCTCTGCAAATGAGGCGACGCTGGAGAAGGACGGGGTCGCGGTGAACCATCAGTTCAGCAAGACCTCGACGGCCGAGGCCGATATCGCCCGCTACGTGCGGGAGCATGTTTCGCCGACGCTCGACTATTTCTCGCTCCTGCGCCCGCTCTCCGAGCTGCATATCGCGCAGATCTTCGGCAAGGCGAGCCGCTACGACGCCGCCTTCACGAGCTGCAACCGCGCCTTTCGCCTGCGCGCCGAGGCGCCGAGCGAGCGCTGGTGCTGCGATTGCCCCAAATGCCGGTTCACTTTCCTGATGCTCGCGACCACGCTTCCCTATGAGCGGATGATCGCGATCTTCGGCAAGAATCTTCTGGACGACGAAAGCCAGCTCACGGGGTATGAGGAGCTAACCGGACTCTCCGGCCACAAGCCCTGGGAGTGCGTCGGCGAGATCGGCGAGAGTTGCGCCGCTGTCTTGAGGCTCGCGGCGCGTCCCGAATGGAAGCAGAGCCAAATCCTGCGCGCCATCGCGCCACGCCTCGAGCCTTTCGCGCCACGCCTTGAAGCAGAGTGGCGCCGCCTGCTCACGCCCGCGCGCGATCACACTGTCCCGCCCCGCTACGAGAGACTTCTCAATGCCTATCTCGGCGCAAGCTAAATCGATCGCGATCTGGGGCGCGGGACGGGAGGGCGCGGCGGCGCTCGATTACGTCAAGTCGCATCATCCTGACCTCGTCCTCACCGTGCTGAACGACCAGCCGCTCTCGGCCGCCGCTCGCGCAGGACTCGGCGAGACGCGCGTCCTGATCGGCGCCGAGGCCGCGCAGGCGCTCAGCGCCGGGGCTTTCGACGTGGTGATCAAGAGCCCCGGCGTGAGCCCTTATCGGCCCGAGGTCGAGAAGGCGAAGCGACGCGGCGTCGACTTCACCTCGGTCACCAATCTCTGGTTCGAGGAGAATCCGAAGGCCAAGACGATTGCGGTGACCGGCACGAAGGGCAAGACGACGACGTCGAGCCTTATTCACCACATGCTACGCGGAGCAGGGTTGGATGCGAGCCTCATCGGCAATGGCGGCGTGCCGGCGTTGACGCAGAAGACGGCGCACGAATTCACCGTGCTGGAGCTCTCCTCCTATCAGACCGCCGACCTCAAGCATGCGCCGACGATCGCCGTCATCACGAGCCTCTATCCCGAGCACGCGCCCTGGCACGGCGGCGTCGAACGCTATTTTTCCGACAAGCTTCGCCTGGCTCAGCTCGACGAGACCACCCTGCTCGTCACCAATCGCGCCGATCCGCGCTTGCGCGAGGCTTTTGCGTCGCGGCCGAACACGCTCTGGTACAACGACGCCGACGGCTTTCGCGTCGACAACGGCGGGCTCTACAGGGGCGCCGCGCCATTCGCGCATGGGCATTTTCCGCTCAAGGGCGCGCATAATCTGGCTAATCTCGCCGCGGCGCTCACCATCGCCCGGCAGATGGGCCTCGATCCCAGCGCCTGCGAGGAAAGTCTCGCGGATTTTGCGATCCCCCCGCATCGCCTGAGCGAATTCACGGTCGACGGCGTGCTCTGCGTCGACGACAGCATTTCGACGATCCCCGAGGCGACGCTCGCGGCGCTCAAAACTTTCGCGGATCGGCCCTTCTGCCTCATTCTCGGCGGCGAGGACCGCGGTCAGACCTACACGGAGCTTTACGCTTATCTGAAGGAGCGTCCGCCGCGCTTTGTCGCGCTGATGCCGGCCAACGGGAAGCGCATCCTCGACGAGCTCGCCGCGCTGGCCCTGCCGTTCGAGCGAAAGCTCATGGAAAATCTGGACGAGGCCGTGGAGGCCTGCTTTCGGCGGCTCAAAAAGGGCGATCTGCTGCTGCTGTCGCCGGCGGCGCCGAGCTACGGGCAGTTCGTCAATTTCGAGGAGCGCGGCCGCCGCTTCGAGGAGATTTGCCGCGCCAAGGGCAAGGACGGCGCGTGAGCGCTGCGCCGATCAGAACTCGGCTTCCAGCTCCTCAAAGCTCTCCGTCTCCGAGAGCGCCGCTTCGACCCATTCCTGCATGGCGGGCCAGGCGAAAATGCTCTCGCAATATTGCTGGCTCTGCGCGTCGAGCGGCGCGTGATAGGTGCGAAAGCGCGTCGCCACCGGCGCATACATCGCGTCCGCCATCGAGAATTTTCCGAAGAGATAGGGGCCGCCGCCCGTCTCCAGGCAATCGCGCCAAATCTCCTGGACGCGCGCGATGTCGCCTTGCGCCTTCGACCAGATTTTGAAGTTCGGGAAATTCCCTCTCAGATTCATTGGCAGCGCCGAGCGCAAGGCCGTGAAGCCGGAGTGGATTTCTCCGCAAATCGAGCGGCAGCGCGCGCGCGCCATCCTGTCCTTGGGCAGAAGCTCCACCCTCGGCGCGATCTCCTGCAGGAACTCGCCGATGGCGAGCGTGTCCCAGATCTTGAAGCCGTCATAGGTGAGGCAGGGCACGAGGATCGACGGCGAGAGCAGCAGCAGCTCGGCGCGCACGCCGGGGTCTTCCGGATCGACGACGACCTCCTCGAAGTCGATGCCGGAAAGCTTCGCCATCAGCCACCCGCGCAGGGACCAGGATGAATAATTCTTGCTGCTGATCGTGAGCGTCGGTCGCGGCATTGCTTTACTCTCCCAACTACGGCTAGCAAGCCCGGCGCCATTCGCGGCGGCGGCCGTGGCACGGGCCTTGCCTAAACGAATCAGGGAAAACCGCGGGCCTTGCCACAGAATGCTCTATGACGCCTATCAAGCTTACGCCGACTTGAGTCATCAAGTCCGCGCTTTGGCGTCAAGCTCCAATTGCATCCTGTCGCAATGGAGCACGATGCAATATGCGTCCCCGCTGCGGCGCATGGCGGCCTATTACGAGCTCGTGGCGCTTGCGGGCTTCACCCATACGCGGCCGGACTACGGAGTTAGCGAGATCGTGACCGGGGCCGGGCTGCGCCTTCCGGTCATGGAGAAGGAGGTCTTCGCGACTCCCTTTTGCGGGCTGCGGCGTTTTACGCGCGAGGGCGGCGAGAACGATCCGCGCGTGCTCCTCGTCGCACCGATGTCGGGCCATTTCGCGACGCTTCTGCGCGGCACGATCCGGACGCTTCTTCATCATCATCAGGTCTATGTGACGGACTGGCGCAACGCGCGCGACATTTCGCTGGAGCACGGGGCTTTCGGCTTCGAGGACTTCGTCCAGCATCTCATCGACTTCCTCAAATTCCTAGGGCCGCAAGCCCATGTGGTGGCGGTGTGCCAACCCGCCGTTCCCGCGCTCGCCGCCGTCGCGGCGATGGCGCAAAACGACGATCCCGACCAGCCCGCGAGCCTCACGCTGATGGCCGGCCCGATCGACACGCGCGTCTCGCCGACCAAGGTCAACGAGCTCGCGACCTCCAAGCCCATCGCCTGGTTCAAGGACAAGATGATCGGCGTGGCGCCGCGGTCGCTGCGCGGCGCGGGGCGTCGGGTCTACCCAGGTTTCCTACAGGTTGCCGCTTTTATGAGCATGAACGTGGAGCGGCATTCGAAAGCCTTCGTCGACCTCTTCAAAAATCGAATCGACGGCGATTTCGAAAAAGCCGACCAGATTCGGGACTTCTACAAAGAATATTTCGCCATCATGGACCTCGACGCAGACTTTTATCTTGAAACTGTCGAGCTAGTCTTTCAAAAGCACGCGCTGCCGCAAGGGAATTTATATTTCCGTGGGCAATTGATCGAACCCAGAGCCATCAAGAAGACGGCTCTTCTTACCGTCGAGGGCGAGCGGGACGACATCTGCGCCGTCGGCCAGACCGTGGCGGCCCATGATCTGTGCACAGGCCTGCGCCCCTACATGAAGTCCCATGTGTTGCAGCCGGAGGTAGGCCATTACGGCGTATTCAGCGGGCGCCGCTGGGAGACGCAAATCTATCCCGTGCTGCGCGACCACATTTATGCGAGCCTTTGATCAGCGGGCTCAATGCGCCTCCTGGCCCAGCGCGCTCTTGATCAGCTTCACGGCGTCCGCCGAATCCCACGCCGCCGGGCCGGACATGCGGCCGATCTCGCAGCCCTTGGGATCGATCAGAAAGGTCGTGGGGAGGCCGGTGAGACCGCCCTCCTGTCGGAGCCGGAAGAAAACGTCCGCCTTGGGGTCGGAATAGAATTTCAGCGCGCCGATATTGAGCTCGGCGAGCAAGGCCCTGGGCTTTTCCAAATGCGAGGTGTCGACGTTGATCGCGACGACCTCAAAAGACGGAGAGCCGAGCTGCTGTTGCAGGCGGTCCAGCGCCGGCATTTCGGCGCGGCACGGCACGCACCAGGCGGCCCAGATGTTCAACAGCAGCGTCTTGCCCTTGAAGGCCGCCACATCGAGCGGCGCGCCGTCCGGCCCGCTAAAGCTCAACGTCGCGAAGGGCTCGGGATCGGCCGCGATATTGAGCGCGGCGACTTCGCCTTTGGCGAGCGGCGCAAGCCGCGCGGCGAGGGGCTTTGACGCGGCGCAGGCCTCTGAGCCGGGTTTCTTGCGGCTTTCCCCAGCCTTCACGTATAGAAGCGCCGCGACGGCGACGATCGCCAATGCGGCGAAGGCGAAGACGAGGCGGTGGCGGCCAGAAGCCGCAGTTTGAGGCTCGTTCATCGTTTTCGGCTCCCGGGTCGTCGCCGCGGAAAGGGCGACATGACCAGCAAAATTTGGGGTGGACGTTTCAGCGACGCGGCGGACGCCGTGTTGGACGCGATCAACGTCTCCATCGACTTCGACCAGCGGCTCTGGCCCCAAGACATCGAGGCTTCAAAGGCCCATCTCGCGATGCTCGCCGCACGGGGCGTCGTCACAAGCGCGGATGCGGAGCGCATCACGCAGGGCCTCGCGCAGATCGAGGCCGAAATCCGCTCCGGCGCCTTCGTTTTCTCGCGCGCGCTCGAAGACATTCACATGAATGTCGAATCGCGGCTCGCCGAGATCGTCGGCCCCGTCGCCGGCCGACTGCATACGGCGCGCTCGCGCAACGATCAAGTCGCCACCGACTTCCGCTTGTACATCCGTGACTTCATCGACCGGCTCGACGCGGCGCTCCTCGATTTGCAGCGCGCCCTCGCCGAGCGGGCGCTCGCCGAAGCGGCGACCGTGATGCCGGGCTTCACGCATCTCCAATCGGCCCAGCCCGTGACATTCGGCCATCATCTCCTCGCCTATGTCGAGATGGTCGGCCGCGATCGCGGGCGCTTCCACGACGCGCGGGCGCGCCTCAACGAATCGCCGCTCGGCGCCGCCGCGCTCGCCGGCACGTCCTTTCCGATCGATCGCGAGATGACGGCGAAGGCGTTGCGGTTTGCACGTCCGACGGCCAATTCGATCGACAGCGTCTCGGATCGCGACTTCGTGCTGGAGACGCTCTCCGCCGCAGCCATCTGCGCGACGCATCTCTCGCGTTTCGCCGAAGAGATCGTGCTGTGGACGACCCCGCAATTCGGCTTCGTCACGCTCTCCGACAAGTTCACGACCGGCTCCTCGATCATGCCGCAGAAACGCAATCCCGACGCGGCCGAGCTCGTGCGCGGCAAGACGGGACGCATTTTCGGCGCGCTGCAGGCGCTTCTCGTCGTGATGAAGGGCCTGCCGCTCGCCTATTCCAAGGACATGCAAGAGGACAAAGAGGGCGCCTTCGACGCGCTCGACTCGCTCGCGCTCTGCATCGCAGCGATCAGCGGCATGACGCGCGACATGAGGATCGATCGCGACAGGATGCGCGCAGCCGCCGGCGCGGGCTACGCGACCGCGACCGATCTCGCCGACTGGCTCGTGCGCGCAGCGGGCCTGCCCTTCCGCGAGGCGCATCACGTCACCGGCCGCATCGTCGCGCTCGCCGCCGCGCGCAATGTCGGGCTTGAGGCCCTACCGCTCGAGGAGCTGCGCGCGGTCGATCCGCGCATCACCGCCGAGATCTTCGAGGTCCTGGGCGTCGACAAATCCGTCGAAAGCCGCACGAGCTACGGCGGCGCCGCGCCCGCGAATGTGCGCGAGCAGGCGCAAGCCTGGCTGCGCCGCCTCGCCGAGAGCGAATGACGGTCAGCCGGCGCGACGAGGCTCGTTAAAGATTTATGCGCTTTGTCCGCGTTCGGGCGTCAGGCCGAACGCGGACGCATCGCAATTGAATGGCCGCAATAACGCCTCATTTACGCGCAAGCCCTAGCGTCGAAGGCGTCGCTGACCAAAGGAAGACCCATGCAGTTGCGTCACCCGGCCCTTCATGGCTCCTCGCTTTGGGGCGACGACGAGTTCCTTCTTCCGCCCTCGATCGCCACGCCTGCTGCCGCGTCTCCACCGCCCGTGCTCACCCCTCAACTCGAATCCGTGCTGAATTCGATCGGCGAGCTCGTCTATTTCTGGGACCTCGTCACGGATCGGATCTCCTGGACCGGCAACCTCGTAAAGACGCTCGGCGTCCTGGGCGAGGTCGACCTCTCCACCGGCATCGCCTTCGGCGACCGGCTCTCGCCGGAGAGCATCGTCTCCCGCTATGAGGCGATCGTTAAGTCCGACCGCAAGGACGAGGGCGACGGCGTTCCCTATCAGCTCGTCTATGCGCTGCTGCAGCCCCGCGAGCTCGGCGGCTGCGGATCGGTATGGGTCGAGGATACCGGGCGCTGGTTTGGCGGCCCCGACGGCCGTCCCCTGCGCGCGCAAGGCGTGCTGCGCGTCGTCACCGAGCGCCACAACGCCGAGCGGCTGAACGCGCGCCACGCCCATTTCGATCCCCTGACCGGCCTGCTCAACCGCGCGCACCTTTCCGACAAGCTGCAGCGGCTCGTCGGCACGGCCGAACGCAGCCGCAAGCCTTTTGCGCTGCTTCTCGTCGGGCTCGAAAATCTCTTCGCGCTCAACCGCAACTATGGCTACGACGCCGGCGACGAGATCATCGCCGCGCTCGCCCGACGCCTGGGCGCCAATGTGCGCTTTTCCGATCTTCTCGCCCGGCACGCCGGCAACAAGATTGCGATCGTCGCGCCCGAATGCGACTCCGAGCAGCTGCAGTCCATCGCCGCGCGCCTCATCGACTGCGTGGCCGCAGAGCCTTTCGAAACGACAGCGGGCGCGGTGCCGGCGACGATCCGCGTCGGCGGGGTGATCGGCCCGCGCCACGGCCGCTCGAGCCAGATGCTGTTCCAGCACGCCGAAGAGGGGCTGGACGCCGCGAGGCAAAGCTCCCAGTCGCGCTTTTCCGCCTTCATCCCGTCGCTCACGCGCGGCGACCGGCGGATGCAAGCCTTGAACGTCGCCGAGAGCATCGTCTCCGCGCTCGATCAGAACCGCGTCGAGCTCGCGCTTCAGCCCGTCGTGCGCGCCCGAGACGGCGACGTCGCGTTTTACGAGGCCCTGCTCAGGGTGCGGCTTGGCGACGGCTCCCTCGTGACGCCGGGGTCAATTTTGCCGGTCGCCGAGAAGGCGGGCCTGGTGCGCTTGCTCGATCAGCGCGTCATGGAGCTCGCGCTCGAGAAGATGAGCGCCGATCCCGCCCTGCGGCTTTCGATCAACGCCTCGCTCTCGACCGTGCTTGATCCGGAATGGCCCGACCGTCTGACACGTTCGCTGGAGGCGCGACAAGGCGTCGCCGAGCGGCTGACGATCGAGATCACCGAAACCAGCATGATCGAGGACATCGAGACGACCGGCCATGTCGTCGCCTCGTGCAAGAAGCTCGGGATCAAGATGGCGATGGACGATTTCGGTTCCGGCCACACCTCGTTTCGCAATCTGCGGGCGCTGGCCTTCGATCTCGTCAAGATCGACGGCGTCTTCATCCGCAACATCGTCAACTCGGAGGACGACCGTTTCTTCGCGCGCACGCTCACCGCGCTCGCGCATCATTTGAAGCTCGAGATCGTCGCCGAATGGGTCGAGGACGAGGCGACGGCGGCCATGCTGCGCGAGTGGGGCGTCGACTATTTCCAGGGCGCCCTATTCGGGGATGCGGCCGGCAGCGACGCGGGCTGAGGTCTCTCACCCCGCCGAGCCGGAGAGCTTGTCCACTTTCTGATTCAGCTCCGCAATCTGGCGCTTCAGCTCGTCCACCTCGCTCGGCGGAGCGGCGGCGGCGGGCTCTTCGCTCTCCTGGCGGAGGGCGACGCCCCCCTCCATCGCAACGCCGAAGGGATTGAGGATGCTGAGCGCCTGGCGGAACACCGCCATGTTCTTCTTCGCCTGCTCCTCCATGGCGTGGAAGGCTTGGCGAGTCGGCTCGCCGAAAGGGCCGGAGCCCAGCGCCGCATCGATCTGCTCGCGGAATTTCTGCTGATCGCGGGTGAATTTATCGATCGAGAACTCGAGATAGCTCGGCACCAGCATCTGCATCGAATCGCCGTAAAAGCGGATGAGCTGCCGCAGGAAGGAGATGGGCAAGAGACTCTGGCCGTCCTTGCACTCCTGCTCGAATATGATCTGCGTGAGCACCGGGCGCGTGATGTCCTCGCCGCTCTTGGCGTCGCTCACGACAAAATCCTCGCCTCGCTTGACCATCGCGGCGAGATCCTCGAGCGTGACATAAGTGCTTGTGCCGGTGTCGTAGAGACGGCGGTTCGCGTATTTTTTGATCGTGGTAGGCTTTTGCTCAGTCATGAGGCGCGCCAATGTTCCCCGGGACGCCGGAGCCGCCCGCGCAAACCCGCAAAGAGGCTGTCCCCAGGCCAGGAGATAGGCACAAATCGAGGCCTGCGGCAATATTTTCGTCGGCGACGGCTTTCGCTCCGAGCCAAACCATGCAAAACGACCGGGCGCCCCGCGCCTCGTCCCGCGAGGCTAGGCAAGCGCGTCCGGCCTGCCGAGCCGCCGGACCCGGCCTCGCTGGGAGGCCAAGATTCGAGGAGGGGATCATGTCGACCGACATTGTGATCGTATCCGCAGCCCGCACTGCGGTCGGGTCATTCAACGGAGCCTTGAGCGGCATTCCCGCCCATGAGCTGGGCGCCGCCGCCGTAAAGAGCGCTCTGGAGCGGGCCAAGGTCTCCCCGAGCGACGTTTGTGAGGTGATCCTCGGCCAGGTTCTCGGCGCGGCGGAGGGGCAAAATCCCGCCCGTCAGGCGGCGATCAAGGCCGGCGTGCCGGACAGCGCCACAGCCTTCGGCATTAACCAAGTCTGCGGATCGGGTCTGCGGGCCGTGGCCCTCGCCGCTCAGCAGATTCAGGCGGGAGACGCGCGGATCGTCGTCGCTGGCGGCCAGGAGAGCATGTCGCTCTCGCCCCACGCGGCGCATCTGCGCTCGGGGACGAAAATGGGTGACGTCAAGTTCGTCGACACGATGATCGTCGACGGCCTGACCGACGTCTTCAACCACTATCACATGGGCATCACCGCGGAGAACGTCGCGGCGAAATGGCAGATCTCGCGCGCCGAGCAGGACGCTTTCGCCGTCGCCTCGCAGAACAAGGCCGAGGCCGCGCAGAAGGCCGGCAAGTTCAAGGACGAGATCCTGCCCTACACGATCTCGACGAAGAAGGGCGACATCGTCGTCGACAGCGACGAATTCATCAAGCACGGCGTGACGCTCGACGGCGTCTCGAAGCTGCGCCCGGCCTTCACCAAGGACGGCACCGTCACCGCGGCGAACGCCTCGGGCATCAACGACGGCGCCGCGGCCCTCGTCGTCATGAGCGCGGCGGAAGCCAAGAAGCGCGGGCTCGAGCCGCTGGCCCGCATCGCCGCCTGGGCGACCGCCGGCGTCGATCCGTCGATCATGGGCAGCGGACCCATTCCGGCGACGCGCAAGGCGCTCGAGAAGGCCGGCTGGAAAGTCTCGGACCTCACGCTCGTCGAGGCCAATGAGGCCTTCGCGGCGCAGGCGATCGCGGTCAACAAGGACCTCGGCTGGGATCCTTCGATCGTCAACGTCAATGGCGGCGCGATCGCGATCGGCCATCCGATCGGCGCTTCCGGCGCGCGCATCCTGACGACGCTGCTCCACGAGCTTGCGCGCCGCGGCGGCGGCAAGGGGCTCGCCACGCTCTGCATCGGCGGCGGCATGGGCATCGCGATGGCGGTGGAGCGGTAATTCGGTATTGGGCAGTCGGCGATCTGCAGGAGGCGGTCGGCGAAACCGACCGCCTCCTGCCGATCCGCCCACTGCCGGTTTAAGCAAGGGAGAAAAGAAAGTGGCAAGAACAGCGGTTGTGACTGGCGGCACGCGCGGCATCGGCGAGGCCATTTCCAAGGCGCTCAAGGCGGCGGGCTACAAGGTCGCCGCGACCTACGCCGGCAACGACGAGGCTGCAAAGAAGTTCAAGGAAGAGACCGGCATCTCCGTCTACAAGTTCGACGTCTCTAACTACGAGGCCTGCACGGCCGGCCTCGCGGCGATCGAGAAAGACCTCGGCCCGGTCGAAATTCTCGTCAACAACGCCGGCATCACCAAGGACGGCCTCTTTCACAAGATGACGCTGGAGCAGTGGAACGCCGTCATCGGCACCAATCTGAACTCGCTCTTCAACGTCACGCGCCCGGTCATCAACGGCATGCGCGACCGCGGCTTCGGGCGCATCATCGTGATCTCCTCGATCAACGGCCAGAAGGGCCAGGCCGGCCAGTGCAACTATTCGGCCTCGAAGGCCGGCGACATCGGCTTCGTGAAGGCTCTGGCGCAGGAATCGGCGACCAAGGGCATCACCGTCAACGCGATCGCCCCGGGCTATATCGCGACCGAGATGGTGAAGGCCGTGCCGCAGGAAATTCTCGACAAGAACATCATCCCGTACATCGCGGTGAAGCGCCTCGGCGAGCCCGAGGAGATCGCCCGCGCCGTGGTGTTCCTGGCCTCGGACGACGCTGGCTTCATCACCGGCTCGACGCTGACGGTCAACGGCGGGCAATACATGACCTAGGGTCGGCGCCGAAAAGGAATCGCGACGATGCTCGGCGCGAAAAACCTACTGGCGATGCTGGCGCTGACCCTGGCGCTGGCGGTCATCTTCTTCACCGGGCGCTACTACGCCGGTCTGCGCCCGGCGAAGGTGGATCTCGGCGAGATCTCGCTCGCGCTCGAGCGTGAGGCCGAGGAGCTCAATGCGACCCTGCCCGAGATGGTCAGCGAAAATGTCCGGCTCGACAAGGCGACGACCGGGCCGGGCAACGCCCTTACTTATTTCTATACGATCGTCGACGACGGCGAAGCCCAAGCGATCGCCGCCGACATCAGAAAGACGGACAAGCTCAGAACGCAGCTCCTTCAGCGCGTCTGCACGATGATGCCCGACTATCGCGAGCGCGGCACGATCGTCGGCTACACTTTGAGAAATTCCGCAGGCTCGACGATCGCCGAACTCTCGATCAACCCGCGGGATTGCCAGTAGGGCGGCGCTTTGTGACGAAGACCCCGCCAAGGCCCAAGGACGCCGCCGCCCGCAACCTCGATCCGCGGGACTGGGACACGTTCCGAGTCGAGGCCCATCGCGCGCTCGATGCGATGATCGACAATATTCGCGGGCTCCGCGACGCGCCGGTTTGGCGCCCCGCGAGCGAGGAGGCGCACGCTTTTTTTCGCCGCGCCGCGCCGCGAGAAGGCCAGGATATCGACCGCACGCTCGAGGAGTTCTGGCGCTATGTCGCGCCCTTCTCGATGGGCAATCGGCATCCGATGTTCATGGGCTGGGTTCAGGGCGCCGGAACCCCGGCCGGCATGGTCGCCGAAATGCTGGCGAGCGGCCTCAACGCCAATTGCGGCGGACGCAATCACATCGCGCTCGACGTCGAGCGCCAGATCGGCCGATGGATGGCGCAGGCGTTCGGCTTCCCTGCCGATGCGTCCGGGATTTTCGTCACCGGCGCCTCCATGGCCAACTTCCTGGCGCTTCTCGTCGCCCGTCATCGCGCGACGCAGCAGGAGAATGTGCGGCTCAACGGGCTCGGCGCGCTGAAATCCACGCTGGTCGCCTATGCGTCGCGCGATGTGCACAATTGCGTTCGCCAGGCGATGGAGCTCGCGGGGCTCGGCGCGCGGCATTTGCGGCTGATCGCTTCAAACGAGCGCCGCGTGATGCGCGTCGAGGATCTCGCCCATGCGATCGCCGCGGATCGCGCCGCCGGCCTGCAGCCGTTCCTCATCGTCGGTACCGCCGGGACGGTCGACACGGGCGCGATCGACGATCTCGACGCGCTCGCCGATTTGGCCCAAGAGGAGGACGTGTGGTTTCACGTCGACGGCGCCTTCGGCGCGCTCGCCGCGCTGTCGGAGACGCTCAAGCCCCTGCTCAAAGGCCTGGAGCGCGCGGACAGCGTCGCCTTCGACTTTCACAAATGGCTGCATGTCCCCTATGACGCCGGCTTCGTGCTGGTGCGCGATCCGCAAGAGCATCTTGCGGCCTTCAAATCGGACGCTGCCTATCTCACGCGCGCGCCGCGCGGACTCGCGGCCGGCGAGATCTGGCCCTGCGATCTCGGCCCCGATCTTTCGCGCGGATTTCGAGCGCTGAAGACCTGGTTCGCGATTCAGACCTTCGGCTTGGATCTACTGAGCCAGTGCATCGAGCGCACCTGCCGCCTGGCGCGCAGGCTCGAGACGCTGATCGAGGCCTCCGCCGATTTCTCAATGCGCGCGCCGGTCACGCTGAACATCGTTTGCTTCTCCGTCACGGAGGATCCCGAGGGCGCGCTGGCTTCCGAGATCGTCATGGCGCTGCATGAGAGCGGCGAAGCGGCGCCCTCGCTGACGATCTTCGATGGAACGCCGGCGATCCGCGCCGCCCTCGTCAACCACCGCACGACGGAGGAAGACATCGAACGCTTCATGGCGCTGCTCGACGCCGAGCTCGCACGCGCGCGAGAAAAGCTCGGCGCCGCCGACGCCCGGCGCGCGCCGCAGCCGCGTGAAGCCCCGCGAGGGCCGGGCCGCACGCCGCTGTCGCAAGATTGACCCGCGCGAAGCAGAACGCCGCCGTCGAGGAGCGTCGGGAGCCGGGCCCGGATCGCCTGCGCGGCCTCGTCATCGTGCTGATGGCGCTCGATCATGCGCGCATGTTTTTTCACGTCGACGTTCTGCGTTTCTCTCCGACCGATCTGACGCAGACCTATCCGGCGCTGTTTCTGACGCGCTTCGTCACACATTATTGCGCGCCGACTTTCGCGCTGCTCGCAGGGCTCGGCGCCTTCCTCCATTACGCCAAGGGCCACGACCAGGCGCGCACGGCGAAATTCCTGCTCACGCGCGGATTGTGGCTCGTTTTTCTGGACGTGGCGCTCATCAGCCCGATCTTCACGCAGGAGATCGGCAAATTCGCGCTCGGCACGCTCTGGGCGATCGGCTGCGGCCTCATCGCCCTGAGCGCGCTGTGCTTCCTCGGATCGCGCGCGGCGCTGGCGATCGGCTGCGTCCTTCTCGCCTGCCACGATCTCCTTGACGGCGTTCACAGCGCGTCGCTCGGCTTCTTTGGGCCGTTTTGGAATCTTTTGCACGAACCCGGTTCCCTGCCTTTCGGGATCGCGGGCCGCGTCGCCTATCCGATCCTGCCCTGGATCGGCGTCGTCGCGCTGGGCTATGGGATTGGTCCTCTCTCTCTCGAAGACGCCGCGAAGCGGAGGCGGATTCTGACGACGGCGGGCCTAGCGGCGCTCTTCAGCTTCATCCTGCTGCGCGGGATCAATCACTATGGCGACCCCAAGCCCTGGAGCGTTCAGCCGACCCTGGCGATGACGGCGCTCTCCTTTCTCAACGTCAGCAAATACCCGCCCTCGCTGCTTTATGCGCTCGTGACGCTCGGGCCCGCGCTGATCCTGCTGCCGCGCATCGAAAAGCTCGGCGGCGCGGCGGGGATCATTCTCGCGAATTTCGGCCGAACGCCGCTCTTCTTTTATGTGACGCATCTCTATCTGGGCGCGGCGGTCGTCCTCGTTCTCACGCAGTTCGCAAAGACGCCGGAAGCCTATCGCGTCGCGCTGCCCTGGGTCTATCTCGCCTGGATCGCGCTGGTCGTGGCCCTCTATCCGGCCTGCCGCTGGTTCGCCGATCTCAAGCGGCGCAGCGACGCCTGGTGGTTGAGCTATCTGTGATGCGGGTGTCGAATCGCCTTGAGCCGTGCTAAGCACGCGCCATGCTCGAAGGTCTGCCGCCCAATGGGGCCAGCACGCTGCTACGTTTCGTCGGCGACGAACGCCGGGCGAGCGCTGTCGCCGATTTCATCGTCGAGACCTTCGATCCCGCCGAGACCGCAGCCTGCGTTTTTGAGAACGAGAAGACCGGCGATTGGACGGCGGAAGTCTTCTTCCAGGAGCCGCCCGAGGAGGAAGAGCTCCGCGCGCTCATCGAATCCGTCGTCGACGCCGCGACCGCGAAGGCCATAGAATTTTCAAACATCGAGGAGCGCGACTGGGTCGAGAATGCGCTCGCAGGCCTTAAGCCCGTGCGCGCGGGGCGAATTCTCGTCCACGGCGCGCATGACCGCGCGCGCCTCTCCGCCAACGACGTCGGCGTCGAGATCGAAGCGGCGCTCGCCTTCGGCACCGGCCATCATGGCACGACGCTCGGCTGTCTCCTCGCGTTGGTGGAAATCCTCAAGCGGCGCCGTCCCCGCCATGCGCTCGACGTCGGCACGGGCACGGGCGTGCTGGCGATCGCCTGCGCGCGGCTGCTGCGCCAGCCGGTCGCCTGCGGCGACATCGACGCCGTCTCGGTCGCGACGGCGCGCGCCAATGCGCTCGCCAATGGCGTCGGCCCTTATCTGCGGCCGGTTCTCGCAGCAGGCGTGCGGCACGATGCTCTGCGCGGGCGGCGCTTCGATTTGATCTTCGCCAATATTCTCGCCAAGCCCTTGCGCCGGCTGGCGCCGAGCCTCGCGCGCGCCGCTAGCCCGGACGCTGAGCTGATCTTGTCGGGGCTCCTCGCGCGCGACGTTGCGGGCGTGCTGACGGCCTATCGGGCCCAGGGCTTTCGGCTGCAAAGACGCCGCGATATCGACGGCTGGGCGACGCTACTGCTGAGCCGCTAAAATTGGAGTACTACTCCCATGTTCTTCATTGTCACGAAGGTTCTCGAATTTTTCTTCGCGCCCTCGCATTTCGTCATCTTCTGCGCGCTTCTCGGCGCGCTGCTGTGCTTCACGCGTTTCCGGCGTTTCGGCGCGTGGCTCGCCCTCCTCTCGACCATCCTGCTCGCGGTGATGGGTTTCGGGCCGCTCGGCTCCTTCCTGATCGGCCCGCTCGAAGCCCGCTTTCCAGAGCTCGGCGACAATATAAAGGCCCCGGACGGAATCATCGTGCTCGGCGGCTCAGTGGATGAAGAGCTCTCCGCCGAGCGCGGCCATGTCGTCTTCACGGAAGCCGCGCAGCGCCTGACCGCGCCGATCGAGTTGAAGCGGCGCTTTCCCACTGCGCAACTCGTCTTCACGGGCGGCAGCGGCCACCTCGCAGGCTCTGGCGCGACCGAGGCGGAGGCGACCCGGCAGTTTTGGCGCGCAATCGGAATCGATCAAGGCGACGTGATTTACGAAGACCGCTCGCGCAACACGGTCGAAAACGCCGAGTTCACCAAGGCGCTGGTTCATCCAAAACCCGGCGAGCGCTGGCTGCTCGTGACGTCGGCCAGCCATATGCCGCGCTCCATCGGCATTTTTCGCAAAGCCGGCTTCCCCGTGATCCCCTATCCGACCGACTTCCACACGACCGGCGACATCTGGGCCCCGCGCATTCCGCACTCGACCTCGCGCGGCATTCTCCTGACCGATCTCGCGGCGCATGAATGGATCGGCCTCGTCCTCAATCTCGTGACAGGAAAGAGCAACGAGCTACTGCCGGGGCCGTGAGGGGCGGCGGCCTGAATTAGTTCACGCGGCAGGTTGGCGGCCTCTGACCGTCGTCCAATTGGTTGAGCGCGCGCCATGAAGATCTTGGGCATTGCGCCGGTCGCTGGGCTGACAAGCACACGATATCGTAACTGCCCATCGATTGTTTCGACAAGCATTGTCGCACATGTGGGACGGCAAGATATTTCGGCGGCGTCGCAGCTTCGGCGTGTCCGAAGGTTAGGGCTGCGCATAGCGATCGGAGGACGAACGAAGGCTGGCGGAGGTTCTCGAAGATTATCGACGTCTTGCGCCGCTTATTCATGGTGCTCCTGCCAGTTGTCGTTCTTGTCCGATCAAGTGTCCAATAAGCGTTCGGGCGGGCGACGGGCTCGCGAACGCTCGCGCCTGTCGCGACTATGTCGCGCGCGCCACGACCCGCCCGTCCTTCGTGAAAGCGCACGCGGACCAGATGGCGCATTTTGCGGCTGCGGACTGAGCAGGGCCGCGTCCCCGAAAATGAACTTTATTCATGACGTCAGCTTACCCATAAGCATTAGCGCCCCCTACTCTATCCGCCCTTGCGTCCTCCGGCCGCGTCCAATCGGCTGGTCGAAGCCGCGCCCCCCGCCGCCCGGCCCCGTCGGCCAGGCGCCGTGCTTCATCTCCAAGAACAGCGCGATCGCCTGGGCGCGGTTTCTTACGTCGAGCTTCTCGAAGAGATTGCGCAGGTGAAATTTGACCGTGTTGATCGAGACGCCGAAATCCTTGGCGAGCTGGCTGTTCGTCTGGCCGGAACCGAGCGCCGACAAGAGGCTCCGCTCGCGCAAGGTCAAATTCTCCAGCGGATCGGCGCGCATCTTGCGGATGTCGACGAAGGGGAAGACCATGTCGCCGGCGGCGACCGCCGCGAGCACGTCGAGCAGGCGCTCGGGCGGAGCCCGCTTGCTGACGAAGCCCGCGCCGCCGAGTTGCAGCGTTTCGGCCGGAGCGGCGGGATCATTGGTGCCGCTGTAAATGACGATCTTGGGCGCGGCGGCCTGACGCGACAAGGCGCGCAGCACGTCGCGCGCATGCAGCGTCGGCAATTGCCAGCCGATCACCGCCACGCTGAAGCGCGGGTGCCGCGCCGCCTCCAGAAACTCCTCGCCGTCCATGACCTTGAGCACCAGCCGGAAGCGGCGGTCGTCATTGATCAGCGCCTCGAGTCCGGCGAGAATGAGCGGGCTCTTGTCGCAGACCGCGACGTCGATCGGCTCGACTTCGGCCGGACGCGTCTTGTCGCCGACGCTTTGGCCTTGCGCCGGCGCCCGGGCGGCCTCGCTCGGGCTCGCAGCCCTGATCCTAGTCGCCTGGGTGGGCGTCATACGGTTCTGACCTCACAGTCCATTGATTCCAGGACTATCGGCGAATCATGCGCCGTCCAAGCCCCTGCCCAAACGTAGGGGATTGAGGAACTATACATCTGGGCGGGGCGATTGCAACTTCGAACTGATCCGGAACGCTTAAGGTTCCGAAATGCCCATGGCGCGCCGCAGCGCCGCTGAAGCCCGACGCACATAGGCCGAAAATTCCGGCCCAAGGCGATATTCCGCGTCGCGTGGCGCCTGGGGCTCGATTGTGATTTCGTCAATGACCCGCCCGCCGCCCGCCGAAAGAACCACGACGCGCGTCGAGAGATAGACGCTCTCGGCGACCGAATGGGTGACGAAAACGATTGTCGTCTGAGTCCGTCGCTTGAGCTCGATCAACTCGTCATTGAGGCTGAAGCGCGTCACCTCGTCGAGCGCGGCGAAGGGCTCATCCATCAGCAAGAGCTTCGGCCGTGTGACCAGCGCGCGCGCGATCGCGCAGCGCATCTTCATGCCGCCCGAGAGCTCGCGCGGCAGCGCGTCGCGCGCGGCGTCGAGACGCACCATCGCCAGCGCCTCCAGCACGCGCGGCTCGGCCTCCGGCTTCCCCATTCCGGCGAGACGCAACGGCAGATAGACGTTGGTGAAGACATTCGCCCAGGGAAGCAGCGTCGCCTCCTGGAACACGAAGCCGAGGCCGTGGCGCGCCTCTTCGTGAGACCAGGAGATTTCGCCCCGCGTCGGCAGCGCGAGACCGGCGATGAGCCGCAGCGCCGTCGACTTGCCGCAGCCCGAAGGGCCGAGCAGCGTCAGCGTCTCGCCGGGAAAGACGTCGAGATCGAGCGCGTCGAGCGCGACGGCGCCATTGTCGAAAGTTTTTGAGACCGCGCGCAGCGAAACGAGAGGCGTCATCCGCAGGCCGCCGGCAACTCGCCCATGCCCCTCACCCGAACCCTCTCCCCGCAAAAGCGGGGAGAGAGAAACCTCGCCAAGCTTCACACCCCGCCGAGGCAGACATATTTGATTTCGAGATAATCGTCGATTCCGTAACGCGATCCTTCGCGGCCGAGGCCCGACTGCTTCATGCCGCCGAAGGGCGCGATCTCCGAGGAGATCTGCGTCTCGTTGACGCCAACCATGCCGAAGTCGAGCGCCTCGGCGACGCGGAAGATGCGCGAGAGATCGCGGCTGTAGAAGTAAGCGGCGAGCCCGTAGGGCGTCGCGTTGGCGAGGCGCAGGGCTTGCGCCTCGTCCGTGAAGGAGGCGATCGGCGCGACGGGCCCAAAAGTCTCCTCGTTGAAGATCAGCGCGTCCTCCTTAACGCCTTGAAGCACGGTCGGTTCGAAAAAGTTGCCGCCGAGCTTGTGACGGCCGCCGCCGGTCAGGAGCGTCGCGCCGCGCGCGACCGCATCGGCGACGTGCCGCTCGCATTTCTCGACCGCCACTTCCTCGATGAGCGGGCCGAGCGCCACGCCCTCCTCGCGCCCCTCGCCGACCTTGAGCTCGGAAGCGCGCGCCGCGAGCTTTTCGGCGAACTCGCCGATGACGCTCTCATGCGCAAGCAGGCGATTGGCGGAGATGCAGGTCTGGCCGGCGTTGCGATATTTGGCGGCGATCGCCCCCGCGACCGCAAGATCGAGATCGGCGTCGGGAAAGACGATCAGCGGCGCGTTGCCGCCGAGCTCCATCGAGCATTTCTGCACATTCTCGGCGGCTTGGCGCAGCAGGATCTTGCCGACAGGGGTCGAGCCGGTGAACGAGAGCTTGCGCACGAGCGGGTTCTGCGTGAGCTCCAGGCCGACGGGCGCGGGGTCCCTAGCCGTCACGACATTCACGACGCCTACTGGCACGCCCGCGCTCATTGCGAGATCGGCGAGCGCCAGCGCGGACAAGGGCGTCTGCTCCGCGGGTTTCAGCACCATCGCGCAGCCCGCCGCGAGCGCAGCGCCGACCTTGCGAGCAAACATCGCGGAAGGGAAATTCCAGGGCGTGATCGCCGCGACGACGCCGATGGGCTGCTTGAAGACGAGCTGCCGCTTGCCGCCGGCCAGGACGGGCAGGACGTCGCCATAGACGCGGCGGCCCTCCTCGGCGAACCAGTCGATGTAAGAGGCGGCATAGGCGATTTCGCCGCGCGCCTCGGCGAGCGGCTTGCCCTGCTCCGCGGTGATGATCTGCGCCAGACGCTCCTCATCCGCGACGATGAGTTCGAACCAGCGGCGCATGATCGCCGCGCGCTCCTTGGCGGGCGTTGCGCGCCAGAGAGGAAAGGCGCGCGCCGCCGCAAGAATCGCTCGCCGCGTCTCTGGCGCGCCCATGTCGGGGACCTCGCAAAGCGTCGCGCCCGTCGCGGGGTCCTGCACCGGGAAGCGCGCGCCGCCGTCAGCTTCGACCCGAAGGCCGTCGATGAGAGCCTCGCGTCGCGTAATGATCGACGAACGCGCGTCCATGGTTCCCTGCTTCCTTTCAGCTTATTGCGGGAAAATTTGTCCCGCACTCATATAGGCGCGACGCCCAAATTGCGGAAGCGCCCTCACCTGCGCAACCGCCCGTAGAGCGCGCCGCAAAGGAGCGCCGCCCAAAGCGCGGGAAAGACGAACGCGCCGTGTCGTGCAAAGAAGGTCGGCGGCGCCGCTTTCGGCAGCGCGCCGTCGATGACGCCTTCGACGCCGAGCGGCAGGCTTTGCAGCACGCGGCCATAAGGGTCGACGATCGCCGAAACGCCTGTGTTGGCGACCCGCACGAGCGGCAAGCCCTCTTCGATCGCCCGCAGGCG
Organism: uncultured Alphaproteobacteria bacterium; assembly: GCA_963722205.1. GTDB lineage: Bacteria > Pseudomonadota > Alphaproteobacteria > Rhizobiales > Beijerinckiaceae > Methylocystis. Next base: position 174,425 of record CAVRKL010000007.1, read on the forward strand.
CGCCTGGGCGAAATGCTGATAGGGGCCGCTCGTTTTTCCAAACCAGCCGTCGTTGGTGACGTTGAGCATCCACTCGGGCCGCGGCGCGCCCCCGTCGACGGCCTCGCCGGGGAAGATCGCCTCGTAGCAGACCAGCGGCGCGGCCGGCGGCAGGCCCGGAACGGAAAGCCGTCGCGGTCCCGTTCCGACGTCCCAGATCCCCGGCACGAGATGATGCACGCCGAACGGCCGCAGCAGCCCGTCGAGCGGCAGATATTCGCCGAACGGAACGAGGTGGATCTTGTCATAGGAGGAGACGAGGCGAGAGCCCTCGAGCACGTCGATCGCGTTGAAAAGCTTGGTGCGGCCCGTCCCCTCCTCGGCGCGCGCCGCGCCGGTGATCAGGATCTTGCCCTGCAAGACGCGCGCGATTTCCGTCAGCGCCTTGGGCTTGCGCGTCACGACGAAAGGGAAGGCCGACTCGGGCCAGATGATGTGGGTCGCGTCGGCGACGCCGCTGTGCGTCGGCCCCGTCGCGCGATCCGAGAGCTGTAAATAGTGGGCGAGAATGGCGTCGCCGTTCTCGGGGCGGAATTTGGCATCCTGCGGCAGATTGGGCTGCATCAGGCGCAGGGCCGTTCCGGGAACGAAGCTCGTCGCGTGCGTCCACAGGCGCAGGGCGCCGCCGAGCGTCATCAGCGCGAGCAGCGCGGCCGCGACGCCGACGAGCGGGCGTCGCCAGCCCCGGTCCGGCTCGTCGATCAGCGTCGCCGGCGCGGCGAGGATCACGATCGCCGCGAGGTCGAGGCCGTGAAGGCCGATGAGCGAGGCGGACTGGGCGAGCGCCGGCGCGGTCGCGAGCGCCATGCCGACGTCGTTCCAGGGAAAGCCGGTGAGAACATGACCGCGCAGCCATTCCGCGCCGCCAAGCCCGACCGCGAGCGCCAGCACGCGCAATGCGCCGGGTGACCAGAGCAGGCGGGCAAGCGCGAAGCCCAGCGCCGGAAAGAGCGCCAGCGCCGCCGGCATGCCCAGCGTCGCGAGCGGCAAAGCCCAGGCGAACTGGTCGGGCTCGACGAGCATCGCGGTCCCGAGCCACCAGAGCCCGGCGAGAAAATAACCGAAGCCCCACCACCAGCCGACGCCTGCAGCCATGCGCAAGGACGCCGTTTTTGCGGCGAAGCCCCGGCCGGCGCGGTTGTCCGCGCAGCCGTCGAGGAGCCAAACGGCCAGGATCAGCGAGGCCGCCATCGCCGGCAGGAAGTCCACGGGCTCGAGCGCCAGCGCGCCGCAGGCGCCGGCGAGAAAGGCGAGGCCCCGGCGCGCCCAGCCTTCGGCGAGAATGACCCGATGCGGCCAGGACAGGACCCTCGGCCCCGGGCGCTCCAATCTCTCGAGCGTTAGCGTTTCATTCCTCAAGGATTGCCCCCGCCGAATCAGCCGAGCTGACTTTAGCGGGTTTGACTGCCGGGCCGATAGAAGCTCCGGGCCGGTAGCGCCTCAGTTCGAATTTTTGCTCATGAGCCACAAAGCGGTCATAAGCGTGATTGTCCTCGGACGACGAAGGTCTCTGTCGCGATCTTGTCGCTGAGCCCGAAATTTGGCGCGAGGCGATCGCGGGCTGCTAGTCCCGATGCTGAAAGGACGACGCTGCATAGGCGCCGCGACGGACGGACTGGCGTGGCCCTGTATAGCTTGGCTTCGCTCGCAACGGCGCCGCCATTCCATCGCTGCAACTTGTGACGCGGCAGAACGAGGAAATTCCAGCACAATCGGACGCGAGGCTGAGGCGCTGTATCAAGCGGCGCGCCATTCGAGCTCGGTATAGAAGGCCGTCGGCGCGCCGATCGGCTCGAAGCCGAGCCGCCGGCAGAAGCGCAGCGAGCCCTGGTTGCCGTTCAGGACGCTGGCGCGCAAGGGAAGCTTGCGGCGCTGCGCTTCCGCAATGATGGGATTGACCACCGCCTCGCCGAGCCCGGCGCTGCGGCGGTCGGGAACGATCGCAAGCTCGACGACGCGCGCCTCCCTGTCGGTGATGGCGACGATGACATAACCGACCGGCGCGCCGTCGAATTCGATGATGTCGAAGCGCGCCTGAGGAAAATCGGCGCGATAGCTGTGACTTTGCGCGCGAAATTGCTGGCGCAGCAGATGCTGCGCCAGCTCCCGGCCGAGCGGCGAAAAATCCTCTTCCGGCGGGCGCGAGGCGCAAAACAGAGCGAAGCGAAAGGCCTCGTCTGCCTCGGTCTCGGGCCGCAGGCGCAAAAGCCCGCCGGCAAATTCGATTTGGCGCACGGCGCCGGTCATCGGGTCGGTTGTCAGTTGCGCGACGGGAAGACGCCCTGCAGCGCGATGATGTAGTTCATCGCCAGCACCGGCTGGATGTTTGTGTGCGGCTGGTTGCCGCCGGCGGAGGAGACGGCGTTCGGGTTCAGTGTCGTCTGCGACGTCAGCGACGCGGAGTAATTGTCGGCCGCCCTGCCGCTCGCGGTTCCAGCGGCGAGGTAATTATTGGCCGGAGGCTGCACCGGCGTCGCGGGGGCGTTGTCGGCGTTGATCAGGTGGTTGTGCAGGGGCATTTGGTTCGCCAGAAGAGTCACGTTCTCCACCCCTGCAACTTGGCCCATGACGTAAGGCGACAGGCCGTTGCCCTGGCCTACGCCGATCGGCACGCGGCTGCGCAGGTCGGGCAGCGCGAAGTTGTTCACGCCGTCGCCGCCATAATAGGTGCCAATCAGCGAGAACAGCGCGGCGTATTGCTGGATGGGCAGAAGCGTCCCGTCGCAAATGTGCCAGCCGACCGGGGCGAAATTGAATCCTACGAGGAGGATCTGGCCGACGAATGGTTCCGCCATGGTTTTTCACTCCCTCAAAACGCGCATGAGATTATGCGCCGTATTTCCCACAGAGTGGGTATCCCCTTCACTGACCTGAGGCTGCGGAATCGGTTGGATTTGTTGGTTTTCCTATGATGGAGCGGTAGGGCGCTGGGTCGATGGCGACGGCTTGCTCAACGAGTTTGTGGAACAGAAGGCCCCTGGCATTCGAGCGTCGGCGGTTGAAGCGGAAGGTGAACTCGTCGAGGTAGTAGTCGAGATGCTGGCGCTGAACGCCGCCCTGATGCGTGCCGAGGAGCCAGCGCTTCAAGAGCGAGGCGAACCTTGTGCACGCGCGGCATGACCTCGTGCGCGGGATCGGAACCGGCGCTGATGACGCTGACCTTGTGCTTGTAGCCGGCTGCTTCGAGCCTGGCATAACCTCTCCAGCCATCGGTGTGGATGGTGGCTCCGGACACGACCGCGTTGCGAACGAAGGGCAGCAGGCTGTCCGCCGACACGTCCTCGATCCGGCGCAGTCGGATGCGGCCGATGCCCTGGCCGCTCTCCTCGGCTGCAATCGCGACAATGGCTTTGCACTCGATCTCTCGGCCCCCTTTGTCCTTTTCCGGGCCGCCAACATAGGTTTCGTCGATCTCGACCGTTCCGCTGAGCGCGTCGCGGCCAGGCCGCACCATGGCCCGGCGCAGCTTGTGCAGCCAAGTCCAGGCCGTCTCATAGCTGCCGAGCCCAAGCGCCCGCTGCAGTCCGAGCGCGCTGACGCCGTTCTTCTGGCTCGTCACGAACCACATGGCCATGAACCAGGTCCGCAGCGGCTTGCGCGTGCCCTCGAAAATCGTCCCCGCGGTGAGCGACGTGCGCGCGTGACAGCTGCGGCAGCGAAGCAGTTTGTCCGACATCGCCCAAGGCGCGCCGCACATGCCGCAATGCGGGCAGACGAAGCCCTTCGGCCAGCGCACGCGTCGAATGTACTCCCGACACGCCTCATCGTCTCGGAACCACTCGTCGATCTCTTGGAACGTGCGAGGGTAATCGATACCGGCTACGGGATGCGAGTAACCGTCCATCCGCGCCAGATAGCACCCCGGTTGAGGTCAGTGAAGGGGATACCCACTTCCCACAGAATGCGGGAAAACAAAATTGTCATTACTTCTGTGAAGCTATCACGAATAAGTGAGACTCGCCAGCGCCCGAAGCTCGCGGGCGAATATCTTTGACTGCGGGCGCTGGCGCCGCCCTACGCCGACAGTGAGATGATGCAGTTGCATCTCAATGAAATCTCGCGTTTCGTCGCAAAAGGCGCGCGCAAGACTGCACCGCCGACCCGAGGGGCGGCGGCCGGAAGCGTTAGATCAGCAAGCGGCGGATGCGCTCAGGCGTGGCGCGTCCGCGCGTAGAGGCCGGCGAGCGCAAGAGCTGCAAGACCGGCAAGGCCAGCGCCGGGAACCGGGCCGGGGGCGCCGACTGGGGGAACCACAGCGAATGTCAAGGTTGCGGGGTATTGGGTGTTGAATTCGATTCCGCTATAACTTCCCGCGGAGAAGACGGGAGCGGACAGGGAGCCCGTAAACTGCTGACTCACCGGCGAGGGTAAAAAAGAAAAGGCCGGAGTCGGCGTCACGATGCCCCCCTCTTCGGAGGCAAGGTAATAAGTCATATCCATCCAGCCGGTGATCGCGGTCGCGCCCGTCGATTGGAAATCGAAAATCGGCACAAGGGTAAAACCATCGGTGACGCTATAAGTGATCGGCGTCGGGTTTGAGTCTTGCTCCCAAGAGACGGCCACTCCTGCGGCAGGAATGTCGAAGTTCGCGAGCAAGGTCTCGGCCTGCGCCGCCGCCGGCATCAACCCCAGAAGCGAGATTGCGCCGCCCATGAAAAGGTTAGATAGGCTTTTCATCTTATGCCTCCTTCTATGAAAGAAAATATCTCTGGCTGCCGCCGAAGCGCCAAGCGTTGTTCACGCAAGATCCCCGTTAGCCGAAGAGGTCACACCCGCCTCTGCTCACGATCCCACGCGCGACAGAAAATCAAGAAAATCGCCTTTTGTAAACGCCGCCTTGTAGTTAAAAACGCGAATCTCCCGAAGGCGTGGCAAAAGTACCACACTGGCTTTCGTCTGAATTCGAGCCGATGTTTCATTCCCGCTTCGGGCTAAGGTCCGCTATTGGCGCCAAGCAGAAATTCACATTGAGAAGCTGCCGCCGGGCCAGCTCCGGGAGGAGCGCGGCTTCACGCGGCCCGCGAGCAAATCGATCAGAGCAATCCGTTTTGGATGAATTTTCGACGCAGAATCTCGGCGTCGAAGGGCTTCATAATGTAGTCGTCGGCGCCGGCGCGCTTGGCGCGCGCGACATGGCCGGCGTCGCCTTCGACCGCGCAATAGAGCACCTTGGGGGCGTCGCCCGCCCGGCAATTTGCGCAATTCGCCGACGAACTCGAGCCCGTCCATCTTGGGCATACGCCAGTCGACGAAAATCACGTCCGGCATGGCTTTTTGGCACTCGGCCAGCGCCTCCGCTCCGCTTTCCGCCTCGGCCGTGCGGAAATGGAAGGTCTCGAAAATGCGGCGGGCGACGCGGCGAATGACCGCGCTGTCGTCAATGATCAAAATCTGTTTCAAGGACCGCTCCTTCAGCGCCCGAAGGCGCGCGCCGCCGTTTTTAAAGAGGGACGCGGGAACTTGGCGCGAAGGCGTTAAAAGACCTCAAAAAACAGCCAACTCGGGTTCGATCGAAGACGGCGAGACTTATGTCTCCCTCCCCTTCCACCATGCGGCGGCCCAGAGCACGGCCGCCGCCCCGACGACGGCCAGAAAGGGCAAGACGGCGATCGACGCTCGCTGCGTGGCGAAAAGACCGCAAATTCCGGCGCCGACGCCATAGATCAGGAACATTCCGATCTGGCGCGCGGTGGCGAGGGGCAGTCTGTGCGGCGGCTGCAGGAAGGCCCGGGTCGCCATCGTCACGATGGAGGTCAGCGTGCTGGTGAAGACGACGGTCGTAATGCCGCGCCGGCCGACCAGCTGCGCCGCGACGCTCTGGATCCCCATGGCCGAAGAGGCTGCGACAATGAGCGCATAGAGAGCGACGCCCGTGATCGGCCCGTCGATCGACCGCCACGCCAGGGCGAAGACCGCGAGAAGGCAGGCTTCGAGCGCAAGAAGCCGCCACGCGGCGCCCGATGTCGGAAGCGGGCGGAGCCAAAGCTCGATGCTGGCGGAGGCCACGGCGGCGCCCATAAGAAAGCCCGCAAAAGCGGTGAAGGGGCGCGAGGCCGCCATCAGATGGCCCTGTCCGAGCATGAGGCCGAGCAAGGCCGTGTTGCCGGTCATCGCCGAGGGAAAGACCTCGCCGAGGTTGAAGAAGGCCAGCGCGTCCATGCTGCCGGAGGCGAAGCTGAGCAGCGCCAGCCCCGCGTCCACCGGCTCCAGGCTTTCCGTCGAAGGTTCGACATCGCTCATGGTCGTTGCGCGCTGCTCTTCGGGCCCCGACGCGTCGCGCTCAGGCGACCGCGCTTTCCGGGGCAGAGAGTTCTTCGGCCGTGGGTAGGACCTTGGGCTTCGCCTCGATGACGATCGCGTCGCCGCCGCCGCTTGCCGCGACCTCGAGCTCGCAGGCCTCTGCAACGAGCCCGGCGTAATAGGCCTGGATCGCGCGCGCGTCGAGCGTCGCCTCGTCGGACTCGCCGGAGAGCAGCCGCACGACTTCCGGCGCGAGACGGGCGTTCGGCCCTTTCGCCTCGACGCGGAAGGAAATCTCTTCTCCTTCGCCCTCGCCGGAAATCGTCAGCGCGCCGCCGCGCGGGATCGCCATATCGGCGATAAGGCAGAGGTTGAGCAGAAGCTTCACCTTGTTCTTGCCCATCAGCGCGCGCGGCAGCTTCCACTCCATGCGCGTGCGCTCATCGGCGAAGAGCTGGCGCGCCACGTGCTCGGCGTCGCCCGTGTCGATCGCGGCGCCCTTCGATCCGGCGGCGCCGAAGGCGAGGCGGCAGAATTGGAGCCTTGCGGAGGCTTCCGAAGCGCTGGATTTGATCAAGTCGAGCGCATGGCCGCGCATCTCCGCGTCCTTTTCGTCCTCGAGCACTTCGAGGCCGTTGATGATCGCGCCGACCGGCGAGATCACGTCATGGCAGACGCGCGAGGACAGAAGCGCCGCGAGGTCGAGGGCGTCCAGCGAGAATTTCGGCATGGGTCTTCCCTAAGTCGGTCGGATCGAAGCTTCCCTGGGCGGGGCGGAGCCGTCCATCCAAGGAGGGCGAAGCCGGCGCGCCAGCGGAGGCGGGCGATTCCCATACGCGAATCACTGTGAGCGCCCGGTTAAATGCTAGTCTTCACGGAGAACCTTTTCAAACCAGATGAGTCTCGCAAAGGACATGGATCGTCGCCTATACCCAGATCAATTGCGACGGCCTCCGGCTTGGCCGGCGCGGGTCGCGCCCAACGCGAGCCCGTCCATCGATTTGGAGAGATTCTGGAAACCATGATGACCTACCGTGCCCCCCTCGACGACATTCTCTTCGCCGCGCGTCTCGCGGTAGGCGAGTTAGGCTTAAAGTCGGGCGGCCTTTTCGCCGATCTCGGCGATGGAGTTCTCGAAGCGACCTTGAACGAGGCCGCCAAATTCGCCGAGGAGCGGCTGGCCTCCTGCTACCGCGACGGCGATCGAATCGGATCAAGACTCGATGGCGAGGCCGTCACGACTCCGCCCGGCTGGAAAGAAGCCTATGCCGACTGGGTCAAGGGCGGCTGGAACGCGCTGAAGGCCGACCCCGAATATGGCGGCCTCGGCCTCCCGCGGCTTCTTAACGCCGCCTGCACGGAAATCTGGCAGGGCGCGAATCCGGCCTTCGCGATCTGCCCGCTCTTGAGCCAGAGCGCGATGGAGGCGCTCGAACGGGCGGCGAGCGGAGAGCTCAAGAAGAGCTTTCTCGCAAAAATGGTTTCCGGCGAATGGTGCGCGACGATGAATCTGACGGAGCCGCAAGCGGGCTCCGATCTCGCGCTGGTCCGCGCCAAGGCGGAGCCCCAGGCCGACGGCTCCTGTCGCCTGTTCGGGCAAAAAATCTTCATCACCTATGGCGAGCACGATCTCACCGAGAACATCGTGCATCTCGTACTCGCTAGGCTCCCGGGCGCGCCGGCGGGCACGCAGGGAATCTCGCTCTTCCTCGCGCCGAAAATGCTCGCCGACGACACGGGACGGCTCACGCGCCGAAACGATCTGCGCTGCGCTGGGATCGAGCACAAGCTCGGCATACACGGTTCGCCAACTTGCACGATGGTCTATGGCGATGGAGAGGGCGCGGTCGCCTATCTCGTCGGCGAGCCGAACAAGGGGCTCGCGACGATGTTCGCGATGATGAACGACGCGCGGCTCGCCATCGGGCTGCAGGGTGTCGGGGTCGCCGAGCGCGCGACCCAGCAGGCGCTCGCCTATGCGCGCGAGCGCCGTCAGGGCCGCGCCCTCGCCGGGGAAGAGCCGGCGCCGATCCTCGCGCATCCCGACGTGAAGCGAATGGCGCTGACGATGACGGCGCTGACTCATGCGGCGAGAGCCATCTGTTACGAGACGGCGGCTTCGATCGACTGCGCGCGGCGCGAGAGCGACCCGGCGCGGGCCAGCGAGGCGCAGGAGCGCGCCGATCTGCTGACGCCCGTCGCCAAGGCCTTCTCGACCGACATCGGCGTGGAGGTCGCCTCGCTCGGCGTGCAGATTTTCGGCGGCCTGGGCTACATCGAGGAGACCGGGGCCGCCCAGGCGATGCGGGACGCGCGCATCGCGCCGATCTACGAGGGCACGAACGGCATCCAAGCGATCGATCTCGCCACGCGCAAATTGCAGCGCACGGGCGCGGCGCTCGCGCGCGAGATCGAGGATATGCGCGCCCTCGCCGCCGGCGCGAGGCTCGACGGGTCGGCCGCGCTCGCCGACGCCGTCGCCGACTTCGAGCGCGCCAGCCGCTTCATGCGGGAGGCCGCGCCGGGCCACGCGCTCGCCGGGGCGACGCCGTATTTGCGGCTCTTCGCGCTGGCGCGCGGGGGAACGCTGCTCGCCAAGGGCGCGGCGCAGGGCGACGCCCGCCGCGTGGCCATCGCCCGCTTCTTCGCGAGGAACCTCGCGGTCGCGGCCTCCGGGCTCGCGCGCGAGGTCATCGACGGCGGCGCCGCGACGCTCGAAGCCGAGGCCGCCTTCGGCGCGTGAATTCTGCCCGAATCGCTTGCTTGCGCCGAAAGGCGCCGGCGTGCGACAAGCCGCGGGGGGCGAGACGAGCCCACAGCGGCGACGATCGCTCGCGCCCCGTCCCCTGACGCCGCACGCCGAACTGCGCTCGAGCCATGTCCGCGAAGCATCCCATCATTTCGATCACCGGCTCGTCAGGGGCCGGCACGAGCTCGGTCAAGGCGACCTTCGAGCAGATCTTTCGGCGCGAGCGCATCGAGGTCGCCTATGTCGAGGGCGACAGTTTCCATCGCTACGATCGTGACGAGATGAAGCGGGCGATGCTCGACGCGCAGGCGCGGGGCAACCACCATTTCAGCCATTTCGGACAGGAGGCCAATCTCCTGGGCGAGCTCGAGCGCCTTTTCCGTGAATATGGCGAGACGGGCTCGGGGCAATATCGCCATTACGCTCATGACGAGAACGAAGCGGCGGTCTATGGCGTCGAGCCCGGAAAATTCACGCCCTGGCGCGAGCTTCCGCCTAACACCGACATCCTCTTCTACGAAGGGCTGCACGGCGCCGTCGTGACCGACGAAGTCAATGTCGCGCGTTATGCGGACCTGAAGATCGGCGTCGTGCCGGTCATCAATCTGGAATGGACGCAGAAGCTGCTGCGCGACCGCGATTCGCGGGGCTACACGACGGAAGCCGTGACCGAGACGATCCTGCGTCGCATGCACGATTATGTGCACTACATCTGCCCGCAGTTCTCGGAAACCGATATCAACTTTCAGCGCGCGGCGACGGTGGACACCTCCAATCCCTTCGTTGCGCGCTCGATTCCGACGCCCGACGAGTCGATCGTCGTGATCCGCTTTCGCAACCCGCGCGGCGTCGACTTCCCCTATCTCGTGGCGATGATCGCCGGCAGCTGGATGTCGCGCGCCAATTCGATCGTCATTCCGGGCAACAGGCTCGACCTCGCGATGCAGCTCATTCTGACGCCTCGCATTCTCACACTCGTGAAGCGCCAAAAGGGCGCGTGACGGAGGAATTTTATATGCTGGATGTTCCCGCCGCTTGCTCGAAGGACGACGCCAACGCCATCCGCGCTCTGGCGATGGACGCCGTGGACAAGGCCAAGTCCGGCCATCCCGGCATGCCGATGGGCATGGCGGATGTTGCGAGCGTGCTTTTTCGCTCCTTCCTGAAATTCGACGCCGCCGATCCGCATTGGCCCAACCGCGACCGTTTCGTGCTTTCGGCCGGCCACGGCTCGATGCTGCTCTATGCGCTCGGCTATCTCGTCGGCTATCCGGGACTCGAGATCGGCGACCTCAAGAACTTCCGCCAGCTTGGCTCCAAGACGGCGGGGCATCCGGAATATAAGCACGCGCCCGGCGTCGAGACGACGACCGGCCCGCTCGGCCAGGGGCTCGCCACGGCCGTCGGCATGGCGATCGGCGAGCGCCTCGCCAACGCCCGTTTCGGCGATGCGATCGTCGATCATTCTACCTATGTCATCGCCGGCGACGGCTGCCTGATGGAAGGGATCAGCCACGAGGCGATCGATCTCGCCGGCCACTTGCGCCTCGGCAAATTGATCGTGCTTTGGGACGACAATCACATTTCGATCGACGGCCCGACGAGCCTTGCGACCTCGACCGATCAAGCGATGCGTTTCGAAGCCAGCGGCTGGCATGTGCAGAAGATCGACGGTCACGATTTTACGGCGATCGCCGCGGCGCTCAAGGCCGCGAAAGAGGACCCGCGTCCGTCGATGATCGCCTGCCGCACGATTATCGGCTTCGGGGCGCCGAACAAGCAAGGCAAGGAGGGTGCGCATGGCGCGCCTTTGGGGGCGGAGGAAAACGCCCTGGCGCGCAAGGCGCTCGGGTGGGAGTATGCGCCCTTTGAAATCCCTCAATCCATTCTCGAGGGCTGGCGCCTCGCCGGCGCGCGGGGCGCGCCCGTTCGGGCCGCTTGGCGCAAGAACCTTGCGGCCTCGGGCAAGGAAGAGGAATTCGCGCGCTTCCTTGAAGTCGACGTCGCGCAGGCTGTCGCCGCGCCGCTGAAAGCGCTCCGCGAGACGGCCACGCAGGAGAAGCCGAAGCTCGCGACGCGCAAATCCTCCGAAAACGCGCTCGGCGTCATCAATGTCGCGACGCACGTGACGATCGGCGGCTCGGCCGATCTCACCCATTCGGTGTTCACGCTCACCAAGGGGATGGGCGTCGTCGCGCCGGGCCATTTCTCCGGCCGCTACATCCATTACGGCGTGCGCGAGTTCGGCATGGCGGCGGCGATGAACGGCCTCGCGCTCTATGGCGGCTTCATTCCTTACGGCGGCACCTTCCTCGTTTTCTCCGACTATGCGCGCGGAGCAATCCGGCTCGCGGCGCTGATGGGGCTTCGCGTCATCTATGTGCTGACGCATGACTCGATCGGCCTTGGCGAGGACGGGCCGACGCATCAGCCCGTGGAGCATCTCGCGAGCCTGCGCGCCATGCCGAACCTCTATGTCTTCCGGCCGGCCGACGCGATCGAGACCGCGGAATGCTGGGAGATCGCGCTGAACGCGAGAACGACGCCTTCTGTGCTGAGCCTCTCGCGCCAGAACCTGTCGACGCTGGAGCGGCCCGTCACTGAAAATCTTTCCGCACGGGGCGGCTATGTGCTGCGCGAAGCGGAGGGCGCGCGCGACGTGACGATCATCGCCACGGGCTCGGAAGTCGCAATCGCTCTCGACGCGGCGAAGCTGCTTGCGGCGCAAGGCAAGCGCGCGGCCGTCGTCTCCCTGCCGAGCTTCGAGCTTTTCGCATCTCAAGACGACGCCTATCGCGCCAAGGTTCTGGGCAAGGCGCCGCGCGTCGGCGTCGAGGCCGCCGTGCGCTTCGGCTGGGATCGCTGGCTCGGCGAGCGCTCGGCCTTCGTCGGCATGACGGGTTTTGGCGCGAGCGCCCCGGCCGACGCCCTCTACCCGCATTTCGGCATCACGCCGGAAGCCGTGGCGCAAGCGGCGCTCAACGTGATTGGCGGCTGACCCGACCCGATTGCGGCGAGGGTCGTAGTGGCGCGGCGAGGCAAGGTCGCGGCTGTTCGGCGAGAGCGCTCGTCTCCGCACGCCGCCCGCGAAAATTTCCTCGACTCCCGTTCTGGGCTAGGCTTGCGGCGCGGGCGAGAATTCTTTGGGGTATTGCGCAATGGCGGAGGAGGTGGCGCCGCTAGAGATCAAGGATCGCGTAAGCCTAGAGCTCTGGCTGCGCAGGCAGCCGCGCGAGGTCGCAGTGATCACTGCGGCGCGTGCGGCGCTGCGGGTGTTGCCCATCTGTTGGCGATTTGCGGCCGTCGCAGGGGGCCCGCAACAATTTGCGAAGTGGACGCTCTCCCTGTTCCGCGCTAACGCAGTAGCGCGGATTGCGGGTAAATATCCAACCCGCGCCAAGGGGCTTCGCGCTGCCGCCGCTACCGCCAACGTTGCCGCCGCCAACGCCGCCGCCAACGCCGCCAACTACGCCGCCTACGCCGTCAACGTCGCCGCCGCCAACGCCGCCAACGCCGCCAAGGCCGCCGCCGCCAACGCCGCCGACGCCGCCAACGCCGCCGCCGACGACCTATGGGCCGCAATCACCGCGGACGTCGCCTTTTTGCGCGAGGCCGGCGCCTCAGCGCCGAGCCTTGCCGAGAATACCTTGTGGCGCGAGCGCAGGGTGCGCCGCGCTGGCCGAGATAGACTGGGGCGGCCAGGCGCTCTAGAACGCGAGCCCGGATGGGCCTCGTCGTCCTGGCACAATCTCGTCGCCGCTCTGCCGAAGGACGAAGACTGGGACCTCTGGATCGACTGGTATGAAGCCCGCCTTGAAGGACGCTCCGACCCCGAGGAGGTCGAACTCGTCTACGCGACCGTCCCGCTCGAAAAATGGAACGCAGGCCCCGCGGCAGCGAACGCTTGGGTCAAGGAGCAGCTGCAACGGTTGCGAGAGGAAAAAAGGGAGGAAGAGGCTTCTGAGCCCCTGGATTTCAGGGATTTCGACAGCTTTGAGGTTTGGTTGCGAACGCAGGCGCGTGAGGTCGCCGTCATTCTCACCGCACGTGCGGCGCAGCGGCTGCTGCCGCAATTCCCGGAGTACGTACAGACCAATCAATTAAATCAGCGTCAAATCTCGGAAGCTGCCGCGCCTCTCTTCCGCGCCCTGGCATTGGGCCGGGTTGCCGCCAAATATCCAGTTCGCATCCCAGAACTTGGTCCCGCAGCTTACGCCGCCGCAGGCGCTATCAACACTGACAATGGCGCTAACGTCGCTGGTGGCGCAGCCTATGCCGCTGCAATAGCCGTCGCGGATCAAAGCCGCACCGGGAGTGCGGCGCGCTCCCTCGCCATGCGCGCCAGCAATGACAATGACAAAAGCCATTGGGCGGCACTCTCGGCGGACGCTTCGTTCCTCAAGAGTGCGGAGCGTTCTCCACTCACGCTCGTCACGCTTGCAGAACGACCAGTGTGGCCAGCAAGCGCGGGTGTGACTGGGACGACCAACAGCTGGCTTAAGCTTTTTGATACTTTGCCGCAGGATGAGGCTTGGGACGTTTGGATCGAGTGGTTTCAGGCCGGCCTTGCCGGAGACCCCGTCCCCGAGGAGAGAGAACGCGTCTACGCCGCCGTCCCGCAAGCAAAATGGGAGGAAGGCCCCGCGACGGCAAACGCGTGGATCAAGGCCAAGTTGGCGCGCCTGCAAGGCCCTGTATCAGCGCGGCTCGAGGCAACTGAGCAACCCGATCAAGTACATGCTGAAGGGTGGGTGGGGTGGGACTTCTTCCTCAGTTACAGCACCAAGGACGAAGCCTTCGCGCGTTTCGTCGACGACGTACTGCAGCAGGCGGGCTACAGCGTGTTCACACAGTTTCGAGACATTTCTCCCGGAGCCGATTACGTGCGCGAGATGCAGCGCGGGCTCGCCGGCTCAGACCGCCTCGTCGCGCTGCTCTCTCCGAACTTCGTCGCGTCCAAATTCTGTCAAGCCGAGTGGCGCGACGCCTATGCCAGAGACCCCTCCGGCGAAAGACGCAAGCTTGTCCCGCTGCTAATCGCTCCCGCTGACCTTGAGCCGCTGGCGCGACTGATCGTCTTCAAGTCGCTCGTGGGACTCTCCAAGGAAGCGCAGGGCGAGGCGATCCTGGAAGCGATTGCGCCAAGGGCGGCAGTTCCAGGGCCGCCAAAGCATAAAACCAAGGGCATCTTCGACCTCCGCCCCGCAGGCGATCAGCTCAAACCGGCTTGGGACGCGCCGGGCGCGACCGCCGGCGAGGACTATGGCGGGCTCACGCCGCAGGAGCTTTGGGCGGACATGCTGTACGCCTTCGAAGATTTCGCCGATTTCGCTGCCGACCCGGCGAAGCATAATTATCTCTCGAGCGACATCCGCCGCGAAGCGAGAAAGCTCTGCGCTTTACCGTGCAATCTGCCCGCGCGCCCTCCCCTCGCAGCTGAACGCACGCTGGGTTATTTGCTGCGCCTGATTGCCGACGCCGAGCGCCGGGGTGAATTTACGAAGCACGACCCGATCCACTATCACCGCGCCGAATTGCGCGGTCAGTATCAACGCCTCGCCGCGCTATGGCCCGAGTTGGAGAGCTATCGGCGGTTGGCGCAGATCGACGGCTTCGAGGAACCGAACGAAGCAGCGCGCCGAGCGCAAAAGGCGATCCTTGAGGAAACCGCGAAATCGGAAGCCGCCTCGCCGGAGCTCAAGGCTGAGGTCACCGACACGCTCATAGCGTTGCGCGAGGCGCAAGAGTCTATTCCACCCGGCGCCGACATGAAGGCGCGCCGCGCCCGGCTCTATGATGCGATGAAGAGTTCGGTGGCTCAGATCATTCCGATTTGGAATTGGACGATGAACGCCGCCCAGAAGGTGGGCAAGGGTTCCGCAGAAGCTGAGAAGCTAATCGAGAATTTGGAAAAGCTCGGGCATCGGATCGAAAATTACGGCGGCTCATTCTGGGGGTGGGTTGATAAATGGTGGATGTGATCGACATCGCTCCGCCGTCCCCGGCGACGGCTCGTCATTGATTGCATGCAGGCGATTCTGCGCGAGAGAAAATCAAACTCAAGGATGCACCAAAGGCGCACCGCCTGCGGCGGCGGCGCGGAGCGCCGTCCTTGACTTTGATTTTCGCTCGCGCGACGCTCCGCCATGCAATTCAATGCCAATTCAACAATCTTGATGCGTCGTTGTTTCGCGCGTCGCTTTAGCCGCGCTCACCCAAACGCAAAGCCCGACACCGCCTTGCCCCAAAACGCGTCGTGAAACACCCGGCATCCCCAGTCTTGCACTGCCGCGCCGGCGATGACGAACAACGGCTCCAGATGCTCCGGCGTCGGATGACTGGCCCTTGCGCCGGGCGCGTCGAGCCACTCGCCGAGCCGCCTGTCGCGCGCCTGTGCATCATCGAGCAAGACCGTCTGCGTCAGCCAGTCGTCGAAACTTTTCGCTGCGGCGCGCGGACTCTCGGCGGCCGAGAAAAATTCCCGCAGATTGTGATAGCTCATGCCGCTGCCCAGCATCAGCACTCCCTCCTCGCGCAACGGCGCGAGCGCGCGGCCGATCTCCAAATGCCGCGCGACGGAAGCGCCCTTTTGCAACGACATTTGCAAAGCCGGCGTGTCGGCCTGCGGATGAATCAGCATCATCGGAATGAACACGCCATGGTCAAAGCCGCGCCCGCGCGCCTCGTCGCAGGCAATTCCCGCTTCGCCCAGCAGCCCCCGCACGCGCGCCGCGAGCTGTGGCGCGCCCGGCGCGGGATAGCTCAGCGCATAAGTGTGCTTGGGAAAGCCGTAATAGTCGAAGAGCATGCCGGGCGCAGCGTCGGCATCCACGCTCGGGCGCTCTGTCTCCCAATGCGCCGAGACGACAAGAAAGGCTTTGGGCGGCGCCGGCAGGCTCGTCTCGACGCCTTCGAGAAAGCCGCGCAATCCCTCCCACATGCCGGGCGGACCAAAGTCCTGCATGAATGGCCAGGGTCCGCCGCCGTGCGGAATGAAGAGCGCGGGTTGTCTCTGCGTCATCTCTCCCTCACCTACCCTCTCGCGCCAAAAGCCTCGCGCCAGCAGGGCAAGGCGGCGGGGACATCGAGCGGAGTCGCCTCATAGACCGCGCGCGCGATGGCGCGCGCCAGCGTGTCGGCGGCGATCATGCCGATCTCGGCGAGCTCGCGCGGCGGGGGCGGGCGCGGGTTACGCTCGGTCGAGGCGGCGAAGATGAGATCGCCGTCGAGCGCGGCGTGCGACGGACGCAGCGCATGCGCCATGCCATCATGCGCTTGGATCGCGACGCGCTTCGCCTGCGCCTTGCTCAGTGGCGCGTCGGTGGCGACCACGGCGATGGTGGTGTTGGTGAGCCGATCCGTCTTCAGGCGCATCGAGAGTGCGGTCTCGGGCGCCGGCGCGGGCCAGCCGAGCCCGCCATATTCGGCGCCCCTCTCGAAAGGCGCGGCCCAGAAATGCGGGCCGTCGCCGATCGTCGCCTGGCCCACGCTGTTGACCACGACGATCGCGCCGACGACATAGCCGCCCGAGGTCACGGCGCTGGCAGAGCCCAGGCCTCCCTTGAGATTGACGGTGTTGGCGCCGAGTCCCGCGCCGACGGAGCCGAGCGCAAAATCTCGCGCGGCGTGTTTCGCGGCGGCGAAGCCCAGATCCCAATAGGGCGGACGACCGCTCCAGCGCTTGTCGCCGCCGTTGAGAAGATCGAAGAGGATCGCGCCCGGCACGATCGGAACGCGCGCCTCGCCAATTGCAAGACCCCGCCCGCTCGCGCGCAAGATTTCGAGCACGCCGCCCGCCGCGTCGAGGCCGAAGACCGAGCCGCCGGAAAGCGTCAGCCCGTCGATCCGCTCCACGGTCATCTCGGGTTCGAGCAGGGCCGTGTCGCGCACGCCCGGCGCGCCGCCGTGAATGGCGATCGAGGCGACGGCCGGCGCGTCGAAAATGACGGCGGTGACGCCGGAGGCGAGCGTCGCGTCCTGCGCATGGCCAACGCGCACGCCCGCAACGTCGGTGATCAGATTGCTGGCGTCGGCCATGGTCGCGAGACTTAACTTGAGAAACGCCGGTACAGCGTCTCGATCGCTTCGGCCGCCGCCGCCTCGGCCTGCTTCTCGGGGTAGTTGGTCAGCACGACGACGCCGAGGTCCCTGTCGCGATCGACGAGAATTTTCGCGAAGTTCATCCCATTGGAGCCGTTGTGGGTGAGCACCGGCGCGCGCGTCCAGTCGAATTTCGCGAGGCCCCAGCCGAGGGCATAGTCCCCCTCCTGCGGCGTTCCGGGACGAGGGTTCGGCAGCTTGCCGGTGTCACATGCACGCGGTGAAGTCGGTCAAGCGTCTCCGGCTTCACCAGCGCCGGGCCGCGCCGCCCGCCGCCCGCGTTCCAGCCGGCCCATGTCGCGAAGTCGATCACGGACATATGCGCAGCGCCAGCGGGCCCGACGCCGGGCGGCACGTCCGCGGCCGGCCCCCAGGGCATGGGCGTGACGGCGCCGTCGTCGCCGATCTGATAGCCGATCGGCGCGTCGTATTTTCCCGTCGTCGCCTGCGGCCCGAGACCGGCCGTGCTCAGGCGAAGCGGCGTGAAGATCCGGTCGACGATCAGCTCTTCCCAGGAGACGCCGAACGCGGTCTCGATCATGGCGCCCGCGATGACATAGCCGAGGTTCGCGTAATGGAACTCCGCGCCCGGTTTCGTCGCGGGGGCATGGTTTTTCCAGGCGTTGAGAATGCGCAGCCGCTGCGTCGGCAGATCATATTTGAAGGCGTCCGGACTGAAATAGAGATTGAGAATCTCGTCCGTGTCGGAGGGTATGCCGCCGGAATGCGACAGAAGCTGCTCCAGAGTCACCGCGGCGAGCCGCGGCTCGATCCCCGGAACCTTGGCGCCGAGCGCGTCGCCAATCGTCGTGTCCCAGCGCAGCTTGCCCGCCTCCACGGCCATGCCGGCGAGCGTCGCGGTCATCGCCTTGGTGTCGGAGCCGAGGTGAAAGCGATCGTTGACGGTGACCTTCTTGTCGCTGTTCAACAGGCGCGCGCCCACGGCGGCGGCGCCGACGATCTGCCCCTTGCTCACGACCGCGCCGGCGAGCGCCGGCAGCCCATGCTTGGCGCGCAAGGGCTCCAGCACATCGTCGAGCCGCGTGACGGGTTGCGTCCGCGCAAGAGCCGCCTGGGAAGGGGAGGCCAGCGCGATCAGCAAAGACTTGAGCCAGGTGCGTCGGTTCATATTCGCCTCTATATGCCCTCGATCGCTCCTGCGGAAGCTGCGCCCCGCGCGTGGGCGCCGTGACTTCCGCCGGATGCGGCTTCGCGGCTTCCCTCCATGGGCCCGATCCCCCATATTGCGCTCATGCCCGCGCCCAAAAAGCCCAAGTCCCCGATTCGCGCGACGCGCGCCAAGGCGGCGAAGCCCGTGCTCTCTCCGCTCGAGCCGCATCTCGCGCAATTGCTTAATCCGGCGCTCGTTGCGCGCGGCGACGGCTTCGAGGACAGGGGGCAAGCCTCCTATGAGGCGGGGCCGGCCACCGCGCTGAGCGCCGAGGAAATGGAGCGCTATGGCCTCACCGAGCCCAAGACCGACGACAAGCCTATGGGTTTCGGCGGCGCGCAAGCGACGATCGAGAGTCTCGACGAATTGCTGCGCCTCGGCGATCCCAATGTGCGCGACAAGGCGGCCTGGACGCCGCATCGCCCGGAACGCCCGCCGAAATCCGAAGGCGGCCTGAAATTCGAGCTCGTCTCCGAATATGAGCCTTGCGGCGACCAGCCGCAGGCGATCGAAGAGCTCGTCAAGGGAATCGCCGCGCAGGAGCGCGATCAGGTGCTGCTGGGCGTCACCGGCTCCGGCAAGACCTTCACGATGGCGCAGGTCATCGCCCGCACGCAACGGCCGGCGCTGATCCTGGCGCCAAACAAGACGCTCGCCGCGCAGCTCTATGGCGAGTTCAAGAGCTTCTTCCCGAAGAACGCGGTCGAATATTTCGTTTCCTACTACGACTATTATCAGCCCGAGGCCTATGTGCCGCGCTCGGACACCTACATCGAGAAGGAATCCTCGGTGAACGAGCAGATCGACCGGATGCGCCACGCCGCAACGCGCGCGCTTCTGGAACGCGACGACGTGATCATCGTCGCGTCCGTCTCCTGCATTTACGGCATCGGCTCGGTCGAGACCTACACGGCGATGACCTTCTCGGTCGCGCTGAACGAGAAGCTCGAGCAACGCCAGCTCATCGCCGATCTCGTGACGCTGCAATATCGCCGCGTCTCCGCCGATTTCATCCGCGGGACCTTCCGCGTGCGCGGCGACACGATCGACGTGTTTCCGGCGCACTATGAGGACCGCGCCTGGCGCATCAATTTCTTCGGCGACGAGGTCGAGTCCATTCACGAATTCGATCCCCTCACCGGCAAGAAGACCGTCGATCTCGAATTCGTGAAGATCTACGCCAATTCCCATTATGTGACGCCGCGCCCGACGCTCTTGCAATCCGTGAAGGGCATAAAGGACGAGCTGCGGCTGCGGCTCGACGAGCTGAACCGCACGGGACGCCTGCTCGAGGCGCAGCGGCTCGAGCAGCGCACGCGTTTCGATATGGAGATGATGGAGGCGACGGGCGCCTGCGCCGGCATCGAGAATTACTCGCGCTATCTCACCGGCCGCAAACCCGGCGAGCCGCCGCCAACTCTGTTCGAATATCTGCCCGACAACGCCATCGTCTTCGCCGACGAAAGCCACGTCTCCGTGCCGCAGATCGGCGGCATGTATCGCGGCGACTTCCGTCGCAAGGCGACGCTTGCCGAATATGGCTTCCGACTGCCCTCCTGCATGGACAATCGCCCCCTGCGCTTCGAGGAATGGGACGCGATGCGCCCGCAGACGATCAGCGTTTCGGCGACGCCCGGCAATTGGGAAATGGAGCGCACCGCCGGCGTCTTCGTCGAACAGGTCATCCGACCGACGGGGCTCATCGATCCGCCGCTCGAGGTGCGCGAGGCGCGCAGCCAAGTCGACGATCTGCTGCACGAGGCGCGCGTGACGATCAACGGCGGATATCGCGTGCTCGTCACGGTGCTCACCAAGCGCATGGCCGAGGATCTCACCGAATATCTGCATGAGCATGGAATTCGCGTGCGCTACATGCATTCGGACATCGACACGATCGAGCGCATCGAGATCATCCGCGACCTGCGACTCGGCGCCTTCGACGTGCTGGTCGGCATCAATCTGCTGCGCGAGGGCCTCGACATTCCGGAATGCGGGCTCGTTGCGATCCTCGACGCCGACAAGGAAGGTTTCTTGCGCAGCGAGACCTCGCTCATTCAGACGATCGGCCGCGCCGCGCGCAATGTCGACGGGCGCGTGATCCTCTATGCCGATCGCGTCACCGGCTCGATGCAGCGCGCGATCGACGAGACGGACCGCCGCCGCAAGAAGCAGGAGGCCTACAACGCCGAGCACGGGATCACGCCGGCCTCGATCAAGCGCGGCATCGCCGACATTCTCGGCTCGGTCTATGAGCAGGACCATCTGACGGTCGAGACCGGCGTCGACATCGCGCCAGGGCATAATCTCCAAGCGGTGATCGCCGAGCTCGAGAAGAAGATGAAGGCGGCGGCGGCCGATCTCGCTTTCGAGGACGCGGCGCGGCTGCGCGACGAAATCCAGCGCCTGCAGAAGGCAGAGCTTTTGGCCGAGGCCGGGCCGATCAAATATCTGCGCGCTTCAGGCGGCGCAGCTGCAGAGGGCGCCATTCCCGGGTCGCGTGTGCGAAAACCAACCGACGCCGATATGGGTCCGCATAATTTCGGCGGCGGCGAAGCGCGTCCCCTGGGCCGACCCGCGCCGGCGCCGCGCTCGACGATGGGCCGCCCCGGCACGCGCGCGGTGAAGGGCAAGAGCAAGTCTTAGCTGGGATGTGCGGGATTAGGCTCCTCCGGGTCCGAAGGATCCCGCCTCCTAAGCGCCAAAAATTCTATGTTGCCGCACCTTGAAGGTAGGAATATGTAGGAGAACACTATCTGATTTAACCTCTCAATTGGGGGCGAGCTTGGGCGTTGTAATTACAGTAATGAACATGAAAGGCGGCGTCGGAAAGACAACTGTTGCAGCCCATTTAGCAGGAGTATGCACGCGCTATCGGGTTAACAACAAGCCGCGCAAAGTACTTGTAATCGATTATGACCCACAATTCAATTTATCTCAAGCATTTCTGCCAGCAAAGACTTATTTTTCCCCTTGAAGGGCAGCGCAAAACCACAATCACGATTTTGTTCGACGACGACACCAAGCTTAACCCTTACCGGATTCAGGTTTCCGGAAGCCATTCACCCCCAAATGTTAAAGATATTGCTTTCAGGATATACAATTATACTGATGCACACCTAGACATAGTTCCATCAACGCTTGATCTAATGTATGTAGCCCTCGGTCAGGCTACAGGTGATACGAAATCGATAGAAGAGCGCTTTCATAAGTTCGTATTGAACTGCAGGAATGTGTACGATCTTGTATTTATAGACTGCCATCCGGCAGGGTCTTTGTTTACAAAAACGTCCCTTAGAAACTCAGATCATGTGCTTATTCCGGTGATGCCTCAGCGCTATGCGACACGCGGGATTGGGCTTATGATGCAATTTATTGCAGCGAAATCAATTGGGGAATCACCTCCAGTTCCACATATCCTTTTTAATTGCACCCCACGCGGACATATCACAAACCAGGAAGTCGAAATTCGAGCTAACGCCTCATTCGCTCCATTCTGCATGTCAAATACGTTGAAAAAATTCAAGGCATTTGCTGAGCCAGAAGGAGGACAGGGTTTTGTGTGGGTTAGCGGAAGGCCCTACAGCACAGAGGCTTTTAGCAATCTGTTGCGCGTAGCACAGGAACTTATGACTCGCACCGGAGCATGAGAAGAGATGATAGGCTCTAAAACACGACAGCGGACAATGCGGTGCTTTGTTGCATCTTTGCTTCAGTCTGATCTAACCACTTCTGAACTACAGCAAGTTGCCTTCGAGCTTTCGAAGGGATCGCTAGGTAGAGAGCTTAGTGAGATCATATATGAAGTCACCTTGTTTTTCCGAGAGAGCGCATCTGAGGACAATGCGCCAGCAACTGCCGAGCCTAATTCCGAAGCGGTTTACTCTCTGATCCAGGAAAGACACTTAACGAAAAGCATGGTTCTGCAATTAATGAAGATTTCCAGACCAGATATTGGCACTCGGGAAATGAAAGCGTTAGAACGAAAACCTCTACGTGATATGCTAAGAACTTTTTTTGTAAACTCCCCGCCTGAGAGTTCAGATAAATTGCTTGGAATGCTAAAAGGGGAATCCGGGGACGCCTATCTGACGGGTATATCAAAGAGAGAGTAGAATGCCACACAAGAAATTAGGTGAAGCCTTGGCAGCGGTTGACTGGAAGGCAAATATCGATACCTTTCTGCTAGACATCGATGCGACAAAGCGAGTTGGACAGGTAAATCTCCGCTTGGCCATCTGGGCAAAACGGTTAGAGGATACGGACAATGGTAACGCCGCACTTCCCTTCATACGGGAGATGCAGCTAGCTGGCCAAAACGTAGCCGCTCTAATTGCATTGTCACTTTACAAGCCCGCCGCGAGTGCAATTAGAGCCGTATTTGAGACCGCATTATACTATTTATATTTTAGGACACATTCGGTCGAACTTGCCACCCTTGTTAGGAATGATGGGTTTTATATTGAGAAAAAAGAGATATTGGACTTCCATAAGACGCACACTCCTGGGTTTAGCGAAAGGCAGCGCAAGCTGGGCGTAATTTCTCGTTTGGACAAGTGGTATGGAGAGATTTCCTCCATTGTGCATGGTCAGTTGCCGGGCACGTGGGTTGACCATACGGCTGTATGTAACATCAGAGCGTTAAAAACGACCCAAGATCTCGTAATAAATGCCTTTGTCGAGGGAGAAGAAATCGTCCATCGATTTTTACTTTGCTCCGTTGGACAGGATCTCTGGGACAGATTCTCCAGTTCTGCAAAAAACAATTTGTTGAAAGGACTATCGGGTGAAGACAAAAAAATCCTGAAACTCGACGCGGCCTGAACCGACACTTATTGGGGTGACATGAGGCGCCCCGGTTCAGCATCGCATTCGTCCGTGGCCAGCGGATAATTTCTTGCGGTAAGGATTGTCCTCCCGTTGCGGCTACAGCCTCGAAGCTGCTCTATCTCGATCCCGGCGAGCATGCCATCACGAGTCACTCGGACGATGGCAAGGCCGGCCCGGCGCGCGCGCGGTGAAGGGCCAGAGCAAGACGTGAACGGCTCGCTGCCAATCCCACGTGAGCGCCTCTGCTATCTCACGCTGATCGTATGAAACGGCGCCGCCTGGCGCTCATCGAAGAAGGCGACTGAGAGCGTCCCGCCGTAACAGGCGCCGGTGTCGAGATCGCATCTGTTGGTTCTGATCTCGGGCGCGGGCTCGAGGCCCGAATACTGCACGGGCGTGTGCCCATGCACGACATATTTGGGAAAGGCGCCGTCGAAGTTCAGGAACTTGTCTCTGATCCAGAGCTTCGTCTCGTCGTCTTGAGCGTCGAGCGGGCGGCGCGGCATGAGCCCCGCGTGGACGAAGATGCGCAGATCGTCCTCATAGGAGGTCGGCAGCGCGGCCATCCAGTGCTGATCTTCCTCGAAGTCGCCGAAGCGATCCGCATAGGAGGCGAGCGTCGCGACGCCGCCATTGGCGAGAAACTGCGACATCGCGAAGGGGCCGCTGCGGCAGCGCGCCATCATCTCCTCGTGATTGCCGCGAAGACAAACGGCGCCCTTCTCTTGCAGCTGGCGCACGAGCTGCACGACCTCGCGCACGGCCGGGCCGCGGTCGACATAGTCGCCAAGAAAGACCAGTCGCGGAGGCTCCGACCATCCTTGGCTCTCGGCATAATCGGCGATCTCGCACAGGAGGCGCTGGAGAAGACCGAGCATCCCGTGAATGTCGCCGATCGCGGCCGTTATCATGAAGCGCCTCCTCGAGCTTCGTCTGCCGCCCGAACGCCGCCCGGCAAGCGTCCGGGCTGCGGGATCTCGTTCTATTTAGCCGCGGCGAAGCGAGAGATCAGCGCGGGCAGGAGCGCGCGACCGTCATTTTCGATCACCGCTAGCTGCGTCGGGTCACAGATTGTCCCCTGCAGCGGCTTTTGGCAATCTGGCGCTGAGCAATATAGGCTTGGCCAGCGAGGCCTTCTGGAGCGATGAGATGTCGGGCTGTACATGTGGCGCTTGCGCCAAACCTGATCGGCGCGCCGCGCTGGGCGCTTTCTTCGCCGCGGGCGTAGTCCTCGCCGCGCGCCCCGCCTTCGCGCGCGCGATGCTCAAGCCCGCGCAGACTGAGGACGAGCGCTTCATGCGCCTGGCGCTGGCCGAGGCCGCGCAGGGCGACTTTCCCTTCGGCGCGGTGATCGCGAAGAACGGCCGCGTGCTCGCCACAGGGCGCAACAGCGGCCAGCGCCTCAACGATCCGACCGCGCATGGCGAGATGATGGCGATCCGCGCCTTCACCGCAGCCCATCCGGCGGAGGAGATGAAGGGCGCGACGATCTACACGACCGGCAAGTCCTGCCCCATGTGCATGGGAGCGATCATCTGGTGCGGTTTCGGCCGCGTCGTTTATGGCGCTTCGATCGAAGAGCTTTCGAAGCGCATCGGCCAGATCATGATCGACGACAAGGCCATCGCCGCCGCCGCGCCCTTCGCAGATGTCGAGATCACCGGCGGCGTGCTGGCCAAAGAGGCGCTGGCGCTCTTCTCGAAGTGAGCGGGCTTCATCAAGAAGATATAGAGAGCCCAAGAAAACGCGCGGCGCCCTGGGCCGCAGCGACGCCGGTCGAGAAGGCCGCCTGGAGCAGATAGCCGCCGGTCGGAGCGTCGAAGTCGAGCATCTCGCCGGCGACGAAAATCCCTGGGCGAACGTTTAGCATGAGGTCCGCGTCCAGCGCGTCGAAGGCGACGCCGCCGGCGGTCGAGATCGCGCGCTCGAAGCCGGCGACGCCGGCCACTTCCAAGGGGACGGCCTTCACGCGGGCGGCGAGAGCCTGCGGATCTTGGGGCAGACCTTCGGGCGAAGCTTCGCGGAGCAGCGCAATGTCGATCTTGCTCAGCGCGAGTGTCTTGCGCAGATGCGTCGCGAGCGACGCCTTTCCGCGTGGGCGCCCGAGCCTTGCGGCGAGAACCTCGACGCTCTGATCCGGACGCAGATCGAGGGTAAGCGTCGCCGCATCGCCCCTTGCGAGGCTCTCGCGCACGGCGGAGGCGAGTGCATAGGCCGGGCCGCCCTCAAACCCGCGTCGCGTCACGAGGAGATCGCCGCGCGCGGCCTTGTCGCCATGGAAGACTTGCAGCGACTTCAGCGGCTGGCCCTCGAAGGCTTCGAGAAAATGCGGGCTCCAGGCGAGATGCAGCGCGCAATTCGCCGGCGCGAGCGGCGCGAGCGCGATCCCCGCCTCCCCGAAGGCGCGCGTCCAGCCGCCATCCGTTCCGAGCCGTGGCCAGGAGGCGCCGCCGAGCGCGAAGACAGCGGCGTCCGGCGTGATTTCAAGCGTCGCGCCAAAGGCGTCGCGGAGCTTCAGCGCGCCCCCCTGCCCGAAGCCCAGGAAACCATGCCGCGTTCTGAGACGGACGCCCTGGTTAGCGAGCCTGGCGAGGAGCGCCCGCAACAGCGGCGAGGCCTTGAAACTTTTGGGAAAGACCCGGCCGCTCGTGCCGATGAAAGTCTCCTCCCCGAGCCCGGCGCAAAAGTCGCGCAGATCCTGCGGTGAAAAGGCGCGAAGATAAGGCTCCAGGCGTCCTCCGGCGGCGCCGTAGCGCGTGAGAAACAGGTCCAGCGGCTCGCTGTGGGTCAAGTTCAGGCCGCCGCGCCCGGCCATCAGAAATTTGCGCGCGGGACTGGGCATATGATCGAAGACCTCGACGCGCGCCCCGGCGTGCGCGAGCCGCTCGGCGGCGATGAGACCCGCAGGTCCGGCGCCAATGACGGCGCAAAAGGGAGCGGCGATGGGCGTGTCCTTCCGAGAAAAGCGCAGGGTGGCGCTTAGCTCCCTCTCCTCGCCTGCGGGAGAGGGCGGGAGTGAGGAGCGTGAAGAGTCCCTGCAACGCTCCGATTTCCGCTGAAGTCCTCGCGTTTGCAAGGCTTGACGGCGGCGCAGGCCCCTCACCCTTACCCTCTCTCGCGAGCGGGGAGAGGGAATTTGCGCGCGCCCGACCCGCTGCTCTCTTGCCTCGCAGGGAGACGCAGGAGCGCGACGCGCCTGTCCGCGCGGGCGAGACTTGCTTATAGTCCAGCGATGATCCCGCTTCCCCTCGCCCTCACGCAAGGCGATCCTTCCGGCGTCGGCCCCGAGATCGCGCTGAAAAGCTTTGCCGCGCGCAACGCGCAATCCTTGCCGCCTTTCTTCGCGCTCGGCGATCCGGAGCTCTATCGCCGCGTCGCCAAAGCGCTCGCGCTCGACGTCGAGGTGGAGGAGACGACGCCGCGCGAAGCGAACGACGCGTTTGAAACCGCCTTTCCGGTCGTGCCGCTCGGGCTTTCCATAATAGGCGAGCCTGGCAAGAGCGACGGCGCGGACGCGGCGGCGACAATCCTTTCCATCGAGCGGGCCGTCGAGTGCGTCGCAAAAGGGGAGGCGCGCGGCGTCGTGACCGCGCCTATCGCCAAGGCCGCGCTCTACGCCGCGGGCTTCGCCTTTCCCGGACACACGGAATTCCTCGGCGCGCTGGCGAAACGCTTCTTCGACGTCGAGGCGCAGCCGGTCATGATGCTCTACGCCGAGGAGCTTGCGGTCGTCCCGATCACGATCCATGTCGCGCTGAACCAGGCGCCGCGCCTCCTGACGCGCGCGCTCATCGTCGAGACCGGCCGCATCGTCGCACAGGATTTCGGGCGCCGCTTCGGGGTCGCGCGCCCGCGCCTCGCCTTCGCGGGGCTCAATCCCCATGCGGGCGAGGACGGCGCGATGGGGCGCGAGGAGATCGAGGTCATCGCGCCGGCGATCGCGGCGCTGCAAGCGGAGGGGATCGACGCGCAAGGCCCCTTCCCCGCCGACACGCTCTTTCACGCGCGAGCGAGAGAGCGTTACGATGTCGCGCTCTGCCCCACGCATGATCAGGCGCTGATCCCGATCAAGACGCTCGCTTTCGATCGCGGCGTCAATGTCACGCTGGGTCTGCCGTTCATCCGCACCTCGCCGGATCACGGCACGGCCTTCGACATTGCCGGCCAGGGCGTCGCCGATCCGACGAGCCTCATCGAAGCGATCCGGCTCGCCGGCCGTTTGCGGGCATGAATGACGGCCTGCCGCCGCTGCGCGAGGTCGTCGCGCGCCACGGGCTCGACGCGCGCAAGGCGCTCGGGCAGAACTTTCTCTTCGACCTCAATCTCACCGGGCGCATCGCGCGCGCCGCGGGGCCGCTGGAGGGCGCGACGATCGTCGAGATCGGCCCCGGCCCCGGCGGATTGACGCGCGCGCTGCTCAGCGAAGGCGCGGCGAAGATCATCGCGATCGAACGCGACGCGCGCTGTCTCCCCGCGCTCGCGGAGATCGCCGCGCATTATCCGGATCGGCTCGAGGTCGTCGAAGGCGATGCGCTGACGCTCGACCCCGCTGCGCTCGTGCGTGAAAGAGGCGCCGGCGGCGCGGCGCGCATCTGCGCCAATCTCCCCTACAATGTCGCGACCGCTCTCTTGGCGCGCTGGATCGAGGCCGAGCCCTGGCCCTCGATCTTCGATCGCTATGTGCTGATGTTCCAGCGCGAGGTTGCGGCGCGCATCGTCGCGACGCCGAAACAGCGCGCGGATTATGGCCGGCTCGGCGCGCTTTGCGGCTGGCGGACGCGCGCGCGCATTCTCTTCGACGTCGCTCCCTCAGCCTTCACGCCGCCGCCGAAAGTCACGTCCTCCATCGTCGAGCTGGTCCCCAACCCTTCGCCGCTCCCCTGCGATGCGCGCCTCTTCTCGCGCGTGACGCAGGCCGCCTTCGGCCAGCGCCGGAAAATGCTGCGCCAAAGCCTCAAATCTCTCGGCGTCGAGCCGCTGGCGCTGCTGCAGGCGGCCGGCATCGAGCCGACGCGCCGCGCCGAGGAGGTGGAGATCGCAGGCTTTGCCGCCTTGGCGCGCGGGCTCGCGCAAATGGGGGCCCAGACGGCGCGCAATCCTGCTCAACAAATGCAAATGGGCAGCACGATCGAGAGGGAGGAGACGGGTGGCGCGTAGGGGCGACAAGGCTCGGCGTTCGTTGCGCCCCCGGGCGATAAAGCGCTCGCGCCCTGGTCGCGCCGCGCGACCGATCAGCGAAGACAAAAGCAAAGGCCCCGGGGCGGCTGCCGCAGCCTGGGGCCTTCTCGATAAGGCGCCAACCCCTCTCGCCGGCGAATTGCCGGCGAGAGGCGCCGAGGCCTCAGTAGGAGGCTACGACCGGCGCAGCAACCGGAGCCGGCGTGAAGACGTCGAACAGGCCGAAGGGGTTCAGCGTCGCCGTCGCGACCGGGGCGACCGGGGCCGCCACCGCGACCGGGACCACCCGAACCCGATCCGCCGCGACGATCGGCGCCGGCGCAGCCGCGACCGGGACGACCGGGGCCGTCCAGGCGCCCCAGCCCCACCACCAGCCGGGAGCGGGAGCCGCGCCGACCAGAACGGGCGTGTAGACGAAGCCCACAACGCCGTTAGGCGCCACGGCCTCGCACCAACCATGACGGCAACCGGCGATGTTGATCACCGTCGTCGGGGCGAGCAGTTCGATCACCGCCGACCGATGCCAGGGATGCGTGTGGAGCGCCTTCGTCGAGGACAACACCGCCTCGAAAGCGAAAGCGGAGGTCGCGCTGGCCGCAAGAGCGACGCCGGCCAACACAGAGAGGAATTTCGATGACATTGTTTACTCCGTTTGAATCTCTTGGCTCCGCCGGATGCTCTTTCAAGCTCCAGACATCTCATTAACGCGATTGCTCCGGTTTCGTTCCAGCCTAGGCGTGTGAATGAGGGGTTTACCTTTACACCCCTTGATCGGCTGAAATCGTCTCCTTCTCCGACGCTTGCGCGCGGCGGCTCGCCAGCGGACATCAAACAGAAACATTCGCCCAAAGTTTTCGCAAATCTTTCCTCGCGCGGCCTGCCAAAGCGGTCTGTAAACATCCGCCAGCCCTTTTTTTTGAGCCAATACGCGCGCCGCCAGCGCACAAAGGCGCTATAAGGGGTCGAAGCAGGCCGCCGCTCGGTCTGCCGTCGCCGTCGGTTTACAGCCGCGGGCCTATGCACGAAAAGCGCCGCCCAAAGAGAATCTGTTCCGAGCAACCGCATGAACGCCGCTTCCCTCGCGCTCGCCGAGCGCTCTGCGCCCCGCTACACGAGCTACCCGACCTCCCCGCATTTCTCGCGCGAGATTGGCGACGAGACGACGCGCGCCTGGCTTTCGGCGCTTGCCCAAGATGCAAAACTCTCTCTGTATTTCCACGTTCCCTTCTGCCGGGAAATTTGCGCCTTCTGCGGCTGCCACACCAAGGCGCTGCGCCAGGACGCGCCGCTCACCAGCTATAAAGAGACACTATTGCGCGAGATCGAGCTCGTCGCGGGCGCGACCCGCGCGCGGCGCGTCGTCTCCATTCATTGGGGCGGCGGCACGCCGGGCATTCTCGGGCCGTCGCGTTTTCACGAGATCTCCGAGACCATCGCGCGTCATTTTTCGATCAACGCCGAGACGGAGCATTCGATCGAGCTCGATCCGCGCGTGCTGACGCAGGAATTTGTCGAGGCGCTGGCGCGCTCCGGCGTCAATCGCGCCAGTCTGGGCGTGCAAGATCTCAACCCGCATGTGCAGGAAGCCTCCGGCCGCGTGCAGCCCTATGAGCTCGTCGCGAAATCGGTGGAGATGCTGCGCGGCGCCGGGATCGAGGCGATCAACATCGATCTGATGTATGGGCTGCCGCGCCAGAGCGTCGAGGACGTGCGCCGCACGGCGACGCTCGCCGCCGGGCTCGCGCCGTCGCGTCTCGCCGTCTTCGGCTATGCGCATGTGCCCTGGTTCAAGACGCATCAGAAGCTCATCGACGCCGCCGCGCTTGCGGGGGCGGCCGAACGGCTCGCGCAAGCCGACGCCGTGCGCGAGACGCTCGAGGCCGCGGGCTTCGTCGCTATCGGGCTCGACCATTTCGCGCGTCCCGAAGACACGCTGACGCACTGCTGGCGCGCCGGAACGCTGCATCGTAACTTTCAGGGCTATACGGTCGACCCCGCCGACGCGCTGTTGCCCTTCGGCGTCTCCTCCATCGGCAAGCTGCCGCAAGGTTACATCGGCAACGCCGCCGATCTCGCCGGCTGGCGGCGCGCCATCGAGGCCGACCGTTTTTCGACGAACCGCGGTCTCGCCTTTTCGCGCGAGGACATGGCGCGCGGCGCGGTGATCGAAAAACTGATGTGTCAGTTCGAGGTCGATTATGGCGCCGAGGCGGCGGCGCAGGGCTTCCCCGAGGAGGCGTTCGACGACGCCGTTCCGCGGCTCGAGACCTTCCTCGAGCAAGGCCTCGCCACGCTCTCCGGCCGACGCCTCACGATGACGCCGACGGGTCGTCATTTCGTGCGTCTCGCCGCGACGGCCTTCGACGCTTACCTGGACAAGGGCGCGGCGCGGCATTCCGCGGCGGTGTGATTTTCGCGCGGCGCGGTCACTGAAACCCACCGCTTGGCGCCGGCGACACAGGTTTCGGCTTACGGCCGTCGTTGAGCCGAAGCGACCCTCTTTTGGATGGTTTCCGACAATACCCAAATCGAGGCGGGCGCCGGTTTCCGCCTTGTTGAATCCAGCCCTCGCCAAGGGCGGCCCGGCTTTCGAGCGCCTTCCGATATCGGAATGGAACGGTAAATATCAGATTATCTGAGCAAGTCCCGAGCGAAGAAGTGGCCCAACATCGTCGGAACTTGCTATAGCTTTGTTGTCTTGCGCCGCATCATTGCGCTCTAAGATCAGAGCCGGCTCAAGCCTTCCTCGTAGGTAATCGCTTCATAGGCCCTATCATAGTTTTTCGCGGCGTCCACGATGGCGTCGATCTTTTGCGCCGTATCAAACTTTTTCATTTTTGTCTTATCGAGATACAAAAAATCGATTAGCTCATTGTATACTGATGTATCGTCGATTGGCATTACATTCAGAGGCACGCCATTAAAGCTAATAGAATAGCGGGATGAGCGCTCGAGATCGCCAACGTAGATAAAATACTTGCCATCAGGCTTCAGATTGGCGCCAACGGCTTCGACGAGATCTGGGAGCTGCTTGTAGCTCGTCAGCGATCCGGCCAGAAATGACAATGCGGCGTCGTCGCCTTCAGCGGCGGCGAAGGCTGCCTCCAGGTTTGAGAGCGGATCGAGCGTGATGGCGATTTCGCCGCGAAAACCGAAGCGGCCAGAGGCGTGCGTCGGCGCCTTGTGTGCGGACTTCATGAGCCGACCTTCGGCTTCGAGACGTCCGAAAGCGGTTGATTCTATGGAGGTCATTATCAAGTCCCACGGTTCCGTCCGTTCTCGAAACACTCGAGAACATCACGGTCGATCGCTGGAAGTTCGATGAACGGAAGCCGGGTGCGCCGCGATAGGTCGTGTTGCGGAGCCGCTTCGTCGATAGCCGACGCTCATGCTCATTCATGTTTGAGCATTGGCCGATTTAGGCGAGCCATCGTGTCAGGGAGGTCGGCACGTCTCTAAGTTTATGGTCGAGACGATTTTAAAGTTATCGAGGCCACCGCGGTCTGAACAGCCCTTTTGGCTTTCGATCCGCATTGTCGCGTTGTCAACTCCTGGGGGCTTCGAAGCAATAGTCGCGCCATACTGGAAATGAGGGCTGTTGGCGCATTGCTGCCCCAGTGGGAGTGTCCGAAATTTTGTGTGCGGGGCCGGGTTGACCATCACGCTGTGACGAACCTTTCGTCGAACATGATGGCGAATTGCGTTTTGGCCTCGCACCATTCGCGCGGCGGCATTTTCCATTCTCCCGCGACTTGGCGCAAGACGAGATACAGCAGTTTCATCGCGGCGTCGTCGGTTGGAAAATGTCCGCGCGTCCGCACGGCGCGCCGCAGTTTTGCATTCAAGGATTCTATGGCGTTCGTGGTGTAGATGATCCGGCGCACCGCCTCGGGAAAGGCGAAAAAGGGAATGACCTGTTCCCAGTTTCGCCGCCAGCTCTGGGCGATCGAGGGATATTTCCTGCCCCAAGGACCGGCGTCGAAAGCGTCAAGGGCCTCTTTGCCGGCGTCGGCGTCTTTCGCCCGGTAGATTTTCTTCAGTTCGGCGGCGATAGCCCTGCGGTCTTTCCACGAGGCGAAGTCCATCGCGTTTCTAATGAGATGGACGATGCAGGTCTGCACGACCGTCTGTGGGAAAACCGCGTTGATCGCCTCCGGAAAGCCCTTCAAGCCGTCGACGACGGCGATAAGCACATCCTCGACGCCGCGGTTTTTCAGCTCGTTCATCACCCGCAGCCAGAATTTGGCGCCTTCCGAGGTTTCGATCCAAAGGCCCAGAATGTCCTTGGTTCCGTCCGGCGTGACGCCCAGCGCGACATAAACCGCCTTGTTGCGCACCAGGCCTTCGTCACGGATTTTGACGCGCAGCGCGTCGAAGAAAACCAGGGGATACATTGCCTCGAGCGGACGATTTTGCCATTCGGCGACCGTCTCCAGAACCGCGTCGGTGACCGTCGAGATCAGGTCCGGCGAGACCTCAAGTCCATAAAGTTCAAGCAGATGCCCCTGGATCTCGCGCACCGTCATGCCGCGCGCATACATCGACACGATCTTCTCGTCGAAGCCCGGAAAACGCCGCTGATAGCGCGCGATCAGCCTCGGATCGAAGCTCCCCTCCCGGTCGCGCGGAACCTTAATGTCGATTTTCGACGTCTCGGTCAGCACGGTCTTCTTCGAATAGCCGTTGCGGTGATTGGCTTTGCCCGCCGCCGCCTCGCCTTCAAGATGATCGTCCAGCTCGGCGTTGAGAACCCGTTCGGCCAGAGCTTTCTTCAGCTCGTCGAAAAGCCCGTCCTTGGAAAATACCTCCTTCGGATCGCGCCCCGAAAGAAGTTGGTCCAGTGTGTCCTTCTTGATCGCCATAGTCCGCCTCCAGCGGTGCTACTATGGCCCGGCACACAAAATTCCTGACAGTCCCGCCCCAGTGGAGACTCCGAGCGGGTGGATTTACACCAACAGGCCTCAGCGCCCCGCTAGCAGTCGCGCGATGTCGACAGGGTAGCGGGAGGCCCCGGCTACTCGAATGCGAAGATGCGCTTCCAGTCGTCCTTCATGCTCACGACGATCCAGCCCTGCCTGCTGGCCATGTCGTACATCTGCTGGCTAAAGGTTCCGACCGACGTGTTGGGCAACCCCTGCGCCGGACCGTAGGCATATTCGCGCTTTGCGTCGTCGTGCAGCACCGCGACCGAAAGCCTCGCGCCGCTGCCCGCCTTCACGTACTCTAGCATCTGCTGGTCGTCGGACGAGGAGTTGCCGAAGGCCGCGTAAGGACGCCGCCCGTATAACATCCAGAAGTTCTGGATCTTTCCGGCTCCGAGGTTATTGAGCACCAGCTTGGGCTCCCGGGTGAGGATCGGCCGGTGGTCCTTGTCGTAGCCGTATTTGATCGCCTGCTCGCTGCCGGCGACTTGCTGGGGCGGGATGCCGTAAACCCTCTCGGAATATTCGCCCACGAAGCCCGCGCTACCGCCGGTGGCGATGAACGTCCGGTAGCCATTGGCGCGCATGTAGTTCAGCACCTCGATCATGGGCTGGTAGACCAGTTCGGTGTAGGGGCGGTCCCAGCGCGGATGTTTGGCCACGGCCAGCCATTTTCTCACGTCCTCCCGGAACGCCTCGACGTCCATGCCGCTCTGCGTCGCCAGCACGATCTCGAAAAATTCGCGCATGGAGAGCCTGGCGATCGCCTCGCGGTCGCCGGAGAGAACCGTCTTGAACGGCTGGCGGTTCCTCAGTTGGGGCTTCGCCTTGACGAGATCACCGACATGGTCGAGGCAAAAGACGATCTGCGTGTAGATCGGATGCTCGACCCAGAGCGTGCCATCCTGGTCGAACTCCGCGATGCGATCCTCTGGAGGGACAAAATTTGCGCTCGTCTGATCGGTGGTAACGCGCACGAAGTCGAGGATTGCCTGCTTCGCCGGCCCGTCGTTCCACGACGGCAGCGCATCGCTTGGCGTCGGGGTCTGCGCCGCGGCAGAAGCGGAAAGCAGCGCGCCGGACAAGGCCGGAAGCGCCAGCAATGTCGAGAGCAGAGCCCGGCGGTTGACCGCGGAGAAGGGCGAGTTCGACGGCATGGGCGGTTCCTCTAATAATGATTGCACGATCGCAGCTTACTATCTCAATGAGAATTGAGTAAGCTTTTTGGCGGGCAAGCTCTCGCCCTTCTTGCGCTAGAGTCGCCTGGGGTGTGGACAAATCATGAAGTATCAGCGTCCCTTGATCTTTTGGATCGTGGCGGCTGTGATCCTCGCCGGGACGATTGTCTTGTTGCGCGAAATCCTACTGCCTTTTTTGGTAGGGATCGCGCTGGCCTATCTGCTCGATCCGCTTGTCACCCGGCTCGAGCGACTGGGGCTAGGCCGAAGTGGCGCAGCGCTCGGGATCATTGGCCTTTTCTACGTCACCATCATCGCACTGATCATCGTCCTTACGCCGATCCTAGGCCAGGAGGTCGCAACCTTTATCGAGAAGTTCCCGACTTACGTCACAAGACTGCAAGCGCTGGCGGACGATCCGAGCCGGCCGTGGTTGCATAAGATCATCAGCGAGGGTTTGAGCGAGGCCCAGCAGTCGACAGGCGAACTGACGACCTTCGGCGCCCATTTGAGCGCTAACCTCTTGCACATTCTGTGGTCGGATGGCCGCGCGTTGATTTCGATTCTCTCCCTTCTGGTCGTAGTTCCGATTGTCACCTTCTATTCGCTCGTCGATTGGGAACAAATCCTCGCGGCACTCGACAAGATGGTTCCACCGACGCAGCGGGAAACCGTGCGGGCGCTGGCGCGCGAGATCCATGAAACGGTCGCCGCATTCCTACGCGGCCAAGGGGTGATTTGCCTCATTCTCGCTTTGTATTATGCCGTCGCGCTAAGGCTTACAGGCCTCAACCACGCTTATCTAATCGGGCTGGGCGCCGGCTTGGTCAGTTTTGTACCTTACTTGGGCTTGCTCACAGGCGTCGTGCTGTCGGTCAGCGTGGCGCTCATTCAGTTTTGGCCAAGTTGGAGCTTGATTCCAACTATTTTAGGTATTTTCCTACTCGGACAATTAGCCGCCGATTACGTATTAGCTCCCCGGCTGGTGGGCGCGCGCGTCAAGCTCGGTCCTGTCTCCATCATGTTCGCCATAGCCGCCTTCGGCTATTTGTTCGGCTTTATCGGTCTCCTTATCGCGGTGCCGTTAGCAGCTGCGATCGGCGTAATCATGCGCTTTGCGATAGCGCAAGGCGGGGGAGAACTGTTCGACGAGGCAGGTCAAGCGACGGCCGACATCGGCAATCCAAGTCTTCCGCCCAAAAAACGTCGCCGGTGGCTATAATATCTGAAAACAGGCGCCCTTTTCAGGCGCCTGTCCTTCGCTTCATACTCGTCTCAGGCGGTCAATCGCTGGGGTGATTGGCGTGCGCCTTCTTGACCTCCTCTATGACCTGCTTGAGGTTATAGGTCTCTGCGGGCTGCAGCGGGGGTACTTCTCGTATGACAGCAGTTCCTCCAGCCACAATTGCTGACCGACCGGCAGCATGTTCCAATCGTATATGTAAGCTGTGGCTGGCGCGCCGAGCGCGCCGCCCAGAGCCATCGCCGACTTCTGACTGAGGCCGACATTCTGCTCGAAGGGGTCGCGCTTGATGTTCTGGACCAGCGTCCAGTGGAACGGGGTGAGCGGCAGGAGCCAACCTTCCGCACCTGGCTGCGCCATGTTGTAGTACATCTTCCAGTTCTTGTAGCGCACCGCGGAGGGCGTCGCTCCCGAGTAGTAGAAGAAGTGATCGCGCGCCGAGGTGGGCGACTTGCCTTCGAGGTAGTCGCGCTGGTCGAAGCCGTCGAGCGTCGTCTTGACGATGCCTTTGTATTTGCCGGCCTCGATTTCCTTCTTCAGCGCATCGCCCTTGGGGCCGCCGGCAATGTCGACCAGCGTCGGCAACCAGTCGAGAGCTGCGAACAACTGGTTCTTGACCGTGCCCGGCTTGATGTGGCCTGGCCAACGCACGACCTGCGGCGCGCGATAGCCGCCTTCCCAAGCCTCGCCTTTTTGACCTTTGAACGGCGTGACGCCGCCGTCAGGGAAGGTAATGGCCTCGGCGCCATTATCGGTGGTGAAGACGATGATCGTGTTCTCGAGCTGGCCCATGTCCTCGAGCTTCTGCAGCACATAGCCGATGTTGTCGTCCATCTGCTTCATGCCGGCTTCATTGACGCCCCAATCCTTGCCACCCCTTACGCCAAGCATGGCCTCATACTTCGGCGGTAGCACGGTCGTGACATGCATGCGCGCCGGGTTGTACCAGACGAAGAAGGGCTTATTGGTCTTCTTCGGGTCGTTGCGGTCGAGGAAGTCGATGACCTTGGCGGA
This sequence comes from uncultured Alphaproteobacteria bacterium, assembly GCA_963722205.1. Classification (GTDB taxonomy): domain Bacteria; phylum Pseudomonadota; class Alphaproteobacteria; order Rhizobiales; family Beijerinckiaceae; genus Methylocystis. The sequence continues at coordinate 211,086 of CAVRKL010000007.1, forward strand.
AATCTCCTCGTCCACCGTCCGCGACCGATCGAGCGTCAGAGGACCCTCGTCTTTGCACGTCTGGTTCTTCTCGGTTCCGTCGGAGGAGTGGCACCAGATGACCGGGCGCGGCGGCGTCAGGCAAACCGTTGTTTTGGGGTCGACCGCGCCCGGGACCTCAGGAAGGCCGGCGACCGGCGTGTTCTTGCACGGCGGAACGATGCCCTGCTCGGTCGGGCTCTTGTTGATGTCGGGGAAGCTCACCTGCTGCATCGCGTCGAGGTGGTACAAATATCCCCAATATTCCTGGAAGCCATGCGCGGTCGGCAGAGCGGCCGTGTGGTCACCCAGATGGTTCTTGCCGAATTCGCCGGTGGTGTAGCCGAGATCGAACAGGAACTTGGCGATCGCCGGGGTGCCTGGCCGCAGATAGGACGGACTGCCCGGCAGTTGGGGCGGGATCAGCCCGGTGCGCAGTGGATACATGCCGGTGAAGAAGGCGTTGCGCCCCGAGGTGCAGCTCTGCATGGCGACATAGTCCATGAAGATCGCGCCCTCTTGGCCGATGCGGTCGATGTTGGGCGTTTCCCCCACCATCAAGCCGCGATGGTAGATGCTCGGCTGCATCCAGCCGATGTCGTCGCCCATGATGAACAAGATGTTGGGCTTCTCGGGACTGGTCTGCGCCAGAGCGGCCCCCGACATCGCCGCTGCCCCGGCCCCGAAGGCGAGCAAAGCCCTTCGCATCTTTCTTCTACCTGATTACGCCCTTGCGTCAGCCGAAATTTCGTGTGAGAACAAAAACAGAACATTCTGTTTTTGGGAGGGTTCGGCCATGGCGCGCAATAAGGTGCAATTCCAGAAAGGTCTCAGCGAGACCGAGTTCAACAAGGCCTACGGCAGCGAGGAGCAGTGTCACGCGGCGCTGGTCAACTGGCGCTGGCCGAACGGGTTCGAATGCCCCGATTGCGGCGGTAAGGCGCACTGTGTCGTGACGCGCGGGATGCGCCTGCTGTTCCAATGCGGCGCGTGCCGCAAGCAGACCTCGGTGCGCGCCGGGACCATCTTCGCCGCCAGCAAACTGCCGCTGCGCCTGTGGTTTTCCGCCATGTATCACCTCACGCAAACCAAGCAGGGCATCTCCAGCCTCGAGCTCGCGCGACGGCTCGGGATCACCCAGAACGCCGCCTGGAAGATGAAGCACAAGCTCGCGCAGGTCATGATCGAGCGCAACGCCACGAAACGCCTGAAGGGAAAGATCCAAATGGACGACGCCTATCTCGGCGGCGAGCGTTCCGGGCCTCCCGGGCGCGGCGCCGAAGGCAAGACGCCCTTCGTCGCCGCGGTCCAGACCACCGACGATGGCAAGCCGCATCAGATCATCTTGCGGCGGGTAAAGGCCTTCAGCAAGCATGCGCTGAAAAAGCTCGCCAGCACGGCGTTGACGCCGGGCGCCGAGGTCGTCTCCGACGGCTTGGCCTGCTTTTCCGCCGTCGTTGAGGCTGGTTGCTCGCACAAGGCGATAATCGCCGGGTCAGGCTCCAAGGCTGCAAGAGCCGCCGTCAAGAACCCCACGTTCAAGTGGGTCAACACGGCGCTTGGCAACATCAAGGCGGCGCTCCTCGGAACATACCGCGCCGTGCGAGAAAAGCACGCTGCCCGTTACCTCGCCGAGTTCGAGTATCGCTTCAATCGAAGATATGATCTCGGCCAGATGATCCCGCGTCTCGCCGCCGTCGCTCTCTCAACCGCCCCCATGCCCCACCAACTCCTCAAGCTGGCTGACCTTCAGGCGTAATCAGGTTCTTCTAAGCTTCATCGCTTTTCCTTCCACACCGACTGGTTGAAATTTGCGTGGTCGTGCCGCATCTAGGAGACTGCGGATATTGCACGTTTGAAATTCTCCTCCGCCGCGATTCTCTGCCTTGATGAATGCCGTTTGACGCTCCCCTCAACGCGAGCCGAAGCCAAGCCGCACGCGCTCAAGCTCGGCTCTCTTAGGCAGAGTTCGCAGCGACAGCCTCAGCGGAACTATTGAGTGGGTTATTGGTTCCGGCCGCGCTTGAGGCGATTCGTCGCAGGCTTGCGGCCAACGGCGAGAATGTCGGCTTGTCGCGACTGCCTGTCCAGCGATAAGAAATCGCGCCAGATCCATATGCTGCAGCGAATTCTGATTGCACAAGTCGATCAACTTTTGCGGAATTCGCTCTAAGCGTCGGACTTACTCCGCTCGCCCCTCACCGTCCCGCGAGCAGCCGAGCAATTCCGGCGCGCAGCTCCTCCAGGCCCTCGCCTTTTTCCGCCGAGGTGAAGGCGATCTCGGGATAAGCCGCCGGGCGTTTTTCCAGCGCCTTGCGCGCCGCCTCCAGCGCTGGCTCGCGTTCCGAGATCTTCAGCTCGTCGTGCTTCGTCAACACGACCTGATAGGAGACGGCGCTCTTGTCCAGAAGCTCGAACATCTCCTCGTCGAGCTTTCCGACGCCGCGCCGCGCGTCGACGAGCGCGAAAACGCGCTTGAGCTTCGCGCGGCCGCGCAGATAGTCGCGAATGAGAATCGGCCAGTAGGCGGTCTTCTCCTTGCCGACCGCCGCAAAGCCATAGCCCGGCATGTCGACGAGACGCAGCCGCGGCGGCGATCCGAGCTCGAAAAAGTTGAGCTGCTGCGTGCGCCCCGGCGTGCGCGAGACGCGCGCGAGCGATTTGCGGAAGGTCAGCGCGTTGAGCAGCGACGACTTGCCGACGTTCGAGCGTCCGGCGAAGGCGATCTCCGGGAGATCGGCCGGCGGCAGATCGCCCGTCTTGGCGCCGCCGAACATGAATTCGCACGGACCCGCGAAGAGCAGGCGGCCGGCCTCGGTGAAGTCGGGTTCGTCTGGAGTCATAGCGAATAGCGGGTAGCGAATGGCGAATAGAGCGTTCTACCCGCTAATTCGCTGCTCCCTGCCCGCCCCTCAGGCTTTGCCGAACGTCTTGCGCAGATTGTCCCAGAGCTCGAACTTCTGGCCGGCGCGCGCGTAGATGATCCATTGCTGCGTGATCGACAGCAGATTGTTCCAAGTCCAGTAGATGACGAGGCCGGAGGCGAAACCGCCCATGGTGAAGGTGAAGATCACCGGCATCCAGGAAAACATGCTCTTCTGGATCTCGTCCGTGGGCTCCGGGTTCATCTTCATCTGCAGCCACATCGTGACGCCCATCAGCATCGGCCATATGCCGAGCACGAGATAGGGCCCAAAGAGCGCGACCTTCGTGGGATCCCAGTGGATGAGCCCGAAGGCCGTGAAGATGTTGGTCGGGTCGGGCGCCGAGAGATCCCTGATCCAGCCGAAGAAGGGCGCCTGGCGCATCTCGATCGTGACGACGAGCACCTTATAGAGCGAGAAGAACACCGGAATCTGCAACAGCAGCGGGATGCAGCCGCCGAGCGGATTGACCTTCTCGCGCTTGTAGAGCTCCATCTGCTCCATGTTGAATTTCTGCTTGTCGTCGCCGTATTGCTCCTTCAAGGCCGCAATCTTGGGCTGGATGGACTTGATCTTCGCCATCGACTTGTAGCTCGCATTGGCGATCGGCAGGAAGGCGAGCTTGACGATCACCGTCACGGCGAGAATGGCGAGACCGAAATTGCCGAGGAACTTGTAAAGGAAGTCGATCAGCCGGAACATCGGCCTGGTGATGAAGTAGAACCAGCCCCAGTCGATCAGACGGTCGAAGCCCTTGAGTCCGGCGCTCTTCTCATAGGCGTCGAGAACATCGACCTCCTTCGCGCCAGCGAAAACATGGAGCGAGTTCGTGGCGGCGGCGTTCGGCGCGACGGCGACCGGCTCGCCATAGGCTTCCGCGACATAGGTCTTCACGGAGCCGCCCTCGGCTCGAAACCATCCCTCGATCGCCCGATTGGGATCTGGCGCCGTCACGACGCCCCAATATTTGTCGGTGAAGCCGACCCAGCCGCCGACGCCCTTGAACTCGACGCCTTTCGGCTCCTTTTCAACCTTGTCGTATTTCCACTCTTGGCTTTTTCCGTCGCCGAGCATCCCGATGAAGCCCTCGTGCAGCGCCGCATAGCCGGAACTCTTGGGCTGGCCGACGCGCGTGACGCGCGAAAAGGAAAAAAGCTCCGCCGGCTTCTCGCCGTGGTTTTCGACGCTGTCCTCGATCGTGAACATATATTCGTCGTCGAGCGAGATCTTGCGCTTGAAGGCGAGACCCTGGCCGTTGTCCCAGGTCAGCGTCACGGGCTCGCCCGCCGTCAGCTTCTGGCGATCGGCGGTCCAGAGCGTGTCGGTGTCCGGCAGAATCGGCGCGTTCTCGACCTGGGCCGAGAGAAAGCCCCAGTCCGCGAAATAGGGCTGATCCGTGTTCTCCGGAGAGAGCAGCAAAATGATGGGGCTGTTGGGATCCACCGTCTCGCGATAGTGCTTGAGCGAGAGGTCGTCGATGCGCGCGCCCTTCAGCGCGATCGAGCCTTTAAGCGAGCGCGTGTCGATCGCAATGCGCGGACTCTCGGCGAGCGCCGCGTCGCGCGATTTGACCGCAGCCGCGGCCGCCGGAGCGCTCGCGCCGGTCTTCGCGGGCGCGCCGAGCTTGGGAAGCTTCGCCTCCCGCTGCTGCTGCTCGGCGAGCTTATGCTGCTTCTCCACCTGCGGCTGGAGATAGTAGTGATCGTAGGCGCCAATGAAGATCAGCGACAGCGCGACGGCCATGAGCCAGTTCTTGGTATGTTGGGTCATGGCTCCTTCGCGGCCTGATCCGGATGGGTTTTCGCGCGAGCGCGAGAGAGACGGCGGAAGGCTTCCGCCATCTGCGCCTCGAGTTCGGGGAAAGGCGCGGCGAGCGCCTCGCGCCGAGCGACGAAGACGTAGTCGCAGCCTTTCGTGGCGGCAAGGGCGCCCGAAAGGCGCAAGGCCTCTTTCAGCCGGCGGCGGATGCGGTTGCGCCCGACGGCTTTGGCGACCCGTTTCGTCACGGTGAAGCCGAAGCGCGGCTCGTTATCGCCATCCTCGCGCGCGGCCATTTGCAGCTTGAAGGCGCGCGAAGAGCGCGAAAGCCCGCTCGCTGCGGCGCGCAGAAACTCGCTACGGCGCAGCAGCCGCGCGGGAGGGCTTTTCTTAGGCTGTTCGGCCTCTTTCATCTCGGTCGAGATCCAGCGGCGCGTCGGGGGCCTGCGGCGGGACTTAGGCGCTTCGGGCGAGAGCCCGGCTTCCCCTTACGCCGAGAGGCGCTTGCGGCCGCGGGCGCGGCGGGCGGCGATGACATTGCGGCCGCCGACCGTCTTCATGCGCGCCCTGAAACCATGGCGGCGCTTGCGGACGAGCTTGCTTGGCTGATAGGTTCTTTTCACTGTCGTTCTCCGCTCGCGACGAGGCTTTTTGGCCCGCCGCTTTTGTCCGCGCCGCGAAATCCGGGGCTTTCGTTGCGAAGCCCGCCGATTGCGCGGCGAAATTTTTGCGTTTCGCGCTGCGAAGCCTCTCAAGGGGGTCCAGCGAGACCGCCGCGCGCCGGACAGAAACCCATGCGAGCAAAGAGGCCGGCGCCGCCCCTTTCGGAGCGACGCCGCCGCCGCGCATATAGGGGAAGAGAGCGGCGTTAGTCAATTGCGGGGGCGGCTTTTCGCCCTCGCGACAGGCGGCTTCGCAGGCGCCGTTTTCTTCACCCAGACAAAGCTGTCGGGGTTCGTTCAAGAGTGTTGGAAAGCGGATCAAATTGTCCGTCGCGCCTCAATAACGCGGCTTCTTTCATTGACGTTTGTCATCTATTGATTGGCCCGGAATTTGCCTTCTCGGTCACTGCGCAAAGAACCTGCAGTTAAATCGCAGATCAGGAGGAGACGCCGTGGCGAACGTAACTTTCTCATCCCCGGTGATGGCGAAAGACATCACCGTCTATGCTATCGCGGGCGACCGCGGAACGCTGCTCGCGGTGGCGAAGGAGCATAAGATCCCGCTTCCCTTTGATTGCCAGGATGGGGAGTGCGGCTCCTGCCTCGTCGAGATCAAGCACCTCGATCCAGACGTCAAATACGCGATTGCGCTCACGGAGAAGGAAAAAGAGCTTCTAAAACAGCTCGGCAAGATCACCAAGGCGGAGATCGAGAACGCCGAGGTCAACGACATGCCGCCGCGCTACCGGCTGGCTTGCCAATATTTCGTGCGCAACGAGGACGTCATCGTCGCCTTCGAGGGCGATCAGACCCTACCGGCGCAAGGACCTCACATCACTCACGCCGCCGCCCGCTTCAAGGGCGGCACGGAAATCAACACGGTCAACGAATTTCTGGGCTATGCGGTCAAGGTCGAGGAGGACGCGGCGATCCATTACGAGGAGCTCGCCGCGGCGATGGAGACGTGCGGCAATCACCGGGTCGCCACGCTGTTCCGTCAGCTCGGGGGCTTCTCGCGGCGCCATCTCGCCGAGGCCAAGGCGCGGGCCGGCTCCGTGGACCCGACGAAAAACGTTCCCCCGGACTATGTGTGGCCGAGCCATGTCACGCCGGAGCGCGCCTCCGTCTGGGCGGCCGATTCGGCCCTCTCCCGCATCGACGCGCTGAAAGCCGCGCTTCAGGGCGAGAAGCGAGGCTATGAGTTTTATTGCGCCGTCGCCGCGACCAGCAAATCGCCCGAGGTCGCCGCGGTGGCGAAGGAGTTCATCAAGGAAGAGGCCGACCACGTCAAAGTGCTCGAAGCCTGGATCACGCGGGAGGAATGGGACTCCAAGCACGGCGCGCACCAGGGAGGCCTGTAAGGCCCCCGCCCCCGCCTTCGAGGAAAGCGGCCAAAGCGCCGCTTTTCCCGCGCCGCAGATCTGGGGAGGAGGAAGCAGGATGCAATCCGTCGAGGAGTTTCTCGCTTACGCGATCAAGATCGAGCAGGAGGCCGCCTTGCGCTTCGGTCAATTGGCGGACGCGATGGAGGCGGCGGGCAACGGGGAGGTCGGGAAGCTGTTTCGCCGACTGGCGAACGCCTCGCGCGCGCATCTCAATGAAGCGCGGGCGCGCTCGGGCTTCCGCGACATCCCCGAGATGGGGCCGGACGAGTTCGTCTGGCCTGATCTGGAAAGTCCGGAGACGGCCGCGATCTGGGCCGCCGACCCGCTGATCGGTCGCGAGCAGGCCCTGGACATCGGGCTCGCCGCCGAGACGGCCGGGCTCGACTATTACAAGAACATTTTCGAGACGACGACCGATCCGGAGATCAAAATCCTCGCCAGGCAGTTCATCGAGGAGGAAAGCGGCCACGTCGCCGCACTGGAAAAGTCCATCGCGCTTCATAAAACAAACGCGCGCGCCTGATCCCTGGCGCGGCGTCTCGAGCGGCACAACCGGACCTCCGGCCGGGCGCCGGATGGGTGCGAAATCCCGCTGCGCGGCCCCCATGCGCCAATCCCGTCAAAATTTCGCCTCCTGCTCCTGTTGTGACTGGACGTGATCAGACTGGGCGGAACGCGCTCCGGTGAGACCGGCGCGCCGAATCGGCCGCGTCGCTCGAGACCCGAGGCCCCCGCATGAGTGAATTCCTCGCCGCCCACGCCCAGCTCGCCGTTTTCTTGCGCGCGCTGTTGCAGTCTGTCGCGCTCCTGATCGTCATCACGATCGTTTTCGCGCCGCTCGAAGCGCTTTTCGCGGAGCGCAAGTCCAAATTCTTCTATCCTGGCTTTGCGGTCGACCTCGGCTGGTATTTCCTGAACGCGCTCGCCATCGCCTTCGTGCTCACGCCGCCCATGGCGCTGATCGCCAAGGCGACGCATGCGCTGCTGCCCTCCGCCGTGACGGGCTTTGGGGCGCATCTGCCCTTGTGGCTGCGCATGATCGCGGCGATGGTCGTGGGCGAGGTCGGCTTCTACTGGGGCCATCGCTGGTGTCACGAGATCCCGTTCCTGTGGCGCTTCCACGCCGTGCATCACAGCGCCCGGCACGTCGGCTTTCTCGTCAACACGCGCGCGCATCCGGTCGATCTCGTCTTCACGCGGCTCTGCGGCTTCACCCTGCTCTTTGCGACCGGCCTCGCCGGCGCGGCGGGGTCGAAGCCCGACCTCGTCGTCGCGGCGATTCTCTTCATCGGCTCGATCTGGAGCTATTTCATCCACGCCAATATTCGCGTGCGGCTCGGCCCCTTCGAGGAGATTCTGTCCAGCCCCTTCTTCCACCATTGGCATCACAGCAAGCTCGACCACAAGGACCACAATTATTCGTCGATGCTGCCGGTGATGGACCGCGTGTTCGGGACTTTCTACGCGCCCAAGCACTGGCCGGCGGAATATGGGATCGAGGCGGAGATGGCGGAGAGCATTCCCGCGCAGCTTTTCGATCCGCTGCTCGCGAGGACGTGAAGTCCGTCGGCGCGCTTCCTTAAGGCCAGGCCCAGGGAACCAGGCGCTCGCGCACGGATTCCCTCTCACCGCTTGCGGGGAGAGGGGCCTGGGCCGCTCCCATGATAACGCCATTTCAGTTTGGATTTTGGATTGGTGCGAGGCGGATTGACAATCCCCCGAGCCCCTCACCCCTGCCCTCTCCCCGCAAGCGGGGAGAGGGTTTTGGCGCAGAAACTCGCTTGAAAAAAGAAACCCGCGCCATCTTTCGACGGCGCGGGAGAGAGGACCTTCAGAGGAACGCTTGGTCGCGTCCTGATCAGGGCTCTGCTTACGCCTGCTCGCCAAGGCGGCGGCGCGCATAGGCGAGCGCGAGGACACCGAGAACCACCGCGGCGCCGGTCGCCGGGCCGGGCCCCGGCGCTCCCACCAGCGACACCCCGTCTATCAGCGCGTACGGCGGCACACCTGTCCCGTTGTTGATGAAGGTCAGGATGTCGCCCGTTCCGTCGTATGTGAACGTCGTCGAATAGAGCGTCCACGGTGTAAGGCCTTGGTTGGGCGTGCTGATCGTCGGAGTCGTGAAGCTCTCGCCGCCCAACGTCGCGACCACCTGTTCGGTCGTAGGCCCACCGCCGCAGCATTCCTGGGCGGTGGCCATATAGAAGCTCAACGTCAACTGCTCCCCAGTCTGCAGTCCGGAGATCGTCTGGCTGAGCGACCCGTTAAAACCCTGAGTTCCGTCTATCCCGATGAAGTTGCCGCCCTGGGGACTCAGCGGCACTGGCGGAGCAAGATATCCATACGTGGCAGGGTTATCGCAACGGACGCCCGAGCCGGAGCAAAACATGATCCACTGACCGTTGCTTGACCAGTCCGTTGCCGGCGTGTTGGGTCCAAACAACGCCAGAGAATTCGTGTAACTCGATGACTCAAGAGCCTCTTGCATAATTCTTCGAGCGAGTGATTTTGCCGCCGGCACGCGAGATGTCGGCTTCGTGGGGGCTCAGGCGGGGGCGGCGCGGAAGGCCGAGACCCGCAAGATTTGATCGGCGGCGAGGACGAGCACGCCGAACGTCAAGTGGCATTTGACCTTGATGGCGCCGCGCACGCGCACGAACCTGGCGCCGAACTCGTCCTTCATCCGGGCATTGACGCGTTCGGCCATGGTGCGGAAATCGAAGAGTTTGTCGTCCGGGTCCGGGACGCCGACGCGCCTCATGCGGGCGACCTCCTCGGCGCATTCGGTTTTGGCTTCATGCTGCGAACGAAAATTGCGGTCGATCAGCGGCGCATGGCCGAGCGCCTTGCTGTGCCGGTCGATGATTTCGGCATCGTAGGCTGCGTCCATCGCCTCATAGAGATAGACGATGCGGGCGCTGGTCATGGTCATGAGGGGAATGGCGACCTGGCTGTCGTGCACGGAGGCCGAGGTCAGCACGCAGGAGACGGGGATTTGGCCGCAGGCGACGTCGAGATGCAGCTTGTAGCCGATCCATGTCTCCTTATAGCCCTTGCTGTTCTTCTTGCAGCCGACGTCGCAGGCGGTGGGCAGCTCGGCGAGCATTTTCGCAAGGCTTTGCGTGGCTTGCCGTTCGAGGCGCGACGGCTCCGGCTTTGGCCGCTCCTCGCCCTTTCTCGGGCGTCCGCGCCTTTTTGGCGGCTCGGCGGCGGGCGGCGGCGGATCGTCTTTCCCGTCTTTCTCGACGGGCTTCTCGCGCGCTTCGATCTCGGTGGCGTCGCGGGCGACGACGCCGACGACGCGCCCCTCGAGCGTGCGCTCGACCAGCGCCGCGTGCATTCTGCCCGGCAGATCGCCTTGCGCGAACTCGTTGAAAGCGCGAGAAAAGGTGGATTCGTGCGGAACCTGCGCACGCCGCTCCCACCCGCAGATTCTGCGCAGCGACTTGTCGGCCTGCAGGCGTTCGATCAAGGCGCTGGTGGTTGGAATGCCGAGCAGAGCCTTGGCGACGAAGCATCTGGCCAGGGCGCGGCGATCCTCGGGTGGGCGGCCCGGGCCTCGCGGCGGCTCTGGAACGAAGGCTTGGAGACCGATCACCTCGAGGATGGTGATGAGCCGCCCGAGCTGTTCGGTCATCGGCTCGACTTCCTCGCGAAGCCAAGGGAAAAGCGAGGCCTGTATGTGATTCCAGCGCGCCCACATGGCGTCGAGAGGATCGTCAGTCATGTGGTCCGTCGCCACGGCGCGTAGTTCGATTCGAAATCATAATCCAACAACTTTTAAATGAAAGCGCAATATTCTACACAATAATACTTGCAATCCACATGAGGAAGCCTATCTATATCGCCTCATCGCCCGCGCCAATCTCTAACAATTTTGCAAGAGGCTCTCAAAGCCGCCATTTTGGACGTATTGCGTCGCTTGGGCGGAACCGCAGAATGCAAGCGTGGCCGCCGCGGCGGCCAACCAGGATATGCGCATGTTCGTATCTCCTTGCTGTCGCTGCACGCGCAGGCTTGCAGAGCCAGCGCCCTTAGCGAGGGACGAAGTGAAGCCTATCATTGTCAACCAATGCGCAAAATGTCGCAGGCGCGGTGGAGTAAAATTCTCTCAGACTGTGACTTTTTCGCCACAGTCGGCCGCCATTCGACCTCGCTGAGGGGCCGGCTCTCGGCGGGCATAAGGCTCTTTTAACGATTACTCCAATTTCACGAAAGCTTGTCGCCGCTCCACACTGCGCGGCGCATAGGAGACGCGAGTCCCGTTTGAGAAAAAACGTCCCGCGCCGTCACGGACGGCGCGGGAGGCAAGGACCTTCGGAGTAACGCTTGGTCGCGGCTTGATCAGGGCTCGGCTTACGCTTGCTCGCCAAGGCGGCGGCGCGCATAGGCGAGCGCGAGGACACCGAGAACCGCCGCGGCGCCGGTCGCCGGGCCGGGTCCCGGCGCTCCCGGCAACGAGACGGCTGACCAGGGCGAAAGGCGGAACCTGCTTGTTGCCGGCCGCCAGGAAGGACAGGACTTCCGACGTCGCGCTCGCCGTGAACGTGTCGCTCTCCGTGAACCAGCCCGAGAAGCCGTGTTGCGCCAAATAGTAGCAATTCCCAGAAAGGGGGTTTGTTCCGCCGTTGCAAGCTGTCGTCGGCACGCCAGTCAACACTTCGTTGATGTCGTTGCCGAGCGTCACCTTCAACTGCTGCTGCGTGTCCTGGTCGAAGCCGTATTGCTGAGCGAAGGCGTAATTGAAGCTCAGGGTATATTGGTCGCCAACGGTCAGACCGGTGATCGTCTGCTTGACTGCGGCGGTGTTGAAATCGCCGTCCATAGCGAGAAAATTGCCGGTTCCGCTGGCCGTGAGGCCGTTCCAGCTGCTGGCCCCGCCATTTCCCCCGTGGGGCGCCCCGGTCCAGAGCTGGAGAGTGCCGCCATACTGGTCGGGGCCGCCGACGTTGCCGTCCTGGAAGACGAAGTTGTAGCCGGTCGTGCTCCACCCCGTCGCGGACGTAATGCCGTGGCTGATCTGCCCAGGGCCGTTGGACAGACTGGTGAAGTCGCCGTTGGTGACGAGATTGTCCGCGTGGGCCGAGCCGCAGAACGCCAAAGTGGCGGCGGCGGCGGTTGCAAACCATGATATTCGCATCGAATGACTCCCAGCCGTCAAGGACGGCGCGGACGCCGATCGCCATTGCCGCCATGACGCGTGTACGTACCTATCACCACGCCATTTAACGCAGAAGCTGACAAACGAGGCCTTCGTGTAATTTCCGCATTCTGTGACTTTTTCGCCACAGTGGAACACCCGCCCCACGCACTCAAACTTCCGGTGTTCGTTTTATAACCAACGGCCGCCGCCCCCGCGCCGGGCTCGTCTCGACCATCTCTTTCAGGTTGACCGACGGCCGGAAGCTCAAAGTTTTGCGAGTCCAGATCGCCGCGCTCTCGCCGCTGTAAGGATTGCGGCCTCGCCGGGCTGCTCTCTCGCGCACGAAAAACGTTCCAAATTCATGCAGCTTGACGCATGCCTCCCCCTGCGACAGCGCGCTCGCGATTTCCTGCAAGACGAAGTCGAGCATTCGCCCCGCTTCCCGCTGCGACAATTTTGGCACACGCCTGTTGATGGCGGCGGCGATGTCGCTCCGCGTCAGCGTTCGTGAAGACTTGTCTGACGTCAATTCCGCAGTGTCGAGACTTCGCGGCCAAGGCGACGGCTCATGGCTCACGCTCATATCGGAAACTCCATTCGTATGACAATTTCGACGGACCGCGGCACTGTGGCGAGGAGAGCGACGCGTCTCGGCAAGCTCGAGAACTGCTAATATGCAACTAGAGGTTGTGCACCTCGGGTTGGGCCGACCCCCTCACCCGGCCGCCGTAGTTCGTCGCTAGCGGCGGGCGTCCTTCGGCGCCCTTCGGCAGCCGCCTTCTCCCGCATGGAGAGAAGGGGCCGGCGTCACTCCTCGCGCGCCCAGAGGCCGAGGTCGCCGCCGAGCGCGGCGGTGTTGGTGGACACCGTGATCTCGCGCGTGAAGCGCCGCAGATAGTCAGGTCCGCCGGCTTTCGGTCCCGTCCCGCTCAGCGCGAAGCCGCCGAAGGGCTGCGAGCCCACGACGGCGCCGATCATCGTGCGATTGACATAGATGTTGCCGGCGGGCGCGACCGCCGCGAGCCGCCGGGCGCGCGCCTCGATGCGCGAATGGAGGCCGATCGTGAGCCCGTAATTCGAGGCGATGATCTCGGCGAGAAGTTTTTCGAAATCGCCCGCGCGCCAGCTCACGACATGCAGCACGGGCCCGAAAATCTCTTGGCCCAGCTCGCGGCCCGAATTAAGCCGCACGACATGCGGCGCGACGAAAAGCCCGTGCGTCGGCGCCTCGCCCGCATAGACGACGCTCCCTTCAGCCTTGCGGCGCGAAAGATAGCTTTCGAGCGCGGCCTTGGCGTCCTTGTCGATCACCGGGCCGATAAGTGTCGCGGGATCGCGCGGATCGCCGAGACGCAGCTCCTTTGCCGCGCCGACGATCGTCGCAAGGCAGGCGTCGAAAATATCCTCCTGCAGATAGAGAAGGCGCAGGGCCGAGCAGCGCTGTCCGGCCGAGCGAAAGGCCGAGGCGCAGACATCATCGGCGACATGCTCGAAGAGCGCGGTCGAATCGACGATCATCGCATTGATCCCGCCCGTCTCGGCGATGAGCGGAACGATCGGTGCGTCTTTCCTGGCGAGCGTGCGGTTGATCACTTGCGCCACCGCGACGGAGCCCGTGAAGGCGACGCCGGCCGTCAGCTCATGCGCGACAAGCGCCGCGCCGATCGCGCCGTCGCCGGGCAGGAACTGCAACGCATCCGCCGGAACGCCCGCCTCATGCAAAAGCGCGACGGCCGCAAAGCCGATCAGCGGCGTCTGCTCGGCGGGCTTCGCCGCGACCGCATTGCCGGCGACGAGCGCCGCCGCGATCTGGCCGACGAAGATCGCCAGCGGAAAATTCCAGGGCGAGATGCAGATGAAAACCCCGCGCCCGAGGTGACGCAGCAGATTCTCTTCCCCCGTCGGGCCGGGCAACCTCTGCTCGCGCATCAGCTCCCGCGCTTGATTGGCGTAATAGCGGCAGTAGTCGGCGGCTTCGCGCACCTCGGACAGCGCGTCGTCGAGCGTCTTGCCGCCCTCGCTTTGCAGCAGCGCGATGAGCCGGCCGCGCCGCGCTTCGATCAAGGCCGCCGCGGCTTCCAAGATTTGCGCTCTCGCCTCGACCGCGAGCGCGCTCCAGGCCGGGAAAGCCTTATGCGCAGCATGAAGAGCCGAATCGACGCTCGCGGCGTCGGCCTCGATGACATCGCCCACGGGCGTTGCGTCGATGGGCGAAAGCGCCGCGCGCCGCGGCGCCAGGGACGGGCTCGAGGGCTGCGCCGAAAATTTCTCGCCGCGGGAGGCGTCAATCTCGGCGAGAAGCGCTCGCAGCGCTTCACGGTGGCCGAATTCGACGCCTCTCGAATTGGCGCGCAGCGGCTGATAGAGGTCCTTCGGCAGCGGCAGATGGCGGTGGCGCGCGCGCGAGGGCTCACCGATCGCAGCGTACGGATCTTCGAGCAGGTCCTCCAAACGCGCATGCGGATCGGCAAGCCGCGCGACATAAGAGGAATTGGCGCCGTTCTCGATCAGGCGGCGCACCAGATAGGCGAGCAGATCGCGACGTTTCCCGACCGGCGCATAGACGCGCACGGCCGCGCCCTTTTTGAGCAGCAGATCATAGAGCCCCTCCCCCATGCCGTGCAGGCGCTGAAATTCGAAAGAGTCGGGCCGCGCGCCCCGCGCCAGGATCGCGGCGGCGGTCATCGCGTTGTGTGTTCCGAATTGCGGAAAGAGCTTTGGCTCGGCAAAGAGCCGCGCCGCGCAGGCGAGGTAATTCGCGTCGGTCATCGCCTTACGCGTGAAGACCGGATAGTCGGCGAGCCCCCTCTCCTGCGCGCGCTTGATCTCGAGATCCCAATAGGCGCCCTTGACGAGCCGCAGCATCAGGCGGCGATGAAGCGAATTCGCCCAGCCCGCGACATGGTCGATCACCGCTTCCGCGCGCTTTTGATAAGCCTGCACGGCGAGACCGAAGCCCTCCCAGCCTTTCAGCGAGGGATCGGCGACGACACGCGCCATCACTTCCAACGAAAGCTCGAGCCGGTCGGCCTCCTCCGCATCGACCGTGAAGGCGAGATCGCGCTCCCTGGCAAGACGCGCGAGATCGAGAAGGCGCGGGGCGAGCTCCGCCAGCATGCGCTCGCGCGAGATCGCTTCAAAGCGCGGATGCAGCGCCGAGAGCTTTACCGACACGCCCGGGCGGTCGGGCAGCGCCTGCGCGCCCGCAGCCCTGCCCGCGGCGTCGATTGCATGGGCGTAAGCCTCGAAATAACGCTCGGCGTCGGCCTTCGTTCGCGCCGCTTCGCCGAGCATGTCGAAGGAATAGCGCAGATGCGGCGCGCGGCGCGACAGCGCGTCCTCGATCGTCTCGCCAAAGACGAAATGCGCGCCCATCAGCCGCATCGCCTGCTTTGCGGCGACGCGCAGCGCTGGAAGCCCAAGCCGCCGCGCGACGTTCTGAGTGACGCCATGCGGCGTGGCGCCGTCCTCGAAGAGCCGCGCCGAAAGACCGAGCGCGAAGGCGCAGGCCTGCACGAGCAGCGCGTCGCCGGCGATCTGATGATGCGCGAAGTCGCCCACTGCGAGCTTGTCGGCGAGCAGGCGATCGAGCGTCTCGTCGTCCGGCACGCGCAGCAGCGACTCGGCTAGCGCCATCACAGCGAGGCCTTCGCGCGAGGTCAGCGAGAATTCGCGCAAGAAGTCTTCGATGCCGCCGATGAGCAGCCCTTGCGGTCGCGAGGCCGCGACGAGCTCTCGCGCCAAAGCCTCGGTCGCGGCGCGCGCGCTTGAGTCCGGACGGCGCGCAAGCAGCCGCGTCGCGATCTCCTCGTCGTCCGCCGCATAGGGCGCGGCGAAGGGCGCGAGGAGCCTGTCTTCGCTCATGGCGCTTCCACGTTCAACTTCAGCGTCAGACACTTCGCGGCGCCGCCGGCCTTGATGAATTCTCCGAGCGGCGTCAGCGTCGGCTTGAAACCCGCCTCGCGCAGCCGGCGCTTGAGCCCGTCGGAGGCCTCGTTGAGGATCATGCGCCCGCCGCTCTCGACGGCGTTGCAGGCGAAATGCAGCGCGTCCGCGAGCTCGACCTCGAGGCGGCGTTCGGGCGGCGCGAGCCTTTCGATCGTCTCCACGGACTCGGCGTCGAACGCCGCCGGATAGTACATCAGCCAGCCGCCGGAGAGTGGACAGAAACAGGTGTCGAGGTGATAGAATCGGGGGTCAACGAGACGTAGGCCGACGACGCGCCGTTTGAAAATCGCTTCGAGAAGCGGCGGCGCCGTGGGGCTCGTGCGCCACCCATGGCCGCACCAGATGAGCCCGCGCGCCTCGTCCGCCAAGGCGTCGCCCGCGCCCTCGAACGCGACGTCATCCGGCCAAGGCGCGATCGCAAAACCCTGCGCTTCGAAGAAGGCGTGAAAGAAGGGCTCCTCGGGTCGCCGCTCGTCGGTCATGAAGCGGCTGAGGACGGCGGTCCGGCCGAACGTCAACCCGGCGTTGGCCGTGAACACCATGTCCGGCAGCCCGGGCTGAGGCGGAACGAAGAGCAGTTCCGCGTGCTCGGCCAACAGGCCGCGCAGCGCCTCCCATTCCTTGCGGGCCAGGGCCATATCCGCCTGCCCGATCTGATGCTCCATCCACGGATTGATGACGTAATCGACGCAATAATGGTCCGGTGCGCACATCACGATGCGGTCCAGGGTCGTCATCGGGGCGCTACTCGGCTGCTTTGGCGTAGCTGTCGATCGGCGGGCAGGAGCAGATGAGATGTCGGTCGCCATGGACATTGTCCACTCGGTTCACCGGCGGCCAATACTTGTCGACGCGGAAGGCGCCCTTGGGGAAGCAGGCCGCCTCGCGCGAGTAAGGCCGCGTCCATTCGCCCACCAGGTCCTCGACCGTATGCGGCGCGCGCTTGAGAGGGTTATCCAGCCGGTCCATGCGCCCCTCGGCGATGGCCCGAGCCTCCTCGCGTATGTAGAGCATCGCGTCGCAGAAGCGATCGATCTCGGCCTTGGTCTCGGACTCGGTCGGCTCGATCATCAAGGTTCCGGCGACCGGCCAGCTCATCGTCGGCGGATGGAAGCCGCAATCGATGAGGCGCTTGGCGATATCCTCGACGCTCACGCCCGCGTCCTGCTGCAAGGGCCGCACATCGACGATACATTCATGCGCGACGCGTCCCTTGGTGCCCGTGTAGAGCACGTCATAGGCGCCGCTCAAGCGACGCGCGATGTAATTCGCCGATAGGATCGCGATGCGCGTCGCTTGCGTCAGCCCCGCGCCGCCCATCATCAGACAATAGCTCCAGGAGATCGGCAGGATCGACGCCGACCCGAAAGGGGTGGCTGCGACCGTCAAGGACGCGCCGCCCGTGTCCGGATGGCCCGGCAGGAACGGCGTCAGATGCGCCTTGACGCCGATCGGCCCCATGCCGGGACCGCCGCCGCCATGCGGAATGCAGAAGGTCTTGTGCAGATTGAGGTGGCCGACGTCGGCGCCGATGTCGCCCGGCCTCGCCAAGCCGACGAGCGCGTTGAGATTGGCGCCGTCCATGTAAACTTGGCCGCCCGCGTCATGGACGATCGCGCAGATCTCGCGCACGCTCTCTTCAAAAACGCCATGCGTCGAAGGATAGGTGATCATCGCCGCAGCGAGCGTGTCGCGATGCGCCTGCGCCTTGGCGCGAAAATCGGCGACGTCGATATTGCCCTTGGCGTCGGTCGCGACGACGACGACCTGCATTCCGCACATCGAGGCGGAAGCCGGGTTCGTGCCATGCGCGGAAGCCGGAATGAGGCAGATGCGGCGCTTCTCCTCGCCGCAGCTCGCGTGATAGGCGCGGATCGTCAAAAGCCCCGCATATTCGCCCTGCGCGCCGGAATTGGGCTGCATCGAAAAGGCGTCATAACCCGTGATCGCGCAGAGCTTTTGCGACAGATCCGCGATGAGCTCCATATACCCTTCCGCCTGATCTGCGGGCGCAAAAGGATGGAGCTCGGCGAACTCCGGCCAGCTGATCGGCAGCATCTCAGCCGTCGCATTGAGCTTCATCGTGCAGGAGCCAAGCGGAATCATCGCGCGGTCGAGCGCCAGATCGCGGTCCGCGAGACGGCGCATGTAGCGGTTCATCTCGCTCTCGGCGCGGTTCATGTGAAAGACCGGATGCGTCAGATAGGCCGATTGCCGCAGCAGCGCCTTGGGCAGCCGATATTCCGGGTAATCGTCGCGATAGAAGAGATCATAGCCGCCGAAGGCGCGCCATACCGCCTCGAGCGTTGTGGGCCGCGTGCGCTCGTCGACCGTGATCCCGATCCGGTCACGCCCGACCTTGCGCAGATTGACGCCGTTGTCGACGGCGTTCTTCATGATGAGTCCCTGATAGGGGCCGACCGCAACCGTGATCGTGTCGAAGAATTCCTGCGGGGCGATCTCGAAGCCGAGCGAGGCGAGGCCGTCGGCGAGGCGCGCCGCCTTGCGATGCACGCGCTCGGCGATGGCCTTCAGCCCCCTCGGCCCATGGAAGACCGCATACATCGAGGCGAGGATCGCCGGCAGCGCCTGCGCCGTGCAGATGTTCGAGGTCGCGTTCTCGCGTCGGATGTGCTGCTCGCGCGTCTGCAGCGCGAGCCGATAGGCGCGGTTGCCGCGGGCGTCGATCGAGACGCCGACGAGGCGGCCGGGCAGCGCGCGCTTATGGGCGTCCTTGACCGCGATATAGGCGGCGTGGGGCCCGCCATAGCCCATCGGCGTGCCGAAGCGCTGCATCGAGCCGACCGCGACGTCGGCGCCCATCTCGCCCGGCGGTTTTAGAAGCGTCAAAGCCAGCGGGTCGGCGGCCACAATGGCGATCGCCTGCGCCGCGTGGAGTCTGGCTATCGGCTCGGAAAAATCATGGAAGGCGCCGGTCACGCCCGGATATTGGAAGAGCGCGCCGAAGACTTCCTCCGCGATGAGGTCCTTGAAGGGATCGCCGACGACGACGCGCCAGCCGAGCGGCTCGGCGCGCGTGCGGACCACAGCGATGCTCTGCGGCAGCGCGTTCTCGTCGACGAAGAAGGCCGTAGCCTTCGACTGTGCGACGCGATGGGCGAGCGCCATGGCTTCGGCCGCCGCCGTCGCCTCGTCGAGCAGGGAGGCGTTGGCGACGTCGAGCCCGGTCAAATCCGAAACGGCGGTCTGGAAGTTGAGCAAAGCCTCGAGTCGGCCCTGGCTGATCTCCGGTTGATAGGGCGTGTAGGCCGTGTACCAGGCGGGATTCTCCAAGATGTTGCGCTGGATCGCCGGCGGCGTTGTCGTGCCGTGATAGCCCTGGCCGATCAGCGATTCGAGCGCGCGATTCTTGTTCGCCGTCTCGCGCAGCCGATCGAGCGCGCCGCGCTCGGACAGCGGCGCGCCGAAATCGAGCGGCTCCTTGACGCGAATGTCCTCGGGAACCGTCTCGTCGATCAGCGCCTCGAGCGAGGGAGAACCCACGACCGCGAGCATGTCGCGGATTTCATCGGGCGAAGGCCCGATGTGGCGGCGGTTGGCGAAATCATAAGGGTCGTAGCGATCTTCGCTCATGCGCCTCTCCGCGGCAGGCTTTTCTCTCGAAGGCGAATTCAGATCAATCTACTCGAGCGTCGCGCGATAGGCGGCTTCGTCGAGCAGAGCGTCGAAGGCGCTCGGATCGGCGGCCTTCAATTTGAAGAACCAGCCGGCGCCTTGCGGATCGCGATTGACCATGCCGGGATCCTCGACGATGGCCTGGTTGATTTCCAGAACCTCGCCTTCGAGCGGCGCGAAAACGTCGGAGGCGGCTTTGACCGATTCGACGACCGCCGCGCCGTCGCCCACATTGAAGCGTGCGCCGACTTCGGGAAGCTGCACGAAGACGAGATCGCCGAGCGTCTCGGCCGCATGATTGGTGATGCCGACTGTCACGACATCGCCCTCGCGCTTCAACCATTCATGATCTGCAGTGTATCTCAGCAAGTCGCGTCTCCCGTGGATTGAGGCGAATCAGGCGCGCCGATAATGATGCGAAACGAAGGGAAGCGCGACAACTTCCGCCGGCGGCTTTTGCCCGCGCAGCTCGAGAAAGATGCAAGCGCCGGGCTTGGCGACCGCAACCGGCAGGTAGCCGATCGAGATCGGCGCGTCGAGACTTGGGGAAAACCCGCCCGAGGTCACGCGGCCGATGGGGACGGCGTCCGTCTCGGCGGCGAAAATGGCGGCGCCGGCGCGCACCGGCGCGCGGCCTTGCGGCTTGAGGCCAACCCGCAGACGCTTCGGCCCCGTCTCCAGCTCCGCCAAAATCGGCCCTTCGCCGGGAAAACCGCCGGCCCGCGCGCCGCCGCGGCGGCGAACTTTTGGAATGGCCCAGGAAAGATCGGCTTCCACCGGCGTCGTCGCCTCGTCGAGATCGGCGCCGTAAAGGCAGAGCCCCGCCTCTAGTCGCAACGAGTCGCGCGCGCCGAGCCCGACCGGCGCGACGCCGTTTGTGGCGAGCAGCGCCTTCGCGATCTCCTGCGCCTGCGTGACCGGAACGGAAATCTCGAAGCCGTCCTCGCCCGTATAGCCCGAGCGCGTCACATAGCTCGCCGCGCCACAAAGCGTCGCCTGGCGCGCGTCCATGAAACGCATCTCGCGGACTTCCGGCGCAAGGTTGGAAAGCGCCTGTTGCGCGCGCGGTCCTTGCAGCGCGATCAGCGCGCGATCGAGCATCTCGATCTCGCAGGCCCCCGAGAGTCGCGCGCGCAAAAGCGCTTCGTCCTCCGCCTTGCGCGCGGCGTTGCAGACGATGAGCAGCGCGTCGCCATAACGCGAGATCATCAGATCATCGAAGACCCCGCCGTTCTCGCAGGTCAGAAAGCCATAACGCTGGCGCCCGGGGGTAAGCCCCAGGAGATCGACCGGAACGAGCGCTTCGACCGCGCGGGCGAGATCGTCGTAGCTCCCGGATTTTGCGCTGAGCCAAAGCTGGCCCATGTGCGAGACGTCGAAAAGGCCGGCGCTTGCGCGCGTGTGCAGATGCTCCTTGAGCACGCCCGCCGGATATTGAATCGGCATGTCGTAGCCGGCGAAGGGCCCCATGCGGGCGCCAAGCTCAAGATGCAGCGCATGGAGCGGCGTTTGCTTCAAAGCCTCGGCCATTTCCTATTCCCTCGCGCGGCCGCGCGGTTCTACCTTTAACTAGAGGAGAGCGACGAAAAAGCGACGCTTGCGGCTAGCGTTTCCCTTCGCCCGGCCGGCAGTGTAGGACAAGGGGCCTTCCTTTCGAGAGGAGGCCAAAAGCTTAGAAAAGGGCGACCTATGGGTTCGGGAGGCGCAGCGGAGGCGGACGATCCGTCGGCCAACCCCGCCCGGGCGCTGGCCTTTCTTTCCTCCGGCGCGCCGGAGGCGGAGGAAGCGCGCGGCCGCCTCGTCGAAAAATATGGCGACGTGCCCCCGGAAGAGGCCGACTGCATCGTCGCGCTCGGCGGCGACGGGCTGATGCTGCGCGTGCTGCATCGCTTTCTCGGCGACGGCAGACCGATCTACGGCATGAACCGCGGCTCCGTCGGCTTCCTGATGAACCAGTATCGCGAGACGGGCCTGCGCAAGCGCATCGCGAGCGCGAAGCGCTCGATTATCCATCCGCTCCTGATGCAGGCCGTCGACGCCAACGGCTCGGAATTTCGGGCGCACGCGATCAACGACGTGTCGCTCTTGCGCCAAACCTCGCAGATCGCCAAGATCCGCATCTTCGTCGACGGCAAGGAAGCGATGGCCGAACTCATCGCCGATGGCGTCCTCGTGTCGTCGCCGGCGGGCTCGACCGCCTACAACCTCTCCGCGCATGGGCCGATCCTCCCGCTCAATGCGCCGCTGATGGCGGTGACGCCGATCTCGGCTTTCCGCCCGCGCCGCTGGCACGGCGCGCTCCTGCCGGATTCAGCGACGGTTCGCCTTGAAGTGCTGGAAGCAGACAAGCGCCCCGTCTCGGTCGTCGCCGACCACGACGAATTCCGCGACATCGTCGCGGTCGACGTCTCGATGGACCAGTCCACCCGCCATGTGCTGCTGCACGACCCCGGCCACTCGCTCGAGGAACGGATACTGAAAGAGCAGTTTGGGTATTGAGGGGCCGGCTCCTTCCCCCTTGCGGGGAGGGTGGCCGCCAAAGGCGGCCGGGTGGGGGAACGCTGGGCGTCGCCGAGCGCGGCGCACAGGACGTCGCCCGTGACGTTCGCGCCGGAAAACTCCATGCCGATCGGCCGGAACCCATGCCGAGGAATGGCGTGAATAGGCCCTCTTCCGATGCTCCTTGAGATCGGAATAGGTGCTCGACACCATCACTGTGCGATCTTCTTTTCGGGACGGGAAGCCGCGGGTCTCCAAAACAAGCGCGACGATCGCAAATCAAATGGGCGGCTGAGACTATAGCGGCTTTTGCGGCGGCGGGAATGGCGCCGCGCGCCGCCCATGAGATGCAAGGCCTATTGCGAGCTTGAGGAGTTGCTCCCGCGCAAAAGCCCCCGCTCAAAAAAACCGCCCCCAAACTTAAAGGGCGCTCCGGAGAGCGCCCTTTTTTAATCAATTCGCCTTCTTGGCGTCGGTCTTGCCGGTGGGATCCTTCGCCGGCTCCTTCGCGGCTTCCTTCTGAGCATCCTTAACGGAGTCCTTCGCGGCGGCTTCCTTTATCGCCGCGGCCTTCGCCGCCTCGATCTTCGCCGCCTCGACGGCGGCGACGATCTGCGCCTTGGTCTTGCCGTGCAGGAGCTCGATCGCGGCGCTGAGCTGCTTGTCCTTGGCCTCGTCCGTTGGAACATAGGCCTGCGAGCCGCCCTTATCCTTGTCCTCCTCGCCGTTCTTCAAGTGGCCGCGCAGCGACGCCTCGCCGCGCGTCTCGTCGTGGCCTTTCTGATCGTCGGGCACGTCCTGCAGCAGCACGATGTCCGGGTCGATGCCCTTGGCCTGGATCGAGCGGCCCGAGGGCGTGTAGTAGCGCGCCGTGGTGAGACGCAGCGCGCCGTTGGCTCCGCCGAGCGGGATGATCGTCTGCACCGAGCCCTTGCCGAAGGAGCGCGTGCCGATCAGCGTCGCGCGCTTGTGATCCTGCAGCGCGCCGGCGACGATCTCGGAGGCCGAGGCCGAGCCGCCGTTGATCAGCACGACCACTTGCTTGCCCTTGGAGAGGTCGCCCGGATGCGCGTTGTAGCGCATCGTCTCGTCGGCGTTGCGGCCACGCGTCGAGACGATCTCGCCATGATCGATGAAGTCGTTCACGACCTGGATCGACTGCTCGAGCAAGCCGCCCGGATTGTTGCGCAGATCGATCACATAGCCCTTGAACTTGTCGGCCGGAACCTCTTCCTGGATCTTCTGCATCGCGTTCTTCAAGCCGTCCGCGGTCTCCTCGTTGAAGGCGGAGATGCGGATGTAGCCGACGTCGTCGCCGAGCTTGTGCCACTTCACCGACTTCACGCGGATCTCGGCGCGAGTGAGCTTGACGTCGACCTTCTGCTTGTCTTTGGCTCCGCGCAGAATGGTGAGCTTGACCGGCGTGTTGATCTGGCCGCGCATCTTGTCGACGGCCTGATTGAGGGTGAGCCCCTGCACGCTCTCGTCGTCGATGCCGACGATGAGATCGCCGCTCGTGATGCCGGCGCGCGAAGCGGGCGTGTCGTCGATCGGCGAGACGACCTTGACCACGCCATCCTCTTGCGTGACCTCGATGCCGAGACCGCCGAAGCGGCCTTCGACCTGGGTGCGCATTTCCTTGAAGCCCTTGGCGTCGAGATAGCTCGAATGCGGATCGAGCGACATCAGCATGCCGTTGATCGCCGACTCGACCATCTTCTGCTCGTCGGGCTTCTCGACGTAATCGCTGCGCACCTTGTCGAACACGTCGCCAAAAAGGTTCAAATTCTTGTATGTGTCCGCAGGCGCCGCCACCGCTTCCGCGCTGAGAAGGCTGCGGGCTTGCTGGCCCAAAGTTGCGCATCCGGCGCCAATCGCGATGCCGGTCGCAAGGAGTGCAGTCTTTCGAATCATCCGCCAACCTTCCGGGTGTCAGACCGGGCCCACCATGGGCTCGGGTCTATCGAGCTTCCGTCCTTGCGGATCTCGACATATAAAATGGGCTGTTTTGCGCCAATCGCGACAGCAGCGGCCGTTTTCACCGACCCGTCGCCCATGCTCGCTACAGGCTCTCCCGCGAGAACGAACTGTCCCACGCCCACATTGATTCTGGCCACCCCAGCCAAGACGACATAATAACCACCGCCGGCGTTGATGATCAAGAGTCCACCGTAGCTGCGATAGGGACCGGCATAGGCCACCCACCCATCGCAAGGAGCTGAAACGAAGCCGTTTTCTCGCACCTGCAGCGAATCGCCCTTCTCCGTGCCGCCGTAGCCGTCCTGCTCGCCGAAGCGTCGCACGAAGGGGCCGACGACCGGCAGCTGAAGCTTGCCTTTGAGATCGGCGAAGCCAACCGCGGGCGCCAGCCGGGCCGGATCGCGAAATGGCTGCGCGAGCGCCTTGGCGCGCTGCTCGCGAGAAGCTTGAGCGTCCGCCGCCTCACGCCGCGCAGCGGCGTCGCGCGCCGCCTGCGCCGCGAAGCGCGCTGCCTCGCTCTCCTTCTCCATGCGGGCAATGAGCTCCTTGACGCTCGTCGCCTGCTCCGCGAGCTTGCGCGCACGCTCTTCCTGCGTCGCGCGCTCGCTCGTCATCTGCTGCGAGCTGGCGCGCCGGTCCTCGATCATCTGCTCGAGATTGGCGCGCTGCAAGCTGAGCTCGTCGCGGCGACGCGCGAGCGCGGCCCTCTCGTTTTGCGCGGAGTCGCGAAGCTGCACCAGCTCGGCCAAATCGTTTTGCAGCTTCAAGGTTTCGGCCCGCATCTGCGGCAGCACCGCGCCCATCGCCATCGCGGCGCGCAGCGCTTTCAAAATATCTTCGGGCTCAGCGAGCAAGGCCGGCGGCGGCCGGCGGTTCATCCGTTGCAGGACGAGAAGCACCTCGCCTATCAGCGCGCGCCGCGCGTGCAGAGACTCGCGTAACGCGTCTTGCCGGGCGTCGATCTTTTGCAGCTGCGCCTCGACGTCCGCCGTCTGTTTTTCGGTCTCCCGCAGCTTCGCCGCCGCCTCCATCAGCACCTGCGTGAGACGGCTTCTTTCCGCCTCGAGACGCTCCAGCCCCTGGTCGAGCTTGCGCTTCTCCTCGGTGACGTTCTGGAGTCCCTGCTCGACGCCGTGCAGCTCCGCCTTCTTGCCAATGAGCGGATCGCTTGGCGGCGGCGAGGTGTCCGCCGCGGCTCCGCTCGAAAGAACCGCCAAAGCGAGGGCGGCCGGCGCGGCTTTTTGGAGCTTGGTTGCTTTGATCACGCGGTGGCGTCCGCCCTCTCGCTCTCTCCCAAAAAGCTGGGGAGCACAGGGCCTGCCGACCATATGCGCGGGCAAAATTGTTCAGATTACGGCGAGCCGCGGAGGCGCTCTTCGCTCAGACCCTGCCGAGCATGGCGCCGGCAAAGCCGCCGACCAAGGCGCCGATCACCCCGCCCGTCGAACCCATCGTGGCCCCGAACACCGCGGCGCAGACGAGAGCGCCGGCAAACGCCAAACCAATCATGACAGCAACTGAGCTTTCGTGTTCCAAAGGTTGCGGCATCTTTCATCTCCGCTTGACGGCGCACGCGCCGCTGCCTCCTTTTGGGAGTTGGGCTTTAACATGTGGCGCGCCGCCGCGGCGGCAACGGGCTGCGACCATTTTGCGCGGGGGACGGCGAGCGGACGATAACACGGTATAATAATACCTCCATCCCTGATCGCCCGTCTGCTCTAAGGTTCGCGAGGCTTGCCGTTTGACTTTTTTCGCCGCCTCGCCTATCAGCGCGGCTTCGCCGCAATGCGCGGCCCCAAAACCGCACGGAAACTCTCCGCAGATGTTTGGAAAAACCTATTCGGCGAAGCCCGCCGACATCCAGAAGCGATGGGTGCTGATCGACGCCAAGGGGCTCGTCGTCGGCCGCCTCGCTTCGATCATCGCGCTGCGGCTGCGCGGCAAGCACAAGGCGACCTTCACGCCGCACATGGATGACGGCGACAACATCGTCGTCGTCAACGCCGACAAGGTGCTGCTGACCGGAAGAAAGCGCGACCAGAAGGTCTACCATCACCACACGGGCTATCCCGGCGGAGTGAAGGAGCGTTCGGCGAAGTTCATTCTCGAAGGGCGCTTTCCGGAGCGCGTGCTCGAGAAGGCGGTGCAGCGCATGCTGCCGCGCGGGCCGCTCGGCCGCCAGCAGCTCGGCAATCTGCGCGTCTACAAGGGCGCGGAGCACCCGCACGCCGCGCAAAGCCCGACGCCGCTCGACGTCGCCGCCCTGAACGCCAAAAACTCACGGAGCGCCTGACCATGCCCGAGACCACGCTCTCCTCTCTCTCCGATCTCAAGGGCGCCGAGACGGCCGCTCCGACCGCGCCGCTGCGCGAGCAGAAGCTCGACAAGCAGGGCCGCGCCTATGCGACCGGCAAGCGCAAGAACGCGATCGCGCGCGTCTGGATCAAGCCCGGCACGGGCCGCATCAGCGTCAACGGCCGGGACGTCGGCGTCTATTTCGCGCGGCCGGTGCTGCGCATGATCATCCAGCAGCCGCTCGTCGTCGCCAAGCGCTCGGGCCAATACGACCTGACTGTCTCGGTTGTCGGCGGCGGACTCTCCGGCCAGGCCGGCGCGGTGCGCCACGGCCTCTCCAAGGCGCTCACCCATTACGAGCCGGAGCTGCGCGGCCCGCTGAAGCAGGAAGGATTCCTGACCCGCGACTCGCGCGTCGTCGAGCGCAAGAAATACGGCAAGCGCAAAGCGCGCAGGAGCTTCCAGTTCTCGAAGCGCTAAGGAGCTCGAGCGGCTCCGCCGTCAAAAATCAAACCTCAAAGCCAGGCCCCGCCTGGCTTTTTTATTGCCCGGCGGTTAGGCCGAAGAAGCGCGCGCTCGCTCCGAGCGACGGGGCCTGAAAGAGGCGTCCGGGAACAGGCGTCCTTCCCTTTGGTCACAGGGAGTCTCGATATGAACAACTCGTCGTCTAGCGCGCAAGAGCCGCCGTCACCTGCGACACAGGAAGCGTCGACGGATCGGATCGCGGCATTGAACGTGATTTTTCGAACGCTCTACGGCGCCAATCGCGACGAGCTGCTCGCGGAACTCCCGCTTGCAGGTTTGACCTTGATCGGAACGGGGGAGATTTGGCGGATCGAATTTGGCCAGATCGTAAAATGTTACAGGCCGATCCAAGCGGCGTCGAAAATCAAAGGCCTCATGCATGCTGTGCTCGGAGCGCACGGAGCCTGGGGACTCCTGCGCCGCAAGAACGGGCGTGAAAACGCGCGGCAAAACGCGGCAGAGCTTAAAGAGGCGCTCGCTGAAGCGATCGAGAGCGCATCAACGGAATTGCCCGTCAAAATAACCCTGCCGGCGAAGGTCGTTCTGGCAGAATTACATCAACTCGCAGCCCGCTGGTCGTCCGGCGCCGCTGCGACTGCCGATGATTTTCCCAGCGCGATTGAGCGATGCCGTCCCCAGCTCGAAGAAGTGATCAAAGCGACCGGCGACGCCGTCTACGCCGCGCTGTTGGATGGCTTCCACGCGTTCAAGAACGAGTCGACGGCCGAAGGGTGGCGCAATTGCTTCGTTGGCGTCTGCGGCCCGGGGCAAGGGCGGCGGGACAACATCGAGATCGCGGCTGCGATGGCAGTGATGGGAACTGACGCGGTCGGCGTGCGGCTGCTCTATTTGGAAAACGCTCCGACCATCCCCGACGGGCTCCGGTCGCTTGCCTCAATAATCGTCGAAAAGGATCTGGGTCAGGCTGTTTTTCGGGATCCCTATCGCATGTGGCGCGACCTCATGGCTGAAACTGCCGTCGAGCATGCCGGGGCCAGCTTCTTCCCTGAACTTGGGCCGGAACGAACGAAAAGCTGAATAGGCCGGCGCGCTTAATCCCGCGTTGCAACATGGCATGAAAGCGAAGCCAAAGTGATCACGGGCGACCGAACGCCGACAAAATCATCGCCTGAAGGCATAGACGGCCAGCGGACAATCGCGAAAGTGAGGCGGCGGCTGCTGCCTTTTCTCGCCATCTGTTTTTTCGCCAATTACCTCGACCGCGTGAACATCGGCTTTGCCGCGCTGGAGATGAACAAGGACCTCGGCCTCTCCGCGACGGTCTTCGGTCTGGGTTCGGGCATATTCTTTTTCAGCTACGCCGCCTTCGAGGTTCCGAGCAATTTCATGCTGGAGCGCGTGGGCGCACGCCTGTGGATCGCGCGCATCTTGTTGAGCTGGGGAATCGTCTCCGCCCTGATGGCGCTGGCGTGGAACGAGGCCAGCTTCCTCGTCCTGCGGCTACTGCTCGGACTGGCCGAAGCCGGCTTTTTTCCTGGCGTCGTTCTCTATCTCACCTATTGGATGCCGCAGGCCTCTCGCGCCGTCGCGCTAAGCGTGTTCATGCTGGCGATTCCCGTGTCGAGCGTGATCGGCGCGCCGTTTTCCGGATATATTCTTGAAGCCTTGCAGGACTTCGGCGGCGTGAAGGCGTGGCAGTGGCTCTTCGCGATCGAGGCGCGGCCGTCGATGATACTCGGCGTCATGGCGTTTTTCTGGCTGACCGATCGGCCGAAGCAGGCGCGCTGGCTCGAACCGTCGGAGCGAGAATGGCTGCAGAACGCGCTCGAGGCGGAACGCGCCGGGCATCCCGAGACGACCCGCGTGTCCAGTCGGAAGTTGCTGCTGACGCCGGACGTAGCGGTGCTCAGCGCGATCTATTTCGGCGTCGTGCTGACGCTCTATGGTCTCGTGTTCTGGCTCCCGCAAATCGTGCGCGACTTCGGCTTTTCTCCCTTGCTCGTCGGCCTGCTCAGCGCCGCGCCTTATCTCGTCGGCAGCCTCTCCATGTATTTCTGGAGCCGGCATGTGGATCGCCACGGCGGCCATGTGCTCCATGCGGCGCTGGCGTCGCTGCTATCCGCCGCAGGGCTCGCCATTTGCGGAGCGCTTACCTCGCCTGCGCTCACCATCGTGGCCTTGTCGGTTTCGGCGGCGGGCACTTTTGCGATGTTTCCGATCTTCTGGGCTTTCGCGACGCAACGCCTGCCCCCGGCCCAGGCGACGGGCGCGATCGCGCTCATCAATGCGATCGCGGCGCTCGCAGGCTTTCTCGGTCCCTATGTCGTCGGCTGGGTGAAGGACTTCACCGGCGCTTTTCATTACGCGCCGCCGATTCTCGCGATCGGTCCGCTGGTCTCGACCTTGCTGTTGCTGAGAATGGCGCGTGCATCCGCGAAGAGCGACGCAAAGCCGACGCGAGGTCGGCAAACGAGCCCGATCAGTTGAAAAATCTCCGAACCGCGCCCGACACGTCGGACGAAAAGTCGGCCGCCGGGGCCCAGCCGTTGCAGCGCATCTGTCGATTTGTCGCGGCTTGGCCCTGACACCCTTCTTTCTTCAGCTCTGACGGGCGCCGAAGAGACTTCGCTTAATCGCTCGCGCCACGTTTTCCTGCTGCGACGTGGTCATATGCAGCCCGAGCTTCGAGCGTCGCCACAAGACGTCCTCGGCCGTACGCGCCCACTCCTCGGCGACGAGGTAATCCAGCTCCAGCCGCGTCAGGCCGCAGCCGAAGTCCTCCCCCAATTCTTCCATGCTTTGCGCGGAGCCGAGCACGCGAAAGACGCGCTCGCCATAGGCTTTGGCGAGACGCAGCGCGAGCGGCTGCGGCAGAAACGGCCTCTCGTGAAGGAGTTGCGAGAGCAGCGGCGCGAGCGCGCCGTCCAGGCCCTCGCCACCGGCGAGCGGCGTCATCGCCGTCCACGATGGCCCCATGCGCGCGAAGGAATCTTCCAGCGTCTCCAGCGCGTGTTCGGCGAGCCTTCGCGCCGTCGTGATCTTGCCGCCGAAGATGGAGAGCGCCGGAGCCCCGTCACGGTCGAGGTCGAAGGCGTAATCGCGGGTCACGACCGAGGCCTCGAAGGACCCGTCGTCGAAAAGAGGTCTGAGCCCGGCGTAGCTCGAAATGATGTCGCCCCGCGTGACCTCGCGCCGAAAACACCGGTTCACGGCGGCGAGCAGATAGTCCGTCTCGGCGTCGTCGATGGCGACCGGCCCCGGCGCGCCCTCATAGGGGACGTCGGTCGAACCGATCAGCGTGAACTCGCCTTCATAGGGAATGACGAAGATCACGCGGCGATCGGAGTTCTGCAGAATATAGGCGTGCGCGCCCTCGTAAAGCCGCCGGGTGACGAGATGCGAGCCCTTCACGAGCCGCACATGCTTGCGCGAGACGATGTGAAGCGCGTCGTGCAGCACTTGAGAGACATAGGGCCCGGCGGCGTTGACGAGCGTTTTGGCCTCGACCTCCTCGAGGCCTTGCGGGGTCTCGAGGCGCGCGCTCCATCGGTCGGCATGGCGCTCCGCGGAAACAAGATTCACGCCGGGGGTGACGAGCGCGCCGAGATCGCTCGCCGATAAAGCGTTCGCGACGACAAGCCGCGCATCGTCGACCCAGCAATCCGCGTAAGTGAAGCCTCGCGTAAAGCCCTCGCTGAGCGGCGCGCCGAACGGGGTCTCCTTCAACGAAACGGCGCGCGACGCCTCGAGCCGCCCGCGCGACGCGAGATGATCGTAAAGGAAGAGTCCGAGCCTGATCATCCAGGCGGGCCGCAGTTGCGGCTCGTGAGGAAGCACGAAGGTGAGCGGAGAGACGAGATGGGGCGCTGTGGCCAGCATCACCTCGCGCTCGGCGAGCGCCTCCCGCACCAGGCGGAACTCGTAATGTTCAAGATAGCGCAAGCCGCCGTGAATGAGCTTGGTCGAGGCTGAGGAAGTACAGGAGGCGAGATCGCCCTTCTCGACGAGCCGCACGGTGAGACCGCGTCCGGCCGCGTCACGCGCGATAGCGCATCCGTTTATGCCGCCGCCGACGATGAGGAGATCGAGCATGGGCGCTCTCCAGCAAATTGGCTTGGCCCTAAGTATAGAGCGTTTTAGTCCCGAAAGCGCGGGCTAAAGCCCTGCGCGGCGAGTTCGAAACGAGAAAACTCAAATCCGGGAGCGACGGTGCACCCGACAAGCGTCCAGGCCCCGAGGCTCCTTGCGCTTTGCCACCAGCCGGCCGGCGCGACCAGCTGCGGGCGCTCTCCCAGGGCGAGGTCATTGCCGAGGCGCTGTCGAGAAGCCTCGAGCCCATCCTCGCTTAGGGAGAGCTCGAGCGGCGCGCCGGCGTAAAAGTGCCAAATCTCGGCGGCGTCAACCCTGTGCCACTGGGAGATTTCGCCTTGCGGCAAGAGATAGTAGATCGCGGTCGAGGCCGCGCGCTCCCCGTTCGCGGTCGTTTTGTCGCGGAAAGTCTCGCGAAAGAACCCGCCCTCGGGATGCGGCGCGAGAGAGAGCCCGCGGATCACCTCCTCGGCGGAAACCATGCGCGTCCCGTCACCGCACACGTATCCAATTATCGGACCCGCAAATGTTCGTACTCGCGACGCAACCTTCGAGCGTTAGTTGCGTCTCGCCCGTTTGCGTCAGGTTCGCTTGATAATTCTGGCCGTCGTTCGCGTTATAAACCGTGCCCGCCCATTTATTGTCGCCGCTCTTCTTCAGATTGAGGATGGCGAGGCCGAGCAGGCGGCGACCGCGCTGCGCCGGATCGGGATTGTTGTCGTCCAGGGCGTTTTTCTCGGGCCCTCCCTCGATGACGCCGCAAAGATTCGCCCCACACATGTGCAGAGCGATAACCGCGGTGCCGTCGCCGACGCGCCATTTTCCCACGGGCCCTGCGGCGGCCGCTGCGGAAGCCGTCAAAAGCGTCAAAGCCGGGATCGCGAACATGAGCCGCCCGCTCTTCATTCTACCTACTCCATTTCATCTAGCTTGGTCTGGGGAGTATAGAGCAGGATCGCCGCAAGAGGAAAGCGCCCCGGGCGCGCTTCTCCCGAGCGCCCCCTTGCCTTGAGAAGGCTTCCGGCTGTTGACGATGACGACGCTCCGCCACCACTTCGCGCGAGATCATGACCGCGCGCCGCGACTGCTGTTGCTCGGCGGCACGAGTGAAGCGCGCGCGCTCAGCGAGCGCTTGGCGCGCGAGCCGGGCGTGCACGCCGTCGTCTCGCTCGCCGGCCGCACGCGCGCGCCGCTTGCCTCACCCTTGCCGACGCGCGTCGGCGGCTTCGGCGGCGTCGAGGGGCTGCGGCGCTATCTCGTCGAGAGCCGCATCGATCGCGTAATCGACGCGACGCACCCCTTCGCCGAGCAAATCTCCGCGAACGCGCGCGAAGCCTGCGCGGCGCTGGACATTCCGCTCGCCGTGCTGGCGCGCGAGCCCTGGCGACGGGCGGAAGGCGACCGCTGGGTCGAGGTTCCCGACATGGCCGCCGCCGTCGCCGCGCTGGGCTCTTCGCCGCGCCGAGTCTTTCTCACGATCGGCCGGCTCTCGGTCCCCGCGTTTCGCGCGGCGCCACAACATCATTATCTCGTCCGATCCATCGAGCCGCCAGAACCCGATGAGCTGCCGCCGTCTTGCGAGCTGATCCTCGCCCGCGGGCCTTTCAGCCACGACGAAGAGATTCATTTGATGCGCGAGCGGCAAATCGAGGCGCTGGTCACCAAGAACAGCGGCGGCCCCTTGACTTACGCCAAGATCGAAGCCGCGCGCGCCCTCTCGCTCGAGACGATCGTCGTTAGGCCGCCCGGCGCGCAGGCCGAGAGGCGGCTCGAAAATCTCGAAGCGGCGCTTGATTTCGCCCGCGCGAAGCGCCCCGCATGACCCGGGCGCTGATGATCCAGGGCACGGGGTCGGACGTCGGCAAGTCGCTCGTCGTCGCCGGACTGGCGCGCGCCTTCGCGAACCGGGGCTTGAAGGTTGCGCCCTTCAAGCCGCAGAACATGTCGAACAACGCCGCGGTCGCGGGCTTGGGCGAGATCGGACGCGCGCAGGCGCTGCAAGCGCGCGCGGCGCGCCTGCCGCCGCAGGCCGATATGAATCCGGTGCTGTTGAAGCCGCAGAGCGGCGCCGGCGCGCAGATCGTCGTGCAAGGGCGCGTCGTCGGCCAGGCCTCGGCGCGAGACTATCAGTCCTGGAAGCCGCGCCTTATGCCGCTCGTGCTCGAGAGCTTTGCGCGCCTCAGCCAATCCGTCGATCTCGTCGTGATCGAGGGCGCGGGCAGCGCGGCGGAGATCAATCTCCGCGCGGCCGACATCGCCAATATGGGTTTTGCGCGCGCCGTGGATTGCCCGGTCGTGCTCGTCGGCGACATCGACCGCGGCGGCGTCATCGCGCAACTCGTCGGCTGCCGCGCGATCCTCGACGAAAACGACGCACGGCTCGTTGCCGGCTTCATCGTCAACAAGTTTCGCGGCGATCCAACGCTCTTTGAGGACGGGATGCGCCTCATCGCAGAAAAGACCGGCTGGCCGTCGCTCGGGCTTTTGCCCTTCTTTCCCCCGGCGGCGCGCCTTCCCGCCGAGGATTCGCTCTCGCTTCCGTGCGGAGGCGACGGCGCCAAGGGCGAGATCGAGATCGCCGTGCCGATCCCGCCGAACATCGCCAATTTCGACGACCTCGACCCCCTGAAAGCCGAGCCGAGGGTGAGGTTGACCTTCGTTCCAAGGGGGGCTCCGCTGCCGGCCACGGCGCGGCTCGTCGTGCTGCCGGGCTCAAAGGCCACGCTCGCCGATCTCGCCGCCTATCGCGCCGAGGGCTGGGACATCGATATTCGCGCCCATTGGCGACGGGGCGGCTGGGTTTTGGGCATTTGCGGCGGCTATCAAATATTGGGCAAGCGCGTCGCCGATCCCAACGGTGTCGAGGGACCGGCTGGAGAGGCGGAAGGACTGGGCCTCCTCGACGTCGAGACCGTGATGGGCGAAGAAAAGACGCTGGAAACGGTTTCCGGCGAAAGCGTCGCTGAGGGCGCGCCATTCGAAGGCTATGAGATGCACATGGGCGCAACCGGAGGGGCAGACTGCACGCGGCCTTTGCTGCGCCTTGCGGACGGCAGGCCGGAAGGCGCCGTCTCGGCGGACGGGCGCGTCAGCGGCGCCTATGTGCACGGGCTTTTCGCAAACGACGCGCAACGCGCCGCCTTGCTCGCGCGCCTGGGCGCCGCTCCGTCGCAGCTGCGATACGAGGCGATGGTTGAAGAGACGCTAGACGCGCTGGCCGATCATTGCGCGCGTCATCTCGATCTCGACCGTTTGCTGGAGATCGCGCGATGACGCAGCTTGCGGAAATCGAGACGTTGAACGGCGGAAGCACCCTCGCCACGCCGCCGACGCACGGCGGCGGCGTCGACGCGGCGCGGCGCGCCTTCCCCGAGGCGCCGTCGCCCTGGCTCGATCTCTCGACGGGCGTCAATCCGCGCGCCTATCCGCTGCCGGCCTTCCCGCCCGAAGCCCTGACGCGCCTGCCGGACACCTCGGCTTTCGAGGCGGCGGAAGCCGCCGCCGCCCGCGCCTATGGCGCGCCCGAAAGTTTTGGCGTCGTCGCCGGCGCCGGCGCGCAAGCTTTCATCGATCTCCTGCCGCGCGTCTTTCCGGCGCGGCGCGTCGCGACACTCGGCTTCTGCTACGCCGAGCACGCCGCCCGCTGGCGCGCCGCGGGCGCGCTCGTGACGATCGCCGAGTCTCTTGAAGATCTCGCCGCGATGGACGTTGCGATCGTCGTCAATCCCAACAATCCGGACGGCCGCGCCGCGCCGCCGCGAGATCTGCTGCGCCTCGCCCGTCGCCTGCGCGCGCGAGGCGGGTTGCTCATCGTCGACGAGGCTTTTGCGGATTTTGCGCCCGAACTTTGCGTCGAGCCACTGCTTGCGGAGGACCCCGAGGCCGGCGAGAATCTCGTCGTGCTGAGGAGTTTCGGCAAGGCCTATGGGCTGCCAGGCCTGCGGCTCGGCTTCGCGCTCTGCCCGCTGGCTCACGCCGCGCGGCTTCGCGACGCGCAAGGGCCCTGGAGCGTCTCCGGTCCCGCGCTCGCCGCGGCGGCTATCGCGCTCAAAGACGCTGCGTGGCTGCAAGAGGCTCGAGACTTCGCTGATCAATCGGCGCGCCGCCTCGACGCGCTGCTGTCGGCCGCGGGCTTCGGGGTGGTCGGAGGCTCCAGTCTCTTTCGCCTCGTCGAAAGCGTGCATGCGGCGAGAAGCTTCGCGCGTTTATGCTCGGGGGGGATATTGACGCGACGTTTCGACGAGAGCCCGAGCTGGCTGCGTTTTGGCCTTCCGGCGGGGCCTCGGGATTTTAGGCGTCTCGCCGAGACGCTCGGCGTGAGGATCGATGTCTGAGGAAAAGGGCGACGAGCTCGCGCCCGCAGCGAACTTCTCGCAGGCCGAACGCGACGCGGTCTATCGCGCGATCTATGAGCGGCGCGACGTGCGGGACGAATTTCTAGAGGAGGAGATTCCGCGCGAGACGATCCTGCGCATCCTGGAGGCCGCGCATCACGCGCCTTCGGTCGGCTTCATGCAGCCTTGGAACTTCCTGCTCGTGCGCGACGCCGCCATTCGCGCCCGCATTCGCGACGCCTTCGAGACGGCCGTGGCGCGCGAGACGCGCGAAATCCCCGCGGAGCGACAGGCGCTATATCGCAGCCTGAAACTCCAAGGCATAATGAAGGCGCCGCTCAACATCTGCGTCACCTGCGACCGCTCCAGACAGGGCTCGACGGGCCTCGGCCGCACGCAGCAAAAGGACATGGATATTCTCAGCACCGCCTGCGCGGTGCAAAATCTCTGGCTTGCGGCGCGAACCGAGGGCGTCGGCGTCGGCTGGGTCAGCATTCTTGGCGAAGACGATCTGCGCGCGATCCTCGGCATTCCCGAGGAGATCGCCATCGTCGCTTATTTGTGCGTCGGCTTCATCGAGCGCGCCTATCGACGCCCGGAGCTCGAGGTCAAACGCTGGGCGAAGCGACTGCCGCTCGCCGAGCTGATTTTTGAGGATCGCTGGGGCGCAAGGAGCGAGTAGCGTCGAGAGGCTTCACTCCTCGTGACGCCGCTTGTAATCCGTCAGCGCCTCGACGATGCGCGACTGGAGCCTGTCATTGGTCCGGCTCTCGATCACCCGCTTCACATATCTGTTCACAGCCGGAGCGTACCACAAAGTGACCTTCAGCGTCGCGCTTGGGCCACCGCCCACGGCCGTGACAGTCTCATTTGTCTCGATCCTGAAGGCGTCGTAGGTCAGGCCGAACCTGAAAGAGACTTCTTCATAAGCCGCCACGACGCTCGTCGCGTCGATGGTCGAGTCCCGATCGGGATTCTTTCGGCTCGCGGTGAAATGCGTCTCCCATTTCGCGCCAACCTTGAGCGGCAGGCGGACGCCGGTCACGGGGTCACCGACCTTGCGAGTCCAGACGCCATCGTCGAGAAGGCCCCAATTCTCGTCGAACACATGGAGCCCAGTCGTCGGCTGGGTCTGACCGACGGGGCTCACGGTGATCGCGACGCTGAAGGCGCCGTCCTTGATCTCGGTGAGCGTGTAGGTCTGGTAGGATTTGGTCTCGCCGGTGATGTCGTCGATCCACCGATAGGTCCAACGATCGCCGGGCTTCACGGGGATGCTGTCGACGACCGGCGGAATCTTGGCCGAGTCCGGCTTCGTTTCCCCCTCGCTCGCCGCGCGCCCCGCGGTGGCGAGTAGGCACAAAGCCGCCGTCAAAATCGTGCGCTGAATGGCGCTCCTTCTCAGACCCGCCATGAGAGTCCCCACCTCCCCGCTCACGAAACCATCGCCATGCCGCCGTTGATATGCAGCGTCTGGCCGGTGACATAGGCGGCCTCGTCGCTCGCGAGATAAAGGACGCTGGCGCCGATCTCCTCGCTCGTTCCGAAGCGCTCCATCGGGATGAGCTTGAGCAGCCTCTCCCGCTGCGCTTCGTTGAGCGCTTGCGTCATCGGGCTCTCGATGACGCCGGGCGCGACGCAATTGACGGTGACGCCGCGAGACGCGACCTCGTTCGCAAGCGATTTGGTCATGCCGGTGAGCCCGGCCTTGGCCGCTGTGTAATTGGCCTGGCCGGGATTTCCGACCGCGCCAGCGACCGAGGTGATGTTGATGATGCGCCCGTGGCGCTTGCGCATCATGCCGCGCAACACGGCGCGCGAGAGGCGGAAGGCCGCCGTCAGATTGACCGCGAGCACCGCGTCCCAATCCTCGTCCTTCATCCGCATGAACAGCATGTCGCGGGTGATGCCGGCGTTGTTGACGAGGATGTCGACGCCGCCCAAGGCGGCCTCGGCGGCGGGGATGAGCTTATCGGTGTCCGCCCGGTCGGAGAGATTGCAGGGGAGAATATGGGCGCGCTCCTGCAATTCGGAGGCGAGCGCCTCCAACGCCTCGCGCCGTGTGCCCGAGAGCCCCATCGTCGCCCCCGCCTTATGCAGCGTACGGGCGATCGCCAGCCCAAGGCCGCTGCTTGCGCCGGTGACGAGCGCGGTCTTGCCAGTCAGGTCGAACATTTTTCCCCCTTTTGTCTTTCGGGCCAAACCCCGCGGCGCGTTCGTCGCGAAGCGCGGGTCCTTCCCGCGCAAGCTCGTCGCGCTAAAGTCTTGCGCTCCGCCTCAATCGAAGAGGCTCGAGACGCTTTCCTCTTTTGCGGTGCGCGCGATGGCCTCGCCAATCAACGCGCCGATGGGCAGGACCCTGATGTTGGGCGCCGCGGCGACCTCGGGGCGCGGCAGGATCGTGTCGGTCACAACGAGCTCGGTGAGCCGGGACTGACTGACCCGCTCCACGGCCTTTCCCGACAGCACGCCGTGCGTGATGTAGGCGGAGGCCGAGCGCGCGCCGGCGTTGATGAGCGCCTGGGCGGCGTTGCAGAGCGTTCCCCCCGAATCGACGATGTCGTCGACCATAATGCAGTGACGGCCTTCGACGTCGCCGATGATGTTCATCACCTCCGACTCGCCGGCGCGCTCGCGCCGCTTGTCGACGATGGCGAGCGGCGCGTCGATGCGCTTCGCCAGCGCGCGGGCGCGCACGACGCCGCCCGCGTCGGGCGAGACGACGGTGGTGTTGTTCACCTTGGCGCGGCTCTTGATGTCGGCGACCATCACCGGCGCGGCGAAGAGATTGTCGGTCGGTATGTCGAAAAAGCCCTGCAGCTGGCCGGAATGAAGATCGACCGTCAGCACGCGGTCGGCGCCGGCGCGCGTGATCAGATTGGCGACGAGCTTGGCCGAGATCGGCGTGCGCGGGCCGGGCTTCCTGTCTTGGCGCGCGTAGCCGAAATAGGGAATCACCGCGGTGATGCGCCGCGCCGACGAGCGCCGCAACGCGTCGATCATGATCAGCAGCTCCATCAGGTGGTCGTTGGCCGGCGCCGAGGTGGACTGCAGGACGAAGACGTCCTCACCGCGCACGTTCTCGAGAATCTCGACCCAGATCTCCTGATCGGCGAAACGGCGAACGACGGCGCGGCAGAGGGGCAGGCTGAGATAGGCGGCGACCGCCTCCGCCAGCGCCCGATTTGAATTGCCGCTGAGGAGCTTCATCAACGCCATCGCCGTCCCTGTTCGCGAGCCCGCGGCGTCTTAGCAGCAGGGCGCGGTCGGAACAATACGACAATATCGTGACCGGCGTAGTCCGGCGAGGAAGCGGCCCAGGCTCAGCGAAGGAAACGTCGGGGATACGGCGAGGCGGACCGCCATGCAGCGCTTATAGGCCAGCCTCTTTGGCATCGCGCGCCTGATCGCCGCCGCCATCTTGAGCGGCGTCCGCGTCATTCCGAACGCCCAGGTTTTCGCGTAGCGCCAGCATGACCTGATGGGCCGTCTCTATGTCTTTGACCAAGAGACCCTCGGAGAGACTGTCGCTCCACGGCGCCTGCAACCGCATGGCGGCGTCGAAGGTCTGCTTTCCCTTTTTCGTCAGGATGACGAGCTGCGCCCTGCGATGATGGGGATTGGCTTCAAATGCGACCAAACCTTCCTTGGCCAAATCATTGACGATCCGCTGCACGTTCTGGCGATGCGCGCCGAGGTTGCGGGCGAGCCAGGAGACAGGCTGCGGGTAACCGGCGGCGACGATCGCGCCGAGAATTTGCCAGCGCGCGCTCGTCAGTCCGAGCGGCGCGACCAGTCGGTCCCCCGCCGTCACAAGCTGATTGCTCAACCGGAACAGGTCGAGGACGAGATCGGTCACGGCATCTCCGCCGGGGGTTCGCTTGGGCTCAGCCATTTTGCACCAGTGGCGATTGACACCATAGTGTCAGTCGACATATGACATCATAGTACCATGTTGGTATCAGACAGCCAACCGGAGGAGTTCTCCCATGCCGCTGCTGCGTCCGCTCGACCCGGAATTCCCGATCGCTCGCCAGCTCGGGATAGAGGCCGGCCCCGTCGTGCTGGTGAATCTGTTCACGCTCGCGAAAGAGGACGAGCCTGCGTTCCTGAAAATTTGGCAAGAGGATGCGGGCTTCATGAAGCGCCAACCGGGCTTCATCTCGACGCAGCTGCATCGCGCGCTCGGCGAGAACCCGACCTATCTCAACTACGCGGTCTGGGAATCGACCTCGGCCTTCCGCGCGGCTTTCTCCAATCCGGCTTTCCAGGCGAAGCTTGCGGCCTATCCGTCCTCCGCCGTCGCCTCCCCGCATCTCTTCGAGAAGATCGCGGTCGCGAACATCTGCGTCGCGTGAGGCCGAAGAGGTGACGGCGCCGAAACAAGACCTATGAACTCTTGAAATTCGCGCATCTCGTCGGTCTCGCGCTGATCGCCGACGGACTGATCGGCGTGTGGTTCTTCGATCTGCGGTCTCGCATGCGCCCTCGACGCGGAGGCGCATCGGCGTATTTTGCGTGGAGAGAGCCGGCCGTGAGCCGCGCATTCCCGGAGGCCCGAACGACCATGCGCGAACCGCTGCAAGATTGCCGCCTGCTCGTCTGCGTCGGGCCGCGCTGCGACGCGGAAGGACGGGGAACTGCGCTTCTTGCGAGGCTGCGCGGCCTGCTGGAGGACGCGGCCGGCGTCTCCTGCCAGAGCCGCGACTGCCTACGCCTCTGCACGGGCGAGCCCATCGTGCGGCTGGAGCCCTCGGGCGACGTGCTCGCCAATCCTGACCCCGAGGAACTGATGCGACTCGCTATCGGCAGAGGGGGCGCTTGAGGATCACCGCCGGGCTTGGCGAGCCCGGAAGATATAGCTTTGATTACAAATTACTGTTTTTTCTGAGTCTTACTGCCTCCTTGCTTCGAAAATTCGACGCAGGAGGCCTTCGCCGCCGCGCAAATCTAGTCGCAGGGCGGAGGTCCTTTCTCCTCGAGCGGATGTCCCGCGCCCTCCCAGGCGTCGGCGCCGCCGGGATACCAGTAGATATTCGTGTAGCCGAGCGTCATTGCGCGCTTGCCGGCGTTCCATGACGCCCAGCAATTCGTCCGGCAATAAAAGACGATCGCCTTCGACTTGTCGCCGTTCGTGGCGCGCGCGAGCCCATCCTCGAAATAGCGCTGGGCGTCAGGCGAGAGCTCGCCAAAACCCGTGTCGGCGAGCCAAAGGCTGCCCGGAATGTTCCGGCGTGGCTCCGGGACCCAAGGTTTGTCTGGGGCGAAATCGGCGGGGCGCTTCGGCCGCGCGATCGCATCGATGAAGACGGCGGCCTTGCGAGTCCAAAAGTCGAAGGCCTGCGGCGTGTCGATCACCGTCGCGCCCTTCAGCGTCGCCGGCGTCGGCGCGTGATATTTTTCCATCCGGTAGCCTTCCGGCTCGGGGGGCGCCTCTTGCGCCTGTGTGGCGACCGCCGCGGCGAATATCGCGCAAAGCGCGACGATCCCGATCCATGCGATTTTTTTCATGGGCCTGTGTCCTTTCCTCCCGACGGAGCCTATTTCGGGCGAGACCGCGCAACAAGGCGCCGCAGGGCAAACCGATGAAGCGGGCTGAACCCCGCGCCTTCATCCCCAGGAGCGCCCGCAGGGCGCGTCTCGAAGCATGCGGGCTCCCGAAATCTCGCGAGATTGCGCGCATGCCCCCCTTCGAGACGCCCGCTTCGCGGGCTCCTCAGGGTGAGGACTTGGCGAATACGACTTTCCCCCGATCGCCCGGGACTCCCCCCGCCGCGCCTTGTCGCTGGGCGAGGCCGCATGTTACCGGAGGACGCTCCCCCAACTTTCCGAGTCTCGCTCTTGCCCTCGCTCAACTCCTTCTCCCGTATCGTCGTTAAGGTCGGCTCCTCGCTTATCGTAGAGCCGGGCGGCGCGAGCGTCAGGCGCGACTGGCTCGAGGGCCTGGCCGACGATCTCGCGGCGCTGCGCAAGCGCGGGGCGGAGGCGCTCGTCGTTTCCTCGGGCGCGGTGGCGCTCGGCCGCGGCGTGCTCGGGCTGCCGCCCGGGCCGCTCGCGCTCGAGGACAGTCAGGCGGCGGCCGCCGTCGGCCAGATCGAGCTCGCGCGCCTCTGGGCGCATACGCTCGCCGAACGCGGCCTCGTCGCGGGCCAGATCCTCGTCACCTTCGGCGACACCGAGGAGCGCCGCCGCTATCTCTACGCGCGCGAATGTGTGAACCGCCTGCTGGGGCTCGGCGCCGTGCCGATCGTGAACGAGAACGACACGGTCGCCACCGCTGAAATTCGCTATGGCGACAATGACCGGCTCGCCGCGCGCGTCGCGAGCATGGTTTCGGCCGACCTTCTGGTGCTGCTCTCCGACGTCGACGGCCTCTACACCGCGCCGCCGGGCGAGAACCCGCAAGCCGAGCATATTTCGGTGATCGCGCGCGTCACGCCGGATATTGAAGCGATGGCCGGCGGCGCCGCCTCGCAATTCTCGCGCGGCGGGATGCGCACCAAGATCGAGGCGGCGAAGATCGCGACGACGGGCGGCGCGCATATGGTGATCGCCGACGGCCGCGCGCCCTCGCCCTTAAAGCGCATCGCCGAGGGCGCTCGCTGCAGCTGGTTTCTGACGCCGTCAAACCCGATGACCGCGCGCAAAAAATGGATCGCCGGCTCGCTCGCGCCGAAGGGCTCGGCGCATCTCGACGCCGGCGCTGCGGCCGCGCTGATGAAAGGCAAGAGCCTGCTGCCCGCGGGCGTCACCAAGCTCGAAGGCGGCTTCGCGCGAGGCGACTGCATTCTGATCCGCGACGCCAACGGCGCCGAGATCGGGCGGGGACTTGCGACCTATGACGCGTCCGACGCGGCGCGGATCATCGGCCGCTCGTCGAAGGACATCGAAAGCATTTTGGGTTTCAAGGGGCCTGACGAGCTGATCCACCGCGACGACATGGCGCTTGCGGGGGAGTGAGCGGGTTCCCTCTTCCCGTAAATGGAGAGAGGGAGATGCGCGCGCCGATGTTCGGGCAACTTTGCGCCGCCCCTCACTTCACCCCCACCGCCATCGACTGCGGGCCGCCGAGCGGCTCGACGCGCACCGACGAGAAGCCCGCCTCGCGCATCCACGCTTTGCAGTCGGCGCCCGTGTAGTCGAAGCCGCCGGGCGTCTCGATCAGCATGTTGAGGCTCATCAGCAAGCCGTGGGCATTCTCGCGACGCTCATCGTCGATCATCGAGTCATAGACGATCAACGCGCCGCCCTTGGGCAGCGCCGCATAAGCCTTGGCGAGCAGCATGCGCTTTTGCTCCAAGTCCCAGTCATGCAATATGCGGCCCATCACGATCACATCGGCGCTCGGTAACGGGTCCTGGAAGAAGTCGCCGGCAAGAAAGCCCACGCGCGCGGACAGTCCCTGGCGCGCGATGTAGCTCTCAAAAATCGGCTTCACCGCCGGCAGATCGAAGCCCGCGCCTAAAAGATGCGGATGCGCGCGCGCGACGGTCGCCGGCAGCATACCCTCCGCGGCGCCCACGTCGACGAAGCTCTCGTGCTGGCTCCAGGGAAATTTCTCGGCGATGGCGCGCGCCGGGGCGGCGCTGCCTCCGCTCATCGCGCAGAGAAAGCCTTCGAGGCGCTTCTCGTCGGCGTAGAGCGCGGCGAAAACATCGTCCAACTCCTTGTTCTCGCCCTGGCGTCGGCCGGTGCGCAGCGCCTCGGTCAAATGGCCCCAATGCGCATAGAGCCTGGCGCTGGCCATTTCCAACATGCCGCCGACATAGCTCGGCTTGTCGCGATCCAGAAACAGGTCCGTCTCCGGCGTGTTGGAATAAAGGCCCTTCTCGCGCTCGAGGAGCTTCATCGCGACGAGCGCGTCGAGAAAATCGCGCGCGCTGCGCTCGTGCAGGCCGAGCTTTTGTCTGAGCGTCGCAAGATCGGCCGGCCCGTTGGCGAGCTCGGTGAAAAGCCCGAGCTCAACGGCGGAGAGCAGCGTCTTCGCGTTCCAGAACCCCATGCCGATCGAAAAAATTTTCTGCGGCGAAATCTCTTCGCTCATTCGTCGGTTCCTTCGTGACTCACCCGCCCCAATGCAGCCTGCGCTGCGGCCAGCCGCGCGATCGGGGCTCGGAAGGGCGAGCAGGAAACATAATCCACGCCGATCCGCTCGAAGAACGCGATCGAGTCCGGATCGCCGCCATGCTCGCCGCAGACTCCCAATGTAATGTCCGGTCGCGCCCGCCGGGCGCGCACGCAGCCGAGCGCGATCAATTCGCCGACGCCGGCGACGTCGAGCGTCACGAAGGGGTCCGTCGGCAACACGCCCTTCGCCACGTAGGATTTGAGAAAGGCGCCGGCGTCGTCGCGCGAAATGCCGAGCGTCGTCTGCGTCAGATCGTTGGTGCCAAACGAGAGGAACTCGGCCGAGCGCGCAATGTCGCCAGCGAGCAGCGCTGCGCGCGGCAATTCGATCATCGCGCCGATGCGGTAACGCGAGGCGATGCCGGTCTCGAGCTCCACGGCCCTCGCGGTCGCTTCGACGCGCGCGTTGACGAGATCAAGCTCCGCCTTCGCGAAGACGAGCGGGACCATGATCTCGACATGCGTCGGTTTGCCGGTCTCGATCGCCGCCTCGATCGCGGCCTCGAAAATCGCGCGAGCCTGCATGTCGACGATCTCCGGAAAGGCGACGGCGAGACGCACGCCGCGAAAGCCCAGCATCGGATTGGACTCGGAGAGTTCTTGGGCGCGCTTGTTGAGCTTTGCGGGATCGGCGCCCATCGCCTTGGCGACGCTCGCGAGCTCTGCGTCGGTCTTCGGCAAGAATTCGTGCAGCGGCGGATCGAGCAGCCGGATCGTGACGGGAAGCCCCGCCATGATCTCGAAGAGCTCCTTGAAATCCTCGCGCTGCATGGGCAGGAGCTTGGCGAGCGCGGCGCGCCGGCCGCTCGCGCCGTCGGCCAGAATCATCTCGCGCACCGCGACGATGCGTTCGCCTTCGAAGAACATGTGCTCGGTGCGCGCGAGGCCGATGCCCTCCGCGCCGAATTTGAGCGCGGCGCGCGCGTCGGAGGGAGTCTCGGCGTTGGCGCGCACACGCAGGCGGCGCGACTTGTCCGCCCAGCTCATCAGAGTCGCGAATTCGCCGGTGAGCGCCGGCCGCAGCATCCTGACCGCGCCCGCCATCACCTTGCCGGACGAGCCGTCGACGGTGATCGTGTCGCCT
Source organism: uncultured Alphaproteobacteria bacterium (assembly GCA_963722205.1). Lineage (GTDB taxonomy): Bacteria > Pseudomonadota > Alphaproteobacteria > Rhizobiales > Beijerinckiaceae > Methylocystis. The sequence goes on from CAVRKL010000007.1 coordinate 255,454, forward strand.
TTCACGAAGCGGCGTCCGGCGACCGTGAAACTCTGATCCTCGTAATCGATACGCAGACCCGTCGCGGCGGTGACGCAGGGCTTGCCCATGCCGCGCGCGACAACCGCCGCATGCGAGGTCATGCCGCCGCGCGCCGTCAGCACGCCGTCCGCGACGTGCATGCCGGCGATGTCGTCGGGGCTCGTCTCGATGCGGACGAGAATGGCCTGGCGGCCCAGCGCGGCGACGGCTTCGGCGTCGCGGTTCGAGAAAACGATCTCGCCGCAGGCTGCTCCGGGCGAGGCCGGCAAGCCGCTCGCCAGCACGACCGGCCGGTCGCTCGGATCGATTGTCGGATGCAGCAATTGGTCGAGCGAGGCGGGTTCGATTCGAGAAAGCGCCGTCTCGCGGTCGATCCGCCCCTCGTTCGCCAAGTCGATGGCGATTTTCAGCGCGGCGGGCGTCGTGCGCCGTCCGGATTTCGTCTGCAGCAGCCACAACCGCTCGGCCTCAATCGTGAACTCCATGTTCTGCATGTCGCGATAATGTTCCTCGACCCGCGCGGCGCATCGTTCGAGCTCGGCAAAAGCCATAGGCAGCAGCGCTTCGAGCGAGCCGCCATCGGGCTTGCTGGCGTCCTTGCGTATCGGCATAGGCGTGCGCAGGCCCGAGGTCAGATCCTCGCCTTGCGCGGTGGCGAGGAACTCGCCGAATAACTCGCGCGCGCCGGTCGAGGGATTGCGCGAAAATGCGACCCCAGCGCCGCTGTCGCCGCCGATATTGCCGAAGACCATCGCCTGGACGACGACCGCTGCGCCGATGTCCTCGGCAATCTCGTGGAGCGCGCGATAGGATTGTGCGCGGGGGCTGTGCCAGGACAGGAAGGCCGCCCGGATCGCCGCCCATAGCTGCTCGCCCGGGTCTTGAGGAAAGCCGCCTTTCGCGATCTCGAAATATTGCGCGAGAATCTCGCGCCAATCCGAGGCGGAGAGATCCGCGTCTCGCGCGTAGCCCTTCGCCTCCTTGAATTCCTCGAGCGGCTCCTCAAACTCGTGATGCTCATGATCGAGCGCCACGCAACAGAAGAGCTCGACGAGTCGGCGGTAGCAGTCATAGGCGAAACGCTCGTCGCCGCAAGCTCCAGCCAGCGCCGCCACTGTCTGATCGTTCAGTCCGATATTGAGCGCCGTCCCCATCAGGCCGGGCGTCGAGACGCGTCCGCTCGGCCGGACGGCCACGAGGAGCGGCCATTTGGCGTCGCCGAAGGCATGGCCAGCGTCCGCCGCGAGCTTTTTCAGCGCCGCGTCGACGGCCTCCGTCAGTCCCCGCGGCGTCTGCCCCGAATGCGTATGGAAATGTCGGCAAGCTTCCGATGAGATCGTGAAGCCGGGCGGCACGGGGAGGCCCAATCGCGCCATCTCGGCGAGGCCTGCGCCTTTTGAACCGAGGATGTCGCCGAGCGCAGCTCCGCCTTCGGCTTCACCCTGGCGAAAGCTGTAGCACCATTTGCTCATGGGCCGATCGATCGAAGCGGTCTCAGACGAAGGGGCTGAAACGCCGACGCAGGAAAAGCGCAAAACCGAGCTGGCCCGCGCCATACATCATCATGTCGACCCCAAGGAAGATGCCGAGCAGGTAGGGCGAGTTCTGCGGCCAGCCGAACACGATCAGGACCCCGAGCACGGCGGTCAGCGCGCCGGCGACGCCGACCTGCCAGCGCGGAGCTTCCGGCAGCCTCGTCGCGAGAAAGCCGGCGACAATGTAAAGAAGGCCCACCGAGCCGACAAAGAGGCCGCTCGTCCAGCGGTGGCCGTGCAGCGCGAGCGAAATGTCGAGGCCGCCGATGATGATGACGAAGATCGCGATCAGATAGACGGAAGCGACTGTCGCCGCGCTGACGAGCGCGAGCGAGGCGACGCCGAGCAGCAGCGAAATGGCCCCAAAAGCGGCGAACCACGGCCAGCGCGAGCGCAGATGCTCGACGGCGTGGCCGATATCATGCGGCTGCGGCGAACCGCTGAGGAGGGTCATGCTGCGCTCCTTCCAAGGCCTTTGCGCGAGGGACGGAATCGGGCGCCGTCGTTGGATTTTGCTGGTCTCGCGACCCGGGAAAGCTTAACACAGCTTTAACCCTGGCGGCGGCGACGGGCGCGAATATCGTTAAGGCGGTCGAGGTGGCGGAAGATCCGGACGAAAAGCCCCGGGAGAAGCCGGAGCACAAGCTCGGCCAAAAGCTCGACGAGATCTCCGTCGCCGAGCTCGACGCGCGCATCGCGCTGCTGCGCGAGGAGATCGCTCGCCTCGAGGCCGCTCGCGACCAGAAGCGCGCGGCGCAGGCGGCGGCCGACGCATTCTTCAAGAAATAGCGGGACAGCCCTCGCCGGCGCCATCAGGTAGAGCAGCTCGCTCCGAGTATGGACCCTGGGGAAGCTCCGCAGGGCGCGTCTCGAGGATTCGGCCCCGGGAATTTTGCGAGATGCCTCGCTTGGCTGTCCTTCGAGACGCCCGCTTCGCGGGCTCCTCAGGACGAGGACTGAAAAAAAGCCCGCTTCGCGGGCTCTCCAAGAGAGGATGAGGGGATGAAGCCTTCATCGCGCTCCCCTCCGCCCTCCCTCGCGCGCAACGCTTGACAGTCCCCCGCCGCCATGCGCTTTTCCGCGCCCATCCCGGCTTTCGCCGCCAATCCTGGCAAGAAGACGTTATGCATCGCTATCGCACGCACACCTGCGGAGAGCTCCGCGACGCCCATATCGGCGTAAAATCTCGCCTCTCCGGCTGGTGTCATCGCATCCGCGACCACGGCGGCGTGCTGTTCGTCGATCTACGCGACCATTACGGCATGACCCAGTGCGTCGTCGACCCCGACTCCCCGGCCTTCGCCCAGGCCGAAAAGCTGCGCTCCGAGTGGGTCGCGCGCTTCGACGGCGAGGTGCGCAAGCGCCCGGCCGGCACCGAGAACGCTGAGATGCCGACGGGCGCGATCGAGGTCTATGTGCGCGAGATCGAGGTGCTGGGCCCCGCCGCCGAGCTACCGCTGCCCGTCTTCGGCGATCAACCCTATCCCGAGGAGACGCGGCTCAAATACCGCTTTCTGGATCTGCGCCGCGAGAAGCTGCACGCCAACATCATGCTGCGCGGCCAGGTGATCGACGAGCTGCGCGCCCGTATGAAGGCGCAAGGGTTCTTCGAGTTCCAGACGCCGATTCTGACCGCCTCGAGCCCAGAGGGCGCGCGCGACTTCCTCGTGCCCTCGCGCATCCATCCGGGCAAGTTCTATGCGCTGCCGCAGGCGCCGCAGCAATATAAGCAGCTTCTGATGATGGCGGGCTTCGACCGCTATTTCCAGATCGCGCCCTGCTTTCGCGACGAGGACCCGCGCGCCGACCGCCTTCCGGGCGAATTCTACCAGCTCGACGTCGAGATGAGTTTTGTCACGCAAGACGACGTCCTTGCGGCGCTGGAGCCGGTCATTCACGGCGTCTTCGATCTGTTCAAAGGCGAGCGGATCGTGCGTCCCGGCCCCTGGCCCCGCATCCCCTATGCCGAGGCAATGTTGAAATACGGCACCGACAAGCCGGACCTGCGCAATCCGCTCGAAATCGTCGACCTGTCGGATGAATTTTCGCGCGACGACGTGTCGTTCAAGGCTTTCAAAGGGAAGGTGGTGCGGGCCATTCCGGCGCCGGGCGCGGCGAGCCAGCCCAGAAGCTTCTTCGACAAGCTCAACGACTGGGCGCGTAGCGAAGGCGCGCCGGGGCTCGGCTATGTGATCTTCGAGGAGGAGAATGGCGCTCTTGTCGGCAAGGGGCCGATCGCCAAATTCATCCCCGCGGAAGTCCAAGCCGCCATCGCCGCCAAAGCGGGCGTGAAGGCCGGCGACGCTGTGTTCTTCTCCGCCGGCGAGGAGACCGCGGCGGCAAAGCTCGCGGGACAGGCGCGGCTCAAGATCGGTGCGGAGCTCGAGGTCACCAAGACCGACAGTTTTGAGTTCTGCTGGGTCGTCGATTTCCCGATGTTCGAATACAACGAGGACGAGAAGAAGGTCGACTTCTCGCACAATCCCTTCTCGATGCCGCAGGGTGGGCTCGACGCGCTCGACACGATGGACCCGCTGCAGATCAAGGCCTACCAGTATGACATCGCCTGCAACGGCTTCGAGATCGCCTCGGGCGGCGTCCGCAACCACAAGCCCGAAGCCATGGTGCGCGCCTTCGAGATCGCCGGCTATGGCGAGGAGGAGGTGGTCCAGCGTTTCGGCGGCATGTATCGCGCCTTCCACTATGGCGCGCCGCCGCACGGCGGCATGGCGGCGGGGTTGGACCGGATCGTCATGCTGCTCGCCGGCGAGCAGAATCTGCGCGAGGTCACCCTCTTCCCGATGAACCAGCGCGCCGAGGATTTGCTGATGAGCGCCCCCTCCGAGGCGACGCCGAAGCAGCTGAGAGAGCTGCACCTGCGGGTCAATCCGCCGCAGAAGGGGTGAGTTTGGAATTACGGGAATTGCGGGGCTGTCAGCGGAATTCGCCGTAATTCGTCGATCTTGAGCATAAGTGATGCGCGCATTCTGCAGGCCCCGCTAGAGGCCGGGGTCACTTCTCAAGCACGTGCGCGACCGCCGCGCAAAAACCGCAGACAGCCGGGAAGGCTGACCAGCACGCCGCCCTCGAATTCCAGTGAGACTGCTCTTGCACAGTACCTATCAAGTCAATTCGTTCGCCCTTTGGATTGACGCCAATCAAATAGCCTCCGATCAATCCGCCCACGCCTGACGTTTCCGCCGGAGCGGGCACTTCAGCGTAACTCGCCTTGATCCATAACCCCGCAACGATAAGGGCACCCGCAGCCGCAAGTGCTGTGAAAATCGACTCGAACATTTTCCACTTCCTCTTCGCTAAACCTGTCGCCCATGCAAGATCGCATGTGAGCGTCGTAGGAAAGAAGTCCGAAAACTAGGTGGTCACTTGTCTCTGAAAGCCCGGTTGCTGCGCCTTCGGCTGAAATCCGCGCGCCGTCCACGGTTCACCATTTTCGAGCTCGGAAGCATCGATTTCCGTGGCGGTGCCTTCAATAATCCAGCCGCCCATTTTCGCGGCTCCTTCGGGTGTCGCCATGCGGCGCGAAATCATCGTATGGTCGGTCACCACGTTATAAAGTCCGACCTTGTAGACCGTGACTTTGGCCATGACAGCTTTCCTCTTTTCCTCATATTTCGTGATCGTACCGGGCGGCGGATCATGCCCGCGCAGAATATAGTAACGGCGCGGTGGGGTTTCAATAGCTTGAGCTGAGCCGGTGACACAGCCCCGCTGACCTCTCGGCGGGCGCACGTAGAGACCCACGAACAGCGAGTGCAGAGATATGATCTGGAATCCTTTTAGGAAAGCGGACATTGCGCAACCTGTGTCTCACCCGGCGCGCTTGTCGCAGTTTCTGGAAGCGGTTGCTCTCCTATTTGTACGCCATGGACAGCCGTTCAACTCTTGGCGGGATAAATCATTACAGCTGACGGAATCCGAGGACAAAGCCTTTTGGAAACCCTGCCTTACAACGCAGTTCGCATCTTTATCCTACGCCATTGAAGAAAACACAAATAGCGAGACCTTGGCAGTCGCAGCATTGCACTCGATATTTTCGATCATTGAACGAAATGATCCAAAAGTTGGCCACTCGCTACATTTCTTTTTTGACTTAAACAGAACGTTCGTGGACATGTTGGTCGACATGACCGCAAAAGGCAAAATCGACCCGGATTCACCACCTCGATTTAGTTTAGCGACGATGTGGTTAAAGATGGAAGCAGACACTAGTGATTACATTGCAAGTTTTGAAACTACCTTGCGCCTTGCGGCGTGCATGGATCATGCGGCGAAGGCTGCATCTAGCTACTTCAGCGAAGCCATACAAGCTATAAAGGACTTCGATACGGACGATATTTTTGACATATACCTCGGCGAGGATGCTGGGATGTATGAAGAAATTGTCGGCAGAAAGCGTGACTATCCGGAAATATTCGAAACCACGAGAGTCTCTTTGTCGACACTAATTGACGCGATCGATAAGGACAAAGCCGGCTACAGCGCGTGCCTTGACCGCGCGCGGCAACTGTATGAGACGTTCGATGGGTTTCTCTGTCGCGAGGATCGGGGTATCGAAGCTCGTTATAACGAATTCAGAAATTGGCTAGAAAACTTTGATGACCTTCGCGCTGAATGTTTCGCCCGCGGCGGTCAGTGCAAGAGGTTGCTGATTGCGATGGACGAATTTCGTCAAATTAAAAGAAGCACGTTTGCTCAGATTGCTGTTACTGGAGCCGAAGGATGCGACTTATTCAAATATCTAGAACATTTGTTCAATGTCAATGATGAGTTTTATAGGAAGGTAACTTACTCGCGGATTGTGCATCAAATACGCTTCATTGACGACACAGGACTTATTTGTCCACTTATACTTATATCACTGGATGAGGAGATTGCAAAATGTCGAGAGGCATTTGATAAAAACCCTGACGTGCGCGAGAGGTTCAAAAAATACCGTAATCACGTCATTGCTAATTTAATTGCAAGCAACAGCGCTCAGGATCTCGTCGAAAAGGTCAACTTTGTGGAACATAAATTTAAAATATTTGAAGCACCAGAATGAAGAATTACGGTGACACGCCCGTGAAAGGGGCCGGGGCGCTCACGCCCCGGTTTCCAGATAGGCCCGGCGGGCCCGGGCGGGGGTCAGGAAGAAGTGCTCGCCCTTCTGATAGGCGGCATTGCCGGCGAGGACCTCGAATTCGCAGAGCGCGTCGGCGCCTTGCGCCCCTTGCAGCGCCCCGCGCAGCAGCCGCACCGTCTTGGGCAGGAGCGCCAGCGCGCCATGCTCGACGGCTTCCCTGACGAAAATGTTCGGCTGGCGGTCCATGGCGTCCTCTTTTCCCTCGACGCTGTGGATTTAACGCGAACTGGAGCGAATAATCCAATTGCCATTTTCGATAGTTTGATGCATTTTTTGCATCATGGAGCTGCTCTGGATCGACGATTTCCTGGCGCTGGCCGAAACGCGCAACTTCACCCGCGCCGCCGAAATCCGCTTCACGACTCAGTCGGCTTATAGCCGCCGCGTGCAGCGGCTGGAGGAGTGGCTGGGGGCCGAACTCTTCGACCGAGAGACCCGGCCCGTGGCGCTCACCCCCGCCGGCGAGGAGTTTTTGGCTCGGGCGCGCAGGCTCCGCGAAGAAATCCTCGACGCGCGCCGCGCGGTGCTCAGCGCCTCCAGCGTCTTCAAGAAGTCGCTGCGCATTTATGCGACCAACACGCTCGCCGCGACGCTGCTGCCCTCCTGGATCCGCGAGCGCGGACTCGAGAATTATTCGTTGATCGTCGCCTCGATCACCGGGTGCCTGGGCGCGCTGCGGCGCAGACAGGCTGATCTCGCGCTCGTGCCGCATTTCGGCGACGACGAGGCGCTGCAGGGGCTGAAAACCGAGGAGATCGCCGAGGACCGGCTGGTCCTGGTCGCGGCGCCAGAGCGCGCGGCTTCCGTGAAGCTCGACGGCGGAAGACTGAAAGGTCGGCTCATGGTCTATGCGCCCGGCACGAGCTATGGCGCGGAGATCGCGACGATGCTGGCCCGGCATGGCGTCGCGATCGATTCGGCCCCCGTCTGCGAAAGCGCCTCGGCCGAGGCGCTTCTGGCGCAAGCGCAAGCGGGCTTCGGCGCCGCCTGGATTCCCCGGCTGCTGCTCGCGGGCGCCGCGCTCACGCGCTGCGAGGTCCCGGACTATTTCGACGCGCCCTATAAAATCTTGCTCGTGCGGTCGGGGACGTGAAGGGCGCTTCCTTATCCCTCGCCTTTTCGGCAAAATGCCCAAACTCAAACGTCGGGGATTCCCAATGACAAGACTCTACGACATGGAAGCCCGCGGCATCGACGGCGCGCCGCACAAGCTTTCCGAATACGCCGGCAAGACGTTGCTCATCGTCAACGTCGCGAGCCAATGCGGCTTCACGCCGCAATATGAGGGGCTCGAGGCGCTCCATCGCCAATTTGCGGCGAAGGGCCTCGTCGTGCTGGGCTTTCCCTGCGATCAATTCGGCCATCAGGAGCCCGGGAGCGAGGCGGAGATCGCCAATTTCTGCTCGACGAAATATGACGTGACCTTCCCGATGTTTGCGAAGATCGAGGTCAATGGCGAAGGCGCGCATCCGCTTTACCGATTCCTCAAGGCAGAGGCGCCGGGACTGCTCGGGACGGAAGCGATCAAATGGAATTTCACGAAATTCCTCGTCGACGCGAAGGGCCGCGTGGCGAAACGCTATGCGCCGCAGGACACGCCGGAGCAGATCGGCAAGGACTTGGAGAAGTCGCTGGGGGCGGGTTAGGGGAATCCTGGCATGGGAAGCCCCTCCCCAGCCCTCCTCCCCTTCGCGGGAGAGGGGATGGGGCTCGGCGCTTCATCAATGTTTCGCGCAACCTCGATCGCCCCCCCTCCTGCGAAGCGGGGGAGAGTGAGGGAGGGGAAATAGCCAAGGGCGCCGAATGACTGACGCTAAAGAGTTCTCCTACCGCTTGGACGAGACCGCGCAGCGCGTCGAGGCCGCGCTCGACCGGCTTCTTGGCTTTGCGCCGCTTGTGGACGAAATCGCACGGCCGTCGCGGCTACTCGAGGCCATGCGCTATGCGTCGCTCGGCGGCGGCAAGAGGCTCAGGCCCTTTCTCGTCATCGAATCCGCCAGGCTCTTTGGCCTTACGGGCGAAGCGCCGCTGCGCGTCGGCTGCGCGCTGGAAATGATCCATTGCTATTCGCTCGCACACGACGATCTGCCGGCCATGGACGACGACGATCTGCGCCGGGGCCGTCCGACGACGCACAAGGCTTTTGACGAAGCGACCGCGATCCTCGCCGGCGATGGGCTGCTCACCTATGCTTTCGACGTGCTCGCGGATGAGGCGACGCATGAAGATGCGCAGGTGCGCGCAAAACTCGTTCTGGCTTTGGCGCGCGCCGCGGGGCTTGGCGGCATGGTGGGAGGGCAAGCGCTGGACCTCGCCGCCGAAACCGCGGGACGTCCGCTGTCGCAAAACGAGATTCTGACGCTACAGGCGATGAAGACCGGCGCGCTGCTGCGCTTTGCGGTCGACGCCGGCGCGATCCTCGGCAAGGCGAGCAGCGCCCAAGCGCAGGCTCTGTCGCGCTATGGCGCAGCGCTCGGCGCGGCCTTTCAGGTCGCGGACGACATTTTGGACGCCGCGGGCGACACGGCGGCGCTCGGAAAGCGCGCCGGCAAGGACGCCGAGCGCGGCAAGGCGACGCTCGTCTCGCTCTTAGGGCTAAACGGCGCCATCGCGCGCCGTGACCAACTCGTGGAGGAGGCGGTCGCCGCGCTCGACGCGACGGGGCTCGGGCCCGTGACGCAGGTTCTGAAAGACGCGGCGGTCTTCGTTGCGGCGCGCAAGAATTGAGCGGGATTTCCAAAAGTGGGACCCGGTTTTTGAATGAAAATCCTGGTCAAAGAAGGGAATGTCAGCGGCGATGGACGAGCCCGCGAATGATGACGAGGAACGCCAGCCGCGATCCGTGCTGCTAAGGCCCGTTCGCCTCGTACGGACGCATCCGCGCCTCTTCGTGTGCACGATTCTCGGCGTCGCGATCGGCCTCTTGCTGCCGGAGCATATGCGCGTCGCGACGCGGACGCTGATCGGCTGGAACGTGGCGGTGCTCTGCTATCTCGCCGCCTCTGCGTCTCTCATCGCGAAGGCCGACCCGCAAACGGTGCGCCAGCACGCCAAAATTATCGACGAGGGGCGGCTCACCATCCTGCTGCTCGCGGTCGGCGTCGCCTGCGCCTCGATGGGCGCGATCGTGTTGGAGCTCGGGCCGGTCAAGCAAATGGAGGGCTGGTCGAAAGGCCTGCATCTCGGCCTCACCGTGCTGACGATCCTCAGCAGCTGGACCTTCATGCATCTGACCTTCGCGTTCCACTATGCACATGAGTTTTACGACGAATGCGATCTCGATCCCTTGAAGAGGCGCAAGGAGAGGGGCGGACTGCATTTCCCGGGCAGGGAAGATCCGAGCTATGTCGATTTTCTTTATTATGCTTTCGTGATCGGGCTCGCCTCGCAGACGGCTGACGTCGCGACGACCTCGCGGCCGATGCGCCTGCTCACCGTGCTGCATGGAACTCTCGCCTTCTTCTACAATCTCGCGATCATTGGACTGACGGTGAACATCGCGAGCGGACTGGTGTAAATCGGCGTCCGTCTGGGCGAAGAACGCCCACGCAGCAGCGGAGTCGCCACGATGGAAGATCTGCCCCTCTCGAAGGTCTATCAATTGCTCGAGCCAGGGCCGGTCGTTTTGCTGACCACGGCGCATAAGGGGCGGGCAAACGTCATGACGATGTCGTGGCACATGATGGTGGACTTCGATCCGCCCTTGATCGCCTGCGTCGTCAGCAACCGTGATTACAGCTTTGCGGCCTTACGGGCGACAAAAGAGTGCGTCATCGCGCTGCCTCCAATCGAGCTTGCGGAAAAGGTTGTCGCCATCGGCAATTGCTCGGGCCGGGACACCGACAAGTTCGACGCCTTCCATTTGACGCCGCGCGAGGCGGAGCATATCGCCGCGCCGTTGGTCGCCGAGTGCTTCGCAAACATCGAGTGCAAGGTCGTGAACACACGCCTTGTGAACAAATACTGTCTCTTCGTGCTCGAAGGACTGAAAGGGTGGATCGACCCCAGGCAGAAAGCGCCGAGAACGCTGCACCACAAAGGCTTCGGCAAATTCATCGTCGATGGCGAAACGATCGAATTGAAGTCCCGAATGCCGTGACGCGGAAGAGCGACCTTACAGACGCTCACGCCTCGCCCGGCCTGTCTCGGTCGAGGCCCTTGGCGGCGAGCTCCTTGAGATAATGCGCGAAATCTTTCTCGGCCGTCGCGCCGAGCGCGTGCAACTCGCGCCAGGTGTAAATGCCGGTCGAATGGCCGTCGTCGAAGGCGAGGCGCACGGCGTAATTTCCCACCGGCGCCACCGCGAGGATGCGCACGTTGCGCTTGCCGCCGACGGTCTTGCGCTCGGCCTCGCTATGCCCGCGCACTTCGGCGCTGGGACTTCTCACGCGCAGATGCTCCGCAGAGAGCGAAAAGCTCACGCCGTCCTCGAAGACGACGACGAGCCGCCGGCCGTCCTCTTCCCTGCGAATTTCGCTCGGCCAAGGTTCGTTCGCGCTCACGCGGCGTCCTCGTTCTTTCGCGCGGGCGTCGCCCGCGATAGGCGCGTCAGCGAAACCACCAGCGCCGACGCTTCGGCACGCAGCGATTGTGGAAGTTGAGCCGCCAGCCAGGCAAACAGAACTCGGCCGCGTCTTCAGCCGGCGACGCGGAGGTCGTGGCCGTATCCCGCGCGATCGGCGCCGCGCGCGCGAAATCCAGGTCCAGTCCGGCGAGCCCGACGACCGCCGCTCCCAAGAGGAGAAGTTTTGATCCGCTTTTCATGCCCCCTGCCCCGACGCTGCGAGCCCCGCGAGGAGCCCAATAGCAAATTTTGCAGGAGGCGGGCCAGAGAGAAAGCGTTTCGCGATTTCGCGTCAAGCGCCGCGCGCAACGGCGCGCTTCCTCAGGCCGCGATGGGCACGGCGCCGCTGAGGTCGAAGTCGCGCGTCGCGGGCGTCGGCAGCTTGCGCCAGCAGGCGGTCTCGTAGCCCCGCGCCGCGAATATCCCGTTTTCCGCAGCCGACATTTCGACGACGAGACGGGTCGTATGGTTTAAAACGGGCGGGACCACCCAGGAAAAGCGCGGGTCACCCGCGCGAGTGGCCTCGATCGAGCGCCGACGGTCCGCGTTATTCTCAGGTCCCATGCGCCCTCTCCAGCCGGAGCGGGACGTCTGCCAGTCGTTGGCGACGATTACGGGGCCGCGCAAAACGCGGGCTTCGCGCTCGGTGCGCTCGACGACGGCGATCTCCTCCGGGGTCACGCCCGCCAGGGTGAAGAGCGCGGGGCGCGCCAGCGGCTCCCGCGACAGCAGGCGGATCGCATCTTCGAAAGTTTCGCATGTCTCGAAGGCGTAGCGCAGCAGATGGTCAGGCGGCCAGCCGTCCTCGCGCAGCAGCGCCTGGGCGAGGTTTATCGAGGCGTCGAACGGCATAGCGACGAGCCCCGGCGCGCGCCGGCGCATCGGCGCCTGATTGATCACCGCGCAAAAGCGTCCAGGCGCCATGGCGCTCAGCACGCCGACCGCGCCGGGCCAGGTGGCGTTGTAGAATTCGCCGGCGGGCCCTGCCTGCCAAGCGATCTCGACGCAGCGCCCGAGCCCGCCGAACGGCCAGTCGAGCGAGCGCCGGATCATCGGCCGCCCTTCCGCCGAAAGGCTCGCGGAGGTCGTGCAGGCGAAGAGATAGGACATGTTGAGCGTCAGCGTCCCGGGAAAGCCGAGGATCGCCGCGACGAGCTGCAGCTCGTCTCGATAGGCCGAGACCGAGCTTTTCAGCCAGCGCCCTGCGAGGTGATCGATCGAGGCGAGGCAGACGCCGCGCCCCCAGCTCGGCACGGCCGCGACGCAATAGTCGCGCAGCGTCGCCGCGGCCTCTTGGCGGGACAGCGCATGCGCGATCGGACCGCCGTCACGCACGTCGACGAAGGGGATGTGGCTCACAGAAGGGGCATTGCGGGAATTTGTCATCATGATGTGCAATTTTTCACATACTTTTGTCATAAGATAGAAAAAAGATTGTCATAATTCGCCCCTGGCCGCCGCCTGCTGGGAAGTCTGGATTCCGCGCCTTGCCAGGGCCCTCGCGCTATCGCCGCGCCGTCGTCCCCGCGTCGCGAATTTTTGCTTCCCTGCTCCCCCAAATCGACCCCTCCGAGCCCCCGCCCCATGCCCTTTCACGAAGCCCTCGCCGCCCTCAAGTCAATCGCCGCCACCCTCGAGCCGCTTTGCACCCGCGACCTCTTCGCGCGCGATCCCGGACGCGTTCGGGAATTTTCGGTCGAGATCGACGGGCTGCTTTTCGATTTCTCAAAGCACAAGATCACGACCGAGACCGTCCGACTGCTCGTCGAGCTCGCGCGCCTGCGCAATCTCGAGGCGCGCCGCGAGGCGCTGTTTTCGGGCGAGGCCGTCAACAACACCGAGGGCCGGGCGGCCATGCACATGGCGTTGCGCGATCTCTCCGGCCGGCCGATCCGGATCGGCGGCGCCGACTTACGGCCCGAGATCGAGCGCGAGCGCGAGAAGGTCCTGAGCTTCGCGCGCGCCGTCCGCTCGGGCGCGATTAGCGCTTCGAACGGCGAGCGCTTCACCGACGTCGTCAACATCGGTATCGGCGGCTCGGACTTAGGTCCCGCCATGGCTTGCCGGGCGCTCTCGCCCTATCGCGGCAAGGGGCCGCGCACGCATTTCGTCGCCAATGTCGACGGCGCCGATCTCGCCGATACGCTCGCTGGAGTCGATCTCGCGCGCACGCTGTTCATCGTCTCGTCGAAGACTTTCACAACGCAGGAGACGATGGCCAACGCCGCGAGCGCCCGCGCGCGCGTCGTCGAAACGCTCGGCGAGGCCGCTGTCGCGCAGCATTTCGCGGCCGTCTCGACAAGGCTCGACAAGGTCGCCGAATTCGGCATCGCGCCGGATCGCGTTTTCGGCTTCTGGGACTGGGTCGGCGGGCGCTACTCGCTCTGGTCGGCGATCGGACTGGCTCTCGCAATTTCCGTCGGCCCCGAAAACTTCATGGAGTTCCTGCGCGGCGGCTTCGACGTGGACGAGCATTTCCGCGCCGCGCCGATTGAGCAAAACATCCCGGCGATGATGGGCCTGCTCGGTGTTTTTCACCGTAACGCGCTGGGGCGCCCCGCCCATGCGGTGATCCCCTATGACCAGAGGCTCGCGCGCTTTCCCGCCTATTTGCAGCAGCTCGATATGGAGTCGAATGGCAAATCCGTGCGGCGCGACGGATCCAGCGTCGAGACCGAGACGGGTCCCGTCATCTTCGGCGAGCCCGGCACCAATGGCCAGCACGCCTTTTTCCAGCTTCTGCATCAGGGCACAGACGTTGTCCCGATCGACTTTCTGATCGCCGCCGAGCCCGTCGCCGCTGACGAGCGCCATCACGACTTGCTGTTTGCGAATTGCTTGGCGCAAAGCGAGGCCTTCATGCGCGGGCGGACGCTCGAGGAGGCGAAGGCCCTGCTCGCCCGCGAAGGCCGTGCGCCCGACGAGATCGAACGCCTCGCGCCGCACAAGGTTTTTGGCGGCGATCGGCCGTCAAGCACGATCATTTATCGGCGCCTCGATCCACGCACGCTCGGGCGTCTCGTCGCGCTCTATGAGCACAAGGTTTTCGTGCAGTCGGTCATCTGGGACATCAACCCCTTCGACCAATGGGGCGTGGAGCTTGGCAAGGAGCTCGCGAATCGTCTTGCGCCGATCGTCGCCGATCCCTCCCGCTCTCTCGCCGACCTCGACGCCTCGACGGCGAGGTTGATCGAGTGGCGGCGCGCGGCGGAGCGAGCGATGCGCAGATAAGCGTGGCCGACAAACCTAGGGGAGCACGATGTCGTCAGAGCTGAGCGCCAACGAGATCGTCGAGTTACTCGACCTCGAACCAAACGCAACCTGCGGCTTCGTGCGCATAACGTTCGTCAGCAAGCAGACGCTGGCGGGGGACGCATTGCCGGCGCCCTTCGCGCGAAGCGGACCCCTGGGTTCCGGCCTTTATTTTCTTGTCACGCCCACGGCGCCAGTGCGCCCGCACCGGATTCGAAACGATCAGCTCTACCATTATTATTTGGGCGATCCGCTGGAGCTGTTCTTACTGCACGGCGACGGCTCGACGGAGCGCGTCGTCGTCGGACCGGATCTCAAAGGCGGCCAGCGCGTGCAATTTTTCATTCCCGGAGACACCTTCCACACCGCGCGCTTGCTCGAAGGCGGGCGCTGGTATTTGGGCGCAAGCACCGAATGGCCCGGCGTTGTTCTGGAGGACGTCGAGATCGGCGATATCGAGGAACTGATGAAAAGATATCCATCCGTCGCGGCGGTGCTTCTCGCGATCGCGTCGAGCGTGGAAAAGTGAACCGCCGCCCGCAGGCCGACAAAGCGGCGAAAGAATATCTCGACGCCGCGCAGCCGCTGCTCGACCGCGCATATGGAACGCATCGCGGCGACCAACGCTGGCGATCCCGACTTTCTCGCCATGTACGGCTTCGCGAATGAGCTCTGGCTCCTCGGGCCGGTCATCGAGAATGTGACGGTCGTAGGCGGGAGCGACGCGCAGGTCGGGCTGCGCCGCCAAACCTATCTCTGCGGCCTCATCGAGGCCGGTCGCAAATCGGAAGCCCGCGCGCCTATTGGCGTAACGAGACTGCGCAAAGAGAGCTGACGGAGCTTGATCGCTCTTGGCTGCGCCTCGCGGAGTCGTGAACGCGCGCAGCGAGACCACCGCAGGCGCGCAAGGATCATCTCAGAAAGCCGACGATATCCTTCACCGCGTCCATATTGGGCTGGGCGATCTCGCGCGCGCGGCGGGCGCCGTCGCGCAGCACGCCGTCGATATAGGCGGGATCGTTGGTGATCCGCCGCATCTCGGCGGTGATCGGCGAGAGCTTCGCCACCGCGAGATCGACCAGCGCGTTTTTGAAGGCCGAGAAATTGGCGCCGCCGAACTCCGAGAGCACGTCATCCTTCCCGCGTCCCGAGAGCGCTGCGTAGATGCCGATGAGATTGGCCGCCTCGGGCCGGCCCGCGAGTCCCGCTTCCTCGCTCGGCAGAGGCTCGGGATCGGTCTTGGCCTTGCGGACCTTCTGCGCGATGGCCTCGGCGTCGTCCGAGAGATTGATGCGCGAATAGTCGGACGCGTCCGACTTCGACATTTTCTTCGCGCCGTCGCGAAGACTCATCACCCGCGTCGCCGGGCCGGAGATCAGCGGCTCGGGCAACGGGAAGAAGACGCCGTCATTATAGCCGTTGCGCGTGATCAACTCGGCGAAGTCGTTATTGAACTTCTGCGCGATGTCGCGCGCGAGTTCCAGATGCTGCTTCTGGTCCTCGCCGACCGGCACATGCGTCGCGCGGTAGAGCAGAATGTCGGCCGCCATCAGCACCGGATAGTCGTAAAGGCCGACCGAGGCGTTCTCGCGGTCCTTGCCGGCCTTGTCCTTGAACTGCGTCATGCGGTTGAGCCAGCCGATGCGCGCGGTGCAGTTTAAGACCCAGGCAAGTTCGGCGTGCTCCGGGACGAGGCTCTGATTGAAGATGACGTTCTTTCGCGGATCGACGCCGCAGGCGATGAAGGCCGCGGCGATCTCGCGCGTGTTGGCGCTGAGCGTCAGCGGGTCTTGCGGCTGGGTGATCGCGTGCAAATCGACGACGCAATAGAGACAGTCGTAGCTTTTCTGCAGCTCGACGAATTTGACGATCGCGCCGAGGTAGTTGCCGAGATGCAGATTGCCGGTGGACTGCACGCCGGAAAAGACGCGCTCTTTGAAGTTGGACATGGGGTCCGTCGGATGAGGGTTAAGTCGGCGGCCCTTATGGCGAAGCGCGGCCACGCGCGCAAGAGGCCCTAACGGCCCCTTCGCAAAATGCCCGCTCTCCCTCGTCTCGCAGCGGCAGGTTTATGAGCTCACGTGGGATCGATCGTGCCCATGCCGATCATGCGCAGCGCCGTCATGCTTGGCACGAAAAAATAGCCGCCGCCGCGCATCTCGACGAATTGGGGAATGCCGTCGACGATGAAGGGCGGATGGCCCGAGCCTTCGGGGACGGGGATCACAAACTTGGCGAGTGCGGGGCCGCCAGGCGTGGGCTGCTCGACATGATTGCCGACGATCGGACAAGTGTCATTGCCGGAGCGCGCGTCGAGCCCGTAATTGATCCATTGTTGCTGCACGAACTCGAACTGTCGGAACAAATCCGCACACAGGAAATACATGACGACGCCGCGCTCGCCTGAGTCGTCTTTCAGGTCCTGGGGATTGTCTCCGAAGGGCAAGCCGCGCCGCAGCAACCGGCGGCGGTTGTTGAGCACGGACCCGTCCAAGGGCGGCGGCGGATCCGTCGGCTTTTTGGCGTTCTTGAGCTGCTCGTAATAGACGGCTTGCGGATCGAGCGAGTCGCGGGTGTTGACGCGGCGCAGATGCGAGCCCATGGGGCAGCGCTCGCCGCGGGGATCTTCAAAATAGCGGAAGTTGACCAACGCCTTGTCGCGTTCCGGCGATCCTTCGGGGTAAGTTCGATTGAACGCGCGCCATTCCTCAGCGGTCGAGGCCGCGGAAACGGGCACGCCGTCGGTCCAGCGACCGGCCATCTTCGCCATCAGCGTTTGCTTGGCGTCGTCGTGATTCGGGATGCCGAAGACGATCGCGAACTCCTTGGCCTTCTCGTCAATGAAGTCGTTCCACTTCTTCACGCGCTGTTTCAGCTTGCGATACGCCAGGAAGGTTCCGTTCCGCGCGAAGCTCAACGGCATCATAATCCCCGACGTCTCCTGCGCTTCATCGGGATAGCCGAGCAAAAACTCACCGGTCGCGATCGGACGCCATTTTCCATCGCCGTCGACCGCACCGTTTCCGGTCGCATCGAGCTCGCCGGCCGCATTCAGATATTGCCCCTCGAACACCGGATCGCCGATGCCGTCGTGGAATCCGAAATGCTCGTTTGGAACGTATCTCCCGTCCTTGTCCCGCAGCGCGCTGAGTTCCTGATACCGCTGCCGACCGTCCGGATCATGGCCCTCGAGCACACGCACATGATTGCTGGCGGCGAGCAACTCGATCTTGTCGGTGACCTCCTGGAGCCGTTCTCCACCATTAGGAGCCACATTGAGCGTGATGAGAATATCGATGCAGTCCTTCCCTGGAAGATGTCCCCCGTTAAACGGATCGCGACGCCAAACCTTGTCCCATCCTTCACGAAAATCCTGACCGTCCGCGAAGCCGAAATCGTCGCCGAGAATGGGCGCGCGAAAGGTCATGCCGTCGATGAAGGCCTCCGGGAACCCTTGCAGCGTTCGGATCGGAACACCGAGATTCAGGAGGCCGCCGAAGGTGAAGGCGATGTTCACGGCGACCTTCGGGCGCTCGGCCCGCTCCCCGGCGGTCTTGCCGCTCGCTCTTCTCGTGCTGTCGCTCCAGAGCAGCGCCGTCGTGATGAAGGGCAGCAGCCCGGTCACGAAGTTGCGGCCGCCCGCCGCGTCATCCACATGCAGCAGGATGTTACGTCCGGCCGGAAAGCCCTGCTTTCCATAGGGCAAGAGAATATTGCCTTGAATATCCGCATAGTCGAGAACAACACTCATGTGGACGCTCCTAAAATCCGATGACGCCAGGCTGCTGTGTTGTGGCGGGATCTTCGATGTCCTGCAGCTTGGCTTGCTGCAGGAACTTTCCAAATTCGTCATGAAGCTCCTGCGCGCGTCTCGGGTCGACGGAGCGCAGCTGATTGTCGATCGCGAAGCGCGTGAAGCGGGTTTTCAGCCACAAAGACTTGAGAACGTCCGGCAGCGTCGCCTGGTCGGGGCGCGGCAGCGGCGCCTGGCCGAGCTGGACCACCCAAAGGTAGGCGGCGACGAGCGCGGCGATCAGCGCCAGCGTCAGCGCCAGGATCAGACCAAGGCCAGTCCCGAGCAGCCCGCCGAACAGCCATTCCAGCAGGAAGAAGGCCACGATGCCAGCGCCGGCGGGTGGACCCAAGACCTTCAATAGGGAAGGAGAGTGCAAGGCGTCGAACTGAATATTGTCCCGATAATAGTCGTGGAACGGCATCGTGGTCTCGACCTGGCATTTGGCGACATAGGCCGCAAACTTCTCCGCGACGCCCGGCTCCGCCTTGAACTCGTTCTGCACTTCCATCTTGAATTTTTGGCAGTGCTGGAAGATGCTGAACAGCTGCTCGCCAGACTTTTCCCAAAGACCTTTCAGGTAGGAATCCCGCTCCGCGTCGGCGCCGCTCGCGGCGTCGAAATCCGCCGAAAAGAACAGGTACGGACTGCTGAATTGATCGTGCGGCTGCGGCACGATCGGGTTCCAGTAGTTATTGGTCCTCGTCTTGAAGTCATCGCTCACGAAAGGCAATTTGGCGACGAGCAGCGGCACGGCTCCGGCGAGAATTGCATTATGCGTCTGGCGTCCGACGAACATGGCGTCGTCGATCACGACGAACCTTGCGAAATGCGTGCGCCGGCAGCGGGCGAAGGGACTGATCTCGTCTTTGTTCGCAGGGGTTGTTTCCGGCGTCTGCCAAGCGGTGGGCAGACGGGTAATGTCCTTGCGCAACGCGTGAACGGGAGAGGTCCAGGTCTTTTCGTTTCCCACAGTCTCTTCCAGCGGAGCCAGGTCGACCGGTATCAGAGTCGTGAGAAAATAGGTTCCGGAGTCGAAATTCGGCACGGGCATTTCTCCCTTGGCGTAAAACTTTCAGAGGCGGGTGTCCTTCAATGCGCCGCCGGCCTGTAGATAGGCTCTGCGGTTGGCGTCCGCGTTCTTCGTGTCATTGCTCGCGACCGGCGCATAGCCCGGAGAGCCGAGATCGTTTTGAACCGCAATCAGCTTAGCGACGTAAGCTTTTTGGAATTCGGCGGGGGAGCTTTTCGCATGCGTCTCGGCAAGTTCGATGAGGGCTTGGCGCAGGCGCAGCGCTGCCTTCACGTCCCATTGCGCAACGCCGGGAACGGAGTTGTAATAGTAGTTTGTGTCGACTTGATTCAGCCTGATGAAATTCTTGAACGGTGTGATTGGAATGGAATGCGTGTAGTTTGTCGTGGAATACCAAAAGAGATCGAGACCGCCCGGAATGCCGTCAGAGAAGGCGTCTATATACTGATCCCAGGTTCCGTTGAAATTGCTGCAGAACAGCATGTAGTCGTTGGCGAGCTGTTGCGGCGCGATCTCAGGATCGAGCTTTGGCCATTGGTCGCGCGTGATGATGGTCCAGCGCGCAAAATGGATGAAGGAAAGACCGAGCAGGCCGACGAGCCCCGTCGGAAACACCCGAGCCGCCATGAAAAGAAGACGATTGACCCAGGTCATCCAGGGCCACATCGGCGTCAGCACATTCATGCCATAGGCTTTGCCTGCTACATTGGACATGGCGGCGCTCCAATAATGCGCAAATTCGTGCGCCTGTGGCGTGCGAAAAGAAATTAGTCGTTGATCCCGGCCATGCCGGGCGATTTCAAGTCGTAGCGGGATCGTCTCTCATTTTCATGTCGCGCGCAAGTCCACGGCGACGAGAAGCCCAAAGCCGCCGCGACGGCCCATCCATCGGCGTCTCACTTCGCCTTTTCCGCGGCGAGCATCGACTGCATGAGCTGCTCGGAAATCTCCTTTACCGCGCCGGGCGAATGCGACAGGAAGAGCGTGTTCGACTTGTCGCTCTCGCCGATGCTCTTCAGCGTGTCAAAATATTGCGTGATCAGCACGAGCTGCATCACTTCGAGCGTCGACGTCGTGCCGACGACCTTCTGAAACTCTTCGATCGAGTTCTGCAGACCCTCGATGATCGCCTTGCGCTGATTGGCGATGCCCTGGCCCTGCAGGGCCTTGCTCTCGGCTTCGGCCTCGGCCTTCTTGACGACGAGCACTTTCTCCGCCTCGCCGCGTGCGGCCGCCGCAACCTGCTCGCGCTGCGCGGCGTTGATGTCGTTCATCGCCGATTTGACCTTGGCGTCCGGCACGATGTCGGTCACCAGCACATTGACGATCTCATAGCCGAAGCCCGCCATGTCGGCGTCGAGCTCCTTCTTCACGGCGAGCGCGATACTCGACTGGCTGGCGAAGACCTCGTCGAGCGTCATGCCCGGCACATGGCCCAAAATCACCTGCTCGACATAGGACTTGATCTGCGCATCCGGATTGGCGAGCCGATAAAAGGCGTCGTAAACGCTCGTAGGCCGCACCCTGTTCTGCACCGAGATCGGAATGGTCACGAAGACATTGTCCTTCGTCTTCGTCTCCATCGTCAGCGCGATCTGATTGACGCGCAGGCTCACGCGCCCGGCGACGGCGTCGATCAGGGGCCATTTCCAGTTCAGCCCGGCCTCGGCAACTCGCAGGAACTTGCCGAAACGCGCGATGACGGCGGCCTCCGCCGTGCGCACGGTGAAGAAGCTGCCGATCGCGAGCGCCAGCGCGACGACGGCGATGAAAACCAGAAAAACGGCGAAGGCGGTCGAGGTTGCGGCTTGATCCATGTTGGCGGCCTCCTGGCGGCGCTGGACCCCACGGCCGCGACGCGCGCCAAAACCTTGAACCTCGGCGAGCTTGCGCCGAGCCTTAACGCTCCAAGGCGCCGCCGGAGAGCATCGCCTGCACGCGCTCCGCGAGCTCGCCTTCCGGCGCGGAGAGCTGCGCGGGGCGCTGCGCCTTCCATTCCTCGTTGGTTGCGATCGAGACCGCGGCGCGCGCGCCCGCCTCGAGGTCCTTGAGCTGCACCTCGCCCCTCGCCTTCTCGTCCGAGCCCTGGATCACGACGAGCGGCGCGCCGCGCTTATCGGCGTATTTCATCTGCGCCTTCATGCCCGCAGCGCCGAGATAAAGCTCGGCGGCGACGCCGGCCGCGCGCAACTGCGCGACCATCCGCTGATAGTCGGCGATCCGCTCGCGATCGAGCACGAGCACCACGACCGGCCCGCGCCGCGCCGGCCCGGCGACGACGGGGCTGCCCACCGCCTGCAACGCCGCGAAAAGCCGCGAGACGCCGATCGAAAAGCCCGTCGCCGGCGTGTTCTCATTGCGGAAGCGCCCGACGAGCCCGTCATAGCGCCCGCCGCCGCCGACTGACCCGAAGCGCACGGGATTGCCCTTCTCATCCTTGGTCTCGAAGGTGAGCTCCGCCTCGAAGACGGGCCCTGTGTAATATTCGAGCCCGCGCACGACGGAGGGGTCGATTCGGATGCGGTCGGCGCCATAGCCCGTGTCGCGCACGAGGTCCTCGATCTCCAATAGCTCCTCGGCGCCCTGCGCGCCGACGTCGCTCTTGCCGAGCAGCCCGAAGAGATCGAGGCTGGCCTTCCCGTCGACATACTGGCCGCCGCAGCTGAAGGAGAGGAGCGTGTCGATCGCCGCCTCGTCGAGCCCCGCGCCCTTGGTGAAGTCGCCGCTCTCGTCCTTGCGTCCGGGGCCGAGCAAGAGCTTCACGCCCTCGGGGCCGAGTTGGTCGAGCTTGTCGATCGCGCGCAGCACGGTGAGGCGCCGGGAGGCAGCCTCGGGGCCGCCGATCCCGACGATCTCCATCACGCCGTCGAGCACCTTGCGGCTGTTGATCTTGATCACGTAGCCGCCGCGCTCGACGCCCAGTCGCTCCAGCGTATCGGCCGCCATCATCGCAAGCTCCGCGTCGGAGGCGGGCGAAGCAGACCCCACCGTGTCGGCGTCAAACTGCATGAACTGGCGAAAGCGCCCCGGTCCCGGCTTCTCATTACGAAACACATGGCCGAACCGATAGGAGCGGTAGGGCTTCGGCAAAGAATCGTAGTTTTGCGCGACAAAGCGCGCGAGCGGCGCGGTCAGATCATAGCGCAGCGACAGCCATTGCTCGTCGTCGTCCTGGAAGGAGAAGACGCCTTCGTTGGGGCGGTCCTGATCCGGCAGGAACTTGCCGAGCGCATCGGCATATTCGATCGCGGGGGTCTCCAGCGCCTCGAAGCCGTAAAGCTCATAGACCTCGCGGATGGCCTCCAACATGCATCGTGTCGCCTGCAGCTCCGCCTGAGCGCGGTCCTGAAGTCCGCGCGGCAGCCGCGCCTGGGCTTTGGCGGCTTGCGGGGAAACGGCGGGGTCTTTGGTCATTTTGGGCCTCTCGCGAGGCGGTCTTTTAGCTGGGCCGGACCGCCCTGAAAAGCGCGCGGGCGCGGAGGGACGGTTGGGTCCCCTGCGCAAGAGCCCGC
Organism: uncultured Alphaproteobacteria bacterium; assembly: GCA_963722205.1. Classification (GTDB taxonomy): domain Bacteria; phylum Pseudomonadota; class Alphaproteobacteria; order Rhizobiales; family Beijerinckiaceae; genus Methylocystis. The sequence goes on from CAVRKL010000007.1 coordinate 278,307, forward strand.
CGAGTAGAGGCGGGATGACCGTGCCCGCGGGCGCCGATACTGTTCATTCACCGGCCAATGGTCGCCTGCGACCGGTAAACTCACCCGCCATACGAAACTGTAATCGAACGCAATTCCGTTTCGGGGAAAATCAGCTGCGGCCTTTCATTCCCCGCACCGAAGGAGCCGAAGCGTTGAACGCGCGCCGAGATGCGGTTCGCCTCGGCCTCAAGCTCGATTCGCCACCCGCCGAAGCCGCCGCTGCGATAAGCCTCGCTTTCGCCGTCATCCTCGAAATTTTCCGCGACGAAGGCGCCCGAGCCTTTCGGCGGAAAAATCATAAAACCGCGACGGTCAGCGCGCTTTGCAAAGCTCTGCTCGGCAATATTGACGGCGATCGCCGTCTTCTCGCGTGCGAACAACACAGGTCGGACCCACGGCGCTTGTCGCGCGACGGTCTGGCCGCCAACGAAGGATTCGCCGGTCCAGTAATCATACCAAAGCGTCCCGGATGGAAGGTGAACGTCCCTCTGGACGCATTTGGGCTCGACGACCGGCGCGGCCAGCAGTGAAGTGCCCACCATCATCTCGTCATTTTCCCGCCAACAGTGCGGATCGTCAGGAAAGTCGAGGAAGGTCGGGCGCAGAATCGGTTCGTAGTCGCGGTGATAACGCCATAGCAAATCGTAAAAATAGGGAATCAACCGGTAGCGCAGCTTGATGAGGTCGCGAACGCAAGCGGTCGCCTCGGGATGCATCCACGGCTCATTGACCGTTCCGTCATCGTTCCAGGAATGGATGGAAAAGCGCGGAAGAAAGACGCCGAACTGCACGAAGCGCACGAAGAGCTCGGGGTCGGGCGCAGGGCCGGAGAAACCACCGATATCGTCGCCGCTGTTGGAGACGCCGGAAAGTGAGAGGCCCAAGCCCATTTTCAAATTGTATTTCAAAGTCTCCCAAGAAGTGGCGTTGTCGCCGGACCAAGTTTGGACATAACGGTGCATGCCCACGCCGCCCGAACGCGAAACCAGGAACGGTCGCAAGGTCGGCGCGCGACTTTGTTGCGCCTCGCGCGAAGCGCGCATCATCTGCAGGCTCTGCAGCGGCTTCATCTCGCGCGCCCGACGCGGTTCGCCGAAATTATGCGCCTGCGCATCGGCGCTCAAAATTTCGAATTCATTGTTGTCATTCCAGATCGCCGCAATTCCGTAATCCAGAAGCGTTTCCCGTATTTTCGCTTGCCACCAGCGAATGGTTTCCGGGTTGGTGAAATCGAGATAGGCGCCAATATCTCCCCAAAACTGGGCGAAGCTCGGTTCGCCGGCGGCGCTCGCCACCAGGATGCCGAGCGCGCGGGCCTCCTCGAACAAAGGATTGTCCCTCAGCAAGCAGGGCTTGACGTTTGCGCAGAGGCGCACGCCCTTCTCCGCGAAAGCGCGCGCGAAGGCGGCAGGGTCGGGAAACTTCGAACGGTTCCAGTTGAAGACATGGCGCTTGTCGCCGAGCGAAGTGTAACCGGACGACAGGTGAAAACTGTCGCAGAGAATATCATGCTCGGCGCAGTTCTCGAGAAATCGCAAGAGGCGCGCTGCGGCGTCGGGAGCGTCCGTATAGGCCATGGAGGAGCCCGAATAGCCAAGGCCCCAGCGAGGGGTGAAAGCTGGGCGCCCTGTCAACCAGGTGAAGCGGCGCGTGACATTTGCAATGGCCGGACCCGCGATGAAGTAATAGTCGAGGTCGCCGTGGTCGGCCACGAAATACCGATAGGGACCATGGTAATTATCGAGCTCCTTGCCGAAATCGAACGTGCAGTCTGAGAAGGTATCGTAGAAGAGGCCAAATGCGATCCCGCTGTCCGGTCGGCAAGTGAGATAAAATGGTATATGCTTGTAGAGTGGATCGGAGGTTCTCGCGTCATACCCCATCGCGTCGATGTTGCTGAGGCGATAGCGCTGACCGGAGCGGTCCATCGCCCCAGCGCGCTCTCCAAGTCCGAAATGCATCTCGCCGCTCTCGCGGGCGAGATAATGATAAACCCGCTCATCCCACCAGCCAAAGTTATAGGCTTGGGTCGCCCGGTCACGGGCGACGCTGCGCCATTCGGTCCCCAACCGCAACGCCCAGGAACAAAAGAATCCGCCTAGCCGAATATCGAGGCGGATCGCTGCAGTTTCGATGCGAAGAGTGTCTTGGCCGTCGGTTTCCAGGAAAAATTGCGGCAGCGAAAAGCCCGCCAGATCGAAGCGGTCGCGTCCGTCCGGAGCAACGTCCTCCGCGCCCGGCGCTATGGCGAAAGTTTTGGAGTGATTCAGCCGACGTCGCGGCAACACCAAGATGCGGACGATGTCCGGCTCGAGCACGAAGACATGCGCCGCGTCGCCCTGCTCGCTGAGCAGCGTCAAGTGACCGGCGTCGCGCGCGGTCAGTGTGAAGCAGGGTTGCTTTTGCAACGACATGTCAGCAAAAGCTCCTGGCTGTTGGGGATCAAGCGCCGCTCGCGGCGCATCTTGCCGCGCGGCGTGGTCAATGGGAATAGGAGCGATTGAATTGACGTGAGCGAAGTCGTTTCCGGGCCGCCAGAAAACGACCGACTCAGGGCGGCGAATGCTCCCTGCCGGCAAAGGATCCAAGCCGTTAGCCGGCGGCCTTTTCGAGGGCGCCCGTGCATCGCCGCGGTCCACGAAGGCGAAATAGCTTCCGCGGCCAGTTGCAAAGCCGCCTCTAGCCCCCCGCTCGCTTGACAAAAAGCCGCGTCCGCCTATGGTGCGCGCCAATTCGGAGCCCCGCCGGCGCCCCTCGCGCCGGCGGGCCCGATTTCTCTTTTTCTCGAGACGGAACGAGCCATGGCCAAGGCCGCGATGATCAAAATCAAGCTCCTGTCGACCGCCGACACGGGCTATTTCTACGTCACGAAGAAGAACGCGCGCACGAAGACCGAGAAGTTCGCGTTCAAGAAATATGACCCCGTCGTGAAGAAGCACGTCGAGTTCAAGGAAACCAAGATCAAGTGAGCGGCCGGGGCGGCAAGGCGCGCAAAAGCGTAGATGCGCCGCAGGGCGCCTGACCTTCATCGTGACTGGTGAGGAGAGAGCTTCGCCGCCTCAACCTAAGGCGGCCGGCCAGCGCGGGCTTCAAGGAGGCCACTCCAACCCACGCCAGCCGGCCAACCCCACGGACCCAGGAGATGCGGCGGACCTGAGCACTCCGTAGGGTATTCGAGAGTTCTGTCGAAGCGCGCTTTGGTGCGACGGACCTTCGGATTCTTTATGGCCCTTTAGACGCCGTCGCCAGCGCCCGCCGTTTTGGCGGAAGTTGAGAATACATCCGTTGCACAAAAATGCAACTCTCCGTTATGAAATTCCTCAACCCTCCGAAACTGGGGCGTTTCGTGCCGAGCCTGACGGCTCGGCAGAGGGCGTGAGAGAGAAAAAGCAGGCGCGGCGCCCAGCCGCGCACGGAGGAGGTCGAATGAACGCTCGCTTTGCATTGTCGTTAGTCGTCGTCGCGGCGGCGTGCCTTTCAGCCTGCAGCGGCGGTGAGCCGGGAGACGCAGCGGGCGCCAAAGTGATGCGCAATCTGCTCGAGCGGTCGAAGGTGCCGGCGAAACTCGTCTCCTTCAAGAAAACCACTGGACGCGGCGCGCATATCGGCAATACCGACGTCTACGAATATCAGTATGAGGCGGAAGTCCAGTTCCCCGAGAGTTTCGAGGCTAGATGCGCCGATGAGAAGGAACGCGGCCCCTGCGCGGCGCTCGGTCTCGCCAACGATCAGACCTTCCGGAAGAACGAAATTTTGAAAAGCGAGGGAATGCTGCATTTTACGGGGACAGAAAAGGGCGGATGGATCGGCGAGGACGGTCAGACCTATTGAGAGGCGCCCCGCGGCGGCGCGTTTCCGCTTGAGGGCGATCGTCCTCATTCCGGCTCGGCTTGCGTCCAAACGCCTGCCGAACAAGGCGCTTCTTCCGATCGCCGGAAAGCCGCTGATCGCGCATGTCGTCGAGCGCGGCCTCGAGGCGGGAGTCGGACCCGTGCATGTCGCGACCGACTCAGAAGAGATCGTCGCGCTCGCACGCGCGCTTGGCGTCCAGGCGACGCTGACCTGTCGCGAGCACGCCTGCGGCTCCGATCGTCTCGGCGAAGCGCTCACAACGATTGATCCGGACGAGCGGTACGACGCCATCGTCAATCTGCAGGGTGATCTCCCCTTTCTGCCCTCGGGCGCGCTTGCGGCGGCGCTCTCGCTGCTTGACGACGAAGCTGTCGACATCGGCACGCTCGCAACTGTCGCCGCCCGGGAAGAAGAGACATCGCCGGACGCTCCCAAGATCGTCGGAACGCTCGTCGCGCCGCAGCGGCTGCGCGCGCATTATTTCTCGAGAGCGCGCATTCCCTTCGGCGAGGGGCCGATTTATCGTCATCTCGGGGTCTACGCCTTTCGCCGCCGGGCTCTCCAGCGCTTCGTCTCGCTTTCCGTCTCGCCGCTGGAAGCGAGCGAGGGATTGGAGCAGCTTCGAGCGCTCGAGGACGGCATGCGCATCGACGCCGCGCTGCTGGACAAGGCCCCTGTCTCGGTCGATACGATCGAGGATCTCGGGGCGTTGCGCGTGGCGACGGGGGAAAGCGGAGGCAAAGCGTGAGCAATAAAATCGCCTTTCAAGGGGAGCCTGGCGCGAATTCCGACATCGCCTGCCGCGAGGCCTATCCCCATCTCATCCCCCTCCCCTGCGCGAGCTTCGAGGACGCCTTCACGGCGGTCTCAAACGGCGAGGCGGCGCTCGCGATGATCCCGATCGAGAACTCGATCGCCGGCAGGGTGGCGGACATTCATCATTTCCTGCCGCACTCGGGACTGCACATCGTCGCCGAGTATTTTCTCCCCGTACATTTTCAATTGATGGCCCCCAAGGGCGCGACTCGCGAAGGCTTGAAGCGCGTCTACAGCCATGTTCACGCCCTCGGCCAATGCCGCAGGATCGTTCAGGAGCTTCACCTCGAAGCGCATACGGCTGGCGACACGGCGGGCGCCGCGCGCGAGATCGCCGAGTGGGGAGATCCGACCAAGGCCGCGCTCGCGCCCTGGCTCGCCGCCGAGATTTACGGGTTGGACGTGCTCGGCGAGGATGTCGAGGATGAGGAGCACAACACGACGCGCTTCGTCGTGCTCTCCAAAACCGCGCAATGGCCCCCTTTGGGACAGGCGCAGACGATCACGACCTTCATCTTCCGCGTGCGCAACGTGCCGGCCGCGCTGTATAAGACGCTCGGAGGCTTCGCGACGAACGGCGTCAACATGACGAAGATAGAAAGTTATATGGTCGACGGCGAATTCGCCGCGACGCGCTTTCTGGCGGACGTCGAGGGACATCCGGAAGAACCGGCGCTGGCGAGGGCGTTGGAAGAGCTTCATTTCTTCTCGCGCGAGGTCGAGATTCTCGGCGTCTATCCGGCGGCGAGGTTTCGCGAGACGAACATCAAGGCTTTTGCATTTGGGGATTGAGGGGCGCAGCGGACGCGGCGCAGGGCGCTGGTTCATCAACCAGCGTCAGCTCGCATCCTTGACAATCAATGCGCGTCGCGGATCACCGGCGGCGCCAGGAGCCGCCCGCGCGGCGCGAAGCCGCATCGCATCATGAAGGCGGGTGAGCCTGTCCAGGGGCTGATTACCTCATCAAAGCCCACGGTTCGAAACCCGACCTGCGGATAATAGGTCGCGTGGCCGATGACGAAGAACAGGCTCTCACCCCGCTGCTCGAGCTCACCCAAAGCGTGGCGCAGCAGGGCGAGGCCGACGCCTTGCCTTTGCCGATCGGGACGCACCGCGAGCGGCGTGAGAAAGGCGGCGGGCAGTCTCGCGCCGTCAAACGCCTCGAGATGCGCGCGGGAAAAGGCGGTGAAGCCGATCACGCCGCTTTCATCTTCGGCCAGCCATTCGCCGATGACGCAGCCGGCGACGCGCAAGGCGTCAAGGAAGCCCGCCACATCCTCGGGCGCGAAAGCCGCGTCGACTATCTCTCTTATGAGCGCGTGATCGCAGGGGTCGACGGCGCGGAAATGGGGGGCCATTCGCGCTGAATAGTCTCGGAGGAAGCCAGGCGCAACGCGCCTGCCTTCCCGCCCCGCAGGTTCCATGCGATACATCGCCGACCGTTTTTCAAGCGGAGAGAAGCGCATGGCCGTCGCCTACGACCCCGAAAACGTCTTCGCCAAAATTTTGCGCGGCGAGATACCCTCTTACAAGGTTTACGAGGACGACGCGGCGCTCGCGATCATGGACATCATGCCGCGCACTGAGGGCCATGTGCTGGTTATCCCGAAGAAGCCGGCGCGCGGGCTCCTCGATATCGCCCCAGACGATCTTGCGGCGCTCATCAAGCGCGTGCAGCATGTGGCGAAGGCGGCGAAGACGGCGTTCAACGCCGATGGGATCACCTTGCAGCAGTTCAACGAGAGCGCCGGCGGCCAGGTGATCTTTCACCTGCACTTCCACATCCTGCCGCGCTTTGAAGGCGTCGCTCTGCGCCCGCCAGGCGCGATGGGCGACCAGGAAAAACTGAAGGCGCAGGCGGAGAAGATCAGGGCGGCGCTAGAAAGGTTTGCGGGCTGAGAGACGGCCGCGGGAAATCGGTGTGCTGCTTTTGAATGGTTGCGATTCGCTGAGGCGCCTCGGCGCCGAAGTGGCGGCAAACTCCCTCTAGGGAGCCAGCCTGCGGCCGAAATCCGTTTTTGGCCTGTTTGAATGGTCGCAAGGCTCGGAAACCGCCGTCCGAGCCTCAAAACTTCCTTACCCTTACTCTTCCGCGGCCTTCGCCTGCTTGAACACCACCGGACGCAGTAAGAACGACGGCACATGATCGCCGAGACCGATGACCGGCGGGCCGTCGTCCTCGCTCAGACGGGGGCGGCGATCGCGTCTTTCGCTCAGCGGCTGCGCGCGCGCGACGCGAGGCGGTTCGCTGCGCACGGGGCGAGGCGACTCGCTGCGCACCACGGGGCGCGCCTCCCCCTCAAAACCGCGCCGGCCGGCGCCGCGGCCAGCCTCTGCCTCGGCGGCGGCGCGCGGCGCGCGTCCGCCGTTGCGCCTGCCACCGCGGCCGCGCTCATGCGGACGCCCGCTTTCGAGCGGGGGCGGCAGCTCGGAGATCCCCGGACCTTCCCATTCGACCGACTTGCCGATCAGTTCCTGGATCTGATCGACATATTTCCTGTCCTCCGGCGTCACCAGCGTGATCGCCACGCCGGAGCGCCCGGCGCGGCCGGTGCGGCCAATGCGATGCACATAGTCCTCGCTATGCGTCGGCACGTCGAAGTTGAACACGTGACTGACGTCCGGAATGTCGAGGCCGCGCGCGGCGACGTCGGAGCAGACGATCAGCGACACATCGCCATTCTTGAAGGCGTCGAGCGACGCCATGCGCGCCGACTGATCCATGTCGCCATGCAGCGCGCCGGCCGAGAAGCCATGCTTCTCGAGCGAGCGATGCAGGATCGCCACGTCGCGCTTGCGGTTGCAGAAGATGATCGCGTTCTTGAAACTGTCGGCCGAGCGAAGCAGCGTGCGCAGCGTGTCGCGCTTCTCGGCGTGTCCGTTCGAGGCGACGAGAATCTGGCGGATCGTCGTGGCGGTCGTGGCGGCCCTGGAAACCTCGACGCGCACGGGATTATGCAGGAAAGCCTCGGTGAGCCGTGTGATCTCGGGCGGCATGGTGGCCGAGAAGAAGAGCGTCTGGCGCGTGAAGGGCACGAGCTTGCAGACGCGCTCGATGTCGGGGATGAAGCCCATGTCGAGCATCCGGTCGGCCTCGTCGATGACGAGGATCTCGATGCCGTTCAGGAGCAGCTTGCCGCGATCGAAGAAGTCGAGCAGGCGTCCGGGCGTGGCGATTAGCACATCCGCGCCGCGCATGATCTTGGCCTCCTGATCGCCGAAGGCGACGCCGCCGATCAAGAGCGCGAGGTTCAATTTGTGATTGGCGCCGTAAACCGCGAAGGCTTCCTCGACTTGCGCCGCGAGCTCGCGCGTCGGCTCCAGGATCAGCGTGCGCGGCATGCGCGCGCGGGCGCGGCCCTGTTCGAGCCGGCAGAGCATGGGTAGGGTGAATGCGGCGGTCTTGCCGGTCCCGGTCTGCGCGATGCCGAGAATGTCGCGTCCTTGGAGAGCCGGCGGAATGGCTTGCGCCTGGATCGGCGTCGGGTTTGTGTAGCCTTTCGCGCTCACCGCAGCGAGCACCTTTTGCGAAAGGCCGAGTTCGTCGAAGTTCATCAAGTTTCCTGGCTACGGCTCTGGATGTCGGAAAACCCGCCCGCGCGTCGGCCGTAGAAAACGCGCAATGTGCTCAAGGCGCTTCGCCTTTTAAGAGAAGGCGGGCGTAAGGCGGACTTTGATCCGCCGGGGCTCTTTTATAGCCTTCCGGGTCGTAAGGCGAGCAAAAACGACGCCAAGCGCGACCGTTGCGTCGCTTTCGCGCTTCGGAGCCTTGAAATATGGGGCGCCAATTCTTTCTTTGACCTGGAGCGGCGACCCTCCTAAAGCCTGAATTCGATGAGCCGACGCTTCGAAAATTCGTGCGCTGATCGAGCCGCAGCGCCGCCTCTCGGCGAAACGCGATTCCGTTCTGCTCCGGCGCTCGCGCGCGACGCGAAGACCCGCGCGGGCGGGGCGGCGGAGCGCCTGGTTTCCTTCGCCGCCCTCCCCGACTTTTCGCCCTCGAAGGCCGCCGCCCCAGACCCAATCGCGACACCCTCGGAGCGACGGGTTATCTGACGATCGCGCCGAGCGAGGGGGCGATCGATCCAGCCGAGCGCTCCTCGAAGCTTTATGCGCGCTTTTTCGAGGCCGAGGCCATCCCTGCTCCCGGCGGCCTGATTCGCCGCGCTGCGAACCGGGGACGCCCTGAACCGGGGACGCCCTATGGTCTCGAGGGGTTCTATCTGCCCCCGACGGCCGGGCGTTCTTCGCCCGCTGTCCTGGAGATCGGGGCGCGGCGGAAAGCCGAAACTTCTTCAAGTTTTTGGGTGTGGCGTCGGAGCAGGGGCAAAGGAAGCCGGACGCATTAAGGAAATGAAGATCCATCAAATAAACAGAAGGCGGAGATGTCTCTCCGCCCTAAGAGCTTCCTCCGGGCGCAGGCGCCTCTCTCGGGGCCGCTCAATGCAGCGTTTCAGCTTCCTTCAGCTTGGAGAGCTCGTCCTTAATCTGCAGCTTCTTCTTCTTCAGCTCGAAAACCTTCATATCATCCCGAAACGGTCGCAAGCGTTCCTGTTCTATTTCCTTCTCCAGGGCCTCGTGACGGCGTTCCAGTTCGACGACATGGCCTTGCAAGGACATCGGCAACCTCCTGGCTTCGACCGGGCCTCTAGCCCGGACTGGCGAGTGTGGCACATTTGTAACGGCCTGCAAGCAAAAAGATGAGGCGGGAGCGCCCCAAAATGGGACGAAAACATCGGGACCACTCCGCCCTTGAAGAAGACTCCCGAGAGGGGCGATAATCCTCAGCCATACGCGATTGCGGCGCCCTCCGCTCCGAGTGGCCTCCGCCAGCCCAGCAAGTCAACCATGGCCGACCATTCAAGCGACGCCGAAAAGGCCGCCATGCGGGCGGAAATCGAGCGGCTGCGGCTCGAGCACGGCGATTTGCAGGCCGCGATCGACGCTCTGCTCGCCGTGGGCAGCGGGGATCAGCTGCAAATTCAGCGATTGAAAAAGCGCAAGCTTGCCCTGCGCGATCGGCTACAGCGGCTCGAGGAGGACCTCACCCCGGACATCATCGCTTGAGCTCACGCCGCTGCGCCTCCGACAGAGCTTGGCGCCCGGCTTGAAGCGCGGGGCGGTACGAAAGGGCGGCGTCCGTTTTTGAAACGGCGCCCGCCGCTTTCCCTCCGCCTTGAGGTAAAGAGCCATGGGCAACGTTTCCGTCAGGATTCATGACGCTTTCCAGGCCCGCGCCACGCGGGAGAGGGCCGGTCCTTCCGGCCGCCCCTTGCGCGAGATGAGCGCCCTGCTCGCGGACCGCGAGCGACGGAATACTGGCGCGCGAGTCTCGGTGGGCTTGAGCCGCGCTGTATCCATCTTCTTCGAGCTTTCGCTCTTGCTCGGCGGCTTTTGCGCCGGCGCGCTGGCTTTCGCCTATTTGAGTCGGCGCTGGTGATCCCCGCCGTCGGTCACGCCTCCAGTGCGCCTGTCTCTTGATGGGCAATCTGCGCAAAGGGCTGAAAGCGGAGAAAGCGCTCACCCATGGCGCGCTTGCGCGGCGGCGGCGCTTCCTCTATGCCGCAAGGCTTCCCCTTTAATCAGCGGAAGCGAAACGTTGTGACCAAAGAGTCGAAACCCGTCGCAATCATCATGGGTTCTCAATCCGACTGGGCGACGATGAGCCACGCGGCTGAGACCTTGAAGGCGCTCGGCGTGGGCTATGAGGCGCGCATCGTCTCGGCGCATCGCACGCCCGGCCGACTCGTCGCCTTCGCCAAGAACGCGGAGCGCGAAGGTTTTGAGGTGATTCTCGCCGGCGCCGGCGGCGCGGCGCATCTGCCAGGCATGACCGCGGCGATGACCAATCTCCCCGTCCTCGGCGTGCCGGTCGAGGCGACGTCGCTCTCAGGACTCGATTCGCTGCTCTCGATCGTGCAGATGCCGGCCGGCGTGCCGGTCGGCACGCTTGCGATCGGCAAGCCGGGGGCGATCAATGCGGCGTTGCTCGCCGCAGCCATTTTGGCCCGTTCGGACTCCGCCCTGAACGAGCGGCTCGCGCAATATCGCACGCGGCAGACGGAGAGCGTCGATGAGCGCCCCGTCGAGGAAGCGCTCGCGGCGTGCTGAGCCCGGGCGCGACGATCGGCGTTCTGGGCGCCGGCCAGCTCGCCCGCATGTTGGCGCTCGCCGCGGCGCGCCTTGGCTTCAGGACCCATGTCTTCGGTCCCGGCGCCGAGGAGCCCGCCTTCGACGTCTGCGCGGCGCGCACAATCGCGCCCTACGACGACCCTCAAGCGCTGGACGCCTTCGCCAAGTCCGTCGACGTCGTGACCTATGAATTCGAGAACGTGCCGGCGGCGACGGCGGAGTTCCTCGAGGCGCGGGCGCCCGTTCGGCCCAATCCGCGCGCGCTCGCCGTGACCCAGGACAGGCTCATCGAAAAAGAGTTCGTGCAGGAACTCGGCATAGAGACCGCGCCTTTCGCGGACGTGCCTGACGCCGGCGCGCTCGCCCGCGCCGTGGCGAAGCTCGGTCGCCCCTCGATCCTCAAGACGCGCCGCTTCGGCTATGACGGCAAGGGACAGGTCGCGATCAAAGGAGGCGGAGACCTCGGCGCGCTTTTTCGCGCGCTGGGCGGCGCGCCTTGCATTTTGGAAGGCTTCGTCAATTTCGCGAAAGAGGTTTCCGTCGTCGCGGCGCGCGGCGTCGACGGTGAATTCCGCGCTTACGACATCAGCGAGAACCGGCACGAAAACCATATCCTGGCCGAGACGCGCGCGCCGGCCACCCTCCTTCCCGAGACCGCGGTGCGCGCGAAGGAGATCGCGCGCCGCTTCGCCGAGGCCGCGGATTACGTCGGCGTGCTGGCCGTCGAGCTTTTTCTCGTTAAGGACGGACGAAACGAGCGCCTCATCGTCAATGAAATCGCGCCGCGCGTCCATAATTCCGGCCATTGGACGCTCGACGGCGCGCTGACCTCGCAGTTCGAGCAGCATATTCGCGCCGTCGCCGGCTGGCCGCTCGGCTCGACGGCGCGTCTCGGACGCGTCACGATGCGCAATCTCATTGGCGCGGAGGCCGAGCGCTGGCGCGAGATCGCCGCGGAAGAGGGGGCCTGCCTGCATCTTTACGGCAAGAGCGAGATCCGCGCCGGCCGCAAAATGGGCCATGTCACCCGCGTGACGCCGGAATGAGCTCAAGCCCCGCTCGAAGGATTCCCCTTGAGAGCAGAGCGCGCTAGCCAGCGCCCTGCGTCTCGCTGGAGCCGGCTTGCCGAACCGCATAGTCGATGACGAGCGGCCCAAAGACCTGCGACAGCATCACGCCCATCAATACGACGGAAATCGCCGTTTCCACCATTTGTAGGCTGGAGGGCTGCAAGGCGCGCACCGTCGGCGAAGCCGCGAAGGCCAGCACAAGACCCATGGCCAGGCCGCCCTGCGACGGAAAGCACAGCCCAAGATATTTCTGCGTCGCCGCGTCCAGCCGCAGGGCGAAGGACGCCAAATAGACCGCCGAGTATTTTCCGGCGAACCGCGCCAGCATGTAGACGACCGCAGCGAACAAAATGAAGACGTTAGAGGCATCGTCGATTGGCAGATGGGCGCCGGCGAGCACAAAAAATATGATGTAAAGGGGCTCCTCGATGTCGGAGATGCCGCCCTGCACGGTCGCGCGGTCCGGCTCGCTCGACCCGTTGGCGATGACGACGCCCATCGATAAGGGCATGAGCAGTGGCGAGAGGCCAAGAACCGCCGCTGCGCCGACGGCGAGCAGCAGCAGGCTGTAAAGCAACGCGCGCAGCCGTTCGGCGCAACCCAGGCTTTGGTCGACGATCGCGCTTCGCGCGATCAGGAAGACTCCGCCCAAGGCGCCGCCCGCGAGCAACGAGTTCGCTTCATTGAGCGCGGCGATTTCGATTGATTCGCGAACATCCGCCGCAGAGCCATGCGCGCCGAGCGCGGCCACCGTCGCCGCGGAGACGATGCTGAATATCAATACGGTCGCCGCATCGTTGATGGCGAGAATGCCGAACGCGCGGTCGATGAAGGGGCCGGAGGCGTTACGCCGGCGGATCACCGCGTAGGTGATGGTCGGCGCCGTCGCGGGCGCCGCGGCGGCGACGATCAGCGCTGTCTGCCACTTCACGCCGATTAACGCCTCGGCTCCGTACACCACGGCGAGAGGAGCGAGGAGTTGCGCGATCGCGAGCAGAGCGACGCTCGCTCCCATCGAGCTCAGGCGATCGAAGGTTAGTCGGCTGCCGATGCAGAAGGCGATGACCGCGAGCGACGCTTGCGAAAAGCCGCCAAGCTTGGCGAGCGCGGAGCGAGAGAGCACGCCGATGGCTTCGGGGCCGAGCAGCACGCCGGCGATCATGGATCCAATGATCCAGGGGGCGCTGAGGCGTTCGGCGCCCGCGCCGAGCAGCGTGCCCATAAGCAGGATGACGCCGAGCAGGAGCAGCGGGTTCGTCAGATCCTGTGCAAGCATCATCGCCGCCCCCTGACGCCAACGCCAAAGCAATGAAAAATAGCGCCGTCGGAACGAGCATACAGGCAGAAGCCGCGCGCAGACAAAAGCTTTCGGGTCGCCGGATCAACCCGCCGCACGCGTCGCTGGGCAACGGGAGAAAACGTCGGCTCCGCTTGTTCTCTCAGGGACGCCTTCTACTTTTTCCTAGCCACGATGACGCCAGTAGATCAGGAGGCGGCAATGAGATGACGGCGTTCAACTCGGGCGTCTCGATCGCAAACGCCCAAGGCTGCAGCCGCAGGACCCGAGAAAACGGGACGCGCCTCTTCCTCTCACGCATCCACTGAAGCGCCTCTTACCGGGAGTATCCATGCTCCACGACGAGGAGAGATATCTGGAGCGGGACGATAGGGCGAGCCGGCCGCGCATCGTAATGGTTGGCGGCGGCTTCGCAGGCATCGCTGCGGCGCAAGCGCTGGAAGGCTCGGGCGCGAGCATCTCAATTTTGGATGGCCAGAACCACCATTGTTTTCAACCTCTGCTCTATCAAGTTGCGACCGGGGCGCTCGCCACCACCGACATCGCGTGGCCGATCCGTTACGTGATGCGAAATCGAGAAGATGTGACAGTGCTCATGCTTGAGGTGGTAGGGATCGACGCCGCCCGGAAGGCCGTCAGAACGCGTAACGCTGAAATTTCATACGATTTTCTGATCATCGCCACTGGGTCGAGGCTTTCGTATTTTGGGCGCGAGGAGTGGGCGGAATACGCGCCGGGACTGAAAACGATCGAGGACGCCATCGCCGTTCGCCGCAGATTGCTGAATGCTTTCGAACAAGCAGAAGCCAGCGTCGATCCCGGACAGCGCCAAAAACTTCTGACGTTTATAATTATCGGCGGCGGACCGACCGGGGTGGAACTCGCGGGCGCCATCGCGGAAGTCGCACGCCGAACCCTCCCGCCGGAGTTTCGACGCGCCGATCCTCGCGAAGCTCGCATCATCCTGCTTGAAGCGGGTCCCCGTATCCTCCCGAGCTACCCCGAGCGTCTTTCGAACTACGCGCTCGACGCGCTGAACAAAATGGGCGTGGAAGTTCGCACCGAGACAGCGGTGGAGGCCGTGTCGCCATCCAGGGTGATCGCTGCGCAAAAAGCGATCGACGCCGGCGCAATTTTTTGGGCGGCCGGCGTAAAAGCAGCGCCCGCCGCCCGTTGGCTAGGCGTCGCCAGCGACCACGCCGGACGCATTTCGGTCGGTCCAGACCTAACGGTCCCCAGTTGTCCGGATGTCTATATCATCGGCGATCTCGCCCATGTGGTCGAAGCCGATGGCGCGCCGGTTCCCCAGCTCGCTGCTTCCGCAAAACAAATGGGCCATTATGCCGGCCGCGCCATCAGGCGGCGTCTGCGGGGGGAGCACGCGCCACCGAAGCCTTTCCGATACAAGGACCAGGGCAGCCTAGCGACCATTGGGCGCAATTCCGCAATCGTCAAGCTGGGTCGCCTCGAGCTTACCGGTGTCGTCGGCTGGTTGTTCTGGAGCGCCGTACACGTGTATTTTTTGATAAATCTGCGCAGCCGTTTACTCGTCGCGTTGAGCTGGGTCGCCGCCTACTTAACGTATCACAGGGGAGCCAGGATCATTATCAATGAGCCGCCTCGTGGTAGCGAAAAGGCCAAATAGCATACGGCGGCAGTCTAAACGTAGCGGCCTCGCAGCAGGAGTCCAAACGCTTCGAGCCCCCGCGTCAATGGCGTGATGGATCGCCGCATCCCGGGGCCGTCCGACGGCGATCATCCTCCAGCCGCTTGCCGACGCTCGCGGCAGAAACGCTCGAGCGGCAAAAGCGCGCCGCCGCGAGCTCACTTTTGAATCACTTGAAGCCGATAATCACGCCATCGGCGCCCAGAGAGAGCTGCAGTCCCCGGCGCTGGGTTTTCAATCTCATGGTGACTCCCTTGTCATTTTGAAGCCAGAGCGTGCCTTTTCCCTGGTCCCCTAAAGCCCATCCCTTGCGGAGCTGGGCGTAGACCCCGGCGAAATCTTCGCGTTTTCGCAAGCCGTAGACGATGCCAGACGCTGTGAGCGCCGAAATACCCAAACCACCGACACCGAGGCCGCCGACCGTTATCGGATAGTCTCGGCCGCCGAATCTTAGCGTCCCACCGCCGGCCGCGCCCGACCCGATGTAAGCGACCTGCACCTGTCGGAACGTGACGGAGCCCGATGGAGCGCCCTGGGGGCGTTCCTGAGCCAGCGCGAATTCCGTGACGAGGAAGCAGGCCGCAAGGGCGAGTGCGAGCTTTCTGAAAACCATGGAAACGCGTTCCTTCTTGGATATGACTCTGCGTTTGAAACGCACCGACCGCCGGTTGCAGGGCGCGGCCTCCCGTGCTGAGCTATTGCGATGAATTGCCCGAGGCTGTATCAGAGCCGGGCAAGGCCGCGCTTGCGCTTCTATCTTCCTCAAGACGTGAAGTCACGCTTGAATGCGGATTCTGCATGTGCTGGGTCTCGCTGTTTCGCGGCCTCTTGCCGCTCCCGCTTTTTCTCCGCGGTCGAAATCCATGCGTTGTCCGAGTCTGCGCCGCGCTAAAGAGAGCGTCCTGCAGCGAGCAGGCGCGTATCTCCTTGCTGCAATCCTCTTCGGCGTCGCGCCGGGATCGAAGGCCGAGGCCGAAAGCGCGCGCGTGAGCGCCTCGGCCATTCCCGATGAGGTGTGGAGCTACATGCAAGGGCGTTCCTGGCGCGCCGGGCGCGGCTGTCCGGACAGGAGCGAGCTCGCCCTCTTGCGCATTCCCTATCGCGATTTCGAGGGCCGCACGCAGTTCGGCCCGATGATCGTCGCCAAAAAAGTGGCGAGCAAGATCGCGGCGATCTTTCAGGAAATCTACGACAGCGGCGAGTTCCGCATCCACCGCGTCGGGCTTGTCGACGATTATGGCGGCGACGATGATCAGTCCATCGCCGCCAACAATACGAGCGGCTTCAACTGCCGCACGACCGAGGGCGGCGGGGTTTCACAACATGCGTCCGGCTTGGCGATCGACATCAATCCGGTGCAAAACCCCTTTGTCTCGCACGGCGTCACAGAACCCGAGGCGGGCAAGGCCTATGACGCGCCGCAGAAGCGCCATCCCGGCATGATCGGCGTCATCACGAAAGGCGACGTTGTCTATAAGGCCTTCGCCAAACGCGGCTGGCGCTGGGGCGGCGAATGGGCGCACTCCAAGGACTATCAGCATTTTTCCGCCAACGGCCATTGAGCGGGTATGAGCCTCGACGAGGTGGAACGGGTGATAATTTAAAACGGAAACGTGCGGTTAGACATGGTTGCGAACAAGAAGCAGCATTGGGTTCCCGACAGCTACCTTCAGGCCTGGGCCGACTCAAATCGACCTGAACATCATGAACCATTTGTGCATCTATTCGATCGCCAGGGTGGCAATCATCGGCGCAAAAGCCCGGCCAAAGTTTTCCATATGCCTGATCTTTATACCTTCTTTTTGGAAGGTCAACGCAACTTGAGCATCGAGCAGCATTTTGGGCAACGCGAGCAGGAGTTCGTAAGGGTCAGGCGACTTATCGAAGCCGCTGGATATGGAGGTCCCAGCGAAGTAGCAGCGCTCTACGCTTTCACCGCAGGGATGCTGGCGCGGCCTCCGCACAAGATCGACCACATGACGCGACAGTACGCATCCATTGCCGAGCATGCGCGCACGATCCGAATTGACCCCAATATGCGTCCAATTCCTAGACTGCACTCCGAAAGAAATGGGCCAAGAATGACGATTGATCAGGTTCAACGCATGGCCGATGACCCGATCGGTACTTGGTTTCCAGTGTCGCTCAATGCGTATTACCATGCACTGACAAAGCGTTTTAAGTGCGACATTTTGATAAATCGTTCTCCGCACCCGTTTCTAACCAGCGATAGTCCGGCGGTCGAATATCACGAGCCTTACCCTGACGAGATCGCCGGGGGACCTCGGAGACCTCGCGGGCTTGGCACGCCGGGCTGTGAGATTACGATGGCCATCTCGCCGACGCATGCGCTGAAGTTCACTCATGGAGCCCCGGGCGTCCATGATTGGCTCGCTCTCGATTGGGAGGGCGTCTTTGAAATCAACTTCCTCACTATTACTCGTGCGCGCCAAACGATTGTCAGTGACCGAGAGGATTTGTTTTTTGTAAAGACAATTCTAGATCGGATCGCGGAGCAGGAGCGCGCGGCAAAGTAACGGGAACTTCAGCAGCGTTTCGCAAGCTCCGCCCCCGTCTTGGCGGGATCGGGCTCAGCCAGTTAGAGCGTTCTTTTCTGATAGTCCTTCACATCCGAGAACTGAATCGCCGGGTTGCGCTCGGCGTCATAGTTCAGCGAGAAGGCCGAGGACGCCATGAAGACGGGATCGCCGTCGATGTCGTCGGCGACCGCGGTGGTGTTGGCGTCGAGGAAGCTCTTGAGCTTGCTCTTGTCCTCCGAGCTCGCCCAGCGGCAAAGGGTGAAGCGCGTCTGCTCATATTTCGTCTCGAGGCCGTATTCGGCCGCAAGCCGCGTCGCCAGCACGTCGAGCTGCAGCGCGCCGACGACGCCGACGATCGCGCCGGAGCCGTCGCGCGGCGTGAAGAGCTGCACGACGCCTTCCTCGGCGAGCTGACGCAGCGCTTCCTTGAGCTTCTTGGCCTTCATCGCGTCGCCGATGGTGATGCGGCGCAGAATTTCGGGAGCGAAGCTCGGCACGCCGCGAAAGACGAGCTCCTCGCCTTCGGTCAGCGTGTCGCCGATGCGCAGCACGCCGTGATTGGGAAGCCCCACCACATCGCCGGCATAAGCCTCGTCGGCGATCGAGCGGTCGCGCGCGAAGAAGAATTGCGGCGCGTTGAGGCTCAGGCTCTTGCCGGTGCGCACGACCTTCGCCTTCATGCCGCGGGTGAGCTTGCCCGAGCAGACGCGCATGAAGGCGATGCGGTCGCGGTGGTTGGGGTCCATATTCGCCTGGATCTTGAAGACGAAGCCGGTCATCTTCGGCTCGCTCGCCTCGACCTGGCGCTTGTCGGCCTCCTGTCCGCGCGGCGGCGGCGCATAGGCCGCCATCGCGTCGATCAGATCGCGCACGCCGAAATTACGCAGCGCGCTGCCGAAGAAGACCGGGGTGAGATGCCCCTCGCGAAAGGCTTTGAGGTCGAAGGGCTTGCTGCCTTCCTCGGCGAGCGCCGCCTCCTCGCGCCAGCCCTCGACCTCGAAGGGCGGCAGGAGCGCCGCGAGCTTCTCGTCGTCGAGCCCCGAGACTTTCAACTCCTCATCGTCCTTGTCGAGCTTTCGCACCGATTTCGTCGCGAAACGATAGGTTCCGGCAAAAGTCTTGCCGCGGCTCAAGGGCCAGGTGATGGGCGCGGCGTCCAGCGCCAGCGTTTTCTCGATCTCGTCCAGAAGCTCGAAAGGATCGCGACTCTCGCGGTCCAGCTTGTTGATGAAGGTGACGATCGGAATGTCGCGCAGACGACAGACCTCGAAGAGCTTTCGCGTGCGCGCCTCGATGCCCTTGGCGGCGTCGATCACCATCACCGCGGCGTCGACGGCCGAGAGCGTGCGATAGGTGTCTTCCGAGAAGTCCTCGTGGCCGGGCGTATCAAGGAGATTGAAGACGCAGCCTGCATATTCGAAAGTCATTACCGAGGTCACGACCGAGATGCCGCGCTCGCGCTCTATGCTCATCCAGTCGGAGCGCGTTTGCTGGGCGTTGCGCTTAGCGCGCACCTGGCCGGCAAGCTGGATCGCGCCGCCGAAGAGAAGGAGCTTCTCGGTCAGCGTGGTCTTGCCGGCGTCCGGATGCGAGATGATCGCAAAAGTGCGCCGGCGCGAGATCGGATCGGTGAGCGAGGAGTTGGGGAGAGTGGCGTGCATTGTTCCGGGTAGGAAGAGGGGATTGAATGGGGTCTTAGCGCGAACGGCGCCTGGTGGCGAGAGCGCCTCCTCCCCCCGCCCGCCCCCGCTATCGCGGGAGAGGGAGTTAGACTGTGCGCGTCATCAGGATTTCGCGTAACGCCGACCGGGTGAGGGAGTGGGCGTCCCCGAGACGCACGAAGCCTAAAACTCAATCCCTTCCTGCGCCTTCACGCCCGCCGCGAAATGATGCTTCACCGGCGTCATCTCGGTGACGAGATCGGCCGCCGCGATCAGCTCCGGCTTGGCGTTGCGGCCGGTCACGACGATGTGGAGATCGGGACGGCGCTCGTTGAGCGCTGCAATAACCGCGTCCAGCGGCAGATGCTCATAGCGCAGCGCGATGTTGAGCTCGTCGAGGATCAGCAGGCGCAGATCGGGCTCCGCCATCAGCGCCAACGCCTTGTCCCAGGCCCGCCGCGCCGCCGCCTCGTCCTTCGCGCGATCCTGCGTTTCCCAGGTGAAACCTTCTCCGAGCGTGTGCCACTCGATCTTTCCGGCGCCCAAGGCTTCGAGCATCTTGCGCTCGCCGCTCATCCAGGCTCCTTTGCCGAATTGAACGACGCCGACGCGCCAGCCATGCCCGAGCGCACGCAGCGCCAGACCGAAGGCCGCGGTGGACTTGCCCTTGCCCGCGCCCGTATGGACCATCAGCAGGCCCTTGGCGGAAATCGTCTTTTCGGAGAGCCGCGCGTCCTGAAGCGCCTTGCGCTTCGCCATCTTGAAGCGATGGCGCTCGTCGTGCTCGCTCATCCGCGGCCGCGATAGGGCGGAACGCCCTGGTCGGGGAGCCACAGGCCTTTCGGCGCCTCGCCGCTCTGCCAGAACACGTCGATCGGAATGCCGCCGCGCGGATACCAATAGCCGCCGATTCGCATCCAGACGGGCGAGAGCGCGGCCTTCAAATCAAGCGCGATCCGCAGCGTGCAGTCTTCGTGGAAGGCGCCGTGATTGCGGAAGCTCGCGAGATAGAGCTTGAGCGACTTCGACTCGACCAGCGTTTCCGCGGGCACATAGTCGATGACGAGATGCGCGAAGTCTGGCTGGCCCGTCACCGGGCAAAGCGAGGTGAACTCGGGCGCGGTGAAGCGGACGAGATAGGTTTCGCCCTTGTGCGGATTAGGGACGAGATCGAGCTCCGCCTCGTCGGGAGAAGCGGGAAGCGGCGCCCTCGAGCCGAGCAGCGCCGCGCCTTGATGGGTCTTCGTCATGGGGGGAATTGACCGCCGCCGGGCGCTTGCGTCAAGCGCCCGGCGTCAAGATCAGAGATGCGCGACGACCGCGAGCCGCTTGACCTGGCCGCTCTGATAGGCGCGCAGGAAGGCCTGATAGTCGCGGAAGGAGACGCAGCCGTTGGAGTCGCCGCGCGGTCCGAGCATAAAGGTGTGGGCGAGGAGCCCCGCGCGGCCGAAGACGCTGCCGCTGATCGGCGTCAAGCGAAGCGCCGCCACGCCGTGGAAGAGCGCTTCGCGCGGCGTGAGCGAATAGAGCGCCGGCGGCGTCGGCCCGCGCATGCGCTCATGCACGTAGGTGGGATTGTCGAGGCGGTCGCCCAGCCCCGAATGGGCCTCGAGCTTGGTGCCGTCGGGGAGATAGACGGTCCGCGCCGAGATGTCGTAGACGGCGGTGAAGCGATCCGAGCCGATATTGGCGGCGGGCTGCGAATCGCTGGTCTTGACGACCGAGGTGACGCCGCCAGCCTCCGGCGAGGCGTAGGCGAGCGCCGGACCCTGCTTCTCCGCAGGCCCGTTGGAACTGCCAAAGAGCTTCTCGAAGATATTGCGATTGTCGATGGCGGCGTTGGCGGCGTCCTCACCGTCGCGGTGCGCGATGCGGCGGGCCAGCGCCTCCTCGGCGCGACTGACGAGGGCCGCGACTTTGCCCGGACGGCGCGGCGGCAGCGGCAGCGGCGTCGCGTCTTCCTCGAGAGAGGCCTGCCGCGGGACCACCGTGGTCTCGGTGCTCAGGTCGGGCGTCGCCTCGAGCTTGGCGACCTTCTGAGCCGGCGCGCTGACGGGGGCGGGCGCGGCTGCGGCGGCCTTCATATTCGGCTTCTGCGACGCGACGGGCGCTTCGTCCTCGGGCAGCGCCGCAATCTCGGGCTCGAAGCTCGCGCGCATCCCCATGGAGATGGTCTCGGCGACGTCCTGGGCGTTGGCCTGCAACTGCGTGGCCTCGGTCATCGCCGCGAGCCTGGCCATATCCTCCGCCTGCGGCTCAAGCGAGCCATAGACGCAGGCGATGAAGGCGAGAGACAGGCCGCAGACGATAGGAACAGTCGGCGACACGATATCGCGAGAGAAACGATCCAATACCAGCGCGCGCATCTTTATCCCAATCTCCTGCCTCATGCGTTCCCGCTCCCCAAAAGAGTCTCACAAGAGCCTTTCGACTTGCCTAACATTCGAGCGATCATGGAAAGCTCCGGTTCACACCGGAGTCGACGCAACGAATTCGGCAAGGCGCAGAAAAACAGCCCTTCAAGGCTTCGGCTGGACGCCAATGGGGCGATTTGGGGACCAGATGTGGCGCCTCTGGGGCGGGCGTTCGGGGCGCCGGGGGCCCTCAGCCAGCCCGGCGAAGGCCTCGGGCGCGCCAGAAATCCGTCAAGTCGGCGTCAAACGCGGCCTTCGGATTACGGCTGAGAGAGCGCATGCGCAGCCGCGGGTCGGCGTCGCGCGGGGCGCGGCCGAGGCGCGGCTGCGTTCTAATGACGCGGGCTATGATCGCGGGGTCCGGGCGCGCCGCGGCGGAGAAGACGGCGCTTGAATGCGAGCCGCCGCCGCCCTACCCTCCGCCTTGCGAAACGGCATGAACGGCGCGTTGCAAGATCGGGCCGAAGGGACGGGATTTGCGGTGATGACCGAATGGCAATACCAGATCCGCATCAATCTTTGCGACGAATACGCACAAGTCGCCCGCAGCAATCCCGAAGACCCTAGACTGGAGCCGCTGCCCGGCATTCTCGCGCGCCGACAGGCGAAGCTCACGAACCAATACGCCGCCTTCGCGAATTATTGCGCCGAGGCGGAGAAGAATGGCGTCGAGCATTACCCGCTCTACAAATGGACCAAGGCGACGATCGACGATCCCGCGAAAAAGGCAAAATACGGCCTCTCCTTTACGATCTATGTGAACGGCGAGGAAGTCTACGCCAAGGACGTCGCCGACGCGCTGGAAGCAGAGTTGCAGCCGCTTGTCGGCAAGGGCATGGTCACCAAACTCGCCAAGCACGACACCAACCCCGCCAACAGCCCACAGCCGCCGGCGCATTTGCGCTGACTGAACCGGGATTTGCGGTTAAGGCCGGCAGGGCGCTCGGCTTGAGTGGGCAGCCTGTGGTGAAGACGCGCGGGCCGCAGAAATCGCCGCAATGGCGCGCCTTTCAGATAGCGCATTTCCCACCGGCCCGCCTCTTTACAGGGCGAGAGGCGGTATCCGACGGGAGAAGCGACAATTCGGCTCGCGCCGCCTGTCTCCGTTGTCAGCCGATGCGCAGGAGCCTTACCGGCTCCATCACGGCGCGCCGCGAACAGGATCCACAAAGTGCCGCGCGCTGCCAAAACTGCTTGCGAAATAACCGTCGCGCGCTGAGTCAAACGGGGAAAGCAGACCGATCAGCGCGGCGGTGAGCACAATCGCGGCGACTGCGCTGAACGCCCATACGTTCCTGGTGTGTTCTAGTGGAACCTTCATAGTTGGGCTCCCATGTGTCGCGCCTATCGGCGCCGGAGGCGCGTTTAGAGGCGCCTCCTGATTCTTTTGATCATCAAGCGCGCAACCCAGGGACGTCAAGCCTCAAAACAAAGCAATCGAGCACAAGCGAAAGAATTCATCGGAACGGATGCTCCGGCGGTCTCGAACATGAGGGCCGAATTTTCCAACTCGCGCCCGCGTCAACCGAAAAGATGCTGCGTTGCAGCAATCTTTGCTTTGCCAGGAAAGCAACTATTCACGATTGATCGGCGTCAGAGCTGGAGCTGCGCCGCATAATGGCGACCTCGGGCGCCTCGAAGCGCCCGAGAGCCGGCTCTCTCAACCCGCCTGCATCGCCTCGGGCTTGGTCTTGCCGCGCTTTGTCATCAGCCGGTTCAGCGCCGAGACGTAAGCGCGCGCGGAAGCGACCAGCGTGTCGGGATCGGCGCCGCGGCCGGTGACGGACTTGCCGTCCTCGGAAAGGCGCACCGAGACCTCGGCCTGGGCGTCCGTGCCTTCGGTGACCGCATGCACCTGGAACAGCTCCAACGTCGCCTCATGCGGGGCAAGCGCCTTGATCGCGTTGAAGATTGCATCGACCGGCCCATTGCCGCTCGCCTGGTGCGTGCGCTTCTCGCCGCCGACGTCGAGCGTCAGCGCCGCCGACTGCGGCCCATGCGTGCCGGCCATCACCATCAAGGCGTCAACCTTGATGAATTCATGCGCGTTGACGATCTCGTCGTCGACCAGCGCGATCAGATCGTCGTCGTAGACAACCTTCTTGCGGTCGGCCAGATCCTTGAAGCGCTTGAAGGCGTCCTCGAGCGCATTGTCGCCGAGATCGTACCCCAATTCCTTCAGCTTCTCTCGGAAGGCGTGGCGGCCCGAATGCTTACCCATCACAAGCGCGGTCTTGGCGACCCCTACGCTCTCGGGCGTCATGATCTCGTAGGTGAAGGCGTTCTTCAGCATCCCGTCCTGATGGATGCCGCTCTCATGCGCGAAGGCGTTCCGGCCGACGATCGCCTTGTTGTATTGCACCGGGAAAGAGGTCACGGCCGAGACGAGCTTTGACGCGCGAGTCAGGAGCTTGCTCTCGATGCCGGTGTGGAAGGGCAGCGCGTCGGGACGCGTGCGCATCGCCATGACGACCTCTTCCAGTGCGGCGTTTCCGGCGCGCTCGCCAATGCCGTTGACCGTACATTCGATCTGACGCGCGCCGCCGATGACGCCGGCGAGCGAGTTCGCGACCGCCAGTCCCAGATCATTGTGGCAGTGCACGGAGAAGATCGCCTTGTCGGAATTGGGCACGGTCTCGCGCACACGCGTGAACAGCGCCTCATATTCGGCGGGCGTCGTGTAGCCGACCGTGTCGGGGATGTTGATCGTCGTAGCGCCCGCGCGGATGGCGATCTCCACCGCGCGGCAAAGAAACTCGAATTCCGTGCGCGTGCCGTCCTCGGCCGACCACTCGACGTCCTCGACGTGCTTGCGCGCCCGCGCGACGGAGGAGGCGACGAGCTCCAGCACGCGCTCCGGCTCCATCTGCAGCTTGTATTTCATGTGCAGCGGCGAGGTGGAGATGAAGGTGTGGATGCGCGGACGCTTTGCCGCGCGCAGCGCCTCGCCGCAGCGGTCGATGTCTTTTTCGGAGGCGCGCGCGAGACCCGCGACCGAAGAGCGCTTGAGGCGCTTGGCCACCTCGCTCACCGCCTCGAAGTCGCCCTGGCTCGCGATCGGAAAGCCCGCCTCGATGACGTCGACGCCCAGCGCGTCGAGAATATCGGCGACTTCGAGCTTCTCCTCCAGGGTCATGGAGGCGCCGGGCGACTGCTCGCCGTCGCGCAGCGTCGTGTCGAAAATGATGACGCGATTGGCGTCGTGGGGCTTTTCCTCGGCCCCTAACTCGTGATGATGCTTGTGCTTATGCTTGGACATGGTCGAAAATCCCGTTTCGACGGGCCCCGCTCTGGGGCGGCCCCGCTTGTAGGTTCTTGCAGCTCAAATCCCCCGGGCGCCTGGGCAAAGCCCTTCGTGCGCTCAGGGGCGGCTAAGAAGCAGCAGGAAGGCGTCGAAACGCGCGAGATCCTCCGCGGGGAGGCGGATGGGCAGATTGGCCGGGGCGGAAAAGCGCGCCACGCTCAAACATCCTCGTCTCGGGGCCTTTGGGCCGAGTTTCAGGCTTGGGAAAGATAAACGCCTTCACTCTTCCTGACAAGCCGCGTGTCGGCGCGTGTCGGGGGGCGAGTGAAGGCCCGCCAGGCGCCGGCAGCGCACGTCGACCTCCATCGAGGGCTCCGACCTGATGCGGATGATCCGCAATCGGCAAAGCCTCACGCTGGAATCCGGCGCGGCGGGAGAAGCGCGTTTTGTGAATCTGCCTTTCCGCCTCGCCGCTTGACGGGACGAGGCGGAAAGGCAAAACCGCGCCCGGGGCCCGCCAATGCAACAGAGCCCGGTGAAGTGGCCCCGCAACAGCGCGAGACTACACCGGACGAGCAGCGTCAGTGCCGCGTCAGCGCGATCGTCCCCGCGCCGCCGCCGTGCACCAGCTTGATCGGAAAGTCCTCGCTCTCGACCGACAGTTTTGCATCCCCTTCGTCGGTTCCGAAGAGGCGGAAGACGCCAGTGGCGTTGGTGTAGGCACGGTAGCTCTTGCTCCCCTGTGTGAGGGTGACCAACACATGCGCCGCTGGTTTCTTATCCTTCGTGACCACCTGGCCGGTAAAGCTCGGCGTCCCCGAATTCTGCAACGCAAACATGAAAGAGCTGTATATGGCATCCCAATAGACCCAGAGGTCCGACGGGCCGGTATACCCGAAAGCAGGCCCCCCCAAAACGAGATTGGCCGATGACGCTGCGATATCCGTCGTCATCGTGGATGACATGTTCGTCCATTGGAAGCCGACATTGGTATCGATGCTGGCCGTCAGCGGCGTCTTGATCCCCGCCGAGATGTCCAGTGTCACGCCATAGACGAGGGTGCTAGTCTGGGTCTCGGTGTCCGTCTGGTTGTTCTGCAGGAGATAGGTCACAGTGGAAACTGAATCCGTGGCCGAGTTCGGCGGATCATAGGCAATATTCAGCACTGCGGTATAGCGATGCGGATCGATCGTGGTGCCGCCGTCGACGAACGGATCCAGACGGAGAATCTTGGCGTAGTCGGACTCTGTGAGCTTGGCCGCGTCCAGCTGCTGTTTCACCCCGGCTGGCATAGTGGACGGATCTTTCAGCCAAGCGGCGCTCACGCGCTGCCATTCCATATTGGCCCCTGCCACGCCCAGTGACCACTCGATGCTGTCCCCAGGATTGATCGCGAATCCAAGCTCCGGATTGAGCCAGATGTAGAACTGGTCCTCGCCATGATCGATGCCATCTTTGGACGGTCCAGGCACGGTGATCGTGAGTGTCTCCGTCTTCGTCACCGCCACGGACTGGGCGTTGGTATTAGTGATAGACGACTTGAAATCCGCCGATCCCGTTAGATTGATGACACCGAGATCGCCGCCTGCGGTCACTTTCACTTCCAGACTGTCCTGGAACGAGGAGCTGATGGAGGTGGTGGTTCCCGTGCTGTTGCTCTGGCCGTATTGCACCTGCGAAACGCTTTTAGCCATCGGGGCGGACGGGTTGCCGGTTCCCGGCGGGGCGTAGATCAGCGTCAGCACCATATACGCCGGCAGCGCAGTTCCGGTCTGAGCCTGATCCGCAGCATCGACCACGAATGGGGTTGATGCGGTGGCATACCCGCCAATGTGGTCGGCGTTGTTCCCCTCGAGATCGATCCGCCACACCGCGTTGTCGGTGCCCTGGAAGACGATCAGCTGGTCTGCCTCATCCACCATCGGCGGCGACGCGGTCTTGTAGCCGAGGTCAAGGCTGCCAGTGCCGTCCAGTCCGATACGTAGCAGTCGGTTGTCTGTCCCCTGAAAATAAACAAAGTCTCCAGCGACAACCGGGGTCGATGCGGTCTTGTTGCCGCCGAGATTGACGCCGTTTTCACCGTTGAGATCGGTGCGCAGCAGCCGCTCGTCCGTGCCGCGGAACACGAGATATTGCGACGTGACGCAGGGCGGGGAACTCGTCGTGTTCGATCCAAGATTGACGCCGCTCGATCCGTCGCTTTTGATTCGCCACAGCTTGTTATCGGTGCCCTGGAAATAGACCTTGTCGCCGCGCGCCACGGGTGTGGATTGAGTCTCATAGCCACCCAGGTTGACGCCGGCCGTGCCGTCCAAGTTGCTGCGCCAGAGCTTGTTGTCGGTACCCTGGAAATAGATGTAGCCGCCGTAAAGACACGGACTCGAGGCGAGCTTCCAGCCGCCGAGGTTGACGCCGTTGGAACCATCGGTGCGGCACCGCCAGAACGTGCCGTCCGTGCCCTGGAAATAGACGGCATCGTCCAGAACAATCGGCGTTGAATTGGCCTTGAACCCCTGCAAGGTCGTGGCTCCCGACCCATCGCTGTTGATCCGCCAGAGCACATTGTCGGTGCCGCGAAAGAAGATCTGCACAGTTTTAGTCGCCGTCGTCGCGATGGCGTCATCCACGAAAGGCGTCGATGCGCACTTATAGCCACCAACGCCGCGGCCGTCACTGCCGTCGAGATTGATGCGCCACAAAGTGTTGTCGGTACCTTGGAACAGGATCAGGTTGTTCTTGGCGTCCACCACGGGGGACGACGACGTTCGGTACCCGAGATCGGCACTGTTCGCGCTGTCCAATCCGATCCGCAGCAGCCGGTTGTCGTTGCCCTGGTAGTATACGTTGCCACCGAACACGCAAGGCGTCGAGATCGTTTTGTTTCCACCGAGATTGTTTCCGCCGGACCCGTCGAGATTGCAAAGCCAGAGCTTATCGTCGGTGCCGCGGAAGACGATATTCGACTGGGTTACGAACGGCATTGAACTGGTGGACCAGCCGGCTATCTGGCCACTATTCTGCCCATCCACGCCGATCCGCAGGAGTCGGTTGTCGGTCCCCTGGAAATATACAATGTCGCCAGCGACGAATGGGGCAGATGCCGTTTTATTGCCGCCCAGATTGACTCCGTTGCCACCATCCAGATCGATGCGCAGGAGCCGGTTGTCGGTCCCCTGGAAGAAGATGTATTGTCCGGTCACCCAGGGTGTCGAACTGGTCTCGTTATTTCCGAGGTTGACGCCATCTGAGCCATCGAGGTTGATGCGCCACAGCTTGTTGTCGGTACCTCGAAAATACACATGTTGGCCCAAGACGACCGGCGGCGAGCTGGTCTTATAGCCGCCGAGGTTCTTGCCGCCTGACCCGTCAATATCGCACATCCATAGCTTGTTGTCAGTGCCCTGGAAGAACAGCATCTTTGAACTCCACTTGGTTGGTTGGATAGACATGTGCTGGGTTAAGAGTCCGTTTCAGAATTCCCAAAAGGCAGTCTCACCTTGGTTTGAAGCCGTGACGGGGCCGGACCAAAGCGCCGGATTACCGGTCATCTGGCCCCTCACCATCGCCTCAACGCGACGCCGGCGAGGCCACTTTTGAAAGCTTCAGGCAATTTCGAAACGGACTCTCGAGCCAAAGGTTGCCGTTGGAGCCGAGGACGAAGACTTCCCAAGCGGATAACGCCTGGAAGCTGTTTCTGGGTATAGACATGTGACCTCTCCATTTTTTATCTTATTAGCCAGCTAGGCGATGGACAGAAACACAGGGCTCTCTGTTGCATTAGACATTGCGGCGCAGATCGGCAAAATCAATTACTTGATTTTACTCGGCTGTTCTGCCTTGGACTGCACGAGTCTCGGCTAATGCAACAGCGCCTGTGATTGGGAGAGAAAACCACGGATCGCTTGCACTCGCCTCCTCAACATTGATGAGGCGAGCCAAAAATTTGCCTATTCATGCTTCTCTGTAGTTTTAGCTGGGTCGGAACATGAAAAAGTTGAGAAGCCTCACTACCAATACTAAAGCACCTTCTACTCACGCCTTCAGGATAGAAATCCCGCCTAAAAGCGCGACAGCTTCCACCTGCCGGCGGCAACCCGTCTTCTCCAACAGCCCGCGCACATGGCTGCGAACCGTGGTCACGGAAATACTCCCGCCGGATGCGATCTCTTCCACGGTTTGCCCGGCAGTCAGGGCGCGCGCGACGCGCGCTTCGGTCGGCGTCAGATCGAATAGGGATTGCACAAGTTCGACGGGCGGCGCTTGTGGCAATGTCACGGGGGTGAGAAGCAGCACGCCGGCGCAGCGCAAGAAAATGTCGCGCGCCGTGCGCCGGAGGGGAACCACATGCGCGACCAACGCGGCATTTCCTTCAACGCCTCGAACTGCGAAGGAGCGTGTCGACGGCGTGCTTTCGATATTGAGCGTCGCGATTGCCTGCTGGAACAACGCGTCGGCGGCGGAATCCTTTAGAGAGACGTGATTATGCGCACGCCAGCGCAAATGCTCCGTGAGCGCCTCAATCAATGGATTCGCGGCGAGAACCTTACCGCGCTCGTCAAACACCAAGGCTGGTAGACCGATCGCCTCCAGCGTCTCGCTGGCGATCCGCGCACGCTCCAATTGGAGCCGTGCGGACATCAGTGCGCTGCGCGCGAGGTGCGGGCGAAGCGTGTCAAGTTTTCGAATAACATCGGGCTCGATGGGGCCCCGCGTTCGCGCCCGCGTCAAATCAAAAAAAATCGTGTCGCCCGTCGGCGCAGGAATAGCGAACCCCGCGGACCACCCCGAGCCTATCGGCCAAAGACATTCAGTGTACCAGGGGTCTTTCGCCATCTCTTCCTCGGTAAAAATATCGTAATCCGACAGGAATCCGGCATGACGGGCAGCGATTGCGCGTGAAAAGAGTTGACTACGGACGAGGATATTGCTGTCAATGAATCTCTCCATACGCCCGTGAGTATCCGCTGAGCCAGTCCAGTTCAAAACTTTTGTGTTGGCCGCGAACAAATAGCCGCTTCGCGCCTCGGCTATGGCCGAAAGCTCGTCCAAAACCTCGGGCCAGCACTCGGGCGCGAAGGCGCATTCATAGATGCGGTCTATGAGTTGCGGGTCCATTGCGCTTAACTCCTCCCTGCACCGGCTGAGTTTCAATCATATCAATTCGCATCTCACCACTGAAAAAGATCAATGAATTTTCGAGGCCTCTGGCCGATCAGACGGCGGAAAATCGCAGAAAATGAGGCTGAGAGCGGCCATTTCGTTCGAAGTGGGTATCCCCTTCACTGACCTCAACCGGGGTGCTATCTGGCGCGGATGGACGGTTACTCGCATCCCGTAGCCGGTATCGATTACCCTCGCACGTTCCAAGAGATCGACGAGTGGTTCCGAGACGATGAGGCGTGTCGGGAGTACATTCGACGCGTGCGCTGGCCGAAGGGCTTCGTCTGCCCGCATTGCGGCATGTGCGGCGCGCCTTGGGCGATGTCGGACAAACTGCTTCGCTGCCGCAGCTGTCACGCGCGCACGTCGCTCACCGCGGGGACGATTTTCGAGGGCACGCGCAAGCCGCTGCGGACCTGGTTCATGGCCATGTGGTTCGTGACGAGCCAGAAGAACGGCGTCAGCGCGCTCGGACTGCAGCGGGCGCTTGGGCTCGGCAGCTATGAGCGGCCTGGACTTGGCTGCACAAGCTGCGCCGGGCCATGGTGCGGCCTGGCCGCGACGCGCTCAGCGGAACGGTCGAGATCGACGAAACCTATGTTGGCGGCCCGGAAAAGGACAAAGGGGGCCGAGAGATCGAGTGCAAAGCCATTGTCGCGATTGCAGCCGAGGAGAGCGGCCAGGGCATCGGCCGCATCCGACTGCGCCGGATCGAGGACGTGTCGGCGGACAGCCTGCTGCCCTTCGTTCGCAACGCGGTCGTGTCCGGAGCCACCATCCACACCGATGGCTGGAGAGGTTATGCCAGGCTCGAAGCAGCCGGCTACAAGCACAAGGTCAGCGTCATCAGCGCCGGTTCCGATCCCGCGCACGAGGTCATGCCGCGCGTGCACAAGGTCGCCTCGCTCTTGAAGCGCTGGCTCCTCGGCACGCATCAGGGCGGCGTTCAGCGCCAGCATCTCGACTACTACCTCGACGAGTTCACCTTCCGCTTCAACCGCCGACGCTCGAATGCCAGGGGCCTTCTGTTCCACAAACTCGTTGAGCAAGCCGTCGCCATCGACCCAGCGCCCTACCGCTCCATCATGGGAAAACCAACAAATCCAACCAATTCCGCAGCCTCAGGTCAGTGAAGGGGATACCCACTTCGTTCGAAATTAAATTGGGCTTGATGTTTTCACACAGCCAGGGCCATAAGCCACCCCTCAAACGGACCCCCGCTTTCGGCGCAGCGCATTTCTCGGCGCCGCCGTCGACGTTGGGGCGCCCCGCCCCATCTAAAGGGCCAGCGGCCGCCCGTCGCCGCGCCTCGAGCGCTTGTTGCTCCCGGCCCCCGGGAGACGAGGATGGGAGGCGCGGCGGCCAAACAGAAGGCGACGCCGCGAGCGGCGACGAGGACAAGACCATGAGCAACGAAGAACCCAAGAAGCCGCCGCAGTTCAGGATCTCGCGCAGCCTCTATTACCTGACCGCCGCCATCGTCGGGATGTCGATTTTTGTCACCTTCTATGTGAGAAATCCTTACACGCAGGCCGTTTCGGGGGATTATTACGAAAAGCATCCCTATGACGAGACCTCCGTCTGGACGACCGTTCTCGTCATCGTGCCGGCGATCGGGCTCGCAGGCCTCGTTGCCTGGATGATGCGGCGCCAGCGCAACTGATCGACCTTAGATCACGCTGCGTGCAGGCGGGATCGCCTTAATGCAGAAAAAGTGATCGATTCTAAAAAGTTAGAGCGCGCTTTACGCGAAAAACCGGTTTCCACTTTTTCGCCGCGCGCTCTAGCGCTCCGCGGCGCGCAGCGCCGTCGAGGAAAGCGCCGATCGCCGCGCGTGCAAAATCACCAACGCCGGAGGGCGCGCCTCCGCCAAAGTCGCCGCGCTGCGCTCGGGGCGGCGCGCCCTGGCGAGCGCCTGGGTCGCCCTGGCCCCCTCGGTCTTGAGCGTGGCGCCTGGCCGATCGATCACCGCGATCGGGACGAGATGCGCGATGCCGCGCCACTGTCGCCAGCGGTGGAAGGACAGAAGATTGTCCGCGCCCATGATCCAAACGAAGCGGACGCCCGGACATCGCCGCCGCAATTGCCGCAGCGTGTCATAGGTGAAGCGCGCGCCAATTTGCGCCTCTGCGTCGGTGACGACGATGCGCGGATGCCGCGCCAAGGCGCGACAAGCCGCCATGCGCGCCTTGAGCGCCGCCGGCGCCTGCGCGTCCTTCAGCGGATTGCCGGGCGTGACCAGCCACCAGAGCCGATCGAGCTTCAGGCGCCGCAGCGCGATCCGGGAGATGGCGAGATGTCCCGCATGCGGCGGATCGAAGGAGCCGCCGAGCAGGCCGATGCGCAGCCCCGGCGGATGCGGGGGAAGACGGGGGATTTGCTCGTAAGGGCGGCGTTTCGGCAAGCCGTCGCATTAGCAGACGCTATCGCCCCCCGCAAACGCCAATACGTTTCGAGGCGTCAAATGACGAGGATGCGAGAGGCCACCAAGACCCACATCAGCAGGAAGAAGATCAGAAGAACAAAGCTCGTCTCGCAGGTGAACAACGCGACTGAGTATTTGTTTCTTCGCTTCGAAAGTTCAGCAATGCAAATTCTTTCGAAGTCGTCGCCGTCGCTCTTGGCGTTGAGGCTTGTCGGCCCGAGTGTATATAAGCATCTCAAATCGATCCAAGCTGCGTAAATGAACAAGGCCAGAAATACGAAAATACCCCCGCGAATGAGGCGCGCGTCGGGAGCGCGACCATCCACCAGGCCGAGGGAAAAGATCAGGCCCGCGATCACCACGGATATGAAGGTCAACAATGCGGCGCTCTTGGAGTCGAGAACGGCCATGTCGTGGATCACGCTTTCGCTGATCGCATTCAGACCGGGGCTGGCTTTGACGCGGACAGCATGGAACATTCGCTCTTGTTCGGGCGTGATATGGAACTTGGCCCAGGAGATCATCGCTCGGCTTCCTCCAATGTCGATTGTTTTCCACGCTGACCGGTTCCCATTACGGGTCAAATCGGAAGATTAAGAAAATCATTCACGGCCGCGTCTGGCCGCTCCCATGCACACGATATTTGAACGAGGTCAGTTGCTCGACGCCGACGGGGCCGCGCGCGTGCATCTTGCCCGTGGCGATGCCGATCTCGCCGCCAAATCCGAACTCTCCGCCGTCGGCGAATTGCGTCGAGGCGTTGTGCGCGACGATGGCCGAATCGACTTCCGCCAAAAAGCGCCTGGCGGCGGCTTCGTCCGAGGTCACGATGCAATCGGTGTGATGCGAGCCGTGCTTGGCGATATGCGCCATCGCGTCGTCGAGGCCATCGACGACGCGCGCCGCGATGATGGCGTCCAGATATTCCGTGTCCCAGTCTTCCTCGGTCGCCGGCGCGACGCGCGGATCGACGCCCTGCGTCGCCGCGTCGCCCCTCACCGCGCATTGCGCATCGAGCAGCATTTTTACGAGGGGCTCAAGATGGGTTTCGGCGCAGGCCCTGTCGACGAGCAGCGTCTCGGCAGCGCCGCAGACGCCGGTGCGGCGCATCTTGGCGTTGAGCACGATGGTCTTGGCCATCTCGAGATCGGCCTTCGCATGGACGAAGACATGCACGATGCCTTCGAGATGCGCGAAGACCGGCACGCGCGCCTCGTGCTGCACGCGCGCGACGAGGCTCTTGCCCCCGCGCGGCACGATCACGTCGATCGCCCCGTCGAGGCCGGAAAGCATGGCCCCGACCGCCGCGCGGTCGCGCGTCGGCACGAGCTGGATCGCCTCCGCCGGAAGCCCCCCGGCGCGAAGCCCCGTGACGAGGCAGCGGTGAATGGCGGCGGAAGAGCGCAGCGAATCCGAGCCGCCGCGCAGGATCGTGGCGTTGCCGGCCTTGAGGCAGAGCGCGCCGGCGTCCGCCGTCACGTTGGGCCGACTTTCGTAGATCACGCCGATCACGCCCAGCGGCGTCGCGATCCGCTCGATCCGAAGACCGTTGGGGCGCTCGAAGGTCGCGAGCACGCGGCCGACGGGATCGGGCAACTCGGCGATCTCTTCGAGCCCGCGCGCGACCGCCTCAAGCCCCGCCGGCGTCAGCGCGAGCCGATCGAGCGCCGCCACGGAGGCGCCGTCCTCGCGAGCCTCCTCGACGTCGTCGGCGTTGAGGGCGAGGATCTCCGTGCTCTGCGCCCGGATCGCCGCGGCGGCGCCGCGCAGCGCCTCATCCTTGGCGGCTGTCGACGCGTGGGCGACCGCCCGGGCGCCCGGCGCGCGGCGCGGCCGATCTCGGCCATCAACGCGAAGGTTTCGGAATGGGTCGCTTCCAGGGGCGTAGGCATGAGCTCCACCGCGATCTTGCTGCGAACTACGACCGCCTAGCATGGCGGAGCGCTCGAAAGAAGCGCCGCGTGGATCGCGACGTCGCCAGGACGCTCAGAGATAAGCGGCGGCGATCGAGAGGAAGTCTTTCGCCTTGAGGCTCGCGCCGCCGACGAGCGCGCCGTCGAAGTCGCTGACGCGCAAGAGCTCGCGGGCGTTCTCGGGCTTCACCGAGCCGCCATAGAGAATGCGCGTCGCGGCGCCCTTGCCGGCGGCGAGCGCCTCGATCCTCTGTCGGGCGAAGCCGTGCATCCGCGCGACGTCCTGCGGCGTCGGCGTCAATCCCGTGCCGATCGCCCAGACAGGCTCATAGGCGACGACGAGGCGCTCCGGCGGCGCTTCCGGCGGCACGGAGCCCGCGATCTGCGCCGCGACGACGGTTTCGGCCTTGCCCGCCTCCCGTTCGCGGCGCGTCTCGCCGACGCAGACGATCGGCGTGAGGCCTGCGGCCAGCGCCGCGCGCGCCTTGGCGAGCACGAGCCCGTCGCTCTCCCCGTGATCGGCGCGCCGTTCACTGTGGCCGACGATGACGAAGCGCGCGCCGGCGTCGGCGAGCATCGCGGCGGAGAGATCGCCCGTGTGAGCGCCGCTTGCCTCGGCATGGCAATCCTGACCGCCGAGCGCAATGTCCGTCCCCTCGAGGCGCGCGGCGGCGGCCGCGAGCAGCGTCGCCGGCGGGCAGATCAGCAGGTCGGTTTTCTTGCGCCAGCCGGCATCGAATTCGGCCACGATCGCGTCGATCTCGACGAGCGCTGCGCGCAGCCCGTTCATTTTCCAATTGCCGGCGACGAGAGGGCGGCGGGCGAAGATCATGGCGTCTCCGAAGCGAAGAAAAGCCAAGCATGATCCCAAATTCGCCGCCCTAAGCGCAAGCGGCAAGCGCGAGGCGGCGGTCACATGGCGCTTCGGCTTCGCCCTTGCGCCGGCGCAGATGGGAGCCCCCGCAGTTGCCGCGGCGACACGCAAGCACAGATAAATCTCAGCAAACACAAATGTAGAGGCGCAGATGTTGCGAAAACTCCTCCTCCCGATCGATCTCACCGAGCCCGAATTCGCGACGCGCGCCGGTCTAGAAGCGCAAAGGCTCGCCACGGCCTTCGACGGCGATCTGAGGCTCGTCAATGTGCAGTCGCTCGTCCCGCTGCGGTTCGTCGACTATGTGCCGGAGGATTTCGAGAAACATATCCGCAAGGCGCTGGAAGCCGAGCTGGCGGCGATCGCGGACAAGATCGCTCGTCCGAAGGACCGCGTTTCGAGCGTCGTGCTCTTCGGCCCCGTTCACGACAGGGTTCTCGACGAGGCCGCAAGTTGGGGCGCCGATCTGATCGTCATCACCTCGCACCGGCCGGGCATGGATCGCTTCCTCATCGGCTCGATCGCCAGCGCCATCGTCAAACGGGCGAAATGCTCGGTGCTCGTGCTGCGTGGCTGAGGCTTGGCTTGCTGTGAGGCTTATCTTGGCCGCGCGCTCCAGGTCGGCGCATCGGGCGATGAAAAATCCAGATCCCAATTCAGCCGGCTCACGAGATTGTAGCCGAGGATCAACGGCGTTCCACGCCCGAGCGCGTCGCGCAGCGTCCCGAAGTCGTAGACGAGCGCGTAGACGTCGCGCAAAATGAGGCCGTCGCCCAGATCGATCGATTTTATCTTGTAGAGATCCGGCGAAAAATTGCCGCCCGAAGCGCCGCTTGCTCCGACCCTTCTCTTCACGAGAGTGAAGAGCGGCATGTGCGTTGCAAC
The DNA here is from genome assembly GCA_963722205.1 of uncultured Alphaproteobacteria bacterium. Classification (GTDB taxonomy): domain Bacteria; phylum Pseudomonadota; class Alphaproteobacteria; order Rhizobiales; family Beijerinckiaceae; genus Methylocystis. The sequence continues at coordinate 314,277 of CAVRKL010000007.1, forward strand.
GAAGGCGCGATTCACGGCGCACAGCTCCGCGCCGGTGTCGAGAAAGCCAATCACGGGGGCCTTACCCAGGCGCAGATCGATCCCGACGAGGCTCTGCTCCGGGGTAAGCCTTCGGAAGAGTTTGGGCTTGGCGTTCGACTGCGCGGGCGGAAAAAAGGTCAGCTCGCGCTTTCCGAAATCGAGAGAGAAACGCGCGCCCTTGAAGAAGTTGAGGCCCAAGAGATCGCCCTCGCCAGCAGTGCAGCGCGTGACGAGGAGCCGCGCCCTGCCGACGTCACTGCCCTGACTCGCGGGCAGCGCGACGTTTTGCGCCTCGACGTCCTCACAGGAGATGGTCCTTCCCGAGCTGCCGATCGAGGCGCTGCGGCCGAGCACGGGCCAGTCCTTGTTCCAGGGCGCGAGCATCACGCGCGTCGTCGAAGCGCCGGTGTCGAGTCGCATCGGCCCCTGCACATTGGCGAAACGCGCCATGACGAAAATGCGCCCGCCGCCCCAGTCGCTCTCATTGAGCGTCAGCGGGATCGTCGAAGACGTGTCTTCTGCACGCGCAGGGGCGAGCGTGAGGAAGAGAAGGGCGCAGAGCGCGGCGGGGCGAAACGGCGGCATGAATGAAGTTGAAGCGCAAAGGCGCGACCTCGGCAAGGGGCCTGCGAAGTCTCTCGAGCGCCGAGTTTGGAAGGCTGCCTTCGCCGGAGAAAGCATATTGCTTGCATCCCTCCTGGGGCGGCTCCGGGTTCTTCCAGTCGTTGGCTGGAACCCGATCGTAAGGCTTGGGGAAGGTCTGCTTGAGAATGGTGACTTTGGTCGGCTCCGGGCTGTTGGGATCGGCGTAATCCACGATCCAGAAAAAGTCGTAGTTCTCGCCCGACCAGGTCTCCGGGATTTCTTCCGACGGGTGATGCTTGGCGTATTGATCGAGCTTCAGCAGCTGGCGCAGCGTCACCAGCTTATCGGGGTACTTCTCCTCCAAACCCTTGTTGGCGATGTGCTTGTGCTCCCAGGTCATCACGACGATCTTGCCGCCGAAACTCGGGTTGGTGAGCACGTTTATTGCGGCTTCCTGGGTCTCCTGGTTCTCAAGTTCTTCCTTGTCCCCCGTGAACGTGTCCTTGTCGGTGGAGGAAAGAATGGGCTCGAGGCCCCAGCTCTCCGCCGAGGGCCTAATCGTTTTTTTTGTGTGACCTGTGATCGCATAAAAAGCCGCCGGCTGATCCGCCCCGAAAAGGGATTTCTGCGCGCCCTTGCCGAGATAAGTTTCCGCCAGCGCCTTTGCCCGATCCTTGCCCGTGGGGCAAAGCTCGGACCCGTCCGTCTTCTCGCCGTGCCGCAGAATGATGATCTGCCGAGGTTGAGCGGACGCCGCCGCAAGACTCACGAGCAATCCAATCGATAGGGTCAGAACCGAAATCGCGCGCATTGTAATTCTCCCCGATTTGCTTCGAGGCTACTCCCCCGCTGGCCCGACGGACAAGGGCGAGAGCGTTGCCGCAAGCCGGGGGCGACCGCGAATTTCCTTGCGCCGTCGTCCTTCCTAGTGTAGGAGAAGCTAACTTCCATCTCATGACGGCCATCGCAAATGGCCGATGTTGAGAGTGGGTCCCCCCGGACCCGCTCTTTTTTGTTTGGTCGAACGGATCGACAGAGAATTGGACCCTGAGCGCAAGGCCGAAACGGCGCATGACCTGCTGAACGAACCGCGTCTCGTCACCGAGACGGGGGTCGCCGCGCGCATCGCCGCCGTCGCGACGCCGGTCCTGACGCAGCTCGGTTTTCGGCTCGTGCGCGCGCGGCTGATGAACCAGAACGGCCAGACGCTGCAGATCATGGCGGAGCGTCCGGATGGGACGATGACCGTCGACGATTGTGAGGCCGCGAGCCAAGCGCTCTCGCCCGAGCTCGACGTCGCCGACCCAATCAGCGGCGAATATCGCTTAGAACTCTCCTCGCCCGGCATCGACCGGCCGCTCACGCGCGTCTCGGATTTTCTGCGGGCCGTCGGCCATGAGGCGAAGATCGAGCTCACCCACCCCTTGGAGAGCGGGCGCAAGCGCTTTCGCGGATTGATCCAGGCCGTCGAAGGCGAGGGACGCGACGCTATTCTGATCCTCGATCGCAATGACGCGCGCGACGACGAGGAAAAAACGGCGCGTCTTCCGCTGCGCGATCTCGATGAAGCGAAGCTGATGCTGACCGAGGCGCTGGTCCGCGCTTCGCTTCGCGCCGCCAAGGCCGCAGAGGGCTCAGGCCCGACGCACGAGGAGAGCGCGCAGGACGAGCGCCCGCATCGTGGGCCGGGCCGCTTCGCCCATCAAGCGAAGCAGAAGACGAAGCCGCTGGTTCCGGCCGGCGTTCAGACCCAATTGAAGAAGGGAAAGGGAGGCGCGCCGTCGCGCGGGTGAACGCCCTCAAACGCGAAACGCCGAAGTCCTTTTTAGGGAGCAAAACCATGGCCGTCAGCGCCAATCGACTTGAAATTCTGCAAATCGCGGATGCGGTGGCGCGCGAGAAGGCGATCGATCGGTCGATCGTGATCGCCTCGATGGAGGACGCGCTGCAAAAGGCGGCGCGCTCGCGCTACGGGCAGGAGACCGAGGTTCGCGCCGAGATCAATCCGCGCACCGGCGAGGTGCGCTTCTCGCGGCTGCTGCTCGTCGTCGACGAGGTGGAGAACGACGCGACGCAGATCCCCATCGAGGAGGCGAGAAAGCGCAATCCGGCGGCGCAGCCCGGCGACTGGATTTCCGAGACGCTGCCGCCTTTCGACTTCGGGCGCATTGCGGCGCAGTCGGCCAAGCAGATCATCGTGCAGAAAGTGCGCGAGGCCGAACGCGACCGCCAATATGAGGAGTTCAAGGACCGCATCGGCGACATCGTCAACGGGATCGTCAAGCGCGTCGAATATGGCAATGTGATCATCGACCTGCAGCGCGGCGAAGGGGTCATTCGGCGCGATGAGATGATCCCGCGCGAGACCTTCCGCCCCGGCGACCGCGTGCGCGCCTATGTCTATGACGTGCGGCGCGAGCAGCGCGGGCCTCAGATCTTCCTCTCCCGCACCCATCCGCAGTTCATGGCGAAGCTCTTCCGACAGGAGGTGCCGGAAATCTACGACGGCGTGATCGAGGTCAAGGCGGTGGCCCGCGATCCGGGGTCGCGCGCCAAGATCGCCGTGGTGTCGCGCGAATCCTCGATCGATCCGGTCGGCGCTTGCGTCGGCATGCGCGGCTCGCGCGTGCAGGCGGTCGTCGGCGAACTGCAGGGCGAGAGAATCGACATCATCCCTTGGTCGGCGGACGCGGCGACCTTCATCGTCAACGCGTTGCAGCCGGCGGAAGTCGTCAAGGTCGTGCTCGACGAGGACTCCAATCGCATCGAGGTGGTCGTGCCCGACGACCAGCTTTCGCTCGCCATTGGCCGGCGCGGGCAAAACGTGCGGCTGGCCTCGCAGCTCACCGGCTGGGACATCGACATTATGACGGAAGCCGAGGAATCGGAGCGGCGGCAGAAAGAGTTCGTGGAGCGCACGCGGGTGTTCATGACCGCGATCGACGTGGACGAGGTGGTGGCGCGCCTGCTCGCCTCGGAAGGTTTCAGCTCTGTCGAGGATCTCGCTTATTGCGACCTCGTCGAGCTTGCGGGAATCGAAGGCTTCGACGAAGAGACCGCGAACGAGATTCAGTCGCGCGCGAGAAACTACCTGGAGCGCATCGAGGCGGAAAATGAAGCGAAACGCAAGGAGCTCGGCGTGTCCGACGAATTGAAGGAGATCGACGGCGTCACCTCGCAGATACTGGTGAAGCTCGGCGAGAACGACGTGAAGACGCTCGAGGATTTCGCCGGCTGCGTGCCGGACGACCTCGTGGGCTGGAGCGAGAAGAAAGATGGCGAGACGATCAAGCACGAAGGTTTTCTGACCGGTCTCGACGTCTCGCGCGAGCAGGCCGAGGCGATGATCCTCGCCGCCCGCATCAAGGCCGGGTGGATCGAGGCTCCGGCGAAGACCGCGGAGACCGAGGAACCCGAGGAGACCGCCGAAGAAACGACGGCGATCGAAGGAGAATGAGCGGGCGTGCGGGAGCGTCAGACGAGCGAGCGGACCTGCATCGTGACACGGGCCGTGCGGCCGCCCGGCGCGATGATCCGCTTCGTGCGCGCTCCGGACGGAGGCGTCGCCCCGGACATTAGGTCGCGCCTGCCGGGTCGGGGCGTTTACGTGACCGCCTCGGCGAATCTCGTGGCCGAGGCCGCGAAACGCCAGATTTTCTCGCGCGGATTCAGAGCCAAGGCGGAGGCTTCGCCGACTATGGCGGAAGAAGTGGACAGACTGCTCGAGGCTGACTGTTTACAAATGCTTGCCCTGGCGAACAAAGCCGGTCTCGCGACCGCCGGATTCGCCAAAGTCGCCGCCGCCCTGGAGGAGGGGCGGGTCAGGGCGCTCGTCGAAGCCAGCGACGGCGGCGTCGACGGCCGGCGCAAGCTCGGACGGAGCAGCAAGCGCGGCGGGCGCGGTGAGCCGAGGCGCGTGGAAATGTTCACTTCGAGTCAATTGGATTTGGCTTTGGGCCGCACAAATGTGATACATGCGGCGCTCGCCGGGGGCGGAACGACGGAGGCGTTCCTGGCGCGTTGCGAACGGCTCGCCCTTTATCGGGGCGAAACCGCGGCGACTTTCGACGAGGAAGAGGCCGAAGAACCTCGTGCCTGCGCCGGAGGCGTGGGCGGCGAGGCGCAGTTTTTGCCAATGGGTCGTGAGGACGGCTCGGGATCGGGAACCGAATGAGCGAAATCGAGAACAGCGGCGACAAGACTTCGACCGCCCCGACGTCCAAGACGCTGCACCTGAAGCCGCGGACCGTCGAGCAGGGCCTCGTGCGCCAGAGCTTCTCCCATGGCCGCTCCAAAGTGGTCGTGGTCGAGAAAGTGAAGCGTCGTGCGCCGGGCAGCGGGCCCGAAGCGAAGGCCCAGCCGGCCCCGACGCCTGCGCCGCCGTCTCCCGCGCCTTCGACCCCTCCGCCCTCGGCCAAGGCCGAACGTCCCGCCGCTCCCTCGCGCAACGCCAGCCCGGTCGTGCTGCGCGCCCTGACGGAAGAGGAGCTGCAGTCGCGCAGCCGCGCGCTGTCGGACGCGCGCAGCCGGGAGGAAGAAGATCGCCGGCGCGCCGAGCAAGATCGCGCCGGGCGCGAGGCCCGGGAGTCCCGGGAGAAAGAAGAGCGCGCGCAGGCGGATCTGCGTCAGCGCGAGGAGGCAGAGCGGCTCGCGCGCGAGCAGGAAGCCAAGCACAGGGCCGAAGAGGAAGCCCGCCGGCGGCTGCCGCCGACCGAGGGCGCGCCGTCGCCGCGTCCCGCTCCGGCCGAGGCGTCGACGACCGCGGCAGAGCCAAGGCGCGTCGCGCCGGCCGCCGCCTTGCCCCCGCGCCGCATCACCACGCCGCCAGTGCAGGTTCCGCGCCCCTCAGCGCCTCGCGGGCCTGGAAAGGACCGCGGCCGTCTGACCTTGCAAACCGCGACGTCCGGCGCCGACGAAGAGCGCGTGCGCTCGCACGCCGCCTACGCGCGGCGCATTCAGCGCCTCAAGGGGCGGGTCAACGAGCCCAAGGAAAAGATCGCCCGCGAGGTGATCCTGCCCGAGACGATCACCATTCAAGAGCTCGCCAACCGCATGTCCGAGCGCGGCGTCGACGTCATCCGCCTGCTGATGAAGCAAGGCGCGATGCACAAGATCACCGACGTGATCGATGCCGACACCGCGGAGCTCGTCGCCGAGGAGCTCGGCCATACGGTGAAGCGCGTCGCCGAATCCGACGTAGAGGAAGGGCTTTTCGACACGCCGGACGACCAGGCAGACCTCATCTCGCGTCCGCCGGTCGTGACCATTATGGGCCACGTCGATCACGGCAAGACGTCGCTGCTCGACGCGATCCGCCACGCCAACGTGGTCTCTGGCGAAGCCGGCGGCATCACCCAGCACATCGGCGCCTATCAGGTGACCGCGCCGAGCGGCCTGCCCGTGACCTTCATCGACACGCCCGGCCACGCCGCCTTCACGGCGATGCGCGCGCGCGGCGCAAAGGTGACCGACATCGTCGTGCTGGTCGTCGCCGCCGACGACGGCGTCATGCCGCAGACGATCGAGGCGATCCATCACGCACGCGCCGCGAAGGTGCCGATCATCGTCGCGATCAACAAGATCGACAAGCCCGACGCCAAGCCCGAGCGCGTGCGCACCGAGCTCTTGCAGCATGAGGTGCAGGTCGAGAGCATGGGCGGCGACACGCTCGAGGTCGAGGTCTCCGCTAAACAGAAGCTCAATCTCGACAAGCTGCTCGAGGCGATCGCGCTTCAGTCGGAAGTGCTGGATCTGAAGGCCAATCCCGATCGCTCGGCAGAGGGCACCGTCATCGAGGCCCGGCTCGACAAGGGCCGGGGACCGGTCGCGACCGTCTTGGTGCAGCGCGGCACCCTCAGCGTCGGCGATCTCGTCGTCGCCGGCGCACAGTGGGGCAAGGTTCGCGCGCTGCTCGACGATAAGGCTCAGACGCGCCATGACGCGGGCCCCTCCTTCCCCGTCGAGGTTCTCGGCTTTTCGGGAACGCCCGAGGCGGGCGACCGCGTCGCGGTCGTCGAGACCGAGGCGCGGGCGCGCGAGATCACCGAATATCGCGAGCGCCAGAAGCGCGATCAGGCCGCTGCGCGCGGCGGCTCGGGGCGCTCTTCGCTCTCCGACATGATGAGCCAGCTGAAGACCGCCGGTCGCAAGGAGTTCCCGCTCGTCATCAAAGGCGACGTGCAGGGCTCGGTCGAGGCGATCGTCGCGGCGCTGGAGAAGCTCGGAACCGACGAGGTCGCGGCGCGCGTCGTGCACGCGGGCGTCGGCGGCATCACCGAATCGGACATCACGCTCTCGCAGGCTTCGGGCGCGGCCGTGATCGGCTTCAACGTGCGCGCCCACAAGGAGGCGCGCGAGGAGTCCGAGCGGGTCGGCATCGAGATCCGCTACTACAACATCATCTACAATCTCGTGGACGACGTGAAGGCGGCGATGTCCGGCCTGCTCGCGCCGACGCTGCGGGAGACCATGCTCGGCAACGCGCTGATCCTCGAGGTGTTCGACATTTCGAAGGTCGGCAAGGTCGCCGGCTGCCGAATCACCGACGGCAAGGTCGAGCGCGGCGCCAATGTGCGCCTCATCCGCGACAATGTCGTCGTGCACGAAGGCAAGCTCTCCACGCTCAAGCGCTTCAAGGACGAGGTCAAGGAGGTCGACGCCGGCCAGGAATGCGGCATGGCCTTCGAGAACTACCAGGACATGCGCCAGGGCGACGTGATCGAGTGTTACCGCGTCGAGGAGATCAAGCGCACGCTCTAGACCGCATTGCGATCCGATTCGGATCGCAGAGCGGAACTGTTTCTTGCCTTGACGCGTTTTTGCGGCCAAAGCGGCCTCCGCTTTGGCGAAAAACGGTCTAGCGGCGAAGGCCAGCGCGGCGTAACGGAATCCCATGTCCAGAACCCATCATCAGCCCGGCGCCGAGCCGTCGCAGCGTATGCTGCGCGTCGGCGAGCTCATCCGCCACGCGGCGGCTCAGCTCCTTGCGCGAGGCGAGATCACCGATCCCGTTCTCGAAAAGCACGTTGTCACGGTCTCGCGCGCCAAGATGAGCCCCGACCTCAAGTTAGCGACGATCTACGTCATGCCGCTCGGGGGCGCCGACGAGCCGGAGGTGCTGGAGGCGCTCGAGCGTCACAAGAAGTTCCTTCGCGGCGAGCTCGCGCACAAGGTCAATCTCAAATTCGCGCCGGAGTTGCGCTTTCGCATCGACGACACGTTCGACAACGCGTCGCGCATCGACGCGTTGTTGAATTCTGAGCGCGTGAGACGCGATCTGTCGGCCCACGCCGAAGACGCGCCCGAGACCGACGTCTAAGAGACATGAATCAAAAAAAATCCAACCGCGCCGTCGTCGACGGCTGGGTCGTGCTGGATAAGCCCGTCGGCATGACCTCGACGCAGGCGGTCTCGCGCTTGAAGCGGGTCTACAACGCCAGGAAGGCCGGACATGCGGGGACGCTCGATCCGCTTGCTTCCGGCATTCTCCCAGTCGCCTTCGGCGAGGCGACGAAGACCGTGCCCTTCGTGCAGGATGGAGAAAAGTCCTATCATTTCACGGTGCGCTGGGGCGCCGAGACCAACACCGACGACTCCGATGGCGAGGTCGTGGAGACGTGCGAGGCGCGCCCGGACAGAAACGCGATCGAGGCCCTGCTCCGACGGTTCACCGGTGACATCCTGCAAGTGCCGCCGTGTTTCTCGGCGATCAAAATCGCCGGCGAGCGCGCCTACGATCTCGCGCGCGGGGGCGAAGCCGTCGAGCTGCAACCGCGCCGCGTGACGATCCATCGGCTCGCGATCGTCGAGCATCTCGGCGATGAGACGAAGCTAGAGATGGATTGCGGCAAGGGCGCCTATGTGCGCGCCATCGCCCGGGATCTGGGGCGGCTGCTCGGCTGCTTCGGTCATGTCAGCGCATTGCGACGGACCCGCGTTGGTCCTTTCGTCGAGGATGACGCATTCGGTTTTGAGGCGATCGAGACCGAAGGCGGCGTCGGCGACGCCCTGCTGCCCGTCGACGCGGGATTGGCGGAGCTCCCCTGCGTCGTCGTCGATCGCGACGGAGCCGCAAGGCTGAGGCGCGGCGGTTCTTTGATCCTGCGCGGCCGCGATGCGCCGATTGGCGGCGTCGTCTACGCCGCCTGCGGCGGCACGCCGATCGCTTTCGGCGAGGTCATCGAGGGCGCTCTCGAACCTTCGCGCGTGTTCAATCTGCCCTTTTAACGGCAAAGGCGCTTGCCGCATTGGGTTGAGCCTCGGCGTAATATAGTTTTGTTCGCGTTAACTTTAGCGATGAAGCCAAGAACGGGTTATTTTGAGACGCGATGTGAGGCGGTGGACAGGCTGCCCAGCAAATCGTATACTTATTATTCTCACTTCCTCACATCAGCGACTGTCATGCTTCGCTTTCTCCTGCGCGCCATCGGCCTTCTCCTGCTCGCCGGGGGCTTCATCGCCCTCATCGTCGACGGCACGCGGTCGCTCGCCGGAAGCAGCCTATACGTCACCTCGATCGACGCGGCGCTGCAGACCGCGGCACCCGCCGTCTATCAGTCCTCGGAGAAGTGGATTCTGTCGCATCTCCCGCATTTCGTTTGGGATCCGCTGCTCGTCCATTTCATGCGCGTCCCGCTCAGCGGGGCGCTGCTCGCCTTCGGCGGGCTGTCCGTGCTTTTGACCCACAAGGCTCCCCAGGAATTCGGCTACCCGGCGGAGTGACGCTCTCCCCTTTCCTCTCCGCGCGCGACGACTAGATTGCGCTTTCGAAGAGAGGATCCGCCCATGCTGAACTTCCTGTTTTCTCCGCCGCCCGACCGGCCGACGCCCGTGGCGCACGGCCTCCTCCACTTCGTCCTGCATCGCCCGCTCGATCCCCCCTTCCCCGAGGGGTCGGCGCAGGTCTTGTTGGGGATGGGCTGTTTCTGGGGGGCCGAGCGCAAGTTCTGGCAGGCGGGAGAGGGCGTCCACGTCACCGCGGTCGGCTATGCCGGCGGCGCGACGCGCAATCCGACCTATCGCGACGTCTGCACGGGCCAAACGGGCCATGCGGAGGTCGTCATGGTCGTGTTTAATCCCAAGGTCCTTCCCTTCGCGCGGCTTCTCCAAATTTTTTGGGAGTCGCACGACCCAACTCAGGGCATGCGGCAGGGCAATGACGTCGGCACGCAATATCGCTCGGCGATCTTCGCGGACTCAGAGGCGCAACTTGAGGAAGCGCGCGCCTCCCGCGACGCCTATCAGCAGGCGCTGATCGAGCGCGGCTTCGGCGCTATCACGACGGAGGTGGCCGCGGCGCCGCCCTTTTATTACGCCGAGGAATATCACCAGCAATATCTCGCCAAGAATCCTGCGGGCTACTGTGGCCTGGGCGGCACGGGCGTCGCCTGTCCGGTCGGGCTCGCGTCGTCTTAAAGCTTGCGGGGCTCTCCTCTACTCCAGAGGCTCCACCGCCGTAATCTCTATGCCGAAGCCCGAGAGGCCCACATAGGCGCGCGGCTTCGGCGTCGCCGTGCGCAAACGAATCGAGCTGACGCCGAGATCGCGCAGGATTTGCGCGCCAAGGCCCACGTCGAGCCACTGCCGGCGCCGATCCGCCTCGGCGCCCTCCTGACCGCGGCCAACGACATTGGCCGGCACGCCCGCGGCGCCGTCACGCAAATAGACCAGAACGCCGCGCCCCTCGCGATGGAAACGCGCCAGCGTCTTATTGATCGTCTCGGCGCCGCCGAACACGTCGGCGAGGATGTCGGCGCGATGCAGCCGCGCCGGCACGTTCCGGCCATCGCCGATCGAGCCTACGACGAAGGCGAAGTGCTGGACGCTGTCGAAAGGCGTCACATAGGCGTGTCCCGTCATGGGGACCGCTGCGCCTTGAACCGGAAAGCTTGCGACGCGCTCGACGAGCGTTTCGCGGCCCTGCCGATAGGCGATCAAATCCGCGACGGAGACCACGACGAGACCGTGGCGCTCGGCGAATTCGGCAATTTGCGCGCCCGCCATCACCGTGCCGTCGTCATTGGCGAGCTCGCAGATCACGCCGACTGTGGGTAGGCCGGCGAGGCGGCAAAGGTCGACCGCGGCTTCCGTATGGCCGGAACGCATCAGCACGCCGCCTTCCTTGGCGATGAGCGGGAACACGTGGCCCGGCCGCACGAAATCGGCGGCGCCCATGTTCGGATTGGCGAGCGCGCGCACGGTGTTGCTGCGCTGCTCGGCCGAGATGCCGGTCGTCAGCCCATGCCTCACATCCACCGAGACGGTGAAGGCTGTGCCGAGCGGCGCGTCGTTTTCCGCAACCATCGGCGCAAGATGCAGCCGCCTCGCATCCTCGACCGTCAGGGGGGCGCAGACGATGCCGCAGCAATGGCGGACGATGAAGGCCATCTTCTCCGGCGTGCAGAGCGAGGCGGCAAGGACGAGATCTCCCTCGTTCTCGCGGTCGTCGTCGTCGCTGACGACGACGATTTCGCCTTTGGCGAAGGCTTCCAGGGCTTTGGCGATGGGTTGAGGCAAGGAGCGCTTCCTAGATCACGCTGCGTTTGCGCGGAGCCGTTCAAACGCGGAACTCGTGATCGATCTTATTACGTTAGAGCGCGTGTCGCGCGAAAAGAGGCTCAGGATTTCTTGCGGCTACGCCTTTCCGCGAGAACAGCGGCGGCCAAGGCGACGAGAAATCCGAAAAAGCCGGCGCCGATCTCGGGCGCGGGCGCGGCCACCACGACCTGGGCGCTGGCCGGGCCGACCAGGAGCCAGAAAAAGGCGGCGACGGCTATCGGTGTCGACATGCTCTGCGCTCCTCCCCATGCGGACCTCAGGGCTTGCCGCCGCTTGCGATGCGCAGCGGGCCATCGCGCATCGCCCCCGCGGTCCGGCAAGAGACGGCGTCGAGCGCCCGCGTCACGGCCGCCAATCTCTCATCGCATATGCCACAAGCCAGAAGATGTTCATAGGTGTTGCGAATATAGTCGGGATTGTCGCCGGAGGCGCCGCGAGCGGCGGCGACGACCCGCGCCATCTCCTCGGTCGGCAGCCGGCCTGCATATTGAGGATGGGCGCGATCTACGACATAGGTCACGGCCTCGACACTCGACCCCTCGGCAAAGCGCGCGGTGATCATTTTTTCCAGATAAACCGCAGTCACGAGCTCGCGCTCGCGCAGATAGGCGAGCGTCGCGTCGCGACGCGACGCCGCGACGCGGAAGACCACGCCCTGGCAGGAGCCGCCGCGATCGAGCCCCAGCACGAGGCCCGGCCGCTCTGGCGTGCCCCGATGCACATGCGAGAAGATGCAGAGCGCGCGATGGTAGCCCTGCACAAAGGCGAGCGCGCTCTCTTCATAGTCAAAACCCGGCCGCCACATCAGCGAGCCGTAGCCGAAAACCCAGAGGTCCTTCGCGCGCTCCGACGCGTTTCCGGCGCTCCGTCCCATCGATCGATCGCCCTAAAGCTCCGCGACAAATCCTGACGCCGCGAGAGAATAGTCTCGAAAAGGTGGTTAACCAAACCTTAACGCGCCAGCCCCTGCCGACAGTCAGTAGCAGCGGATGTGGATCACGCTGGGGTTGTCGGTGTTGATCACCGCCAGCCGCCCCCAGTCGGTGAGCGCCTGGACGCGGGGCGATTTTTGGGGCCAGCCGCCGATCAAATAGCGCCCGCCGCAGAGCGCCTGGGCGCGCTGAAGACAGGCAGCCGTTTTGCGCGGACAGTCGATCCTGAAGGCGGCCTCGCGGCCCGCGACGCGCTCCGGCCAGACGGTCGTATCCGTCCATGGGTCGTAGGCGAGCCCCTGCGCGAGACAATCGGAGGCGAAGAGCGCCGCCGCGAATCCTATTGCTGCAGGCAATTTCATGAGCTTGCCCCTCCCCGTCCCCGGCTCAGGTGTTGAAGCGAAAATGCAGCACGTCGCCGTCGGCGACGAGATAGTCCTTGCCCTCGAGCCGGAGCTTGCCCGCCTCACGCGCTCCGGCTTCGCCGTTCAGCGCGGCGTAATCGCAGTAGGCAATAGTTTCGGCGCGAATGAAGCCCTTCTCGAAGTCCGTATGAATCACGCCGGCGGCCTGCGGCGCCTTCGTGCCGTTCTCGATCGTCCAGGCGCGCGCCTCCTTGGGGCCGACGGTGAAATAAGTGATGAGGCGCAGGAGATCATAGCCCGCGCGGATGACGCGGTTAAGGCCGGGCTCCGCGAGCCCCACGGCCTCCAGATAATCCTTCTGCTCCCCGGCCGGCAGCACGGCGATCTCGCTCTCGATTTTGGCCGAGACGACGACACAGGCCGCATCCTCTTCCTTCGCGCGCGCAAAAACCTTTTGCGACTGGGTGTTCCCGTTCGCCGCCGACGCCTCTTCCACGTTGCAGACATAGAGAACCGGCTTCGAGGACAGGAGGCCGAGGCCGGCGAGCAAATCCCGCTCCTCGGGCTTGATCTCGACGAGCCGGGCGGGCTTGCCGTCCTGCAGCAGCGCGAGGCAGCGTCGCATCAGCTCGAAGAGCTCCTTGGCCTCCTTGTCGCCGCCCTTCGCCTTCTTCTCGAGCGCGGGGACGCGCTTCTCGAGGCTCTCGAGATCGGCGAGCATCAGCTCCGTCTCGATCGTCTCGATGTCGCGCAGGGGATCGACGCCGCCTTCGACATGCGTCACCTCGCCGTCCTCGAAGCAGCGCACGACATGGGCGATCGCGTCGCACTCGCGGATGTTGGCGAGAAACTGATTGCCGAGCCCTTCGCCTTTCGAGGCGCCGCGCACGAGGCCGGCGATGTCGACGAAGGTCAAGCGCGTCGGGATGATCTGCTTCGACCCCGCGATGCTGGCGAGCACGTCGAGACGCGGATCCGGCACGGCGACCTCGCCGACATTGGGCTCGATCGTGCAGAAGGGGTAATTGGCCGCCTGCGCCGCGGCGGTCTGCGTCAGCGCGTTGAACAGCGTCGATTTGCCGACGTTCGGCAAGCCGACAATTCCGCATTTGAAACCCATGTCAATTCCTGAGGCGCTAGATCACGCTGCGTTCGGGAGAGTCCCCCGGGCAGAAAACGTGATCGATTTTAGACAGAGAGCGCGCTCCACACGAAAAGCCGGATTCCACTTTTTCGCGAGCCGCGCTCTAGCGGAAGCCCGGGGGCGATATGCGCGGCAGGGCGCCAAAAAGCAAGGGCGGAGCGCCCTGCGGTCGCGACCACGCATAGGTCCCGGCAGACTGGAGGCGCCCTGCCGGGGCGCCTTTTCACCCCCCGCCGAAAGGTGCACAATGACTTACCCGATGAAGCGCCTCGCTCCCCTGCTCGCCCGCCTTCCAGCGTTCGCCGCGCGTGGGCTCATACTTGTCTATCGCGTCACCTTCTCGGCTTTCGCTGGGCGCTGGTGCCGGCATGCGCCGAGCTGCTCGGCCTATGCGGATGAGGCGATTGCGCGGCACGGGCTCTGGGCCGGCGGGTGGATGAGCCTTGCGCGCGTCTGTCGATGCCGGCCGGGGGGAACGAGCGGCTTCGACCCGCCGCCGCAGCGGACGCCCGAGAGCGCCGACGCGCTGCATCCTTGGCGCTACGGCCAGTGGCGCGGCCCGCTGCGCTGCGAGGCGGCAGAGCAGGCTCCCCATTAGCGCGAATTGGAGCGCTCGGTCAGACCCGGATTCGGACCGGCACGCATTTCGACGCCGGAGTTTTTGACACCCTCTCGTGGTGCGAAACGCTAATGAGGGAATTCATCTCAGGGTAGTAGGCGCCTAGACAGCCGTCCGGCAGGCTGAAGCTCGTCACTTTGAGCGGTCCGGCGGTGCGCCTCACCCCATCGTCGGCGTCGCTTTCGAGCGTCACCATCTGTCCTTCGCTTAAGCCCGCGCGGGCGATGTCGTCGGGGTTCATGAGCAGCACGTCGCGCGTGCCCTCGACGCCGCGCAGACGATCGCTCAGACCATATATCGTCGTGTTGAATTGGTCATTGCTGCGCATGGTGATCAAGCGATAACGCCCCGGCGCATCGGGGACGCCGCACGCGTCGAGCGACTGCGGCGTCGAGAAACTCGCCTTTCCGCTCTCGGTCTTCCATATGCGTTCGTGCGCAGGGTTGCCCCGATAGAAGCCGCCCGGCGTCCATAGCCGCTCGTTGAAGCTGTGGAACTCATGCGGATAGGTCTTTTCGATCTCGTCGCGGATGGCTGCATAGTCCGCGACCCAAGCGTTCCATTTGACGTTTGGGTTGGAAGGCAGCGTCGCTTTGGCGATGCCGGCGACGATCGCGATTTCTGAGCGCAAATATTCGCTCGCCGGCACGCGCCGTCCGATCGAGCCGTAGATCGAGCTGAAGGTGTCCTCCATGCTCACAGCTTGCGGGCCGGAGGCCTGCAGGTCTTGCTCCGTACGCCCGAGGCACGGCAGCAGGTAAGAGAGCGCGCCGGGAAGGAGATGGCTGCGATTGAGCTTGGTGGCGACGTGCACGGTCAAGCGCAGCTTGCGCCAAGCCGGCTCCATGCGATCGCGGTCGGGAATGGCGCGAACGAAATTCCCGCCGAGACCAACGAAAGCCTTCACTTTTCCGCCCAACACGGCTTCGCATGTCTCGACGGTGTTCAACCCCTTCTCCCGCGGCGGCTTGAATCCGAACTGCCGGGCGAGCCTGTCGAGTGGAACGAGTTCCGGCTTTTCGGTTATGCCGACGGTGCGCTGACCTTGGACATTGGAGTGCCCGCGGACCGGCAAGACGCCGGCCCCGTCGCGTCCAATATTGCCTTTGAGCAGCAGCAGATTGACGAGGGCCGCCACATTGTCGAAGCCGCCGACCTGCTGCGTCAGACCCATTCCGTAAATGCCGATGACTCTCTCGGCGTCGACGTAGATTTGCGCGGCGGCCTCGATGTCGTGTTGCGGAAGGCCGCTGATCCGCTCGATCTCGGGCCACGGCGTCGCCCGCACGCGCGCCTCGAACTCCTCAAACCCACTCGTGTGCTCGCGGATAAACGCCTCATCGAGCACGCTCGCGCCCGACGCTTTGGCCCGGTCGTGACAGGCGAGCACATGCTTGCACAGTCCCATGATCGCGGCCGTGTCGCCGCCGACCTTCAACTGGTGATACTGCGTGCTGATCTGCGTTTGCGATCCCGTCATCATCTCGAGCGGATTCTGCGGATTGACGAACAACTCGAGCCCTTTCTCCCTCACGGGATTGAAGGTGACGATCTTGCAGCCGCGCCGCACGGCGTCCTGCAAGGGGTGGAGGAAGCGCGGGCTGTTCGATCCCGTATTCTGCCCGAAGAAGAACATTGCGTCGCATTTGGCGAGGTCGCTGTAGACGACCGTGCCGACGCCCACGCCAAGCGTCTTGAGGAGCGTGACGCCTGTCGTCTCGTGGCACATGTTCGAGCTGTCGGGCAGATTGTTGCAGCCGTAAAGCCTCGCAAACAGGGCGTAAAGGTAAGAGGTTTCGAGGCTCGCCCGCCCCGACGAATAAAATACGGCCTCCTTGGGATGGAGGGCCTTCAGCTCGCCGCCGATCGCGTCAAAGGCTTCGCGCCAGGAGCAGGGCGCATAGCGGTCGCTTTGCGAATCATAGCGCAGGGGATGAGTGAGGCGGCCCTGCTGTTCGAGATCGAAATCTCTCCAGCCTCTGAGCTCCGTCAAAGTATGGCGCGCGAAGAATTCCGGCGTGCAACGCAAACTCGTCGCCTCCCAGAGCGTCGCCTTGGCGCCGTTCTCGCAGAACTCGAAGAAATGGAAATCCGCAGGCTTCGCCCACGAGCAAGAAACGCACATGAAGCCGTGCGGCTTGTTCTGGTGCAGAAGCGTGTCGAGAACGGCGGGGGAATCCCACTCCTTGCCCGCGACCTCGACGATGCCGCGCAACGACCCCCACCCGCCGGCGGGCCCCTTGTACTCAGCCGTGACGCGGCGCTCGAACTGCTTTTGAGAAGACATGGGGATATTCCGCTGCTGGAACGTCGCCCCTCGCTCAGCCCCTCTCGCCCGCAATAACGCAGGCTACCGAGCAAATGTTCCGCGTGTTTCGTCCAGCTGAAAAGCGCGCCGCGCTCGGGCTCTGGGGCACGGCCCAAACCGGCGCCGTTGGGCTGGCGCCCAATCACGCGCGACTCGCCCGGCGGATGCGTCAAAACGCCACACCCGGCGCGATCCTCCAAACTAATGACCGGCGCGAGTTTCTGGTCGCTCGAACGAGTCCGTCCGAGCGACGAGCGCCAAGATGATCAGGAACGCGCCATCTGCTCGAGCAGAAGACTGTAGATCTTCGTGCGCTGCGCCTCCGGCATAGCGCGTAGCGCTTCGAGATAAGCCAGGCCGATCGAGCACATGCGCGCGTCGTCGAGCGGCGGGTTCAGCGTCCGGCCGCCGATCAGCACGTCGATCTCAGTCTCATTGAGCCCGCGCTCGGCGAGCGCCTTCTCCAGCGACTTCACATCCGCCGGCGAGGGCGCGCCTCGCTCGATCCGCTTCGTTTGTCCATTGGCGGTGGCCTCGAGGCGCGCCAGCGCCATTTCAGCGACGAGCGGGCGTCTCGACGCCGCCGCTTTCTCAAAATCCTGCGACGTTGCGCCGTAAAGGAAGCCGACGCACATGCGCGGGCTTTCCTGCGCCATGGCCCGCATCACGGCGAGCTGCGCGTCGAAGACTCGCGCGAGCGACTCGGGCTCGGCTTTCGCGACGAGGGCTCCCTGCGATTTGCGGAGCAGCCGGATCGCCTCGGAGACATAGTAGTCGGCGCTGTCGGGATGCCCGAGCGCCTTGATGCGCGCCTTGAACGCCGCCGTCGAGGCGCCGTAATCGACGGGGAAGGCCTGGGCGAAGCGGGCGAAAAACTCCGCATATTCGGGCGCAGACGCGAGAGCCTCGTCGAGCGCCTGCTTCGCCTGCGCTTCGCTCATGGGCTGGCGGCGCGCCTCCTTGACCGCCGGAGGCGGCGCAGCAACGCCCGCGCCCCGCTTGGGCGGCGGGGTCGTGGCGAGGATCAGCATCGCGACGCCGACGCACAGAAAGACGACAGCGCTGGTGCCGAGGATGAGGACGCGTTCCATGACCAACCCAAGGTCCCGCGCCGCCGCACAGGAGCGCCAAACTCTATGCAATTCGCCTAAAAAGGCAAAGATTTCGTTGACGAAGCGAAAGCTCGAGCGGCGCGGAGGCCTCGCCAGAGGGGCGACGCCGTCGTCTTCAGGCTCCTTCCCCCGCCAGCAGCTTCTGCTGATGGTCGCGCAGGAGCGCGTCGATCACCTCGTCGAGCGCCTCGCCTTCCATCACTTTGTCGAGCTTGTAGAGCGTCAGATTAATGCGGTGGTCGGTGACGCGCCCTTGCGGGAAATTGTAAGTGCGGATGCGCTCCGAGCGGTCGCCCGAGCCGACCTGCTGGCGCCGGTCCTCGGAGCGGACGCTGTCCAGCCGCAGGCGCTCGGAGTCGTAGAGGCGGGAACGCAGCACCGCCATGGCTTTCGCCCGGTTGCGATGCTGTGAGCGCTCCTCCTGCATCATCACGACGATTCCGGAAGGGACATGCGTGAGGCGGATCGCCAACTCGGTCTTGTTGACGTGCTGGCCGCCGGCGCCGCCCGAACGCATCGTCTCGATCACGAGGTCCTTATCGTCGATCGTGACGTCCAAGTCCTCGGCTTGCGGGAGAACGGCGACGGTGGCGGCGGAGGTGTGGATGCGTCCCTGGGTTTCCGTGGCGGGCACGCGCTGCACGCGGTGCACGCCCGACTCGAATTTGAGCCGTCCATAGACGCCGCGCCCGAGAATCTCGGCGACAATCTCCTTGTAGCCGCCGAGCGCGCCTTCGCTCGCCGAGAGGATTTCGACGCTCCAGCCTTTGAGCGCCGCATAACGCTGATAGGCGCGGAAGAGATCGCCGGCAAAGAGCGCCGCTTCGTCGCCGCCGGTGCCGGCCCTCACTTCGAGAATGACGCCCTTCTCATCGGCGGAGTCCTTCGGGAGAAGGGCGATTTTCAGAGCTTCGCTCGCGGTCTCGAGCCTTTGCAGCGCGGACGCGCGTTCTTCTTGCACCAGCGCCCGCATTTCCTCGTCGGTTGAGGGATCGTCGACGAGACTGTCAAGCCCCGTCAGCTCGTTTTGCGCCGAGCGGAAGCCTTCGATCGCCGCCGTCACCTCGTCCAGGCCGGCGAGCTCGCGCGAAAGCTGAACGAAACTTTGCGAATCGGGACCGCTCGAGAGCTTCTCCTCAATCTCGCGCCGCCGGCGCAAGATGAGATCCAGCTTGTCTTCTGCAAACATAAGGCTGCTTTTTCGCTTTGGGAGGAAGGCGCGGGGCTGTTGAGAGAGCGCGCGTCGCTACAGCGGGACTTCCGTGTCGAGCGCGAAGCGCCGCAGCTCCTCGCGCAGCGAGTCGGCGCCTTCGTGATCCCTCAGAAGCTCTTCGAGCCGCGTCCTGGCGGCGCCAAGATCGAGGCCCAGGATCATGGCCTTGACGGGACCGATAGAGGACGGCGACATCGACAGCGAGCGATAGCCGAGCGCGAGCAACGCCAGCGCCTCGAGCGGCCGGCCGCCCATCTCCCCGCACAAGGTGACCGGCGTGCCGGCGCGTTCTCCGGCGTCGAGAATGAATTTCAAGGCCCGCAGCACGGGTTCGGAAAGATTGTCGTAGCGCTTGGAGACGCGCGTGTTGTCGCGATCGGCGGCGTAAAGATACTGCACGAGGTCGTTCGAGCCGACCGAGAGGAAGTCCGCGCGTCTCGCGATCTGGTCGATCTGCCACAAAAGAGCGGGAACCTCGACCATCGCGCCGAACTCGATCTTCGAGGGAGGCTCGTGGTTGTATTTCCGGATCAGGTCGAGCTCGCGCAGCGCCAGCCCCTTGGCCTTATCGAATTCGGCGACGTTGGCGATCATCGGAAACATGACGCGCAGCTCGCGGCCCGCCGCGGCCTTCAACATCGCGCGCAACTGCATGCGCAGCAGCGCCGGGCGATCGAGCCCGATGCGGATCGCGCGCCAGCCGAGCGCGGGATTCTCCTCCTCGATCTTCGCCATATAGGGCAAGATCTTGTCGGAGCCGATGTCGAGCGTGCGGAATGTGACCGAACGGCCGGGGAGCGCCTCGAGCACCGACTGGTAGAACAGCCGCTGCTCCTCCATGCGCGGGAAGCGCGGCGCCAGCATGAACTGAAGCTCGGTGCGGAACAACCCGATCGCGCCCGCGCCGGTCTCGCGGACATAGGGCATGTCTAGGGCCAGCCCGGCGTTCATGTGGAGCGCGATCGGAACGCCGTCCTTGGTGACAGCGGGAACGTCGCGCAGCCGAGCGTACTGCTCCTGGCGCTTCGCGCGCAGCCGCGCCTTGTCGGCGTATGCGGTGCGCACCTCGGGCTGGGGACGCAAATGCACTTCGCCCGTCGATCCGTCGACAATGATGGGATCGTTCGGCTCGACGAGGATCGTGATGTTGGTCACGAGGCCGACCGTCGGGACGCCCAGCGCGCGCGCGACGATCGCCACATGGCTCGCGGGACTGCCCTCCTCGAGGATCAGCCCACGCAGTCTCGTGCGATCGTAATCCAGCAACGCCGCCGGCCCCATCGTGCGCGCGACGACGATCGCATTCTCCGGCATGCTGAGGCGGTCGGCGGCGTAGCTCTGCCCGGTCAGCTGGTGAAGGAGCCTGTTGGCGAGATCATCGAGATCATGGAGCCGTTCGCGCAAATAGGGATCGGTCTGGCGCTGGATGCGGGCGCGCGCGTCGTTCTGCACGCGCTCCACGGCGGCTTCGGCGCTCAGGCCGGTCATCACCGCCTCGCGCAGTCGGCGCAGCCAGCCGCGGTCATTCGCGACCATGCGAATGGCTTGGAGAACCTCGCGATGCTCGCCCGCGCCCATCCGGTCTCCATGCGCGACGAGCTCGTCGATCGAATGGCGCATCGCCTCGATCGCGGCGTCGAGACGACGCAGCTCGCCCGCAACGTCCTCCGCCAGCAAATTCTTCACGACGACGCGCGACTCGTGCAGCACCACATAGCCCAGCCCCACGCCTTCGCAGATCGGCGCGCCCCGCATGGAGCGCGGGCTGTTGAGAGCCAGGAGCTCGGCGGATTTTGCGAGTGATTGCAGCTCGCCCGAGGCGATCATCTCCGCGAGCAGCATCGCGGTCGTCTGCAGCGCCTCCACCTCCTCCTCGGAATAGCTGCGTCGCACCTTGTTCTGCACGACGAGCACGCCGACCGTCGCGCCGCCGCGCAGGATCGGCACGCCAAGGAAGGAGTGGTAGATCTCCTCGCCGGTCTCGGGATGGTAGGAGAAGGCCGGATGCTCCTGCGCTTCGGAGAGCGCCAGGGGTTCGGCGGTCTTGGCGATGAGGCCGACGAGACCTTCTCCCGCCTCGATCGTCGTCAGGTGGACGGCCTCGCGCTTCAGGCCCTCGGTCGCGTAGAGCTCGAGGCTCTGGTCGGCGCGCAGAACATAAACAGAACAAACCTCGGCCACCATGTTGGCGGCGATCTGGACGACGATCTTGTCGAGCCTGGCCTGCGCATTGATCAGCTCCGCGCTGATCTCACGCAGCCGGCGCAGCAACAGACGCGGTCCGCCGAGGGCGCTGCGCATTTAGGGTCGGCTCCTCATTTGCTTTGGGCAGGGGCGCCCGCCTGACGCCACAAAGCCGGCTATGATGGACCGACCGAAATACAGGCGATAGCCCGCGCCCAGCCTATATTGTCGCGGCTCGACGCACGCAAGATTGCGCCAAAGTGGGCGCTCTCGCGAGCTTTCGCCAGCCGGCGGGTTGCGAGAAGGCGCTGGAGCCACTACCAATCCGTCGGCGACGGCGGATCGCAACAGTCGGCGGACGCCAAGCGGCGGCCCAGAACGCTCAAGAAGTGAATTCGTGCGGTTCACACAATACCTGCTCGCGCTCATCCTTACAACGATCTTCGCCTCCACGGCGGGCGCGGTGGAAAGCGTGCGCGTGCCGCCCGACGCGCCGGCCATTGATCTCACCTCTGCCGTGGAGACGCATGCCTCGCAGGGCGACCGCTTGCAAGTGTCGACGGCGCCGGGCTCGGACGGAATAACCCGCCGCATCGAGGTCGAGGCCAAGGAGCCGGGCTCGACGCCGAGCTGGATCGTCTTCGCTTTGACGAACGACACGGACGAGCAGATCGAGCGCTTGATCGTCGCCCCGCATTTCCGCTTGCAGGGATCCGGGCTGATTTGGCCGGACCTCGGGGCCAAGCGTTTGTCGACGATCACCGCGAGCCAGGGCTTTCCGCCGGAACGCGAGGATAGCGCAGACGCGGACGTGTTTCGCCTAACGCTCGATCCTGGCGCCACGGTCACTTATGTAGCCGAGCTGAAGACGCCCAATCTTCCGCAACTTTATCTCTGGGAGCCGGACGCCTACAAGGACAAGATCACGAGCCTCACGCTCTACAAGGGCATCGTGATTGGCATCGCCGGCCTTCTCGCGCTGTTTTTGACGATCGTCTTCGTCGTCAAAGGGGCCGTCATCTTTCCGGCGGCGGCGGCGCTCGCCTGGGCCGTCCTCGCCTATGTCTGCATCGATTTTGGCTTTTGGAACAAGATCTTCGGCTCTGATCCGGCGACCGACGGGATCTGGCGCGCCGGCGCCGAAACGGTGCTTTCGGCGACGCTGGTCGTCTTTCTCTTCGCCTATCTCAATCTCAACCGATGGCACGTCAGGGCCTGGCACGTCGCCGCGCTCTGGCTGGCGATGCTCGTCGGCCTTGTGGCGCTTGCTGCGCTCGAGGCGCCGATCGCCGCTGGCGTCGCGAGGATCTCGCTCGGCACCGTCGCCGTCGTCGGCTTCGTGCTGATCCTCTATCTCGCCTCGCACGGCTACGACCGCGCGATCATGCTCATCCCGACCTGGTTTCTGTTGCTGCTCTGGGTCATCGCCGGCGGCTTCACCGTGCTCGGCTGGCTCACGAACGATCTCGTGTCGCCGGCGCTGATCGGCGGCCTCGTGCTGATCGTCATGCTCATCGGCTTCACGGTGATGCAGAACGCCTTCGCCGGCGGCGGCCTCGCTCAGGGCGTCATCTCCGACGTCGAACGCAAGGCGCTGGCGCTGACCGGCGCCAATGAGATCGTGTTTGACTGGGATGTGCCCTCCGACCACATCTTCGTGAGCCCGGAGGTCGAGGCGCAGCTCGGCCTCGATCGCGGCGGCTTAGAGGGAGCGGCGGCCTCCTGGCTCAATCTGCTGCACCCCTTCGAGCAGGACCGCTACCGCGCCTGTCTCGACGCGGTGCTGGAACAGAGGCGCGGCCGCATCGACGAGGAGTTTCGTCTTCGCGCTGCGGACGGTCACTATCTCTGCTTCCGGCTGCGGGCTCGCCCCGTGGTGGGCCCCGACGGCGAGGTGATCCGGGTTGTCGGCACGTTGGTCGACGTGACGGAAGAACGCAGCGCGCAGGAGCGGCTGCTGCACGACGCGGTGCGCGACAATCTGACCGGCCTCCCCAACCGCGAGCTCTTCTTCGACCGGCTCGAGGCTGCACTGAGCTTCGCCCGCGCCCAGAAGGACGTGCGCCCGACTGTGCTGATGATTGATCTCGATCGCTTCAAGCAGGTCAACGAGCAGGTGGGCGTCGCGACCGGCGACAGCGTGCTGCTCACCATCGCTCATCGCATCAGCCGCCTGTTGCAGCCGCGCGACACGCTGGCGCGAATGACTGGCGACAGCTTCGCGATCATCGTGCTCTCGCAAACCAATCCCGAGACGGTCATGGCGACGGCCGAGGCGGTGCGCCGCGCGCTGGCTACGCCCGTCCGCTTCACCGACCACGAGGTCAGCCTTTTCGCCTCGGTTGGCGTCGCCTTCTACGATCCGGCGCTGCACGGCTCCGCCGCCGACATGCAGGAGGACGCCGAGGTCGCCATGCGCAAGGCCAAGCGCGCCGGCGGGAATTGCATCGAGGTGTTTCGTCAGGCGCTGCGCGGTCAACGATCGGACCGCCTCACGCTCGAGACGGATCTGCGGCGCGCGCTGGAGCGCTCCGAGGTCAAGGTCTTCTTTCAGCCGATCGTGCGCCTCGAAGACCACACGATCGCCGGCTTCGAGGCGCTGCTGCGCTGGGACCATCCGAGACTGGGCCGCCTCGACGCCGACGAGTTCATGTCCGTGGCGGAGGGGAGCGGCCTCATCATCGACTTCGCCATGCTGGCGCTCGATCGCACGGCCCGGGAGCTCGCCGCCTGGCAGCGCGCGCTCACTGTCGATCCGCCCATCTTCGCCTCGGTCAATCTGCCCTCCCGCCAGCTCCTGTCGCAGGATCTTCTCAAAAACGTGAAGAGCGTCCTCATGCGCAATGAGATCGCGCGCGGCAGTCTGAAGCTCGAGCTCAGCGAAGCGGCGGTGATGGAGAATCCCGAATATTCCGCGCAAATGCTCGCGCGCCTCAAGGAGCTCGGCGCGGGACTGGCGCTCGACGATTTCGGTTCCGGTTACTCCTCGCTGGCCTATCTGCAGCGCTTTCCGTTCGACACGGTCAAGATCGACCGCTCCTGCGTCAAGCAGACAGCTGGAAACGCCGGGACCGCGGTGCTGCGTTCGATCATCCAGCTCGCGCGCGAGCTCGACATGGAGGTCGTCGCGGAAGGCGCGGAAAGCGAGGCCGACGCGACCGAGCTTTACCAGCTCGGCTGCGCCTATGCGCAGGGCCACGCCTTCGGACGCGCCATAAGCCTGCAGGAAGCGCGCCGCCTGATCGGCGCGGCGCCCGAGGCGGCGTAACGGCGGGGCTCAAGCGGTGAATCGCGATCGGCCGATTTCCGATTTGTCGCCGGGCGAGGCCACAGTCGAGCACGCCCGGCTCGGCGAAGAGATCGCCGAGCACGATCGCCGCTACTATCAGGAAGACGCGCCCGTCGTTTCCGACGCCGACTATGACGCGCTACGCCGCCGTTACGAGGCGCTCGAGGCGCGGTTTCCCGAGCTTGCGACGCTGGAGTCGCTCACGAGGAAGGTGGGCGCGGCGCCGGCCGAAAAATTCGCGAAAATCCGTCACGCCGTGCCGATGCTCTCGCTCGGAAACGTCTTCTCGGATGAAGAAGTCGTCGAGTTCGTCGCCCGCGTCCGCCGCTTTCTCGGACTTTCCGAGGAGGCGAGGCTCGTCTTCACCGCGGAGCCGAAGATCGACGGCCTCTCCTGCTCGCTGCGCTATGAGCGCGGACGCCTCGTCTCGGCCGCGACGCGCGGCGACGGTTTCGAGGGCGAGGACGTGACGGCGAATGTCCGCACGCTCGAAGATGTCCCGGAGAGGCTCGCCGACAAGCCGCCCGCCGTGCTGGAGGTGCGCGGCGAAGTCTATATGTCGCACAAGGATTTTGCATCGCTCAACGCGCGCCAAGCCGCGGCGGGAGAGCGGCTCTTCGCCAATCCGCGCAATGCCGCGGCGGGCTCGCTGCGTCAGCTCGACCCCGCGATCACAGCGAGCCGCCCCTTGCGCTTCTTCGCCTACGCGCTCGGCGAGGTCAGCGAGACGCCGGCGAAGACACAGTTCGGCGTCGTCGAGGCCTTCAAACGCTTCGGTCTGCCCGTCAATCCCCTGATGACGCGCTGCGACAGCGTCGAGGCGATGCTCGACCGCTACCGCGAAATCGAGACGCGTCGCGCGACGCTCGGCTATGACATAGACGGGGTCGTCTACAAGGTGGACCACCTCGCGCTGCAAGAGCGATTGGGCTTCGTCTCGCGCGCGCCGCGCTGGGCGACGGCGCATAAATTCCCCGCCGAACGCGCGACGACGATCCTGCGCGACATTGAGATTAACGTCGGACGCACGGGCGTGCTGACGCCGGTCGCGAGGCTCGAGCCCGTCACCGTCGGCGGCGTCGTCGTCTCCAATGCGACGCTCCATAACGAGGACGAGATCGCCCGCAAGGACGTCCGCGTCGGCGACACGGTCGTCGTGCAGCGCGCCGGCGACGTGATCCCGCAAATCGTCGCTGTGGTGGCGGAGAAGCGCCCGGCGGACGCGAAGCCTTATCATTTCCCTCGCGTCTGTCCGCGCTGCGGATCGGCGGCGCTGCGCGAGATCGACGAAAAGACGGGAGAGGCCGAGGTCGCTCGACGCTGCACCGGCTCGCTCGTCTGTCCGGCTCAGGCGGTGGAGCGCCTCAAGCACTTTTGCTCGCGCAACGCGATGGACATCGAAGGTCTGGGCGACAAGCAGATCGAATATTTTTACAAAGAGGGTTTGATCAAGACGCCCTCCGACATCTTCACGCTCGCCGAACGCGACGCGAAGAGCCTCTCCAAGCTCAAAAACCGCGAGGGCTTCGGCGAGACCTCGGTGCGCAATCTCTTCGCGGCGATCGAGGCGCGGCGCAGCGTGCCGATCAATCGCTTCATCCATGCGCTCGGCATACGCCATGTCGGCGAGACCAATGCGCGCCGGCTCGCGCGCCACTTCGACCGTTTCGAGGAATTCCGCGACGCCGCGCGAAGACTCGAGCCCGGCGGCGACGGCGAGGCGGCTTTCGAAGGCATCGACGGGATCGGCCCGGTCGTCATCGAGGCGCTGCGCGATTTTTTCGCCGAGCCGCATAATGAAGAGGAGCTCGATCGCCTGCTGAAGGAAGTTACGCCGACGCCGATGGAGGCGGTCGAGACCGCCTCGCCCGTCTCCGGCAAGACGGTCGTCTTCACCGGGAGCCTCGAGGCCTTCACGCGCGACGAAGCCAAGGCGCAAGCGGAGCGGCTGGGCGCCAAGGTCTCGGGCTCGATCTCGAAGAAGACCGATCTCGTCGTCGCGGGACCCGGCGCGGGCTCGAAGCTCGCCAAGGCGCGCGAGTTCGGCGTCGAAGTGCTCACGGAAGAGGAATGGCTCGCGCTGATTGGGCGGAGTTGAGAGAATCCGCCTATTCGGCCGGCGTCCCGCGCTGACGGATCAACCCCTCTTGCGCGGTCGAGGCGACGAGGCGTCCGTCCCGCGTGAACAGATGGCCATAGGTCAGCGCGCGTCCTCCCGACGCGGTCGGACTCTGCTGCGCATAAAGGAGCCACTCGTCGGCGCGGCAAGGCCGGTGGAACCAGAGGGCGTGATCGAGGCTCGCCACCTGCAGAGAGCGATCGAAAATCGTGCGGCCATGCACGGCGAGCGCCGTGTTGAGCAGCGTCATGTCGGAGAGATAGGCGACCAGCGCGCGCTGCAACGCGTCGTCCTCGGGCAACGGCCCGTCGATACGAAACCAAAAATACTGACGCACCGAGGCCGGCTTCGCGCCAAAGGCCGCGACCGGATCGACGACGCGCATGTCGAGCGCCGAAGGCCTCTGCAAGCGCGCAAGCACGGCTTGGGGCAGGAAGGATTTCAGCCGATCCGCCAGCGCGCTCGAGGTCGGAAGGCTTTCCGGGTCTGGA
The DNA here is from genome assembly GCA_963722205.1 of uncultured Alphaproteobacteria bacterium. Lineage (GTDB taxonomy): Bacteria > Pseudomonadota > Alphaproteobacteria > Rhizobiales > Beijerinckiaceae > Methylocystis. The sequence continues at coordinate 341,216 of CAVRKL010000007.1, forward strand.
ACCTCGGGCGGCTCGATCGCGTGATCGAAGCCTTCTTCAACGACCTGAAACGAGGCTTCGAGCGAGAAGATCGTGCGGCCCTTTTGCCGAGCGGCGCAGCGGCGCGTGGTGAAACTCTTGCCGTCGCGAACGCGCTCCACCTTGTAGTCGATGGGCGTCTTCGGATCGCCGGCGAGAATGAAGTAGCCGTGCAGCGAATGGACGGGCCGGTCAGGCGGCACCGTGCGCTGGGCGGCGATGAGCGCCTGTGCGACCGCCTGGCCGCCATAGACGGCCTGCGGCGCGTTCGGCGGGCTGTGACCACGGAACTCGTCCTCGCCGAGCGTCTCGAGATCGAGAAGCTTGAGGAGCTCGACGAGCGAGGCGTTGAGCGCCATAGGTCGATTACTCGAGCGGGCGCGCCTCGTCGGTGAGCATGATGGGAATGCCGTCGCGGATCGGATAGGCGAGATGAGCCTGGCGGGAGATCAGCTCCTGGCGCTCCGCGTCATATTCGAGCGTCGTCTTGGTCAGCGGACAGACCAGAATCTCGAGGAGACGCGGATCGACGCGTCTCGGCTCCGCCGTCTCCTGGGTGGCGATCTCTTTGGGCTCGTCCATTGTCTTCTCCGATCCTCGATCTTCCACTTAAAATTCCCGCTCAATGCGGCCTGACGCTGGGGTCCGCCGGCATCGCGCCCTGCGTCTGCGCCAGCTCAAATTGCGCCAAGGCGATCAGCATTTCGGCGCGCGTCTTGAGATCCTCCGCCTCGAGCAGCGACTGCTTCTCTCTCGCGCCGAACGGGCTCATCATCGCCAGCGCATTGACCAGCGTTTCGGTCGGCGCGGCGTCTATGCTGGTCCAATCGACCTCGAGGCGAGAGGAGCTCGCGAAGCTGCGCAACATTTCGATCATGCGGAGCCTGTCGACCGCCGCCTCGCCCGCGCCCGCCTCAAGATCGCGCGCGAAGGGCGTAAAATCCACCTTGGCCGAGCGGAACGGCTCGTCGTTCTCGATCTCGGCGAGGATGCGGAAGCGGCCAACCCCGCAGAGCGTGACGAGGTAACGGCCGTCTCCGGTTTCCGCGAGACGCGTGAGGCGGCCAGCGCAGCCGACCTCGCATAGCGGCTGCGACGGCTGCTCGGCGCAGGGCCGCATCCCCGGCTGCACCATGCCGACGAGACGGTCCGAGGCGAGCGCCGAATCGACCATCGCGATATAGCGCGGCTCGAAGATGTTGAGCGGCAGCTCCCCGCGCGGCAGCAGCAGCGCGCCGGCGAGAGGTAACAGGCGCAGCGTCCGAGGCAGCTCGTCGGTCGAAAGGTATGGCCTGTTCATGCTCATGCCGCGACCCTCACCCCCGCCGACGCTCCTCTCCTCGCCGCACAACATTCGCTTCAAGAGAAGAGCAGCGACGACAGCTTCCTGCGCGCCGCCATGGTCGCCTTGTCGGTCGGCCCCCACGCCTCGAAGAACTGCACCAACTGCTTGCGGGCGCCGTCGTCGTTCCAACTACGGTCGCGCCGAATAATGTCAAGAAGCTCGGCTGCGGCTTCCTCGCGCAGCCCCTCCGCGTTGAGGGCCAGGGCGAGATCGAAGCGCGCCTGGGCGTCTTCGGGATTAGCCAGCGTGCGGCGCCGCAATTCCTCTACCCCGCCCAGCGCGCTCGCCTGCCGCGCGTTCTCGAGCGCCGCGGCGGCGGCGGCGATTGCGGCGTCGCGACGCAGCGAGTCCGGGGCCGCGGCGAGCACAGTCTCGGCTTCGTCGAGCCGCCCCGGGTCGATCAGGATCCGGACGAGTTCCGCAACCGCCCGCGCCGGCGGCGCCTCCTGCTCGACGAGCGAGCGCAGCAGCGCCTCGGCGCCGGCGAGATCGCCGTCGGCCTGCAACTGCTCCAGCTGGCGGAAGGCGTCCTCGTCGGCCGCGATCGGCCCCACGAGCCGCTCGAGAAAGCCCCGAAGCTCCCGCTCGGAAAGCGCGCCGACGAAGCCGTCCGTCGCGCGGCCGCGCTCGAACACGATCGCCGCCGGCAAGGCCTTCACGCCGAGCTGGGCGGCGATCTGCTGCTCGGCGGCGACGTTCAGCCGCACATGCGTGATCTTGCCTTCCGTGGCCCCGACGAGACGCGCGAGATTGCGCCCCAGCGCGGCGCAAGGCGCTGCGCCAGGCGCGTAGAATTCGACGAGGACGGGGCGGCGCAGCGACGCCTCCAACACGTCCGCGCGCAAGCTTGCGCTTGTCGCCTCCTTGGGCGGCGCGCCGCTCGGCGAGGGCGCGAAACTTTCAGGATTCATAAAGGGGCTCCCGCAGCGTGAAGGCTCGCGTCAATGGCGCAAAAAGGTCAAATAAACGGGTTTTCGTCCTTCCGCCATCGCCTTGGCCTCATATTTGGTCGGCCTCCACCCTTCCCAAGGCCGCGTCCAGTCCAGGGCGGACGCCGCGCGCCAGGAGAAGGCCGGATGCGCGCCAATGCGGGCGAGCGTCCAGGCGGCGTAATCGTCGATATCGGTCGCAAAGCGCAATTGCGCGCCGCGGCGCATCGCGCGCGCCAGCAGATCGAGGGTCTCCAGATTGACGAAGCGGCGCTTGCGCTGGCGGCGCTTCGGCCAGGGGTCGGGATAGAAGAGATAGACGCGCGAAAGGCTCGCCTCCGGCAGCCAATCGAGAACGAGCGCCGCGTCGCCTCGATAGAGTCTGACATTTTGCACGCCCGTCTGCTCTAGAGACGCCAGGAGCTTCGCGACTCCGTTGACGAAGGGCTCGCAACCGATGAATCCGACATCGCCTTCGCGCGTCGCGGCGTCGATCAGATGTTCGCCGCCGCCAAAGCCGATCTCGAGCCGCAGTTCTCGAACCCTTGGCGGAAAGACCGCGCCTGCGTCGAAAGGGCTCGCGAGATCGATGGAGAGCCGGGGGAGCAGCGTTTCGACGAGCTCGGCCTGATGGCGGCGCAGCGCCTTGCCTTTTGAGCGGCCATGCAGCCGGCGATGTAAGAGGGCGTCGGTCATCGTCGGCGAATAGCAGGCGAGCTCGAGCGGGGAAAGCCATCGCATTCGCGCGAAGGCGCTTCCCTTGAGGGGTCTCCGGATAGCGCCTATCGATCCGTCATACAGTGTCTTGGTTGTGTCAAAATTTGCGAAGTCTTGAGCTTCCTGGCGCACAACCTCCCAATCGCGTTGGCGTGACCTGTCAGCAACTTCAAATTGGAGGACTATGGCCCGCACCAGAGCCATACGCAGATTCCCGTGTAACGCTAAGGAAGGTCTGCGAGAGAGATGTTCCATTCCATGATCTTGCGCGCGGTTCTATGGATGGCGTTGCCGATTTTGACATTTGCATGTCCGGCGGCGGCTCAGCCATCGCAAATCCTGGTCTTCGGCGACAGTCTCAGCTCCGGTTTTGATTTGGAGGAATCGCAGGGATTTCCCGCCGTGCTGAAACGCAAGCTGCTCGCGGACGGCTACGACGTCATGGTCTGGAACGGCTCGAACGCCGGCGACACGAGCGCCGATGGACTCGCCCGCATCGATCTGGCGCTCGAACATCATCCCGACCTCGTCATCGTGGAGTTCGGCGCCAACGACATGCTGGACGGCGTTCATCCGAAGGTGACCTATCAAAATCTTGACGCGATCATCTCGATTTCCGAGGCCCACGGAGCGCGCGTGATCCTCGCCGGGATGCTGTCGCTGCCAAAGAATGGTCCGCACTATGTCGTCGGCTTCAACAATATTTATCCGGCTCTCGCACGGGCGCGCCGCCTCCCGCTTTATCCCTTCTTCCTGGAGGGGGTGTATGGACATTCTCATTTGATGATGGACGACAAGCAGCATCCCAACGCCCTGGGCGTCGTGCGGATGGTCGCAGGGATCGCGCCGCTCGTGGAGCGCAGCTTAAAGTCGATCGGCTCGCACAAGAGCGCAGAAGTCGCGCATTAGATCATCTTTTGCAGCGTCGGGATACGAGGCGCGATCGAACGTTTCGCCTCGTCCCGACGACGTTGGGTGTTACGTAATTCATTGATTATAGATAAAATCTGAAAACTTCGATTTGCTAGCCCACCCGCCTCTCGCCCCAAAATGGATAGGCCGGCAGGGTGCGGGGAACTCCGTAGGTCGGCGCCTGTACTTTCCGCAGTTGGCGCTTCTTCGAGCCGCCCTTCTTTATCGACGCATTAACGGTGCGAAAACGCGCAACCGTTTGGCCGCCGTTTCGAGAGCCGGGCGCGGCCGGAGGCGGCGTCTCGGCGCCAAGGGGCGATCGCATGAAAAACACGATCAGGATAAGCGTAGGAATTGCGGCTCTGATCTCGGCGGCCGCGCTTGCCCACGCTCAGACGGAAGGGCCTTCGCCGCAAGGCGATGCGAACTACAAGTCCCGCACGCTCGGACAAGATCGAGCGACGGAAACCCTGCCTTCACAGCAAGGCGCCGAGGAGAAAGGCGCTGCGGCCGGGCAGCGGGGAGGGCAATCGCTGGAAGAAGAGGCGGAACGCAACGCTGCCGCCGCGCGGCAAGGCGCGGAGGAGCGGAACGGTCAGCCGGGCGTGAAACAAGGCGCCGAGCAAAAGGGGACCCTAGGCGAGCCTCGGACAGGGGCGATCGAGGAACAAGGCGCAAATCCGCAAGGCACGGCGGCTGAGCAGCGCCTTCAGCAAGGTCAGCGCCCTTATGCGCAGCAACGCGCCTTGCCAGGCGCCCAGCAGCGCGGAGCCCTGCGGCAGGGGCAAGTCGCACCCGCGCACCCCGGACGACCGGCGGCGCGCCAGCAGTTGACGCAAGGCCAAAAGCGAACGCCAGGGTCGGCGATGATGTCGCCGGACCAGGAGGCCAGGATTCGCGACCGGGTCAGGACCGCGGGCTCGGCTCGCGCCGATCACGCCGACTTCGGGCTGAATGTTGGGGCAGCCGTTCCGCGCGGCGCGCGCTTGGCTGTTCTGCCCCCAGATGTGGTGACGATCGTGCCGCGATTCAGGGGCTACAAGTTCGTCATCGTCGAGGATGAGATCGTGATCGTCGATCCGCGCACCTATCGTGTCGCGGCGGTCATCCCCGAGGCTACCGGCCCGGGCTTCGAGCCAGCAGGTCCGGGCCCCGAGCGCGCGGGTCCAGGCCCCGAGCCGGGCGGTCCGCCGCTCGAGCCGAACGGTCCGGGCCCCGAGCGGGCAGGTCCCGGCGCTCCCGGCTGCATCGGCTGCTGATCCGTGACGCCCGCGCGCCGCACTCGAACGCGGCGCGGACGCTCAGTCTCCTGCATCAGACGCGCGTTCTGCGTTCAGGCGAGGTCGCCTGAACGCAGCCTCGTCTAAAGCAAGACGTCAGACGGAATCGAACTCCCGGCGAAGCGTCGCGCGCGCCGCCTCCACATCCGCGTGCATCTGCGCAATCAGCGCCTCGATGGAGGCGAATTTCTCTTCGCCGCGCAGGAATTCATAGAAGGCGACCTCGACCGTCTCGCCATAGAGATCGCCGTCGAAGTCGAAGACGAAGACCTCGAGCAGCGGCGGCCCGTCGTCGAAAGTCGGGCGTTTCCCGAAGCTCGCCACGCCCCAATGGAGGGTTTCGCGCGCCTCCAGGGTGACGGCGTAAACTCCGTGACGCAGGCGGTTCGATGCGTCGAGCGCGATATTGGCGGTCGGAAACCCGAGCATCCTGCCGCGTTGCGCGCCTTTGACGACTTCGCCCTCGATGAAATAGGGACGGCCGAGCAGGCGCCGGGCGAGACGCACGTCGCCCTGCTCCAGCGCCTCGCGCGTCGCGGTCGACGAAACGGCGTCGAGGCTGCCGGCCTCGTCCCTGACGATGCGCTCGACGATCTCCACCGAGAAGCCGAGCCGCGCGCCTTCGCTCTTGAGAAATTCCGCGTCGCCGCGCCTGCCCTTGCCGAAGCGAAAATCATAACCCGCGACGACCGCGGAGGCGCCGATCCGCCGGCTGAGCACATCGCGCGTGAAACTCTCCGCCGGGAGAGCGGCGAAGGCCGCGTCGAAAGTCAAGGTGACGATGCCGTCAAGGCCGAGCCGTCTCAAAAGAGCCGCCTTGGCGAGCGGCGGCGTGAGCCGGAAGATCACCGAGCGGCCGGCGAAAAAATCCGCCGGATGCGGTTCGAAGGTCACCACCGCGCAAGGACGGCGAAGCCGCGTCGCGAGCGCCTTGGCCCGCTCGATCACGCCAAGATGGCCGCGATGCAGTCCGTCGAAATTGCCCAACGCGACGACGCAGCCTTCAAGGCCCGTCGGAGGCGCGAGCGGATCGCGGCAGTCGACGAAGGGTGTTGGGCCGCTCACGAACGCTCAGGCGGCGCCGGCGGCGGTGCGGCTCGCCTGCTCGCGGCTCGGCACCATCACCATGGCCTCGCCGTCGAGCACCACCTTGCCGTCAACGAGGCATTCGCATTTGAGCTTGGCGCGGCGGCCCTTCTCGACGAGCTCGACCACCTCGACGACGACGTTGATCACGTCGCCAATCTTGACCGGCGCGCGAAAATTCAGGGTCTGCGAGAGATAGACGGCGCCGGGACCGGGCAAATACATGCCGATCACGGTTGAGATCAACGAGGCAGTGTAGAGGCCGTGCACGATCCGCTCGCCAAAGCGCGTCTTGCTTGCGAAATGCTCCGAGAGATGGATCGGATTGCGGTCGCCGGAAAGATCGGCGAAGGCGATCACGTCATCGTCCATGACGGCCTTCATCAAGGTTTCGCGCATGCCGACGCTCAGGTCTTCGAAGTGATATATTTTGAAGGGGATCGACATGGCTCGCACCGGATGGGCCCAAGCGGGCCCCCGGCCCGCCGACCCTCTTTACCACACAAGTTCGCTGGCCATAGCCACGGGGCGCGCATTTGCGCGCAAAAACAGCCGCTCAATCGCCTCCGGGTCGAGGGCGCCGGCGGGGTCCCGGATTTCCTCACGGTGCACGCCGTCCGTCACGAACAGGCAGTCGAGCCCGGCGCGGCCGGCGCCAGCGAGGTCGGTCTCCGCTCCGTCGCCGATGGTGAGGACGCGGACGGCGCGCTGACGCGAGTCGAGGGCCGCCCGGGCCGCGTCATAGATCGCGCTTTGCGGCTTGCCGAAGGTCAGCACGCGCCCTCCCATCAACTCATAGCGCCGCGCCAGCGCGCCCGCGCAGTAGAGGCGCCGGTCGCCGACCTCAACGACCACGTCCGGATTGGCGCAGAGCATCGTCAACCGTCGCCCGAGCATCGCGCGCAATCGATCGTCGTAATCTTGCGGCTCGTCGCGCCTGTCGTCGATAAGACCGGTGCAAACGACATAGTCGGCGACCTCGAAGCCGACGAGCCGCGGCGGCGCGCCGATGAGACGCGCCGCCGCCTCGAAGAGGCCCTTGTCGTGCGGCGGGCCGAGATGAAAACAGCTTTGACCGCGTCGCGCGACGATCTCGCGAAGGGTCAGCTCGCCCGCGCTGACGATCGCGTCCCAGCAGTCTCGGGGCACGCCCAGCCCGTCAAGCTGCAGCGTCACCTCGGCGCTCGGACGCGAGGCGTTGGTGATCAGCGCGACCCGACCGCCCTGTCGGCGAAAAGCGCGCAGAGCCGCCGCACCGCTCGGAAAGCACCGCAGCCCGTCGATCAGCACGCCCCAGACGTCGCAGAGAATCGCATCGTAACGCGGCGCGAGTTCGGAGAGGCCGGCAATCGTCGGAACGGGCGGCGGGCTCAAAATCTCGCAGCCTCGAGCGCTAGGGCGTGCGAATTCGGCGCGACCGGCGAAAAAACGTTGCGAGCCTCGTCGAGCGCCAGCAGGCGTCCGTCCATCACGCCGAAATACGCGCCGTGCAAATGGAGATAGTGGCGCTTTTCGAGCGTCGCGATCCAGGGGAAGGTCCGCAGATTGCGCAGGCCCTGCTTGATCCCCTCGAGCTCCAGACGCTCAACATAGGCGCGATCGACCCGGCTCGGCGGCAGGCCGACGTGATCGACGGCGGGACCGAGCAGCTTGATCCAGCGGCCGATGAAGTCGCCCTCCGACAACGGCGGCACGTCGGGATTGGCCAGGGTCTCGGCGAAGGCGGCGACGCCGCCGCACTGCGCGTGCCCGAGCACCACGATGTGCCGGACCTTGAGCGCCATCACCGCATATTCGAGGGCCGCCGAGGCGCCGTGATAATGCTTGTCGGGCTCGTAAGGCGGGACGAGGTTGGCGACGTTGCGCAGCACGAACAATTCGCCAGGCCTGGCGTCGAAAATCACTTCCGGCGAGACGCGGGAATCGCAGCAGCTGACGATCATCGTCGTCGGCCGCTGACCTTCCTCGGCGAGGGTGCGGTAGCGCTGATGCTCCGGACCGAACCGCCCGGCCAGGAAGTTCTCATAGCCTGCGACGAGATGGCCAGGGAGCGGGCCTGACGCCTCCATCGGGCTGTAGTCGTCGTCGGTCATGATCCGTCCCTGGTTTCTGGCCGCTCGCGACGCCGGGCTTGGCGCGCCGCCACGCTTCCCCTTATGCTGGGGTCGAGGCCTTCCCTTATGCTGGGGTCGAGGCCTTCAATCAATTAAAGAATCCCGCGGCTAGCGGGATCGGCGCCAAACGGGGAAGGGAATGATCCCGAAATTGAAACGCAGCGTCCTGGCGATGCCGGGCTCCAATGCGCGCGCCCTCGAAAAGGGCAAGTCGCTCGGCGCCGACGCGCTGATGTTCGAGCTCGAGGACGGCGTCGCCGAGAGCGCCAAGGCGACAGCGCGGGAACAGGTCGTCGCGGCCCTGAAGAGCGGCGGCTATGGCCAGCGTCAGGTCGTCGTCCGGGTCAACCCGCGCGCGTCGGAATGGTACAGGGACGATCTCTCAGCCCTCGCCTCGGCCCCGCCGGACGCGATCGTCATTCCCAAGGTGAACGGACGCGAGGACGTGCTCCTGGTCTCGGACGATCTCGCCGCCGCCGGCGTGCCTGCATCGGTCCGGCTCTGGGCGATGATCGAAACGCCGCGGGCGATCCTCGATGTGGAAAAGATCGCCGGGGCGGTCATGTCCGCGCCACGCCTGGAGACGCTGATGCTCGGTCCAAACGACATCGCCAAATCGACCCGCGTCCGCCTGACCCGGGGCCGGCCCGGTCTCCTCGCCTGGCTCTCTGCCGCCGTGCTCGCCGCGCGGGTTCACGGGCTCGACATCATCGACGGCATTTACAACAATTTCAATGACGAAGCGGGGTTGCGGGCAGAGGCCGAGCAGGGCCGCGATCTCGGCATGGACGGCAAGATGCTCATCCACCCCGCCCAGATCGGGCCGGTGAACGAGATTTTCGCGCCGAGCCCGGCGGAGGTCGACTTCGCAAAAAAAATCCTCGCCGCCTTCGACTTGCCCGAAAACCGAGACAGAGGCGTCGTGCAGATCGAGGGCCGCATGGTGGAGCGCCTGCATCTCGACGAGGCACGGCGCGCGCTGGCGCTCGTCGGCGAGCCCAATGCTTAGGCGGCCGCGGTTTCGCCGCAGAACGGGGTCGACTATAAGAACGCAGGCGAGGAACTGACGATGGCCGAGAACGAAGCCGACGCGCCGCCGCCGGCGCCTCATGAAGAAGAATCACAGATTGCAGGATTGGCGCCCGAGGCGGAGAGCGCCGCGCCAGCCAAACGACGCCGCGGCGGCCACGGCTTCACCCTCTTCCTTGCGGCGGTCGGTCTGTTGGCGGTTGCGCTCGGCGGAGCCGCGGTCGTGTTCAAGAATCGAGACGAGCGCTTGCGCTCCCTCGCTGACGCGATCGAGCAGGCGGCTCAGAACCCCAAGGATTTCATTTTAAAGGAAAAGGAAGAGCTCGGCGCCTGGCTTCGCGAAAAGCTGCCGCGCGGAGAGGAAGAGCGAAAGACGGTCCTCGCCCCGCCGGCCGCCGACGCCGTCTCGAAGCCGACGGCTTATGCGCCGCCCGCCGCCGAAAGCGCGCCGACCGCAGTCGCACCCGGATGGTCGGCTCCGCACGACGTTCAGCCAAAGGCGACAGAGCAAAGAGCGCAGGCCGAGCCTGCGCCCGAAGCCCCTGGCCGTTCGGGCCCGCCGCCCGCCGCCATCGGAAGCGCTGAGCTCGCGCCGCTCGTCCGGCGCCTCGAGGCGCTCGAAACGGAGGTCCGCACGGCGAACGACGTCGCGGCCGAGGCGCGCCGCGAGGCCGAGGCCCGACCGCCGGTCGAACGCATCGAGTCTCCTGGGGCGGCGACCCCTCCTGAGACGAAAAACATGGTCGCCGCGCTCGAGGCTCGGCTGGACGAGCTCACGCAGTCGATGGCCAAGCTGCAGGAGCAGCTCCAGCAGCCCAAGGTCGGGACGCGCGCGACGCCGGACGTCGACGCCGGGCCCCGCGCGCAGCCGGCAAAAGCGCTCACGGCGCTCGAATCGCTCGCGCTCGCGCAATCGGTGCAGCGCGCGCTCGAACGCGCCAAGCCCTTCGCCGCCGAGCTCGCGGCGCTGCGCCGGCTCGGCGCAGATTCGAAGGCGCTGGCGGAGCTCGCGCCTTTCGCCGAAAAGGGCGCGCCGACGCCGCAGGATTTGCTTGCCTATTTTGAGCCTCTCGGCAAGAAGCTGCGCGCCTTCGAAAACAAGCCGCCGGAGGGCGCGCCGCTCACGGAGCAGTTGAAGCACGAGGCGCAGAGGCTCGTTCACCTGCGGCCGAAGGGGGAGGCGCCCAAGCCGACGGCGGACGATCTCACGCCCAAGATCGAGAAGTCGCTCGCGCGTGACGATCTCGCAGGAGCGGTGCAGGCCTTCGCGGCTCTGCCCGAAGCCACTCGCGCTCAGGCCCAGGAATTCGGCGAAACGCTTGCCGCGCGGCGCGCGGCGGAAGAGGCCGCCGCGGCGCTCGTCGCGGGCGCGATCGGCGATCTCGACGCCGGTAAAAATTAATCTCTCAAGGAACCGTCGCCCATGTGGTCCATCCTGTTCTTCATCCTGCTGCTCGCCGCCTTAGCCTATGGGCTGGAGCAGGTGATCGACCAGCCGGGCTCGGTCACGATCGACTGGGGTCCCTATCATCTCGACGCCTCCATTCCGGTCGCCGCAGCGGCGCTGCTGATCGGGGTCGCCGCCATTGTGCTGATCTGGGCGCTCATCTCGGGGACGTTCAAATTCCCGTCGCGATTGCGCCAGGGCTCGCACTGGCGCCGGCGCGAGAAGGGTTTCGCCGCCGTGACCAAGGGCATCGTCGCCGCAGCCTCGGGCGACGCGGCGACGACGAAGCACGCCGCCAAGGCGGCGGAAAAGCTCATCCCGAATGAACCGCTCGTCCACTACCTCAAATCGCAGGCCGCGCAGATCGAGGGCGATTTCGGCAAGGCCGAGGCCGCCTTTCAGCAAATGACGCTCAATCCCGAGACGCGGCTCCTGGGCCTGCGCGGACTGCACATCCAGGCGCAGCGCCGCGCGGATGCGGAAGCGGCGCATCACTTCGCCAAGGAGGCGCATGAGATCGCTCCCCTGCCCTGGGCGGGAGCGGCGCTTCTCGAGCACCTCGCCGCGGCGGGCGAATGGGACGAGGCCCGCAAGGTGCTCGAGGAAAATTACAAGGCCGGGGCCATCGACGCCGCAACAGCGGAACGCTGCCGCGCCGTGCTCGAGACCGCCGCGGCGATGCAAAAGGAAGAGAGCGACCCCCACGCAGCGCTGCATCTCGCCCACCTCGCGCTGAAGCGGCGGCCGAATTTCGTCCCGGCGCTGCTTGTCGCGACCCGGATTCTGATCCGGCGAAACGACGCCAAGCTCGCGACGAAGCTCATCGAAAAGGCTTGGCCGAACGCGCCCCACCCCGATCTCGCGGCGGCCTATCTCGACTCTTTTCCGGCCGAAACCAACGCGCAGAAACTCGCGCGCGCCGAGCGCCTCGCCGCGCTCGCGCCGGGGGCTCCCGAAAGCCGGCAGGCGCTGGCGCAAGCCGCGCTCTCGGCGCGCAATTTCACGAAGGCGCGCGCGGCCCTCGCGCCGCTCGTCGTCCCAGGCAAGACGCCGACGGCGCACACCTGCCTCCTGATGGCGGAAATCGAGGACGCCGAGTTCGGCCCGAGCGGGCCGGTGCGCGAATGGCTCGCGCGCGGCTCGCGCGCCCCGCGCGACCCGGCCTGGATCGCCGACGGCGTGATCTCGCGAAGCTGGGCGCCGATCTCGCCGAAGACCGGGCGGCTCGACGCCTTCGAATGGGGGCCGCCGCCCACGCCGCCGGCCGGGACGGCCCAGGACGGACGTCCCGAGATTCCCGCGGCCTTCCAGCATCAGGCCCCGGTCGTGGCGATCGCCTCAGATTCGGCCGGCGCCTGAGCCGCGATCGGCCCGGCGCAGGCGCACATAGAGCGCGCCCTCGCCGCCGTGCCGCCGCGACGCCTCGCCGAACCCCACGACAATGTCGCGCAGGGCCGGCCCCTGCAGCCACAGGGGCGCGAGCCGGCGCAGCACGCCGCCGTCGGCGCGGCCGAAGCCCTTGCCTGTGACGATGATCGCGAGCCTAGCGCCCCGCGCCTGCGCCCGGCGCAAAAAATCGTTCAACGCCGCATGCGCCTCCTGCTGGCGAAGCCCGTGCAGATCGAGCTTGGCGTCGACGTCGAGCCGCCCGCGCTTGAGCTTGCGCCGCGTCGTCTCGTCGATGATCAAGGGCGGGTCCGCGCGCTTTTGCGGCGACGCCGCGGCACGCGGCGCAGGCGCAACGTCGGCGTTGCGCGCCGGGGACGGCGAAGCGGGCTTCGGCACGACGGGGCGGTCGCGAAACGGCTTCACATCGGCCGTGACCGCCGACCACAGCTCGAGGTCCAAGGCGCTGAGCTTTGTCGCTCTTCTTCCCTCTCCGCCGCGATCCATTTCGCTTCCCTCGCGCGAAGCTTGAGCATAGTTCATCCGACCTTCGGCAGCAGCGCGTAAAATTGCGCGCCATGCCGAATCCCGCCCGCGAGCGCGCCGGCTTTCTCCCCAGAGCCAAAGTAGAGATCGGCGCGGGTTTCGCCAAGAATCGCCGAGCCCGTGTCCTGCGCGATCATGAGCCGCGCGAAGTTCTCGGCGTCGGCGCTCCGCCAAGGGATTTGCGCCTCGATCCAGAAGGGAAGCCCATAGCACCAGATCGTGCGGTCAACGGCGATGGAGCGGAGCGGCGAAAGCGCCAGTCCCGCGCCCCCGATGGGCCCGAGGGCGCGCTCCGGGGAATCGTCCAGGCGGAAAAAAACATAGGACTCGTTTTCCTGCATGAACCGCCGCCCCGCCTCGCCCGAGCCGACCCCGAGAGCACGGAGCGTCTCCTTCAAGACCGCCAGCGACATGCGCTCGGGCTCGACGAGGCCGCGCTCGATCAAGAGCCGGCCCACAGAGGAGTAAGGGCGGCCGTTCCTCCCGTCGTAGGTCAGCGCCGCGCTGGACCCGTCCGGGAAAGACAGCCGCGCGCATCCCTGCACCTGAATGAGGAACAGTTCGACCGCGTCGGCGAGATAGGCGAGCGGCGGCGACTGGCTCAGCCAGGGGCCTTCCTCGATCTCGCGCCGCGGCGGATAGGGCTCGAGCGCGCCGTCGGGCCGCCGCCGCGCGGCGAAAAGCGGCGCGCCGCCGTCCACAACCAGCGGCGCCTCGTTCAAGGTGACGAGATCGCCCGGCCGCGCCAGCACGGGGGTCGCAAAGCCCGGCTCCGCCTGACGGCGCGCCATGACTTCGACCTCGTAATAGCCGGTGAGCAAGCCCCGCTGCTGCAGGCGAAAAGGCTGAAACCAGCGCCGGAAGAAGGCCGCAGGCTCCTCGGAGGAGGCGAGCGCCGCGCGCGAGATCTCTTCAAGCCCGAGGAAAGCCGGACGCGCCGGCCGCAGCAACGCCGCGTTGGAGACGATCGCCTCGGCCGAACGGCAAAAGGCCGCAAAGGCTTGCGCGAGATCGTCGCGCTCGAAACCCTCGAGCGCCTCGAAGCCGACCGGCTCGCCGCGAAGCGGCGGAAGTTCGGAGCTGTTCATCCGGCGCGGAGGGGCGGCGGCGCTAGTGCACCGACTCGGTCGCGACGAGCTTCCAATTCGGATCTCGCGAGGCGAGGGCGCGGGCGAAGGTCCACAGATCGACGACCGAGACGGGATGCTCTCCCCCTTCGACGATCTGCCCCTCGCGATCGCGACGCGTCGTCATGAGCTTCACCGCGAAGCGCAGCGTGACATTGTTGACCCCGCCTTCGGAGCGCGCGTCCTCGACGCGCGTGTCGTCGATGGCGACGACCGCCGTCTCGATGCTCTCGCCCTTTTCCTCGCGGCGCGCGATTTCGCGCGCGAAATTATCGTAGACGTCGGCCGAAAGCAGGCGGCGCAGCGTGTCGCGGTCGCCCTTGGCGAAGGCCGCAACGATCATCTCATAGGCTTTGCGCGCGCCCTCGATGAAGCGCTCAGGCGTGAATGACGGGTCGGAGGCGGCGATGGCGTCCAGTCCGGCCCAGGCCTTGCTTCCCTTCTCGGCGAGGCCCGTCCAGCGCTCTTCGTCCTGAGCCGCGGGGACCGGCGCCGCCGCCTGCTGCCGACCGCGGAAGAAGCCCCCCTGCGGCAGAGAGAAGCGGTTGCGCGGCTGCGCGGGCGCGTCGCGCTCGCTGCGCATGCCGAGCACGGAATGCAACTTCCACAGCACGAAGATGGCGAGCGCCGCGAAGACGAGGATTGACGGATCAAAGGCCTGCTCAATGTTCAACGGCGACGCTCCCGAAAGTTCCGTCACTGGGTTATCATGTGAGAGCGCATAAGTCACGAATCAAGCCGCGGCTGAAGACGCGGCGAAGCGTCGCCAGAGGGCGAAATCCGCGAAAGTCAAGGGACTTTTGCGATCAGAATTCGCTCCCACTTTTTACGCGCCGCGTACTCGTGTCTCGAACGGTTCCGTTCAAGCGGGAAGCGCGCTGAGGGTCTCGACAGACGTGAACAAGTCGAAATTCTTCGCCTATGCCTTGGCGGCCTGGCTGGTCTTGGAGGCGCTGGCCTTCGTGATCGTCGTCGAGCTGTTCGGCGTCACGGCGGCGCTCGCGCTCGCCCTTACAACGACGCTGATCGGCCTCTTCGACGTCAAGAAGCTCTTCGACTATCTGCGCCGCCGCTCGGGTTTCGCACGCGAGGCGAAGGAAGGCGAGCCGAAGCCCGATAGGGTTGACACGGGCCTGCATGCGCTCGGCACGACGCTCTTGATCCTTCCGGGCTTCGCCTCCGATCTCGTGGGTCTCGCGCTGAAGGCGCCCTCCATTCGCGCGGGGATAGCCAAACGCCTACGCGGCGAAGGTCCTCGCGGCCCGCGCACGATCGATCTCAAGCCCAATGAATGGAAGACCCTCGACAAGCCGCGGCGACGACGCAAGATCCCGAAATCGCCCGAGGCGCCTCCGGCGGGGTGATGTCCTTCGCGATGCGAAGTCAGCTCCTCATCGGCCTCGGCTGCGGCATTGGCGCTGGCGATTGTCTTGCTAGCGGCAAGTGAACAGCAATAATCTCCATTTATATCTCTAAAATTCCCGATGCACCCTACATCGTCGACGCGCTTTTCGCGTCCAAATCAGGAACCCAAAGCCACCTCTTCATGCAAAAGCCCGCCAAAAGCGGGCTTTTTTCTCGCGCTATTCGTGGCGGCGCTTCCTACATGAAGGACCCGAAAATTGTGCCGCCGATCCCGCCCAGCACTGCGGCCGTAAGGAACCCTGGAAACCCGAACAGCGCGCCGCCTATCGCCGCTCCCAACACCGCTCCGGCCAGTCCCCCCATGGACGCCATCGTGACGTGTTCTTTGGTCGATATCATCGATACCTCCTCGTGCTCACGCCTCTTGCCGCAGAGAGGTGAAGGAGGAGCTAGAGCCGGCCTTGCGCGGGACAAGCCGGCGAGGCGCCGAAAATCGAGATAGCCTGATCGCGCGCCCCCGCGCAGGACGGCGCGCAATCGGCGCGTCACGCTCCCGTCGAGCGCCCCCGGAGCTCGGCGTCTTTCTGTTCAGGCCCGCTTTCTTTTCAGGCCGATGAGCAGCAGCAGGGCGAGCGAGAAGAGACCCGCGCCCGGCCTCGGCGAAGGAACGAACGACCAGGCTTCCTCGGCCAGGAGCTGGTGCACCGCCGCCGTCGGATGAAGCTGGTCCCAGAAGATATAGGCGTTCGGGTTGCCGCAAACCGTGCCGCCGCCGGTATAGGGCCCATTGTAGCAGGCGTCCGTGACGTTTGTGCCCAGGGGAAGGCCAACCGCTGTGGGATCCGCCACGGCGTTATCGAGCCAGCTGTAGGTATCCAGGAAGTGGAGCCCGCCATTGAGCGTGGCGGCCAAGCCCGACAAGTCTTTTTCCAGCCAGAAGTTATAACCTGCCGCCGCCTGGGACGCCGCAACCTGCGCCGCGAGGCCCTTGTCGGCGGCCGCGGGAGTGAGGCCCAAGTCGGGAACTAGAGCCACGATGAAGGTCTTGGCGCCCTTCTGGGCCAGAGCTGTTATCTCCCCCACCTCCGCCTTTGCGGCGTTCTGCAGGTCGGTCAACGGGTCCGGCCCAGTGGCGGCACCATTGAGAATATTGTTCACATCGTTGCTGCCGAGCGTAAACGTATACAGCGCGTTTGCGGGCGCGACGTCGCTGTGGTCGCTCAGGAATTGCCCGACCTGCAGATCGCCGCTCGGAGGGGGATAATTGAGGGTGCCCGAGTAGCCCGTCGTCGCATCGCCCCAGGCGTAATCGGTCCCGCCCGTCGAGAAGCCGGGGGGACCCGACGGCGCGAGCGGGCTGAGCCCGGCGATCGTCGCCAGATCCTGCACCCAAACCGGGCCGTTCGAGAACTGGCCGTTCGCATAGGGCGGAGCGGGAGCCCCGGTCGCGTTGAAGACGTTACCGACGTCCGAAAGGCTGTCGCCGAATGCGTAGATTGCGGAGAACGACCCCGCCTGCGCCGGCGCGGGCGCAAGCGCGGCCGCAAGAAGCGCGGCGATGATTGCAGAGAATTTGCGCAGCATCACGATTCTCCTTTTTCGTTCGGCTGACGAAGAAAAGGCCCGGGTTACGCTTGCAGGGCCTTTTTCAGATCGGGAAGGCGCGCCCGGCTCAAAAGCCAATTTTGAAAGATACGGACGCCGCAGACCCTTTTATCGATGATCAGAATTCCGGCGCGCCGTCACTCAAGGAGCAGCGCGGCTTTCATCCTGGATACAGCGGACCATGCATGTGAACTGTTGTAAACATTGCGAAGGAGTTTGAGTAAAAAATTCCTGAAGTGTTGTAAATTTGCAACAGTATCTTGGAAGATGGGGACTTGAATCTTGAGTTTCTTCGCCGGGCTGTGCGGTTTTCAGATTGAGCGACGGGGGTCTGCTTTCAAAATTTCAGACGCTCAATCCTCGCGGAGCACGGCGACGTTCAAGCCTGGGGCAGCGGACCATGAAAGCCCAGCCGCGTAAATGTCCCGATGGAGCGTCGGTCGAGCAATTTCCAAGGCGTCGCAGACTGCAAAACTCCCGCTCAAGAGAGGCGCTGGGCCTCCGTGAGGCCAGGAGCCCGCGCCAGTTGGGGGTTTGGAGCGCAAAGCGGCTACGTCGTCACATAATGGAGAAATTATGTAGCGATTATCTCAGTCGTCTGACTATGGTCGCAGCTTGGCTGCCGCGACGGGGAGCGCTTGAGCTTATGCGGATTTTGGTGGCGACGGACGCTTGGCGCCCGCAGATCAATGGCGTTGTGCGCACGCTGTCGGCGCTCGCGCGCAGCGCGCGCGGGCTCGGCGTCGAGATCGATTTTCTTTCGCCGGATGGCTTTTGGTCGCTGCCGATGCCGAGCTATCCGCAGCTTCGTCTCGCTCTGCCGTCCCCTGGGGGAATTGCGGCGCGCATCGAGGCCGCCAAGCCCGACGCCATTCACATCGCGACCGAAGGACCGATCGGTCACATGACCCGCGCCTATTGCGTCAGGCGCCGACGTCCGTTCACGACGAGCTACACGACGCGCTTTCCGGAATATATCGCCGCGCGCTACCCCATTCCGGTGAGCTGGTCCTACGGGGTCCTGCGGTGGTTTCACGCCGCCGCCTCCGTCACGATGGTCTCGACGCCCTCTCTCTACAACGAGCTGCGCGCCCGGAATTTCGCAAACCTCGGGATGTGGACGCGCGGCGTCGACACCGACGTGTTTCGGCCCGACTGCGCGATTGCGCTCGATCTGCCGCGTCCGCTGTTCGTCACGGTCGGGCGGGTGGCGGTGGAGAAGAACCTCGACGCCTTTCTTTCGCTCGACCTGCCGGGGACGAAGCTCGTCATCGGCGGCGGTCCGCAGCTCGATGAGCTCAAACAGCGTTACCCCGAGGCTGTGTTCCTTGGCGAGCTGGAGCACGAGACGCTCGCCGGCTATCTTGCCGCAGCGGACGTCTTCGTTTTTCCGAGCAAGACCGACACTTTCGGCATCGTGCAGCTCGAGGCGCTGGCTTGCGGTCTGCCGATCGCCGCTTATCCCGTCACCGGCCCGCTGGATGTCGTCGCCAACAATCCCATCGGGGCGCTGGACGAGGATTTGCGCGCGGCTTGCCTTGCGGCGCTGGACGTCTCGCGCAGCGCCTGTCGCGACTTCGCGCTGGGCTACTCCTGGGAGAACAGCGCCCGCCAGTTCATCGAACATTTGAACAAGGTCGCCAACCAGGACTGCCGCCGCGTCCCGACCAAGATCGCGGGCTCCGCGGTGGTTTCGGGGTAAGACGCCGGCGCGGCGCCTGAGGGATTTCTCTCCCGTCAGGAAGCGCCCGGCGCCGGCTCTCCGAATAGCCGCCGGCCGATCATTTCTTTCAGAACGCCGCGGCGAATCGCCTTGTTCGTCAGCCCGGCGGGGGCGCGCCACCAGCCGTCCTCGCGCATGGCCTTCGCCGCCGCGACGAACCGCTCCGCTACGGCCGTAAAATCCGCCTCCGTGTAATTGAGGCTGAAGATGAGGCGTCCCGTCCCGGTCCAGGGCAAAGCGAGCCCCTCGGCGCGCATGTAATATTGCAGCATCCAATTGTAGCGCGAGGGCTCCGTGTAGCAGACCATCATGATGGTCGACATGTTGGCGACCCGCACGGGCAGGTTTTCCGTCTCGAAGCGCGCGTTGAGCCGCCGCGCGCGCTCATCCCAAACGCGATCGAGATCGCGATAAAGGTCGCTACAGGCGGGCGTCTCGAGCCGCTGCAGGAAGCGCCGCATCGCGCAGATCACATAAGGGTGGGAATTGAAGGTGCCGCGGGCGAAACAAATGTCTCCCGGGCGATCCTCGCGAAAGCGCCGCATCAGATCTTTGCGGCCGCAGAGCACGCCGACCGGAAAACCGCCGCCGAGCGTCTTGCCGTAAGTGACCAGATCGGCCTTGACCCCGAAGAATTGCTGCGCGCCGCCGCGCGCGAGGCGGAAGCCAACGAGCACCTCGTCGAAGATCAGCACGATGCCCCGCTCCGAGCAGATCGCGCGCAGCTCCTTCAGCCACTGCGTATAGGCGGCCTTGTCGAAATGCGCCCGGCGCGAGCTGTCGACGAGCGATGAGTTGGCGGGCGCCGGCGCATTGGGCGCGAGAGCCTGCAAGGGATTGACGAGAACGCAGGCGATGTCGCGACGCGTGCGCAGGACATGGAGCGTCTCCGGCGACATTTCGCTCAACGTGTAGGTTTCGTGCGCCCGCGCCGGATTGCCGATTCCCGGCTGCACGTCGCCCCACCAACCATGATAGGCGCCGCAAAAGCGCAGGAGGTGAGAGCGGCCCGTATGGTAGCGTGCGAGGCGAACCGCCTGCATCACCGCTTCGGTGCCGGACATATGGAAGGAGATTTCGTCGAGACCCGATATCTCCTTCAACATGCGCACATTATCGATGATCGCGGGATGGTAGGGGCCAAGCACCGGCCCCAGCTCGCGCGCGTCCTTCTCACCCTCGGCGATCGTTTCCTTGTAGAAATCATTGCCGAAGACATTAACGCCGTAAGAGGCGGCGAGGTCGTAAAAAACGTTTCCGTCGAGGTCGGTCAGCGTGACGCCGGACGAGGCCTTGAGGAAAGCGCCGGAGGGCAACCGCCCCGCGACATAGCGGCTGAACTGAAACGGCGTGCGATACCGTTCGGTGAATTGCAGATCGGAGATGCTTTGCGCAGCCTCTGCGCTCAGACGATTCGTCGCCGGAAATCGCTCGCGATAGATTTCGGCGAGACGCATGAATCCGGCGCGCCGCTGCGCGGCGACCTCGGGAGACGCTCCGTCGCAGCAAAAAATGCGCTCTTCGCCATATTCATAGAAGGGAAGGAATGACGCCAGCCGCCGCGCGGTGCGCGGATGTCCGGCGAGCGAGCGGTGCTTGGCGCGGGAAAGCTCGAGCCGACGTCTGAGCCTGAGGAAGGCGGCCGCGAGCGTCGCGCCGCCGAGGGCGGTAAGAAGGAGCGTCTGGATCATGATTGTCATATATCGGCTAACTAACCATCATACTTGACCGCTCCATGACGCTCAAAAATCTCATGGAGCAGGAAGACATCAACTTCCTGCTCACCAACCGCATCCCGCGCCATGCGCTCACCGTCTTCATGGGCTGGTTCAGCAAGATCGAGCAGCCCTGGGTGCGCGACGCGTCCATCGGCTTGTGGCAATTATTCGCCGATCTCGATTTGAGCGACGCGAAGAAACAGGAATTCAAGAGCCTGCACGACTGTTTCGTGCGCGAGCTGAAAGACGGCGCGCGACCGACCGACATGCGGCCGGACATCCTGGCCAGCCCATGCGACGCGATCGTCGGCGCCTGCGGGGTCATCGAGGGAAGCGAGGTCTTGCAGATCAAAGGCTCGCCCTATGACATTGGCGAGCTTTTGCAGGACAGAGAGCTCGTCGAGGCTCACCGTGACGGCTGCTACGCCACCTTGCGGCTGATGTCGAGCATGTATCATCGCTTCCATGCCCCGCATGACTGCCATGTCGATCAAGTGACCTATGTCTCGGGCGACGTATGGAACGTCAATCCCATCGCCCTGCGGCGCGTCGAGAAGCTCTTCTGCAAGAACGAGCGCGCGGTGATTCGGAGCCGGCTCGCCGCGACGGGGCACGCAATCACCCTCGCGCCGGTCGCGGCCGTGCTCGTCGCCTGCATGCGCTTCGAGTTCCTCGACGTGACGCTCGGAGTCGATCACAAGGGACCGAAAGTTTTTCCCTGCGACGCGAATTTGCGCAAGGGCGAACTCATGGGCTGGTTCGAGCACGGCTCGACGATCATCGTCTTCGCGCCGAAGGGATTTTCTCTCTATCCAGGGATCGAGTGCGGCGCGCGCATTCGCGCCGGCGAGCCGTTGATGCGCCTGCCCT
This sequence comes from uncultured Alphaproteobacteria bacterium, assembly GCA_963722205.1. Classification (GTDB taxonomy): domain Bacteria; phylum Pseudomonadota; class Alphaproteobacteria; order Rhizobiales; family Beijerinckiaceae; genus Methylocystis. The sequence continues at coordinate 362,433 of CAVRKL010000007.1, forward strand.
TCTGAGCGACAAACACTGCGGCGATTGCGAGTGCGCGATCATCAAAAGCCGCGTCGCCGTAGCGTTCCTCGCAGCATACGAAGAGATCGCCAGCTGCAACCGAGCCGTTACCGCAAAAAGTTTTACACGTTCGACATACTGACGAGAAACTGTCACGCCCACTTCACGAATCTTAAATAGCTAAATCAGACCGTCATAAATGAAGCGCGGAGGCGACGCATGGATCGGTTTTTATCATCCCTCAAAGAGCAACGCTGGGATGACCACCGCTACTATCATCAGAGCAGGGTCAATCAGTCGCTGCACTTCGTGAGCGCCGTCAGCTTCCTTTATTGTTACATGATCGTTTTCAAGGATCCCGCGCTTGCCGCCTTGATCGCTTGGCTCGTGTCCATGGTCACGCGGCAGAGCGGACATTTCTTCTTCGAGCCGCGTGGCTATGACGCCATCAACCACGCGACCCATGAGTACAAAGAAGAGGTCAAAGTCGGCTACAATCTGCATCGCAAGCGGATTTTAATGGCCGTTTGGGCGCTCTCGCCCCTGCTGCTGCTGGTCGATCCCACGCTCTTCGGCACGGTCAAGGCTGCGAGAAGCACGGGCGAGCTGGTGCACCATGTCGGCTATATCTGGTTTGTCGTGGGCGCCGGCGGCTTTCTGTTCCGCATCGTTCAGCTGATCCTGATGAAGGACGCGATGACCGCGGTCATCTGGGCCGTCAAGATTTTGACGGACCCCTTCCACGACATCGCGCTCTATTACAAGTCGCCGCTCCATCTCGGTCAGAAGCCCGAATACCGGCGGTTCAACGATGACGCGGACATCGAGGAGACGGACGAAGGCGAGGACACGCCAACGCTGGCGCACTGACGCTTTAGGCCGCCCGCTCTTCGCCGGAGCGGGCGGCCCTCCGCCATTGCAATCGATCCAGTCCTCGCGAGTTTGAACGCGAAATGGTCTCCATCGAGACGATCGCGATGGCCATCGGGACCGCCTATGGGCTCTCTCTTCTCGGCCTCGCTCTCTTTCAACGCCGGCTTCAGTATCTTCCCGACCGCCGCCACACGCCGATCGCGCACACTGGTCTCTCCGGCGGAGAGGAGCTACGACTGAGGACTCCCGACGGGGAGTGTCTGGTCGCCTGGCATTTCCCCCCCAAGCCCGGCAAGCCGACGATTCTCTACTTGCACGGAGCGGCCGGCGCGCTCGTCAAGCGGGTTCCTCGCTTACGCCTGTTCGTGGAGGGCGGATTTGGAGTGCTGGCGGTCTCCTACCGCGGCTACAGCGGCTCGACGGGCAGGCCTTCAGAGGCCGGCTTGCTGCGGGACGCCGAATGCGCCTATCGCGAGGCCTGCGCGCGCTATGGAGCGGATCGGCTCATCATCGTAGGAACGTCGCTTGGGACCGGCGTCGCCGTGGCTCTGGCCGCAAGGCGCGAAGCCGGAGGCCTCGTTCTGCTCGCGCCCTTTCTCTCGGCGATGGACATTGCGGCGCGGCGTTTTCCCTTCCTGCCGGTGCGATGGCTGATGCGCGATCCGTTCCGCTCCGATTTGGCGATTCCCCGGGTGCGCATGCCCGTGCTGGTGATCCACGGAGAAAACGACCCGATCATCCCGATCAGCTCCGGCAAGCGGCTATTCGGACTGGCGAACGAGCCCAAGAAATTTATCAGCGTCCGTGGCGGCGACCATATCGTGCTCAGCGCGAAAGGCGTCTTTGCTGACATGTGCGACTGGATCGACGGTGTCCTCACCCAGAGAAGCTTTGCCCCCGCGCCGGCTCCTCAAAACGACTGAGCCCCTGTCGCCAGTGCGAGCTCAGCTCTGGTAATCATCGCGTCCGCTGAATTCGAACGAGCGTGAACAGCCCGAGGGACCCGCAGCGGCGCCGTTCGACGAGACGCATATCCGTCCGACCTTTGAGCCAATCGCCGAGGAGGGCCCAGGGGAAATAAGGTCGCCAACCGAGCCGCGGACCGAATTTCCGCCCGAACCACCGCTCCAGAGCGACCAGGGCGGGGGCGTCGGAGCTTACGCGGCTGACGATCATGATCTCGCCGCCCGGCCTCACCACTCGCGCGACCTCATCCATCACCGCCGCCGGGTCCGGCACGACGGTCAAAACATACATCAGCAGCGCACCGCCGAAGCTCGAGTCCGGCAGGGCCAGCCGGGTCGCGTCCATGCAGGCCAGCCCTTCGACCTGGGAAAGCCCGTCGCGTCGCACCCGGTCGACGGCGCGACGCAGCATCGGCTCGGAGAGATCGACCCCGAACACGCGCACGTCGGGCGGAAACATCGGCAGCTCCAGACCCGTTCCCACGCCCACGTCCAGGATGGGACCCTCCAGCCTCGAGGCGGCGACGGCGCCGGCCCGCCGCCCGGGCGCAAGCCACGCCGAGTAGATGAGGTCGTAAAAGGGCGCCCAACGAGCCCAAGCCGCCTCGAGGTCGTGGTTGTCGACGTCGGGCCGCTTCGTCTGGCGGCAAAGCTCGCCGACTTCACTCATTGGCGCTTCCTCATCCTGCATGGCTCCGGTTTGCAGCTATAATGAATGGATTACGATTGATTCATGACGGGAGGCCGACTCCCGAGCCGCCGCTGCATTGGCCGTTCGGCGAAACGGCCCAGTGTTGAGGTGTAACCGGTCTGACGGTCTTCGATCCATGTCCGTAGCGCGTCAAGCTGTCGTGTTTTTGTAGCGCGTGAACTGTCGGCTTCGGATTGAGGATGGGAGCGGTCCGGAAGCCGTCGACGGCCCGCTCCCGGGTTCAGGCCGCGTTGGTTTTGGTATTGCTGGCCTGTTTCCTTGTTTGGCTGGGCGGCCGTTTCCTCGTCCCGGCCTGCGCAGCGGAACCGGCGTCGCGCGCAGGGGCGGTCAAGGACGCGCGCAAGCGCGCCCGACAGGGCTTGTCCTTGACGGCCCCGAGCGCGGCGCCAGGCTTTTGCGCAGCTGGGACGACGCAATTCCCCGCAGCGTCGTAGTCGGCCAGTCGGTGCGGGCCAAGGAACACGGCGCAGGTCCCATCGGGATATTCGTGCACGCGCACCTGCACCTTCACGAAGTGCGGGCGCAGGCGGCTTTCGGGCAGCTGCAGGCGCTTGCCGTTCCAGGCCACCGTGTTGTCGGCGGCCACCGTCCGCTCCTCGACGATGCAGAGGATCTCGCGCCACGCCTCGTTCGCGTCCGCGACGAAGGCCGAGCCCTCCTGCTCCGGCGCGACGGCGAAGCGGGCGTTCTGCTCGGCGATGTAATGGCTCTTCAGCCAGGCGTTGGCCGCCTCGACGGTTGTGATCCCGGCGAGCCGCATCTCCTTGGGCAGACGGTTCTGCAAGGTGGAGAACAGCCGCTCGGAGCGTCCGCGCGCCTGCGGCGAATAGGCGGCGATGTGCTCGATCCCGAGATGCGCCAGGGCCCGCCCGACCTGGGTCAATTGCGTGCGCGAGACTTTGCCGCCCGCCTCGGGCGTGTGGAAATAGTGGCTGCCGCGATCGGTATAGAGCGCGCAGAACAGGCCGCGCTCGCCGACTGCCTCGCGCAGCGCCTGGAAGGTCGACGCCGTGCCTTCCTCGGCGACGAGGAACATCGAGTAGACCTCGCTCGTCGCGTCGTCCATCGTGACGATCAGGTCGAGCGCCGGCAGTCCCTCGATCCAGACGTGCCGCGATCCGTCCTGATGCAGCATCATTCCGCGCATCGGCCGCCTGGGCCGCTTCTTGCGGTGCGCCGAGCGCTTTTGCGCCGCCTTCACCAGCCCGGCCCGTTGCAGGCTCAGCTTCGTCACCGTGTAGCCCAGCTTGTAGCCGTGACGCTGGGTCAGCTGCTCGTGGAAATGCTTGACCGTGAAGTCGGCGTATTTGTCGCGATAGAGCCCGAGCATCCGCTCCAGCTCCTCCTGTGGCGCCCGCCGCGGCGACGGACCGCCGCGACGATCGACGAGTCCTGCTTCCCCGGACGCCTCGTAACGATCCTTCCAGCGTTGAAACGAGCGCACGCTCATTCCCAGCAGCTCCGCCGCCGCCTCCTGGCCGATCTCCCCGGCCTCCCAGCGGTCAAAAACGCAAGAAAAACGCATCTTCCGTATGCCCTCGCGAATCCGCGCCACGTCCATCCGAGCTCCTCCCAGGAACCCAGAAAACACGCCACTTCACGAGCTACGAACTCACGTCACTTCATGTGCTAGCAACAGACGGTCTTCGATCCATTGACCGCACTGCCGACAGGGCTTAGACTTGCGCCATGAGCATCGCCACACCCGGGTCTCGCGCCTTAGGGGCACGAGCAGCACCGCTGTTCGTGGCGTATCTCTTCGTCCTGCAAAGCCTCGCGATCGGCCTGGTCTCGCCTGTCGGCGCGATGCGGGCGGTAGGCTTCAGAAGCGGCGCCTGCATCCAGAGCGTCGATGATCGCGCGCCCGGAGTTCCCGGCGCGCCCCGTCCAACGGGCGGTCAGGCTCACGATCAATGTTGCGTCTTCCATGGCGCCGGCGCCGGCATGGCGCCGCCCGAGAATGCCGCCAAGCTTCCGCCAGCGCCGCACGGGCGGCCGGCGGATTGGTCCGAGCCTCCGCTCGCAGCCGTCTCGCTCTGGCCCACGCTACCCGTGGGCTCGCGCGCGCCCCCCGCTTCCGACCTCTGACGGCGGCCTTAGGCCGCGCCAGCTGCGAAGCGTCTTCTCCTTTCAGAAGCGCCCGCAACTCTCTCCCGGAATCCGTCGCGACCCAATTCGCGGATAGCAGCCACTCCGATGGCGCAGGCTCAATAGGAGCCGGTAGGATTCCCAAAAGGTCAGTCGGTCATGAACCAGCATTTTCCGCGCGCCAAGACGGCGGCGCCAACGGCAAAAAAAGCCCGAGCGCCGAAACCCGTCGCCCAACCCCTGGCGCCTGAGGTCGATACGGTCGCGAAAACCATTGAGGTGATCGAGCGCTATTTCGACGCCGAGGGACGCCCGATCAAGCATAGGACGCTCGGCGCCGCCCGCATCGCCCGCCGCTATGACCGGCGCGGCAATCAGCTCGAGGAGTCCTATTACAACTCCTGCGGCAAGCCGACGGAGCGGCGTGACCTCGGCGCGGCCTGCATCGCTTGGCGCTATGACCAGAACGGCCGCCGTCTCGGCGCGGACTTTTTCTCCGCCGACGGCGCGCTGATCGCGAGCGAAGAGGCGGATACGGCGAAGGCGCCGGCCGTCGTCGAATAGCGGGCAAAGGCTTTTCTCCCCAGCCTCGCCCGGCTGAGCGTCGCGCTCCCCCTCCCCGAGGGCGCGACGCTTACCCTCCGAACTTCTTTTCGCGTTACTTGTTTTTGGGCGTGAACATGCTGTGGATGCGCTGGCCCTGCGCCGCGCCGCCCTCCTTGCCGGAGCCCTCGCTCGCGAGCACATGCGCTTCCTTCGTCGTCAGGTCGTAGACGAGGTGCTCTCCCTTCACGACGGTCTCGCCCTGCGTCCAGGTCACATTGCCCGTGAGATGCACCTTGTTGTCGCCGCGGTCATAAACGAGATGATCGCCCGTCGCGATCTGATCGGGCGAGACCAGCGTGACCGGCCCTTCCGCGTCCACATGCCGGACCTTGTCGCTCGACGACGCGCCGCCCCCTGCCCCGCCGGCGTCCTTGCCCGCGCCTTTCTTGTTGTCGAGGAAGATCGTCATCTTCGAGGTTTTCAGGGTCGAGGGTCCGTTCACGACGATGACGCTGCCCGAATAGATGAGCTTTTGCTCTTTATCAAAATAGTCGAGCTTGTCGGCGTCGACATTGACGGGGTCGGACGCCGTCGCGCCGGGCAATATGCCGCCGCTGCCCGATTTCGTCGCGGCTGGGGCGCCTGCGGCGGGCGGGCCCGAGAGAAGGAGCGCCGCGAGAGACGCCGCGATCGCCGCCCAGCGCGTGAGGTTCATTGCGTCATTCGCTCCCGGCTTCCGGCGCGGCCGTTTCGCCGTGGAAGACCGAATGCACCGCGCCCGTAAAGGTGACGCGGCTCTCCGTCTGGGCGAGCTCGACGGACTTGCCGTCGACGTCGCAGCAATCGAGCTTCAAGGTTGCGGGACGCCGAGAGTTCAGCGTGCTCGCCTTGAAATCCATCGTCGCGCTTTCCAGCCTCAGGTCGTAATTCTTCTCGTCGGAGATGCGGACCCCGTTCGAAAGCTCGGCGCGATCCTGCTTGCCGTCGTAGACGGCTGCGGCGGAGGTCAGCAGAACGGGCAGGCCTTTGCCGGTGTCGAGCCGGGCCTCGAGCCCTTCGAGCTCGAAAATATCGGGCTTGTGGATATCCTGCACGCCGACGCGCGCCTTCAGCTCATAAGTGCGGCCGTCTTTTTGATACCCGACGAGACGAGGCTGCTCGATGGTGATGCGCGCGCCCTGAAAGCCGATGCCGGCGAAGCGCAGGTCGACGGCCAGATGGCTGATGAAATGATAGGCGAGGAAGAGGGCGCAGATCGCGACGATGCCACCGACTCCCCAGACGATGCCGCGCCGCAGCCGCGCGACGCGCTGCGAGTGCCGCATCGCCACAGGGATCTGGCTCTTGCGCGGTCCGCTGAGAGCGGCGAGACGATCGCGCGGCGAGGCCGGCCTTGGATCGCGCGTGGGACTTAGCGCTTGGGTCAACTTCGCCTCTTTGCGGGAAAAGCCCCGAATTCTTCGGTGGATAGCGCGAAGGGATGGCGAATTCGAGGCGGGCGGCGAAACACGCTCCGCCCGTCTCTGCATTCTACGAATGCGCAAAAATGTCGGTTTCGGCCCAGCCGGCCAAATCGAGCTCGGCGCGCGCCGGAAGGAAGGCGAAGCATTGCGCCGCGAGCGCCGAGCGGCCTTCGCGGGCGAGCATCGCGTCGAGCCGCGCCTTAAGCTCGTGCAGATAGAGGACGTCCGACGCGGCATAGGCGAGTTGCGCCTCGGAGAGCTTTTCCGCTCCCCAGTCCGAGGACTGCTGCTGCTTGGAAATTTCGACGGCCAGAAGCTCGCGCACGAGATCCTTGAGGCCGTGTCGATCCGTATAGGTGCGCGTGAGCTTGGAAGCGATCTTGGTGCAGTAGACGGGCTGCGGCGTCGCGCCGAAGGCCGCCCTGAGCACGGCGAGGTCGAAACGCGCGAAATGGAAGATTTTCAGCACTTTTGGGTCAGCAAGCAGCCGCTCCAGATTGGGCGCGCGCTTTTGCCCCGGACTGATCTGGACGAGCTCGGCGTCGCCGTCTCCGCGCGAGAGCTGCACGAGGCAAAGCCGGTCGCGATGCGGGTTGAGACCCAAAGTTTCGGTGTCGATCGCGACCGCCGGCCCGAGATCGAGCCCGTCCGGTAGGTCGCCCTGGTGGAGCCGCACGGTCATCGCGCGCCGCCCGCGGCAGAAGTCTTTGAAAGCGTCATGGATCGCAGCAATGCTCCAATGGCGGCAAATTTATGCCGGGCGCTAAAGACCCAGCGCGCTCAGTCCCGGATGGTCGTCGGGACGCCGCCCGAGCGGCCAGCGATACAGGCGCTCGTCGGGCTTGATCGGCAGATCGTTGATGCTCGCCAAGCGGCGCCGCATGAGACCCGCTTCTGTGAATTCCCAATTCTCATTTCCGTAGCTTCGAAACCAATTGCCCGAATCGTCATGGCATTCATAGGCGAAGCGCACAGCGATTCGATTGTCGCGGAAGGCCCAGAGCTCCTTGATGAGGCGATAATCGAGCTCTTTCGCCCATTTGCGCTCAAGGAAACGCTTCACCGCCTCGCGGCCTTTAAGGAATTCGGCGCGGTTCCGCCACTCGGTGTCTTCTGTATACACCTGCGCAACGCGCTCAGCATCGCGCGAATTCCAGGCGTCTTCGGCAAGCCGCACCTTTTGCGTCGCGGTTTCGAGCGTGAAGGGTGGAACGGGCGGGCGTGTGTCCATGGAAGGGTTCCACTGTTGTCGCCAGTGCACTGACTCATAAAAGGATGCACCGTTCCGAATAAGAGCAATAAGGCTGCATCGACCTGAGTCCGCGCACGCCGAAAGGCGTCGCGGGACTCATCTTGCTGCGGCTCGGGCCGAGGCTAAGAATGCTTGAGCGCGCCGCCGCTTCGACGGCGCCCTCTATCTTGGCGTCGGATTCCATGCCCCTTGGACGCCAGCCCCGCAACGGCCTCAGAAGGGCCAGCCGTACCCCCCGGGCCAGGACCAGCCCGAGGTATAAACTACGGGCGCGGTATAGACTACGGGCGCAGTATACGTATAGACTACGGGCGCAGTATAGACGACTGGCGCGGCGTAGTAGGCCGGCTCATCGCAACCGTAATCGCAGGCCGGTGGCGCGACATAGTCGGAGGCTACGACGCAGTCGTCGTAACGGGACCGGCAGGGCGCGACGTCGTAGTCGGAGGCGACGACGCAGTCGTCGTGACGGGACCGGCAGGGCGCGACGTCGTAGTCGGAGGCTAGGACGCAGTCGCGGTGACGGGTCCGGCGGTGGCGGGGCGCGACGTCGTAGTCAGAGGCTACGACCGGACCTCGATGCCAGCCCTTGTGCCAACCATAGTGCCAACCGTAGTGGGTGCGCACGCGAGCGTCGGCCGGGCCGGAATAAGCGAGCGTTCCAACGCCGAGCGCAGTCGCCGCCAGAAGAATTTTCAAGCTTTTGACTGACATCATCGCCTCCACGCTTATATCCCTACGACTATCCCTGCGAGCCGAATTGGGGCGCGAAGATTTTACTGCGACCGCCTCACCTCTCCCCAGGGGGCACTCACTGAACTCGCGCTCACGCAAGAACTGTCAATGCCGGCCCTCAAAAAATCGCTTAACAGCACAGGTGAAGCATAAGCATGCTTGTGGAGACATTTTTCTAAAACTGCTCCAAGTTAACTTGAACTTGACGTAAGATGATTTCGACTCTGGCGTCATCCGAGTGATTTTAACAAAACTACGTGCATCTGCATACCTGGATCTCATATTGCCAATACTCTTTCAATAGTGACCGCGATAGCCGGCCCGTAAATCTCTCGTCGGTGTCTGAGCACTGGGCCAATCACCCCTTCTCCAAAAAGGCCGCCTTCACCATCTTCGTCCCCGCATGCTCGAACTCGACCGAAAGCTTGTCGCCGTCGACCTCTTTCACCGTGCCGGGTCCGAATTTCAGATGCATCACGCGCTCGCCTTTCCCGAAAGACGCGGAGCTCGTCGACCTCGACACGACGCGTCCTTCGATGATGGGCGCCCCCGCGCGTTTGCCCTGTGGCTGCGATCTCGCCTCCTTGGCGCGCCGCCAGCCCGGCGTCTCATAGGTCGAGGAATAGCGGTCGAGGCCGGCAAAGCGCGAAACGCCATAGGCGCCATATTGCGAGGCTGAGGCGGACTCGACGACCTCGACGTTTTCAGGCGGCAGATCGTCGATGAAGCGAGAGGGCATGGTCGTCTGCCAAAGCCCATGAATGCGCCGGTTCGTCGCGAAGAAAATCTTGGCGCGACGCTTGGCGCGCGTGAGGCCGACATAAGCGAGGCGGCGTTCCTCCTCGAGCCCGGCGCGGCCGCTGTCGTCGAGCGAGCGCTGATGCGGGAAAAGCCCCTCCTCCCAGCCCGGCAGAAAGACCGTCTCGAATTCGAGACCCTTGGCGCCATGCAGCGTCATGATCGAGACGCGTTCCGAGCCCGCCGCCTCGTCCGCCTCCATGACGAGCGAGACGTGCTCGAGAAAGGCGGCCAAGTCGGGGAACTCCTCCATCGCGCGGACGAGCTCCTTCAAGTTCTCCAGGCGCCCCGCGGCGTCGGGCGTCTTCTCCTCGCGCCACATGTCGGTGTAGCCCAACTCTTCCAGCACGGTCTCGGCGAGCTCGTGATGCGGCTTGGTTTCGATCAGGGCGCGCCAGCGCTCGAAGTCGTTGAGCAACCCCCGCAGCGCCCCGCGCGGCTTGGGCTTCAACTCCTCGCTCTCGGTCAGGACGCGCGCCGCATGCGTCAGCGGCACGCTCTCCCGCCGCGCATATTCGTGCAGCAATTGCAGAGTCGCGTCGCCAAGGCCGCGCTTCGGCGTATTGACGATGCGTTCAAACGCGAGATCGTCGGCGGGAGACGAAACGCAGCGCAGATACGCGAGCGCGTCGCGAATTTCCGCGCGCTCATAAAAGCGCGGACCGCCGATCACGCGATAAGGCAGACCGAGCGTGATGAAGCGCTCCTCGAACTCGCGCATCTGGAAGGAGGCGCGCACCAGGATCGCGATCTCCTCCAGCGCATGGCCGCGCCTTTGCAGCTGCTCGATCTCCTCGCCGACCGCGCGCGCCTCCTCCTCGCTGTCCCAGACGCCGGTGACCGTCGGCTTGTCGCCGAGCGCGCCGTCGGTGAAGAGCGTCTTGCCGAGCCGACCCTCGTTATGGGCGATGAGATGCGAGGCTGCGGCGAGGATATGTCCGGTCGAGCGGTAGTTCCGCTCGAGCCGCACGATCTTCGCGCCGGGAAAATCCTGCTCGAACCGAAGGATGTTCTCGACCTCGGCGCCGCGCCATCCATAGACGCTCTGATCGTCGTCGCCGACGCAGCAGAGATTGCGCCGCCCCTGCGCGATGAGCCGCAGCCACAGATATTGCGCGGTGTTCGTGTCCTGATACTCGTCGACGAGAATATATTTGAAGCGTCGGTGAAAGTCGGCGAGCACGTCCGGGTTCTCGCGAAAGAGCCGCAGGCTTTCGAGCAGCAGATCGCCGAAATCAACAGCGTTGAGGATTTTCAGGCGGTCCTGATAGAGCGCGTAGAGGACGCCGCCTTTGCCATTGGCGAAGCTTTGCGCCTCTCCCGCAGGAATCTGCGCGGGCGAGAGGCCGCGGTTCTTCCAGGAGTCGATGAGATGCGCGAGCGCGCGCGCCGGCCAGCGCTTGTCGTCGACATCCTCGGCCTTGAGCGCTTGCTTCAACAGCCTGATCTGATCGTCCGTATCGAGGATCGTGAAATTCGGCTTCAGACCCACGAGCTCGGCGTGCCGGCGCAGAATCTTGGCGCTGATCGCGTGAAAGGTGCCGAGCCATTGCATCGCCTCGACGCCTTCGCCGACCAGCGCCTCGACGCGCTCGCGCATCTCGCGCGCCGCCTTATTGGTGAAGGTGACGGCGAGAATTTCATAGGCGCGGGCGCGGCCTGTCGCGAGAATATGCGCGATGCGGGTCGTGAGCACGCGCGTCTTGCCGGTGCCCGCGCCGGCGAGCACCAGCACCGGGCCGTCGAGCGTCTCGACGCCGGCGCGCTGCTCGGGGTTGAGCGCGGAAAGATAGCGCGCGCCCTGAACGAAGGCTTGCGCCTGCTGGGAGAGCGGCGGGGCGGCTCTTGGCAATTTAAGGCATCCTGAAGCGCGGACGGCCACGCTCTTTTTGAGGGTCGGGCTTGCGGCTCCTTGCGGCGCCGGCAAATCTGCTTACGAATATAAAGGAGAACGGATCGCGAATCACGCGGCGCGGAGGGCGCGCGCCAAGATCGCCGCGGCGCGCTCTCGCCTTGACTTCCAAGCCCGCCGCCGCCAGTTTCCGCGCGCTCCCGCTGGCGGTCGGGAGAGCCGCGCCACGTCAAACACTCCAAGGCTTTATGCGCTCTTATCTCGACTTCGAAAAACCCGTCGCCGATCTCGAAACCAAGGTTGAGGAGCTCAAGCAGCTCGCGAGCCAAGGCGACGCGGTCTCCATCGCCGAGGAGCTCTCCAAGCTCGAGGCCAAGGCGGCCAAGGCGCTCTCCGACCTTTATGCGGCGCTGACGCCCTGGCAGAAGATCCAGGTCGCCCGCCATCCGGAGCGGCCGCATTTCTCCGATTACGTGCGCCTGCTTATCGCCGATTTCACCCCGCTCGCCGGCGACCGCGCCTTCGGCGAGGACGCGGCGATCGTCGGCGGCTTCGGACGCTTTCGCGGCGAGTCGGTCTGCGTGATAGGCCAGGAGAAGGGCTCCGACACGCAAAGCCGCCTCAAGCACAACTTCGGCATGGCGCGACCGGAAGGCTATCGCAAGGCGGTCCGGCTGATGGAGCTTGCCGACCGTTTCGGCTTGCCCGTGATCTCGCTCGTCGACACGGCCGGCGCCTTTCCGGGCATCGACGCCGAGGAACGCGGCCAGGCTGAGGCCATCGCCCGCTCGACCGACATTTCGCTCGCGCTCGGCGTGCCGAACGTCGCGGTGATCCTCGGCGAAGGCGGCTCCGGCGGCGCCATCGCGATCGCCGCCTCGAACAGGGTGCTGATGCTCGAGCACGCCGTCTACACGGTCGCCTCGCCCGAGGCCTCCGCCTCGATCCTGTGGCGCGACTCGGGCAAGGCGCAGGAAGCGGCGACGAGCATGAAGATCACCGCGCAGGACCTTTTGAAGTTCGGCATCATCGACGCGATCGTGCCGGAGCCTTCGGGCGGCGCGCATCGCGACCCCCAGACGACGATCGGAGCCGTGGGCGACGCGCTGCGCACAGAGCTCGCAACCCTCGCCAATCTTTCGCGCGATCAGATCGCGACGCTGCGCGCGGGAAAATTCATGGCGATCGGCAAGAAAGTGTGAGACGGGAGCGTGGACGTCGCCGCCTCGCGTCCGCCGCCCTCCACGTAAACAGCGCGTCTCTCCCGGCGTTGCGGCCCCGTCTCCCCCTCAAAAATTCCGCGCGCCGCCGAGCTGGCGCGGCTCGAAGAGGCGGGAGGCCGCGGCGGCGCGGTCAGGGCGCCCGAGCGTCAGCACGGAGTCGCCCTCCTGAAGCGTCTCGTTTTCCGGCGGGTTGAGATGCACGTCGCCGTCGATGCGGTTGATCTGGACGACAAAGAAGGCGCCCTTGGCCTGACGCTCCAGGGCTCCGACCGTGAGATTCGCCGCCGGGCTGCGCGGCGCGACAGCGTGCGATTGCAGATCCATGCCGAAATTGCGCAGCGCCCGCTGGAAGCCGTGCGATTTTTCCAGACTGTCCATCAGCCGCACCAACTCCTGATGCAGGAAGAGCTCGGCGATGCGTTCGCCGCCGATATATTCCGGCAGCACGACGCGGTCGGCGCCGGCGAGGCGCAGCTTGTTTTCTGATGAGGGTTTCGAGCCGCGCGAGACGATCATCAGATCCGGATGGAGCGCCCGCGCGCTCAAGGTCACGAGGACGTTCATCGCGTCATTAGAGACGCAGGAGGCCAGCGCATGGGCGCGGGTGACGCCCGCGGCGGAGAGCAGGGTTTCGCTCGTTGCGTCCCCGGCGAGGCAAAGATAGTTTTCGGCGCGCGCCTCGGCGATGCGCGCCTCGCTCTCGTCGATGACGACGAAGCTCGCGCTCGAGCGCCGCAGCGCGCGGGCGAGCACCCTGCCGACCCGGCCGAAGCCGCAGACGATCACATGGCCCTCGAGCTCGGAGATCTTCTGTTCCATCTGCTTTTGCCCTGTCAGTCTGTTGATCTGGATGAGCGTGAAGAATTGCACGATGACGCCGGTCAGGAAGATCATCCCGGTGCAGCCGAGAATGATCAGCGCGATGGTGACGCCATAGAGAAAATCGGAGTTGACCGGGCGGACCTCCTGAAAACCGACCGTGTAGATCGTCAGGACGACCATGTAGAAGGCGTCGCGCAGGCTCCAGCCCTGCGACATGTACGCCGCGGTCGCCGCTGCCGCGATCAGCAGGATGAATATGAGGCCGCCCGCGAGATTGCGCTGTGGCGAATCGAAAAAGCCCGCGAGATTAGGCGGCGGAGCGCGCCGGATCGGCCGGTGCCGCGGCGCCCGGGGAAGCGGCGCGCGGCGCCGCTGCGGCGGGCCGTCCGCTCCGGCCGCCGGAATGACGGCAGGCGCTACTTCGGTCGGATCCTTCCCGTCTTCCGCCACTTTCGTCTCGTTTGCCGCGGGAAACCGGGCCGGCGACGCCAGCCTGCGCGCGATGCTAGCCCGACTTCGCCAACTGGTGTGGATATATACGATTTTCGGCGCGGTTTTGGGGTCTAATGCATTGTTTCTGTGTAGGCGCGGAGTTGAGAAGGGCTTGTAGTGCCGACCAAGGCCCTTGTGCGCGGGCGGGAGAGGCGCGAGTCCTGCGTCATGTTTTTGCGCCACAAGATTCGCTGCAAGGACGGCAAGGAGCATCGTTCGTGGTCGGTGGTGGAGAACCGTCGACTGCACGACGGCCGGGTGGCGCAGCGGCAAGTTCTCTATCTGGGGGAGATCAACGACAGCGAGAAAGCCGCGTGGAGCAAGGCGATCCAGGTTTTCGACGCGGACGCCGCGCAGTCGCGGCAGATGGCGCTGTTTCCGGAAGATCGCGCGGCGCCCGTTCTCGACTGCGACGTCGTCTCGGTTCGTCTGAGCGAGATGCGTCTGCGACGGCCGCGACAATGGGGCGCTTGCTGGCTGGCGATGCTGTTGTGGGATCAGCTGCGGCTCGACGCGTTCTTTACGCCGCGTCTTGCGCCCTCGCGGGAGGGAACGAGCTGGCTCAACGTGCTCAAGACGCTCACCGCCTATCAGCTGATCTCGCCGGGAAGCGAATGGCGCCTGCATCGGCATTGGTTCGAGCAAAGCGCGATGGGCGATCTCTTGGGCGAAGACATGTCGCTCGTGCAGCCGAGCACGCTCTATCGCTGCCTCGACAAGCTCGCCGCGCACAAGCAGGCGCTGTTCTCCTACCTGCAGCAGCGCTGGAAGGACATGTTCGGCGCCGATTTCGAGGTGCTGCTTTACGATCTCACCAGCACCTACTTCGAGAGCGATCCGCCGGAAGGCGAGAGCAAGCGCAAGTTCGGCTACAGCCGCGACAAGCGTCCCGACTGTGTGCAGGTCGTCATCGCCCTGATCGTGACGCCGCAGGGCTTTCCGCTCGCCTATGAGGTCATGGACGGGAACACCTCCGACAAGACCACGCTGAAGGCGTTCCTGGCCAAGATCGAAGGCCAATACGGCAAGGCCAAGCGCATCTGGATCATGGATCGCGGCATTCCGACCGAGGAGGTTCTGGCCGAGATGCGCGCGGCCGACCCGCCGGTTCGCTATCTCGTCGGGACGCCGCGCGGCCGGCTGACCAAGCTGGAGAAAGCCTTCATCGCCAAGCCCTGGGAGAAAGCGCGCGCCAGCGTGCGTGTGAAGCTCGTCGAACATGAGAACGAGACTTACGTTCTTGCGCGCAGCGACGGGCGCCGCGCCAAGGAGAGCGCCATGCGCAACCGCCGTCTGCGCAAGCTGATCCGGCGTCTGCGCGAGTTGCAACAGCAGGATCTGACGCGCGACGAACTGCTGATGAAGCTCGGCGCGGCGAGAAAAGAAGCAGGCCGCGCTTATGGGTTGATGAGGATCGAGACGCCGGCGAAGGATCAGCCGGTGACGGCGGAGACCTTCCGCTTCGCGCTCGATCGCAAGAAGCTGCGCCAGGCGCGCCGCCGCGAGGGCAGCTATCTGTTGCGCTCCAACATCGGCGGCGGCGCGCCGGAAGAGCTGTGGCGCATGTATCTGCAATTGGTCGAGATCGAGCAGGCGTTCAAGGAATTGAAGGGCGACCTGGCGATCCGACCCATCCATCATCAGCTCGACGCGCGCATCGAGGCGCACATCTTCATCGCGTTTCTGGCCTATTGCCTGCAAGTGTCGCTGAAGCAGCGCCTGAAGGCGCTGGCCCCGGGGCTGACGCCGCGCGCCGTCTTGGAAAAGTTCGCGGGCGTGCAGATGATCGACGTGGAGCTGCCGACGACGGACGGCCAACTCGTCGTCCTGTCGCGCTACACGGAGCCAGAAGACGATCACAAGCTGCTGCTGCAGCGGTTGCAGCTTCACCTGCCAGGGCAGCCACCGGGTCACCGGAAGCGGTCGCCCGCCTCCGGTTCCCACAGAACGTGGCGTGCGGATTTCCCGCACCACGCTCTTCGGCGGTTGGTTCACAGTTGCACCGCGAGCGTCTGCAGCGCCCGGTAGGGAAGCTGCAGTTTTGGTCGCTGTAGAGGTGTCCGCTCTTGGATCTGGTGGAAAGCGTCCCAGGTGAGGTGAGCGCCGGCCCAGCTGCGGCTGCACAACATTCTATGCCAGTAACGCTCGACGGCCCGATACACCTTCAACAAAGCGCGGATATTTCCGGCGATGCCGTAATAGGCGTAGTGGCCTCGCAGGACGGCGTTTATTTCGTCGACCTGGTCGCTGATCGTATCATGTCGTATTCGCCGCATCAGCTCTTGCAAAGACATAAGGCCGCGTCGCAACCGAGTTTTCTCGGTACGCATCCCGACCTTGAAGTTGCCTTTTCGGTTTCTCGTGCAATACAGCGTGAACCCCAGGAAGTAGATTGTTTCCGGGCAACTCCTGCCGCGTTTGCCCGCATGTCGTTGCGCGAACCGGCCAAACTCGACTAACTTCGTCTTGGTCGGCTCAAGAGTGAGGCCGAACTTCCCTAACCGTCGGCACAAGGCGTCCTGCACGCGAAGGGCGTCCGAGCGATATTGGAAACAGATCACAAAGTCGTCGATATAGCGCACCAGATAGGCTTCGCCACGCAACCGGGTTTTGACCACGCGTTCGAACCAAAGATCAAGCACGTAGTGCAGGTAAACGTTGCTCAGCAGCACGCTGATCGATCCACCTTGTGGAGTTCCCTCCTCATTCGCACGAACCTCGCCGTCTTCCACGACGCCCGCTTTCAACCAGCGCCGGATCAGGCTGATCAGTCGCGGGTCTCCAACTCGATGCTCAACAAATTGGAGCACCCAATCGTGATCGAGACTCCCGAAGAAGTTCTTCAAGTCCGCCTCCAGCACCCAGCCCGTTTTGCCGCCGGCGATCACCTCATTGAGGGTCGCCAGCGCATTATGGGCGCCGAGCCCGGGCCTGCCGCCGAACGAGCATGGCAGGAAGTCCTGCTCGTAAATGGCGGAGAGCACCTGGGCCGTGCTGCGCTGGAGCGCCCGGTCAGAGACAGTCGGAACGCCGAGCGGGCGTTTTTCCTGCTTTCCGGGCTTTGGAATATAGACGCGCCGAATGTCCGGCGCTCTGTATCCTTGACGGTGAACGGATTGAAGCATTGCCCCAATCCATTGCTCAAAGCTTTCCTTCGCCGCCTCCACTGTCTGGCCATCGACCCCGGCGGCCGAGCGCTTGGGAATCTGCGATAAATTCTTCAGCACGCGACCACGCGTGATGTGATGAGCCAGCGAAGTGAATCGGAGTTTTGGTTCACATCGAGCTTTCGCTGCTATCTGTTCAAGTTTCGTTTCCATGGTCAGCTGATCTTCTCTTTGAATAGAAGGCCGTGTCTCCCGTTGGATGGAGCCCATGTCGCCCAAGAACAATTCAACCACCGCTGACCGCTTCCCCATGTGGCCGGCTCTCCCGGCCTCGGAGTACTACCAGTCAGTCTGACTTCCACCCGGCCATCGGGCTCTTCTCGCCTCATCAGCTTGTCGAGTCCTACAAGCTTGCGCTTGAACCGGATGGATCTCCCTTGTTCACATCGAACCCCTTGGTTGCATGCTGGCGGTAAGAACCCCGGAAGCACCTCAGGTCGCTCGCTATGTCGCGGCCTGCGATTCTGCCTTCCTCTTTACGGGATAGAGTCGGCTACTCCGATCACGATCGATTTCGGGGCTATTTTCCCGTTCACTGACGTTCCGGCCTGCAACCTCCCTGTCTACGCTTCGCAACGGCCGTTGCCAGACGTCACGCAAGACTTGGTACGCGGCTGCTCGCTAGGCTTTGCCGCGGTCGCCATTTCAGGCGACTGAGTTTAATGCGCTTGCAAGGCGCAACCCGCCCAAGATCGCCGCTCCCGCCGCCGCCTGATCCAAAACCTCCCGTAGTGCCGACCTTTAATGTTCGGCTCGAAGGATTCCAATCACTTAACCTGCACGCGCCGCCTCAGTTGGCGAAGTCGGGCTAGGACCGATGAAGCAAATTCCAGGCAAGAGTTTTATGCGAGAGCCGAGCAGACGCTCGACGCTGCGGCTGTTATTGAGCGAGCATCTCCTTGCCCAAAAACCGCTTCGCGCTTTTTGGGGGCGTGCTCTATTGCACCCTGACCGGCAGGATTTCGGCGGAGAGCTGCACCTCGTCCCCGAGGCCATAGCCGTAATAGGCGGGCCGCGAGATCAGCCGCAGGAACATAAACAGCCGAAAACGCAGCATTTTGAAAAAGTTCATGTCTTTCGCCGGCAGCAAATTCTCATGCGCGACATGCACGACCCATTTGTGCGGGTCCGGGGGTAGATCGATCTCATGGTGCCGCGCCATGTCGGCGAGATAGCGCTCGACATTCGGCTCCTCCATGAAGCCGAAGCGCAGCTCGACGCCGATGACGCAGCCACGGCTCCTGTCGCGGTCGAAGACCGTCACGTGGTAGCGGTTGTCATGGATATAAGGGACCTTGGGGTGCACCACCTCGACAATGACGAGGTTGCGCGGAAAAACCCCGTAGCGATCCCATAAAAGGCCCAAGAGCGCCGGCGCCCGGTCGGTGAATCGGCGCACCGCCGCGGGCGCCATGACGAGGGCGTTGCGCTCGACGAAGCTCGCGCAGGAGCGGTGGAGATCGACGACATCGCCCATGGTGAGCCGGGAGCGCGCCGCATAGGCCGCAAAGGTCGCCTTGCGCCCCCAGCGCCAGGTCGCCATCCCGGCGAAGACCACGAGTCCGACGGTGAGCGGCACGAAGCCGCCCTCGAAGAACTTCATCGAGCTCGCGACAAGAAAAGCGGCGTTGACGAAGGTCAAGGGACCCCAGACGAGCGCGGTCTGGATCCGACTCCATCGCCAATAGCGGCGCGCGACCAGGATCATCGCGATCGAGGTGATGAGCATGACGCCCGCGACCGCGAGGCCGTAAGCCGCCGCGATCGCCGTCGACGAGCCGAAGCCGATGACGAGCGCGACGCAGCCGGCGTAGAGCCCCCAATTGGCGGCGGGAATATAGATCTGGCCCGCATGCGCGTGATGCGTGTGCTGCACCTCGACGCGCGGCGCGAGGCCGATGCCGATCGCCTGCCAAGTCAAAGAAAAGGCCCCGGAGATCAGGGCCTGCGAGGCGATCACGGTGGCGAGCGTCGCGAGCAGCACCGTTGGCAGGAGCAACGGCGCCGGCACGAGGCTGAAGAAGAGCTTTCCGCCGACGATCGGCGCGCCGCTCAAAAGATGCGCGCCCTGTCCGAGATAGTTGAGCAGGAGGGCAGGAAAGACCACGACGAACCAGGCGAGGCGGATCGGCTTGGCGCCGAAATGTCCGAGGTCGGCGTACATGGCTTCGCCCCCGGTGATGACCAGCATCAGCGCGCTCAAGATCAGCATGGCTTCGCGCGCACCCGAGCGCGCGAGAAAGCTTAGGCCATGCGTGGGATTGAACGCCGCCAGGATCTCCGGCGATCGAAGAATTTCGCTAAGACCGAAAGCCGCGATGACGGCGAACCATAGGATGACCAGCGGACCGAAAAGCCTGCCGACGCCGGATGCTCCCTTGAACTGGATCGCAAACAGCGCGGTCAGAATCGCAATGGTGAGGGGCGCGACGTAAGGCTGGAACGCCGGCGTGGCCACCTCGAGCCCCTCCACGGCGGACAACACGCTGATCGCGGGCGTGATCATCCCGTCGCCAAATAAAAGGCCGGCGCCGAGCATCAGCGCCCAGAGCAAGATCCGCGCGCCGCGATTCCGATATTTGTAAAGCAGGCCATAGAGCGCGAAGACCCCGCCTTCGCCATCGTTTTCGGCGCGCAGCACGAGCAGCGCATATTTGACCGCAACGACGAGGGTGATCGTCCAGATGGCGAGAGAGATGGCGCCGACGGCGTTTTCGGGCGTCGGCGCGACGGCGGCGGGTCCCTGGAAGATCTGATCGATCGCATAGAGAGGCGACGTGCCGATATCGCCGAAGACAACCCCGAGCGCGCCGATCGTGAGACCTGTGAAACCTCCTTGTGGAAGATGCGCTTCAGCCTCACCGGGCGGCGCCTCCGGAGCGACCTCTTCCCGCGCGGGACTTTGCTGGCTCATCGACGCGGACCTCAAGGACCTAAAGTCTAGCGCGCCAATGGTGGCCGGGCGGAACGGAACTTCATCGGCGCCGCACCCCGGCCCACTCCTCACGCGGGCGTCAGAATCTCGCCCTTGCCATAGACCGCCGTGTCGCCGGCATAGCGCTGAAGCCGCTGAGACAAGAGGCGCGCGGCGCGGCGGCTGTCCTCATTGAGCGCCCTGGCGAAGAGCTTGGCGAAGGAAAGCTGATGCGCCCCGCAGTCGACATAGGTCGGACCAAAATCGCGGCGCTGCGCCAGGACGAGAGAGGCGCGCTTGTTGAGATAGCCCAGCCGCCCCTGCGCATGGCCGAGCAGCACGATCGTCCCGGCGATGGCGCGCGAGCCCAGGTCCTCCCCGGCGTCGCCTTCGATTACGACGATGCCGCGTCGCAGCCGATCGCCGGCGCGATCGCCCACCGAGCCGCGCACGATCACGCGTCCGCCGGCCATGCCGGCGAGCTCGCCCGCGAAGGGCGCACAAAGGAAATCGCCGGCGTCGCCGTCGATCTCGATGCGCCCCGCGGTCATGCCGCTCGCGACATAAGCGCCGGCGTCGCCCGAGACCTCGATCGCCCCGCCCCGCGCCTGGCGCCCGAGCCCCAACCCCACATCGCCATCGACATGGATCGAGTAGCCCGGCAGCAGCTTATCGCCGAGAAAGTCGAAACGGTCCGAGCCGCCGTCAAAACGCAGCTCATGCGGATCGCCGGCGCGGAGCTTGAAGAAATCGCCGACCTTGGCTGAGGCTTTGGTCGTCGCGAGGTCGATCGCCTCAATCTCCTTGACGCTCTTGCCGAGCAGACGATCGGGCGTGAGCTTCGAAAGGTCGAGCCTTTGCGTGGGCGCGGCGCGGAGGGTGAGAACCAGCGGCTTCACGGCAGAAGGTCCTTCAAATGATAGTGGAACGGTCCGAGCTTGCCGCCGTAATTGCCGGCGCCGATGCGCTTCGCGCCATTCTTGGGCCCGAGCGCGACGATGGCCTTGATTGCGGCGCGCATCGCCTGCGCCACGGATTCGTTCGAGAGCCCGTCGATAACGATCTCGAGCACGCAGCCGATGTCGGGATCGAGCGCGCTCTTCGCCACCCCGCGCAGCGTCGGGCAATAGGCGTCATTGGTCGAGGCGCTCATGCCCTTATATTTCGAGCCGACCTTCGAGCCGGAGCGGACGATGCCGCCGGGAAAGGGCGTGATCGTGTCCGGCACTTTGCCGATAGCCGCGACGCCGGCCTCGGTCGCGCGCATCGTCTTGTCCCAATCCTCGCCCATGATGAGCAGATTGCCGCCGCCGACGCATTTCTTGACGACGCCGACCTGGGACTCGACGAGAAACTCGCCGTCCATCACCGGCACGCGCCAGAAGCGCTTGCCGTCGACGACCTTGGAGATCTGCCAGCGGTCGCCGAACTGGCGCATCGAATCGCCGACCTTGATCTTCACGTCCCCTTCCATCGCCGAGAAGACGGCGGTGCCCGGGCAGGTGAGAAGACATTGGCCGACGCGATTGACGAGCGCCTTTTCCACGGCCTTGGTCGAGAAGCCGAAGGCGAGGATGCGCACGCCCGGACGCCCGTCCGGCGTTTCTTTCGGCGATAACTCGCGGTCGATGCCGGCTTCGCAGTCGCAGCCGATGACCGAGGTCGCGTAGCCCGTCGCCGTCTGCGCGGCGATCATCGCCCATTTCCGCGTCGGCGCGGTGACGACCAGCCCTGTGCCGGCCATCGGAAAGGCCTCCGCGAAACTGTCGTCGATGCGGACGCCCCGGCGGGTCAGCTGCGACATGCGACCTCCGCGAAAGCGTCGGCGTTGGGAAGCGCCGCCTGCGGCACGTCGAAGATCGTGCGCGGCAGGCCGTAGAGATCGTCGTAATAGCGGTCGAGGCGCCGCTCGATCGCCCTATCGAACTTCGGGCTGGTATGGAGCGTCTTGCCACGCTTGTAGCGCGTGACCTCTCCCGCTTCGACGATGAGCTCGCCGTCCTTGAAGACGAGCGCCGCTTTGCGGAACATGCCGGCTTTGTCCCTTTGGTCCTTGTAAATCGCGATGTCGGCGACGGCGCCGGGCGCGAGCTTGCCGCGATCGGTGAAGCCATAGAGCTTCGCGGGCCCCGAGCGGCTCATCTGCGCGATCTCGTAGAGCGTGTATTCGCGCTTGATCTCCGGGAGCTTCGTCACCTCCAGCACGTCCGCCGGCACGCGCGACAGCCATTGCGCGCGCATATCCGCGCTCATCAGCAGCGCGAAAAGCTCCGGATAGGTCGTGAAGGGGCCGCCATTCGGGTGGTCGGTCGTGAAGAACAGCTGGTGCGGATCGTCGATGAGCAGGAACAGCTCCAGCCCCGCCGCCCATTGCACGGCGTTGTAGTAGTTGGAGATTTTATAGGCGTAAGGCACGATGCCGCCGCCATTGGCGTCGCCGTCGAAGATCGCGCCCTTCTTCGGGTTCGCGCCGGCCATGCTGTTGAACTGCTTCAAGACGTCGGAAGAGATGGTGACCGTGTCCGAGAACATCACCGCGCCGACGTCGACGCTGACGTTCTTATTGGCGTTGACCTTCTCGGCGAACTGCGCGCCCGCGGAAGAGAAGGCGTTCTTGCCCTCCTTGCCATAGGCGTAGAACTGCACATGCGCGAGATGCAGCGGCAGACCCTGCACGGCGTCGATCGTCGCGAGCGCCGTCTCGATATTGCCGGCGATGCCGAGGTTGTTCATGTGCAGATGCAGCGGATGGTGAATGCCAACCGCCTGCGTCGCCTTCTGCAGCGCCTGGATGATCTGGCGCGAGGTCACGCCATAAAAGGGCACGACGTCGTCGAGCCCGAAGACGCGCATGTTCTCCTTGAAGCCCTCGACGCCGCCGGGGTTGATGCATTTCAGCCCGAGGCTCTTGGTCGCCTCGACGGTGCGCGCAACATAGTCGTTGATCGCCGTCTCGCTCTCGCCCGTGCGTAGCTGGTTCAGGAAGAAGTCGTCGTTGCCGAGCACGGTCAGCGCGCCCGTGTCGAGCAGCGGCGTGTCGGCGAGCTCGAGATGCGTCTGTATCGCCGCATGAGGCGCCATGGCGGGCTCGACGACGGTGGTGAAGCCCATCTGCGCATAGAGACGGCCAGTCTCGAAGGTCGACCACTTCGCGTTCGAGAGCGGCGTGCCGGCGAGCCGCGCGCGGATGGCGCGGTGCATCTCCGGCAGGAGCAACCGCGCCGTGTTCACATTGCCGCCGGCGATGTGGGAATGAATGTCGATCGCCCCGGCCATCACGAAATGGCCCGTCGCGTCGTAGGTTACGTCCGGCGCGCGGCCCTCCGGCTTCTCGACGATCCGGCCGTTCTCGAACCAGACGTCGCCGACGCCGTCGCGCCCCGTTGCGGGGTCGATCACATGGCCGCCGTGAATACAGGTCAGCAAGAGGCGCCCTCCGAAATCCTGGCGTTGATCGCAGCGATCGCGGCTGCGACGCTTGGCGCATCGCTCGGCGCGCTGGCCTGGGTCAAGGTGAAAGCGACGATCGCCTGTGAGAATTCGAGCGCGTCATGATCGTGGCCCGGCCGGCCGATCCCGATGTGAAGGCCGCGCCCGGGCTTTACGCCCTTGGGCGCGAGCGTCACGAGCGGCGGCCCGCCCGATTTCCACGGCGGCGCCTCGCCGTCATAGGCCGAGATCCACAGCACCGCGTCGGTCTCGCCGCTTTCGACGAGACGCTTGGCCTCGAAGCGCCAGGGATCGTGCTCGGGATAGCCGCGGCCGAAGCTCGTGCGCGGCGGAAAGCCCGTCATCCAGCCGCTGAGCTGCGTGACGCCCGCGGCGCCCGAGCGCGCGCCGATCGGAACGCCGGTGAAGCGCGTCGTCGCGTTGAGGTCGGAAAGGAGGCCCTGCAGCGCCTCGACGACGAGCGTGTCGACGCTGGAGCCGGACCAGACCGCAACGCCAAAACGCGCGGCCTTGAGCGTCTCGGCGACCGCCTCGATCTTCTTGGCGACGGCAGGCGCGAGCGCGACCGCCCTGTCGCCGACGCGGGCGCGAATCGCCGCGAGAATCGACGGCAGCGTCTCCTGCGTCGCGGCGAGGGTCTCAACCTCGACGCCCTCGATCTTGCCTTCGCCGCCCTTGGGCCCGAGCCAGATCACCTTGCGCGGCGCGCCGTTTTGGAAATGCACGTTCTTTTCGAGCGCGAGCCGCTCGAAGAGCACGGGGGATTGCGCAACAAGCCCTGGACCCACGAGCAGCACGACGTCGGCGCGCAGGCGCGCTTCGTTCGGCGTCGTCGTGAACATCGCGAAACTACGCATCACGTCGAGATCGGCGAGAATCGCGTCCGAGGCGAGGTGGTCATAGGCGCCGCGTAGCCGCTCGGCGAGAAGGATCGCCGCCCGCGCCCCGGCGGCGTCAGCGCCGAGCCCCGCGATCAGCGGAAACTTCGCGGCCTCGAGAATCCGCGCGGCGCGCCCATAGGCGTCCTCGATGGCGATCGGCGCCCCGTCGAGCGTAGCGTGGCTCATCTTTTCCCGTAAGGCTCCCGTCCGTGCCCGCCGCGCGAGCCGCTTAGAGCAAATTTCCGCAAAAGTTGGTAACCCTTTGCGACCAGAATTCGCTCCAACAAGTTCATCTGACGCGATTACTTAACGCTCGAACGGAATTCTTCGAGCGAAAAGCGCGCGACAGAAACCCCGGCTTTTCTTGTCGCCGGCAGGCGGTCCATGCCTAGCAGCCGGAGCCGCCGCTGTCGAGACGCCGCAACTCAAGGTCGCGCGCCGCGAGCCGCGCCGCCTCGGCGCCTGAAAGAATCGCGCCGTTGAAGCCGTGTTCGCCGCCGAAGGCCGACGCGAGATACAAGCCGCCGACGGGCGTGTGCGGCGTGCGCGGGAAGCCCGCAAGAATCGGCGCCTCCGGCGGCAGCGGCTCGAAGCCGTAGACGGCGCCTTCCGGCGTCCTCAGATAACCGGCCATCGAATGGGCGTTGAGGAAGACGCGCTCCCGGACGAGGCCCGCAAAGCCAGGACAGTCGCGCTCGAGACGCTTTTCGATTGCGCTAAGCCACGCGTCGCGACGCGCGACCAACTCCTCGCGCGGCAGACCCTTCCAATTGGCGAGCCGGTCGAGGCCGAGCACCGCGACGAGATGCGGCGGTTCGTCCCAGAGTCCGGAATCGACGGCGGTGAAGTTCGCAATCGCATAGGGCGGCAGCGCGTCGTCCGGATTCGCGCCGAGCGCCTCGACGCCCTCGCCATATTGTGAAAAGCGCGTCATGCCTTCCGGCAGCACGATCTCGCAATAATCCTTCATGCCGACCGTTTCGGGGCGCGCCGAGAGGCCGAAATTCGCGCAAAAGAGCGAGGTGGAGAGCGGCGTCTCGCCGAAAGCCGCCTCCATCGCTCCCCGTTGCGGCGAGGGCAGGATCTCGGCCGCGACATGGGGCGCGCAATTGGCCAGCACGACGGGGGCGGAAACCTCCTCGTCGTCGTCGCCGGTCTTGCGCGCGACATGCCGGACGCCTTTAACGTCGCCCTGCGAGTCCGTCAGGATCGCCGAGGCCTCGCGCCCGAGGCGCACGACGCCGCCGGCCTTGGTGATGACCTTGGCGAGCTTGAGGCTCAGCTGCCGCGAACCGCCTTTGATATAGGCCGTGCCCGACGCGATGTTCGCGCCCTGCGCCAGCGCATAATAAACCCACCAGATGCGCTTCGGATCGTCCCCGAAGTAAAGGAGATTGGCGCCGAGCGCGCATTTGAGCGCCTCGCCCGCGCCGAAAGAGCGCTCGAACACCTCGTCGAGCGTCGCGTTCCAGTCGCGCGCCGCTGGCTCCAGCTCCCACAGCGCGCGCTGGAACTTGGCGAACGAGGCGCCGTCGCGGGCCTCCCGAATGTTCCAAAGCAAATCGTGGATGCGCTCCACGTCATTGAGGAAGTCGCGGATCGCATGGCGCTTGTCCGGGAAGCGTTCGGAGAGCGCGTGGTGGGCGGCGTCGAAGCCTGCCGGCAGCGCAAAAGGCTCGCCGACCGGGCCGCCGCGCACCCTATGCACCGGACCCGTCGGCAGGAATTCGAGCTCGTCGAGCACGCCGAGCTCCTTGAGGATGCGGTGCTTCACGTCGCGCGGATGTCTCGCGTCGGAGGTCTGGTGAAGAGAAGCCTCGATCGTCAGCGAGCCGACGCGATAAACGGAGGCTGCGCCGCCCAGGCTGAAATTGCGCTCGAGCAGCAAGACGGCGTAGCCGGCCTTCGCGAGCTGCGCGCCCGCGGTCAGTCCGCCCAGGCCGGAGCCGATCACGACGGCGTCGAATTTCTGCAATCCCCTCATCTCCGCGGTCTGCCGCGCGCCCAGATGACGCGAAACGGCGACTGCCGTCATACCCCAAATTATAGTGCGAAGGAAAACGAGCCGCCGGCGCGCTCAGCGCGGGTCCTCGATCCTGCCTTCGAACAACATCGCCCCGGACTGGCGATCCACGATGAAGAAAAGGAAGGGATGGTCGACATAGAAAGGCTTGGGCTGCGGCGGCTTGTCTGGCGTCGGCCGAGCCGCGGCCGCCACGATTTTCACGATCGTCACGGCGGTGGCGAGCGTGCCCTCTTCGGTCACGTCGAGCGTCGTTTTCTGCAACACGTCGTCAATGGAAAGCGCCCCTTTCTCCGCCCGCTGTGAAACATTCTTGAACTCGGCGCGAAGGGGATCGAAGGGCAGCCTCAAACCCAGCGCCTTCACCGGCTCGACGAGATGCGCCTCGCCCGCGGTCGAGAACCGCGGCAGCCGCAAATCGAGGAGCGTCGGCTCGCTCTTGGTCAGGCGGTCGAGAATCTGGCCAAACCCCTCCTTGACGAGTCGGGCCCGCGCAGCCTCCGGTGAGGAGCCCTTCTTGGGCAACACGAGCATCATTCCGAGCGCCTCGGTTCGATAGGGCAGCCAGGCGATCTCGAAAGCCTCGTCATCGAGATAAGGCAGCGACTCGACCTTCTGCATCGTCGCAACGTCGGCCTTGGCTCCTGACGCGGTCGTGAAGGAGCGCGGCCCCGTACTGGCGGCGTGAAAGGCCTCGTCCCATCGGCCATGGAAATAGACGGCGTCGGCGAGGATGAAGGCCGGGGCCTCGTCCGGCCGCCAATCGACGACATGGGTCACATGGCCCTTCGTCTTCTCGGCGGCCCAAGCGTTGATCCGCTGCGGAGTTGCATCCTCGAAGACCTCGCCGCCATATTTCGCCGCGATCACGGTCTTGTATCCCTGCGAGACAGGCCCTTTGGCGATCGCCAGCAGATTGGCGACATTGAGTTCGGTGAGGGGCTCGCCAGCTTTCGCTGCGGCCTGAGCCGCGGCCTCGCAATCTGAGGCCTTCGCATTGGGTTTTTGCAGACAGGCGATTCTCGCGCTCGCCGCGAGGGTCGCCGGATCGAGCCGCTCCCCGGCGTAGCTCGCGAGCAAAAGCGCGAGCTCGCCGTTCGCGCTCTCGATCTCGGCTACGGATTGCGAGAAGCCCATCGTCTTCAGGAATTCGGCGCGCGTCGCGCCGCTCGCGCCGGACATCGCCATCGAAAAGGCGACGCCGGCCGAATAGGGCGAATAGACGATGTTGCCCTTCTTCTTCTCGAGGCTCGCGAAGATTTCCTGACCGAAGTCGTTGTAGGCGGAGGCCACCGCGCGCGCGGCCTCTTCGCCGGCGAGCGTCGATACCGAAAGCAGTGAAAATAACAAGGCGCCGAAGGCTCTGCCGACATTGCGCATGTCGCTCGCTCCGAAAGTGATCGCGCTCCGCTCCGAGAGCGCGATCATAATGGCGAAGCTCCGCGCTGTCTCGCGTCTCCTTTCGACCCGCGTCGCTGACGCAGCGAACGATGAGTTGTCGACAAACCCGGGCTTTTTCGCAGCGCGCGCCTTGGCGAACCATTAACCATGATGATGTCTGCTCGCGTCTCAAATCGCAGCCGCTCGCCGCCGCCGCATGAAAGCAGAGAATTTGCGCAACCCGTCGTCTCGATCCGTCGAGGTCCAGTCACGCCAGCAAGCTCGACGGACGCACTCGAAAAACAATCGATCGCTCCTGTCGCCGCGCGCGCTCCTCCTTGCTGGCGCCGCCGCCGCGCTGTTTGGGGCGAGCGTGATCGGCGCCGGCGGCTACATGCTTTTTCGCGACGACATGCTGAAAAGCCTGCTCGATCGTCAGATCGAAATGCAATCCTCCTATGAGGACCAGCTCGCGGCGGCGCGGCTGCGCCTCGATCAGGCGTTGACCCGACAGATGGTCGATCAGGACAGCATCGAGGGCAAGATCGAGAAGCTCATCCTGCGCGAGACGATGCTCGAGATGCGCGCCGCCGCCCTCGCCGAGCTCGCGGAGCGTTCCGCGCCCGAGGGCGCGGGGATGGGCTCGGGCGCGCAGGTCAAGGCGCCGCGGGCCGCCCCGCCCGCTTTGGCGCCCGCTCCACAAAAGCCTCAGCCAGAAGATTGGGACCTGCGCCTCGGCGGGGAGGTCGAAACGCGCGCGCGAGGCGCGAAGCGCGCGGATCGCGCCACGCTCTTGCCCGCCGCGCCCCCTCAGCCTTCGGTCGCGCTCGCTTCCGCCGCCGATCCCAGCCTCCCCATGGAGGCGCGGCTCGACGGTCTCGCGGCTTCGCTCGATGAGACCGAGCGCGATCAAACCTTCCGCCTCGCGGCCGTGGCGCGGCCGGCGATCGCCGCGGCGAACCGGCTGAGAAGCGTCTTCGACATCGCCGGCCTTTCCGCCGATCGCCTTGTCCAGCGGACGCGCGGGAAGAAGGCCGGGGCGATGGGGGGACCTTTTATCGCTCTCGAGGAGCCGAGCGCCGCGGCGACGGCTTTCGAGCGCGATCTCGCCGCCGCGCAATCGGCCGTCAGCGCCCTCGATGGCCTGCGCCGCGCGCTGCAAGGCTTGCCGCTGCGCAAGCCCCTCAACGGCGAGCTGCGGCTGTCGTCAGGATTTGGCTATCGCACCGATCCGTTTTTGGGCAAGCCGGCGCTGCATAGCGGCGTCGATCTTCTCAACGACTATGGCGAGCCGGTGCGCGCCGCCGCGGGCGGGACAGTCGTCGCGGCCGGACCTACGGGCGGCTACGGCAATATGGTCGAGGTGGAGCATGGCTCTGGCTTTTCGACGCGCTACGGACACCTGTCGCAGATCGACGTGGCGCCAGGCCAGAGCGTCGCGCCCGGCGCGATTTTGGGACGCGTCGGCTCGACCGGCCGCTCGACCGGCGCGCATCTGCATTACGAAGTGCGCGCTGACGGCGAAGCAGTCAATCCCGCGCGCTTTCTTCAGGCCGCGGACGCGCTGAATGCGATTAGCGAATGAGCACGGCGCGCCGGGCCAGCGGCAACCGCACGGTTAATTCGCTGCCTCGGCCGGAGCCATCGCTTAAGCGCTTCCACCTTGCCCGCGTTTAGCGCCACAAAATTTGCATGATGCGGAGACCGAGGGCGAGCCCGGTTTTTGCGAGCGATCGAGAACTCAAGGCAAAAGCTGAGCAGACGCGCTCCTGGCAAGGCCGGACGGGGCGAAGATAACCCAAACCAGCCATCCAACTACCCAACGGCAGGGGAGAATTTAAAGCCCCCATCTGCGTATGAACCAGACTTTCACAAAATGCGTGAGAACCGCGTAGGTCAGCATCATGGCGCTGACCAGTGGCCAGTAGAGCGAGGGAAGCGGCGTGAACCCGAGCACCGAGCCCACCCAAGTGTATGGCAGCGCGATCCCAATCGCGCAAATGATGATGGTCGTTGCGATGAGGGCGGGGCTCGCATGGCTCTGCACAAATGGGATTCTCGCTGTTCTGATGATATGGATGATCAGTGTTTGCGTCAGGAGAGATTCAACGAACCATCCCGTTTGGAACAGCGACGGATTGGTCCAGGCGTTGAAGACGAACAACATCATGCCATAGGTGGCGTAGTCGAAGATGGAGCTGATTGGCCCGATAAAGATCATGAATTTGAATATGTTGCCGATGTCCCACTTTCGTGGTGACACTAGGTATTCTTCATCAACATTATCAGTTGGAATCGTGGTCTGCGAAAAATCATAAAGGAGATTGTTGGTCAAAACTTGTATGGGCGCCATCGGCAGAAAGGGCAGAAAGATGCTCGCGCCGAGCACGCTGAACATGTTGCCGAAATTCGAGCTGGCGCCCATCTTGATGTATTTTGTGATATTCGCGAAAACTCTTCGACCCTCAATCACTCCCTCATCCAAAACGAGCAGGTTTTTTTCGAGCAGAATGATGTCGGCGGATTCCTTGGCGATGTCGACGGCGGTGTCGACCGAGATCCCCACGTCGGCAACCTTCAAAGCCGGCCCGTCGTTGATTCCATCGCCGAGATAGCCGACGACATGTCCTTTGCGATGCAGGGCCTCGATGACTTTGGCTTTCTGAGGCGGCGACAATTTCGCGAACACGATCGTGGTCGTTGCTAGGTCCGAAAGCGCATCGTCGCTCATATGCTCGATCTCGGATCCGAGCACGATGCGATCGACCTTCAGCCCGACGTCCTTGCATATTTTACGCGTGACGATCTCATTGTCACCGGTAAGGATCTTGACGGAAACCCCGGCCTTGGCGAGATCTGCTATAGCCTGCGCCGCGCTTTCCTTCGGGGGATCAAGAAAAGCGATATAGCCGAGAAGCGTCAGATCGCTCTCGTCCGCGACGTCATAGACTGTTTGCTCCGGCGGCATCTCCTTGTAAGCGACAGCGATCACCCGGAAGCCGTCGGCGTTTAGTTCCGCCGTCTCGCGCTTGGCGGCGTCGAAATGAGACGTGTCCAAGCGCCCGCAATCGGTCCCTGCTTCGTAACGCGTGGAAATTGAAAACACCTCCTCCACTGCGCCCTTGCAGATGAGGAAATGCTTTCCATCATCGCCCTGAACGAGGACTGACAACCGCCGGCGGTTGAAATCGAAGGGAATTTCGTCAATTTTCTTGAATTGATGATCTGGGCGAAGCGCGGCAGCCAATTCGTGGTGTTCGAGAACCGCGATGTCGAGCAGGTTCTTGAGTCCGGATTGGAAGTGGCTGTTAAGATAGGCGTATTCGAGAACCCGATCCGAGTCTTCGCCATATATGTCCAGACAGCGCTTCAAAATAATTCGATCTTGCGTCAACGTCCCGGTTTTATCCGTGCACAGGACATCCATTGCGCCGAAGTTCTGGATGGCGTTGAGCCGTTTCACGATCACCTTCTTGCGTGACATGGCGATCGCGCCTTTGGCGAGGTTCACTGTGACGATCATCGGCAGCATCTCAGGCGTCAGCCCGACGGCCACCGCCAGGGCGAAGAGCAGCGCCTCCAGCCAATCATGTTTCGTCAGGCCATTGATCAGGAAAACTGTTGGGACCATCACCAGCATGAAGCGGATCATTAGCCAAGTGAACCTGTTGATGCCCTGGTCGAAGGCGGTCGGCACGCGCCGCCCGGCGATCTGGTGAGCAAGCTGCCCAAAAAACGTTTTGGGACCAGTCCGCAGGATCACGCCCGTGCCGAAACCCGACACGACGTTCGCACCCATGAAACAGATGTTCGGTAAGTCGAAGGGGTCCTCGCAGTCGCGATCGCCCGCGTGCGCATATTTCTCTGCTGGCATAGCTTCGCCGGTCAGCGTCGATTGGTTGATGAAAAGATCCTTGGCTTCGAGCAGGCGGAGTTCGGCTGGAATTATATCGCCGGCGGAAAGCCGAACGAGATCTCCCGGCACGAGTTGCTCGATGGGAATTTCTACAAACGGGTTTTTCGCATCGTTTGGGGTGCGCCTGACGCTCGCCGTCGTGTGAACCATGGCGCGCAATTTGGCGGCCGCCTCGTTCGAGCGGTGTTCTTGGATGAAGGCGGTTACGATCGCAAGCACCACCATCGAGGCAATGACGACGGCGGCGCGGACGTCCCCCGAAAAATAGGAAACGGTCGCCAAGGATAGCAGCAGGGCGTTCAGCGGATTGCGGGCGCGGCTCCATAGTTCTTGGAGGATGGTGGCCTTGCCTTCGCGGGCGACGACGTTGGGGCCAAATTTCTCAAGGCGCGCGGCGGCCTCCGTTTGAGACAGTCCTTCGAGACTGGATTCCGCCCTCGCGCAGGCGTCGCTTGGCGGTAGTCGACTGAACTCGGCGAGATAACCGTCGCGGGGACGGGCATGTTGGTCCGCCCCAGAAATACGGTCCTTGTCGACCGGCTTCGAGCGGAAGTTTATGACGATTATTGCCAATAATCCGAGCAATGCGACCAGCGCCAGAAGTACAAGTAACATTGGACTTATCGCAGGCGCAGTTGCAGATGCAGGCGCAGAGGCGGCCGTCGGGGCCGCTGCGGTCGGAGGCGCAGCGCTCTGGGCGATGAGCCCATTTACTTCGTCCAGAATGTCTTGCGCTGCGGTGAGCTGCGGGGCGAGTCTCAACACGGCTTCGAGGTCTTGCTTGGCGCCCTCGAGATCGTGCTTGGCGCGATGAGCGTTGGCTCGACTGAGGAAGGCGTTCACATTGCCCGGATCGATCTGGATCGCCGCGTCGTAATCGGCGATGGCCCGATCGAAATCGCCTTGGGCCTCATAGATGGCGCCACGATCGACGTGTGTTGACGCTGATTTTGGATCGAGCCTCACGACTTCATCGAAATCGGCCAGCGCTTTCTCGAGATCTCCCTTGTCGCGATAAGCTCTGGCCCGCCCGCCGTGCGCGGCCGCAGAATCCTTGTCGAGCTTTAGCGTCGTGTCGTAATCCGCGATGGCGCGGTCGAACTCGCCTTTTGCATGGTAGATCGACGCGCGTTCCGAAAGCGCTGGCGCCGACTTAGGATCGAGTCGCAGCGCCTTGTCGAGATCAGCGAGGGCGCGGTCGTAATCGCCTCTGGCCCGATAGCCGGAGGCTCGATTGATATAGGCCGTAATCCGATTGCTCTTGGTCTCCTGATTTCCGCGCGTGATAAGCTGCGAGCAACTTACGATCCGCGCGTCGAGGTCTGCGTCGCTGCATCCCTTCCAGAGATCGCTCTTGGCCAAAGCCTCTCCGCTATTTGAAATGCAACCCAGAACCAAAATCTCGACACATATGAGGCAGGAAAACAAGCTCAATTTCACCAAGTTACGATAAAGCGAAGGGTCCACCATCACGCAACTCCCAAGATCTCTTGAGTGCGCCTTGCCGCGCATGATCCTCAGCTCGTCTGTTTATACCTCCTCCTGCAGAGCATTTCCGTTTCTCTATCCCTGAGGAACAGCCTCTGGAGCCGTGTGCGAGTGGAGAAATCCCCTCCGGCCTAAGGTCGGCGTTGCGCGCGAACATACAGCGTTGCACTCTCCGGCGCGAAACAAGATCCCCCCACCCAATGACCGCGCTTGGCGCATTGCCGACCCATGCATCTGTTCTACTCGATGCGTGAAACAGAGCTCCGAGCATCCGATCTTTGCCACTGCGGGCCGAGTCGCTGGGTCAGCGATCAGCCAAAACACTCCGCGCTGGATCGCAGCCGCGCGGCGGCCTGCTCCGGCGTGATGTCGCGCTGCGGGGTCGCGAGCATTTCATAGCCGACCATGAATTTGCGGATCGTCGCCGAGCGCAGCAGCGGCGGATAGAAATGCGCGTGAAAATGCCAATGCGGATAGGCGCGCCCGTCGCTAGGCTTTGGGTGAAGCCCCATCGTGTAAGGGAAAGGCGCGTCGAAAAGATTGTCGTATCGCGTCGTCAGCCGTTTCAGAATGTCCGCCAGCGCCTCTCCCTCCGCAATCGTCATTTCGTCGAGACCGCCGAAGTGGCGCCTCGAGACAATCATCGTCTCAAACGGCCACACGGCCCAGAAGGGAACGACGACTAGAAAGGCGTCGTTCTCGCAAATGACGCGCTCCCGGGCCGCGCTCTCACGCGCGAGATAATCGCATAAAAGGCACGAGCCGCGCCGCGCGAGATATTCGGCCTGCGCCCGGTCCTCCTTGAGCGGCTCCTCGGGAACGCTCGCGCTGGCCCAGATCTGACAATGCGGGTGCGGATTGCTCGCGCCCATCATCGCGCCGCGGTTCTCGAAAATCTGCACGTAGCGCACGTCTTCCCGAGCGCCGAGCGTCATATATTCGCTCCGCCACGCCTCGACGACTTTTGCGATGTCGCGCGACTCCATCCGCGACAAGGTCAGATCATGGCGCGGCGAGAAGCACAACACTCGACAAAGACCGGTTTCCGGATACGCGAGGAGGAGCTCGTCCTCCTGCGCGAGCTCACCGTCGCCATCGGGAAGCAGCGCGGGGAAGTCATTGTCGAAAACATAGACGGTCTCATAATCGGGATTGCGCTCGCCATTGGCGCGCAATTCTCCCGGGCAAAGATAGCAGCCCGGCTGACGTCTCGGCAGGGTTTCCGCGGCTGAGGCTTCGAGCTGGCCGCGCCAGGGACGCTGCGTGCGGTGCGGCGAAACGAGCACCCAGGCGCCGGTCAAGGCATTGAAGCGCCGATGCGGCGCGCTTTGCAGAAAGTCGCTCATGGCGCAAAGACTGGTCCGACGCCCGCGGACGGCGTCGCGCAAAAGATTTGGGGGGTCAGTCCCGTCGCCCGGCGATAGGCTTCCTCGATCGAGACCATGAAATGCTCTGTGGCGCCCGCCTCGACCAGATTGACCGTCGAGCCGCCGAAGCCGCCGCCGGTCATTCTCGCGCCGAAGACGCCTTGCATGTTCTGGGCGAGATCGACCATGAGATCGGCCTCGGCGCAGCTCACCTCGTAATCGTCGCGCAGACTCGCATGCGAGGCGTTCATGAGCCTCCCGAAAAGAGCGAGATCCCCCGCTTCGAGCGCCGCCGCCGCAGCCAGCGTGCGCGCGTCTTCCGTCACCACATGACGCGCGCGCCGCAGGATCGCGTCCGGCAAGTCCCCACCACAAAGCGCAAGCTGCTCAGGCGACACGTCCCGCAAGGCGCTCACGCCATCGAGCTTTTGGGAGAGGAGCGCAACCGCCCGCTCGCACTCCTCGCGCCGCTTATTGTATTCGCTCCCCGCCAGCTCATGGCTGACCATCGTGTTGCAGATTACGAGCCGCGCTTTTTCATCAAGCGGCGCAGCCCGCATCGCCAGCGTGCGGCAATCGATGAGCAGCGCATGACCCGAAACGCCACAGCAGCTGATGAGCTGGTCCATCACGCCGCAACGCATGCCGACGAATTCGTTTTCAGCGCGCTGACAGAGCAGCGCAAGGTCCTTCCGATCGAGCGACAGGCCGCAGAGGTCGCAGAGCGCGAAGCCCGCGACGACCTCGAGCGCCGCCGAGGCCGAGAGGCCCGCGCCCATCGGCAGGTCGGAAGCCAGCATTATGTTCGCGCCGCAAAGTGCAAGCCCCTCACGCTGAAGCGCCAGCACGACGCCGAGGACATAATCGCTCCAATGGCGCCGCGGCGCGCGAGACGCATCGTCGAGATCGAACTCGACGCTTTCATCGAAGGCGAGCGAATGAACGACGAGACGCCGATCGTCACGCGAGGCGA
This sequence comes from uncultured Alphaproteobacteria bacterium, assembly GCA_963722205.1. Classification (GTDB taxonomy): domain Bacteria; phylum Pseudomonadota; class Alphaproteobacteria; order Rhizobiales; family Beijerinckiaceae; genus Methylocystis. The sequence continues at coordinate 397,813 of CAVRKL010000007.1, forward strand.
TCGCCGCGTAGGTCGCCAGCTCGATCGCCGTGGGAAGGACGAAGCCGTCGTTATAATCTGTGTGCTCGCCGATCAGATTGACCCGTCCCGGCGCACGATAGATCTGCGGGCTCGCCACGAAACTCGCGAGGAAGCGCGAGCGGAGGTTGTCGATTAGATTCATCGCGCCCGCCCCAACTCAGCGGGGCTGGCGGAAGAGGGCGACGCCACAAGGCGAAAGCCGCCGTTCGCCCAGGAGCAGCGGCGCGTCCCGCAGGATCGCCGAAAGATCGAAGTCGCTCTCGCCATAATTGAAGACATAGCGCATTGGACCATTGTCGCGCAGACGAATGTGCTCGGGCAAATCGAGGATGGCGAGGCCGGCGTCGGTCGCGAGTCGGCGAAGGACCGCGGCGCGCAAGGCGTCGTTGGGGAGGCCCGCGAGATAATGGAAGCGATCGCGCCGCGTGAGCGCCGGCGCGCTGTCACTGCATCGGAGAAGAACCTCCGCCTCTGCGCCCGCCGCAATGATCTCGCGCCAGCGGAGCAACGCGGCGCCCTCGATGTCTCCGACAGCAATCGAAGCGCCGGGGCGCAGCGATTCGACGCGATGGACGGCGACGTCGACGAGCGAGCGAAAGGCGCCTGGCGGCAGCTGCGGCGGAATCTGGAAGTCCTCGGTCTTGGAGCCGCTGCGGGGACCGAGCAGCACGACCGCGCCGCTCTCCGCCAAGGCTTCCGTGAGCGCCGCGCTCGACGCAAACAAAGCCGGTGCGACGATGAGCTTGCGGCGCGCCAGAGCTTCCGGCGCCGGCGGCACGACGTCCACGTTGAGCCCGAGCCGACGCAGGGCGCCGTAAAAATCCAGGATCAGGTCGAGATAAGCGAAGTCCTGCCCCTGTGGCTCGATCCTCCAGGCGAAGGCGCTTTCATAATCGAAGACGAGCGCGACATCCGCGCACTCGGTTTCCACCCTGGCGCCGATCGCCTCGAGCTCGCGCGCGACGACCGCCGCCACATGATAGGCCTCGTTCGGCTCGCTGTCGGGCAGGAGCAGGCCCTCGTGCATCTGCTCCTGCGCGAAGGGCGCCTGGCGCCAGCGAAAAAAGCTCACGACCTCGGCGCCCGCCGCGAAGGCCTCGAAGGTCCAAAGTCGCACGGCGCCTTCCGCCGGGAGCGGATTCCACGGGGCCCAATTCACCGCGCCCGGCTGCTGCTCCATGATCCAGAAACGCCCCTGCCCGCAGGCGCGGTAGAGATCATGGTGAAAGGCCTGGAAATCCGGATCGCCGACCCGCATGAAGCGGCGCTTAAACGCCTCGTCGCGATTGGAACGCTCGAGAAAGCCGAGCGGATAGCTGTCCCAGGCGGCGACGTCGAGATTGCGGCCAAGCGCGAAATGATCGAAGGCGGTGAAGGCGCCCATGAAATTATGGAGAATGTCGCGGCCTGGCGAATATCGGCCGATGATCTCGACCTGACGCCGATGGAAGGCGACGACCTGGTCCGAAGAGAAACGCTGGAAATCGAGGAGGCAGGCGGGACTGGCTTCCGTGACGGTCAGATTGGGAAGCTCGATCTGATCGAAGGACGAGAGCTCCATCGACCAGAAGACATTGCCCCAGGCGCGATTGAGCGCTGCGATGTCGCCATATTTGCGTTGGCACCAGTTGCGAAAGGCGTCGCGCGCGGCGGACGAATAGCTCTCGACCGTGTCATGGCAGCCATATTCATTGTCGGTCTGCCAGGCGGCGACGCCGGGGTGAAGGCCGAAGGCGTCGGCGAGCGCCGTGACGATGCGCTCGCATTCTCGCGCATAGGGCTCGTAGCTGAAGCAATAATGCCGCCGCGAGCCGAACTGGCGCGGCCTGCCCTGCGCATCGAGCGCGAGCATGCCCGGCATTTTGTCGACGAGCCATTTGGGCGGCGTCGCGGTCGGCGTGCCCAGCACGACGGAAAGTCCCGCCTCGTGCAGCACGCCGATCGCGCGCGCGAGCCAGTCGAAATCATAGCGGCCGCTCTCGGGTTCGAGCCGCGACCAGGCGAACTCGCCGATGCGAACATAGGTGAGGCCGATTTCGCGCATCCGGCGCGCGTCCACGGCCCAAAAATCCTCCGGCCAGTGTTCGGGGTAATAGCAGACCCCGAGCCTTTGCTTCGTCATCGAGGCCTCCTGTCCAAAAATTGGCGCGCGACTCGCCTTAGCGACCGGATCGCCGCAATGGATCACAGATTCATGACGTTGGCGCGAGGCTGCGGCCCCTGCGAAGCTGGACGAGTATTTCGCAGCTCAAAACGATTCCAAAATAGACGCTCTTCCAGACGTTGCTTTCGTCGCGGTGTTGCATAAAAGCCACACCTCGGTCCGGTTGAGGGGGATTTCTTGAAGAGTTCCAATCTCAGCTTATTTTGATTGCGCGCCTGTGCGGCTCACGACAGACTTAGAGCAGCAGATACATGCGGCTCGTTCGAGAGGTGTGAGACATGTCCGGCGGCGAAGCGCCTTGCGATCACAGGAAAAACTTCTCCGCACGGGGCGCTCGGTCGGTATCGCTCGCGGCGCTGGCCTTGGCGGCGGGGTATTTCTCCAGCGCCCAAGCGGCGGACGTTGCGGAATCCAAAAACGCGGCGGAAACCTCCACGCCGCCCGATCCCTGGAACGGATTCTATTTCGGCGGCCACATCGGATTTGCCGGCGGGAAATCAAACTGGTCGGGTCCGGATATTTGGAACTCGAGCGGGCTTGCGAAGCAGATCGACACGTTCACCGAGGCTGGCAGCTTCCTTGGGGGCTTTCAGGGCGGCTACAACCTCCTGCTGCCGTCGCGCGTGCTGCTCGGACTCGAGGGCGATTTCTCCTTTCCCGCCTATCCCGACCTTTCCGGTCAATCCACGGGCGTGACGGCCAATTTCAATTCGCTGTCTCTCGGGCCCGCGACCTACATGGAATCTATCCAAGCGGCGATGTCGCTGCGCGGCCGCGTCGGTTATGTTTTCGCCAACAACTGGCTGCTCTATGCGACCGGCGGCGCCGCCTGGACCCGCAACTCGCAGACGCTCACGGCGGCCGTTAGCGGCACGACGGACAATCCGTTCTTCTGGCGCTCCGGGTGGACCGTCGGCGGCGGCGTTGAAATTCCGCTGATCCCGAGCTGGACGGCGCGGCTTGAATATCTCTACACCTATTTCGGGACGAAGCCTGTCAACTTCCTGGCGAACGGCGAGACGTTTCGCTCGGATTTCGCGCCGCAAGTGCTGCGCTTCGCGCTGAACTATCATTTCGGGGACACGCTCCCCGTGCCGGCGCTGGCGGCCTTCAGCGCGCCGCAGCCCTCCGCCTGGACTCTCACGGACGACGACCGCGTCAATTTCCACGCGCAACTGACTACCGTCGCGCAGGGTTATCCCAAATTCCGCGCGGCCTGGGACGGGCCGAATAGCCTCTCGCGCGTCGGCGACTTGCGCGAGACCAATGACGTGACCCTCTATGCGGGCTTGCGTTTTTGGCCGGGCGCGGAATTATGGGTCAATCCGGAGATCGACCAGGGTTTCGGCCTCGGCAACACGCATGGCGCGGCGGGCTTCCCGAGCGGAGAATCTTACAAGCTCGGCTACGCCTTTCCCTATGCGCGCGTGCAGCGCGCCTTCCTGCGGCAAGAGGTGGATCTCGGCGGCGACAAGCAGAAGGTCGAGGCCGACCTTAATCAGTTCGCGAACGAGGTCTCCCAAGACCGGCTGGTCTTCACCGTCGGCAAGTTCGGCGTCGTCGACATCTTCGACACGAACAAATACGCCAACAACCCCAAGACCGATTTCCTCAACTGGGCGATGATCAACGCCGGCACGTTCGATTACGCGGGCGACGCCTGGGGCTTCACATATGGCGCGGCGGCCGAATGGTATCAGGACCGCTTCACCGCGCGCGCAGGGATTTTCGACTTGTCCGCGGTCCCTGCCGGCGGCGCGTTGAATGGGCCCGCCTATGGCCTTGACCCGAATCTGAGCCAGTTCCAGGTCGTCGGCGAAATCGAGGAGCGGCATGAGCTCTTCGGACAGCCCGGCAAGCTGAAACTGACCGGCTATCTCAGCCGCGGTCGCGCCGGCAGCTTCCAGGACGCGGTGAACATCGCTGCTGGAACGGGGATGGACCCCAGCCTCGCGCTCGCCCTGGATCGCAAGTTCCGCAACCGCCCGGGCGTGAGCCTAAATCTCGAGCAGCAAGTCAATGAGAGCGTCGGTTTCTTCGCGCGCGCCGGCTACACTGACGGCGGCGTGGAGCCCTGGGATTTCGCCGACATCGACCGCACCGCGCAGGCGGGCGTCTCGATTTCCGGCAAGGACTGGGGACGCCCGAACGACACGCTCGGCTTCGCCGGCATACTCAACGGGCTCGCCAATTCGCATGAGGCCTATTTCGCGGCGGGCGGCCTCGGCATTCTCATCGGCGACGGGGGCCTGCCCGTCTATCGGTTGGAGAAGATTATCGAGACCTATTACAACTATGCGCTGACGCCCAACATCAAAGTCGGCCTCGACTATCAGCTCATTGTCGATCCCGCCTATGACGGGGCGCGCGGTACGGCAAATCTCCTGGCGGCCCGACTGCACTGGCAGTTTTGAGGCTCGAGCAGCGTCATCGCCCGTCCTTCGCGGGCATGTGCCCGCCGAACCTCCAAACTCCGCCCGCACGCGAAAGCCTCGCGCGGCCCAGCGGGGCGACGTCGATGGAGAGAAGCGATCGCGGCGGCGCGCCGATCGCGTGGACGATTGCTGCGCGCAGCACGGCGGCGTGCGTGATCGCGAGAATGGCGCCGGAGTTTTCCGGGAGCGCGTCCATCCACCGGCCTACGCGCATCATCACCTCGGCGAAAAACTCGCCGCCATGCGGGCTGGCTTGCGGATCGCCGAGCCAAAGCGCGAGCGCGTCCGGCTCCAGGGCTCCGATCTCTGCAAGCGCGCGGCCCGACCAGCGGCCGAAGTCGCAGTCGCGCAGCGCAGGCTCCCGCGACGCGTGGAGCCCCAGCCCTTGGGCGGTCTCCGCCGCCGAGAGCGCGGGGCTGCAGAAGATTGCGTCATAGCCTTGGAAGAGGCCGGCCAGTCGCGCCAGCGCCGCTCGCCCTTTGAGATCAAGCGGCTCTTCGACCGGGAAGGCCGCGGCGCGAAGGCCGGCGGTCGAGGCCGAGCAGAGGAGATCGAGGCGCGTCGTCACGGCGCGTAGATTTCGCTTTGCGCCGTCAGCGAAATTTCGCGCGAAACACATCCGTTTCGCGCGCGAAAAGCCTTTCGGCGGCTTCCCCAAACCCCAGACCGAGCACGGCCCACATGAGCGCCTGTCCGGCGAGCGAGGCCGCGCGAAATCGCCAGAGCACGGCGGCGGGAAAACCCTCCGGGGTTTCGCTGACCTGAGGCAGCGCCAGGGCGACGAGGAGCATCACGGCGATATAGGCGGCGCCCGCGACGAGCGCCGTACTCAGTCCGCCGAGCGGCGCGGAGAGCCGAAGCCGCAGCGCGCCGGCGGCGATCATCGCGGCGAGCGAGATGAACAGGAAGGCGAAATAGAGGCTTGTGCGCGAGCCGATTGTCTCCGCTGCGCCTACGGCCGGCGGCGCTGCGGGATATTTCAGCGCCGGAATCAGATGCACGGCTACGAAGCCCGCCCCCGCGATCAGCGCCGCGGTTGCGCGCGGGCCGAAATCGCCCATGCGGCGATAGGCCAGCGCGAAGCCAATCGCGAAAAGTCCGCCAAGCGCCGCGCCATAGACCGCGACGCCGGTCAAAAGACCGAAGCCGGATTGCACACTGCGGCTGACGAGCTCGGGCTCGGCCGCGCCCGCCCTGTCTTTGGCCTTATCCATCGCCTGCTCGAAGGCGATGGCGCGCTCGACGGAAGGCTCGCCCGCGAGCTTGAAGAAGCCGAAGGAGATCAGGCCCGCGACGAGGCCCGCCAGCATGCCGGCGACCAGCAGCTTTCCCATCATGAAATCAGCCTCTTCGCGGCTACGGCCGGGTCGGGCCCTCTGGAGCGCTCCCTCCCCGCCCCTCCCCCGCTGCGCGAGAGAGGGAGAAGACTCGGCCGATCATCGCTCACTTTTTGTGAGAGAGGCCGTTAATGGCAGGGGAAGCCCAGCAGGTGCCGGCCGTCGTGCAAAAATTCATGCACCTTGGCGCCGTCGAAGAGCGCCGTCGCGCCCTGCTCCACGCCGACGAAATAGAGGCCGATCGCGAAGAGGAGGCCGCCGAAGATCGCCCAGGGCAGGATGGCGGCGAAAGGGATGGCGGCGGGGCGGGCGGCGCAAAGCGTGGGGGCGGGCATCGAAAAAGCTCCTTGGATCTCGCGTCCATCGAGAGGGCGGCTTGCCGTGAGCGGGGTCTGACTCTCGCCCGGCGTGATTCGGGCGATCACAGTGGCGCGACCGTGCCGGTTTTGAACCGTCTTCCGCGACCCACGACGAAGAGGATCGAGCATAGGCGCCCTCGCAAACCTGTCAAGCGAAAGGAGGAAAAGTCGCACGCTCCGCTGGCGAGACAACTCGCCGCGCCAGAAGCAAGATTCGTCTTTCGTCTATCGACCCGCTCTTCGCGAAATCGGAGGGCCCGGTCGGTCAAAAAAGTCGGGAACCATTCAGGGCGACAGCCGTTTCATGATCACACCCGTTCTTACAGAGGCTCCCATGTCCCTCACCCTTTTGAGCATTTGCCTCAGTGGCGCCCTTAACGCCACGCCTTTGGAGCCCGTCGGCGGCACGTCGTCCTTAAGGTCCTGCACTCAACGATGGGAAACTCAAGTCGTCCTTGCGCAACATGTGTCTCCACCGAATGAAACGCCTGTCGCTGCGGCGGATCCGCGTGAGCAAACTGCGCCCTTACGCCAACGCAGAAGCGCGAAAAAGGCAACGCGTGGTTTTTCGGCTTCCGACACCGTCGCAATGCCGCCACCAGACTAGCCGCCAACTCCAAAACGGTAATCAAGCCGAAGCTTTTTCTGACGGCGCCGCTAGCTGGTAGCGGGTGGCTCCCAGAAGTGAGCAGGAGCCATGAAGGCGCCCATCCGGATCCGCGAGGCGGGTCTGACTCTCACCGAATATGTTGATTGAGGCGATCACAGTGGCGCGACCGTGCCGGTTTTGAACCGTCTCCCGCTGCCCACGACGAAAAAAGCCGACCGTGGGTCCGGAAGCGCTCCTGTCAAGCGGACCAGTGGTTAAGGCGGCGGGTCGGTCTGGAGGGCGGGTTCTGGTCCTTAGGCGGACCTTCCCATGGCTCTGATCGAGCTATGGTGACGCCCCGACTTTGGCGCCAAACTTTTGCACAAAAGTCCGTCACTTTTTTCAGTGAGTTACATTTGTTGCGAAATTGTTGAGATTTGCCCGCGCCAAGATGTGGTGTGGTGTTTCCAAATCATTTCGACTTTAATGGCTCGGAGGAGAAATTGCGATCTCTGGAGGGGCAAGTGGGACTATTCGACCTTTTTAAGAAGCCTGTCCCTCCTGCCACACCGAGGGACGCTACGGCGATTGCCCCAAAAAAAAACGGCGAAGTTTTCCCACGAACCCTTGCAGCTTGTCCCTCCCGCCCCACCGAGAGATGCTACGGCGATCGCTCGAAAAAATACTGCGAAAGTTTCTCACGAACCCTTGCAGCTTAAGGAAGGCAAGCCGTATCTCGCCTTAATCGGGCAGACCTTTGATGTTTGGGGCGTTGTCGATGTTATCGGCGACACGCGCTCCCATATCGCTGTCAAGGATGTTCCAGCAGCAATCATCAAACGAACGGGCATGGCCAATTTTGACGGCATTGCCGCATTCGACCGTAAACTGGTTCTAGCACATACAAAAGGATTTCATGAGTTGCCACGCAAAGAGGCGTTTGACGCCATCAACACTCTGGGCGAGAACCTCATGGAATATGTCGATGAAATGAAAGAACGGCTCGATGCTGCTGCGCAGGATGCAGAAGACGATCCCAAGTGGCTGCGCAAAACTCTTAGAGACACCAAGAATGAATTTACGGAGTATTGGACAGAGGATTTACATCGCTTTAGGAGTGAAGTTTTACCAGAGGCGTCAATGGAATATCGTGAGCGTCGGGCTGTCGCGGCGTCACCCCACGCAACTCCAACTTCGGGCGAAGACGACGATTATGGCGCATTTGTCGAACGCATATGGGCGCAGGCAGAAATTGCCCTGCCGGAATTGGCCGCCCAAATAGACAACGAGCGCTGCTTTATCGTCTCCCTCGCCAGTCGCCACGGAGGCTCTGTGTATGTGAATGCACGGGTTGCCGGCGAGAAAAAAACTTTCGTGGCCGACCGTCATCATTGGCGTTTTGGTGACGCGGAAATCGATGCTAGCGCCTTTGTCGGCGTGATGAGTGGTGCGCCGGTCGATATAGCCTTTAGCGCTGACCCCCCGTCCGAACACAATCGAGGAAGCGCGCCGCAAGGATCGTCTCGAAACGAAAGACTGCCGGCTAGCACTGTGCTACCAAGACGGGAAGGGCGCAGTTTCATGGCGTGTCATCAGTCGCATTTGGCGCGGCTCGGATCGCCTGACGGCACGGTGTCATTTCCGCTGGGGTGAGCGGCGAACCTTTCTCCATACCGGGATCATCGAGCTAATCGATCTGGAGACCGGAGAAATCGTTCCCTTCGAAAAGAGCGGTAAAAATCGATGACGATGCATTTTTTCTAGACTTTCGGTGATTCAACACAGAGAGCACCATGAGTGACATTGCCGTCATATTTGCCTCGGTCTTATCATCTGGCCTACTGGCAACAGTCATAAGCATCTCGCTTACTGAAGCAAAAGAACAACGGCTTTTGCGCCGAGCAAAAATTGAGGAGATTTACCTGAATGGCTCTGCATGGCTGACGGCCGCCAACGGTAGATTTATGCCATATTTGAGGGTTTGCGATGGAGATTTAACGTATAATCAGGCTCTTGATCTAGAGATAAAAAACTCAGACAAAGCAACTGGTGAACAGCGCCTTAAAGTAAACATGAATATCGAAATGTACGAGCGTTCACTTATTCCGGCACTACGGTTATTAGACCAAGAACTTCAAAAACTAGATCATATACACGCGGCACTTCGTAACCGTTACGCCCAAACAGGGGAAGCGGCCGATTTCCTGAATCCCTTAAAAGCTCAGCTTCTTGCATTTGGAAAGGCGGGTGACACCCTTATGGAAGCGGTCGTTTTAAGAGGCACTGAAATAGGTGCTGAACGGGGACACCTTGCGCGAGCATATGAATGGGCGGCGCATCGTGTCCGTTCGCTGCTACGCCCCCGCGCAGACAAAACATAACCATGCCAAAAGCTTCCCTGAGGGTCGCTACGAGCCTGAGCTTCGGCAATGAACCAGGTCGCATAAGCCCCATCATGGAACCAGCACGGAACGCTAAAAATGCCGCCTCGCGGCCATTCCAATCGACCCAACACTCCGGTTCACAAATCCCCCATTCTCGATTAGGGTCCGCGCCGAAACGGGGCGGCCCCCTGGCCCGCCTCCTGCAAGGGACCTCATGGCTAAGGAAGAACTTCTTGAATTTCCGGGAATCGTGACCGAGCTGCTGCCGAGCGCGATGTTTCGCGTCAAGCTCGAGAACGATCACGAGATCATCGCGCACACCGCCGGAAAGATGCGCAAGAATCGGATTCGCGTGCTCGAAGGCGACAAGGTTTTGGTCGAGATGACTCCTTACGACCTCACCAAGGGCCGCATCACCTATCGATTCCGGTAAAAGATCAACGGGGAGCGCAAAGACCGTGACACCTCAACCCGTTCTCGCGCGCCCCAGGCTCGTGCTCGCCTCCGCCTCGCCCCGGCGTCTGGCGCTCTTGCAACAGGCGGGGCTCGAGGTCGACGCGCTGCTCCCGGCCGAGATCGACGAGACGCCGCAGCGCGGCGAGGCGCCCCGCTTTCTCGCGCAGCGCTTGGCGACCCGCAAGGCGGAAGCCGCGAACAAGATCAAGAACAAGCAGCCCGAGCTGATCGGCGCCTATCTCATCGCCGCCGACACGGTCGTCGCGGTCGGCCGGCGCGTCCTGCCCAAATGCGAGACCCGCGAAGAGGCGGAGGACTGTCTGCATCTTCTCTCAGGGCGTCAGCACCGCGTCTATACGGCGGTGAGCCTCATCACGCCGCGCGGCGCGGAGCGGCGCCGCCTCGCCGAGGCGCGCATCCGCTTCAAGCGCTTGAGCAGCGCCGAGATCGCCGCTTATCTTGCGACCGACGAATGGCGCGGCAAGGCGGGGGGCTATGCAATTCAGGGCCGCGCCGGGTTATTCGTCGCGACCGTCGTCGGCTCCTATTCCGCCGTCGTCGGTCTGCCGCTTTACGAGACTTACGCGCTGCTCATCGGCGAGGGCTTTCCGGCGCTGGATTTTTGGGAGGCGTAGGGCGCCCCCCATCCCCTGCTGCGCGGGTGCGCGGGAGAGGGAGCTGGACTCGGCGCTTCACCGGCAATTCGCACGATCTCGATCGTTAGGGTCCCCTCTCCCGCTTGTGCGACGGCAAGGTAGCTATGCCGCGGGCAGCAGCGGCGCGATGAGCGCGAGCAGGTTCTTCTCGTAGGCCTCGGCCGAAAAATGCGCGTCGTAAAAGCCGCGCGTCGCGCTTCTCTCACGTTCCTGCGGCGAGCGCGCGGGCAACAATGCGGCGCGCTTCACCGCGTCCGCAAATTCCTGCGGCGCATCCGCAATCGTAACGCCCTCTAACCGAAGCGCTTCCTCGCTCATGCCGCGCAAAGCGCGCTTTGTCGCGACGAGCGGCAGCCCGCTCGCCATGGCTTCGACCGTCTTGATCGACAGACCGTGGCCGTCGATCGTCGGCAGCAGAACGAGCTTCGCCCGCGCATAGACCTCGCCCGGATCGTCGACGCGCCCCAGGAACCAGTCCTTGTAACGCGCATAGAGATCAGGCGCGCGCGCCTTGACGCCTGCATCGACACTACCGGCGATCTTGATCGGCAAAGCCGCCAACGCCGGCGCGACCTCGCGTAGAAACCAGATCGCGCTCTCGACATTGGCGGAGTTGTTGCTCGAGACGATCACAATGTCCTCGCCGCCCGGCCCCTTCGGCGCCCCCGGAACAGCGGGATACAGCAGCACATGCGCCATTTGCGGCAGGAGCGCGCGAAATTCCTCCGCCTCCTCGGCGTTGAGATGAATGAGGAGATCGGCCTTGCGCATTTGCGCAAGCTCTTCCTTGAGCATCGCCCCGAAGCTCACATGGGGTTTCAGCCAAGGCATCCGCTCGTTCATCAGCGCGAATTGGCGCGCCTGCAGATCATGGCTGTCGAGGAGAATTTTCGCGCGCTTCCGCGCCAGACGCTCGGCGACGGGCATCAGAAAGAAGTGATTGCAATGGACGAGATCAAAATTTGTCGCGCGAATTTCCGGCGACAGCGTCGCGCGCTCGGCCATCCCCGTGCGGATGACCGCCTGATCGCCATGGATATAAGGCCACAGCACGGTCTTGAGGAAATGCGTATCGACCACGGCGCCAAAGGGCGCGCCGGCGAAATGCCGCTCTCCCGCGTCGAGCTCCGGCGTCGCGCGCCTGAAGCCGCGCCAGATCCAGTCTCTTCGCGGGCTAAAGCCCGGGTCGCTGGAGACCGCGATCGGATAAACTCTCGCGCCGAGCGCGCGATAGGCCGCAACCTGGCCGAGCACCACGCGATAGGTGCCGCAACTGTGCCACGCGGGATGCACGAGCGCGATCGTGCGGCCTTCGAGCGGAAGATTCTCGGCGATAGGCGGGGGCAAGACGAAACGTCTCCACGTAGATTTCGGGCGGAGGATCTCAGGAAAGCTTCTGCTCGAAAGCGATGCGAGCGAGATCCATTGGCGTGCGGGCGTTGAGCTTGCGCTTCATGAGCGCGGCAGCGTTGGCGATGGTCTTGTAGGACAGCCCGGTTTCGTGGGCGATCTCGGCGAGCGCCAACCCTTTGCCCAAGAGACGCAGAATTTCCATCTCCCGCGCGGAGAGCCGGGAGAGCGGGTTGTCGAGCGGCTTCGCTTCATCAACGCGCCGGCCGGCCATCGGCGGCGTAAGGAAAATGCGACCGCGGGCGACCTCATGCAAAGCCCGCAGCAGCAGAAAAGGATCGCCGTTCTTCGTGACATAGCCCTTCGCTCCGGCCTCGATCGCGCGCGCAGCGAATATGGGATCGTCATTCATGCTGAAGATGACGATCCTCGCCTCGCCGTCGTGACGAAGAATGCGCCGCGTGAGCTCGAAGCCTGAGGCGCCGGGAAGCGCGATGTCGACCACGGCGATGTCAGGCTTCGCCTCGAGATAGGCGGCAAGGCCCGTCTCCGCGTCGCGCGCCTCGAAGACTTCGATGCCACCTTCGCCCGCAAGCATCGCAGAGCAGCCCGCGACGATGATCGGATGGTCATCGACGATCAGCACGCGCATCGCAACTCTTCTCCCCGGCGCTTCAAGTCTCCTCCTTAGCGGACGATTGGGCCGCGCGCCTATTTGCGGGCCGGCACATTGACCCTTAAGGCCCCTTTCGTAAAGTGAGCCTTCGACGAAGGATGCTCGATGATCGAAAATCTGTCGCTGCGTTCGCGCATCGTGACCTTGCTCGCCTCGGTCCTCGCGATGGGCTTGGCGCTTGGGATTGCGACGCTCGTCCTGCACGCGGGCGCGCGCATCCGCACGGAGGCCGAAGCCGCGACGCGTCTCGGCGAGGACTTCGTCGAAAATGCGCTTGCGCGCGCGGCGACAGCGCCGGATCCGCAGGCCGAGTTGAAGCGGCTCCTCGCGCAGGCGCAGAAATTGCGCCATGTGCGCATCTTCCTCGAGGGAGATCCGGCGCCGCCCTCTCAAAGCCCAGTCGGGGCTCGCCGCGCGCCGGGCTGGTTCGCGGGGCTCGCCACGCCACGCGAGACGATCACGCGGATCGCGGCGCCGGCGCCCATGCCGGGCGCGGTGCTGATCGCAGCCGACCCCAGCGACGAAATCGCCGAAATCTGGGAAGAGATTCTGGGGCTTGCACTCGGCGGCGCGGTCGTCGCCCTTGCCGCTTTCGCCCTGGTTTTCATCGCCATCTCACGCACGCTCGCGCCAGTCTCGGCGCTCGCGCAGGGCTTGGAGGCCCTGGAAAAGGGCGAAAGAAGCTTGCGTGTTCCGCGCGCCGGCTCGCCGGAATTCGCCGTCATCACGGATCGGATCAATGCGCTCGCCGAGGCTTTGACGCGGCTCGACGCCGAGAATCGGGACCTCCTCCGCCGCATGATCGACGTGCAGGAGACCGAGCGCCGTGACATCGCGAGGGACCTGCACGACGAGATGGGACCGTTTCTCTTCGCCATCCGCGCCGGCGTCGGCGCGCTGCGGCGGAAGCCGCAAGGCGCGGGCGTCGAACAGGATTGCGAAAAGCTCGACAAGCAGATCGCCGCCCTGCAGGGCGTCAACAGGCGCATTCTCGCGCGGCTGCGGCCGGCGGCGCTCGAGGAGCTGGGGCTCGCCGGCGCGCTCGACGCGCTCGTGCGCGGATGGCGCGAGACGCATCCCCAGGCGACGATCACCCTCGCCGTCACCGATTGCGCGCTCGACGAAGCGACGGCGCTCGTCGCCTACAGAATCGCGCAAGAGGGATTGACCAACGCGCTCCGCCACGCCGAGGCGCAGCGCGTCTCGATCGACGTTCGCCCGGCCGGCGGGCGCGAGCTCCGCGTGCGGGTCGACGACGACGGGACGGGGCTCAAGCCCGGATGGCGGCAGGGCCTCGGGCTGCGTGGGATGAGCGAGCGGATCGCGGCGCTCGGCGGGCAGCTGACGTTCAAAACCGGCGCGCCGAAAGGCGCGATCCTGGAGGCCGCGCTCCCCCTCCCCGGCCCCGGCGGCGCTCCTTTGGGAAAAAATCCCGAATAAAAAAGCCCGCTTCGGCATTATACGGGGTTACGGAAACCCTTGCCCCGCGGGCGGGCTTGGGAACCAAAGGCGGAGGCGAGCGAGGGGCTCGCTCAAGTCTCTGGGAAGCAGGATGAGCGCGATGAGCCGCTTGAGACTATCCCTGGCGGCGCTGGCTTGCGCGCTGGCGCAGGCGGCCCAGGCTCAGACCGCCCTGCCCGACATCAACATCTCCTCGCCGCTTCGCTCGCACCCGAGGCCCGCGCCGGCGGCGCAGCCGGTCGTCGTCAATCCGCATCCGGTGGCGGTCAATCCGCATCCGACGGCCCCCGCGCCACGGCGCACTGCCGCGAGAGCGCCGGCCCCGGCGCCCGCGCCCAATCCCGCTCCGTCTCCGGCGCCGACGCCGCAGGCGCCGCCGCTCTCAACGACCCCTGCCGCCGTCAACATCACGACAGCGCAGGAAATCGCCCACACGCATGAATTCGACGTGGCGCAGGCGCTGGAGCGCGTCGCTCCCAACGTGATCATCGAGGACGTGCAGGGCAATCCCTTCTCGCCCCAGGTCGATTTTCGTGGCTTCGTCGCCTCGCCGGTCAGCGGCACGCCGCAAGGCCTCGCCGTTTATATGAATGGCGTTCGCATCAATGAGGCCTGGGGCGACACGGTCAATTGGGATCTGATCCCGACCGTCGCGATCGACCGCACGGCGATCGTCACCGGCAATCCGCTCTTCGGCCTCAACGCGATCGGCGGCGCCGTCGTGATGGATATGAAGAACGGCTTCACCTACCATGGCTTCGAGCTCGACGGCCGTGGCGGCAGCTTCGGCCGTCGCCAGGGCTCGATGCAATTCGGCGTCGAGCAGGACGGCGTCGCCGCCTATCTCGCGGTCGAGGCCGCCGGCGACAACGGCTATCGCAAATTCTCGGGCTCCGAGATCCACCAACTCTACGGCGATCTCGGCTGGCGCGGCGACAGCGCCGAAATCCACGCCTCGACGAACATCGCCGACAACAAGTTCGGCGTCTCGGCCGCGGCCCCCAACGATTTGGTCAACGTCGATCCGAGCTCCGTCTACACGACGCCGCAGACGACGAAGAATACGCTCTCGCAATTCGATCTGAACGGCGTCTTCACGCCGCAGCGGAATTGGAAGCTCCTCGCCGACGCGCATTATCGCGCCTTTGACCAGGCGCATGTCGACGGCAACACGACGGACTTCGCCTCATGCGGTCTCGCGACGTTGTGCGACGGCAGCGGCAATCCGACCTACATGCCCGACTTCTTCGGGCCGACCGTGCCGCTTTCCGTCATCGACCGCACCTGGACGACCTCGCGCACGGTGGGCGGCACGGTGCAGATCGACAACACCGACAAGCTCGTCGAGCGCCCCAACAAGATCACTTTCGGCGTCAATCTCGAGCACGGCTGGACCCATTTCGCCGCCAGCGAGGAATTGGGCCTGCTGAACCCCTACGATCTGACCGTTCCCGGCCTCGGGATCACCACTTTGGACCCTGCAGGCGACGTGGCCCCGGTCAAACTCAACGCCGCCAACACCTATCTCGGCGTCTACACGCTCGACACTTTCGAGGCCACCGACAAACTCACCTTCACGGCCGGCGCGCGCTACAATCTCGCGCGCATCGCGCTCTACGACCTTTACAGCACGCAGCTCAACGGCTCGTCGAGCTATGCGCACGTCAATCCGGTCGTCGGCGCGACTTATAAGATCACGCCCGAAGTTGCGGCCTATGCGAGCTATTCGGAGTCGAACCGCGCGCCAACTCCGCTCGAGCTCGGCTGCGCCGATCCGAACCGTCCTTGCCTCATCGACAATTTCCTCGTCGCCGATCCGACTTTAAAGCAGGTCGTCGCCCATTCGATCGAAAGCGGCTTCAGGGGAGATTTCCGCCCGGCGGCTTACCTTCCCGCCGAGGCCGGCGCGGTTCTCCCCGGCCGCGTCGACTGGTCGGCGGGCGTGTTCCGGACGACGAGCTTCAACGACATTTTGAGCGTGCCAAGCGAGATCGCGGGTCAGGGCTATTTCAAGAACGCCGGCACGACGCAGCGTCAGGGGCTAGAGACGCAAATCCGCTACACGGACGAGAGGCTCTCGGCCTATGTGAATTACGCGCTGACCGACGCGACCTTCCGCTCGATGATCGAGCTCGGCTCGCCCTTCAATCCTTGGGTCGTGGCGTTCAACGCCCTGGGAATCCCCGCCTCGTCGATCCTGGTCATGCCCGGTTCGCATATGACGTCGATCCCCAAGCACCGGCTGAAGGGCGGCTTCGACTATGCGCTGACCAAGGAATGGAAGATCGGCATGGACGTCGTCTACTCGGCCGGCAATTGGGTGCGCGGCGACGAGATCAACGCTTTCGGGACGCTGCCGTCCTACGCGACCGTCAATCTGCGCAGCTCCTATCAGGTAACGAAGAACTTTCAGGTCTATGGGCTGATCGACAATATCGGCGGCGTGCGCGCGCGGAGCTTCGCGACCTTCTTCGACACGCAGGCGATTCCCTTCCTCAACTTCGTCGACCCGCGCCAGGTCTCCATCTCGGCGCCGACCGGCTTCTTCGCCGGCGCGAAGATGACGTTCTGAAGGGGATCGACGCGCAGGAAGGCTAAAGGGCGAGGAGCGACGCACTCTCTCATTTGCTGCAGGAGGCGAGGTCCTTTTCCTCGATCGAGACGACGGAAGCGGCCTCGATCTTGAGATCCTTGACCACGCAGGCGCGACCGCTCCGGAAACCGATGGCGGCGTCGTAGGTTCCGGGCGTCAGATCCTTGATCGCCAGGCGCTCGTCGTGATCGACCGCGCCATCCAAGTCGCCCTTGACCAAGTCCGGCCCGAAATCCTTCGCGCCGGCCGGGGCGAGGCGCAAGGAGGTCACGGTCTCGCTCGTCAAATTCCAGAAACGAACGGGCTTTTCGGCCGCACCGGCGACGCCCGTCGCGAGGAGTAAGGCCAATCCGCAGGCGAGCGTCCTCATCCGCGTCTCCGTGATTCCGATTTGCAGGACAGCCTCAGCGGATCAAACGCAAAAGCGCGCGCCCGGCTTTCGACTTCAGCTCTTTCGCCTCGAGCTTGCCGTCGCCGTCGACATCCGCCTGCTTGAAGAGCTTCGTTGCGAGCGCGACATAC
This sequence comes from uncultured Alphaproteobacteria bacterium, assembly GCA_963722205.1. Classification (GTDB taxonomy): domain Bacteria; phylum Pseudomonadota; class Alphaproteobacteria; order Rhizobiales; family Beijerinckiaceae; genus Methylocystis. The sequence goes on from CAVRKL010000007.1 coordinate 414,816, forward strand.
TCTTCCTTTGTGAGCGTGGAGTCCTTGTCCGGGTCGGCGGCTGCGAACTCTTGGGCCGTCAGTCGCGCGCCGAGCTCCTTGCGATCCAGCGTGTCGTCCTGATCCTTGTTCAGGCGATCGAAAACAGCCTCGGCCGCCTTGGTCACCTCGGCGAGATCCAGAGTTCCGTCATTGTCGGTGTCCAGGGCCTTGATCGCAGACTGCTCCGCGAAGGCGGCCGTGGAGACGAGGAACGGCGCGCCGACAAGGAAGCTCCCGGCGATCAAACCGGTCGCGACTGCCTTTCCGAATGTCATTCTGCCCTCCTACGTTCATCGCCTCCCCCTGGAGCCGGCCCACGAAAACGCGCCTCAGTAGATAGGGCAAAATATTCCTGGCGCAGCCGGGAAATTTTTGAGGACGAGCTTGCAGCGTGCGGGCGGCGCTCGGCTACTCTCCCTCAGGCCGCGCGCCGGCTGAGCGCCAGGACGAAGAGGACGATACCCCCGAGCAACGCCGCCGCGCCGAGCGCCGCCCATGGCGTCGCGCGCCATAGCGTGAAGCGAATCACGAGCCTATCGCCCTCGATCGTGAGCGAATCGAGCGTCGCGCGGACAACCTCCCCTTTCGCATCGTCCTTGAGCCGATAGAATGGCCTTTTCCCGAGCTCGGCTTTAATCGCGTTTTCGGCGAGGCCTTTCGTGGCGCGCTCAAGCTCCCGCCCCTTCTTTTCGAGGAGATCGGCCGCGCCCGGCCCCGCGAGCCGCGCGAGGCCCGCCAGCGCCCCCGCGAGCTTACCGTTCTCGCCGAGCGAGAATTTTTCGAGCCGAACTTCCTCGGGTTCGAAATAGAAGGCGCCGTCGTCATATCGCGGCGTCCCGCGCAGGCTGGCGGCGACGGAAAAGGGCGGTCCGACGACCAGCTTTCCCTGGAGAAGCACGGCGATGTCGACGCGCCCGTCAGTGATCGCGACATCGACCTTGCGGGCCAGCAGCGAGGCGACGATGTCCGCCGCCGGCCCCTTGAGCGGCAGATCCTTGTCGAGCAAGGGGTCGATGCGCTTTTGCAGCTGCGCCGGCGTGAAAGCGACCTCCTGCGGCGCGCGCAAGGTCATGAGCCCCAACACTCCAGCCGCCATGGCGACGACCGCGGCGAGCATTTTGAAGAGTTCCGCAGGCACGGGCTTCGATCCTTGGTGCAAATGCGGAGCGGCGGCGCGCGCTCCGAGCCGCCGCTTCTATCAAGGCGAAGCTGGCGTCCCAATAATCTCATTGATCGTGGAGGGCGAAGGCGGCATGAATGCGGCCCGCCCCCTCCTCTCGGAGGTTGAGAAGGACGCCGATGCGCCGGCTCATAGCCCTTTGTCTCGCCTTCTTCTTCGCCGCTCCTGCGCAGGCCGAGCCGACGACGATCAAGGTCGGCGTCCTGCGGGAGCCACACGCGCGCGAGACCCTCTCGATTCTCGATCTTCCCGCAACCGACGATGTGCTCGCCGGCGCGCTGATGGGCGCGGCCGACAACAACACGACCGGCAAATTCACGGGCCAGAGTTTTGAGACGATCGACGCAAAGCTCGATGACAGCGAGGACGCAGCGGCGGCGCTCGAGCGACTGGCCAAAGAGGGTGTGCGTGTCGTCATCGCCGATCTCTCGGCGCCGCGCCTGCTGGCCGCCGCGGAGCGCGCGAAAGCGTTGGGCGCGCTTCTCTTCAACGTCTCGGCGCCCGATGAAGCGCTGCGCGAAGAACTCTGCCGGGCCGATGTCATTCACGTCGCTCCCTCGCGGGCGATGCTCGCCGACGCGCTCGCGCAATATCTCGTCTGGAAAAAATGGTCTCGCTGGCTGATGATCAAGGGCTCGCATCCCGAGGATCAGCTCCTGGCGCAAGCCTATCGAAACAGCGCCAAGAAATTCGGCGCGAAGATCGTCGAAGAGCGCGTCTTCCAAGATTTGGGCGGCGGGCGGCGCAGCAACTCCGGCTCGGTGCAGACGCAACGGCAGATGCCGGTCCTGACGCAAGGCGCGCCAAGCTATGACGTGCTGATCGCCGCCGATGAATCGGAAGTCTTCGCGAATTATCTCCCCTATCGCACCTTCGATCCACGCCCGGTCGCGGGCTCGGCCGGGCTCGTCCCCACGAGCTGGGACGGCGCGCATGAGCAATGGGGCGCGCAGCAGTTGCAGAACCAATTCATGCAAAGCTTCCGCCGCACGATGAATGCGCGCGACAGCAACGCCTGGCTCGCCATGCGAATGATCGGCGAGGCGGCGACGCGCACGGCCTCGAATGAGCCCGAAAAGCTTCGCGCCTATCTCGTCTCGCCCGACTTCTCAATCGCCGCCTTCAAGGGCGTGCGCCTGACGCTGCGCCCCTGGAACCAGCAATTGCGTCAGCCGATCCTGCTTTCGGACGGCCGCATGGTCGTTTCCGTCTCCCCGCAGGAAGGATTTCTTCACCAGACGAGCGAGCTCGACACGCTGGGCCTCGACAAGCCCGAAACGAAATGCAGGCTGCAATGATGCGTAATGGCCCCTCCCAAGCTCTCCCCCGTTTCACGGGAGAGCGAGCAGATACTGGCCTTCATGACCGACGCCGCCTGCGACGGCCGTCCCTTCTCCCGCGGAACGGGGGAGGGTTAGGGAAGGAGTTCGTCGGGCTCGCCGCGCTCGCGCTCATGCTCGCGTCGGCGCCGGCGCAAGCCTTTCTCGCCTATGTCAGCAACGAGAAGGGCAACAGCGTCACGGTCATCGACACGGAAAAGTTGGAAGCCGTGAACACGGTGAAGGTCGGCCGCCGGCCACGCGGGCTCGCGCTCACAAAGGACGGCTCGGAGCTCTTCATCTGCGCTGGCGACGACGACGCAATCCAGGTGCTCGACACGAAGACGCTTCAAATCACTGGCCGCCTGCCCTCCGGTCCCGATCCGGAGCTGATGGCGCTCTCGCCGGACGGCAAGACCGTCTATGTCTCCAATGAAAACGACAATCTGGTCACGATGATCGACGTCGCGACGAAGCGTCAGACGGGCGACGTGCCAGTCGGCGTCGAGCCCGAAGGCATGGCGGTGAGCCCCGACGGTAGAATTCTCGTCAACACGTCGGAAACGACGAATATGGCGCATCTGATCGACACGCGCTCAAAGGAGATCGTCGCCAACATTCTCGTCGACGCGCGTCCGCGCTTCGCCGAGTTCAAACCGGATGGATCGGAACTTTGGGTGTCTTCCGAGGTCGGCGGCACGGTCGCGGTGATCGATCCCGAAAAGCGCGTGGTGAAGCAGAAGATTTCCTTCGAGATCCCGGGCCTCTCTAAGGAGGCGATCCAGCCGATCGGCATCTCGATCACCAAGGATGGCAAGCGCGTCTTCGTCGCGCTCGGCCCCGCCAATCGCGTCGCGGTCATCGACGGCGAGACGAAAAAAATCGAAAAATACCTCCTCGTCGGCCAGCGCGTCTGGCATCTCGCCTTTACGCCGGACGAAAAATATCTCCTGACCGCGAATGGCGTCTCCAATGACGTCTCCGTCATCGACACGGCGAGCCTCAAGGTCCTGAAGTCGATACCGGTAGGATCATTCCCCTGGGGCGTGGTGGTGGCGCCGCAATGAGCGTCGCAGACGGCGCTCGTCGAAAGTCTGCCTATAAACTGGCCTCTAGAGCCGATGGCTTCGATACGCCTTACATCTCTTGGCGGAGCATTTTCGGCGAGACGGCTCGGTCTTTGTCAAGGACGGCCCTTCGGGCCGCCGCCGAAGGCAGTCACGAAGCGATCCTTGACAAAGACCGACCGCTCGCCACGCTCGCCGCCAATAGATCTAAGGCGAAATTCAAGTTGCTGATGTTCGGCGTTGCGCGGATCGCCCCATGACTGCCGCCGTTCCCGCTCTGAGCGTCAAAAACCTCTCGCACGCCTATGGCGCGCGCAAGGCGCTCGACGACGTCTCTCTCAACGTGGCGCGCGGCGCCTTCGCTGTGCTGCTCGGCTTGAACGGCGCCGGGAAGAGCACGCTGTTCTCCCTCGCGACCGGGCTCTATGGAGCGAGAAAGGGCGCGGTCGAGATCATGGGCTTCGATATCGCCAAGGCGCCCTCCGAGGCGCTGCGCCGGCTCGGCGTCGTGTTTCAGGCGCGAACGCTCGATCTCGAATTGAGCCTCACGCAAAACCTGCTCTATCACGCCGCGCTGCATGGGATCGGCCCCGGCGAAGGCAAGCGCCTCGCCTCTGAGGCGCTCGCCCGCGCAGGCTTGGCGGAGCGCGCGCGCGACAAGGCGCGCGATCTTTCCGGCGGACAGATGCGCCGCGTCGAGATTGCGCGCGCGCTCCTGCATAAGCCGAGCCTGCTGCTCTTGGACGAGCCGACGGTCGGTCTCGACATCAGAGCGCGCGCCGACATTCTCGCGCATGTGCGCGCCCTCGTCGCTCAGGAAAATCTCGCCGTGCTGTGGACCACGCATTTGATCGATGAGGTCGAGCCCAAGGATCAGGTGATCGTGCTGCACCAGGGCTGCGTGCTGGCCGACGGGACGGCCGCTGATATAGTTGCGGCGCAAGGAGCCGACAGCATCGGCGGGGCGTTCGAGAAGCTGACGACGAGAGCGAGCAAATGAGCGAGGCAGTTTCTCCCGGCGCTTTGCGCCCCTTCACCGCCGTCCAATACGCCGTCTGCCTCGGCGGCGTCGTTTGGCGCGAGGGGCTGCGCTTCCTGCATCAGCGCGAGCGCTTCGTCTCGGCGCTGGTGCGACCGCTCGTCTGGCTCTTTATTTTTGCGGCGGGGTTTCGCTCCGTGCTCGGCGTCTCGATCATTCCGCCTTACGACACCTATGTGCTCTATGAGGTCTACATCACGCCGGGATTGATGGCGATGATTCAGCTCTTCAACGGCATGCAGTCGTCGCTCTCCATGGTCTACGACCGCGAGATGGGCAATATGCGGACGCTGCTCGTGTCGCCCTTCCCGCGCTGGTTCCTGCTCGGCGCGAAGCTTTTTGCCGGCGTCACTGTCTCGATCCTGCAGGTCGCCGCCTATCTCGTGATCGCCTATTTCTGGGAGATCGAGCCGCCGTCGAAATGGGGCTATCTCACCGTGCTGCCGGCGCTCGCGCTCTCCGGCCTCATGCTCGGCGCGCTCGGCATGCTGCTCTCATCCGTGATCAAGCAGCTCGAGAATTTTGCCGGCGTGATGAATTTCGTGATCTTCCCGATGTTCTTCGCCTCTTCCGCGCTCTATCCCTTGTGGCGCGTCAAGGAATCGGGACTTCCTCTCTACTATGTCTGCGCGATCAACCCTTTCACCCATGCGGTGGAGCTGATCCGCTTCGCTTTCTACCAGCAGATCGCCTGGAGTTCGCTCGCGGCGGTCGCCGGCTATACGACGCTTTTCCTCATCGGAGCGATTCGCGCCTATGATCCCGGAAAGGGAATGCTCCAGCGCAAGGGCGGGTGAGCCGGCCTACCTCCCGATTCGCTTCTCTTTCACGCGGGGCTCCTGCTGCGCGAGCCCCGCGGGCAATTTCACGCCTTTCGCGAGCTGCGTGCCGAGGCTCAGCGCGCGGGCTTCGGTGACGCGCAGCGCGCAATAGCCGAAGTCCGCCTCCTGCGCGTAGGCGCGGCAGATTTCCTCGCGCTTCCCGGAAAAGCCCGCCTGCTCGCGCACGAGATAGGCCCGCAACGGCCGGTCCTTCTTGTTCTTGTCATAGAGCGCGCGGAAATCGGCGTGGATCGTCTTCTCGACGCGGGCGCGAAGGTTGAGCATCTCCTTGGCGTTCTTGGGGTCGAACTCGGCGCCGCCCATGCCCCAGAGACCATTGGGATCGACCCGGCAATCGGAGGCGGCGATCGAGCAGGCGCCTTTCTCGGTCGAGACAAGCACCGCGCCGTCGAGCACGTCCAAGCTGAACGGGCAGTCCGGATAGTCGACCTGATAGCGGCGCAGGCCCGGATCGCCGTCGCGCGGAACAAGCTTCAACTTCGCGGCTGGCGCCTCGACGGAGCAGCTTTCTCCCGAGCGGGACATCCTGTCGCCGGCGAGCGTCAGCTTGACGAGGCGCGTCTCGCCTCCGGCGCGCTCGAACTCCAGAACGCCTCGGCTTCCGTCGAGATAGAGCGGCTTGCCGGCGATCGAATCCTCGCTCGGAGGCTTGGGAGCGACAGCCGGACCCCCCACCCCCTCGCCCGAAGCCGCGCGCCGCTTGCGGACCGCCGTCTCCTCCGACTGGGCCTCCGGCGCAACCGCGCCTTCATTGGCAGGCGCGGCGGCGCCGGGCAACGCGAGCTGAGCGCGGGCCGCGGGGTAAAGGCCTAAGAACGCGGCCAGCGCGAAGCCCGCGGCGGCGCTCCGCGCGAGTCGCATGGATAGAAGATCCAGGAGAGGCATGGGCGCATTCCGATCGAAAGCGCCGCGCCGGAGCCTCAGCGCGGCGAGAGGACCATGATCATCTGCCGGCCTTCCATGGACGGCTCGAGTTCGACCTTGGCTATAGTGGCCGTCTCCGCCTTGACGCGCGTCATCAGACGATAGCCGAGATCCTGGTGGGCGATCTCGCGACCACGGAAGCGCAGGGTCACCTTGACCTTGTCGCCCTCCTCGAAGAAGCGGCGCGCCGCCTTCATCTTCGTCTCATAATCGTGATCGTCGATGCCCGGACGCAGCTTGATCTCCTTGACCTCGACGATCTTTTGCTTCTTGCGCGCCTCTGCGGCCCGCTTTTGCTCAAGGAAGCGAAAGCGTCCATAATTGAGGATCTTGCAAACGGGCGGCTCGGAATTGGGGTCGATCTCGACCAGATCCAGTCCCGCCGTGTCGGCGAGCTCCAGCGCGTCCATGAACGACACGACGCCGTGGTTTTTGCCTTCAGAATCGATGAGGCGCACGTCTTTGGCGCGAATCTCCTTATTGACCCTGTGGCCCTCCTTCTGCGGGGCCGCGACGCTCTTCATTGGTCGGCGAATGGAGTATCTCCTTCTAACGCAAGGCCAAGCCCGAATTGGCCGAGATTTTGACGCGGGCCGCCCCCAGCCACGCTCTATAAGGAAAGCGGGGACGCTCGCGCAAAGATTCTCACGAATGCGCCCGGTGTCAACTGCAGCTTCTCCGCGCCCGAAGAAAAACCCGCAGGCGTGGCGCCTGCGCAACGGTCCTGGGCGCGCCACAGGGCTGTCGTAATACTGTCGCCAGCCGGCGGCGTCTGTTATATAAGCGCCCCAAAAAACGGCGCCATCAGCGAAAATAGCGGAGTTATACCATCGTGGAACGTTGGACCCCCAGCGGTTGGAGACAGAAACCGATCGAGCAGGCGCCCGTGTATCGGGACATCGCCGCGCTGGTGGCGGTAGAGCGGCAGATCGCCGGCTTCCCGCCGCTCGTCTTCGCGGGCGAAGCGCGCAATTTGACGCGCGCGCTGGCGGAGATCGCGGCCGGGAAAGCTTTCCTGCTGCAGGGCGGCGACTGCGCCGAGGCCTTCTCCGAGCACTCCGCCGACAACATCCGCGATTTCTTCCGGGTTTTTCTGCAGATGGCGGTGGTGTTGACCTTCGCCGCCGCTTCGCCCGTCGTGAAGGTCGGGCGCATCGCCGGACAATTCGCCAAGCCCCGCTCCTCGCCTTTGGAAAAGCATGGCGGGGTGGAGCTGCCGAGCTATCGCGGCGACATCATCAACGACATCGAGTTCACCGAGGCCGCGCGCGTTCCCGATCCCGAGCGTCAGCTCCTCGCCTATCGCCAGTCGGCCGCGACGCTCAATCTGCTGCGCGCCTTCGCGATGGGCGGCTTCGCCAATCTCGAGAACGCGCACCGCTGGATGCTCGGCTTCGTGCGCAACAGCCCGCAGTCCGAGCGCTATCAGAAGCTCGCTGACCACATCGGCGAAACGCTCGGGTTCATGCGCGCGATCGGGCTCGATCCCGAGCATCATCCGGAAATGCGCCAGACCGAGTTCTACACCTCGCACGAGGCGCTGCTGCTCGGTTACGAGGAGGCGCTGACGCGCGTCGACTCGACGACCGGCGACCATTACGCGACCTCGGGCCACATGCTCTGGTGCGGCGACCGCACACGCCAGCCGGGCGGCGCGCATATCGACTATCTCCGCGGCGTGAAGAATCCGCTCGGCCTGAAATGCGGGCCGAGCCTCACCCCCGACGGCCTCATCGAGCTGATCGACCTGCTCAACCCGGAGAACCAGCCCGGCCGCCTCACGCTCATCTGCCGCTTCGGCGCCGACAAGGTCGAAGAGAAGCTCCCGCCGTTCATCCGCGCCGTGCAGCGCGAGGGCAGAGAGGTCGTGTGGTCCTGCGATCCGATGCACGGCAACACGATCAGCGCCTCGGGCTTCAAGACGCGGCCCTTCGATCGCATTATGGCCGAGATTCGCGGCTTCTTCGCCGTGCATCAGGGGGAAGGGTCCTACGCCGGCGGCATACATTTGGAGATGACCGGCAAGGACGTGACCGAATGCACCGGCGGCGCGCGCGCGATCCTGGAATCGGATCTGCGCGACCGCTATCATACTTATTGCGACCCGCGCCTCAACGCCGAGCAGGCGATCGAGGTGGCCTTTTTGGTGGCCGAGCTCTTGAAGGCGGAAAGGCTTGCCCGCGGCGCAGCCGATCAGGCCGCGGCGGAGTGACCCGTCGCGGCGAGCCTTCTCTCACGCTCGCGGCGCGCGAAACGCCGTCGCGAGCGCTCCGGCCTCACAAAGCGCGGGAGCGTAGACATTACGCCTTTCTTAAGCAGGATTTTCGAAATGTCGGAGCCGTTTTTCCGCATGAAACCTCCGCTTGAGCAAAAGACTCTAGGAGGAGATGCGCGGGGTGGCGAAAGAACCACGACGGCAGACCGCCGGAGACGCCGGCTTTTTGTTCCCGTCGCGAATATTTGTTAAGCTCAGGTTCATCGGGCGGGACCGGATTCCGGACGGCGCGCGAGGACGCATGTACGCGATTCGGTTGAAACGGAGGGGACGCCTTTACGCGACGGCGATCTGCGCCGCGCTCGCGCTTGCCGGCTGCGCCAATCCCCGCGAAACCTTCGATTTGCCCCCGGAGAGCCTGGCGATCGGCCGCGCTCATGGCGCAGCGATCGCCGTCCAGGAGCCGAGCGCCTCGGCCATCATCGACACAAACCGCTTCGTCATCCGCGGCGAAGGGGGCGAAGTCTCCTACCTTGCCGACGCCCAGTGGTCGGACACCGTGCCGAGACTGGTGCAGGCCCGGCTGATCGACCGCCTCACGTCGCGCGGCGTCAACGCCGTTCGCCCGGGCGAGGGCGCCGGCTTCCGCCTCTCGACGGAACTGCGCCGCTTCGAGATCGACTCGGGCAGCGAGACGGCCCTCGTCGAGATCGTCGCGCGCGTCACGAAGGAGAAGGACGGCGCGCGGGTGAGCGAGAAGGTGATCCTCGGCGAAGCGCCGGCGCCGCACACGCTCGGTCCAGAGGCCGCACGCGCCTATGAAGCCGCGCTCGATGCGGCGGCGGATCGTCTCGCCTCTTGGCTGCGCCGAGGCAGGTGACGCGAAAGGGCTGGCGTGGGCGCCGGGGCTCTGCTAACTGGACCGCAAAACACTCAAGTAGCGCTGCCGAGGGCGTTGCGGCGCCGCAATTTGGCGTTTGGGAGAAAGCTCAAGCAAATGGTGAAGACGGTGCTCGACGATCAAATCCTTCGCTATGGCGCCGAACCCGGCGGCGGCGCGCCGACGAAGGTCAATATTACCTTCGTCGATTCCAAAGGACAGGCGCGCACGGTCGAAGGCGAGGTCGGCTCGACGGTCATGGAGACCGCGCGCCGCAATGACATTCCCGAGATCGCCGCGGAATGCGGCGGCGCCTGCGCCTGCGCGACCTGCCATGTCTATGTCGACGCCGCATGGGTCGAGAAGGCCGGCGCACGCTCGCAGATGGAAGAGGACATGCTCGATTTCGCCTTCGCCGTCGAGCCAAACTCGCGCCTGTGCTGTCAGATCATCGTGAAGCCGGAGCTCGAGGGCCTCGTCGTGCGCACGCCCGCCCAGCAAGGCTAGGCGATCGCGCCCGCATGCTTCGGCGCCGGAAGGCGTGGTTTGCGCCTTCGCTAAAATGCTATAGAGCAAGTGGACTGAGCCCGGCCTAGCGCTCGGGCCCTCAACTCTTTTTGGGATCCGAAGGAATGAGCGAATCGATCGAGACCGACGTGGTCATCGTCGGCGCGGGGCCTGCTGGCCTTTTCACGGTTTTCGAGCTGGGCCTCCTGGACATCAAGGCGCATGTCATCGACATTCTGCCGCGCGCCGGCGGCCAGTGCTCGGAACTCTATCCGGAAAAACCGATCTACGACATTCCCGGCATTCCCCATATCACCGGCCAGGGCCTGACGGACGATCTCCTCAAGCAGATCACCCCGTTTCACCCGACCTACCACTTCGGCGAGATGGTCGAGACGCTGCAATCGGTCGGAACCCCGGAGCAACCCTCCTTCCTCGTCGGCACGGACGCCGGCAAAAAATTCAAGGCGAAGGCGGTCGTGATCGCCGCGGGCGGAGGGTCCTTCCAGCCCAAGAAGCCGCCGATCGCCGGCATCGAGGCCTATGAACACAAGTCCGTGTTCTATGCGGTGCGGCGCGTCGAGGACTTTCGCGACAAGGACGTCATCATCGTCGGCGGCGGCAACTCGGCGCTCGACTGGACGCTCAATTTGCAGCCGGTGGCCAAGAGCCTCACTCTCGTGCACCGCCGCGCGGATTTCCGCGCCGCGCCCCATTCCGTGAAGGCGATGCAGGAACTCGTCGCCAGCGGCAAGATCGCCCTGAAGCTCGGCCAGATCACGCATGTCGACGGCGCGAACGGCGAGCTTTCGGGCGCGACGTTGAAAGGCAATGAAGGGTCTCAGGAAAACCTGAAGTGCGACAGCCTCGTCCCCTTCTTCGGCCTGACGATGAAGCTCGGCCCCGTCGCCAATTGGGGCCTGAATCTCTATGAGAATCTCATTCCCGTCGACACCGAGAAATTCGAGACGGACCACCCCGGCATTTTTGCGGTGGGCGACATCAACACCTATCCCGGCAAGCTGAAGCTCATTTTGTGCGGCTTCCACGAGGGCGCGCTCGCGGCGCAGCGCATCCATCACTACGTGTATCCGCATAAGAAGCTGCTCTTCCAATACACGACGTCGTCGACGAATCTGCAAAAGAAGCTCGGCGTGGACGCGTGATGCGGGAGAAGCGTGGGTTTTTTCCCGCGCCTCTCGTCAATCTATAAGAGCTTTCGTTCACTCGTCCCGCCCTTCATGGGCGCGCTTTAATTCCGCGATGTCGAGCTTCGTCATCTTCAGCATCGCCTCCGCCGCGCGTCTCGCGCGCGCGGGGTCTGCATCCGCCATCATGGCCCGAAGCGCGCTTGGGACGATCTGCCAGGAGAGCCCCAGCGGTCCTCGCTCCGGCCGCCTTCCGAGAGCGCGGCCCACAGGCGGTCGATCTCTTCCTGATCGTCGCATTCGACCATCAGCGAAATCGCATGGTTGAAGGGCTCGAAAGGTCCGCCATTGAAGGCAATGAAGGGACGGCCCATCAGCGTGAAGGCGACGACCCTGACGGAGCCCGCGGAGCCGGAGGGGCTGTCGGCCGGCAAGGCGACGACGCTGTCGACATGGCACTCGGGCAGGAGCGACGCATAGAAGGCCGCGGCTTCCTCCGCCTTTTCGGAAAACCACAAGCTGGTGAACAGCTTTGTCATGCCGTGCTCCTCGGCGCTGCTCAGATCATCTTCAAACCTTTAAGGCTCGCATGCCCGTGGCGCCCGATGACCAGATGGTCGTGCACGGCGATGTTGAAAGGCTTGGCGATCTCGACGATGTCGCGCGTCAGCCGCACGTCGGCGGTGGACGGGGTCGGATCGCCGGAAGGGTGGTTGTGCGCAAGGATCAGCGCCGAGGCGCCGAGCTCGAGCGCGCGGCGGACGATCTCGCGCGGATAGACGGGGGTGTGGTCGACGGTGCCGACACCGAGCAATTCATCGGCGATCAGCCCGTTGCGCTTGTCGAGGAAGAGCACGCGGAACTCCTCGCGCTCGGCGTAGGCCATCGACGCATGGCAATAATCGATGACCTCGATGAAGGAGGAGAGCGCCCGCCGTTTCCCGACCTCGCCGCGGGCGAGGCGGCGGCCGGCCGCCTCCATCAGCTTGAGCTCGCAGATGGCCGCTTCGCCTAACCCCTCGATCTCTCGCAGCCGCTCCGGCCGCGCCGCGACGACTTCGGCGAAGGAGCCAAAGCGCGCGATCAGCGCCTTGGCGAGCGGTTTTACGTCGCGCCGCGGGATCGCGCGAAACAGCACAAGCTCGATGAGCTCATAGTCGGCGAGCGCGCCGGCGCCCGCCTCCATGAAGCGTTCGCGCAGGCGCTGCCGGTGGCCGTGAAAATGCGGCTCCGCCGCTTCTCGCAGGCCGTCGGGAGGTTGCGTTTTGGCCTTCATGTCCGCTCTACCGCAACGGCCAATCGGCAATAATGAAAGGCGACGGCCTACTGACGACTGCCGACTGCCGCCAAAGGATTGTCGCGACCCATCGGCGACAGCGTGAAAATCTCCGCGCCCGCCTCCGTCACGCCGACCGAATGCTCGAACTGCGCCGAGAGCGAGCGGTCTCTCGTCACCGCCGTCCATCCATCCGACAGGATTTTCACCTGCGGCTTGCCGAGATTGACCATGGGCTCGATCGTGAAGAACATGCCGGCCTTCAACGCCACGCCCTTGCCCTTCTCGCCATAGTGCAGAATGTTGGGCTCGTCGTGAAAGAGCCTGCCGATCCCGTGGCCGCAGAATTCGCGCACGATGGAGCAGCGCTCGCCTTCCGCATAGCGTTGGATCGCCGCGCCGATGTCGCCGGTCGTCGCTCCCGGCCGCACCGCGGCGATGCCGCGCATGAGCGCCTCATAGGTCACCTCGATGAGCCTCTCCGCGCGGCGCGGAATTTCGCCGACACCAAACATGCGCGAAGCGTCGCCGTGCCAGCCGTCGAGGATGAAGGTCACGTCGACATTGACGATGTCGCCCTCGCGCAAGGGTTTTTCGTCGGGGATGCCGTGGCAGACGACATGGTTGATCGAGGTGCAGATGGATTTGCGGTAGCCGCGATAGTCGAGCGGCGCCGGATAGGCGCCGTGATCCATCGAGAAATCGAAGACGAGCTTGTCGAGCGCGTCGGTCGAGACGCCGGGTCGCACATGCTCGATCAGCATGTCGAGCGCCTCGGCGGCGAGCCGCCCGACGCGGCGCATGCCTTCGAAGTCCTCGGGACTATGCAGCTTGATGTGCCCGCTCTTGCGCCCGGCGGGCGCGAGATGGGACTCGATGAAGGTCATGGAGGCGATCTTTTCTAAGGAGGTCTCGTCGCTTACGAAGCCGCTACAGTAACGGCCGGCGGCGCCAATGCAAGCATTTGGGGCGCGCCGCGCGCGCTGGTAGGCCGGGAGGGACTCGAACCCCCAACCAGACCGTTATGAGCGGTCGGCTCTAACCAATTGAGCTACCGGCCCGGCGCTCCCCGTTAAAAGGAACGTCCTTACTACCCGCGACCGCGCCGGGCTGCAACAAGCGCCGCTGTTGCCAGGGCGCCGTCCGGGCCTGTAGTTGGGGATTGTGGTCCGCCTCATCAGAGACAGAGCTTGCGGACCCCTCCCTCCCCCCGCTTCGCGGGAGAGGGAGCAGACGCCACCCGACGTCGAGATTCCGCGCGACACCGGCCGTCCCCTCTCCCGCGAAGCGGGGGGAGGGAGGGGGCTACCCAGCAATCGAAGCAGATGACTTCACCGCGTGCCGGACTCCGTCGGCCCCCGCTGCTCCTGGAGCCTCTTTCGCAGCCATGACCACCCTCCTTCCCGCCTCAAGCGCCGCGATCGAGCGCGCCGCCGACATTTTGCGCGCAGGAGGGCTCGTCGCCTTTCCGACCGAGACGGTTTACGGCCTCGGCGCCGACGCCGCTTCGCCTCAAGCTGTCGCCGCGATCTACGCCGCGAAGGGCCGGCCGCGCTTCAATCCGCTGATCGCCCATGTCGCGACGCTCGACGCCGCGCTCCGCGAGGCGGCGCTGCCCGAATCCGCGCAGCGTCTGGCCGAGCGCTTTTGGCCGGGGCCGCTCACGCTGGTCGCGCCGGCCTTGGAGACTGGGAGCGTTTGCGAGCTCGCCCGCGCGGGGCTTCCAAGCGTCGCGCTGCGCTTTCCCGCGCACCCGATAGCGCGCGCGCTGATCGAGGCTTTCGGCGGCCCGGTCGTCGCGCCCTCCGCCAATCGCTCGGGCCATGTGAGTCCGGTCACGGCCGAGCACGTGATGAGCGATCTTTCAGGCCAAATTGATCTCATCCTCGACGGCGGACGCTCCTCCGAGGGGCTCGAATCAACGATCGTGGCCTTTCTGGGCCAACGGCCGACGCTGCTGCGCCCGGGCGCGACGCCGCGCGAGGCGATCGAGGAGGCGCTCGGGGAGAAGCTCGCGCAAGCGGGCGAGGCGGTGATCGCGCCGGGCATGACGGCCTCGCACTATGCGCCTCGCGCTCGGCTGCGTCTCGACGCGCTCACGTTAGAGCCCGGCGAGGTCGGCCTCGACTTCGGCGGCGCGCTCGCCGCCAGGGGCGAGCGGGTGGCCCTCGATCTCTCGCCCTCGGGCGATCTGAAGGAAGCGGCGGCCAATCTCTTCGCGCATTTGCGCGCGCTGGATGCGCGCGGCGTCGCGCGGGCCGCCGTCGCGCCGATCCCCGCGCAGGGCCTCGGCGAAGCGATCCGCGACCGGCTGCGCCGCGCGGCGAGCTGAGCGGACGTCCTCGCTAAAAATCCAATAGCGCGTCGGCGCGCCTGCGCTCCGTCACGAGGCGCGTCTGCAACATCTCCTCCGGCGTGAGCCAATCCATCTTGTCGGGCGTCATCTTACGCATCAGCGCGACGGCTTTTCCGGCGTCGACGCCCATCTTGGCGAAATAAGCGCCGACGGCGGCGTAGACGGATTCCGGCGGCGCCTGGCGCGGCAGATGGCGCAGCACGATTTCCTGGCCGACGAGGCGCGGCGCCTGACCGACGACCTTCCCGCCGACCGTCACATTCTCCCGCTGGAAGACGGCCACCTTCTGCCGCACGTCCTGCTCGGGCTGGATCATCTGGTGGAGGCCGAGCGACGTCTCGAGCGGCGCAAATCGGCGCACGCCGCCGGCGAAGGCGAAGGCGCAGGCCGACGAGCAGAAGCCGCGCCCGGAAACGACGACGTCTGCGCGCGGAAGCGTCGATGGCGACGAGGCAGGAAAACCCCGCCCCGGCGGCGCGATCCGCGTCGCGCCGATGGCCGTGTCGAGCCCGAGCTGACGGATGCGCTCGCCGATAAGAACGGCGGGGGCAACCTCGCCGCCGACCGAATTGAAGAACACCGGCGGCTTGGCCCCGTTGAGCGTCGCGACGAGCGCCTCGAAACCCGCAAGAGTTGTCTTGTCGATCGCGCCCTGGATCGCGATCCACTCGCATTTCTTCGGACAGGGGCCGTTCATGCGCACGAGAACGGGCCTCGCCGGCGGGACCGGCAGGGCGCCCGCCTGCGTCGGCGCCGCTCCCGCGTCAAGCGCCAGGGTCAGCGCGCAAAGCCTGAGAAATCTCCGTATCGCAAAACGCCGGGCTCTCCCCTCCCATAACGGAGCGCCCCCGCGCCGCCGCAGCCGGGAGCTGCCTACCTTCATAGCCAAATCGGCGACACGCCGCGAGCGCTCAGCGCCCGGCCCAATTCGGCACGAGGATGACGCGGAAATCATTGACGTTGGTGCGCGTCGGGCCGGTGATGATCAGATCGCCGAGCTTCTCGAAAGCCGTATAGGCGTCGTTGTTGGCGAAGAGCGCCTTGAGATCGACTCCCGCCTTCTCGGCGCGCGCGAAACTGTTGGCGGTCATGATCGCGCCGGCGTTGTCCTCGCTGCCGTCGATGCCGTCCGTGTCGCAGGCGACGGCGCTCATGCCGCCAAAACCTTGCAGCGCCAGCGTCAAGGCGAGCAGAAATTCCGCGTCGCGTCCGCCCTTGCCATTGCCGCGCACGGTCACCGTCGTCTCGCCGCCCGAAATGATGGCGCAGGGCGGGGCGAAGGGTTGGCCGTGGATCGCGATCTGGCGCGCAACGCCGGCATGCACCAGCGCCACGTCGCGCGATTCGCCTTCGAGATCGCCGAGGATGCAGGGCGTGAAGCCCGCCTTGCGCGCGACCTCGGCGGCAGCAACGAGCGAGCCCTGCGGCGTCGCCGTCAGAATGTTCTGGACGCGCGCGAAGATGGGGTCGCCGGGCTTTGGAGTTTCGCAGGCGTCGCTGTTCAGATGCGCGACCACGGCGGCCGGCGCGTCGATCTTGTATTTGGCGATCACCGCGAGCGCGTCCTGGCGCGTCGTGGCGTCCGGCACGGTCGGCCCGGAGGCGATGACCGAAAGATCGTCGTTCGGCACGTCCGAGATCATCAGCGCGACGACGCGCGCCGGCGCCGCGGCGCGCGCCAGCCGTCCGCCCTTGATCGCGGAAAGGTGCTTGCGCACGCAATTCATCTCGGAGATCGTCGCGCCGCTCCTGAGCAGCGCCTTGTTGACGGTCTGCTTCTCCTCGAGCGTGACGCCTTCGGCCGGCAGCGCCATCAGCGCCGAGCCGCCGCCCGAAATCAGCGCCAGCACGAGATCGTCCTCGGTCAGTCCCTGGACGGTCTTCAGGATTCGCGCGGCCGCCTCGCGGCCAGCGGCGTCGGGCACGGGGTGCGAGGCTTCAACGACTTCGATTTGCGCCGTCGGCGCGCCATGGCCGTAGCGGGTCACGACCAGGCCTTCGAGCGCCGCGGGATAATGCTTCTCCACGGCGGCCGCCATGGCGGCGGCGGCCTTCCCGGCGCCGACGACGACCGTGCGGCCCTTGGGCGGCGTGATTTTGGCGATATGCGCGGGTAAGCAGACGGAAGGGTGCGCCGCGCCGACCGCGGCGTCGAACATTTCGCGAAGAAGCTTGCGGTGGTCGTCGGACATCGGGGCTTTCTGCATCTCAAAGACAAGAAATTTTGCGGCGCCGGAGTCTCTCTCCGCCGCGTGGAGCGCCGGGCCGCGCTCACTGTTCTTTTTTCTGGGGGTTTGTCAAACGACGCTCTGCCGCAGGCGGGCAGGCCGGAAACCCCGGGACAAGGGCGGCGTTGCCAGCGCGCGCCGAGCCTCCTATAAGACCGACGCGTCGGAGTGTAGCGCAGCCCGGTTAGCGCACTTGTCTGGGGGACAAGGGGTCGTGGGTTCGAATCCCGCCACTCCGACCATTCAAACCATTGCCGCTCCAATGACTAAGGACGACATGCGGTTTGTTGCGACATGGCCGACCCGCTCTATCGGGTCGATTTCTTGAGAGTCGCGCGGCTTCTCGCGACGGTCCTCTTCGCGCTCCACGCCGCTGCCGCCCTCGCTGCGCCCTGCGGAAATGATTCCTCTGGCTTCACTGGATGGCTCGCCGGCTTCAAGGAGGAGGCGGCGGGAAGCGGAATTTCGCGCGCCGTCATCGAGCGCGCGCTCCATGACGTGAGCTACGACCGCCGCGTCATCGGGCGCGACCGCGGCCAGGGCGGCGTGTTCAAGAAGAGCTTTGAGGATTTCTCGGCGCGGCTCGTCACGCCGCGGCGCGTTGCGCGCGGCAAGGCGCTGATGCGCCGCCACGCGGCGCTGCTCGGCAAGATCGAGCGGCAATATGGCGTGCCGGGCGCGATGGTCGTCGCAATCTGGGGACTTGAGACGGGTTACGGCGCCGACACCGGGCGTTTCAAGATTTTCAGCGCGCTGGCGACGCTGGCCTACGACTGCCGGCGCGCGGAGACTTTTCGCGCCGAGCTTTTGGACGCGCTCAGGATCGTCGAACGCGGCGACATGACGCCCGAGCAAATGCGCGGCGACTGGGCTGGCGAGATCGGCCAGACACAGCTCTTACCCTCGTCCTATCTGAAATATGCGGTCGACTTCAACGGCGACGGAACGCGCGACTTGATCCGCGACACGGCCGACGCGCTCGCCTCGACCGCAAATTTCCTGCAAGCGAAGGGATGGCGTCGCGGCGAAGGCTTTCAGGAAGGCGAAGCCAATTTCGTCGTCCTGCTCGAATGGAACAAGGCGCGCGTCTACGCCAAGACCATCGCCCGTCTCGCCCAGGCGCTTTCGGGCGAGACGGAGTGACGACGCTTACTCGGCCGGCGCCGGCGGCGGCGTCGGAGCGCTCGTCGGGCGCGCCGGAGCCTTTCGCGGCGCCCATTCGTGGCGGTGGCGCAGGTAGATGAAGAAACCCGCCACGACCGCGGCGCCGAGCAGCAGGTAGATCGGCAGGGTCCGCATGAAGCTCATGCCGACCGAGAAGGGAAAACGCGACACCCAGCGCTCGCCATGCTCGCCGACGGCCGTGACGATGCCGACGAAATAGCCGGGCTCGTCGAAGGTGTGCTCGAAGTTGATCGTTCCCGTACGGTAATAGCGCGGCTCGACATAGGCCACCGTCGCCGCGCTGAGATTCTCCTCTTCCTTGGCGGTTCCCCCGATATCGCGCACGATCCGGATTTCCACCTTCATGTCGCGCAATTCTTGCTGAACGTCGTCAAGCGCGACGATCACATGTCCGGTGGCGGGAATGTCCTCGCAAAACTCCACTTTCGACGCGTCCGGCAGATAGCCGGTGAAGTTCATCGTGTCGGGGCCGATGAACAGGCGGCAGCGTCCCTCGGCCGCCCCCAGCCGGCCGTGAGCGGCGGCGGGCCCGCAGAACGCCAGCGCAAATGCTGCGACCATTAGTCCTATCGACAAGAGACGGGTAGAGAAGGCATCCATTACCCTGGGGGTATTAGCCTCCCGCGAGACCCCTTTGGGGATCTGAGGAGTTGCTGGGTCGTCACTCATAGTTGATCTCCTAAATCTGCCTGGCGGCCGAGTTCTCGGCGCGAAGAAACGAGAACTCGACAGCGCTCGCCGCGTTATCAGGCAGCCGCCACCCCGACATTCTGCCGTGGGTGGAGCTTCTGCGACCGATGTTACTCCAAAATGGTCGTCCGGCAAGTGCCGGGCGAGCCAAGCTTGCGCTTCGCTCTCGTCGGCTGGAAAATGCCCCCCGCGAAAGGTTGCGCACGCCGACGCGAGGCGTAAGCCCCCGCTGTGGGAATGCGGGCTGAAGCTCGGCAGCGCGGCGTGAGGTCGCGCTTGCCGCTCTGCCGGCGCTCCCCACCTTCTTAACGAGGGGCCAAAAAAGGAAAGAAGCATCAATGAGCCACATCGTAGTGCACAATGGCGCGTGGGTACTGGTCGGCGACGGCCGGCGCGCGCTTTTCCTGGCGAATCACGGAGACCCCGATCTCCTTGATTTGCGGGTCCTCGAGGCGGTGATCGAAGAAATCCCGGCCGCCCGCGATCTCGGCACCGACGCGCCGGGGCGGCTTTTCGGTCCGGGCGGCGGTCCGCGCAGCGCGGTGGAGTCCACCGATTGGCACGAGATCGAAAAGGAGCATTTCGCCCGACAGATCGCGCAACGCATCAACGCGGCGGCCGAAAGCGGCGCGATGAAGGAGATCGTCATCATCGCGCCCCCGCGAGTTCTTGGGGAAATCCGCAAGGAGCTCTCCGCCAAGGCTCAAGGCAAGGTCAAAGGGGAGCTTGATCGCGACCTGACGCACCATCCTTTGCCGGAGATCGAGAAGGCCCTGTCGCGCGAATTCTCGCGGATGTGAGCGGGCCTCAAGCGAATTGACGCAAAAGATCGCTCTGGCGTTTTGAGCTGGCGCGATTTCTTACCGCTCGAATGATCTCGTTCGAGCGGAAAGCGCGCTAGGCGGGGCGCACGGCGGCGTCGGGCGCCAGCGCCCGCGTCGCGTCGTCCACGCTATGAAAGAGGCGCCCCTGCCCGAGCGTCGCGAGCACGCTGTAGCGCTCAAGCGCCGCCTGCGCCCGCACCGATTCGAGTCGAGTGATGGCGAAGTCGACCCCCTGCTTGCGGCAATCGCGGATCGCTTCGCCGAGGATTTGGGCGGCCGTGTAATCGATCTCGACGATGCTGCTCGCCTCTAAAATGACAAGCCGCGCACGGCCTTCCACGCGCTCGATCGCCTCTTCCAAATCTTTGCGGAAACCATAAGCGTTGAGGAAGGACAGCGGCGCCTGGAAGGCGACGACGATGACGCCTTCGAGCTTTTCCCCCCTGATCGACCAGTCCTGCGGCCACCAGACCGAGGCTCCGGGAAGCCGCTCATATTCGATCAGCCGCGTTCGGGTCGTCGTGAAGACGCCATGGGCGAGCGAGAGCATGATCGCTAGCGCCACGCCCGTTTGGACCGGCAGGATCGTCACGAGCAGCGCCGTTGCGACGACCAGGAGGAATTCGGCGCGCGTCTTCGCGGCGATCGCCCGCATCTCGCGCAGCCGAATGAGGCGGCCGGCGACGAAGAACAGCACGCCGGCGAGCGCCGCGTCCGGCACTTTCTCCAAAAGCGGCGAGCCATAAATTGCGGCCGCGACCACCACGCAGCATGCGACGATCGCGGCCCATTGGCTGCGGCCGCCCGACTCGAAGACGATCGCGGTGCGCGGCGGACTCGAATTGACGGGAAAGGCGCCGATCAATCCGGCAAGAAGACTTCCCGCGCCGAGCCCGATGAAATCACGGTCGATGTCCGGCAACTCGCCGGGGGCGTTCGGAAAGGATCGCGAAACGGCGGCGGTCTGAACCATCACGACGACCGCGACGACGACGGCGAGGCCGAAGATGTGGGGCAGCTCGCTCCAAATCTTTGGATCCATCCCAAGGTGCGGCAAGAGGACCTTGAAGCCGCCGACCACTGCGACGCCTTTGGCGGCAAGGTCGAATTGATCGACCGCGACGGTCGCGGCGGCAAGCGCGATCAAAGCGCCGGGAATGCGCGGGCTGATCCATTCGCATAGAGAGATGCACAGGAGCGAGGCGAGGCCGATCGTCAGCGCGTAGGGGTTCGCGTCGCCGATCTTTGTCCAGATCGCCGTGAGACGTTCGACCACCTCGCTCGGTCCAGAGGGCAATCCCAGAAGCGCCGGCGCCTGCGAAGCGGCGATATGAATCGCGATTCCGGCAAGAAATCCCGTCGTCACCGGAATCGAGAGCAGATCGGCCACCCAGCCGGCGCGAAATAGCCCAGCGAGCGTCAAAATCGCGCCGACCGCGAAAGCCAGCATGAGCGCCAGCTGCGGATAGGCGCTGGAGTGCGAGGAGACGAGGGCGCCGAGCGTTCCGGCGAAGATCGAGGTGATCGTCGAATCGGCGCCCGCCGAGAGATAGCGGTTCGAGCCGAAGACGGCGAATGCGATGGAGCCGGCGACGAAGGCGAAAAATCCGATATGCACCGGAAATCCGCCGAGCCGCGCCGTCGCCATCTGCTCGGGAACAGCGATCGCGGCGAGCGTCAAACCGGCGAGCAGGTCATAACGCCAAGCGCCTTTCCCTCCGGCGCCAAAAGACCGAAAAAGGGGCCATTCCGATTGAGATCCTCGGGCCATGGCCTTTTAACGAATCCCCCTTGAAGGCGACTTGGCGGAAACGCCTCCACCTCATTCTATCAAAAGGCTCAGACGGCCGGGATATTAGTTCGAGCTGGCCTTCTGATCGATCCTGAAGAGAGAGGGATCGGGCGTCGTCGTCTGGTCGATGTTGAACAGCGTCAGCAGCGTTTGATAGCCCTGAGGGTCCGTCACCTGCCACTGTTTGAGCTTGAACGTCTTCGGGTCGAAGAGCAGCTTGAGGTGCGAGGTCCCGCCGAATGTCGCGCTGTCCTCGATCTCGATCGTGACGCCCGAGTCCTCGATGGCCACGTCGAGGAGCTTCACGTCTTTCTCGAGATCGAACTTCTCCTTCATGAAGAACTTCAGCGGCGTCTGGTCGATGAAATAAGCTTGTTCGGATTTGAGCTTGCGATCGCGCACGACGACGCGTGCGCCGTCCGAGATGACCTCCATCGATGCAGGCTCCGCATATTCGAAGCGGACGCGTCCGGCGCGCTGCACGTGAAGCTTGCCCTCGGAGCGCTTGCCGTCCGCGCCGAGCTGCACGAAGTCCGCCGTCAGCACGGGCGACGCGTTGAAGAACCCGTTGGCGCGCTTGATGGCCTCCGCCCGATCGAGCTTGGCGGGCGCCGCGGCGGGCTTCGCCGGGCCTCTCGCTTGGGCGGGCGGCTTCGCCGGCGCCGCCGGGGCGGGCGGCTGCGCGGCGGGCGCAGCCTGTTGCTGCGGGGCTGGCGCCGGCTGCTGTGCGGCCGGAGCGGACGGCGGCTTGACGCCTGCGGGATTCTGCTGCGCCTGACAGGGCGCGACGACAGCCAGTCCTGAGGTCAGCGCGATCGCCAGGAGTTTTCTATGCTTCACGAGAGGCGTTCCGGGAGGGCCGAATCGTCGGCTTCGAGTCATGTGGGGATGATAGTTTCATTCGCAATTGCGCCCGTTCCGTGGTCACGAGCTCGTCGCGGGTTCCTTTGGGCGCCCGCTATGCGCCCGCGTTAAAGCCTCCGTGAAGGGAACCGCTGCGCATTTTGCGCTCGTTCGCGCTCCTCGGGGTGAGAGGCGCGAAACCACGCTGCGCCCGCTTCCATCCGCTGAGCCCCGTGAGTGAAGGTAGCACGGCTCGCGACGAAAGGCGGCTCACCAGTCGATCGGGGCCTCGCCGTGCGCCACGAGATACGCATTGGCCTTCGAAAAATGGCGACACCCAAAAAACCGCTGCGCCGAGAGCGGCGAAGGATGCCCCGCCTCGAGCACGAGATGGCGGCTGCGATCGATCCCTGAGCCCTTCCGGCGCGCGTAGTTTCCCCACAGCATGAAGACGAGGCCGCGGCGTTTTTCGTTCAGCGCCCCCACGGCGGCGTCGGTGAACTCCTCCCATCCCTTGTTCTGATGCGAGCCCGCGACGCCCTCGCGAACGGTGAGAGTGGCGTTGAGCAGCAGCACGCCCTGCTCGGCCCAGCGCGACAAATCCGTGTCATGCGAGACGGAGCGCCCGAGATCGGCTTCGATCTCCTTGAAGATATTGACGAGCGACGGGGGCGTCGCGACTCCGCGGTCGACCGAAAAGCACAAGCCATTAGCCTGTCGCGCACTGTGATAGGGGTCCTGCCCCAAGATGACGACCTTCACCTTCTCGAAGGGGCAGTCGTCGAGGGCCCGAAAAATTTGCGCGGGCGGCGGGAAGACGCGCCGCGTTGCATATTCGTCGCGCACAAATTCGCGTAAGCTCGAAAAATAGGGCTTGTGAAACTCGGCCTCGAGATGCGGCCGCCAGCTTTCGTCGATGCGCACGGGCTTGTTCATGCGCAAGCCATAGCATCTGGGACGACGGCGGCAATCGCCGCGTGAAGCCCGAGCGGGACTGGCGCCCTATCGGGTTAAGACTTACACTTCCCGCGGAAAGCCCAACGCGCGAACGTAGTATGCGGCATTTCCGTGAGGAGAGGCGATATGGTCGACGAAGAGCGGAGTTCGACGGGCCTTGGCGCCTTCCTGATGGAGGACTGGCCCTACATCGCCATTTTGATCCTGGCGTTGATCGGCGTCGCCTTCGCAAGCCTCGCGCTCGACCAAATGGCGCTCTATTGGGAATTGCTCATTCCATTCTTCGCCGCGGTCTGCATTTACGCGCGCATGCGCGACCAGCAGCACAAGGTTTCGCTCACGAAGCTCTTGCGGATCGAGGCGCTGCACTGGGGCGCGGTGTTCGGCGCGATGCGGCTCCTCTACATGCCGGACGTCGCAAACGTCATGAACGCCATCGCCTCCGGGCTGATGATGATGGTGCTGCTGGCGCTCGGGACGTTCACGGCCGGCGCGCAGATTGGGGCCTGGCGCATCTCTCTGGTCGGCGCGCTGCTGGGGGCGGCCGTTCCTCTCATCGCCTACCTCGAACGCGCCAGCCTACTCGTCACATTGGTGAGCGTCGCCTTGCTGGCGATCGTCGGTTTCTATCTCAGCCACCGCCGCAAGCCGCCATCGACCGCCGCGTGACGCAACGCTGGCGTCACGCGCGCGTCGGAGCAGCGCGCTTTCCGGTTATTGTGGCGAGCAGCACGGCCGCCACGCCGGTGACGAATATGCCGTCAAAGGTGCCGGCTCCGCCGATCGAGAGCACCGGCGCGCCGAGCCCCCGCAATTGGTCGAGGTTGGCCAAATCGGCCCCGATCAAAACGCCGAGACTGCCGCCGGCGTAGGCGAGCGGGGCGGCGTAGCGCCAGTCGACGAGCAATGCGACGAGCGCCGCGGCGATGGGCGCGACAAAGATCGGCAGGGCGATGCCGACGCCGCGAATGGGCTGCGCGAGGCTGTAGCAAATGACCGCGACGAGCAGGGTCGCGACAATTCCGCGACGCCAGATGCCGCGCCTCGAGAGAAGATAGATGGAAAGCAAGGTCGGCGTGACTGCGCCGCCGAGATTGACCGCGAGGACGACCTCCGGGGATCCGATGAGCTCCGGTAGCTGATAGACCATGCCGAAGAACGCGACCTCGCGCTCGGCGACGAAGGTTTCATGGCCGAGCGTGGCGATCGGGATGTTGACGTAGGAACCGAAGAGCGAGACGAAAAGCAACAGAAAGGCGGAGCGGGAGCTCATGCCGAGCTGCAGGTAGGCGTAGCGCAACACCCCTATTTCGACGATGACCACGAGGACGAGCAGCAAGCCCGCGAGCGCAGCGAAGCCTTGCGGCGAGAGCGGCAGATATTGCTGCGCATGGCCGAAGTGATGCATGGGAGCCGGTTGACCTCCGAGCCTTCACATAGCGTTTCCCACCGCAAAGGACGCCGGCCGGAGCAGAAAACCCCTCAAAACGATAGGCGGCAATTTCTGATTTAGTGGGTATCCCCTTCACTGACCTCAACCGGGGTGCTATCTGGCGCGGATGGACGGTTACTCGCATCCCGTAGCCGGTATCGATTACCCTCGCACGTTCCAAGAGATCGACGAGTGGTTCCGAGACGATGAGGCGTGTCGGGAGTACATTCGACGCGTGCGCTGGCCGAAGGGCTTCGTCTGCCCGCATTGCGGCATGTGCGGCGCGCCTTGGGCGATGTCGGACAAACTGCTTCGCTGCCGCAGCTGTCACGCGCGCACGTCGCTCACCGCGGGGACGATTTTCGAGGGCACGCGCAAGCCGCTGCGGACCTGGTTCATGGCCATGTGGTTCGTGACGAGCCAGAAGAACGGCGTCAGCGCGCTCGGACTGCAGCGGGCGCTTGGGCTCGGCAGCTATGAGACGGCCTGGACTTGGCTGCACAAGCTGCGCCGGGCCACGGTCGGCGAGGCCGCGGCGGCTGCAGCCGGAGGGGCGGCAACCGCCGGCGACGCTTGGGAGGCCTGAGTCGCCTGGCTGGCAGTCGCGTCGACCGTGGGCACGGCGGCCTGAGTCTGGGGAGCGGGTGACGCGGTTTCCCCTTCGCCGGCCGTGGACGCGGTTTCTTGCGCATCGGCCGGCGGGACATCCGCCGTCCGTTCAGGCGCGGGGGCCGCCGTCGACTCCAGCGGCGGATCGATCTTGCTGCGCAGGCTTCGAGGGCTCTGGAGCGCAGCCATGACCTTCCCGCCGACGAACCAGCCCGCGCCGCCGACGAGCGAACCGATGATGATCAGGATCGCCGTCGCCGCATAGATCCAGCGGTGAGGACGCGAAGGCGCGCTCCCCGTACTGGGCGCAGATGCGCGAAGGTCGTTGTCCGGGACCGAATCGATTTTCGGCGATCGCGAGGGCGAGGCCTGCTCGCGCGACTCGACGATGAGCCGCGCCGCATCCTTGACCGCCGCGGCGCTGGGCGCGCTCCTTTGCTTTGAAGCTGCAGCCCGGAATTCCTTGTCGGCGAAGAGGTCGATCGCTGCTGATCGCGACGGCGCAGTCTGCTCGCGCGGGTCGACGGCCACCAGCGCCGCAGCGTCGAGCGCCGCCTCAATCGTCGTCGATTGCGACGGGGCGGCCTGGTCGTCCCCCTCTTCGGACGCAATCGCCGTAGGCTCGACCGCCGCGGGCTTGGGCGCGCGTCTGGACTTCACCGCGGCTTCGATCGCCGCCAGGTCGAGGTCCAGACGGTCGCTCGGCGCCGCCGCCGGCCGGCCGGAAGGCCTCTGCTCTCGCGCGCGCTTCTCGAGCTCCGCCAGCCCCGCCATCAACTCTTGTTTATCAAAAGAGGCCTTCATTCGGCTGTCCTCTTCTTCGTTCTGGGCTCGCGCGACGCAAAATACGCAGACCCCGCTGGGCGAGCGCCTTACGCGAACGTCACCGGGCCTTAAGGTTTGGCCTCGCTCTTTGAGGCCGCCCCAAAAAGGACCGGAAAGGCGCCTGGTAGAAAAGTTTGCAATTGTGGCTCTTCTAAGCCCTAGCTAGGACGCGGCTTTTCGCGCCTCCAGTCCGCCCGGCGCCCGACGGCCCTGGAGAGAAGATGATCTTCCTCTTCCGCTCGAGCTTGGAACCATGCTCCCGATGGCGCGTTAAGCTTTAGCAAGACCGAAACGCAATCCGGAGCGCTTCGGACGAAAGGTAGGAGCGAAGAATGGATCGACGCGGGTTTTTGACTGCGACTCTCTTGTCCTTAGCGCTTCTCGCCGCCGCCTCGAGCGCGGCCGGTGCGGCGCCGACGATTGCGCCTCGCGACGTGATCGCGCCGGCCAGCCCGACAGAGGACGTGTGGTGGCGCCGCTGGGGGTGGCACCGGCGGTGGCGCCGCTGGGGTTGGCGCCGTTGGCGCTGGCGGCGCCGCTGGTGGTGGTGAGGTAGCCGCGCCGATGAGGCGGCGCGATGGCTTCGCGCCGCATCCGGGTTAGACTTGTCCGCCCCGTGGGGTCCGCCGCCGCGGGGCGGTTATTGTTTTTTTGATGGGCAGGGACCGGAAGCGCGCGGTCAGGGTTGTCAGCAAGGCGCGGAAGGGATACGACCGCCGGGGCGGACGAAGCAGGGCTCCGGGAAGCCGTCGCCGGATCTTGGACAAAAAAAGCTCCTGCTACGCCAAGGAGCTCCGCGCAGGGAGACGCTGGCTTTCAAAACGCCTCTGCCTGGAAGACGCGCCAACACATTCTCGAGCCCGGGTCCAAGCCCATGAACCGCCGTCGCCGCATCTACGAAGGGAAGGCCAAGGTGCTCTATGAAGGGCCCGAGCCTGGAACTCTGATACAGCATTTCAAGGACGACGCCACCGCGTTCAACGCCAAGAAGCACGAGGTGGTCGACGGCAAAGGCGTTCTAAACAACCGCATCTCCGAGCACATCTTCCAGAACTTGAACTCGATCGGCGTGCCGACGCATTTCATTCGCCGGCTCAACATGCGCGAGCAGCTGATTCGCGAGGTCGAGATGATCCCGCTCGAGGTTGTCGTGCGCAACGTCGCCGCCGGCTCGCTTGCCCAGCGCCTCGGCATGGAAGAGGGGACGCAGCTTCCGCGCTCCATCATCGAGTTCTACTACAAGAACGATCAGCTCAACGACCCGATGGTGTCGGAAGAGCACATCACCGCCTTCGGTTGGGCGAGCCCGCAAGAGATCGACGACCTCATGGCGCTGGCCATCCGGGTCAATGATTTCCTCTCCGGCCTTTTTCTCGGCGTCGGCATTCGACTCGTCGACTTCAAGATGGAATGCGGGCGCCTGTGGGAGGGCGACATGGTCCGAATCGTCGTCGCCGACGAGATCTCTCCCGACTCCTGTAGGCTCTGGGACATCAAGTCGAACGACAAACTCGACAAGGATCGCTTCCGGCGCGACATGGGTGGCTTGGTCGAAGCCTATACCGAGGTTGCGCGGCGCCTCGGCATTCTTCAGGAGACCGAGCGCGCGGGCTCGGCGCCGAAGCTCGTGGAGTGAAGGCTGGGCTTGCCTTTATTGCGCCGCGATGGCGCTTTATCGAAGCCCGCTTCGACTTCAGGAGAGACGACGATGTGCTTCCCCTGGCGCGGACTTTCGCGCGCGCTTCTCATTGCGGCGTCCCTATCGATGGTCGGCGGTTTGGCCGGCCGCGCGGCGGCGCAGAACAGCCCTGACCCCAGCGTGCTCGACACGACGGACGCCAAGCCCGAGGGCAAGGCCAAGGCCAAAGCCAAGAAGAAGAGCGCGCAGCAAAAGCCGCCGCAGCAGCCGTCCGCGCCGCAGGCGAAAGGCGCAAAGCCCGGCGGCGACCGGCAGTTCGGCGAGCTCGAGGGCTGGTCGCCGGGCAAGCGCCCCAACGCTGACAAGGATTTGCAGGGCCAGAGCGGCTCGGACAGCAAGGCGCCGCCGCTCTCCATGAGCCCCTCCGGCAAGCCGTCGGTCGGGCTAACTTTTTGAACGCTTGAGACCGGTTTTTTCGGCCCCCATTGGAGCCCAAACCGGTCGAGAACCCTGTCTTGACGCGTTTTCCTAAGCCGAACCGGCATCTCTGCTTCGGCGGAGAACGCTTTAGGACCAAGACCGCGCCGGCTTGAAGGCCGGCCGGACGGAGAAAAGAATGAAGTTCAAGGTCGCCATCGCCGGCGCCACGGGAAACGTGGGCCGCGAAATGCTCGACGTGCTCGCCGAGCGCCGCTTTCCCGTTTCGGAAGTCGTGGCGCTCGCGTCGCCCCGTTCGGTCGGACGCGAAGTCTCGTTCGGCGACAAGGTGCTGAAGTGCCGCAATCTTGAAACTTACGACTTCACGGACACGGACATTTGCCTGATGTCGGCCGGCGGCGACGTGTCGCGCGCATTTTCGCCCAAGATCGGGGCGAAGGGCTGCGTCGTGATCGACAATTCGAGCGCCTTCCGGATGGATCCCGAGGTGCCTCTCGTCGTGCCCGAGGTCAACGCCGACGCCGTGGCGGGCTTCGTGAACAAATATATCATCGCCAATCCCAACTGCTCGACCGCGCAGCTCGTCGTGGCGTTGAAGCCTCTCCACGACAGGGCGAAGATCTTGCGCGTCGTCGTGTCGACGTATCAGTCGGTCTCGGGCGCGGGCAAGGAGGCGATGGACGAGCTCTTCGCGCAGACGCGCGCGATTTACGTCTCCGATCCGATCGAGGCGAAGAAGTTCCCCAAGCGCATAGCCTTCAACGTCATTCCCCACATCGACGACTTCATGGAGGACGGCTTCACGAAGGAAGAGTGGAAGATGACGGCGGAGACCAAGAAGATTCTCGATCCCAAGATCAAGCTCGTCGCGACCTGCGTGCGCGTGCCGGTGTTCATCGGCCATTCGGAGGCGATCAACATCGAGTTCGAGCGGCCGATCTCGCCCGAGGAGGCGCGCGACATTCTGCGCGAGGCGCCAGGCGTGCTGGTGATCGACAAGCACGAGCCCGGCGGCTACATCACGCCGCACGAGGCGGCCGGCGAGGACGCCACCTATGTCTCGCGCATTCGCTGCGATCCAACCGTGGAAAACGGGCTGGCGCTCTGGGTCGTCTCCGACAATCTGCGCAAGGGCGCGGCGTTGAACGCCGTGCAGATCGCCGAAACGCTGATCAATCGCAAGCTCTTGGCGCCGAAGATGCGCGCGGCGTGAGGCGCGTGCGAGTTCACGGGCACTGAGCGCAGGAGAGCGCAAATGTCCGATGAAGTGCAGAAAACTCCGCCGACCATCGCCTACCGCCTGCAGGGCGAGTTGGCGCAGCGGGGGCCGCTTGACGAAGCGCAGGTGCGCGAGCTGATCGCGCAAGGGCGGGCCGCGAGCGCCACGCTGGCGTCGATTGGCGACGACCCCACTCTGGCTCCGCTTGGCGAAATCTCCGCCTTCGCGGACTGCTTCGCCGCCGAGCCGACCGCAGCCCCGAGATCCGATGCGCCGAAGGCTCAACTTCCGGCCTTGGCGCCGCGAAGGGGCTCCGCTCTGATCATTCCCGACGCTCCTCCCGCGAAGCCCAGGCGCGTTATGCCCTATTGGGCTCTCGCAGCCGCGGCGGCGATAGCGATCGTCCTGGGACTGGCGAAGCTCTATGGCCGTTTCGTCGAGGATGGGCTGCCCGGCTGCGACTCGCCCGCGGCCGTCGAGACGGCGCTGAACGGCCTCAAGCCTCAGCACCAGGATTTCGTGGGCTCCTCGACGCTGCAAGACATTCGCGCGCTGTCATCTGGCCAGGGTGAAAGGTCCTGCGCCGCCTCGCTCGTCTCGACGACGGGCGATCGACCGGCGATCGCCCTCGAATATCGCGTCTTCCTGGCAGACAAGGCCGTCCGGGCAGAGATCACAAAAGCCGACGTCCCGCCCGTTTCAAAGACCCCGGTCCCGACAGCGCAAAGCCGGCCCTCCAAGGCGCCCGCATCAGAGGCTCGTTCCGCCGCCTCGCCGCTGCGAGCGGGCGGCGATCCGGAGGCGGAGGACTGTCAGTTGAAAGGGGAGCCCGATCGGGTCATCGCCGCCTGCTCGCGCCTTCTGGCGCGCGACCCCCTGGATAACGTCTTGCGCCGGGACTCATTCCGAAGCCGCGGAGTCGCCTACTACCGGCACGGCGACTATGATCGAGCGCTCGCCGATCTCGCCGAGTCCATCCGGCTCGCCCCTGGCGTCGCCGGACTCTACGGCGACCAAGCCAACATCTATTATTTCAAGCGCGATTATTCTCGCGCGATCGCCGGCTACGATAAGGCGCTGCAGCTCGATCCCAACGACGCCCTGGCTTACAACAATCGTGGCTGCGCCTGGGTCGCGGTGGGATCCCTCGCCGCCGCCGAAGCCGATTTCAACCGGGCGCGGCAACACGGGGTGGCGGATCCCGGCGGCGCGTGCAAATCGGCGCTCGTCAGCCTGCGATCGGGCCAGCGCGCCAATCCTTGAGGTTTTCAACGAAGGGTTGCGCCGCCATGGCGGAGGGGAAAGCGGCGGCCTTCCCCGATTGATCCTCGTTCGCTAGGGATTCTCCGAAAGCCAGGATCAACTCTTTCAACTCCTGCTCGGCGACCTGCTCGGCGGCGTCCGCATAGGGACGCCAATGCGTCATCCGCTGGTGCTTTTCCCGCCAGTTCTCGCGCTGACGCGCCACCCGCAGAGGGAACACGTCGACGCGGCAGAGCAGCGCCGCCCCATTTTTGAGGCGCTTGCGATAATGGTAGGAGCCGAGCTTCTTCTTCTCGATCTTGCCGACGACCCCCGCCTCTTCCAGAGCCTCGACCGCCGCCGTCGTGCTGGGTTTCAGGCCCTTCATCGGCCAGCCTTTGGGGATCACCCAGCGGCGCGTGTCGCGCGAGGTCACCAGCATGATTTCCAGCGACTCGCGGATCCGCCACGGGAGCGCCGCATATTGCACATGCGTCTCCGGGAGCTCGCCGGACTTCTTCCTGACAACTTTGGTGGGGCTCATTCGAACGATCCGCACAGCGCCAAAAAAGGACTGAGAACGCCGCCTTCAGCGCCGCGACGACCTCTATTGTCACTTAGGCATTCCCAGCGCCAGAACCTAGAGCATAGGCGAGGCCGGGCACGAATTGCAAAGCGCGAGAAGGATTATCGACAGTAAAAGGAAACCTCGCTCGCGAAAGCTGGGGAGAAGGCGCGCGCCGGCGTCGGCCGGCGGCTCATAGGCTCCGGTTGCGACGCAGCTTCCGCCCACTCGA
Source organism: uncultured Alphaproteobacteria bacterium (assembly GCA_963722205.1). Classification (GTDB taxonomy): domain Bacteria; phylum Pseudomonadota; class Alphaproteobacteria; order Rhizobiales; family Beijerinckiaceae; genus Methylocystis. Next base: position 446,310 of record CAVRKL010000007.1, read on the forward strand.
CCTTTTCTTGACGAGAAGGTCGTGCGACCGGCGCGCTCGGGGCCGGGCTTCAACCGATGTTCGCACAAAGTCGACCTCCCGTCTCTTTGGACGGGAAATCGACCCGGTCACGTCTTCAGCTCGCTTGCGTCGCGCGTGCGGCTCCGGAGTCAGCCGGGTGGGCCGGCGCGGTCACGCCGGTCGTGTGGTTGACGATCACGCCGCTCCAGATCGTGTTGTTAGGGACAATTTTCTTGAGATTATCCTCGGTGGTGATCAGGGTGGAGAAGATGTTGACGCCATCGACCCGTCCCTTGATGTCGCCGCCCACCTCAACGACATCGCCGATGTCGAAGGGGTTGTTCACCATGATCAAGAGCCCGCTCGCGAGGTTGCTCAAGGTTCCCTGCAATGCGAAGGCTACGACAAAACCGGCCGCGCCGATCACCGCGAGGATCGGAGCCAGATTGATCTCCAGAGCGGAGAGGCCGGCCAGCACGCCGATGGCCTCGACGGCGCGCCCCGACACATCCACGATGAAGTTGCGCAACAGCTGCGACGTCTGATGGGCGCCGCTCATCGAGCGCTTCACGAGGCTCCGAACGATCCGGGCAAGGATGATCGAGCCGATGACATAGGCGAGAAACAGCCCGATGTTGCGCGCCCAGCGCAAGCCGCCTTCGTCCGCCGTGAGCCAGGACTTGAGACGAGCCATGGTCGACACATAGTCGGAGACTTCGACTTTCAGTCCGCTCACCGCGGCGATGTAGGCGCGCGGGGCCTTGGTGTCGCCGCCCTCGAGATCGAGTTCGTCGAGCACGACTTTGAGCCGATCGATGATGCCCGTGCGCTCCGAGACGAGCTTGGTGGAATAGTCCACCAGCTGCACTTTCACGTCGGTCTTGGCGGCGGCGGCTTCGTCGGTCTTTGCCGCCAAGGTCTCCGCTTTCTCAGGCTTTGGAGCCACCGCGGCGGCGGCGAGCGTTTGCGAGGCGAGCTTGGCGATTTCGTGACTGGCGGCGGACTCCTTGGCTACCGCCGCTACTTTCTCGGCCGCCGCTGGCGCGGGCTGGTCGCCGTCTTTCTTCGCCGTCTGCTGAGCCTTCTCCGTCGCGCGCTTCAAAACGTCCTTATCGGCCGCCGCGGGCGCGGCGGCCGCGGAGCGCTCCTTTTCCTTGGCCGGGCCGGAAACGGGAGGCAGATCGCCCGCCGCCGCCCCGCTCTGGACGAGCTTGGCGTTCGCTTCCGCCAGCTTGGCGGCGGTCGCCTTCGCCTCCGCGCTTTGGGACGCCGCTTTGCCTTTTTCCTCTGCTTTGGCGGAAGCCGCCGCGCTCTTCTCCGCGGCCGACTTCAAATCCTTGAGCGCGGCGATCTCCCGGTTCTTACGCCGAACGGCTAGTTCCGCGTTGCTGATTTCGGCGACCTTGGCGCGAAGCAGCGTGGTCCAGCCTTCAACTTCAGCGTCGAGCTGGGGGCGGGTCATCGGCTCGAGCATCAGCTTGAGATCGCCGAGGTCGATGTTGGGATCGGCCGTCGTCAGCGCCGTCGGCGCATCTTTCTTGACCTCGGCCGCGGGAGCCGCCGCGGCTGGCCCCTCGGCGCACGATCCCGCCGCAGACCCCAAAGCAAGCAACGACGCCAACGCCACGGAGCTGAACGCCCCGCGCCATTCACGCCGCATCATCGAAGCCCCCTCCACCCGGGATACCCCGGATTGGTCCCGGTTCCGCTGCAACTTTCCACGAATTTGCCGCCGCTGACAAGCTTGCGCGATCACGCAGCAGAAATTCCGTTAGTGCGTCGTCTTGAATGAACAGGAGGCGCCGCCGCCGGCCATTTCCTTCACTTCCACCGGATTGATCATGCAGTGAAGCTTGACGATCCCCTCATAGATCGAACCGGCGGCGCCATCGGAAGGAACTCCGTTCTCGATAAGCGTCGCGTAGAGCTCATGCGCCCTACGACCCTCGATGGAGGCCTTCGTCGCGCCGAAATCGAGCTCGCAGTCGTGATGGGTCACGTCGACATTGCTCATCCGGCAGGTCACCGCCTCGGCCGTCACGGCGATCTTGCCCATGTGCAGAGATGCCTTGGCGTCTCCCTCTAGATATTTTTCAAGCTGCTCCTTCTCCGGCGCCGAGAGGTGCGGCGAGTGGAGTCCAACGAGCGCAGCGAGCGACAGCTCCGAATTACCCGCCCAAGCGGGAGACATTGTCAGAAGCGCAAAGAGCGTGGCGGCGGGGAGCGGTCTCATGGGGAACTCCTTCCCTTGGAGAGAACGACGCGAAAGCCTCGCGCCTCGGCCTGACATTGCGCTTATTCCCTTTCGGCGTCATCGACCGAAGAGCCGGAACAAAAGCGTCGCCACGACGGAGAGAACGATGCATGACGCGAGGGGAATATAGATTTTGAATTTCTCTCCCTCGATGACGAAGTCGCCGGGCAAGCGCCCAAACCCCAGGCGCTCGGCGAGGAGCCATAAAAGGCCGAGCCCGATCAGCGTTGCGCCTAAGATGATGAGCAGCTTGGGCATGACGGAGTCTGGATGAGTGTTGGCTTGCCGGACGCAATAGCTCTACCCAAACAGATAGGACCCCTCCCGGAAGCGGCGAGAGGCCTCAAAAAGAATCAAGCCGACCGACGTTGAGCGGTCCGCGGAGGGTTCTGGTCACGCGGCTCGGCCGCCGCGCGAAAAGCGCCAGTCGGGCCGCGCGGCCTTGATCAGCATCACTTCGGCGACGGATTGTCTCGTGACGAGCCCAAGGAGGCGCCCGTCGGCGTCGACGACGCCGACGGCGGGCGCCTTGGCGAGCAGCGAGAGCGCCGCGTCGAGAGTTTGCTCGGGCGATATCGTCGCAATCTCCCTATGCGAGAAAGGCGCGACCGGCGCATTGTTGTCGCCGCCGCGGACCGCCTCGACGATGTCGTCGCGGAAAAGCAGGCCGATGAGGCCGCCCGAGGCGTTCACGACGGGAAAGCTCTCCTGCGAGGTGGCGAGCAAGATGTCCACCGCCTCGCCGATCGTCGCTCCGCGCGAGATCGAGACGACGCGCGTCTCCATCGCGTCGGCGACCTTCACCTCATGCGTCGCCTGCTGCACGAAGCTGGTCTGCGCCTCGCCCGCCGCGGCGAAATAAACGAACAAGGCGATGAAGAGCAGGAGCGGATAGCCGTAGAACAGGCCGAAGAAACCGAGGGCGAGAGCGAAGGCCTGGCCGATCTGCGCGGCGATCCGCGTCGCTTTCTCCTGGCCGAGCCACATAGCGAGCGCGGCGCGCAGCACGCGCCCGCCGTCCATCGGAAAGGCGGGGACCATGTTGAACAGCGCAAGGAAGACGTTCGTCGCGGCGAGCTTCTCGACGAGGCCCAGCGATGGGTCCTCGATGTGCTGAAGCGTCTTGCCCTCGACGGCGCCCGCGATAACCAGCAGTATGGCGGCGATCACGATATTGACAAGGGGACCAGCGATCGCGATCAGCAATTCCTGGTAAGGTTTTTGCGGCATCTTGTCGAGGTCGGCGACGCCGCCGATCGGGAGCAGCGTCACTTGCGTCGAGTGCACGCCATAGCGCCGCGCCGTCAATATGTGCCCGAATTCATGCAGCACGACGCAAGTGAAGATCGCCACGATGAAGGCGACGCTTTGCTTCGCAGCCTCGATCCCCCCGCGCTGATATGCCGAAAAACCGATCCAGGCGAGAAAGATCAGAAATGTGATGTGGATGCGCACATAGGTTCCGAAGAACCGCCCAATGGTGATCGACCAGCCCATGACGAGGCTCTTTCCCATTTGGAGACGCAAACCGCCCGTTTCATTTAGCTGCCGCCAGCGGGCAAAGCGAGGGCCGATACGCCAGGAGGAGCGCGCAACATCGGCCTGAGAACTGCAATCGCCGCGGGATGAAGTTGCGGAGCGGGCCGCCTCGCCGACGCGGACGCTCCAGGCTCCTTCAGGCCCAGTGGGTATATAATTTCCCCGAGTTGACCGCCTCCGCCTCGCGTCTCCAAACGTCTGAAACGTTGAAGCGCGCGATCTCATTTCCGCACGAATCGACGACAATCAACGCATCAAAGTCGATCGTCTGCGGAGCTTTCGGGCTCAGCATCTCCAGTTCAAAAAAATGTCGGACCTGCTCGACAATAGCGGGCGCACTGTCCGAATCGCGCTCATATTCGCGCAGAATATCGACCTTGGGCGAACCCTTCGCTTGGTCACAAATTCTGACTTCTCTGATTCGATAAGCGCCCATCCTCGGACCCCGTCGCTGCTATATTGCAAAGATCGGCCGGATCCGGCCAAGCGTCAAGACCGAGAGACTATTCGAGATCGCGCTTCAACTTCGCCGCCAGGCCAAGCAGGGCTGGCGTCGGCCGCAGGATCAGATAGGTCGGCGTCGAGGCGAGATAGCCGTGCAGCCTTCCCTTGTCCTCGAACCGCTCTCGAAACGGCGGCCCGAATACCGCAGGCCCAAGCTTCGGCGCGATGCCGCCCGCGATGTAGACGCCGCCGCGCGCGCCGAGGGTCAGCGCAAGATTGGCGGCAATCGTGCCGAGCATCGCGCAAAACATCGTCACCGCTTCCCGCGCGCGGGGGTCGTCTCCCAGGCGACTCGGTTCGGTGATCTCCGCGGGCGTGAGCGCAGGCGCGGCTTCGCCGGAGAGCTCGCACAGCGCGCCATAAAGATTGACGAGCCCGGGTCCCGAAAGCGCGCGCTCAGCAGAGACATGGCCGAAGCGGGCGCGCAGCCGATCGAGCACCGCGCTTTCGCGAGCGTTAGCCGGGGCCAGTGTGACATGGCCGCCCTCTCCTTCTACCGCGACCTCCCTGCCCTCGCTCCAGAGCATCCCGCTGACGCCCAGACCGCTGCCAGGACCGAGGACGGCGAGCGGAGCGCCCTCTGTCGGCGCGCCGGCGCCAAGTTTCGCGATATCGCCCTCCCGAAGATGGGGAAGGGCCAGCGCGTTGGCGGTAAAGTCGTTGAGCACGCAAAGATGCGCCAGACCGAGACGCCTGCCGAGCGCTACAATCGAAAAGGACCACGGGTGGTTGACCATCGAGACCGCGTCCTCGACGATGGGCGCGGCCACGGCGAGAGCGCCGTGCGTCGGGCGCAGGCCACCCTCCTTGGTGAGATAGGCCTCGATCGCGTCGGCGAGCGAAGCAAAGTCGGCGACGGCCGAAGTCTTCGGGGCCGTCATGCTCCCGTCGGGGCCGAGCAGCGCGAAGCGCGCATTCGTCGCGCCAACGTCGCCGAGAAGGCCGAGCTTGCCATTTTGCATCGCCGCCGCTCCCTTGGGGCATGTTCCTGAGAAAGCGCCAAGCGGTCTCTGGAAAGGAACATCTTCTCCCACAGCACATAGGGCGCGTTCTCACGCGGGCTTTGGCTCGTTGGGCTCGAAATTAAGCGCCAGCACCTTCGCCCGGCGCTCGCGACGGGCCTGCGGTCCGCCGATGCACAGGACCGCCGTGTGCGAGAGCTCCTTGGCGAGAAGGTCGAAGACCGCCTCACGCGCTTCCGGGCCTATGGCTTCGAGGGCTTCGTCGATGACGACCCAGCACGGCTCATGCAGCCTCAGGCGAGCGAAGGCGAGCATCTGCTGCTCCGGATCTGTCAATTCCTGATCCCAGCGCGACCTTCTGTCGAGGTCGGGCAAGAGACGCCCAAGGCCGAGTCGCATGAGCGAGCGCTCGTAGGCTTCTTGCGAGAATTTTTCCGGCGGCGCCGGATAGGCCAGCGCTTCGCGCAGGCTCCCCTCGGCAAAGTAAGGACGCTTGGGCATGAACATCACCGCGCCGTCGCGGGGAAGCGAAATTCTACCCGAGCCCCAGGGCCAGAGGCCCGCCAGCGCGCGAAAGAGGCTCGTCTTTCCGGCGCCCGGCGCGCCGACGATCAGCATGCGCTCGCCGGGAGCGAGTTCGACGACCGACTTGCTTAGCGTGATCGTCCCGTAGGGAACGAACACCGCCAAATCCTCGATGCGGAGGCGATCTTCCGTCGAGACTTCGACCGCGATGCGGCTCGCGCCCGGCTCGGCGCCGTCCGTCTTAAGGAGCGCCACACGGAAGGCTGCGACGCGGTGCAGCGTCGCGCGCCAGTCGGCGAGCGCGCCGGCATTGTCGACGAACCAGCGCAGAGACTGCTGAACCTGCGTGAAGGCGCCGGCGCTCATCAGTAGGCCGCCGAGAGTCAGATCGCCGTCGAAGTAGGCGGGCGCGGCCACGACGATCGGCGCAACGATCGTGAACCAGCCGTAACCCGCGGTCACCCAGGTCAGATTTGTCGTCGAGCGCACCAGTCGGCGCAGGATGAGGAGCAACCGCCCCAAGACGAGATCGAGGCGCGCCCGCTCTGCCGCCTCTCCGCGATAGAGCGCGACGTCTTCGCCATGCTCGTTCAAATGGACGAGCGAGAAGCGAAGGTTCGACTCGCGCGCATAATGCTCGGCGTTGAGACCGATCAAGGGCCTGCCGACGAGCCAGCTCGCAGCCGACGCGACGCCGGAATAGATCAACGCGCTCCAAACCATGTAGCCAGGAATGACCAAATGGCGCCCGGCGATGGAAAGAACGACGCCGGCAGAAAGGCCCCAGAGCACGCCGATGAAGCATACGAGCAGCAAAGCCGCCTGGAGCAGACCGACGCCGAGATCGGTCGTGAGATCCGCGAGATGACGCGCGTCCTCGTGGATGCGCTGGTCGGGATTGACGCCAATTTCTCCGGCTTGCGACAGGAGGAACATGCGTCGCGGCGCAAGCCACTTGGCGAAGAGATCGCGCGTCAGGGCCTCGCGCATCTTCATGCGCAGCATCTGGTTGAACCAGGTCTGAGCGACGTTCAGCACGAGCAGCGCGCCCGCGATCTTTCCAAACACGCCGAGTTGCGAAAGGAAGTCGGCCCAATCGCGCCGGGAGAGCGCATCGTAAAAGGGCTTATTCCAGGCGTTGAGCTCGATCTGGGAATAGGCGGTCGCGGCGATCACGCCGATGAGCCCGATATCGATCCAGAAAAGGCCGGCCCGGCTGCTCGAGGCGCGCAGAACCTTAAACATCATCGAGAATTGCGCGACGAAGGCGCCGAAGCCCTGCTGAACGGTTTCGGACCCTTGCGCCTTCTCCGGCGTCTCTTCCGTCATCGGGCGTGCTCCATGCTGCGATTCTTTGGATCATGCCGTCGAATAGCCGCGCGCGGCAATGGTCGTCCGGGAGCCCTTCACGCTATATAGCGGAAAGCGGGGTGCAGTCGGCCGTCGACGGCGCCGCGGGAAAACGGCGGATTCGCAGTGGACGCGGTCGACCGGCTTTTGTCACAAATGACGCTTGAGGAGAAGATCGGCCAGCTCAATCTGGTGACGGCCGATCAGGCCGTGACAGGCCCGAGCGGCCCAGGCGACCTCAACGCCAATGTTCGCGCGGGGCGCATCGGGGGCGTCTTCAATATCTGGGGCCGCGAGGAGATCACCCGGCTGCAGAAGCTCGCCGTCGAGGCAACGCGCCTTCGTGTGCCGCTCCTCGTCGCGATGGACGTGCTGCACGGGCAGCGGACGATCTTTCCCGTTCCGCTCGCCGAGGCGGGCGCCTTCGACGCCGATCTCTGGGAGCGCACCGCGCGCGCCGCGGCGCGCGAGGCCGCCGCCGACGGCGTCGATCTCACCTTCGCTCCCATGCTCGACGTCGCGCGCGATCCGCGCTGGGGACGGATCGTCGAAAGCCCCGGCGAAGACCCTTGCGTCGCCGCCGCCTTCGCCGCCGCGAAGATCAGAGGCTTCCAGGGCGCGGCGCTTTCAGCGCCAGAGGCGATCGGCGCGACCGCCAAGCATTTTTGCGCTTACGGGGCGGCGCTCGCCGGGCGCGACTACGCCGCCGCGGACGTCTCCGAGCGCGCGTTGCGCGAAGTCTATCTGCCGCCCTTTGAGACCGCGATTCGAGCGGGATGCGTTGCGATCATGGCCGCCTACCCGAGCGTCTCCGGAATCCCGATGACCGCGCACCGCAGGCTGCTCAACGGATACTTGCGGGAAAAGCTCGGATTTGAGGGCGTGATCATAAGCGATTACGGGGCGATCGCTGAGCTCCTCGTGCAAGGCGTCGCCGGCGATCTCGTCGAGGCCGCTGCGGTCGCGCTCTCGGCCGGCGTCGATATGGACATGGTCAGCGGGGCCTATGTGAATGGCTTGCCCGAGGCCCTGGCGCGCGGATTGGTCAAGACGAGACAGATCGACGAAGCCGCGCGGCGTGTGCTGAGGCTCAAACGCGATCTCGGTCTGCTCGACGATCCCTTTCGTCGCGTCGCCGCCGCCGAGGTCTCGAAAGAACAGTCCAAAGGCCTCGCGCTCGAAGCGGGCAGGCGCTCGATCACGCTGCTCGTGAACCGCGGCATCCTGCCGATCGCGGCGGGCGTCAGACGCATCGCGCTGATCGGCCCGCTCGCCGACGCCGGAGGTGAAATGCTGGGGCCGTGGAGCCTGGCGGCGAGCGGCGAGAGCGGCGTCTCGGTCCGCGAGGGTCTCGCCGCAGCGCTCCCCGAATACGATATCAACTATTCCCAGGGCGTCGAGATCGAGGGCGGCGAAGCCGATGGTATCGAGGAGGCGTGCCGGCGCTGCGCCGCGGCTGACATCATCGTGCTTTGCCTTGGCGAGGCGGCCGGGATGAGCGGCGAAGCGGCGAGTCGCGCCGCGCCGGTCCTGCCGGGCCGCCAGGCGGCGCTCGCAAAAGCGGTTTTGGCGCTCGGGCCGCCGGTCGTCGTGATACTTTTTTCCGGTCGGCCGCTCGCCCTGCCCTGGCTTTTCGAGCGCGCGACCGCCGTGCTCGCCGCCTGGTTCCCCGGCGCGATGGCAGGGACGGCGATCGCCGACATATTGACCGGGCGCTTCAATCCTTGCGCGCGCCTTCCCGTGACCTGGCCACGGGACGTGGGGCAGATCCCGATTTTCTACGCCGAGCGCCCCACCGGCCGCCCGGCCGATCCCAACAATCTCTTCACCAGCAAGTATCTCGACGTGCCGGTCGAGCCCCAATTCCCTTTCGGTCACGGGCTCTCCTACGGCGCAGTCGAACTGGCCAATTTGCGCGCGAGCGCGGAGGCGTTCGTGATTGATCGCGACCTCGCGCTGCGCGTCGAGATAGACGCGGCCAATCGAAGCGAGCGCGCGGCGGAGCCAACGGTCTTCCTCTTCGTCCGCGACGTCGTGGCGAGCGTGGCCCGTCCGCTCCTCGATCTCAGGGCTTGGCGGAAGGCGCGGCTCGAGCCAGGAGAAATCAGCACGATCGTCTTCTCGCTCTCCCTTGAAGACTTCTCCTTTCCAGGCTTAGACCTCGCGCCATGCTGCGAACCGGGCGAATTCGAGATTTTGGTCGGAGAGAGCGCGAAACGCGAGACACTGCTTTCGATCTTCGTAAAAGCAAAAGAAGCTTGCCCGCCTTCGGCGGGAGCTCCAACCCAAGCGGATCGAAAAACGATCTAGATTTCGGTTTCGACGCAGCTTCTAATGCTATGCCGAGTTGACGTCCACTTCGGTTGAGAAGCGCTATTGGAGGACCGCATGCACGCGCGCGACGTAATGACGACGAAGCTGGTGACAATCGGCGAAACGGCGACGGTGCAGGAAGCTGCGAAACTCATGTCGGAGAACGACGTGAGCGCCTTGCCGGTGGTGGACGAGCAAGGGCGCCTTGTCGGCCTGTCGAGCGAAGCGGATCTGCTGCATCGAACGGAGATCGGGACGCAGGTCGTGCGGCCCTGGTGGGTCGAGGCCGTGACGCCCGCGTCGACACTCGCAGCGGAATTCCTGCATGCGCACGGGACGGCGGCCTGCGAGCTGATGTCGAAAAAAATTATCTCCGCCACGCCTTCCGCCCCGCTTTCCGAAATCGCGACGCTCATGGAGCGCCATCGCGTCAAACGGGTTCCGATCGTCGAGGCCGGCCGGCTGATCGGCGTCGTCAGCCGGGCCAATCTGATCCAAGCGCTGGCGTCAGCCCCGACCCACGTCGGCGAGACGGTGGAGCCGGACAGGGCGATTCGCGCGCACTTGCTCTCGCGCCTCTCTCAGCAGAGCTGGACCGACTTCGGCGACAGGAACGTGACGGTCTCGGACGGGGTCGTGCATCTATGGGGCCTGGTCGGCTCCCCGGCCGAACGCGAGGCGCTTGTCGCGCTGGCCGCCGAAGTTCCAGGGGTGAAGCACGTCGCTGACGAAATGTTCCCGGCCTATTGAGACTTCTCGCGCCCTACCCAAAAGCCCTGCGGAGGGCTACATCAGGCCCGTCTTTTCACTGGACGGATGGCCCGTGTCGCAACTCTCCGATCTCTGGTTCGAATCCCGCGTCGCCGCGGAGAGCCTCAAAGACTATTTTTCCGGCGGGCGACTGCGTCTTGGGGTCGCGGGCCTTTCCCGCTCCGGCAAGACCGTCTTCATCACCGGCTTCGTGCATCAGCTCACCCGGGCGCTGGCGGTCGGCACGGGCGCAAAGAGCCCGCTGCCGCTGCTTCGCGTGCTCGCCGAGAACCGCCTGGACGCCGCGCATCTCGATCCGCAACCGGACTATAACGTGCCGCGCTTCGCCTACGAGGAGCATCTCGCCGCGCTCACCGGACTGGATCGGCGCTGGCCGCAATCGACGCGTCGGATTTCCGAGCTGCGGCTGACGCTCGAATATCGGCGAAAGCCCGGCTCCTTCTTCCACAGCGCAGATCCGACTCGGCTCGACATCGACATCGTCGACTATCCCGGCGAATGGCTGCTCGATCTGGCGCTGCTCGGCAAATCTTATGCGCAATGGTCGCGGGAGACCTTGGAGGCGTCGAGCGCCTCGGCGCGCGCGTCGATTGCCGCCGACTGGCGCGGGGCGAACGCCCTCGCGGATCCAAACGCGCGTCTGCGCGAGCCCGTCGCGCAGCAGCTTGCGCAGCTCTTCACTCAATATCTGCGCGCGGCGCGCACCGATCGCTACGCGCTCTCGACGCTCCCGCCTGGCCGTTTTCTGATGCCGGGCGATCTTGAGGGTTCGCCGATGCTGACCTTCGCGCCGCTCGACGTGATCGAAGGCGCGCTTTATCCGTCGAGGAGCCTCGCGAGCGAGATGGAGCGGCGCTACGAGGCGTACAAGGCTCAGGTGGTTAAGCCTTTCTTCCGCGATCATTTTGCGCGGCTCGATCGGCAGATCGTGGTCGTCGACGCGCTCGGCGCCTTGAATTCAGGCCCGGCGGCGTTACGCGACCTGGAGACGGCGCTGGCCGAGGTGCTCCTCGCCTTCCGCACCGGACGCGCGAATTTCTTCAGCTCGATCTTTCGGCCGAAGATCGACAAGATCCTCTTCGCGGCGACCAAGGCCGATCATCTGCACCATACGAGTCATGACCAACTCGAGGCGATCCTGCGTCATCTCACCTCGCGCGCGATGAGCCGCGCGCAGGGCGTCGGCGCCAAGATCGACGCGGTTGCGCTCGCCGCGGTGCGCGCGACGCGTGAGGCCACGGTTCGCCACGAGGGGGAGGTGCTTCCGGCGATCATCGGAACGCCGGTCGCCGGAGAGCAAATCGGCGCGGAGTCCTTCGACGGCGTCGCGGAGGGCGCGATCTTTCCGGGAGAGCTCCCCGCCGATCCGCGACTGGTTTTTCGCGGCGACGCACTGGCGTTGAGCGAGGAGGAGGCGGATTTCCGCTTCCTCAAATTCCGGCCGCCCAAAGCGAGGCTCGGCCGCGATGGCGAGCCCTTGCCGCTCCCTCATATTCGGCTCGACCGAGCGCTAGAGTTCCTGCTCGGCGATCGGCTGGAGTGATTCGGCGCCCGCGGCGTAAGCGATTTTAAGCGCGGCATGCGCCAGATGGCGAGCCAGTCCCTCGTCTTATCGCGAAGGCAGAGTATATATTGGCCGCAAGCGACGATCCCTCGAGCCAAGAGGACCCCATGCGCAATCCCCCGCCGCAGCCGATCCGTCTGAAGGATTACGCGCCGCCGGACTTTCTGATCGACAGCGTCGAGCTTTTCTTTTCGCTGCATAAGACGAAAACGCGCGTGCGCTCGCGTCTCGCCCTGCGACGCAATCCGAAGGGACGCCCTGGCGCTCCGCTCGTTCTCGACGGCGATGATCTCAAGCTCGATCGCGTCTTGCTCGACGGGCGACCGCTCGACCGGGAAGCGTTTGAAGCCGGTCCCGAGAGCTTCAAGCTCGCGCAGCCGCCGGAAGGGCCCTTCGTTCTCGAAATCGAGACGCTCGTCGATCCGACGGCCAACACCCAGCTCTCCGGGCTCTACCGCTCCGGCGCCAACTATTGCACGCAATGCGAGGCGGAGGGCTTTCGTCGAATCACTTACTTTCTCGATCGACCCGACGCGCTCTCCGTCTACACAACGCGCATCGAAGCTGACCGGAGCGAGGCGCCGCTGCTGCTCAGCAACGGCGATCTCCTCGAAGCAGGCGCGCTCGAAGGCGGCCGCCATTTTACGGTCTGGCGCGATCCCTATCCGAAGCCCTGCTATCTGTTCGCGCTCGTCGGCGGCGATCTCGGCTCGATCTCGCGGGATTTCACGACCCGCTCGGGCCGCAAGGTGAAGCTCTCGATCTTCGTCGAGCACGGCAAGGAGTCGCGCGCCGAATATGCGATGGACTCGCTCGTGCGCGCCATGCGCTGGGACGAGGAGATCTTCGGCCGCGAATATGATCTTGACGTCTTCAACGTCGTCGCCGTCTCCGACTTCAACATGGGCGCGATGGAGAACAAAGGCCTCAACATCTTCAACGACAAATATGTGCTCGCCTCGCCGCAGACCGCGACCGACGCCGACTACGCCGCGATCGAGGCCGTCATCGCACATGAATATTTTCACAATTGGACCGGCAATCGCATAACGTGCCGCGACTGGTTCCAGCTCTGCCTCAAGGAAGGCCTGACCGTCTATCGCGACCAGGAGTTTTCCGCCGACATGCGCTCGCGAGCGGTGAAACGCATCAATGACGTGCGAACGCTGCGGCTGACGCAATTCGTCGAGGACGCCGGCCCGCTCGCCCATCCGGTGCGCCCGGACTCCTACCGCGCGATCGACAATTTCTACACGGCGACCGTCTATGAGAAGGGCGCCGAGATCGTACGCATGCTGAAGACCCTGATCGGCCCAGACGCCTTCGCACGGGGGATGGAGCTGTATTTCGCGCGCTTTGACGGAACCGCGGCGACAGTCGAGGATTTCCTGTCCTGCTTTGCAGAAAGCTCCGAGCGCGACCTTTCGCAATTCGCACGCTGGTATTCGCAGGCGGGAACTCCGGTCATCGAGGTCGCGACGCGCCACGATCCGGAAACGCGCGTTTTCTCCTTGACCCTGTCGCAATCAACGCCGCCGACCCCCGGCCAGGAGCAGAAGGTTCCGCTCGAGATCCCGATCGCTCTGGCGCTCTTCGATGAGACCGGAAACAAGCTCGCGCTGGGAACGTCGGACGCGAGCGCCGATGAGATCGCGCAAGGGCGCATCGTGCTCTCGGACGCGACGCGGACGCTCAACTTCCCGGGTGTTGCGTCGGCGCCGTCCGTTTCGCTCCTGCGCGGCTTCTCCGCGCCGGCGCGCCTTGAGCCCGCGCCCTCAGAAGCCGACCTTTTGCGATTGCTTGCGCATGACGACGATCCTTTCAATCGCTGGCAGGCCTCTCAGAGCCTGGCGCTGCGCTCGATCTTCGCGCACGTCCGCGGCGAAGCGACGAAGGACGACGCCTTCGCCGAGGCGCTCGGCCGCCTCGTTGCGCAATCGCAGGATCCAGCCTTCACGGCGCTGGCGCTGACCTTTCCAAGCGAAGCCGATCTTTCACGCGAGCAGGGCGAAAACGTCGATCCCGATGCGCTCCACACGGCGCGCAAGGCGCTACGGCAGACGATCGGGCGAGCGCTGCGCGATCCTCTCAAGGAGATTTTTGAGCGCGCAGGCGAAAAAGGCGCCTATACGCCCGACGCGGCGAGCGCGGGGCGTCGTGCGCTGTGCAATGTCGCGCTTGATCTCCTCGCCGCAGGCGACGCAGCGCTCGGCACGGGCGCGGCCAAGGCGCACTTTGACGCGGCGCGCAACATGACCGACCGCCTGGCGGCGCTCGGAACTCTGGCGCTGATCGGCGGACCCGCGCGCGAAGAGGCCTTCGCGCGCTTCTATGCGGAATTCGCCGACAACTCGCTCGTCATCGACAAGTGGTTCTCGCTGCAGGCGACCATTCCGGAGCCGGCGACGACACGCCGCGTCCTCGATCTCATGGCGCACAAGGATTTTTCGCTTTCCAACCCCAATCGCGCCCGTGCTCTGCTTGGCGCCTTCGCCGCCGGCAATCCGACGCGCTTCCATGCGCAAGACGGTTCGGGCTATGCGCTGCTCATCGACGCGGTCATCGAGATCGACCCCAAGAATCCGCAGCTCGCCGCGCGGCTCCTCACAAGTCTGCGCGCCTGGAGAACGCTGGAGCCTGTCCGCCGCGCTCTGGCGGAGGAAGCCCTGAGGAAGGTGGCCGCCGTGCCAACTCTCTCCGGCGACACGAGCGACATCGCGACGAGGGCGCTCGCCTGAGACGACAGCTTCCACGCGGACATGCCCCCTGCAGCATTCGCGGGAGGCTATCGGCCCGGACTTTGCGTGGCCTCGAGATATTCATCAACGAAACGGGCGACCTCCTCCCAGTCGGTGTATTCGACATCCGGCGTCGCGTCAGCCTTATGGCCGCCCGGACTGACGAGGTAACGCAGCAAGGCGCGCTTGAAGTAATCATACTGCGTGTATTTGAGCGCGCCGGCGACCAGCCGAGCCATATGCGGCCTCAGACCGGTCTCCTCCAGAAAGGCGTCAAGACATTTCTGCGCCTCAGCGCGGGCTTCAGGGTCGCGGTGGGTCATGTTGAGATTGACAGAGAAGAAAGCCGTCGGAATCGCATTCAGCCAGCCCAGGTTCTCTTTGACGAAGTGAAAGAGCGCGCTTTGATGCCGATCGAAATGCACGGAGCCGAGAAGGAACGCCCCCGCATAAACGAGAGGGATTTCCTTGGCCTGAGGCGTCGCGCTGTCGATGAGGTCTACATCCTTGCCGGCCTTGCGCAGCCGCTCCGCGACGAACTCGCCGATCTTGCGCGTGTGGCCTTCAGTCGTGCCGTATACAACGAGGATTGGTTTCATGGGTCGCACCCTCTTCGAAGTCGTCCTCTCACAGCGCCATCGGTTTGCTGACTTTCGAGAGACACGCCGCGATTTCGTAATGGACAGCCTTACTCCATTCTAAGGCGTCCAGTCGTGGAGCGGAAAGCGCCATTCGAACTGGCCCCCGCGGCTGATCCATTCGGCCATTGACAGCGCCTCCACGCCTGCGTTAGGAAGAAGTCTGCTTCGGCGCGGCGGTTTTGCCGCGTTTTTCTTTGGCGCGTCGCGCTGAGAGCCCGAAGCCAAGAAGATCCAAAAGGTCCAACTGCCAAGAAGCCGGTCGGCGGCGCTCAAGCCGTTTGAGCCGGAATCGAACATGAGGAAAAACAATGTTCGCAGTGATCAGGACCGGCGGCAAGCAGTATAGCGTTTCCGCCGGGGACATTATCACCGTCATGGCGCTCGAGGGCGCGGCGGGCGACGCCATAACCTTCGACGAGGTTCTGCTCGTCTCGAAGGAGGGCGCGGCGCAGATCGGGGCGCCGACGGTCGCGGGCGCGAAGGTTCTGGGCGAGATCGCCGAACAGACCCGGAGCCCCAAGTCGATCGCGTTCAAAAAGCGCAGACGCCAAAACAGCAAGCGCAAGCGCGGCCATCGTCAGGATTTGACGCTCGTCAAAATCACGGCGATCGAGGGCTAAATCCCGTCATCTCGTGGAAAAATCGCGGGGTCTGTGTTTTACTACCCGCCCGTGGCGCCTACTTGAGAGCGCTCGAGGCGCAAGCTGAAAAGGTCGGAGAAGAACAATGGCGCATAAGAAGGCGGGCGGCTCCTCCCGCAACGGCCGCGACTCGGATGGCCGTCGCCTCGGCGTGAAGAAGTTCGGCGGCGAGTCGGTCGTCGGCGGCAACATCATCATTCGCCAGCGGGGGACCAAGGTCCATCCCGGCCGCAATGTCGGCATGGGTAAGGACCACACGATTTTTGCGCTCTGTAGCGGCAAGGTCGTGTTCAAGGCCGACCGCGACCGCATGAGCGTCAGCGTATTGGCCGAGGCCGCGGCCGAGTAGGCGGAACTCTCGAAGAGAAGACGTTCCGCCGGCCCCTGCCCCCGGCGGACGTTTGGGATCCTCGTAAGCTTTAAAGAAATCCCAAAGCTTAAGAGCAAAGCTCCTAGCGTAGTCCGAAAAAGGGCCCCTTCAGAGGCCTCGGGGAACGGAAAGCCACCCGCTTTTTCGTGTCCGAACCGCTTCGGTTCTTGCTTGGAGCGAGTTGATGTTCCCCGAAATCACCCGCGACGACATTTTCCGGCTCGAGACCCAGCGGCTATGGCTGCGATGGCCCCGCGCCGCCGACGCCGAAGCCATTGCGCGCTATTGCAACGATCCCGAGGTCGCCTTGAAGACGACCACGATTCCCTTCCCCTATTCGCAGAGCGACGCAGAGCATTTCGTGCTGCGCGCGCGCTCCGAGAACGCGGAGGGCTCTGCGCTGCACCTTGCGCTCGCGCCGAAGCGCCAGCAGAATGAGGCGATTGGCATGGTTTCGCTTGTCGGCGCCGAAGCGCGCGGCGAAGGCAAGCTGGGCTTCGTGCTGGCTCGAAGCGCCTGGGGCCAAGGGCTCATGACTGAGGCGGCGCGCGCCTTCGTTGATCTCGCCTTCAACGTCACAAGCCTCGACCACATCGTTTCCTCGGCCCTGCCTACGAACGCGGCCTCGCTGCGCGTGCAGGAGAAGCTCGGCTTCGTCGTCGCCGGCAGGGCGACGATTCCCGCGCCGGCGCGCGGCGGTCCGGTCGAGCTGACGACGACTCTCCTGAAGCGCGGCGCCGCGCATGCGCCCTATGGCGCGCTGCCGGCGAGGCGCGCCTCCTCGTGAGCTCCGCCCGATGAAATTCCTCGATCAGGCCAAGGTGCAGGTGCGCTCGGGCGACGGCGGCGCCGGTTGCGTCTCGTTTCGACGCGAGAAGTTCATTGAGTTCGGCGGCCCGGACGGCGGCGACGGCGGACGCGGCGGCGACGTCGTCGCCGAATGCGTCGACGGGCTCAACACGCTGATCGACTATCGCTATCAGCAGCACTTCAAGGCCAAGACCGGCGTCCACGGCATGGGTAAGAACCGCGCCGGCGCGCGCGGCGCGGACGCGGTGCTGAAATTGCCGGTCGGCACGCAAATCTTCGTCGAGGACGAGGAGGCGCCGATCGCCGATCTGACCGAGGTGGGCCAGCGCGTCGTCATCTGCCGCGGCGGCAACGGCGGCTTCGGCAACGCCCATTTCACGAGCTCGACCAATCGCGCGCCGCGCCGCGCCAATCCCGGACAGGCGGGCGAGGAGCGCGCGATCACGCTGCGTTTAAAGCTCATCGCCGACGCCGGTTTGATCGGCGTGCCCAACGCCGGAAAATCGACCTTTCTGTCGCGTGTCACCGCGGCGCGGCCGAAGATCGCCGATTATCCCTTCACGACGCTCTACCCCGGGCTCGGCGTCGTGAGCCTCGACGGACGCGAATTCGTGCTCGCCGACATCCCCGGCCTAATCGAGGGCGCGCACGAAGGGCGCGGGCTCGGAGACCGCTTCCTTGGCCATGTCGAGCGCTGCCGCGTACTGCTGCATTTGATCGATGCGACCGGCGAGCACGCCGGTAAGGCTTACAAGACCGTGCGCGCCGAGCTCGCGGCCTATGGCGGCGGCCTGGACAGCAAGCCCGAGGTCATCGCGCTCTCCAAGACCGACGCGGTCGACCCCGAACATCTCAAGAAGCAGCGCGAGCGGCTGATGCGCGCGATACGCTCCGCCGGTCCTGAGACTGAGGGGAGGCCCGCAAAACCGCTTCTCCTCTCTGCGGCGAGCGGGGATGGCGTCAACGAGGCGCTACGCGCGCTGCAGCGTGAGATCGACGCCAAGCGCGCCGTGGCTGGGACGACCCAAGCAAGCCCGACCTGGCGTCCTTGAGCGGAATCGATCGCCGGCTCACCAGCGCAGAAGCGCGGCGCCCCAAGTAAAACCGCCGCCCACGGCCTCGAGCATGACGAGATGGCCGGGCTTGATGCGTCTATCGGCGACGGCGACGGAGAGCGCGAGCGGAACGGAGGCCGCAGAGGTGTTGCCGTGGTCCTGCACGGTCACGACCACCTTTTCAGGAGCGATGCCGAGCTTTTGCGCCGACATGTCGATGATGCGGCGATTGGCCTGATGCGGCACGAACCAGTCGAGGTCCTCGGCAGTGAGCCCCGTGGCCTCGAAGGCGTCCTTGACGACGCCGGTCACTTGGCCGACGGCGAAGCGAAAGACTTCCTTGCCCTCCATGCGCAGATGGCCGACCGTCTGCGTGGAGGAGGGGCCGCCGTCGACGTAGAGCTTGGCGCGATGGCGGCCGTCCGAACGGATTTGCGTGGTTAGCACGCCGCGATCGTGATTGTCGCCGCGGCCGGGAGCCGCCTCGAGCGCGATCGCCCCGGCCCCGTCGCCGAACAACACGCAGGTCGAGCGATCGGCCCAATCGAGGATGCGCGAGAAGGTTTCGGCGCCGATCACCAGCGCGCGGCGATGCGATCCGGAGCGCAGGAACTTGTCGGCCGTCGTGACCGCAAACACAAAGCCCGCGCAAACCGCCTGCAGGTCGAAGGCTGCGCCCTGCGTCACGCCCAGCGCAGCCTGGATCTGGGTCGCGGTGGAGGGAAAGGTGTAGTCCGGCGTCGAGGTCGCCACGATGATGAGGTCGATCTCCTCGGGCCGCCATCCCGCCTGCGCCAGCGCGGCGCGCGCCGCCTTCGTTCCGAGCGTTGAGGTCGTCTCGCCCTCGCCGGCGATTTGGCGTCTCTTTATGCCGGTGCGCTGGACGATCCAGTCGTCGCTCGTCTCGACGATCTGCGCCAGGTCCTCATTGGTGAGCGTCTTCACGGGCAGGGCGCTGCCGACGCCCCGCACGACCGAGCGTAAAATCCCTTCTTTGATCATCACTTCGCTGCTTCCTGCCGCTCGGGCGCGCTTGCGCCGCCTCTTCCCTCAACGAGCGTGGCGGCTTGGCGAATCCGCGCCAGCAGGTCCTGCCCGACCATATCGCATCCGACCTCCACGGCGCGGGCGAAGCCGAAGGCGTCGGCTCCGCCGTGACTCTTGATCACCACGCCCTCGAGCCCCAGGAACACCGCGCCATTGACCTCGCGCGGGTCCATCTTCGTCTTCAGTTCCGCGAAAGCCGAGCGCGCGATCAAGGCGCCGAGCCTGGTGATGAGCGAACGTCCCAACGCCTCGCGCAGCAGCGCGGCGAATTGCTTCGCGGTGCCCTCTGCCGTCTTGATCGCGATATTGCCCGAGAAACCTTCGGTCACGACGACGTCGACCTCTCCCAGACCAATTCGATCGCCTTCGATGAAGCCTGAATAATCGAGCATGGGCAGCGCGAGCTCTTTCAGGATTCTCGACGCCTCCTTGACCTGGTCCACGCCCTTGATCTCCTCGACGCCGATGTTTAGCAGACCGACACGCGGGCATTCGACATTAAGCATGATGCGCGCCATGGCGGCGCCCATAATGGCGAGATTGACGAGATGCACGGCGTCGCCGCCGATGGCGGCGCCGACGTCCAGAACGACCGAGCGGCCGCGCAGCGTGGGCCAGAGGCAGGCGAGCGCCGGCCGGTCGATCTGCGACATGGTTTTGAGGCAGATCGTCGACATGGCCATCAGCGCGCCGGTGTTGCCGGCGGAGATGGCGACATCCGCCTCGCCCTTCTTCACGGCTTCGATCGCCATCCACATGGAGGAGACGCGCCGCCCCTGGCGCAGAGCGACGCTCGGCTTCACGTCCATGCCGATCGACACGCTCGCCGGAACGATGCGCGCGCGCGCCGCGAGCTTGGGAAAGTTGGCGAGCTCCGCAGCGATGGCCGTCTCGTCGCCAAAAAGGAGGAACTCGCCACAGTCGCGGCTCTCAAGGGCGCGGGCGGCGCCAGCGAGCGTGGCGGAAGGACCGATGTCGCCCCCCATCGCGTCGACCGCGATCCGAACAGCCTTGCCCATCGTCTCAATCCGTGCTCCGCGGCGCCGCCGCTTGGTGCTGTCGCTACGTCATAGGCCGCCCGGAAGACGGCGCGCTGACGCCTCATCGTCGCGTTGAAGCCGGACGCCGCGCCGTTTGGCGGCGCGTGCTCCCTTTTCGCGGGTCAATTGCCATTTGGCGGCAGCCGGCGCAAGTGACTCCTCGACGCGACGCGCCACGCGCGCCCTCACTCGCCTTCCAGACCGGCTCCCCGCTTCGACAAGACGGTGAACGGGCTTTCCTCGGGGGCGGCCGGCGCCGGCTCCTGGAATTGGGCCCCGGGCTTGCGCGGATAGGGATCGAGGCCGAGCGCCAGAAATTCCGCCGCCAGAGCGCCGAGATCGACGACGCCGCCGATGAGCGGATCGGAGCCGTCATCCTCGATATCCAGCGCATCCTCGGCGGAGAGCGGCTTCTCGCGCCGGCCGTGAGACGGGTGCTGCTGCGTCTGCGGAGCGAAGCGCACGGAGACGGGCTCCTCGATGACGGTGTCGAACTCCTCGAGCGTCACCACACAGGTCTGACGAACCGCGGCGCGCACGGCGCCCCGGACCTTGAGGCCCTCGCGCCCAAATCGCGCGGCGTGGAAGGGCGCCTCGAGCCACAAAACGCCGACAACGGCGTTCTCGCGGGCAAGCGCCGCGCATTCGGCCTCGCTGGCGCGAATCACGACGTCGAGTCCCTCTGCCGGGACGCTCGCCGCCGCGAGCGGCCTCGACAAGGGCGGAGCGTTGGCGCGGCGATCCGTCGTGGGCTTTTCTCTTTGCTTTGCGATTTTCGTCACGGCTCTTCCCGCCTGCGTCGGTTTCGCCCCGTCTTCGCCACAAATTAGAGCGATCTCCCGTCGGGCGCCAGCCGCCCAAGCGGGCCGGCCGGAAGCCGGCTTGCTTTCGCCCCGCGTCGCGTCTACGTCTCGCCGCGGCGAAGCCTCCGAAGGATGCGGGCCCCGCCAGGAATTCCCGTCGCTCGGACGCGCCCTCAAGTATTGAAGCGGAGATCCTCATGGCGTTCGCCCTGCCCGTCGTTTCCCGATCCCCGTCGCGGCGCGACGCGATGGCCCGGCTGGCGATCGCCCTGGCGCTCGCGGCGCCGCTTGGCGGATGTCTCGGCTATGACGGCGTCATCACCCGCGGCGCGGTTTACGAGGAGCGCAAGGTCTCGCAGGTCAAGCCCGGCATGCCGGCTCAGCAGGTGCTCACCACTCTGGGCACGCCCTCGACGACCTCGACCATAGGCGGCGAGGCCTGGTACTATGTGAGTCAGCGCTCCGAGCGTTCGCTCGCTTTTATGCCTGAGCATGTCGTCGATCAGCACGTCCTCGCCGTCTATTTCGACAAGGCCAAGAAGGTCCAGCGCCTGGCGGACTACAGCCTGGAGGACGGCAAGGTCATCGACTTCCAAACTCGCGCGACGCCGAGCGCGGGCTCTGAAACGAATCTCGTGAGAAGCATGCTGTCCGCGGCTTCGAGCGTTTCGGGCATGCTGCCCTTCTGATCTTTCCCCCGCATTCCCAACCGTAGCGGCATTGTGGCGCGCGCGCAGCGAACGCGCGCGCGTCAGCGCTTTTCCTTACACGACCTGGCAATCCTAAGGCCCCGCCCTGCCTTGATTATGGCGCGCGCGAGGCGGAGCCCGTCGATTTTTTGCCTCTTGGACGCGTTAACGTCCGATTCACCCTAAAACAAAAATGAGGCACGACGCATGAGCCTGTTCGAGGCCTATTGGTCTTACTCATACGCCGACGTTGTCGAGCAGCCGGAATGCAAGGTTTCTTCGCTCGCGCGCTTTTCCCGATGGATCGCCTTCCCGCGAAGCAAGGCGAAGCTCGCCCCGGCCGCGCGCGCGCTCTCGGTGGCCGGGCTGCTCGCCACGGTGATCTTCCTTGCGGCCGCCGCGCCGCATTCGGAAACTGAAAAGCGCACGGGCCTGTTCTCGCGCAGCGCACACGCGCCCTCTCCGGTTCTATCGCTGGCGAAGGCGGATGATTTTCCGCTCGACGCCGATTTCTCGCTCGCGACGGCGGCGCAGACTTGGGAGCGCCGACTCTTCGCCAAGGCGGAGCCCTACGATCCCGAGTTGATGCGCTTTGGAACCCAGAAGGTGCAACGTTCGATTGTCGAACGCGTCGTGAAAGCGGCAGCGGAAACCGGCTCGGATCCCGCGCTGCTGCTCAGCATCGCGGACAAGGAATCAAGCTTCATCCTGAAGGCCAAGGCGAGCACCTCGTCGGCGAGCGGACTTTTCCAGTTCATCAATTCCACCTGGATGACCGCGATGAAAGCCTTCGGTTGGCGCCACCTCCAGCAGGAAGCGAACGCTCCCCAGGCCGAGGGGGCGAAGCCTGCGGTCGCCTCACCGTCGCGCTCGGAAATTCTGAAGCTGCGCAACGACCCCTATCTCTCCGCCGTGCTCGCCGCCGAAATCCTGAAACACGAAGGGGCGAAAATCTCCGACGAGATCGGCCGCACGCTCACCGCCGGCGAGACCTATCTGATCCACTTCCTCGGCCCGGACGACGCGCGGCGCTTCATGGCCAAGATGGACCAGGATCCGCAGGCGCCGGCAGCCAAGTTTCTGCCAAGGCCCGCGCGGGCGAATCGGTCGATATTCTTTGCGAGCCTCAACGGGCGACTGAAAGCGAAATCGCTGCGCGAGGTGCATGACGCCTTCGAAGCCATGATGATGGCGCGCGTCGACCGCTTCCGCGACGCAGAGGCTCGCGTGCCGGACGCCGTCGCAGCGACGAACGCCGCCGGCGCCACGGCCTACACCGAGGACAAGTAGCGCAGCGCCCGCCGTCAGGCGGCGCCGAGCATCAGCTCGAGATTTTGGACCGCGGCACCCGAGGCGCCCTTGCCGAGATTGTCGAGCCTGGCCACGAGCGCCGCCTGACGTTTCGCTTCGGTTGCGTAAACGAAGAGCTCCATTTCGTCCGAGCCATTAAGCGTGGTTGCATCGAGCCGGTCGCCAGGAGCAGGGCGCGGCTTCACCCACCTCGCCCCGGCGTAATGACGGGTGAACGCCGCCTCCAAATCCGCGGCCTTGGGGCGCCCCGGCAACTCGTCGAGCCACAGCGGGATCGAGACGAGCATTCCCTGCCTGAAGTTCCCGACGGAGGGAACGAAGAGCGGCGCCCGCGTGAGGCCCGAATGGGTTGCAATCTCCGGCAGGTGCTTATGCTCCATGCCCAGCGCATAGAGTTCGAACGCCGGCGCGGTCCCGGCCTCATAGGCCTCGATCATCTTCTTGCCGCCGCCCGAATAGCCGGAAACCGCGTTGATCGTCAGCGGCGCGTCGCGCGCGATGAGCCCAGCCGCGACGAGCGGCGCGAGCAGCGCGATCGCACCGGTCGCATAGCAGCCCGGATTGGCGACGCGTCGCGCGGCTGCGATTTTTTGCGGCTGATCGGGAGCGATCTCGGCGAAGCCATAGACCCAATCCGGCGCGACGCGATGCGCGGTCGATGCGTCGAGCAGCCGGGGCGCTCTATCGCCGAGCGCATCGCAAAGCGCGGCGACTTCTCGCGCGGCGTCGTCCGGGAGGCACAGGATCGCGAGATCGACCTCGGCGAGCAGCATGCGCTTGGCTTGGGGGTCCTTGCGATGCTCGGGCGCGATCGAGACCATCTCGATCCCGACGCAGCCGGCGAGCCGCTCACGGATTTCCAGCCCCGTCGTGCCGGAGTCGCCGTCGATGAAGATCCTGGCCATGGTCGCCGCCTCGCGTGGGAAGGATGGCGAGGGGAATGGGGCGAGCGACGGAGCTTGTCAATGCAGGATCGGGCGAAAGGGACCCAAGCGCGGCCGTCGCAGAGCAACCATTTGAAGTAGCCCCCCCTTTTATTCGCGGCCCCAAATGCACGGGTCCCGCGGTTCAGACTGAGCAGATGCGGCGCACGGATAGCCCGCCATGACCGCGGTCGCCGCGAACAGGATGGTGACGAGCTTCAGGATCTGCGCCGAGACAACGCTCAGAGAAAAACTATTGAACATCTCACCCTCCCCCGTGACCGGGCGCTCGCTTTCTTGCGGAGCCTCAGCACGCTAGTGGATTGTTCATCTTTGCGGGTTGCGCAAACGCACATGCCGTCGAGGAGGGGCTCAATCTGAGGCGCGGCCGTTCTGATGAGAGACACGGCGGCGAGGAATCGTTCTTGCGGCGCGGCTTGTCACTGAAGGCGGTGGGCGAGGTGGGAACCCATTCGCCGCAATGCGAAATGCTCAGGCTAACGCTCAGCCCCGGCCGCGATAGCTGCGATACCAATCGACGAAGGCCGAGACGCCTTCCTCGACGCCGGTCGAAGGCCGATACCCCGTGAGCCGCTCCAGCAGCGCGCAATCGGCGTAGGTCTGCGGGGCGTCGCCCTTCTGCATATCGAGATAGTTGCGAATGGCTTTTTTACCGAGCTTCTTCTCGACGACTGCGATGAAATCCATGAGCGGCACGGGCTCGCCGCGGCCAATGTTGACGATCCGAAAGGGCGCCCAGGGCGAGACGCTCGCGTCCCCCTTCTCGCGCGTCGGCGGCCGATCGATGAGGCGCGCGACGGCTTCGACCAGATCGCCGATATAGGTGAAGTCGCGCGACATCGCGCCGTGATTATAGATGTCGATCGGACGATCGTTTTCGATCGCCTCGACGAATTTGAACAACGCCATGTCCGGGCGTCCCCACGGCCCGTAGACGGTGAAGAAGCGGAACATCGTCGTCGGGATCGACCACAGGTGCGCGTAGCTGTGGGCCATTGCCTCATTGGCCTTTTTCGTCGCGGCGTAAAGCGAGAGCGGATGGTCAGCCTTGTCGCTCTCGTGGAAGGGGACCTCAAGATTGCCGCCATAGACGGAGCTCGTCGACGCGATGAGAAGATGGCGCGGCGCGTAGCGGCGCGCCATCTCCAGAATGTTGAAGCAGCCGACGAGATTGGAATCGACATAGGCGCGCGGGTTTTCGAGGCTGTAGCGCACGCCGGCCTGCGCTGCGAGATGCACGATGACGTCCGGCGCGGCGGCCTCAACTGCTCTCTCAAGCGCCGGCATGTCCTCGAGCATGGCGACGTCGATGCGGAAGTTGGGCGAGCCCTCGAGGATCGCCAGACGCGCCTTTTTCAGCGCCACGTCGTAATAGGGCGTCACGCCGTCATAACCGAAGACGAGATGACCCCGATCGAGCAGCAGTCTGGATAGGTGGAAGCCGACGAAGCCGGCGGCGCCCGTCAGGAATATCCGCATCCCGCCCCTGGGGTTGGCTTTTCGCCGCGCGCGGCGGACCGTTCTTCGCCGATGCCTCGCCAGCCTGTCAAGCCGATGTCGGGATCCAAATACATTTCAGCGGAGCGCCGACTTTCGGTGGCGCGTCAGGTTTTACAATGACAAGTCTGCTCTCATGACATAGTCTTTTATGTCGGGAGCGCCCGGTCGGCCTGCATCGGGGCGCCCTCGTCGGCTTGTCGACGGAATCGCGACGCCCTACCTCCTCGGCGCCGCCCAAGAACCGCAGAGACCTCATGCGCCTTGCCGCCGTTCTCTTCCTCGCGCTTTCGACGCCGGCCGTGGCCAGCGATCTCAACGACTATCCGACCGTGGCGCGCGCCGATTATGTCTTCGCCTGCATGAAGGCCAATGGCGAAACGCGGCAGGCGCTCGAACAATGCTCCTGCTCAATCGACGTCATTGCGACGATCCTTCCTTATGAGCGCTATGTCGCGGGCGAGACGGTCGCGAGCATCGATCAGCAGGCGGGGCAAATCGGCAATATGTTCCGCAACACCGCGGTCGTGCGCGACGCGCTCGACGAACTGCGCCGCGCACAGGCCGAAGCCCAGGTGCGCTGCTTCTAGATCGAGGCGAGAGAAGCAGGCGAGCGGGCTGGAATGAGCGAAGCTTACGATCTCTTGGTTATCGGCGCGGGCCCCGGCGGTTACGTCGCGGCGATCCGCGCCGCGCAGCTCGGCTTGCGCACCGCGGTCGTCGAACGCGAGCATCTCGGCGGCATATGCCTCAACTGGGGCTGCATCCCCACGAAGGCGCTGCTGCGCTCCGCCGAAGTCTTTCGCCTCGCCGGCGCCGGCGCGGAATTCGGCGTCGCCAGCAACACGCCTCTTGCGGACATCGAAAGGATGGTCGCGCGCTCGCGCGAGGTTTCCGGTCGCCTCAACGCCGGCGTCGCGTTTCTGCTCAAGAAGAACAAGGTCGACGTGATCTTCGGCGAGGCGAAGCTTTTGGGCCCGGGCTCTGTCGAGGTCGCGCCGAGCGCCAAGCCTCCCGTCCTTCCCCAGGCGCCGCCGCCCAAGGGGGCGTTGGGGCCGGGCCGTTACCAGACGCGCCATGTGATCGTCGCGACCGGCGCGCGTCCGCGCGTTCTGGAGGGTCTGGAGCCAGACGGCGAACGCATCTGGACCTATTTCGAGGCGCTTAAGCCACAGCGCCTTCCCGCCTCGCTCCTCGTCGTCGGCGCGGGGGCGATCGGCGTCGAATTCGCGTTCTTCTATCGCGCGCTCGGCGTGAAGGTGACGCTCGTCGAATCTCTGCCGCAAATTCTCGCTTCCGAAGACGCCGAAATCGCTGCTTTGGCGAGAAAAACTTTTGAGCAGCAAGGAATCGAGATTTTGACCGCGACCAGCGTCGCTGGGCTCGGGAAAGAGGCGGACGCGCTACGCGCCACCCTGCGCGGGGCGAATGGCGCGACCAGGGAGGTCGCGGCCGAGCGACTTCTCTCGGCGGTCGGCGTTACGGCCAACATCGAGGGATTGGGGCTCGAGGGGCTGGGCGTTCGGATCGAGAAGGGGGTGATCGCGACCGACGGCCTGGGTCGCACCGCCGTTCCTGGAGTTTATGCGATCGGCGACGTCGCCGGCGCTCCGATGCTCGCGCACAAGGCCGAACATGAGGGCGTCGCATGTGTCGAGGCGATCGCCGGCCTGGCGACGCATGCGCTCGACAAGAGCCGCATTCCGGGCTGCGTGTACACGAGCCCGCAGATCGCGTCCGTCGGCCTCACCGAGGCGACGGCGCAAGGCGCCGGACTCTCGCTCAAAATCGGACGCTTTCCAATGCGAGCCAACGGCAAGGCCATCGCACTCGGAGAAACGGAAGGGCTCGTCAAGACGATCTTCGACGCCAAATCGGGACGGCTGCTCGGCGCGCATCTCTTCGGACCCGAGGCGACCGAGCTTATTCAGGGCTTCGTCATCGCGATGAATCTCGAGTCGACTGAGGAAGAGCTGATGCGCAGCATCTTCCCCCATCCGACGCTATCGGAGGCCATGCACGAGAGCGTGCTTGACGCATTTGGGCGCGCAATTCACATCTGAGCTTGAGAGGGAGTTCATTTTCGGCGTCGCCCAGCGCCGGTTTTAGTCACATGCTCAATCCTTATATTGCGTCAGGCAGTCCGGCTCCCGTTCGGGCGTTTGATAGTGGCTCGGCCCGTCAGCGCCGAGCAAGCTCTTGAGATAGGAGAGCTGGTCGAGCGTCCGGCGGATCTTGAGGACTCGTCCGTCGATCTGGCAACCCAAAATCGCATTGACGTGCCAAACATGCGACAGCCCGGCGCGTGCGCTCAAAACATGGGTGCGCCGCGTCTCCGTCTTCTGGGGTTCCTGGCTGGTGATCGCCTGATCAATTTCGTTCTTCGCCTGAGCATAACAATTGTTGAGCGTCGCAAAGAGATGGACGGCAGAGTGAGACGACGCCAGCTCCAGCTTGTGTCCTTCCCCCAATTTGGTGCAATCCTCGCGGGAGGCTTTCTGCATCGCATTGTCGATCTCGATGCCGAAAGGCGAGTCGACATAGAATTTCAATTGCGACATGAAATTCGTAAAGTTCACTTCCCAAGCCTTGTTCGCGGCAAGCGCGCGCTGATTGGCCGCATCCCAGCTTTCCCGGCCGACGCTTTGATGGTCGACGAGGTCGGCGAGTTGCAGGAGAGCGGAATATCGCTCATTCGTGAGCGTCGCGACTCTCGCGCCGATCGACACGGCATTCTGCATATCGCTGTTCACGCGCGCGTTGCGATTTTCATTGCTCCAGCTGCGCTGTTGAAAATAGGCGCCGATCAGCGATCCGACGAGCGGGACCATAACGACGCCGCCAAGCCCATAAATCAGCTTTTTGGTGAGGGACTCCCGCGGCGCCGCGGCTATTGGCTCCTCGCTCTTGTTCTCCGCCATGACGCTGGCAATCCGATCGGGTCGCAAAGAGGGGGCGGATTTCGATGGCGATGCGCTCGCAATCATCGTCGCAAGGGAAAACTTAAGCGGCCGACTCCGTCGCCGTCAAGACAAGGCCTGGGGCGCCAGCAGGCTCTGCGGCCTTCTCATCTCTCGCTCTTGCGATCTTACGCCGGCGGCGCTAACGCTTGCCGCGTTTGCGGACGTGGCGAAATGGTAGACGCAGCAGACTTCAATTGGAGCGCCCGCGGGGAAATCCGCGGCGTGGAACCGCCCAAATTCGGGGAAAGCTACAGGCGGAAAGCCCATGCCGATCCCGAGCCAAGCCGCGGCGCGCCGCGGAAGGTGTAGAGACTAGACGGGGGGCGCCTAAAGCCGTGATCGGCCATGGCGAAGGGATAGTCCAGACCACGAACGCTCCTAAGAGCGGCGGCGAAAGCCGAAGTGGCAAGAAAATCTGCTTCTCGAACAGGGAGTGCGGGTTCGAGTCCCGCCGTCCGCACCAACACGCTCAAGAACCCGGATGAGAGACCCCTTTACGCCAAGGCAGAGGGTATTCGGCGCGGCCAAGATGCGTGTCGCGAAATCCTGTTGGGTATTTCAGGCCGAAGCCCAGCGCGCGATCGAAGCCGATGTGCGCGATGTGAATGAGCGCAATTTGGATGAGCAGCGGCCTCCCCGAAATGAAGCCGAGCAGGGCGAGCACGAGCGGCACGAAGGTTACATGCAGGCAATTATAAGCGACCGCGCCGAGGCGCGGCCCCGCGAGATAAAACAGCATGGAGAGATCGGGCGCAAAGAAGAGCGCGGCGAAGAGCGCCCAGCCGCCGCCAAAGCGGCCGTATGCGAATATCGCTACGGCCGAAAGGGCGGCGCCCTCCATGGCGAGCAGAACTCTGGTCCAATCGAGCGCCGTTTCCGACGCCCCGATCGAATCCCGCCTCATGCCGCCTCTTCCTCTGTCTGCGGAGGTCCCGAGTCCTGGCCCTTGGCGCTCTCGTCGCGCTCGACGAATTCGATCACCGCCAGCGGCGCATTGTCGCCGTAGCGGAAGCCCGCCTTCAGCACGCGCGTGTAGCCGCCCGGACGGTCTTTGTAGCGGGGTCCGAGCACGTCAAAGAGCTTCTTGACGAGCAAAGGATCACGCAGCTGCGCGATCGCCTGACGACGCGCATGCAGGTCGCCGCGCTTGCCGAGCGTGACGAGCTTCTCGACGATCGGCCGAAGATCCTTGGCCTTGTAAAGGGTGGTGACAATCTGCTCGTGCTTGATGAGCGCCTGCGAGAGATTGGCGAACATCGCCTTGCGATGCTCGTGTGTGCGCCCGAAGCGGCGCTTGGCGTTGCGATGATACATTGGCTCTCTCCGTTCTTGCGGCCGCCGTGCCAAGGTACGGCCGTCATTATGAGGACGTCGGCGGTCGCTACTGCCGATTGCCGACTTGATTACCTCTGTCAGTAGTGCTCTTCGAACCGCTTGGCGAGATCGTCGATGTTCTCGGGCGGCCAGCCGGGCACCTCCATGCCGAGATGCAGGCCCATCTGCGCGAGAACTTCCTTGATCTCATTTAGCGACTTACGCCCGAAGTTCGGCGTGCGGAGCATTTCCGCCTCGGACTTCTGGATGAGATCGCCGATATAGACGATGTTGTCGTTCTTCAGGCAATTCGCGGAGCGCACCGATAGCTCGAGCTCCTCGACCTTCTTCAGGAGCGCCGGATTGAAAGCCAGCTGCGGGATCGAAGGCGCAGCTTCTTCGCGGCGCGGCTCCTCGAAATTAACGAAGACGTTGAGCTGATCCTGCAGGATGCGCGCGGCGTAGGCGAGCGCGTCCTCCGGGCTCACCGCACGATTGGTCTCGATCGCGAGCGTCAGCTTGTCGTAATCGAGCACCTGACCTTCACGCGTGTTCTCAACGCGATAACTGACCTTCTTGACGGGCGAATAGAGGCTGTCGATCGGAATGAAGCCGATCGGCGCGTCCTCGGCGCGGTTGCGCTCGGCGGGGACATAGCCCTTGCCCGTATTGATCGTGAACTCGACCCTGATCTCCGCGCCCTCGTCGAGCGTGCAGATCGCCAGATCGGGATTGAGAATCTGGACGTCGCCGGTCGTCTGAATGTCGCCGGCGGTGACGACGCCCGGCCCCTGCTTCTTCAAGGCGAGACGCTTGGGGCCTTCGCCGAGATATTTTACCGCGATGTCCTTGATGTTGAGCACGATGTCGGTCACGTCCTCGCGTACGCCCGGGATCGACGAGAACTCGTGCAAGACTCCGTCGATGTGAATCGAGGTGATCGCGGAGCCTTGCAGCGACGAGAGCAGGATGCGGCGCAGCGAATTGCCAAGCGTCTGACCGAAGCCGCGCTCCAAAGGCTCCGCTATCGCGGTGGCCTCGCGCCGCGGGTCATCGCCGGGAATCACGACCAGCTTGTTTGGCCGAATGAGTTCCTGCCAATTTTTCTGGATGCTCACTTTTGGCGCCTTTCGAGGTGGCGAGGACTTATAGAACGAGGAACGGCATGCGAAACGCGGGGCGGCTCTTGTGATTCAAGCGCGCGCGCCCGATCAGACGCGCCTTCGCTTGCGCGGGCGGCAGCCGTTATGGGGAATGGGCGTCACGTCGCGGATGGACGTCACCGTGAACCCTGCAGCCTGCAGCGCGCGCAGCGCCAACTCGCGGCCTGACCCCGGCCCGGAAACCTCGACCTCGAGGGATCGCACGCCATGCTCTCCAGCTTTGCGCGCCGCGTCCTCGGCCGCCATCTGCGCCGCGTAGGGCGTCGATTTGCGCGAGCCCTTGAAGCCCATCGTGCCGGCCGAAGACCAGGACACGGTGTTGCCCTGCGCGTCGGTGATGGTGATCATGGTGTTGTTGAAGGTCGAATTTACATGCGCGACGCCGGAAGCGATGTTTTTGCGCTCTTTGCGGCGAACTCGGGTGGATTCCTTGGCCATTGTCTTGTCCTTCGAGCGCGCCCGTAATTCCAGGCGCTAAGGGTTGAGTTGCAAACAAAGCGCGAGACGCAGCCGCGGCGGGGAATTCCCATCCCGCCGCCGAGGACGCTCTCGCTTTCGGATTACTTCTTCTTGCCGGCGATCGGCTTAGCCTTGCCCTTGCGGGTGCGGGCGTTGGTGTGCGTGCGCTGGCCGCGGACCGGCAGTTGCCGACGATGGCGCAGCCCGCGATAACAGCCGAGGTCCATGAGGCGCTTGATGTTGATCGCGACTTCGCGACGCAGATCGCCTTCGACCATGTAGTCGCGGTCGATGGTCTCGCGGATCTGCAGAACTTCCGCGTCGGTGAGCTCGGAGACGCGACGCTCGGATGGAATCTTCACCTTGGCGCAGATCTCCTGGGCGATCTTGGGGCCCACGCCATGTATGTATTGGAGCGCGATAACGACGCGCTTGGATGTCGGAATGTTTACGCCGGCGATGCGGGCCACTGTGTCTTCTCCATGTGTGAGCGTCTATCGACGCAATAAGGAGGAGGTTCGGCTCCTCCACGCCAACCCGCGTCCGGTGGAGGCCGGCCCTTGCGGATTCCGCGCATGACTGCGCAGCAAGCGCAAAAACACGCGGCGCCCGGCAAGCGGGCGCTCACGTCTTTTCGCGATGGGGTGCCGATAACCCCCGCTCAACTGCGAGTCAAGAAAAATCCGCTTCAACGCCTCAGAAATCTCGCGATAACCTCGCAGCGCGCTGCTTAGCTGCGTCAGGAGGCCAGCGCCGCGTCGATCGCGGCCGCTACGTCTTCGATCGGCGCCATGCCGTCGAGCTGTTTCAGCGCGCCTTTACCGGCATAGTGAGCCGAGACCGGAGCCGTCTGTTTTCGATAAGCGTCAAGCCGCGTCTTCAGCGTCTCGGGATTGTCGTCGGCCCGCACGCTGCCGCCAGCCTGCAAGGTCTCTCGGATGCGATTTTCGACGCGCTTTAACAGCATGCCCTCGTCCACGACGAGCTCTATGACGGCGTCAAGCTGCATCCGCCTCGCCTCGAGCAGCGCGTCGAGCGCTTCCGCCTGGGCCACGGTGCGCGGGAAGCCGTCCAGGATGAAGCCATTGGCCGCGTCCGCCCCGTCGAGGCGGGCGTCGATCAGCTCGATCACTAGGCGGTCGGGCACGAGCTCGCCGCGATCCATGATTGCCTTGGCCTCGAGGCCAAGGGGCGAACCCGCTGCCACCGCGGCGCGCAGCATGTCTCCGGTCGAGAGCTGAACGATACCCCACTTGGCGACGAGCCGCTGGGCTTGCGTTCCCTTGCCGGCCCCCGGCGGCCCGAGGAGCACAAGCCTCATCGAGCGCGTTTCCCGCCGCGAACGCGGCTTTTGCGGATGGCCCGCTCATACTCACCGGCGTTCAAGTGACCGTAAATTTGCGCGACGGTGTCCATCGTGACGCTGACGACAATCAGCAGCGACGTGCCGCCGAAGTAAAAGGGCAGATTGGCGTAGGAGATCAGCATCTCCGGCAACAGGCAGATCACCGCGAGATAGGCTGCGCCGATCACCGTGATGCGCATCAGGACGGAGTCGATCTCCTTGGCGGTGCGCTCGCCAGGGCGGATCCCCAGTAGGAAGCCGCCGTGCTTCTTGAGATTGTCGGCCGTCTCGGTCGGGTTGAACACGATCGCGGTATAAAAGAAGGCGAAGAAGACAATCAGCCCCACATAGGTGATCATATACAGCGGACGCCCGTGGCCGAAATAGGCCGAGATCACGGAAACCCAGCTGTCGGAGCCTTGTGTCTGGTAGAAATTCGCGATCGTCGTCGGCAGCAACAGCAGGGACGAGGCGAAGATCGGCGGGATGACGCCCGAAGTGTTCAGCTTGAGCGGCAGGAATGAGGTCTGCCCTTCGTAGACGCGATTGCCCTGTTGGCGCTTAGGATAGGTGATCAGCAACCGGCGCTGCGCGCGCTCCATGAAAACGATGAAGCCGATCACCAGGAAGGACATGATGATCACGCCGATGATCGCGCCTGTCGAAATCGCGCCCTGGCGCCCCATTTCGAGCGTTTGCACAATGGCGCTTGGGAAGGCGGCGACAATGCCCGCGAAGATGATCAGCGAAGAGCCGTTGCCGATGCCTCGCGACGTGATCTGCTCGCCGAGCCACATCAGGAACATGGTGCCGCCGACAAGCGTAACGACCGTGGTCAGACGAAAGAAAAGACCCGGGTCGGTGACGACTCCCTGCTGTCCCTCAAGACCGATCGCCATTCCGTACGCCTGGAAGGTCGCAAGCACGACCGTCAGATAACGCGTATATTGGTTGAGCACCTTGCGCCCCTGCTCGCCCTCTTTTTTCACGGCTTCGAGCGTCGGGATGACAGTGGTGAGCAGCTGGATGATGATCGAGGCCGAAATATACGGCATGATGTTCAGCGCGAAAATCGCGCGCCGCTGCACGGCGCCGCCGGCGAACATGTTGAACAACTCGAGCACACCCTTCGACTGCCCGAAGAAGCTCTTCGCGAAGGCGTCGGGGTCGATGCCGGGGAGCGGGATATAGGTTCCGATCCGGTAAACGACGAGTGCGGCCAGCGTGAACCAGATGCGCTGCTTGAGCTCCTCGTTCTTCAAGAAGTTGGAGACGTTGACGTTGGCCGCGAGCTGTTCAGCTGCCGATGCCATGGAGGCGCTCCCTTTCCCGTTGCCGTTCCGGTAGCGAGCCGAAAAGGCGCCTTTTATGTTTCTTTTTGTCTACTCGCCAAAGCGAGAAGTCGCGGCCGCACACGCCGTTTCGACGAGACGAGAATAAGCATGAGCTTCGCCCGCGCAAGGGCGGGCGAAGCTGCTGGCCTCGCGACTTACTGGGCCGCCGCTTCAGCTGCGGCCAAAAGCTTCACCGAGCCGCCCGCGCCCTCGATCGCAGCGATCGCCCCCTTGGAGGCGGCGGCGACCTCGAATGCGAGCTTGGCGGAAAGCGCGCCCTGGCCGAGGATCTTCACGCCATCGCGCGGCTTGGAGATCACGCCGGCGGAAAGCAGCGCGTCCTGGGTCACGACGGTCGAGGCGTCGAGCTTGCCCGCGTCGACGGCCTGCTGAATGCGGCCGAGGTTGACCTCATTGTAATCCGTCGGAAACGGATTGTGGAAGCCGCGCTTCGGCAGGCGACGATGCAGCGGCATCTGGCCGCCCTCGAAGCCTTTCACCGCGACGCCGGTGCGGGCTTTCTGACCCTTGACGCCGCGTCCGCCCGTCTTTCCCTTGCCAGAGCCGATGCCGCGCCCGACGCGCATGCAATTCTTGCTCGAGCCGGGATTGTCCGTAATGTCGTTGAGCTTCACCATCGCTGCGCCCTCACTACTCGCCGACAACTTTGATGAGATGCGCGACCTTGGCGATCAGCCCGCGCACGGCCGGCGTATCCTCTAGGGTGCGGCGCCGACCGATGCGGGTCAGCCCGAGGCCGCGCAGCGTCTGGCGCTGCCGTTCTGGGCGTCCGATGGCGCTTCCCGTCTGCTCCACGGTGACCGTCTTCTTCGTCATCTCGCTCCTCCCCGTCACGCGTCGGCGACTTCGGCGTCAACGCCATGGCGGCGCGCCTGCAAGGCCGAAACCTTCAGCGTGCGGCGGGCGGCGACGGCGCGCGGCGAATCTTCGCGCGCGAGCGCGTCGAAAGTCGCACGGATCATGTTGTAGGGGTTGGACGAGCCCTGGCTCTTGGCGACGACGTCATGCACGCCGAGCGTCTCGAACACGGCGCGCATCGGACCGCCAGCGATGATGCCGGTGCCGGGAGGCGCAGCGCGCAGCACCACGCGTCCCGCGCCATGCCGTCCGTTCACGTCGTGATGGAGGGTGCGGCCCTCGCGCAGCGGCACGCGGATCAGCGAACGCTTCGCGGCGTCGGTCGCCTTGCGAATGGCTTCCGGCACTTCGCGCGCCTTGCCGTGTCCAAAGCCGACGCGACCCTTCTGATCGCCGACGACGACCAGGGCGGCGAAGCCGAAGCGCCGTCCGCCTTTCACGACCTTGGCGACGCGATTGATGTGAACCAGGCGGTCCACAAATTCGCTGTCGCGGTCTTCCCTATCGCGATCGCGACCGCGACCGCCTTCAGATTCACGCGCCATTCTTCTCTTCCGTCACTTACGCGGCCGCAGGGCCGCTCGCTTCGTGCCTTCGCGCCCCGGAGGGGGCGCCATTTTTAGAAGTCGAGGCCGCCTTCGCGCGCCCCGTCGGCCAGCGCCTTGACGCGGCCGTGAAACATGTAGCCGCCGCGATCGAAGACCACGCTCTTCACGCCCTTGGCGATGGCGCGCTCGGCGACGAGCTTTCCTACCACCTTGGCGGCTTCGATATTCGCCCCGGACTTGAGCGCTTCGCGATTCTCCTTCTCCAGCGAGGAGGCGGAAGCCAGCGTCACGCCCTTTTCGTCGTCGATGATCTGCGCATAGATCTGCTTGGACGAACGGAAGACCGAAAGCCGCAGCCGTCCGAAGGCGCGCGCGCGCAGGGCGCGGCGAACCCGCTGCTTGCGGCGCGTTTCCAGCTCTATGTTCCTCGACATCGGTCCGATCCTTACTTCTTCTTGCCTTCCTTGCGGAAGATGAATTCGTCGACGTATTTCACGCCCTTGCCCTTATAGGGCTCCGGGCCACGCAACGCCCGGATCTCCGCCGCGGTCTGACCGACCTGCTGCCTGTCAGTCCCGCTGATCGTGATTTCCGTGGGTTTGGGCGTCACGATCGTGATGCCGGTCGGAATCGGAAAAACCACGTCATGCGAATAGCCGAGCGCGAGCTGCAAATTCTTGCCCTGCACCGCAGCGCGATAGCCGACGCCGGTGATCTCGAGCTTCTTTTCGAAGCCCTTGGTCACGCCGACCACGATGTTGTTCACGCGGGCGCGCGCCGTGCCCCAAAGCGCTCGCGCGCGTTTGCTGTCGCCGCGCGGATCCACCTTGATCGCGTTGTCCTGCTGCGTCACCGACACTTCGTCGGGGACGAGAAATTCCAGCTGGCCCTTGGCGCCCTTCACGCTGACGAGCTGGCCGTCCACCTTGGCGGTGACGCCGGCCGGCACGACGACAGGCTTCTTGCCGATACGAGACATGGTCTTTCGTTCCTTAAAGAGTCGGCGCGCCGGATTAGAAGACCCGACACAACAGCTCGCCGCCGACATTTTTCTCACGCGCGACGTGGTCGGCCATGACGCCCTTGGACGTCGAGACGATGATCACGCCGAGCCCGTTGGCGACGCGCGGCACACTAGAGACATCCGCATAGACGCGGCGGCCCGGACGCGAGACGCGCTCGATCTCCTTTATCGCCGGCTGGCCGTCGAAATATTTGAGCTCGATCTCGAACTCGCTGCGTCCGTCGCCGAAATCCGTGGTCGAATAGCCGCGGATGTAGCCTTCCTCTTTCAGCACGTCGAGCACATTCGCACGCAGCTTCGAACCCGGCGAGGACACTTTATCCTTGCGCCGCATCTGGGCGTTGCGAATTCTCGTCAGCAAATCGCCGAGCGGATCGTTGATCGCCATTGTTCCGCTCTCCTTACCAGCTGGACTTCACGAGACCGGGCACGAGGCCGCGGGAACCGAGCTCGCGCAATGCGATACGCGACATCTTGAGCTTGCGATAAAAGGCGCGCGGGCGGCCGGAAACCTCGCAGCGATTGCGCAGCCGGCCCGCCGAGGAGTTGCGCGGCAGCTCGGCGAGCTTCAGATGCGCTTCGAAACGCTCTTCCGGCGTCAAGCTCTCATCCCTCGTGCGCGCCTTCATCCGCGCCCGCCGCCCAGCGAGCGCCTTGACGAGCTTCGCCTTGCGCTTGTTGTTCTCTATCGCGCTCTTCTTGGCCATACTGGTCCTGCCTTTTCAGTTACCGCGTCTGAGGGCGCCGGTCCCTCACTGCCGGAACGGGAAATTGAACGCCTTGAGCAAGGCGCGCGCTTCTTCGTCAGTCTTCGCCGTCGTGCAGACGATCACGTCGAGGCCGAGGATGGACTCCGCCTTGTCGTAGTCGATCTCCGGGAACACGATGTGCTCCTTGATGCCGAGCGCGTAATTGCCGCGGCCGTCGAAAGACTTCGGATTGAGCCCGCGGAAATCGCGCACGCGCGGCAGCGCCACTGTGATCAGACGGTCGAGGAATTCAT
The DNA here is from genome assembly GCA_963722205.1 of uncultured Alphaproteobacteria bacterium. GTDB lineage: Bacteria > Pseudomonadota > Alphaproteobacteria > Rhizobiales > Beijerinckiaceae > Methylocystis. The sequence goes on from CAVRKL010000007.1 coordinate 483,710, forward strand.
ACATGCGGGTCTTGCGCAAGGTCACCTTGGCGCCGATCGGCATGTTTTCGCGAACCTTAAAGGTCGAGATCGCCTGGCGCGCGCGCGTCACCACCGGCTTCTGGCCGGCGATCAGCGCGAGGTCGCCTGCAGCAGCCGTGACCTTCTTCGTGTCGTTGACCGCCTCGCCCACACCCATATTGAGCACGATCTTGTCGATCGTCGGCACTTCCAGAGCGTTCTTGTAGCCGAACTGCTCGGTGAGCGCGGGACGCACCACCTCCTCGAAGTGCTTCTTCAAGCGCGGCGTGTAGGGGCCCGTCGGAAGCTCGGCCTTCTCATGCGCGCCGCCGGCCTCGCCCGCAGACGCAGCCGTCTTGGCCTTCTTGGATTCGGCGCCCTTCTTCCCGTCGGCGCCTTTCTTGGCCTCGGCGCCCTTCGCCTTCTTTTCCTCAGCCATCGATCAGCTCTCCCGAACGCTTAGCGAATCGGACCTTACGGCCGTCCTCCAGAATTTTGAATCCGACGCGCGTCGGCTTGCCGTCCTTGGGATCGATCACGGCGAGATTCGACAGATCAATCGGGGCGGACTTGGTGATGATGCCGGCCTCGCGGTCGCGAGTTTGGCGCTGATGGCGCTTCACCTGGTTGATCCCGTCAACCACGGCGCGGCCTTCGTCAGGATGGACGCGCAGCACCTCGCCGGTGCGACCCTTGTCGCGTCCGGCGATGACGACCACCCTGTCGCCTCTCTTGATCTTGGCGGCCATCACAGCACCTCCGGCGCGAGCGAGATGATCTTCATGTGATTCTTGGCGCGCAGCTCGCGCGGAACGGGTCCGAAGATGCGCGTGCCGATCGGCTCTTTCTGATTGTTGATCAGAACGGCGGCGTTCGAGTCGAAGCGGATCGTCGAGCCGTCGGCGCGATGGATGTCCTTGGCGGTGCGCACGACGACGGCCTTCAGCACGTCGCCTTTCTTCACGCGACCGCGCGGGATCGCCTCCTTGATCGAGACGACGATAATGTCCCCGACCCCGGCGTATTTGCGCTTCGAGCCGCCCAGCACCTTGATGCACATGACCCGGCGCGCGCCGGAATTGTCGGCGACATCGAGATTAGTCTGCATCTGTATCATGGCATGTCCGCCTTGCTTGTTCCGCTTGCGGCTTCAGCGCGCATATCGCGCTGAGAGCCCGATCAAATTACTTCGGCCAGTTCAGCCTTTGGCCGCGCGTTCGACAACGCGCCACCGCTTGAGCCTGGAGATCGGCGCCGTTTCCTCGATCAGGACCTCGTCGCCGACCTTGAAGGCCCCCGCCTCGTCATGGGCGTGGTAGTTTTTAGTACGTCGCACCGTCTTCTGCAGCAGCGGATGCGTGAAACGGCGCTCGACCTTCACGACCACGGTCTTCTGCTGCTTGTCGCTGACGACGACGCCCTGGAGGATTCGCTTCGGCATGGCCTTCGATCAACCCTTCTGCTTGCTGCGCGCCTGTGCGGCGATCGTCTTGATCCTCGCGACATCGCGTCTGACGACACGCACGCGAGACGAGTTCTCGAGCTGGCCGGTGGCCCGCTGGAAGCGAAGGTTGAACTGCTCCTTCTTCAGCTTGAGAAGTTCGTCGTTCAATTGATCATCGCTCAGCGCGCGAAGATCGGACAACCGCTGCTTGGTCTTCATGGCGTTTGATCCTCACTCCGAGATGCGTTGGATGAAGCGGGTCTTGATCGGCAGCTTGGCGGCCGCAAGATCGAGCGCTTCGCGTGCGAGCGGCGCCGGCACGCCGTCGATCTCGAACATGATGCGCCCGGGCGCGACGCGCACCGCCCAGAATTCCGGCGCACCCTTGCCCTTACCCATGCGGACTTCGGTCGGTTTCTTGGAAACCGGCACGTCGGGGAAAATGCGGATCCAGACGCGCCCGGCGCGCTTCATGTGGCGCGTCATGGCGCGGCGCGCCGCCTCGATCTGGCGGGCGGTGATGCGCTCGGGCTCCATCGCCTTCAGGCCAAATTGGCCAAAGTTCAGCAAAAAGCCGCCTTTTGCGGCGCCCCGGATTCGGCCCTTGAAGGCCTTGCGGAATTTGGTGCGTTTGGGTTGCAGCATCGTTCGTGCTTTCGTCAGGCGTGACTGGCTTAGGCCGCGTCGCGGTCGCGGTCGCGGCGACGACCCCGGTCTCGGTCGCGGTCGCGGTCACCGTGATGATGATGGTCGCCGCCGCCCTGCTCGGCAAAACGCTTGTCCTGCGCCATCGGATCGTGCTCGAGGATCTCGCCCTTGAAGATCCACACCTTGATCCCGCATGTTCCATAGGCGGTGTGCGCAGTGGCGACGCCATAGTCCACATCGGCGCGTAGCGTGTGCAGCGGCACGCGGCCTTCGCGATACCATTCGAGACGGGCAATTTCCGCGCCGCCCAGACGTCCCGAGCAGTTGATGCGGATGCCCTGGGCGCCAAGTCGCATAGCGGACTGCACGGCGCGCTTCATCGCGCGGCGGAAGGCAACGCGACGCTCGAGCTGCTGAGCAATGGAATCGGCGACGAGCGTCGCCTCGATCTCGGGCTTGCGCACCTCTACGATGTTGATCACCACCTCGCTCGTGGTGAGCTTGCCCACGAGCTTGCGGATCTTCTCGATGTCGGCGCCCTTCTTGCCGATCACCACGCCCGGGCGCGCCGAGTAGATCGTCACGCGGCACTTGCGGTGCGGGCGCTCGATAACGATGCGCGAGACCGCCGCTTGCTTGAGCGCCCTCGTGATCGCTTCGCGAATCGCCATGTCCTCGTGCAGCAGCTTGCCGTATTCGTTCTTGGCCGCGAACCATCGCGAGTCCCAAGTGCGGTTGACGCCGAGGCGCAGCCCGATCGGATTGACCTTCTGACCCATGATGCGCTCCTTAAGCCTGCGCCTGCGCGGCGACTTCGCGCACGATGATCGTGAGATTGGCAAAGGGCTTCTCGATCCGTCCGGCGCGGCCGCGCGCCCGGGCGTGATGCCGCTTCATCACCATGTCCTTGCCGACGAACGCCTGCGCGACGATCAGATCGTCGACGTCGAGATCGTGATTGTTCTCGGCGTTTGCGATCGCGCTCTCCAGCGTCTTCCTGACGTCGAGGGCGCTGCGCTTTCTCGAGAATTCGAGATCGGCGAGCGCGCGATCGACTTTTTTCCCGCGGATCAGCTGCGCAAGCAGATTAAGCTTCTGCGGGGAGACGCGCAGCATGCGCGTCATCGCCTTCGCTTCGTTCTCGCCCACTCTCGGCGGATTCTTTTCCTTCGACATCCGCTTAGCCTCTCTTCGCCTTCTTGTCGGCCGCGTGGCCATGGAAGGTGCGCGTCGGAGAGAACTCACCGAACTTATGTCCGATCATGTCCTCGCTGACGTTGACGGGAATGTGCTTGTGGCCGTTGTGCACGCCGAAGGTCAGGCCAACGAATTGCGGAAGGATCGTGGAGCGGCGGCTCCAGATCTTGATGACCTCCGAGCGGCCGGAGGCGCGCGAGGCTTCCGCCTTCTTGAGCAGATAGCCGTCGACGAACGGACCTTTCCGGATTGAACGCGCCATGGATCAGCCCTTCTTCTTCTTAACGTGCCGCGAGGACACGATGAATCGATCGGTCGCCTTGTTACTGCGGGTCTTCTTGCCCTTAGTCGGCTTGCCCCAGGGGGTGACCGGGTGGCGGCCGCCCGATGTGCGGCCCTCGCCGCCGCCGTGCGGATGGTCGATCGGGTTCATCGTGACGCCGCGATTGTGCGGACGACGCCCGAGCCAGCGCGAACGGCCGGCCTTGCCGATCGAGATGTTCATGTGATCGGGATTGGAGACCGAGCCCACCGTCGCGAAGCACTGACCGTGCACCAGACGCTGCTCGCCCGAGTTGAGTCGCAAAATCACATAGCCCTGATCGCGGCCGGCGATCTGCGCGTAAGTCCCGGCCGAACGCGCGATCGCCCCGCCCTTTCCGATCTTCATCTCGACATTGTGGACGATCGTGCCGACAGGAATATTGGCGATCGGCATCGCATTGCCGGGCTTGACGTCGACCTGCTGGCCGGAGACGACCTCGTCGCCAACGGCGAGCCGCTGCGGCGCGAGAATGTAGGAGAGCTCGCCGTCGGGGTAGCGGATCAACGCGATGAAGGCCGTGCGATTCGGATCATATTCAAGGCGCTCGACTTTCGCCGGCATATCGGTCTTGCGACGCTTGAAGTCGACGAGCCGATACGCCTGCTTGTGGCCGCCGCCGCGAAAGCGCACGGTCACGCGGCCGTGATTGTTGCGGCCGCCCTTCGATGTCTTACCCTCGGTCAGCGTCTTGACCGGCTTGCCTTTGTACAGGTCTTTGCGGTCGACAATGACGAGCTGGCGAAGGCTCGGCGTGACCGGCTTGAATGTCTTCAGCGCCATGGTTGGTCCTCTCTAGCCTTCCGTCACAGTCCAGTCGTCACGTCGATCTTGTGGCCTTCAGCCAAAGTCACGACCGCTTTTTTTACGTCGCTCTGCTTGCCGCGCACGCCGCGAAAAGCCTTGGTCTTCCCCATGGTGACGAGCGTGTTGACGCCGACGACCTTGACATCGAAGAGGCCCTCGACCGCCGCCTTGATCTGCGGCTTCGTCGCCTTGCGCGCCACCTTGAAGACGAATTGATTGTGCTCTGCCGCGGTCGTGGCCTTCTCGGTGACGACCGGCGCGACGATCACGTCGTAATGGCTCGGATTCTTGCTCATTTCAGCCGCGCCTCCAGCGCGTCCACCGCCGAGCGGGTCAAGACCAGCTTCTCGCGACGCAGAATGTCGTAAACATTGACGCCCTCGACGGGCAGCACATCGACCTTCGGGATGTTGCGCGCGGCGAGCGCGAAGTTCTCCTGCAAGGCGCCGCCGTCGATGATCAGCGCGCTGCAGAGCCCCGTCTTGTCGAAACCCACCTTCAGAACCTTGGTCTTCGGCGCCTCAAGCTGCGCGTTCTCCCAAACGACGATGGCCCCGTCCTTGGCCTTCGCGGACAGCGCGTGCTTGAGAGCCAGCGCCTTCACCTTCTTGTTGAGATCGTGCTCGTGGCTGCGGACCTGAGGACCGAAAGCCCGGCCGCCACCGCGAAACTGAGGCACACGCTGGGAACCGTGGCGCGCGCCGCCCGTGCCCTTCTGCTTGTACATCTTCTTGCCGGTTCGCGCGATGTCGGCGCGGTTCTTCACGGCGTGCGTGCCGGCCCGACGCTTGGCGAGCTGCCAGCGAACCATGCGCGCAATGAGGTCGGCGCGCGGCTCAAGACCGAAGATCGCGTCGGAAAGTTCGATCGAGCCGGCCGACTGACCGTCGAAGGAGGTGACGTCGAGTTTCAAGGGGTCAATCCTCCGTCTTCTCTTGCAACGCAGCGTTTTTCGGCGCAGCTTCCTCAGCCGGCGTTTCGGCGAGGCGGAACTTGCCGGGCTTCGGCGCATCGGCGGGGAGCGCGCGCTTGAGCGCGTCGCGGAGATAAATCCAGCCGCCGGCATGCCCGGGCACCGCGCCCTGCACGATGACGAGCCCGCGCTCGACGTCGGTGCGCACCACCTTCAGATTGAGGGTGGTGACGCGATCGACGCCCATGTGCCCGGCCATTTTTTTGTTCTTGAACGTCTTGCCGGGATCCTGACGGCCGCCGGTCGAACCATGCGAACGATGCGAGAGCGAGACGCCGTGCGTTGCGCGCAGGCCGCCGAAGTTCCAGCGCTTCATCGGACCGGCAAAGCCCTTGCCGATCGTCGTGCCCGTGGCGTCGACATATTGGCCGACGATGAAATGATCGGCGGTGATCTCGGCGCCGATCGGCGGCAAATTCTCTTCGTCGACGCGGAACTCGGCGAGCTTCATCTTCGGCTCGACCTTCGCGACGGCGAAACGGCTGCGCTCGGCCTTGGAAACATTCTTCACCTTCGCGCGGCCAGCGCCAAGCTGCACGGCCGTGTAGCCGTTCTGCTCCTTGGTGCGATGGGCGACGACCTGGCAGCCGTCGAGCTTCAGCACCGTCACGGGCACATGCTCGCCCGCATCATTGAAGATGCGGGTCATTCCGACCTTTTGCGCGATAACGCCCGATCGCATGGTTCAATTCCTTCGCAAGGCGCGATTGCGCCCGTTTTCCTCTTAAAGCTTGATCTCGACGTCGACACCCGCCGCAAGGTCGAGCTTCATCAGCGCGTCCACGGTCTGCGGCGTGGGATCGACGATGTCGAGAACCCGCTTGTGAGTCCTGATCTCGAATTGCTCACGCGACTTCTTGTCGACGTGAGGCGACCGGTTCACCGTAAACTTCTCGATCCGCGTCGGCAGCGGAATCGGACCACGCACCTGCGCGCCCGTCCGCTTGGCCGTCGAGACGATTTCCTTCGTCGACGTATCGAGAATCCGGTGATCGAACGCCTTGAGGCGAATCCGGATGTTCTGACCGTTCATAGTCTCTTCCTCGATGGACCGCGATCGCTCGGATCGCTCCTCTGGAGCGCGGGCCCTTAGGGCCCGTCGCATTTTGTCTAAGCGAGCCTGGGGGCTCGCGGTCCACTTTCGCCCTGCTTACTCAATAATGCTCGCCACGACGCCGGCGCCGACGGTTCGGCCGCCTTCGCGGATGGCGAAGCGCAGCTTCTCCTCCATCGCGATCGGCACGATCAGCGCCACTTCCATCGCGACGTTGTCGCCCGGCATCACCATCTCGACGCCTTCCGGCAGAGTCACCACGCCCGTCACGTCCGTCGTCCGGAAGTAAAACTGCGGACGATAGTTCGTGAAGAACGGCGTGTGGCGCCCGCCCTCCTCCTTCGTCAGGATGTAGGCCTCCGCCTTGAACTTCGTGTGCGGCTTCACCGAGCCCGGCTTGCAAAGAACCTGACCGCGCTCAACTTCCTCGCGCTTCGTGCCGCGCAGCAGGCAGCCGACGTTGTCGCCCGCCTCGCCCTGATCGAGAAGCTTGCGGAACATCTCGACGCCCGTCACCGTCGACTTCGTCGTCGGACGGATGCCGACGATCTCAACTTCCTCGCCAACCTTGATCACGCCGCGCTCGATGCGCCCCGTCACCACCGTGCCGCGGCCAGAAATCGAGAACACGTCCTCGACCGGCATCAGGAACGGCTGATCCTTCGGACGCTCCGGCTGCGGGATATAGTCGTCGACCGTCTTCATCAGCGCCAGAATCGCGTCATGGCCGATCTCGGGGTTCTTGTTCTCCAGCGCGCACAGCGCCGAGCCCTTGGTGATCGGAATGTCGTCGCCCGGGAACTCATACTTGCTGAGCAGCTCGCGAACCTCGAGCTCCACGAGCTCCAAAAGCTCCGGATCGTCGACCATGTCGACCTTGTTCAAAAACACCACCAGCGCCGGAACGCCAACCTGGCGCGCCAGAAGAATGTGCTCGCGCGTCTGCGGCATCGGGCCGTCAGCCGCCGAAACCACCAGGATCGCGCCGTCCATCTGCGCCGCGCCCGTGATCATGTTCTTCACATAGTCGGCGTGGCCGGGGCAGTCGACGTGCGCATAGTGGCGCTTCGGCGTCTCATATTCGACATGCGCCGTCGAAATCGTGATGCCGCGCGCCCGCTCTTCAGGCGCCTTGTCAATCTGGTCGTAGGCCGTAAACGTCGCTCCGCCCGTCTCCGCCAGAACCTTGGTGATCGCCGCCGTCAGCGACGTCTTGCCGTGGTCCACGTGACCGATCGTCCCAATGTTGCAGTGCGGCTTCGTGCGTGAGAACTTTTCCTTGGCCATGGCCGTCTCCTTGATCGTTCCGTCTTTAGGTCCTGAATGGTCCGGGTCTACTTGGGCGAGAGCTTCTTCAGCTCGCTGTCCGGCGCCTGCTCATAGTGAGAGAACTGCATCGTGTAGTTGGCGCGACCCTGCGTGAAGGAGCGCAACTGGTTGACGTAGCCGAACATGTTGGCGAGCGGCACCATCGCGTCGATCACGACGGCGTTGGCGCGCATGTCCTGGCCCTGAATCTGTCCGCGGCGTGAATTGATGTCGCCGATGACAGAGCCCGTATATTCCTCAGGCGTCACGACCTCGACCTTCATGATCGGCTCGAGCAGCACCGAGCCGCCTTTCTGCAGGGCTTCGCGCGTCGCGGCCCGCGAGGCGATCTCGAAGGCCAAGACCGACGAGTCGACGTCATGGAAGGCGCCGTCGATGAGCGTCGCCTTGAGGTCGACCACGGGGAAGCCCGCGAGCACGCCGGAGCCCGTGACCGACTGAATGCCCTTGTCGACGCCGGGGATATATTCCTTCGGCACCGCGCCGCCGACGATCTGGCTCTCGAACGAGTTGCCTGCACCTGGCTCGTTGGGCTCGAAGATGATCTTCACGCGCGCGAACTGGCCAGTGCCGCCGGTCTGCTTCTTATGCGTGTAGTCGATCTCGGCGCGCTTCGAGAGGCGCTCGCGATAGGCCACCTGCGGCTTGCCGATGTTGGCGTCGACCTTGTAGGTGCGCCTGAGAATGTCGACCTTGATGTCGAGATGCAGCTCGCCCATGCCCTTGAGGATGGTCTGGCCGCTTTCCTGATCTGTCGAGACGCGAAAAGACGGATCCTCGGCCGCGAGCTTCGAAAGCGCGACGCCAAGCTTCTCCTGATCGGCCTTCGACTTCGGCTCGATCGCGATCTCGATGACGGGCTCCGGAAACTCCATACGCTCGAGGATGACGGCCTTCTGCGGATCGCAGAGCGTGTCGCCCGTGCGGGTGTCCTTCAAGCTCGCGAGCGCCACGATGTCGCCAGCGTAGGCTTCCTTGATGTCCTCGCGGTTGTTGGCGTGCATGAGCAGCATGCGGCCAACGCGTTCTTTCTTGTCCTTGGTCGAGTTCACCACGGTCGTGCCGGACTCGATCTTGCCGGAGTACACGCGGCAGAAGGTGATCGTGCCGACGAAGGGGTCGTCCATGATCTTGAAGGCGAGCATGGAGAAAGGCTCGTCGTCGGACGGATTGCGCACGATGTCTGCGCCCGTGTCCATGTCGACGCCCTTGATGGCCTCTCTGTCGACCGGCGAGGGCAGATAATAGACGACGGCGTCGAGAAGCGGCTGCACGCCCTTGTTCTTGAAGGCCGAGCCGCAGAAGACCGGCACGAAGTGAATCTTCCGCACGGCGAGGCGGATCAGGCGGCGCAGCGTGTCCTCATCGGGCTCGTGGCCGTCGAGGTAGGCCCCCATGGCCTCGTCATCGAGCTCGACCGCCGCCTCAATCAGATGCATGCGATATTCTTTGGCCTGCTCGAGGAGCTCCGCCGGGATGTCCTCGTCGTGATATTTCGCGCCGAGGCCTTCGTCCTCCCAGACGACGGCCTTCATGCGGATGAGATCGATCACGCCCTTGAAGTTGCTCTCGGAGCCAATCGGCAGCTGCACGCAGACTGGCCGGCCGCCCACGCGCGTCTCGATCTCCTTGACGCAGCGGAAGAAATCCGCGCCGATCTTGTCCATCTTGTTGACGAAGACGATGCGCGGAACCCGATATTTATCGGCCTGACGCCACACGGTTTCCGTTTGCGGCTCGACGCCCTGGTTGCCGTCGAGCACGCAGATCGCGCCGTCGAGCACGCGCAGGCTGCGCTCGACCTCGATCGTGAAGTCGACGTGGCCGGGCGTGTCGATGATGTTCAGGCGCTTGCCGTTCCAGAAAGTCGTCGTCGCGGCGGACGTGATGGTGATGCCGCGCTCCTGCTCCTGCTCCATCCAGTCCATCGTCGCGGCGCCTTCATGCACCTCGCCGATCTTGTGGCTCTTGCCGGAGTAGTAGAGGATACGCTCGGTCGTCGTCGTCTTGCCCGCATCGATGTGGGCCATGATGCCGAAGTTGCGGTAGTCCTCGATCGGATGGGAACGGGCCATGGAGTCGTCCTCGGAGAGTCGCGGTTACCAGCGATAATGCGAGAAGGCGCGGTTGGCTTCCGCCATCCGGTGCGTGTCCTCGCGCTTTTTGACAGCCGCGCCACGATTGTTCGAGGCGTCGAGCAGTTCCGCCGAGAGGCGATCGACCATGGTCTTGTCGTTGCGTCCGCGCGCCGCGGTGATGATCCAGCGGATCGCCAGCGCCTGCCGGCGCTCGTTGCGGACCTCGACCGGCACCTGATAAGTGGCGCCGCCGACGCGCCGCGAGCGCACCTCGATCGAGGGCGCGACATTGTCGAGCGCGGCCTTGAACACAGCGAGCGGGTCGCTCTTCGCCTTCGCCTCGATCTGATCGAGCGCGCCATAGACGATCAACTCGGCGACGGACTTCTTGCCGTCGTACATGATCGAGTTCATGAATTTCGCGAGAACCAGATCGCCAAACTTGGCGTCCTCGATGACTTCCCGCTTCTCGGCTTTGTGACGTCGCGACATAGTCCGCGCTCCTTACTTCGGACGCTTCGCGCCGTATTTCGAACGGCGCTGCTTGCGGTCCTTGACGCCTTGCGTGTCGAGGACGCCGCGCAGAATGTGGTAGCGCACGCCGGGCAGATCCTTGACGCGGCCGCCGCGGATCATGACCACCGAGTGCTCTTGAAGGTTATGACCTTCGCCCGGGATGTAGCCGATAACCTCGAAGCCGTTGGTCAGCCGCACCTTGGCGACCTTGCGGAGCGCCGAGTTCGGCTTCTTCGGGGTCGTGGTGTAGACGCGCGTGCACACGCCGCGCTTCTGCGGACAGGCGCCGAGGTGGCGGGCCTTCTCGCGGTAGGTCTTCGGTTGCCGCGGCTTGCGGATCAACTGGCTGATCGTCGGCATCAAGCTTTCCTTCGCGGGTGCGAATGGGTGTCCCAAAACGACCGGCTGCGCCGCGAGGGCGCAAACGGTAAAAGCGCGCTCGGCCGTTGGGTCCGAGGCGCTTTCAATGCAGAGGATCCCAGGGGTTAATCCGGGATCGTGCCTTCCTGACCCGAACCTCAAGAGGCGCGGGAGCGATTACCAACCAAGCTGGCGTTCACAGGCAAGGCGACAGCGTTTAGCACCGAAGTGTCGGAGACGAGTCGTCTCCAACGGCGTGGCGCTACGGCCAGTCGAAAGCGGGCGGAACCTAATCGCGAGTTTTGACAAGGTCAAGCGGAGATTGGGGTGCGGGACAAGAAAAATGCAACGCGCGGCGAGGCTAAGGGATCGTTGGGGTTTTCGCGGACCCTGTCGCAGGGCTCAAGGCCCCTCGCCTGGATCGGGGAGCGGCGGATGGTCCGTGCGCAAACGCCGGAAAAACTCTCGCGCCGCGGCGGGGACATCGGGCGGAAGTCCGTCTAAAGACTTCAAAATATCGTCTTCGACCCGCAGCAGATAATCGACCATTCGGCCTACGAATTGCGATTTCTTTCCGAATTTTTCACCCGCCTTATGCGCCACGCCGCCAGCAAATTCGGCCCCGAGCGGCGCGACGCACACGAACATCACGAATACGAGCTTCGTGACGGTCGAGAGGCCCCAGACGCGGCTTTTTTCCGCCTGCGGGCCTTCGCGCTCGGACGCCTCGAGAGCGATTTCCAGCACCTCTCCTGAATCCCGCTCAATGAGTTTCGCGTCCTTGCCGGCGAGCACGATCCGCTTGGACGGTGCGACCGGCTCCTTCGACCGTTTGAATTGGCGGTAAGCCTCGTCGTTGGCCAATGCGGTCGGGAACCGCCGAACGAAGGGCGCAGCACAAATAACGAGCTGATCCAATGATTCCCGCGCGGCTGCATCCATTTTTGGCGTCAGGTCGCCGGGCGTTGACCCCGCCTTATCGTCGCGATCGATGAAAGTGCCGATCGCGACCGCAAGCTCCCAGACCGTCGAAATGTTTTCCGCCAGGGATTCCGTGTCGCCGTCGATCCATTTGGCGAATTCGCCGATGGTCTCCGCAATGTTGCCGAAACCGCCCTGGTTATGAAGGCGCTTGGCTTGAGCGAGCGCGGCGGCGGCGCGGACTTTTGTCCGCTCATGGAGTTGGCGCGTTTGCGGGTCTTGAGCGGCGGCGAGGTCGCCTTCGCTCGCCGCGCCAACGATGCGAGCCTGGCCTTCCACGATTGAGACGCTCGCGCCCTGGGGATCATGAATGATGCGCTCGACGGCTTGCGCGATCGCCGGATTGATTCGATTGGCGTCAAGTTTCCTCAGCCGCTCGATTTCTGCCGAAAGCGCCGCGTTTTGTTCAGCCGGGTCTTTGTCCCGCGGATTGCAGGGAACCGTCGCGAAGAGCGCTTCGATCTCCTCTTGATCCTCATAACCGTTCCTACGTCGCTCGAACCAATCGAGCCAAGGCTTCCAATGCGGGGCGCTCAGCGCGCCCAACAATTCGCTAAAGGCCGCCAGCGCCCATTGGGGAACGCCCTGCGGCCACAGCGCCTCGCTGGCGAGGTCGCTTGGCGAAACCACCTTCAGCCGATTGGCGTCGGCAGTCACCGCCGCCAAAAGGTCGGCGCGGGCGGAGGCGGCGGCGGCGGAGGCGGCAACGGCGGCGTAGGCGACAGCGTCGGCGGCGCGGGTGACGGCGCGGGCGGCGCGGGTGGTGGCGGCGGCGGCGTTGGCGTTGGCGGGGGCTTCGGCGGCGGCGTTGGCGGCGTCGCCGGCGCGGGCGAGAAGCTCATCGGCGCGGGTTGGGTATTTGGCCGCAACCCGCGCTAGTGCGGTCGCCCAAAAGCTCGCGAAAACCAATTCCGCAAATCGTCGGGACTCGAGCCTACCGACCTCGAAATGCAGCAAGGGCGAGATCCGCAGCGCCGCCCGCGCCGCGATGACGACGCTCACCTCGCGCGGCTGCGTCCCTAGCCACACCTCGAGCTCGTCGCGGTCCTGAAAGTTTAGTTCCCCCCTCGACACCTCGCTCAGCTCTGATCCCTTCAGCCTCTCGATCTCCTTTGCGAGGGCGACGTTTTGCTCGGAGGGGTCTTTTTCACGCGGGTCGAAGAGACGCGTCGCGAAGAGGATTTCCGTTTCTTCCGACAACTCTATGCCGTCGAGCCGCCGCTGATACCATTCAAGCCAGGGCGCCCAGTGCGGTTCTCTCAGCGCGACCTGCAACTGGCGCGAGCCTCCGCTCGCCCACAACGGCGGCCCCACCCCTAACCACAGCGCCTCGCTCGCGAGGTCGCTGGGCGAAACCGTCTTCAGCCGATTGGCGTCGGCGGAAACCGCCGCCCAAATGTCGGTCGGGGGGCTCGCAGCACTTGCGGCTGCGTAGACGGCGTTGCCGGCAGCCCAGGCGGCGCTGCCGGGGCTGGAAGCAGCCAACGCGGCGTGGGCGGCGATCACGGCGGGAGAGGCTATGCCTTTGGGGGGAACGGCGGCGTAAGCGGCAGCGGTCGCTGGAGGGGCAAGATCGGCGATACGAATTTCATCCGCGCGAGCTGGATATTTGGCCGCAACCCATGCGACCGCGGCTCCCCGAAAACTCGCAAAAGCGAGTTCGGAAAACTCTCGTGCCTTGAGCGCTCCGGCCCAACGATGAAGCGTCGGCAAGATTCGCACCGCAGCCCGGGCCGCAATAACGACGCTCACCTCTGGTGGCTGAGACCTCAGCCACACCTCGAGTTCGGCCCTATCACCAAACTTCAATTCCCCGCCCGGAACGTCGCTCATGGCAAAACCTCTCCGCGACGCTCATCCTGCGGGCTCCGGCCTTCCGGCGCAAAGGTGTGTCCGGGCTCAGGGCCTGTAAGGCGGAACCAGGATTGCTGACTTGTCATTGAAATGCAGGGCGGAGCGTCGCGCGGGCTCGATGCGAAGTCAAGGATCGCTTAGCGACCGCCTGCGGCGGCGGCCTGAAAGGCCGTCCTTAAGTTCGCATCAAGCCCGCGCATAATCGCGTCCACGCAATCAAGGAAGACCTGCCGCCGGGCGCGGCGGGCGTTTCACATGCGTCCGGGCCTGAGCGGTGTTACAGTGCTCTCATCCAGACTTTGGAGAAAAGACATGCCCCGCCGCCTGCGCGCCTTTCTCTACAGCATAGAGCGCGCTCTCGTGGGCGTCGTGATGAAGATTTTGGCCTGGGCGCTGGAACGGCTGGCGCTGCGCTCCTCGCCGCGCGGATGAGACGGCTTAGCGCCGACGCGCCATGTCGACGAGGAGGAAGAGCGTCAGGATCGCGCCGACGGTTCCGAAGGCGAGCGAATGCCAGCGCTCCGGCGAGCCCGCGGTGAAGCCCGCAGAAAATAGGCTCGCGGTCGCAATCAACCCTACGGTGAGCTGGCGTCCTGTGCGCCGCAGGCCGTCCTCCAGCGAATGGGCGAGAAACTTCACCTCGAGATTCTGCCCGGGCTTCGCGCCGATCAGCTTCTCGACCGTCTCGAAAAAGCGGGTGGCGCGAATCTTGAGCTTGTGGGCTTCGTAGAGCATCGTCTTGGTGCTGAGCTTCTGCTTGACCGCGCCCAGCATCGCGCGCGACAGAAACTTCCCCGCGACGTCGAAGGGATCAATCGTCGGGTCGAGCTGCGCCGTCGCGAGCTGCACCTGGGCGAGCGCCTTGCCGACGAGGGTGAGCGCGGCCGGCAGCGGCACGCCGTGGCTCATGGCGATCTGACTCATCTCTTGCATGATCGGGCCGATCTGCATCTCGGCGAGGCCGGCCTTGCGATATTTCGCCATCAGCGCGCCGATTTCCGCCTGGTAGCGCTGGGGTTCGAGCTCGGAGGAGTCGAAGTCGCCCGAAAGCATGAAGGTCACGTCGGTGAGAAACTGCGCGTCCTCCTGCCAAAAGGCCATGAGCAGCAGCATCAGCTGTTCGCGCAGATCGCTGTCGAGAACGCCAACCATGCCGAGGTCGAGAAAATAGATGCGGTCCCGCCACCACATGAGATTGCCGGGATGCGGATCGGCGTGGAAGAATCCGTCGATGGCGATCTGCTTGTAAAAACTCTCCAGCAGCTGGCGCGCCGCGGCCGCTCGGTCGGGCCCCTCCGGCGCATTGGCGATCGGCTCGCCCTGGATTTCCTCCATGACCAGGAGCCGCGGCGTCGAAAGCTCCATATAAACAGCTGGAACGCCAAGACGGTCGTAGCCGGCGACGACCTCGCGCATGCGTTCGAGATTGGCAGCCTCTTGGAAAAAATCGAGCTCGCGTTGCAGCGACTGTGACAGCTGCTGAAACACGCTCTTGATGTTGATGACTTTCTGCAACCCCGGGCGCGCGGCGGCCTCGCTCACGAAAACCTCGAACAGCGCCAGATCCTGCTCGATCTCGCCGCGGGCGTTCGGCCTCTGGACCTTGACCACGACGCGGTCGCCGCCGACGAGCGTCGCGCGATGCACCTGGCCGATGGTCCCGGCGGCCAAGGGCTTCGCCTCGATCGAGTGGAACACGTCCTCCCAGGGGACGCCGAGCTCCTTCTCCATCACCGAGACGACCTCGGCCTCGCTCATCGGCGGCACTTTGTTCTGCAGCGACGCGAGCTCGGAGATGAACTCCGGCGGCAGGAGATCCGGGCGCGTCGAGAGAATCTGCCCAAGCTTGGAGAAGGTCGGCCCGAGTTCCTCCAGCGCGGCGCGCAGGCGCTTGGCCTGGCGCTGCCGGCCGCTGGCGCCGTCCGGGTCGGGCTTGTTGAAGAGTTCCTTGAGCCCGTGCTTCGCGGCGACGGCGGCGATGCGCGCGCCGCGCGCGGCGAGCTGAGGTGGCGGCGCCTCCTCTTCCGCGGCGCGGGGCGGGAGCCTTGGCGCGGCGTCCTCCCGCGCCGTGTTCACGATGATCACGGTGCAGCGAGCGTTGTGGCTGATTCGGTTCGGGACGTTTCCGAGCAGGAATTCCTTGCGCCCGGTCATGCCGAGATTGCCGACGACGAGCACGTCGACGGCCTCCTGTTCGGACGCCGCGACGATCGCCCTCGCTGGGTCGGGATCGACGAAGACCAGGGCCCGGCCGCGCTCGCCGGCGAGGCTCCGCGCATAGCTTGGGAGCTCGGCGCGAGCGGCGTCGGCGCGCGCGTGATCGGCGGCGCTCGCCGTTGAGGCGCTCTTATCTTCCGGGACGATCACCTGAACGACGAAGAGTTCGGCGCCATAGAGATCGGCGAAGAGCGCCGCCCAGCGCGCCGCGCGGTCGGAGGTCTGGGACCGATCGACCCCGATCATCACGCGTCGGACGGGCGCATCGCCCATCAGCGAGGGAGCCGGCAGGCTGTTCGTGGCTCCTCTGGAAAAGCCCGCGTTCAACGTGTCCATTTTGAGATCTTTCGTCCGAAATTTCAGCCTTCTGAGCCGCCGAGGGCGCGCGAAGGCGGAAGAGTTCCTACGAACTCCTCTTCAAGCGCGCTCAGGGCGCCCGAAGCACTCCCTCATGAAGGCTTCTCTAGCCGTCCAGCCGGGAGCGCCATGAGCTTGCCTGCAATCGCGGCGGGGCACAAGCCGCAAGCGCGGTTTCGCTCGGGAGGAGACGAGGGCTCTTTTCGAGCGGGCCGAGGCAACCTAAAACATCGCCGCACTCCGGCCGCGCGGTGGGCGGCCCTGAAAGCTCCCAACGCGCAGCGCGGAGGCTTCCCCGACCGCGATCGAGTCCTTCGCATGACCCTGCCCCGCCAGCTCTCGACCTATGCGCTCGTCGGCGTCGTCGCTTCGCTCGCACACTACTCGGTCCTCGTCGCGCTCGTAGAGCTTGAGTCTATCCCGCCCGTGCCGGCGGCGCTCGCGGGCTATGTCGTGGGCGGGGTCGTCTCCTATCGGCTGAACCGTCGCCACACGTTCGCCAGTGAACGCCCGCACCGGGAAGCTGGCTGGCGCTTCGCTCTGGTCGCGCTCGTCGGCTTCGGCCTCACCTATCTGTTGATGCGGCTCTTCGTCGAGAGCCTCGGCGCGCCCTATTTGCCGGCGCAGCTCCTCACGACGATCCTCATCATGTTCGTCTCCTTCGCCATTAACCGGGTCTGGACCTTCGCCCACAGGCCCGTGGGCCCGTAATGCTTCCCAGCGTCGCTCTCCACTTGCGACTTGCCGATGGGATCAAATGTGACTAGTGCTCTGCTGCACTTTATGCCCTTCCCCTGCCTTCCTTCGCCCTAGAGCGTTCTCTGGACGCCCGCTCTTCGAACAGGCTTGGCGGAGGGGGAGCTAGGCTCCGCGCTCCATCGAGCCGTCGCGCAACGCCACCCCCCTTCCCTCGCGAAGCGGGAGGACGGCGAGGGAGAGGGCTGCCGGCGCCGCGCGGCGCCAGTTGGAGGAACGAGAGGTTCAAAACGATGCGCGATCCCGTCGAAGTCTACAACCAATATCTCATTCCGCAGGTCATCGAGAACACGTCGCGCGGTGAGCGCGGCTTCGACATCTATTCGCGACTGTTGCGCGAACGCATCATCTTCCTGACCGGTCCCGTCGAGGACCATATGGCCTCGGTTATCACGGCGCAGCTCCTCTTTCTCGAGTCGGAAAACCCGAAGAAGGAGATTTTTCTATACATAAACTCGCCGGGCGGCGTTGTGACCTCGGGACTCGCGATCTACGACACGATGCAGTTCATCAAGCCGAAGGTCTCGACGCTTTGCGTCGGGCAGGCGGCGTCGATGGGCTCTCTGCTTCTCTGCGCCGGCGAGGCGGGGCTGCGCTACGCGCTGCCCAATGCGCGCGTCATGCTGCATCAGCCCTCGGGCGGCTTCCAGGGCCAGGCGTCCGACATCCAGCGCCACGCCGAGGATATTTTGAAGGTCAAGCGGCGGTTGAATGAAATCTATGTGCGGCACACGGGCAGGGACTACGAACTGATCGAGAAGACGCTCGATCGCGATCATTTCATGTCCGCGCAAGAGGCCAAGGAATTCGGGATCGTCGACCATGTCCAGGCGAAACGGTCCGACGAGGAAACCGAAGCCAAGGCCTGAGGGTTAAGCACTTATGTTTCGTAAAATTCTAATCGCCAATCGTGGCGAGATCGCCTGCCGCGTGATCAAGACCGCCCGCAAGATGGGCATTGCCACCGTCGCGGTCTATTCGGACGCCGACGAAGACGCGTTGCATGTCGAGATGGCCGACGAAAAGGTCCATCTCGGCCCGCCGCCGGCGGCGCAGTCTTATCTGCTGATCGACAAAATTATCGCGGCCTGCAAGCAGACGGGCGCCGAGGCGGTTCATCCGGGCTACGGCTTCCTTTCCGAGCGCGCCGCTTTCGCCAAGGCGCTCGCCGACGCGGGCATCGTCTTCATCGGCCCCAACCCGCGGGCGATCGAGGCGATGGGCGACAAGATCGAGTCGAAGAAATTCGCTGCGCAAGCAAAGGTCAGTGTGGTTCCCGGCTATCTCGGCGTCATCCAGGACGGCGAGGAGGCGATCAAGATCGCCAATGAGATCGGCTATCCCGTGATGCTGAAGGCCTCGGCCGGCGGCGGCGGCAAAGGCATGCGCATCGCGTATAAGGCCGACGAGGTCGTCGAGGGCTTCACCCGCGCGCGCTCGGAAGCCGCCTCCTCCTTTGGCGACGACCGCGTCTTCATCGAGAAGTTCATCGTCAATCCCCGTCACATCGAAATCCAGGTGCTCGGCGACAAGCACGGAAACGTAATCCATCTCAACGAGCGCGAGTGTTCGATCCAGCGTCGCAATCAGAAGGTCATTGAGGAAGCGCCCTCGCCCCTTCTGGACGAAAAGACCCGCGCGGAGATGGGCGCGCAGGCCGTCGCGCTGGCGAAGGCCGTCGATTACAATTCGGCGGGCACCGTCGAATTCGTCGCCGGCCAGGACAAGAGCTTCTATTTTCTCGAGATGAACACGCGTCTGCAGGTCGAGCATCCTGTGACCGAGCTCATCACCGGCATCGACCTGGTCGAGCAGATGATCCGCGTCGCGGCGGGACTGCCGCTGGAAATTCGCCAGCAGGACGTCACGATCAAGGGCTGGGCAGTGGAAAGCCGCATCTACGCCGAGGATCCAACCCGCAATTTCCTTCCGTCAATCGGCCGGCTCGTCAAATATCGGCCGCCGCGCGAGGAAAGCGCGGACGGGATAACCGTGCGCAACGATACGGGCGTCACCGAGGGCCGCGAAATCTCGATCCATTACGACCCTATGATCGCCAAGCTCGTGACGCATGGACCGAACCGCCTCACCGCGATAGAGGCTCAGGCCAGCGCGCTCGACCGCTTCGTCATTGACGGCATTCGCCACAACATTCCCTTCCTCTCCTCGCTGATGACGAACGAGCGCTGGCGCTCCGGCAAGCTCTCGACGGGCTTCATAGCGGAAGAGTATCCGGGCGGTTTTGCGCCGCAAGAGCCGGCGGGCGAGCTCGCGCATCAGCTGGCGAGCGTCGCGACCTTGATGGACCATATCGGCAATGAGCGTAAACGCCAGATCTCCGGGCAGCTGCGCCATGGCGCGCCGGTTCAGTTTGAGCGCAACCGCGTTTGCCTTTTGGGCGAGCAACGCTTCTTCGTCTCGGTCGAGGCTCATGACGAGGAGCTGCTCGTGCAATTCGCCGGCGATGAGGACCGTGAGCATCACGTTTCATCGCGGTGGCGTCCGGGTGAACTGGTCTTTGAAGGTGTTGTCGATGGGAAGACTTTTTTCGTGCAGACGCGGCCGATTCTGAACGGCTATGAGCTTTCACATCAGGGCGTCGGGGTCACGGCGCGTGTCTACACGCAACGCGAGGCGGAGCTCGCCGCCTTCATGCCGAAAAAGAAGGACGCAGGCGCCGCCAAATTCCTGCTTTGCCCGATGCCGGGCCTCGTCAAGACCATGGACGTGACGGAGGGCCAAGAGGTTAAGGCGGGGGAAGCCCTCTGCATGGTTGAGGCGATGAAGATGGAGAACGTGCTGCGCGCCGAGCGCGACGCAACTGTCAAGAAGATCCTCGCCAAGCCGGGCGACAGCCTCGCTGTCGACGCGGTGATCTTGGAGTTTGCGTAAGGCGTTGAGCTAGAAAGCGGCTGCAGGACTCACGGCGTCGATTGACGAAATTAAATCGTAGTCGAAGGTTTTCGATTACGAAGCGTCAGCGCGAAAAATTTTTGCGTGACGTGGCGCCGCTTTGAGCCGCCGCATCAAGCGGTAAAGCTCTTCCTCGATGAGCGGCAACGCTTCGCCAGGCGTCATCGCGTCGACGTCATCGACGCGCCAGTATTCGATACGGGAAGCGTCGTGCGATGCGACAAAGGATGGGAATCTCTCGCCCATTAACGGAAAATGCTCCGCGTATTTCAACGCGACGATATGGTCCGCAGCTTCGAGATCGGCGATCTGCAGCTGCAACGGCGTCCTAGCGTCGCCGCGCTCAAAATTGACGCCACGTTCCTGCAGGGCCTTCACGGTCGCCATCGCAATCGGTCCCACGTTATTGTGGCCGCGATCGACCGCAATGCCCCTCGAGCCCGCCGTCCATCCAATGCACTCCTGCGGGGCGCGGAAGTTGAAGAGCTCCTCTGCAAAGCGGCTGCGGTAATAGTTCCCTGTGCATAGGAAGAGCACGCTTCTCATGTGAATTCCGTTTGCTGCGGGGAGGGACTCGGGCCCGCCGCCCCGGACGCGGCGGGCTCCGTCGACCACAATGCGCGATGCGGAAGCCGTCGGGCCCGCGCGAGACGGCGAGCATCAACAGGGCGCCAGGCACCTGACCTGATCGGGTCCCCATTTATAGAAACCGTCCGGGGAGCGCGCAAAGTCGCCATGGCGCAAATATTCGTCGAGCGCCATCGTGACCTGATCCCACTCCGACGGAGTGGGCCTTTCCCAAATGCGCTGCGCGGTGCGCTCCCCATCCGCAATGGCCCAGATCGCCACGGCTACCGGAAGCGCGGTCTCCCGGCTTTGCGCCCACTCACGCACGTCCTCGAGTTCCAAGTCATATACGCAGGGAAAGTTGCGGTTCATGGATAGGCCTCCCGAATCGCTTCAATGCCAGCAGCAGCTTCTTGACGCTTCTGCGTAACAGCGACGTGAAGGGCGCCGCCGCCGGCTTACTGCGTGAGGCGTGCGTAGGCCGTAATTCCTTTGAATATATTCTGCATCGCGGTCTCGATCTGCGTTGGCGTGTTGGCCGAGAAATAGTTGCCAGGCGAACTCGCGCAATTTTGCATGTTCGTCGGAATTTGCGGAATCAGCGTATTGGCCACGTAGCTGAACATGCCCGGGAACCCGTTGTTATGAAGGGGGGTCTGATAGGCGGCATTGGGCGACGCGTGGGTCGTGACGGGCGGGATCACGTAATTTACGTACAAAGTGTAAAACTGGTAGCCGAGCTTTTTTATTCCCGCGCATTGGGAGCCGTCCATTCCTTCCAATATCCAGGTAGGCTCGGACACTTTTTGGTTCGAGTTATAATAATTGTACCAAGTGCCATCCCACGGCAAAAAATTCGTGAAATTCGAGCCTCTTGCAAAATTGTTAGAGATTGGCGCGGGCGATGAGGCGATATAGATAGGCTTCCTCATGTGGATTGCAAGTATTATTGTGTAGAATATTGCGCTTTCATTTAAAAGTTGTTGGATTATGATTTCGAATCGAACTACGCGCCGTGGCGACGGACCACATGACTGACGATCCTCTCGACGCCATGTGGGCGCGCTGGAATCACATACAGGCCTCGCTTTTCCCTTGGCTTCGCGAGGAAGTCGAGCCGATGACCGAACAGCTCGGGCGGCTCATCACCATCCTCGAGGTGATCGGTCTCCAAGCCTTCGTTCCAGAGCCGCCGCGAGGCCCGGGCCGCCCACCCGAGGATCGCCGCGCCCTGGCCAGATGCTTCGTCGCCAAGGCTCTGCTCGGCATTCCAACCACCAGCGCCTTGATCGAACGCCTGCAGGCCGACAAGTCGCTGCGCAGAATCTGCGGGTGGGAGCGGCGTGCGCAGGTTCCGCACGAATCCACCTTTTCTCGCGCTTTCAACGAGTTCGCGCAAGGCGATCTGCCGGGCAGAATGCACGCGGCGCTGGTCGAGCGCACGCTCGAGGGGCGCGTCGTCGGCGTCGTCGCCCGCGACGCCACCGAGATCGAAGCGCGCGAGAAGCCCGTCGAGAAAGACGGAAAGACGATCCGCCGCCGCCCGCCGCCGAGCCGCCAAAAAGGCGCGGACGCCCGAGAAAGGGCGAGGAGCGGCCAAAGCCGGAGCCGTCGCGCCTCGAACGGCAAGCCACGCAAAGCCTTGCGAAAATGCTCGCCGAGCTGCCCACCGCCTGCGACGTCGGCTGCAAGAAGAACAGCAAGGGCTATAAGGAGACATGGATCGGCTACAAGCTGCATCTCGACGTCGCCTGCGGCCAAATCCCCGTCTCCTGCGTGCTGACCTCGGCCTCCGTGCACGACAGCCAGGTCGCCATTCCCCTCATGACCATGACCAGCGCCCGCATCGTCTATCTCTATGAGGCGATGGACGCAGCCTACGATGCCGAAATCATCGACCGGCACAGCAAGGCGCTCGGCCATGCGCCGCTGATCGACCGCAATTTTCGTTCGCAGCATGAAGCCAAAACCGAATGCGCCGAGGAGGTCGCCCGCATGAGGCGCGTCGGCGTCCCGGACCCGGACGACAAACTCTTCGATTTCCGCACCATGGCCGAACGCGTCAATGCCCGGATGAAGGACGAGTTCGGCGCCAGGTTCGTGCGCGTGCGCGGCGCCATCAAGGTCAAATGCCACTTGACGTTCGGCGTGCTCGTCCTCGCCGCCGATCAAATCTTGCGGGTCTCGGCCTTCCGCGCCGCCCCCGCCTGAGCCCCCACGAAGCCGACATCTCGCGTGCCGGCGGCAAAATCACTCGCTCGAAGAATTATGCAAGAGGCTCTGATGTAAATATTGGCGTATGTTTTCGACCCTTGGGTGGTTGCAGAGATGGTGTTGTTGACTGTTAGACTGCTGCGACCGAGCATCTTTCCAAAGAATGTTTGTCGTGTATAACTATAAGAAACCGATCCGCTGATTGTATTGCCTACGATGGTAAAGCTCGGGGTTATCGAGTTGAGTGACCCAAGATTCGCTGTCGTCCCGGTGTTCGAGTTGAATTGCGACGAGGCGACGGCATTCGCCGCAGCGATTGCGCCGGCGTTGGGACTGCCGGTCCCCGTGTAATTCGTGATGTAGTTTTTGGCGGCGACGACGCCAGCCACGGCGGCCGCGTCAGCCGCGGTGTCCAGTTTAGCCTTGGCTGTCAGCGTGACACTGTAGTCCACTCCAAGTGCGACGATGCCGAGCGCCGGCATGATCCCGAGGCCAATGATGATGAAGACATTGCCGCGCTCGTCTCGCCAAAAGCGGCGAAACCCGGACCGAAGCAGCTGCATCACGGACTTCTTCTCCTGGATCGATGGGGATTGGGTCACGGGCAAGGGACGCCGAAGCCGTCATCGCCTGCGATTTGACTGTAGGTGATCTGTGACACGTAGCGCGGGGAGAGATACGTCGAACGCTTGAAAGTGATTGGAGGAATGAAACTGTTCCCAAACTGCGGGCGCCAGGAGTAGACGATGTCGACGACGATCTGAAAGTTTGGCGGTGAGAAGACGCCCGTCGTCGGTGTTGGAACGGGATCGAAGAGATCTTGCGGCAAAGTCGACGGCGAAGGCGGAGCGCCATCCGGTGCCGAAACTTGAGCCGAACCGCAAGCGCGCGCCTTATTGCCGGCGGTCCAGACGACCTTGGCGACATAAGTGCAGGCGCTGGTGCAGCCGACGACCGTCGGACTGAAGCTTAGGCCGGCCATGGAGATGCTGATATCCGCAGCCCAACTTTCGTTCTTTGCATAGGAGTCAGACAACACCAACGGAAACTCAAGCATGGCGCTGTCATTAGCGTAGTGGAGGTCCGTGTAATTTACCTGATAGCTTGGCGCTCCAACGACGCCATTCGTAACCAGCTGAGTAGCGATTCCATCGGACAGACGCGACAATTGTCGTTCTGCATTAGCAGCTTGAGAAAGATTGTAGACGCCGAGCAGTGCAAGCAACAAAAAAGGAAGCGCCCAAGCGAATTCTACAAGCGCCGTGCCGGCTCGATCGCACAAAAATGGTAAGAACGGTTAGCCGCCGCACTCATGGACAACCCATATAGGTGACGGCGTTTTGGAACGGCTCATTTTTGAATGTCGCGGAACTCATTTCATAATAAACGTAATTTCCATTGAGCTGGGTTACGCCGTTACCGTGCCAGAAAACCGCGGTGAACAGCGGCGTGGGATAGAGAACCTGCAGCAAGATGAGGTCGTATCCAGCGCCTGGACAAAATGTGTTCTGTGAAGTCGTCAACTGCGGAAACAGCAAGCCGTTCTGCGCCGCGTTGACGTAATTATAGTAAACGGTAGGAACAGGCCCCAAGGGGCCTGGTCGCGCCGCCGGCGGGGGCGCCTTGAGCACGGTGACCACATTGATCGCGATGTTGCTGCAATTGAAATTCGACGTCAGCTGCGGGCAAATGTAGGTTTGGGTGAACTGTGAAGCGCTGAGCCCCGCGGTCGACACCGCTCCCGTCATGATGGCGCGCGCGCCCGCATTCGAGGCCTGATCCAAGCTGGCGGCCACGTAATAGGCGTAACCGATCTGGAAAATTCCAACCAACAGAAGAACCAGGGGGATTACAACAAATCCGAACTCCATCGCGACGGCGCCGCGCGTGTCCGCCGCCGCGCGAGCGAGCGCTCGCTGGACTTTGGTGATCTCACTGCCTGTTACGGCCAGATCCGGCATCCGCGTCACCTTTATCTTCATAAAGACCGCTAAGAGAGTTGTAGAAGTGTTTTCTTTGAAAATCGTAAATACGACAACTCACCGCATCTCCACAGCTGTTCACATACATAGTCACCACTCAGCAGAATGCAATCACTACTGCGTACAATGTCGCAATTAGGCCATGGCATCAACCATGATGGCGCGAAACTTCAGCAAAGGCACCCGATATGAGACACTCTGCGGCCTTTGTATAACTTTACGGAATTTTATGGGAGAATATTCCACATTTCAATGGCTGCTTCCGGAGCCATGACCTCCGATGTTCGGAGAGAATGACGACATATGACTGCAGAGGAGCGAGAAATGACCATTCAGACATCAGCAAAACTGCCAGCGCGAGCTATCATAGCGCTTGTCGCCTTGACGGGTGGATGTATGCCTGGCTCCGCCAAGGACTACAGGGATAACTATGGAAACAATTCCTATTATGGAAGTATATATGGGAACAATAGCGGTTATGACAACAGCAACTATAATACGAACAACGATGGTGGCGGGTCAGGAAGTAGCAGCCAGCAGCACCACCACAAGCAGCCGATTACCGGGAAAGGCTTATTCCCCTGGCTCCGGTCCCACAAAATGCAGTGACAAGGGCCATCCCGGATGTTAGAACAAATAGCGAACGCACTGCTTTCCCCGAGGTCCGTGTGATGGCCGATTTCCCCACCTCTCTCCTCGACTTCCAACGCCGTTTCGCCGATGACGCGGCTTGCGCGGCGTGGCTTGACAAGGCGCGCTGGCCCTCAGGCTTCCGTTGTCCCGCCTGCGCCCATGAAAAGGGCTGGCCGCACGGCGGAAAGCGCTTCACTTATGAGTGCGCCAACTGCGGCAAGCAGACCTCTGTCACGGCGGGGACGATCATGCACGCCTCCAAGCTGCCTCTGACCGTCTGGTTTTGGGCCGTCTATCTTATGGCCACGCACTCCAATGGCGTCTCGGCGCTACAGCTGCAAAAGCAGCTGGCGCTCGGCTCCTATAAGTCGGCGTGGCTGCTGTGCGCCAAGCTACGCCGGGCCATGTGCGATCCAAACCGCAATCCGCTCGGCGGGCTCGTCGAGGTCGACGAAACGGAAATTCCCTTGCGTAGTAAGGACGACCCGCTCACCGGCGGCGGCGGTCGCTCCGCTCAAGGCAAAATGCTCGTCGCGGGCGCGGTCGAAATCGGCGACGGCGGGCCGGGCCGTATTCGTCTGGCCGCGATCCGCAACTTCTCCGCCGCGTCGCTGCATGGTTTCATCGGCGCCCACGTGGAGAAAGGCGCGACGATCAAAACCGATGGCTGGGCGGCTTATCCGGGCGTTCCCGATGTCGTCCATGAACCTCACGTGGTCGGGAGCATGGCCGCCCATGTCCTGCTGCCCTGGACCCACCGCGTGTTTTCCAACCTCAAGACATGGGCGCTCGGCGTCTATCACGGCCTGCGCAGGCCGCATCTGCAATCCTACCTCGACGAGTTCGTCTTTCGCTTCAACCGCCGCCGTTCTCGCCACGCGGCCTTCAGCTCGCTGCTGTCCATCGCTCTCGCGGCAAAACCAATCACCTACAATATGTTGATCGAACCGGAGCCAGCGGCATAAGCCTTTACCGGGAATGAGTGCTCTAACGATGCTGCAGTCAACCAAAATTGCGGCGCGGGTCCGTAACACAAATCCGGAGTTAGCAGGCTGTTGGAAAAGCGTGCAAACCTCCCGTTGCGACCCGGCGGCGCTCCAGAAGCGACTGGGCTGGGTGTTCGAGCCGGCGATCGCCCAGAGCTGGCGCCTCACGCAGTGACCGCGCGGCGTGCGGGCGGATCGCGTTGCGCTCGCGCCGCGCCTCTCTCGTGACTTTCCATGCGTCTCGGGCGGAAAGTCCCCGCATTTTCCTCTGCGTGGCTTGAAGGCTCCCGTTTCGCGCCCGAAAAAGGTAAAGGAGAAGGGGCCGAGACCAGCGGATTGGTTTCGCCGCTCATTTTCACCTTCATAAACAGCAGGGGAAGCGCATGACTGAGCCGGAGCGTCGACCGCCGCGTCCTCGCGCGTTCCGTCTCGACGGGGAGAAGGTCGTTCCGCCTGACCCGCAGGGATCCGGCGCCGAGGCGCCGCGGCCTTTCGCGGCGAAGGTGCTCGAATCCGAAGAGGACATCTTCGCCTCGGTCGCCGGCGATTTCCCCGCGGGTCCGAGTGGCGAGGAGGCGGCGACGGAAAAGGCGCAAGCGAAGGGCCTCCTCGGCGGGTGGGTTTTCTCCATCCCGGGGCTGTTCTGGTCGGCTCTCAGCGGCCTCGTCTCGCTCGCGCTGACCCTCTGGGTGACCGAACTCGTCGAGGGACTTTTCGCGCGTTCGGCGTTGCTTGGGACGCTCGGCCTCGCGCTCGCCGCAGCGCTTTTCATCGCCGCGCTGATTCTTCTCGCGCGGGAAATCCGCGCGATCCTGCGCCAAAACCGAATCGCCCGATTGCATCTCGCGCTGGCCGCGGCGCGCGCCGCGAATGACGGCCAGGCGGCGCGCGCAAGGCTCACAGAGCTTTGCGACCTTTATGTCTCCCGTCCCGACATGGCGCAGGCGCGGGCGCGGGTCAAAGCGCTGTCGGATGAGATCATCGACGGCAGGGATCTCATCGATCTCGCGGAGCGCACATTGATCACGCCGCTCGACGCCTTGGCGCGGAGAGAAATCGCGGCGGCCGCGAAGCGCGTCTCGCTCGTCGTGACGATCAGCCCGCGCGCAATCCTCGATGTGATCTTTGTTGCCGCCCAAGCCGTTGCTTTGATGCGTCGCATCGCCGAAATCTATGGCGGGCGGCCGGGCCTCTTCGGCTTCTTCAAGCTCGCGCGCTCGGTCGGCGCGCATCTGGCCATCACCGGCGGCCTGGCGATCGGCGACTCGCTTCTCCAGCAGCTCGTCGGCCACGGCCTCGCAGCGAAGCTCTCGGCGCGCCTGGGCGAAGGCGTGCTGAACGGCCTGCTGACCGCGCGCGTCGGACTTTCGGCGATGGCGGTGTGCCGGCCGACACCCTTCTGCGCAGAGAAGGCGCCGGGCGTGAAGGACGTCGCGCCCTTCCTCTTTGGGGACAAAAGCAATAAGGCCGCATCGACCTGAGTTCGCGCGCGTCGAAAGGCGCGGAGCGCACCCCCATGCGGGACACGAAGCGGGCCGCGCCGCCAGGCTCAAAAAGTCTGAGGACGCCGCCTTTTCGACGGCGCCCTCTTCTTGGCGTCGAATTCCCTGCTGGCCATTGGGCGCCAGCGCCCAAACGGCCTCAGAACGGCAGCAGCCCTCCAAAGAGGCCATTCCCGCCCCAGCCACCGTAGCCCCAGCCCGTGGTGTAGACCACAGGCGTGGCATAGTAGGTTGGCTCAACGTAGGTCCGGGGCGCTACGTAGTCAGAGGCCACGACGCAGCCGCCGTGACAGCGGCGGGGCACGTAGTCAGACGCGTAGACCCAATGGTGGCGCCAGCCGCAACCGCGCACATGCGCGTCGGCCGGGACGGAAATAGCGAGCACTCCCGCGCCGAGCACGGTCGCTGCCACAAGAGCATTCAAGCGTTTTAGGGTCATTATTGCCTCCACATCGTACAATCCCTCCGAGCCGGAAAGAGGCCGCGAGCATTTTCCCCCGACCGTCCAACGTCTCGCTAAGGGTCGTTTACTGAAGTCGGGCGCATGCAAGAAACGTCAAGACCGGCTTTGAAAAATAACGACCTGAGGCTACGGCACAGGTAAAGATTTAAGTTTCGTTACAGAGCCATTTTTTCACTCTCGACCCCATTTTAACTGAAGCAAAAAATAGGATACTACATTATGTTTTAGCAGAGACTTGGCGGTATACAGAAATACGATTTACGTAATCATACGTAGCGCTTCATGTTGCGAAAAATCGTAAAACTGGAGAAATTGCGTAGAATTATGCTCCGCTGAAGCTAGTCGTCGCCAGCATAGCCTTGGCCTTTCGGCTTGAAACTTCCGCTAACTCATCCGCCAAGGTTGCGTTCTCAACGTACTTTTGTCATGTTTGCTTGGCATCTAAAAAGCAACACGCGCCTTCGTCTCGTTCACTTATCTTGAGCGAAGCAGAGAGCGCCGCCGATGATCGCTCCGTTTTCGGTTCGGAGGTTCGTGCTTCCTCGATCTCGGATGAGGCGCGGTCCGCGGGGCGCAGAAACAGTCGGATCGAAGAGAAAAGGACCCCTGCATGGCCTCAAAACGCATGATCGGCGCGCTGCTTCTTTGCGCCGCGCCCCTTTTGTCTGCGCCGGTACGCGCGATCGAAGTCTCCCCCGTCACGCCGACTACGGCGCTGCCTCCCCTTTCCGCCTATCAAGCCGTCTACGAACTCTCGCTCGTCCACACGAAGGGCGCGGGCGCTCCGACCTCGGGGCGTGGGCGGATCGCCTTTGAACTCTCGGGCTCCGACTGCGAAGGCTATATAGAGAACATTCACCAAATCACTGAGCTGCGTTCCTCGGAGGGGCCACCGCGACTCTCCGTTCTCCGCACCGCGATTTTTGAAGCCGGCGACGGCAAGAATTTACGTTTCGATATCGAGTCGAAGACCAGCGGCGAGCCCGCAGAGAAAGTGCGTGGCGAGGCGACCAAGAGTTCCGACGCGCCTTTGTTGGTCAAGCTCGTGAAGCCCGAGCCACGGCAAGCGAAGCTCGCGGCGGACGCATTGTTTCCCTACGAGCATTTGCGGCGCATACTCGCGACCGCGCAGGCGGGCGGCAATTTGCTACAGGCGAGGGTCTACGACGGCTCGGACGACGGCGTTAAGATTCTTCAGACGACAACGACGATCGGCAAACCTGCTTCCACCGCCGCGGTCGGAAAGGCGGCGCAAGTCGACGCGCTCAAGAACGCGCGACGCTGGCCGGTCTCCATCGCTTATTTCGAAGCCGACACGCAGGAAGACCAAACGCCTCTATATGTGCTCTCCTTCGAGCTTTATGAAAACGGCGTTTCGGGCGCGTTGAAGCTCGATTACGGCGAATTTGCTCTAGCCGGCGAGATAGCCGAGCTTGCATTCACGCCGACGTCGTCCACCTGCAAAAACTAGCGACCAGCCGGTCGTCACAGAAGGGGATCGAAGCCCCGGCGCCGTCCAGCGCCGGGGCTTCGCTTTGCCGGCTTGGCCTCGGGGCTTCGAGCATGTATGGCCTACCGGCGAAGCCGAGACGCAATCCGATCCTTGAGGGGCGACGCAGGCGCGGCTTCCCCGAAAGAGATCGTTTGATGAGGATCACCACCTGGAACATCAATTCCGTGCGCCTGCGCATGCCGCTCGTCGCGCGCTTCCTCAACCGCTATTCGCCAGACGTCCTGCTGTTGCAGGAGACCAAGTGCCGCGACGCGGAATTCCCCGCCTCCGACTTTCGCGCGCTCGGCTATCCGTATCTCGCGATCAACGGGCAGAAGGGCTACCACGGCGTGGCGATCGCCTCGAAACATCCGCTGCGGGAGCTCGGCGCGCGCGATTTCTGCAACGTTGGCCACGCCCGCCACATTGCGGTTGAGTTGACCGTCGGCGGTGAACCTCTGCGGCTGCACAACTTCTATGTGCCCGCCGGCGGCGACGAGCCGGACCGAGAGATCAATCCGAAGTTCGGCCACAAGCTCGATTTCCTCGATGAGATGCGCCAGTGGACGAAGTCCGAGGGCGTTTCGCATGGGCGCTCCGTTCTCGCCGGCGACCTCAACATTGCGCCGCTCGAGCATGACGTCTGGAGCCATAAAGCTCTGCTCAAGGTCGTGAGTCATACGCCAATCGAGGTGGAGAAGCTCACGAAAGCCTTCGACGCCGGCGGATGGGTCGACGCGCTGCGCCGCTTCGTTCCGGCCGAGGAGAAGCTTTACACTTGGTGGAGCTACCGCGCGGCGGATTGGTCGGCGAGCGATCGCGGCCGGCAACTCGACCACGTATGGGTGAGCCCGGCGCTCGGCGACGCCTTGAAAGAGATGCACGTGCTGCGCGAGGCGCGCGGCTGGGAGCGCCCCTCCGATCACGCCCCGGCGACCATTCTGCTATCGCTCTGAGGCGGCGCGCTATTCCTGCGTCGCGAGCACGGCGCGCAGTTCCTCAATCGAAGCGAAGCGCTGCGCGCCCGTATCCGAACGCAGCTCCACGGAGCCGTCGGAATACATGACATAGGTCAGGCCGCCCGATTGATAGCGTTCAATTTCGCGTGGGCCTCCGGCTTCCGGGGGCGGGGGCGGCGCCTGCGGCTTCGCGGGAGGCTCCGGCGGCTGCGCTTCCTCGCGTCGGACGCGCAGGGGCGCCGGCGGGGCGAGAGGAGCGGTCGGAGTCGGCTCCGGTCGTGCCTCCTCAAGGGGCTGGGGCGCCAAGCTTTCCGCCGAAGTCGTCGCCGCCGGTCGTGACTCGGGCGGCGGCGGGGGCGCAGCCCTCGACGCGGGCGCCGCTCTCCGCTCGGTTTGCGGCGCAGCCTCGCGCTGGACTGGGGCCTCAACCGCCGGAGCTTGGGCTCGCGCCGCCGGGACGCCCGCAGCCAGGAGCCGATCGAGCCGCGCGACGACTTCAGCCAGCGCGATGACCACCGCGCCGCCCGAAAGCGCCGCTGCGCCGCCGATAAAAAGGCTCCAGCCGCGCTCGACCTGCACGATGTCCCACCCGCGCAGCATCGCCGCCGCGCCACCGAGCGCCAACGCGAATCCGAGAAGGGTGAGCGCCCATCGGGCGATATTGCGTCGCATAATCAGACAAACCTCTCGTTACGCCCTTTACCCGCCATTCGCCACAGAAGCTCAGGATGACGGCCAGCATGTGGCGCCGGTCGGTCGCCTTTGCGGCGGGTCCACAGCCAACCCTGAGAGCCCGTCCGCGAACATGTTGAGTCCTATGAGTCACTTGTGATTCCATGGGTCAGCACGATTCGTTGGGAGCTGGCCGATGTGGACGGACGAAAATCGGGGTCGCTATGACCGGAGCAAGTTGCGTTATCCGAGCGATTTGACCGACGAGGAATGGGCGCAGGTGGAGCCGCTGCTGCCTCCGGCCAAGCGCGGCGGCGCCAAGCGCACGGTGAACCTGCGCGAGGTGGTCAACGGTCTCCTCTACGTGCTCAGCACGGGCTGCCAATGGCGAGCGATCCCGCAGGATTTGCCGCCAAAGAGCACGGTCTACGACTATTTCGACCTTTGGGATTGGGATGGGACGCTCAACCGCATCCATTGGGAGCTTTACGTCAAATGCCGCGAACAGGCGGGACGCGAAGCGAGCCCGACAGCGGCCATCATCGACAGCCAAAGCGTGAAGAGCGCAGAAAAAGGGGGGCCTGCATCGACCCTTGCGGCTATGACGCGGGCAAGAAGATCAAGGGCAAGAAGCGACATATCCTCGTCGATACGCAGGGCTTGCTGATGCACGCGCTCGTGCACCCGGCCGACATTCAGGACCGCGACGGCGGCGTGCTGGTGATGGCGACGTTGTTTGGGGCTTTCCCGTTCCTGTTGAAGCTCTACGCCGACGGCGGTTATCAAGGGCCGGAGTTTCGAACGGCTATCGACAAGGTGATCGCCGACGTAAACGTCGAGATCGTCAAGCGCTCAGATCAGGCGCAAGGCTTCGTCGTTTTGCCCAAGCGCTGGATCGTGGAACGGACGTTCTCATGGCTTGGCAGATGCCGCAGGCTCGCCAAGGACTGGGAATGCCTGTCGCGCAGGGCGCTGGCCTTCCTGCGCCTCGCCTCCATCCGCCTCATGCTGCGAAAGCTATGCAATCCAGCGTGATCCTTCCGGACAGACTCTGAGGGCGAGCCGTCGCCTAAGTTACGGGCTGTATAAAAAGCAATTTTTCAATCGTGACGTGGTGTCGCGTTGTGTTTGAAAAAGGAGACGCCACTTCTGAAGGCTTGGACGCGGCATCTGCGTCAGGAAAGCCGAGGAGGAGTGGATGGGCATTCTACGCGCTGCAGGCGCCGTTTTCGCGATTTGCCTGGGAGCGGCGTTCATTATGCCGGAAAGCGCTATCGCACACGGTGGCGTGAAGCTTGAGCAAGACGAGTGCGTGTTGAAAATCGGACCCAATACGATGCATTTCGTCGGCTATCAACGGACCGGCGAAGAGCAGGAGTTCTGCGAGGACATCGCGCAGACCGGTCCGACGGTAATCGGACTGACAGCTGTCTCACCAGATCTTCGCGATATGGCGATCGGCGTGCGGGTGATTAAGGACGTCGGCAAGGAGAAGGAAAAAGCCGACATCGACGCGGCGACTGTGTTCTACAGGACGCCGAAAGTCTATCAGAACGGCTCGATGACCTTCGAGCACGACTTCAAGGAGCCCGGGCGCTACATCGGGATCGTCACGGTTTCAGACGAGCTCGGCAACTCCTGGGTGTCGCGCTTTCCCTTCACAGTGGGCCTCCTCACCGTTATGGGGATGATCGAGTACATCCTTTATGGGGTCGCGTTCGTCGCCTTGTGCGGGTTCCTCTGGTTCATGCTCTCGCAGCGAGCTAAAAAGGAGCAAGCGTCCCCGGCTCCGCTCTCGGCGCGCGAAGCCTGAGTCGCCTCGACCCAAGCGGATGAGGCCGCTTGGGTCGTCGAAGGAGGAAGCGCGTGATCATGCGATTTTGCCGCAAGTCTGTACTGGGGACGTTGGGGGTCCTGCTCTTCGCCCTGACAGCGTGGGCCCCCGGGCCGGCCGCCGCCGGAGACGCAGACGAAGCCGAGCTGCTGAAGCATTTCGCGGCGGTCGAGGTTTGGCATTATCCGGTCGCCTATGACGTCGGCTACAACGGCCAGGACGTCGTGGTGACGCGCGAGCTTGTTGCGCTGCCGCCGCCCGCTGGCAAGCTCTGCTTCATTCGTTTCGATCTGGTGCGGGGCGAGGGCGACTTTTCCTATGGCTTCCAGCCTGCTGGCCTCGCGGGGCCGCGCAATGACAAGGCTTGGGGCGTCTACGTCCGCAAGCGCGGCACGGTCACGGACCAACTGCGCTCAGTCTTAAAGCTGAACGCCATCTATTTCTTCGTCGACGGACCAAAGACAACGGATGTAGCCGCCTCGGAAGCCATTTGCGCGCAGAAGCAGGCGGCGGCCGCCCACGCCTACAGCGCCCCCGAATGGTCCGACCTCATCGTGCGCGCCAAGCTCCTCCGCGGCTGGCCGCCCGCGGCGGCGCCTTAAAAGTCGGCGGGAGGCGGAAGAGATATTGTCCGCGCCGCGGCGCCGCCCTAGGAGAAGGGCAGCGCTTGAGGGATCCTTGCTCGGCGCGTGTCCAATTCCAGGAGATCGAAATGTCCTTTACGCTTGAGCCTCTGCCCTACGCCTATGACGCGTTGCAGCCCTACCTTTCGCGCGAATCCTTCGAATATCATCACGACAAGCATCATGCGGCCTATGTGACCAACGCCAACAATCTCATTAAGGGCACGGAGTTCGAGGGAAAGCCCATCGAGGAGGTCATCACCGCCTCGCACGGAAAGAACATTCCGATCTTCAACAACGTCGCGCAACACTATAACCACAGTTACTATTGGAAGTGGATGAAACCTAATGGCGGCGGCGCGATTCCGGGCAAGATCGAGAAGGCGATTGTCGCCTCTTTCGGCTCGGTCGACAAGTTCAAGGAAGAATTCCAGGCCCAGGGCTTGGGACAGTTCGGTTCGGGCTGGGTCTGGCTTGAGATCAAGGACGGCAAGCTCGCCGTGCGCAAGACGGCCAACGCCGAGAACCCGCTTGTTTTCGGCGCGAAGCCGCTGCTCGTCGCCGACGTTTGGGAGCATTCCTATTACATCGACTACCGCAACCGTCGCGCGGACTATCTCAAGGCCTTCCTCGACCATCTCGTAAACTGGGCCTATGTCGAGGAACTCTTCGACGCGGCGGTGAAATAGGCCGCGCGGCCCCTCGCGCGAGCGAGGGGCCGGCTTCGCCAGTCGAGGCTAGCGGGTGGATGGCCGCCGAATTCATCTCGCGCGTTGCGTCTTCGCTCGCAAGCGTGGAGCCTGCGGCCTGGGACGCCTGCGCCAACGCCGGGCGCGATCCGGCTGAGCGGTTTAATCCTTTCGTCTCGCACGCCTTCCTCTCGGCGTTGGAGCGCTCAGGCTCGGTCGGGGCGAAGAGCGGCTGGACGCCGGCGCATGCGCTGATCGAAGACAGAGCGGGTCGCCTCGCCGCCGCTGCGCCCGCTTACGTCAAGGCGCACAGCCTCGGTGAATATGTCTTCGATCAGGCTTTCGCCGAGGCCTATCGGCGCGCGGGCGGACGCTACTACCCGAAAATCCAGGTCTCGGTCCCCTTCACGCCGGTGACGGGCTCGCGGCTGCTGCTCGAAAAGGACGCGCCCGAGGCGGCGCGCACGGCGCTGATCGGCGCTCTACGCGCCCTATGCAAGTCTTGCGGCGCTTCGTCGCTGCATTTCACCTTCGCGACTGAGCCCGAAGCGAAGGCGCTTGCGACGGAATGCTTTCTCCTGCGCGCGGGGGAGCAGTTCCATTTCATCAACCAGGGTTATCGTGATTTTGACGATTTCCTCGACGCGCTCGCCTCGCGCAAGCGCAAGACGATCAAGCGCGAGCGGAGGGAGGCGCTCGGCGCGGATCTGACGATCGAGCTCTTGACCGGGTCCGACATTGCGCAAAAGCACTGGGACGCCTTCTTCGCCTTTTATATGCACACGGGGGCCCGCAAATGGGGAAGGCCCTACCTGACGCGCGCCTTCTTCGACGAGATCGGCGGGGCGATGCCTGAGCGCATCTTGCTCGTCATGGTTCGCAAGGGCGTCGACTACATCGCGGGCGCGCTAAATTTTTTGGGCGACGACGCGATCTACGGTCGCCATTGGGGCGCGCTGGAGGAGCGGCCCTTCCTGCATTTCGAGGTCTGTTATCACCAGGCGATCGACTATGCAATTCGTCACGGATTCAAGCGTGTCGAAGCGGGAGCGCAGGGGGAGCACAAGCTCGCGCGCGGTTATCGCCCGGTCACAACGCATTCCGCGCATGAATTCGCCGACCCCCGCCTGCGCGCGGCCGTCGCCGACTATCTGGCGCGCGAGCGCGACGCGGTGGCGGCCATGATCAAGGACTATGAAGAGGCCCTGCCCTTTCGGCGGGACTGAAGGCGCAAAGGCTGCCCCGGGTTTCGGCAGCGCCCCGGGCTTTCCCCTCTCGGAGGTCCCCTATCCCATCGCACGCGCCGCGAGTTGCAAAAAGCGCCCGATCGGCGCAACTTTCCCACGGACCGCGTGTTTATCTGACGACGCTCGGCTCAAGATCATTCGCTTATTAACTCACGCGCGGCCAGCGAGTCGTCCCGCGCGCCATGAAGGGCAACGCGCCATGAGCAACATTCCCGAAATACCTAAGCAAAAGCAGAACCAATATCTCTTCGGCGCCGTTGGGGCCGTGCTCGGCGGGGTGATGGGGTTCGGCATCGCGGGTCCCGTGGCCGCGGTCGTAGGCCTCGGCCTGGGCGGACTTGCGGGCTATCACTTCCTGACCCGGTTCGGAAAGTAGGCGAGCGCGACGATGAAAGCGTCCGCGGGTCGAGCGGATTACCCCAGGAAGACAGCGCAGTCGGACGCTTCATCGCGCTACCCGCGAGAGATTGATCCACACGCCCGTCGCAATAACTTGATGCGACGGGAGAGCGGTTTGTGCGCTTCGCGGCAGCTGACCTGAGCGTAAGCGGGGCCCACGCGGCGCCGCGATCCACCGGCGAGTGATCTATGCCGCGTCACTTTGATCCCCTCCCGTCAATGATCCCTTCGGCGATCCCGCTCTCTATGTGGATCTCGTCTTCGAGCGCCGCGCGCTGCTCTTCGACATCGGCGACATCAGCAGTTTGCCGACGCGCAAACTGCTGCGCATCGCCGACGTCTTCGTCACGCATCGACACATGGACCACTTCGCCGGCTTTGATCACCTGCTGCGGACTCTGCTCGGCCGAGAAAAGGGCCTTGGGATCTATGGGCCGGCAGGCCTCGTCGACGCAGTCGAGCATAAGCTCAAAGCCTATACCTGGAATCTCATCGAGGGCTATGACGGCGAGTTGATCATACGCGCGACCGAAGTCGACCCCTGTGGCGAGATCAGATCGGCGGTCTTCCGCGGACGCTCGCGCTTCGAGCGTTCCGAGAGCAAAACGGAACGACGGCGCGACGCGATTGTGCTTGAGGAGCCGGGACTACGGGTGCGTACGACGCTGCTCGACCACGGCGGCGTGCCCGTGCTCGCCTATGCGCTGGAAGAGCGGGCGCAGATCAACATCTGGCGAAACAAGGTTGAGGCCATGGGCCTGATCGTAGGACCATGGCTTCGCGCCTTCAAGGATGCGATGCTGCGCGGCGCGGACGACGCCGCTCCAATTGCCGTCGCATGGCGAGACGAACAGCGCGAGGCGCGCCACTCGCTGCCGCTCGGTTTGCTGAAGGAAAAAATCATGAAAGTCACTTCCGGACGCAAGATCGTCTATGTCGTCGACTGCGGTTTCTCCGACGCCAATCAGCGGAAGGTCATCGAGCTCGCCAAGAACGCCGACATTCCCTTCATCGAGGCTACGTTTCTCGACGCCGACCGCACTGTCGCCGAAGCTCGATCTCACTTGACGGCGCGCCAAGCTGGAACTCTCGCGCGGATGGCTGGAGCGAAGCGCCTCGTGACGTTGCATTATTCTCCTCGGTATCGAGGCGAAGGCTCGCGCCTCGAGCAAGAAGCCCAGCAGGCGCTGCTGGAGACTTGAACGGCATTGCATAGCGCCACTCAGCGCCAAAACGGGTCCAGGCGCTTGAACCGTCGCCAGGCTTCGCCCAGTTCCGCGTCAGCGATTTCGGCCTCGCGCTCGCACCAGCCGAGCATGACGCCCGCGGCGAAGGCGGTGCCTGCCTTAGCGCGCGCTCCCAGTCCATCCAGCAAGATCTGCGCGCCAGCCGCGTCGTTGTGCGCCCCCAAAATGTCCTGTAGCCGCGCGACAGTGCGGATATAAGTGCGATAAGCGCCCGACTCTTCATGCAAGCCGCCGAAGAATTCCGCGGCGTATCGCAGGTTCTTGAGCGCGATGCGAACCTTGTGGCGTT
Organism: uncultured Alphaproteobacteria bacterium; assembly: GCA_963722205.1. Taxonomy (GTDB): domain Bacteria; phylum Pseudomonadota; class Alphaproteobacteria; order Rhizobiales; family Beijerinckiaceae; genus Methylocystis. The sequence goes on from CAVRKL010000007.1 coordinate 521,314, forward strand.
CGTCGTCCGGCAGCAATATGAGCTTTTTGCCGCGCTTCACAACGCGTCTGCGCAGACGCTCGAGCGTAGCGGAGGAAAATTGCGTTACCGGCGCCGCAAGATCCCCAAGCTGCTCGTCCGCTCCGCTTCGCCATCCGCGCCTGGTCAGAAAAGCCTGTAGCTGAAGCGCGAAAAGCGAGGTCTCCTTTGCGTTGATGAGCTGGCGCGCCTCGGCATACAGAGCCTGCCGGCGCTTCGAGAGCGCAGCGTCGATCCCGGCGAAGACCGATCCATCGGCCAGCGCCCCACGCGGCCCCGCAGCGAGCAGGTCGCTGAAAGCATCGCATTCGCGCGCGGGACCGAGAGCCGTCGCGATGCGCTTGGCCTCCGCGCGAAACGCGTCGAACTCGGCGCATGGCCGCAGGCGCTTGAACATGCCGAGGGCGGACCGCATCCGCCGCAGCGCGACGCGCAATTGGTGGATCGCCTCCGGATCGTCGCCCTCGCGTAATGGCGCCAGATTGGCGAGAAAGTGCGTGAGCGTATTGCCGACGACGCTCGCGATCGCGTCGTCGATCGTTGCGCCGGGCGCGAATATTGGATTGCGGCCCTTAACCGGCGAGGCGACCGCGGCCTCGACGAGCCGAAACCCTCGCTCCGACTTGCTCGTCACGTCGAGGCGGAGTGGCAAGGCCTCGACGGCGCGGGCGGCAAGATCGTAAAGCTTCGAAGCATCCCCGCTCTTCAGCTCGAGCTCGACTTCGAGGACGCGCGTGCGCCGATCGCCGGCGACGATTTCGCCGTTGTCGAAAGCGATCTCGATCCGAGTCGTTCCGGCGCTGATGAGACGTGTGCGACGTTTGATTCGCGTTTCGAACTGAGGTCGAAGAGCGCGGTCTCCAATAATTTCCCCGAGCTCGGCCGCGATCTCCTCCCCCAACAGCGCCAGGTCCGGCTCCTCGCTATGGCCACGCGCCTCGAACTCGCCCCGCGAAAATGCGTCGCTGTGCGACGGCCATTTCACCCCAATAAGGGGAGCGGCGCGTCCCCATCGTCGCACGCGCAACGCAATCCGGCGTTTGTTCAGGGTGCGATCGAGCGTATCATAGTATGTTGAGACGAGATTGCGTGCGCTCACGCCCTTGCCGGGAGCGCCGCCCAGCAGCGGCGATTCGAACGCCGCCTTGAGGCCTGGCGAGTCCGTGGAGAACTTGATCTCCAGCTCGCGGTTATTCCGACTCATTGTCCTCTCAGGCCTTTCCCTGTCCGGGTCGCCAGCGGCCTTCCGGCGCGGCGCAGAAACCTTGCCGCACGCGCTTGTCATCCAAATATCGTATAATTCCGCTGTGTCGCCAATTCCAGCCGGATGCGCATGCTTCGTGCTGCCCTGGGGCCATCGCGTTAAAGGGGCGCATTATGGTTGCAAAGCGCGAAATCATTCAAGAGCTGGGCCAGTACGATCTCCTACTGCCCGATCGCATCGCCGCGTCCCTGACCGCGAACGACCGCGCCAAATATTTTTTCGCGCTGCTGCAGATGGCGCGTGCAAACGCCGAGCGCCCTGTCGTTCCGGCGCCCGATTTAAAGACAGAGCGTCTGGAATCGCGCGTCGAAGACTCCTGGCTTGACGACGTCGTCGCCGCAGCCCGGATCGACGGCGAAACTGATCTTTTCGTCCCGCGCGGCCACGAAATCCTCGGCCGGCTTCAGGGCGCAATCGAGGACATGATCGCCTGCCTGCCCCAGGCTTCGGCGCAGGAGTTGATCGAGCGGTTAGCCAGATTGCGACCGGCGGCGCGCCAGGACGATCGCTTCCCCCTGGAGCTCATTGATAGAATAACCTCGGCGGACCGGTCGGCCGGCGATAGCCTGCATCTACTCGTAATGGACGCGCACAAAGCGATCAACGCGCTCCAGGCGGACACAGCGATCGAGACCCTCCTGGGGGCTCGAGTCCACAGTCTTTCGCCGCGCGCCCGCACGCTCGTGGAAGCTTTCATGCGCGGGCTGAATCGGACAGCGCCGCTCAAGTTCGACCATCCGGGCCTCGGCGCCACCGCGACGGAAAGCGGTGGCCAGGTGTTGATCCAGAACGACATCGGGACGACCGACGCGCACGTTCTGGTGATCAGGATCGACGGGCGACGCGCAAGCCTGACCTATACCGACGTTCATGCGGAGCGGCTCTCCTTCTTCCAGAGCCTGTTTGCCGAGTTTGACGTGCGTTGGACCAATGTCGACAGCCGCGCCAGTGACCGCATGGAAAGCCGGTCCTTTCTGCACACGACCGGGGTCTATGAGGCGTGTGGCGAGGAGGGCCTGCTGCGCTACCTCGACCATCTCGGCTCGCGGATCGTTTTTCTCATTGATTGGAACCGGATGCGTAAGCGCTTGCGCGGATTCGTTGGAAAGCGCGGCGCCATTCGGGTGCTTCGTTACGCGGCCGTCCACAATTTTGGACACCGCGGCCTGCTCGAACTCGGGGGTGAGCGCCTGCTGGCCGAAGCTGTCGAATACGCCGCCGGTCAGCCGCTCCATTATGGAGACCGCCTCGATGCGCTGATCGGCGACGAAGTCGCCGAACACTTTATCGAGCGGGCCTTCGAACTCGCCTCCCGCGGGCTTCTGCAGGGCCGATCGCGACGGATCATCGCGGACGAGATCAAGGCGGAGCTGCGGCGGCATTTCGATAATTCCAGGCTGGCGATCTTCGACTCTGCGGCGCGGCACGCGGCCTGCGGTTTCGACATCGCGGCCGCGGTGCGCGAAGCGCTGGATCTGGTGGGCCGTAGCGGAGCGGAAGAAGAATTGCATCGCAACGCTAAACGCGCGGCCTACTGGGAGAGCCAAGCCGATCTTCAGCTCAATGTCGCCCGCGACGACATTCGTCGCTTCAGGCGTCCGCAAATGCTGCTGACGTTTCTGGAGAGCGCTGACGATGCCGTGGACGAATTGGAGGAGGCGGCTTCCTTACTCGAACTTTTCGCCACGGCCGAAAAATTGGACGCCGAGCTGCGCCAACGACTTTACGCACTCGGCGACCTCGCCGTCGCCTCCAGTCAGGAACTCGTCAAATGCGTTGAGTGCGCGGCGACGATCACGAGCGCCGAAGTGCGAGACGACATCGATGATTTTCTGACGGCGCTTGAGCGTCTGGTTGAGATCGAACATCTCGCAGACGAGCTCACACGCGCGATCCGCAAATCCATGGTCACGACATTGAAAGAAGCGCGATCTCTCTACCTGGCGGATCGCCTTGCGCAGGCGCTGGAAAACGCAACCGATTACTATCTACACTCCGGCGAGGCCTTGCGGGCCTATCTCATGGAAGAGGTGCTTGCGTGACCTTCGACCATCGGCGCGGCCGTTCTTTCGACGCGGTCTATCGAATTCCTTATGACGGCGTTCCAACCGAAACTCCGAGCAAGGAAGTCGTGGGTTCGAAGGCCCACAATCTGATGATCATGGCGCAACAGGGCCTGCCGGTTCCGCCGGCTTTCGTGTTCGGCGTCGATCTTTGCCGCGCTTTTCTGGAGGGCGGCGATAGGGCGCTCGATGGGCTGGAGAAGCGGCTGCCCGAAGAACTCGATCGGCTTGGCGCCCTGTTGCGTCGACGCTTCGGCGATGCGCGCAAGCCGTTGCTCGTCTCCGTGCGTTCGGGGGCTGCAGTCTCCATGCCGGGCATGATGGAGACCGTCCTCAACGTCGGCTTGACGGCGCAGGCGGTGCGGGGATTGATCCGTCTGACAGGCAATCCGCGCCTTGCCCATGACTGCCGACGGCGCCTGATCCAGCAGTTCGCCGAAGTCGTGCATGGGGCGGACGCAAGGATTTTTGAAAAGCTGGTTGCGGACAAATTGCGCGCGGAGCGTCTTGACGATCCAGGCCGGCTCGGCAGCGAATCCATAGCGGAAATCGCCGCGGCGTCGCTGTCCGCTTTCGAGTCCGCTCTGCATCTTCCATTTCCGGAAGATCCGCTCGAGCAGCTCCGCGCCACAATCCGGGCGGTTCTCGCGTCCTGGTCGAGCGAGCGAGCGGTCGCCTATCGGCGCGCCAACGGGATCGACGATCGCGCAGGCACCGCTGTGATCGTCCAGGCCATGGTGTTCGGCAATGCGGGAGCGCTGTCGGGATCGGGCGTCGGCTTCACCCGCAGCCCGGTGGACGGATCGGACGCGCTCTACATCGATTACCTTCCGAATGCGCAAGGCGAAGATGTCGTCGCCGGCCGCCGCTCGGCGCTCGGGACGATCGAACTGGAAACACGGGCGCCGACGGCTTTTCTCCAGTTGCAATCCTTTAAGCCTGTTCTCGAGCGCGCGTTTGCCGACATGCAGGACTTCGAATTCACGATCGAAGACGGGCGCCTGTATTTTCTGCAATGCCGCGGCGGCAAACGAACGCCCCTCGCCGCCCTGCGCATCTCTTGCGACCTCGTTGCGGCGGGGCTGATCGACCCCGCAACAGGCCTGAGCCACCTGGAAGGGCTCGATCTGAACAGCGTGGGCGCCGAGGCCTTGGTGGTCGACGACAATGCTGTTTTGGTCGCGCGAGGCGTATCGGCAAGCGCAGGCGTGGCGTCGGGAGTCGCGATTTTCGATCCGACGCGCATCTCACAAATCGCAGCCCGCGGCGCTCCAATGATCCTGTTCCGCGAATTTGCCGAAACCGACGATTATCAAGCGTTGCGCCAAGTCACCGGTCTGGTGACCGCGCAGGGCGCGCGCACATCTCACGCCGCCGTCGTCGCTAGGCAGCTGGGCAAGGTCTGCATTGTTGGTTGTCGCGACCTGCAGATCGACAACTCCAGACGCGGAGGTCGAATCGGCGAACATGTCCTGCAAGAAGGTGATCTTTTGTCGATCGATGGCGGCGACGGCGCGATTTATAAAGGCGCGCTGCCCGTGCGAAAGGAAAGGCCAGACGGCTTGATCGCGATGGTTGATAGCTGGCGCACAGAAACGCGGCGTGCTGCGTCTTGTGCAGGCTAAACACGAGGCTGACGATGCTGCTTAGAGAAGAGCGCCCTTCGGTCAGCCCTCTAGAAGAGAGCACCTCGTCAGGGATGTTTCCATCGTCAGACTTCCCCCGCCTTTCGGAGGACCTCTTCTGGCGACTCCTTAACGTCGATCGTAGCGTTCTTTGTATCGGCGACAAACCAAATGCGAGAGCCGCCCTTGTGTTCGGGGAGTATGCTCGCGTTCGTTAGATTCACCCACACCGTTGGTTCTTTATCGTCTTGTTCCGTCAGCTTCACCCACTCGGACGCCATGGCTTCCCCCAGTTGCTCTACGGTAAGCATAGCATAAAAGTTGGGCAAGGCGCGAGGCCATGGTGGTCGCGGAAAAACTCGAAAAGCGCCTCCGCCGGGAGTCGAGCGCATGGGGGGAAATGCGAGTGCGCGTCGAACCATGGGCAACAAATCGCGCCAGGCGCGACGGCCTTTGAGATCGAACCGGCCTTTCAAGCGCCGTCACCAAAACCGCAGGCGAATCCGTCATTAAATTGTTCAAAAAGCAGAGGCCTCTGCATTGACGACCGTGCGAATGGTTCGCAAAAACGTCAATTAGTGCAATTACGTTCTAGGACAATTGTCTCAAATATTGTGCTGCGAGAAGGAGCCGTCATGAGCGACCCGGAGCAAACCTTCAGCGTGGAGCAGGAAGCTGCCCTAAACGAAGGGAAGAACCCCCTCCCCGTGAAACGAGAAGCTCGGGACAACCAATCTGAAATCGAAGCCGCCGACCATGCCGACCACAATGCCGACGCCGTAACCAGAGCAGCGGCCCTTGCGGTCGTTGTCATCGGCGTCGCCTTGATCGAGGTCGAGTTGCTGGTGGGCGTGGCGCTGGGAGCGGCGGCGATGGCGGCTCCCCAGATCGTCCCCATCTTCCGGTCGGCCGCAAGAAAGATGATGGGAGCGAAGGGCAATGGTGAAAAAGCGAAGCCCGCCGAGGCGGCGCCCCAAGCATGAGCGTCGTCATCAATTTCCGCCACGGCTTGAGCGCGCTCGTGACAAGAAGGGCCGCTCTGGTCGACCGTAGCGCCGTCATGCGCGCGTACGAACTCCCTTGGGATCAACGAATGGGGTGAGAGACAAGCGAGCGGCGACGCGCCGACCCGCTACATCGAGCTCGTATGTCCCGGCGTTCAGGAATTCCTCGCTCACCCCACTAGCATTGCGGACATAACCATAGCCGATCGCTTGGCCGATCGAATAACCATAGCCGCCGCTCGAAAGCCATCCCACGCGTTCCCCGTCGCGGTAGATCGTTTCCCGTCCGAGCAGCGCGACCTCGGGATCCTCGACCGAAAACCCTGCGAGCCGACGCGCGGAGGGCTTCATCGCCTCCTGTTCCAGCGCTTCGCGTCCCTGGAACGGCTGGCCCGACTTCAGCTTCGTCGCCCAACCCAGTCCTGCCATCAACGGGGAATGATCCGGCCCGATGTCGGCGCCCCAGGCGCGGTAGCCTTTTTCCAGGCGCAGCGATTCGATGGCGCGATAGCCGGCGTTCACGAGGCCGAACGGCGCGCCCGCCTCCATCAACCGATCGTATACGGTGACGGCAAATTCCACGGGAATGTGCAGCTCCCAGCCGAGTTCGCCGACATAGGTGACGCGTATCGCCAGCACGGGCGCGCCGGCAAGACGTATTTCCCGCGCCGTCATGAAAGGGAAGGCGGCGTTGGACATATCATCCGCGCAACAGGAAAACAGAATGTCTCGCGCGCGCGGCCCCATAAGCGCGAGCACGGCGCGAGAGGAGGTGACGTCGATCAATGTCGCGTTCGCGCCTTCGGGGAGGGAGCGCTTGATCCAGTCGAAATCATGCGTGGCGAAGCCGGTGCCGGTGACGATGTAATAGCGGTCTCGGTCAAGTCGCGTCACCGTCAGATCACATTCGATCCCCCCTTTGCGGTTCAGCATTTGCGTGTAAATCACGCTACCGGGAGCTTTGACGACATTATTGGCCGCAATCCAGGACAAGGCGGCTTCAGCGCCCTCCCCCACGAGCAGCGCCTTGGCGAAGCTCGTCTGATCGAAGAGCGCCGCCGTCTCACGACACGCCCGGTGCTCGCGTCCGACAGCTTCGAGCCAGCCGGGCGTCGTGAAGGAATAGCGGTCCTCGGGCGTTTCGCCGAGGGCGCGATCAGCGAACCAGTTCGGCCGCTCGAAGCCGAGCTTCTCTCCAAAACACGCGCCGCGGTCCTTCAGACGCTCATAAAGCGGCGAGCGGCGCAAGGGACGGCCTGAACAAAATTCTTCCGCCGGCCAGGCGATGGAGTAATGCCGAGCATAGGCCTCGAGCGTGCGACCGCGCACCCAGGCTGGATCCTTATGGTTGGGACCGAAACGACGAATGTCCACCGCCCAGAGATCGAAGGGCGGCTCCCCGGCGGCGACCCATTCGGCAAGCGCCATGCCGGCGCCACCGGCCGAAGCGATGCCAAAGGCGTTGAAGCCCGCCCCGACGAAGAGATTACGCACCTCCGGCGTCTCGCCGATCATCCAGTTGCCATCGGGCGTAAAGCTTTCCAGCCCGTTGATCATTTGCTTCACGCCGGCCGACGCCAGTGCGGGGACACGGCCGAGCGCGAGATTCATGATCGGCTCGAAGTGATCCCAGTCATCCTCCAACAGCCGAAAAGCGAAGTCTTCCGGAACATGCGCGTCGCTCCAGGGAATGGGATTGGGCTCGTAGCCGCCCATGACGAGGCCGCCGACCTCCTCCTTGTAGTAGGTCAGGCGATCCGGATCCCGCAGCGTCGGAAGATTGGCGGTGACGCCATCGACGCGCTCCGTGACGATATATTGATGGCGCACCGGCGCGAGCGGCACACAGACGCCGGCTCGCTCGGCCAGGCGCGCCGTCCACTGCCCGCAGCACAAGACCGCCTTTTCGCAATCGATGCGTCCGTGGTTCGTCAGCAGCGCTCGCACCCGCCCGTTCTCGACAAGGATTTCCTTCGTCGCAACGCCCTCGACGAGCTTCGCGCCGGCAAGGCGCGCGCCCTTGGCGAGCGCCTGCGTGATGTCCGAAGGATTGGCTTGCCCGTCCGTGGGTAGGAAAGCGGCGCCGACGACGTCGTCCACATTCATCAACGGCCAAAGCGCCTGCGCCTCCTTCGCGGAGAGCAGATGCATCTCGAGCCCGAAACTGCGGGCGGTCGTGGCCTGACGCTTCACCTCGATCCAGCGGTCGGGGTTACAGGCGAGGCGCAGGCCGCCGTTGCGCTTCCACCCTGTCGCGTAGCCAGTCTCCGCTTCGAGCTTCTCGTAAAGCTCGACGGAATAGCCAAGCAGGCGCGTGATGTTGGCGTTGGTCCGCAATTGGCCCACGAGCCCGGCTGCATGCCACGTAGAGCCGGAAGTGAGCTGATGCCGCTCGATGAGCAGCGTTTCCACGCCGAGCTTGGCCAAATGATAGGCGACAGCGCAACCGACGATCCCACCGCCGACGACGATGACTTGGGCGCTCTTGGGCAGCTCGGTCATGTCTTCTCCATTTCCTCGAATGCGTCGAAGGCGGCTTCGAACCGCCGCAGATTCTCCTCCGTATAGGAGACGTAGTCGAAATCGATTGTCGATTTAAGCTCGGAAACCAGGCTCCACATCAATTCGCGAAGCAGCGAGGCGGCGAGCATCGCCTGCAATTTGCGCCTCAGGGCGTCGTTCGCCGGCGCCTCGAAATAATCGGCGAGCATCAGGTCATTTTCGCTCGCCGCAAAGTTATTGTTAGACGACAAGCCGCCAAGGTCGAAAAACGGAGTTCCCCAGCCGGCGTAATCCCAGTCGATGAGCCACAGACGCGCGCCGTCGTCGATGAAGTTCGCCGCGAGCAGGTCATTGTGGCCGAAGACGAGATCGATGGGCCCGACGGCGCGTTCGAGTTTATGCGCCCGCTTTAAAAATCTCTCGAGCAGGGGAGCCGCGCGGCTCTTCTCGTCCAGCAAAGTGTGCGCATAGTCGCGGATGACCTGAAAAACGTTGAAGCAGAGCGTCGGGCCCCGCAGATGCACGGGGATCTCGCGATGCGCGCGCTTCGCCAGGGCGACGCAACGCTGGAGATTCTCGCGCACGTCCTCAGCGTCATAGGTTCGCCCTTCGATGAAGTCCATGGCGAGGAACGGCGGCGCCGCGTAAAGCACCTTTGGCGAAATCCCCGCCGCGGCCGCCGCCTTGGCCGCCGCCAATTCATTGAAACGCATGACTCCGTGCACGGGAATGTCGCCGCCGTAGCGCACGACGACGCGGCGGCTCCGGTCCGATACGAGATAATTTTTGTTGGTTATGCCGCCAGGCAAAGGCTCGATCTCGACCGGCCCGCTCCAGATCGGCAAAGCGTGGATCGCTAATTCGGGATCGGATGCGTCGGCGGCCATCACAGCTTGCCCTGATCGGTGGGCGAGAAGATTTAATTGGCTCCGACGAAGGTGACAAGCGGGCGAGCAGGCGCTAGCTTGAAGCACACCATCGTCAGGGCGCCTCGCGATGTATTCGATAGACGTTCGGGGAAGCCGCTATCGGTTCGACGACCTGAAATCGCTGATGGCGAAAGCGAGCCCGCTGCGCTCGGGGGACTGCCTTGCCGGCGTCGCTGCAGAATCGGCTGTAGAGCGGATCGCCGCGCAGATGCAACTCGCCGATCTGCCATTGGCGCGCTTCCTCGAAGAGCCGCTGATCCCTTACGAAGACGACGAGGTGACGAGGCTCATCCTCGACACGCATGATGCAAACGCCTTCGCGCCTGTCGCCAGCTTCACAGTTGGAGAGTTTCGCGACTGGTTGCTTTCCAACTCGGCGACGAGCAACGCCCTAGCGAATCTCGCGACGGGAATCACGCCGGAGATGGCGGCCGCCGTGACGAAGATTTCGCGAAATCAAGACTTGGTCGCGATAGCAGCGAAGATCCGGGTGGTCACGCGCTTCCGGGACACCCTGGGATTGCCGGGAAGACTCTCTTCGCGCATCCAGCCCAATCACCCGACTGACGACCCCAAAGGCGTGCTCGCCAGCATCATCGATGGCCTCCTGCTCGGCAACGGCGACGCGGTCATCGGCGTCAATCCCGCTTCCGACAGGCCGCATCGCTGCCGAGAGTTGCTGCTGCTGATCGATGAACTGCGCGAAACGCTGGACGTCCCGACGCAGTCCTGTGTGCTCGCCCACGTGACGACGACGCTGAGCCTCGTCAACAGCGGCGCTCCGGTGGACCTCGTATTTCAATCCGTCGCAGGGACGCAGGCGGCAAACCGCAGCTTTGGCGTCGAACTCAATCTATTGCGCGAGGCCAATGAGGCGGCGCGCGCCCTCAAGCGCGGAACGGTCGGAAACAATGTGATGTATTTCGAGACCGGCCAGGGAAGCGCGCTCTCAGCGGACGCCCATCACGGCTGCGATCAACAAACTCTCGAAGCGCGCGCCTATGCAGTCGCGCGCTCCTTCGAGCCCTTGCTGGTCAACACGGTCGTGGGATTCATCGGACCGGAATATCTCTTCGATGGAAAGCAGATCATCCGCGCCGGGCTAGAAGATCATTTTTGCGGGAAGTTGCTCGGCCTGCCGATGGGCTGCGACGCCTGCTACACCAATCACGCAGAAGCCGACCAAAACGACATCGACGATCTCCTGACGCTTTTAGCCGTGGCTGGGGTCAATTACGTCATGGGCGTTCCGGGCGCTGATGACGTTATGCTGAACTATCAGAGCACATCGTATCACGACGTCGCGGTCGCGCGCCGCATGCTCAAACTGGCCCCGGCGCCGGAATTCGAGGAATGGCTGACGCGAATGAATCTCCCTGGCCAGGGGGCTGAGGCAGCGAGCCTGCCGGCGTGCTTTCAGCGGCTGCTGACGAGGGCGTGATCCATGAGTGAAAATCTTCCCACTGTGAATGCTCGCCTCGCGGCGATGAGAGCGGCAACGCCGGCGCGGATCTTGCTGCCTCCTGCAGGCGCGGCAGTCGCGACCAAGGCTAATCTCGCCTTTCAGCTCGCGCATGCAGAGGCGCGAGACGCCGTCGAGGATCGTCTCGACGCCGAGGCGCTGGCCGAACAGCTGGGCGCGCGGGGTTTGCAAATCCTGCAGGTTGAGAGTTCCGCGCTAAACCGTCGCGTCTATCTCATGCGGCCAGATCTCGGGCGCCGGCTCAACGAATCAGCGCGCGCACGCCTCCTGCCCTTTGCCGGCGATTACGATCTCGTCTTCGTGATTGCGGACGGCCTTTCGGCTCGTGCGGTCGCCGCGCATGCGGGCGCACTCCTAGACGCCGCGCTCCCGGCCCTTGACGCCGAAGCATGGAGGATCGGCCCTATCGTCATCGTTTCGCAGGGTCGCGTCGCAATCGGAGACGAAATCGGGGAGCTAATGGGTGCGAAACTCGTCGCTGTTTTGATCGGAGAACGTCCGGGGCTTTCCTCTCCAGACAGTCTCGGCGTCTATCTCACCTTCGCCCCGCGCGTCGGGCGCACCGACGCTGAAAGAAACTGTTTGTCGAACATCCGTCGAGAAGGCATGTCGTATGCCGAGGCCGCCGCAAGGCTGGTTTATCTCGCGTCAGAGGCGCGCCGCAGAAAGCTGTCGGGCGTCGAACTGAAAGACAAATCCGCGTTCGCCGTAGCGCTTACTTCGTCCGTCGGGGAACAAGGCGACGTGGCGTCGCCGGGGAATTCCTAATCGATTTCGCCTGATCTCATGCCGCTCTAGCAGCGAAGCCCGCCCCGGGGGTCAGGGGAAGGTCCGGTCGGAGGAATGCTCGAGCTCGGTAGTCCGCGACCGAACGTAAGCTTCGTTGCGAAGGTTCCATTTTTTTGGCTGAATTACGGAAGCGACGCCGCGCTTTGCCCCGTTCCAGCAGTCGTCTTCCGAATCTGCTTAAGCCTATCGGCGTCGAGCCGACTCTGATCACCCTGAAAAAAATTGCGATAGGGCGCCCATAAATAGGCGTCTTGCGTATCTCCCCTAATTACCCGCGAAAGCAAGCCTCGCGTCGGAAGCGGCGGTGGAACAGGAGTGTTCGAAGAGACGCATCATGACCAGAGCGCCAAGACGGAATTCGTCGAGATCGGCGACAACGGCGTGCAAAGAGTAAAGAGCGAAGTCGATGAGAAAGCATCTGCTGACCGCGATTTCCCTGATCGCCATGATCGGCCTGGTCACCGTCCTCGTCGAATACGCGACCGTTGACGAGAGCGGCTACGGCGCCATCATGAGGTTCTTCGGCTACGGGGCTCCTCCGGAGCGGGCGGTACCGGAGACCGTGCAGGAGCGTGGGCTCCGCCTGATGGATCGCCTGGTTGAGGCGCATGGGTGGACGCCCGAGGCCGCCGCCATCGCGGCCGGTCAGGCTCAGGTAGAAAGCAATCTGACCCCTGACGGTCCGCCAGCAGACAATGGAAGGTCCCACGGGCTATTCATGTGGAAGGATGATCGGTTCGAGAACCTGAAGACCTTTGCGAAGGAGCGCGGCCAAGACTACCGAGACTTCGACGTCCAGATTGATTTTTTTGATGACGAGGTGACGCACCGGTCCGGAACAGAGCTCGGATGGAAGAATGTAGCAGACTTGGACAACGCCGCGCTCATAGGTCACCTGTTTGAGGTTTACGGCAGCGCCACCACGCGCGCGCGAGTGGACGATGCGAAAACGTGGTTGAAAACTTACAGGGAGCAGCACGACTCGAAGACGAGTAAAACCCCGCCATCGGAACAATGGAGTGGACCAGCGGCGCATGACGACGGCAATAGACCCGCATCGTCGGCGAGCGCGATGGATCGAGGAGCTCCTCCCGCTCGGTCTGGGCTACGGGCCAGCGACACATCGAGCAGTCGAGCGCATCGACGGCCTTGAGCGGCATGGGCGCCCCGTCGGGGTCGAAATGGGGGAGGCTAGGTAGCCAAACGGTAGCACCGGACAAAAGGCCAAGCACAGCGCGCAATGATCTGAAATTGGCTGGGGGACCTGGATTCGAACCAAGATTAACGGAGTCAGAGTCCGCTGTTCTACCGTTGAACTATCCCCCAATGGCCTCGGCCTTTGAGGCGGTTTCCTCTAGTGAGCGGCGGCCGGCCTGTCAACATCGGCGCGCGCGGCGCTCCCCGCCTAGGGGTCAAACTTCATGTTCTCCACGAAATCCTTCAGCCGGTCCTTGAAAAATTGTCGCACCCTCAGCGCCGTCTGCGGATGAGACTCGAGCACCCGATGGAAGAGAGAACGAGGAATCTTCAATACGGTCGAGGGCTCGCGCGCGAAGGTCGTCGCGGGTCGCTTCGTCGCCGCAATCATTGCGGTTTCGCCGAGCAGCGCGACCGGATGCACGATCTGGTCGGCCGGCCGGCCGGGTTCTCCCGCCTCCACCGCGACGGAGCCCTTGGTGAGCAAATAGCCGCCATCGGCCGTCTCGCCGCGCCGAAATAGGACGTCTCCAGCGCGCAGCAGCCGCGTATCGGCGCCAAACAGCAGATCTCTCAAGGCTGCGTCCTCCATGACGGCGAAGACTTCGATGGCCAGGAGGTCCTCGATCTCTCTACCCAGCGCCATGGACCCCGGATCCCCCCGCCTCCAGCGGCTGCGTCTCGGCGCTCTCCGCGCCATCGTCCTCGAGACAAAGCCGATATCCGCCCGGGGCGGTCAGGAGCAACCCGGTTCGACCGCTGATCCCCTCGAGCTTGCGCCGCAGTCGGTGAATGTGGGTTTCCAGAGTATGCGTCACGACTGCGCCATTATAGCCCCAAACCTCGCGCAGCAACACGTCCCGCCCCACCACGCCGCCGGCGGCGCGGGAAAGGCGGAGCAACAAAGCGATTTCCTTCTCGGTCAGCAGCCGGCTCGTCCCGTCCGGCGCCGTAAGGCGCTGCGCGATCGGGCAAAAGCTGTGCTCCCCGAGCGCGCGCCGTAAGGGACGCAGCGGAAGCTGCTCTAATGTTCTACGAATCGTGACGAGTAATTCGCAAAAGCGCAGCGGACGGCGCATCGCCGCGTCGAAGCCCGGCTCGCCTCGTCCCTCCCCCTTCGCGAGCCAGAGCGCCGCTCCGGCGAAGCCCGCAATTCGCGCTGCGCGCAACAGAGCGCCGGCGTCCTCCTCGCCGAAATCATCGGAAACGAGCAGCGCGTCGGGGCTGGCGGCGTCGATTCCCGCCAAAGCCCCCTGGAGAGTCGCGGCCTCGCGCAAGGCGCAGGACGGCTCCCTCGCGAAGAGCTCGCCAAGGGCGCCCCGCAACGAGGGTCCGCCGACCAGAAGTACGTCGAGCGCCATGACCTTATCGAAGCTCCTCGGGGCGCGATGCCCTCAATGAGAGATAGCAGGATTCGGAAGGGCTTGAACGCCGGCTCCCGTGCCGTCAGGATTGGCCTCGAGCCGGAGAGCCAAGGTGAGATGAAGAAAGCGCCTCGCGCCATTAGGGGCCGCCCCGGCCTGCGCCGCTTGATCGTGACGCGCGCCCTCGGCGGCGCGCCACATCACGGCCTGCTCGTCGCTGGCGGCGCGACCTTTCGCTGCGCGCTCGGGCGCGCGGGTCTCGTCCGCGCCAAACGAGAGGGGGATGGCGGGACGCCGATCGGCGCTTGGCGGCTCCTGAGCTTTCTGCATCGACCCACGAAGCTTTGCCGGGCCGGCCTGCGCCTTCCAACGAGGAAGATTCGCCGGGTGGATCTTTGGTGCGACGATCCCAAAAGCCTTCTCTATAATTGCGCATTGCCCGCCCCTTCGCGCTTTCGCTGCGAGAGCCTTTGGCGCGACGACGCGCTCTATGACGTCGTGGGGGTGCTGGATTACAATCTAAGGCCTGCCACGCGCGGGCGCGGCAGCGCGATCTTCTTCCACATTGCGACGCAAGACTTGGCGCCGACCGCGGGATGCGTCGCATTGCGCGCGCGCGACATAGCGCGCCTCGCGCCGCGTCTCGCTCGCAGCGCGACGCTCGTTATCGGCTGAGGCCGTTTGCGACCCGCGCTTTCAGCCGCGTTCGCCCATGATCGCCGAGCCGATGCGCACATGCGTCGCGCCGAGCTCGATCGCCTGCTCGAAATCGGCGCTCATGCCCATGGAGAGGCGCGAGAGCCCGTTGCGCGCCGCAATCATTGAGAGCAGCGCGAAATGCGGCGAAGCCTGCTCACCCACGGGGGGCACGCACATCAGGCCCTCGACCGAAAGACCGAGCTCGTCGCGGCACAGCGCGACGAAGGCGTCGGCCTCCTCGACCCGGACGCCGGATTTTTGCGGCTCTGCGCCCGTGTTGACCTGCACGAAGCAGCGCATCGGCCTGCCGCGTCGAGCGAGCTCGGCCGCAAGCGCCCGAGCGATTTTCTCGCGGTCGAGAGACTGGATGGCGTCGAACGTCTCGACCGCCTCTTTGACCTTGTTGGACTGGAGCGGCCCCAGGAGGTGCAGTTCGACGTCCGGGTAACGAGCCCTGAGGTCGGGCCATTTCTCCCTCGCCTCCTGGACGCGATTCTCGCCGAAAACGCGCTGGCCGGCGTCAAGCAAGGGCACGATCGCAGCGCTGGGAAAGGTCTTCGTCACACAAACCAACGTGACGGTTTGGGGATCACGCCCGCTCTCGCGCGCGGCGCGGTCAATTCGGCTTCTCGCCTCGCTCCACCTGTCGATGACGTCCATCAGCGGTGGGTTAAGGCGGCGCGTCATCCGCGGCAAGTGGAAAGTCTTTAAGACGGGATTGGTCGGTTTGTCGCGCGCGCGAGCCAGCCCAGATAGGCGACATCGCCGTCCGCCACCTCAATTTTCAGGATTTCCGGAACCTCGTAATCATGCAAAGACCGGATGAGCGCCGAGAGAGCCACGAAATCCTCGTCCCGGATCTTGAAGGAGAGCGCCGTTTCCGTTTCCTCGCACAGGACGCCATTCCAGACGTAGCAGCTGCTGATCGGATGCATTTGGACGCAGGCCGCAAGTCGCGCTTCGAGCGCCGCGAGGGCAATCTGGCGTCCCTTGGCCTCGTTCGCCGCGGTCGCGAGCACGATCGCGAAAGTCTCGGGCATGCGATTTCCTCCCTCCAGGCGGCCTGAGGGTTGGAATAAGCCCCGGCCTTCGCTAGAATTTGACGCCGCCGCTTAAAGGACAAGTCCGCGCATGACGCAAAGCCTCGATGACAACCGCGCTCGCGAGCGGGAAAAGCTCGAAATGCGGGTGGGTTTCGCCGCTGCGGTTTTCGCCGTCGCTTACGCCTTCATCGCGTTGCTTGACCGAATGGGGGCGCCCGAGGGCTTCATCAGAGCGCTCTCGCCCTATTTCACGATCATCGCGCTCGCGACCCTCGGCGCGTTGCTGCATTCGATGCGCGTCTCCTATTATTATGCCGCCGGCCGCTCTGTGCCCGCCGAATATGCGGGATTCGCTCTCGCCTCCCTCTGCGCCGGCCTGATGCTCCCCTTCGCGCCTCAGTTCGCGGCGCGCTCCTGGGGGCTCGGCTTGGCGGGCGGTACGTTCGCGGGCGTCGCGCTCGCCGGCTGCATTTTGGGACCGATGCTGCGGAAGACCGGCGCCTTCTCGCTTTCGGGCGTGCTCGCAGCCCGTTTCCCAAGCCTGCCGCCTCGCCTCGGCGTGATTGCGCTCGCATGCGTCTCCTCCGAGCTCGTAGCGCTGGCCGGCCAGCAGACGGCTGTGGACGTGCTCAGCGGCATGTGGGGCGGCGGCCGGGGCTTTGCGGCGGCCTGCGTCGCGCTTGCGGTGCTGGCGATCGCTGGCCCAGGCGGGATGCTGGGCTCCATCTGGACCGCCTGCGCGGCGGGTGCGGTGGCCTTGCTCGGCTTCGGCTGGCCGGCGTTGAGCTTGGCGCTCCATCGCGCGCCGCCGCTCGCCGGCGGCGATGGCGCGAGCTGGGGAGCGGTCGGCGTGAAACTTCAGGATTGGGGAATCCTCTCGCCGCCGCTCGGGGCCGGCGCCGAGTTCGCGGTGGCGCTCGCCGTGACGCTCGGAGTCGCCATGCTCGCCCCGCTACTGGCGCCCACCATCGTTACGCCGCGCGCGACAAGCACGCGCAACGCGGGCTTCGCCGCCGTCGCCTGGACCTGGATCTTCGCCTGGCTCGTCGCCGCCGTGGTCGGCGGGGCGACGCTTTCCATTGCGCGCCAGACCGGCGGTCAGCCTGCTGAACGCCTACCCGACGCAATCTACCAGTCCAGCGCGCGCGGGCTCGTGGCGATCTGCGGGACGCGGGCGCCCGATCCGGTCAGCGCCAGACAGGCCTGCGCCGAAAAGGGGCTGCGGGCGGGCGCGCCGCTCGGCGCAGCGGACATTCGCCCGCGCGAGGACTTCCTCGTGACAGGTCTGCCGGCGCTGGAGCGCATGGGCGCCGCCGCCTCCGGACTGCTCGCCGCCGCGCAGATCGCGCTGGCGCTCGCGCTCGCCGCGGCCGGCTTGCAGGCATTCGGCACGGCGCTCGGCCACGAGGCGGTCTACAGGCTGCGCGGAGGCACGGATTTGACGAGCCGACGTCTGGCGACGACGCGGTTGGCGCTCACGCTGATCGCGACGGCGGGCTATCTGGCGAGCGCGCATAATCTCTTCGACGCGAGAGCGTTGCTCGTTCTCGCCTTGGGACTTTCAGCCGCGGCGGGCGCGCCGGTCACGGCGCTCGCGCTTTGGCCGCGGGCCGAGGATCGCGACGCAGTGGTCGCGCTGCTCGGCGGCCTTCTCGGCATGACCCTGACGATTCTCGTCGCCGGGAGCGCTCGTTTCGTCGTCGTCGCGGAAGCCTCTCTCGTCGGCGCGGCGCTCGGCCTCCTCGCCGGGGTCGTGTCCGCCCGCTCCCGGACCGAGGACGTTTCGGCGCTGGCGCGAAGCTTCGTCGCGCGCGTGCTGCACGGCGACGGCGACGTGATGGGACCGGACAAGGGCGCCTGAGGGCCCGCGGCCGCCGCTTGCGCGAAGGCGGGTTTTGCGGCAAGTCACCGGCCTCATCGGCTTTGGGGATCGGTCGTCGTCCCTTTACGGACTCGGGCCCCTTCTCGAAGGGCTACCGACTTTCGAGGGAAGGGAAGACATGGCCCGCGACGCAGACGACGCCACGCCGATCTCGTCGCGCCGAGAGCTCGTCGAGTGGCTCGAGGCAGGCGTCAAGATTTCGGGCTCGGGCCTCAAGGTCGGAACGGAGCACGAAAAGATATGCTTCCAAAAGGCGACCCGCGCTCCGGTCCATTACGAAAACCGCGGTGTTCGCGCGCTGATCGAAGGCCTTGAGGCTTCGCTCGGCTGGACGGTGATCCGCGACCGCGACTTACCGATCGGGCTTTATGATCCCGAAGGCGGGGCGGCGATCTCGATCGAGCCGGGCGGACAATTCGAGCTTTCGGGGGCGCCGCTCGAGAGCGTGCATGACACCCAACTCGAGCGCGACGCGCATTTCGACGCCCTTCGGGCGATCGCTGAACCGCTTGGCGTCTCCTTCCTCGATCTCGGCGCCAGCCCAAAATGGTCGCGCGCCGAGACGCCCGCCATGCCCAAGCAGCGCTACAGGATCATGTCGGCCTATATGCCGAAGGTCGGCGCGCTCGGGCTCGACATGATGTTTCGCACCGCGACGATCCAGGCCAATCTGGATTTCACGAGCGAAACCGACATGGTGAGGAAGTTTCGGGCGGGGCTCGCATTGCAGCCCGTCGTGACGGCGCTCTTCGCCAATTCGCCATTCATGGACGGCCGGCCCACGGGCGCGCTTTCGCAGCGCTCCGCGATATGGCGGGACACCGACGCCGCGCGGACCGGCATGCTGCCCTTCGTCTTTGAAGAGGGAATGGGTTTCGAGCGCTATGTGGACTATGCGCTCGACGTTCCGATGTATTTCGTGAAGCGCGCGGGGCTCTATCACGACGTCGCCGGCGCAAGCTTTCGCGATCTACTAGCCGGCCGGCTCTCGCAGTTGCCGGGCGAGCGCGCGACGATCTCCGACTGGGCAAATCATCTTTCGACGATTTTCCCGGAAGTGCGATTGAAAACCTATCTCGAGATGCGCGGCGCCGACGCCGGTCCACCCGAGCATATCCTCGCCTTGCCGGCATTGTCCGTGGGACTCTTTTACGACGCTTCGGCGCTCGACGGCGCGCTGGAGCTCGTTTCCGGCTGGACGGCGGAAGAACGCCAGGAGCTACGCGACGCGGTTCCGTTCCAGGCGCTGCGGGCTCGAATCAAGGGTCGGAGCTTGCGCGAGGTCGCCCTCGACATGCTGACGCTCGCCAGGGGCGGCTTGCAGCGACGGGCGCTGCGCGACGCGGATGGAGCTGACGAGAGCATTTACCTCGCGCCGCTCGAAGCGATTGCGGAAAAAGGCGAGCCGCTCGCGGCGGAACGGCTCGAAGCCTACAACGGGCGGTGGGGAAGAAGCGTCGATCCCGCCTTCGAGGAGTGCGTGCTGCTCTGAGACCGGCGACGGCCGCAGCCGCGCGGCCACAGCCGAAATTCTCAGCGCCGATAAAGTCGCGACTCAGGCGCCGGGACGCTCGGGACCGTTTCCGATACGCCCTTCATCCCGTCGGCGATCGCGCGAGCAAAGCCGCCTGGGGCGCCGATCAGCGACGGCGGCGGGCTCTCCGTCGCATGGGCCGTTTGCCCCCGCACATGCTCCCCGATCCGCACGCAGCGGCCGCCGCCCGCGACTTCGACATAGTCCGGCCCATGGGCGGCGCAACGGTTGCGGGGAGCCGCCGGCTCCGCCAACGCCGACGCCGATGCAACAAGGAAAAGCGCGGCGATCGGCGCAACGCCGATCAGCGCGCCGACCGCGCCGCCGCCTTCAAGAGCGCATGCCGATCGGAAGAAAGCTCGCATTGGCGCGGACCCGCGGTTGCGCCGGCCCCGAAAGCCGACATCCCATGCTCCAACTCCACACGCTTTAACCCGCCAGAACGGGCAAAAATGCGGCCTGAACGCAGCGTCGCGCCTTGCAGTTCGCGAAAACCAACAGTCGTGACGCTCGACCAACGACTACACCGAAACATCGTGGCGGGATCGTGGTCGGAGCGAGATGTTCTTCACCGCCAGTCGCCTAACGTCGCTTGAACCAGGGCGAGCGCGGCCACAGCCGCCGTATCCGCGCGCAGAATCCGAGGGCCGAGGGAAATCTGCAGGACGTTGCTGCGTCGCAATATCGAGGAGCGCTCCGTCTCGTCGAAGCCGCCTTCGGGACCGATCAGCACGGCGAGCGCGGGACGCGCGCCCAGTTCGACGCTTTTGCAACGCAAAGGCGCCAGCGCATCGGTTATGGGCGCGTCCTCGTCGCAGAAGACGAGCAGGCGCTCCGGATCGAGCTCCGCGAGGTAGCGCTCGAGATCAACTGGCTCGACCGTTTCCGGGATCGTCAGCAGGCCGCACTGCTCCGCCGCTTCGATCGCATTGGCGCGCAGGCGATGGGCGCTGACGCGACGCAACTGGGCGCGTCTGGTCAATACGGGCGTCAAGCGCGACGCGCCCATCTCCGTCGCCTTTTGGACCATGTAGTCGAGCCGCGCCTGTTTTAGCGGCGCGAAGGCATAGTGGACGTGGCCCGGCGCGGTCTGCTCGCGCAGCCGACGCTCGACGCGCAGCGCCGCCGCCCGTTTCGAAACGATGTCGACAGTCGCCCGCCACTCGCCGTCGCGCCCGTTGAAGAGCAGAATCGCTTCCTCCTGCCGCAGCCGCAGCACGTTGAGGAGATAGTTTTGCGCGGCGGCGGGGGGAGTGACGCGCGCGCCTTCGGCGAGGGCGTCCTCGACGAAGAGGCGTTGCGCGGCGAAGTCGTAAGCAGACAAGGCGAGAGTCCGGGGATGTGTCTCGGGTGAGCCAGCATAGGGAGGGGGAGGGAGAAAATCGACGGGGTGGCGACGTCGCTGCGGAACAACACGCCGATCTGGCGCACGGTTCTCGACCGGCGCAGAGCTTCCTCACCCCCTGAGTCCCGGCGCCTCCTGGCCTGTCCGCGCCACATATTCCGTATAGCCGCCGTCATATTTGTGCACGCCTTCCGGCGTCAGCTCCAGCACGCGGTTGGAGAGCGCCGCCAGGAAACGCCGGTCGTGCGAGACGAACAGCATCGCGCCCTCAAAGCTCGACAACGCCTGGATCAGCATCTCTTTCGTCGCAATGTCGAGGTGGTTCGTCGGTTCGTCCAACACCAGAAAATTCGGCGGGTCGTAGAGCATTTTGGCCATCACCAGCCGCGCCTTTTCGCCGCCCGACAGCACGCGGCATTTTTTCTCCACGTCGTCGCCGGAAAACCCGAAGCAGCCGGCCAGCGTGCGCAGCGCGCCCTGCCCCGCCTGCGGAAAGGAATCCTCCAGCGATTGGAACACCGTGCGGTCGCCGTCCAAGAGCTCCATCGCATGCTGAGCGAAATAGCCCATCTTGACGCTCGCCCCGAGCGCCACCTCGCCCTCGTCCGGCTTGGCGGCGCCCGCCACCAGCTTCAACAGGGTCGATTTGCCGGCACCATTGACGCCCATCACGCACCAGCGCTCGCGGCGGCGCAGCTGGAAGTCGAGCCCGTCATAGATGCGCTTCGCTCCGTAGCCCTTATGCACATCGGAGAGCGTCACGACGTCTTCGCCGGAGCGCGGCGCCGGTGGGAAGTCGAACAACACGGTCTGGCGTCGTCGGGGCGGCTCGACGCGCTCGATCTTTTCGAGCTTCTTGACGCGGCTCTGCACCTGCGCGGCGTGCGACGCGCGCGCCTTGAAGCGCTCGATGAATTTGATCTCTTTGGCCAGCATCGCCTGCTGGCGCTCATATTGCGCCTGCTGCTGCTTTTCGCTCTGCGCACGCTGCGCCTCGTAGAATTCGTAATCACCGGAGTAAGTGGAGAGCGAGCCGCCGTCGATCTCGACGATCTTGTTCACGATGCGGTTCATGAAGGCGCGGTCGTGCGAGGTCATCAGCAACGCGCCGTCATAACCCTTCAAGAATTGCTCGAGCCAAATGAGGCTCTCGATGTCGAGATGGTTGCTCGGCTCGTCGAGCAGCATCGCGTCCGGGCGCATCAGCAGAATGCGGGCGAGCGCGACTCGCATCTTCCAGCCGCCCGACAGCGCGCCGACGTCGCCGTCCATCATCTCCTCGGAGAAATTGAGCCCGGCGAGCACTTCACGCGCCTTGCCCTCCAGGGCATAGCCGCCCAGCTCTTCGAAGCGCCCCTGCACCTCGCCATAGCGCTCGATCAGCGCGTCCATCTCGTCCAGCCGCTCGGGATCGGCCAGCGCTCCCTCCAGCGCCCTCAACTCAGCGGCGACGCCGCTGATCGGACCCGCGCCGTCCATCACCTCGGCGACAGCGCTGCGGCCGGCCATTTCGCCGACATCCTGGCTGAAAAACCCGATGGAGACGCCGCGATCGACGCCGATCTGGCCTTCGTCCGGCAATTCCTGCCCGGTCATCATCCGGAAGAGCGTGGTCTTGCCGGCGCCGTTCGGCCCGACCAGCCCGGCCTTCTCGCCCTTGAGGAGCAAGGCCGAGGCCTCAATGAACAGGATTTGATGACCGTTCTGCTTGCTGACGTTTTCGATGCGAATCATAGGGGGCAGAGTCCGAGGAGAAAGCGGCGCCGAGCTTATGCCACGCCTGACGCTTTTCATGCTATGCAGGCGCCGAACGGGCGGAGGGCGAATTGAATCAACAGGTCGAGCCTACCCGCGCCGGCGTTTTATCGGGCGGACAGATATCGGAACTCGTCCGCGACGGGGCGATCCTTACCGAGACGCCGCTCGCTAACGGCCAGATTCAGCCGGCGAGCCTCGATCTTCGGCTTGGCCCAAAGGCCTATCGCGTCCGCGCCAGCTTTCTCCCGGGAAAGAGCCGCAGCGTGGCGGAGATGCTGTCGCAGCTCAAATCCGACGAGATCGAGCTTGGCGGCGACGGGGCGGTGCTCGAACGCGGATGCTTTTACGTCGTTCCGCTCCTCGAAAGCGTTGCTCTGCCAGAGGACGTCTCCGGCGCCGCGAACCCGAAGAGCTCGACCGGACGGCTCGACATTTTCACGCGGCTCATCGCCGACGACGCGGAGCGCTTCGACCTTGTCGAGAGCGGCTATCAAGGCCCCCTCTTCGCCGAAGTTTCGCCGCGCTCCTTCTCGGTGCGGGCGCGCGCCGGGACAAAGCTCAATCAGCTGCGCTTTCGCCGCCACGATCGTGAGGCGCCGCTCAAAACGAGCTTTGCGCTTTCCGACGAGGCCATTGCCGCCGTGCATGCGCAGGCGGCTCTCGTCGACGGCCCCCTCAATCTTCGCGACGGCGTGGTGCTGCGCGTGGATCTCTCCGAGCCGCTCGCCTCGGGCGTCATGGGCTACAGGGCGCAAAAGCACACCGACGTCGTCGATCTCGACAGGGCCGGGGTCTACCGGATCGAAGACTTTTGGGACAGGCTGCCGGTTCGGCCCGACAAGAGGCTCATCCTCGATCCGGGCGACTTTTATATTCTCGCCTCGCGCGAACGGCTGCAAATTCCAGCCAATCTCGCCGCCGAAATGGCGCCGATGGACGCGGCGATCGGCGAGTTTCGCGTCCATTACGCGGGCTTCTTCGACCCGGGTTTCGGCCGCACGCCGGAGGGGCCGGGGGCGCGAGCCGTGCTGGAGGTCAGGAGCCGCGAAGTTCCCTTCATCCTCGAGGACGGGCAGTTCATCGGCCGCCTCGTCTATGAGCCGATGCTGCAAATCCCCGAAGCCCTGTATGGAGATGCGGGCCTTTCCAACTACCAGGGACAGGGTCTCAAGCTCTCCAAGCATTTCGAAGCGGTTTAGATCGCCGGGCGCCACATGACATCGGCGCGCCCAGCAGCTAAAGAATCGCCTGCGTTTGGCGTCCTACCGGCCCAAAATCTGATGTCAGTCCTGATCATCCCTTTTCCGGTCGTCGATCCCGTCGCGATCGACATTGGTCCGCTGCCTTTCGGGCTCGGCAGCCTGCCTCTGCGCTGGTACGCTCTGGCCTACATCGGCGGCCTCGCCTCCGCGTGGCTCTATATGCGCTTCATCGTCGCGCGCGACGTCTTCTGGAACAAGGATCAACCGCGGCCTTCGGCGGTCGGCGTCGACGATCTCATCGTCTACGTGGCTTTTGGCGTCATCATTGGCGGAAGGCTCGGGCATGTGCTGATCTATGATCCGCAACACTTCCTGCGCCATCCGCTCGACGCCTTGATGCTCTGGAAAGGCGGCATGGCCTTTCACGGCGGGTTCCTCGGCGCCGCGGTCGGGATGGCGCTCTTCGCGCGCGCCGAAAAGTTGCCGCTGCTTACGGTGGGCGACCTTTGCGCCATCACCGCGCCGATCGGGCTCTTCCTGGGACGGATCGCCAATTTCATCAAACCCGAGCTTTGGGGCCGGCCGACCGACATCCCCTGGGCGATGGTCTTTCCCGATCCCGCCGCAGGAGGCCTGCCGCGCCACCCGAGCCAGCTTTACGAGGCCGGGCTCGAAGGCTTAGCGCTCGGGCTCATTCTCTGGATCGCCCTGCGCGCCGGAGCGTTGAAGCGGCCGGGGCTTGCAACCGGGATTTTTTGTCTCGGCTATGGCCTCGCGCGCACCTTCTGCGAGTTCTTCCGCGAGCCCGATCCCGATCAGGAAGCGCTCGGAAACGGATGGACGATGGGCATGGCGCTGTCGCTCCCGATGGCGATCGCCGGCCTGGTCTTCATCGGCCTCGCGCTCAGGCGAAGGAGCGCCGCCGCATGACCGCGCTCGGCGATGAGATCGCGGCCGCGATCGAGCGAGAAGGGCCGATGCGGCTCGATCGCTACATGGCGCTCTGCCTGCAGCACCCCCGCTACGGCTATTACATGACGCATGACCCCTTCGGCGCGCAGGGAGACTTCATCACCGCGCCGGAAGTCAGCCAAATGTTCGGCGAGATGGTCGGCCTCTGGCTCGCCGACGCCTGGGCGCTCTCCGGCTCGCCGCAGGAGGCGCGGCTCGTCGAGCTCGGCCCCGGCCGGGGCACATTGATGGCGGATCTGTTGCGGGCGCTGCGTGTCGCGCCGGGGCTCAGCGAGAGACTCGAAGTCGACCTGGTCGAGACCAGCCCGACGCTGCGGCAGGCTCAGCGCGACCTTCTGGCGCGAGAGACGATCCCCGTACAATGGCGCTACAGCCTGGGCGAGGCCCCGCGTGGACCGATCTTCCTCATCGCCAATGAATTTTTCGACGCGTTGCCGGTGCGCCACTTCGTGAGGACCGCCTCCGGCTGGCGGGAGCGGGTCGTCGGCCTCGACGCAAGGCGGCGTCTCGCCTTCGGTCTCGCCCCGAAGATCGAAACGGACTTGCCGCTGGCCGCGCCTCTCCACTCGGTCATCGAGGTCAGTCCCGCAGCGCAGGATATGATGGCGGAGATCGCCCAACGCATCGCCTCCGACGGCGGCGCGGCGCTCATCATCGATTACGGCTACACGAAAACGACGCTTGGCGAGAGTCTGCAGGCCGTTTCGCGCCACGCTTATGTCGATCCGCTGGCGGCCCCCGGCGAAGCCGATTTGACGGCGCATGTCGATTTCGCGGCGCTGGCCCGCGCTGCGACGGCGCAAGGCGCGAAGGTGCTCGGTCCGACCACGCAAGGGCGCTTTCTGACGCAGATCGGGATCGAGCGGCGAGCCTCGGCCTTGCGCAGCCGGGCGAGCGAGCAGCAAAAGGCGGACATCAATTCTGCCTTGCGCCGCTTGACCGGGTCCGGAGACCCGCGCGAAGTCATGGGCGATCTTTTCAAGGTGATGGCGGTCACCCATCCCGACATGTCCGATCCGCCCGGTTTCGCGGACTGATCGTAAAGAGGACGCGCCCCTTGACTTCGCTCCACACCTTCGAAGCCGCAAGCCTCGCGCTGCCGGGTCTCGCACATGGCTTCTTTGGCCGCAGCGGCGGCGTCTCGACGGGCGTCTACGCTTCACTCAACGGCGGCGTTGGCTCGCGTGACGCTCCCGAGCGCGTCGAGGAAAACAAGGCGCGCATGGCGGAACAACTCGGCGTCGCCTGCGGCCGGCTGCTCGTCCCCTATCAGATCCACTCGGCGGAAGCGCTCGCCGTCTCGGAGCCCTGGACGTCTGAGGCGCGACCGCGCTGCGACGGCCTGGCGACGCGAACGCGCGGCCTCGCGCTCGGCGTGACCGGCGCCGATTGCGGCATGCTGCTCTTTGTCGACGCGGCGGAAGGCGTGATCGGCGCAGCTCACGCCGGCTGGAAGGGCGCGCTCTATGGCGTGATCGAGGCGACGCTCATGGCGATGGAAGGGCTCGGCGCGCGCCGTGGCGAAGTTCGCGTCGCGCTCGGACCGATGATCGACGCCGGAAGCTATGAGGTCGGGCCCGAATTCGTCGAACGCTTCATCGCCGAGGATCCCGGGTTTCATGTCTTTTTTGCCGCCTCTCCGAAGCCGGGCCATGCGATGTTCGACTTACCGGCCTTCATCGAGATGCGGGTGGCCCAAGCGGGCGTCGCCTCTTTCGAAGATATTCGCGTCAGCACTTACGCCAATGAGGAAAGCTGTTTCTCCTACCGGCGCAGCGTGCACCGCGGAGAGGAGGACTACGGCCGGCTCGTTTCGGCGATCGCGCTGATTTGATGTGTAAAAACAACAAGTCAGAGCCGCGCCGCGAAATTTTGCTCGATTTTTGAAATTCTCGCTTGACGCCTGCGGGCTGCTGCGATATAAAAATCGCATCCTCCAGAGTTGCGCCCGGGACCAACTCCGGGCCCTCTCATTTCTAGCGGCGCGGGGGCCTCTCCAACGTCATGACGAAGAAGGCCCGGACGGTTTCCGCCGCCGCCGAGAGGGCGCGCCTCGACGAGTTGCAAGAAGCCCTGCACGCCAAGGCGCTTGGCGGCGACAACGCCGCGGTGGACCGAGTGCTCGCCATTCTTGATCGGCGCAGCAAGCTTTTGGGCGTCTCGCCGCCGCCGGCGCCGCCCGAAGCCGGCGACGCTAAAGAGATCCTGCAGCAAAAGCTCGACGCTATGGCGGGCCGTCTCGCGCGCGCCCGGTCGCCCGGCGGCGAATCTCGCTGACCTCAAGAGAACCCCAGGCCAACGACCCGCCCGTGCTTCGCGCCGCCGACCTCGCCCTGCTGCCGAAAGAGGCGCGCGCGGACTTCATCGCGCGACTTTCGCCTGAAGAAGCGGTCCTGCTTTCCTACTTTTGGGAATTTTGGGCGCGTCCCGAGCAGCTTCTGCCCGCGGGCGACTGGGTTTACTGGCTGCCGCTGGGCGGGCGCGGTTGCGGCAAGACCCGTACGGGCGCCGAGACCGTGCGGCGATGGATCAAGACCAACGCGCATGTGAACATCATCGGCGCGACGGCCGATGACGTGCGCGACATCATGGTCGAAGGCGAATCGGGGATATTGAACGTCTGCCCGTCGGGCGAGCGGCCCAAGTTCGTTTCCGCGCGCAATCGGCTTGAATGGCCGAATGGCGCCAAGACGCTGCTCTTCTCGGCGGAGTCTCCAGAGCGATTGCGCGGAAAACAGCACGCCAAGCTCTGGTGCGACTAGCTCGCCGCCTGGTGCTATCCCGAATCCTGGGACCAGGCGGTGTTCGGCCTGCGTCTCGGCGACAAGCCACAGGCGGTAATCACGACGACGCCTCGCCCGACGAAGCTCCTGCGCGAATTGCTCGAGAGCCCGCTCACCTTCACGACGAAGAGCGCGACCTACGACAATCTCGCCAACCTCCCCGAAGGCTTCGCGCATAAAATCCTGCGCGCCTATGAGGGCACGCGGCTCGGCCGTCAGGAGCTGGAGGCCGAGCTTCTGCTCGATACGCCGGGCGCGCTGTGGACGCGCGCGATGATCGAGGCGGCCTATCGTCACGCGCCGCCCAAGCTCACGCGCGTCGTCGTGGCGATCGATCCGCCGGCGAGCTCGTCGGAACGGGCAGACGAATGCGGGATCGTCGTCGCTGGGGTCAGCGCCGAAAAGGAAGTCTGCGTGCTTGCCGATGTTTCCTCGCAGGGCGACACGCCTCTGCGTTGGGCCGAGCGCGCGATCTCGGCCGCGCGCCGCTATGAGGCCGACGCGATCGTCGCCGAGGTCAACAATGGCGGCGAGATGGTCGAAGCGGTGATCCGCCAGGTCGATCCCGACATTCGCGTGAGGTCCGTGCGCGCGAGCCGCGGCAAGTTCACGCGCGCCGAGCCCGTCGCCGCGCTCTATGAGCAGGGCCGGGCCCGCCACATCGGCGTCTTCGCGAAGCTCGAAGACCAGATGTGCCTGATGACGCCGGATTTCGACCGCGCCTCGGCGGGTTTCTCGCCCGATCGCGTCGATGCGCTGGTCTGGGCGATCACGGAGCTCGTCTTCGCCCCTGGCGATGGCTCGGCGATCATCGATTTCTACCGGCGTCTTGCCGCGGACAAAAAAACTTAACTTCCGCCTCTCCGAGCCAAAGAGCCGAACCGATGCCGCAAGAAAGCTGGGCGCTGAAAGCCGCCGTCTGGAGGGATTGCGCATGAGCGCGCGCGATAGCCAAGCCGGGCGTCCGACATGGTCGCTCTCGCCGCAAGACCTGACGGTCTCGTACGGGCAGGCGCAGTTCATGTCGTCCACGGGCGAGGCCAACGCGTCCGGATGGTTCGGGCCGCTCGTCCCGCTCGCGCCCATCGCGCCCAAAGAGGTCGCCGGCCGCCAGCTCGATTTTCCGTCGGGCTACAATATCGCCGTCAGCCCGCGCGCTTTCGAGCCGATCACTTTTCATGATCTGCGCGCGCTTGCCGAAACCTACGACCTGCTGCGCCTTGTCATCGAGACGCGAAAGGATCAGATCGAGCGCATGAGCTGGTCGCTGCGTCCGCGTCAGGGAAGTGACGGTCCTGGCGCCGCGCGGATCAGGCAGCTAACGCGCTTCTTCGAGAGGCCCGACGGTGAGCACAGCTTCGCCGCCTGGCTGCGCATGCTGCTCGAGGACTTGCTTGTCATCGACGCGCCAACTCTCTGGAAGCAGCGCGCCCGCAACGGATCGCTCGCGGCCCTGCATCCGCTCGACGGCGCGACGATCAAGCGCGTCATCGACGATTGGGGACGCACGCCGCAACCCTTCATCGGCGAGGACGGTGCGCTGGTTTACCCGGCCGCCTATCAGCAGGTGCTGAAAGGCTATCCGGCCGTCGACTACGCCGCGCGTGACATCATCTACGCGCCGAGAAATTTGCGAACGGGCCGCGTCTACGGTTTCTCGCCCGTCGAACAGATCGTCATGACGGCGAACATTGCCTTGAAGCGCCAGATCTTCACGCTGACGCATTTCACCGAGGGCAACATTCCCGAAAGCCTCATCGGCGTGCCGGAGACGTGGACGCCCGACCAGATCAAGAATTTCCAGGACTATTGGGACGCCTATTTCACGGGCGATCTCGCTACGCGACGCCGCGCCAAATTCGTGCCCGGCGGCGTGGCCAAAACTTTCATTCAGACGAAGGAGCCGGAGCTCAAGAATCTCTTCGACGAATGGCTGGCGCGGGTCGTCTGCTACGCCTTCTCGGTCTCGCCGCAAGCCTTCGTGCACCAGCTCAATCGCGCGACGGGCGAGACGCAGAAGGAGCTCGCCGAAGAGGAAGGGCTGTGGCCGATCCTCAAATGGGTGAAGCGGCTGATCGACCGTGTGCTCGCCGAGGATTTCGGCGAAGAGGACGTCGAGTTCGCCTGGGGCGAGGACGCGCAGATCGACGCCTCCCAGCAGGCGCAGATTCTGACGGGCTATGTCGCCGCGGGGATCCTGACGAGGAACGAAGCGCGCGCGCAGCTCGGCGCGGCGCCGGTGGCGGAGCCCGCCGCCGACGCGCTGCTGGTGACGACGGGAAGCGGGCCGGCGCCGCTGCCAATTCCTTTTTGATCTTCGCACGCAAGATCGTGACCGCAGCCATTCATGGCAGGCGCTGAGACTGCGACTTCAATCAAAGTGTCGTACGTGGACACGCAATGCGGCCCGCCTCGCGCGGGCCTTTTCTTTGGGAGACGAACGGCATGGCCGAGCTAAATCTCTTCGTTCCGCTGACCAAGGTCGACGCGCAGCGGCGGCTCGTCTACGGCGTCGTCACGGCCGAGGCGCCCGATCGCGGCAATGAGATTTGCGACTATGCGACCACCAAGCCCTATTACCAAAAATGGTCTGCGGAGTTCTTGAAGGCCTCTGGCGGCAAGAGCCTCGGCAATCTGCGCGCCATGCATGGCAAAGTCGCAGCGGGTCGACTCGAAGCCATCAACTTCAATGATGACGAGAGGCAGATTGAAATCTGCGCGAAGATCGTTGACGACGCCGAATGGCGCAAGGTCGAGGCTGGCGTCTACACCGGCTTCTCGCAGGGCGGGGGCTATGTGCAGCGCTGGCCGGATGCAAACGATCCAAACCTCACGCGCTATACGGCCAATCCGAGCGAGATCTCGCTCGTCGATTTGCCGGCGCTGCCGAACGCCACCTTCTCGCTGATCAAGCTCGACGGCGCCGTTGAGACGCAACGCTTCGCCGCGAGCGAAGTCGCAAGCGAGGTGGAGCAGGTCTGGATGGCGCAGGACGGCAAGACCTTCAAGAAGAAGGCCGAGGCGCTGGCGCATCAGATGGCGCTCGCCAGCATGGGGCCGATGCTCGGCGCGCTGACGCGCGTGGAAAACGACGTTGATGATGTCCGCCTGGCTTCACGCAAACGTTCGGACCGCGACAAGCTTGCCAAACTTCTCTCCGAGCAGACGCTCGACGCGGCGCGGGCGGTCGCGGCGCTCGAGATCGTCTTCGACATCCTTTGCAATGATCTCGACGATGGAGCCGACGCCGCAGAGGAGATCTCGGCGCTCGCCGAGGCCATCGACGATCTGAAGCAATTCGTCGCGTCTCTTCTCCTGACGCAAGACGAGCCGCTGGCGCAAGGCGCGCGGCGCGAGGATCTCGCCAAGGCGCTGGAGCAGACGCAGCTCGAACGCGACGCGCAGCGCGCGCTGCTCGAAGAGCTCACGCCGCGTCTCGAGAAGCTTGCGGCGCGTGTCGAGGAAATCGGCCGCCAGCCGCTGCCGCCGCCCATGCTCGCCGGAACGCGCGCGATCGAGAAGGGCGCGGAGATGCAGGGCGACGACCTCGCCGCGGCGCTCGCCAAGATGAGCGGCGAGGAGCGCGCCGCGCTTTTGATCAAGGTCGCGCAGAGTCAGCCGAAGCCGCTTCGCTGAACTTAAGCTGCGCGACACGAGCTTCGCCGCCGGAGACGGGGCCCCTCAAGCCACAGGACAAGTCACAATGAACATCCACGCGACAACGCATGAAGTCCTCCAGGCCATCCGCAAGGCGCAGAGCGCCTCCCTGGCGGATCCGCGTCTCGGCGGATTGGAGAAAAGCACTTTTCAGCAGCGGACGAGCGCGACAAGCGGCCTCAACTTTTATGATCTCGAGCCTGGCGCGAAATTTCTCGTCCCCGTGCTGACGCCTTTGCGCAACGAGACGCCCCGAGTTTCCGGAGTGGGCGGCATTCAGGCGAACTGGCGCGCAATCACCGGCATCAATACGACCGGGCTGCGCCTAGGCGTCTCCGGCGGCAACCGGGCCAGCGTGCAGGCGGTGACGACGGCCGACTATTATGCTTCCTACAAGGGGATCGGTCTCGAGACGAGCGTTGACTTCGAGGCGGAATACGCCGGCATGGGCTTCGACGACGTGCGCGCCCAGGCAGGCCTGCGCGGGTTGCAGGCGACGATGATCGGCGAGGAGTCGCTGATCCTCGGCGGCAACACCTCGATGCCGCTCGGCCTGACGCCGACGCCGACGCTCGTCGCCTCGTCGAGCAACGGCTCGCTCGCTTCCGGGACGCTCTCCGTCATCTGCGTGGCGTTGTCGCTCGACGGCGTCATGAATGGCTCGGTCGCCAGTGGGATCCAGGCGCAGATCACGCGCGCCAACGCCGACGGCTCGTCCGATATCTTCGGCGGCGGCGCGGCGCAGAAGTCCGCCAACGCCACTGTCTCGGTCACGGGCCCGACCGGGCTCGTCACGGCAACCGTCGCCGCCGTGCGCGGCGCGCTGGGTTACGCCTGGTTCTGGGGCGCGGCGGGTTCGGAAGTTCTTGGCGCGATCACGACGATCAATTCCGTCGCGATCTCGGCCGCGGCTACCGGGACGCAGACAGCGGCCTCTCTGCCTGCGACCGACTGGTCGACTAACGCGCTCGTCTTCGACGGGCTTCTGCCGATCGCGCTCAAGCCCGGCTCCGGCGGCCTATGTCGCCCAGCAGCCGAGTGGCGCCGGCGGCGTCGGCACGCCGCTCACGGCGGACGGAGCAGGCGGCGTCGTCGAGATCGACGCCGCGCTCAAATCCATGTGGGACGGCTTTCGGCTCTCGCCCGACACGATTTGGGTGAACAGCCAGGAGGCGCTGAACGTCTCGAAGAAGATCCTCGCCGGCGCCGTCAATTCCGCGCAGCGCTTCGTCTTCAACGCAGCGCAGGACGCGATCGGCGGCGGCGTGATGGTGAGAAGCTATCTGAACCGCTACTCGATGAGCGGCGGCGCGACGCTCGACATCCGCGTCCATCCCAACATGCCGGCCGGGACGATCCTGATGACCGCGCGAACGATCCCCTATCCGCTGTCGGGCGTCGGCAATGTGTTCCAAATCCGCACGCGCCGCGACTACTATCAGATCGAGTGGCCGCTGCGCTCGCGGCGCTATGAATATGGCGTCTATGCGGATGAGGTGCTGCAGCACTATTTCCCGCCGTCCATGGCGGTCATCACCAATATCGCGAACGGCTGACGTCGCACCGGCCTTCCGCTCTCGCGCCGCGGGCGCGAGAGCCGCAGAATCCTCAGGGAGCAATGGGTCATGGCGACGGGCGATCTCGTGCAGCTTGCAACGGTCAAAAGCTGGCTCGGCGTCACCTCCACCGCCGACGACGCGCTGCTCTCCGCGCTCAACACCCAGATTAGCCGCGCGATCTACAACTACATCAACCGCTCTTTCGTGCTGCCGGCCAATGTGATTGAGGCCTACGACGGCTCAGGCCGCGAGAGCCTGATCCTGCGCAATTGGCCGGTCGGCGTGATCAGCGCGGTCGTCGTCGACGGCAAGCCCATTCCACCAGCGCCTCTGATGGTCACGGGCGTCCATCCTGCGCCGGGCTATGTGCTGGAGCAGGCGGATGATCAGCCGCCGGGCGCGATGCAGCAGCTCTTTCTGCGCGGCCCCTATCGATTTCATAAGGGTCGCCAGAACGTCGTCGTCTCCTATCGCGCCGGCTATGAGATCGTTGGAGAGACGCAAACCCTGCCGACGCAGGCGCCCTTTCAACTCACGGCGCTCTCCCCCTACGGCGTCTTCGCCGAGGATACAGGCGTCGCCTATGCGAATGGCGCGGCGCTGAGCGCGGTCGCCGCCAATCCGTCCGCGGGACAATATACGGTCGATGCGACAAGCGGAACCTATGGCTTTTCGGCCGCCGACGCCGACGCCGCTCTTTCGATCTCCTACGGTTACATCCCGGCCGATCTCGCCCAATGCGCGCTCGAGTGGGTCGCCGACCGCTATCGTTACAAGGACCGCATCGGCATCTCCAGTCGAAGCCTCGGCGGACAGGAGACGACCGCCTATCAGAACCGACCCGTTCCTGATTTCGTCGCCGCCTCGCTCGTCAATTTCCGTCGCATCATCGCCAATTGAACCATGCTCAGCGTCGAGATCGAAGGCGCCGACGCGCTCGAGGAGCGCTTTGCGAGGCTTCCGGGCGCGATCCGCGAGGCGCTCGCGCAAAGGATCGAGGACCTCGCGCAGCGTCTCGAGCAGAGGATCAAGGACAATCTCTCCGGCGCCGTGCTGCAGGCGAAAAGCGGAACGCTACGCGATTCGATCGAGATGCGGCTCGAGCCCTCCGCCGCCGCGCTCGTCGCCAGGAGCAAATACGCCGCCGCGCAGGAGTATGGCTTTGTCGGCGAAGAGAGCGTCTGCGCGCATAGTCGCGAGATCAGAGAAGCCTTCGGTCGCGCGATCGCGCCCAAGACCGTCTTCGTGCGCGCCTTTTCACGGGCCATGGATCTGCCCGAGCGCAGCTACATGCGCTCGGCGCTCGAAGAGATGCAGGACGAGATTGCGGCGGCGCTGTCTGACGCCGTCGAGGAAGGACTGAGCGCATGAATGTCGCGCGCGAGGCCGTGATGACGGCGCTAGTCGCCCTGCTTGCAGGGGTGAGCTTCGCGCTGCCGGTCAACGGGCAGGCCGGTTTCGTGTCCGTCTCGCGGCGCCTAAAACTCTGGTCCGACGTGCCGAAGTCGCAGCGCCCCGCCTTATTCGTCGCCGAGCATCGCGAGCAGCAATCCTATCAGAACGAGGCGTTGCCGGCGAAGACGACGCTTGCCGTCGATCTCTTCGTCTATATCGACGCCAGCGACAAAAACACGATCCCGGCGATTGCGCTCAACACGATCCTGGACGCGCTCGAAGCCGCGCTAAAGCCCGCCAATGACGCGCGCCAGACGCTCGGCGAACTCGTCTCGCATTGCCGGATCGAGGGCGCGGTCCTCAAAGACCCCGGCGATCTCGACGGCGACGGCCTCCTCTGGGTCCCGATCAAGATCCTCGCGATCTGAGTTCTTCTTCCGTCGTCAGCGCTCGCAAGCTCAAGGAGCCAAAGCATGTCCAACAACACTACGCTGGCCTTCGGCACCGGCGTCCTGATCGGCACGCCCGCGGGCGGCTCGCCCCTGCAATTCGGCACGCTGCA
This sequence comes from uncultured Alphaproteobacteria bacterium, assembly GCA_963722205.1. Classification (GTDB taxonomy): domain Bacteria; phylum Pseudomonadota; class Alphaproteobacteria; order Rhizobiales; family Beijerinckiaceae; genus Methylocystis. The sequence continues at coordinate 555,943 of CAVRKL010000007.1, forward strand.
GGACGTCTCCGTCGACTTCAGCTTCTCGGTCAAGCAGCTGATGGGACAGTTCCAGTTTCCCGTCGCCGTCGCGCGCGGCGGCGGCAAGATTTCCGGCAAGGCTAAATTCGCCAATATCGACGGCCCGATCTTGAACCAGGTCTTCTTCGGCAATGCGCCGACGACGGGTCAGAAGCTTTGGTCCTATAACGAAGGCGCCACGGTCCCCGCGGCCTCGCCCTATACCGCGACGGTGGCCAACGCCGGCTCCTTCGACGAGAATCTCGGCGTCGCCTACGCCTCGAGCGGCTTGCAATTGACGCAGGTGGCCACGAGCCCCGCACAGGGGCAATATAGCGTCGCGGCCGGCGTCTCTACGTTCAACTCGGCCGACAGCGGCAAGGCGGTGCTGATCACCTACAGCTACACGCAGTCGGTTGCGGGCTCCAAGGCCGTCATCAACAACAAGCTCATGGGCGTCGCGCCGACATTCCAGATCGACTTCTACCAGACCAATCCCAACATCGCCGGCGCGCAATGGTCGCTCCGGCTTTATTGCTGCATTTCCTCGAAGCTCGGCTTGGCCAGCAAGCTCGAGGATTTCACGATCCCCGAGATGGATTTCGAGGCGTTCGCCAACGCCTCGAACAATCTCGGCGAGATCAACACGGCTATATGAGGTATCCCGTCTTGAGCCCCGATCCCCAAGTCGACTGCGACACTGCCGCCGTCGTCACGCTCGCCGGGCGCGAATGGTTCGTGCCGGTGCTGGCGATGCGCCAGGCGCGCATCGTCGTCCCGGCGCTGATGCGGCTGATGCCGGTGCTGCAAAATCTCCAGAACGGCGCCACGATGGGCGTGGCGCAGCTCTCGCAAGCCGATTACGACGCGATCCTCGATGTCGTGCACGCAGCGCTGACGCGCGCCTATCCGCGCCTGACGCGCGACGAGTTTCTGGACCTCCCCGCTTCGACCCCGGAACTCATCGCCGCGCTCGCGGTCGTGACGCGGCAGACGGGCTTCTTCAAGCCGGCGGAAGCGGAGGCTCCCGTGGGGGAGGCGTGAGGGGAGACGGCGAAAGCTTCGACGGCTCCCCCAAAAGTTTCGACCGGCTGATCGCGCATTACTGTCAGTGCTCGGGAGAAGCGTGGAGCGACGCGCTCGAAGCGGAGCTCACTTTCCCGCGGCTCTTCGCGCGCCAAGTCTATTGGCGCGAGTTCCCGCCGCCGCCAATGCTGTTGCGCGCGATCGCCCTGGGACTTGGGGTTTACAAGCCGGCCGCGAATGCGGCGGACGCATTGGGGACGCTGAGGGAGATGTTTCCGGGAGGAAAGATTTAACGCCTTCGTCGCCTAGGCAGATTGTGCTGATCCCTCAATCGCAGCCCGCCCCGACCTTGCGCCAATCTCTCCAAATTCGCTCGCGCGCCACGGTGAGGGTGAGGCGGCCGGCGCAGACGGCACGGGAGAGGCAGGCCTCTTTTCGGTCCTTTTCCGGCGCTTCGTTCCAAGGCTGCAACTCGAGATTGGCGCGCTCAAAGGGCGCGCCGCCGAGGCTCAAGGGGATGCGGTGGTCTAGTTCGTACTCGGTCGCACTTTCAGCCGGCATATCCAAGTCGCGCAAGAGCTCGTGCTTGACGCGCCGCGTGTAGGCGCTGGGCGGACGAATGGAGCGGGTCCAGCCAATGACGCAAATCGTTTCCTGGACGCTTTCCTGCGTCACCGCCGGATTGAGGCGAAGGTCGACACGCGCTGGTTGAGCAAGAGCGGGACTGGATAAGCCGGCCAAGAGGATAGAGGCCAGTTTCATTGGGTGTTTCTGCGCGCTCCCGAATCAACTTCTGCGCGAAATATACAACCCCTGGTTTAATTTTTCGCCCCTCCGTCGAAGCAAAAGCTTCGGCGAGCGCCCCAATTCCGAGAAGGAGTCGCCGCCATGGCTGATGAGGTGACGATCCGCTTTGGCGCCGATACGAGCGACTTCGAAGACGGCTTGAGCGAGTTGCGCGGCGCGCTTGGCGGCGTGACGCCGGAAATCAAGAAGCTCTCAGACGGAATCGGCGAGGCGGCGCAGAAAACCGCGCCCGCTGCGAGCGGCTTTTCGCAGATCGGCAGAAGCGTCAGTGACGGCCTGACCGCATCGCTCGGGCCGGCCTCCGCAGCATTGACAAGGCTCGGCGCCGACGCGGAGGAGCAGGCGAGGCTCGTCAAGACGCAGCTCGACGGAGAGATCCGCGTCCTGCAAGAGCAGCTCGCGATCAAAAAGACGATTTATGACGGCGAGGCGCAGCTCAAGCGCATTAGCGAGGGAGAGAAGATCTCGCTCGTCAGGGAGGCGACCGAAGAGGAATACCAGGCGCAGCGCGCGCTGCTGGAGCAGGAAGCCGAGCTCGACGGGCTCTCCCTGCAGCAAAAACAGCAGGCGTTGAATCGGCTCGCAACGCTCGAGGCCTCGCATGAGCGCCAAATGCTGCAGCTCGCCTATCGTTCAGCCGAGGAGCAGGACAGGATCTGGCAGGATCTCGGAAACCGCATGGGCCGCGCCATGAGCTCCTCGATTCTCCTGCTCCTACAGCACACGACGAGCTTCCGCGAAGCCCAACGCCAGATGGCGGTCTCGGTGGTTGGATATTTTCTCGATATGGGAACGCGATGGGCCGCGAGCTTCGCGGCGACCATCGCCAAGAACGTCGCGACGCATGTGCTCGGCGAGGAGACGATGACCGCGGCGACCCAGCTCGCCACGGCGCAGCGCACGGCGAGCGCCGCCTCGGGCGCGGTCGCCGAGAGCGCGGAGAAGGCCAGGCGGTCGTAAGAAGCATTCTCGCATCCTCGGCCGAAGCCTTCGCCGGCGTCTTCGGCTTTCTCGCGCCCCTGCTCGGACCCGCGGCGGCAGGTCCCGCGGCGGCGGCCGAAGCGACAGTGGCGAGCGCGGCGTCGATTGCGAGCTTCGACATTGGCGCGTGGAGCGTGCCGCAGGATCAGCTCGCCCTGGTGCATAAAAACGAATTGGTGATGACCGCCGCGCAGGGCGAAGCCTTCCGCAATCTGATCGCCAATGGCGCATCCGCGGGAGCGAGCGCGCCGCAAGTGCATGCACCGGTCAATTTCAACATTCAGGCTCTCGACGCGCAGGGCGTCGCGAGCTTCCTGAAAGGCAATGGCCGCGCGATCATGAAGGCGATGGCGAGTCATGTGCGGGATGGCGCGCATCTCGGGATGAAGGGGCTCAATCCGGCATGAGCTTCCCCTACATCGGCGCAATCAATCTGATCCCCGCGACCGGCGAGTTCACCTATGACACGATCGCCTACAGCGGCCAGCAGCCTGGCGGCGTCATGGCGTCGATCAACACCTACCACGCCCCCGGCGGGACGAAGACCGATGTCGAATTTGCGCTCGACCAGTTGCAGGCGACGCTGCCGAATTGCGCGGCCGTCGCCATCGTCGTGCAATGGCTCGCCAATTCGCTCAACGCCGCCACCTGTCAGATCTATCCCTCCTCGACCTACATCGGCGGCGCTTTTGAGCCGACGGCGGGCGGGATCGACAGCTGGCGCGTCAGCGACGTGACGCTTGCGACGGCGGGGCTCATTCCGATCAGCCGGCCTGACGGCGTCCACGCAGCCTACGGCGGCACGCCTTCCGACCAGTCGATCGTGCGCTGCATCCAGGCGATCAAGGCGCGCGGCCTCAATGTCGCGCTCTATCTCTTCCTCGGGGTCGATCTGCCCGGAAAGCCGTGGCGCGCCGGCGTCACCTATGCGCCGGACGTCTCCAGCGCCGCGAGCAGCGCCGTCGCCAGCTTCCTGGGTTCAGCGTCGCCGGCGATGTTCACGCGCGACGCAACGAATCTGACCGTGCACTATTCGGGGAACGTGCTCGACTTCACCTATCGCCGCTTCGTGCTGCACTACGCCAATCTCGCTGTGCTCGCCGGCGGCGTCTCGCTCTTCGCGATGGGATCGGAGCTGGGCGGTCTTGAGGCGATCCGCGGCTCTTCCTGGACTCCGGCAGGCGCGACCGACGCCAATGGTCATGCGGTCTGGGACTATCCCTTCGTCGCGGGTCTTATAACGCTCGCCAATGATTGCCGCTCCATCTTCAACTCCGCCGGGCTCACAAAAAATTTGACGACGCGACAAAATCTGATTGTCTACTCGCCGGACTGGACGCAGTGGATGGGCGCGCAGCATTCGGGGGCAGGCTACTCCGGCATCTGGCCGCATCTCGATAGCCTCTACGCCTCGAGCAACATTGATCTCGTCTCGTTCGACAATTACATGCCGCTCGCCGATTGGACGACGGGCGACGGCGGGTTGGACGCGCAAAACTGGCGTTTGGCCACGCCCTCCTCATGGCCCGTCGCGGCTCCGGACACGCGGGGCTATGCGCTTTCTTCCGCGCCCGACATCGACACAATCGCCTATCTGCAAGCCAATATCGAGGGCGGCGAGAAGTTCGATTATTTCTACACCGACTTCTCAGTCGCGCAGGCGCTCGATCCGAGCGGAACGCTGCAATGGATCACGGCGCCGCAAGGCGATCGCCTGGCGCAGACGCGCAGCGCCTATTCAGCGGGCCAGCAGCTCTTCGCCTTCAAGCAGATCCGCTGGTGGTGGAACAATCCGCACCAAGCCGTCTATGACAATGGCGACGGGAACGGAACCATTCCGCGCGGTCCGCAAACGCCCTGGACGCTCCAGTCCAAGAGCGTCTGCTTGCTCGAATATGGCTTTCCGACCGTCGACAAAAGCGTAAATCAGCCCAACAAATTTTTCGACCCGAGCGCATCGGCCGGCGGCGCGCCCTTCTGGTCAGTCTGGAACGCGGCCGACAAGGCGCCGCTCGTCGACGACACGATCGCGCTCCTCGCGCATCAGGCCTTCTACTCCTATTGGACCGAGAACAACGCGACTTCGAGCGGCGGCGTCGAGATGATCGCGACCGATCTGATGTTCGCCTGGTGCTGGGACGCGCGTCCGCTTCCCGAATTCCCGCTGCGCTCCGACATTTGGGGCGACGCGGGCAATTGGCGCTATGGCCACTGGCTCAACGGGAAGCTCCCTTCCCTGCTGACGCCCACGGCTTCTGCGCCGCCGAGCTACGGGCCCTTCGCATTCTTTCCGACGCTGCTCGGCCTCGGTTGGTCTGCGAAGGTCACGCCGAGATTCTCGACCGCAAGGCTCGAGCGCGCCTCGGGGAAGTCTGCGCGGCGCATGCATATGCGCTGGCCGCTCTATGAGCTCGAACTGACCTACGATTTTTTGAGGAGCGACGCGATCAATCAAGAGCTCCAGCAAATCATGGGCTTCTTCGAGGCGATGCAGGGCCAGACTCAGCCGTTCTGGCTTCAGCCGCCCGGCCTTTCCGCTTTGCAGAGCCAGCTCGTCGGCGTGGGCGACGGCGTCACGACATCCTTCTCCCTGCAGCGCACGACGGGCGGTTTCACCGAGCCGCTCGCGGGTGTCGCCAGTCTTTCGGCCGTGCGCGTCAATGGGTCGCCGCTCACCGGTGGCGGCTGGACGCTCTCTGACGGATATGAGCCGGTGCTGACGCTCTCGACGCCGCCGGCAAGCGGCGCGCAAATCGCCGTCGACGGCGTCGCGCTCTGGCTTTGCCGCTTTGCCGATGATGCGCTCGATCTCGAGCAATTCGCCTATCAGCTCTTCGAATTGAAGAGCCTCAAGCTCATCACGGTGAAATTGTGACCCTTCCTGTCTTTCCGGCGCTGCCGGGCCAAGGCTTTGCAACCAAGAGGCCCATCGCCGCCTCTCTCGTCGCCGAGCATGAATCGGGCAGGAGCGTCAGAACGGCGCTCTATGGCGACCTCTATGAATTTGAGGTCGGTTTCGACGGCCTCGCTGCTGACGGGACGCAAAATCCCGGGCTCGCCGGGCAGTCGCTGCAGACGCTTCTGGGTCTTTATCTGCAATGCGGCGGCGCCTTCGGAACATTTCTTTACACCGACCCCAACGACAATACGGCGATCGATCAGGCGATCGCCGTTGGCGACGGCGCGACAACGGCCTTCGAGATCATACGCAGCGTCGGCGCAGCGACCGACACCGTATCCTATGTGACCTCGATTTCCGCCGTCACGCTCAATGGCGGGGCAGCCTCGAACTGGAGCCTCTTTCCTCCCAACGTCCTCGAATTGTCAACTCCGCCTGCCCCCGGCGTCCTTATCGCGGCGAGCTTCTCCTATGCCTTCCAATGCCGTTTCCTCGACAACTCGATGGACTTCGAGAACTTCATGAAAAATCTCTGGTCGTCGAAAAGCGTCAAGTTCCGAAGTCTGCGTCCATGAAGACCGCTTCTCCCGCGCTCGTCTCTTTTCTTGCCGCAGCGCGCGCGCAAAGGGACCTAACGATCGCCTTCGCGGACTGCTTCACCTTCACGCAAACGAACGGCCTCGCGCTGACCTACACCAACGCCGACGTTCCGCTGCTTTTCGGCGGCAAGCTCTTTCGCGCCGACGGGCCGCTCGTCTCAGGTCTCAAATACCGCGCCACGATCGGACTCAACGTCGATCGCCAGGAGATCGTGATCGCGGCGCGGCTGGGAGATCTGACGAGCGGCGCGCCTTTTCTGGCCTCTTTGCGCGACGGCGCCTTCGACGGCGCAAAGGTGCGGCGCGACCGCGTGTTCTTTTCCGATTTCGTCGGCGGAGCCCTCGTCGGCGGCGTCACGCTTTTTTACGGCCGCATCTCGACAATCGAGGAGGTCGGCCGCACCCGAGCGAAGATCACCGTCGCCAATGAGCTCGTGCTGCTCGACATTGACATGCCGCGCAATATTTTCGGCGCGACCTGCCAGAACACGCTTTACGACTTGGTCTGCGGCCTGCCCGCCGGCGCCTTCTCGACACAGGCGAACGCCGGCGCGGGCTCGACCGCGAGCCTCATCTTTTCTTCAGCCGCGCTGGCAGCACATGCGCAGGGCAAGCTCGTTTTTTCGTCAGGGGCGAACGCCGGAGTTGCGGCAACGGTGAAGCTCGTCGCGCCCGGCGTCTCTCTGACGCTCGCTTATCCGCTGCCCTTCACGCCGGCAACGGGCGACGCCTTTACGGTCTTTTACGGCTGCGATCACACGCAGGGAACCTGCCAGACGCGCTTCAACAACCTTGCCAATTTCCGCGGCTTCCCCTTCGTCCCCCCGCCGCAGATGGCGGTGTGACAATCATGGCGGAGGCTTGGACCTTGCTCATGCGCAACAAAATCGTCGCGGAGGCGAAGAGCTGGATTGGCACGCCCTATCACAATTGCGCCGACATCAAGGGCGTCGGCTGCGATTGCGGCATGCTGCTGGTTCGCGTCTTCGTCGATTTGGGGGTCGTCGAGGCTTTCGATCCCCGCCCCTATGCGCATGACTGGCATCTGCATCGCGGCGAGGAGCGCTACCTCGAGGCGCTCCTGTCTCGCGCCGCCAAAGTCGAGACGCCAAAACCGGGCGACGTGATGCTCTTTCGTGTTGGGCGCTGTCACAGCCACGGCGCGATCGTGAGCCGTGTTGAGCCGCTCACGGTGGTTCATGCCTCCTTCCCCGCAGGGGTCGTGCTCGAAGAAGTCGTCACTCAGAACGCAATGATGCGGGCTCGAATGGACAGAGCGATTTTCGCGAGCCTCGTGGGCGACGACCGATGAGCTTCCTCGTCGCAAAGAAATCCTCGCCCAACTCGGCCATGATCTGGCCGAGCTATACCGGCTTGCAGTTGCAGACGGCGACGAACGTGCTGCCGATCCCGCTGCTCTGGGGGATGAACAAGCTCGCCGTCAACATCATCTATTACGCGAATTTCCGCGCGAACCCCGTCTACTCGCCGACGCCCGTCACCGGCAAAGGGGGCGTTCTGAGCGGCTCCAAGGGCGGCGGCGGATACACCTGGTCGATTTCCGGCTGGACCTACAGTGCGGACTTGATGATGGCGCTCTGCGAGGGTCCAATCATCGGAGTAAACCAGGTCTATCAGGGCCAGTCGATCTATGGGACGGCCTATGCGAGCTCGAATGGAACCGTCACGGGTGGCGGCTCGGGACTTTCCGGGCTGGGCCTCACGCTCTTTAAGGGCGCGACGCCGCAACCGCCTTGGGGCTACCTTGCCGCAAGCAATCCGAGCGCGAGCCTCTCCTACCCTGGCGTCGCCTACGTCTGCGCGGCGAATTTCGGTCTCGGACAATCGGCGAGCATCGGCACGCTCAACTTTGAGGTGCAAGGGGCCTTGCTCGGCACCGGCGCGAATGGCCTCGACGCCGATCCGGCGCAGGTCGTCGCCGATTTCCTCCTCAATGAGCAGTATGGCGTGGGCTTCCCCGGCGCCAGCATTGACGCGACGACGCTCTTTGGCTCAGGCGACGACGCGTCGCTTCAAAGCTATTGCCGCGCCCTAGGCCTTTGCTTCAGCCCCTCGCTCAATCAGGTCGAGACAGCTTCAAGCGTGTTGACGCGCTGGCTGCAGCTCCTGAACACGGCGGCGGTCTGGTCCGGGGATCGCCTGCGCTTCATCTCTTACGGCGATCAAACGGTTACGGGAAACGGCATAACCTATGTTCCCAATGTGACGCCGTTCTTCGCGCTCGATGACGACGATCTCGTCTACTCCCCGGGAGCCGATCCCATAAAAGCTACGCGCGTCGATCCCTATTCGCTTCCCAACTTGCAGCGAGTCGAAGCGCTGAACCGCACCGGCGTCACGAGCGGGCAAGGCTTGCCTGAATATCAGGCGACGCCGGTCGAAGCGCGAGACCAGGCGATGATCGAGCGCTTTGGCCTGCGCGTCGGGTCGACGATCACCGCGCGTGAGATTTGCGATCTGAACGTCGCGTCGATCGTCGCGCAGACCCTTTTGCAGCGCGGTCTCTATGTGCGCGCGCAATATAGGTTTGATCTCTCCTGGGAATTTTGCCTGCTCGATCCGATGGACATCGTCGCGCTCTCCGACGCCAATCTCGGATTGACCGGCGCGCCGGTACGGATCGTCGAGATCGAGGAGGACGACCAAGGCAAGCTTTCGGTTCTCGCCGAGGAACTCGTGATCGGCGTATCGACGCCCGCGCCCAATCCTACCGGCGCCGCGGGCGGCGCTTCGCTCAACATGGCGGTCGCCGCCGCTGCGGTGAACACGCCGCTCATCTTCGAGCCGCCGCCACAACTTACGAATAATGTCGCCGAAATCTGGCTCGGCGCTTCGGGCGGCGCGGCCGGCGTCGCCGATCCCAACTGGGGCGGCTGCGTGGTCTGGGCCTCGCTCGACAACATCTCTTATCAGCGCATTGTCACGATCCAGAATCCGCTTCGCCAGGGCTTTCTCACCACAGTGCTGCCGACTTCGAGCGGCTACGACGTCACGGACTCGCTCGACGTCGATTTGACCGAAAGCGCCGGAACGCTCGGCAGCGCGACGCAGGCGGCGGCGCTCGCAGGGCAGACCCTCTGCCTCGTCGACGGAGAGCTCATTGGCTTTACGACCGCGAACCTCACGGCGGCCAACAAATATGCGCTTACCGGCTTGCCGCGCGGCATGTACGGCACGACGCCCGCGGCGCATCCAATCGGCGCGCCCTTTGCGCGGCTCGACGGCGCGGTCGTGCAATACGCCTTGCCGAGCGACTTCATCGGCCAGACGGTCTATCTGAAGTTCCAGAGCTTCAACGTGTTCGGCGGCGGACTGCAGGATCTCTCGACCTGCGCCGCCTACAGCTATGCGCCAAGCGGCGGCGGCGCGGTCGGGCCGGTCGCGACGTCCCTCTTGCTTGGTCAGGCGCAAGACTGGGGCCACGCAAACCCAGCGTCGAGCCTCTTTGACGATTTCGGCACGGCGATTGGGGCGGCCTATGCCGTCATTGATTTGGGGAGCGTCACCTCATGAGCACGCAGGTTCAACTGCGGCGCGACAGCGCCGCAAACGTCGCCGCTTTCACCGGTAAGCCCGGCGAGGTCATCGTCGACACGACGAACAATCGCCTCTGCCTGCAAGATGGCTCTACCGCTGGCGGCTTTCCGGCGGCGAAGCTCTCCGAGGTCATTACGCTCGGCGCAACCTCCTTACTCGCGCAGGCGGCGCATGGCGGCGCGCTCGGTATGGGCTGTCTTGAGCAGCTCGTAACGCTCTCGGGCGCGACGACCGCTTCAAAGGCGCAAATTCCGGCCGGCGCGATCGTGCTCGCCGTCTCCAATCTCGTCGTCACGACGATCACCGGCGTAACCTCCTACAGCTGCGGCGTTTCCGGCAGCCCTTCGGAATTTGGGTCCTCTCTCGGCGTCAGCGCGGGTTCGACAAACCTCGGTCTGATCGGGCCCGCTCCTTTTTACGCTGCGACATCCGTCCTGTTTACGGCGGCAGGCGGCAATTTCACGGGCGGCGCCGTCCGCATGACAATCCACTACCTCATGCCGAGCGTCGCCACCTCGTAAAGCGCGTTCGAAAATATCCCCGTCGAGCCACTCTTCACGTGATTGATTGAGCATGTTCTTTCCCAAAAACCGCTTCGCACTTTTTGGGAACATGCTCTGAAGCGACGAACCTTTCGCTCAAACCAGGAAACGAACGTCGGCGCGCGCGGTCTCCCGCGCGCCACTCTCCGCGCGCGCTCAAAAAGGAGCTTTCGATGCAATGGAAGAATCCCGACGGATCGATCACGACCGGCGTCGTGATCGAGGACGGCGCCGGCGACAAGATCACATCCTTCTCAGGCGGCGGGAGCGCAAACGGCAATTTTGCGCCAAACGGCAACACGGCGCAGCTTTCGGTCTCGACATCCAGCGCGAGCGTCGCATTGCCGCCCGGCGCGACGGTCATGGTTTACAATACCGGGTCGCAGCCGGCCTTCGTCGCCTTTGGCGGCAACGCCGTGATCGCGACGACCGCCTTCGATGAAATACCTGCTGGCGGAGCCCTGCCTTTCGCGCCCGGCTCGGCGACCTATATCGCCGCGATCACGGCAAGCGGCGCGACGAGCCTCAACATCTCGGGCGGCTCCGGCCTTGGCTTCGCGCTGAGCGGCGGCGGCGGCGGCGGCCCCAACGCCTCGGTCGGAACGACGGGTGCGCCCGCGCCGAGCCTTGCTACGGAAGTCGGCTTCATCGACGGCTTCGGCAATTTGCGCGCGCCGTCGAAAACCTATCCCTTGCCGGAGGTCGTCACCGATCCCTCGACCGGCTATCAGTCGGCGGTTCTCGCCTTCCACAACACAGACAACCAGGCGCTCAGCGGGACGACCTACGGGCTCAACACCGGCGGCGTCGCGCAGCTCGTAAATAGCGTCGGCAATCTCGACCGCCAGCGCGAGACGGGCTTCGACGGCGTTTCTGCGGCTGGCGTCGCCGCTGGCGCGCAGCAGCTCGCCGGGCCGCCGCTCTCGACGACCGTCGCCTCCGGCGCGATCACCGCCTCCACGTCGCCGCAGAGCGTCACGCTTGCCGCAGTCTCCTTTACCAATCGCGGCGTGACGACGACGCTGCAAGTCGGTTCGCAGCTTCTCGTCAACTCGGGAACCAATCAGGAAGCCGTCTTCCTGACCTCGGTCAACACGACCACCAAAGTCGTTCAGGCGGTTTTTGCCAGGAATCACGCCGCGAACGTCGGGGTTTCCGTCTTCGCATACAACCAGGCGCGCGACGCGACGATCCCTGACGGCTCGACGCCTGCGGGCATCGCGGCGAGCGCGGCCTACTTCTACAACGCGCCGAATCAAACCGTCGAAATAGAGCGCTGGGCCGCAGGCGAGCTCGACGGCGCCTCGGGAGTCGGCACGGCGATCGCCGCAGAATACGAGTGGAACGCCGGCGGCCCGCTCACCAATACGGGCGCAAGCTCGGGATTGTCGTTCGACCGTGCGAGAAATCTGCAGGGCAAGGGCGCCGGCGGCTCGACGCTCAACGGTGCGGTCGCGGCGGGCGCCACGTCGATCACGCTCAACGCGGCAGTCGGGCTCAATCCAGGTCAACAGATTCGTCTCGACACTGGCGCTGGCTTCGAAGAGTCGGCCTATGTCTCGCAAAGCTTCACGGTCGGCTCGCTCGCCGTACCGCTGCAGTCGGCGCTGGCGAACCCGCATTCGAGCGGCGCGGCGGTGGCCTGGGATGTTTTTGCCTCGGCCGGCCCGGGCCTCAATGGCTTCACGCCGACCGGAATCGCGATCGAGGCAGAGACGCTCTACGATCCAGTTTCCGCAAAATATTTCATCGAGCGCGCCGCCACTCAGGACGGTTGCCCGCCGCAAAACGTCGTCATCGAGAATTGCGGCCTGTGGAACGGCTCGAGCATTGATCGCCTGCGTTCGGTCTCCGGCGACGCGATGTCGACAACCGGCATCGAGGCATCGGTCGATCTGCTTTGGAACGGGACGAGTTACGATCGCCCGCGCGAGGTCTCGGGCGACGGCCAAAGCGCAACCGGCATCCCCGCCCAAGCGCCGATGCTGTGGAACGGCGCGAGCTTCGATCGCGCCTATGGCGACAAGATCAACGGGCTCTTCGTCAACGTCAAGCAAATGCCCGCGCTTCCAACGGGCTCGAACGTGATCGGCGCGGTGACGCAGTCAGGCGCGCCGTGGACCGTTTCATGGTCCGGACAAAGCGTCGCGGCGACGCAGAGTGGCGCGTGGACCGTTTCAGTCTCAGGCGCCCTCCCCGCTGGCTCGAACGTGATCGGCGCCGTCACGCAGAGCGGCTCTTGGTCAACGGGCCGCACCTGGACGCTTACGAGCGGCGGCGACAGCGTAGCGGCGGTCCAATCCGGATCTTGGTCGGTTTCCCTCACCGGCGCTCTTCCGGCTTTTGCCTCAACGCCGACGTTTCAGCAGGCGGCGCTCGCTGCAAGCGTGACCCCAACGGCCGCTTCGAGCCTCGTGCTCAAGAGCGCCGCCGGCAACCTCATGAGCTTGATGGCGAGCTCGACCGCCGCCGGCTGGCTCATGCTTTTCGACGCGACGAGCGCGCCCGCGGACGGCGTTGTCGCGCCAAAATGGGCATACCCGATCCGCAGCGAACGGCGCGCTCAATATGAGCCTGGCCGAACCCGCTAGCCTTCACGACAGGCATCGTCGCAGTTTTCTCTTCGACGGGGCCCTTCACCAAGACGGCGAGCGCCACGGCGTTCATTTCGGGACAGGCGCAATGACGATGAAACGCTCCCTTCTCTTCCTCGCGTCGCTTTTTGCGCTTCTGGGCGCGCCCGCGCTCGCGCAGGAGGGCAATTCTTACAATCCCAACTCCGGCACGCTGACCGGCAATTCGACGCCGACGAGCGGCTTTTCGGCCGGGCAGCTTTTCTACAGCGACGGCGCCAAGCTGCAGGCGCTCGGGCAAGGCTCGTCGGGGCAGTTTCTCGAGAGCCAAGGCGCCGGCGCGACGCCGACATGGGGTTCCGCTTCCGGCTCCGGCACCGTCAACAGCGGCTCGCAATACTGCGTCGCCTATTACGCCGCGAGCGGCACGACGATTTCCTGCATCCCCTATCTGACGATCAACGGCGCGACGCTCGAGGTCGGAGCCAACGGCTCGCCGGGCGCGCTGCTCATTTGGGGTAATGTCGCGGGCCAATCGTCTTCGATTGTCGCTTCCACGAATAGCGGCTCTTCGAGCTTCACGCTCCCGCCTGCCGCGGTCGATGTGCTTCTCGGCGCGGCGGCGACGCAGACGCTCACGAACAAGACAATCAATTGCGCGAGCAACGCCTGCTCAAACATCAGCCTCGCCTCGCAGGTCACAGGCAATCTTCCGGTCGGCAATCTCAACAGCGGATCGGGCGCGTCGTCGTCGACCTTCTGGCGCGGCGACGGGACGTGGGCGACGGCCGGCGGCGGGTCGATCTCGGCGAATTCTTCGCTGACGTCGGGCTATTCGGCCAACCAATTCGTCTATTCGGACGGGACGAAAGTGCAGGCCGGAACCTTCGGCTCTGGGCTTTCCTTCTCCGGCGGGACGCTCTCGGTTTCGGGCACGACGCCGACCAACGTCATCACCTATACCTCGGCGGGCTCGACGACCTACACGCCCTCAACCGGGGCCAAGTTCATCAACATCTTCGTTCAAGGCGCGGGCGGCGGCGGCGGCTCGGGCGCGGTGCAGACTTCGGGCGCCGCCTGCTCCGGAGGCGCGGGCGGCGGCGGCGGGGCCTATATGACCGCGTCGCTCGCCGTTTCGGCGCTCCCGACCGGCACGCTGACAATGGTCGTAGGCGCTGGCGGCACAGCAGGAGGGGCGGTGTCCAGCGCCTCGGCGACATCCGGGAGCGCGGGTTCGCCAGGGGGCGACACCTATCTTTGGAACGGCACGACATACGTCGTCAGAGGCCGCGGCGGCGGCGGCGGCGCGGGCGGGGGTCTCGCGGTCGCAAGCGGCGGCGGCGGCGGCGCAGGAACCGTAACAGCGGGCGGAAGCGGCTCCGGCGCGTCGGCGGGCAGTGCGGGTGCCTTTTTCGGCATCGCCGGGGTGAGCGGCAGCGGCGGCACTAACCAGAACAATCTTATCGGCGGCGGCAGTGGCGCAGGATCGGCGGCGTCTGGCTCGGCGGGGAATATCGGCGGCTCTACGCCCTATCCCGGCGCTGGCGGCGGCTCGGGGGGAGGAATCACAACCGGCAACGTGACGAGTTCGGGAGGCGCCAGCGGCGTGGTTTATTATACGACGCAGCTTGCGCAGGCCAGCGGCGGCTCCGCTGGCTCCTCTTCCAACGGCGGCGCCGGCGGCTCTGGATCGAATTTCACAGCCGGCCCCATTGTCATCGGAGGCGCTGCCGGCGGCGGCGGCGGCTCGGCGATTTCGACCTATACGGGCGGCGCGGGCGGCGTCGGCGGCACTGGTGCCGGCGGCGGGGGCGGCGGCTGCGCGCAAACCAATTCGACATCTGGCGCAGGCGGAACGGGCGGCGTCGGCTTGGCCGCGATCGTCGAATACTTCTGAGGGCGGGAAGGAAACGGAGCCATGAAATTCTTAGGCAAATCGCTACTTGCGGGCCTGCTGTCGACAGCCGTTGCGCCGGCGCTCGCCGCTCCCCTCCCGAGCGCGTTGACCTTCATCGGCTACGGCCAGTCAACCATGATGGCGCCGGGGACGAACGCCGTTCAAGGCGCGACCTGCACTTTCTCGACGACGAGCGGCGGCCAGGTCACGATCAGCGGCGTCAGCGGCACGCCTTTTTCCGCCGCCGTCCCCGGCGCGGTCATCTCGACAGCGGGGCTCACGGCGGGCTCCAATCCGGCGATTACGGGCTTCGTCTCGGGCATGAGCGGCGGCAACGGCGTCTATTCCGTCAACGTCTCGATCACGCTCGGCCCCTCGACTTGCGGGATCGCCAACGAGACGACGTTCATGACCCTGCTCACCGGGTCGAACGTCAACCCCAACGCCTTCATGATCACGACGAGCCCCGTTCTCGGGCCGCGCGGCATGTGGGAGACGCTTTCTAATTCGAACAGCTCGACCAGCAAGACGGTTCTGATTTCGAGCTGGTCCGGGTTCTCTCTGCTGAAAGAGGCCGCTTACGCGGGGAACTACGGTAACGGCTCCTTCTTCATCGAATCGCCGATGTCGAGCTTCGCGGCGCAGTTCATCGCAGGGACGGGATGGACCGCGCCGAATGCGATCATCGCCGAGAATATGTCGCACGGCGGCCAGGATTGGATCGGGAGCTACCCGAACATTCTCGCGCCGGGCGGCAATAACGATTGGACCAATTTCGTCACCGCGCAGAAATACATCAAGAACACCGTCCAATCGAATTCGGGTGCGTTGCCGGGGATCACCGGGCCTTGGAGCTATCATCTCGGCGGCGTGCCGATGCGGCTCGGCGAGTCGGCGGCGGCGGCGGCCAGCGTCACGGCGACCGCGTCTTTCACGACCTCGACGAGCGGCAACACGGCGATTGCGGTTGGCTCGGCGCCATCGACGCTCAACGGCGTGAGCCAGCCTGTCGCCGGATGGTGCGCCTATGACGCCACAGCGAGCGCTTTCATCGGCTACATCGTCTCGTGGGTTTCGACGACGTTCACTGTCGGGCCGACGAATTCGGCTGTCAGTAGCTCAGGATCGACGGACTCGATCTATCTCTCGCCCTGCTACCCCGGATACCTCGCCGAACTCAAATCAATGGTGGCGCAGTTCACCATCTCCGATGTTTCGGACGCGCCGAACCCGGTCGGCGTTCCGATCTTCTCCGCGCTTCCGTCTTCTTCGAATTTCGGCGGCAACGAAAAGCTTTTCATGTTCGCGGTCAACGCTGCGAATGTGATGGAGGCTTTCGCGGATCGCCGGCTTGTCGTGACGGGCCCGAGCTTTGTTGGGCCCTACCAGAGCGACGCGGTCCATCAAGAGCCGCAAGGCAATGCGATCGTCGGCGCCTACCAAGGGAAATGGGCGGCCTGGAACCTCTCGGGCAAGCGCACGCCGCCCTTCGCGATGATCGCGGCGCAGCGGCTCGGCGCGGGCTCGGTCGACGGCAACGGCTCGCACTACGGCGTGCGCGTGACGTTCCAAATGCCGCCGTCGAGCGCGGTCGGCTCGGTCACAGCGGCGCAGCAGCAGACGTTGCAGTTTTACACGGACAGCAACATCCCGAGCTTCACGAACTACGGCTTCTGCTATCTCGACGGCGCTTATCCGACCGGCGGGACGACTTTCGCCATGTGGACGCCGTCTTCGACGGGAACCTGCCTCGCCTCGGCGAGCGGCATTTCGATCACGGGCTCTCCCATTCTGGCGACCGCCAACAGCTACACGACGGGCGGCCTCGCGAACCAAATCGACATCCCGCTTACCGGCGATCCCGGCACGGCGACCAATCCGACGATCACGCTCGGCGCGATGGTGACGCCCAATGGCGTAAACATCTTCGGCTCCCAGACGCATCTCTTCGCGCACAATGTTGCGAACAAGGACTGCACGCCGGTTGCGAACTCGGGGCTATCCGGCAAGGCGTTCGCCAACTCGACGTGCGGGACCGGAAACAACTATCTGGTCGACTTCGCTAGCCCGAGCTTCATCGGAATCGGCCAAACTCTAACGACAGCATGGTGAGGCAATGTGGCAGATTAAATCCGTCGCGCCAACGAGCAGCCAGATCGCAGGAGCGCTCGGCCTGCTCGTTCTCTATCTCGTCGCGGCGATCCTGACGCCGATCTCGCGGCTGTTCTCGCGATGACTGCCGCCTTTTACATTATCGCAGCAGCCGTCGGCTTCATCGCCGGCGGGGCGGCGGGGCTTCATATCGCGGGGATTCGCTGACCATGAAAAAAACTCTCGTCCTCCTCCTCTCGCTCCTGCTCGCCGCGCCGGCCTTCGCCGGCTGCGGCACGGCCTGCTATCCCGGTGAGGAGCAGATCGGCCTATGGCCGAATCTGATGGCCGATCTCGTCGCGCAAGCCGCGTCGTCGTCGAGCACCTATTTCGACCAGCAGCGCCAGACTTCCGCGTGGCTGACGACCTCGGCGCCGACGCTCTCAACGAATGTCAATTCGACCGTCCTCTCGGCATGGGCCTTCAACGGCTCGACCGCGAACAACATCCAAGCGAATTTCACGGACGCGACCGGCGCGCAGCAATGGCCGATCACCGGCGATTTCTCGCTCGCGATCGAGGCGGACATCAGCGCCTCGACGCCGACGACGGGCTCGACGATTTACGCGCTCGCCGGTTCCGGGTTGACCGCGGCGCACGGTTGGGTTCTCGGCATCCTCAACAGGCAATTGTGCTGGATTCCGACCGGCGCCACGAGCTGCACGACGCTCTCAGGAACGCTTTCGACCGGGACGCCGCATCTCATCGTCTTCGCCTGGTCGAGCGTGGACCAGCTCGTCGGCGCGTCGGTCGACGGCGGCGCGTGGACGACGAGCTCGATCTCGGCAAGCATCCAATCCTCTACGCTGACCGACGCGACGTTGTGGATCGGTTCGTCCGCTTCGCCCTCTTATTCGCCCTGGTGGGGCAATCTCTTTCGCGCGCTTCTCTTCAAGGAGAGCTTGCAAAACAGCGCGAAAGCCGCGCAGCTCGCCTATCTCCAGGCGATCCTCGCGGCAAAATATTAAGTTTCTTCGAGTCAGGAAAGGAACACGGTTATGACTAGCCCCGTCAATCCCACCATCTACATCGACGACTTCGCGAGAGCGAACTTTGCGTCGCCCTACAGTGACTGGGCGCCGATCGTGGCGGCGGCGCTCGCCTCCTTCGACCATTTGGAAGACAATCTTGCCTACTCGCCCGGGGGCACGATCGTTTTCGGGCCTGGACCTGGCAATGCGCCGGTCAGCGACGGAACCTATAATTTTCTGACCCCGGCGCTTCCCAACATGCCGCAAGGTTTCGGCATCGAGTTGAACAGAAACGTTCGGCTTATCGGCACAAGCGGCGTTTTCGCCAACGCTGCCGGCCGCACGCAGCTCGTCTTCGCAGCCGGCCTTGGCGGCGTTCGCGCCAACTTCGAGGGCTATCCAATCAACAACAGCGGGCAGCAGTCCGGCCTGCTCGGCGCAGGCGGCTTTCTGATCGAAAACCTCTATCTCGCTGGCGCTGGGCCGAGTAGCGGCCCCTCCACCGCGCATGGCGTCTATTTCAATTGCGCCGGCAAGATCACCGGCTGCTCAATTCAAGGGTTCTCAGGCGATGGCGTGCACGCTTACGGCAACGCCGGCGACACGCCGACCAATGGGTGCGATTTGTCTTCGATTTCCTTCACGGAAGTCGATGGCAACGGTGGTGCAGGCATAATGATCGATGGCCATGACGCCAACGGGATTATGGTTCTGCAATGCACGCATCGGCAAAATAACTACGGGCTTTATGATCACAGCCTGACGGGCGCGCATGTCATCGGCGGGCAATTCGAAGCGAACACAATCGACGTTTGGGCGAACAGCCCGTCGACGATCACGACGCTCGTGAGCTGCTATCAGGAGACCGGCGGCTCCGTCACAATTGGCGGAGGCTCTGTCGTCATCGGCGGAGCACTCGCGTCCAATCTTCTCGGCGCGCCTTCTTCCAACACGCCCGATGCGCTCGGAGGGCCGCCGACGATTGTCGGCGGCGTTGGGCAGATTTCCTATTTCCGCGCCACATCGCCGACCAAGACGGGCGGAGCGCAGATCGGCAATCCGACGGCGGGCTCTGACTATTTTCTGGCGCTGAGCGACTTCAGAGAACTAAATGGCGCCGCGCCGTTCCGCGCCAAGAGCTATCCCTCCGGCGGCATCGGTTTTGATTGGGCAGCGACGAGTCAGGCGTTTCTTACCTTGGTGAACAGCCGCTGCCTCAAGGCGAACGGCTTTCCGGTCGACGCGGCGAAGATCCCAGACTTCGCCAATGGCGGCGTCGCGATGCGAGGCGTGCTGCTCGGTTCGGCCACCGCTCCATCCTACAGCATGATCTTCCAAGGGGTCGCCACGGCGGTTCCGACGAGTACTGCCTATCCCGTCGGCTCAGTCATTCACAACGCCTCCGCCACGAATGTCGGCGACCCGACGTTGTGGAAGCTCGTGAGTCGGAGCGGGACGCTGAAATGGGTTGTCGGCGCGACGCTGCAGAGCTGAGACCGGCGGCTCCGCCTGTCGAATGAACGCTCCTCTCGCGCCCTTCTCGCGCGAGAGGAGCAGGAATTTGCTCCTAGCAAATTTTCATCGCCAACCGCGCGCAGGCGAGAGCCGGTTCGCCTGCGCGTCTTCCTCGCGCGCTCCGACCGAACGGTCGAGCCAGGAAACGATTACTCAATGACTCGCCCGCTCTCGAGGCCTGGCTTCTGCTTGCAGGGGCCGTGGCGATCGTCGCGATGGTTATCGCCGACGCCGCAGTCGAACCAAAGCGCAAATCGGCGCCAAAAAAGGGCGCCGAACTTCTTTGAGGAGAACCGGGTGCATCTACTCGGCGCTGAAATCGTCGCTTTCGAAATCCGGTTTCTGCTTTTCACGCCCTGAAGGCGCTCGGCGCGTCGGATAAGCGCGCGTTGGTCTCCGCCTTCAACTCTGCGCGCAGCGACCGCCGTGCTCAAGGATGCCCCGTCCTTGACGGCTGCGGGCGATGCGCGCGCGCGCGACTTTGCCGCCAAGAGGATCGAAAATTTCACCGGCCTTGCCGGCCGGGCTTCACAGGGAGCCTCCCATGACCTTTCTTGCAGATCCTCTCGCCCTGCCGATCGACGAATTCCGCGCCTATGTCGCAAAGAAGAGATGGGCACGATGGAAACCCGAGTTCATCGTGCTGCACAACACCGCCGAGCCGAGCCTCGCGCAGTGGACACATTTCGGCCTGGGCAAGTCCGCGGCCGTGCAACGCGCCAGGAACCTCAACCACTATTATGCAAGTTGCGAAGGCTGGCACAGCGGACCCCACCTCTTCGTCGCGCCGGATCTCATTATCGTCGCCTGTGATCTCGAGTCCGATGGGGTGCATGCCTCCTGTTACAATCGTCTCTCGATCGGCGTCGAGATGGTCGGCGACTATGGCAGCGAGCCTTTTAACGAGGGCGACGGCGCCAAGGTGCGCGACAACGCGGTTGCGGCGCTGGCTATCCTGCATGATGCGCTGCGCATTGATCCCGAGACGCTGCATTTTCATCGCCAGTGCCTACGAGACGCGCACCAATGCCCCGGCAAGAACGTCAGCCAGGGGGACATGATTGCGCGCGTCAAGACGCAGCTTGCGAAAGAGAGGGCCTCGTGATGTTCGACCCTTCGCGCTATCTTTCGTGGCAGCTTTCCAACGCCCGCGAAATATACACCTTCTTTTCGGCCAAGACCTCGCCGCAGGGGGTCAAGCTCGAGCCGTGGCACGCCGCGGCTTTCGTCGAGCAGGCGGACGCCGAGTCGAGCTTCGACCCGAGCGTGCGCGGAGACCATGGCGAGGCCTTCGGGTTGTTCCAGATGCACGATGATCGCCTCGACGCGATTAAGCGAGCGACGGGAATCGACATCGTCGCGACTCCAGCGGTCGAAAAGCAGCTCGAGGGCGTCTGGTGGGAGCTGACGCATCCGGAACTCATTCATCTGAACCAGATTCTAAAAGCCAGAAACGCCTATGGCGCAGGCTATCTCGCTTGCAGGCTCTGGGAGCGCGCCGGCGCGCCCGGCCAACCGTCGAAACGCGGTCAGGGCGCACAGGCATGGCTTGCGTGGCTGACCGCGCATCCAGCGAGGGCGGCCTAGTGTTCAAGACCGAAGAGCCAGGCGTCCTTGAAAACTGGCTTTCCCTTACCCTCCTCGTCGCGCTCCTCTGCCTCATCGCGCCGCTCGGCTTCGTCTATGCGGTCGCCATGTCTCGCGCCTTCTGGTGGTTTTCGTCGGGCGCTCTCGTCGCCTCGGGCCTTTTCTGGCTTCTTCATCGCTGATTCGCGCGTTCAGGCGCGCGAAGGGATCGGCGCGCGGCGCCTTCGGGGCCGCGGCGCAGCGCCAACTCATGTCCTCCCCGCATGAAAATGCGCCGCGGTCCTCTTCAATGGGGAAATTCATGAAACTTCGAACTGCTTTCGCGGGCGTCCCCGCAGGCTTGTCGCGGCTTGTCAGCGCCTTTCATGGCGTGGCCGTTGCAATCGTTGGACTGCTCTTGTTCGCGCACTCGGCTTTCGCCGCCGATCTCCCATCCCGCAAGGCGCCGGCGCCGGCGCCCGCCACGACGACGGCCAGTTGGACCGGCTTCTATGCCGGAGTCGACGGCGGTTTCGCTTGGGACAACTCCGCAGCCACCGTTCTCGCGGCCGGCGAGGGCCTGAGCCAGACCGGCGTGCAGCAGTGGACGCCCTACCCCTATTACATCCTCGGCGTCGCGATCATGAACGCCTCGGGCTTCGCGGCCGGCGGCCACGTCGGCTGGAACTACCAGTTCGCGGGCTTTCAACGCCTCGTCGCGGGCCTCGAAACCGACGCGCTCGTCTTCGCCGGCAATGGCGGCCACACCTCGACCTTCGTCACGCCCGGCGGTCTCAACCCGTCGATCGCGCAGCTTGGCCGCGCCATGCCATGGGCCGGCTCGGCGCGCGCGCGCATCGGCTTCCTTATCACGCCGACGCTGCTCGTCTATGGAACCGGCGGCGCCGCCTATGGCGCGGCGAACGTCAATGAATACGCCTACGGCTCAGCGCTCGCCGCGACCTATGCGCCGGGCGCGGCAGGCCGCATCTATGGCGGCTGGGCGGCCGGCGGCGGTCTCGAATGGGCCTTTCTGCCGAACTGGTCGGCGCGCGTCGAATATCTGCACGCCGATCTCGGGACGCACGCTGCCAGCTTTCCTGGCTTCGCCTATGGGACGGTCCCGGCCTTCCCGGTCCCGCAGCAGTTCCTGGCCGAGGTCCCGATGCGCGCGAATGTCGTGAAGCTCGGCGTCTCCTATCACTTCAACGGCCTCCTCACCGGAGATCCGGCGAAGGACTTCCCGGCGCTGCCGTCGCTTTAGATTCCCGGCTTCGGGCGATGCCGCCCCAACGCGGCTCAGGCGATCGATTTCAAAGCCTTTGCGAGGGACTTCCGGGCGGCGCGCCTCTCGCGCCGCCCGGACCGTTGGAGGCGATCATGCTGACGACTGAAGAAACCGTGGCCGGACTGCTCTTCGCTGCGACGCTGCTGATGTTTGGCGTAGCGCTCTGCTGGGCCAACGACGACCCGCGCGACGCAGCGCCGGTGCGCATCGGCGACCGCAAGACCTGGCGTCGCGAGCCGAGTTTTTGGGAAACGCTGTGGCCACATATCGTCGGGCCGATCATTATCGGCCTCGAAGTCTATCTGCTGCTCGCCAAGTTTTCCGGGGGCGCGCCATGATTACGCTTCGTGCGCAACCGTGATGCTTTCGACGACCTTATGGGCCGCGCCGAACTCGGCTTCTGGGCGACGCATGTCGAGGCGCACGTGCCGGAGGAAGGCTTTTGGCTTCTCGGCGCGCGTCGTGACGGCGGCGTCGCCAAGCGCCTCGAAGGCTATGACGCCGAGAAGGCGACGCGCGAGCTTTACGTCGAGATCCCGGTCGTGAACCCGCAGGCGACGGAATTTTACGCCTTTCTGGAGCCGGATCGGCAAGCCCTACGACGAGGCGGCGCTTCGCCTTCTTGCCAGGGACGCGTCTGCTCGGCGCCCGAGGCGATGAGAAGCCGCTCAACGCGTCGCAATGGACGGCCTCGGCGCTCATCGCCGCCGCGCTGATCGTCGCTGATGTCGTCAAGACCACGCCGGCTGACGACGCCGCGCGATGTGGCTGCGATGTGCGGGGCCCTTGTGCTGCTCGGCGAACCGGCGGCGCTGACGAAGCAAGGCTGATCTCGCCCGCCTCCAAGCCCTTACGCCCTAGCCTCAAGCGCTGTGGAAGTCCTTGCGCACGCGCGCCCCCTTAGCGCAACCGCCGGCGCAATCCTGTTCGCGCTCGAGGTTTAAGCGCTTTCCCGGCCTTCCGGCCGTTCTCACGGGAGTCCTCCCATGCACATCGTTGTCGATCCCACAACCAAGCGCCAGTTCGCCATTGGCGGCCGACGCCGCCCCGCGCCGCACTCGCCACGGCTGCGGCTCGCCAATTATCTCGGCGCGAACCTCCCCGATCCGCCGGAGACCGGCGACTATTCCGTCAAAGCGCAAGCGGCGCTCAAGGAAATGTATCTCAATGATGCGCTCGGCGACTGCGTCGTCGCCGGCGCGGCGCATATGATCGGCGTGTGGACGGGCAACGCGCTTCCCCAGCCCGCGATCTTCGGCGAATGGGCGATCAAGAACGCCTACCATGCTTTTTCCGACGGCCACTACCCCGCAAACAACTCCGGCTGCGACGAGATCTTCGCGCTCAATCTATGGGCGCATGAGGGCTTCGCGCCGACATACGCCAATCCGCACAAAGTAGTCGCCTGGGTCGCCGTCGACGCCGCTAACCCGCGCGAGTTGCGCACCGCGCTCTGGCTCTTCGAGGGTCTGATGTGCGGCGTCGAGCTGCCCGACGCCTGGATCAATCCCCCTCCTTCCGGCGACGGCTTCACTTTCGACGTAGCGGGAGATCCGGTCCCGGCCAATGGCCATTGCATGACGCATTTCTCCTGGGATGCAGCGCCAATCGGTTGCGCGACTTGGGGCATGTATGGCCGCATCACCGATGCGGCGCTGGCGAAATATATGACGCCGGCGAATGGCGGCGCGCTCTATGCGGCTGTCTCCCAAGACGCGCTGATCCGCGCTACCGCCAAGGTTCCAAACGGCTTCGACGCCGCCCAGCTGCTCGCCGACGCGCGGCGCATCGGCTTCACGCATGCGTGACGATCCGACCCGCGCCATCCTTTGGCCGATCTTCCTGTTCTGCGCCGCGCTCGGCGCGGCGCTGCTGGCGGCAGGGCTCGCGGCTCGCGAGCCGCAATGCGCCGGCGGCGAAAGATTGCTCGGCCCCTTCGTCGGCGATCTCAAGCCCTTCCTCACAGCGAAGTGAAAGGAAATCTCATGCCTTCAATCGATCCCAGAATTTCCGTCGCCCTCAACCTCATTGTCGCCATCGCCGGCGCCGTGCTCGCCTATATCGGCTCGAACGGCCTGCCCGCGCCGATTCCCGCCGAAACGTCTCATCTGTGGCAGATCTGGGCGCAGTGGATAGGCGGCCTCGGCGTCGCCGCCCTCAACGGCTATCTGCACGCCGTCTCTTCCGATAATCCCGGCCCCCTGGCGAAGTGAGCACGCGTCCGGGAACGCCGATGCGCGACGAGGACCGTTGCCCCATGCCGACGCAAGAATGCTACCGCGACATCGGCGCGCTCGGCGCCCGTCTCGACGAGATCGAAAAAGCGCGCATCGAACGCGAAGCCGCGGCTGAAAAAGCTGCGCGCGAGCGCGAATCGCAAATCGACGCGCAGCTCGACGAGCTCAAAGCCAAGATGGATGCGATCAACGCCGAGAGGCAAACCCTTATCGGCGTGATCTGGGCGATCCGCATCATCTTCGGCGCAGCCGGCGTCGCCATGTTCTATCTTCTCAGCAATGGCGCGCCGACTTGGCTGAAACGCGCGCTCCAGTAAAGCCGCCTTCTCCACGATTCAGGCCCCGTCCGGCTCCACGCCGGGCGGGGCCTTTTTGCGTTTGGGCTCAAGTGAGGCGAAGACGTCGTTGCAGGACGCTGAGTGCGACCGCGCAGGCGTTCGAGACGTTGAGGCTCTTGATCGGCCCCGGCATGTCTAAACGCGCGACGAGGTCGCAGCGTTCGCGCGTCAATCGGCGCAGCCCCTTGCCCTCTGCCCCAAGCGCCAGCACCATGGGCGCGCGTAGCGGCGCCTCCTCGAGATCCGTCTCGCCCGCCGAATCGAGGCCGACCACCCAAAAGCCTTGGCGAGAAAGCTGCTCGAGGCTGCGCGCGAGATTGACGACCGTGACGATTGGCACATGCTCGAGCGCGCCCGAGGCGGCTTTGGCCAGCACGCCGGTAAACTGCGGGCCATGACGCTCGGTGACGATCGCCGCATCGACGGCGTAGGCCGCAGCCGAGCGCAGCATCGCTCCGACATTGTGCGGATCGGTGATCTGATCGAGCGCGATCACCATTCCGCTCTTCGTCTCGATCTCGTCGAGGGCGAGTTCCGGCAGAGGGCGGGCCTCGAGCAGCAAACCCTGATGCACCGCCTCCTCGCCCAGGCGTCGCGTCAGCTCGCGCGCCTCGATGAGGCGCGGCTCGAGCCCGGCGCGCTCGGCGACTTCCACAATGCGCGACCAAGCGTTCTCCGTCGCGTAGAGCGCCAGAAGCTCGCGCTTTCCAGCAAGCAGCGCCTCGCGCACCGTATGCGCGCCATAGAGCAGCGCGACGTCGCCGGACGCGGCCCCTGCGTCGCGACGCCTTTCAGGAACGCCCTTGCGGGCGGGCGGCTTGCGGCCGTGTGTGCGCATCGCGAGACGCCTTAGCGTAAGATTGCCGCCCTCGCCCACCACTGCGGATGAGCGGCGCGGATCGCGGTTGCGGTGCGCGCGGCCGCGAGCGGCGAGCTGAACAGGCCAAAGCAGGTTGCGCCCGATCCCGACATGCGCGCGAGCTTGCAACCTCGCGCCGCGACGAGCAGCGCCAGAACGTCGCGGATGATCGGCGCTTCGGCCAAAGCCGCAGGCTCGAGGTCATTGCGGCATTTGCCGAGCAAGCGCCACAAGGCTTCGCGATCGGCGCGCGCGGGAACGGCAGGATGCGCCCCGACGCCCGCGCGTTCGCCGGGTTGTAATCCGAGCCGTTGGAATACCGGCCGCGTCGCGACGGCGACGCCCGGATTGACGAGAACCGCGGGCAGAGGGTCAAGATCGAGCGGCGCGCCGACCGTCTCGCCGGCGCCCAGCATCATGCGTGCTCGCGGCGCGAGGCAAACGGTCACATCCGCCCCCGTCGCCCTTGCGGCTTCGAGCAGACGAGAATCGTCCAGGCTAAGGTCGTTCGCCTTAGCGAGCAGACGTAGCGCTGCGGCGGCGTCGGAGGAGCCTCCGCCGAGGCCAGCGGCGACCGGCAAGCGCTTTGTCAGACGTAAGGCGCCGACCCGCAGTTGCGGGACGCGCGCGGAAAGCTCGCGAGCGGCTCGCAGCACGAGATTGTCGGCGCCCTCGCCCGCGGCCTGCGCCGTGGGTCCGTCAACGGCAAGCGAAAGCGTAGCGCCGGGTTCGAGGCTCAGGACATCGCCTGCGCCCGTGAAGGCGACGAGACTTTCGAGCTCGTGATAGCCGTCTGCGGCGCGGCGGCCGAGCACATGCAGCGTCAGGTTGACCTTGGCCGGCGCGCGGGCGATCAGCATCCCGAGCCTCCTCCTCGCTCCGGTGGGAACTTCCTGTGTCTCATCGCAACCGCAATAAGCGGTCGCGGCTTTGAGCGCCAGCTTGTTCCGCGATCGCCGCGCGAAGCTTCGAGCCGCCGCGCGTGCGTTGCAAAATCGGATGTTCCGGTGAGGCTTGGCTCCCGCCTTGAAAAAATCGGCGAATTCCCACTTTAATAAGCAAGCGCCGCCGCATGGGCGGCCGATCCGACGCGAGGGCCCATGAACGAGAGCGCAGGCGTATTCTTTTCGCCCATTACGTTGCTTCTCGGCGGCGGCCTGTTCACACTCGGCCTCTTGTCCATCCTCGGGGTGGAGTTCTTCAAAAACAAGTATCAAGCCGGCGTGGCGCTCGCCATGGGGCTCGCCTTCCTCGTCGCGACTGAAGCCATGTTCATGACGGGCGGCAACGCCGGACGGTACTTCGCGGCGCAAAGCACCGACGTGACCGATTGCGAATATAAGGTAGAGCAGGCCAATCCGCTTGAGCGTGGCAAAAGGGCGAGCGTGATTCCCGACGAAATCCGCGCCTGCATGGATCGACTCGGCTATGACTGGACCACTGAGCATCCGCATTGCGAAGAGGCGAAGCTCGCCACCAACAATTTTTGCTATCTTCCCAAGGCGCGTTTTTCTCGCGCGATCGTCGCCTGGCAGATGAAATTCGAGTAGGCCGCGCGGGAGCCCCTCTCGCTCCGCCGCCCGCCCCGACATCACGCGCCCGATGTTGCGCCGCCCGATGAATCTCGGCATGTAAGGGTAGACCTTCACCTTTGCCCTGCCGGGCGCAGCTTCGAGAGCCAGAAATGACGACTTCCGCCGCGAACCATTCCGACGCCTCCGTGTGGCTGGCCGACGCCAAGGCAGCGCTCACCGGAGTCGAGGCGCTCTATGAAGCGGCGCTCGCGAAAGTGCGCGCCCGCGTCACGAAGGACGGCAAACTCTCGGCCGGACTGATCGAGAAGGAGCAGCATGCAGCGCATGGCCTCGCCTGGTTTGCGACCTATCAGCAGTCGCTAGCCGAGCTCATCGCCTATGCCGAGCGGCTCTCGTCGGAGGGCGCCTATGGCGAGACCGAGCAGCTCCTGACCCGCATCGGATTCGCCGAATTCCTCGCCCAGGTCTTTGGCGGCATACCGATGAGCCAGGGCGAGATCGTGCGGCTCTTCGACTTCGGCTTGAGCTGCGACGAGGTCCGCGCCCATTCGAGCGAGGCCGGCAACCGCCTCATCCGCGAGGGGCTGACTCCCGAAAACAAGGCGCGCTTGGCTGAGCTCATCGACCATCATGAGGCCGCCGAGACGATCGGCGCCTCCGGTCTCGACGAGACACTCGAGGCGATCCGCTCCGAAATGCGCAAATTCGCCGCGGACAATGTGACGCCCTTCGCGCAGGAATGGCATGCCAAGAATGAATATATCCCGCTCGAGGTGATTTCGGGCTTGGCCGAACTCGGCGTCTTCGGCCTGACGATCCCGGAGGAATTTGGCGGCTCCGGTATGGGGAAGATCGCCATGTGCGTCGTGTCTGAAGAACTGTCGCGCGCCTATATCGGCGTCGGCTCGCTCGGCACGCGCTCGGAGATCGCCGGCGAACTGATCCTCGTCGGCGGAACCCAGGCGCAGAAGGAAAAATATCTGCCCAAGATCGCTGCCGGTGAAATCCTGCCGACGGCGGTGTTCACCGAGCCGAACAATGGCTCGGACCTCGCAGGCCTGCGCACCCGCGCGGTGCGCGAGGGCGATGTCTATAAGGTGACGGGTAACAAGACCTGGATCACCCATCCGGTGCGCGCCGACGTGATGACGCTGCTCGCGCGCACCAATCCGGAGGAGAAGGGCTATAAAGGCCTCTCGATGCTGCTCGCCGAAAAGCCCCGTGGCACGGATGGAAATCCCTTTCCGGCGCAAGGCATGACCGGCGGCGAGATCGAGGTGCTCGGCTACCGCGGCATGAAGGAGTTCGAGATCGGCTTCGATGGTTTCGAAGTTCCGGCGGAAAACTTGTTGGGCGGCGAGGAAGGCAATGGCTTCAAGCAGCTGATGGAGACCTTCGAGTCCGCGCGCATCCAGACCGCGGCGCGCGCGCTCGGCGTCGCGCAATGCGCGCTGGATCTCGGCCTGCGCTACGCCAAGGATCGCATCCAGTTCGGCAAGCCGCTGTTCTCCTTTCCGCGCATCTTCGACAAGATCGTCGCGATGGCGGTCGAGATTCACGTCGCGCGGCAGATCACCTATTTCTCCGCGCGCCAGAAGGACGGCGGCAAGCGCTGCGATCTCGAGGCCGGCATGGCGAAGCTGCTCGGAGCCCGCGTCGCCTGGGCCGCGGCCGACAATGCGCTGCAGATTCACGGCGGCAACGGCTTCGCGCTGGAATATCCGGTCTCGCGTGTGCTCTGCGACGCGCGCATCCTCAACATTTTCGAGGGCGCGGCGGAAATTCAGGCGCAGGTGATTGCGAGACGCTTGCTAGAGGGCTGACGCCTAATCACGACCGCCGCGCAAGGCGTTGATGCAGGAAATCCCTCCTCGCAAGGGGGAGGGATGCGCTAACGACGCTTCGACGGTCTTATTGCGGCTCTCGGCGTCCGCGACCAGACGCGATCAAGAGCCATGCTCAATGGCCTCATGCTCAATGGCCTTTGGTGTAAAGGCGTCGCCCCATTTGCCGCGCTCTCGCGCAGAACGCGCGGGCTTCAGGAAAAAGGGCTTCGCCTACCCCATCGCCTTCTTCAAATTCTCGTCGATCTTGTCGAGAAAGCCCGTCGTCGAGAGCCATTTCTGCTTGGGGCCGATGAGCAGCGCCAAATCCTTGGTCATGCAGCCGCTCTCCACCGTCGCAACGCAAACGTCTTCGAGCGTCTTGGCGAAGCGCGCGAGCGCGGCGTTGTCGTCGAGCTTCGCGCGATGCGCGAGGCCGCGCGTCCAGGCGAAGATCGAGGCGATCGAATTCGTCGACGTCGCATGCCCCTTTTGATGCTCGCGATAATGGCGCGTCACCGTGCCATGCGCAGCCTCGGCCTCGACGGTCTTGCCGTCCGGCGTCATCAGCACCGAGGTCATGAGACCGAGGGAGCCGAAACCTTGGGCGACGATGTCCGACTGCACGTCGCCGTCGTAGTTCTTGCAGGCCCAGACATAGCCGCCCGACCATTTCAGCGCCGAGGCCACCATGTCGTCGATGAGGCGATGCTCATAGGTGAGACCGAGCGTCGCGAAGCGCTCCTTGAACTCCGTGTCGAATATCTCCTGAAACAGGTCCTTGAAGCGTCCGTCATAGGCCTTCAGGATCGTGTTCTTCGTCGAGAGATAGACCGGATATTTGCGCTGCAGTCCGTAATTGAACGAGGCGCGCGCGAATTCGCGGATGGAATCGTCAAGGTTGTACATCGCCATCGCGACGCCGGCGCCGGGGAAGGAGAAGACCTCCTTCTCGATAGTTTCTCCGTCGGCGCCCTCAAATTTAATGGTGAGGCGGCCTTTGCCCGGGACTTTGAAGTCGGTCGCCTTATACTGATCCCCGAAGGCGTGGCGGCCGACGACGATCGGCTGCGTCCAGTGCGGCACGAGACGCGGGACATTGCTGCAGATGATTGGCTCGCGAAAGATCACGCCGCCGAGAATGTTGCGAATCGTGCCGTTCGGCGACTTCCACATCTCCTTGAGATTAAATTCCTTCACGCGCGCTTCGTCGGGCGTGATGGTCGCGCATTTCACGCCTACGCCGTGCTGCTTGATGGCGTTGGCCGCGTCGACCGTCACTTGGTCGTTGGTGGCGTCGCGATTCTGGATTGAAAGATCGAAATATGCGAGCTCGATATCGAGATAGGGGTGGATCAGCTTGTCCTTGATGTAGGTCCAGATGATCCGAGTCATCTCGTCGCCATCGAGCTCGACGACCGGATTGGCGACCTTGATCTTCGACATCGTAACTTCCTCGGCGGGGCTCGCCCCCTCCCTGTCCCTCTTCCGCCAGTGGGAGAGGGAACCCTAATGATCAAGCCTGCGCGGAGCCGAGATTGCGCCCCAAGCCTGCCTCCTCTCCCGCAAGGGGGGAGAGGGCCAGCGCGGCCAATTCAGCGGCGGCTATAACATCGCCGCTTCCGCCGGCAAAGCCTGTGCTCGCGGCGCCGGGGGCTGTCAGACGAAGGCGACGGTCAATATTTCGTAACTCTTGCCCCCTTTGGGGGTCTTCACTTCTACCGTGTCGCCCGCCTTCTTGCCGATCAGCGCGCGGGCGATCGGAGAGGCGACCGAGATCCTGCCGCCCTTCACATCGGCCTCGGCCTCGCCGACGATCTGATAGCGCTTCTCTTCTTCGGTTTCCTCGTCGAAGACGGTGACCGTCGCGCCGAACTTCACGGTCGAGCCCGACAGCTTCGAGACGTCGATGACCTCGGCGCGTGACAGCTTGTCCTCGAGCTCGGCGATGCGGCCCTCGTTCATGGACTGCGACTCCTTGGCGGCGTGATACTCGGCGTTTTCCGAGAGATCGCCGTGGGCGCGCGCTTCCGAGATGGCCTGGATGATCCGCGGCCGCTCGATTTGCTGACGCCGGCGCAACTCTTCTTCGAGCGCGGCGTGGCCGGCGACGGTCATGGGCACTTTTTCCATTCTCATCCACTTTCTTTAGCTTTAGCGGCCGCCGGGGAAAGCTTAGGGCTCCGCCCGGCGCGAGGACGCGCAGCGAATCACGCTAGTCGGAAATCTCGACGATTTTGCGCCTCGGGCCGGACTGACGCCGCAAGTCATTGACGTCTTGATGGTTTCAGCGTCCGGCTCAGCGGAAATAATCCTGCAGCGCGCGGACCTTCAGTTCTCCGCTGACATAGGCCTCTATCCCCTCGACAGCGGCGAGCGCCCCGGCGAGGGTCGTGTAATACGGAATTTTATGCAGCAGCGCGGCCCGGCGCAAGGAGCGCGAGTCGGCCAGCGCCTGGGCGCCTTCGGTCGTGTTGAACACGAGCTGAATCGAGCCGTTCTTGATCGCGTCAACGATGTGGGGACGCCCTTCCGACACCTTGTTAATTTTCTGCGTCGGTATGCCGCGGCTCGTGAGAAAGCGCGCCGTTCCACCCGTGCCGACGGTCTCGAAGCCGAGCTTCTGCAGGAGGCGCAGAGGCTCGACCACGCGTTCCTTGTCGGCGTCGCGCACCGAAACGAAGACGACGCCTCCCTTGAGCGCGGGCGCGCCGGATCCGAGCTGACTCTTGGCGAAGGCCGAGCCGAAGCAGGAGTCGAGGCCGATGACCTCGCCGGTCGAACGCATCTCGGGTCCGAGCACTGTATCAACGCCGGGAAACCGCGCGAAGGGGAAGACCGATTCCTTGACCCCGACATGGCCAAGCGCGCCCGTGGAAACATCGAAGCCCGAGAGCGGTTCGCCAGCCATCACGCGCGCGGCGATCTTGGCGATCGGCTTGCCGACGACCTTGGCCACGAAGGGAACGGTGCGTGAGGCGCGGGGATTGACCTCCAGCACGTAGATCTCGCCGTCCTTGAGCGCATACTGCACGTTCATCAACCCGATGACGCCGAGCGCCGTGGCGAGGCGCTTCGTCTGATCCTCGAGCGCGGAGATGGTTTCGGGAGAGAGAGAACGCGGCGGCAGCGAGCAGGCCGAATTGCCGGAGTGAATGCCCGCCTCCTCGATGTGCTCCATCACGCCGGCGATCGCCGCTCGCTCGCCGTCGGCGATAGCGTCCACGTCCACCTCGATCGCGTCCGTCAAATAGCGGTCGAAGAGCAGCGGATTTTTGCCGAGCACCATATTGATCTGCCCGGTCTTGTCATTGGGGTAGCGCGTCTTGATGTCGGAGGGCACGAGACTCGGCAGCACGCCCAGGAGGTAGTCATCGAGCGCTCCGGCGTCGCGGATGATCGCCATCGCGCGGCCGCCAAGCACGTAGCTCGGGCGCACAACCAGCGGCAATCCGAGCTCGGAGGCGACGATTCGCGACTGTTCAACGGAATAGGCGATGCCGTTCTTGGGCTGCTTCAAGCCGAGCTTGTCCAGGAGCCGCTTGAAGCGATCCCGGTCTTCGGCGAGATCGATCGAATCAACCGGGGTGCCGAGAATGGGCGCGCCACTATCCGCAAGGCCCTTGGCGAGCTTTAGCGGCGTCTGTCCGCCGTATTGCACGATCACGCCCTTGAGGCGTCCCGCCTTGCGCTCGAGATCGAGGATCTCGCCCACGTCCTCATTCGTCAGCGGCTCGAAATAAAGACGGTCCGACGTGTCGTAATCGGTCGAGACGGTCTCGGGATTGCAATTGATCATGATCGTCTCGTAGCCGGCGTCATGCAGCGCAAAGCAGGCGTGACAGCAGCAATAGTCGAATTCGATTCCCTGGCCGATGCGATTGGGCCCGCCGCCGAGGATGACGATCTTGTCGCGCGCCGAGGGGTGCGCCTCGCAGGCGGGCTCCTCCCCGAAAGGCGTCTCATAGGTCGAATACATGTAGGCGGTCGGCGACACGAATTCGGCCGCACAAGTGTCGATGCGCTTATAGACGGGGCGAACGCCGAGGCTGTGGCGCGCCGTGCGCACCTCCCTTTCCTCCAACTTGGCGAGGGTGGCGAGGCGCACGTCCGAAAAGCCCGCGGCCTTGAGCATGCGCAAATTCTCGGCGTCCTTGGGCAGGCCGAATTTCCGCACCCTGTTCTCAAGCGCGACGATTTCGGCGAGCCGCTCGATGAACCAGCGATCGATCTTGCAGGCCTCGTTTATCTCCGTGACGCTCATGCCGAGCCGCAGCGCCTGGCCAACGACGAGCAGACGATCCGGCGTTGGCGTGCCGAGCGCAGCACGCAGCACATTCAAATCGTCGCCCTTGCCAAGATCCTCAATCTCGATCTCGTCCAGGCCCGAAAGGCCCGTCTCGAGCGAGCGAAGCGCTTTTTGCAGCAATTCGGCGAAGCTGCGGCCGATCGCCATCGCCTCGCCGACCGATTTCATCGCGGTCGTCAGCACGGGCTCGGCGCCCGGGAATTTCTCAAAGGCGAAACGCGGCACCTTGGTGACGACATAGTCGATCGTCGGCTCGAAGGAGGCCGGCGTCGCGCCCCCCGTGATCTCGTTTGCGACCTCGTCGAGCGTGTAGCCGACGGCGAGCTTCGCTGCGACCTTGGCGATCGGAAAGCCGGTGGCCTTCGAGGCGAGCGCGGAGGATCGCGAAACTCGCGGGTTCATCTCGATCACGATCATGCGACCGCTCGAAGGCTCCACCGCGAACTGCACATTGGAGCCGCCGGTTTCGACGCCGATCTCGCGCAGCACGGCGATCGAAGCGTCTCGCATGATCTGATATTCTTTATCCGTCAGCGTCAGCGCCGGCGCGACGGTAATGCTGTCGCCGGTGTGAACGCCCATCGGATCGATGTTCTCGATCGAGCAGACGATGATGCAATTGTCCGCCTTGTCGCGGACAACTTCCATCTCGTACTCCTTCCAGCCGAGGACGCTCTCCTCGATCAGCACCTCATTCGTCGGCGAGGCGTCGATGCCGCTCTTCACGATGTCGATGAACTCGGCCTCGTTGTAAGCGATGCCGCCGCCTGTGCCTCCGAGCGTGAAGGAGGGGCGAATGATCGCGGGAAGGCCGATGTCCTCGAGCGCGGAGAGCGCCGCGGAGAGCGTCTTGACGTGATGCGAGCGCGGCGTTTCGAGCCCGATTTTGATCATCGCCTCACGGAAGAGCTCACGGTCCTCGGCCTTGTCGATGGCGGCCGCGGACGCGCCGATCATCTCGACGTCGAACTTCTCGAGCACGCCCATTTTCTGCAGCGAGAGCGCGCAGTTCAGCGCGGTCTGGCCACCCATGGTCGGGAGCAGCGCGAAGCCGCCGGGAATTACGTAGCGCTCCTTCTCGATGATCTTCGCCACGATCTCCGGCGTGATCGGCTCGACATAGGTGCGGTCGGCCAGGTCCGGATCGGTCATGATCGTCGCCGGATTGGAGTTGACGAGCACGATCCGGAAGCCCTCGGCCTTCAGCGCCTTGCAAGCCTGCGTTCCCGAGTAGTCGAACTCGCAGGCCTGGCCGATCACGATGGGCCCGGCGCCGATGATCAGGATCGTCGAGATGTCTTCTCTTTTGGGCATTCTGTTCCGCTTGCGTCCGCGCGCGCATAAAAAAAGGCCGCGCCGCCGGCCCTGGGGACCGGAACGCGTCCTGCTGAATCTGAGCGGGCGCGCCCGGCTCGGTTTTGGATGGAGCGGTGTTAGACGATTGCGAAGGTTGTGAGAAGGGGGCGCCTTGCGCTTCAGGTAGGAAAGCTCGCACCGGGCGCAGCGGAAACGCCGCTGTCTCGCTTCTGGCCTGCGGCATTTTGGCGCCCGATGTCACCGCAATCCTTTCGCAGCGCCGCGAATTGCGGACGCGTCTTTCCGCTCGATCCCCCCCTTGCGGCGGCCGGCTTTCCCCGATATGGCGGAACGGCAAGCTGAGGCGGTCGCAAGGACGCGGCGGGTGTCGAGCGCCTTCAGGCGAAGAACGAAAGCGGCGAGCCGTGCGCCAAGGCCGCGGGAAACGTCAATAAGGGATTGAAGCATATGAGCGATGTCGCCGAGCGCGTGAAGAAGATTGTCGTCGAGCACCTCGGCGTCGAGCCCGAGAAGGTGGTCGACAAAGCCAGTTTCATCGACGACCTGGGCGCCAACTCGCTCGACATCGTCGAACTGGTCATGGCCTTCGAAGAGGAATTCGGGATCGAAATCCCGGACGACACGGCCGAAACGATTCTGACCGTCGGTGACGCCGTCAAATTTCTCGAGGGCGCGAAAGCCTCCTGAGCCTCGCTCAGCCTTCTTGAACGCTGCGCTCCTCGAGCCTCCGCATGCGGGCGGCGAGGTGAGAGACGCGCAGCGCGCGCAACCCCAATGAACGAATTCTGCTTGCGAGTGCGAGCCATGCGCAGGGTGGTGGTCACAGGTCTCGGCCTCGTTACGCCTTTGGGCTGCGGCGTCGAAACGAACTGGCGGCGACTGATCGCTGGCGAGTGCGGCTTCAAACGCATCGACACCTTCGAGGTGGAGGATCTCGCCTGCCAGATCGCGGCGATCGTGCCGCGCGAGCCTGGCGTCGAGGGGAGCTTCAACCCCGATGATTGGTTCGAGCCCAAGGAACAGCGCAAGGTAGATGACTTCATCATCTACGGCGCCGCCGCCGCGACACAGGCGCTCGCTGACGCGGGCTGGAAGGCCGACACCCGGGAAAAGCAGGAGACGACGGGCGTCCTGATCGGCTCCGGCATCGGCGGCCTCGGCGGCATTTACGAGACGTCGGTCACCCTGCTGCAAAAAGGGCCGAGGCGGGTCTCGCCCTTCTTCATCTCGGGCCGCATCATTAATCTGGCGTCGGGATATGTCTCGATCATGCACGGCCTCAAGGGCCCCAACCACGCCGTGGTGACCGCCTGCTCCACCGGATCGCATGCGATCGGCGACGCTGCGCAACTCGTCGCGCTGGGCGAAGCGGAAGTGATGGTCGCGGGCGGCGCAGAGTCGCCGGTCAACCGGATTGGCGTGGCCGGCTTTGCGGCGTGCAAGGCGTTGTCCACGGGATTCAACGACCGGCCGAAGGAGTCGTCGCGCCCTTATGACAGGGACCGCGACGGCTTCGTCATGGGCGAAGGCGCGGGCTGCGTCGTGCTCGAGTCCTACGAGCACGCCAAGGCCCGCGGCGCTAGGATCCACGCCGAGCTCATCGGCTACGGCATGTCGGGCGACGCCTACCACATCACCGCGCCTTCGCCCGACGGCGACGGGGCCTATCGCTGCATGAAGGCCGCGCTGAAGCGAGGCGGGCTCTCGATCGACGACGTGGATTACGTCAACGCTCATGGGACCTCGACGCCGCTTGGCGACGAGATCGAGCTGGGCGCCGTCCAGCGGCTTATGGGCGACGCCGAGCCCAAGCTCTCGATGTCCTCGACGAAGTCGGCCATCGGCCATCTGCTCGGAGCCGCGGGCGCAGTCGAGGCCATCTATTCGATCCTGGCGATCCGTGACCAGGTGGCGCCGCCGACGCGCAATCTCGACAACCCGTCCGTCGAAACCGCAATCGACCTCGTCCCGCACGTCGCGCGCAAGCGAAAGATCGACGTGGTGCTCTCCAATTCCTTCGGGTTTGGCGGCACCAATGCGTCTCTGCTGCTGCGGCGAGCCGATTGACCCGCAGGCCCGCCTCTTTGCGCCCTTGAGCGCGGCGGCGTATGATCGGGCTGAAGGGGCGCCGGGCGCCTCCCGTCTCTTTCGCCGATACGAGGGAAGCCACTGTCGCGCCATTCGGCTTTTCCGTTCGTAAGGCGGCGGGGTCTTCCATCGGCGCGGGCGACATGAACGCATGACGAACGAGAGCGACAAGGACGCAGTCGAAAAAGCTCGGACGGAGGAGAATGCGGGTCCTGCCGACTCTGCATCCTCTCAGCAGGCGACGACGCAAGGCGCGCCGCCTAGCCCAGCTGCGCCTGCTCCGCCCTCGAAGCCCGAGAAGAGTTCCGGTTTTTGGAGCTTTTGGAGGAAAAGGAGCGTCTCCCACGAGGAGGCTCAGACGCGCCAGCGGCGCACGCGCGTGCGAAAGCGCCGCCGTCAGGGCGGCCTCTCCCTCATGAGCGACGGCTTCAGCTTCGTGCTGGTGGCCCTCGTCGCCGGGATTTTCGGCCTAGTTTCGATCCGCCATGTGCTGAATGAGCCCGGGCCGTTGCGCGCCGACAAGGTCGTCTACTTTCCGCCGCGCACCGATGCGCTCGAAATGATCTCGCAGCTCGAGCGCGAGGGCGTGATTGACAACCCCACGTTGATGAACGTCACGCTTCTGGTCGAGAACAAGATCGGCAAGGTGAAGCCCGGCGAGTATCTATTCAAGCAGGCAGCGAGCATTCACGAAGTGATCGACGTGCTGGTCAATGGACGTCAAGTTCTCCATTCCGTCACCATTCCGGAGGGTCTGACCAGCGAGCAGATCGCGCAACGTCTGCGCGACAACGATATTCTCTCCGGCGAGATACTGGAGACTCCCAAGGAGGGAGCGCTTCTGCCTGAAACCTACAAAGTGACGCGCGGCTTTCAACGCTCGAAACTCTTGGCGAAAATGCAGGACGATCTGAAGAAGCTCGTCGACCAAATATGGGCGCGCCGCCGCCCGGACCTGCCGATCCGAACGCCCTTCGAGCTTGTGACGCTAGCCTCGATCGTCGAGAAGGAGACCGGTAAAGCGGAGGAGCGCCCGATGGTCGCAGCGGTCTTCGTCAACCGGCTTCGCAAGAAGATGCGGCTGCAATCCGATCCGACCATCATCTACGGCCTCGTCGGCGGCAAAGCCACGCTCGGCCGGCCTATTCAAAGGTCGGAAATCGAAAAATACACGCCTTACAACACTTATGCGATCGATGGCCTTCCGCCCGGCCCCATCGCCAATCCCGGCCGCGCCTCCTTGGAGGCTGCGGCCAATCCGGCGAGATCGAGCGATCTCTACTTCGTCGCGGACGGAACAGGCGGCCATGTCTTCGCGCAGACGCTTGATCAGCATAACCGCAATGTCCAGCATTGGCGCGAGATCGAGCATGAGCGAACCGCGCCTTCAGAACTCGACCACGCTGCGCCGAGCCTCACGCAGCCGACGCCGCCGCCAGCGCCGGACACCAAGGAGAAGCACGGGGACGCCGGCGCTTTCGGTCGGCTTCTGGGGGCGTCGAATGCCGCGACCGAGTATCCTTTAACTCGCGAGCTCGGCTCCAACGCGGGCGCCGCGCTACGTCTCAGCCGCTTTGGCTCGCGCGCCGGGCTCCTCGAAGTGGGTGCGCTCGACGAGCCGAGCCGCGCGGAGGCCCTCCACGCGCTTCGTCCGGCCCGGGTTTTCCTCGCCCTGGCGGCGACGCAAGCGAGCGCGCTGCGGGCTGAGGACACGGCTCCCTCCGGCCCCACCGCGGCGAGCCGCGACAATTCGGAGCTTCTCGGCGACGGGCCTTTGGCGCAGGAGTTCCCCGCCGGGGACAGAGTGGGAAGGAGCGTGCGCTTGGACGTCGCAGCGGCCGATATTGGGGCCGCCGCAACGGAGAAGTCGCGCGGGCGGCGCATCATCGACGCGACACAGGGCACCCGTCTCGATCCGCTGCTCGACAAGTCGTGGGATTTGAATTCACCTAAGACCGTGCCGGCTGACGCCTTCCTGAGGTAAGCAGCCGCTCCCTGCGCAAGAATGCGGGCAGCCGGAAAAGGTCGAAAAAACCCGCCATCAGCCCCCTTTTCGACGTGGCTCAAGTTCCAGCGCAAAGGCGCAGACAAGATGTCCATTGCCAGCATGACGGGGTTTTCTCGCTCTCACGGCGCTTACGGCGTCTGGAGTTATGCCTGGGAGCTCAAGAGCGTCAACGCCAAGGGTTTGGACTTGCGGCTGCGCCTGCCTCCCGGCTTCGACTCGGTCGAGGTCAAGGCCCGGCGCGTCATCTCGGAAAAGCTGGCGCGCGGAGCGTGCTCGGCCGCGCTTTCCGCCTCCCGCGCCTCGGCGACGGGCGCGCTCCGCATAAACCGCGGTGCACTCGAAACCCTGCTCCAGGCGCTAGAAAGCATCCCTCTCAATGCGAACACCCGATCGGCCTCGCTCGATGGGCTGCTCGCCTTGCGCGGCGTCGTGGAGTTCGTGGAACCCGAGGAAGACGAGACGGAGCGCGCGGAGCTGGAGGCGCAAATCATGCGTCGCCTTGAGGAAGCGCTCCACGCCCTCGTCGCCTCTCGTCGCGACGAGGGCAACGCGCTCTCGATCGTGCTCGCCAAGCGCCTCGACCGGTTGGAGGAGCTCGCTCGGGAGGCTGACTTGAGCCCCGCTCGTCAGCCGGAGACGGTGCGAGCCCGCCTCGCCCAGCAGCTATCGGCCATTTTGGAGGGTTCGAGCGGGCTCGACCCACTGTGGCTGCACCGAGAAGCGGCGCTGCTTGTCGTGAAATCGGACATACGCGAGGAGATCGACAGGCTTCACGCGCATCTTGCGAGCGCACGAGCGTTGCTTGCCGCCGGAGGACCGATGGGCCGACGCCTCGACTTCCTGGCGCAGGAACTTGCGCGCGAAGCGAATACGCTCTGCGCCAAGGTCAATGACTCCTCGCTAACGGCGATCGGCCTCGAGATGAAATTCGAGATCGAGCAATGGCGCGAACAGGTGCAAAACATCGAGTAGGTCGAAGCTGCATTTCGCTACGCTAACGCGGCTGGCGGCCTTTCAAGACTCGGGGCCGCTTTTGGACAAAAAACCGAGCTTCGACTAAGGACTGTGCGCGGGAGTCGTCGGCTCGCCAACGCCCCCCCCCATCAAAGAGCCAGGCGCTTATCCCTCGTCTTTCCCGGATCGTCCATGCCTTCCCAAAAGCCCGAACGCCGCGGCATCGTGCTGATCCTGTCTTCGCCGTCGGGCGCCGGAAAGACAACCTTGACGCGCATGTTGCTTCAGGATCGACGCCTCGATCTGACGCTTTCCATCTCGGTGACGACACGGCCTCGGCGCACGAGCGAGGTCGACGGCATCCACTACCGCTTCATCTCGCAGCGTCAATTCGAGGGGATGCGCGATTCGGGTGAACTCCTCGAATGGGCCCAGGTGCACGGCAATTTTTACGGCACGCCGCGCTACCCGGTCGAGGAACTTCTGGCGCAAGGCCGCGACGTGATATTCGACATCGACTACCAGGGCACGCAGCAGGTCCGCGAGAAGATGCCCGCGGAGGTCGTGACCGTCTTCATTCTTCCTCCGTCAATGAAGGAATTGCGCGCGCGACTCGAACGCCGTGCTGAAGACCCCCCCGAGACGATCGAAAAGCGTCTCAAGAACGCCCGCAATGAAATTTCCCGCTGGACCCAATATGATTATGTGCTTGTGAACGATGATCTGCAGGCCACATTCGAGGACCTGCTGGCGATTTTGCGCAGCGAAAGGCTGCGGCGACCCCGCCGCGTCGGGAGCGTTGCGGCCTTCGTTGAGACGCTGCTCGCCGAATCGTGATCCAGACGTCTCGGCTTTGCACTTCGCGAAGGCGCGTCCTCGCACAAGTTCCAGTTCAGCCCCCGGAAGAGCCGCTCGCCGCGCGCCTTCAGGCTGCGCGCCACCGGGCGCGCAACGGCGCCAAGAACCTCAAAACTCAATCCGCCGCGACCGCCGCAGTTCCTAAAACAATGACATGAAAGGCGCGGGCAAAAAAAACCGGCCGGAGAGTGTGTCTCTCCGGCCGGCTGATTATGAGCTTATGCGCGTTCGATCAGGGCATATCGCCCGCGACGAACTTCGGAATGACCGGGCCGCCGATTTCCGCGGCGAAGCGCTGGCCGTCCGGCGTGAAGAAGAACAACAGGCCGCCGATCTGGCTGTCCGTGTCGTAGGCCAGGTCAGACAGACGCTCGATGTCCCAACGCGCGTCCTGGACCTTCACAACGATGTCCTTCGTCTCGCCCGGAGCGATCGGCGTCGGATCGGTCGACAGACCGCGATCCGCCAGCAGATAATCCGGGAACTCAGGCTTCGTCGTGAACACGTCCGGGTTGAGGAAGCGCAGGCCCGCCGCCGTATATTCGCCGAGGCGAAGCGGATGCGAGGTCGAGTTCTTCACCTTCACGTTGATCGTCAGCTCACGGCCCGGCACCTTGTAAACGCCGCCGCCGAGATCGACGCTCACCTGCTCCTTGCCGACGCCCACGGTGCCCGCGGTCGAAAGCGGCGTCAGCGGCTTCTGCAAGCCGGCCTGAAGCGGGATCGTGCGCGGGAACTGCGAGTTCGTGTAGGCGTAGCCGAAGATCGTCGCAAGGATCGTCAGCGCCAGGACGATCGCGCCGATACGGCGGTCTTCGTCGGTGGTCGCCTCGTCATCCTTGCCTTCCGCAACCCTCAGGTAGGAGGCGATGATGCCCTTGCGCACGAACCAGAACAGGATCCACGCAGCGCCCACGGCCAGCCACGGAAGGTGCCAGGCGTAAACCCGGCTGATGCCGTAGTGCTCGAGGTCGATGGTCGTGCCGTCAAGGAGCGTCACCGGATCGGTGAAGTCCTTCATGTCGCCCTTGACCTCGATCCATTGGCCCGGTCCGATGATCGGTCCGCCGCCTTCGACGTTGATCTGCGCGTGGACGTGCCAGCGGCCGGCGCGACGGCCGCGCAGGTTGATCGAGAACGCATAGTCGTTCCCGGGAACCAGCGAGAACGAACGCGGCGCGAACTGCTCGCCGATGAACTGCGCCGTGCGAACCAGAACCGGACCGGGCTCGCCGGCGTTCAGAAACGACACGCGCGGATTGGCGACGGCCTGCGGCCAAGCCGAGAACACGTGCACCTTGCCCGAAAGCACCATCTCTTCGTTCACCGACACCGAGGTCTTCGACCAGGCGACGTCATACCAGTTCAGCGTGCGCATCCGGAGGAA
Source organism: uncultured Alphaproteobacteria bacterium (assembly GCA_963722205.1). Lineage (GTDB taxonomy): Bacteria > Pseudomonadota > Alphaproteobacteria > Rhizobiales > Beijerinckiaceae > Methylocystis. The sequence continues at coordinate 598,029 of CAVRKL010000007.1, forward strand.
CGCCTGCTGCGACTTCTCGCCGTGCGCGAAGGCCGGAGCCGCAGCTCCCACCGTCGCCACCACCGCCGCCGCGCCAAGCGCAGCTAGCTTCACTAGGGCTTTCATCAACAACCTCCCAGTTTCTTTCGTTTGAGGCCGAGCCCGCTCTTCGCGGACCGTCCGGCCCCCGCTCGTTTTTTCCTCCCCGCGGCCCGCCGCCTCATCAGAGAGGCTCAGGACCGCGAGGAAGCGCCTTGTCAAGCGTTCTTTAGATCGCCTGGATGACCTTCGTCGTCGAGTAGAAGCGGCCGAGGAACCACCACGCGAAGTAGACCAGCATCGACACGAAGCCCGAGAAGAAGGCCGCGACCGGCACGACGTCCTTACCGAAGGTGCGCAGCGTGCCGCGCTCGACCATGCGGATGTATTCCGGCATCGACGTGCGCACGAAGTGGAAGCCGATCAGATCCGCAACCGACATCAGCTGACCATGCTGCTCGGTCGCCTGGTGGAACTGACCGATCGCCGGCCAGTTGTTCGGGTAGAACAGAAGGCCCCAGCCCAGCGCGCCGATCACCGCCGTGATCACGTAGCTGCCCGAAAGCAGCAGGATCACGTCGAGCCAGATCGCCGGAACCATCAGAGCCGACGGGAACACCAGCGAGATCGGGAAGTAGGTCCAACCCCAGAAGTTCACGTAGCGGTTGATCCACTCGCCGATCAGCAGGCCCAGAACCGCGAACACCGCGCCGAAGGGCAGACGGAAGTTCACCCAGAAAAAGGCCTGAGCCGCCGCGCAGAAGGTCACGCCCAGAATCGGCACAACCGTCGGCCACATGCGACGATCCTTCCAGTCAACCCAGAAGTCCCAGTCGCCCGCCGTCAGCATGAAGTGGACGTGGTAGCCGCCCAGAACCGCAAAAAACAGCAGCGTCAGAAGCATCCAGTCGGTGGTTTGAACGCATCCCGCCGCTTCCGCGACGGAATGGAACGGACCGACCGCTCCTCCGCTTTTCGATGTCGACATCTCTCTTCTCCTTGGTCTTTTGAACGCTCCGGCTTTCTCCGCCGGATTGTCGTCTTCTTGTTCAGTTCTCACGCTTTTCTCGAGAGAGCCGCGCCCAAGGGCGCGACCCTCCAATGTTTCGCAGCCGCCGCTTAGGCGAGCAGCGCGACGCCTTCCTTGCCGATCAGTGCATGGATGCGGCCGAGGATCTGCAGAACCACGCCGAACACGCCCAGAGCCATCCAGCCGAAGAACACGAAGCCCCAATGCAGCGGAGCAACGAACAGCTCTTCCATGAACCAGAAGGTGTGGCCCCACTCATTGAGACCCACGTTCGGGATGATCATGAACGGACCGATCGCCACGATCAGGAACGCCAGCGAGTAGCCATGAGCAAAGTAGGGGATGCGGGTCTTCGCATAGAAGAACGCGCCCACCGCGATCACCGAATAGATCGGGTAGCTCATGTAGAACTCGATGATGTGCGACGGCGTGAAGTCCGTGTCGCGAATCACCGTCATGTGCCACGTGCCGTCCTGCTCCGTGAAGAAGGACGCGCCCCAGTAGATGGCGATGCCATACACCGTCAGCCACTGAACCAGCACCACGAGACGGCGCATCTCCTCGCGAGGCGCAACCGCGTCGACGTTGCGGTCACGCGTCTTCCAGAGATAGCCCGCAAGGCCGATGCCCGAGATGAGCTCCAGCGGGATCTCCGTCCACAGAATCGACAGCCAGTAGGTCTGAAACTCCGGCGCAAAGGAGTCGAGGCCCGCGCGCCAGCCGTAGATCTGCTCATAGATGCGAACGATCAGATAGAACACGTTCAGCACCACAAGGCCGATCCACATTCCTCTCAGATCGACGATTGTGTCTGTGCCAGCAGCTGCGCCCGCAGCTGTGCTTGTTGTCGAACTCATGCTTGGTCCTCCTAGTCTGCTCTCTATTCAAGATTTGCGCGTCTTGCGGCCTTTCCGCCTCTCAATGGCGGCCAGGCCCCCGTCCTGCTCGAGCTTTCAGGCTTCTCAACCCCCGACATTTTCGGCCTTCACGCTTCTTCTTGCTCTTCTTAGCGTTTCGGCTCTTCTTGGCGTTTCGACGCTCTTCGCTGTCTTTTGCTTTTGTTGTTCGTTTTCGTCGTTCGCCTCGGCGCCCTCGCGACGCTCACTCTCCAGGCTCCCCGGACTTCAAACGCCGCAAGCGCCTCCGCGCTGCAACGTCCGTCCGATGTCGTTTTCAACGAAAAGCGCGAAGCTGCGCGTCCTTCCCTCTCGTTTTTGTTTTTGTTCTTGTTTTTGTTTTTGCTCGTTTTTTGTTTTCGTTCCCGCGGCTCGAAGCCGACGAGTCCGACGCGCCGCTTGGAGCCGTCCCGCTGCGAAGAGTCAAAGAAGGCCGCAGGGCCCTCCCCAATCCTCGCCCGGAGCTAAGCCCAGCGTGCCCAGAGCATTTCTGTTCGCAGCCCCAAAAACAATACTCGATAGGGCTGGAGATGACAATCTATCGAAGGGGCTTATCGACCCATTCGGGTAGGTTTTTCGCTACCTCACCGCCCAGACGCCCGACCCCGCGCCATCCCTTCGCAACCGCGATAAAATACACTTCTCACGCTATTCCGGCCTTTCCATAGCCGCCCCGTCGCAACTTCAACCCACAACCCGCCCAAAACGCCCCCCAACCGCAGACACAGCAATAGCCCGTGCTGCACTGCACCAAATGATAGGCCAAGACCCCGCTAATCCTCGGACGTGAGAGTCCTTTCTCAGTCCCAGACCTTGACGCCCTCTCCATCGAGACGGCGCAGCGCTTCCTTGACGCTAACCCCGCCCAGATCCAGTTCCGGCGCGATTTCGGCCAGGGGCGCGAGCACGAATCGGCGTGCGAAGAGTTCTTTGTGCGGAACCGTGAGCTCTGGGTCGTCAATCGCCTGCGTCCCGTAAAACAGGATGTCGATATCGATGAGCCGGGGCCCCCAGCGGCGCGTCGGCTCGCGGCCCATATCCGCCTCGATCGTCTTGACGGCGGCGAGCAGCTCGTAAGGCGCGAGAGAGGTCTCACCGACCGCGCAGGCGTTGGCGAATTCGCGCTGATCCACGTCTCCCCAGGGTGTGGTGCGATAGATGCGCGAAACGGCCGTGAGCGTCGCCACCCTGCGCGCAGCGATGAGACGCAACGCTTCGCGCAAATTCGCCGGCGCATCGCCGATGTTCGAGCCCAGACCGAAACCGACCGTCGTCGCCGCCATTTCCTGTACCTCACTGTTCCCCGAAGTGGAGCGCCTCGAGCACCGCGAAGGCGGATTTATGCTCCAGCGCGTCATGCACGCGAAAGAGTTGTGCGCCCAGGCCGGCGGCGACGATGTTGGCGGCGAGCGTCCCGATGAGGCGCCCGTCCATCCGCTCGCCGGAAAGCTCGCGAAAGATCGACTTGCGGGAGACGCCGACGAGCACCGGGAAACCGAGGCGGCGCAGTTGTGGTATGGCGCGGAGCGCAGCGTAATTCTGCGCGCGCGTCTTGCCAAAACCGACGCCCGGATCGAGAAGGATGTAGCGCTCTGCGACACCGGCGCGGCCCGCCGCCTCGAGCGAGCGCTCGAAAAAGCGGAGCATGTCGTCGACGATGTCGATTCCCTCTTCCGTCACTTCGCGATTGTGCATGATCACGACGAGCGCCCGGGCGTCTCCGATGACCCTCGCCATCGCCGAGTCGCGCTGCAATCCCCAGACGTCATTGATCATCACAACGCCGGCGGCCAGCGCGCGGCGCGCCGTTTCCGCCTTGTAGGTGTCGATCGACACAGGCGCGCCCGCCTCCTCAACGAGGCAAGCCAGCAACAGCTCCAGCCGTCGCCACTCCTCCTCGGGCGAGACGGGCACATGCCCTGGCCGTGTCGACTCGGCGCCGACGTCGACAATGTCGGCGCCGTCGGCCACGAGCTTTTTGGCTTGCGCCAGCGCCGCCTCGCGCGCCAGGAACAGGCCGCCGTCCGAAAAAGAATCGGGCGTCACATTGACGACGCCCATGATCGCGCGCCCGGCGTCGAGCCGCGCGAGGAAAGCGTCGCGCCGCGCCTCGAACGTCAGCTTTTGTGAAGTCACCGCCCTCTCCCGCGCTTAACGCGAGGCTTTTAATCGCGGCGGCGGCGAATGGCGAATCAGGTAAATCGGGCGACGTGGGGACTCATGCGGCGTCGCCGTCGAAAGTCAGCTCGGTCGTCTCGCCGTCCATCTCGATCGTCGCGCTGGCGAGAGCGCCATTCTCGCGATAACGATAGGAGTGGCGGAGCTCGACCTCGCCGTAAACGATCTTCTCGCAAAGGGTCAGCCGATCCTGCGCATCATATTCGGCGCGAAAATAAGTATTGCGGTTTTCGAGCCCGGCGGGCTCGATCGCGGAAACGAGATTGAGCGGCAGGCCTCTGCCACTGTAGGAGAGGAAATATTTCAGACGCGTATTTTCGCTCACCGGCGCTCCTTCCAGTAGACAAAGCAAACGCACGCCGCCGGCCCCGAGGCCAGCCGCGCGACGTTCGCTCGAGACTCATTCCATGCGGGGCGTCCATCTCGGCCCCGCGCTCGCTTTACGGAGACCGATCCTAGCCGCGAACCGAGAGTTTGCGCCAGGCGTTGTCAGCGCTCGTCACATAGACGTGGCCGAACTCGGTCTTCGCCCATTCGACGGTTTCCGCGGGCAGGGAAATGCGCAAGCCAAGGAGTTTGAGCGGATATTCCGGCGTCGCGGAAACGCCGTCGAGAACGATCTCGCCGCCCGGTCCGACGGAAAAATCGGCCACCGTCGCGCCGTCGGCGCTGAGGGCGCGGGCAAATCCCGGGGTTCCGACCGCCTTGGCGATCACCGGATTGTCCGAAAAGAGCGGCGCGAGCGTCCCGTCCTCCGTATCGGGGCCGAAGGCCGGGGAGGCGAAGGCAAAGCTCGCCAACTCGGCGCTGCGCGTGATGGCGTGATCGGCGGAGGGCGGACGCCCCGTGGAGTATACAATCAGTCTGCCGCCGGAAAGCGCCTCCTTGATTTTCGACAAATCGCCGCCGGCATAGGCCTCAGCCAGTCTCATTTCCGCTTCTCCATCCTGATAGTTTCGATCGGTTCGAAGGGCTTGTGACAAAGCCGACATTCGGCTCATCTGGCGCAGGGGCCCGCAAGTCTTGTACCGGAGCGCGGCCTCGACAAAAAAAACTGCGCAGATCGCTAGCTTCCCCAATTTGATGAGGTCTTTGTTCTGATGACTTGGCAAACGCCGATAAAAATGATTGAGTCCGCGCCGCTCGGGATGGTCCCGCGCGCGCATCGGGCCGGCAGGGGGCTGCAGCTCTCGGCCGATGAACGATAAGGGGGGCGCCCGGATCCTAGCCAGGGATCCGCGGGACGCGTTCGGTTTTGTCGAAAGGAAACGCACATGGCTTTGATCAACAAGATGATGGTCGGCGAGTCGCTGGTCGGCGAGGGCAATGAGGTCGCGCACATCGACCTGCTCATCGGACCGCGCGGCAGCGCCGCCGAGACCGCATTCGCCAATGCTCTTGTGAACAATAAGGACGGCTTCACGACCCTGCTCGCGGTCGTCGCCCCGAATCTCCTGGCCAAGCCGAACACGATTCTGTTCAACAAGGTCACGATCAAGGGCGCCAAGCAGGCCGTGCAGATGTTCGGCCCGGCGCAGGCCGGCGTCGCCAAGGCGGTCGCTGATTTCGATCGCCGAAGGCGTGATCCCGGTCGCCGAAGCCGACGACCTGTTCATCTGCGTCGGCGTGTTTATCCACTGGGACGCCAACGACGACAAGAAGATTCAGGAGTACAACTACCTGGCCACGAAGGAAGCCCTGGCTCGCGCCGTGCGCGGCGAGCCGAAGGCCGCCGAGGTCGTCGCCAAGCGCAACGACGTGAAGCACCCCTTCGGCGCGAACTAAGCGCAAGGGGCTTCGCGCCGCCAAACATGCGGCGGGGAGGTAAAGCTCCCCGCCGCGAAGAGCGGGCGAGCGAAAAGCCGGCTCCGGGGAGGGCGCCGGCGGGATCGGAGCGGCGCGTGAAGCGACGCTCGCAAGGTCGGATCGAGGACGGTCCGCCGCGTGATCCTTGGGCCGAGCGACTTCTCGGAACCGAATCGGGATCGGCGCAAAGCGGCGCCGGAACGCTTTTTCGGCCACCTCGCGCCACAGCGAAGGCTGTATTGGCCCGGGGGGGGGAAACGATAATCCTGCGCCGGAACCCGTCCGCGACCGGCGTTGCGGGCGCGTGGAGGCGATAACAGACCGGAAGGAATCCGAACAAATGGCCTCGATACTGGATACAATTCTCGGCGCGCTCCTGGGCAAGCCGGTCGGCGCACCGGGCACCGGCAAAACGGGCGTCGGCGAATCGCTCGTCGGTGAAGGCAATGAAGTCGCGCACATCGACCTCTTGATCGGTCCGCGAGGCAGCGCGGTCGAGAAGGCTTTCGCCAATGCGCTCGTCAACAACAAGGACGGGTTCACGACGCTGCTCGCCGTCGTCGCGCCGAATCTTCTCGTGAAGCCGGCGACCATCCTGTTCAACAAGGTCACGATCAAGAACGCCAAGCAGGCCGTGCAGATGTTCGGCCCGGCGCAATATGGCGTGGCCAAGGCCGTGGCCAATTCGGTGGCCGAGGGCGTGATCCCGATCGACAAGGCCGACGACCTCTTCATCTGCGTCGGCGTGTTCATCCACTGGGACGCCAACGACGACAAGAAGATCCAGGAGTTCAACTATCAGGCCACCAAGGAAGCCATCGCGCGCGCGCTCAAAGGCGACCCCACCGCGCAGGCGGTTCTCTCGGCTCGCGTTGAAGCCAAGCATCCTTTCGCGGCTTATTGATCGCGCGAAGAAAAAATCTTTTGAGAACGTTGAAGGAGCCGTTCGCGGCTCCTTTTGCGTTTGTGGCGGGTTCGCCGAAGGCGGAACTGGCCGTAATCGATCTGTTGGCGAACGCTGGAAGGCGGGGCCCATCGTAACGCTCTTCTGGAGACTTCCCGCGTGACTGAACCCCGCGGATGGCTTGACCCCCATCTCGCCGATCTCGACGGACTTCGCGCGGGAGATCGCTTGCGCAGGCTCGCACCCGCGCAGGGAACGGACTTCGCCTCCAACGACTACCTTGGATTGGCGCGATCCGAAGCGCTGCGCGACCTGGCCTCCGCAGCGCTTCAGCGGGGCGTGTCGCTTGGCGCCGGCGGCTCGCGCCTCCTGCGCGGCAACTGCCCCGAGCATGAAGCCCTCGAGGAAGAGGCGGCGCGCTTCTTTCGCGCCGAGAGCGCGCTCTTCTTCGGTGCGGGCTTTTCCGCCAATGAGGCGCTGCTCGCTACGCTGCCGCAGCGCGGCGACCTGGTGCTTCACGACGCGCTCATCCACGCGAGCTGCCATGACGGATTGCGTCTGTCACGCGCCGATCGCCTCGCCATTCCCCACAACGACGCCGACGCCTTCGCGCAGGCGCTTCGCGCCTTTCGCGCCAAAAGCGCGTCGGGCCGCGCCTGGATCCTCGTGGAGAGCCTCTACAGCATGGAGGGCGACGGGGCTCCGCTGGCGGCGCTCGCCGAGATCGCCAACGCCCACGAGGCTTTCCTGCTGATCGACGAAGCCCATGCGACGGGAGTCTACGGCCTCGGCGGTCGCGGTCTCGCGCATGACTTCGAAGGCCGCGAGAATGTCGTGACTTTGCACACTTGCGGCAAGGCGCTCGGGCTCTCGGGCGCGCTTTTGTGTCTGCCGCGCGCGCTGCGCGACTTTCTCGTCAATCGCGCGCGCAACTTCATCTTCGCGACGGCGCCTTCGCCGCTTCTCGCCGAGGTGATCCGCACCGCCCTGCCCTTGATCAAAGCCGCCGAGGATCGCCGCACCGCGCTGGCGCGGCGCGTGATCCGGCTCGGCGACCGACTGAAGCGCGCGACGAACGTGACGCCCACGGGAACGCAAATCCAGCCGGTGATCGTCGGCGCCGACGGGCGCGCCGTCGCTCTGGCGCGTGCCATGCAGGCCGAGGGCTTCGACATACGCGCGATCCGTCCGCCGACCGTGCCGGAAGGCTCGGCGCGGCTCAGAATCTCCGTCACGCTCAATGCGACCGAACACGAGATTGACGCGATGATCGCGACGCTCGCTCGAAAGCTCGAGGAACTGCCCCCATGAGCGCCCTTGTCGTGGCGGGAACCGACACGGGCGTCGGCAAGACGGTTTTTTCGGCGGCGCTCGCGGGCGCGCTACGCGCAGCCTATTGGAAACCGGTGCAGGCGGGTCTCGACGGCGAGAGCGATTCCGACATCGTTGCGCGTCTCGCGGGCCTCGAGCCCGAGCGCATCCTTCCCGAGGCTTTCCGACTGAAAGCGCCCGCCTCGCCGCATCTCGCCGCGCAACTCGACGGCCTTGCCATCGTGCCCGATAAGCTCGATTCGCCGCCGGCGCCCCGTCCGCTGGTGATCGAGACGGCGGGTGGCGTGATGACTCCCTTGACGCTTCAGACGACGAACGCCGATCTTCTGGCTCGCTGGCGCCTGCCTGTCATTGTCGTCGCGCGCACGACGCTCGGTACGATCAACCACAGCCTGCTGACATTGGAAGCGTTGCGTCGCCGCGGCGCCCCGGTGCTCGGCGTCGCCTTCATCGGCGAAGAGGATACTGAGGCGCAGAGCGCGATCGCTCGGATGGGCGAAACGCGCATTCTGGGGCGCCTGCCGCAGCTCTCGCCGCTCACCCGCGAAACTCTCGCCGCCGCCTTCGCCGCCGGCTTCGACAAGCGAGACTTTCTGTGAGCCGCGCAAAATGAGCAAACCCGCGTCGTCGCCCGTTTGGCGTCCCTTCACGCAGCACGCGCTGCAGCCCCACGCGATCGAGATCGCCTCGGCCGAGGGCGCGTGGCTTACGGCGAAAGACGGCGCACGCTATCTCGACGCGATTTCCTCCTGGTGGGTGATCAGCCATGGACATCGCCGGCCCGAGATCATGCAGGCGATCCGCGATCAGACGGAGCGGCTCGATCAGCTGATCTTCGCGGGCTTCACGCATGAGCCGGCGGAGATCTTGGCGCGTCGGCTCGTCTCGCTGACGCCGCCCGGCCTCGACTACGTCTTTTATTCGGACAGCGGCTCGACCGCGGTCGAAGTCTCGATCAAGATGGCGCTGGGCTTTTGGAAGAACCGCCGCGAGAACCGCACGCGGATTCTCGCGCTCGAGCACAGCTATCACGGCGACACGGTCGGCGGCATGTCGACCTCGGCCCGCGGGCCCTTCAACGTCAGCTATGCGCCGCTGCTCTACGACGTCGAGCGCGTCCCCTTCCCGGCGCCAGGAGAGGAGCAGGTGACGCTCGACGCGCTGGAGGCTGCCTGCAAGGCTAGGCCTGCGGCCCTCGTCGTCGAGCCGCTGATTCTGGGCGCCGGCGGCATGCTGATCTATTCGCCTCCAGTACTGCGCGAGATGAGGGAGATTTGCGCGCGTCACAACGTGCTCTTCATCGCCGATGAAGTGATGACCGGTTTCGGCCGTACGGGAACGCTCTTCGCCTGTGAGCAGGCCGGCGTCGTTCCCGATATCGCCTGTTACGCCAAGGGCCTGACCGGCGGCGCGCTGCCGCTCGCCGTGACCATGTGCAAAACCGAGATTTTTGAGGCGCATCTTGCGCCCGACCGCGCCAAGGCGCTGTTCCACTCGAGTTCGTTTACGGCGAACCCGATCGCCTGCGCCGCCGCGCTTGCCAATCTCGACATCTGGGAAAAAGGCGACGCGCGAGACTTTATGGCGCGCACCTGCGCCTTGCAGGAGGAACGAATCGCCCGCTTCGCTAAAAGCGCGCGCTTTCGCAACGTGCGTCGGATCGGCACGGTCGCGGCGCTCGATCTCGCGGTCGATGAGGAGGGCTATCTTGCGACGATCGGCCTCGAGCTGATGCCGTTCTTTAATGCGCGGGGACTTTTGCTGCGCCCGCTCGGGCCGACGATCTATGTGCTGCCGCCCTATTGTGTGACGGAACAGGACCTCGATCTCGCTTATGCAGGGATCGAGGAGGCCGCCGAAGCATTTGCAGGCAAAGCCTGATCCCGCCTCGAGCCCCTCACCCGCGCTCCTTGAGATACTCCTCGCGCAGCACGCGGCGCAGAACCTTGCCGACCGGGCTTTTGGGCAGGGTCTCGCGAAACTCGTAGCGCTTCGGCAGCTTGTAGGAGGTGAGGCTCGCATGCGCGAATTTATGGAGCTCCTCGGGCGTCACGCCGCCGTCACGCGGGACAATGAAGGCGACGGGCGCTTCGCCCGTCCGGGGATCGGGAGCGCCGATGACCGCGACTTCCTTTACCTGCGGATGATGCGCCAGCACGTTCTCCACCTCGTTGGGGTAGACGTTGAAGCCGGACACCAGGATCATCTCCTTGAGCCGATCGACGAGCTTGATCTTTCCATCGGGGAGCATCGCCGCCACGTCGCCGGTGCGAAAGAAACCGTCCGCCGTCATCGCCGCGCGGGTCTCCTCGGGCTTTCGCCAATAACCCTCCATCACCTGCGGACCCTTGACGCAAAGCTCGCCGCTTTCGCCGAAGGGGACGGGCGCGCCGTTCTCGTCTCGAATGGAGATCTCTGTCGAGGGCATGGGATAACCGATCGCGCCGGTGAATTCTTCAACATCCGGCGAATTGACGCAGACGATGGGCGAGGTTTCCGAAAGGCCATAGCCTTCGATGATCGCCTTGCCGGTGACCGCCTTCCACTTGTGCGCGACCGCGTGCTGAGTCGCCATGCCGCCGGAAATACAGAAGGCGAGCCTGGAGAAGTCGAGACTGGCGAAGCCGGGCGCGTCGGCGAGCGCCGCATAGAGCGTGTTGACCCCGGAAAACATCGTGAAGCTCGACTTGCGCAAGATCTTGATGAAACCCGGTATGTCGCGCGGATTGGCGATCATCAGGCAAGATCCGCCGATCCGCACCATCATCAGGAGGCAAGCCGTCAATCCGAAGATGTGATAGAGCGGCAAGGCTGTGACGGTTTTTTGCGGCTCGCGGCAGAGAGGCTCGAGCCACAGCGCAGCCTGCTCGACATTGCTCGCGACGTTCCTGTGCAGCAGCACGGCCCCCTTGGCGACGCCGGTCGTTCCCCCCGTAAATTGCAAGAAGGCTATGTCATCGGGCCCGACAGCGACAGGCGGCCGAAGATGCAGATGGCCGGAGCGCAGCGCCTCATAGAGATATATCGATCCGGGCAAGACATAGGATTTCACGGCGCGCTTGATGTAACGCGAAAGGAAATTGATCAGCACGCCCTTCGCGCCGAGGAGATCGCCGGGCTTGATGATGATCGCCCTCTCGAGCTGCATTTGCGGCCAGGCTTCGGCGACGGTGTAGGCGAAATTCTCCAGTACGAAGATGAAGCGCGCTTCGGCGTCATTGACCTGGCGCTCGAGCTCGAGCGGCGTGTAGAGCGGATTGATGTTGGTTACGACGCCGCCGGCGAGCAGCACGCCGAAGAGGACGGCGGGATAACTCGCCAGATTGGGCGACATGATCGCCACCCGCTCACCTTTCTCGAGCCCCTGCGCCAAGAGCCATGAAGCCACGGCCTGGGCGTGGCCGCCCAGCGCGAAATAGCTGATGTTCACGCCAAAGCTCTCGATCGCCGAGCGATGCGGGAAGCGCTCGACGCTTTCCAGAAAGATTGCGTTGAGCGTGGAGTCCTTGAGATCGATCTCCGCTTTTGCGTGCGGTGGATAGCTATTGAGCCACGGGCGCGTCGCATAAGGGTCGTCGATCGGCGGCATGGGAGACTTTCCTGCGCGAAAAGAAGCGCCGAGCGCGAATCGGCTATGCAAAAGCTAGAGAATTCCTAACCGGAAACCTCGCCTCTCGCAGAATTTTTGCGTATTGCGACGCAGCAATGGCGCTCTCCGCTCAAGCCGCCTGCGCGACGGAGGCGCCCAGCAGCAGCGCGAGGCCCAGCAGCAGCACGAGCGCCGCGGCGACGAGCTCGGCGCCGCGCAGGGCGAGATCCGTGGGACGACGCTCGGCGCCGGCCCAGTTCTGCGCGAGCCGGCGTGCGAAAACGGTCGCCGCGGCGAGCGCGCCCGTCGTCAAGGCCGTGCCGGCCGACATCGCCAGAACGGCGGCGCAGCCGGCCTTGAATATCCCCTGCGCCAGCGTGAAGACGAGGATGAGGATTGCGCCCGAGCAGGGCCGCAGACCCGCGGCGACGACGGCTCCGGCGGCGCTCCCTAAAGAAAACTTCTGATCCGACAGATTCTCCGGACCCACGAAGCCGCAGTGCTGGCAGTTTTGGGGATGCGCGCCGGAGGAGGCGTCGACGGCCTCGCAACGAAAACCGTGAGCGCTCGCGGGCGCCGGCGGCGGAGCGCGCAATGCGGCAAAGAGCGCCGAGCCCTTTTTCCAGAGGAGCGTGGCGCCGAGGACGGCGATCGCCGCATAGCTCGCCAACTCGATCATGTCGACTGCGCTCTTCATCTCGAGCGCCGTGAAGCCCAGGAGAGCCGCCGCAAGTCCGACGATGGCGATCGCGACGAGGCCCTGCAGCAGCGCTGCAAGCCCCGCGAGAATCATGCCCCTGCGCACAGCGCTGCGGCTTGCGATCATGTAGGAGGCGAGCACGGCCTTGCCGTGGCCGGGGCCGGCGGCGTGAAAGACGCCATAGGCGAAGCTCGCGGCGATGAGCGACCAATAGGCGGCGTTCTCGCTCTTCACCCGCCGTGCCGCGTTCTGCAACTCGAGATGAAACCGGTTCTGCCAAGCCAGGATCGTCGCCGCGAAGCCCTCCGCGGCGCCCGCCGTCTCGCCGCCGCCGACGGCGAAAGGGTTCTTGCGTCTAGGCGCCCCAAAGGGCTCGGCGCGCGCTTGCGGGAGGGAGCCCGCGACGGCCCCGAGCGTGAGCGCGAGCGCGCCCCGCAGGACGTTGCGACGCGAGGCTCTCACGGACAGGCCACGATGATTCGCGTCGCGAGCTTCACGCCGAAGTCGGCGCCGGGCGAAAAATTTTGGAAAAAGGCTTCGGTGAGCTGCTTGTTTTCTTCGGCCGCGAGGGGCTTGGGCTCGAAGGCGCTGACCGAGCAGCCCTCAGGCGCCTTGGCGAGCGTGACCGGATCCTGCTTCTCGAAGCCGAAAGAGACGTAATACGTCGGATCGTACACTTGAAAGGAAAAAGGCTTCTTGGCGCTGACGGGTGTCTCGAGCGGCAGGAAGAAGCGGAAGGTGACGATCTTGCGGTCATCCGCCTCGAGCGTCGCCTCGACGGGCTCCTTGAACTTGAGCTTGGCTCCTCCCTGCTTGGCGAAGGTGAAATAGTCGAACTCTTTGAGCGATTCGACGTTCGTCTTGGCGAGCGGGGCGAGCTCCTCGCGGGTCGGCGGCTTGCCGTCCTTGCCGAGACCTTGCACCGCGAACGCCGAATACATCTCGTCGAATTCCCAGGCCTGCCGCAACCCGAGGATCTTTCCATCCGGACCAAAGACAACCTGGCTGCGCGCAGCCACCCAGACGTGCGGATGCGCTCTCGCGGCTCCGGTCACGCACAAGAGCCAAGCCAAGCCAAGGAGAGGAAGAAGGGCCGCGCGGGAGCGTTTGTCCATCGGTCGAGAAGGGGTTGGCCGCGACCCAGGACCGCGGACGCCCCCTTTATCACGAAGCGGTGGACGGCCATAAGGGCTTCTTGAAAAGGTCCTCCGGAGTGGCGTAGTCTGAATAAGTCGCCTTTGGCCCCGTCCAAGCTTGGCCGCACGGCCGGCGCGGCGCACAGGAACTGTGCCCGGCGATCGAGTTCCTTTCGAGGACGCCGGGCGCCGGAGACGGCTGCCGTTTTGACGAAGAAGAATCCGTGTTGAGTTCGTCCCTCCCCGGGACCCGCTTCGGCGTTATCACGGTCGCAGGAGAGATGCAGAACATGGCGGAATTTTCTGCCGACGCCTCCGCGCTCGATCCCATGCTCGGCTCCTGGACGCTCGAAGACAGATACGATCTCGGCAAGGACCGCGTGCTGATGACGGGCACGCAGGCGGTGGTGCGTCTTCTCCTGATGCAAAAGGAGCTCGACCGCCGCGCGGGGCTCAACACCGCGGGCTTCGTGACCGGATACCGCGGTTCGCCACTCGGTGGCGTCGACGCGCAGATGCTTCGCGCCAAGCGCTACTTGGACGCGGCCGGCGTCACCTTCATGCCGGGACTCAACGAGGACCTCGCCGCGACCGCGATCTGGGGCGCACAGCAGGCCGAGATGCGCGGCGAAGGCAGATACGACGGGGTCTTCTCGCTGTGGTACGGCAAGGGCCCAGGCGTCGACCGCAGCGGCGACGCGCTGCGGCACGTCAACCACGCGGGAACTTCACGCTACGGCGGCGTGCTCGCGCTGATGGGCGACGATCATCTGGCCGAGTCGTCGACGATCGCGCATCAGTCCGAATATCACTTCATCGACGTGATGATGCCGATCCTGTCTCCCGCCGGCGTCGAGGAAATACTGGAATACGGACTCTACGGCTTCGCCTTGTCGCGATACTGCGGGCTATGGGTGGGCCTGAAATGCGTCAAGGACACGGTCGAATCGACCGCCTCCATCGACGCTTCTCTGGAGCGAGTTCGGATCAGGACTCCGGAAGATTTCGTCCTGCCGCCCGACGGCCTCAACATCCGCGCCGCCGATCCCGTGCTGGCGCAGGAAGCGCGTATGCATGAGAGCCGCATACCGGCGGCGCTCGCCTTCATCCGCGCCAACCGCTTGAACCGGATCATCACCTCGGGCGGCCCCAACGCGAAGATCGGCGTGATCACCGTCGGCAAGTCGTATCTGGACGTGCGGCAGGCGATGGACGATCTCGGCATCGACGAGGTCAAGGCCAACCAATATGGGCTGCGGCTCTATAAGATCGGCTGCCCTTGGCCGCTTGAGCCCAAGGGGCTCGAGGAGTTCGCACGCGGGCTCGATCTCATCATCGTCGTCGAGGAGAAGCGCTCGCTGATCGAGACGCTGCTGCGCGAGCATCTCTACGACGCCACGACCCACCCTGTCTGCATCGGCAAGAAGGACGAGCGGGGCGACTGGCTCTTTCCGGGAAAGGGCGCCCTCGACCCCAACGACATCGCCGTCGCGCTGGGGCGCCGCCTCCTGAAATATCATCGCTCGGACGAACTCGAGGCCCGCGTCGCGCGGCTCGAGCGGTTGCAGCAGCGGCGCGCGACGATGACCGAGGTCACGGTGCGCGTCCCGCATTTTTGCGCGGGCTGCCCGCACTCGACCTCAACGCATGTGCCGCAAGGGGCGCGCGCCTATACCGGGATCGGCTGCCATTACATGGCGCAGTGGATGGGCCGCTCGACCGAGGGCTACACCCATATGGGCGGCGAGGGCGCGAACTGGATCGGCGAGGCGCCGTTCTCCAAGCGTGGCCACGTGTTCCAGAATCTCGGCGACGGCACCTATAATCACTCGGGGTCGCTCTCCATCCGCTTTGCGGTCGCGACCAACACCAAAATCACCTTCAAGATCCTCTTCAACGGCGTCGTGGCGATGACCGGTGGGCAGAAGCACGAAGGCGATCTCACGGTCGAAGCCATCGCGCATCAGGTCGCGGCGGAAGGAGTACGCAAGATCGCGCTCGTCACCGACGATCCCGGCAAATATCCGGTCGCGACGCAATGGCCGCCGGGCCTGCAGATCCACCACCGCAACATCTTGAACGAGGTGCAGCGCGATCTCGCGGAGACCCCGGGCGTCACCGTGCTGATCTACGATCAGACCTGCGCCGCGGAAAAGCGCCGCCTGCGCAAGCGCGGACTGCTCGAGGATCCCGACGCGCGGATCATCATCAACGAGCTCGTCTGCGAAGGCTGCGGCGATTGCGGAACCGCCTCGAACTGCGTCGCCGTGCAGCCGCTCGAGACCGAGTTCGGCAGGAAGCGCCGCGTCGACCAGTCCGTCTGCAACAAGGATTTCTCCTGTCTCGAAGGCTTTTGCCCCAGCTTCGTGACCGTGCATGGCGGGCGCATGAAGAAGGCGCCGCTGCCTACCGCCGCGCAAACCGCGAGTCAGCCCCAGCTCCCCGCCCCGCGCCTCGCTGCAATCGGCGAGACGCCCTATGGGGTGCTGGTGGCGGGGCTCGGCGGCACCGGCGTCGTGACGATCTCGGCCTTGCTCGGCCTCGCCGCGCATCTCGAAGGCAAGGGCGTCGGCGTCATCGACATGGCGGGTCTCGCGCAAAAAGGCGGCGCGGTTTATTGCCACGTCAAGATAGCCCGCGCGCCCAAGGATGTGCATGCGATCCGAATCGCGGCGGGCGAAGCCGACCTTGTCTTGGGCTGCGACCTCGTCGTCTCCGGGGCGAAGCTCGTGCTCTCGGTGGTCGACAAGGAGCGCACCGCGCTCGTCATCAACAGCGCGGAAGTGTTTCCCGGCGACATCGAGCGCGATCCCGATTTCGTTCTGCCGGCCGAGCAAATCAAGCAATCGATCCGCCGCGCCGCTGGCGCCCGCATCGACCTTCTCGACGTGACCACGCTCGCCCTGTCGCTGCTCGGCGATTCGATCGCCGCAAACATCTTCATGCTCGGTTATGCCTGGCAGAAGGGGCTGCTGCCGCTCGGCGACGCGTCAATTCTGCGCGCGATCGAGGTCAATGGCGAATCGGTCGAGATGAACAAGCAGGCCTTCCTCTGGGGACGGCGCGCCGCCCATGATCTCGCCAGCGTCGAGCGCGTCGCGCGGGCGCTGCGCCCGAGGAGCGAGGCGCGGCGGCTGTCTAAGAGCTTGAAGGAGATCATCGACCGGCGCGCCGAATATCTCGTCGGCTATCAGAACGAAGCCTATGCGAAGCGCTATCGCGAGCGCGTGGCGGCGGTGGCCAGGGTCGAGGCGGCGCGGCTTCCGGGCTCGCAAGAGCTCACCGAGGCGGTCGCCCGCTATCTCTTCAAGGTGATGGCGGCCAAGGATTTTTACGAGGTCGCGCGGCTCTACACCGACGGCGCCTTCGAGCGGCAGTTGCGCTCGGTCTTCGAGGGCGATCTTACGCTCGAATTCCACTTCGCGCCGCCGCTGCCGGCTCTGCAACCCAAGAACGACTTTGGCGGCTCGCGCAAGATGACCTTCGGGGGCTGGGCTTTCGGCGTTTTGCGCGTGCTCGCGAAGCTGAAAGTGCTGCGCGGCACGCCTTTCGACATTTTGCGCTTCGATCAGGACCGCATCCGAGAGCGGGAAATCCAGGCCAGTTACGAGACGCTCCTCGACGAGATCCTCGAAAGATTGCACCCGCAAAATCACGCGACGGCGGTGGCGCTGGCGCGGCTCCCGGAAAAAATCCGCGGCTTCGGCCACATCAAGGCGCGCCATACCGAAGAGGCGCGAGCCGAAGAGCAGCGCTTGCTCGAGCAGTTCCGCCGCCCGCTCGACAGGGCGATGTTGGCGGCGGAGTGAGGGATCCCCATCCGTCCATCTTCAGCGCGGCGAAACGACATGCCGGCACGTAACGCGAGATTGACGGCTCCGCGCACTTTCTCCCCTTGCGGGAGAAGGTGGCCGCGAAGCGGCCGGACGAGCGGTCACCCCTCCATCTTCAGCGCCGCAATGAACGCCTCCTGCGGGATTTCGACGCGGCCGAATTGGCGCATCTTCTTCTTGCCTTCCTTCTGCTTCTCGAGAAGCTTCCTTTTACGCGTCGCGTCGCCGCCGTAGCATTTGGCGGTCACGTCCTTGCGGAAGGCGCGCACCGTCTCGCGTGCGATGATCTTGCCGCCGATCGCCGCCTGGATCGGCACCTGGAACATGTGTGGCGGGATCAGTTCTTTCAGCTTCTCGCACATCTGCCGGCCGCGCCCTTCCGCGCGCGTACGGTGCACGAGCATGGAGAGAGCGTCGACGGGCTCCGCGTTCACGAGAATGCTCATCTTCACGAGGTCGCCGGCGCGATAGTCGGTGATCTGATAGTCGAAGCTCGCATAGCCCTTCGAGATCGACTTCAGGCGATCGTAAAAGTCGAAAACGACCTCGTTCAGCGGCAGGTCGTAGACGGCCATCGCGCGCTTGCCCACATAGTTTAGGTCCGCCTGCACGCCGCGCCGATCCTGGCAGAGTTTCAACACCGCGCCGAGATAGTCGTCGGGCGTCATGATCGTCGCGCGAATCCAGGGCTCGCGGATCTCCTCGATCCGGACCACGTCCGGCATGTCGGCCGGATTGTGCAGCTCGATCTCCTCGCCGTTGGTGAGCAGAATCTTGTAGACGACCGAAGGCGCCGTCGCGATGAGGTCGAGATTGAACTCGCGATGTAGCCGCTCCTGGATGATCTCGAGATGCAGGAGCCCAAGAAAGCCGCAGCGAAAGCCGAATCCCAGCGCCGCCGAGGTCTCCATCTCGTAGGAGAAGCTCGCGTCATTGAGGCGAAGCCTGCCGATCGCCGCGCGCAAATCCTCGAAATCGGCGGCGTCGACCGGGAAGAGCCCGCAGAAAACGACGGGCTGCGCCGGCTTGTAGCCGGGGAGCGCCTCGGCGCAGGGGCGCTTGTCGTCGGTGATCGTGTCGCCGACGCGCGTGTCCGCCACCTGCTTGATCTGAGCGGTGATGAAGCCGATTTCGCCGGGACCGAGCTGCGGCACATCCTGCATCTTGGGCTTGAAAACGCCGATCCGGTCTATCTCATAATGCGCATCCGCGCCGATCATCTTGATCTTCTGGCCCTTCTTCATGACGCCGTCGAAGATGCGCACGAGCACGACGACGCCGAGATAAGCGTCGTACCAGCTGTCGACCAGGCCGGCTTTCAGCGGCTCCGTCTCGTCGCCCTTCGGCGGCGGCAGGCGCTTGACGATGGCTTCCAGCACCTCGTCGACCCCGAGACCGGTCTTGGCCGAGATCATCACGGCGTTGGAAGCGTCGAGGCCGATCACCTCCTCGATCTGCTCCTTGATGCGCTCGGGCTCGGCCGCCGGCAGGTCGATCTTGTTTAGGACGGGCACGATCTCGTGCCCGGCGTCCAGCGCCTGATAGACATTGGCGAGCGTCTGGGCCTCGACCCCCTGGGAGGCGTCGACGACGAGGAGCGAGCCCTCGCAGGCGTGCAGCGAGCGCGAGACCTCATAGGCGAAGTCGACGTGCCCCGGAGTGTCCATCAGATTGAGGACATAGGCTTTGCCGTCCTTGGCCCTGTAGTCGAGGCGGACGGTTTGCGCCTTGATCGTGATGCCGCGCTCGCGCTCGATGTCCATCGAGTTCGAGCACCTGATCGACCATTTCGCGCTCGGCGATGGTCCCGGTGAGCTGGATCAGCCGGTCGGCGAGCGTCGATTTGCCATGGTCGATATGGGCGACGATCGAGAAATTGCGGATGTTGTCGATGGGGTGAGCGGTCATGCGCCCCGGATAGCAGCGCCGGGGCGTTGAGGAAAGAGCGCCGCGGCAGAGGCCGCTAGATCCTCGTTGCTACTTCTTTGCGAGCAGCCGCTCGAGCTCGGCCATCCCCTTGGCGGAAAGCTCCTTGACGACGGGCGTCGCCCATTTGACGAAGGCCACGCTGCTCTCGACGGCGAAGCAGCCGAAGGCAAGCGACCATTCGACCGCAAGGTCGAACCATTTTTGCGCCGGATGGCCCTCCGGGATTTTCGAGCGCAGAAAGGCCACACCCGCCTTAGTTTCCTTGCAGACGACGCCCCAGATCACCTCGAGCGAATCCGTGGGGTTTTGGCTCGCGAGCTCCTTGGCGAGGCGCCCGGCCTCCGCAAGCGCTTCCTCGACACGGGCGGTCGCCTGGTTGAGAGCCGTTTTCAAGGCTTCGGCCTCGGCCAGCAGCCGATCCCGCTCCTGGCCCAAGGCCCCGGCGCGCACGGACAATTCGTCGCGCTCGCGCGAGGCAGAGTCGGCCATCCTGAGAACCTCGGCCTTGTCCGCGGCGTGCCGGTCGGCGTCGGCCGTGGCCCGCTTCAGCTTTTCCTGGAGATCGGCGATGAGCGCGTTTGCCGCCGCATCAGGGGCGGCAGGCGAGTGCGAAGGGTCTTCGTGGTCTTCAAGCACGGCGAGGCTCCCGATTTTGCGCCCGCGCTCGGAGCGGGCATTTAGAGACTAACAAAAACGACTACGCGCCGCGGCGCGAATCGAAAAGCAGGCCGGCTCGCTACATACGGGGTCTGATGCGCGGACGCCAGTCGGAATTTGCATGCCCAGGCTCGCGGAACAGTTCCGCGGAGCTCAGCGCGCCTTGTCCAGAGAAGAAAGCCCGCCGCTCAAGGTCTTGACCACGGAGAGACAATCCTCCGGACGCTTGAGGCATTGCTCTCTCACGCCGTCGGCAAGCTTTTGGGCCGCAACCTTACGCAGCGTCTCGATCGCGTCGCCGTCATGCGGCGCGGCCGGCGCGGCGCGGCGCGCCGTCTCGACTTTGGCCTTTGCGGCGCCCTGCCCTTCCGGCTGGCGCTCGCGACTCGCCATGAAGAAAATCACGGCGAGGACCAGCAGACATTTGAGGAGGAACCACACGCTAGGGCCCCGAGACTAATCCGCTTCAAGCGGCGCTGGGCGCCGCGGCTTCCTCAAAGATCCCCGTTTTTTTGGAAATCCCCGCTTGGTCAACATGCGCGCAAGGATCTTTCGCAAAGGTAAACCATGCTCTCGATGAAAGCTCCCGCCTTCGCAACAAATCGCCAACCATGAAGGAAGGCGCGAGCAAGCGCGCTTGTCCCTCGGACGGAATCGTCCGAGGGACAAGAAATCGCGCCAGATCAAGCAGCTCAAGCGAATTCTGATCGCAAAAGCCTATCATCTTTTGCATCAATTCGCTTCACGGCCGCGCGCGAGGCGATGGCGGGCTCCGGGTCTTAGCACTCGTTTAACGCCGTTTTGCAAAACTCCCCACTCCCAAGGGAGCGTCGTCTTGCGGTTTTCCTCGGCCATGAAATGCCTCAGCGCGCCGGCGTGGCTCGAGCTGCTCACGCATGATTGCGGCGTCGACGATCCCGTTCAGCGCGAACGGAGCAAGCTCTTCATCCTTCTGCGATTGGCCGCCGGCGGCGGGTCTCTGCTGCTGGCGCCGCTTTATCTGTTGCTCGTCGGCCTGCCGACCGCGCAGCATCTTTCACTTTTCGTCCTCTCTCTCACGCCCTTTGTCTCGATCGGCGTATTGAAACGCACCGGCGATTTGTCCTTTGCGCAAAATGTCTCGATCTGCGGCTGGTCGGCGCTCGCGGTTGGCGTCGCCCTGTCGGCGAAGGCGTTCGAGCCCGTCGCGGCGATGCTGCTGACTGTGGCGCTCATCGAGGCCGCGCTGACGCTCGAGACGATCGTCGTCGGAGCCGTGGCTTGCGCCGGCTTCGTGCTCGTGGCCATCTACGCGGGACTGCCGATTTTCGGCGAAAAGGCGCTGTTTCCCGTCCGCCCCGAGGTTGCGCTGGCCGGAGCCCCGCTGCTTTGCTACGCGGCCCTTCTCGCCTCGGGCGCGGTACTCGTCGAGCAGGCGCGCGCCCGCGCCGATCGCCGTAACGCCCGCGATCTGAGGCTGCTCACCGCGGCTCTCGGGGACATCGTCGCGCATTTCGAACGTCGCGGGGTCGCGACCTCCATCCTGGGCGACACGCATCGCGCCTACGGGCTCAAAAGGAGCGACCTGCTTGGACGCGGCTTTCTCCATCGCGTGCATGTCGCGGATCGTCCGGCCTTTTTGACGCTTGTCGCCGACGCCGCGGCGACCGGCGAGCCGTCGCACGCGATGCTTCGGCTGCTCGTGGACCGACCCCATCAGGACGGGGGCGTCCAAACGGCCTATCTTCGCTTCGAAGCGCGCATTTGCCCCGTCGCTGCGCCAGAGGGCCCAGATCACGCCGCTTTTAAGCGGAGCCGCCCCAATGCAGAAGACATGATCGATCCAAATATTTTAGAGCGCGCTTTGCGCGAAAAATTAATTCGGCAGCGCGCTCCAGCCGGCGACGCCTCGGGGGCCGTTGTCTGCATTTTGCGCGACGTGACCGCGGCGGCGCGTGCGGAGGACGAGATCGCCGCGGCGCGACGCGAGAGCGAACTCGCACTCGCGGCCAAGACGCGTTTCCTCGCCAATGTCAGCCATGAGCTGCGCACGCCGCTCAATGCGATCATCGGCTTTTCCGAGATGCTCGCCAGTCCCGAGCTCGAGATCAAGCCGCAGGAGGCGCGCAAGCGACACGAATATGCTCAGATCATCAGCGAATCCGGACGTCGCCTGCACGAAGTCGTCAACACGATCATCGACATTTCGAAGATCGAGTCGGGCGCGATGCAAATCCTGATCGAGCCCTTTTCGCTCAGCGCGCTGATGGAACAGTGTCGCGAAACGATGCAATCGAAGGCCGCCGCTCGCGGGATAGCCATCGCCTGCGATCATCCGCCCGAGAGCGAGGAGATCTGGGCCGACAAGCGCGCCTGCAAGCAGATCCTCCTCAGCCTGCTCTCCAACGCGATCAAGTTCACTCCGCCCTCGGGCCGCGTGGAGCTGGGGCTGGCGATCGAGGGCGCTCATTTCGCGATAAGCGTCAAGGATACGGGCGTCGGCATGTCGCCCGCCGACCTCGCCAAGCTCGGCGAGCCCTTCTTTCAGGCGAACGCCTCGGACGATCGCGGCTTCGAAGGGGCCGGCCTGGGTCTCGCGGTGGTTCGAGGGCTCGTCGGGCTGCACGGCGGCGGGATTAAAATCGAAAGCGCGCTGCGGCTCGGCACGACCGTGACCCTGCGGCTGCCGCAGGACTGTCGGGGTCGCGGGAGCGCGAACACGCCGGTCAAGATCGAGACGATCGTCCGTCACGCCGGCGCCGGTTTTCTGACGGGCGACGGAAACGAAGTGGTGAAAAAAATTGCCTAGGACCTCTCCCTCTCTCGACTTCGACGCCCCTCAGCCCGCGCACAGGGGCGGACTTGCGGGGCTCCTTCGCTCGGGGCTGAAGATGCGCATGCGTCTTCTGATCTTCTTCGGGCTCGCGGTGATGGTCGTGGTGCCCATAAACGCACTGTTTCTACAGGAAGGCCGCCATCCGGCGCCCCTGTTCCGCTTGGCGGCGCTCGAGCCTCCGCATCCGCGCGTCGACGCGCCCTTGCCGCCGACCCGCCCGGCCGCCGCCGCGCCGGCGAAGATCGAGGCCGCAAAACCCGAGCCGGCCAAGGCGGAGGGCGCCAAGAAGGCCGGCGGTTCCGATCTCATTGCGGATCTGATCGACGGGCGCCTGCCGAAGAACGACGCGAAGCCGCATCACGGCAAGGACGCGATCGGCGAGGAGATCGCGCATGCGGGCGGCGACAACAAGACGGTGCTCTTCGCCCAGCGCGCCCTCGTCAAGCTCGGCTACGTTCTCCACCAGGACGGCGTTTTCGGCGGGACGACGCGGCAAGCGATCGAGAAATTCGAGCGCGCCAACCATATGCCGGTGACCGGAGAGCTGACGCCGAAGCTCATCAAGCTGTTGAGCCAGCGCTCCGGCGTCGCGGCGCGATAAGTCGCGCGCCCTGAACGCAGGCAAGGGCCTCCCCTTCGCGCGCTTTTCGCGCTAGTGTCGTTTTTATTTCGCGTTGCGTAGCGGAGTGTATCGCGATGGTTTCGCAAACGAAACGGCCGGGCGACGTCGCGAAACGCGCGGCGCGGGGCTTGAGAGAGGAGCGCGCTCGCTCCTGGCGCCGGGAGACTTTTGTGCTGGCGCGGCCCGAGGCCCGCGCCAAGGCGCGCGAATGGTTCGACCTCTATCCCAAAGCCGCCTACATGACCGAGATCGAGGCTTGGCGCGAGCTCGCCGACGGCCGCATCGAATTCACGATGCGGCGCCTGCCGAGCGCGGACTGAAGCCGCCAAAATCGTTGGACTGGCGTCGCCATCAATTCACTTCTTGCGACCTGCATTGGGAGGATAGCCATGTCGATAAAAGCCGCCGCTTACGCCAACGCCTCCGACGCCTACATCGTCTGGGAGACCGACGAGATCCCGAAGCCAGGGTTTCGCGATCGAGGCGCGCGTCAACGGCAAGGTCTTCGTCCTGAACAACCGCCTCGGATTCCGCGGTCAGCCGCAGTCGCTCGGGGAGACCAAGCCCTCCACGCAATGGCCCTTCCGGCGTTACGACTGGACGCATCATCGGCTCAATGAGGGCGACGTCGTCTCCTATCGCATCATTCCGGTCACCGGCGACGCCGGCCATCCAACGGCCAGCGAAAGCAACGCCTCGGCCTGGACGCCCGCCATTAAGGTGACGGCGGATGCAGGCGGCGGCCGCAGCGTTTATTTCAATCGCGGCATCTTGCTGTCGCAATTCATCGCGCGGCAATTGAAGGGCGACTTCAGCAGGAGCAGCCTCTCCAAGCTGAAGGACGAGCTCAAAGGCGACACGGACGCGCTTCGGCAATTTCTGGGAGGAGACATTCTAAGCGGGTTGAAGAAGTTCCTCTCGCAGGTCAAGGACGATCCGGGGCTCGATCTCTATGCGGCGCTCTATGAGCTCGACGACGACGAGGTCATCCAATTGCTCATCGACATCGGCGATCGCGCGCATGTGATTCTGTCGAACGGCTCCAACAAATCCGGCGACGGCAACAAGAAGGCCGCCGAGGCGCTTGACGGCAAGATCGACCTGAGCCGACGCATGTTGAAGTCGAAAGGGCTCGGCCACAACAAATTCGCGATGATCTACAAGCAGGACAAGCCGCTGAAGCTCCTGACCGGCAGCACCAATTGGGCGATGACGGGCCTGTGCACCCAGGTCAACAACATGCTGACCCTCGACGCCGGCTTGCCGGACAATGACGCCATTCTCAAGCAGTACGGCGACCAATGGGACGCGCTGCTCGCCGCCAAAAATGATTTCCCCAAAGACCTCAAGAACGACAACAGCGAGATCCGCGGAAAGGCGTCGGGCGCGTGGAACATCTGGTTCGCGCCGACCCTCGAGCACGCCGATCTCGAGTCCGTCTCGGCAATGATCGCCAAGGCGCAGCATTCCATCCACTTCCTGATGTTCGATCCGGGGACCAACGGGCTGCTGCAACCCGTTCTGCAAGCTCAGAGCGACAATCCGGAGCTGGTGGTCTTCGGCGTCGTCAATCAGCTCAGCCTGACCAAGACGACGGGCTCCGGCGAGGACCGGCAGACCGTGCGGGTCAACCTGCTCAGCCCGGAATTCTCGCGCAGCTTCCCCTTGGAGGTCGTGGAGCCGGAGGGCGTCCGCTCCGCGCTCGGCCCCTGGGCCGCCGAAGTGACGCGACGCGATTTTCTCGGACCGAGCCCGCAAGCGCCGAACATCGGTCACGCCATCGTCCACGCGAAAGTCCTGATCCTGGACGGCCTCTCCGACAATCCGGTGGTCATCACCGGCTCGCATAATTTCAGCAAGAGCGCCTCCGAGAAGAATGACGAGAATCTGCTCATCCTGCGAAAGGCGCCCGAGCTCGCCAAGAAATATCTTGTCGAGATCAATTCGGTCTACGAGCATTATCGCTGGCGCGCCTTCCTGACCGAGCACAACAATCTCGCGCCCGGTCTCGACCCGACCCCGGACTGGCAGCAAAAGAAGCTCACCAAGGCGCAAAAGGATGCAATGCGCTTCTGGGTGGGCTGAGGCGCGAGGCTGGCGTCGGGAAGCGCAGTCCAAAGGGCGCCGAAGTTTTTCGGCGCCGGTCTTCGCGCTCAGCCCGATTGGCTCCGCAGCGCCCGCCCCAGCGCCATCATCGGGAAATAGTGGCGATAGAGGTCGTAGCGCAGCATGAAGGCGCGCGAGAGCTCCGGGCCTTGCATCAGACGCTGCTGCAAGGTCGGATCGCTGAGCTTGATCGTCTGGCCGACGCCATAGCCGGGAAATCCCGTGCCGGTGTAATGCGCCTCGGCCCAGGTTCCGTCCTGCTGATTTTCGATCAGATAGAGACAGCCGCGCTCGATGGCTTCCCGGTCCTGCGGCCGCTCCGCCGCAATGAGCGCCATCAGCGCCCAGGCCGTCTGCGAGGCGGTCGTCGCGCCGCGCCCCGCGCTCTCTATGTCCATGTAGGAGGCGCAGCTCTCGCCCCAGCCGCCGTTCGCCTGCTGGCGGGAGACGAGCCAGTCGCAGGCGCGGCCGACATAATCCTGGCTCATGTCCTCGCCGATGGCTTTGAGCGCCGGCAGCACCGCGCCCGTTCCATAGACGTAATTGACGCCCCAGCGTCCGAACCACGCGCCGTCCGCCTCCTGCTCGCGCTTCAAATAATTGAGCGCAAGGACCATCGACGGATGTTCGCGCGAAATCCCGAGCTTGCCGAAAGCCTCGATGATATGCGCGGTCACGTCGACGGAGGGCGGATCGAGCGCCTCGCCGAAATCGCAGAAGGGAATCTTCGTCAGGATCGTTTGTGTGTTGTCCTTATCAAAAGCGCCCCAACCACCGCTCACGCTCTGCATGCCGATGAGCCAATCGACGCCGAGCTCAATCGCTTCCTCGATCCCCTTGGCGCGCCATTTCGGGTCGTTGCGGAACGGCGCGAGCGCGATCAGCGCGACGGCGGTGTCGTCGGTGTCGGGATAATGGATGTTCGCATATTCGAACGCCCAGCCGCCGGGCTTCACGTCGGGGAGTTTCACCGACCAGTCGCCGGGAACGCGCACCTGACGGTCCAGCACCCATTGCACCGCCTTTTCGACTGGCTCGGGATAGTCCTCCATGAGCCCGGCGTCGTCGAAGGCGAGCAGCGCCAGGATCGTGTCCCAGACCGGGCTGTTCGTCGCGCCGATCCAGGTCGCGTCATTCACGTCCCAGCGCCAGCCGGGATCGTTCAAGGCCTCGAGCCCCTTGGCCATCACCGGATGATCGAGCGGATAGCCGGAGGCGTAGAGCGCCATCAGGCTGTAGATCCACGGCGGCTGGATGCCGCCCCAGCCGCCGTCGGCGTCCTGATGGCGGACGATCCATTCGAGGACATGCCGAACCGCGGCGTCACGCAAGAGGCCGATCTTGAGCTTCCCGCCAAGCCACTGCAGCGCGTGCAGGACGACGTCGGCGCCGCGGAAAAACCTGTCCCAGCCGCCCGCGCCGACCTTGGGCGGGAGGTTGTAGTCGAATTTGGCTCGCCCCTGCGGGAACAGCGCGTCGAGACGCCGCCCGGGTGGAAGCGGACGCGCGGGGCGCTTGGCTGAGAGCACGGCGATCGCCATCAACGTCGCGCGCGCCCATTGCGCGAAGTGATAGATCGAGAAGGGCGTCCACAGCGGAAACCAGACGATCTCGGCGGGAATGTTCGGCGTCTTATGCCAGGGCCATTCGCCGATGAGCGCGAGCCAATAGCGGGTGAAGACGCGGATATGGGCGAGCCCGCCCTTGGAGGCGATCCAGGCTCTAGCCTTCACGAGCGCCGGGTCCTCGTCGGAAAAGCCCAGCGAGCGCAGCGCCGCGTACAACTCGACCGTGGCGTTGACGTCGCCGTTCGGGGCGCCGTGATAGACCTGCCAGGCGCCATCCGCGCGCTGGGTCTCGAGGAGCGAGCGTCCGAGCCGCTCGCGCAACGGATGGTTTTCGAGGCCCATAAACCACAGCGCCAGAACCCATTCCGCCTCCATACAGGCGTTGGTCTCAGGGCGGCCGGCCCAATGGCCGTCGGGCTTCTGATTCTCGACGAGCCAGTCGGCCGCGGCGCGCGTGGAGGCGCGCATCGCGGCGCC
This sequence comes from uncultured Alphaproteobacteria bacterium, assembly GCA_963722205.1. Classification (GTDB taxonomy): domain Bacteria; phylum Pseudomonadota; class Alphaproteobacteria; order Rhizobiales; family Beijerinckiaceae; genus Methylocystis. Next base: position 625,625 of record CAVRKL010000007.1, read on the forward strand.
AAGATTATGCGCGGCGGCGCTTTGCTCTCGTTTCGCGGCCAAACTCGTCACGAAAGCTCCTCCTCTCGCTGGGACGCGAGCAGGTCATAGACGCTCGCGCCCCTGGAGAGAAGGGGGCGGCCAGTTGCACGCTCGCGCGAAGCCGCTATAGCGGGCGCGATCACATCCGCCCGAGACCCTGCCAGAGACCCGATCATGTCCGCTCCCTCCGATCTTCTTCCCGGTTTCGCCTCCCATTGGATCGACACGCAGGCCGGCAAGATCTTCGCGCGATCCGCGGGTTCGGGAGAGCCGCTGCTGCTGCTGCACGGATTCGGCGAGACGCATCTCGCCTGGCGCAGAATCGCGCCGCGGCTCGCGCGAGCCTATCGCGTCGTGCTCATGGATCTGCGCGGCTACGGCTGGTCGGCCGCGCCCGAGAGCGAGAACGGCGCCGGGTACACCAAGCGCGCGATGGCCGGCGACGTCGTCAAGGTCATGGAGGAACTGGGAGGGATCGAATTCGCGCTCGTTGGACATGACCGCGGGGCGCGCGTCGGCCTCAAACTCGCGCTCGATCATCCCGGCCGGGTGAAAAAGCTTGCTCTTCTCGACATCGCGCCGCTCGAGGAGGCGCTGGGCGACGGCAATCTCGCCCGCGTCGGCCGCGCCCGTTTCATGAGCTTCGAGGCGCCGCGCCCCGAGACTCTGATCGCGCAGGACGCCAGAACCTTCCTCTTCGACGCGCTGAAGAGCGGCGCGAAGGCTGGAAAGCTCGATCCCTTCCGGGATGCGCTCGACGCCTATGCGCAAGCCTTCGACGAGCCGCGGCGCATCCATGCCTTCTGCGAGGATTTCCGCGCCGGCGAGGGCCCCGACAAGGAGGCGCTGCTCGCCGATCGGGCGGCGGGAAAGAGGCTCATCATGCCGACGCTCGTTCTTTGGAGCGCGATCCATTTCCCTGAGAGTCCCTCGCTGCTCGACGTCTGGCGCGAGTGGGCCGATGATGTGAGCGGCGAGCCGCTCGACTGCGGCCACTATCTCGCCGAAGAGGCGCCGGAGGCGGTGCTGACGGCGCTGGAGGCCTTTTTGTCTTAGCGCGCGTTCGGAAATTTCAGAGTCGAACGCGCTCTATAAGATATTGCTGGAGCGTGTTCTTTTCCAAAAACCGCTTCGGAATTCGCTCTAACGGACGCAAGCGTTCTCCGGCATCCCTAGCCCCACGGCTTCGAGATGCGACAGACGCGCCAGCAGCGCGTCGCGCACATCCTCGTTCCAGCGATCGTGCTCCGCCCCTGAAGGGTCTCGCCGCCGGCCTAAGGCCTCGCGCTGATGCAGCAAATTCATGTCATAGGCGGGGAGCGAGCCGGCGGCGAAATAGGCTGGCTTCTTGTCGAAGTGCGCCTGGCCGCCGGCGGAGATGGCGCAGGTCGGCCGCGCCGGATCGAGCGCGCAGGGCTTCAGCGCGCTGCGCTGCGTCATGATCTCCTCGACTTCCTGCACGAACCAATATTCGGGATCGGGCATCGGCGAGCCATTGCGACGTTTGATCGACAAGACTTTTCCGGCGCTTTCGGGGAAGGCGCGCAGCGCCTTTTGATGCGAGAGGATGAAGCACGCGCCCGAAATCTCGACCGCCGCCCCGGTCTCCGTGTCGTCATGGATCAACAGAGACCCATGAGGATTGGACCAGAGCTTGGCGGCGTGGCCATGCACGTGATTGCCCGGAAAATAAGGAATCAGCACGAAGCTGCGGCCTTTGCGCCGCTCAACGAAAGCGGCTTTGCCGCGATCGCCGTTGCGCGGCGAGGCGCCGGGGAGGCCAGAGGCGGAAACGGTGATCTAAATCAACTCGAATTGCGCCCCGATTAGCCGTTCGATCGGCAAGGCCGGGCTCCAGGACGGCCGCCGCGCGGCGCGCCGCCGCGTTTCCTCCTCGGACAACGGCCGCTTGACGAAGAGGTTTTGCGAGCACTGCGTGAAGACTTCCTCGGTCGCGCCGACGCAAAAGATCAGCAGCGCCGCGCACGCTTGCGCCGCCGCACGCGACGGCGCGAGCGCTTCCCTCAGCAGGCCATGCTCGCGTTCGAGCAGTCTGGCGGTCAGGAAGCGCGCGTCGAAGAGCGTCACATGCAGGCCCATGGCGTCCGGATCGCATGGATTGAGCGCGAGGACCGCCAGTTTGCGGCTCTTCGCGACCGCGTCGACGACCTCGAGCAGAGCGCCCTGCGCCCTGCGCTCAAAGGCGCGCGCGCCTCTCTCGAAGCACGAAATCTCCTCGCCGCGCGCCAGATCGCGATAGGCTTGCGGCATCGCCCGGCCTCCGGCAAGCCAGCGGGCGACGGCGACGCCTTCCTGCGCGTCGCGGGGGGCCGGAAGCAACAGGGGGATCGCGACGGTCTCGGCATCGATCACGAGGATCGGCGCGCCGCCGGCGCCGTCCCTGTCGAGCATCGCCGCAGCGGTTCTGCGCCGGCGCGACCACAGGCGGCCCTGAGACGGATGGCCGGCCCCAAGCCCGGCCAGGGCGGCCGTCATCGCGAAGGCGCCCATCGTCGGATTGAAATGTTGCCGGTACTGCCGCTCGTAAAAGAGGTCGGCGCCTTTGGCGACGGTCGCGCCCTTGCGAACATCCCGCTGGGTTTTCGCGCGCTCCGAGCTCAACAGATATTGGAAGACGTGCTCGGCGGCGGGCGCGGGGGCGCCCTGGCGCCGGAGCCAGCGCTCCGCCATCGCCTCTCGCCAGGCGGGGGGAGACGGCCGGCCGCCCGATGCGCGAAGGTTGTGAGCCGGCCGAGCTTGTAGCGCGACGCGGCGATGTAGGCGCATTCCCCACCGGCCTCGGCGGCCGGAGCGACGGTTTGGCGCGAGCGACGGGACGAACCGCGCGAGAGGCCAAGAAGGAAAGTGGTCAGTCGCCTCTTTCGGGAGGCCTCCGCGTCGAGAAATTGCTTGGTGAACACAACGCACCCTTTTTAAAGGAGGGCGCCCTCTCTCGCGCAGGCCAATTTATCGAGCGGCCCTTTGTGGCGACGTTAAAAGACGATGTTTGTTAAACTGCGAACGCTGCCGCTCGTTCCCATGGTTTAATACATTGTCAGTTTTTGACGGATCGGCTCAAGAAGGGCGGCAATTTCGGTATGGTCTCAGCCACCGGCCGAAAGTTCCCTTGCCCCAATCCGCCCCTCATGCAGGGCGGTCGCGACGAGCGCGCCGGCAATTCCCCGTTCGGCGAGGCGCAAGAGATCATCCGCCCCCCGCAGCCCGCCGGCGGCGTAGACTTCGCGGCCTCCCGCGCGCGCCTTGATGAGGGCGAGCCGCTCGAAATCCGGCCCTGCGCCGCCGCCGATCTTTGCCAGCGTCATCGCAATGACGCGCTCGGGCCACAGCGCCGGACGCGTTTCCAGCTCCGCAGGGCCAAGAAAGCGCGCCTGGTCGAAATCGAGCGAGAGGACTGCCTCCCTCTGTTGGGAAAGATCGGGCGGCGGCGCATCCGTCGCTAAGCTCTCGCTGCCGATGACGCGGACGAAATTCGCCGCGGCGGGCGGCTCATAGCGGCCCCGATCAAGCCAGAACTCTATTTTTGGAAAAGCCGCGGCGAGGCGCGCAAGCGCGCGCTCATTGCCGCCCCGCTCAAGAATCGCGTCGAGATCGGCGAGATAGATCGTTTTGAAAGGATACAGCCGTAAGAAACCTTCCGTCACGGCGCACGGATCGCTCGAAGCGGCGAGCGGCGTCTCCAGCGGGCGATATTCGGCGCGCCTCCCGGCGACCGCACGGACGGCTTCGCCGCCCATGAGGTCGATGACGGGAATTATGCGCAAGCGCCGGCGTCCGTGTTCTTTCCTCGACGCTTCGGCGTCAGCGGGCGCCCGTCAATACACCCTGGCCTTGGGCTCAATATAGGACACGTCCTTCGTCATCGTGTAGCTGTGCACGGGACGATCGTCGAGCCGGACGTTCTTCTTCTGCGCGTCGATGAAAGCGAGCGTGTGCTTCATCCAAGTCTTGTCGTCGCGATTGGGGAAGTCTTCCCTCGCGTGCGCGCCGCGCGATTCCTTGCGATTCAGCGCCGAGTAAATCGTCACCGCCGCCTGCTCGATCAGATTGGCGAATTCGAGCGTCTCGACGAGATCGGAATTCCAGATCAGCGAACGGTCCGTCGTCTTGATGTCCGCGCTCTCCCGCCAGATCGCGTCGATCAGGGCCACGCCTTCGGCGAGGACCTCGCCCGTGCGATAGACGGCGCAATGCGTCTGCATCGCCCGCTGCATTTTCTCGCGCAGCACCGCCGTCGAGGCCGAGCCATTGGCGAAGCGAAAGAAGTCGAGCCGCGCGAGCGCCGCCTCGCCGGCGTCAGCCGGGAGCGCGGGCAAGGTTTCGCCGGGCTTGACGACTTCAGCGGCGCGCTGGCTAGCGGCGCGGCCGAAAACGACGAGGTCGATCAGCGAATTGGAGCCGAGCCGGTTCGCGCCATGGACGGAAACGCAAGCGGCCTCGCCGAGCGCCATGAGGCCGGGAACGACCGCGTCCGGGTCTCGGCCCCTCTTGGTCAGCACCTCGCCGTGATAATTCGTCGGGATGCCGCCCATGTTGTAATGCACGGTCGGAATGATCGGAATCGGCTCGCGCGTCACGTCGACGCCCGCAAAGATTCGGGCCGATTCGGAGATGCCCGGCAGACGCTCGTGCAGGATCGCGGGATCCAAGTGCTCAAGGTGCAGGTAAGCGTGATCCCGGTGCTTGCCGACGCCGCGACCCTCGCGCACCTCGAGCGTGATCGCGCGCGAGACCATGTCGCGCGGCGCGAGATCCTTCACGGAGGGCGCGTAACGCTCCATGAAGCGGTCGCCCTCGCTGTTCGTAAGATAGCCGCCCTCGCCACGCGCGCCCTCGGTGATGAGGCAGCCCGCGCCATAGATGCCGGTCGGGTGGAACTGCACGAACTCCATGTCCTGCAGTGGTAAGCCGGCGCGTAGCGCCATGGCGTTGCCGTCGCCGGTGCAGGTGTGCGCCGAGGTCGCCGAGAAATAGGCGCGGCCGTAGCCGCCGGTCGCGAGCACGGTGAGCCCGGCGCGAAAACGATGGATCGTGCCGTCGTCGAGCTTGAGGCAGATCACGCCGCGGCAACGGCCCTGCGGGTCCATGATCAGATCGAGCGCGAAAAATTCGACGAAGAATTGCGCGCCATGCTTGAGCGCCTGCCCATAGAGCGTGTGCAGCATCGCGTGACCGGTCCGGTCGGCGGCCGCGCAGGTGCGCTGCGCCGGGGGACCCTTGCCGAAATCGGTGGTCATGCCGCCGAAGGGGCGCTGATAGATGCGACCCTCGGCGGTGCGCGAGAAGGGCACGCCCCAGTGCTCCAGCTCATAGACGGCCTGCGGCGCGTTGCGGCACATATATTCGATCGCGTCTTGGTCTCCGAGCCAGTCGGAGCCCTTGACCGTGTCGTACATGTGCCATTTCCAATCGTCCGGCCCCATGTTGCCGAGCGCCGCGGCGACGCCGCCCTGCGCCGCGACGGTATGCGACCGCGTCGGAAAGACTTTGGTCACGCAGGCGGTCTTGAGGCCCGCCTCGGCGCAGCCCACAAGCGCGCGCAAGCCCGCGCCGCCCGCGCCCACGATCACGACGTCGAAGGAATGGTCGATAATCTCGTAGCTGCGGCCGTTCACGCCAAAATGCGCTGAGGCTCCGTTCGGTCCCGCCATGGATGGTTCTGCCCGCTTTCGAAAACGTGAAGGTCGATTTTCAGCGCGGCGCGGCGATCAGCCCGATCGCCACTGCCCAAAGCCCCGCGATGAGGATCGCGGCGATCTTGTTGGCGGCGAACGCCAGCGGTTTTTTTTGCGCGTCGTGGACATAGTCGATGATGATTGACTCCGCACCCACATAGGCATGCGCCATACCGATGAGGCCGAAGGCGATCAAGGCGATGGCCGCGGCCGGCTGCTCGACGATGGCGCGCGCCTCCGGATAGGAGGGGTTGGCGGCGACGGAGGCCAGGAGGAAGGCGACGGCGACGCTGAGCGGCAGCAGGATCCACGATGAGAGCCGCATGAAACGATCGTGCGACTCGCCGGAACGGTCGGAGACGAAGGCCGAGCCGGGCCCGGTCCGGCCGCTGATGAATGGGGTTCGCGAGGTCATGGGCGAAGGGCTCCGAAGCGGCTCAGAAGAGACGCACGAGGGTCACGAGATAGAAGGTCAGCGCCGTGAGCGCCACGCCCCCAATGAGCGTCGCCTGCGCCAGCGCCTCGCGGCCGACCGGGCCCATGAAAATGCCCCTGTCCCACAGCGCATGGCGTATGCCGCCGAGGAGATGGTGGTAGAGCGCCCAGACGAAGCCGATCAGAATGATCTTTCCGGTCACGCCATCGACGATCCAGGAGACGGCGGGATAGGCGCGGGGTCCGGCGGCGAGCCCCGCGAAATAAATCGCGAGGAGCGCAGCGCCGAGATAGAGCGCGACGCCGGTGATGCGATGCGCCATCGACATGGCCATCGTCAGCATCATTCTGTAGACGGTCAGATGCGGCGAGAGCGGACGTCTCTCCGCGAGACCGTCGCGATCGGCTTCGATCATGGCTCTCCTCATTCGAACACCCGCATCTTCTTGAGCGTAACTAGTTAGATCAATTGCTGCGGCGCCGCAACCATCGCGAAAATGCGTTAAACTGCCGCAATGGAAAGCCTTCGAGCCTTGGCGAAAGATTGGGCGCTGTGCCTGCGCTTTTACACGCGATTGGATTGGGGAGGCGCGCCGGAGGTCGAGATGGCCGGCTTCGCCGAAGCGCTGCGCGCGCTGCCGCCTGCGGGCGCCTCAATCGGCGGAATCGGCGCTTTGGCGCTGGCGCTCTCCCGGTCGCTCGGCCTTGCCCCCCTCGTCGCGGCGACCGTCGCCGTCGCCGCGATCGTCGCCGTCACCGGCGGGCTGCATGAGGACGGCCTCGCCGACGTCGCAGACGGCTTCGGCGGGGGCGGCACGCCTGAGCGCAAGCTCGAGATCATGCGCGACAGCCGGCTCGGCGCCTATGGGGGATTGGCGCTCGGCCTCTCGCTCCTGCTGCGCGTCTTCGCGGTCGCAGCCCTCGCCGAGCGGTCGACGCTCCTCGCCGCCGCCGCACTGATCGCGACGGGCGCCTTGTCGCGCACGGCCGGCCTTGCGCCGCTCCTCGTCCTCTCGCCGGCCCGCCCGGAAGGCCTGGGCGCCGCCATGCCGCGCCCCTCCTCCCGCGCGCTCCTTCTGGCCGCCGCGCTCGCCGCGCTCTTTTCGCTCGCGCCGGCGCTCTGCGGCGCCCCGCTGGGGCGAATTCTCCTCGCGGATCTCGCCGCTTGCCTGGCCGCGATCCTCACGGCGCGGCTCGCCGACCGGCAGATCGGCGGCTATACCGGCGACGTGCTCGGCACCGCGCAGCAGGCGGCCGAGATCGCGGCGCTGCTCGCGCTGTCCGCTATTTAAGCACAAGCCGGCAGGGGGTCGCGCCGCAGCTCTTCGACCACGTCGCGCAAAAGCGTGAGGTTCGCGCCTTTCTGCACGGATTCGAGCGCGAGTCGGCGGCGGTAGCGCCGCGCGCCGGGGCGTCCCGCGAAAAATCCGAGCATGTGCCGAGTCATGGCCGAAAGACGCTCGCCCCGCGCCAATTGGCGCTCGACGTAGGGGTAATACGCCTCGATCGCCTCGTGGGCGTCGGCGAAAGGCGCCGCCTCCCCGAAAAGCTCGGGATCGACGGCGAGCAGTAGCTCCGGATTTTGGTAGGCGGCGCGGCCGACCATGACGCCGTCGACTTCCCCAAGCTGAGCCTTGATGGCCTCCATCGTCGCAATCCCGCCGTTGATCGCGATGGGCGTCTGCGGGAAGGCGCGCTTCAGCCGATGCACCAGCGCATAGTCGAGCGGCGGCGCGTCGCGGTTCTCCTTGGGCGAGAGCCCTTTGAGCCAAGCCTTGCGCGCATGGACGATGAGCGCGTCGGCGCCTGCATCGATCACCTGCTCCGCGAGCGCAAATAGCGCCGTCTCAGGGTTTTGATCGTCGACGCCAATTCGGCATTTGACCGTGACCGGGAGGTCGACGGCGTCCTTCATCGCGCGCACGCAATCGGCGACGAGCGCGGGCCGCAGCATCAGACACGCGCCAAAAGCGCCGTTCTGCACCCGATCGGAGGGACAGCCGACGTTGAGATTGATCTCGTCATAGTCGAAGGACGCGGCGATCGCCGCCGCGCGCGCGAGATCCGCAGGCTCCGAGCCGCCAAGCTGCAAGGCGAGCGGGCGCTCGAAAGGATCGAAGCCGAGGAGCCGCTCGCGGTCGCCGTGGATCACGGCGCCCGTCGTCAGCATCTCCGTATAAAGCCGGGCGCGGCGCGTCATCAGCCGGTGCAGATAGCGGCAGTGACGATCCGTCCAATCCATCATGGGCGCGACGGAGAATCTAACATCTTGCTTTGTAAGCATGTTTTGCAGGTCTAATTGCCTCGGCCACGTCGTGCGCGCTTCCCGGACGCCTCCGATACGACACTTTTCGCTGCTTTTCGACGCCTCGGCGCCTTCGCAGGGCGCGCAACAGGCGACGCTCGCGCCCGCAATGCTTTAAAACCCGGCGGCAGGCCACTCCGTGGGAATTGGTGAAACCGCGCCGCGGTCATGGCGAAGGCAACACGGCAGGGACATGCTCAAGACAACAGAATCCGCAATCGTCCATCTCGTCAGCGCTTGCCGCCGCCGACCCTATCTCACGATTGTCCTTTCGCTGCTCCTGGCGCTGCTCGGCGCGGTCTATACTTATCAGAACATCGCGATCAACACCGACACCGACCAGCTCATCTCCTCCAAGCTGCCGTGGCGCCAACGCGACATCGCCTATGATGCAGCCTTCCCTCAGCAAGCGAACACGCTCCTCGTCGTTGTCGACGGCGCGACTCCCGAAATCGCGGCGAGCGCCGCCGGGACATTGGCGGATGCGCTCGCCCAGACACAGGGCCGTTTCCGGGAGGTCGAAGAGCTCGGAGCGCCCGATTTCTTCAAGCGCAACGGCTTGTTGTTCCTCGGCAAGGACGAGTTGCAGCGCCTGACGGACCAGCTGATCCGCGCGCAGCCCTTTCTCGGCGCGCTCGCGACGGACCCGACCTTGCGCGGCCTCGCCGGCGCGCTGCGCTTCATGCCGGAAGGCGCGCGGCGCGGCGCCATTCAGCTTCAGGACTTCGCGGCGCCGCTTGCGCGTGTGTCGGAGACGATCGACGCGCTGCTCGCGGGGCGTCCCGCCGCCTTCTCGTGGAGCGAGCTGATGACGGGCTCGCCGCCTCAGGCCCGGGAGCTGCGCCGCTTCATCCGCGTCAAGCCGATCCTCGATTTCGACGCGCTGCAGCCCGGCGCCGCGGCTTCAGAAGCCGTCCGCAAGACCAGCGCAGCGCTCGGGCTTGCGCCGGAAAATGGCGTCACGGTCCGTCTGACCGGCCCCGTCGCGATAGCCGATGAGGAATTCGGGACGCTGGCCAACGGCGCCGCGCTCAACTCCATCCTGACCGTCGTGGCCGTGCTGCTCATTCTGTGGCTCGCGCTGCGCTCGGGGAAAATCATGCTCGCCGTCGTGACGGCGCTCCTTGTCGGGCTCGCGATCACCTCGGCCCTAGGTCTCGCGATGGTCGGCGCGCTTAACCTGATCTCGGTCGCCTTCGCCGTTCTCTTTGTCGGCATCGGCGTGGATTTCGGAATTCAGTTCGCGGTGCGCTACCGGCGGGAGAGACATCTCAACAACGATCTCGACGCCGCTCTCGAGACGGCGGCGGCGGCGACGGCGAAGCCGCTGCTCCTGGCTGCCGCGGCCACCGCCGCCGGCTTTTACGCCTTTCTACCCACGGAATATATCGGCGTCTCCGAGCTCGGGCTCATCGCCGGCACGGGCATGATCGTCGCGTATCTGACGAGCGTCACGCTGCTTCCGGCGCTGCTCACGGCGCTGAAGCCGCCGCCGGAGCCCTACCCCATCGGCATTCCCATTCTCGCGCCGGTCGATCGCTTCATGGCTGGCCACAGGAAGCCCATTCTCGCGCTTGCAGCGCTGATCGTGGCCGCGGGCGCGCCGCTCTTCAAGGACTTGCATTTCGACTTCGATCCCTTGAGCCTGCGCAACGCCTCCTCCGAGTCGATTTCGACATTGCGGGAGCTGATGAAGGACGCGGCGACGACGCCGAATGCGGTCAACGTTATTTCTCCCTCGCTCAACGAGGCGAATTCCCTCGCGCGCCGCTTGAGCGCCCTGCCCGAGGTGGCGGAGACGGTCACGCTGCAAAGCTTCGTGCCGGAAGATCAGGACGCGAAGCTCGCCATCATCGCCGATGCGCATAATTTGCTCGGTCCGACGCTCGACGCGCCCGACATCAAGCCCGCCCCAAGCGAAACCGAGACGCGGCAAGCGTTAGACGAGGCGGCGGAGGATTTTCTTGTCCTGTCGCGGGAAATGCGGGACGGCACGCGGGCGGCGAAGGTCGCGGGTTCCCTCAAGGCGCTCGCCGAAGCCGATCCCGCACGCCGTGCGGCCGTTGAAAAGGCGCTGCTCGGCGGGCTCGAGCTTCGCCTCGCGCAAATTCGGACGGGCCTTCAGCCGGAGACGGTCTCCATCGCCGGTTTGCCGCCGCGGCTCACGCGGGATTGGATAACCAGGGACGGGAGAGCCCGCATCGAGGTGAGGCCCAAAGGCGAACCGCAGGACAACGAGACGCTGGAGCGCTTCACGCAGGCGGTGCTCGCCGTGGCGCCAGAGGCCATCGGCGGGCCGATCCTCATTCAGGAATCCGCGAGGACGATCGTGCGCGCCTTCATTCAGGGCGCGACGCTTGCGCTCGTCTCGATATCCCTCATCCTTCTCGTCGCGCTGCGACGGGTCGTCGACGTGCTGGTCACCATCATTCCGCTTCTGCTCGCCGCTGTCCTGACGCTCGAACTGATGGTTCTCTTCGAACTCAAGCTCAATTTCGCCAACATCATCGCGCTACCCCTGCTGCTCGGCGTGGGCGTCGCGTTTAAAATCTATTACGTTCTGGCTTGGAGACTGGGGGAAACGAGCTTTCTTGCCTCCTCGCTGACCCGCGCCGCGCTATTCAGCGCGATGACCACGGCGACGGCTTTCGCGAGCCTTTGGCTCTCGGACCACCCGGGGACCTCCAGCATGGGCAAGCTCCTGAGCCTCTCGCTGCTGACGACGCTCGTGGCCGCCGTGCTGTTTCAGCCCGTTCTGATGGGCCCGCCACGCCAGGCGGCGGCGCGAACGCCGGCTTCTCGGACGCCGAGTCCCACGGGGATGAGGGAGCCGGCGGATTGAGCGGCGCTGGTCTGGACGCGCCGTGAGGGCCGCCTCGCCCGCCAGAGCGACGGTTCATCGAAACGCCTGATTTTCGGGTCCTTCTCATCCAGGGAATCGCGGCCAGGCCCTAACCTGTCCAAAGGCCGCGCATCGCCGCCCGTTGACTCGGGAGGCGACGGGACGGTATGGCGCCGGTGCCGCTCCGTCCAAGATAACCGGGGAAAAAAACGTGCTGATCGGCTTGTCATTGGCGACGCTGGCTGCGGCCTATGCATGTATTGCGCTCATCGCGACGCTGTTAAGCTTACGCGCCTTGCGGATTATACCTGGACGCCAGCATCAGCCGCCCGCGAGCATTTTGAAGCCGCTATGGGGCGCCGAGACCGGATCATACGAAAACCTGCGCTCTTTCTGCCTGCAGGACTATCCGGATTTTCAGATCGTTTGCGGCGTCAGGGACGCCGACGACCCGGCAGTGGCGACGGTTCGACGTCTGCAGCGGGAATTCCCCTCGCTCGACCTCGAGCTTGTGATCGATCCGAGGCTGCACGGGGCCAACTACAAGGTCAGCAATCTGATCAACATCCTGGGCCGCTGCCGGCACGACCGCCTCGTTCTCGCCGACAGCGACATTTGCGTGGAGAAGGACTATCTCGCCGAGGTGGTCGCGCCGTTAAATGACCCTTCGGTCGGCGTCGTCACCTGCCTCTATCGAGGACGGCCGGTCTTTGGCTTCTGGTCCCGACTGGGCGCGCTTTTCATCGACGACTGGTTCGCGCCATCGGTTTGGGTCGCGCATCTCTTGGGCTCGCGAGCTTTCGCCTTCGGAGCCACGATCGCAATTCGGCGGGACGCTTTGAGGGCCATCGGCGGATTGGAGGCGATAGCCGACCAGCTCGCGGATGATTATCGGCTTGGGGAGTTCACTCGGCGGCTGGGGTTGCGCACGGTGCTGTCGTCGCACATCGTGACCACCGACGTCGTCGAGCGGGACCCGAGATCCCTGTTTGAGCACGAGCTTCGTTGGCTGCGGACAATTCGATCGCTTCATCCGCTCGGCTTTGCGTTTTGCTTCATCACGTTCGGCCTACCCGTCGCGTTGCTGGGATTCTTTCTCGCGCCGGACGCGCTCACCGCTCAGGTCAGCCTGGGGGTGACTCTTGCCGCCCGGCTTGCGCTCCATTTCATCCAGCGCAGGCGCGCCGGGGCGGCCGTATTCTCGGGACTCGGCTTGATCGCGCCGCGCGATTGCCTGAATCTCATTCTTTGGTGCGCAAGCTTCGCGAGCTGGCGCGTCCGCTGGGGGCGGCAGCGTTTCTCGGCGGAAAAAGAGGGCGCTCTCTTCGAGATCGAGACCGAGGGCTCCCCACTCACATGAGGATCGGATGCTGAAAACCTTATTCCTGCAAGCCCCGTCATTCGATGGTTTCGACGGCGGCGCCGGCTCCCGCTACCAGGCCAAGCGCGAGATCAAGTCCTTCTGGTACCCGACCTGGCTCGCTCAACCCGCCGCTCTCGTGCCCGGCAGCCGCCTCCTCGACGCCCCCGCCGACGGCTTGAGCGTCGAGGAAACCCTGGCGATCGCCAAAGATTTCGACCTCATCGTCATCCACACGAGCACGCCCTCCTTCCCGGCCGACGCGAAATTCGCCGAATTGCTGAAGGCGAAGCAACCCAATGCGCTCATCGGCATGGTCGGCGCGAAGGTGGCGGTGGACCCGACCGGCTCCCTCAATGCGACGTCCGCGATCGACTGGGTCGCCCGTGAGGAATTCGACTACGCCTGCCTGGAGCTCGCCGAGGGGAGGCCTTTCGCAAAGATCCTGGGCTTGAGCTACCGGAACGAGGACGGCGCCGTCGTTCACAATGCGCCGCGACCCATGATCGAGAACATGGACGAGTTGCCGTTCGTAAGCCCGATCTACAAGCGCGATCTCAAGATCGAGAATTATTTCATCGGCTATTTGGAGCACCCTTACGTATCGATCTACACCGGCCGCGGCTGCCGCTCGAAATGCACCTTCTGCCTCTGGCCGCAGACTGTGGGCGGCCACCGCTACCGCGTGCGCTCGCCGGAGAACGTCCTGGAAGAGGTCAAGTGGATCAAGGAGAACATGCCCGAAGTCCGGGAGATCATGTTCGACGACGACACTTTCACCGACTTCAAGCCGCGCGTGGAGGAAATCGCGCGCGGTCTCGGCAAGCTCGGCGTCACCTGGTCGTGCAACGCCAAGGCCAATGTGCCTTACGACACGCTGAAGATCATGAAGGAGAACGGCTTGCGCCTGCTCCTGGTCGGCTATGAGTCCGGCGACGACGAGATTCTGCACGTCATCAAGAAGGGCCTGCGCACCGACATCGCGCGCCGCTTCACCGAGGACTGTCGCAAGCTCGGAATCAAGATCCACGGAACATTCATCCTCGGACTGCCGAGCGAGACGCGCGAGACGATCGAGAAGACCATCCAATTCGCCAAAGAGATCAACCCGCACACGATCCAGGTCTCGCTCGCCGCGCCCTATCCCGGCACGAAGCTCTATCAGGACGCGATCGCCAACGGCTGGCTCGAGGAGAACGAGGCCGTCAATCTCGTGAACAGCGAGGGCGTGCAGCTTGCGGCGCTGAGCTATCCGCATCTCTCCAAGGAAGAGATTTTCCATGGGGTCGAGCGCTTCTACAAGCGCTTCTATTTCCGCCCGAGCAAAATTTGGGAGATCGTCTCCGAGATGCTCGGGAGCTGGGAAATGACGAAGCGCCGCCTGCGGGAAGGCGCCGAGTTCTTCCGCTTCCTCAACGCGCACCAGCACTGAACGGCTGGCCATCGCCATGCCGCAGCCGTCCGCCCCGCGTGGGCTGATCGTCACGGCCGACGATTTCGGCCTGCATGAGGCGGTCAATGAAGCCATCGAGCGGGCGCACTGGGACGGCGTGCTGACGGCGGCAAGCCTCATGGTCGGCGCGCCCGCCGCCGCCGACGCGATCACCCGCGCGAGGCGAATGCCGAGGCTTCGCGTCGGACTGCATCTCGTTCTGGCGGACGGAGCGGCCGTTCTACCGCGCGCGCAGATTCCCGATCTCGTCGATTCGGCCGGCCGTTTCGGCAACTCCATGGCGCGCGACGGATTCCGCTTTTTCTTCTTGCCGCGCGTGCGGCGTCAACTCTCGGCCGAGATCGAGGCGCAGTTCGCTCTTTTTCAATCGAGCGGCCTGCCGCTCGATCACGTCAACGCGCACAAGCATTTTCACATCCATCCAACGGTGCTCTCGCTCATTCTCGCCCAGCGCCGGCGTTTTCGCTTTCACGCCATACGCCTCCCCCTCGCCGCGGATCCGCCGATGTTTCTGTGGCCTTGGCTCGCCGCCATGCGCCGCCGGCTGGATCGCGACAAGATTGCGCACAACGATCGGATCTGCGGGATCGAGCAGAGCGGCGCCATGGATGAAGCGGCGCTGCTCGCCGCGCTGAGCCGCTTGCAGGCCGGCGTGACTGAAATCTATTCCCATCCGGCTACGCAGCGAGGCATTACGCGCTCCATGGCGTCCTATCGGCCGACCGACGAACTGGCGGCGTTGCTCTCGCCGCGGGTTCGCGCGGCGATGGACAGTCTCGGCGTCAAGCGCGGCGGCTTCTTAGACTTCTGGCCGCCCCGAGGCGCCGCGTGAAGCTTCCCGCCCACGCCTTTACCCTTGCCGCCGGCGCCGCAGGCCTCGCCGCTTTAGTCGCCCTCGTTGCGCACGAGGGTTATGGGACGATCCTTGAAACGCTCGGCCGTGCCGGCTGGGGGCTCTTGTGGATTGTCCCGTTCCACGCCCTGCCTTTGATGCTCGATGCGGAAGGCTGGCGCGCGCTGCTCCGTCCGCGCGATCCTCAAGGTGTCGCCACTCGGCCCTTCCTGCTCTGGGTCGCGGCCGTGCGCGAGGCGGTCAGCCGCCTGCTGCCCGTCGCCAGCATCGGCGGCGAAATTGTCGGGATCAGGCTCGTGCTGCTGCGCCCGCTCAACGGCGCCGCCGTCGCGGCGAGCGTCATCGTCGAGGTTCTGCTGACGCTGGTCAATCAGATCCTCTTCACCTCTCTCGGCCTCGCGCTGCTTCTCACGATCATCAAGAACACCCCGCTCGTCGATACGCTGCTAGCGGGCTTGGCGGCGAGCGCCGCAGCGCCCGTCGCGCTCGCCCTATTGTTGCGCTATGGCTCGCCCTTCACGCGTCTCGCATTATTGGTCGAGCGAATGCTCGGAGAACGCTACGGCCTCGCGACGCTCACCGGCGGCGCCGCGGCGCTGGACGAGGAAGTGCTTCAACTCTGCAGGCGTTACGGGCGGCTATGGACGGCGCTGGCCTGGCAGCTCGCGGGCATGGTCGTCGGCGCCTTCGAGACGTGGTTCGTGCTCAGACTATTCGGTCATCCGACGACGGTCTGGAATGCGATCGCGCTGGAAAGCCTGTGTCTCGCTATTCGCAATCTTGTGTTCTTCGTGCCCGGAGCCTTGGGCGTGCAAGAAACAGGGCTGGTCTTGATCGGCGGCTTGATCGGTCTGCCCGCCGACGTCGCCATCGCCTTGTCGCTCGCGAAACGCTTTCGCGAAATCGCTGTCGGACTGCCCGCTCTCGCCTCGTGGCAGTGGATCGAAATTGGCCGCATCCGGCGGAAGCTCGGGGAAAGCGCGCGCTAGCGCACGTTTGCAGAAAGTCCGGAGCGGCTTCTGGAAAAGAACGTGCGCGATCGAGAGGATATAGCGCGTGGTC
This sequence comes from uncultured Alphaproteobacteria bacterium, assembly GCA_963722205.1. Classification (GTDB taxonomy): domain Bacteria; phylum Pseudomonadota; class Alphaproteobacteria; order Rhizobiales; family Beijerinckiaceae; genus Methylocystis. The sequence continues at coordinate 641,649 of CAVRKL010000007.1, forward strand.
CACTGAGGAGTTTGCTGAACGCGCCCCGGAGTCCTGGTCCCTTCAATGGGGGACTGCGCTTCTCGCTCCTATTGATCAAGAATTTTCTTTTCCGTGAATTCGCTTTGCGCTTTTCGAGAAGATGCTCCCGCGGAGCGGAGATCGACCAAATGTGGCGCCAGGATTTATTATTTCGCGCCTCGAGGCCGGCGACTGTCCCAGATAGCCGTTGTCGTGAAACCAGCGGACTGCATCTTGAAGCGCAAACAACGGCGGCCTCGCCGTATAGCCGAGCTCCTTCTCGGCTTTGTTGCTGGAAAAGAACATCATTTTTTTGGAGAGCTTCACGCCTTCGACGGTGGCGACCGGAGATTTGCCGGTCAATCGCGCCGCCGCTTCGGAAATGTGGGCGATCGGCAAAATGAGATTGTAGGGCAACCGAACCTTGGGCGGCTCGCGCCCCACCAGCTCCGCGATGCAGGTCAAGATCTCGCAAAGCGTCATGTTCGCGCCGCCGAGCACATAAGTTTCGCCGACGCGGCCGCGCTCGAAGGCCAGCCAATGGCCGTCGGCGACGTCGTCGACATGGACAATGTTGAGGCCGGTGTCGACATAGGCCGGCATCCGGCCGGCGGCGGCTTCGAGTATCGTGCGTCCCGTCGGCGTCGGCTTCACGTCGCGCGGACCGACCGGCGCAGAAGGGTTGACGGTGACCACCGCCAGCCCCTTGCGCTCGAAGTCGCGGACGACCTCTTCGGCCATGAACTTCGAGCGTTTGTAGTGGCCGACGATCTCCGTAAGCGTGGCCCGCGTGGACTCGTCGCCAGGGACGCCGTCGCCGGGGGGCTCCAGCGTCGCCACACTGCTGGTGTAAACGATCCGGCTGACGCCAGCCTCCGCCGCCGCTTTCAAAAGGGCGCGCGTGCCCTCGACATTGGTTTGGTATATCTCGCTTGGCCTTCGCGCCCACAGCCGATAGTCGGCGGCGACGTGGAACAGGGCGTCGCAGCCTTGGCAAGCGCGCGCCAATGAGGCCTCGTCGCTCAGATCGCCCTCAACGACTTCGACGTCCAGGCCGCTGACGTTTCGGCGATCCGAGTCGGGGCGCACGAGCGCGCGAACGGCGACGCCCTCCGCGAGGAGCCGGCGCGCGACCGCCGAGCCGATAAATCCCGTCGCTCCGGTCACAATAGCTTTCATTTGTTATCCTCAGCCTTGTGAGCCCCGCGCGCGTCGGTCGTCTTCCTTTTCTCCGTCGCGCGAGCGCAAGCGCCAATGACTTTTGCTTTACGAACCTCCGCCGAGGAGCTTGTCGCTCTGGCGCGTGAGTGAGCTGATCAGCCCCTTGGGACCGCCGGATTTCAAAATCGCGCCGAACTCCGACCGGCGAGTCGCAAGCTCGCTGATCGCGCCGTCGAGATAGACGTCCATGATCTTCCACTCGGCGCCGCTCTTATGCATCAGATAATTGAGCGCAACCGTCTTGCCGTTGGATTGGATGATGCGCGTCTTGACGATCTTGTCTCCATTCGGCTGGTCGACCGTTTGCGCGACGTCGAACTGCTCCCCGGAAAAGTCGTCGAAGCGGCTGGCGTAGGTCGCGATCGTCATCCGCGTGAAGGCCTTGACGAGCTCGCGTTGCTGCTCGGGCGTGAACTCGCTCCAGCTTGGGCCCACGGCGGTCTTGGCCATGGACGCCAGGTCATAGGTTTTTGACAGCGCGGGGGCGAGCTTCTCGTACCGCCCCTTGAGGCCCAGCTGCCTTCCCTGCTGCATTGTGCTGACCAGGACCTCGTAAAAGCCGTTCACCCGCGACGCGGCAGGATCCGCGCTTTCGCTGCGAGCGGGAGCTGAGACGAGCAATGCGAGCACGACGGCGGCAATGACGGGCAGGATGATCGACGTTCGCGACATGGTTCTTTCTTTGTCTTTGTTACACCCCCGAGAGGGACATTGCGATCAACTCGACGAGCCGGCGGAGAGCCGGACGCCGCGATGCGCTAGCCGCCTGAAGCCGCCTTCACTGCGGGGCGCTCCCCAAAGCCAGCCCCGCCTTCGCGGCGCCAGGAGCAGGCTTCTGAAACGTATTCCAGGAAGCGGTTTCCGTCGTCCTGGCGCTGGAGAAGGTCGTCCAGCCGCTTTGCGCCAGCGCTTCCTTAAGTTCCGCTTCCCTCTTCTGGGTCACGACGCTTTCCAACATGACATAAAAGTCAAGCGAGCTGGCCTCCAGCGTTTCCAGATCGCTGGCCTTGTCGACCTTCGACAGCGCGCCCGCCGTCGAGCCCCAGATATTGACGCCCGTCGTAAGAGTGGTCGCCGTCGATCCGGCGACGCCCAACTCGCGAGCTTCCGCGGCGATGCGCAGGGGCGCGAGCCAGTTGACCGGCGTCAGGGCGACGAATTCGACCGTCGAGCCGATCAGGTCGCGCGTCGTGGTCGGTCCGACGATTGGCAGGACGAGATATTCGCTGTCGCGAACGCCCCACACATAAAGAGTTTGGCCGAAGTCCCCTGTCTGACGCGGCAGTTTCTCCCTGCTCGCCACATCGACGAGGCCGCCGAGGCCAAAGGTCGAATTCATGGCGAAGCGCGCGAGAGTCATCGCCGCGGCCTCGGGGCGCAGCTGCAGAACTTCGTTGGCGAACACAAGAGGCTCGCCGAGATTGTTGGCGAAGGATTCGACCGAGTCGCGCAGGGGTTCGGGAACCCCGTCACGATAGGCTTTCGCAATGGGATAGACGACGGACCGGTTCAGCTCCTGATTGAACTCGAGCGTCGCGCGATTTCGACCCTCGGAGGGGTCTCGAACCGTCCCGGCGCTTTCGTTCGCCAGCGCCAGGAAGTCCCCCCGCGCCGGCTCGGCCGCGGGAGCCCGTTCTCGCGGACCAGCGGTCTGCGAGGCGAGGGATAGCGGCGACTCCAGACCGCCATCGCCCGAAGCGCAGCCCACAAGGGCGCCCGCAAGTCCGATAACCGCAACGCGGAATCGAACGCCGAGCGTCGCCTTTCTCATCTACCCTCCACCACTCCGACGTGCCGCAGTCTTGTTATAGCTTGCGGCTGGCCGCCAGACAAATCGGAGACAAACGACGCGGGCGTGTTGATTTTGCGCAAACTGCAACAGCTTATCCGAAAGCGCTTGGAGCAAGAGCGCTCGTCGACAGCGCTTTCGGAACGCGCACGCAAGCCGAGACAGTAGGGAAATCAGTTGTTTTCTGACCCGCAGGACGGCGCGCCTCCGGCGCTAGGGCGCCACTGTGCTGTCGCGCCCATGCTTCCGCGTTTCTGCTAACGGGAACCGATTGTTAAGCCTGTGATCAACTTCCCTCCCCTTCGCCTCGCTCATGCGGCTCGTTCGCGCGCGAGGCTCGAGCGGGCGTCTCCAGCGCGAATCGTTTTTTCAAAGTTTCGGCTGCGCGAATTGCGTAGTGCGCTTCCCGAAGCCGTCGACGAGGAACATTGCGCCGGAATTTTGCGTTTCTAGATTGGTTGCTCGCTGCAAAGTCTCGCCACATTTCGCGCTTCGTTGCGCGGGGAGTGCGATAATTTTGCAACACTCGCCGGAAAACTGCAGTCAAAAGCCCCCAGAAACGGAAAATAGTCTTGCCGAATTCCGTTTTTGGGCGGACCTTGAAAGCACAACCGCCGGGGGGCGCATCGAAAGTGACGCGAGCATAGGAGATCGGGTCATGAAGATGAAAAGGTCGCTGCGTCGAAGAAGCGCCGTGCGAGAGCTTCTCCTGAATTTTGAGCTTCGCCCGTTCTGCGACGAGCCTCAGCCGGTTTCGGCCGGGTGGCTCGCACTCTCGCGGCCCGGCGTTGCTTATTCGCCGATCCACGTCACGGCCGCCAGGCTCTTGCCCGGCGAACGTCGCTGAAAATTCCGCGCGCGGCGCAATCCGCCGCAGCGCGCCACGTCGGGGCAATCTGCAGCCGACGTCCCGATGACGGCGATCGCTCCCTCGGTCGCCGGAAGGAAGCGCCCCGCCCCGGATGTACGGGCGGGGCGTTTTCCTTTTTGGGGCGCGGATCCCTGAACGCAGGATGAACGGGGGCTTCAGGCCGGGTTCAGAGGCGCGGCGCGATCTTCCCCGCGCCCGGGCATTCCGCCTGGGACGCAAGGAGACCTTCCATGACCCGCTTCTCGAACACGGCGCGCGTCGCCGTCGCCGCTCTCGCCCTCGCGCTCGGCGTGGGACTCACCGGAGCCTCGGCCGAGACCTGGTCGCAGGCTCATCCGCGCCGCGCGCAGGTCAACGGGCGCCTCGCCAATCAGAACGCCCGCATTAACAAGGAGTTGAAGGAAGGCGAGATCAACAAGGGGCAAGCGCGCGCCCTGCATCGGCAGGACCGCGCGGTGCGCCAGGAGGAGCGCGACATGGCGGGGCAGAATGGTGGTCACATCACGCCCGCCGAGCAGCGTGTGCTCAATCAGCAGGAAAATGGAATCAGTCGCGAGATCGGACACTGATCGAGGGACCGCGCCCGTCGCCTGCTCAAGCGCACGGGCGCGCTCTCGCTGCCCCGTCCGCGGGGCTCAAGAGAGCGCATGAGTTCGGGAGACCGACCGCAAAAACGCCAATTCGCTAGCGTCCGTCCCACCCGATCCGTCGGGACCCCTGCCGAACGCTTCCGTCGAACGCGGGCTCAAGGCTCCCGCGAGGGGATCGCCGAATTGACCTGGGCCAGAGCTTTCACGAGTTGAGCGCCTCCCGGCAGGCCGGCGAGAAACTCTTCTGTGCGCTTGGGGTCCTGCCCCCAGACGACCAGGAAGGCGCCAATAGCGAGCAGCAAAACCGCCACCCAGAAAAACATCATTCCGGCGAGAACCGAAACCACGATGACGGTTCCCAATTTCGTGCGATCGTTCCAAATCATTGCGCTGTCTCCTGAGGGCCACACCCTTAACATTGTATCACAAGCGTCACCCGTCTGGGACGCCTCCTCCCGAGAATTGGCCGGAGGCGCCTAAAAAGCTGCGCAGTTCGGGGGCTTTACTCCCATTTCCCTGTCGAGCAGGGCGCGTTTGCGTTCCACCCCCCAGCGATAGCCGGACAGCGAGCCGTCGCTGCGCAGGACGCGGTGACAGGGGATCGCCACGGCGATCTTGTTCGCGGCGCAAGCTCCTGCGACCGCGCGTATCGCCTTGGGCTCGCCGATGCTCGCCGCGATCTCCGCATAACTGACGGTCGAGCCCGGCTGGATCGCACGTAAGGCCTCCCAGACGCGGCGCTGGAACGCCGTGCCGCGAATGTCGAGCGGAAGGTCGAAGCTCCTCGCCGGCGCTTCGACGGAGCCTACGACCTTGGCGACGAGCGTCTCGAAATCAGGGTCGCCGCGAACGATCCGCGCCCTCGGGAATCGCGACTGAAGGTCGCTCAGGAGAAGCTCGGTGTCCTCGCCCAAGGCGAGAAAGCAGACGCCCTTGTCGCTCGCGGCGACGAGGATACGGCCGAGCGAGCACTCCCCTGTCGCGAATTTGATCTCCAAATCTGCGCGGCCTGCGCGAGCCGCGCGCCTCGGCAAGCGCGCCGCTTTCGTCCTGCTGGCAGGGAGGGCGAAGCCCGAATCCTGGATCGCCTCGGTCATCGAATTTCTCCTCGCCTGAGTTTTGCGACGCCGTTTGCCGGCTTCAAGACGATAGGCTTCCGGCCTCACGCCGGCAACGGCGCCCGTGAACGCCCGCGAACCGCGAACCGCTGGCCCGAGCCGCCGCGCCAAAACGCCTATTGTCCCGCGAGCAGCTTCTCCAGAACCGCATGCGTGGCGAATCCGTCCGCCGGCGAGACGCCGGCGCTGAGCTGCCACGCGTGAATGGCGTTGCGCATGCCGCGGCCGAGCTTGCCGTCCTGCGCTCCCTGATAGAACCCCTTTTGCGTAAGCGCCTGCTGCATTTTGACGATGTCGGCCGTCGCGAGCGGCGTGACCTTCGGCCAAGGTTTTGAGGGCGTGTCGCGGCCGGCGATCCGGTCGCCCAGAACGCCCACCGCCAGCGCATAGGCGTCCGAGGTGTTGTAGAGGCGCACGACCTCCCAATTGTCGGTCAAGAGGAAGGACGGACCCGCCGCGCCTGTCGGCAGATACAGGCTCGCCGCGCCGCTTGCCGGCAGCGCCCCGCCGTCGGCGCGCGCAAATCCCCGGCTCCGAAACTTCGGGAAGTCCATGTCGAAAGTCGCGTAGTCGAAGTTTTCCGGCACGCGCGTCTCATAGCCCCAGGAGAGGCCCGAGACCCAACCGGAGCCGGAAAGGAGGCTCGCGATCGAGGCGAGCGCGTCGGAACGCGATCCCCAGATGTCCGGGGTCCCCTCGCCTGCGTAACGCACGGCGAATTTGCGGTAGGTCGAGGGCAGGAACTGCGGCATGCCCATCGCGCCGGCCCAGGAGCCGCGCAGCCGCGAACGCGGGAAGCCGTCCTGAAGCATCAGCAGCGCCGCGACGAACTCTTCCTTGAGCTTCTCGGTCAGATGTCCCTTCCAGGCGAGCGTCGCCAGAACGCGCAAAACGTCCGAGCCGCCGGTCGCCGTCCCGAAATTGCTCTCGATCGCGAGAATGGCGAGCGGAACCTCGCCCGGCACGCCGAAACGCTTTTCGACGTCATGAAGGACTGGCGAGAGCTCGCTTTTGAGCGAGCGGCCGCGCTCGACGCGCGCTTTCGTGACGGCGCCTCCGACATAGGTCGGGATCGAGACAGTGAATTCGGACTGGACCTTTGGCTTGACGACAACGCCGGGGTCGGGCGTAAGCTCCGCCCTCGCGCGCTCGAAGGTTTCGCGCGAAACGCCGGCGGCCTCGGCCTGTGGCCAGAGGCTCTGCACGAAGGCCTGGAAATCCTCAGCCTGCGCCAGAACCGGCCGCCCCGCTGCGCCAAGGCTCAAGAGCCCCGCGAGAAGCGCTCGCCGGTCCAGCCGAAACCGGTTGCTCGAAAATTGCATGACAGTCTCCGCCGTTCGGGGAAAAGCCCACGCCCGAGAGGCGCAGCCGATCGTGTTCTCTGGAAAGATTACACTGTCGGGGTATTTGTTTGACAGGGGGGCGAGGCTGAACTCTAGTGGCGAACCTGGAGCTCAATAAAGGGGGAGCGCGGAGAATCCGTGCAGTCGACGTGACGCAAATTCCTTCCGCCGGCCGGAGCGCGCCGTTAACGCCAGCCGAAGCTCTGCGCCGCGTGCCGCTCCCCGAAGCGTCGCTGAAGGCGAAGCTGCGCACCGCGGGCCTTCGCCCGACCGTGCAGCGGCTTTCTTTATGCAAGCTGCTGTTCAGCCAGAACGGCGACCGCCACGTCAGCGCCGAAGCCCTGCACGCCGAGGCGCGCGAGGCGGGGCTGCGCATGTCGCTTTCCACCGTCTACAACGCGCTCAACCAATTCGCCGCCGCGGGCCTCCTGCGACAGATCGCCGTGCAGGGTCCGCGCACCTATTTTCATACCCGCACCTCGCCGCACAACCACTTCATCGACGAGGCTACGGGCCGCATGTTCGACGCCGTCGACGGATCGATCGAGTTTGCGCGACTGCCCGCGCCGCCGGAAGGCATGGAGATCGTCGGCTGCGACGTCATCATCCGACTGCGGCGCAAGCGGGGCTGAAACAGCACCCGACCTCCCCCCGACGATCGCGGGGAGAGGCCCTTTTCATGCAACGCTACGCAAACGCAACCCTTACGCAACCGGTCAGCCGCCTGCAGCCGGCAGCGCCACGAAGCGGGTTCCTTCCGCCGACTTCACGCGCAGCAGCACGGCCTTGCGGCCTTCCTTGCGCGCGGCGTCGAAGACCTGAACGAGATCGGCGCGCGCCTCGACCGGCCTGCCGCCCGCCTCGAGGATCATGTCGCCGCGCCGCAAGCCTTTCTGCGCCGCCGCGCCTTCGGGATCGACGTTCGTGACATAGAGGCCCTCGCCGCCGGCCGCTCCGCCGCGCACCTGCGAGGCGGGCATGACGTCAATCCCGAGCGAGGTGAGCGTTCCGCCCTTCTCCTCGCCGCCGCCCAGATCGGCCCGAACGTCCTTTTCAGCGGGCAGCGTGCCGAGCTTCAGGTTTACGGACTTCTCAGAGCCGCCGCGCAGATAGGTCATGTCGACCGACTTGCCGGGTCCGAGCGCGGCGATCTTGCGCGAAAGCTCGCGCGGTCCCTCGACCTTCTCGCCGTTGACGGAGACGATCACGTCGCCCGACTTCAGCCCGGCGGCTTCGGCGGGGCCTCCCTTCGCGGGCAAGGCGACCAGCGCTCCCTTCGTGGACTTGAGCCCCATGCTGTCGGCGATGTCCGGCGTCACAGGCTGGATCTGCACGCCGATCCATCCGCGCGTGACCGTGCCCTTCTCCTTGAGCGCGACGACCACGTCCTTGGCGACTTCCGTCGGAATCGCGAAGCCGATGCCGACCGAGCCGCCCGAGGGCGAGTAGATCGCCGTGTTGACGCCGACGACGCCGCCGCGCTCGTCGAACGCGGGTCCGCCGGAATTGCCGCGGTTCACCGGCGCGTCGATCTGCAGGAAGTCGTCGTAGGGTCCAGCCTGGATGTCGCGACCGCGCGCCGAGACGATGCCCGCCGTGACCGTGCCGCCGAGGCCGAAGGGGTTGCCGACCGCAATGACCCAGTCGCCCACGCGCGGCGCGGCCGACGACCACTCGACATAGGGCAGGTTGCCGCCGTCGCTGACCTTGAGCAAAGCCAGATCGGTGCGCTTGTCCGTGCCGATGATCTTCGCCGGCAGCGTCTTGCCGCTGTCGAGCGTGACCTCGACCTCCTTGGCGTGCTCGACGACGTGGTTGTTCGTCACCACATAGCCATCGGCGCTGATGATGAAGCCGGAGCCTTGCGCCTGGGTGAGGTGCTTGTGGGGCGCGGCCCCGCCGCGGCCCTCGCCGAAGCGCTTGAAGAAGTAGTAGAGCGGATCGTCCGGCGAGAGCTCCGGAGCGCCTTCCTCGCCCTCGCCCATGCCGGGAAACCCTTGGGTCTCTTCGGCTTTGACCTTGATCGCGACCACCGCGCCCTTCACGCGCTCGACGACGTCTGCGAAAGAGGCGGGGCCAGAAGCGGCCTGAGGCGCCAGCGCTTCGGCCTGCGCGGCGGGAGGAAGAGCGACGCTCGAGCCTGCGGCGATCAACGCCAAGGCCGCCGCGGCGCCGAGCAGACGGCGGCGGAAGTTTTGAGAGGTAACCCGAAAAGCGGGGTTGGACATGGGAACTGGTCTCCAGGAATCTCCAGGAAAAGGCGCCGTCGACCTCGCCGACGGCGCCCAAGTTTGGCCGCGGGGGAGGGGCCGCGCGGCTAGGGCCGATCTGCGACCCTATGCGATGGAAGATGGGGGATCGCCCCTTGCGCGCCAGTGGAGAGGGGATGAATCTTTCGTAAGGCTCTCTTCCAGCACTTGGACTCCCCTCGAAGGATGCCGTTCGACGAACGAGCGCGCTAGAGGCGCTATCAGAATTTGGAATGGAGCCCGCGCATGACCGAAAGCTGCAACGTCGCCTTCATCGGGCTTGGCGTCATGGGCTATCCCATGGCCGGCCATCTGGCTCGCGCCGGCCATCGTGTCGCCGTCTATAATCGGACCGCCGCGAAAGCGCAGCGCTTCGGAAAGGAATACGCCGCGCACGCCGCTCCCACGCCGCGCGACGCGGCCGAGGGCGCGGATTTCGTCTTCTCCTGCGTTGGCAATGACGACGATCTGCGCTCGGTGACGCAGGGAGAGAGCGGCGCCTTTGCCGGCATGCGCAAGGGTGCGATCTTCGCGGACCACACCACCGCCTCGGCCAAGGTCGCGAGGGAGCTCTTCCAGGCTGCGCGCGAGCGGGGCGTAGGATTCCTCGACGCGCCGATCTCCGGCGGCCAGGCGGGCGCCGAAAAGGGCCAGCTCACCGTCATGTGCGGCGGCGACCCTGAAGTTTTCGCGAAAGCCGAGCCGGTGATCGCCGCCTACGCCAAGGCCTGCCGGCTTATGGGACCCCCGGGCGCGGGGCAGCTCACAAAGATGGTCAATCAGATCGCGATCGCCGGCCTGATCCAAAGCCTTTCCGAAGCCTTGAACTTCGCAACCTGCGCCGGGCTCGACGCCATGGCCGTCGTCGATCTCATCAAGAACGGCGCGGCGCAGTCGTGGCAGATGGAGAACCGCGCGGCGACGATGCTCAGGGCCGAGTTCGATCACGGCTTCGCGGTGGAGTGGATGCGCAAGGACCTCGCGATCTGCCTCGAGGAGGCGCGGCGAAACGGCGCGGAGCTGCCTGTCGCGGCGCTCGTCGATCAGTTCTACGCCCGAATCGAGCAGATGGGCGGCGGGCGCTGGGACACATCGAGCCTGATCGCCGCCTTGAAGCGCTGACCGAGCGTTAAGGTTAAATTTTTTGTCGCGCGTGCAACCAAGGCCGCCCTGTCGCGTTGAGTTCCCGTACGGGAACCCCGCAGGGCGCGTCAGCGCTCCCCGGTGTTCCTTCTTCGAACCGAGGGGGGCGTCTGATGGCTGTTTCGCGCGACAATCCTTTCGCCAGCCGCACGTCGCGGGCTGTTTTCGCCATAACTTTAGCCGCGGGACTTTGCGCAGCAGTCGCGGCTACGCCTTCGGCGTCGATCGGCAAGGAAAACAGCATCGCGGCAACCGCCAAGACCCTGACGGGGGCGGGCGTGGCGTCGGGCGAGTCCGCGAAAGGAATGAGGCCATTGGGCAGCGGGCCGACCATCCGGGTCGGCCGCGCATTCGACGCGGAGGACGAAGACTGCACGCTCGCCGTGACTAAGGTCGCGGACAAGAGCGGCGGCGTCCACGTCACGCGCAGTCTGACCTGCGTGAACTGACGCCGCGGCGAAAACGCGCCCCGCGCGTGCCCGAAACTACCGCCCAAGGCGGAGGGAGGGACGCGTATCGGTCGAGGGCGGAAGCGATCCTGCAGGACCGCTTCCGCCTTCTTGTTTTTGAGGCCCTGCCCGTGATCGGCGCGGGATGAGCTACCCCCAGGTTATTCGTTGCTCGTGTTGGATAGGCATTTGCAAGTAACGCCTGAAGTGTCGCTCGACACCACCGTGCAGATCCCGTTGTGGGGCGAATCCTGAATTTGGCAAGCGGAGCCAACCGGTTTGCCTCTGCACTGAGGGTCACACTTCGCACTGCCGCTGCATGTCTGCGCTGCGAGGACTGTCGCCGCTCCGCCGGCCCAGCAACAAGCCGCCACGAGCGCAACCCCTGCAATTTTACCCAATGTTCTCAGCATAGCCCCCTCCTTGTGCACCGGGCGCGAGTTTAACCCGGTTTCCGCTCAAAGGCTTATTCCCCTGGCTCCGGTCCCACAAAATGCAGTGACAAGGGCCATCCCGGATGTTAGAACAAATAGCGAACGCACTGCTTTCCCCGAGGTCCGTGTGATGGCCGATTTCCCCACCTCTCTCCTCGACTTCCAACGCCGTTTCGCCGATGACGCGGCTTGCGCGGCGTGGCTTGACAAGGCGCGCTGGCCCTCAGGCTTCCGTTGTCCCGCCTGCGCCCATGAAAAGGGCTGGCCGCACGGCGGAAAGCGCTTCACTTATGAGTGCGCCAACTGCGGCAAGCAGACCTCTGTCACGGCGGGGACGATCATGCACGCCTCCAAGCTGCCTCTGACCGTCTGGTTTTGGGCCGTCTATCTTATGGCCACGCACTCCAATGGCGTCTCGGCGCTACAGCTGCAAAAGCAGCTGGCGCTCGGCTCCTATAAGTCGGCGTGGCTGCTGTGCGCCAAGCTACGCCGGGCCATGTGCGATCCAAACCGCAATCCGCTCGGCGGGCTCGTCGAGGTCGACGAAACGGAAATTCCCTTGCGTAGTAAGGACGACCCGCTCACCGGCGGCGGCGGTCGCTCCGCTCAAGGCAAAATGCTCGTCGCGGGCGCGGTCGAAATCGGCGACGGCGGGCCGGGCCGTATTCGTCTGGCCGCGATCCGCAACTTCTCCGCCGCGTCGCTGCATGGTTTCATCGGCGCCCACGTGGAGAAAGGCGCGACGATCAAAACCGATGGCTGGGCGGCTTATCCGGGCGTTCCCGATGTCGTCCATGAACCTCACGTGGTCGGGAGCATGGCCGCCCATGTCCTGCTGCCCTGGACCCACCGCGTGTTTTCCAACCTCAAGACATGGGCGCTCGGCGTCTATCACGGCCTGCGCAGGCCGCATCTGCAATCCTACCTCGACGAGTTCGTCTTTCGCTTCAACCGCCGCCGTTCTCGCCACGCGGCCTTCAGCTCGCTGCTGTCCATCGCTCTCGCGGCAAAACCAATCACCTACAATATGTTGATCGAACCGGAGCCAGCGGCATAAGCCTTTCCGCTCAAATTGGAGCGGAAGCCGATCTAAATCCCTGTTTCGATTCATCTTGTCCGCCGAACCGGCGTCCTCTTCGGCGGATTACGCTATGGGGCCGCCAGACAGCTTCCGACCCTGAGAGAATTTTCCTCTAACTGGGAGTCTTTGACAAGGTGGGGGGTTTCGAGAACCGCAGGCAGCGTCTTCATTGCAGAAACGCCCTGAGCCTCGCCTCCAGCGCGTTCAAGTCTTTGAGCTCGCATTCCCAAACCGTCAGCGCGCGCCAGCCGGCGAGCTTGAGCTTCTCGACATTCGCCGCGTCGCGCGCGCGGTTCCTTGCGATCTTGGCGCGCCAATAATCGGCGTTGGCTTTCGGCATGCGCGCGCCGCGCGCGCAATCATGGCCGTGCCAGAAGCAGCCATGCACGAAGATCGCCCGCTTCTTGCCGAGGTAAGCGACGTCGGGATTGCCGGCCACGTCCTTGCGATGCAGCCGGTAGAAGGGCGCGAAGCGCCGCAGCAGCGCGCGCACGATCAGCTCCGGCGTCGTGTCGCGCGATTTGACCGCACGCATCGTGGCGGAGCGGCGGGCCGGGTCCTCCGCGTTCACGCGGCTCGCCGCTGCGAAGCGGCGTGAAGGAGCGGCTCCAGGAGATGATGGCTCAGATGCCGGACCGCGGGCGCCACGACTCCGTCGCCGGTTAGGTGATAGGCGTCGCTGTAGCGGGATGGCAGACGGTAATCGTCGGGAAGCCCCATCAGCCGCGCGGTCTCACGCGCCGAGATCAGCCGTGAGCGCAGCCGCGCGCCTTCGACGAAAAGCAGGAATTGCCGGCTGGAGCCGCCGGCCGGCGTGCGCAGGCAGCCCGAGAGCCCGTCGAAACGCGCCTCAGCGCGCTGGCTTTTCTCACCCGCAGCCGAATAGCGCGTGCGCCGATAGACGGCGCCGATCACCGGGCGGCCTGCCGTTTGCGCCGCGGCGAGCCGCTCGCGATGGGTCACGTTCATCAGCGAGACGAGCGCGCGCGTTTCCTCCTCCGAGCGCCAGGCCACGTCGCGCGGGCGCGCTTCGACGAACTCGGCGAGAGAGAGATTGCGCTGATGCGGCGGGGCCAACCGCCACCACACCCAGCTACGCCGCGCCGCTTCCGGCAGGCGCGCCGCCGCGGTCTGGAGCCTTGGCGGATGAAAGGGTCCGGCTGGATCTTGCACCGTCAGAGCGGCGGGTGGCGCAAGCGTCGCCTCCGCCGCGACGATGAAGAGCCGCGGCCGCGACTGCGGCAGGAAGAGCGCCGCATCGATGACGAGCGCGCCGTAGCGATAGCCCTCCTGCGCCAGCGCATCGCAGATCGCGGCGAAATCTTTGCCACCGTGCGACGTCAGGGTTCCGCACACGTTTTCGAACGCGAGCAGGCGCGGCGCGCGGCCTTCCTCGCGCAAGCCCCGCACGAGGTCGAAGAAGGGCCAGAAGGTCCCGCTGCGCTCGCCCGCAAGCCCCGCGCCGCGGCCGGCGAGCGAGAGATCCTGACACGGAAAGGACGCCCACACGAGATCGGCGGGTCCGGGCAGTTGCTGTGTCTCGATCTTGCGCACGTCGCCGAGCAGGAACTCGCCTCCGCCCCAATTGGCGCGATAGGTTTCGGCTTTCCTCGCGTCGAAATCGTTGGCGAAGAGGCAGCGCCAGCCCGCGCCGAGCCCGGCCCGCGCCATGCCGCCGCCGGCGAAGAATTCGTAGTAGGTCGGCTTGCTCATTGTGCAATTCACCCCGCGCATCGAGCATAGCCGATCGACAAAGGGGCGCGGAAGCGCTGCTTTTCCAGTTCTCAAGAGCTTTCGACCGTGAGCGGCGCTCACTTCAACAGGAACTCGATGCGGCGGTTGTCGGCGCGCCCGGGCTCGTCGTCGTTTTGGGCGATCGGCTGCTTCGAGCCATAGCCTGTCGCCGAAAGCCGCGCGGCGGGGATGCCTTGGAGCATGAGATAACGCCGGATCGCTTCGGCGCGCCGCTGCGAGAGCGCCTGATTGCGCGCCTCGTCGCCGACATTGTCGGTATGGCCGGCGATCTCGATCCTGGCGTCAGGGCAGCGGCGCAAGATCGACGTCAGCGCGTCCAGCGCAACGGCGGCGGCGCGCGTGATCTCGGCGCTCGCGGTCAAAAACAGCACCTTGCTCACCGTCTGCGTCGCGTCGAGCGCCTGCTGGCAGGCCGGAGGCTCCAACGGGCCGGCGGTCGGAAGCTTGGCGAGATAGTCGCGGGCGGCCTCGAGCCGCGCCTCGCGCTGCTGCGACGTTACGCTTTTGGCGGCGGCCGCAATCGAGTCGGTCTGGTCGCCGCCGGCCGCATTCACGGCGTCCATTCCCGAGGGCGCTCGGCTGCGCGCGAGCCTTTCGGCCTGCCGCCGCGCGCTTTCGAGAAACTCCGCCCTCGGGGCGGCGGCGTCGCCCGCGCGCCGCGCCGCGGTTACAGGATCGATCCAGCCGGGCGGGCTCGCAGTCTTCCTGTCGGCCTCATCGAGCGCAGGCGTCTCGGCGGTTGCCTGGGGGGCGAGCGTCTGCGCCGCCGCCGCGCTGCGCGGCGTTGCGCGGGCGAGACCGACGCGGCGCACGCCGTCCAGACTCGCCACAGCGGGGCGCAAGCCCTCGCTCGCCGGATTATCCGCATCGAGCGCGACGTCCCGGCCCTCGACGAGGAAAGCAACCGATTGCGCGCCGGCCCGCGTCAGCGCGGCCTCGACGGCCGCCTCCAGCGAGGCCTCGATCTTGGGAATCTCGACCGCAGCGGCGCCGATCCAGACGAGCGTCGCCGGAAGCAGTCCCAGCGCCCATTCCCTATGCTCTCGCAAATCTCCGCCGCGCCCCAGCGCGCCGGTGGCGCAGCCGATGAGAAAGGCCGCATAGGCGGCGAGCCCCGAATCGAGCCATAGGCCCGCCCGGCCCTGCAGCGCCCGGACGCCCGCGACGACGAGCCCGATGATGAAGGCGAGGAGACCCCAGGCGAGCCAGGGGGAGAGCCCGCCATCGGCTTCGGCGCGGCGACGCATCAGCGCGGTTAAGGCCCCGATCGCGAAAACGGCTGCAAGCCAGAGGCCGAAATGCGAAAGCAGATAGTCCATGGCCTCGCGCTCCCTTCTTCAGGCCAATGCCCCAACTCTGCTCAGCATACAATGCCGATCAGCGTCTCGTGCGCTCAAAGGTTCTGCAAGGCCGATCGCGGCAATGGTGAGCGGCCGCCTGGAGTTAGGGGCTGCTGGGCGCGCGCTCTCCGGCTGCGCTGGCGTTGAGATTGAGACCCTGCAGTTTGAGGTCCGCCCAATCTCTGAGATCTTTGGCGGTGAAATTCTTCAGGAAGGGATTGCCGCTCAAGATCTTCTCGCGCGTGACGCCGGGTCGGCCATCGGCATTGGCGATGACAGTCGCCGCATCGGCGCTTTCGGGGGCCGCGAGAATGGCCGCGGCGCCGCCCGGGCCGGCAAAATGCGCAAGATAGAGGGAACCCGGGGTCGTCGGCAGGCCTCGCTTCGAGAGAACCGAGATGTTCTGCTCGATATAGCGGCCCGTCATGAAACGCGACAGCTGCGGATCTTCGCGGAGCGCCAGTATCTGCTTTTCCTTCAGACGCGCCGCGATATCGGGGCGATGCCTCTTAACGAGGTCGAGCCATGTGCCCTCGACGAATTGCGCGAGGCCCGCCGCTGTGGAATGCGGATTTTTGGCTTCGGCGTTTCCCTGCAACTCGCCAATGATGATCCGATCAGTGAGCTTTTTCGTTGGGACCTTCCCCTGCGGCGGCGCGTCGGGCGAAACCTGCCCATACTGCGCCCTGACCGCAAAGCCTACAATCAGCGCCGCAAGAAGCAGGAGCGGCGAAATGCAGAAGCGCCAACCGCGGGCCGTCGTCTTCGCAATCGGCGCGGGAGCTTCCTCTTTGCTGGGCGCTGTCAGCGCAAGCCCTCGCAGGGGAGAGGACCGTGCGTTCTTCTGAAGTTCGGTCGCGGAGAGAAGCTTGAGCACACCGTCTTCATCCGGCGCGAGCCTGAGCGTGATTTCAACGGTTCTGCCGCGCGCGGTCTCCACCGTCTTCGACGGCTTGGGCGCCGGGTCTTTTTCTTCCGCTCGAGAGAGCTCAAGGCTTGCAATATCGGTCGGGGCTGAATCGGCGACCGTGACGACGGACATCTTTTCCACGGCGTGACGCTCTCGGCTAGACGCGAACCCAGCAAGCCCCCCCCGGCGAAAGCTTAGGCGCAAGAGTGTAAACGCGCATTGAATGGAAGACACGCATTCGCGCGGAATTCCGTTAGCGAGATTTTAATTCGATTGGCCTGAACTCTTGTCGGCTATTCGCTTGCACCCGCGAGGCCAGCGCATGTCGCACAACTTCGATCCGCCCGTCGGCGTCTCGGCGGCCGCACGGGAGGCGGGGGATATCCCCGAGATACGGATCAGCGCGGCCGATCGGCCGCCGGGGAACCGGCGAGCGGAGGAGCCCCAGGCCGGCTCCGCTCCGGTCGAGACGCGAACGAAGCTCTTGCAGCGCGCCGGAAGAATCGGCGCGACGATCGCCGCCTATTCGCTTGCGGGCGTGGCGGGTTGGGGGCTTTACGGCCTTGTCGCCCCGCATTCTTCCGGCTGGTCCGATTCCATCGCCGCCAAATTCGCGCAGTTGAGCGCGCCGGCGGTCGATCTCGTTCCCGTGACGCAGAAGATGCAAGCGGAGATCGAGGCCTTGCATAAAAAAGTGGAGGCGCTTGAGAAGGCTCGGAGCGCCACCGCAAAGTCCCTCGCGTCGCTCGAAGCGATGAACCGCCGCGCCGACGAAGCGAAATCCGAAACCAAAGCCGAGATTGACGCCTTGTCGAGCCGCGTCGTCCTATTTCAACAGGAGACGAATACGAAATTTGCCGAGCTGAGCGCCGCGCGTCCAGCCAAGAAGCGCAATGCGGAAGCTGTCGAGACGAAGGCTGCGCCCGCGGCTCAAAAGGAGCGCCAACGCCGAGCCGCCCGACGCAACGACGCCTTCGATCCGTCGCAGCATCCGACCGCGCCCGGCGTTCCGAGACCGCTCGGGGCGCCTTGAGGATTCCTCAGTTCAGCTGGCGAGGATCGTCCCCCCGCCCCGGCCCGAGCGGCGTTGAGGTCTCTGCGAGTTTCGAGTTGTGAGGGCTGGGCGAAATTGTAGGCCTGAGATTCCCGGAAACCGAGATTGCTCCGTTAGCCGAAGCGCAGCTTCATAATGAGAATCGCCGTCACGAGAGCCAGCGTTACGGCGTTGGCCGCGACAAGAGGGATGCTTCCAAGAAGACAGCCGTAAGCGAGCCAAAGCGCAACGCCGCCGGCCAAGGTAGCTTGGGTTACGAGAGAAATGGCCCGCGTGTCGCGGGTTCGGATGATCCGAACGGCCTGCGGAACCCAACACAAGGTGGTCAGTGTGGCCGCCGTCATGCCGACGGTTTCGACAATGAATGAAGGCATGTTTTTCCTCTCGTGCAGGCGGCGGCTCAGGTTGAGAAGAAAGGAAAAGGCGACGAGCGAGAGCCCGAAACGCGAAAGGAGGCAGTCCATAGCCTCGCCCTAGTCACCCTCCCCGTTCGTTGATCCAGCCCGGGATTGCAAGCGGAATCCTGCGGCGTCGGGCTTGGGGCCGGCGGAGCGCGGATTTTAAGCAAGCCACGCGGCGAGGCATACGAAAAACCCGGCGCAAGGCCGGGTTTTCTACGCTGAGAACGACCAGCAACAGGGCTGGCGGCTCGGCTTCGATCAGTATTTGGCCACGATGGCCGGCGGCGCCCAGCCGAACTTCCAGTTGACGCCCGCACGAACCGTGTGCACGGCGAAATCATTGTTCGATTGCAGCGTCCCGAAGGCGACGAAACTGGGGCCGCCGAAGGCGCCGGGGAAGATCTGAGCGACCGGAACACTCAGATTTCCATACTCTGAGTAGAGATACTCCGTCTTGAACGAAATGTTGGGCGTGATCAGATATTCGACACCCGCGCCGATGGTCCAGCCAACCTTCGTGTCTGAGTATGAGCCGTATGTCGCCGAGGTGAGCCCGACGAAGGTCGCCGCTGTGGTCCAGCCGATGGCGCCGTTCAGTTGGCTATAGGCGACGCCGCCGGTGATATAGGGCATGAACGAATCGGTCAGGGCATAACCGACGCGCAGACGGGTCGTTCCAAACCAGTCCTGCCCAAAATGCGCGGAGCCGCTGAAGACGGCGGCCGTTCCAAATCCTCCCGGCCCCAAGGTCGCGGCCACATTGTTTGCGCTTGCCCGCGCGCTGATGCCGCTCCACTGCATGTCGGTCTCGAGGCCGACGACGACTCTATTGGCAAACTGGTAATTGTAGCCTGCCTGGCCGCCGATGAAGAAGTCTCCGTAACCGAAGTTCATGTTGGTTGTGTTGGCCGAAGCGAAGCCGAAAGCGATCGGGCCGAGAATAGCCAAGGTCGCATCGCCATAGCCGCCGCCGAAGCCGCCGTTGACGCCGACATAGAAGCCCGTCCACACCGGCGGCGGCAAGGCGATGACCGGAGGGGCCTTCACGGAAGGAAGGTCGGCCGCGAAGGCTGAACCAATTGACGCCGCAAGAACGGCAGTCGTGAGCAGTAGCTTTTTCATTGTGAGCCCCTGTGCTTGTTTTGCGCCCGCATCGTGCTGCGTCTATCCGCTCTTCCTCCGCCGCGCTCCTCCATGGAGACACTGGTTTCTGCGTCGCGAAGCTGCGTAAAGCTAGCCATCGATATGTCCACCAGTTAACATTAGCTTGCCTATAATTTGGTTAATGACCCACAATCTCTTGCGGAGCGTTGTAAACATGCAACATAAGTAACAAGTACTGAGTCCATATCGGACAACTAAACCATAGCGTTGTTTACACGGCGGGATTTCGATCGTTCTGGGTAAGAGGCTCCAGGGGGATGCGGAGGCTCGGCAAGTTCTGATCGGGCCCGATTGCTGCCGCGCTTAAGTTGCCAGGCCCGCCGCGGTAGCCACGCGTCTATGTCAGTCGCTTTTAGATTGGAGAGGCGCCGCTTCGGCGTGCTTGGTCGTGTGATTCGATTTGGAAGCGCTGTGAGCCCAAAGCCGAGAGATGGGGACCAAAGGCCCGCGGCATGTCCATGCTGACTATACAATATGCTTATATTGACGATTATGTTCAGCCTAACCAGAGCCAAGCCGAGTGCGGCTCTAGCTCATTGCGTCATTGGCTAGCGGCGCGGGGAAATATCCGTCCCTGGGAACGAAGACGGGGCTGGATCAAACTTGCAACTGGGGGGGGGCTACTGGGAGCGCGGCCCATTCCCCGCCGCCTGGGGCGCGCCAAAGCGACGGGCGGCGACGAGCCGTCCGCTCCATTCCGCCTCTCAGACGCGCATCGGCATCAGCACATAGAGGACGGCTGCGCCGTCGCGATCCTGGATCAGCGTCGGCGAGCCGGGGTCGGCCAGCAGGAACAGCGTCGTGTCGCTCTCGAGCTGGTTCAGAATGTCGAGCAGATAGCGGGAGCTGAAGCCGATATCGAGCGGCGCGGCGTCGTAATCGGCCTCGAGCTCCTCCACCGCCGAGCCCTGATCGGGATTGGTGACGGAGAGCACGAGCTTGCCGGGCGTGAGCGCGAGCTTCACCGCCCTCCCGCGCTCCGAGGAAATCGTCGAGACACGATCGACCGCGTTGCGGAAGCTGTCGCGCTCGACGGTGAGCCGCTTGTCGTTGCCCGCGGGAATCACTCGCCCATAATCGGGGAAGGTGCCGTCGATCAGCTTCGTGGTCAAAAGCGCGTCGCCGAACGAAAAGCGCATCTTGTTGGCCGAGACCTCGATCATGGCCTCGCCCTCGGCGTCCTCGATCAGCCGCTGGATTTCGCCCACCGCCTTGCGCGGCAGGATCACGCCCGGCATGCCGGCGGCCCCGGAAGGCGCCGGCAGCTCGAAGCGCGCGAGGCGATGGCCGTCCGTCGCCACGGCGCGAAGCAGCGAGCGGCCGTCGAGCTCGACGACATGCATGAAGATGCCGTTCAGGTAATAGCGGGTCTCCTCGGTGGAGATCGCGAATTGCGTCTTGTCGATCAGGCGTTTGAGCTCGGTCGGCGCCAGCTCGAATTTGTGGCCGAAATCCCCTGAGGTCACCTCGGGAAAATCGCTTTGGGGCAGCGTCTGCAGCGAGAAGCGCGAGCGGCCGGAGAGAAGCGTGAGCTGGCCCGATTCGCCGGTCGTCTCGAGCGAGGCCTGCGCGCCCTCCGGCAGCTTGCGCACGATGTCATAGAGCGTGTGGGCGGGAAGCGTCGTCGCGCCGGGACGCGCGACCTCGGCCGCAACCTTCTCGGTGATCTCGAGATCGAGATCGGTGGCCTTCAGCAGCAGCGTCTTGTCGCTCGCCTCGAGGAGAACGTTGGCCAGGATCGGGATCGTCGTGCGCCGCTCGACAACGCGGTGGACATGCCCGAGCGCCCGCAAAAGCGTCGCTCTCTCGATCGTGACCTTCATGGACCAAAAATCCGATTGGCGCGGGAATCGAAGGCTCGGGGGAGCCGCGGGGGCGCGACTTTGACGCGGCGCGGCGCCGAGCGCAAGAGGCGGGCGGTTTCCTGCGGAAATTCCGAGGAAAAGGACGTGCCGCGGGGCGAAACTCGGCGAGAGAGCGCCGCGCTACTCTGCCGCGGCCTCGACTTCCAGCTCCTGCAAAATCTCGGACGGGCTTTTCAGGAAATCCGTCACGGAAAGGCCTTGCGGGGCGGTCAGCGCGATGCGCAGCCGGCCGCGATGGAGGAGGAAGCGCTCGACCGCCGCGGCAATGCGTTTTGCCTTGTCGCTCTCGCCGAGCGCCCCCAGGATCGTCCGACTCACGTCGCGCGCAGAATCGACGCGCAGCCGCGCGGGGTCGCCGCCGCTCTGTCGCGCCGAATGCTCGATCAACCGGTCGAGGAGCTTCGCGTCGGTGAGCGTCGCCTCCACCCGGTCGAGCCGCGCGGCCAAAAGCAGCGGAGCGGCGACGAGCGGGCTGGCGGTGAAGATCGCGCCGTCGACATGAGAGAGCTTCAGACTGACGCTCAGCGCAAACATGCCCTTGGCGTCGAGAGAGAGCTTCAACACGTCGAACTCGCGGCTCGCCTCACGCCATTGCGCGTCCGCCGCGCCCGAAAACTCGAGCGTGGAGTAGCCGAGGCCGCGCAGGAACCCGGCGCTCGCCTCCTCGCCGCGGGCGGCGAGATCGACGCTGAGCCCCTGAAAACGCGCCGCTGCCCTGGTCGGCGCCCCGTCGCGGAACTGGCCAAGATCGAGCGTCGCGGAGTCGAGCGCGAATTTCGATCGGCCGCGGCCGTCCGGAGCCGGCGCGTCGCCCACGAGCCTCTCGAGCCTCGCCCTGTCGAAATGCAGCGCCTTCAGCCCCGGGCGCGCGAGCGCAGCGCCGATGTCGAGCCCCTCGATGGCGAGCGCGTCGAGCGCCATGTGGCCGCCGTCGGCGCTCTTCAGGCTGAAGTTTGCGAGCCGCGCGTTGCCGGCGACGCCCTTTTCGAGACCCTCGAAGGAGAGCTCGCGCGCGCCGATCGAATAAGCTTCGGCCGGCGCGACGCGGCCCAGGACGGAAAGATCATGGGCCTCCAGGGTCTCGAATGCGATCGCCGCCAGCATCTCGTTGACGATCTCGGCGTCGTCCCGAGGCTCGCTCGTTTCGCCCGAGAGGCGCCGCAGGGCCGGCTCGGAGAGCGCGGCGAGCCTCGGCCGACGGGTCGAAAGTCTTGCGGCGGCAAGGGAGAAGGCGCCGTCGTTGGCGTTGACGGCGAGCCTGTCGAGCGTTGCCGCATCGGCGAGCAGCCGCGCCGGGTCCCCGTCGGCGGCGCCTTCGCCAGCCAAAAGCCGCGCAAGCCGCGTCAGGTCGAGCCCGCTCGCAGTGACATTTTCATAACGTCCCACGGCGGACTGGGTCCGGTCGCGCAGCGCTTCCTCGAGCGAGGCGACGCGCAGCGCGCCGACACGCCCGGCGACGACCTTCTCGAGCGTTATATCCTTGATAAGAATTTCTTTTTGCTTCTCGCCGCCGACGCTTTGCCCCTGCGCCTCGGGAATGCGCGCGCGCTCTGCTGAGAAGCGCGCCAGCCGCTCGGCGACGGGCGGCGTCGCGCCTTTGACGAAGAGCGCCGCGAGCTCCACTGGCGTGAGCGGGGTCCCCTCCACGGCGAGGCGGGGGATGCGCAGATCGAGCGAACCCAGCCGCAAGTCCAAGTTTTCCATGACGGCGAATTTTTCAAACGCGAGGGCGGCCGGCCCCGCCAGCCCGATGGCGACGAGAAAAGCGATAACAAACAGTCTCATAAACTCCTCCCCGCGCCGGCCCGGCCCGACGGCCGGCGGCTGCGCCGCGACATTCTCACGCGACCCGCCGTCTCGCGCCGCGCGCGAATCGCGTGCTAGACCGCATTGACGCGAAAGCGGACAGACCTTTGTGATCGGAATTCGCTCCAGCATTCTGTTCCTGGCGCGATTTCTCGAGGGACAAGCGCGCTAGAAGGCAGCCTATGCGAAGACTTCTGCTCCTGCGACACGGCAAAGCCGACCGACACTCCGCCGGGGGCGACCGCGAACGCCCCTTGACGCACCGCGGCCTTACGGACGCGCGCCGCGTCGGCGAGCATCTCGCGCACCAGGGCCTGACCCCACAGCTCGCGGTCGCCTCCAACGCGAAGCGAGCCAAGCAGACCCTGGAACAGGCGCTTGAGGCCTTTCCGGAGCATGTCGCGCATCTGATCGAAAACACAATCTACAACGCCACGGCCGACCATTTGTTGGAGATCCTGCGCCAGTCGCCCGATCGGGTCGAGACATTGCTCGTCGTTGGCCACAATCCGGGGTTTTCCGAGCTCGCCATCGCGCTCGCCGGGGCGGGCGAGGCGGAAGCGCTGCAGCGAATGCGCCTGAAATATCCAACGGCCGCGCTCGCCGTGCTCGAATTCCCCTTGGAGAGCTGGGCGCAGGCCTCCTTCGGCGGAGCAAAGCTCGCGTCTTTCCTGACGCCGACGGATTTGCGCGGAGAGGACGAGGAAGACCCCGAGTGAGCGAAGGACGCTAATCCAGCGGAAGCGCTGGCGAACGAGCAAAAGCTCAGCAATTGCGCCCGATTGGCGAGGCCGCGAAATAGGCGCGTCAGTCGAGCCATGCTAGAGGGTTTGCGCCCATTGGGAATCCTCGCGAAATCCAGGCCATGAACGAACTCGATCTAGATTTGGCGCTGACCGTGCCGCGTCCGAGCGCCGAGGAGCCGCGCGGCGAGGCCGAGCGGCCGCTCGCGGCGCTTCGGGGGCCTATCGCGCCCGATCTGCTGCGCGACGAGCTGCTGTGCGAGATTTTTCGCGCCTCCGCGAGCGCCCACCCCCACGCCATCGCCTTGGCGACGCTCGAGCGTCGCTTCACCTATCGCGAGGTCGAGGCGATGGCGGGCGCAATCGCGCAAGGGCTCGTCTCGCGCGGCGTCGGTCCGGGCGACGTCGTCGGCCTGTGGATGGCGCGCGGTCCGGAGCTCCTCATCGCGCAGCTTGCGATCACCTTTGCGGGCGCGGCGTTCCTGCCTTTCGATTCCGGCGCGCCCATCGAGCGCATCGCGATCTGCCTCGAGGACGCCGAGGCCAAGGGGCTGCTCACTTCGGCAGGCTTCGCCGCGAAGGCTACGAATGGCGTCGGCGCCCCGCTCTGGATCGACGAGGAGATCGCCGAGCCCTGCGAAGCGCCGCCCGATCCGCGAAGTCTCGGCGCCACTCCCGACGATCCGGCCTATCTGATTTTCACCTCGGGCTCGACCGGCGTTCCGAAGGGAATCGTCGTCACCGGACGCAACATTTGCCATTATTTGCGCTCCTGCAACGAGGTCTATCGGCTCAACGCTTCCGACGTGGTCTTCCAGGGCGCCTCGGTCGCCTTCGATCTCTCCATGGAGGAAATCTGGGTCCCCTATCTCGTCGGCGCCTCGCTCTTCGTCGCGACGCCCGAGATCCTCGCCGAGACCGAGCAATTGCCGGATATTCTGGAAGAAGCCGGGGTGACCGTGATGGACACGGTGCCGACGCTTCTCTCCGTGCTGCCGCGCGACGTGACGAGCCTGCGCAAGATCATCCTCGGCGGCGAGGCCTGTCCGCCCTCGGTGGCCGAGCGCTGGGCGCGGCCCGACCGCACGATCTTCAACGGCTATGGGCCGACGGAGATCACCGTCGTCGCGACGATCGCCCAGGTGCGGTGGGGCGAGCCGGTCACGATCGGCAAGCCCATACCGAATTACACCTGCTACGTCGTCGACGAGGCGCTCAACCTGCTCGAGCCCGGCGTCGAAGGGGAATTGCTGATCGGCGGTCCCGGCGTCACCAAGGGCTATCTGAAGCGCGAGGCTCTGACGGCCGAGAAGTTCATCGAAAACCCCTTCGCCTCGGATGGCTCCGACCCGGTTCTCTATCGATCGGGGGACGCGGCTCTCGTCGATGAGAATGGCGACATCGTTTACCGCGGGCGCATCGACGATCAGATCAAGATCCGGGGCTTTCGCGTCGAGCTTGGCGAGATCGAGGCGACGCTCTCGAAACTTCCAGGCCTGCGGCATGCCGCCGTCGTGCTGCGCCAGGAGAAGGGCCTGGACGAGCTCGTCGCCTTTCTCACGACGGACGGCGAGAAGCCGGACCCGCGCGAGCTGCGCGCGGCGCTGCGCGAAACCCTGCCCGCCTACATGGTTCCCTCGCGTTATGAATTCGTCGAAGCCCTGCCGACGCTTCCTTCCGGTAAGACCGATCGCAAGGCGCTCGCGAAATGGGAGCTGACGGCGCCGCCGGGCCTCGACGAGGAGCAGGAGACGCCGCGCGACGCGATGGAGTCGAAACTGCTCCTCGTGGCGAAGCGCGTCTTTCCGGACGCGCCCATTCCCTTCGACGCGGATTTCTTCACCGATCTCGGCGGCCATTCGCTTCTTGCCGCCCGTTTCGTCGGCGTCGCGCGCGAGACGCCGACGCTCGCCCGGATCACGCTGCAAGACCTTTACACGCACCGCACGCTGCGCGCGCTGGCGCGTCATCTTTCCGGCGGCGCGGAGATCGATCTCACCCCGCGCGATCTCTCCTTCGAGCCGCCCCCGCTCCTGCGCCGCTTTCTCTGCGGCCTCGCTCAGGCGGCCGCCCTGCCCTTCCTGCTTTCGGCGATCACCGCGCAGTGGCTCGGCGTCTTCATCTCCTATCAGCTCATCACCAGCGCCGACGCGACGCTTCTGACCGAGACGCTCACGCTGCTCGCCGTCTACGCCTGCGTCAATCTCGCGACCATCGGCATTTCGATTGGCGGCAAATGGCTCGTGATCGGCCGCACCAAGCCCGGGCGCTATCCGCTCTGGGGCGTCTATTATTACCGATGGTGGCTGTCGCAGCGGCTCGTCAGCCTGACCCACGCCAAGTGGTTCCAAGTCTCGCCGCTGATGAACTTCTATCTCAGGGCGCTCGGCGCCGATATCGGCAAGGACGCGCTGATCAGCGAATTCGACGCGGGCGCGATCGATCTC
This sequence comes from uncultured Alphaproteobacteria bacterium, assembly GCA_963722205.1. Classification (GTDB taxonomy): domain Bacteria; phylum Pseudomonadota; class Alphaproteobacteria; order Rhizobiales; family Beijerinckiaceae; genus Methylocystis. The sequence goes on from CAVRKL010000007.1 coordinate 667,422, forward strand.
GTGACGATCGGCGCGGGGGCGTCGCTCGGCGGCAAGCTCAAGCTCTCCAACGCCCGCGTCGAGGGCAATGAGCTGATCATCGGGCCGATCGAGATCGGCGCCGACGCCTATGTCGGCTCCTCCTGCGCGATCGAGGAGGGCGTCGTCATCGAGGACGGCGCCGCGCTCGAGGACCTGACCTCGCTGCCCTACGGCTCGCGCGTCGGGGCTCACGAAATCTGGGCGGGCTCGCCCGCAAGACGCGTCGGCGTGGTCGACGAGGCCGAGCTCGATCCGCAGGTCGAGCCCAGCCCGCTGCGCCGCACGGTCATGACTTTCCTCTTTGCGGTCTTCGCGCTGGTGATCCCGCCGATCGGGCTCCTGCCGATCTTTCCCGCCTTCTATGTCTTCGACAAGCTCGACGCCTGGATGGGGATCGCCGATTCGAGCCATCTCTATTATCTCGCGGCGATCCCGCTCTTCGCCTGGCCGACCGCCTTCACGCTGGTCCTCGTCAGCGTCGCCTTCATCGTCGCGTTTCGCTGGATCGTCATGCCGACGCGGGTGCGCGAAGGCGCCTATTCCGTCTGGTCCGGCTTCTACCTGCGCAAATGGATGGTGGCGCTCGCCGCGGAAGTCACGCTCGAGACGCTCTCCTCGCTCTTTGCGACGCTCTACATGCGCGGCTGGTATCAGCTCATGGGCGCGAAGATCGGCAAGGACTCGGAAATCTCCACCAATCTCTCCGGCCGCTACGACATCGTCGAGATCGGCGAGAAATGCTTCATCGCCGACGAGGTCGTCCTCGGCGACGAGGACATTCGCCGCGGCTGGATGTATCTCAAGCGCGTGCGGACCGGCGATCGGGTGTTCATCGGCAATGACGCCGTCATTCCGCCGGGCTCCGACATCCCGACCGGCGCGCTGATCGGCATCAAGTCGCGTCCGCCGACGGACCAGCCGGTCGCGCAAGGCGACACATGGTTCGGTTCGCCGCCGATCAAGCTGCCCGTCCGCCAGAAATTCGACGGCGGCGGCGCGAGCTGGACCTATGAGCCGCCCTATTGGCGCAAGGTCATGCGAGCAGGCTATGAGGCGATCAACGTCTCCCTGCCGACCATGCTCTTCATGACCTTCGGCACCTGGTCGGTCGAGAGCTTCGGCCAGGCGCTCATCGACGGCGAGTATGCGAATGTGCTGAGGCTCTTCGTCCTCTGCTCGGTGCTGATCTCCGTGGGGATGACCCTCGTCGTCGTCTTCGTCAAATGGCTGACGATGGGCAAATATGAGCCGCAGGTGAAGCCGATGTGGTCCTTCTGGGCCATGCGCACCGAGGCCTGCGCAGTGCTCTACTGGGGCTTGGCCGGCAAGGTGATGCTCGACCATCTGCGCGGCACGCCCTTCCTGCCGATGATGCTGCGCCTGTTCGGCGCCAGGATCGGCAAGGGCGTCTTCATGGACACGACGGACATCACCGAGTTCGACTGCGTCACGATCGGCGATTTTTGCGCCATCAACGCGGTGAGCGCGTTACAGACCCATCTTTACGAAGATCGGGTCATGAAGGTCGGGCGCGTGCATCTGGGGCGCGGCGTCAGCGTCGGCGCAGGCTCGACGGTGCTCTACGACACGCAGGTCGGCGACTTCGCGCGGCTCGGGCCTTTGACCGTGGTGATGAAGGGCGAGAGCATTCCGGCCCATTCCGAATGGATCGGCGCGCCGGCAGAGCCTGCGCAGGCCCATTGAGCGGCTCTTCCTTAAGCGTTTTACGATCTGGCTTTCTGATCCGGCGCGTTATGTCTTGCTCGAACGATCCCTAGGGACGTCCGAGGTAGGACCGTCGCCGTGCCCGCCATGCAATTCTTCTCACCCAGCGGCCGCGACCACCGAAAATCGGCGCGGGCCCCGCTACGCGCCGCGCTCGCGCTGCTTCTCGTTCTTGCAGCTTTCAACCCGGCCCCGTCTCGCCCGAAGACGATCGTCGCTTTCGGCGACAGCCTGACGGCGGGCTACGGCCTTCGACCCCCCGAGGCCTTTCCGGTCGTTCTCCACCGCAGGCTGAACGAGGACGGCTATGAAACAACCGTCGTCAACGCGGGCGTCAGCGGCGACACGACGCAAAAAGGGCTCGCAAGGCTCAAAAGCGTCGAGGCGCTCAAACCCGATCTCGTGATCTTGGAGCTCGGCGCGAATGACATGTTGAACGGGCTCGATCCTAGTCTCACCGAAGGCAATCTGGAAAAGATCATCGTTGAATTGCGCTCCAAGGGCGCCCGCGTCCTTCTCGCCGGCATGCGCGCCAGTCCCGAAACGCTCAACGATGCCGGCAGGCGCTCCTTCGATCGGCTCTTCCCCGCGCTCGCGAGCGAGCATTCACTGCCCTTCTTTCCTTTCTTTCTGGAGGGCGTGTTTGGCGATCCAAAGCTCGTTCTCTGGGGCGGATTACATCCCAACCACAAGGGCGTGCGCCGCATCGTGGATCACATCGCTCCACTCGTCGAAAGCGCGCTCGAAGCGCCGGGCAGCGAGCCCCAGCGGGGCGGTCGCGCGCTTTGAGGCGACCGGCAAGCGGCAATCACCGCGACCGGAAAATGAGCGGTAGCGCCGATCAGGCCGAGGCGCGCGCCGGTTTGACCGGCCCGACATCGACCTGGATCTCATCGCCTTCGACGCGCAGCGGATAGGGGTGCAGGGCGTTGCGGACGAGATGCGTGACGCATTTTCCGCTGCCGCAGTCGAAACCCCATTGATGATGCGGACAGGTGACGGTCTTCCCGTCGAAGGTCGCCTCGCTCAACGGCATGTCCGCATGCGGACAGCGCCCCCGATAGGCCCTGAGCTCTCCGCCCTTCGGCCAGACGACGAGCACGCTCTTGCGGCCGGCGTGAAACAGTCCCATGCCGCCCTCGCTGACGGCGTCGGTGTTGCAGATAGGGGTGAAGGTCATCGCGATCGCCCAACAGGAAGGAACGTCCGTCGAGCGTCAAGCAAGTTACGGACCAGCACTCGGCGCATTCGCTGGCCGGCATGCGCGTCGTCGAATGCGCGGCCGGGGCGGCGCAGAAGCCCGGCGCCGGGCCCAAGTCAAATATCGAGTTCGCCGTATACCGAAATCTCCTTCTCGCGCGCGCTCCGCGCGTCGTCTCCGGCTCTGACGCCACGCCAGACGTCGAACAACATCACGAGAGTGGAGAAGAGCCCTGTCGTCTTGCGCAGGATCAAACCGAAAGGAAATATGAGCCTTTCTGGCGCGAAAATGAATTGGGAGCCCAGAAATATGGTCGCCGCGTTGATAAAATAAGCGGGCCGATACAATGATTTCTCTCTCCACGCGCTGCGAGCGTGAGGGAGAGAACTTTGCTTCACGGCCCTGTTATAATCGGCATTTGGCAGAAGACCGCCCATGCGCCGCTTTGGCGGCAGCGCATTGGGACCGGCGAGCAGCGCCTGCAGCTCCTGTCGGACGGAGGCGTGCGCGATCCAGGCGACGCCGAGATTCGCCAATACGAAAAACAATTTGATCTGCGGAAGCGACAAATAAAGCTGTGCGCCGACGTCCACGAAAAGCAAGTGGGTGACCGCATTCAGCGCGAAGGCGGAACGGTGAAGCGCCGCTCGGTTCATCTCCTCGATCTTGTCGGCGAAGAAGGTCGCGCCGACCTTCTCGCTGCAGAGCCCGACCAAGTATTGCCGCTTCTCTTCGCTCAACCTCCACCTCTGGCTGAGCTGCGCGATCGTCTCTGTGCTGGAGCCTTGCGGGATGCGGAAAGTCAGCTGCTCGAAAAGCCCCGCCGCCCGCGTCAAGACCCCGCGCCAGATCGCATATTGCGACGTCACGGCGTCAAAGATGCCTACCTTATCGTTTTCCACGATGAAACCTCGATCGCTGAAGCTCGACCTTCCTGTGTCGTCCGGTTCCTGGCCTTAGACTGTCTCGTGACGTTTCCCGCAGGAAGGTGGGCCGTCGCCCTCAACGGTGTTTGATCTGACCGAGGGTTAGCCGGTTATCGGTTCAAGTCAAGCCGATGCGTCGTGCGCCCCGCCTCTGCTCGGTAGTCGGGTGGCGCAGTTCGACCGTTTCAGAAGATCTCAACTTCTCCGGCCTCATGCTCGCTGGGCGGGAGAGGACGATCGCCCATGTGGTTGAGCGCCTCGGCCAATTTCGAAAGCTTGAGCTTCTTGGCCGCGATGTGACTCTCCATGACCCAGTGCGATGGGGTCAGTTCCGCAAGCTCCGAGACGAAATGGGAAAGTTCAGCCAGTCTTTGCTGCAAAATGTCGATGCTTTGGGCCGATCGCACGAACTCATTGTTCTGGGCTCCGTCCAACCATGCGGAGCGCTCGACGAGCGCGTGCAAATCATCAACCAGTCCCGCAGACTGGTCCAGTTCCTTGGCCAAGCGCCTGAGAATGTCGATGGCGAGGTGAGGTCTCTGCACGTCCTGCATCTGTTTCGCGTCTCTCTCGAATTTGCAATGCGAGGCGACCTCAAAAAAGCGCCGCATGAGCGGACAAGCGCGCCGTCCCCAAACGTCGCTCCTTTCCCATCCGCCCGAGCGTGGCGCGCAAGCGAGCTAGAACAGCTCCACCGTCCCTTCGCTCGCAGGTTTGACCGAGGGAGTTTCGACCAGATGAATCTTCTGCGGATCGCCGGATAAATACGTCTGCCGAGCGCGCCCCGACACCGGATAATATTTGATCCTCTTCGGCCAAAACGGATGCCGAGAAGAGCGGCGAAGTCGTTCGCAAGGCCGTTGAAGCGATCAGCCGCATCGAGAAATCCTCGCAAAACATCGGTCAGATCATCGGGGCCATCGACGAAATTGCTTTCCAGACGAATCTTCTCGCCCTCAACGCCGGCGTTGAGGCGGCGAGAGCGGGAGAAGCGGGGCGCGGATTCGCCGTCGTGGCCTCGGAGGTGCGCGCTTTGGCGCAGCGATCGGCGGAGGCGGCAAAGCAGATCAAAAATTTGATCGGCGCGTCCACCTCCGAAGTGAGCGCCGGCGTGGCCCTTGTCGTCGAGACGGGCAAAGCCCTCGAACGCATCATCGTCCAAGTCGTCGACATCACCAAAGTCGTTTCGGAAATCGCCGATGGCGCCGCTGAGCAGGCGACGGCCCTTCAGCAGATCAACATCGCGATCGGCCAGATGGATCAAGATACGCGAAAGAACGCGGCGATGGTCGAGGAAACCACGGCGGCCAGCCACAGTTAGCGGCAGGAGGCCGAAAGCCTCGCTCATTCGGTAGGAAGCTTCCAGATCGCTTACCCCCGCAAGACACAGGGGCAGCGCGATCGAACCGCCACAGCGTCGCCCCGGCGAGGCCATGCTTCGACGGGCGCGACCCGCGCTCAAGAACGTCGGCAACGGCAGCAGTTCCGCCGTGACAAAGGCCGCCGTCGAACACCCGCAAGAGGCTTGGGACGAGTTTTGATGGCGCCATCACTCGTCGCGCTTTGGCGACGCCCTTGCTAAGGGCGTCACTGATCCTGCCGGTTTTTCTAGATCGACCTCAGGTCGGCGCGGGAGATTTCGCGCCTTTAGTAGTTTCCACAGTTGCGACTTGCAGGCGAAAGCGTTGTTATTTCCTCACTGTTTAGGGGAGATGGACTCAACGCCATGGAAACGAGAGTCAAAAGCAAACGCGGGTTCGCCTCGATGAACCCGGAGAGGCGACGCGAGATCGCCCGCATGGGCGGGAAGAGCGTCCCGCCCGAGAAACGCAGCTTCTCCCAAAGTTCCGACCTTGCCGCGCGGGCGGGTCGTAAGGGCGGTCAATCCGTGGATTCGGCCGATCGTTCATTTTCCAGGGACCCTTCGCTTGCCGCAAAGGCGGGAACCAAGGGTGGCCGAGCGTCGCATCAGGCGCGCACCTTCAAGCCGGCCGAGTAAGGCTGCCGGCGGCTGCCTCTCGAGCGCCGCACGCTGGATTCTGACTCCGGATTCAACCGGAGCGGAGCCCCGAGTCAGGGGAGGAAAGGCGGATGCGCTCGGCGCGTCCGCCTGTTCTTAGACCCCCTAGCGGGTCTCACCTTGCCGACGTCAGGAATGAACGCAGGATGACAGAGGGTTTTTCCTCTGAACTATGGGCGCCATTTTGGTCACGTTGATTTTGCGCTGATCGACATGATTCGCTGTTCAATATCCCGGCGGCGATCTAGCGCTATTCGGCTCGAATCTGGACGATTCGTCTTGGCGCATCGGCGTCGCCGATCGCGACGAATCCCCCGCGCGCTCCCTACATTGCCCATTGCCGGGCAAGCGGCGTCGCGACATGGGCGGCGGCGTGGTTGACTCGATCCTGTGAACGAGCGCTGGCCTGTAGGCGGGAAAAAGCCAACGCGTCTATCGCGGCGTTAGCACAGTATGAATCTGCGCCACCACGGCGGCGCCTTCTCCTACCGCCGCCGCGACACGTTTGGTTGAACCGGCCCGCACATCGCCAATAGCGAAAATTCCGGGGCGGCTCGTTTCAAGCGGCAGAACAGGACGGGAACTCTCTCCGGCGCCGCGACCGCTGTCGCGCCCCGTAATTACGAACCCTTTGGCGTCCAACGCAACGCAGCCATTGAGCCACGCGGCGTTTGGGTCAGCGCCGATGAACAGGAAAAGGTGACGCAAGGGGCAAGTGCAGGCGGCTCCAGTCGCGCGGCTGCGAAACACGGCGCCGGTGAGGCCGGCGACCTCGTCTCCTTCCAAGGCGACCACCTCGGTTTCGGTGTGCAACTCTACATTGGGCAGCTCGGCGATACGGTCGATGAGATAGCGCGACATCGATGCTTCCAAGCCCGATCCGCGCACCACGAGATGCAAGCGTCTCACCCTCGACGCGAGGAACACCACGGCCTGACCCGCCGAATTGCCGCCGCCCACCAGAGCCACTTCCTCGCCTTCGCAGAGCTTCGCCTCTACCGGCGAGGCCCAATAGGAAACGCCCCTTCCCTCAAAGGCAGAAAGGTTCGGGATCGGCGGCCGCCGGTAATCGGCGCCGGAGGCGATGACGACAGTCCGGGCGCGCGCGGCCCCGCCATTGGTAAATTCCAAGCGCGCGGCGTCGCTGGGTTTTTTCCCAGGCTCGCCGCAATCGAGCCGCGCAACCTCGATGGGAATGGCGATTTCGGCGCCGAACTTGAGCGCTTGATTGAAGGCCCGCCCGGCTAGAGCCATCCCCGAGACGCCGGTCGGGAAGCCGAGATAATTCTCGATCCGCGCCGACGCGCCTGCCTGCCCGCCAAAGGCGCGCTGGTCGAGCACAAGCACCGACAGACCTTCCGACGCCCCATAGACAGCGGTGGCGAGCCCTGCAGGACCCGCGCCCACCACCGCCACGTCATAGACCTTTTCCGGATCGAGCTCGGGCGTGATGCCCAGGCAGGCGCCGGCTTCGGCGTCGGTCGGCCGCTTGAGCAGCGTCCCGTTCGGACAGATCATCAACGGCGTCTCCTCGGGGAGCACGCCAAAGCGCTCAACTACGGCGCGGCCATCTGCGTCGTTAGTCGCGTCGAGCACTGTATAGGGATAGCCATTGCGCCCGAGGAAGCCTTGCAACCGGACGAGATCGGGCGAAGCCGGTTTGCCGACGAGAACAGACCCGACCCCTCCGTCCTCAATGAGACCAACTCGGCGCAAGATGAATGCGCGCATGATGATCTCGCCCACCTCGGCGGAGCCGATCATGAGGGCGCGAACATGCGCCGCGTCGAACGGCAGCGCGACGCAGCCTTCAGCGCCCGCGCGGCCGGAGGCGAGCGTTTGCCGCCCGGCGAGCTGGCTTACCTCGCCCGAGAATTGTCCAACGCGATGGGTTGTGATCGCGGCCTTGCGATCGGGACCGTCACGACGCGCGACATCGATCGAACCTTTGAGCACGACCCAAACCGGGGCGTCGCGCTGACCCGCTTCGAAGAGGACCTCTCCGGGTGCGAATTCCCTTGCAGGGCCGCTTGCGAAGCGCTTGGCCGTGTCGATCTGGGCGGCGTCGAGCACGGGAAACAGCTGATGACGACGGGTCTCGAGCACGCTCATCGGGCGCCCTCCGGAAATTATCCCCAGGCCCTTTCCGTGTCGTGGTAGCAGGCATGCGGGGTGGCGGCCCCGAGTATCGGATAGTCGGTGTAGCCCTGCACCGAGCCTCCGTACAGCGTTTCCCGATTGACGGGCGCCAGCGGCGCGTCGAGGAATAGCCGTATCACCAAATCCGGATTGGCGATGAAGGACTTGCGGAAGGCTATGAGATCCGCGCGCCCATCGGCGATGGCCTCCTCTGCGCGCCTTTTGTCAAAGCCATTGTTGGCTATGACGAGCCCGCCGAACAGACGTTTGAGGGTTTTGTAATCGAAAGGCGGAACCGCGAGGCCGGACGTATCGCCTTCGATGACGTGGAGATAGGCGAGCCCCTTTCCAGACAGCTGTTCTGCAACATAGTTGAACAGGGTTTGCGGATCGCTGTCGCTGATGTCGCTCTGCGTATTCTGCGGCGAAATACGCACGCCGGTGCGTTGGGCGCCCACCGCGGCGGTGACGGCGTCGACGACCTCCATCAAGAACCGACTGCGATTCTCGATGCCGCCGCCGTAGCGGTCGGTGCGTTTGTTGGTCTGATCGCGCAGGAACTGATCGATCAGATAGCCGTTGGCGGCGTGGACTTCCACCCCGTCAAACCCGGCCGCCATGGCGTTTCGCGCCCCTTGAGCGTATTGCTCGACGATGCCGGGTATTTCGGCTGTTTCGAGCGCTCGCGGCGTCGGGATCGGCTCGAAGCCTTTCGCCGTGAAGGCCTGTCCCTTGGGCCTTATGGCGGATGGCGCGATCGGCGCAGCGCCGCCCGGCTGGAAGGACGGATGAGAGATGCGCCCAACGTGCCAGAGTTGAAGCACGATCCGACCCCCGGCGACATGGACCGCCCTCGTCACGCATTTCCAGCCTTCGATTTGCTCGGCGCTGTGGATCCCGGGGGTTGAGATGTAGCCCTGGCCCTGGGGCGAGATCTGAGTCGCTTCCGAAATGATGAGGCCGGCGCTGGCTCGCTGGGCATAGTAGAGCGCATTTAATTCGTTTGGCGTGTTCCCGGGCCCGGCGCGACTGCGCGTCAAAGGCGCCATGACGACGCGATTGCTGAGCCTTAGAGGCCCGATTTCGACCGGACTGAATAGATCGGGGGCGTGACCGCGTTCTGGCATCGCTCGTTCTCCCGCGATGATTACCGCGCCGAATAAAGGTATAAGAGCGGATCGCATTTTCCATAAGGCGGAAGGCGCCCTCGCAAGGCGGCGCGATCTCTTCGCTTAGGGGCCAGGCGCAGCGCTGCGAAATCGCGCGCTGCCATTTCCCCGAATTTCCGATTTCTGCTTATCGAGCGATCGCCACACCCGCTCCGCGCCGGCTCTATCCGGCCAACTCCTTCGATAAAGAATTGATTTTAATGGCGCGCTGTGACAGGCGATGATGAGAACTTTGTTTGCGCCATAGCCCTATGATCTGCCGCAGAGCACGACCTGACCTGGGTCGACCCGGCTTGGCCGCTGCTGCGGAGCCGAGAGATCGTCTCCAAAATGTTGGACCTGATGAGCCCGCATACATGAATATGGTTGAGAGTTCGATGGTAGCGGAGGAGCGCTACCGCCTTTCCCCACAACACGCGAATCTGCGCTATTGTCTCCAATCATGCGCGTGAACAAGAAAACTACAATTCAGCTATGGATGACACTGCCGGCACCTGATTCGCTAGAACGCCTGACGCACGCCGATCTGATCAGCGTGGTTCGCGATCTGATCGGCGGAGTGAAGCGGATGACTGAGCGTTCGCCGTCACGCCCGACGAGCCAAAAGCTCCGGAAGAGCGCCGACGCCTCGACCTTGGCGGCGGGAGTGACGAGCGGGAGGTGGCCGGTTCGTCCCACCAGTCGTCATCCTTGAGCCAGGCGGGCAGCCTCCCCCTCGGAAGCACTATCGCCGTATTGCGCGCATAGACGTGATCTCGGCCGGCGTTCGGGAACACTTCAACGCTTGGGTCGCCGAGCCTTGCTACGAGCTCGAGGCCGAGCTGAGTATTCCATGCGCTGACCGGGCGGCAATTCATCTTGCAAGCAGGGAGAAAAAAAGCAGAGCTAAAAGGATCAGGCTCACGATCTTCCAAAAGGCCACGGGATTGCGATCGTAAAGCGGCTTTCTCGTCGGCGCGGGCGCAAAGCTGCGATGGGCGCCGTTCTCGAGTTCGAAAGTGAATTCCAGCACGTCGCCATAACGGTCGCGTGGATCAGCTGCAATCGATCGCAACACCGCCGCATTGAGCCATGCGGGCAAGTCGGGTCTTTTGTCGCTGAGCGCCCGCGGCTTCCCGAAACGCGGCCTGCTGAAGGGCTCGATCTCGCCATAGGGATAATCGCCCGAAAAGGCGCGGTAAACCGTCACTCCGAGCGCATAGAGATCCGAGGCCTCATCGCCCGGCGCGCCGAGAAAAATTTCCGGCGCCATGTAGCTCGGCGTGCCGGGGATATCCTCGGCGCAAAAATCCTCGAGGCGCGGCGCACGGCAGACGCCGAGATCAACGAGACGCAGGCCGCCGTCCTTCAACAGGATCACATTGTCGGGTTTGATGTCGCGATGAATGACGCCGCAGCGATGCAACGCCGCGACCGCTCGCGTGAGGCGGGTCGCGATCGTCAGTCCCTCCTCGAGTCCGATCTTTGGCTCGCGCCGCAGGCGCGCTTCGAGCGTCTCCCCGTCATAAAAGGGCATCGCGGAGTAGAGGCGCGTGCACCGGCCTTCCTGCTGCTCGATGATCTCCCCGATGAAGGGGCTGCGCACGCGCGCCGCGACCCAAGCTTCGTTGACGAAAGCTCGCCGATAGCTTGCTTCTGTAGCGACCCGAGGATGTGGAAATTTCAAGACAAGCATCCGACCGCTGCGCAGGTCGGTCGCGCGCAGCAGACGACTGTAGCGCCCGTCGGAAATCACCTGCCCCAGTCGATAATCGTCGACGACTTGGCCGGCCTGCGGCAGCGCCTCGATCGGCAGATCGGCGACGCCACGCGCCAGCGCCGTCTCGTCGGCCGGCGGCAGATCGATCACATCGGCGACGAGCGCCGTCGCGTTGTCGTCGCCGCCGGCAGCAAGCGCCGCGGCGACGAGCTTATCGGCGGCTTCTTGCGGTGAGACGCTCTCGGAGAGAAGCTCTCGAATCAAATCGCCGCGCAGAAAGCCATGCACGCCATCGCTGCAGAGGAGGAACCTGTCATGCAGACGCAGCGCATGTGAGGCGTGGTCGACGCGCAACATGTCTTCGAAGCCCACTGCGCGCAGCAGCGCATGGGCCAGTTCTCCCCGTCCGAGAACGTGGTCGTTCGTCAATTGCTCGAGATCGAAATCCCGCAGCCGATAGGCCCGGGAGTCGCCGACATGGACGAGAAAAGCCGCGCGCCGCGAGAAGATCAGCGCTGAGAAGGTCGTGGCCATCCCGGCGAGATTGGGATCGACGCGCGCCTGCGCAGCGATCCATGCATTGATCGATTCCAGCGCGCGGCCGGCGGCGCGCGCGACGCCGAGCATCTCGGGCTGCGCGTAATAGGCTTCGATGAAGCCGCGCACGGTAGTCTCGGCCGCCTCGCGTCCGCCCTTATGGCCGCCGACCCCGTCGGCGACTGCAGCGAGGATCCCCTGGAACGAGCCGGGGCCGAGCGGCCCCGAGGCGCTGGCGACATAGTCCTGATTGTCTCGCCGCCTTCCCGTTTCGGTGCTAAAGCCGATCTCGACGCGCAGACCGTGATCGTAACGGGTAAGCAGCGCGAGCTCTCCGGCGGGTTAGATGCGCGCGCCCGAAACGGCGCCCCAGGTCGTTCGCCAGCGCGATTTCACCAGCAGTAAGCCCACGAGGCCAAGAAGCGCAAGCAGGCCGAAGAAGGCGAAGCCTCCAAGAAAGCCGCCGGTCGCGCCCTTCGAGAAGGCGAGCGTCTTGGCCAGAAAATAGCCCCCGAACCCGCCGGCGGCGCCGACGAGGCCGGTCATCGCCCCGATCTCGTTGCGGAAACGCTGCGGCAGCAGCTGGAACACAGAGCCATTGCCCATGCCGAGGCTCAGCACCCCGAGGGAGAAGAGACCGACCGCAGCCCAGGCGATCAGCGGCATTTGCGTTAGAGTCCAGCCGGCGCCTTCGGCTGGCGCCGGCCCCTCGGGCATCATCGCCACGCCGAAATAGCATAGCGACACCACGCCGAAGAGAATGGAGAGCGTTCGGATCCCGCCGATGCGATCGGCGATGTAGCCGCCGACCGGGCGGAAACCCGAGCCCAGGGCGACGATGAGGGCGACGACGAAGCCCGCGGCGACGCCGCTCGCATGATATTGAACGGTGAAATAGAGCGGCAGCGCCGAAGCGAGGCCGACGAAGCCGCCGAAGGTGATGAAGTAGAAGAACATGAACCAGCGGCTGTCGGCGTCGAGGAAGATACGGGCGTAATCGGCGAGGCCGATCTTGGCGCGCGAGCTAGGCGCGTCCTTTGCGGCGAACACATAGAAGGCCAGCACCATCGCCATCATGATCATCAGGATTCCATAGACAGTCTGCCAGCCCCATTTTTCCGCGATGGACGGCGCGAGCAGCGTGTCGAGCACCACGCCCATGTTGCCCGCGCCGGCGATGCCCATTACCACGCCCTGGTATTGCGGCGGATACCAGCGGCTCGCCTGCGGCAGCGCGACGGCGAAGGACGCGCCGGCGACGCCCAGAGAAAGACCGAAGAGCGCGATCGGCAAAGGCTCCGAGAGGCCGAATAAATAGACGAGCGTGACAGAGAACAGCACGACGACCTGCGCCAGGATGCCGGTGATCTTGGCGCCGATCGCGTCGGCGATCAGTCCGAGCGGCAGACGGAAAAACGCACCGCCGAGCACCGGGATGGCGACGAGGCTGAGCTTTTGCTCAATCGAAAGATGCATGTCCCTGACGATGTAGATCATCAGCGGGCCGAGCGACACCCAAGCCATGAAGCTCACGTCGAAATAGAGAAAGGCCGCGAGCAGCGTCGGCCAATGACCGGCCTTCTTGAAGTCTTCGAATTTCATTGACAGCGGCTCCTTTGGGTAGCGCGGTGTGTGGGAAAATGGCTTACTCGGCGGCCTCGAGGACGTGGGTCTGCTGCGACGCTGGGACACGGTCCGTCTTGTCCTTGAGCATCCTTCGGATTTCCGAACGACAGGAGCCGCACCCCGTCCCGGCCCTGGTGAGACGGCCGACCGCCTCGGGGTCAGCCGCGCCATGAAGCGTGATCGCCGCTTCGATCTCCTTGGCGCCGACGTTGTGGCAGACGCAGATCGTCTGGCCTCGATCGGCGAGGCCTCCGCTCGGGCGCCCCGCGAGCAGTGCGCGCGCGTTGCAGGCTTCCGATTTCTCGAATTCAGCGCAGAGGAAGTCGCGCGGCGCCGCGACCGGCTCGCGCGCGACGAAGAGGAGGCCGCTCGGACGGCCTTGTTGCGTGAAGAGCCAGCGCCGGGCGCCTCTGCGCGCATCCTGTGTCCGCGCGATCTCAGCGCCTGCCCCGGCGGCGCCGAACAGGGCCTGTGCAAAAGCCTCCCAATCCTCCGGCTCCTTTTTGCCGGCAAGCTCGATGCGCCAGCCGAAACTCGCGCGCGCCAGCGCCCAATAACCGGCGGGAATCTCCTTCGGCCTCTCGCGCGTCAGCGCGAAGCCGAACCAGGCGGCCGGCCAGGCTTCGATCTGCACGCTAGCGATTTTCGATTCGGGCTGGCCGGAGACGGGATCGACATTGGCCGCGACAAGGACGTCGACCCGCGCAGCAGAGGCGTTCTGATCGGTCCAGTGGATCGGCGCGAACACGGAGCCCTTCTGCTGACGATCCGTGGTCAGGGTGCGCAGCACGGCGGCGCCCTGCGCGTTGGAGATGCGCACGAGCCGCGCGGAACTCGAGGCCCAAACGCGACGCGTCCTCCGGATGAATCTCGACGAAGGGCTCGGCGACATGTTGCGAGAGCCTGGGTGAGACGCCGGTGCGGGTCATCGTATGCCATTGATCGCGCAAGCGCCCGGTGTTGAGTATGAAAGGCGCCCTCGCGCTCGGTCGGCTTTTGGGCGGGCGATAGGGGGTCGCAACGAAGTGCGCGCGGCCGTCGGGCGTGAAGAAGCCGCCTTTGGCGAAGAATCGCTTCGGTGCGGCGGACGGGATCTCGCCTTTTCGCCAAGGCCACTGAAACGGCTGCAGGCTCTCGTAGGCGGCGGCGCTGATCTCAGCGCAGGCGGAAATGTCGAAACTGCGCGCGCCATCGTTGAATTGGCCCGAGAGCGCCGCATATTCGCCGAATATGGCGGCCGGGCCGGCATAGTCGAAACCCTTCGCGCCCATGGCGCGCGCTACGCGACAAAGAATCCACCAGTCCGGCATGGCCTCGCCCGCCGCGGGGCGCAGTGCGCGCTGGCGCGAGATGCGCCGCTCCGAATTGGTGACGACGCCGTCCTTTTCTCCCCAGGCCCGCGCCGGCAGGAGAACATTGGCGAAGGCCGTCGTGTCGGTCTCGGCCATGACGTCGGAGACCACGACGAAAGGACAGGCGGCAAGCGCGCGCTTGATCTTGTCGGCCTGCGGCAGACTGTCGACCGGATTGGTGCCGATGATCCACAAGGCCTTGATCCGGCCAGCCCCGACCGCATCGAAAAGCTCGACCGCCTTCAGGCCGGGCTTGGCGGCGACGCGCTCGTAGCCCCAAAAGCGGCGGACAATCTCGCGATGCTGCGAATTCTCCAGCTCCATATGGCAGGCGAGCTGGTTGGAGAGGCCGCCGACCTCGCGTCCTCCCATCGCGTTGGGCTGTCCCGTGACCGAGAAGGGCCCTGCGCCGGGCAGACCGATGCGGCCAGTGAAAAGATGGCAGTTGATGATGGCGTTGACCTTGTCGGTTCCCGCCGTGGACTGATTGACGCCTTGCGAGTACACGGTGACTGTGCGTTCGCGCGCGGCGAAGAGCTCATAGAATCGCAACACATCAAGGGCGTCGAGGCCGGTTGTCGCCGCGACCTTCTCGATCTCCCAGGCCTGCGCCTCGCGGAGCGCCTCGGGCGCCCCGCTCGTAAATTTCTCCGTGTAGGCGTCGTTCTGCCTGCCGGCGCGATGCAGATAGCGCAGCAGGCCGAGAAAGAGCGCAACGTCGGTTCCGGGCTTCAATGCGAGTTGCAGATCGGCCAGTTCGCTCGTCGCCGTTCGGCGCGGATCAATGTTCACGACGCGCATGCTCTTATGCGACGCCTTCGCCTGCTCCAGGCGCTGGAACAGCACGGGATGGCACCAGGCGAGATTGGAGCCGACGAGCACGACGAGACTGGCGAGCTCTAAATCCTCATAAACATTCGGAACGACGTCGGCGCCAAAGGCGCGCTTGTGGCCAGCGACCGAAGACGCCATGCATAGACGCGAATTGGTGTCGATATTGGCTGAGCCGACGAAGCCCTTCATGAATTTATTGGCGACGTAATAGTCTTCGGTCAGCATCTGACCCGACACGTAAATCGCGACCGAGTCCGGCCCGTGCTTCTCGATCGTCTCGCGAAAGCGGCGGGAGACGAGGCCGATCGCCTCGCTCCAGGAGGCGCGCGCCCCGTCGATCGTCGGATGGAGCAGACGCCCTTCCTCCGTCAGCGTCTCGGCGAGCGCCGATCCTTTGACGCATAGGCGCCCGCAATTGGCGGGATGCGCCGGATCGCCCGCGATCGTCACCGCACCCGACGGCGCGATGCCCGCCTCGACGCCGCAACCGGTCCCGCAATACGGGCAGGTCGTAAGGACGACGCGCGGCTCGACGCTCATGGGATCACCGCTTGGCCCATGTCGAGATAGATGCGTCCGCTCTCGACCTTCACCGCAAAGCGCCGCGCGCAGCCGCGATCGGCGCCTGTCGCCTCGCCGTTCTCGAGATCGATGATCCAATTGTGCAAGGGGCAGGCGACTTTGCGGCCATGCACTATGCCGTCGCTCAACGGGCCGCCCCGATGCGGGCAACGATTTTCCAACGCGAAGATTTCGTCGCCCGCCGTGCGAAACACGGCGATGTCGCGACGCGGCGTCTTCACGAGCCGCGCGCCGCGCGGCGGGATCTGCTCGATAGGACCGATGTCGAACCAGTTCCGGGAGATCGCGTTCATCAGAGAGCTCCTCATTCGGCCGCCACGGGCATTTCGATGGGCGCGTCGATGGGGGCGACCACGGCGAGCGGCGTGAATTCCTTGGAGCCGAAGCCGGCCGCGCGCTCGGCCCAGGGGTCCTTGCGCACGGCGCGCTGCGAGACGAGAAATCGCTCGTAGAGCGCTTTTCGGGCCTCGTGATCCTCCATGATCACATGGCGCACGCGCTCGAGCCCCGTCTTCTCGACCCATCTGTAGAGTCGGTCGAGATAGGCGGCTTCCTCGCGATAGAGCTGCATGACCGCCGCGACATGCTCGAGCGCCTCCTCTTCGGTCTCGACATGGCCGAGGAGATCGGTCGCGCGCACATGCAGGCCGGCCGCGCCGGCAATGTGGATGTCATAGCCGCTGTCGACGCAGACGACGCCGATGTCCTTAACCGTCGCCTCGGCGCAATTGCGCGGGCAGCCCGAGACCGCGAGCTTCACTTTTGCCGGCGTCCAGGAGCCGCAGAGCAGCCGTTCCAGCTTGACGCCGAGCCCCGTCGAATCCTGGGTGCCGAAGCGGCACCACTCCTTGCCGACGCAGGTCTTCACCGTGCGCAGCGCCTTGGCGTAGGCGTGACCCGAGACGAGACCGGCCGCGTTGAGATGCGCCCAGACGGCAGGGAGATCTTGTTTCTTGACGCCTAGAAGATCGATGCGCTGACCCCCGGTGACCTTGACGGTCGGGATCTTGAACTTGTCGGCGACATCGGCGATGGCGCGCAGTTCGTTCGGCGTGGTGAGCCCGCCCCACATGCGCGGCACGACGGAGAAGGTGCCATCCTTCTGGATGTTGGCGTGCGCGCGCTCATTGATGAAGCGCGACTGCGCGTCGTCCTTGTAGTCGAGCGGGAAGGTGCAGAGCAGATAATAGTTGAGAGCCGGCCGACAGGAGGGACAGCCGCAGGACGTTTTCCAGCCGAGCTCCTGCATCACCGCCGGCATGGTATCGAGACGACGCGACACGATGAGCCCGCGCACCTCCTCATGCGTGAGGTCGGTGCATTTGCACATCGGCCTGCGTTTGGCGGCTTGATAGCCTTGGCCGAGTGTGCTGGCGATCAGCGTTTCGACCTTGGTCGTGCACTGACCGCAGGACGCCGAAGCCTTGGTCTGCGCTCGCACCTCCTCGAGCGAGGTGAGACCGTTCTTGGCGATCGCCGAAATGATTGTTCCTTTGCACACGCCGTTGCAGCCGCAGATTTCCGCGTCATCCGGCAAGACTGCAAGGGCCGCCACGGGGTCAAGAGGCCCGCCTCCCTGATAGGACTGACCGAGGATCAGCGTGTCACGCATGGCGCTGATGTCGGTCTCTTTTTTCAAGAGATCGAAGAGCCAGGGACCGTCGTCGGTTTCGCCATAGAGCACGGCGCCTTGGACACGGTCGCCCTTCAGCACGATGCGCTTGTATATGCCGCGCGCCGGATCGCGCAGGACGATCTCGTCGCTGTCGTCGCCTTCCGAAAAATCCCCGGTTGAGAAGAGATCGACGCCGGTGACCTTGAGCTTGGTCGAGGTCACGGAGCCGCAGTAGGCTGCGTTTCTCTCGCCGCAGAGCTGCGCGGCGACGACCTTGGCCATCTCGAAGAGCGGCGCGACGAGGCCGTAGCAGAGGCCTCGATGCTCGACGCATTCGCCGACCGCGTAAATATCGGGATCGCTCGTGCGCATGTGGTCGTCGACCATGAGGCCGCGCGCGATCGCAAGGCCGGCCTCCTTGGCGAGCTTGGCGTTGGGGCGGATGCCGACCGCCATGACGACGAGCGAAGCTTCGATTTCTCGTCCGTCCTCGAGTTTGACGCCTGTGACATGCGTCTCGCCAAGGATGGCTTTGGTATTGGCCTCGGTCAGCACCTCGATCCCGCGGCTCTCGATCGCTTTCTTCAAGAGATAGCCGGCGGACGGGTCGAGCTGGCGCTCCATCAGCGTCTGCATCAGATGGAGGACCGTGACTTCCATGCCCTTGGCCTTCAGGCCGGCTGCGGCCTCCAGTCCCAAGAGGCCGCCGCCGATCACGACGGCGCGTCCGCCGTTCTCGGCGGCGCGCAGCATGGCGTCGACGTCGTCGAGATCGCGGAAGGTCACGACGCCCGGCAGCGTCACGCCATGCACAGGCATCGCGATCGGCGTCGAGCCGGTGGCGATGAGGAGCTTGTCGTATGTCTCGACGCAGCCTGAGGCGGTGGCGATCGTCCTGGCTTCGCGGTCGATCGCGACGACGTTTTCGCCCTTGCGCAGGACGACGCCATGCTGCGCATACCAGGCGTCGTCGTGGATGATGATTTCTTCGTAGGTCTTCTCGCCGGCGAGCACCGGCGAGAGCATGATCCGGTTGTAATTGACACGCGGCTCCGCGCCGAAAACAGCAATCTGATAGCGCGTCGCGTCGCGCGCGAGCAGTTCCTCGAGCACGCGTCCGGCAGCCATGCCGTTGCCGATAACGACGAGCTTCGGCTTGTTGCGGGAGCCCAGCGGTTGCGTCATCCAACGCTCCTTGTTCGTGACCTCGGAGGTTCCGATCACGAAGCGAAGGCCGTCGGAGCATGCTGGAGCATGGCATAACGACTGACCGCGCGCGTTGCCCTCCAGAGAAGGAGGGAAGCGCCGCCCGTGAATGAAATCCGCCAGTGGATTTCTTTCGGGAGACCGAGGTCGTCGTTGACCGCCCAGTTATTAGCAAAATGCGCGCCACTACGCCTTGCGGGCGGGACAAAATGTTTAATTGATTGAGTTCACGCGATTTCTGCCGGGAAGCCTTGGCCCTTCGAGCTGGCGCGACCACGGGGCGGCGTGCAGGCGCCCGTCATTTTGGCGCCGCCTATGCCATACCCAGCACGACGCCTAAATCTTCAGCGACTCAGAGTTTCTGGCCAATCGAAAACGCCCCCAGGTAGCCTGCGAGGTCGTCGTTCTCGAGCGCCGGCCCCGCAAAGGCTCCCACCGGGGCAGGGGACGAGGAGGGCTCGCCAACCGCTGCATCGTATAGCTCGGACCGCATGACGCCTTGGGCTGCAGACAGCGAGTTCGACTGAATAGCGCGCCTGGCCCCATCGCAGCATCTGGGCATAAAGCCAAGCCGCGTCGCGCGCGCTGGGTCGAGAGGCGCCATCTCGGTGGATGACGAGATAATCCTTTGCCTGCCGCTGGTCTCGCTTTGCGTTGACGATCAGCCGTCCCTCGAGGGTTCGCGCGATCAGTTCTGCGTCGACAGCGAGGCGGTCCTCTCGCGCCAAAATCGACGCGATCTCCATGCGAACTTCGGCCTGATCCACGAACGCCGCCGCGGTGACGATCGCGCGGACGAGGGCGAGGACGAGTTGCGGATCCGCCTCGAGGCTGCTTTTGCGCAACGCCAGGACTTTCTCCGGGGCGTGAGGAAAAATCTCGCAGCCGAAGTGCAGGATCACGCCGAGGCCGGCGTCGACGGCGACGGAGTTCCACGGGGCGCCGACGCAAAAGCCGTCGACATGGCCTTCGCGCAGGCTCTCGACCATGAAAGGCGGCGGCAGCACGACGAGGCGCAAATCGCGATCGGGGTCTATCCCTCCTTCCGCCATCCAGTAGCGCAATTGATAATTGTGCGTGGAAAAAGGAAATGTCATCCCGAAAGTCAAAGGTTCGAGTCCCTGGGCCTCGCGCCGCCGCACGAGCGCGCCCAAGGCTCTCGCGCTGATCGCGGGGCTTAGCAGTTCGCCTCCGGCGGTTTGCCGCATCTCCTCGAACAGTGGGGGTGAAAGGGTGATCGCATTGCCGTTCGTGGCGAGATTCACCGGCGCGGCGAAGGGAACTTTCACATGGCCAAGGCCCAGCGTCGAGGCGATCGCCATCGGCGCCAATAGATGCGCCGCGTCGAAATGACCGATGGCGAGCTTGTCACGAATGTTGGACCAGGATGCCTCACGGACGAGTTCGACCTCGAGCCCTTCGGCCTTGGCGAAGCCCTTGTCGACGGCGACGATGAGCGCGGCGGCGTCGACGAGCGGCATGAAGCCGATCCGCAATTTTCGCTCGCCCGTCATCTCAACAGCTCCGCGGCGGTGATGATCGCGCGCGCGATTTCCCCGATCTTTTTCTTTTCCCGCATCGCCGCGCTTCGCATCGCCGTATAGGCTTGCTCCTCCGTCAGGTTCTTGCTCTTCATCAATATGCCCTTGGCGCGATCGATCGACTTTCTGTCCTCGAGGTCCGATTTCGCACGCGCGAGCTCGTCCTGCAGTCGAGAAAAAGCGTTGAACCTCGACACACAGAGATCGAGGATCGACTTGATCCTCTCCTTCTTCAATCCGTCGACGATATAGGCCGAGACGCCCGCGTCGACCGAAGCCTCGATGGAAGCCGCGTCGCTTTGGTCGACGAACATGGCGACGGGCCGACGCACGGCGCGGCTGACCTGGAACATCTGCTCGAGCATGTCACGCGACGGGTTCTCGAGGTCGATCAGAATCACGTCGGGGTCGATGGCGTAGATGCGCTTCAAGAGATTGTGCATCTCGCCGAGCCGCTCGACCTCGGTGAAGCCGGCCTCCCGCAGCCCCTCCTCGAGGATCGCCGCCCGCACGGGGCTCTCGTCGACGATGACGATTTTCAAGCTTTTGCTTCCGGATGTTTGGAACGACCGAGTTATCACATCCCGCCGTCGCAGGAAGCGCGCCTCAAGCGCCCTCGGGAGGGTTACAGCAGCATCGCATCCCTTCCTTCATACGCGAATCTCTCGCGCGGGCAGAGGGCGGCTCCGTTCTGAACTACCCCGGCCTCTGTCAGAATTTGCCGACCACAGGCGCCGGCGCGCCCCAGCCGAAGTGATAGTTCACGCCGGCTCGGATGACGTCGCCGTTGAATCGGCTCTGATAAGAGGCGTTGGAGAAAAGCCCCTTCGATCCGTAGACCACCTGCAGCGGTAGCGTCATCGCTGTGCCGAGATCGTAATAAAGATATTCGACCTTGGCGCTCCATTTCGGCAGGAACATCCATTCCACGCCGGCGCCGCCCGTCCAGCCGGTGCGCATGTCTTGATAGCCGTAAGCGGTGCCGCCGCCGTTGAGCTTGGGCGATAGGCTCGGGCTGAACCAGGCCCCGCTCAGATCGGCTTCGCCATAGGCGAGACCCGCTGTTCCATAGGCCAGCAAAATCGGCGTGACCAGGAAGCCGACCCTGCCGCGCACTGTGCTCAGATTATGTTGGCTGCGCACGCCTTGGACGTAAGTTGGGGGAGCCGCGGCGAACCAATTCGCTTGGCTGACGCCCACCGCAAGACCTTGCATGTCGGTCTCAACGCCGACGAGGAGTTGGTCGTATACGAGCCGGATGTATCCGATCTGCCCCCCGCCGATGAACCCGCTGTTGTTCAGATTGAAGCCCGCCGGCACGGCGCCCTTCGCAGCAAGCGCGAGATAGCCATTGCCTGAGCCGACGTAGTTGAATTGCGTGGCGTCGTCGGCGTTCCAAGCGTAACCCGAATTGAGGCCGAGATAGAGGCCGTTCCAACTCGGCGCGCGCGGCGGGCGCGCCTCTGGCGACCCTTTGTGTATGGGAAGACTGGCGACGATCGCCGGCGCGGACTGGTCGCCCACCTTCCAACGCAGCGCCGCCGTCGCCTGCCAGGCCTTCGCGATCTGCGGGCCGTTGAGGTTCTCGTAGACCGGCACGCCGCCTTCCGCCAGCAAGGTCACGCCGGGAACGCCGACGAGCTTGCCGTCGAGCGAGGCGCCGCCGAATAATTCGATACGCTTGCCGCCGTAAAAGTTTGGGTCCGCCGCCTGGATCTTGGAGACGATCCACCAGTCGGCGCCGACGATATGGTCTTGAATGTTGCCGTTGACGCGGAAGGTCGTAGTGAAGCCCGGAACCCAGCTATAGCCGACCCAGCCGTTCGCCTCCTGATAATTGCCCCACATATAGCCCTCGGGGTTGACCCCGAGCGGCAGACGGGCGCGGTAGGAGAGGCCCCAGGACCAAGGACCCAGATGTCCGCCGTATAAAATGCCGGGCATGACGTCGAAGGTTCCGGTCCCGGTCTGCATCCCATAAAAGGCTCGGCCCGTCGCCCAGGTTCCGTTCGTCTGAAAGGGCGTGGCGAGATTGTGATCGCTGCCCGTCGGGAAGGACATGCCCAAGTTCAGCTGGATGCGATGGATCGGGTCCTGATAGACACGCCAGATTCCGGACAACTGCGTGTCCTGTAGGCTTTCCGTTCCCGGATTCGCCATCCCGCGAGGAATGATTCCGGAAGTCCCGTAAAAGGTCATGAGATCAATGTGCTTCTCGATCACGCCGGTGGTCAAGACGATCGAAATGTCTTTGGTGACGCCATAAGCGAGCGTCAGCGACTGCAGTTCGTCCAGTCGTCGCATCGGAACGACGCGCACCGGCACCGTCGGCCCCCAATACCACGGCGTGGTCGCCACGATCTGCTGAGGCGAGACCCATTGCGTCCCGACCAGCGAGTTGGCGTTTCCAATGAACTGCGGCGAGAGGTTGAGCAGGAGGTTGCCCGCCCCCGGCAGAGCGTCGCCGAAGACCCCAAGCGGAACCGGCGGGGGCACCGGTTGCGCGGGGGACGCCGCATCGGCCGTGGAGACGTCGGCGGCCCGCGCAGCGGGATCGCCGGCAGAGACGACGAGCGCCGCGGAGAGCAGCCAGAAGAGCCGCTTGCGTCGAAACGCAGGGCGCGAAAATCTGATTGCGATCGGTCGCATGTCGCTCACTTCGGCATTGGCTAAGCGACGCGCATCGCTTGACCAGAAAAACAAAAAAACCGCTGCCCGAAAGCGCGCACTTAGATGCGGCGACTTTCGGAACAGCGGCGTTGCTGCAGGGCCCGCCATTGGGCCGGGGACGTCATTGCTGACGCTTCGCCAAAGCTTAAGCACAATCGGCGCCAAGCGCGGCTATAACGATTTCCTTTGTGAAATGAGAGAGATGCAGAACTATCGCCCGAATGCTTTGGAGGCCGGGCTGCTCAAAGGCCGGGCGTCGTGTCGAAGAAGCAAGCAGGCGGAGAGTGGCGAAACTGCTGGCGTCTTGTGGAGGCTCTCCGTTCAGGGCGGATGGACACCAGGGGAAATCTTCAGTCGTGTCGCAAAGGGGTGCATGGAACATATGTGCTCATCGCGGTCGCCGTAAAATGCCAAAGTTATGGAGCCTCTTGCATAATTCTTCGAGCGAGTGATTTTGCCGCCGGCACGCGAGATGTCGGCTTCGTGGGGGCTCAGGCGGGGGCGGCGCGGAAGGCCGAGACCCGCAAGATTTGATCGGCGGCGAGGACGAGCACGCCGAACGTCAAGTGGCATTTGACCTTGATGGCGCCGCGCACGCGCACGAACCTGGCGCCGAACTCGTCCTTCATCCGGGCATTGACGCGTTCGGCCATGGTGCGGAAATCGAAGAGTCTGTCGTCCGGGTCCGGGACGCCGACGCGCCTCATGCGGGCGACCTCCTCGGCGCATTCGGTTTTGGCTTCATGCTGCGAACGAAAATTGCGGTCGATCAGCGGCGCATGGCCGAGCGCCTTGCTGTGCCGGTCGATGATTTCGGCATCGTAGGCTGCGTCCATCGCCTCATAGAGATAGACGATGCGGGCGCTGGTCATGGTCATGAGGGGAATGGCGACCTGGCTGTCGTGCACGGAGGCCGAGGTCAGCACGCAGGAGACGGGGATTTGGCCGCAGGCGACGTCGAGATGCAGCTTGTAGCCGATCCATGTCTCCTTATAGCCCTTGCTGTTCTTCTTGCAGCCGACGTCGCAGGCGGTGGGCAGCTCGGCGAGCATTTTCGCAAGGCTTTGCGTGGCTTGCCGTTCGAGGCGCGACGGCTCCGGCTTTGGCCGCTCCTCGCCCTTTCTCGGGCGTCCGCGCCTTTTTGGCGGCTCGGCGGCGGGCGGCGGCGGATCGTCTTTCCCGTCTTTCTCGACGGGCTTCTCGCGCGCTTCGATCTCGGTGGCGTCGCGGGCGACGACGCCGACGACGCGCCCCTCGAGCGTGCGCTCGACCAGCGCCGCGTGCATTCTGCCCGGCAGATCGCCTTGCGCGAACTCGTTGAAAGCGCGAGAAAAGGTGGATTCGTGCGGAACCTGCGCACGCCGCTCCCACCCGCAGATTCTGCGCAGCGACTTGTCGGCCTGCAGGCGTTCGATCAAGGCGCTGGTGGTTGGAATGCCGAGCAGAGCCTTGGCGACGAAGCATCTGGCCAGGGCGCGGCGATCCTCGGGTGGGCGGCCCGGGCCTCGCGGCGGCTCTGGAACGAAGGCTTGGAGACCGATCACCTCGAGGATGGTGATGAGCCGCCCGAGCTGTTCGGTCATCGGCTCGACTTCCTCGCGAAGCCAAGGGAAAAGCGAGGCCTGTATGTGATTCCAGCGCGCCCACATGGCGTCGAGAGGATCGTCAGTCATGTGGTCCGTCGCCACGGCGCGTAGTTCGATTCGAAATCATAATCCAACAACTTTTAAATGAAAGCGCAATATTCTACACAATAATACTTGCAATCCACATGAGGAAGCCTATCTATATCGCCTCATCGCCCGCGCCAATCTCTAACAATTTTGCAAGAGGCTCTATGGGCCTATCCTGTGAGGGGTCTCCCATTCTCCTGACGCGCGCTCGCAACTCCTGTCGCATGCCTTCTGTTCGTAATTTAGCCCCACAAATTATTTCGGCCGCATGAGCCTCATTTGTGGCTCGGACCTCTTGCCAGTCAGGCGCCGCAACACCCATGTTATATTCGCGGACAAGATATATGGGCATTTCAACAGCCTCCGATGTTCTTGTATAGGCGATTCGATCGCTGACATTTTCTGCTTGATAGCACCGAGGTATTTTTACGTTGTCGCGTGAAACAGGGATGTTGCACAAACTTCGCGGGCGAGCTCCTCTAGCCGGCCGCGAGTTGACGATAAATCGCTGGCAAAGCGGCGGGAAGGCGGGTCGCGTCGCTGACGATGGCGTAGCCGCCGCGACCGAACAGAGCCGGAAAATAGGCTTGCGCCTTGAGGTCAATCGTTATCCCGAACACAACAGCGCCGTCGCGGCGAGCTTCCGTTACGGCGCGGCGCGTGTCCTCGACGCCATAGCGTCCCTCATAGTGGTCGACGTCGTTGGGCTTGCCGTCCGTCAGCACGAGCAACAGCCGATGATTGTTCGGTCGAGCTTTCAGTTTCTCGTTCATGTGACGGATAGCGGCGCCGGTGCGCGTATAAAATTCGGGTTTGAGAGCGGCGATTCTCTTGGAGGCCACCGTCCCGAACTCCTCGTCGAAATCCTTTACGGCGTCGACCTTCACCCAGTCGCGCCGCCTGGAAGTGAAAGTGAATATTCCATAATCGTCACCGCAAGCCGCCAGACCATGGGCAAGCGTCAGCACTGCCTCCTTTTCTATGTCGAGAACGCGGCGGTTGGCGATCCAACTGTCCGTCGACAGCGAAACATCAACAAGCAGCGCCACCGAGAGATCGCGCTCCACGCGACGGCGCGCGCAATATATGCGGTCGGACCCGCAGCCGTTGGCGCGAAAATCGGCGCGCGAGCGCACCAGCGCTTCGAGATCGAGTTCGGGGCCGTCGACCTCTCCCCGCAATATCGCCGGACGATGGCGCAACGCCTCGAACTGTTTACGAATCCGCTTTATCCGGCTTAACGCCGCCGCGTCTGGACGCCAGTCTTCACCCGCGGCGGGCGCGAAGCCCGAGACGACCCGGCACTGACGCTCATGATATCGCCGGGCTTTGTAGTCCCATTCGGGATAGACGAATTGCCCGTCGAGGACGTCGCCCTCGGTGGCTGGCGGGGCGAGGTCGAGATCGAACCGCAGGCGCGTCGTCGGTCGCTTGGCGTGGTTGGACAGGCCGATTTCTTCGGCGTCCGCCAGCGCCTTGCGCGCGCCATCCAGATCGTCGTCGTCGACGGCGCGGTTGATGTTGAGAGCGTTTATGAAGGTCAGAATTTTTTCGAAGCGGTTCAGGATGAGGGAATCCTTGCGATCCATCTGGTCGCTCGGTCGGCGAGTTGCGATTCGCACGCGTTCGTCGATGACCTCATGCGCGGCGGCGCTTTCTGGCGCCGCCGGCTCGTCGGCAACTGGGGAGGTAGTCGCTCCCTCCGCTAAGGCCTCGCCCCACAGCGGAACCGGCAAGAAGGGGCGATAACGCGCGGGGGCCTCGATGGCTTCGAAACCGGCCGCGCCCACGATGACGTTCCAAAATTCGCCGCCGTCCGCAGCTTCTCCCAGCAATGCGAGGACAGCGCGTTCGACCATCCTCTCCAACTTTGGCAACTGACGGGCCGGGCGAAGGCTGCGAAGATTTTCGCAAAGGCGCGCATGTAGGGGAACTAGACCGGGGTATTCCGCCCGCGCCGCGCTGGTGGCTTCATGGGCGTCGCGCAGGTACGTCAGATCGCGCCGCAGCGGATCGGAATCGCTCGCCAGCATCCGGATCGGGCGATGCGCGAAAAATGCCGCCAACCAGAAGTATAGATCACGGTTGAGAGCCGGATCGGGAAAAATCTCCAACCGCGCCGGCAAATAGAGCGCATTACTGTCCCGGCGCGCCTGATCGATCCGCTCTTCTCCCAGGGAAAAGCGCAGCCATTGCGACAGACGATGCCCGGAGGCCTGTGGCGTCGTCGCGGCGAGAGCGAGACCAGCGGCGCCGCCGAGGCCCCGGAAAAACACGGCGAGCGAACCCTTGACCGCCGCAAGGTCGACACTCGCTTCGGGATGCCGCGGCCAGGACGCGCCCGCGCCGACGAGTTGGTGCCAGCGGCGCCCTATCGTCTCCTCCGGTTCGAACAAATCCCAAACACCAGCCACTCTTCGGCTTCCTCACCCGAGCGTCACGCGGGCCACTTCAATGAGACCCTTCTTGACTTCCGGATCGTCGGTTAGCGGTTCAATAATGGCGGCCATCACGGCGTCTTCGAGCCGCATGCCCACGGCGATCAGCGCGGCGCAATAGACGAGCAGGCGAGTCGAGCAGCCTTCCTCGATGTCGACGCCTTTCAAGGCGCGCAACCGCCCGGCCAAGGCGACGAGAGGCAGGCAGCGTTCGCGCGCCAAGCCGGTTTCGGCGACGATCACTTGAACTTCCGCCGCGGGCGGCGGGAAATCGAATTCCATCGCGACAAAGCGCTGCCGAGTGCTCGGTTTCAGGGATTTGAGCACATTTTGGTAGCCAGGGTTGTAGGAGACGACGAGCATGAACTCGTCCGGCGCGATCAATGTTTCTCCAGTTCGGTCGAGCGGGAGGATGCGGCGGTGATCGGTCAGAGGATGAAGCACGACCGTGACGTCCTTGCGCGCTTCGACGACCTCGTCGAGGTAGCAAATACCACCCTCACGCACCGCCCGCGTCAAAGGGCCGTCGACCCAGACCGTGTCGCCGCCGCGCAGAAGGTAGCGGCCCGTCAAATCGGCGGCGGTCAGATCGTCATGACAGGGAATTGTAAAAAGCGGTCGTTTCAACTTCGCCGCCATGTGCGCGACAAAGCGCGTCTTGCCGCAACCCGTTGGACCTTTGAGCAAAAGTGGCAGTCTCCGGCGATAGGCGCGCTCGAATAACTCGCATTCGTCGCCGATCGGCAGATAGTAGGGAATCGGTTCGGCGGCGTTCTCGGCCGGCAGAGGCGCGGACATCTGGTCTCCTTGGGCAGAGGCCGGCTCCTTTCGCGGAGCCGGCCGTCGGCGCGATCACTCAGCTGGCGCGAAGGAGGCCTTGGCGACAGTCTCTTCCTTGGGCGGTAGCACAATCGACGCGATGAACAGCACGGCGCCGATCGCCGTCACCACGCCGCCGATCAGGCGCATCCAGTAGAACAGCAACAATTGTTGTTGCACTTCCATGAAGTCCATTCCCATCACATGCTCGAGATGCGTCTGCAACACGCCCGCAAAGGTCAGCGTCACGCTCATGAAGACCACGCCGCTGGTGAGGAGCCAAAAGCTCCACATGTTGAGCATCTGGTTATAGGGAGCGCGGCCCAGCAGTTGCGGCATGGCGTAAGTGATCATCGCCAGGTTGATCATCGCGTACGCGCCGTAAAAGGCGAGATGGCCGTGGGCGGCGGTGACCTGCGTGCCATGCGTATAATAGTTGATCGGCGCGAGCGTGTGCAGGAAGCCCCAGACGCCGGCGCCAAAGAACGACACCACCGCGCAGCCAAGCGACCAGAGCAGAGCCGCCTTATTGGGATGCTCGCGTCCGCCCTTCCAAACCATCATGAAGGCGAAGACCACCATGGCGAAGAAGGGCAGCGGCTCCAGCGCCGAAAACACGCTGCCGATCCACTGCCAGTAGCCCGGCGTGCCGATCCAATAATAGTGATGGCCCGTGCCGAGGATGCCGGTGAAGAGCGCCGTTCCAGCGATGATGTAGACCCATTTTTCGACGATCTCGCGATCGATGCCGGTCAGTTTGATCATCAGGAATGCGAGCAGGGCGGCGAGCACCAATTCCCATACGCCTTCGACCCACAAATGCACAACCCACCACCAGAACATTTTGTCGATGACGATATTGGCGGGTTGATAGAAGGCGAAAAGGAAGAAAACGGCGAT
Organism: uncultured Alphaproteobacteria bacterium; assembly: GCA_963722205.1. Classification (GTDB taxonomy): domain Bacteria; phylum Pseudomonadota; class Alphaproteobacteria; order Rhizobiales; family Beijerinckiaceae; genus Methylocystis. Next base: position 696,115 of record CAVRKL010000007.1, read on the forward strand.
GCCCCAGAGACCCAGCAGCAAAATGTTGGAGATGACCGTTTTACGGCCCCTCAGCACGGTCATCGAGCAATTGAACAGAAACACCAATGCGACGATGACGATGCCGACTTTGAGATACCATGGCTGTTCGAGATAGGAGCGGCCGTCGTAATTGCCGAAGAGATACCCAACCACGACGACGACCGCGGCGATGAGAAACACCCAAAACTGCATTTTAGCGAGCAACACGCTGTAAAGCTCGTTCTCCGTCTCCTCGGGCAGAAGGAAGTAGGCAGAGCCGAAAAATCCCATCAGCATCCAAACGATCGCGGCGTTGGTGTGCACCATGCGGGCGACGCTGAACGGCAGAATCTCCACGGGGACGAGCGTCGGCGCGACGTAATTGATCGCGCCAAGCAGACCGAAGGCGATCTGCAGGGTGAAAACCAGCATCGCTCCATAAAAGTAGAGCTTTGCGACCTGTTGCGATTGATATTTCATGGCGTCGACTCCTTGCGCCGTGCGAATTTCAGGAGGATGCGTTTAGTGGGCTTTTTTAGGCGGCCAACCCTGCGTGTCGACAGCGCTGGTCCAGCGCAGAAATTCGATCAGATTGTCGAGGTCTTGCTCGCTGAGTTTAAAATTCGGCATCTGGTGACGATCCGCGACGCCCGTCGGCTGGGCCTTGAACCATGCCTTCAGCGCCTCGCGAGCGCCATTCTCATCAGTGGCGCCGCCATATTTCAGCCAGACCTGACCGACCTCTGGGGCGTAGCGCGCGCCTTCGCCGTAAAGCGTGTGGCAATCGAAGCAGGCATGTTTTTCCCAGACGCGCTTGCCGTTCGCCACGGCGTCGCTGATTGGATGGGCCGTTTCGATTTGGCGCGCCTGATAGAAGCTTTGCCCCACCAAGAGTGCGAAGACGGCGAAGAAAAATACAGTTCCTCCGTAGAAGATATTTCGCGCCGCCGCTTTCGTCAGAACTTCCGCCATGATCAATTCCCCCTATCGGTCCGCCCGCCGTCGGGCTCTGGATCGGCGTAGGCTTGTCGCGACCATTTCCGTCTCGAATACCGCCATCGCGCGCGCCCATTGGCTCGGCTCTTCGAGCGAGGGTGTCCCGCGGCGCGACGCGGGCAAACGTCATCGCGGCCAAAAACTCGAACTGCATTTCAATTCGGCCCGGCCCCCGATAGCTGGTATTGACCGTTGCGACGTTGCGCTGGAACAAACAGGCGGCTAAGCGGGATGAGGGGTGTTCGCTTTCGAAGCGGCAGGGCTCAGTCGATCTCCGCTGTCACGAGTGCGCAAGTGAATAAGTGAAAAGGGTCCGGTATGTCGGCCATCGACCGTTCTCTCGTCGCCAATCTGCCTCTCTTCGCCGGTTGCTCGCCTGAGCAAATCGACGAGATTTTGCGCGAGGCACGGTCGCTGAAGTTCGTGAAGAACGCCACCATCTTCGTTCAAGACGGCAAGGCCGATAGCTTCTTCCTGCTGCTGCAAGGCCGCGTTCGCGCCTATAAGCTCACGCCGGCAGGAGAACAGGTCCTCATCCGCTTCATCGGGCCCGGTGAAATGTTCGGCGTCGCCATGGCGATCGGACACGACGTCTATCCCGCGACCGCCGCCGCCGTTTTGGACAGCGTCGTAATGGCGTGGCCAACCAGCGCTTGGCCCCGGTTACTGACCTGCCATCCGGGTCTCGCGGTCGACACCATGCGCACGCTCGGCCAACAACTCCAGGAAACCCAAGCGCGCGTTGTGGAAATGTCGACCGAAGAGGTCGAGCGTCGGATAGCTCACGCCGTCCTCCGCCTGGCGCATCAAGGAGGGCGCAAGACTGAGGACGGAATTTTGATCGATTTCCCCATCTCTAGGCAAGACATCGCCCAGATGACGGGTACGACGCTGCATACGGTTAGCCGCATCATGAGCGCCTGGGAGGAGCTTGGCCTTGTATCGAGCGGGCGCCAAAGGGTCGTGATTTGCGATCCGCATCGGCTTCAATTGTTAGCGGAGTGCTCAAAGGCGTGAGATATCAGGCTAAACAGCACAGACAGCCCCGCGGTCGGTTTCGTTACTAAATTCAGGCGCGATGATCGAGCAATCATTGGCTGGCGATCACAGCTGTCGGCGCGGTGGATCGCTCTTTCTGTGATAGGGTCAGGACATCGAAAGCACGGCGATGCGCACTTCGTCTCCGAGAGGTGCCAAGGGACACGAACTTTCCCGCACTGGCGTTCTCGGGCTGACTTGCGGAGCCTGAGGCGTAGCCGAGGGCGGAACGAGTTAGCCCGAAGCGGCGCCGTTCGTGGCGCCGAAGCCCAGGGAATCGCCCATATCGTGTGCACGGGCCGGTTCAAACAGGTGCATGTAAAGAGCGAGGAGAGCTGTCGGCTGCGGCTTTTGCCGATGCACTGGCGTAATTTGAAGCCCAAGTTTCTGGACATCGAAAACGCCATCCGGCATTCGATCAAGAAGTTTGGATTGAAGCTCGGTAGTGTCCCCCGCGCGCAATTCGAGGCGTGCGTTCGCGAGCTCACAGCGCATGATCCGCTGATCGCCGGCATCGCCGATTGCATTCTGCGGGCGCGCGCGGCGCTGTGACAAGAGTATCTGAGGCCGCACAAGCTCGTCGTCACTGTGGTGAGCAAGGACGAGTTCTGCCGGCGCTTCATCGGCATACCGGGCGTGGGGTCGATCAGCGCTTTGGCCTTCAAGACTCCGGTCGCCGATCCGCGGCGCTGCCGCCGCTCGAAGACCGTCGGCGCCTATCTCGCGCTGACGGCCAAGCGCTGGCAGTCGGGCACGTCCATCGACGTTTCTGGCTACATCTCCAAGGCCGGCGGCGGCGAGGTTCGGCATCCGCTTTATGAAGCGGCGAACCTCATGTTGACGCGCTCTAAAGGCTTCAGCAGTCTCTAGGCCTGGGACCTGAAGATCGCCAAGAAGCCCGGACACAAGCGCGTCTGCGTGGCGGTCGCGAGGAAGCTTTCGGTGATCATGCACGACATGTGGCGCGATGGTGCGAGGTTCCAGTTCAAGGCGCCGCCGGCGCCCGCCAAGCCGCAAGCCAAGCGCGCGCCAAAGCTCCTCGCCGCGACAGCGTGAGACGCAAAACCGACGGGCCGACGGCGCGCTGAGGAGACGACGAATTGAAGGAATCCGCGCGAGCCGAGAACGGCTCTGATGCAGACCAAGGGCGGCGGGAAGCACGCTATCTTGCCGGCGACGACGCCTCTTTCGAGAGGAAAAGCGCGCCTGCATGCTTGTGTGGCTCCGCGATCCCGACGCAGAAATGTGCGCCCGCTTGGCAAGTGGAACTGAGCACGAAAGACTGCATGGACCCCAGGCCTTTCTCTTCGCATGCCGGCGCAGCCGTAAGCGTCCGATTAAGAGGGCAAGATAAAGCGAGAGTCCTCGCTCCCGGAACTTCGTTCCTAAATGTTTGTCTGCACATTGTTTTTTCGCTTGGAGCCGGCGAGGCCGCACGGTGCGAAGGTCGCTAGCAACCAAAGTGTGTTCGTCTTTTCAAATGGTTCTGTAGGGCGCTCGCAATGTGCGCCGAGCGGCGCTTTGCTGCTTCTACGCTGGAGCAAGTATTTCTACGCCACAGCGCTACGCCGCCATTTTCGACCTTTTATCGACCGTTTGATCTTCCAATCGTCGCCGCATGGCGAGCGACGACGACCACTTCCGCGTCCGTCCCGGCCGGGTCCGCGACCGCGCCGGCGGACGCGCTGTGCGCGCCGTCCGGCCGCGCCCGAAGACCTTCTTCGCCGAGGTGCATCAAGCCATCCGGCGCGCCGGGGGCGACCCCAATCGGCTGGGTTCGGCCGGGAAGGGGAGCGGCCGGTTCAATGCGCGCGGCCGAGGCGCCGCAGCCGCTGCTGGCCTGAAGGGGAGGAACGCTTGGAGCCGCGACGCCAACGGCGTGCGGACGCGCGCGCGGCGCGTGACGGTGAAGGCGCGGATCGTGAAGCTCAACCCGCAGCGCGGCGCGACGCGTGGTCGTCGCTTCGCGAGCGCGAAGGCGGTTGAAGCTCATCTGCGCTATCTGGAGCGCGATGGCGTCAACCGCGACGGCGAGAAGGGCCAGGTCTATTCCGCCGAGCGCGATGCCGAGGATGGTCGCGCCTTCCTCGACCGCGGCCGCGACGACCGCCACCAGTTCCGCTTCATCGTCTCCGCCGAGGAAGGCGTCGAGCTGGCCGACCTTAGGACGACGACCCGCGATCTGATACGGGCGATGGAGGCCGACCTCGGCACGAGGCTCGACTGGATCGCGGTCGATCACCACAACACCGGCCACCCGCACACCCACATCCTGGTGCGCGGCCTGACCGAAGACGGGAAGATCCTCAACATCGCTGGCGACTATATCGCCTACGGCGTCCGCGAACGGGCGAGCGAGATCGTGACGCTGGAGCTGGGCCGGCAGAGCGAGCAGGAGGTCAGCCGCCAGCTCGAGCGCGAGGTGGACGCCGAGCGCTTCACCCGCCTCGACCGGATGCTGCTTGCCGAGCAGGAGGCCGGCGACGCGTTCGCCGACCTGCGGCCCGACCGCGACATGCTGGAGACCGCGCGCCGCAACCGGGCGCTGCTGATCGCCCGCGCCCGCAGGCTGGAGACCATGGGGCTGGCGACCGAGCTCGAGACCGGCCGTTGGTCGATCTCACCGCGGGCCGAGCCGACGCTGCGTGAGCTGGGCGAGCGCGGCGACATCATCAAGACCATGCACCGGGCGCTCACCGACCACGGCCTCGCCGACGAACGCGGTCCCGCGCAATTTGTGACGCACGGCAAGCAGATCACCGACCCGATCGTGGGCCGCGTGCTCGACAAGGGCTTGGCGGGGGACGAGATGGGCCACCGGCTGCACCTCGTCATCGACGGGGTAGACGGGCGCACCCATTATGTCGAAACTGCCGACGCCACCCGCCTGGCCGAGATCAGGCGTGGCCATATCGTCGCGCTCGATCCGGCGCCGACCAAGGCCGAGCCCCGGCCGGCGGATGTCAACATCCAGATCGTGGCGGAAGCCAATGGCGGCATCTATCGGCCGAGCCTGCATCTGGAAGCGACGCGGGACATTATCGAACAGCGCCACGGTGACCCCGACGCCTTCATTCGCTCGCATGTGCGCCGGCTGGAAGCCTTGCGCCGCGCCGGGCACGTCGAATGCATCGACGCCGACCGTTGGAAAATCCCCAAGGACATCGCCGAGCGGGGCATGGCCTATGACGCACCGAGCCGGCCGAAGGATTTTTCGATCCGCACCCTGTCAACGCTCGACCTCGATCGGCAGGTTGGCAGCGACAGCGCGACCTGGCTCGATCGGGAGCTTGCTGCACGCGACCACCTTCCCCTTGCTGGGACCGGCTTCGGCCGGGAGGTGAACGCCTCGCTCGACCGGCGCGCCGAGCGGCTCGTCGAAATGGGCCATGCCACCGTGAAAGACGGCGTCATCTCCATCCCCCGGCGCACGGTCGCCGTCCTGGAGCGCCAGGAGGTTGAACGCGTAGGCAAGCGGATGGCGGCCGAGCGCGGACTGACCTACACCCCGTCGGGGCCCGGCGAGTATGTGACCGGCCGGCTGGCCGGCGTCGCCAATCTCGCTAGCGGACGTTTCGCCATGATCGAGGACGGGCTCGGCTTCCAACTCGTCCCTTGGCAGCCGGTACTGGAAAAGCGCCTCGACCAACACATCAGCGGCGTTCGCCGCGACGACGGCGGCATCGAATGGAGTTTCAGCCGCAAGCGGCAGATCGGGCTGGGGCTTTAGATTCGGCCTCTGTCCCTTGATTTTTGTCCCGTTGGGTGGTACATAGCCATACTGGAGTTGTCGTATGATCCTGAGCTTTCGGGACGAGTGGCTGCGTATGTTCTTCGTCGAGGACATAGCCTCCCGGAACATTCCATCGGACTTGGAGGCTCGCCTTTTTCGCAAGCTCCAGATTATCGACGACGCGGTGACTGACCAGGACCTTCGCGTGCCGCCCAGCAACCATTTCGAGAAGCTGCGCGGCAATCTCGACGGGTGGCATTCGATCCGCGTCAACAAGCTGTGGCGGCTGGTCTTTCGGTGGGACGGCGGTCGGGGTGAGGCCTCGGACATCTACCTCGACGACCATAGCCACAGATGAGGAAAAGCGGGATCGCCATGTTGATGACCAAGCGCAAGCCGACAACGGTGGGCGAGATGCTGACCGAGGAGTTCATGGAGCCTTTGGGGCTGACCCAGGGCGCGCTCGCCGAGGCGATGGGCGTCCAGCGCAAGCACGTCAACGAGCTGTGCAACAATCGCCGCAACGTCACCGCCGCGACGGCGCTGATCCTGGCCCGCGTGTTCGGCACCAGCCCGGACTTCTGGCTGAACGTGCAGCGCCGCAGCGACATCTGGGAGGCGATGCACAACCCCAAGGAATTGGCGCGTATCGAGCGGGCGAAGCCCTTGAAAGCGGTGGCGTGAGGCCATCAACCGCCTCCGCTCCTACTCCGTTTCCGCCCCGCGCCCCCGTGCGCAAGTATTTTTGCGCTCTGGAACGAGGAAGCTTCCGGCGAAGAAAAAGGCTATTCTTTCAAGAGTTCTCGATCGGCGATTCTGGCGCAATGGCCAGACTTCGTAAGGAACGCCCGCCAACCGCCTCCGAGCAGCTTGAAGCGTTGCTCGGCCACCCTTGGCCATTTACGGGCCGGCCGCCGAAACATGACCTCTCGACCTGGACTGTCACCGACGACTGGCCGGAGCATATTCCGGTTACGCAAGCCGAGGTGGACGTGTTCGAGCGATGGTTCGGCGATCTCTTCGATGAGCTGTTCGGGCCGTGCCGATGATGTGAGAAGGAGACATACGCCATGACCGCGCCGTTGCGCGCCGCCCTCTATCTGCGCGTCTCGACGGCGCGGCAAGCCGAGCATGATGTCTCCATCCCCGATCAGAAGCGGCAGGGCGAAGCTTATTGCTCCTCGCGCGGTTACGAGCTGGTCGAGACCTTCATCGAGGCGGGCGCTTCCGCCACCAACGACCGCCGGCCGGAGTTCCAGCGGATGATCGAGGCGGGGACCACCAAGCCCGCGCCCTTCGATGTCGTCGTCGTTCATAGCTTCTCGCGTTTCTTCCGCGACCATTTCGAGCTCGAGTTCTACGTCAGGAAGCTCGCCAAGAACGGGGTGAAGCTCGTCTCCATCACCCAGGAGATGGGAGACGACCCTATGCACGTCATGATGCGGCAGATCATGGCGCCGTTCGACGAATACCAGTCCAAGGAGAACGCCAAGCACGTCCTGCGCGCCATGAACGAGAACGCCCGCCAGGGCTTCTGGAACGGCGCCTTGCCGCCGATCGGCTATCGCATCATCGCCGCCGAGCAGCGGGGATCGAAGACCAAGAAGAAGCTGGAGATCGACCCGCTGCACGCCGACGCGGTGCGGCTGATCTATCGCCTGTTCCTCGAGGGGGACGGCGCCACCGGCCCAATGGGCGTCAAGGCCATCACCTGCCATCTCAACGAGCGGCGCATCTTCACCCGCGACGGCGGGCGCTGGGGCCTCGCGCAAATCCACGCCATCCTGACGCGCACGACCTACATCGGCGAGCACAGGTTCAATACCCGCTCGCACAAGGACCGGGAGAAGAAGCCTGAGAGCGAAGTCGCGATCATGGCCTGTCCGCCGCTGATCGACCGCGAGACCTTCGACGCAGTGCAGGCTCGCCTCAAGTCGCGCCATCCCATGATGACGCCGGCGCGCGTCACCAGCGGCCCCACGCTCCTGACCGGCATCTGCTTCTGCGCCAAATGCGGGGGTGCGATGACGCTCAGGACCGGCAAGGGCAGCGCGGGCGGCACATATCGCTACTACACCTGCTCGACCAAGGCCCGGCAGGGCAAGACCGGCTGCGAGGGCCGCTCGATCCCGATGGACCGGCTCGATCAATTGGTCGCGAGCCACCTGGAAGAGCGCCTGCTTCAGCCTGAGCGGCTGGAAACCATCCTCGCCAGCGTCCTCGACCGCCGTCAGGAGCGCGCCGAGCGCCGCCGCGAGCACCTTGCCGAACTCCACAAGCGGATCACCGAGACCGACCAGCGGCTCAATCGGCTTTTCGACGCCATCGAGGCCGGCGTCGCCGATCTCGAGGCGCCCGGCTTGAAAGAGCGCATCGCCGGCCTCCAAGCAATTCGCGAACAGGCCCGCGCAGACGCCGAGCGCGCCCAGGCTGCGATCGACAATGCCGGCAATCAGGCTGTCAGCCCCGATATGGTCAAAACCTTCGCCCGGGCGGCCCGCCAACGCATCCGGCTGGAAGGCGGCGGTTACCGCCGTGATCATCTGCGCGCGCTGGCCCAGCGCGTCGAGGTCGCGGACAGGGAAGTCCGAATCATGGGATCGAAGTCGGAACTTCTGCGCACCCTGGTCGCCGCTTCAAGCGGGAAATCAGTCGCATTTGGAGTTCAGAGTTCTGTTCTGAAATGGCGCGCCCGAAAGGATTCGAACCTCTGACCCCCAGATTCGTAGTCTGAGATTGTAACTTCTCATAGGAAATTTTAGGCGCTCATTTCGTCCATTTTTCATTGACTTTCCAGCCATACCCTCAGATATTGGGAATCATAGGGAGGCATAAGACGCCGCTAGGCTGCTTCCCAATTGCTTCCCAGGGTGGCCCATGAAACTCACAAAGGCAAGCGCCGAGAGGCTGAAGCTCCCGGAAGGCAAGAGCGAGCTAATCGCCTTCGATGACGCGCTGCCAGGCTTCGGCGTGCGCCTCAGGGCCGGCGGGAAGCGGACATGGATCGCTCAATACCGCTTCGGCTCGAAACAGCGCCGCATGACGCTCGGGACGCTCGAAACGATTGACGAGACGGAAGCCCGGCGGCGCGCCAAGGGCGCCTTGAGCAAGGTGCACCTTGGGATCGACCCAACGCTAGAGAAGGTGGAGGCGCGCGCGCAAGCGGGCGTAACCCTCGCCAGCGTCGCAGAGCGCTATCTTTCCGAGCGGGCGGCGAAGCGGCTGAAGCCGCGGAGCCTGGAGGAAGTGGAGCGCCATCTCCGCAAACATTGGGCTCCGCTCGGCGAACTGCCCTTTAAGAAAATTGATCGCGCGACCATCGCCGCGCAACTCGGTAAGATCGCCAAAGACAGCGGGCCATTTGCCGCGAATCGGGCGCGCGCCGCGCTCTCCGCTATGTTCTCTTGGGCGATCGGCGAAGGGCTCGCAGATGCAAACCCGATTGTTGGAACGAACAAGGCGACTGAGGAAATCTCCCGCGACCGCGTTCTCTCCGATGACGAGCTGCGGCTTGTGTGGCTTCATGCCGGCGCTGGCGAGTATGGGGCCATCGTCCGGCTTCTCGCATTGACGGGCCAGCGCCGCGAGGAAGTCGGCGGGATGCTTTGGGCCGAGCTGGACCTAGACGCCGGCCTCTGGACCATCGGTGCGCCCCGCACGAAGAACAAGCGCCCGCATGAGGTTCCGCTGTCTCCCGCCGCCGTGGCGATCTTGCGCGCCCTGCCCCGCCGCGAAGGCCGCGAGTATGTCTTTGGCGCGGGCGTCGGCGGGTTTCAGGGCTGGAGCAACTGCAAGAGCGCTCTGGACGCTCGCATTGCCGAAGCCGGCGGGAAGGTGAAGCCGTGGAGGCTGCATGATCTTAGGCGCACGCTCGCTACGCGGCTCGGCGACATGGGCGCGCTTCCCCATGTCGTGGAGAGCGTTCTAAACCATGTGTCAGGCCATCGCGCGGGCGTCGCTGGCGTCTATAATCGCGCGGCCTATGCAGCCGAGAAGCGCGACGCGTTAGACCGCTGGGCCGCGCGCGTCACTGAGATTGCGGGGGGCGTGTAATGGCCGCTATCATCCCCCCTGGATATGAGGGCTTTTGCGAAGTCCGCGACCGGGCTTTTTCTCTTTGGTCTATAGACGCCAGGAGCAAGCTTTTAGGGTTGCTGGTCACGGGCGAGCTGCGGGCATGGCGCGCCGGCTCAAAAGGCGAAGCTGCGCCAATCCCGCCGAACTATTGGGAGGGGAGCGAAGGTCAGCGCTTGTGCGAGATGCGGCGCGACCAATTGTATTCGGAGGGTGGCCTTCCGGTTTTTCGTATCGAGGATTTGCGGGAAAAATTGCCGAGGCTTCGCGAGCGACAAGATAAGCTGGACGCGGAAAAACGAGCCCGCCGTGCTCAAAAAGAAGGGAGCGCAACAGCGATCGTCGCAGTGAAAAACCGCGGGGGCGCTCCTGTCACATACGATTGGGATGCTATGTGGATTGAGGTTGTGCGAATAGTGCATAGCGAAGGCTATCCAAAAAATGCTTCCGATTTCCGCAAGAGACTTCACCAATGGTTTGTCGACACAAATCGACCTGACCCGGGAGAAACAGAGATGAAGAAAAAATTCAGCGCACTTTACGCAATGAAGCGTCAGGAGGAGACCAAGGGCAGCAATTAGGTTGCCGCCTGTTACCGGCGGTTATTGGCCGATATCATGAGCCCCTAAGCGTATTCATGCCTCATGAACGCTTCCAGGACCGGGAGCGACGCGAACGGGGGTCAAACATGACCGATCTAAAGGACATCCTGCCGGCCGAATTGAATCGGGACCGGCTTTTAGACAGCGAGCAGGCTGCGCTGTTCTTGGGATTTAGCCTTGCGCATTTCCGCCGGTTGTATCGCGCGGGCGTCGTCCCTACCCCGATCAGGATCGGCGAAAGAAAGCTGGCGTGGCGCGCGGGCACCCTAGCCGACTTCGTCGCGGGCAAAGAATCGAAGGCCGCGTGACGAATGGCCCCGCCGAGAACGGCGGAAGCCGCGCCCACAAGAGCGGGACGCGACCCCCGAAAAGAGCAGCTTGGCGGCCCGCTCGAGAATCAAACTAATCCCCTTTCGCTCGAAAATCAACGTGCTAGCTTTCTCGCGCGGCGCTTCAAGCTCGCGCCCGCGACCTCGCGCCTTGTCGCTCGCTCCTTGTTTGGGGAGGCGCGCTAGGATGTCGTCGAACCGAGATATCGCCCTTCGCCTCGCCGACGCAGGGCTAAAAGTTTTTCCGTGCGATTGGCGGCCTAAATCGGCGGACGATCCGTCGCCATCGAAAAAGCCGCTAACTGAGGGCGATTGGCAAGCAGCAGCGACATGCGACGAAGCAACAATTCGCGGATGGTGGGAGAGGTGGCCTGAAGCGCTCGTAGGGCTCCCGGCGGGGCTCAACGGCTTGCTTGTGCTCGATCCCGATAGGCACGGCGGCCCGGATGGCGTTGAGGCCTTCCAGCGGCTTGCGGAAGCGAATGGCGGCCTGCCGGATGGCGTCCCCAAAGTCAGGACGCAATCGGGCGGCCAGCATTTTTATTTCAAGCAGCCGGCACAGCGCATTGGTTGCGGCGAAGGCGCGTTACCGGACGGCATCAACGTCAGGGGCCGCGGCGGCTATGTCATCGCGCCGGGCTCCACGCTGGCCGATGGTCGCGCCTGGGTTTGCGACGATCCCGATTTTGCGCTCCGCGCCGGTCTCGGATTCTTGCCCGAGCCGCCCGGATGGTTGATCGCAATTCTCACGGCGAGGAAAGAGCGCCGAGCGCCGGAAGGCGGCGCGCTCATGCCCGACGACGTTACGCCTGAGGAGATTGCGCGGCTTACGCGGATGGCCGAAAGGCGGTTCGACAAAATCAGCCGCATGGTTCCCGGGACCGGGCGAGGAACGGAATATGCCAACCTCGGCCGGGAATGGGGGCCGATGTTGAATAGCGGCCAACTCGACATACCGGAGTGGACCGCGAAGGTTCGGGAGGCCATGCCCGACGATCCCGCCGACGCTGAGCACTCTTTCCTGAACGGAATTTCGCAAAGTGACGGTTCCGGGATCGCGAACAAACTGGCGCAACTGCGAGCATGGAAGCAGTTGCCCGGCGTTGCGGAAGCCATCGCCAATGCGCGGGGATTAGACCTTAGCGCCGACCGCGGCGAGGCTATCCATGGCCCTGCGCCGCTACGTCTCATTCGGCCCGAAGATTTTCTCAAAAGACAAGTTTCGCCCCGCAAATGGGTTGTTCCGGATTGGATACCCTGCGGCGTCGTTACCGCGCTTTACGGGGATGGAGGCATCGGGAAAAGTCTGCTCGCCCAACAATTACAAAGCGCCTGCGCCACGGGATCGGCCTGGGCTGGCCAAACGGCCGAGACGGTCAATTCCTTGGGCGTCTATTGCGAGGACGACGAAAATGAACTGCTCCGCCGGCAAACGGGCATCAATAGCTTATACGGGTGCGATCAATCGAGCCTTGCGGCCGTTCGTTTCATTTCGCGCGCGGGCGAAGACAATCTACTGATGGTTTTCGATCGCCAAGGCCGCGGCGAGACGACGCCTTTTCAAAAGCAAATTCTCGAGGCGGCGCGGGACCACCACGCGCGGCTCGTTGTATTCGACACCGCGCAAGACGGCTTTGCCGGCAATGAAAATGACCGGTCTCAGGTGCGCCAGTTCATCGGCAGAGCGCTCGGCGAAATCGCCAAGGCGATCGACGGCGCCGTTATCCTGTGCGCGCACCCCTCGCGCTCCGGACTATCGAGCGGTGAAGGCGACGGCGGCTCGACGGCCTGGAGCAACACAGCCCGGAGTCGCCTCTTCTTCGCGCGCCCAGAAGACGAGGACGGCGCGAAGCCCGATGAAAACGCCCGCATTCTTTCTCGCAAGAAGGCCAACTACGCCGCGCTCGGGGAATCCATGCCCTTGTTGTGGAACGCGGGCGTCTTCATCGCCGGCACGCCGGAAGCCGCAACCCTCCGGCCGCCGGTCGAAAGCGTATTTCTCGACCTACTGGCCGCCATGAAATCAGAAGGGCGAGACGCGTCTTACAAGCCTCGCGCCGGAACCTATGCGCCGCGCATATTTGCCAAGAGGCCCGATCGCCGCGGTTATCGCATGGCCGATTTTGAGCGCGCGATGGAACGCCTCTTCGCCGCCGGGAGTATCGCCGCGTGCGAGAGCGGCCCGCCGTCGCGCCGCTTTCATTTTATTGAGAAGGCCGCGGGGCCTAAAACTTCTGGTTGCATCTGATAATAATAATACAACCTGTAAGACCCCTTCGCGGTTCCTTCGCGGTCCTTCGCGCTTCGGACCGCGAAGCCCGTTTTTCCGCATATATCCCGCAAGATTCGCGGTTCCTTCGCGGTCCGCCTTCGCAGTCTTCGCGGTCCTCGCAATCCCGCGTTTCACGGCCTCTTCGCGGTTCATTCGCGGTTGTGCTTCAGTCCCCCCATACCCCCCATAGGCGCTATCGCGCCCGCCTATGGGCGGTCGCCGCGCCTCTTGAATGTTTCACACACTCAAGCTAGCCCAAATTAATTTCGGGCGGCGGGGCGTGGCCACCGCGTTTCCGCCACCACCCCTCGGGCGGCGCATTTGGCCGTCCGCCTTCCGCTCGCCAGCGGCCTCCCTGGGGCTTCCTGGACCCCTCGGTCGCGCATGAGGGGTGGTCCCCCGCCGAATGCACGGGGATCAAGAAGACCACGATAACCGGCAAGCCGGATGAGAAGCTGATTTCGACCAGCTATGCCGAGCGCAACAATCTAAACATTCGCATGCACTCGCGCCGCATGACGCGACTGACGAACGCTTCCAGCAAGAAGATGGAGAACCACGAATACGCCATGTCGCTACACTTCATGTATTACAACTTTGTCAGAATTCATAGGACGCTGCGGATAACTCCAGCAATGGTGGCCGGAGTGACAAAGAAGCTCTGGGAAATGAGCGACGTTATCGATATGCTTGAGACATGGGAGCACGCAAGCGCGAGGGTGAAATGAGTGAGCCTGAAAATGATAACTTTGACGATCCCTATCAAAAAGGATTAGAGGCTTATAAGCGTGGCGTTCCACGTTGGAACAATCCATACCAAGACAACCAAGAGTTGTACGAGACGACATTTTATGAATCTTGGTTCGATGGATGGGATGACGCAAGAGAAACTGATGAAACAAAAAACACGAAATGATAGAAAATCGCTGTACTTTTTTTACCGCTCATGGCAAAAACTCCGAATCAGTCGGAGGAAGCCATGCAGTGGGATCGGCGAATTGATAACTACGTGGCCAAGACGGGTTTCCCGCGGAGCCTGTTTACATCGGAAGACGGCCGCATCGTTGGCACGTGGATCATGGGTAACGATTATCGCGTGAAATCAGAATATTACGGCGGATATCCTGCCGGGTATCTGAAGCGCGTGAAGGCGCTTTTCCCTGAAAAGAAAAAGGTTCTCCATCTTTTCAGCGGGAAGGTCGATTTGAGCGTTTTCCCCGGGGACACCGTCGACGTGAATCCGAGTCTTAAGCCAACCTACGTCGACGACGCCCAGCGGCTCGAAAGGGTTCCCCTCGAAAGATACGATCTTGTTTTGGCGGACCCGCCGTACAGCGTCGAGGATTGCGACCACTATGGAACAAGCATGGTGAAGCGCAATGTCGTCATGCGCGCCTTACAGCGATTGCCGCAAGGCGCCCATGTCGTTTGGCTAGACCAGGTTCTCCCGATGTATCGTAAAGACTGCTTCGCGCTAGAAGCGACCATCGGCATGTGGAAGAGCACAAATCATAGGTTCCGCGGAATCTCGATCTTCCGCCGGGCTAGCCAGCAGTAACGAGAATCAAAGGCCGAGGCGTTCGCGGAATGATCTTGCGAACGCTTTTCCGAGGCGCTTCTGAAATCCGCCACTCGCGCCGTCCCATCCATAGGACCAGTACCGGAAAAGTTCGCCGATGTGGGCGTCATCAAATCTCAGAATCAAATTGCCGTTTTGAAGCTGGTCAATGAGACGCTGGTGTAGAGCCTGATGGCCTCCGCTCCCTGAGGGCTGCAAAAGCTCATCAGCTTCTTCTTGGGTCAATGTGAATTCGATAGGCTTTGGCGCTGGCATTCCGTTATCCTCTCGGTTGCAATTCAGAGAGGATATCACTCCGCCATCGCTGGCACTAGACGCCACAATCAAACTGGCCCACTACCCGCCGGCCGCCTCGGTTGCAGGCGCGGCGGAGGGTTCGTCCGCCAAGCTAGCTCTTATGTTCCGCGGCTTTTGGCGCACGGCCGGCCGGCTTGTGCGCCCCGCTATGCGCCCCGAGACTTGCATTTTAGATTTGTCGTTACGGGCTGGACGCGCCAGCCGGGCCGAAGGGCCTCCTCAAGTTCGCGCAGAGGACGGGTGCCGGCAGTCGCCGGGCGCAGCACCAAGCCGACTGGCTCTGCAACAGGCTCCTAAAAACCCATCGGGATCTTGGGGCCGCGTCGCCAATGCCTTTTTTGGAGCAATACGCGCGCGCGAGGGTTGTATCGACTGGCTAAACGAAAACGCCCTTCCCGGCTCGGACTGGGAGGGCGTTCATATTTTTGTCGGCGCGCCGCTTGGCTCGACGGGCCGGTGGCAACGGAATCCGCCGAACACAGCTTGCGGGCCGCCCCACGGTCAATCGCCTGAGCAAACAATGAATTGCGCCTTGCCGAAGTCAAAATTCTAAGGTTTAATCCGTTCCTATCCGGTTAAGACAGACACCCGCTACATATAGAGGGCGTGGTGCGCCGCACCGACGCCGCCTGATTGGCCGTATTTGACCCTTCTTTGCCCTTCATCAGGCGTAGATCCACTCCAAAATAACCCTTGATCGGCTGGAGCCGTCTGGACATGGTAAGCCCACGTAGCAGGTTTGTGCCAAACAATTCGGCCATTCCAAGACAATTCCAACGACAGAGGGCTTCTTGAAGCACGTTCCGTCGAGTTCGCGTGGCCGCCTCCTCTTCACGTATGCGCCGCGCGCAGACGCGTTTCCCGCACCTCTAAGGTGTTCGACGCGGGTGGCGCGGCTCCGCAGGGCAATCCGATGGAGCAGCCTAATGATTGTGACCGGCCTCGTGTTTCTGATTGCCTATCAGCTTCTGCATTTACCGTCTGTCGACCTGCGTTTCTCCCATATCAAAAACGAGGGAACGCGCATCACGATCGAGGTACCGAAATTCATCGGCTATGGGCGGGACGGACACCCTTACGTATTGCGCGCGAATTTCGGTACCCAGGATATGTCCAGGTCCGATTTTATAGAACTAGAGGGAGTCGACCTTCGTTTGGACATCGGATCAGACGGCTTTGTGCAGCTAACGGCCGGAAGCGGCAATTACAACGCCAAGAATGATCGCGCCGAGTTCAAAAACGGCGTGCTCGCATACAACGAGAACAACGATCAGCTGCAGACCGAGAACGCGATTATGGACTTCAAGGCGAACACTTTGGAATCGGATCGACACACGGTACTAAAGCTCCGCTCCGCTGAAATTTCGGCAGATTCAGTTGAACTCCTCGCGTCGGAGCGGCGCGCAACCCTTTCCGGAAACGTTCATTCGGTGTTACATGGCAGGGATTGGGTCGAGCTTCCATCCATGGCGCAGATATCTCCTTCGCGAAGGTGACAGATTGGCGCATTGCCGCCGCAGGAAGAATGGCTACGGCATCCCTATATGTAGTGGGTGTCTGTCTTAACCGGATAGGTACGATTCGAATTATGGTTTGTCTTCAATTTAGCCAGACAGCGGCGGCGGCCCCGATTGCACGGTTAAGGCCTAAGATGCACGAGCGGCCTCCACATCGGCGCGGGGACGATTGATAATCAACCAATCGAAAGGACGAACATGAGAGGCGGAAAACGTGAGGGCGCGGGACGAAAACCCGGAAGCGTTTCGCGAATTGACGAGGAAGCCCGTCGTCGGGCGGCTGAAGGCGGAACCATGCCGCTGGATTTTCTCTTGGCCGTCATGCGTGACGAGACGGGTGAGCCGCATACACGTCTGGACGCGGCAAAAGCGGCGGCTCCATATTGTCACGCGCGGCTTGCTTCGACAGAATTGAGCGGACCAAAGGGTGGCCCGATACAGACGGAGGAGATCACTGACCGCGACCGCGCGTCGGCGCTGATGCTGCTGCTGGCGAAGGCAAGGCGCTAATATAATAGTGTCCTCGCGCGTTTGCTGGTTATCACCGGCCACTATAGGGGAGAGTTGGTGTCATGCGAAGAATCGTGCTCGCGGCTTTTGCGGCGCTCGTGGGCGTGGCTGCGCATAGCGCCAACTCTGGCGATAATGAGCGGTCAAAATTCCTTTGCATCGTGGATTTGGATGGAGGATTACATTACGACAGCAGAAACATGGCTTGGATTGTAACTAATTTTAAGCCAGGACATAAATATATTATTCGAAAATCAAATCCTGATGATTTGCATGGAAAATATGCCGAAATGTATAAAATTAAAAGTAAAAACCGACCAAGCAGCGCGGTCTCTCTGCCTGAAGATTACGATCCTCTTGACATGGAATGGGGGCCACCTTCGGCCGCGACCGGCGCGGGGAAGACAGCGGGGCCGGGCAAAGCAACAAGAAAACCCGCGCCTTCGCCGGAGATCGCAGACTGGTTGATCTTCGATATCGATTCGGAACATCCAGACTTCCCTTTATCTTTTTGTTGGAATAAGCGTGATGGACTAACTGATCAAATCGATTGCCCCGACGGTATGTTTGATTTTGATAAGAAAACGCTGCGCTTCCAAATGACTTACGTTGGTGGATACCTAGAGCAGGGTTCCGCGCTATACGAAAAAGAACATCCATCGCGAATTGAGAACGGTTCAGAAGCCCATAAAAAAGCATACAAGAGCTTCCTTGAAGTCGCAGAACACCCCGATGACGCCTTCTTCGCAATTGGAAAGTGTGCCCCGTTCTAACAATGTATAATACCGGAAAAGGCGGCAGGGAGAGATGGCAGGCTGGCCAAGTGTATGGGGCGCTGGTGCAAATCCTTGAGTTCAGCGAGCTGTCGCGGCGGAAACCGAGAAGGGGCAGGAGGGAAGCCGGGAAGGCTGTTGCGGAGCCCAAAGGCAAAATGTATGGGCTGCCACCTTCGGAGACGCTGAACATGAAATTGCGGATCACAGTTCTATTTGCTTGCGGCCTTCTCGCGCTCGCCTTGGGTATTTGCTCACGTCCCGATGTTTGGGCGCGGGGATGGGGTGATGGGGCTGCCTGCGGCCGATTGACTCACTCGGTTGATTGGGTCTGGCGCAGTCGCGGCGAATATGAGTCAAGCAGCGTGTGGTCCCACCGCCGCTTGATTGTCTCAACGAGGCCGAAAAAGACGCGCTGATCCAAGCGCTGCTCGCGCGCGTCGAGGAGCTTTGCGCGCGGCTGGCGGCGATGGAGGCCGAAAACGCGGCGTTGCGCGCGCGGGTGTCCGAACTCGAAGCCAAGCTCAATCTTCCGAAGAAGACGCCGGATAATTCCAGCACGCCGCCGAGCCGAGGGCAGAAGCCTACGGTCTCGGGCGCCGCGGGAGTGTCCGAAATTTTGTGTGGGGGCCGGGTTGACCATCACGCTGTGACGAACCTTTCGTCGAACATGATGGCGAATTGGGTTTTGGCCTCGCACCATTCGCGCGGCGGCATTTTCCATTCTCCCGCGACTTGGCGCAAGACGAGATACAGCAGTTTCATCGCGGCGTCGTCGGTTGGAAAATGTCCGCGCGTCCGCACGGCGCGCCGCAGTTTTGCATTCAAGGATTCTATGGCGTTCGTGGTGTAGATGATCCGGCGCACCGCCTCGGGAAAGGCGAAAAAGGGAATGACCTGTTCCCAGTTTCGCCGCCAGCTCTGGGCGATCGAGGGATATTTCCTGCCCCAAGGACCGGCATCGAAAGCGTCAAGGGCCTCTTTGCCGGCGTCGGCGTCTTTCGCCCGGTAGATTTTCTTCAGTTCGGCGGCGATAGCCCTGCGGTCTTTCCACGAGGCGAAGTCCATCGAGTTTCTAATGAGATGGACGATGCAGGTCTGTACGACCGTCTGCGGGAAAACCGCGTTGATCGCCTCCGGAAAGCCCTTCAAGCCGTCGACGACGGCGATAAGCACATCCTCGACGCCGCGGTTTTTCAACTCGTTCATCACCCGCAGCCAGAATTTGGCGCCTTCCGAGGTTTCGATCCAAAGGCCCAGAATATCCTTGGTTCCGTCCGGCGTGACGCCCAGCGCGACATAAACCGCCTTGTTGCGCACCAGGCCTTCGTCACGGATTTTGACGCGCAGCACGTCGAAGAAAACCAGGGGATAAATTGCCTCGAGCGGACGATTTTGCCATTCGGCGACCGTCTCCAGAACCGCGTCGGTGACCGTCGAGATCAGGTCCGGCGAGACCTCAAGTCCATAAAGTTCAAGCAGATGCCCCTGGATCTCGCGCACCGTCATGCCGCGCGCATACATCGACACGATCTTCTCGTCGAAGCCCGGAAAACGCCGCTGATAGCGCGCGATCAGCTTCGGATCGAAGCTCCCCTCCCGGTCGCGCGGAACCTTAATGTCGATTTTCGACGTCTCGGTCAGTACGGTCTTCTTCGAATAGCCGTTGCGGTGATTGGCTTTGCCCGCCGCAGCCTCGCCTTCAAGATGATCGTCCAGCTCGGCGTTGAGAACACGTTCGGCCAGAGCTTTTTTCAGCTCGTCGAAAAGCCCGTCCTTGGAAAATACGTCCTTCGGATCGCGCCCCGAAAGAAGTTGGTCCAGTGTGTCCTTCTTGATCGCCATAGTCCGCCTCCAGCGGTGCTACTATGGCCCGGCACACAAGATTCCTGACAGTCCCGGCGCCGCCACGAACGAGAGCGCCGGCGACAAGCAGCGCAAGTCGCATAAAGGCGCGCACCGGCCGCTGCATCCAAACCCGACGCTAAGGCGCGACATCCCCGCCTGCGCCTGCCAGCACTGCGGCGCCGACGTTTCGGCTGCGCCCCAATTCGCCTGCGAAGCCTATGATCATATCGAGATCCCGCCGATCAAGCCGGAGGTGACCCGGGTCACGCTGCATGGGGGAATTTGTCCCGACTGCGGCAAGACGTTCAAGGCCGCGCCGCCCGCCGACATGCCGCGCGGCTCGCCCTTCGGCGAGAACCTGCGCGCGCTCGTGCTCTACCTGCGCTTCACGCAGAACATCGCGCTGGAGCGGCTGTCGACGCTGCTCTCCACCATGCTCGGGCTCGAAATCAGCGAAGGCGCGCTCGTCAACATCCTGCAAGCCGCGCGAAGCGCCTTCGCCAGACAGCGCGAAGCGATCCGCGCGCGGCTGCTTTCGGGAACCGCGCTGCAATCGGACGAGACCGGCCTGCGCGTCGGCAAGGCCAACTGGTATCTGTGGGTCTTCCACCACAAGGACAGCGCCGTCTTCGTCGCGGAGCCCACCAGGGCGCAGACCGTCGTCAGCGATTTTCTCGGCGACTACCGCCCCGATTATTGGGTCTCGGATCGCTATGCGGGCCAGATGGGATGGGCCGAGAAGGACCATCAGGTCTGTCTCGCCCATCTCATCCGCGACGTGCAATACGCCCTCGACTGCGGCGACGACGTCATCGGCCCCGACCTGCGCCATCTGCTGGGCGAGGCCTGCGACATCGGCGCGCGGCGCGAGGGCTTAAGCGACGCCACGCTCAAGAGCTACAAGGCGAGGCTGGAGACGCGCCTCACCCGAATATTGGCGAGAACGCCCGCGCATGAGGCCGGCGTCAAGCTGATCGCGATGATCAAGCGCACGCGTCAATACCTGTTCGTGTTCATGACCAATCGCGAGCTGCCGCCCACCAACAACGGCTCCGAGCAGGCGATCCGGCCCTGCGTGATCTTTCGAAAGGTCGTCTACTGCTTCCGCAGCGCCTGGGGCGCGAAGCTTTACGCCGACATCCGTTCCGTCATCGAGACCGCGCGCCGCCGCGGAATCGACGCGCTGGCGGCCATCCGTCTGACGCTCGCCGGCAAGCCGCTCGCAGCCTCGGCGCCGTCATAGGTCAACTCGGCCACCCAACGCCAAACCAGCAAAGTTTCGGGGAGCCGCCAAGCCTCGCATCTGCCGCTTGCCCCGCAGCCCAAAAATCAAGCCAGACAACCTGAGAGCCTGACTCAAAAGACAACTATCGCGCGAGCCGCCGGATTGCGATCTGGATCGACGCGAGAACGACGAAGGTTTGCAGCGTGGTCGCGAGGTTTTCCCAGTCTTTGGCGAGGCGTCGGTTGCGCCCGAACCATGAGAACGTTCTCTCGACCACCCAACGGCGCGGCAGCAGAACGAAGCCCTTCATGTCGTCACTGCGCTTGACGATTTCAATGCGCAGCGAGGGAACCCTTGCGACAGCCGCAGTGACTTGATGAGCGTTGTAGCCGTTGTCGGCCCAGACGAGTTCGAGCCAGGGAAAGCTGTTGCGGATTTTGTCGAGCACGAGCGCCGCGCCATCACGGTCCTGCACGCCGGCGGAGTGGACGATGACGCGCAGCGGCAAGCCTTGCGTATCGACCAGCGCGTAAATCTTGCGGCCCTTCACCTTCTTACCGGCGTCGTAGCCGGTCAGGCCGTCATGACCGCCCCTTTTTCCGCCGACTTCAGCGACTGACTGTCGATGATCGCCGCCGTGGGGCTCGCCTCGCGCTCCATGTCTTCACGCAGCGCCATGTGCAATTTGTCCCAGATCGCGTCCCAGACGCCGTCCTTCTGAAAATTGCGGAAGATGTTGTAGACGGTCGACCGCGGCGGAAAGCCGTCGCGAGGAAGATAGCGCCACGGACAACCCGTGCGCAGGAGATAGAGAATGGCGTTGATCGCCGCGCGCATGTCGGTCTTGCGCGGACGACCGCCGTGCTTGGCCGCCGGGATCAGCGGCTCGAGCAGAGCCCATTCCGCATCCGTCATGTCGCTGGGATAACGCCCGCCGACGCGCACGTAGGTCTTGCGATGCTCTTGCGTCCACATTCCGAATCATCCTCCGATGCTTCGGAATCCCCAGAATCATGCAACCGGGGCGCGTGCAAGAAACTTTTGGGTCAGGCTCTGAGTAATTACCGCCTTGGCTAGCATTGTGGAGGCGGAACCCCGAGAGGAAGGCGCAATGGCGTATGAGCGTGGCGATTATACGACTGCAATCCGTCTCTTGCTGCCGCTGGGTGAAAAGAGCGGCGCAGATGGGATGTTGATGCTTTCGGATATGTATAAAAATGGAAAAGGCGTCACAGCAGATGCAAACGAAAGTTGGATATGGCTTAAGCTTTCGGCTGAGAACCGCAATCCAAGGGCCCAACTCTATGTTGGCTGGGCATATCAGAGCGGCGATTTTCCAGTCAAAAAGAACATTATCGAAGCCATTAAATGGTTTCAATTAGCGGCAGATCAGGATGAACCCTATGCTCAGGAAGCTTTAGGTAAAGTTTACTACGACGGCGACGGAGTTCCAAAGGATTACGTGCTTGCATATAAATGGCTGAATTTGGCAGCACGTCGCGATTCTTCGGGCTATGTTGGAATGTGTCGGGACGCACTCGCGAAAGTTATGACGCCTGAACAGATTGCCGAGGCTCAAAAGCTCGCGCGCGAGTGGGCTCCGAAATGAACGCGCGGGTGTGTCTTTTGGACACGAAGGAAGACGCTGCGTAAGACTGCCTATCTGCGGTCCAGAGTCTGGATATATAAAACGAGGGTATTCAGATCTCCGGCAATCTCTTTTATTCTAGATTCACCATAGACATCTATCAGCCCACATTTCTTTACATATTCGCGAGTCCGACTAATCTCCTGCCGCACGTTCTCAAGCGTGAAACTAGTCCAGAGCAGCGCCCCCAGAATCGCGACAAGCAGCAGGTTCGTGATGTCTTGTGCGGTTATCTCTGCCAATTTTATATCTCCTGTCAGCCTCGATCCGCCTTAAAACTCGTCGTATTGTAAGCCCTACGGAAAGAGCTAGGCAGCAAGACGGCGGCGCGAACACGTCGGCGCTGCCGCTCCGCCCATGACGCAAACCGTCCGGACGAGGAGCGACTACAAGCTGGCGCTGTGTGAATCCCGAGATTCAGCTCGACGAAATTTTTATTTCTCTGGGAAGAATTATCCTATAAAATGTCTCTAGGAGGAGGAGCCATGCCGCCCCATGTCTCGCATTTTAACCAGGACGCCAAACGTCCAAACCGAGGCGACGTCCTGACCAAAGCCGTCATCCGCGCCGCTGAGCGACTCGGCGTTGCCGGCAAAGACCTCGCCCCGGTGCTGGGAGTGAGCGCTACCACGGTTTCACGCATGAAAAAGGATGAATTCACTTTACTGGAGGACACCAAGGAATTCGAACTCGCCACCCTCTTCGTTCGGCTCTATCGCTCGCTCGACGCCATCGTCGGCGGCGAGGATACCGTTGCGCGCCAATGGCTCCGTAATCCGAACACGGTGCTCGACGGACGCCCCGCTGAAAAGATTAAAACCATTGTGGGGCTCTTAGATGTCGTTGCCTATCTGGACTCAAGAAAAGCTCGCGTGTGAATTAAGGAGTTTCGAGGGGAAATGCTGGCGTTTCGTTGAAGCGCAGCACGTTGTCTCGACGCTGAAGCTTGTTGACTCGCTCGAGGAGCAGGTGGTTCTCGAGGAGTTGATTGAAAAAACCAAGCCCGATATTCCCGGCGAATGCCGTGACCTCGACTTTCTCTTGGCGACACCGTTCCGCTATCAAGCGACATATCGAAAGGGTTCGCGCTTCCGTCGCGCCGGCCGAACTCTCGGCGTTTACTACGCTTCAGAGCGATGCGAGACCGCCCTCGCGGAAATGGCCTTCTATCGACTGTTGTTCTTCGCCGATTCGCCGGCGACCCCTTGGCCGAATGACGCAGCCGAATACACTGCGTTCTCCGCAGCCGTTAGGACGCAGCGAAGTCTCGACTTAACCCTGCCGCCGCTCCTAGCTGACAGAGCTTTCTGGGCGGACACAGTCCACTACGAAGCTTGCCAGCAGTTCGCTGACGCGGCGCGTGAGGCCACTGCTGAGCTGATCCGTTATGAGTCTGTTCGGGACCCGGCGGCAGGCGCTAACATCGCTATCCTGACTTGCACAGCGTTCGCGGAACACCGACCAGTTGACCGGCAGACGTGGCGCATGCGGCTAGGGGCTGCCGGCGTTCAGGCAACCCGCGAATTTCCCCGACTTGGGATCGAGTTCGGACGAGATATTTTTAGAAATGATCCTCGGATCGCATCGCTGAATTGGGAACGGTGAAATTCACTCGGCCGGCAAGGCCAGTCGGTAGCCTTGGCGACATCGGATTGCGAAAAGCTCGCCAGATGGCGAGGCTCCGCCAAAAATGCGCGCCAAGTTTCCCATCCGCTTCCCAATCGGCTTCGCTGGGAAGCGCCGAATGGAGCCGGCCACTCTAAGTAATTGATTTCAATGGCGCGCCCGAAAGGATTCGAACCTCTGACCCCCAAATTCGTAGTCTGGTGCTCTATCCAGCTGAGCTACGGGCGCATCGCAGATTGCGGCGCCAGCTCGTTTTGCGAGCGCGCCCAAGCGACGCCGCGCTTTTAACCGCATCGTGACGCATTGGCAATAGCGCCCCGCAAAGCGGCGCTCTGCGCGTACGGGCGCTGATTCAGAGCATTGCGCCGGCGGCCTGCGCCGTCCCGGACGGGCCAGTTCGTCCGACCGCTTATCGCGGGCGGAGACGCGTCACGCTTTCCGCCGCGACTTGACGTGGGCCCGATCGGGCGGGCATGGGATTGTGACAATGAAACCCCTGGAAATCCGATGATCCGCACCGCGCTGATGAATGTGATGACTGCGGCGGCGATCAAGGCCGGCCGCGGCTTGAAGCGGGACTTGGGCGAGGTCGAGAACCTGCAGGTCTCGGTGAAAGGCCCCGGCGATTTCGTGACTGCAGCGGACAGGCGGGCCGAGTCCGTGCTCTTTGAGGAGCTGTCGCGCGCGAGGCCCGGCTATGGCTTCCTGATGGAGGAGGGCGGCGTCGTCGAAGGCGCCGATAAGAGCCATCGCTGGCACATCGATCCGCTCGACGGCACCTCCAACTTCCTGCACGGGATTCCAGTCTTCGCCGTCTCGCTCGCGCTGGAGCGCGAGGGCCAGCTCGTCGCCGGGGTCGTCTATAATCCCGCGACTGACGACATGTTCATCGCCGAGAAAGGTCAGGGCGCCTATCATAACAATCGGCGCATGCGCGTGGCGTCGCGCAAGACCTTGGCGGAATCGATGATCGCCTGCGGCATTCCCCCTCTCGCGTGGCGCGAGCGCCATGAGCGCTTTCAGATCGAGCTCGCGGCGGCGATGGCCAAGATCGGCAACATCCGCCGCTTGGGCGCCGCGTCCATCGATCTCGCCATGGTGGCCTCGGGGCGCTGCGACGGCTATTGGGAGCGCGGCATCAACCCCTGGGACATTGCGGCCGGCGTCGTGCTCGTGCGCGAGGCCGGCGGCTTCGTCACCGATCTCGTCGGCGGCGGCGACATGCTCGCCAGGAACGAGATCTGCGCCGGCAATGAACCGATCCATCGGCTGCTGCTCGATCTCGTGAGGAAAGCATGAGCCGATCCTCTCCCGAGACGCTCGGACGCTGGCGGATCGCCCTGCGCACGGGGGCGGAGACGCAGGAGCTTCTCGCCCTTTGGGTCGCCTCCTGGCGCGCAACCTACGCCGACATCGCCTTCGAGGCGCGCTGCGCCTGGCTCCTCGACCGCCTCGCCAGATTGGAGGGTGAAGGCGCGCAGACGCTGTGCCTTTGGGAGGAGGCCCCCAAATCCTTGTTGGGTTTCGTGACGATCGACCCCGAGAGCGGATGGCTCGATCAGCTCTGCGTGCATCCGGAGCGCTTCGGTGGAGGCGTCGGCGCGGCTCTTCTCGCCGCCGCCCGCGAGCGGTCGCCGCGACTCATCCGACTCGACGTGAACGCCGACAATGATCGCGCGGTCCGGTTTTATCAAAGAGAGGGATTCAGGCGCCTCGGACCGGGCCAGCCGAGCAAGTCGGAGCGCCCGACGCTCGTGCTGGAATGGCGTCCGGAGCGATCCAAAGAACCTTGATCGTTCAGGCGACGAGGCTCGCGTCCTGGTTCGGCTCGGACAGCCCTTCGTCGCTCAGTCCATATTCCTTCATCTTGCGGTAGAGGGTCGACCGGCCGATTCCCAAGCGTCGAGCGATCTCCGACATCTGTCCGCGATAGTGTTGCAGCGCGAAGCGGATCGTCTCGGCCTCCAGGTCCTCGAGCTTTCGCATGTCGCCGCCCTTTCCAAGCAGTCCCAACATGTTGGGGTCGCGGACCTCGATGCGCACGATCTCGCGCTCGCGCGCCGCTCGCGGCTCGGGAAGGCTCGGCGCAGGCGGCACGCGCACGTCGAAGCCGCAGACATGGTTGGCGATCTGGGGAAACTCGGCAACCGTCAGTTCGTCACCCTCCGCGAGCACCACCGCGCGAAACATCGCGTTCTCGAGCTGACGGACGTTGCCCGGCCAGTCATAGGACGCGAGCAGGCACATCGCCTCGGGCGACACATTGCGGATCGTACGCCCCTCCTCCGCAGCAAAACGCGCGCAAAAACGACGCACGAGATCGGGAATGTCCTCCTTGCGGGCGCGCAGCGGCGGGATGCCGATCGGAAAAACATTGAGGCGGTAGAAGAGGTCCTCGCGGAACTGGCCGCGCTTGACGAGCTCGATCAGATTTTTATTGGTCGCGGAAATCAGGCGGACGTCGACGCGGACCGGCCGCTTCGCGCCGATCGGATCGATCTCGCCCTCCTGCAGCGCGCGCAGGAGCTTGACCTGCAGCTCGAGCGGCAGCTCGCCGACCTCGTCGAGGAACAGCGTTCCGCCATTCGCCTCTACGAATTTGCCCGCATGCTTCTCGGTGGCCCCGGTGAAGGCGCCTTTCTCGTGACCGAAGAGAATCGATTCGACCAAGTTCGTGGGGAGCGCGCCGCAATTGACCGTCACGAAGGGCTTGCCGCGGCGATCGGAAGCGCCCTGGATGGCGCGCGCGACGATTTCCTTGCCAACCCCCGACTCGCCCTCGATCAGCACCGGTATGGTCGAACGCGCGGCCCGCTCTCCCAAGCGGATGACGCGCGCCATTTCGGCGCTCCTGGAGACGAGATCCTTAAAGGTCAGAAAGCCCTGTGCGCGGCGCGCGGCGCGGCGCACCTCGCCGGCGAGCGCGTCGGCCGCAAGCGCATTCTTGATCGAAATCTGCAGACGTTCCGCCCCAACGGGCTTCACGACGAAATCCGAAGCGCCGGCGCGCATCGCCGAGATGACGGCCTCGATCGAACCATGCGCCGTCTCCACGATGACGGGCGTTTGCAGCTTCTCGTCCCGCATTCTCGCAAGAACGCCCATGCCGTCGAGATCGGGCATGACGAGGTCGAGAACGAGCAGCGCGATCGGCGGAGAATCCGTCGTCGTGAGGCGAGCCAACGCTAGCTCGCCGCTCTCGACGCACTCCGTCTCGTAGCCGAATCGACGGATCATCGCCTCTAAGAGCCGTCTTTGAACGGGATCGTCATCGGCAATGAGAATCGTCGAAGCCATCGGCGCCCGCCCCCCACCTCTTGCGGGGACAAATCTTTTCCCACGCTTGCGGACAGAGTCTAAGAACAGGGTAAAGTTGAAGTTAACTGCGCCGCAGGGGCATTGCGGCGCGCCGCCGATGAACCGAAAGCCTTGCCCATGTTTTGCATGGAAAGTCTCGCGCGGGTCGCGGGCTTCTTGAACGGCCGCCGCGCGCGCCCTAATAGGCGAAATCAACGCCTTTCTGATCTCTTTGGGAGCACGCCATGCCGACTGCCACAGTGGTTTCCGATCTCGGCCCCTTGCCGGAGTGGAATCTGGCCGATCTCTATCCGAGCCCGGATTCGCAGGCCTTTCTCGAGGATCTCGACCGCGCCGAGCGCGAGGCGCGCGCGTTCGCCGAGGAATACCGCGGCCGGCTCGCCGCTCTCGCCGACTCGCATGACGCGAGCGAGAAGCTCGGCGCCGCGGTCTCCCGCTACGAGGCGCTGCAGGATCTTTTCGGGCGGCTCATGTCCTATGCTGGACTGCTGCACGCTGGCGACGTGAGTGATCCCAAGCGCGGCAAATTCTACGCCGACGCTCAAAGCAAGGTCGTCGAGGCCTCGACCGCGACGCTGTTCTTTCAGCTTGAACTCAATCGTATCGACGACGCGCTTCTCCTTGCTGCGGCTGAAACCGCGCCGCTGTCGCGCTGGCGACCTTGGCTCGAGGACATCCGTAAGGAAAAGCCTCACGAATTGGAAGACAGGATCGAGGAGCTGTTCCACGAGAAGTCGGTGACGGGCTCCGCCGCCTGGAATCGCCTGTTCGACGAAACGATCGCCGCCTTGCGCTTTCCGATCCTTGGCGAGGAGCTTGCAATCGAGCGCGCGCTCAATCTGCTCCAGGACGAGAAGGAAGCAACTCGGCGCGCCGCCGCCGAAGCGATCGGCGCGACGCTAAAGGCGAATCTCCGCATTTTCGCGCTCGTCTCCAACACGCTCGCCAAGGACAAGGAGATTTCCGATCGTTGGCGGCATTTCGCCGACGTCGCGGATTCGCGCCATCTCGCCAATCGGGTCGAGCGCGAGGTCGTCGAGGCGCTGGTCGCCGCGGTCGAGGCGGCCTATCCGAGGCTTTCGCATCGCTACTATCGGCTCAAGGCGAAATGGTTCGGCAAGGATGCGCTGGATTACTGGGATCGCAACGCGCCGCTGCCGATGGCGCCGGCGAAGCGCTATTCCTGGGGCGAGGCGCGGGACGTCGTGCTTTCCGCCTACGCGGGCTTCGCGCCGCAAATGGCGCGCATCGCGGGAGATTTTTTCGAGAAGAGCTGGATCGACGCGCCGGCGCGGGCCGGCAAGGCGCCCGGCGCCTTCTCACATCCGACCGTGCCCTCCGCCCATCCCTACGTGCTGCTCAACTTCCAAGGCAAACCGCGCGACGTCATGACGCTCGCCCATGAGCTCGGCCACGGCGTGCACCAGGTGCTCGCGTCGCGACAAGGCGCGCTGATGGCGCCGACGCCCTTGACGCTCGCCGAGACGGCGTCCGTTTTCGGAGAGATGCTGACCTTCCGCAAAATGCTGGCTGACGCCGAGGACAAGGCGGAGCGGCGGGCCATGCTCGCCTCGAAGATCGAGGACATGCTCAACACGGTGGTGCGGCAGACGGCCTTCTACACCTTCGAGCGCCGAATCCATCTCGCGCGCCGCAAGGGCGAGCTCACCGCCGACGAAATCTGCGAGATTTGGATGGGCGTGCAGGCCTCGAGCCTCGGGCCTTCGATCCGCCTCGGGCCGGGCTATGAGAACTACTGGGCCTACATCCCGCACTTCATCCACTCGCCCTTCTACGTCTACGCCTATGCGTTCGGCGACTGCCTCGTGAATTCGCTCTACGGCGTCTATGAGAAGGCGCATGAAGGCTTCGTCGAGCGCTATTTCGCGCTGCTCGAGGCCGGCGGCTCGAAGCCCTATGCCGAGCTGCTCGCGCCCTTCGGGCTCGACGCGCGCGATCCCGCCTTCTGGTCCATCGGCCTCGACATGATCGCCCGGCTCATCGACGAGCTCGAGACAATGGAGCCGGCCTGACCGGAGGCAGCTCGGGCGTCGATGACACGCCTTCGCCCTGGTCGAGCTGATTTTGCAACTCGTCCGCGAAGGCTTGGATGCGATGCGCGTTGGCGCCGAAATCATGGCGCCCATAGCGAGAGGCCGAACGCACGTCTACGCGCGTCTGCCCCGGGAGAGGCCGCAGCCGCACCGTCACATCGACGTCGAAAGCGAGAATGCGGCTCGCGTCGAGAAAATCGAGATGCGCCTCTCCCGTGCGCGGGCTCGCCGCGCGCTGGTCGACGAGGCGCCAGCCGCGCGCCGTCGCCGCTTTGATGACGAGCGGAACGGCGTCCTCTGTCTCGATGTCGAGGACGATCGGCTCGACGTCGGGATAGGCCGCGCGCTGGCCGGCGCGCGCCTCGGGAGAGGGATTGGGATGCGAGACGCCGCCGCGCGCCTCTAGCGCCGCCGAGGAGCGTGAGAAGTCGGGCGGATCGGCGATGTCCGTGGAAACGTCGGCGAGCTTGGGCAGCCTCACCGCCTGAAAGGCGAGATAGCTCGGATAGGCGAGCGTCGCGGCGATGAAGAAAAGGCCGCCCAGCGCTATGCCGAGCCCGCGCGCGCCGCTGCGCCAGATCGTCACGCAAGCCGCTACGAAGAGAAGCAGCGCGCCGAGCGAGATCGCCACCGCGGCGCCGAGCGTCGTCAGCGCGGCGACGGGATCGAGGACATGCAGCCGCAAAAGCACGACCGCGAGCGCGACGACCACCGCCGCGAATAGACCGAGCCGGCGGCTCCAAAGGGCCGCCTGGGAGATGGGTTCGGGCGGCAGGTGACGACGCATCGAATTTTCGTTCTCTTGAGCGTTCGCCCGCCCTCAGGCTTCGATAGGCCGAGCGGGAGCTTGCGGCATTATCGCGTGGCGCAAAGCCTGCGTAAAGCGCCGGACAAGGGGCCCGTCTTAACCGAGCTTTAACGGGATGCCGACAATCTGATGGAGCTGGCGTCCTTGCTCTTCCCCGCCACGACGAGAGAGCCCCATGTCCAAGCTGTTAGTGTCCGAGTTCGGCGAGTCCCCGCTTCCCAATCCCCAGCACGATCTGCTCGCGCGGCTGTACCGCGAGATCGGCGTTTCGGCCGTCGCCGCCGCGCTCGAGGTAGTGAACGCTTCCTCCGCCAGCAAGGGCTCGCCCGCCCAGATCAAGGGCGAACCGCAGATGCCGGCGTTTTTGCGCGAAGAGACCACGCTCGCCGCTTGAGCGAATGGACTGCGGGCCACGAGGCCCGCCGTCGCATTTTGTCTAAGCGAGCCTGGGGGCTCGCGGTCCACTTTCGCCCTGCTTACTCAATGATGCTCGCCACGACGCCGGCGCCGACGGTTCGGCCGCCTTCGCGGATGGCGAAGCGCAGCTTCTCCTCCATCGCGATCGGCACGATCAGCGCCACTTCCATCGCGACGTTGTCGCCCGGCATCACCATCTCGACGCCTTCCGGCAGAGTCACCACGCCCGTCACGTCCGTCGTCCGGAAGTAAAACTGCGGACGATAGTTCGTGAAGAACGGCGTGTGGCGCCCGCCCTCCTCCTTCGTCAGGATGTAGGCCTCCGCCTTGAACTTCGTGTGCGGCTTCACCGAGCCCGGCTTGCAAAGAACCTGACCGCGCTCAACTTCCTCGCGCTTCGTGCCGCGCAGCAGGCAGCCGACGTTGTCGCCCGCCTCGCCCTGATCGAGAAGCTTGCGGAACATCTCGACGCCCGTCACCGTCGACTTCGTCGTCGGACGGATGCCGACGATCTCAACTTCCTCGCCAACCTTGATCACGCCGCGCTCGATGCGCCCCGTCACCACCGTGCCGCGGCCAGAAATCGAGAACACGTCCTCGACCGGCATCAGGAACGGCTGATCCTTCGGACGCTCCGGCTGCGGGATATAGTCGTCGACCGTCTTCATCAGCGCCAGAATCGCGTCATGGCCGATCTCGGGGTTCTTGTTCTCCAGCGCGCACAGCGCCGAGCCCTTGGTGATCGGAATGTCGTCGCCCGGGAACTCATACTTGCTGAGCAGCTCGCGAACCTCGAGCTCCACGAGCTCCAAAAGCTCCGGATCGTCGACCATGTCGACCTTGTTCAAAAACACCACCAGCGCCGGAACGCCAACCTGGCGCGCCAGAAGAATGTGCTCGCGCGTCTGCGGCATCGGGCCGTCAGCCGCCGAAACCACCAGGATCGCGCCGTCCATCTGCGCCGCGCCCGTGATCATGTTCTTCACATAGTCGGCGTGGCCGGGGCAGTCGACGTGCGCATAGTGGCGCTTCGGCGTCTCATATTCGACATGCGCCGTCGAAATCGTGATGCCGCGCGCCCGCTCTTCAGGCGCCTTGTCAATCTGGTCGTAGGCCGTAAACGTCGCTCCGCCCGTCTCCGCCAGAACCTTGGTGATCGCCGCCGTCAGCGACGTCTTGCCGTGGTCCACGTGACCGATCGTCCCAATGTTGCAGTGCGGCTTCGTGCGTGAGAACTTTTCCTTGGCCATGGCCCTTCCGATCCCAATCCGCGGGCCGAGCCTCATGCTCGGGCGGCGCGGATTTAGGAGGAATGCGCAAATTCTTCAAGAGGCGCTGGAACAAAACATGGCCGTAGGCCCGTGCGCCGAGGCTGCGAGTCGAGCCCGACGCCCGCACATGGGACGAGACGGGGAGCCCTGCGCTTCATAAACCTGCGACGATGTGACAAGCTCGCCGGCGATCCCAGCCGCGCCGCGAACCACAGCCCCATGGAACACCTTCTTAATCAGGATCGGATCGTCCATATTTTGAGCGCCTATGGCTATGGGACGCTCTTCCTGGTCGTCGCGCTCGAATGCGCGGGCCTGCCGCTGCCCGGAGAGACGCTGCTCATCGGCGGCGCGATCTACGCCGGAGAGACGGGGGGCTTGAGGATCGAGTATCTCATTCTCGCCGCGGCGGCGGGCGCAGTCATCGGCGGCGCCGCGGGTTACGGAATCGGACGGGCCTATGGAGCTCCTTTCCTCGAACGCCACGGACGCTGGTTCGGGCTGACCGCCAAGCGACTGACGCTCGCGCGATATCTCTTCATGCGATGGGGCGCGTGGATCGTGCTTCTGGGCCGCTTCGTCACGCTGCTGCGCATCTGGGTCGGCGTCCTCGCCGGCGCCAATCAGTTCGACGCCCGCAGGTTTCTTCTCTGCAACGCGGTCGGCGGCGGCGTCTGGGCGCTCGCCTTAGGCTTGGGCGCCTATGCGCTCACTTCGGCGTTCCGGCGAGTTGAAGGCCCCTTCGCCATCTGGGGGCTCGTCGCGCTTCTTTATGCGCTCTTCTGCGCCTGGATTTACGTCAGGCGCCATGAGGCGCGCCTCCTGCGCGAGGCCGAAGCGGCTTTCGCCGCAAAGAGCGCGGAGCGGGCGTCGTGACAGACCCCCGCCGTCGGGCGGTCGGAAAAGTCGGCGAAGCCGTTCGCGTCGAGGCGATCTTCGAGCGCTTCGCCGCCGCCAATCCGAATCCAGAGGGGGAGCTTCACCATCAAAATCTCTTCACGCTGCTCGTCGCCGTGGTCCTCTCCGCGCAGGCCACCGACGCGGGTGTGAACAAGGCGACCGCGAGATTGTTCCGGCTCGTCGATACGCCTCAAAAAATGCTGGCGCTCGGCGAAGACGGCCTGATCGAGCACATCAAGACGATCGGACTTTTCCGCGCCAAGGCCAAGAATGTGATCGGCCTCTCGCGGCTCCTCATGGAGCGTCACGGCGGCGAGGTGCCGCACGACCGCGCGGCGCTCGAAGCCCTGCCGGGGGTCGGCCGCAAGACCGCCAATGTCGTGCTGAACATTGGCTTCGGCGAACCCACGATCGCCGTCGACACCCATATATTTCGTGTCTCGAACCGGCTGCCGCTCGCGCCGGGAAAGAACGTCGAGGAGGTGGAGGCGGGCCTCGAGCGTCTCGTCCCGGATCAATTCAAGCGCCACGCCCACCACTGGCTGATCCTGCACGGCCGTTACATCTGCAAGGCGCGTCGCCCGGAGTGCGGGCGCTGCCTCTTGTCCGATCTGTGTCGCTGGCCGGAAAAGACGATTTAGCCCATCGCCTTATTCTGGTCAGACGCCGAGCGCATAAATATTATGTGGACTTTGGTTAACTCCACGGGGAGAGGGATGAGGCGGCATTTGATCTTCGCGGCTCTCGCCGCGCTTTGCGCGCTGCTTTCGGGCTGCGACAAATGCACCGGCGAGCTTCAGGAGCTTCGCGTCCCGGGAGCTCCAAAATCCTGCTCGGACCCCCTCCAGCGCTGAGCGGTCGATTAGCGCATTCCGGAAAGCCGAGATGGCGCCAAAGGGCACGCATTTCGCCGACATGAAGCGTCGGGGCGAAAAGATCGTCGTCGTCACCGCCTATGACGCGCCGACCGCGCAGGCCGCGGCCGAGGTCGGCGTCGACATCATCCTCGTCGGCGACAGCGTCGGGGTCAATGTCCTCGGATATGCGCATGAACGCGAAGTGACGCTCTCCGACATGAGCCATCACATCGCCGCCGCGCGTCGGGGCGCGCCGGAAACTTACATCATCGGCGATCTGCCCTTCGCGACCTATGAGACGCAGGCGCAGGCGCTCGCAAGCGCCAAGTCTCTGCGCGACGCCGGCGCGAATTGCGTCAAGTTCGAAGGCGCCGGCGCGGAGCTGGTGCGCGCGCTCAAAGACGCGGGCTTCGATGTATGCGGCCATATCGGCCTTGAATCTCAACACCATGCGCAGAAGCGTCGGCAGGGCAAGACGGCGTCCGCCGCGTTGAGGCTTCTGGATGACGCGCGCGCGCTGGATGCGGCCGGACAGGATTTCATCGTTCTCGAGCTTATCCCCGAGGAGCTCGCCGCGACGATCTCCCGAGAGATCAACGCGCCGACGATCGGCATCGGCGCGGGCGCGCAAACCGACGGCCAGGTGCTCGTCGTCAATGACCTGGCTGGAATCACCCGGCGCGAGTTCAAGCACAACCGCCGTTACGGCGCGGTAGGCGAAGCTCTGCAATCCGCCCTGGCAGCCTTCGCGGCGGATGTGCGCTCGGGGAGCTTTCCCGGCCCGGAGCATTCGTTCCGCCTGAGCGAGGAGGAGCGGGAAGCCTTCGAGCGGGCTCGTAGCGATTCTGGGAGAGATGCGTGAACCAATCTGACGTCGCTCCCATCGGCGTGCTGCTGGTCAATCTCGGGACGCCGGACGCGCCCGAGCCAGGAGCCGTGCGAGGCTATCTCGCGCAGTTCTTATCCGACCCCCGCGTCGTCGAGCTCCCCAGGCTCTTTTGGTTGCCGTTGCTGCACGGGGTCGTGCTCCCCTTGCGCGCAAAAAAATCCGCTGCGGCTTATGCGGCCATCTGGGATGAGGAAGCGGACGATTCTCCCCTCAGGTCGATCACCCGAGCGCAAACAGAAAAGCTCGCCGCGCGACTGCGTGACGGCGCCTTGGGCGCTTCGCCTCCGCTCGTCGATTTCGCGATGCGCTATGGCGCTCCGTCGCTGCAGGAAGGCCTCGCGGGGTTGATGTCTCGCGGATGCCAGCGCATCCTCGTCCTACCGCTCTACCCTCAATACGCTGCGGCGACGACGGCCACGGCCTTCGACGCCATCGCGAGAATCCTGGCTGGCATGCGACGTCAGCCGACATTGCGCTTCCTGCCGCCCTATTTCGACGACCCGGCCTATATCGACGCGCTCGCGGCGACGCTGCGCGCCGGCGTAGCGGCGCTCGATTTCGAACCGGAAGTCATACTCGCCTCTTTCCACGGGCTGCCGCAATCCCAAATTGACGCGGGCGACCCCTACAAAGCGCAATGCGAAGCCAGCTGGCGACTGCTGCGCGAAGCGATGGGGGTCTCCGAGCGACAGCTGCGCCTCTCCTTTCAGTCGCGGTTCGGCCGCGCCAAATGGATCGAGCCTTATACGGCGGAAGTCGTGACGGGCCTCGCCCGGGATGGAGTAAAGCGCCTCGTCCTCATCACGCCAGGGTTTTCGGTCGACTGCCTCGAGACGATCGAGGAAATCGGCGTCGAGACGCGGGACGCGTTTTTACAAGCGGGCGGCGAAAAATTCGCGCGGGTTCCTTGTCTCAACGACAGCGAGGAGGGGATGCGGCTGCTCGAGATCATGACGCGACGCGAGCTCGCCGGCTGGGCCTGAATCTCGTCGTCCTCCTTGATGGGATACGGCATGAACGCGATCGGAACTGACAGATTGAAAAGACAGGCGGCGGAAGCGGCTTTGGCCTACCTTCGGCCCGGCATGCGCCTGGGCCTCGGCACCGGCTCGACCGCGGCGCATTTCGTCGAGCTTCTCGGCGCCAAGGGGGCGGACGGCTTCGATTTGCTGTGCGTTGCCACCTCCGAGGCGACGCAGGCTCAGGCAGAGCGCTGCGGACTGAAGCTGGCGACGCTCGACGACTGTCCCGAGCTCGATCTGACGGTCGACGGCGCCGACGAATTTGACGGCAGGCTGCGCCTCATCAAGGGCGGCGGCGGCGCGCTGCTGCGCGAAAAGATTGTCGCTTCGTCCTCGCGGCGCATGGTTGTCATCGCCGACGCCTCGAAGCGGGTGGAGACGCTCGGAGCCTTCGCGCTGCCGGTCGAAGTCGATCCTTTTGGCGCGAGGAGCACGAAGCGGCGGATCGAGGCCGTTGCAACGGGTCTCGGGCTCGTCGGCCAGGCGACGATTCGACAGACCCGGCGGGACGCGCCCTTCCTCACCGACGGCGGCAATTACATTGTCGACTGCGCCTATGGGGCCATACCGGATCCGGAGGCGCTGGCGCGCGGCCTCGACGCGACGGTCGGAGTCGTCGAGCACGGCCTCTTCATCGGGATCGCGACCAGCGTGCTCGTCGCGAGCGAGACCGGCGTCGAAACGATCGGGGAATCGGTTTCCTGAGGTCGGGCCCGGAACGAGGCCTCACCACCTTAGAATTGCGCTGCCCCAGGTAAGCCCGGCGCCGATCGCCATCATCGCGATCACGTCGCCAGGCTTGAGTCGCCCCGCGCGGTTGGCCTCATCAAGCGTGATCGGCATCGACGCGCTCGACGTATTGCCGTAGCGATCGATATTGATCCAGCATTTTTCGATCGGCACCCCCAGCGTCTCGAGCGCCGATTCGATAATGCGCAGATTCGCCTGATGCGCGATGACATGGGTGACGTCGTCAGCCGCAAGCCCCGCCTGGTCCAGGGCTGCTTGAACAGTCTCCGGCAGGAGGCGGACCGCCGACTTGTAGACCTCGCGCCCGCGCATCTTGATCCGCGCGGGAGCGCCGGGCTCCGGAGTTTCGGCGAGCGGACCCAGGTCATGCTCGTAAATGCCAAGGACTCCCGTCATCGAACCATCGCTGCGCAAGTTCGATGCAAGCAATCCACGATTCTCGTGCTGCGACGCGCTGAGCAGCATCGCGCCGGCGGCGTCGCCGAAAAGGATGCAGGTTTCGCGATTGGTCCAGTCCACGACACGACTGAGTCTTTCGGCGCCGATCACCAAGGCCCGTTTGGCCGCGCCGCTGCGAATGAACTGGTCGGCGATGACAAGCCCGTAAAGCGAACCCGCGCAGGCGGCTGAAACGTCGAAAGCGTAGGCGTTGCGCGCGCCGATCTTGGCTTGAACAAAGGCGGCGCAGGAAGGCGTGGACGCGTCCCCCGTCACCGTCGCGACGATCAGGAGATCGATCTCCTCTGCGGAAACGCCCGCGAGCTCCAGGGCGCGCCGAGCCGCCATCGCGGCCATATCCGAGGTTTCTTCGCCTTCGGCGGCGATGCGCCGTTCTCTGATGCCGGTGCGGGTGACGATCCACTGATCGTTGGTGGCCACGAGCTTTTCGAGATCGGCGTTGGTTAGAACCTTGAGGGGCGCGTAGGATCCGGTTCCGATAATTCTAGAAGTCGGCAAGGTTCTGGTCCTATGGCTTGCGCCGGCGGAGCGCTCGCCGCGGCCCGTCCTCAATTCCCCGAGGACTTCTACACTTTGACACCGGAAAATTGTGTCTGAAAATGGTCCGGCCGGACCTCTGCCGGGGACCGTGTCGCCTCGCGGTGAAGTTTACCCGTTTCGACACGCCAGATCCTTTCGACACGCTTTTTCAGACGACTGTGGCTTTTTCGCCACAGTCAAAAAATGCAAAGCCTCGAGCATTCCCGCTTTTTTCTCATTCGCTTCAAGGCAAGGTTTTCCGGGGGATTCCAGCCGATCAAGGCGGCTGAGCGACGCTCTCTAGAGGCGCTTGGGCATGGCTCGTCGCATGATTGCCTCGTGAACGGCGACGCGTTGACATAATCCTTAACAGATCGTTAACTTTCCTTACGAATGAGGCGTGAGTCATGGTCGTGATTGGGGTCCTTTGTCGTGGCGTAGCGCGGGACGGCGGCATCAAGCCGGCGGAGTCCAACTTCTCCGCGTCGAGGCTCACGCGTCCCGAAGCCACAAGCCGGCTCTGCACATCGGGCGTCCCCGCCTCCGTCAAAGCGATCGTCGTGGAGACGCGTAAACGCTGCTCGGATCGCGCGACTTCCACCGGCTTTGCAAATCTCCACGGACTTCCTCGATTGCGACGTTCTCCTTGGCGTCCTGGGCGCCCGCGGACGACCTCGCCGAGGGCGAGCCGTAGCATCGGCCTGCGATCCGAAGCGCCGGCCGCGCGGCTTTGCATGCAGCGACGTTCGCGAGAAGTTTCTCCTATGAAGGGAGCCGGTCATGCATCTTAGAGCCTTGGCGCTCGTCGCCGCGCTGCTGCTTACGGCTTGGGCTTGGCGCGCTTCCAGCGCGGCGGGAGTTCCGCCCCATGCGCCGCCATCGTCGCCGGTGATCACGGCTGCGACGCTGCGCGTCGCTCCGCCGCGACCTGCAGCCCAAAACTTCGGACAGAGCGAAAAGGCTGATAAGCGCGATCAGAAAAAGCTCGCGGGTCTGCCGCGCCTTCGGGCGGATTTGGTGAGCAGCCGCTAGTTGGCTCAGTAAGCCGCCGCCCTGTGCTCGCTTATCCGCCATTGGCCTCTGCGCGCCTCAGGGCGGGAGGCCTTTATTTCGGCGCGTCGGGCAGCGGCGGCAGCGGCGGGTAGTTGGCTGGAACGGGGCCGGTGAGCGAGCCGAGGAAGGCGACGATCGCGGCCACGTCCTCGTCCTTCAACTCCTCGCCGAGCTGAACCCTGCCCATGATCTTGACCGCCTTCGGAAGCTCCGCCACCGAGCCATCGTGGAAATAGGGCGCGGTCTTCTCGACGTTTCGAAGCTGCGGCACTTTGAAGACATAGAGATCGGCTTCGTTCTTGGTCACGTCGAAGCGGCCTTTGTCCGGGCTCGGCGAGCCCGTTTCCTTCCAGTAGTCTTCGGCGACTCCGAATTTCTGGAAGGAATTGCCGCCGAGCAGCGGACCGTTGTGGCAGGAGACGCAGCCCGCCGAGATGAACTTGTGCAGGCCCTCCTGCTCTTTGGGCGTCAGCGCCTTCGCGTCGCCCTTGAGGAAGGCGTCGAAACGGCTGGGGGTCAGCAGCGTGCGCTCGAAAGCCGCGATGGCTATTCCCCAGTTCTTCTGATTGATCGGGTCGCCTTCGCCCGGAAAAGCTTTGGCGAAGTTGTCGGCGTAATCCGGGATGGCCTTCAGCTTCGCGACGACCGCGGCGAAGTCGGGATTGCCAAAAGTCGCGGCGCCGGTCGGTGATTTTTCGGCCTGCTCCTCGAGCAACTCGCGGTCTCCGCGCCAGTGCTGCTTGAAGTTCAGGGACGCGTTGAAGATGGAAGGCGCGTTGCGCGCATTTTCCTTGCCGTTCACTCCGATCGCCTTGGGCAGCCCATCGGTGGCGGCTAAATCCGCTTGATGGCAATGGCCGCAGCTCACATTGCCGTCGGCGGAGACTCGGTTCTCATAGAAAAGCCGGCGTCCGAGCTCGGCGCGCAAGCCCGCTCCGGCCCCCGTCGGCAGGGTCGGCAGCGGCTGGAAATGTGTCTTGGCCTCCTCGACGAGGCTCTTTGCCGGCGCGCTTTTCGCGATTCCCGCGCCGCCGAGCGCGGCGAGGGTCGCAAATCCCCCCGCCAAAAGCGTCCTTCGCATCCGTTCGCCCCCGCATCAGTTTGGGCAAGCCGAGCCCGCAGCCGGTCGCCTCAAAAAGTGGTCGCGCCAAGAAAAAGCCGACGCCAAAGTCAGAACGGCCTCGATAATGAGGGCGCGTTCGGCTTTGCGCCGGCTGAAAAGGATGGAAGGCGCGGCGGGCGGCCGGGCCTTGTCCGGTCGGACTTAGATTTCCGCCAACTCGTAGGCGGTGATTTCCATGCCGACGCAAACTTCAACGATGGTGGGCGTGGTCCAGGCCATGGGTTCCTCCAGCTGTTTGGCGTAACCTCTCGTCCCGCCTTCTCGCCGGCGGGTTCAAGCTAGAGGACTCCTATCACGGCCTCGATGACCGCGCAATTCGAACGTTCCA
Organism: uncultured Alphaproteobacteria bacterium; assembly: GCA_963722205.1. Taxonomy (GTDB): domain Bacteria; phylum Pseudomonadota; class Alphaproteobacteria; order Rhizobiales; family Beijerinckiaceae; genus Methylocystis. The sequence continues at coordinate 735,950 of CAVRKL010000007.1, forward strand.
GAGAGTCCTTTCACGCTCAGCCTCTGGCGCCCTCTCAAAAACACCGGTGCGCACGAGCCGATCCAAAAGATCGAAGCCGATGCAGTGGCGCCGCGCCGCCCTGACGACCCTATCGAGGAGACGCTTCCCTCAGTGAACGCCGCGCGCGCCGCGCCGCCCGACAATCTTGATTTTTACTGCTGTTTCTTTAGGCTTTCGGTCAACGATTCCGGCCCCGAGCCCGAGCAGTCGCGAGCGAGACGGTCACCCCCCCTGTCTTTGTTCGTGGCGCTGCGGCGGATTGCAGAATGGGTGGCGAGGTCGCTCATGCGGCGCCTTAGAATGAAGACACTCGGGGGCCTGAAAGATGACCGCAGACAGCAAAGACGACGATCATTCGAGTTCTGGCCCTGCCGAAAACCCGCCGTGCCCAGGTGAAGACGAGGTTGCGGGCGGGACGCTCACCCGCGCCGATCTCGCCCGGGCCATCCAAAGCGCCGTGGGCCTGCCTCGCCGGGAAGCCTCCGAGCTCGTCGAGATGGTGCTCGGCGAAATCATTGATCGCCTGATCTCGCGCGAAGAGGTGAAGCTTTCCTCCTTCGGGACCTTTTCCGTGCGCGAGAAGCCGGAGCGAGTCGGCCGCAATCCGCGCACCGGCGCCGGCGCCAAGATTTCTGCTCGGCTCGTCGTGACTTTCAAGCCATCGAGCATTCTGCGCGCCCGCATCGAGGGGGGCGACGTTTCGGGCGAGCTCGCCGCCGCGACGGACGACGCTCGAGCAGAAGCCTGATCGGCTCGATCTCGCGGGCTCCGCTTCACCCCGCCTCAGGGCTCACGCCGCTGTTACGATCTCAAGAAAGGTGGAGAGGTCGCTGGTGACGAAATCGACATGGGGCTCCTCGCCCGCGGAGATCTCCCAATGCTCGCGCGCGGCCCCGACTTCCGACGGCGCCTCGACCAGGACCGTGGTTACGCCGTGGCGATGCGGGACCTCGAGATTGCGGGCGATGTCCTCGAACAGCGCGGCGCGGCGCGGATCGATCGCGTGCTTGAGAAAGAAGCGGTCATAAACCTCGGCGTGGGGCTTGGCGACGAAATCGGCGGCGACGATGTCGAAAATGTCCTCGAACAGATGATCGACGCCGAGCGCGCGCGCCGTCTCCACCGCATGCTCGCGCGAGCCGTTGGTCAGGATCAGCTTGCGGCCGGGCAGCGCGGCGATCGCGGCGGCGAGCGTATGATCGGGCTTGAGCGACGAACGATCGACATCATGCACGTAGCGCAGATAGGTTTCCGCATCGACGCCGTGCTCCGTCATCAGCCCGCGCAATGTCGTGCCGTAGCGCTGATAATAGTGTTTTTGCAGCGCGCGCAGGGACAGGCTGTCCAGCCCGAAAAGCCGGATCATGAAAAGGGTGATGCGGTCGTCGATCTTGGGCCAGAGATCGCTCGAGGCGGGATAGAGCGTGTTGTCGAGATCGAAGACGAAGGTCTCGATCTTGGCGAAGGCATTCCCGATGCGCGCCGCTTCGCCCTCGATGATCGAAGCGCGCGGCGCCGATTTTTTCTCGTCCCGCCTCACCGCGTGATCAGCGTGCCGGCGCCGTGATCGGTCAAGAGTTCGATCAGCACCGCATGCGGCAGCTTGCCGTCGAGGATCACGACGCCCTCGACGCCCCGCTCAATCGCATACATGCAGGTCTCGAGCTTGGGGATCATGCCGCCGGTGATCGTGCCCTCGGCAATGAGCCCCGGAATGTCGGCGACACTCAGCCGCTCGATGAGCTTTTTGTCCTTGTCGAGCACGCCCGGCACATCGGTCAGGAAGAGGAGGCGCTTCGCCCCCAGCGCGCCGGCGATGGCGCCCGCGAAGGTGTCGGCGTTGATGTTGTAAGTGTCGCCATTCGTCCCTTGCGCGATCGGCGCGAGCACCGGGATGAGCTCGCGTCCGAGCACCTGATCGAGCACGGTCGTGTCGACCTTGACCGGCTCGCCGACGAAACCGAGGTCGACGCCGTCCGATGCCTCGGAGCGAGCGAGCTTGTTCGCCATGACCATGCGCCCGTCCTTGCCGCAAAGACCGATGGCGCGGCCGCCCTCGGCGTTGATGAAGCCGACGATCTGCTTGTTGATCGCGCCGGCGAGCACCATTTCGACGATGTCCATCGTCGCTTTGTCGGTGACGCGCAGACCGTCCGAAAATTGCGAGGCGATCCCGAGCTTCTTGAGCATGGCGCCGATCTGCGGGCCGCCGCCATGCACGACGACGGGGTTCACGCCCGATTGCTCGAGCAGGACCATGTCGCGGGAAAAGTCTCGCGCAACCGTGTCGTCGCCCATCGCGTGGCCGCCATATTTGACGACGACGATGGCGTCGTCATAGCGCAGCATGTGCGGAAGCGCCTGCGTCAGAATTTTCGCTTGCTGCAATGCGTCCGCCGTGGCGTCGTCGGTCATCGTCCGGGCCTTTTTTGGAGGGGTTGCGCCAGGGCTGCTTAAACCGGAGCGTCAGGCGATTTCAAGCGCTGGTCCAAATCAGCCGACAGTCGGAGTTGCCTTCGGCAAAGCCGCCGACGCTCTTTCCGCCGCGGTTGGTCTCCGGCCCCTTCCCCTTCTGGGGCGGTCAGCCCGGCGGTTTTGCAGCGGCGGAAAATTGCGAACAGGCCGCGAGCGCGTGGCTCGCATACATCACAGACGGGCCGCCGCCCATATAGATCGGACGCCCAGCGACTCCATGATTTCATCACGGGCGGCGCCCCGATCCAGGGCCGCCTTGATATGAAAGGCGATACAATCGTCGCAGCGCGCCGAGACGGGAATCGCGAGCGCCATCAGCTCCTTGGTCTTCGCGTCCAGCGCATTTCCCGCGCTCGCCGTCGTGGCGAGCGCGCCAAAGGCCTTCATCGCCTCGGGCGCGCCGACGCGCAATTCACGCAAATTCGCGCTGAGCGCCTTCGTCAGCTCCGGCCAATCCTGCAGCTCAACCATGACCTGCCTCCCCATCGAACCTATCGGGCGCGGACGGCCGGGCGGCCCGCGATCGCCTTCGAGCAAGCCGGGACGCGCTGTCGCCCCGCGCGGTCACTGCGCGGGCGCCGGCGTCACCATCTCGGCGGCGGCGCGCTCGGCGGCCTGCTGCATCGCCTCGGGGCCCAGCGGGCCGATCAGCACGAAGTCATAGCCCGCGGCGCGCCATTCAATCGCGGTGAGCGCCTGATCGACGCGCGGCGCGAAGCGCGGGACGCCAACCAATTCCGCCTTCTCGTAATAGAGCGCTACGCGCGCGCTGAGATCGGCGCGCTCGTAAATAAGCAGGCCCGCGGGTCCCCGCAGTCCCGGCGCGACGCGGGCGCCGAGAAGCTTCAAGTCGAGGCTCGAGAGATCCGGGGCGCGCGCGAAGCCGAGCCGCAAGCGCAGGGCGTCGAGAAGCTCGCTCTTCTGCGCCGCGCCGAATTCGACGGGCCGCGGATCGAAGACATAGGTGTGATAGGCGAGATCGGCGCGCTCCACGTAGGAGAGCTCGGGCGCAGCCGGCGGGACGACGCTAGGACGCGTCAGAACGAAGACGGCCGCGCCGGCGATCGCCGCGCCAACGAGGAGCGCTCCGATGGTCGAGGCGAGCGCGTGCGCATGACGCCCGGCGGGCGCCTCCTCGGGGCGGCGCAGCGAGCGCGTCGAGTTCGACGGACGTCCCCAATGGATCGCCCCGCTCTCGATCGGCGGCGCGCTCGTGGCGGCGTTCCGTTGCGCCGCGTTGCGCAGCGACAGCGGCGGCCTCTCCTGCGCGACGGGTTCGAAGGCCGCGCGCAACGCGGCGTTCTGCCGGCGCCAGCCTTCTACGAGCGCCGCGTCCTCGGGACAGCTTGCAAGATGGTCTTCGACGCGCCGGCGCTCCTCGCCGGAAATCTCATTGTCGACGAGCGCGTGGAGATCGGCTTCGTCGAGCGCCGGAGAGGTTCCCATGCGGCGCGCCTATTTCACGAGCCGCAGATGGCCGCCGGCGCGGCGCTGGCCGTCGGAAGCCCCGGGCGGCCGGAGATCGAGCGTCGAAAGCGCGGCGCGGGCGCGCATCAGTCGCGCAATCAGCATCTCGCGTCGCGTCCCGGCGATTTCGGCGGCGGCGTCATAGGAAAACCCCTCGAGCGCGACGAGCAGGATCGCCGCCCGCTCCTCGAAAGGCAGAGCGGCCAAGCCCTGCGCGATCGGCGGGTGGCGCGCCGAAAGCTTCGCGCTTTCAAAACCGGAGAGCTCCTCGCGCGCCGCCGAGGTCAACGCGCGATAAGCGCAAAGGCGCGCCGCGCCCGGCTCGCCGCCCCCTAGCCGTCGCTCGCGGATCGCCACGGCCGCGTTGTCGATCGCGCTTTGGACGAGGTCGTCGGCGGCGATGGCGCCCGCCATGACGCAAAGCGCGCGCGCGTAGCGCCGCAGCGTAGGCGTCGCCTCCTCGACCTCAGCGAATAGGCCTTCCCTGTCTCCCATGTTCGCCATCCGAACGGCACGGGCGGCTGCCCCTTCAGCCGGCTGGACAGAATCATAGGACAGTCGGGCCCGCTTGACCATCGTCGCCTCTCGGGTTCCACGCATTCTCTTGCGCTTAACCCGCCTTCGGGGTTGACCCCGAACACCCCGACCTTTAGTGGGAGCCATCCGGCGCCTGCGCCGGAACAAGTACCGGCGAAAGTCGAAGCCTAGCGCTTCGTACTCTGCGGCAGCGACGCTAGAGCGGATTTCCGCGAGAGTTGAAAGACTTTTGCGATCAGACTTCGCTCCAGCATTTTGATCTGGCGCGATTTCTTATCGCTCGAGCGATTTCGTTCGAGTGACAAGCGCGCTAAGTCGCCGTCCCGTTCTTCGCCCATGAGCGAGCGCGTAGCTCAGTCGGTAGAGCATCTGACTTTTAATCAGGGGGTCCTGGGTTCGAGTCCCAGCGCGCTCACCACCTAAAAACAGAACGTTACGAAGATATTCGGCTGGGTTTCGCGAGCAGACGTTCAGTTCGGTAAGCGCCCGGTAAGCAGAAATCGGAAATTCGGGGGGGAGCCCCAGCGACCGATTTTGCAGCGCCGCGCCTCGTCCATGACCATCGCCCCGCCCACAATCGCCGATCTCCAATCCTAAGGAGTCGTCGGCGCTTGGGTGACGTGCCGCAATCCGGTTTGTCTGCGGTCGGTGCCCATGGGTGTAGAGGCGCTTCGTCTGTTCGGCGTGCGGCTCAAGGCGCATTGACGCGACGCCGGACTGGCGCGGACATAGAGGGCCCGTGCAGGAATAATTGAATCGAAACGCGCGGCGACGGGATTCCGATTTTGCGGCGTCGATCGTATGAAGCGTCATGATCGACGAGGGATTGATTCGGCGACGCTTTGAAGCGCTTTCGCCGCATCTGGACGAACGTCGCCGGCGGTTGTTCGCGGTGACGACGGTGCAGGAAATCGGTCGTGGCGGGATCGCGGCGGTGTCGCGGATCACCGGGATGGCGGCATCCACGATTGGACGCGGGCTAAAGGAGCTTTCGGCGCAAGCGCCGCCTTTGGCCGTGGGCCGGGTGCGACGGTCGGGCGCCGGCCGCAAGCCGCTGACGAAGAAAGATGCGACGCTCGTGCGCGACCTGCTCGCCCTCATCGCGCCAGACGAGCGCGGCGATCCGATGTCGCCTTTGCGCTGGACTTGCAAGAGCTTGCGCCGGCTGGCCGACGAGCTGAGGAAGCTCGGGCATAAGGTCAGCCATCGCATGGTCGGGAAGATCCTTAAGGAGCTGGGCTACAGCCTGCAAGCCAACAGCAAGACGCGCGAGGGCTCGGATCACGAGGATCGAGACGCGCAGTTTGCGCACCTCAATGAAAAGGTGAGCGCCGCGCTCGCCGCCAACGAGCCGGTGATCTCGGTCGACGCCAAGAAGAAGGAGCTCGTCGGCGACTTCAAGAACAATGGGCGCGAATGGCGCGCGAAGGGCTCGCCCGAGGAAGTTCGCGTTCATGATTTTCTGATCAAGGAGCTCGGGCGCGCGACACCCTACGGCGTTTACGATCTCGCGGACAACGCAGGCTGGGTGAGCGTCGGCATGAGCTGCGACACCGCGGCGTTTGCGGTTGCGACGATCAGAAGATGGTGGCTCGAGATTGGGCGGCTGCGCTATCCTGGCGCAACGCGTCTCGTCATCACGGCGGACGGCGGCGGATCGAATGGCTCACGCGTGCGCTTGTGGAAGCTGATGCTCCAGCGCCTCGCCGACGAACTCGGTCTCGCTATCGAGGTCCATCATTTTCCGCCCGGGACCAGCAAGTGGAACAAGATCGAGCACCGGCTGTTCTCCTTCATCAGCATGAACTGGCGCGCCACGCCGCTCGCCACCTATCAGGTGATCATCGACATGATCTCCTCGACAACGACGAAAACCGGGTTGAAGGTTCATTGCGAACTGGACGCCAACGAATACCAGAAAGGCGTAACCGTCTCCGATGAGCAAATGGCCGCCCTCAACATCGAGCGCGACCATTTTCACGGCGAGTGGAACTACACCATCAAGACAAGCAGCGACCGCTCAAATGAAGCGGTAATTTAGGCACAGGCTCAGAGCGGCGGGGATTGGGCGGTGATCAGGAAAACCGACTTGCGATGATTGGCGTCACGAACGCTTTTCGAGGATGAGCGGACTCACGCAGAGCAGCGGCGGTTTGTGCGGCGCGATTATGGTTGTCACCCTCAGAATACAAATATATACCTCGCTCACGCCAGAAGCCGAAAATCCTTTGGGTTGATGAGGCGGAAGTTATCCGAAACCGAATCACAAAATTCCAGCCAGTTTTTGGGGACTTTTTCGCGCAGGAACGTGAGCGTCGCCTCGGCGAACTCCCGGTATGTGGGGTAAGTCTTGTTGTGCGTCAGATGCTTGTGCATCAGGCCCCATAATCGCTCGATCGGGTTCAAGTGCGGGCAGTAGGCCGGGATGAAATGCAGCGTGACGCGGCGTCCCGGCTGTGCCAGCCATTCCTGCACGAGCTTGGCGTGATGATAGCGCGCATTGTCCAGAAAAACATGGATCATCACGAGCAGCGGATACATCGCTTCGATTGCCTCCAGCAGACGTATCGTCGAAGCCGCGTCGACGGTTTCGACGTCAATCATTGTCAACGCCGGAGTGATTTTGCATCGTCGGGCCGGAGCAAAAATGCATCACGCTTGAACAAACGAATGTGCCGGCCTTGGGCTTCATGTCGCACCGCGTTATTCGTCAGGACTGGGCTTTGACGGGGGTTGCGGTTTTTCGCGACGGACGCGTTTCTTGGAATGGGCGAGGCGGTAGCTCTCTCCGTTCATCTCCAAGATATGCACGTGGTGGGTCAATCGGTCGAGCAGAGCGCCGGTCAGACGCTCGGAGCCGAACACGCTCGTCCACTCGTCGAACGGCAGATTGCTGGTGACGATCATCGCGCCTCGCTCGTAGCGTTGGCTGAAGACCTCGAACAACAGTTCGGCTCCGGTTTGCGACAGAGGCACATAACCGAGTTCATCAATGATGAGCAGCTTATGCATCGCGAGCTGGCGTTGCAGACGCAGAAGCCTTTTTTCATCTCTGGCCTCGATCAACTCGTGGACCAGGGCCGCGGCGGTGACGAAGCCGACCGACAGGCCCTTCTGACAGGCGGCCAGTCCCAATCCCAGGGCGATATGCGTCTTGCCCGTGCCGCTGTTGCCGACAGCGATGATGTTCTCACGACGAGCGACATACTCCGAGCGGGCGAGTTCCAGCACCAGGGGTTTATTGAGGGACGGCAAAGCCTGGAAGTCGAAGCTATCGAGGCTTTTGACGGCTGGGAACTTCGCTTCCTTGATCCGTCGCTCGACCATCCGCCGCTCCCGCTCGATCAGTTCCAGTTCGGCAAGCCGCAGTAGGTAACGGATATGGTCGACGCCCTCGGCGGCGCATTGACGGGCGAGCTTGTCATATTCGCGGAGGAACGTTGGAAGCTTGAGGGCTTTCAGATAGTGAGCCAGCAAAATTTGCGGTGTGTCAGTCATGCCGCGCCTCCCGCCAGGAGGGCCATATAGGAGCTCGCCGAGGTCGTCGCGACCGTTGCTCGCGGCAGATACGGATAAACTGTCATGTCGAGGCGCGGCGGTCGCCGCTCGATCCGACACAGCACGAGATGCTTGATAGCGTCGAAACCGATGGCCCCGCGCTCAATCGCGTCGCGGACGGCGGCGGTCACGTCCTCGATCTTGAATGCTTCTATGAGGCGCAGAACCTGGACAAACTCACGCTTGCCCTGCTTGCCCATGCGGGCCTCCAGAAGACGCCGCAATGTCGCGAACTCTTCCGGCAACCTCCAGCCAACGAGCGGAGCGGCCTGGTCGAGCGCGTTGATCTTCCGCTCGATCAGCGCGAGATAATGCAACGGGTCGAACACGAAATCTTCCCGCTCATAGGAGCGGGGATGACGCGCGATTTTCTCGGCGCCGCAGCTGATGACGACCTCGTGCACATAGCCGCGCACAAACACCTCGCGGTGACCGTAGGATGTCGGCACGGAATAATCGTTGAGCCGATACCGCACCAACGACAACGATGAAACCGTCGTGCCGATTTTCTCGCAGGCGTCATAGGCGGGCGGTAGCGGAGATTGAAATGCAGCCAAGTCGCGCTCCAGACGCTCGCCGATCGTCTGATCATGGCCGCGCAAGCGATCGTTCATGCGACGGCGGCAGCACTCCAGCAGGTGGATGTTGAGAGCTTCGAAGCTGTCGAACACCGGGATCGGCACCAGGAAATTGCGCCGCGCAAAGCCAACGAGCCCCTCGACTTTGCCTTTGTCGTTGCCCCTGCCAGGCCGGCCGAAGCGGTCCTCGAACAGGTAGTGCGACTGGAGTTCCGTAAAGACCCGCGTTCGTTGCCGTCTGCCGTCCCCCAGGATCCGTGCAACCGCGATCTTCGTATTGTCATAGAGAATCGACTTGGGCACGCCACCGAAAAACGCGAACGCCTTCACGTGGCCGTCGCAGAACGCCTCGGTCGTTTCCGCCGGATAGGCCACCACGAAGCTGGCGTCCGAGTGCGGCAAGTGGAAAGCGAAAAAGTGGATCTTGCGCTCCACGCCGCCGATGACGCCGAGGGCCTCGCCAAAATCCACCTGAGCGTGACCCGGCGGATGCGCTAGCGGCACAAACATCTCTTGCGAGCGTTGCCGCCAGCTCGCCACGTAATCCTTTACGATCGTGATGCGCCCGGTGAAGCCATGCTCGTCCCGCAACCGCTCGAAGATCCGCTTCGACGTATGCTGCTGCTTCTTGGGCCGGCTTTTGTCCTCTTCGAGAATGCGGTCGATGATCGCAACAAACGGGTCCAGCTTCGGCCTGATCGGCGGCTTCAACCGCCGATAGCCAGGCGGGATCGAGAACTTCAACATTTTCGAGACCGTTCTCGGGTCGATCCCAAACCGCCGCGCCGCCGCCCGCTCGCTTAATCCCTCTATCCGGACTGCATGCCGGACCTGAAAATAAAGCTCCACCTGCTTCATCCCCCGCCCTCGCCAAAAACAGCAAAGGGCTGCTCAAATGCCGGATTTTTACTCCGGCGCAACCAACCATCTCGGTTGCTTCATTGAGGGATTTTCGCTCCGGCGCGTACAGCGACCTTCCCACTGCTTTGGTCAAGCCAGGGCCTTTTCCAGCGTAATCCATCTCGCCGCCCCTGTGATAAACTCCCAATAAATCCCAACAGGCTCGAGTATGTAATGGCTTTTCGCAATTATGTTGCAATGCACAACGAAACTTTGCATAACGACCGCGTCGCCGAATCGCCGCGACGTCTTGGTGCCGGTTTCAAACGCAGCGGGCGGCTTCAGGGAGCTGTTCAATGACGAACCCGTCCTATCAGGTGCCGACCGAGGTCCGCGAATTCGCCGAGAAGAGCGTCGTGCGGGCGCGCAAGGCCTTCGAGGGCTTCTCCAGTTCGGCGCAAAAGGCGATCAATTCGATCGACACCTCGGCGGTTCCGTTCACCGAAGGCGCCAAGGATGCCGGCACGACCGCCCTCTCCTTTGCGGAAGCAAATATGAAGGCGGCCTTCGATCATGCGCAGAAGTTCGTGCAGGCCAAGGACGTGAACGAGGTGCTGACGCTGGAGAGCGAGTTCGTGAAGAGCCAGTTCGAGGCGTTCCAGGAGCAGGCCAAGGCGCTCGGCGCCGCGATTCAGAAGGCTGCGACGCCGCAAAAGTAAGCTAGCGAAGTAGGGCGCGCGGCGCCGGTTTCCGCCGGCGTCTTCGTGCGCTCGCCGCCACATTCAGGATGGAGCTTGAACCATGGCCCTGCGCAAGACGCCGAAGAGCAAGCCGATGACCGAAGAGCACGACGTGCTGGTTGAGAACGAATTTACGGCGGGCGACGAGCACGAGGCGTCCGCCGCCATTGAGCCGATCGTCGAGGACGCCGCCGAACCCGTGGCGCCGAGCCTCGAGCAGCCGATCGAAGCCGCTGTTGAAGCGATCCCGGCGCAAGCCGTTCACGTGAACGAGGCCCTCGCCGGGGAGACCGCGAAGGAAGCGGAAGCGTCGGCGTGGCGCGCGGTCGAGGCTGCGGCGGTTGTGGCCCTGGATTTCGCCGCGCCGGTGAAAGCCGCCTCCGAGTGGCGGAAGACGACGGCCGAAGCCTGGAACGATAGCGCCGTGGCGCTCTTCGATCTCGCTTCGGCGCTGACCAAGGCGCGGACCGTCTCCGAGGTCATCGACCTCCAGGCGCGCTTCGCCCGCGAGCGCTTCGGGGGCCTCGCCAAGCTGTCGAGCGACTATGTGGAGCTGGCGCAGCGCACGGCCAAGGACGCAGGCGCCGCGGCCTTCCGCTTCTCGAAATCGGCCTGAAAACGGCACCCGCCGCGTTACTCGATCGTCGCGGCGATCAGATCGCGCAGGGCGGGCGTCGCCTCCAGCATGATGCCGAACCACTCGCGGAAGGCCGGCCGCGCCTGATGCGGCAGCCGAGCCTTCAGAGCGAAAGGTCGTTTTTGGCGCTTCTCCGCCCTTCGCGAAGATGACGTTTTGGCGCAAGCGGCTCCTTCGGGAGCGCTCAAATGACCCCTTCTCTGCCGTTCTGCGCCCCGCGCCAGGCGCTCTGTGCTGCGACCAATCTGGCCTGACAGCGGCCGGCTCAGGCGGCGCTCTCCGCGACGGCGCGGCCTTGTCAAAAAGCGCCCGGTTGGAGGAAACTTCCACGCCGGCTGGTAACCTTCCGGCGAATCCCGACTCAAATGGCGTAGGGTGTATAAACGCGGCCCTCCGCGAAACTACGGCGCCGCGAAGGGGCGAACGGGTCGAAAACCACATGCGTTGCAGGAGGGCGTGACGCGCCTGACGCGGGCTCTTTCCGGGGAAAATAGGGACTTGCCGGCGCAACGCCGCGCCTCGGCTCCATCTCCGCCAAGGACGCGCGATCGCCTCGCGCTGGCGTCGAGGGGCCTTGGAAATCGACAAAGCTCATAGCAGCACTCCATAAATGCCAGGGGCGTACCGCCGCGCGCTAACCCAGTGAGCTTCGGCGAACTCCACCATACAGGGCGCTCAGCCCTTTGGCTGTTGCAGAAAAGTCACAGTCCCAAACAAATCGTTACCCAGAACTGAGCAGATCGTCCGCCGTCCTGGACTCCCGCGGCGCTCGCTGCCAGACCGCGCGGCCTTGTCAAAGGCGACAAACTGGGGGAACGTGGCATCCGGACCGAAGCCCATCCGGCGATCCCGGGTGGTCGCAACGAGCCGTGCTAGGCTCGCGCCGCTGTTTGGTGTCGCGCAAGCGAATCGCCGCGGCCTTCGACCAGACGGCAAGGCCCGCGCGCCCGGCGAGGGAGCAAACATTTGGCGATCAGGGATCTTCTCTTTCACCTCGAGCCGGATGGCGCGCAGGCCCCGGGAAGCGAATTTGCGGTCTCGCTAGCGGCGGCGCATGGCGCGCATCTGACCGCGGCGAGCGTCGCGATCCAATATCCTCCGCAGTTCGCAGGACCGGCAAGCTTCGCCGGGGCCCTCGAATTCAACGCCATGGAAGGCTTTGCGCAGCTCGCGGAAGCGAACCGCAAGGCGGCGAGCGACGCCTTTGAGCGGCTCGCCAAATCGCTGCCGCCCGGGGTCTCGGCGGAGTCAACGAGGATTGAAACCTTCGCACAGCTCGTCGGCGAGGAATTCGGGCGGCTCGCGCGAGGCTTCGACCTGTCGATCGTCGCGCAGCCGGGGCCGGCAGGGCCGGATTACGCCGAGGACATCGTCACGGGCGCGCTTTTCGGCTCGGGCCGGCCGGTGTTCGTCCTCCCGCCCGGCTTCACAGGGACGGCGAGGCTCACGAAGGCCATGGTCTGCTGGGACGGCGGCGCGCCGGCAGCGAAGGCCTTGGCCGAATCTCTTCCCTTGTTGGCGCGAGCTGACAAGGTCGAAGTCGTTTGCGTGAAGGACGGGGGCGAGTCCCCCGGCCGTCAGTCCGGCGCTCAGATACTTCGTCACCTCGAACGGCACAGCGTCGCGGGCGCCCTGTGCGAAATCCCGACGACGGGGGACGAGGGCGCGGCGCTTCTCTTACGGGCGGCCGAGAGCGGCGCCGATTTCATCGTGATGGGCGCCTATGGCCATTGGCGGCTGCGCGAGCTGATCTTCGGCGGAACGACGCGCAGCGTGTTGGCTGCGAGCAAGCTGCCGATCTTCATGGTGCATTGAGATTATCAGTAAAGCAGGCTTCGTGGGCCGCCGCGGCAGTTTTCCTTGGGGAAGCAGGGGAAGCGCCGCACCTCCGTGCGCCCGATGCTCTCGCGGAGGCCCCTCCGTCGTCACGAGGCGAAGGTGACATCCTGGCGCAATTGGTCCCTTCGCGAAGGCTCCAATTTGACCCTTAGCGGACCTTCCCACCGCTCGGGTCAGGCCAGGGCAACATCCCGTGCTTCTGGCTTCTGGCGCGGTTCAAGCTCGCCCGGCCTATAACCTCACTTGCGCGTCCCCTGGGATAGGCTTGGTGTTTCTAGTTTAGGTAGGCCGCGGACGCGAAGGGTGGCGGTCGCCGCTCTGCGAATATTCGCGAGACGCTGCCAAGAGTATGTGGAAAAGTCGTCACGCGATGCGTTGCCGACATAGAGTTGCCGCAAAGAATCGAAAATCCTTTCTACCGCAGGGGGGTTGAGCAAATCGATGCTGCCTTCGAACCACAGAAAAATCCTCATCATGGGGCTTCCAGGCGCCGGCAAGACGACCTTGGCCTCTTGCCTGGCCCCCCGGCTTCAAGCTGTCCATTTCAACGCCGACACGGTGCGCGCGAATCTTTGCCGCGATCTCGGCTTTTCGGTTGAAGACCGTATCGAACAGGCTCGGCGGATGGGGTGGCTTTGCGATCAAGTCGTCGCAGCCGGCGGCAGCGCGATAGCGGATTTCGTCTGCCCGACGGCGGAAACGCGATTCGCTTTCGGCGAAGCGTTCGTAATTTGGGTTGACCGTATAAAGGAGGGTCGTTTCCCTGATACAAATCGTCTTTTCGAGCCGCCAACAGTTTGCGATTTATGCGTAACGCGCGAGGGTTCGCCTCATATTTGGGCTGACCTTGTTGTTGCCGAACTCGACAAAACTCAGCGGCGCACTATTGAGTTCATTGAAGAGGGAGCTCACTGTATCAATTTCTCAATTTAAGCATTCGTTCTGAAGAAATAGGCGGCCGTCTGGCGCGTGATCGGCCGACAGTCGCCGAAACTGCTCGGCGCGGACTCCTCGATCATCGAAGCGGCAAAGCGCGACATGGTCTAGACGGCCGTTCCTCAGTTCGGCGGGCGAGGGCCGCTCCTTCATCCCGGCTCCCCATGATAAAGCGCAGCCTAAAGCAAGGGTAAAGGATCGGAGCAACCCGCAGCCGCGTGCCCCCTGGCGAAGTTGGGGGCATGGCAAGAATTGACCCCTATCTCGGTGAGGAGAACGGGCTGGCCTTGTTACCTCTGCAGTCTGCAAAATGACACGCGCGCTGATTTGGAGCCGCATCCAATCGCGGCCGGTAGGCAGCGTTGGCTCAAATTCTCGGCGGACGGCTCAGGGCCGGAAACGGTCGTTCAATCTGCTTCACAGCTAGACCTTGGGCATATTAGAAATTTGCCCCTCAAAAGCAATGGCTTGCGGAAAAGACCCTGCCGCAGAAACTCATTGATCATGTTGGTGTTTCTAAAAAATGCGCAAAGTCGAGCCCAGCGGATGGGCGGTTACGTATGAAAATTTGCAGACACCATCGCGACGCTTTATGACAATTTACCGACATACTCATGAGACGTTTTGACCGGGGCGCAATGGTAACAAAGGGGCCGCTGTGCGTGGAGACCGGCCGATGTGGAAAGTTCCTGATGGCAGCAAAACCCCAGGTGCGGACAAGCGCGTTCGCCGAATTATTTCAAAATATATTGACGTATTTTCGACCATCAACCTCCGTGATTTTGCGCTATATTTCGATAAAATCAATGCAAGTTATACATATATCCCCAAAAATGGCAGCTCCAATATAAGAGCTGCTCTTGGCATAGCGAATGGAACGATCAGCGAGTCGAATCCAGGTTTAGTTGAGCTGGGCATCCATGGGAGCGCGATGCTCGAGTCTCATTTGAACGCGACCAAATTTATTGTGCTCCGAAATCCTTTTCAACGAACAATTAGCGTATATCTTGATAAGATTATTCCTATCGAGCTTGAGCTTTTTGCTTTACAATCTTGCATAAGAATATTCAAAGCATGCGGATCAACCGGACTCGAAGCCGAAGCAAAGATCGGGCGCGGGGAGCGTCCGAGCTTTCAGCAGTTTATATACTTTCTAAAAAATACGCCGGACGTGCGCTCCGACCCACATTGGAGAAGCCAATGCAGCTTCTTCGCCTTCATGGATTATGATTATATTTTTTCTTTAGAGCTTGTGGAGTCACAATGGGAACATAGCGCTCTGGCTAAATACTCCTTGAGAGACAGGGTCAACTGGCACCGGACGACCCGTGGCAGGCTTGTTGCCAATAGCGCTGAGGATCTCAACCTGAACGATGTCGTGAGTCACGTTGATGGTCGCCATATATATGATTTAATGATCGAAAAAGGCATCGTTCCATCGCCGGGGTTGTTCTTTGCAGAACGAGAAATTGCTGACATGTTTATTGATAGATACGCGGATGATCTGAAGCTTTATGAACACGTCTATCCGGGGTTTATCAGAAGTCATTCTGGTATTGCCTGGCGTGATTATAGATATTTTGTCCGTCGAGGCTTCCGCGCATTTTAAACGGGTCGGCCGTGGACGACGATTAGCCTCCTCAAGCCGTGTTCGGCGGTCCTCTTCCGCCACCACGTCGTTCGGCGGGGCTCTCAAAGCGAACATCCCCTTCGACGCAAAGCTGACGGTCTGCCCCAGAGCGCGAGCTTGTCTTGCTCTTGCGCCGTGCCTTCCCCCTCGACTTGCATAGGGCGGAAGCGGTGATCGAGCTTTCCGCGCGAAGGGCCAAATTTGGCGCAAATCGCCCCTCCGGGAGCGCTCAAATTTGACCCATCTCTGCCGTTCAGCGTCCCGCGCCAGGCGCTCTGTGCTGCGACCAATCTGGCCTGACAGCGGCCGGCTCAGGCGGCACTCTCCGCGACGGCTCGGTCTTGTCAAAAGCGCCCTATTCGAGGAAAACTTTCACCCGCACCGAAGCCATATGGCGAATCCCGGTTAATGAGGCAAGGTACGTACTGTTAAGGCTTTTGTAAGCGTAACGACCTAAAACGGAGCCATTGACAGTCGCGCTGGGCGTACCACCCTAGCTGTCGTGTAGTAGCTGGCGAAATCGGAAGGGCGCAGCCGTGCCGCGGTTAAGCATCGAGGTCTCCGAAGAAATGTACGAGGCTATCGCATCTATAGGCTGTCGCGTGAATTGGAGCGCTCTCGCGCAAGAGTCGTTCCGCTTGGCCATCCAGGTCCACAGGGTCCCGAAGGAACTGGACCTACGGGATGCAGCCAATGGCTCGCTGGTTCTCGGAAATTTTTCGAGAAGCAAAAGCGCTGCGCCCGTTCATCCGGGGTCGCAGGACTTCCAGGCGACTAAGGGGCCGCCGGCTTGTGGATGACTTTATGTGGGCCAAGCACAGAGACGCAAGCCAACGCAGCAGACGGGCGACTTTGAGACTTGACGCGCTTTGAGAGCGGCGACGGGCCTCGCGGCTGTCGAAGATGCAATCAAAGGGAAGGATATGCGCTAAGGCGTAGAGCGTTCGCGCGTCATGAGTTCGAGCCAGAGGACGGGCGAGGTGCGTCCTGATGACAAGCAAAGTGGCTATTTCCCTTGTCGTAACAGCGGCTTCGGCCGGTCGTCCGCCATCCTGCGCTTCGGCGGCGCTCTCCGTGAGCGCGCGACCTTGTCGAAGGCGGCAAATTCGGGGAAAGTTGCATCCGAGCCGGGGCCTATCCGGCAAATCCCGGTTAAAACTTAGCCTGCTCGGCCTGCTCGCCGTTCTTCAACTGCTCTGTTTGGTCTAACTAAGACGCTTTCGGTTCCCAAATGAAGTACGTTGAAAAGAGCCGGAATGTAGGAATCTCCCCGGAACGTTCACGACTCCTGAGCCTGCTTTCGCTTTTTATTTTCAACGTTCCGCGCCAAAGCGGTATGCGTAACGAATAACCCATGATGCAGGCCCCACTTTTGCAGTTGCTCAGGCGTAATGCGTAACTCGATTTCATCTCAAGCCAAGTGACAAGTTTGAATTAACTGCGACATATGAGTCACCCGAAGGGCCGCAGCGAAGCGGAGCAGGACGAAGCCCTTGACTATCGAGCACGGTGCTAGGCTCGCGTCTTCAAGGGAGAGGCGGTTTCACTCGGCGCAGACAGCCCCCCCCCCGTTCCTTTGGAAAGCGGAAGGCCAAAAAGGGCGGGCCACGGGCGAAAAGCGCTAATGGCTCCGCCCTCGCAAGCGTGCGCAGAAAATTGGAGAGATTACATGCGGCGTATGAAGCTATGGACGGAGCGATCCAGGAATGGCTGCTCATGGCGCATTGTGCTCTCAGCTCGCTAAGCCTGAGGCCCAATGCTCGCACAGTCAGGCCGCACAACTCGTGCGTCATCGTCCTGCGCCTGGCGAAAAGGTCTCCAAGGGGAGGTTGCCTGAATGATGGCACCCTCGAAATGGAGAGGGCCGCCATCCCGGCGTAATTCGGGAGGCGACCCTGGAGATTCAGAACGGCTTAGCGGCGCATCCAATTCAAAGATTAGCCCGAAAAACGGCCGAACGCAACGCGTCGACGAGACGCGATTGCGCACGGTTGGCGCCCGGTGTCGTTTTGTTAATCCTATAGGCCAAACTGATCGTCTCTCCATCCGCCAGCGCCGCGCCTAACCGGGATAGTTCATCGGTCGTCAGGAAGCGCTCGCGTCCGCGCTCCCGGTAACGTTCGATTCCCGCGGAGGCGCGCGAATTGCGATCAACTTCGCCCCCCGCACCGCGCAATTCCAAACGGCGAAAACCAGCGCCAGCACTCGGTTCGCTTCATAAGGACGTGCGGAGAGCTTGCCATGCAGCTTCGCTACATATGCGCCCCGCCTTCGGCCGGCGCAGGAAAATGCTGCGGCAAAGCCTTAAGGCCTAAGAGTCGAGCTTGCGGCGCTGCGGCGGGCGAATATTTCCGCAGAGGCTGCGAGTGACGAGCGGCGCAACCAAAAGGAAAAGCCCCAGGAGCAGCTGCCGCAGCCTCGGGGCCTCAATGTTGCTAACGCTATCGCCGGCGGCTTGCCGGCGACAGACGCCGGAGCCTCAGTAAGAGGCGACGACCGGCGCAGGAGCCGGGACCGGCACGGCCGCCGCCGCGACCGGAGCGAACGGCGCGGTCCAGGCGCCCCAGCCCCCCCACCAGCCGGGGGCGGGACCCACGCCCACCACAACGGGCGCGTAGACGAAGCCCAAAGCGCCGTTAGGCGCCGCGGCCTGGCACCAACCGTTACGGCATCCGGTGATATCGATCACCGTCGCCGGGCCGATCACTTCAATCACCGCCGACCGATGCCAGGGATGCACGTGCAGCGGCTTCGGCGCGGACAGAACCGCCTCGAAAGCGAACGCGGAGGTTGCACTCGCCGCCAGAGCGACGCCCGCCACCAAAGAGAGGAATCTCGATGACATTTTTTCACTCCGTTTGAATCTCTTGCCTCGCCGGAGGCTTGTTCAAGCTCCAGGCATCGGAACAACGCGGCTCGTGCTGTTTCGTTCCAGCCTGGACGTGTTTATACGAGCCTTAAATAGTTGAAATCGCCCTACCTCTTTCCGAGCTCAGATCCCCGACCTCTTGAAAAAATGCATAGCTCCAGGAAAACGTCCCCAAAAGAGCGGCAGGAGAACCCGGAGCCGACGAAAGCGCCAAAATGGCGCAGAGCTGCCGTACGGGAACGGGGATAGAGCTGCGCTTCCTGCGCAGTCAGCGCGCTAAGCCTGAGGCCCGATGCTCTCGCCAATCCGGCCTCACGTCGTTTGGCCGTGCCCCGCACGCCGAGCAGCGAAGCCGGAACGGCAGCGCTGGAACCGTCGCGGCGCCAGGGAGGCTCGATACGTCCACGCTGGCGCGGCGGCCATGGCGGGACCATTAAATCGGCGTGGCATGGCGGGGAGGGTAGCATCGCGGGTCGAAGCTCCTCGCCGAGCACAGGACGCGCCAGCACAAGGCCCGCGACGTTAAGCCATTGTTCGCCATGCTCGCTCGAAGAGCAACGCGTCGCCTGTCACAGGCCTTGCCGCCTCTCTGCGACAACCATAGGCTAGGCCGAGCGTCGCCGAGCGCAACGCGAGGGCTAGGAGGGAGTCGCCTCGATGATTTTAGATTGGTTTCGCGAGAGCCCTGAATACCGCGACGCGATCGCCGCCGACGCCAGGGCGCTCATCGAGGAACACGGCGCAGACGCGTTCTTTGAGGCGCGCTATCTCGCCTTGCGGGAGTATGAAGGCGGCCCGCTCGGCGACCGTCCGCGAGGCTATTGGGGCGAAGTCAGAGACGAAGTGCGCCGGCTGTGGCGCGAGGATGCCAAAAGCAAAGCCTTTTAAGCAAAAAGACGCCGCGCCCTTACTCCGGGACGCGGCGCTTTGGGAGAACGGCCTTCAGCGGGAAGAGCAGAGCAGAAGTCCTCGTCCTCCGGGGAAGCTGCGCGGCCACTGCGGCGAATGTGAGGCCGCGCCCAATCTGCGCACTTCCCCCGCGCGCATGAGCGCATCGGCCGCTGCAAAACGCAGGCGCCGCGCTCCGCCCGCCCATGCGCCCGACGCTCGCGCAGAGCCGGCGTGTCGTTGTCGCGAGCCGAAGCTACAAAATGACCCATCGCTGCCCTTCGCGAGGGCGAAAGGATGACCCATCGCTGCCCTTCGCGAGGGCGAAAGGATGACCCTATTCGGACCCCCTTGGCTCCTCTCGTCGAGCCACGTTGAGCTAACCGATTGCAACCTTCAGTCTGTCACAGCGTCACCGGGTAAATTGATGACCGGCAGGTGCGGCTCCAACGTCGATAATTGGATTTCGCACCAATCGGCTGCGGCACGCATGTCGGCAATAAGATCGCGATGTTGGCCGTCAACGAAATAGCATGCTGCCCAGCCTTCCGAAGCGCGCCAGATTGTCCCGTCCTGAACATACTCGCGCCGAAAGCCTGCGCTCCCTTGAAATACCCCCTCCTTTAAGATAAAATCGCGAGAGCGCCTGATAAACTTGATTTCCTCGCCATCCATTCTTCGTGTGCTTTCCCACCATTCATCGATTATGGCCTTGTGTTTCTTTGATAACTTACCGTCATGATTTACCAGCGTATGCTGTACCGCACGGAGACATGCAAGAATACCGGCAACAAGAAACAAAAACCGATCGTCCATCGGTTTTTGCTCCTCCAACATCTTAATGCCGGCTCTGGCGGCCCTCAGATAGGCTGTCGATGCCGGAAGCTTGCGGTTTCGATCAGCCATTCACGCCTTCCTTTCAGAAAGGTGGAAGCGGCTTTTCGTGCCAGCATACTTTCGCCGATGGATTGTCAATGCAGGCACCGCTATTGTACGTCAACAATCCAAGATCGATGACATTACCGTCGTCTGTGATTTGGAAGCCCTGGCCCCCAGCGCCTCCATCGCCGAGCCTTTTGCATACGACGGCAACGGGAACTTCATCCCGGAATTCGGACTTAAAGTGTCCTGCAAACATGAAGTAGCCCGTGCAGGCAGCGTCCTTAACCCTTGCAACCCGCAGGACGCATGGGCCATTGACGACTTTCTCGCCGAACAGCTCGATATAGCAGCTCGTTTGATCCAGGACCGGCCCCCAAGCCATCCCCAGGATAGCTTTTTGCTGCTCTTTGGAAACGAGATCACCAGGCCGAGCATAGGCTGGCGTCACGCAGCAGGTGGCCGTTAGCAGGGCCGCGAAGATGAGTTGCTTGTGCCATCTCATGACGTCCCCTCTGTACGCAACTTCGGTACGGCGGCGCCGGCGATCGTCAGCACGTCGCTAGTCGCCGGCTGTTTAATCGCAGATTCGTGCGATTTCTTGCGCTATTAAGGGCGTAATGGCTCTTTTGTCGCCGTCTTCGCCTGTCGATGATGGGTCGGGGCTCCAGATCGCCGAACGAGGCCGCGCCTCATCCTAACAAAGGCCTGAGCCCTTTGGTGATGGGAACTGCGACGACGCTTGCGCCTTTGAAAGCGAGCGCCGCAGCAAAAGCCTCAGCGACCCCTTCCGCCGTCTCGGCGCGAACGGACCTCGCGCCATAGCCCTTTCCCAGCGAGACCAGGTCGATGCCGGGGAGGTCGAGGCCGGGGACGTTTGGCGTATCTTCCAGAGCCGCGAATTCTTTCAGGATCGCATATTCTTCGTTTTGCAGGACGACGAAAACGATATGGACCTTTTTCTGAACGGCCGTGTAGATGGCCTGCACGGAATATTGGAACGATCCGTCGCCCATGATCGCAATGACGGGCCGGTTGCGGCCGGTCTTCTGCTCGGCGAGCGCGAGGCCGACGGCGGCGGGCATGTCCCAGCCGAGCCCGCCCGAGGAGAAAGTGTAGAATCGGTCCGGCTGATCGATCTGGAAATGTCGTTGCAGCTCGATGACGTTCGACGGCGATTCCTCGACGAGGACGAAATCCGCTGGGCAGCGCGCGGCAAGGATCTTGAACAGCTTGTCGGGTGAGAGCGGCAGCCCCTCCAGCGATTTTGATTGAGGTTTCGCCTTGGGGCCGGAGGTGCTCGCGGCCGCAAGCCGACTGGCGACGAGCGGCGTCATCTCCTCGAGGAAGAGCAGGCTGTCGGAGACGACGCTGTCCCCGACGGCGGCCTTGGCCGCCACCCCCGGATCGTCCGTCACTTGGAGCAGGCGCGCTCCTTCCGGTAGATAACGGCCGGCCACATAGGGGTAGTAGCGGAACACCGGGGCGCCGATCACGACGACGAGGTCATGGCCGCTGAGCAGCGCGCTGAGCGGGCCGATGGCGGGCGGCAGGGCGCCGGCATAGAGGGCGTGGTTCTCCGGAAATGGGGTGCGCTCGTTCATGGGCGCCGCCCAGACCGGCGCGTTGAGCTTCTCCGCGAAAAGCACGCCGGCGTCCCAGGCTTTAGCGCGCGCAATGTCCGATCCGTAGACCAGCACGGGGCTGCGGCTGTCGTTGATGAGCCGCGCGAATTCCTCCAATCTGTGAGGGTCGGCGCCGACCCGCGTCGAGACCGAGCGGAAAACATCCGCGTCGTCGATCTCCTTGTTCCAGTCATCGAGCGGCAGGGAGAGGAACACCGGCCCGCTCGGCGGTTGGACGGCGGCGGCGTAGGCGCGCATGAAGGCGGCGGGAACGTCTTCCGGCCGGGACGGCTCATAACTCCATTTCACCCAGGGCTTGGGCAGGATCGTGGCGTCGATATTGGTGAGCAGCGGCTCGATCAGCAGCATTTCCCGCGTTTGCTGCCCCGCTGTGAGAATGAGCGGCGTCTTGTTTTGATAGGCCGTGAGGATGCAGCCCATGGCGTTGCCGAGCCCGGCGCCCGTGTGCACATTGACGACGACGGGCTTGCGCAGGCCTTGCGACAGGCCGTCGGCAATGCCCACGACGCTCGCCTCCTGCAGCGCCAGCACATAATCGAAGTCTTTCGGGAAGTTTTGAAGGAAGGGTTCTTCCGTCGAGCCGGGATTCCCGACCACGGTCGTCAAGCCGAGCCGCCGCAGCAGGTCAAAGGTGCAATCTCTGACGCTTCGTTTCATTGAGGCTCCGCCGCTTAGCTCAATTCACGCCAATCTCGATCGCAATTCGCCGGACGCAGGCTCGCTAGAGCGCGAGTATGCCGATATTGCGCTTGCCCCACAAGGCCGATGCGCCTGCGGCCAAGGCCTCCCCCTCGCGGGCGATCAGCGCCTTGAATTAATAGGCGACGCCCGCCCACGCCTTGCTGCTTCTTCAGCGTCAGCGACATTTCGCCAATGCGCGCATCGGTGAGCACTTTACCGTGAAACGCCTTCACGAAGGTGACAAAATGGCGCAAATGTCCCATTCGCGGGGCTGGGGCGGCGCCGCATGGGTCAAAGCGACGCCCCGACCGATGGCTCGCCGAGCATCTGAGCACCGTCCCCTCGCAGCCCAAAGAGGCCTGACCGCTATCGACAGTCAGCGAGTTTTCACGCTCGAGATTGGCAACGCCACAACCTCAGCGCCCCTCTTGCCCTCCATCGCCGCGGCGATCGTCGCGCCGATAGTGTCGACCGCGCGTCGCAGCGGGTCCGCGTCGAGATGCGCATATCGCGCCGTCGTCGCGGCCTGAGAGTGGCCCAAGAGCTTGCCGATGATCGGGAGCCCCATAGACGCGCCGGCGCCGACACTGGCGAAGCTGTGGCGAAGATCATGCAGACGAACGCCCTCAAGGCTGGCCGCGCGCTTCACGGCGGCCCAAGGCTTCTTGAGGTCCGACCGTGGGGCTCCATCCTTCGCGCCCGCGATAATATGCGGATTGCCTTCGATGCGCGGGAGCGCCGCAAGCACGGCTTGCGCGGCCGCGCTCAGATAGATCGGCTTTTTGCCGGTCTTGGAGTTGGCGAGGAAAAGGATACCCCGCTCCAAATCGACTTGCGACCATCTCGCGTCAAGAATTTCGCGGAGGCGGGCGCCTGTCAGGATCAAGAGGCGGATCGCTGCGACGGCGAAGGGGTCCAGCTTTGCACGGCGGCTTTCCGCTTTGGGCGCGTGCTTGGCGTTCGGCTTCGTCTCGTCAATCGCGTAGGGTAGGCCCTCGGCCTCGCCCTCTGCGAGCGCCGAGCCGAGTCGTGCCAACTCATCCGAGGTTAGGAAGCGCTCGCGCCCTTGCTCGGGATAGCGCTCGATACCCTTGGCGGGATTGTCGGCGAGCGCCACTTCGTCCCGGCGCGCAGCCCAATTCCAGATGGCGGAGACCAGCGCCAGCGCGCGATTGGCCTCGTAGGGTCGATCGGCAAACTTGCCGTGCAGCTTCGTCAAATCTGCGCGCCGCACATCGCACACGCGTTTGGAGCCGATCGCGGGCAGGACATGAGCTTTCAGGATTCTCTGATATTCGGCCGATGTGCGGCCCTTGCGCTTTACCTCGACATGCACTCGGATGAAATCGTCAGCAACGTCGCCGAACGTTCGCACGGCCCGCGCGGCGCGGCGTTCGGCAATGGGGTCAGCCCCGGTCTCCACCGCGCCCAAGATTGTCTTGGCTTGTGAGCGAGCCTCGTCTGGCGTCAACCGCCCATGTTCGCCGATCGCGACGCGGCGCGAGCGGCCATTCTGACGATACTGCGCGACATAGACCTTGCGGCCCGTCGGAAACGTCGCAACGCCGAAGCCCGCGAGCGCGTCATCCCACAGGAAACCCCGATCTTTACCCGCGGGGCATTGCAGCGCGTCGACAGCCCGCTTCGTGATACGCCCCTGCGCCATGGTCTGACCCTCTGACTTGCGATCTGGTAAGCAGCTGGTAAGCAGCTGGTAAGCAGAAACCAGAAAGCACCATCGCTCACCGGAAATCAAGAGCAATCTGAAATGCGTTGAATATCTTGTAACTATAGTGCTGCAGGAGCTTGCAGAAATCGCCGAGAAAGGCAGGCCATCAAACTTTTAATCAGGGGGTCCTGGGTTCGAGTCCCAGCGCGCTCACCAAAAGATCAGCCGGTTAGGGAGTCCGCTCCAATCGCCGCTGGTTTTGTGGTGACCATATGGCGACCCCTGAAGAAGGGGTTGTTGAACAAAACGGCGGGACAAGGGCCCGTGCGGCTTCGAATTCCCTATTTCTCGTTGACCTCAAAGACGCCAGGCTGGCTTCCTGCCCCGCGCCAATCGCTTGGAGTGACGCCGCTCCAGCGGCGGAAGGCTTCTGTGAAGTGAGAGTGGGTCGAATACGCCAGCGCGTCGGCGATCTCGCTCACCGACAGCTCCGTGATCGTCAGTAACTCTCGCGCCATGCCGTAACGCACCTCGTCGAGCAGAGGCTGAAAGCTTGCGCCTTCAGTCTCAAGATGCCGATACAGCGTTCTTTTCGAGACGCCGAGGAATTCCGCCATCGCGGCGCTCGTAGGCTCGCCTCGAATTAGCAATGGCCGCATCGCATGCCTTACCCGATCGGTCCAAACCGTGTCGCTGGCTGGCCTCGAGGCTACTGCAAGTTTATGCAACCGCTCCAGCTCCGACGGCCGGGCTCCAGAAATGGGGGCGTTCAAAGCCGATCGAGGAAATAGGAGACCCGTTTGAGGTTGGTCGAAGCGGACGTCTCCATTTCCCAAAACAGCCTTATAGGGCTTAGCATCAGCAGGTTTTTTGATCGAGAGCAGGACTTCGAGCGGCTCCACGGCTCCGCCCGTCAGTGAACGGATGAAATTCGACCCCAGCGCCGCGATCAGCAAATAGATTTGGTCACGCCCGATAGTGCTGGGCTCGTAAATGCCGTAGCCCAACACCCAGCAATCGCGCAACCGATGAAGGTAGACCGATGCGCCGCGGGAATTGCCGTCCTGAAGGGTCACGAAACCTGTCAATGCGGCCCCAAGGTCGGGGGCATTAGCCATCCACTCTCCGGCAAAACCGAGAGCGCGGTGATCGTAGCGCGAGCCGAGCAGCAGCCCGAAATACGGACATCCCGTCAGTCTCACGCAGCGCTCGAGCAGACTTCCGCCTATCGGGTAAGGAATTCGGTAATCCTGGTCCTCGAAGGCGCGGGGGTCGATCGGTAGGCCGTCAATGGCGTCTCGCAGCCCCACCCCGAACTCATCGAGAAGCGGGGGAACGCCGACCAAAGCGCCCATGCGTTGATAAGCGTTTGAATTCAAAACTTTCCCTCGGCCATAAGATACGCGCGCAACGACGAAGCTTCTCAAGCGCTTAAGCTGCGCCACGAGCTAAACTGATGAGATAGCGTAGCCTTGGCGTCTTTCCGCTAACACGTTCGAGTTGCCTCCTGCAAACTCCTCCAAGCGTCGGCGCCCGTGAATTCTCCGATGCGATGAGCAGGCAACAAATAGTGTTGCCAAATTGCCACAGCTCGAGGGAATCGTTCCCCACAAGCTTGTTTGTCACGAATTCGGTAGTTCCTCGTCGGAGTTTGATGAAATGTAACCGCAGAGTTTTTGAGGCCACAGCGAACTCAGAAATTCCAACGTGCTCAACGGAGGTTGCTTAATGAAGACTTACATCTCACTCGCGACGGTGGCTCTGGCGCTCGGCATGGGCTCGGCGCTCGCCGCCGATCTCCCCTCCCGCAAGGCCCCGCCGGTCTACATCCCCCCGCCGCCCCCGCTGATCTGGACCGGCTTCTACGGCGGTCTGAACATCGGCGGCGGCTGGAACTCCAACAACCCCAACAACGAAGGCTCGGCCTATTGGGATCCGAACTACGCCTTCGGCGGCGCGGGTCTCCTGCCGAACTTCACCACTTCCCCG
The DNA here is from genome assembly GCA_963722205.1 of uncultured Alphaproteobacteria bacterium. Taxonomy (GTDB): domain Bacteria; phylum Pseudomonadota; class Alphaproteobacteria; order Rhizobiales; family Beijerinckiaceae; genus Methylocystis. The sequence goes on from CAVRKL010000007.1 coordinate 761,829, forward strand.
AACCTGTTCTTCCTGCCCAACGGCAATCAAACGGGCTCCGCGGGCGGCGTCATCGGCGGCGCGCAGGTCGGCTACAACTTCCAATTTAACCCGTCGATCGTGGTGGGCGTTGAGGCCGACTTCCAGGGCTCGAGCATCAGCAGCAACGGACAGGGCAATTCTTCCCTCTATCCGTCGCCGTTCCTGACACCCCCTTTTGGCCCTGGGACTGGCATCCTGGTTCCGGTCTCGGCGATCAACGGCGGCAGCTTGGCCCTCAACTGGTTCGGCACGGTGCGCGGCCGCGCCGGCTGGCTCTTCACCCCCTCGCTGCTCGTCTATGGCACGGCGGGCTTCGCCTACGGCGGCGTGAGCGCTTGGAGCTACAACAACACCCCCACCGGCTGGACCGCCGGCGGCGGCCTGGAGTGGATGTTCGCTCCCCGCTGGTCGGCGAAGGTCGAATATCTCTATATCGATCTCAGCAGCGGCGGCCTCACCGGCGCCAACGGCTGGAACTGGGGCTATCGCTTCCACCCCGAGATCAACGTCGTCCGCGCCGGCGTGAACTATCACTTCAACTGGGCCGAGCCCGCCCCGGTTCTCGCCAAATACTGATCGGCTCCCAACAGCCCAATCAGCAGAAAGCCCGGCCTCGCGCCGGGCTTTTCTTTTGCCAAAGTCATGATTCCGAGACGCTTGTTCTCACGGCATCGAAATCGCCGCGACACGCGCGCACTCCGTCTAAACTCTGAGCTTCGAAAATATCAGAGTATCGGCTGCCGGCCATTGTGGCGGCAAGCTCTGCCTTGTCCTCTTTCAGGATGCCGCCCGCGTGCGCAGTCCCTTCGTCGGCGAGATCGTCGAGCCGGACGAGGGCCGGCGAATGCGCCTCTACTCCGTCATGCCCTTTTACGAGGGCGAGACGCTCGAAACGCGACTGAAGCGAGCGCCCAGGATCGAGCTGGAGGAAGGCCTTTCGATCGCCTCGCGCCTCGCGCGCGCCGTCGCAGCGCTCCACCGCGCTGGCGTGATTCACCGCGACATCAAGCCCGACAACGTGATCCTGCTGAAGGACGGCGGCTTGCGTTTGGTCGATCTTGGGGTCTGCAGCGCGCCGCGTCTCGAGGATTTCCAGACTGAGGACATCCCGGGCACGCCGAGCTACATGGCGCCGGAATTGTTCGCTGGCGCAGCGGGCGACGAGGCGTCCGACCTTTATGCGCTTGGCGTGACGCTCTACCGCGCCTTCGCGCGCGACTACCCCTATGGCGAGATCGAGCCGTTCATCAAGCCGCGCTTTGGCCATCCCCGCCCCCTAATCAAAAGGCGGCCGGACCTGCCCGCGTGGCTCGACGCGGCGATTATGCGGGCCGCTGCGGTCCACCAGCCGAGCGATCGGCATGGAGACGTTCTGGAGTTCGCGTTCGAGCTTGAAAACGGCATGCATCGGGGCGTCGTGCCCGTTGCGGCGAGAAAACCGCTCTACCACCGCAATCCGCTCCTTTTCTGGAAGAGCGTGAGCTTGGTCCTACTTCTGCTGCTTGTTTTGAGCTTTGTTGGGAGATGAGGCGCGCGCTCATGCGCGTTCACGGCAGCAAATCGGCGTCGAGCGCTGGAAAATTGCAAATGGCGACGCGCGCTTGGCGGCGTCGCCACTTTCGTCGCGAGACGATTGAACGCTTAGAAGAACATCCCGAGCGCGCCGCCGGCGAGGGCGCCGACCAACGCAGGGGAAACGATCCCGGCCGGAGTGCCGGCGAAGGCCCAGGCGCCGGCCACGCCGAAGATCACCGCGCCAATGGCGGCAAACGTGTAGACCTTTGGGGTGAGTTCGATTTCTTTCTCAGCCATTTCTCTCTCCCTTAGAGCTTCTGCTGCGCAGTCTAGAACGCCACGCTGTTCCAACAGCTCACGCGCTGTCTCCCTGCTTTAGACAGAGAGCCAGTAACGGAGAATAATACTGTCCTTGTATATTACGCGTGTGGCCCTTTTCTATCAACTCGATGACATCAGACCCACGTCAAATCCTCTTGATCGAGCAGGTTTTTATTGAGGAAAGCCAGCCTGTCAGCGCTTGTGCGTTGAACGGGGCGTTCCTAAATCAAATTCCGGGATCAGCGGCTTTGACGCTGCGTCGGCCGCCTCAAGGGGTGGCCGACGCTGCGTTTGCGGTGGTGGAGGCGGCGCCTGCGAACGCCGGTGCGGCCGCAGCGCTCGTTTGCTTGAAAGCCATCACTCCGGCATCACGAGCGGCCGGTTTTTGGGGAATTTCGCGATCGTCGCCGCATCGATGTTGAGGGTCTCGGCAACCATTTCCGGCGGCGAATGCGTGAGCCAATCGGACAGGGAGACATCCGCGTAATAGGAGCTCCTGAACACCTCGATATACTGGAGATCGGTGTCGCCGATATTTTTGACATAGTGCCCGTTATTACGCTTGACGTAGCCGATGTCGCCTGGGCTGAAGTTCAAGGTCACGGCCTTCGGACCGGTCTCGAAGGCCGTGACTTGCGCCTTGCCCTTGATCCAATAAGCCCATTCGTCCGCATTGGGGTGCCAATGCAATTCCCGCAAGGCGCCTGGATGAATCGTGACGAGCCCAACGGCGATCGTCTTGGAGACGTTGAAATTGCTGCTGTCCGCGACGCGGACCTCACCGCCTTTTGTCTTCTTCACGGGCGCTGACGAGGCGAGGGAGAAGGTGAAGGGATAGGGAGGGAAGTCGCCCGGCTTCTCCATCGCCCTCTTGACCGTATCCAAGGGAGGCGGCGTCTGACCCTGGAAAATATAGCGATTGTGGAGCGGGATTTTTGAGAACGCCGTGACCGGAACGCCGAAATTTTCCGCAAGAATTTCTGGAGGCGTGTGGGCGAGCCAATCCGTCACCAGAGTGGTGTTGAATTCGGTGGCTTTGCCGTCATCGAAGCAGATGACGAACTCGCACCCGTCCGGCGGCAGACCCTGCAGCGAATGCGGGAAGCCGGAAGGAAAGTACCAAAGATCGCCTTCCTTCACGTCGGAGACATAGGCGCGGCCCTTGTCGTCGAGAACCGTGACCCGGCAGCCGCCGTAAGTCATGTAGGCCCATTCGGCCGCGAGATGCCAGTGCAGTTCCCTTATGCCGCCGGCGGTCAGGCGCATATTGACCCCGGAAATGGCGTCGGAAATGGCGAAATCCGCCTGGGTCACCTGACGCGCCCAGCCCCCGTTCTGAATGCGCTTCGGCGCATTGTTGAACGACGCCCAAAACTGAGGGAGGTCTCCGACGTCGGTCGCGGGCGGAGACTGCGCGGCGGGAAACTGGCTAGCCAAAACGTCATTGTGCGGGCCCGGATCGGTTGTGCTCGCCGGGTTCGTGGCGTTGACCGCTCCTTGCGGCGGCTCGTCTGGATTGCCGAAAGAGGCCGCTCGGCCGGAATTCGCCGCCGCGGCCATCGCGCCAGCGGCCGTCGCGGTCAGAACGTTTCGTCTCGAGATCATGGTCTGCGCTCCTTCGAAGGCGCCGCCCCGCAGTCGACCTGGCATGCGTAAAGGCTGCAACTCCAGAGTTAGAGCTACAGGCGCGATCTGCCAGCTTACGATGGGATTCCGGGCCGCCGGTTTCGCCGAAAGCTGAGAAGGAGTGAGGCCCGCTGCCGATCCACGCGAACCCAGTCACGGCGCTCGGAGGATTCTCGGCTGCCCGCGCGGTTGGAGACATGTCGGCGCTGATCGCTCTGCGGCGAGGGCGGCGAAGATGTTGGTATGCGCCGCGGGAAACCACTCACGGGAGCTTCTTCAGCGACTTCATAGGGGTCTTGGCAAGCGCTCCGAACCAGCCTCGGATCCTCCAACGGCGGCTCTTGAAGGCTGGCCAATTTCATACCGGCATACATTTACTCTCCCGTGAAGTGCGGCGTCTGCTAGCCGCTGCTTGTCTGGGTCAACTCTGATCAACGGGCGATGTCGCGCGGAAAACGCCTCAATGTCGACTGCCGGATTCTCATTTGCAAGACAGTCGCCGCTCGGACAGCGAGAACCGCCACCCCAGGAGGCGCCTCCAGAGCCGTCGAGTTTGCCGGAGCCTCCTGGTCCGGAAGTTATTCCTCCGCTAACGCCCGGCGAGCCGCAGCCGGCGCCGCCCGACATTCCCGTGCCGCCTCCGGAAACTATTCCAACGCCGCCTTCAGAAGATCCCGCGTGGCCAGATCCTTTGTCCCCACCCCAATCTACGATGAGCTCAGACACATTGAGCTTTTTGGAGCCCTTTGCGGCCACACGCGATGTGCAACAAGATCGCGAGCGTGGAGAGGCCGCATGGGACGGGAGTGCGCGGGAAACGAAAGCGGCGCTCGGGCGCATGTGCCGCAAAAGTCTGGGACTACGTGTGGGACTGACTTATCGTCATACCTACAAGCTGGTGTATTTAATTCGAAGTGGGTATCCCCTTCACTGACCTCAACCGGGGTGCTATCTGGCGCGGATGGACGGTTACTCGCATCCCGTAGCCGGTATCGATTACCCTCGCACGTTCCAAGAGATCGACGAGTGGTTCCGAGACGATGAGGCGTGTCGGGAGTACATTCGACGCGTGCGCTGGCCGAAGGGCTTCGTCTGCCCGCATTGCGGCATGTGCGGCGCGCCTTGGGCGATGTCGGACAAACTGCTTCGCTGCCGCAGCTGTCACGCGCGCACGTCGCTCACCGCGGGGACGATTTTCGAGGGCACGCGCAAGCCGCTGCGGACCTGGTTCATGGCCATGTGGTTCGTGACGAGCCAGAAGAACGGCGTCAGCGCGCTCGGACTGCAGCGGGCGCTTGGGCTCGGCAGCTATGAGACGGCCTGGACTTGGCTGCACAAGCTGCGCCGGGCCATGGTGCGGCCTGGCCGCGACGCGCTCAGCGGAACGGTCGAGATCGACGAAACCTATGTTGGCGGCCCGGAAAAGGACAAAGGGGGCCGAGAGATCGAGTGCAAAGCCATTGTCGCGATTGCAGCCGAGGAGAGCGGCCAGGGCATCGGCCGCATCCGACTGCGCCGGATCGAGGACGTGTCGGCGGACAGCCTGCTGCCCTTCGTTCGCAACGCGGTCGTGTCCGGAGCCACCATCCACACCGATGGCTGGAGAGGTTATGCCAGGCTCGAAGCAGCCGGCTACAAGCACAAGGTCAGCGTCATCAGCGCCGGTTCCGATCCCGCGCACGAGGTCATGCCGCGCGTGCACAAGGTCGCCTCGCTCTTGAAGCGCTGGCTCCTCGGCACGCATCAGGGCGGCGTTCAGCGCCAGCATCTCGACTACTACCTCGACGAGTTCACCTTCCGCTTCAACCGCCGACGCTCGAATGCCAGGGGCCTTCTGTTCCACAGACTCGTTGAGCAAGCCGTCGCCATCGACCCAGCGCCCTACCGCTCCATCATAGGAAAACCAACAAATCCAACCGATTCCGCAGCCTCAGGTCAGTGAAGGGGATACCCACTTAATTCGAAATTCTCTTCGCTGATGGTGCCAGTTTCCGCGACACGCTGGTGCGGCTTGGGCAACGCCTTTGTCGAACGCCGGAAGAATGGAAGGCTTGGAGCCAAAACCTCGGACATGAGAGCGAGGCGACGACCTTCGTCGGCTACGGCGAAGTCCCGCACCATCGGCAGGCGGAAATCATGCGGGATTTCGCCGATCCGACGGCCGAAGCGCCCGAACGGGAAGACATCGCCTTGATCGAGGCGGCGCTGAAAAGGCTAAAGTCGCGCGCCGCGTAGGGGTCCGAGGTCGGCGAGAAGACTAGCATCCCCGCCCGTTCGCCAATCGCAGCGCCAGAACGGGGCAGGTCGCGTGCCCCGCGATGGCCGGCGCGTTCGAGCCCAAAAGGGCTGGACCGTAACGAAGTGCGATGCCGCGTCCGCCGTCTCGCTTAAATTCGACCCCTTCGTCTGCCGCTCGCCAGCCCCATCTCGAGCTCCGCGGGATCGAACGGGGTGAAGAATCTCACAAGACGTCAATTGTCTCGCCGCCTGTGGGGCCCTCGGCTCTCTGGCTCAAAGCGCTTGACGATCCTGCTCCCCGGTCCGAATCCGTGCGATTTTCTCGACGTCCTGGATGTAGACCTTGCCATCGCCCAGTTGTCCCGTGTAGGCGGCCTTCAACAGCGTCCCGAACACTTCCTCGGCGGACTCAGCGACGACGAGCACTTCCACTTTGAGCTTGGGGATGAACTTCACCTCATATTCCGGGCCGCGATAAACGGCGCCCTGCCCCCTCTGGCGCCCATAGCCTTGCACATGGGTGACCGTGAGGCCGGAAATGCCGATGTGATTCAAAGCGTCCCTGACATCGTTCAGCTTGAACGGCTTGATGATCGCAGTAACCTGTTTCATTGCGCTGTCGCTCAAAGGCTGTCCCTGTTTTCCATTCCGACCGAGTCCGGTCGACGACGCTTCCTTCGTCCGCCGCGTCTCATGCGTCGATCAAACCCTGCAACGCCGCCTTGACCACCGCTTCCGCGAAGGTGGCAGCGCCGAGCCGCGCTTGCGCCCTATTGAGGTGAAACACGACCGTCCTGACCGTAATGCCCATGATCTCGGCAATCTGGCTGCGGGTCTTGCCTCGCGCCGCCCACATCAGCGCTTCGATCTCCCGCTCCGTCAGCGCGCTCCGGCTCTCAACGGGCTTGACCGCGGGAACGCCGGTCAATCGACCCTCGACACATTGCAGCAGCGTATCAAAATCGACCGGCTTTGCAATGAAGTCTGCGGCGCTGAGGGTTCTGCCCGATGCCCGGCTCTCCCTCTCGCTCAGGCCGAACAAGAAGAGGAAGGGCACGGGCGCGCGCTCCGGCGCGAGCTGATTGAGCCGCTTCAACAGGTCGAGCCCCGTCATGCCCGACATGCTCAAGTCCGAGAGCACGAGATCGGGTTGCCATTTCAGGAGCAGCGCCAAGCCCTGCAGCGCGTCGGAGGCGACGAAGACCGTATAACCGCGCCGTTCGAGTCTCTCGCGCAGCACCGCCGCGCATTCCACGTCGTCCTCTATGCATAGGATCTTGGCCTTGCGGTCGGCCTCCGTCTCGGAGCGCCGCCGCCGTCGGAGAGTTTCACGATCTTTGGGCCGGGCTTCGCCGCGCGGACGGCTGCTTCTGTGAGGGGCATGTTGGTATCTGAAATGTTGGTGGCGAGCCGATACCAAGCATTATACCAACATCGGCGGCGGATACCAACGGACGGCCAAGGACACTGTTGGACGCCGAAAAGAAGCAACCAAGTTGATTTTCAATCGTTTTTGGACAAATTTGGATGGCCTAAGCCTTTGATTTGGTGCCCAGGAGAGGATTGCGCGGCCAAGCTTATAAGCGGTTGATTCTGCTTAGATCGCTGGGGCCGTCCTGTCGATTTGTGTGCCAGTCCTGTATCACAGTTCCCTTTCGCGTCCAAGAGGCCGGTTCGGGTCCGCAAAGGGGACTCATATTGACGGGTGGCCGGTCCTAATGCCCCGCCCTCGCGCCCTTCCCCTGCCTACCGGACGCCATCCCTTAGGGTTGCCCGCACTGCCGCCCTCATCGCCGGGTAACCTGGGGGGCCAGCCTCAAGGTCACGGGTGACGGTGGTGGTGGTGGTTCTACCTTCCGCCGCCCCTACCCAGGGTAACAGCCTGAGGTCACATCGGGTGATAGCCTAAGGCCCTGCCAAGGTGCTTGGCCTCGCCCCCTTCGCCTAAGGTGAGCCTAAGGGGAGCTTAAGGTATGTGCTCGCATCCCTGGTAAACTGCCCAAGCCAATCTGGTTGGGCACAGTGCTCCCCGCGCTGGCCAGAGGTATAGCCCAATGTTTCTCAAGGTTAGACCCCCCTGAGGCATTAGGTGGCACCCTAGGTTTTAGTGGCGAAGGTGATCGGGATGGGGAAGGATGAGAGGTTATACCATCATCGCTACTGCCCCAGATTAGCTCGTCTTTGCTTTGAGGACCACCTAGCCTTTAGGGGGGAACAGTTAATTGTTCTGCCTCAAGGAGATAGGCAGGCGGAAGCCGACGATTTCCTCCGCTGCATCGCCCATCGCCTTTTCCACTATTGCGGCACTTGAGCGCGGGCAAAGAATGCCATCATGGAGCGGGAGGGCGGCGAAGTGGCCTTGGCGGATCAGTCGGAGTAGGGCTGCAACCAAGATTTGGCTTTCTTTGAAGAACAAGCGCCCGCCAATGCCAGTCTCTAGGATGGGCTCTAGGACCGGATGCGCCGTGAGAATTGCGGCCCGGACAGTGGCGGCGCTGGCGCGGGGCGGCAACAAGGCTTTCGCGCCCTTGGGGAGCCGTAGCATCGGCGCTGTCTGGAAAAACAGGGCGTTCAGAACCTGCTTCACGCCGTCGCGCCAATCGGCCAGGCCCGGGACCATCGCGTAAAGGTCACAGTCTGGGGGCGTCTGCCCGCCTTCCAAATACGCCAACCTGAGGAACAGCGAGGAAAAATCCAGCTCCGCGACAAGCTCCCCCTCAAGCCGCATGAACTGCCGGCGAGCGCGCTTGAGGGTCTCCCACCATCCGCCCCAAAGCCTGCCACCATGGTCGAAGCGTTCCGTCCCCTGGGGGCTGCCTGGCGGCAGGTTGAAGACGCGGCGAAGCTCCCGGAGTGACGTGAGCGGGGGCGGATTGCCATCCGACAACATCAGCATGTCCGCTTTGCGGAGCGCTTCGTTGATCGTCGCCATTTCCTCGCGGTAGCGAACAGTCTCTGGGGTCTCGGCGTAGTCGATCAACTCCCGCTCTACCGTGTCCGCCACGTAGTCCCGGGCCGTGACTTTCGTGAGCCATATCGTTTCCCGACCCGGCGCTTGCTCAAAGTCCTCGGCGCGGAACTTGAAGCGCCCCATGGCTTCCCTGAAACTCTCGTCAGCCTTGAGCGCGCTCGCAATGCCCTTTTGGCGGGACTTGACGAGCGAAAAGCCCCCATGGTTGGCGGAGACGGTCTCAAGTATCTTTTGCAGGCCGTTGAAGCCCTTGCGGTCATATCGAGTCTGCTTTTGCTTGGCGGCCCTCAAGTGAACGGCAATTTGCGGAGGCTCAAGTCCCGCGTAGCTGGCCTTGGCGAGGTTTGCGATGATGGCGCGAAGGATAGTCTTGAGACTTTCCCGGTCCGCGTCCCGCATCTTCTGCTTGCGGCGGAACCAGAGGTGTTCATAGGGAAACGCCAAGTTGTCGGCCAACGCTATGACAAAGGGGTGGCTTGAGGTCAGGTAGGAATCAAACATGACCTCGGAGCGTTTGGGCTGTGCGTCCGTGAACTCCTTGACTAAATCAGTCGATTGGGTGGCGGCCTCAAGTTTCATCGCTCACCGGCCCTTGGTCATGCCCACTTGCCAACCCTCACGGTCCTATCCCTCTCCCCATAGTTTTCGTTCCTGAAGGCAAGGATGGCGTCCAGGTGCGCGGCCGCGACCTGTTCGCAGTCTACCTCTAGGGTCCAGCCTATGCGGCGAAGTAGCTGGCCGGATGATCGGGGGTAACGGTCATATTGATTGCCCGGCCCGTAGTATGAATGGTGGCCGCTCGCCGTCCGCATGGCCGCCTTGCCGATTTGGGTGAGGCGGTATTCGCTCCCATCGTCGCCTGGCCGTATGGGGTCATCCTTAACCGCCGCAGAAACCGCAAGGTGAATGATGAGGAGGCGAAGCGGGGGAACGCTCCTCTCCCGCATCCGGGCGAAGGCAGCGCGGGCCTTATGCGCCGGCCTCATGGTCAAGGTATCGACAACCCTCTCGTTCGGCCCCGCGCCTTCCAACGTGCCTGCAATGGCCTTGAGTGCGGCGGCAATCCAGTAGTCGTCAAGGTGGGCCTTGAGGTATCTCTCGGCGGCGCGGCGGTGGTCACGGAGATCGGCGGCGCGGTAGGTGCCTTTCCAGAAGGAACCGTGCCTGTTGCGATATTGGACGTGATAGCGGCAGTGGGTGAGTGAAAGGCCCTTGCCAGCGCGGGCTTGGGGCAATCTCCCGCATCCGAAGATGGCGCATGAGGTGAGCGGGTCGTCTTCGTTAGGCGTAGTGACGCGAACGGCGAATTGAGAGCGAGGCTTGGCGAGTATCTTGTGGTCTCCTTAGAGCCTGTGCCTAAATTACCGCTTCATTTGAGCGGTCGCTGCTTGTCTTGATGGTGTAGTTCCACTCGCCGTGAAAATGGTCGCGCTCGATGTTGAGGGCGGCCATTTGCTCATCGGAGACGGTTACGCCTTTCTGGTATTCGTTGGCGTCCAGTTCGCAATGAACCTTCAACCCGGTTTTCGTCGTTGTCGAGGAGATCATGTCGATGATCACCTGATAGGTGACGAGCGGCGTGGCGCGCCAGTTCATGCTGATGAAGGAGAACAGCCGGTGCTCGATCTTGTTCCACTTGCTGGTCCCGGGCGGAAAATGATGGACCTCGATAGCGAGACCGAGTTCGTCGGCGAGGCGCTGGAGCATCAGCTTCCACAAGCGCACGCGTGAGCCATTCGATCCGCCGCCGTCCGCCGTGATGACGAGACGCGTTGCGCCAGGATAGCGCAGCCGCCCAATCTCGAGCCACCATCTTCTGATCGTCGCAACCGCAAACGCCGCGGTGTCGCAGCTCATGCCGACGCTCACCCAGCCTGCGTTGTCCGCGAGATCGTAAACGCCGTAGGGTGTCGCGCGCCCGAGCTCCTTGATCAGAAAATCATGAACGCGAACTTCCTCGGGCGAGCCCTTCGCGCGCCATTCGCGCCCATTGTTCTTGAAGTCGCCGACGAGCTCCTTCTTCTTGGCGTCGACCGAGATCACCGGCTCGTTGGCGGCGAGCGCGGCGCTCACCTTTTCATTGAGGTGCGCAAACTGCGCGTCTCGATCCTCGTGATCCGAGCCCTCGCGCGTCTTGCTGTTGGCTTGCAGGCTGTAGCCCAGCTCCTTAAGGATCTTCCCGACCATGCGATGGCTGACCTTATGCCCGAGCTTCCTCAGCTCGTCGGCCAGCCGGCGCAAGCTCTTGCAAGTCCAGCGCAAAGGCGACATCGGATCGCCGCGCTCGTCTGGCGCGATGAGGGCGAGCAGGTCGCGCACGAGCGTCGCATCTTTCTTCGTCAGCGGCTTGCGGCCGGCGCCCGACCGTCGCACCCGGCCCACGGCCAAAGGCGGCGCTTGCGCCGAAAGCTCCTTTAGCCCGCGTCCAATCGTGGATGCCGCCATCCCGGTGATCCGCGACACCGCCGCGATCCCGCCACGACCGATTTCCTGCACCGTCGTCGCCGCGAACAACCGCCGGCGACGTTCGTCCAGATGCGGCGAAAGCGATTCAAAGCGTCGCCGAATCAATCCCTCGTCGATCATGACGCTTCATACGATCGACGCCGCAAAATCGGAATCCCGTCGCCGCGCGTTTCGATTCAATTATTCCTGCACGGGCCCTTAGATGGAAGCGAGGGGCAGCGGCTAGACCGCAGTAACGGCGAGGGGGCGTCCTTAAATGTCGCGCTCCAAGGCTCGCCGGAGTAACCACTCCGAATTGTCATAGCTCCCCTTATCGTTTAGCGGATCGCCGGGATTTGAAGGCGGCTTGGGGTCCGGCGCTTCTCGGGCGCGACTGAGAAGATGCTTCAGATGCTCGGTTTGCGCTGCGTCGGGGCGAGACGCGGTGATGGTTACGCTCTGGGCGGACAACGCCTCATCAAGTGCCCTCCATGCGTCACGGTGGTGAGGAGGCTTCTTCTTGAACCCGTCCAGTTGCCATGTCGGGAACCAATTGTGCTCCTCATCAAATGCCCCATAAAGATTTTGGAAGTCGGAAACCAAGTGCAATCGGCTCCCGATGGGAAGCCCCCGAACTATAGAAGTCAACTCGCAAACCAATGCTCTTATGAGCCTCTTGCATAATTCTTCGAGCGAGTGATTTTGCCGCCGGCACGCGAGATGTCGGCTTCGTGGGGGCTCAGGCGGGGGCGGCGCGGAAGGCCGAGACCCGCAAGATTTGATCGGCGGCGAGGACGAGCACGCCGAACGTCAAGTGGCATTTGACCTTGATGGCGCCGCGCACGCGCACGAACCTGGCGCCGAACTCGTCCTTCATCCGGGCATTGACGCGTTCGGCCATGGTGCGGAAATCGAAGAGTCTGTCGTCCGGGTCCGGGACGCCGACGCGCCTCATGCGGGCGACCTCCTCGGCGCATTCGGTTTTGGCTTCATGCTGCGAACGAAAATTGCGGTCGATCAGCGGCGCATGGCCGAGCGCCTTGCTGTGCCGGTCGATGATTTCGGCATCGTAGGCTGCGTCCATCGCCTCATAGAGATAGACGATGCGGGCGCTGGTCATGGTCATGAGGGGAATGGCGACCTGGCTGTCGTGCACGGAGGCCGAGGTCAGCACGCAGGAGACGGGGATTTGGCCGCAGGCGACGTCGAGATGCAGCTTGTAGCCGATCCATGTCTCCTTATAGCCCTTGCTGTTCTTCTTGCAGCCGACGTCGCAGGCGGTGGGCAGCTCGGCGAGCATTTTCGCAAGGCTTTGCGTGGCTTGCCGTTCGAGGCGCGACGGCTCCGGCTTTGGCCGCTCCTCGCCCTTTCTCGGGCGTCCGCGCCTTTTTGGCGGCTCGGCGGCGGGCGGCGGCGGATCGTCTTTCCCGTCTTTCTCGACGGGCTTCTCGCGCGCTTCGATCTCGGTGGCGTCGCGGGCGACGACGCCGACGACGCGCCCCTCGAGCGTGCGCTCGACCAGCGCCGCGTGCATTCTGCCCGGCAGATCGCCTTGCGCGAACTCGTTGAAAGCGCGAGAAAAGGTGGATTCGTGCGGAACCTGCGCACGCCGCTCCCACCCGCAGATTCTGCGCAGCGACTTGTCGGCCTGCAGGCGTTCGATCAAGGCGCTGGTGGTTGGAATGCCGAGCAGAGCCTTGGCGACGAAGCATCTGGCCAGGGCGCGGCGATCCTCGGGTGGGCGGCCCGGGCCTCGCGGCGGCTCTGGAACGAAGGCTTGGAGACCGATCACCTCGAGGATGGTGATGAGCCGCCCGAGCTGTTCGGTCATCGGCTCGACTTCCTCGCGAAGCCAAGGGAAAAGCGAGGCCTGTATGTGATTCCAGCGCGCCCACATGGCGTCGAGAGGATCGTCAGTCATGTGGTCCGTCGCCACGGCGCGTAGTTCGATTCGAAATCATAATCCAACAACTTTTAAATGAAAGCGCAATATTCTACACAATAATACTTGCAATCCACATGAGGAAGCCTATCTATATCGCCTCATCGCCCGCGCCAATCTCTAACAATTTTGCAAGAGGCTCTTATAACAGGCTGGCATGGGAAATCCGTGCGAGGAGTCACGTAGTCTTTGCCGGCTCTATCCGCGGACGCCTCAAGGATAGTCCAAGCGATGATGCAGCGATTTGGATATTCGAATACATATCTGTCGGGAATGTCGCTGCCTTGTATCAGCAGAGTGAACGCCCGTGCGCCGTCTGTCATTCCTTGCCCTTGGTCCTTTCAGCCGCACCCGCCTTTGGCTTCAACTACCGCCGCCACTCGCGCTTACGTCATGGCCCACGCGAGTGGCGGTTTCGTTGGCTTAGTCTCCCTGCGGTGGCACGCGTGACTCCAATAGCACGCGCTTTTGCAGAACGCAACGCAAATAAGGGGGATGAATTTCGGCCCATAAACGGGCTTGCCCGCGCCGGGGTCCTCAAGCCTCTCTGCGGGCCCCTCCCCAGCGGGCTCTATGTGCCAGCTTTTCCTATTCAAAGGTGGTAGGCGTGGCCCGTGTCGGTGGTTGCTGCCCCCTCATCAGCCATCATCTTTCCCCCTTGCTTTAGGGTGAGGAGATGGTGGGCGCAGCGGTATGGGGCAAAGGCCTACGGTTCCGCCCATGACCCTAGGAGGACCGTTGGCGCGGAGCTACGCGGCGGCGATGCGGGGTGCGGGCTTGGGGGTGCGCCCAAAGTGGCATGGGGAAGCGCAAGCCAACGCATAGGGGCGGCCCCCGGAGGTGCGAACGGCGGCAGAGCGGCAGTGGGTAGCTAGGATGATGCTATCCGCACCGCTTCCCCATGGGCCTGCCGTATGGGCCTGCCCTCAGCCCGTGGCACCGTCCCCCCGCTCGCCGAGCACGCGATAAACGCTCGCGCGGCCTATCCCGAGATGTTGGGCGATGGCGGTTGCCCCCATCCCGCCCGCCTTGAGATTGCGCACCGCAGCGGCCTCAATAGACGGGGTGCGGCCCCTATAGACCCCCTTGGCCTTCGCCTTAGCTATGCCCTCAAGCTGGCGCTCCTTGCGAAGGTTCGTCTCGAATTCCGCGAACACGCCAAGCATGTCGAGAAACGCCTTCCCGGCGGCGGTGGCGGTATCAATCGGCTGGTCAGTCGCCCGGAGCGCCGCGCCCTTGGCCCGCAGCGCCCGCACAATGTCTTGCAGGTCCCCAATGGAACGGGCGAGACGGTCAACGCGCGTCACCATGAGAACGTCGCCCTGGCGGATGAACTGCAACAGGGTCTCAAGCTCGGGGCGGCCTTCGCGCGTTGTCCCCGTCACCTTCTCAGAGCGAATGGTCTCGCATCCCGCCGCCCTGAGCCTCTCCTCTTGAATGCCTAGGTCCTGGTCGGTCGTGCTCACGCGAGCGTAGCCATAAATCGCCATGATGGGGTCCAATTCTGTCTCGTTAGGGTTTTGACCACGAACAGATAGCGTCTCGAAATTCGTAAGTCAACCCTAATGAGACGGATTTGGCGTCTCGCGGCGGTGACTCGGCAGGGTATACCCCAGCGAGACGCATTGCGGATGGGCCGGAATTGCTGTCACGCTGGCCCGTGGCGGCGACGAAGCGGAGGCGCACGATGAAACGCGCGGCGATGGTGACGGCTCTGGCTATGAGCCTGTTCGGCGCGGCAGAGTGCAACGGCGCTAGTCTTCCCAAGTTTCCGAGCGGCACGCCCTATGCCGAGGCGCGACGAAGTCTCATTGCTCTGGGCTATGAGCCGGCGACGCTCCCCGACGCGGACAAGTGCGAAAAGGATAACGCGCGATGTTTTCCTGAGGTGGAAAGCTGCGCCGGCACTGGCTTGGGGCCATGCATCTATACTTGGCGGCGCGGCGAGACCCTTATCGAAGTGTTCACCGTTTATGAGCGGCCAATCGTCCGGGGCGTGAAGTGCCGGGTAAACTGTTGAAAACCTGGGCGGGAAGGCCCCTCAAAAGCATTCCTGCCACGTTCCCGGCCTACCCAGATGGGGGGACATTTCTTGACCGACGCCAGGCGGGGACCTGTCGCATGGGAGACCCCCTGGGCATTCCGGCCCCTTAAGGCAGGTATCGACGTATCTCCCCCTCCTCGTAGCCACCTGTCAGCCTGAGGTAGCCCATGGTTGTCTCCATGCTCCCGTGGCGGAGATAGAGGCGGACCATATCGAGAGGCATCCCCTTCGCACGAAAAAACAAACCGTAAATCCTCATAAGTCGCCCCGCGCTTCATCCTGCAGCTCTTGAATTCTTGACGGGATCTGAGACCGCCAAGAGTCGAACCTTTGGACGGCACGCAGCAATGCTGCTTTCGGGTCGCGCATTATACAATCAACCAACTCATTATCCGGGCGCACGGGGCGGCCTAATATTCGATTGGAAATTTGAATATAATTCTCAATTGATTGGGACAGTTCGTCAAACGAGCTAGAAATATGCCAGTCATGACCTCCCAACATATTTTCAATTTCTATTTTGAAGCCGGTGATTCCAGAGATATCACGCTGAATAACCTCACTAAATTTCTTTAGGCTTACAGACATAGTTGATGCCATTTCTTTGTTTTGATTTATCCCTGGCGGCGGATAGGGGTTGAACCTAGGTGGGGCAGTAACAAGCGGTTGTGACATAGGTTGATCGAGCGATCGGAAGACGTCTGAAATCGCGGATAGTTTGTCTATTAGTTCAACCGCCTCTGAATGAGTTAATTTCCTAGTTTTGATCGGGAATGCAGAAAATATGAATTGACCGCTCTGAGCGGCCTGCTGCTGCCTGTGAATCTCCCACAACTGCGCGCGAGCGGAAGATGCGGTTTGCTGCGCCGAGTTGCGTTCACTAATAGCGGCATCACGGTCGCGGAACGCCTGCGCGAGCTGTGCTTGGATCGGAGCCACGGCTTTAGCTATATCTTCGGCAGATGGCGGCTCGTGAATGATTGTCGAAGTGGGAGACGCCTCTTGTTGTCGCGTGAATGGCAGTCTTTGTTGTTCGATGAAGGGCGATAGAATGATGGCTAGAAGCGCCAATGCGACGGCAAAAAACACCGAATTTGGGTTCGGTGAACCGCCCCGGGTTTGCCGGAGGCCCCAACTCTTGAGAGGATGGGGCGATGGACACGAAGAAGACGACGAACAAATTTTCGGCTGAGGTTCGGGAGCGGGCGGTTCGAATGGTGTGGGAGCACCAGGGCGAGCACGCCTCGCAATGGGCGGCGATTACGTCGATCGCCGCCAAGATCGGCTGCACGGCGCAGACGCTGCGCAACTGGGTCCGGCAGTCGGAACGTGACGCCGGCGAGCGGTCCGGACTTTCGACGGACGAGCGGGCGCGGCTGAAGGTGCTGGAGCGGGAGAACCGCGAGCTTCGACAGGCCAATGAGATTTTGCGCAAGGCGTCGGCTTATTTTGCCCAGGCGGAGCTCGACCGCCGGTTCAAGCCATGATCGCCTTCATCGACGATCACCGCGACGCCCATGGGGTCGAGCCGATCTGCGCCGTTTTGCCGATCGCCCCATCGACGTATCACGCGCATGTGGCGCAACGCCGCGATCCGGCGCGTCTGTCGCCGCGGGCCAAGCGCGACGCCGTGCTCTGCGAGAAAATTCGGCGTGTTTTCGATGAGAACTTCGCGGTCTACGGCGCGCGCAAGGTCTGGCGGCAGTTGACCCGGGAGGGAGAGGGCGTGGCGCGTTGCACGGTCGAGCGGCTGATGCGCGCCATGGGCCTTGCTGGGGCCGTGCGTGGCAAGCCGGTGAAGACGACGGTGAGCGACAAGGCGGCACCTTGCCCGCAAGACAAGGTCAATCGGCAATTCCAGGCGCCGCGGCCGAACGCGCTGTGGGTGTCCGACTTCACCTATGTCGCCACTTGGGCCGGCTTCGTCTATGTCGCCTTCGTCATCGATGCCTTCGCCAGGCGGATCGTCGGCTGGCGTGTATCCCGCACGGCGCATGCGAGCTTCGTGCTCGACGCGTTCGAGCAGGCGCTGTTTGAGCGCCGGCCGGTTCGCGGCGGCGGCCTCGTCCATCACAGCGACCGCGGCGTGCAATATGTGTCGATCAAATACACGGAGCGCCTCGCCGCGGCCGGCGTCGAACCATCGGTCGGCAGCGTCGGCCATTCTTACGACAACGCGCTCGCCGAGACGATCAATGGGCTCTACAAGGCCGAGGTGATCTGGCGGCGCGGGCCGTGGCGTAGCTTCGAGCAGGTCAAGTTCGCGACACTCGAATGGGTGGACTGGTTCAACAACAGAAGACTGCTGGCGCCGATCGGAAACATCCCGCCGGCCGAGGCCGAAGCGCGCTACTATGCGCAAACCGAGGCCTCCGCCATGGCGGCGTGACTCGAACGAAACGGCCTCCGGCAAACCCGGGGCGGTTCATCGGTGATCCAAGCCGAGCGATGACCTCTCGCCAGTGAAGGAGCGTCGCCATTAGCGCCGCCATGATCGCAAAAGCAATTCCTGCGCGCCAAAACTCCCCAAGAATGAGATGCGAAACGCCCTCAAATCCCGCGGTAAAGATAAGAACTCCCCAGGTAACGAGAGGCCACGCCTCTCCCCAGGTTTTTGGCAATGGGCCTTCTGACATTTATGGTCCCTCCAGAGAGGCGATCCTAATCGAAACGGAAGGGATCGCGCGAATCTGGAGACGGAACGATAGCGGGCTCCGCCGAGGGAGTTATCTATATAATTCCCTTCGTTTGCGAGGGTGACTGCGATGCGATGGTGGGCGAAGCCGTGGCAACTTCTATGCGCGGCAGTTTCGCAATCGCCGCCGCCATCGTCTTCAAAGTCACCTCGCCATAGCTTTCGGCGACGGAACGCGGGGCTTGGCCTTGGATAGCGTCGAGGATGCGTGGCGCTATTCCGGCTTCCATGCCTATGGTCTTGAAGCGGTGCCGCCAGCCGTGATTTGGCGCAACATTGCGATCCGCGACGATGGTCCGCGCAAACTCCGCAAGGCGGTTCTTCAGGCCGCTCAAAGGGCCTCGCACTTCGCCGCTCTCTCCCGGTTTCAAGAAAAGATGGCCTTCCGGCGCAGCGCATACAAAGGCGCAAAATCCGAGTTCGATAAGATGTTCGTGCAAGACGATGAAGCGCGCCTCATTGGTCTTCACCGTGCCAGCTTCGGGCGTGATTGTGATGATCCAGTGAGAGCCCTCTCGCTTGATGAGGTCTTGCTTTCGAAGTTGCGCTATCTCGCCAACCCTCGCCCCCGTATAGGCGCAGAGCCAAGGAACCCAGCGCTTCGCCGCGCGGGTCTGCGGTTGTTCGCCGCCGCCGACATGCCGTAAAGCGGCCGAGAGAATTGCCGCCGCCTCCGCATCTGTGAAACCCTTGGAGCGGAGCTTTGCGGGCTTGCCCAGCTTGATGGTCACGCCTTTCGCCGGGTTCTCCGAAATGCGCCGGTTCACAACGGCCCATTCGAAGATTGTCTTCATGCCCGCAAGGTCACTGTCTTTCACGGTCTTGGGAGAGACCCGCTTACCGCTTCGCGGGATGATCGTTGCGAGGCGGTGATCTTTGAAGTCGAGAACATCTTCGGGCGTGACGTGGCTCGCATCATCGTGCTTCAGGAAGGCGGCGAAGCGGGCCATCGTGTTGCGATAGCTCTCATGTGTGCTCGGCTTGCGTCCCGCTGCTTCGGCTTCGCGCCACCAATCTTCTACCAAGCCTTTGAGCGAAACCTTTGTTGGCGAAGTCGGCGAGGGCTTGGGAGCTTGGGCGTTGGGCGCGGTCCAGTCGGGGAACCTTGCGGCCTTGGGGTCCGGCGAGTAGTCACCGCTCGCGTTCCTCTCGCGCAGCGTTAGCGCGTCGCTTAAAGCCGAGCGGAACGCGTGCAGGAGATTGAGCCGCGAACCGTCGTCAACGCGAGCAATCCCCTTGGCGAGTAGCAGCCTGTCAACGATTGCGCCCAAAGTCGGCTCAAGGTCCTTCGGATCGTCGCTTTGCGCGAGCGCGGAGAGCTTCGCCGTCGCCGCTGCGAAAGCCGCAGCTTCCTCGCTTGGCGTGACAGAGGCAGGAACCCAAGCACCTTGCGGCGTCAATTCAACCGCGATGGTCTTCTCCCGCTCTTCGCCCGCCGCCCATGCTCGGTAGAGTTCGCCCGCGAGCGCCGTCGCTTGGCGGTTCGTCAACGAGACGGCTTCGGGCTGTTGCCGCAAGGCTCGCCAGACGGTTTCGAGATAGGCCGCCGCCGTCGCTTGCCTAACCTTCACCTCGGCGGGTTCGCGCGTGCGAAGCGAAAAGCGAATGCTTTCGGTCTTGGCGGTGATGGTGAGGTGAACGGTGCTTGCGCCGAGAGGGACCGCGAGGGTTCGGCCGATAGCGCGTGAGCGCACGTCCGCTGGAATGCGTTGAGTGAATTGCGGGATGGAAGAGCCCGGTCGCTTCAATGGGCGGACCAATCGGAAGAGCATTGTTGCGCACCCTTGTAACACAGTCGGGCATGCGCAACACTCTGAAAAGGCGTAACTTACTGAAGGGGATTGGCTTCAAGAAGTTATGGTGCCCAGGAGAGGACTCGAACCTCCACGGCTTTCACCACTGGTACCTGAAACCAGCGCGTCTACCAATTCCGCCACCTGGGCATAGCGGCGTCTCTTACGGGCTGGCGTCGGTCTCTGTCAATCAGCGGGGCGGCATTCCCTTCAGGCGTAAAAAGCGATAGAGCCCCAAGCGGATTGTCGCGGCGCTGCAGAGCTTCGAGGAAGCGGGCGCCGCACGCGACGGCGGCTTGATGGGGACATGGCCATGGCGCAGTGGGAGACGCAGAAGCTGATCACGGTTTTTGGAGGCTCGGGGTTCATCGGGCGCCATGTGGTCAATCGGCTCGCGCAGGACGGCTGGCGTATCCGGGTCGCCTGCCGCCGGCCCGACCTCGCCTTTTTCCTGCAACCGCTCGGCAAGCCGGGACAGATCTTCCCGGTCCAGGCCAATCTGCGCGATCCGCAGTCGCTGGCCGCCGCGCTGAAGGGCGCCTCGGCCGCCGTCAACCTGGTCGGCATTCTGGCCGAGGGCGGCAAGCAGCGATTCGACGCGATCCAGGGCAAGGGCCCGGGCGCCGTCGCCGAAGCGGTCAAGGCGGCGGGCATCGATAATTTCGTCCATGTGTCGGCGATCGGCGCAGACGCGGCTTCGGCTTCCGCCTACGCCCGCAGCAAGGCCGCCGGCGAGGCCGCGGTCCGCGCCACGCTTCCCGACGCCGTGATCCTGCGTCCCTCCGTCGTCTTCGGCCCCGGCGACGATTTCTTCAACCGCTTCGGCGCGATGGCGCGCTTCTTCCCCTTCGAGACGATCGTCGGCGGGAACACCAAATTCCAGCCGGTCTATGTCGGCGACGTCGCCGAGGCCGTGGTGCGAGCCATCTCGGGGAAGGCCCGCAAGGGCGCGACTTACGAGCTCGGCGGGCCTGAGGTGAGAAGCTTCGAGTCGCTCGTGCGCTACGTGCTGGCCGTTTCCGACCGGGAGCGTCCCGTCGTCAATCTTTCCTTCGGCATGGGCAAGCTCGTCGCGGCGATCATGCAAACGCTGGAGAAGGTCTCGCTCGGCCTCTTTCCGAAGCTCTTGCGCATGACGACCGACCAGGTCGAGCTTTTGAAGCATGACAACGTCGTCTCGGACGCCGCAAAGGCCGACGGGCGCACGCTCGAGGGGTTGGGCATTGCGCCGACGGCGTTCGAAAGCGTCGCGCCGTCCTATCTCTATCGCTTTCGCCCGACGGGCCAGTATGAGGAGCAGCGCAGCTAGCGCGCTTTTCAGTTTTTGGGAAAAAAAGAGCCCGGCTCTCCATCGAGCCGGGTTCAAGGGGGGTTATGGCCCATCGATAGGCGGGAGGGAACCTTTTCGCCATAACGTCACAATAATCTAAGCGATTCGTCCAAAAATTTCTTGCATTATATTTTCATGAAAGCCCTTAAATTCGCCAGAAAGATCAGGTTTTTAGCCGGCCAGCGGGCGACGATGCGCCGCGCATTTGCGGAAAGCTTATTATTTTTCAAAATCTTGAACGAATTGAAAGACGATCCTGCGCCCGCGTGACAAAATTATCACTATCCCCGGAATTCTTTATCTGAAAGCAGCGCTCAAGGTGTAAGCACAATCGATCCGACCGTTTTACGCGCCTCGAGATCGCGATGCACCTGCTCTGCTTGCGCCAAAGGGCGCGCGCCGATCACGTCGAGCGCAATGTCGCCGCGCTTGAGCGCGTCGACGACCTCCTTGGTCATCGCCCGGTAGGTCTCGGCGTCGGCAATATGGGCGAAGAGCGACGGTCGCGTCGCATAGAGCGAGCCCTTTTCCGCGAGGAGCCCCATGTGGAAGGCGGCGATCGGGCCCGAGGCCGAGCCGAAGCTCACAAATAGGCCGAAAGGCTTGAGACAATCGAGAGAACCGGGAAAAGTCGCTTTCCCGACGCCGTCATAGACGACGTCGCAAAGCTTCCCCTTGGTGAATTCGCGCACTTTCGCGACGAAATCTTCCTCGCGGTAGAGGATCGTGTGATCGGCCCCGGCCTTGCGGGCGATTTCGGCCTTCTCGGCGCTGCCGACGGTGGCGATGACTTTCGCGCCGAGTGCGGACGCCCATTGACAAAGCAATTGTCCGACGCCGCCTGCCCCCGCTTGGACGAGCAGGCGATGTCCCTTTTTGACCTTGAAGGTGCGGCGCAGAAGATATTGCGCGGTGAGCCCCTTCAACATCATCGCGGCGCCCTGCTCATAGGACAGGAATTTCGGCAAACGAACCAGCGCGGCGGCTTCGATGTTGCGGGCTGACGAATAGCCGCCGAGCGCGCCGGCGACATAAGCGACGCGGTCGCCCTTCTTGAAATCCTCGACGCCCTCGCCGACAGCGGTCACCTCCCCCGAGCCCTCATGACCGGGAACGAAGGGGAAGGGCGCCGGATAAAGGCCCGAACGCCGATAGACGTCGATGTAATTGACGCCGATCGCGTGATGGCGAATCTGCGCTTCTCCCGGTCCGGGCGGGGTAAGCTCCACATCCTCGTAGCGGAGCGCCTCGGGGCCGCCGGGAGCATGCACGCGAACGGCCTTCACTGTCGTCATCGAAAATCCCCGTACAAGCCATCGGATTGGCGTTTTATGGCGACGGCGCGGTCTCGCGCCCGCTGGGCCCAGGCGCTATATAGTCCGCAAGGGAGAATGAAACCATGACCGAGCCTGCCGCCGAGGCCAAGACCATCAAGACGCAAATTCTCGTCGCCGGCGCCGGCTCGACCGGCATTGCGGCGGCGATGGCTTTTGCGCGCGCCGGATTCGACGTCGTGCTCGCGGGGCGGTTTCCGCCATCTTTGCCTGGACGCACGGTGGCGCTGTTCGAAGCCTCGACGCGCTTTCTCGACGCGCTCGGCGTTTTGCAGCGCGTCAAGGAAAAAGCCTCGCCGATCGCCGCGATCCGGATGGTCGACGACACAGGACAGTTGCTGCCGACGCCCGATCTGGTGCTCGAGGCGCGCGAGATCGGCCTTCCAGCGCTAGGCGTCAATATCTCGAATGACGAACTCGTCGAAATCCTGGTCGCCGCCGCGCGCGAACGCGCCGACTTCGAGATCGTCGAAGCCGACATCGCCGACTTCGCCTTCGACGGCGACGGAGCGGTCGCGACGCTCGCCGACGGACGGCGCATCGAGGCGC
This sequence comes from uncultured Alphaproteobacteria bacterium, assembly GCA_963722205.1. GTDB lineage: Bacteria > Pseudomonadota > Alphaproteobacteria > Rhizobiales > Beijerinckiaceae > Methylocystis. The sequence continues at coordinate 784,653 of CAVRKL010000007.1, forward strand.
AGTTCGTCGTGGCTGCGGACGGACGCGCGAGCCGCGCTCGCGCGGTCGCCGGAATCGACACGCAGGAGTGGACTTATCCCCAGGTCGCGCTGACGGCGCTGCTCTCTCATGAGTTACCCCACGACGAGGTTTCGGTCGAGTTTCACACGCGCTCCGGACCCTTCACGCTCGTGCCGCTGCAGGGCCGCGAAGGCGCGCCGCATCGCTCGAGTCTCGTTTGGCTGATGAGCGTCGCCGATGCGAGCCGAAGGCTGGCGAAGCCCCGCCTGGAGCTGCAGTTCGAGCTCGAGGACCGCTCGCACGGGCGTTTCGGCGCGATGGCGATCGAGGGCGGCGTCGGGCAGTTCAGAATGGGCGGCATGCGTGTTTCCGCTTACGCCAAGGAGCGCGTGGCGCTCGTTGGCGAAACCTGCCACGTGTTCCCGCCGATCGGCGCGCAAGGGCTGAATTTGAGCCTGCGCGACGTCGCGGATCTTGAGGATTGTCTGGCGAGCGTCGACTTCGCCAATCGGCGCGAGCTCAGCCATGCGCTTTCCCGCTACGATCGGCATCGGCGCGCCGACATCGGCTTCCGCACGCTCGGCGTCGACCTTCTCAACCGCTCGCTGATCATCCCCTACATGCCGGTGGATCTCCTGCGCGGTGCCGGATTCGTGGCGGTGAGCGCGTTGGCGCCGCTGCGCCGCGCGCTGATCCGCGAGGGGGTCTCTCCGCATCTTCTGCTGCCGCGACTGATGCAGGAGAAGGCGCCGCGCCCCCGCGCGCGACGGGCCGGGTGAGCGCCGCATCGCTCTTTTTGCGGGGCGCGCGTCCGCTTACATCTTAGCTCATGATTCCTTCAGACCGCTCAGACGATGCGCCGCCCGAGGAAGAACTCGTCGAGGAAGAATCCGAGCTTCCCGTCGAAGAAAGCGCTGACGATCTTCCGGACGCGCCCGAGAGCCTGAAGCGCGGCGTCGAGGTCATCAAGACGCAGTGGAAGAACGCGCCGAATGGCCCGGGCGTCTATCGCATGATCGCCGAGAACGGCGAGGTGCTTTACGTCGGCAAAGCGAAAAACGTCAGAAAGCGGGTCGCAAGCTACACGCGCCTCGCCGGACATGTGAATCGCATCGCGCGCATGATCGCCGGGACCGCGTCGATGGTGTTCATCTCGGTCGAGACCGAGACCGACGCGCTGCTGCTCGAAGCCAATCTGATCAAGCAGTTGAAGCCGCGCTTCAACGTGCTGATGCGCGACGACAAGTCTTTTCCCTATATTCTGATCGCGCGCGATCACCGCGCCGCGCAGATCGGCAAGCACCGCGGCGCGCGCTCGCGCAAGGGCGATTATTTCGGTCCCTTCGCCAGCGTCTGGGCGGTCAATCGCGCCCTGAACGCCTTGCAACGCGCCTTTCTTCTGCGCTCCTGCGCGGACTCCTTTTATGAAAACCGCACGCGTCCCTGCCTGCTCTATCAGATCAAGCGCTGCGCCGCGCCCTGCACCGGCGAGATCTCTCTCGAGGACTATGACGTCCTGGTCGAGGAGGCGAAGGATTTTCTGACCGGCAAAAGCCGCGCCGTGCGCGAGCGACTCGCGCATGAAATGACGGAGGCCGCCGAAAGATTGGAGTTCGAGCGCGCCGCGCGGGTCAGAGACCGTATCTCGGCGCTTTCGGCGATCCAGGGCGCGCAGGGAGTCAATCCGAGGAGCGTCAAGGAGGCGGACGTGTTCGCGATCGCCAAGGACGCCGGGCGTTTCTGCATCGAGGCCTTCTTCTTTCGCGCCTATCAGAACTGGGGCAATCGCGCCTATTTTCCGCGCGCCGACAGGACGCTCTCTGAAGACGAGGTGCTTTCGTCCTTTCTCGCGCAATTTTATGGCGAGCACCCTTCCGCGCCTCTCGTTCTGCTTTCTCACAAGATCGAGGACCGCGAGGTGCTCGAGGACGCGCTTTATGTGCGCATGAAGAAGCGGGTGGAGGTCGCGACGCCGCAGCGCGGCGAGAAGCGCGAGCTCGTGGAGCACGCCCTGACCAATGCGCGCCAGACCTTGTCGAGAAAGCTCGCCGAGGACGCGAGCCAGGAGAAATTGCTCGCCGCGCTCGGCGAAGCCTTCGGGCTAGCCTCGGCCCCGCGGCGCGTCGAGGTCTATGACAACTCCCACACGGGCGGGAGCCAAGCGATCGGCGCGATGATCGTCGCGGGGCCCGCGGGATTCATGAAGGCGCATTATCGCACCTACAACATCGCCCCTGGCGAAATCGCGCCCGGCGACGACTACGCGATGATGCGGCAGGTGCTGACGCGACGCTTCGCGCGCCTCGCCAAGGAGGCGGAGCCTGCGAGCGATCCGGAAGCTTTTCCGGCCAGGCCCGATCTCGTCCTGATCGACGGCGGCCGCGGGCAATTCGACGCGGCGCGCGAAGCTCTCGCGCAATCCGGCGCGACGGGCGTCGCCATCGCCGCGATCGCCAAGGGCGCCGACCGCAACGCCGGCCGCGAGACCTTCTTCGTCGAGGGGCGCGAGCCGTTCCGCCTGCCGCCACACGATCCCGCGCTCTACTTCGTGCAGCGGCTGCGCGACGAGGCGCATCGCTTCGCGATCGGGACGCACCGCGCGCGCCGCAAGAAGGCCTTCGCGGCCAATCCGCTCGACGAGATCGCCGGCATCGGCCCGGCGCGCAAGCGCGCGCTGCTTCTGGCCTTCGGCTCGGCCAAGGCCATTGCGGGGGCGGCGCTTTCCGATCTGGAGAAGACGCCCGGCGTCAACAAGGCGACGGCGCGGCTCGTCTTCCAGCATTTCCAGCGCGGCGAGTGACGCGCAGGGGCGGCTGATCGTTCCTTCGCAAGTTGCGTCAAAGCCTTGCAAGGGCTTCGCGAATCGCGGTGGCCGTCTCGCTTGCGACGGGAGTGAGCGGCAAGCGCACTTGCGGGCTGAACCACGGATGCAGCAAAGACAATGCGTATTTTAGTGGAGCGGGACCCGACTCCATTTGCAACGCAAATATCAGCGGCTGCAACGCCATGTGGGTCAGCATTGCGCGATCCCAGCGCCGTGCGTCAATGGCGCGTTGGAGAGCCGACCACACGGCCGGAACGATGTTGGCCGCGTTTGAGATCCAGCCCGAGCCTCCGGCCAAACAAAATTCCGCGTAGTCGTCGTCGGTTCCGCAAAGGTGGGCAAAGCTAGCCCGACTTCGCCAACTGAGGCGGCGCGTGCAGGTTAAGTGATTGGAATCCTTCGAGCCGAACATTAAAGGTCGGCACTACGGGAGGTTTTGGATCAGGCGGCGGCGGGAGCGGCGATCTTGGGCGGGGGCTGCCCTGGCAGGTGAAGCTGCAACCGCTGCAGCAGCAGCTTGTGATCGTCTTCTGGCTCCGTGTAGCGCGACAGGACGACGAGTCGGCCGTCCGTCGTCGGCAGCTCCACGTCGATCATCTGCACGCCCGCGAACTTTTCCAAGACGGCGCGCGGCGTCAGCCCCGGGGCCAGCGCCTTCAGGCGCTGCTTCAGCGACACTTGCAGGCAATAGGCCAGAAACGCGATGAAGATGTGCGCCTCGATGCGCGCGTCGAGCTGATGATGGATGGGTCGGATCGCCAGGTCGCCCTTCAATTCCTTGAACGCCTGCTCGATCTCGACCAATTGCAGATACATGCGCCACAGCTCTTCCGGCGCGCCGCCGCCGATGTTGGAGCGCAACAGATAGCTGCCCTCGCGGCGGCGCGCCTGGCGCAGCTTCTTGCGATCGAGCGCGAAGCGGAAGGTCTCCGCCGTCACCGGCTGATCCTTCGCCGGCGTCTCGATCCTCATCAACCCATAAGCGCGGCCTGCTTCTTTTCTCGCCGCGCCGAGCTTCATCAGCAGTTCGTCGCGCGTCAGATCCTGCTGTTGCAACTCGCGCAGACGCCGGATCAGCTTGCGCAGACGGCGGTTGCGCATGGCGCTCTCCTTGGCGCGGCGCCCGTCGCTGCGCGCAAGAACGTAAGTCTCGTTCTCATGTTCGACGAGCTTCACACGCACGCTGGCGCGCGCTTTCTCCCAGGGCTTGGCGATGAAGGCTTTCTCCAGCTTGGTCAGCCGGCCGCGCGGCGTCCCGACGAGATAGCGAACCGGCGGGTCGGCCGCGCGCATCTCGGCCAGAACCTCCTCGGTCGGAATGCCGCGATCCATGATCCAGATGCGCTTGGCCTTGCCGTATTGGCCTTCGATCTTGGCCAGGAACGCCTTCAGCGTGGTCTTGTCGGAGGTGTTCCCGTCCATGACCTCATAGGCGAGCGGAAAGCCCTGCGGCGTCACGATCAGGGCGATGACGACCTGCACACAGTCGGGACGCTTGTCGCGGCTGTAGCCGAACTTGCGCTTGCTCTCGCCTTCCGGCGGATCGCTCTCGAAGTAGGTGCTGGTGAGATCGTAAAGCAGCACCTCGAAATCGGCGCCGAACATGTCCTTCCAGCGCTGCTGCAGGTAGGAGAACAGCGCCTGCTTGTGCGCGGCGAGCTTGTCGAGGCAGCGATAGAGCGTGCTCGGCTGCACGAGCGACATGTCTTCGCCCAAGAGATCGCCCATCGCGCTTTGCTCGAACCAATGCCGATGCAGGCGCCATTCGCTTCCCGGCGAGATCAGCTGATAGGCGGTGAGCGTCTTGAGCACGTTGAGCCAGCTCGTTCCCTCCCGCGAGGGCGCAAGACGCGGCGTAAAGAACGCGTCGAGCCGCAGCTGATCCCACAACAGCATCGCCAGCCAGCAAGCGCCCCATTGTCGCGGCCGTCGCAGACGCATCTCGCTCAGACGAACCGAGACGACGTCGCAGTCGAGAACGGGCGCCGCGCGATCTTCCGGAAACAGCGCCATCTGCCGCGACTGCGCGGCGTCCGCGTCGAAAACCTGGATCGCCTTGCTCCACGCGGCTTTCTCGCTGTCGTTGATCTCCCCCAGATAGAGAACTTGCCGCTGCGCCACCCGGCCGTCGTGCAGTCGACGGTTCTCCACCACCGACCACGAACGATGCTCCTTGCCGTCCTTGCAGCGAATCTTGTGGCGCAAAAACATGACGCAGGACTCGCGCCTCTCCCGCCCGCGCACAAGGGCCTTGGTCGGCACTACAAGCCCTTCTCAACTCCGCGCCTACACAGAAACAATGCATTAGACCCCAAAACCGCGCCGAAAATCGTATATATCCACACCAGTTGGCGAAGTCGGGCTAGCCTGAGCAGAAGGTCTTAGAGCCTGTGCCTAAATTACCGCTTCATTTGAGCGGTCGCTGCTTGTCTTGATGGTGTAGTTCCACTCGCCGTGAAAATGGTCGCGCTCGATGTTGAGGGCGGCCATTTGCTCATCGGAGACGGTTACGCCTTTCTGGTATTCGTTGGCGTCCAGTTCGCAATGAACCTTCAACCCGGTTTTCGTCGTTGTCGAGGAGATCATGTCGATGATCACCTGATAGGTGACGAGCGGCGTGGCGCGCCAGTTCATGCTGATGAAGGAGAACAGCCGGTGCTCGATCTTGTTCCACTTGCTGGTCCCGGGCGGAAAATGATGGACCTCGATAGCGAGACCGAGTTCGTCGGCGAGGCGCTGGAGCATCAGCTTCCACAAGCGCACGCGTGAGCCATTCGATCCGCCGCCGTCCGCCGTGATGACGAGACGCGTTGCGCCAGGATAGCGCAGCCGCCCAATCTCGAGCCACCATCTTCTGATCGTCGCAACCGCAAACGCCGCGGTGTCGCAGCTCATGCCGACGCTCACCCAGCCTGCGTTGTCCGCGAGATCGTAAACGCCGTAGGGTGTCGCGCGCCCGAGCTCCTTGATCAGAAAATCATGAACGCGAACTTCCTCGGGCGAGCCCTTCGCGCGCCATTCGCGCCCATTGTTCTTGAAGTCGCCGACGAGCTCCTTCTTCTTGGCGTCGACCGAGATCACCGGCTCGTTGGCGGCGAGCGCGGCGCTCACCTTTTCATTGAGGTGCGCAAACTGCGCGTCTCGATCCTCGTGATCCGAGCCCTCGCGCGTCTTGCTGTTGGCTTGCAGGCTGTAGCCCAGCTCCTTAAGGATCTTCCCGACCATGCGATGGCTGACCTTATGCCCGAGCTTCCTCAGCTCGTCGGCCAGCCGGCGCAAGCTCTTGCAAGTCCAGCGCAAAGGCGACATCGGATCGCCGCGCTCGTCTGGCGCGATGAGGGCGAGCAGGTCGCGCACGAGCGTCGCATCTTTCTTCGTCAGCGGCTTGCGGCCGGCGCCCGACCGTCGCACCCGGCCCACGGCCAAAGGCGGCGCTTGCGCCGAAAGCTCCTTTAGCCCGCGTCCAATCGTGGATGCCGCCATCCCGGTGATCCGCGACACCGCCGCGATCCCGCCACGACCGATTTCCTGCACCGTCGTCGCCGCGAACAACCGCCGGCGACGTTCGTCCAGATGCGGCGAAAGCGCTTCAAAGCGTCGCCGAATCAATCCCTCGTCGATCATGACGCTTCATACGATCGACGCCGCAAAATCGGAATCCCGTCGCCGCGCGTTTCGATTCAATTATTCCTGCACGGGCCCTTAGCTTCCTCAGACGGGCCAAACCGCCGTCGGCGAGAGCGATTGCGACAATATTGGGGACTTCGGCCAGTCGCGCAAGCGTTTCGCACTCAACGTTGATCGCCGCTCTAGCCGGATCAATCTCTATGACGAGCGGCAGATCGACCGCGCGCGCGATTTCGCGGAAATGGCAAAAGAGTCCGCGCTGACCCGGCTTGTTGTAATAGGGGGTCAACAGGAGTACGGCGGAAGCGCCGGATTTTTGCGCCGCTTCCGTCAGCGTGATGCTTTCGCGCGTGCAATTGGTCCCCGTGGCGGCGATGACAGCCGCGCGGCTCGACGCAGTCTCCACCGCGATCTCGATTAGACGGATTCGCTCGGCCCGCGAAAGCGTCGCGCCTTCACCCGTCGCTCCGCAAACGACGAGGCCGCCGCAGCCTTGATCGATTTGCCAGCCGACGTATCGTGCGAAGGTTTCTTCTGCAAGATTGTCGTCCACGAAAGGCGTCGGCGCCGCGGTGAACGAGACGCAGCCGGTCGCGACAAGAGGCGCCAGCCTCGTAACGGGCCGGCTCTTCGTTTCCCAGCCTGCGCTCCGTGAAACGCAAGGTTCAGCCGGTCTGGGGCGTTTGAGAAAACGCGCGAGCACTCGTCAGATCCACAAGCCCAACGGTTCGTTCGACCATCGAACCGTTTCCGGATCGAGTCCCCACTCGCCGGTCGCATATTTCAACGCCGCTTCGCGAGTTGCGAATATTCCGCCCAGACGCTTGCGGGTTTCGGCGACGATCCAGTGGCCTTTGGGATCTTGCCCGATGACCAATTGGATGCCGGCGCCGGGGTTGCGAGCCAGAGCCTGTGTTGCGGCGCTGAGGGGAATGCTCATTGTCATGCCTGGGGTGACGCGATCCGGGACGTGAACCGCATTGAAAGCATACGGCGCGTTCGAATAAAGAAGCTATGCGTAAGACGCGCATAGGAATAAGGAACGCGTAAATTTTCATTCGCCGAATTGCACGTTGGCGATGCGGCGTGATTGCCCGCGACGACTGGATCACGTCGCGTCTGAGCCGAATCGCTCATACGCAGAAAACGTGATCAATTCCAAAAATTTAGAGCGCGCTTTGCGCGAAAAACCGGTTCCCACTTTTTCGCAGGGGGCTCTAAATAGCAATGCGTCGGCGAATTGCGCAATAATGTCGGCAAACCGAATAGGCAAACACGGCTTGGCCTTCCTACATCTTTCGTTGCAAGCCGATCATCGGTTTCAAGGGTCGACGCAACGGTCATTGCGCGCGCCGGCGCGCCGCTTCGGCGATGCGCGCAAAATTCTTTGCGTCGGCGTCTTCAATTCCTTCGAGCTTCGCGTCAGCCGCGCCGCACGCGAAAGCGCGCAGCGCCTCATCGCTCGCGATCTTTCGCGGCGGCAGGCGGCGCGCGCGGGCGAGGCGCTTGCGCTCGCTCGCGAGCAGGCCGAGAAGGCGCTCCTCCTCGACGGTGAGCGGCGCGGCGGCTTTCGGGAGCGCGCCCTCTGTCCCTAGGGGTTCGATCTCCGGCTCGCGCTCTGACGCCGCGGTCTCGCCCCGCTCGAAGAAGTGCTGCGCCCGTCCGCGCGCGCGCAGCCGCAGGCCCAGCGCATAGGCCTGGAGCCGGCGCGCCGGCGCGAAGAAGCCGCGACAGTGATCGCAGTTTCCGCAAGGCTCGCTCCGTTCGCCGAATTCGGCGAGCAGCGCCTGCATGCGGCAACCGGGCGCGACGCAAAGCCGCGCCATCGCTTCGCGCCGCCCTCGCTCCGCCTCGACCCAGGGATCCTCGTGGCCGCCGCCGGGGGCGAGACGGCTCGCCAATTCGCGCGGTTCGAAAAGCAGCAGCGTGCGCGCCTCCTTGCCGTCGCGTCCGGCGCGGCCAATCTCCTGGTAATAGCCCTCGATCGAATCGGGCGCGTCGACATGCGCGACGAAGCGCAAGTCGCTCTTGTCGACGCCCATGCCGAAGGCGATCGTCGCGACCATGACGACGCCCGGCCTTGCGAAGAAGGCGTCCTGATGCAGCGCGCGCCGCTCGCTGTCGAGGCCGGCGTGATACGGCAGCGCGTCGAACCGCAGGCGCCGCAGGTCTTGCGTCAGGCGATCGACTTTGGCGCGCGAGCCGCAATAGACAACTCCACTCGCGCCGCTTTGCGCCGCGATGAAGCGCGTAAGCTGTCCCAATTCGTCATGTCGCTGTGTGAAGGCGAGCGCGAGATTGGCGCGGGCGAAGGAGCGCACGCAGACTTGCGGCGCGCGCTGGAAAAGCTTTTGCGCGATGTCCTCGCGCGTGCGCGGCCCGGCGCTCGCCGTGACCGCGAGGAGGGGCGGATCGCCGAGCCGGCCGGCGATCTCTCGCAGCCGGCCGTATTCGGGGCGAAAGTCATGGCCCCAGGCGGAGACGCAATGGGCCTCGTCGACGGCGAGCAGCGCCACGCCTCTTTGGACGAGGAGTTGCAGCGTTCCGTCCTGCGCGAGCCGCTCGGGGGCGGCGTAAAGCAGCTTGACGCGGCCGGAGGCCACTCCCCCGCAGGCCTGCATATAATCCGCGTCGCCCTCGGCCGAATGCAGAGCCGCGGCGGGAAGGTTAGCCGCGGCGAGCGAGCGCAACTGATCGCGCATCAGCGAGATGAGCGGCGAGACGACGACGACGAGTCCGATCCGCATCGCCGCCGGGAGCTGATAGAGAAGCGACTTCCCCGACCCGGTTGGCATGACGGCCAGCACGTCCTGCCCCGCGAGAACCGCCTCGACGATCTCGGCCTGCCCGGGCAGGAAGTCCTCAAAGCCGAAAGTCTCGCGGAGGGCGCGGCGGGCGTCGTCAAGACTCGCTGCGGCAATGCGGGGAAAAGCCTTTGGCATGAGCAATCCTTTGCGCTGCGCAGACCGACCCGGCGTCGCTTTGGTGGAAAACGCCATAGAAACACTAAGCGCGGCGTCTCGAAAAGCTTAATGCCGCCTGCCGGATCGGCGGGCGCAAACCAGGCCCGGCCAGAAACCGACTTGACCCCTTCGTCCCGCGCCTTAGCTGGATTTACGCGGCGCTCCTGGGGGATTGCCAATGACCGGCGTTCTGCTTGTACTTCTCTATTTCGGCCTGGCTGCGCTCGCCGCCGTCGTCATTCTGCAGCCTGACCGTTTTGTCGTGACGCGGAGCCGAACGATCGCCGCGGCGCCGCGCACTTTGTTCGGGTTTATCAACGATCTGCATCGCTTTAAATCCTGGTCGCCCTGGGCCGATTTCGATCCCAGCGCCAGCAAGGGTTTTGAAGGGCCGCCGTCGGGCGAAGGCGCGAGCATGGCGTGGTCGGGCGACAATAGGGTCGGAAAAATAACGATTATCTCGAGCACGCCCAATGAAAGCGTCGGGATCAAACTCGACATGCAAAAGCCCATCGCCGCGCAAAACGACGTGCATTTTCTGATCACGCCGGAAGGCCAGGGGTCCAAGGTGGAATGGACGATGGTCGGACGGCGCGGGCTCGTCGCCAAGGCGATGAATCTTTTACTGAGATACGACGACAAGATCGGTTCTCAGTTCGAAAAGGGCCTCGCCCAACTCGAGGAGGCGGCGACGAAGGGCGCGGGCTAGCGCGCTTGTCGCTCGCAGGGAATCGTTCGAGCGACAAGGAATCCCGGCAGATCACGCGCGAAGCGCGCTCCAACTCGCTGAAATCGATCACGTTATCTGCGTTTTGAGCGGTTGCGCCAAACGCGGCGTGAGCTAGGCGCGCCGAGCGCCGCCTTTTCGCCGGGCCTCGCGACGCCCGCCCTCCGCCTCGCGCCCCCCGCCCTCCACCGCCGCAGGATCGACCTTCGAACCGTAAATCGCGCTCTCCATCAGGATCGCGAGCGCCTTGGCCGGCGGCATGATCTTCGCCGCTTCGAGCAAGCAGTCCGCGGCGAGGAAGCCGAGGATTGCGGGCCGCCAGTGCTGGCTGACGACCCTGGGCTCCTCCTCCGGGAGCATTCGCGCCGTGAGCCTGCCTTCGAAAGCTTGATGAGCCAGCGGCCAGAAGAGCGTGAGCAGGTCTTTCGCGGGCGCCCCGGGTCGCGCGTCGGCGGAGGGGTAGAACGGCTCGGATATTTTGCCGGCCACATAGCCAAAGAGAGTCTCGAGCCGGGGCGCCGAGGCCCGCCGCATCCCGGCGGAGATCGCCGCGTCGAAGGCCAGCGGCCAGACTTTCAGGCGCCTCTCCTCGTCGCGGCGCGCGATCAGCGCATCGTTCAGCATGTCGCCGAAAAAGAACTTCTCGCCGGCTCTGGTCGTCGCCATCATCACTTGCCCGACCCTTCGTTTGGCCGAGAGCTCGGAGAGGTGCTCAAACAGCGCCCGCTGCGCGACGAAGCCGGCGAGAACGCCCGTCGCCGCGAGATAGGTTTCGACGTGAACGCGCCCTTCCATCGTTAGCATCGCGCGCAAATTGTTCCTGATGTCGCCGAGCGCCAAATTGCAGATCAAGAATTCGGGGCTCTCCTGCTCCTCGCCATCGCCGAGGCACACCCAGGGAAAGCGCCCGCCGAAATCCTCGGCTTGTTTGGGTCCAGCAGCCGCTGCGGCTGGGCTCCTGGCGGAATAATTGACCCCAAAAGGGACGATGCTCATGTCGGCCTCCCATGGCCTCAGGGCGGCGCTTCCGCGCCTTCCGACGTCGAGTGAGTTCATCGAGGCTTCGAGGAAGTCATGCGCGACGGTGAGACGGTGCCATCGCTTGTTCATAAAATCGGTGCGCTAGCGCACGCGTCGATCCGCGCGGCTCCACTTTTGATCGGCAGGTTTTGGGGGCTCGCTACGTCCGTCGATCGCCGCGCACGGCGAAGAGCCAATAAACAAAACCCGTCAGCGCGCCGGTGAGGAAGAAGAGGCCCAGAATCCGGAGCTCCATCTGGCTCGGCGGACGCACGCTCGCCTGCGCCCGTGCGCCGCGCGCGATCCAGGGCGAGGCGGCGGCGAAAAAGCCGCTCGCGCCCACATACCAGCTCCAGCCCCTCGCGCCGGCGATTTCGCCGACGAGAGCCGCAAGAGCGAGCGGCGCGACGCAGACCGCGATGAGGATCGCCCAGAAGACGAGTCTCAAGGCCTCGAATCCTGCGGCGGGATCGCCGTCCCGCGCCGTCTCGTCGAGCATCGCGAAGAGGCCGCGGAGCGCAGCCTCGAACCCCGCCTCGCGCACGGTCTGGTCGGCGAGCGCGGCGATCGGCAGGAAAAGCGCGCCGCAGCTCGCGGCGAGCACGAAGCCGAACCCCATCGCGAGGATGCGACGCAGCAATCTCTCCATCAAGGCTCGAGCACCGAGTCCCAGTAGAGATAGTCCATCCAGCTTTCGTGCAGATAATTGGGCGGGAACAGCCGGCCGTTGCGGTGAAGATCCGAGATCGACGGCGCGTAGGGTTTCTGCATCGGAGTCATATGCGCTTCCGAGGGCAGCCGGTCCGCCTTGCGCAGGTTGCAGGGCGAGCAGGCGGCGACCACGTTCTCCCAGGTCGTCGCGCCGCCCTTGGAGCGCGGCGTGACGTGGTCGAAGGTCAGCTCTTCGTGCTCGCCGCAATATTGGCAGGTGAAGCGGTCGCGCAAGAATACGTTGAAGCGGGTGAAGGCTGGCTGGCGCGACGGCCGGACATAGGCCTTGAGCGATACGACCGACGGCAGCCGCATTTCAAAGGACGGGCTTTTGACCACTCTGTCGTAGTGCGAAACGATGTTGACGCGGTCGAGAAACACCGCCTTGATCGCGTCCTGCCAGCCCCAAAGAGACAGCGGGTAATAGCTCAAGGGGCGAAAATCGGCGTTAAGGACCAGCGCCGGACAGTTCTGCGGCGAGACATGCTGAGTGCGAAGGGGAATCGTCACGCCCGCGCCTTTCCGTCGCGAAGGACACGCCCCAGTCGCGGCCCGAATCCTTCGCAGCTGCCGACACTGATAGTCTATAGCCCGGATGACGCCTTTGTGAAGCCACCGGCCGCAGAAGCTTTGTTCCTACATTGTTCTTGCCGCGCTTACGAAAGCCGGTTAGGCTCGTTTCGTTGTTCCAAAATCGCTCGAGCGGAGCAAAAGTCATGGTCGTCCGCGTTGCAACCGTCGCTTTCGAGGGCGTCGAGGCCAGGCCCGTCGACGTGCAGGTGCAGATTTCCAGCGGCGCCGTGGTCTTCAATGTCGTCGGCCTGGCCGACAAGGCGGTCGCCGAATCGCGCGAGCGCGTGCGCGCGGCGCTCGTCGCCTCCGGCCTCGCGCTCCCCGCCAAGCGGATCACGGTCAATCTCGCGCCGGCCGACATGCCCAAGGAAGGGAGCCACTACGACCTGCCCATCGCGCTCGGCGTGATGGCGGCGATCGGCGCGCTGCCGTCCGACGCGCTCGACGGCCATGTCGTGCTCGGCGAGCTGGCCCTCGACGGAACGCTGACCCCGGTCGCGGGCGTTTTGCCCGCCGCGGTCGCCGCCAACATGCGCGGCCTCGGGCTGATCTGCCCCGCGCAATGCGGCCCGGAGGCCGCCTGGGCCTCGCGCGACATGGACGTCGTCGCGCCGCGCTCGCTCATTCAGCTCGCCAATCACCTGCGGGGAACGCAGGTCCTCTCGCGGCCGCAACCCGCCGTGCGCCGGCAAGCCGGCAATTTGCCCGATCTTCGCGACGTGAAGGGCCAGGAGAGCGCCAAGCGCGCGCTCGAGATCGCCGCCGCCGGCGGTCACAATCTGCTGATGAACGGGCCGCCCGGCGCCGGCAAGTCCATGCTCGCGGCGCGCCTCCCGTCGATCCTGCCCCCCTTGAGTCCGCGCGAGCTTCTCGAGGTCTCGATAATTCATTCGGTGGCGGGCGAGATCGCCGGCGGCGAGCTCACCGATCGGCGTCCTTTTCGCGCGCCGCACCACTCCGCCTCCATGCCGGCGCTCGTCGGCGGCGGCGCGCAAGCGCGGCCCGGCGAGATTTCGCTCGCGCACAACGGCGTGCTGTTCCTGGACGAGCTGCCCGAGTTCCAGTCGCAAGCGCTCGACGCCTTGCGCCAGCCGCTCGAGACGGGGGAAGTCGCGATCGCGCGCGCCAATCACCGCGCCGTCTATCCCGCGCGCTTTCAGCTCGTCGCCGCGATGAATCCCTGCCGCTGCGGCCACGCCCGCACGCCGGGCTTCGCCTGCAAACGCCAGCCCAACGAGCGCTGCGCGGCGCAGTATCAGGCGCGGCTTTCGGGTCCCCTGCTCGACCGCTTCGACCTCCAGATCGAGGTCGCGGCGATATCCGCCGCTGATCTCGTGCTGCCGCCGCCCTCCGAAGGCTCGGCGGAAGTCGCGGCGCGCGTCGCGGCGGCGCGCGAAACGCAGCGCGCGCGCTATGCGGCGCTCGGACGCGCAGAGCCCGCGACGAACGCCGCCGCGCCCGCCAATCTGGTCGAAACCGTCGTCAAGCTCGATTCCAAGGGCGCAGAGCTCATCCGCGAGGCCGCGGAGCGCTTCGCGCTTTCGGCGCGGGGCTTCCACCGCGTCCTGAAACTCGCACGCACAATCGCCGATCTCGAGGGTTCCGATTCCGTCGCGCGCCGCCATCTCGCCGAGGCGCTCTCCTACCGCGCCGGCCTCGTCGGCATGCAGCGCGCCGCGTGAGCGGCGCCCACGAAGCCGTCATTTTGCGCTGCGGAAGGCGATTAAGTTGGGACACTCGGAGGAGTAGTGGCCCGTGGCTTCGTCGAAGCTCGGCGCCGAGCAATTCTGCTCGCAAGGACAGGGCGCGAGCGCCGCGTCTGCGTGCTCCGTCAGGAACAGACGCAACACGAGCAAGAGATCCCCGGCGCGCTCTTGCACGCCGAGATCCAAAGCCGTGCGGATGTCGGCGACGATGAGTTCGCGCACGACGTCCGATCCCCTCCATAAATTCGAGAGATAGCTTTTGAGCATCGCCCGAAGAGCGTCTGTTTCCGTCGCTCCGACGATGATTTCTTCCGAGCGGAGGCCTGTAGCCGAACGAGTGTCTTCGAGGGACCGCATCTTCCCACTCGCCTAACGTCGGGTTGAGGCTAATGGCCAGATTGCCACGCGGTCCCGGCAATATCAATTACGTAATCTCCCGGCGAGCGGCCCACGGGCTGGTCGGCGGAGCATCCCCTCCCGGAAACGCAACGCCATGACGACGAATTACGATCCTATCGCCGCGCAGTATCAGCGATCGAAGCTGCAAGCCTGGAGAGCCCATGTCGAGGCCTTTACGCTGATAAGCCTTTTGGGGGAGCTCGACGGGAAAGCCGTTCTGGACGTCGCGTGCGGCGAGGGATTTTACACGCGTCTGCTGCGCCGACGCGACGCCGACCGGGTGGTCGGCGTCGACCTCTCGCCTGGGATGATCGCGCTCGCGCGATCGCAGGAATGCGTCGAGCCGCTCGGGATCGAGTACGCCGTCTGCGACGGAAAGGATTTGAGCTTTGACGAGCCGTTCGATCTGGTCTTCGCGGCCTATTTTCTCAACTACGCCCGCGACGCTGAGGAATTGCAGTCCATGTGCTCGTCGCTCGCGCGCTGCCTCAAGCCGGGCGGCCGCTTTCTGACCGTCAACTGCAGCCCGCGGGCTGAAGTCTTTCTCGGGCGATCCTTCAGAGAATACGGCTTCGACGCAACGGTCTCGCAACCGCTCCGCAACGGCGCGCCCATAACCTGGACCTTTTTCTTGGAGGACGGCGAGAGCTTCGGCATCGAAAACTACTTTCTCGATCAAGCCGCTCACGAGGCCGCGTTTTGCGCCGCGGGTTTCAGCGAGATGCGCTGGCCCGCGCCGCAATTGTCGCCCGAAGGCTGCGCCGAATTCGGCCGCCCATTCTGGGCGGACTTCCTCGATCACCCGCCGATCGCCTTCATCGAGTGCGTCAAATAAAGCCCGTCCGACCGGCCGCGCCAAAGCCGGCGGCCAGAGTGAAGCCGCCGACGCTCCCGTCGCGAGCAACGCGGATTTTCCCTGCTTTGCCGTTCAGCTCTGGTGCGGGCCGAGCATCTCTTTCAGCGCGGCCTCTACGAGCCGCCACGGCTTGGCTTCTTCGTTCTTGCCCTTGTCTTCCAAGGCGCGCGCTTTTTGCGCCACTTCCGCGACGGCCTTGTCGCCATGGGCCTCAAACAGCTGCCTCGCGTAGCCTTGAACGTCGACTGCTTGCATCTGAGCCTCCTCTTCACCCAAGCGCATGACCCGGCGCCTGCGGGAACGACACGGCGCTCGCGTCGAGACGGCCCTCTTCAGCCGGCGGACGCGCCGGGTTCGACGGGCGCCAATTCGGCGAGCTCCCTTTCCGTGAACACGCGGCTCCGCGTCAGGAAACGCAGGCCCTCTGGGGCCTCCAGCGAAAACCCGGAGCCGCGGCCCGGAACGACGTCGATGATGAGCTGCGTGTGCCGCCAATAGTCGAATTGCGCCGCGCCCATATAGAAAGCGGCGTTGCCGACCTCGCCGAGCTTCACGTCGCTGGCGCCGGTGCGAAACTCGCCGGCGGGATAGCACATCGGAGACGAGCCGTCGCAGCAGCCTCCGGACTGATGAAACATGAGCGGCCCGTGCTGGCGCTCGAGCCGGGCGAGAAGGCCGAGGGCCTCGGGCGTGGCGACGACGCGTTCAACCATGTCGCGCTTCTCTCCGGTTCAAGAGCGGCGCGGGATCGATCCCTCGCGCCGCCCGATGCGGCTCAAAAAAAGCCCAAGGCCTTCGGGCTGTAGCTCACGAGCAAATTCTTGGTCTGCTGGTAGTGATCCAGCATCATCTTATGATTCTCGCGCCCAATGCCGGACTGCTTGTAGCCGCCGAAGGCCGCGTGCGCCGGATAGACATGGTAGCAATTGGTCCAGACGCGCCCGGCTCGGATCGCTCGCCCGCAGCGATAGGCGCGGCTTCCGTCGCGCGTCCAGACGCCGGCGCCGAGCCCATAGAGCGTGTCATTGGCGATCTCTAGCGCCTCTTCCTCGGTCTCGAAGGTCGTCACGGAGACGACGGGGCCGAAGATCTCCTCCTGGAAGACGCGCATGCGGTTATGGCCTTCGAGCACGGTCGGCTTCATGTAGTAGCCGTCCTTCAGCTCGCCTTCGAGCACGTTCCGCTCGCCGCCGACCAGAACCTTGGCGCCCTCCTTGCGACCGATGTCGACGTAAGAAAGGATCTTCTCCAACTGGTCGTTGGAGGCCTGCGCGCCGATCATCGTCGCGGGATCGAGCGGATGGCTCTGCCAAATCTTGGCGACGCGCGCCAAAGCCTTTTCCATGAACTTGTCGTAGATCGACTTTTGCACGAGCGCGCGGCTCGGACAGGTGCAGACCTCGCCCTGATTGAGCGCGAAGCTCACGAAACCTTCCAGCGCCTTGTCGAGAAAGGCGTCGTCTTCGGCCATGACGTCGGCGAAGAAAATGTTCGGCGACTTGCCGCCAAGCTCGAGAGTGACGGGAATCAGGTTCTCCGAGGCGTATTGCATGATGAGCCGCCCCGTCGTCGTCTCGCCCGTGAAGGCGATCTTGGCGATCCGTTTGTTCGAGGCGAGCGGCTTGCCGGCTTCGACGCCAAAGCCGTTGACGATGTTGAGGACTCCCGGCGGCAGCAGATCCGCAATCAGCTCCGCGACGGCGAGAATGCTCATCGGCGTTTGCTCGGCCGGCTTGAGCACGACGCAATTGCCGGCCGCGAGCGCCGGCGAAAGTTTCCAGGCTGCCATCAGGACCGGAAAGTTCCAGGGGATGATCTGGCCGACGACGCCCAACGGTTCGTGGAAATGATAGGCGACCGTCTCGTGGTCGATCTCGCTCAGCGAGCCTTCCTGCGCGCGGATGCAGCCGGCAAAATATCGGAAGTGGTCGACGGCCAGTGGTATGTCGGCGGCGGTCGTCTCGCGAATGGGCTTGCCGTTGTCGATCGTCTCCACCAGGGCCAGCGCCGCGAGATTGTCTTCCAATCTTTGCGCGATCTTGTTCAGGATATTGGCGCGCTCGGCGGCGGGGGTCTTGCCCCAGGCGTCTTTGGCTTTGTGAGCCGCGTCCAGCGCCAGCTCTATGTCGGCGGCGCGGCCGCGCGCGACCTGGCAGATCGGCTGGCCAGTGATCGGGCTGATGTTATCGAAATACTCCCCGCCGACGGGTGCGACCCAGCGGCCGCCGATGAAATTATCGTAGCGTTTCTTGATCGCAACGGAGCCTTTGAGCTTCTCGATTTCCTGGTGCAGCATCGCTTCCTCCTTCGACCCTCATGGGCTTGAGCGTTTGAGAGCCAAATCCCGAGAGCCGAATCTTTAACATCTATGTCGTGGATAAGGATGGACCAAGCGTCCCGTGTGAAGCGGCTCCACTGGGGCCAAGTGCGCCGGGCCAATCTGAAGCTCGACTGCGCGAGGTCTCCCTCGGTAGGTCGGTTTTAGGGCGCGATCGGAAAGCGACAAGCGCACGGAGTTCCGAACGCCGCTGGGGCCGCGCGGCGTCGGCTTAGGCTTGCCGATCGCGGCGGTTCATTATAATCTGAGACCGGTCGAGAGTTATGAGATGCTGAGCGCATTTTGGTTGGAGATCTTGGCGAAACGGATCGAGTTGGCCTCAAAATATGGAGCTTGCGATGCGCCGCTTATTCACTGCCGTGGCATTCGTTCTTCTCGCCGCTCAGGCCAAGGCCGAGGACATCATCAAGATCGATCAGGGTTGGAGCGCCGCCGACACGGCGTTCTGGCATAGCGCGTCGCAGGGTTCCCGGCTGCTGCCGCTGGACTGGCTGCGCGCCCTCGAACAGCCCGACTCCGATAAGCCCTTCCTCGCGCCCGACTATATCGCCTCGTTCAACTATATCCCCGGCGAGGGCGCGGCGCCTGATCTTCCGATGGGAATCGCCATCGACGCCCAGGACAATTCCGGCCTGTCGTTCACGAAGCTGCGCTGGAAAAGCGTTCAGTCGGACAAGGAGCCCTGGGCCGGACCGACATGTTCATTGTGTCATTCCAACGTGATGACCTACAATGGCAAGCGCATTCCAATCGAGGGCGCGCCGACGCTCGCAGATTTTCAATCCTTCCTTGGCGCGCTCGACGCGGCGCTGCTGCGCACGCGCGACAGCGACGAGAAATTTTCGCGCTTTGCCGCCAAGGTGCTCGCAGGCGGCGACGTGAACGCCGACAAGGACATGCTCCGCTCGGCGCTGAACCAGCTCGTGGGCTGGCAGCAAACGGCGGCGGCGGCGAATTACACAACGCTACGTTACGGCTTTGGGCGTCTCGACGCGATCGGCTACACCTATAATAAGCTCGCGATGATCATGCGCGCGCCGGGCCAAGTCTATCATCCGTCCGACGCGCCGGTCAGCTATCCCTATATGTGGAACGTGCCGCAGCTCAGCGCCGTGCAATGGGACACGGTCGCGCCGAATGGGCCGCGCATCGGCGATCTCGACATTGGCGCGCTCGCTCGCAACACGGGCAAGTCGATCGCCGTCTTTTCCGACGTTAAAATCGATCTCTATCTCGAAGCCTTGGCCAATCACGGCTATAAGAGCAGCATCCAGTTCGGCAATCTCGAAAAGTTCGAGAAATTGATCGAGCATCTTTCGCCTCCGGCGTGGCCGGCGCAATTCCCGCCGATCGACCAGACGAAAGCCGCCGCGGGGCAAAAGCTTTACGCCGCGCGCTGCGAACGATGCCACCAGCATCTCGACCGCACCGATCTGACGACGCACGTCACCGTCGGCACAACCCTGCTGTCGGGCCCGGAGCGGATCGGCACCGATCCCTGGATGGCGTGCAACGCCTATGCGCACACCGCGCATACGGGCTTCATGGTCGGCACGCCGAAGGGCTATTTCGCGCTGCCGCCCTTCCAGAAGATTCAGTTGCTCGGACTCGACGCGCCGCTGCTCGACATGTTCGGAACGGCCGTCGTCGGCGCGATCACCCACGGCTTCGCCAGGGACCGCGAACTGATCAATGAGCCGATCGCGCAGGCGATATTCGATCGCAAAGGCGCCGCGCCGCCGCCGGCCTCCAAGCCGGACCTCAAGAATCTCGCGCCTGAGCTCGACCCGGCTACGATCGACAAGAGCAAGGCCGATCAGCTGACGCGCTGCATGACCGACCAGAGTCCTTTGCTTGGGTACAAGCGCGGTCCGCTGGCCGGCGTCTGGGCGACGGCGCCATATCTCCATAACGGGTCGGCGCCGACGCTCTATGATCTACTGCTGCCGCCCGCCGAAAGACCGAAGAGCTTCTACACAGGGACGCGTGAATTCGATCCGGTGAAGGTTGGCTATAAGACCGAAAAATCGGCAGAGAACAGGTTCCTGTTCCAGACCGTCGACGAGCAGGGACATATCATCCAAGGCAACGCCAACACAGGCCACGATTATGACAATGCGTCGCTGTCGCCGGCCGATCGCGAGGCGCTGATCGAATATCTCAAGGGTTTGTGAGGGTCTGGGGCGCTAGGGACGCCTCTCCTTCCCTACTCGCCGCGTGCTGGTTCTCACGGGCCTGAGGCGAAAGACCCTCGGCGCAGGATCTCTTGGTTTGGTGTGAGCGGTCTTCCGAACCTCCCGATCCGGGAGGCCGCCATGGTTGGTTTGTTTTTTTCAGCGAGAGCCGAAGGGCGATGATTTCGCCGTTTTTCCCGCTGGCGCGCGCCGCGCGTCGACGCGCCGAGCGCCCAAAGGCCTTGGGCCGCGGATAGGACCCTTTACAACCGCCTCATCCGCTGGGGCCTACGACACCGACAGCCAGTTCGGCGGCCTGCTCTTCCTCTTCGACCCGTCGGCCAAGCGTTACAAGTTGGAGCTCGGCGGTCCGGTGATCCCGCGCTTCCAAGCCGGCGCGAGCCTCTAAACGAACAGGGAATTTCCTCGGTTCACCGACTACTCCTCCCATTCTCGGTGTCCAACTTGCCCGCCCGGTCTTCCGGGCGGGCTTTTTGTTTGGCGTGTCTCTCTCGCCCTTCCTGGCCGGCCGCCCGAACTCGCCGCCCTGCGTCGACGCCGCCCCGATTGTCTGCTTAACTCGCGGTGTAACGCGGGATTTCTTCAGGAAAACGCGAGATGGACCTCGATCGGCAGATTTTGGGGCTCTTGGGCCTCGCCCTCTTCGCCTTTGCGCTGGGGCTTGGCGCGGCGCTCTATATGCTGCCGCGTCGCGCCGGTCCCGACGGCCATATGGAGGCGCTGCTCGACGAGGTTCGGCGGCTGCGCGCCGCCGCCGCGGCGCGCGATCGCGCCGAAGCCGCCAATGAAGCCAAGTCGCGCTTCCTCGCGACCGTCAGTCACGAGATCCGCACGCCGCTCAACGGCGTTCTCGGCCTCGCGCAGCTCCTTTCGATGACGCGGCTCGAGGCCGAGCAGGCGAGCTATGTCGATTCGATCCGCGATTGCGCGCGGGCGCTCGCGCAGCTCGTCGACGATATTTTGGATTTTTCCAAGATCGAGGCTGGCCGGCTCGAATTGCGGCGGGAAGAATTCGCTGTGACGCCGCTCATCGAGGGCGTCGTCGAGCTTCTCGCGCCGCGCGCTCAGGGCAAGGGGCTCGAGATCGCGAGCCATGTCGCTGCCGAGGCGCCCGAGCGCATCGTCGGGGACCCGGCGCGGCTGCGTCAGGTGCTGATCAATCTCGCCGGCAACGCGGTGAACTTCACGCAGAAGGGCGGGGTCGGCGTCAGCGTCGCGCCTGCCGGGGACGGCTCGCTGCGCTTCGTCGTCGAGGACACGGGCCCAGGGATCGCCCCCGCGGCGCGCGCGAAAATCTTCGAGGAGTTTGAGCAGGGCGAGCCGATTGCGACCCGCGCGGGCGGCGGCGCGGGCTTGGGGCTCGCCATCGCGCGCCGGCTCGTCGCCAGCATGGGCGGCGCGCTCGCGCTCGAGGCGAGCTCGGAAAGCGGCTCCCTCTTCGCCTTCACCTTGCCGGGCGGCGCCGGGCCGCTCGGCCGCGCCCGCCCGCTCGAAGGCCAGAGCGCCTTGATCGTCGCGGCGAGCCGTTTCGAAGGTCCGTTTCTCGCGCGCTATCTCGAAGAGGCGGGAGCGAGAGCCCACATCGCCAAGAGCGGCCCGGAGGCGCGCGTCTTGCTGGAGACGGCGGGCGCAAAGCCTCCGCAGCTCGCCGTCGTCGATTGCGCGCTGGGGCTCGCGGCGGCGGAGAGCCTCGCCGAAAGCGCGCATCGGGCCGGCGTCGTGCGCTGCTTCCTTCTGTTCTCACCCTTGGAGCGGCGCGCAGATGGCGAGGCGGCGCTCAAGGATTTCGACGGCTGGCTCGTGAAGCCTGTGCGTGCGGCGTCGCTCGTCGCAAGAGTGGACCCCGCGGCGAAGACGCCTGCGCAAGCCCTAGCGCCGCAGCCCGCGCCGACGCTCGCGGGCCTCACCGCGCTCGTCGCCGAAGACAACGACATCAACGCGCTCATCGCGCTGCGGCAGCTGGAGGCGCTCGGCGCGGCGCCGACGCGGGCGGAGGACGGGGAAAAGGTGGTCGCGCTGGCGCAGGCGGCGATCGACGGCAAGATCCGTCGCTTCAACGTGATCCTGATGGACCTCTTCATGCCAAAGCTCGATGGGCTCGACGCGACCCGCAGCATCCGATCGGCCGAAACGCGCGCGGGCGCGGCGCGCACGCCGATCCTCGCGCTGACCGCCAGCGCCTCACGCGAGGACGCCGAAGCGGCCCGCGCGGCGGGCGCCGACGCCGTGCTCACCAAGCCGGTCGAGCTCGCGGCGTTGGAGGAGGCGATTCGCGCGCTAGACGCCTCCGGGCGCGCCGCGCGCGCGCCAGATCCCGCCTAATGCGCGGGATAAGCAGCGTCGCGTCGCGTCACAAAAGCTTCGTTTCGCAGTGGTCTAGCTCGCGGCGCCGAGCGGAGCGCGGCTTGCGGCGCGAAATCTTTGCGTTCTCCGAGGCTTTGACTAGGGTCGGGCGCGCCCCTGCGGCGCCGGCCCTCCGGGATCGATGAAGGGAGACGCTGATGGCTCGCGAGAAGCCGCCGCTCATTCGGCCGCCAACGCCACTTTGGGTGAAGGCCGCCTGGACGGCCGCCGCGGCGCTGATCGCCGTTTTCATTTGGATGAAGACCCGGCCGCCGGCGGCTCCCGCCTGCGACGCCGAGGTCGTGAAGAGCGACCTCGGCGATCTCGTGAATGCGGCGGCCAGCGAGACGCTGGAGACGCGCGCGTTCAGGACGGTCACAGACACGAAGGAGCTCAAGACCTGCGCCGCGGTGGCCATGCGGCAAGATGTCGAGATCCCGATCGAATATTCGGTGACGATCGAGGGCCGCGCGCCCAAGGTTGAGATCACCAGCGGAGAAGACCGCCTCGCGCCGCCGGAGGCCGAGGCGCCGGCCGACGCCGGAAAGCAAGCCGCAGCCGGAGGAGAAAACTGCCAGCCCGGGGCGGAGGCGGAGAAGCGCATCGCCGATTGCGGCAAGATCATCGACGACAAGGATCGCACCGCCGAGGCGCGGGCGGAGGCGCTCACGCTGCGCGGCCAAGCCTATAGCGAGGGGAAGGATTGGGACCCGGCGCTTGCCGACCTCACCGCGGCGATCGCGCTTCACTCCAAGGACGCCGCGGGCTCCACCGGGCTTTCGCCGATTTATCTCGCGCGCGCGGCCGCCTATCTCGGCAAGGGCGACCATAAGGACGCTCTGGCCGATTTCTCGGCCGCCATCCGGACCGATGCGTCGAACGGCGCGGCCTTACTGGGACGCGCCTGCGAATGGGCGACCGCCGGCTCGCTCGCCAACGCGGAGGCCGATCTCAAACGCGCCGCGACCCTCACGAAAGATCAGCCAGACGCGGCCTGCGGCGCGGCGCTCGAAGCTTTGCGCGCCAAGCCGGGGAAACCAGCGAAGCCCGCCAAGCACAAGAAGTGACCGCCGCGACGGCAGCGGAGCGTAGCGCCTTCAAGCAAGTCTCGCTCTTACGAGGCCGCGCACCGAATTACCCATGAAAAACTCGCTGTTCTCGAGATCCTCGAGCGCAAGATAGTCCTCGCGGGCTTTGCCCTCGGCGAGCAGCCGCGCGCGCAGCGTCCCCGGCAGGAGGCCGCTCGCCAGCGGCGGCGTGAGCAGGGTCTCTCCCTGCGCGAGGAACACATTGGTTCGCGCCCCCTCGCAAACCTCATCGCGCTCGTTGAGAAAGAGCACTTCGTCAGCGCCGGAGCGGGCGAGCTCCTCTTCGTAAATCTCCCGCCGTGTGGTCTTGTGGCGCAGCATCGGCTCGGCGGAAGAAAATCGGCGCTTGGCGACGGCGACGCGCCAAAGAGTTTCGCGCGCGACCGGCTCGATGGGCTCGACACTGAGCTCATGCGCGCCTTGGCGCGCCAGAACCAGACGCAGGCGCAGCCGTTCGGAGGCGGCGCACGCCACCGCCTCTTCGAGCGCCGAATTCAGGCGCGGCTCGTCAAAGGCGAAGCCGAGGGCTGACGCCGAAGCGCCCATGCGCCGAAAATGCTCCGGCAGAAGGAAGAAGCCTTCCTGCCGCGTCCAGAGCAGCGTCTCGATCAGCCCGAAATCCTGCACGCTCGCCTCCAGCCTTTAACTGCGCCGGCCTTCCCCGCCGGCGCTTGCAAAATAGATCGCTCGGCGGGCGTCGCAAATCTGTTTGAACCCGGAGAGCGCCTAGCCTTTCGTCCCGGCATTGCTTTCGCAAGTCGAGTGGCTATAGTCCGCGCCGCTTCGCGGCGCCGAAACGGCCCACGCCGCGTGCGCCTATTGGCGGGCCTTCCAGACGAGTATCGTGAAATGAAGCTGATATCGGACGCCATGGCTCAAACGGAGCAGCCGGCTCCCTCCGCGGCCGAGCCCGGTCCGGCGGCCCCGTCCGCCGCCCCGGCTGAGACCGCCGTCGCCCCGGCGGCGCCCGCAGCGCCTCCCACCAAAACCGAGTCCGCGACGACCCCCTCCGCGCCTGCGGCGCCCCCGACCAAGACGGGGACCGTGGCCCCCGGCGCACCACCGCCGGGCCAGCCGGAGATGCCGGGGATCGCCGATCTTTTCGCGCAGATCGTGCCTTTTCTCGTCATCATCGGCATCGTCTACATCATCGTCATCCGCCCGCAGCAGCGCAAACAGAAGCAGGCGGAATCTCAGCTGCGCAGCGTGCGCCGCGGCGACGTTGTCGTCGTGAACGGCTTCATCGGCAGGGTCACCAAGGTCGTTGATGACGCCGAATTCGAGTTCGAACCCGGTCCGAACCTTCGGCTGCGCGCGCTGCTCTCGGCGATCAGCGAAGTCCGGTCGCGCGGCGAGCCGATCAAGGACGCGCCGTCGCCAGCGAAACCCGCAAAGGAAGCGACGCCCGCCGTAAAGCCCGCTAAGGACGCGGCGCCGGCCGCCAAGCCTTCCAAGGACACGCCGCCCGCCAAGAGCTGAGGCTTCTCTCGCTCTTCATCTTTGTCGTAAGCCTCAGAGCAAGCAATGCTGCGTTTCGCCACCTGGAAGATCGTCACGATTATCGGCATGACTCTCGTGGCGCTCGCCGTCGTGATCCCGAGCATGCTCTCGCCTTCGCACTACGAGCAGCTCGCCTCGGTCGTGCCGTCCTGGCTGATGCCGCCGCAGATCGTGCTCGGCCTCGATCTCCAGGGCGGCTCCTATCTGATGCTCGAAGTCGATCGCAGCTCCGTGCTGCACACGCAGGCGAGCAATTTGCGCGACGACGTGCGCCGTTTGCTGCGTGAGGAGAAGGTGGCGATCACCGGCGGCGTCGGCCAGACGGCGCGCGGCGTGCAAATCCGCGTCCCGGAAGCCGCCGATCGCGAAAAGATGCTGCCGAAGCTCCGCGCCCTGAGCCGCCATTATTCGTCGGCGCTCGGCGGTCCGCCGGCGCTCGAAGTCGAGGACGCGGGCGACGGGATCATTCGCGTCAACCTGACCGAGGCCGGACTCAATCAAAAGGTGCGCTCCGCGGTCGACCAATCGATCGAGGTCGTCCGCAAGCGCGTCGACGAGCTCGGCACGAGGGAGCCGAGCATTCAGCGCCAGGGCGACGACCGCATCATCGTGCAGGTGCCCGGCTTGCAAGATCCGCAACAATTGAAGGAGGTGCTCGGCCAGACGGCGAAGCTCGAATTCCGGCTCGTCGCCGACCCCGGCCAAGCTACGGGGGAGACCGAGGAGCTCGAGCAGACCGATCAGCCCGGCAAGATCCAGATCGAAAAGCAGGTCATGGTGCAGGGCGAGGATTTGACCGACGCGCAGATGAGCTTCGACCAGCGCGGCGGCGAGCCGGTCGTCAATTTCCGCTTCAACATTCGCGGCGCGCAAAAGTTCGGCGAGGTCACGTCGAAGAACGTCGGTCGGCTCTTCGCGATCGTGCTCGACAACAAGGTGATCTCGGCGCCCCGCATTCTCGGCCCCATCACCGGCGGCTCGGGACAGATCACCGGCCGCTTCACCACCGAGCAGGCCAATAATCTCGCGATCTTGCTGCGCGCCGGCGCGCTGCCGGCCAAGCTCAACATCGTCGAGGAGCGCACGGTCGGCCCCGGCCTCGGCCAGGATTCGATCGACGCGGGCAAGCGCGCCGCCTATGTGGGCGCCGCGCTCGTGGTCTGTTACATGCTGATCACCTACGGCGTCTTCGGCGTCTTCGCCAATTTCGCGCTCTTCGTGCATATCGCGCTGATCTTCGCGGGGCTCGTGCTGCTGCGCTCGACGCTGACGCTGCCCGGCATCGCCGGCATCGTGCTGACGATCGGCATGGCGGTCGATTCGAACGTGCTGATCTACGAGCGCATTCGCGAGGAGTCGCATGCCGGACGCTCCATCCTCGCTTCGCTCGACGCGGGCTTCAACCGAGCCTTCGCGACGATCATAGACTCCAACGTGACGATGTTCGTCGCCGCCGCGATCCTTTACTTCCTGGGGTCGGGTCCGGTGCGCGGCTTCGCCGTGTCGCTCGCGCTCGGCATCCTGACGACCATCGTCACGGCCGTGACGATGACGCGCATGATGATCGCTATCTGGTATCGCCGCGCGCGTCCGACGCGGCTGCCGATCTGAAGGGGCGCAAAAAATGAAGCTTCTGCGTCTCGCTCCCGAGAACACCAATTTCGGCTTCATGCGGTTTCGCCGCGTGAGTTATCCGATGTCTGCGGCCCTCTCGATCATCGCGGTTCTGCTCTTCGTCTTCGTGCATATGAATTTCGGCATCGATTTCGCCGGCGGCACGGTGATGGAGCTGCGCGCCAAGGGCGGCTTCGCCGAGGTCGGCACGCTGCGCGCCATCGCCGAGAAACTGAAGCTCGGCGACGTCGAGGTGCAGTCATTCGGCAACCCCGCCGACGCGACGCTCCGCTTTGGCTCTCAGCCCGGGGGCGACGTGGCGCAGCAGGCGGCGGTGGACCGCGTGCGCGGTGCGGTCGACAGTGATTACGACGTGCGCCGTGTGGAAGTGGTGGGACCACGCGTCTCGGGCGAGTTGGTGCAATCGGGCACGCTCGGCGTCGTGCTGGCGATCATCGCCGTGCTCGGCTACCTTTGGTTTCGCTTCGAGTGGCAATTCGCGGTCAGCGCCGTCATCGCGACGATGCACGATCTGCTGCTCACGGTCGGCTTCTTCGCGCTGACGCAGCTTGAGTTCAACACGACCTCGATCGCGGCGATCCTGACCATCGTCGGCTATTCGCTGAACGAGACGGTCGTCGTGCTCGACCGCATCCGCGAAATGATGCGCAAATACAAGAGGATGTCGACCGCGCAGATCATCGACATGTCGATCAACGCGGTGCTGCCGCGCACGATCATGACGGCGACGACGGTCCTCCTCGCGCTGCTGTCGCTCGCGATATTCGGCGGCCAGGTCATCCGCTCCTTTTCGCTCGCGATGATCTGGGGGCTCGTGGTCGCGACCTATTCTTCGGTGTTCATCTGCTCGCCGATGCTGATCTATCTGGGTCTGCGCAGCGAGGGGCGCGCCGAGGCTCCCGCGGAGGGCGGGGAAAGGAGCGTGGCGACGCTCGAGTCTCCCGGCGCCGAAGAGGCCCTAGAAGCGCAGCCCGCGCCGGCCGCCGCCGCCAAACCTTCAACGCCGAAGAAGAGCGGCGGCAAAGGCGCAGCCAAGCGTTCGAAATCCGGCGCGGCCAAATCATGACGCAGGGCGCGGGCTTCGTTCCGGGACTGCACAAGATCGACGACTATGGCAAAGGCGGGTTTCATTTCGCCGGCATGTCGCATCGCGGCTCGATCTTCGCTCTGCCTGGCGGCGTCCAAGCTGTGCCTTTGACGAGGCTGGATGAGATCGACACGGCGACGCTCGATCTGGCGATCGCGGAAAAAGTCGATCTCCTGATCGTCGGGACGGGCGAAACCCTCGTTCCGCTTCCCGCGCCGCTGCGGGCGCGGCTCCGCGCGGCGGGGGTGGGCTGCGAAGTGATGGCGACGGGCGCCGCCGTGCGCGCTTACAACATGCTGGTCGAGGAATCGCGCCGCCTGGCGGCGCTGTTGATCGCCGTTTGAAATCGGCCCCTCCCCGACCCTGTCCGCTGGCGCCGCGCCAAACGCCTTGTCGTCGAACTCGGCAAGAGCCTATGATAATCGCTCTCACGCCTAAAGGCCTTATGAGGCTGGCTGTTATCCGTCAGCTTGAGACCGCCGAGCACGCGTTCCCCCGATGGCTTTTTTCTCGCTGAACGGTCTCGCGGTGTTGTCGTCCAAGATTTGAGGAGCGCCATGGCGAATGTTCCGGTGCGTCGCTCAGGCACGGGTGGACGGGCGCTTATTCTTCTCGTCCCCTTGCTGCTCGCGGGCCTGCCCATCGCCGTGTGGTTGGACCTCACGCAGCTCTCAGAAGCAATGTTGTTGAGGCAGGCCGCCGACCTGAACTCGATCATCACGAGCGTTCGCGGATACTACGCGACCAACGTCGTCGGCCGCGTCCTGGCCGCGTCAGGATCGACCCGAGTGGTCCATAATTACGAGACCATTCCGGGCGCCATCCCCATTCCAGCGACATTGTCACTGGAACTCGGCAACATCATTAGCGGACGGGAGCATAATATCGCTTATCGCTTCCTGTCGGATTTCCCCTTCCAAAACCGAACGCCGCATGTGCTCGACGATTTCGAGAAACGCGCGCTGTCGCGGTTCCGCTCGGGCGACACCCAGCCGGCGACGGACTCCTCGGCGTCGTTTTTGACCGATCGCGTACGCTTCATCTCTCCGGTCACCATGACGCCCGCATGCGTCGCCTGCCACAACAGCCACCCGGAGAGCCCGAAGCGCGATTGGAAAGTCGGCGACGTGCGCGGCATTCAAGAGGTGACGATCAGCAATCGCATCGCCGCCAACATTTTCTCGTTCAAGTATCTATTGGCCTATTTCGCCTTGGTCGCGACGACCGGCGTCATATTCATCGCCTTGCAGCTGCGCCAGGCCGCCTTCATTCACGGATTGAACCGTGAGCTCGAGACGGCGAACGAGTTTCTCGCCTCGCTTTCCATGAAAATTTCGCATTATCTGTCGCCGCAAATATACAAGAGTATTTTCAGCGGCGAGAAGGACGCAACGATCCACACAGAGCGTAAGAAACTCACGATTTTTTTCTCGGACATCAAGGACTTTACTTCTCTAACCGAACGACTGCAGCCCGAGCTGATTACATCCCTTCTTAATGATTACTTTACAGAAATGTCGGCTATTGCCAACAGACACTCCGGCACGATCGACAAATTCATCGGCGACGCCATGCTGATTTTTTTTGGCGATCCCGAGACCAAGGGGGAAGCGGAGGACGCGCGCGCTTGCCTGAGAATGGCGGTGGAGATGCAACACCGCTTGGCCCAGCTCAATACGAAGTGGCGCAACGAGGGCATAGAGCATCCTTTTCGCGTCCGCATGGGCATCAATACGGGCTTCTGCAATGTCGGAAATTTCGGAAGCGCGGATCGGATGGATTACACCGTCATCGGCGCCGAGGCCAATCTCGCCGCGCGCTTGCAGTCCCAGGCCGAGCCCGGTCACGTCGTCATAAGCTATGAGACTTACGCCTTGGTGCGCGCCATCGTGGTCGCCCGCCCGTTGCCGGCGATCACGATGAAAGGGATCAGCCGCGAAGTCATTCCCTACTCGGTCGAAGGCATGCTGAATGCGGATGGCGAGAAAACGGAAATCTTCAGCGAGAACATGACTGGCCTCGATCTCTATCTCGATCCGACCATGCTCGACTCGCACTCGGCCGAACATGTCCGGGCGGTGTTGAAGAATGCGCTTGCTGCTCTCGATAAGAACGCCCCGGACCGGTGCGCCGCGCGAGGAACGCCGCAGGCTTGATCGCCCCCCTTCCCGACCCTCCCCCGGCAAGCGGGGAGAGGGGCGGACGAAGGGCTTCACCAGCGCCGGGGAGGGGCGCTCAACGACAACTCGTCAAATCGCCAGCGCCGCGACGAGCAGCACGGCGCGCAGCGGAAAACGGCCGGTCTTGGCGCAGTGAACGAGTTCCGTCACGGCGGCGATCAGCGGCAGTTTCTCCGTGAGGAGATGATCCGCGACCTCGACGAAGAGCGGAGCCATGCGGCGCAGCGGGCGGCGCGCCGTGCGGGGGGCGGGACGATCAACGCGACGGGCGGCAGGGCGGCGAACGACCTTGGCCATGGCGCTTGTCCTTTCCATAGCTTGAGGGCGGCGGTCGGGACTCTGGGGAGAGCGCAAGCTGACGCTTGCGCTCTCCGCGGGGTCCGCGCGGGTGATTTTTGGGGCTCAGAGGAAGTCGACGTTCACGCTGCGAGGCGCAAACCGCCTTTTCGCGCGTCTAACGCGGCTCCCGGGTCTTCATCGTTCCAGGCGCAGACGAGGCGTCCAGTCCGCGGGTCTTGGCGCCAGCGGCAGAGCAGCCGCCGACGCGCAGGCCGCGTCTTGGCGGCGCGCTCCGAAAGGACGAGCCTGAGGGCGATGTCGCGTCGGGTCGCGATGGAGAGAAAGAGAGCGAGGGCGTTCATGGCCCACCTCCAGACTTGGTTATGCCAAGGTCCGGAAAGCGAGCCCGCGCTGCGAGCCTAGACGCTCGCCTCGATCACAGCTTCGTTTTCCGCGCCTTGGACGGTTGCGCTGTTATTTGGCGGGACGCTCGCGGTGATGACCGCACGACGACTGCCAGAGCCGCTACTGCCCATGGTTCTCACGAAGGTTGGGAATCCGAGCGCCTGCGCGCCGGATGAGCGCTATGTGGTACTGGCGGCTGTCACAGTCAAGAAGAATCGGTCTTCGAGAAAATTTGTGATGCGCGCGGCAGGGCTCATGTTTTGAGCGAAGCGCCGATGAGCAGCAGCGCCGGGCCTTCGATGGCCTCGCCCGCGACTTTCCCGGGCAGATCCGCGAGCGTGCCGGACACGATGCGCTCGCTTCGCGTCGAGGCGCGTTCAATGAGAAATGCGGGCGTCGCGGGATCGGCGCCTGATTCGATGAGCTTTTTCGAAAGCTCTGGCAGCGTGCGATTGCCCATGTAGACCGCGGTCGTGGCCCTTGCGTCGGCGAGCGCGGCCCAGTCGAAGTCTTTGGGCAGAGCGCCGTCCTTGCTGTGGGCCGTGACGAATTGCACCCGCCGCGCCGTCTCCCTGTTCGTGAGCGAGACGCCGAGCGCCGCGGCGCCCGCGAGCGCGGCAGTGACGCCCGGCACGATCTCCACCTCGAGGCCCGCCTCGCGCATCGCGGCGATTTCCTCATTGGCGCGACCGAAGATCATCGGGTCGCCGCCCTTGAGCCGCACGACGTTCTTGCCTTCCCCCGCGAGCTTGACGAGCAGCGCGGATATCTCCGCCTGATCGACGGACGGCGCATAGCCGCGCTTGCCGACATTGATGCGTTGCGCTTCGCGCCGCGCGAAATCAAGGACGCTCGCCGGCACGAGATCATCGAAGAGAATGACATCCGCGCCGGCCAGCATGCGCAGCCCCTTGAGCGTCAGAAGCTCGGGATCGCCGGGCCCCGCGCCCACGAGCACGACGCGTCCGCGCGAGGGACCCTCGGCTGCGGCGCGCGTCTCTGTGGCGAGCGCGTCGCGATCAAGCTCCGTCGGTTCGCGCTCCAGCATAGAGAAAGCAAGTCGCGTGAAGCGGCGCCAAAAATCGCGACGCGCGAGAAAATCCAATCCCGATGCCTTGACCCAGGGGCGCCAGGATTTCGCCGCCGCGGCCCATGCTGCGAAGCTTGCGGGGATCAGCGTCTCGATGCGCCCGCGCACCGCCTGAGCGAAGACAGGCGCGGCGCCGCCCGTCGAGACGCCGATCACGAGCGGCGAGCGGTTGACGATCGCGCCCATCGAGAAATCGCTCATGTCGGGGCGATCCACGAGGCCGATCAAGGCGCCCGCCGCTTTCGCGCTCGCGCGTAGCGCCAGCGCGTCCTCATCCCGCTCCAGCGCCCCGAAGACCAGCGCCGCGCCTTCAAGCGCAGGCTTGTCGGCATGGATGGCGACATCGGCGCGACGGCGCGCGAGTTCGAGGAGCTTCGCGCAAGGCGCGTCGGCATAGACGTCGACTCTCGCGCCGCTCGCCGCGGCGAGGTCGGCCTTCCAGGCCGCGGCTTCGGAATTGCCGACGACGACAACTCGACGGCCCTCGAGGGAAAGGAAAATCGGCAGACTTTCCAGCGGCTGCATGAAGTCGGCGTCGACTTCGTCGGGCTTGCGGCTCACGTCGTCTCCACTGGCGCCAAACGGTTCAATGACGGAAATGGCGCGTGCCGGTGAAGATCATCGCGAGGCCGGCCTCGTTCGCCGCCGCGATCACCGCCGCGTCGTTCATCGAGCCGCCCGGCTGGATGACCGCCGTCGCGCCGGCGGTCGCTGCGGCGAGGAGACCGTCGGGGAAGGGGAAGAAGGCGTCGGAGGCGACGACCGAACCCGTGGCGAGGCTCTCCGGCAGCCCCGCCGTAGCGGCGGCGTCCGCCGCCTTCTGCGCCGCGATGCGCGAAGAATCGACGCGTGACATCTGCCCCGCGCCGACGCCCACGGTCGCGCCGTCCTTCGCATAGACGATCGCATTGGACTTGACGTGCTTGGCGATACGGAAGGCGAATTTGAGATCGGCGAGTTCCGCCCCGTTTGGCGCACGCTTCGTCACGATCTCGAGCTGCATGTCGTCGACGGTGGCGTCGTCGCGGCTCTGCGCCAGAAAGCCGCCGGCGACCGTGCACAGCGTCAATCCTCGCGCGCGAGGATCGCAAACGCCTCCGGTGACCAGCAGGCGCAGATTTTTCTTCGCCGCGACGATGGCGACCGCTTCTTCGTCCGCCTCCGGCGCGATGATCACCTCGGTGAAGATCTCGACGATTTTCTGCGCCGCGGCGGCGTCGAGACGCCGGTTAAGCGCGACGATGCCGCCGAAGGCCGAGACGGGGTCGCAGCGCAGCGCCTTCAGGTAAGCCTCCTCGAGCGAGGCGCCCTCGGCCGCGCCGCAGGGATTGGCGTGCTTGACGATGACGACGGCCGCGGTTTGCGCGGGATCGAACTCCGCGACACATTCGAAAGCGGCGTCGGTGTCATTGACGTTGTTGTAGGAGAGTTGCTTGCCCTGGAGCTGGCGCGCCGTCGCGACGCCGAAGCGCTTCGGCCCCGCAAGATAGAAGCCCGCGCGCTGGTGCGGGTTCTCGCCGTAGCGCATCTCCTGCGCGAGACGGCCGCCAATCGCGCGCCAGGCCGGCGCCGATTCGCCGATCTCTTCGGCGAGCCAATTGGAAATCTCGGCGTCATAGGCGGCGGTGCGCGCAAAAGCCTTTTGCGCGAGGCGGCGGCGCAAGGCGAGCGTTGTCGCGCCCTTGTGCGCTTCAAGCTCGCCGAGCAGCGCCGCATAGTCGGATGGATCGACGATGACAGCGACGGATTCGTGATTTTTGCAGGCGGCGCGGATCATCGCCGGGCCGCCGATGTCGATGTTCTCGACGCAGGCGTCATAGGAAGCGCCGCCGGCGAGCGTCGCCTCGAAGGGATAGAGATTAACGACGAGGAGATCGATCGGCGCGATGCCATGAGCGAGCATCGCCGCCTCATGCTCGGGATTTTCGCGCACGGCGAGCAGGCCGCCGTGAATCCTCGGGTGCAGCGTCTTGACGCGGCCGTCCATCATCTCCGGAAACTGCGTGACGTCGGCGACGTCCCGAACGCTCAACCCCGCGTCAGCGAGCGCCTTGCGCGTGCCGCCGGTCGATATGAGCTCGACGCCGTGCGCCGAGAGCGCACGCGCGAATTCGACGAGGCCGCTCTTATCCGAGACCGAAAGCAGCGCGCGGGCGACGGGACGACGATCGACGGGCATCGGGACTCCTGGCAATGAGCCGCTCGACGCTGTCGCCTTGGCCGAACATCGACGAGAAGGCGGCTGACTTTTTTAAGATCGGAGCCGTGCGCTCGGCGGGACGAAGCGCCAAGCGGCGAAGATCAAACGGAATCCGTCCCGGAATTGGCGAGAGAGACGGGACTTGAACCCGCGACCTCCGGCGTGACAGGCCGGCGCTCTAACCAACTGAGCTACTCCCCCGCGTGCGGAGAGCGCCGAATAGGACAAGCGTCCCCCGAAGTCAAGGCTGGCGCTGGCCTTTCTTGTTCAATGAGTTAGAGCGGATTCCGCAAGAGTTGAAAGACTTTTGCAAAATTCGCTCCAGCATTTTGATGTGGCGTGATTATTCGCATCGCTCGAACGATTTCGTTCGAGGGACAAGCGCGCCCCGCACCCTCGGCCTCGTCTGCGGCGCGGCTCTTGCGCGGGTCTCTATCGCGAAACCGCCGAGTTTCAGGCTCCTGGCGCGCGTCCGCGTTTGGCGGTATCAAGCCGCCGGCGCCCGCCCGGAAGCTTTGGAACATGGTCTGATGAAGCGCGTCGCGATCGTCGCGATCCTCATAGCGGCTTTCGTCGCCTGGCAGATATGGCGGGGCGTCCCGCGCGACGAGGGCGCCTTCCTCGGCTATGTCGAGGGCGACATCCGCTACATCGGGCCGATTGAAGGCGAGCGCATCAAGGGCGTTGCCGTGGAAGTGGGCGACAAGGTCGCGGCGGGCGCGCCGCTCTTTGCGATGGAGACGCCCGTGCTCGACCAGCAGCGCAAGGAAGTCGCCGCTCGCATCGCACAGATGGAGGCGCAGCTGCAAAACCTGCAGGCGGCGCTGAACCGTCCCCAGCAGGTCGCGGTGCTCGAGGCCGCCGTGACCCGAGCGGAGGCGGCGCTGAAGCTGTCGCGGCTCACCTACGATCGCCAGAAGTTCCTCTTCGCGAAGGGAGACGTCCCCAAGTCGACGCTCGACAGCGCGGAGATGGCGCTCTCGCGCGACGAGGCCTCGCTGACCGAAGCCAAGCGGCAGGTGACGGCGGCGCTGCTGACCGGCCGCTCGCAGGAGATCGAGGCCGCCCAGGCCGCCCTGCGCCAGGCTCGCTCGCAGCTCGCGCAGCTCGACATCCGCATCACGCGGCAGAGCGTCGTCGCGCCGGCGGGGGGATCGATCGAGGACGTGTTCTTCCGCGCCGGCGAAATGGTCAACGCCGGGCAGCCTGTGCTGAGCCTCTTGCCGCCGGAGGGCCGCAAGACGCGCTTTTACGTCCCGCAAGACAAGCTGGCGCAGTTCAGGATGGGCCAGCGCGTCAGAATCTTTTGCGACGGCTGCCCCGAACCCCTCTATGCGCGGGTTTTCTACATATCCTCGCAAGAGGAATACACGCCGCCCGTCATCTTCAGCGACGTCGAGCGCGAAAAGCTCGTCTTCAAGATCGAGGCGCGCATGGAAGGCGCGGCGATCGGCCTGCCGCTGGGCCTGCCCTTGCGCGTGCGTCTCGACGAGTCCGCCGCGCGATGAGCCTTGCAACTGAGGCGCCGGCGATCGAGGTCGAGGGGCTCACCAAGTTCTTCGGCGCAAAGAAGGTCGTGGACAATCTGTCGCTGCGCGTCATGCGCGGCGAGATTTTTGGCTTTCTTGGGCCGAACGGCAGCGGCAAGACGACGACGATCCGCATGCTATGCGGGCTTCTCACGCCGACGTCAGGGG
The DNA here is from genome assembly GCA_963722205.1 of uncultured Alphaproteobacteria bacterium. Taxonomy (GTDB): domain Bacteria; phylum Pseudomonadota; class Alphaproteobacteria; order Rhizobiales; family Beijerinckiaceae; genus Methylocystis. The sequence goes on from CAVRKL010000007.1 coordinate 820,096, forward strand.
AGGGCTCTTGTCTTGGCTACGACATCTTGACTGAGCAGGAGGAGATCAAGCGGCGCGTCGGCTATATGACGCAGCGCTTTTCGCTTTATAGCGATCTCACGATCCGCGAGAATCTCGAATTCGTCGCGCGTATCTACGGGCTTGCCGATCCGCGCGGCGCGGCGCAGGGCGCGCTCGAGCGTCTGGGCCTCGCCGATCGCGACGACCAGCTCGCCGGCGAGCTTTCCGGAGGATGGAAGCAGCGCCTGGCGCTCGGCGCCTGCACGCTTCCCAATCCCGAGCTGCTCCTGCTCGACGAGCCGACGGCGGGCGTCGATCCCAAGGCGCGCCGCGATTTTTGGGACGAGATCCACCGTCTCGCCGGCGAGGGCCTGACCGTGCTGGTCTCCACCCATTACATGGACGAGGCCGAACGCTGCCATAAGATCGCTTATATCGCCGGCGGCAAGCTGATCGCGTCGGGCAAAATCGACGAGATCCTCAAGCGCGCCGGTCTCTACACCTATCTCGTCACGGGGCCGGATCTTCCCGAATTGTCGCGCCGGCTTGCGAAAGCGAAAGGAGTCGAGATGGTCGCGCTCTTTGGCGCCGCGCTGCACGTCTCGGGGCGCAACTTGGCCGAGCTCGATGACGTCGCACGGGAATTTGGCGCCGGCGCGCCGCAGCTCTGGACGAGGGGCGAGCCGACGCTCGAGGACGTGTTCATCGATCAGATGATCCGCTCCGGCGGAGCGCCTTTGTGAGCGCCGCCGACAGAAGTCTCAAAGGAAGGCTCGAAGGCCCGCGCGCCGTGCTGCAGCGGCTCTATGCTGTCGTCGTCAAGGAGTTCCTGCAGCTCATGCGTGATCGCCCGACGCTCGGCATGATCGTCGGCATTCCCTTGATCCAGCTCACGCTCTTCGGCTTTGCGATCAACACCGATCCCAAGCATCTGCCGACCGCGCTGATCGTGCAGGACGACGGGCCGCTCGCGCGCAGCGTCGTCTCGGCGCTCCGAGCGACGGACTATTTTGCGATCAAGCATGCGGCGCGCGACGCCGCCGAAGCCGATCGGATGATCCGCGCCAATGAGGCGCAATTCATCATCGAAATCCCGCCCGATTTCGACCGCCGTCTCGTGCACGGCGAAAGACCCGCCGTTCTGCTCATCGCCGACGCGACCGATCCCACCGGGACGGTCGGCGCCGTCGCCGGCGCGAATGGCGCGATGACGCGCGCGCTGAGACGCGAATTGACCGGCCCGCTCGCCTTTCTCGCCCAGGGGCCGGCGCCCTTCGAGCTGCGTATTCAGGAGCGCTACAATCCGGCGGGCGAGGCGCGCCGCAACATCGTGCCGGGGCTCATCGGCACGATTCTGACGATGACGATGCTGATCTACACGAGCATTTCGGTGACGAAGGAGATCGAGCGCGGCACGATGGAGGCGCTCCTCTCCATGCCGGTCAGGCCGGTCGAGATCATGCTCGGCAAGATCCTGCCCTATGTCGCGGTCGGCGCCGTGCAGATGGCGATCGTGCTCGTCGTCGCGACGGCGTTCTTCCGTGTGCCGATCGTCGGCTCGCTTGCGACGCTCGTGCCGCTGACGCTGCTTTTCATCGTCGCCAATCTCTCGATGGGCTACACATTCTCGACGATCGCCGCCAATCAGATGCAGGCGTTCCAGATGTCCTTCATGTTCTTCTTGCCGAGCATGCTGCTCTCGGGCTTTCTCTTCCCGTTTCGCGGCATGCCGGATTGGGCGCAGGACTTGGGCTCGCTCCTTCCGCTCACGCATTATTTGAGGATCGTGCGCTCGGTGATGCTCAAAGGCTCGAACTTCTCCGAGCTTTCCGGGGACGCCGGCGCGCTGGCGCTCTTTACCCTCGCGGCGATGACGCTCGCGATCATGCGCTTTCGGCAGACGCTGGACTGAGGGCGCGGAGAGGAACGGCGTTGACTTCGAATGCGCGTCGCTTACGATCCCGCCTGCGTCGTTTGCCGGGCAAAGGAGAACTTCGTGAGACTGCAGACCCTCGCGCTTCTCGTCGTGACGTGCCTGGTGATGGGCTATTATTTCTGGTCGCTTTTCGTCAACAGCCGCTACGAGGCGCTCTGCAACCTCAACTACTGGTCCGCGACCAAGGAAGAGATCGAAGGGTGTCAGGAGATCAAAAGGGATTTGGACACGCGCCGATGATGAACCGCTGGCGCATTCGGAACGCGCTCGTCTTCAGCGCGACGCTCGCCGCCGCGCCTTGCGCCGGCGCGAAGGAAATTCATCTCGACTGCGCGCGCACCGATCAGAGCGTGATGGTCGCGGTCGACACGGATAAGCTTTTTATCGAGATCATGTGGAGCGAGGGCGTCGCCGAGGAATACAAGCAAGGCGATTCCTATATCTCCGGTCCCGACAGTTTCGGCGAGAAGGAGAAGGTGACCTATGTCGTCACGATCGACAAGGAGCTCGTCACCTTCGGCCAGGATCGCGCCTGCCTGCAGAGCGGCACGAAGAAAAAATGCGTCGACAGCCAGACGCGCGACACGCTTGATCTCGCGAAGAGCGAGCTGAAATATGATCTGGGCGACGAGATCGCCGTGTTCCGCTGTCAGCCCGCGCCGCCGGGCCGACGGATGTAATGGATCATGGTGAAAGCGCCCCTCCCCAGCCCGCCCCCCGCTAAAGGGCGTCTTTCGACGGGCTATGGCGGGAGAGGGAGCAGACTCGGGGCTTAATCGACAATCCACGCAATCTCGATCGTTAGGCTCCCTTCTCCCGAGTCAGCCGGGGAGGAACAGGGTGGGGGCCGCGGCAATCAGCGTCGGATCGTCGTCGCCCGCGCCGGCGCGATTGACGCGCGTCGAGACGGTCCATTCCTGAAGCGCATCCTCGGACGCGGGCCGAAGCAATGTCGCGGGGTTCTCGCCGGCGATCCAATCCTTCGCGTCGCTCCAGGAGAGGAAGATCGGCATGCGATCGTGAAAGAGGCTCATCCAGCCGTTTGCGGCGCCGACGACGATCGTCGCGGAGAAAATCTCCTGCCCGTTCGGGTCGCACCATTGCTCCCACAGCCCGGCGAGCGCGAGCGGCAGTCCGTCGGCGCTGGAGAAGTAATGCGGGATCTTGCGTCCCTTTTCGCCCGTCCATTCATAAAAGCCGGAAGCCGGCACGATGCAGCGCCGCGATTTGAAGGCCGCCCGGAACATAGGCTTTTCGCCAAGCGTCTCGGCGCGGGCGTTGAAGGTCGCGGGCAATTGCTCGAGCGGCTTCTTCCACCAGCAAGGAACGAGGCCCCAGCGCATCGGCGTGAGCTCCAGGCCCGCCGGCCCGGCGCGAATGACCTCGATCAAGTCCGTCGGCGCGATATTGTAGCGCGGCGCGAGATTGCGCGGCTGGCCGACGAGATCGGCGAGCCGGCAAATCTCCGCCCAGGACAGATGCTGGGTGAACCGCCCGCACATCGCTCAAGCATACACCGCTTTCGCCGAAAGACGCGCCGGTCGGCGCGGGGTGGGCCTCACGCGCCCAGACCGCAGCACTTCTTGTATTTCTTGCCCGATCCGCAGGGGCACGGATCGTTGCGGCCGGGCTGATCGCCTTTCACGACGGGGGCGGGCTTCCTGTTCGCCTCCTCGAGAAATAACCAGCCGTTGGCCTCGTCCGCGCGGAATTTCGAGCGCTCGCGATGCGCCTGCTCTTTGCCCTCAAGCGAGAAATGCGCGACGAACTCGACATAGCCTTCCTTGTCGCCGGCCTTTCCGCCCTCGGTCGAGAGGATCTCGAGCCCGAGCCACTGCGACTGCGAGGACCAGTGCTGGACGGCCTTACGGTCGTAATCATGCCGCAACTCGGGGGCGAGCGAATCATAAAGAAAGTCGATCTTGCCCAGCGCGAAGGCGCTGTAGCGCGCCCGCATCAGCGCTTCCGCGGTCGGCGCAGGCTTGCCCGCCTCGAGAATCGGCGCGCAGCACTGCGCATAGGGGAGCGGCTCTGAATCTTTGGCGCGGCAGGGACAGGGCTTTTCGGACATGACCTTCTCATCAAGAGGGTGAAGCGGCCCCGGCCAAACGCGCGGGCGTCGTCTTGAGATCGGGCCTTCTAGCGAAGCTGGGCGGAAAGCTCCAGCGCCGGGCTTGACGCCACGAATTTTGTTCTCTATGTGTTCTTTATTCGCTGTTTGTTCCGGTCGGCGGCGGTTTGCGGGCGGGAGGCCTTTCAGTCGCGTTTCGCTTCCTCCAACTCGCGTTGCGTTTGGTCGGTTTCGCGTTGCCAGTCCGGTTGCGTCCGTCTCGCGTTCGTCTTCGCGGCTCCCGGGCGCGCGTTTCGTCCCCACGGAAGCGCCCGGGACCGTGAAGCTGAGATGGACGGATCTTCAAGCCGAGGACCAAGATCGCCATGGCGGGTCTCGAAAGCTTAGGAAGCGTTCTGCGGCCGCATCGCCCGCTCGGGCTCGGCGCGCCTGACTTCTTGATCGACCCCGCCAAGCGGCGCGGGCGCGGCGCGCTGACGCGAAAGAGCGGGCGCTTCGAGCGCCACACGCGAGAGGAGGTCGACGACGGCTGGGGCTCGCTCGAAAGCCTGCCCGGGCTGAAGACGCACATCCACCTCGAGAAGGCGAAAAGCGTCGTCACAAAGAACGATTCGCCCGACATCGCCTTCGATCGATCGGTCAATCCCTATCGCGGCTGCGAGCACGGCTGCGTCTATTGCTTCGCGCGGCCGACGCACGCCTATGTCGGCTGTTCGCCAGGCCTCGACTTCGAGACCGAGATCTTTGTCAAGGACGGCGCAGCGCAGGCGCTGGAGCGCGAGCTTTCCGCGCCGGGCTATGTCGCAAAGACTTTGGCGATCGGTTCGAATACGGATCCCTATCAGCCGGTCGAGAAGCGCCATCGCGTCACGCGCGGCCTGCTCGAAGTGCTCGCGCGCGCCGATCACCCGGTCGGGATCGTCACGAAATCCGCGCTCGTGACCCGCGATCTCGACATTCTCGCCCCGATGGCCAGGAAGGGTCTAGCGAAGGTCGCGATCTCGATCACGACGCTCGACGGCGATCTTGCTCGCCGCATGGAGCCGCGCGCCCCGCAGCCGCGACTGCGCCTCGAGGCGATCGAGAAGCTCGCCGCGGCCGGCGTGCCGGTTTCGGTGCTGGTCGCGCCGATCATTCCGGCGATCAACGACGCCGAGATCGAGACCATCCTGACACGAGCCCGCGCCTGCGGGGCGAGCGAGGCGGGCTATGTGCTGCTGCGCCTGCCGCTCGAACTGCGTGAGCTCTTCGGCGAGTGGCTTGGCGAGCATTTTCCCGATCGCGCGCGCCATGTGCTTTCACTCATTCGCCAGACGCGCGACGGGAAGCTCTATGACCCGTCCTTCGACAAGCGCATGAAGGGCGAGGGTCCCTACGCCTGGATGATCGGCCGGCGCTTCGAGCGCGCCGCGGAAAAGCTCGGCTTTTGCCCGGGCGCGCGCCTGCGTTGCGATCTCTTCAAGCCGCCCCGTCGCGCCGCCGAGCAGCTTGCGCTATTCTGACGCTGCGCCCTAGCGCGCTTTCCGCTCGAACGGAATCGTTCGAGCGAGAGGAAATCGCGCCAGAACAGAATGCTGGAGCGAATTCTGATCGCAAAAGTTGACGGACTTTTGCGGAATTCGCTCTAGCCTTGGCGCCGGCGCGCGGCGCGTTCCGCGAAGGAAACCTCACGGAACGCGATGCGCGGGATCGCCCCCAGCCTCCCTGATTTCATGCTCGAAGCCGAGCTCATCTCCCAAGGCGTCGCGCCCATCGCGGGCGTCGACGAAGTCGGGCGCGGGCCGCTCGCCGGCTCGGTCTGCGCCGCCGCCGTCATCCTCGATCCGGCGAACATTCCTCGGGGAATAGACGATTCGAAATCTCTCTCCGCCGCGGCAAGGGAAACGGCCTTCGCGGCGATCGTCGAAAGCGCGCGGGCGATCGGCCTCGCTTTCGTGACGGCGAAGGAGATCGACGAGACCGACATCCGGAAGGCCGCGCTCAAGGCGATGACGCAGGCCGTCGAGGCCTTGAGCGTCGCCCCCGCCATTGCGCTCGTCGATGGACGCGATCTGCCGCCTCTCCCCTGCCCTGCCCGCGCCGTGGTCAAGGGCGACACGCTCTCGCAATCGATCGCCGCGGCTTCGATCATCGCCAAGGTCGCGCGCGACGCGATGATGCGCGACCTGGCGCGCATTCATGGCGAATACGGCTTCTCGACCAACATGGGCTATGGCTGCGCATCGCATTTGGCGGCGATCGCGCGGCTTGGCCCGACCTCATTCCATCGACTGAGCTTCGCGCCCTGCAAGGCGTGGCAAAGGGATTCGTAACCTTCCATAAACTATTGCTCCTAATGCGGATAATTTAACGAAACCGTTCGAAAAAGGGACGCAAGAAAAGCTTCCCGCTAAACGCGCCCTTTACTTCGATCCTGCATAGTCCTCGCGTTGGTAAGCGTATGTGGTGCCGAGTTCATGCAGACCGCTCGCGTCGGGACTGCCCGTCCTGAATCCCAGATAAAGGTCACGCGTACTGGGACAAAGGCTCACGGGTCGCCCGACGCGATGCTTCGCAACGCAATTCTTCGCGGCGATTGCGTCGAGCTGCTGCGCGCCTTGCCGGAAGCCTCGGTCGATCTCGTCTTCGCAGATCCTCCCTACAATTTGCAGCTCGCCGGCGCGCTGTCGCGCCCCGACCAGAGCGTCGTCGATGCGGTCGATGACGACTGGGACAAATTCGCCGACTTTTCCGCCTATGACGCCTTCACGAAAGACTGGCTCGCCGCGGCGCGGCGCGCGATGAAGCCGCAGGCGACGATCTTCGTCATCGGCTCCTACCACAACATTTTTCGCGTCGGCTCGATCATGCAGGATCAGGGCTTTTGGATCTTGAACGACATCGTCTGGCGCAAGACCAATCCCATGCCCAACTTTCGCGGTCGGCGCTTCACCAACGCCCATGAGACGATGATCTGGGCGGCGCGCGACGCCGGCGCGAAACGTTACACCTTCAATTACGAGGCGCTGAAGGCGGCCAATGAGGATTGCCAGATGCGCTCGGACTGGCTGCTGCCGATCTGCATCGGCGCCGAGCGCCTCAAGGACTCCCGCGGCCGCAAAGCGCATCCGACGCAAAAGCCGGAGGCGCTGCTCGCCCGAGTCATGCTGGCGGCCTCGCAGCCGGGAGATCTCGTCCTCGACCCGTTCTTCGGCTCCGGCACGACGGGCGCGGTCGCGAAGAGGCTTCGGCGGGACTATCTCGGCTTCGAGCGCGATCCTTCCTATATAGAGGCCGCCCGCACGCGGATCGCGGCGGTCGAGCCCCTCGACGCGCATACGCTCACGCCTGCGCCGAGCAAGCGGTCCGAACCGCGCGTCGCCTTCGGGAGCCTCATCGACGCCGGACTTATCGCGCCGGGAACCCGTCTCACCGACGCGAGACGGCGGCACACGGCGATCGTGCGCGCCGACGGCGCGCTTTCGATCGGCGGCGTCGTCGGCTCCATCCACAAGACCGGCGCTTTGGCGCAAGGTCTGCCGGCCTGCAACGGCTGGACCTTCTGGCATTATGAGGAAGGCGCCGGCCTCTCGCCGATCGACGATCTGCGCCAGCGGGCGCGTGACCTCCTGCGCGAAGCGGCGGAATAGCCGCGCTCGGCCCGCGGCGGAACTCAGCCAAGGCCGCACAGAACCCCTGCGGACAAAAAACGGTGCATCGGGCGCCCGATTAGGCTACCGAGCAGGCGGGTGGGCGCGCCCCGGGAGCTAGAGCGGCGGCGCACCCTCCGCCGCAGGCCCACTGGAGCGCGTTCCCAAGAAATGCGAATCGGCTTTTGGATACGAACCCGCTCAATCCATATGATCGAGAGCGCGTTCCACTCTGAATTCTCCGAGGGCGCTCGAGCGCGCTTTCCGCTCGACAGATGGCTGGGGCGGGCATGCTGCATCCTTTGAGGAGCCTTTTCTCGGAAGCGCTGCGTTTCGTCAGCGGCGGAGAACTGGGCCGAGCTTCGGTGAGAGCCCGCATCGAAACTCCGGCGAGACTGCGCGCCGCGCCGCCCGACATGCGCACGGCTGACCCTACGGTCGCTGACGAGTTCGCCGCCGGCTTCTATTCTTTCGCCGGCAAACTGGCGCAGATGAACGGCCGCTCGCCTTTCGCGCTCACCCCGCCGAGCCGGGCATGGCGGCGCACTCTCGCCGAATTCTCCTGGCTGCGCGATTTGCACGCCGCGAACACGCCGCAGGCGCGCAAGACCGCCCGCTCCCTCGTTCAGGATTTTTTCGAGCTGCGCTGGCTCGCGGCGGACGACCCGGCGCTCGAGCCCGGCGCGGCCGCGCGGCGCGTCCTCGGTCTCCTCGCCGATGCGCCTTTTCTTCTGGAGGACGCCGAGCCGCAGTTCGCCCGGCTGCTTTTTCAGGGCCTTGCCGATCAAGCCAGGGGCCTTGCCGCTATGCTGGCGTCGCGACGCGCCAAGGGCGTCGATCGTCTGCTCTGCGCTCTCGCCCTCCTTGAATTCAGCCTCTGCACGGATTCGAGCCCGCAGCTCATGACGCAGGCCCGTCAGGTCTTCATGGCGGCGATTGACGAGCAAATACTCGCCGATGGCGGCCACGTCAGCCGCAATCCCAGAACGACGCTCGATCTCGCGCTCGACCTCCTGGCGCTCCGCCAGCTCATGGTGGCGCAAGGCGTCAAGCCGCCCGCCGCGCTGACGACGACGATCGACAAGATGATTTCCCTCCTGCGGCTGTTGCAGCACGGCGATGGCGCGCTCGCCCGTTTCAACGGGATGGGCGCCGGCAATCCCGGCGCTCTCGCCACGGTCTTCGCGCACGAGCCGGCCGGCGCGCCGCGCCTCGAGGATGCGCGCTCTTCCGGCTATGCGCGCATGGAGCGGGGCGGCGCGATCGTCATCATGGACACGGGCGCGCCCCCGCCGAGAGACTATTCGCGCGAGGCCCATGCCGGCGCGCTCTCCTTCGAGCTTTCTCTCGGGTTCGAGCCGGTCGTCGTCAACGGAGGCGCGCCGCCTCCCTCGCTCGAGACGGCGCGCGAAGCGGCGCGCGAAACCGAGGCGCATTCGACGCTTTGTCTCGACGGCCAGTCCTCGAGCCGGATCGCGCCGCTCTCGGAGCGAGCAAACTCGGGCCTCATCCAGGAGGGCGCCCGGACGAAGCGCGTGCGGCGGCGCTCGACGCGCTTTGGCGACGCGCTCTCCGTCGAGCTTTACGGCTATGTGAGGCGTTACGGATTGCGCCACGACCGCCTGCTGATCTTGAGCCGCGACGGTTCGAGGCTCTTGGGGCAAGACCGGCTCTCGGCCGTTCGAGGCGCCAAAGCGGGCCGGCAGACGCGTCCGTTCGTCCTGCGCTTCCACCTCCATCCGCAGGCGCATGCGGAGCTCCGCGATGACGGACGCAGCGCGGATGTGACGCTGCCCTCCGGCGCGAGGCTGCGGTTTCTGGCCGACGGCCCGGCGCGACTCGAGGAGGGCCGCTATTACGCCGCCCCCGAAGGCCCCCGCCCGACGACGCAGCTCGTCGTCCATGGCGAGGCGGCGCAGGGCGCGCGGCTGCGCTGGTCTTTCGAGCTGATTTCGCCACGCTCGGGCGGCGGGTGACTGTCCGATCCGAGCCAGGGGCCGCAGCGCGTTCCGGCCGCCAGAGCCGAAATTCAGGCGACCTCTCGCGCGCGCTCTGACGAAGGCTTGCCCTCTGGCCGCGACCGGCTTAAAAGGCCCCGGCGTCGGCGGCGAACCCGTTCCGGCGCATTTGCTGTTGGCGGCTGGGGCCAAGTTCGCCCCCTGGGCGCCTGGGCCAAGTCGCGACAACCTGTGGAACCCTCTCGCCGTGTCGGATCGAAGCGTCTATTCCCCCGCCAATTTCGCATTGGCGATCGGCGGCGGGCTCTCGGCGGCGGTCGTCTTTGCGGCGCTTGGCAAGGGCTCGTCCGCGGGTTTCCTGCTTTCGCACTTCGCGCCCCTGCCGATCATGATCGTTTCCTTAGCGCTCGGCGTTTCGCACGGCGCGACGGCGGCGCTCGCGGGCGCGCTCGGCTTGAGCATCTGGCCGCATCCTCTCTTCGGCATGGCCTTCGGGCTCCTCGTCGCCCTGCCCGCCTGGCTTTCCTGCTGGGTTTGCGCCGGCGCGCCCTTTCGCGGCCTGCAGCGGCTCGAGCGCGGCATTCCCGCATGGGCCGTGACGGCGCAGACGCTCGCGGTCGCGGGCGCGGTCCTCCTCTTTCTCGCCATTGCGGCGCTTTCCTCCGGCGCGATCGCAGAGCCGCTCGCCTATCTGCAAGGGCAGATGAATCTCGCGATCGAAGCGATGACGACGGAGGGCGTCTTCGGCGAAAAAGCCAATCCCGAGGACGTGAAGCGCATCATGCGTCAGGCCCTGCCGGCGATGGTCGCAGGCCACATGCTTCTCGTGCAGGCGATCAATCTTTGGCTCGCCGGCCGGATCGTGCAGTTCTCCGGGATGCTGAAAAGGAGCTGGCCGGACATCGCCGCCGAGTTCGCGCTGCCGCGCTGGCTGGCGATTCTGCTCCTGATCGGCGCGGGGCTTTCCATCGTCGACGGGCCCGTCGGCGCGGCGGGCCTCACGCTCGCGGCGCCGATCGCCCTCGCCTTCGGCTTCCAAGGCCTCGCCGTGACGCATTACTGGCTGCGCGGCTCCGCCGCGAGCGTGTTCGTGCTCGCCGCCATTTATTTTTGCATCGGCGTCTTCGGCGCGCCGATGATGCTCTTCGCCATTCTCGGCTTGGCCGACGTCGTCATGCGTTTTCGCCAACGCAAGACGTCCTCGCCCCGGCCGGGCGGCGCCGTCTGAACAGGCGCCTTAAACCTTCAAGCCAACTCAAGGAGAACCCCATGGACGTCATTCTGCTCGAACGCGTGGCCAAGCTCGGCCAGATGGGCGAGACCGTGCGCGTGCGCGACGGCTACGCCCGCAATTTCCTGCTCGCCCGCAAGAAGGCCCTGCGCGCCACCGAGGCGAACAAGAAGCATTTCGAATCGCAGCGCGCGCAGATCGAAGCCCACAGCCTCGACTTGAAGAAGGATGCGGAGAAGGTCGCCGAGTCGCTCGAGGGCCAGAAGTTCACGATCATCCGGCAGGCCGGCGAGAGCGGCCATCTCTACGGCTCCGTCTCGACCCGCGACATCGCCGACGCTGCGACGGCCGGCGGCTTCACGCTCATGCGCAATCAGGTCGTGCTGATCCATCCGATCAAGGAGCTGGGCCTCCATCACGTGCCGGTGCATCTGCATCCGGAGGTCGACGTGAAGATCACCGTCAACGTCGCCCGTTCCCCCGAGGAGGCCGAGCGCCAGGCGCGCGGCGAGTCGACGCTCCGGGAGCGCGAGGAAACCTCGATGGACGATCTCGGCCTCGAGGTCGGCCAGGCGCTCGCCGAGGCCGGCGACGTCGAGATGTAAGAGGCGCGAGGGCGGCGGCGGGCGCCAGAAAGCGCGCGCGCCGCCGGCGACGAAACGGCTATCGCGCGGTGCTCAACCGATTGGTCGCTGATCTGTCGCTTGCAACCGCAATGTAGATGGAACGCAGCTAACGCGCCGATCCGTGGCGCTCGGGGTCCAGTGTCCACGTGGCGTGCTGTCGCAAAACATACCAGCACAATCCTGCGATGGGGATTCCGATCAGCGAGGTCATCACGAAAAACATTGTGAACCCGGTGCTTTTGATAATGAAGCCGGAGGCTCCCGCGAGCAGGCTGCCGGGGAAGGCGCAGAGCGAGGTCAAAAGAGCGTATTGGCTTGCTGCGAGCTCCGTCGCGGTGAGCGACGACATGTAGTTGATGAGTACAACTTGCGCGAAGGCATACGCGAAACCGTCTATGCCAACCGCGATCGCGAAGGTCCAGTAGTCGGCTCCGTGATGCGCGGAAAGCCAGGCGAGGCTCAAATGGGAGGCCGAACCCGCGACGGTGCCGAGCAACAGGCTCGGCATCAGTCCGACCTTACGAATGACATAGCTGCTGAAAAAGGTGGCTCCCAGCGCGATCCAGAATCCGAATAATTTCGTGACCGTCGCGATGTCGGTGTCTGAGTATTCAAGGCTTTTGAACAATGGCATGGCCATCGCGCTCGCGATGTAGCCGGGCATTCGGAAGCCCGCGATCATCAGAAGAATGGGAAAGGCCAGCGGTCCCAGACGCGTCCACAGTTCCTTGATCGGCGCAAGGATTAGGGCGACAAAGCTTGGATGCTCATGAGCCACGGTGTAGTCGGACTCGGGCTCCGGCGCGATGAACGCGGAAATCCCGCCCACCAGCATGAGCGCCGCCATGCAAAGATAGGCCGAGCGCCAGCCGTATCGGTCGGCAAGGAGCAGCGCCCCTGCGCCGGCGGCGAGTGTGCCGACCCGGTACCCCATCTCCGAAATAGCCGTCAGGATCGACTGCTTGTCGACCGGAACCGCAGTGATGCGCCAACCGTCGATCGTCACATCCTGTGTCGCCCCGGCGACGCCCAACGCTATGGAGAATGCGACTGTCCACGCCAGCCAGTGGGCGGGGTCGCCAAAGGCGACGCCGGCAAGCGCCAGCATGACCGCGATCTGCGAAAGCACGATCCAACCGCGTCGCCGCCCGAGCAGCGCGCTGAAAACGGGCGCATCATATTTGTCGAGAAACGGCGCCCAAATGAATTTGAACTTGTATGCGATGGTGAGTTCGCTCATCAGTCCGATCGTCTCGATCGGAACCTTGGCCTCCGATAGCCACGCCGATTGTGTGACATACACGAGAAGAAAAGGAATTCCCGCGCTGAATCCGAGCCCCAGCATCGCCAAATAACGTCGGTCGGACGACAAGTGGGCCATGAGAGAAGCCGTCTCGGCATCGTTCCGCATTTCGAACTCTTTTCGCGATGAGATTCTTCTTTTGATCGGGCCGCTTTTGGGCTCGGAAGCTTTTCGCCCGGCAAGAGGCCGCATTCAATAAAGCGCCGAGTTCTCGCTGCGAAACTGTGAGGCGACCGTTTCTGAGATTCCGGAGTTGACACGACGTTCATCGACGCGAGCATCGGAAGAGGCAAACTCATCATGAAGTGAGTCGCGACCGCCGGACTATTTCACAAACACATAAGTCGCCGCATAGGGCTCGGCGTGAAGTTCGCCCTCTTGCGCGCAGGCGCCCTCGAAAGCGCCGCCTCTGGTGTCTATTCGCAAAATCGTGGTGGCGCCGGCGACGGGGCCTGCCTTCGCGGGTTCGGCGACGACGAGCTTTAGCAAGGGAACATCCCTTACGGTCTTGCCAGGCGCCTTTCCGGCGCCCTTGCCAACGACATGGGTCGAATCGGAGAATTCCCAGGTCGGGCCGACGAAATGGCGTCCGACGGTTTTGCCGTCTTGAAACAGGCTTGCGACCGGCTCGCGGAAAGCCCATTCCAAAGAGCCCTTGGCGTTTTTCGAACATGCGTAAATTTGCGCGCCCATTGCTTGAACCGAGGCGACGACGGAAGCGCCCGGAACGGCGATCTCCTTGGGCAGATCCTTGAGTTCCGTCGCGAAGGCGGCGCCGGGGACAAGGACGAACAAGGCAATTGTGAATATCAGAGACGATCCGAACTTGTTCATGACACCTCCCTTAAGGATTAGACTTCAAGCTACACGGGATAGCGTTGCTGGAGAACTATATAAAGGGGCCGTTTTTTCGGCAATGAGAGTGGATCGCCCCCGGAAGGCGGACCGCTCGGACCGCTCCTCCCCACGTGCGCTGGCAAGACCGGACTCGGGAGCGCACCGGCCAAGTTCGAGCAACTCGTGCGGCGCAACAATAACGAGTGCGTTGCAACAACATTAAATCGTTGCACCACTAATAAAACTGTCATAAAAATAAAACGGGATGAATGTCATAAGCTCTTTCAAAGGGTGAGCCGGAGCGGGAGTAAACATTATGATAACCATGCAGCAATGCGCGGATTTAATGGGGCTTGCGCCGCAGGAGCTAGAGTTGTGCGCTGTCCCGTCCCTTCGACATAAGTCATTGCTTGGCAGCTACCTGTTGAACCTCAACCGGGGCGAAAAAGCCGTTTGCTGCATGATTATCAGCGACTTTTGGCGGTTGATGGAACTTGGAGCGAAAGAACGGGCGGCCGACACGCAACTTGTTTTGCGATTGTTTCTCGCCGAGCACCCCGACGGAAAATGCGCGGCTTGATCCGTTGGCGCATCAGCAGCCGCGCCGCGCACTGAGTTTATTTGTGACTTCGATCGCTAAATGGCGCAGTCCTTTTGGGAGGGGCCATTTGGCGCTAATGTCGAGAAGGTTTTTGTGCATTCGAAATTTGGGGAATAAGGACTTGCGTTTTGATCGCGATCAATTCGGCATTTTTCTGCATTTATTTAAAGTGCTCAGTGGAACCTTAACGGTTGCGGAGCGTTTTTCTCTCTTGCCGGCATCAGGTGAATGTCGCGTTAAGGGGGGACAACCAAATGATATACCAATCAAAAACAGCTTCAACATTCGCAGCTGCCTCGCGTCGCAATTTCATCGGGACGGGAGGTAAGCTTTCGGCGCTTGCAGTCGCATTCCTCGTCGGCTCTGAAAGGATGGCCAGAGGCGCCAGCCCGTCTCCTGGCGACGTGGGAATTTTGAATACCGCGCTGGGGCTCGAATACCAAGGCATCGCCGCGTATCAAGTCGGAGCCGAAAGCAAATTGCTGAAACCGGCGACGCTCAAAGTCGCGGTGCAATTTCAAAGCGACCACAAGAAGCACGCCGAGGCCTTGGCGAGCACGATCGTCAAACTCGGCGGCACTCCCGTCTCGGCGATGAAACCGGCCGACTATAATTTCCCGACCAGCAAGTTGAAGACCGAAGCGGACGTGCTGAAGTTTGCCGCGGGTCTCGAAGGGGGTGCGGTTTCCGCTTATCTCGGCGCTGTTCCCGCGTTCGCGGATAGGGAACTCGCCAAAGTGGCGGCAAGCATTCTCGGCAACGAGGCGCAACATTTGTCTCTCTTGCGCAATGCGCTCGGAGAGAACCCCGATCCAACGGCTTTTGTCTCCTGAGTTAACCCCGATCCCCCGATATGGGCATCACGGGAATGACGCTATGAGCTTGTGAAACCCCGATAGTTCCGAGGACTTGTGCGCTCGGGGCCGGCACCGACGCACTTGCGGCAGAATGTCGCGCTCGACGCGAAGCGCGCGCGACCGAGCCATAACTTCGTTGCGTGGGGGCGCGCGGCTATCCGCCTTGAGCCGATCGTAGGGGACGAGGAGGTCGGGACACGCGGCCTACGCCTCGCTCCAGAAATAATGCCAGACGCCGTCCGCGCCGAAGCCGAGCTTCGTCACGCGCGGGCGGCCGTCGGGGAGCGGCCGCGCGTAATCGTAAAAGCGCACGCAGCTCCAAAAGGCCCGCTCCTCCTCGAGCGTCCTGGGCGGCCCGGCGAAGACCGGCCACTCATAGATCGTGACGGGGCCGCGCACGATCTTCGCATAGGCCTGCGACAGCGCGGCCTTGGCGACGTTCAAGGTCTCGAGCCCCTTGCGATCGAAGGAGAGCGCCCGCAGCGCCTCAATCGGGTCGTAGCCCAGAGGGCGCTTCCCCCCGGAGCGTTGGAACATCGGCCGGGTCTCGTTCCAGTCGATCGGGATTCGTAGCGCTTCGAGCTCGCCCTTGGCGCAGGCCTCGAGAATCTTCGCGCGAATGGCCGCGACCGGCGCCGGCAGGGCGGCCAGATCGCGCGAGGGCGCCGAAACGATCCCGGATTTTGGCTCTGCTATAGTGGGCATGGCCTCGTTTCTATTGGCGCCGGCGCGCCCTTCCAATCGCCCGCCGATGCGTTAGACCTGCTTTGAGGCGCTATCCATCGCCGAACCGGAATCCGCTTTGGCGGAAAACGCTGTAAGCTCGCCGAGAGAGCCATGATGAGTCAAATCCGCCGCGCGAGAGAAAAGAAGCCCGAGCCGTCGCTCCTCGACGTGATGGCGCGGCGCTCTGCCGGCGCGCTGCTCGCCGAGCGACTTTTACGCCTCGCCGCGGCGCTCGGATCGCTCGGGCTCTTCTTTCTGGCGCTCTCCTGGTCCGGCCTTTGGCTCGAAGTCGGGGTTCTCTGGCGCGTCGCCGGCGTTTCGCTGTTCGCCATTTGCGCCTTCGTTTTGATTGCGCGCGAAATTCGGCGCGGACCGCCCGGTCGCGCCGAGGCCTTGGCGCGGCTCGACGCCGCGGATGAGAGCGGCTTGCGTCCCGCGAGCGGGCTCGAGGACCGTCTGGCCCTCGAGAAGCCCGACGCGGCCACAGCGGTGCTTTGGGAGGCGCATCGCCGCAGGCTCGCCTGGGCGTTGCGCAGACTGCGCGCGCCCGCGCCACGGCCCGATCTCCCGCGCCGCGACCCTTATGCTTTGCGCGCGCTCGCCCTCGTCGCCGCCGCGACGACAGCCATCTCCGCCGGTTCCGACCGGGGGGCGCGTCTCGCCGCCGCCTTCGATTGGCGCCGCCCCGGAGACGCTGCGGCCTCGGCGCGGCTCGACGCCTGGCTCGATCCCCCGCCTTACACCGGCCAGGCGGCGATCGTGCTGGAGGAGAAAGACGCGGGCGAGACGCTTCAGGCGCCGGTCAACTCGATCCTGCGCATTCATGGCGGCGGCGGCGCGACGGAAGGGTCGTTCGTGGAGCTCAAGGACGCCGCCGGGGGCGACTCGAACGAGCGCAGATTCGCGCTCAAGGGCGACGCGCGTCTTTCGCTTCCGGGCCTTGGCGCCTTCGCCTTCGCCGCAATTCCCGACCTTGCCCCGACGATCGAATTGACCGGGCCGCCGCGCAACAACTTTCGCGGCTCGATGACGCTCGCCTTCAAGACCGACGACGATTATGGCGTCATCGAAGCGCGGGCGCTTTTTTCGGCTCCAGCCGGCGCGCCCAAGCCGCTCTTTCCGCCGCCGCAGATCGCTCTTTCGCCGCCGCAGCAGCAAAACGGCCGCGGCGACACGGAAGCGACGCTCGATCTCGCCGACAGTCCCTGGGCGGGCGGGGTCGCGATGATGACGCTCGCGGCGAAGGACGAGGGCGGCAACGAAGGCCGCTCGGACCCAGTCGAAGTCGAATTGCCGCAGCGCCGCTTCAGCGATCCGCTGGCCCGGGCGCTGGCGGAGCAACGCCGCCTCCTCGTCTTCGATCCGTCCACGAGCGCGCGCACGCGGCTCGTGCTGGACGCGCTCTCCCTCGAGCCCGAGCTGTTCGATACGCCGTCTTCCGTCTACCTCGGCCTGCGCCTGGCGCGGCGTGTGCTGGATCGGCCGCAAAGCGAGGAAAATCTGCGCGAGGTCGCCGACCTGCTCTGGGCCATCGCGACGGGCATCGAAGGCGACACGAGCGAAAGCGAGCGCGCTCTGCGGCAGGCGCGCGAAAGGCTTCGCGACGCCGTGGCGCGCGGCGCGAGCGAGCAGGAGATCGCCCGGCTCATGCAGGAGCTGCGCGACGCGATGGCGAAATTCATGGAGGATGCGAGCCGGGCCGGCGCGCGCGACAAGAGCCAAAGGGACCAGCAGGCCGGAGAGACGCGGGTGATCGACCAGCAGGAGCTCGAGAGAATGCTCTCCGAGCTCGACGCGGCGAGCAAGGCGGGCGACGCGCAGCGCGCCGCAAAGCTTCTCGATCAACTGGGCGAGATCTTCGAAAATCTTCGCGGCGCGGGGCAGGCCCGCTCCTCCGCCGTAGGTCGCAGCCTCTCCGAGATCGATCAATTGTCGCGCGAGCAGCAGCAGCTTCGCGACGACACGTTTCAGGGCCGCGGACAGAACGGGGCCACCGGCGGCGCGGATCGGCAGCGCAGCTTGCGCCAGCGCCTCGAGCGCGCGCTGCAGGCGCTGCGAGGCTCAGGCGAGGGCGCGCCCCCCGATCTCGACGAGGCCGACGAGGCGATGAAGGATGCCGAGCGGGCGCTCGGGCAAGGCCCGGCGGGAAGCGAGAAGGCGACGGGAGCGCAAGGCCGCGCCCTGCAGGCGCTACGGCGCGGGGCCGACGCGCTGGCGCAGCAGGCGGAAGCGGCGCAGGGCGGCGAAGGCGAGGGCAAGAACGGGCGCGATCCGCTCGGGCGCGACCTCGGGCGCGACGGCGGCCAGAGCGGCGACACGCGCCTGGCCCCGCTCGGCGCGGCCCCCGCTCAACGCGCGCATCGCGTCCAGGAGGAGCTGAGACGCAGGCTGGATCAGCGCGAGCGGCCCGCCGAGGAGCTCGACTATCTCGAGCGCCTCTTGAAGCGATAGCGGTCGTCTCGCGCGAAGAATTTGCAGACTGTTTTCAATGGAGACTGTCCAAAAATGCTGCAGAGGCGATCGCGAAAGCCGTGGCGCATGAGAGCGAGAGCGCGTTCCGCTTCTGCCTCGCGCGCTCCGTCTGGCTACGTTCGTATCAGCGCGTCAGGGCCCACTGCTCGACGGTCACGTCACGCTCGGCGCGCTCGAGCTTATCGGCCATTTCCTCCAGCATGGCGTGCTCCTGCTGGGCGGCCATCGCCTCCATGCCGTCGGAGAGCACCGCCGTCTTGAGCGCCTTGTTCGCCTGCCGGCCGAGCTCGCGGACCCATTGGTTGACATTGGCGAGCAGCACTCTCTTGCGCTCCCTTTGCTGGTCGGAGCCGCCGCCATCGTCCTCGGCGAGCGCAAGTTCTTCCTTGGCCCCGGCCGTCCGCGTCTCGATGTCGGCCAATTTGTCCTCGAGCGCCTTTATCTCCTCCGGCTTGGCGTTCGACGCCTTCGCCTTCTCGAGCGCCGCCTCGGTCTCCTTCTTCGCCTTAGCGAGATTGTCGAGGCCGTTTTTGAGCCAGTTCTCCTCCAGCTTCAAAAGGCCTTCCCGAGGCGTTTTCCCCGAGACGCTCAAATTGCCGGGGAGCGGGAAATAAGGCCCGAGCTCCGCCGCGCCGGCCGGCCCGGCGATGAGAAGCGCCCCGCTGAGCAGGAGCGCGACCGCGTGCTTCCGATGCGCCATTTGTTCCTCCTTGCCGGCGGCTCTTTATCGTCCGCTCGGTCGTTCTTTTCCCAAGCTTTTTGGGGCGCCCGAGCCTCGCTTGGATCGAAAGCGGCGGGCGTTTTCTTCCGCGCAAAGCCGAGGGTCGGTCCGGCGCAGCTTCGTTCTAGAGTGGGGCAAGCCCGGCTGGCTGACAAGCCCGACCGAGGTTGGGCCTTCGGGCTTCAGCGTCGGTGGACGGGCGCAAGCGCGCAGGCCGTTGCTGCGCTCGCGCGGGCCGAGGGCTCGAGCACGGCCGCGCAATCGAAGTTGGGATCGACGGGAGGCGGCGGCGGAACCTCGCCTTTGGGGCCGTCCGGCGAAGAAACGCCGAATTCGCCCCCCGGTTCTGCGGCGCGGCTAGACCAGTTCCAATATCTCGAGGCTTGCGGGCTGATCGAGACGTCGAGGCGCGTTGCGGGGCGCGGCCGGAAAGCGAGCGAGCCCGAGACGGGGACGACGGTCGGCTCGCGCCCGGAGATCTCGATGAGGCGGAACCCGTCCTGTCGCGGGGTGAAATAAAGCCCATGCTGGCGCTCCGACCAGGCGCCGGCGTGGCTGAATCCGATTGCGCAGGGGCGCCGGAGCGCGCTTTCGCAGGCGGCGCGCGTCGCGAAACGCGGCGCCTTCTCCTCGAACTCGGCCGCAGCGTTTTTCTCGGCGTAGCCGCAGAGCTGGGGGCTGCGCCCGCCCCTCGATACGCAAGCCCCAGCGTTCAGATAGACCGCCCCGCCCGACCCTCCTAAGGGTTGCGCGCTGGATTGGCTGCCAATTGGGCAGAGAATGGGGATCGCGACGGCGGCTGCGCCCAAAATGATCCTCATCGGGTCTCCGTTTTTTCCCTGGGCGGCGCGCCGAGCGCCTGCGGCAAGTCGAATCAACGCCGCCCGTTGGCGCGGCGGAGGGAACGGGCCAAAAATTTCGGGCTATTTGGCGGCGCGCGGGGCTCATTTCCGCATAGCTTAAAATCAAGCAAAGACGGGACCTTCGAATTTTTGGCGAAGTGGGTATCCCCTTCACTGACCTGAGGCTGCGGAATCGGTTGGATTTGTTGGTTTTCCTATGATGGAGCGGTAGGGCGCTGGGTCGATGGCGACGGCTTGCTCAACGAGTCTGTGGAACAGAAGGCCCCTGGCATTCGAGCGTCGGCGGTTGAAGCGGAAGGTGAACTCGTCGAGGTAGTAGTCGAGATGCTGGCGCTGAACGCCGCCCTGATGCGTGCCGAGGAGCCAGCGCTTCAAGAGCGAGGCGACCTTGTGCACGCGCGGCATGACCTCGTGCGCGGGATCGGAACCGGCGCTGATGACGCTGACCTTGTGCTTGTAGCCGGCTGCTTCGAGCCTGGCATAACCTCTCCAGCCATCGGTGTGGATGGTGGCTCCGGACACGACCGCGTTGCGAACGAAGGGCAGCAGGCTGTCCGCCGACACGTCCTCGATCCGGCGCAGTCGGATGCGGCCGATGCCCTGGCCGCTCTCCTCGGCTGCAATCGCGACAATGGCTTTGCACTCGATCTCTCGGCCCCCTTTGTCCTTTTCCGGGCCGCCAACATAGGTTTCGTCGATCTCGACCGTTCCGCTGAGCGCGTCGCGGCCAGGCCGCACCATGGCCCGGCGCAGCTTGTGCAGCCAAGTCCAGGCCGTCTCATAGCTGCCGAGCCCAAGCGCCCGCTGCAGTCCGAGCGCGCTGACGCCGTTCTTCTGGCTCGTCACGAACCACATGGCCATGAACCAGGTCCGCAGCGGCTTGCGCGTGCCCTCGAAAATCGTCCCCGCGGTGAGCGACGTGCGCGCGTGACAGCTGCGGCAGCGAAGCAGTTTGTCCGACATCGCCCAAGGCGCGCCGCACATGCCGCAATGCGGGCAGACGAAGCCCTTCGGCCAGCGCACGCGTCGAATGTACTCCCGACACGCCTCATCGTCTCGGAACCACTCGTCGATCTCTTGGAACGTGCGAGGGTAATCGATACCGGCTACGGGATGCGAGTAACCGTCCATCCGCGCCAGATAGCACCCCGGTTGAGGTCAGTGAAGGGGATAGCCACTTTTGGCGATTTTGTGAAATCCATTGAGGTTGACGACGCCCGCGGCTGATGACTATCAAGGCGCGGTGTGCTTCGGCGATAATCAGCAGGTCCGGGATGTGCTTCAAAACAAAATTCGGCCTCGCCCTTTTCTGCGCTGTCGCTCTCGCGGGTTGCGAGCCCGGCGCGACGCTCGAGCCCTTGACCGAGGAACAGCGAGCGGACCTCATCCGAAACTCCCAGACCACGTCCCCCTATCTCAAGCCGGGCGAGAAGGTCCGAATCCTGGTCTTCGGCGAGGACAGGCTCTCGGGCGAATATGAAATCGACCCGGCCGGCAATCTGTCCCTTCCGCTCGCGGGCACGATCAAGGCGGCCGGCCTGAGCAAAACGCAGCTCGAGAAAGATCTCTCGAAAAGATTTCGCGGCGAATATCTGCGCGACCCGAAGGTCACGGTCGACGTGGTGGGCTTCCACCCGTTCTACATCATGGGCGAGGTCGGCCGCCCCGGAGAATTTCCCTTCCGCAGCGGCCTCAACGTCATGAGCGCGATCGCGCTCGCCGGCGGCCCCACCTATCGCGCGAGCCGGTCCACGGTGCTGATCAAGCACACCGACGAAACGGGTTTCCGCGAATATCCGTTGAACGCGGAGATCCCGATTCTGCCCGGAGATCTGATCAAGCTGCCCGAACGCTATTTCTAAAGACGCGCGGTTCGGGACTGGGGGATTTCCGCACTCGGACCAGACCGCTTCGCGCGTAAGCGGCAGCGGCAGCGACAGCGACGTCACCCGGCGGGGCCAAGCGTTCGCGGCGCAGGCGAGATCACCTTGGCCTGACCGCCGTCGATCTCGAGCACCGAAAGCGCCCGGTCGTTCAAACCCTCGGCGCGGAACCGGAACACGCCGTCGGCTCCGTTGAATCCTGCCGAATTGGTGAGCGAGGACTCGGCGTAGCGCTGCGAGCCCTGCTGGCGGGAGAGCGCGATGGCCAGCGTCACAGCGTCGTAAACGAGGGTCGCGATGCGCGACGGCTCGGAACCGAACTTGGCGCGATATCTGCCAGCGAAGGCGTTGAAGCCCGTATTCTCCGGGGCCGCAAACCACGCGCCCTGCAGCGCCGGGAGCTTCAGCGCGCGCGGATCGTTCCACAGGCTCGGCCCGAGAATCTGCACACGCTTGGGGTCGAGATTGGCGGCCGTGAGCTCGCGCGCCACGGTGCCCATCGCTTCCGGCGAATCGGGAATGAAGAGCGTATCGATCTGGTCCGAGACCGCCGCAATCCGCTTGACCGCGTCGGCGGGCTGGCCGGGCTTGTATTTTTCGATCAAGACGACGCGCACGCCGTGGTTGGCGGCGCTTTGCTGGAACTGCGCGAGCGCGAGCGCGCCATATTCGTTGTCGGGAACCAGCGCCGCCGCGGACTTCTTGCCGCGTTGCGCGGCGAAGTCGATGGTCCGCTCGACATTTCCCTCTACGAGGAAGGACAGGAGATAAACGCCGCGCGAGGCCGCGGAGGAATCGGTCGAGAAGGCGATCACGGGCTTGCCGGCGCCTTTCGCCACGCGTCCCGCCTCTTTGACCCCGGCGGCGAACACCGGGCCGAGGATGAGCTCCGCGCCTTCATTCACGGCGGCCTGGGCGGCGGCCGCCGCGCCGGCGGGCGAGGAATGATCGTCCTTGACGACGATGCTCACGTCGTTTTGTCCAGACTCCATATAGGCGAGCTGCGCCGCGTTGCGCAGCGACGCGCCGACGCTCGATGGCCCGGAAGCCTGGGTCAGCGGCACAATGAGCGCGATCTTGATCGGGCCCTGCCCGATCAGCTCGCTCGGCTCGCCGGCGGGCGGCGGGAGCTGCTGGGATTGAGCCGCGCCTGAGGAGGGCGCGCCGAGCTTGAGATCCGAGCCGCTCGGCCCCCCCTTGGGGTTGCAGGCGCAAAGCAGCGTCGCCGCCGCCAGCAACGCGAGTGCGATCCCTGCGCGCGGCGGCGTCGCGCGGCGAGGCGTGGGTCGGTTCATCGTCCGCATGGATGTCGCTGCAAGGCCCTTAGACAGGCTTCAACCCTCGGCGCCGCCCTTTGTCGGGCTTGAGCAATAGTCCCGGCCGCCGGCCTCGTGTCAATAGAGGGGCTGATTCTCGCGAAAAATGCCAACTGCAGAGGCGGCGCAAGCCTTGCGGGGGGTGTCGACTTCGTTCTATAAAAAGAACATTCGAGCGTCATACAGAACGGCGATACGAGGGAGCCCATGCCTGACGATCACGCGCCGCCCACCTACGCCGCCTTCGGCCTGCGCGCGGAAGCGGGACCGGTCGAGCCCGGCCTCTATCTCGTCGCGACGCCGATCGGCAATCTGCGCGACATCACCTTCCGCGCGCTGGAAACCCTCGCCGCGGCCGATGCGGTGATCGCCGAGGACACGCGCGTCACACGGACTCTGCTCGCGCATTACGGCATATCCACGCCGCTCGTCGCCTATCACGAGCACAATGCGCGCGTGATGCGCCCGCATCTCGTCGCGCGCCTCAAGGACGGCGCGCGGCTCGCTCTCGTCTCCGACGCCGGCACGCCGCTCGTCTCCGATCCGGGCTATAAGCTGGTTCAGGAAGCGCTGGCGGCCGGGGTCAAGGTCACCGCGGTCCCTGGGCCTTCCGCCGTCCTGACGGCGCTCGTGGTGGCGGGCCTGCCGACCGATCGCTTTTTCTTCGAAGGCTTCCTGCCGCAAAAAAGCGGTCCGCGGCGCGCGCGCCTCGCCGAGCTCGCCTATGTGCCGGGCACGCTCGTCATTTTCGAAAGTCCACGCCGCCTCGTGGACACGTTGCAGGACTGCGTCGCCGCGCTGGGCGACCGAGAGGCGGCGATCGCGCGCGAGCTCACCAAGCTCTACGAGACCGTGCGGCGCGGCTGGCTCGCGGATCTTGCGCAAACGCTGGCGCAGGAGGAGACCCCGAGGGGCGAGATCGTGCTCCTGGTCGCGCCGCCCACGGCGAAAGCGCAAGCCGGACGGGAGGAGGAGATCGACGCAAAACTCGAAGCGGCGCTCGGCGCCCATTCGCTGAGAGACGCCGCGGATGTGGTCGCCGCCGAGACAGGCCAGCCGCGCCGCCAGGTTTACGCCCGCGCGCTGAAGCTCGTCGCGGAACGGGGCGGATGAGCGCAAAGGCGCGCGCCGGCGGCGCCGCGGCTCTTTTCCTTTGCGGGCCGCGCGGGTCGGTCTATATCCGAACCCATGCCCGCCCCCACCAACCGCCGCCCCGGCCAGCCCAAGGAATCGCCGCAGGAGCCTTTCAAGCGCTCGCTCGCCGGAACGATGCGGGCGATGGCCAAATCGCCCGAGCTCGAGGTGAGCTTCTCCCCCGACCGCCCGTCGCTCGTCGCAAACGAGGAGGGCGTCAAGGCGCGCCTGCCCGAGCCGCCGCGCAAGCTCGCCCCGCGCGACGCGGCGATTGCGCGCGGCTGCGCCGACAGCTTCGCGCTCAGAATCGCCTGCCACAATGAAGCGCTGCACCGGCGCCAGGCGCCGGCCACCGCGGAAAGCCGCGCCGCTTTCGACGCCATCGAGCAGGCCCGCGTCGAATCGATTGGCGCGCGGCGCATGGCGGGCGTCGCCGCCAATATCGAGGCGATGATCGACGACCGTTATCAGCGCGCTCAATACGACGCGATCACGCGGCGCGAGGACGCGCCGCTCGAGGACGCGCTGGCGCTGATCGCCCGCGAGCGCCTCACGGGCCTCGCCCCGCCGCCGCACGGTCGCAAGGTCGTCGAGTTTTGGCGCGATTTCATCGAAGAGCGCGGCCGCGCGGATCTGGACAGGCTTGCCGGCGCGATCGAGGATCAGCGCGGCTTTGCGCAGATTGTCCAGCGTCTGCTCGCGAAGCTCGATATGGGCGCGCCGCAGCGGGCCGAAGAGGACGAGAAGGAAGATACGTCCGAGGAGGAGAAGCAGGACAAGGAGAGCTCGGAGGGCGAGAAGGACCAGGGCGAGGAAGCGAGATCCGCCGCCGAGATGGACAAGGCCCTGGCCTCCGAGGAGCAGCAGGCCGAGGGCGAGGCCGAATCGGCCGAGGCGCCCTATGGCGAAGCGCGCGAGGAGCTCGACGGCGGCGAGGCCGAGGACGCGCATGAGGGGCGCAGGCCCAATCTCCCTTACGCTGAGCGATCGGGCTCCGATTATGTCGCCTACACGACGAAATTCGACGAGATCGTGCGCGCCGAGGAGCTTTGCGACGTCGAGGAGCTCGACCGGCTGCGGTCCTATCTCGACAAGCAGCTCCTGCACCTCTCGAGCGTCGTCGGTCGGCTCGCCAATCGGCTGCAGCGCCGCCTGATGGCGCAGCAGAGCCGCTCCTGGGAGTTCGATCTCGAGGAGGGGCTCCTCGATCCGGCCCGGCTGCCGCGCATCATCATCGATCCCCAGCAGCCGCTCTCCTTCAAGCGCGAGAAGGACATGGACTTCCGCGACACGGTGGTGACCCTGCTGCTCGACAATTCCGGGTCGATGCGCGGGCGCCCCATCACCGTCGCGGCGACCTGCGCCGACATTCTGGCGCGCACGCTCGAACGCTGCGGCGTGAAGGTCGAGATTCTCGGCTTCACGACGCGAGCCTGGAAAGGCGGTCGGGCTCGCGAGGCTTGGCTTGCCGAAGGCAAGCGGCCCAACCCCGGCCGCCTCAACGACATCCGCCACATCGTCTACAAGGCGGCCGACGCGCCCTGGCGGCGCGCCAGGCGCAATCTGGGACTGATGATGCGCGAAGGTCTGCTCAAAGAGAACATCGACGGCGAGGCGCTCGACTGGGCGCATCGGCGCCTACTCGCGCGTCCCGAGCAGCGGCGCATCTTGATGATGATCTCGGACGGCGCGCCGGTCGACGACTCGACGCTTTCCGTCAATCCCGGCAATTATCTCGAACGCCATTTGCGGCAGGTCATATTCGAAATCGAAACGCGCTCGCCGGTCGAGCTGATCGCGATCGGCATCGGCCATGATGTGACGCGCTATTATCGGCGCGCCGTCACCATCGTCGACGCCGAGGAGCTCGGCGGCGCGATGACCGAAAAGCTCGCCGAGCTTTTCGGAGAGAAGCCGCAAACGCCGCACGTCCCCTCCGCCCAGGAATCGGGCGCCTGGCGGCGCGGCGGCGATCGCGAGCCGAGGCGAGGTTTGGGTTAACGAAAATTTGGTCTGAATCCGTTCTCGAAATTTTTTTGCAAGCATGGCGGAACTCGAAGCCCCCTCTGCGCATTCCCTACCCGGAAGTTAGCGCGGCGTTTAGACGCAATGGGTAAGCGTGGCCGGATCGACCGGCCGGTGGAGGAATGAGTCATGTCTCTCATGACAGTGCATAACGACAATACAGTTGTGTCGGGCCCGCAAGCAGGCCGGGCGGAGACGATCGCATGTGTCTCCGTGATTTGCTTGTTGGCTTCGGCGCCGCTGTTCGTCGCTCTCGGCCTGATGATTTGGGGCGGCTGACCGTTTCTTTCCAAGCTGTGTAGATGGCCATTGTTGCGCCCTGCGCCGCGCTCCCGGAAGGGGCGCGGCGTTTTTGCATCAACTCATTTTGCGCTCGAACTGATGTGTTGCTCTTGAGGTGATGCGAGCGCTGAGGCCGCCATGTCCTCGGCCTGCCGCGCCACTAGGCTGCGCAATCGGAAGGCTTCGTCAGGAGGCGTCGCCGATTGGCCACTCTCCCTTGAACACGACGCCCTTCGAGTCCCGCGCCTCGACGGAAATCGTCTTTGCCCCATTGGGCTTGTAGTCGAAGCGGAAGACCGGATCTTCCGAAAGCGATATGCCGCCTTCCATCGAAAAGATCAGATCCGCTCCCTGACGCACCTCGACCTTCTCGACGTAATGCGCGGGGATATAGAGATGCGTCACCTGGTCCATCTGCATGCCGGAGGCGTTGGGGTGGCGGATCATGATCTGCGCTTCGCGCTTGCCTGGAGACTGCGTCGTGAACTCGCGATATTTCATCTTGCCGAGATTTGCCGCGGCTTCGTCCATGTTCTTGCCCGCTGGCGCCGAGCAGCCGCCCGCGGCCTTGACGAATTTGACCTCGGCGCGGAGCGATCCATCACCCGTTTCCGCGACGGCGTGGACGTTCGTATAGGAGTTCACGCGCACGCGGGTCTCGATGAAGCTCACGCCGGCGTTCGGTCCGATCTCGAAGGCGGCGGCCATCGGCATCGGATTCTGGTCGATCACGAGGGTCGCGCGGCGCACGCCATCGTCCTTGAAGCGCAGCGTCATGGGCACGATGGCGGCGTCCTCGGCGCGCGTCGGCGCTTCGAGCGCGATCGCCGTCTGGTCCAGTCCGATGCTCTTGCCGGGAAAGAGATCGCGCGAGATCTCGGGCCAAACGTCCGGCGTCTCGGCGCGGGCGGGGAACATCGCGCCAGCCGTCAATCCAAGAGCGAGCATCAGGGCGGCGCGGCGGCGTGGGGCGTGTCGGGTCATCATGCTTCCTTTCGAACCGTATGTTTCACCATCGGTCTGCGACAAAATCACGGGCCTTCCCATTCGAGCTCGGCGAATCCGGCGGTGGCGTTGCGCCCGTTGTAATCGTCGAAAAGGCTCCATTTCGACCGCTCGCTTTCGCCGGCCTGTTTCGCCGTCCGCGCGACGCTCTCCCCCCTCTTGATCGCCGCGCGCAGATCCGCGGTCAGGCGCTGCAGATAGGCGCGCTCGTCGTCGAGCGCCTGCGGCCAGGGGGCGACGAGAGGCCCGTGCCCCGGCACGACCCGCTGCGCCTTGATCTTCGCCAGATCGTCGGCCACGGTGAGAAACCCGAGCAGGCTCCCGTCCACGACCGGCACATGCCCCATGAACAGCAGATCGCCGGCGAAGAGCGTTCCCGTCTTCTCGTCGAGAACGGTCAGGTCGCAGTCGCTGTGGGACGGGGGCCAGGCCTGCAGCACGATCCTGCGGCCGCCGAGGTCGAGGCTCGTCTCATTCTCCACCGTGACGGTCGGCGAGACGACGGTGGTTCCCTCCAGCGCGTCTCCCATCGCCTCACGGAAAGAGGAGAGGTAATGCTCGCCGCGCGCCGCAAGCGAGCGCGGCAGGTTCTTGTGGGCGACGAAGACCGCCCCCTCGGCGACGAAGGCCGAGACCCCGAAGACATGGTCGGGATGGGCGTGGGTGGCGATGACGTAGCGAATGGGCTTCGACGTCCGCGCCCTCAGAGCGGCGAGGAAGGCCTTGCCCTCGATCAGGCTGCCGCCGGCGTCGACCACGGCCACGGCGTCGTCGCCGACGATGGCGCCGATATTGGCGATATCGCCTTTGTTTTCGCGCGACATCATCGCGATCTGGCCCGCATGGGCGAAAACGCCGGGGGCGATCTCCTCCAGGTTGAAACTTATCCCGGCGCGGGCGAGCGCCGGCAGACAGAGAAGCGATATCGCAAGGAGGAGGAGGCGCGGCATCGGGGTTTGGCTCACCTTAAGGCGCTGTCGCGATCTAGCGACTTTGTCCGCGTTTTGGCGCTTTTTCCCGGTTGCGCTCCTAAAGGCGGCGCCATATTATCCCGCCGTTTCCGGCTTAAGAGAAGTCTTCCGGACGGGAACCGGAAGATGATCCTCGCGGGAGCGGCGGCGACGCGCGTTCGGCGTGAGAACAAGAAAACGGAAAAAGCCTTCCCGGCACTCAGGAAGCCATCAAGGCGCGAGGTCGGCGACGACGCCAGCATAAGGCGCGTGACGACATCGTCAGGAGGAAAAGCTCATGCATAAGCTATTGTTGTCGGCTTCGGTCGGTGTTCTGGCGCTCGCCTCGGTCAGCGTCGCGAAGGCCGAGGACGCGCTGCTTACCCTTCAAAAAGACCCCAAGCAGTGGGTGACCCCCACGGGTGATTACGCCAATTTGCGCTATTCCACACTCAAAGAAATCAACACGACGAACGTTCACAAACTCGTCCCGGCTTGGAGCTTCTCCACCGGCACGCTGCGCGGTCACGAAGGCGCACCGCTCGTCATCGGCGACGTGATGTATACCCACACCTCGTTCCCCAACATCGTCTATGCGCTCGACCTAAACGACAACGGCAAGATCATCTGGAAGTATGAGCCGAAGCAGGATCCGAACGTCATCGGCGTGATGTGCTGCGACACGGTCAACCGCGGCGTGGCCTATGGCGACGGCAAGATCTTCCTGGCTCAGGCGGACACGACGCTCGTCGCGCTCGACGCCAAGACTGGCAAGCTCGTCTGGTCGGTCAAGAACGGCGACCCGTCGAAGGGCCAGACCTCGACCGCCGCTCCGCACGTCTTCAAGGACAAGGTGCTCGTCGGCATCGCCGGCGGCGAGTTCGGCGTGCGCGGCCACATCACCGCCTATGACATCAAGGACGGTCATCAGGTGTGGCGCGGCTATTCGATGGGCCCGGACAGCGACACGCTGATCGACCCGGAGAAGACCACCCATCTCGGCAAGCCGGTCGGCCCCGACTCCTCGACGAAGACCTGGGAAGGCGATCAGTGGCAGATCGGCGGCGGCACCACCTGGGGCTGGTACAGCTATGATCCCGAGTTGAACCTGATCTACTACGGCTCGGGCAACCCCTCGACCTGGAACCCGAAGCAGCGTCCGGGCGACAATCGCTGGTCCATGACCCTCTGGGCGCGCGACCTCGACACCGGCAAGGCGAAGTGGGTCTATCAGACGACTCCGCACGACGAATGGGACTATGACGCGATCAACGAGATCGTGCTCGCGGACCAGACGATCGGCGGCGTCAAGCGCAAGACTGCGGTTCACTTCGACCGCAACGGCTTCGCCTACACGCTCGACCGCGTTACGGGCGAGCTGCTTGTCGCCGAGAAATACGACCCGGCGGTCAACTGGGCGTCGAAGGTCGACATGGACAAGAACTCGGCGACCTATGGCCGTCCGCTCGTCGTGGCGAAATATTCGACCGAACAGAACGGCGAGGACGTGAACTCGACGAACGTCTGCCCCGCGGCGCTCGGCTCGAAGGACGAGCAGCCGGTGTCGTTCAACCCGGAGACGGAGCTCTTCTACGTGCCGACGAACCACGTCTGCATGGACTATGAGCCCTTCCGCGTGAGCTACACCGCCGGCCAGCCTTACGTCGGCGCGACGCTCGAGATGTTCCCGGCGGGCAAGGTGCTCGGCGACGGCACGACCAACACCGGCAACTTCATCGCCTGGGACGCGCGCGTCGGCAAGATCGTCTGGTCCGATCCGGAGCAGTTCTCGGTGTGGTCCGGCACGGTCTCCACGGCTGGCGGCATCGCCTTCTACGGCACGCTCGAAGGCTATCTGAAGGCCGTCGATCTGAAGACCGGCAAGGAGCTTTACAAGTTCAAGACTCCGTCGGGCATCATCGGCAATGTGATCACCTACGAGCACAAGGGCCATCAGTATGTCGCGGTGCTCTCGGGCGTCGGCGGCTGGGCGGGCATCGGTCTCGCCGCGGGCCTGGCGAAGAGCAACGAGGGCCTCGGCGCGGTCGGCAACTACAAGGGCCTGGCGGATTACACGGCGCTCGGCGGCGTGCTGACCGTTTTCGGCCTGCCGGCCGAGAGCGCTTCGGCGGAGGGTTCGTCTTCGGGGAACCCGACCGTTTGGAAGTCGCCGGCGAACTAAAGAAAGTTGGGGCGCGCGCGTCGCGCCCCTTTTTCAAAAAAGCTGCGCCCGGCTTCGTCGTCTTCATGGCGCGTGGCCGGGGCTTCTTTTTCTGCCTTCTGCAATCTGCTAAGGGGCCAGCGACCGCCGAGCTGTGATGACGGCGAGGATTAGAAGAAAAGTCGGAGAGTAGGGATGAAACTGTCTTTGGCGGGGGCGCTCGCCCTCGGGGTCGTTGTCAGCTTTGGAACCGCGGCCTACGCCGACCCGCCGGGCGATCCGAAGGCCGTCAAGTCGGAAGACGGCAAATATCTCGATGCGCAGGGCGATCCGACCTACAATGTGAAGCCCGACGGCACGGTCGACTGGTACACCTTCTCCGGCTATCGCCGCTATCACTCGGAGTGCCACGTCTGCCACGGCCCGAACGGCGCCGGCTCGACCTATGCTCCCGCCTTGAAGGACTCGGTCAAGCGCTTCAATTATGCGGAGTTCGCCGGCATCGTGATCGGCGGCCGGCAGAACGGCAACAGCGTGATGCCGTCCTTCGCGGACAACAAGAACGCCTCGTGCTACATCACCGATCTCTATGTCTATCTCCGCGCGCTTTCGACGGGCGCCATCCCGGCGGGCAGGCCCGAGAAGAAGGATGAAAAGCCGAAGGCCTTCACCGAGGCCGAATCCGCGTGCATGAACGCCAAGTGAGCGCCAACTGGCGCGAGACGCGTGCGTCTCGCGCCCACTTCCGGAGGGCGAATTGACGACGCCGTCAGGCTGGACGGCGCGCCCAAACAGGCCGCCCTCTCGTCGCCGTCTCGCGTCGAGCGGGGTGGCGCTCGCGCTGCTCGTTTCTCCGGCCCTGGGCCAAAGCCTCGGGCCAGAGGCGGGAGCGCGGGGCTTCGACGACGCGGGCTCGATCGAAATCATCGACCCTTCAACTCTTCGCGTTTGCGCCGACCCGAATAACCTTCCCTTCTCGAACGAGAAGGGCGAGGGCTTCGAGAATAAGATCGCCGAGCTCCTCGCCGCGAAGCTCCACAAAAATCTCGCCTACACATTCTATCCGGGCGCGACGGGCTTCGTCCGCAACACGCTGAACGCGCATCTTTGCGACGTGATTCTTGGCTCGCCGCAGGGCAGCGACTACGTCCAGCCGACGAACGCCTATTATCGCACGACCTACGCGCTCGTGACGCGCGCCGATTCCGATCTCGCGGATCTGCGTTCGCTCGACGACCCGCGCCTCAAATCCTCCGGCCGGCGCATCGGATTGGTCGCCAACACGCCGCCCGGCAATCTTCTCGCGCAATACGGCCTGCTTGGCGCGGTCAAGCCCTATCCGCTGATGGTGGACACGCGCTTCGACGCCCCCGCCGCGGCGATGATCTCCGACCTAGAGAAAGGCGAACTCGACGTGGCCCTCCTCTGGGGGCCCTTCGCCGGCTATCGCGCGAAGACGTCTGCAAAGAAGCTCGTCGTCACCCCGATCGCCGACGCGCCGGGGACACGCATGAGCTTTCGCATCGCTTTCGGCGTGCGCCGCTCCGATCAGAACTGGAAGCGCGAGCTCAATCGCTTCATCGCGGACAACAAGAACGCGCTCGACGCGATTCTGCGCGATTACGGCGTGCCGCTCATCGACGAGGACGCCAAGAGCGGATCGCGAACGCCATGACTGTCGAGACGGACGAGGCCTTCGCGCCGACCAAATCCTTTCAGGGTCTGATCCTGACCCTTCAGCGCTATTGGGCTCGGCAGGGCTGCGTGATCCTGCAGCCCTACGACATGGAAATGGGCGCGGGCACCTTTCACCCCGCGACGACCTTGCGCGCGCTCGGCTCCAAGCCTTGGCGCGCCGCCTATGCGCAGCCCTGCCGGCGGCCCAAGGACGGCCGCTATGGCGAGAACCCCAACCGGGTGCAGCATTACTATCAGTTCCAGGTGATTCTGAAGCCCTCGCCGCCCAATCTCCAGGATCTCTATCTCGCCTCACTCGAAGCGATCGGCCTCGACGCGAAGCTCCACGACATCCGCTTCGTCGAGGATGACTGGGAAAGTCCGACTCTCGGCGCCTGGGGACTTGGCTGGGAGTGCTGGTGCGACGGCATGGAGGTCTCGCAGTTTACTTATTTCCAGCAGGTTGCGGGCATCGAATGCGTGCCGGTGTCCGGCGAGCTCACCTATGGGTTGGAGCGGCTCGCCTGCTATCTGCAAGGCGTCAACTCCATCATGCAGCTCAATTTCAACGGGCGCGAGGGTGAAGAAAGGATCAGCTACGCCGACGTATTTTTGCAGGCGGAGCAGGAATATTCGCGCCATAATTTCGAATATGCGGACACGCAAAAGCTTTTCTTGGACTTTGCTGCTGCCGAAAACGAATGCAAAAGACTGCTGACCCTCGGCGGTGACTCGTCACAGGACCGGCATTTGCTGGCTCTTCCTGCCTATGATCAGTGCATCAAGGCGTCGCACGCCTTCAATCTCCTCGACGCCCGCGGCGTCATCTCGGTGACGGAGCGTCAAAGCTACATCGCGCGCGTGCGCGAGCTCGCGAAAGCTTGCGGCGCGGCCTGGGCCCGCACCGAAGGCGGCGGCTTTCCCATTGAAAATTCTGCCGGAACTCCCAAATAAAGGAACGAAAGGCGGCCTTGAGCGTTTCCATGGCGCGGCCGTTGACGGCGGTCTGTTTTTGTTCTAGTTGTGTTCGAGTTATGATCGCGTTGCGATGGAGGTTGGAATGATCGGCGCCCAGGCCTCAAAGCGGCGGGAAGTCCACAAAGTCAAAAGAGTTCAGCGCAGGAGCGCCGGGCGCGGGGAAAGTCTCGCCTCGCTCGCCCAGTCGCGGCTTAACGGCGCCTTCTACTCGTGGCATGGGCTCTCCGGCCGTCGCTATGTGCTCTCCGTCTTCGAGGGCAGCGACTGGGCCCTGGTGGCCGAGTTCGAAGGGGTCGCCATCGTCGGCGTCGCCAATGACGAAACGACGCGCCGCCCGATCTGCGTATTGTCGTCACGCGAGCTTCGCGCGCTGGGGCCGGCGCTCATCGAGGCGGCGACCGAGTGGCACGTGCTCTTTTGCGCCGACAATTCGGCGATCAAGGACCTCGCCGGCTCGCTGATGAGTTGATACGTTTGCGGGAGGATTGCCGAGTTAGCGCGACCCGAAGCGCAGCGATCCTCTTAGAATTCGAATGAAGCAATCGAGCCGAGAGCAGCTTCACAAAGAGCCCCCGGGCGGTTTTCGAAAAGCACTCGCCTCAACGAAAAAGCCGCAGCGCTCGCGGCTCCGGCTTTTTCGATTCTCGCGTCGATGACGCTCCGCGCGCGCTCCTGGCGAGGCGTGCGCTACTGCGCGGCGAGCTTGATCTCGGGATAGGTGCAACGTTCTCCGCTCGCCTCATCGACATGAAGATGCGCCGGCGGCTCGACGAATTCTAGCCCGAGCGTCTTCCAGACGTCGACGAGCGCTTCGACGAGCGAGACGATATGCGCGTGGCTGTGCCGCGGCGTCGGCGTCACGCGAAGCCGCTCCGTTCCCTTGGCGACCGTCGGATAGTTGATGGGCTGAATATACACGCCGTGCCGATCGAGCAGCATGTCGCTCGCGGCCTTGCAGCGTTGCGCGTCGCGCACCATGACCGGCACGATGTGCGAGCTGTTTTCCAGCACCGGCAGCCCGCCGGCGGCGAGCGCATGCTTCACGATATGGGCGGCGCGCTGATGCGCGGCCCGGATGTCCGGACGGCTCTTCAGCAGGCGCACCGCGGCGCAGGCCGCCGCGGCGATCGCGGGCGGCAGCGCGGTCGTGAAGATGAAGGAGGGCGCATAGCTGCGGACCGCGTCGATGAGCGCCGCGTCGCCCGCGATATAGCCGCCCAGCGAACCGAAACCCTTGGCGAGCGTGCCTTCGATCACGTCGATCTTCGACATCACGCCGACGGCCTCGCAGACGCCGCCGCCGCGCGGGCCGTACATGCCGACCGCGTGAACCTCGTCGACATAGGTCATCGCGCCGTAGCGCTCCGCCAAGGCGGCGATTTCGGCGACGGGCGCGATATTGCCGCTCATCGAGTAGAGGCTCTCGAAGACGATGAGCTTCGGACGATCGCCGGCCGCGATCAGCAGCTCCTCGAGATGCGCAAGGTCATTGTGGCGGAAGATCCGCTTCTCCGCGCGCGAGCGCCTCACGCCTTCGATCATCGAATTGTGATTGGAGGCGTCGGAGAGGATCAAGCAGTTCGGCAGAAGATCGGCGATCGTCGAGATCGCCGCGAGATTGGAGATCCAGCCGGAGGTGAAGACGAGCGCCGCCTCCTTGCCGTGCAGATCGGCGAGCTCGCGCTCCAATTCCACGATCGCGCAGCTCGTGCCGGAGATGTTCCGCGTTCCGCCGGCGCCCGCGCCCACCTGGCGCGCGGTCCCGACCATTGCGTCGATCACCTCGGGATGCTGCCCCATGCCGAGATAGTCGTTGGAGCACCAGATCGTGACTTCCTGCGCGCGCCCGTCCGAACGGCGCCAGAGCGCCTCGGGGAAAGTCTCTACGGAGCGCTCGATATGCGCAAAGGTCCGATAGCGCCGCTCGGCCTTGAGGCGGAACAGGGCCCCCTCGAAATAGCGCCGATAGTCCATTTCCGGGTCCTTCAGACCGCGCCCGGCGCCGTTGGTTTCCGGCGCTCTGGCGTATTCTTGCGACGGCGGACCGCTCCTCCCCCGAGACGATCCTTCCGACCCGGAAGATAGCCCATCGATGCTCCTATTGCGAGAGGCGTTTCGTCGCGCTTTTGTCATCCCCCAAGCCGCGCGGGAGGACCTTGTCGCCAAGGGGTTTGGGTGGCGCCGCTGAACTTTCGCGCCCCACAACCCGCCCTGCGACCCTTTGGGGCGAAGAAAACGGACTTTGTCACTGACTTCCGCCGACCATGGCGCCAATTTCATGTATGGGAAGGTCCGCAAGGACGCGGCGCCGCGACTCGTGCGGATTCGAAGCGCGCCGCGCCAAGGGGGAGGATGCAATGATCGCGAACCATAAATGTCAGGCCTTGCCGCTCTTTCGAGCCGCCGCAGCGACCGCGCTGATGGCGTTCGCAGGCGTGGGGCTCGCCCAGACTCCGGCTCAGCCGGGACAAGGCGGCGGGGCCATGAGCCACGACATGATGGGCGGCATGAGCGGTCACGACATGGGATCCATGGGCGGCCATGACATGAAAGGCTCCGGCATGCAGATGGACGGCATGGGCGGGCACGACATGATGGGGTCCGGCATGGGCGCGATGATGCGCAAGATGACTTGCGGATTCGCCGAACATCTCGACGGCCGTCTCGCCTATCTCAAAGCTGAGTTGAAGCTCACCGACGCCCAGCAGGCGGCCTGGACGTCCTTCACTGACGCCTATCGCGCCGCGGCCCAGACAGCCCTGCAAAAATGCGCGGCGCTCGATGCGGCGGCGAGCGGCGATCACGCCAAGCATCATGGCGTGCTGGGGCATCTGACGATGAGCGAGCGTCACATGACCGATCATCTCGAGGTCGTGCGCGCCCTCAAAGCCGCCATCGAGCCGCTTTTCGCGACTCTGACCGAGGAGCAGAAGAAGGCGGCGGAGCAGGCGATGAGCGGCGTGATGGGCGTCGGCATGGGCGGCATGATGGGCGGCGGCTCCGGCGGGGGCATGATGGGGGGATCCGGCGGCGGCATGATGGGGGGCCACGACATGAAAGGCTCCGGGATGAGCGGCTCCTCCGTCGACGGCGGCGCGGCTCATCAATGAGGGCTAGCCGCCGGGCGGGCCCTGGCGGCTGTTCCTTCGCAGTCACGAGCGGGACAGTGGAGCGCGCGAAAGACTTTCGCGCGCTCGCGTTTTGCAGCGCGACATTATGTAGCAGCGCTCGAATGTCACGATTAT
Organism: uncultured Alphaproteobacteria bacterium; assembly: GCA_963722205.1. Taxonomy (GTDB): domain Bacteria; phylum Pseudomonadota; class Alphaproteobacteria; order Rhizobiales; family Beijerinckiaceae; genus Methylocystis. Next base: position 856,583 of record CAVRKL010000007.1, read on the forward strand.
TGCTGCAAATTATCTCCTTTTGAGTTGTTCTAATCTTTTTGAGCCGCGACTAACTCGTTGAAAACAGTTTGCGTCGCCAAACCGGCCCTCAGCCCGCCTTTTTCGCGGATGAGACTCGATGCGACTTCCCCCGCGCCGAAGCGCTTTGCCGTCAATATTTCGTTATTGCGCAGTGTTTTGAAAACATGAGAAAAATACCCCAGCTTCAGCGGGACTTGCGGCGCTCTTGCAGAGACCCGTTGATCCATTCCGGCGCGGTCTCCTGTCCGCCGCCGCAACCATAAGCAAGCTCTCTCGAACATGCACGAGATGGAAAACGGCAGGAAAACGATCGAGAAGCGGCGCGAAACTCTGGTGCGCGCCGCGCTGGGACGCGTCGACGGGAAGTTGTCGCAAGCCCTCATCGAGGAACTGAAGAAAGATCTCGGCGTCAGCCGCGCGACGGCCTATCGCATGATCCGCACCTTTCGCAGCTGCGGCGCCGTCGTGGCTCCCAATACGCGCCCCGTCGGACGCCCGAAGGGCGCAAGAGTGCTCGACCCGCGGCGAGAGACGCTGATCGCCGAAGCCATCGAGGGTTACCAGTCGACACGGCCGACGCCGAAGTTCAGCGAGCTCATGCAGGCCATTGGCCAACGGTGCCGCGATGAGCGCCTGCCGCCGCCCAACTGGCGCACGGTGAGATCGCGGTTAACCGATTCGATCGCCCGCCGCGAGATTCGTCAGGCGCAAGCCTCCTGACCAGATTATCGGTCTCGCAGGACAAGGCGCTTGCTGCTGGCCCCGCAAGGCGCTAACCAGCTCCGCCCGCGAGCCCGGACATTTCCGCCATGGTGCGACTGGACAAGATCTACACCCGCGGCGGCGACGCCGGAGAGACGTCGCTCGTCGGCGGCGAGCGACGGCGCAAGGACGATGCGCGCGTCGGCGCCTATGGGGACATCGACGAGACGAATGCGGCGATCGGCGTTGCGCGCGCCGCGCTCGACGCCGAGGATCAGGCGCTCGACCCCATGCTCGAGCGCATTCAAAACGAGCTCTTCGATCTCGGCGCGGAGCTGGCGACGCCTTCGGCGAGAGCCTCTGCCGGCGGCGACGCCTCGGCGCGCCTCGCCGTGACAGCGGAGCAGGTGGCGCGCTTAGAGGCGGAGATCGACTGGATGAACGGCGCGCTGGCGCCCTTAAAATCCTTCGTGCTGCCGGGCGGCGCGCCGGCCGCCGCGCATCTGCATCTCGCCCGCACGATCGCGCGCCGGGCCGAGCGCGTCATGGTCGCGCTCGCGGCGCTCCCCGGCGAAGAGGTCGCGACGGTCGCGCTGAGCTACGTCAACCGGCTCTCCGATTTCCTGTTCGTGGCGTCGCGCTGGGTCAATCGCCGACAGGGCGACGTTCTGTGGCGTCCCGGCGCGACGCGCGGGCCGCGTTGACGCCGCGCTAACCATTCCGCTGCTCCTTTCGTGCTAGAGTCGCTTTGCGGAGCGCCGCGCGGCGCGAATTCCGCAAAAGTTGACAGACTTTTGCGATCAGAATTCGCTCCAGTTTTTTGACCTGGCGCGATTTCTCGTCGCTCGAAGGATTCCGTTCGAGCGGAAAGCGCGCTAGCGCGGGCTCGAAAAAAGGACCAGCCTCGAAACCATGTCGACCTCTTCGAACGACGCCGAGCTGCCCCCTGCCCTCGCCGCGGCGCTCGATCGCCTCCAGGCTGCGCTCGAGACCGCGGAAGACGCGGTGCGTCGGCGTCTGGAGGAGGATTTGTCGCTCGCCGATTTCGAGGAGGAGCTCACCGTCATGCAGGACGACAGGAACCGACTCGCGCAGGAGCTCGACGCGGCGCTCGCCCGCGCTTCCGGCCTCGAGCGCATCCGCGAGGAGGCGGTGCGCCGCGTCGAGCGCGCCAGCGCCGGCGTGGCCGCCGTCCTCGGCCTTGCGCCGCCGCGCGACGAGGGAAAATAACGCCATGGCGACTGCGGTCGTGACGGTTGCGGGACGCGCCTATCGCGTCGGCTGCGAACAGGGGGAGGAGCCCCGGCTCGAGGCGCTCGGTCGTCTCGTCGACGAGCGCATCGAGAAGCTGCGCGAGGGCTTCGGCGAGATCGGCGACCAGCGCCTGCTGGTGATGGGCGCGCTGGGCTTCGCCGACGAGGCCGAGGATTATCGATCGCGCGCGGAGACGCTGCAGCAGGAGGTCGAGTCCTTGCGCGCCGAGCTCGCGGCGCGCGACGCCCGCGCCGCGGCGCTGGAGGCGCGGCTCGCGCAGAGCGTCACGGACGCCGCCGATCGTCTCGACCAGCTCGCTCGCGATCTCGCGCGCCGCGGCGCGCCGACGCTGGGGTAGGTATGCGCCCCCTCCCCGGCCCTCCCGCGCTCCGCGGGAGAGGGAGTTCGGTTTCACATGTTCGGATAATTCGGTCCGCCCCCGCCTTCCGGAGGCACCCAGGTGATGTTCTGCGCCGGGTCCTTGATGTCGCAAGTTTTGCAATGCACGCAATTCTGCGCGTTGATCACGAAGCGCGGACCTGTCTTCGCCGCCTCGTCGGCGTAGACCACCTCATAGACCCCTGCCGGACAATAGAGCCGCGCCGGCTCGCCGTAGCGCGGAAGGTTTTCGCGGATCGGGACCGTCGGGTCCTTCAGCTTCAGATGACACGGCTGATCCTCCTCGTGATTGGTGTTCGAGACGAAGACGGAGGACAGCTTGTCGAAGGCGATCTTCACCGAGAGCTTCGGATAAGTCCGCGGCGTGACCGCTTCGAGCGGCTTCAGCGAAGCGTAATCGGGCTTTCCGTGCGGCAGCGTGCCGAAGACGGAGAAGCCGAGAAGCTCGTTGGTCCACATGTCGAAGCCGCCGAGCAGGACGCCGAGATAGAGCCCATATTTCGACAGCAGCGGCTTGACGTTGCGCACGGGCTTCAGGTCGCGCCCGATCTCAGAGTCGCGCCAGGACGAGTCGTATTCGACGACCTCGTCATGCGCGCGGCCGGCCTTCAACGCCTTCTCCAAATGCTCGGCCGCGAGCATCCCGGAGAGCATCGCATTGTGCGAGCCCTTCACACGGGGGAGATTCATGAAACCCGCCGCGCAGCCGATCAGCGCGCCGCCCGGGAAGACGAGCTTCGGCACGCTCTGCCAGCCGCCCTCGGTCAGCGCGCGCGCGCCGTAAGAGAGACGCTCGCCGCCGTCCAACTGCGCCGCGATCAAGGGATGCGTCTTGAAGCGCTGGAACTCGTCGAAGGGCGACAGCGTCGGATCGTCGTAGTTCAAATGAATGACGAAGCCGATCGAAACGAGGTCCTCGTCGAAGTGATAGAGGAACGAGCCGCCGCCGGTGCGGCTGTCGAGCGGCCAGCCAAAGGTGTGCTGCACACGGCCTGCGTGATGCTTCTCTTTCGGGATGCGCCAAAGCTCTTTGAGGCCGATGCCGAATTTCTGCGGCTCGCAGTCCTTGTCGAGCTTAAATTTCGCGAGGAGCTGCTTTGAGAGCGAGCCGCGCGCGCCCTCTGCGAACAGAGTGTAGCGCCCCCGCAGCTCCATCCCGCGCGTAAAACTCTCCTTGTGATGACCGTCCTTGGCGACGCCCATGTCGCCGGTCGCGACGCCCTGCACCTCGCCGTTGTCGCCATAGAGAATCTCGGCGCCCGCGAAGCCCGGATAGATCTCGACGCCCAGACCTTCGGCTTCTTGGGCGAGGAAGCGCACGACATTGCCGAGCGAGCCGACGAACTTGCCGTGATTGCTCATCAGCTTGGGGTTGATGAAATGCGGTAGCGACACCGCGCCCGTCTCGTTCAGGAGGTAGATTTCGTCGGACGTCACCTGCGTCGAGATCGGGTGATCGGCGCGCTCGCGCCAGCCCGGCAACAGGCGGTCGAGGGCGATCGGATCGATCACGGCGCCCGAAAGAATATGCGCGCCGGGCTCCGAGCCCTTCTCGATCACGACGACCGAGAGGCTTTCATCGAGCTGCTTCAAGCGAATGGCGGCGCAAAGCCCCGCGGGCCCGGCGCCGACGATCACCACGTCATAGTCCATCGAATCGCGCGGCGGCAGCTCGTCCTGTTCCGATTCCATGCCTTCTCCCCTTCGCGGCGGCCGGGCGATCCGCTGCGTTTCTTCGTCTTTGAGCGACGCAACATATAGGCTTTGCCTCGGGTTGCAAAAACGGCGGCGGCGAGCGGAGGAGGGCTGGTTTGAAGGGACCTTATCTTTGCCCTGCATTCTGCAAAGTGGGTCCTATCCGACAAATCCGAGTTTAAGTCTGTGCGCTTTGTAAAAGTATAGGCAGAGCTTAACGGAAGAATTGGCGGCTTCTTCTTCATCGCATGGAACCATCTGCGCGCGGCCAGCGTTGAATTAGACCACAGCTCCCCAACGATCGAATATCCAAGGGGCTGAAAATGCAGGGAGGTACTGAGTATGAGCGAAAAAATCGGATCGGAGGCGGTCTCACGGCGAAGCGCGCTCTCCTTACTCGGACTGGCGGCGGCATCAGGCCTCACGATCCTGTCCTCAGTCCTGACCGCGTCAGATGCTGAGGCCTATACCTATGGGATGGCGCGGCGTCAGACACGGCGCGTGGCTCGTCGGACCGGGCGCTACACGCGCCGTGCGGTTCGCAGACACTACTGAGTGGCGTCTCCGAGAGCCGCTCGCAGGCCCAAGGCGAGCAGCGCGAGCGGCCAACTTAAGCGGCCAACTTAAGCGGCCAACTTAAGAGTGTCCTCCGAACGTAAAGCGAGAATGGGGGGCGGCTTTGTCGGATACAACGAAGCAAAACGACTGGACCAAACCGGCGGCAATGGCGATCCCCAAAGGGGGATTCTTCGAACATAAGGTGGAGCAGGGCAGATACGGTCCAATCTTCCCCAAGAGCCCAGCGTGTTATGGCTTCTCAATCCTGGCGAAAGTCGTCCCCGGCAGGGAGGAGCGCTTTTATGAACATGCGAAAACGATCGAGCAGGCTGTCGCGGACCAACCTGATTGTCTCGCAGTGTTGAAGCTGCACTACTTGCGATGGCTGCTTTTCCCCATCAAGGGCGAAACCTATTTCATGTATCAGGGCATCTTCGACACGGACTTCGACAAATACACCGAGGATGCCGTGGCCCTGTTCACGGCCACCGCGCTCAAGACCGTGTTCGAAAACCTCGAAGACTTTCCGGCGGACTGGGAGACCAATCCTCACGCATTCGTCAAGTTCGTGCGCGATCACCAGTGCCCGAGCTTCTTGGAATACGGCGAATATCCTTATGTGAGCGCTGACGAAATCAAAAAGGCGCTCAGGCTTAAGGCAGCTTTCTCGAACATGCTTGACCAGACGCAGTAACGGGCCACCCCGGAGCAGCCATGCTCGAATTGGAGGACATCCAACATATCCTGCTGACTCGCACGCCTGCGCTCACAGGGCGTTACGAATTTCTTTCGTTTCGCACCCCGGAGAGCGGACGGACTTGGCTCTCTGCGCTCTCGGAGAAGGTGCAGTCAGCGGCGGAGGCGCTGGCGCCGGACAACACGGAAAAGCGCTGGGTAACGGTAGCCTTCAGGTGGAACGGCCTGCGCGCATTGGGCTTGGACGAAGCTTCGCTGGCTACGTTCCCCGAGGAATTTAAGCAAGGCATGGCCGCTCGCGCGGAGATATTGGGCGACACCGGCGCGAACCATCCTGATAACTGGGTGGGCGGTTTAGCGAGCCCTGCCTTGCACGCTATTGTCATCCTCTTCGCTCGCGACGAGGCCGAGCGCAGGCGATGCGTCGTGGAGCACGACAAGTTCATCGCGCAGCACCAAGACGTCGAGGTGCTCTCGCATCTTGACCTGGAGGCCGTGCCGCCTTTCATCTATGCGCACGACCATTTCGGCTTTCGTGACCGAATCTCGCAACCCGTCATTGAAGGGGCCGACGAGACGCCGACGCCGGGCTCCGGACCGCCGCTGAAGGCGGGCGAATTCATCCTCGGCTACCCGGACGAACACGGGCCACCCGCCAACCTGCCCAACCCCGAGATTCTCTCCCGCAATGGCAGCTACATGGCTTATCGCCGCCTGGAGGAGCATGTAGGCAGGTTCCGTGATTTCCTTCGTGAGCACGGTCAGACCCTGGAGGAACAGGAACTCGTTGCGGCGAAGCTCATGGGCCGGTGGCGCAGCGGCGCGCCGCTGGCGCTGGCGTCGGATAAAGACGATCCCTCTCTCGGCGCCGATTCCCAGAGAAACAACGATTTCAACTACAAGAAGATGGATCCGTACGGCTACGCGACGCCGCTTGGCGCGCATGCACGGCGCATGAATCCTCGCGACACGGCGGCGAACATGAACCGCCACCGCATGATTCGCCGAGGCGCCACATACGGACCGCTTCTGCCGGAGAATGCGCGGGACGACGGCGTCGAGCGCGGCATCGCCGCCTTCGTGATCTGCGCGAGCCTCGTTCGGCAATTTGAATTCGCCCAAGCCGTCTGGGCGAACGACAGGAACTTCCACGAACTCGGCAACGAACGCGACCCCATCATCGGCAACCAAGACGGCACGCTCGAATACAAGATTCCTAAGCGTCCGATCCGCAAGAAAATAACCGGCCTGCCCGCTTTCACAACCGTGAAAGGCGGCGCCTATTTTTTTCTGCCGGGTATGAAGGCGCTTCGATACCTCGCGACGCTGGGAAAGATCCCCTAGGGACATTGTCGGGATAACCAAAGATGGCGGACATCGTCGTTATCGGCGGCGGACCGGCCGGTCTAACCGCCGCCCTCCGCGCTGGGGATCTGGGCGCACGCACTTTGCTAGTGACGCGCGCCGAGTTCGGCGGCATGGCGGCCAATGACGGACCAGTGCCCGTGCGGACTCTGGCCCATGCGGCGAGGCTGATCCGCGAAGCTCGACAACTGGGTGAATACGGCGTTGGCGTCAGCGAGCCGGTGCTCGATTTTCCCCGGCTGCTTGCGCGCGTGCGTGAGGTCGTAAACGATGTGCGCGCGCATTCTTCCTTCCGCCCGCAAATCGAATCTCTGGGAGTGAGCGTCCACGAGCACGCCGGCGTCGCACGGCTCGCTGACGAACACACCATTGAATGCGAGAGCGGGCTGCGGCTCCAAGCGGAAAAGATCATCATTTGCGCCGGCGGCGTGAGCCGGCGGCTCTCGGTTCCCGGCTTCGAGCTGACGAATACCCATAGCGACGCATGGAGCCTGACCTCCGTCCCCCCGTCGATGCTCGTCATCGGCGCCGGCGCCACGGGAGTGCAGGTCGCCTCGATCTTCAACGCATTCGGCTCACGCATCCAGCTCTTCCAGAGCGGCCCGCGCATCCTGCCAAGCGAAGATGAAGATGTTTCTGCAGCGGTTGCAAAGGCGTTCCGCGTGTCGGGCATCGTCGTTCATGAAAACTTCGGCGCCATTCAGTCCTTCGAGAAGACGCCAGCCGGAGTGCGAATGAACTTCTCCAAGAATGGCGGCCAGGGTAGCGCCGAGGCGGCGCTTGCGGTCGTGGCGGTGGGCTGGGTGGCCGATACTGCCGGGTTGAGCCTCGCTAAGGCGGGTGTTGAGACAAATCATCGAGGATTCGTGAAAGTTGACGAGTATCAGCAGACCTCCACGCCTCATATCTTCGCCGCTGGAGACATCACCGGTCGTCTGATGTTGGTCCCGCAGGCGATACTGGAAGGTTTCGTGGCGGCGACCAATGCCGCGCGGGGACGAGTGATGACGATTGGCGAACCGGTCACTCCCATCGGCAGCTTCACGGATCCAGAATATGCCCAGGTGGGTCTCACCGAAGCGAAGGCCCGCGAGACACATGACATCGTGACCGCGGTTGTGCGCTTTGACTCCACCACGCGCACGATCATTGATGGACGCAAGACGGGCTTTTGCAAACTGATCGTCGACCGCAAGACCTTTAGGATGTTGGGCTGCCATGTTGTCGGCGAGCGAGCGGTGGAGATAACCCAGGCGGCCGCAATAACCATGGCCGCGAAGATGCGGGTGGATGAGCTGGCTCGTATACCGCTCTCATTTCCTACCTACGCGGGCATATTGGCCCGCGTGGCGGCCAGCGCAGCGCGCGAGCTCAATCTCGAAGTGAGTTGGCAAGCGCATCAAGCGGAAAGCGCCTGGTCCGGATCTGAGCAGGCGAAGGGAGGCGCGAGGGATGAGCCATGAGCACACAGTCATCGGCGCGCACCTATAACCAAAACCACGTCCGCCGCGAATACACGCCGGGAAAGCGCCGCCTGAGCATCTACTGGTCGTGGAGCTACCCCTGGGAGGCCCAGCGCAACCCCGCCACGCTGGACAATCGCTTTTCGACCATGACGGAAGTTCGCGCCGCGCTGTGGCCTGCTTACCAGAAGCCCGAGTGGGGTGCGGCGCAATTCCTACAGGGGATAGCGGGCACGCTGGAGTTGTTTCATCGCTCAACTCTCAGCTTCCAGCAACTCGTGGAAGAGGTGACCGGCCACCGGGTCGCTGTCTTCCAACGCATCGACCAGGCAGGATTCAAACTGCCGATCGACGAACGCGTTCTGGCCGACTCCGATACGTTGATGGTGTTCGGGCTGGACCATCTTGTCGCGGAGCAAGAGGCGGCACCCGAGGAAGTGGCGGCAATCCGCGAATGGCTCAACCGGGAAGGCGCCTGCCTGCTGCTCGCACCCCACCATGATGTGGGCTTTACCGACGACCTAAAGCAGCGCCAAATGGAATACCTCCATCATGGCGACCCGCTTGTCCCGCGCCAGCAGCGCTTTGGACAGTACACCCGCTCGCTGATGAAAGCCCTCGACGTGCCCGTGCATAATCAGTACGGGCTCCGTCCAGCGCTCGTCAACGGCACGAAGGAGATCGCTCCACTTACCGCTTTTCGCGACATCGACAAGCTAGATCTGCTCAAAGACGTCCCCACACTCAATTTCCATCCGCACCTGCCTCACTACGAAATTACCGAAAAGGAGAGCAAGTCGGTGAGTCTGTTGGCGCGCCAGCCCATCGATCTCGATCGCCCGCACCCCTTCACCATAGCCGGAAATACAGAATTCAACTGCCTGCTTTGGATGCCGCCGACCGGCGGGCGCGCTGGAGACATCGTGTTAGTGGACTCGACGAACTTCACCACCCTTTTTGGTGGCACGGAGAGCCTGCAAAACCTTTGGCGGAACTTCGCCCTCATGAAATGAACAGTCAGATCCAGGCAAGAAGTCGGCGCCTGACGCCTTCGCGAAGGTGACAAAATAGCGCATGCGGGGATGCAAATCGCGCCGCGGCGCGCAGCCGGCTAAATCACGTAGTTGAAAGAATCATACGCGATGTCGCTCAAGAGCTGATCCATGTCGCGCGCCGGCTCGCGGCAGCCGGAGGCGCCGATGATCTTGGCCGGTACGCCTCCAGGAGAAACCGCCCCGCGAGCCCGGCGCCGACGATGACGACGTCGTAGTCCATCGAATCGCGCGGCGGCAGTTCGTTCTGTTCCGATTCCATGCCTTCTCCCCTTCGCGGCGGCCGGGCGATCCGCTGCGTTTCTTCGTCTTTGAGCGAGGCAACATATAAGCTTTGCCTCGGGTTGCAAAAACGGCGGTGGCGAGCGGAAGGGGCAGTCTGAGGGCAGCGCAAGGTCCCAGGCGATATTTGAGCCGCAGCGCCGCAATTTCAGGAGTTAAGAAGAATACATACATTATACCTCTGTTATGATTTAACGAAATTGGTTGGATTGTTGGCAGACGAGTTCGGCTGGACAAATGCATTTCATACTGGCGTTTCTACGCGTTGCTGTCGCCGCGATTACTGTAGTTCAAGCTATCGGCGCAACCGCTTTAGCTCCGCATGCGGGCGGACAGATACGATCGAGGTCGATCCAGGTTCGCGTTGACACCTCTCCAAATCCGGAGTTTTTTGGCTACCGAGGGTCGCTACAGCATTTCGAATGCGGAGCTAGTTCGATGAATCCAGAACTCATCGAGCAAATCTACGAATGCGCTTTTCTGCCGGAGAAATGGCCCGAAGTCCTCGCGCAATTCGCAAAAATTGCAGATGCGCGCCTCGGATGGCTGATGGTCGTGGGCGAGGAGAGCGACCAGTGCGCCGCCTCCACCGAGGCGGCGCTCACGGTATTAGAGCCCATGGTTGCCAGTCGGGCGCCAAGTCGCTCCCCGCGGTTTACGAGGCTCCGCGCGGCGGCCCATCCCGGCTTCTTGCGGGAGATAGACATTTACGCCAATGAAGAATTCAAGACCGAGCCGTTTTACCGCGAACACATATACCCCTACCTGATTACGCCTGAAGGTCAGCCAGCTTGAGGAGTCGGTGGGGCATGGGGGCGGTTGAGAGAGCGACGGCGGCGAGACGCGGGATCATCTGGCCGAGATCATATCTTCGATTGAAGCGATACTCGAACTCGGCGAGGTAACGGGCAGCGTGCTTTTCTCGCACGGCGCGGTATGTTCCGAGGAGCGCCGCCTTGATGTTGCCAAGCGCCGTGTTGACCCACTTGAACGTGGGGTTCTTGACGGCGGCTCTTGCAGCCTTGGAGCCTGACCCGGCGATTATCGCCTTGTGCGAGCAACCAGCCTCAACGACGGCGGAAAAGCAGGCCAAGCCGTCGGAGACGACCTCGGCGCCCGGCGTCAACGCCGTGCTGGCGAGCTTTTTCAGCGCATGCTTGCTGAAGGCCTTTACCCGCCGCAAGATGATCTGATGCGGCTTGCCATCGTCGGTGGTCTGGACCGCGGCGACGAAGGGCGTCTTGCCTTCGGCGCCGCGCCCGGGAGGCCCGGAACGCTCGCCGCCGAGATAGGCGTCGTCCATTTGGATCTTTCCCTTCAGGCGTTTCGTGGCGTTGCGCTCGATCATGACCTGCGCGAGCTTGTGCTTCATCTTCCAGGCGGCGTTCTGGGTGATCCCGAGCCGTCGCGCGAGCTCGAGGCTGGAGATGCCCTGCTTGGTTTGCGTGAGGTGATACATGGCGGAAAACCACAGGCGCAGCGGCAGTTTGCTGGCGGCGAAGATGGTCCCGGCGCGCACCGAGGTCTGCTTGCGGCACGCGCCGCATTGGAACAGCAGGCGCATCCCGCGCGTCACGACACAGTGCGCCTTACCGCCGCAATCGGGGCATTCGAACCCGTTCGGCCAGCGCCAGTTGACCAGCGCCGCGTGACACTGCTCCTCGCTGCCGTAGGCCTTGTTGAACTCGGTCTCGCTGAGACCTTTCTGGAATTGCACCTTATTGCGCGCCATGGCCGAACCCTCCCAAAAACAGAATGTTCTGTTTTTGTTCTCACACGAAATTTCGGCTGACGCAAGGGCGTAATCAGGTACCCCTATGGGTTGGGCTGGGCCGCTGCGACAACGTTCGTTTTGCCGACAAAAGAACTCCTGCTGGTTTCAATGGAAAGGCTTTACGACCGCGGTCCAGTCGAGCCAGCCATCGTCCGCCAGCTGGACGCCCTGCGCCCACATCTTGCTCGAAGCAGCCTGATCGCGGCGCGGCTTCAATTGCAACAGGCGCGCGCGGTCGCGGAAACGCTGGCGCTAATAGGCCTGCCCGCGCTTGTTTTCGACAAAAGCGGCAAGGTTCTCGCCGCCAACAGTCTCATTGAACCGCTGACGGATGCGATCCGCTGGCGCGCGCAGGATCACTTTTCGCTGAAGGACGCGAACGCCGACGGTTTGTTCCGTCAGGCCATTGCAACGATCAATGCCGAAGGCTCGCCAGTGACGCGCTCCTTCGCCGTGCGTGGCGCGGAGGCCAGCGCCGCGAAAGTCGCGCACGTCATCCCGATCCGCCGAACAGCGCGCGACATTTTCGTGCGCTGCGCTGGCGTACTGGTGCTGACTCCAGTGGCGCTTCCCAATGCGCCTCCCGTCGAACTGGTGCAATCCCTGTTTGATCTCACGCCGACCGAAGCGCGCGTCGCACGCGGCCTGACTGCTGGGCAAACGGTGGAAGAGATTGCGTCGACAGGGAATATTTGCGTGACCACTGTTCGCAGCCATGTGCGCGCACTGTTGGAAAAGACGGGTTGCCGTCGGCAGGTAGAAGCTGTCGCGCTTTTCGGCGGGATTTCTGTCATGAAGGCGTGATTGTCAGAGTGCTGACGGGATTGGCGAGGCGAGCTTTTCAATTCTGCTTTTTTCGATCCAGCGAAAATACATGATAGCATCAGTGAGCGCATTCTTGGCTCTGCTCCTCAATGTTGAGGAGGCGAGCGCGAATGATCCGTGATTTGATTCCTCATGGCCCCAGGACACGCACCGCTCTACGGGGAAAAATCAAGCATGCTGATGAGCGCGCTCCAAGAACTTCTTTTTCGCGCCAACCAAGGATTGATATCATGACGCTACCCAGCGAAATCGCCGCGAAGGCCGAAGAGATCGTGAACAGTGTGACCCTAACGGTCTATCAGCACAAGGACGACATCGATCCGGCAGCCGGCATCTATAAATGCGACTGCAACGGCTTTGCCGAATTCGTTCTAGAAAACACAGCTCCGGGGCACTTGAAGCTCATTCCGAAAGAAGCAGACCAGTCGAGACCACGCGCGTTCGAATATTTTAGCTTTTTCGCTTCCCTGACGCCCGACTCCGCCAAGGACTGGAGGAGGGTCGATCTGCTTGCGGAAGCGCGACGGGGCGACATTGTCGCTTGGCGTTTCCCGACCATCGAGGCGCACCAAGACACCGGCCATGTCGTCATCCTCGCTGAGGCGCCAAAGCTCGACCCCTCGGGCGAGTTTTTCACGGTTCGCGTCTATGACTCGGCCGCGGAGGCGCATTTCAACGACACGCGCAATCCTTCCAGTGGCCCCGCTCCGGCGGGGGCGACCGGCGTGGGGTCGGGAGTCCTCAATTTCAAAGTGGATGCCGAGGGACGCCCCCTCGCCTATCTCTTCGCGCCGCCGATCACGGCGCAATATGCGTATCGGCCGATCGCCATCGGACGTGCTTTATGACCGCTGTTCCCGTCCCGGGTCATAAGGGCCCTGAAATCCCGCACCCGTTGTCCGGGTCCAAACGCATCAGAGTCGCCCGCCGCGTGCGGCGCCGGCGCGTCATTAATTGCATGAAGGCGATTATGCGTGGGGTTGATTTGAACTCAAGGATCGCCTTTGGCGACCGCCTGCGGCGGCGGCGCGTAGCGACGTCCTTGACTTCAAATCAACCCCGCGCGACGCTCCGCCATGCAATTCAACGACAAATCTGCACTCCTGACCCAGTCTCACTTGTGGCGCGGCCGACGCGTCGTTTGCGCGGACAATTGTTGGAAGCGCTTGGCCCTCAAGACTTGCGGCCCCCAAAAACTATGACCGCCGAGTCCGACACGCCCCCCGCCGAGACCGCCTTTTCCTTCGTCGTCGCGCCGGAGGAGACGGGGACGCGGCTCGACCGCTATCTTGCCGAGCGCGCGGAGATCGTGGCGGCGCATGTCTCGCGCACACGGATCAAGGCGCTGCTCGAGGCGGGCGCGGCGACACTCAACGATCGGCCTGCGCGCGACGCGAGCGCCAAGCTTTCCGAGGGCGATGAAGTTGCGTTGCGGCTCCCCGAGCCTGAGCCCGCCACGCCGCAGGGCGAGGACATTCCGCTCAATGTTGTTTTCGAGGACGAGCATCTCCTCGTCGTCGACAAGCCCGCGGGGCTCGTCGTGCATCCGGCGCCGGGGCACGAGAGCGGCACGCTCGTCAATGCGCTGATCGCCCATTGCGGCGAGAGTCTCTCCGGCATTGGCGGCGTCAAGAAGCCCGGCATCGTGCATCGCATCGACAAGGACACGAGCGGGCTCGTCGTCATCGCCAAAACCGACGCGGCTCACGCCGGCCTCTCGAAACTTTTCGAGGATCACGGTCGCAACCTGAACCTGACGCGCGACTATCTCGCCTTCGTCTGGGGCGCGCCCGAGCGCGCGCAGGGGACGGTGGAGGCGCCGATCGGGCGGCACGCCACGCAGCGCGAGCGCATGGCGGTCGTCTCACCCGCGCGCGGCCGCGAGGCCATCACCCATTGGGAGAAGATCGAGGAGTTCGGCCCGGCGTCCTTGCTGGCCTGCCGGCTCGAGACCGGCCGCACGCATCAGATCCGCGTGCATATGGCGCATATCGGCCATCCGCTCATCGGCGATTTGACCTATGGCGCGGGCTTCAAGACCAAGATCGCGCGGCTTTCGCCAGGAGCGCGCGCGGCGGTCGAGCGGCTGGGGCACCAGGCGCTGCACGCGGCGACGCTCGGCTTCACCCACCCGGTGACGGGCGAGGACCTGTTGTTCGAGAGCGAATTGCCGGAGGATCTGGAAGTTTTGCGCGCGGCTCTGGCGGAGGCCGGGTGACGCCCCCACCCCAACCCTCCCCCGCTTGCGCGGGAGAGGGGGCAGAGTCGGGGCTTCGCTCCAAGCTCGCGAAACAAAAATCGTTAGGGTCCCTCTCCCGCGAAGCGGGGGAGGGACAGGGAGGGGGTCTTCCAGGCGCCAAGCTCAGCTCACCTTGCGGCGCAACGCCCGGTTCGCGAGGCGCTTCACCCGTTGCCTCAGCTCGCGCTTGAGCTGTTCGATCGCGCAGGCCGCGCGAAAGGCTGTGGGCCGCGCGGTATCGAGCGCGACTGCAATGTCGCAGACGCCGATCCGATCCGGCCAGAAGCGGTCGATCATCGGATGATTGGCGATGGTGCAGGAGTCGGTCAGCGCGATGTCGTCGCGATCCGCCAGCACGCCGGTCAGCCGGTGGACGAGGTCGATGCCCGGCGCATAGGCACGGAAGCGCTCGTCAAAAGCGATCTTCCAGAAATAGGCGCGGTCGCCTCTCTCGAAGAGAATTCCCATCGCCAGCGGCCTGTCGTCGAGCGCGAGCCGCGCGATTTTGCATTGACCGCTGCGCGCCATCGCCTCTGTCGCGCAACGCGCGAACGCCGCGAGATTTGGCTCGCGCAAAAGCGCGCCGCGCCGGCCCTTCCAGCCGGAGGCCTCGAGCGCCAGAAACTCCTCGAGCGCGCCCTGCGCCGCGTCGGGCTCGCCGATCAACGCGAACTCGATCGCGCCGCGCTCCTCGAGGCGGCGACGGCGGCGGTAGAGTTCTCGCAGCGCGTGGTTCGAGGCGCCGCGGCGCGCCAGCGCGTCGGCGTTGGCGCCCGCATAGAGCGCCGCGCGCTCGAAGGCGCAAAGCGTCTCGACTTCGCGGCCGGTCGTGCGCGCAGCGGCGGTTATGGCGCGGAGCGCCCCGCCGTCCTGCCTGAGGCGCGGAAAGACGAGGCCGGCGGCGCGCTCAAACTCCAACATATGCGCAAAAAAAGCGCGAAGCGCCGCATCGGGGCAGTGGCGGTCGACGAGCGGGGTTGCGAGCGGCGTCTGCGCGTCGAGCCAAATCCGGGCGATCCCGCCGGCGGTCGCGGCAAGCGGGAAGAGGCCGACGAGCCGCCGCCGACCCTCGTCACGCCAGACGGCGACAAAGCGCGGCCGCGCCCGCGGCGGCAGTCGGCGGGCGAGCGGCAGGGCGAAACCCGGCTCGAAGAAGGCGTTGGGCTCCAGCGCCCGCTCTGCGAGGGCGGCCCAGGCCTCGGCGTGGGCGCCGATCTGCTCGAGATTGAGCGTCTCGACGCAGAGCCCCTTGCGCGTCCCCTCGAGAACGAGCGAGGCGGGAGCGCGCGCTCCCGAGGCGCCCAAGACAGAGCCCGCGGCGTGGCGGGCGTAGGCCGCAACGTTCTCGATCCAAAATGGCGCCGTCATCGCCGCCGCTCCGCCGGGAATCCCGAGTTGGGCCAGCGACGGCTCGAAATCGCCGCTAGCCAGGGGCCTTAGCGACTGAGGGGCAAGAGGCGGACCAGGGCGCGCTTTTGCTTGTGGAGAAGGCCCATCCCCAGCCCTCCGCCGCTTCGCGGGAGAGGGTGCAGACCCGGGGCTTGGTTCAAATTTCGCGATACGCCGATCGTTAGCGTTCCCTCTCCCGCCTGCGGGGGAGGGACAGGGAGGGGGCCGTGCTTAGCGCCAGGTGGGCTCGTCGTCGCGGCGTGAGACGTGCGCGTTGTTGCGCGGCTTGGGCGCCGCGACATGCTCCGCCTGCGGCTTCTGAGCGGCCGTCTTCGCCTTCGCGGGTTGCGCCGACGTCTTCGATTTGGCGTCCTTCGCGGCGCCCTTTGCCTTGGCGTCGTGCTTGGCGTGCGGCTGCGCCGGAACCGGCGTCGTCTCCATGCCGACGACGTCTGCCGTGTCCTTGTGGTAGATGTCGTCGCGGAACTGCGTCGCGCCGTCCGGGGAGCCCCAGGCCGTCACATAGACCCAATGGACCGGCACGGGCGGATTGATCTTCACGTCGAGCCGCTCGCCGGTGCGGATCACCTCGTCGATGTGGTCGCGATCCCAGCCGGGCGTCTCCTTCAAGAGCCAGGCGACATAGTCGCGCACGTTCTGCAGGCGGATGCAGCCCGAGGAGACGAAGCGGAAATCGTCGCCGAACACGCCCTTGGCCGGCGTGTCGTGCATATAGACGCCGTAAGGATTGTTGATGTTGATGCGCACGACGCCGAGCGAGTTGAAGTCGCCGCCCGTGTCCTGACGGAAGCGGTAATTCATCGCGTCGAGCGAGTTCCAGTTGATCTGCTCGGGCTGGAGCTCCTGATTGTCCTTGTCATAGACGCGAATGTGGTTGTCGCGCAGATAATTGGCGTCGTTCTGCATCTTCGGGATCAGATCCTTGCGGATCACCGAGGCCGGCACGGTCCAGAAAGGATTGAAATTGATCTCGAGCGCCCGGGTCGTCATGATCGGCGACTGGCGGTCGATCTTGCCGACGCCGGCGATGTGGTGGGTCATCACTTGGCCGTTCTCGACCGTCTCGACATGCGCCGCCGGAATATTGGCGACCACCATGCGACTGCCGAGGTCATGCGTGACGCTCTTCAAGCGTGTCAGATTGATTTCGAGCTGGCGCAGCCGCTCCTCGGCGGACACGTTGAGCGCGCTCAAGGTCTGCGGCGTCACGACGCCTGTCTCGTTGAAACCGTGGCGCGCCTGGAAGCGGCGTACCGCCGCCTCGACATAGGAGTCGAAAACCGGGCTCGTTCCGGTCTCCGCGCCGATGTCGCCCGAGGCGACCAGACGCCGGCGCAGCGCCGAGACCGCCGGCCCGTTCGAGCCGACCGAAAGCTGCAGTCCGCCCGGCACGGGCTGCCAGCCGCCGTCAGCGACGATCTGGCGATATTGCTCGATCGCGCGCTCGGTTGCAGCGACCGTCTGTTCGGAGAGAAGGGGCGTCGTCGAGCGCGACACGGTCAATTTTTCGGCCGCGTCGTAGCGCTGCGCCCATTCGGCCTGGCCGTCATAGGAGTCGGCGAGGGCCCCGCCCGAAAGGCTCAGAGCCACCAGCGCGCTGGCGGCAAAGCGAATCGTCGTGGTCCTGGACAAGGCAAAGCTCCAATCGGGAGAGATCCGCGAAACGCGCGGGGGACCGGCGAAAAGCGTTATCGCCGAAAGGGGTGACGTTGAGGTTAAGAAGCCCGAATTCTCTGGCGATTTTGTGGCCGGGCGCGGTCGTTCGGCCCCCGGAACGCCTGAAAGCAAGCCTGATCCCACTCCGCGTCGGGCGGCCTATCGGAGCGTCACGCTTCAAAAAAACCGCCGCAAACTTGGGCGCCGGCCACACTGACGGGCTCGCCGCGACCGACGACCCTGAGGAATCAGTTGCGAACCTCCCCCCGGCGCCGGCTCTCGGGAACCCGAGAGCACGGCGCAGGGCGAGGCCCGAGCGATTTTCGACCCCGCGCCCTTACTCCGCCGGGGCGGCCGGCAGGAGGGGCGCCTGCTGCGCCTTGGCCTCGTTGGTCTCGGCGCGCTGGGCGATGATCAGGTCGTCGCGGCTCGTGGCGAGGTGGCGGAACTTCGCCATCGCCGCGCCGGTGCCCGCCGGGATCAGCCGGCCGACGATGACGTTTTCCTTCAAGCCCACGAGCGGGTCGACCTTGCCGTTGACGGCGGCTTCGGTGAGCACGCGGGTCGTCTCCTGGAAGGAGGCCGCCGAGAAGAAGGAGCGCGTCTGCAGCGAGGCTTTGGTGATGCCGAGCAGCACCGGCGTGCCGGTCGCGGGCTTCCCGCCCTCTTCCAGCGCCTTGGCGTTCGCCTCCTCGAGCTCCATCTCGTCGACCTGCTCGCCCTCGAGGAAGCCCGTGTCGCCCGGATCGACGATATCGACCTTCTGCAACATCTGACGCACGATCACCTCGATGTGCTTGTCGTTGATGTTGACGCCCTGCAAGCGATAGACCTCTTGAATCTCGTTGACGAGATAGGCCGCAAGCTCCTCCACGCCCTTGATCGCCAGGATGTCGTGGGGCGCGGGATTGCCGTCGACGATGTAGTCGCCCTTCTCGACGACGTCGCCGTCCTGCAGATGGATGTGCTTGCCCTTCGGAATGAGATATTCGACGGGATCGGCGCCCTCCTCATGCGGAATGATCGAGACGCGCTGCTTGTTCTTATAGTCCTTGCCGAACTGCACGGTGCCGGAGATCTCCGCGATGATCGCGTGGTCCTTCGGCCGGCGCGCCTCGAAGAGCTCGGCGACGCGCGGCAGACCGCCGGTGATGTCGCGCGTCTTCGCGCTCTCGAGCGAGATACGCGCCAGAATGTCGCCGGCCGTCACCCTCTGCCCCGGCTCGACAGCGATGATCGAGTTGACCGGCAGCAGATAGCGGGCGTCGCCGCCGCGCTGCAGTTTGATGACCTTGCCGTCCGCGCCCTTGATCGAGATCGAGGGCTTGAGGCTCGCCGAGCGCAAGTTCAAGCGCCAGTCCATGACCATGCGCTTGGTGATGCCGGTCAATTCGTCGGCCAATTCCGCCATCGACTGGCCTTCGAGCAGATCCTCGAAGCCCACGACGCCGTCGACCTCGGTCAAGATCGGCCGAGTATAGGGGTCCCACTCGGCCATGCGCTGTCCGCGCTTGACCGTGTCGCCCTCGTCGACCTTGAGCCGCGCGCCATATTGGACGCGGGTGACCGAGCGCTCGGTTCCGTCGGACCCCATGATCACCACGGCGACGTTCCTCGCCATGACCATCAGATCGCCGTCGGAGTTGCGCGCCACGTGGCGGTTGCGCACATGCACCTTGCCGTCGAAATTCGACTCGACGAAGGACTGGTCGGCGAGCTGCGCCGCGCCGCCGATGTGGAAGGTGCGCATGGTGAGCTGCGTGCCTGGCTCGCCGATCGACTGCGCGGCGATGACGCCGACGGCCTCGCCCATGTTGACCGGGACGCCGCGCGCCAGGTCGCGACCGTAGCAGGCGCCGCAAACGCCGTTCTTGGCCTCGCAGGTCAGCACCGAGCGGATCTTCACCTCCTGGATGCCCGCCGCGGTGATGGGCTCGAGGTGCCATTCCTGGATCATCTCGCCGGCGGGCACGATCACCTTGCCGTCCGGCGCGCGCAGATCCTCGGCCGCGGTACGGCCCAGAATGCGCGAGGCGAGCGAGGCGACGACCTGGCCGGCGTCGATGATCGCGCGCATGCGGATGCCGGTCTTCGAACCGCAATCCCTCGTCGAGATGATCGAATCCTGCGCCACGTCAACGAGGCGGCGCGTCAGATAGCCGGAGTTCGCCGTCTTCAGCGCCGTGTCGGCGAGACCCTTGCGGGCGCCGTGCGTCGAGTTGAAGTATTCGAGAACGGTGAGGCCTTCCTTGAAGTTCGAGATGATCGGGCTTTCGATGATCTCGCCCGAGGGCTTGGTCATCAGGCCGCGCATCGCCGCGAGCTGGCGCATCTGCGCGGGCGAGCCGCGCGCGCCGGAGTGCGACATCATGTAGATCGAGTTGATCGGCATATCGCGGCCGTGCTCGTCCTTGCGGACTGAGGAGATGCGGCTCATCATCTCCTCGGCGAGCTTCTCCGAGCATTTGCCCCAGGCGTCGACGACCTTGTTGTATTTCTCGCCCTGGGTGATCAGACCGTCATTGTACTGCTGTTCATATTCCTTGGCGGCGGCGCGCGTCTCGCCGACGATGCGCTCCTTGGTCTCCGGCACGATCATGTCGTCTTTGCCGAAGGAGATGCCGGCCTTGAACGCCTCGCGGAAGCCGAGCGCCATGATGCGGTCGCAGAAGATCACCGTCTCCTTCTGCCCGCAATTGCGGTAGACGGTGTCGATCATGTTGGAGATTTCCTTCTTCGTCATCAGCTTGTTGGCGACGTCGAAGGGAATCTTGACGTGATCGGGCAGGAGCCGCCCCAAGATCATGCGGCCGGGCGTCGTGTTGAAGATCTTCGAGACGCGCTTGCCGTTGGCGTCGAAGGTCCAGGCGCGGCCCTTGACCCTGGCGTGCAGCGTCACCGCGCCCGCGGCCAGCGCGTGCTCGATCTCGCCCATGTTGGCGTAAATGCCGGAGAGCGGCGCCTTTGTCTTGGGGTCCTCGCGAAACTGCCCTGGCTCGCCGTCGCGCTCGAGCGTCAGATAATAGAGCCCCAGCACGATGTCCTGGCTCGGCACGATGATCGGCTGGCCGTTGGCCGGATGCAGGATGTTGTTCGTCGACATCATCAGCACGCGCGCTTCGAGCTGCGCCTCGAGCGACAGCGGCACGTGCACGGCCATCTGGTCGCCGTCGAAATCGGCGTTGAAGGCCGCGCAGACGAGCGGATGCAGCTGGATCGCCTTGCCCTCGATCAGCACCGGCTCGAAGGCCTGGATGCCGAGGCGGTGAAGCGTCGGAGCTCGGTTCAGGAGCACCGGATGCTCGCGGATGACCTCGTCGAGAATGTCCCAGACCTCGGGCTTCTCCTTCTCGACGAGCTTCTTCGCCTGCTTGACGGTGGCCGAAAAGCCCTTGGCGTCGAGACGCGAATAGATGAAGGGCTTGAAGAGCTCGAGCGCCATCTTTTTGGGCAGACCGCACTGATGCAGCTTGAGCTCGGGGCCGACGACGATGACGGAGCGGCCCGAGTAGTCGACGCGCTTTCCGAGCAGATTCTGGCGGAAGCGGCCCTGCTTTCCCTTCAGCATGTCGGCGAGCGACTTCAGCGGACGCTTGTTCGCGCCGGTGATGACGCGGCCGCGGCGGCCGTTGTCGAACAGCGCGTCGACCGCCTCCTGAAGCATGCGCTTCTCGTTGCGGATGATGATGTCCGGCGCGCGCAGTTCGATCAGCCGCTTCAGGCGGTTGTTGCGGTTGATGACGCGGCGGTAGAGATCGTTCAGGTCCGAGGTCGCGAAGCGACCGCCGTCGAGCGGCACGAGCGGACGCAAATCCGGCGGAATGACCGGAATTTCCTTCAGCACCATCCACTCCGGCTTATTGCCGGACTGGATGAAGGCTTCAATGATCTTGAGACGCTTCGCGAGCTTCTTGGGCTTCAGGTCCGTCGTCGCTTCGGCGATCTCCTGGCGCAGGGTCGCCGCGATGCTCTCGAGGTCCATGGACTCGAGCAGCTTGCGGATCGCCTCGGCGCCGATCATGGCCGTGAAGCAGTCCTGGCCGTATTTGTCCTGGGCCTGCAGATACTCATCTTCGGTGAGGAGCTGGCGATCCTTGAGGTCGGTCAGTCCCTTGTCGATGACGATGTAGGACTCGAAATAGAGAATTCGCTCGAGGTCCTTCAGCGTCATGTCGAGCAGAAGGCCGATGCGCGAGGGCAGGGATTTCAGGAACCAGATGTGCGCGACGGGCGCAGCGAGCGAGATGTGGCCCATGCGGTCGCGCCGCACGCGCGCGAGCGTGACTTCGACGCCGCACTTCTCGCAGATGACGCCCTTGTATTTCATGCGCTTGTACTTGCCGCACAAGCACTCGTAGTCCTTGATCGGCCCGAAGATGCGGGCGCAGAACAGCCCGTCGCGCTCCGGCTTGAAGGTGCGATAGTTGATGGTCTCGGGCTTCTTGATCTCGCCGTACGACCAGGACAGGATCTTTTCCGGGCTCGCGATGGAAATCTGAATCTGGTCGAAGGCCTGGGTGGCCGCGACCGGACTGAAGAGATTCATGACCTCTTGCTGATTCACGGGGCTTCTCCTTTGCGAGCGCGCGCCGCGTGGGCGACGCGCCGCTCCCGATTTTGTTTCGCTTGATGCGTTACTCGGCGGCTTCCGAAGGCTGATCTTCGCCTTCCGGCTCCGTCGAGGTCAGCTCGACGTTGAGGGCGAGCGAGCGCATTTCCTTGATGAGCACGTTGAAGCTCTCGGGAATGCCGGATTCGATGTTGTCGTCGCCGCGCACGATCGACTCGTAGACCTTGGTGCGCCCGGCGACGTCGTCCGACTTCACCGTCAGCATCTCCTGCAGCGTGTAGGCGGCGCCATAGGCCTCGAGCGCCCAGACCTCCATCTCGCCGAAGCGCTGGCCGCCAAACTGCGCCTTGCCGCCGAGCGGCTGCTGCGTGACGAGCGAGTAGGGACCGATCGAGCGTGCATGGATCTTGTCGTCGACGAGATGGTGCAGCTTCAGCATGTAGATGTAGCCGACCGTCACCTTTCGGTCGAACGGCTCGCCGGTGCGCCCGTCGAAGAGCGTCACCTGGCCCGAGGACGCAAGGCCCGCGCGGCCGAGCATCTCGACGATGTCCTTCTCGCGCGCGCCGTCGAAGACGGGCGTCGCGATCGGCACGCCGCGACGCAGGTTCTCGCCGACCTCGAGCAGGAGCCGGTCGTCGAGCTCCAGGATCTCCTTGTCGCCGTCATAGACGTCGAGGAGCTTCTCACGAAGCGGACCGACGTTCCTGGTGCGCATATAGGCGTCGACAGCCGCGCCGACCTGCTTGCCGAGGCCCGCGCAGGCCCAGCCGAGATGCGTCTCCAGAATCTGACCGACGTTCATGCGGCTCGGCACGCCGAGCGGATTGAGCACGATGTCGACGGGCTGGCCGTCCTCGAGGAAGGGCATGTCTTCCTGCGGCACGATGCGCGAGACCACACCCTTGTTGCCGTGGCGCCCGGCCATCTTGTCGCCGGGCTGGATCTTGCGCTTCACCGCGACGAAGACCTTCACCATCTTCATCACGCCCGGCGGCAGTTCGTCGCCGCGCTGCAACTTCTCGACCTTGTCGAGGAAGCGCGTCTCGAGACCTTTCTTCGCCTCGTCATATTGCTTGCGCACGGCCTCGATCGACGCCATCAGCGCGTCGTCCTCGAGAGCGAACGTCCACCATTGCGAACGCGGATGCTCTTCGAGCAGCGCCTGCGTGAGCGTCTGGTCCTTCTTGAAGGACTTCGGACCGGCGACCGCCTTCTTGCCGATCAGCATTTCCGAGAGACGCGCATAGACGTTGCGGTCGAGGATCGCGAGCTCGTCGTCGCGGTCCTTGGCCAGGCGCTCGATCTCCTCGCGCTCGATCGCCTGAGCGCGCTCGTCCTTCTCGACGCCGTGGCGGTTGAACACGCGCACCTCGACGATCGTGCCCTGCACGCCCGGCGGCACGCGCAGGCTCGTGTCGCGCACGTCCGAGGCCTTCTCGCCGAAGATCGCGCGCAACAGCTTTTCTTCCGGCGTCATCGGGCTTTCGCCCTTGGGCGTGATCTTGCCGACGAGAATGTCGCCGGCCTGAACCTCGGCGCCGATGTAGACAATGCCCGCTTCGTCGAGATTCTTCAGCGTCTCTTCCGAGACGTTCGGAATGTCGCGCGTGATTTCCTCGGGACCGAGCTTGGTGTCGCGCGCCATCACCTCGAATTCGTCGATATGGATCGAGGTGAACACGTCGTCCTTGACGATGCGCTCGTTCAAGAGGATCGAGTCCTCGAAGTTGTAGCCGTTCCAGGGCATGAAGGCGACGAGCACGTTGCGGCCGAGCGCCAGGTCTCCGAGCTCGGTCGAGGGGCCGTCGGCGATGATGTCGCCCTTGCGCACGAGATCGCCGACGCGCACCAGCGGCTTCTGGTTGATGCAGGTCGACTGGTTCGAGCGCTGGAACTTCATGAGGCGGTAGATGTCAACGCCGGGACGGCCCGGATCGAATTCCTCGGTCGCGCGGATCACGATTCGGGTCGCGTCGATCTGATCGACGACGCCGGTGCGGCGCGCTGCGATCGCTGCGCCCGAATCGGCCGCGACGATTCCCTCCATGCCGGTGCCGACGAGCGGCGCGTCCGCCTTGACGAGCGGCACGGCCTGGCGCTGCATGTTGGAGCCCATCAGCGCGCGGTTGGCGTCATCGTTCTCCAGGAACGGGATCAGCGCCGCGGCGACCGAGACGAGCTGCTTGGGCGACACGTCCATCGCGTCGACGCGGTCGCGCGGCGTCATCACCACATCGCCGGAGTGACGGCAGAGCACGAGGTCCTCGCTCAGCATGCCGTCCTCGTCGACTGCCGCATTGGCCTGCGCAACGTGGAACTTCTGCTCCTCCATCGCCGAAAGATAGACGACCTCGCCCGTGACCTTGCAGTCGCGCACGCGGCGATAAGGCGCTTCGATGAACCCGTATTTGTTGACGCGCGCAAAAGTCGCGAGCGAGTTGATGAGGCCGATGTTGGGGCCTTCCGGCGTCTCGATCGGGCAGATGCGGCCGTAATGCGTCGGGTGCACGTCGCGCACCTCGAAGCCGGCGCGCTCGCGGGTCAGACCGCCCGGGCCGAGCGCCGAGAGGCGGCGCTTGTGGGTGATCTCCGAGAGCGGATTGGTCTGGTCCATGAACTGCGAAAGCTGCGACGAGCCGAAGAACTCGCGCACGGCCGCCGCCGCCGGCTTGGCGTTGATGAGATCCTGCGGCATCACCGTGTCGATGTCGACCGACGACATGCGCTCCTTGATGGCGCGCTCCATGCGCAAGAGGCCGAGGCGATACTGATTCTCCATCAGCTCGCCGACCGAGCGCACACGGCGATTGCCGAGATGGTCGATGTCGTCGATCTCGCCGCGACCATCGCGCAGATCCACGAGCGCCTTGACCACCGCGACGATGTCCTCGCGACGCAGCACGCGCATCGTGTCGGGCGCGTCGAGGTCGAGACGCATGTTCATCTTGACGCGGCCGACCGCCGAGAGATCGTAGCGCTCGGGATCGAAGAACAGCGAATGGAACATCGCCTCCGCCGTCTCGATCGTCGGCGGCTCGCCCGGGCGCATGACACGGTAGATGTCGAACAGCGCGTCTTCCCGCACGCTGTTCTTGTCGAGCGCCAGCGTGTTGCGGATGTAGGGGCCGATGTTGATATGGTCGATGTCGAGGATGGGGAGCTCGGTGAAGCCCTTCTCGATCAGGACCGGCAGGGTCTTCGCGGTGATCTCGTCGCCGGCTTCGGAGAAGATTTCGCCGGTCTTCATATCGAAGAGGTCTTGCGCGAGATATTGGCCGTAGAGCTCCTCGGCCGCGACCTTGATCGCCTTCACGCCCTTTTCGGCGAGTTGGCGCGCCGCGCGCACGGCGAGCTTCTTGCCGGCCTCGAGGATCACCTCGCCCGTGTCCGCGTCGATGATGTCGGCCGTAGCCTTGACGCCCTTCAGGCGCTCGGCGTCGAAGGGCATGCGCCAGCTGTCGCCGTCGAGGCTGTAGGGGATCGTCCGGTAGAAGGTCGAGAGAATCTCCTCGCCGTCGAGCCCGAGCGCAAGCAGCAGCGAGGTCGCGGGAAGCTTGCGTCGCCGATCGATGCGCGCATAGACGATGTCCTTGGCGTCGAACTCGATGTCGAGCCAGGAGCCGCGATAGGGGATGATGCGCGCCGCGAACAGGAGCTTGCCGGAGGAGTGGCTCTTGCCCTTGTCGTGGTCGAAGAACACGCCGGGCGAGCGGTGCATCTGGGAGACGATGACGCGCTCGGTCCCGTTGACGACGAAGGTGCCGTTCGACGTCATGAAGGGCATGTCGCCCATGTAGACGTCCTGCTCCTTGATGTCCTTGACGGACTTCGCCTGCGTCTCGGGATCGACGTCGAAAACGATGAGCCGCAGCGTCACCTTGAGCGGCGCGGCGTAGGTCATGCCGCGCTGACGGCATTCGTCGACGTCATATTTCGGCGCCTCGAACTCGTAGCGGACGAATTCGAGCAGCGAGACCTGGGAGAAGTCGGAGATCGGAAAGACCGAGCGGAAAACGCCCTGCAGACCTTCGTCGAGCCGACCGCCCTCGGGTTCCCGAACCATCAGGAACTGGTCGTAGGAGGCCTTCTGGACCTCAATGAGATTGGGCATCTCGGCGGCTTCGCGGATATGGCCAAAATATTTGCGAACCCGCTTGCGGCTTGAGAATTTCTGCGCGCCCTGCTGAGCCATGTCGTCTCTCGAACCTTAGGGTTTGTCTATAGCGAATAGCGAGTTGCGAATAGCGAAGAGATGGTGCCTCTATTCGCTATTCGCCACTCGCCCCGGCGCCGGTCGGCCGAAAACCCTCTCCCGCGCGCGGCGGGAGAGGGAAAAAGCAACATTACTTGAGCTCGACCTTGGCGCCGACCTTCTCGAGCTGGGCCTTGATCTTCTCGGCCTCTTCCTTGCCCGCGCCTTCCTTGACCGGCTTCGGCGCGCCTTCGACGAGGTCCTTGGCTTCCTTGAGGCCGAGGCCGGTGATGGCGCGGACTTCCTTGATGACCTCGATCTTCTTGTCGCCGGCGGCGGCCAGGATGACGTTGAACTCGGTCTTCTCCTCGACCGGAGCGGCGGCAGCGACGCCCGCGCCCGGAGCCGCCGCGACGGCGACCGCGGCGGCGGCCGAGACGCCCCACTTCTCTTCGAGGAGCTTGGCGAGCTCGGCGGCTTCGAGCACGGTCAGCGAGGAGAGGTCTTCGACGATCTTTTCGAGATTGGCCATTGTGATGCGTTCCTTCGGATTGGGTTCGATGTTTCGTTACACCGGGCCTGGATCAGGCCGCGTCTCTGTTGGCGTAGGCCCCGAACACGCGCGCGAGCTTGGCGGCGGGCGCGGTCTGGAGCTGCGCGATCTTGGTCGCCGGGGCCTGGATGAGGCCGACCAGCTTTGCGCGCAGTTCGTCCAGCGAAGGCATGGTCGCGAGCGACTTCACGCCATCGGGACTGAGGGCCGTCGGGCCGAGCGCTCCGCCGAGGATCACGAATTTCTCGTTCTCCTTGGCGAAGGCCGCCGCGACTTTCGGCGCCGCCACCGGATCGTCCGAATAGGCGATCAGGGTCGGTCCCTTGAGCAAGGGGCCGATTGAGGCGACGCTCTCGCCGTCGAGAGCGATCTTGACGAGGCGGTTCTTGGCGACCTGGACGGTGGCGCCTGACGCACGAGCCTGCTTGCGCAGCTTCTGCATCTGGGCGACCGTCAAGCCGGAGTAATGCGCGACGACGACGACGGAAGTCTTCGAAAAGACCTCCTTCAGCTCCGCCACGGCTTGGGCTTTCTCCGCTCTATCCACGGGTGCTCTCTCTGCAGGCGGGGCCGTGGCCCCACCGGTTGCGACATGCCGCCCCTCTCCCCGAAAGGAGCCGGGCGACTTTCCGTAGATCCTGTCCCCGCAGCGAAAACCGCCGCGGTTTTAGGGGGCGCCGAACCAAATCCGAAGGACCGGGCCCGCTTGCGGACCGGCCCCAAATTCGTGGTTTCCCCGTCTGTGCAGGCCGCTGGAGGCCCTTGCGGGCGGCCCAGCCGATTAAGCCGCTTCGGGCGAAGCCCGTTGCGGACGCCGGCAGTCTCGGACAGGATATGGCCGGACGGGGCGCGAGGCTGAGGCCCCGGCCCTCCGGCCTATCCACCGTTTCGCCTTGCGCTTGCGCGAGGTTTCAACGGAAGCTCTAATACCTATTGAAAGGGGCCGCCGCGCCCGGCGCACCCCTAGAAAAATTCTATGTAGCGATCTCGCCGCCCCTTGCCAAGAGGAATTTTGCGGGGCGCGGGATGGAACCGACGGGCGGCTGAAGGTCTCGGGCGGCAAAAAAATGCGGCGCATGCGCCGGAAAGGGAACGAAGTCAAGCTTCGCGAGTTCAGAGTTGTATGGAACACTCGGCGTGCTCGCATGGCGAAGGACGGCGGCGCCAAAAATCGTTGTTTCAGATTGAGGCGCGTTCGTAAGGGGCGGGGGGTCGCCGATGGACAGCGCGCAGATTTTTATTTCCTATGCCCGGGCGGACGACGCGCCGCCGCCTGACGCGCCGACGAAGAAAGGCTTCGTCTCAAATCTTTGCGCCTTTTTGGGGCAGAGCTTCCCTAAATCGCCCACCAGCCCGCGCATGTGGCGCGACGTTGGCGAAGTCGGGCCTGCTCACCAGTTCGACGCGAAGATCGAAAAGGCCCTCGAAGCTTCTCGTCTTTTTCTCGCGGTGCTGTCCGAAAACTGGCTCGAAAGCGAATATTGTGGGAAAGAGCTTGCTTATTTCAGCGAGTTCTGGCGCAAAAGAGGTGTCTGCGACGAGAAAATTCGTGAGCGTATTGTCGTCGTATGCAAACGCCTCGTGCCATTCGATCGGCGTCCCCCGCTTTTGCGAGGCCAGCAGGGCTTCGAATTTTTCTCCGTCGAGCAGGTGGGGGGGCGCGATATCCTTCGCGAATTCTTCAGATATGGCGAGTTGCGCGAGCCTCAACGCTTTTACGATCGGATCGACGAACTCTCGGCGCACCTGATCGTGGAGACGGGGCAGGGGAGATCCGAGCCTCTTTCGCCGCTGCGGTCGCCAGAACCAGCGATCCGGTTCGTCCCAAGGCAAACCCGGAAGATATTCCTCGCCAAGCCTGCTTCCGACATGGCGGCGGCCTATGATCGGCTCACGCGCGAGCTCGAAGGATGGGGCTATGAGGTGTGTCCCGGCCGCGAGGAGGAAATCCCGAATGATCGGTCGGCGCTCGACTTTGTGGATGCAGCGTTGAGCAAAGCGGAAATTTCGATTCATCTTCTCGGCGAGAGCGTGGGGCGAAGTCCCGAAGATTTGCCGCCCATCTCAAAATTGCAGCTCGAGCGCGCCGCCCTGCGCGGTGAGGATGCGGGTGGGTTCCACCGGTTGATCTGGGCGCCCGAGCAATTCAAGTCGCCGGCGCTGACGGACAAGGCGCCTCGGGACCCTCTGGCGGTGCTGGCCAAATTCAACCGCCAACTGGCGGGTGACAAGATCTATGGACAGGAGATCAGCGGCTTCGTCAATTTCGTCTCCCAGCGCCTCTCGCGGTTCGCGCCGCCCGTGGACGAGCGGGCGCAGATCCCCGCCGAGTCCAGCGTCTACGTCTATCACGCGAAAGCGGACGAGGATTATGCAATCCTGTTGAAGCGCGCCCTTGAGCAGCGAGAAGTGGGGGTCGAGCTTCCTGCGGAACTGGGCTCGGATGCGGAGCTGAGGGCCTTCCACCGCAAGATGCTTCAGGAGTGCGACGCCGTCGCATTGTGTTGGGCGCGCGCCTCCGAGCCTTGGGTGCGATCCACGGCGGACGAATTGAAGAATTGGCGCGCGCTGGGGCGCAGGGAGCCCTTCGTCTTCCGTGGCGTCGTCACCGGACCGCCGCCGGATCGCCGCAAGCGCAACGTGAAGGACGTTTTTCCGCGCGGCGCCTTCGACCGAATCGTCGATCTCGAAGACAGCGACATCCCATTGCCCGAGCTGCTCGACAGTCTGATCCCGCAGCCTTCGCGAGCGTGAGACGCCCGAGATGGCGACCCAGCGCCCCTATCTCGGGCTTCGGCCGTTCGACTACTGCGACAGACAGTTCTTCTTCGGACGCCAGGAGCAGATTTACGCTCTCTTCCGGCTGATCGACCGCAGTCGCTTCGTGGCCGTCGTCGGCAGCTCTGGGAGCGGAAAATCTTCACTCGTCCGCGCCGGGCTCCTAGCTCTGCTCGACGAGGAAAGCGGCGAAGAGGGTTGTCGCGTCTGGGCGCGCCGAGTGATGCGGCCAGGAACCGCGCCGATCGCGACACTCGCGAAAGAACTCGCAACGTTGACAGTAGACGAGGATCCAGCGATCGCGGACGCGCGCCGCAAGCGCCTCGAATTTGACTTGCGCCGTTCGAGCTTTGGCCTCGCCGAAGCGCTCGCCAAAATCTCAGAACTGGATTCCACTGCCTTGCTCCTGGTGGTCGACCAATTCGAGGAGCTATTTCGCTACGTCACGCAGGAGCCTTCGACGGTCGAGGAGCCGGAGCCCGCGCTCTCGCGCGACGAGGCGGCCCAATTCGTGCAACTGCTGCTGGAAGGCGCCCGCGCCTCGACGCGCGAGATTCACGTCGTCATCACCATGCGCTCAGATTTCATCGGCGATTGCGCGCGTTTCCATGGCCTTCCGGAAGCCGTCAGCGGGGCACAATTTCTCGTGCCGGCGTTGACGCGGGACCAATTGGAAGAGGCGATTACCCTGCCGCTCGCCAAAATTGGCGCATCAATCGAGCCGGCGCTCGTCGAGCGGCTGCTGAACGAATGCAACGACGACGATCGCGATCAGCTTCCCGTGCTGCAACATTGCCTTTTGCGATTGTGGGAGGCGGCCGGCGACGAGCCGACAGACCAGGGCGGGGTGGCCGATGGGAGCGCTGCGCTGGGCGCTCGCCGACTGACGATGCGCCACTACGCGATGATTGGCGGATTGCGCGGAGCGTTGTCGCGCCACGCCGAGAAAGTCCTCGCGGCGCTGCCGGCCTTCGAGCTCGCGGTCGAGCAGACCTTTCGCGCGCTCTCCGAAATGGATCGGGAGGGACGCGCCGTTCGCCGCGCCTTGCCATTCTCCCAACTCGTGGCCGAAACCGGCGTTCCCGAAGGCGATCTGCGGATGGTTCTCGACCGTTTCCGCCGCGACGACTGCTCCTTCCTGACGACTTCGCCGCCCGATGCGCCCGGCATTGCGTCAGATACTCTGATCGACGTGGGCCACGAAGCGTTGTTGTGGCGTTGGGAGCGGATGAGCGGCGGCCCGAGCGCGCCCGGCTCCGCGAAAGGGCAAGCAAGTCACGGTTGGCTTGCGGACGAACAAGACGACGGCCTTATCTACCGGGGCCTTCTGACGCTTCTTGACCAAGCGGGTGGAGAAACGCCCACCCTTCCGCTGCGTCAAGTCGAGGCGCGCTGGCGGTGGTGGACGTCGCGTCGCCGCACAGCCGCTTGGGCCGCGCGATATGGCGGCAAATTCACCGAGGTGCAGCGACTTTTCGACGCGAGCCGCAGCGCCCTCGACGCAGAACGGCGACGCGTTGAGAAAGAAAGACTCCTTCGGCGCGTTTCGGTCGGCGGCTTCATCGTTTGCTTCATCCTGATTTGTGGTCTTTTAGGCGTAGCTTGGCAACAATATTCGCAGAAAGCGGAAGCATACCAGAAGGTTCAACAAGCTTATTCACAAAAGACGGAAGCGTATCAGAAGGTTCAACAAGCTTATTTGGAAACCCTTCGTCACGTTGTGGCGCTTGCGGAGCAGATTATCAAGGAAAAGGAGACCGGCAACGTCACTGCCGAAGGACTTTCAAAGGTCCTGAATATACTTGAGGAGTCAAGTAACAATTTACAAAAGGAGGCGAATTCATTAGAGGCTCAGGCTTTAGGCGTGAAATTGGATCTTAGCGTGTATGATGGGTATTACACTCTTGGGAAGCGCGCCGACGCGCGTGATCTGGCTGCGAAGCTTGAAAAGATAACTGCGCAGCTCACCGCTTCTGAACCAGGAAACGATGAGTGGTGGAAACTGCGCTATGGAAGTTTGTTTAGATTGGCAGATGAACAAGTTGAACAAAACCGTGCTGAATAAGCACACGCAAATCATGATACCGCACTTTGGCTTTCTGAGGAAGCGAGTACCAATTATCACGGTGCGCTTGAAATAGCAGAAATGCTTGCGGAGAGGAATTTCGTCGATGGTGCCGCTGATCTGATCTTTATCGAAGGAAAAATCGGAGAGCTGGCACAAATACAGCATGATCTTAGCAAAGCTGACAAATACATTGGCAAAGCAATAGAAGATGCCAGAAAGGCTAATCAAATTGATCCGAAACAAGCAGAAAGTATAAGGTTATTGGCCATGGACCTAGTCAAATCAGGCTCTATATTGCTTAAACGCACGCCGCCAAAGCCGAGCGTGGCGCTAAATATATTCGACGAAGCTATACATATGCTGAAAAAGCTGGTAGAAGGAGAGCCGCGCAACGTAATTTTCAGATCGAATCTTGCATTAGCGCACTTCCAAAGAGCCCAGGCATTGGCACGGGACGATAACCGAATGGCGATTGCCGAATTTAAAACCGCGAACGACTTGTGGGAGCCGCTCGTCAAAGAGAATCGGGGGAGCGTCGTGTTCCTAAATTATTTAGCGCGCAGCTATCGATATTTGGGGAAAGCGTATCAGCAAGCTCGCGAGATTGGTAATGCCGTAGAGGTGCTTAAGAAGGAAGTAAATGTGCGTCAAGAGCTAGCCGACAGAGATCCGACCGACGCCGGACTAAGGGAAGATTTGAACTCTGCGAAAAAACAACTCCAGGAGGCTGAAAATACGCACCGCGAAACTAGACAATCGGCGAAAACCGAGGCCGTGCCCGCCGCGCCAACCAGGTCGCATTAAATTTGCGCTGCGGGACTTCTATCGCCGGTCCATCGGTGAAAGCTTTGATAGGCTTGTTTTCCGGGCTCCCCCGGCGTAACTTCCACCGGTCGCGTCGAATCGCCGAGTTGCCGCTCCGCGGACGGCAAAAAATCCGCCAATCGGGATCACGCGCATGGAAACCGGTCTCGCCACCCCGCCGCACGAATCCGCAACGCCCATTTGCTCGGATGACGCCGAGCGCGTCGTCACAACGCCGCCCAGCGCGCCCCTCGTCGAGATCGAGGCGGAGGGCGAGACGGAACTCCTCACGGAGAGCTCCGGCAAGCTCATCACCGAAGCGGCGCATATCGTCACGCAGGGCCGGCATCGCTTCTACTCCCTGGCGCTCTCGAGCGACGTGCTCGCCGCCTGCTGCACCGCCGACACGCGCGTCGAAAACCCGGTCGACGGCTTCCAGCGCCTGCTCGACCGGCGCCGGGCGAAAGAGATCGCCAAATACATCGACAGCGGCTTCGGCACGACGCCCTGCGCCATTATCCTCTCGGCGCAGCCGAGCGCGCATCTGCGCTACGAGCGCGAAAGCGGCCTGCTGCGCTTCCGCAAGGACTCCGGCGCCTTTCTGATCATCGACGGGCAGCATCGCATCTTCGGGTTCCATCTGGCGAAGCGGCGGATCAAGGTGCCCGTCGTCGTCTACAACAAGCTGACGCGCGCCCAGGAATGTCAGCTGTTCATGGACATCAACACCAAGCAGCGACCCGTGCCTCAGGAGCTGCTGCTCGACATCCGCCGCCTCTCCGAGACCGAAAGCGCGGCGGAAGCGCTGCTGCATGACGTGTTCGACCTCTTCGCCAAGAAGGAGGACAGCGCGCTGAAGGGGCTGCTTTCCGCCGCCGAGCGGCGCAAGGGGACGATCTCACGCGTCACCTTCAACGCCGCCTTGAAGCCGATCGAGCACATTTTCAATGACGCCTGCGCCGAGGACGTCTATGGCGCGCTCAATCGCTTTCTGACGGTGTGCGTCGAGGGGCTGCGGCTGCAGCAGGCGCAGGAGAACATCGTCAATCCGGCGCTGTTCAAGGCGTTGCTGCTGCTCTTCCCGGACATCGCGGAGCGCGTCGCGGAACGCGGCGGAGGCGAGCTTCGCGTCGAGAACTTCCAGCAGATCTTGCTGCCGATGTTCCGCCGCCTGAAAAAGAGCGAGCTGCCGAAGCCGGGCGCCGGACATCTGGCGATGCGCGAGCACTTCCGAAAGACCCTCGCCGCGGGCTTCTCGCTCAAGGACTGGCTTTTCAATTAAGCGGCGCGTCCTCCACCCGGCGCGCGAGGCCATGCTCGGTCTTGCGCCACAGGAAGGGCTGACTGTGCAACTCGAAGAGCGCGCGCCACGCGGCGGCGCTCACCATCATCCTCCAGAGCGGCGCCGCGAGCAGCGCGGGCGCGAGCTTGTTTAGGGCCCGTGCAGGAATAATTGAATCGAAACGCGCGGCGACGGGATTCCGATTTTGCGGCGTCGATCGTATGAAGCGTCATGATCGACGAGGGATTGATTCGGCGACGCTTTGAAGCGCTTTCGCCGCATCTGGACGAACGTCGCCGGCGGTTGTTCGCGGCGACGACGGTGCAGGAAATCGGTCGTGGCGGGATCGCGGCGGTGTCGCGGATCACCGGGATGGCGGCATCCACGATTGGACGCGGGCTAAAGGAGCTTTCGGCGCAAGCGCCGCCTTTGGCCGTGGGCCGGGTGCGACGGTCGGGCGCCGGCCGCAAGCCGCTGACGAAGAAAGATGCGACGCTCGTGCGCGACCTGCTCGCCCTCATCGCGCCAGACGAGCGCGGCGATCCGATGTCGCCTTTGCGCTGGACTTGCAAGAGCTTGCGCCGGCTGGCCGACGAGCTGAGGAAGCTCGGGCATAAGGTCAGCCATCGCATGGTCGGGAAGATCCTTAAGGAGCTGGGCTACAGCCTGCAAGCCAACAGCAAGACGCGCGAGGGCTCGGATCACGAGGATCGAGACGCGCAGTTTGCGCACCTCAATGAAAAGGTGAGCGCCGCGCTCGCCGCCAACGAGCCGGTGATCTCGGTCGACGCCAAGAAGAAGGAGCTCGTCGGCGACTTCAAGAACAATGGGCGCGAATGGCGCGCGAAGGGCTCGCCCGAGGAAGTTCGCGTTCATGATTTTCTGATCAAGGAGCTCGGGCGCGCGACACCCTACGGCGTTTACGATCTCGCGGACAACGCAGGCTGGGTGAGCGTCGGCATGAGCTGCGACACCGCGGCGTTTGCGGTTGCGACGATCAGAAGATGGTGGCTCGAGATTGGGCGGCTGCGCTATCCTGGCGCAACGCGTCTCGTCATCACGGCGGACGGCGGCGGATCGAATGGCTCACGCGTGCGCTTGTGGAAGCTGATGCTCCAGCGCCTCGCCGACGAACTCGGTCTCGCTATCGAGGTCCATCATTTTCCGCCCGGGACCAGCAAGTGGAACAAGATCGAGCACCGGCTGTTCTCCTTCATCAGCATGAACTGGCGCGCCACGCCGCTCGCCACCTATCAGGTGATCATCGACATGATCTCCTCGACAACGACGAAAACCGGGTTGAAGGTTCATTGCGAACTGGACGCCAACGAATACCAGAAAGGCGTAACCGTCTCCGATGAGCAAATGGCCGCCCTCAACATCGAGCGCGACCATTTTCACGGCGAGTGGAACTACACCATCAAGACAAGCAGCGACCGCTCAAATGAAGCGGTAATTTAGGCACAGGCTCTTAGCCCTGCGAGCCGCATGCCCAGAAGCAGCGGAAAGAAGGAGGCGACGAACCCGCCGAGCGCGAGCGAGCACCAGAGCGTCGCGAGCGCATGGTCGAAGAGGTCGGCCGGCTGAAGCAGGTCGCCGAAGACGGCGCGCCATAAGAGGACGAGCGTCAGCGGCGGCCCGACGAGCGGCGCGAGAAAGCCGCTCGCGAACATGGCGAGCGTCGCCAAGGCGCGCCGCGGTCCCAGGTCCTCGAAGAGCCGCTGCGGATCGCGGCAATGCGCGAGCGCCGTCTGCATCCAGCCCTTGAGCCTCAAAACCACTGAAATTCGCCGACGTTCGCAGCCGTCCGCGTTGACTAACAGAATCAGCGGTCTATACTCCCCAAGTCGTTCGCCGAGGTTCGCGGGAACCCGTCCAGAGCCAGCGAATTTGTTGCGACGGAGTTGCGACAGAGGGGGCGCGCATGCGGCGGAGCGGAGCCGGACTGACCAAAAAAGCTGTGGCGCTGACGCATCGCTCGATCGAGGCGATGAAGTCCGAGAGCGCGCCTTACCGCATTCCCGACTCCCGCTGCGCTGGGCTCGCCGTCCGCGTCGCCATCAATGGCGTTAAGACCTTCGACCTCGCTTTCAGGATCAAGGGGGGCCGTTCCGTGAGAACCTCCCTCGGGAAGTTCACTGACATTGGCCTGGACGCGGCTCGAGACCGCGCCAACGAACTGACGAAAGCGGCGCGCGCTGGCGTCGATCTACTCGCCGCAGAGAAGGCCGCAGCCGCCGACAAGGCGAGCCGGCTCACCGTCATAGACCTGATTGAGCATTACTGCCGGAAGCAGGTTCGCGGAAAGCTGCGCAGCTCGAAGGAGATCGAGAGTCGCCTTAGGCGCGCCCTAGCGCCGAAGCTCAGCGCTCCGGCGGAAGAAATTAAGCGCCGAGACCTTCGGGACCTTTTCGACGAAGCTGCCGACGCCGGTTTTCTGCGTGAGGCGGAGAAGCGGCGGCAGACGGTCGGCGCGATGTTCCGATGGGCAGTATCCCAAGACTACCTATCCGCCGACCCGACAGCGGGACTGACGGTCTATGACGCCGGCTCCCCGCGTGACCGCGTATTGAGCAACGAGGAAGTTCGGACGCTTTGGGCATGGCTAGACGCCGAAACAATCCCGCAAGCCCACGTAGACGCCCTCAAGGTTCAACTGGCGATCGGCGCGCGCTGCAGCGAAGTCGCCGGGATGATGGCCGAGGAAGTCGATTCTAGGGAATGGGTTTGGACGCTCCCCGGCGGGCGCTCAAAGAACGGCCGCGAGAGAATTACGCCGCTCGTCGGCATTGCTCGCGAGATCGTGGAGCGCCGCTTGCCGAAAACCGGTCCTGTCTTCGCCTCGGAAACGGGAACGCCGTTGACCGCGTCCCACGTCGGGCAAGCGCTCAACAAGCGACGCGAGCGCCTGCCGATCGACCACTTCACCACGCACGATCTGCGCCGAACGTTCGCGACGTCGCTCGACAGCATGGGCGTCAGCATCGAACTCATTGCCGCGACCGTCGGGCATGACTCCGCGGTCAATCGTCAGGCGAAGACGCTCGTTCGGCACTACCTCAGAACCGACAAGCTCAAACAAAAGCGCGCTGCCTTGGAGGGATGGAACCGTCGCCTCACGGCGATCCTGGCGGGCAAGGAATACCTTGAGGAGGATAACAACGTGACGCCTCTAATCAGGACGGCGTGACGCAACGAGACGCGCGGGGATAGGCTGGCCAGCCGACAAGCGAGACAAGCCCGCTCGCTTCCCCGCGCTAACAGGGCGCCCGCGAGGGCTCGCGATGGCGGAAGATAATCGGG
The DNA here is from genome assembly GCA_963722205.1 of uncultured Alphaproteobacteria bacterium. Classification (GTDB taxonomy): domain Bacteria; phylum Pseudomonadota; class Alphaproteobacteria; order Rhizobiales; family Beijerinckiaceae; genus Methylocystis. The sequence goes on from CAVRKL010000007.1 coordinate 893,527, forward strand.
GGCGTCTAACGATTGACGTCGCCGTCGAGCAGGTTGGACGCGCAATGTACGGCGACGCCTGGATTGGCTCCCTCACAAAGCGCGAGGATTGGCTGATCCGGCGATATGTCGAAGGCGGCGCTCCCGCAGGCGAAGCATCGTCAATGATGCGTGGCTCGGTGCGATGGGAGATCGGGGGGCGCAAGTGGGCCGAATATCCCGGAGACCCGAAGATTGTGGCGGAAGTCGAGCAGGCGCGCGATCGACGCGATTTCATGGAAGAGCAATCAGAGCGGGCTTTTGACTGGCTGGAAGTTCACGGCTTTGACCCCGACGCATCAAGTCTCGATCGGGAGGCGCTTTTCAGCGCATTGGCCGGAATGACTGCTGATTCAGAAAGCGTCGAAATATCGACTGGCGCGCCTGGGCGTCCGAGCGTGATCCAATTTGTTGAGAAAGAGGCAGAGCGCAGGCGTTCGGCGAACGAGGCGCTCCCGAAGATTTCCGCCGAAGCGCAAGAGTTGCATTCCTGGTGCGCCAAGAAGCATCCGCGCTGCCCCACACCGACAGCAAAGACGATCGAGAACAGAATCCGGGAGGCTCACAGGAAGTGGAGGACGCCGACCCCCCACAATTGACTGCTGGGTGCAATTCTCGGGGCATTTTCTAGGGGCAGTTTCCGAGTTTCTATCGCGTCCGCTGAAGCACGGCGATGAACGCGAGAGGTTGCAATGCAGGAAGTCCAAACCGATGAAGGCAAGCGTCTTCGACTGCGCGGCGCTGGCCGTCTCCGGCGGCGCGGTGCTGGCGTAGGTGCGAAGACTGTTACCGATCGCGCCAAAGCCGGGCCTTTCGGCAAGACCTTCCTTTATGAGCAGATTGGGCTCGGCAATTTGATAGCCCGCAAGGCCGGGCGGTCCACGGTCATCTTGGACGACGACTGGGATGAATTTCTGAAATCCCTGCCTCTCGTTGGGAAGGCCGCGTGATGGGCGGCAAAGAAAAAACCCAAAGCGAGGGGGCGTCGTGAGGACTCCTCCCTACCGCCCCCAGCGCCAGCCCATGTCGGCGGCGCAAGAGTACCGGGCAGAGCGCGATGCGCGAGAGCGGAGAGAGCGTCGCTTTTCGCCTGTCGTCGCCAACGGTTGGACCATTCATGACGCCTCATCCGCCTACGTTCCGCCCGAAGGCGCTTTAATTCGTGTTCCCGACGCGCCGAGCCAAAAGGGCTCCCATTGGAACGCGCCGAAGCCTCTGCCGTCGGAACTGCTTCCCGTCCCTCACTTTGATCTAGCTTTTCTTCCGAGAAGCATCGCGCCGTGGGTCGGCGACATTGCTGAGAGGATGCAATGCCCGCTCGAATTCGTCGCCGTTCCGGCAATCGTCGCGCTCGGCGCGGCGCTTGGCCGAAAGGTGGCCGTGCGCCCGCAACGCCGAACGGATTGGCTCGAAACGCCAAATCTTTGGGGGTGCGTCGTGGGTCGTCCCGGCGCCATGAAATCCCCTGCCGCGACCGAAGCGCTAAAGCCCCTGCGTCGCCTCGAAACAGAGGCCCGAAAGAAGCATGTGGGCGCGTTGGAGGCTTACGAGCTTGAACTCGAACTTCACAAACTCAAGACGGCTGATGCTAAGCGTGCCGCGCGAGAGGCATTGAAGGCGGGAGGCGAGGCGCAGCTAGCTGCAAGCGAGGTCCCGCAAGAGCCGAAGGCGCGCCGTTACCTCGTAAACGACACCACCTACGAGGCGCTCGGCGAAATCCTTGCCGACAATCCGAATGGCGTTCTCGCTTACCGTGACGAGCTTGTCTCGCTCCTCAAGACGTTAGACCGTGAAGAGTACGCGGCGGCGCGCGGTTTCTTTTTGTCGGCGTGGAACGGGACGGGCGGATACACATTCGACCGCATCCTGCGCGGCCGGACGCATATCGAAGCGGCTTGCCTCTCGCTTCTCGGCTCAACGCAGCCGGGCCGCATAGCGGAATACATGCGGCGAGCCGTTTCCGGCGGCGCTGGCGACGATGGCTTAATTCAGCGTTTCGGCCTGCTGGTTTGGCCCGATCAATCGCCTTAGTGGAAAGAGGTCGACCGCTTCCCCGACTCTGAGGCGCGCCGAACCGTTTGGACGACTTTTGAAGCTTTCGAGGGTAGCTCGCCTGAGGCTTTTGGAGTGGAGAGGGACGAGTACGACGCCCTTCCCTTCCTGCAATTCGACGACGCCGCACAGGACGTTTTTGCGGAGTGGCGCGCCGATCTGGAAAGGCGCTTGCGCAGCGCCGATCTGTCGCCAGCGCTCGAAAGCCACTTGTCGAAATATCGCAAGCTGGTTCCCGCCCTCGCGCTCATCAACCACCTAGCCGATCGCGGCGTCGGCGCCGTATCCGAGGCTGCGACGTTGAGAGCGCTGGCGTTCGCCGAATACCTGGAATCCCACGCGCGCCGCGCCTATGCGGCAGGAAGCGAGGCGGAGAGCGTGGCGGCGAAGGCTATCCTCGCGCGCATCCGCAAGGGGGAAATCGCGGACGGCTTCACGCTTCGCGACGTTCATCAAAAGGGATGGGCGAACCTGACCGACCGCGATCAAGTGAAGGCCGGACTCGACTTGCTCTGCGATCTCGACTGGTTGGTAGCGAAGATCGAACAGACCGGCGGCCGTCCTCGCACAACCTACAGCATCAATCCGGGAGCGCTGGCATGAGCTATCTCGACCGTCTCCGCGCTCTCGACGCGAAGAAACACGTACCAGAGCAACCTTCAAAACCTTCAAAAGCCCCTTTTGAACCTTTTGAGGGTGGTCGGGGTAAGACTCCTTTTGAAAATTCGAGCGTCGCGCCGGCTCCCGTCGAGCCCGCGCGCCCCATCGTGGCGACAGTGCACGGCTTCAAAATTCGCCGCTCGCGCCCGTCCGCTACGGGGCCGACTGACCATTTCTGTGAGCGCTGCGGCGACTACGCCGAGTCCAGCTATGCCTCACCCAATGGTCGGCTTCACTGGTTCTGCTCCGAGTGCACGGGGAGGGCCTGACCATGCGCGAACGCCTCGACAATCGCCGCGCATCCGAGACCTTCTCGCTCAGTTTCCGAGGCGCGCCCTACTGCGTGACCTACTCCCAATTCGGCGATGGTCGCGTCGCTGAAATCTTCCTCGACGCCGCAAAGCAATCGACCGATGCCGCGGACGATGCGCGCGACCTCGCGCTCGCCGTCTCTATCGGCCTGCAACATGGCGTCCCACTCGAAACGCTGCGCCATTCCGCGCTTCGCGACGCCTCGGGGACTCCTCAAGGATTGCTCGGCGCCGTGTGCGACGCGCTTGCCAATCTCGACCGGGAGCAGGCGGAATGACGATCCTCGGAATCGACCCCGGCCTCGATGGCGCAATCGCCGAGCTCACTGAAACCGGCGAGCTGCTCGCGGTCCACGATATGCCGACGCTCGAGGATGGCGCGAAGGGACGCCGCGCCGTCAATCCGGCGCTGCTCGCGAGCATCGTCTATGGCTCGCACGCGACCGCCGCATATTGCGAATTGGTGGGACCACGCCCGACCGATAGCACAGCCGGCGCCTTCGGCTTCGGCCGTTCGCGCGGGATAATTGAAGGCGTCCTCGCCGCTGCTGGCATTCCCCTTGTCCTGATCGCGCCGCCGGTTTGGAAGCGCGGCGCAAACATCGCGCCAGGGAAGGAAAACAAGGACAGCGCCAGGAGCGTCGCAATCTCGCGCTGGCCTTCGCAGGCTCCGCTGTTCGCCCGAAAATGCGATTGCGATCGCGCCGAGGCGGCGCTGATTGGCCTGTGCGGCCTCGCGAGAGAAGGAACTCGGTCATGACTGACGACATCGCCCCTAATTCCGCCCCCCGCATCGTCCGCTATGCCGGCGAGAGCTTCGAGCATTGGATGGACGAAAATGGCCTGATTCGGATAGTGGCGCTTTCGGGCGGACCGATCGCCGCCGGCTATGCGAAATGCGCCAGCCGCTTGCTCAATCTCGAAGGCGCGCTCACAGCGCGCGGTCTGATGGACGGGGAGGGGCGGCTTCGTGATGAACGAACCTGAAAAAGCAGCCCCGAAACAGGCCGGCGGGCGGTTCCAGCGGGGTCGGAGCGGCAATCCCGCCGGCCGGCCGCCGGGCGCCAGGAACAAGGCCACTCGCGCGGCCGAAGCGCTGCTCGACGGCGAGGCAGCGGCGCTCACCCGCAAAGCGATTCAGTTGGCGTTGGATGGAGATGCAACGGCGTTGCGGTTGTGCATGGAACGCGTCATTGCGCCTCGGAGGGATCGTCCCCTCACGTTCGCCTTGCCGAAGATCGAGAGTGCCGCCGACGCCGCGAACGGGATGAGCGCGATTATCGTCGCCGTCGCTGCCGGCGAGGTGAGCCCCGGCGAAGCAACCGAGATCGCTCGTCTCATCGAGAGCTTCACGAAGGCGCGGGAGCTTGGCGAGTTTGAGGCGCGGCTTGCCGCGCTCGAAGCCGAGAGGAAGCAGGCATGACGAGAGCAACCTTGCGGCGACGTATAGAGAAGCTGGAGGCCGCCAGTCCCGCCAGCCAGGAAGTGACGCTGCCGGAGGCCGTTGTGTGGAGCTACGAGCCGGCAGAGAAGCGCACCGCTGACAACCCTGATTACGTCTCATTCTGTAAACGGCTCGAGCGTTCGCAGTTGGGGCGATTGCTCAGCGACAGTCAGCGGCGTTACCGCGCCAACAGCAACCAGGAGAAGGACCGATGACCAAGACGGGCCTATCCGGTTAAAACAGACACCCGCTGCATATAGACGGCCTGGTGCGCCGCACCGACGCCGCCTGATTGGCCGTATTTGACCCAAAGCTGCCTCTAATGATCTGACTCAGGGTTAGCTGTGCAAACTCGGCAATGCGAAAAGTCGATGAAACCCTATCGACAAATTCAGGCGCAATCGGCCGTTCTGCATCGCAAGGCCCGCTGTTTGATCGGGAACTCTCTTGTGAGCGCGAGATTGAGTTGAAGCACATTCACCCGCGGCTCGCCAAAAATCCCGAAACTCCTATGAATGACATGTCTCTCGACCAGCGCGGCAATGCGCTCCGGCGCAACGCCGCGGGTCTTGGCGACGCGCTTCACTTGGAGCGCCGCATTGGCGGGAGAAATTTCCGGGTCGAGGCCCGAGCCGGAAGTCGTCAGCATGTCCGCCGGCAAAGCGTTCCATGTGACGTCGGGTTCCGCGTCGTCGAGGGCTTTCCAATCGTTGACCAAGCGTCCCTCTAACGCCTGGCTGGTGGGGCCGAGGTTTGAGCCGGACGAATTCGCAGCGTTATAGGGCGCCGACATCGTCCTCGTCGGATCATTGGGATCCGTGTCCGTCGTCGCCGACGGCCGTCCGTGAAACCACAGTGGGTCGTTCCACTGTTGGCCGATAAGCTGCGAACCCAGAACCGCGCCGTTGTTGTCCTTGATGAGACTGCCGTTCGCCTGAAACGGCAGGAACTGCTGGCCGAGCAGCGTGACGGTGAGCGGATAGGCAAATCCACACAAGACGAAAAACAGAACCGATGCGCGGACCGCGCCGCTGAGAATGTCGAACATCTTCCGCTCCTCCTATAGCAGTGGCGCGATCATCACGTCGATGGCCTTGATGCCGATGAATGGCGCGATGAGGCCTCCGACGCCGTAAATCCACAGGCTGCGGTAGAACAGCGCTTCCGCGGTCTCCGCGCGAAAGCGAACGCCGCGCAAGGCGAGGGGAATCAGCGTCGGGATGATCAAAGCGTTGAAGATCAGCGCCGATAAGATGGCGCTATGCGGGGTCGCCAGACCCATGATGTCCAAGGATGCGAGACCGGGCAGCGCGACGATGAACATGGCCGGGATGATCGCGAAATATTTCGCCACGTCGTTGGCGATTGAAAAGGTGGTCAGCGCGCCGCGCGTCATCAACATTTGCTTGCCGATGGCCACGAGATCGGTGAGCTTGGTCGGATCTGAATCTAGGTCGATCAAATTGGCGGCTTCCTTAGCTGCCATCGTTCCAGAATGCATGGCAAGCCCGACATCGGCTTGGGCCAGCGCGGGAGCGTCATTGGTGCCGTCTCCGGTCATCGCCACAAGTCGACCCTCGCTCTGTTCCCTGCACACCAAGTTGAGCTTTTCTTCCGGCGTGACTTCCGCCACGAACTCGTCGACACCGGCTTCGGCGGCGATCGCTTGCGCGGTGAGCGGATTGTCTCCCGTCACCATGACCGTGCGAATGGCCATCTTCCGCAGTTCCTGCATGCGTTCGCGAATTCCAGGCTTCAGAACATCCGAGAGCATGACGACGCCAAGGATGTCGCCATCCATGCTGACGGCGAGCGGCGTCGCCCCCTTCCGTGAAACGCTGTCGGCGATCGCTTGCAGATCGTGTGGCGCTTCCCTGCCGAAGTTTTCCCACACTGCCTGAACCACCGCACCGACGGCGCCCTTACGAGCGATCCTTCCGTCGGGGAAATCGACGCCGCTCATACGAGTCGTAGCGGAGAAATCCAGACCCGTGGCCAAGTCGAGACCGGAAACCATCTCGGCTCCGCGCGCAACACTGACGGCGACGACAGATCTGCCCTCCGGCGTCGTGTCGAAATAGGATGCAAGGAACGCCGCTTGGACCAAGGCCTCTTGCGTTTGGCCGGCGACCGGGATGAACTCGGTGACCTGCCGATCGCCTATGGTTATTGTTCCAGTCTTGTCGAGTATGAGCGTCTGGACGTCGCCCGCAGCTTCAACCGCCTTTCCGGACGTCGCCAGGACGTTGAAGCGCATCGTGCGGTCGATCGCCGCCACGCCGATTGCCGCAAGGAGCGCCCCGATGGTGGTCGGGATCAGAGCGACCAGCAGAGCGACGAGATCCGCGACGTTGATTTGCGCCTTGAGATAGACGGCGACCGGCGCGATCGCGGCCACGACGATGAGAAAGATCAATGTCAGGATGGAGAGCAGCACCGTCAGGGCGATCTCATTCGGCGTCTTCTGGCGCCTCGCTCCCTCGACCAGGCGGATCATCCGATCGAGGAAGCTGTCGCCGGCGGCGGCAGTGACTCGAAACAGAAGCCAGTCCGAGACGATTTTCGTGCCGGCGGTCACGGAAGAAAACATATCCGTCCCCGCTTCCTTCATGACGGGCGAAGACTCCCCCGTGATGGCGGATTCATTGACGTAGGCGATACCCTCGATGACCGCGCCGTCCGCCGGGATGGTGTCGTTCTTCTCGACGCGAACCAGATCGCCGACGCATAGCTGTGTGGCCGGCACAGTTTCCTGGCGACCATCTTCCAAAACGCGGCACCCAAAAAGATTCAAGCGAGTTTGGCGAAGCGCCGTCGCCTTCGCTTTGCCGCGGCCTTCCGCCAAGGCTTCGGCGAAATTCGCAAACCAGACGGTCAACGCCAAAACGAATGTTACGACCCCGTTATAGGTCCGCGACGCGTTTGTTGGCCCGAACAGGTCCGGCTGAATCGTCAAGGCCAGAGTCACCAGCGTCCCCACCCACACCACGAACATCACCGGATTGTGGATCTGCACGCGCGGATCAAATTTTGCGAGCGACGCGATCAACGCCTGCAAGAATAGTTCAGGAGTATAAGCGCCGGCGTCGCTGACGCCACGAAATTCGCGGCCAAGCGGGCCGACCTTCGAAGCGGGCTCTTGTCGCGGCGCCATTAAACGTCTCCCGAATCATCCCATCGGCTTGTCAAAACACCTGGCCATTCCTCATGGCGAAGAATTCGGCGATCGGTCCCAGAACCAGCGCGGGGAAGAAGGTCAGCGCGCCGACGATCAAAATCGTCGCAAACCAAAACAAGCCGAAAGTGGCGGTGTCCGTGCGCAGTGTCGCCGTCGTCGCGGGAGTGATCGGTTTACGCGCGATGGAGCCCGCTACCCCCATCATGAAGATGATAGGAGGGTAGCGGCCGATCAAGATAACGAAAGCGGTGGCCCAATTATACCAAGGCGTATTGGCGTTGAGCCCCGCAAACGCCGAGCCGTTGTTAGCGGCCGAAGTGGCGAAGGCATAGAGGACTTCGGAATATCCGTGCGGACCGGCGTTCGCCATCGCTGCGAGGCCGTTGGGCGCGACGACCGACCAACCCGTGGGCGCCAGTATGACGAGCGGGTGGATCAGCAAGACGAGCGAGACCAGGATGATCTCGGCCTTTTCGATCTTCTTGCCAAGAAACTCGGGGGTCCGGCCGACCATCAGACCGGCGACGAAAACGGCGATGATTCCATAAGAAAGCGCCGCAAGGAAGCCGACGCCCTTGCCGCCGTAAATGCATTGCAGCATCATCCCGACGAAAAGCGCCAGAGCGCCGAGGGGCGTAAAGCTGTCATGCATCGCGTTCACGCTTCCCGTGGTGAACGAGGTCGTCACGGTTGCAAACAATCCGCTTTGAGCAATGCCGAAGCGGACTTCCTTGCCTTCCATGTTGCCGCCCGGCTGGTCGAGAGTCGGGGTCGTTTCGATTCCCGCGTTTGCGATGATCGGGGTGCCGGCTTGTTCGGAGGCGATGGTGACCGGCAGAAACACCAGCAGCAGCGCGCCCATGACCCCGTAAAGCACATAGCCCTGTCGGCGATTTCCGATCATTTCCCCAAAACACAGAACGATCGACGCCGGCAAGATGATCATCAAAAGCGTCTGCACGAGGTTGGTGATGGGCGTCGGATTTTCAAAAGGGTGCGCGGCGTTGGCGTTGAAAAAGCCGCCGCCGTTGGTGCCGAGATGTTTGATGGTCTCGAGCGAGGCGACCGGTCCCAGCGCGATCGTCTGCTCTGCGCCCTGGAGCGTCCGCGCCGTGGCCGTTGCGTCGAGCGTCTGCGGTTCGCCCTGTTGGATCAGCAGGATCGCCAGAACGAAGGCTACCGGCATGAGCACGCGCGTGGTGAAGCGAACGAGGTCGCGATAGAAATTACCGAGATCGGCACCACCGCTCTTGATGGTGAAGGCGCGAATAAAGGCCATCGCGACAACGAAGCCTGTCGCTGCGGAGGTGAACATTGGAAAGGTGATCGCCGCCATCTGACTGAGAATCGAAAGTGAGGTCTCGCCGCCATAGGCCTGCCAATCGGTGTTGGTGATGAAGCTGATCGCGGTATTGAACGCCAGCAGCGGCTCCACGCCGGCAAAATGCTGAGGGTTGAAGGGCAAGTGATCCTGGAGCACGAGAATCAGATATATGATGATCGCCATAAAGAGATTGGTCGCCAACATATGGATCGTATAGCCCTTCCAGCTCATCGTTTGGCCGCAGACTCGCTTCCCGATCAAGAGGTAGATGAAATTGTCGATCGGATCGAACACGGGATCCAAGATGGTCTTGCGGTTGGCGACGACCCGGGCGAGGTAACGGCCGACCGGAATGCTGATCAACGCGCCGATCAGCAACGTCAAGGCGATTTGCAGTACCGACTGGAGCGTCATTTCAGCCGCCTAGAATTTCTCGGGATTGATCACCGCGTAGAAGAGGTAAAGCACCAGCGCAACGACCAGCGCGATGAGGAGATGAATTGGGCTCATGGCGCCTCTCCTATTTCTGGATCGATCGCTCTCAGTGTGACATTGGCTTTTCGGGCGACTTGGCGGCGCTGTGGTTGTGCGCCGACATTCTGGGTCGCTCGATCACATGCTCCGCGAATTCAACGAGCGCAACCATCGCGAGATAGCTGCAGATCAGAACAACCAACATAAGCGCGGCGGCAAGCATGTTCGATCCCCATCGGCGCGCCGGCCAGCCTAACGCCCCCCTGCGCACGCTACGTTTTCATGGCGGCATGCAGCCTTTCCGCGTCGTTCGTCGATTGCGGATGAAATCACTGTTCGGCATTAAGAAGCAATGTGCTTTTGTGCTTGCATCCCTAATTCAACGACAAATTCGGTGCGGCGCCTAAGCCGCTTTGCGTTCCACGCTCTCTAGGCAGGCGGCGATCGAATTGAGCCGCGAGAAGCTCTGTCGGCACAGCATGTGCTGGGGAAATTCGACGCCGCAGGCCTCCTCCAGCGCGAGCATCACCTGTATCGCGGTGAAGGGTGAAAGCCCGACTTCATTAAGGTGGGCGCTGGGAGTGAGCGTCTGCGCAGCTACAGGCAAACAGCCCTTGGTATCGTGACCTATAGGACGAGCTGGATCATCTTTGTATGTTCCGCTTCTGGTATTCGTGAACCACCGGCTCGGAGTTCTGGAACTCATAACGGCCAGATAATTTTGCCTCCCTGCAGCCCCAGACGCCGGTTTGGTTTCGGTAACCCTCCTCAGATCTGCGCCGACCGGCTCTTGCGTCCCATCGACGCCGAAATCGAGAACGCTAGGGACCATGATCGCAGCCCGCGGGCGGCGATCATTATCTAGCATGGCGAAACGGAGCGCTTTGGAACGTTCGACGAAGACGGCGGCATATCGCCCAGCCTGATTTCGCACCACCCAGTTTCCGCAGCTGTCTTTGCCGATAAGGAAGAGAGAAGGCGTCAAGGGCCGTCGTGAGGGAGACCTGCATTGCGCATAAGCGGGCGATGCGTGCATTGAACTACCTCCAAAGCGACAATCGCTGATGCGAGCACCGCACGGCATCCGGCCGCCGCCCCGCCTCGAACGTCGCGTATTTCAAGGCGGCGTTTCGATTAACGAAGATCCCTCCTCCTCGACCGGTGCTTTCCACCGCAACCCAGTGGCCCGTTTCATCCTGCCCAACGACGAACTGCAGGCCGTCACTCTTGCAACGCGTCTTCTGCGCTTCTCCGATATTCGAGGGAATGAACATTTCCACGCCTATGGTGACGCGATCCGGTGTGTGGACCGCGGCGGGGATTTACCGCCGAGCGGCATAAAAGATCGATACGAAAGAAAGGCCGACGACATAAAATTGTTGTAAAGCGGTATCTGCGTCGGGTCCCGCCTCGACGAACGTCGCGAATTTTTCCCTTTCGTCGCTGACGGGTTCATGCACGGAAAAAACCGCATGCGCCTGAGTGCGCCAGCCTCCGGGCAATGTCTCAGTTTGAAATATGGCTGTGGGTTTTTCTCTGCCCAGCCAAGCTGCCTTCGCTCAAGGGAGCCACGATATTTTTAGAAGGAAGCGGGATTGTAGATTGACGCAGAATTCGCCCGTGAGGGTACGCACGACTTTAACGGCGTTGCCGATCACGTCGGGGGGGCCTAATTCACCTTCGGGGCATTTAGGCATCGTCAGGCAGCCTCGGAAAATCTGGCGCAGGGGACGAGGCGTGAGGCCCCATAAAAATCGCCCATGGAGTCAAAATATCCAAAAACCAGCGATCCACAATGCCGTGATCTCTCTTAGATAATTTGTGGGCCATACCGGAAATAGCCGCCGAAACGCCGTCCTTGTATCCAGTGCGAAGGGCAACCTCTTGAGCATGATCGAGTTGGGCTTTTGAAGGTTCGGGCACGATTAATCTCCTGCTTCCTGCTAAGCCCAGCATAGGAGCTGGCCTAGACCGAGCGCTCGTCAAGGGGACCAAATTCCAAACTGAGACACTACCGGGCGCCGGCCGCCCCGCTCCCAAGCAGCCTCACGCCCCTCCCGCCTCGTCTGCCCGCGGCCGGTCCGGCGACACATCGGCGCGCATAGAGCTGCGCGCCCAGAAGGCGAAGTGGCGCGCCCTCACAATGGCGAAAACCGGTGCGAAGGCCCAAGCGACGACCACGAGGTATACTCGCTGACGATGTAAAGGCGCCATTCGGAAGTTTGGCTGCTCTCGCGGCGCGTCGATAGGGAGAAAAGCGCCAAGGCTTGTCAGCTTGCCCTTGCGCGCGGGGGTGTCCGGAGAGAGCGCCGGCGTGAAGAAAATCCGTCGATAGCGGCGGTCTCGGCGTCAACGGGGTCGCTGCCACACGAATGTCGATTTAAAGAACTTCCGGGCTCGGACGAATATCCTTATTGCTCCCTTACATTGGATTGCGCTTTGCTCTGCGCGTGCGCGCTGAGAAGCGCCATCAACTCGAGCGCGTTGCCTCACCTATGAAAACTCAATGCTGATCATCGCTGTTTCCCGCCATGACAGGCGCGAAAAAGGGGATGTTCAATGACGGTCGCGGGTTGGCTCGAGATTGCGCTGGCGCTGGCGCTGGTCGTTGTCGCCGCATGGCCGCTCGGGGCTTTCATAGCCGCAGTTTTCGAGGGGCGAAAGACGGTCTTGACGCCGCTGGCGGCACCCGTCGAACGCGGCCTTTATCGGCTAGCCGGGGTCGATCCAGAAAAGGAGCAGGACTGGCTAAGCTATACTCTTTCCATGATTATTTTCAGCTGCGGATGTTTTCTAGCTCTGTATTTCATCATGCGGCTTCAAGCGATTCTGCCTCTAAACCCGCGGGCGCAGGGCGCCGTCGCTCCCGACCTCGCCTTCAATACGGCCATCAGCTTCATCACCAACGCCAATTGGCAATCCTACGCCGGCGAGATGACGATGAGCCATTTCACGCAGATGGTCGGGCTCACCGCTAATAATTTCCTCGACACGGCGGTCGCCTTGGCCTTGGCGCTCGGTCTGACGCGCGCCCTGGCGCGGCAGCAATGCGCGACGATCGGCAATTTTTGGGTCGATCTGACACGGGCGGTGCTCTATGTGCTGCTGCCGCTCTCCGTGCTGGTGGCGCTGGCGCTGGTGTTCTTGGGCGCGCCGCAGACCCTGCAAGGGGCGATAGAAGCGACAACGTTGGAGGGGGCGAAGCAAACGATTGCGATCGGTCCGGTGGCCAGCCAGGAGGCCATCAAGCTTTTTGGCGACAACGGCGGCGGTTTTTTCAACGCCAATTCGGCGCACCCGTTCGAAAATCCGAGCGCCTTATCGAACCTGCTCGAGTCGTGGAGCCAACTGGTACTCCCTGTCGCTTTGGTGTTCGCCTTCGGCCGTATGGTGGGTGACCCTCGGCAGAGTTACAGCCTATTGGCGGTGATGGCGATCATATTTCTCGTGAGCCTGGCCACGCTCTATCGAGTCGAAGCCGCAGGCAATCCGCTGTTGACGGAGCTTGGCGTCGATCCCGCTGGCGGCAATCTGGAAGGCAAGGATTTGCGCTTTGGTCAAGCTGGTGCCGCCTTGTTCGCGGTCGCAACGACAGGGACTGGAACCGGTGCCGCCAATGCGACCTTCGACTCGCTCACGCCGATTGGCGGCCTTGTTCCGATGGTGAATCTGCTCATGGGCTGCATCGCGCCGGGCGGCGCCGGATCTGGACTCTACTCCATTCTCCTGCTCGCCATCCTCGCTGTTTTCATCGCGGGGCTCATGGTCGGTCGCACACCGGAATATCTTGGCAAGAAGATCGAAGTGCGCGAAATGAAGTTCGCCATGCTGTCCCTGCTGCTTATGCCTGTTCTCGTGCTGGCCTTCGCCGCTGTCTCCGTCAATCTGAAGACGGCGCTCGATAGCCTCGGCAATGTGGGTCCGCATGGATTCAGCGAGATCATCTACGCCTATGCGTCGACAGCGGCCAACAACGGCTCGGCTTTCGGCGGACTTTCCATCAATACGCCTTGGTTCAACATGACGACGGGCGTCGTCATGTTTTTGGGGCGCCTCTTCGGCGTCGTGCCCATCATGGCCCTTGCCGGCTCGCTCGCCGAGAAGAGAAAAGCGCCGCCATCAACAGGCGCATTTCCGACGCACGGGCCGCTCTTCGTCATCGTGCTGCTAGGAGTCGTGCTGATCGTGGTTCTATTGCAATATTTACCGGTCCTCACGCTTGGACCGCTGGCCGAGCATCTGATGTCGGCGGGAGGCAAAGTCTTTTGAATGTCCCGGCCACTGGCGGGTCAAGAGAGAAAGGTCCGGCTGTGACGTTCGGGATCGGCGTGAATGTGGGCGTTGTTTTCGCCGCCGCATTCAGCGGGTCCGCGCTCGGATTTGCGCAGACCGCGGCAAGCGACGGCGCGAGCTCGGCAGACAAGCCGAGCTACAGTTTTTTCAATCCGACCCCTGAAGACCAGTTGCGCGATCTTTGCACCGACCGGCCTCCCAAAGCCAACCTGCCCTGCACCGTCGACCCCGGGCATTTCCAATATGAGTCCGACGTCTTCAACTGGACCCGCGCGGTCTCGGCCGGCACGACGACCGACACCTTTCTCTCCACCAATCCAACGCTCAAAGTTGGCCTGACGAACACCATCGATCTCGAGGCGAATATGGCGCCCTTCGTACGCGTCGTGACCAAGAGCGCTTCGGGCCAACAGGTTTTTGACGGCGTCGGCGATCTCTATTTTCGCGGGAAGGTCAATCTGGCGGGGCCGGAGGGCGGCGATTTCCAGTTGGCGATGATTCCCTACATGAAGGCGCCGACGGGTTCGGCGGGCGTCGGCAACAGGGCGGTGGAAGGCGGGCTCATCGCGCCGGTCTCCTTTGCGCTGCCGCAGGGCTTCACGCTGCTTTTCGACCCCGAGTTCGACATTTTGCGGAACGCCAACGATTTCGGACATCACGCCAACATCCAGTTCCTCGGCAATCTCAGCCATACGTTAGTGGAGAGCGTGACGGGATATGTCGAACTCTGGGGTCAGGCGAACAGTGATCCAATCAAACCAAACAAACAGGCTTCGCTCGATCTCTCCCTCGCATGGCTGGCCTGGAAGAAATCGCCCTGCAATTCGATCTCGGCGCGAATATCGGCTTGACCGCGGCAACTCCAAGGTTGCAGCTCTATTTGGGCGTTTCGCAAAAGTTTTGAAACGGCGACGGGTTTTGGCGATATGAGTTTCGATACGCCTATGAGTTGGTCGAGCCTCAGTTGAGCTTTTGATGATCCGTGAACGGCAGCTTATGGCGCATTGCTGCCGCGGGAAGAATGGCTGCAGCATCCCTATATGTAGTGGGTTCTGTCTTAACCGGATAGGCACGGACCAAGACCAGCCCTAAAATGTCGCGGCTGTACGGCGGCGCCGAAACTCCGCCGTGCGCGCCCTCAAAGCGAAAATCGACGCCAAACCGCCGTCCCCGCCCGCCGAGGAAAGAGCCATCGGCAAATTCTATCGGGGGCCGGCCGAAGCGCAGAAGCGCGCCGTCGAGGCCAAAGCCGCCGCGGAGCACGAGCCAAGGCGCAAGGTCGCGGCGCGGCAATACGCCGAAAAAGAGGAGATCGGCCGTCGCCCTGCCCAGGAGTTGATGAAGAATCAGGTCTGACCATGCGATCGAGGACGGCCGCCGCGTAGATCACGGCGGACATCCGAAGGGAGACCCCGCGAAGGCGCTGGAGGAGCAGGTGAAGGCGGCGCGCGCACGGCAGGCCGGGGAGGCGGCTCAATGATGGGACGGGCGTGAGACTGGTGAGGGCGCGCGTCACCGGGCGGCGCGTTTCCGTCCTATGGCTGCCGCCGGGCGCAAGGTGCTTTGCGAGCCGGCAAGCCTGGGGCCGGCAAGTCGCCTACGGGTCGCAATTCGAGGCGCCGCACGATCGCGCTTTGAGCGGGGCGCAGGATATTCGCTACGAGCTTGGAGGAAAGATTTTCGTCTCCTTGGATGAAATAATGCCGCCCAAACCCAAAAGGATGCACTGGCGCACCTATGAGGCGAAAATCAAACGGTTAAAGCGCTACGAAACCATTTGTCTTCAACGTGATATGACGTTGCTGGCGCGATTGTCCGGGCAATTTTGACAACAGATTTCGATTGACGCAAAGCTGTCAGCGTGCGGTTTTCATCCGAACGGGAGAGCCCAACCTGGGTGCGCTCAAAAGGCTATCAGGGCGGGAGGCTGTGATGCGTTCGTGTGGCCCAGCAAAAGTGTTGTTGATTTTGCCAGTGTGCTTGACGGCGTGCCAGCAAGTCGCTCCTTCTCAGCCTGTGGCTGCGGTTGCCGCCGTAGACTACGAGAGCTTTAAGGCTTGCGTCGATCGAGAGGCGAAGGGGGTGGCTGATAGGCACCCAAACGATTGGGGATACCCCATTAATATAGAAAATGATATTCTTTCAATTTGTAATCCTCAGTCGAGAAAAGAGACTATCAACGACAACATCTATACTGCAGACCGTTATTTTTCCTACGTGAATACCGCGGCGGAAGCCGAAATGAAACGTCGCATACTTACGAAAATTGAGCAGGAGTCCAGCGAGCGACGAAGGAAAGACGAACTAAACGCGCCGCGGCTAAAGGCGGAAAAGGCTGAAGAAGCCGATGCGGGCAGCCGTTATTTCGGGTGTCTGGTCGACCACGCCAAGCTTTTAGCGCTGAACTCAAGTGAGTCTGCGGAAGTCGTGGCCAGGGCGTCGTTTCCGTCCTGTCTGGGGGAACGGGAAGCGGTTTTCGAGGTCTACCGGCACCATGGGCACGAATTTAGCCCGGAAGCGATGGAAGTGGCCGATCGCAAATTCTACGAAAACCTGCTTCTCGAAATCATTAAAGTGCGCGCTCCGGCTTCTCCTTCGCCAACTCCTCCGTCGCCCCCTAAGTCATCGGGCAGAGATATTTGATAGCGGAGGCGGCACGTCGGATCGAATTGCGACGGAGAAATTAGCCGGCATTAGACGGCATCAGACGGCATTAATCGGTATTATCGAACCGAACCCGCTTAGAGCGGCACATTTGCGGCTTTTGGCTCTTTATAGGGGACCGAAAAACTCCGACTTTGCGACACGTAACGCGCAGGCACGCGCGCGCGTTGTGGCGTTGTGAGAGAGACGATGACAGACGAGGCGACCGGCGCGGCCTCCACACCGCTTTACAAGTATGTGGACATCGCCGCCCTGAAACGAATTCTCCAAGGCTCCATCCGGTTCACGCAGCCGAGCGCCTTCAACGACCCGTTTGAGTTGCTGCCGGAAGTCGTGGTCCCTAACGATGCGGAACGGAGGCAGCTTAGTTTTTTGTTCGATGTCCGGGCACAACGCCGGCAGCCGCCGCCAGGTGCGCTGAACGAGGTGCCGCACGGCTGCCAGGCGAGCGATGCCATGTCGCGCCACATCGTTCAGCAATTCAACAGCCTCATCGGCATTCTCTGTCTTTCGCGGGTCAATAACTCGCTCCTGATGTGGTCCCACTACGCCGACCAATATGCTGGCGCTGTGGTTGAGTTTGACGGATCGCACGACTTCTTCGACGGCCAGATCGATGTCGAATATCGACCGCTACGGCCGATGCGCGATGTCGGCGCATACGTATCACCGCCGGAACCTATCCCGCTCGCCGAACTCTGTTCAAAATCCGAGCAGTGGAAATACGAGCAGGAAGTCCGAGTCATACGCAGCCTTGCCGACTGCGAGAAAAGGGGCCTCGGCCCGCGCGGGTTTCCAGTCTACACTCAGCAACTCCCGCTCGAATGCATCAAGTCCGTGACCCTAGGTGAGCGCACCCCTGTCCCCCAACAGCGCGCGATTTACGATGCTGTGAAGGATACCCGGATAATCCTCGCGCTCGCGGCCATCGCCGATCGGGGCTATGAGTTTAGGCGCGAAGTGATCAAAATGGCAGTTCCGGTCTCGCAGATGGGTCCGCTGATCACGCCGCGCACGGCTCACATCTTCAGCGACCTAAAGACGCCGAACGGCGACGTTGCGCGTCTCCTGATCGCCAACCATCCGATGAGCAAGATCGTCAACAAGCCGATTTGAGGACGGCGCAGCAGCGAGCTTCGTCAGGCGTCGTCGAAACGACAACGGGGAGCGCCGGCATTGCCAGACACCCCCGTCGCTTCCCTGCAGATTTCCCAGGGGAGAGTATGTCACGTTTCAGAGCGGCCGTGCGGGTGAGTTCCTGGCGCGGTTAAGTAAGGCGAGCTTCTGAAATCGGCACTCGCCTGAAGGCGGAGCATTGGGCGCGCGGGGCGAGGAAGATTGTTGCGACAGCGTTGCGACAAATAGCCGCGACCAAGGCCCGCCTTGAAATATATCACTGTTTTTAAATGATATTTATGCGCAAGTTGCAAGGCGCATCCAGCCCTTGAGCCAGCGCGTGCGCTGCCGAAACAGCGCGCCAAGGTCCTCCGGAGCCTCTTCTCGCGTGAAGGAGCGAAAGGTCTTCACGCTAAATCCGGCGCGCGCCAGGCGCAGGCCGAGATCGGCGTCCTCGGTGACGTTGTAGGCGTCCCAGAAGCCCACGGCCCGCAGCGCCTCGACCCGGAAGTGGTTGGAGGTTCCCCCAAGGAAGATCGGCAGCTCCAGCGTGGCGAGGCCCTTGTTCAAGACCTCGAACAGGCCGGCATAGTCGAGCGCGAAAAAGGCGGTGAGCCAATTGACGGCGCCATTGTCGATCGACAGGCTCGCTTGCAGGCAGGCCAGTTGTTGCGGGGCGCGCGCGAACAGGGCGGCGGCGCGCTTGAGCTGCTTGGGCTCGGGCATGTCCTCGGCGTCGAACACCGCGACGAGCGAGCCCTGCGCATAGGCCGCGGCGATGTTCAGCGCGCGCGGCTTGGTTTGCGGCTGGCCGCGCGGCGCGATCAGGATGCGGTGCGGCGAGCGCGGGCCGAAGCGGCGCAGGACTTCCCGAGTCTCCTCGTCATTCTTCTCGACGACAAAGATCACTTCGAGCTTGGCGCGCGGATAGTCCAGCCGGTCGATCGCGCGCGCGATCTGCGGCGCGACGCGCGCCTCGCGATAGAGCGCGATGACGACCGTATAGAGCGGCAGGCGGTCGTCGGCGATCTCGGCGTCCCGTTCGTCGAGCGAGAGGCTCGCCGTGCAGGCGGCGAGCCGCAGCCCAACCGCTCCGGCAAACAGCACGGCGAGCGGCAGGGCGGCGGCGAGCGCGAGCGCGCCAGGGGGGGCGAAAAGCATGGCGAGCGTCAGGGCGCCCATTGCGATGGCGAGCGGAAAGGCGGGGCCCTCCGTCGCCCGCCGCGCGCAGCTATCCGGAGAGACGCGCTCCGCCATATAGGGCGCGAGGCGCGCGACCTCGCTCAGCGTGGCGCGGGTCGCCGCATCGAGAAAAGCGGCGCGCGTTGCGACGGCGAGGCCCGGACGCGCTCTGCGCGCGCGCGCCGCGTCGATGAGCCGGCCGACCGCCGCGCCCTGCGGGGCGCAAACCCATTTCGTTTCCCCGTAATCTCTCGAAAGCCGCGCATAGCCCCGCCGTGCGCAGGCGAAAAAATCCGCGCCGGACTGGATCTCGAACTCCGTCGTCAGGAAGGGGAGACCGAGGCGTTCGGCGAGGGCGCGGTAGAAGACCTCCTCGTCCACGAGGCCTTCCGCCAGCAGCGCCTCATCGGCGGAAACTCCGTGGCGGCGCGCCAAACGCGCGCCCTGCTGCAGGACGATCTTCGGAACGCCGAAGTCGAGCAGGAAGGCGACTTCGCGAGGAAGCTCGGATGGGCTCGAAGAGAGGGAGGCGGCCACGCTGCGCAGTCGCTGCCCCAAAGAGGGGGAGAGGCTTCCGGGACGCAGTCGCGTTCCGTCGCGCTGACCCGCCTTCGCAAAACTTTCAACGCGCTGGTGATACATACGACGCTCGCAATGACCGAGGCGGCGTTAATTTCTGACGCGCCTGCGCTGATCGCGACAATTCATTCCAATAACGACCTTTTCAAGTCCGAGCCTCACGACTCGCGGTAGAAGAGCAGCAGCAGGCCCGCAAGCACGAAGCAATTGGGCCAGACCAGCGCTGCGGCGCGCCGCGCGCGGCCCTCGTCCAAACGCAGCTCCAGCCAGCGCGACCAGCCGGCGGCGACGCCGACGAGCGCAAGCGGCGTGTGCGTGATCTCGATCAGCATCTCCTCTTTGGGATTGGCGAGACCATGCGAGTGGGTCAGCAGCACGGCCGCGGCGGCCGCTGTCACGATCGGAAAGACGTAAGGCGCGACGCCGTTCGTGAACTTGCCGAGGCGCACGCGCCATTCGAAGAGGCCGAAGGCGACAATGAGCAGCATCGCGAGCTTGTGCTGCGCGATCTCGGGATCTCTGAGGCTGTCGAAAAAGCCGATGCGGCCGAGCGGCCAGGCGCCCTCGTCGGCGCGCAGAAAAATGAAGGCGGCGAGGCCCAGAAACACGAGCGGCCAATGGCGCGCCGCCGGCGCGAAGAGCTTGCGCCGTTCCGCCAGAGCGAGCGCGCCCATCGCGAGCACGAAGAGGCCGGCCCAATGGTGATTATATTCGGACCAGGCGAGGTCGGCGGCGTTGCGCGGCGGCGGCGGCGGCTCGCCGATCGCATAGGCCAGCGGCGCGCTCGTCGTCGCTTCCTCCGCCATCGTGATCGAGAGGCTCGAAAGATCGGGGCTCTCCAAGCGCGGCGGCCAGTGCGGCGCGAGGCGCTCCACGACTTCCGCGCCGCTCGCCCAGTAGCTCGAAAGATCCCGCGCCGGCGGGAGCGAAGCGAGCGAGGCGGCGCAAAGCACCACGGTCAGCCCGACGCCGATCTCGACCTCGGCGAAACGCCGCATCGACAGGATGGGCGTGCCGGGCTCGGCGCGCCAGCGGCGCACCGTGAGGAAGTTCAACCCGCCGAGGAGCAGCAGCGCGGCGAGCAGGATGATCTTGGCGCTGAGCATCACGCCATAGGAGGCGCCATAGAGCGCGGCCGGCTGCCCGACGTAATCCCGCGCGAGATAAACCCCGCTGCCGATGAGCGTCGCGACGGAGACGACCGACATCATCGAGAAGCGTGAGGCGCCGAGGCGGCGCGCCGGCCCCTCGACGCGCTTGAGCATCATCAGGAAATAGGGAATGCCGCCGATCCAGACGGCGACCGCGAGCATATGCGCATATTCGGCGAGATAGAGCGCGAGCGCGTGGTCCGGCCGGCTCACCGCATGGGTGACGGCGACTTGGGCGGCGACGAGAAGCGCGCTGCAAATCAGCAAGAGGCGAGCCGAAGCGTCGGCCTTGACGAGAAACGCGACGAAGGCCGCGCTCGCCGCGCCCGCAGCGGCGGCGAGCACCGCATCCGCGCCGACGAGGTCCTTGAGCGGCAGATCGAGCGTGCCGCGCAAGAGAGTGACGAGTCCCGCGCCGGATATCGCTTCGCCGATCGCCAGCGCCAGCGCGCTCCAGAACATGAGGCGACGCGCCGCTCGGCCGAAGGCGGAATCCCCGGCCGGGGCGGCGAAGACGAGAATGGCCGCGCCGCCGAGCGTCAGCGTCTGCGCGGCGAGGATCCAGCCGCGCATCACGACGTTGAGATAGCCGTAGATTTCCAGGAATAGCTGCATGGCGCTATCGATCGACTTCGAAAGGTATCTCGCCGTGCGTGACGTGGCCGTCGACGCTCAGCGCTTGCCACAACAGCCGATAGGAGCCCTTCTCCAAACCCGTCGCCTCGGCCTCGAGGCTCTCGCCGACGCCGGCCTCCTTGAGCCCCAGCGCCTGGGGCGAGCCGTCCGGCCGCAGGAGGACGAGCCGCGAGCGGGCGCGGTCGATGCGGCTGTTGAAGCGCACTTCGATTTTGAGCTCGCCCCTCGTGACGATCTGGCGCGGTTCGGGCGATGAGGCGACGACGATCGCATGCGCCGTCGCTCGCGCGGGCCAGAACGCGGTCGATGCGAAAGCCAAGAAAAGAAGCGCGCGTGGAAGTGTCATCGCCATCGATGCAAAGGGTTTTGAGTGTCGGGTTTGCGTGTCCGCCTCTCGCCCTCGGAGCCGTCGGCCCCGCTGGCGCGAGCTGCACAAAGGATGCAAATTGGGGCGATTTTGGGAGGTCTCGCCGGCGCTGCGGGAGCGCGCAGCTCTTGCGCGCGCGAAACGGCTTCGCTTGCGACGGGCCTTGCGCTAGCCTAGTCCAGTCACTAGCCTTGCGCCCAAGCGCCACAGGAGCGCGCGGCGACGAGGGGCAAACCCCGCGCAAAATCAAATGAGCTCAAAGGGGGAAGCTCGAGACATGGCGAACAACAAGATCACGACTTTGGATCAGGCCATTGCGCTCATCAGGGATAACGACGTCGTCACCACGAGCGGCTTCGTTCAGAGCTGCATTCCGGAAGCGCTGCACATGGGTCTGGAGAAGCGCTACGTCGATACGGGGCATCCGAAGAACCTGACGCTGATCATGACCGCCGGCGCCGGCGACAGCAAGGGTCTGGGCACGGGCCGCCTGCATCACGAGGGGCTGCTCGGCCGCGTCATCGCCGGCAATTTCGGGCGCATGCCCAAGGTCGCCCAGGCCGCGCAGGAAAATAAGATCCTCGGCTACAATTTGCCGCAGGGGGTCATCTCGCAGCTCTATCGCGCCTGCGCCGCCGGACAGCCGGGCCTCTTCTCGAAGGTCGGTCTCTATACCTACGTCGACCCGCGCTTTGGCGGCGCCAAGGTCAATGAAGCGACGACCGAGGACATCGTCAAGTATCACAACATCATGGGCGAGGAGTGGCTCTTCTATATCGCCACCAAGATCGACGTCGCCTTCATCCGCGGCACGAGCGCCGATCCTTCCGGCAACATCAGCATGGAGAAGGAAGCGCTGGTTCTCGACAATCTCGCCCAGGCGATGGCCGCCCGCAACAATGGCGGCATCGTCATCGCGCAAGTGGAGCGCGTCGTCGAGCAGGGTTCGATCCATCCCAAGGACGTCGAGGTTCCCGGCATTCTCGTCGACTGCGTCGTCATCGCGCCGGAGCCCGAGCTGCACCGCATGAATTACGGCGTCATGTATAATCCGGCGCTCTCGGGCGAGATCCGCGTGCCGGTCGAAGGCATGGCCAAAATGCCGCTCGACGAGCGTAAGGTCATTGCGCGCCGCGCCGCTTTCGAGCTGCCGCCGAACGGCGTCGTGAATCTGGGCGTCGGCGCGCCGGAGGGCATCTCCGCCGTCGCCAACGAAGAAAAATTCACGCCCTACATCACGCTGACGACCGAAGCCGGCGCGATCGGCGGGGTGCTCGCCTCGGGCTCGTCCTTCGGCGGCGCGACCAACGCCGACAGCATCATCCAGCAGAACCAGCAGTTCGATTTCTACGACGGCGGCGGGCTCGACATGACCTGCCTCGGCATGGCCGAATGCGACGTGCAGGGCAACGTGAACACCTCGAAGTTCGGCGGACGCCTGAACGGCTGCGGCGGCTTCATCAACATCAGCCAGAATGCGCGCTCGGTCGTCTTCGCCGGCACCTTCACCAATGGCGGACTGAAGATCGCGATCGAGGACGGTCAGGTTAAGATTCTGCAGGAGGGGCGCAATAAGAAGTTCTTAAACTTCGTCGAGCAAATTACCTTTTCCGGCAAATTCGCGCAAAAGCGCAAGCAGCCGGTGATCTACGTCACGGAGCGCTGCGTGTTCCGCCTGAGCCAGAACGGCATGGAGCTGATCGAGGTCGCGCCGGGGATCGACATCGAGAAGGACATCCTCCGCCACATGGACTTCAAGCCGATCATCGAGGAGCCGGAGCCTATGGACAAGCGGCTCTTCCTCGACGAGCCGATGGAACTCTTGGCGGAGCTCCTCAACCTCAATATGCACGAGCGCGTGCAATATGATCCGGCGCGCAACATCCTCTTCGTCAATCTCGAGGGCTGGCACGCCCGTACGAAGAAGGACATCGACGAGCTCCGCAAGACGCTGGTCGCGGCCTGCGAGAAGGTCGGCAAGCGCGTGGCTTCGGTCGTCAACCACGACGGCGCCAAGATTGCAGAGGCGCTCTATGACGACTACGCCGAAATGATCCAATATATGATGGAGCACTACTACTCGACGACGGCGCGCTATGCAACAAGCGCCTTCGCCCGCCTCAAGATGAAGGAGGCGCTGGCGAAGCGCGGGCTGCAGCCGCATGTTTTCGAGCGCAAGGAGGCGGCGCACGCTTTCCTGGAGGTGGTTGGGGGGTGAGCTTTGGCCCCGATTATCCGGCTGCGCGCGTCCACGCCTCGCCCAATCACGGGCAGCGCGCGCGACCGGTCTCGCTCCTGATTCTCCATTACACGGGCCTGCCGACGACCCAGGCGGCGCTCGACGCGCTGACGAGCCCGGCGACCGAAGTGTCCGCGCATTACCTCGTCGACGAGGACGGCGGCGTCCTCCAGCTCGTGCCCGAGGCGCGCCGCGCCTGGCACGCGGGGCGCAGCTTTTGGCGTGGCGAGACGGACGTGAACTCGGCCTCGATCGGCATCGAGATCGCCCATCCCGGTTATCTCGACCCCCGGCCCTATGGAGAGGCGCAGATCGCCTCAGTCATCGCCCTTGCGCAGGATATTTGCGCGCGCTGCGCGATTCGCGCCGAGGGCGTGCTCGCGCATTCGGACGTCGCGATCGCGCGCAAGGTCGATCCGGGCGAGTTTTTCCCTTGGGAGAAGCTTGCCCAGGAAGGCGTCGGACGCTGGGTCGAGCCCGCGCCGATTCGCCCCGGCGACGGGCTCCGCAAAGGCGATGAAGGCGCGGCTGTGCGCGAGCTTCAGCGCAAGCTCGCGCGTTACGGCTACGAGATCGAGGTCGACGGGCGCTTCGGCGAGAGAACGGCCTCTGCCGTTGCAGCCTTCCAGCGCCATTTCCGGCCGCAAAGAGTCGACGGCGAAGCGGATTTCTCGACGCTCGCGACGCTCGACGCGCTTCTTTCGTCGCTGCAGGCCGCCAAGCGCGCGATCCCGCAACCGTCCTTTCCCAAAGCGCAAAAGCGCCGGCGCCGGTCGTAAAAGCGTCGGGTGCTCTTTTGCCGTCATGGCCGGGCTTGTCCCGGCCATCCACGCCGTGCAACCTCCGCAAATGCGGGGCGGGTGGATCTACATCCCGGAATGGCGCGATCTTTACATCGATCTTGCGTGAATGCATTCAGCCGCTTGCGCAGCATGTTGGCGTGGATGGCCGGCACAAGGCCGGCCATGACGGGGCGCCTGCTTTAGCGGGGCCGGAGCGCCTTGGCGGCGAGCGAGGAGCGCGATGGACATCGATCCGCAAGAAGAGACGCTGCGCTTCCTCTCAGAGCTCGAGGGCGGCGCAAAGGTCGTCTCGACCCATATCTCGCGCGTCGTGCTCGGGGCGACGCGCGCCTATAAGCTCAAGCGCGCGATCGTCTTTCCCTATCTCGATTTTTCGACGCCGCAGAAGCGCCTGGCCTTCTGCGAGCGTGAGGCGGCGCTGAACGCGCGCCTCGCGCCAAGGCTATATCTGGGCGCGCGCCGCGTGATGCGCGCAGCGGATGGGCGCCTCGCGCTCGACGGCGCGGGCCCCCTCGTCGACGCCGTCGTCGAAATGCGCCGCTTTCCCGACGACGCGCTGCTCGAGACGCGCGCGCGCGAGGGACTGCTGGAGGAGGCCGAGATCGAGCGCCTCGCCCGCCGCCTCGCCCAGTTTCACGACGGCGCCGAGATTGCGCGGGGAAGCGGCGGGGCGAGGGCGATGCGCCAGGTCCTCTCGCTTGCCGCCGAGAGCCTGCGCCGCGCGCCACCGGCGTCGGGCGAGGCGATCGACGCGCATCTCGACCGCCTCTCGGCGCTGCTCGATCGACACGCCGCGCGGCTCGATGCGCGCGACGCGCGCGGTTCGACGCGCCATGGCCATGGCGATCTGACCCTGCGCAACATCTGCCTCTTCGAGGGCGAGCCGACGCCTTTCGACTGCATCGAATTCTCCGATGCGCTTGCAAGGATCGACACGCTCTATGATCTCGCCTTTCTGCTGATGGACCTTTGGCGGCTCGGGTTCAAAAAGCTCGCCAATGTCGCGCTCAATCGCTATCTCGATGCGCGCGACGAGGCGGACGGGCTGCCGCTCCTGCCCTTCTTCATGGCGCTGCGCGCCACGATCCGCGCCCATGTCGCCGTCTCGCAGGAGAAAATGGATGAGGCGCGCGAGGACTTCGCCTTGGCTCAAGAGCTCGCGCGCGAGGCGCCGCCACTCGCCGTCGCCGTCGGGGGTTTCAGCGGTTCGGGCAAGTCGAGCGTCGCGGCGGCGCTGGCGCCGCTCGTCGGCGCGCCGCCCGGCGCGCGAACGCTGAACAGCGACCGGCTGCGCAAGGCGTTTTTCGGCGCGGAGCCGACCGCGCGCCTGCCGCCGCAGGCCTATGACAGCGCGGTCTCCGTCAAGGTCTATGCGCAGATGATCGGGGAGGCGCACCGCGTCGCGGCCTCTCCCTGGCCGGTCGTCGTCGACGCGGTCTTCGACAAGGAGGAAGCTCGCGGAGAAATCGAAGCCGCGGCCAAGAGCGCGGGCGCGCCCTTTTTCGGCTTCTGGCTCGACGCGCCGCTCGAGGCGCGCTTGCAGCGGGTCGACGCGCGCAAGGGCGATCCGTCGGACGCGACGCGCGACGTGCTGCTGCGGCAGATGCACGGCGAGACGGGCGCGCTCCTGTGGCGGCGCCTCGACGCCGCGCGCTCTGCGGCGCAGATCGCCGAGGAGATCGCCGCGGGGGTGAGGGGCTCGTGAATTGTGCGCGGCGCCTTAGCGGGGAGCCCATCGAATTTCAGATGCATTCTGAGCCTCTTGCAAAATTGTTAGAGATTGGCGCGGGCGATGAGGCGATATAGATAGGCTTCCTCATGTGGATTGCAAGTATTATTGTGTAGAATATTGCGCTTTCATTTAAAAGTTGTTGGATTATGATTTCGAATCGAACTACGCGCCGTGGCGACGGACCACATGACTGACGATCCTCTCGACGCCATGTGGGCGCGCTGGAATCACATACAGGCCTCGCTTTTCCCTTGGCTTCGCGAGGAAGTCGAGCCGATGACCGAACAGCTCGGGCGGCTCATCACCATCCTCGAGGTGATCGGTCTCCAAGCCTTCGTTCCAGAGCCGCCGCGAGGCCCGGGCCGCCCACCCGAGGATCGCCGCGCCCTGGCCAGATGCTTCGTCGCCAAGGCTCTGCTCGGCATTCCAACCACCAGCGCCTTGATCGAACGCCTGCAGGCCGACAAGTCGCTGCGCAGAATCTGCGGGTGGGAGCGGCGTGCGCAGGTTCCGCACGAATCCACCTTTTCTCGCGCTTTCAACGAGTTCGCGCAAGGCGATCTGCCGGGCAGAATGCACGCGGCGCTGGTCGAGCGCACGCTCGAGGGGCGCGTCGTCGGCGTCGTCGCCCGCGACGCCACCGAGATCGAAGCGCGCGAGAAGCCCGTCGAGAAAGACGGGAAAGACGATCCGCCGCCGCCCGCCGCCGAGCCGCCAAAAAGGCGCGGACGCCCGAGAAAGGGCGAGGAGCGGCCAAAGCCGGAGCCGTCGCGCCTCGAACGGCAAGCCACGCAAAGCCTTGCGAAAATGCTCGCCGAGCTGCCCACCGCCTGCGACGTCGGCTGCAAGAAGAACAGCAAGGGCTATAAGGAGACATGGATCGGCTACAAGCTGCATCTCGACGTCGCCTGCGGCCAAATCCCCGTCTCCTGCGTGCTGACCTCGGCCTCCGTGCACGACAGCCAGGTCGCCATTCCCCTCATGACCATGACCAGCGCCCGCATCGTCTATCTCTATGAGGCGATGGACGCAGCCTACGATGCCGAAATCATCGACCGGCACAGCAAGGCGCTCGGCCATGCGCCGCTGATCGACCGCAATTTTCGTTCGCAGCATGAAGCCAAAACCGAATGCGCCGAGGAGGTCGCCCGCATGAGGCGCGTCGGCGTCCCGGACCCGGACGACAGACTCTTCGATTTCCGCACCATGGCCGAACGCGTCAATGCCCGGATGAAGGACGAGTTCGGCGCCAGGTTCGTGCGCGTGCGCGGCGCCATCAAGGTCAAATGCCACTTGACGTTCGGCGTGCTCGTCCTCGCCGCCGATCAAATCTTGCGGGTCTCGGCCTTCCGCGCCGCCCCCGCCTGAGCCCCCACGAAGCCGACATCTCGCGTGCCGGCGGCAAAATCACTCGCTCGAAGAATTATGCAAGAGGCTCTTCTGACTTACGAAAGTTGCTTCAAAACGATCTTGTTAAGCATGTTTATCAATGAATCAAGAACGTCCGGAGTGTCAGCCGCTAGTTTTTGGAACTCTTCAAACGTAATTCCGAAATCTAATCTTGGATACATGCTATTTTTTTCCATATCATCGTAAATTTCCTTGGCGTCTCCTCCTGTATATTTCAGCGGAAAAACAGGAATATTATTCTCTAATCCGTATTTTCCTGTCGTCTTTGTGCCACCAACGCCGCCGATTAAGATAATTGCATTGGCCAGTTTCACTTGTTGAAGCCACTCTTCTTGCCCTTCTGCGACATACTTAACGATGCCATCGCGAAGAGAAGGCGTCTGGCCCTTCAACACAATTTGAATCAATCTGTCTGAAAGACGAAAGCTTTTGTTTGTCAGGCGGTTCGCAAATACACTGGCCGACTCCTCGTCGGCTCCTGGCCAACCCCCCGTTATGAGTCCAAAGCCTTCATCCGCAAGTCTCTCGCCAAGCTGACGACTGACGCTTGTGATGATATCAGTGGACTGAAATTCTACTCCTGTGCCAGCAATCAATATCCAACCCTTGGGCAGATTGGCCATAAATCCGAAAGGTGACGTGTCTAAACTTGGACGACGTACCGACTCACCAAAAAGATACCAGACTAATGAATTCAAAACGGTGCTATATGTTGTGTCGTCATGGAAATCGTATCCCTTAACATCATTTATTTCAGTTGGCAATGAAATATCATCGCTCGGGGGAAATCGCCTTATTGGGACACATCTTATATTTCTGTTGGGATCTGATAGATAGCTTCTGACAGCTTCCGCATATTCATATCCAGCCCCTCCCAGATGATTTTTTGCTTTTTCGACAAATCTTGGCGTGCACACAAAAAGTATATAATCAGCGTTATTTATCGAGCGATCCATGAAGAATTTGAAGCTGGAGCCCGGAGTTACATCCCAACGATCGAGCGTCACAAGCAGTCCTCTGTTGGTGAGATCTGTTGCGAATTTTAGAACCCAACTATCCTGCGCCTCCCCCTCAGACGCATAGCTTACGAAAACCGCTCGACTGGTGATCATTTTGACTACCCTGTAAAATCAAACTAAAGGAGCAGGGCTAGACGTAATCAAAGTTCATCCACTGCCTGCCGGAATGAGTATGCTCCCACTTTGGTGTTTTTGCCAGAGCCTAAAGCTGAAAAGACGCGGATTTGGCCGCGAAGGCGCTAAAGCCGCTTCGCCAAAAAAACCCGCGCCGCGCCCGGCGGAAAATTCTTGATCCGCCCGCAACGCGTAAACCCCAGTCGCTCGTAAAAGCTTGCCGCGCCTTCCTCGAATGTGTCGAGATAAATTCCGACGCATCCCTTTTCGCGCGCGACGCCCTCGACCTCGGCCATCAGCACGCGCCCTAAGCCCCGTGTACGCCTCTCCGGCGCGACCCAAAAATGCCTGACATAAAGCCAGCGCCAGTGAATGACCCCATTCATGCCGCAGATCAGCGCGCCGTCGGCCTCGCGCGCTTCGATCGAGAGCGGCTTCTCGTCGCGCGGGCCGTGGCGGCTCGCGATCTCTTCGGCGAGGAGCTCTGCGATCCTCCTCAATTCGCTGCCCTCATGTCGCTGAAACAAAAGCTTTTCATCCTCGCCCGGCGCCGTCATGATCGAGGTCCATGAGTGAACGTCTCTCCCGAAGTTTTTTCGCGGCGCTTCTCGTCGCGGCGACGACGGCGCTGCCGGCCACAGGCCAGGAGGGCGCTTGCGATAGGCCCGTCTCGCTGCGCGGCGCCGAGATCGAAGACTATGACCCGATCTTCGCGCGCTGCTGGAACGCATCGGGCGCCTCCCTGCTCGCGACGCGGCGCGGGCGCGTCGGCGAGGAGGCGCTGCTGCTCCTCGTCGATCCCGACACGCTCAAGACGCAAGTCGGCCGCGCCGCCTGCTGGCGCTGCGCCGAGACCAGCGACGCCCAAGAGGCCGAAACGCGCTTCTTGCGCGCGGTGCAGGAGGCAGGCGACGAGCCCGGCACGCCCAAGGCGCTCGTCAATATGGGCCTCGTTCATGGAAGCGGCGTCGGCTCGTTTCTGACCGGCGATCTTTGCCCGAGCTCTAGGCCGCTCGATCGAAGTTTTTTGGAGCTCGTCGCCAAACAGGGCGCCGGAACGCCGATCGCGCTGTCGATCTCGGGCTCCTGGATGCTCCATCACGAGGCGGATCTCGACTGGCTTCGCAAGATGATCGAAAGCGGCGGACTCGCCGTCTCCTGGGTCAACCACTCCTATAGCCACCCCTTCGTCAAGAACAGGCCGAATGAAGAGACCTTTCTCTTGACCAAGGGCGTCGACATCGACGCGGAGATTCTCGAGACCGAGCGGCTGATGCTCACGAACGGGCTGACGCCTTCCGTGTTCTTTCGCTTCCCCGGCCTCATCTCCGACGCGAGCCTGATGGGAAGGCTGCGCGAGCGTCATCTCGTCGCGCTCGGCGCGGACAGTTGGATCGCGCTGGGGCCGAGACCCAGGCCCGGTTCGATCATGCTGGTGCATCCCAACGGCAACGAGCCCGTGGGCTTGAAGATTTTCGCGCGTCTGCTGCAGGAAAAAAAATTCCGACGCCGCTGCGGCCGATCGAGGAGGCGCCGAAGTGAGGGTGGATGACATCCAGGCTGAAGCTGGAAACTGAAGCACTCCGGTCTTGCCGGGGGCCATATCATTTGCGTCGCGCCGCCATGCCGGGCTTCTCGGACTGCGCAGAGTAGCGTGCGGCCGCTTCGGCTGCATGGCGAGGACGAAGTAATCGGCGAGTGTTGCCGAAATACAACACGTTAAGTTTTTCTTAATTTCCAGTCCTAGGACCGGTTGCATTTTCGCGGCCTCATGAGACGGTCGAATGTCAGCAGTTTCGGGTTTTTCAGGGCCGAATTTGCAAGACGCCCGCCCGAACGTCGCAAAGCCGCGGCGGGGGCGGGCTCGAACATCTCAAGGAGAATCATATGAAAGCTAAGCTTCTCGGCGCCATCGCAACCCTCGCCCTTGTGGCGGGAGCCTCCTGCGCGCAGGCGGCCATCGTCGACGTCACCTACAACGGCACGGTGACTTCCGACACCGACCTGACTGGGATCTTCGGGCCGGCGAACGGCTCCGATAACCTCGTCGGCTCGACCTTCCAGATCACCTATCGGTTCAACACGACGCAAGGCACTACCTACTCCAGCCCCACAGAGAATTTCGCCTATGGCTATGGCGCCTCGTCGCCTTCGCTGGGTGCGACGGTGAAGGTCGGCAGCATCACCGGGCCGGCGATCGCCGGAAGCTATTTCGGCGAGATTTCTGGCTACAACGACCCGAGCGCTCCGGAAAGCGAGCAATATCACGATGCTAACGACTATATTTATAACCCAGGCAATATATATGTCAACAACATTGCCTACGGCAACGTGTATAATTACACGGCGGGATCGACCATCCCGGCAAGCATCGATACGCCCTTCACCTATACCGTTCAGCCCGGGGACGGTGCGTATATGGTTGTTGCCTATGACAGCTGAGCCTCTTGCAAAATTGTTAGAGATTGGCGCGGGCGATGAGGCGATATAGATAGGCTTCCTCATGTGGATTGCAAGTATTATTGTGTAGAATATTGCGCTTTCATTTAAAAGTTGTTGGATTATGATTTCGAATCGAACTACGCGCCGTGGCGACGGACCACATGACTGACGATCCTCTCGACGCCATGTGGGCGCGCTGGAATCACATACAGGCCTCGCTTTTCCCTTGGCTTCGCGAGGAAGTCGAGCCGATGACCGAACAGCTCGGGCGGCTCATCACCATCCTCGAGGTGATCGGTCTCCAAGCCTTCGTTCCAGAGCCGCCGCGAGGCCCGGGCCGCCCACCCGAGGATCGCCGCGCCCTGGCCAGATGCTTCGTCGCCAAGGCTCTGCTCGGCATTCCAACCACCAGCGCCTTGATCGAACGCCTGCAGGCCGACAAGTCGCTGCGCAGAATCTGCGGGTGGGAGCGGCGTGCGCAGGTTCCGCACGAATCCACCTTTTCTCGCGCTTTCAACGAGTTCGCGCAAGGCGATCTGCCGGGCAGAATGCACGCGGCGCTGGTCGAGCGCACGCTCGAGGGGCGCGTCGTCGCCCGCGACGCCACCGAGATCGAAGCGCGCGAGAAGCCCGTCGAGAAAGACGGGAAAGACGATCCGCCGCCGCCCGCCGCCGAGCCGCCAAAAAGGCGCGGACGCCCGAGAAAGGGCGAGGAGCGGCCAAAGCCGGAGCCGTCGCGCCTCGAACGGCAAGCCACGCAAAGCCTTGCGAAAATGCTCGCCGAGCTGCCCACCGCCTGCGACGTCGGCTGCAAGAAGAACAGCAAGGGCTATAAGGAGACATGGATCGGCTACAAGCTGCATCTCGACGTCGCCTGCGGCCAAATCCCCGTCTCCTGCGTGCTGACCTCGGCCTCCGTGCACGACAGCCAGGTCGCCATTCCCCTCATGACCATGACCAGCGCCCGCATCGTCTATCTCTATGAGGCGATGGACGCAGCCTACGATGCCGAAATCATCGACCGGCACAGCAAGGCGCTCGGCCATGCGCCGCTGATCGACCGCAATTTTCGTTCGCAGCATGAAGCCAAAACCGAATGCGCCGAGGAGGTCGCCCGCATGAGGCGCGTCGGCGTCCCGGACCCGGACGACAAACTCTTCGATTTCCGCACCATGGCCGAACGCGTCAATGCCCGGATGAAGGACGAGTTCGGCGCCAGGTTCGTGCGCGTGCGCGGCGCCATCAAGGTCAAATGCCACTTGACGTTCGGCGTGCTCGTCCTCGCCGCCGATCAAATCTTGCGGGTCTCGGCCTTCCGCGCCGCCCCCGCCTGAGCCCCCACGAAGCCGACATCTCGCGTGCCGGCGGCAAAATCACTCGCTCGAAGAATTATGCAAGAGGCTCAGCTATGACTACAATACCGGTGCGTCCGTCTATACCAACGTTGATGGCAATGTCACCTCGATCACCGAGACCCTGGTCGGCGCGCCCGGCCCGCTTCCCGGCGCCGGCGTGCTCGGCCTCGCGGGACTCGTCCTCGCCGGCGGCTTCGCCCGCGCCCGCGCCGCCCGCGGCTGAGGCCGGGTCGCTTCCTCTCGCCTGCTAAACCGCCGCCGCCCCCACCGGGCGGCGGCGGTCGTCTATGGACCTTGGCGGCGGGGCCGTGACCTGAAGGCTTGATCAAATGAGGGCCTTTGTGAAGGGGCCATTTGCGCCAAAACGCTTCCTTAACTATCCTGCGGGTTAATGGGACGCCAAGAATCCTGAAAGCCCTTTTTGTGATGCGCGCCTCTCCGGACGAAAATCGCCACACGGACCAAAACGGGCGCCCGCCGCCTGAGGGTCTGTGGCGCCAGCCGCCCGACGACTGGCGGGAGGAAGAGGCGAAGCCGTCCGACCAGCAATCGCTGATCTTCGCGGCAATCGTCGCGACGGTGATTGGCGCGATGGCGCTGATCGGCCTTCGCGAGAAAATCGTGCGGATTAGCCCGCGCGCCGCCGCGCCCTATGCGGCGGTGGGTCTTCCGGTCAACCTCGACGGCCTCGCCTTCGCGGGCGTGCGGTCGCGCGTCGAGAGGGAAGGGACGCGCAAGGCGCTGGTGGTCGAGGGCGAGATCGTCAATCTGCGCCGCGACGCGAATCTGTTGCCGCCGCTCGCGCTCTCGGTGCGTGGGGCTGACGGGCAGGACAAATACGCCTGGACGACGCGCGCGCCGAAGACGCGGCTCGAGGGCGGCGAGAAGGTCGCCTTCCGCGCCCGCCTCACGGCTCCGCCCGAGGACGGCGCCGAGGTGCTCGTGCGTTTCGCGCGAAATGAAAATGGCTCCGCGCGAAAGGAAAGCGAAATCCGCGCGAAATGATTTGCACGCGCAAGGGGTGTGCTTTCTTCAAAACAAGCCGTGCACGAACCAGCGGGCGTGGACCCTGTCCCGTCCCGGCAGACCCTCGCGAAAAAGCCAGAAGCGCCGGCCCTCGCTGTCCACGACATGGAAATAGTCGCGCGCCAGCGGATTTTGCGGCGCCTGCCACCAGGGCGGCGCGATGCGCTCGGGCCCCTCGAAGGCTACGGTGTCGTGCAGGGCGCGCCGCCAGCGGAAGCGCAGCGGCGGGCCGTCGGGCGCGAGCGCGATCGCGTCGATCGGCTCGGGCCGCTCGAAGAGGCGCAAAGGCCGGGCGAGCGGCGCAAATTTTGTTGACGCAGCGGCGGCGGGCGCGGCAGAGGCGGCCGGCGCGGCCCGCACCGCGCATTCGGGCGTATGGCGCTCCACGGGATCGAGCCGCAGCACGCGGCTCGGGCCGAGTCGCACGCCCAGCTGGTCGATGAAGTCGGCGAGATCCTCGGCCTCGGCGGCCTTCAGTGACGCGATTTCGTCCAGCCCTTTCTGCTCGTCGTCGAGACGCTCGGTCGCGACGGCGGCGAGCCGCAGCACGTCGAAGCCATAGCCCGTGTCCAGCCCCTCCTCGGCGAGTTGGCCGAGCCGCTCGCGCAACAGGGCGAAGAGGCGGGCGGGATCGCGCAGCGGCCGGCTCGTCCCGACAGCGAGGCGCTTCACCACGCCGTCGACGCGGTAGAAAACCGCCTCGAGCCGCCGCGCGCCGAGGCCGCTTCTCTCAAGGAGCGGGTAGAGATCCTCGCAAAGGAGGCGCAGCGTCGCCTCGATATCGGAAAGCCGCGTCAATCCGTCGGGAAAGCGCCGCTCGGCGATATGCGAGGGGGCCGGAAAACGGGGGACGATCGGCTCGCGGCTCCGGCAAAGGAGCGCATCGAGCCGCGCCATCGCCGCCGAGCCGAGGCGGGCCGTGAGCGGCGCGCGCGGACGCGCCAGAAGATCGCCGATGCGAACGAGCCCGGCGCGGGCGAGGCGCGTCGCGGCGGGCTCCTCGAGCCCGAGCGCGGCGACGGGCAAAGGGGCGGCGAGCGCTTCGATCTCTCCCTGCGCCAGGCCCGGCGGGACGAGGCGGAGCTTGGAGAAGCGCGCCAGCGCATGCGCAAGCGCTGGCCCCGGCGCAAGCGCCGCGCGGGCGTAAAAACCCTGGGCGTCGAGACGCGCCTCGATCTCGTCCAGCAATTTCGCTTCGCCGCCGAAAAGCCCGGCCGCGCCGGTCACGTCGAGCATGACGCCGTCCGGCGCATCGAGCGCGGCGAGCGGCGTGAAGCGGGAGCACCAGTCGGCGATTGTCTCGAGGGTCGCCGAACAGGCCCCGGAATCATGCTCCTCGAGCCGCACGCTCGGACACAGCGCCCGCGCGTCGGCGACCGCCATGCCGGGCCGCAGGCGGCGCGCCTCGGCCGCCGCATTGACGGCGGCGAGGCGTTCGGCGCCATTGATCCGGCTCCAGAGCGCGAACGGCGCGTCACGCGAAGGCGCGCCGCGCCGCCGCAAGATCCGGTCGGTCGCAAGTCTCGGCAGGAAGACGCTGAGGAAACGCATGACGAAGCGCGCCCCTATCGGGATCGAAGAGAATTTCGCGCCATTCCGGCGTATCGAACCCGCCGGGACAGGCGGCGCCGAGGCGCGCCTTGAGAAGGCGCAGGCGCCAGCCGAGCGGACCGGGCAGGGGCGGGCCGCATCCCGGCGCGGCGCGGGGCGGCGAAGGCGCTGCGATCTCGAAGCGCAGCCGCGCCGCGCTGGCTAGGCGACCGCCCTGATTCGCAGCGCGCAGCAGCAAGAGGAGGCCGAGACCGCCGCCGCGCTGCGCCGCGAGCGCAAGCCGCCGCGACGCCGCAAGGCCATAGGCGCCGGGGGCGATCCAGCTTTCGGCGACGACGGCGCCGACGCGGCGCTTCAGCGCCTCCTCCATCGTCCACAGGGTTTCGCGCGAATCGCGCGTGCGCGCGACGACGAGCCGCGCCGGATCGAGGCCGAGCGCCTCGAGCCCCTTGGCGTAAGGCAGGCCGATTTCCTGCGCCGCCATGTCCTCGGCGATCCAGACGGCGCAGGCGCCGCGCGTGGCGAGGGCTCGCAGCGCCAGGACCGAGGCGAAGCCGGCGGCGGCGGCGGCGTCGCGCGGACGGGCCGGAACGATCTCGCTCAAGCCGCCTTGCGCGAAAGCGCCGGGCAGGGCCTCGAAAAATTCCTGCGCCGAAGCGGGAGCGCGCGCCTCTCCCCCCGCTCTGGCGGGGCGCCGTAGCGGGCCATCGCGCGCCTCGATGGCGGCGATGCGCCGGCGCAAAAGGACGATGCGCTCGCGCGCGCCGGGTGGCGGCATCGGATCCGGTCTCCTTTGTTCTTGATATGTTCTATAATGGCCGCCCGGAGGAAAGAGTCAAGCGCGGTCGCTGGATCACGCTGGCGGAATCGCCGGAACGCCGGCAACATGATTTCTAAAGAGTTATCCGAATTCCGGATGATCTTCGGTTCGAGGCGCCCGTCCACAAAGGCTCCGTCTTGGCGCGACACCGCGCGCTTGTGCGCCGCCCAGAAACGCTTATGTATTACACTGTACGTAACTTGGTCCTGTCCAATCCGGCGGGCCTAATAAAAGCGGGAGAAACCTCATGGAACGTCGCGAATTCATGACCACGCTCGGAGCGGCCGCCGCCGTCCTGTCAGCCATGCCGGCAATGGCGGAAGAGGCCGCTTCGGGCGTGCATCATATGCATCCGGCCAAATACAAGGCCTTGAGCGACGCCGCCGGCAAATGCGTCCTCGACGGCGACAGTTGCCTGCGTCACTGTTTCGGCATGCTGTCCATGAACGACACGAGCATGGCCGCCTGCACCACGGCGTCCTTCGACACGATCGCCGCCTGCCGCGCTCTTTCGACCCTGGCGTCCGTCAATTCCTCTTCGGTTCCTGCGCTGGCGAAGGTTGTCGAGAACATCTGCCTCGCCTGCAAGAAGGAATGCGACAAGTTCCCGCAATATTCCGAATGCGTGGCGATGGGCGAGTCCTGCAAGGCCTGCGCCGAGGAGTGCAAGAAGGTCTCCGCCTGACGCAAGCGGCGCCCTCTCCGCTGGCCAGGAAGAGGGCAGCTCCAGCAAACAAAAAGGGCCGGTCCCGAAGGACCGGCCCTTTCACTACTCGTCGCCGCTTTTTTCAGTATTTCGCGAGGACCGGAGCCGCGGTTCCGCCGCCGAACCGATAGGTCAGGCCGGCGCTGATGACCAGCGGATCGAGCGGCAGAAAGACGCGGACCGGGAGGTAGAGCGGGCCGGCGGCGGTCAGGGGGGGCGGAAGGTTGGCGGCCACCTTGGCGTGAACCGTCGGCTCCATCATGATGTATTTCACGTCGAGGTTGAGGCCCCAATGCTCGTTGAACATATAGTCGAGGCCGGCCTGGCCGACGACGCCCCACGACGGGGTGACCGTCGCGCTGTAGAACTGGGCGCTGACCCCAGTGACGCCGAACGCAGTGGCCAGGGGCCCGGTCAGCGGGCCGCTCGGCTGGAAGAGCACCGGGAAGTTTTCATTGTTGACGCGCGTGCCCCAATAGGTCGTGAAGTTCACGCCGACGCCGAGGTAGGGCTGCCAGGCGCCGAAATTGGTGAAGTGATAGTCCACCAACAGCGACGGCGGGAACGCCCAGGTGTGGGCGAAGGTCGACTGGATCGAGCCGGTTCCCTGGATGTGCGCCGGGACGACGCAGCAGATCGCTTCGATCGACCAATTCTTGTTGATGTAGTAGTCGACCGAAAGCGTCGGGACGATCGCGTAGGAGGTGCTCGTGCTGGCCCACGGGATCTGCGTGCCCGCGCCGCTGCTAAGACCCGTCGCGAGCAGCGGATTGCCGCCCCATGGCGCAAAGGCGGCATTTGGGCTAAACGCGCCCTCGTCATAAGCGGTGCCCTTGCCGGCCATCATGACGGCGCCGGACACTTCCAGGCGGACCTGGAAGGGTTGGAAGGTGTCAAAAACCGGCGGCGGCGGCGGCGCCTTGATGGAAGGCAGATCGGC
This sequence comes from uncultured Alphaproteobacteria bacterium, assembly GCA_963722205.1. Taxonomy (GTDB): domain Bacteria; phylum Pseudomonadota; class Alphaproteobacteria; order Rhizobiales; family Beijerinckiaceae; genus Methylocystis. The sequence continues at coordinate 931,133 of CAVRKL010000007.1, forward strand.
AGCGAGAGCAGGCAGGCTCACGGCGCTCAGGAGTGTAGCGGCAAGTGCGCCACGAATAACAGTCTTCATGGGATCCCCCTTGGAACAATCGGGTGACGACACTTGCAGGAGCGGCGTGTCGAGTCGGGCGGAGGTTGCTACGAAACTGCGCAGCTGGCCTTGATTTTCGTCAAGATTCGAGGGCGCCATGTCGCTTTCTCTTGAGCTGTGTCACTTTGGCAACACTTTTTGACCAATTAGAAATGAGACTCGGGGCTCCTCTCTGAACGCGAAAAACACAAGACTTTTCTGGTGCTTGGACGCAAAACCGGGCTTTTGGAACCCCGAACCCGAAGCAAAATCCCGCTTCAAACGAAGGCGGCAAGCGGGCATAGGAGGGCTCACAACCCCCCGCTCGCTTTTAGGAAAGGCGCCCGATTGACGCCGGCAGAACCCAAGATCGACGCGGCGCTCGTCGCCACCCATGGTCTGAAACCCGAGGAATATGAACGCATTTTGGCGCTGCTCGGCCGCGCGCCGAGCTTCACCGAGCTGGGCGTCTTCTCCGCGATGTGGAACGAGCACTGCTCCTACAAGTCCTCGCGCCTGCACTTGCGCAAGCTTCCCACCACGGCGCCCTGGGTGATTCGGGGACCGGGCGAAAACGCCGGGGTGATCGACGTCGGCGACGGCGACGCGGTCGTCTTCAAGATGGAGAGCCACAACCACCCTTCCTTCATCGAGCCCTATCAGGGCGCGGCGACGGGCGTGGGCGGCATCCTGCGCGACGTTTTCACGATGGGCGCGAGACCGATCGCCTGCCTCAATCTCCTGCGCTTCGGCGCGCCCGACCATCCCAAGACCCGGGCGCTGCTCGCCGGCGTCGTCGCCGGGATCGGGGGCTATGGCAATTCCTTCGGCGTCCCGACGGTCGGCGGCTCGACCGAGTTCGATTCGTCCTACGACGGCAACATCCTCGTCAATGCGATGGCGGTCGGCCTCGCGCGCGCCGATTCGATTTTCTATTCAGCCGCCGCGGGCGTGGGCAATCCGATCGTCTATCTCGGCTCCAAGACAGGGCGCGACGGCATTCACGGGGCGACCATGGCTTCCGCCGCCTTCGAAGCCGACGCCGAGGAGAAGCGCCCGACCGTGCAGGTCGGCGATCCCTTCTCCGAGAAGCTCCTGCTCGAGGCCTGCCTCGAGCTGATGAAGACCGGCGCCGTCATCGCCATTCAGGACATGGGCGCGGCCGGCCTGACTTCCTCCGCCGTCGAAATGGGGGCCAAGGGCAATCTGGGAATCGAGCTCGACCTCGACGCCGTCCCCTGCCGCGAAGACGGCATGACGGCCTATGAAATGCTGCTCTCCGAGAGTCAGGAGCGCATGCTGATGGTGCTGCGCCCCGAAAAGGAGGCGGAGGCCGAGGCGATCTTCCGTAAATGGGGCCTCGATTTCGCGATCGTGGGCCAAACCACGGACACGCTGCGCTTCGTCGTCAAGCACAAGGGCGAGATCAAGGCCGATCTGCCGATCAAGGAGCTCGGCGATCAGGCTCCGCTCTACGATCGCCCGTATATCGAGTCGCCCAAGCTTCACGTCGTGGATCCGGGCGCGGTCTCGGCGCCGCTTTCCAATCGCGAGGCGTTGCTCAAGCTGTTCGCCTCGCCGAACCTTTGCTCCAAGCGCTGGATCTGGGAGCAATACGACCACCTCATCCTCGGGAATTCGGTGCGGGCGCCGGGCGGCGACGCCGCGGTGATCCGCGTCGGCGAGGGGCCGAAAGGCCTCGCTCTGGCGACGGACGTGACCGCGCGCTACTGCGCCGCCGACCCTTACGAGGGCGGCAAGCAGGCCGTGGCCGAAGCTTGGCGCAACGTCAGCGTGACCGGCGCGACGCCGCTGGCCCTGACCGACAATCTCAATTTCGGCAATCCGGAGCGCCCCGAGATCATGGGGCAGTTCGTCCATTGCCTGCGCGGGATCGGCGACGCGGCGCGCGCGCTCGACTTCCCGATCGTCTCGGGCAACGTCTCGCTCTACAACGAGACGCAAGGGGCGGGCATTCTGCCGACGCCGGCGATCGGCGGCGTGGGCGTGATCGCAGACGTCGCCAAGGCCTCGCAAACGGGTTTCGGGGCGGAAGGCGACGCCATCCTGCTGCTCGGCGAAACGCAGGGCTGGCTCGGCCAGTCGGTCTATCTGCGCGATTTGCTCGGCCGCGTCGAAGGCGCGCCGCCGCCGGTCGACCTTTCCGCCGAGCGCCGCAACGGCGACTTCGTGCGCGAGCTCGTGCTGTCCGGCATGGCGCGGGCGGCGCATGATCTCTCCGACGGCGGCCTCGCCGTCGCGCTCGCCGAAATGTGTCTGGCCGGCGGCGTCGGCGCGCGCGTCGAACGCTTGCCGGACGGGCCGGCTTGCGCCATGCTGTTCGGTGAGGACCAGGCGCGCTACCTGATCGCGGTCGCTCCCGCCCAGTTCGAAGAGATCGTTGTGCTGGCCGAGGCGCGCGGCGTCCCGGCCCTCCTGCTCGGCTTCACGGGCGGCGACGCATTGATTTTGCCGGGCGAGGCGCCGATATTGCTCAGCGAATTGCGCGATGCGCACGAACGGCCTCTACCAGCCTACATGGCGGGCGAGGACGGCGCCTTTGTGGTCAGGAATTGAACAATGCCAATGCCCGCGGACGAAATTGAACGGCTGATCAAGACGGCGCTCCCCGACGCGACGGTGGAGCTCACCGCGCTCGCCGACGATAACGACCATTGGGCGGCGACCGTGACCTCGACGGCCTTCGCGGGCCTGAGCCGGGTGAAGCAGCATCAGCTCGTCAACGCCGCCTTCGGCGACAGGCTAGGCGGCGAATTGCATGCGCTCGCGCTGACGACGCGCACGCCTTGAGAGCTTCCCTCTCCTCGCTTACGAGGAGAGGGTCAGCGCGCTTTCCGCTCGAACGGAATCGTTCGAGCGATAAGAAATCGCGCCAGATCAAAAAGCTGGAGCGAATTCTCTCGCAAAAGCCTAGCAACTTTTGCGAAATTCGCTCTAGGGAGCCCAGCGCCTCACCCCTGTCCTCTCCCTGCAGGCGGGGAGAGGGAGATGCGCGACCTATGCGTCATCCGCGGCGAGGAAGTCCTCGCCGCTCAAACCGTCGGAGCCTTGACCTCCGAACGAAAGGACAAAAGAAATGAGCGACACCAACGCCCGCATCAAGAGCGAGATCGACAGCGCCGACGTCGTGCTGTTCATGAAGGGCACGCCGCAAGCGCCGCAATGCGGTTTCTCGATGCAGGTCGTGCAGATCCTCAACCACATCGGCGCGCCTTACAAGGCGATCAATGTGCTCGCCGACGGCGAGATCCGCGAGGGCATCAAGGCCTTTTCGAACTGGCCGACCATCCCGCAGCTTTACGTCAAGCAGGAGTTCGTCGGCGGCTGCGACATCACGCGCGAAATGTTCCAGTCGGGCGAGCTCGCGGCGCTCTTCGACAAGGAAGGCATTCCGCACAAGGCGCCCGCGAAAGCCTAACGGGGAAACCGGTAGATCGACGGTCGGCGGAGAGATCGCCGACCGCCTCTCGCCGACCGCCTATTTCACCAGAATGTTTTTGAACTGCCAGGGGTCCTCGAGGTCGATGTCCTCGGGGAAGAAACCCGGCCGGTTCTCGAGCGGCGTCCAATCGGTATAGACGCCGACGACCGGGCCGAGATAGGGCCGTTGAATTTCCAGGCAGCGCTTGTAGTCGACCTCGTCCGCCTCGACGATGCCGGCCTGCGGATTCTCCAGCGCCCAGACCATGCCGGCGAGCGCCGCCGAGCTCACCTGCAAGCCCGTCGCGTTCTGATAGGGCGCGAGCTCGCGCGTCTCCTCGATCGAAAGCTGCGAACCGTACCAATAGGCGTTCCTGGCGTGGCCGTAGAGCAGCACGCCCAATTCGTCGATGCCGTCGACGATCTCGTGCTCGTCGAGAATATGCTCGCGCAGCTGGCGCTTTCCGGCCCCGCCGAAGAGCTCGTGCAGCGACAGCACCGCATCGTCCGCCGGATGATAGGCGTAGTGGCAGGTCGGGCGATAGACCGCCTTGCCGGAGCCGTCGCGCGCCGTGAGATAATCGGCGATCGAGATCGCCTCGTTGTGCGTGACGAGGAAGCCATATTGCGCTCCCGGCGTCGGCGTCCAGCTGCGCACGCGCGTGTTCGCGCCCGGCGAGTTCAGATAGATCGCCGCTCCGCAGCCCGTCGCATGCGTTCCGGCGTGAGGGGGCAGCCATTTCTCATGCGTGCCCCAGCCGAGCTCCGCCGGCTGCATGCCCTCCGAGACGAAGCCCTCGACGGACCAGGTGTTGACGAACACGCCCCTGGGCTTGGGCGTGCGCGCGCGCTGCGTGTCGCGCTCGGCGATGTGAATGCCCTTCACGCCGAGCTTTTGCGCGAGCGCGCCCCATTCGGCGCGCGTCTGCGGCTCCTTGTCGAGCGCCTTCGTGTCCTTCGCGATGTTGACCAGCGCCTCCTTGACGAACCAGGAGACCATGCCGGGATTGGCCCCGCAGCAGGAGATCGCGGTCGAGCCGCCGGGATTGCGCCGGCGCTCCTCGAGCACCGTCTCGCGCAGCGCGTAATTGGTGCGCGCCTCGTTGCCGAGCTTCGAATCGAAATAAAAGCCCGGCCAGGGCTCGACGACGGTGTCGACGTAGAGGACCTTCAGCTCCTGCGCGAGCTTGATGATGTCGAGCGAGCAGACCTCGACCGAGAGATTGACGATGAATCCCTGGCCGGGGCCGTTCTGCAAAAGCGGAGTCAGCACGTCGCGGTAATTCTCGCGCGTGAGGCCCTTCTGCAGGAAGCTGATCCCACGCACGTCGAGAAGATGGCGATGCGCGTCGGAGGGATCGATGACCGTGAACCGGCTCTTGTCGAAGTCGAAGTGCCGCTCGATCAGCGGCAGGATGCCGCGCCCGATCGAGCCGAAGCCGATGAGGACGATGGGGCCGGAAATCTTGCCGTGAACGGGCCAAAGAGAGGACATGGCGGCTCCTTGCTAGGACTAAGCTGCGGCGCGTTAAAAGCAGGGAGGGGCGTATTAATCAAGCCCGGCGCCGCCTCAGCTCACCACCGCGACGCCGAAGAGATAGGGGTGCAGCATCAGCACGATCGCGTAGACGACCGTGCCGGCGCCCAGCGCAATCGCATCGCCGCGCGTGAAATGGTCGAGCCGCGGGGCCCCCGCGTCGCCCCGTCTCTTCACGGCGATGCGGTCGTAGACGCCGAAAGCGAGGAATGAGCCGAACAGCAGCATGCCGCCGAGGTCGCCGTTGACGAGAAAATGCGCGAGCGCCCAAGCTTTGATCGCAACGAGCATCGGATGGCGCAGCCATCCCTTGATCCGCCCCGGGGGCGCGCGGCGGGCGGCCAGCGCGACGAAGGCGAACCAGACCAGCGGCATCGCGACATGATGCAGCCAATGCGGCGGTTCCCAGATTTGAATGAGCCCCTCGGCCCGGTAGCGGATGAAGCCCCAGACGATGAGAGCGAGACCCGCCGCCGCGACGAGCGAATACACCGTCTTATAGGTGTTGAGGCCCACGCGCTCGATGAGCGCCGCACGCTGCGGGCGCAGCGTGACGAAGACATGGGCTCCCAGGAAGACGATGAGACCGAGAATGAGGATGAGCATCGTCGCAACTCCTTTGGGCGGTAGGCCGCCGACCAGGCCTCACATAACAGCTGGGGCGAAGCTATGCGCGATTCCCGCGAATTTGTTAACATGACTTTGGAGCTCAAGCCCTCACCCCAACCTCTCCCCACGGTCGGGGAGAGGGAGTTTTGGCCGCGGGGCGAGGGCGATCACATAACCCCTTCGCAGTTTCTTTCCGATCTGCGCGCCACTCGCTTCGAGTGCGCCTTCAATCCTTTCGCGGATCGCTGCGCGGTCCACGACCGGGCGAAGGCGCCCGAAACGCGCGCCAAAATCCTTCTCGGCCTACTGACCGCAGCGGAGCGCCGTGGGACCCGCTCGCTCTGGCTCGGGCGCGATTTCGGCTGGCGCGGCGGGCGCCGGTCCGGCCTCGCCTTCACCGACGATGCGCATTTTTTAGAGCATCTCGCGCGGTTCGGGCTGAAGAACGCGCGGCCTACCCAAGGGCCGCCGATGGCCGAACGCACGGCGGCGGCCCTTTGGGACGCGCTGCGCGGCAGCGACGAAACTTTCTTTCTTTGGAACGTCTTCCCGCTGCACCCGCACAAGCCCGGCGCGCCTTTCTCCAACCGCGCCCATAACGCCGCCGAACGCACCGCGGGCGAAGCGATCCTGTGCGCGCTCATCGGCCTCTTGCGCCCGGCGCGAATCCTCGCGGTCGGCCGCGACGCCGAAAGAGCCGCCGCGCGCCTCGCGCCTGGGCTCGAGCGCGTCGCTCTGCGCCATCCGAGCTTTGGCGGCGAGGCTCGCTTTCGCGCGCAAATTGCGGCGCTGCGCAAGGACACGCGCGCATCGCCACAATTTCGCCCGATTTAAGCCGGCCAAAACAGGGTCAACCTCTCTTGCTCCGGGATTCTCGAGACCGATGACTGCCGACGCCCTGCCCAGCAAGGCGGAGATACGCAGCGCCTTCGTGGGGCTCTGTCTCGCCATGCTGCTGTCGGCGCTCGATCAGACGATCGTCGCGGCGGCGCTGCCGACGATCGGCCTCGAGCTCGGCGACTTCGCCGATTCGCCCTGGATCGTCACCGCCTATCTTGTCGCGGCGACGATCGTCACGCCGCTTTACGGCAAGCTCGCGGACATTCACGGCGGCCGGATCATGCTGCTGATCGGCGTCGCAATCTTCATTTTGGGCTCGATCGCCTGTGCGCTGGCGCCGAGCATGCCGGCGCTCGCCTTCGCCCGCGCCTTGCAGGGACTGGGCGGCGGCGGCCTGCTGACGCTTTCGCAGACCATCATCGCCGATCTCGTAAGCCCGCGCGAGCGCGGCCGCTATCAGACCTATTTCGCCGCGGTCTTCGTGATGTCGAGCATCGCCGGCCCGCTGCTTGGCGGCTTCTTCGCCAGCCATCTGCACTGGTCGCTGATCTTCTGGATCAATGTGCCGCTCGGGCTGCTTGCCCTGCTCTTCGTCGAGTCCTCCTTGCGGCGGCTGCCGGTGCGCCGGCATGCGCATGAGCTCGACTACATCGGCGCGGCGCTGCTGGCCGCGGCCTCGGGCCTGCTTGCGCTGGCGCTCGGGGATCGCAACGCCGCGGCGCGCGACGCGATCGGCCTCACGATTCTGTCGGCGCTGTTCTGGGCGCTCTTCGCGCATCGGCTGCGCAAGGCCGACGAGCCCTTCATTCCGCTGAGCGTGCTCGCCAATGCGACGGCGCGCAACGCGTCCTTGTGCGGCGCGTTCGGGCTCGGGAGCTTCGTCGGGCTCTCGGTCGTCGCGCCGATCTATTTCGAAGGCGCCTTCGCGCTCGACGCCGACGGCGTCGGGGTGGCGCTGATCGGGCCGATGATCGGGGTCGTGGTGGGCGCAACGATCTCGGGGCGCTTGATGCCGCATCTCACCCGCTACAAGGCGCCGGGGCTCATCGGGCTCGCCTTTGCCGCCGCGGCTTCCGCCTTTCTCGCGCTCGGGCTGAAAAGCCTGTCGCTCGGCGCGCTCGACGCGCTGCTGACGACGATCAGCGTCGGCATCGGCACGACCCTGCCGATCAGCACGGTCTCGCTGCAGAACGCGGTGGAGCGCCGTAATCTCGGCTCGGCGACGGCCGTGATGCAATTTTCCCGGCAGATCGGCTGCGCGCTGATCGTCGCGCTGCTCGGGGCGCTGGTGATGGGGGCGGGCGCCGCCGCGCTCGAGGCCGAGGCCGCCTCACCGCAGGCGATCGAAGCCCTGCGCGGCGCCTTCCGTCAGGTTTTCGCCGCGACGGCGATTTTCGTGGGAATCGCCCTGTTTTTCCTCGCCCGCATGGAGGAGAAGCCACTGCGCAGCGCGCCGGCGCCCTAAGTTTCGGCTCAAGGAATCGGAACGGCGGTCGGCCCCTGGCGTTAATTGGCGGGAGGAGAGCCACATGTCGCTTCTCGTTCGATGGGTCGCGAGCGCCTCATTGGCGATTGCGGTCTTCGTCCCGCTCTCGACGGATAAGGCGAAAGCGCGCATCCGCTGCTACGCTGACGACTATGGGCGGCGTTACTGCGTGCGATATGAGAGGGTGCCGGCCCCGCCGGTCTACTACTATCCTGCGCCCGCGCCTGAGTCGGAGCCGCCGCGGGGGCTGCATTCCGTGCCGCCGACAGGCTTCCGCTGAGCATGTTTTCGGAGCGAAAAAGAACCGACTTCGACGAGTAGACGCGGAGCGCGTTCGAATTGAGGATTCCGAACGCGCTCGAGCAGACCCGTCTATTTCCTGCGACCGCCTGGCATAGCCGCCCCTTCCGCGATGGCGGCGAGGAACCCCGTCGCCGCATGATGCGCGGCCTTCTGCTTTTGACGTTTCGGTTTCTTGGTTTCGCGATTTCCGCGTTGTTCCCGGTTGGCCATGAGAGACCCCCACAAGGGGTTTTGTGCGCCGCCTCAGTTATATGGCGTCGCCGCGGGGCGGGAAAAGACGCCGCTCAGGAATCCGGCTTGGCCTTGAGCCCGTGCTCGCAGACATAGGCCTTATCGCTGCCCCAGCAGTCGTCGCGTCTGAAGACCTTGCCTTTGTCTTGGCCATTCCATTTCAGGCGCCACACTCGACCATGATCGAGAGTGATGGAGAGGCGCTTCTCCCCCAACTCGAAGGTCACGCTTTTGCGTTCCGTCCAAACGGTCCGGCAATTTCCTTGGAGAACGACCTTGCCGTCGAGCTTCGCGAAACAGGGAGTCATGTGAGCCGTCCCGCCTCCGCCGGGCTCGGCGCGCGCCGCGGCGCTTTCCTGGGCCGGCGCCTCCGCCTGGGCCGGCGTTTCCTCGTGCGGCGGCATGGCGCGGGCGACTTGCTTCTCTTTGGCGCCTTCCGCAACGGGCGTTGCGGTCGCCGCGGCCGGCGTTTCGCTTGGCGCTGACGGCGGCGGGCTCGCCTGCGCGGCTTCGTTCGCGCGCTCGGCTGTCGCCGCGCCGGTCCACTCCAGCTTGATGGTTCGCCGTGCGCCCGCGCCGCCGTCCGCTAGTCGCAGCTCGACGCCGAGGATCATCGTCCCCACGAAATCCTTCGGCGGGATGACGGAAAGATTGGAGAGATCCGCCAATCCGAGCCGCCACTCGACGTCCCGGTTCTCGCCCGCCGAGAGCGTCGTATCCGGCCCGAGGCCCGAGACGACGATCGTCGAGCCCTCGGGCGCATCGCTGACCGTCAGGCGCAAGGGTAAGGGCTGTCCGGTCGGCGCGGAGCGATCGAACTCGACATTGAGATTCGGGCCGGTGCGGAGCTGTATCGCCCTGTCCATCGGCGTTGTCGCCGTCGGGGCGGAGCTCTGCGCGCGGCTCGCCCGGTCGTCGGCCGTGCCGACGCTGGCTTCGCGCGGCGAGAAAATGCGCACCGACACGAAGCCCAGAACCAGCACGATCGCAATGGCGAGCCCGAGCTGGCGCAGACCTTCGAGGATGAAGGGATCTCGGAGCAGGCGCTCCACCCGGCGCACGCTGCTTGCAGGGCCCTGCGGAGCGGAAGGACGCGGCTTTTCACGCGATGCGCGCGTCTGCGCGCTGGAATCGACAACGTTTTCTGGGTTTGAGCGATTCCGCTCCAACGCTGCCCGACCTGCCGGCGCGCCACGGTCGGAGCCCGCTCTCGCCGGCGGCGTCGGCGGCGGCGGCTTGAACGCGGTGTGATCTGCGGGGGCGCGTTGGTCGGAGCGGGCTGTCGTCGGCGGCGTCGGCGGCTTGAACACGGCGTGATCAGGGGGCGCGCCACGGTCGCCGTTCGTTTCGGGCTGAGGCTTGCGGCCTGGCTCAGACGGCCAGCGTAAACGAGGGAGGGACGGCGACCTGCTCCGATCCGCTCGCGAGCCGGTTCGCCTGTCGACGCTGCTGCTCATTTCCCCGTCCTGCACCACAAGTCCCTCGAGCGCGCCTCGAGCTGGCCCGAGGCGAGTGATCCGGGGCGGCAAGCCCTTGCGGGCGGCGCGACGTCCGGCGCGTTGATCGCAAAGCCGCATTCGACGGCGCTTCGATCCAGCAATGTCGATGGGAAAGGCGTGAATCGCGAAAAAGGACCGAATGCGCCAAAGACTTGAGGAGTCGTCCTGCGCTTCCACGGAAGCGCGCGCCAAAATCTTTCGCCGAGCGCCGGAACGCCTCCTGCGGCAGGAACAATTCTCTTAAAGATTGTGACCATATTGAGGGCGGCCCGAAAGCCCTAGGGAAAACGGCGTTCGCGGAGCCGCCACGCTCTGGCGTTCAAGGGCTTTGCGCGCGCGGGAAGGCCGCCTCTCGCGTCTCCTCTCGGATTCACAATGTGAAAGCCAAAGCCCTTCAGCTCGCCTCGGCCAGGAGCGACAGTTGCGCGCGGTTTTCCGCGGCGAGATCGGTGAGCGGCGTCGGATAATCGCCGGTGAAGCAGTGATCGGTGAATTGCGGCTGCCGGTCGTTGCGCCGTCCCTCGCCCATCGCGCGGTAAATGCCGTCGATCGACAGGAACGCGAGCTGGTCGCAGCCGATCTCCTCGCGCATCTCCTCGAGGCTGTGCGTCGCGGCGAGCAGCTTTTCCTTTTGCGGCGTGTCGATGCCGTAATAGTCGGGATGCGTGATCGGCGGCGAGGAGATCAGGAAATGCACTTCCGTCGCGCCGGCGTCGCGCATCATCTGCACGATCTTGATCGAGGTCGTGCCGCGCACGATCGAGTCGTCGATCAGAATGACGCGCTTGCCCGCGACGACGGCCCGATTGGCGCTGTGCTTCAGACGCACGCCGATCTCGCGCACGGCTTGCGTCGGCTGAATGAAGGTGCGTCCGACGTAATGATTGCGGATGATGCCGAGCTCGAAAGGCAGGCCCGCCTCCCGCGCAAAGCCGATCGCCGCCGGCACGCCGGAATCGGGAACGGGCACGACGACGTCCGCCTCGATCCGGTTCTCGCGCGCGAGCTCGACGCCCATCGCCTTGCGCACCTCATAGACCGGCCGCCCGTGGACGATCGAATCGGGACGCGCGAAATAGATGTATTCGAAGATGCAGGGTCGCGCCGGCCGCGCCGGGAAGGGACAGATGCTCTTGATTCCCTCGTGCGAGATCACGACGATCTCGCCATTGGCCACGTCGCGCACGAAGCGCGCGCCGATAATGTCGAGCGCGCAGGTTTCGGACGCGAGGATGTAGCGGCCCTCGAGCTCGCCCAGCACCAGCGGCCGAATCCCCAAGGGATCGCGCGCGCCGATGAGCTTGCCGTTGGTCAGGACGACGAGCGAATAGGCGCCCTCGATGCGCGACAGCGCGTCGATGAAGCGATCGACGAGCTTGGCTTCGCGGCTGCGCGCGACGAGATGCAGAATCACCTCCGTGTCGGAGGTCGATTGGAAGATCGCGCCTTCGTTGATGAGCTCTCGGCGCAGCGTCTGCGCGTTGGTGAGATTGCCGTTGTGCCCGACCGCGAAGCCGCCCGAGTTGAGCTCGGCGAAGAGCGGCTGCACGTTGCGCAGCATGGTTTCGCCCGTCGTCGCGTAGCGCACATGGCCGATCGCCGAGCCGCCCGGAAGGCGCTTGATCGTGCTCTCACGCGAAAAATGATCGCCGACGAGGCCGAGCCGGCGTTCGGCATGGAAGCGCGCGCCGTCGAACGAGACGATGCCGGCCGCCTCCTGTCCCCTGTGCTGAAGCGCATGCAGGCCGAGCGCGGTGTAGGCGGCGGCTTCCGACAGGTCGAAGACCCCGAAGACGCCGCAGTATTCGCGAAGCGTGTCCTCTTCCAGGAGCGTCGCCGCGTCTTCCGGCGTTTCCTCCCGCGGCGAAGAGATCATCGAGCGGCCCCGCTCCGTTGGCTCGTTGGACGACGTATCCTCCTCCTCATCTTGTCTTGCGCGAAGCGGGCGTTTGCGGAGGCGTTTGCGACTCGGCCGACTGCTTGACGCTGGCATTCTCACCCTCGGGCTCCGGCGGCGGCTCCTCCATAGACGGAACGCTCTTCTTGTTCCTCAATTCGGTGATGAAGGCCTCCGCGTCCTGCGGCACGAGATCGCGCAGGTTGTCGCCGACCGCCTCGAGCAAAGGCCTGCCTTTCGCGGTCTTGACCCAGAAGGGCTGGTTGGCTTCGGGCACCAGCCAGCCATAGAAAATGAACAGCACCACGGCGATCAGGAAGCCGCGCGCCGCGCCGAAGACAAATCCGAGCGTGCGGTCGAGCGCGCCGATCTTCGAATCCAGTATCACGTCCGACAGCTTGACCGTGACGATCGTGATCAGGAATAGCGCGGCGAAGAACACGGCCGCCGCGTCCACCGCCTGCGCGAGGACGTCCTTGGCGATGTAGGGTTTGATGAAGCTAAGAAAATGGGGCGACTTGAATTCGATATAGGCTACCGCCGCAGCCCCGACCCAGGCGGCGATGGCGAGCACCTCGCGCGTGAAGCCGCGCAGCGTCGCCAAAAGCGCCGAGAACAGCACAATCCCCAGCACGGCCAGGTCGAGATAGGACGGCATCCCCGGAACCTCCAAGATTTGGCCGCGCGCGCTGGCGGCGCCGGAAATCTTCTACAAGCCTGCATGGCGCCGACAGACCGCCCCCATGCGAGGAAGGCGCCTGACTAGCGCATTTTTTCGTCCGGCGAAACGGTCCGGCTCCGGAATGCGCGGACAAGCCGACGTTTCCTTCGGTTAGCCGGGCTGCTCGCGCTCCCGCGCGCGGGGCTAGCCGCGCCGTTTCGACCGCGCGCGCGGCGTCGACACGCGTTTCGAGCCCGGGCGGCTCGGGCCCTGCGCCGGCTCGAACCGGAGCGCCCCGGCGACCGGCGCGACCTCGATGAGCCGCACCTCGATCGGGTCCGCGAGGCGATAGCTGTCGCCCGATTGCTTCGCCGTGAGCGCATGGCGCGCCTCGTCATAGGCGAAATGGTCGCGGCCGAGCGTCGATATGGGGACGAAGCCGTCGGCGCCGGTCTCGGCCAGTCTCACGAAGAGGCCGGAGCGCGTGACGCCCGATATGCGGGCGGAAAAACAGGCGCCGAGCTGATCGGCCAGATGGGCGGCGATCAGCCTGTCGACAGTATCGCGCTCGGCGGCCATGGCGCGGCGTTCGGCCGCGGAGATGCGCGCGGCGACTTCGGCGAGCTCGCTTGCGCTCGTCTCGGGCATGGCGCCGGCGCCAAAGCCCAGCGCGCGGATGAGGGCGCGATGCACGACGAGATCCGCATAGCGCCGGATCGGCGAGGTGAAATGCGCATAGCGGCGCAGATTGAGGCCGAAATGCCCGTAGTTCTCGTGCGTATATTCGGCCTGCGCCTGCGTGCGCAGCACGATCTCATTGACGAGATCCTGCTGCTCATGACCCTTCACGCGGGCGAGGATCGCGTTGAAGTTCGAAGCGCGGACGGTCTGACCCTTGGCGAATTTGACCCCAATCGTCGCCAGAAACTCGGAAAGCGCGGCGAGCTTCTCGCGGCTCGGCTCGTCATGGGCGCGATAGATGAGCTTCTGCCGGTTCTCTTCGAGCGTCTCGGCGGCGGCCACATTGGCGAGGATCATGAACTCCTCGATGAGGCGGTGCGCCTCCAGCCGCTTCGGGATCACGACGCGGTCGAAGGCGCCGTCGGGCTTGAGCAGGATCTTGCGCTCCGGCAGGTCGAGATCGAGCGGCGCGCGCGTCTTGCGCGCGTGCTTTGCGCATTCATAGGCCGCCCAGAGCGGTCGCAGCGCTTGCTCGAGCAGGGGCTCCGTCGTCTCGTCCGGCTTTCCGTCGATCGCCGCCTGCGCCTGGGCATAGTGAAGCTTCGCCGCCGAGCGGATCATCACCCGGTGAAAGCGATGGCTCAGCTTGCGGCCCCTCGGATCGAGGCGCATCCGCACGGCGAGCGCCGGCCGGTCTTCTCCCGAGCGCAGCGAGCAGAGATCGTTGGAGATGCGCTCGGGCAGCATCGGCACGACGCGGTCGGGGAAATACACCGAATTGCCGCGCTCCAGAGCGTCGCGGTCGAGCGCCGAATGGGCGTGAACGTAATAGGCGACGTCGGCGATGGCCACGCTGACCACGAAACCTTCCGGATTGTCGGGGAACTCGTCGCGCGTCGCATGGACGGCGTCGTCATGGTCCTTGGCGTCGGGCGGATCGATCGTCACGAAGGGCAGGTCGCGCCAGTCCTCGCGATGCGCGTCGAGCGTGGCCGCCCTCGCCTTGGCCGCCGCAGCGAGCGCCTCGGGCCGGAACACGTCCGAAATGTCATGGGCGCGCAGCGCGATCAAGCTCACCGCCTTCTCGCTCGTCAGCGACCCGAGCTTTTCGCGCACGCGGCCGAGATGCCCGCCGTGCCGCGCCCGCGGCAGGAGATCGAAGGCGACGAGCTCGCCGTCCTCGGCCTCGCCGCGGTCGTCCCGCAGCACGGTGACCTCCCGGCCGGCCTGCTTCTTGTCGATGGGTTCAATTCGCGCCGCGCCGTCCGGCGCGATCCGCAGCACGCCGATCTGGCGGCGGCGCTCGCGCGTCAGAAGCTTGACGACGCGGCCGACGAAAGCCGGATCGTTCGGGCCGGCGTCGAGATCGCGCGTGGCGCGCACCAGCGCCCGGTCGCCGACGCCGCCGAGCGGCTCGCCCGGCCGCGCGCGGCGGGGGGCCTCGACCCTGATGCGCGGGGCGACGCCATAGACCGTCTCATCCCACTCGACGGGGACGGCGACGAGCTCCCCGTCCGCGTCGCGTCCGACGATATCGACGAGGGCGACCGGCGGCAGCGCGCCACGCTTGGGGCGCGAAGGCCCGCGGCGGCGGTCCAGCGCGCCCTCCTCGACGAGGCCGCTGATGAGCCGCTTGAGCTCGACCCGATCCGCGCCCTTGATCGAGAAGGCGCGCGCGATCTCGCGCTTGCCGATCTTGGCGGCGCGGCCGGTTTCGCGCATCGCCTGCTCCTCGCGCGCCAAGAAGGCCAGGATCTCCTCGCGGGTCGGCAGGGCGCGGGGCGGCCCGTCGCGCTTAGTTTTCGTCACGCCGGGGAGTCCGCGTAGCGAGGGTTAGGCGAAACTCTTCGCTTCATTCTTGATCCGGTCGACCATGGCGCGCAGACCGTTGGCGCGCTGCCGCGTCAGATGCTGCGCGAGACCGAGCTTGGCGAAGACCGGCTGCGGGTCGGTCTCGACGATCCTTTGCGGCGTATGCCCCGAAAAGAGCGCGAGCGCCAGAGCGACGAGGCCTTTGACGATATGCGCGTCGCTGTCGCCGCGATAAAGGATCACGCGCTCGCCCGCGGGGCCGTCCCCTGGCCTCGTCTCGAGCCAGACCTGGCTCGCGCAGCCGCGAACCTTGTTCGCGTCACTATAGGCCGCCTGCGGCAGCGGCTCCAGCGTGCGCCCCAGCTCGATCAAATAGCGATAGCGGTCGTTCCACTCGTCGAGCAGCTCGAAATTGCCGATGATCTCCTCGATATCCATTCCTGCTTCCGGTTGAAGTCCGAGACCCTTTTCGCATGGCCGCGGCCGAACCCAAAGGCCGCTCCGGCACCCTCCCGTGCGGGCGCCCGCCCTATATGATAGTGAGTCATAGTGCGTTGCGGGAGACCGACGGCGCATGCGGCGCGAGCGAGATGAACACGATCAGCGTAACCCTCCGGTCCGACGCCGCGCTTCCCGACGCGCGTGCGGCGTTATGCGAAATTTGCGCCGGTGACGACGCGCTGTGGCGCCATTTGCGGGACGAGGCCAGAGCCGCGATGGCGCTCGAGCCGGCGCTCTCGGGCTTCTTGACCGGCGCCGTGCTCAGTCGCGACAGCTTCGGCCAGGCCATCGTGCGGCGGATCGCGGCTCGGCTCGGCGCCTCGGTCGTCCCCGCCGAGACGATCGCCGACGCCTATTCTCGAGCGATCGCCGCCGAACCCGCGCTGGTGGCGGCCTTCCGCGCCGATCTCACGGCCATCGTCGAACGCGACCCGGCCTGCGTCAGGCTCCTCGAGCCCTTCCTGCATTTCAAAGGTTTTCATGCGGTTCAAGCGCATCGACTCGCCCATTGGCTTTGGGGGAACGGCCGGCGGGAGCTGGCGCTCTACCTGCAGAGCCGATCGTCGGAGGTGTTCCAGACCGACATCCACCCGGCGGCGCCGTTCGGCGAGGGCGTGTTCCTCGATCATGCGACGGGGCTCGTCGTCGGCGAGACGGCGGCGGTCGGCGACAATGTCTCGCTCATGCAGCAGGTGACGCTCGGGGGAACTGGCAAGGTCTCGGGCGATCGCCATCCGAAGGTGAGAGAGGGTGTGCTGGTCGGCGCCGGCGCGAAAATCCTCGGCAATATCGAGGTCGGCCGCTGCTCGCGCGTCGCCGCAGGCTCGGTCGTGCTGCAAAACGTGCCGCGCAACGTGACGGTCGCCGGCGTGCCGGCCAAGGTCGTCGGCGCCTCGGGCTGCCGCGAGCCGGCGCGCGACATGGATCAGCTCTTGAGCGACATCGCGTATGACGCTTTCAACTATGTAATATAACCGACCGCTAGCCACGGCGTTGCTTGTCGGCGACGGGCCGATCCGGTGAAAAACTCTGTGTTTCAGCATCAACGGCCTCCGCTGGAGGCGTCATTCAGATTTTCGAGCTGCGTCATCTTCGCCACGGCGGTGGCGAAGCCGCTATAGGCGGCTCATGCCGCCCTGGCGAACTCCGTCGGTCGCGACTTGCATCCTCAATATTGATGATGCACGCAATTTCGGATCATGCTTCCATGTTTAGGCATTGAAACGGCCGATGTGGCCATTGATAGGAGATACGAAAAGGCGGGTCTGACCGACAAAGTGACTCTCGGGAACAATACAACTCCCTTCACCCCTTCGTTGGCGTCGCATGATGGGCGCTTGTTCATTGCATTCAGGGGCGACGGAAATGATCAGCTCAATATAATGCTCTCATCAGACGGCGGGCATAGCTTCGGTGGAAAGTTTATATCGCACGAAACTAGCACTGAGCCGCCCGCACTCACGTCTTCAGGTGGCCACTTGTTTGTTGCATGGAAAGGCGATGGCAATGACAACCTCAATATCGCCGAGGTCGCTCTTTTTGCCAATTCCGCAGGCGGTTTCGGGATCGAGGGGCTGAAAAACAAAGTCACGGTGGGCGACACCAGCCCGCGAGCGCCGGGATTGGCGTCACACGATGGTAAACTGTTCATTACCTGGAAGGGTGATGGGAACGACGCTATAAATATTGCTCACGTCGTAATTTAAATGTTGGGGTGTTCGGAACGAGAGTTCCAAGCACCCCAAAATCTTATGAAGACAGGCCTCATGGAAATGGCGAGCCAATTTTTGAGGTTGGCGGCGTGACGTGGATTTGTCTGACTCCAAAGCCGCTTGCAAAACTCCCGCAGTTTGCCGCGCGGGCTTGGATTTTAGGCTGTGGAGAGAGGCTTTCCCCATATTGCTGTCGGTTTTGGGTCCAGGCCATCCGATCCTCCGTTGATTCGCAACCAACGGTGAATCACAACCCGCCGAAACCAAAAAATCGAAAGTTTGAAGGGCGCGCTACGGGACCCCGGGTGGGACGTGAAACAATGGCCAAACGTCGGATTTAAACCTCTCGGCGCAAGGCGCACGAACGCGAGATTGGCGCGCGATCCCAGGCGGCCGACGCCGCATTATATCGAGGGGCATTGAGTCTGACTCTTGGTCGCGTCATGGCCGGGCTTGTCGCGGGCACCCACGCCGAACGGCTCTGCTGCAGCAAGCTATTGACAAGCATCGCCTTTTCCCCGAGCGCCATTGAGGCCTCGCGGCGTGGGTGCCCGCGACAAGCGCGGGCATGACGGGTCAGGGTTTTCAGCGCTTGGTATTACGCCCGCTCATCCGAGCTCCCGCGCGAGCTTCTCGCGGTCGAGCTCGCCTTCCCAGGCCGCGACGACGATCGTCGCGACGCCATTGCCGCAAATATTGGTCAGCGCGCGGCATTCGCTCATGAATTTGTCGACGCCGAGCACCAGCGCCATGCCCGGCGCCAGTCGCGGGTCGACGGCGGCGAGCGTCGCGGC
This sequence comes from uncultured Alphaproteobacteria bacterium, assembly GCA_963722205.1. Lineage (GTDB taxonomy): Bacteria > Pseudomonadota > Alphaproteobacteria > Rhizobiales > Beijerinckiaceae > Methylocystis. The sequence continues at coordinate 949,206 of CAVRKL010000007.1, forward strand.
GAGCGTCACGAAGCCCGCGCCGGCCACGCCCGAGGCGCCCTTCGAGGTCAGCATCGCGACGCCGATGATCGTGAGCTTCTGCCAGAGGGTCAAATCGACGCCCAGCGCCTGCGCGATGAACACCGTCGCGAGCGTCATGTAGATATTGGTGCCGTCCAGATTGAAGGAATAGCCGGTCGGAACGACGAGGCCCACCACGCTTTGCTCGCAGCCCAGACGTTCGAGCTTTTCCATCAGCCGCGGCAGCGCGCTCTCGGAAGATGACGTGCCGAGCACGAGCATCAGCTCGTCCTTGATATAGGCGAGAAAGCGAAGAATGGAGAAGCCGGCGAGCCGCGCGACGACGCCGAGCGCCAGGACGACGAAGAGACCTGAGGCGAGATAGAAGGAGCCGACGAGCCAGGCGAGCGAGGCGAGCGAGGCGAGCCCGTAATGGCCGACCGTATAGGCCATCGCGCCGAAGGCGCCGATGGGCGCGGCCTTCATGATGATGCCGACGACGCCGAAGGTCGCGTGGCCGGCGTCGTCGAGAAAGACTCGCAGCCGCTCCGTCTTCTCGCCGGCCGGCATCAGCGAGAAGCCGAAGAGGATCGCGACGCACAGGACCTGCAGGATCTGTCCTTGCGAGAATGCGCCGAAGATCGTGTCCGGAATGACGCCGAGCAGGAAGTCGACCGCGCCCAGCGATTCGCTCGCCCGCTTGGCGTATTGCTCCACGGCCGCGGCGTCGGGATGGCCTGGAAACCCCGCGCCCGGCCGCACCAGCTCGCCGACGAAAAGGCCCAGGATCAGGGAGAAGGTCGAGACGATCTCGAAATAGACGAGCGCCTTCACGCCGACGCGGCCGACCTTGCGGGCGTCGGAGAGATGCGCGATGCCGCCGGCCACGGTGCAGAAGATCACGGGGGCGATCGTCATCTTGACGAGCTTCACGAAGCCGTCGCCGAGCGACTTCACCCATAGGGCGTCGGCTTGCGCGGGAAATATCGCGCCAAAGAGCGCGCCAAGCGCAATCGCCGCGAGCGTCTGCGCGTAGAGCCTGCGATGGAAGGGCGTCTTCGGATCGGCCAGGACCGGGGCTCTTAGGCTCGAGGGGCTCGGCGGGGAATAGGGGGCGGAAGCCCAAGAGGCAAGGCTCGCGCTGTGCGGCTTCTCTTGTGAGCGGGCCGCCCGCATGATAGCGATGGCCTCGCCGCGGGGCGAGCGTCGGGGCATAGCGCAGCCCGGTAGCGCGGAAGTTTTGGGTACTTCAGGTCGCAGGTTCGAATCCTGCTGCCCCGACCATGCCCCTCGAGGTCGCGGCGGAGAGCGTGAAACAATATCCGAGACGAGGCCCCATGACTGCCTGCATCTACCGCCCGGAAAATTTTCGACCGGAAAACCAGTCCGGCGAAAACGAGAAAAAGCCCTGGCGCCTGCGCTTCGATGCCGAATCGCCGCGAGAGCTCGATCCCCTGATGGGATGGACCTCCTCGTCGGACATGCGCTCGCAAGTCAAGCTCCGCTTCTCGACGAAGGAGGAGGCGATCGCCTACGCCGAACGGGAAGGCGTCGCCTATCGGGTCGAGGAGCCGAAGCCCAACAACGCTTGGCGCCGCATCCAATCCTACGCCGACAATTTCAAGCCGACCCGCAAAGGCCTGTGGACGCACTGACGCTGGGGCTCTCGCTTCACGCGTTTTCTGCGCCGAGCAGGCGCCGGCTTCGCCGGCAAAATGCGCTTCGTTTCGACTCCGTAGCTCAGTCGGATAGAGCAACTGCCTTCTAAGCAGTAGGTCGCAGGTTCGAATCCTGCCGGGGTCGCCAGTTCGAAACCAACCTGGGCGCGCAACAATGGTAAACGGCCATTCGGTCGCCGCCCAATCTTTAAAGTATTGTATGAGCTTTTCCTTTGATTGAAATCGGACGGATTATTTCATCGACCGCGCCGATCTGAAATATGCGGGAAACCCGCGTTTTAGCTGGTTCTTTGGACAAATGATCCTGAGCGCCGAGCCTGACGAGAGGGTCGGTTATAAAGTTTTCTTGTATCAGCATAAAAATACAGAACAAACCGCTGATGTTGTTGCCCGCTTCGGCGAGGGAATCTCGGCCAAGGGAGAGTAAAATTTCTCCTCTTTGGTCTTTTCAACAAGGCCACGGCGCGATAAACGTCCGCCGCGGACCTTTCAAAGGAGCAGCGGCATTGTGCGGCTGCTTCACATGATATGCGGGCTACAAGGAGAGAACGCGTTAATGTCCAATCACGAGCCAGTCCGCTCCTATCGCGCGATCGCAACGAGCTCGAACCGCACCTTCGGCTTGGTCTTCGCGGGATTCTTTCTGATTGTCGCCATCTGGCCCTGGCTCCGGCATGAGCAGCCGCTGCGCCTATGGGCGCTAGCGCCGTCCGCCGCTTTCTTGGCTCTCGCGCTGTTTGCGGAACAGTATCTGGCGCCGCTCAATCGGCTTTGGTTCGAGCTTGGCCTCAAGCTGCACGCGGTCGTTTCGCCGGTCATCATGGGCTTGCTGTTTTATTGCGCCGTCACGCCGACGGGCCTGCTCATGCGGGCGTTCGGCAATGACGTCCTGCTGCTGCGCCGCAGCGAGGACGGGACTTACTGGATCGAACGCGATCCTCCCGGCCCCGCGGAAGGCTCGATGAAAAACCAGTTCTAGCGATCGCCGCACCCCGGCGCCTTCCGCCCTGCGCGGGAGCGCCGATTCCCCACTCATCTCCAAAACGGGAGAAAACGACATGTCGTTCATCCAGGAACTCTTCGCCTATCTGGTCTCGCACAAAAAGTTCTGGCTCATTCCGCTGACCATGCTGTTCGCGCTGATTGGCGTCCTGTTCGTGGTCAGCCAGGGTTCGGTTGTCGCGCCTTTCATCTACACCCTCTTCTAAAGGTCGACACATGATCGTTCTCGGGATTTCTGCATTTTACCATGACAGCGCCGCGGCTCTGATTCGCGACGGCGAAATCGTCGCCGCAGCGCAGGAGGAGCGGTTCACGCGCAAGAAGCATGACGCGAGCTTTCCCGAGAACGCGATCCGCTATTGCCTGCAGGAAGCCGGCGTCGATGGCGCGAAAGTCGATCGAGTCGCCTATTACGAAAAGCCGTTTGTGAAATTCGATCGCTTGCTCGAAACCTATCTGGCCTTCGCGCCCCGTGGGTTCGAGTTTTTTCGCAAAGCGATGCCCGTATGGTTGAACGAGAAGCTCTTCCAGCGAGACCTCCTTAAGAAGGAACTCGAAAAGCTCGACTCCGCCCTTGCCGAGCCTGAGAAGCTGCTTTTCTCGGAACACCATTTCTCCCACGCGGCCTCGGCGTTTTATCCCTCGCCTTTCAAGCGGGCCGCCGTGCTGACGATGGATGGCGTCGGCGAGTGGACGACGACGTCGCTGTCGTTGGGCGACGGCTCCGATCTTCGGATCATCAAGGAAATTCGGTTTCCGCATTCGCTCGGGCTGCTTTATTCGGCTTTCACCTATTACACCGGCTTTAAAGTAAACTCCGGCGAATACAAGGTTATGGGACTCGCTCCCTACGGAGAACCGAAATATGCGCCGCTGATCCTAGAGAAGCTCATCGATGTGAAGCCCGACGGCTCGTATCGGCTCAACATGGATTATTTCGAATATTGTACCGGCTTTACGATGACGGGCAGAAAGTTCGAGACGCTCTTTGGAGCGCCGGCCCGAAAACCGAGTGAGTTGCTTGAGCAACGGCATATGGACCTCGCAGCGTCGGTGCAGGCCGTGACCGAGGAAATCGTTTTGCGGCTCGCCCGCTCCGTCGCGCGTGAGACCGGAGAGAAGAACCTTTGCCTCGCGGGGGGCGTCGCTTTGAACTGCGTCGCCAACGGCAAGCTTTTGCGCAACGACTTGTTCGAGGGATTGTTCATCCAGCCCGCGGCGGGCGACGCCGGCGGCGCTCTCGGGGCGGCGCTCGCCGCCTATCACCTGCAGGAAGGCGGCGCGCGCCATCTGACGGGGCGGCGTGACGCGATGAAGGGTTCCTATCTGGGCCCCGCCTACGACCAAAGCGAGATCGAACGGCGCCTGAAGGCTGTGAACGCCCGGTTCTCAGTCGTTGATGACGACGCGCTCATCGAGGAGACTGCGGAGGCGCTCGCATCGCAACAAGCCGTCGGCTGGCGGCAGGGGCGCCTCGAGTTCGGGCCGCGCGCTCTCGGCGCCGCCTCGATTCTCGCCGATCCGCGCTCGCCCACGATGCAGAAGAATTTGAATCTCAAGGTCAAATTCCGGGAGAGTTTTCGACCCTTCGCGCCCTCCGTTCTGCGTGAACGCGTTGAGGAATGGTTCGAGCTGGATGGCGACTCGCCCTACATGCTGCTCGTGGCGGACGTACAGAAGAACCGTCGACGGGACATGACCTCGGCCGAGAAGGCCTTGTTCGGCATCGACAAGCTGAATGTCTCGCGCTCAGACCTTCCCGCCGTCACTCACGTGGATTATTCGGCTCGAATTCAGACCGTTCATCAAGACACCAACCCGAAATATCACCGGTTGCTCCAAAAATTCGAGGCCAAAACGGGTTGTCCCGTCTTGGTGAACACGAGCTTCAACGTCCGGGGCGAGCCCATCGTGGCGACGCCCGAGGATGCGTTCAGGTGCTTCATGGGCACGAATCTCGACTTCCTTGCGGTCGGCAACTGCATCATGCGAAAAGTCGAGCAAGATCAGAGTTTGCTGTCGAATTATGAGGAGGCCTTCGAGCTCGATTAGCGTCATCGGAACGGGCTAACCCAGGTCTGCCGCGATGGGGCTGAGGCTTTACAGAATGCACGAAGACAGGAAGCAGGACGGCCGCGCGACGCCTCCGGCGTCCCCGAAAACCTCCGTCAAGCTGGCAAGCTTTCTCATTCTGCTCTCCTCGCCCTTCATCTTGCTGTGGTTGATCGACCGCTCCTTCTCGTTCGCGCACTGGCATATCAACCCGGATTACTTTCCCAGCGAACGCGAAGTCCTGGTGCGCCAGAATGTGATGCCGGCAAGATTCTCGGACGACGAGAAAGCCTTCATCGACGAAATCAAGAGCTCCAAGATCAAGGTCGCCATCTTTGGAGGCAGCTCCGCCGCCGGATTCGCGGCGCCCGTCGGTCTTGCCCGCTTCCTTGAGGAGGCGGCTCCGGACCGCCTGGTCATCCATAATTACGCGGAGGGCGGCGCTCCTTTTGTCGGGTTTCAGGAAGAGCTGGCCAAAATCGTGATGCCATACTACGATGTCATAATTCTTTACGCCGGGCACAACGAAGTCTGGTCTTATTTGTACAAGAGAAGCCGTGAACTGAATGAAGGAATTTCCTTGCCCTGGGGCCCAAATGTCGAATATGGGGCCGTGGATTTCAGACATTCCTTGAAAATGATGCAACTCAAGCGATTGTTCAACGACGACGTTCTCAACGGCCACCTGTCGTTTTTCAACAGGGCACGAACAACATTCTGTGGTAGCATTTATAATATTTCGCTCAACTCGAGGCTGGCCTATTTTATCAAGTCCCTGGGAACGAAAGTCATCGGCAGCGCCAACCTATTGGCAAGCGGCTCCGAGAAGACGGGCGAAAAGCGCCTGCCTTTCTTTGAGAAAACTCCGTTTATCGGCGACGAAGCCAAGCAGCGTTTTGTCGATGGTTACATGAATTCCGTTTCCGAGATCAAGAACAAGCTCCATCCAGGCCAGAAGCTTATCATTTCAACCGTATTATCCAATGACCTCTTTCCGCCATTACTCGACGCAGTCGATGAAAAGGCCTCTCTTCCCGATGCGGAAAGCCGGGCGGCCTCCCTCTACGCCGCCGTAGGAACGCCGGGACTGAAGCCCGCCGACGCCTCCACGCTGCCGGGCTCCGCGCACAAGGCCTATCTGAACGCTGCTTTTTGCCTCGGGGGGATCTCTCCGACCTCTCTGGAGCATCGCATCGAAGGGAAATGCATAGATTTTGCCCGCAACGCCCGAAGCGCCGACACGTTCCCGACGAGAGTGCTCCCTTCGATCAATGATTTCATCCGATCATCGATGACGAAAGAGCAGAATGTCTATGTGATCGATCCCGAGCGCCGCCTGAATGAGCAACGCACAGAGGCGGATTATCTCGACTTTTTTGTTGATTTTCAGCACCCTTCGTCTTTCGGGCATATGAATATCGCAAATGAGATCGTTCCTCTGCTGCTGCCGCACCAGGAAATCACTTTTGCGCAGAAAGACGCGTGCGACACCTTTGCAGTGCGTGATTCTCAGGGAGAGCGGCAAATCGCGCCCCGAAAGGGCATGTTGGAGTCGCAGGTGCAAACAAATCTCAAATGGCTCGACTTGTTCTCGAAACGAGCGTCGAACGCCTTCATGTATGAGTTCTACAAGAACAGGGCGCAAGACAAGCTGAGGCGCTGCGCGGCGGCGGGCTAGTGGCTTGAGTTCGGCGCTCGAGACTCGCGGGAGCGCTGCCGCTCAACCTTGCTGGTGGTGGGGCTTCGCGTGATGATGACGGGCGTGGCTGTGTCCGCTCAAGCCCCAGCTTTTGGAAATTCCGGGCCCCGCCGTCGCGCCGATCAGCGCGCCGCCGACGAGACCGACCGGACCGAGCACCAGGCCGCCCGCGGCGCCGCCGAGGATGCTGTCCACGACCGCCTCGCCCGCGCGGGCCGGCGCGGCGCAAAGAAGAATCATCGGCAACGCGAGAAGAAATCGGCGCATGCGAGCCTCTTGAGAGATGCCTCGCCGCTTCTGCGGCGGGGGCGATTATGGAGACAAATGAGTTAAAAATCCGGGCGCCGGCCGGAAGTCCCCAGCCCCCGCCTTTGAGATCAGAGCCCGGCCTCTTCTCTGCTTGGCTTATCAAGCTCGAGGCCCTACACCCGCCCATCGGCCCCGTTGGAGCGATTCTTTTTGGCCACGCCACCCCGTCGCCTGCTGACGCCCGAGAAGCGCGACGACGACCGCGAGGATGCGTCGATCCGGCCGCTGGCGCTCGCCGATTTCACCGGCCAGGAGGCGGCGCGCAAAAACCTCAAGGTCTTCATCGAGGCGGCCAAGGCGCGCGGCGACGCGCTCGATCATGTGCTGTTCGTCGGCCCTCCGGGCCTCGGCAAGACGACGTTGGCGCAGATCATCGCGCGCGAGCTCGGAGTCAGTTTCCGCTCGACGTCCGGCCCCGTCATCGCCAAGGCGGGCGATCTCGCCGCGCAGCTCACCAATCTCGAGCCGCGCGACGTGCTGTTCATCGACGAGATCCATCGCCTGAACCCGGCGGTCGAGGAAATCCTCTATCCCGCGATGGAGGATTTTCAGCTCGATCTCATCATCGGCGAGGGGCCGGCGGCGCGGTCCGTCAAGATCGACCTCGCGCGCTTCACGCTGGTGGGCGCGACGACGCGCGCCGGCTTGCTGACGACGCCGTTGCGCGATCGCTTCGGCATTCCGGTGCGGCTCAATTTCTACACAGTCGAGGAGCTCGAGGCGATCGTGCGGCGCGGCGCGCGCGTGCTCGGCGTCGCGATGAACGAGAGCGGCGCGCGCGAAATCGCACGCCGCGCGAGGGGCACGCCGCGCATCGCCGGGCGCCTGCTGCGCCGCGTGCGCGACTTCGCGATCGTCGAGGGCGCGGCCGAGATCACGCGGGAACTCGCGGCGCGCACGCTGACGCTGCTCGAGGTCGACGATATCGGCCTCGACGTGATGGACCGGCGCTATCTCGACATGGTCGCGGTGAATTTCTCGGGCGGCCCGGTCGGGATCGAGACGATCGCCGCGGCGCTCGCGGAGCCGCGCGACGCGATCGAGGACATCATCGAGCCCTATCTTTTGCAGCAGGGTTTCCTGCAGCGCACCCCGCGCGGCCGGGTGCTGACGGCGACGGCGTTTCGCCATCTGGGTCTCTCGCCGCCCGCGACCACGGCCCCGCAGATGGGGCTGTTTGGAGAGGGAGAGACGTGACGACGCGCGCATGACGGCCGCGCGCCTCCACGCAAGCAGCGCGGGCGGCGAATAAAGTGCGCCCGTTAGGAACCATCGCCTAGCGCAGGCGTTTTTCTCTCGAAACATCTTGAAAGAAAGATTGGTCGAGCGATTCTTGAAAGGCTCGGCGCGCGTGAAGAGTTCCGGAATCGAATGCGATTCTCTTGCGGGGATCGCGAGGCGGTCTGCTTGAGGACGCGATTTTCGCTGCTTCTGAGAGGTTCCCACTGGCTGCGATGGGGCTCGCGACAAGGGAGACGCTGATGGCTTGCGACTGGGTGCAAACAAATTGGAATTGGGGCTGGACCGGCGATGACGGCATGAGCGTTGGGCTCTATCTGAGCTTCGCTCCATCCCCTTACATGATCGCTCAATGCGCGCTCTCCAATGCCGACGGCAGCGGTCTCATGTTCTCCGGCGTCACTCAATATACGACTCGCCCCGACCCCAACGGGCCGGATAGCCCCGTGAGTTTCAGCTGGGATCCGGACTTCGGATTTCCGGCCGAGGTCTGGGACGACAATATGTCGAGCGTCAACGCCGAGATGGATATCGGCGGAGGAGGACAAGGCGGCAAGTTCAGCCTCACCGTTTTCTTTTTGTCATGAAGGAGTCGGTCATGCAGACAGTGTCGGCGGCGCCCAACAGGCGTCATCCCGTGAAGGAGCGCGCCTGCCTGCTTTATGACGGCGGCACGGGCGCCATCCGTCACATTCAGCACGTCATCGTCATGGAAGGCGGCCACGATCCCGACGAGCGCGAGATTGAAGTCATGTGCAGGAGCGCCTTCATCAAGAGGGGTCGCCCGCATGAGAAGCTGCTGGCCCTTCACATCGAGCGTCACGCATTGAAGCCTTTCAAGAAATATCGAGTGGATCCTGCAAAGCGGACGCTGGTGGAGGAAGGTCAGAAGCGATAAACGAGGGTAAGCCGCGCGGCGGAGCCATTCCGGCGGGTTAGACCATGCTTCGGCGGCCGATCTTGCGCCGGGAAACATCCGCGCCTTCGGCTCGTCCCGTCAGGCTATTTGCGCTGCGGCGCCAGCGGGGATCGGCGTTCTCACGCCAAAGGCTCATGACGTGGTAAAGCTAGGGCTTCGCGCCTGCGGGCTTCTTCGGCTCGGCGGTGGGCGCGGGCTTTGCTGGCGCGGGCGCTGGCGGCGGCGCGACGGGCGCGGACGACCCGACATTGGCGCCGAGGCCGAACAGGCGCCACTGCCCATCCACCGGGGCGAAGATCAGCTCGAAATTGATCTGCGCCGGCGCGGAAGGAAAGAAGCCCGCAAAATGCAGCATGCCGTTCGGTAAGATCTCCGGCATGGCCGTGAGCTGCGGCTCGAGGACGAGCACGCCGGAAAGATCGACCTTGTCGCGTCGGAGATTCGCGAAGATCTCCGCGAGCCGCGCCGGATTGTTGGCGGCCGCGAAGGCCGGCGCGGCGAGATCGCGCAGCACCGTATAATTGCCGGTCTTGTTGGCTTGATCGAGCGCGATCAGCGCCGATTTCAGCAGCATGATAAGGCCGTTGCGGTCGAGCTGGACCGTCTGAGGCGCGGGCTTCGCGGCCGTCTGCGCGAGCGCAAGGGACGAGGCGAGAACGAGCGCCGCGCAACACGCCGCAAAAAGGCCCGCGAAGGCCAACCGAGGGAACCGCAGACTCATGTTCCTCTCGTAGGGGATCAGAACTCGCCCTGCAAGCCGCCCTTGGCGGCGACCGAGTTGCGCGTGCCGACCGAGACGCCCGCCACCAAGGCCAGGGGAATCGGAAGATCGAGTCGATGCGCGAGCGAGCCCGCAATGGCGCTCTCGTTCTTGTAGACGCCGGCGTTCACGATCCAGGTGGTGCGCCCCGGCGCGGAGGGCATGGGCGCGGTCACGCCGGCGTAGGCGATCGCGATGCCCTGTCGCGCCTCGCGCTGGTTAGCGAAAACCTGCTGATTGAGCGCGGCGACGTTCGCCCCAAGGATGTTCACGGAGTTGTTCAGATTGGCGATGCTGCCAGGACCGAAAGGCGAGACGCCGAGCGTGCCGTTGGCGTCGGCCGTCACGAAATTGGTCGAGCCGACTTGCGCCGCCGTCGAGGCGCCGCCGACGCCAAGTCCGGGCGCCGCCACCGCGTTCGTCTTCGTGCCGAGCATGATTTGATTGGCGGCGGTGCTGGTCGCGCCGGCGCCGATCGCGGTCGAGCCGTTGAAGCCCGCCGTATTGGCGCCCGCGCCAACCGCGGTCGAGGCGATCCCCGTCGCCGTGGCTCCCGTTCCGATCGCGGTCGCCGAATTCTGCGTCGCGGTCGCCCCTTCGCCTAGGGCGCTGGAAAAATTGCCGCTGGCCACGGAGCCCGTGCCGATCGCGACCGCCACCGCGCCCGTCGCGCTCGCGCCCGCAACCGAACCATTGGTCGTCGAGCCGCCGATCGCGACCGAGGCTTCGCCGCCCGCGCCGACAGAGGCGCCAAGTCCGGCCGTGCTCGAGCCGCCGAGCGCCACGGAGTTGCCGCCGGCCGCGCTGGTGTTCGAGCCGAGCGCCATGTCGTTGGCGAGGGTCGCAATCGCCGTGTCGCCGATGGCGACGCCGCCCGCCGCCTTAACCTGGGTGGTGTTGCCGAGCGACACCGAGCCCTGGCCGGCCGCGATCGCCGTATTGCCGGCCGCGATCGCACCGTTGGCCGGGCCGCCGAGCGCCGTGCCATTGGCGGTCGCGATTGAGTTGAAGCCGGCCGCGATCGCGCCCTGACCGTTGGCGACGTTCGGATCGCCGATCGCCACCGCGCCGGCGCCGATCGCTTTGTTGCCGTTGCCGATCGACGTCGCCGAACCGGTCGCGTTGCCCGTCGCCACGCTGGCATTGCCCACCGCGACGTCGTTATTCGCGGTCACAGCCGCACCTGTGCCGATCGCGACCGTGTTGTTCGCGGTAATGTTGTTGCCGGCGCCAGAGCCGACAGCGACGTTGTTGCTGCCCGTCACTGTGCTGCCGGCGAACTGCCCGACCCCAACGTTAGTGCTGCCCGTCACCGCCTGGCCCGCGCCCGGACCAACAGCCGTATTCCAGGTATTTGGGCCAGTGGCGGTGATTGACCCTACCGCCGCCGCGCCTGCGCCCTGGCCGACCGCGACGCCACCGCCGACCCCATTGGCGTTGACGCCCGCCGCGGTCGAAAAGGCCGTTGCATTGGCGCCGCTGCCAAATGCGGAGCCGTTGCCAGCGGAGTCGGTCGCGGTGGCGCCGTTGCCAAAGGCGGAGTTATTAGGGCCGTTCGTCGCGGTGGCGGCGTTGCCATAGGCCGTCGCGTTTGTCCCGTTGGCGTTGCTGGCGAAGCCGCCGGCCGTCGCGCCAGCGCCCGTCGCATTGGCCGTCGCGCCCGTCGCCGTCGCGGTCGCGCCATTGGCGACGCTGCTCGTGCCCGTCGCCGTGGCGTTGTCGCCAATGGCCTGGCTGGCCACACCCGTCGCCGTCGCGTTCAAGCCATTGGCGACGCTGCTCGCGCCCGTCGCCGTCGCGTGGTCGCCGGTGGCGCTGCTGTGAACGCCTGTCGCCGTGGCGAAGGCGCCATTGGCGCCGGCGTTCGTGCCCATCGCCGTCGCTTGCCCGCCGTTGGCGGTGGCGCCGCCGCCCGTCGCCGTGGCGAAATCGCCGTTGGCGGTGGCGAAATCGCCCTAGGCCGAGGCGGAAGCCCCGGTGGCCTTGCTGTCGATGCCCGTCGCCGTCGCTTGCCCGCCATTGGCGTTGGCGCCCGGGCCGCAGGCGGTGTTGCCGCCTGCTCCATTGTCGGTGGCGCCGCCGCCGTCGCCGGCAGGACCCGGCGTGCTGACGGGATTGGCCCCCGACTGGCCGCAAGTGAAGGCTTGCGCTCCGCTCGGCGCGAAAGCGATCGCCAGGCTCGCCACGGCTGCGGCGCAAAGCAGGGATTGGCGGAAGGCGCGCTTCTGCGCGACCGATGATGCAGCGGGTGTCGAAGCCATTGCCTTAGCCTCCATCGGCGATGTGAGCGCGATTCTTCGCGGCGCGTATGACTTGAGCCTGAATCCAGGCTCAAGCGATGTCAACGAGCGGAGCAAAGCTGCGTTTCGTCAAGCATCCGCCTTAAGTCTCTCAAATAAAAGGCTATCTCTCACGCCGCCGCCTCAAGGCCGCTCGTTCGAGCCGTGCGAAATAGTTCGGGTGTTGCATTTCGGCAACTACGCAGTTTTGCTTACCTCGTGGCAGCTATCAGCCGCTTATCCTTCAAAACCTATGCGTCAGCACGCGTCGGCGACATCGAGGCTGGACCGCGCCGCGCCCGAACTCTCTTCGGCGCGCGCCCTCGACGAGAGTCACGAAACCCGCCAGAATATGGGGCGATTCGCGCTCGCGGACGCCGCATCGAGCTTAGTCGAGCGCATCGGAGCTTGCGCGAGATGGACGACGATTTGCACCGCCCTCTGGGCCGCGACCGCGAGCAAGACAACGCGTCCCGGCTCGCGCGCAGCAACCCTCGCGGCGTCGCCCTTGCGATCGTCGCGCTTGCGACAACGGGCGTCGCGGCTTTGTTCGTCCTCGCGCCGCAGGGCCCGCTCGACGCGACGCTCGGCGGAAGGCCCTACGCCGTCGCCAAGATCGAGCCCTTTTCGCCGCCTCCGCCCTCGGTCGCCGCGAAGCCCGCGGACGTCGCCAAGACGCAGGACGCCCCGCCCTTTTCCTCCGTCCAGGTCCGCAGCGCCCAGGACCACGCGGCGGAGGTCGAATATCAGAACGGCGTGCGCGTCGTGCGCACGGGCGGCGGCGGCGCCGAACCGCTGATCATCGAGATCGAGCCGGGCGCCAACCCTCGCCTTGCTCCCGCGCCCGACAAAAGGCTCGTCGAGAAAAGCCGCTTGGCCTCTTGCCGCGCATCGGCGCCGACGGCGCGCGTCCGATGGAGGTCTATGCACGGCCCTACGAAACCCAGCGGCTCAAGGTCGGCGCGCCGCGCATCGCGCTCGTCGTCGGGGGCTTGGACCTCAATCCCCAGTCGACCGAAGCGGCGATCGCCGAGCTTCCCGAAAACGTCACGCTCGCCTTCGCGCCCTATGGCCCCACTGTCGCCGACGCCGCCGCCAAGGCCCGCGCGCGCGGACACGAAATTCTGCTGCAGGCGCCGATGGAGCCCTTCAACTATCCGCAAAACGACCCCGGCCCGCACACGCTGCGGGTCGAGGCGGGCGATATGAAGGAGGATCTCCACTGGCTCATGAGCCGCTTCACGGGCTATGTTGGGCTCATGAGTTTTCTCGGCTCCCGCTTCACCGCGAATGAACAGGCGCTTGCGCCGGCCCTGGAGGAGATCGCCCGCCGCGGCCTCTTCATCGTCGACGACGGCGGCTCGCCCCAGTCGCTGATCCCGGCCACGGCGGCGAAGGTTTCGGCTCCGGCGGCGCGCGTCGACATCGTTCTGGACTCCCGTGGGACGCCGCAGTCCCTGGAGGCGGCGCTGGCGGCGCTCGAGGCGCAGGCGCGCCGCACGGGCGCGGCCATCGGCTTCGCCAGCGCGCAGGGGACGACGATCGCCCGGCTCGCCCGCTTCGCGCGCGAGGCGGAAAAGCGCGGGCTCGCCGTCGCGCCGATCTCCGCGATCGTCGACAGAAACGCGGGCGCGGCGACCGCCGCCGAGGCGCCCCGATGAGCGGACGCTATCGGCCCTGCGTCGGCGTGATGCTGCTCAACGCTTCGGGGCAGGCCTTCATCGGCCGCCGTCGCCCCAAGGCCTCGCACGACCGGCTCGACGCGCAGCACGAATGGCAGATGCCGCAAGGCGGCATCGATCATGGCGAAGCGCCTTTTGAAGCGGCGCTGCGCGAACTGTGGGAAGAGACGAATGTCCGCAGCGTCGAGATGCTCGCCGAGATCGAACCTTGGCTGAGCTATGACCTGCCGCCCGGCGCCGGCGGCCGCTGGGAGGGCAAATATATGGGGCAGACGCAGAAATGGTTCGCCCTGCGCTTCACCGGCCACGAGACCGAGATCGACATCCACCATCCCGCCGACGGCGCCCATAAGCCGGAGTTCGACGCATGGCGTTGGGAGGACGCGGCGCGCCTGCCCGAGCTGATCGTGCCCTTCAAGCGCAAGGTCTATGAGCGGGTCGTGGCGGAGTTTTCGGGGCTCATCGCGCCGCTGAGCGGCGGGACGCCCGAGAAATAACGGGCCACTTCCGGGAGCGCCGGCTGCGTGGCCGCGATGAAGCCCCCGCCGAGCACGCGGGCGTTCGGCCCCCCATCCTCATAAAAGACGCAGGCCTGACCGGGGGAGACGCCATACTCGCCCGCCTCGAAGGCGACGGACGCCTCATTTGCGCCGCGCGGCCGGAGGCGGGCGGCCACAGGCGGGCGCGTCGAGCGCGCGCGCGCGAAAACCTTGAGCCCCTCGGGCGGCAGATCGGCGAAGGCGCCGGGCCCGATCCAATTCACGTCGCGCAGGCTCGCCGCGCTGGTCTCCAGCGCCTCGCGCGGGCCGACGACGACCTGGGCGCGGGCGGCGTCGATCCGCACCACGAAAAGCGGGTCGCTCGCATTCGCGGCTTTGGAGGACCCGAGCCCTAGACCGCGCCTTTGTCCCACCGTGTAGTTCACAACCCCGGCGTGGCGGCCGAGCACGCGCCCGTCGAGATGGACGATCTCGCCGGGAACGATGGCTTGCGGCGCCAGACGCTCCACGACTTGGGCATAGCGGCCGGAAGGCACGAAGCAGATGTCCTGGCTGTCGGGCTTGTCGGCGACGCTCAAACCGTAGCGGCGCGCGAACGCGCGAACCTCGCTCTTGGCGAAATCGCCGAGCGGAAAGCGCAACAGCCGCAGCTGCTCCCTGGTCGTCGCGAAGAGAAAATAGCTCTGATCGCGCGAGGCGTCTTTGGCGCGATAAAGCGCCTGCGCGCCCGACCCGTCCGCTCGCGCCGATACGTAATGGCCTGTCGCGAGGGCGTCGGCCCCCAGGTCGCACGCCGTCTCGAACAGGTCCGCGAATTTGATGAATTGGTTGCAGGCGACGCAGGGCACGGGCGTCTCGCCATTGGCGTAGCTCGCCGCGAAGCCGTCGATCACCCGCTCTTGGAAGAGGCGCTCGTAGTCGAGGACATAATGCGGGACGCCGATGCGCGCCGCGACATTGCGCGCGTCCTTGATGTCCTGCCCGGCGCAGCAGGCGCCTTTGCGATGGATCGCGGCGCCGTGATCGTAAAGCTGCAGCGTGACGCCGACGACGTCATAGCCCGCTTCCTTCAGCATCGCCGCGACGACGCTCGAATCCACGCCGCCGGACATGGCGACGACGACGCGCGTCTCAGCCGGGCTTTTGCCGGGAACGAGCGGGAGGAGTTCGCAGGGAGCGGCGGCGTCGTTCATCGAAATGCGAGGAGGTGCGAGACGGAGCGAAGCGGCGCGGCCGCTTCTCACGCAAGTTAATGCACCATTGGGAGACGCCTTGCAATTCAGGGCGCGTGACGGTCTGGCCCAAGTTGGCTTGCGCCCTCCTCGCGCGCACGTCCCTTGTGGACTGCGCGTATTTGGCCACAATTCCTTAAGAAAGACTGTGGGGAACGCGGCTTTCGCTTGCCACCAACTCTTGCGCGTGATTCACTCTAAAGAGTAACGTCCTGTCCGTCGTCGACGGCCTTTAAGCCACTCGACGTCTTCTCTTGAGTTTGCGTTTGCTGCCGCCGTCGGCTTCTCCAACTCGGCGAACGCTATTGGATTCTCAGATCGGCGCCGCAGCCGATGCTTGGCGCGACCGTCGAACGGAGGCCCAGATGTCTTGGACGCAAGAACGGGTTGAACTGCTACGCAAGCTTTGGCTTGAGGGATTGAGCGCCGCCCAGGTGGCCGCCGAGCTCGGCGCCGGGGTGACGCGCAACGCCGTGATTGGCAAGATCCACCGGCTTGGATTGGCCGAGCGGGGCAAGCCTGCGCCTCAGCCGCGTCCCCGCGCGCCTCGCCCGCCACGCGCAACGGGGAGCGAGGTTTCGATGCGCAACGGCGGCGGCGCGATGGTGGTCGGCAATGTCGCGCTCGCCGTCGCGCCCCGCCCGGTTATCGCAACGGCGCTGCGTCCAGAGGAAGACGTCGTGGTCCCCATCACGATGCGCGTCACGCTGATGGAGCTGCGCGAGACGATGTGCCACTGGCCGCTCGGCGATCCGACAACGCCAGACTTCCGTTTCTGCGGCTCCCAATACGATCCCGGCGAAGGCCCCTATTGCCGTCACCATTCGAGGATCGCCTATCAGCCTCAGGCTGATCGCCGCCGCCAGGCGGGACGCTCGGGCCGCTGAGCGCCTCATCCGTTAAAGCGCGCTTCAAAAATCCGGCGGCCGACCACGCTATGGATCTTGTCGATCCAGCGCCAGCTTGTGGCGCTGGCGCGGTTTCCAGTCCCTAGCTGCGCCCGAAGGTCTCGTCGAAGGAGTAGCCGGCGCCGCGCACGGTGCGGATCGGGTCCTTCTCACGCGAGCGGATGAGCGCCTTGCGCAGACGCCCGACATGCACGTCGACCGTGCGCTCGTCGATCTCCGCCGACATGCCCCAGACGCTGTCCAGAAGCTGCGCTCGCGTGAAGACGCGGCCCGGCTTCTCCATGAAATATTCCAGCAACCGGAACTCCGTCGGCCCGAGGTGAATCTCGCGCCCCCCCCTCTTTACGCGCCGCGTCTCGCGATCGAGATCGATGTCGCCGGCGCTGAGCTTGTTGGCGACGCGCTCGGGGCGGGCGCGGCGCAGCAGCGCGTGAACGCGCGCTTTCAGCTCCTCCATTGAGAAGGGCTTGACGACGTAATCGTCGGCGCCGAGCGACAGTCCGCGCACCCGCTCGCTCTCCTCGCCGCGCGCGGTGAGCATGATCACCGGCATGTCGCGCGTCTCGTCACGCGCCCGCAGCCGCCGGCAGATTTCGAGGCCCGAGACGCCCGGCAGCATCCAGTCGAGAATGACGAGATCCGGCGGAGACTCGGCGATGCGAAGCTCCGCTTCGTCGCCTCGATCCACATGCTCGACAATGAAGCCCTCTGCTTCCATGTTGTAGACGAGAAGCAGGGCGAGCGACAACTCGTCCTCCACGATGAGAATGCGCGGAGCCCGATCGCTGGCGTTCGTCTCGCGCTGAACGGCGGGGCGGATTTCGTTCATGTGCTTGCCTCGGCTGATGAGACGTGGCCTACGATTTTTCCGGCGCCTGGCCGAAGCACCGAGTTTTTGGGCGCTCCGTGGGCATCGGCTCGCCGGTGACGAGATACACGATGGTCTCGGCGATGTTCGTTGTGTGGTCGCCGATCCGCTCCAAGTTCTTGGAGCAGAACAGGAGATGGGTGCAGAAGGATATGTTGCGCGGATCCTCCATCATGAAGGTGAGGAGGTCGCGGAACACCGAATCTTCCAAAGCGTCGAGATCGGCGTCGTTCAACCAGACGGCGCGGGCGCGATCCGCATCCCGCTGCGCATAAGCGTCCAGAACTTCCTTGAGCTGCATGGCGGCGAGATCATGCATCGACTTCAAGCCGATGATCGCGCGCAGCGTGCGCGCCTCGTCGACGAGCTTGGTGGTGCGCCGAGCGATGTTCTTGGCGAGATCGCCGACGCGCTCGAGATCGCCCGAGATGCGGATCGCGCCGATGCATTCGCGCAGATCGACCGCGAGCGGCTGGCGCCGCGCGATCGTCAAGATCGCCGCCTCCTCGATTTCGCGCTGCAGGACGTCCAGCCGATGATCGGTGGAGACGACCTGCTGCGCCAGGGTCAGATCGAAGGTCGCAAGGGCGTCCATCGCGTCAGAAAGCATCTTCTCGGCAAGGCCGCCCATTTCGGAAATCTGGCGATCGAGCGCTTCGAGGTCCCGGTCGTAGCCTTTGACGGTGTGTTCGCTCATTGCTCTTGTCCCTGATGCGGCCGAATGGGCCGCGGATCAAACGTCCTAGAAAACCTCAACCGAAACGGCCCGTGATGTAATCCTGCGTTCTCTTCTCTTTCGGCGTCGTGAAGACGGCGTCCGTCTCGGCGAACTCGACGAGCTCGCCGAGATACATGAAGGCCGTGAAATCGGAGACGCGTACCGCCTGCTGCATATTGTGGGTGACGATCGCGATCGTGTACTGCGTCGCGAGCTCGTCTATCAGCTCCTCGATCTTGGCGGTCGAGATCGGGTCCAGCGCCGAGCAGGGCTCGTCGAACAGGATCACGTCAGGCTGCACGGCGACGCTGCGCGCAATGCACAAGCGCTGCTGCTGACCGCCCGAAAGCCCCAGGCCGCTCGATTGCAGCTGGTCCTTGACTTCGTTCCAGAGCGCCGCGCCGCGCAGCGCCAGCTCGACGCGACCATCGAGCTCCGCTCTCGAAAGCTTTTCGTAGAGCCGAATGCCGAATGCGATGTTCTCGTAAATCGTCATCGGAAAGGGCGTCGGCTTTTGGAACACCATGCCGATGCGCGACCTCAGCAGGTTCACATCGACGCGGGGGTCGAGGATATTCTCCCCGTCGAGCAGCACCTCGCCCTCGGCGCGTTGACGGGGGTAGAGATCGTACATGCGGTTCAACACGCGCAGCAGCGTGGACTTGCCGCAACCGGACGGCCCGATGAAGGCGGTCACCTTGTGCGTATGCAGCGGCATCGAAATATTCTTCAAGGCATGGTTCTCGCCGTAGAAGAAATCGAGGTCCTGCACCGATAATTTGGTGGGAAGTTGGGCTTTCACGATCGAGGCCACGTTCATTTCTTTCCTCTTTGCGCGCCAAGCGCCCGCGCGGTGATCGACAGGAGGAGCACGGCGGCGGTGACGAGAAGGGCGCCCGTCCATGCAAGCTGTTGCCAGTCCTTGTAGGGCGAGAGCGCGAACTGGAAGATCACGACCGGCAGGCTCGCCATCGGCGCGTTGATGTCGGCGCTGAAGAACTGATTGTTGAGCGCAGTGAAGAGCAGAGGGGCCGTCTCGCCGGAAACTCTCGCGATGGCGAGCAGAACGCCGGTGATGAGCCCGGCTTTCGCGGCGCGGTAGGCGACGTAGCGAATGACGTAGGTGCGCGGCAGGCCGAGCGCTGTCGCCGCCTCGCGCAGCGACCCGGGCACGAGGCGCAGCATGTCTTCCGTCGTTCGCAGCACGACCGGGATCACCAGGATCGCCAGCGCCGCCGCTCCGGACCAAGCCGAAAAATGCTTCTGCCGCGCGACGATCACCTCATAGACGAAGAGGCCGATGACGATCGAGGGCGCGCTCAAGAGAATGTCGTTGATGAAGCGAATAACCGTGGCGAGCTTCGAATGATTTCCATATTCGGCGAGCCAAGTGCCGGCAAACAGCCCCAGCGGCGCTCCGACGACGACGCCGAGCACCGTCATGATCAACGATCCCAGGATGGCGTTGAGCAGGCCTCCGGAACTGCCGGGAGCCGGCGTCATTTGCGTGAACACGGCGGGCGTCAGGCCCTTCGCCCCCTCGTAGAGAAGCACGACGAGAATGGCGACGAGCCAAGCAAGGCCGAAGACGGCCGCGGCCAGGCACAGCTTCTTGGCGATGGAATCGACGGCGCGACGGCGCGCGTATATTGACACGCTCAACCTCCCCCTTGGCGTTCGACGCTCATGTGCAAAAGCCTGGCGATGGAAAGCTCGACGAAGGTGATGACGAAGAGGATGAGGCCGAGCAGGATCAGCGATGAGGTGTAGAGGTCTCCCACTGCTTCCGTGAATTCATTGGCGATCGTCGCGGAGATCGTCGTTCCCGGCGCGAGAATGGAGGCCGAGATCTTGTGCGCGTTGCCGATGACGAAAGTCACCGCCATGGTCTCGCCGAGCGCACGACCGAGCCCAAGCATGATCGCGCCAATCACGCCGACCGCTGTGTAGGGGATGACCACATGCCGGACGACCTCGGTCGTCGTGCAGCCGACGCCGAACGCCGCCTCCTTCAGCACGACGGGAACCGTCTCGAAGACGTCGCGGCAGACCGATGCGACATAGGGCAGAACCATGACTCCGAGGATGACGCCCGCCGTCAGCATGCCGATTCCGTAAGGTGGGCCGGCGAAAAGCGCGCTGAGGCCGGGCGCGCCCTTAAAAGTGTCGATGAGCCAGGGCTGAACATATTGCTGGAGGAACGGCGCCAGGACGAAGAGGCCCCAGATGCCGTAGATAATTGACGGGATGCCGGCGAGCAGCTCGATCGCGATGCCGATCGGGCGTCGCAACGGCGGCGGGCAAAGCTCGGTCAGGAACACTGCGATGCCGATGCCGACCGGCGCGGCGATCGCCATGGCGATCAACGAGGTGACGAGCGTGCCATAGATCGCCGGCCCCCCGCCGAACTGCTCGGTGACGGGATTCCACGACTGCGACGTTATGAAGCCGAGGCCGAAAGCTTGGATAGCCGGCAGCGATCCTTGGATCAGCGAGAGAATGACGCCGCCGAGGAGGATTAGCACAAGGAGCGCGCAGCTGAATGTTGCGCGACGGAACATGACGTCGACGAGGGCCAGACGCTTTAGCACGCGCCCCCG
This sequence comes from uncultured Alphaproteobacteria bacterium, assembly GCA_963722205.1. GTDB lineage: Bacteria > Pseudomonadota > Alphaproteobacteria > Rhizobiales > Beijerinckiaceae > Methylocystis. The sequence goes on from CAVRKL010000007.1 coordinate 969,652, forward strand.
TTCCGCCGTTGCGGAGCCCTGCGACGCGAGCGCGCCCAGATCTCCCGCGCCGGCGCGCTCCATGACTCGTTCGTTCACCTGTGCTTCCTCTCCCCGCCGGCGCTTACAGCGCGCGCGGTCTTACGACGCAGTCCTGTTCCTTGAGGTTCGCGTCAATTGTACAAAGGCTTGCCGTCCGCGCCCTTGAGCTCGGTCGCCCAGGTCTTCTTGATGAGCGTGACGACGTTCGCCGGCATCGGAATATAGTCGAGCTCCTCAGCAGACTTGGCGCCGTTGGCGAAGGCCCAGCCGAAAAACTTCAGGGCTTCCGCGGAGGAGGCGGCGTCCTGCGGCTGCTTTGGCATCAGGATGAAGCTCGAGGCGGTGATCGGCCAGGACCTCGCGCCGGACTCATTCGTCAGGATCTCATAAAATCCCGGCGCCTTCGCCCAGTCCGCGTTGGCGGCGGCGGCCTGGAAGGACTCGGAGGTCGGCGCCACGACCTTGCCGTCCTTGTTCGCCATCTTCGTATAGGTCATCTTGTTTTGCTTCGCATAGGCGTATTCGACATAGCCAATGGCGCCCTTCGTGTTGGCGACGGTGCTGGAGACGCCTTCATTCCCCTTGGCGCCGACGCCGACCGGCCATTCCACGGCGGTGTTTTCGCCAATCTTTTCCTTCCAGGTCGGCGAGACCTTGGAGAGATAATTGGTGAAGTTGAAGGTGGTGCCCGAACCGTCGGAGCGATGCGCGACGACGATCGGCAGCTGCGGGAGCTTCGCCTTGGGGTTGAGCTTCTTGATCGCCGGATCGTCCCAACTCGTAATTTCGCCGAGGAAAATCTTCGCGAGCACATCGCCGTTCAGCGCGAGCGCCCCCGGCGCGACGCCGTCCAAATTCACGACGGGAACGATGCCGCCCATGATCTGAGGCCATTGCACGAGCCCGGCGGCTTGGAGCTCCTCGGGATTGAGCGGCTGGTCGGAAGCGCCAAAGGTCACGGTGCGCGCCTTGATTTGCTTGATTCCGCCGCCGGAGCCGATCGATTGATAGTTCAGGCTCGCGCCGGTCGCGGCCTTATAGGCCTCGGCCCATTTCGCATAGATCGGGTAGGGGAAGGTCGCCCCGGCGCCGGAGATGTCGACGGCGAGAGCGGCTCCCGTGGACGCGACAAGAGCCAGCGCGACCAGCGCCGCGCGCTTAAGAAAGTGCGAAGTCATGACGGAGATTCTTCCTGGCTCGAGAACGAGAGCGCGTGAGCGGTAGGCTCCTACGCGGCGGCGATGTTAGCGGGCCTCGACCAGCGTTCTTGCGACAGCGCGATGACAAATACATGACAGCAAAAATCATTATTTTTCAGTGGGATGCTTTGTCGCTTCGGCGGAATGTCTGAGCCTTGCCGGCGTCCGGCCTGCGCCGAAGGCCTGGCCGCGCCGGGTTCTCGGTCGCTCGCCGAAATCTTGGCGCGCTTTTAGCGCTCAGACCGGCTCGGCGGTCTTCGCGGCCTCGGCGCTCATGCGCCGATAGATGAAAGGGGGAGCCGGCGCTTCGGCCTCGGACTCGCCAAGCCTCGCGAAAGCCTCGTGGGCCGGCGAAAGATGACAGGCGGGATCCGTCGCTTGCGGATCGCCGATCGCCGCCATCGCCTGACAGCGGCAGCCGCCGAAGTCGATCTCGCGTCGCTCGCAGGAGCGGCAGGGCTCCCGCATCCAGTCGGTTCCGCGAAAGGCGCTGAAGGCTGCGCCGTTGAGCCAGATGTCGGCGAGATCGCGTTCTCGCACGTCGTCGAAGACGAGGCCCGGAATCGTCTGCGCCGCATGGCAGGGCAGCGCCTTGCCCGAAGGCGTCACGGCGACGATCGAACGCCCCCAGCCGCCGGTGCAGGCTTTGGGCCGCGAGGCGTAGTGATCGTGGATCACGAAATCGAAATTGAGCACGCCCTTCAGGCGCTGCTTGGCGTCCTCGACGATCCCGACCGTGCCGAGGAACACGTCGCGCGTCGGGATGAGCGCGGCGCGGTTCTTCAAGGCCCAGGCGTAATATTGGATATGCGCGATCTCGATGCGCTGCGCCCCCGATTGAACCGCGAAATCGATGATCTGCGGCAGATGCGCGATGTTCTGACGGTGCATCGGCGCGTTGATCGTGAGGCCCATGCCGAGTTCGCCGGTCCAGCGCGCGACCTGGCGCTTCCTGGCGAAGCCGCCCTCATAGCGAGAGATACGGTCGGCGTTCTCGGGCTCGACGTCCTGGATCGAGAGCTGCACATGGTCGAGCCCGATCTTGGCCAGGCCTTCGAGGCGTTCGCGCGTCAGCGTCACGCCCGAGGTGATCAAATTGGTGTAAAGCCCCGCATCGACCGCGAAGGCGAGGATCTCTTCGAGATCCTTGCGCAAGGTCGGCTCGCCGCCGGAAAGATGCAGTTGCATGGCGCCGATTTCCGCGGCGCGCCGGAAGGCGTCGCCCCACTCGCGCGCCGTGAGCTCGACATTGGCGCGTTCGAGCTCGATCGGGTTGGAGCAATAGGGACATTGCAGCGGGCAGCGATGCGTCAGCTCCGCCAAGAGCCCGGTCGGACCGCCGGCGAAAGGCGCGTAGCCCCGCGCGCCGGGTGAAGCAGGCGGTGCGCAAAAAGGCGAAGGCCCCTCACGCAGCAGCCGCTTGTCCGAAAGGCCCTGCAGCAGCGTGATTACGTCGCGCGAGACGACCTCTTGCGGCGCGCCGTAACGCGCCGACAGCTCCTGAGCCATCCGCCCGACGGTCTTGGCGCCGTCGATCTCGCTCAAGACCGCAAGCGAGATCGCGTCGATCTCATAGGCGCGCTCCGGGGCGAGCACGACGCTGCGCGATCGCGGCCGGTCCTGATGCAGCCGCGCCCATCGCTCGAAGGCAGGACGGCTGCTCGCGTCGATGACGTATCGCGCCGGCGTCTCAATCACGGGAAGGTCTGTCCGAGCTGGAAGGCGCCCGGCGGGACGATGGCGGGCGTCACATAGGCGTGATGTAGCGCGTCGAGCTGCGCCCACAAGACGTTGCACTTGAAGCGCACGGCGTCAATGCACGCCTCCTGCTCGGCGCGGCTCAGCGCGTTCTTCTTGATGTAATCGAGCGCAAAATCGGCATCGCGCGGCGCCTGCGACAGCCGGCGTTTGAAATAGGCCATCACATGGTCGTCGACGAAATCGTAGTTCTCGAGCATGCCGGCGATGCGCTCGCGGTGGATGGCCGGGGCGAAGAGCTCGGTCAGCGAGGAGGCCACGGCGACGACGAGCGGCTGCTCGACGACATAGCGAACATAGGCTTCCACGGCGAACTTCGTCGCCGGCAGGGCGCCGCGTCGCGACATCACATAGTCGCGCGGCAGGCCGAGCCCGTCAGTCAAAACGAGCCAGCGCTCGATGCCGCCCGCCTCCTCTCCGAGACCGTCGTGATCGTGAATACGATGCAGCCACTCGCGCCGCAGCTCGCGATCATGCGCGCGGCTCATGAAGGCGGCGTCCTTGCGCGGAACGGCTTCCTGATAACAATAGCGGTTGAGCGCCCAGGCGCGCACCTGCTCGCGATTGAGCTTGCCGCCGTGCAGGAGCTTATGGAACGGATGCTTGTCGTGATAGCGCTCGACGCCAATCGCGCGGATCGCCGCTTCGAAAGCCTCGGGCGAAAGGGGCGGCGCATTGAGAAAGGCGTGCGAGTCGAGAACGTCGTTGTTCACAGCAGGACCTCCATCGCGTCTTCGCCGACTGCCCATCCGGCGGCTTCAGCCTCCCGCCGCTCCTTCGACAAGGCGTTCAGCGCCGGATTCGAATTGTTGATGTGCACGTAAATCTTTCGCGCGACGCCGAGCGGCGCGAAGGCCGCGATCGAGCCGTCCGGCCCGCTCATGTTGATGTGCCCCATGCGCGTTCCCGTCTTGCCGAGGAGACCCTGCTCGATCATCTCGTTCTCATGCCAGAGCGTGCCGTCGAAGAAGACGAGCGCGGCGCCGCGCAGGCGCGAGGCCAAGGCCGCATCGACGCCCGCGCAGCCGGGAATATAGAAGAATGACTTGCCGCTTTCGGTCTCGGTAATCTTCAATCCCAACGTGTCTCCTTCGACGCTGCCGAAATTCGCCTTCAGCGCGTCCTCGAGCCACAGCGCGATCTTGCCCAAGACCGTGAAGGCTTCGACCTTGAGGCCAAGATCAACTCCTGCGCCTTTCAAGGCGACCGGCGTTTCCGGCGGTAGCTCCTCGCGCGTGACGCAAGCGGGCGAGAGCACGTTGAAGATTCGGTTTTGCGACAGAACCTCGAGCACGCGCGCGGAGCCATAGACCGTGAAAGGCTGCGCCTCCCGCAGCGTGAGAAGGCCGGTCACATGGTCGACGTCTCCGTTCGTCACAACGACGGCCTTGATCGGACTGGCGCGCACGGGATCGTCGCCGCTGGGCGCAAGCTCGGGATTTTTCTCGATCTGCTGGCGCAGGTCGGGAGAAGCGTTGAGCAGCACCCAGTCACGGCCATTGGCGCTCGCCGCGAGCGAAGATTGGGTGCGCGGCGAAAAGCCCGGCTCGCCCGCGCGCACGGCGCGACAATTAGCGCAATTGCAGTTCCATTGCGGAAAGCCGCCGCCGGCCCCCGATCCGAGAATCCTGATGCGCATGTCGCCTGAACTCGGCGCGACCTCAACTCGGCGCGCCACGCTCCCCTGCCGTCGTTATTTTCGGGCACTATGCACGCCGGGCCGCAGCGGGCGCAAGTGCGGCATAAAGGCGCGAAATTCCTGCATTTATTAGCAACCGCCAGCGAATTTTCGCAGCCCAAAGCGCCAGGACGGTTTTCGCGCCAGCGGCGCGCTCTTGGGCCGAAGCTCGCCCCGTCGAACTCCGCCGTCCGCCATTTTCAAGAGCTAGCGGCCGCTGCGGGGTCCTTTTCCGCTCGCGTCAGGACTCTGTAGCGACGAATGGCGAAGGGGATCGACACGAGATAGCCGAGGCTGAGCAGGATCAAAATCTCCATCGGATAGGTCCACAGCAGCAACAGCAGCACGACGACGCAAAAGAGCAGAGGAATGATCAGATCGCGCGGCACGCGTCCCATCTTTTTTCCCGAAAAATGCGGGATGGGGCTCGCCATCAGAAAGGCGATGGCCAGCACATAGACGATGAAGAGCGGCGCAAAGGCCTTGGAAGCCGGAAGCTCCAGCGCCGAAAGGTGCAGATAGAGCGGCAGCAGCACCGTCACCGCGCCGGCCGGCGAGGGCATGCCGACGAAGAATTGCGCGTGCCAGGCGGGCCGCGTCGGGTCCTCGGCCATGACGTTGAAGCGCGCGAGGCGGAGCGCCGCGGCGATGGCGAAGGCGAGCGTCGCAAACCAGCCGAAGTTCTTGACCTCGTGCAGCAGCCAAAAATAGAGCACGAGCGCCGGCGCGACGCCGAAGTCCACGAAATCGGCGAGCGAGTTCGAGCTCGGCGCCAAAGCGCGTCGTCCCCTTGAGCGCGCGCGCAAGCCTTCCGTCGAAACCGTCGAACACGGCGGCGGCGATGATGGCGAGCACGGCGGTATCGAATTTTCCGTCGACCGCATAGCGGATCGCGGTCAGCCCCATCGACAGCGCCAGCAGCGTGACGAGATTGGGCAGCACCGCGCGGATCGGAATCTTGCGAAAGCGCAAGCGGCGCCGCTCGATTGGGGTGAGCTCGTTTTCGGGATTGTCGAAGGACTGGCTGTCGGTCACGTGGCTCGAGCCTGGTCGGAAGGGGTCAGGAAAGCGCCGGCGTCGCGGCGTTAGCCCGCTTTGAAGGACAGCGCCGGCGTGTGAGCGGAAAGATCCGCAAGCACGGTCTCGCCGGCGATGGCGCGCGAACCGACGCCCACCATGGGCTTCGCATATGACGGCATGTAGACGTCGACGCGCGAACCGAAACGGATGAGACCGAAGCGCTGGCCGACGGCGAGCTCCTCGCCGTCGCGGACGAAGCAGACGATGCGGCGCGCGACGAGACCGGCGATCTGCACGACGCCGAAACGGCCTTGCGGCGCGTCGATCACCAGGCCGTTGCGCTCATTGTCCTCGCTCGCCTTGTCGAGATCGGCGTTGACGAACAGGCCCGGCCGGTAGGCGATGCGCGCGATGCGGCCCGCGATCGGCGCGCGGTTCACATGCACGTCGAAGACGCTCATGAAGACGGAGACGCGCTGCAGGGGCTCGGCGCCGAGCCCAAGCTCGGCTGGCGGCAGGAAGAAGCCCACCGAGCAGACGATCCCGTCGGCGGGCGAGACCACGAGTCCTTCGCGCAAGGGCGTGACGCGCGGAGGATCGCGGAAAAAATAGGCGCACCAAGCCGTAGCGATGAAGCCGATCCAGCCGAGCGTCCCGGAGATCCAGTGGAGAAGGAAGGCTACGATCGCGAAGCCCGCGATGAAAATATAACCTTCCGGATGGATCGGCGTGAGCGATTTGCGAAAGGAATTGAGTACCGACATCCGACTTTCCCGCCCCCGTCGCTCTGGTGGCGACGCTTTTGGCATGGTCGGGCCGGATTGTCACCCCGCTTAGGCGTGCGAACGACGCGCCCGCGTTGCAGGCGCGGCGAGAGAATCGCGGCGGCGATTTGGGCCGTTTACAGCCGGCGCCCGAGCTGCCGCACGTCCACGCCATACTGGGCGAGCCAATTGCGAAGCTTCTCGGAGACCGGCAGCACGCGCGAGGCGTTGGCGTTGTTCTGGCAGGCGCTTCTGAGCGACAGATAACGGGAGTAGATCGTTCCGACCTCCTTGTCGCTCAGCACCGAGCGCACTTCGCTGAGAAGCGTGCGCACATCGGTGTCGCTATATTTGTCAAGCAAAGGACAGCCTACCACAATGTTGTCGGCATGCGCCGCGGAAGAAATGAGCAGGAAGAAGAGCGCGATAGCGGTGCGTTTCATGCGTTCACCTCAGAGTCTGTCCGGAAGGATCACGCTGGATTGCATAGCTTTCGCAGCATGAGGCGGATGGAGGCGAGGCGCAGGAAGGCCAGCGCCCTGCGCGACAGGCATTCCCAGTCCTTGGCGAGCCTGCGGCATCTGCCAAGCCATGAGAACGTCCGTTCCACGATCCAGCGCTTGGGCAAAACGACGAAGCCTTGCGCCTGATCTGAGCGCTTGACGATCTCGACGTTTACGTCGGCGATCACCTTGTCGATAGCCGTTCGAAACTCCGGCCCTTGATAACCGCCGTCGGCGTAGAGCTTCAACAGGAACGGGAAAGCCCCAAACAACGTCGCCATCACCAGCACGCCGCCGTCGCGGTCCTGAATGTCGGCCGGGTGCACGAGCGCGTGCATCAGCAAGCCCTGCGTATCGACGAGGATATGTCGCTTCTTGCCCTTGATCTTCTTGCCCGCGTCATAGCCGCAAGGGTCGATGCAGGCCCCCCTTTTTCTGCGCTCTTCACGCTTTGGCTGTCGATGATGGCCGCTGTCGGGCTCGCTTCGCGTCCCGCCTGTTCGCGGCATTTGACGTAAAGCTCCCAATGGATGCGGTTGAGCGTCCCATCCCAATCCCAAAGGTCGAAATAGTCGTAGACCGTGCTCTTTGGCGGCAAATCCTGCGGGATCGCTCGCCATTGGCAGCCCGTGCTGAGCACGTAGAGGAGACCGTTGACCACCTCGCGCAGGTTCACCGTGCGCTTGGCGCCGCCGCGCTTGGCCGGAGGCAGCAGCGGCTCCACCTGCGCCCATTCCTCGTCGGTCAAATCGCTCGGATAACGCAACTTGCTCCGGTCATAGCGACCCCGATTTTCGTCCGTCCACATCGGCCAGCTCCCAACGAATCGTGCTGACCCATGGAATCACAAGTGACTCATAGGACTCAACATGTTCGCGGACGGGCTCTCAGAGACGATGGGTTGGTGCGATCGGGCGCAGCTCGGCGCGCCGCAGGGCTCAGATCTTCAAAGCCTTGGAGCTTCAGAGGGGGACGCCCGTTTGCCCGCGTCGCCCGCGCTCGATCGTCTGATCCACGAGCGCGCATAGGATCAGCGACTTTCTAGGCGAAAATTTGACCGCGGCTCTCTCAACTTCTCAGCGGGAGAGATAAACTACAGCAACGCTTCAGCATTATCTCTAGCTGCCTGCGGTCATGTTGCGGTATTTCAAATCTCGAAATCCGCCTGCGCTTTCTCCTCGTTCCCAAAGCCAACGACGAGCGCGCGCGTGCAGAGATCGTCGAGCGTGACCGTCTCCAGGAGCTGGAACAGTTCAGCTTCGATCTCCTGCAGCGCAGGCGTGATCGCCGCTTCGAGCGAGACCGGCGCAATATTAGCTTCGACGCCCTCTTCCTCGTCGACGCGCAGCGCGACGCGCAGAACGTCGGCGAGCGTCAGGCGCCGCCTTTCCTTGGCGAGCTCATAGCCGCCGGAGGGACCGCGGAGCGACTTCAGCAGGCCGGCATGCACCAGCGCCTGCAGCAGGCCTTCGAGCCGGCGCGGCGGCAGAGCATGCCGCGCCGCCAGCTCCTTCGAGCTGACCGGACGGCCGCGCGCATGCAGCGAGATATCCAGCACCGCGAGCAGCGCCGCGCGCGCGGCGCGGGGCAGAAGCGTCATGGAGTGGAGTCCTCGGCGAGCCCCGTCGAGCCGAAACCGTTGGCCCCGCGCGGCGTCTCCGCAAGCTCCGCGATCTCGACGAGCTCGACGCGGGCCACAGGCGCGACGACGAGCTGCGCGATCCGCATGCCGCGCAGGATCTCGAAAGGCCGCGGGCCGAGATTGACAAGGATCGCCTTCACCTCGCCGCGATAGTCGCTGTCGATCGTGCCGGGCGCGTTGAGGATCGTCACGCCATGCTCCAGCGCAAGGCCCGAGCGCGGGCGCAGCTGCGCCTCAAACCCCGGCGGCAGACGCAGCGCGAAGCCCGTCGGCACGAGATCGCGCGCGCCGGGCTCGAGCACGAGCTTGGAGCCCGAAGGCAGCGCCGCGCAGACGTCGAGGCCGGCGGAGCCGCCCGTCGCGTAAAAGGGCAGATCGAGCCCTTCCCCATGCGGGAACCGGCGGATTTCGACTTTCATGCCGCTCCCTCCTTGCCTGCGTTCCCCTTGAGCATCGTCGCGATCCGCGCGACGAGCCGCAAGGCGACTTCGGCCTTGCCGAGACGCGGCCAGCTTTCCACCCCTTCGGGCGTGATGAGATGAACTTCGTTCTGCTCGGCGCCGAACACGCCCGACCCCGCGTCATTGGCGACAATGAGATCGACGCGCTTGCGGGCGAGTTTTTCGCGCGCATGATGCAGGAGGTCCTCGGTCTCGGCTGCGAAGCCGACGACGAGTCGGGGCCTCCCCTGCCCGCGCGCGGCGACGTCGGCGAGAATATCGGGATTCTCGACGAGCCCGAGTTGCGGGGGCGCCCCGCCCTTCTGCTTCTTGATCTTGCCGCCCGCGGCTTCGACGCGCCAGTCGGCGACCGCCGCGGCGCCGACGAAGACATCGGCGGGCAAAGCGGCGTTGACGGCTGCGAGCATTTCGCGCGCCGTCTCGATGCGACGAGTTTCGACGCCCGCGGGGTCGGGCAGGTTGACGGGGCCGGTCACGAGCGTCACGCGCGCGCCGGCCTGCGCCGCGGCGGCGGCGATCGCATGGCCCTGCTTGCCGGAGGAACGGTTGGCGATATAGCGAACCGGGTCGATCGGCTCATGTGTCGGGCCCGAGGTCACGATCACGTGGAGTCCGGCGAGCGGCCCCGCGGCGGGCGCGAGCGCCGTTTGAATCGCGTCGACGATGGCCTCCGGCTCGCTCATGCGGCCGGGCCCATGCTCGCCGCAGGCCATGTCTCCCTCTTCGGGGCCGACGAAGAGCGCCCCATCCGAAGCCAGCTGCGCGGCGTTGCGCTGCGTCGCGGGATGAAGCCACATGCGCAGATTCATCGCCGGCGCGAACAGCACCCGCTTGTCGGTCGCAAGCAGCAGCGTCGTCGCCAAATCATTGGCGATTCCATTCGCCGCCTTTGCCAGGAGATCGGCCGTCGCCGGCGCGACGACGACGAGATCGGCGTCGCGCGAGAGGCGGATGTGCCCCATTTCGCCTTCGAGCGCAGAGTCGAAGAGGTCGGCGTGGACGGGCGCGCCGGAAAGGGCGGCGAAAGAAAGCTCGGTGACGAATTCCCGGCCCGCCGCCGTCAAGACGACGCGCGTCGAAGCGCCCGCCTCGCGCAGCCTGCGAACGAGCTCGAGCGCCTTATACGCCGCGATCCCGCCTCCCACGACGAGCAGAATCCTTTTACCCGCGAGTTTCTGCGCAGGCTCGAGAACCGTCACCCCGTCCTCCCTTCACGCTCCAAGGCTTTGCGCAAGGATACAGACTTTCCCCGCGCCGCCAAGCTGCGCGGCCACCCGCCTGGAGCGCTTCATTGCGCGCTTTGCAGCCCCCTCCCAGCCCTCCCCGCTTCGCGGGAGAGGGAGTTAAGGCTCTGCGCGCCACAGGGATTTCGAGCAACGTCCGCCGCTCCCCGCTCCCGTGAGGCGGGGGAGCGGGAAGGAGGGGGAACCTCCGCTTCCACGAAGCGGCCCGCTACGCGCTTGTCCCACGAACGGACTCGTTTGAGTGACGAGAAACCGCGCCAGATCAAAAAGCTGGAGCGTTCTCGTCGCAAAAGTCCATCAAGTTTTGCGAATTCGCGCTAAGACGCCAAGCCGAAGAGATCATAGGCGTCGGCGCGCTCGATCTTCACGCTGACGATCTCGCCCGCGCGCAGCGGACGATGCGAAGCGACATGCGCCACGCCGTCGATCTGCGGCGCGTCCCCCTTGCTGCGGCCCCTCGCCGACGCACTGATCGCGCCGCCGCCGGGTTCGTCAATGATGACGGACAAGCGCTTGCCGACCTTGCGCTTCAGGAGTCGCGCGCTGATCGCCTGCTGGCGCGTCATGAACCGGTTCCAGCGGCTCTCCTTGATCTCGTCGGGAACCGCGGGAAGCCCCAGATCGTTGGCCGGCGCGCCGGCGACCGGCTCATATTTGAAGGCGCCCGCGCGGTCGATCTCGGCCTCCTCCAGCCAGTCGAGGAGCGTGGCGAAGTCCGCTTCCGTTTCGCCGGGAAAGCCGACGATGAAAGTCGAGCGCAAGGTGAGATCCGGAACCGCTCGCCGCCAGGCGCGAATGCGCTCCAAAACCTTTTCCTCGTTCGCCGGACGCTTCATCGCTCTCAGGACGGAAGGCGCGGCGTGCTGAAAGGGGATGTCGAGATAGGGGAGAGCCTTTCCCTCCGCCATCAGCGCCATCACCTCGTCGACATGCGGGTAGGGGTAGACGTAATGCAGCCTCACCCACACGCCGAAGTCTCCGAGCGCCCGCACGAGATCGAGAAAGCGCGCGCGAACCTGCCGGTCCTTGTAGGGACTCTCGGCGTAGCGCAGGTCGCGTCCATAGGCGCTCGTGTCCTGGGAGATCACGATGAGCTCCTTGACGCCGGCCTTCACGAGCTTTTCGGCCTCGCGAAGCACCTCCGCCGCCGGACGTGAGACGAGCGGCCCGCGCAGATGCGGGATGATACAGAAGGAGCAACTGTTGTCGCAGCCCTCCGAAATTTTCAGATAGGCGTAATGGCGCGGCGTGAATCTCACGCCCTCTTCCGGCACGAGATCGAGGAAGGGATCATGCGCCGGCGGCGCCGCGCGGTGCACCGCCTCGACGACGCTCTCATAGTCCTGCGGGCGTGTGACCGCGAGAACGGCGGGGAATTTGGCGAGAATATCGGAAGGATCGGCGCCCATGCAGCCGGTGACGACGACCTTGCCGTTCTCCTTCAACCCCGCTTCGATCGCCCGCAGCGACTCGGCCTTGGCGCTGTCGAGAAAGCCGCAGGTGTTGACGACAACGACATCCGCCCCCGCGTGGTTTTTTGCCAGCTCATAGCCCTCGGCCCGCAGCCGCGTGACGATACGCTCGCTGTCGACGAGCGCCTTGGGGCAGCCGAGCGAGACGAAGGAGACGCGCGGCGTGAGGGAAGAGGGGCTTTCGGCAGACATGGCGCCGCAGTGCCACGTCGCCGGCCGGATGGCAAACGTGGCAGTCGCCTACCCGCCGATGTAGCGCCGGGTATAGCGGCGGCCGAGCCGCGTCAAAATCTCGTAACCGATCGTGCCGGCCCGCTCCGCCAGCGCGTCGACGCCGGTCGTTTCGCCCAGAATCTCGACGAAGTCGCCGCGCCGCGCGATGAAAGACGGCGCATCGGTGAGATCGAGCACGATGGCGTCCATCGAGACGCGGCCGACGATGGGACAGCGAAAGCCCGAAACGAGCGCTTCCAGCGGCGGCGCGTCCAGCCGCCGCGAGGCGCCCCACGGCAGTCCGTCCGCATAGCCGACGCCGAGCGTCGCGAGCCGGGTCGGGCGCGAGGCGGTCCAGGTCGCATCATAGCCGACGCTCTCGCCCTCTTTGATCTCGCGCAGCGCCAGGATGCGCGCCTCGAGCTTGACCACCGGGCGCATGGGGCTGGGGCTTCCGGGCGTCGGATTGCCGCCATAGAGCGCATAGCCTGGACGCACGAGGTCGAGATACGGACGCTGCGGGAGAAAAATCCCTGAAGAATTGGCGAGCGACGCGGCGACCTCCGGAAAATGAGCGCGCCCAAGCGCGAACTGAGCGATCTGTAGATCGTTGCGGCGGTTTTCCGCCTGCTGCGACGAGACGAAATGGCTCATGACAAGCTCGAGCGAAAAGGCCTGCGCGAGCCGCGCCGCGGCCCCCCCCTCCTGAGGCGCGACGCCCAAGCGGCTCATGCCAGTGTCGATATGGAGCGCTGCGGGCTTCGTTGGCGCGAGCGCCGCCCATTCGGCGATCTCGTCGATCGAGTTCAGCACGGGCCGCAACTCTTGCGAAACAAGAAGAGGGCCAGAGCCCGGCGGCGCGCCGTTGAACACATAGAGGATCGCGTCGCGGGAGACCGCGCGCGCCTGCGCACCCTCGCCGGCGGTGGCGACGAAGAAAGTGCGGCAACCGGCGCCGAGCAGGGCGCGCATGACGGGCTCGAGTCCAAGACCATAGGCGTCGGCCTTGACGACCGCCGCGCATTCCGCCGGCGCCGCCCGTTCGGCGAGGAGCTTAAAGTTTCGGGCGAGCGCCCCGAGGTCGATCGTCAGGACCGCGACCTCGCCCGCGTCGCAGGCCGCCGCGCCACAGGAGAGGGATGAGGGCTTTTCGAGGATGGACATCGAGAGGAGCCTGCTGCGTCGCGGAGTTTCGCCCATCATAGACGCCCGGCCGCCGCGGCCCAAATGGCGTGAGGATTTTGGCAAATTTTGCCAAGTCGCTAAGGAACAGCCTCGGACGTCGAGCGGAGCTGATGCGCGTCCCGCCGTTGACGCGGCGCCGCAGCATTCCTACTGTGCCCGCCCCTCCCCCTTTTGCGCGAACGCCTATGTCCTCGCTCTCCGAAACCGCCGCCTTTCCGTCCGAGCTCATTGAGGCCGCGCGCGTCTCGCCCGCGTGGCCCTTCGAGGAGGCGAGGAAGCTCGTCAAGCGCATCGGAGCCACGGGGCAGAAGCATGTGCTGTTCGAGACGGGCTACGGCCCTTCGGGCCTGCCGCATATCGGCACTTTCGGAGAAGTGGCGCGCACCTCGATGGTGCGCCGCGCCTTCGAGGTTTTGACCGAAGGTCAGTTCGCGACGAAGCTCATCGCCTTCTCCGACGACATGGACGGGCTGCGCAAGGTCCCCGACAACATCCCCAACAAAGAGCTCGTCGCTCAACATCTCGGGAAGCCGCTCACAAAGGTCCCGGACCCGTTCGGGACGCATGAGAGCTTCGGGGCGCACAACAATGCGCGGCTTCGCGCCTTCCTCGACGCCTTCGGCTTCGACTATGAGTTCGCCTCCGCGACGCATTACTACCGCACGGGCCGCTTCGACGAGGCGCTGTTGCGCCTGCTTGCGCGCTATGACGCGGTAATGGAGATCATGCTGCCGACGTTTCGCGAGGAGCGCGCGGCGACCTATTCTCCCTTCCTGCCCCTTCACCCCAAGACCGGCGTGGTGATGCAGGTCCCGCTCGCGGGACGCGACGTCGACGCCGGCACGATCGACTGGCGGGATCCCGAGACCGGCGAGAGCTTCACGACGCCCGTCACCGGCGGCCATTGCAAGCTGCAATGGAAGCCCGATTGGGCGATGCGCTGGTATGCGCTCGGCGTCGACTACGAGATGGCCGGCAAGGACCTCATCGACTCGGTCAAGGTGTCGAGCGCGATCGTGCGCGCGCTCGGCGGCAAGCCGCCCGAGGGCTTCAATTACGAACTCTTCCTGGACGCCGACGGGCAGAAAATCTCGAAGTCGAAGGGCAATGGGCTGACGATCGAGGAATGGCTGACCTATGCGAGCCCCGAGAGCCTCGCGCAATTCATGTATCAGAGGCCCACGGCGGCAAAGCGCCTGCACTTCGACGTGATCCCGAGGAACGTCGACGACTATCTCGCCTTTCTCGACGCCTATCCGCGCCAGGCGTGGAAGGAGAGGCTCGGAAATCCGGTCTGGCACATTCACGCCGGGCGGCCGCCCGAGCCCGAGGTTCTGCATCATCCAGGCGAAACGAACGCCAAGGGGACGACCGTCAGCTTCGCGATGCTGCTCAATCTCGCGACCGTCGCCAACGCCGACGACCCGAGCGTGCTTTGGGGGTTTCTGCGCCGCTACGCCCCGCAGGCCTCGCCCGAGAACCACCCCCGGCTCGACAAGCTCCTTGGCTATGCGGTCGCCTATTTTCGCGACTTCGTGCGGCCCAAGAAGCGCTATCGGCCCGCCGACGAGACCGAGCGCGAGGTGCTGCAAAACCTCTCGAAGGCGCTTGGCGCGATGCCCGAAGGCGCCGACGGCGAGGCGATCCAGACCGCGCTCTACGATCTCGCCCGCACGGTGCCGCGCTATCAGGATTTGAAGGCCAAGGGCGCGACGCCGGAACGGCCGGGCGTCTCCAATGACTTCTTCAACATGCTCTACGCGGTGCTGCTCGGCGAAGAGAAGGGACCGCGATTCGGCTCGTTCGCCGCGCTCTATGGCGTGAAGGAGACGCGCGCCCTGATCGCGCGGGCGCTCGCCGGAGAATTATGCGGAGCCGCGGAGGAAAGTCAGGCTTCGTAAACAACCTCCCCCGCGACCAGGGTGAGCTTCACGACGCCCTGCAGCAGCGCACCGTCGAAGGGCGTGTTGCGGCAACGCGAATGAAGCTCTCCCGGCTCAACGACGAAAGGCTCGTCAGGATCGAAGCGGATGACGTCCGCCGGCGCGCCCTTCTGCAGCCGGCCCTGCTCCAGCCCCAAGATTTCGGCGGGCCGGGATGACATCGCGGCCAGAAGCCGCGGCAGCGGCACGTCGCCCGAATGCATGAGGCGAAGAGCCGCGGCGAGCATCGTTTCGAGCCCGATCGCGCCGAACTCCGCCTCGCCGAAAGGCAGGCGCTTCGTCTCCACGTCCTGCGGGTCGTGATCCGAGACGATCACGTCGATCAACCCTCCCGCCAGCGCCTGGACGAGCTTCACGCGGTCCTTCTCCCGCCGCAGCGGCGGGCGCAGCTTCAGGAAGGTGCGATAATCGCCGATGTCGGCCTCGTTCAAGGTCAGATGATTGATCGTCGTCCCGCAGGTGACGGGAAGGCCGCGCGCCTTCGCTGCGCGAAAGGCTTCCAGCGATTGCGGCGCGGCGAGGATCGTCGCGTGATAGCGCGCGCCGGTGAGCGCGACGAGGCGCAGGTCGCGGTCGAGCGCGATCGTCTCGGCTTCGCCCGGCACGCCCGCGAGACCGAGACGCATCGCCGTCTCGCCCTCGTTCATGACGCCCTCCGCGGCGAGGTCGCGGTCTTGCGGGAAATGCGCGACGAGCGAATCGAAGCCCCGCGCATAGGTCAGCGCGCGGCGCATGACGAGCGCATTGGCGATTGAACGGCCGCCGTCGCTGAAGCAGGCCGCGCCCGCCTGTCGCAGTAGGCCGTATTCGGCGATCTCGCGGCCCGCGCATCCCTTGGTCAGGGCCGCCATCGGCAGGACGCGCACGCGGCCCGTGTCGCGCGCGCGGCGCAGGACCGAAATCGACGACGGCCGGATCGTCGACGGCCGGAGAGGTCATGGGCGATGCGAGGAGCGTTGTGACGCCGCCCGCCGCCGCGGCGAAGGTCGCGGTCGCGATCGTCTCGCGGTGCTCGGCGCCCGGCTCGCCGACGAAGGCCTGCATATCGATGAGGCCAGGCGCGACGACGTCGCCCCCGCAGTCGATGACGCGCGCTCCCTCCGGCGCGAAGGTCGCGCCGGGCCCGAGATCGGCGATGCGCCCCCCGAGCGTGAGCAGTCCGCCCAGCATCTCGATCCCGGTCGCCGGATCGACGAGACGGGCGTTTTGGAGGAGCAGCGGCGGCGGTTTCGAAGCGCGAGACTCAGGCATGAGCGCGAGCATTAGGGGATTTTGCGGCTGGAGGGAATGTGGGACCCGGACGCCGCAAGAAGCAAGGGATGTACAGTGCGTGCGGACGCCTGCGGCTTAGTTGACCGTAGCGCCCGCGTACGCCCCTGGGCGTCACAGCGCCGCGCAATATCTCAAGAGAAAGGACTGATTGTGTTGCTTGCGGCCCAAGCGGCGGAAAGACGAGAAAGATGCCCAGTGCCCAAATCATTCCCTTCGAGAGCGGCGCCAAGCCGCATCGCCTCAGTCGGGAGCTCGAAAGCTGGCGTCGGCGGCTGCGCCTCGCTTACGAGAGACAGTGGGACTGGAGGGCGCGCGAAATCTGCAAGCAGGAAATCCGTCGGTTGAGCGACCTCATCCACGATGGGCCGCCCGACGGCGCGGCGTAGATGACGAAATTGATGACAATCGGGTTGGCGAAAACCGCAAAGACGCGTTAAAGCTTCTGCGAGAGCCCGACGAAAAATCCGCGCCGCGCGCCATACTGCGGGGCGAAGACGCCGATGCCGCTGCCCGCGCGCAGTTCGTATTTGCGGTCCGTCACGTTGGTGACGTCGAAGCGAATGGCGAGCGGTTTTTGCCCGGGGACGAGTTCGAGTTCGCGCGCCACGCCAAGATTGACGACAAGATAGGCCGGGACGTGATCGAAATTGGCGAAGCCCGCCCGCAGGCCGCTGCCATAGATCATGCTCGTCGAAAATAGAAACTTTTCCCATTTATACGAGGCGCCAGCCGAAGCGTTCATGAACTGCGAGTCGTCGGTGTTGTGGTAATCGTTCAAAAGATACACGTAGGTCGTCCAATCGATCAGATATTGATTGGAGGTGACGTCCTTGGCGCGCGCGGTGCCGACGGCAAAATTGCCATAGGCTTTGAAATCGCCGTTTTGATAGGCGCTCTTGAATTCAATGCCCTTAGTGTAGCCGCGCGCATAATTGAACTGGGTCAACACCACAGCCTGACCGAACTGGCCGTCGTCGATCTGGTTCCAGGCAACTTTGGCGTAGGCGTCGAGGCCGACGTTCAATCCCGGCGCCAACGTCTGATCGACGCCAACGTCGACGTAGTTGGCGCGCTCGGGCTTCAAGGGACTGCCGAAGGGCGCCTCGGGCTGATTGGTCGTGTTGTTCCACAGCGCGAGATTGGCCGGCGCCGCCTGCGCCTGCATCGGCGGCGTGAAATAGCGCGCATAGCCGGCATGAACGGTCGTGCCCTCCATGGGCTTGAACACTAACCCAAATCGCGGGCTGAGCTGATTGGCCTCGACATATTGATCGAGCTGGTCGAAACGCGCGCCGCTATTGAGCGTCAGCTTGTCGCTGAACTTCCACTCCTGTTGCAGATAGCCGCCAATGTTCCAGCCGAGCTTGGCGTTGTAGTCCGTGATGCCGAAGGGCGTCGGGGCGATGTCGCCGGTCACGGGATCTACGGGCAGCACTGCGGACATGTTGGTCACATGCGTGCGCTCGGCGCTGACGGCGAAGCCGCCGAGGATCTTATGTTCGTCGTTTAAGCGATAGGAGGCGTCGAACTGCGTTCCATAAAGATCGCTGTCGCGCGTGACGTTGGACGCTACGTCGTTGAACACCAGATCGGAGAAGACGTCGGGAACGAAATGCACATGCGCGTGGCGCTGGAACACGGCGAGCTGCGCGTCGAAATTGCCGACCTTCGTCTGCAGCGCGGCGACGTTGAAATAGAAGCGGTCGTATTCGTTCTCGTTCACCGCCGTGGAAGGGTAATAGCTCGGGCCAAAGTCGCCCATCGGCGACTGTCCAGGATTGTAGGGAATTTGGAAATTGCTCGAGGCCCCGCCCGAGAAGAGGCTGAGGCGCGTCGAGTCGCCAAGCAGCGTCGAGAGATAGGCGAAATATTTGCCTTGTTCGGTATGATCATGCGCCGCGTCAAAGCTCTGCGTCGGATTTTCGATGCCCAGCGCGTTCCAATTGCCGCGCGCCGTGACGAAATACTGCGTGTCGCCGGAACTGCCGCCATAGTCGAAGCTTGGCTTGATTGTCTCGCGGCTGCCGCCGTAGATGCTGAGGTTGCCGCCCGGCTCCCCGAAAGTGCGGCTGGTGATGTCGATCACGCCCGATGTGCGCAGCCCATATTGCGCAGGCAGCGCGCCGGTGAGCAATTGGACGCGCCCAACGAAGCTCGTGTCGAGCACCGGGCCGAGGCTGGAGACGCCCTCGGGCAGCACGACGCCATTGATGCGATATTGGACGTTCGCATATTCGTTGCGGATGTGAAAATTCGGGTTGGCGACGGCAGAATCCTGCGAGACGCCCGGCGCCTGCAAGATCACCTTGTCGATCGGCGTGTTGTCGCCTTGCGGCAGCCTCTCGATCGCCGCTTGGTTGATGATGTAACTCGACGCCCCGGTCTTCGGTAAGAGCGCGTCGCGCGCCGCGTCCAGCGTCCGCATCTTTTTGTCCAAGACCGCCGCGGCCGACTGCGGCGCGGACGCAGCCGGCTCGAGGCGCGTCGGCGCGACGCGCGCGAGAGCCGTCGTGACTTTCGCGACCTTTACGAGAAGCGGCTTCGACGCGCGAGCGGGACGGACTTTGTGCGCGCTGAGGGTGATGTCCGGCAGGCTTACCTGCGCCTTTGCGGCAAGGGGCGCGAACGGGGCTCCGCAAAGGCCTGCGAGGAAAATCTGGCGCATTTGGCGATGCCCGCGCATGGTCCTCTCCTGAAGTCAGCCCGCGCGCGCCAGCATTGGGGCGTCAGTATCGACGCCGCCTCTTGTCGCCTCTGCGCAGAGATTGCTTAGGTCAGGCTATGGGCGCGCTAAAGCAGGGTCAATCGAGCCACGCCAACGTTGGAAGTGTTGTATGGAGGTCCGCGACCTTTGTCTTTGCGTCGGTTTTCCAATTTTATGAGCGGTAGTTTGAAAACTTTCCATGTTTGTCGGCCGTGGCGCGCAGACGGCGACACCAACCGATCCAACGCCTTCGCGAGTAATGTCGCGCTGGACTGCTAAAGGCGCGCCTCGCGCCTTCCCCATGCGATCCGCGCGGAAATCTTCTCGCGATCCCGTTCGATCGGTTGCCTCGAGCCGAAGACGAACGGGCGTCGACGGACGACCCGCCTACGCGCCGCCGACAACAGCGCCTTCAGGGGCGCCGCGGATCTTCGCCGACAAAGCTTTTTGAATTTAGCGCCCGATGCCGATCTTCACCTCGGCGCGAGCGCGGCCAACGCCATCACGCCTCACTTCGTGTGCTGCGGCAGCAGCGCCAAGAGCTCCGCCATCTTCGGCGCCGCGGCGGGGTGCATCATGCCGACCACGTGATAGCCGGCGTCGACATGCAGGATCTCCCCTGAAACTCCGCGCGCCATGGGAGAGAGCAGATAGACCGCGCTCTCGCCCACTTCCTCGATCGTCACGACGCGGCGCATCGGCGCGTTATATTCGTTCCAGCGCAGAATGTAGCGGAAGTCGCCGATCCCCGAGGCCGCCGCGGTCTTGATCGGCCCCGCCGAGATCGCGTTGACGCGAATGTTCTTCTCGCCGAGGTCGGCGGCCAGATAGCGCACGGAAGCCTCGAGCGCCGCCTTGGCGACTCCCATCACATTGTAATGCGGCATCCATTTCTCGGCGCCGTAATAAGTGAGGGTCAGCATCGAGCCGCCGTCGGTCATCAGCTTCTCGGCGCGCTGCGCCAGCGCCGTGAAGGAATAGCAGGAGATCAGCAGCGACTGGGTGAAGTTCTCCGCCGTCGTGTCGACATAGCGGCCATTGAGCTGATCGCGGTCCGAATAGGCGAGACAATGGACGAAAAAATCGAGCTTCCCCCAAAGTCGCTCGACTTCGGCGAAGACGGCGTCGATCGTCTCGGTCTCGGCGACGTCGCAGCGCCCGACGACATGCGCGCCGAGCTCGGCGGCGAGCGGCCGCACGCGCTTCTCCAGAACTTCCGCCTGATAGGTGAGCGCGAGCTCGGCGCCCGCCTCGCTGCACGCCTTGGCGATGCCATAGGCGATCGAGCGATTATTCGCGATGCCGAGGATCAACCCCTTCTTTCCGGCGAGCACGCCGCTATGGGCGAGACGGGGCGAATCGGCTTGCGTCATCGTCGGATTCCTCGAAGTTTCGTGTTGCTTCAGGCCGCGCCATAGCACGCTTGCTCCTCGAACGGGATCGTTCGAGCGATGGGAAATCGCGCCGGACCGAAATTCTGGAGCGAATCCTGATCGCAAAAGTCTGTGGACTTTCGCGTCAATTCGCTCTAGCGCGCTTTGGCTTTGAAGGAAACCCGCAAGGGGCCCAAGCGTCGCCGCAAAACGAGACCCGGCCGTGGCCTTGAGCCGCAAGCCGGGTCGCTCTTCCGTTTCGGACGGCGCTTGCGCGCTTAGGCTATCAATATCCGTAGAAGCCGTGCTCGGGGCTCGCGCCCATCGCCGGATGAAGCACGTCCATCATGAATGTTCCAGCCTGATATGTGCCGACTGGATCGACTTCGGAGTAGGCGCGCATCCGCGAATATTGGGTATAGGTCCCGACCGGCACGACCGGTCCGGGATCGAGCCAGCTGCGGCGCTCGATGACGATCGGCGCGCGGCCGCCAGCATAAATATAGGTATAGTCAGGCTGATGGCGCTTGTGCTTGGTCTTGGCCTCCGCGCTCGGGATCAGGGCCAGGACGAGGGCGAGCGCCGTCGCAGTTCCAAAAAGCTTTCGCATCGCGCGGGGCTCCTTTCAAGTCTTGCCAACCCGGCGCGACACTAGCCCATCGGTTCTGGGAGCGATAGGCCCGCTTCGGCGCCGGGGGAGGAAAAACCCCGCAGCTCGCAAGTCTTGGTTAGCGCGCCTTCTTGGCCGTTTTCACGGGCAGAGCCGGGCTCGGCGCCGCGGGGAGGACGGAATGCGCGGCCATCCAGTCCGCCTTCTCCGAGGAGACCGCCGCCTGAGCGCACGCCTGCCCGCGTAGCGGCTCGGCAAGCGCGAAGAATTTATCCACCGTCGGCGTGCCGCCATTGGAGCGGAAGCTCAGCTGGTCGACGAGGCAGCCCAGCGTGCGCCGATCGAAGGTCTGGCCCGGCCCGGCGCAGACAACGCCGGCGATCTCGACGCCAAGCTTCGCGCCGGCGAGTCGCAATGTCTGGCAGTCGCGCTCGAGGCTCGCTCCAGCCGCCGATTTCCCCGAGATTTTCGCCTCGGCCGCCTCAAAGGCGCCGAAGCGCGAGGCGAAGGGGGAAGGCTGCCCGCTTTTTGCGATCTTGAGGCCGGCCTGTTCCGCCTCGTGCCCGAGATCGAGCATGAACTCGGGATTGGCGCGGGCGTCGCCGGAGGCTTGACGGAGGTCGAAGCGCGCAAAGGCGCCGCCTTGACCGAATTGGCCTATCGTGAGGCTGTCGATGCGCACGGCTCCCTCGTCGCTGTTCGCGACGGAGCGCGGCAAACCGGAAAATTCTGGGGCGCGCAGGTCGAACTGGACCGCGGGCTCAGCCGCGGCGGAAGCGCGCGCCTGCGGCGCGGGGCTCGGTCCTGTTTCGCTCGGACGGCCCGAGAAAGCCCAAAAGCCGAGAAGGACCGCCATGGCGGAGGCGCCGAGCCCGAGCGAGGCCCGAACACCGAAAGGTCTCGCCTCAATGGGTCCCTCGCGAGGATCGAGGAGCCAGTCTTTTTCCATTCCGCTGACGCTCATCACGCAACTCCCTAAACGCGCCGCAGGCGCTCGCGCGGGCGTAGACAACGCGGTGATTTCGCATCCAATTGTCGAAAATAAAGTTACCGGCCTTCCACCACGCCGCTTCATGGTTAAAGCGAGGTTGACGCCGCGGCCGCGCGCCGATGCAAAAAAGGCAGTCGGCGGGATCCCGACTGCCTATTCCGATTGCCCGGATTTCACGCTGCGCTGGAGCGCAACGGCTCAAACGCAGAATAAGTGTCGATCCAAAACTCGAGAGCCGAGGCCACCGTCAGGCGGTGGGCTTCTTCTTGTCGAGGAAGAAGTGCTTGTAGGCCAGTCCGAAGCCCGCGATCGCCAGAACCGCGAAGAAGATCGCAATGGTCATGTCTTTACCGGCCGTCTGGCCGACCGCGAACGGAAAGCGCGAGGTGTAAACCTTCGTGCCGTCGTCGCTCTTCGCCGTGACGAGACCGATGTAATTACCCTGATTAGCGAAGTTATATTCGAAGTTCAACGTGCCGGTCTTGTATTTCTTCGGGGCCACGTGAATTTCGGTGTTCGCCTCCAGGTTCTCGTTGTCGTCCTTTTGGCCCACGTTGCGCAGGATGCGGATCTCGAGCGTCATATCTCGCAATTCGTCCTGCTGGGCGTCGAGGACGACAATGGTCGGACCCACGTCCGGAATGTCGTCGCAGAACGTCTCGCGCGACTTGATGGGTTGATAGCCGGTGAACGACATCGTGTCCGGCCCGATCTTCATAATGCACTGGCCCTGGTCGAGGCTGACGCCGCCATGGGCGTAGGCCTCGCCGGAAACGCCGAGCGCGGCGACCGCCAGAGCGGCGAGAAGCATCCTCTTCATTTTTCATCCCCCGTTTGATTTTTGTGGGCGAGAGCCCTTATTGCGCGCGCCCGGCCGCCGAAGGACGACACCCGCCGCCCTGTGGGACCGAACGCGCGAACCAATCGCAGTTTATATCAGCTTTTTGCGACTTGTCCCGCGACGATCCGCCACATTGCGTCGCAGCGCGATGGAAATGGCTCGCTCTCGGAAGCGGCGCCCCTATCGCCGACCGTCCTTTGTGCTATAAGCCGCGCCAGCCTGGGGCAGCCCGGGCCCCGCTCAGGCGACCGTGCTGGACGACATCCCGGCAAAGGCCCTCCTGGCGCGGACGAACCCAAAAGAAAGGAACCTCCGATGTCGATCACCGCCGAGCGCAAACAGGCGCTCATCAAGGAATATGCGACGAAGCCCAACGACACAGGCTCGCCCGAAGTGCAGGTCGCGATTCTCACTGAGCGCATCACCAATCTCACCGAGCATTTCAAGTCGCATGTGAAAGACAATCACTCGCGCCGCGGCCTGCTCAAGCTGGTCTCGCAGCGCCGTCAGCTGCTCGATTACGTCAAGCGCGGCGACGAGCCGCGCTATCGTTCGCTGATCGAGCGTCTCGGCATCCGCCGCTAGTCCGCCGCCTATGCCCTCTTCCCGCCCTCGGGGAGAGGCGCGCGCCGCAATCGTGGCGCCAAAACCCACGGCCAAGGGCAATCGGGCCCGCGGCCCAAAGAGCCAGACCCGCGTCGGGGCAGGATCGCCAGGCGCTGCGCCAGAAGCTCTCAGGCTTTTTGAGACATCCCGCAGCTTCTCGCCGTCTTGCTCATGACGATCCCACGGCTCGCTTCATGAGAGAAAGACCGCATATGTTCGAAGTCCACCGCGAAGAGATCGACTGGGCCGGGCGCAAGCTCGTGCTCGAGACGGGCAAGGTCGCCCGCCAGGCCGACGGCGCCGTGCTCGCGACCTGGGGCGAGACCACCGTTCTCGCCACCGTGGTCTCGGCCAAGGCGCCTAAGCCCGGCCAGGATTTCTTCCCGCTCACCGTCAACTATCAGGAGAAGGCCTTCGCCGCGGGCCGCATCCCCGGCGGATATTTCAAGCGCGAGGGCCGTCCTTCGGAGCGTGAGACCCTGATTTCGCGGCTGATCGACCGACCGATCCGTCCGCTCTTCGTCGACGGCTACAAGAACGACACGCAGGTCATCCTAACCGTGCTCTCGCACGATCTCGAGAATGATCCCGACATCCTCTCGATGGTCGCCGCCTCCGCCGCGCTGACGCTCTCGGGCATCCCCTTCATGGGTCCCATCGGCGGGGCGCGCGTCGGCCAAATCAATGGGGCGCTGAAACTCAATCCGACGGTCGAGGAGATGAAGAATTCCTCGCTCGACCTCATCGTCGCCGGCACGGCGGACGCGGTGCTCATGGTCGAGTCGGAGGCTAAGGAGCTCTCCGAGGAGACGATGCTCGAGGCGGTGATGACCGGACATCGCGGTTTCCAGCCCGTGATCGACGCGATCATTCGCCTCGCCGAGCGCGCCGCCAAGGAGCCGCGCGACTTCGTGGCCCCGGACAAAGAGGCGGTCCTCAAGGCGATCGCCGAGATCGGCGAGAAGGAGCTGCGCGAGGCCTATAAGATCACCGTCAAACAGCAGCGCTACGCGGCGGTGGACGCCGTCAAGAACAAGTTCTTCGCGGCGCTCGCGTCGGAGGGCGCGGAGGCGAAGTTCTCCAAGGAGCAGATCGACGAGGCTTTCCACGATCTGCAGGCCAAGGTCGTGCGCTGGAACATTCTCGACGACGGCCTGCGCATCGACGGGCGCGACGTGAAGACCGTGCGGCCGATCGTCTCCGAGGCCGGCATTCTGCCGCGCACGCATGGCTCCGCGCTCTTCACGCGCGGCGAAACGCAGGCGCTGGTCGTAGCCACACTCGGCACGGGCGAGGACGAGCAATACGTCGACTCCCTCGAGGGCACCTATAAGGAGCGCTTCTTGCTTCATTACAACTTCCCGCCCTATTCGGTCGGCGAGACGGGTCGCATGGGCTCGCCCGGCCGGCGCGAGATCGGCCACGGCAAGCTCGCCTGGCGCGCCATCCGCCCGGTGCTGCCGGCTCCGGCCGAATTCCCCTACACGATCCGCCTCGTCTCCGAGATCACCGAGTCGAACGGCTCCTCGTCCATGGCGACGGTCTGCGGC
This sequence comes from uncultured Alphaproteobacteria bacterium, assembly GCA_963722205.1. Classification (GTDB taxonomy): domain Bacteria; phylum Pseudomonadota; class Alphaproteobacteria; order Rhizobiales; family Beijerinckiaceae; genus Methylocystis. The sequence continues at coordinate 994,702 of CAVRKL010000007.1, forward strand.
TCCTCGCTCGCACTGATGGACGCCGGCGTGCCGATCAAGCGGCCGACCGCGGGCATCGCGATGGGCCTCATTCTCGAAGGCGAGCGCTTCGCCGTACTATCCGACATTCTGGGCGACGAGGATCACCTCGGCGACATGGACTTCAAGGTCGCCGGCACGTCGGAAGGCGTGACCTCGCTGCAGATGGACATCAAGATCGCTGGCATCACCGAAGAGATCATGCGCGTGGCGCTCGGGCAGGCGCGCGACGGCCGCCTGCACATCCTGGGCGAGATGGCGAAGGCGCTTTCGAGCTCGCGCGCCGAGCTCGGCGAATTCGCTCCGCGCATCGAGACCTTGAAGATTCCGACCGACAAGATCCGCGAGGTGATCGGCACGGGCGGCAAGGTGATCCGCGAGATCGTCGAGAAGACCGGCGCCAAGGTCAACATCGAGGACGACGGCACGGTCAAGGTCGCCTCCTCCGACGCCAATTCGATCAAGGCGGCGATCAATTGGATCAAGTCGATCGCCTCCGACCCGGAAGTGGGCCAAATCTACGAAGGCACGGTCGTCAAGACCGCGGAATTCGGCGCCTTCGTGAATTTCTTCGGCTCCAAGGACGGCCTCGTCCACATCTCGCAGCTCGCGGCGACGCGCGTCGCCAAGACCACCGATGTGGTCAAGGAAGGCGACAAGGTCAAAGTGAAGCTTTTGGGCTTCGACGATCGCGGAAAGGTGCGCCTCTCGATGCGCGCGGTCGATCAGACGACGGGCGAAGACCTCGAGGCCAAGGCGGCGAAGTCCGACGGGACGGGCCCGCAGCCGGGCGCATAAACGAAAAACGCTGGGTGAGGGTGAGGGCGCGACCTGCGCCCCACCCGCGGCCTAGGGGCTGAGCCGCAGCATTGATGAATAAGCCTTCTACGAGTAATTTTTTCCAAGCGCTGCTTACGCTGGCGAGCTGCAAGATCGCGCCCTAAGAATAAGAGGGACTGGCGCGAGTTCTCGTTAGCTTCCATGACGATCACCACCGCAGAATTCGCCTCCCGCGCCGCCATCTTCATTTCGCTCGCGCTCACGCCACTCCTCGTCTGGCTGTTGTTCGACCTCGTATTGATCGTGACGGGCGGCGTTCTCGTCGCCGTTTTGCTTCACGTGGTCGCGTGGCCGTTTCGCAAGATCAGATTGCCGAGAGCTTTGGCGCTGGGGATCGCCGGGCTGCTGCTCCTCGTCGTCATCGGCGGCGTGTTCTACCTCTTTGGCAGCGGCATGGGCAAAGAGCTGCAGGAAATGCTGCGCCGCGCCGAAGCGGGACAAAGGCAAATCACCGAGCTGCTGCAGGGTTCGACCCTTGGACAGACGGTGCTTTCGCACGTCCAGGGGAGCACGTTCTCCTTACCCGACCTCTTGGCGAAGGTGTTCAGGATCAGCGCGAGCTTTCTGGCCGGCGTCGCGATCGCCATCGTCGCCGGCGCGTTCATTGCCGCTCAACCGGAGCTTTATGGTGAAGGCCTGAGCCTTCTCTTTCCGCGACCTCAGCGCGGAACGGCCAACGAAACCATCGACTATCTCGCCGGCGCGCTGAGGCGCTGGATTCTCGGCCAGTTTATGGAGATGGCGCTCGTCGGCGCCATGGTCGGCTTCGCCGTCTGGCTCATTGGCCTGCCTTCGCCTTATGCGCTGGGCGCCATCGCCGGCGTCACGCAATTCGTGCCTTATCTCGGCCCGATCGTCGGAATGATTCCCGCGGTGCTCGTCGCGACGACCGTCAGTGGGACCGCGCTGTTGTGGACCCTCGTCGCCTACCTTCTCATCCACCAGTTCGACGGCTATGTGATCATGCCGGTCATCCAGCGACGCATGGTGTCAGTGCCGCCCGCGCTCATGCTCTTGAGCATCGTCGCGCTCGGCGAGCTGTTCGGCGTGACGGCGACGGTCTTCGCCGCGCCGATCACCGTCCTGCTCTATGTGCTGGTCACGAAGCTCTATGTGCGCGATACGCTGCACGAAGAAGTCGAGGTGCCCGGCGAAGCGGATGTGCATCCGCCGCAGTGATGGGCGCCATTGTTGCGATTGATCAGAATTCGATCGTGAGCCGGCTGAAGCTTCTCGTCACGATGAGATCCTGCGCGAGCTGGCAGGGCTTTCCATCCGCCTCGGCGCGCTTTGCCCCAGGATATCGGAACGTGATCCGCTCAGGCGCCGGCCCCGACAGGGCGAGCTCGACCATCGCCTGGGACTTGTCGCGCTGAGCCTTGAGGTTGAGAGCGCCGAAGGCGGTCGGCAGGTCACGCAGTCTGATTCCTTCCCCCTGCCACCAGCAGTCGGGAACGGCGCGGAACAATTCGAGCGTTTCGTCGTCTTCCCGCACCAGCATCCTTCGCATCGCCGTGGAGAATTCGGCGCCGATCCAGCTGTGCGGCATGTCGCCGATATATTCCGGCGTGCGCGGATCGCTCCAGACGACCTCGGCCCACTGCCGCCAACCCTGGGGCCTGCGGCAGGCGAGCGCGGCGGCGAGCAGACGGAAGGCGTCCTCGAACCGGCCCAAGGACACAAAGGCGTTGAGGTTGCGCAGCAAATAGGGGCTGTAGTTCCCCTCGAATGCAGGCGCCGAAATGCATTCGATTTGCGCGGCGACGAGATCGAAGGTCGCCCGAACGAATTCCGCCGGCAGAACGTCCGCGACGCGGCAGGGCTCGAAGGCGATTGCGGTCGAGGTTGGATCGACGTCCTCTCGGTCGGCCGAGCCGGCGATGAGGCCTCGCCCCATAAGTTCGGAGCTCATGCGCAGGGAGCGTGCGAGGTTTTCGGCGAAGGCGCAGCCCTTGGCTCTCGCATGTTCCGCAATCCTCCGATCGCCGGCCTCCAAGGCCAGATACTCGCAGTTCCGCCAGGCGCTCAACGCGAAGAAATCGTCCCAGTAGCTGTAAGAAGGCTTGCTGTAGCCCTCATGGCTTATCGAGGGCGCCACGACGCCATGGAACCTCGAGTCCGGCCCATATCTATCATTCGTCTTGGCGCATAGCGCCTCAATGAACTGGGTCGCCCGGACCACGGGTTCGAAAATCGCGCCGAGGAAGGCGCGATCTTTGGTGATTCGATAAACATCCGCGGCGACGCCGACGAATTCGCCCTGCGCGTCGAACTCGAGATCGCTTCCATAACCTCGGTTGACCGTTCCGTCCGGATTGAGGATCGGGGGCGCCAAGCCGTTGTCGTAAATGCGTTCGGAATACCAAACGACATAGGATTTGGCTTCCTCGATGAAGCCCGCCCACAGAAGAGCGAGGGCCTGCGAGGAGCCGTCGCGTATCCATATGCGGTCGTAGTTCCTCGGACCGGGCTTGAAGGCGGAGCGCGTGGCGTTGACGAGAATAAGCGCGGTTTGCGCCTCGATCGTGTCGCCGACCTCGGGGTCGCCGACCGCGATCTTCCGTGGGCCGAGCCTCTTTCGCCAGCTGCGGGCAACCTCTTCGCGCATCGCGGAAAACGGCGCCTCCACGCGGGAAACGATCCCCTCGCGCAAGGGCGACGCGACGACGACGGTGATGGTTTCACCCGGGCCTAAGTCAAAGGCGAACTCGCAGGCGGCGCTAAGAAGTCCCGTGTCAGAGCGAAGGCTGCGGACCGTTGCTTGCGGGCCGCGCTGCAGGAGCCTTACGACGTCGTCTTCCTCGAACTCCGCGATCGTCACGACGTCCGGTTCGCGCGAGAACGCGGCGTAGGGCGAATCATTGACCCGCATCGCGGCGCCGTCAACGCTGATGGCGTTGATGAGCGCGTGACCGCCATGTTGCCAGTAGGGATTGATCTGCACGGGGCGCGCCGCCAGGACGAGCGCGCCTTCTTGCTGGATGCTGCCGCGATTGGCCATCCGGTATTCCATTAACGCCTGACCGGCGTGAGCCAGAGCCGTCGCGCGAAGCTCGATATCTTGCACGGACCAGACGACGCTGGGAATCGGAAGCGACCCTTCGGCGAGGGATTGGCTGATCGTTCCGCTTGCCGGAACGCCGTGCAAGGATCCGCCCAACCGCAAGAGCGGCATGAGCTGACCGAAGCCACGCTGGGCTTCGAGATTTCCGTATTCGTCGAAGAGCGCTTCGCCGTCGTGGCCGAACTCCCCGAGCACGGTCCAATAGACCTGGCGGCCGAGAAGCGACTGCGGGTAAAGATCGGCGCGCCCTTTGCGCGCCGCGCGCTCCAGCTGCCCGATGGGCATTCGATCCTTGTTGAGGATTCTGAGCTTCAGTTCCTTGACGATTGCGCCTTGGGGCGCGCTCGCCTCATGCACGGTCAAGCGAAAAAACCGGCTTGTCGTCGAGCGCCACCAGAAGCTGTCCGCGCCGCCGTCGCCGGTGGTCATACGGCCCACCTCACGGAAGTTCCTGCCGTCGTCGGAGAGGTGCGCGGAAAAAACGACGCCAAAGCGCTCGCCCCACTCGACCAGGGCTCCGAGGGGAGATCTCACGCAACCGAAATCGACCGTTATGCTTTCTCCTGCCGGAAGCTCGATCGGCGCATGGCCGAGCGCCGCGACGCGACCCTCCTCCAGCACTTTGGCTCCGTCGACAGGCGCGTAGAGATTGATCTGGACGATCTCCTGTCGCCGCGCCGGCCCCGGCGCCTCACAGCTCCAGCGCACGAACCTCGCTTCGACGGGCGGGAATGCGAAGACGTCCTGCCCGCCTTCGCCATGTCGCGTGCTGCAAAGAGGCGACCACGACTTTCCGTCGAGCGACGATTGGAACCCATATTTCTCCGCCGCGCGGCCGCCCCAATAGACCTCCAACCCGCCCAAGGTCGCCGCTTCGCCGAGGTCGATCTCAAGCCAGGATTTGTTCGACGGCTCCGAAACCCATGCGGTCGTGTAGCGATCGTCGATGGCTCGCCCGGGATCCCCGCTGCTGGCGGTCGCCGTCCATAATTTTTTCGGCGGAACTTTCATGAGCGCTCCGCGGTTATGGCAGCGTCTGTTCCCAACCGCCGCCGAGCGCCTTGTAAAGCGTGACGAAATTCGTCGCGACCGTCGTGCGGCTCTGCGCCTCCTGCAGTTCCGCCTGAAGCGCCGAGCGTTGCGCGTCGAGCACATTGATGAAGGGCGAAACGCCGCTCCTGTATCGCGCCCGTGCGAGCGCAAGCGCCTCGCGCTGATGCGCGGCTTGTGCTCTGACGCGCGCGTGCCGTTCCTGCTCTGCGCGATAGGCGACGAGCGCGTCGACGACCTCGGTCCATGCGGTCAGCACGGTCTTATGATAATTGATCGCGGCTTCGCGCGCCTGCGCGTCGCGCAGCTCCAATTGCGACTTGAGGCGTCCGGCGTCGAAGATCGGCACCGTGACCGACGGACCGATCTGGTATTGGAAAGAGTGCCCCTCCAAAAGCTTCCTCGCGTCGAGCGCGCTGGCGCCGACAGACCCGTTGAATTTGAAGGTCGGGTAGAATTCCGCAACCGCGACGCCGATGTTGGCGGTCGCGGCGTGAAGATCGGCCTCGGCGCGGCGGATATCGGGCCGCCGTCGCGCCAAGTCTGAGGCCAAGCCCACAGGCGGACGGGGCGGCGTGAAAACTTGCGGACCCGTATGCGAGAGTTCGCCGCGCAACGCCTGCGGCGGCTGGTCGAGCAGCCTTCCAATGGCGTCGATGAGCGCGGACTCCTGGCTGAGCAGGGAAGGCAGCTGGGCGCGCGTGCTCTCGACCTGGGCCGCGGCGTTCTCGACGTCGAGATAGGTCACGACGCCGCCTTTGGCGCGCGTCCTGGTGAGCTCGAGGATTTCCTCGGCGCTCGCCAGATTGGCGTTGGTGATCGCAATCTGCGCCTCGGCGCCGCGAAGCTCGGCGTAATCGCGCGCGAGCTCGGCGATCGTCGCGATCAAGGTGTCGCGAGCTTGAAATTCCGAAGATTCGACTTGCGCCTGCGCGGACTCCACCTGCCGGCGCACATGGCCCCAAAGGTCGATCTCCCAGGAGGCGTCGAAACCCGTCTGCCAGAGGCTGAACGCCGGAATATAGGGAATCGGCTTGCCCTGATTGAAGGCGGAGCCGAGAGCGATGAGGCCGTTCTGGCTCATCAGCTCGCGCGTGTATTGCGCGGAGCCGTTGACGGCCGGCAACAGCGCCGCGGCGGCCGAGTTGCGCTGCGCCCGGCTCTCCCACAGCCGCTCCGTCGCCACGCGCACATCGAGATTGACCTCCGCGACGCGCTCGATGAGCGAGCAGAGCGTCGGATCCCTGAACTGGCGCCACCATTCAGCGTCGAGGGTCGGAGGCCGGTCGGGCTCGAGAACCGCGGGCTCCGGCCTGCCGAAGAAGGATTTTTGAGGCAGATTTGGATCGGGAGGCGTGAAATCGGGACCGACGCTGCAGCCGCAGAGCGTGGCGACGAGAGCCGCGACTACGGCCTTGTACGCGGATCGACGCATGCTCTCGCGCATGTTCAATGCGCCCCGGCCGGCCCGCCGCCGCCCTTGCGGGACGAGAGCAGCAGGATGCAGAACGGCGCAACCAAAAAGGAAATGACGCCCGCAACAAGAAACACATCCGAATAGGCGAGCGTTGCGGCCTGGTCCTGATAAACTTGATAGACCCGGCCAAGCGCCTCCTGATGCGCGGCGCTCGCCGTGCGCCCCATCGCGAGAAGCGCGCGCTCATAGGTTTGGACGAGCACGTTAAACGGCTGATGGAGCGGGCTCGCCCATTGCGACATATAGGCCTGATGCACTTGCGAGCGCCGAAGGATCAGCGCGCTCGCAACAGAGATGCCGATGGAGCCGAAGACGTTGCGCAGCATGACGAACAGCGCGGTAGCGTCGCCGTTGAGCCGTCGCGGCACATTCGCGAAGGCGATCGTGCTGATCGGAACGAACAGAAAGGCCAGCCCCAGGGTTTGCGCCGCGCGAAGCAGCATCAGCGACGTGAAGTCCATGTCCGTCGTGAGCTGCATCGAATAGAAGAAGGAGGCGCCCATGCACACGAAGCCGAGCGCGATCAGAAACCGAGTCTGCACGAGCGGCATGATGCGTCCGACGATCGGGATCATGAAGATGATCATGAGCGCGCCCGGCGAGAGCACCAAGCCCGACCAGGTGGCGTTGTAACCGAGAAGCGTCTGCGTGAATTGCGGAATGACGACCGCGCCCGCATAGAGCACGCCGCCCGTCGCGGCGATGCAGACGCACGACATGGCGAAGTTGCGGTCCTTGAGCACCGAGAGATCGACCACGGGCTTCTTCGCCGTGAGGAGCCAGGCGATTGCGCCGATGATGCCGAACGCCGCCAGCGTGGCTGTCATGCGGATGAAGGGCGATGACAGCCAGTCCTCGTCCTGACCGCGGTCCAGCGTCACCTGAAGGGCGCCGAGGCCGAGCGCGATCAGCGCGAGCCCGACGTAGTCGATGTCGCGGAGGGTGCTGCGCGGAAGCCAGGGCGGATCCTCGACCAGCATCGAGATGAGAAACACCGCGGCGGCGCCGACCGGGATATTGATGAAGAAGACCCAGCGCCAGCTGTAGGTGTCGGTGATGTAGCCGCCGAGCGTCGGCCCGAGCACGGGCGCGACGATGGTGGCTATGGCGGTCACGCCGAAGGCCGCGGCGCGCTTGTCCGGAGGGAAGGTGTCGAGGATGATCGACTGCTAACTCGGCTGCATGCCGCCGCCAAAAAAACCTTGCAAGAGTCGGAAGGTCACGAGTTGGGAGAGGCTCGTCGCCGCGCCGCAAAGGAAGGAGCAGACGGTGAACATGAAGACGCAAATGACGAAGTAACGCTTGCGCCCCAGAAGTGACGAGAGCCAGCCCGAAATCGTCAGCACGATGCCGTTCGCGAGCAGATAGGAAGTCAGCGCCCAGGTCAATTCGTCATAGCTCGCCCCGAGGCTGCCGGCGATGTGCGGCAGCGAGACGTTGACGATCGTCGTGTCGAGAATCTCCATGAAGGCCGCGAGCGTGACGACGACGACGATCGTCCAAGGGTTCGCCTTCGGTTTCCAGGCGTGATGCGGGTCGTCCGCGGCGGCCTCGCTCATTTGAGGAAGACCTTTGGAGTCACGGAGATGCCGAGGGGCAAGGGAAACGTCGGATCGAGCCCGGAGTCGATGGCGATCTTGACCGGCACGCGCTGCACGATCTTGACGAAATTGCCGGTCGCGTTCTCGGGCGGAAAGGCCGTGAATTTCGAGCCGGCCCCAAGTTGAATGCTCTCGACGTGGCCCTTGAGCTTGAGCTGCGGATAGCCGTCGACCTCGATGTCGACCGGTTGGCCGGGCCGCATATGCGCGAGCTGGTTCTCCTTGAAATTCGCGGTGACCCAGACTTCGGGAGAGACGAGCGACATGATCTGCTGACCGGGAGCGACATAGTTACCCATCTCGACGTTGCGCTTCGTCACCCAGCCGTCCTGGGGCGCCGTGACCGTCGCCCAGGACAAATTGAGATTGGCCTGGTCCAGTCGCGCTTGCGCTGATTCAAGCTGGCCTTGAAGCTGGCCGACCTGTGTATCGGCCTCGCCGATGCGCTGCGGCACGGGCTGAGCCGCCAACACCTGCGCTTCGGCGAGCGCCACCTGCGCCTTCGCCTGCTTCCAGGCCGCTGCGGCGGCGTCAATCTCCTGCTGCGTCGTCGCCCTCGCGGGAAGGCTTTTTTGGCGCTGATAATCCGCCGCGGCGCGCGCCTCGACGGCCTGCGCCGTCGCAAGCTGCGCCTGCGTCTGCGCAAGCTGCGCCGGAAAATTCTTGCGCGCGATCTCAGAGCCGTATCGAAAACCCTGAAGTTGCGCCTTCGCCGTGTCCAAGGCGCCCTTGGCCTGATCCCGATCGATGAGGAACTGGCGCTGATCGATGTGGATCAGCGGATCGCCCTTGCGAACGAATTGATTGTCCCGCACGTCGAGTGCGGTGACCTGGCCTGCCACCTGCGGCGCGATCGCGACCGCGCGCCCGTCGGTGAAGGCGTCGTCCGTGGATTCCACGTTGCGCGTCGAAAGCCAGTAATAGGCCGCGGCGCAAAGCGCGAGCGCGCCCGCGAGGCCCCCGATGAGACGAAGCCTCGTCGATCGGGCGGCCGCGCCAGGCTGGCGCGCGCCTTTCGCGGGCCCGTCAGCGATGTTGGACGGCTGGGGCTTCTCCTCGCTCGCATTCGTCGGCTGCTCGATCTCAGTCATTTGACGAAGAGACCTCCCGAAAGGAGCGCGTTGACATGCCTTTCCAATCGATCCCGCGCGCCCGGAGTCGTAGCGCACCAGCCCTCGGCAATGGGCAATAAGGTGAGGGCCACGATCGAGGTGAAGACGAGGGAGGGCTCCACGTCGCCGGAAAACAGCCCCTCGCGCCCCCAGCTTTCCAACCGTCGATCCGCTTTTTCCCTTCCAGCCTCCTCGAGACGCTTCAGCAGTCGCCCTCTCAGCGTTCCGCCCTCGCTGAGCATCTCGCGCACCCAGAGGGGCGGCAGAGACGGACATTCTTCGGCGGCCTCGAGCAAACGCCGGACGAAGGCTGCAACTCTCGCCGGAGCGTCTCTCCCGTCCTCGTCGAAGGCTTCATTGATGCGGATGGCGAGCGGAAGAAGCCGTTCCTCCACAAGCGCGTCGAGGAGCTGCTCCCTGCTGTGGAAGTAATAATGAGCCATCGCCGCCGTCAGACCCACGTGATCCGCGATGTTCCGCAGCGTGGTGTTCTGGACCCCCTGTTGGGCGAACAGCGTCAGCGCAGCGTCCAAGAGCAAGGAGCGCCGGTCCGCCCTGCCGGTTGGCCGGCCCGGACGTCGATGCGTCGCCCCGGCGCAGGGCGTTTGAACCCACCCCTCACCCGTTTGCATCTCTCGCATCTCCTTGACCAATTCCATCTGCGCCTTTAATTAACACGTAAATTAATTTATGCAAGCGCCAAGGCGGTGAAGCTCGAGCCGGCGCCCGCTGGATGCAATCGACATGACCTTCTTGGTGGCGGTGGGCTTCAACTCGAGATCAATGCTCAGGGCGCTCAGTGGGCCCAGATTGTGATCGGGCTTAGGCCACCTGGATTTTTCCAGCCTGACCCGCAGGCGTTCTTTTGAACCGATGGGGCGCCGCAGACTGAGGAAAGGCCGCAACGTCAATCCCTTTGCATCCGGGGCAGATCATCGATCCGCGGAGCCCTCTTTCTTAAGGCGGAGCCTCCCGCGGATCGCGCGAACGCGCGCCGCGGAGCCTCTGCTTTGGCGCCGTCCCATGCGAGCGTTGATGTTCTGCGCGATGATCTTATCTGGCGGGCCTGCGGCGGTCTGGCCGGGAGCCGTCAGCCCGCCGCATGCCAGTTTGGCTTCAGCTTTTGACAATTTATTATCGCTCGGACGATCTCGCTCGAAAAAGGCCTCTAGCTTAGGTCGCCGCGTGCCTGAGAAAGAGGCCGAGCGCCGCGATGGACGCGCCCCTGAGCAGCAGGGCGACGCCCACGAAGACGCCCACAGCCCAAAGGCCCGTCAGAGGCCAACCGAGGATCAGGAGGAATCCGAGAATGACGCTGATGACGCCGTCCAGCGCGTGCAGCGCCGCGCCCTCGACATGGGCCGTCAGCGCGAAGCCGATCTCGCCGAATCCAGAGACAAGAAAGTAAAAGCCCATGAGCAGGGTGATGGATTCCGCGCCCGCCCTCGGCTGCGTCAGCAACAGGACTCCGGTCAGGCCGAGCAGGAACGCCCACAGGACATGCACGAAAAATTGCGTCCAGTAGCCCGTCGTCAAAAACGCAAAGGCGAGGATCGAAAAAGCCGCGAGGCAGAAAATCGCGCCCAGAACCTGAACCGAGACCACACTGGCCGCGCGGGCCCGCCACATGGCGAGCAACCCGAGAATGGCTATCCCCACGCCAAGAGCGACGAGCCAGAACCAATGCGCCGCGAGTTCGGGCGGCGTCTCGGTCACAAACACTTCAAACTGATGCTGCATCGATTGCTCCTGACGTTTTATTGACATCGCCGTCTTGTCGCCAAGCCGTCGACCCTCGCGCAAGCAAACTGACCGCGTCCTTCGACGACGCGGCAGCGCTTAAAGCGCCGCTTGCGTGCTCTCGCCGAGAAAACGCTCAAGCCTCCGCTTGGTTCCAAATTCTGTAAATTGCAACAACCAGACGCGCCCCCTTGCCTCTTGACGGCGATCGCCCTGACCAACGTGGTTCCGCGTATTGCCCCATGGCTTCAATGGCCCTCCCGCACGCCCGGTCTGGCTCTAATCTCCGACTTGTCGCTCAACATATTTCTGTCAATGTCCCTGATGTCCATGCAGCTTTGGACGCTCGGAGAGCTCGGCCACGCCCTCGTCGGAGTGCTGGGGCTGCAGCTTCTCGCCGCAATCGCTTATATCTTAATGGTCGTTTTCCCAGCGATGGGTCGGTCCTACGAGGCGGCCGTTATCGCAGCAGGGTTTTCGGGCATAAGTCTTGGCGCGACTCCAACCGCGATCGCCAATATGACCGGCGTCACGAAAAGGTTTGGAGCGGCGCCCACAGCCTTTATTATTCTGCCGCTCGTTTCGGCATTCTTTATAGATTTGGCTAACGCCGCGGCGATTGGCTTCCTCATCGGTTGAGACCCGCTAAGGGACGAGGACCGAGCCGTCTCAATTTGGCGGCTTCGCCCTTCTCCGTGAGCGAATACAGGCGTCGATAAGAGCGCGGACGCGCCTATTTGAGACAGTAGAAGATATCGCCGTTGAGCAGCTCCTCGCGCAAATTCGGGTTGAATCTCTCGCAATGTGACCCCAACCTTGGCAGGGCTCGCCCGGTCTGCCATTGGCGCGCCACCCAGGATAAAGCTGCGAGCACCTATGTCATTCCTGACGCCTCCTTGTCGGAGCTGCCATAGCTGCGAGGTCTACTCGCGGCGGCTTCTGCAGGGAGAACAGCAGCAGCGCGGCTAACAGACGCTAAGGATCAGTCTTCGGGATCCCACCAATAACGATTGGTCGGATCCGTGTTCGCGGGCCCAACGATTTGCCCCGGCGGAGGAGGAGGAGCATCGGCCGCCTCGGGAGGAACTGCGGCGGGCGCAGCGCCGCGCGCGCAATGTGTCACCCATTTATGGCTGTGCGAATCCCGGTGCTTGCGGCAGCCGGACTCTGCCGAGGCGGTCGCGGGAAAGACCAAGACGCCCGCGAGCACGATGAGCACGATGCGAGAGAGTTTCGACACTTTGGGCCTCCACCATGAAGGACGACACTGACCAGGCTAGCGCCGATGCGCCGATCGGCAAGATCCGCGTCCTTTCCGCGCCTTACCAATCGACCTGGGCTCGCAGGGAGAAGGTGTTCGGATGCGCGTTGTTCAAATAGGCCCGGTTCCAGGGCGCGCTGAGCTCCATCACTCTCACCCAATTGGCCATGAACCGGAACCCGGCCTCGGGGTACCAGTTCAAGCCGGCGGTGAAGTTTTCTTCGCGTCCGCCGAGAACGCCGGAATTAGCGAAATAGGTCCGCATCGCCGTCGAGGGCGCGAACGCGATGAGATTGTTGAAATATGCGCCCTGGTAAGGCCCGTTGTTCAGATTGACCTCGCTCAATCTCGCCGCGACTTCCCAGGCGCCGTAGCCGCCCTTGCTCACCGGATTGAGGATCTTGATCGCACTGAAGTTCGCGGGATTGAGGGCTTTGAGCCTATAGGCCGCCGCGCGCAATTCGCCCGTCAGATACCACGTGCCATACACCTAGAAGCCGCTAGCCTCATAGGTGGAGCCGCCGGGCGCATAAGAGCCGAGCGTGCTCGCTTCGAGAATGGCGCCCGGATCGCGGCTGTAATGAGCTCCGAAATATTCGGCCTGCACCGAGACGGGACCGTAGGCGGCGACCGCTTCCGCTGCCCAGCTCACGACATCGTGCGTGCACTTCCCCGCGACGCCGGGGTTGCCGAAGACGCCGACCAAGCCGCAGGAGAGATCGGGCGTGCCGAGCAGATTGTTCCTGAGGATATTGGCTTCCATCTGCGTGTTGCTGCCGATCTGCATCACCCTGGAGTCGTTGCTGGCGGTCGCGTCGTTCGGCTTCTGATAGCGGCCCGAACCGCCGAAGTGCAGCAGGCGATCCTCCTCCATGATCGGCGCTAGCGTCAGGCGTCCGGAGGCGTCGAAATATTGCGCGCCGCCGGTGGGGACCCATCCGGCCCTGGAGTTGACCCACCAGGGAACCGGCGTTCCCGGCGCCGGCGCGAGGCTGCCGTCCACCGTGCTGGTGCTGAAAATTCCGCCCTTGGCGGTCCATTTGTCGCCCGTCGCGAGCAGCGCCAAGCCGATATGGCGGCCCGGCTCGAAGGTTAGCGTCGAGAGCGCCTTCTCCATGAAGTCGGTGTTGTTCGTCGATTTGGACGCTTCGAGACCGTAAGGCTCGAACATGCTCCCGATTTGGATCGCCACGGGATCGAAATAGGTGTTGGCGAGGAAGGCGTCTCTCACGCCTCCGAGCGCCCCGACGTTCGACACGCTGCTTGCCGCGAATTCATATTGGAAGCGATATTCCCAATATTTCATCACGCGGCCTTCGACATCGAGACGCGCCTGCCGAATGTTCGCGATGCTCTCGACGCCTCTTTCCGGCTGCGTCGCGAAGCCGCTGTCGATGAAGAGCCTTCCGCCGATTTTAAAGAGGTTTTCCTTATCCGGCGTCTCGATTCTGAGGCCGCGCGACACACTGATAAGGTAAGGCGGAGGCGGCGTCGCGACGGTGACGGTTTGGCCCGAACCGCCACCTTTGCCCTTGTCCGACGAGCCCTTGCTCGCCTCTTCCTGCTTTTTGTCCACCTTGGCGCTCTTTCCCTGAGACTGCTTCAACTGCGAGCGAAGCGAGCGCACCTCGGCGTCGGTCGCGTCCAGTCGCGCCTGCTGCGCGTCCAATCGCGATTGCAGCTTCTTGACCAGCTCGGCCAGATCCTCCTGGCCGAATGCGGATGACGCCGAACCCACGCTGATGGCCGCCGCGAGCGCCCAGGCGGCGCCGTCAAGTCGACGCCATCCATGGGTGGATCGCGCCGCGCCGCGGCCTTTTGCGGAGGAGGGACTTTGCGTTTCGCCGCGCAGAATATGATGCGTGCGTTTAAGCGCGCCGGTAGGCGTTGAAAAAGGTGCCGAGGCCACTTCGGCTGTCTTCTGACGTCGCATCACTCCAACTCCCATAATACACAATCGCGCGCCGAGCGCTTGTCTCGTTTGCCGGCACGGGCATTTACTTACTAGAGCGCAGGCTATTCAAGCAAGACAAAAAGCTTGGCAGTGAGAATATTGTCGACGACTGTTGCAACTAAGCCACAGCGTTGCTGAAGCGCCACATTCGCGCATCACATGAGATTCATAATACAGAACGCTTCCGCCAGAGCCGTGGCCCGCCAGCTCACCTCCAATAAATCCTCACGCAAGTTCACTGCTGCTGGCATGGCGCGAATCTCCTTCGCGCCCATTGAGTCAGAAAATCGCCCCAGGGGAATTCCCTTGAGTCAGCCCGAGAGCCGTCAGTATCAAGCCCAGATTAAAACGAGAACCAACTGCATTTGGCGACATTGTGATGCAAACGTCATGCTGTGCGGCTAAGCTAACGGCTGACTGGCACGGCAGATTCTATTGAGCGACGGAGTGGGATTGATGCGAGACCGAATGGCAAGGAGTTTGTTGATCGTCACTATTTGCGCTTTGCTTTGCCACATCGATATCGCAAACGCCTAGATTCTACTTCGCAACAACGGTTCCGCAAACGCAAACGCCCGGGTTCTGCGTCTCATCGGCTCGGGAGCAACCCTCCCCTTCCCCATCTACTCCGCCTGGTTTAGAAGTTTCGGCCGGCAAACTCCCGGCGTGACCGTCGATTTTCAGGCGAAGGGCAGCGGGGCGGGGATACAAGACCTTATCAACAGGACAGTTGATTTCGCTGCAAGCGATGCGGCGATGACTCCCGAGCTGATCAACAAAGTAGACGGCGGCGCTGTTTTGCTGCCGATGACCGCGGGCGAGATCGTGCTGGCTTACAACCTTCCGGGCGAACCAAAAGATCTCAAGCTTCCGCGAAGCGTTTATCCTGACATCTTCCTCGGCAAGATAACCCACTGGAACGATCCGGCGATCGTCGCCGCCAATCCGAATCTGACGCTGCCGAATCTCCCAATTACAGTGGTGCGTCGCTCCGACTCGAGCGGTACAACCTTTGTGTTTTCGAAACATTTAGCCGCCGTAAGTCCAGCTTTCAACGCGCAAGTTGGAGTGGGCACGACGGTGCGTTGGCCTCAGAGCAACAGAATTATTGGCGCCCCCGCAACAACGGCGTCACTGCGACGATCAGACAGACCCCTGGCGCAATCGGCTATATTGAATTCAACCACGCGAAATTGGCCAGAGCAAACTGGGCGCTACTGGAGAACAAAGCGGGCAAGTATATCGCGCCGGGTAGCGAGGGGGGCGCAGCCGCGCTGGCGGGCGCGAATTTTTCGCCCGATCTCATTGCGTGGGTGGAGGATCCACCAGAGCCGGACGCTTACCCGATCGCCAGCTTCACTTGGATGCTGTTCTTCCAGAGACAGGATCCGCGGAGAGCCGAGTATCTTCGCAAGGTCGTCGATTTTGGCCTGACGGAGGGGCAGAAGATCGCTGATGACATGGGATTTATTCCCCTGCCGCCAAACGTGGTCGAGAAAGTCAAAGCGGCGTCAGCAAAAATTGGCTCCGTGGCGCCCTGAAATTCGCCGGGTTTGGGGGCCGAGGGGGTTGCGTTCAACACTTCCTGCGCCAGCACGATGTACGCCGCTGGATTGCCCTGATCCACCGCCCGAACGACAAGAACGGGGAGTACGGCACGTCGCTCGTCTGCGTCAAAACGCGTGGAACGACGACGCCCTTCAGGTCTTGACCTATAATTCCCTGATTTTATTGGTGGAGCCAGACGGAATTGAACCGACGACCTCTTCAATGCCATTGAAGCGCCTTAACATTGCGATGGTTCGTGACGTCGACGATATCCGCTGCAACTTACCTATTTTTAAGCTGTTTTCTTTGTGACAGCTTGATTTCGATTGCTGTGAATTGCACCAATGTGGTAGCTATGTGGTCGCTGGCGAATGCTAGCTACCGGACCCCTGGGCATGATCACGATCGACAGCCTCAAAAAGTTAGCGCCCGGAATGACCGAGTGGGACCGAGGGCGCGGGTCTGTCGGCGGCCTCGGAGCCCGCCGCCAAAAGGGCGACGCCATAACCTTCGTCTTGAAGTATCGCACGCGGGAAGGCCGCCAGCGCTGGCAGACAATCGGGCGCTACGGGTCGCCGTGGACACCTGACATGGCGCGAGACGAAGCACGCCGCTTGCTCGGCAGGGTCGTAGAGGGCGGCGACCCGGCGGGAGACAAGCAGGAGGCGCGCAAGGCCGAGACCGTGGCTGCCCTTTGCGACGCCTATCTCGACGCCGCAGCGGCCGGAAAGATTCTGCGGCGAGGAAAGCCAAAGAAGGCCTCGACCCTGGCGATCGATAGAGGCCATGTCGGGCGGCATATCAAGCCGCAGCTGGGCCACTTCAAGGTCGCCGCCGTAACAACTCGCGACCTTGAACGCTTTTATGACGACGTGAGCGAGGGCAAGACGGCCGCGCGCGTCAAGACCGGCAAGCATGGGCTCGCGCGCGTCACAGGTGGGCGTGCCGCAGCGACCCGCACGTTGGCGCTCCTGGGTGTCATCTTCTCTTACGCGGTCCGGCAGGGCCTCCGCGCCGATAATCCCGCTCACGGAATTGAGAAGCACGCCTGCAACGAGCGACAACGGCGCGCCTCGGATGCAGAATACGCGGCGCTCGGCGAGGCCTTGCGCACCATGCCCGAGACGGCGTGGCCGCTCGGCGTAGCCGCGACGAAGTTTCTCACTCTGACGGGATGGCGGTCGGGTGAAGCGCTGGCGCTGCGATGGAGCGAGGTTGACCTCCTAACGCGAACGGCGCGGCTTGCCGACACGAAGACCGGGTTCTCTCTGCGCCCACTGTCGCATGCGGCCTGCGAAGTGCTGTGCGGCCTCCCCCGCCTCGGCGGCCTGGTGTTCCCCGCCTCGACCGGGAATGACAAGCGGATGTCCGGCTTCCGCAAGATATGGCTCCGCATCGCTGCGAAGGCCGGGCTTCCCAAAGATATCACTCCGCATGTGTTGCGACATTCATTTGCGTCAATCGCCGCCGATCTTGGTTTCAGCGAGCTGACCATCGCCGCTTTGCTTGGGCACCGCAAGGCGAGCGTTACGTCGAAATATGCGCACCATGCTGACGCCGTGCTGTTGCAGGCTGCCGACGCGGTTTCCGAGCGCGTCGCCGAATTGATGGGCGAGGCGCACGCGAAGGGCGCTGTCGTGCCGCTGCGCAGGATGGAGGCCTGACGTGGACTCCTCTGTGGAAGAATTCTTCCAAACTTTCCCACTGGACTATTTGTTCGGCGACATAGAGACGTTCAAAAAGTTGTGGGCTCTGGTTACGGAGATTTCCGGCAAGCAAGCCTCGTCAGAAATTCGCCCGCGCCTGCTCATGCAGCTTGCCATGAATTTTGACGCCTTGAAGAGGAGGATTCCGGGGAAGGTCGGGCGAGCCGAACTGCGAAAGAGACTGCAAGCGGTCGCGGATGGAGCGCGGCAAATTCTTAAAGACTTGGACGACCCCGCAGTGTTGAGGGCTCTGATCGCGGAAGAGAGCGCAGGGAAGGGGAGTTGCTCCGCGCATGAAGTCCGAGCTCGGCTCTTGGCTTTGGAGGACCTCGCTCGCATCGCAGAGGCGGCAGCGGAGAAAGTCCCCGAAGGCAAAGGGCCGACGCGTCACCATGGTGACGGATTTTCGGCGCAGGACATGTGCGCGTACATCGTGCTTGACCTTTGGCGCGATGCGCTTGGTGATTACCCTGGATCGCAAAATCTCAAAGTCTGGCAGGCGTGCGAGCGGCTCTGGGAAGCAGCGGGCGGCGAGGTTAGTCCAAAGGGAGGAGAGGAGCCGAGCCGGTGGGCGCCGCCATTTAGAAAAAGCTGAAATGTCCGCACGCCCGGCTTGCCCTGGCAACGTTGTTGTCATGAGGGGAGGGGACGGGCGGATTGGGGTCGCCGAGATTCTGGCTCCTGGTCCTGGGGGTAGTACAAATTAAGCGTGAAATTTCGTTTTCTTGCGCTGTTCGCGAGCGGCGGTCATGGGATTATTGAGAACCATCGCAACAAATTGAAAGCGAGAAAGTGCGATGGTCTTCGACGAAATAGATGCGAACGCGCTTCTGACGCGCGGACAGGTTGCCGATGCGCTCACGCGCTGCGGCGTTCCCTACTCCGCGAAAACATTGTCTACCCGCGCCTGTCGTGGCGGCGGCCCTCCCTATCGGCGCTTCGCCAAGCGGGCGATTTATCGGTGGGGCGACGTGGTGGATTGGGCGCTTGCGGAAATGAGCGCGCCTGCGCGTAGCGCGTCGGAACACAGAACTGCGAGGAACGCGTGAATGCAGCCCTCCGGTCCAGCGACGTCCGCCCCAGCGAAGACAGGGAACGGGCGTCACGAAGATTTGCGATTGGCCTCGCAGTCTTGGAGTAGCGCGAACTCCGAAAACGATCAACACCTGTGGCGATTCAATTTCGTCGCTGTGGTCAGCGAGACGCTCGCCCGTGTCGCCGTCGTCGTTGTCGCGGCTGCGACGTGTGAGGACATTGCGACGCTCGAATGCGGCCTCCGCCAAGCGCGCGCGTTCTTGATCGAAGCAATCCTGACATTTCGGGAAACCGCGCACCTTGGCGAGGAGGATTCGCCATGAGCGCGTATCCCCCCGATTTCCAGGATTGGACGCCCGCAGAGCGCAACCGGTATTTCGCCGAGAAAGCGCGCCATTACCGCGAGCGCAAAGCGTCGCCGAATGGTGAACTGATCCGGGTCGCCACCCCCGTTGGTGGCCCCTCTGGCGAGCTGGCGTCTGTCGTCGAACTTGTGAACGGCGCGAGCGTCAATCCCGAGCCGATCAATTGGCTCTGGGAAGGCTGGCTGGCGCGAGGGAAATTTCACCTCATCGGCGGGCAGCCGGGAACCGGCAAGACGACGATCGCCCTAGGCCTCGCGGCGACAATAACGCTCAATGCCCGATGGCCAGACGGCTCACGATGCGCCCACGGCGGAAACGTCGTGATTTGGTCGGGCGAGGACGCCCCCGAGGACACGCTCGCACCAAGACTGATTGCATCTGGCGCCGACATGCGACGCGTCTTTTTCGTCAACGGCGTTCGCGAGGGCAATCTCTCTCGCGACTTCGACCCGGCGAAGGATATTGCGCCTTTGCAGGCCGCCATCGAAAGGGCGGGCGGCGCGGCGCTCGTCATCGTCGATCCGGTCGTTTCTGCGGTCGCCGGCGACAGCCACAAGAATGCGGAAACCCGGCGCGGCCTACAGCCGCTCGTAGACCTTTGTCGAAAAATCGGCGCGGCGCTAATCGGCGTCACGCACTTCACGAAGGGAACGGCAGGGCGCGAACCGATCGAACGCATAACCGGCTCGTTGGCGTTCGGCGCTCTGGCTCGTATCGTCATGGTCGCCGCGAAGAAGTCCGCCGGAGAAGACGAAAAGCCGTCGGATCGCTTTCTCGCCCGCGCCAAGAGCAACATCGGCCCGGACGGCGACGGGTTTACATACGACCTCCGCCAAGTCGAATTGCCGGGCCACCTTGGCGTCATCGCGTCGCGGGTCGAATGGAAGCAGGCGGTCGCTGGCTCGGCTCGTGACCTCCTGGCGCAAGCCGAGGCAGTGAAACAGGAAGGCAGCGCTGTAAAGGAGGCGGAGAAATTCTTGGGTGGGCTTCTTGCCGACGGGCCGATCGCGGCGAAGGAGGTTAGGTCGGCGGCCGATGCCAACGGTCTCTCATGGGCAAGCATTAAGCGAGCGAAAAAATTACTCGGCGTCGAGGCGCACAAGGCGGGCTTTGACGATGGGTGGGCATGGAGCCTGCCGAAGGAGCTCAAGAAAACCGAAGAGGCCCAACAAAATGACGTGAGCGCCTTCGGCGAAATTGAGCCTCTTCGGGACGACAGTATGGGCGAGGTCGAGATATGAGCGCTGTCGTCCTTATCCAAGCGGCTTCGAGCGATGAACTCCGGCTCTCCTTAACGCCCGCTGGGACAATCAAGGCCATCGGCCCGCGGAACGCCCTGGCGCGATGGACGCCGACGCTGCGGGAGCACAAGGCCGAGCTGATCGAGGAACTCTCCCAGGCGGCAAGCGCCTTTTCCGTCCCGCAAACACCTCCCGCGTCTCACGCCGAGGATGCGTGCGCCTGCGGGCAGATGGCCGTCTTGACGGTTTACGACTCTTCCACCCCGGAAGAGCCGGCGCGCATGTGCCGAGCCTGTTGCGATGCGCGTTATCAGCAAATCCTGCGGGAGAGGACGAGGCAGGCGCCATGAGCCATACCCGAGGTGGATACACAGGAAAACAAAGGAAAGCCGAATGGCCCGACCTCGCCAGCGCGTCCGGCTCGAATCCGGACTGAAGCTCGATTTGAACATGCTCTTGCGCGACGGCCAGGTGAAACGGGGCCAATTAGGACGCGGGACAATTTCTTGGAGCCGCCCGGGCGAGACGCTCGCAGAGGGCTCTCTCGAAGTTTGCCTACCGCCCGAATCGCCCGGTTGGTTCGCGCTCAAAGTTGGCTCGCTCAATCAGCGGATTCAGTTGCACGCGGCGCCGAGGCACTACGGCGGCGAGCAATTGTATTTCGTCTGCCCAGTCACCGGGCGGCGCGTCTCCGTCCTATGGCTGCCGCCGGGCGCACGGTGCTTTGCGAGCCGCCAAGCCTGGGGCCGGCAAGTCGCCTACGGGTCGCAATTCGAGACGCCGCACGATCGCGCTCTGAGCGCGGCGCAGGATGTCGGCTATGAGCTTCGAGGCCGAAACTACATTCCGTTGGATGAATTCCCGCCGCCTAAACCCAAGGGAATGCACTTGCGCACTTATCAGGCGAAGCTCAAACGCTTAAAGCGCTATGAAGCCATTATTTTTCAACGTGATATGATGTTAATGGCGCAATTGCGCGGGCGAATTTGACAACAGATTTCGATTGACTCACCGCCTCCAACGCGCGCTCTTTACAGGAACGGAGGAGCCGGGAGCCTCGCAAGCGTCATATTACTAATCAGGCGCCAGTCCGACTTGTTAATTTGAACCGAGGCCCGCCTGGCGAATCCCGCTAGCTGAAGGGAAGAGGCCATGGAGGGCTTCGACGCGTTCATTTCATATAGCCACGCCAAGGACAAACCCATTGCCCAGGAGCTGCAGGCCGTTATGCAGACGCTCGGGAAGCCGTGGTATCGGCTGCGCGCGCTGCAGGTTTTTCGCGACGACACCAGCCTTTCCGCCACGCCGGAGCTGTGGCCATCGATTGTGAGGTCTCTCGACCGATCGCGGTACTTAGTTCTGCTCGCGTCGCCCGAAAGCGCGGCCTCGTCTTGGGTCGCCAAGGAGGTCGAGTGGTGGCTCGCAAATAAAAGTCCAGAGACTCTGCTCCTTGGGCTGACTGACGGCAAGTTGAATTGGAACGTCGCAACGCAAGACTTCTTGTGGGGCCCGGCGGCGCCCCCCTGCCCAGCTGCCTCAAAGGCCGCTTCCCGCACGAGCCGAAATGGATCGATCTGCGACGCTACCGAACTTCGGCCAAACGAGCCTTCCGGCACGACCGCGACTTTGTGACGTCGGCGGCGAACTTTGCTGCGACCGTTCGCGGCGTGCCGCTGCAGGATCTGCTTTCTGAGGAGTTGCAGCAACAAAGACGCGCGCTGGCTTGGGCGGTGGGCGCAGGATTGAGCCTCTTCGTGCTGGCCTGCGCAGCGGTTTGGGCCGCCTATAGGGCTGAAACAAATCGCCGCGACACATTGACGACGCAGTCGCGGTTGCTCGCAAATCTTTCAAGCGAACGCACGGCTGCCGGGGATGCAGCCGCCGGCGCGCTGATCGCGATCGAGGCGCTCCCGGAACCGCCATAGGATGCGGAAGCAAGTGGCTCACCCCCTTTGTTGCAGCGTGTTCAGAATTTTCTTTCGGTCCCGCGTGTTCAAAACCTGCTGGGACCAACCTTCTCGCCTGAGGCGGAGCGGGCCTTACGCCGCGCGCTCTACCTCAATCGAGAGACGTTCGTGCTGGAGGGTCTTTCTGGCGAGATTAAAGTCATGGACGTCAGCCGCACGGGCAACAGACTGGTGGCGGGCGGGAGCAGTCCGGTGGCGGATGGGAGCGACGATTCCGTTGCCGCGGTGATATGGGATCTCGACACCGGCAAACGCAGCGTTACCCTCCCCAGACACCATTTAGAGGTCTACGTCGCGAAGTTTAGCCCAGATGGCAAGTATGTCGTGACGATCGATGCGAGCGACACGACGAGGATATGGGACTCGCGGACCGGCGCGATCGTGCATTCGCTGTCCGGCGACGAATCGCCGGCGATAGCCGCCGCGTTCAGCCCTGATGGGCGATATCTGGCGCTTGCGGTTCCTGGCTCTGTGCATCTTGTGAAAGTGCTGGAAACAACGAAATGGCGCGAGACGCACCAGCTTCGAGGCAACGGTTCCGCGACGAGCGACGTCGTCTTCAGCGACAATGGCGCGCTGCTCGCGACCAGCATGAGCCTATGGGACACGAAGAGCTGGGCCCCTATCGCGGACCTCGAGGTGGACAAGAGCATCGCCAAACAGGCCACCTTTAGCCCGAGCAATGTGCGTTTCAGTCGTGACGGCACGACAGTCTTTGCGACCGTGTTCACGGACGCCCCTTACTTTTGCGTGTGGAATGCGCGCACGGGAAAGCTCCAGCAGCCTCCGCTGAAAGCATTTACTAAGGACGTTTCAGCCGAAAGAAATGGCCTGGAACGCGGAGCTGATGATGCATCGATGATCATGACAGGTCTCGAAGGAGCGCGTGTGTGGGACTTGAAGGAACGATCCACACGTTTCCTGCTGCACCAGGGGCAGGCCATAGCGCACGCTGGCGCGAATCATCGAGGCACGCTGATAGCGACGGCGTCTGACGACGGGACCGCACGCTTGTGGAGCGCCAAGTCTGGAGACCAGCTGGCCGTTCTCAGAGGCCATGGGGGCGGTGTGGTTCGGGTCGCGTTCACGGCGGATGATAAGCGACTGGTGACCAGCGGCGAGGATGGAACTCTCCGAGTGTGGCGCGTCAGCGAGAACGAGTTCCCCTGGTCGGTCGAAGAGCCGGTGCACCCCATCGCTTATTGGTCCAGCGGGGATTTACGCGCTATCGGGTGGCGCGCGACGCTGTCGCCCGCCGGCGGGACCTCTGCATCCGCTGCGCCATACGAGCTCCTGCTATGGAGTCCGCTGACTGGCCGTGTAGATGAGCAGCTTCGCGCAGGCGCCACGCCAACTGCGGCGGCGTTCGACCGCACGGGTCAGCACATCGATCGGATACTCAGATGGAGCGGTGCCGGGGCGTCCTACCTCTGGCGCCGCGACCAGCCGCAGTGGGAGCTGCTGCAATCGACCGGTGGCGAGTCCGTCGAGCGTGGCGCGTTCTCGGCCGATGGGACCAAGCTCGCTCTGGCGAGCTTATCGCCGCGAGTTATCGACTTGAGTGGCGGCGCCAGCCCTATGCCTTTGACGGATCACAACGGTCCAGAACTCCATAAAGGAACCTGGAGGATAGCCTTCAGTCCCAATGGCGCAGGGGTCGTGAGCGCGGGTATGGACGGTTTTGCGAATGTCTTCGAGACCGCAACGGGCAGACTGCTCTTTCGACTGGGGCCTGAGCAGGGCGATCTCTATGACGCCGTATTCAGCCCAGATGGCGCGCTCGTTGCGACGGCCGGCGCTCGCGTGCGAATTTGGAGCGCTTCATCTGGCGCGTTGAAGTCCACGCTAGAGGCCGATCCGGCGCTCCTAAACGGCGGCGCGGCGCTGCGACTTGTCTTTAATTCGAAGGGTGAAAAGCTGCTGGCCCTGGTGCGTGACAAGGGAGGCGCCGTTGACGTGCATGTTTGGGACGTTCGTTCCGGCTCGCTGCTCTCGATTTTGCCGAACTCGGCGCCCGCTTCCGTCAGACAACACCCTGCCCGATGATTTTGCCGCCTTCAGCGTAGATGGGGAGCAGGTGGTTTTGGTGGCCGAGGATGCCTCGGCAAGGGCGGCACCGATTCTCGAGGCGATAGACGAGCTCGTGTCGACTGCTATCCACGCAGTCCCGCGCTGCCTGACATCCGAGCAACGCATCGCGCTCGGCCTTGCCGGCGCATCGCCTAGCTGGTGCCGTGGCCTCGGTAAGTGGCCATTGCCTTCAAACCATTGAGGCTGCTCGTTCGCAAAGCAAGCATACGTCTGTGCTTGGAGTCACCTTAGAGTCGGTCCGGGAAGATCAGGCTGGATTATAGAGCTTTCGTAGCATGAGGCGAATGGAAGCGAGGCGTAGGAAGGCAAGCGCTTTGCGTGACAGACATTCCCAATCCTTGGCCACACATTGCCGCCGCGACACGCGCGTTCTGGCGCTTCGGGTTCGCGCCAACAGCGGACATTCGTAAATCGGCGTCGAACCGCGACCCGTTCGAGCTTGACAATAACCACCCGAAGAACCGTTAATTTCTGACGATTCAGAGGGATCCCGATTGGCGCCGATTGCCGTCTCGCAGATTCCGAAATATTCTTGCGAATTCAATGTGCTATGAGCAAGCTGCGGCGGGGTCCGCATTGCGGGCCGATACGCACTTCTCAGGGATGGGCGGAATCGAGGCCCGCCCAGCCTTTGACGGTGCCCAAAATCGACGCGACGGCCTGCTGCGCCGCCCGCGAGAAGACGCCGAGGTTGGCCAGGGCCTGGGGCGCGGTTGAGGCCGAGCGGGGCTTGGTGACCTTCGCGTGTCGATTTGGTTGCGGCTCCTGCTTTTCGGATTTGTCGTCCGACTTGTCGGCCGTGGGCTTTTTCGGCTTCTTCGCCGGCATGGCAGGCCTCGCTACGGGAGCCTCGGCCGTCGCCGGAGCTGCTGCGGCCGCAGGGGGCTCGGTGGCGGCCAGCGCGTTCTCGGCAGGAGGCTGCGTCACGCCTGCGGCCGCGGGTGGTGGCATGACCGCTGCGGCCTCCGCAACAGCCGGCCCGCCGCCCTCGGTCTGTCCGGCCCCGGGGGCTTGCGCCATCATCTCCCGCGGCGGATCGAATTTTTGCAGGGCGGGGGCCTGGAGCGCCGCCAAGTCTCTGCCGCCCGCAAGATAACCGGCGCCGCCGACAAGCGAGCCGATGACGATCAGGGTCGCCGCCGCCATATAGGCCCAGCGGCGGGGCAGCGAAAGCATGCTCTCCTTCTCGACCGAAAGCGCACGAAGCTTCCTTTCAGGGACCAGAATGAGCGCCGTCGATCGCGGCGGCTCGGCCGGGTCGCCCCGGTCGCCGGCGAGCGCCGCATCCTCGACCCCCGCGGCGCTGGCCGCGCTCTCCTTCTCGACCGAAAGCGCACGAAGCTCCTTTTCAGGGACCAGAATGAGCGCCGTCGATCGCGACGGGGCGGTAGGGTCGCCCCGGTCGCCGGCGAGCCGCGCCCCGCCCTCGATCGTAGCGGCCTTGGGCGCGCTTATCGATTTCATTGAGGCTAAGATCGCCGCGAGGTCGACAGCCAGCTGGGCGCTCGGCGCCGCCGCCAGCGGACCGGAGGGCGTATGTTCCCCCAAGCGCTTCTCAAGCTCCGCCGGACTCGCCATCAACTCCTGGGTGTCAAAAGACGCTTCCATGGGCCTGTCCTCTTCTTCGTTTTAGGCTCGCGCGGCCCCAAATACGCGGACCATGCAAGGCGTCGTGCGTCGCCTTTCACGAATTTCGCCCGGCCCGCAAGAGTTGCGTCGCGCTCATACGGTGCACTGCCGTCGAAAAGCGGGAAGAGCGCCAGGGAGCAAAGTATGAAATTGTGGTGCTTCTAAGCCTAAACTGGAGCGCGGCCGCGTCAGCCGCGGGACGCCACAGGGCGCTGCTTGCGGATGCGGCGGAATGTTTCTCCAGCTGCAAAAGGTCGTGAGCACATCCTCATGGCCCAAGTTCTGTGATCACGCCTTAAAAGGGGTCGCCGGAGAGGCCCCGTTTCCCATGCACTTTCGCCGAACGTGCCGCCTTCGCGAAAGCCGCGCGGTCACGGAGACCGCGGCCGGACGCCCAGCACAGTTGCGGAGTGGTCAACCTGCGCCGCCAGATCTGCGTTCCAACGAGTCCGCTGCTCCCCACATTGCCGGCGCGGAAAGCGCATCCAAGGCTCGCAACTAGCGCCGCTGGATTCACCCGCCGCCAATGCCCTGACTGTCCGGCCCTGCAAGGAGCGCGTCTGCTCCTCCCCAAATTGCAGCTCCGGCACGAACGTTTTCGCGCTTCGGGTTGGCGCCAGGAGCGGTTATTGGTGCCCGGATAGTCGAAAGCGCCCAATGGGAGAGCGATTACCGCGGACGGAAGACCATCGGCAAATCAGGCCTCAAAAGCTTCGACAAGGATAGGGCCGGGTGGGTCGCCCGCAAACGTGATTGATTTTAAGTATTTGTACTAGGGAACGAAGCCTTTGGGGGCAGAACCGTTGCAAATATGCCACACTAAATTGTGGCAAAAATGTCACGCGGTCTGAAAATCAGCAGAACGAACCCATTTTTAGGAAGCGTTCTTGACTTTTATCAAAGCAAACCAAATCGCTTTCCCTGAAGGTCAACTCATCGCGGTGCAATTAGGGGTTCCCTTCCGAAGTCGGCACCAGCGGAGAGGAGAGCACAAATGAAGACGAAGATTTCTTTGGTGGCCCTGGCCACCGCCCTGTCGATGGGGGCGTCCTTCGCGGCGGACCTGCCGAGCCGCAAGGCCCCCGTTTACGTCGCGCCGCCGCCGCCGACGTTGTGGACCGGCTTCTATGCAGGTCTGAACGCCGGCTATGACTGGGGCATTTCTACGAATTCGCAGACTGTGGCCGGCGGGCTGTATGACAATTATGCGACCGGCATCCTTGGGGCGCCTTTCGGCTTGCCCGGCGCCATGTCCCTCGCCAACTCTGGCAACGCCAATGTGAACCGGAGCGGCTTTATCGGCGGCGGCCAGATCGGCTACAACTATCAGTGGGGGCCGAGCTTTGTCGTTGGCCTTGAGGCGGACATCCAGGGCGCGGGCATTCGCGGCAACGGCAGCTTTACCGGAGCCGCGGCCGACAGCGCTGTCCCATTTAGCATCCTTGGCATTCCCATTCTCACCACCAACCGCGCCTCGATCGCCAGCACCACGATCCAGGCCCACCAGGATTGGCTGGGCACGGTCGATGCCCGCGTCGGCTATCTCGTGACGCCGACGGCGCTGCTCTACGTGAAAGGCGGTCTCGCCTATGGCGGCGCTCAAGCCTCCGTCACGTCGGTCTCCGGCAACAACGCGAATTTCAATTTACTGGGGTTCGCCGGCGCCAGCTTCGGGTCCTTGGGGGCAGGCTATGGCAGCAATTCGTCGACCCTGGTCGGCTGGAATGTCGGCGGCGGCGCGGAGTGGATGTTGGCGCCGAACTGGAGCGTGAAGTTCGAAGCCTTCTACTATGATCTCGGCTCTCTCAACGTGAACGCGGTCCATCAGGTGTCCTACGGCCTCGGTTTTGGCCTTGGGCCTTTTGGGTTCGGGAGAGACTTCGGCTGGGCGAACGGCTCGCAGACCAATGTGCGCATGGATGGCGTCGTCGCCCGCGTCGGCGTGAACTACCACTTCAACTGGGCCGCGCCGGCTGCGGTGCTCGCCAAATACTGATCGGCTGCGATCGATGGCTCTGTCGCAGAACTGATCCAAGAGAAGCCCGGCCCTTGTGGCCGGGCTTTTTCTTTTGCCGCGCTCGCCGCTCCGTTTCCGCTGCTCGACACTCCCGCCAGTCCGGCGACACGTTGGCGCGCTTTGAGCTGCACGCCGCGCAAACAAAGCGCCGAACCTTGTTGATGGCGGGAATGGCCGCCTCGGGCGCAAGACCGATCGCGGCGAAGGCGAAGGGCGTGGACCGTAGCCAAATCGGGTTGCGACACGTGACCCATGCGCCGCGGATCCCAGAGGGGTGAAGCTCGTCTGCAATGGGTCCAGACAGTGTGAAAACTCCGTTTGAAGGATTCTCTCAACGTGAGCGTTGCGTTAGAATCGGTCATGACGCACATTCCCGGCTCCGATCGCTCGCAGTTGTTGCTCCTGCCCGAAGCAATCGACGATTACGTCGCCGCCGACAATCCTGTCCGCTTCATCGACGCCTTCGTGGACGCACTAGCTAGTGCATCGATTCCGTAGCGGTTGTCATTTGTGCGGGATTCACTCTGGCGCCGCTGCGGTGTAGCCTTCTGCTTGATTCGTAATGGAGTTGACGAAGATGGTGGCATGGCGACAAGCGTTGGCGTTGGTGATCGAAGATGAGGATTTGGTTCATCTCACGACGATTGCGCGCTCGCGCACGGAGCCGGCGAGGCGTGTGGAGCGCGCGCGGATCTTGCTGGCCTATCGCGACGAGCCGTCGTTTTTCGCCGTCGGCCAGGCGCTGGGATTGCATCATCAGACCGTGCAGCGCTGCGTCGAACGGGCGGTGGCCCTCGGCCCGCTGGCGGCGCTCGACGAGCGTCCGCGGCCAGGCAAGGCGCCCCTCATCACGACCGAGGCCAAGGCTTGGGTGGTGTCGCTGGCCGGCCGCAAGGCCAAGGAGCTCGGCTATCCGCATGAAGTTTGGACGACGCGTCTGCTGGCGCGCCATGCGCGGGAGCATGGGCCGGCGGCAGGCCATGCCTGTCTTGCCTATCTGGCGCAAGGCACTGTGTGCAAGATCCTCGATCAGCACGAGGTGAAGCCGCACAAGGTGCGCTACTACCTGGAGCGCCGCGACGCCGACTTCGAGGCGAAGATGGCCGAAGTGCTGTGCGTCTATCGTGAAGTGGCCCTTCTCAAGGGAGCGGCTGAGGCAGGCGAAGGCGACGGGAGCGTCGTGACCGTCTCCTACGATGAAAAGCCCGGGGTGCAGGCGATCGGAACGACGGCGCCGGATTTGCCGCCCAAGCCTCATGAGCACGAGGCGTTTGGGCGCGATCACGAGTATGTCCGACACGGAACGCTGAGCCTGCTCGCGGGCATTGATCTGATGACCGGCAAGGTTCACGCCCAGGTCAGAGATCGTCATCGCAGTCGAGAATTCATCGAGTTCCTCGAGCTGCTCGACGCGGCCTATCCGCCGAACACGGCGATCAAGGTGATCCTCGACAATCATTCGGCGCATGTCTCCAAGGAAACCAAAGCCTGGCTCGCCAGGCAGCCGGCGGGCCGCTTCACGTTCACCTTCACGCCCAAGCACGGCTCCTGGCTCAATCTCATCGAAGGCTTCTTCTCCAAGCTCGCTCGCTCCGTGCTGCGTCATATCCGCGTCGCGTCAAAGCAAGAGCTGAAAGAACGCCTCATCGGCGCCATCGACGACGTCAACCAACATCCCATAGTCCATTCATGGACTTACAAACTCGACGCGGCCTGATATGATTCGAACCTCGGAAACGCTGTACTAGACATGAAGGCGGCTGGATTTGCGCGGGTCGAGGCGAAGGCGACGGGACGCCCGGGTTATGCGCCGGGCGACCTGCTCAAGCTCTACATTTACGGCTATCTCAACCGCATCCAGTCGAGCCGGCGTCTTGAACGGGAAACCAATCGGAATATCGAGCTGATGTGGCTGACCGGCCGCATGGCGCCGGACTTCAAGACCATCGCCGATTTCCGCCGCGACAACGGGCCGGCGATCCGCGCGGCCTGTGCACAGTTCCTGGTGCTGTGCCGCCAGTTCAACCTGTTTGCCCGTGCTGTCGTGGCCATCGACGGAAGCAAGTTCAAGGCCGTCAACAACCGCGACAAGAATTTCACAGTGGCCAAGGTCGCCAAGCGCATCGAGCAGGTGGAGGCCAGCATTGCGCGCTACTTGACGGCGCTCGACCACGCGGATCGACAGGACAATGATGTCGCCGAGGCCAAAGCGGTGCGCCTCAAGGAGAAGATTGAAGGACTGCGCAGGCAAATGCATTCGCTCAAGGAGATGGAAAAGCAGGTGGAAGCGGCGCCCGACAAACAGGTTTCTCTAACCGATCCCGACGCCCGCTCTATGGCGACCAGCGGCAAGGGCACAGGCATCGTCGGCTACAACGTTCAAATCGCCGTCGACGCCGAGCACCATCTCATCGTCGCGCACGAGGTGACCAACATCGACACTGACCGGGCGCAATTGGCCTCAATGGGTGGCAAAGCCCGCGACGCCATCGGATGCGAAGAGGTCACCGTGCTGGCTGACCGAGGCTATTACAGTGGCGACGAGGTGCTGGCTTGCGAGGGAACGGGAGTGCTGCCTTACGTTCCTAAGACGCATGCCTCGGGCAACGCCAAGCGCGGTCTCTTCACCGTGCAGGATTTCATCTACGACGCCGAGAACGACCGCTACACCTGCCCGGCGGGCGAGTTTCTGACCAGGGGAAAAGCGCGCTCAGACCGCCGTGACGATATGGACCACTACCGCAACCTCACGGCATGCCTAACCTGCGGGCTCAAACCCCAATGCACGCCTGACAAGCTCAAACGGCAGAAGCGCTGGGAGCACGAAGCCGTGCTCGACAGGATGCAAGCCAGGCTCGACCGCATGCCAGAGGCCCTGACCATCCGCCGACAGACCGTCGAGCATCCTTTCGGAACCCTCAAGGCGTGGATGGGCAGCACCCATTTCCTCACCAAGACCCTTGAAAAGGTCAAAACGGAAATGAGCTTGCACGTGCTTGCCTACAACATGAAGCGGATCATCAATATCTTCGGCGTCAGGCCCCTGATGCAGGCCATCGCCGGCTGAACTCGCCGGCATTACCCGCGCGCCATCGCTTCTCTTGCCGATCCGCGGCCGCTATCGGCAAATTAAAAGAATCGCGTTTTCACACGGCCTCGGTCATCTTCGCCCGTCCAGCCCCGCCATGAGTGAGTCCGCTTACGCTCGAAAAGCGCCCGTGACACTGAACATCGCAAGTGGTTTTTTTTTGCGCGATCACCGCCCCATTCCCGCCGCCCTATGCCCACGCCAGTCCGGCGACACGTCAACGCGTCTCGACCCGCACGCCGAGCAGACGAAGCGTTTCAACCTCGCGATGTTCGGGAACGGCGTTTCCGGCGCGAGGCCGATCGCCTCGAAGTTCACGGGCGTCGAGCGCAGACACAGCGGATTGCCGCACGTCACCCATGCGCCGGCGACGCCTTGGGATTGAAGATCGGCGATTGTAGGCGGGGCGAGCCTCACCGGCTGGCCAAACTCATCGACCGGAAAGGAAATCTCGCCTCCGATAGTGCATCGCGCCGCCTCTCCTTCCTCCTTTCCGGCCGCTCAGTCCCGGCGCGAATTTTGTGCGCGGCTCGAACGATGGCTTGCGGAGAGCGGGCAAGACCAAAGCCGCGCGAGGTAAGTCCGGCACGGAAAAAAGTGTGTCACATGAGCCTCTTGGCGCGCGCAGTGGCACAAGTGTCGATGGCGGTGAAAATCCGCGCATAGATGGCGCGGTTGCGAGCTTGGCGGCTTCTTTTGGGTTTGCCGAGACGATGATGGTGCGTGGCTGAGGTTGATGCGGCGGCGCGTGATGGCGTCCTGACGTCACGGCGGATGTTGGGGTAAGCTTGGCCTTTTCAAGGACAAGCACGGCGTCGATCTCGACTTGGCGGTTCTGTTCGACGCCGTGCCCCACACCGTGCCGGGCACGCATGTCCGATCAATATCGCGGAAAGCAGGGCGCTCGTCCACATGGCGTCGGCCAATCCGAGCATGACGACGCTGGATCGGCGAGGTTGTTTCTGTGCGCTGGGTGTCGTGCCCAGGCGCTGATTTGTAGCTGTTGCGATCGCGGCCAGATTTACTGCGCTGGGGATTGCGGCCCTCATGCACGGCGGCGTGGCCAGCGCGCGGCGGGAGCCCGTTACCAAGCCAGCCGCCGAGGTCGGTTCACGCATGCCGAGCGCGCGCGCCGATACCGGGCGCGATGCAAAAACGTGACGCATCAGGGTTCACCCCCACCGGCTCCCGGTGATTTTCTGTCGTTCGGCTCGCCGACGATCGCGAGCGACGCAACGACCTCGGATGTCGAACCCCGGCGACCGATCTCGCACTGCCACTGGTGCGGCCGGCGCTGTCCCGATCTCGTCCGCCAGGGATTTTTGCGCCGCCGCGTCGGTCGTCGCGGCGCGCCGCGACACAACCGGATGGGACGCGACCATGGTGACGCCACCTGATATCGAGGCGCAAATCCTGCGCTATTATCACGCCGAGAAGTGGGCCATCGGCACGATCTCCCGTCAGTTGCGCGTGCATCACGACGTGGTGCGGCGCGTGCTGGCGCAAGCCGGTCTGCCGAGGATTGGGTCCCCACGCAAATCGCCGATCGACGCCTATCTGCCGTTTATCCGTCAGACGCTTGAGGTATTCCCGTCGCTGACGGCCAGCCGTCTGTATGGGATGGTGCGCGAACGCGGCTATCCGGGCCGTCCCGACCACTTCCGCCACCTCATCGCCTGTTATCGGCCGCGTCCGAAGGCCGAAGCCTATCTGCGTCTGCTCACCTTGCCGGGCGAACAGGGACAAGTCGATTGGGGCCACTTCGGCCATCTCCAGATCGGCCGCGCGCGGCGTCCGCTGATGGCCTTCGTCATGGTGCTCAGTCATTCGCGGCAAATTTTTCTGCGCTTCTTTCTGGACGCCCGGATGGAGAACTTTCTGCGCGGCCATGTCGCGGCCTTCACCGCCTGGGGCGGCGCGCCGCGCGTTTTGTTATACGACAATCTCAAGAGCGCGGTGCTGGAACGGTGCGGCGACGCGATCCGCTTCCACCCCACTTTGCTCGGCTTCGCCGGACAATATCGCTACGAACCGCGCCCCGTGGCGATCGCCCGGGGCAACGAAAAGGGCCGTGTCGAACGCGCCATCCGTTACGTGCGCGAGGCCTTCTTCGCCGCCCGGGAATTTATCGATCTCGATGACCTCAATGGCCAGGCAGAGGCCTGGAGCCTTGGCCCCGCCGCCGACCGGCGCTGTCCCGGCGAACCCCACCGCACCGTGCGGGACGTGTTCGTTGAGGAAAGAGCCCGCCTGCTCCCGCTGCCTGACACCCCGCCGCCCTTGCTCGAACAGGTCGCGGTGTCGGTGGGCAAGACGCCCTATGTCCGGTTCGACCTGAACGATTATTCCGTGCCGCACACTCACGTCCGGCGCGTGCTGACCGTACTCGCCGATCCCCGCGAGGTTCGCATCGTCGATGGCGTGAAGGTGCTCGCCTGTCACCCACGCAGCTACGACAAAGGGGCGCGGATCGAAGAACCCGTCCATGTCCAGGCGCTGGTCGACGAAAAGCGCGCCGCGCGCCAGCATCGCGCCAACGATCGCCTCGCCCAGGCCGCGCCGGCCAGCCAAGCCTTGCTCGTGCGCGCTGCCGAACGCGGATCCAATCTCGGCGCCATCACCGCCGCTCTGCTGCGTCTGCTCGAACGGTACGACGCCGCCGCATTGCAGGCCGCCATCCTCGAGGCGCTGGAGCGCGATGTGCCGCACCCGAACGCCGTGCGCCTCGCCCTCGAACGTCACCGCGAACAACAAGGCGCCGCCCCACCCGTCGCCATGACGCTGCCCGCGCATGTGCGCGACCGCGATGCGCCGGTGCGGCCGCACGCGCTCGAAACCTATGACCAGCTCAAGGACGATCAAGATGACTGAACCCGACACGCGGCGCGCCCGCGCCGGCGCGCTCAATCTGCATGGACTTCTGGCGCACTGGAGCGAGATCGCCAGCGAGGCCTGGGTCGATACGCTGCTGGGCTGGGAGGAACGGGAGCGAGCCCGCCGCGGCTTGGAACGCCGGCTGCGCGCCGCCCATATCGGTCGCTTCAAGCCGCTTTGCGACTTCGATTGGAACTGGCCGAAACGCTGCGACCGCGCCGCCATTGACGCGCTGATGACGCTTGAGTTCCTCAAGGACGCCACCAACGTCGTTCTCGTCGGCCCGAACGGCGTCGGCAAGTCGACCATCGCGCAAAACATCGCTCATCAAACGCTGATCGAGGGACATGCTGTCCTGTTCACCAGCGCGGGCCAACTCCTGGGCGATCTCTGCGCGCTGGACAGCGACTCCGCCTTGCGCCGCCGTCTGCATCACTACGCCCGGCCACAACTGCTGGTGATCGACGAGGTCGGATATCTCTCCTATTCCAACCGGCACGCCGATCTGCTGTTCGAATTGATCTCGCGCCGCTATCAAAACAAAAGCACGCTGGTCACCACCAACCGTCCGTTCGCCGAATGGCGAGAGGTTTTTCCCAACGCGGCCTGCGTCGTCTCTCTGGTCGACCGTCTCCTTCACCACGCTGAGATTGTCTCCATCGAAGGCGACTCCTGGCGCCTCAAGGAAGCCCGCGACCGGGCGGAGCAGCGCAGCCGCCAGCGCCGCGAGGCCAAATCATGAGAAAACAGAGCAGATTGCCGGCGCATCTTCGTCCGCTCTCGATCGATATTCCCCGCACCTGGACGCCCGAACAGGCTCTGGCCTTGTTCGAGCTGATCGACGATCTGCGCGATAAGGTCTGGGCGCTCTATGGCGACCGAATGCAGGCGCTGCTCCGCGATCAACGGGGATGCGGCGGCGCCGGCGGAAATCGTGACGCCAGCGACGAACCATCATTCTGAACCGCCGAATATCCTGTGGTTCGATCAAGACGGCCATCCCGTCGTCCCGACCTGAGCGCTGCAACGCTGGCGCGCGCAGCGGCGGTCAAGGACGCCCGAAGGGCGCCGCGTGGCGGCGCGAAGCGTCCTTGACGGTCGCGAGCACGACAGCATCTTGGGCGCGGAGGGACGACTCCGTCACGCGCGTCAATCACGATGAGAATCCGTTCACGCCGTTTGGCGTGCTCCCGCCGCGCCTCGCGCCAAATCGAAATATCCAGCCCGTAATTGCCGAACCGTGCCCGCCAAAGCGCCGTCACCCCGCAAGCCGTCGTGGACCCAGACCAACCGCGCCATCTATGCGCGGATTTTCACCGCCGCTAACAACAAGCGCACCTCGCGCAGTGCCGTCGCAGCCTGTGCAATCCAATCATGAAATCAAATACTAATGTGCAGAACCGACCGTAAGCGTGCCACGCCTTTTATCTTGCCTCTGATCGGTCGCTTACGCTCCCTCGGCTGTGCTCGCGCACAACGGCGCGAGAGACTGCGCTAAGCTGCGATAGAGCACGAAACGGGTCATCGCGGCAATTCCGAACCTATGAAGCGACCAAATGAGCCCGCGTTCTGCAACGAATCCGCGCGCGCACTTGCGCCGCCGATGAGGTTCGACTGCAGATCGTCGGCAAAAAGTGTGTCGTCGCGCGGCGTCAGAAAGAGGGATGAGGCGCCGCCTTTTCGCGCCGGCTACCGCCGTCAGCGTGACGTGGCCAAGTGGGCTCGGGCGTAAGATTTTGCGCGGTCGCCGTGACAAAGATCGGCGCGTGGGGCGTATTAGTTAACGCAGAAGTTTGCTCAGCCCAAACGAGGGCGAAGCCCAGTTCCGGCGCCAGTCACGCGACTTCACCGGTGATTTCGGACACACCGTTCGACTGCAAAAGATTTGCGGTCGCGCACCTAGTCGACCGCGCGCTCGCCGTCGCGAGATCGCACGAAATTTTCACGCGCGTTTGACTGAGGTGCAGAGGCTCCGCGACGAAAAGAATTCATCGAGGCGAAGCACTCCAGGCCGCGGACACGGGTCGCCGCGCGCAAAATTCTTCGCGCCGCGGAGGGTTCCGCCCTGCGCGCTCTCGTTCGGTGAGCGCATCAGGATCGTCCGGGCGAAGGGGCTGACTTGGCTGAAGTCGAGTGGCGCGGCGTGGTTGGGGCTTTTCGCTTTATCGAGGTAGCGGTGCTGTTCGCCGCGGGCCCTTCGATGGTGGCGAGGGGCATGGCGAGCGACCTGGGGCGGGTCCCGCCAAAAATCAGGGCGGAGTAGCTATCTGGTAGCTAAGCCCTGGTGGCCAGCCTCGCGCACTGCCCTACCTTACTGATTTAATTGGTGGAGCCAGACGGAATCGAACCGACGACCTCTTCAATGCCATTGAAGCGCTCTCCCAACTGAGCTATGGCCCCACGCTGTCGCCGGCTTTGGGTTTCCCGGCGGTCTTCGCGACAGCCGTCGCGGCGACCGGCGCTCTATAATGGAGCCGGACCGGCGCGGCAAGAGCGGCGTTTCGCCGCCTGCGGCCTTCCGCGCCGCGCGAAGGCTTCCTGCAGGAAAGCGCAAGCGCTCAGCGCCCTGGTCCCGCTCTGGCGCGAGGCGCCGCAAAAGTGTAAAG
The DNA here is from genome assembly GCA_963722205.1 of uncultured Alphaproteobacteria bacterium. Classification (GTDB taxonomy): domain Bacteria; phylum Pseudomonadota; class Alphaproteobacteria; order Rhizobiales; family Beijerinckiaceae; genus Methylocystis. The sequence goes on from CAVRKL010000007.1 coordinate 1,030,986, forward strand.
GAGCGCCTTTCCGTTGAGACGCTAGTTCATCCAGCGGCTTGAGGACATGATTCGCGGGCGCGCTCCGCGCCGGGAGCGAGGGCCGAAACGAAGTGACCAAGCACAAAAGCCTCTCCGATTATGCGGCGAGACGATTCCGTTTTGCAGGCAATGCCTTACTCGAATTCTGGGACCCTTTTTTCGCGCAGATCGACAAGCTCAAGACGGACCTCGAGGCCTCCGGAACCCATTTCGTCAGCTTCGCCAACTACGACTATCTCGGCCTCTCCAAGCACCCGCAAATCGTCAGTGAGGCCAAGCGCGAGCTCGACCGCCTCGGCGTCGGCGCCCTGGCGTCGCGCCTCGTTGGCGGCGAGCGCTCCACGCATAAGCCCTTCGAGGCGGAGATCGCCAAGTTCCTCGGCTTCGAGAGCGCGCTCACGCTCGTTTCGGGCTATCTCGCCAATGTGACGACGATCGCCTGGCTGATGGGCAAGCGCGATGCGATCTTCATCGACGAGCTCGCGCACAACAGCATCCTCGCCGGAACCGACGCCTCCGACGCGCGGGTCATTAAATTCAAGCACAACGATCTCGATCATCTGGATCATCTTCTCGCCCGGCATCGCGAGGAGTATCGCTACGTTCTGGTCGTCGTCGAAGGCCTCTACAGCATGGACGGCGACGTCTGCGATCTGCCGCGACTTGTCGAGATGCGCGACAAGCATCAGTTCTGGCTGATGCTCGACGAGGCGCATTGTCTCGGCGTTTTGGGAGAGACCGGACGCGGCCTGCCAGAGATGGCTGGCGTCGATCCGGAGCGGATCGATCTCCTCGTCGGCACGATGTCGAAGACGCTCGCGTCCTGCGGCGGCTATGTCTGCGGCCGCAAGAAGGTCATCGACTGGTTCCGCTACACGCTGCCGGGCTTCGTCTATAGCGTCGGGCTCTCGCCGGTGATCCTGGCTTCCGCGCGCACCGCGCTGCGGCTGATGCAGGAGGAGAGCTGGCGCATCGGCCGTCTCGCCGAGAACGCGACGTTCTTCCGCGACTACGCCAATGAAGTGGGACTGTCGACGGGCCACGCCATCGGTCGCGGCGTCGTGCCGATCCTGTTCGAGGACGACGTCGACACGATGTGGGCGTCGCAGCGGCTCCTGGACAAGGGCTATTACGTGCCGCCGATCGTGCAGATCGGCGTGCCGAAGGATCAGCCGCGGCTGCGGTTCTTCTTCTCGGCCAGTCACACGCGAGACGAGATCAAGGGCGTCGTGGACTGTTTGCGCGACATGCCGCCGGCGTCGCCGGAAGCGCGCCAGATGGTCGCGACCGCCATGGCCGGCGCCTGACCAGGCGCGGGAGCGGATCATGCGCGGCTTGGGATAACCGGCCGCTGCGTCGATATGCCGCTGATCACCGGTTCTTAAACACGGATAGGCTTTTCCTATGGCGCAAATCGAAATCCTAGAGGCGAAGGGCCTCGCGCATTTTCTGACCTACAATAAGCTGCCGCGGCTCCTGTATCGGGGCATGGAGGGCTTTGCCCCGCCGCTCGACGTCGAGCGCTGGACGCTGCATGGCCACAAGCTCAATCCGCATTTCAAGCTCGTCGACGCGCAGGAGTTTCTGGCGCGACGTGACGGCTGCTGGGTTGGGCGCATTTTGGCGCAGGAGTACCGGCCGGAAATTACCCCGGTCGAAGCCTCGCGTTTTCAGTTCGGCTCGCTCGACGCGGAGGATGATCTCGAGACGGTGCGCGCGCTGACCGGCGCCGCCGAAGCTTGGCTCAAGGCGCGCGGCGCGACCGTCATCCATGGCCCCTTCTCGCCGTCGATCAATGGCGAGATGGGCATGCTGGTCCAAGGTTTTCATGAGCGCCCGGTGTTTCTGACCCCGTGGCACCCGGCCTATCTCAGCCGTCACCTCGAGGCGCTCGGCTATGTGAAGGCGCGCGACGTCTATTCCTACAGCATCGCGAATACGCCCGGGGCGCCCGACGTCGCCGCGCGAATGGCGAACCGCAAGGAGTGGAAGGACCGGCTGAAGACGCGCCCGATCGACTTCTCGCGCCTGAAGAAGGGCGAGACGCAGTTGATGACCGATCTCTTCAACGACGCCTGGCGCGACAACTGGGGCTATGTTCCCTTCACGCTGGAAGAGTTCAATTCTATCGCCGACGCGCTCGGCTTCGTCACGCCTCCGGAATTCACAATGGTCGTCGAGCTCGACGACAAGCCCGTGGCCTTCGCGGTGGCGCTACCCAATCTCTTCGAGATCATCGACGATCTCGACGGTCGCGTGCTGCCCACGGGACTGTTCAAGGTGATCTCACGGCTGCGCAACCATACCTACGAAAGCGCCAAGCTCTTGCTGCTCGGCATGCGCAAGGACTTGCAGGGCAGCGCCACCGGCGGCGCCATATTGATGACCATGGTCGAGGAGATACGTCGCCGCGGGCGCGGCCAGCCCGTCACCGAGATCGAGGCCGGCTGGGTGCTCGAGAACAATCTCGCCATGCGCAAGCCGATCGAACTCTTCGGCGGCAAGATCACCAAGACCCACCGCATTTACGAGAAGCGCCTAGAGGCGAAATAGCCAGGAGCCGCAGACGCATGACTCTCTCTCTCAGCAGCGCGGGCGCCGACCGTTCGCACATCGAGCGACGCAATGCGATCCTCGCCAAATATCCGCAGGTGCGCGAGCTCTTCGGCGCGGACATACTGACCTTCAAGATCACGGTCGCGCTCTTCTTCCTGCAGCTCGCGATCGCCGCCTTTCTGGGGCGTCTCGGCCTCGCCTATTGGCCGTTGACGCTGCTGCTTGCCTATTGCGTCGGCGCCTTCGCCAATCACGCGAATTTCGTGATCATCCACAATTCGATCCACAATTGCGTTTTCAAGAATCACCTGTTGAACAAGCTCAACGCGCTGCTCGCCGATCTCTCCAACGGCTTTCCGACGGCCATGGGCTTCCGCTGCTATCACATCAAGCACCATTCGCATCTTTCGGCCTATGACTACGACGCCGACGTGCCGAGCCATTGGGAGGTCGAATGGGTCGGAGACAGCAGTTGGCGCAAGGCGGTCTGGCTCTTTTTCTTCCCGGCGATCCAGCTCATGCGGCTTTCGCGCCTCAAGGGCACGGTGCCGATCATGGGACAATGGACCTATATCAACATTGCGGTGATCGTGGCCTTCGACCTCTTCACGCTCTGGGCCTTCGGGCCGAACGCCTTGCTCTACTTTTTCCTCTCCTTCTGGTTCTCGGTCGGCGGCCTGCATTTCCTGAGCGCCCGCTGGGTGCAGGAGCATTTCGCCTTCGCGCCCGATCAGGGAACCTTCGACTATTACGGTCCCTTGAACACGCTGGCGCTCAACATCGGCTATCACAACGAGCATCACGACTTCCACGAAATCCCCTGGTCGCGACTGCCTCAGCTCAGGGCGATGGCGCCCGATTTCTACGACGATCTCGCCTGCCATCGCTCCTGGATCGCGCTGCTCTTCACCTTCATCTTCGATCCGAGATACTCGCTGCGCACCCGTTCTCAGAACGTCGAAGCGGGAAGTCTCGCAACCCAGCCGGCGGAGTAAGCCCATGCCCGTCGATAACGCCACACCTGTCGACAACGGCACGCGCTTCAGCGATCCGCTTGCCGCCTCGCCGCGCATTTTCGAGAGCGATCTGCTCGACAAGCTGTCGCGCGTGCATCATCTGACCCCGGTGATCCTCTATGTGCCGATCATCTTAGGGCTCATCATTTATTCGGCTCCGCAATTCTCCGCCGGGGCGATCGTCGCCGGGCTCGCGATCGGCTATCTGCTGTGGACCCTGACCGAATATTTTGGTCACCGCTTCCTCTTTCACCCCGTGTATCCCTTGCCTTTCGGACTTGGGCCGCGCTTTCAGTTCCTCATCCACGGCGTGCATCATATCTACCCCAGCGATCCACTTCGGCTGGTGATGCCGCCGCTGCTCTCCGGTCCGATCATGCTGATCGCGCTTTGCGTCGCGCGGCTGCTGTTTGGGCCGAGCTTCTGCTGGGCGCCGCTCGCGGGCTTCATGGTCGGATATGTGATGTATGACTGCGTGCATTATTGGACGCATCACGGACATCCGAAGTCGCAATTCGCCCTCTACGTTCGCCGCCTGCACATGCTGCATCACTTCCGCGACGCGACGCGAGGCTTCGGCGTGCACGCCTTCTGGTGGGACTATGTCTTCGGCACGGCCTATCGCAAGGAGGACGCGCCTGGCTCGACGGCGGTATGACGGCGTATCGCTCGCCCCAGCGAGTTAACTCCATCACACCGGCTCGCGGCGCAGAAAGTCCCAGATCTCCCGCGGCGCTGCGTCCCAGCACCAGAAGCTGTAAGCGCCGCAGCCCGTCTTGCGCACGAGATGGAGAAAGTTGCGCGTCGCGGCGAGAGAGGCCGCGGGGCTATGGAAGCGCACGTCGGCCCCTGTCGTGATGTTGCCGGTCGGCTTGTAGCGGCGCTTGATCGCGTCCTTGCCCATCAGCGCCTCGTATTCCTTGAGCGACTTTCTGAAGCGCCGAGCGACCGCCGCCGAGCGGTAATAGACTTGCGGCGTCACGTCCTCCACGATCTCCAGCGCCGTCTCGAGGGGCGCGTCAGGATGGAGCGAGGGCTGGTCATGGGTTGACAGCGCAATCCCGCGGCCTTTGGCGGCGAGACCCTCGGCGAGCAGGCCGGCGTAGATCTGGGCCTCGCGCGGCCCCCCCTGGAATCTCGGATTATCCGGCGTTTTCTCGAGATCGAGCACGAGCCCGTCGAGCTCATGGGCCTCGACCCATTGGAGCGCGAGCTCGGCCTCCCGGCGCGCCGCCGCCGGGGTCGCGCAAAATGAAACGTGCCAGCCCCAGAGGTCGACTCCCGCATCCTTGAGGGTTTGGCGCAGCCCGGCCAAGTCCGGCAGGGCGAGATTGGGATCCATCCCCTCGCCGCGTCCGACGCGGATCCACAGGGCGGAAAAGCTTGAGGCCGTCGCCCGCTCCAGAAAAAGCGCCGGTCCGATCGGCTGCAGCACAGCAGCGAGGCTGACGATGAAGATATTGCGGCCGTGGATTCGCTTCATGGAGAAGTCCCGATTCCGCCCGAGGGCGGGCTTCCAAACTCGCGCGCTCCCTCGAACGGAGTCGTTCGAGCGATAAGAAATCCCGCCAGATCAATATGCTGGAGATCACAAAAGTCCCTCAACTTTTACGTCAATTCGCTCGAGGCGAGCCGCGCCTCTGCGACAATGCCTCTTCTCGCGGCGAAGCGCGGCTCGGCCATTGGATTCTCGCTTCGATCTCAGTATATCCCTTGCAGGCCGCCGTGATGCGGACGAAGCCGGAAGCCTTGGGGACGAGAAATGAGCACCTTCGATAAGCGGGAGGAAACCTTCGAAAAAACCTTCGTCCACGAGGAGGAGTTGCAATTTCGCGCCGAAGCTCGTCGCAACAAGCTCCTGGGTCTTTGGGCGGCGGAAAAGCTCGGCAAGACGCCCGAGCAGGCGCGCATCTACGCCAATGAGCTCGTCGCAGCCGAGACTGCGGCCAACGCCAGCCAGATCGTGCTCGAGCGCGTGCTCAAGGATTTCCAGGCTGCGGGCGTCGACCAGTCCGAGCACCAGGTGCGCCGCATGATGGACGAGCTGCTGGCGACCGCGACGACCGAGATCAAAGCCGGTAAATAGGGGCAAGGGCCGCGAGCGATGGCGCAGCCAAGATGAGCCATGGTCGCGATTAGGAAGAATGACGTCGAGCAATTCGTCGCGGCCCCGCCGGAAAATCTTTTCCTCTTCCTGTTGCATGGCGCGGACGCCGGCCTCGTGCGCGAAAGCGCGCTGAGGCTGGTCGCCCGCCGCGTCGACGATCGCCATGATCCGTTTCAGTTCCTGGAGCTTTCGGGAGACGCGGTCGCAACCGATCCGCTGAGGCTCGTCGACGAAGCCAACACGGCGCCGCTCTTTGGCGGCAGGCGGGCGCTGCTCGTCGAGGCGGGCGCAAAATCCTTCGTCGAAGCGATCGAGATGCTGTTGCGCGCGCCGCCCGTCGACTGCAGCGTGATCGTCACCGCTGGTGCGCTGCGCAAGGACGCGCCGCTGCGCAAACTGGTGGAAAGCTCGAAAATGGGCGCCGCGATCGAGTGCGCGCCCGACAGCGACGCCGACGTCGCCGCTTTGATCGAGAAGAGCCTGGCCGAGGCCTCTCTGGCTATCGCGTCCGAGGCGCGCGCGCTTCTGCAGGCGGCGCTCGGCGAAGACCGGCTGATGAGCCGGGCGGAGTTACAAAAACTCACTCTTTATATGGACGGGCGCGGCCGAATCGAAGCGGCCGACGTCGCCGAGATCGTCGCCCATGCGTCGTCAATCGCCATGGACGCCGCGACGCTCGAGGCCTTTTCGGGCGACATGCGCGCCGCGGAAACCGAGCTCGACGAGGCGCTGACGAAGGGCGCCGACGCCACGCAGCTGATTTCCGGCGCTTTGCGCTATGCGCTTTCGCTGCATCGGGGACGGGTCGCCGGCGGCGTGATGGCCGTCAAGAGAGGGGGATTCTTCTCCGTTCCTGACCGAATCATCGATGCGCATCTCAAGCGGTGGAGCCTCGAGCGCCTGCTGGAGACGATCGAGCGGCTACGCGCCGCGCAGACGCGGGCGCGCGCTCACGCCGAGCTTGCCCACGTAGAGGCGGCGCGCGCGTTCATGAATGTCGCAAGAGCCGCCTCGAAGGCGTGAGCTTCCGCCTCGGTGAAGCTCACGCCACGCGAGAGCCGCAATCGAGCCCTATATCTTCAGCTGGGGGCGCACTTCGCGAAAGCGAATCAACTTGGACTGGCGCAATTGACTTCGCTCAATGACCGCATAGCGGAATTCGTCGTGGATCGACTGCCGGACGACGAAGTTCCTGTCGAATTGCTCTGCATCGATCACAACGGAACCTATCTGTTGCCGTTCCTTTGCCGGCGAATTTCGGGGGACTGGATCAACACGCGGACGGGCGAGAGAATTCTTGCTGACGTCGCCGGCTGGCGGCCGCGGGAGCGCTGAGATCAAGGTCGCGAATCGCTGGCGCGTTTGGTCCCTGCAGCGCTCTCTCAAGTAGGAGACGCGCAGTCGAAGGCGTCTTCAGCGCTTTGCTCGAGCCTGTCCTTTTTCGACAACCGCTGCCTTACGCGATGGCTTCCTCCAGCAGCGTTCTCAGCTGCGCCATATGCCTCGCCATCGTTCCGGCGGCCGTGGAGGCCGAGGCGGGGCGGCCCGCATAACGCGCGCGCTTCGATTTTCCCGCCGCCTGGCCGAGCGCCCATTCGAGATAGGGCTCGACATAGCTCCAAGCGCCCATGTTCCTGGGCTCTTCCTGGCACCAGACGACTTCCGCCCCGCGCATCCGGGACAGCCTCGACGCAAGCTGCTTGAGCGGCAGCGGATAGAGCTGCTCCACCCGCAGCAGATAGACGTCGTCCGCGCCACGCTTCTCGCGTTCCTCCACGAGATCATAATAGACCTTGCCGGAGCACAGGATGAGCCGGCGGATCTCCTCGGGGGGACGCAACGTCAGCGCGCCGGGTCGCGAAAGCTCCGCCTCATCGGGAAGCAGCCGATGGAAGGTGGAATCGGCGCCGAGATCCTCGATTTTTGAGACGCAGCGCTTGTGGCGCAGCAGCGACTTCGGCGCCATCAGGATCAGCGGCTTGCGGATGTTTCGGTTGAGCTGACGGCGCAGAATATGGAAATAGTTCGCGGGCGTCGAGCAATTGGCGACCTGAATGTTGTCCTCGGCGGCCAGCTGCAGATAGCGCTCGAGCCGCGCCGAGGAGTGCTCGGGACCCTGGCCCTCATAGCCATGCGGAAGCAGGCACACCAGCCCAGACATGCGCAGCCATTTGCGCTCCCCCGCCGACAGGAACTGATCGAAGATGACCTGGGCGCCATTGGCGAAATCGCCGAACTGCGCCTCCCAGAGCACGAGCGATGTCGGATCGGCGAGCGAATAACCGTACTCGAAGCCGAGCACCGCCTCTTCCGAGAGCATCGAGTTGATGACCTCGAACCGTCCCTGGCCTTCTCCGACATGGGCGAGCGGGACGTACCGGCTTTCGTTCTCCTGGTCGATCAGCACCGCGTGACGCTGGGAGAAGGTGCCGCGCTCGCTGTCCTGTCCAGAAAGCCGAACGCGGTGGCCTTCGCGCAACAAGGAGCCGAAGGCCAAGGCCTCCGCCGTGGCCCAGTCAATTCCGGCGCCGCTTTCGATCGCGGCGCGTCTCGCATCCAGAAATCGCTGCACGGTCTTATGGACGTTGAAGTCCGGCGGCACGGCGGTGATGCGGCGCCCGATGTCGCGCAAAAGGTCTATCGCGACCCCCGTCTTGCCGCGCCGCTCATCGTCCGAGGACTGATAGCCGGGCTTCATGCCGGACCAGTAGCCGTCAAGCCAGTCGGCTTTGTTGGGGCGGAAGGATTGCGAGGCCTCGAGCGCCGCGTCGAGCTTCGAACGCCACTCGGCCTTCGCCTTCTCGAGATCCGCTGGCGACACGTGGCCTTCGGCGATGAGCTTCTCGCCATAGATTTCGAGCGTCGACTTGTGCGCGCGGATCTTTTTGTACATCAGCGGCTGGGTGAAGGCGGGCTCGTCGCCTTCATTGTGGCCGAAGCGCCGGTAGCACCACATGTCGATCACGACCGGCTTCTGAAACTGCTGGCGGAATTCGGTCGCGACGCGCGCCGCGAAGACGACCGCTTCGGGATCGTCGCCGTTCACGTGAAAGATCGGCGCCTCGACCATCTTGGCGAGATCGGAAGGGTATGGCGAGGAGCGCGAGTAACGCGGATAAGTTGTGAAGCCGATCTGATTGTTGACGATGAAATGAAGCGAGCCGCCGGTCCGGTGTCCCTTGAGGCCCGAGAGACTGAAGCATTCCGCGACGACGCCCTGCCCCGCGAAAGCCGCGTCGCCGTGGATCAGCAGCGGCAGCACCTCTCGGCGGTCGTCGTCGGGGCAATCGTGCTGATCCTGCTTGGCGCGCACCTTGCCGAGCACGACCGGATCGACGATCTCGAGATGAGAAGGGTTCGCCGTCAGCGACAAATGCACCTTATTGCCGTCGAACTCGCGGTCGGAGGACGCGCCGAGGTGATATTTCACATCGCCCGAGCCTTCGACCTCGTCGGGGAGGGAGGAGCCGCCCTTGAATTCGTGGAAGAGCGCGCGATGCGGCTTAGCCATGACCTGGCAGAGCACGTTGAGCCGCCCGCGATGCGCCATCCCCAGCACGATCTCCCTCACCCCGAGCGCGCCGCCCCGCTTAATGATCTGCTCCAGCGCCGGCACGATGGATTCGCCGCCGTCGAGCCCGAAGCGCTTGGTGCCCGTGTATTTCAGGTCGAGAAACTTCTCGAAGCCCTCGGCCTCGATGAGCTTGTTCAAAATCGCCCGCTTGCCCTCCGGCGTGAAGACGATTTCCTTCTTGGGACCTTCGATGCGCGCCTGCAGCCAGGACTTCTCGGCGGGGTTCAGAACATGCATGAACTCGAAGCCGATCGAGCCGCAATAGGTGCGGCGCAGGATCGAAACGATCTCGAAGAGGCTCGCGTGCTGAAGACCCAGCACGCCGTCGATGAAGATCTTGCGGTCGAAATCCTCGTCGGTGAAGCCATAGGTCGCCGGATGCAGCTCGCCATGATCGTGGCGCTGCTCGAGGCCGAGCGGGTCGAGATTGGCGTGGAGATGGCCGCGGGCGCGGTAGGCGCGAATCATCATCAGCGCGCGGATGCTGTCGCGCGTCGCTTGCCGCAGCGCCTCGCTCTCAGGCGGGCGCGCCGGCCGGATCACGGGAGCCGGCCCTGCGGGTCCGGCTTTCGGCTCCGCCGGATAGGCCTCGAAGCCGGAGAGCAGATCGTCCTTGGCCGCGGGCAATCCCGCGCTCGCCCAGGATGGGCCCGTGGCGGCGCTCAACGACCCCGGAAGGACGCCCATCTGGGAGAAGAAGGCGCGCCAGTCCGGGCTGACCGATGAGGGGTCGGCCTCGAAGGCCGCGAGCAGCTGCTCGAGGTAGATGGCGTCGCCGCCGTTGAGAAAAGAGGTTCTCGAGAGCTCCTCGGCGCCCGCCGTGCGGCGAAACACCGTAGCTCTATCGCCTTCCGTCGTTCCGGGACGCATGCTGTCGCCGTCCTTCTCTTCGGGACCGGCCGGGCGTGGCTCGCGCGCCCTGCCCGGCCTTCAGCTGTCCTCTCCAGCGAATAGAGGACGCAAACTCTCGTTAGTAAAGGCTGAAAAACGGACAACTTCGCGGCGACGACCTGCTCCCGCCCCTCAGAGCAGGGGCGGGCGGAAGCAAAACCTTGAGCGCGGCCGAAGACGAAAGCTTCGGCGTCGCCGACGCCGAAGCTGGCGGCGCTCAGCCCTTGAGCGCCTCGACCAGGGTCTTGCCGAGCCGCGCCGGCGAAGGGGAGATGCGGATGCCCGCAGCCTCCATCGCCGCGATCTTGCTCTCGGCGTCGCCCTTGCCGCCCGAGACGATCGCCCCCGCATGACCCATGCGACGGCCGGGCGGGGCTGTGCGGCCGGCGATGAAGCCGGCGATCGGCTTCTTGCGGCCGCGCTTGGCCTCGTCGATCAGGAACTGGGCGGCGTCCTCCTCGGCCGAACCGCCGATTTCGCCGATCATGATGATGGATTTCGTCGCGGCGTCGGCCAGGAACAGCTCCAAGACGTCGATGAAGTCCGTGCCCTTCACGGGATCGCCGCCGATGCCGACGGCGCTCGTCTGGCCGAGGCCCTCGGCTGTCGTCTGGAACACCGCCTCATAGGTCAGCGTGCCGGAGCGCGAAACGACGCCGACCGAGCCCTTGCTGAAGATGTTTCCCGGCATGATGCCGATCTTCGACTCGCCGGCCGTGACGACGCCGGGGCAGTTCGGACCGATGAGCCGCGACTTGGAGCCCGAGAGCGCGCGCTTGACCCGGATCATGTCGTGGACCGGCACGCCTTCGGTAATGGCGACGATGAGCGGGATTTCCGCGTCGATCGCTTCGCAAATCGCATCGGCGGCGCCCGGCGGCGGCACATAGACGACCGAGGCGTCGGCGCCAGTCTTGGCGCGCGCCTCCGCAACCGAGTCGAAGACCGGCAAATTCAAATGCTTCATTCCGCCCTTTCCGGGCGAGACGCCGCCGACCATCTTGGTCCCGTAGGCGATCGCCTGCTCGGAATGGAAGGTTCCCGTCTTCCCGGTGAAGCCTTGGCAAATGAGCTTGGTGTTTTTGTCGATCAGCACTGACATGCGAAACTCGTCCTCGGAGCCGCGGCAAAGGAAGGCGCGCCCAAATCGGCCGCGTTCCACGCTTTGATGAAGTTTTGCGATCGCTCGCCGCCGGGATCGCAGATGCGCGCGCAACCTATTTGGGAAGGGGGCGCGTGGCAAGGCCGAAGGGCAGCGACAATACGTCTCCTGGGCTTTCGGCCGGGCGACGCCACTTCCCGCCGAAGAAGCCCGGCGCGAACCGGCGCGCCCTCGAGCGGACCCGAGCGAAATGAGACGCTTCTTTTTGGCCTTCTTCCCCCTGCCCCTCCTCGCGTTCAATGGACCGCTCGCTGCCGAGCGGCAAAAGGATCCCGCCGCCGCGGGCCGAGATCTCGCGCTGACGGTATGCGGCAATTGTCACGCCGTCGAGAAGGGTCGGATCGAGCCTTTGCTCAGGGCCCCGGCCCCGAGCTTTTCCTCGAGCGCCGCCCGGCGCGAGGTCAACGAGGCGTGGCTGCGGGCCTTTCTTTCGAAGCCGCACGGCAATATGGGCCGCTTGCAGAAAATGCCCAATCCCCGGATGGCCGATTTCGAGATTGACGAGCTCGTCGCCTATTTTCAGCAGCTGAAGAACATGAAAAAGCGGCCGTGAGGCGCCTGCGCCTTGGCGCGTCGGGCTATTTGCGAGGATCAGCCGAGAGGGCCTCGCCCATCAACCTTTCCTCATAGTCGATCGACCATTCGATGATACGGGTCCAAAGCTCGGTCGAGAGCTCCTGCGAGAGGCCGTCGCGCTTCGCCGCCTCGAGCACGCGCGCAAGCACTTCGTCGATGCGTTCCGGCACGCGCGCCGGCATTTCGAGGAGCGGCTTGACGCGCGCCGCGCGCTCTATTTGACGTTGGCGCTTGGCCAACAGCGCGACGAGCTCCGCGTCGAGCGCGTCGATTTTCCTGCGCACCTCCGCCATTTCATCCTGCGGCGAAAGCGCGTCATCGCCCAGAGGGCCATTCATCGAACCCACCAGGGCTCGGGCAGCTCGATCTTGGGCGCCGCCTGCTCCATCGTCGAAGCCAGCGCGAAGAGAGTCTCTTCGTCGAAGGGCTTGCCGATGAGCTGCAGGGCGAGCGGCAGCCCGTTCGAGGAAAGCCCCGCCGGCAGCGCAAGGCCGGGAAGCCCGGCCATGTTCACGGTCACCGTGAACACGTCGTTTAAATACATCTCGACCGGATCGGCCTTTCCCTTCTCGCCGAAGGCGAAGGCGGGCGAGGGCGTCGCCGGCGTCAGCACGGCGTCGACGCCGGCCGCGAAGGCTTCATCGAAGTCGCGCTTGATCAGCGTGCGAATTTTTTGGGCGCGCACGTAATAGGCGTCGTAATAGCCGGCCGAGAGCACATAGGTTCCGATCATCACGCGCCGGCGCACTTCGGGCCCGAAACCCTTGGCGCGCGTGTTCTCGTACATCTCGGTGACGTCGCGGCCCTTCTCGCGCAAGCCGTAGCGCACGCCGTCATAGCGCGCGAGATTGGACGAGGCCTCGGCCGGAGCGAGGATGTAATAGGCGGGCAGCGCGTAGCGCGTGTGCGGCAGCGAGATCTCGACGATCTCGGCGCCAGCGTCCTTGAGCCACTGCGCGCCCTGGTCCCAGAGCGCGGCGATCTCGCCCGAAAGCCCGTCGAGGCGATATTCCTTCGGGATGCCGATGCGCCGTCCTTTGACCGCAGCGCCGATCGACCTCTCGTAGTCCGGCACGGGCGCGTCGACGCTCGTCGTGTCCTTGGGATCGTGGCCGGCCATCGACTTCAGCATGATCGCCGCGTCGCGCACCGTGCGCGTGATCGGGCCTGCCTGATCGAGCGAGGAGGCGAAGGCGACGATGCCCCAGCGCGAGCAGCGTCCGTAGGTCGGCTTGATGCCGACCGTGCCCGTGAAGGCCGCGGGCTGGCGGATCGAGCCGCCGGTGTCGGTCGCGGTCGCTCCGAGACAGAGACGCGCCGCCACCGCCGCGGAGGAGCCGCCCGACGAGCCGCCGGGCACGATGCTGGCCTCGTCCACGCCGCCGTTCTTGCGCCGCCGCCAGGGCGAGACGACGGGACCGAAGGCGCTCGTCTCGTTCGACGAGCCCATCGCGAACTCGTCGAGATTGAGCTTGCCGAGCATCAGCGCGCCGTCGCGCAAGAGATTGCCGCTGACCGTCAACTCATAGGTCGGCGCGAAGTCGTCGAGGATGCGGCTCGCCGCCGTCGTGCGCACGCCCTTGGTGCAATAGAGGTCCTTGATGCCGAGCGGCAGGCCCTCGAGTGGACGCGCCTCGCCCTTGGCGAGCCGCGTATCGCTCTCCTTCGCCGCGGCGAGCGCAAGTTCCGGCGTCTTGGTGATGAAGCAATTGAGCAGATCGGCGCGCTCGATCGCGTCGACATGCGCTTTCGTGAGCTCGCTCGCTGAAAGGCGCTTGGCGCGCAGTGCGTCGCGCGCTTCACTCAAGGAAAGATGCGTTGGATCCGACATGAAGCCATTCCGATCGCGGCGCCTCAAGCGCCGCTCGTCACTCGACGACTTTGGGCACGACGAAAAATTGATCTTCGCGCTCGGGCGCGTTCGCGAGAATGTCCGAGGCCTTGCCGCCGTCGGTCACGATATCCGTGCGCTTCTTCATCTTCATCGGCAGCACGGAGGTCAGCGGCTCGACTCCCGAAACGTCGACGGCGTTCAGCTCTTCGACGAAGGCGAGAATCGCGGAGAGCTCCCGGCCCAGCCGTTCGACCTCGGCTTCTTCGACCTTGATGCGGGCGAGATGCGCAATGCGATGGACGAGCGCCGGGTCGACCGTCATGAGGGGCTCCGCTCGAGGGCGCGCTCGGAAAAGACCGAAGTCGAACGCGCTCTGCATCCTGCTATTTCGAGCCCGTTCCTCCCCAAAAACCGCTTGGCGCTTTTTGGGGAACAGGCTCTGGGGTTATCCGGGCGCTATAGCATCGCGGCCTTTGGCGGCGCAATGCGGCGCGGCCTTCAACGGTCTGCGCCGTATTTGTGCAATTGCGAACCCTGGCGCGTCAACCAGGCTTCGGCGCCGTCGACCTCGCTCGAGAGCCGCCGGGTCAGCGCCCAAAAGCGCGGCGAGTGGTCGAGATGCACGAGATGCGCGACCTCATGAGCGGCGAGATAATCCAGCACGAAGGGCGGGGCCATGATCAAACGCCAGGAAAAGTTCAGCGATCCCGTCGACGAGCAAGAGCCCCAGCGGCTCACCGGATCGCGCAGGCCCACGCTGCGCGCCGGCAGGCTAAGCGCTTGGGTGTGCCGGGCGACGGCGGCTTCGAGATCGCGTCTCGCCTCGCGCTTGAGGAAATCGCTCACGCGCCTGTGCATGTGCTCGACCGCGCCCGTGACGCAGAGCGCGAATTCCGGAGCGTCGTCCCGCTCATTGAGCGTCCCGACGGCGGCGAGCGGCTCGCTCCAGACCACGCCGCGCGCTTCCGGCCGATGCGTCAGCAGATGGTCCACGCCCCTGAGCGGCGCGACCGCGCCCGGGAGGAAGGGAATCGCCTCGGGAAGCCTCTGCAGACGCGTCGCGATCCATGCCGCGTGCCGTTCCGCGAAGGCGCGCGCGTCGCGCACCGATCCGCGCTGCGGCATGGTGAGCACGGCGTCGCGGGCGGCGAATCTCACGCGCAGCGTGTAGCGCCGCGCCGCTCGCGAGCGACGCAACGCGACGACTATCGTCTCTCCGGCATGGCGGAGCACGAGCTGCGAGGAACCGGATTCGGAGGCGCCCTCAGCGCGAAAGAATCGAAGCATGACGCATGCTAGAGCGCGCTGCGAAAAAGTGGAAGACAGTTTTTCACGTCAAGCGCGCTCTGATCTTTTTCAATCGATCGCGTCTCCTGCGTTCAGGCGATGGCGCCTGAACGCAGCGTGATCTGACGCAAAATGCGACGTCTTCGTTGCACGCCTGACGATGACCACGCCCATTATTTCTTTCTCGCGGAGAGCTACAAATATCGTTGCAGCTCACGCGCGGCGTCGGCAGGCTTGCGCGCGACGTTGAAGATCGTCACGAAACGACCGTCCTTGTCCATCAGGTAGACAATCGTATTGTGATCCACGCCGTAATTGCCGTTCTCGACTGGAGTCTTCTTTGCGAAGATTTTGTATTCCTTGAGCATGGGGTCGAGGGCCTCATGGCCGCCGGTCAGCCCGAGGATGCGTGAGTCGAAGCTTTCGAGATAGCGCTTGAGCTGCTGGGGAGTGTCGCGCTCGGGATCCACGGTGACAAATAGGCCGCCGATCTTGGCGTCGGGGCCCAGAGCCCGCATGATCTCGGACATTTCGAAGAGAGTCGTGTGACAGATGTCGGGACAGTTCGTATAGCCGAAGAACACGAGATAAGGCCGGCCTAGCATGTCCTTCTCGGAGAAGTTCTGGCCGCTTTGTGTCGTCAACTGGAACGGGCCGCCGATGACGGGCGGCGGGACCGGCCGGCTCGTGTAAGCGACGAAGGCGCCAAAGAACAGGGCGGCGGCGAGCCCCATGCCGATGAGCGATCGGGTTCCAAGCCCCGTCGGCTTCGCCCGGGCCTTGTCGCCTTTCCTCACCGGCCGATCAGGCGCGGGTTTCCCTTTGCTCGGTCCTCTCGACATGGCTTCCTTCCCGATCACCCTTGTCTGCTTGCTACCTGCTTTGAAGCGGCTCGTGACCTTCACGGCTCTCAAGCTCGGCCATGTTTCGGCGCTCATCGGAGCGCCGCCGGTCCTTTAGGGCATGTGACGACTCTAGAACGCTTGCGTGGCTTCGCCAAGGGCCGGAGTCGCGCTTGCGCATTTGGCCGCATGCGGCTTGCTCTCGCCTCGCCCTAAGGGATAAGGGTGCGCGCTTCGGGCCGAAAAAATGGGGAGCGGCATCGAAGGGCTCTTGGCGATCGGCCATGAGCCGGCGGATCGAGCGAGCGAAGAGGCGCCAAGCCCAAATGTCCAATCTGACTGAAATCCTCAATGTCGGGACGGGAAGCGCATGGCTCTTCGCGCCGAGCGCGATTCTCCTCGGCGCGCTGCACGGTCTCGAGCCCGGCCACTCCAAGACGATGATGGCGGCCTTCATCGTCGCCATTCGCGGAACCGTGGCGCAGGCGATCCTGCTTGGCCTCGCCGCCACCTTTTCCCACACCGCGATCGTCTGGATCATCGCGCTCGGCGGACTCTATTTTGGATCGAAATGGACGGCGGAGGGCGCTGAGCCATACCTCCAGATCGTTTCCGGCCTGCTCATCATCGGCGTCGCCGGCTGGATGGCCTGGAGGAACTGGCGGGATCATCGCGGCCAGGCGGAACATTCCGCTGCGCATCACGCCCACGGACATCACGACCACGAAGGCCACGATCATGATCATGATCATGATCATGATCATCAGCTTCATGATCACGTTCACGATCATCCGCATGATCACCCCCATCCGCAGGCCCACAGCCACCAGGGACATCATCACCGCAATTTCGGCCATCCGCGTCATGAGCGGCCGCTTCGGCGGGCCGCAGCGGCCAAGGATGCGCGGTTCAAGGAGGATCTGCTGCTCGTCGATCCCGAAGCCGTCGCCGACGCTCATGAGCGCGAGCATGCGCTGGAGATCAACCGGCGCTTCGCCGGCCGTAAGGCGACGACGGGCGAGATCGCGCTGTTTGGCCTGACGGGAGGGCTCATTCCTTGCCCCGCCGCGATCACCGTGTTGCTGCTGTGCTTGCAGCTCGGCAAGATCGCGCTCGGCGCCGCGCTGGTGCTGTGCTTCAGCGTCGGCCTCGCCTTGACGATGGTGCTCGTCGGCGTCGCCGCAGCCTTGAGCCTGCGCCATGTCTCGACGCATTGGACGGGCTTCGAAACTTTTGCGCGTGTCGCGCCCTATGTTTCCGGCGCGCTCGTCGCGGCCTTGGGCCTCTATACGGTTTATCTCGGGGCTTCAGCGCTGGCCTGACCGGGTTTTTCAACCGGCGGGGTGGAATCCGCTCGGGCTCACGCCTTTCGTGAAGGGCTTCTCGAGGAAGAAGTCGAGCAGCGCGTCGACGCTCGGGTCGGCGGCGTAGGGCGCAAAGTCCGTCACCCCTTCCTCGCCGAGCACGAGGCTGTCGATGAAGAAATTGCCGGAGCACTCCTTGGCCGGCCGCGTCAGGATCGCCTGCGCGGCGTCGGCGACGATGTCCGCCTTTCGAGAGCGACGCAGCGCCGCTTCGCCTCCCAAAAGGTTCCCGACCGCCGCCGTGGCGATCGCTGTCTCGGGCCAGAGCGAATTGACGGCGACGCCTTCGCGGGCGAGCGAGCGAGCGAGGCCGAGCGTGACAAGGCTCATGCCGTATTTCGCGGTCGTGTAGGCAAGGTTCGGCGAGAACCATTTGGGGTTCAGATCGAGCGGCGGCGAAAGCGTCAGAATGTGCGGATTCGCGGCTTTCTTCAGATGCGGCAGAGCGAGCTTGGCGCAGAGATAGGAGCCGCGCGCATTGACCTGCTGCATCAGATCGTAGCGCTTCATGTCGAGCGCCTCGATCCCGCGCAGATCGATGGCGCTGGCATTGTTGACGAGAATGTCAATTCCGCCGAAACGCTCGACCGTCGCCGCGACCGCCGCCGCGACCTGCTCCTCGAATCGGATGTCGCAGGGCTGAGCCAACGCCCGCCCGCCCGCGGCCTCGATCGCCTCAGCCGCGGTGTAGATCGTGCCGGGAAGCTTGGGATGCGCCTCGACGCTTTTCGCCGCGATCGTCACATTGGCGCCGTCGCGCGCCGCGCGTAATCCAATGGCGAGCCCGACGCCGCGCGAGGCGCCGGTGATGAAGAGAGTCTTGCCGGCGAGGGAGCGGGTCATGGGAAAATCGTAGCCTTGAGGTTCACGCGGTCTCCAGCCGTCTCCACTCCCTTTCGAAGTCGGCGCGATAGCGCGCGCCCTCTTCGTCGGGGAGGCAATACGTCATGTCGGGGAAAATCCTTTGATACAGCAGCTGCTCGGCGAAATCCCAGACCATCTTCCGCTCGGCGCGCATCAAATCGAGAATGCGCTCCAGGCGACGACGCACGCGCTCGGGATTTGGCTGAGGCTGCGCCGGGGCGCAGACGGGCCGCTCGTCCTGAGCCGCAGCATTAGCATTCGAAGATGTGCTTGGCGTAGCCATGACGCCTCCTCCGAATCGAGTACATATACATATGCGCCTAACAAGCTTTTGTGGCGAGAGCGAGAACAAGTTTTCCACGGGGAAAGCGAAACAGTGACACGTGCTGTTACTTTAAACGCAAGCGTCAGCTGCACTTAGATCATGATATGCTTCCTTAAGCTTGCGCTGCTTTTGCTCGCCTCCGTCTAATGTAATGTAGGCCGCTTCGACGACATGGGCGTAGGGACGCGCGCCGGACGTGCGGCTAATCTCACCCCATCCTTGCGCTTTCCGCCCCGGCCCGCTAACGCTGCTCCATCCTGACATCAGCGGAATGGAGCCGATGAAAGCCCGCGTCGTCGTCACCCTAAAGCCCGGCGTCCTCGATCCTCAGGGCAAGGCCATAGAAGGGGCGCTCGGCTCGCTTGGCGTCAAGGGCGTCGCGAGCGTCAGGCAGGGCAAGGTTTTCGACGTGGAACTTTCCGCCGGCGATCCCGCCGAGGCGAGAGCGAGTCTCGAGGCGGCCTGCCAGAGGCTCCTCGCCAACACGGTCATCGAAAACTACTCGATCGACATCTGACGGGGCGAGACCATGAATTGCGCCGTCGTCGTCTTTCCGGGCTCCAATCGCGAGGGCGACATGGCGCGCGCGCTGAAGGCCGCTACGGGCCGCGCGCCGGCCATGCTCTGGCACGACGACCATCAGCTCCCGGCCGGCGTCGACCTCGTCGTGCTGCCGGGCGGCTTCGCCTACGGCGACTATCTGCGCTGCGGCGCGATCGCCGGACGAACCGCGATCATGGACGCGGTGCGCGCGCATGCGAAGCGCGGGGGGCTCGTGCTCGGCGTTTGCAACGGCTTTCAGATTCTGTGCGAGAGCGGGCTGCTTCCGGGCGTGCTGATGCGCAACGCCAATCTGCGCTTCGTTTGCAGGATGCAACATCTCAAGGTCGAGCGCGCCGACACCGCCTTCACGAGCCGTTACAAGCCGGGCCAGACGATCAAGGTCGCGATCGCCCATGGCGAAGGCAATTACGAAGCCGCCGACGAGGAGATCGAGCGCCTCGAACGCGAGGGGCTCGTGGCCTTCCGCTATTGCGACGCTTCGGGTCGCGTCAGCGGCGACGCCAATCCCAACGGCTCGCGCAATGACATCGCCGGCATTTATTCGCCCGCGCGCAACGTGCTAGGGCTCATGCCGCACCCGGAGAACCTTATCGATCCGCTGGTCGGGGGGACCGACGGGCTCGGGCTTTTCGAGAGCCTGGCGACCGCTTCGGCCGCCTGAGCCGGGCGAATCAATCCCCGAGCTCGCCCACGGCGGGCCACCCATAAGCCTCGACGGCGCGGCGGATGAGCGCGGCGATCAGCGTCGACCCATTATCGGAATTGGTCATCGCGACGATCCCCTGCCCCGACTGCGGAAACATCAGCAGGTAGGACTGGTAGCCGGGGTTCTGCCCGCGCTTCTCCACGGCGAAGACCTCCCCCGCTCCGGCAATTCTCAAGCCGAGGCCATAGGGCCCGTGGTTCTGTGCCGTCAGCATTTCTCCCGCGGTGCGGGCGCCGAGCATCAGCGAGCGCTCCCCTCGCGCGGCGCGGCTGATCTCGATGATCAACCGCGCCATGTCGCTCGGCGTCGACCAGAGCCCGCCAGCCGCAAGCTCCGGCATGACCCGCCAGCCGCCGGGCAGCTTGCGCCCGGCGCTGTCGTAGCCTTGAGCGAGGCGCGCCTTCATCGCCTCGTTTGGCGGCTGCGCAAAGCTGCTGTCGCTCATGCCGATCGGGCGGAAGACGAAATCATAGGCTGCCTGGGCGAAGGGCTTTCTCAGTTTGGTCTCGACGAGCGCCTGCACGATCTCGTAGCCGCCACCCGAATAGGCGTAAGCGGTGTCGGGGCGCTGCACGACCTCGACGGCGGGCGAATTGGCCGGCGGAGCGCCATTCAGGATCTGCGGGAGCGTCGGGATGGCCGCGCCCGGCTCATAGCCCGAATAGCCCGGAACGTTCACGCCGCCCGTCATGCTCAGCAGATTGCGCAGCGTGACCGGATGGCCGGCGGTCAGATCGTTCTCCGGCGCGCGCCAGATAAATTCATCGTCGTTGACGCTGCGATCGAGGTCCAAGGCGCCGAGCTCGGCGATGCGCAAGGCGGTGACCGCTGCGACGATCTTCGAGAGCGAGGCGGCCTGATAGAGCGTCTGCGGCGTCGCCTCGCCCCAGGCGTGCGCGTAGGCGACGCGGTCGTGGTCGATAAGCGCGATGCTCAAGGAGGGAACCTTCAGCGCCTTCATGGCGGCCTTGAGGTCCATCCGCTCGACGCCCTTGCCGCCGGGACGCTCGATCTCCAGTCCGCGCTCGAGCGGCGCCCAGCTCAACAACTCGCGCGCCAACGCAGGGGAGCAACCGATCAGCAGCGCGAGGAGGAAGGCAAGTCCGTTCATCGCTAATCCTCGCATTGCCGGTTCGCCGCCTCGACCTGATGCAACCCAAAAAGCGTCGATCCTGAGCGCCCTTTGCAGGAAAACCGCCGAGCTGACGTTCTTTTACAATCAGCGAATCTTCTTAGATCGAAAGCGCCGAAGCGCAAATCGTTTTTGGCGTTCAAGCGATTTTTCGGACCTGGAGCGTCACTTCTCGCGCCACCATGTGTCGAGCGTCGCCGGGAAGATCGGCGCGCCGTAACGGGGTAGCCGCTCCGGCCGTCTCAAGGCCGAATCATGCGCGATCCATTGGTCCGCGGCATGAAAGAACGGAACGATGTAGAAGCCCGACAGGAGAACTCGGTCATAAGCGCGCACCGCCGTAACGAAGTCCTCCCGGGTCTTCGCCGAAAGGATCGCCTCGATCAGCGCGTCGAGCGCCGGCGAGGCGGCGCCGCAAAGATTGTAGCTCGCTTCCTGATTGGCGGAAGTTGAGCCCCAGCGCATGCGCTGCTCGTTGCCGGGCGAGGCGGAGGCGATCCACTGGCCGACCATCATGTCGAAGTCGAACTTCTGGCGCCGCCGCTGGTATTGGACCTCGTCGACGACGCGCACGCTCGCCTCGACGCCAATGCGCTTGAGCGAGGTCGCGTAATTTAGCGCGAGCCGCTCGTCGGCGCGGTCCTTGACCATGATCTCGAAGGCGACCGGAACGCCGTTCTTCTTGAGCGTGTCGCCCTCGAGCCGATATCCGGCCTGCGCCAGAAGCGCGAGCGCGCGTCTCGCCATCCCGCGGTCGCGCCCGGAGCCGTCATTGACAGGCGGGCGCCAAGTTCCGTCGAGAATGTCGGCGCGCACGGCGCCCGGGAAGGGCGCGAGCAAGGCGCGCTCCGTCTCGCTCGCGGGACGGCCGGTCGAGGCGAGTTCGGACTGGTCGAAGAAGCTCTTCGTTCGGGTATAGAGGCCGTTGTAAAGGTTGGCGTTGATCCATTCGAAATCAAACATCATCTCCAAGGCCTCGCGCAGGCGAATATCCTTGAAGACGTCGCGGCGCAGATTGAAGGCGAAGCCCTCCATGCCCTTGGGATTTTCGTTGTGGAGCGCCTCCTTGACGATCCTTCCATCCCGCGCGGCGGGAAAATCATAGCCTTCCGCCCAGCGAGTTGGGCTCGTTTCGTCGCGATAGTCGATGATCCCGGCCTTGAAGGCCTCGAAGAGCGCATTGCCGTCGCGAAAATAGTCGATGTCGATCTCGTCGAAATTGTAGAAGCCGCGCTGGCTGGGGAGCTCCGCGCCCCAATAGTTCTCGTCGCGTTTCAGCACGACCCGCGAGCCGGGCTTCACCTCCACGATCTTGTAAGGCCCCGAGCCGATGGGCGGCGCGAGCGTCGCGTCCTGAAAATGCTCGACGTCCGTGGCATGTTGCGGCAACACCGGCATCAGCGCCAGGATCAGCGGCAACTCCCGATCCTTCACGCCGGCAAGGTCATAGCGCACAGTGTAGTCGTCGGGCGCCTCGATAGATTTCACGAGCCCGTAGGCGATGCGCTGCTGCGGACGCCCCTTGGCTTTCAGGAGATTGAACGTGAAGAGCACGTCCGCCGAGGTCAGCGGCGCGCCATCCGAGAAATGCGCCCGCGGATCGAGATGGAAGACGAGCCGGGTGCGGTCCGCGTCGAGATCCAGCGATTTGACGATCAGCGGGTAGAAGGTGAAGGGCTCGTCCTGCGAACGCATCATCAGGGTCTGGAAGACGTTGCCGGCGAGGCCTTGCGCGGTCGAGCCCGCCTTCAGATTGAAGGGATTGAGACTGTCGAAGGTCCCGGGAATGCCGAGCCGGAGCCGCCCGCCCTTCCTCGCCTTCGGCTCCGCATAGGGAAAGTGTTCGAAATCGGCGGGAAGGGCCGGGGCGCCGTGCATGGCCACGCCATGCGACGGCTGCTCCGCGCCCCCGCGCGCGGCCGGCGTTGAAGCGAAGAGAAGCGCCAGGCAGAGACCGGCGCGAAGCCCTTCAACGCATCGCCCCCAGCGGAGACGGCGGCGAATCGAAAATTCTTGCATGGGCGCAGGATAAACCGGCTATGCGAGAAAAAAACGGCGGCGCCCAGCTTTTTGCGATTCTCGGAGCCCCCGGCGCTGGAATTTGCTTCGCCGACCATGTATGACCTCGGCGCGGTCGCGCTCCCGACGTCGAGGGCGGGGGCGGGACGTCCCATGCGCCGCAACGCCCTTCGCTTTGTGGAATGGCGGAGTCGTCGCCCTTTGCAGAGCGCGCAAAGGCGAAAAATGGGGCGCCCTCCGTGGCGTCGGCGGGACCCCCTGCCGCGAGGAAAGCAGCCCCAACAATCTAGAAGGCACTCGAAAGGAATTCCCATGTCCTTGAATATTCTGCGTTCCTGCGTCGCGGCCGCGGCGCTTCTGACGGCCGGCGCGGCCATGGCTCAGCAAGCTCAGCCCGGCGCCGGGGCCCAGCCCGCCGCCCCTCCCGCCCCGGTCGTGCAGGAATTCGTCGCCGTGGATCCGGAGTGGAACAAGGTCTGCTTCAACGAGCCGCAGGGCCAGAAGCAGATTTGCCAGACGACGCGGCTGTTCGGCGACCGCGCGGAGAACCCGGTGCTCTCGATCCTCGTGACCGATCCGGGCGGACCCGACAAGGCCATCCAGGTCCTGGCTCCGATGGGCGTCGCGCTGCGGCCGGGCTTCCGGATCGCCGTCGACAAGGGAGCGCCTGAAGGCGGCGCTTACGAGCTCTGCACGCCCCAGGGCGCCTATGGCGGCCTGCACGTGAAGCAGACTTTCGTCGACTCGATGAAGAAGGGCGAGAAGCTCGCGGTCTCGGTCAAGACGATCAACGGCGCGGAATTCATCTTCAACCTGCCTCTCGCCGGCTTCGGCAAGGCGTTCGATGGCCCGGGAATCGACCCGAAGGTCGCCGAGGAGCGTCAGCGCAAGCTGCAGGAAGAGCTCATGAAGAAGGCCGAGGAAGAGCGCAAGAAGCTCGAGGCGCAGAACAAGGCGGGTGGCGCGGCGGCGCCCGCGAAGCCGAAGTAAGGCGCCACGGTTACGGATTGCAGCGCGGCGCGTTTCCTTCCCTGGCGGAAGGGGGCGCGCCGCGGCCTTTTTGACTGCGGCCGCGCGCGTGGGGCGAGCGCTCCTCCTCGATTTTCCGGACTTCTTTTCTCGCGGCCTAAGTCGTTCGGACACCAGGGTCGAACGCGCCCTCGATGTTATCGTCTCAAAATTATTGATTCGGCGACGCAAACGCTTGCGGCGAAGCGTCGCTCGCGGCGTCCCTTCATATCAACGTCATGCTGGATTGGGATAGAAAGCGCCATGCTGGCTTGGGATAGAAGCGTCGGCGGCGCGACGACCCCTTCCCTCGGGAGAAGCATGAGCCGCCCAGCCGATCTCATCGGAATGAAAGCGCGAGTGATTGGCGTCGCCAACGGCGGCTCGAATGATCGGGGCGTCGCCCGCCGCGTCACGGGTTCCGTCGTCCAACCGGACGGCAGACACTGTATTCGGGATAATTTCAGCGCTGGGGAGCACGGCGGCGATGACGAAAAAACTGCATCGTAACACCACCTATGACGAGCTCGAGGTCGGCGCCGCCGCGAAGATCGAGCGCGTTTGCCACGCCGAGGATCTGGTGCTTTTCGCGCACGCCTCCGGCAATCTCAACCCGCTCATGCTGCCGCCCCATGACAGCCTCGAAAGCTGCCACGCGATCGCTCCCTCGCTTTGGGTCGGCTCTCTCGTCTCGGCGGTGCTCGGCAATCTCCTGCCGGGCGCCGGAACGCTCTACCTCGCGCAGAACTTCCGTTTCGGCGCGCGCGTCCGGTGCGGCGATTTGCTCACCATCGGGGTGTGCTGCATCGAGAAGCGCGAGCGGCCGGTGGCGCTCTTCGACGTTCGCGTCACCAAGTCCGATGGCGCGATAGCCTGCGAGGGCGTCGCAGAGGTCGCCGCGCCCTTGGAGTCGATCGAGACGCCCCCCGAGGAACTGCCGCCTCTGCTGCTCGGTCGACACGAGAACTTCGATCAACTGATCCAGCGCGCTTCGGGTCTGCCCCCGCTCGCGACCGCCGTCGTCTGCCCCGACGACCAGAATTCCTTGGGCGGAGCTGTGATGTCGGCGGAATATGGATTGATCGCGCCGATCCTCGTCGGCGCGCGGGCGGCGATCGAGAAGGCTGCCGACGCGGCGGGCGTCGATCTCTCAGCGTACAAAATTGTCGAGGCCGACGACGCCCATGAAGCCTGCGCGCGCGCCGTCGAGCTCGTCGTGCGCGGCGAGGCGCAGGCCATCATGAAGGGCAATGTGCATTCGGACGCGTTGCTCGCCGCGGTCCTCAAGAAGGACGGGGGGCTGCGCGGAACTCGGCGCATCACCCATGTCTTCGCCATGGACGCGCCGGCGCTCGATCGCCTTCTCTTCGTGTCCGACGCGGCGGTGAACATCGCCCCCGACCTCGCGACCAAGGTCGACATCGTCCAGAACGCGATCGATCTCGCGCGCGCCTGCGGCGTCGAGACGCCTAAGGTCGGGGTGCTCTCGGCGGTCGAGACGGTCAATCCGGCAATCCCCTCGACGCTCGACGCGGCGATCCTTTCGAAAATGGCCGACCGTGGCCAGATCAGCGGGGGCATCGTCGACGGTCCCTTGGCGATGGACAACGCCGTCGACATTGGCGCCGCGCGAACCAAGGGGATCACCTCGCTCGTCGCCGGCCGCGCTGACATCTTGATCGCGCCCAATCTCGAGGCGGGCAACATGCTCGCCAAAGAGCTGACCTTCGTCGCTCATGCCGAGGCCGCGGGCCTCGTGTTAGGCGCCAAGGCGCCGATCATGCTGA
This sequence comes from uncultured Alphaproteobacteria bacterium, assembly GCA_963722205.1. Taxonomy (GTDB): domain Bacteria; phylum Pseudomonadota; class Alphaproteobacteria; order Rhizobiales; family Beijerinckiaceae; genus Methylocystis. The sequence goes on from CAVRKL010000007.1 coordinate 1,056,621, forward strand.
CGAGCCGCGCCGACAACGACCGCGCGCGATTGGGCTCCAGCGCGCTCGCGCAGCTCTATCAATACTGGCGCAAGACCGGCAAGGCTCACGGCAGCGCCAAGCCGCTCGCGCAAGCGGCGGAGTGAGGCCATGGCCGATCACGTCCTCACGCTCAACGCCGGATCTTCCTCGATAAAATTCGCCCTCTTTGCCGCGGCGACGCCCTGGCCGCGCCTCTTGGCCGAGGGCCAGGTCCAAGGCCTGGGCGCGCAGCCGACCTTCGAAGCCACGAACATCGGCGGCGCGTCGGTCGAGGGCCCGATGGTCGGGCAGAATCACGCGGCCGGCGTCGAGCAGATTCTGGAATGGCTCAAGGACTCTTTCCCGGAGATCCTGATCAACGCGGTCGGCCACAGGGTCGTGCACGGCGGCGTGAACTACGCCGCGCCGACGATCGTCGACGACCGCGTGTTGCAAGAGCTGCGCGAGCTGGAGCCGCTGGCGCCGCTGCATGAACCGCATAACGTGGCGGGCATCGAGGCGGCGCGCGCAGTGTTTCCTTCCGCCCCGCAGGTCGCCTGTTTCGACACCGCCTTCCACCGCGGCCATAGTTTCGTGAACGAGGCCTATGCGCTGCCGCGCGACTACTACGACCGCGGCATGCGGCGCTTCGGCTTCCACGGGCTCTCTTATGAATATATCGCGCTTCGCCTGCGCGAGCTCGACCCCGTGCTCGCCTGCGGCCGGGTGATCGCGGCCCATCTCGGCAACGGCGCTTCGCTCTGCGCGATGAAGGATGGGCGCTCCGTCGCCTCAACCATGGGCTTCACGGCGCTCGAAGGCCTGCCGATGGGCACGCGATGCGGCCAGATCGATCCGGGCCTGCTTCTCTATTTGCTCGACCACGAAAAAATGTCACCTGATGCGCTCGGCGAGCTGCTCTATGAGCAGTCTGGACTGAAGGGCCTTTCGGGCGTCTCGCATGACCTGCGCGCGCTGGAGGCGAGCGACAACCCGCACGCTCGCGAGGCCATCGCCTATTTCGCGCATCGCATCCGCATGGAGATCGGCGCTCTGGCGGCGACGCTCGGCGGTCTTGACGCTCTCGTCTTCACCGGGGGGATCGGCGAACATTCCGCGCGCGTACGCGCCGAAGTCGTCGGCGAAATGGCCTGGCTCGGGCTGACCCTCGACCCGGAAGCCAACGCGAAGAACGACATGCGCATTTCCGCTGCGGAAGCGAAAATTCCGGTCTTCATCCTCGCCGCCAACGAGGAAGCGACGATCGCCCAGCACGCCATCAAGACGGCCGGCCTCACTCAAATTTCCGCCGCCGCTTGAATTGAATGGAGAGAGACCGTGGAGCCTTCTTTCAGTCCCGACGACGCCGCCACCCGCTTCACCGCGCAACAGGCTGAGCTCGGTCTGCAGAGCCGCCGTATAATGCTCGCGTTGGGCCGCCATTTCGAAAAGATCGGCCGTGAGCACGGCGAACGCTTGCACGAACTATGGACCAAGGCGAGCGAGGCGATTCGCTCAGGCCAAGCAGACGGCGGGAACCGCAAATTGCTCGATGACGCGGTCGTCTACGCCCTCGACGCGGCGCAGCGCGGCGTGCTGACGCTGGACGCCCTGCGGCAGCGCGCCGAGAACGACAAGCAGCACGCGGCCGCGGGCACGCCGCCCGTTCTCATCTATGATTCCGAGGTCGTCGTCGATGGAAGCCGACTGGCGCGGCCCGTCAACTATCTCTTGCTGCGGATTTTGCCGCCGCCGGGCGTGGAGGTGTTCGATTGGAAGCGCCCCTATATGATCATCGATCCGCGCGCGGGCCACGGCGCCGGGATCGGAGGCTTCAAGTCCGACAGCCAGGTCGGCGTCGCCCTGCACGATGGCCATCCCGTCTATTTCGTCATTTTCCATCCGCAACCTGAGCCGGGGCAGACGCTCGCCGACGTGATGCGCGCGGAGGCCGAGTTCGTGCGCGAGATCGCGCGCCGCCATCCGCAGTCACCAAAGCCGATCATCGTCGGCAATTGCCAGGGCGGTTGGGCGACCATGGCGCTCGCCGCGGCGAATCCCGACATCACCGGCCCTCTCATCGTCAACGGCGCGCCGCTCGCCACCTGGTCCGGGCGTCTCGGCGAAAATCCGATGCGATACAATGGCGGACTGTTCGGCGGCGTGACGCCGGCGCTGCTGCTCTCCGATCTCGGCCACGGCGTCTTCGACGGCGCCTGGCTCGTGAGCAATTTCGAAATGCTCAACCCTGGGCGCAATTACTTCGGCAAATATTACGACCTCTTCGCCGACCCCGACGGCGGTCGCGACCGCTTCCTCGAATTCGAGCGCTGGTGGGGCGGCTTTCATTTCATGAACGAGGCCGAAATCCGCTGGATCGTCGAACAGATATTCGTCGGCAACAATTTGTCGCGCTGCGCGGCGCAAATGGAGCCCGGACGCACGCTCAACTTCAAGGCCATCCGCTCGCCGATCATCGTCTTCGCCAGCCGGGGCGACAACATCACGCCGCCGCAGCAGGCGCTGAACTGGATCGCCGACACCTATGTCAATGAACATGAGATCCGCGTGCGCGGACAGCGCATCGTTTACATGGTCCATGAAAAGGTCGGGCATCTCGGCATTTTCGTCTCCTCCTCGATCGCCAGGAAGGAGCATACCGAGGTCACCTCGACGATGAAGACGATCGAGGCGCTAGCGCCGGGTCTTTACGAGATGAAGATCGAGGAGCAGATCGGCGAGGGCGTGGACGCGCGCTTCCGCGTGAGCTTCGCCGAGCGCAAGATCGCCGACCTTCTCGCGAACGACGACGACCGGACCGACGAGAAGGACTTCGCCGCGGTAGCCAGAGTCTCGCAAACCGGCGCCGACGCTTATGATCTTCTGCTGCGTCCGCTCGTGCAGTCGATGGTGACGCCGCAAACGGCGCGCGCCTTGCGCGACGCGCATCCCCTGCGCGTACAACGCAAGATCTTTGCCCCCGAGAATCCGTTCCTGGGCTGGGTTCCCGCCGCGGCGGAGAACGCCAAGGCGCAACGTCGGACCGCCGCAAGCGATAATCCGTTCCTGGTCGCAGAACGGCTCTGGGCCGAAAGCGTCACTCAGGCGTTCGACTTCTGGCGCGACATGCGCGACGCTAGGGCCGAGGCGACGTTCCTCGCCATTTACGGCGCGCCTTACATGCATTGGGTCGGACGCGCCTATGACTATCAGCGCACGCACCTGCGGCCGGAGGAGCTGCGTTTCCTACCGAATGTCGAAGCGGCCTTGCGCCATGTCGACCAGGGCGGATTCAGCGAGGCCGTCATCCGCATGATGCTCCTGCTCAGCGGCGCGCGCGGCTCGGTGCGTCGCGATCGCCTCGAGCGCTCCGCCCACATGCTTTCGCATGACAAGCCCTTCGCCGGCCTCGGGAATGAAAAGCGCGCCGAGATCATTCAGGAGCAGTCGACCATTGTCGAATTCGCGCCCGAACGCGCGCTCGAGACGCTGCCCAATCTCCTCGAGACGCCGCAGGAACGTCAGGACGCCATCGGCGCCGTCGAGTTCGTCGCCGGCGCCCTCGAGGAGATGGAGCCACGCACCTTGGCGATGCTGCAGAAGGTTCGCGCCGTGCTGGGCCTGCCGCCGATCGCGGCCGGTCTCTCCCTCCAAGACCCACTGGCTCTCGACGAGAAGGCGACCATCGACGACGCCGCGTGATGATCAGGGCCACACGCCCGGCGGCGTCATGGCGCCAGGGCCGAGCGAGCGCTGCATCATCATCGAGTCCGTCCACTTGCCGAATTTGTAAGCGACCTGCGGCAGATAGCCGACTTGGCGGAAGCCGAAATTCTCGTGCAGCTTGATCGAGGCGCGGTTCTCCGCGTCGATATAGGCGATCATCTGCCGGTAGCCCGCCACGGCGCAGGCGTTGATGATCCCCTCCATCAGCTGCCGGCCAATGCCCCTGTGCAGATGGGCGTGATGCACATAGATCGAGTGCTTCACGACATGGCGATAGGCCGGCCGCTTGCGAAAGGGCACGGCATAGGCGTAGCCGACCACCGTTCCGTCGAGATCGGCGACGAGATGCGGCAGCTTATGCTTCAACATGTTCTTGCGTCGCCGCTTGATGTCCTCGGCGTCAGGCAACTCGATGTCCTCGTGCTGCGAGGGATCGACGCCGTATCTTATATGATGCAAATAGATGGCGAGCATCGCCGGCACGTCGGCCTCGCGCGAGGCGCGCACTTGGACGCCGTGCGGATTGCCCGAAGCCGAACGCGGCTCATCGAGGACCATGGGCCGGAAGCTCCTCGCGCGCAACATAGGTATAGAATCGGATGCCGCCATTCGCGTCGACCTCGCGATAGAGGCCCTGAATCTCCGCTTCAAAGCCCGGAAACAGATTGGCGGCGCGCTCGAACGCCTTCAGGTAGTCGATCATGGGACGCGCCCTGTCGTCGAGGCGCTCGCCCGGCACGATCGTGGCGATGCCCGGCGGATAGATGACGAAAAGCGTCGTGGCAATGCGGCCTTCGATCTCATTGATCGGCACATAGTCGACATCGTTTCTCACGAGATAGCGCGAGGCGGCGCGCGGCGTCATGACCATCTCGGGCAGATGCTCGGCTCGAAACTGCGCCTTCTGCAGGGCGCTGATATTCGCCTCGCGAAAGAAAGCGTGCATCTCGGCGCACAAATCGCGAAGACGCTTGCCCTTATAGCGCAGCGGCCGCTTGGCGACGAATTCCGGCATCACGTCGTCGAGAAGGACGTTCTCGTCATGCAGTCGCTTGAAGGCGACGAGCGCCGAGACGAGCGTGCCCGCCTTGCTCGACTCGACGCCGGGCGTCAGCAGAAACAGCAGGGAGTTGAGATCGTTCTTCTCCGGCACGACCCTGTTCTCGCGCAGATATTGCGCGACGATCGGCGCCGGAACGCCATGCTCCTCATAAGCGCCGGTCTGGCGATTGAAGCCGGGCGTGAGCAAGGTGAGCTTCGCCGGATCGGTGATGGCGAAGCCCTTCTCGACATTGGCGAAGCCGTGCCAGGCCGCGCCTGGCGAAAGCTCCCAAAACCGCGGATGACGCGCCAATTGATCGGTGGGCGCGCTCTCCCAGGCGACTTCATGAACCCCGCCTTCCCGAGCGGCGTCGGGAATGGAGACTCGATCCGGCACGAAGGGATCGAAGAACCAGCGCTTGTTTGGATCGCGCTCCTTCTCCTCGAACTCGCGACGGATCGCGCGAAGCTTCTTCCTGAGCTCGATGCCGAGCCGAATCGTGTCGTCCCACAACACCTCGCCGCTGCGACCCTTCATCATTTGCGCGCCGACGTCGAGCGAGGCGAATAAAGGATAAAAGGGCGACGTGGAGGCGTGCAGCATGAAGCCCTCGTTGAAGCGCTTATGCTCGACGCGGCGGCGCTGCCCGGTGATGTGACGGTCGCGCACATGGATCTGTGAGGCCTGCGAGAAGCTCGCGAGTTGCTTATGGGTCGATTGGGTCGCGACGATCCCGGGCAACTCAGGTCCGAGATTTTTCAGGCCCATCGCAAAGCGGCGCTCATAGATCGGATGGAACTTCATGAAGCCGGCCCAGGCCTCGTCGAAGAGGATGTAATCACACAAATGCCCGATCCGCTCGACGATCGTCTGGGCGTCGTAGATCGTGCCGTCGTAGGTGCACTGCTCGATCACCGCGGCGCGGAAGGGGCGCTCTTTCTTCCAGGCCTCCTTGTCCTTGACGAGTGGATTGTCGCGGATGCGCTCGCGCAAGGCCGTCTCGTCGAAGTCAAAGAAGCGCGTCGGGCCGATGAGTCCATGCGCATTGCGATCCGCCGGCAGGTAGATCGGTATGCCGCCGCCGAGCAGCAGCGCGCCGTGATGCGCGGCCTTGTGATTGTTGCGGTCGAAGAGGACGAGATCGTCCTCCGTGATGAGATTGCAAAGGACGATCTTGTTCGAGGACGACGTGCCGTTCAGCACGAAATAGGTCTTTTCCGCGCCGAAGATCGCGGCCGCCGACTTTTGTGCGGCGAGCGCCGGGCCTTCATGGGTCAGGAGATCGCCGAGCTCGAGAACCGAATTGTCGAGGTCGTCGCGAAAGATCGCCTCGCCGAGATGCTCCCTGAAGATGCGGCCGATCGGACTGCGGCTGTAAAAAATCCCGCCATTATGGCCGGGGCAGGTCCAAAGCTGATTGCCTTCCTCGGCGTAATCCACGAGTGCGCCGAAGAAGGGCGTCTTGAGGGTTTCGGCATATTGCTTCAGGCGGCTCACGAGATTCTTGGCGATGAACTCGGGCGTCTCCTCGGCGAGGAACACATAGCCGTCGATGAAGTCGAGCACTTCGACCGGAATGTCCTCGAAGCGCTTGCGCCGCACCAGAATCACGATCGGCATGTCGAGACCGCGCGAACGCATCAGATTGACGAGCGAGGCGGCCTTGCCTTCCAAACCTTTCTTGCCCCAGTCCACGACCATGCAGCCGATCGCGGCGTCCGTCTGGACGGCGAGCTCGGCGTCTTCGAGGCGCCTGGCCTTGACGACCTGAAAGCCCATTCGCTCGATGCAGGCGATGATCTCCTTGACGCGCATGCCCTCGAGATCGTCGGCGTCGAAGATCGGCGAGGAGAAGAGGAATGTGAAGCGCTGGGAGAAATTCATGTCCTACCGTTCCTTGGCTCGAGCGACGAAGTGCGTTGTCATCATAAGGGGCGGGCGGCGTCAGGCGCCGCGCAGCGGATAGTCGCCTTGGCGGATCACCCGAACCATTTCCTCGGCCGACTGGCGCCAGCCGATCGTTTCGATCCTCGGCGCGCGGCGGGGCTCGGTGAGCGTCGCCTCGATGGCCGCGGCGAGACTTTCTGGATCGAGCAGCTCGAAATAGCGGGCGCCGGTCCCGCCAACCTCGCGGAAGATGGGAATGTCGCTCGCGATCACCGGCGCCCCATGCATCGCCGCTTCGACCACCGGTAGACCGAACCCCTCGGCGACAGAGGCGTTCACCGTTCCGCGCGCTCGCGCATAGAGCAGATGCAGGTCGGCGTCGCTCGCCTGGTCGAACCAGTTCAGCCGACGTCCCGCCTCGGAGTGTCCGCGCAGGCGCTCCTGTAGCGCCGTCGTGTTCCAGCCGGGGCGCCCGACGATCGTGTAGCCGATATCGCAGCCCTTGGCCCAGAGCCGCTCGAAAGCGCGGAGCGCCGTAGGATAGGCCTTGCGCGGCTCGAGCGTGCCGACGCTGAGAAAGTAGGGCGGCCCTTCCGCGATGCGGCGCGCCTTTGCGCTCGGCGCGCCACCCGCGGATTTGGCGAAGTCCGCGCCCAGTCGCCACCAGCCGACCGGCAGCGGCTTTCCGCTCGGCTTGGCGGCGAGATAATCGACGACGCTTTCCGCCGTCGCGCGCGAGATCGCGATCGCCGCGTCGGCGGCGCGCACGATCTCGTCAAACCAGCGCGCGAAGTCGGCGCCGACCTTGCGGTTGAACAGCGGCGGATGCAGGAGCGGTAGGATGTCGTAGACCGCGACGACGTTGGTTCCGCCCTTCTCCTTCACGCGGCGCATGGCCGGCGGATAGAGCGCCGCCTCGTTCCAGGCGGCGTCGAGCAAGAGAAGGACATCGCCTTCCATGGGCTCGATCTCCTCGGGGAGGCCGGGGATTGGATAGCGTCGCAGGAATCGTCCGTCGTCTTGGATTGTGATCGGCGCGCCGAGACCCGAGAGCGCGCACTGCCGCGCGATCTCGCGCACGACGCGCTGAATGCCGGTTCTGGCGCACGAGCGCACGGTCGGCGTCATGTCGATCAACAGTCGCGGCTTCTGCGTCGGCAGCGGGATTTCGTCGCCGAGATCGTTCGGCAGCTCCGTTCGCGTAATCCCGCGCAAGCGATCGACGCCTTCGCGCAGATGGCGCAGCGCCCGCGAGCTGGTCCAATAGAACTCGAGCGCGCGCACATAGGCGCATTTGCTGTAACGGTCGATCGGATAGCGGTTGAGCGCGTCGAGCTCGGCGCTCAAGCTCTCGAGAAGATAGGCGTCGATCTTCCGCCGTTGCGTTTCGATGTCGCTCATGACGCCGCATCTAGCCTCAGTTCAGTGACGCCCGTAAACGATCGCCCCGCTTCAGCGCGCGGATCGTCGCGCGTCCTTTTAGGGCATGTCCCCCGAAAGCGCGAAGTGGTTTTTGGAAAAGGACTGCTCGATCAACAAGATGCACAGCGCGCGCGAACCGGGCGCGCTCGCACTCGGCCGACGGATCGGGCCCGCCGGCGCCTCCCTTGCGCGCGGCCACGGGCAAGGTTAGGCCAGCTCATGACCGAACGCGCTCCGACCATCGTCTTCGACCTCGACGGCACGCTGGCCGACACCGCGCCCGATCTCATCGCGACGCTCAATACGTTACTTCTGCGGGAAAATCTTCCCCAGCAGCAGATCGGAACGGCGCGTCCCTTCGTCGGCGCCGGCGCAAAGGGGCTCCTCGAGAGAGGTTTCGCCGCGGCCGGAGCGCCGCTCGAGGGAACGCGCGCCTCAGCGCTCCTCGCGGATTTTCTCAAGCTCTACGAGGCGCATATCGCCGACGAGACGCGACTCTTTCCCGGCGCGGAGCGGTCGCTCGACCTTTTTCGCGATGCAGGTTTTCGGCTTGCGGTCTGCACCAACAAGACCGAGCGGCTGGCGCAGATCCTGCTCGAGCAGCTCGGCGTCGCCGACCGCTTCAGCGCGATCTGCGGGCGCGAGACCTTCGCCCATATGAAGCCCGACGGCCGCGCGCTTCTCTCGACGATCGAGCGCGCCGAGGGCGATCCGGCGCGCGCGGTGATGGTCGGGGATTCGAAGACCGACGTCGCGGCGGCCCGCAACGCCGGCGCGCCGGTCGTCGCGGTCGACTTCGGCTATAGCGACCCGCCGGTCGCGACCTTCGCCCCCGATCGTCTGATCTCGCATTTCGACGAGCTTTGGGACGCGGCGACCGGGCTCTTGCGCTGAGCCTGGCCGAGCCGGCGCCGCTTTTCCCAAGTAGCGCCGTGACTTAACGTCAATGCGGCGCGGCGGGCGGAAGGACCGCCGCGCCGGCCGTCCTAATTCCGCCAAATTGTTAACGAAATGCTAAAGAATGACGATATGAGCGCAGCCGGTGGAGTGTGCGATGAATTCGATCGATGTTACCCAGCTCGCCAGAAAGATCGTCCCCAGAGACGACATCGGCGCTGAGGCGGCGAACGACCAAGGCCGCGAGCGGGACTCCGGTCCCTCGAACGACAAGGCGGCGGTTGCATTGGAGATGGTGTCGGAAGCCGCCGCAGCCATAAGAGAGCTTGAAGAGCAGTCGGCGCAGGCGGTCGCCCGCGCGCAGGACATCGCCAACTCCATCGTCAACCAGCTGGAGAGCGCAGAGGCGAGAGCCGAGCGCGCCGAGGCGGCGCAACGAGACGCCGAAACGGCGGTGCAGGAGCTCTCCGCGGCGCTCGCGCGGACTCGCTCCGATCTCGAGATCACTCGGCGACAGCTCGCGAAGAAATCCGAAGAATTGTCCCACACCGAAGACCGCCTCCGGTTGGCGGAAGCGGAGGGGAGAGTAGCCCAGCAGCGCGCCGTCGAAGCGAACGCCAAAATCGAGCAAATCGTCGAGGCGATTCGCACGCAGCTTCCGAGCCGCGATGATTTGTCCTCGCCGAACTGATCGCGCCGCGACTTCGACAAGGCGCGCCTTGGCAAGGGCTGAGGCCGCTACGCCCGCCGTTTTTTAAGCCGATTGAACTGACCCATTGCCGAGTTGCAGGGACGCTTGCGCCGCAAGGATCAAGCGATTATACCCCTGCGGCGCGCCCCGTCCCGAGCGGCGCGCTCATCGGGCGCGTAGCTCAGCGGGAGAGCACTTCGTTGACATCGAAGGGGTCACAGGTTCAATCCCTGTCGCGCCCACCATCATCCATCCTCTCCGCGCCTCTCGCTTTGATCGGTTCGACGATCGCTCGCGGTCGATGGCGCCAACGCCGCCTTCCCGAAGTCTCGAATATGGCGCATCCCTGCGGTTCGCAATCCGATCCAAGCCAGGCGCTTGAGGGTCAGACCGTCGAGATCAAGGGGCGGTCGCGTATGTGCTGTGGGCGGCTGTGAGCCGCCCTCTCTCAAGGCGCGGCCTTTTGGGGCGGACTGGAAACAATGCAATCGACTTCTCGGTTCGAATAGGCTCCAACCCAAGGAGCAAAACCGATGCGATTTTCTCTCTTCGCGCTCGCCGCCGCCACGACGCTCTCGCTTGGCGCGCCGGCTTTCTCGCAGCCCATGACGCCTGCCGAGCCGCCCGCCGTGGCGGTTCCCATGGAAACGCACCCCGGATCGGCGAGATGCGACGAACTGCGCAAAGCCTGTTTGGACAAGGACGAGCTTGGCGAGCGAGGAGAAGGAAATTGCAAGTGGTATCGTGAGAATTGTCGTTGATATCGCGCCGGGCGGCAGAAGGGCCGCCTCATGCCGCCGCCGAACGGAACCTTTCTAGTTGCCCCACAGACCGCCCGATGTGATTGGCGACAGGCGGCGGCGCGCAGGGCGTCCCCCGCCGCCCACTAATGTTTGGGCGACGCGTCGGGGACCACTTCTGTTGAGAGAATGAATGTCCTCGGCCGGCCAAGATCCGGAGATTCCATATACCAATTCAGGTTTTTAAAGCCATCCCCGAAATCATCGATGAGCATTGCTTTGGACACGACATTCGGACAAGACTTGTCGGCGTTCTTGCTGTATTTGCAGGCCCTGAGCCCATACACGGGGTCGTTCACCTAAAAGTATATTCTCTTTACTTTAAACCCCGGCTTTTATGAAAGCCAAACAGCTGCTCCTTGAGCGACCGGCCCGCGCCCGACAGCCTGCACAGGTTGCGCGGAATCGATCTCTCGGCCGGAACGACCCTCCCGCCGACAACACACGCAAGGCGGAGAGAGCTTCCGCGCAAGACCTTTGCTTCCGCGGAGCCAGGAGCGTTCTTGGCGCGAAGCTTCGTTTGGACCAACATCGCTTCCGCGCTACTCTTCGGCTTACTCCGTCATCCGTCGACCGGGCGGAAGCGCCGGAGGCTGAGCGGCGACGTCCCGACCTCCACACTCCTTGGGGACCTCGACGAGTCAACATTGTCATCCTATTGTGATATCCACGTAGTTGCTCTCTGCTTGGAATAAGGCCCCGTCGTCAACGAGGAGCACCAAATGACGTCCGTCACTTCCGGCGCCGATATCGATCTCAAGGTCGGCCCAGAATCTCCGAAGCCCAATCTCGACCATCAGACGAGCATTCAAAGCGTCCTGCTCTTTCTCGCGATCCTGGCGCTCGGGCTAGGCTTCACCGCCTACAGCATCTGGCGCGACGTGCAGGAGACGGGCGCGCCCGTCGTGACCTATCTGCCCTTCGTCCTGCTCGGCGTCGCGCTGTTGATCGCGCTCGGCTTCGAATTCGTGAACGGATTTCACGACACCGCCAATGCGGTCGCGACGGTCATCTACACCCATGCGCTGCCGGCGAATTTCGCGGTCATCTGGTCCGGCTTCTTCAATTTTCTCGGCGTGCTGTTCTCGACCGGCGCGGTCGCTTTCAGCATCGTCTCGCTCTTGCCGGTCGAATTGATCCTGCAGGTCGGCTCGGCGGCAGGCTTCGCGATGGTCTTCGCCTTGCTGATCGCGGCGATCATCTGGAACCTCGGCACCTGGTGGATGGGACTGCCGGCCTCGAGCTCGCACACGCTGATCGGCTCGATCATCGGCGTGGGCATCACCAACGCCCTCATGCGCGGCCGCGATGGAACGTCCGGCGTCGATTGGCACAAGGCGACCGAGGTTGGCGAGTCGCTCCTGATCTCGCCCGTCGTCGGCTTCGTCTGTGCGGGTCTGCTTCTTCTCCTCATGAAGTTCGTCATTCGCAATCCGGCGCTTTACTCCGAGCCTAAGGGCCAGACGCCGCCGCCCTGGTGGATTCGTGGTCTGCTCATCCTGACCTGCACAGGTGTCTCCTTCGCGCATGGTTCGAACGACGGGCAAAAGGGCATGGGCCTCATCATGCTGATCCTGATCGGCACCGTGCCGACGGCCTATGCGCTGAACCGCTCGCTGCCGGCGAGCCATATCGTCGAGTTCACGAGGACGTCGGCAGCGGCGATCAAGGTCGTCCAGGCGAAAGAGGCCGGGCATCAGATGCTCGGCAATCCGCGGCCGGCGGTCTCGAGCTACATCACCTATCATGGCGACAAGAACTTCAAGCCGGCGGAAGGAACCTATGTCGCGCTGGCCAAGCTGATGGAGGAGATTTCAAGCGAGATCAAAGAGTATGGCGCGATCTCGAAAATCCCCTTCGCAGCGGTCGGCAACACGAGGAATGACATCTATCTCGCCTCGGAAGCTCTGCGCTTTCTCTCCAAGGACGAAGGCTCGGAGCTCACCGAAGGCGAGAAGAAGACCCTCGGCGAGTATAAAGCCGAGATCGACCAGGCGACGAAGTTCATCCCGACCTGGGTGAAGATCGCGGTGGCCGTCGCCCTCGGCCTCGGCACGATGATCGGCTGGAAGCGCATCGTCGTGACGGTCGGCGAGAAGATCGGCAAGGAGCATCTGACCTATGGCCAGGGCGCTGCGGCCGAGCTCGTCGCAATGACGACGATCGGCATCGCCGACAGCTTCGGCCTGCCGGTCTCCACCACCCATGTGCTCTCTTCGGGCGTCGCCGGCACGATGGCGGCCAACGGGTCGGGCATTCAGATGAGCACGGTGAAGAGCATCGCGACGGCCTGGGTGCTGACCCTGCCTTGCGCGATGATCCTCGCCGGGTCGCTCTACTTCCTGTTCACCAAGATCTTCTGAGCGCCGGACGGGAATCCCCGACCTCGAACACGCTTGCCAATGCCGCGCCGCTCCCCGGGGAGCGGCGCCGTTTTCTTGCCCCTCTCCTTCGCCCGCCCGGCGCATAAGATCACCCTGCGTTGAGCGAAATCGCTCGAACGCAGAAAACGTGATCGATTTTAAGGATTTAGAGCGCGCATTTTCGCGAAAAACCCGCTTTCGCTTTTTCGCGGCGCGCTCTATACCCGGGCCACAACTCGCGCCCCCCGAGGCGCGTCCCCCCACGGATCGATTCCCATGTCTGAACACGCGACGCCACATTTTCACAATCAGCCCGGCGTCCCGCGCATCCGCGTCGGGGCCAGGGAGTTCATGTGCATCGGGGCACTGCCGCCTTTCGATCATCCGCATGTCTTCCTCGACATGGGCGCGGCGACCGAGGCCGTCTGCCCCTATTGCTCGACGCTTTTCGTCTATGACGCGTCGCTTCACGGCGCCGCCGATCCGGCCGAGTGCGTTTATGAACCGGCGGAGTCCGTCGCCGCCGCCTCGTGAGCCGCTCCGCTCCGGACTTACCCCTCGTCGTCGCCGGGGCCGGAATAGGCGGCCTCACAGCGGCGCTCTCTTTGGCGCGCGCCGGCAAGCGCGTCGCGCTGCTCGAAAAGGCGCCCAAGATCGAGGAGGTCGGCGCCGGCCTGCAGATCGCGCCCAACGCCGGACGCATTCTCGAGGGCCTCGGCCTCTCCGCCGCGCTGGACGCCAGCGCGCTTCTGCCCGAGGCCATCGTCATCCGCCGCGCGAGCGACGGCAGAGAGCTCGCGCGAATTGTGCTCGCAGGCGCGCGCGAGCGTTTTGGCGCCCCTTTCCGTCTCTTCCACCGCGCCGATCTGCAGACTCTGCTGCTCGAAGCGGCGCAGGCCAGCGAGACAATCGCGATCCGCACCGACGCCCGTGTCGGCGATTTCGACGAGGAGGAAGAAAAAGTCTTCCTGCGCGTGCATGCGGCGGCGGGTCCTGAGGACATGGAGGCCGCGGGCCTCGTCGGCGCCGACGGCGTGCGCTCCTCGGTGCGCGCCTTCCTGTTTCGCGATGAGCGGGACGCGCCCTTCTATTCGGGCAACATGGCCTGGCGCGCTCTCCTGCCGGCCGAGGCGGTCCCGACAGCCTTGCGCGAAAAAGCCGTCAATCTCTGGCTCGGACGCGGCGCGCATGTGGTCCATTATCCGCTGAGAGGCGGCGAGATCGTCAACGCCGTCGTGATCATCGAGGACGGCGACGTCGAGCCGCCGGCGAGCGAGCCGACGCGAGACGGCGCAAGCCTGCTCGAGGCGGCGGATTTCGAGCGCTGCGCTAGCCCGCTGCGCGAGCTCATCGCGTCCTGCGATTGCTGGCGGCGCTGGCCGCTTTGGGGCCGCCCGGCGCTGCGCTCCTGGAGCCGGGGCGCCGTGACGCTGCTCGGCGACGCGGCGCATCCGATGGTTCCCTTCCTGGCGCAGGGCGCGGCGCAGGCGATCGAGGACGCCGAAGCCCTGGGCCGCTCTTTCGCGGGCGGCGCTTCCGCCGCCGCAGCCTTTGCGCGCTACGAAGGCGTTCGGATTTCGCGCGCGACAAAAGTGCAGACGGCCTCGCGCCGCCAGGGGCGCTTCGCGCATGCCGGCTTTCCGCTGGCGCAGGCGCGCGACGCCGTCATGTCGCTCATTGGCGGACGGGGAATGCTCGAGCGCAACGCCTGGCTTTATCGATAGCGCGACCGGCTCGATGAACGAGAAATGCGGCTACCGTATCCGCTCCGGCGGACAGACCGGCGTCGATCGCGCCGCGCTCGACGCCGCCATCGCTGTGGGCTTTAGCTACGAAGGATGGTGTCCAAAAGGCGGATGGGCGGAAGACTTTCCCGAGCCGCCCGGATTGCTGACGAAATACCCTGGCTTGAGGGAAACGAGCGAGCGCAGCCCCGCGCAGCGCACCGAGTGGAACGTCCGCGATAGCGACGCAACCTTGCTTCTCGTCCCGAAAGCGGATTTCGTTTCACCGGGGTCTGAACTCACCGCGCAATGCGCGGCCAAGCTCTGCAAGCCTCTGAACATCGTTGTTTATTCGAGAGAGGAGGCGGCGCAGGAAATCGCGTGCTTTTTCGCGCGATTTCGCGAGGCGCGATCCATCAATATCGCCGGGCCGCGGGAGAGCGAAAGTCCGGGCGCTTATGACGCCTGCAAAAAATTGCTGGTTGCGTGTCTCGGCTCCCGATGAGGGCCGGCGCAGAGCAGCGGAAAGCGCTTTCCGAAATGCCGCAGTCGAACGAGAGATGGGGAGCATTGCAGCCGTCATTGCGAGCGAAGCGAAGCAATCCAGGGGCCGCATGCGCGCATGCCTATTGCCTCCTGTCATTGCAACATGACGACAAAGAATCCCGTTGTTGCTCCTGGATTGCTTCGCTTCGCTCGCAATGACCGACGTCGGACGGCTTGTGAAGCAGGAGAACTACCGCGACATCCCTCCGAAAATATTGCGCAGGATTTCGCGGCTGATTTTTGTGCCGAAACTCTTCGCGGCGGATTGCAGCGCGGCGCTGGCGGCTTTCTCGGCGGGCGACAGGCGTTTCGGGCTCGGGCGGGCGAAGAGGCCGCCGAGCGCGTCCTTGACGCTCTCCAAAATCCCGCCCTCCGCCGAGGCCTCGATGGGCGGCGCGCTCTCTGGCGTTTCGGTCTTGGCCGGCCCTGCCCCGGCGCTCTCCATGCGCGCTCCGGCGCGCTTCTGCAGCACCTCAAAGGCGGACTCGCGATCGATCGTCGTATCGTAGAGGCCATAGAGCGGACCGCCCTCGATACAGGCTTGGCGCTCCTGCGGCGTGATCGGCCCGACGCGGGACGAGGGCGGCGCGATGAACGCCCGCTCCACGATTCGCGGCGCGCCCTTCTCGTCGAGCATCGAGACGAGCGCCTCTCCGACGGCGAGCTCGGTGATGGCCGCGGTCGTGTCGAAGTCCTTGTTCTGCCGGAAAGTCTCGGCGGCCGTGCGCACCGCCTTCTGATCGCGCGGCGTGAAGGCCCGAAGCGCATGCTGAATGCGATTGCCGAGCTGGCCCAGCACCGTGTCCGGCACGTCGAGGGGGCTTTGCGTCACGAAATAGACGCCGACGCCCTTTGAGCGAATGAGCCGAACGACCTGCTCAATCGCGGTCAAGAGGTTTTTCGGCGCGTCGGTGAAGAGAAGATGCGCTTCGTCGAAGAAGAAGACGAGCTTCGGCGTCGGCTGGTCGCCGACCTCGGGCAGATGCGCGAAAAGCTCGGTCAGCATCCATAAGAGGAAGGTCGCATAGAGCCGCGGCGAGCGCATGAGCTTGTCGGCGGCGAGGATGTTGACATAGCCCCGGCCCTTTTCGTCCTGGCCGATGAAATCCTTGAGATCGAGCGCCGGCTCGCCGAAGAACGTCGCGCCGCCCTGCGTCTCCAGCACGAGAAGCTGGCGTTGCACGGCGCCGATCGAGGCGCTCGCGACGTTGCCGTATTTCGTCTGCAGCTCGCTCGCATTTTCGGCCACATAGCTGAGCGTCGCGCGGAGGTCCTTCAGGTCATAGAGCAGCAGACCCTGCTCGTCGGCGACGCGAAAGACGATGTTGAGCACGCCTTCCTGCGTGTCGTTGAGATCGAGCAGGCGCGCGAGCAGCAGCGGCCCCATCTCGGCGATCGTCGCGCGCACCGGATGTCCCTGCTGAGCGAAAAGGTCCCAGAAGATCACGGGAAATTTTTCAGGCGCGTAGTCGAGGCCGAGCACCTTGGCGCGCTCGACGAAGACGGCGCGTCCGTCTCCCTCCTGGCTCAAGCCGGCAAGATCGCCCTTCACGTCGGCGAGGAAAACCGTCGTCCCGGCCCGCGAAAACCCTTCCGCGAGCCGTTGCAGCGTGACCGTCTTGCCCGTCCCTGTGGCGCCAGCGACGAGGCCGTGGCGATTGCCGAGCGGCAACAGGAGATATTGATATTGGCGCTTTGGCGCAGCCCTGCCCTTAGCCGCGCCGAGCGACGCGCCGACGAGAATTTGGCCTGGAACGGCGTTGGGGTCCGCGGGCATGCGCAAAGCTCCGGTTCAGGCTCCAAGGGCTCCCCTGCCGAGGGCGTAGAAGCGGCAGAGAACGCCCATTTTTGCAGAAGCCTCAACTGCATCAAAGAGCGAGCTTGACCCGCCGCGTCAAGACCGACCACGATGCCCCTTGCGCGCTTGTCCCTCGAACGAGGTTGCGAGAATGGCTTCAGGTTCAAAAGGGGATGGACGCGTCACGAGGCGCCCGGCCCTACGTCTCGTCGTCGACAGGGACAAGACCACGCCGCCATCGCCCGCGCCGCGCTACGCCAAGGCTCGCCGGATCGGCCTCAGCAGGGACGCTTCCTTCGACGAAGCCGTGACGGCGGTCTTCTGCGTGTTTCTTGATCATTTCGGCGCCAATGCGCCGGGTCTGGCCGAGGCCGACGATCCCGAGGCCGTGCATCAGCTGCGCGTCGCGCTGCGCCGACTGCGCGTCTTCCTAGGTTTGCTGCAGCGCGTCGCGCCGGCTACGCAACTCGTCAAGGCCTCGGCCGACGCCAAGACGCTCGCCTCCGCTTTCGGCGCCGCGCGCGATTGGCGGCTCCTGTTGCAAAGACTCGAACGGGAATTTCCCGACCCCTCGAAAGAGCCGGGAGCGAGCGAGCTTCTGGCGGCCGCCCGGCGTCGCGTGGACGAAACGCAGGAGAGCGCCCGCGCCGCGCTCGGCGCGCCGGCCGCGCGGGATCTGCTCGACGAGACGCGCGCGATCCTCGAGAGCCGCGTCTGGCGCAACCTCGCGCCCAGCCTCTCGCAGAAGCAGACGGCGCGTCCTTTCGCCTTCCGCCAGCTGTCGCGGCTGCACAAGGCCGCGGCGAGCCGCTGCAAGCAGGTCGAAACGCTCGCGCCGCTGCGGCGCCACGAAGCGCGCATCGCGCTCAAGAAGCTGCGTTACGCCGCGGAGTTCTTCGAAACCCTCTTCGAGAAAGACCGCGCGCGCGACTATATCGATCGTCTCGCGACGGTTCAGGAATGGCTGGGCGAGGACCATGACTGGACGACGGCTGAGCGCCTGCTGGGCGAGATTGCCGAGGAGAGCAAGCCCGTAACGAGACGCGCGATCCGGACCATTCTGGCGGCGGGCGCCAAGGCGCGCCGCGCGACTCTCGCCGGCGCGGGAAAAAGCGTGAAGCGCCTGCGCAAGGCCGATCGCTTCTGGCGCTGAACCCCATCGCGCGAGTGGCAGCGGCGAGGCGCCGCGCACCACGTGAATAATTTCGCGTCGCAGCCGCATTGCTCGGCGTATGTTGTACAAATGTCACGCTGCGCAAAAATCAGCGCGGAGCATTGAATTGCGCATTGCCCCAACATCACGCGGCGGTTACCCTCATGTTAACCATAGTGTTGCTATGACCCTGGCCGCTCAACTCTAGACAACGACAAATCGCTCCGATGCGCGCAATGAAATCCTGGCTCTCGCTCCTGGCCACAGTGGTCGCGCTTCTTGTCGCGAACCCGGCCTTTGCGAGCGTCGTCGGCGCGTCGGACCCTTCCGTCGTCGCGGCGTCAGCCCCGTCCCATTGCGCGAACATGCTGGGCCATCACGCGTATGCCACCTTCACTTCAATGACTTGCTTTGCAGCGTGAGATCGAGGTGAGCGTTAAGGTAAGCAGAGCTACTCGGCATTATCGCGAAAAATTGCGCCGATCACGTCACGGAAGAGGAAGAAAAGTTGCGCACGCATGACGCTTCGTTTGAAGCTCCTTTTGCGCCGTCGGGTGACATTCCAAGCACACCGTCTTGTCATGCAGACCACGCGTCCCGCTGCCGTTCCGATGCAGCTTCCGACGCCGATTTGCAAAGGCGCCGCAGCCCGGGCGCCAGGAGCGCGCAAGCCAAGCGATAGCAGAGAGGCAACAGAGAGGCAGAGAATTCGCCGCCGAATGGTTGCCCCATGGCACAAATCGGCTCGCGTTACAGCGGTATGTCCATGCATAAAAGGGACGGCTCGGCGAAAAAGTGGCTCCGATTGACATAACGCGAAGCCCTGCCGAAGGGATCGGATCGCGCGTTCAAACGTCCCCGTGCCTGGGGTCCCCGTGCCCCGGGAGCCCGATTCAAGTCGTCGCAGGCCCTTTCGAGAGCGCGAGGGCAAGCCAACGGGCTCGCGCTCGGTCCCGAGCGGCACATCCACGCGCCGGCGTATTTTGCGGGCAGCGTCGCCGGTGCGCAGGAAAGACTCGCGCGTCATGGCGACGCGCAAACCGCTCGGTTACGGCGGCTTTCGAAGCGACTCCCGACGTAGTGCAGACGGAATATGTTCGTGCAGAGAATTTCTCTTCGTGCCCAGTGGGTCCGGGGAATTTCACCCCGGGCCTCTCACAGAACCGGACTTGATAGTCTCGCATCATCCGGCTCGTGCCATCGCACGAAGGCTGCCGCCTTCCGCCGAACCTTCGGACTCCTCCCAGCGTGGCCGGTTGGTCCAATTTCAACGGCGATGCCCTGTCATCCGCCTCGCTCCACGGGCATTACACCCGCTTCCTAACTATTACGGAGCAGTCAGCCCCTCGCCAGCTCATCAGTACTTTCGGGCTCGCAGTGGGAGCCGCTTGTGCCTATCCCGTCGGAATCACCACTCCGCGACGGCTCCGCCTCGTCAAACACGCCAAATTTGAGCATCCTGGCATCTAGACCAGGGCCCTTCGGGCGGAATCCCGGTTGATTTGATCCGTCGATGCTCATCGACGCCTGTTGTATAAATGTCACGCTGCGCAAAAATCAGCACGGAGCATTGAATTGCGCATTGCCGCAACATCACGCGCCAGTTACTCTCGCATTAACCATAGTGTTCCTATGGCTCTGGACGCTCAACTCTAGAAAACGACAAATCGCTCCGATGCGCGCAATGAAATCCTGGCTCTCGCTCCTGGCCGCAGTGGTCGCGCTTCTCGTCGCGAACCCGGGCTTTGCGAGCGTCCTCGGCGCGTCGGACCATTCCGCAGTTACGGCGTCGGCCCCGTCCCATTGCGCGAACATGTTAAATCACGCGCCGGTCGGAGGCGCGCCGGCGTCGCCCTGCGAGCACTGTCTCCTCTGCGGCGTCGCTTTCATCGCGCCTCCCCAAGCCCCGACGGCCGGTCGGTTCGCGAAGCTCCGGCGCTTCAAGCCCCTCGCGATTGAAACCGCCTTGCGGGGCCAGGAGCAAGCCAGCGCGCATCGCGCCCGAGCCTCACCGGCTGCTGCGTAAGCCGCGGCTTCGTCGCCGCGCGGTCCGCGCCTTCGCGCGAAATTTGCGCCCGTCCCCATCGAGTTTCCGCGCCCGCGCCGCGAAGAGTTGGCGTGCGGGTCCCGCCAAGCTGTGGCGGATTCGGAGTGAGAGCCATGCCGCCCCGTCACTATATTCGCATCCTCCGCGCCGGCTCCATCGGCGCCGTCGCCCTGCAGATCGCTCTGACCGCCGACGCGGCGCTCGCGCAAACCACCTTGCCGACGATCGACGTCGGCGGCGCGAAACACGTGGCGCACAAGCCCGCGCCGAGCGCCAAGCCGCCGACGACGCATGTCGCTGCGGCGCCCACGCGCACTGCTGAGCGGACGACAAGGCCCGCTCCCTCGCGGCCTGCGCCTTCGCGGCCCGCTCCGCAGCGGGCCGAGCGGCAGCCCGAGCAACAGCCCCAGCAGGAGCAGCCCCAGGTGCAGCCTTGGACGGAGGCCGCCCCCGGGACCCAGCAACCGACATATTCGGACATCAACAAGCCGCTCGCTCAGCCGCAGAGGGCCGACAGCTCCTCGAGCGTGAGAGACTTCACTCCGCAAGAGGTCAACGCGCGGGTCTTTGCGCAGCCCCAGGAAGCGCTCGAGATCGCGCCCGGCCTCGTCATCGCGCAGCACAGCGGCTCGGGCAAGGCGGCGCAATATTTCTTGCGCGGCTTCGCGCTCGATCACGGCTATGACATCGGCATCACTTTCGACGGCATGAACGTCAATCAGCCGTCACACATTCACAGCAACGGTTATGCCGACACCAACTGGCTGATGCCGGAACTGCTCAGCGAGTTCGAGGTGCGCAAGGGACCCTATTTCGCCGACGAGGGCGTGTTCTCCGCCGTCGGCGCGATTCACATGAACTATATCGATAAGCTGCGCGAGGGCCTCGTTACCGGATCGGGCGGCAGCTTCGCCTGGGGCCGGCTGATGGGCGCCAAATCCTGGGGCGTCGGCGTCGGCGAATTGCTGATGGCGGTCGAGGGCAATATCTACAACGGCCCGTGGCAGCGCCCCGACGAGGAGCGCAAGATCAACACCTTCACGCGCTGGAGCGAGGGCACGAAGGAGAACGGCTTCTCGGTCACGGCGATGGCCTATTCGAACCATTACTTCGCGACCGAACAGATCCCATACAATGACGTCTCGGAAGGGCTGATGTCGCGCTGGGACACGCAGGACCCGACCGACGGCGGCAACGCCTCGCGCTACAGCCTGTCGCTGCGCTGGAGCGAGACCAATAAGAACGATTGGTCGCTGATCGAGGCCTATATGATCCACAACGACACAAACCTCTACGACAACTTCACCTATTGGCTGGGGGGGCCGCCTACCGTGCTCGGCGGGGTCGGCGATCAGACGCACCAATACGATCACCGTCAGCAGTATGGCTTCAAGGCCTTGCATGGCTGGAAGTATAAATTCCTGTCCACTCAGATGGAGACGCGCGTCGGCTGGCAAAACCTCATCGACATGATTCACAACGGCAATGGCGAGTCGTTCGGGCGCTGGCAATATGACGAGATTTCCAACAACGCCATCAAGGAATATATCCATGGCGCTTGGACGGACACGACCGAGTTCTGGACGCCTTGGTTCCGCACGACCGAAGGCTTCCGCCTCGACTACGTTCATGGGTCAGTGAACTCCGAAGCCAATCCGCTGTATGGGGTGGGCATATGGCCCTCCGCGATGCCGTTCCCTTTGGGCCCGTACAACAACGGCGAACTCGGCCGCTTCTTCACCAGCCCGAAGTTCGGGGCCGTGCTCGGACCTTACAACAACACCGAACTGTTCCTGAACTTCGGCGAAGGCCTGCGCGCCGAGGACATGCGCGGCGCGCTCAATCACCTTGCGACCGATGGCACGCAGTACACTTACATCCCGAACGTGCAGCTCTTGACGAAGACTCGCGGCGCGGAGACCGGCTTGCGCAGCAAGGGCATCTTGCCAGGATTGGACACGAGCATCACCCTATTCTGGCAGGACCTCGACGCCGAGCAGACCTTCAACGCCGATACCGCGATGAGCACCTACGGGCGTCCCGGCCGCCGCTACGGCTTCGAATGGACGGGCAATTATGAAGTGACCAGCTGGGCGCATCTCGACGCCGATGTCACTGGCACGCATGCGCGCTTCAGGGGCTTCGACACGATCCAAAACGTCGCCTACGCCTCGTATCTCGCCGGCGGCCCGGGAAGCGACGGCGGACTGTGGCCGCTCGGCCTCCCTGGATTGAGCGCCGGCAACTACCTACTGCTGGCGCCGGTCTGGGTTTCTACCTTCGGCCTCGAAGTCGGCGAGAAAACCGGCTGGTTCGGCGCGCTGCGCGGCCGCTATTTCGGCGCGCGCCCCTTGACCGAGGACGGCGAGATCGAATCGCATGCGACCTTCACGGTCAATGCGCGGCTCGGCTATCGATTCGAGAACGGCGTGAGGATACAGGTCGACGGCTTCAACATCCTGGATTCCCGCGCCGACATGATCGACTATCAGGCGAATGTCTGGTCCAGGCAGAATTTCGCGATCTGGCCCGGGTACGGGACCCTAGGCATCAGCGCCTACGGCATCTCAGAGCGAACCTTTAAGCCGGTCGATCCGCCGGCTTTCCGTATCACGATCAGCGGACCGCTCGACTTCGTCGACAAGACACCGATCACGGCGAAATACTGATCAAGCCAAGAGGTTGGCGACGTCGCATTGCGAGAGAGAGTGGGGTGTAGGGCGCGCGGCAAGGGCGCAAAGGCACGGTCGGGGCGTTCGTATCCCATTTTCGTTCTCCGGGGCTGGGGCTAATACACGATGACGTGTCCTTGGTTTGCGTTGCGCGACTGGATCAGAGGTTGTCCCAAATCCAGCCGCTGGAGCGTTTGCCGGCGGCGAGCAGCAATGCGCCGCAGGCGCTATTCGCCAGATCGTCGTGACACGACGCGCCCGGCGGGTGATCGATTGAGTCCTTGCCGGTGCCGCGTCCAGTGCGGCGTTCGAGCGAACAGAGTTGCGCGACCAGACGCCGACTATCGAGCAGCGTGATGCGGCCAGCGTTCAAGAGCGGTAGCGTGTCGCGATAAACTTCGGATTTCGACAATTCAAATGTCTCATAGCGAACGCCGTGCTCCTTGAAGCGCTCCGGCGGCCACTCGCCCGCATAGCGATCTCCCGTGACGGTATCGAGATTATACGCGCCGAGCGTCTTGCTGATTTCGCTGACGACGCTGTCGGGCGAGAAGGGCGGAATGAACTCGCGCAGACAGACCAGCTCACCATGCATCAAGTCGGGATCGTCGGGGCTTGGTCGGCTGGCGGCGATGGCCAATGTGAAGGAGTCGGATGAGCCGCCGCTTGGATCGCAGAATGCAAAATAGTCCTGCCTGTCGACGAAGGGGATTTCGAAGACGCCCGGCAAGACGGCGCTTTCGACAACCTCGCGCGTCACGAAGGTGGCGATGTCGTTACGGAATTCGCCGAGCCATTCCGACGAGGCGGATTGCGGGTCGCGCTCCATGGCCTTGTCGATGATCTTCTGCGGCACTGTCTCATTAAAGAGGCGCGTCGAGCCTTTGGCGACGATGATGTGAGGATCGCCGGCGGGTCCATGATGCTTGACGAACATTTCATATTGAACACCGCGCTTGGCGTAAGGCGAGCCAATCGAGAAGAGCTGGCCTTGCAACGTCACGGCCGAAGGGCGAATTGCGTCAACAATCTCAGCGTCTGGGTTTGCAGAGTTCTCGTTGCGCAGGAAGGCGATCTCGTCGATGATCGCCATGGCGAGCGTCATGCCGCGAATGGCGCGGAAGTCGGCGGAGTGGACTTCGATGCTGACGCCGTTATCAAGCGTGATTGATGAGGCCGTGCGACCGACGATCATTTTTGAAAAGACTGGCGAACTGTCCAAGCCGCCTTCGATGTAGCGGAAGACGATCCTGGCGGTGCGTTGATTCTCGCTGATGACCAAAACGACAGGGCGCTCGCCGATCATCAGATGGTCGGAATAATCCATCAACGTCGCGGCATATATCGCCAGCGCTGCGACGCCGGAAGACTTTCCGCTCCTGCGACCGCCGATGATGTGGCATTCCTCGCAACGCTCTAAGGGGGGCTGCTCGCGCAGCGTGAGGCGTCGCCAGTGCTCAAGCTCGCTGGGCGTCAGCTCTTCGCCCTGGCTCGCCAGGAGGATGGCGCGCATCGCCTCGCGCGACGGGCCGCCCATGAGGGGTTCAAGGAGCAGCGGGTCGCTGAAAGCACAGCGAAGAGGGAGGAGAGCCTGCGTCATGCTGCGATCTCTGCATCTGCCGGCGCTGTGTTCTCTTGTGCGAGAGCAGGAGAATTGACGGGCTCGGCGACCTGATGTGACGCCTCCGCGCCTGTTACCGTGGATATCGCGCCTGATACCGGCTTGTTCCCCTCAGCGGGTTCGCAGCGGGGCTCGCTGGTGGCCGGAAGAGGGGTGGCGGCTACGGTGGCAGCAGCGGCGGGCTTTTGCTCGCCCTCAGCCTTCCTGGCGGATCGATGCTTGGCGACGACCGCGTCGAGGGTTGGCGTCACGTCGAGCTGCACGCGGTCGAGGCCAAGCGTTTCGAGCAATCGCCGAAGCTGCGAGCTGACTCGGGCGTAGATTTCGAGATCGTCGAGAGTGGCGGCTGCGTCGCCACCGACGATTAGTCGGGCTTCCATAACCTCCAAGCGCACGATGATCGTGCTTGCCTTGCGAATCAAGCACATGCGCGCGGTCGAGACCCTGTCCTCGCCGCCTGCGTCACTCACCAGCGCCTTCAAAACGTCCCGCCAACGGCGTGCTAATGGGCCGCGCTCGTCCTTTTCGCCGACAAATGAACGGTGACCGTTCGTCACGCGCGACTTCCCGCGCGCCATGCGAGGATCATACGTTTCACTGGTCAGGGACATTCTGGAGCCTTCAATAGGCGGCTTAGCTCAAGCCTTGTGCCCACCTCTGGCGCTCACTTTCTAAGCTAGGCCCCTCGCATATTGGCGTCAATACATTGGCGAAATTGGGATTTGCCAAAGGCGTTGCGCTGATTGTCTATCAGGAGGACGGGGATTTGGGAGCGCTCAGGGTGCCGGCAAACGAGGCTCGGCGTGCGGCAACAAAATGTGGGCTTTAGAGCGGCTGACTTAGGCAGGGCTGTGGCCGCGTGTGGCCATTCTTCGCGGTGTGTGTGAGAGCCTCCCTCCCTCCCTCCCTCTCCCGTCATGGTCGTCAGGTTAGTAGTTCTACTTACCCACCCCGCTCAATCCCTTATTCTTCTAAGCTCCGTCAGGGTAGTCAGGGTAGTCAGGGTATAAAAAATTATATATAGGGGGAGAACACGGCATATATGTTTAAAACATCATATCTCATGTTTAGAACATTATACCCACACTCGCCTCCTATATAGAATTTCAAACATACCCCTCCCGCCCTGCCGCGCCTCCCAACCCCAGCAAACTCTAGGCATTGCGCCGGCAGGCTCTTTTTCCCCCCTGCCGGCTAGAGCGTGGCTAAAACGGGATGGGATCGTCTTCCGACATCATCGCGGTCCACGTCGCGGCGTCCCCCCACGCGGGTTCTTGCCGAGTTTCCATACGGTCGATGTCCTCGATCTCCGTCCCTATCTCCTCCTCGCTGGAGACTTCGAAATGGGTCGCCTCGCTGAAACGCTCACGCGCCTGCGCCAGGGTGCCAAGTTCATATCCCGGCTTGCGCCGCTCGTTGAGCATGACGATGCCCTTGAAGCTTTCTAGCGAGCTGCCTCGCCGCTCGCCGTCGAGCGCATCCGCCGCCTTGCGCGGCTGGAGCCCCAAGCCATCCTTGCCGCCCTGGTGCAGAAACTTGCCGAACGCCTCGCGGCTCAGTTTGTTGGGGTAGCTGCGGCGTTGCTTGTCGACGAAGGCTTCATATGAGGCATAGAGCGCATTGGTTGTGACACGCTCGAACCAGCAATGCAGCTTCTCGTCGCAACCGTGCTCGGACTCCAGCACGTAACCGCGTTCAAGCACATCGTTCCACCACTTCCATTCCAGCCCCATTGTCAGCTTCTTCTGCCCGAGTAGTCCCTCCGTCTCGGGAATGTCGGCGGGGTTGAAGTTCGAGATGTCGAGCCGCAACAGATCATATAGCATCGCCGCGTCGCCGCCTTCCTGCTCCATCTCTCGCCGCAGCGGTGCAAAATAATCATGATTGTTGGCGACCTCGTCGGAGACGTCGAGCACGAGAAATCTCCGCTCATCCATACCGGCGGGGACTACCCAATCCTCATTCGAGGCGAGCAGGGGGTGCAATCGATTGATCGCCTCGACGAGATCGCGGAACTTCGCCTCGATCTCCAACCGCTGCTCAGTGATTAGCCCCTTGAGCACGCTCTCGTGCGCCTTGTCACCCGCAAAAAACGCCTCGTCGGCGAACAAGAAGACGATGGTTTGCAGGTGGCGATTGAAGTGCCCGACGAGATGCTTGGCCTCGCGTATGTGCAGTGCGAACGGACCAAGGATGCGCATTATCGCCTCCGCAAAGACGCCCTTGCCGGCTCCCTTCTTTCCGCGCAGCACCACGCAGGCGTAGGCGAGCAGTTCAGGATGCTGGAACATCCGCGCCAGCCAACACATGAGATAGCGAAAGCACGCCTTGTCCTTCTTGCACAGGATTTTCCAGATGTGGCGGCGCATCCGTTTCCATGAGCCCTTCTTTGCCTCCACGGCGAAGCCGGTCCACAGATTGAGACACCCCTCACGGGCATTCCCGCTTGGATCGAAGACGATGCCGTCGAGAAATTGTCGGCGTAGTTCGCTATACATCCATAGGTCACCGAGCGGTTGGGTGATGGGCTTGTTATTCTCCGTGTAACCCACGATGATGTTGACGTTCTGGTAGGCGATGCAAAAGTCCTTGTCAGACAATCGCTGATAAACGTCGCGGTTCATTTCGGGATCGAAGCTCCTGCGCAGCACCGTCGCCCTACCGCCTTCGAGGACGAATGCGTGCGTGCGATTCATTGCGGCTATGCACTGCTCCGGGAGCAGGTCATCGATTTTGCATTGGGACAGCAACTGATCGATTGTGCGCGTATCCTCGCCGAGCAGTTTGAGGCGCTCACGCACGGCTTGCGCGGCTGCTTTTCGCTGCTGCTCCTGCCGCGCCTTCTCCTGCCTCCTGCGCGCCTCCTTTATCTGCTTTTCGATGGTCCCCTTTTTGATCTTGTGCACCTTATATTTTTGGTAGAGGCGTTCGCATTCGATGTCGGCTTGCTCCTCCGGCATACCACCCGCATTTTCGATCTCCGCGAGGTAGTCAATCTCGTTATATTCGAAGGTCTCGTGGCGGTTCATGGCGAGACCTCCATGTCGTTCTCGTCAAAAGTGCTGTTACGCAGGCGGTTCTCATTCTCCCAGGATGCCGACACTCGTCGCTCGGCATGGTCCCAAGCCTTCATCACTTCCTCTTCGGTGATGATGCGCGCGCCAGGGATCACTCGGGTGCCGACTGCGGTGAGCGCACGCAGCGCCTTCTCGCGGCAGACCTCGCCATGCACCACGCGCTCCATCAGCCAAAACGCCTGACGCACAATCTCGTTGTGGCGATCACTCACCGGCGCAGCAGCGACTCTGCTCATGGCGAACGACAGCACCCCCCGGTCGTCCCCCGCCGGGGGGCGATAGTTGGCTGGCGACGGCTTCGGATAGACTTTCGGCTTCAGCGCCTCTGCAAGCGGTGGCGTCACGCGCTCCTTGCCGTCGAGCACGACGAGGCGCTGCAAGCCCGGCAGCGGATTCTCGGCCTCGTCTCGAAATTGCGGTGCAGCGGTGTAGATCGGTTGATTTGGGCTATAGATCGCGGGGTCGATCCAGCTTATGTCTTTCAGCCACTGCCTCTTCTCACCGCATGTGAGCGGCCTGTCGGTCAGGAACCAAACCCGCAGATGCAGGCCGGGCTTGATGCCCCAACTGCTCGTCGCCGTGACGATGCAGCGCACGCCTTGAAACTCTGGCGGCAATTTCGAGCGCACGTAATACGCTTGGTCTTCGAGGCTCTCCGCGCCGAGCGGACAAGGCAGCTCGTCAATATCCATGGCGAACGCAAAGCCGGCCCTGTCAAATAGCGTCGCCTTGTAGGGCTTGCCTGTGTATGGATCGACGCCATCGGTAATGACGCGCAGCATATAATTGGTGTCGACGTCTTCAATGATCGCGCCATGCACCGCAAAGGCTCTTTCTCGCCCGAGCGCATAGCCGACATTGGCGAGTAGCCGATCAAAAGTCCCAACGTCGATACCGCAGCCACGAAAATGCCGGCCGCCCTCGCGTGGCTGGATTTCACCGCCGATCTCGACAAATTTCGTTTGTCGAGGGCAGCGCCCCAGCCGCTTGTTATAGACGGACTGCAAGATCGTCAGCGCGTAGGGGTCGCGGCTGTCGAGTAGACGGATACCCTCTTGATTTTCTTTCTGTTGTGAACTATTGTCTTGTTTATGAGATTTAGCCGCCCGGCCGATCTCACTGCTTTGGGACCCCAACTCCGCGAGCCGGGGTCCTTCCATGTTTATTGTCATGGCATAGTCGCCTTTTCATTGCTGGTCCTCCTCAGGTTCGCGGCGTCCGGCCGCTACGGTCTTCAGACTAACTCGCACTCAGCAGTCATCGTCTCCTTCTCGGCTGCGAAGCGAGCCTCAGCGGTGGCGCGCCGCTTCGGGTGGCTCCAGTATCGGCCAAGTCGTCGGCATTCGAGCAGGGCGTCACGGTTGGCGAAGTAGCTGGAGCCTAGCTTGGTGACCGGCACCAAGCCGCGACGGTGCATGATGCGCACCCCCTCGGGCGTCAGGCCGAGGACGGCTCCGATTGCCACGCAACCGTCGATCAATTCAGGCAGGTCCTCGTCTCGCATCGCCATTCCTCTTTTATAGGGCCGTCTTCTGGCCGTTTCAACTGTATTTGGTCGGTCTTCCAAGTAAGCTTGTAGTATTGTCTGTGTATGTCCGTGGTTGTCAGTCAGTGTCACGCCTCGCCCTTCTTCGCCTTCGCCCGTTCGAGCAGATCGGGGCGATGCTCGGCGATCCAGCGGAGGGCGGGCGATTTAGCGAATGGGGGATATGCGACACGAGCGGGGCGGCGTTCGAACCCTTGACGGCTTGCTGCGCGCTTCCCATCTCACCTTGAGCCTTACACGGCTCAAGCGCGCTGGAGGATACGGAATTGCCGAATGTCTATAAATTCAGAAAATATGACATTGTCAGCGACGAAACTATCACATCAAGGCGCTGGGCAACTCGTGAAGCGGTTAAGTTCGTGTGTGGCGAAGTGGTGGAAGACACAGAGACCGAGGTAGATGCTTCTTTTCTCGACGGCAATGGCATGACCGAGATGAATCTCGATCCTCATAAGCGCGAGGGCTTCCAAACAAAAATAAGATCATGAGCGAATTTCTTGAGGCAGCCAAGAAGGTATTCGCGGCCGATCTTATTCCATTTTTTCAATCCTATTGGCCTCTCGCCGAAAGGTTTTTTAATTCGGGGTTTTTCTCAGCAATTGCGGGTTCTCTCGCAGGCGCGTTCGCGGGCGCTACCGCCGCACAGCGCATTGCGGACAAGACCCGACACAGCGATGATCTCCTTAAGGAACTACGTTGCACGAATGCGGCCACCATGGTTGCTTTCGACATTGCTAACTCTCTTTTATCAGCGAAGAAACAGCATATTAAGGCGGTCAAGGTTGAATTCGACAAACAACGATCTTTGGCAACAGCTGCCGTCGCCGAACAGTTAGATGGTCATGGCGGAGAGTTCGATTTCCGCCCAGATTTCCGCACGCTTCCCATCTTAAATCTACCGATAGGAATTTTACAAACACAGATTTTTGAGAAGCTATCCCTACATGGACGACCGTTTGCGCTTCTGACGACGCTAGCCCAATCGTTGGACGGCTTAAATACGGCCATCACGAGGCGAAACCATCTCATCGCGTGCTACAAAGCTAGTTCATATCCCCCCAATCATTTAATGGCTTTGTATTTCGGCTTTCGATTTAACCACCAGCTGGATAGTGAATACGGTGATTTAATAGAGGGTATCTACCAACAGACTGATGACAGCATTTTTTTCAGCACGAAGCTATGTGCCGACTTAAGCGAGCACGCCAGTCAACTTTCGGCGTCCTTTAAGGCAAGGTTCGGCAACGACGCGCCTCAGGTAGTAACGCCCGATTTTTCAAAGGCGAAAGACACTGATCTAATGCCAGATGAAGGCAATTATACCGATTGGGTTGGAATGTTTGTTAAGCGCGAGGACAAGCCAAAGGCGAGCATGATGCAGTTCATCCGCAAGCGCCTGCTACGTCGCGCTGACACAGCAGCCCAGTAGGTGCGTTAATCAAGACTTCTGAATAGCCCGGGTTGCCCCGAAATTTGCAACCCTTTCGAGAAGATTTTGCCGCGTGTTTGCGTTTCTGTGGCAGAGGTTGGTCACTATCGCAAAAACCCGCTGGAGATGCCTTGGTGAGGTCCGGAATGGGCTCCCGTCACGTCGTGGCCCATCTGCCGTCAGGATGAGCAAAGCTCAATGCCGCGCTTCATGCACACATCGTGGAAGTCGCGCACGTTAAACGTAACGAGGTAGTCGACCTTTACATTCTCGTCCTCAATAATAAGGCGTATGAGGCAGTCGACCATGCTCAAAGGTCGCTCCCCGATCAGTGATGAAGAAAAAACAAGGTCATACGCGTCATCTCGATATGCTGTATCATCGAGTAGATCGACTTTAAGTTGTTTTGCTTCCTGTTGGAAGCGTTTCAATGCGACCGGTTTTCGACATAAGCTAGTTCTTAGTGTTTCGTAAGCTACTGGCCATGGAAGTATAATATTGTGGAATTGAAGACGTTGATAAATGCTATCAATTTTCTCCCGTGACGCGACGTTATCCTTTTGATCACAAAGGGCGTACCAAAAACCAGAGTCCAAGAGTACGTGTGGCATTGTCTTATTCCTCTTCCTCATCTGTAGTTCCGATGCCTCTGGACGCATAGCCAGTCCACGCTCCAGCTCTGCGTCCCCCAAAAATAAATGTTCCCTTGTTACGACCAGACGCGTTGTCGCGGTAAACAACGTATATTCTGGTGCGCTTATCTGTTGTGAGGTTATTTTTTAATTCTTCCTTTAGTTCGTCGGTTAGAGATCGTTCATATTGGAAGCTCAATACGACAAGAGAATTCACGCACTCCTTTGCGTGGTGATTATCCAGCCAAGCGTAAAGGCCCTCATAATCGCCTTTAAGCCCGAGATCATATGAAATCCAAATGTTCATTGTCGGCATGCGTGTCTCCACATTACAGAGGAAGGGCCTGCGCTTTTTGGCATCTTATCACCGTTCCCTTCGATGCGGCAGGAGGTGATTGTAGTTCTCAAAAAACGGTGTGAGAGAGCAGCGCCGCGCGGGGCGAGTCCCTCCCGCGAAGCTGCGAAATGGCCTCTCAAATCTCATTCTTAATTCCTGCCTCTCAAAAGCGCGGAATGCGCCGAGTTTCGAGTGGTGCATAAGTCAAATTTTTGCATCGAAAATCGAGGCCAATAAAATCAATAGATCGGGCGATGCAGAAGTCAGGGCGCTAAACCTCTGCCGATCCCGCGAGCGAAAGCCGCTCGCGGTTCATAGCCAACGGGCAGCGGATAAGGAGCGGAAGGGCGGGATAACACGCTTGTTCATGGTCACGCCCCCCACCTAGCCTTGCTGAACGCCTTGCTGGCATTGCTGAGCGCCTCGACGGCGTTCATCGTTTCGAAGCTCGAGAGATAATCAGTAAAATGAGTCTTGCCGGCCTTCGCACCCCTCGGCGCTCTCTTCTCCTTCAGGCCCTTCGCTGCGAGCTGGGTGCGCCTCGAAGCCAGCCCTGCTTGGGCCTTAGCCATGTTCGGATAGACGGGCGGGCTCTCAACAGCACGGCGCTTCATCTCCGCTTCGACGGCGAGCACCGTCTCCTCGGTCCAGGCCGGCTGCTTGCCAAGATAGATGTCCGGCTCAGGGATCAGTCCCTGCTTGCGCCAGCGGGCGAAAGTTCGCGTGGTCCTTTTCCAGCGGACGCTCAGCATCGGCATGGTCCAGTAGACGACTTCTGATGACATCTTTCGGCTCCTTCGGTTACTTGATCCGAGGGACGCTGGCGGCCGGATTTGTAAATGTCAATACATGGCGTGAGCCATCTGCCGTTAGTCACGCAACAATACCAAACAACTCAGGGTGTCCGAAAGCCGCAGTTTTGTTGGTGTTGCGGAGAGCCGTTGCAGCGAAGACTCAGAAGCCGCTGTTTTTGTTCGGATTGCGGGTTTTAAAAATAGTAGTTGATGTTAAAGATCACGTTTTAATTGGGATAGAGCCAGAGCGTAACTGGCAAAAAGGCTCGAAAACGCGCCTGAAAAACTTCACTTCTTGTCGGGGAGCGGCTCGGGCTTGGCCGGCGTGCTTTTGGCAGCGGGCGCGTCTTCAGTAGGCGCTGAAGACGGCTTCTTCGAGCCGGGCGTATACGCCTGCGGCCCTTGTCGAAACATCGCGTCAAGCGGCGTCAACGGCCTTCTCCGCACGTTCATGCGCGCCTCCCGCCGAACGGCACGACATTGTTTTCAGGCGCAGCAGGCTCATCACCAGTGATGCGTTCGATGTGATCAGCAAGAAGCCGAACCGCCTCCGCCATCTCAGCTTCGAAGCTGTGGCGCTGATAGACCGCGCGAATGCCCGACCGCGACTCGCCGACGTGCCCCAAGAGCCGCTCGGTCGTTTCCAATCTGACGCCCAAGCGCTGTAGCGTCGTCGCGCATGATCTTCGCAAATCATGCGTTACGAAATCGCCGCCCGATAGTGGACAGCCGTTGTTGACGTCGAGAATGGCGGCGTCCAGTCGCCCCTTCCACCGTTGCTGCGCTATGAGCTTGCTGCCAAAGACGTAAGGTACACCATGCAAGCGCGGCAGGCTCTTCAATATGGTGACCGCTAGCGGCGACAATGGACGCTTCAGAGGCTGCTTGTTCTTGGTGCGTGCGCCTGAGAGCGACCACGTCGCAGAGTCGAGATCGGTCTCCTGCCACGTCATTTCGGCCAACTCGGTTTTTCGCGCGCCGGTCAAAATTGCGAGACGATAAAATTGCATCCACGGCGCATCGAGTTTGCCGGCAGCCGCCCAAACGATTGCCAACTCGTCATCGCTCAACACGCGCTCTCTCGGCGCTTCCTTCTCCAGCGGTCGGCGCAGTCCCTTCATTGGATTCGTCATGATGAACTCGCGCTCCTCGGCCCAGGAGAAGAGATGCGTCAACGTCGCGTGAACCCGGTTGGCCATGATCGGTCGCGTCGAGGCAATCGGATCGAGCAGGCGCAACACATCTTTCCGGCTGATCTCGCTGATTGGCCGATCACGCCAGGGTGCAAGCTCCTTCGTGATTTGACGAGCGCGCTCACGCCTTGTCATCGGGCGCAGTTTGGTCACGGCATGCGAAGCGAGATATTCCTTGCAGACGGCACCGAACGTGTTCTCTCTCGCTTCCAGCTCCTTGCGGCGGGCTGCCTCAGCCTCCGCCTCCTGGGCGCGGCGCTGCTGCTGCTTGAGGCTCGCCGGATCGGCTCCTACGCCTCGGCGAGCCGCGCTGAGGGCAACCTGCGCCAAACGAGCCTCGTCACGGACCCTCGACAGGCCGCCATCGCTGATGTCGAAAACGCCAAGCGTCAGTTTTTTGGAAACGCCCTTCACCCTAAATCTTATGACATAGCTCAAGCTGCCGGATTTTCTCACGCACACATAACCGCCGGTGATCGCCTCGTCGCGAACCTCATAGTCTGCCTCGCGCGGGCGCAAGGCCCGCAGCTCCATAACGGTCAGGCCGGATGTCTTCTTCTTCGCCATTGGGTCTCGCTCCTTATGAGCGGTGGCACCGGTACCACCTCTCTTTCGAGGTAACACGCGCGGTAAGCGTTTATGGCCGTCTGCCTCTGACTGACCATGTCGCTGAATGTCGGCAAATTTACCGAGAATGCAAGGGCTTCCGCGTTGCGGGTGGAGATTTATGTCTGAGGCTGTCGGTCGCTGGCGAGGGGCTTAGCGTGATGGGCCATCACGCGCCGGCCGGAGGCAAGCGGGCGTCGCCCTGCGAGCACTGTCTCCTCTGCGGCGTCGCTTTCATCGCGCCTCCCGAAGCCCCGACGGCCGGTCGGTTCGCGAAGCTCCGGCGCTTCAAGCCCCTCGCGGTTGAAACCGCCTTGCGGGGCCAGGAGCAAGCCAGCGCGCATCGCGCCCGAGCCTCACCGGCTGCTGCGTAAGCCGCGGCTTCGTCGCCGCGCGGTCCGCGCCTTCGCGCGAAATTTGCGCCCGTCCCCATCGAGTTTCCGCGCCCGCGCCGCGAAGAGTTGGCGTGCGGGTCCCGCCAAGCTGTGGCGGATTCGGAGTGAGAGCCATGCCGCCCCGTCACTATATTCGCATCCTCCGCGCCGGCTCCATCGGCGCCGTCGCCCTGCAGATCGCTCTGACCGCCGACGCGGCGCTCGCGCAAACCACCTTGCCGACGATCGACGTCGGCGGCGCGAAACACGTGGCGCACAAGCCCGCGCCGAGCGCCAAGCCGCCGACGACGCATGTCGCTGCGGCGCCCACGCGCGCCCCTGAGCGGACGACAAGGCCCGCTCCCTCGCGGCCTGCGCCTTCGCGGCCCGCTCCGCAGCGGGCCGAGCAGCAGCCACAGCAGCCCCAACAGGAGCAGCCCCAGGTGCAACCTTGGACGGAGGCCGCCCCGGGGACCCAGCAACCGACATATTCGGAGATCAACAAGCCGCTCGCTCAGCCGCAACAGTCTACCGTCGCCTCGAGCACGCGAAGCTTCACCCCGCAGGAAGTCAACGCGCGGGTCTTTGCCCAACCCCAGGAAGCGCTCGAGATCGCGCCCGGCCTGGTCATCGCGCAGCACAGCGGCTCGGGCAAGGCGGCGCAATATTTCTTGCGCGGCTTCGCGCTCGATCACGGCTATGACATCGGCATCACTTTCGACGGCATGAACGTCAACCAGCCGTCGCATATTCACAGCAACGGCTATGCCGACACCAACTTTCTGATCCCGGAGTTGCTCAGCGAGTTCGAGGTGCGCAAGGGACCCTATTTCGCGGACGAGGGCGTGTTCTCGGCCGTCGGCGCGATCCATATGAACTACATCGACAAGCTGCGCGAGGGCCTCGTAACCGGATCGGGCGGCAGCTTCGCCTGGGGCCGGCTGATGGGTGCCAAGTCCTGGGGCGTCGGCGTCGGCGAATTGCTGATGGCGATCGAGGGCAATATCTACAACGGCCCGTGGCAGCGCCCCGACGAGGAGCGCAAGATCAACACCTTCACGCGCTGGAGCGAGGGCACGAAGGAGAACGGCTTCTCGGTCACGGCGATGGCCTATTCGAACCATTACTTCGCGACGGACCAGATCCCTTACAATGACGTCGCGGAAGGGCTGATGTCGCGCTGGGACACGCAGGACCCGACCGACGGCGGCAACGCCTCGCGCTACAGCCTGTCGCTGCGCTGGAGCGAGACCAATAAGAACGATTGGTCGCTGATCGAAGCCTACATGATCCACAACGACACCAATCTCTACGACAACTTCACCTATTGGCTGGGGGGTCCCCCTACCGTGCTCGGCGGGGTCGGCGATCAGTCGCACCAATACGACCATCGCCAGCAATACGGATTCAAGGCCATGCATGGCTGGAAGTATACCCTCCAGGGCACTCAGATGGAGACGCGCGTCGGCTGGCAGAACCTCATCGACATGATTCACAACGGCAATGGCGAATCGTTCGGGCGCTGGCAATATGACGAGATTTCCAATAACGCCATCAAGGAATATATCCATGGCGCGTGGACGGACACGACCCAGTTCTGGACGCCCTGGTTCCGCACGACCGAGGGCTTCCGGCTCGACTACGTCCACGGGTCGGTGAACTCCGAAGTCAATCCGCTCTATGCGGTGGGCATATGGCCGTCGCTCGCGCCGATGCCGCTCGGTCCCTATAACAATGGCGAGCTGGGGCGCTTCTTCACGAGCCCGAAGCTCGGGGCCGTGCTCGGACCTTACAACAACACCGAGCTGTTCCTGAACTTCGGCGAAGGCCTGCGCGCCGAGGACATGCGCGGCGCACTCAATCACTATGCCTTTGGCGGCCCCTATTTCGGCGGGGTCTACAACTATATTCCGAACGTCCAGCTCCTGACCAAAACCCGCGGTGCCGAGACCGGCTTTCGCAGCAAAGGGATCTTCCCGGGATTGGACACGAGCCTGAGCTTGTTCTGGCAGGATCTCGACGCCGAGCAGACCTTCAACGCCGATACGGCGCAGAGCGCCTACGGGCGTCCCGGCCGCCGCTATGGCTTCGAATGGACGGGCAATTACGAGATCACGAGCTGGGCGCATCTCGACGCCGACGTCACCGGCACGCATGCGCGCTTCCGCGGTTACGACTACCAAATGCAGATCAACTCTGTCAGCTATCTCCTCGGCGGTCCGGGAAGCGACGGCGGACTCTGGCCGCTCGGACTGCCGGGATATCACCCCGGCAACTATCTCCAGTATGCCCCGGTCTGGGTTTCCACTTTCGGCCTCGAAGTCGGCGAGAAAACCGGCTGGTTCGGCGCGCTGCGCGGCCGCTATTTCGGCGCGCGACCCCTGACCGAGGACGGCCAGATCGAATCGCATGCGACCTTCACGGTCAATGCGCGGCTCGGCTATCGATTCGAGAACGGCGTGAGGATTCAGGTCGACGGCTTCAACATCCTGGATTCCCGCGCCGACATGATCGACTATCAGGCCAACGTGTGGAGCAAGCAGAATTTCGCGATCTGGCCCGGTTACGGAAGTCTGGGCATCTCCGCTCTGGGCATCTCAGAGCGCACCTTTAAGCCCGTCGATCCGCCGGCGTTCCGTATCACGATCAGCGGCCCGCTCGACTTCGTCGACAAGACGCCGATCACAGCGAAATACTGACCAACAGCCAAAGAGAGCGGCGCGAGCCGCTCTTTTTTTTTGGGCGATGCGGTCCAGGGCCGTTCGTAATGCCGAAGCTTGTGGCGCGAACCAGACGATCGTTGCGACCTCAGGCGCAAGTAGGCATAAACGTCAGCTTCGGGCGCCTCCCGCTGAAGCAACCCGTAATCTCGCAGTGCGCCGCCTCACCAGCCGGCGATCTTTTGACAGCCGTCCTTCCCCGCCTCGAAGGCGTAATGATCGCCGCAGGCGTACACCGTCGGCGGCTCGTGCGTGGACTCGAAACGATCGTATCCTTCCTTCAGATTTTTCCAGAAAGCGGCCCATTCCTTGCCGGCGACGGCGTCCTGGGAAACGAAGGACATCCAGCCGCTGGTGGTCGTCTCCTTTTGCAGGGCCGCATCGGTCAAGCGGAACGGGAAGATATGCACGGGCACCTCGCGCTGGCCGGCGGAAAGCGCGGCGGAGACGAAACCGTAGATCTCCTCGACGCCCTTGTCGGTCATTGCGAAGCAGCCGACCGACTTGCAATTGCCGTGCACCATCACGAGACCGCCGGTGCGCCCGTTCTGCTTGTCGAAGGCGTTGGGATAGCCGACGTTGAAGGCGCGGTAATAGTTGGAGTGCGGATTGAGCTGCTTCGTGGAGACGGCATAGAACCCCTCCGGCGACTGATAATCGGCCTCCTTGAGCTTGGGCCCGAGGTGCCCCGACCATTTGCAGATCGGGAAAGTGCGATAGAGCGTGTAGCGATTGTTGACCTTCAGCCACAGCTCGAGCTCGCCCTCCTTCTTAAAAATGCGCACATAGGCCGGCGCGCCCATGTTGAAGCGCGGCGGCGGCTGGTCGGGCCGATCGAAGACTCCCGGCGGCGCGGGCTTCAGCGTCGGCTCGGGCGCGAGCGCCGCGACCTGCTGCTCGGCCGGCGCCGGCGGGGCGGCTTGGGGCGCGGGGGCGGCCTGAGCCTCGGGCGCCTCGGCGCTGGCCTCGGCCAAAAGAGTAGACGGGCGCCGCGGCGGCACTGGAAAATCCTCCATGCCCAGCCCCTCCGGCCGGCGCGGCGGGGTCGGCGCGTCGACGGGGTGTGGGGCCTCCAGCGGCGCCGAGGCCTCTTCCGGAGGATTGGCGGCAATCTGGGCATCGGGCGACGGCGGAGTCGCCTCGCTCCCGCGCAGCGTGGTGAGACCCCCGCGAAGCGCATGCAGAAAGCGGCCGCCCAGTCCCTCGTCGGGTCGCGCCGCCGCGGCAGCGGCGTCGGGCGCTTCCGCGCTGTCCTCCTTGTCCGGGGCAACGCTCAGCACGAGCACGCCGATCGCGATCGTCGCCGAGGACAGGATCGCCAGCAGAAGCTGCGACCGACTTGGCTTCATCGCCGTAACACTCATGACGCCTGCGCCCCGCCCCCCTCGGCTGGCCGCCGTCTCGGTTCGAAAGCGGCGCGACCTCGGCGGCTGTCGGAACCGGCCTCAGCGGGCGGAAAATTCCTGACGGGCGGCGCAAGCACGCAATAAGCCCGCTTCAAGCTAATGCCCTTCGAACATGACGAGGCGGCGCACGGGGACGTCGAGCGCCTCGATTCTCTTCGCGCCGCCGAGATCCGGCAGGTCGATCACGAAACAGGCGGCGACGATCTCGGCGCCCATCTTGCGCAGGAGGCGTATCGCGCCCTCGGCGGTGCCGCCGGTCGCGATCAGATCGTCGACCAGGATCACGCGATCGCCGGGCGTCACCGCGTCTTCGTGCATCTCCATCTCGTCGACCCCATATTCTAGCTCATAGCTGATCGAGACCGTCTTGTAGGGAAGCTTGCCGCGCTTGCGGATCGGCACGAAGCCGGCAGAAAGCTGATGCGCGACGGCGCCGCCGAGGATGAACCCGCGCGCTTCCATGCCAGCCACCTTGTCCATTTTGGAGCCGGACCAGGGCTGGACCAATTCGTCCACCGCCTTGCGGAAGGCGCGGGCGTCGCCGAGCAACGTCGTGATGTCGCGAAAGAGGATGCCCTTTTTGGGGTAGTCGGGAATGGTGCGGATCGCGGCGGCGAGAGGCATGGGTCAAAGCTCGAAACGGTTGGGTCGCAGCTTCTTAGCGCATTTGGGCGCTGAAAGCAGCCTTGGCTTCTTTCCGGCCCCCTCGGCTCCTTAGGGGAGCAGCTCAAAGGTCGCTTCGACCTCGGCGGAGAGCTGGATGACGCCCGGCTCGACCGGGATGACCGCTTTCGCTTCGAAGCGGCGCATCGGCATATCGGCGTAACCGGGCGGTCCGGGCTGCGGGTCGAGGGCCAAAAGGCGACCGAGCTTCATCGAGGCGGCCTTCGCATAGACCTCGGCGCGGCGTCGCGCCTCGGCGACGGCCTGAACGCGCAGCGCGTCCATCTTGGCGGGCTCGTCCGTTACGCCGAAGGAAAGACCCTGCGCCTCATTGGCGCCTTTGGCGAGTATTTTGGCCGCGACGAGACCGGCCTTGTCCACGTCGCGGAGGCGCAGGCGAAAGAGATGATTCGCCCTGTAGCCGGCGATCTTCTGCTTGATCGGCTGATGCGTCGCGGGATCCCGCTCCTCGAGATAGACCGGCGAGACCGAGAAGGACTGGCTCTGCAGATCCTTGGGCTCGACGCCCATCGCCTTCACCGCGTCGACCACGGCCGCGGCGGGCGCCGCATTGTCGGCCGCCGACTGCTCGGCGGTCGGCGCGTCGCTGACGACGCCGAAGGTGAAATAGGCGACATTTGGCCGCTCCTCGCTCTTCGCCTCGGCGCGGAGGGTGATGTGCGGAGTCGCGCATTTGAAGTCGATCTCGCCGGCGGCCGCGCTATTGCCGGCCATGAGGACGCCGAAACCTAAGAGCAGAGCTTTCATCGCGTTTCCCTAAAAGAAGCGGCGCCTTTGCGGGATGGGCCTGATTTCCCGCCGCTCGGCATGGCGCGCCCTTAGATTTGGCCTATCCTCCGCTTGAGGGGATTTTGTGGCCGAGACGGAGCCACTAGCCCCCGCCTCCGCCCCGGCTCGACCTCGCCGCGCGTTGCGCTATGCTCGCCCCATGACCCCCGCGCCCCTCTCCGCCTCGCATCTCGCCCAGCTCGACGAGCGCTCGCGCGAGGTTTTTCGGCAAATCGTCGACGGCTTTCTCGCCTCGGGCGAGCCGGTCGGCTCGCGCCACATCTCGCGGGTGCTGCCGATGACGCTCTCGCCCGCCTCGGTGCGCAACGTCATGCAGGATCTGGAGGAGCTCGGCCTCGTCTATGCCCCGCACATCAGCGCCGGGCGGCTGCCGACCGAGATCGGCCTGCGCTTCTTCGTCGATTCGCTCTTGCAGATCGGCGACGTGGAGCCCCAGGAGCGCGCGCGCATCGAGGCGCAGGTCGAGGCGGCCTCCAAGGACCGCGATTTCGAGGGCGTGCTCGCCGAGGCGACGGGGCTGCTCTCGGGCCTCGCCCGCGTGGCCGGCGTCGTCGCGGTCGACAAGGCTGATGCGCGCCTGAAGCAGATCGATTTCGTGCGGCTCGAAAGGGAGCGGGTGCTCGCCATTCTCGTCGCCGAGGACGGCGGCGTCGAGAACCGCGTGCTGCCGGTCCCCAGAGACCTGCCGGCCTCCGCGCTGATCGAGGCGGCGAATTACCTCAACGCGCGCATTCGCGGCCGCACCCTCGCCGAAGCCCGTCGCGAGATCGAGACGGCGCGAGTGGCCGCCCAGGCCGAGCTCGACACGCTGACGGCGAGGCTCGTCGAGGCGGGGATCGCGAGCTGGGGCGGCGCCGGGCGCGAGCTCATCGTGCGCGGCCAGGCGCATCTCTTGGAGGACCTAACCGCGCTCGAGGACCTCGAGCGCATCCGCCTGCTCTTTTCCGACCTCGAGACCAAGACCGAGGTGATTGACCTGCTCGAACGCGCCGAGGAAGGCGAAGGCGTGCGCATTTTCATCGGCAGCGAGAACAAGCTCTTCTCGCTCTCGGGCTCCTCGATGATCGCCGCGCCGCTTCGCGACGCCAATCGCCGCATCGTCGGCGCGCTCGGGGTGATCGGCCCGACGCGCCTCAACTACGCGCGCATCGTGCCGATGGTGGACTACACCGCGAAGCTTCTGTCGCGCGTGGCGGGGGGCGGGTGAGGGCGGGGGCTACTTCGTCAGCATGACCGGATCAAGAAAGACGCCGCCGACGAGTCCTGCCGAAGCGTTGGGCGCAGAAAAGTTCCGCCGCCTCAAGGGCGAGCGAACGGGTGGGGACCTGATCGCCGCGAAGCAGGCGTCGCCTTACCGCGAGATCGAGATCGAGCCGACGCGCCAGCCTATGCCGCTGCGCGATGTCGAACTTTAACGGAAGATGGCTGGAATCGAGCCTGCCGCGCGCCCCTTCTCCCCTTGGGAGAAGGTGTCGCCGAAGGCGACGGATGAGGGGGTGCTGAGCATGGAGCGGCTCCCCCAGCGTTCCAGTGGCGGCGCCGACCCCTCTTGCGGCCGCGGCGCTACCCCTCATCCGGCCGCTTCGCGGCCACCTTCTCCCGCAAGGGGAGAAGGGACGCCCTTGCGATTGTCGCGCCGGCCGTACTGCCCGTTAAGCGAAGACTTGATCCTCAAAGGACGGCTGCTCGTCGAGGAGGGCCGCAAGGCCGGGCACACCTATTCGCAACCCGACCTCTTCATCGCCGGGACGGCGCTGCATCACGGCCTGACGGTCGGGACGCGGGACGCGCGCGAATTCGAGCGGGCGCGCGTGCCGGTGGGTAAACCCGTGGGGTTGAGAAGCGCCCAATTTTGTGGATATCTTTTGCATGAGACAAACTACCGATTTTACAGGCCCGCATATTATATAAATATCACGCTCTGCATGCCGATTTCTTGCCTATTGCCAACGAGTCTCAGGGACGTCCCAAGGTAAAGCATACTGCTCTCGCTTCTTTACAGCTTTCCCAGACCGAACTATGTATGACTGCAAAGTCGTTAATTTACGACGCCTTCCGTTGATATCGAACGTTAGCAAGAATACAAGAAGACAGACATCCGAATGCCTCCACTGTCTTTCAATCGCAGCAACATTTTCTTTGAGCTTCCTGTTATCTGCATATGTTATAATAATATATACGTCAGCTTCGCCGGCCGTTGCCGCATCAGATAATTTCTGAAATTCGAGCCTCTTGCATAATTCTTCGAGCGAGTGATTTTGCCGCCGGCACGCGAGATGTCGGCTTCGTGGGGGCTCAGGCGGGGGCGGCGCGGAAGGCCGAGACCCGCAAGATTTGATCGGCGGCGAGGACGAGCACGCCGAACGTCAAGTGGCATTTGACCTTGATGGCGCCGCGCACGCGCACGAACCTGGCGCCGAACTCGTCCTTCATCCGGGCATTGACGCGTTCGGCCATGGTGCGGAAATCGAAGAGTCTGTCGTCCGGGTCCGGGACGCCGACGCGCCTCATGCGGGCGACCTCCTCGGCGCATTCGGTTTTGGCTTCATGCTGCGAACGAAAATTGCGGTCGATCAGCGGCGCATGGCCGAGCGCCTTGCTGTGCCGGTCGATGATTTCGGCATCGTAGGCTGCGTCCATCGCCTCATAGAGATAGACGATGCGGGCGCTGGTCATGGTCATGAGGGGAATGGCGACCTGGCTGTCGTGCACGGAGGCCGAGGTCAGCACGCAGGAGACGGGGATTTGGCCGCAGGCGACGTCGAGATGCAGCTTGTAGCCGATCCATGTCTCCTTATAGCCCTTGCTGTTCTTCTTGCAGCCGACGTCGCAGGCGGTGGGCAGCTCGGCGAGCATTTTCGCAAGGCTTTGCGTGGCTTGCCGTTCGAGGCGCGACGGCTCCGGCTTTGGCCGCTCCTCGCCCTTTCTCGGGCGTCCGCGCCTTTTTGGCGGCTCGGCGGCGGGCGGCGGCGGATCGTCTTTCCCGTCTTTCTCGACGGGCTTCTCGCGCGCTTCGATCTCGGTGGCGTCGCGGGCGACGACGCCGACGACGCGCCCCTCGAGCGTGCGCTCGACCAGCGCCGCGTGCATTCTGCCCGGCAGATCGCCTTGCGCGAACTCGTTGAAAGCGCGAGAAAAGGTGGATTCGTGCGGAACCTGCGCACGCCGCTCCCACCCGCAGATTCTGCGCAGCGACTTGTCGGCCTGCAGGCGTTCGATCAAGGCGCTGGTGGTTGGAATGCCGAGCAGAGCCTTGGCGACGAAGCATCTGGCCAGGGCGCGGCGATCCTCGGGTGGGCGGCCCGGGCCTCGCGGCGGCTCTGGAACGAAGGCTTGGAGACCGATCACCTCGAGGATGGTGATGAGCCGCCCGAGCTGTTCGGTCATCGGCTCGACTTCCTCGCGAAGCCAAGGGAAAAGCGAGGCCTGTATGTGATTCCAGCGCGCCCACATGGCGTCGAGAGGATCGTCAGTCATGTGGTCCGTCGCCACGGCGCGTAGTTCGATTCGAAATCATAATCCAACAACTTTTAAATGAAAGCGCAATATTCTACACAATAATACTTGCAATCCACATGAGGAAGCCTATCTATATCGCCTCATCGCCCGCGCCAATCTCTAACAATTTTGCAAGAGGCTCTAATGCTATTTGGTACCGAGATTTTCCTTTTATTCGTGATCACGAACCAAAAGCAATTCGGGCAATGTTCACCGCACATATAAATTCCGTTGTGAAGGCATGCGCTGATTTAATGGGGTTTTTTGCTTTATATGAAGAGGGCAATAGAACCGACATTATCATTGAGAAAGCAAGTCGTAAGAATTGGGCTAAAGTTGAAATAGAATGGAAGACGCCGATCAGAGAAACAGTGAACGAATGAGCCTCTTGCAAAATTGTTAGAGATTGGCGCGGGCGATGAGGCGATATAGATAGGCTTCCTCATGTGGATTGCAAGTATTATTGTGTAGAATATTGCGCTTTCATTTAAAAGTTGTTGGATTATGATTTCGAATCGAACTACGCGCCGTGGCGACGGACCACATGACTGACGATCCTCTCGACGCCATGTGGGCGCGCTGGAATCACATACAGGCCTCGCTTTTCCCTTGGCTTCGCGAGGAAGTCGAGCCGATGACCGAACAGCTCGGGCGGCTCATCACCATCCTCGAGGTGATCGGTCTCCAAGCCTTCGTTCCAGAGCCGCCGCGAGGCCCGGGCCGCCCACCCGAGGATCGCCGCGCCCTGGCCAGATGCTTCGTCGCCAAGGCTCTGCTCGGCATTCCAACCACCAGCGCCTTGATCGAACGCCTGCAGGCCGACAAGTCGCTGCGCAGAATCTGCGGGTGGGAGCGGCGTGCGCAGGTTCCGCACGAATCCACCTTTTCTCGCGCTTTCAACGAGTTCGCGCAAGGCGATCTGCCGGGCAGAATGCACGCGGCGCTGGTCGAGCGCACGCTCGAGGGGCGCGTCGTCGGCGTCGTCGCCCGCGACGCCACCGAGATCGAAGCGCGCGAGAAGCCCGTCGAGAAAGACGGGAAAGACGATCCGCCGCCGCCCGCCGCCGAGCCGCCAAAAAGGCGCGGACGCCCGAGAAAGGGCGAGGAGCGGCCAAAGCCGGAGCCGTCGCGCCTCGAACGGCAAGCCACGCAAAGCCTTGCGAAAATGCTCGCCG
The DNA here is from genome assembly GCA_963722205.1 of uncultured Alphaproteobacteria bacterium. Classification (GTDB taxonomy): domain Bacteria; phylum Pseudomonadota; class Alphaproteobacteria; order Rhizobiales; family Beijerinckiaceae; genus Methylocystis. The sequence goes on from CAVRKL010000007.1 coordinate 1,101,270, forward strand.
AGCTGCCCACCGCCTGCGACGTCGGCTGCAAGAAGAACAGCAAGGGCTATAAGGAGACATGGATCGGCTACAAGCTGCATCTCGACGTCGCCTGCGGCCAAATCCCCGTCTCCTGCGTGCTGACCTCGGCCTCCGTGCACGACAGCCAGGTCGCCATTCCCCTCATGACCATGACCAGCGCCCGCATCGTCTATCTCTATGAGGCGATGGACGCAGCCTACGATGCCGAAATCATCGACCGGCACAGCAAGGCGCTCGGCCATGCGCCGCTGATCGACCGCAATTTTCGTTCGCAGCATGAAGCCAAAACCGAATGCGCCGAGGAGGTCGCCCGCATGAGGCGCGTCGGCGTCCCGGACCCGGACGACAGACTCTTCGATTTCCGCACCATGGCCGAACGCGTCAATGCCCGGATGAAGGACGAGTTCGGCGCCAGGTTCGTGCGCGTGCGCGGCGCCATCAAGGTCAAATGCCACTTGACGTTCGGCGTGCTCGTCCTCGCCGCCGATCAAATCTTGCGGGTCTCGGCCTTCCGCGCCGCCCCCGCCTGAGCCCCCACGAAGCCGACATCTCGCGTGCTGGCGGCAAAATCACTCGCTCGAAGAATTATGCAAGAGGCTCATTAAAGAGAGCCATGAAATCACGCTCCCTTCGTCGACCCGCTTCGCGTAATTTTATTAATCCATTGTCATTCGACGGCATGGGCTATTCCTTTGTCACCCCCCACATCCGTGTTCAGCACCTCCACCCCGCGAAACCTTGCGCACGGCGCGCCGTGCGAGACGGGGGCGAGCTGGATCGGCTCGGCCTTGCCGCAGGTGAACACGCCCCAAAGCTCAAAGGTCGAGGAATCGCCCAGCCCGTCGAGCCCGCTCCAGAAGTCGAGCGTGCGGCCCTGATAGGCCCCGCCCTGCACCATCTCGCCGAGCCGGCCGTTCTTGATCTCGTAAAAAATCTGCCCGCCGAACTGGAAATTGTCGCGCTGCTGGTCGATGCTCCAGCTGCCGGCGCCGATCACATAAAGTCCGTCTTCCACCCCCGCGATGAGCTCGTCGCGCGAGCAGGCGCGCTCATTGGGTTTCAGCGAAATATTCGGCATGCGCTGCAACGGAAAAGCGCAGAGATCGTCGGCATAGGCGCAGCCGTTCGTCATGGGCAAGCCCAGATAATGCGCCTGCCCGATCGCCATCTGGAAATTCTTGAAGACGCCCTTCTCGACGATGTTGAAATCGGCGAAGTCGGCCGGCGCGCCGTCGTCGTCATAGCCGATCGTCGCTAAGCCGCCGTCCTGGCGCCTGTCGGCGAAGATCGTCATCAGCTCCGAGCCGAAACGCAGATCGCCCAGCCGATGCGGCTTCACGAAAGTGGTGCCGGCGAAATTCGCCTCCCAGCCGAGCGCGCGGTCGAGCTCGGTCGAATGTCCGACCGTCTCGTGAATCGTCAAAAACAGATTGCTCGGTTCGATGACGAGATCGCGCTTGCCGGGCGCGACGGGCTTGGCCTGAAGCTTTTGGCGCGCTTCCTTGGCGCCGCGCCGCGCATCGTCGAGAAAACCGCAGGATTCGACATAATCCCAGCCCGCGCCGCGCGGCGGGATCAGGCTGTCGCGCGAGGCGAAACGCCCGCTCTCCTTGTCGACGACGGTGACTTGGAACTCGGGCCAGACCCGCGTGCGGCTCTGCCAGATGCGGCTGCCGCGGCTGTTGGCGAAGAGCCGCTCCTCGCGCGCCGCCGTGAACTGCGACGTGCAGAAATCCGCGCCGGCGTCGCGCGCCGCGGCGTTGGCCGCGAGCAGCAAGTCCGCCTTCTTGGCGATCGGCACGGCGAACGGGTCGGTCCCGAGCGCCATCTCCCAGCGGTCCTCGACGAGGGGCAGGGCCTCGAGCTCGATTCGAGCGCCCTGAATCGGCTCGACCGCGCGCGCACTGGCGAGCGCCGTCTCCACGGCGCGGCGGATCGCCTCCGGCGTCAGGCTCGTGGCGCCGCAAAAGCCCCAGGAGCCGCGCCGCAGCACGCGCAGGCCAAAGCCCCAGGTCTCGCCGCTCTTGGCGGTCTCGAGCCGCGCCTCGCGCGCGCGGAAATATTCCTGGAAAGTCGCGCCGAGGCGAATGTCGGCATAGTCCGCCCCGCCGGCTTTGGCGAGCGAGAGCGCGAGCTCGGCGAGCGCCAGCCGCGCCGCGTCGTCGGGCGCGGTTGCGTCGGGGAGCCAGATGGACCGCGAAGCACGGCGGCGCGGGCGAAGCGGCGCGTTCATGGGGGGAGTGTAGCGAGAAGGAGCCAAAGCCGGAAGGCCGTCTTTGTCGGGCTCCAAACACATCCGAGACGCCCTCCTCGCACGGCGAGGGCTCGTCATTGATTGCACGAGGGCGATTATGCGCTGCACCATGCAATTCAATGAGATATCTGCTCTCCTGAGCCAGTCGCATATTTCCTGGGCCCGGACATTTGTTTGACCCCTAAGCGCCCCGGTCCTAAAACCGCACATCCTCAAAGCGTCGCGCAAATCCTCTTCCTTCCACGGGAAGTGCGGCGACCATAACGCGCCCGAACCTACAAAACCCATGTCCCACAACAGCTTCGGCCATATCTTCCGCGTCACGACCTTCGGCGAGAGCCATGGGCCGGCGCTCGGGGCCATCGTCGACGGCTGTCCGCCGCGCATCCCACTGACGAGCGAAGAAATCCAGGTCTTCCTCGACAAGCGCAAGCCCGGCCAGTCGCGCTTCACGACGCAGCGGCGCGAGGACGACGCGGTGAAGATTCTCTCCGGCGTCTTCGCGGATGAGACGGGCCGGCAGGTCACGACCGGGGCGCCGATCGCGCTCGTGATCGAGAACACGGATCAGCGCTCGAAGGACTATGCCGAGATCGCGCGGAAGTACCGGCCGGGCCACGCCGATTACGTCTATGACGCGAAATACGGGATCAGAGACTATCGCGGCGGCGGCCGTTCCTCGGCGCGCGAGACCGCGGCGCGCGTCGCCGCCGGCGCGGTGGCGCGAAAGGTCATTGCGGGCGTCACGATCCGCGGCGCGCTGGTGCAGCTGGGGCCGCACAAGATCGACCGCGCGCGCTTCGACTGGGCCGAGGTCGACAAAAACCCCTTCTTCTGCCCGGACAAAGACGCCGCATCGCGCTGGGAGGGTTATCTCGACGACATTCGCAAGTCCGGCTCCTCCATCGGCGCGGTGATTGAATTAGAGGCGGCGGGCGTTCCCGTGGGTTGGGGCGCGCCGATCTACGGCAAGCTCGACGCGGAGCTGGCCGCGGCGCTGATGTCGATCAATGCGGTGAAGGGCGTCGAGATCGGCGCGGGCTTCGCGTCCGCCGAGCTCACGGGCGAGGAAAACGCCGACGAGATGCGCAAAGGCCCGACCTTTTTGTCCAACCACGCCGGCGGAATCCTCGGCGGCATTTCCACGGGCCAGCCGATCGTCGCGCGCTTTGCGGTCAAGCCCACCTCGTCGATCCTGACGCCGCGCAAGACCATAGACCGAGCCGGCGAGGAGACCGAGATCGTCACCAAGGGCCGGCACGATCCCTGCGTCGGCATAAGGGCCGTGCCGGTCGGCGAGGCGATGATGGCCTGCGTGCTGGCCGACCATTTTCTGCGCCATCGCGGGCAGATTGGGTGACAGGCTCCCCCGACACTCTTGGTCGAGCCAGCGCTCCCCTCCCCCTTGCGGGGAGGGAAAACGCCCTTTCGGGGGACTCTGCTGTCAGCTCCACCGCGGTCACGCGTCGCGCTGCGCTGATCCTCGGTGCGCTCGCCCCTCTGCCTCTCTGCGCCGAAGCGCGCGAAAAACTGCTGCTGGTTCTGCCGCCGGAAAGCGCGGCGCCGCACGATCCCGGTCCCGGCGCTTTCGACCGCCCGGAGCGGCTCGCCGCCGTGCGTCGCGCGCTGGCGCGAGGCGAATTCGCGATGGCCGCGAGGGCCGAAGCGCCCAAAGCGAGCCTCGAGGCGCTGCTCACGGTTCACGATTCCGCCTATGTCGAACGGCTCAACGCTGCCGCGCCCCGCGATGGCGTTGTGCGTCCTGGCCCCGACGTCGTCATGAGCCCCGGCACTCTCGACGCCGCGCTTCACGCCGCGGGCGGCGCGGTGCTGGCGACCGACGCGGTGATGCAGAGCCGCGCGAAAAAGGCCTTCGTCGCGACGCGCCCGCCGGGGCATCATGCGCTGCCCAGTGAAGCCATGGGCTTCTGCTTCTTCAACAACGCCGCAATCGCCGCGCGCCATGCGCTGGCCTTGGGCGCCGAGCGCGTCGCGATCCTCGATTTCGACGCGCATCACGGCAATGGCGTGCAGAAGATTTTCTGGAGCGAGAAGCGCGCGCTCTACGCTTCCACACATCAGATGCCGCTCTTTCCCGGCACGGGCGCGATTTCCGAGCAGGGCGAGCATGGCAATATCGTCAATGCGCCGCTGGCCAGGGGCGACGGCGGCGAGATTTTCGCCGAAGCCTGGAGAGAACGCATCTTCCCGGCGCTCGCGGCCTTTGGCCCGGACCTGCTGGTTCTCTGCGCGGGCTTCGACGGCCATAAACACGATCCGCTCGCGGGCCTGAAGCTGGAAGCGGAGGATTTTCGCGCGCTGACGCTGCGGCTGCGAGACTTTGCCGACCGCCGCTGCGGCGGCCGCATCGTGTCGCTGCTCGAAGGCGGCTATCGCGCGGAGGATTTGGAGGCAAGCGTCGCGGCGCATGTCGAGGCGCTGATGGGGGCGTGAGCGGTCGCGGGGGTTCGGCAAGACTTGAAAGCCCACGCAGAGCCAAGTGTGATAAATTCGCAACAGCCCAAAATTTTCTGCGGTGAGTGGTTAAGATTCCGTTTACAAATCTCCGCCTGTCGGGGATTTTCAGAGAACCACCCCGCGCGAAATGGGAGCGCAGGAATGGCTCCGCAAACGATTTTCAGGAGAAAAACTCGATGAAACGGCTTCAGTCGCTTTATTCACGAAAGCTTTTGGGCGCGGTGGCTATTCCGCTCTTCCTGCTTGGCTCCGCGGGGGCCGGCTGGGCCGCTTCAGACACCGAAACTGGAACCAACGGCGCCAGCGGAGCGAACGGCGTCAATCTGGGAGATCCCGGACAAGTAGGCGGCGCCGGCGGCCTGGCGAACGCTAACGCCGCCGGACCAGGCGACTCCACGAACTCCGCCTCCGCCACTGGCGGCAACGGCGGCAGTGGCGGCAACGGCGCCACTGGCGGGAACGCCGGCTCGGGCGGCGTCGGCGGCGCTGCAACCGCGACCACGACGACCTCGATCTCCTCGGGCGACGCTACCAATGCATCCAATGCGCTCGGCGGAAACGGCGGCGCTTCCGGCAATCCGGGGGCTGGCGGCTCTGGCGCCAATGGCGGCGCCGGCGGCTTCGCCACCGCGACCAGCAGCGCGACCACTGGGAATGGCGGATCTGTGCTCTATCCTGGAGGCGGTTTGCCGAGCGCGTACGCTCAGGGTGGAACGGGCGGCGTGGCTACTTATCCCGGCGGTACTGGCGGAGCCGGCGGCGGGGCCACGGCAAGCTCCTCGGGAGCGTCGGACACTGGCACCGTCTATAGCGCGGCGTGGGCGCAGGGCGGCGCGGGCGGCGCGGGCTATAACGGCGCGAACGGCGGCCAGGGCGCTAGCGTGAACCTCACCAACGCGGCGACCGGAACAACCTCCGGGGGTCTTCTTGTCCAGCAGTGGTCGGTGGGCGGCGATGGCGGCAACGCCGCTACGGGCGGCGCCACGGGCAGCGTCGGCGGTGCGGGCGGCAACGCCACTTCGACGCTCAACGTGTCGGATGGTTTGGCCTCCTCTATCGACGCGAGCACTAGCGCGACCGGTGGAAATGGCGGTACGGGCGACGCGAGGGGCGGAAACGGCGGCGCAGCGACCGCCACCGTGAACGTGACGACGACCAAGAAAAATGTAGGAGTCGACGCCGAAGCCTCCGCGACTAGCGGAGCTTCTGGTGGGGCGCGAGGGGCGACGTTCGGCGCGACCGGAGGACCCGCGACCGCCACGGCGACGACCACGGGCGCGGCTGCATCTTTTACGCAGGCTATCAGCTACACGTCCAGCAGCCTCGGCGAGGTGCAGATGCTCGCCAAGTCGGCTGTTGAAGGGGGGCCAGCGAGCGCCACGACGACGGCGAGCATTGGAACCGGCGCCGCCCCGCTTATCGCGATTAAGACGGGCCAGAGCGCCGCCAACGCCGTGCTGCTGCCCAACGGAGGAGGAAACACGATCGGTCTCGGCTCCGCCTCCATCGGTTCTGGCGGCCCCGCCGGTCTAGGAATCAACTATAGTGCGCAAACGGCCTTCGGCTATTCTCAGCCTCTCGCACCTACGGGCGATTTCAAGATCGACTTCCTGTCGTCCAACTCGACCGGACTGCACCAGGGACAATCTATTCTCTCGCTCGAAGTCGACATCTACAGCAGCATCGGAGAGAGTATTTACAGCTATACTTTTGGAACTCTCGCGCAGGCCAACGCCTTCTTCAACAACAACATCGTCGACTACGGCGTCGTCACGGGCCTCGACGCCGTCTCCATCGACTACTCCATGGAGTCGTTTATCGCCGGCGACGGCTTCGGCTTCAATTACGGCTTGGTCTACACCCCAGGACCCGCGCCGGGCCGGGGCGTGCTCGCGCTAGCCGCGCTGGTCTTGGCGGGCGGCGCCGCCCGCGTGCTGCGCAACCGGCCGGCGAGAGGATAACGTGCTGGCGAGATCGAAAGAGGCCCTGTCCCAAGATCCTGGGGCGGGGCTTCTCTCTTTAAGCGGCCTCACCCCACCTCAAACCACGTCGCGACCCCCGCCGCTTCATGCTCCAAGATATCGTCGTGCAGCGCCCATTTGCCGGGGCTGTCGGCGAGGAAGGCAACATGCTTGGTCTTGCCGGGCGGCGCGACCACGGTGTTGCGCCAATAGGGCTCCCAGCCGTCGTCGAGATCGTGCAGCAGCCGCATGCAAAAGCCATGGACGTGCATCGCGAGCGGCACGCTCGTGCGATTGTCGAAGCCCAGCGTGACCGGCGTCCCGCGCTTGACGCGAAACAGCGGATCGCCCGCATAGGCCTTGCTCGGCTGACCGTTCAGCGTCCAGCGGCCGTCGTCCTGCGCGATGACGAGATCGACTTTCTTCGAGTGCTCGAGATGAATGACCGGCGGCAGCGCCGGATTTTGCGGTAGACCGCGGATCGGCTCGCGCGCGGCGCGCGCAGAACCCTTCGTCGCGAAGAGCAGCATGTCCTGATCCTTGCCGTCGGCGGTGCGGAGAACCACGCGAGCCTTCGCGCTCTCGGTTGCTGGGAGGTCGAACATCAGCTCGTAGCGCGCCCCGGGCGTGACCGGGATCGTGTTGCGCACCGGCTGGAACCTGTCGCAGGGCTGGCTGTCGACCGCGATCACATCGGGCGTCACGCCATCGAAGCTGAGCGCCATGATGCGCGCGCTGGCGAGATTGGCGAGGCGCAGCCGCACGCGCGATCCGGGCTGAAACTCGAAGCTTTTGGGCGCGCGAGCGCCATTGACGGCGAGGAGATTGCCGAGGCGCCCCGCGCCCTTCGCCTCATTGGCGTTTAAAAAATCGCCCTCGATCGCGCCCTTGGCGTCGAGCCGCCAGTCGTCGAGGACGACGAGAAGATCCGCGTCGCTCTCGAGCGGCGTCGGTTCGTCCACGACAAGCAGACCTTTCAGCCCGCGCCCGAGCAGTTCGCCCGCCTCCTTGAAGACGCCGGGCCGGTAGCAGAAGAGGCCCGGGTCCTCGAGCTTGCGCCGATAGTCGAAGCTTCCGCCCCGCGGAACGGCCGACTGCGTCAGGGGCGCTACGCCGTCCATGGCGTTCTCGCCGCGCAGCCCCTGCCAATGCAGGCTCATCGGCTTCTCGGTTTTGTTGACCAGCCGGGCGAAGAGCGTGCCGCCCTGCCTGTAGCGCAGGAGCGGCCCGGGCGAGGCGCCGTCGAAGCCCAGGATCTCGGTCGCGGGGGCGGGAGCGGGAAGCAGCTGGGCCTTCCCCGGCCGCGCCTCCAGCACGCGGGGCGCCGGCTCCTGGCCAAGCGCCGGCAGCGGCAGGGCGAAGGCGCCGACGCCGGCAAGGAAGGCGCGGCGGGGGAGAGCAAGCGGCATGGCGGCGTCCGGGCTGGAGAGGCGTTCGAGGCGCCCTTTTAGCGCGACGGGGACACGGAGGGGAAACCGGCGGCTAATCTTACGGGTGGTTGCTTCGGGCTGCCGCATCGTCTGCTGCTCTAGTGGAAAAGTTGCCTGCAGCGTCAGGCAACTCGTTGAGCGCTTGGTTATGAACGGCACAGTCAAACAATGTATTGCTATCGTTCAGGTCATTTCCGCCGCTGACTACTACATCAGAAGCAGATCCTGCCTCTTCCTCTCCTGCGCGCCGTCTTTTGCTTCTTCCGCATTATTCTCACAAGCATACCTGAACCTATTGTAGGCATCCAACTGATGCTCTCCAGTGGAGTAAGCCGACACTTTCTTGCATTATAAGAAATGGAATTCCATACCTTCATCAACCAGAAGGAGCCTTAAGAAGTTTCTGAGATTGAAAGATTCGATTTCCGCGCTATTTCTGACGAGCCTCTCATAAGATAGTATTTCTTTTTTGCGTGCGTTTCTTTCCATGTCGATCGTAACGATCGGATAGGGGCGCCCGCCAATCACACCCTTAAGCGCCTCTCTGCCATGATAGTCGAACCGTGCATTGAAAATACCGTCTCATTTTGCTTGACTCAGAAGATAAGCGAGGGTAGCAGACAAAGCAAGCTTATCAGAACTCGCGTGCTTCGTAATCCGAAAGCCGGAATCCATTTCTTTTCCTAGAAAATCAAAATTATTTGGCATTTCATCAGCGTCGTGCTCGAAATTTTCGTCAAAAACATCGTTTGAAACGTCTGCGTCCGCAGCCCCGCCTGAGGCCACAGTGACGTTAGGGGCAGGGAAGGCTGCGGTCCAGGCTGATCCTTTTGCATCAAGGTGACCAACATTTTTGCTCAGCTGCTCTCCGTAATCCTCAAGAGCTGACATAAACGCTGCAACTGAGTAAGAAAGATGTTCAAGATCGTGAATTCGATTACACAATAGAATTTCGTCCCCTACGGTCTTCCAGAGTCGAGGACAGGTGTATTTATATCCATCCTTGCAGCGCTCATTTGAGGCTATTTTTTCGAACATATCTTGCAGTAAGCGCGGACAATTTCTGTAAAATGCGCGTATATGATAAACCCATTCCGGAGAGGTATTATTATCTTTTATAGAACCACCGACACCGCCTTTGTATGCCGTCGATCCAACCAGGTCAACTGACAAAAATAGCCTCAATCGATAGTTAGGACACCTAGGTATTACGGACATAAATTATAGTCCTAGATTATCAATTCGTATCTCTGCCGCTTTTGGGCTAACAGAAAATAAAGTTGCTAAATGTTTAGGGTCCCTGTTCCTCCTGTAAGCGGCTGAAAAGTCGTCACTTGGCATTAAAAATGCGGCAGCAAACCAGTTGGCCTCCCACTCTGTTCGTCTCAGGTCGTCGTCTTTCTCATCAACCCATCTTGTGGCTGCCATGGGCCTGCCGGGATATCGTTTTTCAACTAACGGGTAGTGGATAAAGAAGTGCCCTAGCTCGTGAGCTATCGTAAACCTATCCCTAGAGCCTCTTGCAAAATTGTTAGAGATTGGCGCGGGCGATGAGGCGATATAGATAGGCTTCCTCATGTGGATTGCAAGTATTATTGTGTAGAATATTGCGCTTTCATTTAAAAGTTGTTGGATTATGATTTCGAATCGAACTACGCGCCGTGGCGACGGACCACATGACTGACGATCCTCTCGACGCCATGTGGGCGCGCTGGAATCACATACAGGCCTCGCTTTTCCCTTGGCTTCGCGAGGAAGTCGAGCCGATGACCGAACAGCTCGGGCGGCTCATCACCATCCTCGAGGTGATCGGTCTCCAAGCCTTCGTTCCAGAGCCGCCGCGAGGCCCGGGCCGCCCACCCGAGGATCGCCGCGCCCTGGCCAGATGCTTCGTCGCCAAGGCTCTGCTCGGCATTCCAACCACCAGCGCCTTGATCGAACGCCTGCAGGCCGACAAGTCGCTGCGCAGAATCTGCGGGTGGGAGCGGCGTGCGCAGGTTCCGCACGAATCCACCTTTTCTCGCGCTTTCAACGAGTTCGCGCAAGGCGATCTGCCGGGCAGAATGCACGCGGCGCTGGTCGAGCGCACGCTCGAGGGGCGCGTCGTCGGCGTCGTCGCCCGCGACGCCACCGAGATCGAAGCGCGCGAGAAGCCCGTCGAGAAAGACGGGAAAGACGATCCGCCGCCGCCCGCCGCCGAGCCGCCAAAAAGGCGCGGACGCCCGAGAAAGGGCGAGGAGCGGCCAAAGCCGGAGCCGTCGCGCCTCGAACGGCAAGCCACGCAAAGCCTTGCGAAAATGCTCGCCGAGCTGCCCACCGCCTGCGACGTCGGCTGCAAGAAGAACAGCAAGGGCTATAAGGAGACATGGATCGGCTACAAGCTGCATCTCGACGTCGCCTGCGGCCAAATCCCCGTCTCCTGCGTGCTGACCTCGGCCTCCGTGCACGACAGCCAGGTCGCCATTCCCCTCATGACCATGACCAGCGCCCGCATCGTCTATCTCTATGAGGCGATGGACGCAGCCTACGATGCCGAAATCATCGACCGGCACAGCAAGGCGCTCGGCCATGCGCCGCTGATCGACCGCAATTTTCGTTCGCAGCATGAAGCCAAAACCGAATGCGCCGAGGAGGTCGCCCGCATGAGGCGCGTCGGCGTCCCGGACCCGGACGACAGACTCTTCGATTTCCGCACCATGGCCGAACGCGTCAATGCCCGGATGAAGGACGAGTTCGGCGCCAGGTTCGTGCGCGTGCGCGGCGCCATCAAGGTCAAATGCCACTTGACGTTCGGCGTGCTCGTCCTCGCCGCCGATCAAATCTTGCGGGTCTCGGCCTTCCGCGCCGCCCCCGCCTGAGCCCCCACGAAGCCGACATCTCGCGTGCCGGCGGCAAAATCACTCGCTCGAAGAATTATGCAAGAGGCTCCCTAGAGAGAGAGGTCATGACAGGCAAATATATCGTGAAGTCGTTTCGAGCCCGAACGATAATTGACTCTGGTAGCCGGCCAATTTCTTTTACGGGGTTCTTATATACGATGCTTCCGCCCATTCTTGACACTTGCGGTTCTAGGGCGGCGCCACGTAAATTTCCGAGCCTCGTCGCAGCAGATTCCGCGAAGGCCCAGATCGCCGCCCGGGAGGCTCTCAAAGGGATGGGGGGGACAGGCAATTCCATGTTTCAGAGTTCGGCACTCAGAATCTGATTGTCAAGAACAAAACATGATAATTGGCCAAAAAGGAGTGGAAAATGTGGCATCATGAAGCAGATGCCATGAAACGCCTGAGCCGACGAGCACGGGTTGGGTGTATCCAATTGGCGCCTTCGGTTTCGGGGCTCTCGCCAGGCCCGGCTGCCACTTCTGATTGCGCAAATTTGTGCTGCGCCGCCCCCCGCCCCTTGCTATAGAGCCCGGCGCGGCTCTGGCGCGGAACGCCGGTCGGTCGTCTCGACGGCATGGCCGTCGCGGGCGTGGCGGAACTGGTAGACGCGCCGGATTTAGGTTCCGGTGACGCAAGTCGTGGGGGTTCAACTCCCTCCGCCCGCACCAACCAGAGAACGTCGAGGCGACGGATGGCTAAGCCAAGAAGGCTTCGCAGCCGCAATGTCATTGCAAGAGGCGGATGAAATGCAGGTTACCCAAACCCTTTCGGAGGGCTTGAAGCAGGAATTCAAGGTTGTTCTCCCGGCGAGCGATCTCGCGGCGAAACTCGAAACGCAGCTTGCTGAGGTGCGCGCCAAGGCGCAGATCAAGGGTTTCCGCCCGGGCAAGGCGCCGATCTCCCATTTGAAGAAGCTCTACGGCAAGAACATCATGGGCGAGGTCCTGCAGGAGGCCGTCAACGAGGCCAATCGCAAGATCGTCGAGGACAACAAGCTGCGCGTGGCGAGCGGGCCGAAGCTCGACTTGCCCGAGGACCGTGATGTCATCGAGCAAGTGCTGGAAGCTTCTGGCGACTTCTCCTTTGTCGTGAGCTTCGAGACGCTTCCGAGCTTCGAGATCGGCTCCTTCGACGACATTTCGCTCGAACGCCCGGTCGCCCCCGTCTCCGAGGAGGAGGTGGAGAAGGCGATGAAGCAATTCGCCGAGCGGCTTCGCGAGTACGAGCCGAGGTCCGACGAAGGCGCCAAGGCCGAGAAGGGCGACAAGCTCACGATCGACTTCGAGGGCAAGCTCGACGGCGTGCCTTTCGAGGGCGGGACCGGCGGCGACGTCGATCTCGTGCTGGGCTCGGGGATGTTCATCCCTGGGTTCGAGGAGCAGTTGGAGGGCGCCGCCAAGGGCGAGAAGCGCGTCGTGAAGACGCGCTTCCCCGACGATTACTCCGCGACGAATCTCGCCGGCAAGGAGGCCGAGTTCGACGTGACCGTGAAGGAGGTCGCGGCGCCGAAACCCCTCGAGGTCGACGACGAGTTCGCCAAGAAATACGGCTTCGAATCGCTCGAGGCGATGCGCGCCGCCGTGCGCGCCAATATCGAGGCCGATTTCGACAAGGCCTCGCGCGAAAAGCTGAAGCGCAAGCTCCTGGACGCGCTCGACAAGCGCTATTCCTTCGAGCTGCCGCAAAGCCTCGTCGAGCAGGAGTTCGAAGGCATCTGGCGCGAGGTCGAGAGTGAGCGCGCCAAGCCCACGCCGCCTAAGGAATTCGAGGGCAAGAGCGAAGAGGATCTGCGCGCCGAATATCACGCGATCGCCGAGCGCCGCGTGCGGCTGGGCCTCGTCCTCGCCGAGATCGGCCAGCAGGCCGGCGTGACGGTCGAGGAGAAGGACCTGACGGAGGCCGTCGTCGAGCGGGCGCGCCAGTTCCCGGGCCAGGAGAAGCAGATCTGGGACTTCTACCGCAACAACGAGCAGGCGCTCGCCTCGCTGCGCGCGCCGATCTACGAAGAGCGCGTCGTCGCGCATCTTTCGGGTCTCGTAAAGATCGCCGACAAGACCGTCACGCGCGAGGAGCTCTTCGCGGAGGACGAGGAAGAAGCCGCGTGAGCGACAGGGTTTGACGACGTCAATTCGGCTCGGGCGTGTGTTCCCCTCCCCCTTGCGGGGAGGGGAGTTCGCGCCGCAAGCCGAGCCCGTTACCCAAACGGCCTCTCACTCGCAACGGAGCCCGCCCGTGACCGATCTCGCCTCAGCGCCTACTGACGCCCGCTCCCTCCGCGTCGTCGATCCGAGCGATGCGCGCTGGCGGCGCCTGCTTGCGCAGATCCAGAAGGACTCGCTGCAGATCGGCGACTTCACGCTCTCTTCCGGGCGAAAGAGCCGCTTCATCTTCCAGTTGCGGCAAACGACGCTGCATCCCGAAGGCGCGTGTCTCTCCGCCGAGATCATCGTCGATTACATGCGCGCGCAGGGGCTGCGTCACATTGGCGGCCTCGTTCTCGGCGCCGTGCCGATCGTCGCGAGCGTCGCGGCGGTGAGCCATAGCCGCGGCGCGCCGGTCTTCGCCTTTTTCGTCCGCAAAGAGGCGAAGGGCCATGGCGCGCGCGAGATCATCGACGGCTACACCGGCGAAGGCGACGAAGTCCTCCTGGTCGACGACGTGGCGACGACCGGCGGCTCGATCCTCAAGGCCCTCGCAATTTTGAAGGAAGAAGGTTTCAAGGGCAGCGTGAAGAAGGCGCTCGTCGTGATCGACCGGGAGGAAGGCGCGGCGGAAAATCTCGCTCGCGAAGGAATCGAGCTCGTCTCGATCTTCAAGAAGAGCGATTTCGAGATCGGCGCGTGAGTCTCAATCGATCATAATCTGAAAAGCCTCGCTGCGTTCAGGCGACCGATCTTCTCACGATCGTTTTCGGCGATGCTCGCCGCGTCGAACCAAGTCGCGGCCTCGCTGACCTCCTCGAAGGGATAGTCGGTCGAGAACAGGACCCGATCCGACCCGATCTCCAGAATCGCGTTGATCAAGGCCTGGGTCCGAAACGAGCCCGATGTCGTGATGTAGAAATTCTGACGGAAATATTCCTGAAATGTCTTTTTGATCTCTATGCCGCGCGGCGCGGTCGCCACCCGATGATCCACGCGCCAGATCAGAAAGGGGAGACCTTCGCCATGATGCCCCAGGATGATCTGCAACTCGGGGTGGCGGTCGAAGAGACCGCTTCCCATCAGTCTGAGCGCATGTGTCGCCGTCTCCACCCCGAAGGCCCAGGCCGAGCCGAGCAGCCAGGGGTGACCGTCGTAGATGCGCGACCGCGACGCTAGCGGATCGCGCGGATGCAGGTAGAACGGTCGGTCGAGCTTTGCGAACTCAGCCCAAAACCCGTGATAGCGAGCGTCGTCCAGGTAGACGATGGTCTCTTCATCCCCCGCCTGCGAGAATCCATTGACAAGCGCGCCGACGAATCCCAGTTCTGCGACGCAGCGGCGCGCCTCGAGGATGGCGGCGTCCGGATCTTGCATCGGCAACGCCGCGAAACCGCGGAACCGATCGGATCGTCGCGAGACGTGTTCGGCGAGCAGATCATTCGCCCGCTTGGCCGCATCTATTGCCTTGGCAATGTTGCTGATCGCTTGGATGGCCGGCGCATTCAACGAAACGATCATCATCTCCATGTCATATTGGTCCATGAGCTTCAGACGGAGCTCGTCGACGTCGAGGAGACGTTTCTTCATCTCGTTCCATTTTCCGTCCACGAAATATTCTTGCGAATCGCCCAGTGTGTCGGGATGCGAGAAATGCTCTTCGAGGCCAATCTTTGCTTTCACGCTTCCGCCCCCAATTCAACGAGCGACAGTCCCTCGACGCCGCGCATGAACGCTCCCCCGGCCTTGGTATCCGGCCGATCCACGCGCCGGGGAGGCTGATTACGGATCGTCGCTCAAAGGCTCGCGCAACTCAAGGCGGATGAAGCGCGCAATCCATTCCTCGTCTCATTCGATTGCCTTTGAAGCTCTCCTCGGCTTAGTCTCGACCCCATGACGATGCGGAGAGAAACATGCCCAACATTCTCTTCAAGAATGCGCAAGTCGTCTTCGATGGCCGCGATGAGCTGGAGCCGTCCCTCAATATTCTCGTGAAGGACGACCGCATAACGGCGGTGACCCAGGAGCCGATTGAAGCCGCGGACGCGACGGTGATCGACGTCGGCGGCAGGACGGTGATGCCCGGCCTCATTGACGCGCATGCCCACATTACCGGCCTGTCGCTCAGCCCCAAAAACCTCTCATGCCCTGCCGCGGATCTCGCCTTCGCGGCCGCCACTTATCTGCGCAATAGCCTGATGGCGGGGTTCACGACGATCAGAGAGGCGGGAGGCGCCGACTACACAATCGCCCACCTCTTGAAGAGCGGCGCGATTATCGGGCCGCGCCTTTTCTATTCCGGCAAGGCGCTGACCCAGACTGGCGGGGGCGCGGACTTTCGCACGCCGATCGAGTCGACCGATCCCTGCGGCCACGTCAGCCCGTTTTCCGTGATGTCCGTCATCGTGGACGGCGTCGACAAGGTGCGCGAGGCGGCGCGCGAGGAACTGCGCAAGGGCGCCAGTCAGCTCAAGGTGTTCGTGTCGGGCGGGGTGGTGTTTCCCTCCGAGGGTCATCCGACGCGCTATGAGTTCTCAGAAGCGGAACTTGCCGCAGCGGTGGAAGAAGCGACCGCACGGAGCACCTATGTCATGGCGCATGTCTACTCGGATGAAGGGGTGAGGCGGTGTCTGAAGGCCGGCGTGCGTTCGATCGAACACGCCAATTTTGCGAGCGAGGAGGCGATCGCGATGATTGCGCAATCCGGCGCCTTTCTCGACATGACGTTCATCTCGCTCGTCCAGCGCATCGAAAGCGCTCAGGAGAATCATCTGTCTGACGAGATCGTCGAGAATATCAAGCGAACGGTCGAGAGGGGCGAGCAAGTTTATAAATGGGCCAAGCAGTTGAACGCGTCGATGGCCTTTGGGACCGATCTTTGGGGCCCCGAAGCCCAAAAGTCGCAGCTCAGGGAATTTGAAATTCGGGAAAAACTCGACGCCGCCCCCAATGTGATCCGCTCCGCGACCGCGATCAACGCGGAGCTTCTGATGCAGAAGGGCCTGTTGGGAACGATCTCGCCCGGCGCCTATGCCGACATTCTCGTCGTCGAAGGCAATCCGCTCAGCGATTTGCGCGTCATGCTTCACCCTGAAAAAAATCTGAAGCTCATCATGAAGGCCGGCTCGATCTTCAAGAACGAGCTCGTTTGAGCGCCGCTCGGTCGGCGACAGCCTCCGGCGCGCCGCTCATAGAAAGAGGCTTGAACGATTATTCGCAGCGCTCAGCAGCGTCGAGGGATCGATCCCGATGATCCCGCTGCCGGCGATCGAGGCCGTCTGAAAGAGCGAGGCCGTGGTCAATGTCGTGGTCGAGGAGTTGCTCGTCGTCGCGCCCGGCGTATTGTTGTTGGCGTCATACTCAGCGCAAAATCGCTCGATGAAATTTTGCAGCTTCGTCGGATCTTGAAAATCTGAGAGATTGAGTTTCGAGGTGAGCATTTGAGCCTGGGTGTCGATCGGCTCTTCGCCCGTCAGGGGTGAGATGCCGAGCGCCGTCTGCACGACCGAGAGTAGATTCTTGTCGGCAAGGATCTGGTAAACGCTCGTCACGCTCGGCGCATTGGCCTGGAAATAAAGAGCGAGCTGGACCCCGGGGTCTTGCTGCCCCTGTGAGGTTTCGAGAGAGTTCTCGACATATTTGTTGACGACCTGGTTGACGAGGCTCGACGAGGACGTGGTCGCGGAGCCATTGTCTGCAAAATCAAACGCCTGGGCGAATGCAAGAATGTTGGAGTTGTCGAGCGTGTTCGCGAGCGCCGTGCTGCTCGTCACGCCCTGCTGCAGGACCTTCTCCATCAGGCCCTTGGCGTAGGTCATGTCGCTCAAGCCAAAGGCTGTCATCGCATAAGCGAAGAGCCGCGGATTGTTGACGAGCTGCTGCGCAGAGGTCACGCCGCCAATGTTGTTTTGAAAATATTGCGTGGCCGTCTGAACCGCGGGGGTCTTCGCGGTGATCGTCCTCCATTGGCTGAGATTATTCGCAACCGTCAGATAGGCGGAAAGCGTCGTGCTCACTGTTTGCTTCCCTTCATGACCAGCGCCGGGCGCGATCGGCTTCGAAAGACAGGCGTCGCACCGACGCTGATCAAGAAGCGTTAAGGGGCCATTAAATGGAAGAGCGGGGACCGGCTCAGGAAAATGTCAACTCGCTTCGAAGATTACATCGGCTCGGCTGAAATCCAGCTCTTTGATGCGGGCGTGGTCCCCTCAATTCACGCCTCGAAGCCCAAACGGAGGCGCGTTAGCTTATTCTTTCGCAGCTAGCCTCACATGCTTCGATGCTGGCCAATAGCGTAAGGCCTGCATCAAAGCCTGCCCTTGCGGCGCTTGCGGCGCGAAGGGTCGCTAGGGCGTTTTGCCGCGGAGGCCCAAGCTTATCCGCATACCCGGATATATACGTAGATCTACGTACGAGCGTTTGACTTCGACGCTTAGGACAATTAGCCTAACCCTTCTCGGCGCCCTCAAAGGGCTCAGTGGGCGCATCAGAGGGCTCAGTGTTCGACCCTGAACATCATCAACTCGCCGCGCGCATCATCGAACGCGCCTCTGAAGGGATGGGCGGGGATCAACTCATCGCCGCGGTAAGAGAAGAGTTTCCAAACACGCCTCTGCGCTCGATTGCGCACGCAGCTTTCATCGCTGTGACGCGGCCAAGCGTCAACCCCGACGCGCTCTCGTCAATTTACGACATGGCGCTCCAAGCTCGAAGGCCTCGCTTCAACGAAACGATGGACGGCTGACGGACCGCCCGCTTCTCGAGTCTTATAACGTCATAAGCCCTCGCCGCTCGCGGGCGTGCGTCATTGCGAAGAGGGAAGCGACGAAGCCATCCAGAGGACGCCTGCGCGATCCGTGTCGCCGTTTGCAAGCGCAACGGACCATAGGGGCGCTGTCATCGCCCTGGATGCCTTCGCTGCGCTCGCGATGACGGTGCATCGGCTCCAATCAAAAAGAACTAGCCCGGCGTCACTTGGAGGTCGGCTGAGCCTTGCGTCCAGATCGAGTCGATCTCGCCTTGCGAAAGCAGGCGGTTCCATATCGCGAGATGGGCGATGGCGCCATTGAAGCCGGTTTCCGCCGTCCCGCCGACGCTCAAAGGTCCCGAGCCTGCCTGCGGCTGCACCTGAAATTCGGAATATTCGTATTTGTCCTGCGGAATGCGCTTCGCCTCGACGCGCTGCTTCCAGAAGATCGCGCCCGTCGTCTGATCCTCCGGCGAAATCCACGGCTCCGCCTCGCCGACGAGAAAAAGCCACTTTCCGACAGTGACCGGCGTCTTGTCCGTGGAGACGCCGAACTGCATGTAAGAGCCGGCGCCTTTGTTGGTCGGGTTGACCGCCGTCGCGGCCAAGTTGAACATGTAAAAGGACAATCGGGAAGGGCGTGCAGGACTCGTCTGCTTGTAGAGCCGCATTGCCCACTCGGTGTCGAGGACAGGCGTCACCGCCTTTTCGAGGAAATGCACATACTGATCGTCGCCAGGCTTGCCGACGACATTCGTGTTGTCGAGCGCGAGCGGGCAGATCCAGACGGCGACCGTGAGGGCGTTGGCGCAGGGCTGCGAATATTGCGGGAGGCTGGCGATGGTGAGCCGGCTGCCGATCGCGCCGTCGAAGAGCGGCGCGGCGCTCGCGCCGAAGGGAATTGCCGCGAGCGTGACCCCGGTCTTGGGAAGCGCAGCGTTTTTGAGCCCTCTGGCGTCGAGGCATGAGGGCGAGCCCGGCGCGTCGTCGAGCGGCCAGTAACTGGTGGGGTTCAAGGCGAGGATCGTGGACTTGAGCGGCATCGGGGGCTCATCGGCTGGGGCTAGATGCAGCCTGGGTTCGGCAAGGAATCCCGTCGGGTCTATTTAGTAACGGCAGCCGTGGCGGAAAGCTCTCCGCGGCGCGCGGTCGTGGACGAACGGCCGCAACCGGCTTCCGCCGATGTTTTGTAAGCGCTGGAGACGCATGGCGTCGGCGGCGAATGTCGCATTACGGTCGATGTGACGCTTTCCCACGCAAGGCGGAATTGCGCCGAAATCGCACGACGCGCAGCCAGCACGGGCGCGCAAAGAGGCCGAGCCGGCACGCCCTGTCGGCTCGGCGCTCGGACTATTTTCCTATGCTCTCCAGCCCCTTCGCCTGCTGCTCCTCGAAGTAATTCAGCAACCTCAGAGAACTGGCGTCGAGCGGCCGCTGCGCCTCGACTTCGCCCGCGCATTCCCGTTGCGCCTGCAGGTGTAGCGGCGACCCGAATACGATGCCGACGTTCGTCGTTAGGATGCCCGCGGTCAAATGCGGCGCCGATCTCGGGGGATCGATAAGGCAGAACCCGAGATGGCGGCACGGACGCATCGAGGCCAAATTGCCTGTCGTGGCCAGAGCCGCTTGCAAGCCGTGGCGCTCCATCTCGCGCATCGCGAACAGCATCAGCAGCTTCGCCACGCTGCCTGACCATCCGAGGTCAACGGCCTGATATTTCTGGCCGCGATAAGGAGAAAGAACCGCGAGCGCGTTCAAGGCTCCCAACCGCTTCCACATATCCTGTACCTCGGGTCGATCGAGGTGATGCTCCAACAATTCGCGACGCGGAAAGCCTTTCGACAGCGCGATGCTTCTAACGACGCCGACCGGCTCGCCGTCCAACATGCTGGCAAGGCAGAGCTGTCCATCGTTGTCTAACTGATCCTGCTTGACAGCCCGCCGTCCGGATGGATCCGCGAGCATGGCCAAGCCGCCTTGGGCCACGAAGACTTCGTACTTCAGCCCAAGATAGTGCTCGTACAGTGACGGTTCGGCGCTACAGGAAAAAGCCCTTAATCGAATAAAAGGCTCATCGCTTGTCCTGACCTCTCACCCAAGCTTCTCCTGCAAGACACACGAACCAACCCGAACGTCTTTGGGCCAACTGGGATGGAAGAAGTCGGCCGTGAATTCTCGGGTTTGAGGTTGGCTTGTCTCCAATCGAAGGTCGTAACTGAATGGGCCAAGACTTCCTTCGAGGGGAGGCAATTCCACATGCCGCAAGGGTTGATCGAAATGCAGCTTGATCCTCCCGCCCTGCCCGTCCTCGTATCCACGTACACGAAGCGTTAATTGCTCGCCGCCAGGCAACGGGTCAGAAACGCCCCAACCTTCGAAGCGCCGGTTCTGGGTGTCGAGGAGGTAGAATAACTCGACGTTCACAGTCTTCCCCTGGGAAAGCCGATAA
Source organism: uncultured Alphaproteobacteria bacterium (assembly GCA_963722205.1). GTDB lineage: Bacteria > Pseudomonadota > Alphaproteobacteria > Rhizobiales > Beijerinckiaceae > Methylocystis. The sequence goes on from CAVRKL010000007.1 coordinate 1,121,633, forward strand.
GAGAGGGTACTCGAGTAGCGAATCCCGAAGGAACTTTGGGTCGGGGAAGCCGCCTCGCGCCTTATAATTCGCTACCGCCTCTTGGATGGGCCGATCCTGTTGTCTGAGCCACTCATCCGCGAGATTGGTCGAGTAAGTGATTTCCCAATTGTAGGCTTTGGCCAGAAAGCGACGCTGTGGCTCACAGGCCGGCGTCCGGAACACGCTCAAATCGCCGTCCTTGACGGGTTTGAGTTGCAGACGTAGCTGTTCCCGCGCGTCGGCCTCCCTGCCTTTAGCCATCAAAATCACGTTCATCACCTCCAGGTCAAAGGGTAACTTTGTCCCCTCACGCGCCAGGTGGACGAACGGTCTGCCTGTCGCGTGTCTGAGCGCGAGCTCATAGTAGACGTTGGGGTTCGCCCAGGTAAGATCGGCCACCACCAAGTCGGCGGCGCGCAGGGAGCGCATAATCCGTCCGGGGATCTCACCAGGCTGCGGGTCGTCGATCGTACGGTTCGCTCGGTATGCGAACTCTTCGTCTTCCGCCACGGGCTTCACGATTTCTCGATAAACCCAATCGCTCCACTCGCGTTGCTCTGTCCCGGCCTCTCCGTAGGGGCCAATCACCAGACAATCTTTGCGTTTCGGCTGTTCGCTCATATTGAACCTCCCAAACATGGTGCGCCGCTTGCGGCGTTGCGGGCTTCATTGCCTTCTTTTGAAACTGGCCACGACCACTACGTCGCCGTGGGCGAAAAACGCTCCGGTCCGCTGGGCCGCCGCGAGGTCGGCGCGCAAACGTCCGAGCTCCTCGGCCGACGCCACCCCCGAAGTCACGAGCCTCGCCTCAAGCTTAGGCAGGGAAAAACTGGTCGCCCAGAACGTAGCTAGGTCGAACCAGACAACCGGCCAGACCTCGACCACGACATCGGTCAGCGAAAAGGCTCGAAAGAGCCGCAACACCTGCCGACCGGCGTAACCCGTTCTGCACCAAGCCTGGAAGCGCGCGGACCGTCCGGCGCTCGATGTCGACCTCGGTCGTGTCGATGGAAAGCGTCGCCCAATCGGCGTCGGCCACCGCGATTCGCCCATGCGGTTTCGTGACCCTGACCATCTCGCGCAGAACGGCGGCGGGATCGGATACTTGCTGAAACAGGCGTTCGCTGCGGGCGGCGTCGAAGAAATCCGCCTCGTAGGGGATGCCGGCGGCGTCCGCAGCGACGAAATGGGTCCACGCAGCCACGTCGGCACGTCGCGCGCGTGTTTGCGCCTCGGCGAGCACAGTCTCGTCACGGTCAATTCCAACGGCGCATCCGGCGCCACCGACGATCTGGGCGGTCTCAACGGTGTCCGTCCCCGGTCCGCATCCTACGTCCCCAACTTGTTGCCCGGTTTCAACCCGCAGCAACTCCGTCATGCGCTTCTTCAGACCGACGGTCAGCCGCGCGATCCGGTCGAGCGTTGCATAGTCAATTCGGTTGCGCAGAATGTATGCGTCCTCGATGGCGTGCCGGGGTAAGGCTTGCCGGGTGGTTCCCAATCCGAGCGGAAGTTTCCTCCAACTGGGCGTTTTCGACAAAGCCCGACCGCGGCGGAAAGCGGCGCCGAGGTGCGTAATGTCGAACGGGCAGCCGCTCCTCTTGAGTTCAAATGAACCCCGCGCATAATCGCCTTCATGCGATCAATGACGACCCGCCGCCGCACGCGGCGAATGTCGTACATCTGTCTGAACCCCGGGCAGGCGGGCGCAGCGCGACGCAAGCAGCGGACTCTGAGCCATTGACAGCCCCGCCCGCTTTCTCTTAATCGGCCATGTGGTTATTTGAGCCGGCCGGCTTGCCGCCACGTAAAACAAGGCGCTAAAAGGCCGGGTCTCCTCGGAAACCCTGGCCGCGCCGCAAGTTCCGAGGATGCCTTGATGTCCGACCCTTCCCGCCGCCCCATGAAGCCCGCGACCGCGCTCGTCCACGGCGGCACGCTGCGCTCCTCCTTCGGCGAGCTTTCGGAAGCCCTCTTTCTCACGCAGAGCTTCGCCTACCCTTCCGCCGAGGCCGCCGAGGCGCGCTTCAAGGGCGAGGATCCGGGCTTCGTCTATTCGCGCTTCTCCAATCCGACCGTGGCCATGTTCGAGCAGCGCATGTGCCTGCTCGAGGGCGCGGAAGCCGCGCGCGCCACCGCCTCCGGCATGGCCGCGGTCACCGCCGCGATGCTCTCGCAGGTGAGGGCCGGCGATCACGTCGTCTCGGCCCGTGCGCTTTTCGGCTCCTGTCTTTACATCGTCGAGGAGCTATTGCCGCGCTTCGGCGTCGAGACGACGCTGGTCGACGGCGCGGACCTCGCGCAATGGAAGAAGGCCGTCCGCAAGGAGACCAAGGCCTTTTTCCTCGAGACTCCGACCAATCCGGGGCTCGAAATCTATGATCTCAAAGCGATCGCCGATGTCGCGCATGAGGCGGGCGCAAAGCTCGTCGTCGACAATGTCTTCGCGACGCCGCTCTTGCAGAAGCCCTTCGATTTCGGCGCCGACATCATCGTCTATTCGGCGACGAAGCACATCGACGGCCAGGGGCGCTGTCTGGGCGGCGTCATTCTCGCCTCGCAGCAGCTGATCGACGAGACGGTGCATAATTTCCTGCGACAGACGGGTCCCGCGCTCTCGCCCTTCAACGCCTGGGTGCTGCTCAAGGGACTCGAGACGCTGCCCTTGCGCGTCGCGCGCCAGACAGAAAGCGCCGCGCGCCTCGCCGATTTCCTCGCCGCGCAAAAAGGCGTTTCGCGCGCGCTCTATCCGTTTCGCGACGACCATCCGCAGGCGGCGCTCGCGAAACGCCAGATGCTGGGAGGCGGCACGCTGGTCTGCTTCGAGATGCGAGGCGGCAAGCAGGCGGCGTTCAAGCTCGCCAACGCGCTGGAGATCATCAAGATTTCCAATAACTTGGGCGACGCCAAGAGCCTCCTGACCCACCCCGCGACGACGACGCATCAGCGTCTCACCCCCGAGGCGCGCGCCAAGCTCGGCATTTCCGACGGGATGCTGCGCCTTTCGGTCGGGCTCGAGGACGTCGACGATTTGATCGCCGATCTCGAATTCGGCCTCAGCGCGGCGGGCTGAAAGAGAGGGGCGCCGGCATGGCGCAGTCCGCCACCGTCCCGAGCTGGAACGGGCGCCATGCCGGCTCTACCGGTTTCGCGGATCCGTTTCGACGGCGCGGCAGCTTCGCGGGAGGATCGGGCGAAGCGCGGCGGCCGCCGGCGGGGAGGAGCGATCCGGCATTCTGGCAAGCTTACGCGCCGCGCGGCGCGTCCGCCTCGATGCGCGCGAAACGCGCGCGGCGCTCGAGGTCGATCAGGCGCGGGATCGGCCCGCGCGACTCGACGCGCGCCGAAGCGCCGGGCGCTCGCGCATCCCTGACGGCCCCGGCTCTCGGCTCGCTCGGAGGGTCTGAGCGAACGATCGCGGCCGCGAGGACCGGCGCTCGTGGCAAGACTGTAGACATTGGGTTCTCCTGATCGGATTCGCTTCAAACGGGCGACGATCGACGCCTCAGAACACGCGCGCGCTCCCCGTCGCAGACGGGGGCTTCAGCCGCGGCGTTCGCACAGCGACGGGTCAGGAGAAGTGGGGAGGCCCTCGCGGCTGATGCGCGGCCGCAAGGCGAGCGCGCGGCGCGGACCGGTCGGCGGCCCTAGAGGGCGCGGCGCGGTCGAAAAAGGCCGGGGCAACCGCCTGCGGGGCTCGCTCCAAGAGCGCGAGAGAGCCCTCGCCGGATATCTGGCATAGCGGGCAGCCGGCGGCGTGGCGCTGGGCCTTGCCGGGCGCCTGCGCCTGGCCGAGCGCGCCGTCCGCGGCGGCCTTGAAGCAGTCCTGGAACGCGGTCTGCTGCAAACCATGGCGGGAGGCGTCGGCGACGACCGCGGCTGCCGGCAGCAGGACTTTCAGCCCCAACGCCAGCGCGAATAGCACAACCGCAATCGCGTTGCGTCGCATCCCGCCCTATTCCGTCTCGTCCGCCCAAGACGCGGCCCTTGCCGCAAGCAACCGATACTACTCTATTGTCCACGGGGAGCAAGTCGAAAACTTCTCAAAATGCCGAGCGCTCCGGACGGAGCGCCGTGCATAATTTCGCGCCGGCCGTTTCGGAGCAGCCTTCGGGCTCGCCTTGTCGCGCCGAAATGAACGTGTTAGGCGGGGCCAGGAAAAAGTGTGAAGAATAACGGGAGTCGATGGAAATGGCGGACGGCAACGGCAATGACAACGCGGCTCAGCCGGGCACCGGCGCGCCGGCGCTGAACGCCCTCGGTCAATATTTGAAGGACTTGTCCTTCGAAAACCCCAATGCGCCGCGCTCGCTCGCCCCGCCGGACAAGCCGCCGAACATCCAGGTTCAGGTCAATGTCGACGCCAAGCAGCTCGCGCCGACCGATTTCGAGGTCTCGCTCAAGCTCGACGCCAAGGCCGGCGAGGGCGCGAATGTGCTCTTCAAGCTCGATCTCGAATATGCAGGGGTCTTCCGTCTGACCAACATTCCGCAAGATCAGGTGCATCCGATCGTGATGATCGAATGCCCGCGCCTGCTCTTCCCCTATGTGCGTCAGATCGTCTCGGACGCGACGCGCGACGGCGGCTTCCCCGCGCTGTTCCTCGATCCAATCGATTTCGTTGGCCTGTACCAGCAGAAGGCGGCGGAAGCCGCCAAGGCTCCAGGCGCGAGCGTTCCGAGCTGAGAACGGCCCCCTGAAGGCAGCTTCGATGTTTTGAAAAGGCGCGGGTTTGACCGCGCCTTTCCTTATGTTACGAAATTTCGTCCGGCGAGCGTTTGCATTTGCGGCCCCGCGCGCGCGTGGCGTCCAATGACGATCATGAGGGAAGGGAAACCCCATCGATGAGCGAAAGACGCTCGAGCTACGGCTATGAAGATTTGCTCGCTTGCGGCCGGGAGGAGCTTTTTGGTCCCGGCAATGCGCAGCTGCCGCTGCCGCCGATGCTGATGTTCGACCGCATCCCCGAAATTTCCGAGGAAGGCGGCGAGCACGGCAAGGGATACATGCGCGCCGAATTCGACATCAAGCCGAGCCTCTGGTTTTTCGATTGCCATTTCAAGGGCAACCCGATCATGCCCGGCTGCCTCGGCCTCGATGCGCTGTGGCAGATGGTCGGGTTCTATCTCGCCTGGCTTGATCTGCCGGGCCGCGGCATGGCGCTCGGCGTCGGCGAGGTGAAATTTACCGGCATGGTGCGCCCGAGCGTGAAGCTCGTCACCTATGGGATCGACTTCAAGCGCGTCATGAAGGGCAAGCTCGTGCTCGGCATTGCAGACGGCTGGATGGCCGCCGACGGGAAGCGTATTTACGAGGCCAAGGATTTGCGCGTCTGCCTCGCAAAAGAGTGAGGCTCAAAACGGCGAACAGCGAAGGGAGAGCAGCGGATAGGTTACTCTTCGCGAGGCGCTCGCGCTCCACGCTTCGCAGTTCGCCATAAGAACAAGGCCTCTGGCCTGGGAGGAACATCATGAGACGCGTCGTCGTCACCGGAATGGGCATCGTGTCGTCGATCGGCGACAACGCCGAGGAAGTCAAAGAGTCGCTCTTTCAAGCCAAGCCCGGCATCGTGCGCGCCGATAAATACGCCGAGCTCGGATTCCGCTCGCAGGTGCATGGCATGCCGAAGCTCGACGCCTCCAAGGTCGTCGACCGCCGCGCCATGCGCTTTCACGCCGCCGGCACCGCCTGGAACCATGTCGCGATGGAGCAGGCGATCGCCGATGCAGGCTTGAGTCCCGAGGAGATTTCCGATCCGCGCGTCGGCATCGTGATGGGCTCGGGCGGCCCTTCGGCGCGCGTCATCGCGGAATCCGCGGACATAACCCGCGACAAGGGGCCCAAGCGCGTCGGTCCTTTCGCCGTGCCGAAGGCCATGGCCTCGACGGCCTCCGCGACGCTCGCCGTCTGGTTCAAGATCAAGGGCGTCAATTACTCGATCTCGTCCGCCTGCGCGACTTCAAATCATTGCATCGGCAACGCCTTTGAGCTGATCCAATGGGGCAAGCAGGACATGATCTTCGCCGGCGGTTGCGAGGAGCTCGAATGGGAGCTTTCCGTGCTCTTCGACGCGATGGGCGCGATGTCCTCCTCCTATAACGACACGCCCGAGACCGCCTCGCGCGCCTATGACAAGAACCGGGATGGCTTCGTCATCGCGGGCGGCGCGGGCGTGCTCGTGCTCGAGGAATATGAACGCGCCAAGGCGCGCGGCGCGAAGATTTACGCCGAGATCGTCGGTTATGGCGCGACCTCGGACGGCTTCGACATGGTCGCCCCCTCCGGCGAGGGGGCCGTGCGCTGCATGCAGCAGGCCCTCGGGAACGTGAAAGTCCCGATCGACTACATCAATCCGCACGCGACCTCGACTCCCGTCGGCGACGTGAAGGAGATCGAGGCGATCCGCGAGGTCTTCGGCAATGAGGACAAATGTCCGCCGCTTTCGGCGACGAAGTCCTTGACTGGCCATTCTCTCGGCGCGACCGGGGTGCAGGAGGCGATCTATTCGCTGCTGATGATGAAGCACGGCTTCATCTGCAAGAGCGCGAACATCGAGGAACTGGATCCGGAATTCACCGACATGCCGATCCTGCGCCAGCGGCGCGACAATGTGAATCTGCGCGCGGTGCTGTCCAATTCATTCGGCTTCGGCGGCACCAATGCGACATTGGTGTTCAAACACCCGGACGCCTAAGCTGCGCGGCTACACCCTCTCCCCCCTCGCGGGGGGAAGGTGAGGGGCTCGCGCGTCCTTCCCGTGCAGATTCGATTTGGGCCGAACAACACTTCGCCCGGTTACGCTAAGCCCCTGCCCTCTCCCCGCGAGGGGGGAGAGCGAGAAGACTTCGGTTTCCCAAAAGAAAGAAGCTAGATGACGGCTGTCAATGCTCTGATGCAAGGCAAGCGGGGCCTGATCATGGGCGTCGCCAATGATCACTCGATCGCCTATGGGATCGCGCGCGTGCTCGCGCGGCACGGGGCGGAGCTTGCCTTCACCTATCAGAGCGAGATGCTGCTGAAGCGGCTCGCGCCCCTCGCCAAGGAGCTCGGCTCCGACCTCGTCCTTCAATGCGATGTCGAGGACGTCGCGACGGTCGACGCCGTCTTCGCGCGCCTGCAGAAGGAGTGGGGCCGGCTGGATTTCCTCGTCCATTCGATCGCCTATTCCGACAAGAACGAGCTCAAGGGCCTCTACGCCGACACCTCACGCGAGAATTTCATCCGCACGATGGTGATCTCCTGCTTTTCCTTCACCGAAGCCGCGAAGCGCGCCGCGGCGATGATGCAGAGCGGCGGGACGATGCTCACCGTGAGCTTTGCCGGCGGCACGCATGTGATGCCAAACTACAATGTGATGGGCGTCGCCAAGGGCGCGCTCGATTCTTCGGTGCGCTATCTCGCGGCGGATTTCGGTGCGCGCGGGATCCGCGTCAATGCGATCTCGCCCGGCCCGGTGCGCACCATGGCCGGCGCCGGGATCGGCGGCGCGCGCGCGATGGGCGCTTTCCAGAAGGCGCATTGCCCGCTGCGACGCATGATCACCTTGGATGAGATCGGCGGATCGGCGCTCTATCTTCTCTCCGAGCTTTCCGGCGGCGTGACCGGCGAGATCCATCTCATCGACGCCGGCTACAACATCATGCTGCAGCCGCGCCCGGAGGATTTGAACGGCGGCGGCGAGTGACGGACCAATCCATCCTTCAGCGCCCCAACGCCCTCTCCATCTCCAGCTCCGCCCGCAGGCTGTCGATGTCGCGGTAAATCGACGCGACCGCGAGCGTCTTTCCGCCGCGCTTGTAGCGCAGCAGGCAGTCCCTCGCGGCGATATCGCCTTCGATCTCGATTGCGTCCCAGCTCTCGGCGTGGCCGACATAATTTATCGGCACGTCGTAATGCTGGCTCCAGAAGAAGGGAACCGCCTCAAAGGTCTCACGCGCGCCGAGCATGTTGTGCGCGGCGGTCGCGCCCTGGCGTTCTGCTACGACCCAGTGCTCCACTCGGATCTTTTCGCCGCTGTGCGGGTCGGGCCAGCGCGCGATGTCGCCCGCAGCATAGATCCCGGGCGCGCTGGTTTCGAGAAAGGCGTCGACGACGACGCCGCGATCGACGGCGAGCCCCGTTTTCTCGGCCAATGCGACGCGGGGCCGCACGCCGACGCCCGCGACGACGAGATCGGCCGGAAGCGAAAGCCCGCTCTTCAGCGTCACTTTCTCGGCGTCGATCGCGGTGGCGACGTCCTCGAGGTGGAAGACGACGCCATGCTCCTCGTGCAGGCCGCGCACAAAGGCGCCCATCTCTTCGCCCAGCACTCGCGCCATCGGAACTTTTTCGGGCGCGACGACATGGACCTCGATCTTTCGCGCGCGCAGCGACGCCGCGACCTCGAGGCCGATGAAGCTCGCGCCCAGCACGACGGCGCGCTTCGCCGTCTTGGCGCGCTCGATGATCGCGCGGCAGTCGTCAAGCGAGCGCAGCACGCTGACATGCGGGAGATCGGCGCCCGGGATTGGCAGCCGCACCGGCTCCGAGCCCGTCGCCAGCAATAGGCGATCGTAGGCGAGCTCGCCGCCGTCGGAGAGCGCCAGCGAGCCCGCCTTAGGATCGATCTTGCCCACGGTGGCCCCGAGCCGCAGTTCGACGCCGTTCTCGGCGTAATAGGTTTCGGGGCGCAGCGGCAGCCAGTTTTCCGCCGCATTGCCGGCGAGATAATCCTTGGAGAGGTTGGGCCGATCGAGCGGCGGCGCCTTTTCGGCGCCGATGATCGTGAGCGCGCCAGTGAAACCTGCGCGTTTCAACTCGAAAAGGGCGGAGAAGCCGGCGGCGCCGCCGCCGACGATGACGATGCGTTCGATGGCGCCGGTCGGGGCCTGGACATAGGGACCGGCCTCGCGCCTTGAGCGCACGAAGATCCTGTCGCCCTGCCGCTCGACCGACCAGCAGGAGAGTCTATCGAAAGCCGGCGTGCGAAGCGCCTCGCCCGTCGAAAGATCGAAAGCGGCGTGGTGCCAGGGGCAGCGAATTTCGCCGCCCGCGACCACCCCGTCGACGAGCGGCCCATGGTAATGCGTGCAATGCGCCCCGACGGCGAAGATCTTTTCGCCGTCCAGCACGAGCAGCACTTCCGATTTGCCGACGCGGCCGACGAGCTTGCCGGCGCGGGAGAGCTCGGCATGGGCGACGCCCTGCGCAAAATCAGGGAGTTCATTGCTTGGAGCGTCGTTCATCGCTATCTCCCTCGACCCGCGTCTCGAGCCTCAGATAGATCGCGCCGAGCGCCGATCCACGCCCCTGCGGGCGCGAAAAACCCGGTTACGGCTTCACGCAGTCGTCCGCCAGGGCCTTGAGGCGCAGGGCGCGCGCAACAGGCTCGTTCGGCAGGTCGCTCCCGCGCGCGCGCGCCTCCACGCAGAGGCAAGCCGCATGGCAGAAGTCGAGTTCCCCGCCGTCCGCCTCGCAACGAATCTCGCAAGCGGCGACGAAGTTTTTGGCGAATTGATCCTCGCTCGGCGCGGAGAGGCGCGCCAGCGCGAAAAAAATGCCGAAAAGCAGCGGCTGATGCAGCAGATAGATCGCTAGACTGTGGCGGCCGAGCCAATTGACGGCGCCCGCGGCGCGCGCGCCCCAATCTCCGGGCGGGGGAACGGCCCCGAGCGCGCGCAACGCGCCCGGGAATTTCGCGAAAGCGACGCCGGCGAGCAGGGCCCCCGACCAGGGCAAGAGCGGCCGATAGTCATTGGTCGCCGGCTCGACCGTGGAGAGGCCGATCCAGCTCAGCCAGGGAGCGTCGAATGCCGGCGCCGCAAGGAAGCGCGGCGCGAGAAAGGCCGCGGCTGCGGCAACGAGAGCGGCCGGCCAGGGAAGAAAGAGAAAGGGCGCGGCGAGAAGGCTCGCCGCAGCGATGCAATGCAATATGCCGAAGAACACGAATGACTGCGGAAAGACGAAATAGGTGCCAAGCGACACGAGCGCGGCGGCGGCGGCGAGGCGCGCGAGGCGCCGCCAGAACGGCCAAAAGCTCGCATTGCGCTCATGCGCGAGGACGAGGCTCACGCCGGCGATGAAGAGAAAGGAAAGCGCGATCGCGTGGCCCGAGCTCTTGAACCACGCAGAATAGGGGAACCACGGATCGATATAGTCGAAATTACCGAGGTCCCAGACGAGGTGATAGGCGACCATCGCGACGACGGCGAAGCCGCGCGCCGCGTCGAGGAGGGCGAGTCGTCCCGGCCCCGGAGCGGTCATTTTGTGACGGGCGCAGCGGCTTGAAACTTGCCGAAAACCATGTCGGGCGCCGAAAGATTGTGGCGTGACGGCAGATGCCGCCCGACCCAGAATTCGGTCGCGCTCGCGCCCGGAAAGCCGATAACCTCGGCCTCCTGCCAGCCTGAGCCGCGCTTTGTGCGCCAGGCGACACGGGCCGCGTCGTTCATCGTCTGCATCGTGTACATCGAGCGCAGCGACGCGAAGGGCAGCCCGTCCGGCATCTCGCCGCTGTAGGCGACATCGAGCACCGTGCGCTCCTGGTCGACGCTGTGGAGCCTGATCCGCGCCTCGCCGCCGCGCTTGAACTTCAGCACGAAGCACTTCGTTTCCGGCTCGAAAACGACCTCGTCGAAGGCGACGATCGGACGCTGCTGCGTCTCGACGGGACCGATCAGAAAGGAGGAGCCATAAGCGGTCCAGCGCATTTCCTCGAAGGGCAGAGGGCGTGCGCGCCAATAGCCGTCGGGCGGATAGAACACCAGGATCTCTTCCGCGCGCTGGCGATAGCTCATCCAGAGCTGCACGAGATGAAAGCCGGACTCCACGCGGTCGCCGACGCGCACCGGCACGTCGGCGGGGCGCCAAAAGGCGTTGGGGGGGAACGTATAGCCCACAAGCCAGAACTCCGGCGTCTCCCAGAAGGTATGACGTCGCGTGTGCTCGACGACTCCGGAGTAGTCATGGGAGAAGTCGCAGCTCGACCAGTCGGGCGCGTAGCGGTCCCTGTCGATCATGTTGATGTAGGACGGATGCACGGCCTGCACCTGCATGCGGCGCAGGCGCGTTGCATAGAAGTCGAGCTCGATATTGTCCTTCTCGGCGCAAAGCTCCGGCGTCGAATTGTTCTCGACGCGCACCTGCAGCTCCTCCTCCGGCTGCGGTTGCGCCAGAGCGCGCGGCGCGGCGAGAGCAAGGCTCGCGCCGCCGAGAAGGAAGCGGCGGCGATCGGTTGAAGTCATGGCGGGATCGGCCCTTTCTGTGAAGGGCCCTGCTCTAGCGCAAAGCACGCCAGGCGCGCCAGTGGCGAGTTCTTGGCGGATCGGCCACTCCGCCCCCTGCGGCGGGGCCAGCCTCGCGATGCGGGCTCAGTCGTGGCGGCGTTCGGGACGCCGGCGGCGCGCCCCAGCGTCGCGTTGACAGGGCGGGCCTAATGCTATCAATGCTGCGGCCTCATCAAAGCCCCACAGGGAGACCCTCATGGCCGTGAGAGTGGCGATCAACGGATTTGGCCGCATCGGACGCAACGTGCTGCGCTACATCGTGGAATCCGGCCGCGCCGATCTCGAGGTCGTCGCGATCAACGATCTCGGGCCCGTCGAGACCAATGCGCATCTCCTGCGCTACGATTCCGTGCACGGCCGCTTTCCGCATAAGGTCACCGTCTCGGGCGATATGCTCGACGCCGGCCGCGGTCCGATCAAGGTCACGGCGATCAAGAATCCGGCCGAGCTTCCCTACAAGGATCTCAACGTCGACATCGCGCTCGAATGCACGGGCCTCTTCACCGCGCGCGACAAGGCGAAGCTCCTCCTCGACGCGGGCGCGAAGCGCGTGCTGGTCTCGGCTCCCGGCGACGGCGCGGATTTGACCGTCGTCTACGGCGTCAACCACGAGAAGCTCACGAAGGATCATCTCGTGATCTCCAACGCCTCCTGCACGACGAACTGCCTCGCGCCGGTCGCCAAGGTGCTGCATGAGGCGATCGGCATCGACAAGGGGATCATGACGACGATCCACTCCTACACGGGCGACCAACCGACGCTCGACACCATGCACAAGGACCTCTATCGCGCGCGCGCCGCGGCGCTGTCGATGATTCCGACCTCTACGGGCGCGGCCAAGGCTGTGGGCCTCGTGCTGCCGGAGCTGAACGGCCGTCTCGACGGCTACGCCGTGCGCGTCCCGACGCCGAACGTCTCGCTCGTCGATCTGAAATTCGTGGCGAAGCGCGCGACGACGAAGGACGAGATCAATGCGGCGATCAAGGCCGCGGCGGAAGGTCCGTTGAAGGGCGTGCTCGATTATACGAACGACAAGCTCGTCTCCAGCGACTTCAATCATTGCCCGGCGTCTTCGACCTTCCACATGGATCAGACCAAGGTCATCGACGGGACGCTCGTCTCGGTGCTGAGCTGGTACGACAATGAATGGGGCTTCTCGGCGCGCATGACGGACGTCGCCGCGGCGATCGCGAAGCTGATCTAGGGCTGGACATGACCTCCTTCAAAACGCTCGACCAAGCCGATCTCAAGGGCAAGCGCGTCCTCCTGCGCGTCGATCTCAACGTGCCGATGGAGAAGGGCCGCATCTCCGACGCGACGCGAATCGACCGCGTGCTGCCGACGATCAAGGAGATCGCCGACAAGGGCGGCAAGGTCATTCTGCTCGCCCATTTCGGACGGCCGAAAGGCGAGCGCAGCGACGAGGACTCGCTGAAGCCCGTCGCTGCGGCGCTCGCCCAGCATCTGCATCGCCCCGTCGCCTTCGCCGAGGACTGCGTCGGCGCGCCCGCGCAAGCGGCGATCGCCGCTCTGAAGGACGGCGACGTGCTGCTGCTCGAGAACACGCGCTTCCACAAGGGCGAGGAGAAGAACGATCCCGCCTTCGTCGAGGAGCTCGCGAAGCTCGGCGATCTCTATGTGAACGACGCCTTCTCGGCGGCGCACCGCGCCCATGCCTCGACCGAGGGGCTCGCCCACAAGCTCCCGGCCTACGCCGGCCGGGCGATGCAGGCGGAGCTCGAGGCGCTCGGCCAAGCGCTGGGCTCTCCGCAGCGGCCCGTCATGGCGATCGTCGGCGGCGCGAAGATTTCGACGAAGCTCGAGCTCCTCGGCAATCTCGTCGCCAAGGTCGACTATCTCGCGATCGGCGGCGGCATGGCCAATACTTTTCTCGCCGCGCAAGGCAAGGCGGTCGGCAAGTCGCTCTGCGAGGCGGCGCTGCTCGACACGGCTCGCGAGATCATGAGCAAGGCGAAAGCCGCCGGCTGCCAGATCGTTCTTCCCGAGGACGTGACCGTCGCGCTGACGTTCAAATCGCATGCGCCGGCGCATGTCGTCTCCGCCGACCATGTCGGGCCGGAGGAAATGATCCTCGACGTGGGACCGAAGGCCGTCGCCCATGTCGAGAGCCTGCTCGAGAAGTGCAAGACACTCGTCTGGAACGGCCCCTTCGGCGCCTTCGAGCTGCCGCCCTTCGACGAAGGCACGAGCGCCGTCGCGCAGACGGCGGCGCGGCTGACGGTGGAGGGAAAGCTCCTGTCGGTGGCGGGCGGCGGCGACACGGTCTCGGCGCTCAATCAGGCGCACGCCGCGCAGCAATTCACCTATGTGTCGACGGCCGGCGGCGCCTTCCTCGAATGGCTCGAGGGAAAGGACCTGCCGGGCGTCAAGGCGCTTGCGGGGTGAGTTGGTCCGGGGGAACTCTTACGCTGGAGCGCGACGAATATCCGCTCCTCGGGCCTCGTAAACATCAAAAAACCCCCGCTTCAAGAAAGACCTATTTGACCACGAGAACCGGGCACGTCGCAATTTGAATAATGCGGTCGGCGCGGCTTCCGATCATCCGTTCATAGATTGCGGAATGGCCCGTCGCGCCGATGACCTGAAGCTCGACCCCAAGCTTCTCTGCGAAAAGCACGATGTCGCGCACGGGATGGCCAGCGACGACATGGGTGTGGAGATTGACCCCGCTACGCTCGGCCAAGGCGCGGGCGCGCTGTTGGACGGCGTAAAAGCGTCGTCCCGCAGTTTTTTGACCTCCTCGCGAACCTCCTCGAGAAATTCCGGCATGTAATCGATTTCTTCGACGGAGATCATATGGAGCTCGGACCCGTTCTGTTTCGCCAGCGCGATGGCGACCGTCAAAGCATTGAAGGCGTGCTCCGAACCGTCACTGGCGTGCAGGATTTTAGCGAACATGTATGTCTCCTGGGCTATTCGGCTCTGGTAGCGGCCTCCGATAAGGGCTCGGCTCGGCTCCCCTCGCCTCGGCCCGAGCGGTTTCCAACGGCGCCCGCGGCAGCAAGTAGCTCGGAATATAGAAGGCGTTGGCGATGGCCGTCGGGATCACCGCGCTGGCGATGACCGCGGCGACCAGAGCCGAATATTGCGATTCATCGATGATCTTGTGCGAAAGCCCGAAGAGCGCGGAAATCGTGCCGAAGGTCAGTCCCGTCGACATCAGCAATGTCGTGTAAATCGCCTCCTTCCTCGGCGAGGCGAAGAGCCGAGGTCGGTGACGAAACAGGCGGCGAGAACGGTTTTACCATAGTCCGTTGCGTTGAAGCCGAACTCCAGCATCACCGCATAGACCACAGCGACGGAAGTGGTGGACATCGCGACTCCGGCAAGCCAGCTCGGCGAAACCTCCCAACCGAGTAGATAATGCGCGGCCGCAGCGCATCCAAGAAAGGGGAAGAAAAAGCTCGCCACGCCGACGGCGCTCGCCTCCCGCCACTTCGCTCGAAAGACGAGCGGATCCAGCTCCGCGCCTGCCAGGAAGGTCAGCACGATCGCGCCGGCGGCCCGAGAGAAACCTGACCCAGCTCTCATCGGCGCCGAGCACGGCGCCCCCGACCGCGGCGCCGACGACCAACTGCGCGATGGTTCCGACCACGATTTCCGAAAGCGCGGTCGCGATTTTGAGCCAGAAGGAGGCAGGCTCGCAAAGAGCGCGAGCGCGAGCCAACGCGCAGCGAGCGCCCAAACCGAGGTCATGGGCGATCTCCGTGCGAGGAAGAATTCGGGTTTCGAACGGCTGAGGGTTTCGAGGCCATAAAAAAGCTCCTGCTCGCCCGAGTGGACGTCGCAGGAGTCATCAGCCCCGACGGGCGGTTTTGGGGGGCCCCATCCCCATATCTCTGATAAGCCTACAAGGAAGCCAGACGCTCCGTCGAATCGAGCCAGCGAAGGCGGCGGCGCGTCCCCCCCACGATCTCATTTCAAGGCCTGCGACAGCTCCGCGACGATCGCGTCGCCCATGACGCTCGTCGAGACGCTTGACGGCGCATCGCCCTTGATGTCGGCCGTGCGCAGCCCCTTGGCCAGCACGCCGCCGATCGCCGCCTCGATCGCATCGGCGGCCTTGGGCAGATCGAAGGAATAGCGTAGCGCCATGCCCAGCGAGCCGATCATCGCGATCGGATTGGCGATCCCCTTGCCGGCGATGTCGGGCGCCGAGCCGTGGCAGGGCTCGTACATCGCCTTGCGCTTGCCCTTGGCGTCGGGCGCGCCGAGCGAGGCGGAGGGCAGCATGCCGAGCGAGCCGGTCAGCATCGCGGCCTCGTCCGACAGCATGTCGCCGAAGAGGTTATCGGTCACGACGACGTCGAACTGCTTGGGCCAGCGCACGAGCTGCATGGCGAGCGCGTCGGCGAGCATGTGCTCGAGCTTCACGTCCGCATATTCGCGCTTGTGCAGCGCGGTGATGACCTCGCGCCACAGATAGCCCGACTTCATCACATTGGCTTTTTCCGAAGACGTGACCTTATTGCCGCGCTTTCTGGCCAGCTCGAAGGCGACCCGGCCGATGCGCTCGATCTCGAAGGTCTCGTAGACCTGCGTGTCCACGGCGCGCTTCTGGCCCTCGCCGAGATCGACGATCTCCTTGGGCTCGCCGAAATAGACGCCGCCCGTCAGCTCGCGCACGATCATGATGTCGAGACCGTCGACGACCTCGCGCTTCAGCGAGGAAGCGTCGGCGAGCGCCGGATAGCAGATCGCCGGGCGCAGATTGGCGAAGAGGCCGAGATCTTTTCTCAACCGCAGCAGACCGGCCTCGGGCCGCACCTCATAGGGAACGCCATCCCATTTGGGACCGCCGACGGCGGCGAGCAGCACGGCGTCGGCCGCATGCGCCCGCTTCATGTCGTCTTCGCTGATCGCGACGCCATGGGCGTCATAGGCCGCGCCGCCGACGAGACCTGTCTCGATCTCGAATCGGGCGACGCCGGCCTTCGTCAAGAGCGCGATGACCTTTTCCGCCTCCGCCGCGATCTCGGGGCCGATCCCGTCGCCAGGCAGAAGCAGCAGCTTGAAGGCGGACATTCGAACCTCACTCATTTCTCTGTTATCGTAGTCGCCACGGTCGCGGCGTTGGCGGCTCAATAAGACGCTCGTCAGGGCGGCGCAACCGCGCGCGGCGCGCCCCGCGACAATTCGTCCGGTCCGGGCGGCTTGCCGAGGGCGCGGGAGGCATGCAGCTTAAGTTCGCAGAAATAGGTTCGACTGCGCGTCAGCCCCGGCAACGGGACCCGCTCAGCGCCAGAAAAAAGCAAAAGGGGAGGAGTTCTCGATGTATGGAAAATCGTTTCTTGCGCCGGCGGCCCTGGCCGCGGCGCTCATGGCCGCCTCGCCCGCCGGCGCCTTCTGCCTGTTCGGATGCGACCCGACCGAGGCAAACGCACGCACGGTCTTCGAAAATCTGATCCACAAAAAATTCGATCCCGACGCGAAGATCGTCGATTTCAAGGTCGACCGCTTCTGGAAGCTCGACGTCGAAGGCGCTGGTCACGAGGGCCTCGAATATTATTACACGGTGAAGGTTGAATTCCCGAAGGGCGCCCATCTCGAATGCAAGCCGGACGCGGCGGGGGCGGTTGCGGAAGGCTGCTCGCCCAGCACCTATTATTCGACCACTATCCAGAACAAGATGATCAAGGAAAAACAATATATCGAGCCGGGCAAGGTGGTCGAGTTCAAGGACGAGACCCGCTTCGACAAGACCGACAGCGGCAAGTGGAAGGGGCAGGACGGCAACCTCTATTAGCAGCCGACGCGGCTGCAGGCTTCGTCGAGGTCGGCCCCGCGCGCCTTGCGGCGCGCGGGCGGTTTTTCGTTTGGGCTCCGAAGGCCTCCCGCCCCTTTGCGCGCCAGCGCCATTCGTGTAAAACCCGCCGCTAACGACGAAAAGCTGCGCATGGCGCGCGCAAAGGACTGAAAATAAATGCAACATGTCATCATGGCGATCCATCTGATGACGGTGGTCGCCCTCGTCACATTGGTTCTCTATCAGAAGTCGGAGGGCGGCGCGCTCGGCCTCGGCCAGAGCGGCTTTTTTAGCGGGCGCGGACAGGCCAACGCCTTGACCCGGGCGACGGGCATCCTGGCCGCGGTCTTCTTCATCACGAGCATACTGCTGACGGTCATTCCCGCCTGGGAACGGCGATCGATTGGGGGCGAGGACTGGACCAAGGCGGTCGAGCAGGAAAAAGTTCAGATCAAGGAGATCAAGCCCGAGGCCGCGCCGCAGGCCAAGGAAACCCAGATCCCCAAGGACAAAGAGAGCATTTTTGAACAGTTGAAGCGCGCCCAGGAGCAGCGCCAGCAAGGCGCCGGCGCGCCGGCGATGCGCAAGGCTCCTGAGGAATCCGCGCAGCCCGCGCAAAGATCCGAGGCGCCGAAGGCCGAGGAGCAAAAGCCGGTCGAAGCCAAGCCGGAGACGGAGTCGAAAGCCGGGCCGGCCAAGACGGAAGCCCCGACCGCGTGGACGCCGCCTGTTGCGCCGCCCGCCGCCGCCGAAGCCAAGCCGGAGACGGAGCCGAAAGCCGGGCCGGCCAAGACGGAAGCCCCGACCGTGTGGAAGCCGCCTGTTGCGCCGCCCGCCGCCGCCGAAGCCAAGCCGGAGACGGAGCCGAAAGCCGGGCCGGCCAAGACGGAAGCCCCGACCGCGTGGACGCCGCCTGTTGCGCCGCCCGACGCCGAAGTGAAGCCGGAAGCGGAGCCGAAAGTCGCACCGGGCAAGCCAGAGGCGCCGAAAGCAGAGGCGCCAGCCGCCGTTGCGCCACCCGCCGCCGGAACCGAAAAGCCCGTGCTGGAGCCGGCCCCGGCTCCAAAGTCCGAAGCCAAGCCCGAGGACTCGAAGCCGACCCCCGAGGCGGCTCCGGCGCCCGCCGCGCCGCCGCCCCCGGTGCAATGGAAGTCGCCGACCCAATAAAACGAAGCGGACGCGCCTGCGCGTTCGCCTGATCGATCGCGAAAAACCCCGCGCTGCCCCCACGTGCCGGGGGCGGAGCGGGAGCCCGCGCCAGTGGCTTTAGCTGGACGCGGGGCGGACGCTTTTCGTCCGCGTTCCGAATACGCGGAACGCGGTTTAACGCTCTAGCCGAATCGACGTTTTGGCGTTACGCGTGAGGCCCCATGGCGCGCTACATCTTCATCACCGGCGGCGTGGTCTCCTCCCTTGGCAAAGGATTGGCCTCCGCGGCGCTCGGAGCGTTGCTACAAGCGCGCGGCTTCAGCGTGCGGCTGCGCAAGCTCGACCCCTATCTCAACGTCGATCCGGGGACGATGAGCCCCTATCAGCACGGCGAGGTGTTCGTCACGGACGACGGCGCCGAAACCGACCTCGATCTCGGACACTATGAGCGTTTCACTGGCCGGCCCGCCTCGCGCGCCGACAATGTGACGACCGGACGCATTTATCAGGACATCATCACGAGAGAGCGGCGTGGCGACTATCTCGGCGCGACCATCCAGGTCATCCCGCACGTCACCAACGCGATCAAGGAATTCGTGCTCGACGAGGGCGACAGCGCCGATTTCGCGCTGATCGAGATCGGTGGCACGGTGGGCGACATCGAGGGCCTGCCCTTCTTCGAGGCGATCCGCCAGCTCGGCAACGACCTCCCCAAGGGCCATTGCGTCTACATCCACCTGACGCTTTTGCCCTTCATTCCGAGCGCCGGCGAACTGAAGACGAAACCGACGCAACATTCGGTCAAGGAATTGCGCTCGATCGGCATTCAGCCGGACATTCTGCTCTGTCGTTGCGACCGCGAGATCCCACGCGAGGAGCGCCGCAAGCTCGCGCTCTTCTGCAACGTGCGCGAGGGCGCCGTGATCGAGGCGCGCGACGCGCCGAACATTTATGACGTGCCGCGCCTCTATCACGCCGCGGGGCTCGACGCGCAGGTGCTCGCAGCCTTCGGCATCGAGCCCGCGCCGCGTCCCGACATGAGCCGCTGGAACGCGGTGGCGCAGCGCATCAACAATCCCGAGGGCGAGGTCAGGATCGCCATCGTCGGCAAATACACCGGAATGAAGGACGCTTATAAGAGCCTCATCGAGGCTCTGGCGCACGGCGGCCTCGCCAATCGCGTCAAGGTCAATCTCGACTGGATCGAGTCGGAGATTTTCGAAGGCGCCGACCCGGCCGCGCAGCTCGAGGATGTTCATGGCATTCTCGTTCCCGGCGGCTTCGGACAGCGCGGGACCGAGGGCAAGATCCAGGCGGCGCGCTTCGCGCGGGAGCGCAAGGTGCCCTACTTCGGCATTTGCTTCGGCATGCAGATGGCCGTGATCGAGGCCGCGCGCTCGCTTGCCGGCGTCGAGGGCGCGAACTCGACGGAATTCGGACCCTGCGCCGAGCCGGTCGTCGGCCTCCTCACGGAATGGCTGCGCGGCAATGAGCTCGAGCAGCGGCGCGCGGGCGGCGACATGGGCGGCACGATGCGGCTCGGCGCCTATCCGGCGCGGCTTCGGGAAGGATCGCGCATCGCTGGGATTTACGGGCGCCTCGATATTTCGGAGCGCCATCGCCATCGCTACGAGGTCAACAACGCCTATTGCGCGCGGCTGGAAGAGAAGGGCATGATCTTCGCCGGAACCTCGCCGGACGGCGCCCTCCCCGAGACGGTTGAGATTCCCGATCATCCCTGGTTCATCGGCGTGCAATATCACCCCGAGTTGAAGAGCCGCCCCTTTGATCCGCACCCGCTCTTCGCGAGCTTTATCGCCGCAGCGAAGGCGCAGAGCCGGCTGGTCTGAAGCCTGGTTCCGTTGCTGCGACAACCTGCCGCCGAAACCGGTTCGCGATACGAACGTTATCCATTCGTAACTGAAGGGAGCGAGCGACTCCGGGAAACGGCGAGAGCGGCGGAAGGCAACACGCAAATGAGCGGTTCGCCGATGCTGAACCAAGCGAGAGCCGTCAACGAAGATCGCCTCGTCATGGCCTGTCAGTGAGTAGCGAAGACGGCGCGACGCCCGTGACCGCGCGCACCGGAAGGTCACGCAGCGAACGCGAAGCGTTCGCGAGAGAGGTGAGGCGCGGGAGACCGCAAAGAATAACTCTCACCCTCTCCATGCTTCCAGTTAGGATTGGCGGCGCGCTCGCTCATGGCGCGCCGCAATTTTTTTGACGGCGGCCCTTATTTGCCTGGCGGCAGCCCGTGCCTGGGACGAAAGAAATAATAGATCAGGCTCACGACCGAGAAGGCGAGGCCGAAGCAGAGCACGACCACGCCGATGTTCTCGTCCTTCATGGTGCGGCTGTAGAGGGCGATGCACAGTCCCACCGCTACGAGCCACAGCGGCGTCTGACTGGGCTCCGGCGGTTGTTGTCGCTTCTTCAGGCCTTCCGACATCAATCCCTCCCGAAATCTGATGGGTAGTCCGCTCATCGCAAGCAAGGTAGGGCGCGCCTCGAGCTTTGCGACGGGACTCGAGTCATTGCAGCGTCGCCGCGATCAAATCTCTCAGCGCCGGGGTCGCCTCGGGCATCACGCCGAACCAGTCGCGAAAGGCCGGGCGCGCCTGATGAATTAGCATGCCGAGCCCGTCGACAGCGACGAGGCCGGCGCGGCGCGCGCTCGCGAGCAGCGGCGTTTCGAGCGGCGCATAGACGATGTCGCTGACGACAGCCGAAGGCGGCAGCGCGGAAAGGTCAATGTCGAGCGGCGGCTGGCCGACCATGCCCTGGCTCGTCGTGTTGACCAGGAGCCCCGCGCCCGCGAGACCCGCGTTGCGCTCCTCCCAGGCGTGGGCGCGCAGGACGGCGCCGAAGTCCGAGGCCAGCGCCTGCGCCCGCTCGCGCGTGCGATTGAAGACGCGGATCTCCGTCGCTCCCGCGTCGATGAGCCCCGCCACGATCGCGCGGGCGCCGCCGCCGGCGCCGATCACCGCGGCGGGCGCAGCCTCGGCGCGCCAGTCGGGAGCGGCCGCGCGTAGCGCGGCGATGAAGCCGAAGCCGTCGTAATTCTTGCCGGTGAGCCGCCCGTCCGCCCCGATCACGACGCAGTTGATCGCGCCGATGCGCGCCGCCTCGTCCTCGACGACGTCGACGAGCTTCAGCGCCGCCTCCTTATGCGGGATCGTTAGATTGCAGCCCGCGAGGCCCAGCGTCGCCATCGCGCGCAGCGCCGGCCCAAGCTTGCCGGGTTCAATGGCGAAAGGCGCATAGGCGCCCTCGATCCCATGGAGCTTCAGCCAGTAATTGTGGATCTTCGGCGAGCGCGAATGGGCGATGGGCCAGCCCATGACGCCGGCGAGATGAAAGCGGTTATGCATCTGTGAAGCGTCTCGAGCCGGAACCTCGCGCGAGGTTACAGTCTTACCGCGCGCTTTGCGAGCCTGAAGGCTCGCATCCGAAGGCCCGAGAACTCATCCGCCCGCGCTGTCGCGGAACTTCAGCCACTCCTGACCGAGACTCTGGCCATAGGCTTGCTCGAAAGCGTCGCCGAAGGCTGCGCCGTCCTGGAGGCTCGTCAGCAATTTCGTGAAAGCCTCGGGCTGCTCGCGTTTCAGCCAAGCGACAAAGAGCCCGGCTTCGCGGAAGGCGAGATTCTGGCGATAGCGGAAGAAATCCGCGCCCTCTCCCTTCGGCTTCGGCTCCTTCTCGAAGGGAATGGAGTTGAAATCCCGCCAGATGCCCTTGTCCGCGACCTTGATCGCGAAGCCGTCCTTTACGGCCTCCCGCGCCTCTTTTTCGCCGACGCCCTCCGCCCCGCCGCCGTCCGAGATCATCACGGCGAGACCTTCCGAAAACCAGCTCGGCGGACGCTCCGCGATCACGCCGCGCCAGCCGAAAAGATGCGTGTGCGCGAGCTCATGCGTCAGCACCTTCTCGAGCTTCGGCTTGTCCTCCTTGCAAAGCGCGGGCGAGAGCAGAACGCGGCCGGAGCGCGCCGTCGCGAGAATGCTCGCGTCGTCATAGCCATTGGAGCGCCCGTAATCGCCGTAGGAAGTGTAGACGACGACGATCGGCTCCTTGGCGAACGGTCTGCCCTGCGCCGCGACGACGCGCGCCGTCGCCTCGCCCATGAGCGCCGCGACATCGCGCGCGCAATCGTCTCCGCCCGGCTGAAAATGCACGCGCGGATCGTCGAGAGCCGACGGCAGGGCGGCGGGATCGGCAAAAAGCGCAAGCGGCGAGAGGCGCTTCGACACGGAGACGAGCGACTGATAGGCGACGAGCAGCATCAGGCCGACGCCGGCGATCTTGAGGAGATTGAGAGAGTTCATCTAGAGCGCTTCGATGATTTGCCGTGCCCAGGCGGCGACCGCCTCGCTCGCCTTGCCGTAGCGACGCTCGTCGAAGAGATGAGCGTTGTCGGAAGGCTCGAGATTGATCTCGCAGGTTCGTATCCCTAAAGCGCGCGCCTCGGCGACGAAGCCCGCGGCGGGATAAACCGAGCCCGACGTGCCGATCGCGACGAAGCGATCGGCGCGCACGAGCGCCGCCAATATCTCCTCCATATGCAACGGAACCTCGCCGAACCAGACGACATGCGGTCGCAGCGCGCCGACGGCTTGGCAGGCGGGGCACGGGCTCGCGTCGCCGAGGTCGTCGCGGCGGGGCGAAACCGCCGCGCAGCGAAGGCAGCGCGCCTTTAGAAGCTCGCCATGCATGTGGATCACGCGTTGCGAGCCGGCGCGCTCGTGCAGATCGTCGATGTTTTGCGTCACCAGCGTCAATTCGCCGCCTCGCGTCGCGAGCGCCCGCTCGAGATCGGCCAGGGCGACATGCGCGCCGTTGGGTTGAGCGCCGAGAAGATTGCGCCGCCGCGCATCATAGAAGGCCTGGACCGTGGCGGGATCGCTAGCGAAGGCCTCGGGCGTCGCGAGCTTCATCGGATCGAATCGCGCCCAGATTCCCTCGCCCTTCTTGTCGCGGAAGGTGCCCAGCCCGCTTTCGGCCGAAACGCCGGCGCCAGTCAGCGCGAAGAGCCGCATGACCTCATTCCGCGGGCGAAGCCGGGGCGAGGCGAAGCGGCTCCGGGGATTTCGGCGCGTCGGCGAGCTCCCAGACCTTCTCGTGGCCAAGATAGATGAAGGGGCCGAGGACAAAGCCGAAGGCGGTGAGCGTCGCCGCGGTGGCCACATCCCCCACCACGAGAAAATTCGTCGTGAACTCCGTCACCGTGGCGAAGGCGCGGAAGGTGACGGTCTTCGCGACGGACTGCTCCACCGCGATCTCGTTCTTCTCCTCTTGCGTCGCGCCGGTTCTCCAGCCGAGCGCCGGCAGCGGAACGGATACGACGCCGTTCTTGGCGACACGCGAGCCGAACCGGTTCCAGCCGGTTTCATGAACGAAGTAGAAGATCGTTCCCGCCGCAAGCGAAATGGCCGAAAGCCCCGCTGCAGCGGCGGCTTCGCCAAGGATCGCGTAGTTCCAGCTAAGATCGCAGGCCGTGATGACGACGCGATAGGTGATCGACTTTCCCACCGCCTGCTTGATCTTGAACCCCGGGAGGGAAATGAAGCGCGTCTCGGCGTCGCTTGACGGCTCCGGCTCCGCCGGCGGCGGCAGGGGAAGGGATGTCGGCTTTCGGCGCCCACGAACCTCGCGCCATAGGCGCGGCGCGAGAACCACCGCGCCTCCCAACGCAAGGACGAGCACCGCCGCTTCGAGCAGCGCGACGCCCGCGCCTACCGCTCCGAGCGTCGCCGTCGCAGCGACGACCCCCACGCCTTTGGCTGGCGCGGCGCGACGCGCAGCCGGCCTCCGAGGAGTTTTGGCGGGGGCCCCTTTTCCGCGTTTCGCGCTCGACTGCATCATGGCCGCATCCTATGGCCGGCAGGCGAGAAGCGCAAACTTAAGCTTTCTCTCCCGTGCGGCCCGATACGGCGCATCAATTGCAAATTTGCGATCCCCCGCTCGTGGGGGAGTCCGGGTAGCAAATCCGGTCGGGGATTTTGATGAGATGGGCGTCCGCGACGAGACTGACCGCCACCGTAAGCGCGAGGATCGCCGCGAACGCGAAGGTCATCACCAGCGCCGCGCCCCACAGCAGATCGAGCAGCGCCTGCGCGTTCTTCTTAAGCCAGCCTTCCGGCCTCGAGAGGGTCTGGATCGTCATTACGCATTCCCCTTATGCCCCCGATGGATTGTATGAAACTGTTAGATAGCGTCCGGCGGCCGCGGTGCGAGATCGCAACAGTCAATTTCACGGCCGCTGCGCGGCCACGCTCAAAATGACTCGACCGCCCGGCTGAGGGCGAAAATCAGCAGGCCGACGAGGCCGCCGACAAGCGTTCCGTTGATGCGGATGAATTGCAGATCGCGGCCAACGCTGAGTTCGAGCTTGTCAACGAGCGTTTGCGAGTCCCATCGGCGAACCACGTCGGAAACATAGGCGCCGATCTCGGCGCGGCGTGGCGGCAGCGCGCGCAACGCCCAGAGCCGGATGCGGCGGTTGAGCGCGGCGGTGAGCGCCGGGTCGTTCGACAGCCAGCGGCCGAAGCTGCCGAGCGCGGCGTCGATTCCCCTCGCGACGTCGTCGCCGCGCTGGCTAAGATCGGAGAGCAGGCTCGCCTCGATCTTCTCCCACAAGACTTCGGTTTGGCGCAGAAACACGGGATCGGCGAGGATGCTCGCCTTCAGCGCTTCTCCCTCTTCCCTGATTTTCGGGTCGGTTGCGAGTGTCGCGATGAAGCCTTCGACCGATTTCTGCAATTCGCGACGCCAGGGATGCTCCGGCTTGCGCATGTTGGAGAGCGTGTCGACGAGACCGGCGACGACCCTTTCGACAAGAAGGGAATCGATCCATTTGGGCAGCCAGCGCGGCGCCTTCTTGGTTACGCGCCGCTGGATGTCCGCGCGCCGCAGCATCAGCTGATCGCAAGCCTCGGCGATGGCGCGGTCGAGGAGCGCCTGCGCCTCTCCCCGCGCCCACAGCGTCTCCAGAAGATGCGCGCCGAGCGGGGCGATCGGAACGGACTGCGCGCCCTGTCGCGCGACTTCGTCCACGACCTGTCGAATCCGGTCCTTCGGGACGACCTTCACGATCTCGGGCAGCGCCCGGCCGCAAAAGGCGGCGATCTTGGCGGAGTTTTTGGGATCGGCGAGCCATCGCGTCATCGCGCCCACCGCATCGACGTTGCGCAGCTTGCGGTCGACGGTGCGGCGCGTGAGAAAGTTCGTCGCGATGAAGCGGCCGAGCGCGTCGGCGATGCGATCCTTGTTGGCGGGAACGATGCCCGTATGGGGAATCGGCAATCCGAGGGGCCGCCGGAACAGCGCCACGACGGCGAACCAGTCGGCGCAGGCGCCGACCATTCCGGCTTCGGCGAAGGCGCGCAAATACGGAACCCACGGGTAGGCGTCGCCGAGGCGCTTCGTCGCTGCGAAAACGGCAGCCATCAGCAAAAGCAGCAGCGTCGCGACGAACCGCATCCGGACGAGATCGGCCGCGCGTTCGTCGCGCGGCGGCGCTATCGCTCCCTCGGCTTCAAAGGGGTTCGGCATCTCCAAGCTTCCAAAAAGCCCGTCGCCCGCTCACCATCTGAGCCAGCGCCGCCCCGCTGCATAGCCGATAAGCGTTACAATCGCGATCGCCGACGAATACCAGGCGGCGACGAAGAAGGGGCTGTCGTCTGTGCAATGGAGCGCATAGAGCGTCGCGCCGACCCCGCCCGCCAGGACGCCCGCGACCGCGCCGGCAAGGCCCGGATCGGCCGGCGCGCCCCGCCGCAGGGCGTGGAGGAGACAGGCGAGCGGCGCCGCCGACAGAAGCGGGATCAGCGTCACACAAAAGGGGGCGTTATGGCCGATGACCCGCGCCGCCCAGGACGACGCGGGCGTCGCGACGGCTTCGGCGAGCACGCCGAAAGCCAGGACGAGCGGGACAAGGAAAAGCGCCCTGAGCCAGGGCTTGACCTCGGCGCCGGGCGTCGCAAGGCGCAGCACGAGGCCGAGGCTGGCTAGGCTGAGCGTCAGCGTCGCCGCAAATTTGAACCAAAGTCGCGGCGAGGCGAGCTGTGCGCCAAGGTCGGGTCGGAGATGAATGGCGATCAGGAGGATCAGGCCGGCCAGCAGCCCGCCGCAGGCGAGCTCGAGGCGCAACCGCGAGCGAAACCGCAGCCTCACGGGCTCCAGATCGGCCACGAGAAGATCGAGCAGCGCGTCGGTTTTCACGAATCCTCTCCGCGAAAGAAGGCGGCGAGCCGCTTGATCGCCCGGTGCAGCGCGACGCGGACCGCGCCTTCGCTCATGTTCAGCGTGGCGGCCGTCTCTCGGACCGAGCGGCCTTCGATCGCCAGCGCGCGCACGAGGCTCTGGTCGCGGTCGCCGAGCCGCCTGATCATCCGGTCGAGATCGAGCCGATCATGGTCGTCGTCCGCGCCCGCGGCGCTCAGCAGGTCGGCGAAATCCTCGATCGGCGCGGTGGCGGCCTTGCCGCGCCGACGGCGCGCGTCGATGAGCTTGTTGCGTGCGATCGTCATGATCCAGGGGCCGATCGGGCGCTCGGGCTCCCAGGTGTCCCGCTTCAAATGGATCGCCAGCAGCGTTTCCTGCACCACGTCCTCCGCCTCGCCCGGGTCGAGTCCGATGCGCCCGCAGTTCCGTCTCACGACGGCGCGCAGCGCGGGCGTCAGGGAAGCCAAGAGGCGCCGGTAGGCCGCGCCGTCTCCGGCGGTCGCCTGGCGCATCAACGCCTCCCACTCCTCTTCGGCGCGGGCCAGACCCAATGCCCCCTCTCCTCTTCTCGTCGAAAAGCGATCCGGCGTTACGGCGCCCGGCTTGCGGCAGGCGTCCCTCTAGCATCGACGCCGCCCGGCGGCGAGCCGCGGCTTCTCACCGGCGGGAAGCGGGGCTGTAACGCTTGCCGGGAGGCGCGCGAAGACAAAAAGCGCGAACCAGACGGTTCGTCGAGCGAGACCTATCAGGAGAGCGAAATGAAAATCACCGTCCTTTCAAGCGCGGCCATGGCTGGCGCGGCCGTGGCCCTCGCGCTGAGCGGGGCTGCGGCGCCCGCCATGGCGAAGAAGGCGAAGCCCGTGCATTGCTCAGGCGTCAACAGCTGCAAGGGCATGGGAGCCTGCAAGACGGCGAGCAACGCCTGCAAGGGCCAGAACGCCTGCAAGGGACAGGGCTGGGTCGAATCCAAGTCGCAAAAAGCTTGCGAAGCGAAGGGCGGCTCGGTCGTCGATTGAGCGAAAGCCGGGCGTGACCAACCTTCGCGCCCGGCTCACTGCGTCGCGGCGGCGACCTGAGCCTTTGCTTTCGGATCGTCGGCGTGCGCCGCGGTGAATGCGTCGAAATCCTTTTTGTTCTGCGCCGCGTAGAGCATCGCGAAAGAGGCGATGGCGTCGTCGAAGGCCTCGCTCTTGCCCATGTAGCCGCAAAGCGTCGCGGCGTCCGCGGAGCGGACATGCGCGCGCGCAAGCGTGCGGCCGCAAAGGATCGCATATTGCGTGAGCGCCTTCGCCTCGAGAAGCTCGCTGATCGAGCCGAGCCGGCGGTTCTTCAAATGGCGCACGTAGAACTGCCGTTTCGACACGGGGTCCTGCGTGAAGCCTAAGAAGAAGTCTGCGGCCGTCTGCATGATCCGCTGGCCTGTGACGGCGCGTTCCCCTTGCTGTCCGCTCCAGGGTTTGACCCCGAGGCGCTCGAGCGCCGAGGTCATCGCCTCCTTGAGCTGCAGGAAAAGCGGCTCGCCGTCCTGGGTGACATAAAGGCCGATGGCGCAATAGGTGCCGACGCTGCCGACGCCGACGACCTTCACGGCCGAATCGGCGAGGCGATAGCGCGAAAGCAGCGTTCCCACCTCGGGCTGCAGGGTTGCGATGACCCTTTCGAAAACCTGCGGCAGATCGACATGGATCGTCGCGTCCTCCACGTCGCTGTCGTGATAGATCAGCGGTGGATGGTCGGCGATTCGCCACTCGCCACTCTTGGAATTGCTGACGAGATGCGGGAAGTTCTTGTCGTCTGAGCTGTCGGCGCGCTTATGCGAGGCGGCCTCGCGCAGCGTCTTCGCCAGATTGCCCTGGAAGAGATCGGCCGCCTCGCGCTTGAGATCGACGCGTGCATGCCAGGCTTCATAGGGAGACAGCTCCGCGAGCTGGCCCATGCGCTCGCGATAGGCTTTCACCAACTCTTTTGCGACGGCGCGCGCCTTTTTCTCCGGGTCGCCCTCGGAAAGCGCGGCGACCGCGCAACTGGCGGCGAGACGCTTCAAGTCGACGGTGAAATCGACGCCGGGCAGCGTCTCGTCGAAATCGTTGATGTCGAAGAGCGCCGCGCCTTCGGGGGAAACGAATGCCCCGAAGTTCATCAGATGGCAGTCGCCGCAGGCTTGCACGAGAAAGCCGGGCGTCTTCTGCGCCGCGAGGTCGACGGCCATCAGCGCCGCGGCGCCGCGCAGGTAGGCGAAGGGCGACGCGGCCATCCGTTGGCGCCGGATCGGGATCAAATTGGGCAGACGGCCCTTGTTCGTCTCCTCGAAGATCGCGTTGGGGTCGCGCGCCGGGGCGGAGAACTCGGCGAGCAACTCGCGCGAGATCTCAGCGCGGCGCTTCTTCCCGGCGTTGTAGCGCTCCTCGAAAGAGAGGTGCGCGTTCGAACCGGTTGGGCTGGGTGCGTCCATCATGTGAGCCTCCCCGAAAGACGCCTCGATCTATTCGTCGGGCGGGACGGAATTATTACAGAAAAATGACAGCGGGTCATCTTCTGTTTCCAAGGCGCGGCACGGCTTGGTTGCAGGCTCGGGTTGATCCTATAAGGTGAAAACGCGAGCGCGAGATTGTTGCATTCAGTGAGTGACTGGCGTTCGCCGTCCCGGCTATTGGAGAGTGGCGCTGATGCCCAAAAATGCTCTGTTCTGGATCGTCGCGGCGCTCATCGGGGTCGGGGGATACTTCGGCTATCAGCATTGGCGCGCCGCGCAATCGGCGCTGCCGCGGGGGATCGCTTCGGGCAATGGGCGCATCGAGGCGAAACTCGTCGACATCACCCCCAAGGAAGCGCTGCGGGTCAAGGAGATCCTCGTCGACGAAGGCGATCTCGTGAGGCCCGGCCAGGTGGTGGTGCGAATGGACACGGTGACGCTCGATGCTCAACTCGCCGAAGCCAAGCTCAACGTCATGGCAAAGAGACAGGAGGAAGCGGTCACCAGGGCCGCGATCACCAAAAGAGAGGCTGAGATCGACCTCGCCAAAACCGAGGTCAGGCGCAGCACCGCTCTCGTGAAGGAGCGCGCCGGGTCACAGCGCGAGCTCGACGTGCACCGCACCGCGCTCAAAGTGACGACGGCGGGGCTCGGGGAAGAGCAGGCCAAGCTGCGCACGACCGAAGAAGAGGTCAAGGTCGCCGCGGCCGCAGCTGCGACGATCCAGACCCGCATCGACGACGCGATACTCAAGTCTCCGGTCACTGGCAGGGTGCTCTATAAGCTGGCCGAGGTCGGCGAGGTCATAGCGGCCGGCGGGAAGGTGCTGACTCTCACCAATCTCAACGACGTTTACATGGAGATATTCCTGCCCTCGGCGCAGGCCGCGAGGATCAAGAACGGCGCAGAGGCGAGGTTGACCCTCGACGCGCTGCCCGACGCCGCCGTCGCCGGCTATGTCAGCTTCGTCTCGCCGGAGGCGCAATTCACGCCGAAGCAGGTGGAAACAAAGAGCGAGCGCGAGAAATTGATGTTTCGCGTCAAGATCCGCGTGCCCGAGGAGATGGTCGAGTCTTACATCGACGTTGTGAAGACCGGCGTGCGCGGCGTCGGGTATGTGAAGCTCGACGATTCCGCTGAATGGCCGGCTTTCCTCCAAAATCTCTTGAAGCCGAGGGAGGCCGAGAGGGCGAGCCGCAGCGCGAAACCATAAAGCGCCGGAGTCAGAGAACCATGCTGGATGCCTCAACTGACGCGTCAAAGGCTGCGCGCGTCGCCCCGCCCGTCGTTTCAGTCAGCAACGTTACGCATCGCTATGGCAAGACGCTGGCAGTCGACGGGCTTTCCCTCGACGTCCCGAGTGGGCGGATGGTGGGTGTCATCGGACCGGACGGCGTGGGCAAGTCGACGCTTCTTGCGCTGATCGCCGGCTCGAAGAAGATACAGCAGGGCAAGGTGATCGCGCTCGGCGGGGATATGGCCGATGCGCGGCATCGGCGAGACGCCTGCCCCCGCATCGCCTACATGCCGCAGGGGCTCGGCAAGAACCTCTATTTAGAGCTCAGCGTCGGGGAGAATGTCGACTTCATGGCCCGACTCTTCGGTCTCTCTGCCGAGGAGCGCCCAGCGAAGATCAAGCAGCTGCTCGATGCGACGGGTCTTGGGCCATTCCCCGACCGGCCTGCCGGCAAGCTCTCCGGCGGCATGAAGCAGAAGGTCAGTCTCTGCGGCGCGCTCGTTCACGAGCCGGATCTTCTGATCCTCGACGAGCCGACGACCGGCGTCGATCCGCTCTCGCGCCGACAATTCTGGACGCTCATCGACGACATCCGCAAGGATCGCCCTGGCATGAGCGTCATGATCTCCACGGCTTACATGGACGAGGCCGAGCGTTGGGATTGGATCGTCGCCATGGACGCGGGGCGCGTGCTCGCGACCGGGTCGCCGAAAGAGCTGATGGAGAGAACGGGAACGAAAGACCTCGAGAGGTGTTTCGTTCAATTGCTTCCCGAGGAAAAGCGCAGCGGCCACGTCGATCTTACGATTCCGCCGAGGCCCGAAGGCAAGGCTGAGATCGTCATCGACGCCAAAGGCCTGACGCGCCGCTTCGGCGATTTCGTCGCCGTCGACCATGTCTCCTTGCAGATTGAGCGGGGGGAAATTTTCGGCTTCCTGGGCTCGAACGGCTGCGGGAAGTCGACGACGATGAAAATGCTCACCGGCCTTCTACCGCCGACAGAGGGAAGCGCGACGCTCTTCGGCCATTCCGTCGAAGCGGGCAGCATTGAGGTGCGCAAGAACCTCGGTTATATGACGCAGGCTTTCTCGCTTTACGAGGAGCTGACGGTCAGAGAGAACCTCGTTCTCGACGCGCGCCTCTATCATATCCCGCCCGACAAGACGAAAGCGCGCATAGACGAGCTGGTCGAGAAATTTGGTCTCGGACCCTATCTCGAGGCGCTCACCAAAGATTTGCCCCTAGGCCTGCGCCAGCGCCTTTCGCTCGCGGTCGCGGTGCTGCACGAGCCGCAAATGCTCATTCTCGACGAGCCGACATCGGGTGTCGACCCCGTGGCCCGCGACGGGTTCTGGGAATTGCTGATCGATCTGTCGCGCAAGCAGGGCGTGACGATCTTCATCACGACGCATTTTATGAATGAGGGGATGCGCTGCGACCGCATCTCGCTCATGAATGCGGGAAAAGTGCTCGCCGCCGACGCGCCGCAAAAGCTCATCGAAGCGCGCGGCGCCTCTTCGCTCGAGGAAGCGTTCATCGGCTACATGGAGGACGCGATCGGCGAAAAGGCGGCTAAGGAGCAAGGCGCCGCCGAGACGACGGCGAGCGCCGCGACGCCGGCGAGAACGGCGCACGTCGAGCGTTCTGCGTTGTCGCTGAGTCTTGGCCGCCTGCTCGCCTATAGCGCCAATGAGACCATGCAGATTCTGCGTGACCCAATCCGTCTGGCTTTCGCCTTCCTGGGGTCGGCGCTTTTAATGCTCGTCTTCGGTTTCGGCATCACGACGGACGTCGAACATATCCGCTATGCCCCCTTCGACCTCGACCAGACACCAGAAAGCCGCGCCTATCTAGAGCAGTTCGCGGGAACCCCCCGCTACTTCACGCAGACGGACCCTGTCGTCTCAGCCGACGGCGCGTTGCGGCGCCTGCAAGCGGACGATATCTCGCTGGTTATCGAGATGCCGCCCAATTTCGGTCGAGATTTACGTAAGAACCTCACGCCGGAGGTTCTTGCGTGGGTCGACGGCGCCAACACCTACCGCGGCGAGACCGTCGCTCAATATGTTCAAGCCGTTCAACTGACGATGATGCAGGATCCGTCGAACGGGCTGCCCACCGAGCCTCCGAAATATACGGCCATGTTCCAAGATCGCTACATGTATAACCCGACATTTGAAAGCGTCTACGTCATGGTGCCAAGCGTTCCTCCCATGTTGTTGATTTTCATTCCCGCTATTCTGATGGCGATCAGCGTCGTGCGCGAAAAAGAGCTCGGGTCTATCATCAATTTCTACGTCACGCCAACGGCACGTCTGGAATATCTTCTTGGCAAGCAAATCCCCTACATCGTTATTGGCTTCATAAACTACTTTATTTTAACCGCGATGGCGATCATCGTGTTTGGCATACCCGTCAAGGGGGACTTTGTGATCCTGACCCTCGCCACGCTGCTCTACCTCATCACGACAACCGGCGTCGGCATGGTTGTTTCAACATTTACGAGCAGCCAAGTCGCCGCCGTGTTCGTCACCGCAATTCTGACCCTTGTGCCGACGATCAATTTTGCCGGTCTATTGCAGCCGGTTTCGACGCTCGCGGGGAGCGCGAAGTTAATGGGCACCGTCTGGCCGACATCCTATTACATGCATGCCAGCAGGGGCGTCTTCACCAAAGGGCTCGACGCCGATTTGCTCATGCAGGACGTTATCTATCTGGCTTTCTGCATCCCCGTTTTGTGGGTTGTGAGCGTGCTTGCATTACGAAAGCAGGAGGACTAGCCATGAACAGTCTTCTCAATATCTTCTGGCTAGGCTTGAAAGAGTTTCGCAGTCTCGCGAGCGATATCGTGATGGTTTTCTTTGTCGCCTATGCGTTCACTGGCGCGATCTATGCCCAGGCGACCGGCACATCGAGCGAAGTCCGCAACGCCTCGATCGCTTTCGTTGACGAGGACGGCTCGGCCCTCGCCAAGGAGCTCATCAACGCCTTCTATCCACCTCGCTTCCAACGGCCCGACATAATCCCCGTTTCCGAGGTCGAAAGCGCGATGGACCAAGGCCGGTACATGTTCGTCGTGGTGATCCCGCCAAGATTCGAGCTCGACCAGCGCGCCGGGCGCCATCCCGATATTCAGCTCAACATCGACGCGACCGCCATGACACAGGCGGCGATCGGCAGCGGGTACATCAAGAATATCATCAACGATCGCGTGTCGAGCTTTTTCCGACGTACGGACAAGTCCGCGGGGCCGCCGATCAATCTGATCGTTCGTCGCTTGTTCAATCCCAATGGCAAATCCTCCTGGTTCACGAGCGTCGTCGCCATCATCAACCAAATAACTCTCATAACCGTGATTCTGACGGGAGCCGCCGTGATCCGCGAACGTGAGCATGGGACGCTCGAACACCTGCTCGTCATGCCGCTCAACGCCTTCGAGATCGCCATGGCCAAGATTTGGGCCAACAGCCTCGTGATCCTCGTCTGCACGGCGCTTTCGCTGCGCATCGTTGTAATGGGATTGCTGGAATCGCCCTTTGCGGGCTCTGTCATGCTGTGGTTCTCGGGCGTTCTGCTTTATCTCTTCTTTGCGACCGCCCTCGGCCTGTTCCTCGGGACGATCTCTCGCTCCATGGCGCAATTCGCCCTGCTCATCATTATTGTCGTTCTCGTGCTCCAACTGCTTTCGGGCGGCAACACGCCCGTCGAGAGTCAGCCGGAATGGTTGCAACGTGTGACCTTTTTTCTGCCCTCTCGCCATTTCGTGAGCTTCTCGCAAGTGATCATTTATCGGGGCGGCGGATTCCAGGACGTCTGGCGGCAGTTCGCGATGGTCGCCGTGATCGGCCTAACCTTTTTCGTCTACAGCCTATCGCTGTTCAGAAAATCGATCGCGGTCACGCGATAGGCGGAGCACTCACATCGAGAGCACTGGCGCCATTTGGCCTTTATCGAGAATTAGCCCTATTGAGCGGGGCGGCGGCGGTGACTAGCCTCCGTAGACGAGAGGCGGGAGCTTCATGAAGCGTTCGATGGGCGCAATGGGGATTTTTGCTAAGCAAGCGCGGAGATCGGCAGGCGCTGCGGGACTTCTTGGCCTCACGATCCTAACCGTCGGTTGCGCGGTGGGGCCCGACTTTCTTCCGCCGGAAGTTCCGGTCAACGACGACTGGCTCGAGAGCCACGATCGGCGCGTCTCGGAGCATTCCGGTCCGCTCCTCTATTGGTGGAAAGTCTTCAAGGACCCGACCCTCGACCGGCTCATCGAGATCGCGTCCGAGGAAAATCTGTCCCTTCAGGTCACGGGGCTGCGCATTCTCGAGTCACGCGCGCAATTGGGCGTGGCCGTCGGCGAGCTCTTCCCGCAGGTTCAGCAAGGTGCAGGCTCCGCGCAGGAAAATCTTTTGAGCTCGCGCGTCGCGAACCAGAACATACCCGGCTTCAGGCACAACTTCCCGATCTACAATCTCGGCTTCCAGGCCGCCTGGGAAATCGACTTCTGGGGAAAGCTGCGTCGCAATGTCGAGGCCTCCGAGGCCAAGCTTCTGGCGACCGCGGCCGATTACGACAACGCGCTCGTTTCGCTGACCGCCGAGGTCGCGCGCGATTACACGCAGATGCGGACCTATGAAACGCTCGTTTATCTCGCGCGCGAGAACGCCAAGGTCCAAAAGGAGGGCCTGGACGTCGCCGAATCGCGGTTTCGCAATGGCGCCGTTTCTGAGCTCGACGTGACGCAGGCGCGCACGCTGCTCGAGAGCACGCTCGCGTCGATTCCGGAGTATCAGTCCGAGTGGCAAAAATACAAGAACGCCCTGAGCGTGCTGCTCGGGCGGCCGCCGGGGGCCTTCGAGTCCCTGCTTTGCCGGCCTGCCGGAATTCCGTCGGCGCCAAAGAGCATAGGGGTCGGATTGCCGGCCAATCTGCTTCGCCGTCGCCCGGATATTCGCGCCGCCGAGCTTGCCGCGGCCGCCGAAAGCGCCCGCATCGGCGCCGCCGAGGCCGAACTCTATCCGCGATTTGTCTTGTTCGGCGAGGTCAGCGTCCAAGCGAGCGACGTCCACAAGCTCTTTGCGCCCCACAGCCTCGCCTACACGCTTGGGCCGACCTTCACATGGCCCATTCTGAACTATGGCCAGATCACCAATAACGTCCGCGCGCAGGACGCACGCTTCCAGCAAGCGCTCACGAATTATGAGCAGACCGTGCTCTCCGCGCAGCGCGAGGTCGAAGACGGGTTGATCGGCTATCTCAAGGAGCAGGAGAGCGTCGTCAATTACCGGCGCGCGGTTGAGGCCGCGCTCGAGTCCGTGCGTCTCTCGATGATCCAATATCGAGAAGGCGCGACGGACTATCAACGCGTGCTCGATTCGCAGTCACAATTACTGCAGCAGAGAAACCGGCTCGCGGAAGCGCACTCGGCGATTGCGCTCAACCTGATCGGCGTTTACAGGGGGCTCGGCGGCGGCTGGGAGATCCGCAAGGGCAAACCCGTCGTCCCCCTCGAAGTTCAGGCGGATATGGCGGCGCGCACCAATTGGGGCGATCTGCTGCCGGCGCCCCCGCCGCCGCCGACCGACGCTCTGCCCTTGCCCACGCCAGCGGGCGCGGCGCCGGCGCTGAGGCCGCCGGATTGGTGAGAGTGCTGTTCCGCGCTGGCGCGCGCCGGATTTGACCCCGGGCGGCCAAGTCTTTACAATGATATCGTCATCTGCCGCCCCTTTCGGGGCGGCGGTTTGTTTTTGGGCTCAAGCGCGCCGCGGCCCGTCCTTGAGACGACGCGTCGCCCAGGGGAGCGAGAGCTTTGACGTCGGCGCTCTATCCGACCTACGCCCGCGCGGATCTCGCCTTCGAGAGCGGTGAAGGCGCTTGGCTCGTCGGGAACGACGGCCGGCGCTATCTCGATTTTGGCGCGGGCGTCGCGGTCAACTCGCTCGGCCATGGCCACCCGCGTCTCGTCGATGCGCTGCAGCAGGGCTCGACGCGTCCCTGGCACGTCTCCAATCTCTATCAGATTCCCCAAGCGGAACGGCTCGCGCGCCGGCTCGTCGAGGCGAGCTTCGCCGACGAGGTGTTCCTCTGCAATTCCGGCGCGGAAGCGATCGAATGCGCGATCAAGACGGCGCGCAAATTTCACGCCGCCAATGGCGAGCCGCAACGCTACCGGCTGATCACCTTCGAGGGAGCGTTTCACGGACGCACGCTCGCGGCGCTCTCCGCCGGCGGCAATCATAAATATCTCGAAGGCTTCGGCCCGCCGGTCGACGGTTTCGATCAGGCGCCCTTCGGCGATCTTGCCGCGGTCGAGGCCTTGATCGGGCCCCAGACGGCGGGCGTGCTGATCGAGTCGATTCAGGGCGAGGGCGGCATTCGCGTCTTTCCGCACGCATTTCTGCGCGCCCTGCGCGAGCTTTGCGACCGGCGCGGACTGCTTCTCGTGCTCGACGAGGTGCAGACCGGAGTCGGGCGCGTCGGGAGCTTTCTCGCCATCGAGAAGGCGGGCGTCTCGCCCGACATCGCTGCGCTCGCCAAGGGGCTCGGCGGCGGATTCCCGATCGGCGCCTGCCTCGCGACGAAAGAGGCGGCCAAAGGCATGACGCTCGGCGCTCATGGCTCGACCTTCGGCGGCAACCCGCTCGCGGCCAGCGTCGCCAATGCGGTTCTCGACGTCGTTCTCGAAAAAGGCTTCCTCGAGCGCGTCAATCGGCTGGAGCCGGTGCTGCGCCAGCAGCTCGCTCAGCTCGAGGATGAGCATCCGCAGATCATCGACAGCCTGCGCGGCGAGGGGCTGATGTTCGGCCTCAAGACGCGCGTCCCCAACCTCGATTTCCTCAAGGCGGCGCGCGAGGCGGGGATTCTCCTCGTCGCGGCCGGCGACAATGTCGTGCGCCTCCTGCCGCCGCTCATCATCGACGAGAGTCATATCGCGGAAGCCGGAAAACGGCTGCGCGTCGCCTGCCTTTCACTCGAGCGCGCGTCCCTTGCCGGAGCGGCGCAATGAACGCGCGTTTCGCGAAAGGCGCGCCGCGCCACTTCCTCGATATTTCGCAGCTCTCCACGGGCGACCTGCGCGCCATTCTCACGCGCGCGGCCGCCTTGAAGGCGCGGCGGATCAAAGGCGTCCTCTCGCCGGAGCGCCCGCTCGCCGGCAAGTTCCTCGGCATGGTCTTCGACCGGCCCTCGACGCGCACGCGCGTGTCCTTCGACGTGGCGATGCGCGAGCTCGGCGGCGAGACGATCATGCTGACGGGCGCCGAGATGCAGCTCGGCCGCGGTGAGACGATCGCCGATACGGCGCGCGTGCTCTCGCGCTTTCTCGACGCGGTGATGATCCGCATCCTCGACCGCGACGATCTGCTCGAGCTCGCCGAATACGCCGCCGTGCCTGTCATCAACGGATTGACGAAACATTCTCATCCCTGCCAGGTCATGGCCGACGTACTGACCTTCGAGGAGCATCGTGGCCCGATCGCCGGCCGCCGGATCGCCTGGAGCGGCGACGCTAACAATGTGCTGACGAGTTGGATCCACGCCGCGCAGCGTTTCGACTTCGAGATCAACATCGCGACGCCGCGGGATTTGCGGCCGTCCAAGGAGCTCCTCGACTGGGCCAAAAAGAATCGCGCGCGGCTCAATCTCTGCAACGATCCTTATGAGGCGGTGGCCGGCGCGGACGCGGTCGTCACCGACTGCTGGGTGTCGATGGGCGACGAGGAAGAGGCGCATCGGCACAATCTCCTCGCGCCGTTCCAGGTCGACGAAAAGCTGATGAAGGCGGCGGCCAAGGACGCGATCTTCCTGCATTGCCTGCCGGCGCATCGCGGCGAGGAGGTCACCTCCGCCGTGATCGACGGTCCGCAGTCGGTCGTTTTCGACGAGGCTGAAAATCGGTTGCACGCCCAGAAAGGCATTCTGAGCTGGTGTCTGGAGGCGGGCGCGTCGTGAAGGGCGAGCCGGCAAGCCGTCCTGTCTCGAACGAGCCCGAGGACGACAGCGTGCTGGCCTTCGCCGTGCCGGGGCTCGATCTGCGCGGCCGCATCGTACGGCTGGGACCGGCCGTCGACGAGATCCTGACGAACTACCCCTATCCGGAATCGGTCGCGCGCGCGCTCGGCGAAGGCGTCGCGCTCGCTGCGCTGCTCGGCTCGATGATGACGCGTCGCGACCGCTTTCAGCTGCAGACGCGCAGCGACGGCGCGATCGACCTCCTCGTCGTCGATTACGATCCGCCGGGGCGACTGCGCGGCTTCGCGCGCTACGAAAAGGCCGGAGCGGCGCCCGTCGGCGCGCCCGCCGAGCTTTTGGGCCACGGCCATATGGCGCTCACGATCGAAAATCCGGAAGAGGACACGCGCCACCAGGGCGTCGTCGCGCTCGAGGGCGAAGGCTTGGCCTTCGCCGCCTTCGAATATTTCCGCCAATCCGAGCAGATTCCGGCCTTCCTGCGGCTCGCAGTCGCCGAGGTCGTCGAGCCGCAGGGGCGGCGCTGGCGCGCGGGCGGCATCTTGCTGCAATTCCTGCCGCCGAGAGGCGCGTCGCTCGTCGCCGCGGATGAAGTCCCGGATTCCTGGAACGAGGGCGTCGCGCTGGCGAGCACGATCGCGGATCACGAGCTCGTCGACCCGAGTCTCTCGGCGGAGCGCCTGCTCTTTCGGCTTTTTCACGAGCGCGGCGTCACCGTGGAGACGGCCCGGCCGCTCGAGGCGGCATGCCGCTGCTCAAACGAGCGCGTCGAGAACATGCTGAAGAGTTTTTCGGCGCAGGATCGCGCCGACATGGTCGGGGACGACGGCCGCATCGTCGTCACCTGCGAATTCTGCAACAAGCGCCGGGTGTATGATCCGGCGGAGCTCGACTGAAACCGGCAGGACCGATCAAATGTCCTTTGCGCTGTCGCCGGCGGTGACTTCATATTCCGCGCCGGTGACGAGATTGGCCGCGTCCGAGGCAAGGAACACCGCCACGGGCGAAATGTCGTCGGGCTGCAGCCAGCCGACCTTCATCGGCACGGTCGCGGCGCGAATGTCCCAGGCCTCCTCGGGTGACGGGTCGGGGCCGGGATTGCGCCCGGTCTCGCCGATGCTTTCGGCGAGACGCCGTTCGTAACGGGTTAGCGGCGTGTCGACGAGGCCCGGGATGATCGCGTTGACGGTGATGTTGTGCTGGCCGAGCTCCATCGCCGCCGATTTCATGAGGCCCAGGATGCCCCATTTCGACGCCGAGTAGCTCGATGCGTCCTTCGTGCCGTGCTTGCCCTGCATCGACGACAAGAGGATCAAGCGTCCCTTCTTTTGGCGGACCATGCCAGGCGCGAAGGCTCGTCGCGCAACGGACCTCAGCGCTTCGATGTCCTGGATGTCGGCCTGCACCGCCTCGCCTCGGCGGCCGAACTGCTGGACCTGGCGCACTATCTCGTTGAGCTCGGCCATCGTCGCAGGCCTCGCGTTCGACGCCGGGGAAACGAAGCCCGCAATGTCGAGCGCGACAACATCCGCCCCGTTTGCGGCGAACTCCACCGCGATCGCTCGTCCGATCCCGCGCGCCGCCCCCGTGACGACCGCGACCTTCCCGGAAAGATCCGATCCGCGGCCGGCGCGCACGGGGCCCGCCGATCTTTCGGAGCTAGGCTCAGGGACTTTCCTGCCGTCGAGCTCCGGTGCGCCGGTTTCGGTTTGAAGCTGAACGCTGGCCGCCGCCGAGCCCGCGACCCCCGTCGCCATCGCGCCGGC
Source organism: uncultured Alphaproteobacteria bacterium (assembly GCA_963722205.1). Lineage (GTDB taxonomy): Bacteria > Pseudomonadota > Alphaproteobacteria > Rhizobiales > Beijerinckiaceae > Methylocystis. Next base: position 1,161,495 of record CAVRKL010000007.1, read on the forward strand.
CAAGAATCTGCGACGTGCCGGGTCGTGCCTTTTCATCGCCCCGCTCCTTTGCGATCTTCTCGCTCGCTTCCTTCCGCCTTTCTGCGCGGTAGGCGGTAGGTATGGGGAGCCCAGGAGCCATCAAGCGCGGCAGAACCGTTTTGACGCGCCCTGCCGGCGGCTGAAATGGGTCGCGCTGAGCCTTGCGGGCGCCGGCGCTTTCGTGGCACAGCGTGCCTGGGCTTCCGCAGGCGAGGGATGGCGGTGAACAAGACCGAATTGCGAAAGTTGCAGGCCTTCCTGCGCAAATCCTTCGGCAACGAGGGGGTGCTCGTCGGGCTCGATCCCAAGGACGAGAATGCGGCGGCGGTGCGGCTCGGCGAGCGCCAGATCGCCCGGATCACTGTCGACGATGAGGACGGAGACCGGTCCTTCGCCTTCGCGATGAAGATTCCCGTCGGCCGCGAGGTCTTGCAGTCCTATCTGCAGAAGCTTTTCGAGAACGAGCGCCTGACGCTCGCGACGCGCGGCCGGAAGGGCGATTTCGTCGAGCTCAACAGCGGCGAGGACTTCCTCGGCGTCATCTCGGCCGACGACGCCAAAGGCTCGAGCTACACGCTGCAGATCGCGATTCTCGACATCGATCTCGACGAGTTCTGAAGCGCTTCAGAATACGCCTGTCAAACGCGCTCTCACAGTGGACGCTACAATTTTTGACCGTTCATGCCCGCGCCTGTCGCGGGCATGAACGTCGTTGCGCGCTAGTCGGCGTTGCAGAATAGCCGTTGCCGTTAGAGGCATTGCACTTTCGTAGCGGAGCCCCCGAATCAAGCAGTCCGGGGGCCGGCCATGACGCGACTATGAGTCTTGCTCCGCGCCCTTTGGCGTTATTTCACGTCGAGGAGCTCGACGTCGAAGAGGAGCGTCGCGCCCGGCGGAATGACGCCGCCGGCCCCGCGCGCTCCATAGCCGAGATCGGGCGGAATGATCAGCGTGCGCTTGCCGCCGACCTTCATCGTCGAGACGCCTTCGTCCCAGCCGGGGATGACTTGGCCTACGCCGATCTTGAACTGAAAGGGCTGGCCGCGATCCTTGGAGCTGTCGAACTTCTTGCCCTTGGCGCCGTTCTCATACAGCCAGCCCGTGTAGTGCACCGTGACGGTCTGCCCGGCCTTGGGCTCTGCGCCGGTTCCGACCTTCGTGTCGATGTTCTTGAGGCCGGAAAGCGTCGTCACGGCCTTGCTGTCGTCGAGCGCCAGCGCGGGCGCCGCCGCCGCGCAGAGCAGCGGCAGGGAGAGAAGGAAACCGGCGAGGGCCTTGACTGGAAAAACTCTCTTCATGCTGCTGTCTCCGTGTTGGGATTGGTGTCGGCGTCAGGCGATGAGCCCGTTGTCGCGGGCAAGCTGCGCCAAGTCCTTTTGCGGGCGCGCGCCGAAATGCGAAATGACCTCGGCCGCCGCGAGCGCGCCGAGCCTGCCGCTTCTATCGTGCGGCAGGCCCTGCGTGAAGCCCGCGAGAAAGCCCGCCGCGAAGAGATCGCCGGCCCCGGTCGTATCGACGATCTCCTCGACCGCGAACGCCGGCACGCTCACGACGCCGGAAGCGTCAGCGACGACGGCGCCCTTGGCCGAGCGCGTCACGACGCCCAGCAGCTCCTTCTCCGCTCGCAGCGCCGCAAGCGCCGTGTCGAAGTCGGCGGTCTGATAGAGCGAATGCAGCTCGCTTTCATTGGCGAAAACGATGTCGACGATCCGCTCGCGGATGAGGCCGAGGAATTCGTCGCGATAGCGGTCGACGCAGAAGGCGTCGGAAAGGCTCAACGCGACCTTGCGCCCTTTTGCCCGGCTGGCTTTCGCGGCCTTCAAGAAGGCGTCCTTGGCGGCCGGCGGGTCCCACAGATAGCCTTCAAGGTAGAGGACCTTGGCTTGCGCCGCCTGCGCTTCGTCGATGTCGGCAGGGCCGAGCGACTGACAGGCGCCGAGAAAAGTGTTCATCGTGCGCTGGCCGTCCGGCGTGACGAAGATCAGGCAACGCGCCGTCGCGGCGCCGTCCTTCGCGAAGGGCGTCTCGAAAGCGACTCCGGCCTTGCGAATGTCATGCGCGAATTCGCCTCCGGCGTCGTCCTCCTTGACCTTGCCGACGAAGGCGACGCGCCGGCCGAGGCTCGCGAGGCCCGCCATCGTGTTCGCCGCGGAGCCGCCTGAAACGACCGTCGTCGGCCCCATGTCGGCGTAGAGCGCGTCGGCTCGGGTTTCGTCAACGAGTTGCATCGCGCCCTTGTGGAGACCGGCGCGCGCGAGCGCGTCGTCCTCGGCGCGGGCGAGCACGTCGACGATGGCGTTGCCGACGCCGAGCACGTCGAGGGTCGTGGACATAGAGCGGATCCGTGAGTTGCCTGAGAAAGCGGCCTCGAGATTCGAGGCGCTGGCTTCCTAGCGCGCTTTCCGCTGGAATGGAACCGTTCGAGCGGAAAGAAATCGCGCCAGATCAAAACGCTGGAGCGAGTTCCGATCGCAAAAATCCGTCAGCTTTTGCGTCAATTCGCTCTGGCGTCGCCGGACGCGAAGGAAAAGGGGCGCCCGCCACAACGAGCAGACGCGCCTCAATGCATGATCAGCCCAAGACGATCAATCGGCCGTCAGACGAAAGCCTAATCTAATCTCTTGCGAAACGAGTTCCTTGGTGATTGCCGGATTGCCGCTCATGAACCCCGGAAAGCTCGTGTAGGAGCCGACGTTGAGAAAGCGGTAGTGCAGGTCCAGTTTTAGATTTTGCGACAGATCGTAGCTCACGCCCGCCATGAGGTTCCAGGAGAATGTCCAGGCGGTCTTCTTGAGCGACTGGCCATAGGAAATCTGCTGCCAGGGCCACGCAAAATAGGGGTTCGCGTAATTGGCCGCATAGGTGAAGAGCGGCGCGGTCGCGGGCGTCGGCACAATGGGTGCGGCGGTGAAGCCATTCGCCGTGATCCAGCCGAGCGGCACGCCCCCGACGCCGAGATTGGGAGCCCACATCTGGCCGTTCCAGTTCTGATACAGCGCCTCCGAAGCGCTCGACTGAAGATAGGAGGCGCCGACCCCCGCGCCGACATAGGGCGTGACGCCCCACCAATGGCCGAGATCGATGTAGGCGTTGAACATCGGCGTCCAGCGATCGATGCTGCTCGTGAGAGCGGGCGTGCAGGTTTCGTGCGGATCGTAAAGATAGCCGGCCGGCTGACCTGCGCTTGGGCTTGCAACATTGGATGTCGCGGCGGGCCAGTCGACGACTGTGCCGGAAGGGCACCAAAGCGGAGCCCCTGCGCCTCCTGGACGAAACACGGCGCGATCGAGCTCGAAGTCGGTGCGCAGCCAGCTGTTGTATTGATAGCCAAAGCCGAGGCCCTCGGAGACCGCCCCCCTCCATGCGAGCTTGTTGACGATATCCGCGACGACCACAGGCGATTGTGTGTTCGAAAAGCCCACGTCACCGCGCAGATACCAGCCCGTGCCGAACTCAACCGGCTGCTCGACGGGAGGCGGCGCAGCGAGGAACGGCATGTCCGCAGCGAGCGCGCTTTGCGTCGTCATTAAAAAGGCGAGAGCCAATCTCGCTTTCGATCGGGCGCAGAAAAGATGAAAGACCATGAGAACTCATCCTTGCTTCACGCCAGCTGCGCGCTTGGCGCCCGCAGCACGGAGTAAAGCAGGGATGAAAGAACATGCTTAATGCGCGCTTAAGCGCACGAAGCTCTCGCAGGCTCGCGCTTGCGATCCTTCGTCGCTGATGTCGCTTTGTAAATGTCTACTGCGCGCTAAAGCGCGGCGCGCAAACGCGCATCGCGAGGCTTGCGTCAGGATGGACGCACGCGTCGCGCATTTGCGAAATCGCCTCAGTGCAGGAGCCGTCCGAGGATGAAGTCGACGATGATGACGAATGTCGCCGAGATCACGAAGGCTGGGAGCGATCGCAGCTTGGCGTGGCGATAGATGAAGGTGAAGGCGAAGAAGTTCCAGATGACGAGCGGAAACAACAGAAAGTTGACGAGACGCTGGGTCGGCAGCGGCGGCGGCAGCGCGACTGCAAACACGAAGTGAAGAACAATGGAAGCAAGCGCAATCACGGCGCCGACGCCCGCGAGCGCCGTGATGGTTTGAACGACCCTGTCGCGAGCGTCGTAACGGGGCAGCAAAAGGGCCGTGAAACCGCCGACGATCGCCGCGCTGGCGAGGCCATAAATCAGCGACCCGCCGAAACTATGATCGAGCAAATGATCGATGGTCTGGAGCAGGGCGTAGACGCCGAGGCTGCCGCCCATCAGCGGCATGCTGACGGGGAGCTTGCCCTGCCCTCCCTCGAGGGAGAGGATGTCGAGAAACGCCTTGGGCGTTCCGTTGGCCCAGTTGGTCCAAGCGGCCGGCACATTGATCGGCATGACGATCTTGATCCGTCTGTTGGAGCGCGACTTTAGATTCAACGTCGACGACGCGAACGAGGCTGCGCTCGAATTAAGGAAAGGCCATCCGCACGCGGGCGGGAAACCCGCCCCCTCTTGGCCGCTCGGGAGGTCCTTATCACGGCTCGCGGCGCGCGGAAACAGGCGGTGGGCCCTCGAAGCTCACAGGAAATCGCGCCGGATCAAGAAGCTGGACGTCGCGTTCGCCGCAAGCCAGCGGGCCTCGTCACTTACGGCCGCTGACGTTCATGACGCGCAGCAGCAGCCAGACGGGGAGGACGATCGCCGCACCGGCCACCACATATTCGATCAATTCGCGCACGGCGCCGAAGCCCAGCGCATAGATGCGACGCAGGAAATTCGCAATGCCGACAATTATATCGGCGGGTCGGATCTCCAGCCACATCATCAAGGCGCCGACGACGAGCGACATGAGGACAAGCTTCAACGCCACCGCGCCCGGCGAGCCGCCAAGGAAGGCTTCAAGCGCATTGGCCGGCTCGGGCGCTTCCCGTTCCGGCGCGCCCGACGGCGCGCGCGCGTTATTCGAGCCTGCGCCCTGCGCCTCATCGAGATGCGGCCGGCTGGACAGGGGATTTTCGTTTTGCGTCACGTGAAACGCTCCTTCATTCTCGTCTCGCTAAATTCTGTCGCCCGCGCTCTCTTCCTGAAAAACGCGGACCATACGGCGAATGAAGCGTTCGGCGAAAGACAGCGCGCGCTCGAACTCCTCTTCCCCCGGCAAGGGCGAAGCGCTGCTTTGGCTGCGGCTCACGTCCCGCCCGGCCTTCAGCTCGGCGTTCTCGCGCCGAAGCTGAGCGATCTCCTTCTCGAGCGCGGCCCGTTCGTCAGGGCCGGCCCGGCAGGCGGCAGCGCCGGCTTCGACGGTGCAGAAGGAAACCACGCCGGTCTGTTTGTCGAGCCGCAGGAAACCGCCTTCAGCGGGCGCCATCGAGAAGCGCTCGATCGCAGCTGGCGGCTCAGTGAGCTGCGGCGGGACCGTCGTTTGCGCGAGAGCCGCCGGCGCCGCGAGCGCGGCGGCGAGCGAAAGTGCCAATTGTGTCCGGCAGGCGGCGCGCATGGTCTAACCTCTCCAGGAGCGCCAGCGGCGCCGGCACAGGACATGGTGAGACCCGCGGCGAGCGTCAATGGGCAGGCGGCCAGCAGGCGCTCTAGGGTCCCGGACTCATAACCAGTAACTGACGACGGCGGCGATGCAGACTGCGGCGAGGAAGTTGGCGGCGTTTCGGTCGTATCGCGTGGCGACGCGCCTGAAGTCCTTCAATCGGCAGAACATGCGCTCGATGGCGTTGCGGTTGCGATAGAGGAAGGGCGAGAAGCAGTTCTTCCATTTGCGAGTGGCCTTGGGCGGAATGTTGGGCGCCGCGCCGCCCGCCTCAATTTGCCGGCGAATGGCGTTGCTGTCGTAGCCCTTGTCGCCGTGCAGGATCTCGCACGGCGGAAGCCGTGCGAGCAGTTCGGCGCCGGCGGTGCAATCGGCGACGTTGCCGCCGGTGAGCATGAAGGCGAGCGGCCGACAGTCGGCGTCGGTCAAAGCATGGATTTTGGTCGTGCGCCCGCCACGCGAGCGGCCGATGGCCTGATTTTTCTCCCCCCTTTTCCCCCAGAGGCCGAGCGATGCGCCCTCACTGCGGAGCTGTCGATGAGAACTTGCGCGGGCGGCCCGCCTGCCTGCGCCAAAGCGTGAAAGAGATCGATCCACACGCCTTTCTCGGCCCAACGGACGTAGCGGTTGTAGAGCGTTTTCTTCGGCCCGTATTCCGGCGGCGCGTCGACCCATCGACCGCCGGATTTGAGCACATGGACGATGCCGCTGATCACCCGGCGGTCGTCGACCCGCGCCTTGCCGCGCGTATCAGTGGGAAGATGCGGCGCGATCTTCTCAAACTGCGCGTCCGTCAGCCAGAATTGCTCGAGAATCATCGGCGCTTCCTTTCGGAAGCCGTGAATCATAAACTGACCGCCACGCCAACCATTTTATGGGTCTGGACCCTAAGCCTCGGCATTGAAACAAAGCAAGTTTCGCTAGAAGAGCCGCGTCCCGAGCGCGTCGATCGCATCCCCGCTCAGGTCATTGCGCGCGCGCGCCAAACACCTTATTCTCGACGCGGTCGGAATCGCGTTGGCGTCCACCACCGATGAATTTTCCCGGCGAGCGATGACGGCTATCGCCGATCTCGCCGGCCCTGGCGACGCCATCGTGATCGGAACGCCGTCACAGTTGCCGGTGCGCGACGCGGCCCTCATCAACGGCATGCTGATTGACGGGCTCGATTTTTACGACCCCCATAAAACGGCGGCGTCATTCATGCGACCGGCAGCGTTCTTCCGACCATCCTCGTCGTCGGGGCATGCTGGCGCAAATGCGACAGTGTTCAAGCTCGCAGGCGCTCGATAGAGGCTCACGGCTCAACTGAGCTCATTGGCTGACATTGATCTTGCTTCACGGGTGGAGGGAACGAGGGGCGCATCTGGACTGCGCAGGTAGCGTCTCTATCTTTTGATCGCCACGCTAAATTCTCTCTCCGCTCCAAAAGCGAAATCGGAGCCCGACTAGCCGCGTAGGTCAGATATCAAATAGGGAGTGAGGCATGCATTTCGTGATCTCCGGCACGTGGGGGCCTACAGACCCTACGCGGGCGATGTTGCCTTTTATCTTCGCAGCCTCGGCGATTCAGGACAACGACACAGTCACCTTGATGCTGTTCCACGACGCCGTGCTCATGGCCGTGGCGGGAGCCGCCGCCAAGCTCGTCCCGGTCGGGCCGCCGAACCGGTACGAGGAAGTCGTCTCCCATCCAAACGTGACTCTGTGGGCCTGCCGGCCTTGCCTCGACGCTCGCGCCATTGTTTCTTCGTCGCTGGATCAGCGCGTCAAACTTGGCGGGATGAACGACTTTCACGCGGCCTTAAAGCGACCCGACTCGAAGGTAATCGCCTTCTAGCCGCGAGTCCGCCAGGGGTTGTTACTGATTGGTCCGTCACTGCCAATTTGAACGGCTACGAACAACACCATCGCACTCGCCAGGAGATTGATTATCAGAAATCAACGGGCCGGATCTTCATCACTAAAACGAAGTGAGAGTTCCCCCGGCTCTGCCGGAGTGGCAGTAGTAGTTTGACATTTCTCGCAGTATCCCTTCAGGGCGCGCTGGCGGGAAGGATTACGCAGCAACTCTTTTGTGAATGTCCGAGAGCATAGTCTTGCCGATTACATCGCGCAGCGCCGTCTCCGCGGCCCAATTGATGGTGCTCGCGTAATCGGCCACATCGAGCGCCGCCTTTTTCGGGTCGACGACTTTCCAAAAGAGCACGAGGGAATGGGCGATGCGGCACGGTGTCCTTGAGAGTCTTTTCTGCCTTGAACGCAGTGGTGATCACGTGAATGTCGATCCAATAGGCGACGACGTCAATGATGAGAGTGATGGAGAACAGACCGGGCCTTTAAGCGCGAAAACGCCCGAGCCGCAACACCACAACTCGCTCCCATTGATCGCTCACTGTGGGCACGCTCGCAGGCACATGTCCTTTTGTTCTTGGCATGGCTGCCCACCTTGAACTTCGGGCGTTCCTGCCTTGTTTTCCTGGCTGTAGCAGCGCTGATACGCCTTGTCGCACTTCGCAGCGCAGACCTCCGCAGCGGAAGCTTTCTTTTTCTTCACCAGCGTGAGCCTAGGATTTCGTTCCACCGATTGGAGCGCGGATACTGACGCGGTGGGTCCAAGGATCACCGCGAGTTGGACTCCCGCCGACCACGGCCCATCCAGGGAACTGTCCGCATTCAGGCGATTGGAGAAAGCCGAACCGGGCGCCGCCACCGCGGCGCTTCCCATAAAGGTGGCGAAAAGCGTGACCGCCAAATACGCGCGCTTACTATGTCGCATTTCATCCTCCGTTACTTCACCCGCCACGCATCGACCCCCTCTCAAGAACGTCTCTTCACCGAAGGCGACGGCGCTCCGTTCGTCGCCGATGAAATGTGGCCACCAGAAAGGGTGGCGCGCGATCTACTCGAATCAACATGAGCGGGATATTTTGCCATCGCTGCGGTTGGCGCGAGCCTGCGCCACAGTCTCGATCCGCGTTGCGGAACAGGCGCGCGCGCAGGCGCTGAACCTGCTCGGGGTAATCGAAGCGGGCGCCGATCCCGTCGCCGAGCGCCGCACCGAGCGCGCGGTTCGGACCTTCCACGAAGTCGCCGAGGACTTTATGGCGCAACACGTCCTCGACAAGTGCAAAGCCAGAACCGCCGAGTCATATCGATGCTTGCTCGACAAATACGTCCTGCCGGAACTCGGAGAGAAGGGGATCATCGATATCGGCGGTGCCGATGTCGCGCGGCTGCATTCCAGTCTGGGCGAGATCCTACGCCAGGAGTGCTATCTTTCGCGGGAAGAACTGAGGGAACTGCAAGGCATGCGGCTTCATGTTCTGCGCCATTCCTTCCCGAGCATCGGAGCGGGCGCTTCACTGGGTCCGACCGTCGGGAAACTGCTCGGCCACTCGCAACCGACCACGACCAACAGATATTCGCATCCCGACGCTAACCCTCTACGTCACGCGGCAAATGCGATTTCGACGTCAATAGCTGCAGCGTTGGCGGGCGCCAAAGGCGCCAGGTTGGGAAATCCTTGTGTCGTCTGAACCGAGACTCATCCGGCAAATCCCGGCTCACGCATCGGCGACAACCGGCGGCGTCGCTGCCGGCGTGGGGCGCGTCGTTTTGGGCGCCGGCAAGTTCCTGTACGCCCGCTCGAGCGCCATGCCGACCGCCATGGAGACGACGAAAACGACCGACGCCGAGTCGAAAAGGCCGACGTTGAAGAGAGCCGGGCCGGGGCAGACGCCCGCAAGACCCCAACCGACGCCAAAGATGAAACTGCCGACGATGAGCGGCTTATCGATTTTGCCGATCGGCGGCAGCTGCAATTCGTCGCCAAGAAGAGTCCGGCTCCGTCGCTTCACGACGGAAAAGGCCAGGAACCCAATAGCGAGCGCGCCCCCCATGACGAAGGCGAGCGACGGGTCCCAGCGGCCGGCGATGTCCAAAAAGCCTTGAACCTTGCTCGGTTGTGTCATGCCGGAAAGATAGAGCCCCACGCCGAAGACGAGACCGACTGCGAATAAGATGAAGGCGCGCATCGCAGTGTCCCTTACTTGACGATATGACGGATGACGTAGACGGTCAGGAAGCCGGCGAGTATGAAGGTTGGGGTCGCGACCAAGGAGCGCGGCGACAGTCGCGACAGCCCGCAAATTCCATGACCGCTCGTGCAGCCGGATCCCAAACGCGCGCCAAAGCCGACGAGGAGTCCGGCAACTGCGATGCGCGCCATCGGCGCGTCGAAATGCGGCGGCGTCGGCGTGACGAAAATCATAAGCACGGCGGGGGCGCCCAAAAGCCCGAGCAAGAAGGTCGCGCGCCAGCGAAATTCCGCGCCGACACCCGTCATGGCCCCGTAGAGAATGCCGCTAATGCCAAGTGTCCGCCCCGAGAGCAGGAGCAGAGCCGCCGCAGCGAGCCCGATCACCACCCCTCCCGCCAAAGACGCCCAGGGCGTGAAGTGGGTCCAATCGATTTCCATGCTGTCTCTCCCTCCTTCCGCCTCTCGGGGAAGGCAACTTTCGCGCCGACTTAAACCAAACCGCAGCTTGCGCGCAATCGTGCAAAAACTAACTAGCGGAACTCCCACCGCCGGCGACCTCGCCGAGGCAGTCGCCGAGAAAGAATTCTCAAAAACTCCCCCTGTCGTTTTGCTCTGAAGATCTTCGCCAATTAGCCAGTCGTCGCCATCTCGGCGGATCCAGAATCCCTGCGACGGTCCCAACGCAGAAACCCGTCCGTTAGTTAAAACAAGGCCAATAGCCGCTCACAATGCGCAGGGCAATTTGCTAAAGCGGCCCAACCGCTTGAATGGACGGGTTGTTTCTGATTCTTAAGGGCTTCTTGATTCGTGGAGACCCTAATATGAGCTTGCGCTTGGTCCTTCAGCAAATGCCTGACCCTCGCGGCAGGCAAGGGCAAGATTATCGCCTTTGGTCGATCCTCAGCCTGATCATGGTCTCGATGTTGTGCGGACGGCGCGGGATGAAGGCGGCTTTCCTGCTGGGGCGCAGCCTCACCCGGCGCCAGCGGGCGCAGCTTGGCTTTCCGCGTGATCGCACGCCTTGTCACGCGACGCTCACCGAGACGCTGCGCATTCTCGATCCACACGCCTTGGCCGAGGTTCTCGGCGCTCTTTGCCTCAAGACGAACGGCGAGGCGCGCCACATCGCGATCGACGGCAAGACCATGCGCGCGAGCAAGGACGGCGAGGGCAAGGCGGAGCACGTGCTTTCGGCGTTCTGCGGCGGCCTTCAGACGATGCTTCAGCAGGAGGCCTCGCGCGGCAAAGGTTTCGAGATCCCCGACGCGCTCAAGCTTCTGGACCGGCTCGACCTTACGGGAAAGGTCGTCACCGGGGACGCCATGTTTTGTCAAAAGTCGATTGTGGCCAAGATTGTTCAGCGCGGCGGCGATTACATCTTGCCCATCAAGGACAATCAGAAAATCCTGCTGGAAAATGTCGAAACGGCTTTCAACGAGCCGATTTTTCCCCCTCCTGAGCTATGAGAGCGGCGTCGAGAAGGCCCACGGCCGCATCGAGCGTCGCCGCATCGACGTACTGCCGGCGGAGGCCGCCGGCATAGAGGACGAATGGCCGACGGCGCGCCAAATCTGCCGCGTGACCCGCTGGCGACAGCGCAAGGTCAACGGAAAGTGGCAAGACCCCAAGGTTGAAGTCGTCTATCTCATCACCAGCCTCAAGGCGCAGGACGCTGCGCCGGAAGCCTTGTTGAAATTCAACCGCGGGCATTGGGGAATCGAGATCATGCATCGCGACAAGGACGTGACGCTCGGCGAGGACGGCTACACCAACCGCAGCGACAACGCGCCCCGCAACATTTTCACGATCCTATGCTGCGCGCGCAAAATCCTGAAATTCGTCTCGCCTTCGCTTACGCGAGCCATTGAGCAATTCCAAGACGACAGAAATCGCGCCATCCGGATGTTCGCCGGATTTCACTGAATCGCCCTCACAATGCGCGGCGCCCGTTCTTCGACAGAGGAATTCAGCTTACGCTTCTCGCGAACGCAACAATTGCGGCGCGGCCAACCGCACCGCTCTGGCGTTTTATTTCGCGCCCCTGAAAGAAGAGAATCATCGTGGGGATGCTCCTGACGCCGAAGCGGGCGGCGATCTCGGGCATGCATTCCGTGTCGACCTTCGCAAGACGCGCCATGGGTTCGAGTTCGCGGCCCGCGGCTTCGAACTCCGGCGCCATGGCGCGACAGGGTCCGCACCACGCCGCCCAGAAATCGACCAGCACGGGCAACTCCGTTTTGCCGATCATCCGGTCGAAAGCCTCGGCGCTCTTGATCTCCACGGGGCGCCCAGCGAAGAGGGGCGCATGGCAGCGCCCGCAGTCAGGCAGCTTTCCCGCGGAAAGTCGAGTCTCCGGAGCTTTGTTCAGCCCGCCGCAATTGGGACAGACGATTATGACGCTCTTTTCCAAGCCTGCCCTCCGCGGAGAGGTGGGAGAGGCGCTGCCACTAGGGTCAACCTCGTCAGCTCTTTTTTCGAGCAACAAGGCCAGCATTTCACGCCAAACTCACACTCGGCCAGCATTGCCCTCCCGGCTCTCAGAGATGGATGTAGACAAAACCCATGCCTTGCAATCGGGCAAGCTCGGCGGCGCCGCTCGGCACGATATCATTTTGCGTCCCACCGTAAAGCGACTGCCAGTCAATTTGGCGTTCCTTTAAGGTGTTGGCGCAAACCAGAAAGCGCACTCCCGCTCCCCGGAGGTCGTCAAGACGACTCGCCAGATCCTTATTCGTATTTGCTAACTGAAATAATTCCAAGCCACTACCATGGTCGACGACGCGGATCTCAACGTGCTCCTTGCCGAGGGCTTCAATGTGGTTCTGAATGCTGTTCAGCATCCGCTTAAAATAGGAGGCATTGTCTGGGCCGCCTCCATCATTGTGATACACGACCTTCTGATCTTGATAATAGCCAGTGGGTGCGGCGAAAGCCCTTTCGACGCTCCATCCAGCGACCATCAGGACCGCGCCCAAGAGAGCAGTTGCAAGCAGTTTCATAGCGTTCCCCTACTGCGCGGCGGGCGTCACGAGAGCGCGGCCGTGCGCGCTGCCTCAGGCTCGCGAGAGCTGTGGAACTCGCACTCTGAGGTGCTGACGCCTCTCAGACCTTTCTGCGCTACTTCTCATCGCTGTATTGATCGAGCTCGAGCCACATGGCGTTGAGAATGGCGAAGGCGCAAGCTAGGCCGAGTCCCAAAATCCACGAAAAATACCACATGCTTTCGTTCCTTTCTCAGTAGGCGTAGTCGTCGCCGCGAAGGATGTCGGCTTCGCTCTTCACGCCACGGAACACACGATAAGCCCAAGCCGTATAGCTCAGCACGATCGGTAGGAAGACGAGAACCACGAACAGCATCAGCGTCAGCGTCGTCTGGCTCGACGAGGCGTCCCAGACCGTCAGGCTGTGATCGGGATGGCTGGACGAGGGCAGGAGGAAGGGAAACAGGCTGAAGCCCGCGGTCGTGATGACGCCGACGATAGAGAGGCTGCTGCTTACAAGCGCGACTTTTGCCGCGTTGGCGCGCAGAGCGACAATCGCTAGGATTGCGCCGAGGTAGCCCAGCACGGGAGCCGCAAGGCTGAGCGGCATGCGACCGTAATTCGCAAACCACGCCCCGTGCTCGTGAACAACGGTCTTGAGCAGCGGATTGGAGGCGCCGGACATGTTCACCGCGCCCCGCACGGCGTAGCCGTCGACGCCGAGCGCGACCCAAATTCCCGCGAGGGTAAACAGCAATAGAAGGGCGGAGGCAGCCATAGCGCCAAAGCGACGCGCCCGCGCAGTAATCTCGCCTTCGGTCTTCGCCGCGAGGAAACTCGCGCCCTGCATTACGAGCATGGCGATGCTGATGAGGCCGCAGAGCAGCGAGAAGGGATTGAGGAGGCCGAGGAGGTTGCCCTCATAGACGAGCCGCAAGCTCTTCTCGAAATGGAACGGCGCCCCTAGCAGCAGATTGCCGAAGGCCACGCCGAACACCAAAGAGGGCACGAGGCCGGAGATGAAGAAGGCGTAATCCCACACCGTGCGCCACAGGGGGCTCTCGAGCTTCGATCGAAACGTCAAGGCGACCGGGCGAAGGATGAAGCCGATCAGCACGAGCATCATCGCGAGGTAGAAGCCGGAGAAGGAGGTCGCGTAGAGGAGAGGCCACGCGGCGAACACCGCGCCGCCGCCAAGCACGAACCAGATCTGATTGCCCTCCCAAACCGGACCGATCGCATTCATCGCGACGCGCCTTTCTCCGTCGGTGCGCGCGACGAAGGGATGCAATATCGCGACGCCGAGGTCGAACCCGTCCATGATCGCGAAACCGATCAGCAGCACGCCGAGCAGCGCCCACCAGATCAGGCGCAAGGTTGCATAGTCGAGAAGCATGATGTCCCTCCTTAGCGTGCGCCTGCAGGAGCGAGAGCCGAGGGCTCAGGCTCGTCTGATGTCGTTTCGGGGCCGATGCGGACATATTTGACGATCAGGACGAGATCGATGATGGCCAGCGTGGAGTAGAAAAGCACGAACCCCAAGAGGCTCGCCCAGACATTGCTCGCCGGAATGTTCGAGGCGCCGAGGAAGGTCGGCATCACGCCGTCGATGATCCAGGGCTGGCGGCCATATTCGGCGACAATCCATCCAAGCTCGGCGGCAATCCAAGGCAGCGGCAGGCTATACATAGCCAGGCGCAGGAACCAGGGCTTGCCGCAGCGCCTTTGACTCGAGAGGTAGAAAGCGAAGCCGAACAGGGCGATGAAAAAGAAGCCGAGCGCCACCATGATCCGGAACGACCAGAAAAGCACCGGCACGTCGGGGATGGTGGATTCCGCCGCTTCGTGAATCTCGGCGTCAGACGCGTTTTCTATGTCGGGACGAATGCGCTTGAGCAGGAAAGCGTAACCGAGGTCCTTCATCGAGCTTTCGAGCTCCGGCGGAACGGTCGCCTCGCCGCCGCCGTGCTCCTCTACCCAGCGATAAGCAGGCAGGCCATTGCGGATGCGCTTCTCGGCCATCGCGACGAGCGGCTTGATGCCCTCCACCGGCTTGTCCAACGATCGCGTCGCGATGAGACCGAGAGCCCAAGGAATCTCGACCGCATATTTCGTCGTTTCCGTCTTGAGGTCTGGGACGCCGAAGAGCGTGAATGACGCTGGCGCGGGTTCGGTCTCCCACATCGCTTCAATCGCCGCGATTTTCATCTTTTGGTTTTCGCCCCCCGTATAGCCGCTCTCGTCACCAAGCACGACGACAGAGAGCGCCGAGGCCAGACCGAAGCTCGCCGCGACGACCAGCGAACGCCGCGCAATATCCTTATGCCGCCCGCGCAACATGTAATAGGCGCTGATCGACATGACGAAAACCGCGCCCGTCACATAACCGGAGCTGACCGTGTGCACGAATTTAGATTGAGCCACCGGATTGAAGAGTACGTCGGCGAAGGAGGAGAGCTCCATGCGCATGGTTTGCGGATTGAAACGCGATCCCACGGGATTCTGCATCCAGGCGTTGGCGACGAGGATCCAAAGCGCGGAGAGGTTACTGCCAAGCGCGACGAGCCATGTGACGGCGAGATGCTGAACCTTGGTCAGGCGATTCCAGCCAAAGAAGAATAGACCGACGAAGGTCGCCTCGAGAAAGAAGGCCATGAGGCCTTCGATCGCCAGCGGCGCCCCGAAAATGTCGCCGACATAATGCGAGTAGTAGCTCCAGTTCGTGCCGAACTGGAACTCCATCGTGACGCCCGTGGCGACGCCCATCGCGAAGTTGATTCCAAACAGCGCGCCCCAGAACTTCGTCGCGTCGCGCCACACCGTGCGACCGGTCATGACATAGACGCTCTCCATAATGGCCAGCATCCAGGCAAGCCCGAGAGTCAAAGGCACGAAGAGGAAGTGATAGAGCGCCGTCAGCGCGAATTGCAGGCGTGAAAGCGTCACGACGTCAAGTTCGGGCATTTCATTCTCCTTTGTGGCCTTGACGTCCCGAGAGCGCGGGCAGTTCGACGAGGTGGGCCGCCATTTTCGCCGGCGTAACCACGATCTTGTGAGCGCGGTCGAAGAACAGGAAATAAAGCGCGGCAAGCGCCAGCGCTTTGAAGGCGAGCGCCACGCCAATGTCTCGTGCAAGGGATGTTCGTCTCATCCAAACTCCCGCTCAGATTGGCGACGTGCTAGGACGCGGCGACGGATGCAGCTTTTTTCATACTTCTTCATTTCAGTCGTGAATGTGATTTGGTCGCGTTTGGCGGCGCTGCAGGGTGCGACGTGACGTCTCACTCAGTCTGGAGCGCGTCACCATTCTCGGACATCGCTCTGCTCCGAGGCGCCGAAGGTCGAAGGCGCGCCCGCCTATTGCGCGGAGGCCCGCGCGGGGCAATGCCAATCAGGGAATGGCTCTCGCCGATTGTTGACACATGTTCGCGTGCGGCGAGACGCAGGTCGCCCTCTCACCTGCCATTCGCGTCAAATCCGAAGCTTTTGAGCTTGACTTCCTCGAAGTGGAGAGTCGGATCATGCGGGATGACGTCGAGCTTCAAGTTCTCAGCCGACAACCTTCCAATCGCGGCGAGCGCCATGAAGGAGGCGATCACGCGATCGGATTGCGAGATGAGCAGATTGGTCCGTGCATTGAGCAGAGCCTGGTGAGCGTTCAGCACGTCCAGCGTCGTGCGCTGCCCGGCCTGCGCTTCCCGGCGCACGCCGTTCAGCGCCGCCTCCGCCGCTTTCACTGTCGCCTGATCAGACTTTATCTGCGCTTTGGTCGCCTGGAGACGACCGTAAGTCGTAACGACATTCGCCCGCACCTTGGCCCTTTGGACGTCGAGTTCGAGCCTCGCTCGCCCCAATTTTTCCTTCTCCTGACGAATTGAAGCGTATTCCTCGCCGCGCTGATAGAGCGGCACCTTGAGCGAAGCGCGGACCTCGGCGGTGAAGAGGCGCGCGCCGTGCCAACCCCAGAAATCATCTTGTTGCTGGACCTGCCCGTCGAGGGACAATGTGGGCGCCAAGGCGCTTTCGGCGGCGCGCACGGCGAATTCCGCGGCGTCCACCTCGCTCATCGCCGCCCTTACGCTGGGGTGTTCTTGAATAGCGACGTCGATTGCTTCCTCGACGGAGGCAGGCAGCAATCTCTCGATGGGGGAGGCCGGCTCCAGCCGCCCGGGATCCACGCCGATGATCTGGTGGTAGTCGGCGATGCTGCTCCTCAGTTGCGCCTGTGCCGCGGCATAGTCGGAGCGGGCCTGAGCGAGGGCCGCCTCGGCCTGCGACACGTCGGTGTTTGTGACCTCGCCGACGCGGAATCTCTGCTGCGTGTTGTAAAGCTGCAGCTCCAAATTCGAAATATTGTTCTTACGCAGCGAGAGAATCGCGGTGTCGCGCAGGACATTCATGTAAGCGGCTGCGCCGCTTTGCAGAGTCATCTGCTCGGAGAGCTCCGCCATGGCGCGCGCGGCGAAGACCCCCGCCTCGGCCTGGCCCACGGCGTTCTTGGTTCGACCGCCGTCGAAAAGGGTTTGCGAGACGTTGAAGCTCCCGCCTCGCGGCTGTCCCGAATATGCCTGCTGTACAGCGAGGCGCTTGCCGTTGATCGGACTGACCGGAGCGATGCTGGTGGTCCAGATGAACGGGACGCGCAGATCGGGGATCGGAAACTTCCAGTTCGAGTCTTGCACCCCGACGCTTCCCTGAAGCCCGGCGCTCGGCCGCATGCCGGACCAGGCCTTCGCCACGCTCTCATCCTGCACGCGCACGCTGGCCCGATCCCGATTGAGCTCCGGATTGCTGTTGTAGGCGCGTTCGAGAGCGGAGATTATCGTCTCCGCCGAAGCGTTCTGGGTCGGAAAGGACGCGCTCGACGCTGCGGCCAAGATCATCAGGGCGCCGAGCGATTGCATGGTAGGTCGCATATCGTTCGCGGGACGCGCTAGGATGCCGGATTGGAGGCGGTTAATCCTCCGATCCGGCAAGAAATACGCGAGCTTTCGCACGGCGATGTCCATCCGACACAACTTCCGTCCTTGGCCTTCACCTCCTTGCGGGAGGCGCCGGCCGATCATTCTCCCTGCAATGTAACAAGAACCGAAGAGCCGCGCCAAGCGGGACCATGTCACGCATGTGTTCCCTTCAGTCGGACAATGCCAAGCCACTTCATGATGATGCGCTCGTAGAACGGCTCGCAATGGCCCTTTCGCACCTTGCGCAGGAAATAGAATTCATAGGCGACTTTCGCGAGATGCACCCAGTAGCCTTTCGACGACCAGTTGACGTTGCGCGGGGGGATTTGCGGCTGCGCGATGAAGGCGATGCCGCTGTCGCCGAAGTCCGCCAAGCAGACCGCGTTCCAGGTGCCCTCATGCGTGGGCTCCGTGCCGACGATGAGATCGCGGATGTTATGCGCAGCGGCCGTGCACATCGATTCGATCATGTAGCCTGTTTTGGGCATTCCGACGGGGACCGGGGTGGGTTCGAAGGGCGGCAAAGCGACGCAGACGCCGACGGCGAAAATATTCGGATATTTGGCGTTGCGCTGCTTGCGATCGACCGTGATGAAGCCGCGCGGATTGGTGAGGCCGTCGATCCATTTGCCGTCCTCTTCCTTCAGGCAATCGACGCCGCGGAACGCCGGCAGCAGCATCGTGAAGTTCGAGGCGATCTTATGCGCCTTCTTTACCGAGCCGTCTTCGTTGAACTCGGTCGCCTCGACCGAATCAGGGTTGACACGATCGATCTTGGCGTTGGTCACCCATTTGATGTCGCGGTCGCGCATCAGCAATTCGAGCATTCCCTTGGTGTCGCCGACGCCGCCGAGGCCGAGATGGCCGATGTAGGGCTCGGAGGTCACGAAGGTGATCGGTACGCGGTCGCGGATCTTGCGCTTGCGCAGATCCGAGACGACGGTCAGCGCATATTCATAGGCGGGCCCGAAGCAGGAGGCGCCCTGCACTGCGCCGATGACCATTGGTCCGGGATTTTTGCAAAACTCCGCCCATTCCTCGCCCGTGGGACCCGCATGCTCGACTTGGCAGATGGATTTGGTGTTCGCCCTGGGACCGAGGCCTTCGACCTCGTCGAAGGCGAGATGCGGCCCCGTCGCGATGACCAGATAGTCGTACGGCAGGGAGCTTCCGTCATTGAGCTCCACGCGGTTCTCGGCGGCCTTCAAACGCTTTGCGCCGACGGAGGTGAAGCCGATCTTGCGTCTTTTAAACACCTCGGGGAGGCTGACCTTGATGTCCGTCGGCTTGCGCCAGTTTACGGCAACCCAGGGGTTCGAGGGAACGAACTGGAAATAGTCGGTCTGCGAGACGACGGTGATCTCGGCTTTGTTTCCCAGCATGTCCTTCAGCTCGAAGGCGAGCGGCACACCGCCGATGCCCGCGCCGAGCACGACAATCTTAGTCATGACGTTTCTCTCTCCGTGCCGCGTTCGCTTTTTCGCTTCGCGGGCGTTTGTTTGAGACGACGCTTTTCGGAACATGGCGGCGCATCAGTCGTCTCACGTCTGAGCGTCGGTTTATCGCGCCGGTCGGCGGAAGCGCCGACGGACGCGCCGTCCTTATTTTCGGCTTGCTCGACACCCACAGGTCTCGAGCAAGTCGGGCCTGACTATTCAAAAGTCGGCTCGACAGTCGGCGCGCCGCTCCCTGCTCCGATAATCCGGCGCGAAGCGCGACGCGTCGCAATCTCAACGTTAGGCGCATCGCCTTGCGATCGAAAGCGACAATGTCTCAAAGCCGAGGATCAAAATGCAGCGCCGGAAGCGTAACCAAATCTCTTCAACAGCATCGCGAGAGGGCAAAATCGCGTGAAAGCGGCCTGAAAGAGATTAAGCCCGACGAAGGCCGCGAGCAACAGCCACCATTCGCCGAAAAAATGCGCGAGCGCGAGGCTCAGCATGATCATGACGCCGGCGAAGGCCATGACAATTCGATCGATGCTCATGTTCTCTGTCCTCTGGAAACAACGGGAGCGAGGGAGCAGCGCGTTTTCTCCCCACCATTGCGTTTGGGCTTGGCTACTTTCGCCCGCACTCCGTCGCCAGCGCAGAACAATTCTGCAAGCAGGGCGATGACGCGTGTCACGTCGGCGGTGGCGAGCGAATAGTATATGGCTTGCGATTCGCGACGGGTCTTGACGAGCTTGTCCCTCCGCAATCTTGCGAGATGCTGTGACAGGGAGGACTGGCCCAAACCTAAGGCCCGTTGCAATTCGGAGACGCCAGCCTCTCCATTATGGAGCTTACAAAGAATCATTAGCCGGTGCCGATTTCCCAGCGCCTTCAGGAACCTCTCTGCCTCCGCGGCTTTGGGAGCGAGTTCGGATAAATTCATGGTTGCTAATTTATATAGTACGAATATATGTGTCAAGTCACCGCGAAGGGGCCGACGGGGATGATGAAATCAGTCATGCGAATGCGATTTTTAGTCGAACTGGTCGCAGTTCTGTTGATGACGTGGGGGGGCGAGAGCGCAGCCGCCGAAGTCACGGTTCGCGCGGCTCCGGTCGACGACCTCAAATCGGTGATCGCCACCGTCGAACCCGTTCATGTGCAGATTCTGCGCGCGCGCATTGGCGGGACCGTCTCGGCGTTGAAGGTCAAGGAAGGCGATCGCGTCACGGCGGGAGAAGAGGTCGCGCTCATCACCGATCAGAAGCTGTATCTGCAAATCCAGGGGATCGATCAGCGCATCCAATCCCTGCAGGCGCAGCGCGACAAGGCGAAGGCCGACTTCGACCGCGCTCAGGACCTTTTGCAGCATGGCGTGACGACCAAGGTCGTCCGCGACCAGGCGAGGACGGCCTTGGACGTCGCCGAGAAAAGTCTGGCGGCGATGCGCAGCGACCGTGGGGTCGTCGAACAGCAAACGAGCGAAGGGAAAGTTTTGGCCGCGGGCGCGGGACGCGTCTTGACCGTTCCCGTCTCGGTCGGGCGCGCCGTCATGCCCGGAGAGACCATCGCGACGGTCACCGAGGACAAATATATCCTGCGCTTGCAGCTCCCTGAGCGACACGCGCGATATATCCGTGCGGGCGATACGGTCCAAATCGGCGGACGCGGCGTCGAGGAGAGCGGTCGAGAGGTCCGAACTCCCGGTCGCGTGCGCCTAGTCTACCCGCAGATCCAGGGGGGACGCGTGATCGCCGACGTCGAGGTCGACGGACTCGGCGACTATTTCGTTGGCGAGCGCACGCGCGTCTATGTCCCGACCGGCAAGCGCAAGGCGATCTTCCTTCCTCGAGCCGCGGTTTATCGACGCGCCGGCGTGGACTTCGTGCGCCTCCATGATGGGGCCGAGATCGTCGTGCAGCCGGGCGAGGCGCGCGGCAAGGAAATTGAAATTCTCTCCGGACTCAGAGATGGCGACGTGGTGGTGGTCCCATGAAGCTCGGCATTTCCGGAGCCCTGACACGGACCTTCATTGGCTCGCCGCTTACGCCTCTTCTGCTCATCGCCTCACTTCTCGTGGGGCTCATCGCGTTGCAGGCGCTACCGCGAGAGGAGGAGCCGCAGATCTCCGTGCCGCTCGTCGACATCATCGTCTCGACTAACGGTTATAGAGCTGAGGATGCGATCGAGCTCGTAACGCGACCGCTCGAGGATCTCATCAAGAGCATCAACGGCGTCGAGCACGTCTACTCGCAGACCCAGGACGACAATGTCGTCGTCACCGCGCGCTTCTTCGTCGGCACGCCCCAGGACAATGCGGTGTTGCGGGTTCACGACAAGATCAGAGCCAACATCCTCGGACTGCCGAAAGGCATACCCGAGCCGCTGATCATCGGACGCGGGATCGACGATGTGGCGATCGTCGTCCTTACCCTTTCGGCAAAGCCAGAAAGGGCCGCCAATTGGAACGACAATGGGCTTTATCAGGTCGCCGACGAGCTGCGGCACGAGCTCGCCAAGGTCGACAACGTCGGTCTGACCTACATCGTCGGCGGCAGCCCCAATCAGATTCGCGTCGAGCCCGACCCGGAACGATTGTCGGTCTTTGGCATCACGCTCAATCAGCTCGCGGAAAAGCTCACTAACGCCAACCGCACCATGGTGGTCGGCGCCTTTCGTGACAACAACCGCTCGTTATCCGTCGTCGCGGGACAAACGCTGCAGGGCGTGCCCGACATCGGCCTGTTGCTGCTCACCTCACGCGATGGCCGCCCGGTCTATGTCAAGGACGTCGCGACGGTGCGCGTCGGGGAGGCGCAGCCGGAGCACTTTGGCTGGACCTTCACCCGCGACGCCAAGGGGGCTTTGGACAAGCGTCCCGCGGTCAGCCTCGCGATCGCCAAGCGCAAGGGCGCTAACGCCGTCGTGCTCGCCCAGGAGATCCTCCAACGTCTGGAGCTGACCAAGGGCCGCATCGTGCCCAACGATCTCGACGTCGACGTCACGCGCAATTACGGCGAGACGGCGAGCGAGAAGGCCAATGAGCTGCTTTTCCATTTGGCTCTCGCAACGCTCTCGATCGTCGCGCTCATCGTTTTTCTGGTGGGGTGGCGCGAGGGCGTCGTCGTCTTCGTGATCATCCCCACGACGATCCTGTTGACGCTCTTCGCCTCCTACATGATGGGCTACACGATCAATCGTGTCAGTCTTTTTGCGCTCATCTTCTCGATCGGCATTCTCGTCGACGACGCTATCGTCGTCGTCGAGAACATTGTGCGACACTGGGAGATGCGCGGAGACCGCGGTCTAGTAGAGACCGCGATCGAAGGTGTCGCGGAGGTCGGCAATCCGACAATCGTCGCAACGCTCACGATCGTCGCGGCGCTCTTGCCGATGCTTTTCGTCTCCGGCCTGATGGGGCCTTATATGAGCCCCATTCCGGCCAACGCCTCGCTCGCAATGGTGTTCTCCTTCTTTGTCGCCATGACCATCACGCCATGGCTGTTGATGATGATCGCTCGAAGCCGTTTCGAGAAATTGGAGGCTCATGAGCACCTCGAGCCCGATCCCGGCGTGATGGGGCGCTTCTACAAAGGCATCGCCGCCCGTTTGTTGAAGGGGCGAGAAAACTCCAAGCGCTTTCTTCTCTTTGTCGGCCTCGCGACGCTGGCGGCGCTCGGCCTTTTTGCGACCAAGAGCGTTCGCGTGAAGCTTCTGCCTTTCGACAACAAGTCGGAAATCGCGGTTGTCGTCGATTTGCCGCGCGGCGCTTCGTTGGAAGCCACGGACCGCTTGCTCACGGCGGCGGCCGAAAGGCTGAAGGATTTGCCGGAGCTGACCTCGATCCAGTCCTATGCCGGAACAGCGGCGCCCTTCAATTTCAACGGGCTCGTTCGCCACTACTATCTCCGCGCCGCTCCGAACATGGGCGATCTTGCGGTCAATCTCCTGCCCAAGGACGAGAGAAAACGCGCGAGCCACGCGATTGCGCTCGATATCCGCAAGCGCCTCGAGGGGTTGGAGAGGCCGGCGCACACCTCGATCAAGGTCGTCGAGGTCCCGCCCGGCCCCCCGGTGCTTTCAACTCTGCTCGCCGAAATCTACGGACCCACGGCGGAGGCGCGCCGCGAGATCGCAACCAAAGTGCGCCAGGCCTTTGAAGCGGTCGACTTCATCGTCGACGTCGACGACAGTTTTGGCGTGCGTCAAGAGCGGCTGCGCTATTCGATCGATCAAGAGGCGCTCGAGTTTCATGGCGTCGAGCAGCAGGCTGTCTACGATACGATCGCCGCGCTCGTCGGCGGGGTGAAAATCGGCTTTTCGCAGCGCGGCGGCGGGGCGAAACCCATCGATATTACGCTCGCGCTGCCGCGCTCCGCGCTGGCGGAGAATGAACGCATCCTCTCAACCCCGCTGCCGGCTGGAGGCACCGTGCGCCAAGGCGCCAATGTGGAGCTTGGAGACGTCGTCAGAGTGACGCGGGAACTCAGCTCCTATCCGATCTTCCGCCGCGATGGACGGTTTGCGGAGATGGTCACGGGTGAGCTCGCCGGACGGTTCGAGGCGCCGATTTACGGCATGTTCGCGGTCGAGGATCAGATCAAAGCCATGGACCGGGGCAAGGAAGGCCCGCCGACGATCAAATACCATGGGCAGCCGCTCGACGATTCGAAGCCGACCGTGCTCTGGGACGGAGAGTGGGAGGTGACCTATGTGACCTTCCGCGACATGGGCGCGGCCTTCATGGTGGCGCTGCTCGGCATATATCTGCTGGTCGTCGCGCAATTCGGCTCCTTCAAGCTGCCGCTGGTCATTCTGGCCCCGGTGCCGCTGACGCTGGTCGGCATCATGCTCGGTCATTGGTTCTTCAACGCTGCCTTCACAGCCACGTCGATGATTGGCTTCATCGCGCTTGCAGGCATCGTCGTGCGCAATTCCATCCTGCTCGTCGATTTCATCCGGCATTTGCGCGAGAAGGGCATGCCGCTGCGCGCGGCCTTGATCGAGGCCGGCGCGGTGCGCTTCAAGCCGATTTTCCTCACGGCGGCCGCCGCGATCATCGGCGCCGCCTTCATCCTCACCGATCCCATTTTCCAGGGATTGGCGATCTCTCTCGTCTTCGGGCTCGCATCGTCCACGGCGCTGACGCTGCTGGTGATCCCCGCGATCTATGTGGTGCTTCGAGACGATGAACTACCCCCGCCAAAAAAGGAGGACAAGCCATGGTTCAAGTTCAGGACTGGCCGGAGCTGACAAAAGCGCTCAGCGGCGATTTGCGGGAGCTGCGCACGGGCGCGCCCGAGGTGATGAAGGCTTTTGGCTCGCTTGCCGTCACGGCCGGCGCGGCGAAGGCCCTCGACGCGAAGACCAAGGAGCTGATCGCGATCGCGATCTCGGTCTCGGCGCGCTGCGACGATTGCATCGCCTTTCACGTCAAGGCGGCCGTGGATCGCGGCGCGACCCGCGATGAAATCCTAGAGACGCTCGGCATGGCGATCTATATGGGCGCAGGCCCTTCCGCCATGTACGCGAGCCATGCGCTCGCCGCCTATTCGCAGTTTACCGCCGCCAAAGCGGCGGTCTGACACCTCAAGAAGGAGGAGAAGATGTTCGGAGGACTACTCTCGAAGCTGCAAGGAGGCGAGGCGTTGCCGACAATCGAGCACGCAGCCTTTACGCAAGCGGTTGCTCAAAAGACGGCTGCGATCGTCGACGTGCGTGAGCCCCACGAATTCGCGGCGGGGCATGTGCCGGGCGCGGTCAACATGCCGCTGTCGAAATTCTCGCCCGCGGCTTTGCCCAAGAGCAAGCCTGTCGTTCTGATCTGCCAAGCGGGCGGCCGTTCGGCGAAGGCGCTGCGTCAGGCGCTCGACGCCGGCTGCCGGGACATAAGCCACTATGCGCTCGGGACCGGCGGCTGGAAGAACAGCGGCGGCGCGCTCGAGCGCTGATCGGGTCGTGGGGAAGGCGGGCGGACCTCGCGTCCGCCGTCTCACCAGGCGTTCGCCGTTCGCGCCGGCATATAAATGGCGACGCCGAAGACGATCGTTGCAAAGAGAATCGCGAGGCGGCCTGTCTCTTTGGCGAGCCGCCGCGCGGCGCGGGCGCCGAGCGCGCTCCCGGCCACGCCGCCGCCGATGAAGGCCGCCGCCAATCCCTCGTCGATGAGACTTGATGAGGCGTAGTTCAGCGCCGTCGTGAGGCCGAAGGCCGTCACCGCGACGAGCGACGTGCCGACGGCGTTGAGCATCGGCATGCCGGTGGACCGCAGCAGACCGGGAACGATGAGAAATCCGCCGCCGATCCCGAAGAAGCCGGAAAATCCCCCGGTAACGAGACCGTAGCTCAAGACCTTCGGCGCCTTTTCCACGGTGCATTCCCCGCGGCGGGCTCGCCCGCATCCTTGCGTCGAGGCAGCATCACGCCGCCGATCACGATCATCACGAGCGCGAAGAGGAAGAGCAGGCGCTGGCCGTCGACGATCTTTCCAAGGCTCGAGCCGAACCAGGCGCCGGTCACGCCCGCCGCCGCATACATCCCGCCGCACCGCCATTTCACCGAGCCGGCGCGCGCATGCTCGACAAGGCTCAGCGCCGCATTGACCGCGACGCCGAGCGCGCTCGTGCCGATCGCGACATGCGCGTCGGGGACACGGACGAGATAGACCATCAGCGGCACGCCCAGAACCGACCCGCCTCCGCCGATGAGGCCGAGCGAGCAGCCGACGAGCGTTGCCGACGCGGCGGACAAAAATATTTGGGTGAGAGGTGGGGTCACGCCCTTTTGTGCCCCTGTGGTTGCGGAGCCCGTAGCCAGCTGCAGTCATCCCGAGGTGGGTCTCGAAGCCTCCGTCTCCAGCGATGCGCAGCCGCATTCCTGCAACCGCCGCCGCGGAATGACGCATCGCGACCAACAAGGTTGAAAAAGGACATGAGAGAATCATAAACTGACCGCTACGCCAACCATTTTATGGGTCTGGACCCTAGGGAGCCGCGTCTCGCAGCTGCGAGTCGCGGAGGACACGGAGTTTAGACTTGCGCCGGCGGTGGACTCCGGCAAGCTCAATTCCCCGACTTCCATCAGCTGCGCAAAGATCAGCGCGACCCCAGGCAAATTGCGTAAGCCCCAATCAATCTCTCCGTCTGACATAGGCGTTCAAGGCAGAGAACTCGTTGCTGGCGGATGCGATCACGGATGAGCACAGAATTGCTTTTTCGTTTTGATTTTGCCGCTATGGGATCGCCATGCGTGCTGGCTCTTTATGTCTCCGACCATCGGACAGCAGAAAAAATTGCGGAGACTGCCATCGAGGAAGTGCGGCGAATTGAATGGCGGTATTCGCGGTATCGATCCGATGGCGTTCTCAGCCAGATCAACCGCGCCGCGACCATAGGAAGCGGCCTCTCCGTTGACAACGAGACCGCCCGCCTCATCGATTGGGCTTTTTTGGCGCACAGTCAATCCGACGGACTATTTGACGTCACTACCGCATTGCTTCGACGACTTTGGAACGAGGAGAGTGCGGCCGTCCCGACTGACCGGCAAATCGCTGACGCTCTTAGCCGAATTGGGCTCGAGAAAATTTCCTGGAATTGCCCTTGGCTTAGCTTCCCGATCCCCGATATGGAGATGGATTTTGGCGGCCTAGGCAAAGAATATGCAGCAGACCAAGCCGCCATGATTTGTCGCCTTGCAGGCGTGCGGCATGGCTTGGTCGATCTGGGCGGAGATATCGCCGTAATCGGACCTCATCCCGACGGCTCGCCATGGCGCATCGGCGTGCGCAATCCTTTACGCGGCGGAGACGCTGTCGCAACTTTATTCGTCGATGGCGGTGGCGTCGCGACCAGCGGCGACTACGAGCGCTATCAGGAAATCGGCGGCCGCCGTTACAGCCACGTGTTCGATCCCAAGACGGGTCGTCCCGTGGAGAGCCTGCCATCTGTGACGGTCGTCGCCAAGACATGCTTGTCGGCGGGCGTCACGTCCACAATCGCATTGCTGAAAGGTGGGGCCGCTCCACAATGGCTCAACGCGTCGTGCGCGCATCACCTTTATGTCGAGCCCAGCGGCAAACTCGGCGGTTCAATTATCGCGCCGGGTACGAGGACTAACCTCAGAAGCCCGAGCTCGTCGAGGAGCGAAACTGCGCCATCAACTGCGTCATTCCCTGGACGAAATTCTGCTGGGAGACCAGCCCCGAGCTGTTCGGGTTGAGCGCTTGGAAAACGGCGCTTGGCCCCATGGCGCGAAATCCTGCGGTCGGCTTCATCGTTTGGAAGGCTTGCGTGAACTGACTTTGATTAATGGATCCCGTCCCGCTCGCATCGATTTGGGAGAAGAGGGCCGTCATTTTCTGACTGGGCGGCATTCTCGCGCTGGCGCCAGTCATGGCTTGCGGCGCAAAGCTGCCGCCAATTCCCGAAACGTTCATGCAAATCTCCCCGTCTGACCGGCCACCTAGATGGCCGATCAATATTGCGGGGGTCTTGCGCGGAGGTGGAGCCGATGCTGTTAGGATCGGCAAGCAGATGGAATGGCGCGACTAGCCGCCAAGCTTCAAGTTCGCCACAGCCGCCTGAGTTGCGTTCGAAGACGTGGAAGCAGGAGAGCTGGCGACGGCGCTGCTCGCCGTGGGTTTGTAGTCTCCGTCGGAATCCTTGACGGAGGAAGTCGCAGAACTCTTGACCAGATAATCGCCGTCCGCTGCGCGAGCCGTTTGGGAAACGGCGGATGCGCTCGGGGCGGAGACGGGAGGGGGAGCTGAACCGACTGCGGACACGGACATATTGGCCGACCTTGTTGATTGATTGTGAGCGCTTGTCATGGCGCTGACCTCGGGCAGGAACTAAGGTGTTTTCCAGCTCGGGTCGGAAGGGCTGAAATCATTCCAGCTCGCTGAGGCCTATTTCAAAAAAATTAAGCGTCCGTTCGCGTTGCCTAGAGCCGCTCTTTTTAGCCATGGTCGTGTCGGGACGAGGCTGCCCAGAATTGGGCTCTCTTTTGGGGGCGGCATGTTCCGGCGTGGTGCGTCGCCGCCGCCAGAGAACGCGTGCGTCGCGGCTGCAACGTGGGGAGGAGGAACAATCCACTAACGTCGCAGGTTAACCCGAAGCGGCCTTCGATTTTGTTCTGACGTCAGTGCAGAAATCAACACTTTCGGTGTGCGTCGCGATTTTACGTAATGGGATCTTATGCGGCTCCGATACAGCCGGCGCTAGCTGGAAAAGGCCAGGTTTTGATCTCCTCCATAGGCGTGAACCAACGCCGCGTGGATAGCGGCAAGGAGGTCGTCTAGATCGACCGGCTTTTGGAAGCAACGAAATGCGCCTTGTTCCTTGCTCGCTTGGTCGAGCCGAGCGTCCATGAATCCACTGATGACGATGGCGGGCATACACAGGCGTAGCTTGCACATTTCAAACAAAAGCTGGAGTCCGCTCATTTCCGGCATATTCACATCGGTGACGATGCAACCGACGTCGTCTTTCTGGATTGTGTTGAGGAACGCTTGGGCGGATTCATGGCTGTGAACGACGTAACCCTCTGCCCCTAAAAGCATATGCAATGAAATGCGTATTATCGCGTCGTCCTCGATGACATGTATTGTTTGGACGCAGCTCATGGCCTAGACCTAGTTTATACTGAAGACCCTCTCAGGAAAACCATATACTCCCTAAAAAGATTAATTCAATACGTACCGCTTTTCTATGACTCGGCCAAACAATTGCGCTCATAAATTGTGTCGTCGGGTTGTTTTCTTCCCATGCGGCGGTCACAAAAACTCGGCGGGCGACCACGATGCGTAGGCGTGGCGACCCGCCTGGACACGCTCATGTCGCGCTCAATCCTTGCGTGTTTCCGGCTCTCGACGACGGCGACTCAGTGGCTAGGTAAGGTGCAAAGTGGGTCGCGTCGAAGGACGCGGAAAGCGTCGAGACACTGAAAGGGTCACATCATGGATACCCAGACACTTCTCATCATCCTCGTTCTTGTTCTGCTCCTTGGCGGAGGGGGCTGGTACGGTCGGGGACGTTGGTTTTAAGCGCTTCCAACCGAGAGAAGCGCGCCGCGAATAAGGCGCGAGCGCTGTTTTCGGCCTCAAGGCGCCGACGCCCGCCCACGGAGTCAGGCAGGACGGGAGGTAAAGGTTGCGTGTGTGATTGCTACCGTGAGTCCGTGCTCGCTGCTCACAGTCTCGATTTGCGCCTTGACCTGTTGTGCGAGCGCTTTCACAAGGGTGCTACCAAGGCCGTCACCGGACCCGGCGCCATCGTGCGGCCGCCCGACGCCATTATCCGACACCGTGAGGCGCCAATTCGTGCCAGAGGTCTCGTATTTGACGACAACTTCCGCGTCTGCACAATTCTTTGGGAATCCGTATTTCAAGGAGTTGATGACCAACTCCGTCAAAATTAGCCCTAGGCTTACCGCTTCCGCCGAAGCCACTGAAGCGTCGTCAAACTGGTAACGAACCGCCGGCCGCCATTCATCGTCGATCATCGAGTGCGCGAGGCTCTCGCAAATCGTAGTGAAATAGGGAGCGAGCTTGACCGTTTCAGTGCGCGCCGCGTCGTCGATGTGCCGTTGGATCGTCGCGACCGACATAACGCGCGCATAGGCATCCTCGAGATGTTTGCGCGTCTCTTGAGAAGCGGTAGCACGCGTCTTCATCATGAGAATATTCGCAATAATTTGTAAGCTATTAAAAATGCGGTGCCGCATTTCGAGCAGCAAGACGCGCTTTTCTTCAAGCAGTTTCTGTGTATTGACGAGAAGGTCTGCTTTTTCGGTTTCAATTAACCGGCGTTGCGTGACGTCGTGGAATGAAAGCAAAATAGCCTTGTTGGAATTCTGAGAGAAGAAAACCTCGCTGACGCCAACAATGAATATTCTCTGCCCTATGCGTGGAAATAAGCTATTAATCTCGAAATTCTCGGAGACGGTGTGCTCCGTTAACGCGTTTTCTATTAGCTTAGCTAAGCCGACAACATTGAAATGGCTGTCTAGAATTTCATAAACCGAATGGCCGACGACTTTTTCGGAAGTGACGTCAAATTCGCGGAGAAATGATCGGCTAGCTGTGGCTACGTTGAAAGTGCAGTCAAGCACTAACAAAGGATCGCGGACGGTGTCCACGATCGCCTGCGCGAGGTGCGCGGCATATCGCTTGTCTAGAGGTTGCGTCGTAATTTCGAGAAATCCTTCACGCCTTCGGCCATCAGGCTATCGGCCAATCTTCTCACAAAATTGTTTGGGGCGGCAAGCGCCGTTTGACGGCTTGCAAAGCTCAAGATCGAAAATAACGGCCAATAAAATCAATGGATTGAGCGATGCAGCCGTCAGGTGCAAAATCTCGGCGCATGTCCGGACGTGGCGCGAACAAGAAGCGCAAAACATGCGTTCCGCGGGGGCCGCTCCTGTCGGGGCCCGAGGCCCGAAGATGGCGGCCCAATCGGTCGTCGCCAGCGGCGCGGTCCGATGCGGCGGGGCCCTCTCCTCTTTCCAAATGGCCGAGGAGGACCCACATGCTGTCCCTCGGAGGCGCATCATGGACAAATCGATCGTTGTCACGGTTCCGCACAATCTCGGCGCGGACGCGGCAAAGAGCCGGGTCAGTAAGGGAATTGAACGCGCGAGGACCGAGTATCTCGACAAATTGGCTCATACCGAGGTCAACTGGTCGGGGCACAGGGCGGATGTGCGGATTTCAGCGCTGGGGCAAAGCCTCACAGCGCAGCTTGACGTCCAGAACGATTCGCTCCGCATTGAAGTGCGGTTGTTGGGAATCCTGTCCGGCGTATTGAGCAAGCTGCAGAACAGCCTGATCAGCAACGTCAAAGGTTCGCTCCAGTTGGAGCGCGCTCCGCCGAAATCCTGATATTGTCGGTGACGCGCATTCCCGACTCCCGCAGGGGCGCCCGTTTAGGACGTGAAACAGGGCGCCAGGCGTCGGATGTAAGCCACTAGGGCTATTCCGCCGGGGCCGCGCGCGCCGGCGTTGGCGCGGCGGAAGGCGCGGCGGCGAGCCTTGTCGCGACGACAATCGTTGCGATCGTCGCCAGATAGACGACGCCCTGCAGCGCCGAGGGCTGGTCCGCGTAGCCGATCAGCGTGCGCAAGATGCGTCCGACGACGCCGTTGTCCGGCAGGATCGCGGAGGTGTCCCAAAGCGTCTGCGAGAGCGCGGTCACGAAGCCCGCCTGTTGCAGAAAGGCGGCGCATTGGGACGCGAGCCCCGCAGCGAGCAGAGTCACGAGCACGGAAGTCGCCGCAAAGAGCCTGCCCGGCGGGATCTTCACGAGCCCGTAGAAGGTCAGAAAGCTCAGCCCCGCGCCGAGCGCGAGACCCAGAAGGCCGCCCGTGATCAGATTGGCCGTCGATTCGCCCGAGACCAGGATGCCGTAGAGAAAGAGCGCGACCTCGGCGCCCTCGCGCAGCACGGCGACGCCGACGACGACGGCAAGCGCGAGAAAGCCTTTCTCGCCGGTGGCGACCGAGTGGCCAACCGCCGACAACTCGCGGGCGAGCTCGCGTCCGTGGCGCGCCATCCAGATGTTGTGCCAGGCGAGCATCAGCACGGCGAAGCCGAGCACGCCGGCGTTGAAGAGCTCCTGCCCGCGCCCCGCGAGCGCGCCGGAAAGCTGTTCGGTGAAGCACGCGACGAGGAGCGCGCCGAGGAGACCCGCGGCCGCGCCAGCGGAGATCACGGCGCGCGCCCCGGAGACGCCGCGCGTGACCGCGAGCGCGATGCCGATGATCAGGCCGGCTTCGATGACCTCGCGAAAGACGACGATGAGCGCGCCGAGCATGATTGACCGCCTATTCCACGATCAGCACGCCTTGGGCGGTTTTTTCGTGATAGTCGCCGAAGAAACTATATTTGCCCGCCGCGAGCGCGGGGATGCGCACCGTCGCCTGGGCCTTGCCCGCGACGACTTTCTCGATCCGCAGCGGCTTGCTCTCGAACTCCTCCGCCGTCGCATCGAGATTCTTGACCGTCAGCGTGATCGCCTTGCCGGCCGGCGCATGCAGCTCCGCGGGATCGAAGCGATGGTCCTTGATCTCGAGGCTGAGGCTCGTCTCCTCGGCAAATCCTGCGCCCGCGAAGGAAGCCGCGGCGAAGAGGGCGCCGGCGGCGGCGAATTTTCTCAGACGTCTCACGAAGCAATTTTCCCGTGGCTTAGCGCGCTTGTCCCCCGAACGGCGTCGTTCGAGCGATCAGAGATCGCGCAGTATGGGGCGCATTCTCAGCGTAAAAGCCACTCTGCTTTTGCGCAAATCCGCTCGAGGTCGCCCTCTCGCATTGCAGCGTAGCAGGCCGAAGCCCTCGGTCAACGCCGATGTTCTGGACGAATTCCAAGCTCGACGCAGCCGCGCGGCGCTCCGCTGCTGAAAATTTCGCGACGCGTCATACGAGGACCTGATTACGCCCTTGCGTCAGCCGAAATTTCGTGTGAGAACAAAAACAGAACATTCTGTTTTTGGGAGGGTTCGGCCATGGCGCGCAATAAGGTGCAATTCCAGAAAGGTCTCAGCGAGACCGAGTTCAACAAGGCCTACGGCAGCGAGGAGCAGTGTCACGCGGCGCTGGTCAACTGGCGCTGGCCGAACGGGTTCGAATGCCCCGATTGCGGCGGTAAGGCGCACTGTGTCGTGACGCGTGGGATGCGCCTGCTGTTCCAATGCGGCGCGTGCCGCAAGCAGACCTCGGTGCGCGCCGGGACCATCTTCGCCGCCAGCAAACTGCCGCTGCGCCTGTGGTTTTCCGCCATGTATCACCTCACGCAAACCAAGCAGGGCATCTCCAGCCTCGAGCTCGCGCGACGGCTCGGGATCACCCAGAACGCCGCCTGGAAGATGAAGCACAAGCTCGCGCAGGTCATGATCGAGCGCAACGCCACGAAACGCCTGAAGGGAAAGATCCAAATGGACGACGCCTATCTCGGCGGCGAGCGTTCCGGGCCTCCCGGGCGCGGCGCCGAAGGCAAGACGCCCTTCGTCGCCGCGGTCCAGACCACCGACGATGGCAAGCCGCATCAGATCATCTTGCGGCGGGTAAAGGCCTTCAGCAAGCATGCGCTGAAAAAGCTCGCCAGCACGGCGTTGACGCCGGGCGCCGAGGTCGTCTCCGACGGCTTGGCCTGCTTTTCCGCCGTCGTTGAGGCTGGTTGCTCGCACAAGGCGATAATCGCCGGGTCAGGCTCCAAGGCTGCAAGAGCCGCCGTCAAGAACCCCACGTTCAAGTGGGTCAACACGGCGCTTGGCAACATCAAGGCGGCGCTCCTCGGAACATACCGCGCCGTGCGAGAAAAGCACGCTGCCCGTTACCTCGCCGAGTTCGAGTATCGCTTCAATCGAAGATATGATCTCGGCCAGATGATCCCGCGTCTCGCCGCCCTCGCTCTCTCAACCGCCCCCATGCCCCACCAACTCCTCAAGCTGGCTGACCTTCAGGCGTAATCAGGTACGAGGATGACCCAAAAAGCCCGGAGCGGATCTTGGGAAAGCTCAGCCGACAAGAGTTCAACGCCGCTCAGTCCGGATAACCGTGCCGGGCCTTGCTCGCGCGCAGCAAACTCTGCGCCTTGGCCTCGTCGCCGAGCACGCAGGCGCTCTGGGCGTCGGCGATCTCCTTTTGGATCTGGGCGTAAACGCTCTTGTTGACGTGCCCCATCGCGAGGTCGTTCTCCTGAACGGCGCGATAGCGCGCGATCGACGCGGCGCAGCCGGACCCTTCGGGAAGCGGCGCCGCTGGCGTTGCGATTGGCGGCGGCGGGGGCGGCGTGGGGCTATTGCAGCCGGCCGCGAACGCCGCGAGGAAAAGAGCGGCGGTCAGGAAAGCGGCGTTTCGTCGCATAGCGGTCTCTCCGGTTGCTCACGCGGCGCGGGAAGCGAAACCCCTTCGCCGCGCGCCGCTCCGCCGCTCAGAGCGAGCGTTGGAAATGCATCACGCCCGGGCCTTTGAAGGCCTTGATGATGAGCTGGTCGCCCTTGAGGTCCCAGAAGGGGCCGTTGAGCAGAATCGCCCAGAACTGCTGCTCATAGCTCTTTTGCGCGGGATCGCAGGCCGATTCGGTGAAGGTTGGCATGGCGCGCGGCCCGAGCCGATCCGGACCCACGATGAACACCCCCGACCAGTTCTTGCAGCCCGACGAGCCATTGGCGCGCCCCGTCGAGTCGATCCGCAGCCACATTTCCCTGGGCGGCGCCTTCCCGTCGATGTCGACGAGATTGAAAATCAAGTTGTGCGGAAAAGGCGTGTAGCGCGGCGGCGCCTCGCTTTGCGGCTGTTCCTGTTGCTGCTGCTCGTCGCTTTGCGGCTTCTTCTTGGCCTCGGCCGGCGCGAGCGCAAGAGCGCAGGCGCAGAAGGCGACGGCGAGCGTGGTGGAAAGGCTTTTCATTCTTCGCGTCCTTTTGCTCGACGGGCGGGGCGCGCCGCCGCTCACAACATGCTCGGCAGAACCCGATCGGGCGGCCTGTGCCCGTCGATGAAGGTCTTGATGTTCACAATGACCTTCTCGCCCATGTCGACGCGGCCTTCGATCGTCGCCGAGCCCATGTGCGGAAGCAGCGTCACCTTGCCGGCCTGGGCCATCTTCAGGAGCTTGGGAGAGACGGCCGGCTCGTGCTCGAACACGTCGAGACCCGCTCCGGCGAGTTCGTCGGCCTCGAGCATGCGCACGAGCTCATTCTCATCGACGATCTCGCCGCGCGCCGTGTTGACCAAGATCACATGCGGCCGCAGCTGTTTCAGACGTCGGGCGGAAAGCAGATGGTAGGTCGCCGGCGTGTGGGGACAATGGATCGAGAGAATGTCCACGCGCGCCAGCATCTGGTCGAGGCTCTCCCAATAGGTCGCCTCGAGTTGCTCTTCGGTCTCCGCCGGCAGCCGGCGGCGGTTGTGGTAGTGGATCGACAGGCCGAACGCGTTGGCGCGCCGGGCCAGCGCCTGGCCGATCCGACCCATGCCGACGATGCCGAGCCGCTTGCCGGTGATGCGGCGGCCGAGCATCCAGGTCGGCGCCCATCCGCCCCAGGAACCCGAGCCGATCACATTGGCGCCTTCGACGATGCGTCGCGCGACGGCCAGAATGAGCGCCATCGTCATATCGGCCGTGTCCTCGGTCAGCACGCCCGGCGTGTTGGTCACCGTGATCGAGCGTCGCAGCGCCGAAGCCACGTCGATATTGTCGACGCCATTGCCGAAATTGGCGATCAGCTTCATTTGCTCGCCGGCCTGGGCGATGAGCCCGGCGTCGATTCGGTCGGTGATCGTCGGCACCAGCACGTCGGCGGTGCGCATCGCCTCGGCAAGCTCCTCGTGGGTCGGCGGCTTGTCGGTCTCGTTGAGGCGCGCGTCGAACAATTCGCGCATGCGCGTCTCGATCACCTCGGGCAGGCGACGCGTCACCACGACGACGGGCTTCCTTTTCGGCATTTTCGCCTTCGCTCCCTGTCCCGATGCATTATTTTTCTAGCAGGAAAACCTGCCATCGGATACGCCGATCTCGCGGGCGCGCCAGGGTCGAGCGGCAGTCCCGGCGCGGTTCCCTGCGGAAGCTGCGCTTCAACTCGCCGTTAACGCCGCTACGCCGAAAATTTGGGCCCGGCGCGCACTCGCTCCGGCTCGGCCTTCTAGCAGATGCCGGGCCAAAGACAAGACGAGCGGCGCGCCGCGTCGATGCGTTGCATGAAAGGTCACGATGAATGCTCTGGATTTCGTGCTTGATCAAAAGAGGGCCGTCGCCATTGCTCGCCGTTCTCTTGGTCCTCGCCGCGTCGGCGAGCGGAACGCGGAGCGCTGCGGAGCCGTCGGCGCAGCTCGGGCCCGTATCGAAGCTTCCTCTCCCGCAATTCGTGAGCCTCAAGTCGGACCGGGTCAATTTGCATGAAGGCCCGAGCAAGGACCATCCGACACGCTGGGTCTATCAGCGCGCCGGCCTGCCGGTGGAGATCCTCGCGGAATTCGAGATCTGGCGGAAAATTCGCGATTCGGAAGGCGGCGAGGGATGGGTTCTGCATTCGCTGCTGTCGGGACGCCGCACCGCGCTCGTCGCGCCCTGGAAAAAGGAGCCGCTGCTGCTCACCGCTTCCGATCACCAGCAGCCCGTGGCCAAGCTGTCACCCGGCGTGATCGCGGCGCTCAAGAACTGCGACGGAGAATGGTGCCGGCTCCAAGGGCCGGGATTTGATGGCTATATGAAGCAGGAAAATCTCTGGGGCGTCTATCCCGGGGAAAAGATCCAGTGACGGCCTGAAGACGCTTTTTCAGGCAGGATTCAGTCCGAGAGCGGCGCTTGCCCCATCAGTCGTCATCGCGCCTCAGCCGCACGACGACGTCGACGCGAGCGACCTTCAGTCCCGGCGGGGGGGCAGGAACATTGGCCACGGCGACGGCGCCCGAGATGTCGAGGAGCTCCTCTCCGTCCTCGAGCAGAAAATGATGATGCTCCGAGGTGTTGGTGTCGAAATAGACGCGCGCGCCGTCAACCGCGATCTCGCGCAAGAGGCCGGCGGCCGTGAACTGATGCAGGGTGTTGTAGACAGTGGCGAGCGAGACCGGCATTTGCGCGGTGGTCGCTTCGTCGAAGAGCTTCTCCGCCGTCACATGGCGATCGCCCTTGCTGAAGAGCAATTCGGCCAGCGCGACGCGCTGTCGCGTCGGCCGCAGTCCCGCCGCGACGAGCCGCTCCGCGAATCCGCCCCCGTCTGCCTCCACGACAGAGTCACTGTGCGCCGCGGCGTCTGGCGTCGTCGTACCCATGCTCACGATAATATGCATTGCAGCCCGCCGCCGACAAGCCCGGCTGAATACGCAAGGCGCTGAAATCTCCGGCGTCGGTCAACGTGGTCCGGGCGCCCGGCCTCCGCAACGCGGCGCGTCCAATCCGCCCGGGGCCGTAATCTACTCCACGTCCTCGACCTGCGCCGGTCCGCCGCCATGCACGCGCTGGGCGAGCGAGGATTGCATGAAATCGTCGAGCTCTCCGTCGAGCACTTCTTCGGGCGTGCCGGAAGTGTGGCCCGTGCGCAGGTCTTTGACGAGCTGGTAGGGCTGCAGCACATAGGAGCGGATCTGATGTCCCCAGCCGATGTCGGTCTTGGAGGCGGCCACGGCGCTGGCCTCCGCTTCCCGGCGCTCGAGCTCCTGCTCGTAGAGCCTCGCGCGCAGCATGTTCCAGGCCGTGGCGCGGTTCTTGTGCTGCGAGCGCTCGGCCTGGCACGCGACGACGATGCCGGACGGGATATGCGTGATTCGGATCGCCGAATCGGTCGTGTTGACGTGCTGGCCGCCCGCGCCCGACGACCGATAGGTGTCGATACGGCAGTCGCTCTCGTTGACCTCGATGTCGATCTTGTCGTCGACGACCGGATAGACCCAGACCGAGGCGAAGCTCGTGTGCCGGCGCGCATTGGAATCGAAAGGCGAGATGCGAACGAGCCGATGCACGCCCGACTCGGTCTTGGCCCAGCCGTAGGCGTTGTGACCTTTGATGACGAGGGTGCCGGACTTCAGTCCCGCCTCGTCTCCCGCCGTCTCCTCGATGACCTCGACCTTGAATTTCTTGCGCTCGGCCCAGCGCGCGTACATACGGAAGAGCATCCGGGTCCAGTCGCATGACTCGGTGCCGCCCGCGCCGGAATGCACTTCGAGATAGGCGTCGTTGGCGTCGGCCTCGCCGGAGAGCAGCGTCTCCAATTGCAGGCGCTTGGCCTCCGCCAGCAGCGCCTTCAGGGCCGCGACGCCTTCCTTCTCGGTCGCCTCATCGCCCTCCGCCTCGCCGAGCTCGACGAGCGTCACGGCGTCGTCGAGCTCGCCCTCGAGCTTCTTTTGAGAGCTGAGCCGCTCCTCGAGCTCGCTGCGCTCGCGCATGATCTTCTGCGCGGCCTCGGCGTCGTTCCAGAGATTGGGGTCTTCGATGCGCGCGTTCAGCTCGCCGAGACGACGGGTCGCCGTATCGACGTCAAAGATGCCTCCTCAGCAGTCCCATGGACTGCTCGATTTCTTCTCTCAACGCCAACGGTTCAGCGCGCATCGGTTCTTCCGGTTCAGGATTTGGATGGCGTGAACCTAGGCACGCGCAGCGCGGTTGTAAAGAGCGGAAGGCGCCTCGGCGTCTTGCGACGATGCACAGGATGCCGCGCTGCGACAACGAAGAGCGGGCTCCATGCGCAAATGCGGCTTCCACTTTCTCGCGGCGCGCACTAGATTGATTCCTGCGGCGCTGCGGGGCGCGTGTAGGACACATATCCCCGGGGCCTTATCGATCTCCTTGGGAGCTGTCCCTGGCCTTGCCCGTGGGCTTGGCCACATGGCGCCCACCTACGTTGTAGGTTCCCGGGATCGACGTCCCACGGCTTGCGCGGCCCGCACCTCTCCCTCTTTCTGCAAGCTCCAGCGAGGCCTCGGCGCCGCGGCTCTAGAACGCGTTCGGAGAATTCACATTCGAACGCGCTCTCTATTTCCAAAAACCGCTCCGCGCTTTTTGGGAACACGCTCTAGGCGCAAAAAGAAACCGCCCGCGCCGGAGGCGCGAGCGGCCAAATTTTGTTGCGTGCGTGCGTGCGCCGTTTAGGCGAGCAGCGCGACGCCTTCCTTGCCGATCAGCGCATGGATGCGGCCGAGGATCTGCAGAACCACGCCGAACACGCCCAGAGCCATCCAGCCGAAGAACACGAAGCCCCAATGCAGCGGAGCAACGAACAGCTCTTCCATGAACCAGAAGGTGTGGCCCCACTCATTGAGACCCACGTTCGGGATGATCATGAACGGACCGATCGCCACGATCAGGAACGCCAGCGAGTAGCCATGAGCAAAGTAGGGGATGCGGGTCTTCGCATAGAAGAACGCGCCCACCGCGATCACCGAATAGATCGGGTAGCTCATGTAGAACTCGATGATGTGCGACGGCGTGAAGTCCGTGTCGCGAATCACCGTCATGTGCCACGTGCCGTCCTGCTCCGTGAAGAAGGACGCGCCCCAGTAGATGGCGATGCCATACACCGTCAGCCACTGAACCAGCACCACGAGACGGCGCATCTCCTCGCGAGGCGCAACCGCGTCGACGTTGCGGTCACGCGTCTTCCATAGATAGCCCGCAAGGCCGATGCCCGAGATGAGCTCCAGCGGGATCTCCGTCCACAGAATCGACAGCCAGTAGGTCTGAAACTCCGGCGCAAAGGAGTCGAGGCCCGCGCGCCAGCCGTAGATCTGCTCATAGATGCGAACGATCAGATAGAACACGTTCAGCACCACAAGGCCGATCCACATTCCTCTCAGATCGACGATTGTGTCTGTGCCGGCAGCTGCGCCCGCAGCTGTGCTTGTTGTCGAACTCATGCTTTCTCTCCCATTTTTACCCCGAGGATTTCCACCCGTCGGGACTAATTCACTCTGACTCCATGAACAGGGAAAGTCAGGTGACTTGGTCGCCATTTTAACTGCAAATCCCGCCAACAGCTAGAAAGTTCTATGCTGCATCGCACAAAGGCCCGGGTCGCCCCGGGCCTTTGCGCGAAACCTTTTTCTTAGGGTCCGATCAGGCAGGCTGCGCTTCCGCTCCGCCCAGTCCGGTTTCGCCCCGGTTCGGCGACGACGGCACCGATCCCCTGGGTTGCGTGGGGGCGGGCGGCTGATCCTCGCGCGTCGGAACCTTGCCTTCGAGCAGGCCCTTCAGCTCGTCGCCGGAGAGCGTCTCGAATTCGAGAAGCGCATTGGCGATGACGTCGAGCTGTCGGCGCTTTTCGGTCAGAAGGCGCTTCGCCGTTTCGTAAGCCTCCGCGACGAGACGGCGCACCTCGGCGTCGATCGTCTGCTGAGTGTCCTCCGAGAAGGTTACCTGCCGGCCGAGCGAATAGCCGAGGAACTGTTCCTGCTGCGGATCCGCATAGGCCACCGTGCCGAGCTTGTCCGAAAATCCGAACTGCGTCACCATCGCTCGCGCGAGGCGCGTGCACATCTGGATGTCGCCGGCGGCGCCGGAGGTGATCTGGTCGTGGCCGAACACGAGCTCCTCGGCGACGCGGCCGCCCATGCCCATCGCCAGCATCGCGATGAACTGCTCGTAGCTCTGCGAGATCTCGTCGCGCTCGGGCAGCGACTGCACCATGCCGAGCGCGCGACCGCGCGGGATAATCGTCGCCTTGTGAATGGGTGTCGAGCTTGTCATGCACAGCGACACCAGCGCGTGCCCGCCTTCGTGAAAGGCGGTGAGGCGCTTCTCCTCGTCGGTCATCATCAGCGTGCGGCGTTCCGCACCCATCATGATCTTGTCGCGCGCGTCCTCAAACTCCGCCTTGGTGACGATCCGCTTCGAGCGCCGCGCCGCGAGCAGCGCCGCCTCGTTGACGAGGTTCATCAGATCCGCGCCCGAAAACCCCGGCGTGCCGCGCGCCACGACCTTCAGGTCCACGTCCGGCGCCAGCGGCACCTTGCGCGCGTGAACCTTCAAAATCTTCTCGCGCCCGATGAAGTCCGGGTTCGGCACGGTGATCTGGCGGTCGAAGCGGCCGGGACGCATCAGCGCCGGATCGAGCACGTCCGGACGGTTCGTCGCGGCGATCAGGATGATGCCTTCATTCGCCTCGAAGCCGTCCATCTCGACGAGCAGCTGATTGAGCGTCTGCTCGCGCTCGTCATTGCCGCCGCCCAGACCCGCGCCGCGATGGCGGCCCACCGCGTCGATCTCGTCGACGAAGATGATGCAGGGCGCGTTCTTCTTCGCCTGCTCAAACATGTCGCGAACCCGCGACGCGCCGACGCCGACGAACATCTCGACGAAGTCCGAGCCGGAGATCGTGAAGAAGGGCACATTCGCTTCCCCCGCGATGGCGCGCGCGAGCAGCGTCTTGCCGGTGCCGGGCGGTCCGACCAGCAGCACGCCGCGCGGAATGCGCCCGCCCAGCCGCTGGAACTTCTGCGGGTCGCGCAGGAACTCAACGATCTCCTGCAAGTCCTCCTTGGCCTCGTCGACGCCGGCGACGTCCTCGAAGGTCACGCGCCCCTGCGACTCGGTCAAAAGCTTCGCCTTCGACTTGCCGAAGCCCATGGCGCGACCGCCCATCCCGCCCTGCATCTGGCGAGAGAGGAAAATCCAGACGCCGAGAAAGGCCAAAAGCGGCAGGCCGTTGACCAAGAGCGTCATCATCCAGCCGCCCCCCTCACCCAGAGGCCGGGCGCTAATCTGAACGTTCTTGCTCTGCAGCCGCTGCACGAGGCCGGGGTCGTTCGGCGCATAGGTCTGGAAAGACCGGTTGTCGGCGAAATGGCCCGTGATCTCATTGCCCGAAATCGTCACATCGTGAACTCGCCCCTGATCGATCTGGGTCAAAAGCTCGGTGAAGGTGATGTCGCGGATCGACGTGCGCTGGCTGGGTTCGTGAAATAGGAGAACGAGCGCTGCGACGAGCAGCCCTATGATCGTCCACAGGGCGATGTTGCGAATTTGTGGGTTCATGGCGCGCCTGACATTCCTTGCGCATCGCCCGGGGCTCTCCCCTGCGACGCTTCGATTAGGGATAAACTAAGCGCGCAAGTCACGCTTGCCAAGGGAGCAACCTGTCGCGAGCGCGCAAACCTCAAGGAGAAATCTCGCGCATCAAAGAAGAACCCACTGTTTTTCACCCAGTTGCGGACAAGCTCCAGGCGATGAAACGACCGCGGCGCGGCTGACGTAAGATTAACGTTAATTAATGTGCGGCGAGGAACTCCGCCATTGTCCTCGCCCTCTCACGTTCGGAGAGAAGAAGTGCGCGCCAAGCTCAATTCGCCGCATGGGAATTTCACATCGAGCGCGGCGCCGCGACTTGCGCGAAGGTCGACTGATACGCCCTTCACAGCCGTTGGGCGCGCGGCGGCGCTGGGCGAAAGCTCAAGGAGCCCTCGTCGACGTCGATCAACGCGCCGGCGAGGGTCATTCGCACTGCTTCGCGTCTCGCCAAAGCGCGCCCGACGCGCTCCAGCGCGCGCTCGAGCCGATCCAACCGCGGGGCCGGGCCGAAACGGACAGTTTGCGCCTCGATGAGGCGCGCCAGAAGCTCGTCGGGCGCTCCCCGCAGCGCCTCCGCCTTGAAGCGCGCCGTCGCCCCGTCGCTTTCGAGCCGCGCGCTCTCCGCTATCTGCGCGGCGCAACGCCGCAGCGCCGCCTCGGCGCGCGCCGCGCGGCGGCCGAGCCGCAGCAGAGCGGCTCGATCGAGCCCTTCGGCGGAAAGCGTCGCCGCAAGCGAGCGGAGACGCGCGCGAGCGAAGCGCGGATCGGCGTTGGCGGGATCGATCACATAGGCGCGCCCAGCCTCATTGCAGATCGCCTCGAGCGCCGCCTTGGGCGTATCGAGAAGCGGTCGGAGCAGCCTCGCGCCATTGAACGTCGAGACGGCGGCCATGCCGGCGAGCCCGGCGACGCCGCTGCCCCGGCAAAGCCGGAAAAGGATCGTTTCCGCCTGGTCGTCGGCGTGATGCGCCGTGACGATGGCGCAGCGTGGATCGATCGCAGCCGCGCAGTCGGCAAGCAGCGCATAGCGCGCTTCGCGCGCGCGTTCCTGCAAGCGCGTCGAGGGCTTTTCGCCCGTCCAGAGGAGCAGTCGATGCTCGAAGCCGAGCGCTTGCGCTTCGCTCGCCACGGACAGCGCCTCCTCGCGAGAGGCCGCGCGCAGGCCGTGGTCCACCGTCGCGACGACGGTCTTGATCTTGTCGCGCAGCGACCAGCGCGCGGCGAGCAGCATCAGCGCGAGCGAGTCCGGTCCCCCCGAGACCGCGAGCAGCAGGGCCGTCTCTTCGGCGAGCAGCGCGAGCAGCGCGTCCGCCGAAGCGAGGCTCAGCATTGGCGTTTTTTGATCTCGCGCAGCGCCGAATCGCGCACCCTTGCCGCTGACCCCGGATAGCTCGCGCCAATCTCGGCGAAGGACTGGCAAGCCTCGTCGTGCGCGCCGATCTCGGCGAGCGATTGGCCAAGGCGCAGCAGCGCTTCCGGAGTCTGCGCCGACTGTGGGAACCGCTTCTTGATGTCGAGGAACTTTTCCGCCGCCTCGCGAAAGCGGGAGCGCAGGAAGAAGCTTTCGCCAAGCCCGAAGGTCGCAGCCGGCACATATTTGCTCTTCGGATATTTTGCGAGAAAGGCCGCGAGCGCGCGCTCGGCCGCTTCATATTGCTGCTGCTGCATCAAGGCGGCGGCCTGATCGTATTCGTCCTTCATCGACGTCGGCGGCGACGCTTCCGCCGCCGGCCGCGGCGTGGAAGGAGCGCCCTGCAGGCCGGGCGGCGTCAGATCCATCGGCGCGCCGGGCTCGCGCGTTCTTGCCGTCTCGGCCGACGTCAGCGGGGACGAGGGCGTCGTCTGGCCGAGCGGTCGGGGCGCGCCAGTCGCCGAAGGATTGGCGGCGGGGTCGAAGGCGTCGCGCGTTCCGCCGACCGCGGTTGGCGGCGTGCGGCCCGCCGCGGGAGGCGGAAGCGGGGCGGCTTCGGGGCGCGTGCGCAGCTGCTCCTCGAGCATCTGAACCTGGTGCTGGAGCTCCTCGATCTGGCCCGTGGCCTTGCGCAATTCGCGCTCGAGCCGGTCGACGCGGGTGCTGGAACCCAAATCCCGGTCGGCGCCGCCGGCCGGCTCGCCGTAGTCATAGCCGTCCGGCGGGGCGGAACGGTTGAGATATTGCGCCTCGGCTGCGCGCGGCGCGGCGATGACGCCGATAAAGACAAGGAGGAGCGCGGCTGCGGCGCGAGGAAGGAGCATGGCGGGATCGGATCGGTTTTGGCGCTGCGACGCGCGGGAGGAAGCTTGCCGGAGCATAGTCGGCGTTTCGGCCAAAGTGAGGCGGCGGCCCGCTCCCTGCCTGGCTTGTGCGCGTAGAGGGTCCGGTCGGCTCCATCGCGCGGTCGAGCTTGCGGCTGGCTGGCTGAACGGCGGCTGAATCGTCTCGCGCGCCGCCCGCGCATCCTTAAAACGCCGCGACGGCGCTTGTTACATATTGTCGCAAAGCGTGATTGGCCGCAGCGCGGCGGCGCCGCTAGAGTGCCCGCGCGGACGGCGCTTGGCGTCGGGCCCGAGCGTGCGCTCCAAAAAGCGGGAAACGCTCTTGGAATGAACGCCCGCCAGAAGAGCGATAGAGCAGAGACGGGTTGGCGGGCCGAAAAGGCCCGGCGT
The DNA here is from genome assembly GCA_963722205.1 of uncultured Alphaproteobacteria bacterium. GTDB lineage: Bacteria > Pseudomonadota > Alphaproteobacteria > Rhizobiales > Beijerinckiaceae > Methylocystis. The sequence goes on from CAVRKL010000007.1 coordinate 1,205,591, forward strand.
CGAAATCCAACGAAACCGCCGGCAGAATCTTCAGCAAGACCATGACGTCTCTCACGCTTCCCCCCTTCCAACGCCAGACCACGCTCGCGCGGCGGGTGACGCTTGTGGGGACGGGCGCCCACACAGGCCGCCCGTGCCGGATGTTTCTTATGCCGAGCGACGCCTCGAACGGGGTCGTCTTCTCGCGACTTGACGCCGAGGAGCCCGTCGTCGCGAACTGGCGCAAGGTCCGCGACACGCGGCTGCGCGTCGAGCTCGGGGCGGGCGACGTGCGCGTCTCGACCGTGGAGCATGTGACAGCCGCGCTCTCCGGCCTTGGCGTTGACAATGCGCTCATCGAGGTCGACGGGCCTGAAGTCCCCGCGCTGGACGGTTCGGCGCGCCAGATCGCCGAGGCGATTCTCGAGGCGGGGGTGCAGCCGCTGGCCGCGCCGCGAAGGACGCTGCGGATTTTGCAGACGATCCGCGTGGAGAACGGGGCGGCCTGGGCGGAGCTTGCGCCGATCGCCGCGCCGCGGCTCGAGATCGACGTCGAGATCGATTTTCCCGCGCCGATCGGCCGGCAGCGCGTCAGACGCGCCATCTCTCCACGCGTCTTTGTCCGGGAGCTCTCCTGGGCGCGCAGCTTCGGCTTCCTGGGAGACGCGGAAAGGCTTTGGCGCGAGGGACTTGCGCTCGGCGCCGCCCTCGACAACACCGTCGTCTTCGCGCAGGAGCGGGTCCTCAACCCGGAGGGGCTGCGCCGCGACGACGAGCCGGCGCGCCACAAGGCGCTCGACGCGCTGGGCGATCTTGCGCTGGCCGGCGCGCCGATCCTGGGCCGGTTCCGCTCCTATCGCGGCGGCCACGCGCTTAATCTCGCGCTCGTCGAACGGCTCATGACGACGCCCACCGCCTTCCGGATGGAGGAAGGAGTCCGGCCAGTCCGCGGGAGCCGGGCCGAGGATCGCCCCCTCTCGCCATAATCTCGCCCGAAGAAACGGGTCTCTAGGGGCGTCTCGCTTCGACGCCCCCCCGGCCGCCGCCAAGCGAAACATCGTGAATTTCGCCGCGAAGCAAAATCGTTTCGCGGCGAAACGAAATGATTTCGTCGCGAAACGCCGCGAAACGCACTACGCCGCGAGAGGCCGTCAGCATGAATGCAATCCTTCGCAAGATGGGCGTCTTGGGCCCGAGCCTGGCGCTGCTCTTCGGCGCGCAGACCGGCCTCGCGCGCGCCGACATCTCGGATCTTTTCGATCCGGTCACCAGCATGTTCGGCACGAGCAACAAATATAAGACGGAGATAACCCCCGACGTCCCCGCGGACGACCTTTATAATGAAGGGCTCGCCAAGCTTAAAGCGAAGGATTACGAGAACGCCACGAAGAAGTTTCAGGAGGTCGAGAAGCGCTTTCCGTTCTCGCAATGGTCGCGCAAGGGCCTGCTGATGACGGTCTACGCCCAATACGAGAAGCCGGCTTACGACGACGCGATCCAGTCCGCCAAGCGCTTCATCGAGCTCTATCCGAAGTCGCCGGATACGCCTTATATGTACTATCTAACCGGCATGTCTTATTATAATCAGATCACCAACGTCATGCAGGATCAGTCGAATTCCGAAAAGGCCTATCAGGCCTTCGCGGCTCTGATCGAAAAATTCCCCGAATCCGAATACGCCGCCGACGCCAAGGTCAAAATCAACATCGCGCGCGACCAGCTCGCCGCGAAGGAGCTTCAGATTGGCCGTTTCTATCTGACGCGCAAGAACTTCCCGGCGGCGGTGAACCGCTTTCACACCGTGCTCGGCAAGTTCCAGACGACCCGCTACACCGAAGAGGCGCTCTACCGGCTGACCGAGGCTTATCTGTCGATGGGAATTGCGCACGAAGCCGAAACCGCCGCGGCCGTGCTGGGGCACAACTATCCGGATTCGCAGTGGTATACGGACGCGGTGGCGCTCCTGAAAAACGACGGCCTTGCGCCGCAGGAGCACGGCGAGAGCTGGATCTCGAAGCTCTCCAAGACCTTCAAGCCCGATAAGTCCGAGCGCGGCGTGACGCCGCTGACGGCCGCGACCGGGCAGTAGCGGGTCGATGGGAGCGGGCCATGCGCCACGAGGCCAGCACTGGCCTCGGGCGCTGTCGCTCGGCGCGACTGAACCGCCCGTTAAAGCCGCCCAAGCCGAATAGAAAAGACAATCAATTCTTTGCCCACTATTCCCTATCGAGGCTCCCCTCCGCCTTTTCTAGATTTGAATACTGACGATCGGGAGGCGAGCAAATTTTAAGGCAGTGCCGGCGTTACAAGTGTGCTAATCGGCGAGAAACGCTTTGTCCAAAGCGCAGAAGAGAGCGCGGCAAGGATCAGCGCCCAAGAGGCCGGTGGGCTCGATATGGCTAATGCTGTTGGGATACATGAGCCGGTCGAGGCGGCGCTACGCAAAAGCGAGCTGCGGTTTCGGACGCTGGTCGGCGCGGTCAGCGCCATAAGCTGGTCCTGTCCCTCGTCCGGGCTTCATGTCGAGCCGCAGCCGGAGTGGATGGCGTTCACCGGGCAGACTGCGGAGGAAATGCTCGGCGACGGCTGGAACAGCGCCGTGCATCCCGACGACCGCGCCGCAGCATTGTTGGCATGGCGCGAGGCGGTAGCCGGTGGCGAGCCTTATGCGAGCGAGGTGCGGATCCGTCGTCAGGACGGCGAGTGGCGCTGGATGAGCGTTACCGCCGCGCCGATCCGCGATGCGAGCGGCGAGATCGTCGAATGGTTCGGCATGAACATCGACATCACCGAGCAAAAGAATGCGGCGAACGCCCTGCGCGAGAGCGAGGAGCGGTTCCGGCTGTTCATGGACAACAGCCCTGCGTTCGCCTGGGTCAAAGACGAAGAGGGCCGTTACGTTTATGTGAGCCAAACCTACGAACGACGCTTCGGCCTGGAAGCGGCGGAACGGCTCGGAAAGACCGACGCCGAGCTATGGCCGCCGGAGATCGCGGCAGGGTTTCAAAAGAACGATCTGGCGACGCTCGCGTCCGGCCGCCCTCTGGAGGTCATCGAGGAAACGCGCAACCCCGACGGCTCGAAAGCTTACGGGCTCGTCACCAAATTTCCTTTCCGCGACGCAGCCGGAAAGCGATATGTCGGCGGGATAGGACTGGACATCACGGAGCGCAAGCGGATGGAGGCCGCGCTCGGGGCCAGCGAGCGGCGCTTCCGCGCCATCTTCAATAATCAGTTCGTATATGCCGTTTTGGTGAGCCCGGACGGGCGCATCGTCGAAATGAGCGAGTCAATCCCCCGTGGCACCGGGGTAGCTGCTGAAGAAGCCATTGGCGAGTTCTTCGTGGATGGTCCCTGGTGGCGAGACCTGCCGGAAATGCGCGCACGCTGGCAGCGTCAGTTCGAGGAGGCGCTGGCGCGGCCCGGTCCTTCCCAAGACGAAGCGGACTATCGAACGAAAGACGGCGAGCTGCGTTACGCGCTCAACACCGTGACCGCGCTGCGTGACGAGCACGGAGAACTCGAGTTCTTTCTCTGCGAAGGCCTCGATATCACCGGGCGCAAGCGGGCCGAGAACGCGCTGCGCGAGAGCGAGGAGCTGTTACGACGGGTCTCGGACAACGCCGATGTCGGCCTGATCCGCTGTAGCCGCGACTGGATCTATCAATCCGCCAATCCAGCTTACGCGAATATTGTCGGTAAGCCGCTGGATCAAATCGTCGGTCGGCTCATCGCCGAGGTGATGGGCGTGGAAGCCGCGGCGAAGATCCGACCCTATGTCGAGCGAGTGCTGCGCGGCGAGCACGTCACTTACGAGGCCGAGTTGCCCTATGATGGCGCGGGCAATCGGTACCTGCGCGTCAGCTACACACCTGACTCCGACGCCGAAGGCCGGATCGTCGGCTGGGTCGCCTGCATCGCTGACATCACGGACCGCAAGCAGGCCGAAGCCGCGCTGCGCGCGAGCGAACGGCGCTTCCGCGCCACCTTCAAGCATCAGCTCGCGTATAGCGCTTTGTTGAGCCCCGAGGGACTCATCATCGATGCGAGCGACTCGGGCCTTCGGGCCACTGGCGTGGCTGCTGAGGAACTGATCGGCGTGCATTTCCTCAATGGTCCCTGGTGGCGAGACCTGCCGGAAGTGCGCGCATGCTGGCGGCGCCAGTTCGAGGAGGCCTTGGCGCGGCCCGGTCCCTCGCGGGACGAAGTCGATTATCGACTGGGGGACGACGAGCTGCGCTGTGCTCTCAACAGCGTGACCGCGCTGCGTGACGAGGACGGAAAACTCGAATTTCTTCTTTGCGAAGGCATCGACATCACCGAGCGCAAGCGGGCCGAGAATGCGCTGCGCGAGAATGATGAGCGACTGCGGCTGGCGCTCGATGCGTCGCGCGCCGGAACCTGGGCATGGGACGCCGTGAGCAACGTCTCCAGATGGGACGACCGCTTTCACACGCTCTACGAATTCCCGCCCGGCGCGCCACAGAGCTTCGAGAGATGGGCCGAGCGACTGCATCCGGAAGACCGCCCTCGCGTCCTCTCTCGAATCGAGCAGTTGCGCAGCGCCTCCGGCGGCGACCAATGGAGCGAGGAATTCCGCAGCTTATCGCCAGAAGGCCGCGTGCGCTGGCATCAAAATTTCGGCCGCGCGCAACGAGATGATGCGGGAGCGGTCGTGAAGGTGGTCGGCATCGATTTCGACATCACTGAGCGCAAGCGAGCAGAGGAAGCGCTGGAGCGTACGCGCAGACAGTTAGCCGAGGGGCAGCGGATCGCGCATGCCGGCAGTTGGGAGTACGATGCGGCGACGAAGACGACGATCTGGTCGGACGAGGAGAAGCGCATTTTCGGACTGGATCCGGCCGCCCCATCGCCCCATTATGCCGCGCTGTTGCGTCGACACGTCCATCCTGAGGACGCCCCGGAGCTGGATCGACATTTTCGCGCAGCGTTGCAGCAACGCGCGACTTACGAAAACGAGTACCGCATCCTTCTCCCCGATGGCTCGATTCGTTGGGTTTACGACAAAGCGCAGCCTTACTTCGACGATCGCGCCAGACTCTCGCGCTACATGGGCGCGACGCTGGACATCACCGAACGCAAAGCTGCCGAGGAGGCGTTGCGCGAGGCCGACCGCCGCAAGGACGAGTTTCTCGCCACGCTCGCGCATGAATTACGAAATCCGCTGGCGCCCGTTCGCAACGGTCTGGACGCCTTGCGCAAGGTTAGCGCTCATGAGCCGGCTGCCGATCGCCTGCTTGTCACGATGGCGGGACAGGTCGACCATCTGATCCGCCTCGTGGACGATCTCATGGACATTTCACGAATCAGCCGCGGCAAGTTCGAACTGCAGAAGCAACGCATCGATCTCGCGGCCGCGTTGGGCCAAGCCGTCAATATGGGCAGGCACCTGATTGAGGCGAAAGGCCTCGACCTCCGCCTGAATCTGTGCCGCGAGCCGATGCCGGTTGAGGGCGATGCGGTCCGGCTGACGCAGGTCTTCGCCAATTTGCTGAGCAACGCTGCAAAACACACAGAGCGTGGGGGGCGGGTCCAAATCACTCTCGAACGGATCGGCGACGAGGCGGTGGTGAGCGTCGCCGACACGGGCCTGGGCATCTCAAAGGAGCTGTTGCCGCATATTTTTGATCCCTTCGTTCAAGGGGAAGGGAAAAGCGGTCGCTCCGAACAAGGGCTGGGCATCGGGTTGGCGCTGGCTCGCGAGATCACGCAGATGCACGGCGGCGCGGTCGAGGCGAAGAGCGACGGAAAGGGGTTTGGCAGCGCCTTTATCGTGCGCTTGCCTCTTCTCGAAGGCGAAGCGATAGCGGCGCCCGAGCCGCGCAGCGCTCCCGCGCGCCTCGAAACGGCGCCGCGTGTTCTGGTGGTCGACGATATGCCTCAGGTGGCTGAGGCCCTCGCTTTTTTGCTCAAGGTATTGGGCGCAACTGTTCGCGTCGCGCACAGCGGCGAGCAGGGGCTCGAGATGTGCGCCGAGTTTGAGCCCGAGCTGGTGCTTCTCGATCTCTCCATGCCGAAAATGGACGGCCTCGAAACGGCCCGCCGGATGAAAGAGCTTCCGGCCGGAAGAAGAGCAAGGCTGGTGGCGGTGACCGGCTTTGGCGAAGAGCAAGCGCGCGTGAAAACGAAAGAGGCGGGTTTTGAGAGCCACCTCGTCAAGCCCGCCCGCCTCAAGGAGCTTGAAGAGCTTCTCGCCTCCGTAAGGGCGGGAACGGCAGAGGAAACGACGGCGGACTGATCTCTTTACGGAGAGGGGGGGCGGGACCAGCCCGGCTTTGACGCGCGCGCGCCGCGTCAGGCTATGCCGATCGCGCAAAACGCGTTTCATCCAACGCCAGCGTGACGTGCACCACGCTACCCTCCTGGCGCGCCGTCATCGGAAGACCGCTGCGTCGAAACACATTCAGCATCGAGGCGTTGTTGCAGAGCACCTCGGCTTGGAACGCATGCAGCCCCTTCGTCAGCGCGATGCGCGTGAGATGGCGCATTAGCGCAGCGCCGACGCCGCGATGCTGGAAGTGCTGCTCGACCGTGAACGCCACCTCCGCGTCCCGCTGCGCAGCTCCGGGGTTGATGAGGTAACAGCTCGCTCCGCCGATGACGACCTCGTTTTCAGCTTCGCCAATCGTGGCCAACAAGATGATCGCGTTTTCGAAGTCGGCTTCCGTGAGGCGGTTGATTTCCTGGTCGCTGAGTTTTTCCTTTTGGGCGAGGAAGCGCATGTAGCGGGTCCTCGTGTCGAGCAGAGAAAACGCCTGGCGTATTCTCGGCCCGTCGTCGGGATGCGCGGCGCGAATGGTGATTTCCAGGCCGTCCCGCAACCTCTCCACGCAAGCGTAATGTCTGAGGCTTTTAAGCATTCGCCAATTCCTCGTCGCGAGCGCCGAGCGGAGCCCGCTGCAGAGACCTGCCTGCAAAGTTCATTCTAGACGAAAAGGCTTGTCAGAGCGTTTCCAGGCGCGCTCCGCCTCCGATCGTCGGCGGGTCGGCGCGGGTGGGTTCGCCGGGCATTTTAAATTCTTTTGCGAAAAGCGTTTGACGCGCAAAGGCCGCAAATTTCAGGCCGACGCAATCCACTGAATACAAAGGGATATTGTGCTAAAATTTGAGCCAAGATCAAGACGTCGCGTCCACCAGCGAAGGCGCACGCGACCGTGCTTTAAACTTATCCGACCGGCGGCGGCGCTAAGCAAGAGTTCACTCAGCACAAAAAGACGGCGCACCTCCGCGAACTCTGCGCGTCACTGGACATTTCCTCACGATAACGGGCAAACGACTTCAAGGAAAGCTTGGCGGCTCGTGACGCCTGCGTGACATATTTACGACGAATCGCGGAACCAATCCGCAAAGCTCGCGTTTCCAATGAAGGCTACGTTTTGCTGAAGCTAGCGCCCGCGACGCTCAAATGAACTCGAGGCAAGTCGGCGGGCTGAAGCGTTGCGTGTTTGGTTTGCATTCATGATGGATAGGAGGACACGATGACGGTGATTGACATAAACCCTGCCCTATCTCGCACTCTCTCGGCAGAGCATGAGTGCTTGGCAGCGCAGATCAAGGATATTGAGCATATAATGGGAGAGCCTCAGTATGAGGCGCATACGATGCTCGTAGCATTACGTAAACTGATCGACCTGGCGCAAGAGAATTTTGCACATGAAGAGGAAAGCATGATCGACGCCGCCTTCCCGGGAATGCTGCTGCATCGGCGCGATCACGAATATTTGCTATCTATGTGTTGCGACGCTTTTTGCGGGGATTTCAGGCGGGCAGGGAAGCTTTTTTAATTGATGCGCTGCAGCTGCGCATGGTGGCGCGGGCGCGCGGAAAGTTGGATAGCCATTGCGCAGATCGCGGCTAGTGTTCGGAGACGCAGATGCGGACGTTCGACAGCATTGGAGAGGTCGACGATGCGCAGCGCACAACGCGTGGATCGCGGCGTCGGGTTCGACGATGTGGACAAGGCGGTGGCTGCTCATCGTTGAGGAGCGCGGCTGCCGGCGTTGCGGTGGACGAGACCTTCGGGGCAGCGCGTTGAAGCGCAGGACCAGTCGCGGTGCAGTTATATTAATTGAAACGCGCGGCGACGGGATTCCGATTTTGCGGCGTCGATCGTATGAAGCGTTATGATCGACGAGGGATTGATTGGCGACGCTTTGAAGCGCTTTCGCCGCATCTGGACGAACGTCGCCGGCGGTTGTTCGCGGCGACGACGGTGCAGGAAATCGGTCGTGGCGGGATCGCGGCGGTGTCGCGGATACGGGATGGCGGCATCCACGATTGGACGCGGGCTAAAGGAGCTTTCGGCGAAGCGCCGCTTTGGCCGTGGGCCGGGTGCGACGGTCGGGCGCCGGCCGCAAGCCGCTGACGAAGAAAGATGCGACGCTCGTGCGCGACCTGCTCGCCTCATCGCGCCAGACGAGCGCGGCGATCCGATGTCGCCTTTGCGCTGGACTTGCAAGAGCTTGCGCCGGCTGGCCGACGAGCTGAGGAAGCTCGGGCATAAGGTCAGCATCGCATGTCGGGAAGATCCTTAAGGAGCTGGGCTACAGCTGCAAGCAACAGCAAGACGCGCGAGGGCTCGGATCACGAGGATCGAGACGCGCAGTTTGCGCACCTCAATGAAGGTGAGCGCCGCGCTGGCAACGAGCGGTGATTCGGTCGACGAAGAAGAAGGAGCTCGTCGGCGACTTCAAGACAATGGGCGCGAATGGCGCGCGAAGGGCTCGCCGAGGAAGTTCGCGTTCATGATTTTCTGATCAAGGAGCTCGGGCGCGCGACACCCTACGGCGTTTACGATCTCGCGGAAACCAGGCTGGGTGAGGTCGGATGAGCTGCGACACGCGGCGTTTGCGGTTGCGACGATCAGAAGATGGTGGTCGAGATTGGGCGGCTGCGCTATCTGGCGCAACGCGTCTCGTCATCACGGCGGACGGCGGCGGATGATGGTCACGCGTGCGCTTGTGGAAGTGATGCTCAGCGCTCGGACGAACTCGGTCTCGCTATCGAGGTCATTTTTGCGGGACCAGCAAGTGGACAAGATCGAGGGCTGTTCTCCTTATCGTGATGGCGCGCACGCCGTCGATATCAGGTGATCATCGACATGATCTCCTCGACACGACGAAAGGGTTGAAGTTATGGATGGACGAACGAATAAGAAAGGCGTAACGTTGATGAGCAAATGGCCGCCTAAATCGAGCGCGAATTTTCACGGCGAGTGGAACTAACTCAAGAAAGCAGCGACGTCTGGAGAGGCCTGCGGGACTATATGTCGGCGTTCGTCGACATCACCGATCGACCGCCGCCGAGCCTGTGCGACAATCTTCAGAGCTGGCTCGGCTTGCACTGCCGGCGCTACGACGACGCCTATCTGCGCTTCGCCGAACAGCGGCGCTCGAGCGCCTCGATCATCTGGAGGCCCCATTCCTGAAGCTGCGAAGGATGCGATGAGCCGTCCCGCCTCGACGGCGCGCGCGACTTGTTCCGCGCGCCCCCGCGTCCTATAGACCTGCCGGCGGCAATAGTTCTGAAGCCCTCGGGGCGCTCCTCGCCGCGGGGCCAGCCGCAACAACCGCCGTCATGCTCACTCCCATCGAAATCGCTCTCTTCGCCGCGCTCGGCCTGATCTTCGCCGTCGAACTCATCGTCGTGGCGCGCTGGGGCGACCGCAACCTGCCGCATCTCGCAGGCTATGCGCTGATCGCCGCCTCCTTTATCTATGTCGGCTTGGGGCTCGGCTCCGAGAACCCGAACAGCTGGAGCGCCGTGGAGATGACCGCCGTGGTCGTGTTCGGCTCGCTGGTCTTCCTCTCCCGCTTGACCTCGGCCTGGGTGCTCGTCGCGGCGCTGCTGCTTCACCCCGTTTGGCTGATTTACGTGCATTACAGGGGCGCGGCCTCGCTCTTCACGCCGGCGCCGCTCGTCTTCGCCAACGCCGGCCTCGACGTCGGCCTCGCGCTTTACCTCGCCTTTCTCGCCTTGCGCGACCAGTCGGCGCCGGTCAGCCAACCGACCGGCAAGGGCAGAAAAGGAAGCCCGCGATGAACGCGCCTTTCGATTTGGAGCTGCGCCACGATTGGAGCGTCGAGGAGATCGTCGCGATCCACGATTCTTCCCTGCTCGATCTCGTCGCCCGCGCGAGCGCGACGCATCGGCGCTTCTTCGACGGCCATGACGTGCAGAAGGCGGCGCTGCTGTCGATCAAGACCGGTGGCTGCCCGGAGGACTGCTCCTATTGCCCGCAATCGGCCCATCATCGCGAGGTCAAGCTCGACCGCGTCGAGCTGATGGGGGTCGACGACGTGCTCGAGGCGGCGCGCGTCGCGCGGGCGGCGGGCGCGGATCGATTCTGCATGGGCGCGGCCTGGCGTTCGGCGCCGGAAGGGCCGCGCTTCGAGGCGGTGCTCGGCATGGTGAAGGGCGTCCGCGCCCTCGGCATGGAGGCCTGCGTCACGCTCGGCATGCTCACGCCCTCGCAGGCGAAGCGCCTCGCGGAGGCGGGACTGACGGCCTATAACCACAATCTCGACACCGGGCCGGAATTCTACGGCGAGATCATCACGACCCGCGACTATCGCGACCGGCTCGAAACGCTGAAGGCCGTGCGCGGCGCCGGCATCGAAATGTGCTGCGGCGGCATCGTCGGCATGGGCGAGAGCGTTAGGGATCGCGCGCGTCTGCTGCAAGTCCTCGCGGGCTTCGATCCGCACCCCGAAAGCGTGCCGATCAACGCGCTCGTCGCCGTGCCCGGCACGCCCCTCGCCGAGCGGCCGCCCGTCGATCCACTCGATCTCGTGCGCATGATCGCGACGACGCGCATCGTCATGCCGAAGTCGCGCGTGCGCCTCTCGGCCGGCCGCTCGAGCCTCTCGCGCGAGGCGCAGATCCTCTGCCTCGTCGCCGGCGCCAATTCGATCTTTTACGGCGAGAAGCTGCTCACGACCGCGAACGCCGAAGTCCCCGAGGACGACGCGCTGTTTGCGGCGCTCGCGCCGCGCGCCCAGATGGCCGGAACGGGGTCGCTCGAGCCATAAGAAAGCGTCATCAAGCTCGCCGGATCGGAGAAGCCGTCATTGCGGCTTGTGACATAGTACAGCCAATGGGCGGGACGCCATGACTTATTGCTGCGGCATTTTGGTGCGCGAAGGCCTCGTCATGATCGCCGACACGCGCACCAATGCGGGGCTCGACAACATCTCGACGTTCCGCAAGCTGCATGTCTTCGAGCGGCCGGGCGAGGGGGTGATGCTGCTCGCCACCGCCGGCAATCTCTCGGTGAGCCAGAGCGCGATTCATCTCCTCGAGGAGGGCGTCCCCGATCCGACGGACGAGACGGTCGCGCCGCGGCTCGTCGACGCGCCCAGCATGTCCGTCGCAGCTCACCTCGTGGGGGCTGCGATGCGCCGCGCCCGCGTGGATGCAAGCGAAGGTTTTGAGCAATCGGGCGTCAATTTCGACGTCTCCTTCCTGCTCGGCGGGCAGATCGGCGGCGGCGCCATGCGGCTCTTCATGGTCTATGCGGCCGGCAACGCAATCGAATGCACGATCGACACGCCCTATTTCCAGATCGGCGAGCACAAATACGGCAAGCCCATTCTCGACCGCGCCATCGGCTTCGACACGGAGCTCTACGACGCTCTGAAGATCGGCCTGATCTCGATGGATTCGACGATGCGCTCGAACCTCTCGGTCGGTCTTCCGCTCGATCTCGCGCTGCTGCGGCGCGATGCGCTGAAGCTGGAGATTTCGATCCGCGTGGATTCCTCCGACGCCTATTTCCGCGACCTGCGCGAGCAATGGTCCAAGGCGCTGAAAGCCGCGCATATCGCCATTCCCCGCCCGCCCTATGGCGGAGTGCAGAAGCACTGAAGGCTTAGCCCGTCTCAGCTCTGCGACTGCGCGCGCGCCCCCTCAACGCGCACATGCACCGTCATCTCTTCCGTCCCGCCGCCCATGCGCGCGCCGCGAACGGGAGACGCGCCAAGCGAGTCGAGCGCCACGGCGACGCGCACATAGGCCTCGTTTGGGCACAGGGCGTGGACCGGATCGAATCCGACCCATCCGAGGCCCTCGACATGGGCCTCCGCCCAGCCGTGACTGGCGACCTGCTCGATCTCGTCGTCATCTCTGCGAAGATAGCCGCTCACATAGCGCGACGGAATGTCGAGCGCGCGCGCACAGGCGACGAAGACATTCGCGAAATCCTGGCAGACGCCGCGACGCTTCGCGAACGCCTCGGCGGCGCTCGTCGCGGCGTCGGTCGCGTCCCTATCGAAGGCGAGGCCCTCGTTGAGCGCCGCCATCAACGCATGCATCCGCGCCAGCGGCGTCGATTCATGCCCTGCGACGTCGCGTGCGAAGTCGGCGAGCGCGGCGTCGGGTCTCGTCAAGGGGGTCTCGCGCAGGAACAGCCCGAGGGGAACGCGCTCCACGGCGCCGCTCACGACGCCGGCCTGGTCGAAGGTTTCAACCTCGCCTTCGACGAGCGTCGTCAGCGACTGCAGCGGCCCTTCTACGAAGAAGCGATGCTCGATGTTTCCGAAGGCGTCCTCGCCCGCAACGAGGCAGCAATCGTGATCGACGTCGATGCGCCACTGGCGAACGTGCTGGCCGTGGTGATGGCGCGGCGTGACCAGCAGGCGCTGCAAAGCCGATTTCGCCGGGGAGCCGTAGCGGTAGATCGTCTCGTGCCTGACGCGAATGAGCATGGCGAGGGCCCGGCGGTTCCTTAAGAGAGATACTGCTCGCCAATCAGCGCGCCGAGCTGGTTGTTCAGAGTGATGAACTCCTCCACGAATTCGTGCAGGCCGCCCTGGAACACGTTCTCCATCGTGAGCCGCTCCAGCTTGCCGTAGATGGCGCGGCTCTGGCGTTGCGCCTCGCCCTGCCGGCCATAGGCCTTGGACAGGCGATCCAGATTGTCGACGAGGCTTTCGTAACAGGAGATCAGCGAGCGCGGCATCTCGCTCCGCAGAATGAGAAGATCGGCGACGAGCCACGGCTTCAGATTGTCGCGATAGACCCAGTGATAGGAGGTGTGCGCGGATACGGCGCGCAGGATCGCCGCCCATTGGAAATAGTCGAGCGAGCCGCCGACGACCTCCTTTTCGGGCAGCAGCACGTGATATTTCACGTCGAGCAGGCGCGCCGTGTTGTCCGCGCGTTCGATCAAGAGGCCGAGCCGCGTGAACCAATAGGCGTCGTTGCGCAGCATCGTCCGGTAGGCGCCGCCGTCATAGGCGATCGATAGTTTCTTGACGAATTCGGTGAAGCGGGAGATCGCCGAGCGATCGCATTCGCCGGCCTTCCGCTCGAAACTCTTCATCTCGAGAAAACCGTCGTTGATCGCTTCCCAGACCTCGGCGGTCAAGGCGGTGCGCACCGCGCGCGCGTTGGTGCGCGCGAGCTCGAGACAATTGCGCATCGAACAGGGGTTCTCCGGCGCGAAGGCCAAAAAATGCGTGACGTTCGCCTCGTCCACGGAGCGCCGCGTCGACGCGAAGGCCTCGTCCGCGCCCGAAGAGAGCAGCACGCTGTTCCATTCGCTCTCCGCGCCGCCATAGGCTTTGGGCAGGGCGGCGAGACGTCGCGACGCCTCGATCAGCCGCGCGAGATAATCGGCGCGCTCCATGTAGCGCGCAAGCCAATAGAGATTGTCTGCGGTTCGCGACAGCATGGGCTATCGCGTCAGGCTGAGAGGAGCGAAAACATCAAGACGCCGCAACATCATCGACCACCCATGTGTCCTTTGTGCCGCCGCCCTGGCTGGAATTGACGACGAGCGAGTTCTCGATCATCGCGACGCGGGTGAGGCCCCCCGGCACGATGCGCACCTCCTTTGCGCCTTGCAGCACGAAAGGCCGCAAGTCGACGTGGCGCGGCGCGACGCCAGACGCCACCGAAATCGGGCAGGTGGAAAGCGCGAGCGTCGGCTGCGCAATGAAATTCGCCGGCGCAGCCCTCAGCTTCGCGGCGAAATCCTCGATTTGCCGCTTTGTCGCATGCGGGCCGACGAGCATCCCATAGCCGCCCGAGCCCGCCACCTCCTTAACGACCAGCTCCGAGAGGTGCTCCGAAACATAAGCGTAAGCCTCCGGCTCGCGGCAGCGCCAGGTGGGCACATTCTTGAGCAGGGGCTCCTCGCCGAGATAGAAGCGGATCGCCTCGGGAATGTAGGTATACATCGCCTTGTCGTCGGCGACGCCGGTCCCGACTGCATTCGCAAGCGTCACATTGCCTGCCTGATAGGCGCCCATGAGTCCGGCAACCCCGAGCGCCGAGTCCGGGCGAAAGGCGAGTGGATCGAGAAAATCGTCGTCGATGCGGCGGTAGAGCACGTCGATGCGGCGGGGCCCCTCGGTCGTGCGCATGTAGACGACGTCATTCTTCACGAAGAGATCGCAGCCTTCGACGAGCTCCACGCCGAGCTTGTCGGCGAGAAAGGAGTGCTCGTAATAGGCGGAATTGAACTGGCCGGGGGTGAGCAGCGCGACGGTGGGCACGCCCGGCGCGTTGGGCGGCGCGAGGGAGCGGAGGGTCTCGAGCAGCTGGTCGGGATAATCCTCGATCGGCGCGACCTTGTGGGTCGAGAGCAGATCCGGGAAGAGCCGCATCATGACCTCCCGGTTCTCGAGCATGTAGGAGACGCCCGAGGGCGTGCGCGCATTGTCCTCGAGAACGTAAAAGTCCCGCTCGTCAGTGCGCACGATATCCACGCCGGCGATGTGGACGAAAACGTCGTGGGGGACCCGCCGTCCGGCCATCTCCGGCCGATAGGCCGGGTTGCGATAGACGAGCTCGTCGGGAATGATCCCGGCTTTGAGAATCTCCCCTTGCCCGTAAAGATCGGCGAGCAGGAGATTGAGCGTGCGGACGCGCTGCCGCAAGCCGGCCTCGAGCCGCAGCCACTCGGAGCGCGTCAGAATGCGCGGCAGTATGTCGAAAGGGATGAGGCGCTCGAGCGACTCTTCTGCTCCATAGACGGCGAAGGTGATGCCGATGCGCCGGAATAGAAGCTCCGCTTGCTGCCGGCGCGTCTCGAGGAGCGCCGGCGAGGTGGCGGAAAGCCATTGCGCAAGCCCCGCATAAGCCGCCCGCACGGCGCCGTTTGCGCCTCGCATCTCATCGAACTGCATCGTCTTGGAACTCAATGCCCTTATTGATCGGCGTGATAGACCGCCGCCTCCCCACAAAGCTTTTGGGCTTTGAGCGAGGCAAGAGCGGCGCCAGCCATATGACGGCCTTTCGCCGGCCGGTTCAATCGTCAGGGAGTCGCAGACGCCGAATTTTCGCTCGCTGCGCCGAATGACGCCGCTTCCCGGTAGTGGGCGGATTTGAATTGCCGTTATGCGCCATGAGCGGTCGGTTAACCGCGAGGATTACGTAGGATTACGGTGAATTACGCGGTGGCTTGCGGGATTACGGTGACACGCCCGTCTTGCCTGTTTCAAACCGCGCCCTCGTCGCGTCCTCGAAGAACACCCGCTTGCGGCGGTTCCCGCGCTGGGTGAAGTGATGCGCGGCGCCGAGGACGACGATGCGGGCGATTCGGGTCACGAGGCGAGCGTAGCAGGAATGGAATAAAGCGAGAAAGACGGGCGTCTCTCACCGTAATCCCACCGTATTCCCGTGTCACCGGAATCCGTGGGACTTAGGGGCCAGCAGACCGTCCATCTCGGGCGCAAAGCCAATTGTAGCGTGTTCTCCGAGGTAATCGGACTCTCCGATGACTAAATTGTAAAGCTCGGAGATTGCTTGATAATAATATAGAAATACGAGATGGTATACATATATTGCATATGCCTGAGCATGGGATTACTGGCTTGCTGTTTAAACATGATTTTGTAAGCATAATGAATGGCCTAAAGATATGCCCAAGGTCTATAAAGCATTTGTCATCCTAGGGATTACTAGGGAATACGGGGATTACGGTGACACGCCCGTCTTGCCCTGTTTCAAACCGCGCCCTCGTCGCGTCCTCGAAGAAGACCCGCTCTCGGCGGTTCCCGCGCTGAGTGTCGTGATGCGTGGCGCCGGAGACGACGATGCGGGCGATTCGGGTCACGAGCCGAGCGGAGCAGGAAGGGAATAAAGCGAGAAAGACGGGCGTGTCACCGTAATCCCAGTAATCCCGTAATCCCAAAGCCGCGCTACGGCACGCGCCTGGCGTCCGCGACGCTAGTCATCCCTACCCGATCGCTTCAAACCCCATCGAGGGCAGGGCGGGTTGCGGCGCGCCTTCCATGCGCTGGCGAGTCTGCCGCACTCGCGTGTCGCCTCTATCGCACGGACGTCATTCGCGCGCATGTTGTCGAAGGTCATTGCCGGGCCAGTGTAGCGGGAAGGCATGGCGACATATTCAGTCGAGCGGATGCTCGGTGACGAACTCAGAGATCTGCTCGCCTAAAGGAATTCGCCACACGGTCCGCACCATCGGCAAGCGGCCGTCAGGAACTAGCATCGGCGCGTCGATCACGATCCTCGTTTCGCGGAATTGATCTTCGAAGAGTTCTGTCGGTTCATTTTCTTGATAATGGCGGATCAACGCTGCCTCGAGCACTTCTGGCTTCTCGCGGGAGAACCCGCCAGCCAAGAAAAATTTCGCCTTTGCCGCGCCTTTCGGGTGTTGAAGGTTCAGTAAGTATTTGACGAGCTTCTCGGGCCGGATCCGACACTTGCGCTTGCGCGCCAGACGGCGCGCAGCAATTCGCCTACTGGCCCACTCACCTGAGGGATTCCTTTTAAGGCGAAAAAAACCTCGCCTCACGCGGCAGTCAGCTCGCTCGGTCGGGCAGAGACCACGACGGAATTAGGCAATGTGAACTCGACGATATAACCGGCGCCGCCGCGCACAACGTCGACGACCGTGCCAACAGAGCCGGCAGGAACAATTTGGTTGCGCTCCCGAATCTCCTTCAGTGCTCTGACGAGGCAAAATTCCGCAAAGCGAGGCCTGCGCCGAACAATACCGGGCACGCGGACAGTTTTGGTTCGCAAAACCGCCTTCTGTTCGCGTTTCGACTCAGCCCTTGGGACAGCCATCGTGCGCCTCCCAGCGCGTGTGCCGAGCCTATTTCATCCAGGCCAATAAGCCAAATAGGAACATAGTCCGAGGCAGAAGACAAACCCCCCGGTTGATGCGAGTTTAACGTGGTGACCTCGCTGGCCCTGTCAGGCAATGTTTCGGGCAGGCCAAACTTTCCTGACAGGGCCTCGAATTTTTAAAAGCGCAGATTATGAGCGCGGATTACGGATTACGGTGGCACGCCCGTCTTGCCCTGTTTCCAACCGCGCCCTCGTCGCGTCCTCGAAGAAGACCCGCTCTCGGCGGTTCCCGCGCTGGGAGACGTGATGCGCGGCGCCGGGGACGACGATGCGGGCGATTCGGGTCACGAGCCGAGCGGAGCAGGAAGGGAATAAAGCGGGAAAGACGGGCGTGTCACCGTAATCAATGCTGATCACAGGCTCTGCAATCGAATGTTGTGCAGAGAGCGGCGGATAGGAAAAAGCCGCGCAGGGTTCGCCGCGCGGCTTGTCGTCGTGCGCCTTCGCGCGCTCACGTCATGCATGTGTCCTGAGGATTTTCATTGATCGCGCGTTGGGCGCGCTTGCATCTTCACGACCGCCACGCGGGCGCTACCGGCCTTAGCCGAAGTGCGAAATGACCGGGGCCAAGGAAATCAGAGTGAAAAGTAGGGCGACCACGCCGACGACCCACACAATGCCTCGAAGACGGGCGCCGCTATTGCTGACGGTGATGTTGCTCATTTTGTCTCTTTTGCACGGACACGCCTTCGAAAAAGATGGCATAAGCCAAGCGCAGGAATGTCCACGGAAGCGCCGCCTATTCTCTACATATGGTTGCATGTATGCGGTTATACAAGCTTTACGGGAGACAAGAACTACATAGCATCGAACCTCAACTCCGGAGTGCGAGCGAGCGTCACGTCCAACCGCTCGCGACCGCGACTTCCGCACTGGGTCAACTTGCGCCGTCGGCGCATCGTTCAAAAGGGTCCGCCCTCCCCAAATTGCCGCCGCGTTGAACCCCCAGCACTGCGGCTTTGCGCCGGACGGCGCTCATGAGGCACGGTCGAAAGGAGCCGACAAAGCTCGCCCGATCGTGGCCCGCTCAATCGCCGCCACCGCAATTGCTGAAAGGTGCGCGTCCGCACAGCACGTCGGCTGTGATTGCGCTTTCATTGAATTGGTTAAGGATTTGTTAGCGGGAGGTCCAAATGACCGTCACCTATGCTTGGATGTTCGTCTACATGGTCCTCATGCTCGTCGGCGGCCTGGCCTGGTAGACGCCCACTCGGCATCGTTGTGGCCGAACTAATCTTGGCGTCGCACCGCTTTGTGAAATCTTGGCGGCCATTTTGTTCCATGTTTGAACCGCCGCAGTGATTCTCGCCGCATAAGCGGGCTGCGCCGCTGGGATGCGCGCGCCCATCCGGGTCTTCGAAAGGAGATCCAACTATCCAGCAGGGACTTGCCGATCCGGTGCGATTGGCTTGCCCCTTGCTTGCGAAACTCAGTGGATGTGGCAAGCGGACGAAACAGGCCGTCGCATGAGTACCAAGTCTCCCACGCTCGCCGACCTCGAATTGCAAGGCTTCGTCGGCTTCTATGTGACTTGCGCCAATCCAATGTGCCGGTATTCGACGCCCATTCGCTTCGAATCCCTTAGGCTCAATCCATCGACCCCCTTTTCCGCGGTCAGAAAAATGCGTCGCTTGGAGTGTGCGGCATGCGGTTCTCTGGAGGTTTCGATCATGCCGGAACAGCGAGAATATAAAGCGTCTTGAAGTGGGGACGGCGCATTACTTGCTCGCCTCCAAGCGCGAGAGTCTCGGCGAGAAGCGAAACTCCGGCGCGAAACTGACCGCTCATTTTGCCGCGTGGTGAGAGCCGAAGGTGACGACCGGTTCGGGTCCGGGTTGTGTGAAAACGCTGCGGAGATCGCGCCGCTGCAAAAGCTCAATGAATTTTCGAGGCCTCAGGTCGATCAAAAAGAGGAAAATCGCAAAAAACGAGGCTGAGAAGGGCCATTTTCGACCGAAATTAAATTGGGCCGGGCGTTTCCACACGGCCTCGGTCACCAGCCGCCATTCAGACCGCCCCACTGCCCTCCTTCCCTCGGCGCTTGACAGGCCGGCGCTTCGCCCCGATGTTGGCGAACGAACCGTTCGATATGCCGAACGAGAGGAATTCGTTTGAGCTTTCCGCCTCCGTCGCCAAATGGCGCCGCGCCAAACTCGGCCGCCGCGCCAGAAACGATCGGCGCGCGCAATGGCGCGGCGCTGCATGGCAAGCGCGTTCATTTTCCCTCCGACCAGCCGCTCATCACCGACGGCGGACGCGTGATCGCGCCGCTCACGATCGCCTATGAGACTTACGGCGCTTTGAACGAGGCCAAGAGCAACGCGATCCTCCTCTGTCACGCGCTGACGGGCGATCAATACGCCGCAGGCGTCCATCCCGTGACCGGCAAGCCCGGCTGGTGGGACGTGCTGGTCGGACCAGGGCGACCCTTCGACACCGACCGCTTCTTCATCATCTCGTCCAACGTCGTCGGCGGCTGCATGGGAACGACGGGTCCGGCCTCGATCAACCCCGCCACCGGCCGCCCCTTCGGCCTCGATTTCCCCGTTGTGACGATCCGCGACATGGTGCGCGCGCAGGCGATGTTGATCGACCATCTCGGCATCGAGACGCTCTTTTGCGTCGCTGGCGGCTCGATGGGCGGGATGCAGGTGCTGCAGTGGGCTGCGAGCTATCCCGAGCGGGTCTTCACGGCGATGCCGATCGCCAGCGCGCCGCGTCACTCCTCGCAGAACATCGCCTTTCACGAGGTCGGCCGCCAGGCGGTGATGGCCGATCCCGACTGGCGCTCGGGCCGCTATCTCGAGGCGGGCGTGCGGCCGGAGAAGGGTCTCGCCGTCGCGCGCATGGCGGCGCACATCACCTATCTCTCGGAACAGGCCCTGCAGCGCAAGTTCGGCCGCAAGCTTCAGGACCGCGCGGCCCCGACCTTCTCCTTCGACGCCGATTTCCAGATCGAGAGCTATCTGCGCTATCAGGGGCTGGCCTTCGTCGAGCGTTTCGACGCGAACTCCTATCTCTTCGTCACGCGCGCCTGCGACTATTTCGATCTCGCCGCCGATTACGGCGGCTCGCTCGCCCTGGCCTTCAAGGGCTCGCAGACGCGTTTCTGTGTGATCTCCTTTACCTCCGACTGGCTCTATCCGACCACCGCCTCGCGCGCGATCGTCCACGCGCTGAACGCGGGCGGCGCCTCGGTTTCCTTCGTCGAGATCGAGAGCGACAAGGGCCACGACGCCTTCCTGCTCTACGAGCCGGATTTCTTCGCGACGACGCGCGGATTCCTAGAGGCCGCGGCGAGCGCGCGCGGCATCGCGCCAAGCCGGGCGAAGGCCTCGTGACGGGACAGGCGTCAAAGCGGTTCGATCTCGCCGTCGTCGCCGACATGGTCGCGCCGGGGAGCCGCGTTCTCGACGTCGGCTGCGGCGACGGGCTGCTCCTCGAGATGCTGGCGCGGGACAGGCGGGTCGACGGTCGCGGCGTCGAGCTGTCGCAGCGGGGCGTCAATGACTGCGTCGCCAAAGGCCTGCCCGTCATTCAGGGCGACGCCGACACGGACCTCGCCGATTATCCCGAGGACAGCTTCGACTATGTGATCCTCTCGCAAACCCTGCAGGCGACGCAGCGACCGCGGATCGTGCTCGAGCACATGCTGCGGATCGGCCGGCGCGCCATCGTCTCCTTCCCGAACTTCGGGCATTGGCGCGTGCGCCTGCAGCTCCTGCTCCTCGGCCGCATGCCGCGGGCGACGAATCTTCAATATAGCTGGCACGAGACGCCCAATATTCATCTCTGCACGATCAAGGACTTCGTCGATCTGGCGGAAGAGGTCGGCGCCGTCATCGAGCGCGGCATGGCGCTCGATCGCGCCGGCGCGCCCTTTCGCGTCGCGGCGCCTTTGCCGGCGATGAACCTCTTTGGCTCGCAGGCGATCTTCCTGCTCAAGCGCGGTCGCGGTTTGAAGGGCTGAATCTCATAGATAAGCGCAAATATGCGCCTCCCACTGGAAAACCCGCGAAGAAATCCGTCCGGGCCGGCTGCCGTCGCCTTTCGCTACCGCGGCTTTGACGTTAGCCTGCGCTGAACCGGCTGCGCGTCCGTGAGGCTCGGAGCCCGACGGCCGGAAGCATAATGTCTGGAGGGAGCGTTTCGCCGGCTCGCGGCGACGGCCAAGCGCAAAAAACAAAAACAGAGCCCGCATATGTCTGAATCGCCGCCACTGCGAGAATTTCCGTTCTTCGTGGGCGTCGACGACGCGACCCTTCAACGTCTTGCTGGGGAAGCGAAGGTCGAAGCCCACGCAGGCGGCGCCGTCCTCTTCCGCCAGGGTGAGCGGATCACCGCGATGGGCTTCGTCGTGCGCGGCTTCGTCAAGCTCACGCGAACCGCCGCCAGCGGCGACGAAACGCTGATCAGCCTGCGCGCGGACGGCGCGAGCCTCACCGAGGCGCCGGTTCGCGCCGACGAGACGCATTATTATTCCGCAGAGGCGGTGGGCCCGGCGACGGCGCTGAAGATCCCGGCGGGCCGTTTCGCCAAACTCATGGCCGACAATCCCTCGCTCGCCTTAGCGGCGCTCGCCGACGCCAAGCGCACCGTCGCCGAGCTGACCGGGGAGATCGAATCGCTGAAAGCGAGCAGCGCGGAGCACAGGCTCGTGCGCTTTCTCATTTCCTTTTGTCCGCCCGAGGAGGATCACTGCCGCTTCCGCCTCCCCTATGACAAAAAACTCGTCGCAGCCCGCCTCGGCGTGACGCAAGAGACCTTGTCGCGCTCCTTTGCGCGTTTGCGCGCCTATGGCGTTCGCACCGAAGCGCGGGGGATCGGCATCGAGAGCGTGGCGCGCCTGCGCGCTCAGTTCGAGGAAAAGGCCCGCGAACCTCGCGCTTCCGCTCGTCTCGCCGATAGCGACGCGCGGAGCTCGAGCTGAGCGCAGCCGCCGTGGGCGCTCGGGCAACGGGGGGAACAAGAGTCCCCGCGTTGACGTTAGCGCGAAAAGGGGATCGGTTCGCATCGAACAGGGCGCACGCCGATTCGAATTCGAAGACCGGCGCAAGGGCGCCAGCTCGACAAAGCCTGGAGGCTCTCATGATCACCAGAAGATCCGCTCTCGCCTTCGCCGGCGTCTGGCTGGCCACGGGGGCCGCCGCACAGCAGGAACCGCACGCTTTTCCGCTGCGCGCCGACGACGGCTCGCCCGTCGTCAATTCCAGGCTTCCGGCGGGACTCGATCCGACCAAACTTCCCGGTATCGTCTGGAAGGGTCCGGCGGACGCCAAGGTCTCGCTGATCGAGTTTTTCGACTACAACTGCGGCTATTGTCGCGAGGCGGTCGGCGATCTCGACGCGCTCGTTGCGAGCGAGCCCTCCATGCGCCTGGGCCTCGTCGATTATGCGGTGCTGTCGCCGGAGTCGGCGCAGGCCGCCAAGGTTCATCAGGCGGTGCTAGCGCTCGCCGGCCCGGAGAAGGCCTATGAGTTCCATGTTCGCCTGTTCAAGCGCCGCGGACACGTGAACGGCGCCGCGGCGCTCGCCGTCGCGCGCGAACTCGGCCTCGACGGCCAAAAAGTCGAGGAAATGGCGAACAGCGCCGCCGTCACCGATGCGCTGGTGAAGCAGGCGCGCCTAGCGCGGCAGCTCCAGCTTGAGGCGACGCCTTCTTTCGTCGTCGACGGCGCCGCCATTCTGGGCTGGCCCGGCCCGCGCTCGATCAAGCACGTCGTCGCGGAGGTCAAGAAATGCGGGACGGTGGTCTGCCGCTGAGCTTCTCGAAGCGCCCCGCGCGAACTCTTTCGCCCTTCACCGAACCCGCTGGATTCGGGCGAGCGTGAAAAGGCCCAGGGGCGCGACCCGGCGTCGTTCGAGGAGCCGCACATCAGAGCGGCCCGTGAGCCAATCGTCGATGACCTTCCAAGGGAAATGCGGGCGCCAGCCAATCTTCGAGCCTAGCCGCCGTCCGATCCACAATTCAAGGGCGACAAGCGCCGAGCCGTCGCGGCTAACCCGGTTCACCAGAATGATCTCGCCGCCGGGCCTCACCACGCGCGCCGCCTCATCGAGGATCGCCGCAGGGTTCGGCGCAACGCTCAAGATGTACATCAGCACCGCGCAGCCGAAGCTCTCGTCCTCGAACCCGAGCCGACAGGCGTCCATGCAGGCCAATCCCTCGACATGCGCGAGCCGCTGTCGCCGAACGCGAGTGCTCGCGCGCGAGAGCATGGGCTCCGAGAGATCGACGCCGACGACTCGGACGGAAGGCGAAAAAAGCGGCAAGTCCAAACCCGTTCCCACGCCCACGTCGAGAATGGGCCCACCGGCCTGCGACGCGCAATGGGCGGCAGCGCGCCGGCCGGGCTCCAGCCACTTCGCGAAGATGAGGTCATAGAAGGGCGCCCAGCGGTCATAGGCGATCTCGGCGTCATAATCGTCGCTGCGGCGCGGCTCGCTTCGGGGAGGGTTCTGGTACGTGCTCATTCACCGCCTCGACTGTGCAGGCGGCGAGCAACCGCCGGTGACGCCAGAGGTTGCGAGGCCGGTCGACTTTGCGCCGTCAATCATCGCGGCCGCCGAAGCGCCGGGCTCGAGCCGCGAGACGCGGGAACAGGCGGGCGCTGCGGCGGCTCTGTCGGGAGCGCGCGTTGTTCAACTCGTTGCGCGGGAGAATTTGCAGAGTCATTGATCGCGCCGGAATGCTGGACCGTCGGCCCGGCGGGCAGCCGTTCCTCGAGTCGCTCGGTTAAATAGGGGAAGAACGGGTTCGACGACATCCGTAAAAGCGCGTCCAGGCTCACGATCAGCGTTCCTCTCTCGCCGCGCAGCGGCAAGGCGCCGAGATGCATGCCGAAGTTTTCCGCGGGGTCGGGCGTCAGCCCATAGAGCGAGTCGGTCAAGGGAAAGGGGAGCGCGACATGGGAGAGCGAGAAGACCCCCTTCGGATAGCTCAGCCTTAAGTCGCGACGGCGCTCCGCCGTCGAGCCGGGCTCGACGACGCGCTCCACCGCGTCGTCGGTTCCCTCGCCGGCGTTGGTGACGATCGTGAGCCGATAGTTTCTCTCCTCGGCCGGCATGAGCCGCGAAAGAGCGGTTTCGGCCGAGGGCCGAAGCAGCGGCCCGAATTTGGCGTTGCGGTTCACGTCGAAAAGAACGAGCTCGCTCCCATTCGCGGGCAAATGCGAATAGAGCCCCGAGACGACCGCCTGCGTGCTCACCGTAAAGTCCATGACCGACTGAAAGGTCAGGATCGGCGCCAAGGCCGTTAGACGCCCTTCCCGTTTCAGTCGGGAAATTTGCGACTGCAGCGCCTCGGTCAGGCGGTAGGACTGGCGCGCGCCGTTCACGGGAAATGAATTGTATTTGAATGGGTTGAATTCGGGCAGCACGCTGAGCCAGGCGGCCTTCGCGAAGGCGGGCAAAAGGGCCGGCAGGCCGGCAAGGCCCGCAAACCGCGCAAAGCGCGTGATCCCGACCATCGGGGAGATCAGGATCAAGTCGTCGGGACGCGCGAGTTCCCCATTCTCGATGGCGTCCAGCGCATATTTGAGCGCCAGAGAGCCGCCGTTCGAGAAGCCGACGATGTGCAAGGGCAGGGGATTGGGCGCCAGCCGCCGCGCCTCCCGGACGGCGAGCCGCGTCGCGGCGAGCCAGCTCTCCCAATCCGTGCTGCTGAGCGCCGCCGGCGTCGTGCCGTGAGCCGGCACCCGGATCGCGACGACGACGAAACCATGGTCTCGATAGCGAAGGCCAATGTGGCGGAGGCTATAGGGCGAGTCGGTGAGGCCGTGCAGAAGCACGACGGCGCCCACGGGCGCTTTCGGTGGCGAGAGGAGATAGGACCGGTTCCAGTCCTGCGCGAAGCTCGGCGGGTATACGGGGCTCTCGGCGTAATAGCGATTGTAGGGAACCTTGTCCTCTTCGGGCAGCTTCTCCGTGACGTTGGCGCGCACCGACCGGAAGATCTCTTCCTCCTTATCGAGATAAGCCCGCCAATCCGCGCGATCGAGCTCGTCCACCGTCATCTCGCGCGGCGCGAATTTGTGCCAGGGCTCGAGCGGCAACCCGCGCTGGGAATCATAGACGCGAACGCCAAAGAGGGTCAGCAGAACGACGCCCGCCAACACCAGAACGGTCTTCAAGAATCTCGGCATGCCGATCCGCATTTGGCCGTTCGCGCTCCTGGCGATCTCTTCTCAGCGCCCGCCGCCATGGATGGGGCGGCGCTAAGGTCCTCGCGCTCGCCCATGCCCTCGTGCGAAATAAGCTCCTTCCGGCGCGGGCTCGTCAAGCGTCGCTCGCCGGAGGCGTTAAGCAACGAGGAGGATCGGTCGGCTTTGCAACTTGACGGCATGACCTCGGGCGCGGCTTACTGCGGCGACCCATCGCCCCTCGGCTGAAGCGGCCGTGAAAGCTATGGGTTCCCTGCTGGAGTTGGCTCGTGAGGGTTAACGGCGCTCTGCTCAACACCGCGGCCGCCGCGCTCCTCCTTCTGATCTTTCTTGTCTTTTGCAATCTTGGACAGGCGGTGATCGAGCCCGTCGTGCTCGGCTTCTTTCTGATCGAAGTCACCTGGCCGCTGTATCGTTTTCTGAAGAGAAAAATCGCCAGCTGGGTCGCGACGGTCGTCACGATCAGCCTGACCATCGTCTCGCTGCTCGCGCTATTCTCGGTGATCGCCTGGGGCGGCAGCCAGATCGCCGCGTGGCTTCGCGACAATTTCGAAAGGATCCAAACCACGCTCGTCGACTCGACCGCGTGGCTGGAAGACCATGACATCTTCATCCTTGCGATGATCACCGACCACTTCAACGCCGCCTCGCTCATCGCCTTCTTCAGGACCGTCGCCTTGCGGTTGAACACGATGGCGGCCTTCGCCGCTCTCGTTTTCCTCTATGTCGTGATGGGACTCGCTGAGACCGAGGCCGTTCAAGAGAACATCGCGCGCCTCAAGGACCAGAATTTGGCGCGGCAGCTCCTCGCCGCCGGACGCGGCATCGGCGAAAAATTCCGCTCCTACCTGTTCGTGCGGACCATCGCCAGCATCGCCACGGGGCTCGCGATCTGGGGCTTCGTCGCCTATATGCGGCTCGATCTCGCCGGCGCCTGGGGCGTGCTGGGCTTCGCGCTCAACTTTCTGCCGTACATCGGCTCGGTCCTCGTCACGGTCCTTTTGCCGCTGTTCGCGCTGGTCCAAGCGGACACTCCGGCGACGGCCGTTTACATCCTCCTCGGCGTGTCGCTCATTCAGTTCGTGATCGGGAGCTATCTCGAGCCGGTGTTTTCAGGCTCGGCGCTCTCGATTTCCCCGCTGGTCGTCATCTTCTCAGTGGTCCTCTGGACATTGCTGTGGGGAGCGCTCGGCGCTTTTCTCGGCGTGCCCCTGACGATCGCGGCGCTCACATTGCTCGAGCAATTCCCTTCGGCGCGATGGTTGTCCGATCTGCTCTCCGGCGCGGCCGGGATGAATAAATCCAGGGCGTGATCTCAACTCCAATCGGGAGAGGCCGACCTCAGCCGCTTAGGCGCGCTTGTCGATCGGCGTATAGTTGCGGCGCGTCTCTCCCGTATAGAGCTGGCGCGGGCGGCCGATCTTGGAGCCGGGGTCCTCGATCATCTCCTTCCATTGCGCGATCCAGCCGACCGTGCGCGCGATGGCGAAGAGCACGGTGAACATCGTGGTGGGGAAGCCCATCGCCTTGAGCGTGATGCCCGAATAGAAGTCGATGTTGGGATAAAGCTTCTTCTCGATGAAATAGTCGTCGTGCAGCGCGATGCGCTCGAGCTCGAGGGCGACTTCCAGCAAGGGATCCTTGAGCCCGAGCTCCCTCAAGACCTCGCGCGTCGTCTGCTGCATGAGCTTGGCGCGCGGATCGTAGTTCTTGTAGACGCGGTGGCCGAAGCCCATCAGGCGGAACGGATCGTTCTTGTCCTTGGCGCGCGCGATGAAATGCGGGATGCGATCGACGCTGGCGATCTCTTCCAGCATCTTCAGCACCGCTTCATTCGCGCCGCCATGCGCCGGCCCCCAAAGCGAGGCGATGCCGGCGGCGATGCAGGCGAAGGGATTGGCGCCCGATGAGCCGGCGAGGCGAACGGTCGAGGTCGACGCGTTCTGCTCGTGGTCGGCGTGCAGGATGAAGATGCGGTCGAGCGCGCGAGAGACGATCTGATTGACCTTGTAGTCCTCGCAAGGCACCGCGAAGGTCATGCGCAGGAAGTTAGAGGTGTAGTCGAGATCGTTCTTGGGATAAACAAAGGGATGGCCGATCGAATATTTATAAGCTATCGCGGCGAGCGTCGGGATCTTTGCGATCATCCGCGTCGAGGCGATCATGCGCTGCGTGGGATCGGCGATGTTGGTCGAGTCGTGATAGAAGGCCGACAGCGCGCCGACAGACGCCACCATAACCGCCATCGGATGCGCGTCGCGGCGGAAGCCCTGGAAGAAGCGCGCCATCTGCTCGTGCACCATCGTGTGGCGCGTGATGCGATAGTCGAATTCGGCTTTTTCGGCAGGCGTCGGCAGCTCGCCGTAAAGCAGAAGATAGCAGGTCTCGAGGAAGTCGCCGTGCTCGGCGAGCTGCTCGATGGGATAGCCGCGATAGAGCAGAACGCCCTCGTCGCCGTCGATGAAGGTGATCTTCAATTCGCAGCTCGCGGTGGAGGTGAAGCCGGGATCGAAGGTGAACATCCCGGTCTCGCCATAGAGCGAGCGAATGTCGAGAACTTCCGGTCCCATCGTCCCCGGCGTGACCGACAGCTCGATCGTCTTTCCGCCGAGCGTGAGAGAACCCTTCGCGTCGCTCATCGTGATCTCCCGTGGCTTTGGCGCGCGCGCTTCGCGCCGATTGGGGGCGCGCATGGCGGACGCCGGCGCATCCCGCGCCGCAACAGCCTATTGTGCATTGCAAAACGCTATAACAAAGCGGGGGCTTGTCAAGAGAGCGCCGCCGGAGGCGGGGCGTCACGCTTTCGCCTGGTCCGAAATCCGCGCGAGACTCTCCTCTCGGCCCAAAATCTCCAGCACCTCGAAAATCGGCGGCGACACGCCTCGACCCGTGAGCGCCGCGCGCAAAGGCTGGGCGAGATCGCCGAGCTTCAGTGAAAGCTCGGTCGCCGTTTGGCGCACGGCGGCTTCCGTCGTGGCGGCGCTCCACTCCGAGAGCGCGGCAAGTCGCGGGGCGAGCGCCGCGAGCCGCTCGCGGCCAGCGCCGAGCAGCGACGCCGCTTTCTCGTCTGGCTCGAGCGGGCGTTCGGCGAACAAAAATCCTGCGCCGTCCAAAAGCTCGTTCAAGGTTTTCGCCCGCGCTTTCAGGCCCGACATCGCGGCCAGAAGCTGCGCGCGCTTGCGCGCGTCGA
Source organism: uncultured Alphaproteobacteria bacterium (assembly GCA_963722205.1). Classification (GTDB taxonomy): domain Bacteria; phylum Pseudomonadota; class Alphaproteobacteria; order Rhizobiales; family Beijerinckiaceae; genus Methylocystis. The sequence continues at coordinate 1,234,043 of CAVRKL010000007.1, forward strand.
GCTTCTCGAGCGCCGCCAGGCCGCCCTTGAGATGGGGAAGCGTGTCGATCAGCGCGGCGAGGAGCTCCTCGTCCGGCATCGCCCGCATGAAATGGCCGTTCATGTTCTCGAGCTTGACGAAGTCGAAGCGCGCCGGCGATCGATGCACCTGCGCGAGATCGAAGGCTTCGATGAGCTCCTCGGGCGTGAAGAACTCCTTGTCGCCCTGGCTCCAGCCGAGCCGCGCGAGATAATTGCGCAGCGCGACAGGCAGATAGCCCATCGCGCGATAGGCGTCGACGCCGAGCGCGCCGTGGCGCTTCGAGAGCTTCGCGCCGTCCTGTCCATGAATCAGCGGAATATGCGCGAAGGCCGGAATGTCCCAGCCCATCGCCTGGTAGATGTGCGTCTGTCGCGCGGCGTTGGTGAAATGGTCGTCGCCGCGAATGATTTGCGTGACGCCCATGTCGTGGTCGTCGACGACGACGGCCAGCATATAGGTCGGCGTGCCGTCCGAGCGCAGCAGCACGAAATCGTCGAGATCCTTGTTGGGGAAGGCGACGCGGCCCTGCACGGCGTCGTCGACGATCGTCTCGCCTTCGCGCGGCGCCTTGAGGCGGATGACCGAGCTTGCGCCCGCGGGAGCCTCAGAAGTATCGCGATCGCGCCAACGTCCGTCATAGCGCGGCGGCCGGCCTTCGGCGCGGGCCTTCTCGCGCATCTGCTCGAGCTCCTCGGCCGTCGCGAAGCAGCGATAGGCCTTGCCCTTGGCGAGCAGCTCTTCCGCGACCTCGCGGTGGCGCGGCGCGCGCGCAAATTGATAGATCGCCTCGCCATCCCAATCGAGCCCGAGCCAGCGCATGCCGTCGAGGATCGCGTCGATCGCCGCCTGCGTGGAGCGCTCGCGATCCGTGTCCTCGATGCGGAGCAGCATCTTGCCGCCCTGCTTGCGCGCATAGAGCCAATTGAACAGCGCGGTGCGGGCGGAGCCGATGTGCAGGAAACCCGTGGGCGAGGGCGCAAAGCGCGTAATGACTTCTGTCGGCATCCGATCGATTTGGGCTCGGGGTGAGGAAAGGGCGGGATTCGAGCCCCTGTAACACGCGCGCCGCGACAATTCGACCCGCCCGTCGCGACAAGCCCGCGCCCCGCCCGCCGAACAAAAACCCGCAAGACAAGCCGGGCCGCGCGCGCTAAGCTTTTCTCGTCCCATTCGGCGGGGAGCCTGCTCTTTTGCGCGTATTGATTGACGAAGCGTCAGGCGCGGCGGGATTGCGCCGACTCCCGAATTTTTCGCTGCTGGCGCTGCGCCTGCGCCGCGCCTTGCGCCTCGCGCTCGACAGAGAGATCGCGCTGCGCCGGCCCTTTCTTTGGAGCCCGGTCGCGGCCGGGGCGGGCGCCCTGCTCTATTTCGCCGCCGAGCGAGAGCCGTCGCTCTGGGCCTCTTTGGCCTTGTTCCTCATCGCGGCGGGGCTCGCCTTCAAAGCCCGCGCCCATCCGCGCTTCTTCGCGCCGCTCGTCGTCTTCGCCTGTCTTTGCGGCGGCTTCTTCTCCGCCGCCTGGCGCGCGGCGCGCGTCGAAGCGCCGACGCTTGCACGCGTCGGCGTGGGCGAGCTGACCGGCTTCGTCGAGGAGCTGGACGCAAGACGCGAGGGCGCGCGCTTCCTGTTGCAGGTCGCGAGCGCGGAGGGCCTGCCGGGGGGCGTGCGGCCGGCGCGCGTGCGTCTCACCCTGCGCGGAAAGCCGCATTTTGCGGCCGGCGACTTCGTCGCGCTGAAGGCGCGGCTCATGCCGCCCGCGCAGGCCTCGCTCCCCGGCGGCTATGATTTCGCGCGGGAGGCTTATTTTCATCGCCTCGGCGGCGTGGGCAGCGTGCTCGGGCGCGTCGAGACGATGCTAGCGCCCGACCCCGCGCCCTTGTCACTGCGTTTCTTCGCGGGAATCGACCGCTTCCGCAATGCGCTCGCCGCGCGCGTCTATGAGCGGTTGCAGGGCGACACCGGCGCGATCGCCGCGGCGATGGTGAGCGGCAAGCGCGACTTCCTTTCCGACGACGCCAAGGAGCTCATCCGCAAGGCCGGGATTTTTCACATCGTCACGATCTCCGGCATTCAGATGAGCCTCGTCGCCGGCGTCTTCTTCGTCGGGCTGCGGCGCATCTTCGCGCTCTCGCGCACGCTCGCGCTCAATTACCCGATCAAGAAATGGGCGGCGGCGCTCGCGATCCTCGGCGCCGTTCTCTACGACCTCGCGACGGGCTCGCGCGTCGGCACGGAGCGCGCGTTGGTCATGACGGTCGTCATGCTGGTCGCGATTCTTTTCGACCGGCCGGCGATGTCGATGCGCAATCTCGCCTTCGCGGCCTTCTTTGTGATCCTCTTCGAGCCCGAGGCGCTGCTCGGCGCGAGCTTCCAGCTTTCCTTCGCCGCGGTCGCCGCGCTCATCGCCGTCTATGAGACGCGCTCCGACGCTCAGCTTTCGGCGCGCGAGGAGGCGCGGCCGAGAATTGGCCTCGCCAGCCCTTGGAAAAAATTCGTTTCCGCCTTCTCCCGCGCAGCGACGCTCGGGCCCGCGGCGGCGCTGCTTGCGACCTTTTGCGCGACGCTCGCCACCGCCTCCTTCATGGCCAACGACTTCCACGAATTGAGCCCCTACGTGCTGATCGGCAATCCGCTGACCCTCGCGATCATCGAGTTCTTCGCCGTGCCCTGCGCGCTTATCGGCGCGGCTCTCTATCCGCTCGGCCTCGACGGACCGCTCTGGATGTATCTCGGCCTCGGGATCGAATTCGTGCTGAAGATCGCGCATCTGATCGCAGCCGCGCCCGGCGCGGGCCTGCCGGTGAAGAGCTTCGCGGCCTCGGCGATCTTCTTCCTGACGCTGGCGCTGCTCTCCGTGGTGCTGTGGCGCAGCGCGCTCATGCGCCTGACCGCCGTTCCCTTCCTGTTGATCGGGCTCTTGGGCGCCGCCGCCGAGCCGCCTTTCGACCTGGCCGTCGCGCCCTCAGGCGAGACGGCGGCGGTCCGGGGCGAGAGCGGCGAGCTCGCGCTCATCGGCAAGAGGTCCAACGACTTCGCCGCCGAGCAATGGCTGCGCGCCGACGCCGACGCCCGCGCGCCAAGGCAAGCCGGGCGGGCGCTGTGCGACGATCTCGGCTGCGTGGCGAAAGCGCGCGGCGGCCAGATGGTGGCGCTCGTGACAAAACGCGAGGCGCTGCTCGAGGATTGCGGCAGGGCCGACGTGCTGATCGCGCCTTTCGAGGCGCCGCAGGGCTGCGGCGCGAAGACCGTGATCGACCGGCGCCGCCTGGCCGAGACCGGCGCGGCGACGCTGCGCTTTACGGAAAGCGGCGCGCAGTGGACAACGGCGCGCGCCAGAGCCGAGGATCGGCCGTGGTCAAGGGCGCCGAAACCGCGCCCTGCGCCGCAAAAGAGCGTCGCGGCGGAGGAGCCAAAGGAGGACGCGGGGGAGGAGTGACCTCCGCCGAAGGCAAAACCAAGGTTTCGCTTGCCGCGAGAAGCTACGCAAGTTGAAACTCTTGACAGCCCCTCCGATTTTGGCGAGCGGCTTCAGGAAATTCTGTTGAAATTTCGGCTAGCTCGACGCCGACGCATATAACTCTGCGTACCGTTCAAGCAAAAGCGCGGTATAGGCGATAACCCGATCACGCTCCAGATAGCGACTGAAGAATTCTCTGCCCGATTCCGCGACGGCTCTATAAGTTCCAGGACTATCGCGTTCGCGCTCGACGATTTGTTCGATTTCATCAAAGTTCGATACGGTAAGTAAATCTCTTTCATTCCTGAGCTTAGGGAAATAGAATAAGCAAAACTCGGACTCATGTTTTATCAGAGCCGACCGGCTCTTGAGGGCTGTCGCCAGCCGGGAGCAATCCACGCCATTCCCGTCCATGGAAAGCAGAAAGCGATTGCGCAATTGCGCGCTCAGCGGCAGGCGCTTGGAGAAGTACGGCTGGCTTTCAACAAATTTCTTGGTCTCCGCGCAGTCCGTTTGGGCGGCCTTCGCAATCTTGAAATCGACCAGCTCGCTGTTAACGAAGTGTTTTGCCGCTTTCAAGCGTAAGTTTAGATCGGCCTCGATGACCCACTTCAGAACAAATATGCCTGTAGATGAACCGATGAAGCCAGCCTTGATCGTCTTTTCGTTATAGGGAATTTCGTCCTCGACGCGACGGTACCAGCTCCACACAAAAAAATCGACGTCAGGAACTAGGATATTTGGACTCCCGACGGTTTTCTGGAAGGAAAAAATTGGAACGGAATCATTTTCGATGGGAATATCATTGACATCCAAAGCAAGAACAATCGGATCATGTTGGCGCAAGTCGGCAGAAATCGACCGTAGAAGGCAAAGGTAGTATCTTATACGCTCTTGGCTCATATTCAAAAAATCTTGATATTGCCGCAGATAGCCAGAGAGAACGCTGGAAGGAACCGGCAGGTCGCGCTTTTTGCGGACCGTGACTCGCCCCTTGCTAATGTCCAAGACGAAAATAGAGGGGTGAGTTTCGCTCAAGGACACGAGCTCGTCGCACATCGATTTCTTGTCGAGGCGCCTGTCCCGCCAAAACGTAACCTCCTGGCGCGCCAAGTCGTCGATGTCTCCGAGCGCGCTCTCGTCGAGCCGTTGCGGGGACCATCGCGAGCGCAGCAGCTCACGCCTCAGGTCCAGTTGGATCCGTATGTGACGCAGTTTCGAGAGCATCTGTGAACCGGGCTGGGAGATTTTCAGCCAATTGAGGGTTGCGAGCAAGGCCTTGGGGCGGATCGAACCGAGGCTATTCCGGCCAAAGTGGAGAAGCCGAGGCTTGGGGCCGACCCGCGACCCCCGCTCCGCTACATCTTGAAATCCTCGCCGAGATAAATCCGGCGCACGTCCGGATTGGCGACGATCTCCGCCGGCGCGCCCTCGGTCAGCACATGGCCGTTATAGATGATGTAGGCGCGGTCGGTGAGGCCTAGGGTCTCGCGCACGCTGTGGTCGGTGATCAGCACGCCGATGCCGCGCTGCTTCAAATGGCGCACGAGGTCCTGAATACCGCCGATCGCGATCGGGTCGATGCCCGCGAAGGGCTCGTCGAGCAGCATGAAGGATGGCCTGCCGGCGATGGCCCGCGCGATCTCGCAGCGCCGCCGCTCGCCGCCCGAAACCGCGATCGCCGGCGTCTTGCGCAAATGGGCGAGGCGGAACTCCTCGAGGAGCCCGTCGAGCTGCTCCTCCCGCCGCTCCCTGTTCGGCTCCACGATCTCGAGGACGGCGCGGATGTTGTCCTCGACCGTGAGCCCGCGGAACACCGACATTTCCTGCGGCAGATAGCCGATGCCGAGCCGCGCGCGGCGATACATCGGCAAGGGGGTCACGTCATAGCCGTCGAGCGTGATCGTGCCCCTGTCGGGCTTCACGAGCCCGGTGATCATGTAGAAGACGGTGGTCTTGCCGGCGCCGTTGGGGCCGAGCAGGCCGACCGCCTCGCCCCGCCGCACATGCAGGCTCACGTCCTCGACAACGCGGCGCGCCTTGTAGGCCTTGGCCAGATTGTGGATCGCCAGCACGCCCTCGGAATCGTTCTGCGACCCTTCAGCGATTTCCATCGCGTGCTGTTCGTAGGGGTCGGGCCAGGGCTCCTCGAGCTCCTGCTGATCGGGCTGCTCGTCGTCTTGGCCTTGCTCCTGGCGCCACTCTTCCTCGGCGATTTCGTCCCGCTTCATCGCCTGGCCGCGCCGCGCGTCCGTCGCGCGCGCAAGCAGCTCCCGCGCGCCTTTCCCGCGCGCGATGAGGTCTCGCGCGGCGTCGAGGCCGGTCGAAAAGGCTTTGGGCAGGCGCAACCGAAGAGTCCGATCGAAGAGGGCCGGCTGGCGTCGGCCAGCGCCTACTTACCCGAAGCCGGGGCCAACAAAAAGTTCAAGCCGACGAGCGGGCTCACGCCCAGGGACGCGCCGCCGCCACGCGGCTCTCGAAGTCCGTGATTTTGTCCGCCTTCTGCAGGGTGAGGCCGATCTCGTCCAGGCCCTCGAGCAGGCAGTGCTTGCGGAAGGGGTCGATCTCGAATTTGATGACGCCGCCGTCCGGCCCGCGGATCTCCTGGGCGCGAAGATCGATCGTCAGGGTGGCGTTGGCGCCCCGCGCAGCGTCGTCCATCAGCTTCTCGAGATCGGCCGCCGAGACCTTGATCGGCAGAATGCCGTTCTTGAAGCAGTTGTTGTAGAAAATATCCGCGAAGCTCGTCGAGATGACGCAGCGCACGCCGAAATCGAGCAGCGCCCAGGGCGCGTGTTCGCGCGACGAGCCGCAGCCGAAATTGTCGCCGGCGATGATGATCTTCGCGTTCCGGTAGGCGGGCCTGTTCAGCACGAAATCGGGGTTCTCGGAGCCGTCGTCGCGGTAGCGCATCTCGGAGAAAAGCCCCTTGCCGAGACCGGTGCGGGCGATCGTCTTCAGAAATTGCTTGGGGATGATCATGTCCGTGTCGACGTTCATGATCTCGAGCGGCGCGGCGACGCCGGTCAGTCTGTCGAATTTTTCCATCTTGGCCTTGACCGTCCTTTTGGCGCACCCTGGACCGCGGCTTAGCAAAAGGCGAACCCTTGCGCAAAGCCGAACCAAACCCCTTCGCAGGCGGGGCCGTCCACAGGTGAGCGGCGGCTTGTGACCGAGGCCGTGTGAAAACGCCCAGCCCAATTTAATTTTGGTCGAAAATGGCCGCTCTCAGCCTCGTTTTTTGCGATTTTCCTCCTTCTGATCGACCTGAGGCCTCGAAAATTCATTGAGCTTTTGCAGCGGCGCGATCTCCGCAGCGTTTTCACACAGCCTGGACCCGGAGCGGACCTTCCCAGGGCTCTGGTCTGGCTACGGTGACGCCTCGACAACGCGGTCTGGGATCATTCGGTGTTTTCGAAGAACCGCGACCGGTTGCTCGCGGGCGAGATCGCGCCCTTTACAACAATCGACCGTGTGTTCGCAGAAACGAGACGCAGGCCTTTGCGAACGTAAATCCCTTGGACTCATGAACGAGTTGCTTTCCTAAGCGGCACAACTCTCCGCCAAACGCTTTTTTGAATGTCTGAACGCCGTCCATCGGAGTCTGTTCGCGCACGCCGCCTAAATCGTACCAGGAATATCCGAGCCTTTTGAGCAGGAGGATGCAGTTCCATTCCGCGAAGTGTCCGGCGCCAGCCTCGACGTTGGGCGCGCTCGCTCCCACCATGCCGTAGGCGGAACGGTTGGCGGTGTAGACGACGTTCACGACGAGGATTTTTCCCTGGCTGTCCTCGCAGGATGTCAGAATGACGTCGCCCTTGCGATGCATGTCGCGCAGAATCTCGCGATCTAGGTTCTGTAGATTGTGCTTGCGCGCGATCCGCGCGAAAAACCGGCAGAGGCATTCCGTCGTCTTTTCGAAATCGCCGTCGACGACGAATTTCATGCCCCGCTTGGCGCCCAGCCGGATTTTGTTTCGGCATTGAGGCGAAAGCTTCCTCCACAGCGTTTCCTCGTCGTCCTCGAGGTCGATCGTGTAGGTCGCGACATTCAGCAGTCTCTCATCGTCGCGCGTAAGGCGGAAGGCACGTCCCGCCACCACGGGCGCGTCACAGAGCACGTCGTCGAAGTCATGGATGGCGACGTTGTAGGCCCCCCAAAAAGGATCGCAGCTCGCGGCGACGGCCCGGGCGAGGCTCGGTTCTCCCTCCCGGCCGAGCAGGATAAGGCTTCGCGTGAAGACGCCGCGCGTCTTGCGCAGCAGGCGCAGCCCGGGCTGGTCCTGCACGACCGCCCACCCGTGATATTTTTGGAGCGCCCAGCCATCTTCAAGGAAAATGCTGCGATACGCGCGCTGCGAAGGCGGCCCTAACTCATTCATGCTGTCTCTCGTCCCGCTTGACCGTCGTAAGCGACCAATCCTTGGTCGGTTCGGACGTCGCTGGGATGCGCTGGTAATTGCAGGAAGTAAGGAAGAATTGGAAGTCTCGGAAATTAAGAAGAAGTGGAAGTCTCGAACGATGTCAGGAGCTGTGATGGGTTTCGGATGCCGGCCCTTCCCGGACGCGTGCCGTCGCGCGGCTCTGGGGCCGGCGTCCGAAAGCCTCCAAAGAAGGAAACCGCGAGTCGGCAGCGCGTCTATCCGCCGCCGCGAGCTATGGGGATTTGAGGGTCGCCAGTGGCTATTGACGGGTGGTCGCAATGACCATCGAGGACGATTTCGAAGGATAGAGGGCGCGCATGTCGCGGCGGCAATGCCAGACTCGCCTTCCCGGCGCGGGCCTGCTCAGTCTGGCGTTCTTCGTCGTAGCGGGCGTGGTGACCAAGGCGCGCGGCTTCCGGGCGCGGTGATCGCCACAGACAGAACGCCGCCTCCACAAAGCAAAAGGCCCCGCCAAGATGACTGGCGGGGCTTTCTTCTTCTCAGTCGCATGACCGCTAATGGCCGCATAGCGGACATTCAAGTCGACCCGCCTCCACCGGGCGGCGCTCTCTTGAAATCAGCTCGCCCTCTATCGTAACTGTTCCTCGCGCCGCGATACGAGAGCGCGGCGCGCAAACCAATCAAGCGAGGAAGCGTCCGATGATCCGCAATCGCCTGCTCGCCGTCGCGCTGGGCCTTACAACGGCGCTCGCGGCGGCGAACGCCGCCCCCGCGACCGTATACGTCTTCACGGTCAGCTGTCCCGACAAGAGCCAGATCGTCGAGCAATGGACGATCGACGGCGAGGATCCCGGCAAGGAAGTCATACGCGGCAAGACTGTGGACAAGCATCAGGGCTGCACCGCCGCCGATTACAAGGCCGCGACCGACGCGAAGCTCCTGAAGAACACGCAGTTCTACAGCACGAAGCCTCCGAAGGAGAACAGCTGGCTGCCGAGCTTCGGCAATCCTTTCAGCGGTCTTTGGAAATAATCAAAGGCCGATGCAACCTGGCGCGCTGAAAAACTTTGCCAGGCGTAGACGCAGCAAATCCCTCCCCTTTACGGGGAAGGCGGAGCGCGAAGCGCGACGGCCGGGGTAAAGCCTCCGGCGTCCACCCTCCCCGAAAGGGGAGGGGAGTCAAAGCCGGTCCACGTCCGGGTCGAGCAGTTCGTGCAGATGCACGATGAAATAGCGCATATGCGCGTTGTCGACCGTCGCCTGCGCCTTGGCCTTCCAGGCGGCGAGAGCGCTCTCATTGTCGGGATAGACGCCGACGAGATCGAGCTTCATGACGTCGCGGAAGTGAATCCCGCCCAGATCCTCGAGCTCGCCGCCGAAGACGAGATGCAACAGTTGCTTGGGCTTGGCGTGGGGCGGAAGCGTCGTCGTCATGATCCTCGTCTCGCGGCGGCTTTGGCCAGGGCGATGCTTTCGGGGAGCAGCGCCTTGGGCGCGGCGACGAGCATGTCGCGGCGCGGACTGGGGCGGTTGTAGCAAAGCGCGTCCCCGTCGAGCTCGACGAGCGCGCCGCCCGCCTCGCTCAATATCACGTCTGCCGCCGCTATGTCCCAGTCGCGGGCGTTGGGCTTGGCGATCGCGACGTCCGCCTCCCCCATCGCGATCTGGGCGATGCGCAAAGCGAGCGAGGGCGTGCGTTTGACGAAACGCAGCTCATAGAGGCTGTCGCCGAGAAAATCCTGATATTCGGTCGGAGCGACGAAGGCGGCCCCCTGCAGGTCCGCGCGAGCCGAGACGGCGATCGCCTGGTCGTTGAGAAAGGCCCCGCCGCCGCGAAGCGCGAGAAAGGTTTGGCCGAGCGCCGGCGCATGGACCACGCCAACGACGGGCCGGCCCTTTTCGACGAGCGCCAGCGAGACGGACCAGCGCGGATCGCCGCGCAGAAATGCGGTCGTGCCGTCGATCGGATCGACGACGAAGAGCGCCTCGCGCTCGAGCCGCTCCGGATTGTCGGCGCTCTCCTCGGAAAGCCAGCCGGCGTCGGGCAGGATCGCGCGAGCGCCTTCATAAAGAAAGCGGTCGACGGCGACGTCGGCGTCGGTCACCGGCGAGCCGCCGCCCTTGAGCCTGATCGCGGCGCTGGTGCGCTCGCCGGGCCGGAAATCGGCCATGGCGATCTCCCCGGCCTCGCGCGCCAATTGCTCGAGACGGGTCGCGAGCTGTCGAAGATCTGCCGGGGCGCCATGCATGCCCGTCTGGTAGGCGAGGCCCGCGCGCGCGGCAAGCGGCGATTTTGCGCATTGCGGCGCCCCAAGAGCGAATTCCGCAAAAGTTGATAGACTTTTGCGACCAGAATTCGCTCCAGCTTTTTGATCTGGCGCGATTTCTTATCGCTCGAATGGCCCCACTCGAGCGGAAAGCGCGCTGGAGATTGCGCGCAATTTTACGCTTCGCCTTCTCCACCGTTTAGCCAACGGGAGCCAAATCACGCTCAAAAGCAATGGTTTAAGCCAGATTTACCGAACCTGTTAGCAAATAAGGACGCGGTTTGGCGCAAATATGTCCCCGACGAAGCAAGCAACCCTCTCCTCAGGAGGCGACAATGTTCGAACGGCATTCGGCGCAGGAGCGCTACAGCGTTGGCCAGATCCAGCACGACCCCCGCGCCGACGGCGGGCGGCGCGTCGTGCGCGTCACGCGCAACGGCGTGCTCATCGAGCGGCGGCTGAAGGGCGTTTCGATGACGATCGGCGTGCCCTTCGCCGCCTATCGCGGCGTCGCGCTCTCGGTGGAGCCGCAGCCCGCTTCGGGCGCCGCCGCCTATCGCCTCTGCCTCTCCCACGCCGATCCGGACCTCGAGGTCCTGCTCAGCGAGACGAAGGACAGCAGCGCGGCCGCAGCCGACTGGAAATATTGGTCCTTCTTCCTCGATCTGCCGCGCCTCGCTTCCGAGAACGGAGAGGTCGCGCCGGTCTCTGCGGCGGCGGATAAGCGGGCTTTCCGGCGCCGTCGCAACAACGCCACTGTGGCCAAGCGCCGCCCGCGCTTTCTCGCCCGCCGCAAGCGGGGCGAGCCGGCTCGCGTCGCGGATGTGTTCCGCAGCGAGCGCGAGATCATCTGCTACGAGTGAAGGAGGCGCGCGAGGCTCTCAGCCAGGAAGCCGAGAAACAGCAGCAGACCGGCGTCGCGGTTGGCGCAAAAGAGCGCGAGCGCGCGACGGGTCTCGAGACCCGGCCGCAGCGGCAGGGTCTGCCACAGGAGATGCGCGGCGTAGGCCGCGACGCCGAGATAGGCGAAAATCCCCAGTCCCGCCGTCTTGCAGGCAGCCAGCGTGAAGGCCAAGGAGAGCGCATAAAGCGCGCCGACGGCGAGACGCACGTTCGCGCCGAAAAGCCGCGCCGTCGAGCGCACGCCGGCCTTGGCGTCGTCCTCCGTGTCCTGCAGCGCGTAGATCGTGTCGTAGCCGATCGTCCAGAAGATCGAGCCGGCATAGAGCAGCACGGCGGGAAGGCCCAGCGCGCCGAGTCTCGCGGTCCAACCGAGCAGAGCCCCATAGGCGAAGGCCGCGCCGAGAATGGCCTGCGGCCAGGACGTGAAGCGCTTGGCGAAGGGATAAAGGAGCACGATGAGCGGCGATATCAGCGCCAACCCGATCGTCGGCAAGTTGAACGACACGAGGACATAGAGCCCGACGAGACATTGCGCGAAGAAAAAGAGCTTCGCAGCTTTGAGCGAAACGCGCCCGCTCGCGAGCGGCCGCTCGCGGGTGCGCGCGACCTTGGCGTCGATCTCGCGGTCGACGATGTCGTTGTAGGTCGAGCCCGCCCCGCGCATCGCCACGGCGCCCACTAAGAAGAGCGCGAGCTGGCCAAGATCGGGCGGGAGGTCGAAGGCCGCGGAGGCGAGCGCGCTGCTCTGCCAGCAGGGCAGCAGCAGCAGTTGCCAGCCGACCGGGCGATCGAGTCTCGCGAGCTGCAGAAAGGGCTTCGCGGACTCTGGAGCGAGCCGCAGCAGCCAATGTCCCGCGACGGCGTCGGGGAGTGCCGCGACGCTCGGTGGGTGCTTGGCGTCCAGCGCCTCGTTTTGGGCGATTCGTTTCACGCGCGCCGTTTTTTCCCGCGTCGCCGGAAGGCGGCGCTGTTCTTAAAGCGGACCGGCGGGCAGGCGCGGCGGCCCTCCGCCGCCATTGGCGGCGGCGCGCTGCTGATCCTGCATCTTCTTGAAATTCGCGGCGGCCTCACAAGCCTTCGACGCGAACATCTGATCGCGGCCCTGCGCCTGTTTCAGCTGCTCGATATATTGATCGGGGATCTGGCACCATTCCTTGTTCTTGACCATGTAGGCGAGCAGCTGGCCCTCGGAAGCGGCGAGCGCTTTGGCCACCGGACAGGCCGCCATGGGATCGATCTTGCCCTTGCCCGCCTTGCCGATCGCATTGAGCTTCTCGATCTGCGACATGCGCTGCTGCATCATCTTCGGCAATTCCGCTTGGCAGTCCTCCGCCGCCCGCGACGGCGAAGCCGCGAGCGCAGCCAAAGCGAAAAGCGTGAGACAGAGCGGGGCTTTCGTCAGCCGAACGATCATCGGTTCTTCCATAATAAAGCGCGCGAAACGTCCGTCGCGCCGTCCTTACGGCACTCTGGCCCCAACAAAGCGGCGGCTTGATGGCGGAGCTTTTGGGGAGATTTTGTCGGCAATGAGCGGGAGCGCCTACCCTTCCATCGCCAGCGCGTCTCTCAACACCAGCGCCACATGCCGCGCCTTTCTCCCCGAGCCGTGCTCGATCTGATGGCGGCACGAGAAGCCGTTGGCGATGAGCGCCGCCGCGGGCGCGGCGCGCAGGGCGGGGAGAAGCGAAAGCTCCGCCATGCGCATCGAGATTTCGTAATGCTCGGCCTCGAGCCCGAAGCTGCCGGCCATGCCGCAGCAGCTCGAGTCGACGACCTCGAATGAAAAACCGGGAATCCAGCCCAGAACCTTGCGCAGCGCCTTCATGGCGCCGAACGCCTTTTGGTGGCAGTGACCGTGAACAAGCGCGGCGGGCGTCTCAAGTCCCTTCAGTTTCATGCGCAAGCCGTTGTTCTGATGCTCGCGCGCCAAAAACTCCTCCAGGAGATAGAGCTGCTTGCCGAGTTCGCCGACCTGCGATCCAAGTCCGAGACTGTACAGTTCGTCGCGCAGCGACAGCAGGCAGGAGGGCTCCAGGCCGATGATCGGCGTCTTGGCGGCGATCTCGTCTTGAAAAGCGGCGAGCACGCGCTTGGCTTCGCCGCGCGCCTTCTCGACGAGACCCGTCGTGAGATAGGTGCGGCCGCAGCAGAGCGGGCGCTTAGGCTCCGCATCGTCTGGCGCCGGACGCGCGATGCGCACCGCATAGCCCGCATGTTCGAGAACGGCGATCGCGGCTTCGGCGATCTCGGGCTCGAAATGTTGGCAGAAGGTGTCGACGAAGAGCACGACCGCGCCGCGTTCTGCCAACGCGGGCGCGCTTTGCGGCTTGGCCGCGAAAGGCGCGGCGGCCGGCTCCGGCATGGGGCGGCGCGCCGTGACGCCGATCCAGCGCTCGACGAGCCGGGCGAGCGCCGGCAGGCGATTATGCGCCTTGATCGCGAGGCGCACCGCGGCCCCATGGCGCGCGAGCCAGGCCGGTGCGCCGCCGAAGAGACGCAGCCGCAGCGACGGGGGCGCGATCTCATGACGCTGCGCCAGATATTCCGTCTTGATCAGCGTCATGTCGACGGCGCTCGGACATTCCTTCTTGCAGGCCTTGCAGGACACGCAGAGGTCCATCGCCGCGTCGAGGCGCGGGTCGGCGAAGGCTTTTGCGCCCGAGCCCTCGTTCAGCGCCGCCTTGAAGGCCGCGACGCGCGCTTCTGTCGAATGTTTCGCCTCCCCCGTGACGCGGAAGCTCGGGCACATGACGCCCTTGCCGACCTTCTGGCAGTCGCGGCTGTGCATGCAGACGGCGACCGCCTTGGCGTAATTGCCGCCGGTCGCGGGAATGCCGGAATAGGCGTCCCCGATGCCGTAAGTGTCGTAGGCCGACCAGTCGAGAAAGGTTTTCATGAGGCTCCGCGCTCCGCTGGCGAGGAAGCAAGCTTTGTTCCGGGGTTGAGTTCCAAGGGGTTTCCCGGCCTTGGCGAAATCGCGCGCAGTGGGTTAGTTTGAATGGCGGCTTATGACCCCAACCGGACGCCGCCGGCGGCGCTCTCCGTGACCGTGCGGCCTTGTCGAAGGCGGCAAATTCGGGGAATGTTGCATCCGAACGAGGGCCTATCCGGCAAATCCCGGTTTAGAAGGCTTGAGCGCGCTTTACGCGAAAAGCCGGTTTCTGCCTTTTTCGCAGCGCGCTCTGGCGCAGGCCCTGCCGACCGGCATTTTGCCGAATTGGAGTCCGGGAAGCGATCATTCCCCCTGGGCGCGGGTGAAGCGACGCCCCCTCGACGCGAGGAGCAGCATGCCCGCTCCCAAGAGCCACGGCGTCGCCTGCGACGGCCTGGGCGAGTCAGCTGGGTCATAACCGACGGCCTGCAGCATAAGGCCTTCGGGCGACGTTAGCGTCTCGGGCGCGAAGGGGGCGCAGCCCTGGTAGCTCTGCACATAGCAGGGGCTCGCTGTCAGGTCGCCATAATCGCTGTTATTTCCGCTCTGGTTGAAATTGGCGATATTGGTGAGGCCTTTGTCGAAGGAGAGATAGGCGGTCGCAGTGGTGTCCAACGTCAGGCTGCGCGTGTTCGCAGCGCTGTAGCGATAGGGATCGAGCATGGCGATCGTCGTCTTTTCATTCACAATCTGGTCGTCGCCGAGAATCGTTCCCCAGCCGCCGACGCCGAGAACCTCGTTGATTTCGTGCTGCGCCGTCTTAACGCTACTGTAGGTCTCGTCCCCGAGAGTCACTATGCCGTCAAGATTCGTGAGGGTCGTCCAGGAGCCTTCTCCACTCAAATTCCCTGCGCAATCTCCTCCGATAGCGCGGCAATTCGCCGAGTTGATCTGGAACTGCTGAGCCGTGTTGCCACTAAAGAGATTTGGCAACGCGCCCGCGAGCACGGTGTTGTTCGGATTGGCGGTCGAATTGTTTTGCAGGAGGGTCTGCACGGCGTTGGGAGCCTCGTAATAAAGGGAGGCCTGCGAGGAACCGCCGCCTTCTTCTTTTTCAGTCACGAACTCGATCGCGACGGTGATGTTGTTCGTGAAGCTGCTCGTGTTAAACGACTCCGCAGAAAGTATGACGCTTTGTTCTTGAGGGTCTACGCTGGCGTCAAAATAGTTCATAAACAGTAGATTCGCCTTGGCTGGAGACAGGCCAGTCTCTGGCGCGATCACCGTGAGCGAAAGCAAAGCGTTGGTCCGTGATCGTAGCATCTCGACCTGCTAAAACGAATCATTAACCTGGCAGCGGCTAGGATTCGTCGATCATCGCGGCAAGTCAAGAATCGTCAAACTCTATTGGAGAGATTTCCCTGACCTGTCGCGAATCTGCCACAGTTGCTTGACGAGACGGGACGTCCGCCCGTTGATATAGATGGGCCGTGGCCGGCATCGGCGAGCGCGTTTCGACAATGCTCGCAGTGCAGGTCGGCGCGCTTCGCGGATGGGAGTCTTCTATGACGATCTAGGTTAAGAACGAGTGAGGGACTCAACGAAAAACGCGAATGCAGCTATCTCGAAAACACCGGTACGTTTAGAAGCCTCCTTTATGTATATCTGTCCCTGTCTTTCGTCCAATCTCATCAACATTGATCGGATTACCCAGTCTTTCGCACTCGTCCGAAAACACTATATTGCCTTCCTTCATAGACTTTTCCGAATCGGTTACCGTAAGGGTATCGCTGCTTTCCGGCGTGGGAAGTCCGTCTCCGTTTTGTGGGGTGATCCGCCTAAAATTCGTGATTCTATAGTAGTCGCGCCCAAGCGGGAAGGAGAAGTCGTTATACTCGGCATGTTGATCCGCGCTTCGAATAAGCATGAAGTTTGGATGGCCTTTTTTTTGCCGCGGCGCAGTTAGTTCGACGGTGCCGATAGACCCAAATCGATATTGCATGTATCCAACATCCTTTCCAAAATCGCTGGATGCGCAAAGCGAAACTGTCTTCTTTGTCTTTTTCAACTTGCAGGCAAAAATACTTACCTCGTCGGGCTCGCAAAGAGTTTCTGATTGGGCAGACGCCATCGAGGCATCCACTATCCAGGTAAGGAGCATCAGCCCGACTGCCGCGGTCGACTTTCTCATCCCAGAATCCTCTTTCGCTCTGTGTAGCCGCTCCAATATCGTAATGGACGAGGGATTACGGAATCCTTCCCACCCGGGTTCGCTAGATGGCTCCCGACCCGAGTGGAAGTTTCCTCCAATTTGGCGTTTTCGACAAGGCGGAGCCGCGGCGGAAGCTCCACATAGCCGCACGACGGCGGACGAGCAGCCGCAACCGCAGCTCCGCCAAGGGATTTTGGCGAACTGCTTTCCATCAGGACGTACGTTTCCCGTCGTTTGGCTCGAACTCATGACGCAAACGACGGGAGAGGTGTGTCCAGGTGACCGGGCAAATTCGCTGTTTCCCCGGTCGGAATGCCGGCTCAGGTCGGCCATCCGCGATCCTGCGCTCCGGCGGCGGTCTCCATGCCCGCGCGGCCATGTCATAGGCGGCAAATTCGGGGACAGTTGCACCCGAACCGGGACCTATCTGGCGAATCCGGGATAAATAGGCATTTGCTGCAAGCTCGACGCAAAGGGTGTGCAATATTGCCACAGAGGACCAAAAAACGCTCGGCGCAGTGTTGATAAACGCTATTGAGCTTGCGCGGGACGGGGCCGCGTCATATTAATGGAATTGTAAACTGACGCGCTGCGCTGGTGAACTGACGCGTTGCGCTGTTGAACTGGCGCGTTGCTCTGTTGAACTGACGCGTTGCGCTGGGATGCATAAGACTCGAACCCGTGCAGCCAAGGGGATATCCGCTCAATCAGAGTTCTCGAGGGATGGTTGAGTGGAATACTCCGTTAGGAAACACTCATGCTCCCCAAGACATGGATTGTGAAGGAGGTTGAGAGATGCAACTGATGTCGCCGTTCTCGGCCCAGACGTCACGTAAGCTCTGCAAGGTCTTGGGCGCAATCTTCTCGCCTCTCTTGGCCGCCGCAGTTCTTGGGCTTCCCGCGCACGCGATGACCGTCACTTACGGAAATCCGTTCAGCGACTACGGAACCGTCCCGAACTCAGCGTGCGGCCAGGGAATTTGCGCTGCAGCCGAAGCTGAAAACTCCTTTATTTTTCTCAGCAACTATTACCCCACAATATATGCAAACACCCGGATCACGACGGGCTTTGAGGGTTCGGAGTATGGCGCGCGCGACGAATTCGCGACCGGAGTGCCCCCTGCCGGGATCCTCGGGTATTATAATAGGAAAGGGGACCCTGATCAAAAATACATAGACACACTAAACGACTGGCTGAATACCTATGCGCCCGCCACTTCGTACGTTGTCTCGGATACCGACGGCAACCAAGGCGCTAATCTTTTGACGATGTTCATCGGGCCGCAACTGGAGGCTCACGAAGATGTCGAACTCTTCATCTTCGATTTGAAAGGGGACGAGGGGCACGTGATATCTCCCGTCTGCATCACCTATGATCCACAGAACCCCGCAGCCGGGGGCAGCATGTCATATCAGGATCCCAATTTTCCGACGACGCGGCAGACGGTGGATTTCATAATCAATCCCATGGGGGAAATCCAGTTTATGGATCCCGTCACCGGCCTCGGGATGGTCACGGTCACGGCGGGTTTCGCGGAATCGCCGGTTCCCCAACCGGAGAACCGGGGGCTCGTATCGCTCGGCGCGCTCGCATTGTTCTTCAGCTGTCGATTCTGGTTCCCAGCCTAACGCAGGCCCGGGTTAGTGCCGCTTAGACGGGTTGGAGAACCCGCGCGGAGGCAGACGCCAGACACCGGCCTTGGCTCATGTCGCCTTTTGGCGCATAGCGCGCATTCAAATCGACCCGCTATGGAATCGCAGGGGAACTAGGCGCGGCGAGCGCTCCTGCTCTAGATAAGCCCTCGACCTTCCCGCTCTCGAGGCGACGATTTGCGCACCATCGATCTCAACGCCGATCTCGGCGAAGGTTTTGGCGTCTGGCGCATCAGCGACGACGACGCCATGCTGAAGCTGGTGACGAGCGCCAACATCGCCTGCGGCTTTCATGCGGGCGATCCGGAGATCATGGCCGGGACCTTTCGCGCCGCGAGGGAAGCCGGCGTAGCGGTCGGCGCCCATGTCTCCTTTCCCGATCTTTCGGGCTTCGGCCGTCGCGCGCTGGCGATGACTCCTGCCGAGATCGAGCATGCCGTCGCTTATCAGATCGGCGCGGCGCAGGCCTTAGCGCGCGTCGCGCGGCATGAGATCACTTATGTGAAGGCGCATGGCGCGCTCGCCAATCTCGCCGAGCGCGACGAGAGGGTCGCGCAAGCCATCGCCGACGCCGTCGCCAAGGTCGATTCGCGCCTGACGCTGCTCGCCATCGCGAGAAGCGCGCAGGGCCCCGCCGCAATGAAGGCGGGCCTCAACGTCGCGCAGGAGATTTTCGCCGACCGCGCCTATGCCGAGGACGGGAGCCTCGCGCCGCGCAAGGAAGAGGGCGCCGTGCTGCACGACCCGCAAATCATCGTCGCGCGCGTGCTGACCATGCTCGAAGCGGGCGCGATCGTCACGCGCGCCAGCGCGAGGCTCAAGACGCCGATCGACTCGATCTGCGTGCATGGCGACACGCCCGGCGCCGTGGCGATCGCGCGCGAATTGCGCGCCGCCTTGGAGGGCGCCGGCTGGCGCGTTCAGAGCTTCGTGGCGGCTTGAGATGGCGGGCTACGCGACGCCGCGTTTTCTCGACGCCGGCGAAGCGGCGCTGTCGATCGAATTCGGCGACAGCGTCGATGCGCAAATCAACGCGCGCGTGCTGGCGCTCGACGCCGCCTTGCGCAGCGCTGCGCCCGAGGGCCTGATCGAAACGCTGCCGACCTATCGCGCGCTGCTCGTCTGCTACGAGCCGCTGACTCTCTCGCGCGAAAGACTCGTCGGTCTCATCGAAGCGCAGCTCGCCGAAGCGCCCCGCGAGACGGCCGCCGCGGCCCCCGCGCGCTGGCGGCTGCCCTGCTGCTATGAGGCCCCCTGCGGCGAAGACCTCGCCGAGGCGGCGGCGGCGCTCGGCGTGACGCCGGCGCGCTTCGTCGAGCTCCACGCCGGGGCGGAGTATCGCGCCTATATGTATGGCTTCGCGCCCGGCTGGTGCTATCTGGGCGGCCTTCCCAGGGAACTCGCCCTGCCCCGCCGCGCGACGCCGCGCGCCCCGACGCCGCCCGGCGCCGTGCTGATCGGCGGCGGTCTGGCGCTCGTCGCCAGCAATCCGATGCCGACGGGCTGGTATGTCGTCGGCCGCACGCCGGAGCGGCTCTTCTCGCCGAGCCGCGAGCCGCCGCTCTTCATCTCCCCGGGCGATTTTTTGCGCTTCGAGCCGGTCGACCTCGAAAGCTTCCGCGCGCTCGAAGCGCGCGCGGCGAAGGGCGAGCGTTTGGCTCTCCGCGAGGGCGGGTAATGAACGCGAGGCTGCGCATTCTCTCCGCAGGCCCCGGCGTCACGCTGCAGGACGAAGGCCGGCGCGGATTCCTGCGCTACGGCGTGACCCCCGCAGGGCCTATGGACGCAGACGCCTTTCTCGCCGCGACGCGGGCCGCGGGAGCGGGCGCTGCGATCGAGGTCTCGCTGGGCGGCGTCGAGATCGCGGCGGAAGAGGTGGAGGTCGGTGTTGCGATCTGCGCCGGGAATTTCGAGGTCCGTCTCGACGGACGCCGCCTGCCGGGCGCCTGCGCGCTGACGCTCGCGCCGGGCGCGCGACTAGCGCTGCGTGCGGGGCCTTCCGGCGCCTGGGCCTATGTCGCGCCTTTCGGCCGCTTCGACTTAGCCCCGGTCTTGGGCTCGCTTTCAACGCATACGCGCTCGGGGCTTGGCGGACTGAAAGGCTGCGGGGCCGCCGCCGGCGACGCGCTGGGCCTCGTCGGCGCCCGCCCGGGGCCCAAGGAGCCGATGGCGCTGCATGCGCCTTGGCTCGAGGCCGCCTCCGAAAAGTTGCGTGTGCTGCTCGGACCGCAGCTGGATTTTTTCGAGCGCGAGACGGTTGCGCTTTTTCTTTCCGCGCGCTGGCGGCTCTCGGCGCGGAGCGACCGGATGGCCTATCGGCTGGAGGGCCCGAAACTCGCGCATCGCTCAGGTCACGACATTGTCTCGGACGGGCTCGCGATGGGCGCCATACAGGTCCCGGGCGACGGCGCGCCGCTCGTGCTGATGGCCGATCGCCAGCCGACCGGCGGCTATCCGAAGATCGCGCATGTGATCGGCGCCGATTTGCCGGCGCTAGCGCAAAAGCGCCCCGGGGAGGAGATCTGCTTTACAGCGGTGAGCCTGGAGGAGGCGGTCGCGGCGCGCCGCGCCAAGGCGCGCGCCTTGGGCGAAGGCGTGCGGCTCGAGGCTCTGACCCCTGAGCTCACGAGCGAATATCTGTTGGGGAGGAACCTGGTCGGGGGTGTCGTGGATGGCGACGGAGCGCGTTGACGCCCGTCACCGCACCAGAAACTCCCGCATCATGCCCATGTCCTCGTGCTCGAGGTTGTGGCAGTGGTACATGAAATAGCCCGCATAGTCGGCGAAGGGTTTTAGAATGCGCAGGCGTTCCCCCGAAAAGACCGGCACGGTGTCCTTCAACCCGCTCGTCACGAAGCCGTCCTTGACCGTCGCATAATCCTCCTCGTCGCCCGTCTCCAGCGCGCGGCTCAGGATCGCGAATTGCTGGCCGTGCAGATGAATTGGATGCGCCATCGACATGTTCATGCCCATGCCCATGCCCATCCCCATGCCGCCGCCCATCCCCATCGCGCCCATGCCCATTTGACCCATGCCGCCGTGCTGATGGAAAATCTCGAAGAGCTGCGTCGTGCCGAGCGGAATCTTCTCGATCTCCATCGCGTCGTCGAAAGCATAGGCGCGCCCGTTGATGAGCATCGACATCGGCATTTCGGTGATCGCGATTGGCCGCGGCGCGTTCGGATTCGCCGCCTCCTCGAACCGCGGCAGCGGCGGCTTCGACAGGCGTTTTGGAAGCGCGGGACTGTCGCTCGTCTCGCGCGTGACGCGGAGCGCAAAGAGCGGGAAGTCACCGCCGGCGGGAATGCAGCAGCAACCCATCATGCGCTGCATGCGCTCGGCCATCTTCGGAATGGCGCCCGCAAAGGGCGCGCTGCGCATGACGAGGATCGAGCCCGTTTTGCGGCCGGAAAAATCCGCGAAGACGTCGAGCCGCTCGCCCGGGGCGAGCATCACATAGGGTTTCGATTCCGGCGCCTCGAGCAGCCCGCCGTCGACGCCGAGCACGACGATCGGCGCGCCGTCGTCCCAGGCGAGCTTGTAAATGCGCGCGTTGGAGCCGTTCAGGATCCGCAGGCGATAGGCGCGGCTCGCCACGTCCAGGGCGTAATCGGCCTTGCCGTTGACCAGAATGCGCTCGCCTTGGAAACCGGTCATCCGCTCATGCATGCCGACGTCGTAAACGAGCTGATTGTCATCGGTGAAGCTCCTGTCCTGCAGCACGATCGGCAGCTCATATTCGCCCGATGGCAGGCCGAGTGCGTCCTCCTCCGCGTCATTGACGATGATGCCGCCCACAAGGCCGCGATAGACCTGCGTCGCGGTCGCCTCATGCGTATGCGGGTGGAAGAAGTAGAAGCCGGCGCGATTGCGCAGCTCAAACTCATAGACGTAGCTCTCGCCGGGATCGAGCGCATAGATGGGATGGCCGTCCATCGCCGCCGGCACATGCAGCCCGTGCCAATGCGCGATGTTGGGCTCAGGCAATTGGTTGCGCAGCGTGATGCGCACCCTCTGTCCCGTCCGCAGCCGGATGAGCTCGGCGAGATAGGAATCGTTGAGGCGCGTCAGCGTCCCTTCAGGGCCTTTGACGAGCCGAGCGGCGTAGCGCCACACGTTCGTTGGCGCGCCGGCCAGGATCTGCGCGCGGGCGGGCGCGGCCACGAGCTCGATCTCGACGTCTGGAAAAAAGCTCGGCGACGCCCAGCGCGGCGGCAGCCGCTTCATCGGGCCCATGGCGTGCATCGCCCGCGCGGCGAGGGGAGAGGCGGTGAGCGCGCCCGCGGCGAGCCCCCCGACGACGGCGCGGCGAGAAAAGCCCTTTTTTGGCGGCATGGTCGCGTCTCCGAGGCGAGTTTGCTTTCTTTCGAGCTAAGAAGCGGCCTCAGCCTGTGCAACGCGACCAATAGGCGCGGCGCGCCGCTCGCTTTAGCCTTGCCGACCCCACCGCTGCTTGACGAGAACGCCGATCGCCAGCGCCGCCGCGAGGCCAAGCAGGAGATAAGGGATAGCGGACTGCGTCGAACCGCCGACCGAGAAGGGAAAACGCGCCGTCGAGACATCGCCTGAGGCTCGCTCGAGGGTGACGATCCCGATGAAACGCTCCGCCTCCGCGAAGCGATGGACGAGGCTGAAGGTGCCGTTCGGATGGACCTGAGGAGAAACCTCCGCGACGAGCGGACCGTCCACGGGCTCGCGGTTGTCGCCCAGATTGCGCAGGATGCGGAAGCCGATCTTCCGGCGTCGCAATTCTTCGTCGGCCACGTCGAAGACGAAGGTCGTGTCCTCCCCGACCTTCGGCGCGTCCTCGCAGAATTTCTGCTTGCCCGTGCTGGCTTGATAGCCGGAGAAATAGAGGATGTCCGGGCCGATTTTCAGGAGGCACGCGCCCTGATCGTCAATCAGCGCGCCTCGCGCCTCGGCGCGCGGCGCGGCGATGAAAAGAAAGGCGCCGACGAGAAGCGCCCATCGCCCCAGGGGCGTCAAAGTGTCGCTCACCCGTTTCATATGCGTCTCACTCTCGCTTCCTCCTCGTCGCTCGGCGGCAACGATAGCAAGGCCGAGCCCCGAAGTTAAACGATCCTGCGCGCAGCGAGAATAACCTGAGCGCAGCTTTATGCTCCGGAGTCGCTTTGCTTCAATCGCCTTGACAAGGATCAGCGGTTACAATAATGCCAACAACAACTGCAAATCGAAGCCGCAGGCGTCACCTGCGAGAGAGATAGTCCGTTCCGGCAGGAAGTGGCCGGAGAGACCTGCAGGAACATTGTCTCGGCCTGGGACGAGCGATTGGCCCCGAGGCGCAGGACGAGTGACGCAAGCGATCCTCTAAAGCAAGATCGTAGTCAGAGTCGTCGCTCATTGCGAGCGACTGTTGATGCGTTGGCCGCGACCCTGGCCTGGCGCGTTTTGGACCCAAGGAGGAAACAATGGGCGCGATTCTCGAACTCACCAGCTACGCCGCCACGCCGTTCGGCATGGTCGCCATCATAGTCATCGCCGCGCTGGCCTATTTTGCCGCGCGCTGGGTGTTCTCCGACTAAGAATTGACGTTGAACGTCGATCTGCTGCGCGGCGTCTCGGTCAGTCCGGAGCGCCGCGTTTGTTTTTGGGGTCCATGACGCACGTCAGAGGGTGGCGCTGCGGCAGGATTGCTATAATTTAGCCTCCATCGGGAACGGAGCTTGAAGTCCGTTCCGTTGCAGGAGGCCTCGATGACAATTGCCTATAAATCTTCAAGAGCCGCGCTGGTCCCCTTCTCCGAGCGCATAGGCGTCTACGCCGACGCAATGGTTCGGCTTACGGCCGGACTTCTCCTCATGCCGCATGGCGCACAAAAACTCTTCGGCCTTTTCGGCGGCCCGGGGCTCGACGGCGCGCGCACCATGTTCGAGACGAAGCTCGGACTGCCGCCCTGGCTCGCGGTCGTCGCCGGCCTCATCGAATTTTTCGGCGGAGCGATGCTGGCGCTGGGGATCGCGACGCGCCCCGTCGCGCTCATCATCGCCGCCCAGATGTTCTTCATCGTCTTCGCTGTGCATTGGCACGCCGGGCTTTTCGCGCAGAAGGGCGGGTTCGAATATCCGCTGCTCTGGGCGGTCGTGGCGCTCTCCTATGCGCTGAAAGGCGCCGGCCACTGCTCGCTCGACACATTGATCTTCGGCGATAAGGCCAAGGTGTAGCCCGCCCTGCCCCTGCAAGGGGGAATGCGAATGGCCCAACATAGAGCCGCAGAAACAAATGGCGGTCGGAACACTCTCCGACCGCCACGCGTCCCGCTTCAGATCACATAGGCCTCGAGCGGCGGAAAGCCGTTGAAGGCGACGGATGAGTATGTCGTCGTATAGGCGCCCGTTCCCTCGATCAGCACTTTGGCGCCGATCTCCAGGCTGACCGGAAGCTCATAAGGCGTCTTCTCATAGAGAATATCGACGGAGTCGCAACTCGGGCCGGCGATCACGCAAGGGGCCATCGCGCCCCCATCGCTTGGCGTGCGGATCGGATAGCGGATCATTTCGTCGGTCGTCTCGGCGAGCCCGTTGAACTTGCCGATGTCGAGATAGACCCAGCGCAAGGGATCGTCGTCCGACTTTCGCGAGATCAGCACGACCTCCGCCTCGATGATCCCGGCGTTGCCGACCATCCCGCGACCGGGCTCGATGATCGTCTCCGGCAGACGGTTGCCGAAGTGCTTCGACAGCGCGCGGAAGATCGCATTGCCATAGACCTTCACTCTCGGCACGTTCTTGAGGTAGCGCGTCGGAAAGCCGCCGCCGAGATTGACCATCTGCAGATGGACGCCGCGCTCGGCTAGCTCGCGAAATATTTCGGCGCAGGACGCGAGGGCTGCATCCCACGTGCGCGGATTGGGCTGCTGCGAGCCGACATGGAAGGAGAGCCCGTAGGCTACGAGGCCCTTGGCGTGGGCCAATTCGAGCACGCGCGGCGCCATCTCAGGATCGCAGCCGAACTTGCGCGACAGCGGCCATTCGGCGCCCGAGCCGTCACAGAGGATGCGGCAGAAGACTTTCGAGCCCGGCGCGACGCGCGCGATCTTCTCGACCTCGGCCTCGCAGTCGACCGCAAAGAGCCGAACGCCGAGTTCGAAGGCGCGCGCGATGTCGCGCTCCTTCTTGATCGTATTGCCGAAGCTGATGCGGTCCGGCGTCGCGCCGGCCGCGAGCGCAAGCTCGATCTCGACGACCGAAGCCGTATCGAAAGAGGAGCCGAGCGAGGCGAGCAGCGCCAGCACCTCGGGGGTGGGGTTGGCCTTCACGGCGTAGTAGACGCGCGTGTCGGGCAGCGCGCGCGAGAAATCGCGATAGTTCTCGCGCACGACATCGAGATCGACCACGAGGCAGGGCCCGAGATCGCGGCCTTCGCGCCGGCGAGCGCGCAAGAAGTCTTGGATACGTTCGGTCATCGCGGCATCCCCATGACCGGCGCGATAGCGCGCCGCACGAGTGGCTTCGACGGATAGCCGACGTCCTTCGCCCTCGCGCGTTGGAGACGCGAAGGACGGATTGCGTCAGCGACCCAAGGATCGAAGCGCGACAGCCTCGATCCGACGATGCGCCGTGGCCAGACGATAACGCCCAAAGGCGCTAGACGCGCCTTACGGTTCGCTCACGTTTGGCCATCGTTGGGAAGGGGATGAGTCCCATTCCGCACGCCCGGCAAGAAAGACTAGCCTCTTCAGCACGTCGGCCTTTGGAGGGCCGACCGAGACGAAAAAGCCCGGTCCGTCGTTGCTTTAAGTCGCGATCCTCCGCAGAAACGGAGTTCGCCGGTTCGCCTCCGGCTGCCGGTTTCTTAACAGCGGTTAACCGGCCTCTTGTCCGGATCCCCGCCGACCGACACACGACCACAGGCACGTGCGATTTGGGCGAGGACCGTAATGCCGCCATTCGCTCGCGCTGACAAGCAGTATTTGCCGAGATCGCAACATCGACTCCAAAATTCCCCGCGACTGTCTCCCATCCGCCACACCGGAGTCGGGGCTGCGTCCGATCCGAGGCGTCCTGGCGCCTTGCCGACGCGCAGGAAAAGAGCGCAAATGTCTGGAGCCAGGCAAAGAGGCGGAGCTCATGACTCAATTCGTCGGCGCAATCGACCAGGGCACGACCTCGACGCGCTTCATCGTCTTCGACGAGGCGGGCGAGGTTGTCGCTCTCGATCGCCGAGAGCACGCGCAAATCTGCCTGAAGCCCGGCTGGGTCGAGCATGACCCGGCGGAAATCTGGGGAAACACGGTTGCGACGATCGAAGGCGCGCTGTCGAAGGCGGGCCTACGCTCCGCCGATCTTGCGGCGGTCGGCGTCGCGAATCAGCGCGAGACCACGCTGCTCTGGGACAAGGAGACCGGCGCGCCGCTCCACAACGCCATCGTCTGGATGGATACGCGCGTCGAGCCGCTCGTTGAGAGATTTTCGCGCGAAGGGGTCGTCGAGCGCTTGCGCGAGAAGACAGGGCTGCCGCTGACAAGCTATTTCAGCGCGCTGAAGCTCGTTTGGCTCTTCGAAAACCTTCCCGAGGCGAAAGCGCGCGCAAAGCGCGGCTCCGTCCTGTTCGGGACGATCAACTCCTGGCTCATCTGGAAGCTCACGGGCGGCCGGCATCTCACCGACGCGACCAATGCGTCGCGCACGCTGCTCATGAATCTCGAGGCGCTGGATTGGGACGAGGAGCTGCTGCGCCTCTTCGACATTCCGCGCGGGTGCCTGCCGGAGATTTGCGCGTCGAGCGAGTTCTACGGCGCCTGCGCCGCGCCGCTCGAGGGCGTCCCGCTCGCCGGCGCGCTCGGCGATCAGCAGGCGGCGCTCCTCGGCCAGGCCTGCCTCGTACCGGGTCAGGCGAAGAACACCTATGGCACCGGCTGCTTTCTGCTCATGAACACCGGCGGCGCGCCGCGGCCGTCGCATCGCGGTCTCGTCACGACGCTCGCCTATAAACTGGGCTCGTCGCCGCCCGTCTATGCGCTCGAGGGGTCCGTGGCGATCGCCGGCGCGCTGACGCAATGGCTGCGCGACAACCTCGGCTTCATCCAAAGCAGCGCCGAGATCGAAGCGCTCGCGAGAAGCGTTCCCGACAATGGCGGCGTCTATTTCGTTCCGGCCTTCTCGGGGCTCTATGCGCCGCGCTGGCGCAGCGACGCGCGCGGCCTGATCGCCGGCCTGACGCTGTTCTCCACCAAGGCGCATATCGCGCGCGCCGCGCTCGAAGCCGCGGCCTTCCAGACCCGCGAGCTTGCAGAGACAATGGCGGAGGAAGCCGGCGCGCCGCTCGTCGAATTGCGCGTGGACGGCGGCATGGCCGAGAACGATCTCCTGATGCAGTTTCAGGCCGACATTCTGAACGCGCCGCTGGCGCGGCCCAAGAGCATAGAAACGACCGCGCTCGGCGCGGCCTATGCCGCCGGTCTCGCCGTCGGCTTCTGGAAGAGCGAGGCCGACATCGCCGCGCATTGGCGCTGCGCCAAACGCTGGAGCCCGCATATGGGCGAGACGCAGCGCGCCCGGCTGCTCGAAGGCTGGGAAAAGGCCGTTGAGCGCTCGCTCGGCTGGGAGGCCTGAACGGGATAGCGCCGGAATCGCCGTGATCGAAGCCGCCTGTTACACGAGCGTCACAAGGAACCAGAAGAGTCGGCGTCTTTTCTCCCGCAACCTTGAAGAGGCGCGATGTCCAACCGCACGAGCTCAGAACGCGAAGCCGACGACCTGCAGCGCCTCCTCGCCGAGACGACGGCGCTGCGCGACGACATTGCGACACGCGGTCCGGCGCTGCTCGCCGAATGGGCCGTAAGCGGGGAAGCGGCCGCAAATCTTGCCGACTATCTGATCCTGCGCCAGCACGATCTTGCAGGGCTCCAGTCCCGATTGGCGGCCTATGGCCTCTCCTCGCTCGGCCGAAGCGAAGCGCGCGCGAGAAGCGCGCTCGATGCGCTGATCGCGACGCTCAAGCGCCTCTGCGGGGAGACCGACGCGCCGTTTCCGCCGCCCCAGGCCATGCGCGCCGGTCACGACGCGCTTCTCGCCCAATGCGAGGCGATCTTCGGCCCCCCACGTCCCGGTCCCCACACGCGGGTCATGGCGACGCTGCCCAGCGAAGCGGCGTGCGACCCTTCGCTCATCCGGCGCCTTGTCGCCGCAGGCATGGATTGCGCGCGCATCAATTGCGCCCACGACGATGCGCCGGCCTGGGCCGCGATGATCGCCCATGTCCGGGCCGCGGAACGGGAGCTTGGCGTCGGCTGCCGTGTGATGATGGACGTCGCCGGACCGAAGTGCCGGGTCCAGAAGCTGAGATGCCCGTCGAAATATCGGGCGCACAAGGGAGACCGCCTGAAGCTGGTCCAAAACCTTGACGCTGCGCCCCATGCCCGTATCGCGATCGAGCCGAGCTTCCCCGAGATTGTGGATCTGCTGACCCCAGGCGCGGAAGTCTGGATCGACGACGGCAAGATCGGCGCGAGGATCGTGTCGAAAAGCGAAGGCGCAGCGGAGATCGAGATCTTCGCCGCCCGGGCCAAGGGCGTGCGGCTGAAGCTTGAGAAAGGCTTGAACTTTCCCTCGACCGAGCTCGATCTTTCGCCGCTCACGCAAAAGGATATCGTCGATCTCGACTTCATCGCGAAACATGCCGATCTCGTCGGCTATTCCTTCGTGCAGCGGGTCTCGGACGTCGAGCTGCTGCAGGATCATCTCGCGCGGCGCCGCGCCGACGCGCCGCCGCAGCCGCTCATATTGAAGATCGAAACGCCGCTCGCCGTGCGCAATCTTCCGCAACTCATCATCCAGTCGGCGAAGCGAAATCCGACCGCGGTCATGATCGCTCGCGGCGATCTCGCCGTCGAGCTCGGTTTCGCGCGGCTCTCAGAAGTCCAGGAAGAACTGCTTTGGCTTTGCGAAGCCGCCCATGCGCCAGTGATCTGGGCGACGCAGGTGTTGGATCAGTTCGTCAAGGAGGGCCTGTTCAGCCGGGCCGAGACCACCGACGCCGCCATGGCGCAACGCGCCGATTGCGTGATGCTGAACAAGGGGCCTCATCTCGTCGAAGCCGTCGCCTTCCTGCGGGACATACTGGCCCGCATGGATCGTCACCACGTCAAGAAATTCGCCCGCTTCGCGCGGCTCTCCGCCTGGGGATGAGGAACGCCGGGCGAGCGCGGCTCACTCGCCTTCGCAGGCGAGCTTGCGTCCGCGCAAGGAGCAGCGAACCAGCGCCTTGTCGTGCAAGTCATATTCGGTCAGACGCCATTCATTCTCGCCGCGCTCCATGAGCGCGAAGCCATAGACGCCCGCCGCGCCGCGGCCGCTCTCCACCGTCGCGTCGCCGACCGTCAGCCCCAGGAGCGTCTGGGGCATGCTGTCGAGCATATCGCCGCCGGACCCCGCGACGATCTGCGCGGGAAGGTCCTGCTTGAAACTCAAGGCTTCGAAGAGATGCAGATGGCCGGAAAAAAGGACCTCGATATTCGGCGCGAGCACGCCCCGCGCCGCTTCGACGAGCGTCTTGTTGTCGCCCACGCTGACGCCGTCCTTCACGCGAATCGAGCCGTAGATCGGCTTGTGCATCGCGATCCACAGCGGGCCCTTGATGTCGGCGAGCGCTGAGAACTGCTGTTTGAAGAACGGCGCAAGCGCCCAGTCCACGGCGCGGTCCTCGGCGCGCGTCACGTCGAGCACGGCAAGCGTCACGCCGCCGAGATCAATCCGATACGGCGGCTCCTGCGGGGCGCAGGCCGCGCCCGCGTCATAAGGATAAGCGCTCACGAAACGTCGCCAGCCTTCGTGATTGCGGTTGCAGTCCTCGTGGTTGCCACGCACGAAGACGAAGGGGGCGGTCTCGAGCAGCGCGCGCGCCGGATCGAAGAAGTCGGCCTTCCAGGTTTCCCAATTGTCGCCGTGCGGCGAGCCGGCGCAGCCTTTGTCGGAGCGCGAACAGGCCTGCTCGCGATAGATCATGTCGCCGAGATGCACCACGATGTCCGGGCGCGCTTCGGCGGCCTCGTCGGCGACGAGGCGAAAGGGCCAGTCGGCCAGCACATTGCAATGCTGCAAGGCCAGGGCGCGCAGACGACAGCCCGTGTCGCCGATGAGCAGCAGTCGGTTGACGGGCGCCGCCGGCAAACGAAGCGGCCGATCCGCGATCGCGACTTCCTTGGCGTCGCCGGGAATCGCGATCGCGCAGACGCGCACCGGAAAGGCGTCGCTTGGGCCGGCGCGCAGCGTCATCTGCGTGACGCGGCCGTCGATCGCGACCTTCGGGCATTCCGCCCGCTCGGTGATCGCGCGCGCCTCGAGCCCCTCGGCGACATATTGCGTCCACGCAAAGGCGTCGCCCGCCCGAGCGGCGCCGCTCGAGAATAGGAGGCCCGCCGTCAAAGCGCCGAGGAGCGTTGCGAGCGTCTGTCTCATCATCCCTGGCCTCTCGAGACGAGCTTCTTTCGCACGGCTGTTTGCGCCATGCGACGCAGGGCTTGAGATCCCGCCCTATTCGGACTGAGAGAACTTGTCGGCGGCGGGCGCGACGGGGCCCGTCGAGAAGCCGACCGTCGCCCCATAGGCCGAGACGACGCCTTTTTGCGCCGCCTGCGCGGCGGAGTGCGCGGCGCCGAGGGCGCTATCGTAAACCGAGGAGGCGCCGGTCGTGAGGGCGGTGCTATGAGCTGCGAAAGCCGACCGCATCAGACGCGCCCGCTCGAGCCCCCAGCCCAGGCCCGGTCGCGGCGGCTCGGCGTTCTCGACGGACTTCGGCTCGACCGTTCGTTGTTCTTCCGCAGCCTTCTGCTCCTCCGCCTCGGCGGCGCCGGGGATCGAGGCGTCTGCCGAGACATAGGCCAAAGCCGCCTGCGGGCCGGAGCGCTTGCGGTCTTCTGCGCGCCTGGGCTTGATTGAGCCGGTTGTCACGATCATGTCGGCGAGCGCGTGGCCCGCCCCGCCGCGGGCTTGAGCGAGCCCTCGGGGACGGGTGGGCGGCAACGGCGCCGCCGCAGCGATCAGAAGCGCGGCGGGCCGGTGCGGCGGCAGCGGGATCACGCGATCCGCGGTCTCCTGGGCGACCGGGCTCGCCGCTTCCTGGGCGCCGCGCGGCGGATCGTCGTCGCGGGCCGCCTCGCGCGGCGCAGGATTTTCGGCGGCTGACGGGAGCGGCTCGGATGACGGCGCGGACAGCGCCGTTTCGCCGCGCGGCGCATTGGCGGCCGCCTTGGCGAGCTGGGGCGAGAGCGGGCGCGATGCGCTGTCGTCCTCGGCCTCGGCGGAAGCGAGCCTCAAATCGCCCTTGGGCTCGCGCGCGGCGAGCTTCGACCATTGCTTGCGCGAAGCGGGGGCCGGGCCGGCCTCTTCGCCGTCGTCCTCGCCGCCGCCAAATAGCGCGGCAAAGAGAGCAGCGCCCCAGGACTTGCCGGGCAATTCGACGATCGCGCCATTGTTGCGGGCCTCGATCTCCGCCTTGGCCTCGTCATAGCGCGCGAGCATTTGGCCATTGCTCGGGATATGCACCGTCTTCCCGTCGGGAAAGAGGCGAGCCAGCTGATCGTAGGTCATGCGCGGCCAGTGGCGCACGCTGCCGACGTCGAGATGCACGAAGGGCGTGCCGGCCGTCGGATAATAGCCCACGCCGCCCCGCTGCATGCGCATGCCGACCTCGCGAATGCGCGACATCGACATTCCCGGCAGCGTGGTGTCCATCGCCTTGCCGAGCATGTGCTGCGAGTATTTGGCGACGGCGCGCGAGCGCGCGCGCAGCATCGCATTGGTCTCTGGCGAACGATAGGCGGAAACGACCCTGATGACCTCGTCGCCGGCGCCGGCGCTGCGATAGGCCTCCCAGATCACGTCGAAGAGGCGCGGGTCCATGTCGGTCGGTTCGTCGCGCCGCCAGTCGCGCAAGAACCAGTTGAGCTGCTTGAGCACGGCCGGATCATAGCGGCCGTTGACGAGATAGGTCGCAGAGATCAATTCCTGCGTATGCGCGTGAAAGAGATTGATCGTGCGGGTGTCGCCATTGGCGACCGCCGTTTCGGTCAAGGAGGGCGCGAGCGTCGTCACCAGAACGGCGAGAGTCCCCAAAAGGAGGGATGCGGCCGCGCGGGACGAACGGGGCGCTCCTGGGACGATATTTCTTCGCAAGCTTCCGCGCTTTCATACTGACGGCGAAGCCTTAACGCGCGGTCCGCGCGCCTCGAGCCTCTCGCCGGCTCTTAAGAAATCCTTGCGTCCGCGGGAGCAGAACGCTCGGGCCGCTCCTTCGCCGCGGCGAAGGCGCGCTGACGCTCGGGAAGAAAGGAGAAACGGAGAAAACTCGCGCCCTGGCCCACCTTTTGCGCGGCCCCTTAAGGTTGACCGCGCGCCCCTCGCCATCGAAGCTTCATCTAGGCCAGGATCGTGGCGAAAGAATGCCCCCCTCCCCTGGACCCTCGCAGCCGCGCGATAACCTAAGCCCTCAATCATTTCCAAAGCTTTGACGCGGCCTCGGCGAAACGCTGCCTGGAATTCCAGATCGCTATTTCTTGGGGCAAACATGGTGGCTTCGCCCGCGTGCGCAGGGGAGACTCAGCGGGGAACACCACTGGTCGACATCGCGCGAAAACGTCGCGCTGGCGCGCTTTCCGCTCGAACGCAATCGTTCGAGCGATAGAAATCTCGCCCGATCGAAAAGCTTCGCTCTGCGCAAAAGTCATCAACTTTTGCCGAATTCGCTCTAAGCTGTCGGCGCAGCCTCGCCCGGTTTCGCGTCGAGGAGGATTTCAAGCGAAAGGTGTGAAGGCCATGGATGACATGCGCGCGCTTTTTTTCATTGTGCTGGCCGCCGCGATCGCGCCGCTTCTAGAGCGTGTGCCGGCTTTCGCGCGCACGCCGCTCATCGTTTTGGAGCTCGTGCTGGGCATATTGATCGGTCCGGGGGCCTTCAATTTGGTTTCGAGCCAAGGCTACATCGGATTTTTGGGCGAGCTCGGGCTCATTTACCTCTTCTTCCAGGCGGGATTGGAGTTCAATCCGGAGAAGATCGGCGTCGAGCCGCTCCGCCTCGGCGCGCTCGCCTGGCTGGCCTCGCTTTGCATCGCAATCGTTTTCGTCGCGCTGCTTTATTCCGTAGGTTTGCTGCGCGCGCCGCTGCTCGTCTGCATCGTCCTGCCCACGACGGCTTTCGGCGTTCTGATCCCCGTCCTTCGCCAAAGCGGCGAGCTTGAGAGCGAGTTCGGCCGCTACGTCCTCGGCTCCGCGGCTTTCGGCGAGCTTGGCCCCATGATCCTCGCCCCTGTGGCGCTGGCGCAGGCGCACGAGCATTTGCATCAGACGCTGCTCGTCATGCTGTTCCTGTTGGCGGCCATCGGCGCGGCGTGGCTGGCGAAGGGCGCGCGTTCGAACGGCCTGCCGCTCGTCGTCGCCCGGTCGATGGGCGACGCGGCGGCCTTGCCGCTGCAAATCGCGATCGTGGCGCTGCTCGGCTTCGTCTCGCTCGCGAGCGAGCTCGGCATGGAGGTCGTGCTCGGCGCCTATACGGCCGGCGTGGTGCTCTCCGCCCTCGTGCGCAACACGCCCGCCCAGCCGCTCGAGCGCCAGTTGGCCGCGATGGGCTCCGGATTTCTGATCCCCTTGTTCTTCATCACGAGCGGCATGGAGCTCGACCTCTTCCACTTCCTCTCGAGCCCGGCGAGCCTCTTTCGGCTCTTCCTCTTCTTGCTGGGCTTTCTTCTGGTCCGGGCGACGCCGATGCTTCTCTACAGAAACGTGCTGCCGGAAAAGGATCTGTCGCCCTTGGGACTTCTCTCCGCGACGACGCTGCCGCTGGTCGTCGCGATCTCATTTCTCGGCACGCGAACAGGACATATGTCGCCCGAAAACGCCTCCGCGCTCGTGGGCGCGGCCGTGCTCTCGGTCGCCTTTTTCCCCGCGTTGGCCCTATGGCTTCGCGCGCAGCCTGAAGACGCCCGTCCCGATCGCGGCGTCACGCGCGCTCTCTGCCAAGTCGGCGATCAGCTCGCCGCCCATTATGGGCAGCTTGCGATGCTGGTCGCGCCGAGCAGAATCAGAAAGCCGTAACGCCGCGCGCCGGCCCTGTCCTGGAAAATGCAGAGTGGGAGCCCATTTACCTTTCCTGCAGGCTTCGGGCCTGCACCCCCGAAAATGGAGACTCGAAAATGAACAAGCGACTGGCAATCGCTTTGACGGCGGCGGCTCTCTTGCTGCCGCAGCTCCCACGCGCGGCGTTCGCGGCCCATGAGGATGAGCACGGCGGCTGGAAAATTTCGGAAGAGGACAAAAGCGCGTTCCTAGACGCCCGCGTCGCCGCGATGAAGGCCGGACTGAAGCTTACGCCGGCGCAGGAAAAGAATTGGCCGCCGGTAGAAGCCGCCATGCGCGAACTTTCGAAAGCAAAAGCGGCTCGGAAGGCGGAATGGCATGAGAAGTACAAGGAGCAGGAAGGCCGCCACAACATGATCGAAGGCCTTCAGTTCCATGCAAAAACAATGGAGATTGTGGGCGCAGATCTTCAGAAGCTCGCCGACGCGGCCAAGCCGCTCTACGACAGCCTGGACGACGCCCAAAAGCACCGCTTAGCCATTCTCGTGCATCATATGCACCATGAGCACATGGGGCATTGGGGCGAGCATGGGGGTGATCACGATCACGAAGAATAGCGCGAGGCGAGATACGGCGCCCCTTTCAACGAAGAGGGCGCCGGTTCACAGGCGGCCAAGGAAGCGTCAGCGCGATATCCGACGAGGCTGGCGGGCCCCCCCCCCCGCTACGCGGTTGGCCCCGCTTACCAGCCCCAGCCGTAACCGGGATAGCCGTAGTAGTAACGCGGCTGAGTTGCGGCTGCGACCCCTGCTCCCACCAGACCGAGGGCCGCGCCTGCGATGATCGCCCCGCTCGGGTCATAGCGATAGCCGTAGCGGTAATGCCGATAGTGGCGTCGATAGTAGACAGAGGCGATTGAATTGGGCAGCCTCACGCTCGCTTGGTTTGGGGCGCTCGGCGGCGCCGCGAGGACGTCGACTGGCGCCGCGAAAACCGAAGCCGTCACGCAGAGCGCTCCACAAAGAGCCGATTTAAAGTTTTTATGCATCTTGGCGCCTTCCCCAGTTCAGAGCGTCCGCGCGCCGTCGGTGGAGATTCGACACCTTGAGCGCCACGATTGGGGAGGTAGGGCGCTGACGGTAGGAGTTGAGTCACTGGCGCGAACATCGGATGGAAGGCGCGGGGAAAGTGAACGGTAGTATTAATTATTGAATTTGCTGGCGCTCCCTAGGGAAGAGCTAAAACCATGCCACATCAGTTGGTTACGTTGTCAAACCACCCAACAAACATTCATTGTTCTTCATAGGCTTTCAGAACCAGTGTCAAACTTCATCGCCCTGGTTCCATCGCCCAACGAACGAGGGCCTGCCTGAAGATTGGGGCGGCCAAACCTACCCCCCCTCAGCCCCCCGACGTTCGCCTTTGATAGACGGCGATAGTGTGAGAAGATCGGACTGCATTGCCGACACCGAAGGCCACGAAGATGCAGGACGAGGAAGATTACGAAATCGAGGACTCACGGCTCTGCCAGAAGGTCAGCCGTGACGGCATGACGGTCGAGGTTCTCATTTATCGGGGCAAGGCCGAGTCGGGCTGGATGCTGGAGGTGGTCGATCAGGAGGGTGGCTCTACCGTCTGGGACGATCTGTTCCCGACCGACGAAGAGGCCCTCGCTGAGGCTCTGAACACGATTGAGACCGAAGGGATAGCCTGCTTCCTTCGTGCTCCATTAGCCCGCCTTCAGTGACTGCGGCCCATTTCCGCATCGTTTAGGATACGGTATGCCGCCGATGTTGACCTTGGCGTCAACGTGACTGCCCTTGCCTTCCTTCGATGGACACCACGGCTGCTGTGGATGGGGCCTTGATGCTGGTGTTGAGTTTTCTCAGCATGATCAAACACTCTTCCTTGACGCTCTCGTCTCGTATCGAGTCCGCCATCTTCGCAACGTGGCAGAAGGCCATGGCTCGCTGAGACACCATGTCCTGATAGTCGGCGGGGTGGTCCAATTCGGTCACGTCGTCGTTTGCGTCGTCGGTCATGAGGCTACGCTCCGCTACTGGCGAATCTGATCCTGGGCAGCGAAACTGCCCGAGAAATGCGGCGAGCGGGAGACGGGGCATATGTTCGTTAGGGTATGCCCTAACGGACACTCTAACCCTCGTCAATTTGCCGTCCGTAAGAGTTGCAATCGGCCAACGGACAGCTATATCTACGGTCATGACCCTAACGGACGGGGAGCGACCGTGAAAACGATCCTATATGCCCGAGTTTCGACGGCTGACCAAACCATTGCTCATCAACGCTCCCACGCTGAAGCTGCAGGCTTCCAAATCGACGACGTTGTGGCCGACGAAGGCGTTTCTGGCGTCCACGTTCCGCTTGCCGAGCGTCCACAAGGCAAACGGCTGTTCGACATTTTGAGGGCTGGCGACACCCTTGTCGTGCGATGGGTGGATCGTCTTGGGCGGAACTATGCCGACGTATCCGACACGATCCGGGAGTTCATGCGTCGAGGCGTGATCGTTAGAACGGTCATAAACAACATGACATTTGACGGCGCAACCAAGGACCCGATGCAACAGGCCGTGCGAGACGCACTGATTGCGTTTATGGCGGCGACGGCACAGGCACAAGCCGAGGCGACAAAAGAGGCTCAGCGGGAGGGCATTGAGCACGCCAAAGCCGCCGAGGATGGAAGATACAAGGGGCGGAAACCGAGTTACTCCCGAACGCAATTTGAGGCCGTTCGTTCTCGGCTCGGACAAGATGCCGGAATCAGCGAAATCGCCAAATTCACCGGTTTATCCCGGCAAACGATCTACCGGATTCAAAAAGAGCCGATGCCCGCCGAGGCTGCTTTAGCGGCATGGGGAATGTGAGATTGGCGTCTGAGTGTTGCCTGACGAGAGTGCCGCCGGAAAAGGGTGCCGTAAGCGCCGTAAGCGCCTGCGCCGAAAGCTCCCCGTGTCGCCAGCCGCAACGGATTGAAGCACATTGGCGGCTATTTTGACCGCGCCGACGTTGAGAAATTTGCGGTGTTACGCGCTCGCCTTGGCCTCGATAATTCGCAGCTAATCAAGCTTGCAATCGATGAGCTTTATCGGAAGCATGAAGCCAAGCGGGTTTTGGGGATATCTGACGCATACCAAAAGAGCGCCGGCGCTTTGATCCCGCCGCTCCGCTCGGCGCCACTTATAGACCAGGCTTGTACGATGCGGCCGTCCTTGGAGCGTAAGGCGCTTGCCTTCGAGAAATTAAGCTGGGCGAGTTCCCCCCTCCGTCGTCCAGCAGGCGACCTGCGGCTCCAGCAATGGCTATTACATTTCACCAAAGTGCGTCTTCAACGTAAGTGAGCTGGAAGTAAGCGTATCCGCGCGTCCACGATTGTAAAGGCCGCTCCATCTGCGATTATCGGATTGATGTCTAACTCTCCAAGCCACGGCGCGGAGCAGAACCAACGAGATAGGCGCGCCACCAGTTGTGCGAACCCTCGCATGTCGATCGGCGCACGGCCGCGGGAGCCCTTTAATACCTTCAACCCTTTCAATTCGTCGAACATGCTGAGAGCCTCGCTTTCGTCAATCGGAGCTAGACGCAATGAAACGTCTCCGAGCGCCTCAATCCAAACGCCGCCCAGGCCGGCCATAACAACCGCGCCAAAAGAATTGTCGCGCCGAGCCCCAACGACGAGTTCTGTTCCCGGAGATGCCTGCCTTTGGAGTAGTGCCGAACCTGGCCCAAACTTTGCGCAAAAGTCTCTAAAAGTCGTGGCCACGGCTGCGCGTTCAGCCAAATTTGTACGAACGGCGCCGACATCACTTTTATGAACGAGTCCTGGCCGTTCGGCCTTGAGGACGACCGGATAATTCATTTTCTCCGCGGCTTCGACGGCTTGATCCGCCGTCGCCACAACCGCCCATGGCGCCACCGGGAATTCCGCTGCTTGCAAAAGCCGAAAGACATCGTTGGAGAAAAGCCAGCCATCCGAGTCAACCTCAGCTGGAGCCGAAATAACGCGATTTCCGGTTAGTTTCTGCCGTGGCCGAGATGCTCGCGCGCATGTGGCGGCGAGGTTCGTAGCGGTCGCCGCTGGCCAGGAGTGACAAGGAATCCCAGCCTTGAGCAGCTTCACGCGATTGGCCTCCGCGCCTTGCGGCGCGACCCAACAGACATGCACAGGTTTTTTGACGCCATCGCGGCGCGCGCGCTCGCAGGCAGCGATCACTGCGTCCGTGACTTCGGGCATCAACGCGGAACGTTGTAACAGGACCGGCGCCACCGCATCGACTTCGTCTGAATGGAGCAAGCTGAGGAGCGCGGTCTCATACATGGTGGGAAAGCGAGCCCATTCGGTGGTCACGTCGATCGGATTAATCGCCGAACCATGCGCCGGCAGCGCCGCCGCGATTTTCGCTTGTAACGCCGGAGATAGTACAGGGACGTTGAGGTCCCGAGCTTCCAAAAGATCGGTCAGCTCTACGCCGGTTCCCCCCGAATTTGTAATGACGCCGATCCTTCGGCCCTGTAGCGGCGGCTGCCGCGTCAGAGCCGCGGCGACATCAAGCAAGGTGAGACCGTCCTCGACGAGGTAGGCGCCTGCTTGGCGCAGCGCGGCGAGCGTAACGGGAGTGTCTCCCGCGAGCGCCGCGGTGTGGCTGGCCGCGGCCCGCTGAGCGCCGGCGCTACGGCCGGTCTTCAAAACGACAACAGGCTTGGGCGACGTTGCAATGGCTTCGAACAGTTTGCGGCCGTCGCCGATCGACTCTAGCAGCATCGCGACGACATGCGTCTCGGCATCCTTGGCGAAATAGTCAAGCAAATCCGCTTCGTCGATGTCGGACTTATTACCGAGCGCCACGATTTTTGCGAAACCGATACCCGTTTCCAGCGACCGGGAATAGGCCGCCATGCCATAAGCGCCGCTTTGTGTGATGAGTGAGACGCCGCCCTTCGTCGGAAGTCCGAGAGACAGCGACGCATTGAGCCCGGTTGCGGTGTTCGCGACGCCAAAGCAGTTCGGGCCGATGATACGAACACCGCCTGCGGCCGCGACGCCCAGCAACTCGCGTTGCAAGATCTCCCCTTCTTTCCCGGCTTCGGCGAAGCCTCCGGTGATGACGACGGCGACCGGAACTCGCGCCTTCGCGCAATCGTCGATGACGGCTGGAACCGTAGCCGGCGGAGTTACAACGACCGCCAAGTCCACCGGCCGCGGCGCCAGGAGGAGACTCGGAAAGGAGGGAGCGCCGAGAAGCTTGGTCGCGGACGGATGGATCGCGACCACTTCACCAGAAAAACCCGCTTCTGGCTTGACCAAATTGCTCAGAAATAAATGGCCAGCCTTACCGGGCGTCGCTGAAGCGCCGACGATGGCCACGCGGCGTGGAGCGAACAATGCATCCTGCCATTTGCTCACAGCATCCTCTCCACGCTCGCAGTGAAAAGTCCTGGAGCGCCGCCGGTATGGAGGAACAGCGCCGTGGCTGCATCATCGAAATAGCCCTTTTCGATCAGCGCGCGGTAACAGGCCATGGCTTTTCCGGTATAGACCGGATCAAGAAAAATGCCTTCGGTGCGCGCCGCCGAGGCGATCGCTTCCTGCCCAGCCTTTGAGGGCACGCCATAGCCCTCGCCGATAAAGCCGTCGTGCACCACGGCTTCGACGCAACCGGGCGAAAAGTTGCAACCGATCAGCGCCGCGGCTTCAACGGCAAGGTTTTCTGCGCGCTCCATTGCTTCGCCGACAGGACGGCTGACGGTGACGGCGTCGATGCGCCAGGAAGCGCCGAACAGCGCCGATCCCAGCAGCCAGCCGGCCAGCGTCGCGCCCCCGCCAACCGCCATGAGCACGGCGTCAGGCCTTACATCCAACCTAGCGAGTTGGTGGACCGTTTCGCGCACGGCCAAGACATGTGAGAGCGCAGCCAGGGCGCAGGCGCCGCCGCGGGGAATGCCGTACGGATTTTCTCCCATTGCGCGAAGCATGGAGAGCATCCTTGCGATTGCGGCATCGACCGAAGCGCGGTCATTCTCGCCGGTAAAGCTAATGTTCGCGCCGAGCATTCGCGTCAGCAAATGGTTGCCCTCGATTCTCGCTGGCGGCGGGCCCCAATAGGCGATTTCGCAACGCAACCCTGTCATGGCGGCGACAGCGGCGACGGCGCGCACATGGTTTGATAAAACGCCCGCGCCCGTGACAATTACATTAGCGCTCCGAAGCAAAACATCTGCCCCGACCACATCGAGAGAGCGCATCTTGTTGCCGCCGAAGCCCGCGGGC
Source organism: uncultured Alphaproteobacteria bacterium (assembly GCA_963722205.1). Classification (GTDB taxonomy): domain Bacteria; phylum Pseudomonadota; class Alphaproteobacteria; order Rhizobiales; family Beijerinckiaceae; genus Methylocystis. Next base: position 1,274,122 of record CAVRKL010000007.1, read on the forward strand.
AGCAGGTCGTCACGCTTTAACCAAAGGTCCGGCCCACCGAACCCGGCTCGAAGGTTTTTGGCACGATGAAGAGGCGTCGCTTCTTCTATGAGCGAGAGACGCGGCAGAGCGTCGAGGCGCTCAGACCAGTCGTTCATGTCCCACCGTCCGATCGCGCTACAAGGACCCGGTCGACGAGCGCTTGGCACTGTCCGATTTGAGCTAAGGGATCAAGAAGCGCTTCGAGCTCTGACTGGCTGAGATGGGCGCGAATGTCATGATCGTTCATGACCGCGTCGCGCAACGATCGGCCTGACGACCGGGCCTCAGTGAGAAGATCATGAACGAGTTTATGTGCGCTCTGCTTGCCGATTTTACGTGCGAGCGCCAGCATTATTCCCTCCGACAAGGGATAGCCGTCAGCCGCGTCTAAATTCGCGCACATTCGTTCAGGGCGTACCTCGAGCCCCTCCAAGAGCCCGGCAAGTAGAGCGAGCGCCTTGCCTGCGGCCAGGGTAATTTCAGGCACAGCGTGCCATTCGATTTTCCATGACCTCCCGTCGCGCTCATGATCATGAACGAGACTTTCGCAAAGCAGGGCGGCGTTGGCGCGAACCGCGCGCGACAGCGTTCCCAAATGCTCGGCGGCCTCGGGATTGCGCTTGTGTGGCATGGTGATGGAGCCGATGTTTTCGCGCGAAGCCCCTTCGCGCAATTCGCCGATCTCATCGCGTTGGAGATTGTATACCTCATGCCCGATGCGATCGGCCGCACCGGCGGCGAAAATCGAAAGACTTCCCCATTCGACCAGAATGTCGCGACTCGCCGTCCAAGATATATCTGGCGCCCGCAATCCGATACGTTCGAAAAAGCGCCGCTGCAAAGCGAGAGCTTCGGGTCCAAGCGCCGAAAGACTGCCGACGCCCCCACAGAGTTGCCCAACGTCCAGGCGAGGAGCGGCTTCCTCGAAGCGCTGACGGCAGCGGCGAAGCTCTGCGAGCCAACCTGCCGCCTTGAAGCCGAAGGTGATCGGCAGCCCTTGTTGGCCGTGCGTGCGTCCCGGCATCAGGGTATTGCGATGCCGTCGGCATAATTCCTCCGCAGCAGCCGCCGCGCGGTCAAGGTCCGCGATCATTAGGCCCCGTGCTTCGCGCAGGGTCAACATAAGCCAAGTGTCAGCGATGTCCTGAACCGTCGCTCCGACATAGAACCATTCTGCGCCAGGCCCTGCGCAGCGGCGTGCGAAAGCTCTGATCAAGCCTGCCGTTGAGTGGCCCGTCGCCTCATAGCCTTCGCGACATTCGCGCAAGAACTCCTCATCCACCATGATTGCTTGGGCAGTCGCTAGAATGTCGCGAGCGGCCTCCTTGGGAATGAGGTCGAATTCGGCCTGTGTCTCCGCGAGGATCGCCAGCAGATTAAGCCATCTGCGCGTGCGCGACGCGTCGGCAAACAGAGCCCGCATCTGAGGCGTCGTCCACGCGCCCCCGTAGACCTTGGAGCCGAACGACCACCCCGTCATCGTCCCCTCGCAAAGGTCTCCGCCTCTTCGCGCAAGCGGCGCAGAGCGGTTTCACGTTTCCCCCGCTCGTCAGCGCACGCCTGACGCGCCGCGCGCGCTGCTGCTGTCAATTCTGCCGCCATGGCCTTGACTTCTTTGGGCGCTGCGCCGCCGATGTCGCAACGCGAAGCGACGCAGCAGGTCGGGTCGAGCGCCGAATTCAGCAGGTCCTCGTTCACGCCTTCGACTGGGAGGCTGGCGTCCCGCAAGAGCGTGTGGACGTCTTCGATTGTCGCCTCGGCGAGGCTTCGCCCTTCATCCTCCAGTGCTCGCAGGAGGCGGCTGACAATACCTTGAGCATGCCGGTGATCTGCTCCCGTCGTCACGCAGAGCGCCTCGGCGAGATCGCCTGCGCAGACCGAACTGTCGCTCACTGCTCTCAGGGCGCGATCCTCGTCGAATTTCATCAGGACGATGCACTCCGTCATAAGGCGGACGGCGTCGGCAGCCGACCTCACGGCTTCCGGCGCCGCCTCATATGAGAAAAGCCGATTGTCCATTTGCGCTGAGGGTGTGCGCGCGCTGGCGGCGAGCTGCGTCTGCATGCCCAGCAGCCGGTTTGCTTGGGCGCGGACGAAGGCAAGCGCGAAGGGATTGCGCTTTTGTGGCTGAATCTTGCTTGCTCGCGCATGCCGATCGGCGAGTTTGATGAAGCCGAACTCGCTCGTGGCAAAAATCATCAAGTCCTCAGCGAGCCGGTCGAGATTAACGGTTATCATTACGGCGAGCGCCGCGGCTTCAATGGCGAGATCGGCCTGCCACATCGCGTCGCGGGCGTGTCTAACCGGCTCGCGAAAGCCGAGGCGGTCAGATAATTCTTGACGGCCATGTGCGGTGGGCGAGCCATTGAGACTGCCGATTCCCGCGGGGCAGCAATCTACTCGCGCATAAAGCGCCTCGAGCCGCTTAAGGTCTCGCAGCGCCGACCAAGCGAAGCCTTGCAGATAATGTCCAAAAGTCGTCGGCTGCGCGGGCTGCAAATAGGTATAATCGGGCGCGAGGCTTTCCGCATGGCGCGTCGAGACTTCCGCCAAGGCTTCGACGAAACCCGCCAACACTTCCGCCAAGCTGAGCAGCTCCCCGCAAAGCGAGAGATGGTAGGCAGTGGTCAGCGCTTCGCGCCGCGCTCGCGCCATGCCGAGCCATCCCGCTGCCTGGGTCCGCTGCATGAGCCATGCTTCGCGGTTCGTATAGAGATCGCCGGATTCGGCGCTCGGCGCGAAGGTTGAGGCCGCATTTGAAAGCTCCAGCAGAGCCGCAGCCAAGGCGCGCGCGTCTCCGACAGGAATCAGGCCGGACTTGGCGAGGCAAAGCACATGCGCGAGATCGGCCCAGCTTATCGCCTCAGTAAGGCCGAGTTGCGCTTGGAGTTCTGAGGCGAAGGCCACTCGTGTGAGTTCGCGCGAAGGGGCCTCGACGAGCCGCTCGCCGATTTGCAATACGTTTGCATTGGGGCTCAACGGGGGCGCCTCAGCCATCTCCCTGTTCCTCTCTGCCTTCCGCTAGCGGCGCGTTCTCAACATGCGCCGGATCCCAGCGGCCGGTGTCCAAGGAATGCCGGGCTACCGCCTCGAAAGTTTCGAAGCGCAAGCCGCAGCGCAACGCTTCGAGGGCGAGACAATCTTGCGGCGCAATATTGCCGAGACTGACATTGGCGCCAAAATACCCAACGAGATAGGCCTGCTGCGGGTGAAGCGGCGCCTCCCAAATCAGACGAGACGCTTGGTCACCGATGAGATCAATCATGCTCCCGAGAAAGGATGCGCGAACGCCGCCTTTTTCGTCATAGATGCCGATTCCTCGTCCGGATTCCCGCGCCTCGACGATCACCCAGGCCGCGCCGTTTTCCAAATCCCTTAGGGCTTGCTCGGCCAGCGTCTCCGCGCTCGGCTGGCAGGACGGGTCCTTCCGACCGACCTCGGTGATCGGCAGGAGCCCCGCATCCCGCGCGCAATCGATCATGCGCCGGCGCCTCTCAGCAGGAAGCTCGATCGTTCCTTCCGAAATCTCAACGGCACTGAAGCCAAGCTCGGCGGATCGTGCCATGAACACACGACAGTGTTCTTGCACCACGGCTGCTTCGAGCAGCGTGCCCCCCGGATAGGTGATTATCTCATGCCGACGCAGCAGCTCGAGCTTTTCCGAAAGCACTACGGCGGGCGTAAGGGCCGAGGTGCCAAAACCAAACTTCCAATGATCGATGTGCTGGCTGGCCAGGGTCAAAAGATCTTGAAGCGCCGCCGGCGCGACGCCGGTATCCAGCACCATTGTGAGGCCGATCGATCGGGGTCGCCGAAGCCGGCGTTTTATGATTGCGTCGAGCGACCACACACCCTCCCAAGGCGATTTGGTGGAGGGATTCATGGGGCGTCTCCCGTCACCAATGCTCGCAGCGCCCGTTCAACCATGGCGAGGTCAGAGCCCCAGGGGACGACCATCACCTGGCCCTGACGTTCGATATCGAACTCCCAGAGGCAGCATTTCAGAATCGTGGGCTCCCTCCGCTCGCCGGCGAGGATGCGGGGACACATTTCAATGCGTGGCGGCTCGTCGCCATAAAAGTGACGGTGGAACTGCAGGCTGCGTTCGCAGCCGATGAGGATCCAATCACCGCGGTATTCTGGGCGTTCGTCGAGGTAGAAGACCGGCGCTCCAAGATTGCCCAACCCGCCCGAGCGACAAGGCGCGAGGAACGCTGACGCCGGGACGCCGCGTGCGAGCTCCGCAAGCTCGATGCGTTCGAGGACCGGAAGGATCGGCGGAAGGTCGGCGTAGTTAAGGACGCGCTGTACGAGATCGAAAAGCTTGGGCGGTTCAGGCGGTGCCACTTCGACGACCTTGAGCCGAAACGGGCGCGGACGGCAAATGAAGTTCACGTGATCGTATCTGCCTTCGCAGATCATGGTCTCGTGCTCGCTGACGCCGGTCCGATCGGCAAGCGCCGCAAGTGCCGACCTATTCCCGCAATCCGTACTCGGATCGCGCACATAGACGCTAAATTCGGGCAGAGCTAGAACTTCGACGTGGGTGATCGGCGAAAACAAGGGATCCCGGTCCCGCGCGTCTACAGCGATCACAGCGTATTGATCGTCTCCGCCGCGCAGCACGATGAATTCCGTCCGCCGATACGTCTCCCGTCCCAGAAAGCACTCAATCAAGGCCTCCTTTGTCATGGGGCCGTCATAGCTCTGAACGCTCACAGCGCGATAGGGCAGCGGGACAATGTTGACCTCGCCAGCAAATCGCGAAGGCCTTTCTTCACTGGTGGAGCTTGAAGGAGCTGACGATGCCGGCATCTACGCTTCTCCGTCACCCGGCCAGCAAGAAAACGCGCCGCGCATCCTCGCTCCGCAATTCCTTGTTATGCACGCCTAGCGAATCCAAATTGCGGATGAGGTCGACGGTCCTGCGGTCTGGCGCGGGAATTATCTCGATCGTCGCCGCCATTCTTGGAGCAAAACCGGTGTTGTCCAATACCTCCTCGACGGATACATCTGGATACACGGCGCGCAACCGCATATGGCCATCCGTATCGAAGTCGAAGAGCCCGAGCTCAGTCACCAGCCACTGCGGACCAGCGCCGCAATGCCCTAACTGGCCTCTGGCGCGGCCGTCCTCCGTGCGATGACCGAGATTCGTGATGAAATCGCACTTCTCTACCAAGCGGAAGCGCTTCCGGCCGCGCTCATCCATCGTGGCGCGATGGGCTGCGGTCCAGAGCGTCACCGCGCTTGCGTCGCAGGAAAGATTGCCGCCCCCTCCGCCGCCCGGCAGCTTCATGGTCATCCTGGGATAGCCAAGCGCCGTGACGTTGCAATTGCCCCATTTGTCGATTTGTAGACCGGAGAGAAACATGCGTCCCATCCGACCCGCCGCGGCCAGGTCGAAAAGCTCCTCTATGCCGAGCGAACAGACCGCCCCGCGATCCATTGTCCAATCATTGGTGGTCGGCGTGAGAAAAGGAGGGTCTGGGTCGACGCCGTAGGTTGCGCCGGCAACGAGAACCATGCGCGGCGCATGTGTGCGCTTGGCTACATGCATCGCTAGCTGCACGAGTGGCGAGCCGAAACCGTGAAACACCAGCGCGCCGTCTTCGATCGTCCACGCAAGTGCTGCGATCATCATTTCGCCGAGGGTGCAGGTTTCGCTCATGGTGCGTCCTCACCAGTATAGAGACGCTTCCAGGCGTCGGCCCCGTCTCGCCAGTTCGCCAAGCGAGCGCGCGTCGCTTCTCCTCCGATCGCTTTTAGATAGGCTCCCTGAGTAGCTGCGCCATGGACGAAGACTGCGAGATAGTCCGCGGCAAACACTTCGACGTTTTTTCGTGCGGTCTTGTGATAGAGAGCGGTGTGCGGACGGTCATAAGCGTAGAAGGGATAGCAGGACGTGGGATGGGCGCCGAGTTTTGTTTCGCACACCGCGCTGACGTAAAAGTACGGCACGCTAACGCCGCTTAGTTCCCTCAACCTCTTCGTCTCGACTATCTCCTCGACGGTCGCAAGCACCAGCTTTGAGGCCTTTGCAAAGAGGATGTCGGCGACGGGAGGCCCTTGAATCAGGAGATTGCCTTTAGCGTCCCCGTATTGCGCATGAATGAGCGCCACGTCCGGCTCCAGCGCCGGGACCAATAACAGTTCCTCTCCCGTGAAGGGACAAATCATGCGCCGGTATTCTGGATGAAGGGCGGGGAAGCTCGTACCGCGCAGAGAGCGCAGCGGCATGAAGGGCAAACCTTGGATCGCAGCGCGTAACTGCTGCACTAACGTGTAACAACAGCTGTCGTCGATAGCGACTGCGCCCAATTCGAGCGCGCGACGGTAGTTGGGCGCCAGCCCGAAGTCCTGCTCGAAGCCGACATAGCTTTCCGACGATCGCGCCAGCGCGCCGCCGGCGCTCAAAAGATCAATGTCAATGCCATGGGCCGAGCCGACGACGGACAAGCCTTTGGCATTGCGCCGCAATAACGCGCGCAGCAACGCCATCGGCGCGCGCGCCGAAAGTCCGCCGCCAACCGCCACGACCGCGCCGTCCACCACCATCGCGGCAAGATCGTCTAGGCTGCGCCTTTTGTCCGGGTCCGTATAAAGCGGGCGCGCAGCGTGGCTCATGACGAGGGCTCCGCTTCATGACCGAGAATGAGATCTGCTGACTTTTCGGCGATCATAATCACTGGAGCGTTGGTGTTGCCGCTGGTGATGACGGGCATTACCGAAGCATCGACGACGCGAAGCCCTTCGACCCCATGCACGCGAAGGTTTGCATCCACGACAGCCATGTCGTCCTTGCCCATCCGACATGTGCCCACCGGATGCCAAGTCGTAGAGGCGCTGCGCCTGATGAATGCTTCCAGCTCTGCGTCGCTCCGCATGTTGCAGCCTGGCGCGACCTCCTCGCCACGAATGTCATCGAAAGCGTGCGCGTAAAGGATGTTGAGGTTCCAGCGAACACCGGCGATCGAACAACGCAGGTCCTCTGGCTCACATAGATAATTGAAGTCGATTCGCGGTCGATCGAGCGGATCGCGGGATGCAAGCCTTATTTCTCCGCAACTCGCAGGTCGGCTGACGTATGAGGTGAAGGTCAGTCCATGTCGCTTGGGCGGCCCGGCCTCGGGATAATCCGACCCAAGCATCATCAGAAAGAACAACTGCAGGTCGGGAGTAGTCTCTTCCGCATTGCTCTTGACGAAGGCGCCTGCCTCCAAAAAATTGGAGCCGACGGGACCACTGCGATCGGCTCGATACTCACGCAACGCCGCCGCCTGGGCCTCCTCGGATAGGGCGGCGAAGGTCAGCGGCTTGTTGATCTCGCAGCGCACCTTGACGTTGAGATGATCTTGCAGGTTCTTTCCCACTCCTGGCACATCGAGACGCGGCTCAACGCCACTGCGTTCCAGCTCGCCCCTTGGCCCAATCCCGGAGAGCATCAAGAGATGCGGGGAACGTAACGCGCCCGCCGACACGATGACTTCGCAAGCGGCAATGGCTTGTTCTGCGACGCCACAGCGAAGATAATCAACGCCCCTGGCGCGCCGACCATCAAATAGGATTCTGGTCGCATGTGCGCGTATTACGACTTGCAGGTTGTGTCTTGTTCGGATGGGATGAAGATAGGCGTCGGCTGCGCTGCAACGGGCGCGGTTCTTGATTGTGGCTTGCAAGCGGCCGCAGCCTTCAAGAGACTCTCCGTTGAAATCAGGATTCAACGTAAGGCCCACCTCCTGCGCCGCCTGAAGATAGCGTTCGACGAGCGGATTCCCCAGTGGATGGCTCGCCACGGCGAGTGGTCCATCGGCGCCATGGTGACGACTTCTAAGCGAAGCATTAGCTTCTGCCCTTACAAAATAGGGCAGAACGTCTTCGTAGCCCCAGCCGAAATTTCCCAAGTCGCGCCAGTGGTCATAGTCTTCGCGGGCGCCACGAATATAGATCATGTAATTGATTGAGCTCGATCCCCCGAGCCCACGTCCCTGCGGGACGAAAATGCGCCGCCCGCCGAGATGACTCTGCGAGCAGGTTCTGTCTGCCCAGTCGTAGGGACTATCCTGCAAGCGCCCGTAATAAGCCGGCGCGCGCAAGAGCGGCTCGTCGTCCTCGCCGCCGGCTTCGAGCAGAAGGACTTTGCAATGCGAATCTTCGCTCAGCCTTCCAGCCAGCACGCACCCCGCGGATCCCGCCCCAATCACGATGTAGTCGAATATGGCTCGCTCGGTCATCGGCGGCGCCTCATCTCTCTGCGTCGCCGGGGGCGTCTATTTCAACACACGTGAGGGCGGTCTCCGCTGGGGAGCCGCCTCCGCAGCACAGACATCCTGCACCGTGAGGCAATTCCCAAGGATGCGGCTCCGCCGGAATCGCCGGATCGGGATGCGCGCTCTCGCCGCCGCAGACGGAGCAGGGCCAGCGTTCCGGCATGCGGCATCCCGCCAAGACCAGAGATTTGGCGAGATTGCCGCAATCAGGACAAAGGATCGCATAGATTGGCATCGGCCGCCTCGACATTCGGCGGCGCCAAGACGCCGCCGATTTCGGGATTGTTCAGGCGGCGGCCTTTTGCTTGAGCCCGTCGCGAACCTTTTTCGTTCCTTCGACGAGCGCGTGCAGCTTGTCCTGCGCGATGTAACGTTGCAGCAAGATCAGGCCGCAGTCCGTCGTCACGCCGAGCCTCTCGGGCGGGATGACCGTCAACAAGGCGGTGATGCGCTCTGCGACTTGCGTTGCGGTTTCCGCGATTGTGGACTTCACGTCGATGACGCCCGCCCAAAAATCAACGTTTGACGGGAGCGGAAACTGTTTGAACGCTTCGAGCCCCGACATGTCGTCCACGCGTCGACCGCAGTTTTCAAGGTTCAGCACGTTGATGCGGGCCTCGTAGGCCTTCGGAATGATCGCGCGCGTCGCGTCCGGGGCCTTGGGCTGCTCTTTCCTCTTGGTGAGGTCGTAGATTTCTCCTGGTTTCCCTGTTTCGTCCGGATAATAGGCTGGGGTGCCGCCCCAATTGCCCCAGCACACGTGGACGACGATACGCGCGTTCTTGACGCCCTCGACCGCGGCATTGAAGGCTTCGATGGCCCAGTCTTCATAAAAATAAGGCCACGTGAATTCGTCGAACTGAATAAAATCGACGCCGAGAGCATCCACCTCGCGGACGTCCTCATTGATCGCCTTTGCGATCGCCAGCGCACGATCCCGCGGAGTCTTGTAAAAGAGATCGTTGGTGCATTGCGCGAGAACTTGCACACCGGTGTACTGTACCTTGGTCGCCTTCTTGGTTGCGCGTTTGAGCGCCCGCGCCTGTTCGACCATCATCGCGCCGCGACGTTTGATCTCATGCTCGATCGTCCCGGTATGCAGCCGACTGTAGATGGGAAAACCGAGGTGGCCGCCGCCGCGCAGATCATATCCCATACAGCGAAGGTAATGGTAGACGGCGGTGTCGGCGTAATTGTCGCCGTGCAAGCGGCCGTCCGTGATGATGTCGAGGCCCGCGCGTTCTTGATCTAGCGCGATGGCGCCAATCGCGTCTTCGAGCGCCTCACGACTGATGGAGTCCGGCGGTTCGCGATCGCCGTGGAAATGGCGCGCAAAGGACGCGTCCCACCACCGAGGATTGGGGTAATTCCCGACCATGCTGGTTGGAATAAGGATCTCTTGACTGCCAACTTCCATAATCGCCTCCCGCCCTTTGTTTTGTTTGGCCTCCTTGTCACATCTTTCGCCGACGGTTGCAGGCTAAGCTAAGACTCGCCGCGGCAGGGTCAACACCATGCGACGGCCGGATTATTTTGTCTCCCTTCCGGCGCTTTGATTATCTAGATCGCCGTCATGCCCCCATCGACGGTCATGATGGCCCCCGTGACGAAAGAAGCCTCGTCGCACAACAAGAACACCACGACCTCGGCTATTTCCTCGGCCCTTCCAAATCGCCCCAGAGGGTACTTGGATAAGCGCTTAGCTTTCGCGTCTTGGTCGCAATCGCTGGCAAGCAACATGGCGCCCATGGCGGTGTCGGCGACGGTGCCGGGCGCCACGGCGTTGACTTTATGCCCCACTTTGCATAGTCGACCGCCATTTGGCGGGTGAGGTTTGTCACCGCGCCCTTTGAGGCGCAGTAGGCGGCCATTGCGGGAATCCCAACGAGACCCGCGATCGACGCGACGTTGACGATGACGCCTCTCGTGCGCTGCATCATGCCGGGCAGCACGGCTTTGGCCGTAAGAAACACGCCGGTGACGTTGATCCTCATGATGCGCTCCCAGTCCGCTTCGTCAAGTTCGTGAACTGAACCCAGCGCAGCGACTCCGGCGTTGTTGACCAGCCCATAAATGGGCCCAAGCACCGCCTCGGCTTCGCCAAGCGCTCTTGCGATGGCCGCAAAGTCCTGCACGTCGACGGTCGCTGAGAAGCTCTTAGCTCCAAGACCCCGCAGTGCGGCGTCCGCCTGTTCCAACTGGGTCGCCTCGCGGTCAAGGATCGCCACCGCGGCTCCCTCGAGCGCCAAGCGGCTTGCAGTCGCAAAACCAATCCCGCCAGCGCCTCCCGTCACGAGGATCGTCCGACCTTCAAGTCTCTTGGACATTCCGCCTCCTCGCTGGGTGTGACGCGCCCTTCGCCGTGCCCAGAATCTGCCTCGAAAGTACACATGCCGAACACTTTCATCCCACCATTCAGATGCTTCGCAAATCCCTCATGCCGGCTCGAAGACGCGAAAGCTGAATAAAATAGGTGGGGTTGAGAAAGAGCTCGTCCATGTCGCCCAGTTCGTCGATGGTCAGTCCGCGGCGCACCAGCGCATTCAGATATTGAAAAGCGTCCTTGGCGCCGTAGCCCACATGATGCGCGCCGAGCACGCGCCGGCTCTCGCCGTCCACGATGAGCTTCTGGAAACCGGACATGTGCGGGCGCGCCATGGCATAAAGCATCGTGCGATCGCCCGCGGGCAGGCTGACGTTCAACCCATTGAGATTATCAGGGGGCAGCTTGAGCACGACGACATTATGGTAGCGCGCCCGCGCGTCCTCCTCACCTAAGCCGAGCCAGCTCACTTCGTAATGCGTGTGCAAAAAATCCGGCCAATCGGTTGGTCGGTAACGCACCTCCTCCCCCATGATCACGCGCGCGGCGTAGGTTCCGCTCTTGCGCGCTTTGAACATCTCCATCGGAGCGCCGATCAAGTCGCCCGCCGCGTATACATTGGGAACGGACGTGCGCAATTGGTCGTCGACGACGATCGCGCCGGAAAAGTCGGCCACCACGCCAAGCGCGTCAACCGCGGCTTGTGAACGCGGCCGTTCGCCAAGCGCTTGAAAGACGAAGTCCGTCCCGATTTCCAGCTGACCTGCGCCAGTGTCCGCGATCACAGCGCACACGCGTCCGAGAGCGTCGCCGCGAATGGCCGCAACCGTCACACCTTCGATGATTTTAACGCCTTGCTCGCGCATGCGATCCAAGGCATAGGCGCGAGTCTCGCCGTCCCTAACCAGATTGAGAACGCGGCTGCGAGCCAGCATGACGACCCGGCGGCCGGTCGCATTGAAGAAGCAACCATATTCGACCGCGGTCTTGCCACCGCCGACGACAACGATGGTTTCGCCTGGTTCCCTCTTCAGCTCTTCGACAAGAGTGGCGTGATCGAACACGCCGTCGAGTTCGCTTCCCGGGGCCTCCAAGCGGACCGCCTGAGCCCCAGTGGCCAAAACCAGTGCGCGCGCACTGAACGTTTCGCCGCCGGCTTCGACCGTCCTGGCGTCTATGATCCGAGCCTCGGCATTCAGCAGAAATTCGATGTCGAGCTGTTCTTTACTCTGGTAATTCATCACCGCATGCGGACCAGTGCGACCGCGGCGGAAAAGGTCGACGATCTCCTTGATCGAGATCGTACGCCCTTTCATCTCCGGAAACCAGAGGGTTCCTGAGAAGGTGCGGGCAAGCATCAATTCGGCCGCACAATCGGAAAAGACGTGATGGGGCACGCAGGCGTTGTGCGGGCACGAGCCTCCTAGAAACGGCCAGCGATCGATGACGAGCGGCCGGCCGCCCATGGCGCGAAGATAAGCTGCGCCAAATCGACCAGCGGCCCCTCCACCGAGGAATATGGCGTCGAACGGGCGTGTGTCGCCTTCGTGAATGTTGCAGATCGGGCCAATGATTTCAGGGGCGGCGAGCGCCTGCTCGATCTTTTTTGCCCATTGCTCGATGGTCAAAAAGGAAGGCAACGGGTGTCTCCGCCAGCTGTGAGTTTTGCTCTCCCGCCTTGCGCTGATTGTTGCGGGGCCTCTGCCGCCGCTTATCGAGTTAAATCCGAGAATTCTGGGCGTCAGGAGAGAAAATTAGCCACGAAGGAGCAGGTGGCGATCGCTTTGTATTTTTCCTCTCTCGCGATCTCCAGAGCGCCTTGGATCAGTCGCGTTGCGATCCCCTTGTTGCGCAAACTAGGTGGACATTGCGTGCCTGTGAAATTCATCACGCTGCCTTCAATCCGAAAAGCAGCTATTGCGGTATATTCACCGACCTCGAGCTCAAAACGATTCAGAGCGGCATTCTTTCTGACCCCACCATGTCTCAGGGCTTCTTTCGCCAGGTGGTCGCCGGGATCGGACATCGCGCTCTCCCACAGGTTAAACTTTCGCATCTGATTACCTTGGGCGAAGTTGGGAGATTTCGAATTCTCCCTTCACAACCGTCCAGGCGCCGACGCGCTTCGCCCGACGTCGGATCAAGGCACAATTCGACAACAAACAGCCCAAGTGGAAGGTCCACCCGCCCTTGCTGAGACCTTGCTATGAAGCCTCCCTCGCGAATTTCATGCATCTTTTCATTACCTTACAGATAAATTTCGGCGATTGAAGACCTTCGCGCCGATCAACGACCAACTGAGCAATTTTGGGATGGCAGAAATCCGCTAATGGGATGGTCCGGCCGTGTTCCCGCCCCACTGGCGAGCAAAGCTGGATTGGGGCTGCCTTCGAAGGGGCACGCCCATGTCCAACCCGGCCTCCAATCAGATCGCCATCCTCGGCGTCGATATCGGCAAGAACTCGTTCCATGTGGTCGGCCTCGACAAGCGCGGCGCGATTGTCCTGCGGCAGAAATGGTCGCGTGGCCAGGTTGAAGCTCGACTTGCCAATATGCCGCCTTGCCTGATCGGCATGGAAGCCTGCGTCGGCGCGCACCCTCTCAGCCGCAACGCGGCGGATCGCGTCCAAAGGATATCAGGAATAAATATGGAAGCACCCCTTGGAGCATCGACGATGGCATGCTCAATGACTGGAAGGGCGGTCGCGGGGTATATTTCAAGAACCCGGACGGTCATGTTCTCGAATTGATGACGGCGTCACGGTGACGGCCGTTCGTACCCATGGGGTCCAGGATCGGCGTAGGTGAGAATTCAGCCCACTAACACACTGCCCGAGAGACAATGTCGCTGCTCTTGATCGCAGAGAGGCTGGACCTACCTCGTTGTCTTTACCGCTTGGAGAGCGTCGATGCTTCTCTGTCCAGCGTCTCTTCTGGACCGAGATGCTCAACTGTCGCGGAAGCAAGGTAATACTTGAGCCAACTCAACATCGCCTCTTCTTGACACAGAATATCCTCACACGCTGCACGCGTCTCGCTGTCTCCGACAGCTGCGGCTACAGCAATAAGAATATTATAGCATGAAATCTCCGTGATGGCGCGTTTGACGAACTTATCGCCAACGAACGCTCCGCTGAGATCCGGCCCTGCAGGCACAGATGGTCCAGCCAATTCTTTCCGAGTAGGCGCGCCTTCACGGCCCCGCTCTAAATATCCTTGCAATACGGTTGCCTGTTCCCGCATTTCTTGGAGATGGCGTTCAATTTGCGCTTTTACATCTGGGTAGATTTCGATCCGCTTCGCGAGTGCATCAAGCATTGTCGTAGCTTGCTTCTCCATTGCCTCGGCGTCGCGAAACCACTCGTTTAGTCCATTTTCTGCGGTTGCCATGTTCTCTTCCGTGCAGACGTGGGCGGTAAGCGGACGACACTGGCGCCGAATCGTTCCAACGGCCATGCAACTAATTCACCGTTCAAACAGCCTTTTGCCGCTGAACCCAGGTCAACGCCCCACGCGACGCCTTTGCTCTGTCCGCCGAAGTGGAACGACGCTGAAAACGGACGGCCAAGAGTTGCGCAAGCGCGACCTCAGCACCTCCGCGGAGCTCTTCGATAACCAGAATTAGTGCGTTGCGCGGGCAAGACCATATGCTGAACGCGTTCGAGGGATCGCTTATGCGCACGGCGAACGGTCGATGCAGCCGCGTCCACCGGATCGCGCCCTTACCCTCTTTGATCCATTGTTCGCACGTGTCGCGCTTGTTGTAGAAGGCGCGGGCAATGAGCGCGGCGCTCCCGCTCTCGCCGCCCGCGTGGCTGGAGCGCTGCCACTTGCCGCGCCGTCGGGCGAGCACAAATAGACTCCTCAAAGACCACAATAGAGGCGCACATGTTGCGAAAGCTCCTCCTCCCCATCGATCTCTCCGAACCCGAGTTCGCGCCACGCGCCCTAGAAGAGGCGCAAGTGCTCGCCAAGCCGCTCGATTGCGAGGTCAGGCTCGTCAATGTGCAGTCCCTCATCCCGATCCGCTTCATCGACTACGTTCGAGCGGATTTCGAGACCCATATTCGCGTCGCGCTGGAAGCCGAGATGGCGGCCCTTGCGGCCAAGATCGATCGTCCGCGCGATCGCGTCTCCAGCGTCGTGCTCTTTGGCCCCGTCCACGATAGTATTCTCGACGAGGCCGAAAGATGGGGCGCCGATCTGATCATCATCGCCTCGCACCGGCCGGGCATGGATCGCTTCCTCATCGGCTCCGTCGCCAGCGCCATCGTCAGACGGGCGAAATGCTCGGTACTGGTGCTGCGCGGATGAGGCTCGGCGTCTATCTGTTGCGCAGCGAACGGTTCTCGACGACCAGACGCCACGACGCGGGCCGCCCGGATGTACGGCGGGCCGCTTTGCGTTCGCGCCGCTTGAAACTATCCCTTGCAGCGGTACTTAAGGTTCACCCTCTGAGAGGTGACTACGACGCCCGGCTAACTCGGCCGGGTTTTTTTGCGCGATCGCCACCCGTTCCCTTCGCCCTTCGCCCTGTGCCCGCGACAGTCGCGCGACACGGCATCGGGTAGTGTCTCAGTTCGAAATTTGACGCCCTTGACGCCGGCTCCCGTCGCCCTCATTCCGTGGTACACTTAGCGGAAAGCAGGGACGCACCAATGGCAATGGCTACCATCAAAATCGAACCATTGGCCGTGCAATCGCTAGGTGGCAATCGCGTCGTTATTACCCGGTCTAACTCCGACCTATCAGCATTGCATTGACGGTGGGACCTGTCAGGAACCATGCGCGGCGGAACTGATCCTCTCAACCTCAGAATGAATGGCGAAGAGCTCGCTGAGCTTGCTAACCTAGCTATTCAACTGGGAGCAAAGCGATAATGCCCACAGGCCCGAAAGGCGAGAAGCGGTCCGCCCGGATGTGCGGTGGGCCGTTTTGTGTTCGGCGCGCCTAACGCGTCTCGCTTTGGGCTGCATTGAAGTTGCCCTGCGGCTTTCCAGCTCTTATGAACTGCGCGCCAACAACGATTGCGACCCAAACTAAAGCGGCGATCAGAAGGCATTCGTCTAAGGTGACGCCGGATTTGTGCTTTGAGAAGCGGGAAGGGAAAGTCTTCATTGCATCGTCTCCCGTGACGGCGCTTCGAAGAAAAAGATATAGACATGTTCCGCAAGATGGCAATCAGAGTCGAGTGGCTTTCTTTTGTATTACCGTCATTCCGTATTATTATCCTTTCGTATTATCATACTCTCGTATGATCAGCTTATTGCCAACCTGAAGGCGTCCAACGCTGCGCTAGTGTTTGCTCTGCCCGGTCAGCAATGGCCGGGTTTTTTGCGCGATCACCTCCCCATTCTCGCCGCGCTATGCCCGCGCCAGTCCGGCGGACATGTCGACGCGCCTTGAACCGCACGCCGAGCAAATGAAGCTCCGCCCCTGCGATGGGCGGAAAGGGCGTTTCCGCCGCGCGACCGATCACTCCCGAACTCAGCCAGCCTGATTGGTCTCCAACCCGACGCGCAAGACCTCCAAGACGCGCCCGACGACCTCCTCCTCCTGCTCAAAGTACCCGCACTGTTCATGTTCGAAGGGCTCCGCGGTCTCAGCCGGGCAAATTTCCCGCTTGATATCGCAAAGTCTTTCCTGCCGATGTCGTAAACATTTGATAACCGCCTCAGCGTCGACGCGCTTAAGTGTGAGCGTTAGCTTTTGTTCCATCGCTCTCCCCCGGAGTTGCCATAATAACTAGAGCGCCAGGGAGTTTTCGGCGCCGCACAGGCAAAATTATTTCGAAAACTCAGGCCGATTCATCAAATGTGGCGCGTCCGCGCCTTTGCCGGGGAGGTTCTTCAGATGCGAGCACGAGCGCTTCCAGGCTCAAAGACGTCGACCGCAGACACAGCGGACTGCGGCACGTCGCCCATGCGCCGGCTATGCCAGAGGGGTGAAGGTCGTCTGCAAAGGGTCAAACTGCACCGTGAGGCCATTATTCGAACGCGTCTGCTCCTCCCCACATTGCCGCCGCGACACGCGCGTTCTCGCTCTTCGGGTTAGCGCCATGAACGGACCTTGACAAAGCAACTCACGGTCGCGCCGAAACAGCCAGTATCGCAAACAGAAAGCCTCGCCTGGAGCGAGGCCGGGCTTTCGTCATTTCTACAAGATCACAGAGCGAAATCGGCGGTCACGGATGCATCCGGCTCCTTCTGAGGCAAGCTGTCGTGCGCCGGAACGTGGCGGCCAAGAGGACAAACGCTGTGGTGACGCCGATCAAAATCGGCGCTCGCAGGATCGCCCAATTCGATGAGGAAGGCCAGAGCGTTGAAGGACCTTCGCTTGGCTCCACATAAATCGCGAGAAATGTCGTGGCGATGGCGCCAAGGATCATGCGGTGAAAACCAACTTCGCTGAGCCGCTCGAATTCAGCTTTGCTCCGCCCCGCTCTTTCCATCTTGACGCTCAAGGCGCAGGTCCAAGCTGGCCAATACCGTCGAGAGGCAACAATCGAATAGAGGGCGAAGCAAATCGAGCCAACCAGCACGTGGCGATATGCGAGGACACTCGCGCGAATTTCCTCGGCGTTCTCCGAGGAAGGCGTTGTCTCAAAGAACAAAAGCGTCTGCACCCACGGCGCGCTCTCGTTCATCCACCACCTCAGGGCGGATCCAATCGGCGAATCAGGCCTCTGATTCGCATAAACGATCAGCAATGCATATGCGACGCCGACCGCGAGCTGGCGCGCGACCACGTAATGCGGCGCCCTCGCGATCTCGTCCCGATTCACGCGTCGATGGTCGCTCGAACACAAGTCCGTCTCGGTTCTGTCGCGCTTGGGAAGGTAGCGGCTCAAGACGCGAGTGAGCCGAATTTAGCCGACGTAGGATAGCCGCCGCCGGCCCGTTTTGAAAGTTGGTGAATCGCTCGCCTCCCACGTTGTCAGATTCGGGCAGAGCTGCTTTCCGTCTCTTGCCAAAACCGCGACAACCTCTGCGATCGGCGCCTCCGCGGCGGACAAGGCCAGACTTTCGGACCCTTCTGAGGATCGCCCAGCAAATCGCCTTGCACAATCACAAATCATGGCATATCCATTAGTTGTGATGCAACCACATCAACAACTCATGTTTCAAACATGATCACGGCTGCCCAACTTCGAGCGGCACGCGCGCTCGTCGGGGTGGATCAACGGAAGCTCGCCGAGCTTTCCGGCCTTTCGCTGCCGACCATCCAGCGCATGGAGACCAGCGAAGACCTCATCCGCGGCAACGTGGACTCGCTGACCAAGTTGATCGCGGCGCTCGAAAGCCTCGGCCTGGAGCTGATCAACGAGGGGACGGTCAGCCAAGGCGGGGGGCGCGGCGTTCGTTTGAAGAACGCCATCGGCGCGCGACGCGAGCGAACTGAGACGGAAGAACGAGCGGAAAGCGCTTCGCCAAACCGCGAGGGGAGATAGGCTGCGATGCCATTGACCATCGCCTTGTGGAGCGTGGCTGCGCTGCTCGGAGTAGGGGGCCTCGCCCTAGCGCTCGATCGGCGAAAAGATGCGAGCCGGATTGTCTATGGGCTTTGCCTCGGCCTTTGCTTGATTCTGTTCATCACCGCCGTCATTCCCCGCGGCGCGACGTCTCTGGCGACTGTCTTGCCGTTGGGACTTCCTTGGGTGGGCGCGCATTTCCAGTTGGACGTGCTGAGCTCCTTTTTTCTCGCGATCGTCAATCTCGGCGGCGCGGCGGCGAGCTTTTACGCGCTCGGCTATGGCGCCCATGAGAAGCATCCCTCGCGCGTCCTGCCCTTTTTCCCGGCCTTTCTTGCCGGCATGAACCTCGTCGTAATGTCCGGCGACGCCTTTGGTTTTCTCGTCGCCTGGGAGTTCATGTCGCTCTCGTCCTGGGCTCTCGTCCTGGCGCATCACGAAGACGCCGAGAACCGGCAGGCGGCCTTCATCTATCTCATCATGGCGAGCTTCGGCACGCTGGCGCTGCTGATGGCCTATGGCCTGCTCGCGGGCTCGGCGGGAGATTACTCCTTCGCCGCGATCCGGGCGGCGGAGCGCGCACCATGGAAATCCGGCCTCGTCCTGGCGCTGACACTGCTCGGCGCCGGATCCAAGGCCGGGCTCGCGCCGCTCCATATATGGTTGCCGCTCGCCCATCCGGCTGCGCCGAGCCATGTTTCCGCTCTGATGAGCGGCGTCATGACGAAAGTTGCGGTTTACGGCTTTGTCCGCATCGTTTTCGATCTCCTGGGCGCGCCCGCCTTTTGGTGGGGGATCGCGCCCATGACGCTCGGCGCATTCACCGCCGTCCTGGGCATTCTGTTCGCGACGATTCAGAGCGATCTCAAGAAGCTGCTCGCCTACAGCACGATCGAGAACATTGGCGTCATATTCATCGCGCTGGGCCTAGCTCTGGCCTTCAAGGCGAATGGCATGGCCTTGCCGGCGGCGCTGGCCTTCACCGCCGCCTTGTTTCACGCATTCAATCATTCGCTATTCAAGAGCGTTCTGTTCTTCGGCGCGGGTGCCGTGCAGACGGCGACCGGCGAGCGCGACATCGAACGGCTGGGCGGATTGATCCACGTCATGCCACGAACCGCCTTCGTCCTGCTCGGCGCGTCCGTGGCGATCTCCGCGCTGCCGCCGTTCAATGGATTCGTTTCCGAATGGCTGATCTTTCAAGCCATTTTGCTCAGTCCGTCGCTACCGCAATGGAGCCTGAAGCTGATCGTTCCGGCGGTCGGCGCCATGCTTGCGCTGAGCGCCGCCTTGACGGCCGGCTGCTTCGTGCGCGCTTACGGAACGGCCTTCCTCGGCCGCGCCCGATCGAAAGCGGCCGCCGCCGCGCGCGAAACCGACCCCTGGTCGCTTGCGGCCATGGCGGCCCTGCTCACGCTTTGTCTCCTCGCCGGCGTTCTGCCGAGCTTTCTGATCGACACGATTTCGCCGGCCGCGCGGCTGTTCGTCGGCGGGCGCATGCCGGCGCAAGAGGAAATTCCCTGGCTGTCGATTGTCCCGATCGCAGAGAGTCGCAGCTCCTATAACGGACTGCTGGTGTGCCTTTTCATTGCGATGTCCGCGTTCCTGGCCGCGCGAATCATGCATGCTCTTGGATCGCGGACTATGCGCCGAGGCCCAGCGTGGGACTGCGGCTACCCGGATCCGAGCCCGGCGACGCAGTATACAGGGAGCAGTTTCGCGCAGCCGGTCCGTCGCGCGCTCGGCAATATCGTTTTCGTCGCGCGTGACCATCTAGACATGCCTGCGCCCGGCGACACGCGACCGGCGCGGTTAGGGGTGGAAGTTCGCGACCGCGTCTTCGAAGGTCTCTACGCGCCCATTTCCAGAGCCGTCGACTTTTGCGCGGATCAGCTCAACAAGTTTCATTTCCTCACGATCCAAGGCTACCTCAGCCTCGTCTTCGCGGCGCTCGTGTTGCTCCTTCTGCTGGTGGCGATATGGCAGTGATCCTCGACCTCGCCGCCCAGGGCGCGCAAATGGGCGTCGTGTTGACGCTTTCGCCCTTCCTCGTTGGCTTTACGCGCAAAGTCAAAGCCCGGCTGTTGCGTCGGCGCGGCCCGCCGGTCCTTCAGCCCTACCGAGATTTGCTGCGCCTGTTACGCAAGGAGACCGTCCTCGCCGAGAACGCGTCCTGGTTATTTCGTTCTGCTCCCTATTTGATTTTCGCGACGACCTGGGTCGCTGCGTCGCTCGTTCCGACCTACGCCACAGGCCTGATGTTCAGTTGGTGCGGCGACCTCATCGCCATTACCGCGCTTCTGGGCGCCGCGCGGTTCTTCCTCGCTCTCGCCGGAATGGACGTCGGAACGAGCTTCGGCGGCATCGGCTCCAGCCGTGAAACAATGTTCGCTTCGCTGGCCGAGCCGGCGATGATCATGATCGTCTTCTCAGTGGCGCTGATCGCGGGATCTACGCAGCTGTCGGAAATCGCGGCGAGCTCTCTCGCGCACTACCAGCTGCGTGTGTCCTTCGGTCTCGCCTTGATCGGGCTTGCGATTGTCGCGATCGCCGAGAACGGGCGGATTCCCGTCGACAACCCCGCAACCCATCTCGAATTGACAATGGTGCATGAAGCGATGGTTTTGGAATATTCCGGTCGCCATCTGGCGATGATCGAGCTCGCCGCGGCGTTGAAGCTCCTGCTCTATCTGTCGATGATCGCCTGCATCTTCGTGCCCTGGGGCATTGCCCCCGCTGGCGCGGATCCACGCGCCTTTGTTTATGGGGCGCTCGCCTATCTCGCCAAATTGACGGTCGGCGGCTTCATTCTGGCCTTGTTCGAGATTTCGACCGCCAAGATGCGCGTGTTCCGCGTTCCTGACTTTCTCGGCGCGGCGCTGATGCTCGGCTTGCTCGGGACTCTGCTGCTCTTCGTGTCAAGGAGCCTTTGATGGACCGGCTTAACTTCGACGTGGCGCATCTCTTCGCGGGCGGGCTCGTTCTAATGAGTTTTGTGCTACTCTACCAGGATCGGCTGTCGGGTCTGATCAACGTCTTCACGATTCACGCGGTCGTTCTGTCCCTGTCAGTTGGATGGCAGGCCTATGCTCAACACGCCTCGCATCTTTATGTGACCGCCGCCATAGCGGTCATCTTCAAGGCGCTGATCATTCCTCTGAGCCTGCAGAACATGATCGAGCGCATGGGCATTCATCGCGAAGTCGAGGTAGTGGGCAGCATCGGAGTCACGATGCTGCTTGGCATCGCGCTCGTCGCGCTCTCGCTCGCGGTCATTCTCCCGGCGACCGCCGCCGCCGACCCGTTGGCCCGCGAGGATATCGCCTTCGCGCTTTCCGTCGTTCTACTCGGACTGCTGATGATGGTGACGCGACGCAACGCGGTGAGCCAAATCATCGGCTTCATGTCCCTCGAGAACGGACTGATACTTGCGGCAACGGGCGCCAAAGGCATGCCGCTGGTCGTCGAAATCAGCGTCGCCTTCTCGGTGCTAATCGCCTTCATCGTCATCGGCATATTTCTGTTCCGCATTCGTGAGCGTTTCGACACCGTCGACGTGCAAGAGCTCGACCGAGTTAGAGGACAATCACGATGACGCTCGGAAATCCCGACCTCGCAAGCCTGCTGCTGGTAATTCCTGGCGTCTCGGCTCTCGTCCTGGCGGCCTTGCCCGGCTATCGCCTGAGCGCTCAAATCAATGTCGCTGCTTCCGGCCTGACCTTCCTCTGCGCGGGGTCGCTCCTGTTTCAACGCCCGGTGCCCGGCTTGTATCTTTTCGTCGACGACCTGAACATCGTTTTCGTCGTGCTTTCGACGTTCATCGGCTTCACGACGAGCGCCTTCAGCGCCAGCTACATCGAGCACGAAATCGCGACGGGCAAACTGGCCCCCGCTTACGTGCGCTTTTATCACGCGATCTATCAGGCGCTGATGTTCGCGATGAATTTGGCGTTGCTCGCCAACAACATCGGGTTGATGTGGGTGGCGGTCGAGGTGGCGACGCTGACGACGGTGGTGATGGTCGGCATCTATCGCACGCCGGAGGCGCTGGAGGCGGCCTGGAAATATTTCATCCTCGGCAGTGTCGGCATTGCGCTCGCTCTCTTCGGAACGATCCTCGTCTATATGTCCGCCCAGCCGGTGCTCGGCGAAGGCAACGACGCCATGGTCTGGACTTCCCTGATGCAGAGGGCGGCTAGTTTCAGTCCGCGGCTGCTCAACGTCGCCTTCGTCTTCCTGATGCTCGGCTATGGGACGAAGGTCGGCCTCGCCCCAATGCACGCCTGGTTGCCCGACGCTCACGCCGAGGGACCGACGCCCATTTCGGCAGTGCTCTCGGGTCTGCTTCTCAACGTCGCGCTTTATGCGGTGCTGCGCTTCAAGATGCTGCTCGCTGTCAATGCGGCAGCCATCTCTCCGGGACCGCTCATGGTCACGCTGGGCCTCGTCTCGCTAATCTTCGCCGGCTTCATGCTGTATCGACGCGACGACATCAAGCGGTTGTTCGCCTATTCGTCGATCGAGCACATGGGCATCATCACCTTCGCGTTCGGCATGGGCGGACCGCTCGCCAATTTCGCCGGCCTTTTGCACATGACTATGCATAGCCTTACGAAATCGGCGATCTTCTTCGCCGTGGGCCATGTCGCCCAGGTCAAAGGCACGCAGAAGATCGCCAAAATCTCCGGCCTCACCGAGAGCCATCCGCTCATCGGCTGGGGGCTCGTCGCCGGCGTCATGGCCATCGCGGGACTGCCGCCGCTCGGCATCTTCATGAGCGAGTTTCTCGTCGTCAGCTCCACCTTCGCGCGTCAACCTCTGCTCGCCATTCCACTCGTCTTCGGACTGCTCGTGGCCTTTGGCGCGCTGCTCATGCGTTTGATCGAGATGGCTTTTGGCGAAGCGACGGGGCGCTCCGACAAGATCGAAGCATCAATGGTTCCTTTGTTCGCCCATTTATCGCTGGTTCTGCTCGCTGGCCTTTATCTTCCGCCTCATCTCGTGGCCTGGTTTCAGAACGTCGCGCGGTTGCTGGGATAGGAATGCAGGAGCCATAAGGACATGATGTCGTTGCGCGAGACGATGCGAAGCGGACGAGAGGCTCGGCATTCGAAGCCCTGGCCGCGTCGTGTCATCGATCAAACGGGATGGCTGCGGGCGATCCGCGAGATCAGCAAGGGCCAGGGCGATCTCCTGAGCCTTTGGAGCGACGGCGCCGAGGTTCACATGGCGATCTTGGACCATGAATCCTCGGAAATCGGCTTGGTCAGCATCGAATGCCCGGACGGTCGCTTCCCCTCCGTTTCGCATCTGCATCCGCCGGCGATGAGGCTGGAACGCGCGCTTCAGGACATTTACGGCATTGCGGCCAAGGGTTTGCCCGACGGGCGCCCTTGGCTCGACCACGGGCGTTGGGGGGTGCGGCGACCAGGGCGCAATTCGGAAGCGTCAGAGCATTTCGGCGACGCCTACGAATTTTTGCCCGCCGAAGGCGCTCCGCTGCATCAGATTCCCGTGGGACCGGTTCACGCTGGGATCATCGAGCCGGGCCACTTCCGCTTCTCGGCGAATGGGGAGCTCGTCGTCCGGCTGGAGGAACGACTGGGTTACGTCCATAAAGGAATTGAGCAGTTGATGGTCGGCGCACCGCTTGATCGCGCAGCGCGTCTCGCCGGCCGCGTCTCGGGCGACAGCACAGTGGCTTATTCGCTCGCGTTTGCGCAAGCGGTGGAGTCGGCGCTCGGGGTCGAAGTCCCGCAACGAGCCATTTGGCTGCGCGCGCTGATGGCGGAACTTGAGCGGCTGGCCAATCACTTCGGCGACATCGGCGCGATCTGCAATGACGCGTCGTTTTCTCTCATGCACGCGCATTGCGGCATCATGCGCGAACGCCTCCTGCGAGCCGCAAACGTATGTTTCGGCCATAGGCTGATGATGGACAAGATCGTCCCCGGCGGCGTCGCCGTCGACTTGACCGGAGAGGGCTACATCGCCCTCCTCGCGCTTTTGCGTCACGCTAACAAGCTCGTTCCCAATTTCGTTCGGCTCTATGGCGACACCACCTCGCTGCAAGACCGCACGGTCGGAGCGGGAATTTTGCGCGCGGAGCTCGCGCGTCAATACGCCTGCGGCGGCTTTATCGGCCGCGCCTCAGGACGCGCCTTCGACGCGCGACGATTGCCGGGCTACGCGCCTTACTCGGAACTGCCCTTCGAGCTCGGAGCCTCGACTGAAGGGGATGTCGATGCGCGCGTGTGGGTGCGCTTCGATGAAATCAGGGCGTCGCTGCCCCTCATCGAGCAGATTCTAGATCGCCTGCCAGACGGCGAAATAAGGACGGAAATCCCTCCTCCGAACGAGACGCGGGAAGGCGCCGCGCTCGTCGAGGGGTTTCGTGGGGATATTTTCGTTTGGGTGAGGTTGGACGCGACAGGCGCGATTGACCGCTGCTATTTGCGCGATCCCTCCTGGTTCCAATGGCCGCTGCTCGAAGCGGCGATCGAAGGCAACATCGTCGCGGATTTCCCGCTCTGCAACAAGTCCTTCAACTGCTCCTATTCGGGGCAGGACCTGTAGGGGGCGCGCTCATGCGCAAGTTTCTCTTCCAAGGCCTGCTGCGAGGGCCGCTGACGGAAAGGGCGCAGGCCCCCGACGAGACGCTCCTCGCGGAACTTGGCGGATCTCTCGCGCAAGCCTCGCGGCGAAGGCTCGGTCGCAGCCTGTCTATCCGACAGGTCGACGCCGGCTCCTGCAACGGCTGCGAGCTCGAAATACATGCGCTGAACAACGCGTTCTACGACCTCGAGCGGTTTGGCCTGCGCTTCGTCGCGTCGCCGAGGCACGCCGACGTCTTGCTGGTCACCGGCCCGGTGACCAAGAACATGCGCGAGGCTCTGGAGCGCACATATGCCGCGACGCCGGATCCCAAATGGGTTGTCGCCGTCGGGGACTGCGCCTTTGACGGCGGCGTGTTCGCCGACAGCTATGCGTGCGTTGGCGCCGTCTCAAAGGTTGTGCCGGTCGATCTTCACATTCGCGGCTGCCCACCCGATCCCGAAGCCTTGTTGAGAGGACTTCTCGCGCTCGTCAGCGCCTGAAGGCTCTGCCGCTGAATCCGGGCCAGAGAGAGCCGCCTCCATTGCAGAGGCCGCCTTTAAGGCAAAAAACAGCGATCTCTATGCACAGTTATACCAACTCGCGTTGATTAGAACCGCCGGTTATGAGCAGCTTTGAGAGGAAAACGCTACGGAAGGTCCGCTGGGGGTCAACCTGCGACGCGAGCTATCGGGAACGACGCCTATTGTCGGCCAATCCCAATCCGCCACGTGGGCCTACCCTCCCCGCACAAGGCTAAGGAACTCCTCTCGCGTGCGTGCGTCCTCACGGATGCCGCCGAGGAGACGGCTAGTGGTGAGCGTGGAATCAGGCACATTAACACCGCGCAGTGTCATGCAGCTGTGCTCTGCCTCAATCACGACGCCGACGCCTTGAGGCTCAAGAACGTCTTGTATCGCTTCGGCGATGTCGGCGGTAAGTTTTTCCTGGATTTGCAAGCGGCGCGAGAAACCGTGGACCACCCGCGCTAACTTGGAAATGCCTACGACGCGATTCCGCGGCAAGTGGGTATCCCCTTCACTGACCTCAACCGGGGTGCTATCTGGCGCGGATGGACGGTTACTCGCATCCCGTAGCCGGTATCGATTACCCTCGCACGTTCCAAGAGATCGACGAGTGGTTCCGAGACGATGAGGCGTGTCGGGAGTACATTCGACGCGTGCGCTGGCCGAAGGGCTTCGTCTGCCCGCATTGCGGCATGTGCGGCGCGCCTTGGGCGATGTCGGACAAACTGCTTCGCTGCCGCAGCTGTCACGCGCGCACGTCGCTCACCGCGGGGACGATTTTCGAGGGCACGCGCAAGCCGCTGCGGACCTGGTTCATGGCCATGTGGTTCGTGACGAGCCAGAAGAACGGCGTCAGCGCGCTCGGACTGCAGCGGGCGCTTGGGCTCGGCAGCTATGAGACGGCCTGGACTTGGCTGCACAAGCTGCGCCGGGCCATGGTGCGGCCTGGCCGCGACGCGCTCAGCGGAACGGTCGAGATCGACGAAACCTATGTTGGCGGCCCGGAAAAGGACAAAGGGGGCCGAGAGATCGAGTGCAAAGCCATTGTCGCGATTGCAGCCGAGGAGAGCGGCCAGGGCATCGGCCGCATCCGACTGCGTCGGATCGAGGACGTGTCGGCGGACAGCCTGCTGCCCTTCGTTCGCAACGCGGTCGTGTCCGGAGCCACCATCCACACCGATGGCTGGAGAGGTTATGCCAGGCTCGAAGCAGCCGGCTACAAGCACAAGGTCAGCGTCATCAGCGCCGGTTCCGATCCCGCGCACGAGGTCATGCCGCGCGTGCACAAGGTCGCCTCGCTCTTGAAGCGCTGGCTCCTCGGCACGCATCAGGGCGGCGTTCAGCGCCAGCATCTCGACTACTACCTCGACGAGTTCACCTTCCGCTTCAACCGCCGACGCTCGAATGCCAGGGGCCTTCTGTTCCACAGACTCGTTGAGCAAGCCGTCGCCATCGACCCAGCGCCCTACCGCTCCATCATAGGAAAACCAACAAATCCAACCAATTCCGCAGCCTCAGGTCAGTGAAGGGGATACCCACTCCGCGGCAAATAGCCAACGTGCGCACGGCCAATCACGGGAAGCATATGATGCTCGCAAAAGCTGACGACGCGAATATTTTTCAGCACGACCAGTTCGTCATAACCGCCGACTTCCGCAAACGTGCGTTGCAAATAGCCGCGAGGATCGTCTTCATAGCCGACGAACAACTCTCGATACGAACGCGCAACGCGAGATGGTGTGTCGATCAGTCCCTCGCGATCGGGATCGTCCCCGGCCCATTCGATGAGCGTTCTAACGGCCGCCTCG
The DNA here is from genome assembly GCA_963722205.1 of uncultured Alphaproteobacteria bacterium. GTDB lineage: Bacteria > Pseudomonadota > Alphaproteobacteria > Rhizobiales > Beijerinckiaceae > Methylocystis. The sequence goes on from CAVRKL010000007.1 coordinate 1,301,136, forward strand.
GCGTCGGCTTGGGTTGGTTTCGCCATTCGAATCTCTCGCGGATTGCTCGTCGGAATCTCGAATCTTTGGCGGCGGCTGATTGTCTATCGCCCTATTTGCACATGTCCTTTACCTTCGGGTCTCCAATCATATTATGACACAATATGGGCGGAAGACTTATAAGCTTGTAATTTATCGCCAACCCATACGCGAACACCAGCACAATAAATGCCCCAAATCCGAAGGTCAGGACGAGTGAGGCATACCACGAGTAATCTATTATTCTACTCACATAAAGCTTCACTATGCCTTTCGGGGGCGGGATGACCGGCTCAGACATGGTAGTCCTCCCCTTGGACGCCATTTACGGCGCCGCAACGAGACCTACCTGGAGCCGAAGAGCCCTTGGGAAACCACCCACCGGGAAAAAATCCGGCAAATCGGCATTGGTTAGTAATCGGATTTTTCAGCCGGGACGGGGATTTTTGGCGACAGCATATACCCTCGTGCGGCGCCAACTCCCGGTCGGCACCCATGACCGCTAATGGGATGGTCCGGCCGTGTTCCCGCCCCACTGGCGAGCAAAGCTGGATTGGGGCTGCATTCGAAGGAGCACGCCCATGGCCAACCCGGCCTCCAATCAGATCGCCATCATCGGCATCGATATCGGCAAGAACTCGTTCCATGTGGTCGGCCTCGACAAGCGCGGCGCGATCGTCCTGCGGCAGAAATGGTCGCGTGGCCAGGTTGAAGCTCGACTTGCCAATATGCCGCCTTGCCTGATCGGCATGGAAGCCTGCGTCGGCGCGCATCATCTCGGCCGCAAGCTGAACAGCCTTGGCCATGACGCCCGGTTGATGCCGGCGAAATATGTTCGGCCTTATTCCAAGGGCCAGAAGAACGACTTTCGTGACGCCGAGGCAATCGCGGAGGCTGTGCAGCGGCCGACGATGAAGTTCGTGGCGACGAAGACCGCCGAACAGCTCGACTTGCAGGCGTTGCGCCGGGTGCGCGAGCGATTGGTCAGCAAGCGCACCGGCGTCATCAATCAAATCCGCGCCTTTCTGCTGGAGCGCGGCGTCGCCGTGCGCCAGGGGGCGCGTTTCCTGCGCGCCGCGCTGCCAAACATTCTCGCCGCTCCCTCGGAGGTCCTGTCGCCTCGCATGGCGCGGACCATCGAGGATTTGGCGGGCGATTGGCGGCGCTTGGACGAGCGCATCGAAGAGCTTTCCTCGCAGATCGAGACCCTGGCGCGCCAGGACGCCGGCTGCGACCGGCTGATGAGCGTGCCGGGCGTCGGACCGATCATCTCCAGCGCCATGGTGGCGGCGATCGGCGCGGGAGAGGTCTTCAGCAAAGGCCGCGACTTCGCCGCCTGGCTCGGCCTCGTCCCCAAGCAAATCTCGACTGGAGATCGAACGATCCTGGGCAAGATATCGAAGCGTGGCAATCGCTATCTGCGCGCCCTATTCGTGCAGGCGGCTTGGGTCGTGTTGATCAGGCCGAAGAGCTGGGAGCGCCATGGGCTGAAGCCCTGGATCGAGGCGGCCAAGAAACGGCTGCACCACAACGTACTCGCGATCGCGCTCGCCAACAAACTCGCCCGCATCGCCTGGAGCGTTCTGGCGCGCGGTCGAAACTTCGAGGCGAGAACGATCGCCGCCATCAACGCCCAGCCGGCGTGATCAGCCTGCGCCAAACGAGCAGCCACGGAAATGAGCTTCTGAACCCTTCCCCGCCGAGGTCTGCGAGAAGATGAAACGAGATGGAGGATCGGTCTTCCCGGCGCATGCGAACACGGGTGACCCTAATGGCCCATTGAGGCCTGTCCGCTAATGAGACCGCACGCGCGCTGATATCCATGGTGGCCAGGAGCACAAAACGCTCCAATCAGAGGCCGGATACATTGATGCAAGACCGCAACCGCCGGATCGAAAAACTTCTTGCGACACACGGCCGGACCATACAATTGGGTCAACTTGCGGCGTGAGTGGATTGTTCGAACGAGTCCGCTCCTCCCCACATAGCAGCCGCGACGCACGCGTTCTCGCGCTTGGAGCCAGTGCGGACCCGAGTTTGTGCGGGCCCCGAGCTAGGGTCGCGAGTGGGCGCCTCCGAACGCTATGGTCGGGCTGGCTTCGAAGCATTCCCCTTTCGCCGCGGGACTTCGCGACCGAAGTTCGCGCTCGTCGCGCAGGCGTCAAGTTCGCCGGCCCAGACAGCGTCGCGAATTAACGTCAGCTTGTTCGGGAGCTCCTCTATCTGGCCAATCTCAATAGCGCTCTTTCCTGGCGCCATTTCCAGCGGCCTGGTTCCGCGCCGGAGCGTGATAAAAATCGTCCCGTTCTCGTCCTTCCACCACCAGCGAAAGAGGCGCATGGGTTTCTCCCGAAGCTCCTTTTCTCCGCTCGGTCCCTTGACCCAGCGCTTTCGCGTCCGGGTTAACGCCTGACCGACCTCGTCCGCTTTCGCGAGTTCGATCTGAAGCTCCAGCGCCTCGGCGAGGCGTCGACGGAACCGCGCAACTGGCGAGGCGCTCCTCTGTGGCGTCGCGCTAGTTACGCGGAATTGGTCCAAAATGGCCATGCTTAGGCTCCTCTGCGTTCGAGAACAAACCCAGAATACATGGGAGCCGCCCGCAAAGCAAGATAACGCCTTGAAAGCACATGGTTTTGAGCATTTTTGCGTATCGCAGTAGGTGCGAGAGCTCGACCCGCATGACAGCTCTGCGATCACAAAATGGCCAGGCGCGCAGGCTTGACGCTCTGTGGCAATCGACGAGCGCGTCGAGTTCTTGTCGAAGGAAGCTGGCCCCGTCGATCGGGCCGATTAACGCCCGTCGATTTTCGGCCCCGGCGAGAGCAAAGTGGCAAAGAAGGAGCCGCTGGTCGCCGCCGCGCGCTGTTGTAAACTGCAGAGTCACGGCTTATCAAAGGGAATTCATATTTCTGAAGCTAAGCTTACGCCCGGCCAACCAACGGCCAGGCGTCGCTTCGGACCCGGCTTTCAAAAGCGGGTTTAGACAAAATTTGTACACGGTATCCGCGGCCGCGACATAACGCTTTGATTTTATTGGCGCTCCCTAGGGGACTCGAACCCCTGTTTTCGCCGTGAGAGGGCGACGTCCTAGACCGCTAGACGAAGGGAGCGTGAGGGGTCTCTATAGCGCCCGGGCTCCGGCGGAGCAAGCGCCTGGGCGGTTCCCGTTGGTCGCCCGGGAACAGCAAATCTGTGTCCCTCGGCTATGCGGCAAATTTTCCTTCGAACCGTTGTTTCCGACGACTGCTGAGCAATATACCGCCCAAGACGGACGCGTTGAAAGCGTCCTGAACTCGGCAATGGGAGGAAGACTTATGCGACGACGTCAGTTTTTGATGGGGGCTATGGCTCTTGCATTCGGCCAGGCGACGGCCGTTCCGGTCGCGCTCGCCGCCGACGACCACATCGCTCAGGCTATTGACCAAATCAACAAGGCGATTCCCTTCGGAGAGCAGCCTCATCAAAGCTCCTCTTTCGTCCAGCACATCGACAATGCGATCGATCATGCGATGATGGCGGAAAGGACGCATCCGACTAGGAACGTCAAGAGGGCGGTCGCTTTGCTTCGCCGTGCGCGCAGAACCGCCTATGGGACGCATCTGTTGAGCTATTCCCGAAGGGCGACCTCTATGGCGCAGAAGGCGCTCTCCGATTTGCAAAAGGGTTAATGAGCTTGGCGAGCGCCCAGCGAATTTCCGCCCGACCTCTCCACGAGGCGGGCGGAGGTCTCGGACGGGAGGAAGCAGAAGGCAGCCCGCCGTGCGCAGCAAATCGCGCAAGGGGTGATCGAACTGCGGCGCCATTGCGTCCTGCGTCGCGCCTCAGTTATCCAAGAAGCTCCGGAGCTTCCGCGACCGCGAGGGGTGCTTGAGCTTTCGCAGCGCCTTCGCCTCGATCTGGCGAATGCGCTCGCGCGTCACCGAGAACTGCTGACCGACCTCCTCGAGCGTATGGTCGGTGTTCATGCCGATGCCGAAGCGCATGCGCAGCACCCGCTCCTCGCGCGGCGTGAGCGAAGCCAGCACGCGCGTGGTCGTCTCGCGCAGGTTTGACTGGATCGCCGCCTCGATCGGCAGCACCGCGTTCTTGTCCTCGATGAAATCGCCGAGATGAGAATCCTCCTCGTCGCCAATCGGCGTTTCGAGCGAGATCGGCTCCTTGGCGATTTTTAAGACCTTGCGCACTTTCTCGAGCGGCATGGCGAGCTTTTCGGAGAGCTCCTCGGGGGTCGGCTCGCGGCCGATCTCATGCAGCATCTGGCGCGAGGTGCGCACGATCTTGTTGATCGTCTCAATCATATGCACGGGGATGCGGATCGTGCGGGCCTGATCGGCGATCGAACGCGTGATCGCCTGCCTGATCCACCAGGTCGCATAGGTCGAGAATTTATAGCCGCGGCGATATTCGAACTTGTCGACCGCCTTCATGAGGCCGATGTTGCCTTCCTGGATGAGATCCAGGAACTGCAGGCCGCGGTTCGTGTATTTCTTAGCGATGGAGATCACGAGACGCAGATTGGCCTCGACCATCTCCTTCTTCGCCTGACGCGCCTCGCGCTCGCCCTTCTGCACCATCTGCACGATCTTGCGGAACTCGGAAATCTCGAGCCCCGTCTCGGTCGCAAGCGCATGGATGTCCGAGCGCAGCTCCTTGACGCGATCCTTCTCCTCGGCGACGAAATCCTTCCACCCCCTCGAGGCGAGACGCGCGACGCGCGCCACCCACTTGGGGTCGAGCTCCGAGCCGTGGAACTTGTCGAAGAAGTCGTCGCGCCCGACGCCATGCGAGTCGGCCAGGCGAAAGAGCTTCGTCTCGAAACCGATCAGCCGCTTGTTGATGTCGTAGAGCTGCTCGACCAGCGCCTCGATGCGGTTCTGGTTCAAGGACAGCGACTTCACGTCGGTCACGATCTCTTTCTTGAGCGTCTTGTATTTGCGCTCCTGCGCCGGCGTCAGCGTCTCGTTCTTCAGCCGGTTCTCGACGTTTTGGTCCTGCAGTCGGCGCAGCTTCTTGTAAGCGTCGGCGACGCGCGCAAAAGTCTCGAGGACCTTGGGCTTGAGCTCCGCCTCCATCGCCGAGAGCGACAGGGAATTTTCCAGGTCGTCGTCATCCTCGAAGCTCTCTGCGCCGGCGGGCGGCTCTTCCTCGAGGCTTGCAGGGGGCGTGCGCGGGGCCGTGGCGGGGGCGAGCGCCGGCCCGTCGGTGGGCGCTTCGGCGGACGTCTTGCCGGCCGACTTGCCGTCGGGCCCGGCGTAGGTGGCTTCGAGATCGATGATGTCGCGCAACAGAACCTTGCCGGCCTCGAGCTCCTCGCGCCAGATGATGATCGCCTGGAAGGTCAGCGGGCTTTCGCAAAGCCCGGCGATCATCGCCTCGCGTCCGGCCTCGATGCGCTTGGCGATGGCGATTTCGCCCTCTCGCGAGAGCAGCTCGACCGAGCCCATCTCGCGCAGATACATGCGAACCGGGTCGTCGGTGCGGTCGGCGGGCTCGGAGGTCTTGGTCGCGACGACGGTCGTGCGCGGCGCCTCTACGAGCTCCCCGCCTTCCGGCTCCTCGGCCTCCTGCTCCTGGGCTTCCTCTTCCTGGTCTTCGTTATCCCCTTCCGAAACGGTGATGCCCATCTCCGAAAGCATGGAGTAAACGTCCTCGATCTGGTCCGACGAGACCTCCTCGGAGGGAAGAACGGCGTTGAGCTCGCTATAAGTGACGAAGCCGCGCTTCTTGGCGAGCTTGATCATCCGCTTCACCGCGGCGTCGTTCAAGTCGAGCAGGGGGCCGTCCATCGTCTCCACGATGGGGGCGCCCTCGACTTCGACCTTTTCCTCGTCTTTCTTGACCATGAACTGCAGCTCCAAAGGAGTGAGCGACAGGAAGACGCCCGCCAACGCGGCCGTTCCAAACCCGCTTCTCTGTGAGGGCGCTCCGTGCGGGACCGACCCCACTTGGGACGGACGCGATCCCCAAATCCCGGGCGTCGCCCGTACCTTTTCCGACGACACCTTTTCCGACGACAGCCCTCCCGGCCCGCCGATTCGGCGAAGCCAAGCTGATGGGCCGCGGCTTAACGCGGTCTTAAGCATCCCTGCCCGGCAGAGAATTTAGAGCGCTCGGCTCATGCGGCCCGACATGGAGCCAAAACCCTCGAGCGAGGCTTCGGTTCCATCGATGGCTGATAGTTGCGCGCGGATTTCCGCCAGCCGCGCCTGATCCTCCTCGCAAGGGTCGTCGGCGAGACGCCTCTCGACGGCGCGCAACTCCCTATTTAGCGTGGAAACCTTGCGATGCAAGCTCAAAACCTGCCTGAGGCTCACTGCCGCATCCGCCGCCGCCGCCCCCTTGCGCACGCTCCACAGATTGGCGTGCGCGGCCATGCCTTCGAGCCGGGAAAGAAACGCGCCAAGTCCTGCTTTTTCAATCTCTTCCTCAAGCGGCGGCCCGGCCTCCAGGTCGCCTGAGCCGCGGCTCGTGGCGACCTCGACGAGGAGCTGCTGCAAGGCTCGCGCCTCGCGCGACTCGAATTCGACGGCCACGAGATCCTCCACAAATTCGCCGATCAGCGACGGGTGATTGACGAAGATCAACAGGAGCAGACATTCGCGCGGCGAGATCTGGGATTTCACCCCGCGAAACAGAGGCGAGCCGGCGAGCGCCGCGCCGACGGTTACGGCCGCCCCTCCTGATCCCCCGGCGGCGGATCGCCGGCGACCCTCGGCGCGACGTCGAGAGTTTGGGACAAAACGCCGGTCTCGCCCGTCGAGGAGCTGGCGCAGCCGCTGATCGAGCTCCCTTTCGTAATGGCGGCGCAGCGAGGGCTCGCGAATCTGGGTCGAAAGCTCCCGGAAGCGGCGCTCCAGTCCCGCCCGACGCTCGGGCGTCTCCAAGGCCTTGCCCTCGGTCTCGCGTCGCCAGAGCATCTCAACGAGCGGCAGGGGCGCGCGCAGCGCCTCGGCGACGGCGCCGGGGCCGCCGGAGCGAAGCAGCTCGTCCGGGTCCTGCCCGCCGGGGAGCAGCACGAAGCGCAGGCTCTTGCCCGGCTCGATCAGCGGCAGCGCCGTGTCGATCGCCCGATAGGCGGCCTTGAGGCCGGCCTTGTCACCGTCGAAGCACAGGATCGGCTCCTCCCCCATGCGCCACAACAGGCCGCATTGCTCGGGCGTCAGCGCCGTGCCGAGCGGGGCGACGCAATGGGGAAAGCCCGCCGCGGTCATCGCGATCACGTCGATATAGCCTTCGACGGCGATCACGGTCCCGGCCTCATGCGCGGCCTTGCGGGCATTGTGGAGATTGTAGAGCGTAAAGCCCTTGTGGAAGAGCTCGGTCTCCGGAGAATTCAGATACTTGGCCTGGGCGTCCTTGGCGAGCGCCCGCCCCCCGAAGGCGATCGGGACGCCGGCGCGGTCGCAGATCGGAAACATCACCCGGTCGCGGAAGCGGTCGTAGGGGACCGTCACATCCTCGCCGTGGATGAGCAAGCCGGCCTCGATCATCGTCTCGACCGTGGCGCCCTTGGCGGCCAGCGCGTCGCGCAGATCGTGGCGGCCGGGCGCGGCATACCCTAAGCGAAACTGCGCCTGTGCTGCCGGGGAAATCTCGCGCCGCGCGAGATAATCGCGCGCCTCCCGCCCCTGCGGGCCGCGAAGCTGCTTCTGGAAATGCTCGTCGGCCCATTCGAGGACCTCGGTGAGCGTCGCGCGCTTCTTGTCTCTTTCCCTTTCCTCGGCCGTCTCGACCGGCATCGGCAGGCCCGCCATGGCGGCGAGCTTGGCCACGGCCTCGGGAAAGGAAATCCCTTCCGTCTCCATCAGAAAGGTGAAGCCGTCGCCATGCTTGCCGGAGGAGAAATCGTGAAAGAAGCCCTTGGGGTCGTTGACGTAGAAGGAGGGCGTTCTCTCGCTGTTGAAGGGCGAGAGCCCGCGCCACTCGCGTCCCTGCTTCTTGATCGCGACCTTTTGGCGCACGACCTCGGAGACGGGCACGCGAGCCCGGATTTCGTCGAGGAAGGTGGGGGAGAATCTCATGGGAGAGGCTTAAGCCATCCTACCGGCGCCGGCCACCCGCCTCCACGGAAAAGCGGTTTTGCGCCCGCAATCCACACGCCGCCTTGAACCGGCGGCCGATCTTCCGCCAAGTCGGCGTGAGAGAAAGGGCCCCGGCCGGGATTATAAGTATATTTAAAACAAAAGGATAGATCGACGCCTCGCCCTCAAGGCGCCGCAATTTTCCGGCTCTGGCGCATTAGCAATCTGAAGGGCAATTATACCCACGCCCAAGCAGAGGCGGAGTGGTAACCGCGTCGTCATTTGCGAGTAGCGAGAAAGCCGTGGTCAAAACCGACTTCTCGCTTGAGGAAATCAGCCTCTTTTGCGTCAACAAAACGATCCTGTTGCCGAGCGAGTATTGACCGGCGAAAGGCCGCGCCGATCGACGGCGCGACCTTTCGTGATTTAACGTATTGGGGCTCGTCGCCTTCGCATAACCCAAGAGCCTCTTGCATAATTCTTCGAGCGAGTGATTTTGCCGCCGGCACGCGAGATGTCGGCTTCGTGGGGGCTCAGGCGGGGGCGGCGCGGAAGGCCGAGACCCGCAAGATTTGATCGGCGGCGAGGACGAGCACGCCGAACGTCAAGTGGCATTTGACCTTGATGGCGCCGCGCACGCGCACGAACCTGGCGCCGAACTCGTCCTTCATCCGGGCATTGACGCGTTCGGCCATGGTGCGGAAATCGAAGAGTCTGTCGTCCGGGTCCGGGACGCCGACGCGCCTCATGCGGGCGACCTCCTCGGCGCATTCGGTTTTGGCTTCATGCTGCGAACGAAAATTGCGGTCGATCAGCGGCGCATGGCCGAGCGCCTTGCTGTGCCGGTCGATGATTTCGGCATCGTAGGCTGCGTCCATCGCCTCATAGAGATAGACGATGCGGGCGCTGGTCATGGTCATGAGGGGAATGGCGACCTGGCTGTCGTGCACGGAGGCCGAGGTCAGCACGCAGGAGACGGGGATTTGGCCGCAGGCGACGTCGAGATGCAGCTTGTAGCCGATCCATGTCTCCTTATAGCCCTTGCTGTTCTTCTTGCAGCCGACGTCGCAGGCGGTGGGCAGCTCGGCGAGCATTTTCGCAAGGCTTTGCGTGGCTTGCCGTTCGAGGCGCGACGGCTCCGGCTTTGGCCGCTCCTCGCCCTTTCTCGGGCGTCCGCGCCTTTTTGGCGGCTCGGCGGCGGGCGGCGGCGGATCGTCTTTCCCGTCTTTCTCGACGGGCTTCTCGCGCGCTTCGATCTCGGTGGCGTCGCGGGCGACGACGCCGACGACGCGCCCCTCGAGCGTGCGCTCGACCAGCGCCGCGTGCATTCTGCCCGGCAGATCGCCTTGCGCGAACTCGTTGAAAGCGCGAGAAAAGGTGGATTCGTGCGGAACCTGCGCACGCCGCTCCCACCCGCAGATTCTGCGCAGCGACTTGTCGGCCTGCAGGCGTTCGATCAAGGCGCTGGTGGTTGGAATGCCGAGCAGAGCCTTGGCGACGAAGCATCTGGCCAGGGCGCGGCGATCCTCGGGTGGGCGGCCCGGGCCTCGCGGCGGCTCTGGAACGAAGGCTTGGAGACCGATCACCTCGAGGATGGTGATGAGCCGCCCGAGCTGTTCGGTCATCGGCTCGACTTCCTCGCGAAGCCAAGGGAAAAGCGAGGCCTGTATGTGATTCCAGCGCGCCCACATGGCGTCGAGAGGATCGTCAGTCATGTGGTCCGTCGCCACGGCGCGTAGTTCGATTCGAAATCATAATCCAACAACTTTTAAATGAAAGCGCAATATTCTACACAATAATACTTGCAATCCACATGAGGAAGCCTATCTATATCGCCTCATCGCCCGCGCCAATCTCTAACAATTTTGCAAGAGGCTCTAGATATTGTTCTAAACATCGCACCCTCCCTAAGCTGTGGTATTAATTCGCCAGCTGGGCTGAAGCTTCGAAGTAAATCTGCCCCGACTGACGGGTTTCGGTAAGTCCGCAGCGACGATGCGCCGGTTGGTTTCGTATTAACGGGCCATCCGGACAAATCGTTCCGGGGCATCGACAAAAAACCAGAAATCAGGACAACGGGTGTTAGAACAGAAAGCGAGCCGAGCATAAATCACGAATTTTGATCGCGCGGAAGTGCTTGAGATAGAAAGGAAAAACGTGATTTCTGGCCTCTTGCGCTAGCGCGACGAAACTACTTTTCCTGCGTCTTTTCGCGCAGCCTAAGCTTTTTTGCCGCGCGCACGGCGGGCCGGGGCTGGCTTCCTCTCCCGTCTCTGATAAACCGCCCCCTCTCCTGCCCTCGACCGGGTTCCGCTCAAGTTGGAGCGGAACCCGGCTCGTTTCCTTTTTAACGCGTCTTCTGCGCCGAACCGGCATCCACTTCGGCGGAAAACGCTATAAAGGCCGACATGGACCTCTTCTCGCTCTTCCACGCCCGCATCAGCGCGATCCTTCGCGCCATCGCCGAATCAGGCCGCCTGCCCGGCTTCGATCCGGCGCGATTCGTGGTGGAGCCGCCCAAGGACGCGGCGATGGGCGATCTCGCCTGCAACGCTGCTATGGTCTTCGCCAAGGAGGCCAAGGCGCATTTCGCCTCTCCCCGCGTCCTCGCCGAGGAGATCGCCATCGATCTCGCGCAAAGCCCCGGGGTCGCGGCGGTCGAAGTGGCCGGGCCGGGCTTCATCAATATCCGGGTCGACAATTCCGTCTATTACGACGTGCTGCGCAGCGTGCTCGCTTCGCCCGACACCTTCGGGCGGCCCGAACCCGCCGCGCAAGGCAAGGTCAATATCGAATATGTCTCCGCCAATCCGACCGGGCCGATGCATGTGGGGCACGGACGTGGCGCGGTCTTCGGCGACGCGCTCGCCAATCTCCTGGAATTCGTGGGCCATGAGGTCGCGCGCGAATATTACGTCAACGACGCCGGCGCGCAGGTCGATGCGCTCGCCCGATCTGCGCACTTACGATACCGCGAGGCGCTCGGCGAGACGATCTCCATTCCCGAAGGCCTCTATCCCGGCGATTATCTCAAGACCGTCGGCGAGGCGCTCGCCCGCGAGCAGGGCGATCGGCTGCTGAACAAGCCGGAAGAAGACTGGCTGCCGCCCGTCAAGGCGCGGACCATAGAGCTGATGATGGACATGATCCGCGACGATCTCGCCGCGCTCAACATCACGCATGAAGTGTTCTTCTCCGAGCGCAGCCTGCACGAGAAGATCAACGGAGTCTCCGAGATCGACCGCTGCATCGACGCGCTGCGCGCGGCGAACCTCGTCTATGAGGGCCGGCTGCCGCCGCCCAAGGGGCAATTGCCCGAGGATTGGGAGGATCGCGAGCAGATTCTCTTCCGTTCCAGCGCCTTCGGCGACGACGGCGACCGCGCGCTCAAGAAGTCCGACGGATCGGAAACCTATTTCTCCTCGGACATCGCCTATCACAAGGACAAGATCGACCGCGGCTTCAAGACGCTCATCGACGTCTGGGGCGCGGACCACGGCGGCTATGTCAAGCGGATGCAGGCGGCGGTCAAGGCGCTGTCCGGCGGCTCGGTCGAGCTCGACGTCAAGCTTTGCCAGCTCGTGCGGCTGATGCGCGGCGGCGAGCCGGTGAAGATGTCGAAGCGCTCGGGAGATTTCGTGACGCTGCGCGAGGTCGTCGACGAGGTCGGCGTCGATGCGGTGCGCTTCATGATGCTTTATCGCAAAAATGACGCGCCGCTCGACTTCGATCTCATCAAAGTCGTCGAGCAGTCCAAGGACAATCCCGTCTTCTACGTCCAATATGCGCACGCGCGCGGCAAGTCCGTGCTCCGCCAAGCTCTAGCCGCCTTTCCCGACCTCGACTTGAGCCTGACCGCGCTATGCGCTGCGCCGCTCGAGCGGCTCAAAGACGAGGGGGAAATCGGCCTGGCGCGAGAAATCGCGCAATATCCGCGTGTTGTAGCCGCCGCTGCAAGCTCGCACGAGCCGCACAGGATCGCCTTTTATCTTTACGGGCTCGCGAGCTGCTTTCACACCCATTGGAATCGCGGCAAAGATTGGCCACAATTACGCTTTGTTAATCTAAACGAGAGAGATTTAACGAGCGCCCGTCTCGCCTTGGTGGTCACATTGATCGTTGTGCTCGCGTCGGGATTGGCGCTGCTGGGCGTGAACGCGCCTGACGAAATGCGCTGAACGCGCGCGATCCCCCTGGCGTTCGGGATCGGCGGCGCGGCCGTGGTTCTCCAGAGCGTCCTGGTCGAGAAGCGAGACGGGTCATGCGTGAAGCGACAAAGAGAGGCGCGCCGATCGAGATCGAGGAGTTCGAACGGCGCCTGCGCGATCAGGAGGCGCGGCGCGCCCCCCTGGGCGACCCGTTGCGCGAGCTCGCCCGCCTGATGCAGGACACAGAGCACGACGAGAATGCGCAGCGTTACGAGCGCATCTTCGACGGGCATGCCCCGGCGGCTGATGAGCCGGAGCCGGACTTCGGTTTTCATCCCGACGCGGGGCGCGAGAGCGCGGTCGCTGCGGAAGAGGAGTTCGTCCCTCATCCAGACTGGCAGGAGCCGGGCCCGCACTCTCACGGCGACGATCTGCCGCCGCCTTTGCGAGGCTCCTTCTCCGGCGAGCATGATCAACAGGACGCCGCCGAGCCGCATGCGGGCTTCGACGCGCAGCATGACGAAGAATTCTATTCTGATGACCCCCGCCAAACGCATCCGCATGCGCCGGCGTACGGAGAACCTGCGGCGGATTACGGCGCCTTCGACCATGCGCAGGCCGATGAATATTATTCGGACGAGCACGCCGCCTATGACGACTTTTCCGCCGAGCCCTACGCCGAAAGCCGCAGCGAGCAGGCCGAAAGAGTGAGGCGCAGCTTCCGCGTCAAACCCTGGCACGCCGTCGCGCTCGCCAGCCTCGTTGCGGCGCTCGGCGTCGGCTGGGGCATTGCGCGCATCAAGGGCGTCGCCGGATCTCGCGAGATCGCGACGATCGCCGCGCCCGCGGGCCCGACCAAAGTGGCCCCCGCCGTCGCCGACGCGAGCCAAACCGCGAAAGAGGACGCAACGGTCCTCGACCGCGGCGTAGAGACGCCGGTGCGCAACGTCGTCCCGCATCAGGAAGCGCCGGTCGAGCCCGTGGTGGAGCCGCCGCGCGAGCCGTCGATGCAGACCTACCGCCGCGTCAAGACGGTGGCGATCCGCGAGGACAGCGGCATTAATCCGGCCAAGGCGCCGGCGGCGGTGGAACGCGCGGCCAGTGACGCGCCGGCCGCGCCGCCCGCCGCCGCGACGACGACGCCCCAGAACGCGGCCCCGCCCGCGACGACCGCACAAAAGCAGCCGCCCAAGAAGAAAGAGAAAGAGAAAGTCGCCGCCGCGCCGACGCCGCCTCCGGCGCCGGCAGCCGCGCCCGTGGAGCCCGCAAAGGCGGAAGAAGCCGTCGCGCCGGAGACTCAAGCGGAGCCTCCCGCGAGCGGCTCAGCTTTCGTCCAGTTCGGCGCCGCCGCCAATGAGGGCGAGGCGCGCGCGCTGGTCAAGAAGGTCGTGCAAAAATACGGATCGCGTCTCGCCGGTCGCAAGCCGACGTGGAAAACCGCGGAGGTCGGCGACAAGACCGTCTATCGTGTGCGTGTCGTCGGCCTCAGCCGGGAAGCCGCGACGAGCCTTTGCAAGAGCGTCAAGGGCGACGGCGGCGATTGCTACGTCGCCAACAAGTAAGCGAGCGCGAGGGGCGGCGCGGCGCGGTGACCCGCGGCGCGCGGCTTTCCCCCGCGAAAGTCTGCGGAGATTCCCACTCATGGCCCGCGCCTTCATCTGTGGACTGGCCGGCGCGAGGCTCGCGCCCGAGGAAATAAGCTTCCTGCGCGAGACGCGGCCCTGGGGGGTCATCCTTTTTCGCCGAAACGTCGAGTCGCGCGAGCAGCTTTACGCGCTCACCGAGGCGCTGCGTGACGCGCTCGGCGACAATCGTCTTCCCATTCTCGTCGATCAGGAGGGCGGTCGCGTGCAGAGGCTCGCGCCGCCGCAGTGGCGCGCCTATCCGAGCGCCGCGTCCTATGAACGGCTCAGCGCCGATCTTGAGACGGCGGCTCGTCTCGCTTATCTCGGCGCGCGTCTCATGGCGCATGATCTGCGCGAGGTCGGGCTGACGATAGACTGCCTTCCGGTGCTCGACACGCCCCAGCCCGGCGCGCATCAGGTCATCGGCGATCGCGGCTACAGCGCCGATCCGGCCCGCGTCGCGCGCATCGGCCGCGCGGCGGCGGAGGGTCTGCTCGCTGGCGGCGTGCTTCCCGTCATGAAGCACATTCCCGGCCACGGAAGGGCCGGCGCCGACAGCCATTTCGAGCTTCCGCGCGTCTCGGCGCCGCTGCAATCGCTGCGGGAAATCGATTTCGCGCCCTTTACGGCCAACGCCGATCTGCCGATTGCGATGACCGCGCATGTCGTCTTCGAGGCGATCGACCCCGAGCGGCCGGCGAGCCTTTCTCCCGAGGTCATCTCGCGATTCGTGCGCGGGGAAATCGGCTTCGACGGCCTGCTGGTGACCGACGATCTCTCCATGAAGGCCCTCTCCGGGGATTTCCGCGACCGCGCGGAGAGAGCCTCAGCCGCAGGCTGCGACCTGGTCCTGCATTGCAACGGCGACCTCTCGGAAGCCGGTCGCGTCGCCGAGGGCGCTCCAATTCTCTCCGGCGCAAGCCTCGAGCGGGCCGAGCGGGCGCTGAGACTGCTCGAACGCGTCGAGGCCTTCAATCCTGTGGACGGCGAGAGGGAATTCGACGCCGCGCTTGCGAGCGTGGCCTAAAAGGCTCAATCTCGACCGCCCAACAGCAAGGGGCGGCAATGTCGGCGCAATGGGGCATGGAGCAGGTTCAGACGCCCGAAAGGGGCGAGAACGAGCCCACCTTCCTCGTCGACGTCGACGGCTTCGAGGGACCGCTCGACCTCCTGCTCGAGCTGGCGCGTCGACAGAAGGTTGATCTGGCCAAAATCTCGATCCTTGCGCTCGCCGAGCAATATCTCGCCTTCGTCGAGGAAGCGCGCCGGCTGCGCCTCGAACTCGCCGCCGACTATCTCGTCATGGCCGCCTGGCTCGCCTTTCTGAAGTCGAGGCTGCTGCTGCCCGAGCCGCCCAAGGGCGAAGAGCCTTCTGCCGCCGATCTCGCCACCGCCCTGGCCGAGCGTCTGCGCCGGCTCGAGGCGATCCGCCGGGCGGCCGACGCGCTAGGACAGCGCGCGCGTCTCGGCCGCGACATGTTCCTGCGCGGCGCGGCCGAAGGCGTGGAGATCTCCACGCGGCCCAAATTCGAGGCGCAGCTCTATGACCTGCTCACGGCCTATGCGCGACAGCGGCAGAAGACCGCCGTCACGCAGGTGACGCTGCGGCAGCGCTCCGTCTGGTCGCTCGCCGAAGCGCGGGAGGCGCTGGATCGGCTCGTCGGCGTGGCGCGTGAGTGGATGGCGCTCGACGACTTCCTCCTACAATTCTGTCTCGACGCGCCGACGGCGCGCACCGTGCGCGCCTCGGCCTTCTCGGCCTCGCTCGAAATGGCGCGCGAAGGCCGCATCCTCATCCGGCAGGACCGCGCTTTCGCGCCACTCTGGGTGAAGCGCGGCGAAACGCCCCCTCTCGCGGACGCCGACGCTTAGCGCGCGGGTTTTTGGGGCCGCCGCCCGGGTCACGAAAAAGGAGAAGCGCCTTGGCGCAAACGGCTGCAAAAATCGAACTTTTCGACCCTTCGAGCGACGAGGCGCTCCTGCGCAGAGAGCAGCGGCTGACGGAAGCGTCGCGGATCGCCGAAGCGCTGCTTTTTGCGGCGTCCGAGCCGCTGGACGAGGCGGAGATCGCCCGGCGTTTGCCTGACGAAATCGCGGTTGGGGACATTCTCGACCAGTTGCGCGCCGATTACGCGCCGCGCGGCGTGAACCTCGCTCGCGCGGGCCGCAAATGGTTCTTCCGCACGGCGACCGATCTTTCCTATGTGCTGGCGCGCGAGGAGGTCGAACAGAAGAAGCTGTCGCGCGCCGCGATGGAGACGCTCGCGATCATCGCCTATCACCAGCCGACGACGCGCGCCGAGATCGAGGAATTGCGCGGCGTCGCAATCTCCAAGGGCACGATCGACGTTCTGCTCGAGACGGGCTGGGTGCGGCTGCGCGGCCGCCGCAAGGCGCCCGGCCGCCCGATCACCTATGGCACGACCGACCAGTTCCTCATGCATTTCGGTCTCGAGCAAATCGGCGATCTGCCCGGACTGGACGAGCTGAAGCGCGACGGTCTCTTCGATGGACGTCTGCCCAAGGATTTCCGCATCCCTGCGCCCAGCGACGATCCGGCGCTGCGCGAGGATGAGGAGCCGCTCGAGGAGAACGTCGAGCCGCTCGAGATGGAGTTCGATCTCGATGAAGGAGAGGTGGAGCCGGCAGAGGAGAGCCCGCCGGAAGATTGAGATGAAGTCCGAATGAGAGGGCGGGGCTCGCGCGGTCGCGGGGCTTGGCGACTTGGCTTCCCCGCCTATAGCCGCTCGTCGGCGCCGATCTCAAAATCCTCGCTCGGTGTTTGCGCGAGGTCGCGCACCATCCGCAAGGTGGCGATTTCGAAGGCGAGGTAATTGAAGACGCCGAACAGCGTCCGCCCGCCCAGCAGGCCCCAGAACATCGGAGTGCCGACGGCCGCCTTCTTGGCGAAGATTTCCGCTGCGAAATCCGCGAAGATCGCGGGGAAGCCGATGACTGAGATCCAGATGAAGAAGGCGAGCGGCCGCCGGGAGAAACCGACGAAGGCCGAGCGGATCGGCCGGCGCGCGCCGAGCGAAAGACAGGGCCTGATGATCGTCAGCACGGCGAAGACAAGCGCGCGCACCCAGGGCATCAACCAGCCGCCGAGAGGCATCCACTGCTTCGGCAGCTTCATGATGAGCGCCACCATCCCCTCGCCCAGGCCGAACATGATGAGCACGACCGCAGCGCCGATGGCCATGGCCCAGAATTCGCGGCGGCGATTCGCCACGTAGCGGAAACGTCCGCGATCGCGATTGCGATCAAAGGGATGCAGCCTCGCCCATTGATGAATTCGCACGGCGATGAAGGCGAGGAGGCCGCCGCTGATCACCTGCCACGCGACCGTGAGCGCCTTCACCTTGGTCGAATCGAGCCTCAGCTGGTTCTTGAGAAGGAAGTCCAGGCTCGCCGAGGCGGCGAAAATGATCGCGACCACGAAGGTTACGACCCAGAAGCGAAGCGGGAAGCCGAAGCCGTCTTTCCAGCCCGACAGCCAATTCTGCACGGGCCGGATCGGCGAATCGATCGCCGTGTAGATCACGGCGCAGATCAGGCCGATCCAGAAGGCGTATACGAAGACATCGACGAGATCGATCATATCGGTTTTGGCTCTTGCGCGGCGAATGGCCCCATTGGGCGCGGCCTGCGCGCCAAGGCGGGCGGATCGGCGATATGTGTCAACAAACAAGGGCGTCGCGTGTTTAGCGCAAGCGCGCGCATAAATCCAACGCCAACCCCATCTCGCCCCGTCGGCCGCCCCCTGGCGGTCATGCGCGCGAGACGATAAGGCGGGGCGATGGAAACGTCGCAAGACCTTGGGCCCCAGCAGCTCGCCTTCTCGCCGCTCGTGGTCGAGTCCCTCTGCGTCGAGCGCGGCCGCCGGCTCGTGCTCGAGGACTTAGGTTTCACGCTGGCGTCGGGAGAGTCCCTGCGCGTCACCGGCCGCAATGGCGCGGGCAAGTCGACGCTGCTTCGCGCCCTCGCCGGGCTGCTGCCGCTCCGCTCCGGGCGAATCCGGCTTGGCTCGGCCGAGGGGGAGGACGCTGCGACCGCGACGCACTATCTCGCCCATGCCGACGGCCTGCGCGCCGTGCTGACGGCGCTGGAGAATCTGCAATTCTGGCGGGCGCTGCTCTCCGAGCCAGGGGCCGGGGGGAAGGGGCTTTCGCCATTAGAGGCCCTGGCGCGCGTCGGCCTTGCGCCGCTCGCGGAAGCGCCGGTCGGCATCCTTTCCGCCGGCCAGAAGCGCCGAATCGCCTTGGCCCGGCTTTTCGTCGCGAGCCGCCCGCTCTGGCTCCTCGACGAGCCGCTGACCGCGCTCGACCAGCGGGCGCGCGATCAGTTCGCGCAGGCAATGCGCGCGCATTGCGAAGCGGGCGGAATGGTGATCGCCGCGACGCATGAGCCGCTCGGCTTCCAGACCACGCGAACGCTCGATCTCGACGCGGGAGGCCGCGCATGAGCTCCGCCTTCGTAGCGCTCTTCCTGCGGGAAATGCGTATCGCGAAACGGGTCGGCGGCTCCGCCTCGATGGGCGTGGCTTTCTTCCTGTGCCTCGTCGCGATCACGCCCTTCGCGGTCGGCCCGGACCCGAAACTCCTCGCCCGTATCGGCCCGGCGATCCTGTGGATTTCCGCCTTGCTCGCGACGCTCCTCGGGCTCGATCGCCTCTTTCAGGCCGACGCCGAGGAAGGCTCGCTCGATCAGCTGCATCTCGCCAGCCTGCCGCTCGAGCTCGCCGTCGTCGCCAAATGCGCGGCGCATTGGGTCAGCGCCGAGCTGCCCCTCGTTCTCGCCGCGCCCTTTCTCGGGCTGATGCTGGATCAGGAGGCGGGAGCGCTGCTTGCGGTGACGGCGAGCCTCCTCGTCGGCTCGCCCGCCCTCACGCTGATCGGCGCGATGGGCGCCGCCGCCACGGTGAGCGTGCGGCGCGGCGGGCTCTTGATGGCGCTGCTCGTGCTGCCGCTGGCGATCCCGGTGCTGATCTTCGGCGTCTCGGCCGCCGGCGCCGTGACGGCGGCCGACGCGTCGCTCGTCGCGCCCTTCGCGATTCTCGCGGCGCTGGCGCTCGCGGCGCTGGCCCTCTGTCCCTTCGCCACGGCGGCCTTGCTGCGCCACGTTTGAGCGGCCTTAACGGCCATGCTCCGGTCTTAATGCGCTGCTTACTTTCAGCCGGGTAAATTCGGCGGCCGGGGCGACGCCTGTGTTACCTTGGGCTTTCGAAGCTCGGCGTCCGTGACGGACGCCGACCAGAGCCGATCGCGGAGCCGCCATGTTCCTTCCCTTTCCCAGACGGGCGCTCGCGCTGCTTTCCGCAATCCTCGGCGCCGCCGCGCTCGCCGGTTGCGAGGACACGGGCCTCTCGCATCGCGGTATGGCTCCGATCCCGCCCGAGACTTTGGCTTTGATGGAGGAGACCGGCGTCTCCAAGGACGCCCCGACCCTCATCCGCGCCTATAAGAAGGAGGCGGAGCTCGAAGTCTGGAAGATGAAGCCGGACGGGCGCTACGCCAAGCTCAAGACCTACCCGATGTGCCGTTGGTCGGGACAGCTCGGCCCAAAAATGCGGGAAGGCGACCGCCAGGTTCCAGAAGGCTTCTATGCGATCGCGCCGGGACAGCTCAATCCGAACTCGAGCTACTACCTGTCCTTCAACGTCGGCTATCCGAACGCCTATGACCGCGCCCATGGCGCGACCGGCGGCACGATCATGGTGCATGGCGCCTGCTCGTCCGCGGGCTGCTTCTCGATGACCGACCGGCAGATCGCCGAGATCTACGCAATCGTGCGCACCTCGCTCAACAGCGGGCAGCGCGCTGTGCAGATGCAGTCCTATCCCTTCCGGATGACCGCGGAAAATCTCGCCAAGCACCGGCTCGATCCGCACCTCGCCTTCTGGCGGCAGCTCAAGGAAGGCTCCGACCATTTCGAGGCCACGCTGCAGGAGCCTTCGGTCGGCGTCTGCGGCCGGCGCTATGTCTTCAACGCCCAAGCCGCCAACGCGCGGGCCCTCGATCCCAACTCGGCGTGCCCGCCTCTCACGGTCGATCGACAGATCGCCTCGCTCGTCGCCGAAAAGCAGAGCAAGGACGAAGCGCGGATCGCCGAGCTTTCCAAGGAAGTGCCGGCCGTCCGCCTCGTCTACCAGGACGGCGGACAGCATCCGAGCTTCGCCTCGAGGATCGCCGAGGTGAGCCGCCCGGAGACGCTCGTGCCGCCAACCGAGATCGCGCTCGAGGACAAGGCGCGCGGCAGGAAGGGCCCCAGCCTCGCCGCACGCAGCACGCCGGCCGACGCAGGCGCGAAGGACGACGCCGTCGCGAATGACGGCGCCGCGCGCAGCTGGATGGCGCTTCACGGGCAGGGCGACGGCCAGCCCACGGGGTCGATCCCCAGATAGCGGCGCCCCCCAGCCGGACGGCGCGCGCGCCGCGTCGCGCGGCGTGTTGGACAGCGGCCGGCGCGCCTGTATAAGCCTGCGACCGCTCTGCCGACCGCGCAGCCCGCGATGCGGCTCGGGGACCTCTGGCCCTCCGAGCCCGAGGCCACGCCGCTTGGGAATCATCAATGCTCGAAAAGCTCGTGGGGTTTTGCCTGCGCTGGCCGTGGCTCGTTTTGGCTGCGACGCTCGTGCTGACGTCCGCCGGCGTCTATCTCACCGCGACGCGCTTTGCGATCGACACGGACACGAATCACCTCTTCTCGTCCGATATTCCTTGGCGCGAAAACGAGGTCGAGCTCTATAGGGGTTTCCCGCAGCTCGACAATCTGATCGTCGCCGTCATCGACGGCAAGACCGCGGAGGCCGCAGAGGACGCGGCCAAGCGCCTCAACGCCGCGCTCGCCGGACAGCCGCTCATCCGCCGCAGCTGGCGACCCGAGGACGAGGCGTTTTTTAAAAAAAACGGCCTGCTCTATCTCGACCCGGCCGAAGTCCAGAAGATCACCGCGAGCTTGATCGCCCAACGCGCGGTGCTTCAGCCGCTCGCGGAGGATCCGACCCTGCGCGGATTGACCGCGACGCTCATCGATAACATGCGTCAGGTCGGCGACAGCCGACGCGGCATGGAGCTCTATCTTACGGGACTGAAACGGATCACGACCGTCCTCGACGAGACGCTCGCCGGCGAGCCCGCCAAGCTCGATTGGGAGAAGATGCTCGGCGACGAGCCGGGCGAGGGCGCGGCGCAAAAGAGCGAAGCCCCGAAAAAGACGGAGCCTGCGGACCTACGCCGCATCCTGCTGATCAATCCGGTCATCAACTATTCGGAGTTGCAGCCCGGCGCCGCCGCGATCGCCTTCGTGCGCAAGACCGCCGCCGATATCGGGCTCAACGCCGAGCACGGCCTCAAGCTGCGTCTTACCGGGCAGGTGCCGCTGGAGGACGACGAGTTCGCGACGATTTCGGAGAACATGGGCGTCAATCTCAGCGGCACGCTCGTCATCGTGGGGCTGATCCTTTTCGCGGCGCTGCGCTCTCCAAAGCTCATCTTCGCCGTGCTCGTGACGCTGCTCGCAGGCCTCGCGATCACGGCCGGGCTCGGCATTGTGCTGATCGGCCGCTTCAACATGATCTCGGTCGCCTTCGCCGCGCTCTTCATCGGGCTCGGCGTCGATTTCGGCATTCAGTTCGCGACGCGCTACCGCGAGGAGCGTCATAAGATTTTCGGCAACGGCAACGGCGACAGCGTCGGCGCGGCGCTCCGCGCGGCGGCGGGCAGCATCGGCGGCTCGCTGACGCTTGCCGCGATATCGCTTCTTGCGGGCTTCTTCTGCTTCCTGCCGACCGATTTTCGAGGCGTCGCAGAGCTCGGGCTCATCGCCGGCTTCGGCATGATCATCGCCTATGTGGCGACGCTCAGCTTTCTGCCGGCCCTGACAAAGCTTCTGAGGCCGAAGCCGGAAGAACTTCCGGTGGAAACCGCGTCGCTCGCCGCCGTCGATCATTGGATCGCCCGCCATCGCCCGTTCGTCATCGTCTCGGCGATCGCCATCACCCTCGCGGGCGGGCCGTTCCTGCGGCATTTGACCTTCGACTCCAATCCGATGAATCTCCGCAATCCGAAGGTGGAGTCGGTCTCGACCTTCCTCGATCTTTCGAAGAATCCTCAGACGGCGCCCAACACGATCGAGATTCTCCAGCCGTCCCTTGCCGCTGCGCGCGACGTTGCGGCGCAGGCCGCAGCGCTTCCCGAGGTGGATCACGTCATCACCATCGACTCTTTGATCCCGAAGGATCAGGAAGAGAAGCTGCAACTCGTCGAGCACGCCGCCCGGCAATTGCGCGACGCGCTCGCGCCAAAGGAGAAGCCCGCGCCGACCGACGCCGAGACCGTGAAGGCGCTGCAGATGGCGGCCAAGCTCATGAGCGGCGCGATGGACCCGCGCGCCATGGCGGCGGCGGGGATCGACCCCCGCGCGGCCGCCCAGGCCGCCGCCGCCGCCGCCGGCCTCGACCCGCCCGCGGCTGCGGGCGCAGCCGGACGAGATCCCCGCGCCCTCGCCAAGCAGGCCCAAGCTGCAAAGCGCGGCGGCCGGCCGCGCCCAGGAGCCGCGGCTCCGCCCAAGGCAGGCGAGGCGCCGCCGGCCTCGACCCCGCCGGCGCCTCTCCCCGAGGTCGCAAGCTTCGCCAAGGCGCTCGAGGCGCTCGCCAAGGCCGATCCTGCAACGCGCGAACGCGCACAAGTGGCGGTGTTCTCCGATTTCGACCGCCTGCTCAGGGATCTGCGCGTCACGCTGGATGCGCATGCGGTCACGCCGGACTCGATGCCCGAGCATATTCTGCGTGACTGGGTGTCCGAAGGGGGACAATACCGCATCGAAGTCTTCCCGAAGGGCGACAGCAACGACCGCAAGGTCATGACCGCCTTCGCCGCCGCCTTGGAGCGGATAGCGCCGGACGCGAGCGGGCCGCCGATCGTCGTCGCGCAGGCCGGCGACACCGTCGTGAGCGCCTTCAAGCAGGCGGGCCTATACGCCTTCCTCGCGATCTTCGCGATTCTCGTCGTCGCGCTGCGCAATCCCTGGCACGTCGCTCTCACGCTCGGCCCGCTGGTGCTCGCCGGCATTCTGAGCCTCGAGACCGCCGACGCGATCGGCATGTCGCTGAACTTCGCCAACATCATCGCCCTGCCGCTGATGCTCGCGGTCGGCGTCGCCTTCCACATTTATTACGTCATCGCCTGGCGCAAAGGGAACGTGGAGATGCTCGCCTCGAGCCTCACCCGCGCGATCTTCTTTTCCTCCCTCACAACCGGAACGGCCTTCGGCAGCCTCATGCTGTCGTCCCACCCCGGCACGGCGAGCATGGGCAAGCTTCTCGCGATTTCGCTGTTCTTCACGCTGGTGGCGGCCTTCTTCGTCGTGCCGGCCTTTCTTGGGCCGCCGCCTCGCCAGGCGAAAGAGAAAGCAACGCCCACCGGCTGATTTTCGCATTGCAGCAAGGATGTGATACGATTCAATCGATGAAGCACGGACGGCTCAGCAGTGATCGATTCTAGAAAGCCAAAGCGCCGATCAGGCGAAGGGCCTGTTGCTGCTTTCTCGCAATGCGCTCTCGTCGCTTTCGCGCTGCTTGCAGGAGGCCCGGCGCTCGCGGCGGAGCCTCCGATCTACGGGGTCTGGCTCCGCGACGGCCACGACGAGAGGCTGGAGTTCTACGACTGCGACGGAAAGCTTTGCGCCCGCGAGGATGCGCTGACTTCCATCGAGGGCGGACCGCCGCAGATCGTCCTGCGCTCCGCCGCGAAGACCGGAAATAATCAGTGGAAGGGCGATCTTTTCAACCCCGAGAACGGCAAGACCTATACCGGCAAAATCCATTACACCCCGCCCAATCAGCTGACGCTGACGGGCTGCCTGATCGCCTTCCTGTGCCAGAGTGAAACCTGGACGCGATCGGATAAGCCGCCGGCCAATAGCCCGTCGCCGCCGACGCCCGCCGCGCCTCCCCACGGCAAGTCCAAGTAAGGCGCGATCTCTATCGAGCGCTCAGGCGAGGTCACCCGCCGCGCCTTCCGGAGGCGCGAAGAACAAGCGGAGGACCTGCGGATCGCCGCTGTCCTCGACCGGAATGTGCCAGAATTTCGAATCCATCAGCGGGAAGCGCTCGAAAGGGACGTGAATCTCGTAAAGCCGCGAATTATGCCGCAGGCCGCGCGCCATGGCGCGATCGAGCAGATCGAGGAGTTCGTCCTGGCGCTCCGGGGCCGCGGTGACCGTCAGCATCGTCTGATTCGCCAGCGGGAAAGCGCGATCGAACATCTGCTCGCATTGGGACGACGCCATTTTCTTCCCCCAGAGCCACAATGGAATGAACTCGTTTTATCTCGTCCTGGCCGGGGCCGCTTCAATGCCGAAAACATGGAAAGCCCGAAAGGGCTTTTCCCGGCTCGGTCCAGGTCGAGGCTTAATCTTGAAGGCAAGAAAACGACGATTCGAAGGCGCGTGCGACTTTTTGTTCGTCCGCACGCTCGCGGCCGAGAGGTCCTTCCGCGCGGCCCCTGTCGCGCCTCACATTCAGCCCCTGGTTGCGGGCCCCTGCGGGGTCGCCGCCGCCGATTCGCCCACCGACATTAGAGCGCGCAAGGTCTTTGCGACTTGTAAACCGTAGTGACCATCGGTACGCAGCGGATCCGCGCGCAGGAGCGCCCTCACCATGTTCGATCTCGACCGGGCGGTGCAATTTCTGGCCGGCGTCGCCCTGGCGCTGTTTCTCACGCCTGCGTTTCGACGAATCGGGCTGTCCGAGAGAGCGGCGCAATTTTGCAGGCTCGCGGCGTGGATCGCGTTCGCCGTCGGCATGGTGTTGTCTATCGGCGCAACCGTCCAGTGGATGATCAAGTGACGCCCGCCGCCGCGAAGGCGTCTTCGCGCAGGGCCGCCGCTGAGCGCAACAACCAGTCCAGCCAAGTCTCGAGCCCCTCCCCGGTCGTGGCGGAGACTTCGAGCGCCTCGAGCGTGGGATTGATTCTGCGCGCGTTCTCCAACGCTCGAGTCCTGTCGAAGTCGACATAAGGAGCTAGATCGATCTTGTTGACCGCCAGAAGCTGCGCGGCGCGGAACATGTGCGGATATTTGAGCGGCTTGTCGTCGCCCTCAGTCACCGAAAGAATAACGGCCTTGGCGCCCTCGCCGAGGTCGAACAGAGCGGGGCACACCAAATTTCCGACATTCTCGATGAGCACGATCGAGCCCGGCGACGGTCGCAGCTCCGCGAGGCCGCGCGCGACCATCTCGGCGTCGAGATGGCAGCCGGCGCCCGTGTTCACCTGCACAGCCGGCGCGCCCGCCGCCCTTATCCTCTCGCCGTCGAGCGACGTCGCCTGGTCGCCCTCAATCACAAAAAGGGGGACCTTGTCCTTCAGCGCGCGAATCGTTCGCTCCACGAGGGTGGTCTTGCCGGCGCCGGGCGCGCTCAGGACGTTCAGCGCGAAGATCTCGCGACCCGCGAGCCAGGCGCGATTTCTCGCGGCGATTGCGTCGTTCTTGGCGAGTATGCGCGCCTGCACGTCTAGCGTTCTCTCGGCGCCATCATGTGCGTGATCGTGACCGTGCTCATGGGCGTGAGGATGCGCATGCGTGTGCGCGACGCCGTGGGCATGAGAATGGGCGCGACCGCCGTCGGCGCGCGCGTTCTTGAGATCGTATTCGGCGCCGGTTTGGAGATTGACGACCTTCGACTCCGCTTCTTCTCCGCATCCGCATGTCTTGCACATGGCACGGCTCCTTTAGCAAATGCGCGGCAGCTGCTCGCCGACGAGCATGTCGACGATGCGCCTACCTCCCAAAATGGTGCGCATCGTGACGCGCCCGGGCTCGCCCTCGACCGCTCTGCCGATTGCGCAGGCGTCTCGTCCGAGAGGATGGCGACGTAGGGCGCCGAGCGCCGCTTCGACTTCCTCGGAGGGCGCGATGACGACGATTTTTCCTTCATTGGCGAGATAAAGCGGGTCCAGTCCGAGGATCTCGCAAAAGCCCCTGACCTCCGCGCGGATGGGAGTCGCCGCTTCGTCGATTTCGAGCGAAATATGCGAAGCGTCGGCGATTTCGTTGAGCACGGTGGCGACGCCGCCGCGCGTCGCGTCGCGCATGAAGCGCACGCCCGGCGCGGCGCGAAGCAAGGATGCGATCAGATCGTGGAGACAGGCGCAATCGCTCTCGATCGGCGCCTCGAGCATCATGTCCCCGCGCGCGCAGAGGATCGTCGCGCCGTGATCGCCGAGCACGCCGTTGACAAGCACAACGTCGCCGACGCGCGCCTTGTCGACGCCGAGGTCGACGTCCGCGCGGATCACGCCCACGCCCGTCGTCGTCAGGAAAAGCTTGTCGCAGCCGCCGCGCTGAACGACCTTGGTGTCGCCGGTGACAATCTTGACGCCGGCTTCCGCCGCCGCTGCGGCCATGGAGGCCGCGGCTTCGCGCAGAAGCGTCACCGGGACGCCCTCCTCGATGATCGCGGCGCAGGAGAGATAGAGAGGAACGGCGCCGCCGACCGCCAGATCGTTGACCGTGCCGCATACGGCGAGCTTGCCGATGTCTCCGCCTGGGAAGAACAAGGGATCGACGACGAAGCTGTCGGTGGTGAAGGCGAGGCGGTCGCCCCGTGCGGCGAGCTCGAAGAGATCGATTCGCGCTTGATCTTCCAGCGGGCCCTGCGCGCCCGTCGTGAACGAGCGGATGAAAACGTCGTCGATGAGATCCTTCATCGCCTTGCCGCCGCCGCCATGCGCGAGCGTCACTTTTGGCGCGAAGACCTCGCCGAGCGCGCGGGGTTTAGTGAACATCGGAACGACGACGCTCATTCCGCGGCCTCCGGCTTCGGGAAACGCCCATACTGGTGGTAGGCGGCGCAGGCCCCTTCCGAGGAGACCATGAGCGCGCCCAACGGCGTCTGCGGCGTGCAGGCGGTCCCGAACACCTTGCACTGCCAGGGCTTGATCGCGCCCTTCAGCACCTCGCCGCATTGGCAGGATTTGGGGTCCGCAATTTTCAGATTGGGGATGGCGAATTTGCGTTCGGCGTCGAAGCGCGCATATTCCTCGCGCAGCCTCACGCCCGAGTGATCGATCGATCCGAGCCCGCGCCACTCGAAGAATTCCCGCAACTCATAGACGCGATCGACGGCGCTCAAGGCGGGTTCATTGCCGTGCTCGGGCGCGACGCGCCCGTATTGGTTCTCGATCTCGCAACGTCCTTCGACCAGCTGCTTCATCACCATCCAGATCGACTGGAGAATGTCGAGGGGCTCGAAGCCGGCGACGACCATCGGCTTCCTGTAGAACCTCGCCACAAATTCGTAGGGCTTGACGCCGATCACCATCGAGACGTGTCCGGGACCGAGAAAGCCGTCGAGTCGGATGTCTGGACTGTCGAGGATCGCCTTGATCGTCGGGACGATGGTGATGTGATTGCAGAAGACGCTGAAGTTCTGCACGCCGAGGCGCTTCGCCTGCAGAATGGTCAGCGCCGTCGACGGCATCGTGGTTTCAAACCCCAATCCGAAGAACACCACCTCGCGCTCCGGGAGCCGCCGCGCGATCGTCAGGGCGTCCATCGGCGAATAGACCATGCGCACGTCTGCGCCGTCGGCCTTGGCTTGCAACAGGCTCTTCCTGGAGCCCGGAACGCGCATTGCGTCGCCGAAAGTCGTGAAGATGACGCCCTCGCGCTCCGCGATCGACACGCAATCGTCCACGCGCCCCATCGGCAGCACGCACACTGGACAGCCGGGGCCGTGTACCAATTCGACGCTCTTTGGGAGCATGCCTTCGAGGCCATAGCGGAAGATCGAGTGCGTGTGGCCTCCACAGACCTCCATGATGTGAATAGGGCGATCTGCCGGGCGATCGATCGTTTCGGCGAGGCGCTGGATTTCTTTGGCGAGCACGCGCGCCTTGGCGCCGTCGCGAAACTCTTCAACGTATTTCATTGCGCGACTCCCGCGGAGCCGCGGTCGCCGGCGAGCAGCGTGTGCGTCAGATCCCAAAGGATGTGGTAGCAGGCGACATGGCACTCCTGGACACGATGGATCGAGGCGGAGGGAACGACGAGACAGAGATCCACGAGGCCGCTCGACTTCATTTTTCCGCCGTCGCCGCCGGCAAGGCCGAAAGTCGTGACGCCCATGTTTTTCGCTGCGGCGAAGGCCGCGAGGAGATTTGCGGAGTTGCCGCTCGTGGAGACGCCGATGAGGCCGTCGCCCGTCCGGCCTTGCGCGATGATCTGGCGCGCGAAGGCCTGGTCGAAGCCGACATCGTTGCCGACGGCGGAAATCGTCGCGATGTCGGCGACGAGATTGACGGCCGCGAGCGCCGGACGCCCGGCGGTGATCGGATGCACGAACTCCACGGCGATGTGCGCGGCGTCGCAGCTCGAACCGCCGTTGCCCATAGCAAAGAGCCGCCCGCCGCGGCGATAGACTTCCGCCAAGGCTCGCGCTGCCGACACGATCGCGAGCCCTTGCTCTTCGAAGAACCGCTCGCTCGCCGCCCTCGAGTCCCTCGCCTTCTCCCGCAAGGAGTTCGAGCAACGTCGCGTCCAAATCCCGGCTTGGGAGGGATGCGCCATAGAGGAAGGGATAGAGCGCTTCGAGACGGCTTTGGCTGGACATTCAAGCGCTCCTTGCCGCTTAGGTCTCGATCAGGCGCGCGGCGCCGATTGCCGCCTGCCCCAGGGCGAGCCCGCCGTCATTCGCCGGGACCTTCGTGTGTGTGAGCACGACGAAGCCGCAGGTTTCGAACCGGCGCGTGAGTTCTTGGAGCAGGATGGAATTTTGCAGACAGCCGCCTGAGAGCGCGACCGTGTCGAAGCGTCGGGTTGCCTCCGCGCGCGAGTGTGCGAGGCTTTCCGTCAGCGTGACAAGCGCCCGCGCCAAGCCCTTGTGGAAGCGCGCCGCCATCACGCCGCGCGACGTTCCGCAGCGCAGATCCTCCAGCGCAGCGGCCCACATTGGGGCGGGATCGATAAAAGTGGGGGCATCGTCTGCTGATGCGATAAGCGCGAAGGGATATCCGGCCTCCGCCTCACAAGGCGAGATTTCCTCCGCGACCGCCTCGAGATAGGCGCCCGCCTGGCCCTCGTAGGATTGTCGGTCACGACAAAGGCCGAGGAGCGCGGCGAAGCCGTCGAATAGCCTCCCGCAAGAGGAGGCGAGCGGCGCGTTGACGCCGCGCGCCATCATCGCGTCGAGCGTCGCGCAGGGCTTCGTGCGCAGATAGTCGCCAAGCTCGAGCGATTCGAGCTTCCGCGCAAGCCTCGTTCGTCCGAATGCGGCAATGAGATGGGCGTAGAGATTTCGCCAAGGTTCGCGCAGGGCCGCCGTTCCGCCGGGCATCGGCGTCGGTCTCAACGCTCCGAGACGCTCGTAATCTCTGTAGTCCGCGAGCAGGAGCTCGCCGCCCCAAATCTCCCCCTCGGCGCCCCAGCCGAGCCCGTCAAGGACGAGGCCGAGCACCGGAGCGCCGTACTGCGGATAGAGATTCTCGGCAAGACAAGCGGCGACATGCGCATGATGATGCTGGACTTCGATCAGCGGCAGCGATGCGCCGCAGCGCGACCGCGCAAGCTTCGACGAAAGATAGTCGGGATGCAGGTCTGCAACGAGCGCTTGCGGCGAATGGTCGAAGAGCGCGGCGTAAAGCGCGAGGTTCTTGCGGTAGTCCTCGAAGGTCAGCGCATCCTCGAGATCGCCCTGATGCGGGGACAGAACCGCCTCGCCTTTCTTGAACAGGCAAAAAGTCGCCTTGAGATGGCCGCCAAAAGCGAGAAGCGGCGGCGCTTTTGAGAATTCGGGAGGCAGCGCGAGCGGCGCGGGCGCGAAGCCCCGCGCACGACGCAAAATCCGCGGGCCGCCGGCCATCATACGAACGACCGAATCGTCAACCCGATTGGCGATTTGCCGATTGTGCGTCAAGGCGTAGGCGGCGACGCCGCTCAGCCGTTCTCGCGCCTCTTGCTCATCTATGACCTGCGGCTCGTCGGAAAGATTGCCGCTCGTCATGACCAAGGGGCCGTCGACGCTTTGCAGCAGAAGACGATGCAGAGGCGTCGTGGGCAGCATGAAGCCGAGCGTGTTCAATCCCGGCGCAACGCGTTCGGGCAGGAGCTTGGGAAGCTTCGCGCGCATGAGAACGATCGGGGCGGAGGCGTCGCTCAACAACGCGGCTTCCGCATCACTGACGCGGCAATAGTCGCGAACGACGGCGAGATCGCGCGCCATCAGCGCGAATGGCTTCGCGTCGCGATGTTTTTGTCGGCGCAGAGACTCCACCGCGGCGCCATTCCTCGCGTCGCAGGCAAGCTGATACCCGCCAAGCCCCTTGATCGCGAGGATCGCGCCGCCGTTGAGCAGCGCGCAGGCGGCGTCGAGGACGTCGGCCTCGACGGGCGCCGCCGCCCTGGCGTCCAGCTGCTCGAGAACGAGCTGCGGCCCGCAGGCGGAACAAGCGATCGGTTGAGCATGAAAGCGACGGTCCGCAGGGTCATGGTATTCCTGCGCGCAGTCCTCACACAGGGTGAAGGCCGACATCGTCGTTTTGGCGCGATCGTAGGGAACGCCTCTCACGATGCTGAGCCGGGGTCCGCAATGCGTGCAATTCGTGAAGGGATAGCGAAAGCGCCGCGCCGCCGGATCGTTTATCTCGGCCGCGCAGGCCGCGCACATGGCTGCGTCCGGCGCCACTTGGGTGTCCGCCTCGCTCGACACGCTTTCCGTGATGCGGAACTCTCCGGGCAAATCGCCCCAAAATACGCGGCAATCGATCCGATCGATGCGACTGAGCGGCGGTTGATCGCGTTCGAGGCGCGCGAGGAACTCCAGCAAGTCGCGCGACGCGCCGCCAGCGAAGATCAGCACGCCCTGCGAGTCGTTGCGCACCTCTCCGACGAGACCGCATTCCCGCGCAAGTCGCCAAACATTGGGTCTGAAACCCACGCCCTGCACGCGACCGCGCACCCGAATCTCGAGCGCAGCTCCGCATTGCGTCGGCCTAACCTTACGGCGCATGTCGGCTCGGGCGCTCGAGAGTCTGGCAAACGACTGCAAGAACTCAATCCTCCGCTGCTGACTCCTTCGAGCGGAGCGAAAGCGCGCTCGCCACCCGCAACCACGTCGCCGAGCCGAGTAAAGCGGTCAGGTAACGCTCGCCGCCTTTCGTTCAAGTCCAACCGTTTTCGTATTGTGCTGCATAATCGCAACGCTCACGACATATGTACAGGGGCAACATCGATATCTATCTGCTCTCATTAGCACGCAAACGGCACAGCTTACGCAGCATCGCCCTAAGCGAAGCATTAAAAGTCGCAATACTTCGTACGAAATCGTCTCCATATCATGGAACTTATCGCTTTGCGCCGAGTTTGGACGAGTATCGCGTAGTCCGGCAGGCATAGAAAGGATCTTTGCTATGCTCGACGCCATCCCCTATGGTCGCAAGACGCAAACCGCTCCGAAGATCGACGAAGTTCATATCCTCTGGATCACGGCAGGCCTCGGATGTGACGGCGACACCGTGTCGATCACGGCGGCAAGCCAACCCAGCATCGAAGACGTTCTCCTCGGCGCCGTGCCGGGGCTTCCCAAGGTGCATCTTCACAATCCCGTGCTCGCCTATGAGGTCGGCGAGGAGTTTTTGGATCCGTTCCATAAGGCCGACCGCGGCGAGATTGAGAATTTCGTGCTCGTCGTCGAGGGATCGATCCCCAACGAGCAGCTGAGCGGCGACGGCTATTGGGCCGCCATGGGCACGGACCCCGAGACGCAGCAGCCGATAACGACGAACGAATGGATCGATCGCCTTGCGCCGAAAGCGCTGGGAATCGTCGCCGCTGGCACCTGCGCCACCTACGGCGGCATCCACGCGATGAAAGGCAACCCGACCGGCTGCATGGGGCTCGCGGATTATCTCGGGTGGGAGTGGAAATCGAAAGCGGGTCTGCCGATCGTGAACGTGCCGGGTTGTCCAGTGCAGCCGGATAATTTCATGGAGACGTTGCTTTACCTCCTGCGTCAGCTCGCCGGCGCCGCGCCGATGATCCCCCTCGATGACGCGCTGCGTCCGAAGTGGCTCTTCGGGATGACGGTGCATCAAGGCTGCGATCGCGCAGCCTATTACGAGCAGTCCGACTTCGCGACCGAATATGGCTCTCGCAAATGTCTCGTGAAGATCGGATGCTGGGGCCCCGTCGTACAGTGCAACGTGCCAAAACGCGGTTGGGTCGGCGGCGTCGGCGGTTGCCCCAATGTCGGCGGCATCTGCATCGGCTGCACCATGCCGGGATTCCCGGACAAGCTCATGCCTTTCATGGACGAGCCGCCGGGCGCCCGCATCTCCTCGACGCTCATCCGGCCTTACGGCGCGCTTATTCGCAATCTGCGTCGGCTCACGAACAGCACGCTCAATAAAGAGCCGAAATGGCGCCACAACCGCCCTCAGCGCACGACCGGCTACAATTCCGAGAAACCGCAGGCGACATATCCGCTTTAGGGGAATGGTCATGGATCAGATAGTAGAAGCCACGCGGGCCGGAACCTCCACGCCCAATCTCGTGGAGATGAACTGGGATCCGATTACGCGCATCGTCGGCAGTCTCGGCATCTTCACCAAGATCGACTTCGACAATCGCCGCATTGCCGAATGCCACAGCACTTCGTCGATCTTCCGTGGCTACAGCATCTTCATGAAAGGCAAGGATCCGCGCGACGCGCATTTTATCACGAGCCGCATCTGCGGCATCTGCGGCGATAATCATGCGACCTGCTCGGTCTACGCGCAGAACATGGCCTATGGCGTGAAGCCGCCGCCGCTCGCCGAATGGATCATCAATCTCGGCGAAGCCGCCGAATACATGTTCGATCACAACATCTTCCAGGACAATCTGGTCGGCGTGGATTTCTGCGAGCAGATGGTCAAGGAGACCAATCCAAGCGTCTGGGAGAAGGCGCAAAGAACGCCGGCGCCGCACGCCTCCGAGCACGGCTATCGCACGATCGCCGACATCATGACGGCGCTCAACCCCTTCACCGGCGAGTTCTACCGCGAGACTCTGCACGTCAGCCGTTACACACGAGAAATGTTCTCGCTGATGGAGGGCCGTCACGTGCATCCTTCCACGCTCTACCCGGGCGGCGTCGGCACGACCCCGACGGTGCAGCTCTTCACCGACTATCTCGTCCGTCTCGTCAAATACGCCGAGTTCATGAAGAAATGCGTTCCGCTGCACGACGACCTCTTCGACTTCTTCTACGAAGCGCTGCCGGGCTATGAGGAGGTCGGACGCCGACGCATATTGCTGGGCTGCTGGGGCGCATTCCAGGACCCCGACAAATGCGACTACGACTACAAGACGATGACCGATTGGGGCCGCGCGATGTTCGTGACGCCGGGTGTCGTCGTCGACGACAAGCTCGTCACGACGGATCTCGTCGACATCAACTTGCAGATACGCATTCTGCTCGGTCACAGCTATTACGAGGATTGGGAGAACAGCGAGACCTTTGTCAAGGAAGACCCGTTGGGCAATCCCGTCGATCAGCGGCACCCCTGGAACCAGACGACGATGCCGCGTCCTCAAAAGCGGGACTTCGGAGGAAAATACTCCTGGGTGATGTGTCCCCGCTGGCTCGACAAGCGCACGGGCGACCATCTCGCCCTCGACACGGGCGGCGGCGCCATCGCGCGTTTGTGGAGCACGGCGCTCGCCGGTCTCGTCGACGTCGGCTACGTCAAATCGACGGGCCGCAGCGTCAAGATCTATCTGCCCAAGACCGCTTTGAAAGGCGAGAAGGAATTCGAGTGGCGTATCCCGCAGTGGAGCAACGCCATCGAACGTGACCGCGCGCGCACCTATTTCCAGGCCTATTGCGCCGCGCTCGCCTATTACTTCGTCGAAAAGGCGCTGGCCGAAGTGCAGGCCGGCCGCACGCGGACGTGGACCGACTTTAAGGTGCCGGATGAAGCCATCGGCTGCGGCTTTCACGAGGCCGTGCGCGGCGTGCTCTCGCACCATCTCGTCATCCGTGGCGGCAAGATCGCGAACTATCACCCCTATCCGCCCACGCCATGGAACGCAACGCCGCGCGACGTCTACGGCACGCCCGGTCCTTATGAAGACGCTGTGCAGAACACGCCGATCTTCGAAGAGAACGGGCGCGATTCCTTCAAGGGCATCGACATCATGCGCGCGGTGCGTAGCTTCGACCCGTGCCTGCCTTGCGGCGTTCACATGTATGTCGGCGGCGGCAAAACCCTTGAGAGGGTGCACTCGCCGATGTTTGGCGTCTCGCGGGGAGCGCCTTGAATGGCTCTCGAGCAAGCGCAGGCGCTAAGGCGCTGTCTCGAGCGCATAGACGAGGCCAGGGAAAGGCTCGAGAGCATCGGCGACGGCGAGGCGAACGCCGTCGCGCGCGATCTTCTCGGCGCCGTGATGGATCTCCACGGCTTGGCCCTCGCCCGGGCTCTGACTCTGGCGCAGAGCAGCGACGCGGGCGACGCTCTGGCGCAGCGCTTCGTCGAGGACGATTACGTCGCGGCCGTCATGCTTCTTCACGGTCTGCATCCGGAAGATCCGGAAACGCGTCTGCACAAAAAGCTCTCATCGATGCGGCCGCATTGGGGCGTGCGAGGCTTTCGGGTGGAGCTCCTGGCGGTGCAGCGCGGCGCGGCGAAAGTCAAAGTTCATTGGAGCGACGCCGCTGCAAAAGCCGAGCGAAGCGCTCTCCTGCGCGAAATCGAGAACGTGCTGACCGACGCCGCCCCGGATCTCGACCTCATCGCGCTTGAAGAGGTCGACGCAGAACGGTCCCACGCGCGCTCGCCGGCCCCGGCGGTCATGGCGCAGCCATAGGGGGGACCGATGGGCGAGAGCGCGCGGGGCAACTGGGGGGCAAAACTGCAGCGCTTCGTGACCGCCGCGCCCGAGCAGGAGCGTTGCGAACTGTGCGGCGCGACAATCGCGTCGGTGCATTCGCATCTGCTGGACGTCGCTAACCGGCGCCTGCGCTGTGCTTGCGAGACCTGCGTGCGCGCGCTGGGCGAAAGCGTGGGCTTCCGGCGTCTGCGCCCCGAGACGGAACACTTAAGCGATTTCGAGTTGAGCGACGGGGATTGGGAAGCGCTGCAACTCCCCATCGATCTCGTCTTTTTTTATCAAAGCACGGCGGATGGCGGACCGGTCGCGCTTTATCCAGGCCCTGCGGGCGCGATGACCTCGGCGCTGAGCCAGGAGGCGTGGAAGCGTCTCGCAGAGGCCAATCCGCGGCTCGACGGGTTCAGCCCTGATGTGGAGGCCTTGCTCATCAACCGCACGAAGGGAGCGCGGCGCTACTATCGCGTGTCCATCGACCGCTGCTACGCCCTCGTCGGCATCATCCGCTCTGAGTGGAAGGGGCTGTCGGGCGGTTCGGAGGTGTGGGAGTCGATCGAGCGCTTTTTCGCGGGGCTGGACGCGACGCCTGACTCCGATCGGGAACGGAGCGCGATGCATGCTTGACCTGCGCTTCAAGATCGAAGGCGCGGAAGCCGAACCCTTCTCGGCGTCGCCGCTGCTGGTCTTTTCCCTCCATGTCGAGACGGAGCCGCAGCGGCGCGTCGACAACATCATGCTGAATTGTCAGATCCGCATCGAGCCGACGCGGCGCGCCTATAGCGCCGAGGAACGCGAAAGGCTCGGGGAGCTCTTTGGAGCGCCGGAGCGGTGGGGCGAGACCTTGCGCAGCCTCTTGTGGACGCAGGTCAACCTCGTGGTTCCGCGCTTCGAGACGGAAACGACGGTCCGGCTCGGCGCGCCCATCACCTATGACTTCTGTGTTGCGAGCGCCAAATATTTCTACGGCGTGACGGAAGGCGAGATTCCCCTCGCCTTCCTTTTCAGCGGCTCGCTTTTCTTCAAGGACGAGGCGGGGGCGCTGCAGATCGAGCAGATCTCCTGGTCGGCGGAAGCGCATTATCGAATGCCCGTGGCGCTTTGGCGCGACGCGATGGACATGCACTATCCGAACGGCGTCCTGCTGCGTCTCGACGCGCAATCCTTCGACCGGCTCCATCGCTTCAAACGGCGCCGCGGTCTGCTCGGTTTCGACGACGCGCTCGCCGCTTTGCTCGACAGCGAGGAGGCCGACGCATGAGGGGGATCGAGCGCGCGAAGGGCGTCGCAGACGCCGTGCTTTTCGAGGGGTACATTCTCTATCCCTACCGCCCGACGGCGATCAAAAATCAGCAGCGCTGGACTTTCGGTGGCTTGTTTCCCGAAGGTTTCACGGGAAAGTCGTCTTTCGCTTCGACCGAGGTCCTGCTCGAAGGCGGCAAGAACGCCGCCGTCGACGTCAGCATTCGCTTTCTCCACACCCAGCGCCGTCAAATCATCGGTCCCGACGGCGAGCCGACGCCTTCGCTCGATATCGACGGAAAGCTCCATCTCACTTGGGATGAGGCGGTGCTGCGCGAGACGACGCTGCGCAATCTGCCCTTACGCGAGCTTGTCCGGGCGCCATGCCATGAGAGCTTCCGCTTTTCACAGGAGCACAGGGCGGAGCGCCTGCTTGCAGAGACGGGAAGGCCCGTGGGCGCCGTGATGCAGAGCTGCGAAGCCCTCAAATGCGCTCTCGAAGCGCGCGCCGAAGCTTTGTCGGACGGCCTCTATCGACTTCACGTCAGCCTTCGTAACTCGACGCCCCGCGCGGGAGCCTCCTCGCGCGCCGAGGCGCTGCGCTTTGCCCTTCTCTCGACGCACATTGTCCTCGTCGCGCGAGACGCGGAATTCGTTTCGCTCCTCGAACCGCCAGAGGAACTCGCGACCGCAGCCGCGGCCTGCAAGCAGAGCGGCCTTTGGCCCGTGCTCGCGGGCGCGCCCGGCGAACGGGACGTCATGCTGGCCTCACCCATCATACTCTATGACCATCCGAAAATCGCGCCCGAGAGCAAGGGCCAGTTCTTCAACTCGACGGAAATCGACGAGATGCTGGCCCTGCGCGTGCTGACCCTGACGGATGAGGAAAAGCGGGAGATGGCGGCGACGGATCCGCGCACGCGCGAGATTCTCGAACGCTGCCAGTCGTTCACGCGCGAGGCGTTCTCCGAGATGCACGGAACTTTCCGCGTTCCGGTAAGTGCTCCTCGGTTGGCGATCGGTTCACACGTGCGCCTCAATCCGACCAAGCGCAGCGATATCTTCGATATCGCGCTCAAGGGGCGGATTGGCGTGGTGCAAGCGATCGAGACGGACTTCGACAATCGCGTGCATGTCGCCGTAACGCTGCCCGAGGACCCGGGTCACGAACTGGGGCTACAGGGCTTTCCGGGCCACCGCTTCTTCTTTTCGCTCGAGGAAGTCACTCCGCTCGACGCGGGAGCCGAAACATGAGGCGCATTCTCGTCGCCGGCGTCGGCAACATATTTTGCGGCGACGACGCCTTTGGCGTCGAGGTCGTCGGACGCCTGCTGCGCGAGCGCAGGTTGCCGCTCGCGATCGACGTCGTCGATTTCGGCATCAGGGGACTCGATCTCGCCTATGCCCTCTCCGACGGCTACGACTGTGTGATCATCGCCGACGCCGCCGCGCGCGGGGAAGGGCCCGGGACCGTATCGCTGCTGGAGCCTGAGATCTCGCCGTCCCGCGCGGACGCGCCGCACGCCGCATTCGACTCCGCGCACGGCCTCGACCCGGAGAAGGTTCTGGGTCTCGTCACGATGCTCGGGGGCGGTTGCAAACGGATCTTCTTCGTCGTTTGCGAGCCCTTCGATCTTGGTGGCGAAGAGGGAGCGATGGGGCTGAGCGACGTCGTGGCCGGCGCCGTGCAACCCAGCGTCGAGCTCATCGAAAGACTGGTCTCCGCGCTTCTTAAAAACGGGGCCGCCAATAAAACCGCGCTAAGCGAAAGGAGCTTGTCATGAGCGCAATAGAAATCGTCCTGATCGTCCTCGGCCTGATCGTCGTCGGATTGATTCTCTTCAACCTGCGCGACCTGCTTCGCTACTTCAAGATCATGTGGATGTGAGAGCGCGGGGCGAAGGAGCCAAAAAATGTGCCTCGGGATCCCCGGCCGAATCATTCAGATCGACGACCACGACGAATGGCTTGCAACCGTCGACATCTGCGGCGTGCGGCGTCAAATCAACGTCGCCTGCGTCGTCGACGACGATCATTCGATCGAATCCTGCGTCGGCCAATGGGTTCTCGTGCATGTGGGCTTCGCCATGAGCCGCATCGACGACGCGCAGGCCGCGGACACGCTGAGGATCTTGGCCGAGCTCGGAGAGATGCAGGCCGAGATGGAGACCTTGCGCGCGCAGCAAGGCTAAAGCGAACGTCGAAACGGCGCCGTCGTTTCCGCGAGGAAGGCTTCGATGCATGAGCTCGCCATCGCGCAAGCCGCGATTGAGCTTGCCGAACAAGCCGCCGAAGGCCGGCGCGTGCGGCGCGTCACCCTCGAGCTCGGCGAGTTTTCGGGCGTGCTTCCCGAAGCGCTGTCCTTTTGCTTCGACCTCGCCGCGCAGGGCACGCTCCTCGAGGGCGCGGAACTCGATCTTTGCAGGATTGCGGGCGTTGCGCTCTGCGAGTCCTGCGGATCGGAATTCGACATTTCTTCCGAGCCGGCGATTTGCGCCTGCGGCGCGACGAGCCTCAATTATCTGCGGGGCCGCGAGTTGAATGTGAAAAGCATCGAACTCATGGAGCCGCCGCGCTGATCGGGCGGCTCATAGGAAAGCGAGCGGGCGGCGATGATGTCGGTCGCTGAGAAAAGTGGTGCTGCAAGAGAGGATTGAACTCTCGACCTCTCCCTTACCAAGGGAGTGCTCTACCACTGAGCTACTGCAGCATACAGGCTTTGGCTTGTGCCATAGCCGCGGATGACAGGCAAGACGCGCGAAGAGCCCGCGGCGGCGGGGAGAGGAGCGGCGTCCGCTGGCGCGCCCGTCCTCCGCGTCAATGCCCAGGAAAGTTGCAATTGCAATTTTTACAACCGTGGGTAGTATACGAATCAGTCGGGGACGACTAAGAGCGCGTTGGGATCTGGCTCCGCTCCTCCGGCTGAAACCGCATCGACGCTGCGTCGCTCACAGGCTTGGCGCGCGCCCTCTGGCGCGCGGGCGGTGGCGCGCGCCATCCGCAAGGAGGTTGCATTGACGGATTATTATCTCACTGATGAGCGCTGGGCGCTGATCGCCTCCCGCCTGCCCGGCAAAGAGGGCGATCCCGGCTGCCATGGCCGCGACAATCGCCTTTTCATCGAAGCCGTGTTCTGGATTGTGCGCACCCGCTCTCCCTGGCGCAGCCTTCCGCCGCACTTCGGCAAGTGGTACACGAACTACACCCGCTTCCGCCGCTGGACGCAAAAGCGGGTCTGGCCCAACGTGCTGAACGCCCTCGCGGCGGACGAATCCTGCGAGTATTTCTTCGAGGAGGGCGTGATTCGCCATGCGCCGCTGCGCCGGCTCGTGGCCCAGGAGGCTGGGACGACGCCGGTCGCGGCGACGGCGGCCGAAATCGCCGCCTGAGGTCAGGCGGCCGCGAAGGCCGCCTCTCCACCGTCCCGACGGCCATAGAGACGCGAGCGCCGAGATCGCTCGCAACGAAAATCGTGGCATGGCGCGGGCGAAGGCCGCGCGCCTGTTCCTTCCCCCGAGCCCTAAGCGACGTGGGCCTGCGCCGTCGTCCTGCCGGGGTGGACAAAGCCCGGCGCTCGTGGTTTGGCTAGAATCATCGGCTTCTCTCAAAAAGAGAGCGCGCCGGTCTCGCCGCCTCGAAGAGCCCATGCTCCGTCCCGTTCTCGCCGCCGTCACCGTCTTGTCTTGCGCTT
Organism: uncultured Alphaproteobacteria bacterium; assembly: GCA_963722205.1. GTDB lineage: Bacteria > Pseudomonadota > Alphaproteobacteria > Rhizobiales > Beijerinckiaceae > Methylocystis. Next base: position 1,340,746 of record CAVRKL010000007.1, read on the forward strand.
GCGCTTTTGACGCCGCGCGAGCCGATTTCCGGCTGTGCAATAAGACGTCGGGCCGCGTGAGCGTCGCCCTCGCCTATACGGACGGGCGCAACTGGTTCGTCGAAGGCTGGTGGAACCTGCGGCCGACGGCTTGCGAGAACCTGCTGCGCGGACCGCTCGCCGCGCAGTACTACTATGTCTACGCGATGGACGAACGCGGCGGCGAGTGGAAAGGCAAGTCCTTCATGTGCACGCGCGATCGCGAGTTCAAGATCGAGGGGCGCGAGGACTGCTTTGCGCGCGGATTCGATCGCACCGGATTCTTCGAGATCGACACGGGTCACGACGCGCGCAGCTGGACAGTGGAGCTGACGGATCCCGCGCAAGCGGTTCCCCGCGCGCCCTCCGTCGAGCGCTAGCTCGGCTAAAGACTTCCCGACGAAAGGGGAAATGACTCGATGAGACGGCTGCGGCGCGTGAAGATCATCGCTACCCTGGGCCCGGCGAGCGTCGACCGTGCGGTCGTCGCCTCGCTCGCCGCCGCCGGCGCCGACCTCTTCCGAATCAACATGAGCCATACGGATCACGCCTCGCTCGCCAATTATGTGCGGATGATCCGAGAGATTGAGGCCGAGCTGTCGCGGCCGATCGGCGTTTTGGTCGATCTCCAGGGACCGAAGCTGCGCATCGGCGCTTTCGCCGAGGGCTCGGCGCATCTGCGCAAGGGCGACGCCTTTTCCTTCGATCTCGATCCGGCTCCGGGCGACGCCAACCGCGTCTCCCTGCCGCATCCCGAGATCCTGGCCGCGCTGAAAGTGGGCCATACGGTGCTCATCGACGACGGAAAGGTGCGGCTCAAGGTCGTGGAAGCGACGCAGGAGCGGGCCAGCGCCCTCGTCGAGATCGCCGGCCGCATCTCCAATCGCAAGGGCGTCAGCCTGCCCGACACCGACATCCCGATCACCTCGATGACGAGCAAGGACAACGCCGATCTCGCCGCAGCGCTCGCGGAAGGCGTCGACTGGATCGCGATCTCCTTCGTCCAGCGCCCCGAGGACGTGCTCGAGGTCAAGCGGACCGTGCAGGGCCGCGCGCTGGTGATGGCCAAGATCGAGAAGCCGCAGGCCGTCGCGCGGCTCGAGGAGGTGATCGAGGTCTCCGACGCGCTGATGGTCGCGCGCGGCGATCTCGGCGTCGAGCTGCCGCTGGAAAAGGTGCCGGGACTGCAGAAGCGCATCAACCGCGCGGCTCGGCGCGTCGGCAAGCCCGTGGTCGTCGCGACGCAGATGCTCGAATCGATGATTCTCTCGCCCGTCCCCACGAGGGCCGAGGTTTCCGACGTCGCGACCGCGGTGTTCGAGGGCGCAGACGCCATCATGCTTTCGGCCGAGAGCGCCGCGGGCCAATATCCGCGCGAGGCCGTGGCGACGATGAGCCGGATCGCCGAGGAGGTCGAAACCGACACGGTCTATCGCACGATCATCAACGCACAGCGCGCCGAAGCGCCCAATCCCACGGTGGCCGACGCGATCGCCGCCGCCGCGCGCGACGTCGCGCAGACGATCGGCGTGAAGGCGATCTGCGCCTGGACCGACTCGGGCGCGACCGCGCTGCGCATCGCGCGCGAAAGGCCGGCGTCGCCGGTTCTGGCGCTCACGCCGAAGCGCGACACGGCGCGACGGCTGGCGCTCGTGTGGGGCGTGCATGCGTTGCAGACGCCGGATCCCTCGAGCGTCGAGGACATGGTGCATCGCGCCTGCAGCTCGGCGCAGAGCCAAGGCTTCGGCGCGGAAGGAGACCGCGTCGCGATCGTCGCCGGCATGCCCTTCGGCTCGCCTGGGGCGACCAATATGATCCGCATCGCGACGGTCGGCGAATGAACGGTTCCGAGCCGCGATCAGTCGTGATGCAGGTTGTCGTGATGAGGGTGGTCGTGGCGATGGGCGCCGTCGTCTTCTAAGCCGGCGTCGACGTTGGCGGGAACCACGACGAGCTGCCCGTAGCGCACCCCGCGTTCGCCGATGACGTGCTGCGCGAAATGCTCGACCTCGGCCTTTTGTCCGCGCAGGAGCGAAACCTCGAGGCAACTCGCCGCGTCGAGATGAACGTGCAAGGTCGCAATCGACATCTCCGCGTGAGTATGATGGTCGCTCAAGAGGCGCTTGGAGAGCTGGCGGGTCTCGTGGTCGTAAACATAGACGAGCGCCGCCATGCAGGCGCGCTCGCCGTCATCGTTCTTCGGCTGCAGCAAGAGCCCGGCGCGCACGAGATCGCGAACGGCCTCGGAGCGATTGCGATGGCCGGAGGCCGCCATATAGCGGTCGAGACTCTCCATCAGCTCTTCGTCAATCGTCATCGTCACGCGTTGCATCGTGCGGCGTCTCCGAAAGGCCCGCGGGCGCTCTCCTCCTCATAACTCTCGGCGCGAACCGCCGCAACGCCTCGTGCGAGCCTTGCCGGAGCGCGCGCCTTCGGGTAAGGCGCCCTCAAGCTAAAGTTAAAGTTCGCAGGAGTCGGAGCCCATGAGAAGCTTGCTGGCGGGGTTGGCCGTATTTGCGCTCTTCGCTTGCGTCGGCGCGCTTCCCGCGCAGGCGCACACGCCGGACATCTCGACCGCCAAGATCGAGGCCAAGGACAAGGGTTTCGTCGTAGACGTCGGGTTTCTCGCGACCGACCTCGAGCGGATGTTCCAGGAGTCGATGGGCGAGCGTAAAGACGTCGACCTGGCTCAGCCCGGCGTCCTCGAGGAGGAGATCGGCAAATTCGTTCAGCGTCGCGTCACGATGCGGAACGCCGCCGGAAAAGCCTGCCCCGGCGCCGTCGAACATGCGGGCGAGGACCCGACCAATCAGGACAGCGCGCTGGTCGTGCTGCGTTTCGACTGCGAGGGGCTCGTCGCCTTTGACGCGACGAAGCTCCTCCAGGCGCAGGGGCCGCGCGGCAAGGAGCTCGTCACGCTCCTGAGCGGTCCCACGGCCGGCGAGATCGTGCTCGACGGCCAGAGCCCGCCGGTCGATCTGACGAAGCCGCTCGAGACCACCTCGCAGCTCATGCTGAAATTCGGCAAGGCCGGCATCGAGCACATTCTTACCGGCTATGACCACATCTGCTTTCTCATCGCCGTAATCCTCTGGGCGACCCGCGTCTGGCCGGTGGTCAAGGTCGTCACGGCGTTCACGATCTCGCACTCGATCACCCTGTCGCTTGCGGCGCTCGATGTCGTGAGCCTGCCGACGACCTTGACGGAATCAGCGATCGCGGCGTCGATCATCTTTGTCGCCGTCGAGAATTTTTTCTCGCGCAATATCGACAGACGCTGGATCGTCACGTTCCTGTTCGGCTTCATCCACGGCTTCGGCTTTGCGAGCGGGCTCAAGGAGCTGAACGTGCAGCGTGCGACCATCGTGCCGGCTCTGGCGAGCTTCAACATCGGGGTCGAGATCGGCCAGATCGCCATCGTGCTGGTGCTGCTGCCGATCCTTCTCTACATCGACCGCCACACCGGCCAGAAGCGTCATGAAAAGCTCGTCTACGCCCTTTCGGGGGCGATCGCGCTCGCCGGCGCCTACTGGTTGCTGCAACGGCTCGGCTTTATCCCCGGCTAAGGCTTAGCAAGGATAGGCTTGCGCCGTCACAATCTTATTACAATAGCAACTTACGGGAAATTCGAGATTTTTCCTAAAGGCAGGCCGGCGTTCCCTTTGTGCGACGCATGCCGGGCGGACGGGTGCGTCGTCGATCGCGCGACCGGCCCCTTTCGACGGCGAACGCTGGAACCGCCTGCGGAGGTTCCCTTCCCCGCCCAGGCAGCCGTCCCGCGCAGGTCGTGAAATCGGGCCTTCGGAGCGCGGCAGGCGGACGCATCAGGCGAAAACGAGACGCTCTAACGAAAATGGGCTCGAGCGAGGCGAAAGAGGAGGGGTCGATGGAGTTGACGACGGCGGATATCGGTAACGAGATAACCAAAATCTCGCTGTCGGGACGGTTGGACATTGACGGCGCGCTCAAGGTCGACGAGCCCTTCATGGACATCGTCAAGGAGAGGAAATTCGTGGCGGTGGACCTTTCCGAGGTGTCCTTCCTCGCCTCGCTCGGCATGCGCACCCTCGTTTCCGGCGCGAAGGCGTCGTGGGAGAACGGCGGCAAGCTGGTCCTGCTCAAGCCTCAAGACAATGTCGAAAAAGTTTTGCGGGGGGCGGCTATAGACACGATCATCCCTATCGTCCGCGACATGAGCGAGGCCGAAAGGGTCTTCGGGCTTTGAGGCGATGATGACAACGCAGCAGCGTAGCCGCAGCGAGTGGCGCCGGGACTTCTCAGGCGCCATGACCGCGGTCAGCGGCGCCGTGGGATGGGTCGGATCCATCGCCTCGGACCTGCATCTTCCCGACGGACAGGCTTACGCGATGCAGGTCTGCCTCGAGGAGCTGATGGCGAATGTGGCGATGCATGGCCGCCCGCCAGCGGCTCAAAGCGCTCAAGCCGAGAAAGCCGATCCCCTGAAGGTCTCCGTGTCGGTCAAGGTTTCGAGCGACAGAATCACCCTGACGGTAGAGGATAATGGGCGACCGTTCGACATCTCCCGCGCTCGCCCCCACGGGGTCGAGGGGGGGCTGGACGACATCCGGCCCGGCGGCCTCGGCATTGGCGTGATCCGCAGCTTCGCCGACAACCTCAAATATTCCCAGACCGCGACAGGCAATTGTGTCACCGCTGAATTTCTGCGCTAAACTCCGATTTCTCGGAATTGGAGCTATAAGGAAGCACATTGGCTGTCGAGGAGGAGCGAGCCGCGCGGCGGGCGGAAGAACCGGTCGCGGCGCAGGGAGATTTGACCCCTATAGAGGCGCTTGAGGAGATTTTCGCCGCTTTGCGGCCGATCGACCTTCAACCAGGCGACATCCTTATACATCAGGGACATGATAGCGACGGCGCCTTCTTCCTGCAAAGCGGCGCGCTGCAGGTCTACGCAGAGACGCGTTACGGACCCGTGCCTCTCGCCACTGTCGAGGCGCCGCGGCTCGTTGGCGAAATCGGAGCTGTTGCGGGATTGGCGCGCACCGCGAGCGTCAAGGCGGCGAGCGCGGCGCAGGTGTTCCATGTCGACCGCGCTCAGCTTCTGGAGGTTGGTCGACGCTCTCCCGAATTCCTCGTCACGATCGTCCGCCAATTGGGCGGGCAGATCGACGCGGTCAACAAGGCGCTCGCTCTCTACGCCAATGCGCTGGAGGCGCTCGAAGGGCGGGATTTCGACGGCGCGATCCTGGAGGATTTGACGCACGCGTCGCCCCATCTCGCCGAATTTTCCGCGGCGTTCCGCCGTTTCGCCGATCACATCGTGCGCAATCGTCGGCGCCAAGAGGAGATTGCGAGCGCAGCGCTCATCCAGCGGTCATTCCTCCCGGACAATTCAAAGATCAAATTCGCCCGAGACGACGTAGAGATGCGGGCGAGAATACAGCCTGCGCGTGACGTCGGCGGCGATTTCTACGACTTCATTCCGCTCGATGCGGATCGGCTCGCCTTGGTCGTTGGCGACGTTTGCGGAAAAGGAATGCCCGCGAGCCTCTTCATGAGCGTCGTCGTGACCGTGCTCCGCATGTCCGCAAGGGAAGAGCAGAACGCGGCGGCCGCAATTTCTCGGGCGAACGCGCTGCTCTGCCAGGACAACAAGGCGTCCTTGTTCGCGACCTGCTTTTTTGCGGTGCTTCATCTCAGCGAAGGCGTTCTCGAATATTGTAATTGCGGGCACAACGCGCCGGTGCATTTCTCGCCGTCAGGGCGGGTGAGACGGTTGGAGACGACCGGTCTGCCGCTGGCGATGCTCGCGGACCGGCCGGCCAAGGCCGCTCGCGTTCCCTTCAGGCCTGGCGACGCCCTCTTCGTGTTTTCCGACGGGGTCACGGAAGCCATCAATGCCGCCAAGGAAGAATTCGGCGACGCTCTCCTCCTCGAAACCCTGCTGAAAAACCGCGAAGCTTCCGTGGCGGAGCTCGTTTCGACGGTTTTCGAGGCCGTTGAGGCCTTCGCCTGCGGCGAGCCGCAGGCGGACGACATCACCTGCATCGCCGTTCGGCGCCGCGTGAGGTCGGACGTCTCGCAGGGGACCGTCGATCCCCACGTGGAGATCCCCGACGGCGACGGCGGTGTCGAGTGGCAAGAGCCTTCAGCGCGCGAGGACGGACAAAAATTGTGGGGGGATGCTAATTTTGCCGAGCTGACGCTCGGGCGCCCTACTCAGCCTTGGCCGTCCCCGGCTTCTTGAGCTAGGCTTCTAGAAAAGAACGTTCTCGTCGTTCCGTCAGGCTGCGCAAGCGCCCCGACAGTTCCATTGGAGCCTGATTGCGGTGGATGATCCCAGGGCCGATGGAGAACAGCCGCAGCCCTTTGGGGGCGGAGACGCCGCGAGGGCGCCGCTCGGAGGGCGGTCGCAGGGAACGCCCAGCGCGAGCGCGGCCGGAGATCAAGGCGCGCGCCGCCCGCCGTTTCTCACCCCCTTTGAACATAGGCGCATCGCCGCCGGCCTTTCGACCGGCCTTCTAGCCGGGCTTCTCGCTCTCGTTTCTTCGGTCACCTCGACGCTCTTCATTTTCGCGGGCCCGCTGCAGGACTCCTTCCCCGTGGGCTTGGCGATGACACTGATGTCTTCAGTGATCTTCGCCGTGGGAAGCGCGGCGTCGGGCTCGAGGTCCTTCTCCATCCTGCGGACGCAGGAGGTCGCGATCGCCAATCTGGGCGTGATGGCTCTGGCGCTACACGCCTCGATGGAGAGCACGCGCAGCCACGAGGAGATCGAGGCCACGGTGATCGCGCTTTGCTCTGTCGGCACGGCTCTCGTCGGCATGGGGCTCTACGCGATTGGCCGCTTTTCCCTCACCCGCTATCTGCGGTTCGTGCCCGATTGCGTCGTCAGCGGCTATCTCGCGAGCGTCGGTTTTCTGCTTCTGAAGAGCGGCTTCCTGGCGCTGATCGGCTCTGACGGTTTCGGGTCGTAGCTTTCCGGCCCCGACGCCGTCTCGCGCCTAATCGCGGGAGGCTTCCTCGCGCTGCTGCTGCTGCTCGTCGAATCGCGCTCGCGATCGCGCCTGACTGCGCCACTGCTGATTCTGGCTGCGATCGTATTGTTCCAGATTATCATTCGATCAAGCGGGCTATCGATCGGCTTTCTCGAGCATCACGGCTGGGTCGTCGCCACCGCCCCGAAAGAGATCCAAAATCTGCCGCCCCTGCCGCCGGGGAGGCTGCGCGAGGTCGACTGGACCGCCCTGCTCGGCCAGGCGCCCGCCATGGTCTTCCTCGTGCTCACGAGCGCGCTGGGTGAAATGCTCGCGCTCGCCGGCATCGAACGCGCCTCGCCCGAAGCGCACAAGGTCGACAGGGAATTCAAAAACGCGGGCGCGACAAATCTCCTCGTCGCGCTGCTCGGCTCCGTACCGGGCTATCATTCGCCGGTTCACACGCTGCTCGCCTTGCGTTTCCGGGCGCCCCGACGGATCGTCGCGGTGGTGACCGGGCTCGTGTGTCTCCTGGCGCTCGTAAGCGGCAAGCTGTTCCTGCAGCTCATGCCCTGGCCGCTCTTCGGCGGCATGCTGCTGTGGATGGGGGCCGCCGGATTGAAGGATTGGTTTTTTCGCGGCCTCCTGGAGATGAAGCGCGCCCATGCGATCGTGAAGGCCCTCATCCTCTTCGTCGTCGTGACCTTCGGCTTTTATCAGGGCATGATCTTCGGCGCGCTGGCCGGGGCGTTCCTGTTCATCCTCGAACCTGATTACGCCTGAAGGTCAGCCAGCTTGAGGAGTCGGTGGGGCATGGGGGCGGTTGAGAGAGCGACGGCGGCGAGACGCGGGATCATCTGGCCGAGATCATATCTTCGATTGAAGCGATACTCGAACTCGGCGAGGTAACGGGCAGCGTGCTTTTCTCGCACGGCGCGGTATGTTCCGAGGAGCGCCGCCTTGATGTTGCCAAGCGCCGTGTTGACCCACTTGAACGTGGGGTTCTTGACGGCGGCTCTTGCAGCCTTGGAGCCTGACCCGGCGATTATCGCCTTGTGCGAGCAACCAGCCTCAACGACGGCGGAAAAGCAGGCCAAGCCGTCGGAGACGACCTCGGCGCCCGGCGTCAACGCCGTGCTGGCGAGCTTTTTCAGCGCATGCTTGCTGAAGGCCTTTACCCGCCGCAAGATGATCTGATGCGGCTTGCCATCGTCGGTGGTCTGGACCGCGGCGACGAAGGGCGTCTTGCCTTCGGCGCCGCGCCCGGGAGGCCCGGAACGCTCGCCGCCGAGATAGGCGTCGTCCATTTGGATCTTTCCCTTCAGGCGTTTCGTGGCGTTGCGCTCGATCATGACCTGCGCGAGCTTGTGCTTCATCTTCCAGGCGGCGTTCTGGGTGATCCCGAGCCGTCGCGCGAGCTCGAGGCTGGAGATGCCCTGCTTGGTTTGCGTGAGGTGATACATGGCGGAAAACCACAGGCGCAGCGGCAGTTTGCTGGCGGCGAAGATGGTCCCGGCGCGCACCGAGGTCTGCTTGCGGCACGCGCCGCATTGGAACAGCAGGCGCATCCCGCGCGTCACGACACAGTGCGCCTTACCGCCGCAATCGGGGCATTCGAACCCGTTCGGCCAGCGCCAGTTGACCAGCGCCGCGTGACACTGCTCCTCGCTGCCGTAGGCCTTGTTGAACTCGGTCTCGCTGAGACCTTTCTGGAATTGCACCTTATTGCGCGCCATGGCCGAACCCTCCCAAAAACAGAATGTTCTGTTTTTGTTCTCACACGAAATTTCGGCTGACGCAAGGGCGTAATCAGGTCCTCGAATATGCGCGCACCGGCGTCGTGCGGCTGCAGATCAGTGGCCGCGACTATCATTCCTCGCTGACGCAGTTCGACGATCGGCGCCTCGCCGCGATCAAGGAGCTTGGCGACGCGATCGTGATATTGCGGTTGAAAGGTTACGTCTTCTTCGGATCGGCGCATGGTTTACGCGAGCGCGTGCAAGAAGCGCTGGCGCATGATCGAAGGCTCGAATGCATCGTCATCGATTTCGAGGAAGTCGCCGGCGTGGACGGCGCCGCGGCGATGGCCTTGGAGGCCATCGGACGCGACGCGCGCGCGGCCGGGGTCGAGATCATGCTCTGCGGCCTCTCCGAGGAGCTTCAGCGTTCGATCGCGGGACAGGGGCTCGACCTCTCCTCCGACTTTCGCTTTTTCGGCCATCTCGATCAGTGCCTGCGCTTCGCCGAGGACGCGGTCTTTTCGCGACACAGGCCTTCCGTCGTCGCGCAGGAGCCTGTTTCCGTCTTCGCTTGGCTGCGGCAGGCGACCGACTCCGACGCTCTCGCCGCCCGGCTGGCGGCCGCCGGCGAGGCCCTGCATTTCGCGCCGGGGGAAGCCGTGATCCTCGAGGGGCAGCAGTCCGACGAGCTCTATGTCGTCGCCCAAGGCGAGGCGAGCGTCGAGATGACCTCGACGGGCGGTGGGCTCGTGCAGCTCGCGATCCTCGGACCGGGCGCGCTCTTCGGCGAGCTCGCCTATCTTTTGCGGACGCCGCGCTCCGCCACGGTCCGCGCGAGGACGAATCTCGACGTTTGGCGCCTTTCCAGAAGCGCGCTCGAGGCGCTCGGCGAGGAGGCGCCGGCGGCGGCGCTCGCCTTCCAGCATTTCCTGGCGGCGCGCCTCGCCGACCGGGTTCTGGGCGCCAATCGACTTGTGCGCTATCTTTCCCGTTGAGGCCCGCGACTCTCCGCTTGAGGAGACCAGGGCCCAGGCCGCCCGCGCTTCTCGGACGGACTCGCGCTCAGCGACGGATGATCGCGCCAGAGCAATGGGTTGAGCCGAAGTCTGGTCGCAAAGATCTGTCAACTTTTGCGCAAACTCGTTCCAGCAGGCGTCGGGGGAATGAACTCGGCCCGCGTATGTGCGCCAGCGCACATCGCCGGAGCACCGTTTTGGGCGAATCGCATCGCGAACGCCGTGACGGGGTGGCGGCCCTGATCCCGGTCCATCCCCGCGCCGGGGCCGTTTCGCTGTGACTGGAAAGGACCGACATGCTGGCGCTACCCCCACTGCTCTCCACGCGGTGGCTGATCATCGGCCTCTCGGCTTTTCTCGCCAAGCAGCTGGTCGCGGACTTCCTGTTGCAGAACCAATGGATGGCCTTCGGCAAGGAGCGCGCGGAGGGCTGGTTAACGCCGCTTCTCACGCACGCGGGCATTCACGCCGCCGCGACGGCGGTCATCTTCGCGCTTCTCGCCCCGAGCCTCGCTTGGCTCGCCGTCGTCGACTTCTTTGTCCATTGCGGCGTCGATCGCGCCAAGGGCCTCATCGGACGGCGATTCGGTCTTACTCCCAAGAACACCTACTTCTGGTGGCTGCTCGGGTTCGATCAATTTCTGCACCACGCCACTCACGCCGTGTTCGTCGTGATGCTCGCCGCCTTCCAGACCGCGCAGGAGCTGAGCTGAATTCTGTTGACTTTTCTAAGCCGAGAAAGTCGGGCCTTGAGGGGAGGCGCGGGCCGCCAGGTGGCCGCCTTCGGCTTAAGTCGCTGTTTTTAGGGATCCAACGACGGACCGCGGCTGCCGTTTCGCCCCTGCGGGTTCTGAGATCCTTCGGCGTTGACGACCGCGGCGCCGTTTGTCATTGCGGCAAACGCCGTATAACTTGCGACGACTTCCGCGAAACGCCGCGAGCGCCGTTCGTCGACTGGTCATGCGGGAAACCGGAGACAAGGCGTGAATGACCGATCGGCGAAAGGCGTTTCGATCAAGCTAGGGATCATGATCTTCGCGGTCGCGCTCGGCGCGTCGGCGTCGCTTGCCGCGGAGCTGATCGGCACGGTGAGCTCGGTCCAGGGGGAGGTAACGAGAGGCGGTGGCGCGATCAAAGCTGGCGACAGCGTGTCCCAGGGCGAGGTCATAAAAAGCAACTCCGGCGGCTCGGCCAAGATCACCTTCAGCGACGGCACCACAATGTCGATCGGCTCCTCCGCGCAGGTGACGCTGTCCCACTTCGTGTTCGCCGACAAGAAGAAGACCTTTGAAAAGGCCTCCTTCGACCTCGCCAAGGGCGCCTTCCGCTTCGCGACCGGCAATTCCGACAAGAAGGCCTATGAGGTCAAGACGCCAACCTCGACGCTCAGCGTGCGCGGCACGGTCTTCACCATGAACGTCACCGAAAAAAACACGACGGTCAACGTGATTAGCGGCACGGTCGTATTTTGCCAGGGAGGCAAGTGCCAGGCCGTCGAAGCCGGCCAGAGCGCGGGCGACAACTCCAGCGGTTCCGACAACGGCGGTCAGAGCAACCCGCCGGGGATGACGCCGCCGACTCCCTACACCCCGCAGAATTCGGATCAATGCAACACCCCAAACTGCAGCACCACTCACTAGGATTACAGCGGGCCGAGGTCGGGGTGAATCCGGTCCTGTTGCTCGCGCGGCGAGAACGGGCAAACCATGTCGTCTAAGCGGATGCGCCGATGAAGCGACGTCGCCTGATTTTCCTTCTCTCCGCCTTGTTCGCGGCGTTGCTCGTGCTTCCCTGGGGGCTGATCCAGCCGCCCTTTCTCGAAGACATGCGCAATTTCGTCTTCGATCGCTTCCAGCGTCTCTCGCCGCGCGTCTATGACCGTAACGCGCCGGTCAGGGTCGTCGCCGTCGACGAGGAAAGCCTGAAGCTCTTGGGCCAGTGGCCGTGGCCGCGCGACAAATGGGCCGAACTCTTGGGCAAGCTGACGAAGCTCGGCGCGGCTTCGATGGCCATCGATGTGCTCTTTGCGGAGCCGGACCGGCTGAGTTTCGAAAGAATTCTCACGACGATCCCGAGCAAGATCGCGCAAAAGGAACTCTCCAAATCCCTGGCCAAGACCGCGACCAACGACCAGCTTTTCGCTAAGGCAATTCAATCGGCGCCCGTGGTCCTCGGAATGACGCTCGTCAGCAAGGGCGGCGCCGAGAGTCATCCACAAAAGGCCGGTTTCGTCTTCGCCGGCGACGACCCCGCGCCCTTTCTCGCGAGCTTCCGCGGCGTGGTGACGCCGATCCCCCTTCTCGCGGAGCCGGCGCGGGGCATGGGCGCGACGAACTGGTTGCCCGACCACGACCAGATCGTGCGCCGCATCCCCGTGGTCGCCACCGACCCCTCTGGCCCCGTTCCGTCGCTCGCGCTCGAGGCGTTGCGCGTCGCGCAGAACGAGACGACCTATGTGATCCGCTCGTCGAACGCGAGCGGAGAGGACGCCGGCGGCGCGAAGACCGGCGTGAACGCGATCGCGGTGGGCCCGATCGAGATCGCGACGGGCCCCCATGCCGACGTTCGCCCGCGTTACGCCTATTCCGGTCCCGGGCGGGTGATCTCGGTCGCCGCCGTGATGCGCGATCAGGTCGAGCGCAGCGAGATCGAGGGTCGTATCATCTTCATCGGCGAGGTGGCGGCCGGGCTCGGCGACGTGCGCGCGACGCCGCTTGAAGCCACGGTGCCGGGCGTCGAGATCCATGCGCAGATCATCGAGGCTCTGCTCTCCAATCAGCTTCTGCTGCGCCCGGACTGGGCCCCCGGCGCCGAAGTTGCGGCCGCCGCCGGCCTCATCCTGGTTTTGACCGTGCTGAGCCTATTCGCACCGCCGCTCCTTTCAGCCCTCTTCGTCGTCCTGACGATCGGCGGCCTGTTCTACGCGTCTTTTTGGATTTTCAAGCAGGACGGCCTGCTCCTCGATCCTTTCTATCCCAGCATGGCTCTGGGCGTCGCCTATGCGATCGGCGCGATCACCTTGTGGCAGTTCGAGCGCGCCGCCAAGAGGCAGGTGCATCAGGCTTTCGGCAAATTCCTTTCGCCTTCGGTCGTCGAGCGGCTGGCGGAAAACCCCGACCGGCTCGTGCTGGGCGGCGAGACGCGCGAGCTCACCGTGCTCTTCTCCGATCTGCGCAACTTTTCCACGCTCTCGGAGGGCATGAGCGCCCAGGAGCTCACGAATTTCATGAACGAGTATTTGACGCCGATGACCGACTGCATCCTCGATCGCGACGGCACGGTGGACAAATACATCGGCGACGCGATCATGGCGTTCTGGAACGCGCCGCTCGACGTCCCCGAGCATCCCAAAAAAGCCGTCAGCGCCGCGCTGGCGATGCGCGAGGCGATGATCTCCTTCAACGCCTCGCGGGAGGAGAAGGCGCGCGGCGCCGGCGTCCCGCACCGGCAAGTCGCGATGGGGATCGGAATCAACATCGGCCCCTGCAGCGTCGGCAACATGGGCTCGACCCGGCGTTTCGACTATTCCGTGCTCGGCGACGCCGTGAACCTCGCATCGCGCCTGGAGGGCGCCAGCAAGATCCTCAAGGTCGATATTCTGGTCTCGGGCGACGTGCGCAACGCCGCGCCCAGTTTTGCCTGGCTCGACCTCGGCGACATCGTCGTCGTGGGCCGGGAAACACCGACCGCCGTCGCGACGATCGCCGGCGACGAGGCCTTCGCGAAGAGCGCCGAATTCGCCGTGTGGTCGGCGCGGCACGAGGAAATGCGCGTGGAATATGGGGAGCGGCGCTTCAACGCGGCGGCGGCGCTCGCCAACCGCCTGGTTCTCGACGCTCCCGAGCGCTGGCGCGCCCTCTACCACCTGCTGGAGTCGCGCTACCGCGCGCTGTCGGGGCGAAGCCTGCCTGCGGACTGGTCGCCCGCTTGGGTGATGGAGAGCAAGTCAGGCGGAGAGGAAAAGGCGAAGCCCGGCGCCGCGGAAGAGAAGCGCGAGGTCGTGGCCTAGGGCTAGTTGACGCAAAAGTTGAGAGTTTGCGATTAGAATTCGCTACAGCATTTTAATTCTGGCGTGATTTCTTTTCGCGCGAGCGGGAGCCTCTTCGCCAAGGGCTGAGGCTTACGATGGACAGGGCGGCGACGCTCGCGCTATCGAGGCGGCGCCAGGACGCGGAGGCAAGGCGATGCTTCACGATTTCATCGGCTCTTTCGATCTTTCCGGCCTTCTCGCCTGGTTCGAGGCGAAGACGCATCACGGCCTTCCCCTCTACCTGTCCAACTTCTTCAACTGGACCGAGGTCGCGATGTCGGTCGCCGCGGCCTTTGCGACGCGAATGATTCCGCTGCGCTACACGGCGATGCTCAGCAACGCCGCAGGCCTCGCCTATGGACTGGGGAGCGGCAGTCTTACGTCGATCATCGAACACGGCGTCAACCTGCCGCTTAACGCGGCGAGGGCGCGTCAGATGCAAAAGCTGATCGTCGCGGTGCGCCGGGCCGCCGAGACCGACCTCAACATCGAGTGGCTGAAGCCCTTCGCACATGCGCGGCAGTTCAAGGCGGGAGAGACGATCTTCCGCAAGGGCGACAAGGCGTCGGAAGCCTTCATCGTGACCGAGGGCGAGGTCGAAATTCCCGAAGCCGGCGCGCAACTGCGTCCAGGCGACATATTCGGCGAGATGGGACTCTTCACGCAAGACGGCGCGCGGCTCGCCTCCGCCGTCTGCAGGACGGATGTCGAGCTCCTCTACCTCACCTATGAAGAATTCGAGCAGCACTATTTCCAGAACCCGGAGTTCGGGCTCTATCTCGTGCGCCTGATCGTGCGCCGCCTCGAGAAAAACCACCACCGCACGCTCAGCGCGCTCGAGGCGGGTTAGGCGCCGGCTCGAAGTCTAAGTCCCCCTTGCTTCCGTTTCAGCCGGCGGCTTTGCGGCAGGCCGCCTCGCAAGCCCCCGCCGCCGCGGCGTGCGCGGCGCATTCGGCAATCCTGGGGAATTTTTCGCAATCCCTGCGACTGGCGGCGCAAAGGTCGGCGGCGGTGCGCGCAAAGCCATAGGCGAAAGGCGCGTCGCTTGCGGCGAGTGCGGCCAGCGCGTCGCAGGCTGCACGCATCTCGGCGCCGGAAGCGACGCAGTCGGCAAGCGTCGCATCCCTGGCGGCGAGGGGCGGCTCGGCGAAGCGCAAGAACTGCGTCACGGCGGCGGCGCCAAGCGCCGCCGCGCCCGCAAGCTCGACGAGCTCCGCGCGCGGACCCGAGGCCGCCGCCGCGGCCCGCGCGCGGCTCGCAGCCGGGCCGGCGAGCGCAGCGAGACCCAATGTCTTGAAGAAGGACCGTCTGAGCACAAGCGCCTCTCTTGCCCCGCGACGCGGGGCGGAAGCGGGCGCGTCGCATCGTCGTTGCTTTTCCTCTAGAGGATAGTCCCTCCCGACCGAAAGGTCAGCCCCGCGAGCCCGGACGCATGCTGTCCCTCCTGAACTTCAATCTGCTGGGATTTGAGAAGACGCTTCTCGCCTTTTTCCTCGCTCTGACGCTCGGCGCGGCGATCGGGGCCGAGCGGCAGTGGCGCCAGCGCACCGCGGGCCTGCGCACCAATGCGCTCGTGGCGCTGGGCGCTTCGGCCTTCGTCGATCTGGCGACGCGGCTCAACGGCAATCTCGGCGGGGTGCAGGTGCTGGCCTATATCGCCTCGGGCGTGGGTTTCCTCGGCGCGGGCGTGATCCTCAAGGACGGCGCGAACATCCGCGGCCTCAACACGGCGGCGACGATCTGGTGCTCGGCGGTCACCGGCGGCTTCGCTGGCGCGGGTTTTCCTGTCGAGGCGGTCACGCTCGCTGCTTTCGTGCTCGGCGGCAACACCTTTCTGCGACCGCTCGTCGCGATGATCGAGCGCGCGCCGATCGACGAGCGCGCGGCCGAAGGGATTTACGACGTCCGCCTAACGGTGACGCCGTCGCGGCGCGACGCGCTGCGCGATCTCTTGGTCGAGAAGCTCGAGGAAGCGAATTATCCGGTGCGAGACGTCGAAGAGGCGGAACGCGACGACGAGGTCGAGCTCATCGCGACGCTCGCCGCGACGAGCGTTCATCCCTCAGAGCTCGACGCCGTCACGGGCGCATTGGAGCGCGTCGCCGGCGTGCGCCACGCCACCTGGGGCTCGCGCAGCGAGGATTGAGGGCGAGAGGGAAAAGCCGCGGCGCAGACCCCGCGACCGAGCGAGGACTGGCGCGCCGCGCGGCTCTGGACAAGCCCGGTTCAGGCGCCTATAAGCCACTCCTTCGCGAAACGGCGAAAACGCCCGGGTAGCTCAGTTGGTAGAGCATGCGACTGAAAATCGCAGTGTCGGTGGTTCGATTCCGCCCCCGGGCACCATGTAATTATTTGAATAGTTGAGGGATTCTTCCCTACCATTCTTGGGCAGCGGAAGGAAAATTCGGCTCCTGTGTAATTGCTGTGTAAACGCGTCATGTGAAATTTCAGGAAATGGCTTCGGATAACGCTGCTGATTTTGAATGAAGGCTGCCTCATCCCACTCGCCTCATCATTTCCGGTTGTGACGCTTCTGCAACCTCTATGACTGCCGAGCGAAGTCCGCTCATTCGTGCAGACCGGACAGACAACAAGCGCCCTCGCATTTCCGAGGTTGACCCACAGCAGAAGTGGCCGAAATTGCGCCGATGAACGCCGAACTGCGACCGCCGCCCTTGGCGTCCACGGCGTAATGCATTCGCGCGTCATGAGTTCGAGCGAAACCATGGGGGAAGTGCATCCAGATGCCAAGCAAGTCGTTGAAATCCCTTGGCGGAGCAGCGGTTGCGGCGACTAGTCCGTCATCATGCGCCTCTGCGGAGCTTTGCGCCACCGCTCCGCCTTGTCAAAAACGCCCAACTAGAGGGAACTTGCATTCAAGTGGGGAGCCATCTGGCGAATCCCGGTTCACAGGTTAGCGTGGCATCTGCAAAAATCCACGACGAACCCCATCCATACGGACGGCGGTTTCAAGGTCTGGAAGATCGGTGCGCGATTTGCTGTCCCTGCCCTTTTTGACTCCTGTATAAGGCGCGGGCCGATATGGTGATTTGATTGAGGCTTGCCAAGATAGGATTCTGAGATAAAAATCCCCGCGTCAATCCTGGTTTTTAACGATCTCGTGACGATATGTCGGCCAGGATGCATGGAGCCCCCGCTGCCTTGGGGAAAATGGAAGGACATGACATGACTCTTTTTGTCCGGTTCGCGCTGGGCTGCGGCCCATTGGAAGGCCCGGGTCCAAAGTAAGGCGCAGTTCGCGATCACGCGAATATGAGAATCCCCTGCCGAAAACGGAAGGTCGTTTTTTATAAAACGATTCTCTCAGCTTCATGAGCGCAGGTCTTATTATATAGATCGTAACGCTCTTTTACCGATATTCGCCAATCAGCTCTCACATTCGGATTTTCTATTAAGGCTTTGATTTCCATTTTACGCGTTAATGCTGAGTTTCTGTCAATGTGAAGCTTTGCCCAAATGACAGTATCCTCATAATCCCACCACTTTTCTCCGGCCGTTTTCTTATCCGAAGTGATCTTTATAAGTTTGGGAAGCAGGTCATATAACAAATCTTTATCCCTTTGCGTTCCCCGTTGGGCTAGATAGAAGACGTAATTGTTCAATGACCTATCAAGGGCACTCTTGTATTTTATTTTTTCAGCCGCAGTCAAAGCGTCCCATGGCTGTAAATCGACAAATTCCTGCAATTTCAATGCGTATGCATAAGCATTTGCCGCAATTCTAACAGCCATCGTAACATAGCTCTTGTACAACTCGTGGTGCCTCCCGCCAATATGCGGATCATCAAAGTTCTTATACAGATCTATGCAGTGTCCGCCGATAGTTGTATAAATATCAGCCCCAACATTTGCAATAGACGTCCCGACTAGCGCGTCTAATTTCTTCTTTGTTTTGTCTAACTCTGCCTCGTGCAAAGCGGTAACGCGCTCCTTTATCCATGTGTTGCCGAGAAATATAATCGCAGTGACGGAAAGGCCGAGTATCACAAACATTAGCTGCATAAGTTTGCTAAATTGATCCTCAAAATTCTGGGCTTGCCTCGATTTAAGGCCATTTATTTCCGTTTCTAAATCTCCTATTCTGTCGTCTACGTTAACGATTTTCGTATATGTGTCTTTAGAGTTATGTGGAGCGGCGTTCTGCGCGCTGGAAACTCCGTAACACTGTGCAGAAATTAGTATCATAGCGACGCATGCGATATGTTTCAGCTTTGGCATGATGCGTCCTCCTGGCGATAGGCGCCGCCCTATATGTTTTGGGCGGCGCCTATCGTTAAGCCGCGAGGCGGTCGTCGCCGCCGCTCCATTTTTCATCTCCGCCATTGCCGTTGTCGCCGCCAACTCCATCCTGACGCTTCTTGCGGCTGAATTCGAGACACAACTCTTCACTTGGATAAACGGATCTTATCTTTAGAGATAAGAACCATTTAATAAACTTGGCGGACTCCTTGACCATTTCGGGAGGAATATCCTCAGTAGATGGAACAAGTTTATTCCTGGCAAGCAGTTCTGTCTCAGGGTCGGAGTAGAATGTTGCCACATAAGCGAAGAGACGAAGCGTCTTTTCGCTCTGATTTGACAGAATCTTATCTCCACCTTCGCACCGAGAATAATGCTCTGGGGTTATATCCAGCAGCTCCGCGAGCGATTTTGCCCTGACATTGATCGCCTTGCGAATGAACCTTAGCTCTTCTCCATTGAGTTTCCGTTCATGCTGAACCCTGGCCCTAACAACAGCGTTGATTAGGCCAATAGTGTCTGGGATCGAAACGGTTTCTTCGCCCGTATCTTTGTCGATCCCGAAGGTCACCCCGCTGTTGAGAACGACCTTAAACGGCGCTCCTAGTGTGTCCACGTGGTATGGCTTGTGAACAACAGGAACGCTCCCAGTCCGTTCATGCTGCATCGCCCGCTCCTCACCCTTGTCTATACTCGCTTTACGCACCTGACCGTTACGTCAAGCTCCTCAGAGATCACGACGATCTCCGCAATGATGAGGTTGCCATCCCCATCGTCTCCTTCGACGATCCAGAGCGCTCCTGGACCGTCTAGCTTCTCGTCGTAAGTGACAACCCCGTTGCGGAAAACATTCCGCAAATCCAGAATCGAGACCCCTTCTCGCCTGAACATCGCCGGCGTATGCTTGAAAGGCGCCTCCGTTGGTAGCCATGCGCTGGCATAGCCACGAATCCAGTCCGTCTCGATAGCGAATTGCCGCTCTGGCTTGACGACCATACTCCCGGCTCCCCATCCCCAATTTATGGAGAGCGTAACCCATTCTTGATCTAAGATCAAGAACCTTGCACGAGCCCTGCCTTAGCGGAAGCCCGGCCATCTCAGTCAATGTCATGATCTCTAAAAGAAAAACGCCGCGGCCGTTCATCCGGGCTCGCGACGCTTCCCCTCCGCTTGCCGACGCACGGAGGCCGGCTTGCCAATTGTCGATCAGCTAGGTCAACAATCGCGCGAGCGCAATCGCGGCACCGGGTCTGCAAGTTTAGGAAAATCATTAGGGAAACCCTGCTCACGCCGCCGGATGGCCTCGCGAAGGGAGGGTGCCATGGCGTCATGCATGTAAGCTGCAAGGCCGAAACCCCTTGCGGGTTCGGTTCAAGACAGCCCGACCTCGCGCAAGCGCGCCGACGCCCGAAATTCGCTGAACGCTCATTATCAAATCTTGGGCCGGCTCAAATGATCACACGAGCAATCATCGCTTTAATTAAGTCCGCTCGCTGGAGAGCGGCGTTGTCGAGAACGACCGCGGAAAAAGTGTCATCGATGATCCTCTCGGTCCCCTTGTGGACATGGACGTGAATTCCAAATTCTTGGGGTCGAGCGGCAGTCCAAACAATCGCGGGCATTGATGCCCAGATAGTGTAGCTACAGCCGGGGTAATCATCGATATTGAGCGACCTGTCCGGCGACAGGTGCGGCTTCCGACGAAGCCGGCCATGCATTCCAATTTGAAGCCGGCCACCTATTCCGATCTGAAGCCGGCCTGCGTTCCGATTTGATGTCGGCCACCGGGGGCTTGCTTCCGCAGATCGAGGTCGATGATGTTTCAGGTGACCAGATTGGTCAAGGGTGTATCGGTTTTCAGGGCGACGCACGCGGCTTTCTCAGGCTCTCGCCGGAGAGCTCGATGCGATAGGCGTTGTGGATCACCCGATCGAGGATCGCGTCGGCGAGCGTCGGCACGCCGATCATGTCGTGCCAGCGGTCGACCGGTATTTGGCTGGTGATCATGAGCGCGCCGGCGTCATAGCGATCCTCGACGATTTCGAGCAGGTCGCGCGCCTGATCGGGGGTGAGCGTCTCCGGTCCCCAATCGTCGAGGATGAGCAGCTTGGCGCGCGAGATTGTGCGCAGCAGCCTGGCGTAACGCCCGTCGCCATGCGCGATCGCGAGATCCGTGAACAGCCTCGGCACGCGGTAGTAGAGGACGGACACGTCCTGCCGGCAGGCCTTCTGGCCGAGCGCGCAGGCGAGCCAGCTCTTGCCCAGCCCGCTCGCTCCGGTGATGAGCAGGTTGCGGCGCTCGCTGATCCAGTCGCAGGCGGCGAGCTTGAGGAACAGGGCGCGGTCGAGCCCGCGCGCGCTGTGATAATCGACATCCTCGATGCTGGCCGAATGACGCAGCTTGGCGGCTCTGGCGCGCGTTTCGAACCGCTTCTGCCGGCGCAGGGTCGTTTCATATTCGAGCAGCAGGCCGAGCCATTCCGCATGTTCGAGGCCGCGCGCCTCGGCTTTGCTTTCGAGGTCCTTGAACCCCTTGGCCAGGCCGTGAAGGCCAAGCGCGTGCAATTGTTCGAGTGTCGGATGAGCGAGCATGGGGTTTCCTCTCAATGGTAATAGCCGGGGCCGCGCAGATTGGCGTGATCGAACAGCGTGGGTTGACGACTGTCCTTCGTGACGGATTTGTCGTGCTTTTGGGCGAGGAGAGAGGCGACGCTCTTGCAGGTGAGCCCGCCGATCTCGAGGGCGCGGGCCGACACCGCTTCGGCCCGATCCGCGTCGACGCCGCGATACAGTTTCAAAATGCCGAGGCAGGTGCGAAAGCCCTGTTCGGGATGCGGGCGGCTGGCGAGAACCGCGGCGATCAGCCCTTCCGTGCTTGGCCCGATCTTGCCGGCCCAGCGGCGGAACCGATCCGGCGTCCATTCGGCGTAACGCCGGTGCGAACTCGGCATGTGATCGGGATTCGTGCCGTGCCGGCGGCCGAGATAGCGACGCTCATGGACGCCGACACGCTGACCGCGATGGAAGATCTCGATCATGCGGGCGGTGACGCGCACATCGACTTCGGCGCGAATCAGCGCGTGCGGAACCAAATAGAAAAAGTCGTGGACCTCGATGTGATAGTCGAGGTTGACGCGCGCGCGTTTCCATTCGGCGAACTCCCAATCGGCCGCCGGCAACGGATTGAGAGCGGCGCGCTCAATCTTCTCGAACAGCTCGCGGCGGCTGACGCCGAGCTTACGCATGGGCCGCTCGTTCATGCGCTGCATGGCGAGCGCGATGGCGGCGTTGCATTCGGCGAGCGAGAAGAAGGTCTGCCGGCGCAATCGCCCGAGAATATAGGCTTGCGCGAATCTCACGCCCGCTTCGACTTTCGCCTTGTCGCGAGGCTTGTATGGGCGCGCTGGAAGAACGCCGACGGCGTAATGCGCCGCCATGGCGCCATAGGTGCGGTTGATCTCGGGATCGTAGAACGAGGCCCTGTTAACCCCGCTCTTGAGATTGTCGGGAACCAATAATCTCGGCGCGCCGCCAAAGAACCGGAACATCCGCACATGCGCGCCGGTCCAATCCGGCAGCTGTTGCGTCCAGCTCGCCTCCGCATAGGTCAGGTTCGAGGCGCCGAGCACGGCGACGAAAATCTCCGCCTCATGGATTTCCCCGGTCGAAGGATCGACGATCCCGATCCGTTTGCCCGAGTAATCGACAAACACCTTGTCGCCGGCGACATGATGCTGGCGCATCACCGGCGTCAGTCGCCGCTCGAACCCGCGCAGCAGATCGCAGAACCGGCTGTAGCCATAGCCTTCCGGATGCTCTTCCCGATATTCCTCCCAAATGGGTATCCCCTTCACTGACCTGAGGCTGCGGAATCGGTTGGATTTGTTGGTTTTCCAATGATGGAGCGGTAGGTCGCTGGGTCGACGGCGACGGCTTGCTCAACGAGTTTATGGAACAGAAGGCCCCTGGCGTTCGAGCGTCGGCGGTTGAAGCGGAAGGTGAACTCGTCGAGGTAGTAGTCGAGATGCTGGCGCTGAACGCCGCCCTGATGCGTGCCGAGGAGCCAACGCTTCAAGAGCGAGGCGACCTTGTGCACGCGCGGCATGACCTCGTGCGCGGGATCGGAACCGGCGCTGATGACGCTGACCTTGTGCTTGTAGCCGGCTGCTTCGAGCCTGGCATAACCTCTCCAGCCATCGGTGTGGATGGTGGCTCCGGACACGACCGCGTTGCGAACGAAGGGCAGCAGGCTGTCCGCCGACACGTCCTCGATCCGGCGCAGTCGGATGCGGCCGATGCCCTGGCCGCTCTCCTCGGCTGCAATCGCGACAATGGCTTTGCACTCGATCTCTCGGCCCCCTTTGTCCTTTTCCGGGCCGCCAACATAGGTTTCGTCGATCTCGACCGTTCCGCTGAGCGCGTCGCGGCCAGGCCGCACCATGGCCCGGCGCAGCTTGTGCAGCCAAGTCCAGGCCGTCTCATAGCTGCCGAGCCCAAGCGCCCGCTGCAGTCCGAGCGCGCTGACGCCGTTCTTCTGGCTCGTCACGAACCACATGGCCATGAACCAGGTCCGCAGCGGCTTGCGCGTGCCCTCGAAAATCGTCCCCGCGGTGAGCGACGTGCGCGCGTGACAGCTGCGGCAGCGAAGCAGTTTGTCCGACATCGCCCAAGGTGCGCCGCACATGCCGCAATGCGGGCAGACGAAGCCCTTCGGCCAGCGCACGCGTCGAATGTACTCCCGACACGCCTCATCGTCTCGGAACCACTCGTCGATCTCTTGGAACGTGCGAGGGTAATCGATACCGGCTACGGGATGCGAGCCACCGTCCATCTGCGCCAGATAGCACCCCGGTTGAGGTCAGTGAAGGGGATACCCACTTCCTCCCAAAGCACCATCATATTGACGCCGGGGCGCTTCAGCTCCCGCGCCAGCGCAGCCCAGTCCGGCTCGACGCGCCGCCGCTGGCCGGACGGAACCCCCGCGTGCGGAAACAGTCTCCCTTCCAGGGCGTCGTCGGTGACATCATCCGGCAATGGCCATTGCAAGCCGGCCGCGGCTACTCGCTTCAGATTGTCCTGGATCGTGCTGCGCGCAACGCCGAGGCGCCGCCCGATCTCGCGCGCGCTCACCCCTTCATGGTGAAGCCGCAATAGGTGTCGCAATTGTCGCATCGTCAGTTCCCGCTTCGCCGGCATTCCCATCTCCTCGTCGATCATCGACGAGCAGGGAGTGCCGCAGTTGCTGACCTGCGGGGAGCAAACGAACGGAACCGATGAACCGGCTCAGGTGGCCGGCTTCATCTCGGAATGGTGGCCGGCATCAAATCGGAATGCCTGAGGGTTCAAATAGGTCCCGCGCCCACGAAGGGCTGGGCAGGCCGGACTGCGGGACCTATTTGAAGCCGGATTGAACGAAGTCGCGTTGGCGTTGGCCACGATCTATGGGCACCCAATGTGCGGGGCCGGATTTAGATGGTGGCATCGCAGATTTTCGGAACCGCGAGGATTAGCAAAGAACTGGTGAAAGGGCGACGACGGTCGATTGCAGCGGGGTTGTGCGCGATTTGCAATGCGGTGAGCGCTCGCGATCTCTGGATGGCGTCATCGAAACGCGCGCCTTGCCGATCGCTTGCGTTCGGCGTGGGAACGCGTCCGTTGAAGTTAGCGCATCTGGACTGACAGCGATCCATTCGCCTCATGAGGTGTCGCACCTTGGCGTCGAGTGCGGCGGCGCCGAAGGACGCGGCCAGGGGCCAAGGTCGACCATGCGGCCGCCGCAGCAAGGGCAGATATCGATCCTCTGGCCGGTAAGGATGGCGTAGCGCTCGCGGTAATCGGCGGGTTCGACGCTCGGAGGCGGTTCGGCAATATTGAGAGCGGCACGGATATCGGCGAGCTTATGGGCGCGGCGGGCGTTGGCGAGAAAGCCCAAATGACGAATGCGCCGAAAGCCCTTGGGCAAGACGTGCATGAGGAAGCGGCGGATGAACTCGTCGGCATCGAGGGTCATCGCCTTGGATTTGTTGTTGGCGCGATAATCTTTCCACCGAAAGCGCACGGCGCCGTCTTCGCAATCGAGCAGCCGGCCATTGGCGATGGCAACGCGATGTGTGTATCGTCCGAGATAATCGAGGACTTGTGGCGCGCCGCCAAACGGGCGCTTGGCGTAGACGACCCATTCGGTGCTGCGCAACGGGGCGAGATATCGCGCGAACGCAGCCGGCTCTTGCAGCGCCGCGAGGTCGCCGAAGAACTTCAGATCACTGGCGTCGAAGGCTATTTTCAGTCGCTCGAGAAACAAGCGACGATAAAGCCGAGAGAGAACATGCACGGGCAGGAAGAAGCTGGGCCGGCAAGCGATCCAGCATCCATCCGGGCCGAGGCCGCCGCCCGGTACGATGCAATGGACATGCGGATGATGCGTGAGAGTTTGCCCCCAAGTGTGCAGGATAGCGATCATGCCAGTCTCGGCGCCAAGATGTTTTGGGTCCGCGGCGATGACGCGGATCGTCTCGGCCGCCGCCTTGAACAGGATGTCGTAGACGAGCGCCTTGTTTTGCAAGGCGATCGCCGCGATCGGCGCCGGAACGGTGAAGACGAGGTGGAAATAAGGAACCGGCAGGAGCTCCGCGCGACGATCGGCGAGCCATTGTGCGCGCGCGAGCCCCTGGCACTTGGGGCAGTGCCGGTTGCGACAGCTATTGTAGGCGACGCGGATCTGCCCGCAGTCCTCGCACTGTTCGGCATGCCCGCCGAGCGCCGCCGTCCGGCACGTCTCGATGGCGGCCATCGCGCGGCGCTGGTCAATAGACAGCCGAGCGCCTTGCGCGGCGCGAAATGCGTCGCCGTGGCGGCGGAAGATATCCGCAACCTCGATCCTCGGGCGCATTTGCGCCGGCTATTCGGGAGCGACCAAATCGCATGAAAGTCGGTCGAAGGGGCTCGACGTGGCGGCGATCAGGTTCGTGGCGACCTGCGCATAGCGCGCCGTCGAAGACAGGTCGGCATGACCGAGCAACGCCTGAATAATGCGAATGTCGACGCCCGCCTCCAGGAGATGGGTGGCAAAACTGTGCCGCAACGTATGCGCCGTAACGGGTTTGCCGATCCTGGCTCGCAGTCGCGCCTTGCGGCAGGCGTCTTGCAAAGCGCCCGTGCTCACATGATCGCCGGGCTCTTGGCCCGGGAACAGCCACAGGCTTGGTCGCGCCCGCCGCCAATAGGCGCGCAGAATCTCGAGGAGGCGCGGCGACAGCATGGCGTATCGCTCCTTGCCGCCTTTGCCCATCTCGACGTGGATCAACATCCGCGTGCTGTCGATCGAGGCGACCTTCAGACGGGTGACTTCCCTGACCCGCAAACCCGCCGCATAAGCGGTCGCCAGCGCGACGCGGTTGCGAAATCCTTCAACCGCTTCCAGGAAGCGCACGACTTCCTCGGCGCTCATGACTGCGGGAAGCTTCTCGGGCTCGCGGCCGAAAACGATCCTCTCGATCGCCTCCTTCTGTCCCAAGGTGACGCCATAGAAGAACCGAAGTGCGCACGTGACTTGGTTGATGTGCCCCCAGGAATGCTTCTGGGCGACGAGATGAAGCTGATAGGCGCGGACCTCCTCCGTCCCGAGCCGCTCTGGGGATGAATTGAAATGGCGGCTGAACCTCGCCACCGCGTAGATGTATGATTGCTGTGTCGCCTGCGACAGGTTGCGGATCGTCATATCTTCGATCATGCGCTGGCGGAGAGGGCTCGTCGTAGCCATCGGGGGCTCCTGGGCTGAGAGGACTTGATGTGACGATCACATCCTCTCAGACAGGAGGCTTCACTTCAGCGACTTCGCCGCCGCTCCCGCGTAGCGGGTTCGTTCAACCCTGGCCGGGATCAAATCGGAATCCCCGGCCGGCTTGCGTCGGAATTCGCAACAGGTACTTCAGGTTTCTCGCGTAGCGATCATGAAGCGGCTTCAACGGTGTTGAGACAATTGGGTCTTTGCTCCAAGTGCTGTCACGACCGCAATTCCCGCAGAAGTGCTTTCGATGTGGTGTCTTCCAAAAGTCTCCAACGTCAAGGTGGGGATAGCCCCATGAGGAGCAATTAATACAACTCATTTCTCGCCTAGCTTCAATAGAACAGATAAATTCAAATGCCGATGCGGTGTAAACTGTCGTGCTTCCAACGCTTTATGCTCATGTTTCGGCCCTTCGAGTTCAAACCTCGGCAGACCTCCACGTTTGAGCGGGAATTTCCCCTTCGGTTTTGCCCGCGACGGATTGTCGCCGCCCCGATCATGCCAACGAGCGCCGCCGCACTTGCTTGGCTCGACAGCGTTAGGCGGCGCGCGTTGGGGCCCGAACCACAATTGCTCATTTCGCAATGGGCGGACGCCTCCGCAGCCTTCCCATGAACGAAGCACTCACTACGCAGGTTGACAGCAAGCGGGAATCAAGAGGCCTTAGAACCTGTCGCTGGATTCTGGAACTCGTCGTCCGCCTCCTCCGATGCTTCGCTCTTCCGCAATCGGTATCTGTCATCGAGCTTTTTCATCGCCTCCGAAATATGCGCTCCCGATTGGTGTGCGTAGCGTTCTACCATCGCCATCGTTTTGTGGCCGCTGATTCGCTTGACGGTAGGCAGATCAACCCCTGCTTGCACCAAGTGGGTTATTGCTGTGTGCCGCAGCGTGTGGCGAACGACCTGCTTTGGATCGAGGCCGGCTGTGATCACGGCGCGCACAAAGGCCTTACGGATATCGACGGTGTGTCCGTTTTGAGCGCCGACCGACGGAAAGAGCCAAGGCGTGCCGTTCGGCAAGGTCTCGAGATACTCCGCCAAAAATGACGCCAAGTCCTCGGTAATCGGTTGCGTCCGATCGCCGGCCTTGGCCTTGGGCACGTAGATTTGCCTCGAATCAAGATTGATATGCTCGCGGCGGATCGCGAGGATTTCTCCCTTGCGCATCCCTGTCCGCAACCCAATCAGGATGAACAGGTAAATTTGGCGGTTCTGATCGGCTTTCGCTGCCTCCAGCAAGCTCTCTGCCTGCGTGGATGTCAGGAAAACGATGCGACCGTTGTCCTCTTTGAGCTTACGGATTTTCCCGGATGGTCGCTCGATCCATCCCCATTCGACCGCCTTGCTAAGCAAGTGGGATAACGTAGCCAATTCGCGATTAACCGTCGCTGGGCGATTTTTCGGAATTGATTGCCCCGGTTGGAGCTTTTTCCGAGTCTGGATCGGCTGAGCTAGGCGATGCTTCTTGTATCGTTCGATGTCGAAGCTGGTCAATCGACCGATCTGGACGTCGCCCAGAAACGGGATCAGGCATTGCTCAAGTCGTTGGCTCTTGCGTTCAATCTCTTTGCCGCCCTCCTGGCGGAGTCGCTCCAGATAGAGTGGAGCGGCTGCAGCCAGTGTAAGCGGCACCTTTCGGCGGTTCGGCAGATTCAGTCGACCTTCGCGCGCCTCTCGGCGAACCTTGGCGATGAATTCCTCGGCGATGGTGCGCGTCACCCCTTCCGACTCTCGACCAAGGTTCCGATGAATACGTTTGCCGTCTACCATCACGTTGACGGAGAAGAGGCCGTCGCCGTTGGCCAATCGCTCGAAGGTAATCCCTTGTTCCGTGCAGCGCGCTCCAGGCTGAAGGGCGCGCAACCTTGTTCGCGTCAGTTTGGTGAATGAGCGGGCCATGTTCCCTCGCAGCGCTAAAACGGAATGTCGTCGTCCAACTCATCTGAGAGACGGCCCCTCCCGAACGTCTCTGTGGGCTTGGTTTTTTGCCACCCTGGTAATTCAGTTCGTAGCTTCGATCCGTTGGCGACGGCACGGAAGATGGGCCAGTGCTCCCGCACCCGCTCCCAAATGAGCGAGGACTCCTCCACCCGCCATGTCCAAACAGGCGGTTCGCCCGCAAATTTTCCCTTCCAAAGCAACCCGTTCTCTCGAATGAGCTTCCACAGCGTTTGCTCCTCGTGGGTCAGAAGGTCCGGATAATGCAGGGCGAGGCGAACGATCCGATCAGACTCTTCGAGATCCCATAGGTGATGCGAACGCTCCGCGCCGGCGACGGTAACGATAACTTTCTCCCCGTCCCATTCCTCTTCAAGCACCACCTGCGCGAGGCTCTGCTCAACCGCCCATTCTATATAGCTGCTGAGCGGGCGACGCTGCTTGCGCGCGGCTAGCTCGGCCAGATACTTCAGCTTTGGGTCGAAACGGACGGTCACGATCTCGGACTTTTTCCCTGCCGTTCCCTCGGTTGAGCGTCTCGCCATCCAAAAAATCCCCGTGTCGGAAGTTCTGAGAACTACCGGGAGGTTTATAGCACACGCGTAGGCGATTGCAATACGAAATGTTTTATGGCTTACTGTTCGCATCCTGTTCCTATTTAGGAGATGGCGATGGAACTCGAGGTCGAGAAGGTGAAGGTCGTAGTGTTTCCCGATGGACGCCTGGACACAGAAAATGCAGCGCGTTTTCTGGGGTTGAGCCCAAAAACGCTGGCCATCATGCGTTCCAGCGGCAATGGGCCTCGCTTTGTGAAGCGTGGTCGGGTTTTCTATTTCTTGGAGGACTTGCAGGCATGGATCGCCGAGCAGCCGCGGGTGCGTAGTGCTGCCCAGGCGCGCTTTGTCGGGTGAGAGGCCGAGCGGGTGTCCTCGCACTGCGCCATGCGCGGCACTCGAATAAAAGGCCGCCTCGACACCCGGAATTGCCGAAGACGTCGTCGATGCTGATCTGAGGACGCTATTCGCGGGTCATACGTCATGCGGAAGCATAATCGGACCGGAAGATCGAAGAGTGCCGGGCGCTTCGTCCAGCTCCACGAATACATCGTGCGTTCGTATGCTTGGAGTCGACTGTCGCCGTTGGCGAAGGTCGCATGGCTGGAAATCGGTTTCATTTACAATGGTTCGAACAATGGCAGGATCGGAGTCCCCGCTCGATTGTTGGCAGATCGTTTAGGCGTTGGCCCATCGGCTGCGGCAAGAGCGATCCGCAACCTTGAGAAATGGGGTTTCCTAGATTGCGTCAAAGCCTCCTCTTTCAGCCAGAAAAAGGCTGCGGCCGAATATCGCCTCACGCATCTTCCATGCGATGTGACAAGTCAACCAGCGACCAAGCGTTTCATGAGGATAGTGTCATCCAATGTGACGTCGATAGCGGAGGCGGCCGAATGAGCCCTTGCCAACCCAATAGTGCTCCTATGAACACTGGAAGACGCCGTACCACAGTGCCTCTAGCAGCACGCTCAGGTTCTCCCGGGATACTATATTGTGCCTCTCGCGACACTGAGCGTCTGATGCAGTTCCGCTATGCGCACTATAGGGACGCCACGCCAGCGAGCCTCAGTGCTGCTAGCGGCACACATATAATATACCAGTAGGGGGCGGGAGGTCGGGAGGATGAAAGAGCGCTCAACTCAATTTTGCTTGCTAGGTATGGCCGAAAGGCAATTCGAGCCTGGATTGGAAGGCTGGAATGAATGTGAGCGTCTGCTTCGGACAAACAAGTATTCAGTGGCGAATGCCAGAGGAAGCCAAGCGAAGAGGATTGTTCAGACCCGCATCACAGCGAATTCTTCAAACGATTTCGTAAAAAACGGAGACGCATGATGGGCGGCTTTGGATCGGGTCGACGGAGCGGCGCAGGGCGCGATAAGGTGGAAGCCTGCCGTTCGATTGACGTAAATCAGCTCTGCAAGACGGGCTGCCTGCGCCCTGGCTGGGTTGGTGGTTGGCAATGGACGCGCGACGGCGAGCGGGTCGCATGGATCAATCTGCGGGCCGAGACCGATCGGTTGCACCTATCCTACCGCGTGCGCTTCGGCGGCGGAGAATGGAAAGACGTCGAAGAAACCGTCCGCATCGTTCGGACGCCCTGTCGCTTTGGTGGAAATCGGCCGTATTTCCTCTGCCCCGGCGTGGTGAATGGCACCGCCTGTAGCCGACGCGTCGCCAAGCTCTATGGGTCGGGGCGGTATTTCCTCTGTCGGCATTGCTACCACCTTGTGCATGCGAGTCAGAGCGAAGGCGAATGGGACCGAGCGCTGCGTCGCGCCAATAAGATTAGGCAGCGTCTCGGCGGCGATCCCGGCATGGCCGCGCCTTTCCCAAAGCGGCCGAAAGGGATGTGGCGGCGAACTTATGATCGGCTGCACGCGGAAGCCTTTGACGCCGAAATGCGCGCCGAGGACGCCTTCGAAATACAAGCCGCCCAACTATTGGCGCGGATCAAAGCCCCGAGCCCCAAAAGGAGATCATGGCGATGACCGAGACCGGTCCTACTCCGCCGGCGGATACCGCAGGCGCCGCGCTCACCCGTTTCAATGCGCTGCGCCATGGCCTGCTGTCGCGCTATACCGTACTGCCCTGGGAAGATGCCGGCGAGTATCACGACCTGGTCGCGGCGCTGGTGGCCGAGCACGGCCCGCAGGGACCGACCGAGGAACATCTGGTCGAGGAACTGGCGGGCATTCTCTGGCGCAAGCGGCGCCTGCGCCTGGCCGAGGCCGCCGCGCACCGTCGCGGACTGGATGGAACGCTCAACTCTTACCGGGAGACGGTGAAGGTGGCGCTGGTGCATCTCGACGCCACCGACCAATCGGAGCGCGTGGTCGATGCCATCCGCGCCACGGCCGCTGAAACCGAGGAGGATGTCCGCGAGATGCAGGTGGACGAGGCGATGACGCGCCGCGCCCTCGACCTGCTCGGCTCGCGACGCAACGACCGCTACGAGGCCGCGCTGGCGGCTCTGCGTGATGACACGCGGGAATGGTGGGCAGATATGCTCGCGCGTCAGCCAGACGAGCTGGAGGAGGACGAAACGCCGGCCACCGCCGATGTTGAGGGCCTACGCCGCTTCCTCGAGTCCGAAGTGATGCCGTGGTTCGAGACCCGACGCAGGGAACTGGCAAACCGGCCCTTGATTCGCGAACAGGCGTTCGGCGAGGCGCTCGACCCCGACAAGCTGGAAAGGCTCGGGCGCTACGAGGTGCATCTCGATCGCAAGCTCGAACGGCTGCTCGCCATGCTGCTGCGCTTGAAGGACCTGCGGCAGAGCGCGGTTCCCGCCTGATCCGTTTGGCAAAAAGCGCCCGGAGCCCCGGACCTTCCGGCCGGACATCCCATGCGCAAGGGCAAGGCGCGGCCAAACCTCACCGCCAAGGGCGAAAGCGGGGTGCGCGCCTTGTGGGCGAGCACCTTCGCAGGCTGCACTCGCACCGGGCAGCCCGCAACGCTCCAGGTCGTGGCTTGCGGACCACACTTCCTTCCGGCGATAGTGAAACCTCGACCGAGATTTCCCGAGCTTGCCGCAAGGAGCGCCCGAGGGGAAATCGAAAGCACGAGGCTGGGGCAATTGGGGGAGACGCCCGAACAGAAAGCGCGACGTGATATCGACGCCGATTTGTCGGGGGCGGGCTGGATCGTCCAGGACAAGGACGACCTCGACCTGACGGCCGGGCGCGGCGTCGCGGTGCGCGAGTTCGCTATGAAGTCGGGCTTCGGCTTCGCCGATTACCTCCTCTATGTCGATCGCAAGGCGGCGGGCGCGGTCGAGGCCAAGCCCACGGGCACACTAACCGGAGTCGAAGCGCAGTCAGCCAAATATGCCGCCGGCCTGCCGGACAATCTGCCGGCCCATCGGCGCCCGCTGCCCTTCCTGTTCGAATCGAACGGCTCGGTGACGTTCTTCACCAACGGGCTCGACCCGGCACCGCGCAGCCGACAGGTATTCAAGTTCTCCCGCCCGGAGACGCTCGCGGAATGGGCGGCGCAGCCGGCGCAGCTTCGCGCCCGACTCAAGGAAATGCAGCCGCTCGACGAGGCGGGGCTGTGGACCGTGCAAGCGCGAGCGATCCGCAATCTTGAGCAGTCCTTCGGTCGGGCCGATCCGCGCGCGCTCGTGCAAATGGCGACCGGCTCGGGCAAGACCTTCACCGCCGTCAATGTTGCCTATCGTCTGCTCAAGTTCGCCAATGCCAAGCGCATCCTGTTCCTGGTGGACCGCGGCAATCTCGGCAAGCAGACCGAAGACGAGTTCGCCAATTTCGAGCCACCGGACGATCCGCGCAAGTTCCCGACACTCTATACGGTTCAGCGGCTCAAAACGAACGCGATCAATCCCGCCGCCAAGGTGGTCATCACTACCATCCAGCGGCTCTATTCCATGCTCAAGGGCGAGGCCGAGTTCGACGCCGGTAACGAGGAGGACTCGGCCTTCGACACGGCGAAGCCGTGGCAAGGCGCGCCGCCGGACGTGGTTTACAATGCCGGCATCCCGCCAGAGTTCTTTGACTTCATCATCGTGGACGAGTGCCACCGCTCGATCTACGAGCTATGGAGCCAGGTGCTGCTCTATTTCGACGCTTTCCTCGTCGGGCTCACCGCCACGCCGGCCGGCAAAACGATCGGCTTCTTCAACCAGAACCTCATCATGCAGTACGGCCATGACGAGGCCGTCACCGACGGCGTAAACGTCGATTTCGACGTTTACCGCATCCGCACCCGCGTCACCGAACAGGGCGCAACCATCGCGGCCGGCGACACCGGGGTTTACGTGGACAAGCGCCACAAATTGACGCGGCGTGAGCGGCTGGAGTTTCTCAATCAGGATTTGACCTACAACTCGAAACAACTCGACCGCGACGTTGTCGCGGAAAGCCAGATTCGGACCGTGTTGCAGCAATTCCGCGACAAGGTGCTGCCCGACGCCTTTCCGGGACGAACCGAGGTGCCGAAGACCCTGATTTTCGCGAAGGACGATTCGCACGCCGATGACATCGTCCGCATCGCCCGCGAGGTGTTCGCTGAGGGTAACGAGTTCTGCCAAAAGATCACCTATCGCACCGGCTTCACCAAGATCACCAAGACGGTGAAGAATGACGACGGCACGGAATCGCAGGTGACCGAATGGGTGAAGACATCGAGCCTCAGCCCGGATGAAATCCTCGCTAATTTCCGCAACAGCTTCTATCCGCGCATCGCGGTCACCGTGGACATGATCTCGACCGGCACCGACGTGAAGCCGATCGAATGCGTGTTCTTCATGCGCAACGTCAAATCCGCCGGCTTCTTCGAACAGATGAAAGGACGCGGCGTGCGGGTGATCTCGCCCGACAAGCTGCGTACGGTGACGCCCAGCGCGCGCGTGAAGGATCGTTTCATCATCGTGGACGCGGTGGGCGTCTGCGAGGAGGACAAGACCGATTCCAAGACGCTCAACCGCCAGCCGTCGGCGACGCTTGAGCAGCTACTCAACTACGTGGCGCAGGGCGGGACCGACGCCGATGCGCTGACGACTCTCGCCGGCCGGCTCGCCCGCCTGCAACGGGATTTCAGCGCCGATCAACTCGGTGAGCTGAGGGAGCTTGCCGGCGGCAAATCCTTCGCCGATCTTGCGCACGATCTGCTCAACGCTTGCGATCCCGATGCGCAGGTGGAAGCCGCGAAGAAGCTGCCCGGCGTCGTCGGCGCACCGACCGAAGCGCACATCAAGCAGGCGGCCGAGCAGTTGGCGCGGGAGGCGGTCACGCCCTTCCTCAAGGCGCAATTGCGCCGGTGCATCCTGGAAATCCGGGCGCAGAACGAACAGACTATCGACCGGCACACGATCGACGACGTGCTCTATGCCGGCTTCGATGCAGCGGCAGTCGAGAAGGCCCAAGCCAAGGTGAAGGACTTCCGTGCCTGGATCGCGGAACACAAGGACGGGCTGACGGCGTTGCAGGTGCTTTATGCCGGCACGCGCCCGCTGACACTCTCGCTGAAGGAACTGCGGCAGTTGCGCGACGCGCTGGCGCGCCCGCCGCTCGCCGCGACGCCGGCGCAGTTGTGGCGCGCCTTCCAGGCCGTCGAGGCGGAGAAGGTGAAGGGCATGGGCGGCGAGGTGCTGACCGATCTGGTGACGCTGGTGCGCCATGCGCTGATGCCGGCGATGACGCTGGTGCCCTATCGCGAGGAACTGCGCGAGCGGTATCGGCAATGGCTTAAGGATCGCGATTCCGACACCGCCTTCACGACCGAGCAGCGCGAATGGCTCGATCGCATGGCCGAGCACATCGCTACCAGCCTCGCCATTGCTCCGGAGGATTTCGAGGCCGGCTGGTTTGGCCAGCATGGCAGCCTTGGCCGCGCGCATGCGCTGTTCGGAAACAAGCTCAAGCCGCTGATGACTGAGTTGAATGAAAGGCTGGCGGCGTGAGTAAACCACCCGGATCATTGCCCCAAGGATGGGCGAGCGCCGCAATTGAGGACATCTTCAAAGTCCTGGATGACGGCCGCGTCATGCATCAGGGATGGAGTCCTCAATGTGAGAAGGAGTTGAGCCCGACTGAAAACATGTGGGGCGTGCTCAAAACCACCGCTATCCAGCCCGGTTCATTTCTGCCTGAGAAAAACAAGCAACTACCGGCGGCCTTGACTCCGCGTCCACAGATCGAAGTGAAGGTTGGCGATATCCTCTTAACTTGCGCAGGGCCTCGCGCTCGCTGCGGAATAGCGTGCCTAGTGAGAACGACGCGCGAGAAGTTGATGATCTCGGGCAAGATGTATCGATTCCGCGTACCCGAAGGGCTGTTCGAACCGAGGTACCTTGAGGGATTTTTGCAAACATCAGCTGCTCGCGATGCAATCGACAGAATGAAGACCGGCGGCAGCGACAGCGGACTCAATCTGACACACGATAGATTTCGGCAGCTTAAAGTTCCGGTTGCGCCACTGAAAGAGCAACGCCGAATTATCGACGCCTATGAGGAACTGATTTCCGACCTTGACGCCGGGGTGGCGGCACTGGAACGGGTGCGGGACAAGCTGAAGCTCTATCGCGCCGCGGTGCTCAAGGCCGCGGTCGAAGGCGCGCTCACTGCCGGATGGCGCAAGCAGCATCCGTACACCGAGCCGGCGTCCGAGCTGCTCAAGCGCATCCTCGCCGAACACCGCCGGCGCTGGGAGGAGGAGCAACTCCGCAAGTTCAAGGAGAAGGGTCGCGAGCCGCCGCAGAACTGGAAGGCAAAATACACGGAGCCCGTAGCGCCGGACACTGCCGCCCTGCCGCCGCTGCCGGAAGGATGGTGCTGGTCAACGGTCGATCAGTTGATACGTGAGCCGCTGAGAAATGGACATTCGGCCAAGGCGGTCACCAGCGGAACGGGTGTTCCCGCCTTTTCCTTATCCGCCGTCACGGATGGCGACTTCTCCGATGTCAATGTAAAGCAAACCGCTGCTGACCCGGAGAAGGTTCGAGACCTCTGGGTCGAAACGGATGATATCTTCGTCGAACGCTCAAACACCCCAGAGCTGGTAGGAACAACACGAAGATACAAAGGCGAAGCCGGTCGCGCTATTTTTCCCGACCTGCTCATTCGCGCGCGCGTGGCCAAAATTATCCCACCCGCCTTTGTCGAGATTTGCCTCCAATCCAGTAGATGTCGCAATTACTTTCAAAGGAAGGCTCAAGGCATCTCCGGTAGCATGCCCAAAATCGATCAGGAAACCGTGGAGTCGGCAGCAGTCTCTTTACCGTCAATCGCGGAACAGGAAGCCATCGTTGAAGCCGTCGAGGATCAACTTTCCATCGTCGACCACCTGGAAACCGACCTCGATGCAAAGCTAAAGAACGCACAAGCCCTGCGCCAATCCATCCTGCGCCACGCCTTCTCGGGCAAGCTGGCGCCGCAGAACCCGACGGACGAGCCGGCGTCCGAACTTCTGAAACGCATCGCCGCGGAACGCGAGCAGCGCACCCGCGAAGCCGCGGCCGCCAAGCGACTGAACGGCCGCAAACCGCGCCGCGCCTAGAAAACCCGCGGGCGAGGTCGCACGCGCGGCAACCAAAGAGACCCAGCATGGACGCATCGCAGATCGGTAAGCGGGCCTGGAGCTATGCCGGCGTGTTGCAGGACGCCGGCTTGTCCTGCTTCGAATATGTCGAGCAGTTAACGCTGCTCTTGTTCCTCAAGATGGCCGACCAGCTCACCGAGGAGCCCTATAATCGCGCGCCGATCGTGCCGCCGGAACTCGGCTGGAGGGCGCTGTTGCCGCTCGACGGCGCGGCGCTAGAGGACCAGTATCGCAAGAGCCTCGAAACGCTCGGCGTCAAGTCGGGCATGCTCGGCGTCATTTTCAAGGGCGCGCGCTGCGAAATTCACAATCCGGCGCTGCTCAAACAGCTTATCGTCAACCTGCTCGACAAGGTGAATTGGCTCTCCCTGCCGGTGGACGTGAAAGGGACGATATACGAGGAATTGCTGTCGCGCTCGGCGCAGGAATCCTCTCGCGGCGCCGGCCAGTATTTCACCACCCGGCCGGTGATCGAGGCGATCTGCGAAGCAATGCAGCCGACACCCGCGGAGACGATCTGCGATCCGGCGGCGGGAACCGGCGGCTTCCTTTGCACCGCCTATCAATACGTTCTCGACCGCAACGAGCGCGACCTCGATGCCGACGAGAAACGGGCGTTGCGCGAAGGGCTGGTCGAAGGGATGGAGCTTTCGGCCAAGGTCGGCCGCATGTGCGCGATGAACCTTTACCTGCACGGCATCGGCAGCGAATCCGTAGTGGTGATCTATTCCGGCCATGACAGCCTCGCCGCACCCTGGAAACGCGAATATTCGATGGTGCTGACCAATCCGCCGTTCGGGAAAAAGCAGAGCCTCCTCTTCGTCAACGAGGAGGGCGACACCGAGAAGGAGGACCAGATCGTCGTCCGCGAGGACTTCTGGACCTCGACCAGCAACAAGCAGCTCAATTTCGTCCAGCATATCTATTCGCTGCTGAAGATCGACGGTCGCGCCGCGGTGGTGGTGCCCGACAACGTGCTGTTCGAGGGCGGCGCCGGCGAGAAGGTGCGCCGTAATCTCTTGCAGAAATGCCGTGTGCATACGCTGCTGCGCCTGCCGACCGGCATCTGGTACTCGCCGGGCGTCAAAGCCAACGTGATCTTCTTCGACAAGAAGGTGGGACGCGCCGAAGCCTGGACCGACAAGCTGTGGGTCTATGACCTGCGCACCAACCAGCATTTCACGCTGAAGCAGAAGCCGATCCGGCGCAGCGATTTCGACGAGTTTGTCGCCTGCTACAAGCCGGGCCGAATGCACGAGCGCGCCGAAACCTGGAGCGAGGCGAACCCGGAGGGGCGCTGGCGCCGCTTCGATTACGACGAGCTTCTCAAGCGCGACAAGCTCAGCCTAGACCTGTTCTGGATCAAGGATAAGAGCCTGACCGACACCGACGCCCTGCCGGCGCCCGACATCATCGCGGCCGAGATCGCGGACGATCTTGAGGCGGCGCTGGAGCAGTTCACAAAAATCGCGGCCCGGCTCGCGCCCACCGGGGCGGGGGAACGGGAGGCGGTGGAATGAACTCGAAGTGCTCGGCGAGAACCTCGCGGGAATTTGGGGCAAGACGGCGGTACGACTGGATGGGGCCTTAACATGAAGCGGCCTGCGAGGAAGTCATCGACGAAAGTCGAAGCTGTCATCAAGAACTATGGGATTATGTGGCGACGCGACCATATTTTTTGGGGACGTGGAAGCAACAGGGGATGCTTAGAAGGACGGCGTAGCGCTCGCATTGTCGATTTTCGCGAACAGATCGGCGTTTACGTCCTTTATGACGAATCCCGTCGTCCAATCTATGTTGGTCAGGCGGGCCAAGGAAATGCGCGCCTCTTTGTCCGGCTTCGAAGCCACACGCGGGATTATCTCGCGCACCGATGGCATTATGTGAGCTGGTTCGGACTATTGCCAATCAATCGTGCGAGCGGGCAGCTGTCGGGGCGTGACGATCCGGAGAAGAGGGTAAGAGGCACTCTCAAGAGCACGCTCAACGAAATTGAAGGTGTTCTAATCGCCGCCACTGAGCCCGCATTCAATAAACAGGGCGCAAGATTTCGCGGGATCGCGCGATACAACCAAGTCAAACACAGCAAGGCAGATGCCGTGACCGCGTTGCAGATTTTCGATCTTGTGCAGCATGTTGGTGACGACGTGCTTGCGAAACTTACGAAACTTGAGAAGCTTTCGACTCGGGAAAGGAAGTAGATGCCGGAGACGGTTGAAAGCCTTGTCGTAATGACCGAGTTTGCCCATCGCCGCCGCTCTGGAACCGCCTTTGGGTAGTGCCTCAGTTTGAAATTTAGCGCCCTTGACGCGGGCTCGCACCCGGACCAACTCCCTGACATGCTTAGCGCAAAGCAGAGGGATAGCGACCATGCCGGTTGAAGACCATCCAAAATATGCGGAATGGAAAGCGGCGTTCGAACATCGGAACGAGGCCGAACGCCGCTACTACGATGCAAAAATGCGCAACCGCCCACAAGGCGAAATCAATCTGGAGAAACACGATTTGGATAAGGCCCAAGCGGCATACGACAAGATCGCAAGCGAGATTGAATAGGGACATGCCCACCGGCCCTAAAGGCGAGAAGCGCCCCGCCGACGTGATTGGCAGCGCCGTCAAAGTCATGCGCATCCTCACGGGCGATGAGCCGGAGGATTACGGCAAGCCGTACCTTTCGCCGGTTGAGCAGGCGAAGGCGCAGGTCGAGGGCTGGATATTGGGCGTTCCGAGCCTTGATCGGCGAGCCGGTGAAAATTCTGTGTAATGGCGCATCAAAATTCGTGAAACGTTCCGGAACATTATAGACGCGGCTAAGCGGGTTGGATCGCCACAACACAATGAAACTCATATGCTTTTAGAACTTCCGAGAAGCACCCCGCCAACCCAACACAAGGACTGAAAATCGCAGTGTCGGTGGTTCGATTCCGCCCCCGGGCACCACGTAAATTCAACGACTTAGACCGGGTTTTCGGAAAACTTTCGATTAGGCTACGCGAGCCGGTAAGCGTGCGGTAAGCAGAAACCGGAAATTCGGGGAAATGGCCAGCGACCGATTTTGCATCGCCGCGCCTTCGGCCGGGACCATCGCCCCCCAATCGCCCATCTCCGCTCCCAAGGTGTCGCCGGCGCATGGGTGACATGCCGCAATCCTGTCTGCCTGCGCTCGACGCCCGTGAGCTTCAAGGCGATCGGCCTCGCGCCCGAGGTGCCGTTTCCCGCCATCGCCAGCGCGCGCCGTTTCGTTCGCGCGGCGTGTGGGGCCAGTCGCGGCGACGTGACGCCGGCCTACGGAGCAGTCCGCCTCTCGCCAGCGCATCGGTACTTTCGGCCTCGCGGTGGGAGCCGCTTGCGCCTTTTCCCTTGGCATCGCAGGCATTGGAACAGACATGAGCACACAAAGTGACGCTTCGGGTAGCAGCAGCAACTGCGAGCGGTCGAAGCCGGGAATGTGCGCCATGCCCTGATTCTAATGTAAAGCTCACGCTGAAGGCTGGGCGTCTTAACAATCTGAAATCTTAAAACATTCGAACGATCGAAGCTTTATCCTTATCGGTTGCTCAGGGTGGCCACGGGCTAGTGCGGCCGAAACGCACATTTCCAATCTCAGAAGATGCTACAAAGCGGTCGTTTGGAAGTGTCATATATTCGGCCTGGGTGACGTACGTTCAGTTCGGACATATCATTAGTAGGGTCTTTGTCCTCGATGCGCTCGTTCGGGGGGCATCATGGAATTCGCTCGCGTTGCAGTCATAACCATACAGGGTGGAGGTGCGGTCGCTATCGACCTAGTAGGTCAGTTGCAGGGCCTGACCGGCCGCGCTTTTGATGACGATGGCCGCGCCACGGGGGATCAGGGTCTTCTGCCTGCCGCAGTGGCCGGAACTTCAGCAGGGGCGATCATCGCGACGCTGTATTGGGCGGGCTATTCTCCAGAGGCAATTCGCGAAGAAGTGGTCCGCCTATTTGCGCCGTCTCAGGTGAACGCTTTCTTCGGCCGCGGTGGCGGTCGATTGTTGGGAATCCGCTTCGATGGCTTCACGACTGTTACTGATGCAGTCTCTGCCACGCTTAGTGGTCCGTTTCAGCTCCTCACACACCTTGTTTGGCCAGGTCGCTGCCGCTGGTGGCTAACGCCTGTTTGGTGGATTTGGCAACTCACAAGTCTGCCCTTGCGGACCCTGATCACCTTCTACGCTCTAGTTAAAAGACGAGGAGTTTTCCCGGGCGATGGGATGGTGAGAGAGATAGACAAATTACTACGTGACAGCCCTTTGCTCAGGCCGCACCAAAATGCGTTACCCTCTGATGGGCTCCTCCGCTTTTACGATGTGGCAGCGTTGCACGATTCGCGAACTATGCCGCTGTTTCTCATCGTTACGGATGTGCGAGGCGCTAATATGGCGGTGGTGTCATCTTTCGATCCCGGGTGCGCTGACTTATTCATAGCAGAGGCAGCGCGCGCTTCGTCTGGATTTCCGGGATTTTTTCAGCCAACTAGGCTCTCCGATCAACTAGACGTCTGCGTTGATGGAGGGGTGATCTCGAACTTTCCAGCGTGGGTATTTGGCTTCGATTATCGAAGATCTTTGCGCAATAGCGGCGATCAGCAACTCGTGGAACTTGCGCACATTCCGTGGTTGCATGTGGGGCTTCGTTTGCCAGCGGGTTCAGCGAAGTTATCGCCAGCCGGCTTCGACGGACGTGATTACGCCCTTGCGTCAGCCGAAATTTCGTGTGAGAACAAAAACAGAACATTCTGTTTTTGGGAGGGTTCGGCCATGGCGCGCAATAAGGTGCAATTCCAGAAAGGTCTCAGCGAGACCGAGTTCAACAAGGCCTACGGCAGCGAGGAGCAGTGTCACGCGGCGCTGGTCAACTGGCGCTGGCCGAACGGGTTCGAATGCCCCGATTGCGGCGGTAAGGCGCACTGTGTCGTGACGCGCGGGATGCGCCTGCTGTTCCAATGCGGCGCGTGCCGCAAGCAGACCTCGGTGCGCGCCGGGACCATCTTCGCCGCCAGCAAACTGCCGCTGCGCCTGTGGTTTTCCGCCATGTATCACCTCACGCAAACCAAGCAGGGCATCTCCAGCCTCGAGCTCGCGCGACGGCTCGGGATCACCCAGAACGCCGCCTGGAAGATGAAGCACAAGCTCGCGCAGGTCATGATCGAGCGCAACGCCACGAAACGCCTGAAGGGAAAGATCCAAATGGACGACGCCTATCTCGGCGGCGAGCGTTCCGGGCCTCCCGGGCGCGGCGCCGAAGGCAAGACGCCCTTCGTCGCCGCGGTCCAGACCACCGACGATGGCAAGCCGCATCAGATCATCTTGCGGCGGGTAAAGGCCTTCAGCAAGCATGCGCTGAAAAAGCTCGCCAGCACGGCGTTGACGCCGGGCGCCGAGGTCGTCTCCGACGGCTTGGCCTGCTTTTCCGCCGTCGTTGAGGCTGGTTGCTCGCACAAGGCGATAATCGCCGGGTCAGGCTCCAAGGCTGCAAGAGCCGCCGTCAAGAACCCCACGTTCAAGTGGGTCAACACGGCGCTTGGCAACATCAAGGCGGCGCTCCTCGGAACATACCGCGCCGTGCGAGAAAAGCACGCTGCCCGTTACCTCGCCGAGTTCGAGTATCGCTTCAATCGAAGATATGATCTCGGCCAGATGATCCCGCGTCTCGCCGCCGTCGCTCTCTCAACCGCCCCCATGCCCCACCAACTCCTCAAGCTGGCTGACCTTCAGGCGTAATCAGGTCGACGGATTCTCGCGCGGATTAATTGGATTGCTCACGGGTCGCGCCCGCCAGAGACTGGACGATAAATTAGCGATGGTTATGGCGAAACGACGCACGGTGAACCCTTCGCCCGCGCCCCCAGATACTGCCCCAAGAGGCGTACTTGACTTCGCTGCGCTTTCTAATGCCGAACTGGTGAGCGCTGCGTTCAATCGTGGACGGATCAATGGCCGCCAGGCCATAGAGCCGGGGTGCTTTCAGCTACCAGCGGACGATACAATCAAGCCGATCCTGACCGCATTAGTCGAGCGTGCTAAGTTCCTTTTGAAGGATTGGCTCGTCCCGGAGTCGCGGGTGCGCTCCAACATTATTGTGCCCCAGGACGATGAGTTGGTTCTCGCTTATCAATTCAATATGGACGGAGATTGCGACGAGCACATCCGTTTGTCCCGCGGTGAGGGCATTACCTCACTTGTCTACTCGCAGCGCGCCACAGTCGTGGCCGATTTGAGAGGACGCAAACAGTCGAGTGGGGCCGTCCCGAGCGGTACCGACATCTTCCTAACTGGACCGGGAGCGCCGGTCGTTGAAGCAGACCGTACTTGGTTGCTGAGCATGCCCCTGATTGATGTAACGGAGATGTGGCCCGAACAGCCGTCGCACGCGGGGGGTAAAGCGTCGCTGTCACTCGATTTGGATGGGCCTGTGCTTGGCGTGCTCAATGTCGATGCGGCGATCGACTACGGAAGGGCCGGAGCACCCGTTCCTGATTTGGCATCAGATCACCCAGCCGTACTTGCCCTATTTGATGTGATGAAATCCGCTGCGCTGCGGTGTAGTATTGTGTTCAACCAACAATTCCTGAGGTGAGCGATGGCAGAGACAAAGCTGGTCAAGGCTCCGAGATTCGTCCTTGATAAGGACAGGAGAGTGATCGACCTCAATTCGAGGGTGCCGGTGGAGGGGATTGTCGTGTTCGACCCCCGGCCAGTCGAGTTTCCAGGATCACCGGCAGAGGAGAGTCCTCTTTCGGCCATGAAGCGGTGGAGCGAATTCCGCCAATCTTGGGCGAAAAGGGCCAATGATTAGGCCGGACCGGGAATTGCTGGAGAGGGCAAAGGGGGCCGGTGTAGGCGCTTACGCTCCGTACTCGGGCTTCCGGGTCGGTGCCGCGGTGCGGGCGAACGGTCGCATCTACGTTGGGTGCAATATCGAAAACGCGTCGTACGGGCTGACAGTGTGTGCGGAACGGGTCGCCCTGTTCGCAGCCGTGGCCGATGGAGCGCGACGAATTGATGCGTTGGCGCTCGCTTGCATCGATGCTGGCCCTCTCGTTGGCCAGGAAAGCTTGATGCCCTGCGGTGCCTGTCGACAGGTAATGGCGGAATTTGGTGCTGGTGACCTCGCGGTCCACGTCCAAGGGGCAGGGAGCTTTGCTCTTTCTGAACTATTGCCGCATCCCTTTGTATTTCCCAAGAAGTAGGCAACCTTGATTAGGGCCGCGATTCAGCCTAATGGTGCTCAGTTGGTACCTGCACTGTGGATCGGTGCCGTCGGGACTGTCAGGAATCTTGTGTGCCGGGCCATAGTAGCACCGCTGGAGGCGGACTATGGCGATCAAGAAGGACACACTGGACCAACTTCTTTCGGGGCGCGATCCGAAGGAGGTATTTTCCAAGGACGGGCTTTTCGACGAGCTGAAGAAAGCTCTGGCCGAACGGGTTCTCAACGCCGAGCTGGACGATCATCTTGAAGGCGAGGCGGCGGCGGGCAAAGCCAATCACCGCAACGGCTATTCGAAGAAGACCGTGCTGACCGAGACGTCGAAAATCGACATTAAGGTTCCGCGCGACCGGGAGGGGAGCTTCGATCCGAGGCTGATCGCGCGCTATCAGCGGCGTTTTCCGGGCTTCGACGAGAAGATCGTGTCGATGTATGCGCGCGGCATGACGGTGCGCGAGATCCAGGGGCATCTGCTTGAACTTTATGGACTTGAGGTCTCGCCGGACCTGATCTCGACGGTCACCGACGCGGTTCTGGAGACGGTCGCCGAATGGCAAAATCGTCCGCTCGAGGCA
This sequence comes from uncultured Alphaproteobacteria bacterium, assembly GCA_963722205.1. GTDB lineage: Bacteria > Pseudomonadota > Alphaproteobacteria > Rhizobiales > Beijerinckiaceae > Methylocystis. The sequence goes on from CAVRKL010000007.1 coordinate 1,384,406, forward strand.
ATGTATCCCCTGGTTTTCTTCGACGCGCTGCGCGTCAAAATCCGTGACGAAGGCCTGGTGCGCAACAAGGCGGTTTATGTCGCGCTGGGCGTCACGCCGGACGGAACCAAGGACATTCTGGGCCTTTGGATCGAAACCTCGGAAGGCGCCAAATTCTGGCTGCGGGTGATGAACGAGCTGAAAAACCGCGGCGTCGAGGATGTGCTTATCGCCGTCGTCGACGGCTTGAAGGGCTTTCCGGAGGCGATCAACGCGGTTTTCCCACAGACGGTCGTGCAGATGTCAACGCCGGAGTGATTTTGCATCGTCGGGCCGGAGCAAAAATGCATCACGCTTGAACAAACGAATGTGCCGGCCTTGGGCTTCATGTCGCACCGCGTTATTCGTCAGGACTGGGCTTTGACGGGGGTTGCGGTTTTTCGCGACGGACGCGTTTCTTGGAATGGGCGAGGCGGTAGCTCTCTCCGTTCATCTCCAAGATATGCACGTGGTGGGTCAATCGGTCGAGCAGAGCGCCGGTCAGACGCTCGGAGCCGAACACGCTCGTCCACTCGTCGAACGGCAGATTGCTGGTGACGATCATCGCGCCTCGCTCGTAGCGTTGGCTGAAGACCTCGAACAACAGTTCGGCTCCGGTTTGCGACAGAGGCACATAACCGAGTTCATCAATGATGAGCAGCTTATGCATCGCGAGCTGGCGTTGCAGACGCAGAAGCCTTTTTTCATCTCTGGCCTCGATCAACTCGTGGACCAGGGCCGCGGCGGTGACGAAGCCGACCGACAGGCCCTTCTGACAGGCGGCCAGTCCCAATCCCAGGGCGATATGCGTCTTGCCCGTGCCGCTGTTGCCGACAGCGATGATGTTCTCACGACGAGCGACATACTCCGAGCGGGCGAGTTCCAGCACCAGGGGTTTATTGAGGGACGGCAAAGCCTGGAAGTCGAAGCTATCGAGGCTTTTGACGGCTGGGAACTTCGCTTCCTTGATCCGTCGCTCGACCATCCGCCGCTCCCGCTCGATCAGTTCCAGTTCGGCAAGCCGCAGTAGGTAACGGATATGGTCGACGCCCTCGGCGGCGCATTGACGGGCGAGCTTGTCATATTCGCGGAGGAACGTTGGAAGCTTGAGGGCTTTCAGATAGTGAGCCAGCAAAATTTGCGGTGTGTCAGTCATGCCGCGCCTCCCGCCAGGAGGGCCATATAGGAGCTCGCCGAGGTCGTCGCGACCGTTGCTCGCGGCAGATACGGATAAACTGTCATGTCGAGGCGCGGCGGTCGCCGCTCGATCCGACACAGCACGAGATGCTTGATAGCGTCGAAACCGATGGCCCCGCGCTCAATCGCGTCGCGGACGGCGGCGGTCACGTCCTCGATCTTGAATGCTTCTATGAGGCGCAGAACCTGGACAAACTCACGCTTGCCCTGCTTGCCCATGCGGGCCTCCAGAAGACGCCGCAATGTCGCGAACTCTTCCGGCAACCTCCAGCCAACGAGCGGAGCGGCCTGGTCGAGCGCGTTGATCTTCCGCTCGATCAGCGCGAGATAATGCAACGGGTCGAACACGAAATCTTCCCGCTCATAGGAGCGGGGATGACGCGCGATTTTCTCGGCGCCGCAGCTGATGACGACCTCGTGCACATAGCCGCGCACAAACACCTCGCGGTGACCGTAGGATGTCGGCACGGAATAATCGTTGAGCCGATACCGCACCAACGACAACGATGAAACCGTCGTGCCGATTTTCTCGCAGGCGTCATAGGCGGGCGGTAGCGGAGATTGAAATGCAGCCAAGTCGCGCTCCAGACGCTCGCCGATCGTCTGATCATGGCCGCGCAAGCGATCGTTCATGCGACGGCGGCAGCACTCCAGCAGGTGGATGTTGAGAGCTTCGAAGCTGTCGAACACCGGGATCGGCACCAGGAAATTGCGCCGCGCAAAGCCAACGAGCCCCTCGACTTTGCCTTTGTCGTTGCCCCTGCCAGGCCGGCCGAAGCGGTCCTCGAACAGGTAGTGCGACTGGAGTTCCGTAAAGACCCGCGTTCGTTGCCGTCTGCCGTCCCCCAGGATCCGTGCAACCGCGATCTTCGTATTGTCATAGAGAATCGACTTGGGCACGCCACCGAAAAACGCGAACGCCTTCACGTGGCCGTCGCAGAACGCCTCGGTCGTTTCCGCCGGATAGGCCACCACGAAGCTGGCGTCCGAGTGCGGCAAGTGGAAAGCGAAAAAGTGGATCTTGCGCTCCACGCCGCCGATGACGCCGAGGGCCTCGCCAAAATCCACCTGAGCGTGACCCGGCGGATGCGCTAGCGGCACAAACATCTCTTGCGAGCGTTGCCGCCAGCTCGCCACGTAATCCTTTACGATCGTGATGCGCCCGGTGAAGCCATGCTCGTCCCGCAACCGCTCGAAGATCCGCTTCGACGTATGCTGCTGCTTCTTGGGCCGGCTTTTGTCCTCTTCGAGAATGCGGTCGATGATCGCAACAAACGGGTCCAGCTTCGGCCTGATCGGCGGCTTCAACCGCCGATAGCCAGGCGGGATCGAGAACTTCAACATTTTCGAGACCGTTCTCGGGTCGATCCCAAACCGCCGCGCCGCCGCCCGCTCGCTTAATCCCTCTATCCGGACTGCATGCCGGACCTGAAAATAAAGCTCCACCTGCTTCATCCCCCGCCCTCGCCAAAAACAGCAAAGGGCTGCTCAAATGCCGGATTTTTACTCCGGCGCAACCAACCATCTCGGTTGCTTCATTGAGGGATTTTCGCTCCGGCGCGTACAGCTGGTTCTCATCAGTGCGATGAACAACCTCGGATCGAGACTAAAAGCGCCCTTCAACGACATTGCCAATAATCTCGCGCCGTAATCGCCTGTCCGCCTCCGCGAGGAAGCGTCCCGCCGCTCGATTTCCGGAGTCGGAAAACAAGCCGCCACACAGAGGCCAACGGCGGCACGGGTGAAGATGACCCTCTCTAGTCATCTTGCTTCAAACATTCTCGGGGATACGGGGGCAGACAGCCCCCGCAGAGAAACCTTTCGCACAAAGCGCGCTCTAAAGAATAGATTCACTTCGCCTTCTTGGCGGATTCGATAGCTTCGCGAAGCTCATGTTCGACGTCGTGCAAAAGCGCTTCAGCTTTCGCTCCGTGGCCGTCCATGTCGTAATGATTGGCGGCGCGAGCCCTTTCCATTTCGTGGATCAATTCTTGAACATGCTTGTGCACTTTATCCAGATCGCGCCAATCGCGGACAGGTTCAGCGAGAGCAGCGCAAGGGGAGAGGGAGAGAGCAAGCAGCGGAAGGAGAAGAAGCTTTTTCATGGGACCCTCTATGGTCTTTGGCAGGGAGGAAAGACCGGAAGCGGTCAACCACCGGCCATTTGAACGGGAAGTGTGTCGAAGTGTTGATGAGCGACGAGCCGCGGCGGACAATGCTGCCCGAGCGCGGGATTGCGAAGGCAGGCCTCAGGTCAGTCCTCGTCCTTCTAGAGGCGCTCATCCGGAATGCCCGATATCGCTCGGAAGCGGAACTCAACCAGCGCTGGTCGGAATGTCGGCTATTGGCGCCAAGCCGCCGCGTCCTCTGTCGGAGCGCGCGTCCGCTTACTGAGGAACTCCGGCCGCCATTCGCCGGGGCGATAAAGGCCTATGCGTGGCATTGGCCCGGCAGGCTCCACGCCCGCTCTTTTGCCAAATAGGTCAGCCCGCGACCACTCCCTGCCGCAGGTCCTTCAAGCGCAGTAGCATGGTGAGCATGTGTTCGAGCTTGCGATCGAGATGAACCTCATAGCGGCCGAGCATCAAGCCGCGACGTTTGAGATATTTTGCGGCCTCGCGTCGCCCTGCCGCACGGCGGCCTGCATAAAGGACAAGGCTTCCAGCGCGTATGGCCAAGATCGTCATTTCGAGGGGCTCCTCTTCGTGATGGGGAAATGATGCACGCTGGCCTGGTCGGCGGCCTGACGGCGCCTGGCCTGCTCCTCGATCTCATCATCAAGTGAGGCGGGCATGCTCGCGGCGACACGCTGCAAGCCCAGGAGACTCAACGGCGGCGCCGATATGCCGTAGCGGCGCAACTCCTCGACGGCCCGCTGGTCGCCGTCCCGCGCTAAAAGCCGCAGGTGATCGACAGCCTGCAGGGCGGCGTTGCGCAGATAGAGGTGCAGCGCCTGCAGCGAGTTGTCGGGGGCGCTCATGCGGCCTTCTCCTGCTTCTGGAAGTGCGCCAAATCCCGCTCGGCCAGGGCGATCAGATCGTCAAAGCGCCAGAGATTGGTGTGGTCCTCGCGCTGCTTGCGGCTCATGGGCGGCAGCTCAAGGCGGGCGTCGCGGCGAATGAAGGCCAAGCAGCCCATTGCGAAGCTGTAGCTGCCGCAGCGAATTTGCCTGGCCTCGCTGGCCTTGGCGGCCTCTTCAGCGATCAATCTCCGCACTAGGTTGAGTATGAAATCCTCACCAACAGCAGCCCCATTGACGATGATAAGTGGGTGGTGACTGTTAGCGACCTTTGTCATGATACTGGTGATGACAAAATTGTAGTCATCATCAACAAGCACTCTTCCGTGATAGCGTTCTGCAAACGCCACTGCAATTGATAATTCTGTAATGGTCGCAGACACGCGGCCGTAGGTAGGCTGGTCCATTTTCGTAATCCTGGTTTTGATGTTTTCGTTGAGGCGTCCATAGCCGGTTCCTTTGCGCTCCTCTTCAACATCCGGGGCTCTGCCAGTCTTCTAGGCGTTGCCGTGGGGGTCGACGGGGGATATATAGCGCTAACAACGATGGAAGAACAGCAAATGACTTCCGGCATTAGCGAGACGATCACGAAAGAACACGGGAGCGGGCCGCCTCCGGTTGCTAAACCTCGGCTGCTCTCGGGCGATACAGCGACGAAGCAGCGACCGTTGGGGCGACCCTGGGCGCCGGGGCAATCGGGCAATCCCGCCGGCCGACCTCGGGGGGCCTGGTCGAAGCGCACGAGCGGCGTCGGGCTCGGCGGCTTGATGGCGCGTCGAGGCAAGGCGGTGCTGAACGCCTGCATCACGGCGGCGCTGGCGGGCGACGTCGCCGCGCAAAGACTGATTCTCGAAAGGCTTTTGCCCCGCGAGCGGCTGATCCGTATCGAGTTGCCGAAGGTGCGCGGACCCCAGGACGCCTTGAAGGCTTTAGCGATCCTGCTCGATTGCGCGGCCGAAGGATCGATCACGAGCGCCGAGGCGGCCAATCTCAGCGCCGTGGCGCAGCGTTACATCGACGTCTCGGCGGCGCAGGCGCTCCAGGAGCGGCTGGCGCTGATCGAGAAGCGGCTGAGCGAAACGCAATGATTAAGGGGCATGCCGCCCTCTCGCGCCGCTTGGCGAAGATCGAGGCGCAGCTCGGCGACGGCGGCGACGGCACGATCCTGATCGCGGCGGGAATGCGCGGCCTGCATCAAGCCATCGAACAGATGCGGGAGCGCCGCGAGCGACCAGCTCTCGCCCTGCAAGGCCCCCGCCTGGAAGGCACGAAGGCGCTTCTTGCCGACATCGAACGCGTCAAGGCGATGATCGCGAAACGCGACCAGGCGGAACTCCTAGCCTCAGCAAAACGCCATGCGGAGGCCACCGGTGAGCTTTCCGGCGGCGGAGATGAGGATAAGTGACGGACGGCGAGGAAAACTCACCAGCGGCTTCCCCTGCCTCGGTAATCGACATCCAAAGCGAAGAGGCCACACCCGAAAGGAGTGCGCCATGCCAACAAACTGCCAAGGTCTAACTAGAATTCTACTGCAAAGCCTGTGGCCGTCTGGCGTACATCCGCAGGTGCTGCTGGGCAAGTTTGCGGGAGACGAACTCACGCTGTGCGTCGCGCCGGACATGGACAAGGATTGGAACCGGCGACCGGGCGAGAGTGGCGCCACTTTCGAACACCGGATCGCCTGCGACATCCGGGAGGCTCGAGGGTTGCCTAGGTTGCCGCCGGTGGAGGAGATCGAGGAAGACCTCGAGGAGAGCGCCCAGGCTCCCAGGCGCAGCAATCAGCCGCCGAGACACATAGGCCCACGCAGGGTGGTGGCGGCGTCCGGTGCCTGAAATCGATCGACGCATCCAGTGGGCGCGGCTCGAGCCTGCCGTCAGGCGTAATCCCGTAAAGGCTTATTCCCCTGGCTCCGGTCCCACAAAATGCAGTGACAAGGGCCATCCCGGATGTTAGAACAAATAGCGAACGCACTGCTTTCCCCGAGGTCCGTGTGATGGCCGATTTCCCCACCTCTCTCCTCGACTTCCAACGCCGTTTCGCCGATGACGCGGCTTGCGCGGCGTGGCTTGACAAGGCGCGCTGGCCCTCAGGCTTCCGTTGTCCCGCCTGCGCCCATGAAAAGGGCTGGCCGCACGGCGGAAAGCGCTTCACTTATGAGTGCGCCAACTGCGGCAAGCAGACCTCTGTCACGGCGGGGACGATCATGCACGCCTCCAAGCTGCCTCTGACCGTCTGGTTTTGGGCCGTCTATCTTATGGCCACGCACTCCAATGGCGTCTCGGCGCTACAGCTGCAAAAGCAGCTGGCGCTCGGCTCCTATAAGTCGGCGTGGCTGCTGTGCGCCAAGCTACGCCGGGCCATGTGCGATCCAAACCGCAATCCGCTCGGCGGGCTCGTCGAGGTCGACGAAACGGAAATTCCCTTGCGTAGTAAGGACGACCCGCTCACCGGCGGCGGCGGTCGCTCCGCTCAAGGCAAAATGCTCGTCGCGGGCGCGGTCGAAATCGGCGACGGCGGGCCGGGCCGTATTCGTCTGGCCGCGATCCGCAACTTCTCCGCCGCGTCGCTGCATGGTTTCATCGGCGCCCACGTGGAGAAAGGCGCGACGATCAAAACCGATGGCTGGGCGGCTTATCCGGGCGTTCCCGATGTCGTCCATGAACCTCACGTGGTCGGGAGCATGGCCGCCCATGTCCTGCTGCCCTGGACCCACCGCGTGTTTTCCAACCTCAAGACATGGGCGCTCGGCGTCTATCACGGCCTGCGCAGGCCGCATCTGCAATCCTACCTCGACGAGTTCGTCTTTCGCTTCAACCGCCGCCGTTCTCGCCACGCGGCCTTCAGCTCGCTGCTGTCCATCGCTCTCGCGGCAAAACCAATCACCTACAATATGTTGATCGAACCGGAGCCAGCGGCATAAGCCTTATCCCGTAATTGCCACTTGAGAAACGACAGTGGCCCAGAAACCCTGAGGAAGGGCCTGGGCCACCTACAACTCTTGAGCAGAGTTAGAAACAACTCTTGGCCCGTTCTCTGCGGATTTTAAACAGGTCGATCACGTTTCCGCAATCAACTTCCCCCGTGGGCTTAGGCTCCGGCTCTGGCGGATAGCTGTATTTGCTCAACAGATGTCTGTAGGCCGGATGAACAAGCTCCGACGGCACTGCAAGCTCATACAGGACGTTCGGGTTATCCCAGAACGCCTTTTCCCTGGCTCGCTCCTCCTCCGTCATGATGAACGTCATTTCAGCCTCTCCTCTTTCGTTGGCGCTCCACAACCTGCCAAAAGGGGAACCGTGGGTTGTATTATATGATGAGAGAATCTCATAAGACATATAATAAGACTAGATACTGCTGGGACTGGGGTGTCCAGGTTTCTAAAAATCCCGGGACTCACCGGTCCAGGTCACCTAGGACTCACCGGTCCAGGTTCGATCAGGAGGGTGATACGGGGGGACTTACCTTTACAACGCTCGGTTGTAATTAGCCTCAGCTCCTCCAACTCAGCCAGGGCTCGCGATTTCTCGCGCGGTGGGACGCCCCAGTCCCGCAACGCCAAGTTGGAGAGCACTACAGAGACGGCGCCCCCTCTCCAAGCGAGTAGCAACAGGCAATCCAAAACGGCTCGCGTATAGGCGTGTTTCGTGTGAGACAATCGGTGTGACCATTCTAGTGGAATTTTAATAAACGTCCGCTTCTTTCGCGCGGCGTTTCGGCGCGCGACTGTTGTTTCAACACGTGTCGTGGGAACATCATCACTGTGTATATACAGCGACTCAAAGTCGTCAACCTCGTCTCTCACGCTATTTTCCTCTTCTCTTTGTGTAGGTGTGGCTTTAGCAATCGCCTAACCTTCCTCCACATTTCTCTGCCACGCTTGTCTCTATAACGATAAGGATAAGGGAAAATCTTCACCTCTGTGCGTAGCTCGAAACCACCAAGCACAGCGCGTGAGGCTTCCGCCATACATGCCTGCATACGGCTAACTTCTTCATCAATCTTGTCTATTGGCGCACAAATTAGGAAGGCGTCGTGAACTGGCGCACAAACTTCAATTCCACGCTCAGTCGCCATGCAAGCCGCCAAGCGCATCATTTCGCTTCCGTTTGCTTGCATGGGGTAATTTCTCAGTGAGCGCGGATTTACGCCGTCACCGCCAACGTGGACGCGCCAGTTAAAGACAGTTGTTAGCGGCGGTGAAAATCCGCGCATAGATGGCGCGGTTGGTCTGGGTCCACGACGGCTTGCGGGGTGACGGCGCTTTGGCGGGCACGGTTCGGCAATTACGGGCTGGATATTTCGATTTGGCGCGAGGCGCGGCGGGAGCACGCCAAACGGCGTGAACGGATTCTCATCGTGATTGACGCGCGTGACGGAGTCGTCCCTCCGCGCCCAAGATGCTGTCGTGCTCGCGACCGTCAAGGACGCTTCGCGCCGCCACGCGGCGCCCTTCGGGCGTCCTTGACCGCCGCTGCGCGCGCCAGCGTTGCAGCGCTCAGGTCGGGACGACGGGATGGCCGTCTTGATCGAACCACAGGATATTCGGCGGTTCAGAATGATGGTTCGTCGCTGGCGTCACGATTTCCGCCGGCGCCGCCGCATCCCCGTTGATCGCGGAGCAGCGCCTGCATTCGGTCGCCATAGAGCGCCCAGACCTTATCGCGCAGATCGTCGATCAGCTCGAACAAGGCCAGAGCCTGTTCGGGCGTCCAGGTGCGGGGAATATCGATCGAGAGCGGACGAAGATGCGCCGGCAATCTGCTCTGTTTTCTCATGATTTGGCCTCGCGGCGCTGGCGGCTGCGCTGCTCCGCCCGGTCGCGGGCTTCCTTGAGGCGCCAGGAGTCGCCTTCGATGGAGACAATCTCAGCGTGGTGAAGGAGACGGTCGACCAGAGAGACGACGCAGGCCGCGTTGGGAAAAACCTCTCGCCATTCGGCGAACGGACGGTTGGTGGTGACCAGCGTGCTTTTGTTTTGATAGCGGCGCGAGATCAATTCGAACAGCAGATCGGCGTGCCGGTTGGAATAGGAGAGATATCCGACCTCGTCGATCACCAGCAGTTGTGGCCGGGCGTAGTGATGCAGACGGCGGCGCAAGGCGGAGTCGCTGTCCAGCGCGCAGAGATCGCCCAGGAGTTGGCCCGCGCTGGTGAACAGGACAGCATGTCCCTCGATCAGCGTTTGATGAGCGATGTTTTGCGCGATGGTCGACTTGCCGACGCCGTTCGGGCCGACGAGAACGACGTTGGTGGCGTCCTTGAGGAACTCAAGCGTCATCAGCGCGTCAATGGCGGCGCGGTCGCAGCGTTTCGGCCAGTTCCAATCGAAGTCGCAAAGCGGCTTGAAGCGACCGATATGGGCGGCGCGCAGCCGGCGTTCCAAGCCGCGGCGGGCTCGCTCCCGTTCCTCCCAGCCCAGCAGCGTATCGACCCAGGCCTCGCTGGCGATCTCGCTCCAGTGCGCCAGAAGTCCATGCAGATTGAGCGCGCCGGCGCGGGCGCGCCGCGTGTCGGGTTCAGTCATCTTGATCGTCCTTGAGCTGGTCATAGGTTTCGAGCGCGTGCGGCCGCACCGGCGCATCGCGGTCGCGCACATGCGCGGGCAGCGTCATGGCGACGGGTGGGGCGGCGCCTTGTTGTTCGCGGTGACGTTCGAGGGCGAGGCGCACGGCGTTCGGGTGCGGCACATCGCGCTCCAGCGCCTCGAGGATGGCGGCCTGCAATGCGGCGGCGTCGTACCGTTCGAGCAGACGCAGCAGAGCGGCGGTGATGGCGCCGAGATTGGATCCGCGTTCGGCAGCGCGCACGAGCAAGGCTTGGCTGGCCGGCGCGGCCTGGGCGAGGCGATCGTTGGCGCGATGCTGGCGCGCGGCGCGCTTTTCGTCGACCAGCGCCTGGACATGGACGGGTTCTTCGATCCGCGCCCCTTTGTCGTAGCTGCGTGGGTGACAGGCGAGCACCTTCACGCCATCGACGATGCGAACCTCGCGGGGATCGGCGAGTACGGTCAGCACGCGCCGGACGTGAGTGTGCGGCACGGAATAATCGTTCAGGTCGAACCGGACATAGGGCGTCTTGCCCACCGACACCGCGACCTGTTCGAGCAAGGGCGGCGGGGTGTCAGGCAGCGGGAGCAGGCGGGCTCTTTCCTCAACGAACACGTCCCGCACGGTGCGGTGGGGTTCGCCGGGACAGCGCCGGTCGGCGGCGGGGCCAAGGCTCCAGGCCTCTGCCTGGCCATTGAGGTCATCGAGATCGATAAATTCCCGGGCGGCGAAGAAGGCCTCGCGCACGTAACGGATGGCGCGTTCGACACGGCCCTTTTCGTTGCCCCGGGCGATCGCCACGGGGCGCGGTTCGTAGCGATATTGTCCGGCGAAGCCGAGCAAAGTGGGGTGGAAGCGGATCGCGTCGCCGCACCGTTCCAGCACCGCGCTCTTGAGATTGTCGTATAACAAAACGCGCGGCGCGCCGCCCCAGGCGGTGAAGGCCGCGACATGGCCGCGCAGAAAGTTCTCCATCCGGGCGTCCAGAAAGAAGCGCAGAAAAATTTGCCGCGAATGACTGAGCACCATGACGAAGGCCATCAGCGGACGCCGCGCGCGGCCGATCTGGAGATGGCCGAAGTGGCCCCAATCGACTTGTCCCTGTTCGCCCGGCAAGGTGAGCAGACGCAGATAGGCTTCGGCCTTCGGACGCGGCCGATAACAGGCGATGAGGTGGCGGAAGTGGTCGGGACGGCCCGGATAGCCGCGTTCGCGCACCATCCCATACAGACGGCTGGCCGTCAGCGACGGGAATACCTCAAGCGTCTGACGGATAAACGGCAGATAGGCGTCGATCGGCGATTTGCGTGGGGACCCAATCCTCGGCAGACCGGCTTGCGCCAGCACGCGCCGCACCACGTCGTGATGCACGCGCAACTGACGGGAGATCGTGCCGATGGCCCACTTCTCGGCGTGATAATAGCGCAGGATTTGCGCCTCGATATCAGGTGGCGTCACCATGGTCGCGTCCCATCCGGTTGTGTCGCGGCGCGCCGCGACGACCGACGCGGCGGCGCAAAAATCCCTGGCGGACGAGATCGGGACAGCGCCGGCCGCACCAGTGGCAGTGCGAGATCGGTCGCCGGGGTTCGACATCCGAGGTCGTTGCGTCGCTCGCGATCGTCGGCGAGCCGAACGACAGAAAATCACCGGGAGCCGGTGGGGGTGAACCCTGATGCGTCACGTTTTTGCATCGCGCCCGGTATCGGCGCGCGCGCTCGGCATGCGTGAACCGACCTCGGCGGCTGGCTTGGTAACGGGCTCCCGCCGCGCGCTGGCCACGCCGCCGTGCATGAGGGCCGCAATCCCCAGCGCAGTAAATCTGGCCGCGATCGCAACAGCTACAAATCAGCGCCTGGGCACGACACCCAGCGCACAGAAACAACCTCGCCGATCCAGCGTCGTCATGCTCGGATTGGCCGACGCCATGTGGACGAGCGCCCTGCTTTCCGCGATATTGATCGGACATGCGTGCCCGGCACGGTGTGGGGCACGGCGTCGAACAGAACCGCCAAGTCGAGATCGACGCCGTGCTTGTCCTTGAAAAGGCCAAGCTTACCCCAACATCCGCCGTGACGTCAGGACGCCATCACGCGCCGCCGCATCAACCTCAGCCACGCACCATCATCGTCTCGGCAAACCCAAAAGAAGCCGCCAAGCTCGCAACCGCGCCATCTATGCGCGGATTTTCACCGCCATCGACACACGCCTATCGAAGATGACGGATTCACCGATGTGACCGAGTGGCTCTCTTTCGCCCAGCGTGTCGCTCAGGCGGGCTGCCGCATAGTTGCGCTCACGCCATTTGCGCCGCGCCGTTGGCCGGCTGCCCTGGCCCGAGCGGTTACGATCGCGCATTGGAGCGAGCACACTACTGCGAGGCAGGTAGCTCGGGCGGTACGCGAGGCGAGCCAAGGCGACGCCGCATGAATGAGCTCGCGCGGAGACTCATTGCTGCACAGGAGCAAGAGTCGCCCCATGTAGCTGAACTCGCTGAGCTGGCCAGTTTGGCCGTTCGTGTGGATGCGGGCCTTCTGAGGCGCCTGCGCCTGGAGCTGCTGCCCGCCGCGGAACCCGGGGTGGAATCCGATCTGTGGTTCAGCCTACTGGTCGAGTCCCGCAGCGAGTCCGGCTTTCAGATGGCGCCCGACGTGCAGCACGAATTGCGAAAGCGGCTCGCCGGAGAACCCGCGCGGGTGGCCGAAGTGCGCCGGGTCACCGCTGCAGCGCATGCAGATTGTGCTCCAGCGATCTTGCTCGAGGAGGAGTTGAACGGGCTGGCGCTTGAACACGGCGCCGCCGCGCAATCAGCAATCGAGACTCGCGTGAAACCGGTATTTCGCACCCTTGCCGGCGAAGGAAGCGAGGCGCTGGATGTCTCGAGATGGATGGTCCAAGCGAGCGCGCGTCTGGATCCGCTAGTAAAGCGCGTCCCTGCAGTGCAAGCGCTGCTTCTCGCTTCAGCCTTGCGCGTCAGGTCGCATGTTGCATCCGACGTCCCACGCGACGCAACGCGGTTCGGCGACTTCGCCTGGGCGCTGCCATCGCTAGCGTCTGTTGCGACGCGTCGCTTTTTGGTGACGTTTGTTGAGGGCGGGGTTCGTCTCGACGAGGCGCCGCCCGCTGGCGATGCCGTCCAAACTCCTGACCTCGACCCCGCACTCATCGAGGTGGAATGGGAGGTCGACGGTCAGGTAAGCCGTCGCATCACGGAGGCAAAGCCCGGGGCAGACATCGAGCTCGCTGGCAATCCGAACACTGTAGTACTCACGACGCTTGTCGGTCGACGTTATCGATTGAGCCGCGTTAATGTAGACCATAGAACAACCATCACTTGTGTTCGCAAGTCGTCGATGGACGCCAAAGCTGCGATCATCTTCGTCCAGGGCTTCACCGGCAGCGGCGCGACGACCTGGACGGAGCTCCTCCCGAGAATCGAGGCGCAGCGGAATCTCGAAAGCTGGGATATTTACACGGTCACCTACGCGACGAGCCTCAGCCTGGACATTTCCGAGCTCTGGCCCGCCGACGCCAATCTGAAGACATTGGGTCAGCGGCTGGCGACCGATCTCGCGCAAGCCGCCCTCGCTCCTTACAACGGGCTGGTCTTGATCGCCCACAGCATGGGCGGACTCGTCGTGCAGAAGGCTCTCGTCGACTATCCGACTCTCGTCCGGCGCACGCGCTGCGTCATTCTGTTGGGGACGCCGAGCGACGGCCTCAAGAAGTCCTCGGGGGCGGCTAGCCTTTTGAAGCGTCAGCTCAAGGATATGGCCTGGGGCAGCCCCTTCATCACGGCGCTGCGGGCGGACTGGCAAGCGAAGTTCGGAGATCGGCTGCCCTTCTCTTTCCTCGCCGTCGCCGGCGAACGGGACCAGTTCGTGCCTCCCGACTCCTCACTTGCGCCGTTTCCCCTGGAGCAGCAGGCGGTCGTGCCGGGCAATCATGTGTCGATGCTTTCGCCGGCGGCGGCTGACGACAATCTCGTCAGGCTCATCGACCGACGCATTTGCGATGAAAAAGCCGGAGACGTTGGCGACTCCGCGTTGCGGATGATCGAACGCGGCGAGTTCCAGCGATTGATCGAAGAGTTCTACGACAGGGCCGCCGGCCTCGACGAGAAGGCGCTGGTTCAGCTGGCGATCGCGCTGGACGCCGTTGGGCGCCGCGACGACGCCTATCGTTTGCTAAGCGAGCGACTCGCGGGTCCGGGCGACGCCGACCGTTCGTCGAGCGTGCGCTTCGCAAAGGAGAGCGACACTTTGGGCGCCCTGGCGGGTCTCCGTAAGCGCGAGTGGCTGCAAAAGCGCCAGAAGGCCGACGGCGACGCCGCTTTCGAGCACTACAAGAAGGGCTTGGAGCTGGCGAGAGCGGGGAACAATTTATCGCAGGCCTATTATCACGGAATCAATCTCGCCTTTCTCGAGTTCGTGTTCAAAGGAGATAGAGAGGCGGCGCAGAAACAGGCGAGGCAGGCGCTTCGCGATTGCGAGGAAGCCGAAAGGAGAGGCGAAGCCGACGAATGGCTCGAAGCGACCCGCGGCGAGGCGGAGCTCATTTTAAACGATCCGGACGCCGCTTTCGCCGCCTATCGAAAATTCGTGGCCTCGGTCAGCGCTCCCTGGAAGCTCACCTCGAGCTATCTGAACGCCCGGACGATCACACAGAACCACCCCAACCGCGAGCTCGTGCGCCGGCTCGGCCAAATCTTCGGCGACCCGAACCCCTGATCGGCGGCTTGTCCCGCCCCCGCTGATCGATGGATCGTCCTTCGAGGCGCTTATCGCCGACAAGGCCCTTGACGGCAATGCGATCATCGCCAATCTCGATGGTCGCCCTGGATTCTGGCGCAAAGCGCAACGGTCTAAGCGAAGCGGATTTTCACGTCCTTGCCAAGCTCGGCGAGAATGGCTTGGAACGGGGTCTTGAAGCCGAGGCATTTTCGCGGGGTCATATGTGGACATCCGGTAATCGCGGCGGGCGCCCGGTCTTGTGAAGGGTTTCGGATGCCGGCCCTTCCCGGACGCATGCCGTCTCGCGGCTCTGGGGCCGGCGTCCGAAAGCCTCCAAAGAAGGAAAGCGCGAGTCGGAAGGGCGGGAGACTGAGGAAGGCTGCAGGAGCTGCCGCCAGGGCCGCGTCAATCCCAATTGAAGTCTTGAGCGCTGAGAATGACGAGTGACGGTGGCGTCTTAGTTTGGAATCTGAACCTCTTGACCGGCGCGCGCCTTGGCGCAATCTCCCTATGATGCTCAGCGCGAAGCAGGGGAGAGGCGACATGACAGGCGAACCCCGAGGCGTTTATCGGACGCTTGGAACGGACGAAAAGCCAAATACTGCTTTGGTCGAGTCTGGGACGCTCGGTTTTGAAGTCTCTGAGCAGGAATACCGCGACCAGGGATACAAGCCGGATTTTGATGATCTTCCTTGCGGAAGCGGGTCTTGCGCTACTGACATGAAGGAAGACCAAGCCCGACCGGGCGTAAAGGCCAAAAGCGTCCCCTGAAATGATCCGCAACCTTGGGTGGATCATCGCCGCTCCGATTCAGCCGAAATCGAGTTCATCGCGGAGAACGGCAGCGGGGCGGAGGTGAGGCTGCGGAAGGAAATCCTGCAATGACGAGTAGACCGCCGCTACAAAAAAATGCCCAGCTCGCGCCGGGCAGGGGGGGCAGGCTATAGCCTGCGGAAAATACGTAGAGCGCCGAAGGCGGATTTTTAGCCCATGTCTCACCTTTATCGAGGCTCGTGCCGGCGAGGGCATCTAAGTAGTCGCCGAGCGCGCGGCGGATCGTGCGCTCGTCCTAATCCCGCGCCGCGGCAAACTCTCGTGGGCGCCCTGTAGTTCGGTTCGGCCGTCTCCGCACAGCCTATGGGATACCGCCTAAGACCAACACGAATCGGAATTACAGGGCGTGTAGGCACGGTCGCATCATTTATGCGCTGGAAAAATACGGGATGTTACTTAGAATTCACAGAAATCAGTTCTCCGCCCCCGCTCGTCGGGCGGAAGTTCGCGGAGGCGGAGCGGTGCCGGGGGCTCGAATCCAACGCCGCCCCTCGCCTGGGCGATGCCGGACGAATCAGAAGATCCGGCGGATCATCGTCGCCTAAAATCCTTTCGAGAATATTTCGGGGTTCCGTCACGACCTCCACGAGCATACGCGAATTTCCCGAAACCGGACGCTGGCCGGTGCCGGTGACTTTCGCTTCGGCTTACTTGCTCAAGATCGTGGAAGCCGACAAAGCGCCGTCGGTAGAGCTGAAGCGCAAGCTTATGGTGCTGCGGGTTCGGCCTGGCGCCGACAAGGCCACAAGTCAGGCGATCATCGAGGCGTGGTATCGCCATCGGTTACGAGAAGCGGCGGATTTGCTCATTGCGAAATGGGAGCCGACTCTCAATGTGAGGGTGAACCGGCTTTTCGTGCAACGCATGAAAACCAAGTGGGGAAGCTGCAACCCGGCGTCCCGCAACATCCGCCTCAATACCGAGCTGGCGAAAAAAGCCGCCGGACTGCCTGGAATACATCCTCGTGCACGAAATGCTCCACCCGCTGGAGCCGACGCACAACGCGTGGTTCACCTCGCTGATGGATCGGTTCATGCCGAAGTGGCAGTTTCATCGGGAGGCGTTGAACAGGCTGCCGGTGAGGCAGGAAGATTGGGGGTACTGAGGTTTGCGGCAAGCCTGCCTGCGGACGCAGCAACCAAACACCGAAATGGATTTCCCCGTCCTGCTGCATCTCCTCGCGCCTGTCCCTTTGCCTGTCATCATGCAGACGCGCGTCTCGACAAGATGCCAGGTGCGCGCAAGCGACAGGTATTGAGCGCCCGGCGCAGATTGTAGGCGAGCGCCGTCAGGCTGAACTCGGCGCGCACTTTTCCGGGGCCGCGCATCAGGAAGGCGCCCTGGTTCATCCATTGTTTGATCGAGCCGAAGGGATGCTCGACGATCTCGCGCCGCCGGTCGAGAAGCTCCGGCCTCGCCTTCAGTCGCGCCGCCATGCGGTCGAGCGCGTCCTCGTTTTCGAGGCGTGAGACGGCGCGGAAGTTCTTCGTGCAGCGCCGACGCAGCGCGCAGACGCGACAGGCTTTTGCGTTGCCGTAATCGACTTTCTTCAAGTCGCGCAGCTTGCCTTCGCGGATCGGCGTCAGTTCCTGCCCGGCGGGACAGATATAGGCGTCTTGCCGGGCGTCGTAGCGGAACTCGTCCTTGCGGAAGAAGCCGTTCTTCACCGCGGGTCCGCGTTGCGGGCGCGGCACATAGGGCGTCAGGCCGGCTTCTTCGCAAGAAGCGATGTCCTCTGTTCTGAAGTAACCCTTGTCGGCGACCACGTCGATTTTTTCGACGTCGAGAATTCTCGCGCCGGCTCCGCCGTGCATTGCAGCAGGCCCATGTCCAGAACGTCGTTCGACACCGCCTGTTCGACGATCATCTTGTGCTTGGCGTCGACGGCGATCTGAATGTTGTAGCCGACACCGACCTTCGTATAGGCCGCCATGGCGCGGCTGTCGGGATCGGTGAGCGACACCTGGCTTTCGCCGCTCTTTTCCAGAGTGGCAAGATGCGCCGTGTATTCGCCGCGCTTCTTTCTCAGCGCCTCGATCTTCTCCGCTAAATTCTTGACCCGAGAACCGCCGCTTGCGCACTCTTCGGCGTGCCGGCGATGGCGGTCGCCGCATAACGCCCGCGATTTTGTCGCAGCTGTCGAGTAGGCGCGAAGGATTGCTCCTCCGCGCCTCTCACAGAACCGGACATGCGGGCCCCGCATCCGGCTCTTTGGATCGATATGTCAGAACTCCAGCGCGAGCTGGGCTGATACCCGCGGTGAGTTCAGTCCGTTCCACATCGCTTTGAGCGAGGCCATCCGTCCGTCGAACCATTTCGTCGGATAGGCCTTCTGCATCGCGGGTCGATTGGACTTCACCCATGCTCCTTTGCCGCAATACGCACAACTGGCAGCAGAACCCGGGCTGACGCCCTTTGCCGCCAGATGCCGGAACAGAAAGCGCGGACGCTTCTTCTGTCGGACAATGATCGCCCTGACCCGACGGCGAATGTGGGCGTCGAGAACGCCCAGCATCGGGACCGCTTCCGACGTGCAAAGCCGGAAATGCGATATCCATCCTGTCAGGTATCGACTGACGCCTTCCATGCAAGCTGTGATGGATCGCCCCCAGCCGGGAGGCGTCATCTCTCGCACTTTCGTCCTCAGCCGCTGCTCCGCTTTGCCAGAGGGAAAGACGGCGACTTTATCGCCTTCCTCTCCTCGCGTGCAGCGAAAGCCGAAGCCCAAGAATTGAACTTCGTCGGGCGCACGCACGCCGCTCTTCTCTTCGTTGATCTGGAGCCGCATGCGCCGTTCCAGAAATCCACGAATCGATGTCATGACGCGCTGTCCGGCGCGTTCGCTGCGCACGAAGATATTGCAATCATCGGCGTATCGAACGAACCGCAGGCCGCGCCTCGCCAGTTCGCCGTCCAGTTCGCTGAGCACGATATTGGACAGCAACGGCGAGAGCGGGCCGCCCTGAGGCGTTCCTTCCTGAACCGCGATCTTCGTCCCGTCCGGCAGGACCACCGCCGCCTTCAGCATGAGGCGAACCAAGGCGACGATCCGCGGGTCTGTCACGCGTTCCGCGATCCGGGCCAGCAGGCGCTGATGATGGACACGGTCAAAAAATTTGGCCAAGTCGATATCAACAACCGTTCGATAGCCGTCCTCGAGATATCCCTTTGCTTCCGCGATGGCGGTGTGAGCGCCGCGTTCGGGGCGGAACCCGTGACTGCTGCCGTGGAAGGTTGGTTCGAAGATCGGCTCCATGATCTGGAGCAGCGCCTGCTGAACCACCCTGTCGACGATATTGGGAATGCCCAACCCTCTCTGTCCGCCGCCCGGCTTCGGCAGCCATACACGGCGGACATCGCCCGGTCGGTAACGTTCCTCCAGCAAGTCACGGTGCAACCGGGCGAGAAGCGCCGGGGCTTCCGCCTCCGCCATCGCGACCGTCTGTCCGTCCACACCCGGCGCTCCCCGGTTGCGCACAACGTTCAGCAGCGCCCGAGCCAGATTGGCTTCGCTCACCGCCTCTTCGAGCAGCCGACTGCCGTCGGCCGCGCTGGCGCTCGAACCTTTCGTCTTCTTGCGCTTCGCTCTTTGCAGCAGAAAGCGTCGCTGCCCGGATACGTCCAGACGCTCTGCCTTTCCACCCCCTGACGGGCTGTCGGCGAACATGAAGCTCAATTGTCGCGGTCCGCGCTTTTTCAATCCATCTCCCCCTTCGCTCTACCGGCTTTCGCCGGCCTCCTCGCTACTATGAGGAGATCCGACTTCTGCATGAGCGCCGTCCCGTCGTCGTCGCCTCCTTCGGGTCTACCGCTCGCGCGGGCCCATGCAGACCTCCCTGGGTAAGGTTCACTGAATGTCCCGCCGCTCCCGCCCCCAATACCGCTCCGGCCTCGGATGGAGTTCGGGCGTCGCGTTTGCAGACACGCTGACCCGGCCGGTTCGGCTTGCACAGGGGTTCACTTGCGTTCGGTGCTGCGGTTCGCCTCGGGCTTCTTCCCCACACGGCCTCACGGCGCCAGCACCTATGTCTCACGACAACAGATGCTGCATGCAGTTGCCTTCGGCTCGCGGTTGCTACCATCTCGCCCCGCAGAGGACTTCCACCTCCAATCCAGTGCCCATGCCAGGCACACCTGGTCGGGCTACGCCCTTCCGCTGCCACGACAAAATCGCTGAGCCCCGCGTTCAGCATAACCCGGCAGGAATCCACTTAACTTCCGCGGGGCGCTGTTCAGACAACCGGAGCCAGCTCTGTCTTGAAGTCCGGCTTCAAATTCCGCAACAGCCAAATGACCTCGATGTTGCGATGACATTCGGCTTCAAGCCGGCGGCTGGATCGCACCCGGTTGAGATAGCCGTAGATGTAAAGCTTCAGCAGGTCGCCCGGCGCGTAGCTTGGACGGCCGGTAATTTTCGGCTCAACGCGCGCGAACCCGGCGGCTTTTAAATCGAGCCCGTCCACGAAGGCGTCGATGAACCGCACGGGGTTGTCGACGCCGACATAATCGTCAATCGCCTCCGGCAAAAGCAGGAGCTGCGAGCGTTCGAAGCCGGAGATGTGCGTCATGCCCGATTCTAACCGGACACCGCCCCCAACGGAATCCCGTCAGTCGGACTTTCCACACGGTCTGCTTGAGATTTGCACGTCTGGCACGATGTCGGCTTTCCAAGGGACTGCGGGCGAGGTGCGCGACAGGGCGCCATCGTCCGCCCGTGACCCTTAGCTGCCTTCGGGCTGCCGTTGTCACGTTATGCGCTATTCCGTGGTGGCGCCGTCGAAATGCTCTTCGCCCACTTTGGCTTCAGCCTTGGTGGCCCGAACTTTCCAATCTCCGTGGGTCTCGTGGCTCGTAGATAGGTTAGAGCATCAAGGTTTTTGCCTGTGTTGATGACGTTATGGCGAACGCCAGCAAGCAGATTGATCGCGTCATCACTTCCGATCCGCTTGCGGGTTCCGTCAATCACGACTTCGCCTCTGCCTTTCTCAACCCCGAAAAACTGATCGTGCTCCGTATGGATTTCCTCGCCAAGTGGGTATCCCCTTCACTGGCCTGAGGCTGCGGAATCGGTTGGGTTTGTTGGTTTTCCTATGATGGAGCGGTAGGGCGCTGGGTCGATGGCGACGGCTTGCTCAACGAGTTTGTGGAACAGAAGGCCCCTGGCATTCGAGCGTCGGCGGTTGAAGCGGAAGGTGAACTCGTCGAGGTAGTAGTCGAGATGCTGGCGCTGAACGCCGCCCTGATGCGTGCCGAGGAGCCAGCGCTTCAAGAGCGAGGCGACCTTGTGCACGCGCGGCATGACCTCGTGCGCGGGATCGGAACCGGCGCTGATGACGCTGACCTTGTGCTTGTAGCCGGCTGCTTCGAGCCTGGCATAACCTCTCCAGCCATCGGTGTGGATGGTGGCTCCGGACACGACCGCGTTGCGAACGAAGGGCAGCAGGCTGTCCGCCGACACGTCCTCGAATCCGGGGGACTGTCAGGAATCTTGTGTGCCGGGCCATAGTAGCACCGCTGGAGGCGGACTATGGCGATCAAGAAGGACACACTGGACCAACTTCTTTCGGGGCGCGATCCGAAGGAGGTATTTTCCAAGGACGGGCTTTTCGACGAGCTGAAGAAAGCTCTGGCCGAACGGGTTCTCAACGCCGAGCTGGACGATCATCTTGAAGGCGAGGCGGCGGCGGGCAAAGCCAATCACCGCAACGGCTATTCGAAGAAGACCGTGCTGACCGAGACGTCGAAAATCGACATTAAGGTTCCGCGCGACCGGGAGGGGAGCTTCGATCCGAGGCTGATCGCGCGCTATCAGCGGCGTTTTCCGGGCTTCGACGAGAAGATCGTGTCGATGTATGCGCGCGGCATGACGGTGCGCGAGATCCAGGGGCATCTGCTTGAACTTTATGGACTTGAGGTCTCGCCGGACCTGATCTCGACGGTCACCGACGCGGTTCTGGAGACGGTCGCCGAATGGCAAAATCGTCCGCTCGAGGCAATGTATCCCCTGGTTTTCTTCGACGCGCTGCGCGTCAAAATCCGTGACGAAGGCCTGGTGCGCAACAAGGCGGTTTATGTCGCGCTGGGCGTCACGCCGGACGGAACCAAGGACATTCTGGGCCTTTGGATCGAAACCTCGGAAGGCGCCAAATTCTGGCTGCGGGTGATGAACGAGCTGAAAAACCGCGGCGTCGAGGATGTGCTTATCGCCGTCGTCGACGGCTTGAAGGGCTTTCCGGAGGCGATCAACGCGGTTTTCCCACAGACGGTCGTGCAGACCTGCATCGTCCATCTCATTAGAAACGCGATGGACTTCGCCTCGTGGAAAGACCGCAGGGCTATCGCCGCCGAACTGAAGAAAATCTACCGGGCGAAAGACGCCGACGCCGGCAAAGAGGCCCTTGACGCTTTCGACGCCGGTCCTTGGGGCAGGAAATATCCCTCGATCGCCCAGAGCTGGCGGCGAAACTGGGAACAGGTCATTCCCTTTTTCGCCTTTCCCGAGGCGGTGCGCCGGATCATCTACACCACGAACGCCATAGAATCCTTGAATGCAAAACTGCGGCGCGCCGTGCGGACGCGCGGACATTTTCCAACCGACGACGCCGCGATGAAACTGCTGTATCTCGTCTTGCGCCAAGTCGCGGGAGAATGGAAAATGCCGCCGCGCGAATGGTGCGAGGCCAAAACGCAATTCGCCATCATGTTCGACGAAAGGTTCGTCACAGCGTGATGGTCAACCCGGCCCCGCACACAAAATTTCGGACACTCCCCGATCCGGCGCAGTCGGATGCGGCCGATGCCCTGGCCGCTCTCCTCGGCTGCAATCGCGACAATGGCTTTGCACTCGATCTCTCGGCCCCCTTTGTCCTTTTCCGGGCCGCCAACATAGGTTTCGTCGATCTCGACCGTTCCGCTGAGCGCGTCGCGGCCAGGCCGCACCATGGCCCGGCGCAGCTTGTGCAGCCAAGTCCAGGCCGTCTCATAGCTGCCGAGCCCAAGCGCCCGCTGCAGTCCGAGCGCGCTGACGCCGTTCTTCTGGCTCGTCACGAACCACATGGCCATGAACCAGGTCCGCAGCGGCTTGCGCGTGCCCTCGAAAATCGTCCCCGCGGTGAGCGACGTGCGCGCGTGACAGCTGCGGCAGCGAAGCAGTTTGTCCGACATCGCCCAAGGCGCGCCGCACATGCCGCAATGCGGGCAGACGAAGCCCTTCGGCCAGCGCACGCGTCGAATGTACTCCCGACACGCCTCATCGTCTCGGAACCACTCGTCGATCTCTTGGAACGTGCGAGGGTAATCGATACCGGCTACGGGATGCGAGTAACCGTCCATCCGCGCCAGATAGCACCCCGGTTGAGGTCAGTGAAGGGGATACCCACTCCTCGCCAATCTCCTCACCTGGCTCGCGAGCGATTTCGTCGGTCAGGGAGCCTTTGCTGGAACCGCACGAAAAATGACGATTTGATTGGAAGACTTCGTCACCGTCTTCGTGAATTTCGAGCCATTCGGGGTGAACTGCGTTTGCGAGCCCATGTGCAGGGTGTAATAGCTGTAGTTAAAATTGCCGCTTGGCACAGCGGACGCAACAGCAGCTGGGTCCTGGAGATCATACTCGTAAAGGTTATAGAGCACACCCGGAGACAGTCCGCCAACCGTGACCAGAATGTTTACCGGATACATCCAATACTGAGGCGGGGTATTAGTACAGCTCAACCCTTCGTTGCTCGTCCCTATCATGCTATTTTCGTATTGCCAGCCTGCAATCTGGTCTTTTTGATTTGCGACAGAGTTTGTATAGGTGGCGCTCTGAATACTTAACTGGATCGGCAGCAGGACGCGGCCGCCGGTCGTGTTGTCGATGGCACCATATACTGAGAAACCATAGTTATGTCCCGTAATTGCAACAGTTCCTAGGTAACCGTCTGCACCAGTAGATGTATATGTTGGACTGACCCCTGGAATGATAATGGAATATGCTTGCGCTGAACCCGCGTTTGCACCATTCCTGGTCTGCGGCAACGAATCAAATGAGTAGCCAAACACATAAGGTGTGCAGCCCTTAGAATCTGATCCAGCACCGTAGGGGATAGCTGGCCACCCCTTGTCCAACTTGTTGCCATACAAAGTGTAGCCGCCGTGATCGTCAAAATATAAAACGTCATCTTTATAGTAGTTTGTATCTGAAACGTCATGGTTCGTTCCGATGGCGATGACAGAAACTTCATGGTCGTATTGAGGGTCCGTGCCACCGTTTACAAGAACCCCCACGGTGACCTGATGCCCCTTGATTAGCTCGCTTTTCACCCATGACATATAATCCGTGTAACCGATTAGGCCTGAGTTGGGCTTTCTAAAACCTGTGGTATATGGATAGGTCGCCCCCAATACCTGAGAGTTGGCCAAGCAAGTAGCGGCGTTGGCGAAAGGATTTGGTCCAGAGACCCCCGTGTCCGGAGTCTCGATCAACAGCTGCGCATTATAATCGGGGATGTTTTTGTGACCGGCGCACCAGGAGTCGTCAGGGCCTGGCCCCGACTGCGACAACCCTACCCCACATACTAAGCGAGCGTTGAACTGCGACATCCATTGCCCGTTGTTCAGACCCGCTTGCATCATTGAGACCTCGCCGCAGTATCCGTTGTCATTCTCCCATTGGTAAAATGGCGTCACCGTCTGGCTGGGATAAATCATGGATGCCGTGCTTGGGATCGTCGTGCCGTCCACCCGGTTTTGCGTGCAATTCAACTCAGCGGCCGCTATCGGCCCCGCAATGGCGACGGCATTCGCTAAAACAAGAACAAGAAGCGATGGCTTGCTCATGATCAACATGCGCTGTCCTTCCTGGAACGGCTGTCTCGCTGATCACCGACGTCGAATAGCAATGATCGCGCTGCCGCATCTTTCATACTGCGACTACTGAAAGGTTCTGTCGGCGCCGCAGCTTCTCGCCTTGCTCGAAGTACGCGCGAGCCTCTAATTTGGCTGAGGGGCCCTCTCAGACCCACAGACATCATCGCCAGTGCACCCCGGAGACATGTAGCAGGGGCTGTGTTGATCGCAAACGCCGCCGTGCCCACCATGCGGCTTATAAGGGTACGCCTCGCATTTTCCTGGGGAGCCGCAATAGACCATACTGGTTTTCGCCATCGCCTCGGGCAGTTTCATCGCGAACACGCCTCCAACCGCCAAGGGCGTCGCGACGGTCGCTCCGATTACAAACCGCACGTAAGCTTTCATCTTAGTCCGCCTCACTTACAGATTGGCCGAAGCCAGACAGTGGCCGGCCCCCATCGGGTGATCCAAGAGCAATGTTAATTCATAGGCGGCCTTTGAACCAGCGGCTGAGCGCCCAGTGAAGCTGGTTGGGGTTGCGCGCCCGGGCGCGCGGGCAACAGATCCGCTCGGCCACGCGCAGTCTGAATTTCAAGAACGTCCGGTAGTGGCGCCGAGCCGCCGCCTGAGAACGCATCTGCCGCGGCTGCAATGTGGGGACGAGCAGACTCGCTCGAACCATGGCCTCGCGGCGCAGGTTGACCCACTTCTGCCCTTCACTCCGCAACTGTGCTGGGCGTCCCTCACCCAGGCTCCGGCGCCGGTCTCCGTGACCGCGCGGCCTTGTCAAAGGCGGCCAATTGGCGGAATGTTGCACCCCAACCAGGGCCTATCCGAGGAGTCCCGGTTAGACGCATCCCTCATCTTCTGAAAAAACGGGAGCGACAGATGAAAATTTCACTCAGGTGGGCGCTGGCTCTCAGCATGCTGTCCCCCTCGACCATGGCTTGCGCCGGAAGTCTACCGACTGGTTTCACCGTTGGTTACAACGAAGCTTGGACAGAGGGCTATTATTCGAACTGGCTTGCGTCCAATAATATGCCCGGACTATGGGGGCTATTAAATTCTGCTTTTAATAGCAGCTTCGTGGATGCCATGTTTTCGGGAATGGCGCAAGGTAACGCGAAGATTGTCAGGATTTGGCTCTTCCCAAATATGCAAGGCGTTGCCATTGATCCGTCAAAGAGTCCGCAAACGCAGGGCTTATATATATCGTCAGGGCAGCAAGTCCCCGAAATAATAACGAATTTAAACACAGTATTTCAATTAGCTAATCGTTATGGTCTAAAGCTTTACATTACTGCGTTAGACGGCGATAGCATGAGGAACGTTTCTGGCTCAGTTAATACGCTTCATACCTATTATCAGATGTTGACGTCCAACAGTGCCGAGCTTACCGCATACGAACAGAAGGTTTTGGCCCCACTGCTTAATTGGATTGTTGCTAGTGGATATACGAATCTTGTCTATGCATTCGATCTTGTTAACGAGATTGAGGCACCGATCAATGCAGGTTATTTTCCCACTTACTGGAGCGGTGCCCGATCTTGGATCTCGAGCATGGCCTACGCTATCACCTATTATTACCCATGGTTGCCGGTAACCTCAACGGCGGGATGGGGTAATGCTGTCCAAGAGGTCACCTTGGGGCTCTTTTCGGGACTAAAACTGAATTTTTACGACGTCCATGTCTACTCAGACAGCGGCTCCTATTCGGGACAAACTGCATTATGCAACAAAGCGAAATCCGACAATCTGCCGATCATTTTAGGCGAGTTCGGGCAAAATTCGAGCACGGTTAGTGACAGCACACAAAACATTGCGACATACAATTTTCTTACCAAGGCAAAAGGTAGCTGCTTTTCCTCCGCGCTAGCATGGAAATATGAGGGCGCATACAACCCCGGCTACCCCCTGCTTAGTAGCGGGGAGCCTCAGTACTCGTATCTATATGTCAATGTCACAAGTAACCCTTCCACGAATGGAACTCTTTCTACTGCCTGCAGTCCTCAACTTCCTGGTCCTTCTTGCCCTCGCCCTGCATATACGACCATTAAAAACTTTCACTAGCGCGCAGACTCGGAATCGCCGCGTCTTGCGGCGAGGTTCGCAACCCGAAGAGAGATTGAAGCAGACCCCGGTCAATAAAGGAGGAACCTCATGTTTTCCGCACGAACTTGGCTCTTCGCGGCTATTCTGTCCTCCGCTGGAACAAGCGTCATAGCGCAGGACGCGACAACCCTCAGCGATTCTGAGATTTGGTACGTCGTGCATACCGCTATGCAGATCGAGATCGACAACGCCAACCTCGCCTTAAGCAAGTCACAAAACGCTTCCGTAAGGACCTTTGCGGATGCGACGCGCAACGACTACAGCGCGGCGGACAAGCAGGCGCTATCGTCGCTTGCCCATTTCAATTTTAACCCTCAGGATAACTCAATCAGCCAATCTCTGACGGGCTCGGGGTCCGAGCGCACTCAAAAGCTCTCAAAGTTAAGCGGGGAAGCCTTTGATGAGGCTTATGCTCGAAATGAACTCGAACGCCTCATATTTATAACGGGCGCGCTAGAGGTGACGTTAATGCCTTCGGCAAAAGATCCTCGAATCAAGAGCTTGTTGCAGAATGAACTCGCGTTGTTTCAAGGGCATCTGAGAGACGCCCAGCAGCTCGTAGATCAGTTTCAAGAGCATACGCAGCCTACCCCCGCTGCTCCGCACCGTGATTATGAGTGAATGGAGGATTAACAGCGCATTCGGCTCCTTCGCGAGGGCTCCAATCTGGCGCTTCTCTGCCCTTCGCGAAAGCGGCAGAGCGGCTCTATGGACTGGCGGATACCGTGACCACCATGCGCGCCGTGGCGTAGACCCCGCGCAACGTTAGCACGGTGAAGCTCGAATAGACGTTGCCGCCGATCAGTTGCCCGAGGGGAGACGTCTTGCTCGTGTAGAGCGCCACGTTCGACGCGCCGAAGAGGATCGCGGGGAAGGTCGTCTGCTGACGGATCTCCGCATTGGCGCCGTACCACCAGTTGGCGACGAAGGGCTGGGCGCTGTTCGGCGGCGGATCCGTCTCCTTCCCGTAGAGGAAATAGGGCCCGAATTCCCGAGGCGAGACCGCGCCGTAGAGCACGCCGCCGTCGGAGTCGTTCGGCGTGTATTCATAGGCGATTTGCGGGTCGAGGGTCGCGGGGATGCCAGCCTTCTGGAAGGCTCCGACGAGTTGGGGATTGTTGCTCACATAGAGCGCCATGTAATTGTTGATCGTGCCCGTGCCGTCCGGCGAGACGACGTTGACGCCGATCTGTGAGATGGTCGTCGGAAGGGAAGGGGCTCCGTTGACTTGCACGCTGGCGCAACTCGTCATGCGCACGACAATCGGCGCCTGCCCGGGGGGAGATTTGGAGATCGTATAGCCTGGCGGCACAAGCTTTTGCGCGGTGGCGAGCGACACGTAGCCCTCGCCGTCGAATTCGGTGCAATTCATGAAGCTGACCTTGAAGGCCGTCTGGCTGGCCTGGGCTTGCGGCGTCGCGAGGACGAGCGCCGGCGTAAGAGCAAAAGCAGAACGTAAGATATCCATTTGAAGCCCCGCTCTGACCAGGAGCCATGATGGCGGCCGAAACAGCGTCCCGCAATGTCAATCGAGATTGGCCGGATCGGCCCCGGTTGCGATGCAACGTCTTCAATTTGGCACCTTTTACAAGACGCAGCGCGAATCTCAAATGGACCCGCTACCCGCCGGGCTTGTTTGCGCACCATTCATAACGCATCGCTACCGCCCGCCTCTGATTTGGTCACGGTGAGGCCAAGCCGCGCGAGGAACGCCGGGTCGCGCATCCCTGTGACCCGGCGCGCAAATCCGAGCAGCCCTGACGGTCTATCGGCGCCAGAAAGCGACAAAATGACGTATGCGTTCTCTTCATTGCGCAAACGCGATGGGCGTCCACCATCTAGCACTTCAGCGGCGCTCTCCGAGATGGCCCAGCCTTGTCGAAAGCGGCAAACTGGAGACGGTTGTTTCCGAACCGGGGCCGATCCGGCAAATCCCGCCCTATATCGTCAACCGAGTGGGCGGGTCATAAGACCCCGATAGGAAGGCGGAGCCGAAGGGATGGGCAGTTTCCCGCACGTATGCGCCGAGCTTCGGCCCGAATGCCGCCGATCGAAGACACATGAGTGTTCACCCAGTCGAAACGCATCTTCCGTCGTGACCGCCATCACCGCCACCCTCGGCGCGTTGTTGACGTCCTTACCGTGCGCGCGAGCAGAGGTTCGTGTCGCGGGCGGCCCCAGAGCCCTGAAAGTAGAGGCCGATCACGCGTCGATCGAGGAAGTGCTCGCCGCGTTGAAGAACGCCGTCGGGCTCAAATATCACACGGCCGTCAAGCTCGACCAGCCGTTCACCGGTCATGTCGCCGGCTCGCTCGACGAGGTCATCGTGCGTGTGCTGTTTTCCAGGGACTACAGCTACGTCTTCAATAAGTCCGCCGAAGGCCCGAAGCTGGAGATCATCGCCGCGGGTCCCGAGGCGGCCGGCGCTAGCGGAGCTGAGCCCCCGGCGCTAGGACCCTCCGCGCCGCAATCCGGCGCCGTCGAGCGCCATCGAGGATCGGTGGGGCGCGCTCGACTTTGGGCGCAAGACGATAGAGCGTCCAAGGTTTTCGACTCCACCCAGGCTTTGATGTGGGACGCGACCCTGCGATATGGCGACGTCGTCGTCACGGATGAGGGCGTGCGCGTTTTCGAAGGGAACGAGGTCTACCCCCACCCTATTTCCGACTTTCGGACGCTTTCCGAAACGTCCGGTTTGAGCCGCGGAACGCGCACCGTCCTCACCGAAATCGAACGCGCCATGAAGACCAAAATTAATCATGGCGACCGACCGATCGTGGCGACCGACCCAGCGACACTGCCCGGTCGATGAGTTTCCAGTAACCTCTGACCTGCAGCAAAAATGGGTAATTTCAATGGAATATGGTCTCGTCGGTAAGCGCAGAACTCGGGATGCGGGCGGCGAGTTCGGAGAGCATCCGTGGCGTTCCCGAAGGCGAAATATCGCTGCCGTTCAGCGCTCTGCACCGTGCGGCCTGTGAGCGTCACGCGCCGAAAGCCGTAGTCTTGTTCGACAGGTTCCACATCGTCAGACATCTCGGCGACGCGCTCGACGCCATACGACGCTCGGAATACAAGCGCGTCACCGGCGAGGATCGAAGCTTCATCAAAGGCCAGCGATATGTGCTGCTGTCGCGGCGAGAAAACCTGACCGACGACGCCCGTAAAAATCTCGAACGGCTCCTTCAGGCCAACACGCGTCTCAACGTGGCCTACCTCCTGCGCGAGCAATTCGAGCAGCTGTGGGATTACGCCGACGCCGCCGATGCAAAGGCCTTCTTCGACAGATGGCGCAATCAGCTGCTCGACCAGGACATGGCGCCATATGAAAAGTTCGCGGCCATGATCGAACGCAATTGGGAGGGCGTTGCCGCGCACAGCCAGCCGACGCACGACATTCCGCTCGGCTTCGTCGAGGGACTCAACAACAAAATCCGCGTCCTCCAACGCCGCGCCTACGGCCTGCGCGACGAGGAATATCTGAAGCTCAAAATCCTCACATCCGGACTGCCGGAGCTGTAAAACTTACCCAAAACCTACCCGAACCTACCCACCAAAAATCCAGAAGAGCCATGTCGTGGGGCGATGTTGTCCAGCCGGATCGGCGAGAGGCGCTGGGCGGCCTCGCGGCAACTCTCAGGGCAACAATCGGCGCAATTTCGTCACACCATCATGTGAAAATTCGTCATTATGCCGAATCCACCCACGATTGCGCATCTACAATCCGACGGTGTCGCCGGCGCATGGGTGACGTGCCGCAATCCTGTCTGCCTGCGCTCGATGCCCTTGAGCTTCAAGGCTATCGGCCTTGCGCCAGAAACGCCCTTCCCAAACATCGCGAGGGTGAAACGCTTCGTCTGCGCCGCCTGCGGCTCAAGGCGCATTGACGTGTCGCCGGACTGGCGCGGGCATAGCGCGGTGGGGATGGGGCGGTGATTGCGGAAAAAGAACCGGCTTGCGCTGGGTAGTGTCGCGGACGCTCTTCGAGGATAAGCGGACTCACTCTGACTAGAGCCGGACGGGCGAAGATGACCCCGATGAGACGTCAGGCGAAGGTTGATACGCAAACGCTGTCGATCCGCCGGATGCCCTTGGACAGGTTCCTGAAAACCCGGCCCAAAAAGAGCCGGGTTACCAAGTCGTCGAGGCATTACCTCTGACGATGCAGATCATAGAGCTTCGCGGTAACTCAAGCCGCGTCCCGCGGGATTCCTTAATTGGGGGCTGCGGCCCCATTGAGGTCGCAGTCCCGCCTTGAGGTTTACTGACTATTCCACTACGCCGCGCGCAATGCCACCGGGAATATGGCAGGAGCATCCGGTTGCGAGCACGCCCGGCTCCTGGAGCAGGCACGTCCTGACGGGAGTCGCGCAGTAGTTTCCACTCGGCACGGCCGCCACCACCACAGGCGTGGTATAAACGGGCGCGACGTAGTCAGAGGCTACGACGTAGTCAGAGGCTACGATCCGGCGGGGCGCGACGTAGTCAGAGGCTACGACGTAGTCAGACGCGTAGACCCAGCGGTGATGGTGGCGCCAGCCGCAACCCCTGACCCAAGCGTCTGCCGGGCCGGAATAAGCGAGCGCCCCAACGCCGAGCGCAGTCGCCGCAAGAAGAACTTTCAAGCTTTTGAGTTTCATCATCGCCTCCACACTTTGACGACGGATTCCGCATCCGTATTTTACGTGTTTCGCGCTAAGGCCCCGTCAAGCGAACCCGGCTAATTTCTTTGGTCGGAAAAGCTAAAACATAACTATTGCCGCTGCGAACACCGACGCGGCTGCTCCTTTAACGTCGGCGGCTGTTCCTGCAAGATCAACATACTTTAGACGACCGTCGCCCTGGGCTTGACATCATAGGTAGATACCCCCGCGCGTCGCCGGGTGCAGCGAATTTCGCTTGTGGCGCGAACCGTAAGGCGGGAGCGTGCTCCTTCGCCTGCGCTTCCCGAGGACAAGCGGACTGATCGGTGAAAGCATGAACGAAGATTCCTCGGGAGTCGGGCTCATCGCAGGGACATCACTTAAATTTTCCAATCGCCTTGGCAGAGGCTATAGCTCTGAAAGTGTGGAAGTTCGGGCTTGCCGTTGTCTCCTTGCAATAGCGGACAAACTCGTCCGCGCTGACATCGATCAAGATGGGGCTGCCTGCGGCCGATTGACTCACTCGGTTGATTGGGTCTGGCGCAGTCGCGGCGAATATGAGTCAAGCAGCGTGTGGTCCCACCGCCGCTTGATTGTCTCAACGAGGCCGAAAAAGACGCGCTGATCCAAGCGCTGCTCGCGCGCGTCGAGGAGCTTTGCGCGCGGCTGGCGGCGATGGAGGCCGAAAACGCGGCGTTGCGCGCGCGGGTGTCCGAACTCGAAGCCAAGCTCAATCTTCCGAAGAAGACGCCGGATAATGGGAGTGTCCGAAATTTTGTGTGCGGGGCCGGGTTGACCATCACGCTGTGACGAACCTTTCGTCGAACATGATGGCGAATTGCGTTTTGGCCTCGCACCATTCGCGCGGCGGCATTTTCCATTCTCCCGCGACTTGGCGCAAGACGAGATACAGCAGTTTCATCGCGGCGTCGTCGGTTGGAAAATGTCCGCGCGTCCGCACGGCGCGCCGCAGTTTTGCATTCAAGGATTCTATGGCGTTCGTGGTGTAGATGATCCGGCGCACCGCCTCGGGAAAGGCGAAAAAGGGAATGACCTGTTCCCAGTTTCGCCGCCAGCTCTGGGCGATCGAGGGATATTTCCTGCCCCAAGGACCGGCGTCGAAAGCGTCAAGGGCCTCTTTGCCGGCGTCGGCGTCTTTCGCCCGGTAGATTTTCTTCAGTTCGGCGGCGATAGCCCTGCGGTCTTTCCACGAGGCGAAGTCCATCGCGTTTCTAATGAGATGGACGATGCAGGTCTGCACGACCGTCTGTGGGAAAACCGCGTTGATCGCCTCCGGAAAGCCCTTCAAGCCGTCGACGACGGCGATAAGCACATCCTCGACGCCGCGGTTTTTCAGCTCGTTCATCACCCGCAGCCAGAATTTGGCGCCTTCCGAGGTTTCGATCCAAAGGCCCAGAATGTCCTTGGTTCCGTCCGGCGTGACGCCCAGCGCGACATAAACCGCCTTGTTGCGCACCAGGCCTTCGTCACGGATTTTGACGCGCAGCGCGTCGAAGAAAACCAGGGGATACATTGCCTCGAGCGGACGATTTTGCCATTCGGCGACCGTCTCCAGAACCGCGTCGGTGACCGTCGAGATCAGGTCCGGCGAGACCTCAAGTCCATAAAGTTCAAGCAGATGCCCCTGGATCTCGCGCACCGTCATGCCGCGCGCATACATCGACACGATCTTCTCGTCGAAGCCCGGAAAACGCCGCTGATAGCGCGCGATCAGCCTCGGATCGAAGCTCCCCTCCCGGTCGCGCGGAACCTTAATGTCGATTTTCGACGTCTCGGTCAGCACGGTCTTCTTCGAATAGCCGTTGCGGTGATTGGCTTTGCCCGCCGCCGCCTCGCCTTCAAGATGATCGTCCAGCTCGGCGTTGAGAACCCGTTCGGCCAGAGCTTTCTTCAGCTCGTCGAAAAGCCCGTCCTTGGAAAATACCTCCTTCGGATCGCGCCCCGAAAGAAGTTGGTCCAGTGTGTCCTTCTTGATCGCCATAGTCCGCCTCCAGCGGTGCTACTATGGCCCGGCACACAAAATTCCTGACAGTCCCTCTATCGCTGCCTCGACAAGCTCGCCGCGCACAAGCAGGCGCTGTTCTCCTACCTGCAGCAGCGCTGGAAGGACATGTTCGGCGCCGATTTCGAGGTGCTGCTTTACGATCTCACCAGCACCTACTTCGAGAGCGATCCGCCGGAAGGCGAGAGCAAGCGCAAGTTCGGCTACAGCCGCGACAAGCGTCCCGACTGTGTGCAGGTCGTCATCGCCCTGATCGTGACGCCGCAGGGCTTTCCGCTCGCCTATGAGGTCATGGACGGGAACACCTCCGACAAGACCACGCTGAAGGCGTTCCTGGCCAAGATCGAAGGCCAATACGGCAAGGCCAAGCGCATCTGGATCATGGATCGCGGCATTCCGACCGAGGAGGTTCTGGCCGAGATGCGCGCGGCCGACCCGCCGGTTCGCTATCTCGTCGGGACGCCGCGCGGCCGGCTGACCAAGCTGGAGAAAGCCTTCATCGCCAAGCCCTGGGAGAAAGCGCGCGCCAGCGTGCGTGTGAAGCTCGTCGAACATGAGAACGAGACTTACGTTCTTGCGCGCAGCGACGGGCGCCGCGCCAAGGAGAGCGCCATGCGCAACCGCCGTCTGCGCAAGCTGATCCGGCGTCTGCGCGAGTTGCAACAGCAGGATCTGACGCGCGACGAACTGCTGATGAAGCTCGGCGCGGCGAGAAAAGAAGCAGGCCGCGCTTATGGGTTGATGAGGATCGAGACGCCGGCGAAGGATCAGCCGGTGACGGCGGAGACCTTCCGCTTCGCGCTCGATCGCAAGAAGCTGCGCCAGGCGCGCCGCCGCGAGGGCAGCTATCTGTTGCGCTCCAACATCGGCGGCGGCGCGCCGGAAGAGCTGTGGCGCATGTATCTGCAATTGGTCGAGATCGAGCAGGCGTTCAAGGAATTGAAGGGCGACCTGGCGATCCGACCCATCCATCATCAGCTCGACGCGCGCATCGAGGCGCACATCTTCATCGCGTTTCTGGCCTATTGCCTGCAAGTGTCGCTGAAGCAGCGCCTGAAGGCGCTGGCCCCGGGGCTGACGCCGCGCGCCGTCTTGGAAAAGTTCGCGGGCGTGCAGATGATCGACGTGGAGCTGCCGACGACGGACGGCCAACTCGTCGTCCTGTCGCGCTACACGGAGCCAGAAGACGATCACAAGCTGCTGCTGCAGCGGTTGCAGCTTCACCTGCCAGGGCAGCCCCCGCCCAAGATCGCCGCTCCCGCCGCCGCCTGATCCAAAACCTCCCGTAGTGCCGACCTTTAATGTTCGGCTCGAAGGATTCCAATCACTTAACCTGCACGCGCCGCCTCAGTTGGCGAAGTCGGGTGAGTAGCCAGTCCAATTCGACATGCTTGGAATCCTTCACTTCCTGCTCTCCAAATGAACTCTCTGGGCTTCGTCAGTTCGCGTGACGACGGCTAAAATCGCTCGCCATCGAATCTCGCGAGAACGGCACTCCCGTTGAGA
This sequence comes from uncultured Alphaproteobacteria bacterium, assembly GCA_963722205.1. Lineage (GTDB taxonomy): Bacteria > Pseudomonadota > Alphaproteobacteria > Rhizobiales > Beijerinckiaceae > Methylocystis. The sequence continues at coordinate 1,418,872 of CAVRKL010000007.1, forward strand.
ATTTATAAGCCGCCCCGCAGCCACAGGGAATCATTCGTCGAGGCCGTCGTCGCGAAAACGGCGCTGATTTGAGAAACAATCTCAATCATACGCAACATCAGTGTCTTGCGCTTCATCCGTCCGGGGCGGTGCATTTTCCGGGCTAGGCATCGTCGCTGCCCGCGCGCCGGGCTGGGTGCGCGACGAATATTTACCTTTCATCAAAGAATTAGGCGATGTTGGATTTGATGTTACGCCGAACCTAGTCTTTCGCACGCTCACTGGCGTAGGGAAAAAGCGCATCAGGTTCAAGTTCATCGAGCCTTCTTTCTGGGACGCCAAATTCATCAAGCCAGTTTGGGAACGTGCTAAGAAGGCTTGGATCCTAGTCATCAAGCACCTCAATGACAGGGGCGTCAGCGGCAACGCGCTCTTTCCGACGGACAACGCCCTAGTGCCGCTCGTCTCGCTGGCGGACAAGTTTCCCGACGAACCCTTCGACCGCATCTTTTACTGGTTCCTGCAAGCGTCTCGCTTTCGCCGCTATTCCAGTTCGTCCACCACGTCATTGGAGGAAGATCTCCGTGACATCGACGAAGCAGCCGACATCACGACTGCTTTGGAACGGCTCCTCGCGCGCATCACCTATCTTCCCGCCCTGAGCAAAACAGATTTTCTCCGCGACTATTCAGGTGCGCGTTTTGGCCGGCTGCTCCTCTATCTTCTCGTCCATCGTAATGCTGCGATTGATTGGGACCAACGCGGCATGCGCATCGGCTTTGACGGACCTGAATTGTTGGCAGGGTTCCAACCGCAGTTCCATCATATCTTTCCCTCGACGTTCCTGGGAAAAGCCGTTGAACCCGATTTAGTCGACGCTCTTGCCAACATCGCGATTATCGGTCCCACCATCAACATCCGGATCTCTAACAAGAATCCAATGAGTTATTTCGACCGCTATAACATATCCGACGACAAACTCCGCCAACAGTTCATATCGCCGGCGACGCCGATGACGCCGGTCGACGGTTATGCTCAATGGATGGAAGCCCGCGCCGAAGCCCTTGTAAAAGAGGGCAACAGCTACCTTGAGTCCCTCCGTGGCAACATGAAGCTGCCGATTATACCGTCAAACATACAGACCGAGGAGTATGCCTTTGAAACTGCATGACGGGGTGCACGCTGGACATAGGGTTGTGCGCTGAAACTATTCGTTTGTAGCAAGACATCCGTTTGGCTTGAATTGGTACGGACGCGGCTTTCCGTGTTGGGCTGGATCATCTTTGAAGCTGAAAATTGTTCTCTTTTTTTTCCGTTTCGTTCCTCTATCCGTAAGCATCCGGTGAGAACCGCTGGTTGAGATGGCGCGGCGGGCCCGATGACAATCAGTGCGGCGCAACTTGGCTATCTGCTATCGGGCATCAACTGGCGGGCGCCACAATAAACCTGGCACCCCGAAGCGGCGGGGGTGAGATTTTTGCGTTCAAAAGCGCGCCATGCGCTTGTACGCGCGCTCATGTGATCGATGCTCATGATGAGTGCCGATGATTCTCTCCCGGACGACATGGAAAGCCTGGAGGCGCTCCTGCGCGAGAGAGACGCGGAGCTGGCGAAGGCGCATTCTGTCAATTACTGCAAGCGACCGGGGTGATGTGCTCGTTAGCAGAATCCGAGCGTTCGGCGCGCAGCGTGCTACCTTCCCTCGGCGGAATTTCGAGAACATTGCGCGGTATGCAGCCGTCGGGCGCTTGCTGAAGGCGATAACGGGGACATTTCCCTATAATAACTTCTTATATGAGAATGTCTCCTTAAATCCCGTTGCTCTGCTGCTCTGCGGCTGCTCGACACGCGATGTTGTTCACACTTCAGCACCACCCAACATTTCCGCTGCGACTTCACGCCGTAACGCTATGACCCCGCGTGGTGCAGGCTCAGACCGTACTGGCGTGGGTCTGGGAGCTAAAATCTCAACCCAACGCCTGCCTTCCAGAACGGGGAAGAGCTGCTGACCGGATGCTTCTTTGGAGCCTCGTTTCGAGCCCTAGCACGAGCCTCTGCTTTGCGGGCGAGATCGCGCGACTTTTTCGCCTGCGGCACAGGCGCAGCGCTGGCACGCTTAACGATCTGAAACTTGGTGATGGGCCCCACCAGCTTCATCCCCGCCGCGCGAACCGCGAACGCCCCGGACGGTTGAGATCGGTTGCTCTACCGCTAAGACCGGAAGCATCGGGTGATTTTAGGAATCTGGAAGAAGCCGCTGGCGTTGTTATTCAAAGCGCCGCCGGGATCAAGCCGGCGGCGCAGTGACCCGCGATCAGTGCAGGCTGGCCGGAGTAATCGGGCCGATAGCTGTATTGTAGATATTGTTTTGATAGCTCGTCAGCGTGCCACCAAAGCCACCGTTGTATAAGTCGGAGGCCCCATTGCCGGTCGCCGCCGAATTCGAAACGCTCAAGCTTCCCGGCCCAACGTACAGGGCCCCGTAGTGATTCTGCAAGAAGACGCTGTCCACGACCGTCGCGGATGCCGATGCCGCTTGGACCGCCAAGCCGTAAGTGTTGTTGTTGTTCCCGGTCACGTTCTTGACAATTCCGGAGGCCGAGCCGCTGCCGCTGGGGATGACATATACGCCGACATTGGCGTTCCCCGTAACGATCGTATCGAAAATATTGAAACTCACGGCGCCGGAAGTCGGGGCGATATAAATCCCGTTGCCTGTGGAGAGGTAGTTCGTGGGCGCGAACCCTTTGATCGTGCAATTGGCGACGGTGAGGCTGCCGGCGGAAGTGAGATTAATGCCGTTGCTTCCCGTTCCCGCGCCATCGAGGGTCAGGCCCTTGATGAAGATTGCGTCGGTTGATTGCGCCGCAATAGCGATGGCGTCGCCTGAGGCCGCAAAGATGGTCGCGTCGCCCACGCCGTCGTTGATAATCGAAATGGCGTGTCCGATCACGATCTGACCGTAGTTGCCAACGTCGTGTATGTAGATCGAGCCGCCGGGGACGACGATATTGTCATGCGCATATTGGAAAGTTCGGCAGGGGTTCGTCCCTATGCCGCATCCCATGACGTCGTTTCCGAGCTGCGAAACCCAAGCGCGGGGCTGTGTGCCGCCGGGACCTGGAGTCACGGCGTGAGCCGCGTTCGGCGCGAGTAGGGGAAGCGCGAGCGCGGCGGCGATGGCGAGCGAAGATGTCCTGGACATGGCGTCCTCCTGAAACGGGAAGCGCGAAATTGCGCTCCGCGTCTCAGTCTATCCCTGGCCGTGCGCCCTGCCCATTTAAGCGCCGCCCGGGCAAGCCGGCGGCGCAGCGACCGGCGATCAGTGCAGGCGGGCCAGAGTCATCGTTCCGCTCATGGTCAAGTAAATATTCAGGGTCGGTTCGCACAGGCGGAGGACAACCGCTGTTGACCGGCTCGTCGGCAGCGCCTCAGAGCCGACACCGCACGCAGCCACTCAAGATTTTCGCACGGAGAGTCGATGTCCACAGAAGCAACCATCTAGGCTTTGCAAAAGTTAGGCGCAAAATCTCGACGCACGACCCCTTATGGCGCAAACTGGAGCGCCGCGAATGTCTGCTCGTGTGAAGGGTTTCGGAGTGCGCCGGGAGACCGGCAAGGAGTAGAGGGTGCAAGTCCCTTGCGATGAAGGAGTAGCGATCCACATCGGCCCCGAGCCGTGCGCAGACGTCCGCAAGGGCGCCGGCGAAGCGTCGGCAGGGGATCGCGCAGGCCAGCCATTGAACCGCGAAAGACCTATCATCCCGGGTGCCGACACAGTTCCGAATGTGGAAGGCCATACGCACGGGCGCGCCACTCGCGAGCGCCTGGACGACTCGGCGTGGTCACAGACCCTGGCATGTGCAGAAGCTCCTTGTACGGGAACCGGGAGGTCCCACGGCCGGCCGGCAGCGCTCGGGATGCGCGCTGCTCCGGTCCGCATCGGGAAGGCGAGGAGCCGAAGCCGATGATGCACGACCGTGGGAAGTCTGACTCCGCCATAGTAGCCGTGAAGCCGACGAACAATGCCGGGAAACCGGCGGCGGAGCCGGGGGAGCCAAGGGCGGGGACCAAGAGGAACGCAGGCGAACAAAGCACACACCGGACACAGGGACGGGCTCGTGTGACCCAGGCGCTCGCTCGCGTACGGAAAGCGGCTCAGCAGAGGAAGAAGGAGAAGTTCACAGCGCTCTTCCACCACCTCAGCGTCGATCTGCTCCGGGAGGCGTTCCTCGTGCTCAAGCGCGACGCCGCCCCCGGGATGGACGGGCTGACGTGGCAGACCTATGCGGCAGACCTTGAACGAAACCTCACTGATCTGCACGCACGGGTCCACAGAGGAGCGTACCGGGCCACGCCATCACGCCGGACGTATATACCGAAGGCAGACGGGCGACAGCGGCCCCTCGCGGTCCCGACACGGTGGGCATAATGCACCTCATGCAGTTGGCGTTGGGGATGCCGGATGCAGATGGGCTGAGTTGGCGACCCATGTGCGGAGGCGGTTGTCCAGTTCGTCATCGATCGTGATCGCATACGGCGCATTCGGCTTGCGGTGCTCTGCGGAGATGACGCCGCGCTCGATCCAGTAATGGACGACCCAGTGGCTGACGCCATACCGTTCCTGCACTTGCCGCACGGTGAGGCTCCCTTTCGGAGGGTGCGGGGCCGATATGCGATGCTTGTATCGCAACCATTTGATGGTCGCCACCGTGAGCGGCTTGCCCGTGGAGCTTTGATGACCCTCGCCGTGCAACAAGGCGACGATCTCCTCGTCGTGATGATCGAACGCGAGCTCTCGAACGTGCTCGACGAAGGCCTCGGGATATCGGACGACATCGGCCCTGTTCGGTGGGAGACGAAGCTGCAGCGTTTCGGCTTGGCCGCCTTGCCAACGAATGTGCAGTCGGACGATCTTCGGTTCCGGGCCCTTCACGACGGTGATGTCGCGCACCAGCAAGCGCAGTATGCGCTTGCGGTCGCGGGGCGTGGTCGTCTCGGCCGCCCACAAACGCGGGAAGTCCTTGGCCAGCTCGAGGATCTGCCGCTTCTGCTCGGAAGTGACAGTCCGCATGGCTTTGCGCTCGAAGGCCGCGAGCTCGGTTTCGAGGTCGCGCAGGCGCTGCATCGCGTCGTTCCAGCGCGTCTCGAGCGTCGCGGCGATGAGCCGGTTGGCGGGATCGACGGCCTCGTATCGCCGCTCCGCGAGATCGACCTCGTAGCGAGCCCGCTCGATCCGCATCCGCCACTGCGCGCCGATCTCGCGGTCCCGCTCTTCCAAATTCGTAAGAGCCGTCAGGGCGAGCTCGATCGTTACCGGTGTGATTGCGCCGACCAGCCGTTCTGTGATCGTCTGGTCGAGCGGCCCCGCGGGCACGCTCACACAAGCGCGTGACGCCAAAGCTTCCCGGCGCCGCCATGTACATTGGTAAGCGGGGTAGACGCCGCCGTTGCCGGTATAGCGGACTCCTATTCGGCGTCCACAAGCGCCGCACAGGAGCAAGCCCTGCAAGAGGCAAAGGCCTTCGCGCGCCGGACTGGGCAATCCTTCGACATTGGTCCTGTTCGCGGCCAAACGCTCCTGGTTGGCGACGAACCGCTCCGCGGTGACGTAGCCTTCGTGATGATCGGGAATCGTAACGCGCCAAGCATCCTGCGGCATCAAGCGCGATCGCGTGCGAATGTCGCCGGACGGTCCCACTTCTCTCGCCGATTGATATCGGCCGAACACGTAAGTCCCGGCATAGGACGGATTTGTCAGAATCCCGAGCACCCGCGAATGGGTCAATCTGCCCCACAGAAGCTTGCCGTCCCATGCGCCGCCATAGGCGCGCCGCGGAAACTGCAGACCGAGTTCGTTGAAGCGCTTCACGACGCCGAAGGCTGTGCCCTTCTCGGCGAACAGATCAAAGACCCGGCGCACCGCGCCCTGGACTTCCCGATCGGGGTCGAGGACGATCTTGTCGTCTTCGAAGACGAAGCCGACCGGCAACGAGAAACGCAGCTCGCCCTTGGCGGCTTTATTCAGCTTGCCGCCGTGGAGGCGCGCGCGGATGATGTGCAGCTCGGCTTGCGCGAACGTGCCCTTCATCCCCAGGATCAGGGAGTCGTTGAAGTCGGCTGGATTGTAGCACCCGTCCTCGTCGATCACGAGAGTTCCCGTGATCGCGCAAAGCTCGAGAAGACGATGCCAGTCCTGGTTCGATCGCGCGAGCCGCGACGCTTCCAAGGAGAAGATCGCGCCGACGCGTCCCATCGCCACGTCGCCGACCAGGACCTTGAAGTCCTCCCGATTGGTCATCGCCGCGCCGGACTGGCCGAGATCCCGATCGAGAATCCGGATCTGCTCGGGCCTCCAGCCGAGCGACTGGGCTTTGGTCGTCAGGTCGTATTGGCGCTCCGTGCTCTCCTGATTGAAGCGGACCTGCCCCATCGTCGATTGGCGGACATAAACGCAGGCTTGCCGCGACAGCTGTCGTTCGGTGATCTTCGTAATCGTGCTCATCAGGCCCCTCCGGATCGAACGGCGGGGCGCCGGCAGCAAGATAGGACTCGATCATGTTTGCGATGATGACGCCCGCCTCGGCGAAGTCGAAAGCGACGAGTGCGGGGTCCATGGCGATCTATCCCAGGTCCTCGCGTCGTCGCAGGAGTTCCGTATTGATCGCGCAAATCTCGTCGAGCACTTCGCGCAGCTTGCGGAAATTGTCGACGAACCGAGCGACTTGCGGGTGGGCTGCATTCGGCACGTAGCCTCTCTGGGGAGGGCTCCCGGGCCGGCTGACGGAGAGATATCGTTTCGGCCCGTGTCCCGGTCCGTCGGCGCAATGGCAGCTCGGACGCCCACAGCGTTTGTAAGTCTCGATCAGCGAACCGCGCAGCAGCTGCTCGATCGGCGGTAGGCCGTGCGCGAGCCTGCGTCGGCGTTTGCGAAGAGCTGTCGAGGAGATGTTCTGGAGGTTCATCGGACCGAATCACCTGGTGGTCCGAGCGAATCAGAAACGGATTCATCGGTCAATCCCGAAATTGGCGAAGGGCGACGGCCGTGACGAGCTCGGCCAGCGCGACCAGACCGAAAGCGTCGACGAGCAAGGGGTCGACAGGGGAAGAAGCCTCAGCCCCGGGCGGGGCCCAGTCGGTCCATTCTCTCGGCATGGCGAAGGAACCGAACTCGGCATGACGCAGGCTCAACGTCTCGACATTGGAGACGCGCCGAACTTTTAGGACTGAGAATCGCTGACCGCGCAGAGGGTGAAACGGATGGACGACTTCAGCCGATCCCAAAGGCCGTTTGGAAAGGAGTGCAGTTTGCTGGGGGCGTGCCGGCGCTCGAGGACAAGATTGTCCAGAGAGCGACCGTTGCGGTGCTGAACTGCATCTACGAGGAAGAGTTCCTCGGGTTTAGCTATCTTTCGACGCAGCGGCCTTCCAATGAAGGTGGAGCGGGATGGCAATGTGCTGCAGGTCGCCTTATCACTCTAAACATTCCGATGACCGTTGCTGGCGTGCCGATTGAACGAACCCGCTACGCGGGAGCGGCGGCGAAGTCGCTGAAGTGAAGCCTCCTGTCTGAGAGGATGTGATCGTCACATCAAGTCCTCTCAGCCCAGGAGCCCCCGATGGCTACGACGAGCCCTCTCCGCCAGCGCATGATCGAAGATATGACGATCCGCAACCTGTCGCAGGCGACACAGCAATCATACATCTACGCGGTGGCGAGGTTCAGCCGCCATTTCAATTCATCCCCAGAGCGGCTCGGGACGGAGGAGGTCCGCGCCTATCAGCTTCATCTCGTCGCCCAGAAGCATTCCTGGGGGCACATCAACCAAGTCACGTGCGCACTTCGGTTCTTCTATGGCGTCACCTTGGGACAGAAGGAGGCGATCGAGAGGATCGTTTTCGGCCGCGAGCCCGAGAAGCTTCCCGCAGTCATGAGCGCCGAGGAAGTCGTGCGCTTCCTGGAAGCGGTTGAAGGATTTCGCAACCGCGTCGCGCTGGCGACCGCTTATGCGGCGGGTTTGCGGGTCAGGGAAGTCACCCGTCTGAAGGTCGCCTCGATCGACAGCACGCGGATGTTGATCCACGTCGAGATGGGCAAAGGCGGCAAGGAGCGATACGCCATGCTGTCGCCGCGCCTCCTCGAGATTCTGCGCGCCTATTGGCGGCGGGCGCGACCAAGCCTGTGGCTGTTCCCGGGCCAAGAGCCCGGCGATCATGTGAGCACGGGCGCTTTGCAAGACGCCTGCCGCAAGGCGCGACTGCGAGCCAGGATCGGCAAACCCGTTACGGCGCATACGTTGCGGCACAGTTTTGCCACCCATCTCCTGGAGGCGGGCGTCGACATTCGCATTATTCAGGCGTTGCTCGGTCATGCCGACCTGTCTTCGACGGCGCGCTATGCGCAGGTCGCCACGAACCTGATCGCCGCCACGTCGAGCCCCTTCGACCGACTTTCATGCGATTTGGTCGCTCCCGAATAGCCGGCGCAAATGCGCCCGAGGATCGAGGTTGCGGATATCTTCCGCCGCCACGGCGACGCATTTCGCGCCGCGCAAGGCGCTCGGCTGTCTATTGACCAGCGCCGCGCGATGGCCGCCATCGAGACGTGCCGGACGGCGGCGCTCGGCGGGCATGCCGAACAGTGCGAGGACTGCGGGCAGATCCGCGTCGCCTACAATAGCTGTCGCAACCGGCACTGCCCCAAGTGCCAGGGGCTCGCGCGCGCACAATGGCTCGCCGATCGTCGCGCGGAGCTCCTGCCGGTTCCTTATTTCCACCTCGTCTTCACCGTTCCGGCGCCGATCGCGGCGATCGCCTTGCAAAACAAGGCGCTCGTCTACGACATCCTGTTCAAGGCGGCGGCCGAGACGATCCGCGTCATCGCCGCGGACCCAAAACATCTTGGCGCCGAGACTGGCATGATCGCTATCCTGCACACTTGGGGGCAAACTCTCACGCATCATCCGCATGTCCATTGCATCGTACCGGGCGGCGGCCTCGGCCCGGATGGATGCTGGATCGCTTGCCGGCCCAGCTTCTTCCTGCCCGTGCATGTTCTCTCTCGGCTTTATCGTCGCTTGTTTCTCGAGCGACTGAAAATAGCCTTCGACGCCAGTGATCTGAAGTTCTTCGGCGACCTCGCGGCGCTGCAAGAGCCGGCTGCGTTCGCGCGATATCTCGCCCCGTTGCGCAGCACCGAATGGGTCGTCTACGCCAAGCGCCCGTTTGGCGGCGCGCCACAAGTCCTCGATTATCTCGGACGATACACACATCGCGTTGCCATCGCCAATGGCCGGCTGCTCGATTGCGAAGACGGCGCCGTGCGCTTTCGGTGGAAAGATTATCGCGCCAACAACAAATCCAAGGCGATGACCCTCGATGCCGACGAGTTCATCCGCCGCTTCCTCATGCACGTCTTGCCCAAGGGCTTTCGGCGCATTCGTCATTTGGGCTTTCTCGCCAACGCCCGCCGCGCCCATAAGCTCGCCGATATCCGTGCCGCTCTCAATATTGCCGAACCGCCTCCGAGCGTCGAACCCGCCGATTACCGCGAGCGCTACGCCATCCTTACCGGCCAGAGGATCGATATCTGCCCTTGCTGCGGCGGCCGCATGGTCGACCTTGGCCCCTGGCCGCGTCCTTCGGCGCCGCCGCACTCGACGCCAAGGTGCGACACCTCATGAGGCGAATGGATCGCTGTCAGTCCAGATGCGCTAACTTCAACGGACGCGTTCCCACGCCGAACGCAAGCGATCGGCAAGGCGCGCGTTTCGATGACGCCATCCAGAGATCGCGAGCGCTCACCGCATTGCAAATCGCGCACAACCCCGCTGCAATCGACCGTCGTCGCCCTTTCACCAGTTCTTTGCTAATCCTCGCGGTTCCGAAAATCTGCGATGCCACCATCTAAATCCGGCCCCGCACATTGGGTGCCCATAGATCGTGGCCAACGCCAACGCGACTTCGTTCAATCCGGCTTCAAATAGGTCCCGCAGTCCGGCCTGCCCAGCCCTTCGTGGGCGCGGGACCTATTTGAACCCTCAGGCATTCCGACGAAGGCGCCCGTCTGTAACAGGATGATTCCGCCTGGGCGCCGCCGCGATCAGAACCCGCGAAGAACCACGATTTACTTCCCAGCACGAGAACCCGCATGTCGCGGTGGCCATGCGGGGAGGAGCAAACTCGTTCGAACAACTTGCTGGCGGCGCAGGTTGACCGATCTCTGACATTGATGCCAGACCTGAGCAGGTCGTCCGCCATCCTCCGCTCCGGCGGCGCTCTCCGCGACGGCTCCCGCTTGTCAAAGGCGTCAAATGGGGAACCGTTGCATCCGAACCGGGGCCTACCCGGCAAATCCCGGTCAAGGGCGGCTATCCTTGCAGAGCATGTAGCAAAATAGGGAGGCAGTAATGTTTGAGATTGGCAAGCGCTATGATTTCGAAACCTTCAACTCTATCGATCAACAAACAGCCCACCACCACTACTCGGGCGTGATCGTCGAAGTCGCATTGCCTTTAATAAAAATTCGCAGGGATTTTGAAGACGACGAAATCATCATCAACACATCATCCCATATTTTCCTCTCCGCCAAACTCGACAAGCTCCAGCCGCCACATTCAAATTAGGCGACAGGTGAGGTGCCATCCGCCGCGATAAGCCAGCTACGATGACGAGGTCTCATCGCAATAGAAGCCTGTCGATCCGATGCAGCTCCGAGTGATGAAGAAGCAGCACCTCGTTGGAGGCGGCGAGCTTTAAGGCCGAGGACGTGAGCCGCTGGTAGTGACCACGACTCCCCTTTGAGCGTCCTGGTGGGCTATGCCGGCGACGATCTCTTGAACGGCTCGATTTCCGACGGGCTTCGAGTATTTCTTGCACTGGACGACGATGCGCAGTCCACGCTTATCGGCGACGATATCCACGCCCTGATCGCCGCTGGCCTGCGTGACGCAAGCATCCCATTTCCTCTAGCCCCCCAAGCTCTGGTCTTCAACCAATTCGGCGATTTGGAGCGCTGCGACTTGCGCCCCGGCAACGTCCACAGCGCCGACGGCTGGGAAAGCGTGCTCAAGCCGGTCGTGGCCCGCTACAAGGACCGGGTCTCACGCATCTATTTCCGAGGCGACGCCGGCTTCGCCAATCCCGACATTTACGATTATCTCGAAGCCGAAAGCGTCAAATACGCCATCCGCCTGCCGACGAACCGCATCCTGCAAGAGAAGATCGGCCATTTGCTGTCACGGCCGGTGGGACGCCCGCCGAATGCGGTCCGGCGCTCCTATGCGAGCTTCAGCTATCAGGCCGGGAGCTGGAGGAGGGCGCGCCGGGTCGTCGCCAAGGTCGAATGGCTTCCTGGCGAACTCTGCCCTCGCGTCGGGTTCATCGTGACGAACATGTCGCGGGCCGCCGAGAATGTCTTCGCCTTCTACAACAAGCGCGGCACATGCGAGCAATGGATCAAGGAAGGCAAGGGGGCGATCAACTGGACGCGGCTGTCATGTCGTTCCTTCGCCGCCAACGCCGTACGTCTCCAGCTTCATGCGCTCGCATACAACCTCGGCAATTTCCTGCGCACGTTGGCAACGCCGGAGCCGATAAAGGACTGGTCGCTGACAACACTCAAGGAGAAGCTGATAAAGATCGGCGCGAGGGTCGTCGGTCACGCGCGCTATGTCGCGTTTCAGATGGCCGAAGTCGCCATTTCGCGAAACCTGTTCGCCGAAATCTTGCAGATGATCACGGAGCTGCGGCCGCTGCCCTCGGCGTCCACGGCGTAGAGCATTCGCGCGTCATGAGTTCGAGCCAAACGATAGGAGAAGCGCGTCTTGATGACAGGCAATTTTACGATTTCCCTGGTCGGAAGCTCGGCTCAGGTCGGCCGTCCGCCCCCCAGCGCTGGGGCGGGGGGCTCCTTGAGCGCTCGGCCTGCCGCGGCCTTGTGGAAGCCGGAAAATTGGGACAAAGTTGCGTCCGAACCGGGGCCTAACTGGCAAATCCCCGTTTAAGACGAATCCGCTCTAAGCGGTTTGTTCGGGGTCACGTCAGCGGCGTAACGAGTTCGTTTGCCAACCGTTCGGCCGGGACTGACAAAAGGGGATGTGTCTCGATGACGGAAAATTTTGCGATAATCGGCCGTCGAGGGCCACTCGCCAGACGCGACCGCGCCGGGGCATCGCAGCGACCCGCCGGACGCCACAGGGACTTGTCTCAGGCCCAATTCCGGGTCATTTTTGATCTCGTTGGCGCTCATCTGGCGAATGTCCGCTAAGCGGTTTGTTCAACAGATAATTTCGCAGCCAGTTCTTCGCAATTTAGGGTGGGACAATTAATGAAAATCACGACGATAGAGCTCGCCATCTTGTCGCTGCTCGCCTTCGCTTGGATCGCGCCCGTCGAGGATGCGCGAGCACAGGCGCAGACCTATACTTTTACTGGGAAGCCTCTCGTCGCGAATAGCAACAATACAGCGGGATGCCCATCAGTCGGAAATGTCACAATAACCCTGCAGTCTACCAATAATTTATATCAATATTACACAGCTACCTGCACCGCGGGCCCATATACATGGCAGGGGCGGCAAGACGGCACTAACGGTTCCTATGGCCAATTTCACATCAACGGCGATGGTTCCATTGAGGCCTCGGTCGCCTGCTTCCCACCGCAACCAAGCCAATTCACTTCCAATACAACCTGGATCACGAGCAACTATAACTCCCCAGGCACAGGCATAGATGAAAACGGTAATTCTGACGATGTCTTACTTACGTCTAGTTTGAGCACGAGCCCATCCTTTCATTGTGATTATTATGCTGATTCGCCGGGCACGTGGAGCGGCCCGGTTTTTCAATTATCGGCCAAGAACGAGGGCGAACCGACCCCGCCGGAGGATCCAGAGGACGAGTCACCTTCGCCTGTCGACCCGCAGAGCGGTGCTGCGATCGATCTTGGTCCTTTGAACGGTGGGACCGGACAAAGTGTGCCGGCGTCGATACCGTGCACGCTTTGCGGCAATCCGATCAATGCGGCGACTGGGAATAAGGTTCTGGTTGAGACGGATTTTGCTGGCGGATCTAGCACGGGGCTTTCCTTCAGGCGCACCTATAATAGCCAAGATATCGGTGTCTCGCCGATTGGCGCGCGTTGGCGCAGCACCTGGCAGCGCATGCTCACCGTGTCGGGTTCGACCGTCACGGTGACGCGCTCGGATGGGCATCAAGATACATTCACGTTAAACAGTGGCACCTACACAGCCGATCCCGACGTCCAAAGCACGCTCATCTCTGTGACCTCCGGCGGCACGATCACCGCTTATAAATTGACAACGGTTTACGATACCGTCGAGACCTATGCGCCCTCCGGCCAACTTACTTCCGTCACGTCACGCGCCGGGCTCGTCACGACGCTAGCTTATAATGCCAGCTATAATTTGACGACGGTCACCGGGCCCTTCGGCTATACGCTAAGTTTCACCTACGATACGAACAACCGTATTGCAACCATGCGGGCGCCGGACGGCGGGACTTACGCTTACGCCTATGATTCAGCTGGCAATCTGATCTCGGTGACGCATCCGGATAATTCGGTGCGGCGCTATGTTTACGAGAACACGAGTTATCCAAACGCTCTGACAGGAATCATCGACGAAAACGGCAATCGCTTCGCGACCTATGGCTACGACAGTCAAGGCCGCGCCACTTCGTCGCAACATGCGGGCGGCGCCGATTTGACAACGGTGAGCTATGGGACGAATACATCGACCGTCACCGATGCGCGCGGCAATGCATATACGTTCAATTTCACGACGCTCTTCAATGTGGTGAAGGCCGTCTCGCTGTCGGGCGCGCCGGTACAGACATCGGGCGGTCGGGCCTTCACCTATGACAGCAATGGCTTCATTGCGAGCCGGACGGATTGGAACGGCAATGTGACCACTTATTCGAACGATGCGCGCGGCAATGTGCTGTCGCGGACGCTGGGAACGGGCACATCGCAGGCGACGACCACGACGCAGACCTGGGATCAGACCTTCCATCTGCCGCTGTCGGTCACCGAGCAGGGCCGCGTCGCTAGCTATAGTTACGATACGCATGGCAATGCGCTGACGAAGACGGTGACCTCTCCCACCACGCCAACCAGCACCTGGACCTATACCTATAATGCGCAAGGCGAGGTCCTTAGAGCCTGACCCAAAAGTTTCTTGCACGCGCCCCGGTTGCATGATTCTGGGGATTCCGAAGCATCGGAGGATGATTCGGAATGTGGACGCAAGAGCATCGCAAGACCTACGTGCGCGTCGGCGGGCGTTATCCCAGCGACATGACGGATGCGGAATGGGCTCTGCTCGAGCCGCTGATCCCGGCGGCCAAGCACGGCGGTCGTCCGCGCAAGACCGACATGCGCGCGGCGATCAACGCCATTCTCTATCTCCTGCGCACGGGTTGTCCGTGGCGCTATCTTCCTCGCGACGGCTTTCCGCCGCGGTCGACCGTCTACAACATCTTCCGCAATTTTCAGAAGGACGGCGTCTGGGACGCGATCTGGGACAAATTGCACATGGCGCTGCGTGAAGACATGGAGCGCGAGGCGAGCCCCACGGCGGCGATCATCGACAGTCAGTCGCTGAAGTCGGCGGAAAAAGGGGCGGTCATGACGGCCTGACCGGCTACGACGCCGGTAAGAAGGTGAAGGGCCGCAAGATTCACGCGCTGGTCGATACGCAAGGCTTGCCGCTGCGCGTCATCGTCCACTCCGCCGGCGTGCAGGACCGTGATGGCGCGGCGCTCGTGCTCGACAAAATCCGCAACAGCTTTCCCTGGCTCGAACTCGTCTGGGCCGACAACGGCTACAACGCTCATCAAGTCACTGCGGCTGTCGCAAGGGTTCCCTCGCTGCGCATTGAAATCGTCAAGCGCAGTGACGACATGAAGGGCTTCGTTCTGCTGCCGCGCCGTTGGGTGGTCGAGAGAACGTTCTCATGGTTCGGGCGCAACCGACGCCTCGCCAAAGACTGGGAAAACCTCGCGACCACGCTGCAAACCTTCGTCGTTCTCGCGTCGATCCAGATCGCAATCCGGCGGCTCGCGCGATAGTTGTCTTTTGAGTCAGGCTCTTACCGCCAAAGACCCGCTCGACCATACGACAAGTTACAGCTATGACGCCAAGGGCGACCTGACCGGCGTGACCAACGCGCTCGGGCAGACGACGCTCTACACGAGCTATGATGCCAACGGCCGGCCGCTGACGATCCAGGACCCCAATGGCGTCGTCACCGCGCTGACCTATAATTTTCGCGGGCAGGTCACCTCGCGCACGACGCTGCAATGGATCACGACTTACAACTATGACGGCGTCGGACAGCTCATCAAGCTCACGCAGCCCGATGGGTCATATCTCACTTTCACCTATGACGCCGCGCATCGGCTGACCGACATCACCGACGCGCTCGGCGCGCATATCCATTACGCGCTCGACGCCGCGAGCAACCGCACACAGGAGCAGGTGTTCAACGCGTCGAACACTCTCATCCGCACCCGCTCCTACAGCTACGATCAGGTGAATCGGCTGGCGCAGGCGATCGGCGCGCTGGGGCAGACGACGAATTACGCTTACGATCCGCAAGGCAATCTGACGCAACTCACCGATCCCAATGGGCTCGCGACGAGCAACGGCTATGACGCGCTCAACCGGCTCATTCAGACGACCGACGCCAAGGGGGCCGTGACCTCGTTTGGCTATGACCTCAAGAGCCGCCTGACCAGCGTGACCGACCCGCGAGGCTTGGTGACGAGCTACTCCTACAACGGACTCGACCTGCCGACTTCCATCACCAGTCCCGACAACGGCGTCACGACGAAGACTTACGATCCAGCCGGCAATGTGCTGACCTCGACCGACGCGCGCGGCAAGACCACGACCTACAGCTATGACGCGCTCAATCGAGTCGTGAAGCAGAGTTTTGCGAACGGCAATTCAGTCACGTTCCAATATGATCAGGGCGCTTATGGGATTGGCCGTCTGACCGGCATGACGGACCCGACGGGGACGACGAGCTGGGGCTACAATCGTCACGGACAGGTGATTTTGAAGCAGCAGACGATCGGCGCGGTGACGCTGACGACACATCTCGCCTACAACCCGGCCACGGGCCAGCTGATGTCGATCACATACCCCTCCGGCGCGACGACCTCTTACAGCTATGACGCCAATGGGCGCGTGAGCGGAATCGCCTATCAGCCGCCGGGCGGCGCGACGAGCGCTCTCGTCAGCCAGATCGCCTATCAGCCCTTCGGCCCTGTGGCGTCCTGGGTCGCCGGCAATGGCGCGAGCTATGCGCGCAGTTACGATCAGGACGGACGCATTGCGTCGCTCTCCTTGCCGGCGGGCGACAGCATCTCGCTCGCCTACGATCCGGGCAGCCGCATCACGAGCCTCGCCGAGACGGGGCTGCCGACCAAAAGTTTCCAATACAATCACGCCGATCGCCTGGTCGTCTACACGAGCGGCGCGACGTCGCAGACGACGACCTATGATCTCTCGGGCAATCGGCTTACCTATTCAACGACGGGCGCGAGCCCGGTTTCCTTGTCCTACGCCTATGACCCGGCGAGCAACCATCTCACCGGCGTCAGCGGCAGCTGGAACGAGAGCTACAGCTATGACGCCTCGGGCAATGTCGTTTCGCACAACACGCCGGCGGCCGATTACGCCTTCTCCTTCAGCGCGCGCAATCGTCTGGCGCAGGCCGCCCTCGGCGCCATCGTCACGATCTATGCGTATAACGGGCTCGGGCAGCGCGTGTCGAAGCTCGCGCAGGCGACGGGCGCGCAGGTGCTTTTCGTTTACGACGAGGCCGGCCATTTGCTCGGCCGCTACAATTCGAGCGGCGGGGTCGACGAAGAAACCGTCTATCTCGGTGATCTGCCGGTGGCGGTGCTGCAAGCGGGCGGTCCTTATTACATCGCCCCCGACCATCTCGGCGCGCCGCACCAGATCACCAACGGCGCTCAGCAGGTGGTGTGGTTCTGGGATCACGATCCCTTCGGCAACGGCCAGCCGACGGGGGCTCTGAGCAGTTACAAGCTGCGCTTTCCCGGCCAGTTCTACGACGCCGAGACGGGCCTGCACTACAACTATTTCCGCGACTATGATCCGACCACCGGGCGCTACATCGAAAGCGATCCGATCGGACTGAAGGGTGGAATTAATACATATGCGTATGTAGAGGGAGATCCAGTCATAAATCTAGATCGGACAGGGCTAGACTGGGGCCCTCTCTACGGGCCGGGCTCCAGCCCGCCCCCCACGAGCGGCAAGTATAGGTATACCGTTAACAACGACGGCACAACAACCATTAAGGATCCTAACGGGAATATATACGAGACCTTGCAGCCGAATGAAAGTGACACGCTGCCAGATGGGACCAAGATTAGAAACAAAACAACAGGTGGAAACCCGCAGACAAGCACGGCAACAAAGTGTTACACCCCGTACGACACATCAGCTAAGGGAAATCTTCAGATCATACAGCTTAGCGTTCACGCCGAGCTTGTCTCGCGAGTTGATTCTTCGCTTACCGGACCGGGCGGTGCGTTGGCGCCAGTCCCGGCGTTGACATACCCAGTGAGCGGTATAGGCCGCTGAACCGCGCAAGGTGCGAACCTGTGACGGCGTCCGTGTTGACGCCGTTGCGGGAGCCATGATTCAGGCCGACGACGTTCTACGGCTATGAGGCTATGACGCCAATGGGCGGGTAAGCGGCAGGGCAACGAATATACCAACTTTCCCTCTTTGGAGCATTCCGTCACGGCTCGACCATTTTAGCAAATTTCCCCTCGAAATGGGGGACCATCTGGCGAATCCCGGATCAAGATCCGCCGCATTCGCCATGCGCACGCTCAGCTCAATCTGCTCCAGGATTTTGCTCAGCCGCGTCGCTCGCGACGGCGGGCTCACGACCCGCTTGAGCAACTCATGCAGGCCGCCGTAAAGCGCGAGAAGGCCGTTGAACCATTCCGCGCCCTCGGCGTCGCCGGCCTTCGTTCGTTTGTCTTTGCAGTAGCGGATTAACCGATCGACGTCGTGCATGTTCCGCCCGAGCGAATGAACCGCCGCCGTTCTCAGGTTGACCAGCGCGCTGCATGCCTTGACGGCGTCAATCGAACAGGCTCGAGGCGAAGGAGTGCAGGTACTCGCGCTCCTCGCCAACTTTCACCTTGATCGCGAAACGAGAGCCGTCTCGGCCGCCGCCCGTCTTCCTGATGAGCCCCTGCGAGTCTAGCTGGCGGCACAGCGCATCGCGGGCGCCGCGGCCACCTAGGACCACTTCCAACGTCGGGGCGCGAAAGCCGAACCATTCGCGCCCAGCGGCTTCGTAGACGTAGCCGGGGCAGGCGGCGTGGACGTGCCCCCGCGGCAACCGCCCGCCGTCAAGCAAGACGAACTCCGTCCGATGCTGCTGAACATAGGCCTTCAGGAGCGCGTCCGGGCTAGCGGCGGCGACGCGAGCTATGGCGCCGTCCGTGACGCGCAGGTGATCGCGCAGGCACTTTATCAGCGCGTTGCCCGCGCTGCCTCTCCGCAGCCTGAAAAGCCCGAAGTGGCCCGCGAGCTGCAGGGCAGCGAAGACGGTGGCGAAATGGCTGATGACACGGCCGTGGTCGGGATTTACGCTCACGTGTTTGCGCGCGACCCGGATAAATTTTGCGCGCTGCGCCTGAACCCAGTTTGCCAGCCACGCGCTGTCTTCAGCCAGCTGCAACAAAATGTTGAAGATGTAGTCCCGGCCGACGACACCGAAGTGGTGGTCGTAGATCGCCTGCAGGCGAACGTGAAAATCTCCGACGGTGGCGCTGCCGTGCAGGTTTTCGAAGGCGCCAAACCCGCCTTGCGGCAGCGGGATGTCGATCAACCGATCAAAGGCGGCGCGAGCGAGAGGCTCGCCGGCTTTCCGCAGAGTCTCGGCCACTGATTCATTCGACGTGCCGAGCAGCGACAAAAACCAGTCCCAGCGGCAAGCCTCGGTATACCTCCCTTTGCCCTGCCCCTCGTTGATCATGAAGATTGCATCGACCAGATCTTTTGCGCTGACGTGGTGGCCCTCGTTCAAGAACAGGAAGGTGTAATTGCGCGTCGCCAACACCCGCTCGAGGTTGTTCACGGTGTTCTTCCAAGAGTCGCCAGCGCACAGCGGGTGCGGTGCGCCGCGCAGGAGACGCTGTCCCCACACGCTGGAGGCGACCGCGCCGATGGTTGTCTTGCCCGTCCCGCCTTTGCCGGTGAGCTGGAAGGCTACCGGTTCGAAGGGCGAAATCAAACGAAGCGGACCAACAAGCGTGACGCCAAGGGCCAGGATGAGGCGCGAGTTGCCCTCGGCGAGTGCTTCCAGGCCCCGCCACCCCTGCAAAGTTCCGCCCTCACGCCCCCAGGAGAGGTAGTCATCGAGACCGTCATCGAAGCACGTTTCGACGGTCTCGTTGCTGGCGCTGATGACGGCGTCGGGCAGAACAAAAGCATCGCCGAACGGACCGACTCTCGTGGCGACCTCGAACGAAGGCTCCTGCGGACCGAGATCCTGAAGGCGCTGCAGAAACTCCGACGTAGCCCGAGGGGAGATGAGGTGGGCGCCGTGTTTGTTGAGCAGAGTGAGAGCCGCTCGTGACCCGCCGACAAGATTGTCATAGGGCATGAGGACCTTGCTCCGCTTGCCGCCGACGTCGATGGTGATCCTAATGAATCGCTGGCCCTCGGGTCCCACGCCGACCCTTCCAAACCGGATGTGCTCGGTGAGCGTAGGCGGCGAGGAGGTTTTGCGTTGGGTTGTTGTACTCATTTTTGGACTCCTTGCTGTAATCGACGGAAAGTAGGGTGATTTCGGGTGGTGCTTGACGTCCGACGGTTCCTGCACGATGTCGGTTGGCGGGTCGCGTAAACCACTTGTTTTCCCAGCAACACTGCAGCCGCGACGTGAGCGGCGTTATGGGTTGCCTCCTCAGCGGCGTAGGCCGCGTAGGCGGCGCAGCCGACATAGTCTCTGTCAGCGGTGTAGGCGGCGTAGTCGGCCCATGCGGTCTACTTGGCCTACGTGTTCCGCCTCCCGATGCGCACCAGATCACCGCCGCTGCGGCGGATTCCCATCATGAAGACGAAGTCCATGAAGCCATGGCGAGCCCGCCAAAGCGTCAGCGCCTTCAACGCGTGATCTGGCATTGGAATCACCCTTGAGCGGCGTGAACCATTCTGCGAGCCCGGGCGATGGCAGGTCGTGAGCTTCAGGACGTACGAAATTTGCGCTTCAGGTTCGCGCAAGGCTTGCACCTTGATCGCCCTCGTCACGCCGACGTCAGCGAACGCCGACCTCAGCGCTTCCAACTCGTCGCGCGGCAGTTGCGAGACGAGCAGATGCGCATGAATCAGGAAGGAGTCATCGCCTTGCCGGTAATCCGCCTCGATGCCGCCGAGGACGAATTTCGCCGAGGGCGCAGCCCTCCGGACTCTCTGCGCAGCCCGACGCTTCAGGAGTAGGAGGGCGCAGTCCGTCAGCCCGTTGCTCGGCACTAATTCAAGGGCGACGGTAACCACCTGAAGGTCGAGACCGCTTTGGTGCCTGAGCGCTTGGCCTGTAAACCACCGCCGGAATTGGCGCCCGCAGACCGCGCAACAAACCTGCGCGCAAGGAGAATCGCCGCTGCAGTCCCACAGCAGATCAGCGACCTCGGCCAAACCTGCGATCCGTTCGAAACGCTCAAGGTCGGCGTCACGCCTCACCCGCGCGTCGAGCTCCGTTTCGAAGCGCTGACCTCGCGGCAGGTCCGAAGGGCGCAGGCGCGCGATATCAAACCTGCGCGGAACGCGCAGGGCGAGAAGGGCCCGCGCACTTTCGCGCGCGGACATGTTTTGGGGAATCCGCACGGAGGTGGACGACGGCGTGTAATTCACTGGCGCCCTCCGAGTTGCGCCGCGGCCACGCGGCCGCTGTTGCGCCGTAGCGTGTCGGAGACGACCATGCCGTGAGGCTTCCCAGGGCGCTGGAGCCTATCGCGCAAGGGATTGTTGCGACTGATTTCGTGAAGGGCGGCACCCTTTTCAGAACTGGCCTCATCCAAAACCCTATCTGTCCCCGGATTCTCCAGGGCGGTGGCGGGAGCAGCGTCAGCGCTTGAAGAATCGCGGAAGCTTCCGTGATCACACGCGCCGCCTGCTTCGTCTTCCGACCTCGATTTCGCATCCTTCGGCGTCTCCGGGTTCGGGTCGGCTGACACCTCTGGCGCCAACAGCGAAACTTGAACCGCGGTGCAATTTTGCATCGCGACAAGATCACGCAGGCGCCAATGGTAATCGCGAGCGATCCCCGCGAGTTCCTCTATAGCGGTCATATCGAAACCAGCGAGAGCGACCACCAACTGCATCACGCGCGCGTTGACATCCGGGGGGACGGTGTCGCGCATGCCGACGAACTCCTCCTCGGCATGCGCGAGACGTTGGCGCAGTTCAGCGATGATTTTGGAAGGCTTTTGCTGCGGGCTCGGCGCTGGTTCGCTATCCCCGTGCTGCAGCACTTTTTTCCAGTCGCCAATGACCTTCAGCACCGGGCGGATGGAGCGGCATCGCGCCAACGGATGTCCTTTCTCAGCCGCCCAATTCAGCGCCGGCCGCACGTCTTCGCGACTTTCGAAGATACGGGTATAAAGGGAGCAACTGCTGGCCGACCGATTGAGATCGTCCTTGCAATATTTCCCATATTCTCCATGTTTCAATTGCAGCTTTACCATCGTCAGCGCTTCGCCGAACCGGATCCCTAGGTCTAGGCTATCGCTCTCATTAGCGTTGAGAGCGTCCGACGCCTCCTTGGCTTTCTTCTTTTTGGCTGTGAGATCATCGCGTGCGGGATCTGGGACGGTCGAGGAATCATCCTCGAGGATTTTCTTTTCGAGGTCGCCTAGCATGAAAGCCCTCCAGAACGAGCGCCCGGTGCGTCCGAGCGCAACGTGTTCGCAAGCGCATGATCGCTGCGGTTCCCGGCTTTCTGCCTGACACTGTGGCTTGGGGAAATCTCACCGCGTTCGGAGATTGGGCGGCAGGGCGAAAATCTGAGGACGCTGTCTTGATCGCCGATTGTCATCGGGCATGAGATCGCTTCAGTTGAACCGCCGCCGTTTTTTGTGACTTCATGAAATTGGCGTGATCGTTGCCCGAGGCGGCGCCTTGCGCGCCGCCGGCGGCAAGACGGGCGTACCGCGTCGACTTCATCGAAAAAGGCCAGAAAACCAGCCCATAGCGCGGAACGAATTCGCGCTTTTTGTCGTCTTTTTGCGAGCTTTTTCGGGAAGAGCGAGCTTGACAATAATGGCATAAAGCTATATACTATCAATAGGTTAGGCGCGCCATGCGGTTGAGGCGGCCCCTTAGGAGTAACCCCCATGAACGCGAAACCCAACAAATCCCCGAGAGCCATAGGTTCTCTGGCCAATATCAACGCCCCCGCGGCTCCGCCAACTCTCGGCGCCGTCGCGCCGGATCCCGTGCCGACCGGACGGCCCTGGATGAGCGGCGCGGTTTACGCTCCCCGCACCGCCTGCTTTGACGACAGCGCCCGCGCGCTTTCGGAGGACGAAATGCGCCGCGCCGCGCCGTCGATTTTTGCAGCGCAACCCCACCTCAGCCGCACCGAACGCTTTTGCGCCATCCCGACCATCGAGGTTTTACGCGACTTGAAGAAGGAAGGCTTCTTCGCCGTTGGCGTAAAGCAGTCGGGATCGCGCGACGCGGTTAAGGCGGATTGCACCAGGCACTTGATCCGGCTGCGTCGACTCGACCATGCGCAAAAATACCGGGTCGGCGACGTCGTTTGCGAAATCATCCTGAGGAACGCGAATGACGGCACCAGCGCCTTCGAACTCATGGCCGGCTTGTTTCGCATCCGCTGCTTAAACTCGCTGGTGGCGCAAATCGCCAGCCTCGACTCCATCAAGGTTCGCCATTCGGGAGACGCGCTGGAAAAGGTCATCGACGGAACCTTTCGCGTGCTTGGCGCGGCCGAAGCGGTGTTGGCTGCGCCGCAGGAGTGGAGCCGGATTAGGCTCGGTCGCGAGGCGAAGGCCGCGCTCGCCGCAAACGCGCATGCGCTGCGCTTCGGAGCCGCCGGCAAGGCCAAGACGCCAATCCAACCGGAGCAATTGCTCCTACCGCGTCGCGCCGTCGATTGCACCGAGGATCTGTGGACGACGCTCAATGTCATTCAGGAGAACGTCATGCGCGGCGGTCTGTCGGCGCGCGCGCCGGCGACCACGGACCAGCATGGGGGCTGGCGACGGGGCCGCAGGGTGACGACGCGCACCGTCGCCAACATCGACCAGGACGTCAAGCTCAATAAGGCGCTGTGGGCTCTTGGCGAACGCGTGGCGGGCTCGCTCAGACCGGCCGCCTAGCCGCGCCCCACCGTCGCGCCGCGCGACGACGAGCGGGCGAACGCCAGCCAAAGCATCAGCAGGCAGCATAGGACCCGGCAGCGGTTCTTGTTTCTTTGCGCAGCCCCTTCGGCGCCGACGCGCAGGCCGACGATACGGCGCGCCGCCGAAAATTGAACCAACCGGCGCCAACGCCTCATGCTCGCCACGCTACGCCTGGCGCCGTTCCCTTCCCTTCCTCGCAACGTTCCAACCCATGGAGATCGGCAATGCCGGGTCGCCAAGCCAAGATCATTACCCCGTCGATGCTGCGTCGCATGCTCAGCGCCGTCGGCGGCCGCCGAATAGCCAGGCGCGATCGCGTCATCATCTTGCTCTCGGTCAAGGCCGGTCTGCGCGCCTGCGAGATCGCGCGGCTCGACTGGTCGATGGTTCTCGACGCCCGCGGGCGGGTCGCCGATTGCCTGGCCGTCCCCGACGCCATCGCCAAGAAGCGCGGCGGTCGGCGCATTCCGATGCATCCTCGCCTCGGGCGAGCGCTGCTCGCGCTCAAGCGAGCGTCGCCGCCGCCGGGGCCGGTGGTTCGTTCGGCGCGCGGCGGTCGTCTGCGTCCGACCAGCATCGTCAACTGGTTCAGGGCTCTCTTCGCCAGCTTGCAGTTTGACGGCTGCTCGTCGCATTCAGGGCGTCGCAGCTTTATTACCGCCGCGGCGAGAAATGCGCACAAGACCGGCTGCAGCCTGCGCGACGTGCAATTGCTCGCCGGGCACAAGTCGATCGAGGTGACGCAGGGCTATATTGACGGCGACACGCGCGGGCAGCGTCGGCTGGTGGCGTTGCTTTAGCGACCGCTGCGCCGTCGCGTGGACCTGGAGCGCCGCCGCTAGTGCGGCCCCGCCGCGGCTGTGCACCAGCCGATCGATA
Organism: uncultured Alphaproteobacteria bacterium; assembly: GCA_963722205.1. Taxonomy (GTDB): domain Bacteria; phylum Pseudomonadota; class Alphaproteobacteria; order Rhizobiales; family Beijerinckiaceae; genus Methylocystis. Next base: position 1,443,177 of record CAVRKL010000007.1, read on the forward strand.
GGTACATATCAAGCCAAACGTACTATCGATAAAAGCCGCTTTGTGCAGGGCGCCGCTGGCGCCGGGTAGGAACGAGACTGACCCCCCATGAACCGGTCAATAGGACATAATACGACAAACGCCCTATTGAAAAACGGGGTCCTACGCGTTCCGACGCCGAAGAGTTGATCGATCAATGAGAGGGACTGACCATCGGGAAGTTGGATGATAAGATTGACCCGTTCTCGTTCTCTGGCGCCCTTGGTTCTGATGTTGTCATAAACGCCACTCTAGCAGAGTCTTCGTTCGCATTGGAGTGTTCCATGACCGCGCTGGTCGTCTTCGATATAGAGGCCGCTCCCGACTTCGGCACGGCTCGTCGCCTCCTCGCCCAGCCCGACGACGCGCCTGACGCCGACATCAGACGGATGTTGGGGGAACGCTACGCGCGCGATGGCCAGGATCCAGCGACGGCCTTCCTCAAGGTCCCGATCTACCGGATCGTCTGCATCGCCGACCTCTACGCCAAGCGAGACGATGGCGGCGGTCCTTGGACGGCGACCCAGATCGGCAGCCGTTCGGTCGGCGAGAAGACCGAGGCGGAATTGCTGCTCGGCTTCGTGAAAAGCCTTCCGGTGGATAGTCGCGGCACAGGTCCGGTCCTGGTCACATTCAACGGCAACGGCTTCGACCTGCCGCTACTGCGCTATCGCGCCTTCGCCCTCGGCGTTCCCGTGCCGGGACTCCATGGCGGCGGTCACCGCAACTACTGGCATCGCTTTGGTCAGGATCACATCGATCTCTGCGACGTGCTGTCCGGCTATGGCGCCTCGACCAAGCCCAGCCTCGCCGAGATGGCGGCGTTGGCGAACATTCCGGTGAAGATCGGCGGCGTCGACGGCGGTCAGGTCGAGGCTTATGTGGCGGCTGGCCGACTGAGCGAGGTGGCGGATTATTGCCTGACCGATGTGCTCGCCACCTATTGCGTGTTTCTCCGCTATGAAATGGTGCGCGGCGATCTGAAACCCGCCCATTTCGACGCTTCCATGGACAGCCTACGGACCATGGTTCAGAAGCACATAGAGCAGTGGCCGTTGTTATCGGCGTTCCTGTAGCGCGGTGCGCGAGCCGAACGAGAGGCTCCGCGCGACCTTCGTCGGCGACGCCATGCTTCTCAGCAATGGCGTCACATCGCTTAGCGCGCTCATTTGGCAGGATTCTGCGATGGCCCCCGTCATGAGGAGCGAGTTCCCCGTCTTCTATGACTGCGAGGCCTCCGGTTTGGAGGGCTTCGTGATAGAAATCGGCTGGGCATTCACGCCGCCCGGAGGGGGCAAGATCATCTCCGCCGGCTATCTCGTCCGCCCCGCGCCGGATTGGGAGATCGACGCCAATTGGGACCCGAACGCCGAGGCTCTGCATGGCGTTTCGCTTGACCATCTTTTCAAACATGGCCGCCCAGCGTGGGAGGTCGCGCAGACTATGAACCGCGCACTTGCGGGCCGAGAATTATTTTCTGACAGTCCAAGTGACGAAGTGTGGACGCGGCAGATTTTCGAGGCGGCGGGTATTGATCCCGCCTTCAGCTTGCGCCGCATGGACGCTAACGTCTTGCTCGAACGGGCGATCGCCGACCGTGGTTTTGACCTTGCGCGTTACCGCCGGGCCAAGGAGGATGCGGAGCGCCAACGCAGCCACCGCGCCGAGGCCGATGCGCTTGTATGGGCGACGCTATGGCAGATGGTCATGACGCACTCATAATTGGCAAACGCACTCGTTGCTCTGCCCCATCGGCGTGCCGACAAGCGCAATCGGCGTGACGGTGAGTTACCGCGATCTGGAGAGCATGCCCTGGAGCGGGGTTTTGATGTCGATCACAGCACAATCAGTTCCCAGGATTCTCGCTTTTACGGTCGCTCGTGAAGATCTTCCCGATGCAGCTTGCCGCGATCGCGTCGAAGCTCGTTCCGGCTGCCGCCCGCGTCGTCTCCGTGATCGGGATCATCTTCCTGCTGATCGGCGGGTTCCTTTCACGAGAGCGTCGATCCGCAGCAGCGAGCCACAGCTCGTCACGACGAGATCGAAAGCCGCAAAGCATTCCGGCGTCGAGTCCTTCAGCTCGGTAGCGGGAGCGAAGGCGGGATGCGCCAGCATGACCCGCAGGTCCGGGGCGAAGCGCGCCGCTTCCGACGCCCAGTTCGCCAGCAGCGACGCCGGCGCCACGAGGAGGCTGGGACCGCCGGCCGGCTCCCGCCTTTGCAGGGTCAACAATAAGCTGAGCACTTGGATGGTCTTGCCGAGCCCCATGTCGTCGGCGAGGCACGCGCCGAGCCGAAGCCGGGTCAGAAAGTCGAGGCAACGCACTCCGGCTTTCTGGTAGGGCCGCAGCTACCGCCTTCAAGCGAGTCCGCTCCTCCCTACATTGCCGCCGCGACACACGCGCTCTCGCACTTCGGGTCCGCGCCATTTCCGGTCATCGCGATTTCCGCATCAACTTACGCAAGTCTCGGCGACGCTCCGATGGGAATTCTGGTAATGGAGTTGACGATCGACCCAGGGATGCAGTGTGTGAATCGTGCCTGACGGACAACCGAAGGTCGCCACCGCCATTGAAATGGCGGGTCGGCAGCGCGAAATCTCCGTCTCCGAGTTCTTCCTGAAGAACCGTCATCTGCTCGGATTCGACACACCCGCCAAGGCGCTGGTCACTGCCGTCAAAGAGGCGGTGGATAATGCTCTCGATGCTTGCGAGGAAGCGGGACTGCTCCCGGAGATCACTGTCCAGGTGCGCGATCGTTTTGGGAAATCGCGCGTGGTGGTCGAGGATAACGGCCCCGGCATTGTCGAGAGCCAGATCGCGCGAATTTTCGGCAAGCTGCTGTACGGCTCGAAATTTCACAAGTTGAGCCAGTCGCGCGGCCAGCAGGGAATGGGGATCTCCGCCGCAGGAATGTATGGTCAGCTGACCGTCGGCAAGCCTCTTCACATCATCAGCCGGATCGAAGGCGATGAGCTCGCTTCAGAGCTTTACGTGTCGATTGACACGGCCAACAACCGCCCGGACATTCACAAGAAGAAGCGGGTGGAATGGGATCGGCCGCACGGGACACGAGTTGAGATGGAGATGGAGGGCCACCATCAGACCGGACCGCATTCTATCGAAGTCTATTTGAAGCAAACCGCCATCGCCAATCCGCATGTTTCGATCGTCTACAGGGACCCGCAACGGAGGGAGATACTTTTTGCCCGCAGCACCGACAGACTTCCGCCGCGACCAAAGGAAATCAAACCGCATCCGCGTGGCGTCGAGCTTGGTCGCCTCATCCAGATGTTGAGCAGCACGAAAAGTCGCTCCTTGCTCCGGTTTCTCGTCGATGAATTTTCATGCGTAGGCAAAAAGACAGCGCTGGAAATCATCAGGCGCGCCGGCAAGCCATTAAGCGATCGTTCCTATCCAACTCACATCGCTCACGCGCAAGCGACAGCACTACACCACGCCATCCAAAAAACGCCTATCCAGGCTCCGAGGACCGATTGCATCGTCCCCATCGGCGAGGCGCAACTTTTCGAAGGATTGCGCAAGGAACTGTCCGCAGATTTCTACACGGTTACGACGCGCCCCGCCGCAACCTATCGCGGCAACCCTTTCCAGGTGGAGGTCGGGATCGCGTTTGACCGTCCTGGCGAAGCTGAGATTGAAGTCGATGCGAGCGGCCATATGCATAAAGAGAAGGCGCAAGACGCCGGCGCCGCCGAACAGCTGATCGCCCGCAAGGACCAGCCCGTCCATCTCTTGCGGTTCGCGAACCGCGTGCCGTTGCTCTACCAGCAGTCCAGTTGTGCCATCACAAAGGCGGTCATCCAGACAAACTGGCGGAGTTACGGCCTGCATCAGCCAAAGGGAGCGTTGCCGGTCGCTCCGATGGCGATCCTCGTTCACGTCGCGTCGGTTTGGGTTCCCTACACCTCGGAGTCCAAGGAGGCGATCGAGCCCTATCCAGAAATACTCAAGGAAATCAAATTGGGGCTGCAGCAGTGTGCGCGTCAGCTTGCGCATTATCTGCGCCGCGAGCTTCACCTTCATCAGGAATATGACAGGCGCGCCTACATCGAAAAATATTTGCCGCATATTGGTGTGGCGCTGCAGGAGATTCTTACGCTTACTGACGAGGAACGGGACGCCGCCGTGCAAAAGCTCGATAACGTCCTGCATGCGAGCCGCATGGCCCAAAGGCAAGACCCATGAAGAAAGCCAGCTCTGATACGGCGCCTAGCGAGCAGGACAACGAGACCATCAGGCTGATTGAGTCGATCGCTATGCAGGTCCGCGAGAACATAGAAAGCGGAAAATTGCCGAACATCTAGCTTCCAGTCCGCAGTTTGGAAAATGTCAATTACGATGAAACGGCCGGTTATCTGGAACTGGGCGAGGCGCGCAAAGTGCGCACGCTGACGGTGAACACCGCTCGTTCTTTCGCGCAGACGTTACGTTTGATGGCGACTTCACGGGGCATGGTCGAGAGCAACGACTTCGCCACCAAGCGCGAGGCCTATCCCGACTTCGCCAACTGGTGTGGATATATACGATTTTCGGCGCGGTTTTGGGGTCTAATGCATTGTTTCTGTGTAGGCGCGGAGTTGAGAAGGGCTTGTAGTGCCGACCAAGGCCCTTGTGCGCGGGCGGGAGAGGCGCGAGTCCTGCGTCATGTTTTTGCGCCACAAGATTCGCTGCAAGGACGGCAAGGAGCATCGTTCGTGGTCGGTGGTGGAGAACCGTCGACTGCACGACGGCCGGGTGGCGCAGCGGCAAGTTCTCTATCTGGGGGAGATCAACGACAGCGAGAAAGCCGCGTGGAGCAAGGCGATCCAGGTTTTCGACGCGGACGCCGCGCAGTCGCGGCAGATGGCGCTGTTTCCGGAAGATCGCGCGGCGCCCGTTCTCGACTGCGACGTCGTCTCGGTTCGTCTGAGCGAGATGCGTCTGCGACGGCCGCGACAATGGGGCGCTTGCTGGCTGGCGATGCTGTTGTGGGATCAGCTGCGGCTCGACGCGTTCTTTACGCCGCGTCTTGCGCCCTCGCGGGAGGGAACGAGCTGGCTCAACGTGCTCAAGACGCTCACCGCCTATCAGCTGATCTCGCCGGGAAGCGAATGGCGCCTGCATCGGCATTGGTTCGAGCAAAGCGCGATGGGCGATCTCTTGGGCGAAGACATGTCGCTCGTGCAAGCGGCTCGACCGCGGAAAGTTCATCTGGCCCTCGGCAACGGCGGGCGCCGTGTCGATTTCAGCCGGGCAGATGGCCTACATGCTCGAGGGGATCGACTGGCGAAACCCGCAACTCACCTACAGGCCGCAAAGCGCGGGGTGAGGCGCAAAAAAGCTGGGGTCGACTGCATTTTGGGGCGCCACAAATCGCGTGTTTTGTGATTCACTTCGCCTCATGGACGCCGCGGCCAAAGCCCTTCTCGACGAAAACGCCGTGCTGAAAGCGCAGCTCGCCGTCGCGCTTGCGAAGGCGTCGGAAGACATGGCGCTGATCGCCGCGCAAAAGCTCCAGATCGCCAAATTGCAGCGCCAGATCTACGGGCAGAAGTCGGAGCGCTCGGCGCGGCTGCTCGATCAGTTGTCGCTCGAACTCGAAGAGCTGGAAGCGAGCGCGACGGAAGACGAACTCGCCGCGGAGCGCGCCGTCGCCAAAACGACCACCGTCGCCGGTTTCGAGCGCAAGCGACCGGAGCGCAACACCTTCCCCGACCATCTGCCGCGCGAACGCGTGGTGATCGACGCGCCGAAGGCCTGCGCCTGCTGCGGCGGTTCGCGCCTGCGCAAGCTCGGCGAGGATGTGACGCGGACGCTGGAGACGACGCCGCGCCAGTGGAAGGTCGTGGAGACCGTGCGGGAGAAGTTCACCTGCCGGGACTGCGAGAAGATCACACAGGCGCCGGCGCCGTTCCATGTCGTTGCGCGCGGCTGGGCGGGGCCGAGCCTCTTGGCGATGATCGCCTTCGAGAAGTTCGGCCAGCATCAGCCGCTGAACCGTCAGGCCGAGCGCTATGCGCTCGAAGGCGCGCCGATCGCCTTGTCGACCATGGCCGACGCCGTCGGCTCCATCTGCGCCGCGCTCGATCCGCTGCGGCGTCTCGTCGAGGCGCATGTGCTGGCGGCAGAGCGGCTGCATGGGGACGACACTACGGTTCCCGTGCTGGCCAAGGGCAAGACCGACACCGGGCGCTGTTGGGTCTATGTCCGCGACGATGCGCCCTTCGGCGGCGCCGGGCCGCCGGCGGCGATGTTCTATTACTCGCGTGACCGGCGCGGCGAACATCCGCAAGGCCATCTGGCGAATTATTCCGGCATCCTGCAAGCGGACGCCTATGACGGCTACAACAAGCTTTATCTGGCGGGGCGCAAGCCCGGCCCGATCCGCGAGGCCGCGTGTTGGGTCCATGCGCGGCGCCCGTTCTTCGCAATGGCGGACATCGACGAGAATGCGCGGCGCAAGGCGGCAGGGAAAAAGGAGATCCCGCTCTCGCCGATCGCCATCGAAATCGTGCGCCGCATCGACGCGCTGTTTGCGATCGAGCGGTCGATCAACGGCAAGAGCGCGGAGGAACGTCTCGTCGTTCGACAGGCGTGGAGCCGCCCGCTCGTCGACGCGCTGGAAATCTATCTGCGCGAACAGTTCACAAAGCTCTCGCGCGGGCACGATCTCGCCAAGGCGATCCAGTACATGCTGAAGCGGTGGCCAGCCTTCACACTGTTCCTCGGCGACGGGCGCGTGTGCTTGTCGAACAACGCTGCGGAACGATGCCTGAGAGGCATCGCCCTTGGCAGAAAAAGCTGGTTGTTCTGCGGTTCCGACCGCGGCGGCCACCGCGCCGCGGCTATGTACAGCCTGATCGTCACGGCGAAGATGAACGGCGTGGATCCACAGGCCTGGCTCGCCGACGTCCTCGCCCGCATCGCCGCCCATCCCGCGCATCGCCTCGACGAGTTGCTGCCGTGGAACTGGCGCAAGAAGGATCAGGCCGCGCCAGCGTTGGCGGCATAACCGCGGCGGACCTCCCCTGCGGCCTACGGCGTAGGCTTACGGAGGCGCGCCCGCCGCCAGCGTTTGTCATAGAGGCTTCGGCAAATTTTCCCACAGCCGCCGCACACGGTTTTTTTGCGCGCCGATCGAGCGTGAGGACCAGCGCGGGCGGTTCGAGTTCATAGCTGTCGAGCTTCGCAAGCACGCGGAACCCGCGAACTTTGTACGCGTCGCGCAGGGTTTTGATCGGGGTGGCTTCGGGCTGTTTCTTCATACGCCAAATCGTGACCGATTTTCAGCCGTTTGAAAACCCACAAAACCCTTGAAAATCATAGCCTAGCGCTACATCATACCCCTGATTTCACCCACTAAAAATCCAGAAGACCCAAAAAATTAAGTGTTCAAGTAGGGTCAAAACAACTGCTCTGGCCAGTATTGCGCGATTCTGTCCCGGCGCCGTGGGCGACTGCACGGCCCTGTCAAAAACTCAAAATGGAACGGGAACGACGTCCGGCCGGGGGCCATCCGGCGAATGCGGATTTAGGTCGACCCCGCACCTTCACGCGGAGCCAAAAAACGAAAAATTCGCACTTGCACATGCACTGACAGAAATGGATAGGAACCAATTCATTGCTTCGACGTTGGAGCGGTTAGGGTAAAGGTTGGCGCGCGACTTGTGGTGGGGGTTAAGATGCCCACACGAATTGGAAATAGCCTCGAGGCGGTTCTCCTGGTACTTGTTTTCTCTGGCTTTTTGCTTTCTTCTGATGCGGACGGCGCCGGCCGGTACGTTAAGATCAGCTTTGCGGCCACAGCGTTGGCTTATGTGACGGAAATGGCGCGCAGGTTACGCTTGCGCCTCGTACTCGTAGCCGTGTTCCTCGCTGCCGGAAGTCTGGCTTCTACGGGCCCCGTTTGGGCCGGAGGCTCCGGACCGGCGGGAGGCCACAATTGCCCTCCGCGGGGTAATCCCAGCTGCGGCGATCCCATCACGATCGGCACGGGAAATCTTTTCCAGGAAGCGACGGACTATAGCAGCGGCGGGCAAAACAGGATCACGTTGACGCGGTATTACAATAGCCAGCTAGCATTTAATTTCTTCGGCTCGTTTGGCTTTTGGCGCTCGAACTATGACAGCTTTATATATCTCAGTCCCGGCAATGGGTATGTTGACACAATCCTGCCTGACAACAAAAGCTTTTATTTGGCGAATAGCCCTGGCGCCGGGCCAGCCGACATCGACGTCCGCTTGCGCCTAGCGTGCGGCCAGTTCACCTGTACTTATCTGGTAACCGACTGGAATGACACGATATATACCTACGGTCGCACGGAGCCGTTTCTCGGATCGGTGATCCTAAGGCTAACGCAAATACGATATCGGAATGGTTATACGCAAACAGTACAATATATTAATTGCGGGCAGCCGAACTGCCCAATTTCATCCGTGACGGATTCCTACGGACGGAGCCTTGTGTTCAATTACCAAGCGCCCAATGGCGGCGGCTTAGTGGCCTCCGTCACCACTCCCGACGGGCAAACCATCAGCTATGGATATGACACCCAGGGAGATCTCTCGAACGTGACCTATCCCACTCAGCCATCGTCGAGCATCAATTATCTGTATGCGGACCAGACTTGGCCTCACGCGCTAACGACGATCGTGGACGAAAACGGCGGCGCTTTCGCCAATTGGACCTATGACGACAACAATGCGCATGCGAGCTTCGGCTTCGCCCTGACAAGCCAACTGGGCACGGGCGCACAATTGACTTCGCTGAGCTACCCTCCTGGACCTTACGCCAATTCCATTCCTCCGACCGTCACCGTGACGAACGCTCTGGGCCTACAGACGCTCTATAAGTTCTCGCAATTCCCCACCCCCACGAACACCGCTATTTTTGCTTTTGTGCCCTTGTCGATGGAGGAGGATCGGCTTGCGACGCCGGCGGTGGGGGCCGCGAAGCGGGTGTTCACCTATGATCCGAACGGCTACGTCGCTAGCGAGACCGACTGGGACGGCAATCTCACGACCTATGTCAACGACGCGCGGGGCAATGAGACCTCGCGCACCTTGGCGTCTGGGACGCCTCTCGCCGAGACGATCACGACGGCCTGGCATCCGACCTTTCACCTGCCGACGCAGATTTCCGAGCCGGGCCGAACGACGAGCTTTTCATACGACGCCAACGGCAATCTTCTCAGCAAGACGATTGCGTCGGCGACCATCACCAGCACGTGGAGCTATACCTACAACAGCTTCGGCCAAGTGCTGACCGCGACCGATCCCAACGGCAATGTCACGACCTACGCCTATGACGGTCAGGGTAATATTATTAGCGTCACCAATGCGCTGGGGCAGACGACGCAGTTCACGAGCTATGACGCCAACGGCCGGCCGCTGACGATCCAGGACCCCAATGGCGTCGTCACCGCGCTGACCTATAATTTTCGCGGGCAGGTCACCTCGCGCACGACGCTGCAATGGGTCACGACTTACAACTATGACGCCGTCGGACAGCTCATCAAGCTCACGAAGCCCGATGGGTCATATCTCACTTTCACCTATGACGCGGCGCATCGGTTGACCGACATCAACGACGCGCTCGGCGCGCATATCCACTACACGCTCGACGCCGCCAGCAACCGCACGCAGGAGCAAGTCTTCGACGCGTCGAACACTCTCGTGCGCACGCGCTCCTACGCTTATGACGCCGTCAATCGTCTGACGCAGGCGATCGGCGCGCTGGGGCAGACGACGAGCTATTCTTACGACCCGCAGGGCAATCTGACGCAGGCGACCGATCCCAACGGCAATGCGACGAGCAACGCCTATGACGCGCTCAACCGCCTCGTTCAGACGACCGACCCCAAGGGGGCGGTGACCGCTTTTGGCTACGACCTCAAGGGCCGCCTTGCCAGCGTGACCGACCCGCGCGGCCTGGTGACGAGCTACGCCAACAACGGGCTCGACCTGCCGACTTCCGTCACCAGCCCCGACAGCGGCGTCACGACGAACACTTACGATCCGGCCGGCAATGTGCTGACCTCGACCGACGCGCGCGGCAAGACCACGACCTACGTCTATGACGCGCTCAATCGCGTCGTGAAGCAGACGTTCGCCAACGGCGCTTCGGTCGCTTTCCAATATGATCAGGGCGCTTATGGCATTGGCCATCTGACCGGCATGACCGACCAGACGGGGACGACGAGCTGGGGCTACAATCGCCACGGGCAGGTGATCTCCAAGCAGCAGACGATCGGCGCGGTGACGCTGACGACGCGTTCCGCCTATAATCCGGCGACGGGCCAGCTGACGTCGATCACCTACCCCTCCGGCGCGACGACCTCCTACAGCTATGACGCCAATGGGCGGGTGAGCGCGATCGCCTATCAGCCGGCGGGCGGCGGCGCGACGAGCCCGCTCGTCAGCCAGATCGTCTATCAGCCCTTCGGCCCCGCAGCGTCCTGGGTCGCCGGCAGTGGCGCGAGCTATGTCCGCGCTTACGATCAGGACGGACGCATCGCGTCGCTCTCCTTGCCGGCGGGCGACAGCATCTCGCTCGCCTACGACGCGGGCAGCCGCATCACGAGCCTCGCCGAGACGGGGCTGCCGACCAAAAGCTTCCAATACAACCGCGCCAACCGCCTGGTCATCTACGCGAGCGGCGGGACGTCGCAAACGACCACCTATGATCTATCGGGCAATCGGCTCGCCTATTCATCGACGGGCGCGAGCCCCGTCTCCTTGTCCTATGCCTACGACCCGGCGAGCAACCGCCTGCTCGGCGTCAGCGGCAGCTTGAACGAGAGCTACAGCTATGACGCCGCGGGCAATGTCGTCGCGCACAACACGCCGGCGGCCGATTACGCCTTCTCCTTCAGCGCGCGCAATCGTCTGGCGCAGGTTTCCGTCGGAGCCATTGTCACGACCTATTGGTACAACGGCCTTGGGCAGCGCGTGTCGAAGCTCGCTCAGGCGACGGGCGCGCAGGTGTTTTTCGTTTACGACGAGGCCGGCCATCTGCTCGGCCGCTACAATTCGAGCGGCGGCGTCGACGAGGAAACCGTCTATCTCGGCGACTTGCCGGTGGCGGTGCTGGAGCCGGGCGGCCCCTACTACATCGCGCCTGATCATCTTGGCTCGCCGCACCAGATCACCAACGGCGGTCAGCAAGTGGTGTGGTTCTGGGATCACGATCCGTTCGGCAATGGCCAGCCGACGGGCGCTCTAACCAGTTACAAACCACGCTTTCCCGGTCAGTTCTACGACGCGGAGACGGGGCTGCACTACAACTACTTCCGCGACTACGACCCGACCACCGGCCGCTATATCGAAAGCGATCCGATTGGCCTCACGGGCGGGATCAATACGTATGCGTATGTAGGGGGGAAACCATCCTTATATGTGGACATCTTCGGCCTCTCGGAGCTATGTAAGTGCCTCATGGAAAGAGGGGCGGACAGCGCTTCGGACGCTCTGTTTGGACGGCAGCAGGAAGAAGCGGCAAAAAGGATCTTGGGGCCCGAACTGAGCAAGGGACCGGCGGGCGACGCTTTAGCGAGCGGACTTGTCGGTCTGATTGGCGGCGCTGGCACTGGCGCAATTGGAGGCGCTACGGCGGGAACAATCTTAGGAATTCCAGTCCTTGAAGGCGGAGGCGTCACACCAGCCGCTGGAGCACTCGCGGGAGCGATTGCGGGTGGAACCGTCGGCGGCGCAGTTGGGTTGGTCAAAGGGGCGCTCAAGCCCCTTTTCGAACGTCCCGCAGATTGCGAGAAAACCTCAAAGCCCCTGACTCAGCCCGCGCAGACCACGCCGTCGAGCCCGTATGATCCAACAGCCTATAATGGTCCTCCCATTAATTCTCCGCCGCAGTATCCTGGCCCCGATGTGCAGCTCGGACCGAATAGCGGCTTTGGTGATCCGAATTCCGGTGGTTTGGGCGGCATTATCTTCTGAAAGTTTGCTTCCATCGCCAGTAATCGAAACACAAATGAAATCTCGCAACGAAAACTGCTTGCGGTGCATTCTGTCCAAGAATGCGCGGCAACAAATGAGTTAAGAAGGGCGCCTCCCCCGTCGTATTCCTCCGGCGGCGGCCGCCTGGCATTGATCTCGGTTTTTGAGATAGCTGCCTGACGGGTGGCGCGATGATCGTGTCCACTTCAGATACAAGCGGACACTATCGCTGATGTCGGGCAACGATGCAGATCCGGCGGCGCTCAGGCGCCGGCGTCGATCATGGTCTCTCGATGAGAAACGCCGGATCGTCGACGAGAGCCTCGAGGACGGAGCTTCGATCGCCGAGGTCGCGCGGCGGCACGACCTCAACACCAACCAGCTCTTCACCTGGCGCCGGCAGTTCGGCGTCGAGCCGCCCGCGCCCAAGGAACCGGCGCCGATCCTGCCCGTAACGATCACGCCGGACACGACGACGGACTATTCCGGTCCAGGGTCGAACGGCCAGATGGAGATTGTGCTTGCCGAGGGAGATCGGATCATCGTGTGGGCCGATGTCGAGGCAGCCGCGCTGTCGCGGGTCGTGAAGGCGCTGCGCCGATGATCCCGCTGCCGGCGGGCTGCCGGGTCTGGATCGCCACCGGCCATACCGACATGCGGCGCGGCATGCAGGGTCTGGCGCTTCAGGTGCAGGAGCAGTTGAAGCGCGATCCACATATATGTGTCGGGCGTGGATATGTGGCGGCGCGGTCCAGGAGCTGCTGATTCTGCGGCGATCTCGAACTTCGCCGACACATAATATCTCCCTCTTTCTTCCGGCTCAGGATTTCCCTGACGCGCCGGGGGGAGAGAGCGTTCATATTGGATTTCTATTTCACGTATCCCAAAGTGCTCAGGCGGCTTCGCGATGGTGCGCTTGGCAATGAGATGGACCGCATTGCGGCGCATTTCTCCGACCTTGGCTACAATCGCGCTTCGGCCAAGATTTACATTGGTCGGCTCGCCAAGTTCAGCGAGTTTGCCGCCAGGGACAATCCAGGCCTCTGCGCGCATCAGCTCGCCACGCTCCGGCGCTTCCACGATGCGCTCCGCCAGCCTACACACACCCCAGGGTCCCCGAAGCTGCGCCTGGAACGCGCCGAGCGACGGAGTACGGACCAGTTCCGCGCCGATGGACAGGAGCGCCCGGAACACCTCTCGCGGGCTAAGAGCCGTTCCGAAGATCGACGCAGTAACCGACGACGCATCCCGAGCGGCGGCGGCCGCGCGCCGCGCCGCAATCCCCGCCGGAGTGTACCGGCCCGCGTGGAGCAGAAGCAACTCCTGGAGGTCAAGCTCGCCGGTGATTCCAGCCACAGGGAGATCGAGGGCATGTTCGATCCGAAGCGGCACCCGCGCGGTCACCCCAGCTTCGGGGTCGGTGACCTCGAGCTCGCAGCACACAGGGTCGAGGTCGAACTCATCGAACACCGATGCAGTCCCCGGCACGCTGTCGAGCAGGATGCGACGTTCCGCCGTTGGGTAGGAGAGCATCAACCGCGGAGCGCCGGGTCGCCAAGTCACCCGCACGCGGCGCTCCCGCGCGTCGAAGACAGCGTCGTCCACCCAGCGGGCCGGCGACGGAGCGAGAGCTGTGTATAATCGACAGCGCAGGGTCACCTGTTTCCGCGGCACCCACACGAGCCCGTCGCAGAGAAGGCCGAGGTGGTAGTGCCCATCCAACACCAGGTGCAAGGCACATTCCACGTTGGCGCCGGTATGCAGGAGCGCGGCGGCGGAGGCGTTGGGGGAACCGACGATCACGTGTGTCCGCTTCTTCTTGCCCTCGGTAACGGCTACCGCAAGGAGCTTGCCATGCAGCGGCTGCCGGTAGAGGCGCCCCTCACGCCTGTGGACCTCGGGGAACAGCCACACCCGCAACGACGCACGACGCGCAGCCCGGTCCAGGAGGTCTTCCGATGCGAAGGCTTCCACCTGCCCGGTTGGCCATGCCTTGCCCTCCGCGCACAGTGCATTGAGTTCGCGCGTGCTCCGCCGGCCTACCGCACGTCCGTCATTGAACTCGAAGTTATGGCCAACGTGTTTCCCGAGTACGAACCACGAAGTGGACTCCTTCCCTCGCGGCCCATCGACGACGCCCCACAGATCTCCGATGTGTGTGTCGAGATCGCGGGAATCGTCGCCGCCCGGCGCGACCGGGTTTCCCTCCCAGGATACGCCCACGTCGAGCTCGAAACCGTGCGCACGCCGTCCCTCAGTAGCGTCAAGCAGGCGGTCAAAGATCGCGCCGTCGGGTGGTGCCCCGTCCTCCTGGTGGAAAGGAGCGAGCACTCCAATGCGTTCGACCTTCGCATTGGAGGGCAACCGGGCGACAAACGCATCGAGGAGCGGCATCTTGTCGTACGTGTGAAGCAGCCATGGCGGCGCCGTGTCCGCGTCGTCCCCCAGACCCAGGCGCGGCCGAAGTTCGGCTAGGAACCGGCTCCAGGCCTCTCCGCGTGCGCCGGAGGCCTCCACGAAAGCCACGACCCGCCGGAGCAGCCCCGCGTCGCGGGCATAGTCGAGGGGAAGCACCGCTGAAAGCTCGGCGTTGTCGCCATAGCCTCCTGGTGTGAGGTTCCCAGAACCGACCACCAGCCGCACATCAGCGCTGTAGAGCAGGAGAGCGAGCTTCGGGTGAAAGAGCCGTGCGGTATCGGCGCGAAGCAGGTCGTAGGGTAGACGCTGGCCGCCCCGCAGCATCCCGGGGTCCGCGATAACGAGCACCGGCGTCTCGACCAGTTTGCGCCGCCCTTCGTCGAGGAAGCGCCGAGTGGCCTCGGTCGGATCCTCTTGGAGCTGAAGCACAGCTGCCAGGACCTCCTCTTCGAAAAACCGCGCGTCGAACGTATAGGTGAGGAAGACTGCGCCAAGGCAAGCACCGGCCGCGCCAACGAGGCGACCGAGCGCATCCGTCGTAACGATGTTGCTCATCAGGTCACCCGCCCGAGGTCGCGCAAAAGCTCCGTCATAGTTCCGACCTTGTAGCCAACAACCCATTCCCGGCCGTCGAGGCTCCATGAGCGATAGTTGCCCGCCTCCAGCAGCACTCGATCTCCGTCGAGGGCGAGCCACGCCCCGGATTTCCCCCGCGCCACCTGGACCTGCCGGTGCAAATCTAGGAGGTGGACCAGGAAGTCGTTCGGCCGAGTGGGGTCGAGCTTGGCCGCCGCTGCTGCGAAGGCCCCCCCATGCGCCTCTTCCCGCACCATCCGGGCAGCATCGGGTATGTCACGCCACGCGGCCAAACAGCTCGCCACGTGGGCGGTAGCGTCCACATCAAACAGGCACGCAGCCGCCACCGTAGCGAACGGCGCCTGATAACCGCCGTCGAGCACGGCGCGGTATGCGCGGTCGAAGCATGCCCGAAGGGCGGAGGCGAGGTCGCCGAACACGACAGCGACACGTGCATTCCGAGCGACCTCCGGCGAGGGTTCACCCCACTGGCCTGATGCGACCCCTTCAATGAAGGTGCGCGTGTCGGCGACGCCGTCAGCGCGTGCATCCACAAGCCGTTGCGCCATCTCCGGCAACACCCGGAGCGCGATCGGAGGCGGATGCTCGTCGATCAGGAGCCCGCCGAGCCGAGCCTGCAGATCCTTTCGCTGCCGTATCATGGACAGGCGGCATCGACGACCGAGCGACTTCAACGTCGTTCGACCGTGGCTTTCGATTGCGTGGGTCGTGCCTGGCTTGAGGCATTCCTGGACGAAACCGTCCAACTCGTCGCCCGCCTCGCCCTTGGCCCACATCCAGCCCGCCAACTCGGCACCGATAGGCGTTGGGCGGAGGACGTCCTGCGAGAGTAAACCGTGCTGTACTAAGGAACTCCGGTAGGCCCCTATCGCGCCCAGCTCGATCTGCCGGGAGATGAGTGGGTAGTCAAGGGGGAGGCGACTGCCGCGCGACCGCCAAACGCGTACCACGCCGTTCTTGCCCCGCATCACGTCGGTGTTCGGAATTGCACCATCGAAGGACGCGCATATGGCGAGCGCCCAGAGCCGTTCCCATCGCTCGAACCACGTTCGTCGGTTGTCGTCGTTCGCGACCACTCCGTGTTCTTGGAGAAGATCGTCAACGGTGCGGAGGCCATAGCAGACCATGACGTAGTAAAAGGCACGGCTAGTGCGGGTGGTGAACCCTGGCCAGAGGACATTGCCGATTTGCTGTTGGAGGTGGTCGATGGCGAGAGGATCCTCGGGGGTGAAGTCACCGCCGTCGAGACGGGGGGCGGACCAGCTGAGTGCCTCTATGGGTGAAATGGCAGAGGTCACTGTACGGTTCACCTCGTATGTTACCCGCTGAAGAAGTATGGACTTGACCTGACTCTTCGACCTTTCCGTGATGGGTTGTCAATCGGCGCGTCCGAGCGCGCGCAGCAATCGCGGATGGTGTCCGTCGCCGTGCCGCGGACATCGGCGTTCGCCCTCAACAACGCTACTCTTCCTTTCGTGCTCGCCATCGCCGACAAGGGTTGGCGCAAGGCGCTGCGCAGCGACGCGCATTTGCGCGCGGGATTGAACATCTCGGCTGGGAAGATCACATATTCGCCAGTCGGTAAGGCGCATGGCCTGCCGATCGTGGCGGTGCTGGGGCTTTGACGCGCTGCGGCGATTGGTTTTGGCCTGCGTGGAGAAAAATCGAGCCAGGAGGCAATTTATGCGACTGATGTCGACCGCCTTTTCAGACGGCGCAGCCATTCCGCGCCGCTTTACCTGCGACGGTGAAGACGTCTCGCCCGCGCTGCAATGGTCGGGCGCGCCGGCGCAAACCAAGAGTTTCGTGCTGCTGTGCGTTGATCCAGACGCGCCGGCGGGCGTCTGGCGGCATTGGGCTGTTTATGACATTCCCGCCGACCAAACCGCGCTGGCGGAAGGCGCTGGAGGGCGCCAAGCGGGGCAGGAGTTCAAGCAAGCCCACAATGATTTCGATCGTCCAGGTTACGGCGGGCCATGTCCGCCGCATCGGCATGGGCCGCATCACTATCATTTTCGCCTGCTGGCGCTCTCTCAGGCCGAACTGCCCATACGGCGCAAAGACCCGTCTTGCGCGGAAGTGGAGCGCGAGGCCCGCAAGCTGGCGCTAGCCGAGGCGACCTTGGTCGGCGTCTATGAGCGTTAGTCAAACCTCGAGAGTCGCCTTACGACGATCCATCCTCGGGCAAGGAGAGACCAATGCCGATTTGCGCTGACGACGATCGGCACGTGCCGAAAAAACCGGTGCGCCCGGTCACCTATTCCGAGGATCAGAACGAATCCCCGCGAGGGGTCGAAGAAGAGCCGGTGGAGATCGAACGCGAGAACTCCCGCGACGGAGAATACGCCAGTCGAAAGAGACGAGCGGGAAGAGACGCCCGATCCGGCGTTCTTCGAAGAATAGCTTCAACGTGAGATGGTCCGCCGTCGTTCAGCGTGATGTCCGAACCTCGTTTCGGTCGTTCGTCAAATCCAATGACGCCACGATCGGCGCATGCAGCGAGCCGAGGATTGGTTCTTGCGCAGTGACTTCATCTTGCACGCCCTCGTTGAATATGACGACGGATGAGCAAGCGTACGCCAACGCCGGCGATGCGAGAATGTGATCGAGAAGAATGTGACAAACGCCCAATTGATAAATTCGACCTGGCGCAGCGCCCGGCGGGCTTACGCGGCAATGACCTTTCCTGGCGTCATTAGCACCAAGAAGGCATGTGATGCTCCCGTGTGCTGCTGATAGGCGCCGATCTGCGCCATCTGCTGGGCGAGGCCTGCGACATCGGCGCGCGGCGCGAGGGCTTAAGCGACGCCACGCTCAAGAGCTACAAGGCGAGGCTGGAGACGCGCCTCACCCGAATGTCAACGGCGGCGGCAAAATGTGCCAAATGGCGGCGTGAGAGTGTACCAGTTTGGTTGAGAGAAAAGGGCCGCGAAGCCCTGGTGAGTTGTGTTGCCGCGCGCATTGAGGCGCGCGGAGCCTAGCGAAGCGCGGCTTAACGCGCGCGGTGGCGATTTAGAGTTTTTGGCCTGGGTCTCCTTCGTTGGTTGCGTTTGCCTTGAGCGCATGGTCCGTTCGACGCTGAGCCTTTTTGGCTGTCGCGAGCCGATAGCTTTCTCCATTCATCTCGAGGATGTGGACATGGTGGGTGAGGCGGTCGAGAAGCGCGCCGGTGAGCCGTTCCGAACCGAAGACCGAGGTCCATTCATCGAATGGCAGGTTGCTGGTCACCAGCGTTGCGCCGCGTTCGTAGCGCTGGCTGAACACCTCAAAGAGCAGCTCGGAGCCGACAGCGGTGAACGGCACGTAACCGAGTTCATCGACGATCAGCAGCTTGACCGTGTTGAGATGTTTTTGCAGCGCCCGCAGGCGACGTTCGTCGCGCGCTTCCATGAGTTCGTGCACGAGAGCGGCGGCTGACGTGAAGGCGACGCTGTAGCCTTTTTGGCAAGCGGCGAGCCCCAGGGCGAGGGCGACGTGGGTTTTACCGGTTCC
This sequence comes from uncultured Alphaproteobacteria bacterium, assembly GCA_963722205.1. Taxonomy (GTDB): domain Bacteria; phylum Pseudomonadota; class Alphaproteobacteria; order Rhizobiales; family Beijerinckiaceae; genus Methylocystis. Next base: position 1,461,654 of record CAVRKL010000007.1, read on the forward strand.
TGACGGACCGAGCGCAATGCAGTTTTGTCGCTTCTCGATCCATTCGCACCGCGTCAGCTCTAGAACCAGCGGCTTGTTGAGAGAGGGCTGCGCGGCGAAGTCGAACGTGTCGAGGCTCTTGGTCTGCGAGAAGCGCGCCAGGCGAATGCGGCGCTCGACGTTGCGCCGTTCGCGGTCGATCCGCTCGAGTTCGCACAGTCGAAGCAAATAGCGTGGGTAGTCAGCGCGATCCTGCGCCAACTCCATCGCCACCTTCTCGTACTCGCGCGCGAAGGTTGGAAGCTTCAACGCCTTGAGATGATTGCCTAGCAGCATTTGCGGCGCGACGATCGTCGGGGAGCTTGGCTCATGCGATGTTGTCATGCCGAAACTCCCGCGGTCGCCGGCGCGGGGCCGGCATTGGCGATGAGCCCAAGATAGGCGCGCGGATCCGTCGCGCCGACCGTGGCGGCCGGCAAATACGGATAGAATGTCAGATCGAGCCGAGCTGGCCGGTTCTCCAATCTGGCCAGCAGCAGCATCTTCACTGCGTCGAAACTGATCGCGCCAAGACGCAACGCTTCGGCGACCGCCTGTTCGACCTGATGCTGGTGAAAGTTCTCCATTAGTCGCAGCACCTGAATGAACTCGCGGCGCCCGGCATTCCCCATCCGCGCCTCCATCAGCCGCCGCAGACGATAAACGCAGTCTGCGAGCCGCCAGTCGTCGAGCGGCGCGGCTTGATCGAGCGCCTTGCTCTTTTGTTCCAGCAAGGCCAGGTAATGCAGCGGGTTGTAAATAAACTCAGCCCTGTCGTAGCTGCGGACATGGGTGGCGATCGTCTCGCCGCGACAGGTTATCTCGACCCTGTCGACGTAGCCCTTCGCCAGCACCTCTTGATGACCGTAACGCGTTGGAACCGAGTAATCGTTGTTGCGGTAACGCACCAGCGACATCGACGAGACGCGGGTGGCGACCTTGTGACAGGCGTCGTAAGGCGCCGACGGCAATGGCATGAACGCGGATATGTCCGCCTGCATCCGTTCGCCAATCGTCGCCGACTGGCCGCGCAAGATTGCCTGTCGCCGCTTCATGCATGCGTCGAGGAACCTTGCGTTGAGCGCGTCGAAACTGTCCGCGACGGGCAGAGGTGTCATGAAGTTGCGCCGGACAAATCCGACCAGGCCCTCGACCTTGCCTTTGTCGTTGCCCTTGCCCGGTCTGCCAAAGCGGTCGGCGAACAGGTAATGGCTCTGGAGTTCCGCGAACATTTGTGAACGCAGGCGCTCTCCGCCCTTCACGATCTTGGCCACTGCGAGCCGGGTGTTGTCGTACAAAATCGATTGCGGCACGCCGCCGAAAAAATTGAACGCCGCCACATGGCCGTCGCAGAAAGCCTCAGCCGTCTCGGCTGGATAGGCCTTGACAAAGCAGCCGTCCGAGTGCGGCAGATCCACGCAAAAGTAATGGAACCGCACCTTCTTGCCCGCGATATAGCCATCCGCCTGGCCAAAATCCGCCTGCGCGTGACCCGGGCGATGGCTCAAGGGAACGAACATCTCGCGGGCGTGCAACAGGGCCCGCGCTACATACTCCCGCACGATCGTGTAGCCGCCGGAAAACCCCTCTTCATCTCGCAGGCGTTCGAAAATCCGCTGCGCCGTATGGCGCTGTTTCTTGTGCACGCTCCGGTCGTCTTCCAGGATCTTGTCGATCCACGCCATATACGGACCAAGCTTCTTCGACACGGGCCGTTCGCGCCGCCGATAGCCAGGTGGAACCGGATATTGGAGCATCTTGGTGATCGTGTTGCGATGAACGCCAAAGCGCTTCGCCGCCTCCCGGCGGCTCAGCCCTTCCACCATCACCGCGCGTCGTATGCCAGCATAGAGTTCCACTGTGAACATCCTTTCGGCCTCCCCATGCCATTCAAAGACATCGAGTCGGCCTAGCAGGACCGGTACACTTTTGCGCCGCGTTCTCAGCGGGCGATCAAAGCCGGTTCAGTGGTACAATTTGCGCCCGCGCTTTAGACCCGAATATTGGCGAGAACGCCTGCGCATGAGGCCGGCGTCAAGCTGATCGCGATGATCAAGCGCACGCGTCAATACCTGTTCGTGTTCATGACCAATCGCGAGCTGCCGCCCACCAACAACGGCTCCGAGCAGGCGATCCGGCCCTGCGTGATCTTTCGAAAGGTCGTCTACTGCTTCCGCAGCGCCTGGGGCGCGAAGCTTTACGCCGACATCCGTTCCGTCATCGAGACCGCGCGCCGCCGCGGAATCGACGCGCTGGCGGCCATCCGTCTGACGCTCGCCGGCAAGCCGCTCGCAGCCTCGGCGCCGTCATAGGTCAACTCGGCCACCCAACGCCGAACCAGCAAAATTTCGGGGAGCCGCCAAGCCTCGCACCTGCCGCTTGCCCTGCCGCTCGGAAATCAAGCCGGACAGCCTGAGTAATTACACGGCCGCCTGCACCGGGCATAGCCGCCGCCGTAAGCTACCGGTTATGAATCTGGGCCCTAACTACGATGGCAATCATCTCGAATGAGCGCGACCCAAGATGGACGGTGCAGGCCATCTGTTTACGAGCGCGAAAGGGCATCGCCTTGACCCAAGAAAAATCAGAAATCCCTCGAAGTGTTAATGCACTTGATGAAGGGAGTGTAGCCCTGGAATTTCAACCTCGCAGCGCAGTAATCGCATTGCAAGAGTTAACAATCATCAACGACTCGACATTAATTCGAGGGTGGACGCTGTCGCGCCTAATTGCCTGGGCTTTTTTTGATCAGCAAGAAAGCAAGCGCGAGGATGGCGCAGCAGAACGTCCGCTTAACCCGAATTACGCGTATAAAGTTGGTCAACTCTATTTACTTTATTATATCGACAGTCTTTGGCGCGATTGCGAACCATCGAGCATTTTTTCCAAGCCGTCGTCTGAGAAGCTGCAGAGGGCACTTCACCTGTTCTTACAAACCGGCAAGAAAAGGGAAGGCTTCGGCCTTGGGGGTCAGTCGCTATCAACGCTTCACCGCAAAGCCCATAAGGACTTGACGGTCGTTTATACTGTGATGGAATTTTTGGTCAGGACGTACCACCTTTACAGGGAGAGAGGCCTTTGTCGGATTGAGATTGCGCGATACTTTGTTGAAAAATTCGAGCCGACGAAAGAGCATGTGAGCAAAAGCAGTATCGAAAAGATTTGGAATCGCTATCGAGACGCCGCGCCGTATGTCTATGGCTCTTATCCGGCAATGTATCCCGCGGACGCAGCAGCAGACAGCGCCCCAGCAGAATCGGAATTCAAAACGGATGCAGATTGGATCAGTCGCATTACTCAACTCGCCGAAAGCTCGAGCCTCAAGGATTTTCTCGGACGTGCGGCCTTTGCCGTTAACGTGCTAGCGGGAACAGACACGCGTTTCGTCCGAATTGACGATTTTGATGGCGTTCCGCTTGCGGCTCCCTCGCTCCGCAAATTTGATGCCGATGAAGAGAACATTATCAAGAGCTATGATCCTAGAGGCCCGGTCAAGGATTGACTCTCGTTGATGGATAGAGCCAGCGCCCGCCCTTATTGCGCGGCTCGACATTTGACCCGGATCGATCTTACCCCGGTCGGGGCCTTGTTAGTCGTATCACGAACGTCGGCTCTACGCATGGCAGTCTCGAACCGCCTCCAGAGTCGTTAGACAAAAGCGCGGCATCCTATTGATGCTCCATGATCGGTTAGACACTTGCAAAATTCATAAGTAGCTAATTTCTCGAATATAGCATGCGACTGAAAATCGCAGTGTCGGTGGTTCGATTCCGCCCCCGGGCACCATCCCCTTCCGCGAAATCCGACGATAGAAAGCGAATTTCAGAGAGTTGGGCCATGCGGCGGGCTTAGCGCAACGCAGCGCGTGATTCAGCTCCCTCATCTATCCGACAGCGCCTCCTTCACCAGGGGACCCTCGCGCCCAAATAGTCAAAGAAGCCGCCCGAGTCATCGGGCGTGAGTTGGTCGAGGACCCTGAGCAGGCGCGTCGCACCCTCGCTCGGAGCCCGCACGTCGAGTCCCGCTTTGCCGAAAGGCTGGGAAAGGCGCGTCGCCACAGTCCCGGGATGCAGCGCGACACAGATAGCCTCTGGACAAATCCGCTTCAGCTCGATCGCACAAGTGCGGACGAGCTGGTTCAGCGCCGCCTTGGACGCTCGGTAGCTGTGCCAGCCGCCTAGCCGATTGTCGTCGATGCTCCCCACGCGCGCGGAAAGCGCGGCGCAAACGGCTCTGCTCCGCTGCGGCAGGAGCGGCAGGAAATGCTTCATGACGAGCGCCGGCCCGATGGCGTTGACGAGGAAAGCGCGTTGCATGTGGCGCGCGTCGAGATCGCGCCAGCTCTTTTCCGGCATGAACTCCTCATCGTGCAAAAAGCCTGTGGCGACGACGACGAGGCTGACCGCCATTTCGGTCTCTTCGACTTGAGCCGCCGCCGCGGCGACGCTCTCCTCGCGCGTCACGTCAATCGGGTGATCGCCGCGCCGCGCAAAGCCGAAAATCTCCGAGTAATGTCCGGACGCCCCCAAGCTCTTGATGATGGCTTCGCCGATCCCGCCCTGGGCGCCGATCACGACAGCACAAGCCCTGGCAGGGAGAGTTGTCGCGGATGAGCCATTCATGCTCGTCGCCGAAGCGCAGGAAACAGGGCGCGAGCGCGGAGGCGGCCTTTTCGGCGGCGGAATGGTCGGATGCTCGATCGCAGAGCCCGCGCCGATTTCCCGACCGTGCCCCTTGCCTCAGACGGGCCGAGACAGCGCTTCGGGCGTCTATTCATGCAGCGCCGTCAATTTGGGAGTCTGGTGGCCCTCTGATCGAAGAATAGGCTTTGGCAGATCGTCGCCTTCACCGCTTCGACGTCATAGGGCTTGCTGATCAGGAAAGTCGGCTCCGGTCGTTGGCCGGTCAGCAGTCTCTCGGGATAGGCGGTGATGAAGATGATTGGGATATCGGCCTGCTGCAGGATATCGTTCACAGCATCGATGCCCGAGCTTCCATCAGCCAGGTGGATGTCGGCCAGAACGAGTCCCGGCGTCCTCTGCGTGGCGAGGTTTTTGGCCTCCGTTTGAGTTCTGGCGACGCCGATGATCGAATGTCCGAGCTCTCGCACAATCATCGACAATTCCGCCGCGATCACAGCCTCGTCCTCGATGATGAGAACATTTGTAACGATGCATTCGGCGATCTCTCGGCCCGCTTGGGAAATGAAACCCGACACGGTCTCGGTGTCGACGTCGAGAATGAACGCAATCTCCGACGGCGCGAAACGCTCGACCGTCTTGAGTAGAAACGCCTGCCTCGATCGGGGAGCGAGGCGCGCAACATTCTGCATCACCATTGGAGACGCCCCAAAATCCTCGGGTTTGTCCGCAGGGAACGACTTGTCTGAAACTGTCGACCAAAGGGCCGAAAAGAGGCGGTACAAACCGGCGCGGACCCCATGCTGCTTCGGAAAGGAGGCGGGCTCTTCGACGATCACTTCGAGCGTTTGGGCGACGAACGCGTCACCGATCTTCTGCGAGCCCGTAAGCGCGCGCGCGTATCTGCGCAAATACGGGAGATAAGGACCAATCTGTTGAGACAGCGTCATTTCGCTTTTCCTTGCACGGCTGAACGCGCCCGCTTTGTCTTGGACCACTCGCGACCTAATATATATAGCTAATCGCCTGAAGCAGCGCGAGACGAAATCGGTAATGAGAGGCGACGTCAATGTCGGGGAGCGATCCGGATGGGACCGGGAAGCCGTCATGGTTTCCAGGCCCCGAAAACCACGCCGAAGACATCCCCGAAGTCGACGAGGCGACCCAAGAGCGCCTCGGACGGGCGTTAGCGCGCTACTGCGATGAACTCGTCCGACAGCCGGTACCCGATGTGCTTCTTTCTTTACTGGCCAAGTTGGAAGCCAAGGAGCGAGGCGAGTAACTGAGGTGCGGCGCCGACGCCCCCGAACCCGAAATCGAATGCGATGATCGCGATCAAAAAACATGATCGCATCATGAATCGCTTCGCCCATAGTCCATGCCTCCAAGTTCGCGGCGTCAAGCAAAGGGTCCGACTGCAAGGCTGGAGCTGCGCCTTCGAGCTAAACAGCGACCGATCTTCAAGGGACATCTCCCCGCTTGTTCTCGCAACGCTCGCACGCCGCGATCGAAGGTTGGCCGCGAGCTCCAAGCGCTCCGCTCCAGCACTTGAACCAGGAGCGGGCAGATTTAAATCTATTGTAAAGTCCAGAATCCGCGTTAAGGCCGGGGACGACGGGGCAGGGGTTGCTGCGGCGCCATGACGGGCAGTCAGAATCGAAGGGGAGAGACCGGCACGTGCCGCTTTCCGGATTTGAGGGCATATTCACGGAGCCGATCGAAGCGCCGGAGCATGCACGTCGTTTGATGATGGTCCTGAATTGCTTGCCGGTGGGGGTCATCCTCGCCGCTGCCCCAGAGGGGCGTATCGTCTTCGGCAACCAAACGATCGAGACGATGTTCGGCCACCCGGTTCGTTACTCCAAGGACGCAGGGTCCTACGGGGAGTGGATCGCCTTCCACGAAGACGGGAAACAGGTTGAGGCCCACGAATATCCATTGGCCCGAGTGCTTCAGGGTGAGCCCAATCCGACAATGGAGTGTCGCTACCTGCGAGGAGACGGCTCTCTGCTCTGGATCAAAATCAACGGCGGCCCACTCTATGACAAAGAGGGAAAGTTGTCCGGCGCCGTGGTGTGCGTCACCGAGATCGAGGCTGCGAAGCAGGCGCAGGCGCATGAACGTCTGATGCACATGGAACTGCATCATCGCATGAATAACGCCTTGACGATGATTCGATCGATCACCAATTTGAGCGCCCGCTATCCGAGCAACGCGCAGGAATTTTGCGAGGCGTTCTCAGGCAGAGTCAGCCTGCTCAGCCGCACTCAGGTCCTATTGAGCAAGAACTCCTGGTCCACCATTCCGATGGACGAGCTCGTCGCCACCGCCTTGCCTGAAACGCTCGGCTACAGCCAGATAGAGGCGTCGGGCTGTAACCTATCCGTGCGCTCGGATGTGGCTCTCGCGCTGGGGCTCGCATTACATGAACTCAAAACCAATTCGGAAAAGTATGGAGCTTTGGGGCAAACCCAAGGCCGCGTCGAAATCCATTGGAGGCCTCTCGAGGGCGCGACCGCCGACCAGCACGTCGTGGAATGGAAGGAGACCGGCGGCCCCGTGACGTCGCCGCCGACGACGCGCGGACTGGGATTCGAGCTCTTGCAAAAGATTCTACCGATGCAACTCGGCGGGTCCACGGAAATCAAATTCGAGCCGGATGGCCTCAGCGCGAGCATCGTTGTCTCCCCCTAGAGCGTCGCCGCTACTTGTGGTGGCGTCGCGGAGCGAGCTCGATTCATCGTCGGTCGACGATGATGACGCAGATTTCCAGGCAGGCAGGCAGCGGCGGCGGCCGAGGGCCGAGAGCGCATTGAGGCAGTCAGTCATCGTCGTCATCGGCCCGATCCCGCAGATCAGCAAGTCGCGCGCCGATGGCGGCAGCGAGCCTGCTTTGCAAGGTCGAGCCTCTTTCCATTACGCCCAGATTAGCGATATCGGCGTTCAGCGCCGCCTCGCGTCGCTTGTACCGCTCCACCTGATCGGGCGCCGGCGGCGGCACGTTTGTGTCGCGCCACTCAAGCGAGTCGAACCACGTCAGATCGTCTCCGGTCAGGCCGGACTTTGAAAGGCGCGCCTTCAGAGAGGCAATTTCCGTATTGTGGTCAGTCATCGATCCTCGCCCATTTCGCCTATCGCTGCGCTGTTCATCGCGGATGAAAGCGTCAATCCTCGAACCAATGCATTTGTTCCTCGGCGGCTGCGGCGCTCCTAGGAAAAAATGGAGAAGCGGCGCCGCCCCCTGCTCAGGCCCTGGAACAATCCCCATCGGGGCCGGTTATTCAACCGCTATTGAGAGGAGCGAGCCATGACCAAATCCACGTCTTCACAAAACGAGGGCGAAGGCAATCAAACAGAGGCCAAGCGCTTCAACGAGGCGCAAGCGAGATTCGCCCAATCTGGAAAGGTCCCCGCCGCGGCGAAGGATGCGGAAGAAGCCTTGGAGGGATCCGAACGCGAGGCGTTGGAAAAGGCCGAGGAGTCGGCGCGAGCTCACGCGAAGAAGTGAAGCCTGAGGCCGGTGAAACCAATGCTTTAGGATGAGCTAACGAGGCTCCGGGGCAGGCGACGCCGTCGCGCGTTCCGGGAGGCGCAGGCCGCGCGGAACGAGGCGGCGCTCGGCGTATTCAAAGACGCCCTGCACGAGCAGCGCAAGCGCCGCCGCGGGGACCGCGCCTTCAAGAATGAGTCCGAAATCGTCTAGCCGCACGCCAGTGAAGATCGGCTGCCCGTAGCCGCCGGCGCCGATCAGCGCGCCGAGCGTCGCCGTGCCGACATTGATGACGGCCGACGTCTTGATGCCGGCAAGCACGGCAGGCGTGGCGATGGGGAGCTCGACGAGCAGCAGACGCCGCGTCTCCGTCAGTCCAAGCGCAATGGCGGAATTGCGGATGGAAGCCGGAATGCTTTGCAATCCGGAGGCCGTGTTCCGAATGATCGGCAGCAGGCTGTAGAGGAACAGCGCCGCGATCGCCGGAGCCGGCCCGACGCCGAGCAAAGGCAGCATGAAGACCAGCAGCGCGAGTGCGGGAATCGTTTGCAGCACGCTGGCCAGCGCCAAGATGACCTGGCCGAGCATGGGCCGGCGGAAGGCTAAGACGCCGAGCGGGATGGAAACGAGGATCGCGGGGCCGAGCGACAGCAAAACGAGCCGCAGATGTTCGAGCGTTCTTGCCCGAAGCTTTGAAGAGAGGCTCTCCGGCCGCGCCGTCCCGACGATCCCGAACGTGCCTTGCACGAAGCGGGCTGCCGTCTCGTCTTCGCTGCATCTTTCGATCTTGACCGCTTTGTTCATGGCGATCATCGCCGCCTCGGCAATGCGGCCTTGCATCTTCAAGAGCGCCTCCAAAGCTTTGGGCGCCTTTAGCGAGAGATCGGCCCGGTAGAGCAGAAGCGCTTCATTGTCGGAAAAAACGCCGCGGTCGTCCTCAAGCAGCTTGAGATCATAGAGGGCGATCTCGGGGTCCGTCGTGTAGAGGTCGACGACGTCGATCTTCCCTTCGGCGAGGCCTTTGTAGGCGATGTCGTGGTCGAGGCCGCGCGCTTGCTCCTCGCTGAGCCCGTAAGTCGCGCGCAGGAGCGGCCAGCCGTCCTTGCGATTCACAAACTCGTCGCTGAAGCCGAAACGCAGCTCGGGAAGGCGCGCGAGATCCGAAATCGTGGAAACGCCCAGACGTTGGGCCGTCTCGCGTCTCATGCCGAGCGCATATGCGTCGCGAAAACCAAGCGGCGCGCTCTCTTTCACGCCGCGCGCCGCGAGCGCCCGGGTGAGCCCCTCCTCGTTCGAGACATCCTCCCCCGCGAGGATTTCTTGACGCAGCGTGCCGGCGTATTCGGGGTAGACGTCGATCTCGCCAGCGAGAAGCGCGCTCCACAGCAGACGCGTGCCGCCGAGCTCCTGGCGCAGAACGGTCCTTGCTCCGGTCGATGCGCAAAGCCTGGCGGCGATGTCCCCAAGGATGACGGACTCGGTGAACTTCTTTGAGCCGATGACGATCTGCTCAGTCGCTGCCGCGGCGCTGGCGTCGAGTGGACGAAAACAAAAGCCCAGAAAACAGAACAGGAGCATTGCGCCGCGCAGGATCATGGCGCTCGCTCCCCGAGCGCCGAAGCGACCTCAAGCGCGGCGAAACGCTCGGTCTGCGCCCTGATGAAATCGGTGACGAAAGCGTCCGCTGGCGCAGCGACGAGATCGCGAAAGCATCCCTGCTGCAACACCCGGCCCCGGTGCACGACGACGATCGTGTCGCCGAAGAAGGCCGCTTCGCTCACGTCATGCGTCACGATGACCACGGTCTTCTCAAGCGTGCTGAAAATCGACTTGAGCTCCTCCTGCAATTTGGCGCGCGTCATCGGATCGAGCGCGCCGAGCGGCTCGTCGAGGAGCAAGATCGGCGGATCTAGCATCAGGGCGCGCATCAAGGACACGCGCTGGCGCTGACCGCCGGATAGCTCTGCCGGATAGCGCTCCAAGGCGTCAGCGGGAAAGCGCGTCAGCACGCACAATTCGCTCACGCGACCGCGTCGACGCGCCTCGGGCCAGCCCATTTCACGAGCCATGAGCTCGATGTTGCGCCTCGCGGTCAAATGCGGGAATAGGCCGCCGTCCTGGATAACGTAGCCCATCCCGCGACGCAGGGTGAGCGCCGAGCGCGGCGCCATTCGCTCGGCGCCGATCCACACCTCTCCTTGATCGGGCGTCTCCAATCCGACGATGAGCGCGAGCAGGGTCGATTTTCCCGAGCCCGAGAGCCCCATCACGGCTGTGGTGCGGCCCTGCGGCATTGTCAGGCTCACGTCTGCGAGCACGCGCCACGGGCCGAAAGACTTGCTGACTTTTTCCAGTCTTATCATTCGAATCTCGAAAGCTTCGACCTGCGCATTGCTCGAAGCAAATATAGGCGCCCAACGACTTCCCGCCATTCGCGAGACGAAAAGCGTAGCCATTGCTCGAATTTCAGTCGACGAATCGCCGCTTTGCCCGCGCGGAGACGGCCCTATATGCCGTGCGTTCAGCCGCCCGCAAACACGCTGCATCAGGCGAGGACCTGTATGATTCGATTGGCCTCCGACATTCATGCGGATCAATGCGCGTCGGCGCTGCACGACCGTCTTTTCGAAACGCGTGCGCTCTCGGTGAAGCTCGCGGCGCCGTTGAGCGCGGAAGACATGGTCGCGCAAGCGATGGACGACGCCAGCCCGACAAAATGGCATCTCGCGCACACCACTTGGTTCTTCGAAACATTCGTTCTCGCGCCGAGACTGCCGGGCTACGCCCTTTTCGACGAGGCTTTCGCCTATTGCTTCAACTCTTATTACGAGCAAATCGGACCGCGCCAGCCGAGACCCAAGCGCGGCGTGCTGACCAGGCCCTCGCTCGAGCGCATTCGCGCCTATCGCGACCATGTCGACGCGGCGCTCGAAGCTTTCTTTGCGCTTGGCTTCGACGAGAATGACGCAGCGGCGTCCGCGCTCGAGATCGGCATCAACCACGAACAGCAGCATCAAGAGTTGATGCTGACCGACATTCTTGCGCTTTTCGCCGCCAATCCGCTGCGACCGTGCTACCGGCCGGCGCCCGCGCAGAAAATAGAGGCGGCGAAGGCGGGTTGGATGATCCAATACGCTGGCGGGATCGAACGCATCGGCCACACAGGCCAGGGCTTCGCCTGGGACAACGAAAGTCCGGCCCACAAGATATTGATTTACCCCTTTGCTCTCGCCGATAGGCTCGTCACGAACGGGCAGTTTTTGGAATTCGTTCTGGACGGAGGCTACAGAACGGCGACGCTCTGGCTCTCGGACGGGTGGGCGCTGGCCAATCAAGAGGGCTGGCGTGCGCCGCTCTATTGGGAGTTATGCGACGGCGGCTGGCGCTCGATGACGCTGCACGGCCTAACGCCCCTCGACTTGGCGGCGCCCGTTGCGCATCTCAGCTATTACGAGGCTGACGCCTTCGCGCGTTGGGCGGGGAAGCGTTTGCCCACCGAATTCGAGTGGGAGGTCGCCGCGCGCCGCGCCTCTTTCGCCGCGAACGACCTCTCCAGCGGCGCGCTGCGTCCTCTCCCCGCTCCTTCCGGCGCGGCCGACGCGCCGAGACAGATGTTCGGCGACGTTTGGGAATGGACCCGCAGCGCCTATTCTCCCTATCCGGGCTACCGCCCGCCGCAGGGCGCGCTTGGCGAATACAATGGCAAGTTCATGGTCGGTCAGCACGTGCTGCGCGGCGGCTCCTGCGTGACGCCGAAGGGACATGCGCGCGCGACATATCGAAACTTTTTTTATCCGCATCAGCGTTGGCAATTCATGGGCCTGCGCCTGGCGGAGGATCGCTGACGATGCCGCGTGCGGTGGAACGCGCGGAGCGGCGCGAAGCCGAAAGCGACTTCGCGCTCTCAGTCATCGAGGGCTTATCGAGCCCGCACAGGAGCCTTCCTTGCCGGTTCTTCTATGATGCGCGCGGCAGCGAGCTTTTCGAGGAAATCACGCGACTCCCCGAATATTATCCGACGCGCGTGGAGATCGCGCTGCTCGAAGCTCATGCCGAGGAGATCGTGCAGGACTTCGGCGAAGGCGGCGCGCTCGTCGAATTCGGCTCCGGATCCAGCCGCAAGACCGAAATCCTTATCGCCCGGATGCCGCGGCTTTCGGTTTATGCGCCGATCGACGTCTCGAAGACCGCGCTCGAAGGGGCGAGCCGGCGTCTCAGCGGGCTTTATCCGACCCTGAGCACACGTTGCATCCTCGGCGATTTCACGCGTGGCGTCCTGCTGCCGGCGGAGGTCGCCGAAATGGAGCAGCTCGGCTTCTTTCCCGGATCGACGATCGGCAATTTCGATCCGCCCGCGGCGGTCGACATGCTGCGGACGATGCGCAGGACGCTCGCGCCCGATAGCGCCTTCGTCATCGGCGTCGATCTGAAGAAAGACGCGCGCCTGCTCGTCGAGGCCTATAACGACTCTGCGGGCGTCACGGCCGCCTTCAACCTCAACCTGCTCGCGCGCGCCAATCGCGAGCTTGACGCGGATTTTGATTTAGCCGCCTTCCGTCACGAGGCGATCTACGATCCGCTCAGAGGCAGGATTGAAATGCACCTCGTGAGCGTCAGAGAGCACACAGTCGAACTTTTGGGCGAACGCTTCCATTTCCGCGCCGGAGAGCGCATCCACACGGAAAATTCCTACAAATACTCCATCGAGCAATTTTCTGAACTTGCGCGCGCCGCAGGCTGGCGGGTCAGTCGCTTTTGGACCGACGCCCGCTGCTGGTTCGCCGTCTTCGAGCTGCGCTAGCAAGCCGCGATCGCCGCGATCCGGCGGTCGCTCGTCACCGCCCGCGCTCGCGGCCGTCATCAAAAGCCATCATCGACTCCACTGCGCCGCTCGTTGGCCCGCTGGCGCCAAGGCGGGGGATTTTAGCTAAGGCTGCGTCACAAAATACGTACAACCGTACCGGTACTTTTCACAATTTCGCGCTGCCTCAACCGGCCTTTCTTAAACAACAGGACTTGACGCCATCAACACTGCGGTCGCGTCAGCTGCCGTGTGTGGAGGAGGAGAAGCGATGTCGATCAATCTTGATACGCACAAGGCGCCTCGCCCGCAGCGAAAGCCGATCCCGGAGCTTCCGCCCTTCGTGCGGTACTACTTTGAATTTGTGCACGGAAATCCGGACGTCAGCGCCCGAGTGCCCATCGATTATCTGGATAGGCTTTGGAATCAAGCCAGGGAGTTCGCCCAATGCAACGGGGTGGACTGCCCGATCCATCTCGAAGAGGTGGAGGCGCTGCGCATCGTCGTGGAGGCGAACATGGGCGCGTCGCAGGCGAGCCCCGCGGAAATTGACGGCTTAGCATAACGGCGTCAGAGGAACCGGCGTTCTGGCTGGGCGGTTGCGGTCAGTCGGCGAGACTAGGTTTAGCACCTATTGTCGTCACATCGCGCCCCCTTACCCACTTTCCGCATGGCGCAGACGCCGGTACAGCATTACCTGCCGACGCTTCTGGAACGCATCGAAAATGGCGAAATCGATCCGTCCTTCGTGATCACCCATCGGGCCCGGCTCGAGGACGGTCCTTCGCTCTACAAAACTTTTCGCGATCGGACGGATGGGTGCGTGAAGGTCGTGCTGAAACCTTGATCGGAGAATGTCATGGGAAGGATGGACGCCTCTCCTGTCGCGGTCGTGACGGGCGCTTCGACGGGCATTGGCTTCGAGCTCGCCCGACTGTGTGCGCGGCATGGCTATGATCTCGTGATTGCCGCCAACGGGCCGGCGATCCACAGCGCGGCGGAAGCCTTGCGGCAAACCGGCGTGCCACGGACTCGGCGGAGCCTTTCTCGACCAGGATTTCGAGAAGCTGCGTCACGTCGTCGACACCAATGTGACCGGAACGATCGCTCAGCGCGTCTGGACGATCTCTCGCTATGGCCGTCATCGGCATGGAGGGATCGTCGGACGCTTCGGGCTTTTGGACGAAGACTTTGCCGCCGCATTCTTTGATGAGCCGCAGGCCGTCGGCGCCGTCCGCGTCGCCGCCGCTGAGACCGACGCGGATGACCCGAAAGCCATGTTTTCGCGGTAGAGATGAACCGCGGATCGGCTGCGGGACGCGGCGTAAAGCGCTTTGCAGCTCCTTTGGAGCTCCTAAAGCGTCACCTCCACCCGCGCGTAGTCTTCTTTCTCGGAGCGCAGCACGCTCACCGAAACGTCGGCGCCGTGACGCCGGACCAGAAGATCGACCTTGGCGTCGCCAACGGCGAGCGAGCGAATAATGACCTCGTCGAGGAATGACGGCAGTTTCGGCTGGCGCAGCCGCACCCGCTGCGCGCCGCATTCGAACTCGAGGCCCAGGCTCGCCTGCAGCAGCGCGAAAGGCGCGCAGGACGACCACGCCTGCGGCGTGCAGGCGACGGGATAGAGCGTCGGTCCCTTGCCGCGCATGCGCTGGAAGCCGCAGAAAAGTTCCGGCAGCCGTCGCAACTCCATGTAACAGGCCGCCTCGAAGAGTCCCGAGAATATCGCCTGCAGTCCGTGCTTCAGCCCGTAGCGCTCCATACCCAAGCCGATCAGCGCGTTATCGTGCGGCCAGATTGAGCCGTTGTGGTAGGACATCGGATTGTAGCGGGGCTCGCAGGTGGCGATGGTGCGCACGCCCCAGCCCGAGAAGAACGGCTTTTTGAGCAGTTGCTCGCCGACCATTACCGCGCGCTCCTTCGGTATGACGCCGGCGAACAGAAGATGCCCCGCGTTCGAAGAGCGCACCGCGCAGCGGCGCTTCTCGCCGTCGAGAGCGATCGCGTAGGTTCCGATCTCCTCGCACCAGAACGCCTCGTCGAAGCGAGCGTAAAGCTCCTCCGCCTCGCGCGCGAGACGCTTCGCGCGCGCCGCATGGCCAAGCGCTTCGGCCATCTTCGCTGCGGCGCGCTTCGCCGCAAAGACGTAGCCCTGCACTTCGCACAGCGCAATCGGACCCCGCGCGAGCGCGCCGTCGGCGTGGAAGATGGAATCGGACGAGTCCTTCCAGCCCTGATTGGCGAGACCGTTCTCGTCGGCGCGGAAATATTCGACGAAGCCGTCGCCGTCGCGATCGCCATAATGGTCGATCCAGTGCAGGGCCGCTTCAATGCTCCGCCAAAGCTCGGAGATCGTCCCGAGGTCGCCCGTGCGGTCGAAATAGAGTCCGGCCAGCATCACGAACAACGGCGTGCCGTCCACCGAGCCGTAATAGCGCGCGAAAGGCACTTCGCCGAGCCGCGCCATTTCGCCGCGTCTAATTTCGTGGACGATCTTGCCGGGCTCGGCGTCCGCTTCCGGCCTAGTCTCTTGCGCCTGCGTGGCCGCGAGATATTTGAGCACGCCCTTCGCGATCGCAGGATCGATCCAGAGCGTCTCCATCGCCGTGATGATGGAGTCGCGCCCGAAATTCGTGCTGAACCAAGGCACGCCGGCGTAAGGGAACGGCCCGTGCTCGGTCTCGGTCACGAGCATATAAAGATCCGCCATTGAGCGGCACAGCATCTCGTTGAACACATTGTTCGACGTCTCGACGGACGCCGCGCCGGAAGCGAGGCTACGCAGCTCGCGCCGCGCGCGCTTCGTCGCCAAGAGGAAGCTGCGGGGCGGGTTGATGTGCTTGGCTGGGCCTTCAATGCAGCGCACGACGGAGAAAACCGACGCCCTGCCGCCCGCGCCGAGGTTGATCCGATAGCGCGCGCCGGCGCGCTCCAGCCGCGCCGGAGGCGGATCGAAATTGATGACCGTGCGCCGCATGACGTCGTCGAGCCCGCGATAAGCGACGATCGCGCGATTTTTGGAAACCTCGATCCCCTTCTCGCCGCGTCTCTCGCGATGCTTTCCACGCACCTCGAAAATATCGGCGAAGTCGGCGCCAAAGATGATCTCGAGATCGATCCAGAAATCGGCGCCCGCGAAATTGCGCAGACCCAGGCGCTCGTAACATCCGCCGCGCCACAGGAATTTCGAGCGCAGGATATGCACCATATCGCGCTGCAGGGCAGGCGTGCCGTCGTGGTCCTCCAGAAGATCCGGATTGGTGAGATCGACAACCAAGGCGGCGTTGTTGTCCTCGATTTTGGAGCTCAAGAGCAAAGGACGCTTGCCATTGACGAGGAGCCGCAAAGAAGAAAGATAACGCGTGTCCTCGTGATAGAGCCCCTCTGGACTGCCGGGGCCCGCAACGATGTCGCCGTAGCGATCGAAAATACCGAATGTGTCGCCGTGCTTCAGCGTGTGGCCGGCGAGGTCGGAAAGCGACTCGGTCGCCGGTATGTAGAACTGCGAAGGAGGCGCGTCTTGCGCTGTGGCGCCGGTGACGGAGAACGCGAGTTCTTTCATGATCGGTCGATCCTGTCCGAAGCCTGCAGGCATCGACGCCTTGAGTTCAGGCGCGCAAGCGCGAGTAGTCCTGCGAAGCCCGCATCGCCGGACTCGTGCGACGGATCGCGTTCATGCGCGCAATCCGTTCGTAGAGCTTGACATAGTTGCGCGCCATGACCTCGGCGGTAAAACGCGCTTCAAAGCAGCGTCGCACACAAGCGCGATCGACGCCGTCAACCGCAGCCACCGCCGCCACCGCCTCATCCAGGCTGTCGACGATGAAACCGCTGACCCCGTGCTCGATAATCTCCGGCACGGAACCCCAGCGATTCGCGATGACTGGCGTGCCGCAAGCCAGGGCTTCGATCATGACGAGGCCAAAGGGCTCCGGCCATTCGATCGGAAACAGGAGCGCCCTCGCTCCTCCGAGGAACGCGCCCTTCTGGTCCTCGCCGATTTCGCCGATGAAGTCGACATGCGGCTCGTGGAGAAGCGGCTGCACCACTTGCTTGAAGTATTCCTGGTCGGCCCTGTCCACCTTGGCGGCGATCTTCAATTTCATCCCGGCCCGTCGCGCGATCTCGATCGCGGCCACCGGCCCCTTGTCGGGGCATATCCGGCCAAGGAACGCCAAATAGCCGCCGGCTGACTCGCGCGAGAGCGAGTAAAGATCGCGCGGCAGGCCATGCGGCACCGTCGCGACGAAATTGGCGGCCAGCGGCCGGCGCTGATGCGCCGAGATCGAGACGAGGGGGGTGTCGTCAAATTCGCGGAACAGCGGGGGCAGCTCGGGAAAATCGAGCCTTCCGTGCATGGTCGTCACCGCGGGCGCCGCGAGGCCGCGCAGCATCGGGAAGTGCGTATGGTCGGTATGGAAATGCAGAATGTCGAAATCGTCGATGCGTTGACGCACGTGCTCGAGCTGCAGCACGTTGTAGGGGGAGGGATCGCGGACTTGCGCCAGCCGCAAAGGTTGAGGCGAGCTGGCGACGAGTTCGGCCGCCGTTCGGGAGCCTCCGCTCGCGAACAGCGTCACCTCATGGCCCTGGCGCACCAGCTCTTCGGTCAGATAGGAGACGATCCGTTCGGTGCCCCCATAAAGCGTAGGCGGCACACTTTCCATCAGCGGCGAGATTTGCGCAATTTTCATCGTCAAGCCCAATTTGGTCGGCGGACAGCCAAACCTCGCGCACCGCTCGGTCGAAGCGGCTGAAGCCCGCCGGCAAAGGCTACGATCGCGGAGATTTTCAGCATCATCGACTCAACTGTTGCTAGGCCAAAATGTTCCCTTCGCAACCCGCAAAGGCGAAGATCGCGGCGTCGAGAAAGCGCGTCGGCCGACGCTGGCGAAGAACTGGGAACAAGAGCGTAACGCGCGCGTTGAAGGATGCTGCCGCATGCGCGGCGAGGCTTCACGGCGTAGAAGCGCGCGAAAGAAATTCGGAACCAGAAGGCTAAGCGCTACTCATGTATTTCCAGGCTGTCGCGCTCGATTATGACGGGACTTTGGCGGATTGCGGCAAAGTCTCGGAAGGGACGTTACACGCTCTGGAAAAATGGCACAAGGGTGGGCGTCGGCTTGTTTTGGTGACCGGACGCCTCCTTGACGATCTGCGCGAGGCCTTTTCCGAATTCTCCATATTCGACCGCATCGTCGCTGAAAACGGCGCCGTGGTTTTCGACCCCTCAAACGGCCAACAACGCCTCATCGGAAAGGCGGCGCCGGCAAGCCTGGTCCAGCGCCTGCAGGAGCGCGGCGTTGAGCCGCTTTCGGTCCGCAGGTCGATTGTCGCGACTTGGGAGCCGAACGAAACGGTCGCGCTCGAGGTCATCCGCGAACTTGGGCTTGAGCTTCACATAACGTTCAACAAGGGCGCGGTCATGATCCTGCCCGCGGGCGTCGACAAGGGCGCGGGGCTCGCGGCGGCGTTGGCCGATTTGGAGATATCGCCCCATAACGTTGTCGCCGTCGGCGACGCCGAGAATGATTCCTCTTTCATGCAACTTTGCGGCTGCGCCGCCGCGGTCGCGAATGCGCTGCAGGCTTTGAAGCTTGACGCCGACATAACGCTGAACCGCGAAAGCGGCGAAGGAGTCGTCGAGCTGCTTGAGATGCTTGCATCCAGGGATGCGGAGCTTGTCCCACCGCAACGGCGCGGGATTCGCCTTGGCGTGGATCGTGAAGGCCAGGAGCTATTCCTGTCGCCGCACCAGGGCGGCGTGCTGGTCGCCGGCAGTTCCGGCGTCGGCAAATCTCGTCTTGCGACCGCACTGACCGAGCATATGGCGGAGCGAAAATTTTCATTCTGCGTATTCGATCCCGAAGGGGATTATGACGCGCTCGAGAACGCCGTCTCCGTCGGCAACGCCAGCGCCGCCCCGGACATCGACGAGGTTATGAAACTGCTGCGTAAGGCGAACGCGAATGTCGTCATCATCACGCAGTTCCTTGGCATCCTGGAGCGCCCCGGCTTCTTCGCCTCGCTGCTGCCGAAGCTCGTCGAGTGGAGAGCCCGAACGGGACGCCCGCATTGGCTGATCATTGACGAGGCGCATCACCTGCTCCCCGCCGAGCGCGCGAATATCGTTCAACTGCTGCTGCCGGAAGTCCTCCCGGCGGCCATTTTCCTGACTGTCCACCCGGACGCCATGGTGATCACCCCGCCGGGACCGGACGAGGTTCTCTTTTGGGAGCCGCGCTCCAACGCTGCGCCGCGCGCGGTCAAGATCGACAAGCCGAACCAGGCTCACAAGCGACACGTTCGAAAACATGTGGAGGGCGATCTAGGCGCCGAGCGCAGTTTCTACTTTAAGGGAGCGAAAGGCGCGCTGAACCTCAGGGCCCAAAATTTGGCGCTGTTCATGCAGATGACGGAAGGCGTGGACGACGAGACGTGGCGATTTCATCGCGCCGCCGGCGACTACTCGGCATGGTTTCGTGACGCGGTCCGGGACTCGGGCCTCGCAGAGGAGGCGGCGCGGATCGAGAAGGATCAAGCGCTCGACGCCGCCGCTTCCCGGAAAGAAATCGCGGCGGCCATACGGCGGCGGTTTGCCGCGCCTTAGAGCCTGTGCCTAAATTACCGCTTCATTTGAGCGGTCGCTGCTTGTCTTGATGGTGTAGTTCCACTCGCCGTGAAAATGGTCGCGCTCGATGTTGAGGGCGGCCATTTGCTCATCGGAGACGGTTACGCCTTTCTGGTATTCGTTGGCGTCCAGTTCGCAATGAACCTTCAACCCGGTTTTCGTCGTTGTCGAGGAGATCATGTCGATGATCACCTGATAGGTGACGAGCGGCGTGGCGCGCCAGTTCATGCTGATGAAGGAGAACAGCCGGTGCTCGATCTTGTTCCACTTGCTGGTCCCGGGCGGAAAATGATGGACCTCGATAGCGAGACCGAGTTCGTCGGCGAGGCGCTGGAGCATCAGCTTCCACAAGCGCACGCGTGAGCCATTCGATCCGCCGCCGTCCGCCGTGATGACGAGACGCGTTGCGCCAGGATAGCGCAGCCGCCCAATCTCGAGCCACCATCTTCTGATCGTCGCAACCGCAAACGCCGCGGTGTCGCAGCTCATGCCGACGCTCACCCAGCCTGCGTTGTCCGCGAGATCGTAAACGCCGTAGGGTGTCGCGCGCCCGAGCTCCTTGATCAGAAAATCATGAACGCGAACTTCCTCGGGCGAGCCCTTCGCGCGCCATTCGCGCCCATTGTTCTTGAAGTCGCCGACGAGCTCCTTCTTCTTGGCGTCGACCGAGATCACCGGCTCGTTGGCGGCGAGCGCGGCGCTCACCTTTTCATTGAGGTGCGCAAACTGCGCGTCTCGATCCTCGTGATCCGAGCCCTCGCGCGTCTTGCTGTTGGCTTGCAGGCTGTAGCCCAGCTCCTTAAGGATCTTCCCGACCATGCGATGGCTGACCTTATGCCCGAGCTTCCTCAGCTCGTCGGCCAGCCGGCGCAAGCTCTTGCAAGTCCAGCGCAAAGGCGACATCGGATCGCCGCGCTCGTCTGGCGCGATGAGGGCGAGCAGGTCGCGCACGAGCGTCGCATCTTTCTTCGTCAGCGGCTTGCGGCCGGCGCCCGACCGTCGCACCCGGCCCACGGCCAAAGGCGGCGCTTGCGCCGAAAGCTCCTTTAGCCCGCGTCCAATCGTGGATGCCGCCATCCCGGTGATCCGCGACACCGCCGCGATCCCGCCACGACCGATTTCCTGCACCGTCGTCGCCGCGAACAACCGCCGGCGACGTTCGTCCAGATGCGGCGAAAGCGATTCAAAGCGTCGCCGAATCAATCCCTCGTCGATCATGACGCTTCATACGATCGACGCCGCAAAATCGGAATCCCGTCGCCGCGCGTTTCGATTCAATTATTCCTGCACGGGCCCTTAGCCTCAGGCCGCGAGCGAAGCGACGACTTTGAGATCCGCGATGAGGTTCTGCAACATCTGCGCGCGCGCCGCGCTATCCGGAGCGCGCAGCACCGCGGACGGGTGGATGGTCGCGAGACCGTCGCGCCCATCGGCCCATTGCAGCAGTCTGCCACGCTCGCGGAGCAGCACGACCGGGCGCCTCATAAGGGCGCTGGCGGCGAAGGCGCCCAGAACGACGACGATCTTGGGGTCGACCGCCAGCAGCTCCCGATCCAGCCACCACCGACATTGCTCGGTCTCATGGCGGTTGGGATGCTTATGCAAGCGCCTCTTGCCCTGCGGCTCCCATTTGAAATGTTTCACCACATTCGTGACGTAGCTTTGCGAGCGCGCCAATCCCGCTTTCTGCAGCGCGGTATCGAGGATGCCGCCCGCGGGACCGACGAACGGCCTGCCGCTGCGGTCCTCTTGATCTCCGGGCTGCTCGCCGACGAACATGACCGGCGCATGAGCCGGCCCTTCTCCAAACACGACCTGCGTCGCATGCGCGTAAAGCGGACATCGTTCGCAGCCAGCCAACTCCTCGGCGAGCTGCTCGAGATCGGGACGAGGGAACGGTCGCGGATCGACCATGGTTCTCCACCACGCCGCGCCGCAGGAGCGGCTTGAGCTGTCGGCAAAGGTTTCGATGGCTTTAAACTTTCGCGATGACGAAATGTTCCCGTGACGAGCCGCAAGGGTGAAGATCGCCGCGTTGAAACCGCGGCTCGCCCGGCGCCCACGAAGGCGGGGAACAAGTCAGCGTCGCGCGCGTTGAGGAGCGTGCACTTCGCGACGCGAAGCGGCGACCATTCCTGCGAAGGCGACGGCCCCCATGAAAAACTTTCACTGCACATCCTGCGAGCAGACGACGTTTTCGAAAACACGCTGTGCGGCAACTGCGGCCATAAGTTGGGGTTTCTGCTGGATATCCGGGATATGACCGCAGTCGAGCCCGAGGGCGATCAATGGATCGCCCTCGCGGCCAAGGACCGGCGCTATCGATTTTGCAAGAATTGGGAATTACAGGGCTGCAATTGGCTGACGGCGCCGGGCGAGGATTTTTGCCTGGCCTGCCAGCACAATCGCACGATCCCGGACCTCTCGGATTCTCGCCGCCAACTGATGTGGCAGAAGACGGAGCAAGCCAAGCGACGGCTCTTTTATAGCCTGATGAGGCTGGGGTTGCCGCTCGAGATCCCCGAAGAACCGCTCATCTTCGATTTCGTGGCTCGTTCAGTCGCCGCGCCGAAGCCCGTCATGGGCCACAGCAACGGGGTTATCACCATAACGGTCGAGGAGAGCGATGACGCGACCCGCGAGGGGCATCGCAACGCCATGGGCGAGCCCTATCGCACGATGCTGGGTCACTTTCGTCACGAGATCGGCCACTATTATTGGGACCTGCTCGTTCGGGACGGCGGCCAGACGGACGCCTTTCGCGAGCTTTTCGGCGACGAGCGAGCGGATTACGGCACGGCTTTGAAAAATTACTACGAGCGCAAAGACGCCGAGGCGAGCGACGCCTTCATCAGCGCCTACGCCACGAGCCATCCCTGGGAGGACTTTGCGGAGACCTTCGCTCATTATCTCCATATCGTCGACACGCTTGATACCGCCCGCGCCATGGGGGTTTCCCTGCGCCCGTTCAACAAAGCGGAGCTCGCCGTCGCTTTCGATCCATACCGAGTTTTCAATGTGAAGGATCTCGTCGAAACTTGGTTGCACCTGGCGTTCGCGGTGAACAACCTCAACCGATCGATGGGGCACCCGGATCTTTATCCTTTCGTGCTTTCTCCCAAGGTCGCTCAAAAAATCGGGTTCGTGATCCAGCTCGTGCAGGGAAATGCGCGCAAGCTCGGAGCAAGCCTGCGCGCCGCGGAATAGGTCGCCTGCAGCGCTTCGCCTCTTCGAGAGGCGGAAATCGCTTTCGCAGGCTGCGCACATGAGCCGCTCGCCGTTGCGCGCGTGCGCGAGCTTATGGGGCTCTATGCATGGCGTCTCGCCGAACCGCGCTTGAAACGAAATACGTCACGCTTGCTTTGTAAAACGCGCGCGAGATGTGAACCTCTGCTGAACTCCATGGGGCGCGGGCTCCACGGAAACTCAAGGAGCAGAGCATGATCAAATCGAAGACGAGCGTCGCGATTGCTATGGCGTTGCTCATGACCGGCGGCGTCGCGCTCGCGGCCGGCGGCGGAGGAGGCGGCGGCGCTGGCGGTGGCGCGGGCGGTGGCGCGGGAGCTGGCGGCGCCGGCGGCGCTGGCGCCGGTGGCGGAATGGGGAGCGGCTCCGGCGGCTCAGGCATGGGGAGCAGAGGCTCGGGGCTCGGGTCGGGTTCCGGCTTTGGATCTGGAAATCAGGGCTCGGGGATCGGATCGGGTTCGAGCCTTGGCACGGGTTCCCAACCCGGGTCGACGGCTGGCAACAGCAGCGGCGCAGCCGGAAATGGCAATCCCACGGGCGCCCCATAACTCCAGCCCGCGACCGAGCGCGGCGTCAGCCGCGCTCGGAATTGACGATAGGCGGCTGGCGTCGCCCTTAAGGCTGACCGCCGCCACCGGCGCTTCCATACACCTGTCCCGTCGCATAGCTCGCGTCTTCCGAGGCGAGTTGCACATAGATGGAGGCAAGCTCTGCCGGCTGGCCGGGACGGCCCATCGGCGTCTGTTCGCCGAAATGCTCGATCTTCTCTTGCGTCGCGCCGCCGGACACCTGCAGCGGAGTCCAAATCGGACCCGGCGCCACCGCATTGACGCGAATGCCTTTCGGCGCGAGCTGCTTCGCCAGCGACTTCGTGTAATTCATCGTCGCCGCCTTTGTCTGGGCATAGTCATAGAGGTTCGGCGAAGGGTCGTAGGCCTGTTCCGAGGCGGTGCTGATGATCCCGGATCCCGGCTTCAGGTGCGGCAGCGCCGCCTGGATGATCCAAAACGGCGCGTAGATATTGGTCTTCATCGTCCAGTCGAACTGGTCGCTCGTGATCTCCGATATCGAGTCATGCGTTTGCTGGCACGCCGCGTTGCTAACGAGAATGTCGAGGCCGCCGAGCTTATCGACCGCTTCATGCACGAGCCTTTTGCAGAACCCCTCTTCGCGAATGTCGCCGGGCAGCAGCACGATCGTGCGCCCTTCGCCTTTCAGCAGATCGGCGACGTCGCGGGCATCGGGCTCCTCATCCGGATGATAGTTGATGGCGACGCTCGCGCCTTCGCGCGCGAAAGCGATCGCCGCCGCGCGGCCCATGCCGGAATCGCCGCCCGTGATCAGCGCCTTTCGTCCGCGCAAACGATCCGATCCCCTGTAGGAGGTTTCGCCGTGATCCGGCTTCGGGTCCATGTTGCGGGCAAGACCGGGCCAAGGCTGCGATTGATGCTTGAAGGGAGGCTTGGCGTATTTCTGCGTCGGATCCTGCAACATGACCAAACCTTTCTTCAGCGAGGCTTCGGGTGTGGCGGGCGGCGCGGCCAGACTTGCGCCGGCGCCGATGACGACCGTCCTGCGTGAGAGTCGAGCCGTTATCTTGAAAAGCACGGGCGCCTCCTTGTTCGAGAAGGCTAGCTAACGCGGCAGGCTCGACATCCAAGCGCAACGGCGAGCGGCGCGATGCGCGCGCAAACGGGAATCTCCGACACAAATTTTCTAACGCATTGGAACATTCGACGTTGCAGCCGAGTTTGAAGCATCGACAAGCGGCGAAAGAAGAGAAGCGGATCGCTGCGGCTTTGCATGACAAGGGAGTGCGACAATGGACGGCATTATCTATCTCGTGGGCATGGTGGTCGTCATCTTAGCCATTCTGTCATTCCTCGGTTTGCGCTGATCGAAAGCGCGCATGGCAGAGAAAGGATTTGCGATGACCGACATCGTCGACTCGCCGGCTTCACCGGCGCTACAGTCTGAGCGAGCATACGCGACCCGAGCCTATCCCTCCGTCGATTGGCCCGCGATTTTCGCGGGCGCCTTGGTGGCGGTGGCTGTTTCCTTCATCGCCGCAACCTTTGGTTCGGCGATCGGTCTGTCGGCGACGTCGCCCTACAAGGGCCCACAGCCGGTTTTCTTCTATATCGCGCTGGGCATTTGGATGGTCTTCGTCACCGTCTCCAGCTTTGCGGCCGGCGGCTACATCACGGGCCGGCTTGCGGCGGCTCGGCGACGGCGCGTCGCAACATGAGCGGGATGTCCGCGACTCCGTGCACGGATTGGTGGTGTGGGCGCTGGCGGCGGTGGTGGCGGCGCTGCTTGCCGCGGCCGCGGCGGCCTCAGTCGCAAAGACCGCGGCCGAAAGCGGGCTTGCGCCAACCGATCGCTATGTGGATCTGCTGCTACGCGGCGAGGGCGCCAAGGGCGCCAATAGTTCCTATGCGACGCGCGGTTTCGTCACGCGCCTCGTGGCGGAGAACCCGACCGGCGATTTTTCCAATGATGACAAAGCCTACCTCGAAAGCGTGATCGCCTCCAACGCGGGCGCGTCCCAAGCCGCCGCGACGGACCGCGTGAACCGCGTCTCCTCCGAGATGAAGGCGGACGCCGACAAAACTCGCAAGGCCAGTGTTTATCTCGCATTCCTCACCGCCGCGACACTCGCCGTCGGAGCGGCGACAGCTTGGGCCGCCACGCGCGTAGGCGGAAGACACCGGGATGAGAATTTCGACCTCGGCCATCTCGTGCGGCTAAATCGCCGGGAACGATAGGAGGACATCATGGGACGCGGCATACTGCTCTGGTTGCTCGGGGTTCCTATCCCGATCATCATCCTGCTGGCCTTGATTCATCACTAGTAGAACGCCGAGGAGCGTCGGGCGCGCATGGAGGCCGTAAAACGGCGGAAGGCGGGCTCGACGCGACGGCGCGCTTGCCCATGAAAGAATCTTCTCTCGATCGCCTCTGGCCGCCACCGCGGCTGTCGCGTTTTCGCTCGCCCGAAAAGAAATTTGCGCAATAGGTGTAGACGACGCCCCCCCTCAGCCTAGGTTAGGCTCGAGACTGCGAACCGACCGCGGCCAGAGTTTCGGCCCGAGGGGGACGGCGGAGATGATGCAGCTACATTTCTTATCTCTTGCGCCATTTGCGGCCAAGGCGAGCGCGGCGCTCGACCGCGCCTCGCTTTCCGGCGGCGTGCTTGAGCCGCACGGACCGGTCGGCGCCGGCAACGCGCAGATTCTGCTCAACGCCCTGTCGATCATGTTGATGATCGTCGTCCCGACCCTGCTCGCCACGATGGCTTTCGCTTGGTGGTTCCGCGCCTCGAACAAAAGGGCGACCTACCGGCCCGACTGGACCTATTCCGGACGCATCGAGCTCATCGTCTGGGGCATCCCCCTGCTTGTGGTCCTGTTCTTGAGCGGCGTCACCTGGATCGGCTCCCACGACCAGGATCCGGCGCGACCGCTCGCAGGCGAGACGAAGCCGGTCGAGATCCAGGTCGTGTCGCTCGACTGGAAATGGCTGTTCATCTATCCGGAGGAAGGCGTCGCCAGCGTCAATGAGATCGCCATGCCGGCCGATCGCCCCGCGCATTTCTCGCTGACCTCGGCGACCGTCATGAACATGTTCTACGTGCCGCAACTCGGCAGCATGATCGCGACGATGAACGGCATGGTGACCGAGCTCCATCTCAAAGCGGATCGGCCCGGCGATTATTACGGCCAGTCGGCCCAGTTCAGCGGCGCCGGCTTTGCCGACATGCATTTCCTGCTGCGCGCCCTCTCCCCAGAATTTTTCGCGCAATGGACGGCCGAGGCGCGAAAGTCCGGGGCCGCCCTGGACGAAAGCGCCTATCTGGCGCTCGCGCGCGAGCGCGCGGCGTCGCCGACGCGGCTCTATGGCTCGATCGATCGCGCGCTCTTCGAGAAAGTCGCGGCCCGCCGGCTCACGAGCGAAGCCGGCCCGTCGACCGGGCAGGCTCAAAGGACGGAGTGACGATGTTCGGCAAGCTCACCATCAACGCCATTCCCTGGGATCAGCCCATTCCGCTCGTCGCCGGAGCCGTGGTCGGTCTCGGGCTGCTCGCCGTCCTCGTCTGGGTCGTCGTCAAGGGTCACTTTCCCTATCTTTGGCGCGAATGGATTACGAGCGTCGACCATAAGCGCATCGGCGTCATGTATGTGCTGCTCGGTCTCGTGATGCTGATGCGCGGCTTCATCGACGCGATCATGATGCGCTCGCAGCAGGCCGTGGCCTATCAGGCGCCGGGCTATCTGCCGCCCCATCACTACGACCAGATCTTTTCCGCCCACGGCACGATCATGATCTTCTTCGCGGCGATGCCGATCATCATCGGCCTCATGAATTTCGTCGTCCCGCTGCAGCTCGGCGTGCGCGACGTGGCCTTTCCGACGCTGAATTCCGTGGGGTTTTGGCTCACCGCGACCGGCGCGCTGCTCGTCAACATCTCGCTCGTCGTGGGCGAATTCGCGCAAACGGGCTGGCTGCCCTATCCACCGCTCTCCGAGCTCCCCTTTTCGCCGGGGGTAGGCGTCGATTACTATATTTGGGCGCTCTTGATCTCCGGCGTCGGCACCCTCATGACCGGCGTCAATTTCGTCACGACGATTCTCAAGGTGCGCGCGCCGGGTATGAGCTACATGCGCATGTCCATGTTCTGCTGGACCGCGCTCGCCTCCAATCTTCTCATCGTCGCGGCTTTCCCGCTGCTGACGGCGACGCTGATCATGCTCGCGCTCGACCGCTATCTCGGCTTTCACTTCTTCGGCAACGAAGCCGGAGGCAACATGGCGCTGTTCGTCAATCTGATCTGGGCCTGGGGGCATCCGGAGGTCTACATCCTGGTGCTGCCGGCTTTCGGCATCTTCTCCGAGGTCATTTCGACCTTTTCCGGCAAGCCCTTGTTCGGCTATCGCTCCATGGTCATCGCGACCTTGGGCATCTGCATCATCTCCTTCATCGTGTGGCTGCACCATTTCTTCACGATGGGGGCCGGCAGCGACGTCAACGCGGTCTTCGGCATCGCGACGAGCGTCATCGCGATCGTCACGGGCGTGAAGGTCTTCAACTGGCTGTTCACGATGTACGGCGGCCGCATTCGCTATGACACCCCGATGCTGTGGTCACTCGGATTCCTGGTCACCTTCGTCATCGGCGGCATGACGGGGGTGCTGCTCTCCGTGCCGCCGGCTGATTTCCAGCTCCACAACAGCCTCTTCCTCGTCGCGCATTTCCACAACACGATCATCGGCGGCGTGGTGTTCGCGGCCTTCGCCGGCGTCGTTTACTGGTTTCCGAAAGCCTTCGGCTTTCGGCTGCACGAGGGGTGGGGCAAGGCGGCGTTCTGGTGCACGCTCATCGGATTTTACGTGACGTTCTTGCCGCTCTACGCCGCAGGCCTGCTCGGCATGACGCGACGCCTGCAGCATTATGAAGTCGCGGAGTGGCGCCCTTGGGTTTTGACGGCGGCCGTCGGAGTCGCAATTTCAGGCGTCGCGATGTTGTGCCAGATCGCTCAGCTCGTCGTCAGCATTCGCGATCGCGCCGCGCTTCGCGACGAGACCGGCGATCCCTGGGACGGGCGTTCGCTGGAGTGGGCGACCGCCTCGCCGCCGCCGGTGTTCAATTTCGCCTTTCTGCCGGACGTCAAGGGCCAGGAGGCCTATTGGGCGATCAAGCAGCGCGCGATCGAGAAGCAGCATCTTGCGGCGGCGGGCGAATATCACGCGATCGAAATGCCCAAAAACAGCGCCACTGGCTTCGTGACCGCCTTTTTTGCGACCATCACCGGCTTCGGGCTGATCTGGCATATCTGGTGGATGGTCGGCTTGGGGCTCGTCCTCGCCTATGCGGGCTTCGTCGTGTTCGCCTGGCGCGATGAGGACGAATACGCGATTCCGGCGAGCGAGGTGCGACGGATCGACGGCGAAAGGCGACGCGCGCGCGAGGAATGGCTGAAGCGCAGAGCCGGCGCGGGGGAGACGGCATGACGGCGACAGCGACAGCGACAGTGACCTTGCCTCGCGCGACGGGGCTTCATGCGACCGCCGAGTCGCCCGGGCACGGCGAGGGCGGCCCGGCCTCGACGCTCGTGATCGTCGCCTATGGCTTTTGGATTTTTCTGATCAGCGACATCGTCATGTTCTCCGCCTTCTTCGCGGCGCATGCGGTGTTGCAGACGGCGACGGACGGCGGTCCCGCGGGGCGCGATCTGTTCGACCTGCGCAGGGTCGCGATCGAGACGGCCTGCCTGCTCTTGTCGAGCTTCACCTGCGGGCTCTCGGCCCTCGCCGCCGAGGCGCGGCGCGTGACCTGGACGCAGGCGGCGCTTTTCGTCACGGGCCTTCTGGGCCTCGCCTTCCTCTTTCTGGAGATGCGCGAATTCGCGTCGATGATCGCGGCGGGAGCCGGGCCTCAACGGAGCGCGTTTCTGTCGTCCTTCTTCGCGCTCGTCGGATGCCACGGCGCGCATGTGAGCGTCGGGCTCTTGTGGCTTGGAACGATGATGGCGCAGCTCTTCGTCAAGGGGTTTCGCGCCGACATTCGGCGGCGGCTGCTCTGCTTCAACATGTTCTGGCATATGCTGGACATCGTCTGGGTCGCTATTTTCACGCTGGTTTATCTCGTCGGAGTCGCGCGATGACCGCAAATCACGAAAAGCTCATGGCGCTCGACGCCGTGCCCGGCGCCGAAGACGCGCGAGGCGAGGATCTCTGGGAAGGCGTGCAGGGCTATCTTATCGGCCTCGTCCTTTCAGCCCTGCTCACGGCCCTCGCATTTTTCTTCACGGGTTCCGACTGGCTGTGGGGACCGAGCATTCCGGTGGCGCTCAGCGTCCTCGCGGTTGCGCAGATCGGCGTGCATCTCGCCTTCTTCCTGCATCTGACGACGGCGCCGGACAGTGTGAACAATTCGCTGGCGCTCGCCTTCGGCACATTAATCGTGGGCCTTGTGATCGGCGGCACGCTCTGGATCATGTACCACATGAACCTCAACATGCCCCCGATGACGCAAATGGCGACGCCGGCGATCACGAAGGCAGGCTCTCGAAGCGCGACCGGCGTCATCGAAGCCGCGAGCCCGACGCCCGTCGCAGCCAAGATCGCCGGCGTCATCCGGTCGATCGACTGCGAAGTCGGCGCGCAAGTCCGGCAGGGTCAGCTCTGCGCGACGATAGACGCGCGCCCCCTCGAGCAGGCGGTCGCGCAAGGCGAGAGCGCGTTGCGCGCAGCGCAGGCGCGCGTGACGCAGGACCAGACCGCGCTCGCCGCCGCGCGGGCGCTCGCCGCGCGTCGCCCGGCCGCCAGAGGGCGCGTCGGCGCCTTGCAGGACGCGCTCGGCCGCGATGAGCGCAGCGCCGACGCCGCTCGGGAGGAGCTCGACGCCGCGAAAGCGCGGCTCGACGACGCCAAGATCGTTGCGCCGACGGATGGCGTCGTGACGGCGCGAAACGTCGCACCGGGCCAGACCGTGGCTGCGAATTCGCAGCAGCCGCTCTTTCTCTTCGCCCCGGGCGCCGCGGTCGAGTTCAAAGCCTCCCTGCCCGGCTCTCTCGCGGCGCTCAAACCGGGCGACAGCGTCGTCTTCACCGTCGAAGCGCTTCGGGGAAAAAGCTTTGACGGCGAAATCCTCTCCGTCACGCCCGCGCAAGGCGGCGAAGGCGGTCAAGTCGTCGTCAGGGCGAAGAACCCGGGCGCGGCGCTGAGGCCGGGCATGAAGGCGAGGATCCGGACGCCCGGCGAGTGAACGTCAAGCGGCGCCGCGTCATGAGTTTCGCCCTCCAGACTATTTCGATCGCCGCCTGTGGAACGCCGCAGGCCGCACACTAGGGTTTGTATCACCGAGAAAAAGCGTCTGGGGGCGGCGGCATGGCGGCGCCAATCGAGGATTACGGCCTCATCGGCAATTGCGAAACGGCCGCGCTCGTGTCGAAAGCCGGCTCGATCGATTGGTTTTGCGCGCCGCGCTTCGACTCCGCCGCATGTTTCGCGGCGCTGCTGGGGACGCCGGAAAACGGCCGGTTTCTGATCGCCCCAAAGGATCCGTCCGCGCGCGTCACGCGCCAGTATCGCGACGGCACGGTGATTCTCGAGACCACCTTCGAGACTAAAGACGGGATCGCGACACTCATCGACTTCATGCCGAAATCTGGGGGCTGCGACATCGTGCGCCTCGTCGTCGGCGAACGCGGACGCGTGGAGTTCCGGTCTGAGCTCGTCATTCGCTTCGATTATGGCGTCAGCATTCCCTGGGTGCGACATCTGGAAGACGAGCCCGGTCTCAGCGCGGTGGCCGGGCCGGACGGACTCGTGCTGAGAACCTCGGCGCCGCTCGATAGCCAGGATATGCGAACCACCAGCGAGTTCGCGGTCGCGATCGGAGAAAGCGTTCCCTTCGTGCTGAGCTATGCGCATTCCTATGGACGCTTGCCGGCGCCGTTGGACGCCAGGCAGGCGCTCGCAGACACGGAAAAATTCTGGCGCAAATGGCTCTACATTTGTCCCTCCGTCGGCGACTGGGGGGACGAGGTGAAACGGTCCTTGCTTACGCTGAAGGCGCTGAATTACGAACCGACCGGGGGAGTCGTCGCGGCGCCCACGACCTCACTGCCGGAATTCATCGGCGGCCCGCGCAATTGGGACTACCGCTATTGCTGGTTGCGCGACGCGGCCTTCACCCTCGGCGCGCTCATGAGCCTCGGCTATTACGACGAGGCGAAGTCCTGGCGCGATTGGCTATTGCGCGCGGTGGCCGGCAGTCCCGCGCAGATGCAGATCCTCTATTCGGTCACCGGCGCCAAGCAGTTGCCGGAGCGGGAGCTTCCCTGGCTTTCGGGTTATGACGAGTCGCGTCCCGTGCGGGTCGGCAACGCGGCGGTCAACCAGCGCCAACTCGACGTCTATGGCGAAGTGCTGCACGCGATACACGAGGCGCTGCGACACGGCATGCCTTCGACGTCGCACAGCGAGGCGGTCGGCCGCGTCATCCTCGAGCATCTGGAGGCGATCTGGCGCGAGCCCGACGAGGGGATTTGGGAGGTGCGCGGCGAACCGCAGCACTTCACGCATTCCAAGGTCATGGCTTGGGTCGCGTTCGATCGCGCGGCCGACATGGCGACGAGCTTTGGGAGCGCGGAACTCGCCACGCGCTGGCGCCGGAACGCCGACGAGATTCGCGCGGAGGTCTGCGCCCGCGCTTTCGATGAGAAGCTCGGCAGCTTCGTGCAATTTTACGGATCGCGCCTGCTCGACGCGAGCCTGCTGCAAATTCCGCTCGTCGGCTTCTTGCCGCCCGACCATCCGCATGTGCGGGGCACGCTGGCGGCCGTCGAGCGCCGGCTCATGCATGAGAGCGGCTTCGTGATCCGCTATGAGACGCAGAGCGGGGTCGACGGCCTGCCGCCGGGCGAAGGCGCGTTTCTCGCCTGCAGCTTCTGGCTCGTCGAGAATTATATCCAGCAAGGGCGTATGGGCGAGGCGGACGCGCTGTTCAAGAACCTACTGGCGATTCGTAACGACCTTGGACTTCTCGCAGAGGAATACGACCCGCGCGCGCGGCGCCAGCTCGGCAATTTTCCACAGGCCTTCAGCCACATCGGGCTCATCAACACGGCGGTCCGCTTCGCGCGCGCCAAACAGCAGCTATCCTAAGACCGTCCCCGCCGCCTCGACGTCCGCGAAGATGCGCAACGCGCCCTGAACGCGCAGCCGCCCGGCGGGAATTCCCGCGTCGTCGGCGCGCAGGCGCTTCAACGCGCTCCTCTTCCCGGCGCCCGCGACCAGAAAGGCCGCCTCGGAGCAGCTTTCCAGCGCAGGATAGGTCAGCGTGATGCGCGTCTCGGGCGCGGCGCCCGCAACCTCGATCGCCCAGCGGCGGCGCTCGTCCAAAGCGGCCGAGCCAGGCATCAGCGAGGCCGTATGGCCGTTGTCCCCAAGTCCCAGAATGACCGCGTCGAAGAGTGGCCTCGCGGGGTCGAGATCTTGCGCGCCATAGAAGGATTTCAGCTCCTTTTCATAGGTCTCCGCCGCCGCTTGTGGCGACAGTCCCACGGTCGGAATTGGATGGATGTTGTCCTGCGGAATGGGCGCTTGCGAAAGAAGCGCTTTTTGCGTCATCAGATAATTGCTGCGCGGATCGTCGTGCGGGGCGAAGCGCTCGTCGCCCCAGAACCAATGCGTCCGCGACCAGGGAAACTGATCGCGAAACGGCGGGTGGGCGAGCAGTTCATAGAACCGCTTCGGAGTGGAGCCGCCGGCGAGCGCAATCGCGACGCGCCCGTCCGTCGAGCGCGCGAGCTCGGTCAGCCAGGCCGCCGCGCGCTCTGCGAGCGCTTCGGCGTCGAGCAGGACCTCGAGCTCCGCCTGCGACGGCTTCATCATCGTCACGCCCTCCTATAGAGGCGCTACGCCGCCGCAGCGCTCAGGAAAAATTTCCGTATCGCCTTGGCGAAGCCCTCGCTCTGGTTGCTGTCGGTCACAGCTTGCGCCTGCGCCTTGACCTCGCTGCTGGCGTTGCCCATGGCGATGGAAAAGCCGCTCTTCCTGAACATCAACACGTCATTTGGGCCATCGCCGATCGTGGCGATGTCTCTGGGCGAGATCTGCGACAAATTCGCCAGCGTCTCGACGACGGCGCCCTTGTTCGCCTGCGGATGCGTCACATCGAGATAATAGGCCTGCGATCGGGTGGCGCTCGCTTTCCCCGCGAGCGCCTCCTGCGCCGCCGTCTCGCAAGCCGCGACTTTCGCGAAATCATCGGAGACGCCGACGATCTTGACCGCATGCGCAAGATGCACGTCGGTGAATCCCGCGACGACTTCGGGGTCGAATTTAACCGTATTTCGCTCGCGGGCGACATGCGGCGCGCCAAGGTCGCGAATGAGCCACTGGCTTTCGGTGTAGATCCAGACGTCGAGCCCATTGTCGAGGATGAGCTTAAGCGCCTCGCCCGCGACAGCGGGGTTAAGGGCGCGACACTCGATGACCGAAAGGTCGGGATGAACCAGGACGCCGCCGTCGAAACCGGCGATCGCGCCTGTGAGGCGCAGCGGCTCGATGAGCATCGTCATGCCGCGTGGCGGCCGTCCGCTGGTGATCGCGAGCTCGACGCCCGCCTCGTTCAGTTCCCGTGCCGCCGCCTTCGCCTCCTCTGTCAGAACCTTGTCGTTCGTGACGAGCGTGCCGTCGACGTCGGCGAGCACGAGACGGGGCTTTGTCTGATCCCTCATCTTGTGGCCTCCAATTGCGGGGTCACCGGGCGCCAGCGGCGTCCGTCTCGCTTCAGAAGCTCGTCCGCGGCGGCGGGGCCGTCGCCGCCCGACGAATAATCGGGAAAGTCGGTCCCGCTCGAGGCCCAGGCGTCGAGCACCGGCTGCCCGACGCGCCACGCCTCCTCCACCATGTCGGCGCGCATGAACAGCGTCTGATCGCCCATCATGACGTCATAGATCAGGGTCTCGTAGCCGACGTTTGGCTCCTTGGGGAACCAGTCCTCGTAGCGGAAATCCATTCTTACGGCGGAGAGCTCGACAAGGGCGCCGGGCCGCTTGACCTCGAACTGCAACGAGATCGCCTCCTTGGGCGCGATGCCCAGCACGAGCCAGTTCGGCTTCAAACACTCCACGGGCGTGTGCTGGAAGGTTGTGGCGGGCGCCTGCTTGAAGCAGATCGCGACCTCGGTCGATCGCTGCGACATGTGCTTGCCGGTGCGGATGTAGAACGGCACCCCGGCCCAGCGCCAATTGTCGATCTCCAGCCGCATCGCGACATAGGTTTCGACATCGGAGGTGGGCGACACATGAGGTTCGTCGCGATAGGCGCGCTTTTGTTGATTCATGACCACGCCGGCGCCGTATTGGCCGCGCACCGCTTGCTCCGGCTTTACGGGCCGCATGGCCATGAAGACTTCGGCCTTCTTGTTTCTTATCGACGTCGCATCGAAGCCGACCGGCGGCTCCATGGCGATCATGCAAACGAGCGAAAAGACATGGTTCGGCACCATGTCGCGCAACGCGCCGGTCGCCTCATAGAAATTGCCGCGCCCCTCGACCCCCACCGTCTCGGCAACGGTGATCTGCACGTGGTCGATCCGGTCCCTGTTCCAGATCGGCTCGAAGATGCCGTTGGCGAAGCGCAGCGCCATGATGCTCTGCACGGTATCCTTGCCGAGGAAATGATCGATGCGGAAAATCTGGTCCTCGCGCAGCACGCGAAGGATGCGGTCGTTGAGGAGTTGCGCCGACGCCAGGTCGTGCCCGAAGGGCTTCTCGATCACGACGCGACGCCAGTAGGGCGGAGCGCCGTCGCCTCGCAGATGCTCTCGCGCCAGACCGGCTGCGCCGAGCTCCTCGATGATGGTTTCGAAGAAACGGTCGGCGACGGCGAGGTAGAAGATGACATTGCGCGCCGGGAGCTTTTGGAGCTCGCTCGTCAATCGTTCATAGGTTTCCGCCTGGGTGACGTCGCCCTTGAGATAAGTCATCGTCGCCGCGAGCGTCGCCCAGGCCCGCTCGTCGACGCCGGCCGCGCTGAACTCGGCGTGCGAGCCGACGAAGCGTTCAAGATTTGCGTGCAGATGCTCACGCCACTCTTGCGACGAAATGTCGCCGCGACTGACGCCGATCAGCGCAAAGTCTTCGGGCAGTGAATTCGTGCGCGCGAGATTGTAGAGCGCCGGCGTGAGCAGCCGGTTCGTCAGATCGCCCTCGGCGCCGAAAATCACCATGACGCAAGGGTCGGGGAGCTTGCGCGGCTGCCGAGCCGCGCCGTCGTGGCATCCCGCCTGTTCGTCCATGACGTTACTCCGCCGCTTTAGGCGGCGCGGTCGCGGCCTCGCGCCCGGCCTCCTTCTGCTCGACATGCCCGCCGAATCCGAAGCGCATGGCGGAAAGCAGCCTGTCGCCGAACCCGTGCCCGCGCCGCGAGCGGAAGCGCGCATAGAGCGCCGAGGACAGCACCTCCGCCGGCGTCGCCTGTTCGATCGCCGCTTCGATGGTCCAGCGGCCTTCGCCGGAATCCTCGACGAAGCCGGAGAAGCCTGCGAGCTGCGGATCCTTGGCGAGCGCTGCGGCGGAGAGGTCGAGCAGCCAGGACGAGACCACGCTGCCGCGCCGCCACACTTCCGCGATATCGGCGACGTTCAAGGCGAAGCGCTCGTCTTCAGGCAGCTCGGCCAATTCCTTGGTGCGCAGGATGTCGAAGCCTTCGGCATAGGCCTGCATCAAGCCGTATTCGACGCCATTGTGCACCATCTTGACGAAATGCCCGGCGCCGGTGGGACCGGCGTGGATGTAGCCGCGCTCGGCGCGCGTGTCGGCCGAGTCGCGGCCGGGCGTGCGCGCTATATCGCCCAGGCCGGGAGCAAGCGCCGCAAAGATCGGATCGAGACGATCGACGGCGGTCTTGGGCCCGCCAATCATCATGCAGTAGCCGCGTTCGAGCCCCCAGACGCCGCCGGAGGTGCCGCAATCCACATAATGGACGCCTTTCCCTTGCAGCGCCTTCGCGCGACGGATGTCGTCCTTGTAGAAGGTGTTGCCGCCGTCGATGATCGTGTCGTCGGCTTCGAGCAGGCCGCCGAGCTCTCGGACCGTCTCTTCCGTTATCTCTCCCGCCGGCAGCATGACCCAGACGGCGCGGGGCTTTTCGAGCGCCTTGACGAGCTCGGCGAGCGAGGCCGCTTGCGTCGCGCCCTCCTGCTCCAGAGCCGCGCGCGCCTTTGCCTTGGAGTCGAAGACCACCGCGTGATGCCCGGCGCGCATGAGCCGGCGACTGATGTTGCCGCCCATGCGGCCCAGTCCGACGATGCCGATCTGCATAGAGGTTTCTCCCTAAAAGCTAGCGCAGCGCCGCCTCCATCGCGTCGCGAAGACCCGCGAGGCCCGTTTCCGCGTCCTTGAGATGGACCCGCAGCGCGCGCCGCCCGTTCTCGACCATGGCGTCGAAATCGCCGCGCGCCTGCGTGTCCTCCACGACGCCGAAGGAATAGGCGTGGCCTGGCACGGCGATGTCCTTGGCGTCGTGGCAGGTGATCTGCAGGAACACCCCCGAGTTGGGTCCGCCCTTGTAAGCCTGTCCCGTCGAGTGCTGGAAGCGCGGGCCGAAGCCCAGGCAGGAAGCGGAGAGCGTGCGCTCGTAAATCAAGGCCCGCAATTCGTTGAGCGCGCGCCTGTGCGCCTCGTTGCGTTCGACATAGGCGAGAAGCGCGATGTAGTCGCCCCGCCTTGCGTCAGCCTCCGCCAGATGGCTGCGCAGATATCCCGTCAGCGTGTTGTGCCTTCCGAGCTTGGCTCCATATTGCGCATCGGAATAGAGCGCGAGGCCGTCTTCGCTGAACAGCGGCTCCTGGTCGGGCAGCCGATGCGACTTCTCATATTCCGCGCTGAGCGCGCGCGTCTTCGCCTTGCTCGACTCGACGTCGGGCTGGTCGAAGGGGTTGACGCCGAGCACCGCGCCGGCGACGGCGGTCGCGATCTCGAAGCGGAAAAATTCCTGACCCAGGTTCCAAATGTTCCGCACGGCGACGCGCGCGACGGGATGGCCCGCCCGCGCCAGCGCCTCGACGAGCTGTCGCTGGCCCGCGTCCTCGCGCCCTTCGAGCTCGATGTAGATGAAGAAGCGGTCCCGGCCGTAGCGCTCCACGGCGGCGAGTGGCTCATCGGCGATCGGGATTAGGCCTTTTCCGCGCTTTCCCGTGCTCTCCGCGAAGAGTTGCTCCAGCCAGGCGCCGATGGCGGCGAAGGCCGGCGACGCGATGATCGTGACCTTGTCGCGCTGGAGCCAGCGCGCCGCGACGCCCATCGCGACGCCGAGCCTGACGCCCGGGTTCTGCGCCGGCGGCGCGTCCGGCCCGCAGGAGCGCATCATGATTTTGGCGCTTTCCAGCAAGCGCCGCACGTCGAGCCCCATCGCCGCCGCCGGGACGAGGCCGAATCTCGACAGCGCCGAGTAGCGCCCGCCGATCGTCTTGTCGCCGAAGAAGACTCGCGCGAAGCCCGCATCCCGCGCGCGCTTCTCCAGCGAGGACCCCTCATCGGTCACGGCGACGAAGTGCTCGCCGACGCGTTCGCGCCCGCTCAAGGCGGCGACGCGCTCGAAGAAGTAGTCCATCAGGATGTTCGGCTCGAGCGTGCCGCCGGATTTCGACGACACGATCACCAGCGTCTTGCTCAGGTCGAGCGCCGCTTCTGTCGCCGCAATCTGCGCCGGATCGGTGCTGTCGAGCACATGAAGCTTTGGCCAAGCCGGCTGGCGCCCGAATGTCTCGGCGAAGACTTCGGGCGCAAGGCTCGAACCGCCCATGCCGAGGAGCAGCGCGTCGGAATAGCCCTGCCGCTTCACATGAGCGGCAAAATCTTCGAGCTCGGCGACGCGGGCAAGCTCGGCGTCGACGATCCGCAGCCAGCCGAGCCATTGGTCTTCGCCGGCGCCGGTCCACAGCGACGCGTCGCCCGCCCAGAGGCGACGGATGCCGCCATTCTTCCGCCAAGTCTCGAGCTCTTCCTCATAGCGTTTTTGCGCTTCGCAGGAATTCATGCCGAAGGCGAAGCCAGGCTGCGGACCATTGAGCAGACCCAGCCGCCGCTGCGCCACGGCGCCGAGCAGCTTGTCGAAGGCGTCGGCAAAGAGGCGGACGCCGTCCTGCGTGAGCTGCGTCGTGACGTCGTCGAGGCTTACGCCATAGTCGGCGAGCGCGGCGAGGTCGGCATGCGCTTGCGGCAAGTCGCGCTCGATCGCGTCTCGCGTGACGACGCCATGATCGCGAAAGGCGTCGAGCGTCGCGGGCGGCATGGTGTTGACCGTATCGCGTCCCACCAGCTCGTCGACATAGATCGTATCCTTATAGGCGGGATCCTTTGTGCTCGTCGAAGCCCAGAGCAGGCGCTGGACCTTTGCCCCTGCGCCCGCGAGCTTGAGCCAGCGCGGCGAAGCGACGAGCGACTTGAACAGCTCGTAGGCGCGCTTGGCGTTCGCGATCGCCGCCTTGCCCTTGAGCCGCGCGGCGCCCTCCTTCTGTGCGCCCTCCAGCAACTTGTCCACGGCCGTGTCGATGCGGCTGACGAAGAAGCTCGCGACGCTTGCGACTTTCGACAGGTCGCCGCCCGCTTTGAGGTGATCTTCGAGGCCCGACATGTAGGCGTCGGCGACCTGCTCGAAGACGTCGACCGAGAACAGCAGCGTGATGTTGACGTTGATTCCCTGCGCGATGAGCGCCCGGATGGCCGGCAGGCCGGCTTTCGTCGCGGGGACCTTGACCATTAGATTGGGGCGCGCGACGGCGCGCCAAAGATGGATCGCCTCCCTTATCGTGGCCTCGGTGTCGTTTGCGAGATAGGGCGAGCACTCGAGGCTGATGTAGCCATCCGTCCCTTGCGTGTGATCATAGACGGGACGCAGCGCATCGGCCGCGTTGCGGATGTCCTCGAACGCCAGCTGCTCGTAGATTTCCGAGACGCTATGATCGCCTTGCGACTGGAACTTCTGGAGCGCCGAATCATATTCGTTGCTCTCGCCGATCGCCTTCTCGAAGATCGAGGGGTTGGAGGTCGCGCCTTTCAGCCCGTCACGCTCCGCGCGCATGCGCAGCTCGCCGCGCTCGACGAAGCTTCGCTTGAGAAAGTCGATCCATACCGATTGGCCGCAGGCGCTCAGTTCATTCAACGGATTCATGGCGCGACCCTCGAAGTTCCGGGTATTGGGTCACTCGGGCGCCCACGACCCGCAGGCGTTCAAAGCAACGCCTCGACATGCTTGCAGACATTTTCCACGGTGAAGCCAAACTCCCGCAGCGTCACCTCGCCCGGCGCCGACGCGCCGAAATGATCCAGGCCAAGGACGCCGCCGCGGTCGCCGACATAGCGGCTCCAGCCTTGCGTAGCGCCGGCTTCGACCGCAAGCCGCGCCGGAACGTCGCGCGGGATAACCTCGTCCCGATAGGCTTTCGGCTGCGCTTCGAACAGTTCCCAGCTCGGCATGGACACCGCGCGCACGTGAATGCCGCGCTCTTGCAGCTTCTTCTGCGCTTCGACGATCAGATTGACCTCGCTGCCCGTAGCGATCAGCACCGCGTCCGTCTTGCCGTTGGGCGCGTCGGCGAGGACATAGGCGCCGCGGCGCAGTCCATCGGCCGGCGCATATCGGCTACGGTCGAGCGTCGGCACCTTCTGGCGCGACAACGCGAGCGCCACGGGGCGGTTTTCGGCAGTGACGGCGACGCGCCAAGCCTGCGCCGTCTCATTGGCGTCAGCCGGCCTGATGACCGTGAGCCCGGGGATGGCGCGCAGGCTCGCGAGCTGCTCGACGGGCTGATGCGTCGGCCCGTCCTCGCCGAGCGCCACGCTATCATGCGTGAAGACAAAGACGACATGCAGCTGCATGAGCGAGGCGAGCCGGATCGGCGGGCGCATATAGTCGGAAAAGATCAGAAAGGTGGCCCCAAAAGGCAGCGCGCCGCCATGCGCTGCCAGGCCGTTGAGCACGGCCCCCATCGCATGCTCGCGCACGCCGAACCAGATGTTGCGGCCGGCATAGCTCCAGACGCCATTGTTTTGATGCGGCGCGGGCTCGCTCTGCGGCTCGAAGTCTCCCAGACCCTTTAACGCGGTGAAGGTCGAGGGATTGAGATCCGCCGAGCCGCCGATGAGCGCCGGGAGTTTCGGAGCGATCGCGTTCATGACCTTGCCGGCGGAGACGCGCGTCGCTTCGCCTTTGGCGTCGGCGTGAAACTCGGGAATGTCGCTGTCCCAGCCTTCCGGCAGCTCGCCGCGCCACGCCAGCTGCAGAGATTCCGCCAGTTCCGAGTATTTTTCTTCGTAAGCCTCGAGTTCTTGGGTCCAGTCGGCCTCGCGCCTTCTCCCACGCTCAATGGCTTCGCGCATGTGACTTGCGACGTCGTCGGGCACGAGAAATGTCGGCTCGGTAGGCCAGCCGAGATTCTGCTTCGTCAAGCGCACCTCGTCCTCGCCCAAAGGCGAGCCATGCGCCTCAAAAGTGTCCTGCTTATGCGGCGAGCCGTAGCCCAGATGCGTGCGCACGCGGATCAAGGACGGACGTTCGCTCTCGTCGCAGGCCGCTTGCAACGCGCTATCGAGCGCCGCGAGATCGTTGCCGTCGGCGACCTTTTGCACATGCCAATCATAGGCCTCGAACCGTTCGCCGCAATTTTCGGTGAAGGCGACGTCGGTGCCCGCCGAAAGCGTGACGTGGTTTTCATCATAAAGGCAGATGAGCTTGCCGAGCCGCAAATGACCGGCGAGAGAAGCGGCCTCGGAGGCGACGCCCTCCATCATGTCGCCATCGCTCATAATCACGAAGGTGCGATGATCGACGATATCGAAACCGGGGCGGTTGAAGCTCGCCGCCAGATGGCGCTCCGCAATGGCGAAGCCGACTGCATTGGCGAAGCCTTGGCCGAGCGGTCCGGTCGTGATTTCGACGCCAGGCGTCAGCCCGCGTTCGGGATGGCCCGGCGCGTGGCTTTCCCATTGCCGGAAGCGCTTGATTTGCTCGAGCGGCAGATCGTAGCCGGAAAGATGCAAGAGCGCGTAGAGCAAAGCGGAGCCGTGACCGGCGGACAATACGAAGCGATCCCGGTCGTCCCATTTCGGATTTTTGGGGTTGTGCTTGAGGAATCGGGACCACAGCACATAGGCCATCGGCGCGGCGCCGAGCGGCAGGCCGGGATGGCCGCTATCGGCCTTCTGAACCATGTCGACGGCGAGGAACCGAAGCGCATTGATGCAGCGCTGGTCTAGCGCAGCGTCTGAGTTAAGGAGCGTCATGACGTCGCTTCACGCTGGGCCGA
This sequence comes from uncultured Alphaproteobacteria bacterium, assembly GCA_963722205.1. Taxonomy (GTDB): domain Bacteria; phylum Pseudomonadota; class Alphaproteobacteria; order Rhizobiales; family Beijerinckiaceae; genus Methylocystis. The sequence continues at coordinate 1,503,305 of CAVRKL010000007.1, forward strand.
AAGGACAGGAGGGAGTTAGGGTGGCGCGACGCCCCATCAAGCCGCGTGATCGCAAACTTTGCTCGGGCGGGGATTTGACGCGCCGCTGTCCTTGAATTGCGCAGGCCCTATTTGCCAGATCGCTCGCCATGCCCGACCTCGTCATCTCCCCTTCGATCCTGACCGCCGACTTCTCACGGCTCGGCGAGGAGCTGCGCGACGTCGCCGCCGCCGGCGCGGACAGGATTCATCTCGACGTGATGGACGGGCATTTCGTTCCCAACATCACTTTTGGCCCGGCGCTGGTGAAGTCGCTTCGCCGCGCGACCGACCGGCCGCTCGACACGCATCTGATGATCGCGCCCGCCGATCCCTTCCTCGAAGCCTTCGCGGAGGCTGGAGCCGACATCATCACGGTCCACGCCGAAGCCGGCCCGCATCTCCACCGATCTCTGCAAACGATCCGCGGCCTAGGCAAAAAGGCGGGCGTTTCCCTCAATCCGGCGACGTCCGAAAGCGTGCTCGACTATGTACTCGACGACGTGGACCTCGTGCTCGTCATGAGCGTCAATCCGGGTTTCGGCGGGCAGAGTTTCATTCCCGCGCAGCTCGAGAAGATCCGGCGCATCCGCGAAAAGATCTGGCGGCGGCCGATACGCTTGCAGGTCGACGGCGGGGTGTCGCCCGAGACGATTGGCGCCGTCGTCAAGGCCGGCGCGGACTGGGTCGTCGCCGGCTCGGCCGTGTTCGACGGCGGCGGCCGCGAGTCCTATGCGCGAAACATCGCCGCGCTGCGTGCGGCCGCGGCGGCCGAAACGATTTGCGTTTGAGCACGCTCTAGCTGCTCGATGAGCTTCGAGATTGAAGCCTCGCCGACGAGGTGCGCGCGAAAATCTGTCATCGCTTCGCTCGCAATGACGGCTGGGGCTCGCCTCAACGCAATAGAACGAGCGGATCGCCGAGGCCGGGAATCGGATGCGCCTGCGGGAACGGCGGGTGCATGGGGACGACGAGGTTCGTGGCGCCGCTCACATATTCCAGAAAGGATATTTTCTGCGCCGTCACGCTCGGATAGCAAGTGACGATATTGGCGCAACTCACGTTGATGGAGAGCTGGGCCCATCCGTCTCCCGACGGAACCTTTTGGATCGTCACCGCGGTCCCTTCGCTCTTTCCATAGGGGCCGAAGGTTTGGATCCGCCATTCGTCGATCCGCTCGATCTTGTAAAAGGCGTTCTGCTGGACCCAGGCGATCGCTCTCGCCCATTTGAAGTCGCAGTCAGGCCCCTGCCTGCAGGCGACGGCCGTCGGTGTTCGCTCGTCCTCCGGGGCGCTCCCGCAGGCGGCGAGCAGGAGCGAGATCACGAAAGCGGAAAAAAGCGTGAGCCGTTTCGTCATCAGGTCGTCCTAGGCCCCGACGTTAAAGGCCGGATCAGGCCCGAAATTGCTCCATCGACGGCGAAAGGTAAAGCTTCGCCGCACTCAGACGGCGGGAGTTGGCTCCGCCGTGTGTTTACATATAATTAGCCAAAACGTCACATTCTGAGATTCGGCCCCATTGACGGAGGTAATACCAACCCGCGCTGAGGCTGACTTACGCGGGGGATTCCCGAATCGGTTGGTTTCTGATTCGACATGGCGGACAGGAGGTTCGCCATGGCGGCTGCGATCGGTTTACGGGAAGACTTTGACGCAAAGGCTCTTCGGGCTCTGGCCAAGCGCGCGAAGGATGGGCCGCAGGCGCGACGCCTCTTGGCGCTGGCGGCAGTTTACGACGGCGCGACGCGTAGCGAGGCGGCCAAGATCGGCGGAGTGACGCTGCAGATCGTCCGCGACTGGGTCCTGCGCTTCAACGCCTTTGGCCCGGAGGGCCTCGTGGATCGCAAGGCGCCGGGACAGCCGTCGCTCCTCAACGATGAGCAGCGCGCCGCTTTGGTCCGCATCGTCGAGGTGGGCCCGACGCCGGCGATCCACGGCGTCGTGCGCTGGCGCATCGTCGACCTCTGCCAATGGCTGTTCGAGACGTTCCGCCTCAGCATCTCCGAGACGACGGTGAGCCGTGAGCTGCGCAAGATGGGCTATCGCAAGCTCTCCGCGCGCCCGCGCCACCATGCGCAAGCCGCGGGCGCGATCGAGGATTTTAAAAAAGTTTCCCGGAGCGCCTGGAGGAGATCGCCCGCCAGAAAGGCGTCGCGGCGCGCGACATAGAGATCTGGTTCGGCGACGAGGCGCGCGTCGGCCAGAAGAACAAGATCACCCGGCGCTGGGCGAAACGCGGCTCGCGCCCTTCGGCACCCAAGGATCAGCGCACGGCTTCGACCTACATCTTCGGCGCAATCTCCCCGAAAGACGGCAAGGGCGCCGCGCTCGTCCTGCCGAAGTGCGACACCTACGCGATGAACCTGCACCTGGCGGAAATCTCCGCGCGCGTCGCGCCCGGCGCCCACGCCGTGCTGATGCTCGATCAGGCCGGCTGGCACATGACCGCCAAGCTCGAAGTCCCCGAAAACATCACCATCTTGCCGCTGCCGGCCAAATGCCCCGAGCTCAATCCAACCGAGAACGTCTGGCAGTTCCTGCGCGACAACTGGCTGTCCAACCGCGTGTTCAGCTCCTACGACAACATCGTCGATCACTGCTGCGACGCCTGGAACAAGCTCGTCGATCAGCCCTGGCGCATCATGTCCATCGGACTGCGCGATTGGGCCCATGAGTTTTGATCACCGCGGGTTGGTATAAGTGAGGGCGACGGGCCCGGCTGCCGCCGCGCGGATCAAGCTGCGCCTTCCTCGGATCAGAATCGGAGGAGTCAAAAATGGGACGTTTTCGTCATGCCGGCTCGGCGGCCATTATGGGTTTCGCTCTGAGCCTCGCGTCTGCGCCATGCGCTCAAGCCGCCGTCGTGATCAGCGATAACTTCGCGGGCGCCCCTGAGGCGAATTGGCCGGGCGACGGCATCTTCAAGTCCATTCCGCAGCCTGGCGACGTCCAAGGCTCGCCCTCGGTCGATCTCGTGGGGGCCAGCAATTTCCCGGACCTCGTGGCGGGGCTTCCGACGGGCGTCAACGCCGTGGATCTCGGCGGGACGACCGGTTCCGGCGGCCGTCCCGCCGGCGAACTCCGCTCTGTTCGATACCTGGCGCCGGGCGATTATTCGGTTCAGTTCCTGCTTGCGGGCAATCCCCGCGGCGACGCGCCGGACACGACGGAGGTGTGCATTGGCGGGTCGTGCCAATTGATCACCCCCGCGAAGGACCAGCCCTACACGCTCTATAATCTCACCTTCACGAACGCTTCGGGTCCGGTGCGGTTCATTGAACGCGGGCCGTCCGGCCAGATCGGCAATCTGCTGGCCAATGTCGTGGTGACCGCCCCCGACCCGAACCTCAGCAAAATTTTGCTGAGCTTCGCTGCGATGTCGGCGCTGCTGATCACGGTCAGATACCGCGGCCTCCTCATTTGATCGGCGCAGCCGCGGTGGCGGGGCAGAGCCGCGCCAGCCGCGCCCACGGCAACGGGCGCGCAGGCGACGTCTAGTAGACACAAATCTTGAAGTCCGTCCCGACCCAGCAGGCGGGGTCGGACGTCGAACGCTTCGCAGCGCCCCATCGGGAGTTGACCCCCAATTTGGTCAGGCCTCTCACCTCTGCAACGCCCGGCGAAAGGACGGTCACGCTGAGCGGGTCGATTTCCAGGAACTTGTGACCTTTGGCCCGCGAGAGCGAGAAGCTGCCGCCGCTTTCGGCCATGTAGTCGCATACGCCGTTGAACGGCTTCTCACCGTTGCTGACGATCCTGCACCTCGCGGGTCTCGCCGAGGCGCTCGTCGCCGCAAAAACAAGGCTCGCCGAAATAATCGCAAGTGTGTATCCCCTTCACTGACCTGAGGCTGCGGAATCGGTTGGATTTGTTGGTTTTCCTATGATGGAGCGGTAGGGCGCTGGGTCGATGGCGACGGCTTGCTCAACGAGTTTGTGGAACAGAAGGCCCCTGGCATTCGAGCGTCGGCGGTTGAAGCGGAAGGTGAACTCGTCGAGGTAGTAGTCGAGATGCTGGCGCTGAACGCCGCCCTGATGCGTGCCGAGGAGCCAGCGCTTCAAGAGCGAGGCGACCTTGTGCACGCGCGGCATGACCTCGTGCGCGGGATCGGAACCGGCGCTGATGACGCTGACCTTGTGCTTGTAGCCGGCTGCTTCGAGCCTGGCATAACCTCTCCAGCCATCGGTGTGGATGGTGGCTCCGGACACGACCGCGTTGCGAACGAAGGGCAGCAGGCTGTCCGCCGACACGTCCTCGATCCGGCGCAGTCGGATGCGGCCGATGCCCTGGCCGCTCTCCTCGGCTGCAATCGCGACAATGGCTTTGCACTCGATCTCTCGGCCCCCTTTGTCCTTTTCCGGGCCGCCAACATAGGTTTCGTCGATCTCGACCGTTCCGCTGAGCGCGTCGCGGCCAGGCCGCACCATGGCCCGGCGCAGCTTGTGCAGCCAAGTCCAGGCCGTCTCATAGCTGCCGAGCCCAAGCGCCCGCTGCAGTCCGAGCGCGCTGACGCCGTTCTTCTGGCTCGTCACGAACCACATGGCCATGAACCAGGTCCGCAGCGGCTTGCGCGTGCCCTCGAAAATCGTCCCCGCGGTGAGCGACGTGCGCGCGTGACAGCTGCGGCAGCGAAGCAGTTTGTCCGACATCGCCCAAGGCGCGCCGCACATGCCGCAATGCGGGCAGACGAAGCCCTTCGGCCAGCGCACGCGTCGAATGTACTCCCGACACGCCTCATCGTCTCGGAACCACTCGTCGATCTCTTGGAACGTGCGAGGGTAATCGATACCGGCTACGGGATGCGAGTAACCGTCCATCCGCGCCAGATAGCACCCCGGTTGAGGTCAGTGAAGGGGATACCCACTTAATCGCAAATTTCCAGGATTTCATGGCGAATCTCCATTTGGGAACTCTTGCCGAGCCGATCCGTCTCGCAAGCTGGCCAAATCCGCCAACAGAGTTCGGGGAATGATTCTCTCAAGGAGCGCCATTGTCAAAGGCTCCCGGCGCCCCGTTCGCTGCGCCAATCCCAGCGGCAGGTTTATGTCTCGGCGCGCCTCGATGGCGCTCAAACCTTTTTTAGAAATTCCGTTCGCAGCACCAAGCCTTTGATCTTGTCCGACCGGCATTCGATTTCGGCGGGGTCGTCCGTGAGGCGGATGTTCTTGACCAAGGTTCCGCGCTTCAAGACCGCCGACGAGCCCTTGACCTTCAGATCCTTGATCAGCGTGACCGAGTCGCCATCCTTCAGCTCAGCGCCATTGCTGTCTCTTACCGTGACCGTCACTCGCTGACCCTCCTCTTTTTCGTCGTTCTCGGCGTTCAGCTTCGCGGTCAGTATACAGGCCGCCGAGCGCCGCGCCCATAACGCCGGCGAAGGGTCCCATCGTCGAGTAGAGGATCGCCCCCGCGAGCATCGCGCCGCCGATCGCCATGAAGGCGAGCTCGGGAATCGAGCCGCCCGTGTCGAAATGGGTCTTCATGGCCTTCTCCAAAGATCTCCCAGGTTTGAGCCCTAATGCGCGGCGGAGTTGGGGGTCTGGCGGGCCGTGAACGACGATGATGAGCACTATGTCTACGCTGTAGCCCCTACGGTTTGCCTAAATGAATGCTTACTCAGCATCTTCATCTAGGCTGGAGGGGCCAGCCACTATTCGTTCACCGATAACATCGAACGCGCGGTGCGGCATGTCGATAAACCCATTGACGTCATCGAAATGACCCAGCGTTTTGCTTAGATACTTGGTGGCGAGGAACAGCCAGTGTGGGTCCGGGTTAGTGGGTGCTATCGCCGGCGCCCGATGCCAGCGGTGGGCTGGATTTTGGCAATGAACCGCGTTGAAGGCGCTGACGTGGGCCCAGTTGGAGTGGGCCACACCACTGAAGGGTTGATAGACATAGTTGTAGAAGTCGAGGAACCCCGCCTCATCGGCCATTTTCCTAGTGCTGAGGCCAGACCAACTGCCAGGATTCACCTCAACGAACTGATCCATGCGCTGTCCCGCAAGCCATTCGCGCCAAATCTCGATCATCAGGCGCATCTCATCTTTCTCATCTGGATCGTTGGTTTGCTCCAGCGCCCGCTCGTAATGGGCAATTTGAAGCTTTATCGCTCCAAGGCCATCTTCAACAAACTGCTTGGACCTTTGGCTTGGATCCTTAAGTATCCAAGCCAAAGTGATGAAAACATCTGCGATGGCGCGCAATATAATAGGCGCAGTGTGTGGACTCCAAATCGCGGGCGAGGAGGCGAATTCGATCGCAAGTGAAGCTTGCCGACAAAGGAGCGCTGACACCACCTCGTAAGCTTCCACCTCGTTGAGGTTCAGGGGCCATCGTCTCAATCGCTCGCGTAAATCCGCCCTGACCGCGTTGCGATACTCCACGACGAACGCCTCCATAGGGTCGTCGCATTCCTGGTCTTCATCTTGGAGAGTGTCGTGAAACACGCAGGGACCGAACCCAGCAACGCCGTTCCAAAATTCGCTGACCCACGCCTCGTCATTCCGGAAACCGCTCCCGTCGTCCTGGGGCGTCATGAATAGCATCGGCGCAGAGGCCCTGAATGCTCCTGCCGCACGCTCGGCAGCTTCAGTGTTTGGATAGTCTCCAATCGTTCTGAAACGCTCGATCAACTCATCGGCAAGATGCGGCGCGACGTGAATCTTGCCCTGCTCGATGCCTAGAAAGTACGCCAGTGCCATGGACAGGACTGCGAGGCGGCCGCTTCGGTCGTAGAAATCCCGGAGAACCATCGGGAAGCGGTCATCGACAGCGCCTTCGGACTGAGTGTTGTCCTCCAAGAAGGCGAGTGGGTGAGCGCTGGCGATGGCGGAAAGGGGGCGTAAGGCAGCGCTGACTTCATTGCGAACGGACGCCTCAAGGCCAGAGGCCAGGACGGCTTTCTGCTCAGCATTCAGCGTAACAAACGCACTGAACCTCGCAAACATTGGAGAATCCGGTGTATCGACTATCCGGTTCGTAGTTCTCACCAGTTCCAGGCAGAGTTTACGGGCCGCCTCATAGCCGCAACGATCGATGATAAGAGCCATCCAGATGGCTTCGGGGACCAATTGCCGCGTCCAGGAATATTCGGACAGCTTATCCCCGAGCGCATTGACGACGGGAGGAATGAGCTTCCGCTTTAAGGCGACATGATCTTCAAGAACTGGCTTGCGCTTCTTGTCGCTCACGTCCCCCCCCCGCTTGAGTCCTCTGTTTCGCTGAGCCGCCGGTCCTAGCGGCCTGGAAAATGGCGGCTACCGAAAACTACACCAAAGCCGCAGCCTCCTAGGGCGCGACTTGAGCTATGCCAAACGAGCTTCACTCTTGGTTGATTTTGAAGCAATGCCCGCCATCGGCGCGGAGCCGAGCATATATCACCGTCTGTCAAGCTCCCTAAAACGCTGGTGCAGCCATCGGCGTGATTGGGCAATTGTTTCGCAGAACATCCCGCAATCGGCGGGGCTGGCGGAGGGAGCGTCCGCCATCTTTGAGTCCGGCAAAGCCCAATCTTATCTATAATAGATTGAAATTTATAGGCGAGAAAGGGATGTTTAGCCGAATATGTCTCTTGACGGCCATCGCCATCCCCTAATTAATGTGGGGTGAAATGAGGGTTGCGATGAAAAGCAAGGGGAAGCATCCGCACAACGCCCTAACCAACGTCAAGGTGCAGCAGACTAAGGCCCCCGGACGTTACGTCGACGGCAACGGCCTTTATCTGATTGTCAATTCCTCCGGAGCAAAGCGCTGGCTTCTGCGCACCGTTGTCCACGGTCGCCGTCGAGATATAGGCTTGGGCGGAGCCCAGCTTGTAACCTTGGCCGAGGCGAGGGGCAAAGCGCAGCACTATCGTAAAATCGCCCGTGAAGGCGGTGACCCCATCGCAGAAATGAGGAAGAGCCGGATCACTGTGCCGACCTTCGCCGAAGCTGCGCAAACCGTGCATACCGAACACGTTCGGACATGGAAGAATAAAAAGCACGGCGACCAATGGATCAACACCCTTAAGGAATATGCCTTTCCCATTATTGGCGGGAAGCGCATCGACGAAATTGCGACGCCCGATGTTCTGAACGTTCTCTCACCGATTTGGTTGACGAAGCCAGAGACGGCCCGGCGAGTAAAGCAGCGAATCAGCACGATCATGGATTGGGCTAAAGCCACTGGATTTCATAGCGGCGATAATCCGGTAGACGGCGTCGCCAAAGGTCTCCCCAAACAGGCGGACAGGAAGCTTCACCATGCGGCGCTGCTCTACGAAGAGGTTCCCGCATTCGTCGCCCGCCTTCGTGAATCCGACACGGAAATTTCCAAGCTCGCCTTGGAATTTCTGGTGCTTACCGGCTCACGCACGGGCGAGGTTCTTGGTGCGAGGTGGGAGGAAATCGACTTCGACGACAAGGTCTGGAACATTCCCGCTTCCCGTATGAAGATGCTGCGGGAACACCGAGTCCCCCTCGCCCCCCGTTGTATTGAGATATTGCACCTGATGAAGGAACTATCGGTAGGAGGCGACTTGGTGTTTCAGGGCCGTTCAGCCGGGAAACCTTTATCGAACATGGTGTTCCTCATGATATTGCGCCGGATGGGGCTCCGCATAACTGCGCATGGCTTCCGGTCGGCGTTCAGGGATTGGGCGGCAGAATGCACCAATTTTCCCAATGATGTTTGCGAAATGGCCCTGGCTCACTCGGTTCGAAACAAGACCGAGGCCGCTTATAAAAGGACCGACTTGCTTGAAAAAAGGCGGAACCTAATGGTCGAATGGGATACTTATTGTAACCCTTCAAGAACAACGACCCATGAAGAAACTTAATAATCGAATGATGCTTTCTCCCGGTTTTCGTTAGTAACGTCTGCATCGCAATTAAAGAAAGACGTTTTTAAAACAAATATTATAACAATAAGCGATACACATTTTTGTTGACGGCCGTCAGAAATTTGGTATAATTCAACTTAATCCCAGGCGGGATGCCGCTACTGCCTATTTATAGCATAGGCTGTGGCCGTTTTTTGAAGCGCTGTGGGGTTTTTGTTATCCTGTGTTAAATATATTAATTTTATGACTTATTTTAGTTACAAACATATGGAGTATATATGAAACATACATTCTCAAAGTCGGGAGCAGTTGATCGCTTGATTCGCCTTCCAGAAGTCCTTGAAATAATTCCCGTATCCCGTTCTTCGTGGTGGGCTGGAGTGAAAAGCGGAAAGTATCCAAAGCCCATAAAACTGGGACCACGAACTACGTGTTGGCGATTGAGTGACGTGCAAAATCTGCTGAATAATGGCGCTTAGCTCTATTTATTTCATATTAAAAACGGGCATTCTCTCTTCACGACACGAACGGAGAGACTCGGCTCGGCTATTTATTTAAATTGAATATATATTTACATGGGGTTTTTACATGAAAATACATTATATTAGCGCTCCTGCTGGGAGTGGCAAAACAGAATTACTAACTGATTTCGTAATCGAATTAGCAAATGACCATTCAAAGGTTATCTTAATTCAGCCAACAATAGCGTTAATTAATCAAACCGAGGAGAGGATAAAAACGAAAGGCTTTCAAGGAACCTTAAAATGCGTAACAAGCGAGACAGCCCCGTCTAACGTTGTAAAGGAAATACACGCTTTTCTTTCAACTATCGAACCAGACTCGGGGTGTATTCTCATTTTGACATTTGCCGCATGGAAGATGGTTCACCGTCGAAATGTCAATGGCTGGCGACTAATCGTTGATGAATGTCCTAATGTTTTCCATTATGTTTCAATTCATGCAAAATTCACTCATAATCATATTACCGACAATCTTGAGACAGAGGACTATGAAAAAGACGGTTATGCACGATTAATACCAAAAACTGACGCTTGTAAAAAAGCTTTAATAGGTTTTTCGGAAAAAGCAAAGCAAGATAGGGCCCTTGAAATGCTTCGACCGATCGTTTCCAATCTACACGATAACGTCGTCACATACGTGAAACCTGATACCTATGAAAAGCTTTTATCGGGCGAAGGAAGCCTTCTGACGACTTATAATGTCGTAAAACCCAGGGTTTTCGCAGGATTCAAGCAGGTGATAATCCTGAGTGCAAATTTTGAGGATAGCGAATTTTACAACATTTACAAGCACTATGGCGTCCAATTTGAGCCGCATCGAGGATTACGTGATAGGATTCTACCGTCAGTTCACCCCCCGGAAGTGGGTCAAGCTTTGGATATATATTATCTCGTGGACGACTGGTCGATAGGAAAAAGGCGGGAAAAGCAGCGCAGGGCCGTCTACGAAGCGGAATTTAAAAGAGCTATAAAAGAGAAGATCGATGGTAGGCCATTTATTTATAATATCAACAGCAGCGATAATCAGAGTTTCTTTGAAGGACTTGCTAATGCCATACGTGTTCCGGCATACCCTCACGGACTAAATAAATTTAGAAACACCGATTGCGTCGCCATATATTCTATATTTAATAATTCAGCAGACAGAGTTGATTTTTTAAATGCCAAATGTGGGATCGATAAAACGTTTGCGTGGAATATTACGAATTTCAATTATATATATCAGATAGCCTGCCGAAGCTCACTTCGTCTATGGCCGTCGGATAGCGAAGAAATTCATCCAAAAATCGTGATTATTATGGACAAGGATTCGGCTGAATATTTGCATAACAAATTTCCAGGCTCCAAATTACATAAATTTTGTTCGCCTAAGATCGATCAAATTGCAACCAAAGAACCCGGAAGAAAGCCAAGTGGGCTCACTAATTCGGAAAGAGTAAAAAAAACAAGAGCGTTAAGCAAGGAAATGAACATTGATGCCTGCCTAAGCGCCCTACAGAACCGAGCCATTCACATGAGTCCGTCTGCGTCACCTGAAATCCGTAACGAAATAGCATTAAATGAAATAGATTCAGTTGACAATAAAATAGAGGAAGAAAAATGGCCCATCAACATACTGGGCACCATTAAAGGATATGTTTCTGATATTATTTATGTAGATGGATATGACGCCTTTTGCGACCATATGGCTAAGGTATCAGAGCGACATATTTTCGATAAGGCGAAAAATATGCTCATAAATGCAACAGAATTTGTTGGAGAAGGCTCTCTGCCGCCGAATCGTAAGCTGGAATCCGTCGTGAAGGCTCCGGCGATTTGGTTAGATATGGACAAAGGCAACAAATGCCCCTTTGAGTTTGCGGAACTTTGCTCCGCCGTCGAAATGCTCATTTATAGCAGCTTCAACTCGGCGGCCGGGGAACGGAAGTGGAGGGTCGTTATTCCCCTGAAAAGATGGGTGTCAAGGGAGGAATATAACAAAATAGCCAAGCTGCTTCATCGAGCCTTTGAAATGAAGGGGTTTTCCTTTGATAGCAGTAAAAAGCAGTCGAACGACTTTTTCTACCTACCTTGCCATGGCAAACACGAGGATGCCTTCTTTTTTCAACGATTTGAAGGCGATGGACGCTCGTTCTTGGACCCAGATAACCTGTTGCGCTTAGCTTAGCAGTTGCCTTTCCGACCAAGGCTTTTAAGCGAAAAACTCCGACCAAGGCTTTTAAGCGAAAAACGATAAACTATGTGTCTGTCAAAAATTCGTTTTGCCTAAATATAATATAGGAATATGCCCGACATTGGAAGCAACGTGGCATCTTTATCGACGTTAACAGAAGGAGATATTTAAATTGAATCGTAATAATAAAATCTCAATACGAGTTACCGAGCCAGAAAAAGACAAAATAAAAAAAGCGTCTAAAGCGAGAAAATTCCTATCATTTTCGGAGTTTGTCCGGGCAAAATTATTCGAAGAAAAAGGAGTTCGTAAATGAAAATAACTAAAGAAACGAAACAACGAGAAGCAGGGTCATTGATCGAAGCTTTTATTAGAGTTTTAAATAAAATGGAATCTAATGATGAGTTGTCTGGAACGACGTTAGATTCAAAAGCAGAATTGGAATACGTAAATCACCTATGTAAAATGATTGACATTTCCGAGCCCTCTCAGGAGGCTACGGAAAAGTGTCTCAGAGTCATGGCAGAGCTATCTGGAAAATATGGGTTTGCGGGCTTTGGTGAGGACGCAGAAAGGCTGATTGAGGTTCTTCGAGAGGCCCGAAACTCAAGTGATTCCGAGGATACGAAGGCCGCCAGTTAGTAGCTTATCCGTGCCGAAAAATGGCGGCGTTGCGCCACCCATCCCGAGCGCAAAAAACAAACTCCCGAGCGTCGGAAGGCTTTTCTGGACTCCCCCATTTGTTGGTTGCCTGAAGCCGATGCCAAACCCGTCTCGACGCCTTTGGCGGAGAATCGCCGCCAAAGGAATCGCTTTGGGCTGCAGAAACGAGCCAAATCGCCTCATTTTCCCATGAACCAGTTTTGAGCCCCGCCTACGACCCGCTTTGACCAGTCCTTATATTTAGCCATTTCGTGGTGCTGCGCTCTAAGCGCCGAATAACGAACGGTTACCCGGATGCCTGTAACTCGTGTCTCTAAAGTCGGCTCCCCATTTTGGAGCAGAGCCTGGACAAGCCCCCCCGAACTGGGCTGAGCGCCAAAACTTCCCCCTGATGGTTCCAAAACAAAAGAAATCTCACAGAGCGGATTTCTCAAACTCAGACTGTTGGCATCCACTCGAAGTGTTGAATTCGGCGGAAGGCAAAGTAGCTGACGGCCGAAAAATACCTCCCCTTCTGCAAACGAATTCCCCGCCCCTAAAAGCTTATCACGAATTTCAGATTTTGTTATCTCTGTGCAGTCTCCCGGGTTCGATCCGGGAGCCATCAAAACCACGGTTCCTATACTTTGACTAACGAAACTCGTTCGCTTGATCTGCCAATCGAATTGCTCAACCCCGAGATATGAGACAAGTGAAAATATTACCATGTCGAGAGTTAATTTCTGCCGATCACCGTCGAATTGATGAGGATGAGCATCAAAAAACATTTTGCTTGCTGCTATCTCTTGCGTTATTCGAAGACGTGGAGTTTCGCTGTAATTCCATTGGCGAATCTCTGGCTTTGCCCGGTCAATTGTGAATTCTGCAGAAATAAAGTCCGTGGTTTCTTCGGAACGAAGTTCAAATAACAACTGTATGAGAAGAAGTATGAAAGCTCCGAACAATGCCCCGGTCGCAAGGGCAATGTTTCGTGAACCCAGGTTTTGTAAGACCAAGTAGCAGAGGCAAAAACCCGCAACAAATGCCGTTATCGCACCAAGCCATATGGCAATTCGCACGCTGTCATGCATACCAGTGCCCTTGGTATCGGATCGTTAGCGGAGTGCATGTTCAAAATGCTTTAAGCGCTCCGGCTCCGGCAACGCTGGAATCAGAGCGCCCATAGCGGTCGCTAAGGGGCGGTCATCCCGCTCTTTCCGGAGAAGGGTGCATGACTTTCCGGGAAACGCTCCGCTTTTGGCTATGATAGGACGACTACCGACAACCGCAAGCCCGAGCCTTTCTGAGAGGCTTCTGTCGCCTCTTTTGGTCCATGGCAACACCCCTCTACCGACTGAGCGTCAAAAGCCTCCCATCGGGCTCCCTGGGCGCATCCAGAAACCATTTCTGCCGGCGTTGTCGGAAGGAGGAAATTGGTCCAACCTTGGAAAAGAAAAGTCGGAGCGGTATCGGGCGGCTTCCGACCGCATTTCCCCGGGGTTCGGGTGTCCGCATGGAATGGTCCCCTTGGACCGCCTGAGAAAAACGACATTTGCAAACGGGTTGGCGAATTTGCTAGAAAATCGTCTTAATTCCACCGGGGATCACCGCCATGATACTGGTTGTTCCGAAGGACGATATGAGATGGGCGGACGGCTCAACGCTCGAGATCATCGATGAAGATAGGGATGACGCCGTCGGCGAGGTAAGATTTGAGAAGGGCGTGGGTAGACACGTCACTTTGTATGGCCGATATAAGGGGACCGTCCAAACTCATGAAGAATGCGTCGCCTTCGTAAAGGGCGTCGAGACTGTGTTGGAATACATGATTGGTTAGCAGGAGCCGTCGCAACGAGCATCTGTAGGGAGAATCGCTAGCTTTCAGGAGTTCAACGGAAAAACGGTAACTCTAATGACTATCAACCGAGCCTGGGTGAAGACTACATTGAAAAGAGTGTTCGAAGTGTTTACGAAGCTTTTTCGATGGATTTTGAGCCTCTAGAATCAGATATATTACCGGACACAAAATTTTAGCTGCATAGATTTAGAGCAAGTCCTTCAATAATTGGGGGCGTCTGCGCCAGCATCTTAGATATTGCTGAGCCAACTCGGGTTGACAATCCTACACCGGGATTAAGTATCTAATCTGTGAACCAGCCTCGTGAACCGCAATAGTCTTTGGTAATTTTTCGCATATTCTCACACCAAAGCGTTGCTATTGGGTCGTCATATCCGCCTTTAAGGGCGATATTGATCGAGCTAAGGAAGGGAAAGTTGGTCGAACGGTAGCAAAATTTGTTTTGTATCTCCCCGCCGTTGGATGGTTGGCAGAATTTGCCATTAAAATTAAACGTATATCCGCTTTTTCTCATGCAAAGTGCAACATATTGGTTTCCGGGTGAAAAGCTACCCTCTTCGTTCCAGGGCTGCCCTGATTGAAGAAAAGCCATCTGTCCTTCCGTTCGGCATGTTTGGATTTGCCTATCTTGCGCTTCTAATTGTCCGAAAGACATGAGCAAGATCACAGCCACCACCAATATTGAGGCTCCTGCTAGTTTATCCATACGCTACCTCCCACTCGGGTTTCGCCGGATGGCTTCCAGCTTGAACGCAAGGATGCCCCCGATTGGCGTTCACAACAAGGCCAGGGCGAAGGCACAGCTTTCGAGCCCGGCAAAGAGAGAGCGGGGCTGGGAATCCCGAAAGGCGAAACGGAAGCCGCTCGATTTTTTCGAGTTCAAGTGAGAAGCAGTAGCCTGGGGATGCCGGCGGAGTCCGATCTTTTCCCGTGAAAAAAAGTCTCACAGGGGGGCTCGCTGGCGCACGTTGAAAACCGAATGGAGCCCCCATAACCGCCAAGCGACCTGGAAGCTAACCATGGGCCTTCCCTACGGCTTCTAAAGCGCATATTGGCAACTTGGAAACGGAAATTGAGGATTCACCGAGAAGTTCAGCTTAAGCTTCAACGACACCCCGCAAGAAATTCTGAGACCGATGAAAGCTCGGGTTGCAAAGAAAAGCCAGAGCGCAAGCTTTTACGTAGTTTTACGTAGTTGCAACAAAGACACGGTGTCTAGAATTGTCACTTAAGCTCCAGCTCCGAACAATGTTCAAGCGTTGACCGATCCGAAGCATTTCGTCTTCAATTGGGACGCCCGTTTGGGGTTGCTGCCAGTTTCCTAACCGGCGGCGGCGTTTCAGGGCTCTTAGGAAGCCGCCGACCCAGCTGAGGGTCGGCGGCTTCTTTTCTTTTTGGCGTCCGGTTTAGGGGAAACCCAAACCAAAACGGGGTAGCGGCAGTTTGTGGGTTCTTCTCCTGCGCCCGTCAGCCTGTTCGAGAGGGGCCAGCTTTTTACTTTAGATAGACCTACCTGCAATTAGCTCTGACTCCAGCGCATCAAAGTCAACCGAAAGAGCCCCATAGACATCCCTCCTGCTTCTTTCCCAGTAATTAGACCGCAAGTCTCCAATAATATCTAAATCATTGTGAAGGAAACCTGGAGCAAATAACTTAGATGCCCTCTTATTGATAACATTTATATTACCGTAATTTGTGAACATAATCGCTCTATTGCGTTGCGTCTGGGCGGAGAGGCCGATTCGCTCGCTATTTAAGGGATCGAAGCCATATCCAAGGATATAAATTACCTGCGCCGATGAAATGTTATTTCGAGAATTGCTTATACTTTCTATGTTCAAATGCTTATCAACGGAATTTATTGTCATAATATGCTGTGATGCCGTGTAGCATAAATCAATAAATGACGATACCCTATTCATTGTTTCTACGAAGTGGGCAGTATGATCCGTCGGTGCACGCTGGAGCTGAGAGAGCCGATCTTGAAACAGCTCAACACTGCCTTTTGCCAGGATATTTTCCGGCCCAATACTTAGGGGGGTATCGGTCTGAGGGATTGAGCCATAAACATGGACTATGCGTGGAGGCGCAAGAAATTGCTCTATTTCGTTTGGACCAAATATGTCAATAGCATTCAGCGACTCTTGGAGGCGGCTTTCCAGCGAAGAGTCGTAGTTAAATGTTACAAATGAAACTTTATTTTTCAGTAAGTCATTAGATGATTTGCAATCGTATGCGAGCTTGTGAACTAAAAAGCGAATCCAATCGTCGTGTCTTGCATGTTGGTGTTGGCTTATATCGTCTTGAGTTCGATTAGCATTTTGTCCAGTGCTCTTAAATTTCGCCTCGCATTCCAGAATTGATGCGGCAATCAATACCTTTCCTATTTCCCTAAGACTCTCGTTCCACTCGAGGAAATAATCTATTACCAATGGTCTAACAGTCCTTAGGCGTTCAGCAAACATCTCGCATTCGGCTTTGGCGCTGCTTGCGACCCCAACAATCTCAGAAGGCTCGCATATAAGTCGTTGTTCAGTGATTAAGGACCCGGGAAGCTTTATACCCAATGTGGGAGCAAGCATTATCATCCGATAGAATCTTGAAAATGCCTCAGCCATATCTTCCATTCTCTCAATTAAGCGCTCTCCAGTTGGATAACCGTAATGCCAACTCGCTCCCGCACCTAACACGAACACGGTCGGGTTTTTGAACATGTCTTTAGACCTCGGGCTTCGGTTCGAGCCGCTTGTCGCCTTTGAACCGGGTTTTGATACTGGACCGTTGGCTAAGTCAACGGAAACGTCAAGTTGAGCAAGCGCCTGGGGCCGTGGCAGAATTTTCGCCCGTTTCGATGGCGAGATCTACAATAGGCTCGTTAGGCTGCGCTTCTCCTTGAACTCCTCTTCTTTCATAGCATGCCATGCCATTCTTCCGCAAAAACCTGATCCTTTATTCGGTCCTTGGGCTTTCAGAAATTTTCGAAGCTGCGCCTCATATTCTTTCCGAGCCGCAATTTGCTCCGCCCGCCGAATTTCGTCCAGGGAAACCGAGGGCAGCTTAGCTTCAGTTCGGAGGCGATTGCGTTGCTCAATTTCCTGACGAACGGCGAGTTGGTCGAACATCCCGCTTCTCCCCAGCGTGAAGCACGTGTGGATAGTCGCTTCATTCTCGGCCTTCGTATCGGACCTTTCAAACTGACGGCGATCCCAAGAGCGGGTCATTTCGGGCACTCCATCGGACCTATTTCCCAAGCAGGGACGCAACCTCTGAGACGGACAGCCAAGGCAATTTGGCGTGAACCATTCTATGGCAATTGGAGCAAAGCAGCGAGAGGTCTTCCAAGCGGGTCTTGCTTCCCGGCATAAGCGTGTGAAGCGGCTTCGTATGATGCACTTCGATGAACCCTTTGCCCCGTTCGCCGTAGCGTTCCTCGAAGTCGAAGCCGCAAGCCTCGCAAACCAGTCTCCCTCCGGCCCGCAGAACCGCCCGCTTCTTCGCTTCTATGAGTGAGCGGCTTCGCTCTCTGACTTGGTGCTGCCGAGTCAAAAGGTGACCTTCCGCTGCTTCCGCAAGATCGTCTTGAAAGTCCTGGGGTTCGGATGAGATGCCGTCAAAAACGTTGGCTCGAATGGCGCTGGCGGCAGCGTGCAGCGCCTCGGGATCGCTCGCAAAGTGCTCCCATACGACCGCCTCATCTTTCCCGCCTCGCTGGAGACCGACCTTGCCTTCGGCTTGATAGGCGGGATCGAAACGGCGGAAGTTCATGATCTTCATGTAGACGCCGTTTGGGTTGCGGAACTCGGCGGTGACGCCTTCCTGCGAACCCATTTTGTTGAGCAATTCGGAAAGCCCGATAATCTCTGTGCTGCTTTTGCCTGGAGGGTTGCCCCGAAACCTCACGTAAAGATCGAGCGCCAAAATGAGTTCATCCCTCGACCATGTTGGATTGCGGTGGGCGACGTGTTTCTCATCGGTTCGATCACCGGAGGCTTCGTTAGCTTCATCACCGCTCTTGCCTCCTTCCGGAATTGCCGTGAACGCTTCCTTTGCCAATTGAATAAACTCTCGTTGACTCCAGTTTAAGGGTTCTTGTTCATGGTATTTGTCCCATACGTATCGTAGCCGTTTATGAACACGCACATTATTATCATAATTGTCATCTGTTCTGAATGACGTTACTCTTTCTAAACAGTAGCGCCGGAAACTCTCAATATTACCTCTGGCGTGATGAAGCTCTTTGAAAGCCTCGTTATCAAATCCAAGGTTAACCAGCGCATCAAGAATTGCGACCGCCGCTTTTGGATCAGCGTGATTTACCTCGGCACTATGGATCATATTGTTCCCCTCAGTTTTGCGGATAGGTCGGGGTTGATGCTCGCCTCTCCGTAAGGCGTTGGTTCGCACCGAAGCTCGCTGGCTCACGCTGCGGCTGCAACGTTGCCGAATCTGCGATATTTTGGCTCAGCGGTCACCGCCAGCCTCTACAGAATAGGGGCTGGAATGTGGGATATAAAACTCGTTCGATCCAATAAGCCTATATTAATCAGCTTATTATCTGAAAGAGTTGGCGGAGGGAGCGGGATTCGAACCCGCGATACGGTTTCCCGTATACACACTTTCCAGGCGTGCGCCTTCAACCACTCGGCCACCCCTCCACTGGTCGGACGTTGCCGCCCCGTCCCCAATTCTCTCGGGGCCCCTCTCTATAATGGGGACTTCCCCGCCTGCAAAGATCGCTCTCGCGCTTGAGAGGGCTCACCGCCTCCGCAGCAGCACGATCCGGTTCGAATTCGTGCCCTTGCCGTTGTTGGCGACGCCCCAGCAATGGCTCGTCTTGGTGAAGCGCTGCTCGTTGACCAGCACGAACAGCCGCTCGAAAGGAAGCCCCTCGACGGCGCGCCACACGAGCCGCTCCAAGAGCAGCCGGCCGCCTTTGACCTCGCCGACCTCGAAGGCGACATGCCCGCCCGGCGCGAGCACGCGCGCAAGCTCGGTGAAGACCGCGGCAATCATCGCCGACCAGTCCGCCTCGCTCTTATGCGCCGAAATTTTTACGCCCGCGGGATCGATGCCGGCAAACCAGCTGCGCAGCCAATTGTCGCTCTCATATTGGACGACGTCGAGAAAGGGCGGCGAGGTCACGACGAGCGCAATCGACCCGGAGGCGATGAACGGCGTCGCCGCCGCGTCGCCGACGCCAAGCCGCACCTCGGTTCGCGGGGCGCCCCTCGGCGAGAAGCGCGCGCGATTTTCGCAAGATCAAGCGCGCCACGTCGCGCGGCGGCGGAGTCTGGGAGCGCTTTTCGTTGATCTTGCGTTGCGCCTCGACCGAGACGGCCTGATTGGGCGGCAGCGTGTAGACCGAGAAAAATCCGGGCGAATGGCCGGTCAGCCGGTTGAGCGCGACCATCCGGATCCAGTCGTCCGTCGCGTCGGGCTTCGCCTCGAGCGGCGCGCGCTCCAGGAGAAAGCGGCGCAGCGCGGAAAGCTGGCGCAGCGTTTCGGGATGATAGAAGACGAGCAGGTCCTTGCGCTCGATCTCCCCCTTCCCCCAAGGAACCTCGTCGAGGCGCGCCGCGATCGCCGCGAGCGCCGGGGGGGCGAGGCGCGGTCGCGTGAGCAGCAGGCTCAGTGGATTGACGTCATTGCCGACGGGCGTGCGCCCGGCGAGCGCCGCCTCGATCGGCGTCGTGCCGCGCCCCATGAAGGGATCGTAGACGGACTCTCCCCGCGCGCTCAGCCGGTCGATGAAGAAACGCGGCAGCTGCGGCTTGAAGCAGGCCCGGTAGCTCACCTCATGGATCGAATGCGCCTGTCTTTGCGCGGCCGTCCAGTATTCATTGACAGAATAGGGAAGCCCGTCGCGCTCCTCGAAACGAGTTCTGGGCGCCGAAGGCGCAAAAGCCGCGAAGCTCCGCCTCGAAAGCGGAAGCCGGATCGCAGGAGATGAGCGGCTTGCGCGCAGCGGCGAGGGGCATGGGGAAGGGGGGCTCGATGAACGTCGATTCGAGTATGCGTCGCGGCGCCCGGAATTACAGCGTCCCGGCGTGGGGGGCCCCGCGTTCTCCACCGCTTTCGAGGGGGCCTACCGCCCCATGAGACGGCTCTCGTCCAAAGCAAAGCGTCGCCTGAAGGCCAGAAACTCTAATAATCGTCCCCTAAAATTTCGACCTGCCCCCCGAGCTCGACGACGCGTCCGGGCGGGATTTTGAAGAATTCCGTCGCGGAAAGCGCATTGCGGTGCATCAGGCGAAAAACCTCGAAGCGGAAGCGTCGCCAGCGCGAGGTTGACTTCGTGACGAGCATGAAGTGGCCCGAAAAAAAGGAGGTGTCCTGCTCGTTGAATTCGATCGGGCAGCCGTAACACTCCCAAAGCAGCGCGCGCGGAATGTCGGGACCCTCCATGAAGCCGTAGTGGACGAGCATGGTGTAAAACCCACTATCAAGGGCCTGCGACTCGATGCGGCGCTCGGGCTCGACACGCGGAATATGTTCGGTGGAGACTTGCAGGAACACGATGCGCTCGTGCAAGACCTTGTTGTGTTTCAGATTGTGCAGGAGCGGGACCGGCGCGAGGTCGTGACGACCGCAGAGATAGACAGCCGTTCCCTCAACCCTCTCCCTGCCCCGGAACTTCCTCACGAAGTCGCTAAGAGGCAAGGTGTCGCGCTCCAAAGCGGCGCGCATCGCCGCATAGCCTTCGCTCCAAGAGCTCATGAGGAAGAAGAGGATGGCCGCGACGACGAGCGGGATCCATCCGCCTTCGAAAAACTTGACCATGTTGGCGGCGACATAGGAGCCGTCGACAGTCACGAACAGTCCCGCGACGATCACGCTGACGGGCAGGCTCCAGCGCCACAACTCTCTCATCGCGACGAACATCAGCGCGCTCGTCAGGAGCATCGTGAGCGAGACGGCGATGCCGAAGGCCGCGGCGAGCCTGTCCGACGATTGAAAGGCGACGGTGAGAATGAGGGTCAGCGTCATCAGGGCCCAGTTGACGAAGCCGACGTAGATCTGGCCGTAGCTTTCCTCGGAAGTCTGCGAGACCCGGATTCGGGGCAGCAGCCCGAGCTGAATGGCCTGGCGCGTCATCGAAAAAGCGCCCGTGATGATCGACTGACTGGCGATGATCGTCGCCACTGTGGCCAAGGCCACGAGCGGAAGCTGCAACCGTTCCGGACAAAGGTCGAAGAACGGGTTGGCGCCGGAATTGAGCGGCGCGTCGACGATCAGGGCGGTCTGTCCGGCGTAATTCAACAGCAGCGCAGGAAAGACCAGGCTGAACCACGCCAAGCGGATGGGGCTGCGGCCGAAGTGCCCCATGTCGGCGTAAAGCGCCTCCGCGCCCGTGGCGCAGAGAAACACCGCGCCGAGAACCAGGAAGCCGGAAAGCCCGTTTCCGGTGAGATAAGAGAGCCCCACGCGCGGATCGAGCGCCCAGAGCACGCTCGGATGCTTGATCACGCCGGCGAGGCCAAGGCCGCCGATCACGACGAACCAAAGGGTCATGATGGGGCCAAAGAGGCGGGAAATCCTCGCCGTTCCCTGGGCCTGCAGAGCGAAAAGCCCGATCAGCACGGCGACGGCGAGCGGCGTGACATAAGCGCCGATCGCCGGCGCCGGCGTCTTGAGGCCCTCCAGGGCGCTCAGCACCGAAATCGCGGGCGTGATGGCGCCGTCCCCGAACAAGAGGGCGGCGCCGAGCATGCCGATCGCGATGAGCGCCGGCCTGCGTCCGTGCTTGACGCCCAGCAAGGACATGAGCGCGAGAATGCCGCCCTCGCCGTCGTTGTCGGCGCGCATGATGACCGCGACATATTTGATCGACGTGATGATCACGAGGGTCCAGACGATGAGCGAGAAGATGCCGAGCGCGTTCTCTGGCGCGATCTCGCCTCCCGCCCATTCGATCGCGGTCTTGATCGTGTAGAGCGGACTCGTGCCGATGTCGCCGTAGACGACGCCAAGCGCCCCGAGCGCCAGCAGCCCGAGCCCTTCCTTCGGTTGTTCGACCGCGCCCCGCGTATCCGCCATGTCGCCGGCCCTTTCCGCGGAAGCTTGCCGCGCCGATCCCGAAACGAAGGCCAGCCTGCCCGGCTAGCTTCGCTCGCGCTGCGAAAACACCGGGGTCTTTAGCATTTCGAAGCCGAAGCCGGGAATTGCCGTGTCCCGGCCGCCGCGCCTTCTCCTCCGCTCTTGCGCCTAAAATCGCCCCCGTTCCGTTCATCCTCCAGTCAGCCTCGCCGTGGTCTAACTCTCGCCCAGGCTCTCTCCTCGAGGGACGCGAGGCGACCATGGCTTTGGGCAAGGATCCGCATGCGGCGCTGACCGCCTTCAACCGCTTCGGACTTGGGCCGAGGCCGGGCGATCTTGCGCTCGCGCGAAGCGATCCGCGCGGGTTTCTGCGCGAGGAGCTGCGCAGCAGCTATGCGGGGGTCATCGGCGCCGGCGAGCTTCCGACGACGCGCAAGGCGCTGCAAACGCTCTTCCTCGACCAATACGAGAAGCGCATGGCGCGCGAGGCCGCGGCGATGGCGCCGCCGCAGGGCGCCGCTATGGACGCCAAGCCGCAGGAGGGCAAGCCTCAGGACGACAAAGCCAGACCTAAGGAGCCCAACGCCGAGCAAAAGATTTTCCGCGAGGAGGCGATGGCGCGCTTCTTAGCGCAGATTTCGGCGCGCTCGGGCCTGATCGAGCGGCTCGTCGCCTTCTGGTCCAGTCACTTCGCCGTCTCGGTCGCCAAGGGCGGCTTCGTGCGCGCCTCAGCCGGCGCTTTCGAGCGCGAGGCGATCCGCCCGCATGTTCTCGGCAAATTCGCGGATCTCCTGATCGCCGTCGAGCAGCATCCGGCAACCTGATTACGCCTGAAGGTCAGCCAGCTTGAGGAGTCGGTGGGGCATGGGGGCGGTTGAGAGAGCGACGGCGGCGAGACGCGGGATCATCTGGCCGAGATCATATCTTCGATTGAAGCGATACTCGAACTCGGCGAGGTAACGGGCAGCGTGCTTTTCTCGCACGGCGCGGTATGTTCCGAGGAGCGCCGCCTTGATGTTGCCAAGCGCCGTGTTGACCCACTTGAACGTGGGGTTCTTGACGGCGGCTCTTGCAGCCTTGGAGCCTGACCCGGCGATTATCGCCTTGTGCGAGCAACCAGCCTCAACGACGGCGGAAAAGCAGGCCAAGCCGTCGGAGACGACCTCGGCGCCCGGCGTCAACGCCGTGCTGGCGAGCTTTTTCAGCGCATGCTTGCTGAAGGCCTTTACCCGCCGCAAGATGATCTGATGCGGCTTGCCATCGTCGGTGGTCTGGACCGCGGCGACGAAGGGCGTCTTGCCTTCGGCGCCGCGCCCGGGAGGCCCGGAACGCTCGCCGCCGAGATAGGCGTCGTCCATTTGGATCTTTCCCTTCAGGCGTTTCGTGGCGTTGCGCTCGATCATGACCTGCGCGAGCTTGTGCTTCATCTTCCAGGCGGCGTTCTGGGTGATCCCGAGCCGTCGCGCGAGCTCGAGGCTGGAGATGCCCTGCTTGGTTTGCGTGAGGTGATACATGGCGGAAAACCACAGGCGCAGCGGCAGTTTGCTGGCGGCGAAGATGGTCCCGGCGCGCACCGAGGTCTGCTTGCGGCACGCGCCGCATTGGAACAGCAGGCGCATCCCGCGCGTCACGACACAGTGCGCCTTACCGCCGCAATCGGGGCATTCGAACCCGTTCGGCCAGCGCCAGTTGACCAGCGCCGCGTGACACTGCTCCTCGCTGCCGTAGGCCTTGTTGAACTCGGTCTCGCTGAGACCTTTCTGGAATTGCACCTTATTGCGCGCCATGGCCGAACCCTCCCAAAAACAGAATGTTCTGTTTTTGTTCTCACACGAAATTTCGGCTGACGCAAGGGCGTAATCAGGTCCGGCAATGATCTTCTTTCTCGACAATCAGCGCTCGATCGGGCCGGGGTCGCACGCGGGCAGGCTCGACGGCAAGGGGCTCAACGAGAACCTCGCGCGCGAGATTTTAGAGCTGCATACGCTCGGCGTCGACGGCGGCTACTCCCAGACCGACGTGACGACGCTCGCGCGGATCATCACCGGCTGGAGCTTCGCCGAAGCCTCGAGCGAGACCGGCGAGCCGGGGGCGTTTCTCTTCAAGAACAATTGGCACGAGCCGGGCGCGCAAACTCTGCTCGGCCGGACCTACGAACAATCCGGCCGCGCCCAGGGCGAGGCGGCGCTGCGCGACCTCGCGCGAAACCCTGCGACCGCGCGCCACGTCGCAACGAAACTCGCCCGCCATTTCGTCGCCGATCAGCCGCCTAAGGACTTGGTCGAGGCGCTGACAGGGAATTTTCTCGCCACCGACGGCGATCTGACGGAACTCTGCCGGACGCTGATCGACCATGACGCGGCCTGGCGCGCCCCCGCCACGAAGATGCGCACGCCGCAGGAGTTCGTCGTCGCGGCCTTCCGCGCGACGGGTTTTCCGCTCAAGGAGCCGGGGCCGGCGCTAGATGTCGTGAACGCGCTCGGCATGCCGCTGTGGCAGCCGGGGGGGCCCAACGGTTTCGCGGACACGGCGAGCGTCTGGGCCTCCCCCGAGCAGATGAAGCTGCGCCTCGACGCCTCCTGGCAGATGGCGCAGCGCGTCAAAGACATCGAGCCGATGGCCGCGCTCGAGACGGCCTTCGGCGAGGCGGTCTCGAAGGAGACGCGCGAGACGATCGCGCGCGCCGAATCCCGCCCGCAGGCGCTCGCCCTGCTGTTCATGTCGCCGGAATTCCAGAGGAGATGAGCATGCGGTCCCGCGAGATTTCATATGGAATCCGGACCGTCGCCGCAGCTTCTCCCCTCCCCCTTGCGGGGAGGGAACGCGCGCCACGAGCCAATCAGCCGGCAAATTTATCGCGCCGCGCGGCGCTCCAAGGCGTTTGCGTCTCCTTCGCGGCGGCAATGGCGCCGTGGCCGGCGAGCGCGGCGGGCGCCCGCGATCCGCGCTTCGTCGTGATCATCCTGCGCGGCGCGATGGACGGGCTCGCCGCCGTCGCGCCCATTGGCGATCCCGATTACGCCTCGCTGCGCGGGCCGCTGGCGCTCGCAGCCGCAGGCGAACGCGCTGGGCTCCCGCTCGACGGCTTCTTCGTGCTGCATCCGGCCATGCCCAATCTCGCGCGCCTCTATGGCGAGAAGCGCGCGCTCCTCGTCCACGCCACGGCGACCGGCTATCGCGAGCGCTCGCATTTCGACGGCCAGGACGTTCTGGAGAGCGGCTATCCGGGTCCAGGCCGCACGGACAGCGGTTGGCTCAACCGCGCCGTCGCACTTCTGCCGTCGGCCGGCGGGGAGAAAAGGCGGGCCTTAAGCGTCGGCGTCACGGCGCCGCTCGTCCTGCGCGGCCCGGCGCCCGTGCTCGGCTGGGCGCCGCAGGGCCTGCCCAGCGCCTCCGACGACCTCGCCGCCCGGGCGCTCGAACTCTACCGCCACCGCGATCCCGCGCTGGCGAGCGCGCTGCAGGCCGGACTCGACACCGAGCGCATGGCGACAAAGGACGGGATGAGCGACGAGCATCGCAAGAACAAGGGCGGCATGGACCAGCCGAATGGCATGCGGCAGGCCGCGGCCGGCGCGGCCCGCCTGCTCGCCGCCGAGGACGGTCCCCGCGTCGCCGCGCTCTCCTTCGAGGGCTTCGACACGCACCAAAACGAGGGCGGCGTCACGGGACAGCTCGCGACGCGCCTTACCGGTCTCGACGGCGCCTTCGAGGAATTGGAGAAGGGCCTGGGCGCCCGCTGGAAAGACACGACGGTCGTCGCGATCACCGAATTCGGCCGCACCGCGCGCATCAACGGCACCAACGGCTCGGACCACGGGACCGGAACGGTCGCCTTTCTCGCCGGCGGCGCCGTCGCGGGCGGGCGTGTGCTCGCCGACTGGCCGGGGCTGAAGTCCGCCCAGCTTTATCAGGGCCGCGACGTTGCGCCGACGACGGATCTGCGCGCCGTGCTGAAAGGTCTGCTTAGCGAGCAGTTGGGGATTTCCGAGCCGGCGCTCGCCGAAAAGGTTTTTCCCGATTCGCGCGCGGTTCTCGCGAGGCAGGGCTTGGTCGTTTAAATCCGACGCGGCGGAACGCCCCTTGCACAAAAAAGGGCCGCCGTGACTGGCGGCCCTTCGTTGATTAGCCGTTCGCGACGAGAACCCGCCGCGAACGCCTCTCCTCAGAGTTCCTTGAGTTGATCGGCGGAGGACTTGCCCG
Organism: uncultured Alphaproteobacteria bacterium; assembly: GCA_963722205.1. Lineage (GTDB taxonomy): Bacteria > Pseudomonadota > Alphaproteobacteria > Rhizobiales > Beijerinckiaceae > Methylocystis. The sequence continues at coordinate 1,529,581 of CAVRKL010000007.1, forward strand.
TGCGGCGGTCCTGGACCATCTCGTAGCTCACCTTCTGGCCTTCGCGCAGATCGCGCAGGCCAGCGCGCTCGACGGCGCTGATATGAACGAAAACGTCGGCGCCGCCGTCATCCGGTTGGATGAAGCCGAAGCCCTTTTGACCATTAAACCATTTCACGGTTCCCGTAGCCATGTCGTCTCTCCAAGCATGGTTCAGATTAAGGCCCGCATCCGCGGGGCCGGATCGATCGATGTTTGGAAGAGGTCGTCGGCGGCTTCGTTTCCAAAGCAAGTCCAAGTCGTCAGGCCGAAAATCGATGCGCGAGTTATATTGACCCGGAAAGCTGGTTGCAACATGAACGCTCCGAAAGAGGGTAGGTCCGTGCTGCTCAAAGCCGCCGACTAACTGCGCGTGGAGGAATATCTAGGCGACAGGTCAAGGCCCAGCTTGGAGCGAGCGGGCCATGTCACCTGTCCGTTACAAGCCGCTTTTCGGTTCGGCGGCGTTTGTCGGCGCAGCTTTCAAGCGATAGACAGCCCGGTCAGCAATGGCTGGGCTTTTCCTTTTGGCGCGATCGTCGCCCCGTTCTCTGAGGCGCAGGAGCAGGCCGCACCCGGCGCCGCGCCTCACGGCTCCGGCTTTCCAACCGCAGCCAGCAGCTCCGCTAAATCGTCGGCTTCGATCGGCTTGACGATGTGCCGGTCGAAGCCGGCTTCGAGCGCGCGTTTGCGATGCTCGCCGTCGCCCCAGCCGCTCAGCGCGACGAGGGACAACTCCTTTCCCTCTGGCGTCGCGCGGATCGCCCGCGCCGCCTGATAGCCGTCCATTTCCGGCATGCCGAGGTCGAGGAAGGCGATGTCCGGCTTGAACTCCTTCAGCTTCGCGAGCGCCTCGGCTCCGCCATAACAAGCGCGCGCGTCCACGCCGAAGCTCTGCAGCAACATGGCGAGCGAGTCCGCGACATCGGCGTTGTCGTCGACGACGAGCGCGCGCTTCGCAAGCGCGGTCGACGCCGGATCTTTTTGGAGCGTAACCTTTTGCGTGGGCAGGCCAGCCCGAGAAAGCGGCAGGCGAACAACGACCTCGCAACCCTTGCCGGGGCCGTCGCTGGACGCCTCTATCGACCCGCCATGCAGCGACACGAGACTGCGCGCGAGCGCAAGGCCGACGCCCATGCCGCCGCGCAGCTTGGCTTGAGGCGTTTGATCGGCCTGAACGAAGAGCTCGAAGATCCGCGACAACATCTCCCGGGGGACGCCGACGCCATTGTCGCGAACGCTCACGACGGCGCTCCCGTCCCTCTGAACGCTCGCAACGTCGATCTGTCCGCCTTCCGGCGTGAATTTTGCCGAGTTGGAGATGAGATTGCCGAAGACCTGCGCGAGACGGACGGGATCGCCATAAACGGGCAGCGGCTTCGAGAGGAGAGACGTTTTCACCCTGTGCTGCTTGTCCCGGATGGCCGGCTCATTGGCTTCCAGGGCGCGACGGACGACGTCGTTCAGATCGAGGAGCTGCGGACGCAGGTCGATCTTTCCTTGCGTGATCCGCGATATGTCCAGGAGATCGTTAACGAGGCGGGTCAGATGCTCGATCTGTCGCGCCATCATGGCGAGCAGGTCTTGAGATTCCGGCGCGTCGGGCTTGAGGCGCCTAAGCGTCTGGAGAGCGTTGCTCATGGGCGCCAGCGGATTGCGCAGCTCATGCGCGAGGACGGCCAGGAACTCGTTTTTGCGGCGGTCGTCCTCGCGCAGCTTCTGTTGCAGCTGGTAGGCGTTGATGGCGTCCGCGGCGTTGCGCGCCACGATGTCGATGAGCCGCAAATCGCGCCCCGTGAACTCGTGCGGCTCCCGAAAATGCACGGTGAGCACGCCCACGATTTTCTCCGGAGCCCCCATCAGCGGCGTCGAAAGCGCGGCCCTAAACCCCGCTGCGCGCGCTTCTTCCAGGACCGGAGCGGCGACGGGATCCCGTTCGACATCCGAGATCATGACGTGCTGACGGGTCTTCAGCACGCGGCCGCACGGCGAGCCGTCGGAGGCCTCGACCGTCGCGAAATGGTCGAGGTAGCGCTTTTGAAGGCCGCGATGCGCTGCGATATGCAGACTTTGGGTGGCTTCGACGTAAAGAGACATTGCGCCGTAATCGGCGCCGACCAACTCGGTCGCAGTCTTCAACACGTCGTTTAGGGGCTGGGTGATGTCCTCGCTCTGGATGAACTTCGTGCTGAGCTGCTGAAGTCGCTGGATCGCCTCCAACTCCTCGTGCAGCGCCGCCTCGGCGGCCTTGCGATTGGTGATATCGGTCAAGGTCAGCACGACGCCTTCGATGCGCTCGTCGACGGTGCGATAGGGCCGCAGGCCTATCATGAGCCATCGGCCGGTCTTCGACGCGGTTTCCCGTTCGAGGGGCGCCAGAGTCCTGAGCACCGCGGCGGCGTCTTTTTCCAACTCCGTGTAGTCAAGCAGATTGGTATAGTCGGAAATCCGGCGCCCAATGTCGCTGCTGGTAAAATTGAAGTACTGGGTGACGACTGGCGTGAACAGCTTGATCCTGAGCTCGGTGTCGAGGAACAGCGTGCCGATCTCGGTCGCCGCCATCAGGTTTTGCAAGTCGTTACGCGACGAGGAAATCGTCTCCAGCTTGCTTTTCAGCTCGCTGTTGACCGTCTGCAGCTCCTCGTTCATCGACTGCAGCTCTTCCTTGCTCGTCTCGAGCTCCTCCGCCGTCGAGCGGTATTCCTCGTTGATCGATTGCAACTCTTCGTTTGCAGCGCGCAGCTCCTGCGTCGCGAACTCGTGCTCCCTGCGGCTGGCGCTCACGCGATCCTGCGCGACGGAAAGCTCCTTGCGCAGGCGCGCCACCTCCTCACGGTTGCTGTCTTCATCTGTGGCCGTCTCGCCGCTCGCGGGCGTCTCGCCGGCGTCGAGGAACAGGACGAGGGCGCCTGCCGGCTCTCCGTCGTCGCCTGCGTCCATCGGCGTCACATGCATGGAGACGAGGCGGCGTCCGCCGTTGAAGACGACGGCGATCGGTGGGGTCAGCGTCGCTTGGCCTGTCTCGAACACGCGCTGCAGGGCGAGCTTCAGATCGACGCGAAGCTCCGGCCGCACCTGTGCGGTCAACTCGCTGCTGAAGGGCCCCTCCATCGGACGAAAGAACAGGCTGGCGTTCGGAGACAGATGCAGGATGTGTTGGGAGCCGTCGACCAGCACGCTTGGGGGCGCATGCTGCTCGAGCGCCGCGGCGTGCGCCTGTCCGACGGCCTTCGACGGCTCGGGAAAGAAATGGCTTTTCAGCCCCTGCTCCCGCAGCCGATGGTCCGTCGTGAGTTGCGGCAGCAGCGGCGCGACCTTCTCCGCTTGGGCGATGGGCGCATACAATCTCGCGTCGCGGTCTACGATGCGAAAGAGCGACACGCTCGAATCGACCGTTTCGGCCGAGCTCAGAAAGAGAAAGCCGCCGGGCTTCAGCGCGTAATGGAACAGGCTGCAGAGCTGGCGCTGCAAATCGCGCTGGAGATAGATCAGCAGATTGCGGCAGGAGATCAGGTCGAGCTTGATGAAAGGCGGGTCCTTGAGCGCGCTGTGCTGCGAAAACAACACGAGGTCGCGCAATTCCTTTTTGACGCGATAGTTGCCGCTGTCCTCGACGAAAAAGCGCTTCAGCCGCTCCTCGGTCACATCGGCTTCGATGGCTTTCGGGTAGCGGCCGTCGCGCGCGATCGCGAGCGCGGCCTCGTCGAGATCGCTCGCAAAGATCTGAACGATGGGATGCACGGCGCGCCTCGCCGCCTCCTCGAGGAAGAGCATGCCGACGCTATAGGCCTCTTCGCCGGTCGCGCAGCCGACGACCCAGACGCGAATCGGCGCGTCGTCTTCGAGCTGCTCGAAGATCGGCGCGACAGCCTTCTCGGCGAGCGCCGCGAAGGCGGCCCCGTCGCGAAAGAACGAGGTGACCGAGATCAGAAGATCGGAAAACAGCTCCTTGGCTTCGTCGGCATTGGCCTGCAGGAAGCGGTCATAGGCGGTGAGGCTCTCCTGCCCCGTGACCTGCATGCGCCGCGAGACGCGGCGCAGAATCGTCGGCCGCTTGTAGTTCGAGAAGTCGTGGCCGGTGCGCCGCCGTAGATAATTGACGATCTGGCGCAGTTCTCTTTCGGCTTCCTCGTCGCCGACGCCATGCATCGCCTCCTTGCTGCGCATGACGTCCGCGATCTGCGTCACGAGGCGCGAAACGGGCGCCACGAAATCGACGACGCCGGTCGCGATCGCGGCCTGCGGCATCATCATATAGTCGGCCTCGTTGGGGTCCTGCACGAAGATGACGCCGCCGGCCTCCTTGATGGCGCGCACGCCGAGCGCCCCGTCGGAGCCGGAGCCGCTCAGCACCACGGCGGCGCCGTCGCCTCTCGCGGCGGCGATGGACCTGAAGAACATGTCGATCGGCGAACGCCGCCCACGCGGCTCGCTGAAAGGCCGAGCCGTCAGATCGTCACCCTTGATCACGAGCTCGCGGTCGGGAGGGATGACGTAGACGCAGTTCGCCTGCAGCTTCGCCGAGCCCTGGACGGTATGCACCGGCATGCTCGTGCGCGTCGCCAGTATCTCCGCGAGCGAGCTCGGCTGATCCGGCGCGAGATGCACGATGACGACATAGGCGAGGCCGAGGTCGTCGGCGATCTGGGAGAAGAAGGATTGCAGCGCCGTGACGCCGCCGGCGGACGCCCCCATGGCGCATACCGGCGTGAGGGAAAGGTCGTTGGTGTTCAAATCGGTCAAGGACGGCGCCTCGCCACCTGGATGTTTGAACTTCTATATACGCAGGTTTTTGCAGGCTTTTGTTCCGGCGCAGAGTTTTTTTGTCACCAGGCTAAGCTTGACCGCGGGCTGCGCTTGTCCCGTGAATCGCCGTTCAACTTCGTCGGCGCCGCGTCCTCCATCTTGCAGAGGAGGCTGTCTCTCTCCATCATGCAGGAGCGGCCTCGGCGCGCCCGTCCCTCGACCTCATTCACTCGAGCGACAAGAAACTCGCGCCAGAAAAGCTAGGGGACCTCATGTCGTTTCTGGGACTTTTGATCGTGGCGGCATTGGGGGGCGTCGTCGCGCTCGCCTCCTTGAAGCCGAACAGCTTCAGCGTATCGCGGAGCGCGGTGATCAGCGCTCCGGCCGAGTCCGTCTTCGCGCGGCTCGTGGATTTTCACGCCTGGAAAGACTGGTCGCCCTGGGCGCGGCTCGACCCCAACGCAACCGAGAGCTTCGAGGGGCCGGAGAGCGGGGTCGGCTCGAGCTTCGCCTGGTCGGGCAACCGCAAGGTCGGGGCCGGCAAGATGACGATCCTGGAATGCGTGAAGGACGAGCTGTTGCGACTCAAGCTCGACTTCGAGCGGCCGATGCGAGGAACGCGCGCCGCCTCCTTCGAGCTGAAGCCTGAAGGCGACGGCACGCGGGTGGTTTGGAGTATGAAGGGCAAGAACGATTTCCAGGCCAAGCTGTTCTCGCTCTTCGTCGACCTGGACAAGCTGGTCGGCGGGGATTTCGAGAACGGCCTCGCCAATCTGAAGGCGCTCGTCGAAGCAAAACCGGCCGCTTGAGCTTCCGTGTCGCCAAAAAGCGTGGAGCGGTTTTTGGAGAGCAACATGCTTATCTTCATGTAAAGCAGAGCGCGTTCGAGCGCGCTCTGGTCAAACGCAAGTGAGCGCCCCCGGATGCCGATACAGCCTTATCTCTTCTTTCAGGGGCGCGCCGACTAGGCGATCGCCTTTTACGAAAAAGCGCTCGGCGCCAAGCGCGTCATGCTGATGCGCTTCAAGGAAAACCCGGACTCTCCCGCGCCCCCGCCCGAGCTCGCCGACAAGGTCATGCACGCCCGCCTCGAGATCGGCGGCGAGGTCGTCCTGCTCTCCGACGGCCATGGGCCCGAAGGGCCGCAATTCCAAGGCTTTGCGCTGACGCTGACGGTCGCCGACGAGGCCGAGGCGGACAAGGCTTTCGCGGCGCTCTCAGCGGGCGGGCGCGTCGTGCAGCCGCTGCAAAAGACTTTTTTCTCGGAGCGCTTCGGGATGGCGCAGGACCCTTTCGGGGTGCTGTGGATCATCCTCGTCGGCTGACGCCCGTTGCGAGCGCCCGCGTTGCGCGCGAAACGAAAACGTTGCGCGCGCGCAACGAATCGTTGCGCAGACGCAATCCGCGATTTCGCGCGCACGAAAAAAGCGCCGGGCGACGCCTCGGCGCTTTCATCATGTCTCACATTTGGTTGCGGGGGCCAGATTTGAACTGACGACCTTCAGGTTATGAGTTCGTTTTAGGCCCCCTACGCTCAGTTTTTACCGCCTCCTCCAGGCCCCTCCGCGACACTACAATACATTGTTTATATTGACATTTTTTAGATGACGCGCTACGCTTGCCCACGATCG
>CAVRKL010000008.1:0-1090456 GCA_963722205.1 uncultured Alphaproteobacteria bacterium
TAGGATTTAAGCGGCTTCATCGAGGCGCGACGGGCGCACAGCATCTATGCCTTCATCTCTTCGTCGGCCTCGACGACCCGGCCCTCCAATTCGGACGCGAGGGCCTCTGCGCGACCCTCGTCAAGCCAATCGTCGGTGTATCTCAAGAGCGAGATGGCGTGCTCCAGCGCCGACCGCTGGTCGGAGCCGCGCTCTAGCAGGTAATGCGGACAGAAAGCGATGTCGGCCGCGATGGCTCGCAGAGCATGAATCGTGTCGAGATGCCTGCGCCGACCTCGCATTTTCGAGCCGTCGCCCTCCTGATATTCGCTGTTCACAAATAGCCACAACCTTCGGGCGGCCTCGCGTATTTTGTCCACCAAATCAGTCGGCAGTGGCTTTGGCTCTGTTTCTTGCTGGGATGTCATGTGCTTTCATTCCCCTGGCCGGACATGCATCGCCCTGTTCCCGAGACCAGCGCTCCTCCGGCGAATGCCGGATAATTGGTTCTGGCCCCACTTCCCTGCGTGACGCCATGATGACGCCCATTTCGCTATTGTGGTACCGAAGACACAGTCTCGAAAGATTGTCGTCGAGCGTCTGGCGTATGTTGACAGTTGTTTATCTTCGGTGTCAAACTTTCAGCAGTGGAAACGAGCTTGCCCGAGGATTCAAAATCCGGGATGAGAGGACGATGACTTCCGAACCGGGGCCATCGGCGAATCCCGGTTGGAGAGCAAGCCTTCGATCTCGTCATTATTCAAGATTCACAGTTCCTGAGCCGCCTCGAACCAACGCGATTAACTCCAGGAGGTTTGATATGAAGAATATACCGGGACAGATGAAGAGACGCCTTGCCTTTGCGAGCGCGGCGGTGCTTGCGATGTCATTCGCAACGGCGTCGAAAGCGGATATAAATGTATATGAACTGGCGAGTGAGAACTATCTTGGAAAGATAGACCTGACAACCGGCGCATTCACTCAAATTACACCGTCCGGCAACCCGCTGGGATTGAGCGGTCTTGCGAATTATGATGGCGTGTTGTACGGCGGCGCTGCTAATGGCGATGGACTATATTCGGTGAACCCGTCGACAGGCCTCTCTACGCTTGTCGGCAACTCCAGCATTCTAGGTGGTTACGTGGATACCGGCTCCACGACCTCAGGCCTTTATGCGCTCGGGCCAGATTCCTACCTCTAGAGCATCAATCCCAACAGTGGCGCCTCGACGCAGATCGGCGACACCAATATTCCGATCTCGGGCATCATTGGCATGTCCGCGAACGGGGGGGCGCTTTACATCTCTCAGAATTCCTCACTCTACCAGATCGACACGTCCACGGGCGCAGCAACCCTCGTCGGCACGACCTCGAGCGCAAGATTCGGCGCCCTGGTCGACATCGGCGGCGTATGGTACGGCGGCAACTTTTACAACCCGCCTCAAATCTACACATTCGACCCGACGACCGCGGCTGCGACGCCGGGGGCGGTCGTTTCGGGCACGTCGTATTCAATTTGGGGGTTGGCCCCCGCCCCCGCCCCCAATCCTGGCGCGGGCCTGCTCGGCCTTGGCTTCTTGATCCTGGCGGGCGCGATGACCAGGGTCCGCGGCTTCCTGGCGCGGTAATCGTCGCAATGAGCGCGGCGCCCGCCTCCACAAAGCAACAAGCCCCGGCAGTCATCTTGGCGGGGCTTTCTGCTTCTCAAATCGAATGATCGCTCGTGGGCGCGGACCTGAAGCGGGAGAACGCGCGCGTCGCGACGGCAATGTGGAGAGGAGCGGACGCGCTCCTGGAGAGGCTGGACGGGCGAACATGGCGCATCCTTCATCCAGCAGCGGCTCCGCTGAGGACATGAAGCAGGGCGCCGAGCGTCGGACCTAAACCACCAGATTATCGCGCCTCACCCCTTGATGCCGACCCGCAATCCCGGCGCCGAACGCTCCGGCGCCACATTGCGGCGGAAGCGAAAGAGCGCCGCGGGTCTGCCGCCGGTCTTCATCGTCGTTTCGCCCGTCGCCTCGACGATGGCCGAGGTTTCAACGAGCCGGCGGAAATTCTGCTTGTGCAGGCGCCGGCCGGAAAGGGCCTCGACGCTGCGCTGTAGCGCCGACAGCGTGAAGCTCTCGGGCATCAGCTCGAAGATCACGGGTCGGTATTTCATCTTGGCGCGCAAGCGGCCCATGGCGGTCGCGAGAATGCGGCGATTTGGAAAGGACGGAACGCGCGCGAGTAGTCAGAATCCAACACTTGGAACCCACGGCCGTGAGAGTGGCTTGCGCCAGCTGCTGGGCCGCTGTTGGCCCCGGCGAATTCCGGTTAAACCGTTTTGCATCGCGCGCTCAAATCGCTTCGCATAAGCTTCGTTCTTTTTGCAACGGTCGGAACGTTGCGGGCGCTCGAGAGTTAACAGCACAAAGAATTTAGGAGGGGCCCATGCGCGCGCCTTATTTCACTCGAGTCCATTTGGCGGCGGTTATCCGCACTGTGTGGGTTGCGTCTCTTTTTTCCGGCGCGCTTGTGATCGCGCCCGGCCATGCGCAGTCTCCGGGAGCTCCCCCAACCGTTCACGAGACCCCGAAGCGCCAAGACCGAGCGGCGGTGGAACTAAGGGCCCGTGCAGGAATAATTGAATCGAAACGCGCGGCGACGGGATTCCGATTTTGCGGCGTCGATCGTATGAAGCGTCATGATCGACGAGGGATTGATTCGGCGACGCTTTGAAGCGCTTTCGCCGCATCTGGACGAACGTCGCCGGCGGTTGTTCGCGGCGACGACGGTGCAGGAAATCGGTCGTGGCGGGATCGCGGCGGTGTCGCGGATCACCGGGATGGCGGCATCCACGATTGGACGCGGGCTAAAGGAGCTTTCGGCGCAAGCGCCGCCTTTGGCCGTGGGCCGGGTGCGACGGTCGGGCGCCGGCCGCAAGCCGCTGACGAAGAAAGATGCGACGCTCGTGCGCGACCTGCTCGCCCTCATCGCGCCAGACGAGCGCGGCGATCCGATGTCGCCTTTGCGCTGGACTTGCAAGAGCTTGCGCCGGCTGGCCGACGAGCTGAGGAAGCTCGGGCATAAGGTCAGCCATCGCATGGTCGGGAAGATCCTTAAGGAGCTGGGCTACAGCCTGCAAGCCAACAGCAAGACGCGCGAGGGCTCGGATCACGAGGATCGAGACGCGCAGTTTGCGCACCTCAATGAAAAGGTGAGCGCCGCGCTCGCCGCCAACGAGCCGGTGATCTCGGTCGACGCCAAGAAGAAGGAGCTCGTCGGCGACTTCAAGAACAATGGGCGCGAATGGCGCGCGAAGGGCTCGCCCGAGGAAGTTCGCGTTCATGATTTTCTGATCAAGGAGCTCGGGCGCGCGACACCCTACGGCGTTTACGATCTCGCGGACAACGCAGGCTGGGTGAGCGTCGGCATGAGCTGCGACACCGCGGCGTTTGCGGTTGCGACGATCAGAAGATGGTGGCTCGAGATTGGGCGGCTGCGCTATCCTGGCGCAACGCGTCTCGTCATCACGGCGGACGGCGGCGGATCGAATGGCTCACGCGTGCGCTTGTGGAAGCTGATGCTCCAGCGCCTCGCCGACGAACTCGGTCTCGCTATCGAGGTCCATCATTTTCCGCCCGGGACCAGCAAGTGGAACAAGATCGAGCACCGGCTGTTCTCCTTCATCAGCATGAACTGGCGCGCCACGCCGCTCGTCACCTATCAGGTGATCATCGACATGATCTCCTCGACAACGACGAAAACCGGGTTGAAGGTTCATTGCGAACTGGACGCCAACGAATACCAGAAAGGCGTAACCGTCTCCGATGAGCAAATGGCCGCCCTCAACATCGAGCGCGACCATTTTCACGGCGAGTGGAACTACACCATCAAGACAAGCAGCGACCGCTCAAATGAAGCGGTAATTTAGGCACAGGCTCTAAGGCAGAAACAGGAAGCGTGGCGCATTGCGTTGGCGCAGCGCAAATTGCCCAAAAAGGGCTGCTTCGCCGCGACCTACCCGGACACGGAATGGCGCGAGATCGCTTGCGGCGCTCCTTCGACGCATCCTAATCGCCCCGCGCTGAAGCCGCGTCCGGACGCGGTGGGCAACGGCGCCGACTTCGCCGCGCAAACCTCCGGATTGATCACCAAGGCGGAGGGGTCTTTCCCGGTCGTGCTCGGCGTGGGAAGCGAGAGCGGCGACGTGTCGGGCAAGTCGCCGGCCGTGGCCGGCGCCTGGATGCTTCAGCTTAACACGCAGTTCTTCTCCAACCCGCCGGCCTGCAAGAACGCCTCGGGATGTCAGGGGTGGGTGCAGTTTCTGTTCTCGCAAAGCCAATGCACGCCGACGTCGGGGCAGCCGGGCATCAAGTCCGGGACCGTTCCATGCGTGTTCATCGAATATTGGATGCTCGGCTTCGGCCCGACCTGTCCGGGGGCGCCATGGATCTCCGACGGGCAGAACGATTGCTTCTTCAACACGGCGTCCACCATCGTGCCGCCGCAGAACATCGAGAACCTCGGCGATCTGGTGCTGACGGGCTCGACTGGCGGCGGCCAGGATCAGGTGATCCTGTCGTCGGGCGGACAGATGTTCGCCCAAGCGAACGACAGCGTGCTCGATTTGCCGAAATTTTGGAAAGCCGTCGAGTTCAACGTGTTCGGCGACTGCTGCTTCAGTCAGGCCGTCTTCAATGAGGGGACGACGCTTCTGGTGAACGCGGCCATAGACGACGGGACCAGAAACGGGCCCACATGCGAGTCGAACGCCGGCACCACGGGCGAGACGAACAACCTCTTCCTGGTGTCTCCCTGCACGGCGACCGGGGGCGGATCGCCAAAAATCGCCTTTTGGGAAAGCCTGGGCGGACCGCCTGCGGTGACTGGCCCCTTCGTCAACACCTACACGGAGCACGACCAGCAGCACTTCGTCTATCTCGCCGCAAACGGCGACATCTGGGACGCGTTCTATTGTCCGCAATGCAGCAGTCCCAACTGGCGCCTGCAGCTCATCAACGACGGCGGAGCCACGCCTGACGCGCCTCCCGCCGCTTCCCTTCCTTTCGTCAATGTGTTCTCCGGACACGACCAGCAGCATTTCGCCTATCTCGCGACGAACGAGAGCGGACGCAACGGCGAGATCTGGGACGCCTTCTATTGTCCCGGCTGCAGCGGGAATCCATGGCGTCTTCAAAAGATCAACGGCCCCGGTGGCGTCACTAACGGCCCTCCCGCAGTCGCAGGCCCCTTCATCGACACCTACACGGAGCACGACCAGCAGCATTTCGTTTATCTCGCCGCGAACGGCGTTATTTGGGACGCGTTCTACTGCCCCGGGTGCAGTGGAAACCCGTGGCGCCTCCAACAGATCAACGACGGCGGCGTTACCGGAATGGGGGCGAATGGAAAGCCCAACGCGCCGCCCGCGGCCTCCTTGCCTTTCGTCAACGTCTACTCCGGGCATGACCAGCAGCATTTCGCCTATCTCGCCACCAATGCGGACGGCAGGAACGGAGAGATCTGGGACGCCTATTATTGCCCCGGCTGCAGCGGCGGCCAATGGAAGACGCAGCAGATCAACGGCCCGAACAGCCTGACGGGAGGCAATCCCGCGTCAGCCGGACCGTTCGTCGACACCTACACCGAGCATGACCAGCAGCACTTCGCATATCTGGCGTCTAACGGCGACATTTGGGACGCTTTCTATTGTCCCGGGTGTAGCGGAAACACATGGCGAATCCAGAAGATCAACGACGGCGGCGCTGCGCCTTCGGCGCCGGCTTCGGCGACGGTCCCGTTCGTCGACGTTTTCTCGGGCCACGATCAGCAGCACTTCGCGTATCTAGCCCTGAACACGGTCGCGGCCACCAACGCAATTTGGGACGCGTTTTATTGTCCCGGCTGCAGCGGCGCCTCCTGGCGTCCCCAGATGATCAATGACGGCGGCGTAAGCACCGCGCCGCCGGCTGCGACGGCTCCGTTCATCAATTATTTCACGGGTCACGACCAGCAGCACTTCGCCTATCTCGCGACCAATGGGGACGGACGGAACGGCGAGATCTGGGATGTGTTCTACTGTCCCGGCTGCAGCGGAAGCAAATGGGTCAAGCAAAAGATCGCCGGTCAGTAGCAGTTATTTTCTTATGCGGCGACGCCTAGTCTGCGCTTCGGCGGGGTTGCGCCCTGCCGGGGCGAGGGATTTGTCGGCAATCCCAGGGTGCGTGGAACTGTCGCGCGCGAAAGCATCTATTCCGAAAGCAAAACGACCCGCCGTACATCCGGGCGAGCCGCTACCACAAGCCTTCCAAACAAGCTATGCGCCCTCGTTATAGGAGCGCCCCGCTTCGAAGATAAAACAGGGCGCCAAGCGTCCGCCTTAAACCACCAGATCATCGCGCCTCACCCCTTGATGCCGACCCGCAATCCCGGCGCCGAACGCTTCGGCGCCACATTGCGGCGGAAGCGAAAGAGCGCCGCCGGTCTGCCGCCGGTCTTCATCGTCGTTTCGCCCGTCGCCTCGACGATGGCCGAGGTTTCGACGAGCCGGCGGAAGTTCTGCTTGTGCAGGCGCCGGCCGGAAAGCGCTTCGACGCTGCGCTGCAGGGCGGACAGCGTGAAGCTCTCGGGCATCAGCTCGAAGATCACGGGGCGGTATTTCATCTTGGCGCGCAGCCGCGAGGGCGGCTTGTGCCTGCTGCGTCTCCGCAGCTCTCGCCGGAGTTTGATCACCAATTGGTTCTGCATCAGGATTTTGTATGTCGTCCAAGGAGCGAAGCTTCGTTCAGCGCGCGCTCAACCGATCGAGAAGCGAGCGCGCTTCAGAGAGTTGCTCCTCATAATAATCGGCAAACGGGCCATGCCCGCCGGATCGCATCGTCTCATAGGCTGTAATGATCTGCTCAAAAGCCTTTTTGGCCAACACAGCATCATTCGTGCGCTCGGCGATCGACTTCATGGCGACCCCTTGGTTGCCCAAGCTCATCGCCCAATCGAGCGGAACGCGCTCGCCCGTGTATTCCTCCAGCGCGGCGCGATAGGCCGCCACAGCCTCCTGCAAGCGCGCCGTCCCGCTCTCGCGCGCCCCGAGCGTCTGGAGCGCATTGCCGAGATTCATCTGCGTCCCTGCCCATTGCAGCGGAACGCGCTCGCGCGTCCTTTCCTCCAGCGCGGCGCGAAAGGCCAAAACCGCCTCCTCGAGACGCGCCGTCCCGCTCTCCCGCTCCCCAAGCGTCCAGAGCGAAGCGCCGAGATTCATCTGCGTCATCGCCCAATCGAGCGGAACGCGCTCGCGCGTGCTTTCCTCGAGCGCGGCGCGATAGGCCGCCACAGCCTCCTCGAGACGCGCCGTCCCGCTCTCGCGCTCCCCGAGCGTCTGGAGCGCAGCGCCGAGATTCATCTGCGTCGTCGCCCAATCGAGCGGAACGCGCTCGCGCGTCCTTTCCTCCAGCGCGGCGCGATAGGTCAAAACCGCCTCCTCGAGACGCGCCGGCCCACTCTCGCGTTCTCCGAGCCTCCAAAGCACAACGCCGAGATTCATCTGCGTCGCCGCCCATTGGAGCGGAACGCGCTCGCGCGTATATTCCTCCAGCGCCGCGCGATAGGCCAAAACCGCCTCCTCGAGACGCGCCGTCCCGCTCTCGCGCGACCCGAGCGTCTGGAGCGCAGCGCCGAGATTCATCTGCGTCGTCGCCCAATCGAGCGGAACGCGCTCGCGCGTCACTTCCTCCAGCGCGGCGCGATAGGCCGAAACCGCCTCCTCGAGACGCGCCGTCCCGCTCTCCCGCTCTCCGAGCGTCGCGAGCGCAGCGCCGAGATTGTTCTGCGTCGTCGCCCATTGGAGCGGAACGAGCTCGCGCGTCCCTTCCTCCAGCGCGGCGCGATAGGTCAAAACCGCCTCCTCGAGACGCGCCGTCCCACTCTCGCGTTCTCCGAGCCTCCAAAGCACAACGCCGAGATTGTTTTGCGTTGTCGCCCATTGGAGCGGAACGCGCTCGCGCGTGTATTCCTCCAGCGCGGCGCGATAGGCCAAAACCGCCTCCGCGAGACGCGCCGTCCCGCTCTCGCGTTCTCCCAGCGTCCAGAGCGCAAGGCCGAGATTATTGTTGGCGGCGCCTCTGTCATCGATGGACGAAGCCGCGGTAAGTATTTTTCGTCGCAGCGAAATTTCCGCGACGAGGTGGACGTTGCTGCCGCGATCGCGCCCATATTCATAGAGCGCGTCCGCTTCGCAATTCAGCAATTGGGCAATCCCCGAAGCGTTCGCCCCATGAATCGCCCCAGCCAGCAGAACAATCGCCTCGGCGGCGGCCTCGCCGTCATAGGTCGCCAGCGCTATGTCGCGCTCGCGATTATAGAGCGTCGTCACCCCGGCGACGTAGCGTTCGCGTTCTTCCTGCACATATCCCGAAGACGCCTTTCCTCCTCGCGTCGCATGTCATCCGCCACCTTGCGCAGCGTCGCGCGGGCGAGACCAGACTGTCCTTCATTGACTTGCGCCCGCGCCATCTCCAAGGCCGCATCGACGATGTCGTTGATATTGGATTGAATGGGTCCGGCCTTGATTTTTTCTTCGTAAATGTCAATCGCGCTGCCGACCGCGCGCTTCATGCCCTCAAAATCGAGGTTCGGATCGCCTGCGACCCTCAAAGCCATTTCCTTGATGAAACCTTCGGCGACATTCTTCGCCTGCGTGATTTTTTCGGCGTAAGCGCGCAGCAGTAGATCGAGGACGCAGGCCCAAATGGCGTTGCAGAGATTATCGACACTCGTGAAGGTGCAGGCGGGAAAACGCTCCACCTCTTTCAATCGCGCCAAATGCGCGGTTTGACGAGCGCGCGACTCGTTTGTCGGGGCATAGGCTGGCCCGCGCGGGGCGTCGCCGTCGGCGACCGCGATGAACAGAAGCTTCTGGTGATAAAGCGCGAGCCATGCTTCCCACTGCGTGTAGGGAATGTCGCCATTCCGCAGTGGCTCGCCAAGCGGCGGGAGCTCCTGCGCAAGGTCGTCGTATTTTCTGGTCAGCGCGCGCAGGCCGCGCGGACCGGGAAGCGCGCCGGTCATATCGCCGACCAGATGCACGACCGCGTCGCATGAGGCGATATAGTCGTCGAGCAGTTCGAGCGTCTCGCCGCCCAACGCCTTGAAATCCTCCTGCACCTTCACGCTGACATTTTGCCGCGTGAGATCGTGGCGTAGCCGATCACGGTAAGGCCGGAACTCGTCGGAAACGGTCGAGATGAAAATGTTCACCGACATCGGCGGGCGCCCGCGTTCAAGTTCGACGCGGGGAATATTCCACGTTTTCCCTGCGGCTCAAAACCGCCTCACCCTTTGATCCCGACCCGCAATCCCGGCGCCGAGCGTTCCTGCACCACATTGCGGCGGAAGCGAAACAGCGCCGCGGGTCTGCCGCCGGTCTTCATCGTCGTTTCGCCCGTCGCCTCGACGATGGCCGAGGTTTCGACGAGCCGGCGGAAATTCTGCTTGTGCAGGCGCCGGCCCGAAAGCGCCTCGACGCTGCGCTGCAGGGCGGACAGCGTGAAGCTCTCGGGCATCAGCTCGAAGATGACGGGTCGGTATTTCATCTTGGCGCGTAAGCGGCCCATGGCGGTCGCGAGAATGCGGCGATGATCGTGGCGCATCGCCGCGCCGAGCGGCGGCTGCGCGCCGCGCTTCAGCGCCGCCTCGCGTCCGTCGCGCCGCGCTTCCTCGACGAGCCCCGCCTCATAGAGCAACTCATAACGCTCGAGCACGTTTTCTTCATAAAAACCCTTGCCCGCCTGCTTGAAGAGCAGCGTGAAACGCTCCTGGCGCGACAGGCCCGAGGAGGAGATTTCGAACGGCGCCTCGGCGACCCAGGCGGAAAGATCGGGAAGGATTCTCTCCTCGATCACCTCGGGGCGGCCGCTGCGCCAGTCCTCCCAGGGAAAGAACTCGTACCAGCCGCGGTAGCCGCCGCTCTCTTGCGCAAGCTGCTCCCCGACGCGGGTGAGCGCCAGATAGCCGATCGAGACGATGTGCGGGTCGCGGTCGCCCAGGCGCGCATGCCGGCCGCGATCGCCGAAAGTATAGAGCTGCTCGACATAGCCGAGCGGCGCGCCGGTCTGCGCGGCGACGAAGGCGCGCAGCGCGATCTCGAAGGTGCGGTGGCGCAGCGGATCGAATTCGCCGGAAGGCAGCGCCGCAAGAGATTCCGAAGACAGCGTGAGAATCAGCGGCTCGTCGTCGCAAAGCGCGACGATCGCCGCCGTCAGATTGATCGCGAGCGGCAGCAGCGACAGAGAAGGAAAGCTTTTAAGAGCTGGATCCACGGGGCCTCGACGTCGATCCCTATCGCGAGAGTGTGAAACGAATTCCGGATGATCGCTGCGGCGGGCGCGCACTCCCCTCCCCCTTGCGGGGAGGGGTTGGGGGAGGGGGTCGCGCTTTCTCAGGAATGATCCCTAGACCCCCCACCCTAACCCTCCCCCGCAAGGGGGGAGGGAACACGCCTACGAACGGATCATCCGGAATTCGTATAAATTCTATTGCGTCGTTAGCTTTTGACGCGCGGTGACAATCGTCCTTGCGAGGAGCGCAGGGACGAAGCCATCCAGGAGTCTCCTGCGCCACCCTCCGCCACAACCGCGGAAAGACGACAGGGGATGTTGTCGTCGTCCCTGAATTGCTTCGCTTCGCTCGCAATGACGGATGCATCGGTCCACTCAAGCTTGCGACGCAGCCGCGTTCGAAAGCTCACGCTAACAAGAACCCAAAAACTTAGTCCTTCAGCCGCCGGTCGTGCTCATGTGCCGCTGCAGGGCCGGGGCTTTGGTCTCGCGATCGATGATGAAATCATGGCCCTTCGGCTTGCGCAGGATCGCCTCTTCGATCGCCCGGTCGAGCGCCGCGTCGTCCGCGCCCGCGCGCAAGGGCGTGCGCAGATCGGCGCTGTCCTCCTGGCCAAGGCACATGTAAAGCTTGCCGGTGCAGGTCACGCGCACGCGGTTGCAGCTCTCGCAGAAATTATGGGTGAGCGGCGTGATGAAGCCGATCCTGCCGCCGCTCTCGCGCGCGCGCAGATAGCGCGCCGGCCCGCCGGTGCGATAGTCGATCTCCTCGAGCGCAAAAGCCTGCGCCAGACGCTCGCGCACTTGCGTGAGCGGCAGATATTGGTCGATGCGCGCCTGTCCGTCGAGCTCGCCCAAGGGCATCACTTCGATGAAGGAAATGTCCATGCCGCGCTCATGGGCGAAGCGTGTGAGCGAGACGAATTCGTCCGCGTTCGCGTCCTTGAGCGCCACCGTGTTGAGCTTGACGAAGACGCCGGCGCGTTGCGCGGCCTCGAGCCCGTCGAGCACGCGAGCCAGATCGCCATTGCGCGTGATCGCGCGGAATTTCGTGGGGTCGAGCGTGTCGAGCGAGAGGTTCAGGCGCTTCACGCCGCAGGCCGCGAGCTCAGTGGCGTAACGCGCGAGCTGCGAGCCGTTCGTCGTGAGCGTCAGTTCGTCGAGCGCGCCGGACTCGAGATGGCGGGCGAGCGAGCGAAACAGCGTCATCACGCCGTGCCGCAGCAGCGGCTCGCCGCCTGTGATGCGAAGTTTCTTCGTGCCGCGCGCGATGAAAGCCGTGCAAAGGCGGTCGAGCTCTTCGAGCGTCAAAAGCTCTTCACGCGGCAGGAAGCGCATCCGCTCCGACATGCAATAGACGCAGCGGAAATCGCAGCGGTCGGTGACCGAGACGCGCAGATAAGTGATCGGTCGCGCGAAGCGATCGACCAGAGCGCGCGGCGGCGCGGCGAAGGCGGCGTCTTGTGGGCGGAAGTTCATGGAGGGGCAAATAACACGCGAGACCGGCCCCTGCCATAGAGGGGACCGCAAGAATTTTTTGATCGATATGGTCTTAGACTGCCGAACGCTCCGGCGTCGGCTCCGCTCGTCGGCTTCTTGGATTTCGCGCGAATTGATCGCGTTGCGCGGGAAGCGATTCCGTTGCGCGTGCGAAACGATTTGATGGCGCGCGCAACGGAGACGAAATCTCGGGCGAAAGGCGTATCAGCCGCCCCGCTCGCTGCCCCGGTCGGCCTGACGCTCGGCCGGCGGCTGGTAGAAGCGACCCGTCCCGAGAATGGGCGTCGCCCCCTGCATCAGGCGCGGGACGAACAACCCGCGGCGTTCCGGCGCGCTCGCGGCGGGCTCCGGCGCGGGCGAGGCGACGACGACCGGCGCGGGCTTCGCCGCAGGCGCGGCGGCGTCCGTCTCGGCGGGCGTGGGCGCGGTCACGTGCAAATCCGGACGACGCGGGGGCAGGGGAACTTCGATCTCCTGCGTGAGCCCGGCCATCGGCGGAAGCGGCGCGGGGCTGCGGTCGGCGAAGGCGAGGGCCTCGGAGGGCTCGCCCTCGGGCCGCTGCAGCGCCTTCGTGACGGCCGTCTTCACGCTCTGCGCCATGTGCTGCAGGGCGTCGTCGCGCGGCGGCTCGGCGGCCTGGGCGACAGCCGGCGCCGCGTCCTTGCGGCTGGCGATCGCCACGCCGTCGTCGTGGCCGGGATTGCAATTGCGCATGCCGAGCGCGATCAGCTCGCGTCCGTTCAGCACCTTGTATTGGCGCGTCAAATAGCCGAGACGCGCCTGCACGGGGGCCGGATAGCTGTTGAACAGCTTGGCGGAGACGCCGAGATCGACCTCCTGGGTCAGCGCGTTGTAGGCCTGATGAAACTTGACCTGCGCGTCCGGATAGACGCAGACGTTGGGCAGGCTCAAGGCCAGGGTGCAGGCCGAGCGGCACTCGTGCAGCCGCACTTCGCGATGCTGGCGACGATAGAGTTCCGTCTGCGCTTCGTAGTCGCTGACGAGACCGCCCGTGTCCTTGTAGACGATGACGGGCGAGGGGTTCGGAGGCGGCGACAGGTAACCCAAAACAAGTCCTCAACTTTTCTTTGAGGTTGACGGGAAATTCACCACGCCCTGATGAAGATTCACTTAAGGGCGGGCGACGATCGACTAAGGGCGGGCGACGATCGACGTGCCCGAAGGGCGACCGATGGGCGAACCCTAAGGTCCGATGATGCGTCTTTTGGGGCGGCGAGGCGGCGAGAAAAGGGCCGCCGGCGAGCCTCAGGACGACGGTCTCGCGGGGCGGGAAGCTCCCCCTCCGGCGCGGGGCGACCCTTGGTCCCGCCGGGCATATGTGGACATTCGCGGCGCACACTGACAGGGGGCGCCGAATGTTCGGCTCAATGGAACTTTTCCTCGGGTGAAGCGTTAATGGCGAAAACATGGCCGCGACGGCGAAGGCGCCGGACAGCGGCTCGTCTGCGTCCGCAAGAAGGATGCGCCTTTGGGGCCCGCCGGCTCCCAAGAAGGCGCGCGCTCCGACAGAAAGTGGCGCTGGAGGATAAAATGGCGTTGGTGGGAAAGTCGCACTCCGTCTTCCCGTTCGGTTTCGGCGCCGGGACGAACGGCCGGACTCTCAAGTCTTTGAGATTCTTGATCGTCTTCGGCCTCGCCTTTTTCGCGCTCGGTTTTGGCTTCGGCCACGGCTACTGGTTCGTCGCGCTATGGTCGGCGGCTGCGGCCCTCGCCTGGGTCTTCATGCGAGGCGCGTCGGACGCGTCGCTGCCTGCTGACCGCCCCCGCGACGATTGAGCCGGGGCTCCCTATGTCAATTGATCGCGGTCGCCGTCCTGTGAAAGGCGGCGCGAGATTGTGACCGGCGACCGATCTGTATTGCGAAGAGGGCGCCCGACCTGCCGGCCGGCACTCGCCGTGTCGCTGTGTGTGCACACCCTTAATCAAGGGCTCCGATCAGCTTGATCTGATATTACTTACATGTCGGTGGAAGCACTTCCTGCTTTAACACATTCACATCGTTCGCATTGACATTGCCCGGCGGCTTGTATCTGCATACCCAGTGAGTGCCCCTATGCATCCCCCCTTGTTTATCGAGGATATTATCACAAGTCGCCCGACCGCAGCCAAGCTCACAAGAGTCCTTCCAAACAACCTGAGTAAAGTGACCGTTGACGTCTGCTGTGCAGTCGCTTTTAAAACCGCCTTTGAACTGTGGGTTATTAAAATCATAATTTTGTATCTCGCAGTACCAAGTGTTCTCAAACGCATCTCTGTCAGACAATGCGGGCAATACTGGATCGCCGTTACCATCTACTGTCCAAGCGTCTGCCATGTTCTCACCAATTGAGCCGTGCATGTTGAGGATGCACTTGTCGGCGTATGCTTGCGCGTCGGCAGCTAGCTGAATTGACCAGGTAAGGGGCGGCACACAATGCAGCCTTCGCCGCTCGTTGTGCGCGTTGAGCATGTCGCTCCAATCTGCTGGCACGGGATCGGCAGTTGTCCCTTGGCAAGCGGGTGGCGCAAGTGCGCTCGGCGCAAGTATCAGTCGCAGGATGCTCGTAAGGCTCCCCTTAGCCTTGGATATCCTCGATTGGCTAATTGCGCCGCAGATCATGCCGATTGCATCCACATATTTGCCAGAGCGGCCTTGAATGCCAATGACGGCTTGCCCATCCGGGCAAAATTGGTCATGATCAGGAAACACGGTCGCCACTTTTCCAATAGCGAAGCCGGAAAACAAAGTGCTCGTTGTCGATTTGCAGTCTACGTCTATCTCTTTCACAAAGGGGTTTTGGCTTGAGTCCTGCAAAATCGCCGCGCCAGTGATTACGAAGCCAGGATCGCACGATTGCTCATGTGGGTTCCCGCCATTTCCTCCGAAAGTTTGTCCATGCGACTGTGGACCTGTCACGCCATTTGCATCCACCGGGGCGCAGGTCATCGATATCTGGTCTAGCCACGAGCCTGAGCGCCAGCGCGCGCCGACCAAATACTGGCCAGCCGGGCACAACTGCCGAAACGGCGTTCCGCCGGGGCCTCCTGCCGGCTCGAATTCCTTTCCGGCAATGGCGTGCGGCATCGTCGCCGCAAGGCTCAAAAGCACGCAAGCTGCGAGCCTTGCGAGCATTCGCCACTTCGCTCGCAGCGGCCGCCGGAGCAAGTGCGGCGAGCCTAGGGGGCGCGCGGGTCTCAATTGGTGACGCCCACGTGATCGAGCAAGTTCCGATTGTCGGGCCCGCATTGAGGCGCGCCGGTATTGTCTTGTAGTGTGAAGAGCATAACCTGTTTTTGAATTGCAAACGCGGTCAATATAATCGCGCTGGAGTCAGAAAAATTTGGTTGATTATTTCTTTGGAGAGTGAAAAAGCTTGAGCCGCATTTGCCGGAAATTAGGAGACCCTGAGTATCCACTATTTGCACAACAAAAGCTCCCGGATCTGCAAACACTGCAGAGGGCACTCCAGAGTTGACAATCTCGTCCCCGTAGGAGGAAGTCGTGAGATGGCCCACGACGGCAAGAGCGAGAAGCCATTTCGATTGCAGAATTCTTGCCCAACGCATCATGCGCCTCCTATGATTTATTTTCTATCGACGTGACCGCAGGCTAGGCGATTTCGGCGTCTCCACAGCACACGCGCCACAAGCCTGGGGCTTCCTCGCGAAGGTCATGCACTCCGCAGAAATCGACGTTCTAATCTGCGGATAGATCAGGAAACCGATGGGAGCCTCCCGCTCCGCCGTCTCCGGCGAGGACTTCAGCCGGGCAAAGTCGAGGTCTGGCGTAGCGCTCGTGAACGATATTCGCCCCCAAAGCTCGACGCGCAAAGGACAAGAATCCTGCATTTTCGGACAATCTTGCTAGGCTCTCTCCGCCGAGAAGAAACGATCGGTTCCTCTGCCCGGTCAGTTGCCGTCTGACTGCCTTCGCAACAACCCACGGGAAGCGCTGAGCTACTCCCGGATTGCTTTGCTGCGATCGCAACGGCTGAGCCCTCCGCGGCCCTGCGGCGGTTGAGTTTCAAAGCTTATTTTGACATACGAAGAAGGAGGCCGACAGCGTCGCCGCCGAGACGACTGCGAAGACCTTTGGAACTGTCGGCATCCAGGAACGGAGCCTTGCAGATGCGTTTATCGCGACCGAAGTTTTTTCTCCCGCTTCTGACCCTGGTCATCTTTTGCATCGCGGCAAACGTTCAGGCCCAGCCGGCTGCGAATGTGGGCTCATACGTCTTTGCTCTGTCCTGGTCGCCTGGTTTTTGTGACGTGGAAGGCGATCGCGAGCATCGTCTCGAGTGCCAGCGCGGATCCCACTTGGGGTTCGTGACCCATGGCTTGTGGGCGAACGACAACAACGGCCAAGAAATCATATGCGACGGCGGCGACGATCTCTCAGACCGCGGCAAGAGCCGCGCCTCGGCGGTGTTCTCGGATACCGGCCTCGCCAATCATGAGTGGAAAACACACTGGTCCTGCCTTGGGGTCAGCGAGGATGACTTCCTTGACGCGGTCACCAAGGCGCGCGCTCTGGTCAGCATCCCGAATTCTCTGGCCGCTCCGCCCGCCGCGCAAAGCGTCGATCCCGAGGACATCCGCGGCGCTTTCGCATCGACGAATTCCACATCGCTACAACGACAGCAAGTGACGGTGACCTGCGTCAATCGAGAGCTCACGCAAGTGAAATTTTGCGTGAGATCGGATTTGAGCGGATTTAGAAATTGCGACGGCAAGGATCGGCGCAGTTGCCCTGCGGCGCAAGTCGATCAGGAGCCGCCGCGCTGATGGCTCGCGCCAGCGACATCTTCTGCAGGGCGCATAACGCTCATGATGGAACGCGCGCGGCCGCTTTGGCGAAATTCCCGAATTTCGATCGACGTGATCCGGCAGAAAGCGGGTACTCTGGACGCCAATCGGTCATGGAACTCCATAATTTGCCAAATACCATTGAGGGCGACAATCTCAACTCTGAAAGCGCAGGCCACTTGTAAATCCTGGCCAAATAGGCCGTCAGCAAATTGTCAGGATTCAAATGGTTCGAAAAAATCGACTATATCGCGAGCGCGCCTCGGCATAAGGGCTGTGAGTTCACTCGTATCGAGCGCATATCTCTTGATACCGAACGCACCGCGCGACTCCCGCATCTCGTAAAATTTGATGTCACTGCCCCGGTCTTCCAGCGCCTTTACGATGGCGTATTTTACAGCCCTTTTGCAACGTATGCCGAAGACAACCTCTTCCAGTTCGAGTGGTGAGTCCTGCAAGCCACGCTGACCGATGAGACGCCATTCACGCTCGTAGCGCCAGTCTCTCGCCTTTGTCAGCAGGACTGCCTCGTCGACCCTGCGGCCTGCCCCTTCGTCGCCATTTAGCATGGCGGAAACCTCACTCGCCGAAACCAACCTGCTGCCACCGTATTTGACCTTGTGAAGGCCATCCTCCGAGTCGGGTGGGACCGAATATCCGACACAGACGCCTTTGTGCTGATCGCCATAGTGACTCCACATCAACGGGCAGTTCACGCGCTCGGCGAGCGAGAAGATTCCTTTATCGTATTGACGAAGGAGCTCCTCTTCGACGTACTGGCCGAGAAGGAATTGTAGAGGATCGGCCACCTCATATGCTGGATCGGTGGCGCTGTACCTGATTTCGGCAACAAGCTGATCTGCGCGCCGTCGGCTATGGCGATCGATGTGCTCGACTGTCTTTGCTCCCCCGTATTTTATGGTTTTGGCTGCGGCAGTCATCTCGCTACGGACGCGCCGTTCGATAAACTGGCTGAGAATGTGCTCGAGTTCCTGTGCGCCGAGATCAGTCTTCAAGCAGGGCCGCGTATCGAGTGGATCGTTGAAAGTGCCCGGGTCTGCAAAGAAGAGATTGTCTTCGATCAGCAATTCAAGCGTCAGATTGTTAAACGCGCGGTACTTGTAAAGCCTGGCGGGTATCTTCCCATTGTCTACCATGGCCCCACCTCACGGAAAAAGCTGTTAAAGTCGCAAAGTCTACAAATCATCAACGCTATCGATGAGCCGACCGCAACCTCACGCCGTCGTTCGATAGATGGCGGCGGGACTCACGCCGTAGGAGCGAGCAAGATCGGCGACAAATTCTCCATCCTTGCCTCTGCACCGCGCTTCCTGCTTCTGTGATGGCGTCATTTTCGCCGGTCGCCCCATATATGGACGCCGCGCGCCTTGGCGCGCGCCCTGCCTTCGCCCATGCGCGCCCGTATCAGGTCGCGCTCGAACTCGGCCAAGCCGCCCAAGACGGTGAGCATCAAACGCCCGTGTACGCGCCGGAGCGAAAATCCCTCAATGAAGCAACCGAGATGGTTGGTTGCGCCGGAGTAAAAATCCGGCATTTGAGCAGCCCTTTGCTGTTTTTGGCGAGGGCGGGGGATGAAGCAGGTGGAGCTTTATTTTCAGGTCCGGCATGCAGTCCGGATAGAGGGATTAAGCGAGCGGGCGGCGGCGCGGCGGTTTGGGATCGACCCGAGAACGGTCTCGAAAATGTTGAAGTTCTCGATCCCGCCTGGCTATCGGCGGTTGAAGCCGCCGATCAGGCCGAAGCTGGACCCGTTTGTTGCGATCATCGACCGCATTCTCGAAGAGGACAAAAGCCGGCCCAAGAAGCAGCAGCATACGTCGAAGCGGATCTTCGAGCGGTTGCGGGACGAGCATGGCTTCACCGGGCGCATCACGATCGTAAAGGATTACGTGGCGAGCTGGCGGCAACGCTCGCAAGAGATGTTTGTGCCGCTAGCGCATCCGCCGGGTCACGCTCAGGTGGATTTTGGCGAGGCCCTCGGCGTCATCGGCGGCGTGGAGCGCAAGATCCACTTTTTCGCTTTCCACTTGCCGCACTCGGACGCCAGCTTCGTGGTGGCCTATCCGGCGGAAACGACCGAGGCGTTCTGCGACGGCCACGTGAAGGCGTTCGCGTTTTTCGGTGGCGTGCCCAAGTCGATTCTCTATGACAATACGAAGATCGCGGTTGCACGGATCCTGGGGGACGGCAGACGGCAACGAACGCGGGTCTTTACGGAACTCCAGTCGCACTACCTGTTCGAGGACCGCTTCGGCCGGCCTGGCAGGGGCAACGACAAAGGCAAAGTCGAGGGGCTCGTTGGCTTTGCGCGGCGCAATTTCCTGGTGCCGATCCCGGTGTTCGACAGCTTCGAAGCTCTCAACATCCACCTGCTGGAGTGCTGCCGCCGTCGCATGAACGATCGCTTGCGCGGCCATGATCAGACGATCGGCGAGCGTCTGGAGCGCGACTTGGCTGCATTTCAATCTCCGCTACCGCCCGCCTATGACGCCTGCGAGAAAATCGGCACGACGGTTTCATCGTTGTCGTTGGTGCGGTATCGGCTCAACGATTATTCCGTGCCGACATCCTACGGTCACCGCGAGGTGTTTGTGCGCGGCTATGTGCACGAGGTCGTCATCAGCTGCGGCGCCGAGAAAATCGCGCGTCATCCCCGCTCCTATGAGCGGGAAGATTTCGTGTTCGACCCGTTGCATTATCTCGCGCTGATCGAGCGGAAGATCAACGCGCTCGACCAGGCCGCTCCGCTCGTTGGCTGGAGGTTGCCGGAAGAGTTCGCGACATTGCGGCGTCTTCTGGAGGCCCGCATGGGCAAGCAGGGCAAGCGTGAGTTTGTCCAGGTTCTGCGCCTCATAGAAGCATTCAAGATCGAGGACGTGACCGCCGCCGTCCGCGACGCGATTGAGCGCGGGGCCATCGGTTTCGACGCTATCAAGCATCTCGTGCTGTGTCGGATCGAGCGGCGACCGCCGCGCCTCGACATGACAGTTTATCCGTATCTGCCGCGAGCAACGGTCGCGACGACCTCGGCGAGCTCCTATATGGCCCTCCTGGCGGGAGGCGCGGCATGACTGACACACCGCAAATTTTGCTGGCTCACTATCTGAAAGCCCTCAAGCTTCCAACGTTCCTCCGCGAATATGACAAGCTCGCCCGTCAATGCGCCGCCGAGGGCGTCGACCATATCCGTTACCTACTGCGGCTTGCCGAACTGGAACTGATCGAGCGGGAGCGGCGGATGGTCGAGCGACGGATCAAGGAAGCGAAGTTCCCAGCCGTCAAAAGCCTCGATAGCTTCGACTTCCAGGCTTTGCCGTCCCTCAATAAACCCCTGGTGCTGGAACTCGCCCGCTCGGAGTATGTCGCTCGTCGTGAGAACATCATCGCTGTCGGCAACAGCGGCACGGGCAAGACGCATATCGCCCTGGGATTGGGACTGGCCGCCTGTCAGAAGGGCCTGTCGGTCGGCTTCGTCACCGCCGCGGCCCTGGTCCACGAGTTGATCGAGGCCAGAGATGAAA
The DNA here is from genome assembly GCA_963722205.1 of uncultured Alphaproteobacteria bacterium. Lineage (GTDB taxonomy): Bacteria > Pseudomonadota > Alphaproteobacteria > Rhizobiales > Beijerinckiaceae > Methylocystis. Next base: position 20,146 of record CAVRKL010000008.1, read on the forward strand.
AAAGGCTTCTGCGTCTGCAACGCCAGCTCGCGATGCATAAGCTGCTCATCATTGATGAACTCGGTTATGTGCCTCTGTCGCAAACCGGAGCCGAACTGTTGTTCGAGGTCTTCAGCCAACGCTACGAGCGAGGCGCGATGATCGTCACCAGCAATCTGCCGTTCGACGAGTGGACGAGCGTGTTCGGCTCCGAGCGTCTGACCGGCGCTCTGCTCGACCGATTGACCCACCACGTGCATATCTTGGAGATGAACGGAGAGAGCTACCGCCTCGCCCATTCCAAGAAACGCGTCCGTCGCGAAAAACCGCAACCCCCGTCAAAGCCCAGTCCTGACGAATAACGCGGTGCGACATGAAGCCCAAGGCCGGCACATTCGTTTGTTCAAGCGTGATGCATTTTTGCTCCGGCCCGACGATGCAAAATCACTCCGGCGTTGACAGCCCGTGTGAGGTCGTGGTGTCCGCGCATGCGTCGTGCAGCGAACGGAATCCGGCTCCGGCCTTCGCAATCCTGTCGAGCGTGTTCAAAAGATCGCGCGTCGAGCGAGCCAGCCGGTCGAGGCGCGTCACGCAGCGCCGGAGTGGTCCAACGCAGCTTCATTCTTTGATCGCGAATTTTTCGCGAAGGCGCGCCACCTCGCCGTCACTCGCAAAGTCGCCTTCGTCGGCGGCGGCCATCCCGGATTCGATCTTTTCGACCTGCCAAGCGTTGAGCGCGAGGTAATCCTCGATGGCTTTGGCCACGAGCCAGTTGCGCGAGCGCTCGGTTCTCCCGGCGAGCCGGTCGAGCGCCCCGAGCGTCGACTCGTCGAGTCGAACGGTGAAAGCGGCGGACATTGAGGTGCTCATATCGGGTTGAGTGATGCGTTCCGGTTCAACTCTATTCTAACAGAGGCGGGTTTTGCCAGCCGAAGCGAGGCGCGCCCCTCGAGGCGTAGCTCAATGCATTTGGAGCCCCAGCCTCTTGACGACATCCTTAAGAGCAGGGGATGGGAGATGCGCGTGCAACACTCGTCGCGTCGGAGTGCTTCACGTCACTGTTGGCCGCCGCTCCACCGAGACAGCGCTCTCCGGCCCCACAAGATCGAGATCGAGCGTCACGCGGCGCGCCGTAAGACGCGGCGCGCGGGTGCGGCCCGGCCCTTCCTCGAAATCGATAATCCCCGCCTCATGGAGCTTGCGCAGCGTGCGCGAGAGATTCGACCCCTTGCGATTCGAAAGCGTCGCCAGCTCGTGCAGCGAGCTTGGCTTCCTGGTCGCGATCAGTCGCAGCAGGCGCAGGTTCTCCTCGGAGAGAAGCTTCACCATCGCTTCCGGCGATGTCGTGGCGCCGAGCGCGCGCGCCGCGGTCGCATCGCTGTCGAACCAACGCTTGGGCGTGTCATGCGCCGAGTCGGGATCGGCGACGACGCGCTTCGTCCACTTCATGAACTCGCCGACGGTTCCCGTCCTATAGGTCATGGGGTAGTCGCCTTTCATCCATTACCCGCTTCACCTCGCGCCAAAAATCTTCGAGCAGTTGCGCCGCTGTCGTGAAGGTATACGGCCGTCCGGGGTCTTTCTCCGTCCGATGCCAATGATCATGCGCCGCTGGCGGCTTCACAAACTTTCCGACGGGTCCTTTCACCGCATGGGCGTTGTCGAAGCGCACGAAGGGCTCGCCTTCCCTGGGCCGAAACACGAGCGCGTAGCTCAATCCATGAGGGCGCGCCGGCGTTGGCTCCGTGCGCCGCGCCGAGAACTCGACGACATAGCCCTCCGCCGCTTCGAAGCTAGCGCCATCCAACGACAGCAGCAGTTCAAGCTCAAAGTCTTCGCTCACAGCGCACCTATCTTATCATCATATGATAAGAAGGCAAGCAAAGGCGCGTAACTCTCTGAATTTTACGATCATCGCCGGCCTCCCTGACCTCGCGGGGGTGGGTGGTCGTGAACCGAAGCCGCAGAGCGAATGACTGCGCAAGCGGGATTTCCCAAAAAAACCTGCTTTTAGGTGAAAATGGCTAAAACGGAACACTTCAGCCAAGCCCCGGCGCGGGCGGAGGGTCGTTGACCAAGGACCTCACGAATTTCATCGCGATGGCGCGCTGGGTCGCGGCCTTCGCGGTGCTCGTCGGCCACGCCGGCGTGCTGATCAACATCTCCGACATCATGGTCGCGCCGCATGGGCCCGGCGTCTACGCCTGGTGGTTTCTTGCGGCCTTTTCCCATCAGGCGGTGCTGGTCTTCTTCGTGATCTCGGGATTTCTCGTCGGCGGGCCGCTTCTGCGCGACCGCGCGCGTGCGCAACCCTTTTTGCACGAGTATTTCGTCGACCGCTTCAGCCGCATCTATGTCGTGATGGTCCCGGCGCTCGTGTGGACTTTTGTCATCAACTCGGTCGGCCGCGCCGCCTTTCCCGCGACGGGCGTCTACGACGCGCCCTTCTTCGGCGCGGTCTTCGAGCCGATCCAATATCTCTGGACGCTCCTCCAGCAGCAGCATCTCTGGGCGGCGCAGGCCGGCACCAACGGGCCGCTTTGGTCGCTCGCTTGCGAGATGTGGTACTACGTCACCTTTCCGCTGCTGCTGCTGCCGCTCTCGCGGGCCTATCCCAAGTCCTGGCGGTTTGCGGGCTTGGCGGTCGGCGCGGCGCTCGTGGCCTTGCTCGCAGCGCCCGAGCTCATGGCGGCTTCCGGCGCCGACGTCGGCGCGCGCGGGCTCATGCCGATGATCAACAACGGCGTCGGCATGTTCCTGTTCGGCTATGGGGTCTGGATGCTCGGCGCGCTGGCGCGCGTCGCGCCCCGGCCTTGCGTGAAATCGGTGTGGATCGCGCTCGGGCTCTTTCTCGCGGCGCTCGCGGTCACGCGTCTCACTGTCCGCGGGCCGATCCTGGCGGCGCATCCTCATCTCTCGGCGCTCGGCGACCTCTGCGTCGTCGCGACCTTCGCCCTGCTGCTGCTGGCGCTGCGCCATGCGCCGGGAGGCGGCGTCTTCTCGCGCCTCGGCCCGATCCATTGGCGGCTCTCGGATTTCTCCTATTCGCTCTATGCGACGCACGCGCCGCTCGTCTTCTTCGTTTGGGCGGCGGTCGGCGGGATGTTCGGGCGCGACTGGTTCAAGGCGCTTCCGACGCCCGCCCATTGGCTCGCGGCCTTCGGCGTGATCTTCGCGGCGCTCGGCTTCGGTTATGCGTTCTCGCGTGTGACCGAAGCGCGCACGAAGGAGCTGCGCGATTTTCTACGCGCGGCGCGCGTTCCGCTTCTGCGCCGCGACGCCGCAGCCGTTCGGGCGCTGGATTAGGCTCGCCTGTAACCTTGTCGAAAATCCGCATTTTATGAGATTTGTGGATGTTTTTTCGCGTGAATGCGGGGTAAGCGCGCTCAATTTGGCGTGTCGCAAGGATCATCTAAGCATTATCTGCAGCGCGCGCCGCTGCAAAAGCGTTTTGCCCGCAAGCCTCGACTTGCCAAGGGCATCCCGCTTGCGCAATACCGGCGGCGCACTATCCTACCTCACACGAGATACGCTCGAGCCAAGAGAAAAGACGCATGAAGAAACTTTCCGCAGCGCTCCTCTCGGCCGGCGCAGCCGTGTCGATCCTGGTCGGCGTGGCCTTTGCGCAGACGGCGGCCCCTGCTGCCCCGAACCCGGCGCCGGCCCGTGCGCAGACGCAGACGCCGGCGCCTGTCGACCGCAAGGCTTTGGCGAAGGAGTGCTCGAAGCAGGCCGACGCCAAGGGCCTGCGCGGCAAGCCGCGCAAGCGTTTCCGCGACGCCTGCAAACGCGGTCAGACCGGCGAAACGCCAAAACCGGTCTCCTGACCCCAACTCCTGTCTCCGGTCGAATTGCCGGCGAGCGCACAAGGCGCTATATGCGGCCAAGACAAAGGACCGCGCTTGGCGCGCACGTCGCTCGAACGCAATGTTCGAGCGATAGAAAATTGCGCCGGATGAGAATGCGGGAGCGTATCCCGACCGCAAAAGTCTTTCGAGCTTTTGCGTCAACCCGCTCCAGGCGCGGAGCCGCAGGCTGCGAGACGACATGCCCTGGAGCGATCCGAACGAACCTCCGCATCGAAACGACGATCCCTGGGGCAAGGGGCACGGCCCCTGGGGCTCGGGTCCCGGCGAGGGACCTCCCGATCTCGAGGAATTTCTGCGTCGCAGCCAGGAAGGCCTGAAGCAGGTTCTCCCCTCCGGCGTCGGCGGACGCGGCGTGGCGATTCTCATCCTCCTGACCCTGCTCGCCTGGCTCTCGTCGGGCTTTTACACGGTGGGCCCGAACGAGATCGGCCTCAATCTCATCTTCGGCAAATACCGCGGCAAGACGCAGGCCGGCCTCAATTACAATCTGCCGGCCCCGATCGGCTCGGTGATCAAGGTGCCGGTCACCGACCGCAACGCCATCGACATCGGCTTTCGTGAGGACGGCGCCGCAGCGCGCCGCCGCAGCAGCGCCCAAGGGCCGGAGGCGCCCGAGGAAAGCCTGATGCTCACCGGCGACGAGAACATCGCCGACATCAAATTCCGCGTGATCTGGCAGATCGACCCGGCGCGTCCGGAGGATTTCGCCTTCAACGTGTTCGATCCGCCCGCGACCGTGCGCAGCGTCGCCGAATCCGCGATGCGCGAGATCGTCGGCCAGTCGCAGATTCAAAAAATCCTGACCGCCGACCGCAAGCTCATCGAGCCGGCCTCGCAGCAGCTGATGCAGAAGATTCTCGACGGCTACAAAAGCGGGGTGCAGATCGTGCAGGTGCTGCTGCTCTCGGTCGATCCTCCCCCGCAGGTCATCACGGCCTTTCGCGACGTGACCGCCGCCCAGCAGGATTTGCAGCGGCTCGGCAACGAGGCGGAAGCCTACGCCAACAAGGTCGTGCCGGAAGCGCGCGGCGCGTCGGCGCGCATCGTGCAGGAGTCCGAGGCCTACCGCGAGCAGGTGGTCGCGGAGGCGCGCGGCCAGGCGTCGCGTTTCGAGCAAATTTACGAGCAGTATAAGCGCGCGCCCGAGCTCACCCGCGAGCGCCTTTATCTCGAAACGATGGAGCGCGTGCTCGGCGGCGCCGAGAAGGTCGTGCTCGACGAGCAGGGTTCCGGCGCGGGCGTCACGCCCTTTGTGCCGCTGCCAGCCTTTGCGCCGTTCCAGCAGGGAGGTCCGCGCAAATGAAGCTCGCGCTGCCCTTGGCTCTCGCGGCGATCGTTCTTTTCGTGGTCGCGCTGGGCTCCTTCTTCACCGTCGGACAGACAGAGCAGGCCATCGTGCTGCGCCTCGGCGAGCCCGTCGCGGGGCGCGGCCTCGTCACCGAGCCCGGCCTGCACTTCAAGCTGCCTTTCATCGAGAACGTCGTCTATCTCGACAATCGCATCCTCTTTGCCGAAAGCCCCAATCTCGAGGTGCTCGCCTCCGACAATCAGCGTCTCGAGGTGGATAGCTTCCTGCGCTATCGGATCATCGATCCCTTGCGCTTTTATCAAACCGTCGGGGGCGAGCTCGGCGCCAAGAACCAGCTCGCCTCCGTGCTCAATTCCGCGGTGCGCCGCGTGCTGAGCGAGGCCAATCAGCAGCAGATCGTGCGCGACGAGCGCAACGCGCTGATGATCAAGATCAAGGAGCAGGCGGACCTCGAAGGGCATAAATTCGGCGTCTCGGTGGTCGACGCGCGCATCCGCAGGGTGGACCTGCCGCAGCAGATCTCCGAGAAGGTCTACGGTCGCATGCAGACCGAGCGCGCGCGCGAGGCCGCCGAATACCGCGCGCAGGGCGCGGAGGCTGCGCAAAGGATCACCGCCAAGGCGGATCGCGACGTAATCGTGCTGAAGGCCGAGGCGCAGCGCCAAGCCGATCAGACCAAGGGCGAAGGCGACGCCGAGCGCAACCGGATCTTCGCCGAAAGCTTCGGCAAGGACCCGGACTTCTTCGCCTTCTATCGCTCGATGCAGGCCTATGAGGCCGCCTTCAAGGGCGGCGAGACGCGCTTCCTGATCAGCCCGCGCTCCGACTTCTTCCGTTTCTTCTCCTCGCCCAACCCCGCCAAGGCGCGCCCGGCCGAGGAAGCGGAAAAGAAACGCTGACAAGGTAAAGTCTCATAAATCCGTTGATCGCCGCGGCCGCGATGGAGTACCCCTGAGCTTTGGGGGATTCGCGCTCCGCGCGCTTGTCCCTTGAGCCCCAGACCGCGCCGAGGAGACAGCCTTTGAAACGACTTGCGCTGAAGACCGCCCTCGCAGCGGGGCTGTTCTTCTTTTCCTTCGCGCTCGCGCCGGCCTCCGCGAGAGGACCCGAGTCGCTCGCCGACCTCGCGGCGGAAGTTTCGGACGCTGTCGTCAACATTTCCGCGGAAGTCGTCGAGCCGAAGCGCGGCAAGATCGCCCAGGTCGATCCGAACACGCCGTCTTTCGACGAATATTTCGACGAGTTCATGCGCCATCAGCAAAAGCTCAATCCGAGCCTCCCCGAGCCGCCGCAGGAAAGTCACGGCGCGATGGGATCCGGCTTCGTGATCGATCCGTCTGGGATCATCGTCACCAACAATCACGTGATCGCCGACGCCAATGAGATCACCGTGACCTTCACCGACGGGCAGAAGCTCAAGGCGGAGATCATCGGCAAGGACACGAAGGTCGACGTCGCGGTCTTGCGCGTGAAGCCCGAGAAGCCGCTCAAATCCGTCAAATTCGGCGACAGCGACAAGTCGCGCGTCGGCGATTGGGTGCTCGCTGTCGGCAATCCCTTCGGGCTTGGCGGCTCGGTGTCGGCGGGCATCATCTCGGCGCGCAACCGCAACATCGACAAGGGCCCCTACGACAGCTACCTCCAGACCGACGCGGCGATCAACAAGGGCAATTCCGGCGGCCCCATGTTCAACATGGACGGCGAGGTCATCGGCATCAACACGGCGATCCTCTCGCCCTCCGGCAATTCGATCGGCATCGGCTTCGCGACGCCCGCGAGCACCGTCGCGCCGGTTATCGAGCAGCTGCAGAAGTTCGGCGAGACGCGACGCGGATGGCTCGGCGTCCGCATACAGAGCGTCGACGACGCGATCGCCGAGTCGCTCGGCTTCGGCAAGCAGCGCGGCGCGCTCGTCGCGGCGGTTGACGAGCGCGGGCCCAGCAAGCGCGCCGACGTGAAGATCGGCGATCTCATCGTCAAATTCGACGGCAAGCCGATCAAGGACTCTCGCGATCTGCCGAGGCTCGTCGCGCTAGAGCCGGTCGGCAAGTCGGTCGAGATTGTCGTCCTTCGCGACGGCAAGGAACAGACGCGAACGGTGACCATGGGCCGTCTCGAGGAGAGCGAGAAGATCGCGCTGGCGGACTCCGGCGCCGCGAAGGAGGCGGACAAGCCGTTCGCGGCGCTTGGCCTCGAGTTCGGCAGGCTCTCGGAGGAATTGCGCATGCGCTATCAGATCAAGGAGGCCGTGAAGTCCGGCGCCGTGATCGTCTCGGTCGACCCGCATTCGGACGCGGCCGAAAAACGCCTGCGCGCGGGCGAGATCGTCACCGAGATCAATCAGGAGCCCGTCACCGACCCCGCCGAGGCGGTCAAGAAGATCACGGCGCTCCGGGAGGCGGGCAAGAAGTCGGCGCTGTTCATCGTCGCCAACGGCCACGGCGACACGCATTTCGTCGCCGTGCCGCTCGGCGACTGAGCGGGTGAACGGCCCCCTCCCTCTCCCTCCCCCGCTTGCGCGGGAGAGGGGACCCTAACGATCAGCGTCTTGCGGAATTCGGATGAGGCGCCGAGTCTGCCCCCTCTCCCGCGGAGCGGGGGAGGGCTGGGGAGGGGGCGCCCCCGCTACAATCCTTCAAAGCGCAGCCGACGCGTTCTAAACGCTCTCAATCACCGGAATAACGGCGACTCTGACCTCGAGATCCTGCTCGCCCGAGCCATGCACGACGCCGTCGATCGGCGAGACGTCCGAATAGTCGCGTCCGGTCGCAACAACGACGTGATCGTTTCCGACCATGGCGCGATTGGTCGGATCGAGGCCGATCCAGCCGAAAGCGGGGCCGCACCACACCGAGACCCAGGCGTGCGACGCGTCGGCGCCTTCGAGCGTGGGCAGGCCTCCGATGGGGAGCGTGCGGATATAGCCGCTGACATAGGCCGCCGGCAGGCCGAGCCCGCGCAGCCCCGCGATCATCAGATGCGCGAAGTCCTGACAGACGCCGCGGCGCTTGGCGAAGACCTGCGCGATCGGCGTCCCGATCCGCGTCGCGCGCGCGTCATAGACGAAATCCGCGTGAATGCGGCGCATGAGGTCCAGCGCGCCGTCGAGGATCGTCCTGCCGCAAGGGAAGCTTTCGGACGCGTAGCGCGTGACCGCTTCGTCGAGCGGCGCGAGGCGGCTCGGAAAGAGCGCATGCACCGGCGACGAGGCGGCGAGAGACGGAGAGGCGAGCGCCTGGCGCCGCGCCTCTTTCCAGTCCGGCGTCAGCGAGGCGGCGGGAGCGTCGGGGCGATCGACCTCGACACGCGCGCGCAGCACGATGCGCAGCTTCGCATGCGGCGTGTTGAGCTGCGCCTCGACGATGCGATTGCCGAAGAAGTCGCGCCGCTCGCGCACGGCGTGCGGCGTCGGCGTCGTTTCGAGAGCGCTCGAGACAACCCTTTGGCCCACGTCGTCGTCGCGCGGCAGCAGTCGGATGACGCCGCGCGTCGAGGCGACGGGCGCAGCATGGACATAGGTCGACGTATGGGTGATGTCGTAGATCACGCGAGACCCGAGGGCTCGTCGGTCGGCGCGACTTCCGACGCCTGAATGAAATAACGATCCGCCAGCGCGTCGGCGAGCAGCATGATGCTCTGCTCGAACTCCAGCACGCGCTGCGCGTCGACGCGCCGGGCGTCTTCGACCTCGATCTCCGTGCGCAGCTTCAGGGCGAGCCGGCGCGGCGCCTCGAACATGCCGTCCTCGTGCAAGGTGGGCAGGGCCGTGAGATGAGCCTCGATCTGCGCGAGCTGGAAGCCGACGGAGCGTGGGTTGAAGGGATCGAGCATGACCATGTCCAGGGTCCTGATGCGCGAGACGACGCCGAGATAGCGCGAGCGATAGGTGATCTGCGAGTCGATCAATTCCAGCAGGGCGTCGAGACCGTCGCTCGTGGCGTCGGCGTCGGCGAAGGTGCGCGCGAAGCGGCAGGTGACGATGGCCCGTTCGATGCGCTTGCCGAGATCGAGAAAATCCCAGCCGGCGACGCGATTGAAGTTCTCGCTCATGTATCCGGAGAGCGCCGCGAGCGCGTACAAGGCGAGCTGCACATATTCGAGCACCTCGGGTTCGGAGGCTGCAAACGTCGCTATTCGCTCCAGCCGTGCTTCGAGCCGGCTGATGAGCTGCCAAACCTCGGGAGAGATTCTCTCGCGAACGATCGAGGCCGCGCTTCTGATTTGCCGCGCGAGGGACAGCGCCGAGCCATATTCGCTCGGATCGCCCGTGGCGGCGATGGCGATCTCGGCCGCCGACAGCTCTGTCGGCGAGGAGATGGCGCCCCAGGCGAAGAGCATCCGCGCGAGCCGCTCGATCACCCGCCGATCCGACCACTCGTCGGTGAGACGGTTGCAGAGCGCGCGCACGAGACGCAGGGTCGCCTCGGCGCGTTCGAGATAGCGGCCCATCCAGAAGAGATTATCGGCGGCGCGGCTCGGCAGATTGCCCAGCACGCGAATAATACGCCCGTCCTCGAGCGAATCCACGAGGCTGGTTTCCTCGACGCGACGCTCGCCGATCACCCAGACGTCGGCGGAGCTCGCGCCGGCTACCATCGAGACGGACTGCGTGTCCGGCCGGTCGGAGACGCGGCAAAAGCCGCCGGGCGCGACGCTCCATCCCTGCGGCGTCGCCGCCGCGAAGACGCGCAGCACGAAAGGGCGCGGCGCGAGGGCGCCGTCGACGAAGCTCGGCGTCGTCGAGAACTTCGCGATCTCCTGCCCGACATAGTCCATTCCCCGCGCCTCGAGCGCGGTCGCAAGGCGCTCTCGTCCGCTCGCGTCGAGCGCGGCGCCGAGCGTCGCGCCATCTTTCGCAAAGCCCGGCGCCTTCTCGCTATTGGAGCCGGTGATGGCGAGCTCGTCCAGTCTCGCCAGCACCTCGTCGCGGGCTTTTGCCTCTCCGCACCACCAGGCGTCGATCTGCGGCAGCCGCAACTCCTCGCCGAGAAGCTTGCGAGCGAGGGCGGGCAGAAAGGAAAAGACGGCGCGCGACTCCACGAGGCCGGCGCCGGGCATGTTCGTGACGGCGACGGCGCCTTGACGAATGGCTTCGAAGAGTCCCGGAACGCCCAAGCGCGAGGCCGCGTTCATCTCCAGCGGATCGCACCAGTCGGCGTCGAGGCGCCGCCAGACCACGTCGGCGCGCTTTTGCCCGGCGATGGTGCGGACGTGGAGACGATCTTCATTGACGATGAGATCGGCGCCTTCGACGAGCAGAAAGCCGAGATGACGGGCGAGAAAGGCCTGCTCGGAATAGGTCTCGCTATAGGGGCCGGGCGTCATCAGGCAGATGCGCGGCGCCGCGCGTCGCGCCGTGGCGGCGAGGCCCGCTCGAAAATCGCGGAGAAACGGCCCCAGACGGCGCACGTTCATCTCGCGATAGAGGCTCGGGAAGGTGCGCGCGAGGATCAGCCGGTTCTCGATCGCATAACCCGCGCCCGACGGCGCCTGCGCGCGATCTCCCAGCACGCGCCAACGTCCGTCGGCGCCGCGGGTGACATCGACGGCGTAAAATCCGAGCCAGCGTCCCCCCGCCGGCGCAACGCCGTGCATGGGACGAATGTAATTGGGCGATCCGGCCGCCGCCGCAGCGGGAAGCACGCCCTCGGCGACGAGGCGCCCCTCGCCATAGACGTCGCGCAAAAAGCGCTCGAGCAGGTCGGCGCGCTGCTTCACGCCCGCGGCGAGCTCGCGCCAGTCGCTTTCCGTCAACAGCAGGGGCAGACGGCTCAGCGGCCAGGGCCGCTCGCGCGCCTCGCCCAGCACGCGATAGGTGACGCCGTAATCCCTGATCCGCCGGCCTGCGGCGGCGAAGCGATGCTCGAGCTCATTCTCGCCAAGCGCTGCGAGCGAGTCGAAAAATGTCAGCCAGTGCCCACGCGGGCGGCCGTCCAGCCCGAAGAGCTCGTCATGCGCGCCGGCCAAGGGGCGGTAACCGGCGAGCCACGCAGAGGCGGGGGCCGGATCGTCATCGCGCCAGACGCCTTGCTCAACCGCCAACGCGCCTCCGCAAATCCAGGGTCAAGGGGAATTCGCCCGCTGGCTCCTCGCGCGGCGGATCGATCCGTCCGGGCGTGTGGCCGTGTTCCTGGAAGCGGGCGAGTCGGCGCGCCTCCGCTTCCTGCGCGTTGACGGGGAAGGTCTCGTAATGGCGTCCGCCCGGATGGGCGACGTGATAGACGCAGCCGCCGAGCGAGCGCAGGCTCCAGGTGTCGATCACATCGAAGGTGAGCGGCGCATGCACCGGGATCGTCGGATGCATGCCGGAGGCCAGCGTCCAGGCCTTGAAGCGCACGCCCGCGACGGCTTCGCCCTGTGCGCCGCCGCCGGTCATCGGCACGCGTCTGCCGTTGCAGCCGATCACATGGCGTCCGGGGACGAAGCCCTGCGCCTTCACCTGCAGCCTTTCGACCGAGGAATCGACATAGCGCACGGCGCCGCCGCCGCCGCTTTCCTCGCCGAGAACGTGCCAGGGTTCTAGGGCGTGACGAATCTCGAGCCGAACGCCGCCATGCTCGACCGCGCCGGCGAAGGGAAAGCGGAACTCGCGCTGCGCCTCGAACCACTCGGGCTCGAAATCATAGCCGGCGCGGCGCAGATCGCCGAGCACGTCGAGAAAATCCTCCCAGACGAAATGCGGCAGCATGAATTTGTCGTGCAGCGCGGTTCCCCAGCGCACGAAGGCGCCTTCCTGCGGCTCGCGCCAGAACCAGGCGACGAGCGCGCGCAGCAGCAATTGCTGCGCGAGACTCATGCGCGCGTCGGGCGGCATCTCAAAAGCGCGAAACTCGACGAGTCCCAGCCGTCCCGTCGGGCCTTCCGGCGAATAGAGCTTGTCGATGCAGATTTCGGCGCGATGCGTGTTGCCGGAAACGTCGACGAGCAGATTGCGATAGAGCCGGTCGACGAGCCACAGCGGAAACCGGTCCGCTCCGGGCGCGGGCGTGTTGGCGAGGGCGATCTCCAATTCATACAGCGAATCGTGGCGCGCCTCGTCGACGCGCGGCGATTGGCTGGTCGGCCCGATGAACAGTCCGGAAAAGAGATAGGACAGGGACGGATGCCGCTGCCAATAGAGCACGACGCTCTTTAAGAGATCCGGCCGGCGCAGGAAGGGCGAGTCGGCGGGCTTCGCCCCGCCGAGCACGACGTGGTTGCCGCCGCCCGATCCGGTATGGCGGCCGTCGAGCATGAACTTGCTCGTCGTGAGCCGCGCCTGACGCGCCTCTTCGTAGAGAGTCGTCGTCGTGTCCACCGCCTCGCGCCAGGAGGCGGCGGGGTGAATGTTCACCTCGATCACGCCCGGATCGGGCGTCACCTTGATGACGGAGAGCCGATGGTCCTGCGGCGGCGGATAGCCCTCGACATGCAGGGGAAGGCCCATATCCTTGGCGTTGGCCTCGACGACGGATAGCAGTTCGAGATAATGCTCGACCTTGGTCACGGGCGGCATGAAGGCGCAGAGCACGCCATCGCGCGGCTCGACCGCGATCGCCGTGCGCACCGCGCCTTCGACGATGGACTGCTCTTGAACGTCCTGTCCGCCTGTCGCGATCCGCGCGGAGTGGACCTGACGGAAGGGCTCCGGCTCGAATTCCGGAAGCTCGGGTCTTTCCTCCAGCGCATCCTGCGGATGCACGAAAGGATAGTCGGAGGGCGGGACGACCGGCAGAGACGGCAGCGGCAGCCGAAGGCCGATCGGCGAGTCGCCGGGCGCCAGAAAGAGGCGCTCGCGGCGCAGCCGCCAGCGTTCCGATTGCCAGCCCGATTCGGCGCGCGCGTTCCAGCGCTGGATCGGCAGCACGAATCCCGCCGGCGTGCTCAAGCCGCGTTCGAACACGCGCCGCATGCGCGCGCGCTCCTCCGGATCGGCGAGCTTCGAGTCGGTCGGATCGACTTTGATCGGAAGCTGCCCCTCCTTCCCCATCCAAAGAACCGGGTCCTCGAAGGCCGGGATCACATGGTCGGGATCGACGCCGAGCCTTTCCGCGAGACGGGCGGTGAAGCGCTCGGCGGCCTCTATCGTCGCAACGCCGGAGCCGGCGGGACGTTCAATGAGATTCGCATCCTTCCAGATGGGCTTGCCGTCATTTCGCCAATAGAGCCCGAAGGCCCAGCGCGGCAGGCTCTCGCCCGGATACCATTTGCCCTGGCCGTAATGCAGCAGGCCGGTGGGCGCGTAACGATCGCGCAGACGGCGAATGAGCGCGTCGGCGTAATTGCGCTTCGTTGGTCCGACGGCCGACGTGTTCCACTCGTCCGCCTCGAAATCGTCGATCGAGACGAAGGTCGGCTCGCCGCCCATGGTGAGGCGCACGTCCTGTTGAACGAGGTCGGAATCCACCGCTTCGCCGAGCCGATCGAGCCGCGCCCAAGCCTCGTCGCTGAAGGGCGCTGTGACGCGCGGCGCCTGTCGAATGCGCTCGATGCGCATCTCGAAGCTGAATTCGACATTCGCCGGATCGACGAGCCCCGAGAGGGGCGCGCAGGCGCGATAATGCGGGGCGCAGCACAGCGGCAAATGGCCTTCGCCGCAAAAGAGGCCGGAGGTCGGATCGAGGCCGATCCAGCCCGCGCCGGCAACATAGACTTCGGTCCAGGCGTGCAGATCGGTAAAGTCGCGATCGGTCCCCTTCGGCCCTTCGATGGGATCGACGTCCGCCTTGAGCTGGATGAGATAGCCGGAAACGAAACGCGCCGCGAAGCCCAAGCGCCGCAGGAGCTGCACGAGGAGCCAGGCGCTGTCGCGGCAGGAGCCGGATTTGAGCGACAGCGTTTCCTCCGGCGGCTGCACGCCGGTCTCCATGCGGATGACGTAACGGATCTCGTGGTTGAGGCGCGCGTTGAGCTCGACGAGGAAGGGAATGATCTTCTCAGCTTCCGGCGGTTTTTCCTTCAGGAAGCTGTTCAGAAACTCTTCTGTCAGAGGGCCGACATCCTCGGGCTCGAGATAGCCGGCGAGCTGTCCCAGCGTCTCGGGCGAATAGACGAAGGGGTAATGCTCGGCGGCGGGCTCGACGAAGAAGTCGAAAGGATTGAAGACGGCGAGCTCGGCGAGGAGATCGACCTCGATGCGAAACTCCTCCGCCTTGTTCGGAAAGACCAGCCGCGCGAGCCAGTTGCCGTGCGGGTCCTGCTGCCAATTGATGAAATGGTCGGTCGGTAGAATCTTCAGCGAATAGCTGGTGACGCGCGTGCGGCAATGCGAGGCCGGACGCAGCCGCACGATCTGCGGACCCAGAGAGATCGGCCGATCGTATTTGTAGTGCGTTACGTGGTGAAGCGCGACCTGGATCGACACGTGCAGACCGTTCCCTGATTGAGCTTCGCCGCGGGCATAGCACAAAGGGCTTGGCCCCACATGTCAATAGGCGCCAGGGGGCATTCTGCGCAAGGAACAGGCGCCGGCGAGGTCATTTCAGCCTCTCGATCCGGCGAGAACAGAGTTTTGACATCCCCGCCGCGCCTGCGCCTATAGGCTCATGCCGCAAAATAATGCGCCGCCGCGCGTCATTCTCATCGCAGGCCCGACCGCCTCCGGCAAGTCGGCGCTGGCGCTTTCGCTCGCCCGCGAGTTTGGCGGCGCCATCGTCAACGCCGACTCGATGCAGGTCTATCGCGACCTGCGCGTCTTGACCGCGCGTCCGACGCCCGAGGAGGAGAGCGAAGCTCCGCATCTCCTTTATGGCCATGTGGACGCCGCGCAAAATTATTCGGTCGGTTTCTGGCTCAAGGATTTCGCGGCGGTTCTGGCGAGCCTCGCCGCCGAGCGGCGGACCGCGGTCGTTGCGGGAGGCACCGGCATGTATTTCAAGGCCGCGCTTTACGGCCTCTCCGACATTCCCGCCGTGCCCGAAAGCGTGCGCGCGGTCGTGCGCGCGCGCTTCGAGGGACAGACGCCGCAGGAGATGCATCGCGCGCTCTCGGCGCTCGATCCCCTGAGCGCGGGCAAGCTTCAACAGACCGATCCGCAGCGCCTCTTGCGCGCGCTCGAGGTTTTCGAGGCGACCGGCAAGCCGCTTGCGAGCTTCCAGGGCGCGCGCGCCGCGCCGCTCCTCGATGAGGCGGTCTGCGCCGCTTTTTTCGTCGCGCCGCCGCGCAAGGACATCTATGCGCGCATCGACGCGCGTTTCGACGCGATGTTGGCGCAAGGCGCGCTGGAGGAGGTCCGCGCGCTTCGCCTGCGCAATCTCGATCCCACGCTGCCGGCGATGCGCGCCCATGGCGTACCGCATCTCATCGCGCATCTCGAAGGCCGGCTCTCCTTCGACGAGGCCGCGGCGCGCGGAAAGCTCGACACGCGCCATTATGCGAAACGGCAGCTCACCTTCGCGCGCCATCAATTGCCGGGCTTTTCCTGGCTCGAAGGCCCGGACCCGCGGGAGGAGGCGCTCGCGGCGCTGCGCGCGCGGGCGCGCTAATCAGTGACCGTGCGGGTAGAGCCACAATTGAATGAGCGACAGCACGATCTCGGCGAGGATCAGGACGACGATCGTCCATTCGAGCCGCGTCGAGCGATCGGCGTCGATGATCTCGGTGAAGGCGCGCGCCGTCTCGCCGATGACGTCGAGCTTGGCTTTCAGCGTGCGCGCCCGCTCGGCGAGCTCATATTCGTCCTCGAGCCTCGCATAAAGCCGCTCGAGATCGGGCCGGTCCCAGAGAACGTCGGGCTTGTCATCGACGGCGACACGGCCGGAAACGCGATGCTGCACGAGCAGAGTTTGACCGACGAGCTTGAGCATTTCCCTTCTTCTCCAGGGCGGCCGGCCTATGTCGGCGAGCGTCGCGGCGATCGGCTCGATCGTGTCGAACACCGCGTTGACGCGCCGCTCGTCCCTTGCGAGCGCGACGCTCTTTGCAAGCGCGTCCGCGACGACGAGCAGCACCGCCTCGCTCATGTCCTTGACCGCGAAACGGCCATTGGCCTGGGATTTCTCCTCGCCCTCGCCGGAAAGCTCCAGCGCCAGCGTTTCGTCGTCGCTGCGCGAGGTGGGGCCGGCGACGCGCGCGCCGACGCGCGCCAGCACCTCGTCCTCTTCCAGCGGAGAGAGGCCGAAAAGAACCGCCACGCCGAATTTGAAGAGCACGACAAAGCCGGCGCCCCCCGAGTGGAAGGCGAGCGGCGCCGTCGAGACGAGGTCCGCGCGCTCCAAGCCGACCGTGTCTATGCGGTCGCCGAGCAGCAGGGCGCGGGCGTGGATCTTGAGCGCGGGCGTGAGAGCGAGAGAGGGGTTCATGAAGTCCACAATAGTGCTTCGCAAGCGCGAACCGAAGCGGCTTGCATCGATATTACAAAGGCGCTAGCTACCCCGCCAGCCAACGGGAAAGCGCCATGACCTACGTCGTCACCGAGAATTGCATCAAGTGCAAATACATGGATTGCGTCGAGGTCTGCCCGGTGGATTGCTTTTACGAAGGCGCGAACATGCTGGTGATCCATCCGGACGAATGCATCGACTGCGGAGTCTGCGAGCCGGAATGCCCCGCCTTCGCGATCAAGCCTGACACCGAGCCCGATCTCGAGGCCTGGCTGACGCTCAATTCGGAATACGCCCAGGTCTGGCCGAACGTGACCATAAAGCGCGACCCGCCGGCCGACGCGAAGGAGTGGGACGGCAAGCCCGGCAAGTTCGAGGCTCATTTCTCGGCCGAGCCCGGCGAAGGGGATTGAGCCGCCCCAAGCGCGCCCGAATGGTTAACAAGCATCCGAACGTTACATTACAATCATTTAATTGTCCTTATGCCGCCTTTTCGCCATTTTCAAGGCGCGGCGGGGCTTTGATTATCGCAAGCTGATATGATATATGTTTCACATCAGCGGAAATCCCGGCTTCGGGATGAAAGACGCGTCGGCGGGCCCTCGGTTTGACGAAACCGGAGGTGAGGCTTGCGCGAGACCCAAAAGGGGTGGCCTGGGCCGGAATCTCGTCTCTTTGGAAGCTCAACTTTCGGAGATGCCGGTTAGGCGCCTGCTTCACGAGCATAGGGCGATGGGGCGCCGACGCTCTCTCTTCGAGGAGAAGGCGTCACGCTGGGACTCGTTCCGCTTTGAGTCGTTAAAATGTTAGCGGGAAAAAAGGGAGTGCGCCGCGCATGGCTTCGAAGAAACCGCCCGTGAAGGCCAAGAAGGCCTCTGCAGCCAAGTCGCGCGGGAAATCTGGAAAATCCGCCACGAAGCCGGCTTCCGCAGCGAAGTCGCAGCGTGCGCATGTGTCCAAGTCCAGCGCGTCGCGCGCCAAGTCCACGGCCGCGAAGACGAAAGCCGCCTCCACCCGGAAGAAGGCGTCCGACGCCGCCCGCTCGGCGGTGACGAAGGCCGCTGCGGAAAAGGCCGCCGCGCGCAAGCTTGCGGCGCAAAAGGCCGCCGCCAAGAAGGCCGCCGCCGCGCGGAGCGCCGCGAGCAAGGCGGCGGCGAAAAAGGCCGCCGCGGCCAAAGCCGCCGCGAGCCGAAAGGCTGCCGCTTCTTCCGCTGCGAAGGCCAAGGCGACGAAGCGTCAAGCCGCCGCCGTCGCGGAGAGCCGCGCGAAGGCCGCAGTCGCCAAGCCCGTCGAGGCGCATGCGGCGCCCGCGCCCAAGGCCGCGAACTCAGCGGCCCCCGTCGCTCCTGTCGTCGCCAAGCCGCAGGCGGCGGGCGCCAAAGTTCCGCCAATCAATAAAGGCATAGTCGCTGAGTCTCCGGGCGCAGCGGAAGCCGCGCGTAAGGCGAAAGCCCCGACGACGCCCGCTCCTTCGGCCCCGCTTCGCGCGGGCCCGGATCAGAAACGACCCATGGCCAGCGAATCCAGAGTGAGCATGAATTTTCCTTCAAACGCCTCAGCATCCGCCGTTCAAAAGCCCGCTCCCGCCGTCATCCCGGGGGCGCTCTCCGCGGCCGCGCCCGCGGCCAAGCCCATTCTTGCGCCCAAGCCTCGGCCTTCCGGGCAGAAGCTCGGCTTCAAGCAGTCCGAATTCATCGTCTATCCGGCGCATGGCGTGGGACAGATTGTCGGCATCGAGGTGCAGGAGGTCGCGGGCTTCAGCCTCGAGCTCTTCGTCGTCAGCTTCGTCAAGGACAAGATGATTCTCAAGGTGCCGACGAGCAAGGTCGCCTCCGTGGGCATGCGCAAGCTCGCCGAAACGGACACCGTCGAGAAGGCGCTGACCACGCTGAGCGGCCGCGCGCGCGTCAAGCGCACGATGTGGTCGCGACGCGCCCAGGAATATGAGGCGAAGATCAACTCCGGCGATCTGGTGACGATCGCCGAGGTCGTGCGCGACCTCTATCGTTCGGACACGCAACCGGAGCAGTCCTATTCGGAGCGCCAGCTCTATGAGGCGGCGCTGGACCGCATGTCTCGCGAGATCTCGGCGGTGCGCAAGCTCATCGACTCCGAGTCGCTGAAAGTCATCGAGAGCTATCTCGCCAAGGGGCCGCGTCGCGGCGCCAAGAACGAGCCCGATCCCGTCGGCGAGGAGGCCGACGTCGAGCGCGCCGCCTGATTCGGGCGCGCTCCATCAGAAGTCTTGGTCGAGTGCCTGGTCCAAGCCGTCGCCGTTCTGGCGGCGGCTTTTTTTTGCCGGCTTTCGGGAGCTTTGGGAAAGCCGGGGGGCGGAGGCCCGCCGGCCTTATTTTCTCGCCGTGCTGGCGCCTCCGGCTCCAGCGTTGGCGCCGACATAGGTTCCGCCCCAATCGGACTGCGGCGTCTCTTCTTCTCGCGCATGAGAGGCCGGCGAATCCGATGGCTTTGATGGCGTGACGGCGGCCTTTCTGGCGCGCGGCTTCGCCTTCGACGCAGCCGCCGGCGCTGCGTCATTATACTGCTGGAACTCGGCCGTCGTAGGGTCGAAGGATCTATCTTCCGCGAGCGCCGAAGGAGCGGACATCGCGACGACGGAGACGACCAGGATCGAGAAAGATCGCTTGCAGATTTTGCTCAACGGCATGGAGCCGGCCTCTCCTCGCTTCAATCCCGGCCTGGTAAAGCCGGGCCGCTGAACGAAAAAGGGGAGGGGCCGCAGCCTCCTCCCCCATTTTTGCCGAGCCGAGAAAGCGGCGGTCCGCTTACTCCTCGCCCTTCGTCTTCTTCTTCGCGCCGTCCTCCTCGCGGGCCTTCAACGCCGCGCCAAGGATGTCGCCGAGCGAGGCGCCCGAGTCCGCCGACCCATATTGAGCGATCGCCTCCTTCTCCTCGGCCATTTCGAGCGCCTTGACCGAGACGCCGATGCGGCGCGCCTTGCGGTCGAACAGCGTCACGCGCACGTCGACCTTCTCGCCGACCGCGAAGCGCTCGGGGCGCTGATCGGCGCGGTCGCGAGCGAGTTCGGCGCGCTTGATGAAGGCCGACAGATCCGTGCCGACGATCTTCACCTCGATGCCGCCGTCCTTGACCTCGAGCACTTCGGAGGTGACGACGGAGCCCTTCTTCAGGTCGACGCCGCCGGCGATCTCGGCCGCGGCGAAGGGATCGCCGGCGAGCTGCTTCACGCCGAGCGAGATGCGCTCCTTCTCGACGTCGACGTCGAGAACCTGGGCCTTGATCACGTCGCCCTTCTTGAACTCCTCGATGACCTGCTCGCCCGGACGGTTCCAATCCAGATCGGAGAGATGCACCATGCCGTCGACGTCGCCGTCGAGGCCGATGAACAGGCCGAACTCGGTCTTGTTCTTGACCTCGCCCTCGACCTCGGAGCCCACAGGATGCTTCTCGGCGAAGAGCTCCCAGGGATTGCGCAGGCACTGCTTGAGCCCCAGCGAGATGCGGCGCTTGACCGGATCGACCTCGAGCACCTGCACGTCGACCTCCTGGCTCGTCGAGACGATCTTGCCGGGATGCACGTTTTTCTTGGTCCAGGACATCTCCGAGACATGCACGAGGCCCTCGATGCCGGGCTCGAGCTCGACGAAGGCGCCGTAGTCGGTGATGTTCGTGACGCGCCCATGGAAACGCGCGCCGATCGGATATTTGGCCTCGATGCCCTGCCACGGGTCTTCGAGCAGCTGCTTCATGCCGAGCGAGATGCGATGCGTCTCGTGATTGATCTTGACGATCTTCACCTTCACCGTCTGGCCGATGGTCAGCGCCTCGGACGGATGGTTGACGCGCCGCCAGGCGATGTCGGTCACATGCAGCAGACCGTCGATGCCGCCGAGATCGACGAAGGCGCCGTAGTCGGTGATGTTCTTGACGACGCCGTCGATGACCTGCCCCTCTTCGAGGTTGGCGACGATCTCATGGCGCTGCTCGGCGCGGCTCTCTTCCAGAACGGTGCGGCGCGAGACGACGATGTTGCCGCGCCGGCGATCCATTTTCAGGATGTGGAAGGGCTGCGGCATGTTCATCAGGGGCGCCGCGTCGCGGATCGGACGGATGTCGACTTGCGAGCGCGGCAGGAAGGCCACGGCCGAGTCGAGATCGACCGTGAAGCCGCCCTTCACCTGATTGAAGATCACGCCTTCGACCTTCTCGTTGTTCTCGAAGGCCTTCTCGAGCTTGATCCAGCTTTCCTCGCGGCGCGCCTTGTCGCGCGAGATGACCGCTTCGCCGAGCGCGTTCTCGACGCGCTCGAGATAGACCTCGACCTCGTCGCCGACGATGGGCGCCGGATCGCGGCCGAAGCCGGTGAATTCCTTCAAGGGCACGCGCCCTTCGGTCTTTAAGCCGATATCGATGACGGCGACGTCCTTCTCGATCGCAACGACGCGACCCTTGATGACGGAGCCTTCGAAAGCGTCTGTGCCGCCGTAGCTTTCGTTGAGCAAAGCGGCGAAATCCTCGCGCGTCGGCGCGCTGAGCGAATGTTCGGAAGCCATTTGTTCTCCAGGGGGCCCATTCGGGCTTGGCGCCGGCGTGGGTTGGCGTTGCGGAAAGCTTTCCTCTCCCGGAGGCTTCTTGCGCCAAGCTTTTCAAGCTTTGCGCAAAGAGGCGAAGGTTCGAGCGCGAACCGGCCGGCGCGGCCCAGGAGCGGAAAGCTGGTTTTACGGCCTCGCCCAAAAGGCAAAGCGCCGCGCCCCGGCGAACCGGGGGACGGCAGCACGCTTATAGCAGAGCGGGGCCTGCGCGCACAAGCCTCGCCGCGCGGCGTCAAGAGACGCGAGGCCTTTGCTTTAGCGATGGTTGTGCCCGCGCGACGGCTTGTCCTGTTTTTTCTGCTGGCCCTGCGGCCGTGGCCCCTGACCCGGCCGGTGCGGCCCCGGCGCCGGTCCTGACTGCTTCTGCATCGTCTGCTGCGCGTGGGAGCCTCGAGCCTGCGGTCCTCGAGACGGCTGTCCCTGGGATTGCGACGGCTTCTGGTTCTGCGTCTGCGAGCCGCGGCCGTGCTTGCCTTCGGCCTGCAGGCCCTGGCCTTTCGTCGCAGCGTCCCCCTGGCGCCGGTCTTTCGTCTGCAAAGCTTGGCCTGAAGCGCGCCCCTGCTTGTCCTCGCCCTGCGGACCCTGACCCGCGGTCGGAGCGGCTCCCTGGTTCTGCTGGCCTTGCGCCGGCGAAGCGTGGTCCGGGTGTTGACCCGGGACGGGCGGAACTTGGAGCTGCTGGCCCTGGCCCGGCGCCGGGGCGCCCTGTCCCTGGCTCGCCGCGCCTTGCCCTTGGGAGAGGTTTCCGCTCGGCTGGGGCAGCGCGTGACTTCCCTGCAACGGCTGCTGAAGCGCCGAACCCTGGCCCTGCGCCGGCAGGCTCTGGGGCGTCTGCGGGCCCTGGCTCGGCCTCTGGAAGTTCTGGGCAGGCTGAACGGCGCCGCCCGGCGGAACGGCGGTCCTGTTGGCGATGAATCTCGGCAGGCTCGCGCCGATGGCGGCGCCCGCCGCGCCCGCGACGGCGGCCGTCGCGATGGGCGTCGTCGAGAGAACGCGCCCCTGGGGATTGGCGATCACGACGTTCTGATTCGCGTCCACAACCACGCTGTTGTGGAGGTTGGCGAAGAAGACATTGCCCGGCGGCGGCGCGACGAAGGCCGGAGGCTGCACATAGACCGGCACGGGGACGAAGGGCGGAACGGGCAGCACGAAGGCTGACCCGACGACGACGGGCGGCGCCAGCACGAGGAAGTCGGGCGGCGGCGGCGGCAGGAAGAACGGCGGCGGCGGCGGCGGCGGCGCGAAGCCCCAGACGGGATCGCCGAAAAACATCACCGGCCGGTTGACGAAGACGAGCTCGGGCGGCGGCGGCGGCGGATAGCCGAGATCGATCGGCGCGAAGGCTTGCGGGGGCTCGGGGGGGCTCGCGAGGATCGCGAGCAGGCGGCGGGCGTCGAAGGCGTGCGGTCCGTGCGGGTAGCGGCTCAGATAGGTCCAATAGGATGCGGGCGTGTTCAGCATGCGGCTCTTGCGCCAGAACAGCGCCTCGCGCCGCGCGGCGAGAATCGCGCGCGCGCGCGGGGCCAGCGGGTCGTTCGGGAAGGCGGTCAGAAAGTCCTGATAGGACTGCAGCGTGTCGCGCGCGACCGCCGCGGCGAAGGCGTCCTGAGCGGAAAATTGCGCGATGGGCTTGCTGCGCAGCGCCGCGTCGTCGACGCCGCGCGACGGCGCCTGCGAGGTGCGCTCGAAGAAGAGGAAGGGCGTGTCGAAGCCTCGCGAATTCCACGGGATCTGCGCGCCCTTGGTCTCGTCGAGGACGCGCAGGCGCGTCTGGTCGAAGACCTGCGCGATCGGTAGGCCGCCGGCGCGGATCATCTCGGCCAGGGCGTGCGCATAGACGCCGTAGGGACCGGGCTCCGGCGGCGCGATCGTGCCCGGCGCGGCGTTGAAAGCGAGCAGCAGGCTCGGGCCCGGCTCATAGAGCGCCAGCCCGCCGGCGAGCGGCTGGCCCTGGATCGGGTAGGGGAGGGCGCGCGCCGCGTCGAGGACGATGACCGCGGTCTTCAGTCCCATAGCGGCGAGCGGCTTCAAATAGTCGGAGAGACGCGCGCCGTGCAGAGGAATGTCAGCGTCGCGGGCGATTGGCGCGCCGACGGGCAGAAGATAATTGTCGCCTTCGAGCTGCGCGCCGGCGCCCGCGAAATAGATGAAGGCGACGCCGTCGGGTCCGACGTTGCGCGCCTTCTCCAGAAAGTCGCGCAGCGAGCCGCGCAGCGAGTCCTCGTCGAGATCGCGCGCGCCGCTGACGTCGAAGCCCGCCGCCTGCAGGGTCTGCGCCATGAGCCCGGCGTCATTGGCCGCCGTCTCGATCGGCTTGCCCTCATAGGCGCTCTCGCCGATGACGAGCGCGATGCGCCGCTCGGCCGCCGCCGCCGCGTTGGCGACGCAAAAGAGAAACGCCGCAAGCAAGCCGAGGGCGAGGCGTGATCGCATGATCGGGCTCCTCTTCAGATTCGCTCTAGAAAGCGAGGTTAGAGACGAGCCCGTCTGAACGCAAACTGAATGGCGCCCCTTCCGGGTTCAGGCGCCGGGTATTGGCCGTAAACCGTGGGCGTAGCGGCGCGCGTTCTCGACGTAATGCTTGGCCGATTCCAGGTGGCGCTGCAGCGCGCCGGGATCGAGCTCGCGCTTGACCTGCGCCGGCGCGCCGACGATCAGGCTGTTGTCGGGAAAGACCTTGTTCTCGGTGACGAGCGCGTTGGCGCCGACGAGGCAGTTTTTGCCGATCTTCGCGCCGTTCAGAATCGTCGCGCCCATGCCGATGAGGCTGTTCTCGCCGATGGTGCAGCTATGCAGGATGACATTGTGGCCGATCGTGCAATCCGCGCCGATGTCGAGCGGAAAGCCCATGTCGGTGTGCAGCACGCAATTGTCCTGGATGTTGGTGCGCGCGCCGATCGTGATCCACTCATTGTCGCCGCGCAGCACGCAGCCGAACCAGATGTTGGCGTCCTCCTCCAGCGCCACGCGGCCGATGAGGATGGCGTTGGGGGCGACCCAGAATCGACCCGAGGCCGGCAGGCGCGGCGTTTCGTCGTCAAGCGCGTAAAGGGGCATGCGAGGCGTCTCCGAAGGAAGGCCCTTCTTGCCACGACCGGACCGCGCGCGCAAAAGGCCCGCTGGCCGGTTGCGTTCAGGCGCCGCCGCCTGAATTGCTGCAACGCGCCACTGGGAGGAAAGCCGTGATCGTCAGCCAAGCCGAGCTCGAACGGCTGCTTTTCGAGGACGCGCCTTTCGGTGATCTGACCAGCGAGACCCTGGCGCTCGGTCAAGCCGCCGGCGCGATGCGCTTTGCGGCGCGCGGTCCCATGGTCGCGGCGCTCGTCGAGGAGGCGGCGCGACTGATCGAAATCGCCGGCGGCGAGGTTGCGCTCGACTGCGCCTCCGGGGCGACACTTCGTCCGGGCGACGCGATCCTTTCCGCGCAGGGCCCCGCGCCCGCGTTGCTTCGCGCCTGGAAAACCGCGCAGACGCTAATCGAAATCTGGTCCGGCGTCGCGAGCAGCGCGCGCGCCATTGTCGAGGCGGCGCGCGTCGCCTCGCCCGAGGCCGTGGTCGCCTGCACGCGCAAGACCCTGCCGGGGACGCGGGCCTTCGCGCTCGCGGCGATCAAGGCGGGCGGCGCGATCGCGCATCGGGCCGGCCTTTCCGAGACGCTTCTCGTCTTTCCCGAACATCGCGTCTTTCTTGACGGCGAGCCGCTCGTGGAAATCGCCAGGCGCCTGCGCCGCGCCGCACCGGAAAAGAAGCTCGTCATCGAGGTCAAGACTTTGGATGAGGGCATTGCGGCGGTCGACGCCGGTTTCGACGTGATCCAGACCGAGAAATTCGCGCCCCAAAACGTCGCCGAGCTCGCGCGCTATGCGGCGCGTCGCGCGCCTCGACCGGTGATCGCGGCGGCAGGAGGCGTCAACGCGGGCAACGCGCGCGCATATGTCGAAGCCGGCGCGGATGTGCTCGTCACCTCCGCGCCCTATCTCGCGCCGTCCTGCGATGTGGCGGTGACGATTGCGCCCGTTTAACTCTTCCTGTTCACGATGACGCGGCGTCGGGCTGGACGGCGCGCCGGTTTCGTCCGTTTGCTCCCCGGGGGCTTCATTGCGGGGCGCTCGAACCCAGGCCATCCTTCGGATATCGTGCGACATGCTCGCCAAATCTTCGTTCGCTTCCCGGCTGATCGCCCTCGTCATCGGCTCGGTCGTCACCTCGACGCTGATCGCGTCGGGATTGTCGGCCGGGTTTTTCTACCGCCAGGAGCTCGCTGAGATCGAGCGTCAAGGACTGACCGTGGCGCGCCTTCTCGCGCGCGCCGCCGCCGTCGCCGACCAGACGCCCGGCGAGGTGGAGGAAATTGTCGGCCAGCATATGGTGGTCGCCGCGTCCGCTATTGCGGAGCTCGTCGCCGTCGCGGAGAAATGCGGCCTGACGACGAAGCAGATCAATGAACGGCTGACGCGCATCGACGACAAGTCGATCCTCGACGAGGTCTGGGTCTCCGACGAGAAAGGCTTCGCCAAGCTCCACACCGGCCACTCGGCGGACTTCCAGTTCAAGGCCTCGGCCGCGGAACAGCCGCAGGCGCATGAGTTCTGGGGCTTGCTGACGGGCGCGACGCCCGTCGTCATCCAGGGCATACAAAAGCGCGAAGTCGACGACGAGAAATTTAAATATGTCGGCGTTGCGGGCGTCGATAAGCCGCGGATCGTGGAGGTCGGCTATAGCGCGCGCTACTTCGACGGCCTGAAGGAGAAGCTCGGGCTCCAACGCGTGGTGGACAGCCTGCTCGCCGGCCGCGACATCGACGCCATCTTCATTTTCGACAAAGATTCGCAGCTGATCGTCAGTCCGAGGCCCGACGCCGCGCATCCACGCCAAAAGCTCGAGGAAGCGGAGATCGCGCCGATCGCGGAGGTGATCCGAACCGGCGTCGTGAAATCGATGACCTTAGGGTCCGACCTCAGCGTGATCGCGCCAATCAATCGTGACGATGGCGAACGCCTCGGCGCCGCGCTGGTGCGTCTGCCTCTCGAGCGCCTCGGCCGACACATTCGCACTCGGCTGATGGTCGCCTCCGCCATTTCGGCGCTCGTCTCGCTCGCCGCCGCGGCGCTGGCGGCTTGGCTCGCGCGTCGGCAGACGGCGCCGGTCCTGGCGATCACGCGCGCGGCTCAAAATGTCGAAGCCAACCGCGTCCTTGACGAGCGCCTTTCGGTTGTCGCCGAGCGGAGCGACGAGCTGGGTCAGCTGGCGCGCGTATTCATGACGACGGCGCAGGATTTTCTGACGCGGGAAAAGACGCTCGACGCGCTCGTCGCGCAGCGCACGGCGGCGCTCGAGGAGAGGAACAGCGAGCTCAAGCGGCTCTCCGAGCGCCTGTCGAGCTATTTGTCGCCGCAAGTTTATGAAACGCTTTTTCAAAACGGCAACGTCGTCTCGACAGCCGCGCAGCGCAAAAAGCTCACCATTCTGTTTGCGGACGTCGTCTCGTTCAGCGAGATCGCCGAAAGTCTCGAGGCAGAGGATCTCACCCGGCTTCTCAACGAATTTCTCAACGAGATGGCCGAGATCGCGCTCAAGCACGGCGCCACGATCGACAAATATATCGGCGATGCGATCATGGTTTTCTTCGGCGATCCGAAAAGCCGCGGCGTCAAGGAAGACGCGACGGCCTGCGTCGTCATGGCGATGGAGATGCTCGCGGCCGCTCGCCGGCTCGATCGGAAATGGAGAGGCGCGGGTCTGAGCTTTCCCTTGCAGCTGCGCATCGGCGTCAACACCGGCTATTGCACCGTGGGTGATTTCGGCAGCGAGCAGCGGATGGATTACACGATCGTCGGCCATCAGGTGAACCTGGCGGCGCGCATCGAAAAGGCCGCCTCAGCCAACTCGATCCTGCTGTCGCACGAGACATGGTCGCTCGTTAAGGATCAGATCCTCGCCGAGGAACAGGCGCTGATCCAGGTGAAGGGCATACAGGCGCCGGTCCAGACCTACAAGGTCATCGGCCGGGCGAGCGAGCCTGCGGGCGCCGTCATCGAGGAGGAGAGCGAGGGCGTGCGCGTCAAGATCGACCTTGCGAGGGCGGATCGACGCGAGGTCGAGCGGATTTTCGAGGCGGCCTTGAAGAAGCTCGGCGTCGGAGCGAGTGATCGCTCCTCCTAGGCCCAATTCTCGAACGAAAAGGGCTTCCAGCCCTCCAACTCCATCTCGATCGCAAAGGCGACGCCGCGCGAGACGAGCTGGTTTCTTTCGCTTACCCCCGCGACGCGCGCCAAGCGCGAGAAGGCGATGTCGGCGAGCGGGGCGCCTTGCGTCACCGCCTCTTCGCGGCGCGCCACGCCCCTGACGCGGCCGCCGGCCGGCGCGAGCGCCGGGGTGTCCTCGACGAAACCCAGCGCTGCGCCCGCCTCGATCGTCATGCCGATCGAGACGCCGGCGCGAAAGAGGCCGTTGCGGGGAGCAAAGGCCAGGGCGCCGTCCTCGGGCTCCGGTCGCCGGCCGGCGCCGCGCGCCTTGGACGCCTCGCCGGCGCGCAGGATCGCGCCGGGGTCCGGCCCCTCCGTCTCGACGACGAGGTCGCAATCGACGCCGGCGGTAAAGCTCGGGCCGATCCCGATCGTGAGCTCCGCGAGGTCGCGCAGCGCAGTCGGCGTCGGCTCCGTGTCCTCCTCGACGGCGACGATGACGTCCCACGGCCAGAAGCCGATGACGTCCTGGAAACGATGACGCAGCAGCGGGATGAAGCTCTTGGTCTGAAGGCCGAGCAAAAATTCTCCGCTGACGTCGGCCCGCCGTGTCTCGACGCCCTCGAGCTGGGCGAAGGAATTGTACCAGGCGTCTGAAAAGCCCATGCGCCGGCGCAAGACGCGCGGCGCCGTCGTGCGGAAAAGCGCGACCGGATAGCCCTCCAGGAAAAGCCGGCGCGCGGCGGCGGACGCCGTCTCGCCGACGCCGCAAACCAGGACGGTCTTTTCCTTCGACATCAATTCGCCCGCGACTGGAGGAGGGAAGGGCAGGGGCGCTCGAAGCAATAAGTCTGCCAGCGATGTAGCGCTTTCCGCCGCGGCCTCGAGACCTCAGTGGCAATCCTTGAAAAGCTCTTGAGCGCCGGCTTTCACGATGTTGACCTTATCCGCCAGGATCAGCTCGCAAGACGTCCCTACGCCCTGCCATAGATCCGTCTCGTCGCCGAGCTTTTGATCGCCGTTCAAGGGTCCGGTAAGCACCGATCCGAGAAGCTTTACGTCCTTAGAAGGATAGCAACCGCTGCCATGGCCACAGTAGAGCCCCTCCTTGGGGCGGTACTGGGTTATATTGTCCAGCAGGTCGCCCTTCTTCATGACGGCGTCCGGCGCCTCTTCAGCCTTGGTGTCTTGAAGCACAACGCCCGCCGCGTAGCGAATGAACTTCATATGGCAGACGCCCTGCGACCACCAATAGTTGCTGTCGTGCCGCATGGCGGCCAGGCATTCGGCGTGGGTCAGTTCGTTCTGGGGCTTGAGTATCCAGGGAAACAAGGTTGTGGCGCGGGCCGGCAGGGCGAGCATCAAGGCGGCGCAAGTTGCCGTCAACAAAAGCTTTCTCATGTTCGCGATCCCTCATTGGCCGGCGTCGGCCCTGAATCTGCTCGGCGCGAGGCGCCGAAGATCGCCGTCGGCTCGCTTTGCTCGGCGTCGGCGAGCTTGGCTTTCGCCAGCGGATCGCCGCGCTGCGCCCAGAGTTCCGCGGCCTCGGGCGCGGCGAGCGCCAGGGCGAGAGCGCGGTTCAGCTCATAGAGCCCGCCGGCGAGGCCCGCCTCGCGCATCGCCGCCGTCATCGCGCTCTGCACGAGGCCGCGCAAGACGACGTGCGCGCTGGAGATCGGCACGTCCACGTTTTCGCCGGCCGCCGCGGCGGCGCAGGCTTGCTCATTGAAGCTCGCATGACCGCGGCAGGCGAGCGGGCGCAGCCGATAGGCGAGGCACAGTCCCCCGTCGAGCATGGGGCATGCGCAGCCCGCAGCCATGCGCTCGGCCTCCGTGAGCGCGCCAACCGCGGCGTCGAGCGCCGCGATGCGGCCCGGCAGATCGACGCCGCGTGCGGCGAGCGCTGGCGCGTTGGCGCTGATGAAGCGCGCGAGCAGCAAGGCCTCGGGCGCGGTGACGACGACGCGCAGCCCGCAGCAGGCCGCGCATTCGCCGCGGCAGGCAAGCGCGGGCGCGCCTTCCTCGGGCCCCTCGACATTGGCTTCGAAAGCCTCGAAGGCCAGGGAGCAGAGCGCGCCGATCGCCTCCGGCCGGTCCTTGAAGCGCGTCAGGGCCGCGCCGAAGGCGGTCTTCAACTCGTCGTAAAAGGCTTCAGGGCTTTTCGTCTCGTCGGTCGGGTTCATGAGCGCAACTAAGCTTCGGCGCATTCGGCCCCGCTGTCGAGGCGGCCGAAGAGCGCAAGGTATGGCGCGCAATATATCACGGTCTCATAACGCCCGCGACGGGCGTCGCATTTGCGACAATGTGAACATCTTGAAAGCAGATTTAAGACAATATCCACCCTTATGGCGAGGCGTCACGAGCAAAATGTCGCAGTTGGTGGTAAAATTGCGGTATCGAGCGGCAAGTTGAAGCTCTTGGATTGGCCTCGTAGCGCAAACCGCACCGTCTCTGCGTCGAAATCTCGCAAAATCGGCGCGATAAAAGCGCCTTCATCTCGCTGCCGTCTCAAAGCTCGAAGAGGCTTCGGCCGGCGCCGGCTCGCAGGGGGGCGTCGTCTCCTCGCGGCCCGCTCGGATGCAGGCATCCGAGACCTTTTCATTGGCGGGTTTCACGCCAATCCAGGCGTCGACGAGCGCCTGATCGAAGCCCGCCTCGCGGCGGTCCCCGACGCGCATCAAGGGGCGGCGGATCAGCAGCGGGTCTTTAAGCATCAGCCGCAGCGCCTCGGCCTCGGTGCAGGCCGCCGGATCGACCTCGCCGCTTTTGACGCGGGGCGAGGCCTGGTTGAACCACTCTTCGACCGGCCGCGCGCCGAAATAGAGCCGCAGCTCCTCGGCGCTCCAGGGCTTCGCAAGGAGGCTCCGCGCCTCGACCCGATGGCCCGAGGCGGCGAGCAGCGCTTTTTGGCGCGCATTGCCGCCGCAGCCCGGCTTTTCATAGAAGATCACGTCCGCCATCGGTCCTAACTCCTTGTCCTTCTAAGGCGATGCCTCGGCGTTAGCTCTGAGCGCCTCAGCGAGCCGCAGCGCCTCTTCAACACTCAGCGCCGCGTCGGCGCATCCCTCCCAGACGACGACGAGGCCGGACGAGACCACGCGCGCGTCGAAATCGCAATCGCTCGCGATGGGGCTCATATAAATCTGGCGCTCCGCGCTGGCGTCCTGGGCCACGGCCGCGAGCGCTCGGGAGAGGCTCGAAGCTTCCTGAAGCTTGAGAAGGCGTCGCGGCTGGCCGGGGAGCGCCAGCGCGATTAGCGGCCCGAGAAAGCGATGCGCGATCGGCTCGACCGAAAAACGCTGCGTCATTCTCGTCCTCGGCGCCCTTCTTGAATTGGGCTTTGGGAAAAGGGGAGCGTCATGGACCCGGCCGCAAACAAAATCCGTGCCCAGGAGGGCGGGAGCCTCGAGCGGCTCGTCGATCACGACGCGCTTCCCGAGGACATTGTCGCCTATCATCTGCGCACCAAGCACGCGCCGACCCGCTATGCGCTGGGCCCCGCCTTTCTCGATTGGACCTCGCAGCCCTCACCCTATCGCCGCTTCGAGGGCGCGCCGCTCGTTGCGCTGCCGCTGCTCATGGATCAGCCGACGCCAGCCTTTCCGGGGCCGGCGCCTAACCCTGCGCCGCTCGCTAAACCGGCGCTTGGGCTGTTCTTTGAGCTCGCCTTCGGCCTCTCGGCCTGGAAAAGCATCGAGGGATCGACCTGGGCGCTGCGCAACAATCCGTCATCCGGCAATCTGCATCCGACCGAGGCCTACGCGCTGCTCGACGCCGTCGAGGGCCTGAGCAATGTCGCGGCGCTCTATCACTATGCGCCGCTCGAGCACGGGCTCGAAACCCGCGCCGTTTTCTCGGAGCGGCAAGTCCTGCCCGAGGGCGGCTTCCTGCTCGGACTTTCGGCCGTTCCCTGGCGCGAGGCCTGGAAATATGGCGAGCGCGCCTATCGCTACTGCCAGCTCGACGCCGGTCATGCGATCGGCGCGGCCGCTCTGGCCGCCGCGGCGCTCGGCTGGCGCGCCTTTCTGCTGCCCGAGCCCGCGGATGCGGAGATCGCGGCGCTCTTGGGCCTCGACCGGGCTGACGCCTCGCATCGGTGGGAAGCCGAGCATCCCGATGCGCTCTTGTGGATCGACGCCGGCGGGGGAGACGCGCCTTCGCTCGATCTTGCCGCTCTGCTTGCGCTGCCGCGCCGCTGGTTCGGGGCGGCCAATCGCCTGAGCGAGGATCACGACGCCTGGCCCGCCGTCGATCGCGCGGCGGCGCTTTGTCGCAAGCCGCGCTTCGACGCTTCTGACCGCCTCGACGCGCGCCGCGTGGAGACGGCGACGCCGCTCCCTGAGATCGGCGCCGTCGTCCGCAGCCGCCGCAGCGCGCAACGTATGGACGGCAAAACCGTCGCGCCGCTCGAGAGCCTTCGCATGCTGCTCGCCGCGACGTTGCCGGGCGCCGAGCCCTTGCTCTCGGGCTTTCCCTTCCCCTGGCGCGTAAACCTCCTGATCTTCGCGCATCGCGTCGAGGGGCTCGCGCCGGGTCTCTATTTTCTCGAACGCGACGCTTCCTCGGCCGCTCGGCTGCGCGAAGCGATGGGAGAATTCGATGCGGCGCCCGTCGATCTTCCCGGCTTGCGCCTCTCACTCTTGAAGAGCGGCGCCGTCGAGCGCGAGGCGACGATCTTTTCCTGCCGGCAAGCCATCGCTGGCAAGGGCTGCTTCGCCGTCGCGATGATTGCGGAATTCGACCGCACGCTCGCGGAGGAGGGCGCCTTCGCCTATCGGCGCCTGCATTGGGAGGCCGGGCTCATCGGCCAGGCGCTCTATCTCTGGGCCGGCGCCCTTGGCCTCACCGGCACCGGCATCGGCTGCTTCTTCGACGACGAGGTCCACGCGCTCCTGGGGCTCTCGCCGCAGGAGACGCGTTTTCAGACTCTCTATCACTTCACGGTCGGCGGCGCGGTCGAGGACGCGCGGCTGCTGACGCTTCCCCCCTATCCCGACAGCAGACGAGGGCAATGATGCGCATCGAGATCGACAAGCCGCATGTGGAGGCGCTGATCGCCAAATTTCCCGAGCGCGCGGGACTGGAGGCGCAGCTTCGCTTCGGCGAGCGCGTCGAGCTCGATCTGATGCGACTGACCGGCGCCGAGTTCGACTTCCTCGAAGACCTGTATCGCCGCTCCGGTCCGGAGCTGCACGCGCGCGCCGCGCAGCTCGCGACGCTGCGCGGCGCTCTCGATTCCGAGGGGCGGCGCTTCGAGGCGGCCGATCTCGAAGAGCTCTTTCCCGCGCTGGTGCGCTATCTCGTAACCGGCGGCGAGCGCGGCTGGCTCTTTGCGGCGAATATCGCGACGAAGCCGCTTCCCTATGTGGTGACGCGCTTCGATTACGTTCCGGCCTCGAACGACGAGGCCGGCAAGATCATCCTCGAGATCAAGGCCAACGCCAAGGGAACCCTGCAGACCAACATGATCCGCATCATGTCCAGCGACGCGGCCGGCCGCACGATCGGCGAGATCCTGGCCGCCAAGGGATTTTTGCGCGAATCGCCGGCTCTGCTCGAGGCTTTCGACGCCGCCGCCGAGACCTATCTCGATTGGCGCGGGCGCTATGGCGCGCAATTCTCGGGCAGAGGCACGGGCTTCCATGCGGAAGACCCCAACGCCACGCATCGCGACACCGACTGGGCGCGCAAGGATGTGATCGTGCTCTCGGCGAGCGGCGGCGAGGCGCGGCTCGTCAATGACGAGGCGGCGCTCGCGGCGCGCAGCCTCACGCTGGAAGCGCCCGGCGACGTGCTCGGTCATTTTCTGCGCAAGGCGGGAAAAAGCAACCGCTTCGCCGCCGAGGACGAGCTCGCCGAATTGCGCGCCCAGATTCCGAAAGACTTCTTCACGCAGATTCCGGTTCATCCCCACATTCTGATGTTCCATCTCGATCTGCATCATCACGTCTGGGTGCATGTCGACGAGATGCGCCCCTATCGCTACCAGCCGGAGTTGAAGCAAAAGCTCGTTCTGCCCGAGGAGCAGACCGATCTCATCGACATTCTGACGGCGGAGATGGACGTGCTGATGGACGACATCGTGCGCGGCAAGTCCGGCGGAGCGACCGTGCTCTGCGCCGGGCCGCCGGGCGTCGGCAAGACGCTCACGGCCGAAGTCTATTCCGAGATCATCCAGCGCCCGCTCTATCGCGTGCATTCCGGCCAGCTCGGCTTGAACGTCGCGACAATGGAGACGACGCTGAAAGACATATTGACGCGCGCGCAGCGCTGGGGCGCGGTGATGCTGATCGACGAGGCCGACGTCTATATCAAGCGCCGCGACGACAATATCGCGATGAACGCCGTCGTCGGCGTTTTCCTGCGCGTGCTCGAATATTTCAACGGTCTCCTGTTCCTGACGACCAACCGCGTCGACGACATTGACGAGGCGATCGTCTCCCGCTGCATCGCGCTGATCAAATACAACCCGCCCGACGACGAGGCGCGGCGGCGCATCTGGTCGGTGATGGGCGAGCAGTTCGATCTGAGGCTCGATGCGGCGCTGATCGACGCGCTGGTCGTGACATTCCCAGAGGCGACAGGCCGGGACATCAAGGGGCTCGCCAAGCTCGTCGCGAAATACTGCCGCCAGAAGAAGACCGGGGCGAGCCTCGAGGCCTTCAAGCGCTGCGCGATCTTTCGCGGACTGGAGACGGCGCACGCGGCTTGACGAAGCCCTTGATCCTGCAGATTGCGCGCGCGGTCGAGCATGTCCGAGACGATCTCGGCCTTCACGCCGGTCGTGAATGCGCCGCCTCCGGGTTCATTAGAGCTTCGAAGCGATCTCGAACTGCGCGCCGTCGGGCGTCTCCTCTATCCTCCTGCCAGAAAAGGTTTTATTGAGCGCTTTGGGTTGAGAGTTGCGCCGGCGGCGAAGGGAATGGCCGATACCAGCTTGCACTTTTGGGAAGGCGAAGATTTCGGCCGATATCTGGCGGACCTGATCTCTGCCGAAATCGCCTGGATGCGTCCTGCAACGACGCCACGCCAATCCGGCTATGATAGCGGCCTTTCCTTCTACGAAGGTGGTCTTGCGCTCAACTCTCTCGAAAGCGTGCAGCTGGCGACGGCCGTTGCTTCGGCGCTGCAACTCCAGCGTTCCAGCCGCCCCCATCGACTGCAGAGACTGGAGACCTTCGGCGATTGGATCGCCGAGTGCCGTCTCCTGTTGCGTTAAGGCGGCGGCGCAATCGGCTTCAAATCCTCAGGCAGCGCCGGCGCGCCGCGTCTCGTCGTGCATGAGATGCCGGCTCTCGCGCAAGAAGTCGAGCTGCTGGCTCAACGCTTCGTCCATGCGAGACGTATCGTCAGCTTCGCACCGGCCCACCATATCTATGGCTTTTTATTCACGGTGCTGCTGCCGCGCCGACTTGGCGTCCGCGTGATGGACGCGCGGGCGCACAGCGTCCTGTCGATCCAGGCGCTGCTCTGCGAGGGGGACCTTCTGGTCGCCTATCCCACGTTGTGGCAGGCGGCGGCGCAATCACCGCTGCGCGCGCCCAAGCTAGTCGAGGGCGTGTCCTCCGGCGCGCCGTTAGATCCTTCCGCGGCCGCGGCTTTGCGCAACAGCAGCCTTGCATCGCTTGTGGAAATCTACGGATCCACGGAAACTGCGGGCGTAGCTTGGCGCGAGGACGCTGGCGACTTTCGTCTGTTTCCTTACTGGAGGAAGCACGACGAAGATAATATCGTCAAGCAACTTGGCGATCGAACTGTCAGCTTCAGGCTGCCGGATTTCGTCGCGTGGCGCGACGACAAATCCTTCACGCCTCTGCGCCGCCGCGACGGCGCCGTTCAAGTCGCGGGCGTCAACGTTTACCCGGAACTCGTTCGCTCCTGCTTGATGGCGCATGAGGAGGTCGCCGATGCGCGGGTGAGACTGATGCAACCGCATGAAGGCGCTCGCCTCAAGGCGTTCATCGTGCCGAGGCGCGCCCAAGCCGATGTTGCGGCGCTGCGCGCCGCGCTCGAACGCTGGGTGGAGGAACGGCTCATCGCGCCCGCCCGCCCGCGGGCCTTTGACTTTGGACCCGAGCTGCCGGTCGCTGCGTCCGGCAAGCCCGCGGATTGGCCGATGGGGACGAGCGAAGGGGCGCCGGTCGCATGACGCAGGCTTATCGCCTCACGCTCGCGCATAACGCCGATCTCGACCTCAAATCTTTCCTGCAAGTCGCCGCCGGCCCGGCGCATGTCGACATTGAAGAGGCGACGCTGCGGCGGCTCGACGCCGGCTTCGTCGCAGCCCGCGAGAGCGCCAAAGGAAAACCGATTTACGGCGTCTCGACCGGCCTCGGGCCGATGCTCGAGGCTTTCCTGGACGAGGAGTCGTCGCGCGATCTTCAATACAATCTCTTGCGCAGTCACGCCGCCGGATTAGGAGCGCCCCTGAGCGCCGAGCTGTCGCGCGCCGCAATGCTGGCGCGATTGCAGTCGCTGCTGTGCAACCGCTCCGCCGTGCGCGGCGAGCTGGCGTCTCATCTGGCGGCGCTGCTTAACGCCGACATCGCGCCATACATGCCCCGAAAAGGCGGAGTCGGCGCCAGCGGCGATCTCGTTCAGCTTGCGCACCTCGGCTTGCTCGTTATCGGCGAAGGCCCTTGCTGGTTCTGCGGCGTGAAGACGCGCACGCGCGAAGCTTTGGAGGCGACCGGCCTTTCGCCTTTGCTGCTGCAATTTCGCGACGGGCTGGCGCTGGTCAACGGCCTTTCCGCCAGCGTGGCGATGGCGGCCTTCGTTTGCGCCGATGCGCGCGTGCTGTTCGACCTCGCCTTGGTCTTGAGCTGTCTTATAGTCTTATAGTCGAAGTGCTCGACGCAAATCCGCAAGCCTATGCCGAGCAGCTGCATGCGGCCAAGCGTCATCGGTCGCAACACGAGGTCGCGGGTCGGATGCGCGCCCACCTCGCCGACGCGCGCTTTGGCGATGCGCCGCGCGCAGGCCTGCGTCTGCAGGCGCCGTACTCGGTGCGTTGCGCGCCGCAGATTCTTGGTCCGATGTTTGAGGCGGTGTCCCTTGCGGAGCGGACGACGCAAGATGAACTCAATTCGGCTTCCGATAATCCGATATTCGATCCCGCTACGGGAGAAGCGCTGCACGGCGGCAATTTTCACGGCGAGGCCCTCGCGTTTTCGATGGACGCGCTCAAAATCGCGATCGTCAAATGCAGCTTGCTGATGGAGCGGCAGCTCGATCTTTTGCTCAATGACGCTGCGAATCGAACGTTGCCGCCCTTTGCGAATTTAGGCCGCGTGGGAGTCGACCTCGGGTTGCAAGGCGCGCAGTTCACTGCAACCTCGACAGCGGCGGAAAATCAGACGCTCGGCTTTCCGATGAGCTTGCACTCCATATCATGCAACAAAGGCAATCAAGATGTCGTCAGCATGAGCTCGAACGCCGCTTGGCTCGCGATGGAAACCATCGACAACGCCTTCGACATCGTAACAATTTTGGCCGTGGCGCTCTCGCAGAGCGTGGAGGCGACGGGCGCCTGTGGTCGGCTCTCCTCGAGCTCGCGCGAGATCATCTCTCGCGTTCGAAACATGGCGCCGGTTTTTCACGGCGACGTTTGTCTTGCGGAAAGGCTCTCTGGCCTCGGCGCAGCGCTGCGCAAGGGATTGGCCTCCACGCCATGACCCGCGCGCTCGGATCAAACGCGAGCCGAGATCTCCGCAAGCGCAGACAGAAATGAAACTTGGTCCAGGGGCTTCGCAATGCGGTGCGCGCCCTTGCAGAATTGAGGCATCTCGAATTTGGACGTGAATCCGGTCAGAAAGAGGAATCCGACGCCTCGCTTGCTGAGGATTTCCGCCGCGGGCCAAACAAGCTCGCCAGCTAGGTAGATGTCGAGGATCGCTCCGTCCAAAGGCTCTTCCTCGGCCATAAGCTTGGCCTCTTCCAAAGTGAATGCAGGTCCGACGACTTCGTAACCGGCGTCGGTCACGATCTGCTGCGTGTGCAGCGCCACCAAAGCCTCGTCTTCGACGATTAGGATACGATTGGCGGTCAGAGCCTTAGTCGCCTGTGTTTCGCTTGTGAAAGATCCAGAGTCCGCCGTCACTCGCCGCCTGCGCCCGTACAGCGAGTTCGCGATCCCGATCCTCGAAGTCTCCGACGAAGGTGAAGGAGATGTCCAAGGCGCCCGTCTTGCGAGCGCGATCGATACGGCCTTTGAAGTATCCGTTATCCATGCACGGAGCAATATCGACGAAGAAGAGTTTTCCGAGCGTCGTTCGATGTCCGAAGCCCGAGTCGACTTGCTCAGCCTGGTTGAATACGCGAACCACGTCGTTCGCATCGAGTCCGATCACTCCGAACGCAAGGCGGTCCAGTTCGGCGCTCGACAGTTTCTCGACCTCGCGCGCGAGGTTCGGCGTCTCGAAGCTCAGAAGATCAACGCCGGAATCCATGACCAGCTCCGCACAGATTGCGTTTAATCCGAGTCGGGAAGTGCCATACCGCCGTGTTTTTTTCAAGCTTCGAGAAACAGGAGGCCCCATAAAGCGCGATCGCCGGAGCATGAGACTAAGGCTCTTTAAGCCTTGTCTGTCCGCCGAAAACGACGGCGGCCGCCACATGAGTCACCTCATTGACCGCTCCCGCCGAAAAGGGAACGATGAGGCGTTCAAAGGTTACAGGCTCGCCGTCGCCAAAATTGCAGTGAAGATATTCGTGACAGGGCTCGCCCTTTGACGCGCAGCGGCCGTATGCGGCCAGGAGGCCCTCTTGCTCCTCTTCGGTGAGCTCCCGCTCCTTGGAAGGGCCGCCGAGTTCCTCGACGAGCCCGCGGCCGATTTGAATGAGCTGTGGGCGCCCGTCCCGGTCAATCCGGGCCACCGCCAAGACGCCCGTCGGAGCAAAACGGAGCCAGTCAAATTCGTCCAAACGCGGCAAAGCGCCGGAGGCGCCACGGCAACGCGTCCATTCCTCATAGAGCGCGCGGGTCACGTCGCTCTTGAGCTTGGACCGAACGCGCGTCTCAGAGGGAGCCGTGCCCAGTTTTTTGAGCGGCGCATCGAAACGATAGGCAAAGCCAGCAGTCGTATAGCTGACTTCGGGCTTGCAACCGAACTCGGCCCCGGCGACGGTCATGATGAGCATCGAACCGAAGCCCTGGCGCCGCGGCGGCGGCGCGGGAGGCCCGCCTTCCTCTCGCCACTCGAACTTCAGCCTCTCTTCTTCGGCTGGTCCGACGACTTCCCATTGAATTCTAATTTGTCCCTCGGGCGCAGACAGAGCGCCATATTTAGAGGCGTTGGTCGCCAGCTCGTGCGCGACGAGGGCGAAAGTCTGCGCGGCTTTGACCGCCAGAATGACGCTCGGGCCCGACCATTTGACGCGTCCCCCGAAAGCGGAAAGCTCATTGGACAGCACGACGTCGAGCGGCGCCCCGGAAAAAGCTTCGTTTGTGAGAGTGTCGAAGGTTTTGGACAGAGCCTGCAGCCGCCCCTCGAAGGCTCTGCGGGCGTCGTCGAGCGAACCCGTTCCGCGAAGGCTGCTGCTGGCGATGGATTGGATGACCGCCAGCAAGTTCTTCCCGCGGTGCGCGACCTCATGCATCAGCGTTTGCTGCCGCGCCTCGGCTTGCCTGCGTTCGGAAATGTCCTCGATTGCGATGACATAATTCTCCACGCCGCCGTCGGGCGCGCGAATGCAGCTCGTTGTGGAGCGCACCCAGACGAAGGCGCCGTCCTTGCGGCGCATGCGCTTCTCGAGCGCGACAGATCCCACGCTCCCCGAGCGCAATACCTCGATAAGCGCGCCTTCGGCTTCGAGGTCCTCCGCATGTGTGAACTCGCGCTTGAGCTTCAGCTCGAGTTCGCGGGCCTCATAGCCCAAGATGCGTCGGAAGCGATCATTAGCGCAAACCCATCGCCCGGCGGGCGTCAACTCCGCGATGCCGACGGGCGCGTTCTCGTAAATGGCGCGATAGCGCGCATCCGCGGCTTGCCGTTCCCTATCGGCCGTGATGCGTGCAGTGATGTCGGTGTGCGAAATGACCGCGCCGATGCGCTCATGGCGGTCCAGCGGCGTCACGGTCATGAGGAACCAGCAACGCTCGCTTGGACCGTGACAAGGATATTCCAGCGTAAATTCCTCTATCTGGCCATTAAGCACCGCTTCGATGCCCAGAAGAGCGCGCTTCGCCAGCGGGTCCTGCGTCGCCGCCTGGCGGCAGACAGCGAGGTAATCGGCGCCGACGGCGACGCCCGGATCGCCTTTGGCGCCTTGGCTGTCGCCGAAAGCGGTCCAGGCCCGATTGACCACGACAATGAAGCCGCGCGCGTCGAGGACCGCGACATGAGCCGGAAGAGCTTCGAGGCCCTTACGATAGATGGGGTCGTTGACGCGAAGCACGTTCGCGCTCCAGGATCGACTGGGGGAGGGCGTCGGCCGGCTTCATTTTTGAGATGCTGCCTCGAACGCGGCTACGGTTCGCAAAATGAAGACCGAATACAGCATGAAGTCAACCTGAAACTTAACTTTCTCCGCAAGCAATGTTTTAAGGTGCGACAGGACTAAAGGCCATCGCGTGAAACAATTGAAGCTCAGCCCATCCCTGTCAGCAGTTGTTCGAGCGCGGCCTCGCTGATGGGCTTTGTCAGGTGTCGGTCGAAACCAGCCGCATGCGCTTTTGCGACGGCTTCCTTGTGCCCGTAGCCCGACAACGCAACCAGATGCGCCCCATGCAGCGCTTTTTCCTCCCGAAGGGCCCGCGCGACGGCGTATCCGTCCATCTCGCCGGGTAAACCTATGTCGCAGAGCACGAGGTCGGGCCGAAATTCACGCGCGAGCGGGACAGCCTCCTCCCCGGAGGTCGCAAGTCGGACGTCCTGCCCCATGCTGCCGAGCAGCATCCGAACGCTCTCCCCGACCAGCGGGTCGTCCTCCACGAGCAGCACCCGTCGCGTGCGTTGGTCGAAAAGGTGCGGTTTCGGCTGCGACGCGGCTTGCCCTCCGCCAAGCGGCAAATCCGACGCGAAGCGCTCTTCCCGGCCCGTTGAACTCGTGGCGTCCACGTCGCCGCCATGCAAGACGTCGAGAAGATCATCCGTCATTCGCGTCAATTGCTCGACTTTGCGCTCGATGGTGTCGCCGGCCGCCTGGACTGTCGGATTCTCGCGCGGCAGGCGACGCAGCAGCGTCGCCATGTTCCGGATCGGCGTCAATGCATTCCGCAATTCATGGGTCAGCTTGGCGAGAAATTGGCCTTGCCGCTCGAGGTCGGCGCGCTGGCGTTCGATCTCGCGCGTCAGCCGCGCCGTTTCAGTGGCGCAGCGCAGTGCGAGCCTCAGGCTGTCGATGTTGGCGGCGCTCTTGTGGAGGTAGTCGTGAGCGCCGAGATTCATCGCCTGCTCGGCGACCTGGCCATGGCTTTCGTCGATGAGAAAAACAATCGGAATTTCGGAGAGCTTCGGTTCGTCGCGCAATGACTTGACGAACTCAAAGCCGTCTATGTCCGGCAGATCCCAGTTCGACAGCACGCAATCCGGCGTCGCAGCGTGACAGCGGCTGAGGCCGGTCTCGCCGCAATCTGCTTCTACGACCTCACAGTCGTCCCCCATGCCTTTTTGGATGAGCAGGCGGTAGGCCTCGCGATCATTCGCGTTGCGCTCAACGACGAGTATACGGAGGCGGCCGCGCATCCCATGATGTCCAACGTTTCTGGCAGGATCAGAGATCGGCCAGTATTTCTGAGAGGCTGAGCGACGCTGAAAGCCCCCGAAAGGTCGCTCAAGCTTAACCGACGCCGCGGGCGTTAGTCGAGTACGCAGCGAGCCAATCGCGCCGAAACAGGCCGAAGGGCTAGAGCCGCTTGCAATGCGCGAAGGTCGCAGCTTGGCCGACGAGACGCCCGTCGGCGTCGGTCACGTTCCAGATCGTGACGTCGACGATGCGGAAGCGGCGCCGGGTTTTGCTCACGCGCACGCCCGCATAGCCGGCGACGAACCCATTGCGGGCCGTCTCGGCGAGAACATGCTCGCGCGCCTCGCGCAGCTCCGCTTCGGCGGTGAGGCGCGAGGGCGTCGCGATGAGCTCGTCGGGCGAAAGCTCCCAAAGCGCCAGCGCCGCCGCATTGCCGTAGTTGAGGACCGGATCGGCCTCGGGCCCATGCGAAACCACGACGAATGGCGCGCCAAAGAGCCGCTCCGCCTCCTCCCGCGCGTTGCCGCCGCGCAGGGTCAGCTCCCTGCCGACGCGTGCGCGAAAGGAGTCGAGCAGCGCCCGCGAATGCGCGGTCCAGCGGGCTTGCAGCGCCTCGGGCAAACTTGCAAACGAAAACGGCTCCGCCACGAGGCTCATGCCGGCGCGAAGAGCAGCAGGCGGTGCCATTTGTGGGGGATGAGGCCTTCCAGCAGGACGAGCCCCGCGCTCTCCGCCTGCGCGCGAAGCTTCGACGCGGTCTCCGGCTTGTCGTTCTGCGTGAGGTGTTCGCAGATTTGATCGAGCTCCTGGGTCGCAAGACTCGTCATGGTCTTGCGCAGCCAGCCGGTGTAATTGCGCATGTAGTCGGCGTGGCTCTCGTCCTCCTCGCGCGTCACGTCGACGAGGATCAAGAGCCCCCCGGGATTGAGCCGCTTCGCCGCGAGCGCGAAAAATTCCGCTTTGCCTTCGGTGGGAAGATGGTGCTGCGCGAAGCTCGAATGGATCGCGTCCTGCGGCGCCGAATCTCGCAAGGCGCTCATCAAGTCGGCCTCCACGAGCTCCACGGGACAACCGAGGCGAGCGAGGTTTTTTGCCGCGAGCGCCAGCGCCGGCTTCGAGAGATCGACGCCCTTGTAGCTCTTGAGCGCTAGGCCTTCGAGAAGCGGCGCGATGGCCGCCGCGTCGCCGCAGCCGAGGTCGAGCAGGGAAAAGCTCCGCCCTTCGAAACGGCGGCGAAGCGCGTCGCGCACGCCTTGGCCGAGCTCGCGATGGAACATGTAATTGGCTGCGACGACCTTCGCATAGGTGTC
The DNA here is from genome assembly GCA_963722205.1 of uncultured Alphaproteobacteria bacterium. Taxonomy (GTDB): domain Bacteria; phylum Pseudomonadota; class Alphaproteobacteria; order Rhizobiales; family Beijerinckiaceae; genus Methylocystis. Next base: position 62,355 of record CAVRKL010000008.1, read on the forward strand.
CCAGGCGCGGAAGAAGTCGATGGCGTCGGGTTCAGTCATGGGAGGGAGCTTTCGTTAAGTGAATGGGATGGCGTGTTCCGTTTTGGAAGCGAGTCGCCGTTCGCAGCCTCAAACCTGTCAAGCGCGCCTCCACCGGAAAGCCGATATTCCTGGAAAGCCTTACATCTCATGGCGGCGAGCATGGCGAGCGGTCGACCTTTGTCAAGGACGGCGCTTCGCGCCGCCGCAAAGCGGTGCGAGCGAAGCTCGCATCCTTGAGAAAAGACGATCCGTCTCGCCGAGAATGCTCCGCCAAGAGATGTAAGGCGAACTGCGAGCTGGCTTGTCGTATCGAGGCTGGCATGAATTTAGGTTCGCCGGCATTGCTCGCGTCTCATCTCGCCCCCGCGCGCTCGAACTCCAGCACGCCGCTCGTATAAGTCTCGTCGACCTCCGAGAAGGGCCGTTGGTCTTCGCCATAGAGCAGCGCGCGGTGCTCGATGAGCGCATGCGGCGGGACGGGCGCGCCGGCTTCTTCCTTAGGCCGCGCGCCCATCTCCCAGCCCGCGGGCAGCGGCGACCAGAGGAGTTTCGCCTCAAAAGTCCGCCGAAAGGGGTGGAGCGCCGTGACCACCTTGCCGAACGGCGTCTCGGTTTCTTCGAGCTGGCGGTTCATCTCTTGCGTAAGGCGGCCCGGCACGTACCAGTTGTCGGCCTCCGACAAGACATGCGCGCCGCACACAAGCTGGACATGGCGATAATTCACCGTTTCGCCGTCGCTCACCGAAAGGCGCTGACGCGTCTCGGCGCTCGCTGTCTTTTCCACCGCGACGACGCGCTTTGCGACGATCTTCGGCGCCTCGGCCATATGATGATCCGCGCACCATTTCTCCAGCGTCGACGTCGCGCTCCTGGCTGCGAGTAGCTCCGCGTTGAGCGTTTCGATCAGCGCCAGCGTCTCGACGCGCGACAGGAGGGAATCGGCCGTCGCGCGCGTGGGCTCGGCCGCGGCGAAGGACGCGGTCAGCACGCCAGCGCCCGCGAGAAACATCGAGAGCAACGACTTCATGCGGCCGCGCAACGCTGGCAGCGGCCGGCGATCTCGATCACCCGGCTCCTGGGCGCAAAGCCCGCCTCCGTCGCGAGGGCGGCGAGCGATTTCGAAAGCGCGGTCGAGGTCGCCTCTCTCACCTCGCCGCAGCGCTCGCAGATCAGGAAAAGCACGGGCTCCTCGGCGCCATGCGTATGGCCGCAGACCACGAAGGCGTTTTGCGAAGCGAGCCGATGCGCGAGGCCATGGTCGAGGAGATAGGCGAGCGCGCGGTAGACGGAGATCGGCGCGGGACGCTTGCCCTTTTCGTCGGCCATCAGCTCGATCATCTCATAGGCGCCGATCGGGCGGTTCGCCTGCTTGAGAATCGCAAGCGCGCGCCGGCGCGCCGGCGTCAGCCCGCGCTCTGCCACAGTTATTTCGGACTTGGTGTCGAGGCCCATAGACCGCATTTTAGCGCGTTTTGCTGCGGGCGTTCAAAAATGGAAGTCGACGCCAACGCCGCCGCCGAGATCATTGCCGCTCGGATGCGGATTGGGGTTGTTGAAATAGGTCGGGCTGTCCGTGGGCTGGTTGACGCGCGTCTTCGCCGAGAGCGTCACGTCCTCGCTCCGTCGCGGCGCCGCCTGGCCCGAGTGTGAGGAGGGCAGCGGGAGCCCGGCGGCGTCTTCGGCGCCGAAGCAGACCGGGTCTCCCTTGTATTGCGCGCGCGGACAATCGGGCGCTGCCGGCGGCTTTTGGGCAACAGGCTTTTGGACGGCGGGCTTCTGGCGCTTGCGGCGCGCCGCCGTCGCGTCGGTTTTCTTTTGGGGCGGCGACGCGTCCTCGGCCACGCCCGCTGCGGGCGCTAAGAGGAGCAAGGCCGCCAGGGCGGCGGACAGAAGCTTAGCTTTGGGGATCACGAGCGCGTCCTTGGGTTCCAACTTCCCAGGCTCGCGCGGATTTCAGGCGATTTTGGGCCGGGCGAGGTCCATGCGACAGCTTTTGGCTGTATAGCCAAAGCTCACCGGCGGCGGCCGCCGGGCGATCCTCTCTCTTTCCGGGTTGAGGTCGAGACACGGGCGATGCGGGGCGCTCCATGAAATTCAACTTCGACACCAGGAACTCGGGGCCTGAGAACTTCGTCTATCGGGCGGTCGTCGTCGCCGTCGTCGCGGCGGTCGCGGCCGCCTTGGTCTGGATCCTCTGGGGGCTCAAGGATCTCATTCCCGCGGTTTTCGCGACGATCCTGCTTGCGGTCGGCTGGCGCGGCGCGGCCCAAAGCCTTTCGAAGCGCTTCGGACTGTCGGCCGGGATCTCCCTGGCGCTCGTCGCGCTCGGACTGGCCGCGGTCATCGCGCTCGCCTTCTCGCTTTTTGGCGGCGATCTCCTGAAGCAATACGACGAAATCGCCATCGACGTCCCGGCCGCCCTCGCCATGATCGAGGGGTCCGTCGAAGCGCATCCCTGGGGCGAATTCATCGAGAAACTGATCGCGGGCGTTGATTTTTCGAAGGCGACCGGCCCGGTCGCGCTGCACATCGCGGCGATTCTCACCTCTTTCGGCAGCGCCCTCGCCTTTGCGGTGTTCGCCATCATCGGCGCCGCCTATCTCGCCGCCGACCCGCAAACTCATGTTTCCGGCCTGATCGCGTTCGCGCCGCCCACGAAGCGGGCCGAGGTCGCGCGCTTTCTCGACGGCTCCGCCGCCGCGCTGCGGCAATGGCTCGTCATTCAGCTCTATGTCGTGGTCATGAACGCCTTCTTCGCCGGGGTGGCGCTGTGGGCCTTCGGCGTCCCGGCGGCCTTGGCGCTGGCGACGATCAGCGGGGCTCTGGCCTTCATCCCCTATTTCGGCTCGATCGTCGCGATCGTCGTGACGGCCTTGGTCGCCTTGCCGCATGGGCTGCAGACGGCCGCCCTCGCTGCGCTCGCCGTCGGCGGCGCGAGCTTTCTCGAGGGCTATCTGATCACGCCCTTTCTGCAGAGCCGGTCGCTGAGCGTGCCGCCCGCAGTGCTGCTGTTCTGCATGCTCGTCTTCGGCACGCTCTTCGGCTCGATGGGGGTGGCGCTGGCGGTGCCCGCCACAGTCGTTCTCGCGGTCGCCTTGGATGTTTTCAAAGGCGTTTCGAGCGGTTCTTGACGCCGGCGCGGACCCTCAAGCTTGCGAAAGGGGCGCGAGCGATTAGCATCAAGCCCATGAAAGCGAATCATCTGCGCTTCGCCGCGCTCGCGGCGCTCCTTCTCCTTTGCGCGCCGGCGCGCGCGGACTGGGCCTCCTGCCTCGCCGGGATTCGCCAGAGCGCGGCCCAGGCCGGCGTCTCGCGCGAGACGATCGAGGCTGCGCTCGGCTCGCTCGAGCCCAATGACGCGGTGAGCTTCACCGACAAGCAGCCGGAATTCACGACGCCGATCTGGGACTACATGGCCGGCCTCGTCGACGAAGACCGCGTCGAGGAAGGCCGCGCGCTGATGCAGAAACATGCGCATTGGCTGCATGTCGCGGAGAGCCGCTTCGGCGTCGACGCGCCCTATATCGTCGCAGTTTGGGGCGTCGAATCCGACTTTGGCAACGGTTTCGGCAAGCGGCCGGTCATCCAGTCGCTCGCGACGCTCGCCTGTCAGGCGCCGCGCCGCGCCGATTATTTTCGAAAAGAGCTGATGGCGGCGCTGAAAATCGTCGATAACGGCGATGTCGCGCTCGAGGAGTTTTACGGCTCCTGGGCCGGCGCCTTCGGCCACACGCAGTTCATGCCCACGACCTTTCTCTCGAAGGCGGTCGATCTCAACGGCGACGGCAGAAAGAATGTCGTGAGCGATCCCGCCGACGCCTTCGGCAGCACGGCGAATTATCTCGCCAAGAACGGCTTCGAGCATCATGTGCCCTGGGGCTTCGAGGTGAAGCTGCCGCAAAATTACGCGGGCCCCGCCGGCCGCACCAATCGCCAGCCCATGTCCGCTTGGACCTCGCGCGGGATCACAAGGCTCGACGGCTCGCCGCTCGGCGGCGGCCCCCGCGCCGCGCTGCTGCTGCCGGCGGGCCGCGAAGGGCCGGCCTTTCTCGTCACCAAAAATTTCGACGCGATCTTCTCCTACAACGCGGCCGAATCCTACGCCCTGGCGATCTGCGTGCTGGCGGACCGATTGCGCGGACTGCCGGGAATTCAGACGCCCTGGCCGACCGACGATCCGGGCCTTTCGCGCGAGGAGCGCAAGGAGCTGCAGACGCTTCTAATCCGCGCCGGCTATCAGCTGGGCGAGCCGGACGGCGTGATCGGCACAAAGACGAAGGAAGCGATCGCCGACGTGCAGCAACGCCTCGGCATGACGCCCGACGGCCGCGCGGGACTGAAGGTGCTGAAGGCGTTGCGCGGAGGGTGAGGCGTCCGAGACGGTTTTTCTGGAGCGTCTGTTCCCTATGTGCTGCAAAGCACATCAATCCGCGCGCGCAAGGACTATAAGGACGATCGGACTGGGGGCCCGACCGCAGGAAGCGAGCCCAAAGGCGATCGATTGGCTCCGAGACCTGAAACCCCTCGCTTCCTGCGGCGGATTCTTTTGATGTTTTGACGAGGAAAATCTCGGCCGTCATTGCGAGGAGCGCAGCGACGAAGCAGTCTAGCGGCCGCGCGTGACTCCTGGATTGCTTCGGCTTCGGCTCGCAATGACGGCCTCCACCATAGCGCGAGGAAATTGATGCGCTCCGTGAGCGGCTTCTCCGGCCGCCGCGCGAATCACCATGAGCGGCTCGGCCTCGCTCCCGCCCCCGGCCAGGGAAGCCCTCTACCCACAACATATTGGTCCCAAAACCTTGCAATCCCCCCGATTTTGTGGCGCTCATTCGCTATGCAATTCGAACGGCTGCGCCTCCTAGGCTTCAAGAGCTTCTGCGAGCACACCGAGTTCCTGATCGAGCCCGGCCTCACGGGCGTCGTCGGGCCTAACGGCTGCGGCAAGTCCAATCTCGTCGAGGCCCTGCGCTGGGTCATGGGCGAGAATTCGTTCAAGAACATGCGCGCCACCGGCATGGACGACGTGATCTTCGCTGGCGGCGGCTCGCGGCCGGCGCGCAACGTCGCCGAGGTCGGGCTCGTGCTCGACAATGCGCTGCGCACCGCGCCTGCGGCCTTCAATGATGCGGACACGCTCGAGGTCACGCGCCGAATCGAGCGCGAGCAGGGCTCGACCTATCGCGTCAACGGCCGCGAGGTGCGCGCCAAGGACGTGCAGCTGCTCTTCGCCGACGCCTCCACCGGCGCGCGCTCGCCGGCGCTCGTGCGTCAGGGGCAGATCGGCGAGATCATCTCGGCGAAGCCGCAGGCGCGCCGCCGCGTGCTGGAGGAGGCGGCGGGCGTCGCCGGCTTGCATTCGCGCCGCCACGAGGCGGAGCTGCGGCTGCATGGGGCCTCCGAAAATCTGCTGCGTCTCGAGGACGTGCTCAAGCAGGTCGACAGCCAGGTCGAGAGCCTGCGTCGCCAGGCGCGGGGGGCGTCGCGCTATCGCGCCGTCGCCGCGCAGATCCGCCAGAACGAGGCGCTCGCGGCGCTCATCGCGCATCGCGCCGCGACGGCGAGGCTCGCCGAGGCCGAGCGCAAATTCGCGGCGGATGCGGCGCTCGTCAATGAGCGCCTGGTCGAGCAGGCCGCCGCGGCGCGCGAGCAGGCGCTGGCCGCGCATGAGCTGCCGTCGCTTCGCGAAAAGGAAGCGGAGGCGGGCGCGGCGCTGCACCGGCTCGTCGTCGCCCGCGACGCGCTCGACGCCGAGGAGAGGCGCGCCCACGAACGCGTCGCCGAGCTCACCCGCCGCATCGAGCAGTTCGCCCGCGACCTCGAGCGCGAGAGCGCGCTGATCGAGGACGCGGCGGAAGTCGCGCAGCGCCTCGAGGAGGAGCGGGCCGAGCTCTTGGAGGCCGAGGCCGCGGGCTCCGAACGCGAGGAGGAGGCGCGAGGGCGCTTGGCCTCGATCGAGGCGACGCTCGCCGTGACGGAGGACGAGCTGCATGAGGCGCAGGACAGCCTCGCCTCGGTCAACGCGCGCGCGAAAAGCTTTCAGGCGGCGATCGAGGAGGAGGGGCGCCGCTTCGCGCGTTTCGAGGCGGAGCTCACAAGGCTCAACACGGAATTCGCGCTGATCGCCTCGGAGGGCGGCGGCGCTGAGGATTTGGCGCGGCTCGAGGCGAGCTTCGAGCTGGCGAGCGAGGAGGCGCAGGCGGCGGACGAGGCGTCGGAGGCGGCCGGGGCGCGCCACCACGAGGCGCGCGAAACGGAGTCTGCCTGCCGCGCGCCGCTCGCGGCCGCGGAAGCGCGCGCCCAGCGGCTCGACGCCGAGTCGCGCACGCTGGAAAAGCTCCTCAACGCCGGCGCGGGCGATCTCTGGACGCCCGTCGTCGACGAGATCGTTGTCGCCAAGGGCTTTGAGACGGCGCTCGGCGCGGCGCTCGGCGACGATCTCGACGCGTCGGCCGATCCTGCGGCGCCCGCCCATTGGGCGCTGACAGACGACGCGGGAGACGCCTCGCTGCCCGCGGGGGCGCAGCCGTTGTGCGATCTCGTTCAGGCGCCGCCGGCGATGCGGCGGCGTTTGAAGCAGATCGGCGTCGTCGCTCGCGAGGAAGGCCAGCGGCTCCGCGCGCTTCTGAAGCCCGGACAAAGGCTCGTCTCGAGGGAAGGGGACCTCTGGCGCTGGGACGGTTTCACCCAGGCGGCCGAGGCGCCGACGCCCGCCGCGCGGCGTCTCGTCGAGAGGAACCGCCTTTCCGAACTGCGCCAGGAAGCCGAGGAGGCGCGCTATCTCGCGGATGCGGCGGCCGAGGAGGCGCAGGCCGCGCGCGAGGCCGTGCGCGAGGCGCAGCAGGCCGAGAGCGACGCGCGCGAGGCGCAACGCCGGACGCGCTCGCGCCTCGACGAGGCGCGTGAGCGCCATGCCGCGGCCGAGCGCCGTCAGGCGCAGATCGGCCACCGGCTTTCGGGGCTCGAGGCGGCGAAGGCGCAGACGATCGAAAATCGCGACGAGGCGGCGCAAAAACGCGCCGCCGCGCAAAGCGCGCTCGACGCCCTGGACGAGCCGGCCTTCCTTGCCGGGGCGCTCGAGAGCTTGCGGGCGCGCGCGCAGGCCGAGCGCGCGCAGGCGGGAGAGGCGCGCGCCGCGCTCGCCGCGCTCGCGCATGAAGTCTCGATGCGTTCCGGCCGTCAGGCGGCGATCCAGCGGGAGAGCGCTTCATGGGCGCAGCGGCGCGACCACGCGCAGGACCGCATCGGCGAGATCGAGGAGCGACTGCACGCGGCGCGCCAAGAGCAGGAAGAGCTTGCCGAGGCGCCGGCGGAATTCGAGCGCCAGCGCCGCGCTTTGCGGGACAGCGTCGAGACGGCCGAAGGCGCGCGGCGCGCGGCTGCCGACGCGCGCGCGCAGGGCGAGACGCGGCTTGCCGAGGGCGACAAGTCGGCTCGCGCCGCGCTCGACGCGCTGAGCGGCGCGCGCGAGGAAAAGGCGCGCAGCGAAGCCCAGCTCGAAGCCGCGCGCCAGCGCGCCGCCGATGTGGTTCGCGCCCTCGCGCATGAACTGGAGACGACGCCGGAAGCGGTCGTGTCTCTAGCGGGCGTTTCGCCGGACGACGAATTGCCGACGGCCGAGGCCGTGGAGCGCAAGCTCGAACAGCTGCGCGCCGATCGCGAGCGGCTCGGCGCCGTCAATCTGCGCGCCGACGACGAGCTTGCGGAGATCGAGGCGCAGCAGTCCAAGATGTGCGCCGAACGCGACGATCTTTCCGAGGCCATCAAGAAATTGCGCGCCGCGATCGCGAGCCTGAACAAAGAAGGGCGCGAGCGGCTGCTCGCGGCCTTCGACAAGGTCAACGCGCATTTCAAGGAGCTGTTCACGCTGCTCTTCGACGGCGGCACGGCGGAATTGCAGCTCGTCGAGAGCGACGATCCGCTGGAGGCCGGGCTCGAGATTTTCGCCCGCCCGCCCGGCAAGAAGCCGGCGTCGATGAGCCTGCTCTCGGGCGGCGAGCAGGCGCTGACCGCGATGTCGCTGATCTTCGCGGTCTTCCTGACCAATCCGTCGCCGATCTGCGTGCTCGACGAGGTCGACGCGCCGCTCGACGATTACAATGTCGAGCGCTTCTGCGACCTTCTCGAGGAGATGCGCAAGAAGACCGACACGCGTTTCGTCGCCATCACCCATAATCCGATCACCATGGCGCGCATGGACCGGCTCTTCGGCGTGACGCAAGCCGAGCGCGGCGTTTCGCAGCTCGTCTCGGTCGATCTCGCGCAAGCCGAACGTTTCCTGCTCGCGAGCTAGCGCGCTTTCCGCTCGAACGGAATCGTTCGAGCGATGAGAAAACGCGCCAGATCAAAAGCTGGAGCGAATTCTGATCGCAAAAGTCTGTCAACTTTTGCGAAAATTCGCTCTAGGCCGTCCCGATTGTAGACGGAACGCCGGGACGCGCCGCGGGGCGCCGCGTTTCCTGGGGCCGGATTCGCTCTCTGCGACAATTGGCTGCGCGGCGCTTGTCAGACCGCCTCTTGCGGCGTAGTTACGCCCGGCGCATCGCGCCACGATCGATGCCGGCGCCGCCGCATCGGCGCTTCGCGCGGTCCCGTCACTTGGAGGCCCTATGACTCAGCCTGCCCGGAGCGCGCAGCTTCCTCGCGTCGCGTTGGCGATCTTCGCCCTCGGCCTTTCTCTGACTGCGGCCCCCGGCGCCTCGGCCAAAGTTTTGGCGAAGGTCAACGGCGTCGAGATCACCGACGAGGACCTGAAGCTCGCCGACGAATACATTGGGGCGAATTTCGCGCGCCAGGCCGATCCCAAGGTGCGCGAGTCCGCGCTGATCGAGTTCCTCGTCTCGCAGCAGCTTCTCGTCCAGGAGGCGCAGGCGGAAAAGCTCGCCGAGTCGCCCGAATTCATGAAGCGTCTGGCCTATCTCCGCGACATGGCGCTGATGCAGGCGATGCTCGCCAAGCTCAGCAAGGACGCGGTCACGGATGCGGCGATCAAGAAGACCTATGACGACGCGTTGAAGGACTATAAGCCGCAGGACGAATATCACGCCCTGCACCTCGTCGTTTCGACCGAGGACCAGGCCAAGGACGCGCTGAAGCGCATCAAGGGAGGCGAGGACTTCGGCAAGGTCGCGGCCGAACTGTCGAAAGACCCCGGCGCGAAGAACGGCGATCTCGGCTGGCGCGTGAAAGAAGAGTGGCTGCCGGAATTCGGCGAGCAGGTCGTGAAGCTCTCGCCCGGCCAGATTTCCGATCCGGTGAAAACTCAAGTCGGCTGGCACGTCATCAAGCTCGTCGACAAACGCCCGAGAAAGTTCCCGCAACCCGAGGAGCTGAAGGGCGAGATTTCGCGCTATCTCTCCGAGGCGGCGCGTCGCTCGCTGCTGGAGCGGCTCACGCAGACCGCTCAGATCGAGCGCGCCGACCCGCCGGCCGCGCAGACGCCCAAGCCTGACGACAAGACAAAACCCGACGACAAGAAGAAGTAAGTAGCGGCCGGAGAACGAGCTCCGGCCCATGGCTCTCCCGTGCGGCGCCGCCCGGCGCCGCGATTGACCAGGAAGGATGCCCCCTTCATGGCGAAAGCCGGTCCCGTCTCCCAATTCGCGCCCGCTACGCTTCCTGAAATTCCGCCGATCGACGGCGTGCGCTTCGCGGCCGGGATGGCCGGCGTGCGCTACAAGCGGCGCGTCGACGTGATGCTCGCGCTCTTCGACGAGGGGACGCGCGTCGCCGGCGTGTTCACACGCTCCAAATGTCCTTCGGCCCCGGTGGACTGGTGTCGCGCTCGGCTCGCTGGCGGCAAGGCGCGCGCGCTCCTCGTCAACTCGGGCAACGCCAACGCCTTCACGGGGCGGCTCGGCCGCGAGGCGACAAAGCTCTCCGCCGAGCTCGTCGCCAAGACCGCGAAGGCGCCGGACCGCCAGATCTTTCTCGCCTCGACCGGTGTGATCGGCGAGCCGCTCGACGCCACGAAATTCCAGCGCGTGCTGCCGAAACTCGCCAAGACGGCGAGGCCCGACGCCTGGCATGACGCGGCGCGCGCGATCATGACGACCGACACCTTTCCCAAGCTCGCGGCGCGCACGGCGGAGATCGACGGCGTCGAGGTGCGCATCGCGGGCTTCGCCAAGGGCGCCGGCATGATCGCGCCCGACATGGCGACGATGCTCGCCTTCGTCTTCACCGACGCGCCGATCGACGCCGACGCGCTGCAGGTGCTGCTGTCTCGCTCGGTGCGCGACAGCTTCAACGCGATCACCGTCGACAGCGACACGTCGACCTCCGACACGCTGCTGCTCTTCGCGACGGGCGCGGCGGCCGCGCGCGGCGCGCCGGAAATCAAGAAGGCCTCCGATCCGCGCCTCGACGCTTTCGCCGCGGCGCTCGACGATCTGCTGCTCGATCTCGCGCATCAGGTGGTCAAGGACGGCGAGGGCGCGCGCAAATTCGTCGAGGTGCGCGTCTCGGGCGCGGTCAATGCGCGGGCGGCGAAACGCGTCGCGTTCTCCATCGCCAATTCGCCGCTGGTGAAGACGGCGATCGCCGGCGAGGACGCCAATTGGGGACGCGTCGTGGCCGCCGTCGGCAAGGCGGGCGAGGAGGCGGATCGCGATAAGCTCGCGATCTGGTTCGGCGACACGCGCGTCGCCTTCAAGGGCCAGCGCGATCCCTCCTATGACGAAGCGGCGGTATCAGAAATCATGAAGCGCGACGAGATCAAGCTCAGCGTCGATCTCGGCCTGGGTAAGGGCGCGGCGACGGTGTGGACCTGCGACCTCACCAAGGAATATGTCGCGATCAACGGCGACTATCGCAGCTGAGCGACCTCGCGATGCGTCACTCCGCTCGGTCAGCATCCCAGCCGCGGCCGCAGGGCTACGACGCAAATTGCGGGCGCGACCTCTGGATCGCTTCGCTTCGCTCGCGATGACAGGCCGGCGCGAGGCGCCAGCCCTATATGGGGCAAAAGAATTCAGCTGACGCCCGTTGCCGCCGCCTCCCGGACCGCCGCGGCGCTCAAGCCTTCCGCGCGCAAGTCGCGCAATGTTTTGCTCCTCCTGCTTTTCGAGAGTTTTTCGCCCTCAGCGCAAAGCAGCAAGGCGTGATGCCGATAGCTTGGCGCCGGCAGCCCAAGCAGGCATTGCAGCAGACGATGCAATCCCGTCGCGGGCTTCAAATCCGCGCCGCGCACGACGTCGGTCACGCCTTGCAGCGCGTCGTCGACCACGACAGCGAGATGATAGCTCGTCGGCGTATCCTTGCGGGCGAGCACGACGTCGCCCCAGCGCTTTGGGTCCGCCGCGATCTCGCCCTCTGCGTGCTCGCGCCAGGAAAGCGCCTGCGCCTCGGCGCCCAAGAGCTCGAGCGCCTTCGCCATGTCGAGTCGCAGCGCGACGCCGCCGACCGCCAAGATTTCGCGCAAATGGCCGCGGGGCTTGCCGCGGCAGGTCCCCGGATAAAGTGGGGCGCCGTCGGGATCGCGCGGCGGATTCTCTCCCGCGGCTCTTGCGATCTCCCCGCGCGTGCAGGCGCAGGGGTAGAGGAGGCCCCTCGCGTCGAGCTGCTCCAGCGCCGCGGCGTAATCGGCGAAATGCTCGGACTGGCGGCGCACCGGTCGCTCCCAATCGAGCCCGAGCCAAGCGAGGTCCGCGTAAATCGCCGCTTCATATTCCGGTTTCGCGCGCGCAAGATCGATGTCCTCGATGCGCAAGAGGAAGCGTCCCCCGCTTTCGCGCGCGAGCTCGAAATTCAAGAGCGCCGAATAGGCGTGGCCGAGATGCAGAAATCCGTTCGGCGACGGCGCGAAGCGGAAGACGCGCCGCTGCGAAGCGGCGGGATGGTTCTCCTTCATTCCTGCGTTCCCGGCATGGGCGCGCTGGGGCGCGGATCTCGACGTTGCCGGGCGTTTTGGCCCGGCGTCAAGGCTTGATCGCCGCTGGCCTCGCCCTTTACGCTAAAGCAGAATCATCGTCTCGAACCAAGCGGGAACCAGCTTCACATGCGCGCTTCCGACGCCGACATTCTGATCGTTCCGGGTTGGGACAATTCTCCTCCTGACCATTGGCAGAGCCGCTGGCAGCAGAAGCTCTCGACGGCGCGCCGGGTCGAGCAGCGCGACTTCAGCCGGCCGGTCCTCGCCGAATGGCGCCCGGCGATCGAGCGCGCCGTCGAGGACTGCACACGTCCCGTCGTCATCGTCGCCCATTCGCTGGGCGTGCTCGTGACGCTGCACGCCGCGGCGCGCGTCGGAGACAGGATTGCCGGCGCCTTTCTCGTCGCGCCGCCTGCGGAACGCGCGATCCGCGAGACGCCGCAGATCGACGCGGCCTTCCTCCCCTATCCCCGCTCGCGCCTGCCTTTCAAGGCGACGCTCGTCGGCAGCGACAACGATCCCTTCGCCGAACCGGGTTTTGCGCGCGAACTGGCTGAAGCGATCGGCGCGACCTATCTCGACGCCGGCGCCTCGGGTCACATCAATGTCGAAAGCGGTCACGGCCCCTGGCCCGAGGGCTCGATGGCCTTCGCGCATTTTCTGGCCGCCCTATGAGGCGTCCTCGCCTTTGTATTGTGTTGCTGGCGCTCGCCGTGTCCGGCGAGGTCGCGGCGCAGACGTCAGCGCTCTACGGCCCACCGCCGCCGCCGCCGCTTCCCGACGGCTACGCGCGCGGGCTCACAGGCGAGGGCGCGGCGCGCTTCGTCCTCTGGCGGCCCGCGGCGCGCGCAAGAACGCTGCTGGTTCTCGCCGAGGACGAGCCGCCGTTGACGCGGCTCGATCGCCGCGACCTTCTGGAGATCGCGCGCGCGCGCGGCATGAGCGTGCTCTTTATTGGAACCGCGCCGCAGCCCGAGGCTTTGCGCAGGGCGCTGAAGGAAGCGGGGCCGACGAAAAAAATCGGCGTCGCGGGCGGCGCGGCCGCCGAGGCCCTCTCGGGCGCCGCAAAGGAAAAGCTTTTCGACGCGCTGCTCCTCGAGGACGCGCTTGCGCCGCCCCTTGGCGCGGGCGGCCCCTTCGTCGTCGAGCTCTACGGTTCCGACGCCTATTGGCGCAAGGCGCCGCGTCGCGAGCCCGCGCCCGCCGGGCCGCACCTGCGCCGCTTCTTCCTCGCCGGCGCCGTCATCGCGCCTGCGGGGGAGGAGAATTGCGCGGCGCCCTCGAACCGCCGCAGCATCGAGCCCGCGCGCCGCGCGCTTCTCGTCGCGCTCGACGAGCATCTTTCCGGCGGGGCGCCGCCGCCCGCCTCGCGCGAAGCGGAGCTCGCGCCCGCGAAAAGCATGGCGTGGCCGAAAATTCCCGGCCTTCCTGCGCCCCCCGCCGACGACCGGCTTGCGCCGAAGATCGACGTCGACGGCAATGAGACGTCGGGGCTGCGTCTTCCCGACCAGGCCTTGCCGATTGCGACCTTCACCGGCTGGAACGCCTCGAAGGACGCTCTAGCGCCCGCTTGCGCGGCCGGCGCCGAATTCGCGTTTCCGCCGAGCCGCGCCGCGCGCGAGGCGGCGGGCGATCCGCGCCTGTCGCTGATCGAGCGCTACGGCGCCCGCAGCTACTTCGTCGCCGCGCTGCGCTCGGTCGCCAGCAAGCTCGTCAAGGATCGCCTGTTGCTTTCGCAAGACGCCGACGCTTATGTGGCGGCGGGCAAGGATGCGCCCTTTTGAGAAGCGAAGACGAAAGCATGAAACCGAAAATCGCCGGCTACGCGCTTCGACTTCCCGCTCCGCTGAAGGAGGAGGCCGAACGGCTGGCCGCAGGGGAGGGCTCGAGCCTCAACCAGTTCATTGTCAACGCCGTCGCCGAGAAAGTGTCGAGCATGGGCGGGCCCGGCGCGGTTTCGAGCGATCCTGCGAGCGCCGGAGACGAAACGGACGAAGTCGCCAGCGAAAGCGTCTGAACGCCGCGGCTCTGCGCCGCTTGCGTTATCTGCCAAACGAGGCGCCCGCTCCCAAAGCCTCACCCAATCCCGAACCGGCGCGCTCGAAGCTGTCGCCGAAATTATCGCGCGACTCGGGATCGACGAGCACGAAGGGAGCCGCGACTGCAGCGCCGGCCGCCGCGCCGACGGCGCCGACGGCGCCGGTGGCGACCTGTCCGATCTTCAGGCCGACGCCGCCGTGTTCTCCAAGCGTCTGGCCGCCGGCAAGGCGCCCGCCGATCGCGCGCACGACTGCGGGCGCCGACGCGAAGGTTCCGTGCCGCAGCGGATCGTCCGAACCGACGCCGGTGAGGTCGACCCACCTGATCTTGTCTTGCTCCAGCAGCTCGTTGTAGGGCGAGGCTTCGGGGTCGATGGCGCCAAGCCGCGGCTTGTCGCCCCAGACGCGTCTCGATATGGCGAGCGCCGCATCGTCGCGCGCGACGAAGACATAGAAGCGCGAGGCGGCCGACCCGATCTCGGCGACTTGGCGCCGGAAGACGTCGAAATCGACGTCGGGCGCGGCGAGCATGACATTCGCGATCTTCGTCGGCAGGCCGCGGTCGCGGATCGCCATCTGCCGCAGCGCCTCGATCGTGGCCCAATTGCCCATGGAATGCGCGAGAATCGAAATTTCGCCGACGCTCGGGTCGCGCGCCAGCGCCTGCAGGACTCGCTCGAGCGCGTCGCGAGAGTAGCTTGCGCTGTCGTGGTCGTAGCCGTACTGCAGCAGCCTGCCGCGGGAGGGCCAGGTGAAGAGCACGGGCAGCGCGTCGGTGCCGCTGTCGTGCACGATCTGCGCGAAGCGGTAGACCGCGTCCTCGAAGCGGTTGTTGTAGCCGTGCACGAAGACGAGAACCTGGCGGCGGGGCGTATGGGCGAGGCGGGCGTTCAGCCGGGCGAGCGCGCCGCCTTTGCTGAGCCGATCGGCCTCCAGCGTCACGAAGTCGCGCATGGGATCGGCGGGCAACGACTGCGGGAACTGTACGTCGCCGACCTGGCGGGCGCTGTCGGGCGGGATCGAGACCGCAATGTCGGCGAAGCCGACGCCTTCGGCACGCTCGCCGGTGAACATTTCGCCCTGGGCCGCCCCGAGGTCGCTGCGGGTGGTGGCGACCAGCATGTCGACCCGGCTCGTGCCCGGCGCCTGCGCGCCGGTGGGGATCAACACGCCATGAACGCGCCCGCAGGCCGCGAGCGCGAGAAGGCAGACCAAGGTCGCAAGGAGGCGCATCTTCCTCATGAGTGCGCTCTCTCACGCCAATACGTCGGAAGTAGGGAGCGCGTTCTCATTGGCCGAGCGCGTCGCGGACGGCGGCGCCGATCTGGAGCGACAGGTCGCGATTCGTCATTTCCAGCGAAGGCTCCGGAACGGCAGCCTGCAGGTAATGCGCACGGTCTCCCTTTCCCTTCCGCGCGAATTCGTCCTTTCTGGACGGCATGCCCATCGTGATCTTCAGGTCGAAGATATCCTCGCGCGAGGCGCCGAAGAGAAACCCGTTTTCGGAGGCGTGCGTGGCGATGCGAACCAAGGTCCATTGCGGCGTGCCCTGGGCTGAGAAGCGGATCGTGAAGACGACGTCATGCGAAAAGGTGCGCAGAGGATTGTCGGGGGAGAAACCCTGCGTGCGCACGAGGTCGTCGGGACAGGAAGCCTCCTCCGCGTCCCTTTGTGATCCCAGGTTCAAGTCGAGGAGCGGGACAGTGACCGCGGGTGAGGCGGTGGGAACGCCGGCAAAGGCGCAACGCTTGATCGGCTCCAGCACGTCGTCGAGCCATTCGGCCAATCCCAGGTCGCCGCCGATGGTGAAGCCGCCGAGGTGATAACAACCCTGGCTCGGGTTGTCCCGCTCGGCTCTGGCCCAAAAGTCCTTGTTGAAGGGATAGAAAAATTCGACGTCCTCGGTGCGTTTCACCGAGCCGCCGACGCTGCCGCCGACATCGAAAAGGAACTTTTGCTCGACATTCTCCGGTTGCATGAATGTCGGATTGGCGAAAACGTCAGGCGCTCTCCAGACATGCGCGAAGGGAAGATTGGGGGTGATCAGGGAGACGCCGGGATTGAACGAAGCGGCGGTGTTGAAGCTGAAGGTGAAATGCATCAGCGCGGACCAGTCCCGCAGCCACGCGAGCTTGTTCCTGTAAAGCGGGTCATTCACCTGGGTATAGACCGCCTTGCGTATTTCGCATTGGACGCCGCGCACCACGGCGTAGAAAATCTCTCTTTTGTTCTGATGACCCGTCAGCGCGCCGGCTTCGGGAAGATTGCATCCGGAGAGCCCGGCGGGGGCGATCGCGAGGGCGAGAATCAACGAGACAACTCTTCTGCAAACAGCAAGTTTCGTAGTTCGCAGTGGCGGGCTCGCGGCTCCGGGGGCTTTCATGCGCGCCCCGCATCGGCGCGAGAGGAGGAGGCGGCGAAGCGACAGGCTGCAGCGGGAGCGGAATTTTGAAGAAACAAAGCGTCCAAGCAACGCATCACTGTTTCTCCGCACGGATCGGAACGCTTTACGAGCCTATCCGAAAACTAGATCACAGGCGGAGAGCGCGAACAATGGCCATGGCGCAGGGAGAATCAAATTCTCCTTAGGCGTTGCAAATTTGCAACAGCTCAAGGAGAGGGCGGCGAACAGCCGCCGCCCTCGGGAATATCAAGATCTACCGACGCTCACATAGGTGAAACCCCGCTTTCTCACTTCCGCGGGACGATAGACGTTGCGCATGTCGACGATGATCGGGGACTTCATCAGCGTCTTGACTCGGTCGAAATCGAGCGCGCGGAAGGCGTCCCATTCGGTGACGATCGCCAGCGCGTCCGCCCCCTCGATCGCGCCATAGGCGTCGTGGTGGAAGGTCGCCTCGGGCATGAGCGGGCGCGCCTGCTCCATGCTCTCGGGATCATAGGCGTGCACGCTCGCGCCGTCGCCGATGAGCGAGGCGACGATCGAGATCGAGGGCGCGTCGCGCATGTCGTCGGTGTTGGGCTTGAAGGCGAGCCCCAGGAGCGCGATGCGCTTGCCGCGCACCGAGCCGCCCAGCGCCTGCATGATCTTGCGCGCCATCAGACGCTTTCTCGCGTCGTTCACGGCGACGACCGTCTCGACGATGCGCAGCGGCGCGCCTTCGTCCTGGCCGGTCTTCAACAGAGCCAGCGTGTCCTTGGGGAAGCAGGAGCCGCCATAGCCCGGTCCCGCGTGCAGGAATTTCGGGCCGATGCGCTTGTCGAGCCCGATGCCGCGCGCGACGTCCTGCACGTCGGCGCCCACCTTCTCGCACAGATCGGCGATCTCGTTGATGAAGGTGATCTTCGTCGCCAGAAAGGCGTTCGCCGCATATTTGGTGAGCTCGGAGGTGCGCCGGCTGACGAAGAAGAGCGGCGGCGCGTTGAGGCTCAGCGGCCGATAGACTTCCTCCATCACTTCCCGCGCACGCGGGTCCTCGGTTCCGATGACCACGCGGTCGGGGCGCTTGAAATCCTCGATCGCCGCGCCTTCGCGCAGAAACTCAGGGTTCGAGACGACGGCGAAATCGGCGTCGGGCCTAATTTCGCGAATGATGCGCTCGACCTCGTCGCCGGTGCCGACCGGCACGGTCGATTTCGTCACGACGACGGTGAATTTCGGGCCCAGCGCCTCGCCAATCGTCTTGGCGGCCGCGAAGACATAGGAGAGGTCCGCATGGCCGTCGCCGCGCCGCGACGGCGTTCCGACGCCGATGAAGACGGCGTCCGCGCCTTTGACGGCCGGCGCGAGCTCGGTCGTGAACGAGAGGCGCCCCTGGCGGGCGTTGGTCGCGACGAGCTCGTCGAGGCCCGGCTCATAGATCGGGATCTCGCCGCGCTTCAGGCGCTCGATCTTGCCGGCGTCCGTGTCGACGCAGGTCACGACATGGCCGAAATCCGCAAAGCACGCGCCCGAAACAAGGCCGACATAGCCCGAGCCGATCATCGTTATGTGCATGAGGGAGAATCTTTCCTTTGACCTTTGAACGCCCGTCGCGCCGCCACGTTTTCCTACGTCGCGAACTCCGGCCGAGGCCGGCCTTCGTCAGTGAGGCGATTCAGCGGCGCCTCCCCTTTCCCCGCGCTCCTGTGACAGTGTCATGACAGCGTGAAGATCGCGCGCCGCGCCTGGCGGACTTCTTCCCGCGCCCGCAATGTCGCTCCGCCGAGGCGCGCGGCGGTCTCGCGCCCGAGCGGCGTTTCTCGCGCGCTTCATAGAGAGCCGGTCGGCGGCGGGCAAGGGCGCGCGACGGCTCGCGGCCTCTTGAACCCGCCGCATGTCTGCGGCCCCAGAAGTTTGCCTTGCCGAAGGGCTCAAATGGGAGCATGCTTGCGCTTAATTGAAAGATTGCATGGCGCGCTGTCGGCGCGCGCGATTTTGGCGTCAACCCATTGAGTGGGCGAGAAGATCGACATGCGCGACTCTATACCCAAATTCCTGCAGGGGGTGTTTCCCTTTGTCGGCGCCGGATATGAAAATCCCTGCGTCATCAGCGACGCGCTGAGCTACATGGTGCCGCCGGACAGGCGCACCCAGCCCATTTATTTCCGCGGCGGCAATTCCAGCGGAGAGATGATTTTCGTAGTGCTGACGCGCGACGGCGTCCCGATGCGCTGGTTCCCGATCGGCGCGCGGTCCGCAACGCACGTCCCCCTCGCCGTCGTCGAGGATTTGATGCCCGACACCAAGGTCGAGCTTCGTCTGGGCGCTCAGAGCGGCGCGACCGGCGTCGTCATGATCGATTTCGGCATGGTGGAAATATGAACTGACCTTAGCCCGGGGGGCGGGGAGATGGCCAAGAAAAAGCTTGTGGTGATCGGCAACGGCATGGCGGGTGTGCGCGCCGTCGAGGAGGTCCTGCAACGCGGCGGCGGCGAGTTCTTCGATATCACGATCTTCGGCGACGAGCCCTACGGCAATTACAATCGGATCATGCTCTCGAGCGTGCTGAGCGGCGAGCACGACGCCAGCGAGATCTTTTTGAACCCTCTCGACTGGTATCGCGAGAAAGAGATCCGGCTCCATGCCGGCTCCCCGGTCACGAAGATCGACCGAGCCGCCAAATTCGTCGTCTCGGACCAGGGCGTGCGCGAAGGATACGACAAGCTTCTCATCGCGACGGGCAGCCGGCCCTTCGTTCCGCCGATCGAAGGCGTCTACGGCAGCGACGGCCGCCTCAAGCGTGGCGTCTTCGGCTTTCGAAATTTCGACGACTGCAACGCGATCATCGCAAGGGCCAAGGAGAGCGCCCGCGCGGTCGTCCTCGGCGGCGGCTTGCTGGGGCTGGAGGCGGCGCGTGGCCTCTTGGCGCATTTGAGCGAAGTGCATCTCGTCCATAGCGGCAAGCACCTCATGCACATGCAGCTCGACGCGACGAGCGGGGCCATGCTCGAAGCCAGCATGCGAGATTTGGGCGCGCAAATCCATCTCGAAAAGCACGCGGCGCGCATTCTCGGCGATGACGCGGTCACCGGAATCGTCTTCAAGGACGGCTCCACGCTCGACTGCGATCTCATCGTGCTCGCGACCGGCATTCGGCCCAACGCCGAAATCGGCCTGCGCGCCGGCGTCAGCGTCGAACGGGCGATCGTCGTCGACGATCAGATGCGCAGCGTCGACGATCCTGACGTTTACGCGATCGGCGAATGCGCGCAGCATCGCGGTCGCGTCTATGGCCTCGTCGCGCCTTTGTGGGAGCAGGGCAAGGTCTTCGCCGATCATCTCACGCAGCGCGATCTCGGCGCCGCCTATCGCGGATCAAAGCTCTCGACGAAGCTCAAGGTCACGGGCATCGAGCTCGCCTCGATCGGGACGCCGGAGCCCGAAACGGGCGACGAGCTCATCCAATTCGCCGAGCCGAAGCGCGGCGTTTATAAGAAGCTCATCGTGCGGGACAGCCGGCTCGTCGGGGCCATTCTCCTCGGCGACATCTCCAAGGCCGCCTATCTGATGCAGGCCTTCGCCGCCGACGCCCCTTTGCCTGAGGAGCGGCTCTCCATGCTCTTCGATCTCGGCGCGCCGAGCCAGAAGATCACGCTCGACGAAATGCCGGCGGAGACACAAATCTGCAATTGCAACGGCGTCACAAAATCCGCCCTCGGGGCCTGCGTTTCCGCCGGTCATCGCTCGGCCAAGGCGGCGATGGACGCGACGCGCGCCGGCAAGGGCTGCGGCGCCTGCAAGACGCTCGTAGCTGAAGTCGTGCTTTATTATTGCGGCGGCGAGATCGAGGAGGACCCCTCGATCCATTACTATGTTCCCGGCGTGCCTCTGACGAAGCCGCAGCTCATCGCCGCGGTGCGCGAACAAGGCCTGAGATCGGTCTCAGCGGTTTTTGCGTCGCTTGCCGGCGGCGCAGAGGACGCCGCCAGCAAGCCGGCGCTCGCGTCGCTGCTCTCGACGGTTTGGAACGGCGACTATGAGGACGAGCGCGACGCGCGCTTCATCAACGACCGCGTCCACGCCAATATCCAGAAGGACGGCACATTCTCGGTCGTCCCGCAGATCCCGGGCGGCGTCTGCACGCCGCAGGAATTGAAGCGCATCGCCGAGGTCGCGGAAAAATACGCGGTGCCCCTCGTGAAGTTCACGGGCGGTCAGAGAATCGATCTCGTCGGCGTGGCGAAGGATCAACTGCCGGCCGTCTGGAGCGAGCTCGGCATGCCCGCGGGCTCCGCCTGGGCCAAGGCCTATCGCACCTGCAAGAGCTGCATCGGCTCCGATTATTGCCGCTTCGGTCTCGGCGACAGCATGGGTTTTGCCGGCAAGATCGAACGCCGTTTCCGCGGAGTGGAGACTCCCGCAAAACTCAAGCTCGCGACGGCAGGCTGTCCGCGCAACTGTTCCGAGGCGCTGATCAAGGACGTGGGCTTCGTCGCGATCGGCGACGACAAGTGGGAGATTTACATCGGCGGCGCGGGCGGCTCGCGCGTCCGCAAGGGCGATCTTCTGGTCGCCGTCGAGGGCGAGGAAAAAGCCTTGGCGCTGGCCGGACGCTTTCTGCAATTTTATCGCGAGAACGCCAAGTGGCGCGAGCGCACTTATGATTTCGTCGAGCGCGTCGGCTTCGAGCGCATTCGTGCGGTCGTCGTCGAGGACAGCGATCGGATCGGCGCCGCGCTCGACGCGGCCTTAGACGCCGCCGTCGCCGCCGCCTACGATCCCTGGACCGAGGCGAAGGCGCCCAAGACGGCGAACCAGTTCGCCTCGACGCTGCCCGCGGAGGCCTGAATGCCGCAGCTCGTGACCATCGGCAATATCGAGCAGATTCCCAAGGCCGAGGGCCGCAAGTTCCGGGTCGCCGGCATTGAGGTCGCCGTCTATCGCACGCGTTCGAACGAAGTGTTTGCGACCCAGGCTCGATGCCCGCACGCGGGCGGACCGCTCGCCGACGGCCTGCTTGGCGATGGCAGAGTGATCTGTCCTCTGCATGAACGCGCGTTCGACCTGCGCACGGGACGCAACCTGACGGGCGATTGTGGAGATTTGCGCGTCTATCCGGTCAAGCTGGCGTCGGACGGGGGAATCTCGATCGAGCTTGTGAGCGGAGGCGCCACAGGAACCGTCAGCCCTTTATGAGTTCGGGCTTCAGACCGACGACGCCGGCGCCTGTCCTCGAAGGCTCGTGAAATTGCGCCTGCGACCATTTGGCGAGATCGCCTCGTCGAATGGCGAAGAACAGGGTTCGCGTGAGAGCCGCCAGCCCCGATCTTTCAGTTACCCATAATTTCGGGGAGGCCGAATCCGGGGAGAGGCGTCATGAAAGACAACATGC
The DNA here is from genome assembly GCA_963722205.1 of uncultured Alphaproteobacteria bacterium. Taxonomy (GTDB): domain Bacteria; phylum Pseudomonadota; class Alphaproteobacteria; order Rhizobiales; family Beijerinckiaceae; genus Methylocystis. The sequence goes on from CAVRKL010000008.1 coordinate 84,059, forward strand.
CACTGGTCAAGGAACTTAATTTGAGCCTGCGTCCGACGCTTGTGCTCTGCACGATCGGGGGCGGGGTTCTGGGAGTCATTCTCGCGAGCTGGGGCGTTTCCGATAATATCGGGCTCATCGCCTCGGTGAGCTTCGTGTTCGCCGTGCTCTCGGGCCTGTTCTCCACCTTCATCTGATCCAGCCCGCGGGGGCGGTTCCCCGCAAGTTGGCGAAGGCGGCGAGCCTCTTTTGAGCGAGCCGCCTCGCGCATAGGGGGCAACGCCACCGGGCAGGGCCGGCTCTCCCGTTCAGCCACCCACGCCGAACGCCGCCAGCGCCGCCATATTGACGATCTCGCTCGCCGTCGCGCCGAGCTGCATGATCTGAATCGACTTCTCGAGCCCGACGACGAGCGGCCCCAGCACGGTCGCGCCGCCGAGCTCCTGCAGCATCTTGGTCGAGATCGCCGCCGAGTGGAAGGCCGGCATGACCAGCACATTGGCCGTGTCCTTCAACCGGCAGAAGGGATAGGCGGTCATGAGCTGTCGGTTCAACGCGATGTCGGCGCCCATCTCGCCGTCGTAGGCGAAATCGACCTTGCGCTGGTCGAGTATCTTCACGGCCTCGTGCACGCGCGCGGTGCGCTCGCCCGGCGGATAGCCGAAGGTCGAGAAGGCCAACATCGCAACGCGCGGATCGATGCCGATGCGCTTGGCGAGCCGCGCCGCTTCGATCGCAATTTCGGCGAGGTCGGCGGCCTCCGGCATTTCGGTGATCGCCGTGTCGGCGACGACGACGACGCGACCGTTGGCGAGCACCAGCGAGGCGCCGATGAGGCGTCTTCCCACTTTCGGATCCACGACGCGGCGCACATCTTCGAGCGCGCTGGAGAAATTGCGCGTGACGCCGGTGACCATCGCGTCGGCGTCGCCCTTGGCGACCATCGCGGCGGCGAAATGATTGCGGTCGTTGTTGACGAGCCGCTGACAGTCGCGAAAGAGGTACCCCTTGCGTTGCAGCCGGTCATAGAGCATCTGCGCATAATCGGCGTTGCGCGAGGAAAGCTTCGCATTGTGGATCTCGAGCTTGTCGCCGAGCTCGAGGCCGGCGGCGACGGCGGTCTGCATGACCCGCTCCTCGCGGCCGACGAGAATGGCGCGACCCAGGCCTTCATTGACGAAGGAGAGGGCGGCGCGAATGACCTGCTCTTCTTCCCCTTCCGCGAAAACGACGCGCTTGGGTTCGCCGCGCACCCGGTCGAAAATCGTCTGCATCAGCGCGGCGACGGGATCGCGCCGCGCCGAGAGCTCACCGCGATAGGCCTTCATGTCGACGATGGGCCGGCGCGCGACGCCTGTTTCCATCGCCGCTTTCGCCACGGCCGGCGGGATGACGGAGATGAGCCGCGGATCGAAGGGCGCGGGGATCAGATAGTCGCGGCCGAAGCGCGGACGCGCGCCGCGATAGGCGCTGGCGACCTCGTCCGGCACATCCTCGCGCGCGAGCTGCGCCAGGGCCTTGGCCGCGGCGATCTTCATCTCCATGTTGATCGTTTTCGCGCGCACGTCGAGCGCGCCGCGGAAGATGTAAGGAAAGCCCAGGACGTTGTTGATTTGGTTCGGATAGTCCGAGCGCCCGGTCGCGACGATCGCGTCGGGACGCGCCTCATGCGCTTCCTCCGGCGAAATCTCCGGATCGGGATTGGCCATGGCGAAGATGATCGGGTCCTTCGCCATCCTGCGCAGCATCCCCGGCGTCAGCGCGCCCTTGACCGAGAGCCCGTAGAAGATGTCGGCGCCTTCCAGCGCCTCTGAGAGCGTGCGCGCCTTGGTCTCGACCGCGTGCGCGCTCTTCCATTGATTCATGCCCTCGGTTCGGCCGCGATAGATGACGCCCTTCGTATCGCAAAGCGTCACATGGGCGGGGTTGAAGCCGAGCGCCTTGGCGAGGTCGAGGCAGGCGACGCCCGCGGCGCCGGCGCCGTTGCAGACGAGCCGAGCCTCTTTGACGTCGCGTCCGGTGAGCGCCAGCGCATTGAGGAGGCCCGCCGCCGAGATGATCGCCGTGCCGTGCTGGTCGTCGTGGAAGACCGGAATGTCCATCACCTCCCGCAGCCGCTCCTCGATGATGAAACATTCCGGGGCTTTGATGTCCTCGAGATTGATGCCGCCGAACGAAGGGCCGAGGTAGCGCACCGCCGCGATGAATTCCTCGATGTCGCGCGTGTCGACCTCGAGATCGATTGAATCGATGTCGGCAAAGCGTTTGAAGAGCGCCGCCTTGCCCTCCATGACGGGCTTTGCCGCCAGCGCGCCGAGATCGCCGAGCCCCAGGATCGCCGTGCCGTTGGTGATCACGGCGACCATGTTGCCCTTGGCGGTGTAATCGTATGCGGCCGAAGGGTCGCGCGCGATCGCCATGACCGGAGCGGCGACGCCCGGCGAATAGGCGAGCGAAAGATCGCGCTGCGTCGCCATCGGCTTCGTCGCGACGATCTCGAGCTTGCCGGGGCGCCCGCGCGAGTGGAAGAGCAGCGCCTCCCTATCTGTGAAAACCGGCCGCTCCTGCCCCGAGGGCTTCTGATCCGCCATGTGCGGGCGTCTCCCGATGAGAGTTTTGTAACGTGGGCGAGGTATAGGCGGCGGGCCGGCGCGGTGGCAAGGACAAGGCCCCGCGGTTCTCTCGCAGGTGCGCTGGAGGATTTCGTCCGACGCGTCGCTGCGGCGCGCCGTCGAGATAGCGGCAGGCGGAGCGCCGGCCGGAGGCTGTGTCGGCGCGGCTCAAACGGCGCTTTTTGTGCTTGTGCGAAATCGCTTTCGCGGGCAGAGTCGCGCCGCTCTCTGGCCGGCGCGGCGCGCGACGGTCGACCAAGGGGCCCGGAGGAAATGATGAGTTCGACAGCGACGACGAAGTCCAGCGCGTTCCAACGTTTTTGGAAGCTCGACTGGAAGCTCAAGATTTTCATTGTGATAATCGGCCTGATTTCGGTTTTCGTGGCTGGCTTGCTGCTGCTTGACTCCTTCAATTACGCGGTCGGCGAACGCACCGGCGTGATCTCGAAGCTCTCGCAGAAAGGCATCGCCTGTTGGACCTGGGAGGGGCAGTTGGCTCAGCCGAACTTCTCGCGATCGAGCGCCCTGGGCACGGCGAGGAACTCGCCGGTCGACAACACCTTCGATTTCTCCGTGCCGGATCCCGAGGCTCGCAAGTTGCTCGAGAACATCCCGCCGGGCAGCTCCGTTTCGCTGCAATATAACCAGAAGCTCTTCGTGCTCGACTTGCCCCTGCCGCTCATGTGTCGCCGGCGCACGCAGTTCGAGATCACGGGCGTGAGGCTCGCGCCGGCCCTCTCGCCGGAGCAGATCCCGGTCAGGCCGCCGGAGTAAGGGCGCGCCGGGCGCTGCAGCGCCCTCGCCGCATGGCGCCGAATTGGGCCGCGGAGGAATGGCTGAGCTTCTTGAGCCGGGGCGCGTCGGGGGCGGGTTTCTCGCCCTTGTCGTCTCCGGCCTTCTCGTTTCTGGGACGGCCCTCGCGCAGGGCCGCCCTCCAGCGCCCGAGTCCGGCCCTTGCTCGCTCGCGGCGGCGGAGCCCGCGACGATCGCCGCGGTTTCGGACGACTTCGACCTCCAGTTTTCCGACGGTCGTCGCGCAACGCTCGCCGGCGTCGCGTTTCCCCAAGCGCAAGGCGCGCAACGCGACGCGGCGCTGACGCGGCTTATCGCCTGGCTGGACGGCGCGCCGGTCTTCGCCGAGACGCTCGCCGCGGCGCCGGATCGCTGGGGCCGGCTGCCCGTCCAAGTCATCGCGGCCGCAAGCGACGCGCCCGACGCGCCGCTCGTCTCGGTCGGCGCGGCGATGATCGGCGAAGGTCTCGCGCGCTATCGGCCCGATCGCCCCGCCGAGCCTTGCGCCAAGGCCTATCTCGCGGCCGAGGCCCTCCCGCGCGCGCGAAAGAGCGGGGTCTGGGCGCAAGATCCGGAAATCGACGCTTCGGAGGCCTCGGAGGCGACGCTCGAGGCGCTGGCCCAGAAGAAAGGCATGACCGTGCTGTCCGGCAGGATCGCCTCGATCGGCGAGACGACCGGCGCCTTCTATCTGAATTTCGGGAAAAATCGCGGGCGGGACGCCTCCATCGTGATTTCCAGGAAGAATCTGCCTATATTCGTCGCCCGGGGATGGAGTCCCCGCTCGCTGCTCGGACGAAGGATTCGCGTGCGCGGCTTGATCGAGACCAATAACGGACCGAGGATTGAGATTTCGAGCCCCGCGGAGATCGAGCTCCTTGGCGACGCGCCCGAGAAGTAGCCTTTCGCGCCTGACGCTTTGGCCGTGGTTCCCTCCTTCGCCCTGTCTCGTTTGGCGGGACGCGGGGCGGGTGGATTTGCGCAAATTTTTGATGGCGCGCCCGCGCTTTCGGACGAACAGCGGCGCCGCGGCGGAGAGGGGGTTTCGCCTCGGCCCCTTTCTCCTGATCGTCGCGACGCTGGCGCTTTCGGGCTGCGCGGAGCTCGAAAAGCAGGGGCAGCTCTTTACGCCGATCGCTCCCGCCGTTCCTCCTGCAGGCGGCGCGAGCCGCGAAACGGTTCAGGTCGACGAATTCGTCGAGCAATTCGGCGGCGTCTATCACGCGCCCGTCACCGAGAATTATCTGAACCGCATCCTGCAGCGACTGGCGACCGCGAGCGGCGGGCCCGGGCAGACCGCCTACAAGGTCACGATCCTGAACACGCCCGTTCCTAACGCCTATGCGCTTCCTTCGGGCAATCTCTACGTCACGCGGGGTCTTCTGGCGCTCGCCAACGACGCCTCGGAGGTCGCGGCGGTGATGGCGCATGAAATCGCCCATGTGACGGCGCGCCATCGCGCCCTGCGCGACGAGCGGCAGCGCGAGGCGGAGGTGATCTCCAAGGCCGCCGAGGCGCTAAAAAACGGGCAAAGCCGCGAGGAGGCGCGCATTCGGCAGAAGCTCTCTTTCGCGAGCTTCTCACGGCAGCAGGAGTTCGAAGCCGACGCTATGGGCGTCAAGGTGATCGCGGCCGCGGGCTACGATCCCTATGGCGCTTCCCGCTTCCTGACCGCGCTCGGCCGGTCGACGGAGGAGCTCGCAGCGCTCAACGCGGAGAAGAAGTCTTCCTACGCTTCGGACATTCTCTCGGAGCATCCCTCGACTCCGGAACGGATCTCCCGCGCCATTGCGGCGGCGCGGGCGATCAGCGCGCCGGGCTCCGGCGAGCGCGACCGCGCGGGCTATCTCGCGGCGATCGAAGGGGTCGCCTTCGGAGGCGATCCGGCCACCGGCTTCGTCCAGGGCACCCACTATACGCATGGCGGCCTGCGTTTCACCTTGAACGCGCCAGACGGCTATGTGCTCAAGAACTCGGCGGGGTCGCTTCGCGGCGTGGGGGATCGCGACGACGAGGTTCTCTATCTCGACTGGGTCGACCTGCCGCCCGGCGGCTCGGCCAAAAATTACCTGACCTCAGGCGGGTGGATCCAAGGCTTGCTGCGCTCCTCGGTGAAGGCGACGGAGGTGAATGGGCTGAAAGCCGTCCTGGCGACCGCCCGGGCCGGCGAATTCAACTTTCGCGTGGCGATCTTCGAGCACAATGGCAAGCTCTTCCGGCTGCTCTTCGCCGTGCGCGCGTTGACCGACGAGACGGAGAAGCGCTTTGACGCCTCGATCGCGTCCTTCCGCCCTCTTTCAGCGGAGGAGGTCGCCGCGCTGCGAAGCCCGAAGCTCGACGTCGTCGTCGCCGGGCCGGGCGATTCGATCGACACGATGGCGCGACGCATGGCCACCGCCAATCCTCCGGCCGAATATTTCCGGCTTATCAACGGTCTGGACAAGGAACAGGCGCTCAGCCTCGGCGAATATTACAAGGTTGTAACTGAATGAATTCCGGCCGGGGGCGGAACCAAAGGGGGGCGCGACGGGTTATGTGTTTCAGAATGGTTAAAATACGAAGCCCCGAGCGTCGAGCGCTTTCGCAGGGAGATTGCGATGAGACTCGGCGAAGGAGATGGCGATGGCTTATATGCCAGGAATCAGCCGCGAGCTTCTAAAGGCTGCTACGTCCGCCCCGTTTCTGGAACGTGAGGAAGAGCGCATTTTAGCGGTGGCTTGGCGCGACAAGCACGATCAGCACGCCCTGCATCGCTTGACCGCCGCCCACATGCGGCTCGTGATCGCCATCGCGGCGCGTTTTCGCCATTACGGGCTCGCGGCGGCGGATCTCGTGCAGGAAGGCCACATCGGATTGCTGGAGGCCGCCGCCCGCTTCGAGCCGGAGCGGGACGTGCGCTTCTCGACTTACGCAACCTGGTGGATCCGGGCGTCGATCCAGGATTACGTGCTGCGCAACTGGTCGATCGTGCGCGGCGGCACCAGCTCGGCTCAAAAAGCCCTGTTTTTCAATCTTCGGCGCTTGCGCGCACGGCTCGCGCAAGGCAGCGGCGCCGCCCATTGCGCCGATCCGCTGCAAAGCATCGCCGACGCGTTGAAGCTCCCGCGAGCGGATGTCGAGCTGATGGACTCGCGCCTCGGCGGCGGCGACGCCTCGCTCAACGCGCAAATGATCTCCGATGATTCGAACGCGACCGAGAGGATGGACTTTCTCGTCGACGACGGGCCGCTCCCCGATGAGATCGTCGAGGAGAGAGTGGATCAGGACCGGCGAGCGCGCTGGCTGACCGACGCGCTCGCCGTGCTCAACGAGCGAGAACTGCGAATTCTTCGGGAACGGCGCCTGAACGATTCGGTCGTAACGCTGGAATCGCTCGGCGAATCACTGGGGATCTCCAAGGAGCGCGTCCGCCAGATCGAGAATCGGGCCTTGGGCAAGTTGCGGCGCGCCCTCGCCGTTCACCAGGATGAGGGGCCGGGCTTGGGCTGATGACGCCCGGGCGCGATATCGTCTCGGCTGCAAACAAAAAGCCCGGCGCGAGGCCGGGCTTTCTGCCGTTTGGGCTATTGAGTCCGATCAGTATTTGGCGAGAACCGGAGCGGGCGCCGACCAGTTGAAGTGATAGTTCACGCCGGCGCGGACGATGTTGAGCTCGGGGTGGAAGCGGTAGCCCCAGTTCCAGTTGAAGCCGTTGTTGTTGTTTCCGCCGCTGCTGAGATCGGCGTAGAGATACTCGACCTTCGCCGAGACGTTGGGCGCGAGCATCCATTCCAGGCCGCCGCCGGCGGTCCAGCCGGTGCGGGTGTCGTCATAGCCCCAGGCGTAGGTGCCGGCATAGGCGAAGCCCGCCGTGCCGTAGACGAGCAGCGAGGGCATGAAGAGCCAGCCGGCGCGGCCGCGCACCGTGCCGATCCAATCGACGCCCATATGGCCGCCGTTGATCGCCGAGACCGGCACGAGCACGCCGCTCGGGGCGAAGAAAGGCGACGCATAGAAGGCGGCGGCCTGCGAGTGGTCATTGTTGCCGATGCTCGAGCCCTGGAAATCGGTCTCGACGCCGATCACGATCGACGGGTTGAACTGGAAGTTGTAGCCGACCTGTCCGCCGCCGACGACGCCGCCCGCGGTGCCACTGTTAGAAGCGTTGGTGGGCAGGAGGAACAGGTTCGTCGTGCCCAATACGGTGGAGCCGAAGGCGAACCTCGGATCCCAATAGGCCGAGACCTCGTTGTTGGGATTGTTGGCGTTCCAGCCGCCGCCGATGTTCAGACCGGCGTAAAAGCCGTTCCAGGTCAGCGGGGGCGGCGGCGGCACATACACCGGCGCCTTGCGGTAGGGGAGATCGGCCGCAAGCGCGGAGCCCAGGCCCATCGCCAGCGCGATGGTCGAAATAGCAGCAATCTTTTTCATGTTCGCCTCCGGTGCGGAACAGGCGGTAAATCGCGAACGTGTTGAGGGCATACGCCGCGACGACTTCGAAGAGAAGATGCACAGCATTTAGACTGACTTCAACATGTAAATCGCCGCATCAGTAGGTTTCTCGGGAGGTGTGCCATTTTTGCAACAGAAGGTGTGTTCTTTTTGCAACAGTCTTGCCTCCGCGCGACTGTTTGCGACGGACTTCAACCCATAACAAAAAGCCCGGCGCGAGGCCGGGCTTTCTGCTGATTTGGGCTGTTGGATCCGATCAGTATTTGGCGAGCACCGGGACGGGCTCGGCCCAGTTGAAGTGATAGTTGATGCCCGCGCGCACCACGTTGATCTCGGGGTGGAAGCGATAGCCCCAGTTCCAGCCATTGGCGCCGGTGAGGCCGCCGCTGCTGAGATCGATATAGAGATATTCGACCTTCGCCGACCAGCGGGGAGCGAACATCCACTCCAGGCCGCCGCCGGCGGTCCAGCCGGTGGGGGTGTTGTTGTAGCTCCAAGCGCTCACGCCGCCATAGGCGAAGCCCGCCGTGCCGTAGACGAGCAGCGAAGGGGTGAAGAGCCAGCCGGCGCGGCCGCGCACCGTGCCGAACCAGTTGAGGGCCAAGCTGCCGCCGTTGATCGCCGAGACCGGAACCAGGATGCCAGTCCCAGGGCCAAAAGGGGGTGTCAGGAACGGCGACGGATAGAGGGAAGAATTGCCCTGTCCGTTGCTGCTGATGCTCGAGCCCTGGAAGTCGGCCTCAACGCCCACCACGATCGACGGGTTAAATTGGAAGTTGTAGCCGACCTGCGCGCCGCCGATGACGCCGCCCGCGGAGCCCGTTTGATTGCCGTTGGGCAGGAAGAACAGGTTCGGGGAAGTGGTGAAGTTCGGCAGGAGACCCGCGCCGCCGAAGGCGTAGTTCGGATCCCAATAGGCCGAGCCTTCGTTGTTGGGGTTGTTGGAGTTCCAGCCGCCGCCGATGTTCAGACCGCCGTAGAAGCCGGTCCAGATCAGCGGGGGCGGCGGGGGGATGTAGACCGGCGGGGGGCCTTGCGGGAGGGGAGATCGGCGGCGAGCGCCGAGCCCATGCCCATCGCCAGCGCGATGGCGGAAATAGCGGCTACCTTTTTCATTGTCGCCTCCTTTGAAAGGGCGGATCGAATTGGGGCGTCCCGGAGGGGTTCCCCGCGACGACTTTCGCAGGGACAATGCACGGCATCGGTCGCGGACTTCAATATGCAAAACGTCGAGTCAGTTATTTTCTCAGGAGGTGTGCCATTTTTGCAACAGTCTTGCCTCGACGCATCTCTTTGGCGGCGGGTTCGGCGCAAAAGACAAAAAGCCCGGCGCGAGGCCGGGCTTTCTGCTGATTGGGCTGTTGGGAGCCGATCAGTATTTGGCGAGAACCGGAGCGGGCTCGGCCCAGTTGAAGTGATAGTTGATGCCCGCGCGCACCACGTTGATCTCGGGGTGGAAGCGATAGCCCCAGTTCCAGCCGTTGGCGCCGGTGAGGCCGCCGCTGCTGAGATCGATATAGAGATATTCGACCTTCGCCGACCAGCGGGGAGCGAACATCCACTCCAGGCCGCCGCCGGCGGTCCAGCCGGTGGGGGTGTTGTTGTAGCTCCAAGCGCTCACGCCGCCATAGGCGAAGCCCGCCGTGCCGTAGACGAGCAGCGAGGGGGTGAAGAGCCAGCCGGCGCGGCCGCGCACCGTGCCGAACCAGTTGAGGGCCAAGCTGCCGCCGTTGATCGCCGAGACCGGAACCAGGATGCCAGTCCCAGGGCCAAAAGGGGGTGTCAGGAACGGCGACGGATAGAGGGAAGAATTGCCCTGTCCGTTGCTGCTGATGCTCGAGCCCTGGAAGTCGGCCTCAACGCCCACCACGATCGACGGGTTAAATTGGAAGTTGTAGCCGACCTGCGCGCCGCCGATGACGCCGCCCGCGGAGCCCGTTTGATTGCCGTTGGGCAGGAAGAACAGGTTCGGGGAAGTGGTGAAGTTCGGCAGGAGACCCGCGCCGCCGAAGGCGTAGTTCGGATCCCAATAGGCCGAGCCTTCGTTGTTGGGGTTGTTGGAGTTCCAGCCGCCGCCGATGTTCAGACCGCCGTAGAAGCCGGTCCAGATCAGCGGGGGCGGCGGCGGGATGTAGACGGGGGCCTTCCGGCTCGGAAGGTCCGCCGCGAAGGCCGACGCGGTCAGCGCGAGGCTGAGCGCGGTCGCGGAAAGGAGGATCTTTTTCATGTCTCTGTGCTCTTTCTCTTTGCTCGGATGACGACCAAGACCCGACCCCTGCAAGGCGCGGGATGAGCGCGCCCTTCGTGAGCCTCGAGACGGCCCGCCTGCTCCTGCGGGCACCCCTCGCTTCCGCCTCCCATGAGGGGGCGTCGCGAGCCTCTGGCCAAGAAGTTCGCGCAAGACGGAGATTTCCTCGTTGCGCGAATTCTGCTTGCTTTTCGGACCGACGCGTCTTGCCCCTTGCGAAGGCGCGGCGCGCGGAACGCTCTCAGCGCCCCAGCCCTTAAGCTTCCGGAATTAGAAGGCGCCGAGCCTGAGTCTGCAAGGCTCGAGGCCGTGTTTTCAGGCGTTGCGGGGGGAAGAACGTCGTTTTTTCGAGGGCTGTTGCACGGGCGCAACAGTTTTGCGGCTCGGCGGTCGGACTGGCCAAAGCGGGCAAGTCTTCATTAAGGAAATCGGCTTGGCGAGCGCCAAAAGAAAAGCCCGGCGCGAGGCCGGGCTTCCGTTGTTCGGGCAGGGCGACTTTTGCGATCGGAAATCGCTCCCGCGTTCCGTTCTGGCGCCGTCTCCTATCGCTCGAACGATTCCGTTCGAGCGGAGAGCGCGCTAGCCGATCAGTACTTGGCGAGCACCGGCGCCGGCGCTGCCCAGTTGAAGTGATAATTCAAGCCGGCGCGGAAGATGTGGCCGTTAAACCTGGCCGACGTCCAGGTTCCGTTCAGGAACAGCGGCTGGCCCGCGGGGGCAAGCACGTTGATGAAGCTGCCCGAGACGCCGCTGCTATAGTTGGCCGTTCCGAGGTCGTAATAGAGATACTCGACCTTGGCGCTCCAGTTGGGCCAGAACATCCACTCCAGGCCGGCGCCGGCAGTCCAGCCGACTCGCGTGCCGGAATAGGAGCCGGCCGCGGTCCAGCCCGGCGTGAGGAGGGGCCCAAAGGCCGGAGCCGTGCCCGCCAGAAACTGGCTGGTGCTCGAGTTCGCGCCGCCATAGGCGAGACCGCCCGTGGCGTAGACGAGCAGGGCGGGATTGATCAGGGCGCCGATTCGGCCGCGCACGGTGCCGATATAGTCGAGGCTCTTCGAAGCGTAGGTGCCGCCGCCGACCACGTTGCCGGGAGCGAACGGCGGCGACGCGAGCGGCGCGGCCGAAATGATGTTCGTGCCGCCGCCGGTGGCGGTGACTCCTTGGATGTCGGCCTCGACGCCGACCACCCAGGAGCGCGCCGGGCCGGTGTAGGCGCCGAACTGATAATTGTAGCCGACCTGGCCGCCGCCGAGGAAACCGCTGTTGTTGGTTCCAGGATAGGCGGTGCCGGCAGCCGCAGCCGCGGCGGAGGCGGCCGACGCGGCGGCGGAGACAACGGGCCCGAACCCATTCAGGAAAAGCGGGCCGTTGGCGACATAGGTGCTGCTGCTCGCGTCAACCGTGCCGCCGACGTTCACGCCGACATAGAAGCCGGTCCACATCGGGGGCGGGGGCGGCAGCACGACGGGCGCCTTCCTGGAGGGGAGGTCGGCTGCGTACGCCGACGCGGTCAGCGCGAAGCTGAGCGCGGTCGCGGAAAGGAGGATCTTTTTCATGGCTCTGCTCTTTCTCTCGTCTCGGGTGAAGCCCAAGGCCCGACCCCCTGCGGAGCGCAGGATCCTCCCCGCGCTCGGCATGAGCCTCGAGACGACGCGCCTGCTCCTTGCCCGCCGTCTTTCGCTTCCGCCTCCATCGTGGAGACGTCGCGAGCCTTCAGCCAAGAATTCCGCGTAAGACGCGAATCCTTCTTGCTCTTCGGACCGATGCGTCCCGCCCCTTGCGAAGGCTTGACGCACGAAACGCTCTAAAGCGCTCCAGCCCTTTCGAAGCTGGTCTCATTAGAGTGAAAGCCGAGCCGGCTCACAAGCTAAAAGGGCCGGATTTGCTGAGTTCGGAGCTTTGAAATGACGTTTTTTTCAAGAGTGTTGCAATACTGCAACATTGCCGCGAAGCGAAACGCTCAGCGCTTGTGCGCAAGCTGAAAACATAGGCCGCACGCGCTGAACGCTTAGGCGCCGGGTCGGACGAATCGTCGGCTCATTCGGCCGGAGGAGCCTCGCTCGCGGCCTGCGGCAGGCCGGATTCGGCGCGTCGCGCCTCCCACCATCGGGCGAGCATGCGCCACCACGGATCGCTGACATGCAGATGCGTGCGCAAGGGCGTCTTGATGATCGCGAGCACGAGGCCAATGCTGAAAAGGCACCAGACGGCCGGCCATTCGGTGATGTCGTTGGTCGTTTGCGACGCGAGCCAGGGGCCGGCGACCCAGGAGAAGAGCGTGAAGCGCCAGCTGCCGATCAGGGCCGGCATGAAGAAGGCCGTAAGCGGATAGGAAATGAAGCCGCGACCGAGCCAAGGATTATGGCTCATGCTGTTGAGGATGCCGTTGACCGGCAAATGCCAGGCGATGTGCCACTCGCCGCGCACCGTGCAGAGCACGTCGCCGCAAAGCGGGCGGCCGATCTGGCAATGCCCCGCCCAGGCGAAGGGATAAAGCTGCACGATCATGAAGATCGCGCTCGCGAAGCAGGCCGCGAAGACCCACGGCGCGACTTTGCGCGCGGCGTCCTTCGGCATGAAATAGAGCGCGACCGCATTGATGAAGAAAGGCTGGAAGGCGATGTGCAAATAACCGAACAGCGTCATCAATTGATTGACGGGCGACTCGCACTGGCCGAGCACCGAATAGCTGACGGCCTGCAGCGACTCCATGCTGGCGAAATAAAGGAGGCACACCCAGAGCGCCATCGGCTCGGGATTACGCTTCAACGCCGAATACGCGGCCCCGCCGATGCCCACCGTCGCCAATACGGTCGACGCCTCTCCACTCCAGCACATGCTCCCGTCCGTTTTTTTAAGGTTATCCGTCCCGGATACACGATTATCCGCCGGCGTCAAAGCGCGACAGCCCGCCGCACGCTGAGAACAGTTTAACGCGGATTTAACGCTGCCAAGCCAGGATCAGGCACGCCCTCCGCAAAGGCGTTTCGGCCTTAAAGCCGGAGGGCGTCGCTCGAGAGGCTGAGCCGAGCATGCAAGACAGTTCCTCCCTGCTGCAGTCCCGCGGCGCGACCGAAGAGACGCCGATCTCCTCTTGCGGATCTGGGGAAGACAAGAGCCGCGCGCCTTCGCGCCTGCGCGTTTCTGTCGCAGGGCGGCGCTTTTTCACATCCTTCTGGGCCGCGCTGGCGCTGGCGATCCTCGTCGGCGGCGCCCTGGGCCTCGAACTCGGCATGCGCGCCGGCGGTCTGGCGCCTCCGCCGAGCGGGCGGGTCGCCGCTGCGTCGCCGACAGCGGTGGGCGCCGCCGACGTCGCCCGTCTTCGTGAAGACGTGCGTAGCTTGCGCGCGCAGATCGAGCAGCTTCATCATGCCGCCGAGACCTCCAGAACGGCCGAGCGCCTCAAAGCGCTGGAGATGGCGCATGAGACCAGCGCCGCGCACGCGCAACTTCCGAGCGCGACGGCGACGCGGCTCGACGCCCTCGAGGCCCGTCTCGAGCGGCTCGAGCGCGTGGGCGTCGACACGACGCCGACCGCGCTGATCCAGCGTCCGGGCGCCAGGAACGGGCGCAACACCGCCACACAATAGGCGGACGCCGGCGATCCATCGCGCGCGTTGGACGCGAGCCGCCGAGATGCTAAAGGCTCGCGGCGCCCTTCGCCGTCTACCGTCGAGCGGGAAGAACGAGGCGTCCCTCATTGCTATTGTGACCGGCGCGCTGGAGCGTCCGGCCCTTTCTCTTGAACCAGACAGGCCCTCGCATGACGCTGGATCGCTACGCCGTGCTTACCCGGGGCCAAGTCAGGTTGCCGAATCTTTGGGACGTGGCGGCCTTCGTGCTTGTGCTGGGCGTCTTGGTCCTGATGAGCTACGGCTCGCGGGGCATGATCACGCCCTTGAGCGCGTCGGAGGCGACACCCGTCTCGCTCGATTTTCAAAACCTGCCCTATTACGGGCTGCGCACGACGCTGCGGATGTTTGCGGCGATTTGCGTGTCGCTCGTCTTCACCTTCACCTATGCGACGCTCGCGGCGAAAAGCCGGCGCGCCGAGATGGCGTTGATTCCCATTCTCGACGTTCTGCAATCCGTGCCGATCCTAGGTTTCCTCTCCTTCACGGTGACGTTCTTTCTAAAGCTCTTCCCGGGCTCGACGCTCGGCGCGGAATGCGCGGCGATCTTCGTGATCTTCACGAGCCAAGCCTGGAACATGGCGTTCTCCTTCTATCAGTCGCTGCGCGGGGTGCCGCGCGATCTCGAGGAAGTCGCGGCGAATTTCAACCTCACGCCCTGGCAGAAATTCTGGCAGCTCGAGACGCCCTTCGCCATGCCCGGCCTGATCTGGAACATGATGATGTCGATGTCGGGCGGTTGGTTCTTCGTCGTCGCCTCGGAGGCGATCGCGGTCGGCGACGTGAATATTCGCCTGCCGGGTATCGGCTCTTATCTTGCGCTCGCGATCGACGAGCGCCGCCTCGATTGCGTGGCCGCGGCGGTCGTCGCAGTGGCGTTGATCATTCTCGCCTATGATCAGCTGCTGTTCCGTCCGATCGTCGCCTCCGCAGAGAAATTTCGGGTCGAGCTGACGGCTTCGCAGACGCCGGCGCGGTCCTGGGTGCGCGATCTCTTTCTACGGACACGCTGGCTGCGGCGCGCGATGCGCCCGCTCACGAGGCTATTGGCGCGCATCGCGCTTCTGCCGATGCGGCTTCCGGGGATGCGCAACGTTACGCGCGAAAGCAATCCCCGCACGCAGCTGCTTCTCGATCTCGCGTGGTATCTGCTCCTCGCCGTCGCGGTATGCGCCTCGGCCGTGATGATCTTCGAGTTTCTGCGAACGAGCGTCGACCTCGCCCAAGTCCTTCGCGTGGCGCAGCTCACCTTCTACACCTTCCTGCGCGTCTCCGCGCTGATCGCGCTGACGACTCTCGTCTGGGTCCCGATCGGAGTTTGGATCGGCCTGCGCCCGCGCATCGCCGAAAAGGTGCAGCCGCTCGCCCAGTTCCTCGCCGCCTTTCCGGCGAATGTTCTGTTTCCGGTGGCGGTGATCGGCATCCTGAGTTTCCATCTGAACCCGAACATCTGGCTTTCCGTGCTGATCGTCTTCGGCACGCAGTGGTACATCGCCTTCAACGTGATCGCCGGCGCGAACGCCTTTCCCAACGATCTGCGCGAGGCGGCGCAGAATTTCAGGGTGCACGGCCTCAGCTGGTGGAAAAGCGTGATTCTGCCCGCGATCTTTCCCTATTATGTGACCGGCGCGATCACGGCGTCGGGCGGCTCCTGGAACGCCTCGATCGTCGCCGAATATGTGAAGTGGGGCGACGACCGCGTCACCGCGGAGGGCGTCGGCGCCTATATCGCTCAGGCGACCGCGGACGGCGACTATCCGAAAATCGTGCTGGGCGTCGCGGCGATGAGCATCGTCGTGATCGTCATCAACCGGCTCTTCTGGCGCAGGCTCTCCGTTTTCGCGGAAAGCCGGCTGCGTCTGCTGTGAGGCTCGACATGAACGACGCAAAAGCCCCGCCGCTCCTCGTCATCGACGACGTTTCGCAAAACTACGGGCGCGGCTCGGAGAAAAGCTCCACGGTCCTCGACCACGTTTCGCTCACGCTCAAGGAAGGCGAGATCGTCGGACTGCTGGGACGCTCGGGCTGCGGCAAGTCTACCCTGCTGCGCATCGTCTCCGGCCTGAACCGGCCGTCAGGCGGCGAGGTGCGCTATCGCGGCGAGAAGGTCACGGGCCCCGTGGACGGCGTCGCCATGGTGTTCCAAAGCTTCGCGCTTTTCCCTTGGCTCACCGTGCTCGCCAATGTGGAGCTGGGGCTACGGGCCAAGGGCGCGCCCCGGGAAGAGGCGCGAAAGCGCGCGCTGCAGGCCATCGACATCATCGGCCTCGACGGCTTCGAGACCGCCTACCCGAAGGAGATTTCCGGGGGCATGCGGCAACGCGTCGGCTTCGCGCGCGCGCTGGTCGTCACGCCCAGCATTCTGCTGATGGACGAGCCCTTCTCGGCGCTTGACGTGCTGACCGCCGAGACGCTGCGCACCGATCTTCTCGACCTCTGGGTCGAAGGGCGGATGCCGATCAAATCGATTCTGATGGTCACGCACAACATCGAGGAGGCCGTGTTGATGTGCGACCGCATCATCGTGCTCTCCTCCAATCCCGGCCGCATCGCCGCCGAGATCGGCGTCTCGATGCAACATCCGCGCAACCGTCTCGATCCCGAGTTCCGCCAGCTCGTCGATCGTATCTACGCGCTGATGACGCGTCGCGCCGAAATGGCCAAAGCCGGGCCGGGCGCCTTCCCGGGGCTCGGCCTCGGCATGGCGCTCCCAACCGTCTCGACCAACACGCTCGCCGGCATGATCGAGGAAGTCGCGGCCGAGCCTTACAATGGCCAGGCGGATCTGCCAGCCTTGGCAGAAAGCCTGCAGCTCGAGATCGACGAACTTTTTCCGGTCGCCGAAACCTTGCAGCTGATGCGCTTCGCCGAGATGGCCGAAGGCGACATCAGGCTGACGCCGGCCGGAAAGCGCTTCGCGGAGCTCGGAGTTGACCAACGCAAGAAGCTCTTCGGCGATCACCTCCTCGCTTATGTGCCGCTCGCGCAGCGCATCCGCCGCGTGCTCGATGAACGTCCTTCGCATCACGCGCCGGCAACTCGCTTTCGCGAGGAGCTCGAGGATTACATGAGCGAGGAATACGCCGAGAAGACGCTGAAAAGCGTGACGACATGGGGTCGCTACGGCGAGATCTTCGCCTATGACGAGGCGAGCCAATCCTTCAACCTGGAGAACCCGCAGTAATCGGCTGCGACGCGACCCGGAAGCGATGTCCAAGACACCGGAGGGAGCCCCCATGGCGATTTCCCCGCGGGGAGCGCCGGGGATGCGCAATCGCGGATACGATTTGCGCTCGAGGAATTCACGAAGAAGGCGAGCCTCTGGCTCGCCTTCTTCGATCATGGAAGTGGTATCAGACGCCCAGCACGCCGTTGATCTCGGCGAGCGTCGCTTTTTCCTTCTCGGACACCTGCACACCGCCGAAGCCGAGGAAACCGCCTTCCGAGCCGGCCTCCGCGACGATCTGCGCGATATGCGAGAGCCAATGCTTGAACGCGCCCGCGTCGGTCGGCGCCTTGGCGTCGACGAGCGCGACGACGCGCTTCAACTCCTCGAGCGCGCGGTCCTTCAGCTCCTCGGGCTTCGCGCCTTTCAGGAGCGCGGACAGCCGGTCGTGCGCGCTGGCGCGACCTTCCGAAGTGAAGAGGTCCTCGGCGATCGCTTTGATCAATTCGTCGCTCGCGCTCGTTTTCGCGGCGGCGAGCTCCTTGGCGTTGGCCCAGCCTTCCGCGAGCGTGCCGAAAATCCCGCTCGGATCGGCGGCGGTGATCGCGAAGCCCGCGAGAACGGGGGCCTCGAGCACGGTGCGCCATTCGTCGGCGGAAAAGTTGGTTTTGACGGCCATTGGGTTTTACTCCCTCGTCGCGCTGGCGCGCCGCCGCAAATGCGCGGTCGGCGAAGTTCCGGCGCAAGCGAGAGTAAAACACCGATGTGAAGGCGAAGTCACGGCTCGGGCCTTGCAACCAAAATGGGGAGAGGGTTGAAACGGACGACGTTGCGCGTGACGCGGAGGAGCGCCGTCGCCGCGAGCGGCTCGGCATCGGCAGAGGCGCCGAACGCAGATCGATTGGAACCAAGTCCCCGCGCGCGCATTGTATTTTAACGTCGTCGGTTTGCGACGGCGTCCTTATGCAGCTGCAATCATTAGGAGACGGCCATGTCGCCTTCGACGCTCTCCCGGATCTCGAAAATCGTGCTGCTCGCCGTTCCGCTCGCGGTGATCTCGTCGCCCAGCGAGGCGAGAGCGGTTTGCCCACTGTATTTGATAAAGTACTGCGCGCTGATCCACGGTCATCAGAGCACGATCTGGACCAACCCCTGCCTCGCGCGCCAGGAAGGCATCCGTTTGCTTCATGCGGGGGCGTGCAAAGGCCATGGGTGCTGAGCGCCGCCGCCAGACGAAAAAAGCCGGCGGGTCGCCCGCCGGCTTCACAATAATCGCTTTTCTTGCGCGCGTTACGCCGTTACGCCGCCGACGCTTCCCACTTCCACCTTCACGCCCGGCCCCTGGGTGGAGCTGATCGCGATGCGCTGAATGTAGGTGCCCTTCGCGCCGGCAGGCTTCGCCTTGGCCACCGCGTCGACGAAGGCCTTGACGTTCTCGACGAGCTTGCCGTCGTCAAAAGAGGCCTTGCCGATCGTGCCCTGCACGATGCCCGCCTTCTCGACGCGAAACTCCACGGCGCCGCCCTTCGAGGCCTTGACCGCGGCGGTGACGTCCATCGTCACCGTGCCGACCTTGGGGTTCGGCATCAGGCCGCGCGGGCCCAGCACCTTGCCGAGGCGGCCGACGAGCGGCATCATGTCGGGCGTGGCGATGCAGCGGTCGAAATCGATCGCGCCGCCCTGCACGGTGGTGACGAGATCCTCGGCGCCGACGACGTCCGCGCCCGCGGCCTTGGCCTCGTCAGCTTTCGGGCCGCGCGCGAAGACCGCGACGCGCAGGGTGCGGCCGGTGCCGTTCGGCAGATTGACCACGCCGCGCACCATCTGGTCCGCGTGCTTGGGATCGACGCCCAAGTTCATCGCGATCTCGACCAACTCGTCGAATTTGGCCTTGGCCCGCTCGCGCACGAGCTTGACGGCCTCAGACAGCGGATAAAGCTTCGTGCGCTCGATGCCCTCGCGCGCCTTGGCGATGCGTTTGCCGATATGAGCCATGGTCTTACTCCACCACCTGCAGGCCCATGGCCCGCGCCGAGCCCTGGATCATCGTCATGGCCGCCTCGACCGTCGAGCAATTGAGGTCGGGCATTTTCTTCTCCGCGATCTCGCGGATCTGCGCCATGGTGATCTTGCCGACCGTGCCGCGGCCGGGCGTCTTGGAGCCTGAAGCCGGCTTCTTGCCGATCTTCAAGCCCACGGCCTTCTTCAGGAAGAAGGAGACCGGCGGCTGCTTCATCTCGAAGGTGAAGGAGCGGTCCTGATAGGCGGTGATGATGACGGGGATCGGCGTCCCCTTATCCATCTGCGCGGTCTTGGCGTTGAAGGCCTTGCAGAATTCCATGATGTTCAACCCGCGCTGACCGAGCGCGGGGCCGATCGGCGGCGACGGATTGGCGGCGCCCGCCGGCACCTGGAGCTTGATGAAGCCCGTGATTTTCTTCGCCATTTGCTTCTCCAACGAAGGACGCCGCCGCGCGAAAGACGCGCAGCGCCGCCGGTTGCAGTCCGTGGTCCGGCGCGGTCTCCCTTGGCGATAAGGGCGCGCCCGCCACGTGCGGTTTCGTTCCCTAAGGAACGAAAAAAGCCCTCGTGGAGAGGGCTGAGAGGCTTATAGGGGATCGCGCGAGAAAGGCAAAGGGAATTTGCGGCTTCGCAACCTGCGCAGCGCGGACAATCCAATTGAAAAACTGGGGAGCCCTCTCGCCGGGAATCTCGGCCAAGGCGCTCCCTGTGCCTGAGCAGAAAAAGGGGCGCCGCGCCGGCGGCGGATCGAGCATGCGGCGTCTGATCGCCCGCTACAAGATGGAATTGTTTCTTTGCCTGCGCATCACGCTTGCGGCGCTGCTCACCTTCGTGGTCGGGCGGATTCTCGGCGTTCCCGTGATTTTGTGGGCGGTGCTGACCAGCGTGCTCCTGACGCAGATGAGCGTCGGGAAATCGGTGAAGGCCACGATCGACTATTTCGCCGGCACGCTCGGCGGCGCAATCTATGCGGGGGCGATTTCCGCGCTTATCCCGCAAACGACTGACGCCGGACTCCTTGCGGCGTTGGCCGCCGCGGTCGCGCCGCTCGCCCTGTTGTCCGCCGTCTGGCCGAGATATGCCGCAGCCCCTTCGACCGGCCTGATCGTGGTCGTCGCGCCGACGCTCACGCACGCGACGCCGCTCGTCTCCGCGATCGACCGCGTGGAGGAAGTCGCGCTCGGGGCCGTGGTGGCGCTGGTCGTCTCGCTCGTCGTCTTGCCCGCGCGGGCGCGCGATATGGCGAGGCTTTCGGCGGCCGCCATGCTGGAGGCGATCGCCGATGCGGCGCCGACGGTTTTCGACGGCTTTCTCAAACCGTCCGACCGTGAGGCGGTGGCGAACCTTCATCGAAGCATCGCGATGGCTTACCGGCGGTTCGAAGCGGCCGGCTCAGAGGCCGGACATGAGCGCATCTCTCTGCTGACTTACGATCCCTCAAACGAGCCGGAGTTCGAGCGACTGCGGGTCGCGCTGCAGCGCCTGCGGCACGATCTCATCATGACGGCGCGCGCCGCCGCCGAGCCGCTACCGGAAGCGATCGCGACGCGACTGAAGACGTCGCTCGCGCCTCTCGAGCAGGTAATTGAAGGGCGGCTCGGGACCTGTGCGGCGCTGTTGCGCGCGCAAAGCGCCGCGCCGGAAAACACCGACTGGGAGGAAGCGTTCGACGCATTCGGCAAGGAGATCGTCGCGCTGCGCGCCGAGGCCCTGTTTCGGCCCATGCCGGAAGACGCGGTCCAGAATATCTTTGCCTTGGCCTTCGCTCTCGAGCAGTGGCGGACGGATTTGAGGGAATTAGAGGTGGGCGTGGACGACCATCGGCGCGACTGAGAGTCGGGCGTCAGACCTTGTCCACTTGGGAAAACTCGAGCTCAACGGGCGTCGCGCGGCCGAAGATCGAGACCGCGACCTTGAGGCGCGAGCGGTCGTAGTCGACCTCCTCGACGAGGCCGTTGAAGGAGGCGAAGGGGCCATCGGCGACGCGCACCGTCTCGCCCACCTCGAAGGTGATCGTGGACTTCGGCCGCTCGGCCCCCTCCACCACCTGGCCCTTGATCCGGTTCGCCTCCTCCTCGGAAATCGGCATGGGCTTGTTGTCGGCGCCGAGAAACCCGGTGACCTTCGGGGTGTTCTTGATGAGCGAGAAGACCTGATCCGAGAGGTCGCATTTCACGAGCACATAGCCCGGAAAAAACTTGCGCTCCGTGTTGATCTTGCGCCCACGCCGCACCTCGACGACATGCTCGGTCGGGACCAGAATCTCGTCGAAGCTCTCGGAGAGATGGCGTTGCGCGGCCTGTTCGCGAATGGAGTCTGCGACCTTCTTCTCGAAGTTCGAATAGGCGTGAACGATGTACCAGCGCTTGGTCATGAGAACGAAAGCCGCTCCAAAGTTAAACCCTTAATGTCCGGTCGTCAGCATCAGCTTCACGCCGAAGCGCAGAGCCGAATCGACGATGACGAAGAAGAGAGCGGCCAGAACCACCATCAAGATCACCATCGAGCTGGTGACCATAGTTTCGCGGCGCGTCGGCCAGAAGATTTTCTTGGCCTCGGAGCGCACGTCCTGGATGAACTGGAAGGGATTGGCCATCGCCTCTGCCTGACGCCGTCTTTTTTCGAGAAGGCGGGACGTGTAGCGCCCCGCGCAAAACAGTCGCGGCGCGGGACCGGAAGGCCGCGCGCCACAAAAAAAGGTCTATAGACCCTCGCGCCGCAGGCGCCAAGGAGAATTTTCGGGTTGAGGACGCCCCGTCCTTCCGCCCCCAATGGCTCACTCAAACCGATGACTCTCCAGTCGCGACCCTTCGGTTCTGGCGGCAAAACCCTTATATTGCCGTCATGCGACTGCTGATCATCGAGGACGACAAGGAAGCGGGGGCCTATCTCGTCAAGGCCTTTCGCGAGGAGGGGCATGTCGTCGATCTGGCGACGGACGGCCTCGAAGGCTACGCCCAGGCGCGCGAGGGCCAGCACGACGTGCTGATCGTCGACCGCATGCTGCCCAAGCTCGACGGACTTTCACTGATTTCGAGCCTGCGCGAGCAGAAGGTCGAGACGCCCTGTCTGATCCTCTCGGCGCTCGGCCAAGTGGACGACCGAGTGAAGGGGCTGCGCGCCGGCGGCGACGATTATCTTGTCAAGCCTTACGCCTTTTCCGAGCTTCTGGCGCGGGTAGAGGTCTTGGCGCGACGCCGCTCGGGAGCGCGCGGCGAGGAGACGGTCTATCGGGTCGGCGACCTCGAGCTCGATCGACTGTCGCACAATGTGACGGTCGGGGGCCGCGAGGTGACGCTGCAGCCGCGCGAATTCCGTCTGCTCGAATATTTGATGAAGCACGCGGGACAGGTCGTCACCCGCACGATGCTGCTCGAAAACGTCTGGGACTATCACTTCGATCCGCAGACCAATGTAATCGACGTTCATATCTCGCGCCTGCGCTCCAAGATCGACAAGGGACGAGCGACGCCTTTGCTGCACACGGTTCGCGGCGCGGGATACATGATCCGTGAAAGCGCTCGCTAAGCTCTTCCGAACGACGGCGTTCAAGCTCTCCGCCGCCTATTTCATCCTGTTCGCGGCGGGCGCCGTGCTGGTGCTCGGCACCGTCGGGCGCCGTGTCGAGATCGTTCTCGACGAACAGATCGCCCGGACCATCGACGCCGAAATCCAGCGGCTGGAAGAAATCTACATGGAGGGCGGCCTGCTGCAGCTCAGCCGTTCGGTGGCGCGCCGGGCGCGCGCTCCGGGCGGCATGATCTACCTCGTGACGACGCCGGGCGGAGAGTTCGTCGGCGGCAGCGTGGTCGCGTCGCCGGCGATTGGCGGAGAAGAGGGGGCGCTGGTCGAAACGCTCTATCGCCGCCATGCCGAAGCGCCCGGCGAAACGCATATCGCTCTCGCCAAGCTCGTTATCCTGCCCGACGGCTTCCGCCTCCTCGTCGGCCAGGACATCGAGCACCACCGTGTGCTGCGTCAAATCCTCGGACAGGGGCTCGGCACCTCGCTGTTCTGGCTCGCGATGATTGGGACGCTCGGCGGCCTTTATGTCGCGTATCGCATGCTGGAGCGGGTCGAGGAGCTTTCCGCCACGGCGCGGCGCATCATGTCCGGCGATTTGAACGAGCGGCTGCAGAGCTCGGAGGCCGGCGACGAGCTCGATCGTCTCGCCGAGAATCTCAACGCCATGCTGGCGCGCATCGGCCAATTGATGCAAGGGCTGCGCGAGGTCTCCGACAATATCGCGCATGATCTCAAGACGCCGCTGACGCGCCTGCGCAACCGCGCGGAGGCGGCGCTGCGCGGCGAAAAGTCGGCGGAGGAATATCGCGCCGCGCTCGGCGACGTCATCGAGGAGTCGGACGGCCTCATCCGCATCTTCAATGCGCTCCTGATGATCGCCCGCGCGGAGGCAGGCCACATCGGCGACGGCATGGACGAAGTGGATCTCGGCGAGATCGCCGCCGAGATCGTCGAGCTTTATGAGCCCTTGGCGGAGCAGCTCGGCGCGCAGCTCGAAGGGGAGGCGCAGAAGGGACTCGTCGCGCGCGGCAACCGCGAGCTCCTCGGGCAGGCGCTCGGCAATCTCGTCGACAATGCGCTCAAATACGGGGTCGGCGGCGATACGCGGCACGTCGCGGTGACGGCGCGGCGCGCCGGCGCCATGATCGAAATCGCCGTCGCCGATCGTGGGCCCGGCGTCGCGCCGCAGGATCGGGAGAAGGCGCTCGAGCGCTTCGGGCGCCTCGAGTCGTCGCGTTCGCTGCCGGGCTCGGGTCTAGGACTGGCCCTGGCGCTCGCGATCGCCCGTCTGCATCACGGCAATTTACGCTTGGAGGACAATGAGCCGGGCTTGCGCGTGATCTTCTCGATGCCGTGGCTGCGCGCGCCGCATCCCGAAGCGCCTTCGGATCGCGTGTGAACGAGGCGCGGCGCGGCGCCCAGGGACTGAGGCTGCCTTGCCGCCGCGACCGCCGCGAACGAGCGCCGCGCGCGCTGCAATTCTTCGCGCGGCGCTTCGGGATCGGCGGGCAGCTTGAAGAGCGCGAGCGTGCCGACGCCGACGCGCGAGCGCAGCCGCAGACCGCCGCCGAGCAGATCGACGAGAGCGTGCGCGATGGCGAGGCCTAGTCCCGAGCCTTTCATGCCGTTCTCGATGACGGCGCGCGATTGCACGAAAGGCGTTCCGATCCTTGCAAGCGCGTCGCGCTCGACGCCCTGGCCCGTGTCGGCGACGCAGATCCAGATTGTTTCGAAGCGCCGGCGCACGCGCAGCCGGACGTCGCCGCCGGGCGCCGTGAACTTGAGGCTGTTGGAAAGGAGCACGCCCAAAATTTTCATGATGGCCGCGTGATCGCCGGCGCACAGCAGCGCGTCCTCGATCTCGCAAAAGAAAGTGACGCCTTTCTCCAACGCCCGCTGGCGCCACGCCCTCGCGGCGTCGTCGACGACTTTCGACAGATCGACGCGGCCGAGCGAGAGCTCCGGCTCGCGCCGCTCGAGTCGGCACATTTCGAGGATGTTCGCGACCATCGTTTCGAGCTGAGCGCCGCTTTTGTGAATGTCGCGGCAATATTCGAGATATTTGCTCGAGCCCAGCTCGCCGAAAGGCTGCTCCAGCATCAGCTCCGAGAAGCCGACGATCGCGTTGAGCGGCGTGCGCAACTCATGGCTCATGTTGGCCAGGAACTCGCTCTTGGCGAGATTGGCGGCCTCGGCTTCGGATTTCTGGAAGTGATACTGCTCGGCGAGCGCCGCGAGCTCCTGCTTTTGCATCTCCAGGGCCTGCCGCGAGCGCGTGAGCTCCGCCACGGTCGCTTGCAGACGGCGCTCGGAAAGCAGAAGATTCTCCTCATTGAGCTTCAACTGCGTGATGTCCGTGCCGACCGAGACAAAGCCGCCGTCCTTCGTTCGCCTCTCATTGATCTGCAGCCAGCGGCCATCGACGAGGCGCGCCTCATAGGCGCAGGCGCGCGCAGCAAGAGATTCATGAGGCGCGGGATCGAGCTGCGGCTCGGACTGGCTGGCGCGGCTCATCACCGCGTCATAGGCGGCGCCAGGAGGCGCGTCTTCGCCCCTCAGGCCGTGGAACTGGAGGAAATTGGCGTTGCAGGCGACGAGCCTGTTCTGTGAGTCCCACAGAACGAAGGCTTCGGAGGCGGCGTCGATCGCGTCGCGCAGGCGCCGGTCAGCAGTCTCGGTCGCCAGCGCCAGCGCCTTCTGCTCGGAAACGTCGACCGCAATGCCGACGAGGTGCATGCGCTTCGTTTCCGGGTCGACGATCGCCTGGGCGCGGGCCCGCATCCAGATCCAGGCGCCGCTCGCATGACGGATGCGAAACTCCCGATCGGCGGCCGTGGTCCGCCCGGAGGCCACCGTGGTCGCGACCTTCAAGAGATCGCGGTCGTCGGGATGGATCAATTCCGCGAGCTCGGCGACTGTCAGCGATCCGCGCTCGATTTCGCGCCCGAGCATCTCGTGCATCGAATCGGACCAATAGAGGCGTCCCTCTTCGATGTCCCAGTCCCACAAGCCGCAGCGCCCGCGTGAAAGCGCCGTCGCCAGCCGGCTCTTGATGCGGCGGTTGGCTTCCTCGGCTGCGCGGCGGCGTCGCGCCTGCTTGAAAGCGGCGCCGACGATGACGAGGAGAACGGCCACCGTCGCTGCGAGAAGCAGCTTCTGGCGCGAGGAGGCGGCGCGCCAGTCGACCAGCACGGAGCTTTGCGGCTGGATCGCGGCGAGCCTGCCGAAGGGGGGCGGCAGCTTGCGAATAATCGCAAGGGCCGGGGTGCCGTCGCCCAGAATGATGCGCACGGGCCCCGATCGTTCGACGATGGCTTGCGGCTGTTTGCCGAGAATGTCCAAGAGCGTCGAGCCGGCGCGCTCGGCCTGCGGCCATGTCGCGGCGATGCGGTCTCTTTCGTCGGTGACGAGGATGCTGCGTCCGCGGCTGGCGTGAAGCGGCGCGATCGCCGAGAGCGGCTCGTCGATCGCAGCCTTGTCGTGGTTTTGTGCGATGATCTCGGAAAGATCGCGCCAAACCGCCTTGGAGAAGAGGTCGAGATCGTCGGCGGCGTCGAGCAGCAGACGATCATGCGCGTCGGTCGAAAGCGCACCGAGCAATTCGAATAAGGCCAGAATGCAGACGACGCCGGCGAGAAGCGCCAGACGCGTCAGCCATTTTTCTTCCCTGGGATCGGGCGCGCCTGCCTCGGCGCCGTGGCGATCGGCGCTCCAGATCGATTCGGCGCGAGTCGTCGCTTTGGCGGCGGAGGCCCGCGCCATGGAATATCTCCATCGATTTTCGGCGCGAGGGAACGCAGCGACTGTCCCCCGAATCAAGCCCATGAGAATCCGACATCGGCAAATTGTCCAGGAGAAACTTTCGCGTCGCTTGTTCCGCAAACAAATGAATCAGTTAGCGAATCGGTAAACCCGCCGGCCTTTGGCCGCCGCTTCGCGCTTTCAATCGCGAAGGCGGAGGCCCTTGAAATCCGTGGCGTCCGGTTGCGGTCGGCGCGCTCAGGCCGCCCGGCGCCAGCGCAGCAGCGCCACGACGGCGAGCACGGAAAAGACGAAAGCGAGCAGCAAGGTCGAGGCCGCGTTGACCTCGGGCGTCACGCCGAGCCGCACCTGCGAATAGATGCGCATGGGCAGCGTCGTCGCGCCGGGACCCGTCGCGAAGCTGGCGATGACGAGATCGTCGAGCGACAGCGTGAACGCCATCAAATAGGCGCTCGCGAGCGCCGGAGCGATCGCTGGAAGCGCCACCAAGGCGAAGGCCTGCAGCGGCGTCGCGCCGAGGTCCATCGCAGCCTCTTCCTGGGACGGGTGGAGGTCGCGCAGCGCCGAGGTGAGCGTCACGGCGGCGAAGCACATGGTGAAGGTCGTGTGCGCAATCACCAGCGTGACGAACCCCCGGTCGAAGCCGAAGGCGACGAAGGCGCTGAGCAGAGCGAGGCCGAGCACGACTTCGGGCAGCACGAGCGGCGCGTGCACGGCGCCGAAGAACAGCGAGCGGGTCCTGAACGCGCCAAAGCGCGTCAGCGCCGCGGCCGCGCAAAGTCCGAGAAGCGTCGCGAGCGTCGCCGAGACGGCGGCCGCCTCCAGGCTGATCTTCGCCGATTCGAGCAGCGCCGCGTTCTCGAGAAGGGCGGAATACCATTTGGTCGAAAAGCCGCCCCAGACCGTCACGAGCCTGGAGGCGTTGAAGCTCATCGCCGCCAGCACCAGGATCGGCCCATAGAGGAAGACGAAGCCGACCGCGAGCGCCGCGCGGCTGGCGAGGCGGGCGAGGGCGCTCATGGGCCCTGCCTCTCGTCGCGCAGGCGCAGCCGTTCGGTGAGCAGCAGGGGGCCGAGCAGAAGGAGCAGCAGCAGCATCGCCGCGGCGCTCGCCGCCGGCCAGTCCCGATTGGCGAAGAAGTCGTTCCAGATCGTGCGGCCGATCATCAGCGTGTCCGAGCCGCCGAGGAGGTCCGGGATCACGAATTCGCCGACGGCCGGAATGAACACGAGCAGGCACCCGGCGATGACCCCCGGCCGCGACAAGGGCAGGGTGACGCGCCAGAAAACTGTGGCCGGCGTCGCCCCGAGATCCGCCGCCGCCTCGCGCAGCGACGGGTCCTGGCGCTCCAGCGCCGAATAGAGCGGCAACAGCATGAAGGGCAGATAGCTGTACACGATGCCGATCACGACGGCGACATTCGTCGCATAAATGCCGAGCGGTTCGTGAATGAGGCCGAGCGTTATCAGCGCGTGGTTGATGAGGCCCTCGTCCTTCAACAGCGCGATCCAGGCGTAGACGCGAATGAGAAAGCTCGTCCAGAAGGGCGCGACGGCGAGGCCGATGAGGATCGGCCGAAAACGCTGCGGCGCGCGCGCCATGGAAAGCGCGAAAGGATAGGCGATGAGGAGCGTGATCAGCGTCGAGATCGCCGCGACCGCGAGCGAGGTGAGGAAGGACTCGAGATAGAGGCTGTCCTCGGCGAAGCCGCGATAGGCGTCGAAATTGAGCTGCCTCAGCTTTTCGAGCGCGCCGGTGAAGCCGCCGGAGAGAGAGAAGACCGGCTCATAGGGCGGCCGCGCCTCCGCCGGGTGAGAAAGCGAAATTTTCGCGACGAGCGCCATCGGCGCGATGAAGAAGACGAAAAGCCAAAGATAGGGCAACGCCAGCGCGGCGCGGCGCCCAAGACTCATGCGCGCGCTCACGGGGTCGACTCCGCAAAGAGCGCGCCGGCCTCGGGCGGGATCGTCACCCGCACGCCGTCGCCTCGCGCGAAGCCCGCGTGGGGACCGCAGGAGACGCGGAGCGTTCCGCCGGCGTCGAGCGCGACCCAGAGCAGCGTGGTCTCGCCGCGAAAGCTCGTTTGCGCGACGCGCCCGGGCAGCCCGTCGCCGTCACGGGCGAGACGGATCTCCTCCGGCCGAAGCGACAGCGCGGCTCGGGCGCCGTCCTGCACCGCGCAGCCGGCGCGCGCGATGCGTCCGAACGGCGCGACGAACCAGGCGCCGTCCGCCTGCGAAACATGGCCCTCGATCATATTCGTCGCGCCGATGAAATCCGCGACGAAGCGGCTTTGCGGTCGCAGATAGACATCGGGCGGCGCGCCGATCTGCTCGATCCGGCCGTCGCGCATCACAGCGAGCCGGTCGGCGAGCGCCAGCGCTTCGTCCTGATCATGCGTGACGATGACGAAGGCGGTGTTGAGCTTGCGCTGAATCTGCTTGAGCTGGAGCTGCGTCTCCTCGCGCAATTTTCGGTCGAGGGCGCCGAGCGGCTCGTCGAGCAGCAGGAGCTTCGGCCCCGGCGCCAGCGCCCGGGCGAGCGCCACGCGCTGCTTCTGGCCGCCCGAGATCTGATCGATGCGGCGCACGCCGAAGTCCGGCAGCTGAACGATGTCGAGAAGCTCCTGAACTCGTCTTTTCACAGCCTCTCGCGCGAGCCCCTTGCGGCGCAGGCCAAAGGCGATGTTCTCGAAGACGTTGAGATGCGGAAACAGCGCGTAGGACTGGAACATCATATTGACCGGCCGCCGGTAGGGAGGCAGGCCGGAAAGATCGCCGCCCTCGAGCGAAAGCCGCCCGGAATCGGGCGTCTCGAAGCCGGCGATGAGGCGCATCAGGGTTGTCTTGCCGCAGCCCGAGGGGCCGAGAAGCGCGAAGAACTCGCCTGGCGCGATTTCGAGCGAGACCTCGTCGAGCGCGACGATCGGACCGAAGCGCTTGCAGGCGCGCTCGACGGCGAGAAGCGGGACGGCGGCCATGCTCTTTCGTTCTCCCGGCCCCGCCTCCGCGCACGGTCCATGAAGCGGCGGGGCGAAGAAAAGCGTCGGCCTTTTGCGACATCGCCCCGGCCGGCGCAAGCGGTCCGGCGCAAGGGTCCGGCGCGAGCGGTCGCGCAGTCGCGAAGAATCCCGATCCGGCCGCCGTGATTCTTGTTATAAGTCAGAGACGACAGATCGGCGCTCGCGGTGAGGGGGTAAAAAGGTGGAAGAGTTCGAAGGCGGTTTCTTCCGCAATCTGATGATCGGCTTTTTGCTCGCGGTCGCCATCGGCTTCATCTTCGTCTGGTGGGGCTAGCCTTGCGCGCCGCCGCAGAAACCGCGGTCGCGGGGCCCGGAGACAGGATGGAGAGGGCGGTCGAAGAGCCCAGGATCGTCGCGCGCTATCGATTGCGCTGCGATGCGGACGCGGTCGAGGATCGCGCGCAAAAGATCGCCGTCGAGCAGAGCGTCGAAATGCCGCTCGCCGGCGTGCGCGACCGCGAGATCATGGAAAACATCGTCGGCAAGGTGCTCGGCGTCGAGCCGCGCGGCGAGCGTCTTTTCGAGGTGACGATCGGTCTCTCTCCGCGCACGGTCGGTGCGGACGCCGGGCAATTGCTCAACATGCTGCTCGGCAACACCTCGATGCACGAGGACGTCTCGCTCGAGGACGCCGAAATCCCCGAACCGCTCCTCGACGTTTTCGGCGGCCCGAATCAGGGGATCGAGGGGCTGCGCGCGCTCGCCGGCGTGAAACGTCGCGCGCTCACCTGCTCGGCGCTGAAGCCGCAAGGCTCCTCTCCTGAAAGGCTCGCCGCGCTCGCCCATGAATTCGCGCTCGGCGGCGCCGATTTCATCAAGGATGATCACGGTCTCGCCGATCAGGAATACAGCCGCTTCGTCGAACGCGCGCCCGCCTGCGCGCGCGCGATGCGCGAGGCCGAAAAGATCACCGGACGGCTGACGCATTACGTCCCGAGTCTTGGGGGAGCTTCGAGGAGATCGACGCGCGCATTCGCCTGGCTCGCGACGAAGGCTTGCGGGCGGTCATGCTCGCTCCGGCGCTCATCGGCGTCTCGAACCTCGTCGCGCTGAAGCGCAAGCACGCGGATCTCGCCTTCTTTGCGCATCCGAGCTTCACAGGCGGCGCGCGCATCGGGCAGCCCCTTTACAACAAGCTCTATCGCCTCTTCGGCGCCGATGCGGTGATCTTCGCGACTTTCGGCGGGCGCTTCGGATACAGCCGCGAGACCTGCCGCGGCATCGCCGACGGCGCGCGGAAGCCCTTGGGGCGCCTGCGCCGCGCGATGCCCGTTCCCGCCGGCGGCCTGACGCTCGCGCGCGTCAAGGAGACGCTAGACTTTTACGGCGAGGAGACGATGCTTTTGATCGGCGGCGATCTGCTGCTCTTCGATCGCGGCGAGCTTGCTCGTCAGACGGCGGCTTTCGTGCGTGGCGTCGAAAGCTATGGCGAGGCGTCCGCATGAGCGGCGGCGAGGGCGTCCTGCGCAAGGCTCAGCCGGGCTTCCGGTGGTCGGGAGTCGAGCTCCTGGCCTATAAGGACAAGGGGACGGCGCCCTTCAAGTCGATCTCGCGCCAGACGCTGTTCTCTGGCGAAGGCCTTGAGGGCGAGCTGCGCTATTTCGAGATCGAGCCTTTGGGTCATTCGACGCTCGAACGCCATCAGCATCGGCACGCGGTGATGATCCTGCGCGGGCGCGGCCAATGTCTCGTCGGCGACGAGATCCTCGCCATCGCGCCACATGATCTCGTGGCGATTGCGCCCTGGACCTGGCACCAGTTTCGCGCGAACGCCGGCGAGACGTTGGGTTTCCTCTGCCTCGTGAACAGGGAGCGCGACAAGCCGCAGACGCCGGGCGAGGCGGACCTCGCCGCGCTGCGTGCTGACCCGGCCATCGCCGCCTTCCTCGACGAAGCCTAAAGCGGGGGGAAGGGAGCCTGCGCTTGAGCGGGGAGGGGCGTCGCCATGCGGAATGCGGCGGCTGGACTAAGACAGTGGAAGATGCGAAGCTTTTCACGCGGCAGTCATGAAGCACGTTCACCGCATCATTCCGTGATTGAGCTGGTGCGGTGGACTCCTGAGATTTTGCTTGGGGGGTCCGATGTTCGATGACGAAGCCACAAATTCGAGCGCCAAAGCGTCGAGCCTGTCCGCGCCAAACGTAACAACACTCCACAACAAATACGGTCCCGTCGATCGGCGTAAGCTGCTGCATGCCGCGACGACCGGCGTTGCCGGCGCGATCCTCGGCGGGCGCTCCGCGAATGCGGCCGGCCTGTTTTCACGGTTGATGGGCGACTCCAGTTTCCTCGCGCCTTCCGCCAAGGCGGCGGAGGCGGAAGCGTTGCGGGTGGCGACGCTCGGCGATTACGTTTGGCTCACGCCGACGAAGCTCGGCGGCGGCGCGCAGGCGCAAGATCTTTCGACCGGCAAAACGATGGCGTGGATCGAATATTGGAATTACGGCGACAGCTGTCCAATCGCGCATCACCTTGCAGCCTTCCCCTCAGCGGAGCCGCGCAAGGGCTTCGAGTTCATAAACTCAACTCAGGGCGGTCAGAATGTTTTGATCTACGGCATCCCCACGCAGATCCGCGAACATGGGATGCTCGATCCGATCTGGGGCCAGGGCAATCAGATTTATCGCGTCGGCTTCGACGGCTCGCAGATGAACCTCCTCGAAAACGTCGCCGAGACGACTGGCGTGGGCCTCGGCGTTCACACGGTGATTTTCCCCGACGCCACGGGTTATTCGGTCTCCGACGGCCAGAAAGACGTCGTCGCTTTCTTCAAGCGCGCGACCGGCCACGACAAGACTGAGGTCATCGAGGCGTTCCGTTTCGACTGGATTGGCAATGAGCCGAATGGCCTGTTGCAGGACAACTGGTTCAAGGGCGGCAAGGTGCGCGTCACGCGCCTCGTCAAGGCCCCCGAGACCGGCCTCTACGATTACCGCGGCACGAGGGGCAACAAGCTCGATTGGGAAATGGTGCCGATGGGCGAATATCTCGCCTACACCGGCCAACTGCCCGGCGATTCAGTGAAAACGCTGACGGGCGCGGACAACTGCGTCCACCACCCCTTTCATCCGCTGTCGCTCGTCACCTTGCGCATGTTCGCTGTCGGCGTGGTGTTCGACCGGACCATCATGGAGCCGCTCGCTTGTATTTCTTCGCCGGAGGGGACGACCAAGGACAGCATTGCCGTTAAGAAAATCGCCGACGGCATTTGGGACATCGCGCTCGACAATGTCGTGACCTCGGGTCACGAGTGCGGGTTTGGTCCGCAAGGCAAATGGTTCACGATGACGAACAACACCCGGCAGAACAGCATGGGCGTGTTCGACTGCCAGGACCGCGATCCCCGCAACTGGAAGCGTGTCGGCGTCTTCAAGGACTCGCACTGGGTCGGCTCGACGCCCAACCCGTTTCACATCACCTATTCCATGGACGGCTCGAAGATGTTCGTCTCCGAGCTGCATCAGAAGCCGGCGAAGGGCTCCATCGTCGTCGTCGACACCAGCTCGTGGACAACCATCAAGCGCTTCGAGAACGTCGGCGTCGACATCCAGACCATGCATGTCACCTACGACGGCAAATATGTGCTGGCGATCTTCAGCGGCTTCCAGCGCTTGGAAGGCGGAACCTTCATCTTCACGCAGGAGACGCTGGAGCCGGTCGGCTATATCCCCAACTTCGGCGGTCATCATGACTGCGTGATTGTCCCGCGTAACAATCAGGAGCTGATCCACAGCCGCTGCACGACCGTGTGACGCGGTCGCTCCGCGTGTGTGTCCGGACCATGCACCCGAGCCAGACATGACGAGACGACGCGCGGCGCATTTTCTCCTGCTTCGTCTCGCCGCGCAGAATGTCGGGCGGCGATGGCTACGAAGCCTCTTCCTTGGGCTCGCCGTGATGATCGCCGTCGGCGTCGTGTTTTCGGGCGCTGTTCTCGGCTGGGCGTTGCGCGACGGCGTGACGACCAGCTTCTCGCGCATGGGCGCCGATCTCGTCGTCGTGCCGCAGGGCGCGATGGTGAACATCACGAGCACTCTGCTCACAGTGCAGCCGACCGACCTCGATCTTGACGAAAGTCTCGGCGAGACGCTGAGCGCCCTTCCGGGCGTCGCGAAGGTCGCGCCTCAACGTCTCGTGCGCGCCGGCGCGGAGGGTCGCGCCATCAATCTCATCGCCTATGATCCGGCGCGGGATTTCACGGTGGAGCCCTGGCTCCTGGCGGGGCAGGCGGCCTCGCGCGACCCGCTGGCCCTGCTCGTCGGCGCGCGCGGCGCCGAGAAGCCCGGGACGACGCTGACGATCTGCAATCGCACGCTCACGGTCGCCGGCCGACTGGGACAGACGGGCGTGGGCCCGGTCGACGATTCGCTTTTCATTTCTTTCGCCGGACTTGACGAACTCGTCGCGGCGGCGCGGCGGATGCGTCTCCCCTCGATAGCAGGACAGGAAGGGCAGGGCGGCGGCCACGCGCATCATGGCTACGCGGATTGCCTTGGCGATCTCGCGCCGAGACGCGTCACGGCTTATCTCATTCAGCTCGCCCCCGGCGCCGCGCCGGAGCAGGCGCGCTTCGCAATCGGTCAAATCCCAGGCGTCAAGATCGTCGCCGGCAATTCGGTGCTCACCGCGGCGCGACAATCGCTCGGCGCGTTGCTTTGGGGCGTTGCCGCCTTCGCGAGCCTGCTGCTTCTGGCCCTTCTGTTCGTCGTGTCGCTCCTGTTCTCGGCCATCGTGCAGGAGCGCTACCGCGAGATCGGAGTCTTGCGCGCGATGGGCGCGCGGCCGGGGCAGGTGCTTGGTCTCACGCTCATGGAGGCCGCGCTTCTCACTGGAGTCGGCAGCCTGCTCGGCGTCGGCGCCGGCTTTTTGCTCATTCTCATCAGCGCGCGATCACTGGGATTTTATTTTACTTCGCTTGGAGTGCCTTTCGAGGGTCCGCCGGACGCCTTCATTTTGGCGGCGGCTGCGCTCAGCATGTCTTGCGGCTTTATGCTCGGCGTCGTGGGCGCTGTGGCGGCGGCTCGACGCGCGGTGCGCCTCGAGCCTTATCGCATGATCCAAATGGAAGACACGCCATGATCTTGCGCGCCGCTGGGCTACGCAAATCCTACGAGGATGGGAAGACCAGCGTCGACGCCGTCGTCGGCGCCGATCTTACCGTCCAAGCAGGCGAGCTCGTTGCGATCGTCGGTCGTTCAGGCTCCGGCAAATCCACGCTGCTCGCCATGATCGGGGCGCTGACGCGGCCAAGCGAAGGCGAGATCCTTCTCGCCGGCGAGAGCGTGTGGGCTCTGTCCGAAGCCGCGCGCTCCGATCTGCGCCGGCGGCGAGTGGGCTTCATTTTCCAGTTCTCGAGCCTGCTGCCGAATCTGCGCGCGATCGACAACGTCGCACTGCCGGCGATGCTTGGCGCGGAGATCGCGCCGGAAGCGGCTTATGCGCGCGCTCACGATCTGCTGACGCGCGTTGGGCTCTCTCGTCGCGCTTCGGCCTTTCCGGGCGAGATGTCCGGCGGCGAGCAACGCCGTGTCGCCGTGGCTCGCGCCCTGATCAACGCACCCCAGCTCCTGCTCGCCGACGAGCCCACGAGCGATCTCGACGAGGAGACCGAAGAGGAAATCGTCGCGCTGCTGGAAGGCTTGCGGAAGGACGAGGGCTTCGCCCTGCTGCTCGTTACGCACAGCCGCGATCTCGCGGCGCTGGCCGATCGCCGGCTCGAGATGAATCAGGGCCGGCTGCTCGGGAAAAATTCGGCGCCGGTCGCGACGCGTCCCGTCCGTCCGGTCGTGCTGCCCGCGCCCCGGCCGCCCGAGGCGGTGGTCCTTGCGGCGGCCGAGGGCGAACGCGGTTTTCATCGACTGGGGGGCAACCTCTGGGCGACGTTCGGGCGCCTGACGGCGGGCGCCGCGCTGGTCTTCGGCCTCGCCATCCTCGCCAATCATGCCGTGGCGCGCCTTCAGCGGCATCAGATGGAGGCGCAAAGAGAGCGGCTTGCGGCGCTCGAGGAAATGGCCACCTCGACGCTGCGCAGCGACATCGCCGACATCACCAGTCTCGGCGATCACCGATACAATGTGACTTTCTATCTCGAAAACACGAAAGGCGAGCCGCCGATCTATGTCATGTCGCCCAGCATTCGAGCCTTCGTGCAGGTGGGCTCGGGCTGGCAGGAAGCGACGCTAACGCCCCTCGGGGAGGCGACCGCCTCCGTGCTGAAAGTGACCGGCCGCCAGCTCTATCAATTCGTTCTCGAAACGCGCATCGAGAAGTTCACGGAGTTGCTGCCGCATTACATGCATGTGCGTTTCAGCAACGACATGCTCGTCAGTCCGCAGAGCGCGCCGAAGGACGAACTGTTCCAGCGCAACGACAATTACTTTGTCTATCTCAAACCCGACGGTCTGGACGACGCGACGATCCTAAAGGATGTGCATTTCGCCGGCGCGCCGCCGTTATGGATCTGGATGCCGCCCCACTGAGCGACTCCACGAGCGATGATTCATGGCGCGACGCTGAGGATCGCCTTCGTCTCCAGGAATTCCGCGAAGGCGTAATCGCCCCATTCGCGGCCGTTGCCGGACATTTTATAGCCGCCGAAAGGGGCCATCAGGTCCAGCGGCGCATTGTTCAGGTGGACCTGGCCGGCGCGAAGGCGCGAAGCCGTCTCGATGAGCTTGACCTGGTCGCCGCCGGAGGCATAGGCGGAAAGACCATATTCGGTGTCGTTCGCGATCTCGACCGCCTCGTCGATCGCGTCATAGCCAAGGATCGACAGGACGGGCCCGAAAATCTCCTCGCGCGCGATCGTCATGTCGTTTGTGACATTCGCGAAGACGGTGGGCTTGACGTAGTAGCCCCGCTCCAAGCCCTCGGGCTTGCCCATGCCGCCCGCGACGAGGGTCGCGCCTTCCTCGAGGCCCTTCTGGATGAGGCCCTGGACCTTTTTCCATTGCGCCTCGGAGACGAGCGGACCCATCTGCGCATTGCCGTTCGGATCGCCGACCGTCGTGGCTTCGGCCGCCGTTCTGGCGAAGTCGACGACCGCTTGCATTTTCTTGCGCGGCGCGAGCATCCGCGTCGGCGCATTGCAGGACTGGCCGGAGTTCAGCATGACCGCGTTGACGCCGGCCGTCACGGCGGTCTCCATGTCGGCGTCGTCGAGCAGGATGTTCGGGCTCTTGCCGCCGAGCTCCTGGCACACGCGCTTGACGGTGGGGGCGGCGTTCCTTGCGACCTCCACGCCGGCGCGGGTCGAGCCCGTGAAGGACACCATGCTGACGCCGGGGTGCGCGCTGATCGCCGCCCCGACGGTCGGGCCGTCGCCATTGACCAGATTGAACACGCCCGGAGCCACGCCTGCGGCTTCGAGGACCTCGGCAAAGATCATGCCCGAGAAAGGCGCGATCTCGGAAGGCTTCAGCACCATCGTGCAGCCGGTGGCGAGCGCCGGGGCAACCTTGCAGGCGATCTGATTGAGCGGCCAATTCCACGGCGTGATGAAACCGCATACGCCGATCGGCTCCTTGACGATCATCGTCGCGCCGCGCCGCTCCTCGAACTTGTAGTCTTTCAGCACCTCGATCGCCGTCCTGAAATGCGCCGCGCCCATGGCGGCCTGCGCGCGCTGCGCGAGCCAGACGGGCGCGCCCATTTCCTCGGTGATGGCCTTGGCCAAGTCCTCGTGGCGCTTCTCGAGCTCTGCGACGATCCCTTCGAGCAGTTCGAGACGCTCTTTGCGGCTCGTCCGCGAGAAGCTTTTGAAGGCTTCAGCCGCCGCTTTCACGGCGCGGTCGACATCCGCGGCCGAGCCCAGTGAGATATGGCCGCAAACGGCTTCCGTCGCGGGATTGATCACCTCGAGCGTTTTGGGCTCAACCGGCTCGATCCATCGTCCGTCGATGTAGAAATTTAGATAGTCGCGCATCGCTTTCTCTCGTTTACCGGCCCTGGGCGAGGGGCTAGCGCTTGTTCTAGCGCGGGCTGGACCTTGAACAAGGGCGCGGGCGCGATTCGAGGTCTGTTTGGCCCCTCATCATGCTAACGATAGGCTGAGGCAGGGAGAACGAACGCATGCAAATCGACGGGCGGCATTACCGGACCATCTGGCTCGACGCGGACGGCGCGACCGTTCAGGTCATCGACCAGACGAAGCTTCCGTTCCGTTTTGAGACTTGCCGGCTTGCTTCACTCGAAGCGGCGGCTCGCGCCATCAGCGAGATGGTCGTGCGCGGCGCGCCGCTCATCGGCGTGACGGGCGCCTATGGTCTCGCGCTCGCGGCGAGAGAGGATGCAGGCGACGCGGCTCTGCGCGGCGCTCATGCGACGCTCCTCGCCACGCGGCCGACCGCGATCAATCTGAAATGGGCGCTCGACCGCGTGCTCGCAAAGCTGCTCGCCGCGCCGAAAGCTGAGCGCGCGGCGCTGGCTTTCGCGGAGGCGGGCCTTCTCGCCGACGAGGACGCAGCCTGCTGCGAGGCCATCGGCGAGAACGGGCTCAAGCTCATCGAGGAGGCGGCGCAACGTAAGGGCGGCCGCGTCAACATCCTGACTCATTGTAACGCGGGCTGGCTCGCGACCGTCGACTGGGGCACCGCGATCGCGCCGATCTACAAGGCGGCGCGGGCCGGCGTCGATCTTCACGTCTGGGTCGACGAGACGCGCCCGCGCAATCAGGGCGCGAGCCTCACCGCCTATGAGCTCGGGGCCGAGAAGATCGCGCATACAGTGATCGTCGACAACGCCGGCGGCCATCTGATGCAGCATGGTGAGGTGGACCTCTGCATTGTCGGCAGCGATAGAACGACGCGGCGCGGCGACGTGTGCAACAAGATCGGCACCTATCTCAAGGCGCTGGCGGCGCAGGCCAGCGGCGTGCCCTTTTATGTCGCGCTTCCTGCCTCGACCCTCGATTGGCGGCTTTGCGACGGCGTGAAGGAAATCCCGATCGAGGAGCGCAGCGGCGACGAGGTGTCCTTCATGAACGGCCTGACGGATGCGGGCGAGGTCGCGCGCGTGCGCGTCACGCCGCATGGGTCCCCCGCGAAGAATTTCGGCTTCGACGTGACGCCGGCGTGCTATGTGACGGCGCTCGTCACCGAGCGCGGCGTGTGCGCGGCGAGCGAGGAGGGGCTGCGAGCGTTGTTTCCGCTAGGGGGGCAGGTTTAGAGCTCTTCGCCAATAAGCCGCTCGCCAACCCAATAGCGGGGGGTTGAAAATCATTCGACACGGATGGACTTCGCCGAAATTCGATTAAATGAGCCTTGGCGCGGCGGTTCGAAAGACTAGGGCTTGACCGCCGGCGATATGT
The DNA here is from genome assembly GCA_963722205.1 of uncultured Alphaproteobacteria bacterium. Taxonomy (GTDB): domain Bacteria; phylum Pseudomonadota; class Alphaproteobacteria; order Rhizobiales; family Beijerinckiaceae; genus Methylocystis. The sequence continues at coordinate 122,557 of CAVRKL010000008.1, forward strand.
TGGAGGCATTCATGGCTGAAACAGTCGCAGCTGTGTTGGTCGGCGTTCTTGAAGACCTCGGCGTCAAGCAGATTTTTGCTCTGATCGGCGACTCGCTCAATCCGCTTGCCGACGCCGTGCGACGTTCCTCGATCGAATGGATTGGCGTTCGCCATGAGGAGGGCGCGGCTCTGGCGGCGTCAGGGCAGGCCAAGCTCACAGGCCGTCTTGCGGTCTGCGCCGGCACGACGGGGCCGGGCAGCACCCATCTCGTCGCTGGCCTTTATGAGGCGGCGCGCGATCATGCGCCCGTGCTCGCGCTCTCCGGCGACATGCCGCTCAAGATGCAGGGAACGGATTACATCCAAACGACGAAGCCCGATCTCTTGTTTCGCGATGTGTCCCTCTACACCGAAAGCATCGCTTCGCCGGAGCAGGCGCCCGCCGTCATCCATCGCGCGATCGCTGAGGCCTATGCGGGGCGAGGCGTCGCTCATCTAACGCTGCCGCAGGACATCATAATGGCGCGATGCAACGGCGGTGTCGCCAGCTTGAACACATTGCGGCCGCGCCCCGAGATCGCTCCGAGCGTGGAGGATGTCGCCCGCATCGCGAGCCGGATCGACGCCGCTGGCAGCGTCCTTATCCTGTGCGGCGCCGGCTGCCACGGGGCCGCAGCGGAGCTTCGGGCGCTCTCCGACCGTCTCAAGGCGCCGCTGATACACTCCGTCAAAGGCCAAGACATCATGCCTTACGACGATCCGCGCTGGATGGGCGGCATCGGCATGATCGGCTCGAAGCCCGTTTACAACGCGGTAATGAGCGCTGAACTACTGCTGATGGTGGGCGCCGATTATCCCTACTCGAATTTCCTGCCGAACAGGCCGGTGGTCGTGCAGATCGACGAGCGGCCCGAGGCGCTCGGGCGCCGTGCGCCGACCGTGCTCGGCGTGGTTGGGTCCGCGCGGCCGACGCTCAAGCTGCTCATCGATCAGGTCGCGCCGAAAGCCGACACGAGCTATTGGGATCGGCTCGCCGAAGAGCGCCGCGCCTGGGATCGCAAGCTCGACCAGCAGTCTGATCTTGCACGCAGCGCTGAACGCATCCATCCGCAGGCTGTCGCCCGCGCGGTCAGCGATCTCGCCAAGCCCGACGCCGTTTTCGTGCTCGACACGGGCCTCAATACGCTGTGGTCCGCCAATTGGATCCGGCAAAGCGGATCGCAGCGAATCATCGGGTCGTTCAACAACGCCGCCGTCGGGACGGCGCTTGGGCAGGCCAACGGAATCCAGGCGCTCGACCGCGCGCGGCAGGTGATCGTGCTGACCGGCGACGGCGGCTTCAACATGTTGATGTGCGAGTTCCTTACGGCGGTGCACCACAAGCTGCCGGTCAAGGTCGTCGTTTACAACAACTCGGCCTTCGGCTTGATCCGGCTGGAAGCGGAGTTGATCGGCGTGCCGGCCTATGATCCGGGCATTGAGTTTCCCAATCCGGATTTCGCCGCCTTCGCGCGCGCCTGCAGAGGCCAGGGCTTTGCTGCGCGCAAGCCCGGCGAGCTCAAGAAAGCGATCAGCGACGCGCTGGCGGTCGACGGACCGGCGATCGTCGACGCGACGGTCGTCGCCGACGAGATCCCCAACCTGCCCCACCTCGACCTCGAGATGCTCGGACAGTTCGCGCGCGCCAAGATCAAAGAGGCGGTGCTGGCCTTTACCGGCTGTTGAGGGCTGGCGCTCACGCGTTGCGGTGACTCAATAGCCATTAATCGTCACACATGAGAGGGCGGCGCGATTGCAGCCATCGGCGGGCGGGTAACCCATGGTCGAGGTGGGCTTGACCGGGCTCCGCGAATAGCCGTTCATTGCGCAACGCCGCCGCCATCGGACGCCGCCATGACCGACGATCTCGCCTATTCGGACGACTATCTGCGCGAGATCCTCTCGAGCACGCGCACGATCGCGCAGGTCGGCGCGACGAAGAAATGGAACCGGCCGGCCTTCTTCGTGATGAAATATCTGCAAAGCAAGGGCTACCGCGTCATCCCGGTCAATCCGGCCTTCGCCGGAGAGGAGATTTTGGGCGAGCGCGTTTATCCCGATCTGAAATCCATTCCCGATCCGGTCGACTTCGTGCAGGTTTTCCGCCGCTCGGAATTCGCCGGCGAGGTCGCCGACGAAGCCATCGTTAAGGGCGCCAAGGTTGTCTGGATGCAGCTCGGCGTGCGCGACGACGCTGCGGCCGAGCGGGCGAAGGTCGCGGGTCTCAAGGTCGTGATGAACCGCTGCCCGAAGATCGAATATGGCCGGCTTGCCGGCGAGTTGTCCTGGGGCGGCGTCAACAGCGGCGTCATCTCGAACCGCGCGCCTTCGCCTCCGACGCGCCCGCCCTTGCGCAAGAGCGCGGGGGCGCTGAAGGGCGACTTCGGCTTCGAGACGAAGGCGATCCACGCCGGCGCACGGCCGGAGGCCGTCACCGGCGCGCGCGTCACGCCGATCTTTCAGACGACATCTTATGTGTTCGAGGATGCGGAGGCCGCCGCTTCGCGCTTCAACCTGCACAATTTCGGCCACATCTATTCGCGTCTCTCCAATCCGACCGTCTCCGTGCTCGAGGAGCGCGTCGCCGCGCTCGAAGGCGGGCGCGCCGCCATCGCCGCGGCCTCCGGCCACGCCGCGCAATTTCTCGCCTTCTTCACGCTGCTCGAGCCCGGCGACGAATTCGTCGCCTCGCGCAATCTCTATGGCGGCACGCTCACGCAATTCGGCCTGAGCTTCAAAAAGCTCGGCTGGACCTGTCGCTTCGTCGATCAAAGCGATCCCGAAAATTTCAGGCGCGCCCTGACCGAACGCTGCAAGGCGATCTTCATCGAGAGTCTCGCCAATCCGGGCGGGATCGTCGCGGACATAGAGGCCATCGCGAAAATTGCGCAAGAGGCCGCAATTCCTCTCGTGGTCGACAACACGCTCGCGACGCCCTACCTTTGCCGCCCCTTTGAATGGGGTGCCGACATCGTCTGCCATTCGACGACGAAATTCCTCGCGGGCCACGGCAATTCGCTCGGCGGCGTCGTCGTCGAATCGGGCCGCTTCAATTGGGCGAACGGCAAGTTTCCGTCCCTTGCGGGACCGGAGCCCGCCTATCACGGCCTGGATTTTTTCGAAAACTTCGGCGATTTCGCCTTCACGACCAAGGCGCGCGCCGTCGCCTTGCGCGATTTCGGTCCTGCGTTGGCGCCGATGAACGCCTTTCTGACGATCACCGGCATAGAGACGCTGCCGCTGCGCATGCAGCGTCACGTCGCCAATGCGCTCGCCGTCGCGCGCTTCCTCGAAGGACATCCCAAGGTCGCCTGGGTCTCGTACGCCGGCCTCGATTCGAGCCCGCATCGCGCGGCGGCGCAAAAATATCTGCCGCGCGGGGCAGGGGCCGTCTTCACCTTCGGGCTCAAAGGCGGCTATGCGGCGGGAATCAAGCTGGTCGAGAGCGTGCGGCTCTTCTCGCACCTCGCCAATGTCGGCGACACGCGCAGCCTCATTCTGCATCCGGCGTCGACGACGCATCGGCAATTGACCGACGAGCAGCGGCTTGCCGCGGGCGCGGGGCCGGAGGTCGTGCGGCTGTCTGTCGGGCTCGAGACGGCGCAGGATCTGATCGACGATCTGGCGCAAGCGCTGGCCGCTGCGGACTGAAGGATCGCGCCGGGCTAGTAGCTTAAGACCGTTCCGCGAAAGCTGCGGGGTGTGTCGCCCTTAGGCCCATTCGGCATTTAGAGCCTGTGCCTAAATTACCGCTTCATTTGAGCGGTCGCTGCTTGTCTTGATGGTGTAGTTCCACTCGCCGTGAAAATGGTCGCGCTCGATGTTGAGGGCGGCCATTTGCTCATCGGAGACGGTTACGCCTTTCTGGTATTCGTTGGCGTCCAGTTCGCAATGAACCTTCAACCCGGTTTTCGTCGTTGTCGAGGAGATCATGTCGATGATCACCTGATAGGTGGCGAGCGGCGTGGCGCGCCAGTTCATGCTGATGAAGGAGAACAGCCGGTGCTCGATCTTGTTCCACTTGCTGGTCCCGGGCGGAAAATGATGGACCTCGATAGCGAGACCGAGTTCGTCGGCGAGGCGCTGGAGCATCAGCTTCCACAAGCGCACGCGTGAGCCATTCGATCCGCCGCCGTCCGCCGTGATGACGAGACGCGTTGCGCCAGGATAGCGCAGCCGCCCAATCTCGAGCCACCATCTTCTGATCGTCGCAACCGCAAACGCCGCGGTGTCGCAGCTCATGCCGACGCTCACCCAGCCTGCGTTGTCCGCGAGATCGTAAACGCCGTAGGGTGTCGCGCGCCCGAGCTCCTTGATCAGAAAATCATGAACGCGAACTTCCTCGGGCGAGCCCTTCGCGCGCCATTCGCGCCCATTGTTCTTGAAGTCGCCGACGAGCTCCTTCTTCTTGGCGTCGACCGAGATCACCGGCTCGTTGGCGGCGAGCGCGGCGCTCACCTTTTCATTGAGGTGCGCAAACTGCGCGTCTCGATCCTCGTGATCCGAGCCCTCGCGCGTCTTGCTGTTGGCTTGCAGGCTGTAGCCCAGCTCCTTAAGGATCTTCCCGACCATGCGATGGCTGACCTTATGCCCGAGCTTCCTCAGCTCGTCGGCCAGCCGGCGCAAGCTCTTGCAAGTCCAGCGCAAAGGCGACATCGGATCGCCGCGCTCGTCTGGCGCGATGAGGGCGAGCAGGTCGCGCACGAGCGTCGCATCTTTCTTCGTCAGCGGCTTGCGGCCGGCGCCCGACCGTCGCACCCGGCCCACGGCCAAAGGCGGCGCTTGCGCCGAAAGCTCCTTTAGCCCGCGTCCAATCGTGGATGCCGCCATCCCGGTGATCCGCGACACCGCCGCGATCCCGCCACGACCGATTTCCTGCACCGTCGTCGCCGCGAACAACCGCCGGCGACGTTCGTCCAGATGCGGCGAAAGCGCTTCAAAGCGTCGCCGAATCAATCCCTCGTCGATCATGACGCTTCATACGATCGACGCCGCAAAATCGGAATCCCGTCGCCGCGCGTTTCGATTCAATTATTCCTGCACGGGCCCTAAGAGATCTTTTTGGGGGCGATTTCACTTAGGTCAAACCGTCTGCCGTCGGGGTCTTCGATCCAAACGACAATTCCCTTCGCCGCGAACTGGTCGCGGAGGTCAGCCCCGTGTTCCCAATCCTCACAGGGTGTCGAAACGATCCGTCCGTCTACTCCTTGGCTCTTAACAATGCATCTCACGCGAAAAATCCCCTCGTGCTTTCCGTAAACCATACCACGGGAGGTTGCTCCAAAGCGAGGCCGCGTCAAAGGCGTCGGATCTTCCACCGAAACACTACCAAACCGCGGCGGTCATGAGTAGGCTTTCACCACTAGCCGGCCCCTGCCGCCGTTTGGATGGGCTTGACGCGCTTCTCCTTCGGCGCATCTTTCTGAATGTCGCGCCAGGTGTTGGACTCGGAGATCATCATCTTGATCTGCGCGACATTTGCGGCCGCATCGATCGGAGAGAGATCGCGCCGCGACCACTCCTCGGCTTGATCGAACTTGCCTTCGAGCGCGAGCACCAACGCCAGATTTTGGCGCACGCGCATGTCGGCGCCGGGCTGCAACGCGGCTTCCTTCAAGGTTTCCTCGGCGCGCGGCAATTGTCGCGACAGCGCGTAGGAGAGGCCGAGATTCGAGAGCACGCCCGGATCGTCCGGGCGAATCTTCAGCGCCTCGTCGTAATAACGACGCGCCGTTACGTGATCGCCGAGCTCGTCGGCGATCGTCCCCTGGGCCGAGACGACGGACCAGTCGGGCTTTTCCGGCGTATGGGCGCGCGAGAGAACGTCGGCCGCCTGATTAAGCTGACCGGCGCTGGCGAGCCCTTTGCCGTAGGCGGCGAGGACTGACATGTCCTGAGGATATTGAATCGCGAGTCCTTGTAGGATCGCCATCGCCTGCGACGTCTGCTTGAGGGCAAGCAGCGCCTTCGCGTAAGCGATCGCCGCCGTCTTATCCTTCGGATTCTTGTCATAGCGGGCGCCCCATTCCTCTGCGAAACGCCGCAGCCCCGCCTCGTCGGACGGCAGCTTCGCCGGCTGTGGGCTGCGGTTGATCGACGCCGTCACGTCGTTGAGCGTGCTCGAGCAGCCGGAGAGACCTAGCGCCGGCCCGAGAAGCAGCATGACGAGGCCGCGCGCGAGGAGATTGCGCTTCGCCCCGGCCGGCGCCAAGAAAAAGAGCTGTGCCGAAAGGCGACGGAAATCCTTGATCACGTTGACATTCCAGGACTTTTAAGCCTCAACTGTTGCAGTCATGAAGCGTTAACCTTAACAGCTGCTTAACGGGCGTCGCGGCGGCCCGCGCTTGGCCGTGTGAGCAAGGATTCTTAGGCTCGCCAACGAATCCTTGCTCAGGGGCCTTTGTTGAAGCAGGATTTTTTTCCGAACACCGGTTTCCACTTTTTGGAAATCCTACCTGGGAGGCGAGATGGCGGACGCGGAGCGTTTTGCGCAAGGGGAAGAGCCGGCGATCCCGATCGATTGCGTCGACGCGCAGAGCTTCGCGCAATATCTCGAGGCCCTGTCGCCGTCGGTCCGCGCCTATGTCGGCGCCGTGGGCTTCGAGCCGAAGCCCGGCGCCGTGCTTCTCGCGCCGTCGCCGGAGGGCGGGCTGGCGCGCGTGATCTTCGGCGTCGAGGCCCCTGGCGCGGGCGCCGCCGATCCCTTTCTTGCCGGCAAGCTCTCCGCCCTGCCGCGCGGCGTCTACGCTTTCGAGCGCGCGCCGAAGGATCCTCGCGCCGCGGCGCTCGCCTTTCTCCTCTCCTCCTACCAATTCGTCCGTTATCGCGCGAAGCCTTCGGAGAAGCCGCGGCTCCGCGCGCCGACGGGCGTCGACGGCGTGCGCCTCGAGCGGATCGCCGCGGCGGTCGCGATGGGGCGCGATCTGATCAACACGCCGGCGAACGACATGGGGCCGCAGGCCTTGAGCGATGCGGCGCTCGCGCTCGCCGAGCGTCACGGCGCCACGGCGCGCGCCATCGTCGGCGAAGACCTGCTGCGCGAGAACTTTCCGTTGATCCATGCTGTCGGCCGCGCCGCCGCCGAGGCGCCGCGGCTGGTGAAGTTTTCGCGTGGCCCGGCGGACGGTCTCAAGGTCACGCTCGTCGGCAAGGGCGTCTGTTACGACACCGGCGGCCTCGACATAAAGCCCTCGAGCGCGATGGCGCTGATGAAGAAGGACATGGGCGGCGCCGCGGTCGCGCTCGCTTTGGCCGAGATGCTGCTTTCCGTCGATCTGCCTTTGCGTCTGCGGGTCATTCTGCCAATCGTCGAGAACTCGGTATCCGCGGCCTCTTTTCGCACGGGCGACGTTTACAAGAGCCGCAAAGGGCTCACCGTCGAGATCGGCAACACCGACGCGGAGGGACGACTCATTCTGGCCGACGCTTTGGCGCTCGCCGCCGAGGACGAGCCCGACCTTCTCTTCGACTTTGCGACGCTGACCGGCGCGGCGCGCGTCGCGCTCGGCCCCGAAATCCCGCCCTTCTACACGCGTTCCGACGCGCTCGCCGAGGAGATCGCCCGCTCCAGCGCCGCCGCGAACGATCCTGTTTGGCGGCTGCCGCTCTGGGAGGGTTATCAAAGCGGGCTCGACAGCAAGATCGCCGATGTGTCGAGCACGACGAGCCACAGTTTCGCGGGCTCGATCACCGCGGCTCTCTTTCTTGGCCGCTTCGTCGCCAACCCCGAGCGCTGGGCGCATTTCGACGTCTATTGCTGGAACCCGTCGACGAAGCCCGGTCGCCCGGAAGGCGGCGACATCCAGGCCGCGCGCTTGCTCTATGATCTGATCGAAGCGCGCGTCGCCGCCGGGAGCGTGATCCATTGAGTCAAGACTTCGACAGAAGGCTGACGCCCGCCCGCCCCGACCTTGCTGCGAAGCATCTGGAAGGCCGCGTCGTGGCCGCGCGCTTCGTCGAGGGCGTCGCGATGCAGGTCAAGGAAGGCGTCGTGGACGTGAAGCGTGAGCCGCGCCCCGACGCGCCGCTCGACACCCAGGCGATCTATGGCGACTGCGTGACCGTCTATGACGAGGAGGAGGGCTGGTGCTGGGGCCAGCTCGAAAGCGACGGCTATGTCGGGTGGATCGCCGCCAATGCGCTGTGGAGCCGCGTCGACCCGCCGACCCATGTCGTCCGGGTGGCGCGCAGCTTCGTCTATCCCGCGGCCAACATGAAGGCGCCGACAATCCTGGCGCTGCCGCTCGGCGCTGCGGTGCGCATCATCGAGCGGCGCGACGACTTCCTGGCGACGAGCGACGGCGGCTTCCTCTACGCGAAGCATCTCTTGGCCGCGGGCGACTACGCCGAGGATTTCGTCGCTGTCGCCGAGACGCTGATCGGCGTTCCTTATCTCTGGGGCGGCAAGAGTCCGCTCGGGATCGATTGCTCGGGCCTCGTGCAATGCGCGCTGGCGCGGGCCGGGATCGCGGCGCCGCGCGACAGCGATTTGCAGCAGGCGGGGCTCGGGCGTCCCGTCGCGCCGGACGAGCCGTTGCGGCGCGGCGATCTCGTGTTTTGGAAAGGCCATGTCGGAATCATGCGCGACGCCTCGATGCTGCTTCACGCCAATGCGACGCATATGCTGGTCTCGTCGGAGACTTTCGAGGAGGTGCGCGAGCGCAATCTCGCCGCGGGGGCAGGCGACGTGACGGCGATCAAGCGCCTTTTCCCAAAACAGAGTTCTTTGAACCCGCATTCGCCGGATGACCTCTGATTCTGCTGTACAATTCTGGATATTTGACTTGATTTTCAGAGCGTTATGCCGAATAGTCCCGGCTGCCACAGGCAAACTCAAGGAGTTTCCTTGTCCACAACTCCAAATGAGAACACGATGGCTTCTGGACTGGTGCAACCCGGCGGATCCCGGGTATTTTCTTTTGAGGCGAGCTAACGCCGCCCCATTCGGTGTTTGGCCTAACCGAGCGAGGGGATTGCACATGCCTTTTGATAGAGCGACAGTCCGACAACAAGCGGAGAAAATTGACGGCGTAACGCGGACATGGATTGAGCATGAGTGGAGGGAAGATGGCGGCGCCAAGAAGGTCCTCGTCGTCGAGGTCGACTTTGACACCGACCCAAATTCGCCCAGATGCCGCAGGAACGTCATTGACGCGATCGAGACAACAGTTTTCGATTTTCTGCGCGAGGAGACCACGATGGTGATCAGCGGCCTTCGCATTGTTCCCCGAGAGGCTCGATAATGCCGCCCGCTCTTGAATACGAAAAGAGTTCCGCAAAAGCCAAGGCCGCTCCCACAGCGTCGTTCACTGTCGTCGTCTTGCTAGCGCTAGCGCTTGCCGGGTGCGTCTCTACGCAAGATAAAATAGCAAACCAAAATTCAACGGACGACGGAACATGCAGTTCGTATGGCTTGAAATTTGGCACGCCAGAATACGCCCAATGCCGGCAACATATCGCCGATAGACGCGAGGCACAAAAGATGGCAGATCAACAGGGATACAATGCTGCTGTGCTGAATATGACAAGTAATTTGCAAAAACAATCGGACCAGGACACAGCTAATTTTTTTCCGATGCCCGGACCGCGCCCTATAAACTGTACAACAAGTTATTTTAATGCGAGCAATGCTTTTGGCGCTGCTAATACGAATTGTTACTAGGTCTCAAGGGTTGCAGTTGATCGCGCGTTACCAGCGCTGTGCAAAACCAGCACAGTCTTGGCTGACATGGTTTCGAGAAGGCTTTAGCGGTAGCTTCATCCGAGACGCCAAACATCCTTTTTATCATGGGCGTTGATGTTGGTTGCGTACAGCTTGAAAGGGACGCATGACGCCAAAACTCTATCTCGAAGATTTGTCCATCGGCCAGCTGTTTCGCTCCGAGCCCCGCGTCCTGACGCTCGAGGAGATGATCGCTTTCGCGCGCGACAACGATCCGCAATATTTCCACGTCGATGCGGAGGCTGCAAAGGCGAGCCTCTTCGGCGAGCTTATCGCGAGCGGCTGGCAGACGGCCGCGCTTTCGATGCGGCTCTTCGCCGAAGGTCCCGCGCCTTTCGCGGGCGGCCTCATCGGCGTCGGAGCGGAGATCAGTTGGATGAAGCCCGTGCGGCCGGGCGACTCGATCCGCATCGAAGGCGAGGTGACGGAAATCAAGCGGTCGCGCTCAAGTCCAGACCGCGGAATTGTCTCCCTCCGGCTCACGACTTTCAACCAGCGCAACGAGCCCGTGCAAAGGCTCGCCGCGCGCGCTGTCGTCTTCGCGCGCGAAGGCCGCGCGTAGGGCGCCCGAAGCAGGCGCCGCGATTTCCGGCTCGCGGCCAGCGAGGCGGACGCATTAGAGCGAATTCCGCAAAAGTTGACAGACTTTTGTGATCAGCATTCGCTCCAGTTGGAATTTTCGCGACGCGTCGTCGCTGGCTCAGGAAAGAGGGTCCTATGCAAAAACGCAGGCTTGGACGAAACGGCCCCGAAGTTTCGGCGATCGGCCTGGGCTGTATGGGCATGTCGGACTTTTACGCCGGCGGCGACGAGGCCGAATCGATCGCGACGATCCATCACGCGCTCGATTGCGGCGTGACCTTTCTCGACACGGCTGACATGTATGGCGTTGGCGAGAACGAAAAGCTCATCGGTCGGGCGATCGCGAAGCGGCGCGACGAGGTTTTTCTCGCCACGAAATTCGGGAATGTGCGCGCGCCGGACGGCGCCTTTCTTGGCGTCGACGGGCGCCCCGACTATGTGCGCGCGTCCTGCGACGCGAGCCTGAAGCGCCTCGGCGTCGAGACGATCGATCTCTATTACCAGCACCGCGTCGATCCCAAGACGCCGATCGAGGAGACCGTCGGCGCGATGGCTGACCTCGTTCGGGCCGGGAAGGTCCGCTATCTCGGCCTTTCCGAGGCCGCGCCGGCGACCTTGCGTAAGGCCTGCGCCGTGCATCCGATCGCCGCGCTGCAGACCGAATATTCGCTATGGAGCCGGGAGCCCGAACAGGAAATCCTCGCCGCCTGCCGCGAGCTCGGCGTCGGCTTCGTCCCTTATAGCCCTCTCGGGCGCGGCTTTCTGACCGGGCGCTTCAAGTCGACCCGCGACCTGCCGCAAGACGACTACCGGCGTCAGACGCCGCGCTTCCAAGGCGAAAATTTCGAAAAGAATCTGGCGCTGCTCGATCGTGTTGAAGCTTTTGCGCGCGAGAAGCGTTGCACGCCGGCGCAGTTCGCGCTGGCCTGGGTTCTCGCGCAAGGCGAAGACATCGTGCCCATTCCCGGCACGAAGCGGCGCAAATATTTCGATCAGAATTTGGGGGCGCTGGAGATTTCTCTCTCCGCCGAGGACATCGCGCGGATCGCAGAGGCGCTGCCCGCCGGCGCCGCCGCGGGAACGCGCTATGTCGAGCAGCAGATGAAGGCGCTGAATTTGTAAGGCCGCGGACGTCCCATCATTGTTGGACGGCTTTGACGAGACCGCTCGGACAGCCGGAATCGGCGATCGTCGGCGCGGCGGCGATGAGCTGCGCCAGTTCGGATTTTTCATCGACCTGCCCCTGGAGCCCGATCGTGAACTCCATGATCATGCGGTTCTCATGGGAGCCTTTGCAGCTCACCTTGATGCGATCGCCCGCTCCGGCGCCGAAGCTGTCGTTCATCGCCTTCTGGATTTGCGCCGTTGTGATTTGAGCGCCGACGTTATTGGCGAACAAGGCTCCGACTTTTGACGCGTTCAATTGCGCCATCAAGGCGGTCGCCGCGGCGAAATAGGCGTCCGGCGTCGCGCCCGCGGCGCAGGTGCCGTGCTTGATCCATTCGTGACGCTCCAGCGCGGACTTCGTGCCCGGCATGACTTGGCTCAAAGCGTCCCGTACCTGCGCGGACAGGTTGACGACCGGCAGATCGCCGAAGCGCCTCTCTTTGTCGAGCGCCACGACGTCGCTCGGGACATGGCAGTATTCGTCGGGGTCTGGCCACAGACCATGCAGGGAGAGACGACTTGCGTCGGCGCTGCTGGGCGTTTCGATCTGGCATTCGGGCTTTCCCGGCTCCGTCGCGCAGAAGGAGGGCTCCCAGCTTGCGGCGAGCACATAGAACGTCTGCTTGCCCGCCTGGGGTCGAGCGGAGGCGGCGTCCGTCGAGGGGTCGCCGCAGCTGACTGCAACCCAGCGGCGCACCGGCTCGGCTCCCGGCACTTCGAGGAGATAATGCGTGGCGGCGTCCTTGTTCTTGCCAAGAATTTTGTAAGAACGATTGGCTTCCAAGCTTACGCCGCCGGGATTGGCGCTGCTGTGGATTGACGGCGTTGCCGGGCAGGCTTGCCGCGCCGTGAAGGAGCCGGTCATTGAGACCTGCGCCCTGGACGCGCCGACGATCAGAGCGGAGAAGGAAATCGTTGCAGCAAGTAATAGGCGCTTCATCCGGCGGACTCCATCGGACGGTAACGAAGGCGTCGAAAGTAACAGAAATTCGATGTTGGACAAGGCGCAACCGCCGCCCTGGAGTGCGCTCCAGCAGCGGCGGACGACCGGCTGCTCACGCTGTTGTCGCGATGGTCACCCGGCCGCGACCAGTCCGAGCCGGCGCAGCAGCAACGGCATGGTGAGACCCTGCACGACGATGGAGAAGCCGACGACGCCGAAGGCCGCCACCCGGATCTCGTCGCGAAGCGGCAGCGAGTTGGGCAGCGAGAGCGCCAATGCGAGCGCCAGCGCGCCGCGCAGGCCGCCCCACCATAGGACATGCTGCTCGGAACTAGGAATGGCCCAGCGCGTCGGCGCGAAGAGCAGGCTCAAGGGATAGATCGTCACGGCGCGGCTGAGCAGCACGACGCCGATCGCAACGAAGATCGCAAAGGCCTCGCTCGCGCCGAAGGGCATCGAGGCCAGTTCGACGCCGATGAGCAGAAACACCACGGAATTGGCGAGGAAAGCGACGAACTCCCACAAGGCGACGGCGAACTCCCGTCCCTTGTTCGTGAGATAGGACCTGTCGTCATCGGCGAGCACGCCGAGATTGCCCATCACGAGGCCGGCCGCGACGGTCGCGAGCACGCCGGAGGCGTGGACATATTCGGCGGAGAGAAAGGCGCCGAAGGCGGTGATCTGTTGATTTCCACTGAGAGCTGACCCGGGTAGCACGGGTTTTTCCACCGAGAACTGACCCATGTTCGAACCTTTCCCCCTCGGCCATCGCGGGGGACCTGGGAGTGATCGACATGGAGTTATTGAGCGTCATCCGACGCTGGCGACATCGGCAACAACTCTCGATCCGGGAGATTGCGCGACGCACGGGGCTGTCGCGCAACACGGTGCGCAAGTACCTGCGCTCTGACAGTGTCGAGCCGCGGTTCGCCACGCCCGATCGGCCGAGCCGGCTTGACCCGTTCGTCGACAAGCTGGCGCACATGCTGCGTCAGGAGGCGGCGAAATCACGCAAGCAGAAGCGGACGGTCAAGCAGTTGCACGCTGATTTGGTCGCCCTCGGCTACGACGGCTCCTACAATCGCGTGGCGGCCTTCGCGCGAGAGTGGAAGGCCGCGCGGCATCGGGAGCAACAGACCTGTGGTCGCGGCGCGTTCGTGCCGCTGGCGTTCCTGCCCGGCGAAGCGTTCCAGTTCGACTGGTCGGAGGATTGGGCGATCATCGCGGGCGAGCGGACGAAGTTGCAGGTCGCCCAATTCAAGCTCTCCTACAGCCGTGCGTTCTTCCTCCGCGCCTACCCGCAACAGACGCATGAGATGCTCTTCGACGCCCACAACCACGCCTTCCGCGTGCTGGGCGGCGTGCCGCGGCGGGGCATCTACGACAACATGCGCACGGCGATCGACAAGGTCGGGCGCGGCAAGGAACGCCAGGTCAACGCCCGCTTCGCCGCCATGGTCAGCCACTTCCTGTTCGAGGCCGGGTTCTGCAATCCGGCCTCCGGCTGGGAGAAGGGGCAGATCGAGAAGAACGTTCAGGATGCTCGTCACCGGCTCTGGCAGCCGACCCCGAATTTTCCCTCGCTGGCTGCGCTGAACGACTGGCTGGAGGCGCGATGCCTCGAGCTGTGGGCCGAGATCCCGCACAGCGCGCAACCCGGGACAGTCGCCGAGGCTTGGCGCGAGGAAGCGCAGCACCTGATGCAGCGGGAGTGTCCGAAATTTTGTGTGCGGGGCCGGGTTGACCATCACGCTGTGACGAACCTTTCGTCGAACATGATGGCGAATTGCGTTTTGGCCTCGCACCATTCGCGCGGCGGCATTTTCCATTCTCCCGCGACTTGGCGCAAGACGAGATACAGCAGTTTCATCGCGGCGTCGTCGGTTGGAAAATGTCCGCGCGTCCGCACGGCGCGCCGCAGTTTTGCATTCAAGGATTCTATGGCGTTCGTGGTGTAGATGATCCGGCGCACCGCCTCGGGAAAGGCGAAAAAGGGAATGACCTGTTCCCAGTTTCGCCGCCAGCTCTGGGCGATCGAGGGATATTTCCTGCCCCAAGGACCGGCGTCGAAAGCGTCAAGGGCCTCTTTGCCGGCGTCGGCGTCTTTCGCCCGGTAGATTTTCTTCAGTTCGGCGGCGATAGCCCTGCGGTCTTTCCACGAGGCGAAGTCCATCGCGTTTCTAATGAGATGGACGATGCAGGTCTGCACGACCGTCTGTGGGAAAACCGCGTTGATCGCCTCCGGAAAGCCCTTCAAGCCGTCGACGACGGCGATAAGCACATCCTCGACGCCGCGGTTTTTCAGCTCGTTCATCACCCGCAGCCAGAATTTGGCGCCTTCCGAGGTTTCGATCCAAAGGCCCAGAATGTCCTTGGTTCCGTCCGGCGTGACGCCCAGCGCGACATAAACCGCCTTGTTGCGCACCAGGCCTTCGTCACGGATTTTGACGCGCAGCGCGTCGAAGAAAACCAGGGGATACATTGCCTCGAGCGGACGATTTTGCCATTCGGCGACCGTCTCCAGAACCGCGTCGGTGACCGTCGAGATCAGGTCCGGCGAGACCTCAAGTCCATAAAGTTCAAGCAGATGCCCCTGGATCTCGCGCACCGTCATGCCGCGCGCATACATCGACACGATCTTCTCGTCGAAGCCCGGAAAACGCCGCTGATAGCGCGCGATCAGCCTCGGATCGAAGCTCCCCTCCCGGTCGCGCGGAACCTTAATGTCGATTTTCGACGTCTCGGTCAGCACGGTCTTCTTCGAATAGCCGTTGCGGTGATTGGCTTTGCCCGCCGCCGCCTCGCCTTCAAGATGATCGTCCAGCTCGGCGTTGAGAACCCGTTCGGCCAGAGCTTTCTTCAGCTCGTCGAAAAGCCCGTCCTTGGAAAATACCTCCTTCGGATCGCGCCCCGAAAGAAGTTGGTCCAGTGTGTCCTTCTTGATCGCCATAGTCCGCCTCCAGCGGTGCTACTATGGCCCGGCACACAAAATTCCTGACAGTCCCGATGCAGCTTCCCCGGCCGTTCGACGGCTTCGTCGAATACGCCAAGCGGGTCTCGCCGACGTGTCTCATCCATCTGGAGCGTAACCGCTACAGCGTGCCGGCCTCGTTCGCCAATCGCCCCGTCAGCGTGCGGGTATACCCTGAGCGCATCGTCATCGCCGCCGAGGGGCAGATCGTGTGCGAGCACGCCCGCGTCTTCGCCCGTTCGCATGATCACAAGAGCGTGACGGTCTACGACTGGCGGCATTATCTCGCCGTCATCCAGCGCAAGCCGGGCGCGCTGCGCAACGGCGCGCCCTTCGCCGAACTACCGGCCGCCTTCCGGACGTTACAACAGCGCATGCTCAAGAAGCCGGGCGGCGACCGCGAGATGGTCGAGATTTTGGCTCTGGTTCTACAGCACGACGAGCAGGCCGTGCTGACCGCCGTCGAACTGGCTCTGGAAGCCGGCGCGCCGACCAAGACGCATATCCTGAACGTGTTGCACCGCCTGGTCGACGGCAAACCGGTCGACGCGCCGCCGGTGAATCCGCCCAACGCGCTGACGCTCACCATCGAGCCGCAGGCTAATGTCGAGCGCTACGACGCGCTGCGCAAGGCTCGGGAGGCGCGCCATGCGTCATAATCCCGCCGCCGGCGCCATCGTCATCATGCTGCGCAGCCTCAAAATGCACGGCATGGCGCAAGCCGTCAGCGAACTGACCGAGCAAGGCTCCCCAGCCTTCGAGGCCGCGCTGCCGATCTTGTCGCAACTCTTGAAGGCGGAAGTCGCCGACCGGGAGGTGAGATCGATCGCGTACCAACTCAAGGCCGCGCGCTTTCCGAACTATCGCGATCTCGCCGGCTTCGACTTCGCCAGCAGCGAGGTCAACGAGGCCCTGGTGCGCCAGCTTCATCGCTGCGAGTTCCTGGAGGACGCGCATAACGCCGTCCTGGTAGGGGGACCTGGCACGGGCAAGACGCATCTGGCCACAGCGATTGGCGTCCAGGCCATTGAGCATCACCGCAAGCGCGTCCGGTTCTTCTCCACCGTCGAACTCGTCAACGCGCTCGAAGCGGAAAAGCACCAGGGCAAGCCCGGGCAGATCGCAGCGCGGCTCGTTCATTCCGATCTCGTCATCCTCGATGAGCTTGGCTACCTGCCGTTCAGCGCCTCCGGCGGGGCGCTGCTGTTCCACCTGCTGAGCAAGCTCTACGAGCGAACCAGCGTCATCATCACGACGAACCTCAGCTTCGGCGAATGGGCCGCCGTCTTCGGAGACGCCAAGATGACGACGGCCCTCCTCGATCGCCTCACTCACCGCTGCCATATCCTCGAAACCGGAAACGACAGCTTCCGATTCAAGGACAGCTCGGCGAAGGCAGACAAACCAGCAAAGGAGAAGCCCAAAACTTGACGAACAACTGACCCGCAAGCCATCTTCAACCCGGGTCAGTTCTCAATGGAAATCCCGGGTCAAATCTCGACGGAAATCGACACTCGGCAAATTGCCGTAATTTGACGATGGCTGTGGAAGGATCATCACGGAAATACCGCTCGGCCTGCGCGCCCAACGTCGCAAGCCGCTGGTCATGCCCCTGCAAAAAGCCAAAATTAATCGTCGCCAGCATCCGCGCCGCCCTTAAGCGGGAAGATGACACATTTTGGCGGGGGCGTCTCCGCCAGTCCGCGCGAGAGCTTAAACGCGCGCCGACACAGCCAGCCTCGCGTCAGGGCCGGTGGTTAATTCTGCCGGGGCGCAGCTTCGGCCCGGTTTTTTTCAATCTGTTCAAGATGGCTGAATATGGAGAAGCCTGGTTTTTGGCAGGCGTCATTGAACGAAGTCAGCCATGATCCGGCCAGGCGTTGTAGGCCGTGGCGATCACGGTGGACGCAACGGTTCTCGGGCGGATGCGATGCAAATTCGGTGATCGCGTTGAAGGCCGCGTAGGCGTTTTCTCCCAACTCGCCTGCATAACGAGTGCTCATTTCGGCTAGATGAGCACTGAGCGCCTGCCAATCGGCCGCTTCACGGGAATTGGGCTTGATGGGCTGCGGTGGCCGAAGCACAAGCACGCCGCAAAGGAGTGGCTCAAACTGCTGGCGCGGCAAGGCGCAGTTGCGCAGGCCCGTTAGAGAGTCGGTGAAGGCAGTCTTGAATTTGGCAAGCCGCTCCTGGGCGATCTCAAATTGAATGGTTTCACCGATGTCTCGGCGCATATGGGTAAATTTGAAACGAATAATGGTGTCCGGGACAATCAGTCCGTTCTTGCAAACCTTCCGGTAGAAGCCGATGTCGAACCCAAGGGCGCGTAGCCCGTTAAAACTGTTAGTCACGCGGATGAACGGGCCGAAGACTTCTGGGCGTTTATTAGCAGGCACAAAGCTGAAATCGAGCGCGGTAGAGTTGTGCACGAGGTCGATGTGGCAGTAACCGGCGGTGGAGGGTGCATCGATAGCGTTCACGTCCCACTCCCCTGGTAGCGTTTCAGGGAAAACGGTGCGGCAACATTTGTACGCCAAATCGAGCGCCTCTTGATTGCTGACTAGGCGGTAACCACGACTAACGATGCCGAGTACGCGGTTGGTGTTGCGATTTACGAGAGCCTTTTTCTCCGGAACGGTCAATCGCCGTTCACCACCTTTTTCGGTGACGCTGACGAACACGGGATGCTCATCGACGGGAAATAGCACGTCATTGATGTTGGTGAGGCGCGGCACGGCTATTCCTTCACGTTTAAATCCCCGCGACCCAGTGGATCGGCCACAGGAGGCTACAATGTTAGTTCATCGGCTGAATTCGGACCAGCGATAGCATTGTCGATGGCTCTGAGCGGCTGTTGCCGGCTGCCGCAAGCTGCTCCTGCCACCCGACCGGAAACGGCGGCATCAGTGGCCGGCCCTCATTGGGTGATCAAACCGCAATGTTAGTTCATAGGCGGCCTGCGCTTGAGAAGCTGGCCGGCAAGCGCCACGTGAATGCATGGAGGCATGTGTCGCGGCGACAGTGCAAGAGTTCGCCTCCGTGCATTGCTAACCCTTGCGGCCTGGGCCTTCTCACATCCGCCGCCGTGACCACGGCGAGGAAACGCTTGCGGAAATTGGCCGCGGCTATAATGTGTCGGGGTGGACGATTGCACGCCTTGCGCCGTGAGAGTCAAATTATAAATTTGATCTAACGGTTATCATTTGAGCCTCTTACAAAACTCCCATTGGTGCTATTCAAATGGGAATCGGATCGTGAAGGAATGCGGACCGTAGCGGGAATCATGGTCTATTTTGCAAGAGCCTTACTTATATCACCAAACGTAAGGCATGGTGAGGTAGGATTATGCCCGATCGTCAAGAGGTCTTTGTGGCTTATTCTTCCCGCGATCCAGCCGTGGCTGCGATCGTGTTTGATGCTATACGTCTGGCTAATGCCCTTCCTCTGCCCGTCATCTACCAACCCTGGCAGTTCAATGACGTAGCGGGTAATCCGCTTGTCTCACCAATACTTGAGAAAATCGATGATTCTCCGTTCATCGTGGCCGATATCACGTACCTCAATCTCAATGTCGTTTACGAAATTGGCTTTTCTATCGGCCGCTGCAAGCGGGCGTTCCTCATCCGGCACAATGGCACGGACGGGAATAAGAACACCGCCAAAGCCGTCGGTATCTTCGACACCCTTGGTTATCACGAATACGATGCCGCCGACGATTTGAAACATCGGTTGGCAGCGCACATCGATACAATGCACCTACCATTTTCCACTGCCCTAGATCGAAACTCGCCGGTTTACCTCATCGAGCCACCCCACAGAGGCGACGACGTTGGTGTGATGGTCTCCCGCATCAAAAAAGCCGGGTACGGCCGCTATCGCAGTTTCACCCCTGAGGAAGACACCCGCCTCTCTGCTACCGACGCTATCCGCCAGGTGGCCGCCGCGTCGGGTGTTTTCATTCCGCTTCAAGACCCCGCAGTCAACGGCGCTAATGTCCACAACATCCGCTGCATGTTCGTCGCTGGCCTAGCTGATGGCATGGGCAAGCCGAAGCTTATCCTGTCGCCGCCCGGCTATGAGGCTCCCCTCGACATCAGGGATGACGCCAAGATCTGGGCTCAGCTCAGCGATATCGCTGGGCTCGTCGCTGACTTTTGCCCGCGTATTGTCGAGTACGCTGGTCAGGTTGAACCTTCCGGCATTGATCGCACGACGCTATTGCAGTCCCTGAGTATTGGCGACCCGCGTGCCGAGAACGAGATGACGACGCTCGATCGCTATTATCTCAACATTAATCAATATGAGCGCGCCTTGCATGGCGAGGTCAATCTTGTTGTAGGTCGTAAAGGATCGGGGAAAACCGCCTTGTTCATCCGGCTGCGTGACAAGATTCGCCTCGACAAGCGGAATATCGTCGTCGACCTGAAGCCGGAGGGCTATCAGCTTATCAAGCTGAAAGAGGATATACTAGAATATTTGTCCGAAGGCGCGCGGCAGCACCTCATTACCGCGTTCTGGGAATACCTCATCTACCTTGAGATAGCTTACAAGCTTCTTGAGAAGGACAAAAGGCTCTATAAATTCAACACCGACATCCACAGCGTCTATGTAGAACTGAACAACGCGTACCGTGCTGAGGAATTCTCGGACGAAGGCGACTTTTCGGAACGGCTATCAACACTCTCAAAGCGCTTGGGCGAAAAATACCAAGCGAAGTACGGAAAGCAGGATGCGCGCAGGCTAACAGCTAATGAAGTGACGGAGCTTATCTATACACACAATATCAAGGAGCTGCGCACGCTAGTCTCCAATTACTTGCAGCGCAAGGACTCGGTGTGGGTGCTATTCGACAACCTTGATAAGGGGTGGAGCACACAAGGGGTCGACGTGATTGACGCAATTGTTCTGCGTTGCCTTGTGGATGCCGGCAGGAAGGTAGAACGGGAGATGCGCAAGGAGGCGCATCCCGTGCACTGCATCGTCTTTGTCCGTAACGACGTATACGACCATCTTATGAGACAAAGCCCTGATTACGGCAAGGAGATGCGTGCGACGCTCGATTGGAACGATGCTGACTTGCTGCGGGAGATGCTGCGGCTACGGCTGGTATCCGGTCTCAACGCCGACCTGAATCAGATAGACTTCCAAACTGTTTGGCACGAGCTGTGCGCCTCGCACTATCGCGGCGAGGAGACGTCAGCTTACCTTATCGATCGATCACTGATGCGGCCCCGCAATCTGCTTAAGATGTTCAATCATTGTCGCGGCTTTGCAACAAACTTTAATCGCCAGAAGATAGATGAGAGCGACATCGAGAAGGGACTAAATGCCTATTCTGCCGATCTTTTGGCGGAGCTAGATCGTGAGCTTACCGACGTCTTCCCCGAGGCCAAAGACCTTTTGTACTACTTTCTCGACGCCCCGTCTGTTATCTCCCGATCGCAACTGGCGGAAATTCTCACCAGCGCCAAGATCGGGGCAGACAGTTGTGATAAAGTCGTAGACTTTCTGCTGTATTATGGCGTGCTAGGCATACGTACTGTCGATCAAGAATATTTTATTTATAGTGTGAATTACGACCTTAAGGTTCTCAAGATCAGAGCCGAGCGCGACTCAGGCGTGGCCAGATACATCCTAAATCCCGCCTTCTGGCCTGTTCTCGGGATCGATGAAAGTGTCATTCCGGCTTAATTATTTCGATCACACGTCCCATGTCTGCGAAGGTGTTGTGCCACGTTCCAAATGGGGCGGGGTTCCATGATTAGCGTTCAGCGAATTTTTGGGCCTCCCCGCGCTCGGCGCGCTCGGCCTGTCGTGACCAACTCCGCAAGCGGTTTTGGCCTTTCGGCTTCCATCCCAAACGCCACGGCAATCGCCCTTCGCGAGCCCGTGGCGACGTCGAAGATCCGCTTGGCCCATTGGTTAAAATCGCGGGGGCGCTTAGGCTGTTTTTCGGTCATCGGGGCGGTAGACTACAGTTTTGCAGCGAGAGCAGATGATGCGAATTACCTCAGAGCCGTCCTTGCTGTGGGCTACCTCGAAGCCAAGCGGGCAAGCCTCGACCCTTTTCCCGGTAGACCCCGTCTCGTAAGGATGGTCTTCCTCGGAAATTACAGCCGTCCCCGACCGCCCGCAGTCGTCGCATCTAATGTCAGATGTCCGTCGCTCCCGATGTGTCATGCTCGCAGTATGCGCGCTGGCGCGCGACAATTCCAGAGCGCTCACGCAAGCCGCATTCAAACTGGCCCACTATCGCGAGCGCGGTGACGTTGACGGCTGCAAGTAGTTGATCTAATTTATCGACTGGTTTTCGCCCTCCAGCGAAGCCGCCGAGGAGAAGCGCCCCGACCGTAGATGTAACGGCGGGGCGTTTTCTTCTTGTGGCATTCACGCCGCTCGAACGGCGGCTCGTACCTGTGGGCAGCCTGTGGGCAGCCCGTTATGCTCATAGAGCCCGGGGGTGCAGCGCTCCCGGCAATCACCGCGCCAGGAAGCCGCGCGCCTTGCTCCACACTCGCGCAAGGACGAAGAACGCCAGACTGAGCAAGCCCGCGCCGGGAAGGCCGCTCGACGCCCACATTGCCGCCGCGACACTCGCCGTCTAGCGCGGCAGTGCTGCGCCAGAATCAGAAAATTGGCCCTGGTTACTTCTTATGGATAGGTGAAGCAAAATCATCGCCAAAGGCCAGGGCGGAAATGTTCGCCGGCGTCGAGGGAGGGGGGTCGCCTGGGTAACGCAAAGACCTCATACGCGCTTCTGTCGTATCACGGAGGTTTAGGAGTTCTCGTCCAATTTCGTGGTATACCGGGTCTTCTTCTTGAGTTGGGGCGATCCAGTATTTAAATCGATGTCTGCTATACAATATATTACCAATTTGTCCAATTCGTGAGTTGATAACCTCGGTTGCTTCGCCTAAACGTTCGTAAATTTCTCTCAGAATCTCATGAGCATCACGAGGCTTTACCGCGTTGATCGCGTCGATATGCCTTTTGTGGAGTGTAAGAAATTCGCCACGAAGGTAATGCAGCCGTTCTCTTACTGTCTTCGCTTCCGCCGGCTCTACATCGCTGAAGTTGTCCAAATTGACTATCGCTTGGTCGAACTCAGAAGCGATTGTCTCAGCACGTTCTCTAAGTATGTCAATAAGGGGTTCGTTGGGCGCCTTCACTAGTAAATCGACGATGGCTCCAGCCAAGATACGTTTGGCGAGATTGTCCGGGCTAGTGAACTCGGGCTCCGGAAAGCGACCCACCGCCTTGAGCCTCGCCAGATGCTGGACCTGCGCCGCGCCTCCGTCCGCAGGCAAAGCATATTTGGGTCCGCGCTCGGCGGCCTTAGCGGCTTTGGCGATCAGCAAGAGCTTGTTGTGATAGAGCGCGAGCCACGCCTCCCATTGCGTATAGGAAACAGCACAGCCGTGCTCCAGCGCCTCGCCGAGCGGCGGAAGTTTATGCGCAAGGTCTGGATATTTACCGAGCAGTGCACTGCGCTCGGGCTCGCCCGGATTGGAGCCGGTCATGTCGCCGACAAGATGAACCACGGCGTCGCAATTGTTGATGTAAACGTCGAGCTTGTCGAGCGTGTCGCCGCCGAGGGCTTTAAAATCTTCCTGCACCTTCACTTCGACATTCTGCCGCGTTAGGTCGGAGCGCAACTGCTCGCGATACAGGCTAAACTCATCGGAAACAGCCGATAGAAATATCGCCACCGACATTTGCCCGCCCGCAATCAAATTAAAGCCAGCCACTATCTCATATTCCGCGCCGCAGATAAAATCGCCGGGTTCGCTTGGTGTCAACTTCACCCGTGCCGCGCTGCCAGGAGTGAGTCCGCTTATCCTCGAAGAGCGTCCGCGACACTAACCAGCGCAAGCCGGTTCTTTTTCGCAATCACCGCCCCATCCCCACCGCGCTATGCCCGCGCCAGTCCGGCGACACGTCAATGCGCCTTGAGCCGCAGGCGGCGCAGACGAAGCGTTTCACCCTCGCGATGTTTGGGAAGGGCGTTTCTGGCGCAAGGCCGATAGCCTTGAAGCTCAATGGCGTCGAGCGCAGGCAGACAGGATTGCGGCACGTCACCCATGCGCCGGCAACGCCGTCAGATTGTAGGTGCGCAATCGTGGGTGGATTCGGCACAATGACGAATTGTCACATGATGGTGTGACGAAATTGCGCCGATTGTTGCCCTGAGATTTGCCCGGGAGAAAATCGCCGGCGACGGGCGAGGCAGGGGCCACGCGCGTGGCGTGGCCGCCCATAGCCTCTCGCTCTCCCGGGTGGACTATCGCCACAGCTGCGCTTGGCCTTTGGCGGCCGCAGCGGCCGTTGGCCTTTGGCTTTTGTCCTCCTACATATCGGTAGTGAATCGCTTGTGCGAAGAGTTGGCAAAGATCGTCAAGGGTTTACCGCGTAATAATAGTTCTTGGAAAAATCGACTACCGGCAAGCTAGTAACTTTCGATTCTGGGAGAGGGACAGGACATGAAAACACAAAACATTCAACACCTTTTGTATGAGTTAATTTCATTGCTGGACAGTGGAAAGTGCGACACTATTGGCCTTGATGAAATTTGGCGGCATGTGAACAAAGGTACAATCCACTCATTTTTAGTCGATAGACTCGGAACGGATATTGACCTCAGCTACATGGATGATGATGACTGGTCAACGCTCACCGAAGAGTGGAAAGGTTTTCACAACGCGATAGACGCCGCGCGAAAATTTGGGGTCCACAAACGTGGCCTTTGTCTGTTGATGGCCTACACTTTGGAAAGCCTTCAAATTCGCCTTCGAAGAGAGGGCGTCTAATCCGACTTTTGCGTGAGCGCGACTACCCGTTGGGACCGCTGCGCGAGATATGGGCGGCGACGCAGGCGCAAGCCTCGTGAGGGGTTGAGGGAGTGGGCGATTCGAATGGCGCGTGCAGCACACAAAAACACCTAGGAACAGTCCCAAATGTTTTGTGATGAATTTGTCATGAGCAAGCTTCACGGCAGGCTGTGGCACATGACCCATCCTGAGCGCTTCTTAGGGATTATGCAATCTGGCGCGATTTTGCCGGAACCAGAAATTGACAACAAACTTCGGTGGAAAGCCTCCTATGGGGAAGAATTTTACCCCTATGTTAAATTCATCGGCGGCGTGAGTTTTTTCGACTTTCATCAGTTCGATCCACCAAGCTATGCGAACGACTTCGCATTTAGTAATTGGCAAGAATTTGTGCCTTGCCTAAGGACGGGATGGGGCGGCGCAGTTTGGATCGAAATAGATCGCGCGCAAATGCAAGCGTCGGAAGACTTTATTTGCGGCGGCTGCCTTAGGATTCGATGGAATTTAGAACGCGCGTATCGGCACGTTTTCATGCCTCAAATCGAAGCAGCTCACATGGGCCCGTTGCCGACAACCGCGTTTAAAAAGATCATCTTCGTTTTTTCCGAGGACGGCCCATTTCATGAATTTGATTGGAGCGAGTTCGACAGGGCTCAATATCAGAAGCTGCTGGAGGATTGGAAGGCGAGCCGCAGAAGACAATCCAGCAAGATATGACCTCTGGCGTCAACCGCGAGCCGAGCCCGCTCAGCGCCTCCTCTCAAGCAGGGTGGACCATCCCCCGCCCATCGCCGCCCGATAATCGCTCAGCGGCCTCCGCAGCCGCAATTGCAGTGCTTTCGGCGATTACCGCGCCAGGAAGCCGCGCGCCTTGGTCCACAGGCCCGCGAGGACGAAGAACGCCAGACTGAGCAGGCCCGCGCCGGGAGCGCGTCAGCTCATCCCCAAATTCCCGCCGCGACAGGCGCGTTCTCGCGCTTCGGGTTCGCGCCACTACCGGACGATGACGATGCGCCCTGAGAGCGGACCCGCGAAGAGACCGCGTAGATCAGATTTTGTCCGACGAGTCGCCGGCAGAATAGGAAAGTCCACGGCCCAAGCCCTCGACGCCGCCCGCCCGCGCCATAGTTCAAGGAAGGCGGCGGGAAGGGCCGGGATTTAACGGATTGCCGCTCATAAAACGGAGCCGCATTCGCCACGAGAGTCCCGAGCGCAGCCCGGTTCCCCTGGTTGTCGCGATCTAAGGCCCGCTCGCGGCCATCGCCAGCTTCTACGTCAGGAACGAGGGCGTCAGCGCCACGCTCCTGGGCTCCGGCCTCATCAGCGCCGGATGGTGCGTGATCTATTGGGTCGCCTATACGCCCAGCCAGGACGAGTGAATTTCGCGCCGGCCTGCGGCCGCTCCACCGGGGGACATGCGACTTGGCCGCGCCAGGATCTCAGCCACATGGAAACGAAGTCCTGACGAGCGCGCTTTCGCTGCGCCTTCTTCAACCAAGAAGCACTAAATCATGAATGTGCCCGACACCCGCGTTCCCCGAGACGAGCGTTCAGAGCCCTCTGCCGCTCCGCAGCTGAGTGAGCAGGTAAATCGGGGGCAACGCTTCGTGCGGCTTAAGAGCTTGTTGTTCTACCGAGCGTCTTTAAAAGTGGTGGCGCGGACAGTCGTGGCACCGCAGGCGACGGCGTCGGCACTCAAGCCTATAATAGCGGATATTGGTCGCCGAGCCTATAATAAATTCTGCGAGGACGACGGCTGGCCGATCGCCAGCCACATTGCGCTTTCTAGCTTGACTTCAATATTTTCGTTCTTGATCTTCGTTACTGCTCTCGCCGGATTTTTTGGGACAAAAGATATTGCCGATGAAGCGACCAAAATCCTGCTCGATACCTGGCCGCAGGGAATAGCTGAACCGTTAACCAAAGAAATTCACACTGTTCTCACGCAACCGCGCGGAGGCTTGCTAGGGGTTAGCGCTGTGCTCTCGATCTATTATGCATCGACCGGCGTGGAGGCGTTACGTACAGGCTTAAACCGAGCGTATGACGAAACGGAGACGCGACCTTGGTGGGTTTTGCGACTGGAGTCCATTTTCTTTGTCGTCGTCGGCGCTGTAGCTTTAACGATGTTCACTACATTCTTGGTGTTTGGTCATCTCTCTTGGGCGAAGGCGCGCGATTATGCGCCCGTTGTCATCACATCCTTACAATTTATCTACATACCGATCCGCTACGGCATCTCAACATTGACGTTACTCGCCACCCTTATCTTGGTGCATAAATTTCTGCCCAGCGGTCAAAGGTCTTTCCGCGCAATTGCACCAGGGGTCGTGTTTACACTCACGCTTTGGATTGCATTCGGTTCCGTATTTGGACTTTATCTCACGGGCTGGAACTCCAAATTCAGCTCGACGTACGCTGGTCTCGCCTCTATTGTCATTCTCCTGATATTTCTTGAATTCTTTGGCGCGATTTTTGTTTTTGGCGCCGAGCTCAACCGCACCTTGATGCGACGGAGTCGTCACGAGGCGATCACTCGCCGTTTGAGCGATGCGAGCGTTCAGCGCACAAGGTGGGGATGAGTAGCTCGACGACGTCTAAACTCCCGCCGTCGGGGCTGGGTATCGAGCCAGCGGCCTCCGTAGCCGCGATTGCAGCGCTCCCGGCGAACCACCGCGCCAGGAAGCCGCGCGCCTTGGTCCACACGCCCGCGAGCACGAAGAACGCCAAACTGAGCAGGCCAGCACTGGGGGTCGGGTCCGCTCATTCCCCAGATTGCAGCCGCGACAGGCGCGTTCTCGCGCTTCGGGTTTGCGCCAAGTGCGGACGTCTTTCGCGAAATCATCCGTAACATTTCAACGCGCATCCTCCTGATGGGTGGGTCGCGCCGAAACCGAGCCTTTCGACTCGGGCGGGGGGAGGAGACCTCTAAGAGCCGATCCGTCGCGCCGACAATGCCCCGCCAAGAGATATAAGGCGGACTGCGAGCTTCCGAGACGACGCGGCGATCAGCAGGAAGGTTCACGTGCCGGCGTAGTTGGCGCGGCGGAGTATGGTCGCTCCGGTTTGTCGAGTCCCACTTGCTGTGGCAATTTCCTTTGCCGGCCGTTTGCCCTTGGGGTAGGGCGGGCCGGGTTGTTGCGGGAAGAACGGATTCATGGCGGATTTGAACGAGCCGTCGGCCAATGCCGAGGCGGTGCCGGAAGGCTCAGGCGAGGCGAAGACGCCGGCTGCGCCGCTCCGACGGCCGCCGACTGCGGTTCTTCGGCCGAAACTGCCGCCGATCGCCAAGGACCACAACGATCTGAGGGCGATCAAGAAGGCGGTCGAGGACGCGGCCTCGGTCAGCGGGCCGCTGTGGCTCTCCTACCTCTTCGCGCTCTTTTACATCGCGCTCGCCGCGGCGGGCGTGAACCATGTCGATCTCTTGATCGAAAATCCGGTCAAGCTGCCCTTCCTCAATATCGAGCTGGCGCTGAAAGCCTTTTTCATCCTCGCGCCGATCCTCTTCGTGGTCCTGCACGCCTATACCCTCGCGCATTTCGTGCTGCTCGCCGACAAGGCAAGCCAGTTCCACAATCGGCTCAAGGAACAGATTCCCGAGCTCGAGGAGGAGATTCCCTCCGAGCAAAATCGAAAGATTCGCGAGGGACTGCGCCGGCAATTGCCGAGCAATATCTTCGTGCAATTTCTCGCCGGACCCGAGGACTTGCGCGGGGGCTGGTTCGGGCGGCTGCTCACCCTCATCGCCTGGGTGACGCTCGTCGTCGGTCCGGTCTTGTTGCTCCTGCTGCTGCAACTGCAGTTCCTGCCTTATCACAGCAGCGCGATCGCTTGGGTCGCGCGGGTCATGTTGCTCGTCGATCTGGTTCTCATCTGGTGGCTCGTGGGCATGATCCTTTCCGGGCGCAGCAGCGGGCGAGGCTGGTGGGGGTTGAAGCCCAGCGCGGCAAAAGCGCTGAGCGCCCTCGCAGTTTTCGGCACCGTCGTGCTTTCCTGGCTCGTCTTCACCTTCCCGGGCGAGTGGGACGATGTTCCCTATCGCCTGCCGCCCGTTGCTCTGCTGATGGCGCCGGCGAAGGCCGCGACGGATTGGGCCTTCGGGAAGCCTCTGTTCGAGCGGGACGCGCGAGCGAGGTATTGGCTCGCCAACAGGTTACGGCTGCCGGAATTCAACGTTTACGAAGCGCTCAAGACCAAGCCCGATGATTTGAAGTGGAAGGCGCACACCTTCGATCTGCAGCATCGCCATTTGGAATATGCGGACTTGAGGTGGTCGAAGCTCGACAATATCGATTTGCGAGACGCGCAGCTTCAGGGTGCGGCGCTTCAGAGCGCGCAGCTTCAGGGCGCGTCGCTCGAAGACGCGCAGCTTCAGGGCGCGTCGCTGGTTTCAGCGCAGCTTCAGGGCGCGTCGCTCGAAGACGCGCAGCTTCAGGGCGCGTCGCTCGAATACGCGCAGCTTCAGGGTGCGTCGCTCGTTTCAGCGCAGCTTCAGGGCGCGGCGCTCCAGAGCGCGCAGCTTCAAGGTGCGTCGCTGGATTTTGCGCAGCTTCAGGGCGCGGCGCTTCAGAGCGCGCAGCTTCAGGGTGCGTCGCTCAAAGACGCGCAGCTTCAGGGCGCGTCGCTCGGGAATGCGGACCTTCTCGGCGCGTTGCTCAGCGAAGCGTTGTTTTGGCGCTCGGACCGGGGTCCGTCGCTTTCGTTTTTAGGTTTCGCTCTGTCTAGGCCGGCTAACGTCGAGGAAACGTGGTTCGATGAGATCCTTTGGTCGCCCGTTTGGAGAGAGACCGGAAAGAAAGCAGTTCATCCATGGGATAATCGATACTATCGCGTGCTTCGCAAGATGTTGGAGGAAATTCCGGATGCGGATGGAGCGATTCGTCAAGCCGCGCTCATGCGTGTCGATCGCTTGGACTGCAGGGAGACTAACGAGAGTCTCTCCAGTTGCGATCCCGAGGCAAAGGCGCCGCCCCAGGTCGAGGAATGGCGCAGCGCGCTCGAAGTCGGGCGCGCGCGCGACATTACGACCTATCAGCACGCGCTCGCTAAGGTTTTGTCCGATCTCGTCTGCGGCGGCGACGCCGACGCGATCCACGTCCTGCGGGGCCTTGCAAAGAGCCGACGTATCGCCGCCGCCGGCGGCGAGTTCGCGGAGCTGATCAAAAAAATCCTCGAGGACAAATACGGGTGCCCGGTCTCCGCCGTGCTGACGGCGGAAGACAGAGGTGAGCTTCTCAAGAACAAGAAGCCCAGCGAGCAAGAAGCCGCCAACGCCGCAGCCGCCGTCCCGCCGTCGCCTGCCCCCGCGAAGAAAAACGGGAAATAACCTCTCCCGTCTCCCGGCCCCCTCCAAGCGCGCAAATTCCTCCCGCACCCGCTCCGCTCCCCAAGATCCGCTCCAACCGCCACAGAATGAAGTGCCCGCGGGCGATCTTCTCATAGACGACGAAGCCAAAGCGCGGGGCGATTTCCTCCGAGAGCGCGGCGACGGCGGGCGCCGTGACATTCGTCGCGCCGCGCTGGGCGAGGAGAGTCGCAGCCTCCGAGGTAACCGGCACGCCGCGCAACAAAGCCACGTCGCTTTCCAGTGTCAGGACAAAACGCCCGCCTAAACTGAGCGACGATATCCGCAACAAAGTGCTGAAGGCCGTCGAGAGCGGGATGTCCTGTCGCCAGGCCGCCGCGCACTGCGCCGTCAGCCTGGCTAGCGCCATCCGGTTCGCAAAACGGGCCGGCATCACCGACAAGCACGCTAAAGCTAAAAGCAACGTTCGCGACAAGGTGCTGAAAGCTGTCGAGAAGGGAATGACTTGTCGCGAAGCGGCCGCGCATTTCGGAGTCAGTCATTCCACCACCATGAAATGGGCCGCCGAAGCCGGTATCCGCCGCAAGCCGCCATCAAACAAGATCAGCGACGCAATCCGCGGCAAAGTGCTGAAGGCCGTCGAGAGCGGGATGTCCTGTCGCCGAGCCGCCGCGCATTGCGGCGTCAGCCTGGCGAGCGCCATCCGGTTCGCAAAATCGGCCGGCGTTACAGACAAGCGCGCCAAGGCCAAAAAGAACGTTCGCGAAAGGGCGTTGAAAGCCATCGAGAAGGGCATGTCCTGTCGCGAAGCCGCGGCGCATTTCGGCGTCAGTCCTTCAGCCACTCTGAAATGGGCCAAAGAAGCCGGCATCCGCCGCAAGTCCGCATCATCCGAGAGGATCAGTGACGAGATCCGCGACAAGGTGCTGAAAGCCGTCGAGAGCGGCATGACGTGTCGCCAGGCCGCCGCGCATTGCGGCGTCAGCTTGGCAAGCGCCATCCGGTGGACGAAGCACTGTCGAACATAACTACAAGCAAGGCCACCGCAGGGCGCGCAAACGAAGAGCTGAGCCTTGCCGATGGCGGGAATGGGTCATGTTCACCCATGCGGCGCTACTCAGTGCGAGTCCGTTCACCCTCGAAAAGCGTCCGCGGCAGTGAACCCGCGAGCCGCTTTTTTTCGCGATCACCGCCCCATTCCCGCCGCTCTATGCCCGCGGCAGTCCGGCGTTGACATCAATGCGCCTTGAGCCGCAGGCGGCGCAGACGAAGCGTTTCACCCTCGCGATGTTTGGGAAGGGCGTTTCTGGCGCGAGACCGATCAGGGGTCTTTTGCGTCCCGCACGGGGCGCTTCTCCGGCGGGAAGTGGCCGCCTGGATCGTCAATCCAGACACAGGAAATCCCAGCCCGCTCGGCATAAGCTAAAGCCTTAAGGAACGCGTCGGCGGGCGGCAATGGTTCAGGAAAAGCCGTGGGGTCGGGACTCTCGCCGAACGAAATGACGCTGACCATGGCGAAGACCGGCATGTCGGCGTTTGC
This sequence comes from uncultured Alphaproteobacteria bacterium, assembly GCA_963722205.1. Lineage (GTDB taxonomy): Bacteria > Pseudomonadota > Alphaproteobacteria > Rhizobiales > Beijerinckiaceae > Methylocystis. Next base: position 153,637 of record CAVRKL010000008.1, read on the forward strand.
GTCATGGCGCACATGCACCTCGACCACGGGCCCGAACGGCAAAGCGCTGCGATGTTCGACGATCCGCGTCATTTGCGCTCCCTTTGTCCCCCCCAGCCCTGGCCGAAACGGCCGCGACAAAGAGTAATTACACGATCCACCGCTTCATTGCTCGAAGGGATTGCCGCATGTCGCCCATGCGCAGGCGACGCCACGGGATTGATGGAGATCGGCGATTGTGGGCGGGGCAGGGGGCCACGCGCGTGGCGAGGCCGTCCATAGTCCCTCGCTCGCGGGGATGGACTACGGGGCCAGCTCCGCGCAATGATCTCACTCGGCGGCCTTCCCCGTGGCCGCGATCGCCATTCTCGCCCCCTGGACAATCACGATGAGCGATGATCTTGAGCGCATACACGGCTCTACGGCGCGTTCGATTCCGATGGCGGTCTCGTCCGCGTCGTCGCGCCCGACATGGGTCCGCTGGAATGGCGACGTGAGCCAAAGCAAGACGCGGAGGCGTTCGCGCGATCCGTGTGCAATTCGATCCTCAAATTTCGCGCCAAGCCGCCGCTTCCCGGCCGCCTCAACGAAAGGCTGCTCGACGATCCGAACAGGCCAAAGAATCCAGGCGCGAAGGGTACGCGCATCGGGCCAAATCACAATGCCGCCTTCAGGCGCGTCGACGCCTGAATCGGAGCCCTACCCGACGCAAAAATAGTTTTGTTGGTCAATCTGTTGGTGCAATTTTTTTCAATCCTGTAGATAATTATTCCCTTTCAGCAGCATACGAAAAATGTTCTATTCCGCATAACGGAGCCGCGCATTTTCCCATAAGGCTCCGACGAAGGGAGCAGGCGATGAGCGGGAAGGATCACACTCTCGGCGCAAGAATTGGGGGGCCGCGGCTCATTGCGATCGTCGGCCCTTTCCAGACCGGCAAGACCAAGCTTTTCGAGTCGCTGCTCGTGCGCGCCGGCGCGGCGAGAGAAGGCGCCGCGCTCGGCGATCTTTCCTCCGAAGCGCGCGCCCATCAGATGAGCGTCGAGGCGAACATCGGCCACGCCGACTATCTCGGCGATCAGTACACTTTCATCGACATCCCGGGCTCCTTCGAGTTCTCCCACGAGGCGCGCCAGGCGCTGCCGCTCGTCGACGCGGCGATCGTCGTCTGCGAGGCCGATCCGCGCAAGATTTTTCCGTTGCAACTCGTGCTGCGCGAGCTCGAGGAGCTGGGCTTGCCGCGCTTTCTGTTCCTGAACAAGATCAACTCGACGGCCACCGGCGTGCGCGAGGCGCTCGCCATGCTCCAGCCGGCCTCGCGCACGCCGTTAATTGCGAGACAAATGCCGTTGTGGAAGAACGACGTGGCGATCGGCTTCATCGATCTCGCGCTCGAGCGCGCCTATGTCTATCGTGAGCACTCGACCTCGGAGGTCATCGAGATTCCGGCGGGCGAGACCGCGCATGAGAAGGAAGAGCGCTACTCGATGCTCGAGCGTCTCGCCGATTACGACGACGAGCTGATGGAGGAGCTCATTTCCGACATCGAGCCGCCGCGCGATCAGATCTTCGACGATCTCGCCAAAGAATTGCGCGGCGGCCTCGTTGTGCCGCTGTTTTTTGGCTCGGCCGAACGCGGCGCCGGCGTGACGCGCCTCCTGAAGGCGTTGCGCCACGAGGCGCCGGGCGTTGCGACCACCCGCGAGAGGCTAGGCGTGGCCCAGGAGGGCGCGCCGCTCGCGCAGGTGATTCGCACGATCCACACCTCGCATGGCGGCAAGCTCTCGCTGGCGCGCGTCCTGCGCGGGAATTTCGCCGACGGCCAGCCCGTGCTCTCGCCGGGCGGGGAAGAAAAGATCTCGGGCCTCTCGCAACTCCTCGGCGGCGCGCTGTCGAAGCAGGGCGAGGCCAAGGAGGGCGACACGCTCGCCTTCGGGCGGCTGGAGCACGCGAAGACCGGCGATCGTCTCTCGGGCGATCCGCGTTTGGGAGCAAAGGAGGCGACGAAGAGCGACGCCGTCGCGCCGGGCCCTGTGCACGCGCTGGCGCTCAAGGCGAAGGACCGCAAGGACGAGATGAAGCTCGCGGGCGCCTTGGCGAAGCTGATGGACGAGGACCTCGCGCTCCAGTGCGTGAACGACCAGAGCCTCTCGGAGACGCGGCTTTTAGGTCAGGGCGAGATGCACCTGCGCGTCGCGCTCGAGCGGCTGGCCTCGCGCTTCGGCGTCACGGTGGAGACGCGAAAGCCCACGGTCGCCTATAAGGAAACGATCCGCAAACGCGTGCAAGCGCGCGGCCGCCACAAGAAACAGTCCGGAGGCCACGGCCAGTTCGGCGACGTGCTCCTGGCGGTCGGGCCGCGCGAGCGCGGCGAGGGCTTCCAATTCTCAGAGCAGGTTCACGGCGGCTCCGTGCCGAAGCAATATTTCTCCTCGGTCGAAGCGGGCTGCGTCGACGCGATGGGCGAGGGGCCACTCGGGTTTCCGGTCGTCGACGTCGAGGCGGTGCTGCTCGACGGGTCCTATCACACGGTCAATTCCTCCGACATGGCCTTCCGCACCGCCGGGCGCATCGGCATGAGCGAGGCCCTGGCGCAGGCCGATTCCGTGCTGCTCGAGCCCGTGCTCGCCGTGACCGTCTATGCGCCGAGCGAGGACATCTCGCGCGCCTCGGCCATCGTTTCGGGGCGGCGCGGCCAGATTCTGGGCTTCGGGCCGCGCGAAGGCTGGGACGGTTGGGACAAGATGGAGGCGCTGATCCCCGAGGCCGAGATGGACAATCTCATTGTCGAATTGCGCTCGGCGACCTCGGGCGCGGGCTTTTACGAAGCCCGCTTCGACCATCTGGCCGAACTGACCGGAAGGCTCGCGCGCGAGGTGACGGCGGCGCGCGCCAGCGCCAAGGGCAACGGGGCGGGGTGAGGCTTATCGGGGCGGCGACGCAGATTTCCGATTAGAAACGCGCTATATTTGACACATGAGCGCTCTCGCCAACGCCGCAGCGACGATGACCCTGCAGGACTTCCTCGCCTGGGAGGAGCCCTATGAGGCGCGCTGGGAACTCGTCGAAGGCCAGCCTATGGCCATGGCGCCGACGACGCGGACCCATGCCGCGATTCAGGCGGAACTCGGGCGACTGATCGCGAACGCTCTGCTGCAAAAGGGCAGCTCCTGTTCGGTCCTCGTCAATCCAGGGATCGTGCCGCGCGTTCGCTCCGACGCCAACTTCCGCGTCCCCGATCTCGGCGTCGTATGCGGCGGTTATGAAAAAGAGGAGCTGTACCTGGCGGAGCCGGTCCTGCTGATCGAGGTCCTTTCGCCCGGCAACGAGTCCAGAACGCGCTCCAACGTGTGGACCTATACGACGATCCCGAGCGTGAGGGAGATCGCGATCTTCCGGACCGAGACGATCGGAGTTGAGCTGCTGCGGCGCGGGGATGACGGAAACTGGCCGGCGGCGGCGGAAATGATCGAGGCGGGCGATCTGGCGTTCCGAAGCATCGGCGTCCAATTCCCGCTCGAAGCCGTCTACCGAACGACCCGGCTCGCCAAGGGCTGAAAGCCTAAGGGTTCCCTTTTGGCCGCCGATCCTGTATACGGCGCCGCATCGCAACATCGCCGACCCTTTCGTCCTCCGTTCGCCGCGTTGCAGGCCCTCGGAGCCGGCGCCGGTCGTTCTCAAGGCCGCCCTCCCCATGAAGCTGCGCAATATCGCCATCATCGCCCACGTCGACCACGGCAAGACCACACTGGTCGACCGGCTCCTGCAGCAGTCCGGCGCCTTTCGCGAGAACCAGCGCGTCGCCGAACGCGTGATGGATTCGAACGATCTCGAAAAAGAGCGCGGCATCACGATCATGGCGAAAGCCACCTCGATCGTCTGGAAAGACACGCGCATCAACATCGTCGACACGCCGGGCCACGCGGATTTCGGCGGCGAGGTCGAGCGCATTCTCTCCATGGTCGACAGCGCCATCGTGCTCGTCGACGCGGCCGAAGGCCCGATGCCGCAGACGAAATTCGTCGTCGGCAAGGCTCTCAAGATCGGCTTGAAGCCGATCGTCTGCATCAACAAAGTGGACAAGCCCGACGCGCGCCCGAGCGAAGTCATCAATGAGGTCTTCGACCTCTTCGCCGCGCTCGACGCCAGCGACGAGCAGCTCGACTTTCCCATCATCTACGGTTCGGCGAAGCAAGGCTGGATGGCCGAGGAGCCGGACGGGCCCAAGGACGGCATGGGGCCGCTTTTCGACCTCGTCGTGAAGCACACGCCCGAGGCCAAGGTCGAGGAAGGCGGCTTCCGCATGCTCGGCACGCTGCTCGAGGCTAATCCCTATCTCGGCCGCATCATCACCGGCCGCGTGTTCGCAGGCTCCGTGAAGCCCAATCAGCCGGTCAAGGTGCTCGCCCGCGACGGCTCCGTCGTCGAGCAGGGGCGCGTCTCGAAAATCCTGGCGTTTCGCGGCATCGAGCGCCAGCCGATCGACGAAGCGGAGGCGGGCGACATCGTCGCGATCGCGGGCCTTGAAAAATTCAACGTGGCCGACACGCTCTGCGCCCTGGAGGTCACCGAGCCGCTGCAGGCGCAGCCGATCGATCCGCCGACGCTGTCGATGACCTTTCTCGTCAACGATTCTCCTTTCGCGGGCACGGAAGGCGATAAGGTCACGAGCCGCATGATCCGCGCGCGGCTCTACAAGGAGGCCGAGGGCAACGTCGCGCTGCGCGTCGAGGACTCGCCGCAGGGCGACGCCTATATCGTCTCGGGCCGTGGCGAGTTGCAGCTCGGCATATTGATCGAGACCATGCGCCGCGAGGGCTTCGAGCTCGGCGTTTCGCGTCCTCAGGTCGTCTTCAAGAAGGACGAGAGCGGCGAGATTCTCGAGCCCATCGAGGAGGTCGTCATCGACGTCGACGAGGAGCATTCCGGCGTCGTCGTGCAGAAGATGGCCGAGCGCAAGGCCGACATGATCGAGATGAAGCCGTCCGGCGGCGGCCGTCTGCGCCTCGTGTTTCACGCGCCGACGCGCGGGCTCATCGGCTATCAGGGCGAGCTTCTGACCGACACGCGCGGCACGGCGGTCATGAATCGGCTGTTCCACGAATACGCGCCGCATCGGGGCGAGATCCAGGGTCGCCGCAACGGCGTCTTGATCTCCAACGATCAGGGTGAAGCCGTCGCTTACGCCATGTGGAAGCTCGAGGACCGTGGTCCAATGATGATCGAGCCGGGCTGGAAGGTCTATCGCGGGATGATCGTCGGCGAGCACACGCGCGACAACGACCTCGAGATCAACGTGCTGAAAGGCAAGCAGCTCACCAACATCCGCACGCAGTCCAAGGACGAGGCGGTGCGCCTGACGCCCCCGATCCAGATGACGCTGGAGAAGGCGTTGGCCTATATCGAGGACGACGAGCGGGTCGAGGTGACGCCGAAGTCGATCCGGCTGCGCAAGGTTTATCTGGACCCCAACGAGCGCAAGAAGTTTGGGAAGAGCAAGGCGGCGGCGGTCGCCTGAGTCCTCAATCCCTTCGGAGCAAAGGCGCGAGGCGCCACCGCGCGGTTCGCTTAGAGGGTCAGCAAGGCTCCGGGTGCAGTTCCGGAGCCATTCGCCCCAACGCCTCCGCGAGTTGATCGGACCCTTGTTGCGCGTAGAAACCAGCTTCGGCCAGCGCAGCCCCCCAGCTCTCATGCTCCGGCCAGGGTAGCCTCGCGCTCTTCCGCGCGCCAGGTGCAGCGCCAGGCGCGGAGCGCGTCCTCACGCTCAAGGTGTGGATCTTCTCGATCCCGCGTCGAGCGGGGCGGGCGGTGGACGGACTATGCCGCGCCGGCGCGCAAAACCATTTGCGCCGAGATCGCCTCGATCGGTCGCCACCGCCTTTGCAAATCGCCAACCGCAATTCTGATCGGATTTTCCAAGAAAGGCGGCGCCCGTTAGGAATTCTTTACTTTGGGCGGCGCAGGCGAGCCAATCCGGCACATGAATTTAACATTGGGTTGCCGAAGAGCGGCGGTAAATCACTGGCCTGCTTAGGTAAATCTTAAAACCGAATGCATATAGAGAAGCTGCGTGTGTCGGTTCCAGTGAGCGAGTAGCAGCATGACAGAGACGTTTCGTCCCCGGGTCAAATATGTCATCGGTCCTGACGGGAGCCCGCTGACGATCGCGGATTTGCCGCCGCCGACGACCCGACGCTGGGTCATCCGGCGCAAGGCGGAAGTCGTCGCGGCGGTGCGCGGAGGCCTGCTCTCTCTCGACGACGCCTGCAGCCGCTATACGCTCACCGTCGACGAATTCTTGAGCTGGCAGGCCTCGATCGACCAGCACGGCCTCGCCGGCCTACGCACGACGCGCCTGCAGCAATATCGAGCCTGACCGCCTCACGCCGACAGAAAGGAACCGGTCCCCGAAAGGCGGCCGGTTTCATTGCGCCCTACGGGCGCTGGACGAACGGCCCCGCAGGTCCGGCGCTTTCTGGCCGGTGCGCTGCGCCGCCCGGATTTGTGACTTCTCTTGTCTTTAAGGCGCAAAGGAGACGCCGGGGAGAGGCTACCAGCCTTCGCGGCGGCGACGCTGGTAGCCTCGCGCGCCGCAAGCCGCTATAGCTTTCCCGTCTCTCCCCATTCAGCGAGCATGCGATGACCACGGCCCCTGCCGATCAGGAAGAATCCACTCATTTCGGCTTCGAGGAGGTCCGCCTCGCAGAGAAGCAGGAGCGCGTCGACGACGTCTTCCACAAGGTCGCGCATCGCTACGATGTGATGAACGATCTGATGTCCGGCGGGCTGCACCGGCTCTGGAAGGATCAGTTCGCGGCCAAGGTCAATCCCGGCGCAAGACCGGGCTTCCGCCATTTGGACGTCGCCGGCGGGACGGGCGACGTCGCCTTCCGCATCGCCGCGAAGGCCAGGGCCGACGCGAAGATCGTCGTGCTCGACATCAACGCCGATATGCTCGAGGTCGGCCGCGACCGCGCGCCAAAGCGCGGACTGGAGGACAAGCTCGAATTCGTCGAGGCGAACGCCGAGAGCCTCCCTTTCCCCGACGCCGATTTCGACGCCTACACGATCGCTTTCGGCATCCGCAACGTGCCGCGCATCGAGCTCGCGCTCGCCGAGGCCTTCCGCGTGTTGAAGCCTGGCGGCCGGTTTCTGTGCCTCGAGTTCTCCCAGGTCACGCTGCCGGGGCTCGACAAAATCTATGACGCCTATTCCTTCAATGTCATTCCGTTCGTCGGCAAGTTCGTCGCCGGCGACGGCGAGCCCTACCGCTACCTCGTCGAGTTGATCCGTCGCTTCCCGAAGGCCGACGAATTCGAGGCGATGATTCGCAAGGCGGGCTTTCGCCGCACGGGCTACGAGCGCCTCACGGGCGGGGTGGTGGCGATCCACTCAGGCTGGAAGCCCTGAGCTGCGCTTTCGGCTCGAACGATCCGCTTGAAGCGGTAAAAAAGCGCGAAGCGAATTCTGATCGCTAAAGTCTGCAAACTTTGCGGAGTTTGGCCTCAGTCGCCGCGCGGCGCTTGTGCGCTGCCGCAATGCTTTCCGCTCCGGCTCCGTTTAGGCTCCTGGTGAGACGAACGGAATGAGGGCAGGGAAAATGTTTTTCGGTTTCGGAAATCCGTCGCGCTTAGGCTTCGCGCTGCTGGTGCTGCTGGCGGCGGCGGCGCGCGCGGCGCCGGCTGAGGAGTTCTCCTCCGCCTATCGCGAGATCAACCTGAAGAAGCAGTGCGCCTATGAAGCGGACAGCGGCGGCGCGGAACAGGGCGGCTGGCGCTGCGCGGGCTATCGCGGCATACCCGTTGAGATCGGCGCCCAGGACGCGCGCACGCATCTGAGCTTCGGCCCGAGGCCTTGGAACGAAAAGGCCGGACAGCAGACGCTCGCCCGCCCGAACAAATTCGACGGGGGAGTCATCGAATGGCGGCTCGACGGGGAGCGAAAGGCCTTCGCGGCGATCACGCGCTGGAAAGCCCAGAGGCCTTCCGACAAGCCGTTCGAGCCTTACACTGGCAGCATCCTCGTGGTGACCCGTCTCGGTCCCGGCGGCGTTTGCCACGTCGGCTATGTGGACGCGCGGGTCAACCCCAAGGCCGAAGCGCTGGCAAGAGACATCGCGGACAGGAGAGCTCGCTCCTTTCAATGCGACAAGGACAGGGCGGTTGTCGCCGGGAAGCGCGAGCCGGGCTTCGAATTCGTGGCGCCGTAGATCACGCTGTATTCAGCCGAAAACCACAGAAAACGCGATCGCTTAAGAAGGATAGAGCGCGCGTCGCACGAGAAGCCTTTTTGCAAGTCCCGCTCCCATGGGCGGTCGCATGCGAGCCGGCGGCGCGCATTGACTTTCCCCCTGCGCCTCGGCTTAGGCTCTCGCAGCGCAGTACGACAACGGCGGGCCTCGCGTGATTTTGGGCTTTGGACATATTTGGCGCCTCGCGCGCGCGGCTTACGTTCTCGCCTTTGAAGGCGTGTTCACGAAACTCGACCCGGTGCTGTTGCCCCCTCCGGCGGGGACCCTCGTTCGTTTCGCAAATCTCTTTGCGCGCAGGGATCGCGACGGCGGCGCGAAGGCGCTGGCGCGCGCGCTGGCGCAACTCGGTCCCTCTTACGTCAAGCTCGGGCAGTTTCTCGCGACGCGGCCCGACGTGGTCGGTGGGGAGATCGCCAATGAGCTGACCGCGCTCCAGGACCGGATGGAGCCCTTCGGGCGCGAGCCGGCGGTCGCGATCGTCGAAAACGCGCTCGGCAAGTCGATCGAAGAGCTGTTTTTGAGCTTCAGCGAGCCGATCGCGGCGGCCTCCATCGCCCAAGTCCACCTCGCCCGGGCGCGCTATGCCGAGGGCGAGCGCAAGGTGGCGGTCAAGGTTCTGCGGCCGGGGGTCGAGCGCCAATTCGCCCAGGACCTCGCGGATATGTATCTCGTCGCGCGCATCGCCGAGCGCTACTCGGCCGAGGGGCGGAGGCTACGCGCGGTCGAGGTCGTCGACACGCTTGCGCGCACAGTCAAGCTCGAGACCGATTTCCGCCTAGAGGCGGCCGCCGCCTCCGAATTTCGCGACAATGTCGCCAAGGACCCGGATTTCCACGCGCCGGAAGTCGACTGGGAGCGCACCGCCAAAGAAGTGCTGACGCTCGAATGGATCGATGGCGCTCCGCTCTCCGATCTGCCCCGCGTCGCGGCTGCGGGTCACGACCTGAAGGAAATCGGGCGCTGCGTGCTGCAGTCCTTTTTGCGTCACGCGATGCGCGACGGCTTCTTTCACGCCGACATGCACCAGGGCAATCTCTTCGTCGACGCGAGCGGGCGAATCGTCGCGATCGATTTCGGCATCATGGGGCGGCTCGGGCACAAGGAGCGCCGCTTTCTCGCAGAAATTCTGCACGGCTTCATCACACGCGACTATCGACGCGTCGCTCAGGTGCATTTCGAGGCGGGCTATGTTCCGCCGGCGCATTCGGTCGAGGAGTTCTCGCAGGCCCTGCGGGCCATCGGCGAGCCGCTGCACACGGTCAACGCCGCCGACATTTCGATGGCGCGCCTGCTCACCTTGCTCTTCGAAGTCACCGCGCTCTTCGACATGCGCACCCGCACCGAGCTCGTTCTTTTGCAGAAGACCATGGTCGTCGCGGAAGGCGTCGCGCGCAGCCTCGATCCAAAGCTAAACATTTGGAAAACCTCGGAGCCCGTCGTGCGCGATTGGATCGAGGCCAATCTCGGACCCAAGGCCAAGATCGAGGACACAGGCCGCGGGTTCGTCGAGCTTGCAAAAATCGCCGGGCGTCTCCCCGCCGTGCTCAGCGAAGCGGAAACGACGCTCTCGCAAATCAGCGAGCAAAGCGTCACGGGCGTCGAACTTTCGCCTCGCTCGCTCGAGGCGCTCGCCCGCGCCCGGCGCGCATCCGATCGGGCGCTGCTCATCGGAATGGCGACGATCCTCGCAGCGGCTTATTGGTTCTCGAAGAGGTGATCGAGCCTCGCGCGGCGTTCCGCGTCGCGTCGCGCGGCGGATTCTGGCCCAATCAATCCTCCGCGCCGACTATTCGAGCAAGCAGAATCAAACCAAAATTGAAACACATTTCAAACATAATTGGGCGAATCTGGAGAAATTAGGCGTGATCATTTGACCTCGACCCTTTGCTCCTGTTAGTACACTTGCTCAGCGAGTCATTAAGCGCGAGGGTCTGACCGTGAATTCCTGGAGCCGCGTTTGTTCACCGCTGTCATAAAGGCTTCGGCCGCGGGTCCTATCTGGAAGGGCCCTTCGAGCGCTTCGGGGGCCGCAGCCGTCGACCCTCGCCGCGGAGCGCCCGCCGTCCCGAGTTGTTCCCGCTCCGCAGAAGATTGCGCGCGAGCTGGCTCACTGCAAAACCAACGAGCGGGTTGAAGGACTTGGGCGAGTGATTCCGAACGGCGAACTTTCTGCAGGCGAGAGATGGTACGTCGCGCGAACCTTGCCCAATCGCGAGGAGGGGGCGGCGTCGCAGCTCGAGGCTCAGGGCTTTCGCGTTTTTCTTCCAAGAATTGCGCGCACGGTTCGTCACGCGCGCAAAATACGGCGCGTGCGCGCTCCCGCTTTCCCGGCTTATTTGTTCGTCGCACTCGATCTGAATCGCGATCGCTGGCGCTCGGTCAACGGAACCTTTGGCGTGGCGAGGCTCGTCGGAGCGGACGAATCGCCCATGCCCGTGCCACGCGGCGTCGTGGAGGCGATCTTGGGCACAGTCGATGCGCAACCGGGCGCTTCGCTCCAGGGATATGGCGGCTGATCTGTTCAAGCGGGAGCCGCGCTGGTTTTGAGCGGGTCGACAGCTCGGACGACAGCGGCGCAATTGCAGTTGAACCTCGCGAGCGCGGTGCGCTTCGGGCGCGCGGCGCGGGCGATGGGCGAGCGGCGGCAACACCGCGGGCGGCTTTTCGACATTCAAACGCATGTTGCGAAAGGCCGAGGAGAGAACCGGCAACGCGCTCTGGCGAAGAATTGGCTCTTTCCTCGACGATTTTCGGCCAAAGAATACGCTGCATATTTCAGCGTCTCTGGTTGTGCTTCAACCTAAGCGGAAACTCTAACGCTAGCAGACCCATCGTTGCGGGCCGATCACGACTGCTACAGCAACGATAAATTGTAGGCAAGTTCTCAGTCGCTCTTTCATATTCTCGGCTCCTGGCTGCGTGTGGCTACCTCTGGCGATCGGACGCAATGCGAATATAAACAGGACGCCTTAAGAAAAGGTTATCCTTAATTTTTAGACCTGGGTTAACCTGACCCCGCATCGGCTTATGCTCGCTTCAGGATACGGTTTCGGCGTAAGCGCTTAGCCAACCCCCTTCCGCCACAACCCTGCTGATCATGCGAAAAAGCCTTCGGTTTTGAGGGTGACCGCGTGAGCAGGGACGTCACAATGGACGCCCATATAGGCGTCTTAAAAGAAAGGCTATGCGGGGCGGATCGAGGTGTGTCCTGATCCGACGGGGCGTCGGCAGCGTTCGGACGGGAAAAGGCGCGGATCGCCGCGGAGAGTTTGGCGCTCGACGCCGTCGTCGCCGACATGGCGCGCCGTTATGGCGCTACACGCTGGCAGATACACGATTGGCGGCGACGCTTCCGGAGCGGCCAGGCGCGCGCGATGGCGTCGTGTTCTTTTCCAAAACCGCCCCGCACGTTTAGGGAACACGCTCTAGCCAGCCCCTGCGGACGCCGGTCGAGAGGGGAGCTGGGGCTCAGCCTTCACCCTCGCCGCCAGCTCGGCCATCAGGAAAGAGAGCGCTAGATAGCTCAAGGCGACCATCGCCCTGCCGCCGCCGTCGTGCCAAAAGACGTAGCTGTCATGAGACAGCGCCGTCAAAGCGAGCCGCACCCAGTTGATCAGCATCACGCCGACGAGCAACAGCAGGCCGCAGAGCACCAGCCGTCTGCCCATGGCTGCGCGCAGCCACGCGGCGAACACGGCATAGGCCGCCACGGACTCGAACGCCGGTCCGGCGGTCGAGCAGGAGGGAATCACTTTGATTCCATGAAGCGCGTCCACGAGCCGCACGGTGGTGCCGTCAATCGGCTTCACCGCATAGCCCGCCAGCCTCAGGAGGCTGTGCGCGCCGAAGACGTCGAAAGGCACCATCAGGGCGGACAGCGAATATCCCCAGTACTCCTTGCTCGGCACGTCCTGAATGCTCACTAGGGCGAGCGGAATGGCGAGCGCCCAAGTCTGCCGCGAGACGCGCGCGAGCTTGATCGCGATCCAAAAGCCCAGGATCGCGGTGAAGATGTGCGATTGCGGCGTCACGAGAAAGCCTGCACAGAAGGCGAACGTCAGCCCTGCGAGCGTCTCGAGCCTCGACGCGCGGACCCCGGACCAGTCGATGCGCCTTGCGATCTCGATCAGGCAAAACCACTGGGCGAAAACGAGAAAATTGACTTCATCAAAGATTCGAAGGACGCCGTCGTCCTGGCTGCGCGCCACAGCGACCGCGAGGACCCGCCGCAGATCCATGAGGCCGGCGCAGACAAACAGCAGGGGATAGCCGCCATGCGCGAGGAGGCGTTCGATCCAAGCGGGAGCGCGCGCGGCGGGAGTTTTGATGCTCGTGTGACTCTCCATTCCTCGTCTCTCCTCGCGGGCTCGGCTGCGGCGCGCAGCCGGCGACTCGACCGGCGTCAACTTAGGAGAAGGTTGACAATTAGACAATGTTCAAAGCTTTCGGGCTTTCCTGCGGCGGGAAACGGAAGAGTTCCTGAGTTGAGCGTCACCTCTTCCGCCTTGCCGGCGGCGCGGCGGGCGGCGGTGCGGCGGGGGCGTCGAGGGCTTAGAGCCTTCGAGAGAGCTCATCCGCCACCCACGCATCGCTTTGGGCGAGGCGCCCGCAGTTTGCAAGTTCCTTCGCGATCCCGCGCGCTGTCAGGAGATTGTCGCGCGCTCTCAGAGCTTCCTCAGCGCAACTTCGGCGACGCGATGGTCTGCGCCCTTTGTCAGGATCAGGCTCGCGCGCGGGCGTGTCGGCGCAATGTTCTGGCGAAGGTTCTCGAGATTGATGCGACGCCAGATGTCCCTCGCGACCGTATCGGCTTCCTTCTCGTCGAGCGCCGCATAGGCGCGAAAATAGGAGCGCGGATCGCGGAAGGCCGTCTCTCGCAGGCGCTGAAAACGCTCGACGTACCATTCCTCGAGCGCGTCCTCATCGGCGTCCAGATAGACGGAAAAATCGAAGAAATCGGAGACGAAAGGCCGGGCGCGCCCGTCGCGCGGCGGGCGCGGCGGGAGCAGCACGTTGATGCCTTCGACGATTAGAATGTCGGGACGATCGACGACGATCTTTTCGTCAGGCAGAACGTCATAGATGAGGTGCGAATAGATCGGCGCCTCGACGTTGTGCCGTCCCGCCTTAACGTCGGAGAGAAAGCGCACGAGCGCGCGGTTGTCGTAGCTTTCCGGAAAGCCCTTCTTGTCCATGAGGCCGGCTTCTTCCAGCGCCCTGTTCGGCAGCAAGAAGCCGTCGGTCGTGATGAGCTCGACTTTGGGCGTGTTCGGCCAGCGCGATAGCAGCGCCTTCAATACGCGCGAGGTCGTCGATTTGCCGACGGCGACCGAGCCCGCGACGCCGATGATGTAGGGGACCTTGCCGTCCTCGGCGCCGAGAAAGCGTTGCGTCGCCTTGAAGAGCCCCTGCGTCGCCGCGACATAGAGGGCGAGCAGGCGCGAGAGCGGCAGATAGATCTCGATCACCTCTTCGAGCGAGATCGGCTCGTGCAGCGATTTGAGGCGCGTCAGATCCTCGTGCGTCAGCGTCAGCGGCGTGTCGGCGCGGAGTTGAGCCCATTCGGCGCGCACGAAGTGGTGATAGGGGGAGGCGATCTCCGATTCTCGGCTCGGCGTCGCCATGACGGCCTCCAAAGTCATGGGGCGGCGCTCCTGGAGGCTTTTTCCGCAAGGCCCGATTGCGTGGTGCGGCGCTCCAATTCCGCAAGCACGCTAGATAGCGCGATCCCGCGCGCTTCCATCAGCACGAGCAAATGATAGAGCACGTCGGCGATCTCGCTCGCTAGCGCCCTGTCGTCCTCGCCGAGCGCGGCGATGACGGTCTCGATCGCCTCTTCGCCGAACTTCTTGGCGATGCGGGGCGCGCCCGCCGTCAGCAGGCTTTTCGTATAGGACGTTCCTTCCGGGGCCTCGCTCCGCGCGCGGATGAGTTTTGCAAGATCGTCCAGGGAGAAGCTCATGGGGCCTCCACGCCGTCGAGACGCATCGCGAGCCCTGCGTTCGCCATGTGGCGTTTCGCCTCGCCGATGGTGAATTCGCCGAAATGGAAGATCGACGCGGCGAGCACGGCGCTGGCGTGGCCCTCGCGCACGCCCTCGACGAGATGATCGAGATCGCCGACGCCGCCGGAGGCGATCACCGGGATCGTCACTGCGTCGGCGACCGCGCGCGTCAAGGCGAGGTCGAAACCGCTTTTCGCGCCGTCGCGATCCATCGAGGTCAAAAGGATCTCGCCGGCGCCGAGCGCGGCGACCTCTTTCGCATATTCGACCGCGTCGATGCTGGTCGGCCTTCTGCCGCCGTGCGTGAAGATTTCCCAGCGGCCTTCGCCGGTCTTTTTGGCGTCGATCGCGACGACGATGCATTGCGCGCCGAATTTCTCGGAGGCTTCGCGCACGAATTGACGGTTGGCGACGGCGGCCGAATTGATCGAGACCTTGTCGGCGCCGGCGAGCAGGAGATTGCGGATGTCGTCGAGCGTGCGCACGCCGCCGCCAACGGTGAGCGGCATGAAACAGGCTTCCGCCGTGCGCTGGACCACGTCGAGCAATATGCCGCGATTCTCGTGGCTCGCCGTGATGTCGAGAAAGCACAGCTCATCGGCTCCGGCCGCGTCATAGGCCTTGGCGCATTCGACCGGATCGCCCGCGTCGCGCAGATTGACGAAATTGACGCCCTTCACGACGCGGCCGTCCTTCACGTCGAGACAGGGAATGAGGCGGGATTTGAGCATCAGGCCTCCGCCTTCTTCGCGCCGCGCGCCTCGCGGATCATCTCCAGCGCCGCCTCGGCGTCGAGCCGCCCATCATAGAGCGCGCGGCCGGCGATCGCGCCGGCGAGCTCGGCGCAATCGGGCTGCAGCAGCCGCTTCACATCGTCGAGCGAGGCTAAACCGCCCGATGCGATGACCGGGATCGCCACCGTTTCGGCGAGCGCCAGCGTCGCCTCGATGTTCAGGCCCTGCAGCAAGCCGTCGCGGGCGATGTCAGTATAGATGATCGCCGCGACGCCCGCGTCCTCGAAGCTCTTGCCGAGGTCGAGCGCCGACATCGTCGTCGTCTTGGCCCAGCCGTCCACCGCGACCAGGCCCTCCCGGGCGTCGATTCCGACTGCGACTCGCCCCGGATAATGCCGCGCCGCGTCGCGAACGAACCCGGGATTCTGGACGGCCGCCGTGCCCAGAATGACGCGCGTCACGCCGCGGTCGAGCCAATAGGCGACGGCGTTCATGTCGCGAATGCCGCCGCCAAGCTGCGCCGGGATCTGGATCGAGGACAAGATGAGCTCCACCGCCTCGCTGTTGCGCGCCTGGCCGGCGAAGGCGCCGTCGAGATCGACGATGTGCAGATATTCGAAGCCCTTGGCCTCGAAGAGGCGCGCCTGCTCGCCCGGATCATTGTTGAACACGGTCGCGCGCGCCATGTCGCCCTGGGCGAGGCGCACGCACTGGCCCTGCTTCAAATCGATTGCGGGATAGAGGATCACGGGCGCCACCTCAGAAAATTGGCGATGAGAGCTAATCCGAGCCTTTGGCTCTTCTCGGGATGGAACTGGACGCCGGCCAGATTGTCCTTGGCAACCGCGGCCGTGATCGGCCCGCCGTAGGAAGTCGTAGCCAGCACGTCCTCCGCGCGTGCGGTCCGGAAGTGATAGGAGTGAACGAAATAGGCGTGAAGTCCCCTTTCTCCGGTTGCAACTCCCGCAAAGAGCGGATGCCCGCGCGTCAGATCGAGCGTGTTCCACCCCATGTGAGGGATCTTGAGCGCGGGGTCGTCCGGCTCGATCGCTTCGACATCTCCCTTGATCCAGTCGAACCCGGGAGTCTCGCCATGTTCGAGACCGCGCGTCGCCAGAAGCTGCATGCCGACGCAAATGCCGAGGAACGGGCGCCCGCGGGCTCGCGCCGATTCGCTCAGCGCGTCGGTGAGGCCAGCTATGCGCTCCAATCCGGCGCGGCAGTCGGCGAAGGCGCCCACCCCCGGGAGCACGAGGCGATCCGCTGCGCGCACGATCTCAGGATCGTCGGTGACGCGGATCGCCTCGTTGAGCCCGGACTCGCGAGCGGCCCGCTCGAAGGCCTTCAGCGCGGAGTGCAGATTGCCCGAGCCATAGTCGATGATCGCTGTGGTCAAGCCTCTTCCTTACTGTGAAGGCCCCGAAGAGGGGTAGGCGGCGCGCCGGTTGTGGAAGAACACTTCCTCCGCCTCCTGTGCGTTGTCGCATGCGACGACCCCGCTCTGGCGAAAGCCCCGCCGCTCGAGCGTCCAGATGATGAGGCGCACGCCCTCGAAGGCGAGCGCGAGCGAAAGCGCGAGATTGACCAGAGCCGTCGCCTCCGGCCGGAGGCCGAGCGCCCCTCCGCCGACGGCGAGCATCGTCACCAAAGCGAGCCAAAGACCCGCCGCGAGATAGGCACGGTTCCAAAAGAGCCAGAAAGGCCCGAAGATGAAGGCGGCGATCGAGAAGCCGTCTCGAAGGAACACCGCCTTCTCCGGGACTTCGCCTTCGCCCGCCGGCGCCATCACCACGTAGATCGCCATCACGCCTCCTTCACTTCGTCAAGGCGCCCTTGGTCGAAGGCACGCCCAGGCGGCGTGGATCGAGCGCCACAGCCTTGCCGAAGGCGCGCGCGAATCCCTTGAAGGCGCTTTCGGCGACGTGATGGCTGTTGGCGCCGGCAAGGCTGTCGATGTGCAACCCTATCCCCGCATGGACTGCGACAGCCTGAAAGAACTCGCGCACGAGCTCGGTGTCGAAATCGCCGATCTTCTGGCTGGGGAATTTCAAGTTATAAACGAGATAGGGGCGGCCCGAAACGTCGACGACAACTCGCGTCAAGGCTTCGTCCAGCGGCACATGCGCGTCGCCGTAGCGCGCGATGCCCTTGCGGTCGCCGAGCGCCTTGTCGACCGCCTGGCCGAAGGTGATGCCCACGTCCTCGACCGTGTGATGCGCGTCGATGTGGAGATCGCCGGCAGCGGCGATTTCGAGATCGAGAGGCGCGTGGCGGGCGATCTGGTCGAGCATGTGGTCGAAAAAGCCGACGCCGGTGGAGATCCGCGCCGCGCCGAATCCGTCGAGGTCGAGCGCGACGGAGATCTTCGTCTCGGAGGTGTTGCGCTCGATCGCGCTGGCGCGCATGGACATAGTTCCTTGCCGGGAATTGAAGGCGGGCGGGTTGTATCAATTTCGGCGATGCGGCGCCACCCGAGCAGAAGATCGAGCGGACGCGAGAGGCGCTGGAAGGCCGTGAGGCGTCGCCGACGCGCTGCGAAGGCGCGAATCAAAAAGAGAAAGCCCGGCGCGAGGCCGGGCTTTCTGCTGATTGGGCTGTTGGGAGCCGATCAGTATTTGGCGAGAACCGGAGCGGGCTCGGCCCAGTTGAAGTGATAGTTGATGCCCGCGCGCACCACGTTGATCTCGGGGTGGAAGCGATAGCCCCAGTTCCAGCCATTGGCGCCGGTGAGGCCGCCGCTGCTGAGATCGATATAGAGATATTCGACCTTCGCCGACCAGCGGGGAGCGAACATCCACTCCAGGCCGCCGCCGGCGGTCCAGCCGGTGGGGGTGTTGTTGTAGCTCCAAGCGCTCACGCCGCCATAGGCGAAGCCCGCCGTGCCATAGACGAGCAGCGAGGGGGTGAAGAGCCAGCCGGCGCGGCCGCGCACCGTGCCGAACCAGTTGAGGGCCAAGCTGCCGCCGTTGATCGCCGAGACCGGAACCAGGATGCCAGTCCCAGGGCCAAAAGGGGGTGTCAGGAACGGCGACGGATAGAGGGAAGAATTGCCCTGTCCGTTGCTGCTGATGCTCGAGCCCTGGAAGTCGGCCTCAACGCCCACCACGATCGACGGGTTAAATTGGAAGTTGTAGCCGACCTGCGCGCCGCCGATGACGCCGCCCGCGGAGCCCGTTTGATTGCCGTTGGGCAGGAAGAACAGGTTCGGGGAAGTGGTGAAGTTCGGCAGGAGACCCGCGCCGCCGAAGGCGTAGTTCGGATCCCAATAGGCCGAGCCTTCGTTGTTGGGGTTGTTGGAGTTCCAGCCGCCGCCGATGTTCAGACCGCCGTAGAAGCCGGTCCAGATCAGCGGGGGCGGCGGCGGGATGTAGACCGGCGGGGCCTTGCGGGAGGGGAGATCGGCGGCGAGCGCCGAGCCCATGCCCATCGCCAGCGCGATGGCGGAAATAGCGGCTACCTTTTTCATTGTCGCCTCCTTTGAAAGGGCGGATCGAATTGGGGCGTCCCGGAGGGGTTCCCCGCGACGACTTTCGCAGGGACAATGCTCCCCGATTATGGTTAAACGCAACATGCAAATTGCTTAAAAGGGCATATTCTCCAAGGGTGTACCATTTTTGCAACAGTTCTTGTCTGGTTTGTGAGCCTGCCTTTTTTTAGCCTTAAGCCTCTTCTTAATATAAACTTTCTAGATTAATATAAACTTTACGGACCGCTGGCCTCGTTCCTTGGGAAGCCCGGCCTCGAAACGGGGCCGGGCCTCTTGGGCGACGAGGGGAGCAGCGTCGCCCCCGTTACGATAGAGCAGCAGCGAGTGCTTGCTTCCGAATAGGAAACCAAAGCTTGAGCTTACAGGCACCGGCCGGCTTTCGGCATCGACGACGCAACGCGGTTCTAAAGTTTCGCCTTCTCTTTCAATTCATAGAGAAAAGCGAGCGCCTCCCGGGGCGTGAGCGCGTCGGGCTCGATCGCCGTCAGCGCCTCGCGCAGCGGGTCCTTGCGCTCCGGGCTCGCAGGGCGGTGCGAGAAGAGGGGCAGATCGTCGATCATCTTCTCGATCGGCGCGCGTCGATCCTGCGCTTCGAGCTCGCTCAGGATCTGATGCGCGCGCGCGACGACGCTCTTCGGCAGGCCGGCGAGCTCGGCGACATGCACGCCATAGGAGCGATCCGCGGCGCCGGCGACGACCTCGTGAAGGAAGACGATCTCGCCTTGACGCTCGGAAACCTTCATCGTCAGATTGACGAGGCTCGGCAGGCGCTTGGCGAGCCGGGTGAGCTCGTGGAAGTGGGTGGCGAAGAGCGCGCGCGAGCGGTTCGCCGCGGCAAGATGCTCGATCGCAGCCCAGGCGATCGACAATCCGTCGAAGGTCGCCGTGCCGCGTCCGATCTCGTCGAGGATGACGAGCGCGCGCGGGCCGGCGCTGTTCAAGATCGCCGCCGTCTCGACCATTTCGACCATGAAGGTCGAACGCCCCCGCGCCAGATCGTCGGAGGCGCCGACGCGGGAGAAGAGCCGATCGACGACGCCAATGCGCGCTGCCGCCGCCGGGACATAGGAGCCCGCCTGCGCGAGCACCGCGATGAGCGCATTCTGACGCAGGAAGGTCGATTTGCCGGCCATGTTGGGGCCGGTGACGACGGCGATCCTGCCGCCCGAAAGCGCGCAGTCATTAGGCGCGAACACCTTGCCCTGCGCCTTGAGCGACGCCTCCACCACCGGATGGCGTCCCGCCTCGATCTCGAAGTCGAGCGAGGCGTCCACCCGGGGCCGCACCCAGTCGCGCCGCGCCGCGACCTCGGCGAGCGCGGCGATCACGTCGAGCGTCGCGAAGGCTTGCGCGATGCGCCGGATTTCGGCCGATTGCGCGAGGACCTCTCCGCTCATGGCCGCAAAGAGCGCCTCCTCGCGCGCCTGAGCGCGGTCGCTCGCTTGCGCGATCTTCTGGTCGAGCTCGATGAGCTCGCGCGTCGCAAAGCGCATCGCGTCGGCCATGGTCTGGCGATGCGTGAACAGCTGGTCGAGCGGCGGCTTCAACAGGCGCTCGCCCTGCGCCTGCGGGACCTCGACGAAAAAGCCTAGAAAATTATTGTGCTTGACCTTGAGCTGCCTGACGCCCGCGGCTTCCGCATATTTGGATTGGAATCCCGCGACCACGCGGCGGCTTTCGTCGCGCAGGCTTCGCGCTTCGTCGAGTTCGGCGTCGACGCCCTCGGCGATGAAGCCGCCGGCCCGACGATCGCCGGGCGGTTCGGGAACGAGGCTTTCCTTCAAGCGGCGCTCGAGCGCGGCGTCGGCGGCGGCGAGCGCCGCGAGCTCGCGCGTCACATGCTCCGGCGGCGCAAATGTCGCGTCCGTCTGCGAGAGGAACGCGGCGATCTCACGGGCGACGGAAAGGCCGGCGGCGACGCCCGCGAGATCGCGCGGACCGCCGCGTTGCAGCGAAAGCCTCGCCAGCGCGCGAACGAGGTCCGGCGCGCGCGCAAGCCGTTCCCGAAGCCCCTCCCTCTCGCGCGGCGCCTCGAGGAAGAAGGCTGCCGCGTCGAGGCGCGCGTTAATCTCGGCCGGCTCCGTAGAGGGCGCGCCGAGCCGTTCCGCGAAAGCGCGTCTGCCGGCGGGCGTCACGGTCAGATCGATCGCGCCGATGAGCGAGCCCTCGCGACTTCCCGCGAGCGTCTGCGCGATCTCGAGATTGGCGCGCGTCGCCGCATCGATCTCGAGCGTCGGGTTCTCGCGCAGGCTTGTCGGCGGCGCCAGCGCCGGGCGTTCGCCGCGCTGCGTGCGCTCGACATAATGGACGGCGAGCGCGGCCGCGGCGATTTCCGCCTCGGAAAGCGCCCCAAAACCGTCGAGCGTCGAGACGCGGAAGAATTCCAGGAGACGCCGCTCGGCGCTCGCTCCCTCCAGCCCCTCGTGGCCGATGGGGCTGACGGGCGCGGCGCAGCCCTCAAGCAGCGCGCGCAGGCGAGGATCGCGCGAAAACTCTTCAGCGACGATGATCTCACGCGGCTCGAGGCGCCCGAGCGCGGAGGCAAGCTCGGCTTCGGCGCGCTCGCCGACCGTGAAGGCGCCCGTCGAGATGTCCACGTTCGCAAGGCCAAAGCTCCAGCCGCCGTCCCTGGCGCGAAGGCGCGCCAGCGCCACGAAGGCGTTGGGCCTTCCCGGATCGAGCAGGGCTTCCTCGGTGATCGTGCCCGGCGTGACCAGTCGCACGACGTCGCGGCGCACGACGGACTTCGCTCCGCGCTTCCTGGCCTCGGCGGGATCTTCGAGCTGCTCGCAAACTGCGACCCGGTGTCCGAGCGCGATGAGCTTTTGGAGATAGTCGTTGGCGCGCTCGACCGGCACGCCGCACATGGGGATGTCCTCGCCAAGGTGCTTGCCGCGTTTCGTCAGCATGATGCCGAGTGCGCGTGAGGCGGTGGCGGCGTCCTCGAAGAACAGCTCGTAGAAGTCGCCCATGCGATAAAAGAGCAGGCAATCTGGATTGGCCGCCTTGATCTCGACATACTGGGATATCATCGGTGTCGCGGCTTTGGCTGGCGCAGCGCCTGCCTCGCCGCCCTGCGGGGATTTTGCGGGCCGATCCATCATATTTACGCTTACCAAGCTTCGCCGCGCGCCGCTATTGGCGGCCGAGGGGATTTCCTGGACAGGCTCGCGCCGCCAATCGTAGCATAGGGTCCATGAGCCAAAGCTGGACAGAACGGGGGGTTTCTGCCGCGCCGGAGGATCGTCCACGGCGGGAGCGTCTCACGTCTGCCCTCAAGAAGCGGCAGGCGCAACTCTTCGCCCTCGTCCTGTTTCTGCATGCGTTCTTCGTGACCGGGCTCGTGGGGCTCGACTGGGTCTCGCGGCCCTTGCTGCTCGTCGAGGAGGAAATCCCGGTCGAGGTCGTCACCGAGCAGCCGCCCCCTCCCGAGGCCGAGCAGCCGCCGCCGCAGCAGGCCCAGGAGCAGCCCAAGCCTCCCGAGCCGCAGAAGCAACAGGAGCAGAACAAGCAGAAGCTCACGCTCGACGATAAGCCGGCCTTTGACGCGCCGCGCGCCGAAAACAAAGAGCAGGTGGAGCGCGAGGCGCCGGACGAGGCGACCAGCGGCCAAAGGCAGGCGCGGCCCGACCAGCACACCGCCGAGAAGCCTGAGGAGCGTCAGCAGAAGCCCCAACAGGAGATGCAGCAGGATCCGGGCGAGCAGCAGGGCGCTACGGATTCCGCCGAGGAGGACAAGCGCGAGGCGGAGATCACCAAGCAGGCGGCGCCGCGGCCGACCGAAAAGGTCGAGTCGATGTTCGGCAAGCCGGACCCGAAGGCGGCGATCGGTCCGAAGCAGAAATCCATGTCGGACCTGCTCGCCTCGCTCGAGCCGACCCCGCATTATCGGCTCGGCGGCGCGGCCAAGGTTGCGCCGATCTCCGGCGGCACGGCCACGCCGACCTATTTTTCGGTCGTGTTGGGCTATATCTTGCGAAAATTCCACCCGAGCGGCGCCCGCCAGGAGGTGGGGAGCATCGTCTTTTTCGTCGATCCCAACGGCAATCTGATGCATCAGGCGCTGCGCAAGTCCAGCGGCTCCTCGGCGCGGGACCAGGAGGCCCTGGCGGCCCTGCATCGCGCTCAGCCTTTCCCGCCGACGCCAACCGGGAGCAGCGTCGGCATGGTCTGGAACTACTGATCGGCGGCGCAGCGGACCGAGCCGGCTTAGGGGATGCGCTTGACGCTGTCCTTTCACGCTGGCAAAGGACATTCGCCCCGGCAAACCGCCGGGTGGAAGAAATTCGACGCGGACGGAGGATTTACGTGGCGCGCAAGACCTATATGTTTACCAGCGAATCCGTTTCCGAGGGCCATCCGGACAAGGTTTGCGACCGCATTTCCGATGAGATCGTGGACGCCTTCTTTCGCGAGGGGGCGAGGGCCGGCATCGATCCTTACGCCATCCGCGTCGCCGCCGAGACGCTCTGCACGACGAACCGCGTCGTCATCGCCGGCGAGGTGCGCGGGCCGCATATGGCCTTCGAGCATGTCGAGGACATCGCCCGCGAGGCGATCAAGGCGATCGGCTACGAGCAGGCCGGCTTTCACTGGAAGAACGCCAAGGTCGAGGTGCTGCTGCACGAGCAGTCTGCCGACATCGCTCAGGGCGTCGACGCCGCCGGCAATAAGGACGAGGGCGCGGGCGACCAGGGCATCATGTTCGGCTACGCCGTGCGCGAAACACCGGAGCTGATGCCGGCGCCGCTCTATTACGCCCATAAGATTCTGGAAGACCTCGCCAAGGCCCGTCACAGCGGCAAGGAGAAGGGCCTCGGCCCCGACGCCAAGAGCCAGGTCACGCTGCGCTATGAGAACGGCAAGCCTGTCGAGGCGACGCAGATCGTGCTCTCGCATCAGCACACCGACGAGAACCTCTCGCCGCAGGACGTGCGCGAAATCGTCGAGCCCTATATCCGCGCCGTTCTGCCGGGTGATTTCGTGACCCCGAAGACGGTCTGGCACGTCAATCCGACCGGCAAGTTCTTCATCGGCGGTCCGGACGGCGACGCCGGCCTTACGGGCCGCAAGATCATCGTCGACACCTATGGCGGCGCGGCGCCGCATGGCGGGGGCGCATTCTCCGGCAAGGACCCGACCAAGGTCGACCGCTCGGCGGCCTATGCCGCGCGCTATCTCGCCAAGAACATCGTCGCGGCAGGGCTCGCGGATCGCGCGACGATTCAGCTCGCCTACGCGATCGGCGTCGCCGAGCCGCTGTCGATTTATGTCGATCTGCACGACACGGGTCAGGTCGCCGAGGACAAGATCGAGGCGGTTCTGCCGCAGATCATGCGGCTCACGCCGCGCGGCATCCGCGAGCATCTCAAGCTCAACCAGCCGATCTATGCGCGCACGTCGTCCTACGGCCATTTCGGCCGCAAGCCCGACGCCGAGGGCGGCTTCTCCTGGGAGAAGGCCGACCTCGTCGACGCGCTGAAAGGGCATTTTCGCTGAAGAAAGGGCGTCGCCTCGCGCTGGACGCGCGACGCGCCGCCGCTCGTAGATCACGCTGCGTTTGAGCGGAATCGCTCAAACGCAGATAACGTGATCGATTCCAGAGAGATAGAGCGCGCTTGGGGCGAAAAACCGGTTCCCACTTTTTGCCAGCGCGCTTTAGCCCGGTCTGTTACGCGCTACGCTTTTGAGGCGTCGAGTTTTCGATGAGACTGACGAACGGGTCGTAGGGTCCGTGCGTCAATGGCATGGACTCAAAGCTCCATTTGCGCTGCACCTCATGCACGTGAACGTCGCGCGCTCCTAGATTTTTCAAGATCTGCGCCGCCCGCCTTTCAGTTTCCGGAGTGGGCGTGCTCACCCAGAGAACGAGGCCGCCGAGCTTCAGCTGCTCCCGGATGCGCCGGACATGCCGACTGTGAATGGCTAGCGCCAAGATGGCGCCTATGCCCGCGCCAATGCCCCCGAGTGCGACGGCCGAGGCGAGCGCGAAGGCGAGCGAGCCTCCGGCTGCCGATACGGCCCAGACTCCGGCGGCTCCGCCGATGTAGAGAGGAACGCTAATCAGCGCGGCCGTTCCTTCCACGCGCGAGTCGCTGGAGACGAATTCCGTCTGCGGAGCGTCGCCGTTATCCTCGATCTCCGTCACGCTGCGAAAGATGCGGCTCAGGCCGCTCTTTGTTTTCCCACCGCTCGCTAGCACGGAGATCGCAGACTCCCTGAAGCCGGCGACGCTGAGTTCGTCCACCGCCGTCTCGAGCGTCTCCTCGTCGTCGAAAACGCCCACGGTTTCGCGCACCCAATATATCTGTGTGCCCGACTCCGCGTCCCCGCCGGAAGAGGATGCGGTAGCGCGCTTCGTTTGTTGCGCGTCCGCGATCGACACAATTTTCGGCGTCGCCACCGTCGGCTGCTCGGGCGCCGCCGTGGAGGGACGCGCTTCATCGGTCGTCCGCAGCGTCGGCGGAGGCAAGATCTCCCGAACTTCACGGACGCCCGCCGCGCCGATCAGATCCTCCGCGCGAGAAAGGGTTGCATCGAGAAGCTTCCTGATCTGCTTTTCGTCGAGCCCCAGTCCGATCAGCCTGCCGACGAGGACGTTGACGTCGGCGCGGCCGTGACCCACAAATCTCGTCAATTCTTCGATGATCTGAGCGAGACCGCCGCCTTCGGTCGCCGCTGCGGCCGCTATGGCTTCCTGCGCTTGCGGCGTGTTCGAGACGTATTCCGCAATACGCCCTTCCGGGGCTTTATCGCGCAAGAACAGCAGCACATGGCCAATCGCCGCCTTGGCGATAGAAGCATCCAGTCCCGTCGCCGCGATGACGCTGTCGATGAAGTTTTGCATGGGAGCCTCTCCCTGTTTTTTTTGCTCCCTCAACACATATCGTGAGGCGACCCAGGTTCAACCGAGGCGCCTGCGATCAATGCGTCTTGACGCGTGGCTGTCGATCTTTGTCGATCTCCACGGCGCCGGTCAGGCCCGAGGACAAGCTCGAGGCTGACGGCGGCTTCTCCGCCTCGATGCGCTGAAATCCCAGTTCAATGCTGAAATCGCAGTTCAATTAAGACGTGCCGCCACCCTTGCCGGCGTAGATCCACCCTCATGCCCGCGCTTGTCGCGGGCATTCACGTGGTGACGTTTCAAAGCAGCTAGAAGAAGAGGCGTCGAGAGAGCTAATTCTGACTTTGCGCAGTGGGCTGGCGTGGATGGCCGGGACAAGCCCGGACAAGACGGCGTTGGAAACCTTCAAGACGTGTGCGCGATAGCCCAAAGGAAAGGGGATTGGGCGTCGCGAATCGAGGCGATCATTCCGACTTCGGATCAGCCCGCCTTGCCGGCCTTGGTCGCGCCGGGAACCTCGACGAGGCGGCCGGTCTTCACGTCATAGATATAGCCGTAGATCGGGATGTTGCGCGGCGTGAGCGGATGCTCGCGGATGCGCAGCACGTCGTCCTCGACGCTCTGCTCCTGCGTCTTGATCGTGTGCCATTTGATGAAGCGGCCGGCCACACAGCCGCCGCCGTGCTGCGGGTTCGACCAGTTCTTGCCGTCGAAGGCGGCGGTCGCGAGACTGTCGGCGAGGAGCTCGCCCATGGTCTCGTCGCAGAAGAGCTCCATGCCGCAATTGGTGTGGTGGATCACGAACCACTCCATCGTGCCGAGCAGCTTGTGGGAGATCACGAGCGAGCGGATCGCGTCGTCTGTCGCGCGTCCGCCGGCGTTGCGGATCACATGCGCGTCGCCCTCCGCAAGCCCCGCATATTTGGCGGGATCGAGCCGGGCGTCCATGCAGGTCAGGATCGCGAAACGGCGCGCCGGGGGCAGGGCGAGCTCGCCCTTCCTGCCGAATTCGGCGACATATGTGGCGTTGGCGGCCAGCACCTCGGACAGTACGGTCATTGGCTTTACTCCCTAGCTGAGCTCTGTTGCGCGGATTCCTTGAATCTTGGAGGGATTTAGCGCCAGCTTGGGCAATATCCATTGGACTTGGTCACGCTCGCTGCCCGCCCTCTCGAAATTATTTTGCGGCCCCGCGCCGTCCGCCACGCGACCCCAGGGGACAAGATCGACTTGTGGTCCCTGTATTGCTTGCCGATGTCCGCCATGACATTCGCCTCTGGTCGCAGTCACATCGGTCTTTCGCTGCTTCGACGAGCGGCGTCGATCGGCCGCGCGCCAGGGGAGCCGGATTCCGAAGAACTCGAATGGTTGCGCGAGCGCGTGGAAGCGGGCGAACTGGAGGATGTTTCCCCGTCCGAGGCATGGCCCGAATTCGCCGAATGTCTGATGACGCGCGCGCCCGCGCGATCGATGCAGTTGCTGCGCCATTGCGGGGCGCTGGACCACTTTCTTCCCGAGGTGGAGGCGCTGTTCGGCGTGCCGCAAATCGCCGAAGGAGACGTGAACGCGGACCTTGGCGATCTCCTGATGAACGCGCTATCGGAGGCGGCGTTCTGCGACGCGCGGCTTCCCGTGCGTTTTGCGCTCATGGTCATGAATGTCGGCAAATCGGATTCTCCGGCCGAGCACCTTCCCGTGCATTACGGCCACATCGAACGGGGGCGACCCCGCATCGAAGCGATCTGCACGCGATTTCGTGCCTCAGAAGAGTGCCTGGACCTCGCCCTGTTGGCGCTCGCGGAATGCGAGCGAGTGCATCGTGTGTCGCGGGTGCGAGCCGGCCCCGTCGCCGCGATGCTTGAACAACTCGGCGCTTTCGGCGAGCGCTCCCGCTTCGAGGATTTGATGACGGTTTGCGCTTGCGATTTTCGCGCTTATCGAGGTCGCTCGGCGCAGGCCTATCCGAAAGCGGCGACACTCGCCGAAGGGATCGAGGCGTGCTCAAAAGTCGCAGATACGATTGAGAGCGCCGACAGGCTCGCCGCTCGCGCCAGGGCGATCGCTCAAGCCTTCGCGTCCGAACGCTGGCCCGACGCCGCGTCCTAGTGGTTAAATTCTCACACTCGGAACCCGGACACGGAATTTAGGTTTACGGCCGCCGCGCGACCGCTGTTGACCCCAAGCGGACGTCGCCGGCGGCGCTCTCCGGGACCGCGCGGCCTTGTCAAAGGCGGCAAAGCGTGGGAAAGTTATATCTGGACCGGGCGTCATCCGGTAATTTCCGGCTCAAATCCTATTGATTGCTGTCGCCCGCGGCGCGGGACGCGCGCCTATTTGCACGGAGGATACATTGATCGAATATTATCTCACCGACGAGCGTTGGGCGCTGATTGCCTCTCTCCTCCCCGGCAATGAGGTCATTCCCGGCCGCCACGGCCGCGACAATCGTCTCTTCATTGAAGCCGTGTTCTGGATCGTGCGCACCGGCTCGCCCTGGCGCAGCCTGCCGCCGCATTTCGGCAAATGGTACACGAACTACACGCGCTTCCGCCGCTGGACGAGAAAGCGGGTTTGGCCGGGCGTGCTGAACGCGCTGGGGACCGACGAGAGCTGCGAATATTTTTACGAAGACGGCGCGATCCGCCACCAGCCGGCGCGGCGCGTGGCGCAGGAAACCGCGCCGCCGCCGCCGGCGAACGAAAGAGAGCCGCCTGAGGCGCGCGAAGCGGCCTTGAGCGCGCGGGCTTCGAGCCGTCGTGACAGGCCAAATGGCGCGCGCACAGCGCGCCTGCCGCGACAACGGCGCGCCGCTTCTCTGTGACGGCCGAAGCTGTCGGCTTCGAGATAAGCCGGGGGCGAGCCAGTCGGTCCCGAGGCGGCGGGACCATCGGCGATCCTTCGAGGCCAGACCATGAGCGCGGGAGCGAACCAAAGGGCCCGGCGGGAAAAGGGGTTCGATCTGAAACGAACAAGCCCCGCCGCGGATGGCGCGGCGGGGCGCTTTTTGGGCTGAATCGAGCTCCGCTTATCGCAGCGCCCAAATCAGACGAAGAGACCGCGGTAGCGAGCGCCGATCAGCAGCGCCGTCATCGCAGCGAAGCCAAGCAGGCCTTCGCCCACGTTCGGGCCGGGGGCCGTGACCAAAGCCTGACCGACATAAGTTACTCCGCCGAAAGGGTTTTGACCGTCCACGCCGGGGATCACGCTCCACACGCCGTAGAACGGATTCGCCGCGGCGTAGGCGATATCGGCTAAAATCGCCGGATCGGTCCCGCCGTTGACCGTGAGGGCGGTGCCGTATTCGATCTGCCAAATGGCGCCCTGCAACGCGGTATAGCCGGCTGTGGTCCCCGAGCCATTCTTGTATTCCTGAACGCCAACGTCCGCCAAAGCCCCGATTTCACCGATCTGCGTGGTCGTGAGCGAGGCGCCGCTCAAGCCCGGGATCGGCCCATTCGAGTTGTACAGAAGCGGCGCCGTGGTATACGTATAGGATCCGCCGATGTTGATGTCGTGGAACAGATCGACGCAGAAGGTGGGAATGATCCCGGCGTTGGTGGTGAGCGTGATGAGTCCAGAATTCGCGGTTTCATTGACGAGTCCGGACAGGGTCACCGTACCGCCGTCAAAGCCGACATTCGTAACGTTGTAGTTCGCTGCGCCCGCGGCCGAAGCCGTGAGGATGGCGGCAGCCGACACCGCCGAGGCGATGAGCGTCTTTTTCATAATGTTCATAGGAACCTCTTAGAGCCCGTCCGCGAACATGTTGAGTCCTATGAGTCACTTGTGATTCCATGGGTCAGCACGATTCGTTGGGAGCTGGCCGATGTGGACGGACGAAAATCGGGGTCGCTATGACCGGAGCAAGTTGCGTTATCCGAGCGATTTGACCGACGAGGAATGGGCGCAGGTGGAGCCGCTGCTGCCTCCGGCCAAGCGCGGCGGCGCCAAGCGCACGGTGAACCTGCGCGAGGTGGTCAACGGT
Organism: uncultured Alphaproteobacteria bacterium; assembly: GCA_963722205.1. Classification (GTDB taxonomy): domain Bacteria; phylum Pseudomonadota; class Alphaproteobacteria; order Rhizobiales; family Beijerinckiaceae; genus Methylocystis. The sequence goes on from CAVRKL010000008.1 coordinate 182,921, forward strand.
CTCCTCTACGTGCTCAGCACGGGCTGCCAATGGCGAGCGATCCCGCAGGATTTGCCGCCAAAGAGCACGGTCTACGACTATTTCGACCTTTGGGATTGGGATGGGACGCTCAACCGCATCCATTGGGAGCTTTACGTCAAATGCCGCGAACAGGCGGGACGCGAAGCGAGCCCGACAGCGGCCATCATCGACAGCCAAAGCGTGAAGAGCGCAGAAAAAGGGGGGCCTGCATCGACCCTTGCGGCTATGACGCGGGCAAGAAGATCAAGGGCAAGAAGCGACATATCCTCGTCGATACGCAGGGCTTGCTGATGCACGCGCTCGTGCACCCGGCCGACATTCAGGACCGCGACGGCGGCGTGCTGGTGATGGCGACGTTGTTTGGGGCTTTCCCGTTCCTGTTGAAGCTCTACGCCGACGGCGGTTATCAAGGGCCGGAGTTTCGAACGGCTATCGACAAGGTGATCGCCGACGTAAACGTCGAGATCGTCAAGCGCTCAGATCAGGCGCAAGGCTTCGTCGTTTTGCCCAAGCGCTGGATCGTGGAACGGACGTTCTCATGGCTTGGCAGATGCCGCAGGCTCGCCAAGGACTGGGAATGCCTGTCGCGCAGGGCGCTGGCCTTCCTGCGCCTCGCCTCCATCCGCCTCATGCTGCGAAAGCTATGCAATCCAGCGTGATCCTTCCGGACAAACTCTTAGTCACCAGGTTGCGCCGTAGGCGTCCGCCGCCAGGGCCGCTTTTTTCCCGCATTTGCCTCTCGACGGAAGGTTGTCGTGGCCCTTTGTCTTGGGGGACTTCCGATTGAGCGGCGCCTTTACCGTTCGAAGCTGAACGCGAATGCAAACATAAAGGAGCGGGTGTTTAGAAAGGGTTAAGCATACTTCTCAAACGGGATTCGCCAGGAAATTTTGACTAACTGCTTTCCATCGGGGCGCGCCTCTCCGGTCGTTTGGCGAGAACTCATGACGCGCGTATGCCGTAGGCCGTCGACGCGATGGGCGGCGCTCGCAGTTCCGCGATCATCCGCAAGACGTCCGCGAACAGGTCCCGTGGAATGGCGACCTTCACCCTATGGCGAAGCATCGCTTCTCTCGCTGACCCAACCGGCAAATGACCGCTTGTGGCGCATTCCTGACTCCATCAGCGGGCCCGCTTAGGACGTGATACGGGCTGCCAAGCGTTGGATTTAAACCACTCGCATATTCAGGTTGGAGAGGCGGCGTTCGCCAGAGCCGTGGCTCTCGCAGGCCTTCTACAGTTGCCAACCTCTTCGCGCTGTCCAGTTATGCCGAGAACCCTGGCGCCTCACATTTCCTGGCGGCGAGCGTGGCGAGGGGTCGACCGCAGTCAAGGATGCGAGCTACTGACGCGTGGCGCGCTCGCCCTTTCGCCCCCGGGCGCTAAAATAGCTTTGGCATGAAGAGCGGCGAAGCGAGCACGACCGAGACTTTGACGACCCGCTGCTGCGTCGCGGGCGGCGGGCCGGCCGGCATGATGGCGGCTTTTCTTCTGGCGCGCGCCGGCGTCGATGTTGTTCTGCTCGAAAAACACGCGGATTTTTTCCGCGACTTTCGCGGCGACACGATCCATCCTTCCACGCTCGAGCTGTTCCACGAGCTCGGGCTCCTCGACGAGTTTCTCAAGCTCCCGCATGACGAAGCGCGCGAGATTTCCGGCTGGGTCTCCGAAGAGCAGGTTCCGGTCGCGGATTTCTCGCATCTGCCGACGCGCTGCAAATTCGTCGGCATGATGCCGCAGTGGGACTTCCTCAATTTTCTTGCGGACAAGGCCAAGGCCTATCCCTCGTTCCGCCTGCTCATGGGCGCCGAGGCGTGGGAGCTGATCGTCGAGGAAAATCGCGTGGTGGGCGTTCTCGCGAGACAGGGCGCGAAATGGCTCGAAATTCGCGCGGATCTCACGATCGGCGCTGACGGGCGTCGTTCGATCCTCCGCGAGCGCGCCGGGCTCGAGCGCATCGAGTTCGGCGCCCCGATGGACGTGCTCTGGTTCAGACTGCCGCGCGGGGAGGGAGACCCGCAGGACCCCTTCGGGCGCTTCGCGAAGGGGCACATCATGGTCCTGCTCGACCGCGGCAAGTACTGGCAATGCGGCTTTGTCATCCCCAAGGGCGGCCGCGAGGCGCGCGAGAGTCGGGGCCTTACGGCTTTTCGCAGCGAGATCGCGGGGCTTGCGCCGTTCCTTGCCAATCGCGTCGATGCGCTCAAGAGCTGGGACGATATAAAACTGCTTTCCGTCGCGCTCGATCGGCTGAAAAATTGGAGCCGGCCGGGGCTTCTCTTCATCGGCGACGCAGCCCATGCGATGTCGCCGATCGGCGGCGTCGGCGTGAACCTCGCGGTCCAGGACGCGGTCGCAGCCGCCAATATCCTGGCCGAGCCTTTGCGGCGCGGGCCGGTCACGTCCGAGCTGCTCGAATCTGTGCAGCGGCGGCGCGAATGGCCGGCCAGCGCCACTCAGGCCGTTCAGCGCTTCATCCAAAACAGGGTCGTCGGCAATGTGCTGGCCGGCGGAGAATTCGGGAAACTGCCGCTTCCATTGCGGCTCTTGCGCGCCTTCCCCCTTTTGCGCCGCCTGCCGGCGCGCTTGATCGGCATGGGCTTTCGGCCGGAGCATATACGCTCGCCCGAAGCGGCGCCTACCCCCCTTTCACCGCTTGCGGGGACAGGGCCGGGGTGAGGGGCCTGGCGAAGCGCGTCGCCGCGCTTTAACCACGTTCTTCCAAGCCTCGCCGCTCATCGCTTAAGCAATTCCCCGCGAGCGCCTATACTCTTGCCATGTCGCACCCCTTCTTCAGTCTGCACACGCATGGCTTCCTGCGCGTCGCCGTGTGCGCGCCGCGCGTCGCGGTGGCCAATCCGGCCGCCAATGCGGCGCAGACGCTCGCGATGGCGAAACGGGCCGCGGAGCAGGGCGCCTCGATCGCGCTGTTTCCGGAGCTGGGCTTGAGCGCCTATGCGATCGACGATCTTTTGCAGCAGGATGCGCTGCTCGACGCCGTGGAGGCGGCGCTCGCCGACCTTGTTGAGGCCTCCAAAAGTCTCGACCTCATCCTCGTCGTCGGCGCGCCGCTGCGCCAAAGGGGCAGGCTTTATAATTGCGCGGTCTTGATGCTGCGCGGAAAAATCCTCGGCGTCACGCCGAAGAGCTATCTGCCGAGCTATCGGGAATTCTACGAGAAGCGCCATTTCTCAGCCGGCGTTCACGTCGCGGGCGAGGAGATCGACGTCGCAGGCGTTCGCGCGCCCTTCGGCTCGGACCTCCTCTTCGTCGCGGAGGATTTTCAAAACCTCGCGCTTCATGCCGAGATTTGCGAGGATTTGTGGACGCCGATCCCGCCCTCGGCGCGCGCGGCCATGGCCGGGGCGAGCGTGCTGCTCAACCTTTCGGCGAGCAACGCCATCATCGGCAAGTCGGACATCCGCCAGACGCTCTGCGCCTCCCATTCCGCGCGGTGTCTTGCCGCCTATCTCTATTCGGCGGCCGGCGAGGGGGAGTCGACGACCGATCTCGCCTGGGACGGCGAGGCCATGATCTACGAACTGGGCGCGCCGCTCGCCAAGGCCCAGCGCTTCGCGAGCGAGCCGCCGCTCGTGCTCGCCGACATCGATTTGGGCCGGATCGCGGCGGAGCGGTTGCGCCAGACGAGCTTCGGCGACTGCGCCGACGCGGAGCGCGGCGCGAAACACTTTCGCGAAATCCGTTTCGCGATGCGTGCGCAAACGCGGGATTTTGGTTTCGCGCGCGAAATTGCGCGCTTCCCTTTCGTGCCGGACGACGAGGCGCGCCTTTCGGAGCTGTGCTTCGAGGCTTTCAACATCCAGGCGCATGGGCTTGCCCAGAGGTTGCGGGCGACGGGTTTGAAAAAACTGGTGATCGGGGTTTCGGGCGGCCTCGATTCAACCCAGGCGCTGCTCGTCGCCGTCACGGCGATGGACCGGCTCGGACTGCCGCGCGAAAACGTGCTCGGCTTCACGCTGCCGGCCTATGGCACGAGCGCGCGCACGCGTGCGAACGCCTGGGCGCTGATGCGGGCGCTCGGCGTCTCGGCCCAGGAGATCGACGTCACGCCCGCCTGTCAACGGATGCTCGAGGACATCGGCCATCCGGCAGCAAAGGGCGAGGCGGTCTACGACCTGACCTATGAGAACGTCCAGGCCGGCGCGCGCACGTCGCTGCTCTTTCGCCTCGCCAATCGCCACAACGCGTTGGTTCTCGGCACCGGCGACCTCTCCGAGCTCGCGCTCGGCTGGTGCACCTATGGCGTCGGCGATCAGATGTCGCATTACAACGTCAACGCCTCCGTGCCCAAGACCTTGATCCAGCATCTGATCCGCTGGTGCGCCCGCGAGGCGCGTTTCGGCGCGGGGACCGTCGCGGCGCTCCATGACATCTTGGCGACCGAAATCTCGCCCGAGCTCGTGCCCGCCGGGGAGGGCGCGCCGCAACGCACCGAGGATTTCGTCGGTCCCTATGCGCTGCAGGATTTCAATCTGTTCTATGCGACGCGCTATGGCTTCGCCCCCGCAAAAATCGCTTTCCTCGCCTATCACGCCTGGCGCGACGCGGGCGCGGGCCGCTGGCCTGAGGGAATAGCGGCCGATAGGCGCGTCGCCTATGACCTCCCGGAGATCAAGCGCTGGCTCGGCGTGTTCCTGCGCCGCTTCTTTCAGACGAGCCAATTCAAGCGCAGCGCCCTGCCGAACGGCCCGAAGGTGAGTTCCGGCGGGTCGCTCTCGCCGCGCGGCGACTGGCGCGCGCCGAGCAATTCTGAAGCCACGGCCTGGCTCGCCGATCTCGAGCGCATCCCGTGACGCGACGGGCCGGTCTCGACTTTGGCGCCCACGCCGAAACGGTTGCGGAGGTCTGGCTGAGGCTGAAGCTCTACAAGATTCTGGCGCGGCGCTATCGCGTCAAGGGCGGCGAGATCGACATCGTCGCGCGGCGGGGCGACGTCGTCGCCTTCGTGGAAGTGAAGGGGCGCGCCGAGATGGATGCGGCGCTTATCGCGATCACGCCGCAAAAACAGCGTCGTCTGCGCATCGCCGCGGCGCGCTGGCTCGTGGCGAACCCCTGGGCCGCGAGTTGCACGCTGCGCGCCGACGCCATCTTCGTCGCGCCCCGGCGCCTGCCGCAGCATGTCGAGGATGTGATGGTCCTTGATGTCGGGTGAAGCGCAGGGCGAGCGCGCTCCTCATCCTGATGGCGCCCTGAGGGCGCGTGCCGGCGCTGGATTTGCTCGCGGGAAAGTCTTAGTTCTTCTCTCCGAAGTTCAGTAAAACTCCTTTTTCGTTGCCGCACCAACTCACCAATGACCACTTGCTGAACGAAAAAAAATCGTCAATCGGTTCCCCGAGGGAGCCAGTCCGAATATCAATGTATAGAGGGCTTTCTGTGCTGATGCGGTCGACCTTTATAAAGGTTCCATTTTGTGCGACGCACACGGCGCCGTTGACTGGTTTAACAGTGCCGTATTCTAGATTAACAGTAAAACACAGACTCTTTGCATCTGGTATAATGTCGCAGATCTCAGGCTCGTACAAGGATATAAACTCATGATCTGAAACAATAGAAACGCTAGTATCTTCCACTCGGAGAATTAGTATACTTTTCACAGTGTTTATTACCATGCAAGCTATTGTCTTGCCGTCGCGAATTCCTAGGTACCATTTCCCTGGGAGCGCGTCGGCGACGCCTACAATTTTTCCTGAACTCATGGCGGTTTTCCAGCTATGGCGTGAGCGACCCCCTGCGGTGTTCATGCGCCCGCTTGACAACGTCAAATGACGTCGGCCACGTGGGAAACAAGCTCGTCAATCGGCGGCCGACCTCATGGTGAAAATCAAAGGGAAGAGTCCGACCGGCGCCGCCAGACTACCGGGCGGTTTGGCCGCAGCGATGGGATCCAAACGTCAGATTCTCACCACCAGCTGCTTGCTCATCATCCTTCGAGACGCCCGCTCCGCGGGCCCTCAGGATGAGGATACGGGAGACGCCCGCTTCGGGCTCCTTTGAAGGAATTGGGAGACGTGCAAGCGCTTGGCGTCTCGCCATCAGGCTCTATCTGCGCAGGCTAACTCCCCTTCTTGCAAAGGAGACGTCCTTGCCGCTCCGCGCCCTGATCTTCGCGCTTCTTCTCGCGCTTAACCCCGCCGCCGCGCGAGCCGCGCTCAAAGCCGGCGACCCCGCGCCGGATTTCTCGATCGAAGCCGCCGAGGGCGGCAAGGACTTCACCTTCCATCTCGCCGAGGCGCTCAAGAAGGGGCCGGTCGTTCTCTATTTCTACCCCAAATCCTTCACGTCGGTCTGCACGGTGGAAGCGCATGAATTCGCCGAGGCGATGGAGGATTTCGCGGCGGCGAGTGCGAGCGTGATCGGCGTCTCGAGCAACTCCATCGCGACGCAGCGCGAGTTCTCGAAGAAGGAATGCCGCGACAAATTCCCGGTCGGCGCCGATCCGGACTTCAAACTCATCAAGGCCTATGACGCCGCCTTCAGCATCCCCATCAAGGGCCCGGTCTTCGCCGACCGCCTGACCTATGTGATCGCTCCGGAGGGCAAGATTCTCTACGCCTATTCGGACGCGAGCGCCCACAATCACATCGTGAACGCGCTCGCCGTCGTGCGGAAGTGGCGGGAGAGCCAATCGAAGTGAGGCGGAGACGGGCCGTGTGGAGGCCCTCCGACGAATCAGTCCGGGGGCCGGCCATGACGGGACCTTGAGCCACTCTTGAAGGCCTTTGGTATGAGCTTCATCGGAAGGCGTCGCTTCAGATGAAGGACTTTTGCACAAAAATCCTTCCTACTTTTCAGTGAGTTGCGTTTGTTGCGGAAGTGTTTTTTTTGGTGCGCCAGGGAAAGCTGGCGTGTTCCAGCCGGTGCAAGTCCGGCTCGGGTAAGGCCGTAGCGGGCTGCCCGAAAGCGAGTGTTGCGTGGACATCGGTGACGATGTCTGCGAAGCGTACACAGCGATCCGATGGGGTGTGTATTGAGCTACGAAACACACAATTTCGCAGAGGCCGAGACGGTCAGAAACGTCGAAGGCAACATGTGCTGCGCCGATAAGCGAGGCGTTGACGCTCTGCCGGAGTTGGAGACCACATCACGTCGGACAGGAACACGTCGGAACCTGGGAGACCTCATGCCGCCCGAAATCGCGTTTGCGGCTCCGGGCCGCGACAGGAAGTCGAGGAGACGAAGCTGTCGGGGAAGGGTGAGGAGTTGGACGGCCGCATATTACCTATGAAGCCTCGAACAAAGCCGACGACAAATCGGTGGCGGAGAGCGTGGAGGGAAGGCGGTCGGTCGGAGGAAAGGTGAGCAGCAACGCATGCTCCGGACTCAGCGCCGGGGTCAGCATGTAACCGAAGCGGCGAGCCTACGTGGCCACCTTACATGGGATTTAAATCCCTGACGATTGGTCGCGTCCGACTTCCGACAAGAGCCCGGTGCGGGAAAGCCGCACGCCGGGATCTGTGGGGGAGGCGCTGAGCAATCAGCGCCTCTACCCGACCACCACCCCTCGCGCGCTGGATTTGCGGCGCGAGCTGTGCACCATAGGCTAAATCAGACACCCAGCTGCCGTGAGCATCCATGCGCCTGACAACTCTCACCATCGAGCGCTTTAAACGAATAGAGCGTGTCGATTTCAATTTAAATGACGTAAATATACTTATAGGTGGAAATAACTCTGGAAAGAGCACAATCATCCAAGCTGTTCACTTCGCATTCACGCTTCTACAATCTCTACATATAGCCGATAAATGGCCCGTCCGCGGCAAAAGCTCATCAACAATAAGTCCGGCAGAATTGATATACATACCATGCGAAGATCCGTACTCACTTGGATTCGGTGGAAAGCTACTTGAGGATGCAGCTAAATCGATAGTCATCAGCCTTACATTTGATGATGGTCAGGTGATAAATTTGTCGATTAGGAAAGGTCGAATCACAAATATAATTGTTGAACCGGATAACGTCGCATATGCGAAGGCATTATCGAATTTAGAAGCACCATATTCCGTCTTCTCTCCGGGTCTTGCGGGTGTAGCTAGAACTGAAGCTCATATCTCAGACGGGATTCTTCTTAGGGCCCTCGCACGAGGAGACGCTAATGCGTTTGTTCGTAACATATTGTATAGACTGCAAAAATGGAAAAAGGAATGGGCCCAATTTGAATCCGACCTCTCACTAATTTTCCCGAATTTGCGCATCAAGGTCCGCTTTAAGCAACAAATAGACCAATTCATCGACGTGACAATCGGCGAGGATGACAGAGAAATACCACTCGATCTTGCTGGAACCGGCCTTTTGCAAGCTATACAAATATTAGCTTACTTACATCTCTTTTCACCTAAGCTTATAATTTTGGATGAACCAAACTCACATTTGCACCCAAATAACCAACGCCTCTTATGTTCATTGTTGTCAACTATTTCTACAGACCGTAACGTTCAGGTTTTGATTACAACACACTCACGACACGTACTCGATACGCTATATGAAACCGCAAAGATGCTTTGGGTACAAAGTGGCTCGGTAGTGGAGGCATCTGCCGACGATCAAGTCGATATGCTTTTGGAACTCGGCGCTCTCGATATTAAGGAGAAGCTCAACACCGGAGCGTTCAAGGTTATCGTCCTAACAGAGGACAGGATCACCATATTACTCAAAACACTGCTGATTAATTCAGGGTTTTCTGAAACAGAGACGGCATTATTGCCGTACAACGGAGTCACTACAGTTCATTTGCTGAAACCACTCATTAAACAAATTAAGACAATATCAAATGCTCCAATAATCGTCCATCGTGATAGAGATTTCATGGAGCCAGACGAGATTTCTGTTTGGAAGAGGGACATCATAGCGGCGGGAGCGGAACCTTTTGTTACGCGCGAAATTGATGTCGAAGGGTATTTTGCGACAGATGATTTTATTTCTTTTGTTGGGAAGCGCCACTCCTCGTTTGATCTTAGTGCAGTGAAAAAACGAATTATAGATGGAGAATACGATGATACTCTAGCTAGCTATGTAAATGGCCGCGTGGATTTAGAGCGAAAAAGCGGCAATATGGGCAGGGTTGACTATGGCAAACTGAGTGTCGCTGCTTCCAAAAAGGTCAGTGCTGACATGTTAGGCGTGATGAAAGGCAAACGTAAGCTATCCAAATTGAGAGAAATATTCAAAGAATTTTATGATTCAAACTTTGATACCCAAAATGCAGCGTCTTTGCCTGTGGATAAGGACCTTACAGCGATCGCGAAGAAATATTTTCGCGGCGCGCGTTGAGAAAAGGCCACCCCTTGCGGGGGGCTCTGTTGCATTGGCGAGCCCAAGGCGCAATTTCCCATGTCTCGCTCGCTGCTTCAAGCGGTGAAGCCGAATAGACGGTTCACAAAACGCACTTCTCCCGTCGTTCCCAACTCAAGCATGAGAAGGACGCCCTATTCCGGCGTCCATTCAATCTTGGTCAGGTCACGGGCTCCATCGACGATCCGCACCACTTGCGCGCCGTATTCCGTCAGCCGGTAAAGCGCCAACCATCGTTCGACGACAAGCGCCCGCGCGCCCTCGGCAATTTCGGACCGCGCCGCGCCGAGTTGCGGATGATGTTTCAATCGCTCGCAAGCCTGTTCGATGCGGTCGTGGACCGCATCGGCGACGGCCTCTGAATTTCGGGGAGCGATGTAAATCCAGATATCCAAAAGGTCTTGGCGCGCGCGGCGGGTAAAATGGACTTTTCCCATGCTCTCACGCTTTGGATGCGAGCCGCGCCCGCGCTTCCTGCTTCAGAGCCGCAAAATCCATCTCGCCAGCGTCGCCGCTGTCGATCCCTTCTTTCCATGCCTGACGCAGGAAATTCAGCTTTTCCGCTTCCTGTCGCTCGGCCTTCTCCATCAAGCGCAGCGCTTCGCGGACAACCTCGCTTGCTGAGCTGTAGCGACCGCCGGAAACCTTGGCCTTGACGAAATTCGCAAGTTCCTCGGTCAGGGATACGTTCATATTCATGGGCATGCCTCCATAGAAGGCATTATGACAGGAATGCCTAACTTTAGCAATTTTAGACATTCTTAAAAAATGCGAGCCGGAGGCTCGCGGTCCAGGGGCCTTTGAACCGCGAGCCTCCGGCTCGCATGAAAGGATCGGTCGGAAGTATTACTGCGCGCTCCGAGACAGACTCTCGATTTCCTGAATCCGTCGATTGATGGCGACCGTCCTTTTCGCCTGAGCCAAGTGTATCGGCGCCTCGAGCATTCCGCCCCAGGGCGCCGCGACGACGCCTTTGCCGAAGTTTCCTGGCAGGTCGAAGATGTCGATGATCTTTTGATCGCGCGCGACTTCATGGGCCGAGGGACGGAATATGTCGTTGGCGATCGCGATCTGGGTCGGATGGATGAGCGTTTTCCCATCGAACCCGAAAGAATGTCCTTGCCTGCACTCCAACTCGAACTCTGCGGCGATGGCGTTATTTTCCTCTTCGCTCTTGTCCTTGCCGACGAATTTGTTGAAGACTCCGTCAAGCGCGTGCAAGTTGTTGTCGCGCGCGGCGATGACCACCTGAGCAAGAGCATATTGGAGCGGCTCGCGTCGCGGCGCGTCGAGAGCCCGCATTTCCTTTTTGATGTCATTGGCGCCGAAGACCAAGGTCGTGAGCCGCGACGACGGCTCGCTGCCGATGGCGGCGATCCTGAGGAGGTTTCCATTGAAGCAAGCGACGGTTTCCGCCATCACCCAGAGCTCGGTGTGCGGGGGCGCGGTGTTCATCGCGGCGAGATAGGCGCGGACGTCCCTCTCCGAACTGACCTTCGGCGCCAAAATCGCGTGCGGGCCGGCGCCCGCGACTTGCGCCAAATCTTCCGGACCCCATTCCGTGCCTAGAGCGTTGCAACGAATGATGATGGTGTGATGTCCGAAATTACCTCTGTTGATGGCTTCCACAACATGACCGCGCGCCGCGACCTTGCTGCTGGGGGCAGTCGAATCTTCGAGATCGAGAATGATGCCGTCCGCCTCGCTCAAAAGCGCCTTCAGGATCTTCTGGGGGTCGGTGCCCGGCACGTACATAACGCTACGCAGGATCGGAAAATTGTCGCTCATGGCTCATGTCCTTTCGCCACGGGGTAATCCCGGCCAGTGAAATTAGCTGTACTGCGGCAAGCATAAGGCAAGGGGATATGGCTGCTCAAAGATGATGCGCTTCGGTTTCGGCCAACATCTGCTGCAGCCATTGCATATAGGGAGTGCCGCCTGTGCCGCGCGGATCGTCGGTCCAGCGATTGATGTATTCTTGCGCCCAGCCATAATGGACGCGGCGGAACTCCGCCATCGCCTCTAAGATCGCGTTGAACGGCTCCTTGTGCGCGGGCCTCCGGATATCGGGCATGGCCGCGACCTCCTTGATGAGGGCGCGATGCTCGGCGGGCATGTAGTTGCGCATGTCGTCGAGGTGATCCGTGAGCAGGGAGCGCCGATGGGGGATCTTCATGAAGGCGATCAGCGTCGGCATGATGCTGCTTTGCGCGCCCGTCTCGCCGCGAAATTGCATGGGCGCGCGGTCGAGCCCTTCGTAGGTCACGTTTTCGAAAAATCGGATGTAAGGGCGGAAGGTGCTGTAGTACCTGAGAGGAATCCATGTGCTCTGGAATGCGTTTGAGCACGTCGACCTGCCGTCGCGCCGCGTTCTCGATGCGCCAGAGTTCGGCGCTGACATCGGCTGCCTCGTCATCCGTCAGCCGGCGCTTGATCGTTGCGATCGCTGCGAGGATGTCCGCCGCGAGCGCCTCGATTTCCACATGCACAAGGATGAACCAGTGCTCGTCGTATGAGTGGACGAAGTTTTAAATCGTATCAATGTTGCCGAGCGCAATCGCGCCATCCTTGCGGAATCTTTTCCAATTGTAGAGCGCATAGCCGTCGTAGCTGAGAATCGGCGGGCGTCCGAGCCGCCGCGCCACGTCAACCAAGGGTTCGGCGAGGTTGCGGGGGAGAGTCGTCGCCGGCTCCGAGCCGACCTGGTTGACATAAGCGGAAGCCAGGAAACCGAGCCGCACATAGTAGAGCCGGAGCTCTGGCAGCGCCGCTTCCGAAGCCGGCCCCTCCCACTTTGGAATGCGCAGCGCGCGTGCATAGGCTCGGAAGTCTTTATCGTGGAGCAGGCTTGGCAGATCGCGCCCGATCTCGTCGAGCGCCGCGTATGGGGAGTCCGAAGAAAACCCGACAAGGGGATCGGTTTCCGGCAGGAAACCGCGTCGAGCGTATCTCGGCTTCATGAGTTCGCTATCTTGGGCCGCAACGATGCGCAATGGCTCAGCTCTGCGCTCTGCCTGGACGAAGAGATTAGTTGTGCTGCGCCAGGAACAAGGCAAGGCATAACGTCTAGAGCTGAGGTTACGGCGCCGCATAGGTGACAATCCGCGGGTCCAGCGCGGCCGGCGAGCCGTGCGGGGCGGGCGTGATGCGCGCGAGAGAGAGGGCTGCGAACAAGGACACCGCAGCCGCGGCCAGCAAGGCTTTTCGGAGCAAGGCGTGGGTCATCATGGGCGCACATCCTGTCTAATCGCATGTCGTTACGCGCTCAGACATGAGACCAGAATGGCGGCGGGACGCCTGTGCGTCCGCGCAACAACAGAGCGGTGAGGAAACGGCTCTTCGAGCGGAGGGTTAGCGGGCGCTTTGCGAGGCTTGCCGCCTTCGACTGCTCGCTTTCGTTAAGGGTTCACGACGACGCGCCGCACGCAGGCTTGGCGGGAGGCCCCGTGAGCGGGCTTAACCGGCCTTTCAGCACTGCGCGCCACGCTGCCTCTGCACGGAGAAGCGTGAATGCCGGCCGGATTCTCCAACAAGCCCTATCTCGCGCGTCTCTCTCGGCGCAGCCTTTTCGCGCAGGCGGCGCTGAGTTTAGCGGCCCCGATGGAGACGGCCCGCGGGCAGACGCAGCAGCTTCTCGGAGCCTTGCGCCAATCGCAGCGAAAGGGCGCCCCGGTCCAGTTGCCCGCGGGCGTCACCTATCTGCAGTCGCTCGAGCTTCCCTCTGGCGCATGGCTTCTCGGCGCGCCTGAGGGATCGACGCTGCGTCTCGTGGGTTCCGGCCCGCTGCTCCATGCCAAGGGCGGGCGCGACATCGCGATCGAGTCCGTCACCCTCGAAGGGAGCGGGGCGCTCGCGCGGTCGCGTGGCCTCCTGGAGTTCGAGGAGGTCACGAACCTCTCCATCCGCGGCTGCGCGCTCCGAGGGTCTCCGGCGAGCGGCGTCAAGCTCTTGCGTTGCGGCGGCGTGCTTGCCCAAAATCGGATCGAAAATGTTCGCGAAGCGGCGATCTACTCGCTCGACGGGCAGGGCTTCGACATCGACGGCAACACGATTCTCCACTGCGGCGACAATGGCGTGCTGGTCTGGACGAGCCGCGAAGGGGCCTATGACGGCTCGCGCGTCCGCAACAATCGAATTGAGGACATCGGCAATCTTTCGGGCGGCGATGGACCCAACGGCAACGGCGTCGGCGTCTTTCGCGCCGGCTCGGTGAAGGTCGAGAACAACCGCATCCGCCGCTGCGCCTATACGGCCGTGCGCAACAACGCAGGCTGGGACGTGGAGGTGATCGGCAATGATTGCGAGAACTCTTGGCGAGAGGGCGATGTATGCGGAATTCGGCGCAAAACGCGCGATTTTCCGCAACAATCGCATAGAGGACGCCGGCGCCGGCATCTCGATCACCAATGCTCGGGAGGGCACCGACGGCGGGGCCGCGACCGGCAACACGATCGTCGGCCTCTTTGAGCGTCATCCCGACCCGGCGTTCGGCCCGCGCATGTTCTGGCAAACGGGGATCGCCGGCGAGCGCAACTGTGAAATCGCCGGCAACACCGTCGTCGGTCCCGCCTGGATCGGCGTGATGCTCGCCGGCCCACGCGACAATGTGTCGGTTGAGGGCAATAAGATCATGGGCGCCGACTTCGGGATCGGCTTCCTCGCCGGTCGCGGTCTCGGCGAGAGCCGCATCATCCGCAACCGGATCGAGGGAGCGCGGACGGCCGCGATCGCGGCTTTCGAAGGACCCGTTCCGCTCCCAGGCGATATTCTCTCGCCGGCGAGAGCGGCGCGGAGCGTTCCGGGCATGAGGATCGAGGGTAACGAGTCGCGCTGATCCAAAGAGCGGCCTTCGTAGCGCGGCGCTCAAGGCAGTCGTATATTTTGGAGAGAAGCTAAACTCGACCTGATTCAGCTCGCAAGATTGTTGGCGACATCGTTGAAAGTGGATTGCAGCTTCTGGCCGACGGCGTTCAGTGCAGTGATCACTGCAATTCCCATGAAAACGGCAACTAATCCATATTCAATCGCCGTTGCGCCACGTTCGTCTTTCAGGAAGCGGGATAGAGTGCGCATGTTACTTCTCCAAGCCGAAATCGGGATTTCCTGCATTGGATTCAAACCGCAGGAAGTTTAAAACTCCGTAAGATACATGGGGCTGTTTATTTCTATTCGATGTTATTTGTTTCCGGTCTTTGTCAGGCAGCCTCAGGAAATATACTTATGGGCCGCAGACCATCGTGAACGCGGCTTAAGCCAGGCCTTGTAAAGGCGGCCCAAAGCAGCGATCGAGCCTTCCGATTAGAGCAAGCTCCGAAAAAGTTGATAGACTTTTTCGATAAGAGCTTGCTCCAACATTTTGATTTTGAGCGATTTCTTATCGTTCGAACGATTCCATTCGAACGGAAAGCGCTCTAGAAGGCCGCCTTTGGCGCCTCGCGGCGGCGAAGCAACTCTTTGGCTGCCCGAAGGAAATTGCCCCGCGTTGCCCCGGCGCGGCGCGCCAAAAAGCTTGCCCCCGGGCTCCGCCCAGGGCAAAACGCGCTCAACGAGCCGCATGTGCGGCGCAAGCTTCACGGAACCCGACGATGAACAAGCCCAATGGAGCCGGCGACGGCTCGGCGGCGCTCTTCGCGCGCTATCGGCGCGACGACCTGCCCAAGCCGCCGGAGTGGAACGAGACGCTCGAACTCATTCTCACGCATCGCTCTTACCGCTGTTTTCTGCCGGAAAAGCTGCCCGAGGGGGCGCTCGAAACCATTGTCGCGGCGGCGCAGTCGGCCTCGACCTCGTCTAATTTGCAGGTCTGGAGCGTCGTCGCCGTCGAGGACCAGGACCGCAAGAATCGTCTCTCCGAGCTCGCCGGCGGCCAGCAGCACGTGCGCGACTGCGCCGTCTTCCTGATCTGGCTCTCCGACCTTTCCAGGCTCGAGCGCATCGCCGAGATCAACGGGCGCGAGGCGGGGGCGCTGCCTTATCTCGAGCTTTTCCTCACCGGCGCGGTGGACGCCGCGCTCGCTGCGCAGAACGCCGTCGTGGCGCTCGAATCGCTCGGGCTCGGCTCGGTCTACATCGGCGCCATGCGCAACCATCCCGAGGAGGTGGCCAAGGAGCTGAACCTGCCTCCGAACGTCTTCGCCGTCTTCGGGATGGCGGTGGGCGTCCCCGACCCGTCCGTGCCGACCGGAGTGAAGCCGCGTCTGGGACAAGCCGCGGTGTTGCATCGCGAGCAATATCAATGGGGCGAGGCGCAGCTCGAGGCGGTCCAGACGCTCGACGCCAAATTCCGGGACTTCCAGAAGGAGCAGGGCCTGCCCGAGCAGGGATGGGTGCGCCAGGTGCTCTCGCGCGTGCGCGGCCCCGACGCGATGAGCGGGCGCGCCCGCCTGCGGGAGGCTTTGGAGGCGCTGGGCGTCGGACTGAAATAGTCCCGAAGGTTTTTCTTTCCAGGTCTGGTCGAAATGGATGCAAGGACGATAACTGTACGCAAACTGCGCATTTGCGCTCATCTGCGGTTCCGAGGTATGCCTAAGTTTCGGTTTGCGGCCGGGCGCGACGTGAGAAATAGCGCCCTTACTGGAGAGAAGCTTTGACGTCGTCGCCCAAGCCCCTATTGGATCAGGTCGCGACCCCTCATGATTTGAGGAAGCTCAACCCCTCCCAGCTGCCGCAGCTCGCAGACGAATTGCGCCGCGAGACGATCGAAGCCGTCTCGGTGACCGGCGGCCATCTCGGCGCCGGCCTCGGCGTGGTCGAGCTCACGGTCGCGCTGCATTATGTATTCGAGACCCCGCGCGACCGAATCATATGGGACGTGGGTCATCAGACCTATCCCCACAAGATTCTGACTGGCCGACGCGACCGCATCCGCACGCTGCGCCAGGGCGGGGGGCTCTCGGGCTTCACCAAGCGCGGCGAGAGCGAATATGACGCCTTCGGCGCCGGCCATTCCTCGACCTCGATCTCGGCGGGGCTCGGCATGGCGATCGCCCGCGATCTGTCGGGCGGCGACAACCACGTCATCGCGGTGATCGGCGACAGCGCCATGTCCGCCGGCATGGCCTATGAGGCGCTCAACAACGCCGGCGCGCTCAACTCGCGCCTGATCGTCATCTTGAACGACAACGACATGTCGATCGCGCCGCCGACGGGCGCGCTCTCGGCCTATCTCGCCCGTCTCGTCTCGGGCAGCGCCTATCGCTCGATGCGCGTGGCCGCCCGCGAGATCGCGAGCCGCCTGCCGCGCGTCTTCTACGACAAGGCGCGCAAGGCCGAGGAGTTCTCGAGGAGCTTCCTCACCGGCGGCACCATGTTCGAGGAGCTCGGCTTCTATTACGTCGGGCCGATCGACGGGCATAATCTCGACCATCTTCTGCCGGTGCTGATCAACCTGCGCGAGAAAGACGACGGGCCGGTGCTCGTCCATGTCATCACCAAGAAAGGCAAGGGCTACCAGCCCGCCGAGGACTCCGACGACCGCTATCACGGCGTCAACAAGTTCGACGTCGCGACGGGCGTGCAGATGAAGCCCAAGGCCAACGCGCCTTCCTACACCGGCGTCTTCGCGCGCTCGCTCGTCGCCGAGGCCGAGCGCGACGAGAAGATCGTCGCGATCACCGCCGCCATGCCCGGCGGCACCGGCCTCGACATTTTCGGCAAGGCCTTCCCCGAGCGCACCTTCGACGTGGCGATCGCCGAGCAGCACGCCGTCACCTTCGCGGCGGGCCTCGCCGCCGAGGGCTACAAGCCCTTCTGCGCGCTCTACTCGACCTTCCTGCAGCGCGGCTACGATCAGGTCGTGCATGACGTGGCCGTGCAGCATCTGCCCGTGCGCTTCGCGATCGACCGGGCCGGGCTCGTCGGCGCCGATGGTCCGACCCACGCCGGCGCCTTCGACCTCTCATACCTTTGCTGCCTGCCTGGCATGGTGGTGATGGCGCCGTCCGACGAGGCGGAGCTCGTCCATATGGTCGCGACCGCCGTCGCGCATGACGCCGGCCCGATCGCCTTCCGCTTTCCGCGCGGCGAGGGCGTCGGCGTCGAGCTGCCCGAGCGCGGCGAAATTCTGGAGATCGGCAAGGGCCGCATCGTCCGCGAGGGCAGGGACGTCGCGCTGCTCTCGCTCGGCACGCGTCTCGGCGAGGCCCTGAAGGCGGCGGAGGAGCTCGAGCGCCAGGGGATTTCCGCGACCGTCGCCGACGCGCGCTTCGCCAAGCCCATCGACCGCGACCTCGTGCGCGCGCTCGCCCTGAGCCACAAGGCGCTGATCACGATCGAGGAGGGCTCGATCGGCGGCTTTGGCGCGCAGGTCGCGCAGTTCCTCTCGGACGAGGGCCTCCTCGACGGAATCCGCGGCGCCTTCCGCTTCCGCCAGATGACGCTGCCCGACGGCTTCATCGACCAGGACGGCTACGACAAGATGATCGCCAAGGCGAAGCTCGACGCGGCCTCGATCGTCGCGCTCGTGACGCGGACGCTGGGCCGCGGCGAGCTGGCGAAGGCGCGGCGGGCCTGAGGGGTTAGGCGCGCGCGCCGGCGGTCGGTCGATTTGGGATCGTCTGCAAATCCTTTGGCGACGCTGCGAATTCTGCAGCGGCGCGCTCCTCATCCTTCTCAAAGGTTTCTCCGCTATGCTGGAGCGGCTCTACCCCTTTTTCCCGGCGTTCCTCGGACTATTGGGGACTTTGTTGGTGGCGATTGCAGCTTTTTGGCGCCGCGAATTCAAGCCAGACGCGGACGAACCGAAACTTTGGTTCACGTCGATCGAAAGCCTTGCGCGCGTGCTGTCGGAGAAGAACCGCGCGCTGCTCGATCTCATTATCGAGCGCCAACCGAAATCCATTGCCGAGCTGGAAGCATTGTCCGGACGCGCCAAATCAAACCTGTCGCGCACGCTGAAAAGCATGGAACGCTTCGGCTTGGTCGAATTGCTCAAGAGCGAAGGCGGCACGGTGCGGCCACGCGTTCCCTACGAGGAAATTCAGCTCGAGCTGCCGATGGGCCATCACTACCGCGCGCTCATAGCTGGTCCCGCGCCGCATTGAGGGCTCATCGTGGTGGACTGGCGCTGGAGCACCGCAACCCGCGAAGACCAAGCGAGAACCGGCCCGGCGTCCTTGCGCGCCAAGTCCTCAACACGGCCGGCGCAGCGGCAGCGGGGCGTCGTAGGCGCGCAGGGGTGATCCTCGCCCTGCCGCCTGCGCGCGCCGGCGCCTTGGGGCCAATTCGACGGCTCGAGCGAAAAGGCGATTGATACAACCGCCGCCGACGCTATCTGACTCGCTAGGAGATGCAGCAATCCATGAAGAAGTTTGGCATACGACGATGGCGGCCTTCCCCATTATGGATAAAATAAAGGGCTATGCCGTGAAGTTGCTCAATGCGCTTTACGGGGCCTCGGTCGCTTCCGTCCTTGCTTTCTGCGCGGCGATATTCTTGGCGGCGGTCTGGGCGATGGCGATTTCGGTCAAACTGATTGATGCTCCCCCCATGCATCCGCCTCAATAGACAGCCGCAAACCAAGAGAATTCGTCAATACGGCCGTCGCGGCGGCAGCGGCGTCGCCTCATAGGCGCTGAGCGGCGGGACGCGATCCTCGGTCTCGAAGGCCGCGCGCGGCGGCGCTCCGCCCGTATCCACATCCTCCTCCTCGACCGGCGCCTTTCCGGCGCCGGCGCTAGCAATCGAGCCGGTTGGGAAGGACGGCGGAACCGGCGCCCGGCTCGCGCTGGCGACCGCCGCTGGGAAGGCGGGGGCGACGGTTTCGACCGGCGTCGGCTTGCAGATGATCCCGCCACTGCGGCCATGCATCGCCAGATCGACGTGGATGTGATTGTAATGGAAGGCGTTCGAGCCCGGCGCCAGCACCGTGGAAAAGTGCCGGCAGGAGCCGGCGTGCACATCCTTGAGAAAAGCGCGCGTCTGCTCGTCGCCGCGCGTCCAGTCGCGCACTACGGCGATCTCGCGTCCGTCGGCGAGCACGAAGCCGCCGATGTCGATCGCGTTGCCGAAGGAGTGCTCCGAGAGCGGCGCGCCATACTGGCCGTTCATGCCGCGGCAGCTATAGGAGCCCATCGAGTTGATCTGCGCGACCGCCTGGCCGAAGCGCATTTGCGCCGCCGGCTGAACGACGTCGGCGAGCCAGTCCTCGAGCTCGGCGACCATGGGGCAATCGAGCGTCGCGGTCGAATTGAAGGCGACGGCGCCGTCCTGTAGCGCCGCGACCTTGAAGGGGCGCGTCATGCCGCAGATGCCAGGTCCGTCCATTTCGTTGGCGGGTTGCACATAGGCGGAGGCATGCACGCGCTGCTGAGCGAGGCAGGCGTTCTCCTGCTGCGTGCGCCAGGCCGGGCGCTGCGGCTTCGAGAACAGACCGCAGCTCGACAGCCCGGAAGCCGCGAAGGCCAGCAGGCCGAAGGTCACGAAAGGGGATACGCGACGCGCCATGGCGCGAGCATTCTCACCGCCCGGTTAAAGCGGCGTCGAAAATTCTAGTTAACGGGCAGCGAAATGGCCTGAAACGAGGGACTTCGCCATCCCTTGCCACTCATCGGCGGAGACGCGCTCTGGCCGGCGCTCCCCGCTGAGCAGTCGGCTTCTGCTGCGCGCCGGGCGCGGGCGAGAGCGCCACGCCCTTGTCAAGATTGTAAACGTCATGACGGAAATGGGTCGCTCCGTCCGGCGTAGCCCAGCCGGTCATATAGACCCATGCGACGGGCGTGGGGCGCCGCAAATTAATCTTCTCGGTCTTTCCCTCGTCGACCTTGCTGCGCAGCGCCGCCTGGTCCCATTGTCCAGGCTGACCCGGCTCCTGAAGCAGCCAGGACGCGAGGTCGTAGACGCCTTCGACGCGCACGCAGCCATGAGAAAGGAAGCGATAGTCTCGTTCGAAGAGGTTTTTGTTGGGGGTGTCGTGCATGTAAACCTCGTCTTTATTGGGCATATCCAGGTGAATGGAGCCGAGCGAATTTTTCGGGCCTGGGTCCTGGCGGAAGGTGAACATTGCAGCGCGCTCCGCGGATAGCCCGCGCAGACGGCGCAGGTCGATCTCCCGCCCGCGACCGTCGAAGACGCGGATATGCTCTCGCGCCAGATAGTTCGGGTTGCGGCGCAACGCCGGAGCAAGCTCTCGCTTGACGATCGAGGCGGGAACCACCCAGGCCGGATTAATGAGGACTGAAGCGATTTTTGCGGTAATCTCCGGCGACGGGTTCTTCGGATCGCCGACGATGGCGGTGTAGCGTTCGATTCTTCGGCCGTTTTCCACCAACTCCACCTCCGCCGCCGGGATATTGACGTCGACGTAGCGCTCGCCAAAGCCGAATTTCATTTTCGAGAGCCGCTCCGCGGTGGCCTTGAGGGCGCGCGCGCGCTCGGCCGCGGGCACGTTCAATTCGCGCAGGGTCGCGGGAGAAACCTTCCCCGTTTGCTCCAGTCCCATGCGTGACTGGAAACGCTTCAGGGCGTCTGTGAGCTTCGCGTTCCAGACCGGCTCATTCGCATCCTCGGGGGCGAGAAAATTCTCGGCCGCCAGTCTGCGGCGCAGTTCAAGGACCGGCTTTCCTTTGGCGGCCGGGCGGACGGGCCTGGCGATGCGCGGCCAACCGCCCGAAGCGGCGATCTCGGCGTAGCGACGGGCGGCCTCAGCGGTGTCGCTGGCCGTCTGCGGCCCATAGTCGGGCGCGCTGGCTTCTTCCTGCTGCGGCGCGGGGAGTGGCTTCGCGTCGTTCTGCTTCGTGTCGCTCTGGGCCTCGGGAGCCGCGGAAGCAAAGGACAGGGAAAAGGCGATTGCCACCAAGCTGGACATGAGGCGGGAGCGAATTGGCCCTATCATCGGGAGGAACTCTTTTCGGGGAGGAGAGAGGAGTGCGCCGCCTGATCCATCTAGCGCCCATTCGCACGGCCCAAAGTCCCGCTTTGGGTTTCCTGAGGGAATTCGGTTAGATCAGGACCCTCCCAGCGATGATGGAGGCCCCGCTCGGGGCAAAGCCTGCCGTACCGGCCTGGCAGTTTGCCGCTTGACGCCGTTGCCCGCGCGGCTTTCACATGCGCGACCCCCTCGGGAGGGTCGAGTCATGCCCTACTTCCTTCGCTTCGTCCTGATCCCGCTTCTCGCCGCGGCATTCGCCGCGGCGGCGCACGCTCAGACCCTTGATCTCGCCGCGTCCAACATCGTCGATCTCACGCACGCCTTCGACGCCGACACGATCTACTGGCCGACCTCGCCCTCAGGCTTCGAGCTGAAACCCCTGCACCGCGGCTTGACCGAACGCGGCTTCTTTTACGCGGCGAACGCCTTCTGCTCGCCCGAGCATGGCGGCACGCATCTCGACGCGCCCTTGCATTTCGCCCAAGGCAAGTGGACGAGCGCCGACATTCCCGCCGACCGCTTCATCGGCCCGGCCGTCGTGATCGACATCGCGGAGAAAGCGCAAGCCGATCCCGACTATCTGCTCATGCCCGCCGACATCCTGGCCTTCGAGGCCGCGCATGGACGCATCAAGGAGGGGACGATCGCGCTGCTGCGCACGGGCTGGAGCGCGCGCTGGCCGAACAAGAAGGCCTATCTCGGCGACGATACGCCGGGCGACGCCTCGCATCTGCATTTTCCGTCCTTTGGCCCCGAAGCCGCCGCATTGCTCGTCAATGAACGTCATGTGCGGCTCATCGGCGTCGACACCGCGAGCGTCGACGGCGGGACCTCGAAGGATTTTCTCGTGCACCGTCTCGTCGCTGCCGCCAATGTGAGCGGAATCGAAAACCTGACCAATCTCGATCGATTGCCGCCGACCGGCGCGGTCGTCATCGCCTTGCCGATGAAGATCGCACAGGGCTCGGGCGGCCCGGCGCGGGTCGTGGCGATCGTCGCAAAGGAGGAGCGGTAAGATGCACGGCGGCGGCCTCACGGCGGTAGATCGGCGCTTCAAGCGCAGGAGAGCCCGTCAAACCATCCGCGGCTTGCGGGATCGCTGGGGCGACAAGCTCTTGACCGTGCTGACCGTGCTGCTCCTCGTCATGATGTTCGTCATCGCGCCGCTGCAGGCCGTCTTCGACGGCGGCTTCGCCTACTTCGCGGGGGGCATCGCGCTGCTCATGATCGCCAGCGCGCTGATCCTTTCCGGTAGCTGGTTCGTGATGCTGCTGATGGCGGCAGCCTTCGCGCTGAACATCGGCGTCGTGCTCAACCGCTTCCGCGGCGCGCAAGGCGACTATGACCTTCATGTGCTGTCGGTCGGCTGGCTCGTGCTGTCGATCACGCTCGGCGTCGTCGTCGCGCGCGCGGTGTTCGCGAGCGGTCAGGTCTCCTACCACCGCATCGTCGGCGCGATTTTGCTTTACATTCTCGTCGCGCTCGCGTTCGTCGCGCTTTACTTGATCGTGGGCCTGACCGCGTCCGACGCCTTCAAGGACATGGTCTTCGACGACGCTCGCGAGCTGACGAGCCAGCTCATTTATTTTAGCTGCTCGACGCTCACGACGCTCGGCTATGGCGACATCGTGCCGGTCAATCCCTTCGCGCGCAGCCTCGCCAATCTGGAGGCGATCGTCGGCCAGCTCTATCCGGCGATTTTGATCGGGCGTCTCGTGACGCTGCAGCTGCAGGGGAGGGGCTAACGAAGGCGCGGCGCGCAAAACATCGTGAGGCGCGTTAGAAGGGCGGCGCTGGTCCGTCGTGAGGATTGGACGGGGCTTGGCGGCGTCACCTTTTCGCATCTCTTTCCCAGCCCACCGCCATCCGCTACAAGGCGCGCCCCCTTCTCCACCGCGATCGGAACCGCCCATGACCGCCATCATCGACACCCTCGCCACCGAGCTTGCCGCAAAGCCTTGGCAGGTGGAGGCGGCGGTTTCGCTCCTCGACGGCGGCTCGACCGTGCCCTTCATCGCGCGCTACCGCAAGGAGGCCACCGGCCAGCTCGACGACGTGCAACTGCGCAAGCTCGAGGAGCGGCTTGCCTATCTGCGCGAACTGGAAGACCGCAAGAAGGCCATCCTCGAGTCGATCGACACTCAAGGCAAGCTCACCGACGCCTTGCGCGCGTCAATTCTTTCCGCCGACAACAAGGCGCGGCTCGAAGACATTTATCTTCCCTTCAAGCCCAAGCGCCGCACCAAGGCGCAGATCGCGATCGAAGCGGGGCTCCTGCCGCTCGCCGACGGCCTGCTCGCCGATCCGCGCAATGATCCGAAAAAAGCCGCCGAGTCCTTCGTCAATGCCGAGAAGAATGTCGCGACTGTCGAGGCCGCGCTCGACGGCGCGCGGGCCATCCTCACGGAGCGCTTCGCTGAGGACGCCGATCTGATCGGCCAGCTTCGCGAGGTCTATTGGGCGCAAGGCGCGCTGAAATCGAAGCTGCGTGAGGGCAAGGAGACGGCGGGCGCGAAATTCTCCGACTATTTCGCGTTCGAAGAGCCTTTGACCAAGCTCCCCTCGCATCGCATCCTCGCGATGTTTCGCGGCGAGAAGGAGGAGGCGCTCGATCTCGAGCTCGTCGCCGAAAAGGAGCCGGGGCTCGCCGGCTATGAAAGCCGCATCGCGCGCCGCTTCGCGATCGAGGACAAAGGGAGGCCGGGCGACCGCTGGCTTCTCGACACGGTGCGCTGGGCCTGGCGCACGAAGATCGAACTGCATCTTTCGGCCGACGCGCGCGCGCGGCTTTTCCGTCAGGCCGAGGAGGAGGCGATCAAGGTCTTCGCCGGCAATCTGCGCGACCTATTGCTGGCGGCGCCCGCCGGCGCGCGCGCGACGCTCGGGCTCGATCCCGGCTTTCGCACCGGCGTCAAGGTCGCGGTGGTCGACGCCACCGGCAAGATCACGGCGACGGGGGTGATCTATCCGCACGAGCCGCAACGGCGTTGGGACGACGCGCTCGACACGCTTGCCAAGCTCGCGCGCGTGCACAAGGTCGAGCTCATCGCGATCGGCAATGGCACGGCCTCGCGCGAGACCGACAAGCTCGCGGCCGAGCTTATCGCCAAAAATCCGGAGCTGAAGCTCACGAAGATCGTTGTCTCGGAGGCCGGCGCCTCGGTCTATTCGGCCTCCGAATATGCGTCAAAGGAGCTCCCCGAGCTCGACGTGTCGCTGCGCGGCGCGGTCTCGATCGCGCGCCGTCTGCAAGATCCCCTGGCCGAGCTCGTCAAGATTGACCCGAAGTCGATCGGCGTCGGTCAATATCAGCACGACGTCTCGGAAACGAAGCTCTCGCGCTCGCTCGACGCAGTCGTCGAGGATTGCGTCAATGCGGTCGGCGTCGACGTGAACACGGCCTCGGCGCCGCTGCTCGCGCGGGTCTCGGGCGTCGGCGATCTGCTCGCGCAAAACATTGTCGCGCATCGAGACGCGAACGGCCGGTTCAAGACGCGTGTGGCGTTGAAAGGCGTGCCGCGACTGGGGCCCAAGGCATTCGAGCAAAGCGCCGGCTTTCTGCGCATCATCGACGGCGACGATCCGCTCGACCGCTCCGGCGTGCACCCGGAATCCTACCCGCTGGTGCGCAAGATCCTCGCCGCGACGGGCAAGGACATCCGAACGCTGATTGGCGACGCGACGACTTTGCGCAACCTGAAGCCCCAGAGCTTCGTCGACGAGGCGCATGGGCTGCCGACCGTCGCCGACGTCATCGGCGAGCTCGAGAAACCGGGCCGCGATCCGCGTCCCGCCTTCAAGACGGCGAGCTTTGCGGAGGGCGTCGAGAAGATCACCGATCTCAGGCCCGGCATGGTGCTCGAAGGCGTCGTCACCAATGTGGCGGCTTTCGGCGCCTTCGTCGACATCGGCGTTCATCAGGACGGGCTCGTCCATATTTCGGCGATGTCCAAGAGCTTCGTGAAGGATCCGAGGAGCGTCGCCAAGCCTGGCGACGTGGTGCGCGTGAAGGTGCTGGAGGTCGATGCGCCCAGAAAGCGCATTTCCCTGTCGATGCGCCTCGACGACGAGGCGGCGCCGCGTTCTCAGCGCGAGCAGAAAAACGCGCAGCCGCAGCGCCGCGAGGGTCCATCGCGGGCGGCTTCGCCCTCGGGTGGCGCGCTCGGCGACGCCTTGATGCGGGCGATGCGGGAGACGCAGGGGCGCGGACGCTAGCGGGGGCGCCGCGGCCCCCTCCCCAACCCTCCCCCGCAAGCGGGCGAGGGGGCAGATTGGGGGCTTCACTTTGGCGTCGAGCATTGCCGATCGTTAGGGTCCCCTCTCCCGCGGTAGCGGGGGAGGGACAGGGTGGGGGCTTTTCCGCTCTTTCGCAACGCCCCCGCTTCCCCTAAATATTCGTCAACAACTCGTCACGGAGCCCCAAAAAAAAAATGATCGGACGCCTCAATCACGTCGCCATCGCCGTCGCGGATCTCGAGAAGGCGACGCGGACTTACGCCGGGACCCTCGGCGCGAAGGTCTCGAAGCCGGAGGTCGTCGCGGAGCATGGGGTCAAGGTCGTCTTCGTCGAGCTGCCGAACACGAAGATCGAGCTCCTCGAACCCTATGGCGACAACTCCCCGATCGCGGGTTTCGTCGAGAAGAATCCCTCGGGGGGCATTCATCATCTCTGCTACGAGGTCGAGGACATCATCGCCGCGCGCGACAAGCTGAGGGCTGAGGGCGCGCGCGTGCTCGGCGACGGCGAGCCGAAGATCGGCGCGCATGGCAAGCCGGTGCTGTTCCTGCATCCGAAGGATTTTTGCGGCGCGCTCGTCGAACTCGAGCAGGCGTGACGGAAGAGCTGCACAAGACGCAGGACGAGGGCGCAAGCTTCGACGTGGACGCCGTAAGACGTCAAGCATCGAGCCTCGCGCGCGGGATTTCGCCGCGCGTCGCGCTCTTCACCGACAAGATCGACTGGCACGTCGAAGCTTTCGCACGCGCCCTGAGACGGCTTGGGGCGACGCCTGTTCCGGCGCGGCTCTCGGCCTGCAAGATCGACACGACGCGGCCGCAGGGCCTCGCGATTCCGGGCTTTCATGGGAGGCCCCCGGATCTTGCAATCGTGCGGGCGATCGGCGACGGCTCGCTCGAAGAGATCACGATGCGGCTCGGCGTGCTGCATGCGCTGCAGGCCTCGGGCGTTCCGGTCGTCAATAACGCGCGCGCGATCGAGCGCTGCACCGACAAGTCCATGGCGAGCTTTCTTCTCGCCCGCGCCGGGTTGAAGACGCCCGCGACCTTCGTCGCGCAGCGCTTGAGCGAAGCGCGCGCCATCGCCGCGCGCGAATGCGCCAGAGGCCCGCTGGTGCTGAAACCGCTCTTTGGCGCGCAGGGCTGGGGACTGCGGCTCATTCGCGATCCGGCCGAGCTGCCGGCGCCTTATGAGGCCCGCTTCGTCTATTATCTGCAGCGTTTCGTTGCCCCGCGGGGAGCCAGCCAAAACTTCGAGGACATGCGCGTGCTCGTTTCGCGCGGTCGCGTCGTCGGCGCGATGCGACGGCGCTCGACAAGCTGGATCACCAATGTGCGCCAAGGCGCCAAGCCTATCGCGGCGACGCCTTCGGTCGAGGAGGAGCGCATCGCGCTCGCCGCGGCGCGCGTGCTGGGCGCCGATTGCGCCGGCGTCGACCTGATCTGGGACGAGACCGGCGCGCCTCTGGTGCTCGAGGTCAACAGCATGGCCGGCTGGAGCGGCTTGCAGCGCGTGACGAATTTCTCCATCGCCGAACGCCTCGCGCGCGACGCGCTGGCGATGATCGCGTCCGCGCCGAGCCTTGCGTCATGAGCCCATCGGAGCGGGTCGCCGAGGCGTTTCGCGCCGCCTGCCGCGACGAGCTCGAATCTCCAAAGCCCGGCAACGTGCATCTCTTCGCGCCCGGCCATCGCATGGAGGCGCAGGATTTTCTCGACAGCGCCGAGGCCGCCGCGCCAGCGATCGCCGCCGACGATCTCGGCGTCGGCGCGCGCATCCTCGGAGGGGTCGAAGCGACCAAGGCGCGCGTGGGCCAGAACACCAATCTCGGCATCCTGCTGCTCTGCGCGCCGCTCGCCGAAGCGGTCCTGCGCTTTCCCGGCGCTCCCCTGTGCGAGGCGCTGGAGCGGACGCTCGCGGGCCTGACGCAGGAGGACGCGCGGCTCGCCTTTCGCGCGATCGCGCTCGCGGGTCCCGCGGGGCTCGGCTCGGCCGCCGAGCATGACGTGAACGCCCCCGCGCGCGTGACGCTTCTGGAGGCGATGCGCGTCGCCGCGCCGCGCGACCGGATCGCCTTTCAATACGCCAACGGCTTTGGCGACATTTTCGGCCTGGGGCTCTCGGAGCTCGCCGTGGCGCGCGAAGCGGGCACGGAGCCTTGGCTCGCAACTCTGCGCATCTATCTGCGGTTCTTTTCCGCCCTTGCGGACAGTCACATTCTGCGCAAACACGGCGCCGAGGCGGCCGAAGGGGCGCGCCGGGAGGCGGCAGAATTCGTCAGGAAGCAGGGGGATTGGGGCGAGCCTACCAGGGTTCGCGCGGACGCGCTCGCCTTCGACGCGGCGCTGAAAGCGCGGGGCCTCAATCCCGGGACGAGCGCCGATCTGACCGTCGCGACGCTCTTCGCCGCGCGTCTGGGGGCTCAAGGCGCCGCTCCGTCTTGACAAAGGCCGGCGTCTCGCCAGAGTGGCCGGCATGCGACGCAAGCTCCGACTCCTCGCGCTTTTCTTGAGCCTTTCGCTATGCGCGCTCCTCGCGGACGCGGCGATCTGCGCCTTTGCCTTCGCCGAGGCCGTCCGCGCCGAGGAGAGCGTTCCTCCCTCCTTCTGGGATCCGGCGCGGCGGCTGCAAAAACCCGATCTCGGAGGCTTGAAGCAGCTGCGCTTCGTCACCGAGGACGATTATCCGCCCTTCAATTTCGCGCTTCCCGACGGGGAGCTCACCGGCTTCAACGTCGAGCTCGCGCGGGCGATCTGCGAGGAACTGGAGATCGCCTGCACGATCCAGCGCCGGAAATGGGACCTGCTGATCCCGGCCCTCAATGATAACTCCGCCGACGCCATCGTCGCCTCGCTCGCCTCCACCCCCGAGAACCGCGAGCAAGTCGACTTCACCGACCCCTATTATCTGACCCCCGGGCGCTTCGTGGCGCTCAAGAGCGCGGTCCTGCCCGAGGCGACGCCGGAGGCTCTGTCGGATCGAAAGGTCGCGGTCGTGGCCGGCTCGACCCACGAGGCCTATCTAAAAACCTTCTTTCCGAACACGGAAATCGTTCCCTTCGAGACGGTCGAGGCGGCGCGGGCGGCGCTGAAGACGGGACGCGTCAACGCGCTCTTTGGAGACGCGACCTCGCTGGCTTTCTGGCTCAATGGGGCGGAGGCTGACGGCTGCTGCGTCTTCAAGAGCGGCCCCTATGTCAACTCG
Source organism: uncultured Alphaproteobacteria bacterium (assembly GCA_963722205.1). GTDB lineage: Bacteria > Pseudomonadota > Alphaproteobacteria > Rhizobiales > Beijerinckiaceae > Methylocystis. The sequence continues at coordinate 211,558 of CAVRKL010000008.1, forward strand.
CGCTTTTTTGGCGAGGGCGTCGGCGTCGCGGTCAAGAAGGGCGCAGATCCGCTGCGGCGCGCCCTGGACTATGCGCTCGCCCGCCTCGCGCGGAAGGGCGTCTACAGCGAGCTCTACCTCAAATATTTCCCCATCGGGCCCTTTTGAAGCGAGACCACGGGACCGGCCGCAAGAATAGGCGCCGCGCCGTCGCGCTTCCGCCTTAAAGCAGCTGCGTGGCGGCGAGCCTTGCGTCCTTGAGCGCCTCGGCGAGGCGGCGGCCCGCCGACGCCACATCTTCCACACCAGCGCGTAGCGCCTCCTCATAGACCTCGGCCGCTGCGGCGAGCGGAAAAGCGCCGATCGCCCGCGCCGATCCCTTGAGCCGGTGCGTCAGATCCGCGCGCTTGAGGGCATCGCTCGGCGGAAAGGATTCTTCGAGCCACGCCGCGTATTGCTGCGCCTGGACGACGAAGAGGCGCAAAAGCTCGTTCTCCAGCGCGCCGTCGCCGAGCGTTTGACGCGAAAGATGCACGAGATCAATGATCGGGGCCTGCGCCGCCGCGATGGGCCTGATCTCCTCCTCCAGCATCGCGGCGCGGTTCATCGGCATCCGTTTCTCCCTGCTAAGAAAATGGAAAAGGCTGCGTTGTCCCGCAAGCCCGGCCGCCGTGAAGCGGCGCTTGCGCCAGGCGCGGGGACGCCTCCCGCCGCCTAAGCTTTGCTCGGCATAGTTAAGGCTGCGTTAACGACGTTTATCTTTCGCGCTCCGCCCCAGGTTTTCATAGAGATGAAAGGGATGTAACATTTGGTTAATCACGGGGGCCCTTGCGCCCGGAAGTTGAGCGGCATGGTGTCGACGGCGGCGAGCGCCGGCGGGAGTGGAGTGACAATGACGGGGAAGGCCCAGGAAACGGCAACCGCGGCGCGCTCGGCGACCGAAGCAGCGGCGATTGGCTCCGCCGCGTCAGACGCCGCGCTGAAGGATGCGGTTTCGCCCGCGGAAGAAGCCGCCAAGACCGAGAGCGCCTCGAGCGCGGCTTCTGCGAACGCGCCGTCGGAGAAGCCCAAGTTCAGTCTGCCGATGCCCTCCCGCCTCAAGCCTCCGGAAAAGCCCGAGGCCGACAAGGCGCGCGCGGCAGCCGCTTCGCCGCCTGCCGCGCCGCAGCAGAATCAGCGCGCCGTTCCGGCGCCCAAGTCGCCGCCCGCCAACGACGACAAGCGCACGATCGGCGAATTGCGCCAGTCGTTGAACATCGCCCCGAACCGCGCGATCCCGCTCGTCACCTCGCTCTCGATCATGGCCTGGGCGGTCCTGTGGGTCGCCTTCGTCTTTTTCAACCGCAACTCGATCGTCGACGAGTCCGGCAGCCTGATCGCGCCGAAGCCGGTGCTCGCGCTGATTAGTCTCTTTGCGCCGATCCTGTTTTTCTTCGTCACGGGCCTTTTGGCGCGCCGCGCCCACGAAATGCGCCAGATCGCCAAGTCGATGACCGAAGTCGCGATCCGGCTGATCGAGCCGGAAACGGTCGCGGCGGAGCAGGTCACCACTCTGTCGCAAGCGATCCGCCGCGAATCCGCCTCGATGAGCGACGGGATCGAGCGCGCCCTGGCGCGCGCCGGCGAGCTCGAGGTGATCGTGCGAACGGAGATCACCAATCTGGAGCGGTCCTATTCGGAAAACGAGCGGCGCATCCGCGCGCTCATCGACGAGCTGGCGCGCGAGCGCGAGGCGATCGTCGTCAACGCCGATAGCGCCCGCACCGCGCTTTACGGCGCGCGCGACCAGCTCGCTCAAGAGTTCTCCTCGGCTTCGGCGACGCTCGCCGAGCAGGTCAGCGAAGCCGGAAACCGCGTTGTCGCGGCGCTCGGCGCGAAGGGCGAGGAGCTGCAGATTTCCTTGGCGCGCGCCGGCGACGAGGCTGTGCGCCACATCGGCTCCACGACCGATCTCGTCGCCACGCAATTGTCGAGCGGCGTCAACGAAATCGACGAAAGGCTCGGCTCGCGCGGCGTCGCTTTGATCGACGATTTCGGCGCGCGCAACGCGTCGCTTCTCGAGCAGATTTCCGGCATAAACGAGCAGCTGCGCACGAGCCTCGACGAGGCCGCGCGCGTCATCGCGGAACGCTTCACCACCGGCATCGCCGACGTTGATGGACGGCTGAGCTCGTCGAGCGCCGCCATCATCGAGAATTTTGGGAAACGCCACACAGGTCTCGTCGAGCAGATCGACGAGCTGAGCGCGCGCCTCACGCACGCCCTCGATCAGGCGACCAGTCAGGTCGGCGACCGCTTCGCGACCGGCGTGGCCGACGTCGACAGCCGGCTGCAAGCGACGGGTACGGCGCTGATCGAGAACTTCGGCTCGCGTCACGAGGGTCTCGTCGAGCAGATCGACCACATCGGGACGCGTCTGACGCACTCTGTCAACGAGGCGAGCGAGCGCTTTGCCAACAGCGTGGCCGACGTCGACGGCCGGCTGCAGGCGACGGGCTCGGCGCTGATCGAAAATTTCGGCTCGCGACACGAGGGCCTCATCGAGCAGATCGACCACATCGGGACGCGTCTGACGCATTCTGTCAACGAGGCGAGCGAGCGCTTTGCCAACAGCGTGGCCGACGTCGACGGCCGGCTGCAGGCGACGGGCTCGGCGCTGATCGAAAATTTCGGCTCGCGACACGAGGGCCTCATCGAGCAAATCGACCACATTGGGGCGCGTCTGACGCATTCCATCGACGAAGCGAGCGAGCGCTTCGTGGGCAGCGTGGCCGACGTCGACAGCCGGCTGCAGGCGACGGGCTCGGCGCTGATCGAGAATTTCGGCTCGCGTCACGAGGGGCTCGTCGAGCAGATCGACCACATCGGGGCGCGTCTGACGCATTCTATCGACGAAGCGAGCGAGCGCTTCGTGGGCAGCGTGGCCGAGGTTGACAGCCGGTTGCAGGCGACGGGCTCGGCGCTGATCGAGAATTTCGGCTCGCGTCACGAGGGTCTCGTCGAGCAGATCGACCACATCGGGGCGCGTCTGACGCATTCCATCGACGAGGCGAGCGAACGCTTCGTGGGGAGCGTGGCCGAGGTTGACAGCCGGCTGCAGGCGACGGGCGCAGCGCTGGTCGAGAATTTCGGTTCGCGTCACGAGGGGCTCGTCGAGCAGATCGACCACATCGGGGCGCGTCTGACGCATTCCATCGACGAGGCGAGCGAACGCTTCGTGGGGAGCGTGGCCGAGGTTGACAGCCGGCTGCAGGCGACGGGCGCAGCGCTGGTCGAGAATTTCGGTTCGCGTCACGAGGGCCTTGTCGAGCAGATCGACCAAATCGGCGCGCGTCTGACGCACTCGCTGGACGAGGCAAGCCGCGAAGTCGGAGAACGCTTCGCGACCGGCATAGCCGACGTCGACAGCAAGTTGCAGGCGACAGGCTCGGCGCTGATCGAGGAGTTCGGCTCGCGTCACGGAGGGCTCGTCGAGCAGATTGGCGAGATCGGCGCGCGCTTGACGCAATCCCTCGACGAAGCGACCCGCGAGGTGGGCGAGCGTTTGGCGAGCGGCGCCGCCGACATGGACCACCGGCTGCAAGCCACAGGCTCGGCGCTGATCCACGATTTCGGCTCTCGCCACGAGATCCTCGTCGAGCAGATCGATCAGGTCGGTGCGCGCCTGACGCAATCTCTGGACGATGCGACCCGCGAAGTCGGAGAACGCTTCGCCAGCGGCATTGTCGATGTCGATAGCAGGCTGCAGGCGGCGGGCTCGGCGCTCATCCAGGAGTTCGGCGTCCATCACGAGGGCATGGTCGAGCAGATCGACCACATCGGGGCGCGTCTGACGCAATCGATAGGTGAGGCAAGCGAACGTTTTGCGAGTGGCGTGGCCGACGCCGACGCCCGGTTGCAGGCGACGGGCGCGGCGCTGGTCGAGAATTTCGGCGCGCGCCACGAGGGTCTCGTCGAGCAGATTGGCGAGATCGGCACGCGCTTGACGCAATCTCTGGATGAAGCGACCCGCGAGGTGGGCGAACGTTTCGCGAGCGGCGTCGCCAACGTCGACGGCAAGTTGCAGGCGACGGGTTCGGCGCTGATCGAGAATTTCGGCGCGCGCCACGAGGGTCTCGTCGAGCAGATTGGCGAGATCGGCGCGCGCCTGACGCACTCGCTGGACGAGGCGACCCGCGAAGTCGGCGAGCGTTTCGCGACCGGCATGGCCGACGTCGACAGCAAGCTGCAGGCGACGGGCTCGGCGCTCATCGAGAATTTCGGTTCGCGCCATGAGGGGCTCGTCGAGCAGATCGGCGAGATCGGCGCGCGCTTGACGCAATCGATCGACGAGGCGAGCGAGCGTTTCGCGAGCGGTGTCGCCGACGTGGACAGCAAGCTGCAGGCGACGGGTTCGGCGCTGATCGAGAACTTCGGCTCGCGGCATGAGGGGCTCGTCGAGCAGATCGAGCAGATCGGGACACGCCTCACGAATTCTCTCGACGGAGCGACTCGTGAGGTGGGCGAGCGTTTTGCGAGCGGCGTGGCCGACGTCGACGGCAAGCTCCGGGCGACCGGCTCGGCGCTGATCCAGGATTTCGAGACGCGTCACTCGACGCTCGCCTCCACCTTGGAGCAGACTCTCTCAACTCATGGCGGCGTTCTTGGCGCCGCCCACGAGCGCCTCGTCTCGCTTCTCGACGCCCAACGCGGAGAGACGGAGGCCGAGATCGCAGCGCAAGCGGAAGCGCTGCGCGCCTCGTTGCAGGGCGCCATCGAGGACACGACGTCAACGCTGTCGGCACATTCTGCGGCGCTGCAAGACCGCTTCGCGACGACGGCCGGCGAAGCCGTCGTGGCGATCGCCGTGCAGGGCGAACGCATCACCGAGAATCTGATCGAACGACTGACTCAGTTCGAGACCGCCGTCGAAACCCACAGCAAGGAGGCCTCCGAGGCGCTGACGCAGCGCGGCGACGCCATCGCCAAGAACCTCGAGGCGCATCTCGGATTCCTGGAACAGTCGCTGTCGCAGGGCGGCGATCGCGTCACCGAGCGCATCGCCGAGCATTCACAGGCGCTCGAGGCGCACACGCAAGCGCTCGACGAGCATGTTCAGCAGGCGACCGCGTCGCTCGCAGAGCACACCCAAAACGTCACGAATGTTTTCCAGGAGCGCTTCGGAGCGATCGGCTCGACGCTGCGCGACGAAGGCGGCGCGCTGCTCGACCAGCTCACCGCCGAGGCGCAACGCCTTTCCGAATCCTCTCAGGCGCTCGTCGCGGAAATCGGTCAAAGCCTCGAAGCCGTGGACGGCGTCCTCTCGTCGCGCGGCGGCGCTCTGACCGAGCGGCTCGACTCGGCCGTCGACAAGCTTTCGACCGAGGTTCATCAGCGCTTCGAGGAGCTCGACGGCTTCCTCGAAGGACGCAATCGGCAGCTCCTCGAAAAGCTCGACGAACGCGCCGAGTCGATGTCGGCCGCCCTCGACAAGAAGATCGAGACTTTCGCGGAGTCGACTTCCAGCCGCGCGAAGGAGGCGGGCGACCGCTTCGACGATCTCGCCGCGCGGATCGACGCCGGCCTCACGCTCGGCGGCGAGAGGCTGCAGCAGACCCTTACTCGGCACGGGCTGGAGGTGCTGCGCGCCTTCGCTACGGGCTCGGAGCAGGCGACGGCTGCGCTCGACGAAAAACTCAAGGAGTTCGACGCCGTCGTCGCCGCCAAGGCCGGCGATCTCACGGGCTCGCTGGGCCAGCGGATCGAAGAATTGTCGGCCCATGTCGGCAAGCTCGATCAGGTCAACTCCGAGATCGTCGAACGTGGCGGCGGGGTGGCGCGCGAGTTGAACAATGTCGGCGAGCTCGTCGCTCAGGCGATCGAAAGCCGCGGCCGCGCGATCCTGCAGAATCTCGGCGAGCAGCGCGACCAGCTCGTCGGGGCGATCGACCAATCGACTCAGGCGCTCTCGACGGCGCTCGACACGGCGAGCAACACCTCGATCGCGGCGCTCGTCGCCACGAGCGACAAGCTCAGGGCCGAGCTGCCGCAGGTCGTCGACCATCTCGGCCGCACCAATGAATCGCTACAGCGCATCATCGAGCAGGCGGGCGCCGATCTCTCGTCGGTCGATGAGCGGCTGGGCGCGAGGCTGCAGGAGTTCCGGGGCGCGATGACGGGCGTCTTCGAGCAGCTCTCCTCGCTCGAAACGCTGACCAGCGGCGCGCTGGGCGGGGCCGAATCCGTGGCCGCGCGCATCGAAGAAGCGCAGACGACGCTCGCTCAAAGAGTGGCCGAGCTCGCCAACAGCCAGCAGGACCTCGACGCGACGGTCGAAGCGCGCCGCAATTCGCTCGTCTCTCTCGTCTCGCTGATCGAGGAGAAGCGGGAAGAGTTCCTGAATGCTTTGGGCTCCTTCTCGGGGACGATGGAGGATAGCTTCCGTCACGTGGAGTCTCGCGCCCAGGACGTCGGCCAGCTCTTGACGCAAGCCACGCAAGAGACGGCGGGCGTCGTCGACGAGCGCTTCGCTCAGATTCGCGCCGCGACCGAAATGGAGCGCGAACGCACCTCCGCGACGATGCAGGCCGCCTATGAGCAGGCGACGCGGGAGCTTTCTCAGGTGCTCAATCAGGCGAGCGAGCGCTTCAACGCGGCGGCGGGCGAGATTCGCGGCCTCTCCCAGGAAGTGGCGCGCGATCTCGAAGCGACGCGGGCGGAGCTGCGCCGCGGGGCCGAGGAGCTTCCGCGCGAGACCGCAGAACAAGCCTCGGCGCTGCGCCGCGTCGTCGGCGATCAAGTCAAGGCGCTGAACGAATTGACGGATCTCGTCGCGCGCTCGGGCCGCGTCTACGACATCGCCGAAAAGAGCCCGCCCCAGCGCTCTCCGGAGGCGCCGGCGCGCGCGCAGGCGCTCCCGGTCCAGCCGGCCCCTGAGCCCGCGCCGCGCGCGAGATCTGCGCCGCCGCCGCCGCCGCCGCGCATGCCCGCGGCGCCGGCTCCCAAAGCCGCGGGCGGCCAGGGCTGGCTCTCCGGCGTGCTGGCGCGCGCCTCTCAGGACGACGAGGGCGAGCCGGCGACCGCGCCGCCCCCGCCCGCCGACCGCGGCGCACGCCGTTCTGCGGCCGTAGGCGGCGGGGGGCTGGGCAATCTTTCGGTCGAAATTGCAAGAATGGTCGACAACACCGCGCTGGCTGAGACTTGGCGGCGCTTCCAGCGCGGCGAACGCGACGGTCTCTTCACGCGCCAGCTTTACACTTCCGCGGGCCGCCAGGCGTTCGAGGAGATGCGGCGTCGTTATCGCAGCGAGCCGGACTTCCGGGCGACGATCGACACCTATGTCCGCAATTTCGAGGAGCTGCTCGTCGAGACGGGCCGCAACGACCGAGACGGCGAGCAGTCGCTCGATCTGCTGACGGGAGAGGCGGGGAAGGTCTACACCATGCTGGCTCACGCCTCGGGTCGGCTGGCCTGACGCGTGCCCGCCGCGCCCTGGGAGACACGAGCGGCGCAGGGGCCGATCGTCAAGATCTGCGGGTTGAAGACGATCGACGCCCTGGAGGCCTCCATCGAGGCAGGCGCCGATCTCGCGGGCTTCGTCTTTTTCGAAAAGAGCCCTCGACATCTGACGCTCGAGGCGGCGAAAGCCCTCGCCGTGCGGGCGGCGGGGCGGATCCGAACGGTCGCGCTCACGGTTGACGCGGGCGACGAGGCGCTGGCCGAGATCATTGACGCCCTTCGACCCGATTTCCTGCAATTCCACGGCCGCGAGACCCCCGAGCGGGTCCGCGAGGCGAAGGCGCGCTTCAAGCTTCCGGTGATCAAAGCGATCGGCGTCAACGCCGCGGAGGATCTCGTCGCCGCCAGGGCCTACGCCGAGGCCGACGTGCTGCTCTATGACGCCAAGCCCTCGCCGGACGCCGCGCGGCCGGGCGGCCTCGGCCTCGCCTTCGACTGGGGCTTATTGAACGAGGCGCCGAGAGAGGGGCCATGGCTCCTCTCCGGAGGCCTCACGCCCGAGACCGTCGCCGAGGCCATGCGCCTGACCGGCGCTCCCGGCGTCGATGTCTCCTCGGGCGTCGAAAGCGCGCCGGGCGAGAAGGATAGAAGCCGCATCGCGGCCTTTCTCCAGGCCGCGCGCGGCGCGGCGGCGGGCGGGAAACCGCGATGACAGAGCTGGGCCGGCTTGGCCGCGGGGAGGGGCAGGGCGCGCGATTGCTGCTCGTCGTCGCGGCGGCGCTCATCGACGCCGACAAGCGCATCCTGCTCGCGCGACGGCCGGAAGGGAAGGCGCTCGCGGGTCTTTGGGAGTTTCCGGGCGGCAAGCTGCATCCGGGCGAGCGCCCCGAGCAAGGCCTCGCGCGCGAACTCGCCGAAGAGCTCGGGATCGACGCCTGCGTGTCCTGCATGCAGCCGCTCGCCTTCGCAAGCCACGCCTATGAGGACGTCCATTTGCTGATGCCGCTTTTCGTCTGCCGGCGCTGGGACGGGATCGTGACGCCGTGCGAAGGCCAGACCCTCGCCTGGGCCTTCGCACGAGAGTTGCGCAAATATCCGATGCCGCCCGCCGACGCGCCGCTCATCGATCCGCTCATCGCTTTGCTGGCCTGAGCGCGCGCCTGCGCTTTTTCGGAGGCGCGCGCGAGGAAGCGCCCGGCCTAACCCCGCATGCCTTGTTTGGCGATCGGTTGGTCCGGGTCGAGGGTGAGCGCGCGCTGATAGGCTTCACGCGCCTTGGCGCGATTGCCGGAGCGGTCGTAGGCGAGGCCGAGCCAAGCCCAGGACACTGGATTCTTGGCGTCGACGTTCAGCGCCGCGTTGAAGTCTTCGATCGCCTTGTCATACTTGCCGAGGTTGACGAGGCTCTCGCCGCGCGCCTGATAGGGCGCCGCCGCGAAGGGATCGCGGTCGATCGCATTGTCGAAATCGCTGACCGCGCGCTGATTGTCGCCGAGCTTCTGGTTGATGAGGCCGCGCGCGTGAAAGGCCTGGGCGTTCTCGGGATTGAGCTTGATGGCCGTATCCAGATCGGTCTTGGCCTGCTCGAGATTGCCTTGCGCGCGCAAGAGATTCGCGCGGCCGATGAGCGCCGGTGCGTGATTGGGATTGGCGGAAAGCGCCCGATCGAAGTCGATGCGCGCCAGATCATTGTGGTTGGCTTGGCGATAGGCCAGCGCGCGATTGGTGTAGGCCGCGAAATTATTCGGATCGAGGCGGATCGCCGCCGTGAAATCCTCCACGGCCTCCTGGAAGCGGCCGATGCGCGCGTAGGCTACGCCACGCGTGTTGTAAGCGTCTCCGCTCGAGGGATTGCGCTTGATCACGTCGGTGAGCGACGCGATGTTCGTGTCGGCGGCGCGGGCGTCGGTCTCGGTCGTCTCGGCGATCCCGCGTCCAGCCGGACGGATGATGCCGTCGCCGGTCGCGCAGCCGCCGAGCATGGCCATCGCCAGCGCCGCTGCGGCCAAAGCCGCCCATCCGCGGCGTGGGGCCAAAGCCCAACTCTCGCGCATTCGCCCGGATCCTCCCAAAGGCCTTCCGGCGCGCCCGTTAGATCGCGCCAGATCAGAAAGCTGGAGCAACTTGCGAGCGCAAAAGCCTGTCGCCTTTGCGTCGATTCGCTCAACTCGCTCCGCCGCGGACGGAGCCCAGGCCATCGGCTAATGGGTCGCTGTGGCGATAATTGGTCGCGCCAGGGTTAAGGCGAGCTTAACGGCCGCCCGGGACAGCCTTCGGCTTGACCGGAAGCAGGCCCTCGCGCTGGAGCTTCTTGCGGGCGAGCTTGCGGGCCCGGCGGACCGCCTCGGCCTTTTCGCGCGCGCGCTTTTCGGAGGGCTTCTCATAGTGCCCGCGCAACTTCATTTCCCGGAAAATGCCTTCGCGCTGCATCTTCTTTTTCAGCGCTTTAAGAGCCTGGTCGACGTTGTTGTCGCGAACGAGAACTTGCACGTAGCGGTCCTTGCTTTGCGCCCTCCGGTCGCGCGGGAGGGGTAGGTTTGGAAACAACGAATCGGGCGCTGGGCGGAGCGCCTCGTCCGTGTCGTCGGAATATCAGAGTCTCGCGCGCCTGTCCACGACGAAACGCCCGCCAAAAGGGGTGAGCGTCCAAATCCGGCCCAATTTCTTGGAGATTCTGTCGCGGCGAGGTAAGTCGGTCTCGCCTGAGGCCGCACGGAGACGCCATGCCCTTTCTCTTGTCGCAGATGATCGAAGCCTATCGCTGGATCGGCGCGCTAATTGTCATCTCCGTCCACGCGACGAACACTTTCCTGAACCTCGGCGACGTCATGACGGCGCCGCACGCGCCGCCGGTCTACGCCTGGTGGTTCGTCGCCAATTTCGCGCTCGGCCATGAGATGGTGCTCGGCTTCTTTGTGCTCTCGGGCTATCTCGTCGGCGGGGCCGTGCTGGCGAGCGTCCGCAAGCGCAAGGACTTCCTGCGCGAATATTTTATCCACCAATTCGCGCGCATCTATATCGTCACCGTGCCGACGCTCTTTCTGACGCTTCTCCTCGACGGCGCCGGCCGCAGCCTTCCCGACCCGTCCTTCTATGACATCCCGGTGTTTCAGGGCCACTCGACGGCGACGATCTTCCTAGGCAATATATTGAACTTCCAAGAGATACTGGTGCCGCCGTTCGGCACGAACTCGCCCTTGTGGTCGCTCGCCTGCGAATTTTGGTATTATATCTGCTTCCCGCTGTTCGCCCTGCCGCTGGCGACGAACTACTCGAAGGCCTTGCGCTACGTTGGCTTTGCGCTCGGCGTTGCGATCTTCCTTTACCTCGGCATGGCCTCGGCCTGGTTTCGCTTCGGCTTTCTGCTCTGGGTCATCGGAGCGCTGGCGAGCCTCCCCGTCCGCCCGCTGATCGCCTCGCGCTGGGCGTCGCTGGCGATTTACGTCGCGGCGCTGATTCTTTTCCGCTTCTTCGTGCGCGGGCCCGTGCTCGACGCGCATCCCTGGCTTCAGGACATCGCCGATCTAATTGCGGCCTTGCTGCTCTCGAATCTCCTGCTCACCGTGCGTCACAGCTCCGCGGAGGGCTGGAACTGGCTGCGGCCGCGGTTTCATCACGCGTTCGCGAATTTCTCCTTCTCGATTTACAGCATTCACATGCCGATCCTGGTGCTCTGCCGCGCGCTCGTCGATTCGAGCCTGGGGCCGGCCTATGCGCTGCAGCCCGCGACGCCCGCAAATTGGGCCATACTTTTTGGCGTGCTCGGGATCGTTCTTCTCGCTTCGTATTACTTCTCGCGGGTAACCGAGGCGCATACCGGCGCGGCGCGGCGTTTCTTGAGCGCCTCGCTCCCGCAGCTCGCGCTCCCGGCGAGCAAGGCGCAAGAGTTGCAATCGTGACAGAATCGCCCCATGTTGACCAGGGGCTGGCCCTGTGAAGGGAGCGTCGACACTGACCAAGAAAGCCGTTTCGACCTTGAGCGAAGCCGAGGCGCGCGAAGCGCCAGCGACGCCGTCTTTCAACGAATTGCTTGTCGCAGTTCATCGCAGCCTCGAGGACTCCAAGGCCGATGACAGCGCCTTTATCGATCTCAAAGGCAAGACCGCGCTCGCGGATGCGATGATCGTCGCGACCGGCCGCTCGACCGTCCATGTCGGCGCAATCGCCGACCGGGTGATCAAGGCCTGCAAGGCGGCGGGCTTTTCGGCTCCACGCGTCGAGGGTCTGCCGCAATGCGACTGGGTGCTGGTCGACGCGGGCGACCTCATCGTCCATATCTTCCGGCCCGAAGTGCGCCAGTTCTACAATCTCGAAAAAATGTGGGGCGGCGACCGGCCGCGCGAAATGCGCACGGTCTAAGCAGGATTTTTGCGCGGTGGGAATGCGCCTCGGCCTTCTTTGCGTCGGCCGCATGAAGGCGGGCCCTGAGCGCGAGCTCTTCCAGCGTTACGCTCAGAGAATCGCCGAACTCCGCAACCTCGGCCTGCAGGGCCTCGAGGTGAAGGAGGTCTCGGAAAGCCGCGCCCGCGCCGCCGCCGCGCGGATGGGTGAGGAGGGCGAAGCGTTGCTCGCCGCGCTTCCGGCGGAGGCGACGCTCGCCGTCTTCGACGAAAGGGGCGAGGCCGCGAGCAGCGTGGATTTCGCGGGCTTCATCGAGAAAGAGCGCGATCGCGGCCGCGCGAATCTGTGGTTTGCGATCGGCGGCGCGGAGGGGCTCGACGCGGCGCTGCGTGAGAGGGCCGTCGTCGCCTACAGCTTCGGGAAGTTGACGCTCCCGCACCAGCTCGTGCGGATTCTGGCGGCCGAGCAAATCTATCGCGCGATGACGATTCTGGCGGGCCATCCCTATCATCGGGAGTGAGGCCCTTGTCCGCGCAGTCGAAAGTCTTTGGAAATTCGTTAGACCGGCGCGCCCTTCTTCTCCCAGGCCAGCGCCAAATCCTCCAGCCCCGCGCGAAACAGGCCGCCGATGCGTCGCGCCGCGCGCTCGCAGTCGCGGCCCTTGCCGGTGGGAACTCCCTCGCGGTTCTTGCCCTCGGAGCGCCCGTCCATCCGCGCGATCTCGCGGAAACTCAGGCTTTCGCCGATGATGAGCACGACGACGCGCGCTGCCTCGGCGCCGATCTCCTGCGTTATCGCCTGCTTAAGGATTCCCGCCGCGCGCCCCGCATCGATGCGCGCGGCCATGGCGTGCTGCAGCGACAGCGGAGAAACCTGCTGGCGATTGCGCTCGCCGAACTCCGTGCCGCTTCGCCGGCCATTGGCGGCCTCGAGCAGGGCGTCGATGTAGCGTCCCGTAGCGTAGGCGGTTGGCGTCAGCCGCCCGCGGCCATGCTCATATTCGAGAACGTCGGTGCGCGCGTTGATCGCGACGCGCTGGCGGCGCGGACCGGGCGTCCGCCCCCGAGAGGGCAGGTCCAGCCCGTTGGCGAAGAAAGGGTCGACCTCCTGACCATGGACGATTTCGATCTTGCCGCCGGCGCGCCGCCCTTCACGCGGCAGTTCCGGCCCGGGCAGGCCTTGACTGGACGAATAACGGCCTAGCGCGGCTTTCGAAATCATCGCCATGATCGAACCTCATCCAAAACAAGCGGCCGCTGCGGGCCGCGGGAGCCAAAAAAAGCGGCCGGTCGGGAAACGCCGCGACCGGCCGCAGGAGCCGCGCGAGGCGAGGAGGGGGGGACCTGCGCGGGCCGGCTGAGAGGAGCCAAGCGGAGCCATTATGATGTTTTAAAACACCGTGTCAATGGTTTTATAACCACTAACGGCAGGCGACCCGAAAATTTTAAAATCGCGGCATGAACATCGACATCTCCCGCGATCAGATCGTGCGCCGGCTCGCCGAACGCCTCGCCGAACTCAAGATGACCGAGAACGAGGCGTCGAGCCGCGCCGGCCTCGAGCGCACCTTCTTGAGCCAGTTGCGGCGCAATCCGCATCGCTGGCCGCGCGTCGACAATCTGCAGCGCATCTGCGACGCGCTGGGGCTGCGCATGTATTGGGTCACGACGGGCCTGGGTCCTCGACTCATCGAGGAGAAGGACTTCGCCGCCGACGTCGCCAACGTCCCGATGGTGTCCTGGCACGTGCCGCTCGTCTCCTCGGTCGCGGCGACGGCCTTTTCGGAGACGGGCGCCATCGACAGCTCGGCGGAGATGCGGCGCGTTCTCGCGCCGGGCCTGCCGCGCGGCGACTATATCGCGCTCGAGGTCGTCGGCGACTCGATGAACATGATCGCGCCGGAGAAATCGATCATCATCGTCGACCGCGCCGACAAGGCGCTGCATCCCAGAGCTTTTTACGTCTTCGCGACGCCCGACGAGGACGAGGCGACGTTCAAGCGCTGGATGACCCGCCCCGACCGCTTGGAACCCTATTCCACCAATCCCGCTTATGAGACGATCTTTCTCGAAGGCCCGCCGACCGTGATCGGCCGCGTGCGCAAAGTGATGCTGGATCTCTGAAGCTGAGGGGCTCCAGCTTTGCTGCGTCACGAATTTGATTGGGCCCATGCAGCCGTCCTTGCGCGCGAAGCGAAGCAATCCACGCGCAAAGCGGTATCCTTTGTGATCTCGTTTGCGGTTGTGCGGGAAACGACGTGGATCGTTCCTCAGCCCTGGATTGCTTCGCTTCGCTCGCAATGACGCCTTGCGCGCGCCGTTGGCGCAGGGCGCGACAGATTTGGGTTAGGGGCCGCCTCCGACGAGGGGCCGCCGAATCGGGTGGTTGGGTGTTTTCAAACCTCTCCGTTAACCATACGATGTTTAAAAACATCTTTGCTCTTGACGTGGTAAAAAAACATCGTAAGTTCGGGCCTTCCATCCGCGAGGGCCGCCATGAGCCGAATCGCCTCTTGTTCCCTCCCGCCGGCTCCGTCCCGATGAACCCCGCCGTCACCGCCTATCTTGGGGGCCTCGACGCGCATCTTGCCGGCGTCGGCGACCTCGACGAGCGCATTCGCCTGCTCGAAGGCGAGAGAGAGCGGGTCGATCGGCTGGAGCGCGCGCTTGGACAGTGGGCCATATGCGACCGCAACCTTGTCCCGCAGCCGACGCGCTTTTCGGCTTTCGACCTCGCCCTCCTGCATGGCGCGCTGACGCTCCGTCAGTCATTTTGTGTTTCCATATATGTCGATAAAGCTAAGTATAATAATACATTGTGAGCAGTCTCACGAAGTTGGACGAAGCGATAGTGCAACTAAAGTTAGCACGCAGGTATGCAGGAGGCGTCATTCTGCGGCGACCCTCACGCGTGGCTTGTAGTGCGCGGCGCGCGGTTTGTGTGGCCTTACGCGTGGCGGAACCTTGTAGTCCTCGGCGGCGAGCTTCGAGCCAACTCGACAAAGGCCGGCCGGGGAAGCGGCGGCAGGTCGGCTTGCGATGATCAGTGTCACGGACGCTCTTCGAGGGTGAGCGGACGCACTCATGGAAGGGCGGGACGGGTGAAGATGACCCGATGCAGAAGTCACACCCCTCTTAAGATGCCGTTGTCCATTGTCGCAACAAACGCGAAAATTGTAATCCCGCCGCTGGAAGGAGGGCCGCTTCCCTCGTTCTTGATAATGTTGTTGGACAGCACGCCGTTTCTTAAACGCACCCATCACATCTAAACGCCCGCCTCCTCACGATCCTCAACGCCACGTATAAAATCGACAATCTCTTCGATCCTCCTGCGGGAAGGACCGTTGAGGCAATTCCCATAGCGCGGATCGTAGTGTTCACAGTAGTTTACGGCGAGACGGTAGCCCCCAGTCGGCGTATCTCCATGCCCCAGATATATACGAAGCCCGCATTCGTTTAGATACAAATTGTGATCATGAATGATGCGCACCGGCCCCCAGGCCACGTCCCTATACTCGTCTTGGAATGCCCGAAGACATGCGAGCAGTTCTGTGGCTGCCGCACGCGGAATCACGGGGGCAAATACATCCACGTCAGCAAGCAGAGCACGCGCCTCCCGAAAAAGCTCCGCTGCTTCCTTGGTGGTTTTTGTCTTCTGCCTTGAAGCCTGAACTGCAATAAAGATCGCAAATGATGATAAACGGCTCGGCACCTCAAACCATTTTTTTAGCACCGTAAGCCTAGTCAGGTTTGTGGAGCCGCGCCGCTCAATCTCAGCAGCAATCTCTCGCAGTTTATCTGAAACGTTTCGGCGGATCATTTGCTAGACCTATATTAGGTTGGTGCTCAGGGCGTGTGCCCCATTGTTTTGTCATGGCGCGTCATCGCGTTTTTTTGCCAATGAAGACGCTCGGTTTCAACGCCATCAGCTCCGCGGCGTAGGTTACTGGGGCGCGCCAATTTGTGAGTGATCGGAATGGAAGGAGACAGGACATGCATATGGTCGAACCACCGAGTTTGACCTAAAGCGGGCCGCTGAACCCAGACAGTTACCTCAATTATCGGATTCGAGACCGGCTCGTTGCCAGAGGTCGTTGAAATCGTCCTCGACACCCCAGCCTATGCCCCGGCTAGATGCCCGGACGTCTTGCAGCCGGTCGAGAAACAACTCGCGCCCTGTCTCGGGGAGCGTCATTACCATCTTCAGCGCTTGTGAAAACATCCGGACCAAGGCGTCGTAGTATCCCTCGTCATCTAAGCCCACTGCGTTGCTAAAGCCAATGGCCTGCTCGCAATAGTACACTGCCAGCTCGGCCAAACCCTCCGGTAGGCCGGAGGCTTTCTTGTAATCGGTGATCGGTTTTTTTGCCTTCGAGACGGAATATTGCTGATTTTTGTAAACGTCCGGCCACAACCAGCGCTCAATAATTGTCTTGTAGGGCTTGAGCACATCACATCCCAGTCCGAAGCGGGTATGCAGAAAATTCTGATTGTCCTTGCTGACGGAATACAGGTCTTGCACCAGACCGAGCAAGCCGGCGCGGTCAAAATCTCCCAACTTGGCTTTGACGTCGCTCCAACTGACCGCGGATTTGTCCTTGTTTGTCATAATGTTTTCTATTGGGGCGTTATGGGGTCGGAGTGGACGAAGCAGCTAACACACGAACGTCTGCGTTCGTCGCGACGCAGGATAGGCAAATGACAAAGTCACGAGAAGGGGTGTCGTGCGACTATCGGCTTCGGTGCTGTTCGCTTACCGAAACGGATGCTCCTGGTCTCTCGATCTCGGGTCACTTCGAACTCGCTCGCCCGCATGGCGGCTCATGGCGCGGCACTGCCGCGCGAGAACGCGTGTGTCGCGGCGGCTATGCGGGGTCGAGCGGACTCGCCTTCCCGGCGCTGGCCTGCTCAGTCTGGCCTTCTTCGTCCTGGCGGGCGTGTGGAGCAAGGCGCGCGGCTTCCTGGCGCGGAGAATGCCGCGAGCACTAAGGTCGCGGCTGGGGAGCCGCTGATGACGGCGAAAGGCGCTGGGCGGCCTCGGCGTCACGCCGCCCGTCGCCTCTCTTCGTCAGCTCTGATCTCCCGCGCCCGCGCCCAGGCGTCAAACAGGCAGCGGCCGAAGGGAACGGCGCGCCCCCGCCGACGAGAGAGGGTATGCGGCGTCCCCATGACCCAAGAGCGCCACACGTGTTCGGTGGGGGTCATGCCGCCGCCTCCGCCTCTCCCTCGCGGGGGTCGTTGTCGCTGATCTTCGCCAGCGCGCCGATGATGAGCCGCACGCCGTCTCGGCCGTGCTCCTTGAGCAGCGAAGCATAGAGGCTGACGGCAACCTTCTTCGCCTTGAGACGCTGACGGTCGAGCGGCTTGCGTGGTGGCACAATGGGCGCGCCCATCGGCTCTCCGTTGTCGGCCTTCAGAGCCAGCTCGATGGCCTTCTGGGCGTTCTGCTTATCAAGCTCCCGCTTGTGCGCGTTCTGCATCGCCTTGTAAGCCGCGAGCACGCTGCGCGGATTGTTCCAGCGTCGCCGATCCATGGGCGAGAGCTTGCCGTCATAGTTCTTGTCGTCGTCGGCAATCGTGCCGCGCCACGCCAGAATCTCGGGGCTCTCCATGATCGTCAGCAGGTCGGCGCGCTCCTTCGGATCAAGCTTCTTGTCGAACTGCTTGTGCCTGCTCAGCCACCAACTGAAGGCGTCGGTGTATCGCCGACCGTTGGGTGCGTTCGAATTGCTCTCGCGCAAGGCCCAGCGCCGGCCGATCACCAACACCTCGCCGATGTTCAGCCAGTGCCGCCACGTCTTATTGACGGCGGAGAGGCTGCTAAGCCCCCTGCGATAGATGCGCTGCTCCTCTTCAGTCATGTCGCGCGCAAACACGGTGCTCTCCTCCGCGAGTTCGCCGGGCGTATCATCATGTTTCTGTTTCACTTCAGCATGTCCTCTATTGTAAAGTTTAAGCTCACTGCCGAGTTTAAGTCGGACGCCAAGCGCTTGGTTTGTAGGATTCCACTTACGGTATCCTACACAACACAGAAGGGCCGATCAAGCCCGAAAAGTGAGGACGCTAGCTTGAGCTTGATAGTTAGCTGAAGCTTGACAAATAGCGTGAGCTTAACATTGGCGCTTTGTTTCTGGGGGAGGGCTCCAGAGAAGGCTCTCGGCTGTTGGGCGTCCAGCCGGGTTGCGAAAGGCGCTGGGCCGCCTCGCGACAACTCTCAGGGCAACAATCGGCGCAATTTCGTCACACCATCATGTGACAATTCGTCATTATGCCGAATCCACCCACGATTGCGCATCTACAATCCGACGGCGTCGCCGGCGCATGGGTGACGTGCCGCAATCCGGTTTGCCTGCGCTCGACGCCCTTGAGCTTCAAGGCTATCGGCCTTGCGCCGGAAACGCCCTTTCCAAACATCGCAAGGGTGAAACGCTTCGTCTGCGCCGCCTGCGGCTCAAGGCGCATTGACGTCTCGCCGGACTGGCGCGGGCATAGCGCGGTGGGGATGGGACGGTGATTGCGAAGAAGGCGGCTCGCGGCGTTCACTGCCGCGCGGGGCTCGGCACCGGCGTCGATCCGTATCGAGGATTTGAGCCGTAGATCACGATTATTTTCGATCCATGCGCGGCAGATTATCTATCAGATCTCGCAACTCATCGTGCCATTTTCGCAGCTTATTTATCCACTCAATAGCATTGACGTCGCCAATCGAAACAATGTTTGCATGCTCAATGGCGGAGTTCACTAGATCTAGTTCTTTCAATAGATTTTTACGGCGTGCTTCTAAGCCATTAGCCAGTCGGTCTAAGCGGTTCATTATCTCCCTCCTCACACAATTGCCAAGGGTTGTAGCTAACGCCCATCAATCGAGTCAACAAACCAATTTCTGCGCCTTAAGTTGGCGACTCTAGTTGGCGGATCGCTGGTCCACGAGCCTTCGCCAAGTTAGCGAAGGCGGCAGCTGTCCGGACAAATTGTCCACACGGTCTCAAACAGCCGCCACGCAAACAAAGGGCCCCGGCGGAGCCTCTCAACTTCCGCTCCTGGCGCCAAACCCTATGTGCGGTAAGCGCCAAGGCAAAGCGGCCCGACACGTGGCACGGCAATGGCCTCGTTCGGCGGGGTCACCTGTGTCCAAGGGTCTCATCGAAGGAATAGCCGAAGCCGCGCATGGTGCGGATGGGGTCCTTCTCGCGGCCTTTGATCAACGCCTTTCGCAAACGTCCGACATGCACGTCGACCGTGCGCTCGTCGATCTCCGCCGACATGCCCCAGACGCTGTGGAGAAGCTGCGCCCGCGTGAAGACGCGGCCCGGCTTCTCCAGGAGGGATTCTAAAAGGCGAAACTCGATCCGACCAAGGTGGATTTCACGGCCCGCCCGGTAGACGCGGCGTGTCTCGCGGTCGAGGTCGATGCCACCGGCGGTTAATTGCCTCGCAACCCGTTCCGGGCGGTAGCGCCGCAGTAACGCGCGCACGCGCGCCACGAGTTCGAGCATGGAGAACGGTTTGACCACGTAATCATCGGCACCGACCGAGAGGCCGCGCACGCGCTCGCTTTCTTCGCCGCGCGCGGTTAGCATGATCACTGGCATGTCGCGAATGTCGTCGCGTGCCCGAAGCCTGCGGCATATCTCCAGCCCAGACACGCCCGGTAACCTCCAGTCGAGTATAACAAGATCGGGTGCCGCTTCGGAGAGGCGCAGCTCAACCTCGTCGCCGCGATCTAAATACTCTGCGATAAAACCTTCTGACTGGAGATTATAAACAAGCAGCGTCGCGAGCGCAGTATCGTCTTCGACCACAAGAACGCGCTGTGGGCGGTCGTTAATCTTTTGCCGCAATACGGCGGGGCGCAATTCATTCATCGCAATATCTCACGCTGTCGCCAATTCCAGCGATTGTCGTTGACCGCATGGATAATTGCTCCATTCCGGCATTTCCTACAAGCATGACCTTTACCTTGAAATGTGGCTAAATAGCGCTTTGGCGCAACGTCTGGTCTTGGCGCATCACTGCGGCGCGAGAGCGCGTGCGTCGCAGCAGCAGCGCTAACCGGAGAAGGCCGGGTTTTGATCTCCTCCATAGGCGTGAACCAACGCCGCGTGGATAGCGGCAAGGAGGTCGTCTAGATCGACCGGCTTTTGGAAGCAACGAAATGCGCCCTGTTCCTTGCTCGCCTGGTTGAGCCGAGAGTCCATGAATCCACTGATGACGATGGCGGGCATACCCATGCGTAGCTTGCACATTTCAGACAAAAGCTCGATTCCGCTCATTTCCGGGATATTTACATCCGTGACGATGCAACCAACGTCGTCTTTCTCAATTGCGTTGAGGAACGCTTGGGCGGATTCATGGCTGTGAACGACGTAACCCTCTGCCCCTAAAAGGATTTGCAATGAAATTCGGACCGTCGCATCGTCGTCGATGACATGTATTGTTTGGACGCCGCTCATGGCCTCGCCCCAGTCTACGCTGACACGCCTGCCAGAAAAATCATACTGCCCAAAAAGATTAATTCAATACGTACTGCTTTTCTGCGCTAATCACGAGCGTTACAATGAGGATACCAACTAAAGAATTTCGCACACTACCGACGGCTTCCTGCACCGGACACGGTCCACCCTAATCGGCGAGAGGCGGTGGGCGGGCTCGCGCAGGGCGGGTGCCGTGGCGTCAGCGATGGAAGCCGCACGGCCGAAACCGCTCGCGGATTCGGTTTACGACAGCCCGACTGCGCAAAGCGCGGGGACGCCCGAAATTCCCGCAACGCTCATTATGGAACCTTGCAAAAGGTCTGGGTTTTGCGAAGCCCGTAATACCTTTGAGATTCATGTTGCTTTGTAAGGAATTTTTGAATGGATCGGCTGAAACAACTTACCATGGGACGAACGAAGGCAGCCTGTTGCAAACTGAAAAGCCTTATCGCGGTCGGCCGCAGGCCCGATGACAATTTCTTTGAGCGCTCCCGCCGCTGCGCTTCGCCAGTTAAATTCCCTGTACTTGACCAATGAATAGGGGCGACTCCTTAATTTCACCTCTGGAGGCGGCATGTCCGCCCTATGTATTTGCAAAAATCTGTATTCACTCTCATTCTTGTAAGCTTCATGTTTGAAAAAAAGCGCGGAACGCAAAGCGTGCAAAGAAAGCGAGACAAAAAGCTCGCTCATGTATTCGCGAATACCTTCCGGCGACGCGTCTCTGCCGTACGGCAGGGATAGCAAATGAAACATTCTTTCAACGAGCTGCATGTGCAACTCGACGAGTTTACCGTCATTATAGGTGACCGGAAAGGTGCAATTGTTCTGGATCGGCACGTCGCCTTCTTTCGTGAAAGCTTTCTCTAGATGTTTGGCATCAAAGCCAAGTGCGTAGCCTCGCCCATTGTCAGCGTAGGCTCGCCACTGCCCAAGATCGTCACCGTTCGAGCTGAACGAACTGACAAAATAATGAGCGGCGGCTTGGATTCCGCCTTGCGTAAGGAACGCCTCAATTTGCTGAGCGAACAGCTTGCTTGGGGGAGGCCCATCAACTGCCTTGCCGTTCAGAATTTTGATCACATGTGAAAACCCGTGGCTCAATTCAGACGGATCATTGAGATTGAAAATGTCCGTTAGCCAAATCTTCCCAGTTTCTAAAATTCCTCTTAAGCCAACATCAGTTGTATAGTGGTAGATGAGCGGCGGCGGCGGCGAACGATCTATTTCCTTAACAAATGAAGCTATGAGTTCATCTGCTTCTTTGTCAAATTTTTGAAGCTCCGCTCGCATGTCCGGGGGCACAAAGTCTGGATCAATCGTCATAATTGCGCCCTCGAAATCGTCCATCCGCTGACGTTATATCTGCGGCCAATTTCCGCAAGCGTTTCCTCTCCGTGGTCGCGGCGGCGGATGGTCACCTTCTTCTGGTGCGGGGTCAGCTTCGGCGGCCGTCCCATCTTCGCGCTCTTCGCCTGATTTGCGTTAGCGGCCTAAAAACGGGCAGTGTCTGTGTTTGAATTTCTCATGTGCGCCACTTGCCCGTGAGGATCGCATGACCTTTACGGCGTTGCCGATCACCTCGGCAGGGCGCTTCTCGCCGTTAGGGCCTATGGGCATTTCATTCCGCCTTTTTGATCTCGTATCCAGCATCGCGGAGCGCT
Source organism: uncultured Alphaproteobacteria bacterium (assembly GCA_963722205.1). Taxonomy (GTDB): domain Bacteria; phylum Pseudomonadota; class Alphaproteobacteria; order Rhizobiales; family Beijerinckiaceae; genus Methylocystis. Next base: position 233,452 of record CAVRKL010000008.1, read on the forward strand.
ATAAGAACTGCGTCTGCCAGAAGCCTACACTCTTCGGGCCCACGACGATACTCCGACCAGCGGGTTTCATCATTGCTTGTTGGATAATCAATGTTTGCCGAGAAAATAGCTTTCTCAATGATACGGCGAACTTCGTCAACTGACATCGCGGCCCCCTGCTTTGCGCCAAGCATAGCAGGGAGCGGGGCGCAGCGGGAGCTTGCGTCAAGGATCGGCGGCAAGCCGCGCGCCGCTTTGTCTGCGCCGCTTGCGGCTCCAGGAGGGTCGACGTGACGCCGGACTGGCGCGGACTTAGCGCGGCGGGGATCGGGCGGTGATCGGTGAAAGCATGAACGAAGATTCCTCGGGAGTCGGGCTCATCGCATGGACATCACTTAAATTTTCCAATCGCCTTGGCAGAGGCGATAGCTCTGAACGTGTGGAAGTTCGGGCTTGCCGTTGTCTCCTTGCAGTAGCGGACAAAATCGTCCGCGCCGACATCGATCAAGATGACTTCCCACCCACTCCTTTGCCAATTCGCGATCTCCTTCGCTTGCAGATAAAGCCATTTTTCGTACGAGTTCGGCTGGGTAGTTGCCAACCACGCGCCGCAAGACTTCGTTGTCCGCCGCAGTAACGCGAGGAAGGTAGGTCGTCGGCATGTTGGCTTCTCCGAAATTGAGAGCACGCGTGAAATGATCGCGGTGGGGTGTGAGGACATGCATGAGCGCTCTGGAACTCTCGCGCGCCAGCGCGCATAGTGCGACGATGACACTCCGAGAGCGATGGACATCTGACATTAGATGCGACGATTGCGGGCGGTCGGGGACGGCTGTAATTTCCGAGGAAGACCATCCGAATGAGACGGGGTCTACCGGGAAAAGGGTCGAGGCTTGCCCGCTTGGCTTCGAGGTAGCCCACAGCAAGGACGGCTCTGAGGGAATTCGCATCATATGCTCTGGCTGCAAAACTGTGGTCTACGGCCCCGATGACCGAATAACAGCCTAAGCGCCCCCGCGATCCGAACCAATGGCCCAATCGGATGCTCGACATCGCCACGGGCGAAGCGAGCGACACCGCCAGATGGCCCCGCGAAGGACGGTTGCCGTGGCGTTAGGATGCAAGCCGCAAGGCCGAAACCGCTCTCGGGTTCGGTTAACGACAGCCCGACTGCGCGAAGCGTGGGACGCCGGAAATTCGTTGAATGGTCATTACGTCAAATTGCGCCCTGCCGCGAGAAGCCGACAGCGGGGAAAGGCTCCGCCGTCGGCGTCGCTGCCGGAATTACCGGCAATAATGGTGGTAGTGGTGGCCGTAGCCGTAGTGGTGATGGCGATAGCCAGTGTAGTGAGCCGACGCAGCCATAGGGGCAAAGGCAACAGCCGACGCCAGCAACAGCGCGGCGAGAATTTTCTTCACCATTTTTCTCTCCTTCGTAAGGTGTCCAGCCCACGGTGCGGGCTGCAAACGTATAGCATCCTCGGCCAACCCATATGAACGAGGGCTGAAGCGGGAATGCGTCGCCGGCGCTTGGCTCACGTGCCGCAATCCGATTTGCCTGCGGTCGACGCCCTTTGGCTTCGGCGTGATTGGCCTTGCGCCAGAAACGCCCTTCCCAAACATCGCGAGGGTGAAACGCTTCGTCTGCGCCGCCTGCGGCTCCAGGCGCATTGACGTGTCGCCGGACTGGCGCGGGCATAGCGCGGCGGGGATGGCGCGGTGATTGCGAAAAAGGCGGCTCGCGGCGTTCACTGTCGCGGACGCTTTTCGAGGATGAGCGGACTCACTCATGGTAGCGCGGCGCGGCTGAAGATGACCCAAATGCGACCTGCTGAGTGTCTTAACAATCTTAAATCCGGGAACATTTAAAGGATCGAAGCCGTAACCGCCAACGTGCATCCAACTGTGGAGGATTCCACATGCGATCTGACATGGTTCCGGGGGCTGTCTTCCCCGATTATGAGCTTTCCGACCACGCAGCGAAACGCCGGAAGCTCTCCGAGCTGCAAGGACAACATCCAATGGTTCTTGTCCTCAGCCGTGGAGGTTTCTGCCCCAAAGACCGCCGCCAGGCTGAGGGGCTTGTTGAACTCCATCGCGAACTCGAGGTTGCCTATTGCCGGCTTGTCACTATTAGCACAGACAATATCAGTCAGACGAATGAATATCGTAGCGGAGTTGGAGCCCACTGGACTTTCCTCTCCGACGCTGGGCGTAAGGTCCAAAAGGATCTCGACATTGCCGAATACACTGATACTGTCAACAATCCCATGATCCCTCACGTGATTGTCCTCGAGCCCGGTCTCGTTATTTACAAGATCTACAATGGCTACTGGTTCTTCGGCCGGCCCACTCTGGAAGATCTGCGCCAGGACCTACGTGCCGTTACGAAGAAATGCCGGCCGGACTGGGACATCACGACGCCCGAACTCAAAGCGGCCTGGCAGCAGGGCCGCAAAGAACTGTTCTATCCGTACGGCAAAACGTACGTCCAAACTCTCGGTGAACAGGATTAAGGAGCGGTATCTCCATCAGTTGTAGGACCGCCTTCAGGGCGACGTTACGCGCAGGCTCACCGCTTGCTTGGCGCGGTCGGTGCCTCGCTGTGCGGCATCGCTGGCCATCCTAATTCATCTCCTGTTTGGCGCTATCCGAGCATCCAGGGTAGGCGATCTACCCGTAAATATTCTATGTACCTCGTCTGTATACCAGTCAGGATGTTCATGCAGGAAGCGCTGCAGTATTGGGCTGTTATTATAAATATCGCGCAGGGATCTCTCCCAAATATACCACGGATACTCCTCCATGTATTTTCTGTGTATTGTTAGGTTGTGCGTTGCGTGAAGTAAGAATTCAGCTATTGCTGAGACCCGTAAATATTCTTGATCGAGCGTGTCTATGCTTTTACCATCGTAGAAATACAGCCTGTATTCTGGATTATCCATAAAATATCTTTGCAAGGCCCCAAAGTCGCTGGCTGTATTCTGATATACTTGGCTCATTGCCGTGTGGTGTGCGTATTGCGCCTGCCGCCAAATCATCAACAATGTCAGTATGAGTATGGGGAGTCCGATAATAGCAACTATGCTTTGTGATACCTGAAGCCACTGTTCTAAAGCTCCCAGCCCTGTGATGCTCATGGACAGCCCCTGGGTTCAGCTTGTGGTGCTGGAGGTCGACTTATCTTCTCCCAGATTGCCACAGTCACGGTTGAAGCTTCGTCTCCGTTAGAGAAGATGATCTCGATAGCCTTTGGCTGTCAAACAGGGCCAATTTTCCGAGTCGATTTTCGCTTCCGTCTGGAATGTCTGGTGTTGGCGCGAACCCGAAGCGCGAGAACACGCGTCTCGCGGCAGCAATCTGGGGATGAGCGCACCCGTCCCCGGTGCGGGCCTTTTCAGCCTCGGCTTCCTTTTCCTCGCGGGATTGGCGACCAAAGCGCGCGGCCTCCTGGCGCGGTGAATTGCCGGGAGCGCTGCAATCGCGGCCAGGGAAGCCGCTGAGCGGATTTATGGGGCTCGCCGGCTTTTTTCGTCCAACCCGGAGCGCAAAAGCTCACCATGGGGGCTCCCACGAGGCCGGCACAAAAGAAAACGCCCTGGCCCTTCATCCGGGCTCAGGGCGTTCTTCAGTGCATCGAAAGGAGCGCGATACACACAGTTCACAAGTTAGGTCAGCTATCGGCGGGGTCAACGGCCGATCGGGCCAGCACGGCTCAGCCTGCGCCCGTTGCCGCCAAGCTATCGCCTCTACGGAGGTCGCTGAGGAGTTTTCGGGAGCGGGGAGCTTGACCCCTCGATTTCGCGCCTCACGCCACCGGCCACCGCTCGGGCGGCGTCGCGACGATCGACGCCTTACGAAAGTGCTTTAAGTGTGAGACATCTGGAAACTCGTAGAACTCAGGCGGCCCGAAGTGATTGGCGCTGCCACGGTGATCATCTAAGGAGCGAAGCGATGCGAATGGATTTAATACGCTCAAACCCAGAATTAGATCGCACAACGGAATCTTCTGTTGGACAAGGCTGGGCACGTGGCGCAGAGGCTAGCGATCATTTTGTCCACACCCATTTCACCTTTGAAGATTACCCCGGAGACTCGCCCCATGCCAGAGTTTCACTGGACTGGGCTGACGTCGAAGCCCTTGTGGATGCTTTTGCCAAAAAAGGACACTCCCGCGCGCTCCAGATGCAGCGCGCCGAAAAACTTGCTGCGGCTGTCACCAACTTCGTCGACTTCGTCAAAAATTCAAACTGAGATACTTCGTGGTCGCGGTTGTGGATTGCGCACTCGACCCTCAGCAATCGCCGCCCGCTATCGATTCGAGGTCGGCCGCTCAAAAGAAAAACGCCCTGGTCATAAGGCCGAAACCGCTTGCGGGTTCGGTTCACGACAGCCCGACCGCGCGAAGCGCGGGGGCGCGCGAAATTCGCGGAACGCCCCTCGTGGAACCCGCCGCGCATTCACGGTAATCATTGGGGTACGTCACGGTTTTCTCAAAATCGTGGGCACTCCCTCAAAGGCACTCGGTATGAAAAAAAGAAAGCGCCGGAAGCCGATCGCGAAGCGTACACTGGCGGGGCAGAAGCCTTCAAACGCAGTTACACCTATCGCTTCGCCTCAAAAATCAGAGAACTGGTTACCGCGGACTATAAAGGTGGTAGGCGGCATTGGAACGATATTGGGCTTGCTTTATACGATCTCACAATTATGGCCGCAGATAAGCGTCGAACCTACCGCCGCCGCAGAGCCTGCGAACCCGTTTTCAGGCTACTTCAAAATCACCAACGAGCGAGGTTATCCGCTGACCGATGTGGGCGTCGAAACTAGCCTGCGGTGTGCAAGAATAGGGCGTGGCAGTGATACTTCGCCTTCAGACAAATGCGAACCATCCATGCACACATCGAAGAGATTGTGGACGAACCACACGCTTGAACCGCATGAGCCTTATGAAATCACCCCGGGCGACCTTCTATTTGTGACGCCGGGTGCCCTGTTGTATGCGCAAATATCGATCTTCGTTTCATTCCATCCTTGGAATCTACCAATTCGATTTAAGAAAGAGTTGCGCTTCGAATCGCGACGGCTTTCAGACGGCAAGATCGAATGGCTGCACCTTCCGGCGGATTGACGGCCACCCTTTCGTCAATCGCCGGACGGTGCCAACCTCGCTATCGTCCACCCCGACACATTATAGCTGATAGCTGCGGCCATTGCCGCGCTGGTTGCGCCGATCTTGGCACTCGCGTCCCTTCGCTCACGAATCGCGCAAGCTCTTTTGCAGCCGGCGCAAACTCATGCTTCTCTGAAGCGGTAGCCCACGCCATACAGCGTGTCGATCATCTCAAAATCGGCATCGACCACTTTGAACTTTTTGCGCACCCGCTTGATGTGGCTGTCAATCGTGCGATCGTCAACATAAACTTGATCGTCATAGGCGACGTCCATGAGCAGATTGCGACTCTTCACGACGCCAGGACGCTGAGCCAGGGCGTGGAGGATCAAGAATTCAGTGACGGTCAGCACCACCGGGTCGCCGCGCCAAGTGCAGGAGTGGCGCTCTGGGTCCATGGTCAGCGCGCCGCGCTCCAAAACCTTGGCCTCAAACTCCTTTTGGGCGGCGGCATCCTTCGGGTTGGCGCGCCGAAGAATCGCCTTCACTCTCTCGACGAGCAGACGCTGGGAGAAGGGCTTATGAATGAAGTCGTCTGCGCCCATCTTGAGCCCGAACAGTTCGTCTATCTCTTCGTCCTTTGAGGTGAGGAAGATCACAGGCAGATTGGACTTTTGTCGCAGTCGACGCAAAAGCTCCATGCCGTCCATGCGCGGCATCTTGATGTCGAAGATCGCGAGGTCGGGAGGATTGGAGCGCAAGCCATCGAGCGCCGCTGCTCCATCGGTATAAGTCTGCACGCGATAGCCTTCTGCCTCCAGCGCGATGGCCACGGAGGTGATAATGTTGCGGTCGTCGTCTACGAGAGCGATGGTAGCCATCGTCAAACCTTGCTGTTATTCCGCCAGGGAGCTGCGCGCATCATCCAAATGATCGGGCAAGGGAGAGGCTTAGGCTACGTTGGTTTGCTTTGGTGAGCAACCCAACGGCCTCCGCCTGGCGCGCAGTGCGTTCTGTTGCATCTCAGCTGTGTCGTCGCGCATCTGCCCTCTCGCGCGGGAGCCGGCCCAGGCGCGCCGATTTACTTCATTCATTTCGGCGATGCTCGGGAGGCGGGCGCTGCCCTTCGGCATGGCGCGGGCGAAGCCCGCCCGGCTTAAGGCTACCATAAAATATTTCTGCAAGACGCCGAATACGGGACAATCTCGTTTGCTTTTGCGCCTGAAACAAATTCATATTGTTCTCGTATCCACCCCGAGGAATCAATCATGGCCGAAGCCGATGACAAAGCGCTCGTCGCGCAAGTCTTGTCCTCCTACCTGTCCAACAACAGCGTCAGCCCCGCCGACCTCCCCTCTGTGATCGAAACTATCAAAAGAAGCTTTGGCGGCGACGGCGAGTCCCTCCCGCTCGCTTCCGGCGACGGACAAGACAAGAAATGGGAGCCCGCCGTTTCGGTCAAAAAATCCGTGACGCCCGACGCGGTTGTTTGCCTGTGCTGCGGGGAGAAATTCAAAGCGCTGAAGCGTCACCTGGGGACCGAACATCATTTGACGCCTGCCGAATATCGCGCCGCCTTCAAACTCAAGAGCGACCATCCGCTCGTCGCGCCGAACTATGCGGCGAAGCGTTCCGAACTGGCGAAGTCTCTCGGTCTTGGCCGCAAGGCGGGAACGAAAGCGCCAGTGCGGAAGAAGACCGGCACTAGAAGGGCGGCTGCAAAGAACGCCGCAGAGTAGTCGAGCGCAACGCTCCTGCGCCCTGCCTTAAGAGGGGCCACAATACGCGGTTTCGCCCCCGGTTTTCCCGGCGACTACGCGTGTTGCATAATTGTTGAACTACGACGACGATTTGCCGCCTGCGGCGTGAGGGGCGGCCTAGTCCCGGGCCGAACCGCCAACGCAGCGCATGCGGGCCGCCGACCGAAACGTATGTCGCGTGGAGCTTCAATGGGGTTACCTTAATCTACCCCGTCCCCAGCATGGTCGACGTGAGTAGCTCCTTTAGTTGTGTAAGGCGCAATCGCTTTGCGACAAGCTGGTCGGTAAATTCACTCAAAAAGTCGCCGTCGTCATTCTCTTTCGGGACCTGCTCGTCCTCGATCGCCGCCATGCGCTCCAGATGATCGAGGTAGTGCCCGATCTCCTCGCGACTAAATATATCTCGGACCTCGTCGACGAAACGTGGCAGCTCCCGAGCAAACTCGGGCCTCGTCACGGCCGTATCGGCATAAGTCAGCAGCTTTTCGCCGATCAGGTAGTCCAGGGCGGACAGAATGCCGTGCTGAACTCGGATACTGCGAGCTGCCACGCATTGCTGCTTCCAAATGTCTTGGAACTTATGCTCGGCCATGCTGCCCTCGCGCTGGGCCACAATTGCTGCGGGCATTGCCCACGGCCAATATATCATAAGACCATTGTACGTGTGCGCAGACTGCGGATCGCGCATGGCGACGGGCGTTACGCCAGGCTGCTGCGCACGATCTCGCGCGCCAAACTGCTCATCCTCGACGATTGGGGACCGGAGACGCTCACCCCCGATCAGGCGCGCGACCTGCTCGAAATCGTCGAGGATCGCTATGACGCCGGCGCGCTCATGATCACCAGCCAAATACCGGTCGACCGCTGGCACGACATGATCGGCGTGCCGACGCTCGCCGACGCGATCCTCGATCGGGTGATCCACAACGCCTATCGCATCGAGCTCTCCGGCGAGAGTCTGCGCAAGCCGCGTTCGTCGCCCTGAAAATCGATGCACCCTTGACCAATCCGACCAACCGAAACATCATTGACCTCGATCTGCGGAAGCAAGCCCCCGGTGGCCGACATCAAATCGGAACGCCGGCCGGCTTCAGATCGGAATAGGTGGCGGGCTTCAAATTGGAATGCATGGCCGGCTAATGCCTGAGGGTTCAAATAGGTCCCGCGCCCACGAAGGGCTGGGCAGGCCGGACTGCGGGACCTATTTGAAGCCGGATTGAACGAAGTCGCGTTGGCGTTGGCCACGATCTATGGGCACCCAATGTGCGGGGCCGGATTTAGATGGTGGCATCGCAGATTTTCGGAACTGCGAGGATTAGCAAAGAACTGGTGAAAGGGCGACGACGGTCGATTGCAGCGGGGTTGTGCGCGATTTGCAATGCGGTGAGCGCTCGCGATCTCTGGATGGCGTCATCGAAACGCGCGCCTTGCCGATCGCTTGCGTTCGGCGTGGGAACGCGTCCGTTGAAGTTAGCGCATCTGGACTGACAGCGATCCATTCGCCTCATGAGGTGTCGCACCTTGGCGTCGAGTGCGGCGGCGCCGAAGGACGCGGCCAGGGGCCAAGGTCGACCATGCGGCCGCCGCAGCAAGGGCAGATATCGATCCTCTGGCCGGTAAGGATGGCGTAGCGCTCGCGGTAATCGGCGGGTTCGACGCTCGGAGGCGGTTCGGCAATATTGAGAGCGGCACGGATATCGGCGAGCTTATGGGCGCGGCGGGCGTTGGCGAGAAAGCCCAAATGACGAATGCGCCGAAAGCCCTTGGGCAAGACGTGCATGAGGAAGCGGCGGATGAACTCGTCGGCATCGAGGGTCATCGCCTTGGATTTGTTGTTGGCGCGATAATCTTTCCACCGAAAGCGCACGGCGCCGTCTTCGCAATCGAGCAGCCGGCCATTGGCGATGGCAACGCGATGTGTGTATCGTCCGAGATAATCGAGGACTTGTGGCGCGCCGCCAAACGGGCGCTTGGCGTAGACGACCCATTCGGTGCTGCGCAACGGGGCGAGATATCGCGCGAACGCAGCCGGCTCTTGCAGCGCCGCGAGGTCGCCGAAGAACTTCAGATCACTGGCGTCGAAGGCTATTTTCAGTCGCTCGAGAAACAAGCGACGATAAAGCCGAGAGAGAACATGCACGGGCAGGAAGAAGCTGGGCCGGCAAGCGATCCAGCATCCATCCGGGCCGAGGCCGCCGCCCGGTACGATGCAATGGACATGCGGATGATGCGTGAGAGTTTGCCCCCAAGTGTGCAGGATAGCGATCATGCCAGTCTCGGCGCCAAGATGTTTTGGGTCCGCGGCGATGACGCGGATCGTCTCGGCCGCCGCCTTGAACAGGATGTCGTAGACGAGCGCCTTGTTTTGCAAGGCGATCGCCGCGATCGGCGCCGGAACGGTGAAGACGAGGTGGAAATAAGGAACCGGCAGGAGCTCCGCGCGACGATCGGCGAGCCATTGTGCGCGCGCGAGCCCCTGGCACTTGGGGCAGTGCCGGTTGCGACAGCTATTGTAGGCGACGCGGATCTGCCCGCAGTCCTCGCACTGTTCGGCATGCCCGCCGAGCGCCGCCGTCCGGCACGTCTCGATGGCGGCCATCGCGCGGCGCTGGTCAATAGACAGCCGAGCGCCTTGCGCGGCGCGAAATGCGTCGCCGTGGCGGCGGAAGATATCCGCAACCTCGATCCTCGGGCGCATTTGCGCCGGCTATTCGGGAGCGACCAAATCGCATGAAAGTCGGTCGAAGGGGCTCGACGTGGCGGCGATCAGGTTCGTGGCGACCTGCGCATAGCGCGCCGTCGAAGACAGGTCGGCATGACCGAGCAACGCCTGAATAATGCGAATGTCGACGCCCGCCTCCAGGAGATGGGTGGCAAAACTGTGCCGCAACGTATGCGCCGTAACGGGTTTGCCGATCCTGGCTCGCAGTCGCGCCTTGCGGCAGGCGTCTTGCAAAGCGCCCGTGCTCACATGATCGCCGGGCTCTTGGCCCGGGAACAGCCACAGGCTTGGTCGCGCCCGCCGCCAATAGGCGCGCAGAATCTCGAGGAGGCGCGGCGACAGCATGGCGTATCGCTCCTTGCCGCCTTTGCCCATCTCGACGTGGATCAACATCCGCGTGCTGTCGATCGAGGCGACCTTCAGACGGGTGACTTCCCTGACCCGCAAACCCGCCGCATAAGCGGTCGCCAGCGCGACGCGGTTGCGAAATCCTTCAACCGCTTCCAGGAAGCGCACGACTTCCTCGGCGCTCATGACTGCGGGAAGCTTCTCGGGCTCGCGGCCGAAAACGATCCTCTCGATCGCCTCCTTCTGTCCCAAGGTGACGCCATAGAAGAACCGAAGTGCGCACGTGACTTGGTTGATGTGCCCCCAGGAATGCTTCTGGGCGACGAGATGAAGCTGATAGGCGCGGACCTCCTCCGTCCCGAGCCGCTCTGGGGATGAATTGAAATGGCGGCTGAACCTCGCCACCGCGTAGATGTATGATTGCTGTGTCGCCTGCGACAGGTTGCGGATCGTCATATCTTCGATCATGCGCTGGCGGAGAGGGCTCGTCGTAGCCATCGGGGGCTCCTGGGCTGAGAGGACTTGATGTGACGATCACATCCTCTCAGACAGGAGGCTTCACTTCAGCGACTTCGCCGCCGCTCCCGCGTAGCGGGTTCGTTCAATCCACAGGCAGGGGACAGGTGCAGGCTGTGGCCGGATACGGCCCCCTAACCTGATCCCAATCTCCTCGCCATGCGAGCGTTGGTCTTTTCGACTGAAAATTCCTCTGGATCAAAGTCCTTGCCAACCGCCTCAATCCACTCTTTGCTCTCGGGCGCATCTGGCGTCGCGAGCGCTGCAAGCAGTTCTTCATAGCCAGGAGCCCCACCACAATCCTCGGGTGGACAATTGCGGCTTCCCGCCAGGCAGAGTGCAACGTTCGACGAGGTCGCTGGCGGCTGTTTCTTCTCGATTAGAATTGTGTGCTCCCAATCGTCGCCGAAGTCATAGGTGTAAAGAAATCGAGAGACGCCCAATCGAACAAGACCACTGATCGTCATGCGACTCTCATCCGCCGCGTCTTCAACTTCAGAAGGATCGCTATAATGGCGCTCCGCTGCACGGAAAGCGTGAAGATGTCCGCCCTGCCAACCCATCGCAGCCATGATGATGAAATGCAAATCCTCTAAGAGCCCGTCCGCGAACATGTTGAGTCCTATGAGTCACTTGTGATTCCATGGGTCAGCACGATTCGTTGGGAGCTGGCCGATGTGGACGGACGAAAATCGGGGTCGCTATGACCGGAGCAAGTTGCGTTATCCGAGCGATTTGACCGACGAGGAATGGGCGCAGGTGGAGCCGCTGCTGCCTCCGGCCAAGCGCGGCGGCGCCAAGCGCACGGTGAACCTGCGCGAGGTGGTCAACGGTCTCCTCTACGTGCTCAGCACGGGCTGCCAATGGCGAGCGATCCCGCAGGATTTGCCGCCAAAGAGCACGGTCTACGACTATTTCGACCTTTGGGATTGGGATGGGACGCTCAACCGCATCCATTGGGAGCTTTACGTCAAATGCCGCGAACAGGCGGGACGCGAAGCGAGCCCGACAGCGGCCATCATCGACAGCCAAAGCGTGAAGAGCGCAGAAAAAGGGGGGCCTGCATCGACCCTTGCGGCTATGACGCGGGCAAGAAGATCAAGGGCAAGAAGCGACATATCCTCGTCGATACGCAGGGCTTGCTGATGCACGCGCTCGTGCACCCGGCCGACATTCAGGACCGCGACGGCGGCGTGCTGGTGATGGCGACGTTGTTTGGGGCTTTCCCGTTCCTGTTGAAGCTCTACGCCGACGGCGGTTATCAAGGGCCGGAGTTTCGAACGGCTATCGACAAGGTGATCGCCGACGTAAACGTCGAGATCGTCAAGCGCTCAGATCAGGCGCAAGGCTTCGTCGTTTTGCCCAAGCGCTGGATCGTGGAACGGACGTTCTCATGGCTTGGCAGATGCCGCAGGCTCGCCAAGGACTGGGAATGCCTGTCGCGCAGGGCGCTGGCCTTCCTGCGCCTCGCCTCCATCCGCCTCATGCTGCGAAAGCTATGCAATCCAGCGTGATCCTTCCGGACAGACTCTAAGGTTGTCGCCATGGGCACCACGAGTCGCCGCCATATCGGCTGACGAATGTCGTTCAAAGTCACCTTGAGTAGCACCAAGCGTTCAGCTTTGGCCACGAGTCCGAACTCCTAGAACGAGGTCTGCTGCCGATCAGATAGCCTCGCAGTTGAAAAATGCATTGGCAAGCTCTGGGGGCGACGACTAGCCCTGTCGGGCGCGCTTGGCGGTCGCGGCCACGGGGGAAAGGTCGCTGGGCGCGATTCTCGCGCGGCGGCTGGTCATATCCACCCGGGAGAGCGAGAGGCTATGGGCGGCCTCGCCCCGCGCATGACCATCGCCCCGTCCACCATCGCCGATTTCCTATCCCGTGGCGTCGCCGGCGCATGGGGGGATTGATCAATCTTGAAGGTATGCAGGTGCTGCTAACAATAGTTTGATCAGTATATTTAAAGCACGCCCGATTCCTCGGTCACCGGAATCGCCAGTACGGGACATGACGCCTCATGCAGCACGCGTTCAGTGACGCTGCCGCGAAACGCGTCTAATATGCCGTGGTGCCCCGCCGTGGGCATGGCGACGAGATCTGCGCCGATTTCCTCCGCAACCGCAACGATTGTCTCGACCACAGGCCCGTGTCGCAGATCGATAGTTATCCCGGGCCCGCTGACGATAGCGGGCGTCGTAGAGCCGACATGGAGCAGATGGACCCGTGCGCTCGGAGCGACAAGATAATTGAAGGTCTCGACCCACCTTACGGCGTCCCAATGCGGTATGGCACCGTCGATTGGTAATAGAATCGTCTTCAATGAAATAGTGCCAGTTTCGCGATCAATAAAACCTCTTTGACCCTCACGCAGGAACAATGTTCGCGCGCGCGCCCGACGCGCCGCCGCCTCGGCAACCGACCCATGGAACCACCGATGCGGTGCGCTTCGTGCACGGGTCAGCATTACCAGGAGGTCGCATGAATGTTGCTCCACAAAAGTCGCGACGCCTGAAACGGTGTCATCGAAATCGACAATCCTCTTCTTGACCATCACGCCGAGTTCTTTAGCCACTGCGGTCTTCGGCGCTTCGGGCGAGATCATCCCCCAGGCAGCCAGCATCTGCCGCACGCTCGGAAAATCCTCCCAGTCGTCCGTATGCTTCTCGCGTTCGATATGAACGATATAAAAAAGGCTTTTGGCGGCGACGGCGAGACGGAGTGCGTGCGCGAAAGCGTCCAATCCAGCAGCAGAGAAGTCGGTTGGGTGAATGATGGACTCAATTGGTGTGACGGTCATTCTAGCGCACCCGAAACCAGTTTAGTAAATCATCCCTCACCAACATCAGTGGGGTGATGACCATGCTGAGAGTGAGACTGCCGCTTTCGTTCGATTTTGGCAATGAGCTTCAGAATTTCAGCGGCCAGTTTAGCACGGCATAGAACCAACGCTTAGAGCTTCCCTCGATCGGCGACGACCAAGCGCCCTATGACGACCAAGCGCCCTATAATGAAGGGAAGTCCCGCCATTTCCCCCGCGTCGACAGTGGTTTTGGTACGTCGTCACGCCCCGGGGCCTCCCGCGACGTTCTCGGCGACGACCCGGGCTTGCCGGAAGCGCCAGAAGCGCCAAATGGCAGCATGCTTGCGCCGGAACGAAGGTTCGTCCGGCAAATCCCGCTAACAGAGGAGCCTGCGCGATGATCGCTCAAGCTGTGCGTCTCTCCGTGGCGCTGACGGTCTTGTTTTTTGCGTCCCTCGCGGGAACCCCCGCTGGTGCAACGTTCATGTGTGGCGTGAAGCAAACCTCGGACGGCTTCGTCGCGCTCAGGGAGAAACCGTCAGGCACGGCTAAACTCGTCGCACGGCTTACGGCAAAGGACACAGTCCTCGTCCCGCATGATCACGACCCTGTCGGCCATTGGATTTTTGTGGAGAAATTGAACCGTGATGGCAGCTACGGCGGCGCAAGCGGGTGGGTGCTGGATCGTCTTATCTCCAATGGCGATTGCGGCTGAGAGCCGGTCCGGCTGAAAGTTGAGTCGTGTGAGTCTCTTGTGATTCGATGGTCTTCGCTATCCGAGCGATCAGACGGATGCGGAATGGGCTTGGCAAAGCCGTTCATCGTGGTGGGTAAATATGCGACGCCGGCGTGGGAAGCACGGCTGCGCGATATTTTCGACGCGGTGCTCTACGTTTTGACCACGGGTTGCCAGTGGCGACAACTCCCCAAGGATTTCCGCCGCGCTCGACCGTGCACGACTGGTTTGTGCGCTGGCATTGCTCGGGCGCTCTCGATCGTCTGCATTTCGCGCTTTACCAGCAAGCGCGGGATTTCAACATGAAACCACCGGACCAACTCTCAGTTCCGTTGCGCTTGCCGCGCCGTCCAAATGCGTTCGATGGCCTCACGCTGTTCCGGCGTCTTGGCCACGTGAAAGTGGCGATGATAGATATTTAGTGCCTCTTGCGGCGAGCCGGTCGGCAACAGAACGCGCCATGCCGAGATCACCGCGCTTGTTGAGGCCGGTCGTGCCGATGTGCTGCCCTTCACCGCGATTGGTCGAATATTCGGTATATCGGCGCGACGCCAGCGCGTGCTGGCCAAAATGCTCATTGGGCTCTCCTCTCGTGTGCGGATTGAATGGCGTAGCGGCGGGCGGCGTCACGCTCGGTGGCTTCTTCCTCACGTATCGGGCGCGGCTTCGCCTCCAATTCCCATGGCAGGATGATCATGCGCAGATCGTTTTCCAAAAAGCGCAGGACGGCATTGATGAAGGCGAAAGAGCCAGCGCGCCTTTGCTCGGCTAGGCTCGCCGTTTCAAGCAGCGGCCGAATGACGCTTTGAATGTCGCGATGCACTTCGGGAAGATAATCTTCGTATGGCTGGCGATAGCGGTCGGCGCGCCAGTTTTCCAGCATCAGACCGGCGCACTCGGGGCACTTATGCCAAGTCCGATTTTCGCGAAGGTAGCCCCAATAATGTGAGGGCGAATATTCCGAGCCCCAAAACTGCTCGTTGCACTCGACGAATAAGTCGACGATGAGGCTTTGTGAACCGCCCCGGGTTTGCCGGAGGCCATTTGGTTTGAGTCACGCCGCTATGGCGTGCCCCTCGGACAGCGCATAGTAGCGCGCTTCGGCTTCGGCCGGCGGAATGTTTCCGATGGGCTCCAGCAGTCTGCGATTGTTGAACCAGTCCACCCATTCGAGCGTGTCGAATTCGACCTGCTCCAAGCTGCGCCACGGCCCGCGTCGCCAGATCACCTCAGCTTTGTAGAGCCCGTTGACCGTCTCGGCGAGCGCGTTGTCGTATGAGTCGCCGACGCTGCCGACGGAAGGCTCGACGCCCGCATCCCTCAGGCGCTCGGTGTATTTGATCGACAGATATTGGCTGCCGCGGTCCGAGTGGTGCACGAGGCCGCCGCCGTGAACGGGACGACGCTCATGCAAAGCCTGCTCGAGCGCGTCGAGCACGAAGCCCGCCTGCGCCGAGCGCGACACGCGCCAGCCGACGATGCGCCGCGCGAAGACGTCGACGACGAAGGCGACATAGACGAAGCCCGTCCAAGTGGCGACATAGGTGAAGTCCGCCACCCACAACGCGTTCGGCCGATCGGCGTGGAACTGCCGGTTGACCTTGTCTTGCGGACAGGGTGCAGCCTTGTCGCTTATCGTTGTTTTGACGGGCTTTCCGCGCACCGCCCCAACGAGGCCCAGGCGCCGCATCAGCCGCCCTACCGTGCAGCGCGCCACGCTCTCGCCCTCCCGCATCAATTGCCGCCACACTTTGCGCGCGCCGTAAACGCCGAAGTTTTCGGCGTGAATGCGCCGGATCTTCTCGCAGAGCGAGATGTCACGCTTCGCGCGCGCCGAAAGCTTCTCGGGATCGCGACATTGCAAGGCGTGGGCATGGTAGGTGGAGGGGGCGATCGGCAAGACCTTGCAGATCGGCTCGACCCCGTGCGCGGCGCGATGATCGTCGATGAAGGCGATCATGGCTTGAACCGGCGGTCGAGCTCCGCCTGCGCAAAATACGCCGACGCCTTACGCAGAATCTCATTGGCTTGACGCAGCTCGCGGTTCTCCCGCTCCAGCGCCTTCAGCCGCGTCCGCTCGTCGCTCGTCAGGCCGCTCCGCGCGCCGGCGTCACGCTCGGCCTGCCGAACCCAGTTGCTCAAGGTCTGCGCCGTGCAGCCGATCTTCGCCGCAATCGAAGAAATCGCCGCCCATTGCGAGGCGTATTCACCCTGATGCTCCCGCACCATCCGAACCGCCCGCTCGCGAACCTCTGGCGAGAATTTGTTGGTCGTCTTGCTCGATTCCATAGCCCCAGTCTCTCAAGAGTTGGGGCCTCCGGCAAACCCGGGGCGGTTCATTGCGTGATGATCGGGCGATAGGGGCGCGGCAGAGTGAAGGCGCGGTGGTGCGGTCGCATTTCCATCTGAGTTCTCCTTAGCTATTAGCCGAACATGGTGGCGGGTTCCTTTGTTGAGTTCAGAGTCTGAGCCATATTTGGCTTTGCGACATTTTACCGGCGGCCAGGACCAGCGCGCCGAGGCATGCGTTGGCCACGTCGTCATGATGGGCGCGGCCGGTGGGATGTGAGACGCTGTCGCGACCAGCGCGAGACGTGGTCCGCTCTAGTGAACATATTTGGTTGACGAGGCGCGGATTATCCAACAATTCCACGCGGCCCTGCATCAAGAGCGGCAGCGCGTTGAGGTAGATGTCGTTCTTGCACAGCTCGCTCGGCTCATAGGTGACGCCGCGCACCCGAAATCTTTCAGGCGGCCATTCTTTTGCGTATTGATCTCCGGTTACGCTATCGAGGCCATAACGTTTCAACGTCTCGCAAATGTCGGAGACGACGTCGTCGGGGCTGAATGGCGGGTGATATTCGCGGATGCAAGCGAGGACGCCAACCATCTCGTCGTTATTCAAATCCTTAGGATAAGCGATGGCGAGCGTGAAAGAGTCGGAAGCGCCGCCGCTTGGGTCGACGAAAGCCACGTAGGCGTTGCCGGGGACATATGGCAATTCGTAACGCGTCGGCACGACCAGCGACTGCACGATGGTGCGGTCAATGAATTTGACCAGCGACAGCCTGAATTCGGCCAGCCATTCCGAACGAGCCTTATCCGGGTCGTCGGCGATAGCCCGATCAATGATCGCCTGCGAGACCGCCGGGTGCATGGTGCGCGTTGGCGCTTTCCATACGAGCGCGGGCGAGCTGTCATCGCCGTAATGGCGCTCGAAGGTGTTCCACATCTCGCCGAACTTGCCGTGCGGGTTCGAGGCGCAGAGCAGCATGGCTCCCGGAATGGTGACCATCGACGGACGCAGCGCGTTTAGAATTTCGTCGTCTGGACTGGAAGCGCCGTCGCCTGATTCCCAGTAGCTAATTTCGTCGCATAGCGCCGCGACCAGCGTGTAGCCTCTAACCGTTTTGTAACTGCATGTGCCAACTTCGATGGTGACCATGTTGTCGAGGTCGAAGCTGTCGGCCGTCTCGCGAATGACCAGGGGAGCCAGCACGGGCAGCGCCAGCATGCCGCGCACATAGCGCATGATGACGCGCGCCTGCTTTCGATCAGCCGCGACAATCATGATGGTGCCGCGCTCGCCGGGAGCGAGGAAGGGTCGATAGTCGCGAAAGACGGCGAGGAAGACAGCGATGAGGGCTAGGATGTAACTTTTGCCGGCTCTGCGCCCACATGCGAGCCACGCCTCGAAGTAGGGGCCGCGTGGTTCATTGCGGCCGGTGCATTGCTTAAACAGCTCGCGGTCGGCCTCGGTCGTCGGCAGGCCGAAGAGGCAGCGCAAGAAGGACAGCCACGCTTGCCAATCTTCGAGATTGCGAAACAACGAGCGAAATATGTGCTCGTGCTCGATTGCCTCGATGATCGTCAGCGCCGTGTCTAGCGAAGAGTCGTGGGCGTCGGTCATGCGGCGGCCTCCTGGACTGGTGCGACGGCACGCCCTGCATCGATGGCGGCGGAGTTGACGGGCTCGACGACCGGCGAGGCTTCACAGCGCGGCTCGCTGGTAGGCGAAACGGGTGCCGGCTGGGCTGTGACAGCCGCAATGGGTTTTGCCTCGCCCTGGACCGCCTCTGCGGCCTTCTTCGAATGGCGCGCGACGATGTCGCCAAGCGTGACCTCTTTGATCTTCGGCTTGCGCGAGACGCCTAAGGTTTCCCAGAGGCGTCTGCAATGCGAGGCGGCGCGCGCAAACTCGTCGAGATTGACCTCCTCGCCGGCAGCAAGCATCGCCTCACGGCGCTCAAGCTCACATTCGATAGCGCTGGCTCTGCGCAGCAAACCGATCTCGGCCTCGCTCAAGTTATCAACGCCGCCAAGGTCTTGTGCATGATCGGCGCACAGATCAGCGAAGCGGCGGCCCCACATGGTGTGGCCCGCTCCAGGCGCTAGAAGGCGCTTGCCATTCGTGATCGACGAGCGCCCACAAATCTTCTTTGGAGCCTTGATTTTAGGCTGTGCTGTGAAACGGCGCATGGCTCTAGGCTTGCTGCTGGGCAACTCGCTGGCACCAATTGCGATTGTGTCGCTCACCTGTTCCGGCCTTCTTTGGTCCTCTCCGCGCCAGTCAAGCTGAAGGCTTTCTCGCCCTACGAAAACGTTACCCTGGCAAGACACGACGCTTACCTTTAGCGCGCACCTTTGAAGATAGGTCCGACCAGCTGCGGCGTGAATGCCTTGTAATAATTGGTTTTTATCAAATCAGCGTCGCTGATTGTATATCAGGATAGCGGGGGATTTTTGGGGGTTTTGTCGCTGCGACAAAAGCCGTGCGACCAGTGACGAAATTGGTTGCGTCACACCCTCATGAGATCAAGGGGGTCATCGGTGATTGAGGCTCGGCGCGCCGCAAGAAAAAACATGAAACGTGAGCGTGGGCTTGGGACGCGTCATGCGTCGCCAACGCTTTATATTAGAAACACCGGAGCAAGAGCCGGCCCGTCGCAGCGATCCGCTGCAACAACAGGAGGAGACAATGAAAAGAAGGTTTGCGACCTTGATGTTTGCGCTCCTCATGAGCGTGAGCGCCCTGGCGCTTGTGCCACAGGCAATGGCTGGTGGCGGCGTGTATGGTTACGTCCCGCCGGGCCTTATGGACAGTATTGGTGGTTTTGCTGAAAACACCATCGAAGCGCAAATACCTCGCTATCGTGGTGAGGCATTCCCTACCTACGACTATGAGGCTGTCTGTAAACGCGCCTACAAGCTGAGAGTCGTAAGCTCAAGGATTCAAGGCCATGGTGTGCCAGGAACTGGCATAGCTGGCGGCGGTATAGTCCCGCCGGGCGGCCTTAAGCCTTCACCTGAAATGGAAGCGGCTCGCGCTAACGGCGAAATAGCTGCTTGTATTCAACAGGAAAAACTCAGCTACGACTTTTTGATGGTTGTGACTCAAGTCACGCTTACACCTGAATATTGTGTGCAGGAGGCTATGAACCCCCGTGGTGGAGTCTTCTTAGAAAACGGTGAGCACATAACGCCGCACTTTTACCAACTGCTGCAACACTGCCCGCCATTGTTCCAAGCGCATGTGCCGCTTAGCAAGTAAGTGGGGACCATTGCGACCCTGCACTTTCTAACGAGAGCGCGATGCAGCGATCCCCGCTGCTCGGCGCGCCGCAAGAAAAAACGCGAAATTTGAGCGTCGGGGTCGAGGGTTTTCCAGTCGTCGAACAACCTCGCGGCGCTCGGCGTTCGAGGCTGTGCGTGCGGCAAGAAAAAATCAGCGAAATGAGAGTGTGCGTGAGCTTGGCATTCTTCTTCGCGGGGTGTGAGAGAGCCTCCCCCCCTAGGCCGTCAGGTGTATCAGGGTAGGTTTTTCCTAGCCCCCCCGTCTAAATCCCTTATTCTTCTAGCCATGTCAGGGTAGTTAGAGTCTGTCCGGAAGGATCACGCTGGATTGCATAGCTTTCGCAGCATGAGGCGGATGGAGGCGAGGCGCAGGAAGGCCAGCGCCCTGCGCGACAGGCATTCCCAGTCCTTGGCGAGCCTGCGGCATCTGCCAAGCCATGAGAACGTCCGTTCCACGATCCAGCGCTTGGGCAAAACGACGAAGCCTTGCGCCTGATCTGAGCGCTTGACGATCTCGACGTTTACGTCGGCGATCACCTTGTCGATAGCCGTTCGAAACTCCGGCCCTTGATAACCGCCGTCGGCGTAGAGCTTCAACAGGAACGGGAAAGCCCCAAACAACGTCGCCATCACCAGCACGCCGCCGTCGCGGTCCTGAATGTCGGCCGGGTGCACGAGCGCGTGCATCAGCAAGCCCTGCGTATCGACGAGGATATGTCGCTTCTTGCCCTTGATCTTCTTGCCCGCGTCATAGCCGCAAGGGTCGATGCAGGCCCCCCTTTTTCTGCGCTCTTCACGCTTTGGCTGTCGATGATGGCCGCTGTCGGGCTCGCTTCGCGTCCCGCCTGTTCGCGGCATTTGACGTAAAGCTCCCAATGGATGCGGTTGAGCGTCCCATCCCAATCCCAAAGGTCGAAATAGTCGTAGACCGTGCTCTTTGGCGGCAAATCCTGCGGGATCGCTCGCCATTGGCAGCCCGTGCTGAGCACGTAGAGGAGACCGTTGACCACCTCGCGCAGGTTCACCGTGCGCTTGGCGCCGCCGCGCTTGGCCGGAGGCAGCAGCGGCTCCACCTGCGCCCATTCCTCGTCGGTCAAATCGCTCGGATAACGCAACTTGCTCCGGTCATAGCGACCCCGATTTTCGTCCGTCCACATCGGCCAGCTCCCAACGAATCGTGCTGACCCATGGAATCACAAGTGACTCATAGGACTCAACATGTTCGCGGACGGGCTCTTAGGGTTATCAGGGTGGAAAAAATTATATAAGAGGAGGAACAGGCATATATACCTATATACTTATATACCCCCCTCACGCGTCTCTATAAGAATTTGGTTTGACCCCTCCACCCCTGCAACGCAGCCACTCCCAACAAACTCTAAGCGTTGCGGCGGGGGGCCATTTTAGCCGGAACCTTGCCGCCCCCGCAACAAACCTTAGCTCAAGCAAAATACCGTTTATACCAAGCCTAAAACGGGCAGCCGCTTCCCGTCTTCATAAAAGTTTCCCATGCTTGGGGGTCAGCGCGCCACGGCGGCCTCAAATCCTCTTCGTCGAGGTTTTTCCCCAACTCCTCCTCGCGGTAGACCTCAAATTTAGTCCTCTCCGCGAATTGCTCCCGTGCAACCTTCAAGGAGTTCAACTGGTATCCCGGCTTGCGCAGCTCATTGAGCATGACGACGCCCTTAAAATCCTCTAGCCGGCTCCCCCGCCGTTCGCCGAGAAGGGCGTTTGTTGATTTGCAGGGAGTGAGCCCCAATCCAGTCTTATTGCTGTGTAGGAACTTGCCGAACGCCTCGCGGCTCAACAGGCGGGAATAAGCTCGCCGCTGCTTAGCGACGAAAGCCTCATAGGAGGCATAGAGCGCATCCATGGTAACGCTGGGATACCATATATGCAGCGTTTCCTCACAACCGCACTGGGACTCCAGCACATAACCGCGTGTGAGCACGTCCTCATACCACTTCCATTCCAGCCCCATCGTCAGCTTCTTTTGCTCTTGCAATCCCTCCGTTTGCGGAATATCGGCGGGATTGAAGTTTGAGACGTCGAGGCGCAGCAGGTCATACAACATCGCCGCGTCGCCGCCTTCTTCCTTCATCTCGCTTATTATAGGCGCAAAATATTTGTGATCGTTGGCGAACTCGTCCGACACGTCGAGCACGAAGAACCTACGCTCGTCCATACCGGCGGGGATAACCCAATCCTCATTCGAAGCCATCATGATGTGTAGGCGATTGACGGCCTCGATAAGATCGCGGAACTTTGCCTCAATGTCCAAGTAAGGTTCAGTGATCAATCCCTTGAGCACACTCTCGTGCGCCTTATCGCCGGCAAAGATGAGCTATGCCGGAAAGTGGGTGACGGTGTGAGGAAGGCGGCGTAACGGGGTTGGTGACCAAACCTGCCCGAACCTCCCGAAGGAGCGTTACGCCATGACCGAGAATAGAGTTGTCGCCCTCCGGCCGGAAGGCGAAATCGACGATCCGCTCACTGAAATTCTGCGGTCGGGGGCCCGCCGGCTGATCGCCCAGGCGGTCGAGGCGGAAATCGACGCCTTTGTGGCTTCTCATGCCGCCCTCACGCTCCCCGACGGGCGCCAGCGCATCGTTCGGCATGGGCATGATCCGGTTCGCACGATCCAGACCGGGATCGGGCCGGTCGAAGTCGAAAAGCCCAAGGCTCGCGATCGTGGCGCCCCGGATTCCGCCGCGCGCATTCGTTTTTCATCGGCGATCCTGCCGCAATGGGCGCGGCGGACGAAAAGCCTGGACGCGCTTTTGCCGGCTCTTTACCTGCGCGGGATTTCGGCTGGCGACTTCCAGGAAGTGCTGACGGCCTTGCTCGGCAAGGACGCTCCGAACCTCTCGCCCGCCGTGATTGCGCGATTGAAGGGCGAGTGGGAGGAAGAACATCGGCATTGGCAGGCCCGCGATTTGTCGGCGCGCCGCTATGTTTATCTGTGGGCGGACGGCGTCTATCTGCAAGCGCGCATGGAGTCGCAGGCCGAATGCATGCTGGTGCTGATGGGCGCGACGCCGGAGGGCAAGAAGGAGCTGGTCGGCTTTCAGACGGGCATGCGGGAAAGCGCGCAAAGCTGGAAGGAGTTGCTCGTCGGCTTGAAAGCGCGCGGTCTATCGGTCGCGCCTGAAATCGCCGTGGGCGATGGCGCGCTCGGCTTTTGGAGAGCTCTCGACGAGACTTTTCCCAAGACGCGTCATCAGCGTTGCTGGCAGCACAAGACGCTGAACATTCTCGACAAGCTGCCGAAATCCGTGCAGCCGAATGCGCACAAGGATTTGCGCGAAATCTGGTTGTCGCCCGACCGCGCGGCGGCGGACTTCGCCATCACCACATTCGCCGAAAAATACGCGCCCAAATACGACAAAGCCGTCGATTGCCTTCTCAAGGATCGCGAAACGCTGCTGACGTTCTTCGACTTCCCCGCCGAGCATTGGACGCATCTGCGCACCTCGAACCCAATCGAAAGCGTGTTTGCGACGGTGCGGCATCGCACGGTTCGCATGAAGGGCGCTCTCTCGCAGGACACGGCGCGTCTCATGGTCTTCAAGCTGGTGATGGCCGCGGCGAAAAGCTGGCGACGGCTGCGAGGCCAAAATCAGTTGCCGAAAGTCGTCAGCGGTGTAACATTCCGCGACGGAATCGAAGTCGCACCCGAAGCCAAAGCCGCCGCTTGATTCACGCCGTCACCGAAAATCCCGCATAGCTCGGCAAAGATTGCTTCGTCGGCAAATAGGAAGACGACCGTTTGCAGGTGGCGATTGAAGTTGCCAACGATATGCTTGCTATTGAACACATGCTGTCAACGCCGGAGTGATTTTGCATCGTCGGGCCGGAGCAAAAATGCATCACGCTTGAACAAACGAATGTGCCGGCCTTGGGCTTCATGTCGCACCGCGTTATTCGTCAGGACTGGGCTTTGACGGGGGTTGCGGTTTTTCGCGACGGACGCGTTTCTTGGAATGGGCGAGGCGGTAGCTCTCTCCGTTCATCTCCAAGATATGCACGTGGTGGGTCAATCGGTCGAGCAGAGCGCCGGTCAGACGCTCGGAGCCGAACACGCTCGTCCACTCGTCGAACGGCAGATTGCTGGTGACGATCATCGCGCCTCGCTCGTAGCGTTGGCTGAAGACCTCGAACAACAGTTCGGCTCCGGTTTGCGACAGAGGCACATAACCGAGTTCATCAATGATGAGCAGCTTATGCATCGCGAGCTGGCGTTGCAGACGCAGAAGCCTTTTTTCATCTCTGGCCTCGATCAACTCGTGGACCAGGGCCGCGGCGGTGACGAAGCCGACCGACAGGCCCTTCTGACAGGCGGCCAGTCCCAATCCCAGGGCGATATGCGTCTTGCCCGTGCCGCTGTTGCCGACAGCGATGATGTTCTCACGACGAGCGACATACTCCGAGCGGGCGAGTTCCAGCACCAGGGGTTTATTGAGGGACGGCAAAGCCTGGAAGTCGAAGCTATCGAGGCTTTTGACGGCTGGGAACTTCGCTTCCTTGATCCGTCGCTCGACCATCCGCCGCTCCCGCTCGATCAGTTCCAGTTCGGCAAGCCGCAGTAGGTAACGGATATGGTCGACGCCCTCGGCGGCGCATTGACGGGCGAGCTTGTCATATTCGCGGAGGAACGTTGGAAGCTTGAGGGCTTTCAGATAGTGAGCCAGCAAAATTTGCGGTGTGTCAGTCATGCCGCGCCTCCCGCCAGGAGGGCCATATAGGAGCTCGCCGAGGTCGTCGCGACCGTTGCTCGCGGCAGATACGGATAAACTGTCATGTCGAGGCGCGGCGGTCGCCGCTCGATCCGACACAGCACGAGATGCTTGATAGCGTCGAAACCGATGGCCCCGCGCTCAATCGCGTCGCGGACGGCGGCGGTCACGTCCTCGATCTTGAATGCTTCTATGAGGCGCAGAACCTGGACAAACTCACGCTTGCCCTGCTTGCCCATGCGGGCCTCCAGAAGACGCCGCAATGTCGCGAACTCTTCCGGCAACCTCCAGCCAACGAGCGGAGCGGCCTGGTCGAGCGCGTTGATCTTCCGCTCGATCAGCGCGAGATAATGCAACGGGTCGAACACGAAATCTTCCCGCTCATAGGAGCGGGGATGACGCGCGATTTTCTCGGCGCCGCAGCTGATGACGACCTCGTGCACATAGCCGCGCACAAACACCTCGCGGTGACCGTAGGATGTCGGCACGGAATAATCGTTGAGCCGATACCGCACCAACGACAACGATGAAACCGTCGTGCCGATTTTCTCGCAGGCGTCATAGGCGGGCGGTAGCGGAGATTGAAATGCAGCCAAGTCGCGCTCCAGACGCTCGCCGATCGTCTGATCATGGCCGCGCAAGCGATCGTTCATGCGACGGCGGCAGCACTCCAGCAGGTGGATGTTGAGAGCTTCGAAGCTGTCGAACACCGGGATCGGCACCAGGAAATTGCGCCGCGCAAAGCCAACGAGCCCCTCGACTTTGCCTTTGTCGTTGCCCCTGCCAGGCCGGCCGAAGCGGTCCTCGAACAGGTAGTGCGACTGGAGTTCCGTAAAGACCCGCGTTCGTTGCCGTCTGCCGTCCCCCAGGATCCGTGCAACCGCGATCTTCGTATTGTCATAGAGAATCGACTTGGGCACGCCACCGAAAAACGCGAACGCCTTCACGTGGCCGTCGCAGAACGCCTCGGTCGTTTCCGCCGGATAGGCCACCACGAAGCTGGCGTCCGAGTGCGGCAAGTGGAAAGCGAAAAAGTGGATCTTGCGCTCCACGCCGCCGATGACGCCGAGGGCCTCGCCAAAATCCACCTGAGCGTGACCCGGCGGATGCGCTAGCGGCACAAACATCTCTTGCGAGCGTTGCCGCCAGCTCGCCACGTAATCCTTTACGATCGTGATGCGCCCGGTGAAGCCATGCTCGTCCCGCAACCGCTCGAAGATCCGCTTCGACGTATGCTGCTGCTTCTTGGGCCGGCTTTTGTCCTCTTCGAGAATGCGGTCGATGATCGCAACAAACGGGTCCAGCTTCGGCCTGATCGGCGGCTTCAACCGCCGATAGCCAGGCGGGATCGAGAACTTCAACATTTTCGAGACCGTTCTCGGGTCGATCCCAAACCGCCGCGCCGCCGCCCGCTCGCTTAATCCCTCTATCCGGACTGCATGCCGGACCTGAAAATAAAGCTCCACCTGCTTCATCCCCCGCCCTCGCCAAAAACAGCAAAGGGCTGCTCAAATGCCGGATTTTTACTCCGGCGCAACCAACCATCTCGGTTGCTTCATTGAGGGATTTTCGCTCCGGCGCGTACACATGCAGCGCGAAGGCGGAGAAGATACGAATTATCGCCTCCGCGAAGACGCCTTTGCCTGTTCCCCGAAGGCCACGCAGCACCACACAGGCATAGCCACGCCGCTCGGGATGTTGGAACATCAGCGCCAGCCAACTCATCAGATAGCGGAAAGCCGCCTTGTTTTTCTTGCACAGGTTTTTCCAGATGTGGCGGCGCATGCGTTTCCATGAGCCCTTCTTCGCCTTCACGGCGAAGTCGGTCCACAGATTGAGACACCCCTCGCGCTTCTTCCCGCTCGGGTCGAAAACGATGCCATTCAGATATTGACGACGCCGAGGGTGCTTAGTCCACGTCTCGCCGAGAGGTTTGTAGATGGGCTCGCCATCTTCGGTTTCGGCGGCCAAAACATTGAAATTCTCGTAGCCCTCGCGGAAATCCCTGACAGACAACCGCTGATAAACGTCACGGTTCATTTCGGGATCGAAGCTCTTGCGCAGCACCGTCGCCCTGCTGGCGTCGAAGATGAAGCAGTGTGTGCGGTTCAACGCAAGAATGCACTGCAACGCCTCGCGAGGGTTATAGTCGCCCGAAGCCAACAGCTCGTCGATTGTCCGCGTATCCTCGGCGAGACGCGCCTCAAGGTCCCACGCCTTATTGACGGCATCTTTTCGCCGCTTCTCCTCGCGGGCCCTCTCCTGCCGCTTGCGGGCCTCCTTTATCTGCTTTTCGATGGTCCCCTTTTTGATCCCATACTTTTTGTATCTTTCGTGGATGCGCGCGCATTCGATGTCGCCTTGCTCCTCCGGCAGGCCACCCGCGTGCTCGATCTCCGCGAGATAGACGACTTCGTTGTAGTCGACAGTTTCGTGGAGGTTCATGGCGAGACCTCCATGTCGTTCTCGTCGTAAACGCGACGCGGCTGGTTCTCTATCGCCCAGTCTGCCGCCACTCGGCGCTCGGCGTGATCCCAAGCTTTTATGACTTCCTCTTCGGTGATGATGCGCGCGCCAGGGATCACTCGGGTGCCGACTGCGGTGAGCGCACGCAGCGCCTTCTCGCGGCAGACCTCGCCATGCACCACGCGCTCCATCAGCCAAAACGCCTGACGCACAATCTCGTTGTGGCGATCACTCACCGGCGCAGCAGCAACTCTGCTCATGGCGAACGACAGCACCCCCCGGTCGTCCCCCGCCGGGGGGCGATAGTTGGCTGGCGACGGCTTCGGATAGACTTTCGGCTTCAGCGCCTCTGCAAGCGGTGGCGTCACGCGCTCCTTGCCGTCGAGCACGACGAGGCGCTGCAAGCCCGGCAGCGGATTCTCGGCCTCGTCTCGAAATTGCGGTGCAGCGGTGTAGATCGGTTGATTTGGGCTATAGATCGCGGGGTCGATCCAGCTTATGTCTTTCAGCCACTGCCTCTTCTCACCGCATGTGAGCGGCCTGTCGGTCAGGAACCAAACCCGCAGATGCAGGCCGGGCTTGATGCCCCAACTGCTCGTCGCCGTGACGATGCAGCGCACGCCTTGAAACTCTGGCGGCAATTTCGAGCGCACGTAATACGCTTGGTCTTCGAGGCTCTCCGCGCCGAGCGGACAAGGCAGCTCGTCAATATCCATGGCGAACGCAAAGCCGGCCCTGTCAAATAGCGTCGCCTTGTAGGGCTTGCCTGTGTATGGATCGACGCCATCGGTAATGACGCGCAGCATATAATTGGTGTCGACGTCTTCAATGATCGCGCCATGCACCGCAAAGGCTCTTTCTCGCCCGAGCGCATAGCCGACATTGGCGAGTAGCCGATCAAAAGTCCCAACGTCGATACCGCAGCCACGAAAATGCCGGCCGCCCTCGCGTGGCTGGATTTCACCGCCGATCTCGACAAATTTCGTTTGTCGAGGGCAGCGCCCCAGCCGCTTGTTATAGACGGACTGCAAGATCGTCAGCGCGTAGGGGTCGCGGCTGTCGAGTAGACGGATACCCTCTTGATTTTCTTTCTGTTGTGAACTATTGTCTTGTTTATGAGATTTAGCCGCCCGGCCGATCTCACTGCTTTGGGACCCCGACTCCGCGAGCCGGGGTCCTTCCATGTTTATTGTCATGGCATAGTCGCCTTTTCATTGCTGGTCCTCCTCAGGTTCGCGGCGTCCGGCCGCTACGGTCTTCAGACTAACTCGCACTCAGCAGTCATCGTCTCCTTCTCGGCTGCGAAGCGAGCCTCAGCGGTGGCGCGCCGCTTCGGGTGGCTCCAGTATCGGCCAAGTCGTCGGCATTCGAGCAGGGCGTCACGGTTGGCGAAGTAGCTGGAGCCTAGCTTGGTGACCGGCACCAAGCCGCGACGGTGCATGATGCGCACCCCCTCGGGCGTCAGGCCGAGGACGGCTCCGATTGCCACGCAACCGTCGATCAATTCAGGCAGGTCCTCGTCTCGCATCGCCATTCCTCTTTTATAGGGCCGTCTTCTGGCCGTTTCAACTGTATTTGGTCGGTCTGCCAAGTAAGCTTGCAGTATTGTCTGTGTATGTCCGTGGTTGTCAGTCAGTGTCACGCCTCGCCCTTCTTCGCCTTCGCCCGTTCGAGAAGATCGGAGCGGTGCTCGGCGATCCGGCGGAGGGCGGGCTCAATGTGGGGTGATGTCTGGGCAGGCCGCGCTTCACGAGAGCGAAGACTGTGGTCGGGTTCACGCCGATCCGCCGCGCTTTGAGCAGGTCTAGTGGTCGAAATCTGACGCTTGGTTCGCACAACATGGAATGCCGCAGGCAGTTGCCAATTCGACGGCTTTTGACCCCGAGCGCCCCCCGTCAAAAAAGCGCCGCTCCTAGCAATTTTCGAGTCTCCCGTTGAGGGTCGAGACGGACGCACATCGCAGCATCAGATGGGGTATGATCGGCGAGAACGGGGAGGGGGAGCCTCTCGCAAGCTCCTTTCTTTTGGGAGTAATTCAATGAATCCTCGCATCTGCTTTCTCGATATTGACGGCCCGATCATAAATGCTGGATGCTTCGGGATTTGCAAAGATGCGTCCGAAACGCGTTCAATTATGAGCACAAGTGCGATTGGATTTTTGAATCTTTTATGTGATGAAACCGGTGCAAAAATTGTAACTAATTCGTCACATAGCTATCATGACGTGGCCGACAGAACTCTAAGGGAGGATCTTATTCTTTGGAACCTGAAACGTTTGCACTTTCATGATAACTGGCGCACCACGTTCGGCCTTGAAGGGGTGGGTGGAAATGAAAGAATGAGAGCCATAAACACTTGGCTGAAAAACAACGGGGAGCACGATTGGGTTTGTTTTGATGACGTTAAATTCATAGAAGGCGGGCGACTTGTTCACGTCAGCTTTGATGACGGAATCACTCATCGGGATATGGTCGCGGCCTTCGAAATTTTAACCGGCGTAGAGCACCCATCCATGATTTTAGCTAGAGCTTAAAAGAAAAAAGCCTGAAATCGCCGTGCGAACCTAACGCCCCAAGAGCGCTGCCGCGCCGACGAAATGAATGCCGAAATTCAAGAAAAACTGCGCATGTGGTGATCCGTTTAACCGAATGGCAAATATGCGACAGGCCCTTTCTTTTCGGTCGAAATCGAGCTATTCTATAGCCTGGAGCGTTAAGTTATGGCTCTCACGATTCATGGTGTCCACCCTTCAAATGTCTTTCAACTCACTCGCCCGGATGAGAACAGCGCGAGCTGTGCCTTGGGTTGGGTCTTAGAGGAGAGTTTGACATATCGGAAACTCGTCATCGAGGCCGTATTTGGGGAGATTTTAGGCGTCGATAATGTTGTGATCGCGTTGCAACAGCACGGTGAGGACGGCGGTTACACCGACTTGGAAATCCAAGCAGGTCGCCAATTTCACGCGATTCTCGAAGCTAAGCGCTGGTGGGAAGTGCCTAGCTTGGAACAATTTAAGCGGTATCAGCCTCGCTTGGTCGCCACTAGCGCAGAGCGTAAACGGCTAATCTCAGTGAGCGCTGCCGACCAAACCTATGCCCTGCGTCGATTGCCCGCCGACCTAGATGGTATTGGCATTGTCCATTTGTCTTGGAGTGATTTGAAACAATTGGCTAAGCGGGCGCAATCTCTTGCCTCGGGGTTCGAAGAAAAACTCTGGCTCCACCAGTGGATACTGCATTTGCGGGAGTTCGTTTCGATGGAAAGGCAGACCGACAACACCGTGTTTGTGGTTGCCTTGGGCAGCGGTCCTATGGTGGCTGGACAGACACACACTTGGATCGATGTGGTGGAAAAGGACAAATGTTACTTCCATCCAGTGGGCGACCATTGGCCCGTACAACCTGTAAACTATATGGGCTTTCGCTACGGCGGTAGGTTGCAATCGGTGCATCATGTCGACAGTTTTGAAGTCGTAAAAAACTTGGCAGAATATAACCATCTTTGGCTAAAGACCGATTCTGACTACTTCGTCTATCACTTGGGGCCGCCGATGCGTCCGCCGGGAGAGATAGAGATCAAGGCCGGAGACATTCGCCAAGCTGCCCACGTCAAGTGCGCTATTGACACTCTGCTCTCCGGGGCGTTCCACACCATCAGTGATGCGAGGGATGAAACTCAGCGCCGGTTAGCTGATGTGCATTAATCAGAAAAAAAGCATCAAGCGTAAACGCCTGCTATATCAGGCGAAATCGCGGTTTTTGACCCCTAACTAAGGCAAGAAAGGCGCCGACATGTGGCGCGCCCTTGCGTCAGGTTCCATATTTGCGGGTTATCGGAACCCACCCTCGGTGAGGGCGCGGTTCTATATCGAGACTTATGCGGCATGGAGCGATAGATGTCAAAATCAATGAGCGATCATCTATTCATGCAGCATTTGTTCAATGGATATGTGCGCTGCTATCGGCAGTTCCAATGGCACACATCCTCAAACTTCGCGGACATGACCGCAGCTGAACTCGGATTTTTTTCAAGTCTTGGTAATAGCTTGGGTTACGTGGTTCGCAGGGAGTGGTTCTGGCAATATCCAAGGGATCTATGCTGGTGCGAAACGACGCTTTCAGAAAACGATATTGAGGCTCGGACGAGACTTTATCTTGAGCGTGAGAACAATGATGATCGAGTCCTTGTTACAATTGAAAAGATGACAAACCCCGAAAACTCAAAGGACATTCCATATCTTGTTGCGGTGTTCGGTTGGGTTCAGCAAAACACTTTAGACGCAGCCAAGAAAGAGATCAGGCAACGAATTCTTCCACATCAGCATTTTCTGATGATTTCATGGATTGGGGGGAAAAAGGACGGAGATGACTATAACCTTGAAGGGTGGGTGTGCAGCGGGAAAACAGAATCAGTTCGTGAGGCCAAACCAAAAATTGACGAAGCAGGCTATTGGTATGCCGAGAGCCTTCCGAATCTTTGGACCTCAAACGTTGAATGACATTTGCGTACGCGACCGGCCGGTTTTGGTCGAAGGGTGACGAGCAGCCCTGTCGCCTGCATTTCCTCATAAATGCCGACACTGCTCCCGTCGTGCAAATCTCAAAACTTTTGCATCGAAATCGAGGACAATAAAATCCATGGATTGGGCGATGCAGAAGTTAGGTGCAAAATCTTGGCGCATGTCCGCTTATGCCGATCCGGCGAGCGAAAAGCCGCTCGCGGTTTACAGCCAACGGGCAGCGCATAGGAGTGGAAGGGCGGGATAACGCGCTTGTTCATGGTCGCGCCCGCCACCTAGCCTTGCTGAACGCCTTGCTGGCATTGCTGAGCGCCTCGACGGCGTTCATCGGTTCGAGGCTCAAGAAAAAATCAGTAAAATGAGTCTTGCCGGTTTTCACGGCTTTTGGCGCTCGCTTCGCTCCTGCCGCCTCCCTGGCGCGCTTCGCCGCCAGCCCCGCGCGCGCCTTGTTGATGTCCGCATAGACGGGCGGGCGCTCAACAGCACGGCGCTTCATCTCCGCTTCGACGGCGAGCACCGTCTCCTCGGTCCAGGCCGGCTGTTTGCCGAGATAGATGTCGGGGGCAGGAATCAAACCCTGCCTGCGCCAGCGGGCGAGAGTTCGCGTGGTCCTGTTCCAGCGGACGCTCAGCATGGGCATGGTCCAGAAGACTTCTGAGGACACGTTTTAGCTCCTTCGATTACTTGATCAGCATCCGATTTTTTAGGTCATGACGGGACGTGTGTACAGTTGTCAATATCATGTATGTATCTGTCTTTGTAGTGTAAACGAGGAAATTGATGCGCCCAAACTTTTGGCCGCCCTCACTTTTTGTCGGGGGGCGACTCGCGCTTGGCTGGCGTGCTTTCGGTGTCGGGCTCGGCAGGCAGCGGCTTCTTCGCCAGACTGCCGGGCGTGTAGGGGGTCGGCGGCCCTTGAAAGAGTCGATCCACTGGCGTCAGGGGCCTTCGAGTAAACACGCGCTTTTTCATGTGCGCCTCGCCGAGATCGGCACCACGTTGCTAGGCGTGGGTGTGGGCTCGCCCGTCAGCTCCTCAATATGATCGCCGAGCAGCTCGGCGGCGGAGCGCATGTCGTCGGCAAACGAATGCCTTTGATAGATGCCGACGATGCCTGAGCGCGAGCTGCCCTGATGGCAAAGCAGCCGCTCGACCACTTCGAGGCGCACCCCAAGTTTCTGTAAGGCTGTTGCATAGGATCGGCGGATGTCGTGAAACACGAAGGGGGGCAGCGGCTCCCCGCCGTTGACTTCGAGGATCGCCTTGTCCAAGCGCAGCTTGGCTCGCGTGAAGCCGTTCAGGCGAGCGCCAAAAACATAAGGATTGCCGGCGAATCTCGGCAGGCTGGCGAGCAGCGCCTGCGCGGTCTTCGACAGGGGAAGCTCCGCGCTGCGCTTGTTCTTTGCTCTTGTAGCTGGCAACGACCACGTCGTCATGTCGGCGCTGATCTCCGCCCACGTCAGCCCCGCCAGCTCTGCGCGTCTCGCCCCGGTCAAGATTCCGAGACGGGTCAGCGGACCGTAAGGATAATTGAGCAGCCCGGCGGCGCACCAGACGGTCGCCAGCTCGGCGTCGTCGAGGAATCGCTCGCGCCCGTGTTCCTGCGCTGGCTTGCGCACGCCGGCCGCCGGGTTCGTCGCAATGATGTCGCGCTCCAGGCAGAAGGCGAAGAAGTGGCGCAGCGTCGAGAGCAGGCGATTGGCGGCGACGGGGGCGGTCGATGCGACGCGGTCGATGAGCTTCGTCACGTCGCGTTTTCGAATGTCGGCGATGTTGAGCTGCGACCAACCAGCGAGATCGCGCTTGATCTGCCGCGCGCGCTCGCGGCGCGTCGTCTCCCGCAGCTTGGGGCCATGAACCGCCATATAGGTGGCGAGGACGCTGGCGACGGTGTTCTGCGCCGCCTCCAACTCAGCGACATGCGCCGCCTCCGCCGCCTCGATCTCCGCCTGCTTTGCTTTCTTTTTTGCAGTAGCCGGATCGTCGCCTCTCCCAGCGCGGGCCGCCTCGATCTCATTCCTCGCCGTGCGCGCGGCCGCCCGCACAGCGGCGAGGCCATGCTCGTCGAGGTTCACCTTCCCGATTGTGAGCTTCACGGTCTTGCTCGTGCCCGGTTGGCGGTAGCGAACGACGTAGGACAAGGCCCCCGATGGCCAAACGACCACGTAAGCGCCTAGCCCGCCGCCTTCGTCGCGGACTTCGTAGGGCTTGTCGCGCGGCTCCAGGGCGCGGAGCTTGGCGACGGTGAGTTTTGCTGACTTCGCCACAGGGCGTCTCCAAAAGTTAGCACCACAAGTTAGCGCTTGGGCCTGTCTCGTCGTGACTGACCGTGTCCGTCAATGTCGGCCTCAATTGCCAAGAATGCAATGGCTTCCGTGTTGTATGTCGAGATTTATGTCTGAGGTCGTCGGGCGCTGTCGGCCTATGAGCGCTGACGCTCCGTCTGGAGGCGGCGCGCAACGAGGCCGGCCCGGAACCCGTAAAAAAAGCTGCGCAACAGCGGCAGGTCATAAATTTGCCCCCAACTTCCATTTGAAGTTCAAACGACCGTTTGATCCCTTGGGGCGCGCCAGGGGAAGGCGGCGCGCTCTTCTGGCAAGGAGCTGATCCATGGCGATAAAGTTTTTGCGAGAAATCGTTGTTTCGTCACTCGCGACGGCGCTGGTGACGGCCGTCTATACGCATGGCCCCTATACGCATGGCCCCAACCTGAAGGCGATCGAGGCACAGCCTACCGCCTCGCCGGCGACGACGGCGTCCCTCGACGGGGAGGATCAACGCCCCCAAGATCTCGCGCAATTCATGGCGCGGGTGGCTTCTGGACACGTCGGCAAATCCTCGCCGCGCTCGCCGATAGCGGAGGCGCCGGCTTCTGGAGCGAGATCGGATGACTCGGAGCCGGTCTGGCCGCCGCAGCTAAAGAGCGGCGCGGCGAAGCCCGCGCGCGGGGTGGCGTCCGCCAAGCCGGGCGCTGCGAAGCCGGCTACCTCGACGCCGGACACGGCGAGCGCGACGGAGATCAAACCCGCGCCGGAGCCGGTCTTTGAAACGCCCCCAGCGCAGGCGGAAGCCTCGCCGCCTGCGTCCTATGCGACGCGCATCGCCGACAAATTCAAGGACTATGTCTGGAATCCGGGCGCTTCGGTCGTGAACGGCGTGTCCAGCGGCGTTTCCTCGGTGACGAACAAGATCACGTCCTTCGTCAAGAGACAGCCTTCGTGACGCAGGCGGGGGTCACGCGCCAGGCGCTGCTCCATCACGCGACCGACGTCTTCGCCGAGAGCGGCTACGAGCTCGCGAGCGTCCGCGAGATCACGAGCCGCGCCGGCGCCAATCTCGCCGCGATCAACTACCATTTCGGCGGCAAGGAGGCGCTTTATCGCGAGGTGCTGTCCTTGGCGCTCGCCGCCTTGAGCGAAGTCTCGCTCCTCGACGACGAGGCGCTCGATCGCGCGCCGCGCGAAGAGGCCG
The DNA here is from genome assembly GCA_963722205.1 of uncultured Alphaproteobacteria bacterium. Classification (GTDB taxonomy): domain Bacteria; phylum Pseudomonadota; class Alphaproteobacteria; order Rhizobiales; family Beijerinckiaceae; genus Methylocystis. Next base: position 268,189 of record CAVRKL010000008.1, read on the forward strand.
TGCGGCTGTTCATCCGCCGCCAGGTCGCGCCGCTGCTGAGATATGCGGAGCTCAGCCGCTATCTGCGCATCTTCGCGAGGGAAGCGCTCTCGCCGACGCGGATCTATTCGGCCTTCATCGCCGAGGAAAAGCTGCCGGTCCTCGCCCAGGCCGAGCGGATCGTGCGCCGCTTTCGCTCAGCCGACGCGTCGCGCGCCGATATCCTCGTCGCCGCGATCTGGCTCTCGCAACAGGCGGCGCCCTTCATCCGCCACTGCGAATCCTTGTCGAGACGGCCGCTGCGGTTCGAGGTCGACGCGCCTTTCGTCGACCGGCTTGCGGCCGACCTTGGCGCGATGGCGGTAGCGGGCCTCACGGCGCTGGAAAATCAGCCGCCGAGCGCCTGCGACGCTTTGGTCTGAAAGGCCGCAACGGCGGCGCGCGCTATTTCGCGGGCGCGGTGCAGGCCACCGAGCTCTCGTTGAAGACGTAGCAGATCGACATCTGTCCGGTCTTGAGATCCACCCGAAAGACGCCGCCTTCCTGCGTGTGGTGCGACGAAACCAGCGCGAACTCGCCGGGCGACCCCGCCTTCGCGCCTTCGCCCGGCGGATAGCAGAGCGTCACGCCGATGGGCGTTCCCTCCTTCAAGCCATATTGGCAGGCGCCGACCTCGCCGGTCGTCTTGTCGAGACGAAAGACGCGGTTGAGATCGGTCTGAGGGGCGGCGAGAAACTCGTAATTGCCGGCAAGCGCGACGCCGCCGGGCGCAAGCGCTGAAAAAGAAGCCAACAGGACCGGGATGAGAAGCTTCTGACGCATCGGCTCGCTCCTTGCCGCGAATCGCACGCGCAGTCTACACGCGGTGCGCGGCGAGGGGGAGGGCGGCGGGCCGATTTGAATGTGTTTGCCAGGCGGAAGAGCGACATTCGTCTTTTCGCCTCAAGTTTTAGGCCTCTCGTTCAACGTGCGGCTTCAGCCAGCTGATCAACCGGGATCATCAAACAGCAGGCCCACTGGCGCGCCCAATGCAGACGCCTAACTGAAAGCGAGTTCAGATCGACGGAAGAGACGAAAGCTTCACGCGAAGCGCCGACCAATCGGAGGTCTGTCTCATGTCCGACCTTCCATTCATCGTCTTCGACGTCAACGAGACGCCCCTCGATCTCGAGACGATGGCGCCGACCTTCGAGCGCATCTTCGGCGACAGGGCGGCCATGCGGCTATTGTTTGCGAACCTCATTCTCTATTCCGCGGGCGCCCACCGTGGCCGGACAATATGCGCCGTTCACGGATATCGGCGGCGCGGCGATGAAGATGCTGGCGGATACGCGCGGCATAATGATCAAGGGCGCCGACAAGAAGGAGCTTACCGAAAACTTCTCGACGATGCCGCCGCATCGGGAAGTCCTACGCCGCGCTGCGCAAGCTTTGTGACGCGGGCTTCCGAGAGGATAGCCGTCGCGGCGAGACCACGCGCAAAGGGGCTCCCAAAGGAGAACCGCAATGACCGCCGTCAACTATAAAACCGTCGACGTGGACGGTCTCAATGTCTTCTATCGCGAGGCCGGCGCCCGCGGCGCTCCAAAGCTGCTGCTGCTTCATGGTTTTCCGAGCGCAGGCCACATGTTCCGCGACCTCATCCCGCACTTGGCCAACCGTTTCCATCTCATTGCGCCCGACTTGCCGGGCTTCGGCAATTCCGACACGCCGAGCGGTGGTCACACCTTCCAGAAGATCGCGGGAACGATCGACCGCTTCACCGAGATCGTCGGCTTCGACCGCTTCGCCATCTACGTCTTCGATTACGGCGCTCCGACCGGCTTCCGGCTGGCCGTGAAGCATCCGGATCGGATCACGGCGATCATCTCGCAGAACGGCAACGCCTATGAGGAAGGCTTGAGCGAGGGCTGGAGCCCGATCCGCGCCTATTGGGAGGATGCTTCGCCCGCGAACCGCGAGGCGCTCCGCAGGTTCCTCGCGCCCGAGACGACCATTTGGCAATACACGCACGGCGTCCCCGATCCGAGCGCCGTCTCTCCCGACGGCTATTCGCTCGACAATTATTATCTCCAACGGCCGGGCGCCGAGGAAGCGCAGCTCGACCTCTTCGGCGACTATAAGAGCAATGTCGCGCTCTATCCGACCTTTCAGGCGTATTTTCGCGCCCACAAGCCGCCGTTGCTGGCGGCGTGGGGCAAAAACGATCCGTTCTTTTTGCCGGCGGGCGCCGAGGCGTTCAAGCGCGACCTTTCAGAAGCCGTCGTCCGTTTCCTCGACACCGGACATTTCGCGCTGGAGACGCACGCAGCCGAGATCGCGACGGAGATCCGCGATTTTCTCGCCGGCTGAGGGCCGGTCGGGAGAGGAGGTTCGCGTGACTCTGCGCGCCGCCGGGCGCGAGGAGACGCTCGTTGGCAGCGACATCCTCGTTGCGGCGGGGCGCATCCCGACCACAGCGGGAATCGGGCTCGAAGAGGCCGGCGTCGCGCTCGACGCCCGCGGCTATATCCGGGTCAACGAGCTGCTCGAGACCAGCGCGTCCGGCGTCTGGGCTCTGGGAGAATGCGCCGGCAGCCCGCAATTCACTCACATCTCGGTCGACGACTTCCGGATCATCCCACACCAATCTCACCGGGGGGCAAGCGCAGCACAGGCGATCAGCCCATGCCTTATTGCGTCTTTAGGGATCCTCCGCCCGCTCGCGTGGGCTTGAGCGAACGCGAGGCGGAGCGCGACGGCATAGCCGTGCGCGTCGCCAACCTGCCGATGAGCGCCGTGCTGCGGACGGCCACGACGGACGAGACGCAGGGCTTCATGAAGGCGCTGGTCGGCGCCAATGACGATCGCATCCTCGGCTTCACGATAATCGGCTCCGAGGCCGGCGAGTTCATGGGCGCGGTGGAGATGGCGATGCTCGGAAACCTGCCTTATCAAAGGGTCCGCGACGCCGTCATCACGCATCTCACAATCGCGGAGGGATTAGGTTCGCTTTTTTCGAACGTGCCGCCGCTATAGGAAAGACAGGTGGCACGCGTGGCCGACTTCACTTCCCTGCGATCAGCGAGACGAGCCCGGCGCCGTGGCGCTCGATGCGGCCCTCGAGATCGAGATCGACGAGCGCGCCCTGCACGTCGCGCGCCGGCAGGCCCACGGCGCGGATCAGCTCGTCGAGCGACACAGGCGCCGGCGAGAGCAGGGCCAGCACGCGCGTTTTGGCGTCTTCGATGTCCACCGCCGGCTCGGGCGACTGCGGCGGCGCTGGCGGCGCAGCGGACGCGGGCTCGACATGGCTGGGGGCGGGCTCGAAAGTCCTGGGCCCCGGCGAGGCTTCCCTGAGCGAAAAAAGGTCGAGCTCATCGATCAGCGGCTCTTCTTCTTCGCTTGGCGAGCCCTCGTTGAAGAGATCGGCGCGAGGCGCCGGACGCGCGGCGCGCTGGGCGAGAACGCGCGTCACGTCCTCGACGGCGGCGCAGAGGGTCGCGCCTTCGCGCAGAAGGTCGTTCGTCCCCTCCGCGCGCGGGTCCTGCGGCGAGCCGGGCACGGCGAAGACCTCGCGTCCCTGCTCGGCGGCGAAGCGCGCCGTGATCAGCGAGCCCGACCGACGCGCGGCCTCCACGACGACGACGCCCTGCGCGAGGCCGGAGACGATCCGGTTGCGGCGCGGAAAATCGCGCCCGCGCGGCTCCCATTCGAGCGGCATTTCGGAGACCGCCGCGCCGCCCGAGGCGACGATTTCGTCGAGAAGAACCAGATTTTCGGTCGGGTAGGGACGGGCGTGGCCGCCGGCGAGAACAGTCACGGCGCCGCTTTCGAGGCTCGCGCGATGCGCCGCCGTGTCGACGCCGCGCGCAAGTCCCGAAACGATCGTAAAATCCTCGCATCCGAGACCGCGCGCCAGCCGCTCGGCGAAGGCGAGACCGGAAGCCGAGGCGTTGCGCGCGCCAACGATCGCCACCGCCGGCCGGCTCAACACGCGCGCGTCGCCGCGCAGCGCAATCAGCGGCGGCGCGCTGTCGATCTCGCTGAGCGGCGCCGGATAATCGGGATCGGCCATCGCGACGAAGCGCACGCCTTTCGCCTGTGAAGCCTCGATCTCGCGCAAAACTTCGTCGCGCGACGCGATCTTGATCACGCGGCCTCGGAGCTTCTTGGCGACGAGCTCGGGAAGCGCCGCAAGCGCGGCGCTCGCGCCGCCGTAGCGGTTCACGAGCTCGCGAAAGGTGCGCGGTCCCGGTATTATGGCGCAAACGCCACACAGCCGAAGCGGGGCTTTAAGTGAGCGCCCGCGCGCGGATCGCCGCGCTATTCATTCTCTTTCTAGTCTGCGGATTGGCTGAAATAGACCAGTCGCACATCCGGGCGCACGCCTTCGGGCTTAATGTCAGCCATGACGGCGCCGGATGGCAACGGAACTCCCAACATGAATGCGTAACGGGTCTGAAAGTGCTTCGTATGGTCGGAAGCAAGTTGGTAGTCGAAGCAAACGATCAGGGAGGGCCTAATGAACCCGGGGTGAGCAAAGTCGCCAGCCTCCATTCTCTTGAGTCCACTGTCTATCTCGGTCGTCGATATGGAGACCGGCCAGTTACCGTCGATTTCATCTCCGGGGAATATTATAGTGTCGTAAAATTGCTCTTCGATATGCCTCATTGGCTCGCAGAGGGACGATTGGCTGTTAGAGCCCGTCCGCGAACATGTTGAGTCCTATGAGTCACTTGTGATTCCATGGGTCAGCACGATTCGTTGGGAGCTGGCCGATGTGGACGGACGAAAATCGGGGTCGCTATGACCGGAGCAAGTTGCGTTATCCGAGCGATTTGACCGACGAGGAATGGGCGCAGGTGGAGCCGCTGCTGCCTCCGGCCAAGCGCGGCGGCGCCAAGCGCACGGTGAACCTGCGCGAGGTGGTCAACGGTCTCCTCTACGTGCTCAGCACGGGCTGCCAATGGCGAGCGATCCCGCAGGATTTGCCGCCAAAGAGCACGGTCTACGACTATTTCGACCTTTGGGATTGGGATGGGACGCTCAACCGCATCCATTGGGAGCTTTACGTCAAATGCCGCGAACAGGCGGGACGCGAAGCGAGCCCGACAGCGGCCATCATCGACAGCCAAAGCGTGAAGAGCGCAGAAAAAGGGGGGCCTGCATCGACCCTTGCGGCTATGACGCGGGCAAGAAGATCAAGGGCAAGAAGCGACATATCCTCGTCGATACGCAGGGCTTGCTGATGCACGCGCTCGTGCACCCGGCCGACATTCAGGACCGCGACGGCGGCGTGCTGGTGATGGCGACGTTGTTTGGGGCTTTCCCGTTCCTGTTGAAGCTCTACGCCGACGGCGGTTATCAAGGGCCGGAGTTTCGAACGGCTATCGACAAGGTGATCGCCGACGTAAACGTCGAGATCGTCAAGCGCTCAGATCAGGCGCAAGGCTTCGTCGTTTTGCCCAAGCGCTGGATCGTGGAACGGACGTTCTCATGGCTTGGCAGATGCCGCAGGCTCGCCAAGGACTGGGAATGCCTGTCGCGCAGGGCGCTGGCCTTCCTGCGCCTCGCCTCCATCCGCCTCATGCTGCGAAAGCTATGCAATCCAGCGTGATCCTTCCGGACAAACTCTTAGCCATCTCGACATTCTCCCATGTTTTCATGGGAAGGATAACAATCTTTGCCCGAATCCGGACATGGAGGGCGGGAGATTTTCCGGTGTTTCTCAGTTTATAAGAGAATCGCATTCCTGCGCCGGTTTTGGCGTCAAAAGTCAGCGGCTCGATAATCGAGAACCCGTCCTTTGGGAAAACGGATACCCACGGTCTTTGATCAGCTTCCATGGCGTCCAATTGGCCGCTAATGGCTATCCATTGCAGCGCGGAGAATATAGCGCTGGCTATGCCTACGGCACTCAATACGCCAGTCAGCCAAGCTATGGCGCGCGTGGAATTGCGAAGCGATCGTTCATTTTCGCGATGCTCGGATTCTGCTTGCTGTTCACGGGCATAGCGCTCGCGGGATATTCTGGAACACAAGTTATACTTTATTCCTCTTACACTCATGGTTTTTTTGTTTTTATTGTAGCTTGCGCTTACGTAGTTGCTGGGATCGCCATTCTTGCGGCAGCGATCCAAAACTAATTTCATATATCTCCCAAATGGACTGATTTGCATCCAATTGCCTCTAGGCATTGGATCAGAAACGCGGCGGTGAACCCGCCTCGGCTGATCTTATTGTTGAGATTGCGTTCCGTCTCCTGGACGCCAATTTCAGCAAGTTTCTCAGCCAAGTTTGCGTAGGTCAATCCCTTCCGCTTTAGCTCCCCTTTAAGGAGGTTTTTCGCTTTCGACTCATATGCTTGCGTTGACGGTTTGTCTTTGTAGGTCGCAGCGGCCATCGATAGGGCTCCAAAAATCGCCACATCTGATGATGTTAGCCCTTGCATTTAATGATGTCTACCGCTATATCCGATGCACAACATCATCGGATGTAGCGACATGGCGCAGCACTTCCTCCTCTCTCCGGCTTCCAAGAACTCTCTCTCTGGGACGTGTGTTCCGCATGTCGGATGCGGAAGCCGAGATCATGTTCCAAAATCTCCGCTGGCCTGAGACCGATGGCGCGCCGGTTTGCCCGAAGTGCGGAGGCTTGGACGCTTATGACTGCCGGCGCCCAAATGGTGCCCCGCGCTTCCGGTGCCGCGAATGCGCTGCCGATTTCAGCGTGACGAGCAGGACACTGTTTGCCTCGCATAAGCTCCCGCTGCGTGTCTATCTCGCCGCAATTGCGGTCTTCTGCAATGAGGTCAAAGGCAAAGCCGCACTGGCGCTCTCGCGCGACATGGGCGTGAGCTACAAGACCGCCTTCGTGCTTCTTCACAAGCTCCGCGAGGCCATGGGCGAGGAAATGAAAGGCCGCGTGGTCGGCGGAGAGGGCAAGCCGGTCGAAGTCGATGGCGGCTATTTCGGCGGAAGTGGGTATCCCCTTCACTGACCTCAACCGGGGTGCTATCTGGCGCGGATGGACGGTTACTCGCATCCCGTAGCCGGTATCGATTACCCTCGCACGTTCCAAGAGATCGACGAGTGGTTCCGAGACGATGAGGCGTGTCGGGAGTACATTCGACGCGTGCGCTGGCCGAAGGGCTTCGTCTGCCCGCATTGCGGCATGTGCGGCGCGCCGTGGGCGATGTCGGACAAACTGCTTCGCTGCCGCAGCTGTCACGCGCGCACGTCGCTCACCGCGGGGACGATTTTCGAGGGCACGCGCAAGCCGCTGCGGACCTGGTTCATGGCCATGTGGTTCGTGACGAGCCAGAAGAACGGCGTCAGCGCGCTCGGACTGCAGCGGGCGCTTGGGCTCGGCAGCTATGAGACGGCCTGGACTTGGCTGCACAAGCTGCGCCGGGCCATGGTGCGGCCTGGCCGCGACGCGCTCAGCGGAACGGTCGAGATCGACGAAACCTATGTTGGCGGCCCGGAAAAGGACAAAGGGGGCCGAGAGATCGAGTGCAAAGCCATTGTCGCGATTGCAGCCGAGGAGAGCGGCCAGGGCATCGGCCGCATCCGACTGCGCCGGATCGAGGACGTGTCGGCGGACAGCCTGCTGCCCTTCGTTCGCAACGCGGTCGTGTCCGGAGCCACCATCCACACCGATGGCTGGAGAGGTTATGCCAGGCTCGAAGCAGCCGGCTACAAGCACAAGGTCAGCGTCATCAGCGCCGGTTCCGATCCCGCGCACGAGGTCATGCCGCGCGTGCACAAGGTCGCCTCGCTCTTGAAGCGCTGGCTCCTCGGCACGCATCAGGGCGGCGTTCAGCGCCAGCATCTCGACTACTACCTCGACGAGTTCACCTTCCGCTTCAACCGCCGACGCTCGAATGCCAGGGGCCTTCTGTTCCACAAACTCGTTGAGCAAGCCGTCGCCATCGACCCAGCGCCCTACCGCTCCATCATAGGAAAACCAACAAATCCAACCAATTCCGCAGCCTCAGGTCAGTGAAGGGGATACCCACTTCGGCGGATACGTCAAGCCCGCGAACCATGTCGAGAACCGCCGCGACCGTCGCCTTGCCCGCAACCAGAACGGCAAGCGCAAGGTCGTCGTCATCGTCCGCGAGCGCGACGGCGCTTCGGTCCCGGCTGTATTCGGTTCGGAAAGCAAAGCGCTTGATTTCATCAAGTCGCGCGTCGCACACGGCTCAATCGTCAATGCAGACGAAGCGAAGTCATGGGATGGCCTGCATGGCCGCTTCGAAATGCGCCGCATCAATCACGAAGAGGCTTACAGCGCCGACGGTGCCTGCACAAACATGGCCGAGGAATATTTCAGCCGCCTGCGCCGCGCCGAGATCGGCCACCACCATCATGTCGCCGGCGCCTACTTGCTTCGCTACGCGCAAGAGTCCTCATGGCGCGAGGATCATCGTCGCATGTCGAACGGCGAACAGGTGGGCCGCTTGGCGGCGCTGGCGATGGGCAAGAAGATGAGCCCCGACTTCACAGGCTACTGGCAGCGCCACATTGCGGCGTGATATACTGAGGGCTGATCGGCGGGGCGGCAACCCCGCTCCGATCGCATTGACGAAGCGCTTCGTCGTGTAGGGACGATCCTTACACGAAACGAGGATACTTGTCATGGAAAAAGGCGGATACCCACATATCAATGCTGGAGACAATACTGCATTACATTTCGCTCCCTGGCCTGTTCTTCAGCCTTGTGGGAGCGATAGTCACACTCCTACGTCTCTATTTGGATTGGCCTCACATAATGAGCCAACGCCAAGCGACCCTTGCCAATAAGGATAAGGAGCGCGTCATGGCATCGGATCATAGCAATAACGGAACATCTCTCAGTAGCAATATTGATATTCCTTACGCCAAAATAGGAATGTCGCTGCTGTTCTTATTTCTATCAGTTTATTTTACTTACATTATTGGGCGACATAGTAGCGTTGGGGCGCAAGGGCCGCAAGGTATTCAAGGAGAACGCGGCATTCAGGGCTTGCAAGGCATCCCAGGGCCGAAAGGGGAGCCGGGGCCATCAGCAATGGTTGACCCGTCGCTCCAAATAGCGATGACGACGCTGCTAAAACTTAGGCTTCTGGAGAAGCATCGAGCGCTTATTGCACCGCATGTGAGAGCGTATGAAGACGGCTGCTCGCAAAAATTAGAAGCTTTGAAAAATGGGACTACTTACACCCCATCAGTAATATTACCAGAATACGGTTCGATAGGCTGGCGTCGTTTTGCAACTCCCGTTACTGAATATGTGGAAGATGTGGCGCAACATGTTGCTAAAATTGATTTTAGTGAAGAAATAATATTTAAGAGGCATCCAAACTATGATGCAGACAGGGCGTACTCTGTTCCCGGCGACGATGCGATAAACGATAAACGTAGGCAGGATGACTACAAGAAATTATATGATGAATGTGAGACATCGAAGGGAATTATATCTAAACTTATGTCTAGATACGATGGCTCAATAGCGAATGTGAACAGATTAATAGACGAAGAGACCGAAACAATAAAATGACCGCAACGGGCCGTGGAATCAAATCAGCCCCCACTTCGCCGGCCTTCCTTCCCCAGCCGCCCGCACGGTCTTCCCTTCATTGTTTCGCAGCGACGCCTGGACGCCCCCAAAGATGAGGCGGAAGTCGTCTCTGGTAGGGCTCTCGACGCCGACCGCGCGGAACATGCGAGCGGTTATCTCAGTCGCTGTAAGCGGCTCCAGAGCCTCGCGCATGGCCTCCAGAGCATGACGGAACAGGGTCCCGCGCTTGAACCAGGGATTAGGCTTGCGACGCCTGACAGCGACGCGGTTCGCATTGAACGAAGGGTCTAGGAGCTTCATGACCGCTTCGACGTGGCGCATGTCCTGTTCTAGGCAATGCGCCTCGCGCTTGTTGTCCGCGATCTTGCCGGCAATCTCGGCATGAAGACGGTCGAGCGTGAAGCAGGCTTGCTTGTGCGCGATCTCGGCTTTCATCCCCAAAATTTAGGCGCCGCGGGGATTCACGTCATGTGGCGTTTGCGCCATAATACCGCGCGGTCCGATGTTCTCGCTGCGAATGAGGCGAAGCCAGTCGACGAGTTGCGCGTCGGTCAGGCGACTCGCCTTGCCTTTCGGCGCGCTCACGTCTTTCGTCCGATGCGCGTCTCGGCGCCCTTCATGAGGCGCGAAATGTTTTCCCTATGCTTCCACCACAGCAGCGCCGCCATCAGCGCCAGAACCAGCGCCTCCTGGCCATGGCCGAAGGCGAAGAGCGCGAGGGGAGAAACGACCGAGGCGATCAGCGCCGAAAGCGAGGAATAACGCCAGATCGCCGCAGCGGACAGCCAGACCGCGCAAAAGAGAAGGCCTGTCGGCCAGTTCAGCGCGAAGAGGGCGCCGAGAAAGGTGGCGACGCCCTTCCCGCCATTGAACTTGAGCCACACCGGGAAGATGTGGCCCAAAAAGGCGCCCGCCGCCGCGACGACCCCGCCCGCGGGGGCGAGATAAGCGCCGAGGAGCACGGCGAGCGCGCCCTTCGCCGCGTCGAGCAGGAAAGTCGCCGCCGCCAGGTCCTTGCGGCCGGTGCGCAGCACATTGGTCGCGCCGATGTTGCCCGAGCCGATCGCGCGAAGATCGGCTGTCCCGGCCGCGCGCGTCAGCAGCAGGCCGAAAGGGATGGAGCCGAGGAGATAGCCCAGGAGCAGGGACGCCGCGAGCGAGACGGGAAACGGCAAGGAAGACATCGACGCAACACGCTCGCGCAAGAAGGGTTTGGGACCGCCAGCGATAAACGGGCGGCGCGAGAATGCTAGCTGAGCCGCACGCGCCCCGCAACCGTGTGGGATAACCTCACGTCGAACGCGCTCCGGCGCGGAGTTGAGGCGGCTTTTGCCACAGAGCGTTTCCGAATGGAATCTTTATGCGGTCTGGATACATGCTCCGTCAGCTTTCGGTTCTGGCGACGAAAAATCCATGAACGACCCATCAATGCTGCAAACCATCCGGCGGCTGATCGACGAGACCGGAAATCTCTCGGCGCCCGCCCAAGATCTCGGCCTGGACGCCGACCTCTATCTTGCCGGCCTCACGCCGTTCTTGGCCATCCGCCTTATGCTGAAGCTGGAGAGACGGTTCGGCGTCGAATTCCCCGAGCGCATGCTCAACTGTCGAAGCCTGTCGTCGATCGCGTCGATCCGAGATTGCATTCGTGAGCTGGAGTCATCGAGAGCGCTGCGCAAGGTCGCGTGAGTCGCGGCGCGGGAGAACGACCATGGAGACGCCTCGTCTTGAGAGAACGGGTTTTAGCGCGGCGAGAGTGGTTCTTTCGCTCGCGCCGGTGCTTTGGGGACTCGCGCTCCTTGGAGTCGCGTGGTGGCTGCTCAGTCACCGGGCGCCTGCCGCAGCTCTGCCTTGCCTCGCGTTCAGCGCCGGATATTTCTGGTTCGCGTGGTCTCTTTACAAGGACCCGACGTGGGACAGTAAGAGAAGCTCCCGCGACGTTCGTAAAGCTCCGGTCTCCGAGCCGCGAACAAGACCGGAGCCCAGCGGATTTAATCGAAACTCGCGAGCGCTCCGGCAATCGCCGGGCCGTCAAGACCGGCCGCGCTCGTCGCGCGACCGGGTGGCCTGAAAAGCCGCGCTTCCGGCGCGGCTTCAATGCGATGCTCCGGCTAGATCCATGAGCTCAGCGGCTCGTTCGACCAGCGGATCGTCTGCGGATCGAAGCCCCATTCCGAGACCGCGTATTTCACGCCGCGTCTCGACTGACGAAGATGCCGCCGCATCGCTTGCAAACCTCGGCGACGATCCAATGAGCTTCGGGATCTTGGCCGATGATGAACTGCAACCGGGAGCCAGAGTGGCGCGCTTCCATGCGCGTCGCGGGACTGAGAGGACTAGCCATCGCCCTGCCTAGAGTAACGCGTTCCGGGATGTGGACCGCAGCGTAATGTTATGGCGATGGGAAATAAGGAAGCTATGCGGAAAACTTTCTAGCCATAAGGAAGAAGCTGTAAAACCCGAGGGCCAGACGGTAGAATACTCTGGGGCTTCGATTTGAACCACGGGCATATGCGGGCAGGATTGGCGAGACCAAAGTGAACGTCGTGACTGTCGTCGGTGAGGCTGAAATCACGGTGTCTCTCGAAAGAGAGTTTCCGATGCGCTGATGATTTCCGAGGGACGGATGGCGCATTCAAGCAATAAGGAAAGCGCGTGACTCTCAACGGCTGGGCGGAGATAGCCTTGACCTTGGCGCTGGTTGGCCTTTTCGCTCTGCCGCTGGGTCAGCACATGGCTGCTGTCTTCGAAGGCAGGAAAAATTTTTTGACGCCGCTGATGGAGCCTCTGGAGAGGGGCCTCTATGACTTGTCGGGAGTGGAAGCGGGCGAAGAACAGGACTCACTGAGCTATACGCTGTCCATGGTCATATTTACGGCCGGCTGCTTTTTGGTTCTTTACGCCACTCAGAGGCTCCAAGGCGTCCTCCCTTTCAATCCCGGCGCGCGCGACGCCGTGCCTCCGGACCTCGCCTTCAATACGGCGACCTGATTACGCCTGAAGGTCAGCCAGCTTGAGGAGTCGGTGGGGCATGGGGGCGGTTGAGAGAGCGACGGCGGCGAGACGCGGGATCATCTGGCCGAGATCATATCTTCGATTGAAGCGATACTCGAACTCGGCGAGGTAACGGGCAGCGTGCTTTTCTCGCACGGCGCGGTATGTTCCGAGGAGCGCCGCCTTGATGTTGCCAAGCGCCGTGTTGACCCACTTGAACGTGGGGTTCTTGACGGCGGCTCTTGCAGCCTTGGAGCCTGACCCGGCGATTATCGCCTTGTGCGAGCAACCAGCCTCAACGACGGCGGAAAAGCAGGCCAAGCCGTCGGAGACGACCTCGGCGCCCGGCGTCAACGCCGTGCTGGCGAGCTTTTTCAGCGCATGCTTGCTGAAGGCCTTTACCCGCCGCAAGATGATCTGATGCGGCTTGCCATCGTCGGTGGTCTGGACCGCGGCGACGAAGGGCGTCTTGCCTTCGGCGCCGCGCCCGGGAGGCCCGGAACGCTCGCCGCCGAGATAGGCGTCGTCCATTTGGATCTTTCCCTTCAGGCGTTTCGTGGCGTTGCGCTCGATCATGACCTGCGCGAGCTTGTGCTTCATCTTCCAGGCGGCGTTCTGGGTGATCCCGAGCCGTCGCGCGAGCTCGAGGCTGGAGATGCCCTGCTTGGTTTGCGTGAGGTGATACATGGCGGAAAACCACAGGCGCAGCGGCAGTTTGCTGGCGGCGAAGATGGTCCCGGCGCGCACCGAGGTCTGCTTGCGGCACGCGCCGCATTGGAACAGCAGGCGCATCCCGCGCGTCACGACACAGTGCGCCTTACCGCCGCAATCGGGGCATTCGAACCCGTTCGGCCAGCGCCAGTTGACCAGCGCCGCGTGACACTGCTCCTCGCTGCCGTAGGCCTTGTTGAACTCGGTCTCGCTGAGACCTTTCTGGAATTGCACCTTATTGCGCGCCATGGCCGAACCCTCCCAAAAACAGAATGTTCTGTTTTTGTTCTCACACGAAATTTCGGCTGACGCAAGGGCGTAATCAGGTACGGCGATGAGTTTCATCACCAATTCCAACTGGCAGGCTTACGCCGGCGAGACGACGATGAGCCATTTCACGCAAATGGCCGGCCTGACCACGAACAACTTTCTCGACTCGGCCGTCGCCATGGCGCTGGCGATTGGATTGACGCGCGCCTTCGTTCGTCAGGACTCCGAGACGATCGGCAATTTCTGGGTCGATCTCACGCGCTCGATTCTCTACGTGCTGCTCCCGCTCTCTATCCTGGTTGCGTTCCTCTTCGCGTTCCTCGGCGTGCCGCAGACGCTGCAAGGCTCAATCGAAGCGACGACGCTCGAGGGTGCGCGCCAGACGATCGCTCTCGGCCCCGTCGCGAGCCAGGAGGCGATCAAGCTGCTCGGCACCAATGGCGGCGGGTTCTTCAACGCCAATTCGGCGCATCCTTATGAGAATCCGAGCGCGCTGTCGAACATGCTGGAGAGTTGGAGCCAGCTGGTTCTTCCGGTCGCCATGGTGCTCGCCTTCGGTCAAATGGTGGGCGAGCGGCGTCAGGGAATGAGCCTCTTGGCGGTCATGGCGATCATTCTGTTCGCGAGCGTTCTGACGCTCTACCATGCGGAATCGGCAGGCAATCCGCTTCTCGCGGACCTTGGGGTCAATCCTGTCGGCGGCAATCTCGAAGGAAAGGATTTGCGCTTCGGTCAGGCGGGCGCCGCAATGTTCGCTGTGGCGACGACGGGAACTGGGACAGGCGCCGCAAATGCGACCTTCGATTCGATGACGCCATTGGGCGGTCTCGTTGCGCTGCTTAATTTGCTGATGGGCTGCATTGCGCCGGGTGGCGTTGGCACAGGTCTTTATTCCATTCTCCTGCTTGCGATTCTCGCTGTATTTATTGGAGGTCTCATGGTCGGGCGCACCCCGGAGTATCTCGGCAAAAGAATTGAGACGCGAGAAATGAAATTCGTCATGCTGTCCGTGCTGCTGGGGCCCTTGCTCGTGCTCGTCTTCTCCGCCGTCTCCGTGAGTTTGAAGGTCGCGGTCGACAGTCTCGGCAACGCCGGACCGCATGGGTTCAGCGAGATTGTCTATGCTTACGCTTCGACTGCGGCCGACAACGGCTCGAGCTTCGGCGGCCTCGCCGCGAATACGCCCTGGTTCAACACAACGACGGGCGTCGTTATGTTGCTTGGACGCCTCGGCGGCGTCATCCCGATCATGGCCATGGCCGGCTCGCTCGCTAGAAAGAAAAAGCCGCGGCGATCGGCCGGCGCCTTTCCCACCGATGGCGCTCTTTTCGTATTCCTGCTCCTGGGGATCGTGCTGATCGTCACCCTGCTGCAATTTTTTCCGGCGATCGCGCTTGGTCCCATAGCCGAGCAGTTCCTGATGAGGAGCGGCCGCGCCTTTTGAAGCGGGGCCTCATTCCGCCGTCAAATTCCGAATGGAGTCTTTACGCCCCTCGGGCGCAAAATCTCATAGCTTCAACAGAAGCGGCGCGACCGAAGAGCGGTCGGGAATGACGGAGGAAGGGCGGATGCTCGCCGTGGCTATGATAAAATTGCTAATCATTTCGATAGCGATGGTCGGCCTCGTTCGGCTCGTCGTGATCGTCTTCATCGGCGACGCTCAAAACGATTTGGCGATCCGGCGGTTGATGCAGACCGCTAGACGAGACCGGAACCTCGAGGAGGCCTCGCGAAAATGAGAGGAAATTTCCAGTCCCGTCATTGAGGGCGGCATGAGCGCTGCGATAGGGAAGAGCGTCGTCTGACATTCGCAAGGACGAGCGACGGATCGCATTGTCCTCGACGGTCGCCGGTCGATCCAGGAGCGAAACATGGCTAAGCCTGTCATCCCTGCGATTGCGCTTGGCTGTGGCGCCGCGTTCCTGGGCGCGGGACCGCTCATGGCTCAGACGGTCGCCGGCGGTGACGCCAGCGCGCCGGACAAATCCAGCTACACCTTGTTCAACCCGACGCCCGATGATCAGTTGCGTGACCTCTGCACCGACCGGCCGCCCAAAGCCAATTTGCCCTGCACCGTGGACCCCGGCCATTTCCAGTATGAATCCGACGTTTTCAATTGGACGCGCGCCGTCGCCAAGGGGACGACGACGGACACTTTTCTCTACACCAACCCGACTTTTAAAATCGGGCTGACGAACACGCTCGATTTTGAAGCGAATATGGTGCCCTTCGTGCGCGTGACGACCAAAGATTACTCCGGCACAAGTGGGGTCCAGGGCGCCGGCGACATGTATTTTCGGCTCAAAGCCAATGTGGCGGGTCCCGATGGCGGCGACTTTCAAATGGCCGTCATCCCTTACGTGAAAGCGCCCACCGGCTCGCCGGGAGTCGGCAATAGGGCGGTGGAAGGCGGCGCCATTGCCCCGGTCTCCTTCGCGCTGCCGCAAGGCTTCACCTTGCTGTTCGACCCTGAAATCGACATCCTACGCAACGCCGCCGATTGGGGCAGGCATACGAACATTCAGCTCCTGGGCAATCTCAGCCACGCGGTCATCGACAACGTCACCGGCTATGTCGAACTCTGGGGCCAAGCGAACAACGACCCTGCAACGCCGAACAAACAGGCCTCGCTCGACCTTTCCCTCGCCTGGCTTGTGTGGAAAAAATCGCCGAGCCTGCAGTTCGACGCTGGCGCCAACATCGGCTTGACCGCGGCGACTCCGAGGCTTCAGCTTTACTTGGGCGTCTCGCAGAAATTTTAAGGTCGCCCAAAGGCGGATTAATCCCCCACCTTGTCTTCAAGCGCCGTGCCGGATTCGAGCACGGAAAGGCGCCGGCGCAAGCGCTCCAAGTCGCCTTCCTGTAGCTTGCCCGTGCAGCCGGCAAGCAATCGGCGCCCCGCTCGGTGAGAATCCTTCTTATGCCGGGGTCGCTGACGGTGCTGGCGATGTCGCCGAGAGCGCGCATCAGCCGCAAGCTGACGCCGGCGTCCGCAACGGCGTAATGGCGTATTTGCTCGAAGGCGAGATCGAGCAGGCCGTTCAAGTCGATCCACGGCACGGCGACGCGCAAGATATGCGGCGGATCATAATAGAAGCTGCGCGGCGGCGCGCGTCCGGTCCAGCGGATCAATATGGAGCTCAGCTGATCGACGCAGCTGATCGCGGTGGTGGGGTCGTTCACGGCGGGAGAGATCGCGCGCAATGCGATGTCGACGATCTGCACGACGCCGAACTCGACGTCCTGCTGCATGGTGCAAGTCGGCCCTATCTCGATCGCCGAAAGCAGCTCGACGGCGCGCTCATCGGTGATCCGGTCGCCGCGGGAGAAGCGGATCAACGCGACGCCTTGGGGAACGAAATGTCCAACGCGGCGTTCCAGGCGCAGACATATCCGGTATTCCTTTGCGAGCGCGCGCAACCGCGCGATGTCGACAAAGCGGATATAGCCGGATTCACGGCTCGTTATCACTTCCTGGAGTTCCCCCGAGAACACGCCGATGGACTCATAGGGCTGCTCCGGTCGGCGACGCGCCGGCATCAATCCGTCGATGACAAGCTCCGTCTCGCGCCGAACGCGGTCGACGATGTTGTTGACGCTGATCGCGTTGGAGATGTGAAAGATGAAATATACGAGCATGCCGACGCAAACCGGGGCGAGCAGCATCGCTCCCGCCACCGTCAAGACCGGCGCGAACGGTTTGGGCAGGAGCCTGGCGGCGGGAAGCGCGGCGATGCAGTAGGAAAAAGTGCCGAGAAACACGCCCAGCGTCCATTGCGTCACATGATCCCGCACGAAGCTCACGAGGATGCGCGGGGAAAATTGCGTCGACGCCAAGGTCAATGTCATCAAGAGGATGGCGAAGACAATCGACACGACGGTCATGGTCGACGTGGCGATGACCGTCAGAATCGCTTGCGCGACCTGAGGGTCCGCCTGCGAGGGAAACAGCGTCTGCGGAATGAGCGCGCGGACGGCCGGTAGGCTTTCTTCGGCGTCCGACAATATGGCGCCTGCGGCGCCGAGCGTCAGCACAATGACCAAGGGCCGGACGAGAAATCCGCCGCGAAGCGCATAAAGCGCCGAGCGCAAGGAGGGCGAGAGGTGTCGAATCATGGGTTTCGGCGCACCGGGTGTTGATGGAGGCGATCCGCAGCGAGCATTCCGATAGACCGCACGCGAGGACGCATGGGCATGGGCGGGCCGGGCGGCTCCGCAATTCCAACCATCCCCGGCGCCTGCGCTCGCGCTCAAGCCCCTAATCCGCTAGAATGCCGGCGAGGCCGACCGGGGCCGATCGACGGCGCCGCGCGTGCGGCTCCGAGGAGGCGTTTATCGTGAAGGAGTCGCGCATTCGATGTCGTGGGTCATTTTGAGAGAATTCGTCCGTCAATTGCAACGGCATTTGGGCTGGACCTTGGCTCTGACCGCCGCCTCGCTACTGGTCGCCTGCTCCACCTTCGATCGGCGCAACGCCGTCCCGGTGGCCGAGCGCCGGGAGGCGCTCGTACTCGGTCTGCCCAACGCAAGATTTTTCGTCGACGAGCCGAAGGCCATGGCCGCGGAACAGCAGCGCGCGCTGCTTCGCGAAGCGCGCCATGACGGGGTCGGACCGGGCGGGGAATTGCCGACCGCCTATCTGCTGTCCTTGTCCGGCGGCGGCGACAATGGCGCCTTCGGCGCGGGTCTCCTGGCCGGATGGACGGCGCACGGCGACCGGCCAAAATTCAAGCTCGTGACCGGGGTGAGCACGGGTTCGCTGATCGCGCCTTTCGCCTTCCTCGGGCCGGAATATGACGCGGCCCTCACGGACGTCTACACCAACATCGACCCCGAAAAGGTTTTTGAGAAGAAATTCGTTCCCCTGGCGGCCCTCGCGCAGGACGCGCTCTCCGATTCGAGCCCTCTTTATCAAACCATCTCGCGTTACGTCGACGAGGCGCTGCTCGCGAGGATCGCGGCGGAATATGAAAAGGGACGCCTGCTGCTGATCCAGACGACGGACCTCGACGCGGGGCGCCCGGTGATCTGGAACATCGGCGCGATTGCGGCGAGCGGCCGGCCAGAGGCGCTCGACCTCGTTCGCCATATTCTGCTCGCCTCGGCCTCCATTCCGGCGGCTTTTCCTCCGGTCATGTTCGACGTCGAGGCGGCGGGGCAGAGCTATCAGGAGATGCACGTCGACGGCGGCGCGGTGAGCCAGGCGTTCCTCGTGCCGCCGTCCTTGAACCCGAATGTGGTCCGTGAAAAGCAAGGCTATCGCCGCAACGTGGTGGCCTTCGTCATTCGCAATGGGCGGCTCACCACCGAATGGACGGACGTCGACAAGCTGACGCTGTCCATCGCCCAAAAGGCCGTCTCGACGATGATCAACTACAATGGCGTCGGCGACCTCTATCGCATGTATCTTGAAACGCAGCGCGCGAAGGCCGCATTCAACCTCTCCTACATCGGCGAGGATTTTCACGCGCCGCATCCCTTTGAATTCGATCCCGCCTATATGCGGGCGCTCTATAGCTACGCGCATGACAAGGCGGCGAGGGGATACCCTTGGCGCCATGCGCCGCCGGGCTTTTGAAGGCGGAAAGGGATGACGGGGGCGTAGCGCGCGCCGCTCACTCCCGCTCGATGCGGATCACCTGCGCCGGCGCGTCGATCGTGCCGTCGGCGAGGATCGCGTCGAGCGCCTCGCGCACGAGATGCTCGCTCGTGGCGTGCGTGATGAGGATCACGCCGACCGCCACGGCCGCCGCCGGCTTCGCCTTTTCGACGCGCCTGACCATAGGCCGTCGGAGGGGAAGCCCGTCCTTTTCGGACGGGCTATGCTGCATGATGCTTTCAAGCGAGATGCCGCGCTCGGCCATGCGCGTCGCGATCTTCGCGAAGGCGCCGGGAATGTCGGGAACCGAGAGGCGGATGTAATAGCCGCCCTCGTGCTGGCGCAGCGGGGCGCGCTCGAGCTTTTCCAGCGTCGCGGTCGGCAGGCCGAAGGGGGCGGAGCGCACGCCCCGCGCGATGTCGGCGATGTCGGCGACAACCGCCGAGGCCGTGGCCTCGCCGCCGGCGCCGGGGCCGACCAAGGTGAGTTCGCGCACCGCGTCGGCGTCGATCGTCACCGCGTTCAAGACGCCCATCGTCTGAGCGATCGAGGTCGTCTTGCGCACCATGGTCGGATGCACGCGCTGCTCGACGCCGTCGGCCGTGCGCTGCGCAACGCCCAGCAGTTTTATGCGGAATCCGAGTTCTTCCGCCGCCTCGATGTCGGCGAGCGTCACGCGCTCGATGCCTTCGATGTCGATGGCTTCCGGGGCGATCGCCACGCCGAAGGCGAGCGAGGTCAGGATCGCGAGCTTATGCGCGGTGTCGAAGCCGCCGATGTCGAAGGTCGGATCGGCTTCGGCGTAGCCGAGACGCTGCGCCTCCTTGAGGCACTCCTTGAAGGACAGTCCTTCGAGCTCCATGCGCGACAGGATATAATTGCAGGTGCCGTTCAAGACGCCATAGACGCGGTCGATCGAATTGCCGGCGAGCCCCTCGCGCAGCGTCTTCACGATCGGAATGCCGCCGGCGACCGAGGCCTCGAAGGCGAGCGCCACACGTTTCTTCTCGGCGAGGGCGGCGAGCTCGAGCCCGTGCGCGGCGAGCAGCGCCTTGTTGGCGGTCACGACGGGCTTGCCGGCATGAAGCGCCGACTCGACGCTCTGGCGCGCCGCGCCCTCCGCGCCGCCGATGAGCTCGACGAAGAGATCGATCTTGTCGGAGCCTGCGAGCGCGACCGGGTCGGAGAAGAACTCGACGTCGGAGAGATCGGCGTCGCGCTTCTTGCCGGCGTCGCGCGCCGAGATGGCCGTGACGACAATATTGCGTCCGGTGCGCGAGGCGAGCGCCTGGCGCTGCCGCTTGAGGAGCCGCGCCACGGCGGCGCCGACCGTGCCGACGCCGGCGACGCCGACGCGAAGAATTTCGCTCATCTCGTTCTTTCGCAAGTCAAAACAAAGGGCGGGCGCAGGGCGCGGAGACTGGAGAGGTTCTGCCCGATTCAGCTCCAGGGATCAAGGACGGGGCGGCGACTATGAGGCCGCCGCAAAGCAGTCGGGCGAGGTGGACTGCTCCGAGTTCCCTCATCCCCAGAAGGCTTCGCAGGAGCGATTTCGAATTCTCACCCTCAGGGCGCCCGAAGGGCGCGTCTCGAAGGATGAGGGCCCTAAATCTTGCGGGATTCCGCGCTCGCCCATCCTTCGAGACGCCCGCTTCGCGGGCCCCTCAGGACGGGGAGGCGGAATGAGGCGCGCGCCCGATCGGCGTGTGGGGTTGCCGGGGATGCGCGGCTCGGGCAGGGTGAGCGCCGGAAGCTTCTCCATTCGATCATCGCTCGCCTTTTACGTCCGGCCGTCGGACGGGGCTGAGCCGAAGAGGGCCGTCCCATGCGCGCTTCGCTCCTGCTCGGATTTTTCCTCCTGCTCCTGGTCGTCGTTCCGGCCTCCGCTGCGGACCCCCTCGTCGAGGAGGGCCAGGCCATCGTGAAGGCGAATTGCAGCCGCTGCCACGCGATCGGCCCGACGGGCGAGAGCCCCAATCCGAAATCGCCGCCGTTCCGGAGGCTCTCGAAGAAATATCCGGTGCGAAATCTCGAGGAGGCTTTGGCCGAAGGCATTATCGTCGGCCACGAGAACGAGCAAATGCCGCCCTTCGAGTTCTCGCCTTCGCAGGTCGAGGCCATCATCGCTTATCTCGACTCCGTGCAGGCGAAGTAGGTCAGGGGCTCAGCGCCGGGTCGGGCGCCGGCTTGTGACCCGGAGAGGCCTTGGCGTCGAGTCCCAAAATTTGTTCGTGGACGTTTTGCCGATGGTCGCGGAGCCGCGGCCAGTGAGTTCGAACCAAACCACGGGAGAGGGCGCGTCCAAATGCGAGCAATCCGTCCAACCCACTTGCTACAACGGCCATTTCGCCAGGTCATTTTAGATTGCGCGCTCCTGGGCGCTCGACTGTGGGGACTTGGCCTTGTGAAAAGCGATGAGTGCGGCGATAGTCGCATCCCCGAACCGGGGGCTATTCGGCGAGATCCGGTTTAGCGGACCGCTTTGTGGCTAGAGAGTTTATTACTCCTACAGGAGGAATCCCTGATCTGCGCCGCTCCTGACGCTCGCGATCGCGTTGTGACGGAGGCGAGGCGCAAATGATCTGGCTTAGGGGTCGAGATGAAGCTGCTTCTCTTCGCTAATACCGACTGGTACCTATACAACTTCGGGAGTGTCCGAAATTTTGTGTGGGGGCCGGGTTGACCATCACGCTGTGACGAACCTTTCGTCGAACATGATGGCGAATTGGGTTTTGGCCTCGCACCATTCGCGCGGCGGCATTTTCCATTCTCCCGCGACTTGGCGCAAGACGAGATACAGCAGTTTCATCGCGGCGTCGTCGGTTGGAAAATGTCCGCGCGTCCGCACGGCGCGCCGCAGTTTTGCATTCAAGGATTCTATGGCGTTCGTGGTGTAGATGATCCGGCGCACCGCCTCGGGAAAGGCGAAAAAGGGAATGACCTGTTCCCAGTTTCGCCGCCAGCTCTGGGCGATCGAGGGATATTTCCTGCCCCAAGGACCGGCATCGAAAGCGTCAAGGGCCTCTTTGCCGGCGTCGGCGTCTTTCGCCCGGTAGATTTTCTTCAGTTCGGCGGCGATAGCCCTGCGGTCTTTCCACGAGGCGAAGTCCATCGCGTTTCTAATGAGATGGACGATGCAGGTCTGCACGACCGTCTGCGGGAAAACCGCGTTGATCGCCTCCGGAAAGCCCTTCAAGCCGTCGACGACGGCGATAAGCACATCCTCGACGCCGCGGTTTTTCAACTCGTTCATCACCCGCAGCCAGAATTTGGCGCCTTCCGAGGTTTCGATCCAAAGGCCCAGAATATCCTTGGTTCCGTCCGGCGTGACGCCCAGCGCGACATAAACCGCCTTGTTGCGCACCAGGCCTTCGTCACGGATTTTGACGCGCAGCACGTCGAAGAAAACCAGGGGATAAATTGCCTCGAGCGGACGATTTTGCCATTCGGCGACCGTCTCCAGAACCGCGTCGGTGACCGTCGAGATCAGGTCCGGCGAGACCTCAAGTCCATAAAGTTCAAGCAGATGCCCCTGGATCTCGCGCACCGTCATGCCGCGCGCATACATCGACACGATCTTCTCGTCGAAGCCCGGAAAACGCCGCTGATAGCGCGCGATCAGCTTCGGATCGAAGCTCCCCTCCCGGTCGCGCGGAACCTTAATGTCGATTTTCGACGTCTCGGTCAGTACGGTCTTCTTCGAATAGCCGTTGCGGTGATTGGCTTTGCCCGCCGCAGCCTCGCCTTCAAGATGATCGTCCAGCTCGGCGTTGAGAACACGTTCGGCCAGAGCTTTTTTCAGCTCGTCGAAAAGCCCGTCCTTGGAAAATACGTCCTTCGGATCGCGCCCCGAAAGAAGTTGGTCCAGTGTGTCCTTCTTGATCGCCATAGTCCGCCTCCAGCGGTGCTACTATGGCCCGGCACACAAGATTCCTGACAGTCCCTACAACTTCCGCCGCTCGCTCGCGTCTGCGCTTCGCGAGGCGGGACATGAGGTGCTGCTGCTGTCGCCCCCCGGTCCCCATGTCGAAAAGCTTCGCGCGCTCGGCTTCGACTGGCGCGAAGCGCCAATGGATCGGCGCAGCCTCAACCCGCTGCGTGAGGCGGCGCTGCTGTTTTGGATCTATCGCCTGCTGCGCGCCGAGCGACCCGACGTGATCCATTCCTTCACGATCAAATGCGTTGTTTACGGCGCGCTCGCCGGGCGGCTGGCCGGCGTCGCGCGCGTCAACGCGGTCGCGGGCATGGGCCATGTCTTCACCAGCGATTCGCTCAAAGCGCGTCTGCTGCGTCCCCTCGTGCGCTTTTTGATGCGCGCCGCCTTGGGGGGCGATCGCGCCCGGCTGATCTTGCAAAATCCCGACGACATCAATCTCTTCCTCAGCGTCGGATTGGCGTCGCCGGAACGCATTCGATTGATTCCGGGATCCGGCGTCAACTCCACGCGCTTTCGGCCTCCGACGCAGCCGCGCGCGCCGGGAGAGCCGCCCTGCGTGCTGGTCGCATCGCGCATGCTCTGGGACAAAGGCATACGCGAATTCGTCGAAGCGGCGCGCGCGCTCAAAGCTCAGGGCCGCAACGTCCGCTTCGCGCTCGCCGGCACGCCGGACCCGGGGAATCCGACGGCGGTTCCGGAAGCGACCTTGATCGCATGGCGAGATTCGGGCGTCGTGGAGTGGCTCGGTCATGTGGCCGACATGCCAGCGTTGTTCGCGATGACCGACATCGTGGTTCTGCCGAGCTACCGCGAAGGCTTGCCCAAGGGCCTGATCGAGGCTGCCGCCTGCGCGCGGCCGCTGATTGCTACCGATGTTCCCGGCTGCCGCGAGGTGATCCGCGACGGCGTTGACGGATTGCTGGTTCCAGTCGGCGAGTCGGAGCCGCTGGCGAAAGCTATCGCGCGGCTCCTCGACGATCCGGCGCTGGCGCGGCGGCTTGGCGAAGCGGCCAGAGCCAGGGCGCTGGCCGAATTCGACGAACGGAAGATCATCGACGCGACCCTTGCGGTCTACCGCGAGGTTGCGCCGCCGTCGCACAAGATAGCGGCAGCCGTCGGAGAAGCCGCCGGACCGACGATCCCATAGACAAAAGATGGGACAACGCCGGGAGGCGCGCGGCCGGCTTTCGCCGTCGGTCTCAAGTGCGGCGCGGGTGATCCAGTGGCTACGGAAGTCGCCCTGGAGACCCAGAATACCCACGCATCGCAATTCCGGCCTCCAGGCTAGCAAATCCAGCGGCGCCTCTCAGGCGACGAGTTTCCGCCCAATTTCCGCCATGAGAAGTTTGCAAACGATGGGCGGCAGAAAGTCAGGGCGCCAGGAGCTTTTTTAGCAAAACGGCGGCATACTCGTCCCAAAGCCGGGGGTCTCGGGAGAATCCTAGCTTAGCGTGAGTTGTTAGGGAGAGGCGAGCCATGCAAGACGGCGTTGCGGTCGGCATAGTCGGCTTCGGAAACTGGGGTTCAAAGCATGTCCGCGTGCTGAGTTCGCTCCCCAAGGTCCGTCAAGTTGTGGTGATAGATTCAAACCCTAGCAGACTACACGATGTAATTTCCACGTTTCCGAAGGCACGCGCATTCAAAGACCTTGAATCAGCTTTGCCGCATGTTAGCGCGCTGGTGATAGCGACGCCCCCGCACACGCATTACGAGCTTGCCCTGACTGCGCTTCGACACGGGAAACATATTCTTGTCGAGAAGCCCATGACACAGTCAACCCACGAAGCCGTGCTGCTTCTCAATGAAGCGCGTCGGTCTAATTGTGTCTTAATGACGGGACATACGCTCCTCTTTAATCCAGCAGTCAATGAACTACAAAGCCGCTTATCACAAGGTAATCTTGGGCAAATACGTAGTGTGCATGCGGCACAGTTTAGTCGCGAGTACTCAGTGCACGGTGCTGATGCGGTTTGGGATTTGGCGCCGCACAGCATCTCCGTATTTAATCACTTGGTTGGTTCTCTTCCGACATCCGTAAGCGCATGGAACGCAACAGCTTCCAAAAGAACAGAATCAATTCATGTAGAGCTTCAGTATGGAGAAATTGGAGTCGCTGGTTTTATCCATATTTCTTGAGGCGGAACGCAAAAAGTTAGAACATTTACTGTGATTGGAACCGAGAAATCGGCAATCTATGACGACCTTGCTGAGAATCCGCTGCAAATGTATCGTCAGGTTCCTATCCCGGGACTTGGAGGGAGAATAGAACACGAGCAGGAAATTACTTTTCCAAACATAGAGTATACGGAACCTTTGGTCGAAGAATTACGGCATTTCCTCGCTGCGATCAGGGATCGGTCCGTCCCAAAGAGTTCGGGGCGAGATGGGATGCTTACCGTTGCAATCATGGAAGCCATAGACCGATCCCGGAAGAATCAAAAACGGAGCGAGGTCTATTATCCTTCGGACTTCCGTTATGAAATTTTCTCTGTCGGGGCGCCTGATAAAGACGACTGTCTCTCTCCCCGAAAGCACCAATAATGCCGATTCCGTTTGTCGACTTGGTTGGGCTTCACTCAGAATTCTCTGATGAGCTTGATGAAGTGTGGAAGACGATAGGCGCTTCTTCAAATTTTGGGTCCTCTGGATTTTTAGTGGGTAGGTTTGGGTAGGTTTTGGGTGGGATTTTGCAATTCGGGCAGGCCGGATGTGAGGATTTTGAATTTGAGATATTCCTCGTCGCGCAGCCCATAGGCGCGGCGTTGGATCACGCGGATTCTGTTGTTGAGACCCTCGACGAAGCCGAGCGGAATGTCGTGCGTCGGTTGGCTGTGCGCGGCGATGCCGTCCCAATTGCGCTCGATCATGGCGGCGAACTTTTCGTAAGGCGCCAGATCCTGGCCGCGCAGCTGGTCGCGCCATGCGTCGACGAAAGTTTTCGCATCGGCGGCGTCGGCGTAATCCCACAGCTGCTCGAACTGCTCGCGCAGCAGATAGGCGATGTTCAGACGGGCGTTGGCTTGCAAGAGACGTTCGAGATTTTTGCGTCTGTCATCGGTCAGGTTTTCGCGCCGCGACAACAGCACGTAGCGCTGGCCTTTGATGAAGCTTCGATCCTCGCCGGTGACGCGCTTGTATTCCGATCTGCGAATCGCGTCGAGCGCGTCGCCAAGATGTTTGACCACGTGGAACCTGTCGAACAGGATCGCGGCCTTTGGCGCCTGACGCTGCGTCGAAACACGAAATGGCTTCCACATGTCCATCACCGCATGCTTGATTTTCCGGCTGTTTTGCTTGCCGAGAAAGGCATAGAACAAATCCATGTCGGCTTCCGTGCGACCCGTGCCGCCAAACCAGATCGCGCGGCGCGCAACGAGATCGCTGACGACGATGCGATAGGAATGTCCCTTCTTGATCGAGATCTCGTCGACACCGATGACGCGCGGCTTCGGATGACCGGCCACACGCAGCTGCTCGCGCATGTAAATCTTGTCGAGTTCCTTGACGGCCTCCCAATCGAGATGCATCAGCCGCGCGACATCCTGGATCGTCATGACGCGACACAAGCCGCCGATCTGCGTGGCGAAGCGCAGGGTGAATTTGGTGTTGCTCGACAGAAAGGCGAGCTTCTCGTTCTTCCCGCCGCAGGCTTTGCATGCGACGCGGCGCATCTCGAAATCGAGATAGACTTCGCGATCTCCGCAGCGAAGATCGCGCGCCCGCCGCCAGCGTTTGTCATAGAGGCTTCGGCAAATTTTCCCACAGCCGCCGCACACGGTTTTTTTGCGCGCCGATCGAGCGTGAGGACCAGCGCGGGCGGTTCGAGTTCATAGCTGTCGAGCTTCGCAAGCACGCGGAACCCGCGAACTTTGTACGCGTCGCGCAGGGTTTTGATCGGGGTGGCTTCGGGCTGTTTCTTCATACGCCAAATCGTGACCGATTTTCAGCCGTTTGAAAACCCACAAAACCCTTGCAAATCATAGCCTAGCGCTACATCATACCCCTGATTTCACCCACTAAAAATCCAGAAGACCCCAAATTTTATAGGAGGGAAGCACGTAGAGAACTTCGAGGCCGAATGGGCGGCGTACTGTGACGCGGATTACTGCGTGGGCGTGGATAGCGGAACGTCCGCTATAGAACTCGCCCTCAGAGGCTTGGGTATTGGCCTCGGCGATGAGGTCATCGTACCAGCCTTCACATTTATTGGCACCGCCGAAGCGGTGGCGGCAGTTGGCGCTCGAGTTGTATTCGCAGACGTCAATGCTGCTACTCTTTTGATGGGCGCCGACGAAATCAGACAGGTCATGTCTGCTCGGACGGCGGCCGTGATCGTGGTTCACCTGTACGGCCAGCCAGCGGACATGGACGCAATCTCTAGCCTCGCCCGGGCTGCGCATATTGCCGTCGTCGAGGACGCAGCACAAGCACATGGAGCGAAATGGAGAGGAAGGCCGGTTGGCAGCTGCTCCAACGCCGCTTGTTTCAGCTTCTACCCGACCAAGAATCTGGGAGCCTTCGGCGACGCCGGCGCTGTCGTGACAAACAATTCTGCGTTGGCTGAACGGATTCGCTTGCTCAGCAACCATGGCCGGCCCCCGCGAAGCGATGATCTCCACGAACTCGTTGGGGGAACCCACCGCCTTGATGCGCTCCAAGCGGCGGTGCTATCTGTCAAGTTGAAGCGCCTGGATTCTTGGAATGCCGCGCGCGCGCGCGCGGCGCATCGATACACGGAGCTTCTGTCAAGCCTGCCCCTTCACCCGGTTGGAACGGCTGAAGGCGCATGCAGCAGCCACCATTGCTTTGTGATCGAGAGCGCTCATCGAAACATCATAAAGCAGAAACTGGCTATGCAGGGAATCGCCTCAAAGATCTTTTACCGGATCCCCTGTCACCGCCAAAATGCATTCCTTGCGCAAAACCCCCCTTTCCTGCCTGTTTCCGAAAACGCCGCTAACAGAGTGCTTGCATTGCCGCTCTTTCCAAACATGAGTGAAAAGCAGATTGAGCTTGTTGCGGGCGAGGTTCACCACGCCTTGACTCTCTCCTGCGAGGCGCTCAGCCCCAACTAACTGGGGTACGGGCAGAAACTATGATAGGATCTACGGCAATGCAGAGAGAGGATACCAAACACCGCAATTTCGAGTCTCAGGATTCCGCGCTAACATTTGGCAATAAGCTAACGGGCTCGGCGTCTGCGATAAAGCGTCTCATGGACGTAGCCATTGGATTGCCTTTATTCATTGCCGTGTTTCCTTTTCTCGTTTTGATTGCCGCCGCACTCAAATTGGACTCAGCTGGGCCCGTGTTTTTCTGTCAACAGAGAATTGGCCGACATTTTCGGCCGTTCAAGATGGTCAAGTTTCGTACGCTGCGTCACGATATGCCCGACCCATATAGCCGCTACGAGATGCGTGAAGACGATCCAAGGATTACACGGGTCGGCGCATTCTTGCGTGACACTAGCTTAGATGAGCTGCCACAACTATACAATGTGATCACGGGCTCAATGAGCCTTGTGGGCCCTCGGCCGCTTGTCGAGTGGGAAAGCAGGGAGACGCTTCGCAAGCATGCGGCGCGATTTGAGGTCAAGCCTGGGATCACGGGTCTCTCTCAGATCACTGTACGAAACTCTGTCGATCTCGATTCCCGGTCGGAAGTGGACGTTGAGTACGTTCGCCGATGGAGCCCATTACTTGACTTGGAGGTGCTGCTCAGAACTCCGGCCTATGTGCTCACCCGCAAGGCAATCTATCCCGATGCCTAATGTATCTCCGTTAAGACAAGAGGGGGGATCCACTTTGCCCCAATAACGAGCGTTGCATACTCCGATGGGCATCAATCAAGACTTCTCATCGAAAATAAACACCTATAAATCCAATTGATCGGGCGATGCAAAAGTCAGGTGCGATATCTCGGCGCATGACCTCTCCTGATGGAGGGCAGACAGGCAAATCGGCCCGCTGCCGCGCCCCTCGCGCCCCTCGCGCCCCTTGCGCCGCCCGCGCGCATTTGCCAAATAACCCGCGGGAGGTTGGCGGTGGACGTTCCACTCGCCAACCGGGTCAGGTCCGGAAGGAAGCAGCCCTAACGAGCACGGGCGGGTCTTCGTCCAACCTCCCACCTTTCGCGCGCCCTTCTGGCCCAGTGGCCTCCCGCGCGCTCTCCAGCGGACTCCAGCTAAGCGGATGGACGACGGGCTCTTCCCACACCCCTCCGCGCCGTCGGCCTATCGCGTCCTCGCGCGCAAATACCGGCCCTCGAGCTTCACTGACCTCATTGGCCAGGAGCCGATGGTGCGCACGCTCGAGAACGCCTTCCGGCTCGAGCGCATCCATCAGGCTTATCTGCTGACAGGCGTGCGCGGCGTCGGCAAGACGACGACGGCGCGCATTCTGGCGCGCGCGTTCAACTACGAGCTTCCCGAAAAGGACGGCCGGCCGGCCGTCACCCGCCCCACGATCGAGATGGACGCGATTGGCGTCCATTGTCAGGCGATCATGGAGTCGCGCCACCCCGACGTGCTTGAGATGGACGCGGCCTCGCACACGAGCATCGACGACGTGCGCGAGATCATCGACAACGCGCGCTATCGCCCGGTCATGGCGCGCATGAAGGTCTATATCATCGACGAAGTGCACATGCTCTCGAAGTCCGCCTTCAACGGCTTGTTGAAGACGCTAGAGGAGCCGCCCGAGCATGTGAAGTTCGTTTTCGCGACGACCGAGATCGAGAAAGTGCCGGTCACGGTGCGCTCGCGTTGCCAGCGCTTCGATCTGCGCCGCGTTGATGCGGTCCTTCTCGCCGAGCATTTGCGCAAGATCTGCGCGCTGGAAAATGTGAAAATCGAGCCCGCCGCGCTCGCGGTCATTGCGCGGGCCGCCGAGGGCTCGGTGCGCGACGCGCTGTCGCTTCTCGATCAGGCCATGGCGCATGGCGCCGCGGGCGAGGGGGCCGAGATTCTTGCCGAGGATCTGCGCGCCATGCTCGGCGTCGCCGACCGCGCCTGCGTGATCGAGCTTTTCGAGGCCGTGATGGCCGGCCGCATCGCCGACGCGCTTCAACTTTTCGAAGATCAATACAACGCCGGCGCCGATCCCGCGCAGATGCTCACCGAGCTCGCCGAGTTCACCCATCTCGTGACGCGCATCAAGGTCGCGCCGCAGACCGCGCAGTCGAGCGCGCTGACGCCCGAGGAGAGCCGCCGCGGGGCGGCGCTCTCGGAACAGCTTTCTCTGCCGGCGCTGTCGCGCGCGTGGCAGATCCTCGCCAAGGGCATCGAGGAGCTGCGCGGCTCGCAGACGCCATACGCTGCGGCCGACATGGTTCTGGTGCGGCTTGCCCACGCCGCGGAATTGCCGACGCCGGACGAGGCCTTGCGCAAACTGGGCTTTGGCTCCGGCGCCGGCGCGCCCGCCTCGGGCGCGGCGTCGACCGTCCCGCGCGGCGCGCCCGTTTCGCTCAACCCGAGCGGCGCGGCGTCTTCCCCGTCCGCGCCGCGGCGGGCGGGCGCCACAGCCCCTCAATCCGCGCCGGCGCCGAGCCAAGGGCCCGTCTTGCGGGATTTTCTGGCGCTGGTCGCTCTCGCCGCGGAAAAGCGCGACATGCTGCTCAAGTTGCAGCTCGAGCAATATGTGCGTCTCGTGCGCTTCGAGCCGCTGCGTCTCGAATTCGAGCTCGCGCCCGGCGCCCCGCCGCAGCTGCCGCAGATTCTCACGCAGCGCCTGCAAAGCTGGACGGGCGAACGCTGGCTCGTATCGACGGTCGCCTCGGGCGGCAAGCCCACGCTCGACGAGGATCGCGAAGCGCGCGAAAACGAGCGGAGGAGCGACATCGCGCGCGATCCGGTCGTCGCCGCGGCGCTTGCCTGCTTTCCGGGCGCCGAGATTATCGCGGTGCGCGGAAAGGCCGAGGAGGCGCGCGCGCCAGAAACTGAGATTGGTTATACAGACGGCGCGGAGCCGGACGAGGACTGACGGGAGAAGACAATGGATTTCATGGGCATGATCAAGCAGGCGCAGGCCATGCAGGCGAAGATGCAGGAGGCGCAGGCGGAGCTCGAGTTGACGATCGTCGAGGGAGAGGCCGGCGGCGGCGTCGTGAAGGTGACGCTCACGGCCAAGGGCGCGATGCAGAAGGTCTCGATCGACCCGAGCTTGCTCAAGCCCGAGGACGCCGAGATGATCGAGGATCTGATCGTCTCGGCGCACGCCCAGGCGCGCAGCAAGGCCGAGGCCGCGATGACCGAGAAGATGAAGGCGATCACCGGCGGCCTGCAATTGCCGCCTGGAATGAAGCTGCCGTTCTGAATCCATGGCGGAGCGCGTCGCGGGTCCCGAGATCGAAAGACTGATCCAGCTTCTGGCCCGCCTGCCGGGGCTGGGCCCGCGCTCGGCGCGCCGCGCGGCGCTCCATCTCATCAGAAAGCGCGAGGAGCTGCTCGGGCCGCTCGCCGAAGCCATGCGCGTTGCGCATGAGCGCATCGTGACCTGCTCGCGCTGCGGCAACATCGACACGAGCAACCCTTGCGCGATCTGCGCCGATTTGCGGCGCGACGCTTCGACGCTCATCGTCGTGGAGACCGTCGCCGATCTCTGGGCGCTCGAGCGGGCGCAGCCCTCCCGCGCGCTCTATCACGTGCTCGGCGGCGTGCTGTCGCCGCTCGACGGCGTCGGCCCCGACGATCTCAATCTCGCCAAGCTGATCGAGAGGGCGAAGGGCGACGACATTCGCGAAGTGATCCTCGCCGTGAACGCCACCGTCGACGGTCAGACGACGGCCCATTACATCGCCGATCTACTGCAGCCGACCGGCGTAAAGACGACGCGCCTCGCGCATGGCGTGCCGGTCGGCGGCGAGCTCGATTACCTCGACGAGGGCACGCTCGCCGCCGCGCTCGAGCGGCGCACGGCGCTTTGAGAGGTCAGGACGCCGCGCGGCTCGTCAAGGCGCGGGCGCGCTGCAGGAATTGTTCCAGTAAGCCCGGGCGCGCGTTCTCGGCGACGAGCGTGACCCTCTCGCGCGGGCGCGGCGGCTCGCCCTTGTAGACGAAGCGCCGCCGCGCTGCGTGATAGGCGGGGTCGGGGCCCCAGAAGTTTTCGCGCATCTGCGCCAATTCTTCGGCGCGATAGGCGGCGAGCGGCTTGACGCGCTCGTCGGCGAGGCGTCGGTCGTGCTTGGCTCGCAGCAGTTGCCAGAAGTCCTCGCGCGCCGCGAGCGCCGCTGATCTTTCCGCGACGCATTTTTGGAACTCCGCGACGCTCGTTCCAAAGGCGTCGTCGATGAAGCCGATGCGCTTGGCCTCGCGCGTCCCCATCGGCTTTAGGCCTTCGGTGAGCTCGAACGCGCGCTCGGCGCCGACCCGCCGCGGCAGCACATAGGTCCAATATTCGGAGCCATAGAGCCCGCCCATGCCTTTGTAATGCGGGTTGAACACGACGCCTTCGCGCGCATAGACGAAGTCCGCCGCGAGCGGCATGATCGCTCCGCCCGCGCCGGCGTTGCCGCAGACGCCGGCCACGACGAGATGCGACATCGTATTGAGGATTTCGAGCACGATGTCGTCGATCGCATTGATGTTGCGCCAGGATTCAAGCGCCGGGTCTTCCGAGGCCTCGATCACGTTGAGATGAATGCCGTTCGAGAAGAAGTCGGCGCCGCCCAATAGCTCGATGACCTTCGTCGGCCGGCTGCGGGCGTAGAGAAAGGCGTCGCGCAGGCGGTAGCATTGCTCCGTGCTCATCGCGCCGTTGCTAAAGTCGAAGTAAAGCCTGCCGACGCTTCCTTCTTCGACGTAGCGCACCTCCTGAAAGGTGCGATAGTCCGGCGCGGCTTCGATCGGCAGCGGCGATTTCGGCGCGCTGGCGGCGCGGCGTCCCAGCGCCATCGTCGCGGGGAGTTTAATGTGAGCGGCTGGGCAGATCTCGAGCACGCAATTGGCGCAGCCGGGACCAGGATCGGCGACGCCGCAGCTCGCCTCTTTTGGGTCGACCCGATCCCTGGCTTTCATATGCGTGATCCAGACCGCGCCGTCCCTTGTCCCGACGCAGACGGCGCCGTCCCGCTGCGCGAGGATCGAGCCGGCCGCGCCTTTCAGCCGATCTTCGACATGCGCGCCATAGAGATAATATGCGGCGCCGAAAGAGTGATCGAGCACGCCCGGCGCACTGTCGGCGCTGTTGATCTTGGCGACGATCGTCTCCGTCGTATCCCGGCTCAAATCGATGGCGCGATCGGCCTGACGCATCGGCGGACGCCAAGTTCCGCGCACGTCCGGGCGCGAATAATCGAGCGGCTGCGGCGCAAATTCTGGGGTCTGGATTTTTTCAATAGCCTCTAAAACGGCCGCGACCGCGGCTTCGGTCACCTCCTGGCGGTAGAGCTGGCTCTTGGAGACGGCGGGCGTCGGAACCGTGAACTCGCGCGTCGCGAAGATCGGGCCCGCGTCCCATTCCTCGTAGGCCTGCAGGATCGACACGCCCCAGACCGTCTCGCCGTTCCTGATCGCCCAATCTAGCGAGGACGGCCCCCGGTCGCCCATGATTCCGGGATGGACGATGAGGCAGAGGTGCTTGTCTGTGATCGCTTTCGGGATCGAAGCCTTCAGCATCGGCGCGATGATGAGCTCCGGCTCGTTTTCGGTTGCGCCTTTCAACATGGCTTCGTCGCTTGAAGCCAGCGTCACGGCGACCTCGTGACCGCGATCCGTCAATTCGATCAGGAGCCTCTGGCTCAGGCTGTTATGCGCCGTTGTAAGGAACAAAATCTTCATGGCGCGTTCTCCCCTCTAGTCTCGCGGTCGACTGAAACCGCGCGCGGTAATCTTGTGGACTGACATTGAGCAGACGCTGAAAAGAACGCTGCATCCGCTCGGCTGAGCCGAAGCCCGTCTCCGCCGCGACGGCTTCGAGCAACAGATTCGTTTGTTCCAACTTGCAGCGCGCCGCCTCCACGCGCGCATGCTCGACGAATTTTGCCGGCGTCGTGCCGCTCTCGGCGAGAAACTGGCGCGCGAAATTGCGCGGGCTCATGGCGAGGCGAGCCGCCAGACGATCCACGGCGTGGTCTTCCTTGAGGTTCGCCAA
The DNA here is from genome assembly GCA_963722205.1 of uncultured Alphaproteobacteria bacterium. Classification (GTDB taxonomy): domain Bacteria; phylum Pseudomonadota; class Alphaproteobacteria; order Rhizobiales; family Beijerinckiaceae; genus Methylocystis. Next base: position 302,312 of record CAVRKL010000008.1, read on the forward strand.
TATCCAGGCTTGCAGCTCGCGAATGTCGGGACGATTGGGCGCCTCGGCCTGAAGAAAAACGCTGAACTGGTTCTGTCCGCCGGGCCTTCGCAGAAATACGACCATCAATCCCGCGATGAAGCGCGGCGCTTCCCGACCGAGATCCTCCTCGATAAGCGAGAGCGCGAGGTCTATGCCCGCAGTTATGCCGCCCGAGGTGTAAACGTGCCCGTCGCGCACGAAAATGCGATCGCGATCGATCCGCAACGACGGATGAAGCGTCGAAAGCCGGTCGCAATACATCCAGTGGGTGGTGACGAAGCGGTCCTCGAGCAGGCCCGCCTTCGCAAGGAGAAAGGCGCCCGTGCACACGGAGACGAGGCGGCGCACGCGCGGCGCCGTCTTCTGCAGCCAATCGATCAATCGCGGTTCGGCGCAGGCCCGCTCGATCCAGGGGCTGCCGGGAACGACCAGCGTGTCGATGTCGTCGAGGGCGTCGTCGCAGCTGTGTGTGGCGATGATTTCGAGGCCGCCGGCGGTTTTGACGCGACCGGCTTGCAAGCCGACGACGAGCGTTTCATAGCCGAACTCGTTGAGCCGCCCCGTCATTTGCAGCCAGTTGTCGGCATGCTGAAACACGTCCAAGGGACCGGTGAGGTCGACAACCTCGACGTCATTGAAGACGAGAAAAGCCACGCGCCGTCGGCGCTGCGCTTTTCTCGGAGAGGAAACGAGACCCTCAACGCGATCGAGATCGGGAAATGGCAGTAAATTCGTCATTGCTACAATTTGCGCCTGCATTCTTTCGGCGACAATGACAAGAATCCCGCAAAATCTGCCATGCGCACCACGTACGTACAAACGAATGTTCCTGGGATAACGCCACAGCTTCTTCTAAGTTCCCTCTGCGTTGCTCCAACCTCCTAGGGCGCGGGTCGTGAAAAAGCAGAAACCGGTTTGAATCGATCATATTTCTGCTTGGAACCAATTCCGCCCGACGCAGCGTGATCCACCGGTCGAGGCGCCTGAACCTTTACCGAGTTCTCCCCGCAATAGTGTCGGGCGCAGCCTTTCGGAGCGACGATTGCCGAGGCCCCGGTCCTTCTCTAATGGACCTTGAGAAATCCTCCCAGAAAGGCTCTTCCCTTGACCAGACATGTCGCCGTGCTGATGGGCGGTCTCTCCGCCGAACGCGAGATTTCGCTGCGCACGGGGGAGGCCTGCGCGCGCGCTCGAGGCCGATCGCTTCAATTCGGCGAAGACGTGTTTTTCAACTTGCGCCCGGTGACGGTTGAGCCTCGCTCGCCTCGATGCTGTGCCTCAATTTAATGAGGATTTGCGACTATAGAAGGCGCCGGTACCGCGCCTGCAATGCTCTGATATTGTTGCCAGTTGGGTGCGACACTTAGAGGTCCTTGCCAGTGGGCCCTCGGGACTGGATCGACCAGAACCTTTTTACCCCCTATCTCTTGCATGAGCTGCGAACTTCCGGTCAGGTAGTCAAGATGAACGTATTCTACAAGCGTACCATCGGGACGCACTGCAAAAATAACACCCTTACTAGCTGCTGTTATATTAGTGAATTGGCCCCAACCGCTACCCACTGTAATCGGCCCCTGCCAATGCGCGCTTGGAGCAAGGCGGATCGGATCAGATGATACTCCTGTCAGGTAATCGATATGACGATACCAATAAAGCGTTCAATCAGGTTTCAATGCATAAATCACACCTTCACCTGGAGAGAATATATGCTTGAACTGTGCCCAGTTAGAACCAACGATGCTAGAAGGAGTCATGGAATCCGGGCCTCCGCCATTGGAAAAACCTTTATGGCGCCACCAAAGCAGCGTTCCTTTGCCATCAACCGCGTAAATCACGCCATCGCCGCCACCGAAGATTTGAAGATATTTTGCGAACCCTCTGCCAAGCGCGACAGGCCCATGGCTTTGCTCGCCTGAGTAGGGAAATTGATACCAGTTCAAGGTCCCGGTACCATCTATTGTATAGAACCATTGTGGCCCACCTGCCGGTAGCAATTTTCCAGCCTGATTGAAATTGTTTGCCACCATTGTTCCGTGGCTAAGGAATTTATCTGTCGATGTAAAGTAGAAAACTTTACCTCCTCCGTCCAGCGCATACACTAGGCTATCGAAAGGCGATAAAGGCTTATGCCGCTGGCTCCGGTTCGATCAACATATTGTAGGTGATTGGTTTTGCCGCGAGAGCGATGGACAGCAGCGAGCTGAAGGCCGCGTGGCGAGAACGGCGGCGGTTGAAGCGAAAGACGAACTCGTCGAGGTAGGATTGCAGATGCGGCCTGCGCAGGCCGTGATAGACGCCGAGCGCCCATGTCTTGAGGTTGGAAAACACGCGGTGGGTCCAGGGCAGCAGGACATGGGCGGCCATGCTCCCGACCACGTGAGGTTCATGGACGACATCGGGAACGCCCGGATAAGCCGCCCAGCCATCGGTTTTGATCGTCGCGCCTTTCTCCACGTGGGCGCCGATGAAACCATGCAGCGACGCGGCGGAGAAGTTGCGGATCGCGGCCAGACGAATACGGCCCGGCCCGCCGTCGCCGATTTCGACCGCGCCCGCGACGAGCATTTTGCCTTGAGCGGAGCGACCGCCGCCGCCGGTGAGCGGGTCGTCCTTACTACGCAAGGGAATTTCCGTTTCGTCGACCTCGACGAGCCCGCCGAGCGGATTGCGGTTTGGATCGCACATGGCCCGGCGTAGCTTGGCGCACAGCAGCCACGCCGACTTATAGGAGCCGAGCGCCAGCTGCTTTTGCAGCTGTAGCGCCGAGACGCCATTGGAGTGCGTGGCCATAAGATAGACGGCCCAAAACCAGACGGTCAGAGGCAGCTTGGAGGCGTGCATGATCGTCCCCGCCGTGACAGAGGTCTGCTTGCCGCAGTTGGCGCACTCATAAGTGAAGCGCTTTCCGCCGTGCGGCCAGCCCTTTTCATGGGCGCAGGCGGGACAACGGAAGCCTGAGGGCCAGCGCGCCTTGTCAAGCCACGCCGCGCAAGCCGCGTCATCGGCGAAACGGCGTTGGAAGTCGAGGAGAGAGGTGGGGAAATCGGCCATCACACGGACCTCGGGGAAAGCAGTGCGTTCGCTATTTGTTCTAACATCCGGGATGGCCCTTGTCACTGCATTTTGTGGGACCGGAGCCAGGGGAATAAGCCTTCACTAGGCTATCGAAAGGCGATAAAGGCTTATGCCGCTGGCTCCGGTTCGATCAACATATTGTAGGTGATTGGTTTTGCCGCGAGAGCGATGGACAGCAGCGAGCTGAAGGCCGCGTGGCGAGAACGGCGGCGGTTGAAGCGAAAGACGAACTCGTCGAGGTAGGATTGCAGATGCGGCCTGCGCAGGCCGTGATAGACGCCGAGCGCCCATGTCTTGAGGTTGGAAAACACGCGGTGGGTCCAGGGCAGCAGGACATGGGCGGCCATGCTCCCGACCACGTGAGGTTCATGGACGACATCGGGAACGCCCGGATAAGCCGCCCAGCCATCGGTTTTGATCGTCGCGCCTTTCTCCACGTGGGCGCCGATGAAACCATGCAGCGACGCGGCGGAGAAGTTGCGGATCGCGGCCAGACGAATACGGCCCGGCCCGCCGTCGCCGATTTCGACCGCGCCCGCGACGAGCATTTTGCCTTGAGCGGAGCGACCGCCGCCGCCGGTGAGCGGGTCGTCCTTACTACGCAAGGGAATTTCCGTTTCGTCGACCTCGACGAGCCCGCCGAGCGGATTGCGGTTTGGATCGCACATGGCCCGGCGTAGCTTGGCGCACAGCAGCCACGCCGACTTATAGGAGCCGAGCGCCAGCTGCTTTTGCAGCTGTAGCGCCAGACGCCATTGGAGTGCGTGGCCATAAGATAGACGGCCCAAAACCAGACGGTCAGAGGCAGCTTGGAGGCGTGCATGATCGTCCCCGCCGTGACAGAGGTCTGCTTGCCGCAGTTGGCGCACTCATAAGTGAAGCGCTTTCCGCCGTGCGGCCAGCCCTTTTCATGGGCGCAGGCGGGACAACGGAAGCCTGAGGGCCAGCGCGCCTTGTCAAGCCACGCCGCGCAAGCCGCGTCATCGGCGAAACGGCGTTGGAAGTCGAGGAGAGAGGTGGGGAAATCGGCCATCACACGGACCTCGGGGAAAGCAGTGCGTTCGCTATTTGTTCTAACATCCGGGATGGCCCTTGTCACTGCATTTTGTGGGACCGGAGCCAGGGGAATAAGCCTTAGGCGATAATTCACCGAACGAGCCGATAAATTGTTGCCTAGGCGTGCCGGTGCGCGCTGTTCTATCAATAACATCCGCCATTGCAGCGATGGCTGCGGTCCCATAGGTCGCGTCGAGACCGTCCTCGCCGGGGATCGACACACCTTGCATGATTTGGCATATCGCACTTGGATCCAATTCCTGCCACTCGACTTCCTGAGAGAGGTATACCGTGGTTCGAGCGATATCATTCTTGCAAACTCCACGTGCCGAGCAGGCGCCTTTAGCTGAGATCAAATTACCCTGCCAACCGCATTTCAACTCTGAAAGGATCTTATCCGGCAACGGCAACGGATCATTTACGTCATCGTCATGACCTCCTTCCTGCCTTGTCCGCAGGAATGAGAGATGGCGTGAGAGTTTGCCTCCATAGTTCCGGATATTGTCTTGGTAACCAATAGTAGTTCCGCCAGATGCAATCTCCATTGCTATCGTGAAAAGCTGCAAAGAAAGCAAATAAGTTTGCAAGGCAGGATATGGTTTGAGGTTGTGTAGGATATGTGGTAGCTGGTTTTGATCAATGTATACGTCAGCACCGATCCAGAGGCTCGCTTTGGAGTCGATATACTGGTCAGCTATTCCTGCCGCAGCCATTGCAGCTTGGTGCGCGATTTGCGGGGATACCGCTGTCCTAGGGAAAGTCGTAGCAGTAGGATTAGGGTAGAGCTGCTGCAGAAGGTCTGTGAGCTGGCGGTGATGTTCACTAACATTGTAAACCATCTGACGGTTGATGGTCTGCGCCTCCGTGTCCGCAAGCTGTCCTAAAGCGTTCTTGATATCGGTGAGTTGGCTTTCCAAACTACTTATACGCTCTTGTAGTAATGCGAGCTCCGCGCTAACGACGTCGGTGTCCCCGAAATATCCTGTAAATTGAAGTACGTTCATTAACAAATCCATAGCCATCTTAACTTCTGGTTGACCCATGGCGGAAGAAAATGTTCCGACCGCGTTGAAACCTGTCTGAAGTTCTGATTTATTGGCGGCATTATTTTGTACCGAAGACAACGCTCCTTGATCATCCCCCCGAGCGGGAGCGAGCCAACCACTTATTAACGTGAAAGGGATTGCTAAGCAGCCAGCCCAAAGCTGGGGAGAGCGTCGAATCTGTAGCATCTAATCCTCCATTCCTGGGCTCGGAACGAATTTGATACTTGGTACAAGTTTGCGCTTGTTCTAGAACCGGTGCAAGGACAGAGTTCCCGCATTTTCGGCCAACCTATCCGCAGCGGTAGAGCGCGCATCCAAAGTCCCAATTTCTGCGTTCGGGCGACCGCGCCTGAAGCGGTGTGTCCAGTGGTCGAGGCGCTCGAGCGGTTCTTTCTACGAATCTTCGCACGGCTCCGCGGCCATGAAGCGTAGATTGCCAAGGCGCCGATCCTTCTCTACTGGACCGGCAAATCCCTCCCCGAAAGGCTCCTCCCTTGACTAGACATGTCGCCGTGCTGATGGGCGGTCTCTCCGCCGAACGCGAGGTCTCGCTGCGCTCGGGGGAGGCCTGCGCGCGGGCGCTCGAGGCCGAAGGCTTCAAGGTCACGCGCCTGGACGTCGGCCTCGACGCACCGCAAAAACTCGCCGAATTGAAGCCGGACGCAGCCTTCAACGCGCTGCACGGGCGCTTCGGCGAGGACGGCGTCATCCAGGGCGTGCTCGAGCTCCTGCGCATCCCCTACACGCATTCCGGGGTGCTCGCCTCGGCGGCGGCGATGCACAAGCAGGTCGCCAAGACCATACTCGCCGGGGCGGGGGTTCCCGTGCCGGGCGGGCGGGTCCTCACCCGGCGCGAGGCGGCGCGGGAGCACTCGCTGCCGCGGCCCTATGTGCTGAAGCCCGTCTCGGAGGGCTCCTCCTTCGGCGTCTTCATCGTCCGCGAGGACCAGGAGCATCCGCCTGAGGAGCTTTCACGCGACGACTGGAGTCACGGCGAGGCCATGCTGGCGGAGCCCTTCATTCCGGGGCGCGAGCTGACCTGCGCGGTGATGGGCGAGCGGGCGATGGATGTCATCGAGATCGTCGCCGCCGGCGGCGGCTGGTACGACTATGAGGCGAAATACGCAAAAGGCGGCTCAAAACACATTCTTCCCGCTGATCTTAAACCGAATGTTTACCAAAAGGTTCAAGAGTTGGCGCTCGAGGCTCATCGGGCGCTCGGCTGCCGCGGCGTCAGTCGCGCGGACTTCCGTTACGACGACAGGCCCGACGGCTCGGGCGCGCTCGTCGTGCTGGAAGTCAACACCCAGCCCGGGATGACCGAGACCTCGCTCGTGCCTGAAATGGCCGCGTATCTAGGGCTTTCGTTTGGCGAGCTGGTGCGATGGATGGTGGAGGACGCTTCCTGCGATCGTTGAGTGCGCGACTCTTCGCGCCGCTTGCGCTTGCCCGCCCACATCGACCCTCCTTCGCCTTCGCCTCCGCCGTCCCGCTCGACGCGCCCTTTTCCGACACAAATTTCGCGCCCGCCGCCGAAACGCCGCGCGCCGCGCCCACCTGGACAGACCGCAAGGTGCACCCGTTGGCGCGGGCGGGAGTGGGCTCCTTGGCCCTGTTCATCGCCTTCGGCGCCACCATCGCGCTGGGCCTTGTTCACAGCGGCGCCTATGCGGATTTCGTCGCCCGCAACGGCGCTCCGCATGAGACGCTGGCGCGTCTCCTTGGCTTTCCGATCAACTCGGTGACGATCTCGGGCCAGGTGCGCTTGCACGAAAACGAGATTCTCGCAGCGACCGGCGTCGACGCCCACAGCTCGCTCTTGTTTCTCGACGCGGCCGAGACGCGGCGCCGGCTCATGGGGTTGCCGCTCGTTCAATCGGCGCGCGTGCTCAAGCTCTACCCGAACCGGCTCGTCATCGCCCTCGAGGAGCGACAGCCCGCTGCGATTTGGCAGCGGGAGGGCAGGGTCAAGGTGATCTCCGCCGACGGCACGCCCATCGCCGACCTCAACGATCCGCGCTTTCTCGGGCTTCCCTTCGTGGTCGGAGCGGGAGCCGAGAAGCGGCTCCCCGAATATGCGGCTCTGCTGCGCGATCTCGGCGACCTCTCAACTCGCGTCCGGGCGGGCGCGCTGGTGTCGGGTCGCCGCTGGTCACTCATCATGACCAATGGCGTCGAGGTTAAACTCCCCGAGGTCGATCCCGGCGCGGCGGTGGGCCTCCTCGTTCGTTTACAGCGCGATACGCGCATCCTCGACAAGGATATCCGCTCGATCGATCTGCGGCTTGTCGATCGCGTCGCCGTGCGCCTCACCGAGCAAGGGGCCGAGACCCGCGAGAACGCAACCAAGCGAAAGGCCCCTAAGGGCGGAGCGCACACATGAGTCGCGACCTCGCAAGAAGCTTGAAGCCGCTCTCTCCGCGCCGTGGCGCGACGGTGGCGGCGCTCGATGTCGGCACCTCCAAGGTCGTCTGCCTGATCGCGCGACTGGATCCTCTGCGCGGGGAGCACAAGGGCTGGCGCACCCATCGCGCGCGCGTCCTCGGCATCGGCCATCAGCGTTCGCGCGGCGTCAAAGCTGGCCTCATTGTGGACATGGCCGAGGCGGAGCTCGCCATCCGTCAGTGCGTCGACGCGGCGGAGCGGATGGCCGGAATTCAAGTGGATCGGATCCTCCTCACCGCCGCTGGCGGTCGGCTGGACTCGCAGCGTTTCGCGGCGACCACGCCGATCGGCGGCCGAGAGGTCGAGGCGGCGGACGTGCGAAGCGCGCTCGACGCCGCCGCGGCGCATCCGATGGCCCCGGGACAATTCGTCGTTCATTCCTTGCCCGTCGCCTTCTCGCTGGACGGGGCGGTGAGCGTGCGCGAGCCGAGTTGCATGATCGGCGACGAGCTCGGCGCGGAGCTGCATGTGGTGAGCGCCGACCGGACGGCTGGACGCAATCTCGTCACGGCCGTGGAGCGCGGGCATCTCAGCGTCGAGGCGGTCGTCGCCGCTCCCTTTGCGGCCGGCCTCGGCGTGCTCGAGCCGGACGAGGCTGAACTGGGCGCGGTGCTCATCGAGATGGGAGCGGGCGCCACCTCGCTCGCCATGTTCGCCGGCGGCGCGCTCGTCCATCTCGATTCGATCTCGCTTGGCGGAGGCCACGTGACGATGGACATCGCGCGCGTGCTCAACATGCGCCTCTCGGACGCGGAACGTTTGAAGACCCATCACGGCGCGGCGATCGCTTCGCCTTCGGACGAGCGCGAGATCCTCACCTACGACCAGGCGGGCGAGAACGGCGAGACGCCGTCGCATGCGCCAAAGTCGCATCTCGTGCGCGTGATCCGTCCTCGCTTCGAGGAGACGTTGGAAATGCTGCGAGACCGGCTGACGCGGTCCGGGCGCGGTTCGACCGCCGGCAAGCGCATCGTGCTTTCGGGCGGGGCAAGTCAGCTGGCCGGGGCCCAGGAGGCCGTTCGGCGCATTCTCGGCGGCCAGGTGCGCCTGGCGCGCCCGCTCGCGATCGAGGGACTGCCCGAAGCCGCCGCAAGCCCGGCCTTCGCCGTCGCCGCCGGTCTGCTCGTCTATCCGCAGGTGGCGGCCAGGGAGCATTTCCATTCTCCCGGCGCGGAGATCCGCGCGACGGGAACGGACGGATATTTCACGCGCGTCGGACGCTGGCTCAAGGACAGCTTCTGATTTGGGGCTCAGATTGGCGAAGGGCGCGCCGACCCTTCGTTGGCAACGGAAAAGCAAGGCGAGCACGGTAAATAGGGGAGAAATTCTCCCGCGCATCGAAAGGCCTGGTTATGACGATCACTCTAAAAGCTCCCGAGCTGCGCGAATTAAAGCCGCGCATCATCGTCTGCGGCGTGGGCGGCGGCGGCTGCAACGCGGTCAACAACATGATCACCTCCGGTCTCTGCGGAGTCGACTTCCTGGTCGCCAACACCGACGCGCAGGCGCTCACATCCACGCACGCCGAGCGCGTGGTGCAGATGGGCCTGCAGGTGACCGAGGGCCTCGGCGCCGGGGCGCAGCCCGAGATCGGCCGCGCGGCCGCGGAAGAGGCGCGCGAGGAAATCCGCGAGCATCTCACCGGCGCGCACATGTGCTTCGTCACCGCCGGCATGGGCGGCGGCACCGGCACGGGCGCGGCCCCCGTGATCGCGATGATCGCCCGGGAAATGGGAATACTGACCGTCGGCGTCGTCACCAAGCCTTTCGATTTCGAGGGCCAGCGCCGACGGCGGATCGCCGACACCGGGATCGCCGAACTTTCCAAATGCGTCGACACGCTGATCGTGATCCCGAACCAGAACCTCTTCAGGATCGCCACGGAGAAGACGACCTTCGCCGACGCGTTCGCCATGGCCGATCAGGTGCTCTTCTCCGGCGTCGCCTCGGTCACCGATCTGATGGTCAAGGAGGGCCTCATCAATCTCGACTTCGCCGACGTGCGCTCGATCATGCGCGGCATGGGCAAGGCGATGATGGGCACCGGCGAAGCCTCCGGCGAGCGCCGCGCAATTCTCTCGGCCGAGGCGGCGATCGCCAACCCGCTGCTCGACGAAGTGTCGATGAAGGGGGCGCACGGCCTTCTGATCTCGATCACCGGCGGACATGACCTCACACTTTATGAGGTCGACGAGGCGGCGAGCCGCATTCGTCAGGAGGTCGACGAGGACGCCAACATCATCCTCGGGGCCACCTTCAACTCCTCGCTCGAGGGCGTGATTCGCGTCTCGGTCGTGGCGACGGGAATCGACAACGACGCGCTCTTTGCAACTCAGGGCGGCGAGGTCGAAGCGCGCGCGGCGGAGATGGCCGTGGAGCGTCTGCGCGCGCAGCTCGCTCAGCAGGCCCAGAAGGTTTCGCAGGAGCGCGCCGCGCCGCCGCCGGTCCGCGTGTCCGCTGCGTCCGCTCCCGCGACCATCGCCCCTGAGCCTTACGAGGCCGCGTCGGAGCCGCAGGACTTTTACGATGAGCTGCCGGCGGAAGAGCCGGCCCCCGTCGTCGAGGAGGAAGAAGACTACGTCTATGAGGTCGAGAGGGAGGCGGTCGCCGTCGCGCCGGCGCGGGAGGCCGCGCCGCGCGTCGCGCGGGAAGCGGCCTACGACGACCGTTACGCGATGGAGCCTCCGGCGCCCGCCCCGCGGCAGCCCCGCATGCCGACCATCGAGGAATTCCCGCGTCCGGGGCAAGAGCAGCTGCGTCAGGCGCGCGGCGAGGCCAATCCTGTTGAGGCGCGGCGGCGCTCGCTCTTCGAGAAGCTCGCGGCCTTCGGCGCGAGCCGTCAGGAGGAGGTCTACGAGTTGACCCAGCCGCAGCCGGCGGCCCCGCGCGCGCCGCGCAGCCAGCAACCTCAGGCGCCGCAACCCTCGCCGACGCATGCGGAATACGCCAAGCGCGTCAGCGCGCAAGCCAACGCCGCCGCGATGCGCGCCGACATGCAGGGAAGACGGGCCGCTCCGGCCCGCAACGTCGAGGAGGATCACCTGGAGATTCCGGCCTTCCTTCGCCGCCAGGCGCAGCGCTGAACCTGCAGTCTTACGGCTCCAAAAACGCAAAAGGCCCGCTTCGGCGGGCCTTTTGGCGTGCGGAGGCGCCCTTCCTGGATCCGTCTCACCGCTCGCAGATCACCCGCGTCTCGTGCCCGCGCAGGCCGTAGCCTTCGTCGAGCGTGATCGTTTCCTCGCGGCACTGCGCCGCCGACGGCTTTTGCGGCGTGGCAGGAGCGGCTACAGCCGCGCCGGCGTGTGCGACGTCGCCCGTTGGGCGAAGGATCACTCCGTCGAAAAGCGCCGCCTGGGCGGCGATGAGCAGCAGCCCGAGCTTCGCCGCTCCGCTGAGGCGGAAGCGACGCAACGCCAAGGTTAAGACAAAGAACGCCGACATGATCCTCTCCCCCAGTTTGTGACCGCCGCTTGCCGACTGTGTTTTCGTCCCCTCGTCGAGCGGCGCCCTCTTTAAAGCTCAACTTTGAACGCAAAGCCGTGCGGCGCCGCACGTCGCGTCTCGATCCGCTTCAAAAGCGAGCGGAAGGGCTCGGGATCTAACCCTGAGACAGCGCCACGCTGCTTGTCCCTGGAATCGCTTTTCGATAGGATTTGTCCGTGGGCGGCGCCCTCATGGAGGAGCTGACGGTGGCTTTCGCCGGAATTCCGTTCTTCGAGGACTTGCCGCCTGAGAAGGCCGAGATCCATGCGCGAAGCGCCGTTCGTCGGCGCTACGGAGAAGGCGAGCTCGTGCTCGACTTCGATGACCACTCGAGCGACGTTTATTTCGTCGTGCATGGCGAGGTCCGTGTCCTGATTCGCACCGCCGCCGGCCGCGAGATGATTCTGTGCGAACTGGGACCGGGCCGCTGTTTCGGCGAGATGGCGGCGATCGATGGCCTGACGCGCTCCGCCAATGTGACGGCGCTCACCAACACCGAGCTTTGCGTCTTGCCCGCGGCGGTCTTTCTCGAGATCGTGCTCGGCGAGCCGCGCATCTGCCAACGGCTGTTGCGGCTCCTCACCCTGCGGGTGCGCGAGCTCGACACGCGCCTGGTCGAGCACAGCATGCTCGATCTGCGTCATCGGCTCTATGCGGAGCTCCTCCGCCTTTCGGCGCCGAGGCATGGCGCCCCTGGACAATCGATCGTGTCTCCCCCGCCGCGCCAGCAGGATCTCGCCGCGCGCATCGGCTGCCGTCGCGAGCAGGTGAGCCGCGAGCTCACGACGATGCTGGATGAGGGGCTCGTCGAAAAAACCAAGGGAGGCCTGGTGTTGCCCCGCCCCGAAACCCTGCGCTCGCGCGTGCAGCGAGTGCTGGACGGCGCGGACTGACGCTCGGCGCGTGCGCGGCCGCACAGCGGCCAAGGCTCTGTCCCCCTAAAACCCGGCCATGGATCGCGAGGCCTCGGGCGCTTCGCTTCGATGACCGGATGGGGACAACAATGCAATCTCTCTCGCCGCTCTCGCGTTGTGCGCAAATTTGCGGCCTCAGCTCCCAGGAAATGATCCTCGGCGCCAGTCCGCGCCCTGAGCATGAGCTCCTGGCGGCGCGCTATTCCCGCAGCTCGACCGTCGGCAAGGCGACGATGCGCAGCGCAATGGTCGCGGCGATCAGGGCCGCGCTGAGAGCCTCCCAGAAGCGCTCGGCCGCGGAGCTCCTGGTCGCCCTGCGCATGATGCTCGGGGCGCGGCGGGGCCGCTCTGGCGCGCCGCGGCGTCGCAGCCGCCGCTGCTTTTACGAAAGCCGCCGTCCCGTCGTGGTCTTCAGCGGATCGCCCCGCGCCGAGCGCGGCGCGGCGAGCGCGGTCATCGTCAACTTCGCCGAACGTCGCGCGGCGTTGGCTTCGAGCCGCGCCTCGGGCTGACGCGCGACGCTCGGGGGCGCTCGGCGGCGGGGGAGGGGCCTCGCCGCCGACCGCCGCCTCAAGACCCTTTCGTCGATCCCCCGCTCATCGAGATCCCTCGCCATTGCTTGAATCGCGTCTAGCTGGCATATCGCGGCCTCAAACGTGCGACGCGGGCCAAAAGGCCCGCGCTTAGCCTCGGTTCTTGCGAGGCTGGGCGGCGAGCGCCAAGGCGAGCCAGGGGACCATGAGCGCGGTCAATCACATCAGGAAGGTCTTCCTCGATTATTTCGCGCGTTTCGACCACGAGATCGCGCCCTCTTCGTCGTTGGTGCCGCATAACGATCCGACCTTGATGTTCACCAACGCCGGCATGGTGCAGTTCAAGAGCGTCTTCACCGGCGTGGAGAAACGCAACAGGCCGCGGGCGGCGACCGCGCAAAAATGCGTGCGCGCGGGGGGCAAGCACAATGATCTCGACAACGTCGGATACACCGCGCGGCATCTGACCTTCTTCGAGATGCTCGGCAATTTCTCCTTCGGCGACTATTTCAAGGAGGGCGCGATCGAGCTCGCCTGGGGTTTGATCTCCAAGGACCTTGCGCTCAACAAGAGCCGCCTGCTCGTGACCGTCTATCACGATGACGACGTCGCTTTCGATTTGTGGAAGAAGATCGCCGGCTTTTCCGAAGACCGGATCATCCGCATCGCGACGAACGATAATTTCTGGAGCATGGGTGAGACCGGCCCCTGCGGCCCGTGCTCGGAGATCTTTTACGACCAGGGCGAGAAATTCGCCGGCGGCCCGCCCGGGAGTCCCGACGAGGACGGCGACCGCTTCATCGAGTTCTGGAACCTCGTCTTCATGCAATATGAGCAGGCGGCGCCGGGCCAGCGCCTGACGCTGCCGCGTCCGTCGATCGACACGGGCATGGGGCTCGAGCGCATGGCGACGCTCATGCAGGGCGTGGGCTCCGTGTTCGAGACGGATCTCTTCCGCACGCTCACGGATGCCGTCGCCGATCTGACGCATGTCTCGCCGACCGGCCCGCAGGGCGCGAGCCATCGCGTGATCGCCGACCATCTGCGCGCCTCCGCCTTTCTCGTCGCGGACGGCGTGACGCCGTCGAACGAAGGACGCGGCTATGTGCTGCGGCGGATCATGCGCCGCGCCATGCGCCACGCGCAATTGCTCGGCGCAGCCGAGCCGCTGATGTGGCGTCTCGCGCCCGCGCTCGTCGAGGAGATGGGACACGCCTATCCCGAGCTGCAGCGCGCCGAGTCGCTCATCTGCGACACGCTGTTGACCGAGGAGACGCGCTTTCGCACGACGCTCGCGCGCGGGCTCGCGATCCTCGACGAAGAAACCGCGTCGCTCACTGCGGGCGATCGGCTGCCGGGCGAGACTGCGTTCAAGCTCTACGACACCTATGGCTTTCCGCTCGATCTGACAGAGGATGCGCTGCGACCGCGCGGGATCGGCGTCGAGAAGGAAGGCTTCGAGACGGCCATGGCGCGCCAGCGCGCCGAGGCGCGCAAGGCTTGGGCCGGCAGCGGCGAGACGGCGACGGAAGCCGTGTGGTTTGCGCTCAAGGAGCGCGTCGGCGCGACCGAATTCTTGGGCTATGAAGCCGAGAAGAGCGAGGGCGTGGTCACGGCGCTGTTGAAGAACGGCGTCGAATTTTTCTCGCTGAAGAAGGGCGAACACGGCGCCGTCGTGCTCAACCAGACGCCTTTTTACGGCGAATTGGGCGGCCAGGTCGGCGACATGGGCGAGCTCAAGGGGCCGGGACTGCTCTTTCGCGTCGAGGCGACGCATAAGAAGCTCGGCGATCTGATCGTCCACGAGGGCGTGCTCGAAGAAGCCGGCGAGGCGGGCCTCGTCGAGGGCGCGACCCTCGTGCTCGAGGTCGACCATCCGCGGCGTCGCGCGACGCGCGCCAATCACTCCGCGACTCACATCCTGCACGAGGCGCTGCGGCGCGTGCTCGGCGATCACGTGCAGCAGAAAGGCTCTCTCGTCGCGCCGGACAGGCTGCGTTTCGACTTCACGCATCCAAAGCCGATGACTCCCGAGGAGGTCGCCGAAGTCGAGCGGCTTAGCAACGAGATTGTGCAGGACAACGCGGCGGTCGACACGCGCCTGATGGCGCAGGAAGAGGCGATCGCATCCGGCGCCCGCGCGCTCTTTGGCGAAAAATACGGCGACGAAGTTCGCGTGGTGGCGATGGGCCGCAAGGAAGCGACCTCGGGCCACGCCTTCTCGGTGGAGCTTTGCGGCGGCACCCACGTGCGGCGCACCGGAGACATCGGCCTCCTCAGCATCGTGGCGGAAGGCGCGGTCGCTTCGGGCGTGCGGCGCATCGAAGCGCGCACAGCGGAAGGCGCGCGCGCGGGACTTGTGGCGCAGTCGAAGGCGCTCACCGAGATCGCAAGCCTGATGCGCGCGCCGGCCGAAGAAGCGCCCGCGCGGCTCGCGGCGCTTCTCGAGGAGCGCAAGCGACTGGAGCGAGAGCTCGCCGACGCGAAGCGCAAGCTCGCCATGGGCGGCGGCGCGGAGGCGAGCCAGCCAGTCACCGAAGTCGCCGGCATCAAGCTCTTTTCGCGCGCCGTCAGCGGAGTCGAGGTGAAGGATTTGAAGGGACTCGTCGATGAGGCGAAGAAATCGATCGGTTCGGGCGTCGTCGCGATCGCGAACAGCTCCCCCGATGGGAAGGCTGGCGTCGTCGTCGGCGTGACCGACGATTTGACCGGGCGCTTCAGCGCCGTCGACTTTGTCCGGCTTGCCGCCGAGAAGCTCGGCGGCAAGGGCGGCGGTGGGCGTCCCGACCTCGCGCAGGCGGGCGGTCCCGACGCTTCGGCGATCGAGGCGGCGTTAGCTGCGATCGGCGAGGCGCTGCGCGCGAAAGCCGCGCAGTGACGCGCGTTCGAACGACCTGATCGGATCGCTCCCGCCGCTTCGCGATCGTCTCGAAAGCGATAACCCTCGCTGTTGACACTTGCGCTCGCAGACGCGGCGCAGCGCCAGAACTGTGGCAGAATTGCAACACTCGCGGAAGAAATGGCGCCGCTGCGGTTAACCGCTATTGCGCGCGTGATCGCGCTGAGAGATTAATCTCAGCAGTCGCGGATGACGCCGAATCCGCTGCGTCGCGCGGCGTCTCGCTATGCTCGAAGGAACGGGGGGGCGGACATGCGTCGGCTCGGATTGGTACTGCTTTGCATAATCGGCTTCTTGGCTGTGTCGGGCGACGCCTTTGCAAGGCGCCCTCGTAGAACGCCTCCTCCGCCGCCGGCGGTCCAAGACAACAATCCCTTCTCCTTCCTGTTTAACCTGGCGCCCGCGGGCGTCGGCGAAGGCCGTCCGCAAGCGAGCGCCATTCCGCGTGAGGTGGTCGGCTATTCGGCTGGCCATCCGGCCGGCACGGTGGTGATCAGCACCTCGGAGCGTCGACTCTATTACGTGCTCGGGGGAGGGCAGGCCATTCGCTACGGCGTCGGCGTCGGGCGCCCGGGCTTCGAATGGTCTGGCGCGCGCCGCATCGCGGCGAAGCGCGCTTGGCCGGACTGGACCCCGCCCTCGGAGATGCTGCACCGCCGTCCCGATCTGCCGCGGCACATGGCCGGCGGGATCAACAATCCGCTCGGCGCGCGCGCCATGTATCTCGGCGGAACGCTCTATCGCATTCACGGCTCGAACGAGCCGGAGACGATCGGCCACGCTGTCTCTTCCGGCTGCATCCGGATGACGAATGACGACGTCGTCGATCTCTACAATCGCGTCCATGTCGGCACCCCTGTGGTCGTGCAGCGCTGAGCACGACGCGCCGTAGCTTTTCTTCCTCAGTCCCCGCTCGGCGAAAGCCGGGCGGGGATTTTCCTTTCCGGTTGATCATCCTTCTGTACGCATTGCGAGCGGCAACTCGTCGAGATGGGCGTCCGCCGCCTCCGCGATGAATCCTTAACTTTCGTTGCGCATCGTCCCCCCGCATCGCGTCGCCGCGACGTTTTCTGAAGCGAGCCGCAATTGCGCGGGGAACGGTATGGATCGGTTGTTGCAATTCTTGACAGTCGGCGTCGCCAATACAGCGATCGGGCTCTCCTCGATCTTCGTCGCGATGCGTTTTCTTGACATGAGCGAAGCGGCGGCCAATGCGCTGGGCTATGCGATCGGCGTGACCTTGAGCTTCGTCATCAATCGCGCCTGGACCTTTTGCGACGGCGCGGCCGCGACAAAGAGTTTTCCGCGGTGGCTGGTCGTGGCCAGCTGCGCCTATCTCTCAAATCTCGTCGTCGTGCTCGCGGCCTATCGGATCCTGGGCCTTGACGCCTATCTCTCGCAGCTCTTCGGCGTCCCAGTTTACACGGGCGTCGGATTTCTCGGCGCGCGTCATTACGCCTTTCGCGACCCCGCAACTCTACCGGAGGAAGCGTGACCTTGGACACGCGCGCGCCCACGCTGTCGATCGTCGTCCCCTGCCTCAACGAGGCGGAGGCCTTGCCGCTCACGGCCATGCGCCTGCTCAATCAGCTCAAGCCTATGATTGCGGCGGGCATGATCGGGGGAGAGAGCCATGTGCTCTTTGTCGACGACGGCTCGGTTGACGCGACCTGGACTTCTCATTTCTCAGCTCAACCAGGAATCGCCCCGCTTTCGCGGGTTGAAGCTCTCGCGGAACCGGGGACATCAGAACGCACTGCTCGCTGGGCTGATGCATGCGGAGGGCGACGTCGTGATTTCGATCGATGCGGACCTCCAGGACGATCTTGAGGTCATGCGGCAGATGACGCAAAAGTACGCGGAAGGCGCCGACATCGTGCTCGGCGTGCGCGCAGAGCGCGCCTGCGACACGCCGTTCAAGCGCATCGCTGCGCATGCTTACTATCGCTTCCTCGCCCTGATGAAGGTCGAGGCTGAGTTCAATCACGCCGACTATCGGCTCATGAGTCGTCGCGCGATCGAGGCGCTGCGCGGGTTCGAGGAAACCAATCTCTTCCTGCGCGGACTGGTGATGCAGCTCGGCTTCCGTCGCGAGATCGTCCATTATGCGCGCGCGCAGCGTGTGGCGGGTCAATCCAAATATCCCCTCGGCAAGATGCTCGGCCTCGCGCTCGAGGGCGTCACCGCCTTTTCCGTCATGCCGCTTCGCTACATCACGATCCTCGGGTTCATGATCTCCGTCGCCTCGTTCCTTCTCGGCGTATGGGCTTTCGCCGGCGTGCTCATCTTCCACAACACCGTCCCCGGCTGGGCCTCGACGGTCATTCCGATCTATCTGATCTGCGGCGTGCAGATGATCTGCCTTGGAGTCATGGGCGAGTATGTCGGCAAGATCTATCTCGAGACGAAGCGCCGCCCGCGCTATCTCGTGGAGGCCTCCTTGCCCGGGGAGAGGATCGCAAGCGCCGAGAAGAAACGCCGGAGCGCGCGGGACGGGGCCATGCGCGCCCTTCGAGCTCTGTGAGCTTTCTTACTGCATCGCTTTCGCCAGGCCGCCATCATGGCCGTCCGCGCGCTCCGCTTCCGGCGCGAGCAGCTGCGCCGCGGCGAGCGTCGCGAAACGACCACCCTTTTGCACGAGCTCGTCGAAGGAGCCGCTCTCGACGATCTCGCCATGGTCGAAGACGAGAATGCGATCGGCGTTCCGCACCGTGGCGAGGCGATGCGCGATCACGAAGGTCGTGCGGCCCTCGGTCGCCGCCGCAAGCGCCTTCTGTATCTGCCTCTCCGTCGTCGCGTCGAGCGCGCTCGTCGCCTCGTCGAAGACCATGATCGGCGGGTCCTTGAGCAGCGCGCGGGCAATCGACAGGCGCTGACGCTCGCCGCCCGAGAGGCTGCGGCCCCTTTCGCCGATGATGGTCTCTATCCCCTCGCTCTGGCGCGAGACGAAAGCTTTGGCCTGCGCGAGCTCCAGCGCGACGTCGATCTCCGCCGGCGTGGCGTCGGTCTTGCCGATGCGCAGATTCTCCTCGATCGAGCGGGCGAAGAGCATCGGCTCCTGAAAAACGACGCCGATGTTGCGCCGAAGCGCCTCGAGCTTGATGTCACGGATGTCGCGCCCGTCGATGGTCACGCGGCCTTCGATCGGATCGAAAACGCGATGCAAAAGCCCGAGCGTCGTCGACTTCCCCGAGCCCGTGGCGCCGACCAGCGCGACTGTTTCGCCGGGGGTGGCCGAAAAGCTCACGGTTCTCACGGCCATGCGCTTGCCGTCGTATGAATAGCTCACCTGCTCGAAGGCGACGGCGCCCGAGAGCTTGCCGGGATCGACGGCCCCCGGGCGATCGTCGACCTGGGGTCGCGTGTCGAGCGTCGCGTAGAATTCGCGCAGCCGCGCCGATTGCGCGAACAGGAAATTGACGAAGCCGACCGCCTGCTCGAGCCGCCCGATCAGCATCGTCGCGAAGTTGATGAAGGTCACGATCTCGCCGACGGTGACGAGTCCCTCCGAATGGAGATAGGCACCGTAGAGAAAGATCGCGAGGACGGTCAGCGTCGCGGCGGCTCGGCTCGCGACGACGACGATGGCCCACCAAGAGAGCACCGGCAGTTGCGCGGCGAGCAGATCGTCGCTGATGCGCTTCAGCGCCTGAGACTCATTGTGGATGCGCGTAAAGCTCTGGACCACGGGCACATTGCCGAAGGCGTCGCCGGCGTGGCTCGCAAGCGCGGCGTTGTGGCGCTCGACCGCCGTCTGCAGCTCGTCGGTGCGACGCAGCACCAGCGCCGTGACGACATAAAAAATGCCGACCATGACGATGAGCAGGCTGGCGAGACGCCAATTGTAGAAGAGAGTCGCCGGCAGCAGGACGAACAGCGCGATGAAGGAAGCGCAATTCTCGCGAAAAAAGGAGAGCCACAGGCTGAACATCGCGCTCGCGCCTTCGAGCATCGATTGCAGCAGGCGCCCCGAGTGGACGTTCGCGTGAAAGCTCAAGGGCAGGTTCAGCACGTGATCGAAATAGCGCGACATCATGACGAGCCGAGCCCGATGCGCGAGCCGGTCGGCGTTGAGCCCCACCACCATCGAGGCGACGATCGAGAAGAGGCCGAAGCCCGCCCAGAGAGCGACGGTCGGCCAGAGCTCGCGCAGGGCGATGGGCCCGCCCGTCGTCTGCGCGCCGGTCATCAGGTCGATGATGCGCCCAAAAAGCATGGGCTCGGCGAATTGCGCCGCGGCCAGGATGAGATTGGCGACGACGAGCCCATAGGCGAGCTTCGCATGGCCGCGCAGCTCGGCGAGAACGCGCCAATAGAGCGAGAAGACCGACATGGCGAGGGCTTTGCCTTGGCGATGGAGGCCAAGCGATACAGGGCGAGGCGCCGCCGCGCAAGTGCCGGGGGAGGCTCGAAGGACACGAAGATTAACCGTTGGGCGGCGTCAGCGCTTCGCCCCCAGCGAAGGCTCAAAACGAGTCGTTATGTGTGCGCAACGCTCCCTCTCCTCGCAGGCGGGGAGAGGGAAGCCGCGCGTCGTCACACAAGCGTTCTCAGGGCTCAGCCTTCCGCTGACGACCCCTCCAACCGCGAAAACTCGGCCCGCACCCGCTCCGCTCCATAAATCCGCTCAAGCCGACGCAGCATGAAATGCCCGCGGGCGATTTTCTGAAAATGGTTCATGAAGGCGACGTTGATCGCCGCGGCGCTGGCGGCGCCGGCGAGCGGCACGGCGCTCGCCGCGATCTTCTCATAGACGACGACGCCGAAGCGCGAGGCGACCTCTTTCGAAAAGGCTGCGACCACCGGCCCCGAGGCGCTCGTCGCCCCGCGATGGGCGAGCAAGCTCGCCGCTTCCGACGCGAGGCGGCCGAGCATGGCGCGCGAGGCGTAATAGCCGACGTCGGCGCGCTTCTCGGCCCCATAGGCGAAGACCTCGACGCAGGCGAGCCGCGCCTCCATCTGGTCGAGGTCTTCGCCGTGATGCCGGGCGATCTCGGCGATGGCGCGCAGCATCAAGATTGTCGTCAGCGGCAGCTCCAAGGGGACAGCCGCCACGCCGAAGGCCCCGGCGAAGCCGCCCGCGACGCCGGCCCAAGCGGAAGCCAGCCGCATCTGCGGCCGACGGCTGGGGACGCTTTTTAGGGAGCGGATCGCGAGCTTGAGGCAGGCTAGGATCGCGCGCTCGATCGCCCGGTCCACGCCTTTCTTCACAGACGGCGGCGCCTGCTTGAGCGCGCTCTGCATCGGGCCGGCGGCGTAATCGGAGATGCGCGAGGCCAGGCTCGTCGAGGCGAGCAGTTTTTGCGCATGCGCGATCTGTTGAAGGTGTTCTTTGGAGAGCTGGCGCGAAGGCGCGCTCATCGACCTTTCAACAACGGGCGCATGCCGTTGACGCTCGCCAGGATCGCCGAGCCGTTGCTGAGCAACGCCGTGAACGACGGGCTGACGAGCCCGCTCGGCAGGGCGAGGCCGAGAGCCACCGTGTTGAGCACCGTCACGATCCCGTAATTCTGCTTGATGAGGCCGACGGCGCCGCGCGAGATTTCGACCGCCTCGACCATCTTCCACAGCGAATCCTCCATCAGCACGACGTCGGCGGATTCCTGCGTAACCTCGGCGCCGTGCTTCATCGAAATGCCGATGTCGGCAAAGCTCAGCGCCGGAGAATCGTTGATCCCGTCGCCGACCATCGCGACGACGCGGCCCTCGCGCTGCAGCTGGCGCACGATGTCGGCTTTGTCGGCGGGCATCATATCGGCGTATTGGCGCGTGAGTCCGAGCTGCTCGGCGACGGCTTTCGCAACGACGGCGTTGTCGCCCGTCATCATGATCGCGTCCTTGATCCCGAGCGCATAGAGCCGCTCTACGATCGTCGCCGCCTCGGGGCGGATCTGGTCGGCGTAAGGCAAAAGCGCCGCGAGCTTGCCGTCGATCGCGACATAGAGGCAGGAGCAGCCCTTTTCCTCGAACCGAACGCGGTCGCTCGCCGCTTTTTTTACGGCGATGTCGTTCTCGCGCAGGAAGCGCTCGCTGCCGACATGGATGAAATGGCCCTCGACCTCGCCCTCGACGCCGAGACCCAGCCGATAGCGCGGCTCCTGGCACATCGGGACGTCGGCGAGATATTCCTCCGCCTTGGCGCGCACCGCGTCGGCGACCGGATGCGTGAGCCGGCTTTCCGCCGCCGCGGCGAGACCGATCAGCCGGCGCTCATCGATGCGGCGTTGATAGGAGACGATTTCGACCACTTCCGGATGGCCGCGCGTCAGCGTTCCGGTCTTGTCGAAGAGGACCGTGTCGGCCTGGGCCAGGCGCTCCATATGGCGGCCGCTCTTGACGATGATGCCGCGGCGCGCCGCGAGCGTCATCGAGGAAAGCATGGCGGTCGGCGCCGCGACGCGGATGCCGGTGCCATAGTCGACGATCACGAGCGACAGGAAGCGGTTGAAGTCGGCGGTGATCGCCGCGGTTCCGAGCGCGACCCCAAGCGTTGGGGCGACCAGCCGATCGGCTAGCTTTTCGGCGTGGTTCTGCATGCGCGTGTCGCCGATCGGCGCCGAGTTCGATGAGCCGCACAATCTGCCCGGCGGTCGTGTCGGAGCCGACGCGCGTCGCCTTGATCGTGACCTGACCCTCCCGCGTCACCGTCGCTGCGAACGCCGCCTCGCCCACGCCGCGCGCGACCGGCAGGCCTTCGCCGGTAATCGTCTTCTGGTCGATCATGGCGAGGCCCTCGACGATCTCGCCGTCGACCGGAATCATCTCGCCCGGATAGACGATCACGTGATCGCCGACCTGCACGTCGCGCGCGGGGATCGAGACGACGCTCCCGTCGCGCAGGATCCAGGCCGTCTTCGACTGGAACTCGAGGAGATCGCCGATCGCGCGCTTCGAGCCGGCGGCGGTCAAGTCGCGGATCCAGTCGCCGAGCTTGATGAGCCAGGTGATCAGCGAGCCGGCGACGTGATTACCTTGCCCGAGAGAAGCGAGGATCGCCAGCGTGTCGAGGAAATCGACGTTGAGCCGACGCTCCTCACGGATGACGCGAAAGGCCCGCGCGGCGATCGGATAGCCGTTCCACAGCATCAGCGGAATGTTGATCGCCATCGCCACGGGGTTGACGAAAAAGGCTAGCCCTAAGGACACCGTCGGCAGAAGCAGCGGATGGCGCTTGGGCTCCTCGGCGGGCTCGACCTTGGCGATCAGCTCTTTGGCCAGATGCTGGCCATGATCGAGGTGCGTCGCGGCGAGCTGCGTCAACTCGCGCACGTCTTCGAGCGACATCAGCCGCAGCTGACCGAGCAGCATGCGGAACATCGGCTCGTGCTCCACGTCATAGTCGACGACGAGACTAGCGCAGTCGTAATTGATGCGCGCGGAGTTCACCGCGCTTTGCGCGCGCAGCCACGCGAGCATTTCCTCGGCGAGGGCGCGATCATAGCAAAGCGCGGGGACCGCGAGGCGCACGCGCCCCGGCATGAAATGGCGGATCGCAAACTGCATGGAAGGCGGCTTTCCTCGCTCAAGCGGGGGGCGGGGGCGTCTTGTCCTTCTCGCCCTTGAGAACGACGGGCGCTTGGCTGTCCACTTTCTCCTCCAGGGCGTGATGCCGCTGCAGCTCGACGAAATGGTTGATCGTGAACACGCCGAGCGTCAGCCAAATCGGCGTCGCAGCCGTGGCGCCGAGCTCTATAAGCGGCAGAGCCAGGACCACGCCGGCGAGGCCGATCTTGAAATCGAGGAGATTATGCGTGCGCAGCTTGATCTCGCGATCGAGGCGCTTGCAAATGTGAACAACCATCCTCGCCGAGTGCGAATGCTCAGCCAGGTATTCCGCCTCGCGCTCAATCTTGCTCGCAAGCTCGTCTAACTGCGTCGGCGGCGGCCCATACGCCTGCTCGTCCATGCGGCCGCGCAGATTGCGTTGGACCGACTCCTGATGCTTGCGGTCATAGTGCAGAACGAGGCTGCCGGTCGTCGGATTGGCGGTCACGCGCTCGATGCCGGGGATGCCGGCGAAGGTCTCGCCGATCATTTGCAACAGCTCGGGATTGCCCTTGGCGGCGGCGACCTTCATGCGCACGCGACCCGCCGTCTGATGCTCGATTTTCATCCCGAGCTTCAGCTTCTTTTTTTTCTTCTTTTTGGCGATCGCGCTGCCGTCCTCAGCGACCGCTTCGAGGGGAGGCGCGACGGGCGCCGCGGAGTCCTCCGACGCCGCCGGCGACGGCGTCGGGCTCAAGGCTGGCGTGGCCTCGAAGGCTTGGGCCGACGTGTCTTGCATCGGCGTCAGGCGCTCGGAGTCGTGTCCTTGGCGGGCTCGCCGGCCTTGCTCTTCGCTTCGGCGTCGACCTCGGCGACGATGTCTTGGACGTGCTCATTCGCCTCGGCGACGAATTCCTTTGTCCTTTGGCCGAGCTTATAGGCGCCGCGCACCGTCTCTTTGAACATCGGCCCGATCGCTTCGCCAATCTTCGGCACGAATTTTGGCGCGAGCATCGCGATGACGCCGAGCGCGACGCCCGGCAGCAGCGCGGCTTCCAGCACCGCGACGCCGACGCCGACGACGCCGACGGTCGCAACCGTGGCGACGAGGTCGGTCTCCTCCCGGCTTAATTCCTCTTCCGCCTCATGCTCGGGCGCGGTGTCGAACTCCTCCTCGAGATTGGCGTGAGACTCGTCGACCGGCTTATGCATGCACTCGCTCCTGGCGGCTTCATAAGTCCTTGAATTTCAAGGACAGGATTGAGTGTAACATTGAACGCGCTCGATGACAAAGAAATGACACAGAGCAGTCAAATTTTGCGAAGGTAAAGTTTAGACCTTTTGCCGCACTGCGGCCTCGAGCCACTGCTCTTCGGCGGCTGCCAGCGCCTCAGCCAATTCGGAGCGCTGTGCGGCGAGCTGCGCCGCCTCTTTCGGATTTTTTGCGAAGGCTTCCGGATGGGCGAGCCGGGCGTCTACGCGCGCGAGCAGGCTCGAAAGCTTCTCGACCTTCTCTTCCGCGGCGGCGAGACGGCGGCGAAGCGCGCCGGCGTCGGCTGCGCGCGGCTCTTGCGCAGACGGACGCGGCGGCTCGGCGTTCGGCGGATCCCGCGCCTCGGCCCCTCTTCGCGCGAGCGCCTGGCGCGCATAATCGTCGAGATCGCCGTCGAAGACGCGAACGCCGCCTTTCTCCACGACCCAAAGCCGATCGGCGCAGGCTTCGAGCAAGTGACGATCGTGGGAGACCAGCACGACCGCGCCCTCGTAACAATTGATGGCTTCGATCAGCGCCGCACGGCTGTCGATGTCGAGGTGGTTTGTCGGTTCGTCGAGGATGAGAAGGTGCGGCGCCTCGAAGGAGGCGAGGCCGAGAAGCAACCGCGCCTTTTCGCCGCCGGAGAGACGCTCGACCTTTGTGTCGGCGCGCGCGCCGGAAAAACCGCAGCGCGCCGCGGCGGCGCGCGCCTTGGCTTGCGCTGCGGCCGGCATGAGCCGCGCGAAGACTTCATAGGGCGACGCGTTCAGATCGAGCTCGTCCAGCTGATGTTGCGCGAAGAAGCCGACAGTCAGCTTCGCCGCCCGCACCGCTTTGCCGGCCGAGGGCTCGAGCTTGCCGGCGAGGAGCTTGGCGAAAGTCGTCTTGCCGTTGCCGTTGGCGCCCAGAAGACCGATCCGGTCATCCTCCGAAAGCGAGAGAGAGAGCCGCGACAAGACGACGCGCTCGCCATAGCCGACGCTCGCATTGTCGAGCGCAATGATCGGCGGCGAGAGCGGTCGCTCGGGGGAGGGGAGCTCGATCGGCAAGACCTCGGTGTCGATGATCGGCTCCGCCGTCTCCATCTTCGCAAGCAGTTTAAGGCGCGATTGCGCCTGACGCGCCTTCGTCGCCTTGGCGCGGAAGCGGTCGACGAAAGCCTGCAGGCGCTTGCGCTGCGCCTCGTCTTTCTTCCCGGCTTTGGCGGCGAGCGCCTGAGCTTCGCGTCGTTGCTTCTCGAAGGAGGAATAATTGCCGCGATAGAGGCTCAAGCGGGCTCGGTCGAGATGGATGATGTGCGTCGCCACTGCGTCGAGCAGGTCGCGGTCATGGCTGATGACGATCGCGCTTGAGGGATAGCGCGACAGATAATCGACGAGCCACAGCGTGCCTTCGAGGTCGAGGTAGTTGGTCGGCTCGTCGAGGAGCAGGAGATCCGGGCGCGAGAACAGCACCGCGGCGAGCGCGACGCGCATGCGCCAGCCACCCGAGAATTCGGCGAGCGGGCGCCGCTGCGCTTCTGCGTCGAAGCCCAGCCCATCAAGGATTGCGGCGGCGCGCGCCGGCGCCGCATGGGCGACTATATCGGAGAGCCGCGCATGGATCTCGCCGATCTCATGGGGGTCGTGCGCCGTTTCCGCGCGCTCGATAAGCTCGGCGCGCTCGCAGTCGGCCGCGAGCACGAAGTCGGTGAGCGGCTGGGGTCCGCCCGGCGCCTCTTGCTCGACGCGGCCGAGCCTCGCCCTCGGGGGGACGGAGATCGTTCCGGATTCCGCGGCGATCTCGCCGGCGATGAGCCGGAATAGGGTCGTCTTGCCGGCGCCGTTGCGTCCGACGAAGCCCGCGCGCGCCCGCTGCGGCAAGGCGAGGGAAGCCTTGTCGAAGAGAAGCCGGTCGCCCAGCCGATAGGTGAGAGCCTCGATCGTGATCATCGCGTGCGGGGCCGCAGGCCCGCCCTGAAGGGAAGCGCTAGAGCGGACGGACGCAAAAGTTGACAGACTTTTGCGATCAGAATTCGCTTTAGCATATTGATCTAGCGCGATTTCCTATCGCTCGAACGATTCCGTTCGAGCGGAAAGCGCGCTGAGGCTTTAGGCCATTTCGAGGCGAAGGCGCAAACTGCCGCGCAAGAAGGCGCGCCGCGCTTGTCACGGGCGTGCGCCGCCTCTATAGATCGCCGCGCTTCGCCGCGACAGCGGCGACCGCGCGCCCATCGTCTAGAGGCCTAGGACGTCGCCCTTTCACGGCGAAAACAGGGGTTCGAATCCCCTTGGGCGCGCCATTTCCGAACAAAACTGGGCACGCAGATTCCCTCCCCGCCCTCCGAGGCGACGGGAGAGCGGAGCCGCGCGGTTTTGCGGCCCATTATACGCACTTCGCGATCGTCCGCTTCTACCCTTTGGGCGGACGCCTGGAGAGGGTCGCGGCGACAGTCGCCGGCAGCGCCATGATCTGGCGGATCATATTGCTCATCCTGGGTGATCGAAACGAGCCGCACGTCGTTCTTGTCGAGTTGGCGGACAAAAAACGCGAGTTGGAACTGATCGCGGAAGAAGCGGCTGTCGCTATGAACCAGGATTGCGTCGGCTGCGGTTGCTCCAAATGCAGCAAGCGCCTCAAGTCGTTGCTTTGGAGGCGCGGAGACCAACTGCCGAGGCCGCCGGCAATGATTGGCGCGGATCGACATTCGCGAGAGCCCATCCCCGCGCAAGCAGTTGCGCGTCAAGGAAATCCATGCGCTATTGTTAATCATGGTCTCTCCGGCGTCACGCCGGAGTGCTCGGACGAGCGGACACATCGTGGCCGGGGAGTCGCAGCGACCTTCAGATCGGAGCTGTTTTGCTGGTATTCGTCAAGGACAACAATATCGACCAAGCCCTCAGGGTGCTCAAGAAGCGAATGCAGCGCGAAGGCGTTTTTCGAGAGATGAAACGTCGCAGGGCTTATGAGAAGCCCTCAGAAAGGCGTATTCGAGAGCGGGCCGAAGCCGTGCGGCGCGGCCACAAGTTGGCGCGCAAGAAAGCTCAGCGCGAGGGACTGATCCCTATGCCGAAACGGGTAGAGAAGAAGCCGCCGGTCGCCGCTGCGCGCTGATCGACCGAGGTCCCGCGCCCTGCGCGGGGCCTCGAGCGCGTGGTCGAAGGGGCGGATGCCGCCGCGAGAACCGACACGCAGCGCTTGCCGCTGAAATCGAGGCCCTCGCGCGCGACGAGGCCCGCGCGCGCGAGAGGAATTGTGGTCAAGATAAATTCTGCATAGCTTCCGCACGGCTTGTGAGCAGTCACGTTCAAGCCTTTTTTCAAAAAGTTGAATTTCGCCTTGCATCAGGCGCAATTCGCGCTTATATTAAGTAATGATCTTGGACGGCAAAGTTATCTTTTATGCGCTTTGGCGCATCGACGGCACTTCCCTTCAATGTCACTAACTGGTCGCCGCGAAGCACTCTGCTCCGCGGGCCAAACCTATCGTGCGATTGAAAGGAAATCGTCATGACCACCGGAACAGTGAAATGGTTCAACGCCACCAAGGGCTTCGGCTTCATCCAGCCTGACGATGGCAGCGGAGACGTCTTCGTGCATATCTCCGCCGTCGAGCGTGCGGGAATGCAGACCCTCGCCGAGGGGGTGAAGATTAGTTACGAAATCGTCCGCGACAGCAGAACTGGAAAGAACTCGGCCGGAAATCTTCAGGCCGCGTAAGCGATTAGCCTCGCTCGTTGACCACGGATGTACCGGCAGCGAGTTGAGGCGCCCCCGGAAGATAGCAGAGAAAAGCCCCGCGCCCTTTCATCATCAGGCGACGGGGTTTTTTACTTGTGATCCCGAATGGCCCGAGGGGCCAGGCGAGGAGCATGAACACCCCGCACAAGCGCAGGCTTCTGCGGCTCGGGATCGCCGGCCGGCGCATAACCACGCGCTTCGCCCGCCTTCTAAAGGCGGCGTCCCGTTGCCGGTCCGGCGAGACCTCAAAAGAGCTACGCGGCGCGGCGCGCTCTCATCCCGCGAACATAAACCAAGGAGGAAACATGCGTAAGCTTGCTCTCGTAACCGCCGCAGTCATCATCGCAGTCAGCGCACCGGCGATGGCCGCAAAGCAGCATTGGAATATCACCGAGGAAAACGCCGCGGGCATAAAGAGCGCTCAGGGCGTTTGGGACCTCACGACAGAGGGCGACAAGCTCAGCGGAACTGCTGCTTTGTCGCTCGATAACGGCAATCAGCTCACTTACAACGTGGATGGCGAGCTCAAGGATGGCGTCTATAGCGTAAAGCTCGAAAAGCGTTCCGACGACAAAAAGAGCTGCGTCTGGACTGGCAAAGCCCAGAGCGCGACGGCTTTAGGGAAGGCGACCGGCTTCAAAGGCGATGTCGTTTGCGACGGGGCCAAGTTCGTCCTCCGCGCGACCGGCCTGTAATTTCGGGCGAAAGCCTCCAAGCAGCTTCGAGCTGCGGCATCAGCCACCCGCTTGGCGCGCCTAGCGGGTGGCCTCAACCGCGTAGCCGGATCCGAAGCGTCTTCTTGCCTGACACGCGCGCGCCGCAGGGTTCGCCGCCATTGCTCCTCAATGCGACTTAACATCAAAAGTGGCGGCTCGTCGCGAACCTTGCGACGCCAGTTCGCCGCGAAAACAGGAAGCGACCTATGGGCGACATCGTATACGCCGGCAGGCGTCTTTCACGCGGTCGTATCGCTGCGTCCGTCACGCATAAATTCGCCATTGGGGCTTTCGTCGTCTGTCCCAGCGGCTATCGATCCGAAACAGGGCTGTTCCAGGTCGTGCGACATCTGCCCGACGGCGGTCGCGGACTCCAGTACCGACTAAAGAGCCTCGCCGACGGACACGAACGTATGACGTTCGAGGCTGCGCTGGAGATTTCGCCGCCTGCCGACGCCGCGACGTGAATCCTATGCATCCCTCGCGCAAACCCTCTCCACAAGCTATTTTCAGAAGAAACCAGCGATGGCGCATTCGTCAGCGCGCGAAAAAGTCGCAGCTCTCGCGGAGACCGACTCTCGGCGTTTGATCTGAGTCGACATCGCACAGGGCTGCCACAATTTCAGTTCTCGAGTAACCAGGCAAAAGTCGACTTCATCAATGCGCAGCCAAGTTGTCCCATCCCGGCGGGATCGACGCTTGGCTTCTGACTAAGCGTCGACGCGTCTGCCATCTCCACCCTTCACATGATTTCTTCGATCAGCTCGACTTCCAGGGTCTCGTCAGCTGTTTCCCCAGGTTCGCTTGCCGCAGGCGCAATGTCCACATCGTCGTCCTGGACTTCGGTCTCCGAATTGAGTTCAACAACCGCCGCCTCAACTGGGGCCGAACGCCATCGGGCCCCACTTGGGAACCCGCCCCTCCTTGGCGATGAATGGACAAGCTCCACAACGTGGAAAATTTCTCTGCATTTCGGGCAGACGATCGGCGCGCGATTGAGATCGAAGAAAGCTGTGGTGCATGCGAGGCATCTGCGCTTTTCGCCCCGTTCCGATTTGGTCATACCTCGATCCTTTCGCCATCAATTCCGCCTCGAAAGGCCGGAGATATTGCTTATTGCTTACGCCGGAAGTTTATCCGGCTGACGCCGGCATCGCAGGATGCGCAAGGTCGAACTGCTTCAGGACTTCAGATAAATCCGACACATGTCGGCTGGCTCCAAGATCGGAAAAGCGGACGATGTCCTTCAAGATCATGTCCCTGACGCTCTCTTCACCCCGAGGCAGATTAAAGGAATAACCCTGCGTAACCCTGTGTCGTCGCATCATCGCCTGCTCAATGCAGAGAGTGGCGCTTCGGGAGAGCATGGCGGATACTTTCATTGTGGCCGAGCCAAGACTCCGCGAAAGTCCCCGGCTGGCTCCAGCTTTTGCTTCTCGCTGATCGATTTTGTACGGCGTCGTAACGGAAAAGCGCAGTCGTCGTAGAGTGGGCGGATTTCTTGCCCAAAGTAATAAGATTCGTCGACCTCGAGGGAGCAGCCGCCGAGTAGTTTGGGCGAGAGATCCTCCACGGCGAAGCGAATGGCGTCGGCGGCTTTGGCGAAGCGCCGAAGGACAAGCGCCTTTCGGTGCGCGCTCGCGCCCTTCGCGTAATAGAGCGAGGCTTCCATCTTGTAATGCTTAGCTTCCATCAGATGCTCCTGGGCCAGCGATGCGGCGCCGCTTTTGTTCAAGCGACGATGCGCTCGCAAGGGCCCGCCGGGATTGAAGAGCGCCTTATGTACGTTGGAGCGCGGACTCGAGAGCTACGCGCTCCTGACCGTCTCGGTCAGACCGGATACGATACTGCAGACCCTGCCCTCCGTCGGGCAGACGCCGTGTCACACGATACAGCCCGGCGGACGGGCCGCCGCGGTAGGAAACATGGAGCCCGACGTCGAATTTATGCGTGGGAACAGCCACGGCTTTAACGCCGCGATAGACTCCGCGGGCATTGACATTTTGGGTCATTCGCCGCCCTCTTGCGACTGGAGAATGGAGCGCCGTTTGGCGTTGGCTTCCGCTGCGGCGTCCGGCGCTATTTCTACGCGGTCGTGGGCTCCGAGCTTTTCTAAAGTGGCCCAAAGCGCTCCGCTCTTCGCGACGGGCGCAGCCGCGTATTTTTCTTCTTCGGCTTTTTCGCTTCGCGCTCGCCGCGACGTTGTTCTTGGACATGTTCCGCCACACCCTCTATAGTGAGGGAAGGGATCGACTATTTAGGGTCGCCGCTCTGCCGCCTCTTTACTGGACTGGCGAAGGGCGGCTCAGTCGGTGGCGATCAATTCTGGAGTTGCAGCTGGTCCGCCGAAAATTTTCCGCTGCGCTGATCGGCGAGCAGTTCGTAGCCAATCTTTTGACCTTCAGCGAGACTCCGAAGTCCAGCGCGCTCGACGGCGCTGACGTGGACGAAGACGTCTTGTCCGCCAGCTTCCGGCTCGATGAAGCCAAAGCCCTTGGTTGCATTGAACCATTTAACGACGCCGATTTGCATAGATATCCTTTCCAGGCACGGTTCTGCGACGGCTTCATTACCGTCGCCCGAGATCGAAGTTCTGGAGAGGAAGTTACAAGCCGACGCGCCAAGGGCGAGAGAGAGAGCAAGATCGTCTGGCCGAAACGCCGATCTCTTTAATATAGAGCAATTTTTACGAATGACAATGGCGCAAGTGATTTTTCTTCGCCGCGCTTTTTGAGTTTTCTCTAGCGACCGTTAGCTCGACCGGCAAGAACGATTTATCGACGTCGACTTTAGACCGCCTCGCACGCAGGAAATCTTAGTGTCGTTATCGGCGATCCCGCGCGATACCGGTTCCACATTTCCAGATAGAGCCTCTCAAGAGCGGCCGTGTATGCGATTACGTCGAAGAGCGGCGTGGTCAGGCGTTTAGAGGCGAGTTTGCGACGCAATTTTGAAAGCGCGCGGGGGGTAGAGGCGAGAGCGAGAGCCAGATCGAAATAATCCTGGTCGCGGTCGACGATCAGTTCGGGAAGCTCCATCGCGGACAAGAGGCTTCCCGCCACTCGCGACGCAAAGGTTTTACCCGGCCGCGTGACCAATGGCACGCCGGCCCAGAGCGCATCGCTCGCAGTGGTGTGCGCGCCATATGGCGCCGTGTCGAGCACGAGATCGGCGAGCTGGAGGCGGTCGAGATGCTGGCTTTGCGACAGATCGGGCGCGAATATCAGGCGCGTTCCGGCAATTCCTCGCTTGAACGCCTCATTGCGAAGATTGCCTTCCGCGACGCTAGACGCGAGGAGCCAGAGCACGCTCCCCGGCACAGCGTGGAGAAGCCGACACCACGTGTCGAATATGTCAGGCGTGAATTTGAACGCCTGGTTGAAGCTGCAGAAGACGAATCCTTCTTCCGGCAAGCCGGCCGAGGCGCGATCGGGCGCGGGTCCCATCACGGCCTTGCGCCCGTGCGGTTGATAGCTGTGGGGCAGGAGAGCGAACGCTTCGGCATAGTCTGCGGCGGCCGAATCCGGGGTCACGAAAGAGTCCGAGATGATGTAATCGCACAGCCCAGCTCCCAAAGTCCCGGGATAGCCCAGGTAGTTCACTTGCAGCGGAGCGGGACGAAGAGCGAGGATCGACGTTCTCGTGTGTCGCGTGAAGCCCTTGAGGTCGACGAGGATGTGTATGCCGTCGTCGTTGATCTTACGTGCGGCGTCGGCATCGGAGCGCAAGGCGATGTCGTGGAAGCGGTCGAAGGCGCGATTTAGTCTTCGCCTCATTTCTTTGCCGTCGTCCTCGCCATAGGAATAGGCGTGGATTTCAAAGCGCGAACGGTCGTGCGCCTCCAGCGTTTCGACCAACAGGAGCGCCGTGGCGTGGTCCTGGAAGTCGTTCGACAAATATCCAAGCTTGATTTTCGCGCTTTCCTCCGTGGGGAAACGGAAAGCCAGTCGCTCACGCTCGACGGCCGCCGCCACCAACCGCTTGCGCATCCATATTTCAGAGCACGCCCGCTGTTGGCGCTCCGTAACGCCAGGCTCGGAGAGTAGCAAGAAGGGGGGAATAGGCTCGCAATCGGAATCGATCAGCCGATCGCGTACGAAAGCTTCGCGATCGCGAAAATCGTCCCATTCGCACATCTGTCGGGATCGATTGAAGGACCGCATCGTATCTTTCCGAGGACTCTCGTGACCGCTTCGTGAGCGTTTGGAGGATCAAAGCCCTCGAAGATATGGCGAGGTCAAGCAATCTCTGCGCCAACCGTAACACGGCAGGAAATTGGATAGACGGATTTCACGATCGAAAGGCGCGCGATCATCCTCACGCTTTTTCCAGAGATGTTGCTCGGGCCTCCGGGGCTTTTGTTCGCGGGCGACGCGCTCGCGAGCCCTCTCGGAGCGTCGTCACGGCGGAGGCAATCGTCTCGAGGAGAATGCCCACCTTCAACGCGCGGCATGGACCTAGTCCGTTTTCTCCAAGCCTGTCGATGTTTCATTGCCGCGAAGATCGGTCGAAGGGCCGATCGGCGGAACAATGAAATTGGCGGCGGTGACGAGAGCCCCGACCGCCATCGCGACGAGGGCGAAACACGCGGCTGTTCGCCTCTGTGCCGATCCCAGCTCCCTCGCGCCCGGAGCAAGGCATACGCCTGTCATGAGTTCGCGCAAGACTGGCGGTTCAGTCTTGATGAAGGGCCGGCCCACCCTGTGCCTCGTCCAAAAAACGATTTCGTCTCACGAGGGCGATGATGCTGAAGATGCTTGCCGGTCTTTCGAGGCAGGCTCCTAGAGGATGGCGAGCCTTTGTCGCGGCGCTCGTTCGTTTCTGGCGGTTGCTGGGTTTTGGCCTTTATGTGCTGTTTTGGTCCAAAATTCTCGGGGGCGCCGCGGGGCGTCGCGGCTCAATCTTGGCCTTCTCGCGTCCAAGTCGGTCCAATATTTGCCGCCGCAGTTGGAGGTTTGCCGGGCGGACGCGTCAGTTGAAGCCTGGTCGCACGGCTTTGCCGCTGTCAATGCAGTCTTGTTGTTGAACCTGCAAAAGCCGGACGTGCTGTCGCCGAGCCGCTACGCGCGTCCTGCGCCCGCATTCCGGGCGATCTATCTGTGGGACTCAGCGTTCATCGCGCAAATATGGAAGCTGTGGGATCCTCAGGTCGCGTTTGAGGTCCTCCGCTCGGTCGTGGCGCTCCGTCAGGGCGCGCGTCTTCAGCACTATGTTTCGGATCTGGGCGGCTCCAAATTCACACAGCCGCCGCTTGTGGCCTGGTCTTTGGTCGGGCTTAAGCCTCACGTCGCTGACGAGGTGTTCAGGCGATGGGGGCATATCCTCTATGAGCCGCTGCGTGACTATCACCGCTGGCTTTACGAGCATCGGCGGTTACCCAACGGCCTCTTCGCCTGGGCGCATCCCTATGAGTCCGGGGTAGAGAACGCGCCGCGCTTCGGTTCGCGCGATGAACGTCGATTGATCGATACGACCCAGCTCGCGGCTCCGGATTTTTGCGCTTACATGGTTTTGAGCGGTGAAGCGCTCTCGGTTCTGGCGCAATGCGTCGGCAAGGAGGAGGAGGCCGCTGCGCATGAGCGTGAGGCGCAGATTCTGAGAGAGTTGACCAATCGCTATTTGTGGGAGGAAACGGCGGGCCTCTATTTCGATCGCGACGCGTATAGCGGGGACTTCGTCAAATCCCGGACGATCGCTTCCCTTATGCCGCTCTGGGCGGGGATCCCCGACGCCAGGCAGGCGGAGCGGCTTTGCGGGCATATCCTCGACCCGGCGGCGTTCAACACCGTCCTTCCATTGCCTAGCGTGGCGCTCAACGACGAAGCATTCGAGAAGGACATGTGGCGCGGCCCCGTTTGGCTGAACGTCGCCTTCGGCGTCATCTGCGGGCTTCAGCGTTATGGCTTCTATCCTGAAGCGGCCGACCTCGCCTTTCGGCTCTGTGACGGCGTTTACCGCACATTTTGGCAAACTGGCCGCATCTACGAGTTTTACGATCCGCAGCAACCTGGCGTCGAGAAATTGCATCGCAAGCGCGGAAATCTATGGAAGCGATTGACGCTCGGGGCAAAGCCAGTCGCAGACTTTGTCGGCTGGTCCGGTCTCGTCAACACGCTGTTGATCGAGAACATGCTGGGCCTGCGCGACGGCTCGCGCGGCGTCGAAATCACGCCTCGATTTCCCCCCCAAGCCGAAGGCCTCAAATTTTCGCTGAACTTGCCGCGTTACGAGCTTCTGATCGAATTGAACATATTGCATGAGGGCGCCGTGGCTGGCTCGAGCCGGGCTCCCAAGGGAACTGTCTCCTTCGAAGCGAAGTTCGGCGTAACTGTTTTCCTCGCACCGAAATCCGTCAGATCGACCGAGGTCAACCCATGAGACTATGCGACGTCACGATGGCTTATAACGACCGAAGCGGCGGCATTCGGCGGTATGTCGAGGAGAAGCGCCGCTTTCTTCGCGAGCGGACGGAGCACGAGCATTTGCTGATTGTTCCGGGGGAAAAGGATGGGATTACGCGCTCCGGTAGGCTGACGACGGTAGCAATCGAAAGCCCGCTTCTGCCTGGGCAGGACGCCTACAGGGTATTCACGCGACCGGATAAGATTCAGGATGCGTTGTCACAATACCGCCCCGATGTGATTGAACTCGGGAGCTGTTACCTGGAGGCCTGGGCCGCGTTCCTTCACCAGGATCAGGCGCTGCAAAGCGGCCAGAAATGCCTGATCACCGCTTATTTCCACACCGATCTCGCCAAAGCCCTCTTGGGCGCGCAAATTCGAGCCTCCGTGCACGAGTGGTTCGACGCGTGGAGCGGAACTTTGGCGCAGATTGGGGAGAGTTTCGCCGACCTCGCCGAGATTGGAGGCGAGAAATATCTCGCGGCCGTCTTTGATCGCTGCGATCTCGTTGTCGCGAGCTCACAGAACCAAATATCCCGGCTGCGCTATTACGGCGCTCCGCCTGCCGACCTTGCGCCGCTCGGCGTGGACTTGGCTTTGTTCAATCCTGCGCGTCGCAGCGACAGCGTTCGCGCCGCTCATGGCGCTCGTCCCGAGAGTCTCGTGCTGATTTATGATGGGAGACTGACCGTCGAAAAGAATGTGTCAGTTTTGGTTGACGCATTCGAGATGCTGCCCCATGACCTCACGGCGCAGTTGTGGATGATCGGGCATGGACCACAGCTTGAAACCATCAAGGCAAGAGCCGGTCACCTGAAAGGTCTTCATCTATTTCCTTTCGAGACGGATCCTCATCGATTGTCGCAATTAATCGCCTCGGCGGATATTTACGTGACCGCGGGTCCATACGAGACCTTTGGCCTCTCGGTTATCGAGGCGCAGGCGTCCGGTCTGCCTGTTGTGGGAGTCGATGCGGGAGCGCTGCGCGAACGCGTTCTTGACGGGCTGGGATATCTCGGCCCGGTTGGGGACGCGCAGACCATGGCGGCCAATATCGTGAAGGCGGCTGCGGAGCGGTCGAAGATGGGCCCGCGCGCCCGCGATCATGCAGAGCACCATTTTAGCTGGGACGAAACTTTTCGAAGCCTCATGGCCTGTTACGCCAACAGATATGAAGAAGTTTTTGGAGTTTTGCCGCCCGTGAAAGCGCCCGTCGAGGCGCTTCCGAGGAAAGTGGTCGTCGTCGGTCCTCCTCCAGTCGTAACGCTTGGGGTGGTCGTCGTTGGCGTCGCGCTGGTGGAAGTTGAGCTGCTCGCGGGCGTAGCGCTTGGCGCAGCCGCGATGGCGACTCCGCAAATCCTGCGGATCTCCGCGCTCATGAAAAGAAAGCGCAGAAAGCGCCATAAGCCGCTGTTCGCCTGGGAGGCGGAAGCGCAACCGAAACCGCCTGCGGCGCCCCCGGGGGCTCCGAGGAAGAGGGTGCGCTAATCGAAACCGTCGCTTGGGCTGATCGACCGGGCTATCGAGCTATGGCGTTCTAACGCGGGCCTTCATTCGCCTGTTGTGAAAGGCCGCCATGCTACGTTAGTCTGTATCCGTTCAGACTGCCCGAGGTGCTAAAATGCGAGCCACTACCGAGGATTACGCAGACTATGAGACGCAAGCCGTCGCCGACGACGACGTCAACGAGCTCGTCCCGCGCGCCATGCGAGGGGTGTCGCGCTTGGCCTACAACAGTTCCTACTGGCTGTCTTACGGAGTCGTCTACGCCACGGTTTTTGTGGCTCACTCTTTGCCCCAAGAGAACCCCGTGATGCATGGGTTCCGCGATGGCGCGCGCGCGGCGATGGACGCCGTGAAGTCGGAAACCTGACCGCGCAAGGTCTCGGTGGGGCGCGACGGCAACGTCGCTTCGCCATTTCCGTCGGGAATTTCGAACTGGGCGCCAGCTGATCTCCAGCCGGCGGCGAGAGCGTCGTTGCGTATGGCGATCTTCGTTCGTGATCAAGAATAATGGCCCTCGCGGCCCGATGAGCCGCCGCTCGGTAGCCGCTCCTATTTTTGGAAAAAATAGGCTAGCGCGAATAGCGCATAGGCTCCGATCAGCAGCAATCCTTCATACCAGTTGGTTTCGCCGTCGGAGGCGATCGCCCGCACGATGAACGTCGCGCTGGCGATTGCAAACAGGTCGAGCGGGTTGGCGAACACCAGATTCATCGGGTTGCCGATGGCCCAGGACGCCAGCACCAGCACCGGCGCGACGACCATACCGATCTGGATCGCCGACCCGACGCACAGCCCAAACACGATATCCATCTTGTCCGCGCGCGCGAAAGCCACGGCGGCGAATAGATCGGCGGCGGTGCCGATGAGCGCCAGCATGACGACGCCAATGAACGTCGGGGAAAGACCAAGGATGGAGGCCGTCTCCAACAGGCGAGCTGACACGAGCTCAGATTCAAATGCGATCACGAATATGCCGCCGGCCATCACGGCGAGCCCCCGTAGCAGGCTCCATTCCGGTCCGCTCTCCGCCGACGGCTTGCCGGCGAAGATTACCCGATGGGTGACCAGCACATAGACCAGATGAGCCGCGTAGAGAAGCAACAGGACAATCGACACACATAAGCTCAGCTGCTCATCGAGTTGCGACAGGTCCGACTGCGACGTCGACTGTCGCTCGGTCATCTCGTAGGCCGCCGGCAGCAGAATGGCCACCGCGACTAAGAGCAACAAGGTCGACAGGAGCTGCACCTGCGGCTGGTCGAAGGTCTGCCGCTCGCGCCGCAGCCCGCCGACCAGCGCGGAAACTCCAAAGAAGAGAAGCGTTGTTCCGATGATCGAGCCGGTGATCTGCGCCTGCACCACCCGAGTTTGCGCGTTCGACAGCACGAACAGGGCCAACACGAGCTCGGCAGCATTGCCGAAGCTGACGTTGAGCAAGCCGCCGATGACGCTTCCCAGGTGCCCGGCCACCTCTTCGGTGCCGCGGCGCACCCAGTCGGCGAGCGCCGCTATTGCTATGAGCCCGGAAAGGAACACCCACTGGGGCCCAACAAGCGAGAAATGATGGAGGCTGAGCGACAGCGGCACAAAAATCAGCGGCGTGGCGATCCGGAGTAAAGCGGCGTTTGCCACGGTCGAATCTCCTTGGGCGCACTGAGGACGAGGTTGCAGCGCGCTTGGGGCCTCTTGGAATGGTGCGAACGATCGGGTCTCGAAGCCGCCATCTCAACCGGCGCGCCGTCCACGTGGAGCATGACGTTACTCTTCAGATCAGGCATTTTGATAAATCCGCCTTCGCCACGATCCGCGCAAGAGCGGCAGATGCTTGCCGGCAAACCCGAGCGCCGCTAAACTCTCGCGTGCTCGCGCGACATCCCCGTGGCGGTCATTTGACTGTCACGAAATGCCGCCATCCTGAAAATCTCCAATCTTTTAGACTAGTTGAGGAGCTGACATGGTAGCCGCCGCCCAGGGATTCGCAGACCATGAGATGCAGCCCGTAGCCGACGCCATGCGCGATGCGGCTGCCACCGCCGCCGATCATGCGGCGAAGGTCAAGCGCACATTGCGCGCGATATTCTCGTTCTTCTCGAAGGCGGCGATCGCGATCACCCGCTGGGTGCGTGAGCGCTGCAGCTTCCGTCCGCAGCGCCGCTAGGCCTTGACGGACGGCAACCATCGGGCGGCCCTATATACAGCCGAGGTCATTCGACTGTCGCGAGACGCCGCCAATCTGAAGCTGGTTGCAGTCATTCGGACTGCTTGAGGAGGCCGAGATGAGTGCTACTGCCGGAACTGTGGCGCATGATGAGATGCAATCCGTTGCCGACGCCATGCGCGATGCTGCAACGGCCGCCGCCGATCAGGCCGCCGATCACGCAGACAAGGTCAAGCGGACGATGATCAAGGGGGGATCGCAGGCAGTGCGGGGGGTGTCTCGCTTCGCCTACAGCAGTTCTTACGTGCTCTCCTACGCAATCGTTTACACCGCGGCTTTCGCGGTTCATGCCTTGCCGCAACAAAACCCCGTGATGCATGGTCTGCGCGACGGCGGACGAGCGGCGAGAAACGCGTTGAAATCGTGAGGATGGTCGGGGCAGGGGCGCCGGAATGAAACGGTCTTGTGACTCGCACTGCCGTTTCATGAAGAACTGAATAGAGGTCCCGATGCATGCTGGTCCAGGAGTCGGCAGGGCCGGCCCAACGATCTCCTTTCCCGACGTGGGCGTCATCCGAGTCGAAAGCGCCGGGTTCTTTGGCTCGCCGGACAATGATTTCTGCCGGCGCTTTCTCCAGGCGGCGATGCAGACGCCCACGATCGACGCGGCGGTTATCGCTCCAAGCCGTGCGCATTCCATTGATCTGCATTTCAACGTCAAGCGACATCGCCGTAAAAGCGTGCTGGATCGGCTCGCTGCGCTGCTTGGCGGCGCAGCGCATGACGGAGGGGACAAGCGTCTCGCCGTAGCGCCGTCGGCCGTCGCGCGCGACTGGCGCGGCGTCGTGCGTTATCACCGCTTCGCCGGTCGCATCACTGGTTGGCGCGTTGAGCGCGTGCGCGTGGGATCAGCCCGACTCACCAATCCTGTGCTGTACCGCAAACGAGTCCTGTGCGAGGCCATTGAGCGCGAGCTGTTGAGCGTGCTCGGCGTATACCGCTTTGAAACCTGCGCGCTGAAATGCCGCGTCGAGGTCGAATACGACCCGCGACAGATCAGCGCCGCCCAGATCGTTGAAATCCTCGACGAGGCGCTGGCCGGAGCGAAGCATCCCACCAAGCTCGACAAGCTGGACCGTGAGCTGATGCTCTGCACCGCGTCGGCGCCGATCGCCGCGGTGGCGCAATTCGCGGTCCCGGCCTTGCTGCCTGTGTCGGCCGCGCTCTTCGCCTACACCACGCTGCCGAGCTTCAAGGGCGCATGGAAGGTCTTGACCGAGGAGCGCCGGCTGGGCGTCGATGTTCTCGATTCGATCGTCGTCATGTCTTGTCTCGCGACCGGACAAGTGCTTCCCGGCTCCATTCTGGCTTGGTGCCTTTGCTTTGGGCGCCATCTGGTGCGCCGCACCGAGGACAATTCCAAAAAAGCCTTGCTCGGCGCGTTCGGCAAGCAGCCGCGCTTCGTCTGGCTTTTGCAGGACGATCAGGAAATCGAGATTTCGATCGACAAGCTTCAGAAAGGCGACATCGTCATTGTCCGCACCGGAGAAGTGGTGCCGATCGACGGCGTTATCGTCGAAGGCCTGGCGATGATCGACCAGCATGCGCTGACCGGCGAATCGAATCCCGCCGAGAAGGGCGTCGGCGATAATGTGTTCGCGTCGACCGTCGTCGTCGGCGGCAAGATGCGCGTCGCCGTCGAAAAATCGGGCGGAGAAACGGCGTCATCGAAAATCGCGCAGATTCTGAACAACACCGCAGGCTACAAGCTCGCCTCCCAGCACAAGGGGGAGCAGCTCGCCGACAAGGCGGTGATCCCTACACTTGGCGTGGGCGCGCTCGCCTTAGCGACGATCGGGCCAAATGGGGCGACTGCTGTGCTCAACAGCGACATGGGCACCGGCATCCGCATGGCCGCCCCGCTGGCCATGCTATCGACATTAGCGCTCTGCGCGCAGCGTGGCGTGCTTGTGAAGGACGGCCGCGCCCTGGATCTGCTCTGCGAAGTGGACACCGTGCTGTTTGACAAGACGGGCACGCTGACGCGTGAGCGGCCGGAAGTCGGACGCATGATCGCCGCCAATGGATTCACGCCGCGGCAGATCCTGCGTTTCGCCGCCGGGGCCGAGCGCAGGTTCCATCATCCGATCGCGCTGGCGCTCTTGCAAAGGGCAGAAGAGGAGGGGCTCGATCTTCCTCCGACCGACGCCACCCAATACAAGGTTGGCTATGGGATTTCGGTCGGCGTCGAGGGCCGCC
Source organism: uncultured Alphaproteobacteria bacterium (assembly GCA_963722205.1). Taxonomy (GTDB): domain Bacteria; phylum Pseudomonadota; class Alphaproteobacteria; order Rhizobiales; family Beijerinckiaceae; genus Methylocystis. Next base: position 343,283 of record CAVRKL010000008.1, read on the forward strand.
TGATCCGCGTCGGCAGCCGCCGCTTCCTTGAGATGGAGGGGGTCGCGTTGACGCCGGAGGTCGAGGCGGCGCTGGACGAGGCCCATCGCGAGGGCCACACCATGGTGATGGTGGCGGTGGATGACGTCCTTGGCGGCGCGCTGGAGTTGCGCGCCTCGGTTCGACCGGAGGCGGCCCAGATCATCAGGGGGCTTCGGGAGCGGGGCATCAAGCACATCGCGATCATTTCCGGCGATCAGGAGGCGCCGACCCGCAGCCTTGCCGAGCAACTCGGCATGGACCGCTACTTCGCCCAGGTTCTGCCGGCGGAAAAGGCCGATTACGTCGAAAAGCTTGAAAGGGAGGGCTGCAAGGTCTGCTTCATCGGCGATGGCGTCAATGACGCGATCGCGTTGAAGAAGGCCAATGTCTCGATCTCACTGCGCGGCGCCACCTCGATCGCAACGGATACGGCGCATGTCGTGTTCATGGAGCCGGGGCTTGGCAAATTATGCGAATTGCTCGACATCGCCCGAGACCTCGAGCGCAACGTGCAGACCAGCTGGGTACTGATCCTCGTCCCGAACATCCTCTGCATCGTCGGAGCGTTCACCATGGGCTTCGGGGTGGCGATGTCCGTGCTGACCAACAATATCGCGGCCCTCGGGGCGCTCGCCAATGGCGTGCGGCCCATGCGGAAAGTCGCCGCCCTCGAGGCCGAGCGGCGGCACCTGATGGAGATGCAGCTGCGCGCAAGCGGTTTCTTCAGCAAGGAATGCGAGGCGTTGGAGGAGACCTTCGAGACCGTAGAGGCCGCCGAATGACTTCGCGGTGTGGGCATAGCCGCGAGACAACCTCGCAGAGGCACAGCTGAAATGGAGAGCGGGAAATGCAGATTTTCAGCGAAGTGTCGGGCCGGCTACAATCCGCGCTTGGCCGAGCCGAGAAAGGCTGGGAGCTCGTGATGACGAACGGTGGCCAGCCGCGGCAGGGTGGTCAGACATCGCCCAGTTCTGCGGGAACGGTTCCGCGCAGGGATCCCCGGTTCCGCATCTTTGTTATCGACACCGGCTGGAACTCCATCGCGCGCAAGGTCCTGCAAGATAACGTGGACTTAATTCGCGCCTTCAACGATGAGGAAGAAGTCTATTTTCTCGACCGCTATAAGTCTATCGCGCTGCTGCGCCAGCACAGTAAGTTGATCGGTCACGATCCGATCATCAGCGTGCATGACCTACACGCAATCCACAGGCACCGCGTCCGCCATGTGCATGGTTTCCGTCTGCATCTCGGCATGCTGCGCGATGAGGATCAGGCGCTGAGGGCGCTGCAGATGTTTGCGCGCTTTCTGCGCATGCACCGCTCTGCAAAAGACCTCGACAAGGTGGTGCGCGAGAATTTGCACAAGCAAGGCCTCACCGGCGCGATAGAGATCATCGGCGGGGTGGGACAAAAACATCTAAGCGAGGGATGAATGGGTCTGCGGAACACGCGACCGTGGCCAATCGTGAGGTGATCAATGTTTGAACGATGGACCGACGTGGTCATGGGCGCCGTGCTCGCCGTAGGAGTCGCTTATATCGCCTATGAGGTTGACCGGCGGCAGAAGAAGCTGCGCGAGATCTTTTACGTGCTCGAGGGCGAGGATCGGGCGATCTTCGACCAGCTCGAGGAAATGGTGAATACCGGCGTGCTCAGGCCGGACCAGAGACCGGCCACATGATCAACCCCGCACGCCTAGCTCGTCTGTCGCACTCCCTTATCGCTCGGCCGAATCACTAACGGCCCGGGGGCGCTGGCCGGTTATTTCGGCCCCGGCGGTTGACGAAGGGAAGGGTAGACGAGAAGTGGCGTCCCGAAAAGGAGTCGCCCATGAGCGCAAACAGTCCGGCAAGGCCCGCAACCGCCCGACGGTCCGACGTTGTGCGCAAAGGGGATCAGGCCAGCACGAGCGAAATTCTGCCGACGCCCGACGGGCGCGCTGATGATGAGCCAGTCGTGCTGCGCATCGATGAGCTGCCGCGCGACGTCGGATGGGTGCTGGTCTATGTCGGCGTGCTCGGCGTCGTTCTTCCCGGCATTATTGGCTTCCCATTCGTGATCGCCGGGGGCGCCATCCTGTTGCCGGGCGGCCCGAAGCTCTTGACGCGTTGGATGGGCCCAAATCCGCCGCCCGTCGTGCACGCCAGCATGAAGCAGATCAGCCGCCTGGTCTTCGACCTCGAGCGCCGTTATCCCCGCCTGCCGCGCGAGCCATCGTGAAGCGCGGCCGGCGCCGCACGCCATCCTCGGCACGTTTAGAAAACCTGTTTGATTCCAATCGCAATCAGCAACGCGCCCCCCACGACGGCCGCCTTCTCGGTTATGTTCCGTGTGATGAAGAACTCGGCCATGTAGTTTCCCGCCCATAGGGCGACGAAACTGACAAGCGCGGAGAGGAGCGCCACCAAGAAGGGATCGACGCCGACAATCCCTCCGCTCATGCCTCCTCCAATGTTATTGATCGAGAGTGCGATCCCGAGGACGGTGCCTTCTTTGAAGTCGATGTGTCTCGACCTGTCCACGTCCGCGCGATGCGGCTTCAGCAAGACTGTCCAGAGAGTCGCGGCGCCGTTGCTCGAGGCCTTTTCCTCGCGCCAGGCCGGCTTTTGCGCCTGCAGGATCATCCACGACCCGATGCCGACAAGAAACACCATGGCGACCACCGAAGCGACCTGCGTTCCAAAGTACCCCATCGCGGCTGTGCCTAAAGAGGCCGCGACGAAGGAAATCACAAAAGTAATGGCAGAGATCCACAAATTTACGAAGACGCTCACCCTGGTGCCTTGCAAGCTATAGGCAATTCTGGCTCCAAGATTATCGACGTTATTCGCTAAAGCGATGAGGACGGCATATAAAAAGATCTGGAAGCTCCATTTGCCGCTTGCGCCTCCTGCGGCGTGGATTGTTCGCTCAAGCACGAGGCCCAATAGGAGGAGCGTCGCCACCGCGCCCAAAATCCCTGCGGGGACGGCAATCTTTGAAGGCTTTTCCGGCATGAGAGGATCGGCGATCCGAACGCAGATTTCGCGGGCGATGGGTCCAGCCTCGTGAGGTCCGTTGCGCTCGACTGTCAAGGTGATCCGCCTTCCGCTTTCTCAGCGCCCGTTTTGACCCGGACCCCTCTGGCCCGGGACGACGTCGCTGCGCCCTCGAGAAATTTCGCTATCCACCTTGGGCTTTGCGGCGGCCGATTCTACACTTATTGAAGAGTTTTGTGACGGTGTCGTTGCGGCAGAAGCGCCCATCGAAAATCTAAATGACGGAGGGAAACGCATTTTCGAGCGAGACCGGTGACAGTTGTTCCCCCCGAAGGCCGAAGGCGCGTCAATTTTTGTCGGTGAAGGCGAACAGGCCCATCAGATCGCCAATGGCCGGACGGTTCAACGGGACGTACGGATTGCCCGAGTCCGTTTGCGGGTTGGGCAGATTGTCGCGGCTTCGTTTCGAGACCCTGGGCAAGCTCCAGTTCTCCTCGATGAATTTCAAAAGCGAGGCGTGGTCGGAGTATGTGTGATCAACATAGCCCTTCTTCGCGAAGCGGGACACGACGATGAACGGAACGCGAGCGCCGTCGCCGAAGAAGTCGATGGGCTGGATATAGCCCGAGTCATAATAGCCGCCGCCTTCGTCGAAGGTGATGAAGATTGCCGTCGAGTCCCAAGCCTTCGACGCCTGCACGCGCTTTATGAGCGTGTCCAAAAACTTCTCATAGAGTTCCGGAGACGAATTCGCGGGATGCGCGGCGAAGGCCTCGAATGGACGCACGAAAGAGACGGCTGGCAAGGCGTCGTTCGCCAGATCGTCGATGAAATCGCCGTAGCTTTGCAGCTTTGCAAGTTCCGAAGCGTTCTTCTCGATGTTGATGTAGCCGCTTAGCGGGTCGCAGATGTCGCAATAGGAGTGGTAGCGAACCGGGGCGGCTGTGGCGTTCGCGGCGACCATGGGAAAGAAGACGCCATCGACCGAGTCATGAAACCGCGTCTGATCCCTTCCGCTATCCGCGCTATAATATTTCCAGGCTACGTTCGCCTTCGTCATGACGTCGGCTATCGTCGGCGCGCTCTGCGGCGGCAGCGTGAAGTTGTTCGGCGCGCCGACCGGATTAGCGGCGCCCCTGAAACGGTTCCAATAGAGGTCGTAGTTGTTCACGAGATAATAATGGCCTGGAGCGCAATTTTTGTCCGTCACGCCCTGCTTCTCGAGCTCGTTCTCGATCGCGCCGACTCCTGGTTGGCGGTCGTCGGCGCAGTTGACGTATGAGCCGCCGCTATACCCGTCCTGAGTGTAGTAGTTGTTCGTTCCCGCGACCGGGGCGGGATTCTCGATCTGGTTATTGGGCGGCGTCGCGACCGACCCGTCGAGCTTGATCCAGTCCGTGAAATAGGCCGCATGGCCGGTGACGAGCGCTTGGAAGTTAGCGCCCGTGCCGCCCATGACCGCCTGGTGATAGTTGTCGCTGATCGCGAATTTCTCGGCGAGCGACTTGAAGAAGGGCGCATCGCCCCTGCTCATGTTGTAAAATCCCATCGAGATCGCGCCCTCCTTGGGATTGAACCCTCCCGAGGGCGCTGGATCGCCGTTTGAACCCGTTCCGATTGTTTCCTCAACCCAAACGAATTTGTCGTGCTTGCCGCCGTCCGTGTCCTGCCACATCTGGAAGAAGCGATGCACGGGGTCGCCGGTATAGGAGCCGTAAGGCGCATATTTCGTCATCTGAAACGGACCGTTGGGCAGCCTTCTGGGAAAGCGGCCGTCAGGAACCCTTGGCGAGGCGGAGACAAGGGCGCCGTCCGTCGCGCGCGGTTCAAAGGCGTAAGTCGTGTAGGGTTGCGGCAAGGTGACGTAACAGCCCTTGGTCCGCGTCTGCACGTGATAGTTCGGCCCGGGCTCGTCGGCAAAGCATTGGCGCGCGGCGGCGAAGTTCGGACCTGGCTCGCCGTTCTCCAGAATGACGCCTCTGCTCAGCAGGTTATCGACATGCTGGCCGTTGGTCGGCTTGTAGGCGCCGAAGAGATTGTCGAAGGTGCGGTTTTCGCCGATGACGATGATGACGTGCTTGATCGGCGTCCTGGGCGAATTCGCGCAAGCCGGCGCGAGCATGGCCGTGGCCAGCGCGGCCGTTGCGAGACGAAGGGACGCGAGAAACGTGTTGCTCTTCATTGTTGCCCTATTTTAGAATGCTTTAGAGCTGGAGTTCGGCAGCGCGCCCACTGAGACTGTTTTCCTCATACGCGTCGAACGAGAGTAGAGGACAAGCGCGCGATCGAAAACTTGTCTACCTCGGCCTAGATGCGCTGGAGAAGGTAACGCCCCGAGCACCGGGCAGGGCGAAGGGAGGCGAAGGAGAGGCAAATGCCGCAGGTCGAGAAACTGCTGCGCAACATCCATGCGCTGAGGGAGTCCATCCAGATTGATTGGGAGGAGCTCTGCTCTAACCCTTTGCGTGAGGTTGAAAGGCAAGAAGTGCGCAAGCACATGGAAATGTGTCAGTCAGAATTGAAGGAGCTGCTCGATCGGCTTTCAAAATTAGACTCGGAAATCGCCAATTAAACAGCGGCGCGAAGAGACGCATCGGGCGCGACGATTTGAGCCGAACTCGCCAAGGGGAGGGCCAGGCGATTACTCCCCTTTGAACGCGGGCTGGCGCTTTTCCAGAAAGGCCGCGACGCCCTCGCGATAATCGGCGCTTTCATAGGCCTTGCGCCGCATATGCTGAATGCGCTCGAAAACCTGCGCCGCGATGGGTTGGTAATCGCTGATCACGCGCAACTGCTCCTTGATGGCGGCCATGGCGAGAGGCGCTTTCGTGGCCATCTTGCGCGCAATCTCCATCGTATGCGCTTCAAGCTCCGCCGTGGGCACGAGATGATTGATGACCCCGTATTCCAGCGCCTTCTTCGCATCGACCGGCGTCGCGGTGAAGAACAGCTCCTTCACCACATTGAGTCTCAGCCTGCCGATGAAGTGCAGCAGGCCCGTGGTGTTGTAGGGCAGGCCCAGATTCACCGGGGTGATGGCGAAGCTCGCCGTCTCGTCGGCGATAACCATGTCGCAGCTCAGCACCATGTCGAAGGCGCCGCCCCAGACCGAACCATGCACCATGGCGATCACCGGGCCGGGGAAGACCCTGATCGCACGAAGCGTCTCCTCGAGCGGATCGGCGTAGGGTAGGGGATCCTGCCCGGGCAGCGGCAATTCGGCGATGTCGTGGCCGGCGGACCAGACGTCCACGCCGGCCTCCGCCCGCAGGATCACCACGCGAATCTTGTCCTCGACGAAGCTTTCCAGGCACTCGGTGAGGCGGCGCATCATCTCTCGGCCCAGCGCGTTGCGCTCGCGCAGATTTCTGAGCGTTAAAATCCCGATGCCGTCGATTCTCTCGACGCCGACGAGGGTGCTTGGCGTGAAGATGTTCTCGATGACGTCGTATTTGCTCATTACGGCTCCTTGCGGACCCCGGAATAAAATCGGAGTGGGAGAGAAGTCCCGGGCGACAGATCTTCGCGGCCGCGGCGCCCGGCGCCCCGCGCATAGGGCAGCTAGCCCGAGACGCTGACACTTGCGCGACAGACGTCGCGCTGCGACCCTTCCTGCCGGGCCGCGGAGGAAGACATGGGCATAGAGATCGAGCGCAAGTTCCTCATCGACTCCTCATTGTGGTCGCCTCAGAGCGAGGGGACGGCGTTCCGCCAGGGCTATTTGTCTTCAGCGGAAGACTGCGTCGTGCGCGTGCGCCTCGCTGGCGACGAGGCCTTTCTCACGGTGAAGGGAGCGTCGAGCGGCGTGAGCCGGCTCGAGTTCGAATACCGCATTCCTCGGGACGACGCGGTGGTCCTGCTCGACAACCTCTGCGGGCCTGCGCTCATTGAGAAGACGAGATATCGGTGTTAGCGGCGGTGAAAATCCGCGCATAGATGGCGCGGTTGGTCTGGGTCCACGACGGCTTGCGGGGTGACGGCGCTTTGGCGGGCACGGTTCGGCAATTACGGGCTGGATATTTCGATTTGGCGCGAGGCGCGGCGGGAGCACGCCAAACGGCGTGAACGGATTCTCATCGTGATTGACGCGCGTGACGGAGTCGTCCCTCCGCGCCCAAGATGCTGTCGTGCTCGCGACCGTCAAGGACGCTTCGCGCCGCCACGCGGCGCCCTTCGGGCGTCCTTGACCGCCGCTGCGCGCGCCAGCGTTGCAGCGCTCAGGTCGGGACGACGGGATGGCCGTCTTGATCGAACCACAGGATATTCGGCGGTTCAGAATGATGGTTCGTCGCTGGCGTCACGATTTCCGCCGGCGCCGCCGCATCCCCGTTGATCGCGGAGCAGCGCCTGCATTCGGTCGCCATAGAGCGCCCAGACCTTATCGCGCAGATCGTCGATCAGCTCGAACAAGGCCAGAGCCTGTTCGGGCGTCCAGGTGCGGGGAATATCGATCGAGAGCGGACGAAGATGCGCCGGCAATCTGCTCTGTTTTCTCATGATTTGGCCTCGCGGCGCTGGCGGCTGCGCTGCTCCGCCCGGTCGCGGGCTTCCTTGAGGCGCCAGGAGTCGCCTTCGATGGAGACAATCTCAGCGTGGTGAAGGAGACGGTCGACCAGAGAGACGACGCAGGCCGCGTTGGGAAAAACCTCTCGCCATTCGGCGAACGGACGGTTGGTGGTGACCAGCGTGCTTTTGTTTTGATAGCGGCGCGAGATCAATTCGAACAGCAGATCGGCGTGCCGGTTGGAATAGGAGAGATATCCGACCTCGTCGATCACCAGCAGTTGTGGCCGGGCGTAGTGATGCAGACGGCGGCGCAAGGCGGAGTCGCTGTCCAGCGCGCAGAGATCGCCCAGGAGTTGGCCCGCGCTGGTGAACAGGACAGCATGTCCCTCGATCAGCGTTTGATGAGCGATGTTTTGCGCGATGGTCGACTTGCCGACGCCGTTCGGGCCGACGAGAACGACGTTGGTGGCGTCCTTGAGGAACTCAAGCGTCATCAGCGCGTCAATGGCGGCGCGGTCGCAGCGTTTCGGCCAGTTCCAATCGAAGTCGCAAAGCGGCTTGAAGCGACCGATATGGGCGGCGCGCAGCCGGCGTTCCAAGCCGCGGCGGGCTCGCTCCCGTTCCTCCCAGCCCAGCAGCGTATCGACCCAGGCCTCGCTGGCGATCTCGCTCCAGTGCGCCAGAAGTCCATGCAGATTGAGCGCGCCGGCGCGGGCGCGCCGCGTGTCGGGTTCAGTCATCTTGATCGTCCTTGAGCTGGTCATAGGTTTCGAGCGCGTGCGGCCGCACCGGCGCATCGCGGTCGCGCACATGCGCGGGCAGCGTCATGGCGACGGGTGGGGCGGCGCCTTGTTGTTCGCGGTGACGTTCGAGGGCGAGGCGCACGGCGTTCGGGTGCGGCACATCGCGCTCCAGCGCCTCGAGGATGGCGGCCTGCAATGCGGCGGCGTCGTACCGTTCGAGCAGACGCAGCAGAGCGGCGGTGATGGCGCCGAGATTGGATCCGCGTTCGGCAGCGCGCACGAGCAAGGCTTGGCTGGCCGGCGCGGCCTGGGCGAGGCGATCGTTGGCGCGATGCTGGCGCGCGGCGCGCTTTTCGTCGACCAGCGCCTGGACATGGACGGGTTCTTCGATCCGCGCCCCTTTGTCGTAGCTGCGTGGGTGACAGGCGAGCACCTTCACGCCATCGACGATGCGAACCTCGCGGGGATCGGCGAGTACGGTCAGCACGCGCCGGACGTGAGTGTGCGGCACGGAATAATCGTTCAGGTCGAACCGGACATAGGGCGTCTTGCCCACCGACACCGCGACCTGTTCGAGCAAGGGCGGCGGGGTGTCAGGCAGCGGGAGCAGGCGGGCTCTTTCCTCAACGAACACGTCCCGCACGGTGCGGTGGGGTTCGCCGGGACAGCGCCGGTCGGCGGCGGGGCCAAGGCTCCAGGCCTCTGCCTGGCCATTGAGGTCATCGAGATCGATAAATTCCCGGGCGGCGAAGAAGGCCTCGCGCACGTAACGGATGGCGCGTTCGACACGGCCCTTTTCGTTGCCCCGGGCGATCGCCACGGGGCGCGGTTCGTAGCGATATTGTCCGGCGAAGCCGAGCAAAGTGGGGTGGAAGCGGATCGCGTCGCCGCACCGTTCCAGCACCGCGCTCTTGAGATTGTCGTATAACAAAACGCGCGGCGCGCCGCCCCAGGCGGTGAAGGCCGCGACATGGCCGCGCAGAAAGTTCTCCATCCGGGCGTCCAGAAAGAAGCGCAGAAAAATTTGCCGCGAATGACTGAGCACCATGACGAAGGCCATCAGCGGACGCCGCGCGCGGCCGATCTGGAGATGGCCGAAGTGGCCCCAATCGACTTGTCCCTGTTCGCCCGGCAAGGTGAGCAGACGCAGATAGGCTTCGGCCTTCGGACGCGGCCGATAACAGGCGATGAGGTGGCGGAAGTGGTCGGGACGGCCCGGATAGCCGCGTTCGCGCACCATCCCATACAGACGGCTGGCCGTCAGCGACGGGAATACCTCAAGCGTCTGACGGATAAACGGCAGATAGGCGTCGATCGGCGATTTGCGTGGGGACCCAATCCTCGGCAGACCGGCTTGCGCCAGCACGCGCCGCACCACGTCGTGATGCACGCGCAACTGACGGGAGATCGTGCCGATGGCCCACTTCTCGGCGTGATAATAGCGCAGGATTTGCGCCTCGATATCAGGTGGCGTCACCATGGTCGCGTCCCATCCGGTTGTGTCGCGGCGCGCCGCGACGACCGACGCGGCGGCGCAAAAATCCCTGGCGGACGAGATCGGGACAGCGCCGGCCGCACCAGTGGCAGTGCGAGATCGGTCGCCGGGGTTCGACATCCGAGGTCGTTGCGTCGCTCGCGATCGTCGGCGAGCCGAACGACAGAAAATCACCGGGAGCCGGTGGGGGTGAACCCTGATGCGTCACGTTTTTGCATCGCGCCCGGTATCGGCGCGCGCGCTCGGCATGCGTGAACCGACCTCGGCGGCTGGCTTGGTAACGGGCTCCCGCCGCGCGCTGGCCACGCCGCCGTGCATGAGGGCCGCAATCCCCAGCGCAGTAAATCTGGCCGCGATCGCAACAGCTACAAATCAGCGCCTGGGCACGACACCCAGCGCACAGAAACAACCTCGCCGATCCAGCGTCGTCATGCTCGGATTGGCCGACGCCATGTGGACGAGCGCCCTGCTTTCCGCGATATTGATCGGACATGCGTGCCCGGCACGGTGTGGGGCACGGCGTCGAACAGAACCGCCAAGTCGAGATCGACGCCGTGCTTGTCCTTGAAAAGGCCAAGCTTACCCCAACATCCGCCGTGACGTCAGGACGCCATCACGCGCCGCCGCATCAACCTCAGCCACGCACCATCATCGTCTCGGCAAACCCAAAAGAAGCCGCCAAGCTCGCAACCGCGCCATCTATGCGCGGATTTTCACCGCCATCGACAATCGGCAGCAGGTCGGCGACAAGCTTTGGGAGATCGACGTCTTTCACGGCGAAAATGACGGACTGATCGTGGGGGAAGTTGAACTGCATGCTGAAGACGAAGGCTTCGAGCTGCCGGAATGGGCTATCCAGGAGGTGTCCGACGACGCCCGCTACTTCAACTCGAATTTAATGCGCTGTCCCTTCAACAGTTGGCGCGAGAATTGACGGGGCGACGCGTGAGGGCTTCTTCGACTCGAAGGTTTTGCTCAGCTCCTCGCCCTTGCTAGGCGCTGTGGAGCGGAGGTGCGCAACGCGACGCCGCGCCCAGAAAGGCTCGGATTGGTCATGAAATATTCCTGAGCGCTGAAACGATCTTCACCCTCGAGGGCGGCGATACGACGGCTCGAACCGTCCGCCAAGATTTCCCAGCTCTGGACGTTGTCCAAAAGATTGGCGAGCAAAACCTGTTCGAGGACTTGCTCGTGCAGCGTCTCGTTCGTGATCGGAAACAGCGTTTCGACACGCCGGTCCAGATTGCGCGGCATCAGATCAGCGGAAGAAATATAGACCGCGGCGTCACTGTGCGGCAGCCCGTGACCGTTTCCGAAAGCGTAAATGCGGGAATGCTCGAGGAAGCGTCCGACGATCGACTTCGCCTTGATGTTTTCGGACAACCCCTTCACGCCAGGACGCAGACAGCAGATGCCCCTGATGACGAGGTCGACGGCGACGCCTGCGGCGCTGGCCTTATAGAGGGCGTCAATGATTTGAGGATCGGCAAGCGAGTTGCACTTTGCCCAAATCGCGGCTGGACGGCCAGCCGCCGCATGCTGTGCTTCGGCTTCAATATGCTCGAGGAGCCGGCGTTTGGCTGTCACCGGCGTGATGAACAGGCGCTCGAGGGGGGCCAAAACGCCTGAGCCGGTGATGAAGTGGAAGATGCGCGCGACATCGCGGCCGACCACAGGATCGACGGTGAACGCCGAAAGATCAGTGTAAATGCGGGCTGTGACGGGATGGTAGTTGCCCGTGCCGATATGGCAATATGTTGCGACGGCGCCGTTTTCCTCTTCCCGGACGACCATGCAAAGTTTGGCGTGCGTCTTCAGATCAGGGAATCCAAAAACCACCTGGACGCCGACCCGCTCCATCGAGCGCGCCCATTGAATATTGGCTTCCTCGTCGAAACGCGCCTTCAGTTCGACAAGCGCAGTCACCGACTTGCCGTTTTCAGCGGCCTCCATCAAGGCATAGACGATGGGGCTGTCCGAAGACGTGCGATAGAGAGTCTGCTTGATGGACACCACTCGCGGGTCGCGCGCCGCCTGCCGCAGGAACTGAAGCACCACGTCAAACAACTCGTAAGGATGCTGAACGATGATGTCCTTCGCGCGGATGGCGGCGAAGCAGTCTCCGTCGAATTCGCTGATGCGCTCGGGGGAGCGAGCAGAGTAGGGCTGAAACTTCAAATCCGCCCGATCAATTCCGACAATCTGCGAAAGATCCCTGAGCGCCAGTTTCTCATTCTGTACGATGATGCCTTTGGGCGAGACCTCGACCTGTGAGGCGATAAAATCGCGCAGAACCAATGGCGTCGCGGAGTTGACCTCCAGCCGGATGACGCAGCCGCGGCGGCGTTCCTTGAGAGCGGCTTCGAACTCGCTGACGAGATCCTCGACCTCCTCATCTTCTGCGAATTCGATGTCGAGGTCCCGCACGACGCGGAAAACGCCGATCTCACCGACATCGCAGCCGGGGAACAGCCGATCGAGGAACTGCCCGATTACGTCTTCGACCCGCGCGAAGCGCAGGGCGCCGTTGGGGCCGTCGGGGAGCCGGACGTAGCGAGCGAATTTCCCCGGAATGCGAACGAGACCGGTGAGCTCTTGCTTGTCTTCGCGACGAAAAAGCTGCGCCGCCAACGATAACGCCAGGTTTGGGATGAAGGGAAAGGGATGCGATGGGTTGATGGCGATCGGCGTCGCCGCGGGAAAAATGTGGCTGCTGAAATGACGCTCCAGCTGACCAAGATCGGCATCCGTCCAAAGGGCGCGCTCAATGATCCCGACACCGACCCCCTCGAGCTTCTCTCGCAAGACCAACCAGGCGGCTTCCTGGTCGCGATTCATTTCTCCCGTTGACTGGATTATCCGAGCAAGAAGCTCGGACGGCGCCAAACCATCCATTCCAGGCGTCGTTTGACCCTGCTCGATTTGCTCGATGACGCCAGAAACGCGAACCATGAAAAACTCGTCGAGATTGCTGGCGGAAATCGCCAAAAACCTCACGCGCTCAAGGAGCGGATGGGCCTCATTCGACGCCTCTTCCAAAACTCGCCGATTGAAAGAGAGCCATGACAATTCGCGATTGACGAAGCGCGCCGGCTCGTCACGCAGGGTCGATGAGTTGGCGGGCGACGGCCGAAAAAGTCTTTTTCTGGCGGCTTGGCGGCGATTGTCATTGCGATTAGATCTACTCTTAGCGATGCGCCTGGAAAGCGGCGCGCTCGCAGCACAGCATTTGTGCGTGACATTTCGACAACAACCAAGAGAGCGGCGCGGTCTTTGCAAAAAACGACGCGCCTTTAGGAAAATCCTGGCGGATCGCGGCGATCCGATCAGAGCATTGAACGGCTCGCCTTTTGCGCAATTGGCTCCATTGGACTCGGCGCGCTCGGTTGGAACGCCGGTCAGGTCCGGCAAAAAAAACTGGATCGCGATCTTCCATCTGCTAGGCTTGCAACGGATAGGCGGCTCGAATTTGCGGTCATCGAGCTTATAGGAACGAGCTTATAGGAAGAAGGGAGAGCAATGCCCAGGCTCGCGGCGACACGCAGAGCGCTCATCGTGCTGGCTTCGATTTCCGCCGTTGTGCTGTGTCTCGCGGCGCTATCGAGCGCCGTGTTTTTGCGGCTCAGCCTGCCGCAGCTCGAGGGAGACGTGAGAGCGCGGGGTCTTGTATCGCCTGTCAGTGTCGCGAGAGACGCCCGGGGCGCGCCGACGCTGACTGGGCGATCACGCTCCGATCTCGCCTGGGCGCTGGGCTATCTGCACGCGCAAGAGCGCTTTTTTCAGATGGACTTGCAGCGCCGTTCGGCCGCAGGAGAACTATCGGATCTCGTCGGCCCTGCCGCTTTGCCAGTGGACAGGGCCGCCCGCCTGCATCGCTTCCGCCATCGCGCGGTCGCCCGGCTGGCGACGATCACGCTACAGGAACGCACAGTCTTGGACGCCTATGTCGCGGGCGTGAACCAGGGCTTAAGCGATCTCGTCGCGCCGCCGTTCGAATATCTGCTGCTCGTCAAGCAGCCTCAGCCCTGGCGGGCGGAGGACTCGATCCTTGTCGCCTACGCGATGTATTTGACGCTTCAGGAGTCGGACGGCGTGACCGAGCGGCGACGCGGCGACGCGATCGAAGCGCTCGGGCAGCCGATGGCGGAATTCCTGTTTCCGGGGGGAACGAGTTTCGACGCCGCGATGGACGGGTCTTTTCTCCCGACGCCGGCTTTTCCCTCGCAAGGACTGAAACACGCGATGCAGGCCGCGCCTGTGCAGGATGTCGACGAAGCGCCGCCCATTGCAGGCAGCAATAGTTTCGCGGTCAGCGGCGCGCTCAGCGCCGCGGGCGCGGCGATTGTCGAAAACGACATGCACCTGCGCCTGCGCGAACCAAATATTTGGTATCGAGCGCGTCTGAAAACGGAAGAGCCGCCGCTCGACATCACGGGCTTGACGCTGCCGGGCGCGCCGACCATTGTCGTCGGCAGCAACGGCCGCGTCGCCTGGGGTTTCACCAACAGCATGGTGGACACGAGCGATGTCGTCATCCTCGAGCCGGCGGATGGGGACGTCAATCGCTATCGCGCGCCGGACGGCCCCAAAGAGTTGCGCCGCTTCGAAGAGCTGCTCTGCGCGACCTGCGCCGTCAGCGAAAGACTGACGGTCGAGGAAAGCATTTGGGGGCCGGTGGTCGGAGCGGACTCCAAGGGCCGCAAGCTCGCTTATCGCTGGGTCGCCCATGATCCGATGGCCGTCGGTCTTCAAGGCTCCCTTGATTTGGAACGGGCGCAGAGCGCGCGCGACGCGCTCGCCATCGCGCATCGGCTGGGCGTCCCGCACCAAAATATCGTCGTCGGCGACAGCAATGGCGACATCGGCTGGACGGTGACGAGCGCCGTCCCGCGCCGCTTCGGACACGATGGAAGCACGCCCGCCTCTTGGGCGAACGGCGACAAGGGTTGGAGCGGCTATCTCACGCCCGAGGAGACGCCGACCGTCTTCAATCCCGACAATCAGCGGATTTGGACCGCCAATGCGCGCGTCGTCGGCGGCGAGGGGCTGCAAAAGCTTGGCTTCGGCGGATATGTTCATGGGGCCCGCGCGAGCCAGATACGGGACGCGCTTTTGGCTAAGCCGCAATTCGGCGAGGAGGACCTTCTCGCGATCGCGCTCGACGATCGTGGTCGGGTTTTGGAGCGTTGGCGGGACCTCCTTCTGCAATGTCTGCGCAGCCGGATGGAGCAGCCGCGCTACGCCGATCTGATTTCGCGAGTCGAAAATTGGGGCGGCCGCGCGACGCCCGATTCCATCGGCTATCGCCTCGTGCGAAGCTTCCGGCATCAGCTGATTTCGTCAATTTACGGCGGCTATTTGACGGCGATCCCGGTCGTCGCGACGCCGCTCGCGAGGCCCAGCGCCGGCCGCTTTGCAACGCCGCAAGCGGACGAACCCGCGTGGCGACTGATTAGCGAGAAGCCCGACCGCCTGGTGCCTCCAGGCTTCAAGAGCTGGGACGAAGTCACCGAGGCCGCTCTCGCTAAGCTGCTTGGGCAAATCGAGACCGAGGCCGGCGGCAAACTCGACGCCTTCACCTGGGGCGCGGCCAGTCACACGGGGATTAAGCATGCTCTGACCTTGGCCCTCCCGGCGCTCGGCCGTTTGCTCGATCCGCCCGACGAGCCTTTGGCGGGCGATCTCTATCAGCCCCGCGTCGCTGAGCCGGGCTTCGGCGCCTCGGAGCGCTTCGTCGTTTCGCCGGGCCATGAAGAAACAGGCGTGTTTCACATGCCGACCGGGCAAAGCGCGCACCCGCTGTCGCCTTACTATAATTCCGGGCATAGCGATTGGGTGAGGGGCCGCGCGACTCCGTTTCTTCCCGGCGAGACGAAATGGCTGCTTCAATTCAGGCCTGGCTGAAATCGCGGCGAGTGGGTATCCCCTTCACTGACCTGAGGCTGCGGAATCGGTTGGATTTGTTGGTTTTCCTATGATGGAGCGGTAGGGCGCTGGGTCGATGGCGACGGCTTGCTCAACGAGTTTGTGGAACAGAAGGCCCCTGGCATTCGAGCGTCGGCGGTTGAAGCGGAAGGTGAACTCGTCGAGGTAGTAGTCGAGATGCTGGCGCTGAACGCCGCCCTGATGCGTGCCGAGGAGCCAGCGCTTCAAGAGCGAGGCGACCTTGTGCACGCGCGGCATGACCTCGTGCGCGGGATCGGAACCGGCGCTGATGACGCTGACCTTGTGCTTGTAGCCGGCTGCTTCGAGCCTGGCATAACCTCTCCAGCCATCGGTGTGGATGGTGGCTCCGGACACGACCGCGTTGCGAACGAAGGGCAGCAGGCTGTCCGCCGACACGTCCTCGATCCGGCGCAGTCGGATGCGGCCGATGCCCTGGCCGCTCTCCTCGGCTGCAATCGCGACAATGGCTTTGCACTCGATCTCTCGGCCCCCTTTGTCCTTTTCCGGGCCGCCAACATAGGTTTCGTCGATCTCGACCGTTCCGCTGAGCGCGTCGCGGCCAGGCCGCACCATGGCCCGGCGCAGCTTGTGCAGCCAAGTCCAGGCCGTCTCATAGCTGCCGAGCCCAAGCGCCCGCTGCAGTCCGAGCGCGCTGACGCCGTTCTTCTGGCTCGTCACGAACCACATGGCCATGAACCAGGTCCGCAGCGGCTTGCGCGTGCCCTCGAAAATCGTCCCCGCGGTGAGCGACGTGCGCGCGTGACAGCTGCGGCAGCGAAGCAGTTTGTCCGACATCGCCCAAGGCGCGCCGCACATGCCGCAATGCGGGCAGACGAAGCCCTTCGGCCAGCGCACGCGTCGAATGTACTCCCGACACGCCTCATCGTCTCGGAACCACTCGTCGATCTCTTGGAACGTGCGAGGGTAATCGATACCGGCTACGGGATGCGAGTAACCGTCCATCCGCGCCAGATAGCACCCCGGTTGAGGTCAGTGAAGGGGATACCCACTTCGCGGCGTTGTGTGCGACAGTGGTTCTATTCCAAGGCTTAGGACGTTAGACATCGAACTCAAAAATCGCCGAGACGACGCGCCGCGCTTCTCATTGAGTTCCCCCTGCCAACCAGGCAGTCAGCATTGGTTCAGGTACGGCTTGCTAGCCTTCTCTCGTCGAATGAACTCGGCAAGAACGGAGAAATCCAGTGAGACTGACGACGATCAAAATGCTCATTGCCGCCACGATGACCATCGCCGGGGCGACGGCGTCCCAGGCTATGCCGCTCGCCGCGTCCGACTCTATCGGCGTCGCCTCAGCGATCCAACAGGTTGGCTGGCGCTGCGGACCGGGCTGGCACATGAACGGTTGCGTTCCCAATCGTCCCTGGCGCCGCTGGGGGTGGTAATACGCGCTTTGGGACGCCGCGCTTACGCGGCGTCCAACGCCCTCGCGCCGCAGGCCACGCTCGCTCCCCTCAAGCCTACGGCATGTTGCGCCGCTCGATGACGTTTTGGCTCATTCAGTGCACAATCGCATCGGACGAAAATTTTCGAAGCGGCGAGAATGTAACATGTCGGCATTCACGTTGGAGATTGTTCGGAGGGGCGAAACGCCCACTGTGGCGGACGTCGTGAACCTCCCAGATGGACGGGTGATTTGGCGCCAGGTCGAGGCTCTGGCGCTGCTGATCGAAAGCGCGGAAGCTACATTCATTCAGGTGAAGAACGAACAGGGGGAAACTGTGATTCGCGCGGGCGTAAGGACCGCGCTCGCCTCCATCCGCCACTGCTCTTGCATGAGCTGTCCTCTCAAAAGAGCGCTCGCGAAGCGCTCCGCGGCCGAAGCCGGCCTCGTGAGCGATAACATGGCCGTTTATCCTTGTGAAAGCAGTGTAGGGTCTCGAGACCTCGAGGCATTTTCTCCGTGAAGACGTCCGTCGCTCGGGACGAGCCGGGTCAAGCGGCATGGTCAGCCCGTGCGATGCGGACAACGCGGCGAAGCTTGGCCCTGTCCCTTCCTTCTTTTCAGGGAGAGTTTTCGTCGCTCCAACGGCTAAGGTCAGCCATGACCGCGAGAGCCTCGCTCCATATTCGACGCGTGATCGCCTCCGCGCTCTCCTCCCTCGCCAGCGCCGCCGCCTCGCCTGCCCAGAGCGGTGAAAAATCGGCTTTTCCCTGTCTTTCCGTTGCCTCCCGCAGCGGAGCCACCGCCGCGCTCGCCAAGGGGAACGCCGGCGCGTCCGGGCACATGGGGCCGAGCTCTGACACAAGCCAATTCACAATTCCTCGCGCCGGACGCCCCGTGAACACATTCGTCAAACGTGTGGCGTCATCGCTTGCCTTGACGAGGGCCGCGCGATGGATCGAGGAAGTCAACGCCTCCGGGGCGCGAAGATAGGCGGTGCCGAGCTGCGCCGCATCGGCTCCGAGCGCAAAGGCCGCTGCGACCCCGCGTCCATCGCCGATTCCCCCCGCCGCGACGATCGGCAGGCGCACCGCGTCGCGCGCCTGCGGCAAGAGCGAAAACAGGGCGGGTTGAGAATCGATGTCGTCAGAGAGAAACATCCCGCGATGTCCGCCCGCCTCACGACCCTGCATGATGATCCCGTCGATTTCGCGTGCTTCCAGCCAGCGCGCCTCGGCGACAGTGGTGGCCGTGGAAAGAACCAGCGCGCCGCTCGCTTTCACCCGCGCAAGCAGCGTCGGACGGGGCAAGCCAAAATGAAAGCTGACGACCGGCGGACGCGTTTCCTCGACGGTTTGGCACATCTCCTCGTCGAAGGGCGAGCGCGCCGGCCCCGCTCGAATACCGGAGAAGTCGAGTCCGGCTTCGGCATAGAAGCCCGCGAGTTGAGCGCGCCAACGGGCCTCGACCGCCGGATCAGGCGCAGACTCTACGTGACAGAAAAAGTTCACGTTGAATGGAGCCTGCGTGTTTGCTCTGACGAGGGCGATCTGCTCGCGCAATGTCTCCGCCGAAAGCATCGCGGCGGGCAGGGAGCCGAGCCCGCCTGCGCGGCAGACGGCGATTGTGAGCGCGTATCCCTGCGCCCCCGCCATCGGCGCCTGAATCAAGGGAAGCTCCGAAGGTAGGAAGGTCATGTCGACTTTTGCCTCCGCGAAGCGCGGTCGGAGCAGAAATGGCGCCTTTCGGTCACTGCGTCGAGTTGGGGGAGGTCGCGTCGACGATCTTGGCCAACGCCTGCGCCATCATCTCGAGAATCGGAGTCGATCCTTCGGCGACCTTGTGCCGTGCAGCAAGCCAGAACGGATCGTTGTAGGAGACCCAGGTCCTGTCCTGCTCATCCTGCCAGACGAGCACCTTGAGCGGCAGATCGACGCCGATCGTCTGCGCGTCTTGCATCAGCGGCGTGCCGGTCTTCGGATTGCCGAAGGGGATGACCTCGGTGGGTCGCAGCGCCATGTCGACCGTCGCCGCGGCCGCCGCGTGATCAACCCGCGCAAGCACTGTCATTGCGAGCCTTTCGACGACGGATAAGACCCGCGCGACCGTTTCGCTCGGTTCGTATCTGCTCAGATGTGTCTTCAGGCCGTCGACGGTCATGAGCTAGCGTCCCGGTGTAGACAACTAAATCGTCCTGCGAGATGGACAACTCTCTGCCCGTTGAATTGTGTTTCGCCGGACAAAGCGAAAGGCGTCGCGGCCCGACCGCCATAAACGACAAGGCGTGCGCGTAAGCGTCCAGGCTGCCGCCCTTTCAACGCGTAAGGCGGCCGCGCCAGCGCGTCTAAATTTTTTGCGCCGCTCGGCGGAAAGCGTCTGCGCCAGTGCCGGAAGGATCGACGGCGGTCAGTGCGGCGTTGATCTCGTCGAGCATCGGGGGATCTCCGCCGAACATATTTTCATCGCTGGCGCGCTGAAGCGCGCGCGCATCGAACTGCCACCGATGCAGAATCTCAATTTTTTGCGCCGTGGGGAGGTCCAACGACACGACCTCGTCGGGGTGATCGAAGACGGATGACGGCGAGGTCATCGCCTTCTCAATCGCCGCCGCACCAGTCAAAGACGCTTTCATCGCCAAAGCCCGCGCATGTTTAGCAAGGCGCTTCGCCCTGCGATGGCCGAGAAATCGGGCGAGGGAGGCCTATGGCAAGCGTGGCAGGTGACTGGTCGAGGCATCTGCGGCCAACACATTTGGCGAGGAAATCGGAGCCGCGTGGCGATGTGACGAAACCGGCGTGGCGACGGAGGAGAATTATCGTTACTTATCAATTGCAGACCGGCTGGCGCGTCGAAGCTTGAAACCGCGCAGCAGGAGCTTATCTTCGCCAAAGAAAATTTTGACGCGGCGACAAGAGACAGGGAAGCGCATGCCGAACGCAGCCAAGAGCGTCCTCGTGCTAGTGGCGCTTGCTTTTTCGACGAGTTACGACGCCATCGCGTCCGAGGCCGATATCGCGTCTTTTAATACTCTGCAGACGGCTTCCCCAGGGACGATTGAGAAGGTCGAAGTTCTGCATCCAAGCTTTAAATATCGGCATGTCGTTATCCAATCCTGCGGAGGCCTGGATGATCCACGTATATCTTTCACGGTTGTAAACAAAAGCCCTGTCACGATTAGCAAGGTCTATCTAACAGGCGTGTTGAAGGCGAGGGGCAGAGCGGTGCCCTTGGCTGCTCACGATTTTGATTTCTCCATTCCAGGCGGTCTTCAGCCGGGTGAGCGAAAGCATTTCGATCTCGAGGCGTCTTCCTACGGCGATTGGAGCAGTGTCACAAAGCCTGAGAGTCGGAATGCCGTTTTCCTGCTGACGCTCAAAGCCCTCGATGACGCCCAAGGCGCCAGGATCGTCAGGTAAAGCAATGATGTCCTAACGCTAACGCGCTTGTTGGGCGATTGGAATCGTTCAAGCGAAGGGAAACTCGCGCCCGGCAGGCGGTCATCGCTGCGGGAACAGCGAAGGTCCGGTTTGAACCCCGAAATCTCCCGGCAATTTCGACTTGTCCCAGCCGCCGCCGAGCGCCTCGATCAGCGCGACGCTCGCAAGGAAGAGATTCTGCCGCGTTATCAGGGCCGATTGCTCCGCCGCGAGCAAACTTGCCTCGGCGACGACGACAGAGGTGAAGGCGACGATGCCGGCGCGATACTGGTTCAAATAAATGGTGACCGCTTTTCTCGCTTCGGCGACGGCCGTCTCCTGCACCCTGAGCTGCTTAGCCTGAATGCGGATCGCCGCGAGTTGATCCTCGACCTGCTGGAACGCCGTCAGCACGGTTTGACGATAGTTCGCGACGCTTTGGCGATAGGTCGAGGTCGCGGCGTCAACCTGCGCCGAGCGCAGGCCGCCTTCGAACACCGTTTCCATCGCCAGGGCGGTCAGTGACCAGAACTCATGCGCGGGGTTGATCGGCAGCGGAACATGGCCGGTAAAGCCGAGATCCGCCGAGAGCGTGATGTTGGGATAATAGGCGGCCACGGCCACGCCGATCAGCGCGTTCTCCTCCTGCATCGTGCGCTCGGCCGCGGCGATGTCGGGACGCCGCTCCAAGAGCGTCGTGGGAACTTCGACAGGAAAAGAGGGGATGAACCCGGTCAGGCGCATCGGCGGCAGCGAGAAATCGGCCGGCGGCTTGCCGATCAGAAGCGCAATGGCGTGCTCGCTTTGCGCGATGGCGACGCCCGTGTTGATCGCCTGGGCCTCCGTTGCGAGCAGCTGTGTCTCGGCGGTCACCACATCGGCTTCAGACACCGTGCCGGCTTTGTATTGATTACGCGTTATCTCCAAGGTCCGCCGATATTCAGCGGCCGTCCTCTCGAGGATCTCCCTGAGCGAATAAGCCGCCCGCAGATTGAAATAGGCCGTGGCGAGCGCGGCCTGAGCGGTGAGCTTGGCGTTGGCGAGATTCGCCGCGCTCACCTGCGCCCCCGCGATATCGCTCTCGATCTCCCGGCGAATCTGGCCCCAGACGTCGACGGTCCAAGTCAGATTGCCCTGGGCCGTGTAGATGGCGGTCACTTTACCGCGGTTCCCGGTGGTGCCCGGGGTTGTGCTCGTGGTCGTGGAACCCGTCGTGGGCGTCGCACTCGAAGTGGAGGATCCGGTGTTAAAGAGCGCTGCGCCGGTATATTGGCGCGTCGTGCTATAGCCTGTGGTGACGGTGGGGAAGAGGGCAGCCTGCGCTTCGCGGATCAGCGCGCGGGCCTGCTCGTAGGCCTCTATCGCGGCGGCGACGTTTTGGTTGGAGAGCACTACCTGTTCTTCCAGCTGGTCGAGCGTCGGATCTCTATAGACTCCCCACCAGGGACCCGCGTCGACGCAGTCCTGCGGCGTGGCGAGCTTCCAGCCCTTCACCAGATTACCCTTCAGCTCCTTGAATTTTTCCGGGGTCAAGACAGGAGGCTTGACGTAGTCGGGCCCGACCATGCAGCCGGAAAGCGCGAGCGCGAGCGCGAGCGCGGGCGCTAAGGGCGCAAATGCTGCGAGTCTCACGCGGCGCTCCCTGCGGCGACGCCCCGAGGCTCCATCATTGGCCTGGTCATATCCCTTTTTTCCCCATGAGGACGTCCCGAGCCATAGAGAAAATCGGCGCGCGGGAAGCGTCGCACCAGGGTGGGAAGGGCAAGAACTTGCCTATCCGGCCGGCCCGACTGTTCCGTCTGCCCGCCGCCCGATCAAGGCGTGGCAAGAAAATTCCCCAGAATTATGGCGCGGGCGACACCATTGGGACGAGCTTCGCCCGCCTCGACGTTGTAGAAGAATTCGCATGGCGTCAACTTGACAAGACGACCTTGCCTTGGTGGAGCGTAGGCGTTTCAGGACGGGAGCGCCGGGCGAGGCGGGCGTGCAGCCTGGGGAGACAATGACCTCGGAAGAAGCGAGCGAACGTCCGACCGCGCCTCCTCGTGAGCGGCGGCAGTTTTGCGTTCGCGCCGCGCTCGCGGCGGCGGCGCTCGCGCTTGTGGTCTATCTGGCGTGGATTTGGGCGCCGACGAAAGACAACAGCCGTCGCGCTGCCCCACAATCGGTGGGGATCGCCACGATCGCCAAGGGCGACGTGAGGGTTTTCGTCACGGGTCTCGGCACGGTCGCACCCCTCGCAACGGTCAACGTCGTCACCCAGATCAGCGGGCAACTGACGCAGGTGGCGTTCCACGAAGGCCAGATCGTCAAGAAGGGAGAGTTTCTCGCGCAGATCGATCCGCGGCCCTATGAGATCATGTTGGCGCAATACGAGGGCCAGCTCGTGCACGATCAGGGCCTTCTCGATCAGGCCAAGGTCAACCTCGGCCGCTACCAGACGCTCTTGAAGCAGAACTCGATCGCCCGGCAAACCGAGGAGGATCAGGTCTTCCTCGTCAAGCAATACGAGGGATCGGTCAAGACCGACCAAGCGCTAATCGATCAGCAGAAGCTCAATCTGATTTATGCCCACATCATCTCGCCGGTCGACGGCCGCGTCGGCCTGCGCCTCGTCGATCCCGGTAATTACGTGCAGACGAGCGCGAACAGCACGCTCGCGGTCATCACTCAGCTGCAGCCCATCACCGTGATCTTCCCGCTTCCGGAGGATCAGGTCCCCGACATCATGCCGCAATTGAGCGCGGGAAAGCGGCTGCAGGTCTTTGCCTTCGATCGGGCCAACGTCAACCAGCTCGGCGTGGGCGAACTCTACGCCATCGACAGTCAGGTCGACACGACGACAGGCATGGTGAAATTTCGCGCGCACTTCGAGAATAAGGACAATCGGCTCTTCCCCAACCAGTTCGTCAATGCCCGCTTGCTCGTCCGCACCCTGCGTGACGCGGTGACGATCCCCAACTCCGCGATACAACGAGGCGCGCCGGGCGCATACGCCTGGGCGGTCGACGCTCAAAACAAGGTTTCGGTGCGCAAGCTCACGCTTGGACCTTCGGAAGGCGACATTACCGCGGTGACAGCGGGCGTCTCTCCTGGCGATCGGGTCGTGACGGAGGGCACAGATCGCTTGCGCGAGGGCATGAGCGTCGCGCCGCCCCACTAAAATGACCGCGAAACGACAGAGGATCGATGAACGTCTCCGAGCCCTTCATCATGCGGCCGGTCGCCACCTCCCTGCTGATGGTGGCGATACTGCTGTCGGGCCTTGTGGCGTTTCGCCTCTTGCCCCTCGCGACGCTGCCCGAGGTCGATTATCCGACAATCCAGGTGCAGACCTTCTATCCGGGCGCGAGCCCCGAGGTCATGACCTCGGCGGTCACCGCCCCGCTCGAGGTGCAGCTCGGCCAGCAGCCGGGGCTCAACCAGATGATCTCGACGAGCTCCGCCGGGGCGTCGATCATCACGCTGCAGTTCAATCTGGCTCTCTCGCTCGACGTAGCCGAGCAGGAAGTGCAGGCCGCGATCAATGCGGCGAATAACCTGCTGCCTGCGGATTTGCCGACGCCGCCTGTCTATTCCAAGGTCAACCCCGCCGACGCGCCGATTTTGACGCTGGCGCTCACCTCGAACAGCCTCTCGCTGATCGATCTTGAGGACCTCGCCGAGACGCGGCTGGCCCAGAGGATCTCACAGCAGCCGGGCGTTGGGCAGGTCACGATCAGCGGCGGCAACCGGCCCGCCGTTCGCGTTGCGCTCAACCCGCGCGCGCTCGCCGCCTACGGGCTCAACATCGACGACGTCCGCACGACGCTCAACAATCAGAACGTCAACACGCCCAAGGGATTCTTCGACGGTCCCGAGCAGGCCCACACGATCAACGCCAACGACCAGCTGCTAAGCGCCGACGAATATGCGCAGGTCATCGTCGCCTACCGCAACGGCAATCCCGTCAGGCTGACAGACGTGGCCACGATCGTCCGCGGACCGGAGAACTCGAAGCTCGCCGCCTGGTCGAACGAAACGCCCGCCATCATCTTGAACATTCGGCGTCAGCCCGGCGCCAATGTCATCGACGTCGCCGATGCGATTAAGCAGCTTCTGCCTCAGCTCAGAGAAACTCTGCCAGGCTCCCTTAATCTCGACATTATCAGCGACCGCACCAACACGATTCGCGCTTCCGTCGAGGACGTCGAGTTCGAGCTCGGGCTCGCCATCGTGCTCGTCGTGCTCGTGATCTTCGTCTTTCTACGCACCTTCGCCGCGACCATCATCCCGAGCCTGTCCGCGCCCTTGTCGCTGGTCGGCTGCCTCGGCGTCATGTACCTCATGCATTTCAGCCTCGACAATCTTTCGCTGATGGCGCTCACGATCGCCACCGGCTTCGTCGTGGACGACGCGATCGTCATGATCGAGAACATCGCCCGCTATGTCGAGGCGGGCATGGAGCCTATGGAAGCCGCGCTCAAGGGCTCCGGGCAGATCGGCTTCACGATCATCTCGCTCACGATCTCGCTTATTGCGGTGCTCATCCCGCTGCTGTTCATGCGCGAGGTTGTCGGGCGTCTGTTTCACGAATTTGCTATCACGCTCGCCGTGACCATCGTGATCTCCGCCTTCGTGTCGCTGACGCTCGTGCCGATGATGTGCGCGCGGCTCATTCATCATCGTCCCAACTCGGAGCGCAACCGCTTCGATCTCGCGGCGGAGCGCGGGTTCAAATGGATCATCGAGGAATATGGCCGCGCGCTCGAGGTCGTTCTCGACCACCAGGCGCTGACCCTCTTTATCGCCCTCGCGACGTTGGCGTTGACCGTGCTCCTCTACTTGGTCATCCCCAAGGGCTTCTTCCCCGTTCAGGACGTCGGGCTGATCCAGGCGATCTCGGTCGGGCCGCAGAGCGCCTCTTTCGCGGAGATGACGCGGCTTCAAGGCGAACTCGCCAAGGTGATTTTGAAGGACCCGGACGTCGAAAGCCTGAGTTCCTTCATTGGCGTCGACGGCACCAATCCGACGCTCAACAACGGCCGCTTCATCATCGACCTGAAGCCTTTCCATCAGCGTAGCCTGACCGCCTCGCAGATCATCCGGCGCCTCAAGACCGAGGTCGCGCGCGTCCCGGGCGTCACCCTCTATATGCAGCCGGTGCAAGATCTCACGATCGACGCGAGCGTGACCCGCGCGCAATTCAAATTTGTGCTCGAGAATCCGCGCATCGGGGAGTTTCAGGAATGGGTGCCGAAGCTCGTGCAGCGTCTGGCGGAGCAGCCGGAGCTCGCCGACGTCGCGAGCGACCTGCAGCAGGACGGTCTCGGGGTCCACCTGACGATCGACCGACCCACAGCCGCGCAATTCGGGGTCACTCCGGCGACGATCGACAACGCGCTTTATGATTCCTTCGGACAGCGAATTGTCTCGACCATTTACACGCAAAACAACCAATATCGCGTGATTTTAGAAGCCGATCCCGCGGTGCAAGCGCATATCGACGGTCTTTCCGCGATCTATCTGCCGTCCTCCACCTCGACGATCTTCGGGCAGGTTCCGCTCGACGCCATCGTCCACGTCGAGCAGCGCACCGCGCCGCTGCTGATCACGCATTTCGGCCAATTCCCGGCGACGACGATCTCCTTCAATCTAGGCCCGCACAATACGCTCGGCGCCGCCGCCGGCGCGGTCGAGCGGGTGATCAAGGACATGCAGCTGCCGAAGAGCTTTATCGTCGCCTATCAGGGCGTGCTGGGGGCATTCCGTTCGTCGCTCACCAATCAGCTGCTGCTCATCCTCGCGTCGATCACGGCCATGTATATCGTGCTCGGCGTGCTTTACGAGAGCTACATCCATCCCGTCACGATTCTTTCGACCCTGCCTTCCGCGAGCCTCGGCGCGCTCGTGACGCTCATTCTCTTCCACTATCAGCTCGACATCATCGCGATCATCGGCATCATTCTGCTCATCGGCATCGTCAAGAAGAACGCGATCATGATGATCGACTTCGCGCTCGACGCCGAACGCAATGAAGGCAAGCCGCCGCGCGAAGCGATTTTCCAGGCCTGCCTCTTGCGCTTCCGTCCCATCCTGATGACGACGATGGCCGCAATCCTTGGCGCCGTGCCGCTGATGCTCGGCGCGGGCGCGGGATCCGAGCTGCGGCGCCCCCTGGGCTTCGCGATCGTCGGCGGGCTCATCGTCAGCCAGGTGCTGACCCTCTTCACGACGCCCGTGATCTATCTCTATTTCGATCGCCTCGCGCAGCGGTCCGGCTGGCGGCCCACGCCCGAGGCGCCGCCGCCATGAACATTTCCGAGCCTTTTATCGCGCGCCCCGTCGCCACGACGCTTCTGACAATCGGCGTCGCGATCGCCGGCGCGCTTGCTTTCTTCAGCCTGCCCGTTGCGCCGGTGCCGCAGGTCGACATTCCGACCGTCATCGTGCTCGCCCAGCTGCCGGGCGCCAGTCCAGAGACAGTCGCAAACAGCGTCGCCAGCCCGCTCGAGCGCCACCTCGGTCACATCGCCGACGTGAGCGAGATGACCTCTTCGTCGAGCCTCGGCATCACACGCATCGGTCTGCAGTTCGGGCTCGACCGCGACATCGACGGCGCCGCGCGCGACGTTCAGGCGGGCATCAACGCAGCGCGGGCCGATCTCCCGACCAATCTCCGCACCAACCCCACTTATCGCAAGGTCAATCCCGCCGACGCGCCGATCGTGATCCTGGCGCTGACCTCGAAGACGCTGACCCGCGGCCAGCTCTACGACGCCGCGAGCAACGTGCTGCAGCAGAGGCTGTCACAGCTCCCAGGGGTGGGACAAGTCATCATCGGCGGCGCGACGCTTCCCGCCGTGCGCGTCGAACTCGTCTCCGAGGCGCTCAACAAATTCGGGATCGGCCTCGAGGACGTCCGCGCGGCGCTGGCCTCCGCCAACGCCAACAGTCCCAAGGGCGCGATCGAGGAAGGCGACAAGCATTTTCAGATCTATGACAACGACCAGGCCACGAAGGCGGAGGATTATGCGCCGCTCGTCATCGCCTATCGCAACGGCAACGCGGTCCGCCTCTCCGATGTCGCCACGGTGACGGACTCCGTCGAGGATGTCCGCAACGCAGGCTACTATAACGACGACCCGGCGGTTGCGGTGATCCCTTTCACGCAGCCCGGCGCAAATATCATCGAAACGGTCGAGCTCATCAAGGCCGAGCTGCCCACGCTGGAAGCGTCGATGCCCGGCGACATCAACGTCATCATCGCCGGCGATAAATCGCTGACGATCCGCGCTTCGCTCGCGGACACCGAGTTGACCCTCGTCATCGCCGTGTTGCTCGTCATCGGCGTCGTATATTTTTTTCTGCGCGACCTGCGCGCCACGATCGTGCCGAGCATCGCCGTGCCGGTTTCGATCATCGGCTCGTTCGGCGTCATGTATCTCGCCGGATTTACGCTCGACATCCTGTCGCTCATGGCGTTGACGATCGCGACCGGCTTCGTCGTCGACGACGCCGTCGTGGTCGTCGAGAACACCTCCCGTCATATTGAAGCCGGCATGTCGCAGAAAGAAGCGGCGCTGCGGGGCGCGCGCGAAGTTGGCTTCACCGTGCTGTCGATCAGCCTGTCGCTCGTCGCGGTTTTCACGCCGATTCTGTTCATGGGCGGCATTGCTGGACGTTTCTTTCGGGAATTCGCGATGACGCTCTCGATCGCGATATTGATCTCGCTCGTGATCTCACTGACGACGACGCCGATGCTCTGCGCGCTGCTGCTACGCAAGAAATCCGCCGCGGACGCGGCGCGGCCCGGCCGCCGCACCTTTTTCGAGCGCATGCTTAAAGGCTATGAGAAGACTCTCATCGTGGCGTTGCGGCATCCGCGCACGGTCATGCTCATTCTGCTCGCGACGGTCGCGCTCAACGTCTGGCTCATCGACATCATCCCGAAGGGCTTTTTTCCGCAACAAGACACGGGGCGTCTTACGGGCGTGCTGCGGGGCGACCAGGCCGTCTCCTTCCAGGCCATGCAGAAGAAGCTCGTTCAGATGATCGCGATTGTGCGGCAGGATCCCGCCGTCGACAACGTCATCGGCTTCACGGGCGTAGGAAGCGGCGGCCAGGCGGCGGCGGTCAACACCGCGTCGGTTTACGTCAATCTCAAGTCGCTCGACGAACGTCATGAGAGCGCCGAAGACGTGATCGCGAGATTGCGGCCGGCGCTTTCAAGAATTCCGGGCGGCGAGGTTTTCTTGAGCGCCATTCAGGATTTTCGCGTCGGCGCGCGGCAGTCGAACGCGCTCTATCAATACACGCTCCTCGGCTCGGGTTCCGATCTCTACGAATGGACGCCCAAACTCGTGGACGCGCTGAACCGCGGCGGCGTGCTGCGCGACGTGAGCTCCGACCAGCAGCTTCGGGCGCTCGAGGCCGATGTAAACATGGATCGCGACACGGGGTCGCGGCTCGGACTAACCGCCGCACAGATCGACAACACGCTTTATGACTCTTTCGGGCAGCGGCAGGTCTCCGTCATCTATCAGGCGCAGAATCAATATCACGTGGTGATGGAGATCGACCCGCGCAGCACGCAACGGCCTGCATCGTTGAACGAGGTGTACGTCTCGACGGCAGGGGCCCCGGCGGCCGGCACGTCCACGACCAACGCGCCGGTCGGAACCGCCGTCGCCAGTACCGAGCAGGCCGTCACGCCCTCCACGCCGTCGACAAGCGCCGCGACCGCCGTCGCCGCGGCGACCGCCGCCGTCACCGCCACCGCGCGCAACGCTTCGACCAATGCTCTCGCCGTGGTCGGGACCGCCACGGCCTCCACGGGCTCCTCGGTCAGCACAAGTCCGGAAAACATGGTGCCCCTGCCGGGAGTCGCAAGCTTCAGCCCCGGGCACACCGCGCTCGCCATCAATCACCAGGGGCTCTTCGTCGCGACGACCATTTCCTTCAACCTCGCCGAAGGCGCATCGCTTTCCCAGGCGCTCGAGGAAATCGACCGCGCGACCAAGGAAATCGGCATGCCGCCGGCCCTCAAGGGCTCGCTGACCGGCACAGCCCAGCTCTTCACGGAATCGCTCAAGACCGAGCCCCTTCTGATCCTCGGAGCGCTCGTCGCCGTCTATATCGTTCTCGGCATGCTCTACGAAAGCTACGTGCATCCGATCACGATCCTCTCGACGCTGCCGTCGGCCGGCGTCGGGGCCATTCTCGCGCTGCTGCTGTTCCGCACGGAGTTCAGCATCATCGCCTTCATCGGCGTGATCTTGCTCATCGGCATCGTCAAGAAGAACGCGATTTTGATGATCGACTTCGCCATCGAAGCCAGACGCGTTCAGGGCGCCTCATCCTACGACGCGATTTACGAGGCCTGCCTTCTGCGATTCCGCCCGATCATGATGACGACGATGGCGGCGATCCTCGGCGCGGTGCCGCTGGCCTTGAGTTTCGGGAATGGCGGGGAGGTTCGCCGTCCCTTGGGCATTGCGATCGTCGGGGGGCTGATCGTGAGTCAGGCGCTGACGCTTTACACGACGCCTGTGATTTATCTTTATCTCGACCGCTGGAGCGTCGGAGCGGCGGCGCGATGGAGCCGGTTCATGGGGCGTCTGGGCGGACGCAAGGCCAACCAGGGAGCGTAGCTCATGGGTCTGGGCCGAATCGCAGAAGCTTGGTTGGCCCAGGCGCCACATTTGTGGACAAATTTAGTCTTATCTCCCAGCAACTGGAGGGCGAAACCAGGGCTTCGAAAATAGAGCCCGGAGAAGGGCAGGAATGCGCCTCATCGGATCTCGGCAGCGAGCTCAGGCGTGGATTGTGGAACGGGCCGGCGGGCCGTATCCAACTCGCGGCGCCGTGACGAAGGTGGAATCCGCCTTGCGGCTACTGGGTAGCCTCCTGCGGCTCCACTGGGTCTTCGCCATTTCCGAGATTTCCAAAGGTGTCGCCATCGTCGCGATCGGGGACATGGTGATCGCGGAAGACTTGGGCGAGGTTGTCAGGATCGTCGTGGTTGGGCTGCCCGAGATGCGCTGCGCGATCCGTGGGCGTACTGGCGAACGCTTCTTGCGGATCGTTGCACCGTATTGAGGTCTGGGTGAAGGCGTTTTGGTCTTCTCAGATTGCGCGGCGCTGGCGTTGACCGGCTGCAACCTTAAGCTATGCTCGCGCCCATGAAAGACCCTTACGAAACTCTTGGCGTCGCCAAGACCGCGACCCCCGAGGAAATCAAGAAGGCCTATCTGCGGCTCGCGAAGAAGTTTCATCCCGACTTGAACCCCGGCGACAAGCACGTCGAAGAAAAGTTCAAGGAGGTTTCGAGCGCCAACGACTTTCTCTCCGATCCCGAGAGGCGCCGGCGATATGACGCCGGTGAAATCGACGCCGCCGGCGTGGAGAAACCGCAACACAAGTTCTACAAGGATTACGCCGAAGCTTCGGGACATCCTTACGAAACTCAGTCCGCTTACGCCGACTTCGCGGACGCCGATAATTTTTTCGCGGACTTGCTTCGCCGACGGACCCACGAAGGCCGGCGCGCTCGCGGCGCGGACCAGCAATATCGCCTCGAAATCGAGTTCCTCGAAGCCGTCAATGGCGCGAAGAGAGAAATCGCCCTTCCCCAGGGCGGGCGGCTGCACGTGACGATCCCGGCCGGGATCGAAGCCGGACAAACCCTGAGACTCAAGGGAAAAGGCGCCCCGTCTCCCGGCGAGGGGGAAGCGGGCGACGCCTTCATAGAAATCTCCGTTCGTCCGCATCCTTTCTTTTCGAGGGATGGCGACGACATTCGTCTCGATTTGCCGGTCAGCGTGATCGAGGCCGCGCTGGGGGCGGAAGTGAAGGCGCCGACGCCGAGCGGTCACGTGCTTTTGAAAATCCCGAAAGGATCGAACACGGGAACCGTGCTTCGGCTCAAAGGCAAGGGGGTCTCGCGCGGCGAGAGGCGAGGCGACGAGCTCGTCAGGCTGCAAGTCATGATGCCGACGCAGCCCGAGCCCGAGCTGGAAGCCTTTCTCTCGAGCTGGCGGCCCGCGACCCGCTATGATCCCCGGCGCGAGATGGAGTGAAGGTCGTGATGAGGGAGCAGGAGTTCTTGCATATGGTCCGTCTCGATCAGACGACCCTGACGGTTTGGTTGGAAGAGTCCTGGCTCGCGCCCAATGAGCGCGACGGAGAACGCGTGTTCGAGGAAATCGATGTTGCGCGCGCCCGGCTGATTTTGGATTTGCAACAAAATATGGGCGTGAATGACCCGGGTGTCGGCGTCATTCTGCATCTTCTCGACCAGGTCCACGGACTGCGCAGCGCCCTCGGCGAGTTGCTCGGGACAATTCATGAGGAAGGCGCCGCCGAGCGCGATTGACTCGAGCCGCGATCCGGCTACGGTCCTTGCGTTTAAAGGTATCCGCCTTACGGCGTGTTCAAATGGAGAGGAGGATCAAACAATGGTTTTCTCTAAGGCTCGACAGGCTGTACGTGGGCTCGCCGTGGTTGCAGCTCTCCTTCCCGCAACGGCCTTCGCCGAAGGCGCGGTGATCGGCACGCTTCAGTGCCGCATCTCCGGCGGGGTGGGCATGATCTTGATGGAGAATCAAGCGCTCGACTGCGTTTACCAGGGCGTGCGCGGCGGCCCGGGTTCTCACTACATCGGTCGCCTGACAAATGTCGGAGCCGATATCGGCATCAACGGACCCGGCGTGATGACCTGGGAAGTCCTGGCCGCGGTAAAGCAGCCCGGTCCGGGCGATCTGGCGGGCGACTATGTCGGCGCCCAGGGCGATGTCGCCGTGGGAGCGGGCCTGGGCGGCGCCGTGCTCGTCGGCGGCTCTCAGAACGCGTTTTCGCTGCAACCCGTCTCCTTCTCTCTGAACTCGGGACTGGATCTGTCGGTGGGCTTTGGAAAGATCAGCCTCCACTACATGCCCGTGACCGCGGCGCCGCCGCTCGTGAAGTTCAAGCGTAAGCCACCCGCCGCCCCGCATTGACGAGCAAGTGATCGGAACGACGCCCTGACCGCCGGGGATGCGCTAACAAGCTCCCCGGCGATTCCGAGAGGGCTCATGAGACTCATGTGGATTGGCCTCCTCGCCTTTGCGGGCCTGGGAATTGATTCTTCCGCGGGCGCGGCGTCGCTCGTCGCCGCGTCCCCTTTCGTCGCCAGGTGAACCGTTGCAGCGCCTTCTGGCCCTCTTGGCGGCAGTGGTGAAGAATGCGCCCGCTTGAGTGAGCATGCGAGGCTATCGGCAAAGCCCTAGAAAAAGCCCTAGAAACTGACGAAACGTCGCTGGGTAGGGTTGGGAGGATCCGCAGATGAATCTCGAGAAGCGCTTTCGGATCGAGCCAGGTTCGTCGGTGGATCTTGGCTCGATCGACGCCGGCTTTCACGGCCATTACGGCAATGAAACGGACGCGACGATCGACTTACAGAAGCATCTGCATCGCCTCAGCAAACTGCAACGCAAGCTTTACGCGGATCATAGGCATTCGCTCTTGATCGTGCTGCAAGGAATCGACGGGGCCGGCAAGGACGGGACCTGCTGGCATGTCATCAGCGCGATGGATCCCCAAGGCGTGCAAGTGACGGGCTTCAAGCAGCCAACTGCGGAAGAAAGGGAGCACGATTTCCTGTGGCGGGTTCACCCTCATGCGCCGCAGCGAGGCAACATCGCGATCTTCAACCGTTCCCATTATGAGGACGTTTTGGTGGTCCGCGTGCACGAGCTCGTCCCGAAGGACGTATGGAAGCCGCGCTACGATTTCATCAACGAATGGGAGCGGCTGCTCGCGGTCGAAAACAACACGACCATCCTAAAGTTCTTCTTATACATCTCGAAGGAGGAACAGCTGGAGCGATTCAAGATCCGCCTCGACGACCCCGATCGTCAATGGAAAATCAGCGACAGCGATTACAAGGAGCGCGAAAAGTGGGATGACTACATCAAGGCTTTCGAGGCGGCTTTGTCCAGATGCTCGACGAGATGCGCTCCCTGGTATGTGATCCCTTCAAACCACAAATGGTTTCGTAATCTGGCGGTGTCGCAAATTATCGCCGACGCCCTTGAGGACATGCGCCTCGAGTTGCCGAAACCAACCGTCGATATCGAGGAAATCCGCCGACTCTATCACCAGGCGTCCAAGGCGAAAAAATAGAGGCGCGAACAGCCGAAGGCGAGAGCCCAGGCGGCTCATCCATGGAGCGGAAGCGTTGAAGCGAACCGTAATCGCGCCCTATCAAACATCTGGCGCGGTTTCTCTTCTATTGAGCACATGATAGCGCTCATATCGAGCAGCAGACTGCCTCGGTTCGACGTGGATCGAGCGCGAGACGCGCCAAAATAAGTTTCGTTGTAGCGGGGGAGCGGGCAATGAACATAGCAGCCGATCTCACGAAATCTCCGATCGCCGAAGTGATGGCGTCGCTTGCGACCGACCCGCACAAGGGTCTCGAGACGAAGGTCGCGAAAGATCGCCTGGCGAAATACGGACCCAACGCGCTCGAAGAGAAGAAGACGAGCGAATGGGTGGTGTTCTTGCGGTTCTTTTGGGGCCCCATACCCTGGATGATCGAAGCCGCGGCTATCATGGCCGCGATCGTCCATGACTGGGGCGACTTTACGATCATCCTCGCCTTGTTGCTGTTCGACGCGGGCCTGGGTTTCTTCGAGGAGCATCAGGCGTCGAACGCGCTTGCCGCGCTCAAGAATGCGCTGGCGCTGAAGGCGAAAGTTCTACGTGGGGGGGGCGAGATCGACGCGAAGGACCTCGTGCCCGGCGACATTGTGAAGATTCGATTGGGCGACGTCGTCCCCGCCGACGCGCGAATTTTCTCGGGCGATTATCTCAGCGTCGATCAGGCGGCGCTCACGGGCGAGTCACTTCCGGTTTCAAAGAAGCCCGGCGATCTCGTCTATTCCGGCTCCATCGCCAAGCAGGGCGAGGTGGAGGCGGTGGTCACCGAGACGGGCGCGCGCACCTTCTTCGGGCGCACCGCCTCGTTGGTCCAGAGCGCCGGCGCCGCCTCGCATTTCCAGGCCGCGGTCATGCGCATCGGCGACTTTCTGATCGCCGCCGCAGCCGTGCTCGCCGCGATCCTGATCGCCGTCCAGCTTTCGCGCGGCGTCGACGTGATCAGGCTTGCCGAATTCGTTCTGATCCTGCTGGTCGCCTCGGTCCCCGTGGCTATGCCGGCGGTCCTCTCTGTCACCATGGCGCTGGGCGCGAAGCTTCTTGCGCGCGAGAAGGCGATCGTCTCCCGTCTCGAATCGATCGAGGAAATGGCGGGGATGGAAGTGCTGTGCTCGGACAAGACGGGCACGCTCACGCAGAACAAGCTGACCCTGGGAGAGATCAGCCCCTGGAAGGGCGCCAAGGCGCAAGACGTGCTGCTCGCCGCCTCGCTGGCGTCGAAGGCCGAGGACCAAGATCCCATCGACCTCGCCGTGCTGGCGGGCCTTCACGATCGCTCGGCGCTCTCCGGCTATGAGCAGACGGCTTTCAAGCCGTTCGACCCCGTCGTCAAACGAACCGAAGCCACCGTGAAAGGGCCGAGCGGCGTTTTTCACGTGGCGAAGGGCGCCCCGCAGGTTATTTTGGCGCTCGCCAAAGTGAGCGGGGCGGAGCTCGAGGCCGCCAACAAGCAGGTGGACGCTTATGCTGCTAAGGGTTTTCGCGTGCTCGGCGCAGCGCAAGCCGACAATGCCGAAGACTGGCGCTTCCTGGGCTTCGTGCCGCTCTATGATCCACCGCGCGTCGACTCGGCCGAGACGATCAAGAAAGCCATCGGCTATGGCGTGAGCGTGAAGATGGTGACGGGCGACGACGTCGCGATCGCCAAGCAGATCGCCGGAGACCTCGGTCTCGGCCAGACATCCAGCCCGCGACGGATCTCTTCACCGGCGACGTCACAAAGGGCGCGATCCCGGCCGAGGTTGCGGAACGCATTGAAGCGGCGGACGGCTTCGCCCGCGTCTTCCCCGAGCACAAATACGCCATCGTGAAGGCCTTGCAGCAGCGAGGCTTGATCGTCGGCATGACGGGCGACGGCGTGAACGATGCGCCGGCCCTGAAGCAAGCGGACATCGGCGTGGCGGTCTCGGGGGCGACGGACGCGGCGCGCGCAGCGGCCGCCCTCATCCTCACGGCGCCCGGCCTTTCCACCATCATCAGAGGCATTGAAGAGGCGCGGCGCATCTTCGAGCGGATGATGAGCTACACACTCTACCGCATCGCCATGACGCTGGACATCATGGTGTTCATCGTGCTCGCCACGATCGTCTACGGCTTCTTCCCGCTGACGCCGATCATGATCATTATGCTGGCGCTTCTGGACGACGTTCCGATCATGACGATCGCTTTCGACAATGCGAAAGTTCCGAGCCTTCCCGTTCGTTGGCAGATGGATCGCGTGCTGGTCGTGTCCTCAATTCTTGGTCTCTTGGCGGTCGTGCAAAGCTTCGGCCTGCTGGCGATCGGGCAAAACGTCCTGCATCTCGACCCGCACCAACTTCAGACGACGCTCTTTCTGCAACTGGTCGTCGGCGGACATCTGATGCTCTTCGTCACCCGCACCAAGGGGCCTTTCTGGATGCCGCCGTTCCCGGGAGCGGCGTTGTTTTGGGCCATTCTCGCGACGCAGGTCGCGGCGGCGCTGCTTTGCGCCTTCGGCATCCTCGTCCCGGCCTTGCCGTGGTGGCTGATCGGCGTCGTATGGGCCTACAACCTCGTGTGGATGTTCTTCCAGGACTTGGCGAAGCTCGTGGTGCAACACGAATTTTCCCAGCGGGCCGCGACCGCGACCCCTTTCCTGGCTCGGCTCAAGCAGCCGTTGCACTGGTCGCCGCGGCGCAGGGCCGCGCCAGGCGCCGCCACAGGCGAGCCGGGCTCGGGCTGGGGCATAGCGGACAACATCGCTGCCGTGCTGGGCCTCGCCGCTCTGGCGCTGCTCATCGGCGCCGCGGATTGGTGCTCGCACCGTGAAGCCGTCGCGGTCGCCAAGGCGGCGCCGGTCGTCGGAGAGACCAAGACGGCCGAGCCGCCCGCGTCTGCGTCGAAAGAGGAGGCCGCGTCCGCCGTCGCCGCCGCTGACAAGCGGGCGGCGCAAAAGAGCGCTGCCGTCCCCGCCGTCAATGCGACCGTCGAGCTCGGCGCCTATCCCTCGGAAGCCCGCGCCGTTCAGCAATGGAGCCAGTTGAAGAAACGCCAGCTGGAGTCACTACAAAATCGCGATCCCCTCATCGTCAAAACCCAACGAGACGGCCGCTGGGTCTGGCTGCTGCGGATCGGGGGCTTCGGCAGCGAGGCGGAGGCTCTCGAGTTTTGTCGGCAGCTGCGCGGCAAGGGCGCGCAATGCGAGGCGGTTTTCGTCGAATGAGACGGAGCCCGCTGGGCTTGAGCATCGGGGCGGCGATAATCTGCTCGCCGCTCTTAAGCTTTCCGGCCGCGGTCGTCCGTGGGAGTTTTAAGCAGCGCGCGCTGCGCGGCGCGAGACGCGGATCGCTCGCCGGCTGCGCCTTTGCGCGCTGATCTCGAGGAGATGTTCTCCACCGGACGCCTCGCTGAGGCCGATGGAGAGGAGTAGCGCGCCGTCGACGGCTCTGCGCCCCTCAGTGAGGGCGAGGCGCCTTTGCTGACTCGAGCTCCACCCTCGAGATGCGAAAAAAGCCGCGTCCGCCCACGCGGGTTTGGAATTTCGAGCCGAACCGGGCGCACAGCAGCTTGAACCATTGCTCCTTGTCGAGCGAGGCGGGACGCTCGGCGATCTCCCATATGCGGCTGTCGGGGTGGAAGCGGACATGGAGGATGACGTCGTCCGGGCCAGTCGCCGCTATGGCGGCGTCGCACAGGCCGGGCGCTTCGGCCTTCTCTTGCGGGGGCGGCGCGACAGTCAGGGTAAGCGTGGCTGCAATCTCAGCGTTTTCCGAAGCCTCTGTCGTCGACATCTTTTCCTCTTCTCCGCCTGCGGGCCTGCGATGGATTCCACCCCGAGCGCCCTCGGCGCGCGGCTGGGCCAATCGATATGTATATCGAATACATATCGTAGCGATAATGGACTCCGGGGCAAGACCAATTATCAGGCGCCGCGCATAGCGGCGCGGCGCGGGCCGCGACGGGTCTGTGCGATCCATTTAGGCCGGAAGCGCCCCCGGCTCGTCAGGTGATGTTGCCGATGGGCTTGGCGAAAATCGTACGCGACTTCTCGCGCCGCGAGACCGGCCGAAACTCCGCGAACCGAACATGGCTCAGCGATTTGCGATCCGCCTTGGGGGCGCCGGGGCATGGCCTGCTTGACGCCTCCTAAAATTCGGGGCGCGGCCTCCTCGACTTCTTCGGCAACACTTTGATTTTGCGTGTTTATTTGGTGGAGCTGCGGGGAATCGAACCCCGGACCTCTGCAGTGCGATTGCAGTTTCCTGGGTTTGATGCTGCTTGCCAGAGTTTGCGCGTCATAACAAAGCTGTGGAAAATCAGATGGTTTTGTTTGAGCCTATTTGCAATGGTTTGATCTGCTTTGCGCGCTCCTGCTAGCTATGTGCTTGCTAGCAAGCGAGACGCAGATGGCTGAACGCAAATTCATCGGTCTCCGCGAGGTGCGCGCACTGGCGCCCGGCGAGATCGTCTGGGATACGAAGGTAAGCGGCTTTGGCGCCCGCCGTCAGCAAAGCTCGGCAATTTCCTATGTCGTCTTTTACAGGACCACGGCTGGCCGTCAGCGCTGGTCGACGATCGGACGTCACGGGAAGCCCCTGGACGCCAGAGACCGCGCGCAAGGAAGCGCGCCGGCTTCTTGTGGAGGTCGAGAAGGGCGCCGATCCGTCCGCGGAGAAGCAAGAAATCCGCAAGGCCGCGACCGTCGCGGAGCTGTGCGACCTCTACCTCGCGGACGCCGAAGCGGGCAAAATTCTGAGGCGCGGAAAACGGAAGAAGCCGTCGACCTTGGCGACCGACAAGGGCCGTGTTGCGCGTCACATCAAACCGCTGCTGGGGAGCCTGAAAGTCCGCGCCTGCACGCGCCGCGACGTCGAGGCTTTTATCACGCCGTTGGCGAGGGCAAGACCGCGGCGCGCGTGAAGACGGGCAAGCGCGGACTCGCGCGCGTCACAGGCGGACTGGGGACAGCGAAGCGCACGCTGGCGCTGCTCGGCGTGATTTTTAGCTACGGCGTGAAGCTTGGCCTGCGTTCCGATAACCCGGCGCATGGGATCGAAACGCACGCCTACGCCGTCCGCGAGCGTCGCGCCACTGATGCGGAATACGCCGCGCTCGCCGCGGGGCTCACCAAGGCCGGCAATCAAGTTTGGCCGCCCGCTATCGCCGCAGCGCGCTTCTTGGCGTTAACAGGCTGGCGACGGGGCGAAGTCTTGGGCCTCAGGTGGGGCGCAGTCGATCTTGAGCGCTGGACGGCAGTTCTCGACGACACGAAGACAGGCCGCAGCGTTCGCCCATTGTCGAAAGCGGCCTGCGACGTGCTGCGCGGTCAATCCCGCGCTGAGGCGCTGGTCTTTCCCGCAACGCGCGGCGACGGCCCGATGGCCGGTATCCCGAGCTTCTGGAAACGCATCGCTGCGCTTGGCGATCTTCCGGCCGACGTGACGCCGCATGTGCTGCGACATTCCTTCGCCAGCGTCGCCGCCGACCTCGGCTATAGCGAGCTGACGATCGCCGTCTTGCTGGGCCATCGCAAAGCGAGCGTGACGAGCAAATACACGCACCACGCCGACGCCGTGCTGCTAGCCGCTGCGGATGCCGTGGCGGAGCGGATCGCGGAGCTTATGAGCGGCGCGCAGCAATGACACAGCAGCGTCTAGCGCCTTCTCTGCAAGAGATTGTCGAAGCGCTTATGAGCGGAAAAGCGAGCGCGGAAATACAACGCGCGGCGGCTTTTTTAATCCCAGAAATATGGCGCGCGAGGCTTCCCCTCGGAATTTCATTAAATAAGAAAGGACACAGAGCAAAAATTCCTTGGTTTGAAGATATATACTTCAAAAAGTATGAAGTAGATGATCTGTTTATAGACGAATATGCGCTTGTTAGATATATGAATACTGGTTCGGCCGCGCCTTTTATACAGCAATATGCTGCCATACGAATGGCCGAAGCCGTCAGAAGCTATGGTGATTTGGCTTGCAACGGCGAAAGGCACCGCGCGTGTTTAAGAAAATTGCCGGTTTTGAAATACGGGGCCCTCGCAAGCATTTTTGAGATGGCTGCACGCTGCGAGCAGCAAGGCTCACCTCATCCGATCCGTGATTCGATGAAGGACGCGGCCGAAGCTGAGCGCTGCGGGATCGATAGAATTAAGCGCGATCTCAGGGAGGGGTTCGAGGAAGTGCGCGCGGACGCTCAGGCATTCGCCACTAACGCCGACGCCTTTATGTCGAGAGGTGTGCCGCGAAGCGAAGCACTCGCGCTCGCCGGCCAAAGCTTTTTAGATGGATGTTGGACGCCTTTCATGCTGAAGGCGCTCTATCGGCACGCTAAGCGAAAATCCTAAATCGGGGCTTTTTGCACCTTACCGGGCCTAGGAGAGAGATTATCGAGAGCGTCACCGCAAACGCAGCAAACTGCAAAGGGTGGCGCAATGCACAACAACATCGAAAGCCCGAGTCCTGAAATGAAGCTGCGCCGAAAGGCCGCGGCGGCGGCTCTGACTGCTTCGGGATTTCCGATGACGGAGAGCAGTCTCTCGACGATGGCGACGCGAGGCGGCGGCCCTCCCTTCGAAAAATGGGGGCGCATTCCACTCTACACGTGGGGAACGACGCTCGAGTGGGCGCAGGGGCGCTTGAGCA
Organism: uncultured Alphaproteobacteria bacterium; assembly: GCA_963722205.1. GTDB lineage: Bacteria > Pseudomonadota > Alphaproteobacteria > Rhizobiales > Beijerinckiaceae > Methylocystis. The sequence continues at coordinate 383,571 of CAVRKL010000008.1, forward strand.
AGCCCGTCCGCTCGACTTCCGAGCTGGAGGCCGCGTGACGTCGCATGACCCGCGAAAGGAAAAAGCCGCCCGGCATTGGCGACGGGCGGCTTAAATCTTGTGCTGTCGTTTTGCTGGCGACGCGCGAGAAAATAGCCAAAGCCCTTTCGAGTTTCAAGAGCAAGATTGCGGCATTCGCCGCGCTCGATCCGGCCGCGCTGGTCGCACTTGGCGCCATCTTTTTCGATGGGGCGCTGCGATGATGGCGCGTGACGATGAAGCGCCGCGGGGCGATCAAATCGAGGCCCTCAAAGAGATTCTTGCGGGTTGCAGAATTTGGCGCCGCAGCCCGGGCGGCTTGGCCTTCGTCGCCGTTCCGATTGCGGCCGATTGCGTTGTCGATTGGGCCTTTGGCTCGGATATCTTGGCAAGGTGGGTGCGCGGCAAGGCCCATAATCTTCGGCTGCACATTTCTGACCAGGAGATCGCGGACGCGATCGAGCAGCTTGTCAGCGATCCGGCGCGCGAGATCGCGCCGCCCGGCTCACGAAGCCAAGGAAGCGCCGCTCGAAGCGAGAGCGCCAGAGTGGCGGAGGTTTCGGAAAACCGCTCTCGTCGAAAGATGCGGCGCGAGTGACGAAGCTCCTTGGTCCTGCGGCGGCGCGTGTCGTCTCCTTATCCTCGCGGCCCTTCTTGCAATGTTCGGCCCCCGGCGGCGGGCGGGGAGCGGAGCGAAGCGAGGCGCTCCCGCCGATGGATCGCAAAGACTTTGCGCGGTTCAAATGGCTTTGGCTAAAGCAAGTTCATGATGATCTAGGCCTCCCGCGGGTGGCCTATCAAATTGCTTTCCATCTCGCGGATCATTTAAGCTGGGAAAAGCTCGAGGCCTGGCCGTCGATCGAAACACTTGCCAAAAAGTGCGGAGTGACTTCTCGACATGTTCGCGATTGCCTTCCTAGTCTTGAGAAGAAAGGGCACATTCGTATCCGTCGAGGCGGAGCTGGCCCAAAAAGCCCGAATTATTACAGCTTGACGCCGAAATCCCGTCCGGAGCTGGCCCCAGAGACCAAGAGCGACGACAGCGGCAAAGGCGGAACCACAGTTCACCCTTACGAAGATCGTTCGATGCCCTTAAGGGTGAACTGTGGTTCCGCTAAGGGTGAACCGCAGTTCCAAAAAGGGGGAACTACAGTTCACCCAAACAATAAGAAGAATAATTATAGGAACCTTTCCGCGCACGCGCGCGAGGCAGAGGCCAACGACGATCGGCCCGGCGGCAGTACGGCTTTTGGGCTCTTCGATAAGAACGCCAAGGCTGCGGCCAACGACGTCCGCTCAGGACGTATCTGGATCTACCAGGATCAAGCCCTATGGCCCTTTTGCGAGGCGATCTACCGGGAAACTCGCGGCACAGCGCCGCCCGAGAAGGAGATGGGAGGGCGGCGGGCGTGGGGGTTCGACGCGCAGATCATCGCGGCGGCGCACGCACGCCAGGCCGCAGCATCGGCGCCGCTGCCCACCGGGCCGCCCAAGGAGAGCGCGCCATGACGCCTCGGCGTGATCGTCTCGGCCGGCCCTCATCCCCGACCGGCGGGGGGAGGGGGTTAAAATCGTCGGCGGCCGATTCCGTGTAATCGGGGCATCACCCATGCGCGCAAAATTTGTTCTGGCGGAAAAGTGTCGATTAAACAGGAGGTTCACGGCTTGAAATCTTCGGTAATCAAATCGGGGATGATTTTCTTTCGCGGGGGCCAAATGGTTGAAAAGCGCGCCGTTAATCGGCGCTCCCGAAAATTCGAAGAGGTGAAACATGCCTAGAGGGGGACGGCGCGAGGGCGCCGGGGCGAAGCGCAAATATGTGCCGCCGCTCGGCGCCGCGGCAGACGCTGTGGCCAAAAGGCTTTTGCGGATCGCCGCCGCTGCGAAGGACATCGAAACGCGCGCCGGGCGCCTCGCGGCGGCGCTTCCTGACGATCGCGACGCGGGCGCGTTCGGTGCACGCGTCGCAGCGCTCGCGGAGCTGGCGGACGAGATCGCCGCCGAGCGGGTAGCCATCCTCGCCGTGCTGCGCGCCGAGCCGTCATCGGGAGCCGGCGCCGGCCGACAATTTGTTCTCGGGCTCGACACAACCGGCGCGGACGAAGGGGAGCGGCGCGAGTGACGAAAAACGCTTCGCCGAAGCGTCGCGCTGCTGCGCCCGGGCGGCCCCAGAGCGGCGAAAGTGAGCCGCCCGCGCCGCCGGCGGCCGTTGACCCCAACGGTGAGGAGACGTCGCCGCTGGCGGAGGACGACGCGCGACCGCCGCTGCTCTTCGCCGACATCCTGCGCGCGCTGCCCGACGAGCGACACAGGACAGCCCTGCTCGAAATGATCATGCGGATCGGGGCGATTCGGCAAATTTTCGACTCGCGCCCCCTACGCATCGCCATGCGCGACGAAGCGATCCGAGAAGCCTTCGCGGTCCACTACGCCTGCTTCGGGAGAACGAGGGGCGTAGAAAAGCTCGCCGACGCTCTGCTGCTTCACGCGAAGGCGTCCTATCCACACCTCGCGCCGGACGCTTGCTCTAAGCGCGTATGGCTGCACTGGATTCTCCTTTTCAGTGACGGCAAGCCGCTTTCGGCGAGCAGCATCCGCGGCCTAATCTGAGCGGCAAGCCCAAGAAAACCGGGCGGTGCAGAAAATTCCCTTCCATTGCATTTTCGCCGTGTTTCAATCGGAACGAACAAAGGGATTCGGTATGAGCTTCTGGAAAAAAATTGTCGGCGACAAAGCGAAATCGCCGAGCGAAATGAGCGGGCCCGAGGTCGAAGCCGCGCTCGCCAAGCTTCGCGCGGAGCGCGAGAGCGCGCAGCAAACTGTTGCGGGATCTCTCGAGCGGCGCCAGGAGGCGCTCGTCGACGCCAGCGACCTGGAGCTGACGAAGATCGACCGCGACCGCGAAGCGGCCGAGCTGCTGCTCGATCGCGCCGACGCGCTCGAGCCCCTGCTGATCGCGCGTGTCGCCGAGTTGCAGAGCGAACAGCGAAACGAGCTTTTCGAAGCGCTGCTTGGATCATTCCGCCAAAAAGAGGCCGCGCTCGACGCTGCGCTCGCCGCCGTCGTCGAGTCGCTTTCTGATTATCGAGAGGGCGCGAGGCAAATTGACGCCGCCGGATTCGCGGCGCAGGCGGCCTCCTTGATTGTCCGGGCGCCGCTGCACGGCGACGGCGTGATGGCGAGCGCTGCAACTTTGGAGAGCTGGCGGCGCCAGCGCGAGACCGTGAAGGATCGCAAAGCCGCCTTCGAGGCGCGGCGCAACATCGTTCCTCTGCCTGCGGCGAAGGGGCCCTATCGCGCGCAGAAATTCGTTCCGCCGATGTCCGGCCGCCTCGCGCCGCCGATTGAGCGCAAACCGCCCCCCGCGCATGATCCGGGCTGGCGGAAGCTCGAGCCGCGCAAACTGACCGGACCAGTCGGACCCGGCCGCGTGCGCGTTGAGTGCCAGCTCGATGGCGTGGATTTCGGCGGACGACAAAACGTGACCGGCGATCAGCACGACGTCGTGGTTGAAATCTGGCGCGATCACCTGTCGCGCGGCGTGGCGTTCAAGCTCGTGGCGATCCCCGAGCAAATCGACGAGGCCGCACAATGAGCATCTTCTCTAATCTCACTGTCAAACTCGGGATGGTCGGCGCGACGCCGATCATCGCGACGTTCGATGGCACGAACATCTGGTCGACCCAGAGCGTCAGGCTTTCTGCGAACTATAACCGCGCGCCTCCCGGCGATTTCCCGCGTGTGTCGGTTGAGGTTGGGGCGGCCGGCGGCTGGACGCCTTCGAATGGCACATTCGAGGAAAGCCTGACGATCGCCAGCGGATCGGTCGTGACGTTTTATTTGTGCGAAGCCGCGGCGTTGATCGCGGCCGGCGCCGCATCCTGAGGGCGAACATGCGAACGACAAAATTTAACAGCGCCATCCTCAAGGAACTGGGCGTCAACGATCGCCAGGTCCGCGTCATCGCGAGCACGCCGACTCCCGACCGGGTTAACGACGTGGTGATCCCGCTGGGCTGCGTCATCGATCAATATCGAAAAAATCCGATCGTGCTCGCGAATCATAACCCGGATGTGCCCATTGCGCGCGCCGAGGTTGAGTTGAAAACCAATCGGGTCGAAGCGCTCGTCACCTTTCCGGAAAAGGGAATTTCGAAAGCTGCCGACGAGTGGTGCGGACTTGTAAAAAGCGGCATCGTCAACGCCGTCTCGATTGGCTATGAGCCGCTTGAGACCGAGCCGCGAAATGCCGGCGGATTAATGATCAAGTCGTGGTCTCTTCTCGAGCTCAGCTTCGTGAGCGTGCCTTGCAATCCCGAATCCCTCGTCGTGACGCGAGCCTTTGGCGGCCGGGGATTCGCGCCATCGCGCTCAACCATGACGACGCCAGCCGAGCGCGATGCGGACATTGCCGCGCTGCACGCGAAGGGCGAGAAAAACGAGGGCGATTATCTTCGCGCGCTTCAAGGTAGCCCAAATCTCGGGCCGGCGCTGCGCGAGGTTGAAGAGCGGCGCGTGCTGAGCATGTCGGCGCGCATGTATGGCACGGACCCGCACGCGAAATCGCAAGCTCGCGAACGCGAGATCAACAGGCTTCGTCGCGGCGCATGAGCGTGCCGCCGCGGCGCGGGAGAGCGCATGTCCTTCGCGCTCGGGATGGCGCGGCGCTGGCGAAATCCGGCGCCGCGCCGCAAATTCGCAAGGGAGCCGACGTGGCCGCGCGACTCGATTCAACGTGGATTGCGCTTCTCGACGCGATCGATGCGGCGGCGGACGCGCAATGCGTCGGACGTCGCGAAAAACACGCGCTTCTGGACAGCCTCGAGGCCTCACGCCACGTCTTTCGTGATGAGAACGTGCGCGCGGCGCTCAGCGATCTTGCGGCGCTCGACGATGCGGCCTTCGCGGGAGCCGATCCGCTGGATTGCTTTTGCGGCCTTAAAATCCGTGGGAGCGCTTAAGATTGCGCGCTACTCTCTAATCACATGAGCAGGATGACGCCCGTTCGCCTTGCGGTCGAAGTCGAGCCGGTTTGCCGAGATGGCGTGCTAGCGCTCGCGACCGTCGAGATTGAGATTTCCGGCGTGTCGATCACGCTCCAGGGGATCCGGCTGCGGCGCGCGCTGGACGGGCGCATGATGGTCGAATTGCCAATGTTCGAACAGCCGAGCGGCGCGCGCTTCCCGTGCGTTGGGCTCCATGACGATCTTGCGCGCGGCGTGGTCGACGAGGTCGCAGCGGCGTGGGAGCGGCAGGGACGATGAGCGATTGGCCATTCGACGATCTTCGCCCGCTGTCGTTTGATCTCGTCATGGTCGATTGGCCGTATCGTCATGAGGCCTATTCCGAGAAAGGCGTCACCGCAAAGAGCGCGGGCGGCCATTACGACACGCTGACGTTTGAGGAGATCGCGCGTTGGCCTCTCGCCGATCTCGGCCGCGGCGATGCGATCTTTTGGATTTGGGCGTCTCACGCGACGATTCATCTGATGATCGCGGCGACGCAAAAGCAAGGCTTCGCGATCTCGACGACAGGCGTTTGGGTCAAGCGCACGCGCAAGGGCAAGCTCGCCTTCGGAACCGGTCAGCGCCTTCGCTGCGCGAGCGAGCCATTCATCATCGCCACGCTCGGGCGCCCGCTGACGGCGAAGAACGTGCGGACCGTCATCGAAGGGCCGATCCGCGAACATTCCCGAAAGCCGGAGGAAGCCTATGCAGCCGCCGAGGCGCTTTACCCGGCCGCGCTCGCCCGCGCCGACATTTTCTCGCGCGAGTCGCGGGAAGGATGGACAGCCTTCGGAAACGAGCTGGCGAAGTTCGACGAGGTTGGCGCCTGAGCGGCAATCCTTCTCGCGCTGGCTCCTCTTCGGCGCGTGCGGGAAGTTATCCGGCGAGCGCCAGATGGCGCGACGGCGCGGGAATGGCGTGACCAAGGTCTTGCGCCGCTTCGATCCATGCGGCGATCGCGTCGCGGGCGTTGACGACGGCTTCCTCGGGCGTCTCGCCGTCCGACATGCAACCGGGAAGGTCCGGCACGCGCGCGACAAAGCCGCCGCCGTCCTCTTCGGAAAGCGGCTCGACGATGAGCGGATAGGCCGTAGCGACGGTCTTCATGGCTCGGTCCTCACCTTGTCGACGAAGGAGACCAGATTGCGGATATATACCGCTTCCTGATTACGCCCTTGCGTCAGCCGAAATTTCGTGTGAGAACAAAAACAGAACATTCTGTTTTTGGGAGGGTTCGGCCATGGCGCGCAATAAGGTGCAATTCCAGAAAGGTCTCAGCGAGACCGAGTTCAACAAGGCCTACGGCAGCGAGGAGCAGTGTCACGCGGCGCTGGTCAACTGGCGCTGGCCGAACGGGTTCGAATGCCCCGATTGCGGCGGTAAGGCGCACTGTGTCGTGACGCGCGGGATGCGCCTGCTGTTCCAATGCGGCGCGTGCCGCAAGCAGACCTCGGTGCGCGCCGGGACCATCTTCGCCGCCAGCAAACTGCCGCTGCGCCTGTGGTTTTCCGCCATGTATCACCTCACGCAAACCAAGCAGGGCATCTCCAGCCTCGAGCTCGCGCGACGGCTCGGGATCACCCAGAACGCCGCCTGGAAGATGAAGCACAAGCTCGCGCAGGTCATGATCGAGCGCAACGCCACGAAACGCCTGAAGGGAAAGATCCAAATGGACGACGCCTATCTCGGCGGCGAGCGTTCCGGGCCTCCCGGGCGCGGCGCCGAAGGCAAGACGCCCTTCGTCGCCGCGGTCCAGACCACCGACGATGGCAAGCCGCATCAGATCATCTTGCGGCGGGTAAAGGCCTTCAGCAAGCATGCGCTGAAAAAGCTCGCCAGCACGGCGTTGACGCCGGGCGCCGAGGTCGTCTCCGACGGCTTGGCCTGCTTTTCCGCCGTCGTTGAGGCTGGTTGCTCGCACAAGGCGATAATCGCCGGGTCAGGCTCCAAGGCTGCAAGAGCCGCCGTCAAGAACCCCACGTTCAAGTGGGTCAACACGGCGCTTGGCAACATCAAGGCGGCGCTCCTCGGAACATACCGCGCCGTGCGAGAAAAGCACGCTGCCCGTTACCTCGCCGAGTTCGAGTATCGCTTCAATCGAAGATATGATCTCGGCCAGATGATCCCGCGTCTCGCCGCCGTCGCTCTCTCAACCGCCCCCATGCCCCACCAACTCCTCAAGCTGGCTGACCTTCAGGCGTAATCAGGTACCGCTTTGATCGGGCGCCTGAAAGGAATGGTGAGCTTTTCGGCGATTCTCGGATGCGCGATCTTGTAATGGGAGCCGCCGCCGCGCGGGGGTTCGCACAAGATTCCGAACTCGCGGCATAGAGCCTCAACGTCGCCGATGCGCCAATCGCCGCGCGGGTTGCTGCGCATGTCGTCGAGGCGTCGAGTCATACGCGCCGTTCCTTCCGCAACCTAACGCCTGGCATGTCACCGTTCTCTTCGACGAAGATCACGCCGGCCGCCTCGAGGGCGGCGCGGATGGCGACGATCGCGATCGGCGCTCCGCCAGACCAAGCCTCACGTCGGGCTTGCCGGATAAAGCTCCGCAGTCGCGAAAAACCGCTCAAGCTCGGCGAGTTCGGCTTCGTCATCCGCCGAGCGCGGCTTCGCGCGCAAGCTCTTGAGGTAGGCGAGGCATTCGGCGCGGTGATCTTCGCTCTGTGGTCGCGCATCGAAAGCGTGGAAGTTGTAAAAGCAGGCGCCGGCGGCTGCGTCTGCCCATTGTGAGGCGACTTCAAAGGCTTTTCTAGGGCTCATTGTTCGGCCTTTCCTGACTTGCGCAGGCGGACTCCCGGTCCTTCCCCGTTCTCTTCGACGAAGATCACGCCGGCCGCCTCGAGCGCGGCGCGAATGGCGGCGAGGTTGTTCGGCAGCATCTTGACCGGGCCATCATTCGCCTCGGCGCGTCGAACGGTCATGACGCCGACGTTCGCCTCTCTCGCCAAATCCTCGACCGTCCAGCGGACCAAAGCCCGCGCGGCTCGCATCTGTGCTCCCGTGGTCATTCGTCGCTCGTATGGTAGGATATTGACCACGCCGCAGCGACGTGGTAGAGAATCGATCATCTGAGCAGTCATCTACCACACCTCCCGATGCCGGAAAAGCCCTTTCCAGCGAACGGCGGAGCCACGCCCGAGGCTTGTTCATGTCCGACCAAACCGCAGCCGCCCTGATCTTCCTCGCCCCGCTCGCCTTGCCTTGGGGCGCTTTCTTGGTCGCTGAGGCCTTCACGATCACCGCCACGATCCGCGCCGAGCGGAGGAAGCCATGAGCCTCGCCATGATCGTGCTCGGGGAGCTTGCCCTATGGGCCGCGCGAGCCCTTTCGGTCGCGCTCATTTTCGGCGGCCTTTGGTCCGCCTATCGGCTGCTCGCCGGCCATGGCGGCGAGGACGATCGGCCATGAGCCCTCCGCCCAATTCTTTTCTACTGCTTGCCGTCGCTGCTATCGCCGGATTCGCGGCCGTCATTCTGATAGGCGAGGGCTTCGCGGATGCCTCAAGGCGCAGGCCTCACCCCCGTCCGCGCTCGCGCCGCTTCCCGTGGGAGCGCTTCTGATGACCCTGCTCGAGCTTCCTCGACGCCGCGCTGGGCCGCGCGTCTTCCTCGAGCCGCCCCCTCACCTCGAGCGCCGCGTCAAGCGCGCGCTCCGGGCGCTGGGCGAGCTTCCTCACGAGCTTGGCGATCTACCGGGCCTGGGCGCGCTCTCCGCAGCGCTGATCGGCCTCGCCGATGCCTTAGACGGCGCCCCGGACCTTGAGCCCGAGCCCGAAGACTTGCCGCTCTTCGCCTTCGCGGCGCGCGATCCGCGCGCGGGCGCAAAATAGGAGGCCCAGGTGGCGCTCTGGTTCAAGATCCATGACGACGCGCTCGACGATCCGCGTTTGCAACGCCTCGCGCCCGCGACGTTCCGCGCGTGGTTCAACCTCCTCTGTGTCGCCTCGCGCAACGGCGGGCGCCTTCCCGAGCTTTCCGCGCTGGCCTGGCTGCTCCGCTGCGGCAGGAAGCCTCTCGCGCGCCGGCTTGACGAGCTGAAGGCCGTGGGCCTTATCGAGGACGTCGACGGCGGCCTTCGGCCGGTCGAATGGGAGCGCCGGCAAAGCTTGCGCGACAACACCGGCGACGATCCGCAAACCGGCGCCGAGCGCACGCGCCGCTGGCGCGAGCGGCGTGATGCCGCCGTGAGGCCGCGTGACGAAGATGCGTCACCGCGTGACGCGACGGTGACGGGAGATCAAGATCAAGAGCAAGAGTCTCAATCCGCGCCTGCGGCGCGTGCGAGCGATTCTTCGAGAAATTTTGGCAGGCCTTCCCGACGCGCCAGGGCGACAATCCGCAAACGCCCGCCCGCACCGCTTTCCATAAGGCCGTGGCGAAGGGCGTCGACCCGGCGGCGATCGTCGCCGCGGCCAAGGCCTATGCCGCAACGGTCGCCGGCCGGGAGGCCCGCTACATCGCCAGCGCGGCCCGTTGGATCAGCGAAGAGCGCTGGCGCGGCGCAGCGCCCGCCGCGCCGCCTGGCGAGGCCGCTGGCGTGTGGATCAAGCAGGGCTCGCCGGAATGGGCCGCCTGGACGGCTCACAGAGGCGGCAAGAGCCCGCCGACAAATTCGCGAGGGGGCTGGCGCTTCCCGTCGCTCCGGCCGCTGGACGCCGCGCCGCTCGCGGCGTGATCAAAGGAATTCGCCCGCCAGGGCGACGCGATGCGCGGCGCGACCCGCGCAATTTGGAAAGGAGCGGAAATGAGCATAGCAACCCAAATCGGAGCGAGCGGGACCGCCGATCGCCGGGAGAGCCGGCGCGACCTCCTCCTCACAGAAGAGCCCTGCCGTCGCGGCTTTCTGCGCTCGTTGATTGCCGCGCCTGTCGCGGCGCTGGCGACGCATCGCTTGATCCTTCCGGGCCATGACTTTCCCCAGGAGCGCGCCCGTCGCGCATGGAGGGAGTTCTCTGCCGCCATGAACGAGATAACGGCGGAGGATCATGGCTGGGTCCTCATGGGCGGAGAAAAAAAGCCCTTCCGCCATCTAGACGAAGGGAATTTCATTAACCCTCGCGCCATTCGCTACGAGCCGGGCGCGCAGCCCCGCGCTCCGAGGCTGATTATCGAGCGTCACCGGGAGATTATCCTGTGACGCGGACCGAGATGCCGGCCCGACGCGCTGCTTCGGGACGGCCTGTGTTGAGCTTAATTCGCATGGGCCCCTTCTATGTCGCCTTCCGCGAAGATGCGGAGATCGTGGCTAAAGAGCTTGGGCTCAAATTGCACTGGCGCGGGGCGCCCGCCTCTTTCCTCTCGCGCCAACGCGCCAATGATCATCTGCAACGGCTCGTGCGGCTCGGATTTCCTATCGAGATCCATGAGGAGCTTGAAACGCAAGCGGCGGCGCGGGCGCGCGGCGCGCGACTGATCAGAAGGGAATGGGTTCGCAAGATCACTCCCGGCGAAGGCGCATGACCTTCATCGCCCGTCATTCCCCCGACATGCACCCCATGATCGCGCGGCGAGCGTGCGCCGCGCGCATGAGAATCATCGGGCCTGGCGAAGGCTGGGCGCGCCCCTTCGCGCAATGCCTACGCACCGCCTGGGCGCAGGCGAGGCGGCTGCGGCGCGCGCGCGGGAGGCGCTGCTCCGCGCACTCCGAGCTCTGACGATCGGAAGTGGAAAAGCGAGGCGCGCAACGGCCCAAGCTTGCTTCGTCCAGCTTGCAGGCCTAGCCTGAACGAAGCTGATGGCCACGGCCGTCGCCACGAAACGCCGCGACCCCGGATGTAAGGGCGCGGCGTTTTTGCGTTTGCGGCTCATGACCCATGCATCGGCGACGCTTCCGAGATCGGCGGCGGCTGGCTGCTAGCTAACTGCTTGCTAGGCTGAAACGCTAGCTTATATTCGCGCCTAACTAATTGATTTTGGTGGAGCTGCGGGGAATCGAACCCCGGACCTCTGCAGTGCGATTGCAGCGCTCTCCCATCTGAGCTACAGCCCCGGTCCGGGCGCTGACTACACTGCGCCTCTTAGCCCTGTCAATCAATTCTGGGCGCCGCCGTCGCCGCGCGTCGTTTTGCGCGCCGATTGCGCGCCGTCGCGGCGGGCGATAGAGAAACGCTCGGACGGGTTCGGTACCTAAAAGCGAGTGGCAAATGCAATACGCCGTGATCAGGCTTCTTTTGACGATCATCGACATCTATTGGTGGGTTGTCGTCGCCTCCTTCATCGTTTCCTGGCTTGTCGCCTTCGACGTGATCAACACGCGTTCGAGCACGGTCTATTCGATTCGCCGCGCGCTGGCGGCTCTGACCGAGCCGGTCTACGAGCCCATCCGCCGCGTCATTCCGACCTTCGGCGGCCTGGACTTCTCGCCGATGATCGTCCTGCTCGCCCTGCAATTCCTGAGCGACTTCATCGCCCATAGCCTCAGCTACGGCGCGCTTGGCTGAACCCTGGAGCGAGGAGCGGGACGGCGTCGCTTTCTGGCTGAGGCTCACGCCGAAAGGCGGCCGCGACGCCCTGGAAGGGATCGAGGCGCTCGCCGACGGGCGTCTCGTCCTGAAGGCGAGGGTTCGCGCGGCGCCGGAAGACGGACGCGCCAACGCCGCGCTGATCGCTCTCCTCGCCACGGCGCTGCATGCGCCAAAAAGCGCGTTGACGCTCGTCTCGGGCCAAACGGCGCGCATGAAGAAAATTCACGTCGCGGGAGATCCCGCGAGCCTGAAGACGGCGCTGGCGAAGCTGCTGGCGCAAGGCCCACGCTGAAGGAATGAGCTTTCGAAGATGACCGCGCTGAAGTCGAACATCGGAAACTTTTTTGAGGATTTCTCGATCGGCCAGATCATCCGCCACGCGACGCCGCGCACCGTGACCGCGGGCGACGTTTCCTTTTACACGGCTCTGTATCTGCCGCGCTTCGCCGTGCAGTCCTCCTCGGCCTTCGCCAAGGCGATCGGCTACAAAGAGGCGCCGATCGACGACGCGCTCGTCTTCCATCTCGTGCTCGGCAAGACCGTGCCCGACGTCTCGCTCAATGCGCTCGCCAATCTCGGATACGCGGATCTCAAATTCCTCGCGCCGGTCTATGCAGGCGATACGCTGGCCGCGACCTCAGAAGTGATCGGCCTGAAGGAAAACTCCAACAAGGAGACCGGCGTCGTCTATGTGCGCTCCACGGGGCGCAATCAGCATGGCGAGGTCGTGCTCGACTACGCGCGTTGGGTCATGGTGAAGAAGCGCGACAAGAATGCGTCCGTGGGTCCCGAGGTCGTCCCGACGCTGCCGAAATCGGTGGAGCCCAAGGATCTCGGCAAGGCCGTCCCCAGGATTAACGTCGCAGTCTATGACAAGGCGCTCGCCGGCTCGCCATTCTTTTGGGGCGATTACGAGAAGGGCGAGAAGATCGATCACATCGACGGCATGACCGTCGAGGAGGCGGAGCATCAGCTCGCGACGCGCCTCTATCAGAACAACAGCAAGGTGCACTTCAATCAGTTTTATGAGGCGCAAGGCCGCTTCGGCAAGCGCATCATCTATGGCGGCCACGTGATCTCGATGGCGCGCGCGCTCTCCTTCAACGGACTCGCCAACGCCTTTCACATCACGGCGATCAACGGCGGCCGGCACGTCAATCCGCTTTTTGCAGGAGGCACGATCTTCGCGTGGAGCGAGGTGCTCGATAAGGCGGAGATTCCGGGACGCGACGACATCGGCGCGCTACGTCTGCGCCTCGTCGCCGCAAAGGACAGGCCGGGCGCCGAGTTTCCGCTCAACGCCGCGGACGGCAAGCCCGATCCTTGCGTGCTGCTCGATCTCGACTATTGGGCGGTCATGCCGCGCTGACGCGCGTCCCCAAAAAGTGCGCAGCGGTTTTTGGATAAGAACGCGCGGGCTCGACAGGCGTGAGCGCCCCCAAAGCTCAGAAGCGGCCGCAGACCTTGGCGCCAGTTTGCGTATCCATGCAGGTCACGCGGGCGCCGAGGCCTTGGCCGGCGCTCAAGCAGGCGAAGATCAGCCTTTGCCCGGCGTGCTGGGTCACAGCGGCGTAGTCGCGGCCGCGTGAGACGCAAAAGGACTGTGCCGCGCTCAAGCCTGCGCTTTCCTCACCCGCATAGACGAGCTGATATCGGTTTTTGCCGAGCGCCGTTGGCTGCAGGCCGCCGACGCTTTGGCAGGCGGCGAGCGCGAAGAGCGGCAGGAGAGCGAGAACTGGGCGTGTCATGGGCCCCGTCGCGTTTTGGCGCCCGGACTTTCTCGCCGGCGCGCGCCAAACCCTGAAAAGGAGGGCTGCGCGTTCGATGACTCGAACGCGCAGCTCGACTGGACCGATTACCAGAACCACCAGCCGACGCTGGCGACGACCGGCGTGACGAATGTCGGAGCCGAATAGTCGATCTTGTAGCGCTCGACGCGATAGACCGGATAGGTGACGGTTCCCGCGGCGACCAGCTGCGTGAAGTAGTGCCGATGCCAATGACGGTGGCAGTACCAACGCACATAGTCCACGGGAGCTCCGACCTTCGCGGCGTCGTTCTGCGCCACGGACGGAACTCCGGCGGCGGCGCTCGTCGCCAGACCGAGAACCAAGCCGAGACCCAGCACCGAAGACGCGATTTTGATGTTGACGTTACGCATATCCTCACCTCGCTTTTTCACAATCGTAAGCTTCGATTGCGCGGACTTTTACCGCACAATCCATAATGTATGTAAATTCCGTAATTTCGTCAATATTCGGACGGCGACCTTGCATCATTTTTTTCTTTCATTAAAACATAAGGTTAACAAAGCCTGCGGTCTGGCGTGCGGCCCTCCGCGCCTGTGATTCGTCCCCCCGACCGGCTCCTTGACGCGGGCGCGGTTCCGCGAATCGCCTAATTCGCGTCAAATCCGTTGAAATGGGCCGCGCGTGCGCAATCTTCTTCATGACGACCGAGGGAAGCGGACGCGCGTTTCCGTTCAGCGAGGCTAGGAGATTTCGCGCGAATGGCGACTTCGGCGGCGCGCTCGGTTTAGCGACGCAGGCCGGCTCGCTTAGGAGAACCGGGCCGCAAGGCCGTGACGCTCGAGCTTTTGTGTCGCGTAAGCGGCGACGGCGCCTTGTCTAATCGCGCGAAGCGAGTCAGTATCCGCGCAAAAGGACGAAGCGCGAGAGAGGCGAGAGGATTACTGCTGTGAGCGACGAATCTCCCTCCGCGGACAGCCCGGCCGGCGGGTTGAAGCGGGTGAGTTCGGCTGAGATGGCCAAGCGCTTCAGCGCCTATTGCGATCTCGCGCTGAACGCGCCGATCATCGTCACGAAGAACGGCCGTGACCGGCTCGTCGTTCTCAGCATCGACGAGTTCAATTTTCTGCGCGATCTCGTCGAGCGATCAGGGGCGTCGCAAGCGCGTGACGAAGCGCATGCTGGCCGATCGCGCGTCGTGGCGAAAAAGGCCGTCTCCTAACAATTCTTCGCGCGGCGCCGGAGCGCGCCTCAGCCGGGGCTGTGCGATACGGCCTCCCAGCGCGTGCGCCCCAGGGCCCGGAGATATTTGAAATATTCGCGCAGCAGCAAGCGCAGGACGCGGCGGTCCTCGAGATAGGATTCGACGCGCACGTGCTCGCTGACGACCGGGTAAGGATGAAGCTCGACCCCCGGCAAGGCCGCCTGAAGCTCGAGAAGCGCCCTCGGCATGTGATAGTTCGAGGTCACGACGATGAGCGGGCCCGTGAGCGCGCGCCGCTGCATCCAGTCGCGGGTCTCTCGGGCGTTGCCTTCGGTGTCCTGCGCCTGGTAGCCGAGATCGACGCAGCATTCGAACAGTTCGCGCGAGATCGGAAGGATCCGCTCGAGCGCCGCGCCGCGCGTCATTGGATTGACGCCAGTAATCAAGAGCAGATGCGCCTGGCGGCGCGCCAGCAGCCCGGCCGCCTCGAACACGCGATCGGAGCCCCCCGTCAGCGCCACGACGCTTTCGGCTTCGATCTCCAGCGGACGCTCCTCGCGCTCCAGCGAGTTGGCGAATCCGATAAACCCCGCCGCCATCAAGGCCGCGAGGAAGGCGATCAGGCAGAAGCCGATCGGGGCGGCGCTACGCCAGAACGGGCGCCGTGGCGCTTGCAAGTCTAAGCCTCCCCTCTCGCCAGATGGCGCGCCGCCGTTGCAACGACGCGCGACGCCGCCCCGTCGGGGCCGAGCCTCGTGCGGCTTAGGCGCAGTTGTGCGACAGGAATTCGCGGCGATCAACGCCTGCGGCGCGACCTTACGACCGTTACTGCAACTCGCGCAGCCGTCCTAGCACGATGAGGCGCGACAACAGGCCCGTCGCGAACGCCGCCGCCGCCGCGAGCAGGAGAATTGCGGCGAAGCCGCGGGCGTCGAGCGCGGCCTCGCCGAACATCGCCGCGACCTGATCGCCGCCCGGCGTCGCCACGAAACGCCGCGCGACAACCCGCGCGATGAGAAAGAAGACCGCCGCCGCGCCGCAGCCGATCGCCGCGCCGCGCAGCCCAAGAGCGAGGAAGCGGCTTTGGAATTCGCTCGCGATGAAGGCGTCGTCGGCTCCCACGAGATGCAGCACCTCGACGATCTCGCAATTCGTGGCCACGGCGGCGCGCGTCGCCGAGGCGACGGCGACGGCCATCGCCGCGCCGATCAGGACGAAGACGAGCGCGGCGATCCCCACGGCCGTGCCCGCCATGCGCGACATCCGCTCGAGCCATACTCGGTGGTCGTCGAGCACGGCGGCGGGAGTCGCCTGAGCGAGACTGGCGCGGAGCCTCGAAAAATCGGGCGGATCGGCCGGATTGATCTTGACCACGACCATGCGTGGCGTGGGCAATTCGGCCAGATCGAGCCCCTCTCCGAGCCAGGGCGAAAGCAGAGCCTCGGATTCCTCCTTGGTGTAGGCGCGCGCCTCGCGCACCCCGCCAGCCGCCAGGACGGTCCGCGTCACGGCCGCGACGTCGGCCTCGATGTCGCGTCCCTCGGCCGGCTTCACCTGCACGGTGAATTCGCGCGCGAGATCCCTGCGCCAATCGGCGCTGGCGTCGGCGACGAGCAGCGCTGCGCCCGCCGCGAGCGCGGCGAGAAAAGTCGTGATGGCGATGACGATGACGAGCGAACGCCCCGCAACCGAATCGGTCGGCGCCAACGGCTGTTGCGGCGGCGGCGGCTCCTCCGCCGTCTTCGCTTCCGGCGCGGCGAGCGTCTCCGGCGCGCGTTCACTCATAGACATGCAGCCGCCCGTCGGCCAGCACGAGGCGGCGCGCCGCCTCATATTGATCCATCAAATCGAGGTCGTGCGTCGCGATCACCACGGCCGCGCCCGACTTGTGCAGCTCCACGAAGAGCCGCAGCAGCCGGCGCGCGAGGGGCGGGTCGACATTGCCCGTCGGCTCGTCGGCGATCAACAGCTCGGGCCGGCCGATCACGGCTCGAGCGATCGCCGCACGCTGCTTCTCGCCGCCCGAGAGCACGCTCGGCGGGCTGTAGCGCCGCTCGAAGAGGCCAACCCAGCGCAAGAGCTCGAAGACCTCGGCGCGATAGCCGGCCTCGTCGCGCCCGAGGACGCGCAGCGGCAGCGCGACGTTTTCGTAGAGCGTTAAATGATCGAGCAGGCGGAACTCCTGGAAGACGACGCCGAAGCGGCGACGGATCTGCGTCACCGCCGGCTTGTCGAGCGTCGCGGAATCCTTTCCGAAGACCTCGATCTTGCCGCGTGTCGGCTTGAGCGAGAGCATCAGGAGTTTCAGGAGGGTCGTCTTGCCGGCGCCTGACGGGCCGGTGAGGAACTGAAAGGTCTTGGGCGCGATGGCGAAGGTCAAATCCTTGAGCGTCTCCGTTCCCGTCCCGTAGCGCAGGCCGACGTTTTGGAAGGTGAGCATCAGGCCCCTCGCGGCGGATCGAGGCGCGAAGAATCGGCGCCGGGACAAATCGAGATTAGCGCGGCGCGGGCGCTGAGGGGAATGCTTCGCTTTTCCTCGCCTTACACCCGGGGCGGCCCTATGGTGCGAAACGCTGTTTAACTCACCGCGCGCAGGAAATACATCGGGTCGCGGTCGGCAACGCCGCCAGGCGTTTGGGATCGATGGTTTCGCCACACTTGATGCAGACGCCGTAGCTGCCTTGTGCGATTCGCCGCAAAGCTTCACGTATCTGTCCGATTTCCTGGAGCTTGGATTTCTCGATGCCTTCGAGCGCGTCCTGGTTTTCGAGTTGAGTCGCTTGCTCTTCCCAATCGGCCGGCAGCTGCTTGTGCAACTCACTGTCGATTTCCGAAACCTGGCCGCTCAGCTCGACGAGGCGGCTTTCGAGCGTTTTTGCGATGTCATCGTGGGTTTTCATGTGAGAGTCGCATCCAATGAGCCAACGGACCCCACTTGTCAGCGCCTTTGCAAGCCTTCGCCGCCAAGCTCCATTTTGCTTTGCGATATGAATTTACCCCTGCGGTGGTTCCAGTCAATGGAGGGATTCAACTTCGCCGCTTCGCGAGCGCACAGATGGCGAGCGCGCGCGTCGCAGGACCCTACTGCGTGGGAAGTAAAATCCCTCTCTCATGCGGCAGGGCCGAATGGTTTCCGGAAAGTTTCCGAGTTTGGATAGGGCCTTCGAACGGGCGTCGGGGCGCCCGCTCCTGACAAGCGCCGGAATCAAGCCTATATTGTGCGAAATGACAAATGCTGCTCTCCCGCATTCGGCGTCGCGCCGAGGAAAGACGGTTGGTCGATGTCTCATCCCGAAGCCCAACTCACCCCGCCTCAGCCATCCGCTTCCGGCCATGGCGGCAAGGCCAAGGTCGACCATTTCACGCTTTCCAACGGCATGGAGGTCGTGACGATCGAGGATCGGCGCACGCCGGTCGTCACGCACATGGTCTGGTACAAGAACGGCTCGGCAGACGATCCGGTCGGGAAGTCCGGCATTGCGCATTTTCTCGAGCATCTCATGTTCAAGGGCACGAAGGAGCATCCCCAGGGCGAGTTCTCCAATCTCGTCTCCGATCTCGGCGGTCAGGAGAACGCTTTCACGAGCTATGATTACACCGCTTACTTTCAGCGCATCGGCAAGGAGCATCTCGATACGCTGATGCGTTTCGAATCCGATCGGATGACCAATCTGGTGCTTTCCGACGAGGTCGTCGATCCCGAGCGCGAGGTGGTTCTCGAGGAGCGTCGCATGCGCGTGGAGAACGACCCGGCGGCGCAGCTCGACGAGGCGATCCAGGCCTCGCTCTTTGCGCGCCATCCTTATGGCGCCCCGATCATCGGCTGGACTCACGAGATCGAGGATCTCTCGCGCGACGACGCGCTCGCCTATTATCGGCGCTTCTACACGCCGGAGAACGCGATCCTGATCGTCGCGGGCGACGTCTCGGCCGAGGAGGTTCGTCGCCTTGCGGGGCAGACCTATGGCCGCATCCCGGCCCGCGCCGCGCCGCCGCGGCGCAGCCGCCCGCAGGAGCCGCCGCCGCGCGCCGAGCGTCTCGTCTCGCTCGCCGACGAAAAGGTCGAGCAGCCGGCCTATGAGCGCATCTTCGTGACGCCTTCCTACGCGACTGCGGCGCCGGGAGAGGCGGAGGCGCTCGATCTTCTCGCGCATGTTCTCGGCGGCGGTCCGGCGAGCGTGCTCTATGAGCGCCTCGTCGAGGACGAGCGGCTCGCCGTCTCCGTCGGGGCCTATTACATGGGCTCGGCGCTCGACGACACGCGCTTCTATCTCTTCGCGACGCCCGCCGAAGGCGTGGAGCCCGCGGCGCTCGACGCGGCCTTCGATCAGGAGCTGGCGCGCTTTCTCGAGCGCGACGTCGCCGAGGAGGAGCTGCGCCGCGCCAAGACGCGCATGATCGCCGACGCCGTCTATGCGCAGGACAGCCAGGTCTCGCTCGCGCGCTGGTATGGCGAGGCGCTCGCCACCGGCCTCTCCGTCGCCGACGTGGAGAGCTGGAGCGACCGCATCGACGCGGTGCCAGCGAGCGCCCTTCGCGAGGCGGCCGTCAAATGGCTCGACAAGCGGCGCTCGGTCACGGGCTATCTCCTGCCCAAGGAGGTTTTGGCGTGAACCGAACGTCCCGCTTCGACCGGCGCCCGAAAGGCGGCGCTCGATGACCGCTCATCACTCTTTGCCGCGACAAAGCTCGCGCGCCGAAACCGTGCAGCGCGTCCAGGCCGCCTGCGGCGTGGAGGCTTGGCTCGTCGAGAGCTACGCCGTTCCGCTCGTCGCGCTGGAGTTCGCGACGGGCGGCGGCGCCTCGCAGGACCCGCAGGGAAAGGAGGGCCTCTCATCCCTCTTCGCCGGCCTTCTCGACGAAGGCGCGGGGCCCTACGACTCGCGCGCCTTCCATCGCAAGGTTGAGGATCTCGCGATCCATCTCGGTTTCGGCGCCGATCGCGACCAGCTCTCGGGTCATTTCCAATCGCTCACGCGCACGCTCGACGAGGGCTTCGAGCTCTTTCGCATCGCGCTCAACGAACCGCGCTTCGAGGCGGAGGCGGTCACCCGCGTGCGCGGGCAGCTCGCCGCCAGCATCAAACGCGAGGCGAACGATCCCGACACGATGGTCGCGAAGGCCTTCCGCGAGGCGGCCTTTCCGGGCCACCCCTATGGTCGTCCGCTGCGCGGCGACCTTGACACGCTGGAGCGTCTCGAGCGCGCCGACCTCGACGCCCTGCGCGCAAAGCTCTTTGCGCGCGACAATCTGAAGATCGCGGTCGTCGGCGCGATCAGCGCCGCGACGCTCGCGCAAAAGCTCGACGCGGTCTTCGGCGCGTGGCCGCAAGCTTCGCAGCTCGAGCCGACGCCGCAGGTCGCCGTGGCGAATGTCGGCGAGCGCCGCGTGATCGAGCTCGACGTGCCTCAATCGACCTTCCGTTTCGGGCGCGGCGGGATCGCCAAGGCGGACCCGGATTATTTCGCGGCGGTCGTGGTGAATCACGTTCTGGGCGGCGGGGTCTTCACCTCGCGGCTTTTCAACGAGGTGCGCGAGAAACGCGGCCTCGCCTATTCGGTCTATTCTCATCTTCAAGACTATCGCCATTCGGCGGCGCTGTTCGGCGGCGCCGCGACGAAGAACGAGAGGGCAGGCGAGACTCTCGGCGTCATCGAGGAGGAATGCCGCCGGCTCGCGGCCGAGGGCCCGATGGCCGAGGAGCTCGACAAGGCCAAGAAGTTTCTCGTCGGCTCCTACGCGTTACGCTTCGACACTTCGACCAAGATCGCAAGCCAGCTCGTGCGGCTGCAGCTCGACGGCGAGGACCCGGGCTATTTGGACACGCGCAACGATAAAATCGAGAGCGTGACGCTCGATCACGCGCGCGGCGTGGCGAAGCGGCTGCTCGGCGACGGGAGCCTGCTCGTCGCCATCGTCGGCAAGCCGCAGGGCCTCGGCTGAAGCCCTCTCCCTGTCCGGAAGCGGGGGAGGGGCCTGCTTCAACCGCCGCTGGCAGGCCGCGGCGGTTCGAGCTCGCCCGTGGGCGCGGCGGCGGAGGCTCCCTGCGTCCCCGGAGCCGCGGAAGGATGTGCGGGCGCCACCGAGGCCTCCTGCGCAGGAGGCGGGACAGGCTTGCGCTTCTCCGGCGGCGGCGCGGCGTCGCGGCGCTCGACGGCGGTGGAATGAGTTTTGGCGGCAGGCGCCGCCGGCCCGCCCGCTGCGGAGGGCCCGGTGCGCCAGACCGGGGAGGTCTCTGAGAGTTCTGCGGGGCCTCGCGGCTTCGCGCCGGGGGCCACGGGCGGCGGAGGCAGATCCTCGCGCAGCCTCTCGTCCCCAAACCTGTCGGGCCGGGCGGCCATCTGCGGGAGCGGTCGGGCGGACAGCACCTCGCCCTGATAAGGATCGATGACGAAGCGGCGTGCGCGGCCCGTCGGGTCGACGCCGATGGCGGCGATGTTGGGCCCTTCGAAATCCAGCGGTCCTTCGAGGCGCAGCCCACGCTCGGCGAGTAGGCCGGCGATCGCCCGCCGGGAGGCGAAGGGCGCGCCCGCGCGCCGGCCGAACGGTCCGCCATAGCGGGCGCCTCGGTCGTCGTAGTCGCGGCCGTAGCCAGGCGGGGGACCATAGCCGGGATACCCGCCAGAGGAGGGAGGCGGACCGCCGTAGGGGCCGCCGCCATAGCCATAGGCTTGCGCGAAAGCCGGGGTTTCGCACGCGAAACCGCCAAGCGTCGCAACGAGCGCCGCCGTGTGAAGAAATTGCCGAGCGACGCGGCTGATCATCCTGCCTGCTCCTGAGGGGGGCTCCCCGCCCGAGCTCAGAGAATTGCAGGCCATTGCGGCGCGCGTGGGGCGAATGCGCCGCGTAAAACCTTCGGATCTCCAGATTTCGCGCGAAATTTCGCGGCGAAATCTGCGCGAAGCCGAAAGGCTCAGGACGGGAGAGGGGCTTCGGCGCTCGCCCGCCGGGAAGTCCCGCTCAACGCCGCCCTTCGTTCCTCCATGGAGCGCCGGGCGTGATCCAACGCCAAGGACACGGCCGCTTGTCCCGTCTCGCTCGAGCCGTCCGCGAGCTTGCCGACGCAGGTTTCAAGGATCGTTTTGAATTCCTGCTGGAGGGCCTCGAGTTCCGCGGGGCTGGCGTTCGAAGCTTCATCGCCAATGGTGAGAAGTCGAAAAATCTTTTCCTGATCGTTTCTCAGCTTCCTGTTGCTGACAAGCCCCGCCATCAGGGCGACTGCCGAGCCGATGATGCTGAGCAGAATGCCGATGAAATAGAAATAGGTCTGAAACTCATCGAAGAAGCTCTGGTCTCCGCTCGAAAGGTAGTTCGCGACGCCAGGGTGGATCGGCAGAATGGGGTTCTTTTCGTCGGGATCGGGGGCCTCGATCTGGTTCGCCAAAGGCGTCAGAGCGACGAGCTTCGCCTTTGTCTTCAAGATAGACCGGGCCAGCGCGCCGGCGACCGCATTCAGCATCGTCGTGGGAACGACGAAGCGATAACTGACGGCGACCCCTTTGGCGTCGTCGTCGGGGATCGGCGGGTTCCCTTTGAAAGCGCCCTTGGGAATATCGATTTCCTCGAATCCCGGGCTTCTCTTGGCGATGGCTTCGCCTTCGTCCAGGCTGAGAATGCTGGGTGTCCCTCTCGTCGCCTTGGCCACCGCCGCGACGGCGTCGACGACCTCGCCCGGCCCGATCGGACCGACGGCCAGGACCGCCGCTGCGCGCCTCTCTCGAAGCGCTAAGCCAATTTGGCCCGGGCTCACGAAAATGCGCTTCACCGCCCCGGGCGAAACGTTGAAATAGCTCAGGATCAAATCCAGCGCGCGCGAATTGTCGTTTTGAACCGGGCCGGTGGGAATGGCGACGGTTTTGCCGGACAGTTGCCCGACGCTCTCTATCGGCGAACCCGGCGGCAGCACGATTGCAACAATGTCTCGGCGCAGGATGACCAGCGACTGCCCGTTCACGGGCGGGGAAACGTCGCTGCGCACGATGGCGATGTTGACCTTGCGCTCCTCCAGGGCCCTGGAGCTGGCCGTGAGGTCCGGCACGGTCACCGTCTCGAAGCGGATGCGCGGGTGAGCGGCTTCCGTGTTGGCGATGAAGGCCGAGACAAAGCGTTGCGCCATGCCTCCGTTGGGGCCGGTCGTTATGAGGAGGGTGGCCCTTGGCGACCAGAGATAAACGCCCGCGAGGATGAGGGCGAGGACGAGAAAGGCGCCGGCCAAGAGCATCGTCATCATTCGAGGCAGGCGGAAGCCGAGCATGTGAACGCGCCTTTTTCTCTGGAGATGGCCTGGGAGCAGGAGGTGATGATGGGCGAAAGCCTCGTCTTAGACAAGCGCGCCCCGCGCCCACCCTTGCCCGGATTGTTCTGCTGGCGCAGACTGCGCGGCCTATGCGGTGAGGATTTCGGGGAAGGCGCGCGATGTCTGCGACCACGAGCAGCGACAAGCCTGTCGACGAGGCCAAGAAAGAAGCCGCCCCAGATTTTCGAGTCTACGCCAGAAGCGGCCTCATCCCCAACGTCACCTTCTACTTCATCGAGAGCACCGCGCCCGACAATGTCGAGGATCGCGTGAACACGCACGATATGCCGCCGAAGGGGCTCGGGCGAGTCGACACCGATAAGGCCATCAAGGAAATTGCCCAGACCCTCGCGCCGATTGGCGAGCCCGAAGCCGAAGCCGACCTCGTCGTCATGGTGCACGGCTTCAACACGCCTCGTGACGCGGCGCGCGACTTTTTCGCCGACGCCGTCAAAGCGCTCGAGAAGGACCAGAAGGCGATTTTTTCACCTGGCCGCAGAATCGTCTGCATCGGTTATCGCTGGCCTTCCGAGGCGATGTTCCACAAGGTTCTCGCGAGCAGCCTCACCGCGATGCCGCTGTTCCTCCGCGGGCTTTTTTTCTTTTCGGCCGTGGTCCTGCTGTCGAGCGCCATAGGCTGGGCGCCGCGCCTGTTGGAGCTCCTGACGCTCGTCGCCGTGGCGCTGTTCGGGGTGATCGTCGTTCTCGTGCTGCTGCGCGCCATCATCTACTTCCGAGACATCCATCGGGCGACCAATTACGGGGTGCCGGATCTCGTCGAGGTGATCCGCCAGATCGATTTGGAGGTGTCGAATCTGGTCGACAGCAGCGAATATGCGGAGACTCGATCGAAACGCAGGCGCATCGCGCTCTCCTTCATCGGTCACAGCATGGGCGGCCTCGTCGTCACCAATACGCTCCGGGTGCTCTCCGACGTTTTCGATCCCGAGGTCATCACCACCTATCTTTCCGGCGAGGCGCGGAGGGAATTTGCAATCGAATCCAGGGGCGGCGCCGGCGAAGCGTCCGAAAACTCGGACGAAGAGTTGGGCCACACGCCGTCGGTCTCGAGCAAGATCGGCCATGTTTTCACTTTGATGCGCTTCCTCTTGGCCTCGCCTGACATCCCCGCCGAGACGCTGCTCGCCGATCGCGCCAATTTTCTTCGCTCCGCCTTGGAGCGATTCCGGGAGGCCTATCTCTTCAGCAGCGAGGGCGACGAAGTGCTTCGCCAGATCTCGACGACGGCGAATTACTTTTCTTTCCCGACCGGCAATCGCGTTTATGGCTATCAACTCGGGAACGCCGAAATTCTGTCGACCGGCTTCGGCGGCATCAGCGCCGACGGGCTGCTGCGCAAGCTGCGGACCGGCGTCGAGACGCTCAGCGAGCTCGCGGGCGCGACGCGGCGAAGTGGCGCGGCCTTGCTGCGCAGGCGGTCGGACCCCGCGGCCGTCGCGAAGATTTTCACCTATTTCGACTGCACCGATTATGTCGACGGAGAGCCGCCGAAGGGCTTGCTGACCCAGGCCCGCAACTACAAAGCGGAGAACCCCGACGCCGGTATTCCCTATCTCGAGCATATCAAGCTGCTGTGGCTTTACGCCTCGCCGATCGTGCCGGAGGAGAAGCGCATCAACGTGCATGGCGGCTATTTCCAGGGAGAGGTTTCGCAGAGGCTGATCTATCGTCTCGCCTGCCTTGGCTTCTCGCGCGCCGTCACGAAGGCCTATCCCAATCAGGACGCGATGCTGAGCGAATGCGAAAAGCATGGGATCAGGGTCATACTGTCGAAGCGCCTCGGCTCGCCCGCCTCCAAGAAAGATCGCGAAGCGATGGATACGCCGGAAATCCTGAACGATCGCGCGCGAGCCAAGGCGCTGCGGGACCTATACGACGCGGGCGTGACGCCGGAGATGCTCCACGAGCTGCGCGCGAAGCAGGTGCGGCCAGCCCCCGGCGAAGTTGTTGTCACAAAAGAAACCGTCGAAATCGGAGCCGTGAAGACCCCGCGTCCCAATGCGGCTGGAGAAGGAGATTCCCACTCATAGCGCGGGACGGGTTCGCAAATAGCGCCGGCCTTGCCTGCCGTCAGGGGGAAGCGCTCTCCGGACGTCCTCGCGTCCTCGCGGCCGTCGATTGGAACTCATCCGACGCCTGCTGGTCTTGGCTCGCCAAGTCGCGCAAGGCCGCGTCGTCGATGCGCCGGCCGTCGCCTTCCTCGACCCAGACCTCGCAGCCCGTCGCCTTTTTGCCTTTTTCAATTTCCAGCGCGCGTTTTGGATCGTCGCAGATGACCGTGTGCTCGGCGCCGCCCAAGTCTTTGGCTTTGACGAAGAGATCCATGGCCGTTTCCGACGTCTAGACCCTGCCGAGCAAATTAGCGCGCAGGCAAAGCGCTTCAAGAAAAGCGCAAGAGACCAAAGCCAGGAGCCTCGAAGAAATCAGTCAGGCTCCCAGCGCGTGACCAGGGCCGCGTGGGCGCCCCCGGCGACGCCCTATTTTTGCCCTCGCTTCGGCTTTAGAAAGCAGCGCCTCGCGCGCGCAATCCCTCGCCTCTTTTCGATGGACCCGTCAAAGCCTCATGCGCATAACAATCGTCAAAAAATGCCTTTTGGCGTGTTTGGCGCTCGCCCTTGGCGGGTGCAACGTCACCGAGCCGGGGCCGACGGTTTCTTCTGAGCCGTCCCAGCATCACGCCCTGGCTTCGGGCGGCGCGGTCCTCGACGAGAACGCCGCACGCGAGATGATTTCGCTCTACCGCAAAAAGAACGGGCTCTCCGAGGTCGCGTGCGATCCGACGCTGCAGAAGGCGGCGCAGTTTCAGGCGAAAGCCATGGCCGAGGCCGGACGGCTCGATCACAATGTGAAGGGCCCCTTCGTGAAAAGGATCGCCGCGGCCGGCCGGGGGAAAGGCTACGCCGTCGAGAATGTCTCGGCCGGCTACAAAAGCTTCGAGGAGGCGCTCGCCGGCTGGCGGCGCTCGAAGCTGCACAATGAAAACCTGCTCGAGCCGCACATGCGCCGCATGGGGATCGCCACGGCCTATGCGCCCGACGCGCGATACAAGGTTTTTTGGGCGCTGATCATGTCGGACTGAGCGCCGCCGCCCAAAAGCACGGAATTTCAGGCCAGGACGCGGTCCCCTCGCTGGCTTTCTTGTCACCCCCCCTTAAATCTGGCAGGAATACGGCTGGCGAACGGCCCCGCCCCGCGCCCGTTCGCCGAGCCGCCACTCTTGCATCGCTCGAGGACGCCGCTCGCCTCCGGAAGGCCGGGGGGAGCAAGCGCTTTGCGCCCTCGAGCCGCCGCAGCGCCGGACAAGACACAAAAGGATCGAAGCGACATGCCGCGCACTCCCTTCTTCCCCGCCGAGCCGCCGCGCGCGACGACCGAGCGCGAGACGCTGGGCCGCGATCCTCTGCTGCCGCCCGCCCAAGGCCTCTACGACCCGTCCAAGGAGCACGACTCCTGCGGCGTCGGCTTCGTAGCGAAGCTCGACAATCAGGCGAGCCACGAGATCGTCGAGATGGGCTTGCAGATCCTGCTCAACCTCGACCACCGCGGCGCGGTCGGCGCCGATCCGAAGCTTGGCGACGGCTGCGGCATTCTCGTTCAGATTCCGCACGGATTCTTCAAGGAGGAGATGCAGAAGCAGGGCGTCGCCCTGCCCAAGCCCCAGGAATATGCGATCGGCCAGTTTTTCCTGCCGCGCGACGCCGAAATGCGCAAGAAGGCGCGCGCCATCGTCGACGCCGCGATGCAGCGCGAAGGCCTGGCGTTGCTCGGCTGGCGCGAGCTCCCGGTCGACTCGAGTGATCTCGGCGGGGCGGTGCACGCCGTCGAGCCGCACCACGCGCAGCTCTTCGTCGGGCGCGGGCCGCAGGCAGAGGACGAAGCGGATTTTGAACGAAGGCTCTATCTCGCCCGCAAAACCGCCTCGAGCGAAATTTACGCGCTCGGGCCCTCGGGTCGCGAGTTCTATTCGGTTTCGGTCTCCTCGCGCACCATCGTCTACAAGGGCATGGTGCTCGTTTCGCAATTGCCGCGCTATTTTCTCGATCTCCAGGACAAGCGCTTCATCTCGGCGCTGGCGCTCGTGCATCAGCGCTTCGCGACCAACACGTTTCCGTCCTGGCGCCTCGCGCATCCCTATCGCTTCGTCGCGCACAACGGCGAGATCAACACGCTGCGCGGCAATCTCAACTGGATGGCGGCGCGACAGGCCTCCGTCGCCTCGCCGCTCTTCGGCAACGACATCAGCAAGCTCTGGCCCATTTCCTACGAAGGCCAGTCCGATACCGCCGTCTTCGACAATGCGCTCGAATTCCTGATGCGCGGTGGTTATTCGATGGCGCATGCGGTGATGATCCTCATTCCGGAGGCCTGGTCCGGCAATCCGCTGATGGACGCCGAGCGCAAGGCTTTTTATGAGCATCACGCCGCGCTGATGGAGCCCTGGGACGGGCCGGCGGCCATGGCCTTCACCGACGGCAGGCGGATCGGCGCGACGCTCGATCGCAACGGCCTGCGTCCGGCCCGCTATCTCGTCACCGACGACGGACTCGTCGTGATGGCCTCCGAGATGGGCGTGCTGCCCATTCCGCAGGAGAAGATCGTCGCGAAGTGGCGCTTGCAGCCGGGCAAGATGTTGCTCGTCGATCTGGAGCAGCACCGCATCGTCTCCGACGACGAGATCAAGAAGGCGCTTTCGCAGTCCCATCCCTACAAGGAATGGCTCGCGCGCACGCAAATCCAGCTCGAGGATTTAAAGCCCGTCTCGGCCGGCGTCGCGCAGCGCGCCGACGTTTCGCTTTTGGATCGCCAGCAGGCCTTCGGCTACACGCAGGAAGACCTCGACCTTCTCATCTATCCGATGGCCGTGACCGGCCAGGAGGCGGTGGGATCGATGGGAACCGACACGCCGATCTCGGCGCTCTCGGATCGCGACAAGCTGCTCTACACTTACTTCAAGCAAAACTTCGCGCAGGTGACCAATCCGCCGATCGATCCGATCCGCGAGGAGCTGGTCATGAGCCTCGTCTCCTTCATCGGCCCGCGGCCCAATATCCTCGATCACGAGGGCTCGGCGAAGAAGAAGCGGCTTGAGGTGCGCCAGCCGATTCTGACCTCCGAGGATTTGGAGAAGATTCGCGCGATCGGCTCCTTCGAGGACAGTTTCGACACGAAGACGCTCGACATCACCTATGACGCGAAGAACGGCCCCGAGGGGCTCGAGGACGCGCTAACGCGGCTTTGCAGCCGCGCCGAGGAGGCGGTGACCTCCCGCTACAACATCATCATCCTCTCCGACCGGCGCGTCGGCCCGGACCGCGCGCCGATACCGGCGCTGCTCGCCACCGCAGCCGTGCATCATCATTTGATCCGCAAGGGCCTGCGCACCTCGGTCGGGCTCGTCGTCGAGACCGGCGAAGCGCGCGAGGTGCATCACTTCGCCTGCCTTGCGGGCTATGGCGCCGAGGCGATCAATCCTTATCTCGCCTTCGAGACTCTTGCCGCGCAGGCCGAGCATCTGCCCGGCGGCGTCGACGCGGAGACGGCGATCAAGCGCTACATCAAGGCGATCGACAAGGGCCTGTTGAAGGTCATGTCCAAGATGGGCATCTCGACCTATCAGTCCTATTGCGGCGCGCAGATTTTCGACGCCGTCGGCCTCGCGCAGAGCTTCGTCGATCAATATTTCACCGGCACGACGACCCGCGTCGATGGCGTCGGGCTCGCCGAGATCGCGCAGGAAACGGTGCGCCGCCATCGTCTGGCCTTCGGCAACGCGCCAGTTTATCGCGACGCGCTCGATGTCGGCGGCGACTACGCGTACCGCATTCGTGGCGAGGCGCATAGCTGGACGCCGCAAACCATCTCGCTGCTCCAGCACGCCGTGCGAGGCAATGCGCGCGATCAATATCGCGCCTTCGCGGAGATTTTGAACGCGCAGAACGCATCGCTGCTCAATCTGCGCGGTCTGTTCCGGATCAAGGACGCCGAGGAGGACAGCCGCAAGCCCGTGCCGCTGGAGGAGGTCGAGCCGGCTTCCGAGATCGTCAAGCGCTTCTCGACCGGCGCCATGTCCTTCGGCTCGATCTCGCGAGAGGCGCATACGACGCTCGCGATTGCGATGAACCGCATCGGCGGCAAGTCGAACACGGGCGAGGGCGGCGAGGAGCCGGATCGCTTCAAACCGGAGCCCAACGGCGACAGCAAGCGCAGCGCGATCAAGCAGGTCGCCTCGGGCCGCTTTGGCGTGACGACCGAATATCTCGTCAACGCCGACATGATTCAGATCAAGATGGCGCAGGGCGCGAAGCCCGGTGAAGGCGGGCAGTTGCCGGGCGACAAGGTCGACTCGGTGATCGCCAAGGTGCGGCATTCGACGCCGGGCGTGGGCCTCATCTCTCCGCCGCCGCACCACGACATCTATTCGATCGAGGATCTGGCGCAGCTCATTTTCGATTTGAAGAACGCCAATCCGCAAGCGGACGTCTCGGTGAAGCTCGTCTCCGAGGTCGGCGTCGGCACGGTGGCCGCCGGCGTCTCCAAGGGCCGGGCGGATCATGTGACGATCTCGGGCTTTGAAGGCGGCACTGGCGCATCGCCCTTGACCTCCATCAAGCACGCCGGCAGCCCCTGGGAGATCGGCCTCGCCGAGACGCATCAGACGCTGGTGCTTAACGGCCTGCGCGCGCGCATCGCCGTTCAGGTCGACGGCGGCTTGCGCACGGGCCGCGACGTCGTCGTCGGAGCGCTGCTCGGCGCCGACGAGTTCGGCTTCGCCACGGCGCCGCTGATCGCCGCCGGCTGCATCATGATGCGCAAGTGCCACCTCAACACCTGCCCGGTCGGCGTCGCGACGCAGGACCCGGTGCTGCGCAAGCGGTTCGTCGGCGCGCCCGAGCATGTCATCAACTTCTTCTTCTTCGTCGCCGAGGAAGCGCGCGAGCAGATGGCCAAGATGGGCTATCGCACCTTCGACGAGCTCATCGGTCAGACCCAGATGCTCGACAAGGCCAAGGCCTTGGCGCACTGGAAGGCGAAGGGGCTCGACTTCACGCGGCTCTTCCACAAGCCGCCGGGAGAAGGCGAGGCGATCCGCCACAGCAAAAAGCAGGATCACGGGCTCGACAAGGTTCTCGATCGCACTCTGATCGAGAAGGCGCAGGCCGGAATCGACCGCGGCGCGAGGATCGAGATTGCGTTGCCCATCAAGAACACCGACCGCGCCACCGGCGCGATGCTCTCGGGCGAGATCGCCAAGATCTATGGCCACGTTGGCCTGCCTGAGGACACGATCGACATCCGCCTCGCCGGCACGGCGGGCCAGAGCTTTGGCGCTTTTCTCGCGCGCGGCGTGACGCTGCGGCTGGAAGGCGAAGCCAACGACTATGTCGGCAAGGGGCTCTCGGGCGGCAAGATCATCATCTATCCGCCGCGCGTCGCGACGAAGATCACGCCGGAGAAGTCGATCATCGTCGGCAACACCGTCCTCTATGGGGCGATCGCGGGCGAATGCTATTTCCGCGGCGTCGCCGGCGAGCGCTTCGCCGTGCGCAACTCCGGCGCGATCGCTGTCGTGGAAGGCGTCGGCGACCATGGCTGCGAATATATGACCGGCGGCGTCGTCGTCGTGCTCGGGCCGACGGGCCGCAATTTCGCCGCCGGCATGTCGGGCGGCATCGCTTATGTGCTCGACGAGGACGGGACGTTCGAGACGCGCTGCAATCTGGCGATGGTGGAGCTCGAGCCCCTGAAGGAGGAAGAGACCGCGATGTGCGAGACCTTCCACCAGTGCGGCGATCTCGAAGGCCACGGCCGCGTCGACGTCATGAGCGACATGACGCGCTTCGACTCCGAGCGGCTGCGCCAGCTCCTCGTCAATCACGCGCGCTACACGGAGTCGGCGCGGGCGCGCGAGATTCTCGAGAACTGGGAGACGATGCGCCGCATGTTCAGAAAGATCATGCCGGTCGAATACCGGCGCGCGCTCACCGAGCTGATGGCCAAGGGCAAGCCGCAGCGGCTGAGAGCCGCGGGGGAATGACGGCGGGCGCGTGATCGCGTTCGCCGATCATGCGCTCATCGCCATGGCCGAGCGCCGGGAGACGCGGCCTCTCGGGAGCGCGCCGCAAAAACCGTTGCTTTTGCGGGTGGGGCGTAGTAGCAACCCGCCAGAATCCCCCAAACCCCTGCAAAGGAGCCGGCGCCCATGGCCCGCGTCACCGTCGAGGATTGCGTCGACAAGATCGACAACCGTTTCGACCTCGTTCTGCTCGCCGCGCACCGCGCCCGCCTCATCTCCTCCGGCCAGCCGATCCTGGTCGACCGCGACAAGGACAAGAACCCGGTCGTCGCCCTGCGCGAGATCGCCGAGACGGCGCTCGCGCCCAAGGACCTCGAGGAGGATTTCATTCACTCGCTGCAGCGTCACGTGGAGGTGGACGAGCCCGAGACAGAGCTCGTTCCGGTCCTCTCGGCGGTCGAGGGCGTCGACGCCCCGGCCGAGGCCGAGTTCGATCGGATGACCGAAGAGGACCTGCTGCGCGGCCTCGAGGGCCTCGTGCCCCCCGCCGAGATCGAGGACGACGCAGAGTAAGACGGGCAGGGACCGGAGCGCCCGCTCATCCCCGTTTTCCGGGGAGAGGGAATGCAGGGAGCGCTCTTGCGCCCACTACGGCTCTCCGGGCCTCCCAGTTTCGCACCCTTAAATTAAAATCATTCGACCCGCGCGCTCCGGCTTGGCCGGGCGACCGCCGTCACGCTAACATCGCGCGTCGGGCGGCGCCGCGCGCCGCATTCAAGGCGAGAAGTCCGGTCGAACGCGCATGATGCGTCAATATGAGCTCGTCGAACGAGTTCGCAAATACAATCCCAACGTCGACGAGGACCTCCTCAACCGCGCTTATGTCTATGCGATGCGGGCGCACGGCTCGCAGAAGCGCGCCTCGGGCGACCCCTACTTCTCGCATCCGCTCGAGGTCGCGGCCATCCTGACCGATCTCAAGCTCGACGATGCGACAATCGTCGCCGCCGTTCTCCATGACACGATCGAAGACACGGACGCCACGCGCGAGGAGATCGAGCGCCTGTTCGGGCCGCAAATCGGCCGACTCGTCGAGGGTCTCACGAAGATCGACAAGCTCGACCTCGTCTCCAAGCAGGCGCGCCAGGGCGAGAATTTCCGCAAGCTCCTGCTCGCGGTCGCCGAGGACGTGCGCGTGCTGCTCGTCAAGCTCGCCGACCGGCTGCACAACATGCGCACGCTGCATTTCGTGCCGCCGGAGAAGCGCGCGCGCATCGCGCAGGAGACGCTCGACATCTACGCCCCTCTCGCCGGCCGCATCGGCATGCAGCGCCTGCGCGAGGAGCTCGAGAGCCTGGCCTTCCGCCATCTGATGCCGGAGGCTTATCTCGCGATCGAGACGCGGCTCGAGGAACTGCGCGCCAAGAACGGCCGCATCATCCGGCGCGTCGAGGAGGAGCTTAAGGAGGAATTCGCGAAGCGGGGCATGGAGGCGGCGGTCACCGGACGCCAGAAGACGCCCTATTCGGTCTGGCGCAAGATGGAGCGCAAATCGATTTCCTTCGAGCAGCTCTCCGACATCTTCGGTTTCCGGATCGTCGTCGGCACTGTCGAGGAGTGCTATGCGGCGCTCGGCGTCGTCCACACCAAATGGCCGACCGTGCCCGGGCGTTTCAAAGACTATGTCTCGACGCCCAAGCAGAACGACTATCGCTCGATCCATACGACCGTCGTGGGGCCCGGACATCAGCGCGTCGAGTTGCAGATCCGCACCGCGGAGATGCATGAGATCGCCCGTTACGGCATCGCCGCCCATACGCTCTACAAGGACCTGAACGCCGCCGAAGGGCGAGTGGATCTTGCTCAGGAAAGCGGGGCCTATCGCTGGCTCCAAGAGACGATGGAGCTTCTTGCGCATGGCGACAGTCCCGAGGAGTTCCTCGAGCATACGCGCCTCGAGCTCTTTCGCGATCAGGTCTTCTGCTTCACGCCCAAGGGGCAGCTGATCGCGCTGCCGCGCGGCGCGACGCCGATCGACTTCGCCTATGCGGTGCATACGCGGCTCGGCGACAGCGCGGTGGGCGCGAAGATCAACGGCCGCGTCGCGCCCGTGCTCTCCGAGCTGCAGAACGGCGACGAGGTGGAGATCTTGCGCAGCGCCGATCACACGCCGCCGGCCGCCTGGGAGGCGGCGGTCGCGACCGGCAAGGCGCGCGCCGCCATTCGGCGCGCGACGCGTGAGGCCGTGCGCCGGCAATATTCGGGGCTCGGGCGCCAGATCGTCGAGCGCGCCTTCGAGCGGGCGAGTCGTCCCTTCAGCCTCGATCGGCTGAAGGGCGTCCTGCCGCGCCTCGCCCGTGGCAGCGTCGAGGACGTGCTCGCGGCTGTCGGGCGGGGCGAAATCTATTCGGGCGACGTGGTCAAGGCGCTCTATCCCGACTTCACCGAGGATCGGAAAACGCTGGCGAAAGGGCCAGGGAAAACCGGCTGGCTCGACGCGAGAAACGTCGCGAGCCTCAAGTTCCAATCGCCGGGCGCGATCGAGAAAGACGGGGACTTGGCGATTCCGATCCGCGGCCTGCATGGCGGCACGCCGGTGCGGTTCGCCGAGGGCGGCGGCGCCGTGCCGGGGGACCGCATCGTCGGCATTCTGACGCCCGGTGAAGGCGTCACGATCTATCCGATTCAGTCGCCCTCGCTCACCCGCTACGACGATCAGCCGGAACTATGGCTCGACGTGCGCTGGGACGTGGAGCCAGGCTCCCGGGAGCTCTTTCCTGCCCGCGTCGTCGCGACCGCCGCGAACGAGCCCGGCGCCCTCGGCGCGCTCGCATCGCTGATCGGTGAAACGGGCGCCAATATCGACAACATCGCCTTCACCGCGCATTCGCACGATTTTCGCGAGATGACCTTCGATCTCGAAGTCTCGGACTTAAAGCATCTGAGCGAGATCATGACGCGGCTCAGAGCGAGCCCGCGGGTGAGCAAGGTCGAGCGCGTGGTGGGGTAGGGCTCTCGCTGTCGCGCTTCGAGATCGGCGTCGAACGCTGCTTCGTCCGATTCCCGCATTTTGATTGGGCGCCGGAACGTCAGTCCGGCGGTGTGCGCGCCAATGCGCTCCGCCAAGCCGTTGTTCGGCTACTCCTCGTCGCGCCCGGCGGCGAGCGCCGCATATTTCACCTGCGCGAATACGCTCAGACCTTCGACGAGGCCGAGTTCTTCCGCCGACTTTCGGGTCATGCGCGACAGGAGCCTAACCCCGCCGCGCTTCTCGCCGAGCGCGACGACGACCAGCGTCTCATAGGGATCCAGCGGCTTCATCGCCACGACGCTCGCAGGCAGCACGTTGAGTATCGAGCTGCGGCCGGGGTGCTCGCGCGCGAGGCTGACGTCGCTGGCGAGAATGCGAACGCGCCGGGTCTCGCCGATCTCGGCTGGCGGCGAGGGCGCGATCAGCGTCCCGCCGGGGAGCGATATGTTGAGCAAGCCATAATGCGGATCGAAGGACGCGACCGAGCCTTTGAGGCTCACCGCCGCCTCTCGCGACGAAGCCAGCGGCGAGTCGGGATCGCTCTGCAAGTCGGCGAGCGCGCCCGCCATGACGACATGCCCCTTCTCGATGAGCACCACCTGATCGGCGAGCCGCTCGACCTCGGTCATGTCATGGGTGATGTAGAAGATCGGCACGGCGAAATGGTCGCGCAGCTTTTCGATGAAGGGCAGGATTTCGTTCTTGGTCTTGCGGTCGAGCGCCGAGAGCGGCTCGTCCATCAGCAAGAGCTTGGGCTGGGTCAGCAGCGCCCGGCCGATGCCGACGCGCTGGCGCTCGCCGCCGGAAAGATTGGTCGGCGAGCGATCGAGCAGACGCCGCAGACCAAGAAGATCGACCACCTCGTCGAAGTCGATCTGCGGCCGGTCTTTCGGCTTTTGCCTGGGAGCCCCGAAGAGCAAATTCTTGCGCACCGAGAGATGGGGAAACAGGCTCGCTTCCTGGAACACGTAGCCAAGCGGTCGTTTATGCGTCGGCAGAAAGATCCCATTGCGATCCTGCCAGACCTCGCCGTCGATGCTGCAATAGCCGTCCTTGACCCGAATGAGGCCGGCCACGCATCGAATGACCGTGGTCTTGCCGCAGCCGGAGGGGCCGAACAGGGCTGTGACGCCTTTGGCGGGCGCCACGAAGGCTGTATCGAGCGTGAAACCGCCGAGCACATTGCGAAATTCGGCGCGGATCGTGTGCCCGGCGTTCATCCGCGCATCCTTGCGAAGCGTTTCTCGATCAGGATCATCGACAGGATCACCACGAAAGCGAACGCCACCATGCCGCCGGCGAGGATATTGGCCTCGTCCCACTGCATCGCCTCGACATAGTCGTAGATCGCCGTAGACATCACGCGGGTGCGGCCGGGAATATTGCCGCCGATCATCAGCACCACGCCGAAATTGCCGACCGTGTGCGAGAAGCCGAGCACGGCGCCGGAGAGAATGCCGGGGCTCGCGAGCGGCAACGCCACGCGCCAGAAGGCCTGCCAGGGAGAGGCGCGCAATGTCGCCGCAGCTTCTAGCGGGCGGTCGCCGACCGCCTCGAAGGCGTTGCGGATCGGCTGAACCACGGTCGGCAGCGAAGCGACGATGCAGCCGATCACAAGGCCCGTGAAGGTGAAGGCGAGCGTGCGATCGCCCCACAGATTGGCGATCCTGCCGCCCGGGCCGCTCGGTCCGAGCGCGATAAGAACATAAAAGCCCAGGACGGTGGCCGGCAGCACCATCGGCAGGGAGACGATGGTGGCGACGATCTCCTTCCACCTCGCCTTGGAGCGCGCGAGCCACCAGGCGAGCGGCGTCGCGACCATGAGGACGGTCAGCGTCGTGATCGAGGCGAGCTGGAGAGTGAGCTTAACCGGCGGCCAGAGATGCAGGAGGGTCTCCATCCGGCGTCACTCCGCGGGGCAGCCGACGCACTCCAAGGCGTAGCCGAACCGTTCGATGATCGCGTGGGCCTCCGGTCCCTTGAGGAAGGCAAGAAAGGCCTTCGACGCCTCGTCGTTTGCGCCGTTCTTCAGCAGCACGGCGTCCTGACGGATCGGCGCGTGGAGCTTTTCCGGAACGAGCCAGCGCGTGCCCTCGGTATTGCCATAGAGCTGCGAGAGCGCGACGAAGCCGAGTTCGGCGTTGCGTGTGTCGACGAATTGGAACGCCTGAGCGATGCTGGAGCCGCGGACGATCTTCGGCTGCAAGGCGTCAAAAACGCCCAAGCCCTTCAAAGTCTCGACGGCGGCGGCGCCATAGGGCGCAGACGTGGGATTGGCGATGGAGAGCTGTCGGAAGTTTCCCCCCTTCAGCACGGCCTCGCCTTTGGTCACGTCGACGACCCGGCTCCAGAGAACCAGCTTGCCGATCGCATAGGTGAAGCGGCTATCGGGCACGGCGAAACCCTGCTCGACGGCCAATCGCGGACGCTCCTCGTCCGCCGAGAGAAACACCTCGAAAGGCGCGCCATGGGTGATCTGCGAGAAGAAGGCTCCCGAAGCGCCCGAGATCAGGATCGCTTCATGGCCGGTCTTCTGCTGGAAAAGGGTCGTGATCTCGCGCGCAGGCTCGATGAAATTGGCGGCGACGGCCACATGGGTTTGGCCAGCGCCAGCGCGCGCGGTCAACAGGGGCGCCAGCAGAAAAAGCGCGGCTATGAGCTTGCGAAACCTCATCGATCCCCCTGAGCGCGCCGTATCCGTGCGCCGGCGCCGGACAAACATTCGATTGCGCCCTAGCCTAAGCCTTTACAGAACGAGATCAAGTCTCACGGCACGGATTGACTGCAGAAATTTTGACCTGAGGGCGTGATTTATATAGCGTTTGCAGACTGGTCGCGTCGAAAGGACATCGTGATATTGAGCGCCCCTGCGAACAGCGACAATATCGCCTTTGCCGCGCTTCGCCGGATTTTCGCGGCTCCGGCATTTTGATCTGGGGCAATCCCTTGAGGCTTGAACGATTCCGTTCGAGCCAAAAGCGCGCTAAGAACGCGCGCCCGGACGCTCGTTTTTTTTTCTGGAGACGCGAATGCCCCCGCTGCGCCTCGGCGTAAACGTCGATCATGTTGCGACCATCCGCAATGCGCGCGGCGGCCCGCGCCCCGAACCCCTGCGAGCGGCGCTGCTCGCGATCGAAGCCGGCGCGGACGGGATCACCGCGCATCTGCGCGAGGATCGCCGCCACATCCAGGACGCCGACATGGAGCGGCTCAAGGCGCAGATCACGAAGCCGCTGAATTTCGAGATGGCGGCGACCGAGCAGATGCTCGACGTCGCGCTGCGCATAAAGCCGCACGCGGTCTGCCTCGTGCCGGAAAAGCGCACCGAGCGCACGACGGAGGGCGGCCTCGACGTCGTGGCCGCGCATGATTATCTCGTCCCCTTCGTCGCGGAGCTTTCGCGCGCGGGCGTGAGAGTGTCGCTGTTCATCGAGCCGAGCGCCGATGCGATCGACGCCGCAGCCTCGATCAAGGCTCCTGTCGTCGAATTGCACACAGGCGCCTGGTGCCATGCGCTCGAGGTCGGCGAGGCGGCGCTGGGCGAGCGCGAGTTCGAGCGCCTCAAGACCGGCGCAGCCCGCGGGGCCGAGCGCGGGCTCGAGGTCCACGCCGGCCACGGGCTGGATTACGAAACCGCGCGGCGCATCTCAAGTTTGCCGCAGGTCGTGGAGCTGAACATCGGCCATTTCCTCATCGGCGAAGCGGTTTTCGTCGGGCTCGCCGAAGCGATCCGGCTCATGCGCGCGGCGATGGACTCCGGGCGGGCGGAGGTCGCGTGATCATCGGCTTCGGCGCGGACCTGTGCGACATGCGCCGCATCGCCGAGGCGCTGGAGCGTCACGGCGAGCGCTTCGTTGGAAGACTCTTCACCGAGCGAGAGCGCGTCCGCTGCGAAGCGAGGCCGTCGCGCGCCGCCTGTTATGCGAAGCGCTTCGCCGCCAAGGAGGCCTGCGCCAAGGCGCTGGGGCTCGGGATCGGCGCGAAGGTCGGCTGGCGCGACATGACGGTCGTCAATCTCGAGACGGGCCAGCCGACGCTCGAGCTCTCCGGAGGCGCCTTGAACCGCCTTGCCGAGCTCACGCCGGCGGGCATGACGGCCCGGTTGCATCTGACCCTTTCCGACGAGGAGCCTTACGCTCAGGCGATAGTTCTCATTGAAGCGGCCCCGTGATAGAGGGTCTCGCGGGATCGGCCGCCGGCCGTCGCCACGAGGAGTATCGCCCCCTTGAGCAAGAATGTTCCGGTCGCCAAGCCTCAAAAGGAAGAAGGGTGGGTCGCCGGGCTCGTCGAGCTCGTCGTCGTCGTTATTCAGGCGCTCGCCATCGCGCTCGTCATTCGCACGCTGCTGTTCCAGCCCTTCAACATTCCCTCCGGCTCGATGATCCCGACGCTCCTCGTCGGCGATTATGTCGTCGTTTCGAAATATGCCTACGGCTATTCGAAATACTCCGTCATCTTCAGTCCGAACCTGTTTTCCGGCCGCATTCTCGGCGCCGAGCCCAAGCGCGGCGACGTTGTCGTCTTCAAGCTGCCGCGCGACAACGACACGGATTACATCAAGCGCGTGATCGGCCTTCCCGGAGACCGGATCCAGATGATCGACGGGCGGCTCTACATCAATAACGTGGTCGTGCCGCGCGAGCCCATCGCCGCCGCTCGGGTCGAAGGCCGCGACGGACGAATGACGGAGGTCCCGACCTATAAGGAGACCTTGCCCGGCGGCGTCGAGCACACGATCATCGAGATCGAGGGCGACCGCGGCGTCAACGACAACACCGAGCTCTTCGTCGTCCCGCCCAACCACTACTTCATGATGGGCGACAATCGCGACAATTCGACCGATTCCCGCGTGCCAAAAGCGATGGGGGGCGTCGGATACGTGCCTTTCGAGAATCTCGTCGGCCGCGCGGAGCGCATCTTCTTCTCGCTTGACGTCAAGGAAGGCGAGTCGGCGCTCGCCCTCTGGCGCTGGCCTTTCGAGGGCCGCTGGAGCCGGATCCTCAAGGTTGCGCATTGAATCGGCGATGTCGGGGATGACTCGGGAGGCGGAGCGCGATGTCGCCACGCTCGAGCAGAGCATCGGTCATGTTTTCGCCGACAGGACTCTGCTGGCGCAGGCGCTGACGCATGCGAGCGCCGCAACGGGGCGTTCGGGCTCGTACGAGAGACTGGAGTTTTTAGGCGATCGCGTGCTCGGGCTCGGCGTCGCGCATATGCTGATGGGCGCCTATGGGTCCGAGAGCGAGGGACCGCTGTCGCACAGGCTTGCGGCGCTCGTGCGCAAGGAGACCTGCGCCGAGGTCGCGCGCGAGTGGGGCGTCGGGTCATTCATTCGAATGGGTGAAGGCGAAGCCCTGAGCGGCGGACGCGACAAGACGGCGATCCTGGGCGACGTCTGCGAGGCCATCATCGGCGCCGTGTTCCTCGACGCCGGCGCCGAGGCCGCAGAGGCGCTCGTGCGGCGGGCTTTCGAGCCGCGCATGGTCGCCCCGAGCCGCCGGCTGCGCGACCCCAAGACCGTGCTGCAGGAGTGGGCGCAAGGCCGCAAGCTCCCGGCGCCGAAATACCGGCTTGCCGCCCGCAGCGGCCCCGATCACGCGCCGCGCTTCGAGATCCGGGCGGCGGTCGATGGTTTTGAGGAGGCGTCCGGCGCGGGCCCCTCGAAGCGCGCGGCCGAGCAGGCGGCGGCGCAGTCCTTTCTGCAGCGCGAGGGCATCGAGACGGAAGGCTTGGAGCCGTCGTGAGCGAAGCGGACGCCCCTTCGACGCGTTGCGGCTTTGCGGCGCTGGTCGGCGCCCCGAACGCCGGCAAGTCGACCCTCGTCAATGCGCTCGTCGGCGCGAAGGTCACGATCGTCTCGCGAAAGGCTCAGACGACGCGCGCGCAAGTGCGCGGCGTGATGATCGAGGGCGAAACCCAGGTCGTGCTCGTCGATACGCCCGGCGTTTTCGCGCCCAAGCGTCGGCTCGACCGCGCGATGGTCGCGAGCGCTCTTTCCGGCGCCAAGGACGCCGATCTCAATCTGCTCATCGTCGATGCGCGCAAGGGCGCGGACGAGGAGGTTTTGGCGCTGATCAAGCAACTGGCCCAGAGCGTCGCGCCGAAGTGGCTCGTCTTGAACAAGGTCGACGTCGTCTTGCGCGAGCGCCTGCTGGCTCTAACCAAGGAGCTGAACGAGGCGGGAAAGTTCGAGGAGACTTTTATGGTCTCCGCGCAGACCGGCGACGGGCTCGACCGGCTACGCGCCCGGCTCGCGCCGGCGATGCCCGTCTCGCCCTGGCTCTATCCGGAGGATCAGCTCTCGGACGCGCCGCTGCGGATGCTTGCCGCCGAAATCACGCGCGAAAAGCTCTTCGAGCGCCTGCACGACGAATTGCCCTATGAATCGACGGTCGAGACGGCCTCGTGGACCAACCAGAAGGACGGTTCGGCGCGGGTCGAGCAGACGATCTATGTCGCGCGCGACGGGCAGAAGAAGATCGTGATCGGCGAAGGCGGCCGCACGATCAAGGCGATCGGCCAGGCCGCCCGCGCCGAGATTTCTGAAGCGGC
Source organism: uncultured Alphaproteobacteria bacterium (assembly GCA_963722205.1). Classification (GTDB taxonomy): domain Bacteria; phylum Pseudomonadota; class Alphaproteobacteria; order Rhizobiales; family Beijerinckiaceae; genus Methylocystis. The sequence goes on from CAVRKL010000008.1 coordinate 423,929, forward strand.
CGACCAGAAGATCCATCTCTTCCTCTTCGTGAAGGTGAGGGAGAATTGGGCGGACGACCCCGAGCGCTATCGGGAGATGGGGCTCGAGTTTCCCAAGGGAAGGTAGAGGGCTTCATGCCCGACCTGACAGCGCCCGCGCTTCGCGCCCTCGCGATCTTCGGCGTCATTACCGCAGCCGCGATTTTCCTTTCCGCGGGGACCCTGGATTACTGGCAGGCCTGGATTTTTCTTCTCGCCTATTTCGCGCCCTCGCTGGCGGTCGTCGTCTATCTCGCGAAAAGCAGCCCAGAGCTCCTGGAGCGGCGGATGACCGGCGGGCCGGGCTACGAGAAGGAGCCCGCGCAAAAGATCATCATGAGCATCGTCTCCGTCGGCTTCGTCGCTCTCATTCTCGTCCCGGCGCTCGACCGGCGCTTCGGATGGTCGCAAACGCCCGCGGCGGTGGCGCTCGCCGGCGATGCCTTCGTGCTCCTCGGCTGGCTCGCGATGTTTCTCGTGTTGCGCGAAAATCCCTGGGCCGCGAGCACGATCGAGGTCGCGAAGGGCCAGAGGGTCGTCTCGAGCGGTGCTTACGCGCTCATGCGGCACCCGATGTATGCGGGCGCCGTCTTCCTGCTTTGCGGGATTCCGATTGCGCTCGGGTCATGGCGGGGCCTCCTCCCCCTCGCGCTGATCTTTCCGGCGCTGATCTGGCGCCTGCTCGACGAAGAAAAATTCCTCGAGGAGAATTTGCCCGAATATGCTGAGTATAAAGCGAAGGTCCGCTGGAGGTTGATCCCTCTGATCTGGTGAAACTCCCGGATGTGCGGCAGCGCGCGCACGCGGCGCTACGGCTCGGCTATGCGCTTATTCAGCGCATTGGCCCGACCCGAATGCGTGAACTTCCGAGCTTGTCGCCTCGCGCTACTCTTGCCATAGCAGGACATTGGGAGAAGAGGGCCTTCGGGGAGGACGACCAAATGGACGAATTGGCGCGGGACGCTTCACTTTGCGCAGACACTCGGCCTTCGCCCGTCTGCTCGCACAATGAGTGGGACCCGCTGGAGGAGATCATCGTCGGTCGCCTCGAGGGCGCGACAATCCCTTCCGATCATCCCGTCGTCTCCTGCAACATTCCGGGCCTCGCCGCCCGCGCGCAGGCCTGGGCCGGGGGCATTCGCTATCCGCAGTTCCTGATCAAGCCCGCCCAGCGCGAGCTCGATGGCTTCATCGCGCTGCTGGAATCGCTCGGCGTCACCGTGCGGCGGCCGGACGCCGTGGATTATCGCAAGAAATTCGGCGCGCCGGGCTGGTCGTCGCGAGGCTTTTGCAATTCCTGCCCGCGCGACAGCCTGCTCGTCATCGGCGAGGAGATCATCGAGACGCCGATGGCCTGGCCCTGCCGCTATTTTGAGACGCATTCCTATCGCGAGCTCATCAAAGAATATTTCAAGAAGGGCGCGCGCTGGACCGCGGCGCCCAAGCCCCAGCTTCTCGACGATCTCTACGATCGAAACTTCAAGATCCCGCGAGAAGGCGAGCCGATCAGCTATATTCTGACCGAATTCGAGCCGGTCTTCGACGCCGCCGACTTCTTTCGCTGCGGGCGCGACATTTTCGTCACGCGCAGCAATGTAACCAACGCCTTCGGCATCGAATGGCTGCGCCAGCATCTGGGCGAGGACTATCGCATCCACGAGGTTCCGAGCCGCTGCCGGATGCCGATGCATATCGACACGACCATTCTGCCGCTCGGTCCCGGTCGCTTTCTGGTCAATCCAGAATATATCGACGTCGACGCGCTGCCGCCGATCATGAAGAAATGGGAGATTCTAATCGCCCCCGAGCCCGATCCGATCGAGGACGGTCTGCTCAAGCTCACCTCGCTCTGCGGCAAATGGCTCAACATGAATATCTTGATGCTCGACGAGAAGCGCGTCTTCGTCGATCCGCATCACAAGCGCACGATGAAGGCGATGAAGGATTGGGGGTTAGAACCCATTCCCTGTCCCTTCCTGCATTACGCGGGCTTCGGCGGCTCCTTCCACTGCGCGACGCTCGACACGCGCCGGCGCGGGCGTCTGGAGAGCTATTTTTGAGCGGGAGGCCGGCAGGGTGATCTGCAAACCTCCAGTCCCTTGCGCTCAGATCACGTTCGGCAAATCACGCCGACCGTCGACGACGCGCACGATCTCGACCCGATCAATCGGACCCTCGTCCGTGTCTGGATGGGTCTCGAAGAGAATGAGATATGGCCCCTCGACCAGCACACGCGCGGCCGGCCGAATGTCAGGGCGACGCGGCCCCAGCCGGGGAAAATGCGCCAGCGCCTCGGCTTTGCTCGCGATCCTGTCATAGAGCCGTTCCGCCGCGGCTGGATTTTCGAGGCCGATGACGACGTAAATATCGAGCAGATCTTTGCGCGCTTCTGGACTCCAAACCAGTCTAACGACCATCGCCGTGCGCTTTTTGGGCTTCAGCCAGCCGCTTTCGCGCCTCGCGTTTCACCTCGTCAAAATCAAGCGACGCCGGCGAGCCGCTCGCCTTGCCCTCGTCCCATAATTGGCGCAGGCGCTTGAGGTCTTCCTGGCGAAGTTCGCGCTTGAACTGCCAGTCGCGGATCGCCTCACGGACGATCTCGCTCGTCGTCGCATATTCACCGGCTTCGACGGCGGCCTTGAGGGCGGCGAGTTGCTCGCCGGTCAGGGCGACGCTGACTTTTTGGATGTCGGCCACGGCGCGTCTCCAATCGTTGGTTGGCGGCAATCTTACGACTTGGTAGCAACAGTTTCCATTGAAACTCCGCCTCGGCCCCTCGTCGCCGCTGGCGCGAGCGCGCCTCCTCTCCGTGAGCGGCTTATCATGTTCGAGCTGAGGGCAGCACTGATGCAGAGCGGGGCAGTCTCACGAGCTCAGTTTCAACCCGGTCATCCCCAGGAAGCATCAGGCAGATGCAGACTAATCGCAGCGCGGAGTTGGCCCGGTAATTTAACCGGTGTAACTCCAGCCCTCGGACGATCAGGATGCGTTCGCGATCATGATCGTCGTACCGCAATCTGTCCTCGACCCGCGTGCGGAAGGTCCGGGAGGCGCGCAGCCGGTCCAATCAACGGGATGCGAAGCTCCATGAAAACGATCGCCGAGTTTTTGAAAAATACGATAATTGGGGGGCTGCTGGTGCTCCTGCCCCTCTTGTTGTTGTGGGGGCTATTGGCGCAAGCCTTTGGCGTCGTCGTGAAGATTGCGGCGCCGATCGTCCATATGCTTCCCAAAGACGTTTTGGCGGATACGCCCAGGCTTAAACAGTCGGTGGCGGTCGTCCTCCTCATTGGCGCTTCATTCATCTTCGGGGTGCTGCTGCGCGCGGCATTTGTCAGACGAATGCAGGAGTGGGTGGAGGACCACACTCTCGCGCGTCTGCCCATTTACTCGCTGCTGAAAAACCTCGTGTCGGGGGCCGTTCAGCCCAAGTCGTCGGCAGGTTTCAAGCCGGCAATGTTGTTGCTGTCAGAAGGAATGCAACGGCCAGCTTATGTGATCGAAGATCACGGAGATGGCGAGTTGACCGTGTTTCTCCCTTCAGCGCCCGCGGCCTTCTCTGGCATGGTCCACGTCGTTTCGCGAGACCGGGTCGTTTTCCTGAACGTGACGCTTCTGGAATTGATGAGAAGCATCACCCAATATGGGGCAGGGCTACGCGAGCTACTGAAAATGAAAATAACAACCGATCTGCAGTACGAGGAAAGGGCTCCTCCAGAAGGCTAATTGGTTGCGCGCTTTCCGCGTGAATTCCCCCCCCCGACGCAGCCTCACGAGCTTAGCTTCAATCCGACCATCCCCAGCAGGATCAGCCCGATGCAGCCGAGACGCAGCGGCGACGCCGGCTCGTCGAAGAGATAGAGGCCGAGGGCCGCCGTGCCGACGACGCCGATGCCGGTCCAGACCGCATAGGCCGTGCCGACGGGCAGCGACCGCAAGGCAAGGCTCAGGAGCCCGGCGCTTGCCCCCATCGCCGCGAGGATGCCGGCCGAGGGCAAAAGCCGCCCAAAGCCCCAATATTTGAGCGCCACGGCCCAGACGATCTCGCAGAGCCCTGCGAGCACAAGAAGCACCCAGCCCATCGGCTCCCCCGCGCCGCGCGTCTGCTGCGAATTCTGATCGCAAAAGTCGGACTTTTGCGGAATTCGTACCAGAGACAAGAACCAGCTTGCGGAGATTTGCGCAAGCGCGCGCCGTTTGGCCCGTCAGGAGCGCTTGGGCGCCGCGCACGCCGTCAAAGCCCCGCCGGCGCGCAAGATCATGGGCGCGCGTAAGGTCAGACCGCGATGGAGCGCGAGCGGCAGCTCGAGAACGCCGGGGAGGGGATCGTCCCAGGCGAAGGCCGCCAAGACGAGCGGTCGCCGCCAGCACGCGCAATAGTCCGCGAGCCCCAGCCTGCCGGCAATGGCATGGCGCGCAGCCGAAGCGAGATCGCGCGCGACATGCATCCACACCGCGCCGGGGCGTCCGCGTCCAGGCTTCGCGTGATGGCCGGTCGCCAGCAGCCAGGCGAGATAGGGCATGTCGACGCCGGCGGCGACGGCAAGGCCGATCCAGGCCCAGGCGCGATTGTTGAAGTCGAGGAGCTTGTAGCGGCCGTCGCGCGCGTCGAGCTTGAATTCGAGCTCGACCATGCCGCTGAAGTTGAGCGAGGCCAGGAATTTCTCGGCCGCCCTTTCGATCGCCGCGTTTTCGATCGTCTCGACGAAGGTGCTGGTGAAGCCGAAGTCGATCGGCCATTGGCGAAGCCTTCTGGCGACAAGAGAGGCGATCGGCGCGCCGTCCTGCCAGACCGCCGCGTAGGAGAACTGACTTTCGCCGCCTCCCGGGATGAGCTCCTGCACGATGACGCCGCTCGCCCCCTGCAGCGCCGTCGCCTGGTCATAGAGCCGGACGAGCTCGTCTCTGGTCGCGGCCTTCCAGCATTTCGCCATCGTCAAAGCGTTTGGCCGCCCATAGGCCGCAGGTTTCAGCACCAGCGGAAAACGGATGTCGAGCGGGGCGAGCTCGTCGCGGCTTTGCGGCTCGACGCTGCGGGGGCAATCCAGCCCGATCGACGCCGCATATCGATAGAGCTGGCGCTTGTCGTCGGACAACCGCGTGATCGCCCAAGGCGGGGTCGTCACGCGAAAGACGTGTGAGAGCGCGGCGCGATGGCGCGCGGCGAAGCGCACCTCTGGATCGCCGCCCGCAAACAACGCCCACCCCTGGAATCCGCCGTCTCGGCCGATCTCCAGCAGGCGCTCCAGCGCGGTGGCGCCGTCCGGCCCCTCCCAACGAAATCTGTCGCGCGTGTAGCGGGAGAGGCCGGCGATCGGGTGATCGTGATTGACGTGAACAACGGGAACGCCGCGCCGGCCGAGGCTGCGCGCCACGGCGAGGCTGCTATGCGCGCCGCCCAGGATCACGGCGCCCACGGCGTGCGGATCTTCACCCGCCTTCTCGACGCCAGACGCGGCGCGCCCTTGCGATGTCATTGGCCTCGCCTCCAAAGCTGCTTTCTTACGGGGAGCTTGGCGCGGAGCGGCCGGCGAAATCCGACGCGCCCACGCTATCCTGCGGATCCGAAGCGGTGCGCCGCGCGACGACGGTTTGCGTCAGATGTCGCGCGGCGTATCGCGTTCCGGCGACGAAGCGCATCAGGGGACCAAAGCTATAGACCGCGTTCGAGCCGACGAAATGCAGGCCGCGAACCGTCGCTTCAAAGCCCGTCGCGAGCACGGGCGAACCCTCCGCGCAGCGGATCCGGCGCAACAGCTCCGGCGCGACAAAGCCGAGCCTCGCGATGTCGATCCGATAGCCGGTCGAGAGCAGCACATGGTCATAGGTCTTGGTTTGATTATCGGCGCGCAGGCGGATTTCGGATTGCGAAACTTCGGGCCTGAAGTCGCTCTCCACGATCTGACAGGTCACGTTGCTGAGCCGCGGCTTGACCCAGCCGGCGACGGCCGGCCGCAGGCAGCGATCGGTGAAGTCGCCGCGAAGGCCGTCCGGCAGGAGTCTCACGAGGTCCGGATGGTCGGCGAGGTAGTTGAGCGGGAAGGGGCCTACGCCGTTTTTCGTCCTCGTCAGACTGCGCAGCAGGTCTTTCACGGGGGCGGCGGCGTTCTCCGCAGAACCTTCCGAGCCGATCCAGCGAATAGGCTCACGCGAGAAGAGATCGACGTCAGCGCCGACCTCGCTCAGCAGCGCCGCCGATTCGCAGCCGCTCTGGCCGGCCCCGACGACCGCGACGCGCTTTCCGGCGAACCGCGCGAAATCCTCGTGCTCGCAGCTGTGGCTAACCAGCTCGCGCGGCAGGCCGAGAAAGGGGGCGGGACGATGCTCCTGATTGGCGAGGCCGGTGGCGATCACAACGCGATAGGCCGAGACGGGCGCGCCGTCGACGAAGCTCAAGCGAAAATTTCGCCCTTTCTTCTCGATGGCCCGCACCTCGCGCGCCTCGACCTCGACGCCGCTTTCCGCAAGGCGCCATTGCGCGTAGCGGAGGAACTCGTCGAGCGGCAGCGGATAGGTGAACGTCGTCCCGCGTTTGCGCGCGTAAGCCTCAAGCGTCAGCGCGTCCCCGGGGTCGGCGATGTCGCTCGCCGATAAGGGCGATCGCAGATACATGCCCTTCGGCATGCGCTTTCGCCAAAAGGACATGGGGTCGCCGAAAACGCGGGTCTCGACGCCGGCTCGCCGCAGATGCGCCGCGACGGCCAGCCCATAGGGACCGGCGCCGACGACCGCGACTTCGCAATGTGATCTGTCGCTTGTTTTCACGATGACCTCCTCGAAAAGGCGTCGGAACCGAGCAGGCCCGCGCCCGTCATTCTCAATAATGATCCGTAGATGTGAAGCTTAGAAGGGCCAAATCTTTTTAATCTTAAGGATTCATCATTCGGAATCGACCCGATAAAAGAGCAACATATAATATAAATGTCAACATTGCTGAATTTTACATTTCGGCGGGCGGTTCGAAGGGCGCCGAGGCGGAGCTCATACGCAAGGGTGGCGGAAGCTCAGCCGCCCTTTTCTTGCCCGAGTTGAGCGCTAGGAATTGGCTCGTGAGCCGGCGACGGTTGGTCCTTTGACGCTTGGCGCGACGCCTCGATGCGAGGTGGAGCGAGGCTGGTTAACCGCCCGTTAACCATAAAGCCGTTCACTGAAGATGCGCCGCGAATCGAGCGTCGCGAAATCAACTGTTTAAAAAATAGGGGAGCGCCAATGCAGGGTCCCGACACACAATTAGTGATTTTCTTCGCGCTGCGTTACGGCCATTTTCTCCTCGCCTGTTTCTTCGCCGGAAGGGTCGCGGCTCTACTGCTCCAATAAGAGCCGCGACTCCCTTTCGCTCATGCGGCGAAGCAGCAGCTTTCCCGCTCGAGTTTGTTTGCGATTTTCTCCACGAGCTCTGTCGCCGAAGCCGGGAAAAAGGTGAGGCCGACGGCGCAGAGCTCCTCGGTCACGATCTCGCTGAACCGGTCGCGTTCTCCCGAGCGATCCTCCTCGGCCTCCCAGAGTCGGTCGAGCCGTTCGTGCAGGGGCGTGCCGTTCAGGCCGGTCAGCTCCGCCGCGAGCGTCACCAGCGCAAAGATCGCCCGGCCGCCACCGCCATCCTCCGCGCAGGGCGCGCGGTCCATAAGCCGCTTCTGTGCGACGAGCGAGCAAGGAATAAGACTTTCGAGTTTAAGCATGGCGTCCCCCCAATATGCCGAAGCGGGTCGGTTTCGACCCCAGCGAAGGAGGCGCGCCTCCCCGGACCGCCGGCAGGCGCTACTTTCTCTTTTTTGTTAGGAGATTTTTAGGCAAAAGCTCGGCCGCGAGAATTTTCCCCCTTTTTGCCAAACGAGGCTCGGCGTGGCGGACGCTTCGAAAAAATTGCCTTGAATGCCAAAAGCCCGGCTGGACGCCGGGCTTTCCTGAAGTTTCAGTCTACTCTCGCTTCAATGCCAGCCGCCGTGCGGTCCGCCGTGCGGTCCGCCGCGCCAGCCGCCGCCCGGTCCGGGACGCCAGCCGCCGCCCCAGCCGCGCCACCCCCGCCAGCCGCTCCAGACCCAGCGGTTCCAACCGTAGGGGCCGCCCCAGCCATAGCCCTGCCGCCAAGCGTAATTGCACCAATACCAGCCGGGGCCGTTCCAGGCGTCGTCGTACCAGCAGTAGCGCTGGCCGCCCCAGAAATAAGGATAGGCGGGGCCCGGAGGCGGCACGCCAACGACCGGCCCGCCTACCGGCGGCGGATAGGCGTCCGGCCCGGGCGGAGGCGGAGGCGGATAGTCCGGCCCGACCGACGGCCCCTGCTGCGGTCCGGGGCCGTAGTAATCGGTAGCCCTGGCGGCGCCCGACAGCGCGAGGGCGGTAGCGGCGATCGCAAGGCGCAGAACGGCGCCTCCCGATTTGCAGCGCGGCGTCATGGAGATTCTCCTCCCAATTCGACAAAGCTTCCCACCCGCGGCGCGATACGCCGCAATCATGGCTGAAAAAGGAATCGCGACGCGGCGCGAGCTCCGGGCTCGGCCGCAGGCCCATCGCCCCAAAAAAGAAAAATTCCCAGCGGATGGCTTCGCCTCCGGCGCGCTTTCCTCGCCTATCCGCAAATGCTAACGGTCCCCCCATGATGAAGAAGCTCTATGACTGGACGCTCAAGCTCGCCCACGGCCCTCACGCCGAGGCGGCGCTCGCCGCCGTGGCTTTCGCGGAGAGCTCCTTCTTTCCCGTGCCGCCCGACATGATTCTCCTCCCGATGTCGCTCGCCACGCCCGCAAAAGCCTGGCGCTATGCGGCGATCTGCACGCTCGCCTCGGTGGCCGGCGGCGCGCTCGGCTATGCGATCGGCGCGCTGCTCTACGACACGCTGGGGCATTGGCTCATCCATCTCTATGGTTATGAAGAGAAGATGGGCGCCATGCGCGAGTTCTACGCGAAATGGGGCGCGCTCTTCATTCTGGTGAAAGGTCTCACGCCCATTCCCTTCAAGCTCGTGACGATCTTTTCGGGACTCTTCGCCTATAATTTTCCTCTGTTCATCCTGCTTTCGCTCATCACGCGGGGCGGACGCTTCTTCATCCTGGCCGCCGCGCTCAATCGTTTCGGCGATCACCTGCGCGACAAGATGGAGTCGCATTTCGGTCTGTTTTTGGGATCGCTCGCCGCGATCGTCGTCGGCGGCTTCGTCATCGCGGTGAAGCTGTTTTGATCGCTGCGCTCGTCGCGGCTTTACGAGAACGCCCGGCCGGCGCGATCGCGCTCGCCATCTTGCTCTGCGCCTCGGCGACCATTGCGGGGGCCTGGAGTCTCGAGGCGTTGGGCTATCTTCCTTGCGAGCTGTGCCTGCTCGGGCGCAAGCCCTATTATCTGGGGATCGGCGTTGCGGCGCTCCTCGTCGCGCTCTCGGCGCGAGGGCGCGACGATCTCGCTCGCCAAGGTCTGCCCTTGCTCGCGCTGCTATTCCTCGTCGGCGCGGCCATCGCCGCCTACCACGCCGGCGTCGAATGGAGGCTCTGGCCGGGTCCGCCCGAGTGCACGGGCGCGATGAGCGCGCCTGCCTCGCAGGCGGATTTTCTGGCGCGGCTCAAGCGCGTGAAGCCCATTCGCTGCGACGAGCCGGCGCTGCTCCTTCTGGGCTTAAGCCTTGCCGCCTGGAGCGTGCTCGTGTGCGCGGCGTTTTCGGGGCTTGCAGCCTGGGGCTTCTGGCGCAAGCGCGGCTGAGCCGGCCACAGGCGCGCCAAGCCTGCCGCCCGACCGCCGCGCCTCGGCTCTTCTCAATAGTGCCAGAGCAGGTCCATTGAGAACATGCCGATGTGGCTCTTCGTGCCGACGCCGCCGAGCAGCGGCGCCGACGTCTGGAAGGCCGGCGCATGCAGCGAGTTGTAAAATGCGACCTCGGGCCTCAGCTCGACCGTCGGCGAGAACCAGTGCTGCCAGCCGACGCCGTAGTTGAAATAGGGCGTGCGCGTGCCGGTGCGTTGGCCATTCAGATCGTCGAAATATTCGGCGCGCCAGGAGATGTTGTCCATCGGCGTGATCTCGTAGTTGAGATAGGTGAGCGCCGTCCAGGTCCGCGCCGTGCAGGTCGGATTGGGATTGCCGGGGCATTGGGCGAGGGACGGCGAATTGACCATGTAATAGAAGGGATTGGGCGAGACGAGGCCGATCTGCGTGTTCAAAAGCCCGTTGGCGTTCGCGACGCCGTTGTTGTGCATGTGCCAGGACTCGATGGCGATGTGCCATTTCTCGTCGAACTTGTGATAGTAGGTGATCCCATACCATTGCAGATTGTTGTAGCCCCAAATGCCCGTATTTATGCCGTTGGCGCAAAGATACAGGTTGTCGTAGGCCGAGTCGGTCTGATAGCGCGCGCAAGCGGTCAGCGTCGGCTTCACGCCCGGATCTCTCTGGCCGGAGTAATAGGTCTGCGCCGGGATCGAGACGCCCGTCATCTCGAAGACGCCTGGCACCGGCTGATAGAGAATCCCGCTTCCGACCGGCGGCAGGAAGACGTGATTCCGCTGCCACGGCATCGCTTCCGTGCCAAACGAGATGCCGCCCTGCAGGATGAAGTTCTTGTTGACTTGCAACGACGCAATAACGCCCGTGTTGGTGTAGTTGTCATAAGCGTAGGTCATCGAGTGCGAATACATGTAGTTGTTGGGCGCGAGCTGCGCCTCGATGTCGGGCAGCGAGATGTAGCGGCCAAAGCGGATGTTCAGTCCGTCGAAAATCTTCGGGATGTAGACCTCGCCGTAGATCATGGGGATATCGTAGCCGGCGAATTTGTTCCACTTCTGCAGCTGCGTGCTCCAGAGGCCGGCCGCGGTCGTGTAGCGATAGGTCTCGCCATAGAGCGGCGAGAGGCGGAAGCCCCAGTCCCAGTGATCCTGCTGCACCTCGTCGGGCACGCGCTCGATGATCGTCACGAACTGGTCGAGCTGAAAGACGTTGGGCGTGTAAGAATAAGCAACCGGATTATTGCCGGCGATCAGCGCGCCGGGCATAGAATGCGCCGTGCTGATGTTGAAGCCCGGATCGACCCAGCCGTAGATCTGGACATGATTGTCCTCGAGGAACTTGCCGACCGCCGTGGGGCCGAGCGCCTTCATGAAGGGAGAGTCGATGGAGTTCGGCAGCGCCGCGCCGATGATCTCGGTGCCGCCGTAAGACCATTCCGTGAAGGGATAGGGCGGAGAGGTCTCCGGCGCCGGCGACCAGCCGGGTCTGCGGCCGGGCGGGGCGTTGGGGTCGGAGGGCGGCGATTGCAGGCCCCATTCGTCGGCGTAGCCGTGATAAAGGCGGCCGAGGAAGGTCGGATCCGGCGGGGGCAGGGGTTCCGCTTTCTTCGTCTCGCCCTTGGGCGCCTCGGGTTCGGGCGGCAGCGTGAGCAGGAAGGGCGCCACATGCGTGTGCCAGTTCAGCCCGAGGCGGATCGTGTCTTCGGTTGAGCGCTCGCGGAAGGTCAGTCCCGGGAAGGTGACGGAGGTGACGGTCGCCGTTCCGAAGTCGTTGTGGCGGTATTCGACATTGGCCGACCATTGGTCGTTCAAGGCGTATTCGACGCCGGCGCCGAGCGTCCAGCCGAAGCGCTCGATGTTGAACTGGCCATTGCCGCCGCTGTTCGCCGTGGAATTGAAAGTCGGCAGCGCCATGTTGATGAAATCGCTCGCGGGGTTATAGGGCGTGACGCCCGGCAGGCCCCAATAAAGGTGTTGGACGTTGTAGCCGCCGTTCACCATGCCGCCGGTGAGGTAATAGAGCGATCGGCCGTCGGCGTAGCCGGCGCGCGCGCGCAGGCTCCAGCGGAAATTGTCCTGGATGTTGGTCTGGAAGGGCCCGCCGGCCGGGACGGGGATTCCGTACTGGGCGGAAAGCGGACCGCCGAGCGCGGCGCCGAGGCTGTTATAAAGCGTCTTGCTGGTGTTCTGGCCGCTGTAGGTCACGTCGAACTCGCCGCCGAGAACGAAATTGCCCCATTGCTTGTTGTAGCCGAATTGAAAGCCCGAGAAGGTTCCGCGCGAGGTGTAGGGCTGCGAATACCAGACCGGATTGGCGAGCCCGGCATAGCCGGGAAAGAGGTCGGAGCCCTGCTCGGTGACGTTGTTCCAGCCGTAGCCCTGGTGGAAGCCGACATATAGGCCGTCCCAGGAGTACGGGGCGGCCGGGGCAGGCTCGGATTTCTTGGCGGGAAGATCGGCGGCGACGGCGGCGGCCTGCATCGCGAGGAAAACCGCCAGGGAGGTCGAGAGGCGCTTGTTCATGGGGTGCTCTTTTTTCTCATCCGCTTCCGCAGCCGCATATTCGACGGGAACTTTGCAATTTTGCATGAGGTTTCACAAGGCTTCCCGTAACAATTTCTGAACAAACTCGCCAATATTTTTTGTGCTTTTTGCTTTTTGCTTAGGCAAGTGTTGCCTTTCTGCAACAGTGAGCGAGCGAAATACTTCTTGACTGTTGCATATCTGCAACAGCGGGCGCGGCAGGCGTGTCCTGCAAGGGCGGCAGGGAGAGGGAAAGCCGTCTAGCCGAAAGACGGCTCCGGCTTCACGCCGAAGCGATAGCCGAAGCCTGGCTCCGAAAGGATGATCCGCGGGGACGCGGGGTCCTCCTCGAGCTTGACGCGGAGCTGGCGGACGAGCACGCGCAGGTCCTCGACGTCGTTCTCCCGCGCCTCGCCCCAGATCGCACGCAGGATCTCGCGGCGGCTTCTTGGCTCGCCTCCGGCGCGCGCGAGACAGACGAGGAGGTCGTATTGGCTTCGCGTGAGCTTCACGAACTCGCCGTTCTTCTTGACCCAGCGCATCCGCATGTCGAGGACGAGCCCCTTCGCCTCGACGTAGGTATAATGGCGGGCGTCGCGCAGCGCCGTTCGCATGCGCACGAGGAGTTCGGCGGCGCTGAAGGGCTTTTCGACATAGGCGTTGGCGCCGAGATCGAGCGCGGCGATCTTTTCCTGCTCGTCAGTGCGGGCCGAAAGCACAAGGATCGGAACGGAGGTGAAGATGCGCGCCTGGCGCAGGACTTCCTTGCCGTCCATGTCGGGAAGGCCCAAGTCCAGGATCACGACGTCGGGGGCCTGATCCCTGATCGCGTCGAGCGCCCCGCGACCGCTCGCGGCGCAGACCACATCATAGCCGGCTGCGCTCAGCGTGATGCGGAGCGTCGTCAGCATTGGCTGTTCGTCCTCGACGATGAGCGCGCGCATTCCAAGAGTTAGCGTTTTGGCGTTCAGATCGAGGAGGAGATTGCGCCGGCCGCGAGTAAGGATTCCATTCGAATTCTTGCAGTGCACATAAGTGAGGCACAATGGTCAATGCGGAGGCCATTTGGAACCCACTCGCCAAAAACGCAGCGCGGGCGCCCAAGGGCGCCCGCGGCGTTTCGCATCGGCTGGGGACCGCTTAGTAGTGCCAGAGCAGGTCGGCCGAGAAGACCGCGATGTGTTGCTTCGTGCCGACCCCGCCGAGCAACGGCGCCGCCGTCTCGAAGGCCGGCGCGTGCAGCGCATTGTAGAAGGCGATCTCCGGCCGGATCTCGACGGTTGGCGAGAACCAGTGCTGCCAGCCCAGGGCGTAGTTGAAATACGGGGTCTTCGTGCCCGTGCGCTGGCCGTTGAGGTCGTCGAAATATTCGGCGCGCCAGGAGATGTTGTCCATGGGCGACCACTCGTAGTTGAGGTACGCGACAGTCGACCATTCACGCGCCGTGCAGGTCGGGTTCGGGTTCCCCGGGCACTGCGCCAGGGAGGGCGCATTGACCATGTAGTAGAAGGGATTGGGAACCGTCAGGCCGACGAAGGAGTTCGCGACGCTGTTGAGGTTCGGCACATTGTTTTCGTGCATGTGCCAAGCCTCGATGGCGATGTGCCACTTGTCGTCGAACTTGTGGTAATAGGTGAAGCCGTACCACTGCAGGTTGTTGTAGCCATAGACTCCCGTGTTGAAGGCGTTGGCGCAGACATAGAGATTGTCATAGGCTGTGTCGGTCTGATAGCGCGCGCAGCCGGAGAAGGTCGGCTTCACACCTGGGTCGACCTGGCCCTGGTAATAGGCCTGCGCCGTCGTCGTCGTGAAGACGCCGGGCACCGGCTGGTAGAGGACGCCTCCCGCGACCGGCGGGTAGAACTGCTGCCGCGCGTTCCAGAACGCCGCCTCCGTGCCGTTCGTCACCGCGAGCTGAAGCATAAAGTTCTTGGTGACCTGCTGCGAGAAAACGACGCCGGTGTTGGTGTAGTTGTCGAAGCCGTAGGTCATCGAGTGCGAATACATGTAGTTGTTCGGGGCGAGCTGCGCCTCGATGTCAGGCAGCGAGATGTAGCGGCCGATGCGGATGTTGGTGCCCTCGAGCAGCCAGGGGAAATACAGCTCCCCGTAGACCATCGGCGCGTCGAAGCCCGCGAATTTGTTCCACTTCTGGTACTGGTCGCTGAAGATGCCGTCGGCGGTCGTGTAGCGATAGGTCTCGCCATAGAGCGGCGAGAGCCGGAAGCCCCAGTCCCAATGGTCCTTTTGCACCTCGTCCGGTAGGCGCTCGATGATCGTGACCAACTGGTCGAGCTGGATGACGTTGGGCTGATAGGAATAGGTGACCGGATTGTTGCCGCCGATCAGCGCGCCGGGCAGAGACCGCGCCGAGCTGACGTTGAAGCCCGGATTGATCCAGCCATAGACCTGGATGTGCCAGTCCTCGAGCGTCTTGCCGATAGGCGTGGGCGACAGCGCCTTCATGAGGGGCGCGTCGACGGAGTTGGGCAGGGTCGCGCCGATCGCCTGCGAGCCGCCGAACGACCATTCGGTGAAGGGATAGGGCGGCGAAGTCTCCGGCGCCGGGGGGAAATAGGCGCGCCGCGAGGGCGGGGCGTTCGGGTCGGCCGGCCCTGACTGCAGGCCCCATTCGTCGGCGTAGGCGTGATAGAGCCGGCCGATGAAGCTCGGGTCCGGCGGCGGCGCGGGCGGCGCGGCTTCGGCCTTCTTGGTTTCCTTCTTCGGCGGCTCCTCCGGCGCGGCCGCCGGCAGCGTCGTCACGAAGAAGGGGCCCGTATGATAGTTGATGCCGAGTCGAAGCGTGTCCTCATAGGACCGTTCACGGAAGGTCAGGCCGGGGAAGAGGTTCGAGGTGACCGTCGCCGTTCCGAAATCATTGTGACGATATTCGAGATTGGCCGACCATTTGTCGTTCATCGCATATTCGACGCCGGCGCCGAGCGTCCAGCCGAAGCGCTCGATATTGAAGGCGCCGCTGTTGCCGTAATTGCTGGTGGCGAAGTAGGAGGCCGCTGTGTTGTTGAAATCGGAGGCCGGCGTATAGGGCGTCACGCCAGCGAGGCCCCAGTAATAATGCTTGACGCTATAGCCGCCGCTGACCATGCCGCCCGTGAGGTAATAGAGCGAGCGCCCGTCGGCATAGCCGGCGCGGGCGCGCGCCGACCAGCGGAAGGAGTTTTGGATGTTGGTCTGGAACGGGCCGCCCGTCCCAATGCCGAGCGGAGCGGCCAGCGCGGAGCCCAGGCTGTTGTAAACGGTCGTAGTGCTGTTCTGCCCGGCGTAGCTGACGTCCCACTCGCCGCCGATGAGGAAGCTGCCGTACTGCTTATTATAGCCGATCTGGAATCCGGTAAGCGGCCCGCGCGACGTATAATGCTGGTTGTACCATACCGGATTGGCGAGGAGCGGCGTGCCGGCCCCCGTCAAAAGCCCCGGGACGAGATCCGATCCCTGCTCCTGGATGTTGTTCCAGCCATAGCCGTAATGCGAGCCGACATAGACGCCGTCCCAGGAATAAGGCGGCGCGCCAGGCGGCGGCGCCTTGAGGAAGGGGAGATCGGCGGCGACGGCCGCGCCTTGCGCGACGAGAAGCGCCAAGAGGGAGACGGAGATGCGCTTGTTCATGAGACGGCCCTTTCCTGCGAACCGGCGAGCGATCCGGCTTTTGGTATGGGCCATATGCTATTTTTGACAGGGGGCTTGCTCAATTCCGCTTTATAAATGGGTGAGTAACGCTTTCCTTATGAGTTGCTGACCGGTAATTGTGCAAACTGCCAGAATGAGAACCCAAGTGTTGCCTTTTGGCAACACTCTAAACTCTGAAACCCCATAATCTGTTGCTTCGGCGCCACAGTCAAGGAGATTTGAAAGGCCTCCAAACGGATTTCTCGCGCGCGATTTCTCTCGGAAAGCGTAAAAAATTCTCAAACGCGCCCCAAACAGGAGGTCGTTGCGACCCGCGCGACCCCTCAGACGCCCATATGTTGGGCTGCGGCGGTTTTCTAACGGGCGCCGGGAGCTCTTCCAAACCGGCGAAAGGCGCCGGCGCTATTTCCTCGTCCGCTCGTCGAGCATCGCCTGCGCCTGGGCGCGATTGTCCAGGGCGGTCTTGCGCATCTGCGGCGCCTTATCCTCGGTCCAGACGCCGAGCGCGTCGTCGAAAGCCGCAACCGAATCAGTCAGCGACTGAGTTCCCGTCTCGCGCTTGCCCAGAGCTTTAAGCGCAACGCCGAGATTGTTGCGCGTCGAGGCCCAAAGCTGCGGGTTGCGCTCGCGGGGGGCGGCCTCCAGCGCTTGGGCGTAGGCGGCGACGGCCGCCTTCAGATCTTCGACGCTGTCAAATTTGTCGCCGCGCGTCTGCAGCGAATGGGCGAGGCTCGACTGGGCGACCGCCCATTGAAAGGGCGCGCGATCGCGCGGCACGGCTTCGAGCGCCTCGCGCCAGACGGCGACGGCCATGTCGAGCGGCGCGCTCTCTTTCGACTGCGCGCCCGCCAATTCCAGCGCGAGAGCCAGATTCTGGATCGTCGCGAACCATTGCAGCGGCGTGCGCTTGCGCGAGAAGATCCTCAGCGCCTCGCGAAAATGGGTCTGGGCCTCGGCCAGGAGCTCGGGGGAGTTCTCCGCCTCGCCAAGCTTCATCAGCGCGCGGCCGAGATTGTCCTGGGTCTGCGCCCAGGCGCCCGGACTCCTGTCCGGCGAATAGCCTCTCAGCGCTTGGGCGTAAGCGTCGGCGGCCTTGCGCAGCGCGTCCTTTTCGCCGTCGCGCTCAAAGATCCGGCTGTAGATGAGGCCGAGACTCTCCTGCGAAGAGGCCCATTCGACGGGGTCGCGGTCGACGGCGCGCGCCGCGAGCGACGCCTCGGTCGCTCGCAGCGCTTCCCTGTAGCGCCCCGTTCCCTCTTCGCGGTCGCCGAGCCGCATCAGCGTCACGCCGAGATTATGCTCGGCGCGCGCCCGGTCGCCCGCGTCCGTCTCGGAGGAAAGCGCGGCGATCGCCTCCCTGTACTGCGCGACCGTCTCCTCCAGCATCGACGCGCCGCGCTCATCCTGGGCGAGATTGAGCAGGGCGTTGCCGAGCGCCGTCTGCGCCAGGGCCCGCGCGCGGGGGTCGCGGTCATGGGTCAGCACGGTCAGCGCCTCACGCAGGGTCGCCGCGCCCTCCTGGAGCCCGGCCGCGGAACGCTCGCGTTGGCCGAGAACGACGAGCGCGTCGCCGATCTCGAACTGAAGCTTGCCCCATTCGGCCGGCGAGGTTTCGCGCGAAACCGTCGCGAGCTTCGCGCGAAATTGCGCGAGCCGCGCCTCCAGCGGGGAGGGCGGGATCGCCGCCGCGGGGGGCGGCGCGGCGGGCGACGGCTGCGGCTGTTCCTGCGCGACAGCCGGGCAGGCGAGGGCGACGAGAAGCGCGAGAAGGGCGGCGCGAAACAGCATGCGTGGGGGTTCCTGAAGGAGCAAGCGTCTCGGCAGGGCGGGACGCGTTCAAAAGGAGGGGCGGGGCCTTAGCGAGCGGGTCACTCCGCCACGAGCCGGGCCCTGGCGCGCAGCTTTTCGGTCTCGCTCTTCAACTGGCCGCAGGCGGCGAGGATGTCGCGGCCGCGCGGCGTGCGCACCGGGCTCGCATAGCCCGCCGCGAAGACGATGTCGGAAAAGCGCTCGATCGTGTCCCAGTCGGAGCATTCGTAAGGCGCGCCGGGCCACGGGTTGAAGGGGATCAGATTGATCTTCGCCGGCAGGCCCTTGAGGAGCCGCACCAACTCGCGCGCCTCGCCGGGGCTGTCGTTGACGCCCTTGAGCATCACATATTCGAAGGTGAGGCGCCGCGCGTTGGAGGCGCCGGGATAAGCCTTGCAGGCGGCGAGCAGCTCTCCGATTGGATATTTCTTGTTGAGCGGCACGAGCGTCGTTCGCAGCGGATCCTTCACCGCATGGAGCGAGATCGCCAGCATCGGCGAGCATTCCGCGCCGAGCCGCTCGATCTGGGGCACGACCCCCGAAGTCGAGACGGTGATGCGGCGCTTGGAAATGCCGAGACCATCGCCGTCGGCCATGATCTCGATCGCCGCCATGACATTGTCAATATTATAGAGCGGCTCGCCCATGCCCATGAAGACGATGTTCGAGACGGCGCGGACCCCTTCGCCCGAAGGCACGAGCCCGTCCGTCGGCCGCTCCAGCCCCGGAAAATCCCCGAGCTGCCGGCGCGCGACCATGACCTGGCCGACGATCTCGGCGGTCGTCAGGTTTCTTACGAGCCGCTGGGTGCCGGTATGGCAGAATGTGCAGTTCAGCGTGCAGCCGACCTGGGAGGAGACGCAGAGCGTGCCGCGGTCGCTCTCCGGGATATAGACGCATTCGATTTCGGCCGGCGCCTCGCCCGCCGTAGCCGGAAGGAACCGCAGCAGCCATTTGCGCGTGCCGTCCTGCGAGACCTGCTCCTCGACGATCTCGGGTAGCGCGAGCGAAAAGGCCTCGGCGAGTTGGTTGCGCATCGACTTTGCGACATTGTGCATCGCACAAAAATCATCCGTCCCGCGGAAATAAATCCAGTGCCAGAGCTGCGCGACGCGCATGCGGATTTCGCGCTCGGGCAGGCCCTGCGCGCGCAGCCGGTCGGCCAGCTCGCCGCGGGTCAGGCCGGCGAGCGAGGGTGGGGCTGCCGCCCCGCAGGGCGCCGCTTGGGGTTCAGTGCAGGACATGGGCTCCATGGGGCCAGGATTATAGCACGACGGGGCCATGTCCAGATTTTTGAGCGGCGACGGGCCTGGCCCGGGGACTGGGACAATGGAGAAAACGCCGCGCTCATGCACGACACATCATTGATTAGGAGGAGATAAGGTCGGCGATGCGCCAGGTCTGCCCATCGCCGAGGCCGCTTGCCCGGCGCTTTCCGGCGCGGCATTCGCATCTCTCGCTCGAGCCGACCGGACGGCGTCTCAGTCTTCCGGACCCAGTTTCGTCAAATCGTCGCCCTTCAGGGTCGATCTCAGAATGCCCTGCCAAACCCGTTTCACGTCGCCAGGGGACAGCATTTCGTCGTCAGGCCGCAGCTTGAAGACCAGATCATAGGGGTTGGTGATGTTGCGGCTCGTCGACGTCCAAGCGAAGATCGTGAAGGCGTCCAGGGACGGATCGAGCGTCGCGGGGGTCGTCGCGAGCTCGATTCCGGAGGATTTTTTCGTGCCGTTGCGAATGGTTGCGACGGCGTCATTCAACCGTGTCGTGTCGCCTTGGAGCGTGAAGCGCACGACGTCGTTGGGCTCGTTCTTCGCATAGCCGCCGAGATTATACTTGATGGCCTGTTTCATGATCATGGCCCGAAAGCCAACATGCTGGTCATTTCCCGTAACGGTTCCTGATAGCGCTTGTTCCGCCATCTTCCTGACTGGTTTTGCAGTTTCGTCCGGCTGGCTTTGAGCGAGGGGCGCTTGAGCATAAGCCATGGAATGCGAGGATAAAACGGCAACAATGCTTGCCGCGAGAAGTTCCTTAAGCATGATCCTTTTTCCGCTTTTGAATGGAGGCGTCGCAATTGTGCCGACGCCCGCGCATGAAGCATAGTGCGGCGCAGCGGCCTCGGCGAGTCTCAGCCGCCTCCGACCTGACCCTCTGCCCGGCTCCCGATGCCTGCGCCTCCAAAAATACTGCTCGTCACCTTCGGCTCGCGGGGGGATGTGCATCCCTTCGTCGCGGTCGGTCAGGCGCTCCTGCGAGAAGGCTGCCGAGCCATCGTCGCGACCTCCGCGGACCATCGCGACCTGATCCTCTCCGCCGGGCTCGAATACGCCGAGACGGGACCCACCGCGGCCGAGGTCCTAGGCCGCCTCGGGCTCGACATGAGCGCTCTGGCGCGCAGCATGGCGGAGGACGACCGCTTCCTCTTCGAGAAAATCGTCTTTCCGCACTTAAAGCAAGCCTTCAACTCGCTTGATGCACATTGTGAAGAATGTGATGCTATCTTTCTGCATCCGCTAGCTTTTTTTGCTCAAGCGGCAGCGGAAAAGCGACGCTTGCCCCTGGCGCTTCTCACGCTCTCGCCGCTTCTTCTCTACTCTACCTATGACCCCCCGAAAGGGCCGGGCTCGCCCTTCATTGCCGAGCCCGGGGGACGGGTCGCCCTGGCCTACAACCGGTTGGCGCTGCGGGTCGCCGCCGAGATCGCCTGGATCTGGGCGGCGCCGCTCCGCCGCTTCCGCCGCGACCTCGGCCCGCGCCCGCGCGGCGGCTTCGGCTTCTTCGCGCCGGCTGAAGCCGGCGTCGAGACGATCGCGCTGTTCTCGCCCCTGCTGACGAGCGCGCGCCCTCGCGGCGGCGAAGCGGTCCTCCTGGCCGGCCACAGTTTTTTCGACGATCCGGGGGCTGAGGATACGGCGGAGCGGGCGCGGCTCGAGCGGTTCCTCGAGGCGGGACCGGCCCCGATCGTCTTCACGCTGGGAAGCTTCTTCGTGAACGACGGGCTCGCGCATTATCGCGCCGCGCTCGCGGCCGCCCGCGGGCTCGGGGAGCGCGCCGTGCTATTGGCGCGCCGGGAGGATGTTGTCGCACTGCAGCAAGAAGCGGGGCCGCAGGCTTTCGTCGGCTCCTATCTTCGGCACTCGGTTCTGTTCCCCAGAGCGAGCCTGGTGGTCCACCACGGCGGCGTCGGGACCTCGGGCCAGGCGCTGAAGGCCGGCCGCCCCCAACTCGTGACGCCCTATCTCGGCGAGCAGCACGACAACGCCCTGCGCCTGAAAAGGCTCGGCGTCGCGCGCGTGCTGCCGGGAAAGCGGGTTAGAGCGTCGCGACCCTGACACGAGAACTCGCCGCGTTGCGCGCGGACGGGGCCTATGCGGCGTGGGCGGCGGCGATCGCCGCCAAAGTCGCCGAGGAGGACGGGGCCACGGTCGCGGCGCGTCGGATCGCCGCCATCGCGCGGGGGCGAGGGCATCACGGTGAAGTGAAGTGAATTTCCAAAGATACAGCGCCGCCTGCAAGGGCGCATCCCTACCAAGTTCATCGCTTGGGTAAATTGAGGCGCCGCTCAAGGTCCTCCTGGGACGAAAAGGCCATGACATCAAAGAGCGCCTCCGCCATGCAACGCATGATCTTGAAGGCGAGCGCTTCCTTGTCCTCGGATTTGTTATACAGCGCTGCAAAACTCGCTGTTGTAACGATCAGCGTCGTGATAAGCCCCCGTTGCGTCAACTCCAGGTCGAGGCCGGACCTCCCCGCGGAGTCTTTGGCGTTCACGATGACAAACTCGATCTTCTTTGCGGCATCCTCCAAGAACGCCCTCTCGGCGCCTTGCAGGCCACGTAGTTCGGTGAGGTTAAGGCAGACCATCGCATGAGACTCGCAGCTGCATAGTTTGCATTGCTCATACATAGAGCTAAACTTCTTAGAGCTAAACGCATACAATATGTTTTCATTTCGTGTTAGGTTTAATCCTGCTGAGGAGGGCGAGGCTCCTCCAAGAAGCTTCCTCAAAGACCGGTCGCCATTCCTTGCCTTGCGCCGCTTTGTCCGAGAGCAGGCGTTCTTCCGCACCGCCCGCGCTACGAATCTTTGCGGCCGCCCGCTTAGCGCGTGGCGCGGCTCATGAGCCTGCCCGAAGCGAATCCCGCCTTGCCAGAAGCGCGTCGCTTGAGCAGATTGCCTCGCAGATCGGCTGCCCGCTTGGCCAATGCGGGTCGACACGACAGCCGCGTCGTGGCAGTCAATCGTGAGCAGGGGGATCAGTATGCGCAGTGCGGCGCGGATAGTCGGTAATATTTTCATCGCAACGATTTTCATTTTACTAGGCGTCGTCAGTCTTGAACTGGTTACAAGAGTAGTCGACGCGTCGAGAACCGCGAGCCGTAGCCAAGACGCGCTACCTGAACTCACGAGGGAAAAAATCGATAAAGGAATCAAAAATTTGGTCGTTGCGTTCGATGGTCGATACACCTACGATCAAATACCTAAAATATTTCCGATGATGTTCCGTCTTGTAAGCTATAAGCCGTAGATTCAAATTGGGAATACCGACCACAACAACCCATTTTTTGTTGTTGTCGATGGCGTCCACAAAACTGTGGAGAGCAAGAAGTGCGGAGACGCGTCCAATGGCGAAGAAAGGGTGGCAGTTAATCAGAAAGTTGTATGGTTTTTTGGCGGCTCGACCACTTTCGGTCAAGGCGTTCCGTGGTGGGACACGATACCATCGAAATTTGTAGAGGAAGGAGAACGAAATGGCGTCTGTGTTGTCGCCGTAAACTTTGGAGTGCCGTTCCATTTTTCACGGCAAGAAGCGATGAACTTCTCGTCGAGGTTGATGAAGGAGCAACGGACACTCGACGCAGTTGTATTGCTTGACGGACTGAATGATTTGATGTTTCCGGGGTCGGCGATCAGATCCGAACCTTTCTTCACGCCGACTCTGTATAAACTTGTTCCCGTGAGCGATAATCCGAGCACGATTACGAGATAAACCCACCCGCTGCGGGCTTTCTGTCCGGGCTATCGGCGTTTTTTCGTGATCTCCACGTGCTGAAGTGGGTGGGGCTGTCGCGCGGCGCCGACGCGGAGCGCGAAGAGGCGTACAGCAACAATGACCCTCCGCAATCGGTAGATCTTTCGACTGACGAGCAAGTCGTTCGTAAAGTGGTCGATCAGTATATCAAGACCAGGAAATTCATTTCCAACCTGTGCGAGGGCTATTCAATCAGGTGTTTTCAATTTCTGCAGCCGGTGGCGGCTATCGACTATAACCCTCCAGAGGGAGAGGTTCTGACTGAAGACGCAAGAAAGCCGTCAAAGCCGATCTTCGCTACAGAGGACAAGTGGCTCTGGTTAGGATATCCCTTGATGAGGGAAGCCTTCAGGTCGAGTGAAGGGCCATGTGGCGGGCGGGGGAGGAGTCTCGACTACGAGGACATTTCTTCGCTCTTGAAGTCCTATGATGGGATCCCTTATGTAGGAGCCTCTTGCAAAATTGTTAGAGATTGGCGCGGGCGATGAGGCGATATAGATAGGCTTCCTCATGTGGATTGCAAGTATTATTGTGTAGAATATTGCGCTTTCATTTAAAAGTTGTTGGATTATGATTTCGAATCGAACTACGCGCCGTGGCGACGGACCACATGACTGACGATCCTCTCGACGCCATGTGGGCGCGCTGGAATCACATACAGGCCTCGCTTTTCCCTTGGCTTCGCGAGGAAGTCGAGCCGATGACCGAACAGCTCGGGCGGCTCATCACCATCCTCGAGGTGATCGGTCTCCAAGCCTTCGTTCCAGAGCCGCCGCGAGGCCCGGGCCGCCCACCCGAGGATCGCCGCGCCCTGGCCAGATGCTTCGTCGCCAAGGCTCTGCTCGGCATTCCAACCACCAGCGCCTTGATCGAACGCCTGCAGGCCGACAAGTCGCTGCGCAGAATCTGCGGGTGGGAGCGGCGTGCGCAGGTTCCGCACGAATCCACCTTTTCTCGCGCTTTCAACGAGTTCGCGCAAGGCGATCTGCCGGGCAGAATGCACGCGGCGCTGGTCGAGCGCACGCTCGAGGGGCGCGTCGTCGGCGTCGTCGCCCGCGACGCCACCGAGATCGAAGCGCGCGAGAAGCCCGTCGAGAAAGACGGGAAAGACGATCCGCCGCCGCCCGCCGCCGAGCCGCCAAAAAGGCGCGGACGCCCGAGAAAGGGCGAGGAGCGGCCAAAGCCGGAGCCGTCGCGCCTCGAACGGCAAGCCACGCAAAGCCTTGCGAAAATGCTCGCCGAGCTGCCCACCGCCTGCGACGTCGGCTGCAAGAAGAACAGCAAGGGCTATAAGGAGACATGGATCGGCTACAAGCTGCATCTCGACGTCGCCTGCGGCCAAATCCCCGTCTCCTGCGTGCTGACCTCGGCCTCCGTGCACGACAGCCAGGTCGCCATTCCCCTCATGACCATGACCAGCGCCCGCATCGTCTATCTCTATGAGGCGATGGACGCAGCCTACGATGCCGAAATCATCGACCGGCACAGCAAGGCGCTCGGCCATGCGCCGCTGATCGACCGCAATTTTCGTTCGCAGCATGAAGCCAAAACCGAATGCGCCGAGGAGGTCGCCCGCATGAGGCGCGTCGGCGTCCCGGACCCGGACGACAAACTCTTCGATTTCCGCACCATGGCCGAACGCGTCAATGCCCGGATGAAGGACGAGTTCGGCGCCAGGTTCGTGCGCGTGCGCGGCGCCATCAAGGTCAAATGCCACTTGACGTTCGGCGTGCTCGTCCTCGCCGCCGATCAAATCTTGCGGGTCTCGGCCTTCCGCGCCGCCCCCGCCTGAGCCCCCACGAAGCCGACATCTCGCGTGCCGGCGGCAAAATCACTCGCTCGAAGAATTATGCAAGAGGCTCGTAGATTACGCGCATTACGCGCCGAGAGCGAACGGGCTTATCGCGGCCGAGATGTTCCGCTGCGTTTTTCCGAAACCTTGAGCCGCGGCGTTCCTGACTGCGGCTGGAGGGCGGAGCGCCTCCTGGCGGTCGTCGCGTCGGCGCCGCGCTCTTCGCCTTTCCAACGGCACCAAAGAATGCGATGCGGTTGACGCATGAGCAGTTCATCCGAGGGCGCCTCGCGCCTGCTCTTTCTTGGCGACGTCGTCGGCCGCAGCGGCCGCGAGGCGGTGATTTCGCGTCTGCCGGCCTTGCGCAAGGCATGGAGGCTCGATTTCGTCGTCGTCAACGCGGAGAACGCCGCGGGCGGCTTCGGCATCACCGAGGCGATCTGCGAGGAGCTTCTCGAAGCCGGCGCGGATTGCGTCACGCTCGGCAATCACGCGTTCGACCAGCGCGAGGCGCTCGCCTACATCGAGCGGCAGCCGCGGCTCTTGCGCCCGATCAACTATCCGGGCGGAACGCCTGGGCGAGGGGCGGGAATTTTCGAGGCCGCGAACGGCGCGCGCGTCTATGTCGCCAATGTGCAGGGGCGCGTCTTCATGGATCAACTCGACGATCCCTTCGCGGCGATCGATCGCGAGCTCAAACGGCTCGCCGCCGCGGGCGAGGCGCAAGCGGTCGTCATCGACATGCATGCGGAGACGACCGCCGAGAAGATGGCGCTGGCGCATTTCGTCGACGGGCGCGCCTCGCTTGTCGCCGGAACGCACACGCATGCGCCGACTGCCGACGCGCAGATTCTCGTCAAGGGAACGGGCTACATCTCGGATGCGGGAATGTGCGGCGATTATGATTCGGTGATCGGCATGCGCAAGGAGGAGCCAATTCGGCGTTTCGTCGAGAAAACGCCGGGCTCGCGCTACGAGCCGGCGACGGGGGAGGGGACGCTCTGCGGAGTCGGGGTCGACGTCGAGCGTGAGACGGGGCTGGCGCGCAGCATCTCGCCGCTACGGCTCGGCGGGCGGCTTTCGCAGTGCTGGCCGGGATTTTGGGGAGCCCCCTGACGGCGGGGACGGCAAGCGCGATTTGAAAAAATTAGCGTGAAGGGCTGTGAGAGGAGCGTCGCGCCGGGGCAAGCGCCCCGGACGCGACAAGCGATCTCGCTCAGTTGATCATGCGCGCAGTGGAACCGACGCCGGCGCCGGTCACGCCTTCGCGGTTGCCCGTTCCGTTCGTGCCTTCCGGGGAGATCCAATCCGGAACCCAGGTGAGGGCGACCACGACGAAGATCACGATGCCCGCGAGATAGGCGAGGATCTTGCCGAGTTCACCAGCGCTGTGGACGTTTGCCATTTGATTTCCCCCTTTTGTTAGTTTTGAGCATGGCGTGCTTTCCGCACCGCTGATTAGCGTAGCTTTTTTTGAGCGCGTTGGCAATGCGGCATAGCGCGCATTTTTAGTGAACAGAAATATAAATGATTTCATTTAGTTGTGGCGGAATGCGACGAGTCACGAAAAGTCTCATAGACAGTTGCAGGCGCGCAGGAGCTCGCTCGGCGCGCGATGAGTCGTCAATTCGTCGGCGTCGGGAAGATGATCGTCTTCACCTTGCGCTCGCGGCCGTCGGAGGCGAGCGGTTCGAATTCGCTGCGGGCCGGCGCCGCGCCCTGCGTCAGAGCGGGGCAGTGTCCGGCGCCGGCCGAAGCCGCAGCGAGAGGGACGGGGGCGCCGCCTTGAGCGCCGACGACATACCCGGTCAGGAAGAGCAACAGCCCGGCGACAACCCCCGCAAGGCCGACGGCTTCCGGGCTGTGCATGGCGACTTGTGCTAAGCGCATCGTCTATCCTTCCGCCTTGTTGCGGCTCCGCCTTGGATGCGGGGCTGGGCGCGCGCCTCTGTCGATCCAAGGATCCCGGGTCTTCAATACGCCTTGGCGCGAGCGGCGCCATCTGGCTGAAACCTGAGATTTTTAGCCTTCTTAGCGCGATGCCGCATCATCGTCGAGACGCCCGTCGAACGCAATGATTCCGGGGCGCGCCGTCGCGCTGGAGCACGGCGCTCGCGCCGCCTTGACCCCGCTGTCCCGGTCGCCTAGTGTTGTTCCGGCTCCATTCATTGGGATCCAAACGATGCGCGCAGCTCTCGTCGTATCCCTAGCGCCGCGGGACCGGGCTTAAGACCCGCCGTCCCCCTCGGCGCTTGACCGAAGGCCCCTCGTGGGCCTTTTTTGTTGCCCAAAACCCGGCGCGTCGCGCGCGAACCACAAGACAGGGAAAGCTCAGCAACCATGTCCAAGGAGATGACCGGCGCCGAGATGGTCGTGGAGGCCCTCAAGGACCACGGCGTCGACACGCTGTTCGGCTATCCGGGCGGCGCCGTGCTGCCGATCTATGACGTGCTGTTCCAGCAGGACGCCGTGCGGCACATCTTGGTCCGCCACGAGCAGGGCGCCGCGCACGCCGCCGAGGGCTATGCGCGCTCCTCTGGCAAGGTCGGCGCGCTGCTCGTGACGTCGGGTCCGGGCGCGACGAACACGGTGACGGGCCTCACCGACGCGCTGATGGACAGCATTCCGATTGTCTGCATCACCGGCCAGGTGCCGACGCATCTCATCGGCTCGGACGCCTTCCAGGAGTGCGACACGGTCGGCATCACCCGTCATTGCACGAAGCACAATTATCTCGTGCGCAGCATCGACGATCTTTGGCGGATGCTGCACGAGGCCTTCTACGTCGCCTCGAGCGGACGCCCGGGCCCCGTGGTCATCGACATCCCCAAGGACGTGCAGTTCGCGCGCGGCCGCTATTCGCCGCCCCACAACGTCCATCACAAGACCTATCATCCGCAGCTCGACGCCGACATGGCGCTCATCCGCCAGGCGGTCGCGATGATGGCCGCGGCGAAGCGCCCGGTGTTCTACACGGGCGGCGGCGTGATCAATTCGGGCCCGGCGGCCTCGACCCTGCTGCGCGAGCTCGTCAAGCTCACGGGCTTTCCGATCACCTCGACCCTGATGGGGCTTGGCGCTTATCCGGCCTCGGGCGAGCACTGGCTCGGCATGCTCGGCATGCACGGGACCTTCGAGGCGAACAACGCGATGCATGATTGCGATCTGATGATCGCCGTCGGCTCGCGCTTCGACGACCGCATCACCGGCCGGCTCGACGCCTTCTCGCCGGGATCGAAGAAGATTCACATCGACATCGACCGGTCATCGATCAACAAGAACGTCAAGGTCGATCTCGGCATCGTCGGCGACTGCGGCCATGTGCTGGAGGCCATGGTGCGGGTGTGGCGCTCCGAGGCGATGCACGCGGAGCAGCAACCGCTCGTCGAGTGGCGCAAGCAGATCGACGGCTGGCGGGCCCGGAAATCGCTCGCCTTCCGCAACTCGACGTCGACGATCAAGCCGCAATATGCGGTGCAGCGGCTCTACGAGCTCACCAAGGGCCGCGACGTCTATGTAACGACGGAGGTCGGCCAGCATCAGATGTGGGCCGCGCAGCACTATCATTTCGAAGAGCCGAACCGCTGGATGACCTCGGGCGGGCTCGGCACGATGGGCTACGGGCTGCCGGCGGCCATCGGCGTCCAGCTCGCGCATCCGAAATCGCTCGTCATCGACATCGCCGGCGAAGCCTCGATCCTGATGTGCATTCAGGAGCTGTCGACGGCGATCCAATTCCGGCTGCCGGTAAAGGTGTTCATACTGAACAACGAGTATATGGGCATGGTGCGCCAGTGGCAGGAGCTCCTGCACGGCGGTCGCTATTCGCACAGCTATTCGGAGGCCTTGCCCGATTTCGTCAAGCTCGCCGAGGCCTTCGGCGCGAAGGGAATTCGCTGCTACGAGCCCAAGGATCTCGACGCGGCGATCGGGGAGATGATCGACTATGACGGTCCGGTGCTCTTCGACTGCGTGGTCGAAAAGTCGGAGAACTGTTTCCCGATGATCCCTTCCGGCAAGGCGCATAACGACATGCTGCTCGCCGATCTCTCCGATGACGCCGGCGTGGACCTCGGCGCGATCATCGACGAAAGAGGGAAGATGCTGGTGTAAGCTCCCTCCCAGCCCTCTCCCGCGAAGCGGGGGAGGGTGAGCGAGGAGGCCTGAAAGGCGGCGACCTCCTATCGGATCAGTGGCAACAATCGACAACTCACGGACACGGCATGAACGTCCCCGCCTCGCCCCCCTCTCCCTATTCCGCCCCGACGAAGCAGTCGAACGTCGAGGCGCATACGCTCTCCGTCCTCGCCGACAACGAGCCGGGCGTGCTCGCCCGCGTCGTCGGCCTGTTCTCGGGACGCGCCTACAACATCGACAGCCTGACCGTCGCCGAGGTCGCCCACGCGGAGCACCTCTCGCGCATCACGATCCGCACCTTGGGCGCGCCGGAGACGATCGAGCAAATCCGCCACCAGCTCGAGCGCCTCGTGCCGGTGCGCAAGGTCACGGATCTGACCCTCGGCAGCCGCTCGCTCGAGCGCGAGCTTGCGATGGTGAAGGTCAAGGGCCGGGGCGACGATCGCACTGACGCGCTTCAGCTCGCCGACGCTTTTCGCGCGAGGGTTGTGGACGCGACGACCGAGAGCTTCATATTCGAACTGACCGGAAGGCCGGAAAAGATCGACGAATTCGTCGATCTGATGCGTCCGATCGGACTCGTCGAAGTCTCGCGGACCGGCGTTGCGGCGATTTCGCGCGGGCCGGAGCCGATTTGATCGTCCGAGCGCGGCGTTTCTGAAAACGGAATCTATCATCGCCCGCCAAATTATTGTGCACTGCAAAAAAATTGCTTGCTGCGGCGCACAAAATCCGCTAGAAAGGATTCGCGGAACGGCGTTGGCGGCGCCCCGAGACGCAACCTCCCCACACCCCTAGTCCTTAGCGCCGCCCGCGTACGCTCCGCTCAAACCAGAAAGGAGCGGATCATGACGAACGGTCGACTGACCCTGGGCCTTGCGCTCGCCGCCGGCCTCATGCTCGCCGGTCGCGCGGTCCGGACGGCTGCGAACCCTTGGACCACGGAAGAGCTGCGACCCCTGCGGGCGGCGAGCTTCGAGTTGGGTTCAGAGCGAGTCCTGGCCTTTTACGTTCCGGCCGACGGACTTTGCAAAGTGACGCTGATGATCGCGGAGACGCGCGAAGACCAAGCCCCGGCGCTGGGGTCGCGCCTGTCCCTGCGCATTGAGCCAGGCCGCAGCGCCACTTTCGACGGGCGCGACGGACAATCCTTGCGGCTCGCGTGCCGGCCGGAGGCCGCAGCGTTGCTGACCTCGAGGGTCAAGACCCTGGCGGCCAGCGAAAACGACGAATGATGGAGGGATCGCCCCTCAACTGTCACGCTCGCGTCATACTGCAACGCAGCAGGCGCGTGCGTGGCGGGTCTCCAAAAAGGGCGTCGAGCGGCGTGCGGACCGCAGAATTGATTGACGCCCGTCAAGAGAAAGGAATCGAGATGAGCAAGGCTTCGCGAATGATTTCGGCGGCGCTGGCGCTCGCCGTCTCGCTTGGCGCGGGCGCGAGCTTCGCCGCTGACGAGAATTGGGACAGCACGATGATGAAGCCCACGCGGGCGAAGAGCCTCGACGTCGGAATGAAGCGCGTCATCAGCTACTTCGTCAGCTCGGACGGCGTCTGCCGGCTGACGGCGATGATCGCCGACCGGAACGACGAGGGGGCCGTCGGCGGAGTGGCGCAGCTACAGCTTGTGGTTGAGCCAGGCAAGACGGCGCGCATCGCCACGGCCGACGGCAATTCGCTGCGCTTCGTTTGTCTCGGCCGCGCCGAGGCAATGGCGGCCACGGTCGTCAACCGCGTGGCGCTGGAAGCCAACGCGGAGTGACGAGGCGGCGCGATATCGAGTCGCGCCGCAAGCCCGCGGGGCGGGGCGCGCCCTTCGCCATGGCGACCGGCGGTCTTCGAGCGCCGGGCCTTCGCGCGACGGGGACGCCTCCCCGACGCAAGCTTGCCCCTTCATCCCATCACCCTGGCCACTTGCCGGTTTCCACTTGCCGGTTTCCACTTCAAGCGGAGTGGAAACTGGTTTAGATTTTTGCATGCCGAATCGGCGTCTGTTTCCGCGCGCTATGAAAAAACCTTGCGCGGCGCGCTTCTGTTGTTTGCAAAGGCCGTCGCCTCGACGCCGTCGAGGACGATCAGCCGCCGCCAAGCCCAGAGGGACGCCGACGCCGAGGGGCGAATTCTCAATTCGTCAATCTTCGTCCGCTAGCTGTTTTGCAAAGCTCGTCGCTGCGCGTTCCGAGGGCCTTCCAGCCGGCTGGGCGGCTAGGTTCGAGCGCGGGCAGAAGTGATCTCGCCATGGCCAAGACCATCCTCATCGTCGAGGACAACGAGCTCAACATGAAGCTCTTCAGCGATTTGCTGGAGAGGGGCGGTCATGCGACGCTGCGCGCCAAGACCGGGGTGGAGGCGGTCGCGCTGGCCCGCGAGCACACCCCCGATCTCATTCTGATGGACATCCAGCTTCCCGAGGTCTCGGGCCTGCAGGTGACGCGCTGGATCAAGGACGACCCGGCGCTGAGGACCATTCCCATCATCGCGGTCACCGCTTTCGCCATGAAGGGCGACGAGGAGAAGATCCTGCAGGGCGGCTGCGAAGCCTATCTCTCGAAGCCCATTTCCGTGGCGAAGTTTCTCGACACCGTCGAAAGCTTTCTGAACAAAGGGCGTGAGGACGAGGCCCAATGACCGCGCGCGTGCTCGTGGTGGACGACATCCTCCCCAACGTGAAATTGCTCGAGGCGCGCCTCACCGCCGAATATTTTGACGTCATCTCGGCGACGAGCGGGGTCGAGGCGATCGAGATCGCCCGCGAAGGCCGTTGCGACGTGGTTCTGCTCGACGTGATGATGCCGGGCATGGACGGTTTCGAGGCGTGCCGGAGGCTCAAGGCCGATCCGCTGACCCTGCATGTTCCGGTCGTGATGGTGACGGCGCTCGACCAGCCCGCCGATCGCGTGCGCGGATTGATGGCCGGCGCGGACGATTTTCTCACCAAGCCCGTCGACGAGATCGCGCTGATCGCGCGCGTGCGCTCGCTATCCCGCCTCAAGGTGATGCTCGACGAGCTGCGCGCGCGGGTCATGACCTCGGCGACGCTCGGCCTGAAGGACGCCGCTGAATTGATGGGGGCCGAGGCCGGCGCGAGCGGACGGATTCTCATCGTCGAAGACCGGCCAGGCTTGGCCGACACGCTCGTCACGGCGCTGAAGGGCCTGCATCAGGTCGAGGTTGAAGCCGACGCTCAGGCGGCGCTGATCCGGCTGGCCGAGGGCGAATATGATCTCGCCATTGTCGGGCTCGATCTCTCTAGCTTCGACGCGTTGCGCCTGTGCAGCCAATTGCGTTCGCTGGAGCGCACCCGCGCTCTGCCGATCCTCATCGCCGCCCAGCCGGAGGGACGCGCGCGGATTCTTCGCGGGCTCGACCTCGGGGTCAACGACTATGTGCTGCGGCCCATCGATCGTAACGAGCTCGCCGCCCGCGTGCGAACACAGCTGCGGCGCAAGCGCTACGCCGACGCTTTGCGCGAGAACATGCAGCAGGCGCTCGAGCTCGCGGTCGTCGACGCGCTGACAGGCCTAAACAACCGGCAATTCCTCGAATCGCATCTCGCCTCGGCGCTCGATCGCGCGGCGCATGTCGGCCGTCCGCTTTCACTGATGCTCGTCGACGTCGATCACTTCAAGTCCGTCAACGACACCCATGGCCATGACGCCGGCGACGATGTGCTGAAGACGCTCGCGCAGCGCATCCGCCGCGTCGTGCGCAGCGCCGATCTCGTCTGTCGTCTCGGCGGCGAGGAATTCGTGATCGTGATGTCGGACACGCCGCTCTCGGTCGCCGCGCGCATCGCCGAACGCGTGCGCGTCGCGGTCCAGTCCTCGCCGTTCAAGATCAACGCCCCCGCCGGTCTCTTGTCGGTCACCGTCTCGATCGGCCTCGCCGAACGCGGCGCCGACGCCAACCCCGACGCGCTGATGCGTCGCGCGGACAAGGCGCTCTATGACTCCAAGGCCGCCGGCCGCAATCGCGTGACGCTCGCCGCGGCTTGAGGGGCGGCGCCAATCGGCCTTTGCGCGCTCAGCGACGGCTTTGCCTTGTCAAATGCGCCAAAGTGGGAGATGGTCGCATTTGAACCGGAGCTCATCCGGCGAAGTCCAGAGTAGAACAACTCGTTTCGAGGTGGGGCTTTGGCGCTCAGCCCAGCGGGGAAGGCCATGCTCATGGTCAAGTCGTCTTTCAAGCTTGCGTGGGTTCCCTCAAGGCGAACAGCGCTCATCCTTGAGCTCATTGTCGCGAGCGCCTGCTTGGCCGGAGTCAGCTCGGCGCGGGCAGGTCTTTTCGAGGACCTTTTCGGCGTCTCGGGAGCTGACTCGCCTTCGGGGGTCCATGGACGCGATATGCCCTCCAGGCGCGGCCATACGACGCTGAAGACTCATATCAGGGGGCACGAGCCCGTTGAAGCCGCGCCCGCCGCCAGCGTCGCTCCCGCAGGAGAGGGCGCGCCCCTGAAGCGCGCTCAGTTTTGCGCCTGGGGCGGCCGGGCGGCCAAACCCGTCGACCGGAGCGACGCCTTGATGCGGGACGCGACCTTGCGACGCGGCGACGTCATCGTGACAGACGAGGGCGTGCGGGTTTTTGCGGGGCGCGCGGCTTGCCCGCACTCTGTCGCAGACTTTCAGACCCTTGCCGAAGCGCGTGCGCTGCCTCGCCAGGAGCGGACGGTCCTCGTCGCCATCGAGAATGTCATGAAAACCAAACAGTTCGGCCGTAGGGACGACCGGATCGTGGCCAGCGATCCGGCAAATCGAGCCAGTCATTGAAGTCCCGGTCGCCTCTGGCCGCCAAAAGGAAGGAACGTTTTCGATGGAATATGGTCTTGGCCGCAAGCTGCTTGCGGAGTTTTTGGGCACGTTCTTGCTCGTCTTTGGCGGCTGCGGAGCTGCGGTTATCTCCGCCGGCTTTCCGCATCTCGGCATCGGCTTTCTTGGCGTCGCGCTCGCTTTCGGGCTCACCGTGCTGACAGGCGTTTACGCTTTCGGCCCTATTTCCGGCGGCCATTTCAATCCAGCCGTATCGCTTGGCCTGGCGACGGCGGGGCGTCTCTCTTGGCTGCATCTCGGGCCCTATATCATCGTGCAGGTGCTCGGAGGGGCGGCGGCGGCTGGCGTTCTCTATCTCGTCGCCACTGGCAAAGCCGACTTCTCGCTCGCGAACGGGTTCGCCGCCAATGGCTACGGCGAGCATTCCCCCGGAGGATACGCGATGCGCTCGGGGTTGATCACCGAGACGGTTTTGAGCGCTTTCTTCGTGCTGGTGATTCTCGGCTCGACAGAACGCCGCGCTCCGGCGGGTTTCGCGGGGCTCGCGATTGGTCTCGCGCTGACGCTGATCCATCTGATTTCCATCCCGGTCACGAATACGGCGGTCAATCCGGCGCGCGCGACCGGGCCGGCGCTATTTGTCGGAGGCTGGGCGCTGCAGCAGCTGTGGCTCTTCTGGGCGGCGCCTCTGCTCGGCGGGCTGATTGGCGGGCTGATTCACCGCTTCACTCTCGCCCCTGAAAAGTATCCGGAAAAGTAGATGACGCTGCGCTGGGCTTAAGCCCAGCGCATTTCGTCGCGCGACGGGCGGGAGAGGCTTCCAGGGCCTCGCCGCCCTCCCTCAACAGGGGTCCGCGACGTGGTAGCCGAAGAGGAAGCCCAGCGGACCGGTGCGGATCGGGGTCGCGCCTTCCTGGAAATAGCGTTCGCTGCCGGAGTAGGGGTAGCCCTGGGTGCACCAGGGATTGAACGGCGCGATCTCGGCGCTGCGCACATAGCCTTCGAAACCGGCCGCGGCGACGAGCGTCCAGCCGTTGTGGCGCGCGTCGAGCACGACGACGGGCATCCCCGCGCCGAGCACAGCGAGCGCGTCCGATTTCACGCTCGGCCGGCTATGGAGCTCTGCGTCTTGCGCGAGCGTCTCAGCCCGAGCGGGGGCAAGGAAGACGCCGCCGCAGGCTAGCGCCGCCGCCACCGCAAAGCTCATCTCGCGCCAAGACCGCATCGCCAAACTCCCGTTCTTCGTCCGCGAGGATACAGGCGCTCGAGCCTCGCGCCAAGCGGACGTTCCTTCGAGCTTCACGCGATAGCCAAAATCACATTCTCCGGCGCGAATTGCGCCGCCGCTTCATCGCCTTCGACGAGACCCAGCGTCTCGGCCCGCGCGTGGGAGATCACGGCGGTCAGGCTCTTGCCGCCGCCGATGTCGAGCAGAAATTCGCTTCGCGGCGCGGCGTCGATGCGGCGCGTGATGCGGCCCACCAGGCGGTTGCGCTCATAGAGGGGCGGCGCGTCGACGCGCGACAGCTCGACGAAGGAGGATTTCACCAGCGCGAGCGCGCGGCGTCCGGGCCTTAGATCGAGCTCCTCGAGAGCGTCGTTGGTGACGATCGCGTGCAGCGGCAGCTGGTCGGAGAGCCGCAGCGCGACCTCGACGTCAACGGGGCCGGCTTCGACCTTGATGACCTCGGTCTGGAAGACGTTGCGGGCGGAGATCTTAAAACCGACGCTCCAGAGAAGAAAATCATCGACGCCATCCAGGCCGTCGAGCGCGATCGCCGAGGAAATGCGCGTCAGGCGCTCCTCGAGACGGTGGAAGGCTTCGATCAGCTTCAACCCTTCCGCCGTGACCTCGGCCCCGCCTCCCGAGCGGCCGCCGGCCTTGAGCACGAAGGCGGGGGAGGGGAGCAGGTTGTTGATCGCGGTGACGGCGTCCCAGGCGCCTTTGTAGGAGAAGCCCGTGGTTTTGGCGGCTTTTGCGATGCTGCCGTGTTCGGCGACGGCCTCCAGCACCTTGATGCGGTCGCGGCCGACGAGCAGGCGCCCATCGCTGCGCAGCGCCAAGGTCGCGTCGATCTTCTTGTCGTGCAAAGGCGGCAAAACATTCTCGCTTTAGCGAGCGTCGCGGAAGCGACGCGGCCTTTTTCAATATTCAATCTATCACGCGATCCGCCGACGTGGGAATTCTCGACTTGAAAGCGGGAACGCCGCCGCCGGGATGAAATCTTCGCTGTCGGAAGAATTGGCGGAGACCTAGAGCAAGCGCGCCTCGGCGCGCCTGCTGAATGCGTTGAGAATTCACCACCGGCGATAAACGCGAACCGGCCGATAGACGCGCGGCCTGCCAACGGCCACCACGCCGCGAGGACCCGCGCAGGCGGCGCCGCGATATCCGCGCGCGCAAACAGCGGCGTT
Organism: uncultured Alphaproteobacteria bacterium; assembly: GCA_963722205.1. Classification (GTDB taxonomy): domain Bacteria; phylum Pseudomonadota; class Alphaproteobacteria; order Rhizobiales; family Beijerinckiaceae; genus Methylocystis. The sequence goes on from CAVRKL010000008.1 coordinate 459,782, forward strand.
GGCCGGCTCGGCGGTCATCACCGAAAGCGTCGTGAACTCAGCGAAGACGAGCGCGGCGAGTCCCAGGGCGGCGAGCAGCTTTTTCATGAGTCCTCCTGTTCCGGCGAGTCGAACTACCGCCGGTTTCGATCTTGCGGCGCGCCTTTTGGCGCCGCCCGCAGGATTATGCGCATGCATCTGAACGGCGTGTGAATATTATTTGGAAGTGGGTATCCCCTTCACTGACCTGAGGCTGCGGAATCGGTTGGATTTGTTGGTTTTCCTATGATGGAGCGGTAGGGCGCTGGGTCGATGGCGACGGCTTGCTCAACGAGTTTGTGGAACAGAAGGCCCCTGGCATTCGAGCGTCGGCGGTTGAAGCGGAAGGTGAACTCGTCGAGGTAGTAGTCGAGATGCTGGCGCTGAACGCCGCCCTGATGCGTGCCGAGGAGCCAGCGCTTCAAGAGCGAGGCGACCTTGTGCACGCGCGGCATGACCTCGTGCGCGGGATCGGAACCGGCGCTGATGACGCTGACCTTGTGCTTGTAGCCGGCTGCTTCGAGCCTGGCATAACCTCTCCAGCCATCGGTGTGGATGGTGGCTCCGGACACGACCGCGTTGCGAACGAAGGGCAGCAGGCTGTCCGCCGACACGTCCTCGATCCGGCGCAGTCGGATGCGGCCGATGCCCTGGCCGCTCTCCTCGGCTGCAATCGCGACAATGGCTTTGCACTCGATCTCTCGGCCCCCTTTGTCCTTTTCCGGGCCGCCAACATAGGTTTCGTCGATCTCGACCGTTCCGCTGAGCGCGTCGCGGCCAGGCCGCACCATGGCCCGGCGCAGCTTGTGCAGCCAAGTCCAGGCCGTCTCATAGCTGCCGAGCCCAAGCGCCCGCTGCAGTCCGAGCGCGCTGACGCCGTTCTTCTGGCTCGTCACGAACCACATGGCCATGAACCAGGTCCGCAGCGGCTTGCGCGTGCCCTCGAAAATCGTCCCCGCGGTGAGCGACGTGCGCGCGTGACAGCTGCGGCAGCGAAGCAGTTTGTCCGACATCGCCCAAGGCGCGCCGCACATGCCGCAATGCGGGCAGACGAAGCCCTTCGGCCAGCGCACGCGTCGAATGTACTCCCGACACGCCTCATCGTCTCGGAACCACTCGTCGATCTCTTGGAACGTGCGAGGGTAATCGATACCGGCTACGGGATGCGAGTAACCGTCCATCCGCGCCAGATAGCACCCCGGTTGAGGTCAGTGAAGGGGATACCCACTTATTTGGAAATTGCGCTCAATCTGGGGGGAATCTTTGCGCCTTTGGATGCCCTTGGAGCGAAGTCGGCAAAACCGCCCCCCGCCCGCAAGGCTGAACGTCCGCGGGAAAATTTCTACCGAAAACGGTTCGAAGCGTCGTTTCGGGATGGGGCGCGCTTCGCGGAGCCGCCTGCGGTCAGCCCAAAGCCCAACCCATCACCGAAGCCCCGACGAAGAGGAGGAAGGCTCCAAGCAGCACGACGGACCAAAGACCTTTCGGCATGGCGATTCCCTCTGACATTTTCGACCGCCGGTTCCGTTGCGGCCTCCACGCGATTATAGGCGCGAACCGGGGGAACGTCAGCACGCCCATGCGAGTCGAAACTCGTCTCGAATTCATACCGAAAAGGGAGAGCTTGAGACTCGGCGCGCGCGGCTTTAAGGCTGTCGGAGCGCTTCGGAGGGCGTGGCTGCGGAAGGGCCTGTCGATGAAGACGTCATCCGCCAAGAAAAGCGTCGTCTCGCGCCATGCCCTGCGAGACGCGAGCTTGCTTTGCCTCGTCCTCGCCCTGACGCCCGCGAAGGCCGAGGATGCGGCCTCCGCGCCCGCCAAGGCCGCAAGCGCGACCTCCATCGCAGCATCCGCGAAGGACAAAGGCGCGAAGGCCGAAAGCGCGGCCTCTCATGCAGCGCCCGCGAAGGCCGAGGGCGCCAAGGCCGAAGGCGCGGGCTCGATCCGCGCGCCCGAAGGGCGCGACTGGCGGGGATTTTATCTCGGCGCCGCCGGGGGCGGCGCGCTGCCGGTCGATCGCAGCGAGACGCTGCAGGCGGCAAGCGGCCTCGTCGGGCCGCTCTACGATCTGCATCCGCCGTCGCAGGAGCGCGGCGGAATCGTGTTCGGCGGCCTGGTCGGGTATAATTTCCAGTCGGGCCATGTCGTGCTCGGCGCCGAGACCGAGCTCAATCTCCTCGAAGGGCGCCGCGGTCCGTCGGGGACTTTTTTCGCGCCGCCGGCCTACGCCGGGCTCGGCGTCGTGTCCTACAACCTGGCGCGGCCCAATTCCGATGGAAATTATTTCTCGAGCTTTCGCGGGCGCGTGGGCTACACCATCGACAATGCGCTGCTTTACGCGACCTTCGGCGTCGCGAGCGGCGGCTGGCGATCCGCCTCCGGCTTGTTCTTGAACAATTTTGCGCCGGGCAATCTGTTCACGAGCGGCGAGACCGCCTCCTCGCGCATGAAATATGTCGCCGGGGGCGGCCTCGAATGGGGCCTCGACGCCCATTGGTCGGCGCGCGCCGAATATTTGTTCCTCGACCAGTCCAATGGAACGCAGCTCTTCGACAACGGCGCCTATTACGACTTCCTGTCGAAGACGCACACGCAAAGCCACGTTTTCCGGCTCGGCCTTCTCTACAATTTCGGCGCGGACAATCTGCTGCCGAAACCCGAAGGAAAGAAAGAGGCGAAGAAGGAGGCGGAGAAGGACGGAAAGAAGGAGGACAACAAAGAGGAAGCGAAAAGCGGCGAAAAGCAAGAACAGAACGCCGAGACCCCCTGGCCCAACGTCGCGAGGACGACGGAAGGCAATATGACGTCCACGGCGACCGAATCGGCGAAAATCAATCCGACCACGCCGCAGGACACAGCCGAAGCGGAGCGTTACAGCTTCCACGCACAGAGCACGGTCGTCGCGCAGGGCTATCCGAAGCTCTATGCGCTCTATAGCGGGCAGAACAGCCTGCCGCCGGACGGCCAGGTGCGCGCGACGAACTCGACCACCGGCTTTTTTGGCATGCGCCTGTGGAAGGGCGGCGAGGGCTATGTCGATCCCGAGATCGACGAAGGCTATGGCCTTGCGGACACGGTGGGAGTCGCGGGCTTTCCAAGCGCCGAGGCCTATAAGGTCGGCCATGCCCGCCCCTATCTTCGCTTCCAGCGCTATTTCGTGCGCCAGACGATCGGGCTCGGCGGCGACAGTGAGACGATCGATCCGGGACAGAATTTGCTCGGCGGCTCGGTCGACGCCAACCGCCTGACCTTCACCATCGGCAAATATTCGGTCGTCGACCTCTTCGACGATAATCGCTACGCGCATGACACGCGCAACGGCTTCCTGAACTGGTCCGTCGTCGACATGGGCGCCTTCGACTACGCCGCCAATTCCTGGGGCTTCACGGAAGGCGCGACGCTCGAATGGAAGCAGGACTGGTGGACGGCGCGGACGGGCGCCTTCCAGCTCTCCAACGTCCCAAACAGCGAATGGATCGAGCCGGTGCTGCTGCGACAATATGGGGTCGTCGGTGAGATCGAAGCGCGTCACCAGCTGTTCTTCAACCAGCCCGGCAAGGTGAAGCTTCTGGCCTACGCCAACACCGGCTATATGGGAAAATACGACGACGCGGTTCTTACCGGCTTCCTCACGGACACGACACCCGACGTGACCCTGAATCGTCTCAAGCGCACCAAGGTCGGCGGCGGAATCAACATCGAGCAGCCCTATTCCGACACGCTCGGCTTTTTTCTGCGCGCGAGCATCGCCAACGGCCGCTACGAGACCTATGAATTCACCGACATCCAGCGCTCGCTTTCGGGAGGCTTCGTGCTGACGGGCGCCTCCTGGGACCGTCCCAAGGACGCGATCGGCGTCGCCGGGGTCGTCAACGGCCTTTCAGGGAATCAAGTCCAATATTTCGCCGCCGGCGGCCTCGGCGTGCTCGTCGGCGACGGCGCGCTCAACTACAACGGCGAGCACATTCTAGAGACCTATTATCGCTACAGCCTGGGTGAGGGCGTCCATCTCACCGGCGACTATCAGTTCGTCCATAATCCCGCCTACAACAAGGATCGCGGGCCGGCCAACATCTTCGCCTTGCGGCTGCACGGGGAATTTTGAGCGAGGGGGAACTCACGACGGCGCCCCTCCGGCAGGGGCATATAAAGACTTGCACATATCTTTATTGCATCACGGTCCTCCTTGCGCTATAGGCCGGGCGCCCCCGGCTCGGGCGGGCGCGCCGATCCGGCTATCCGGCCTCGCCAATTCGAGGGAACACATGACCACGCATTTCCATTTCAACGACTACGCCGTCTCCGACATCGGCCTCGCCGAATGGGGCCGCAAGGAAATCGCCATCGCCGAGACCGAGATGCCCGGCCTGATGGCGACGCGGGCGGAATATGGCGCGGCGCAGCCCCTGAAGGGCGCGCGAGTCGCGGGCTCCTTGCATATGACGATCCAGACCGCCGTGCTGATCGAGACGCTGAAGGCGCTCGGCGCGGACGTGCGCTGGGCCTCCTGCAACATCTATTCGACGCAGGACCACGCCGCGGCGGCGATCGCCGCCACGGGCACCCCGGTGTTCGCCAGGAAGGGCGAGAGCCTCGAGGATTATTGGGACTACACGCACAAGATCTTCGAATGGAGCGACGGCGGCTGCCCGAACATGATCCTGGACGACGGCGGCGACGCCACGCTGCTCATTCACTTGGGCCTGCGCGCGGAGCAGGGCGACACCGCCTTTCTCGATAAGGCGACGAACGAGGAAGAGGAAGTTCTCTTCGCCTCGATCAAGAAGCGGCTCAAGTCCAATCCCGGCTGGTATGGGCGCAACGCCCTGGCGATCAAGGGCGTCACGGAAGAGACGACGACCGGCGTGCATCGCCTTTATACGATGCACAAGGAGGGCAAGCTCCTGTGGCCGGCGATCAACGTCAACGACTCGGTGACGAAGTCGAAGTTCGACAATCTCTACGGCTGCCGCGAGTCGCTCGTCGACGGCGTGCGTCGCGCGACCGACGTCATGATGGCGGGCAAGGTCGCCTGCATCGCGGGCTTCGGCGACGTCGGCAAGGGCTCGGCCGCTTCGCTGCGCAACGCCGGCTGCCGCGTGCTCGTGACCGAGATCGACCCGATCTGCGCGCTGCAGGCCGCGATGGAAGGCTATGAGGTGACGACGATGGAAGACGCGGCGCCGCGCGCCGACATCTTCTGCACGGCGACGGGCAATGTCGATGTCATCACCATCGACCACATGCGCGCGATGAAGGACCGCGCCATCGTCTGCAACATCGGCCATTTCGACTCGGAGATTCAGGTCGCGGGCCTGCGCAATCTCAAGTGGCACAATGTGAAGCCGCAGGTCGACGAGGTCGAGTTCCAGGACGGCAAGCGCATCATCCTGCTCGCCGAAGGCCGTCTCGTGAATCTGGGCTGCGCGACGGGCCATCCGTCCTTCGTGATGTCAGCCTCCTTCACCAATCAGACGCTGGCGCAGATCGAGCTGTGGACGAAGCAGGGTCAATATCCGACCGGCGTCTACACGCTGCCCAAGCACCTCGACGAAAAGGTCGCGGCGCTGCATCTCGACAAGATCGGCGTGAAGCTGACGAAGATGACGGATGCGCAGGCGGCCTATCTGAACCTGCCGGTCAGCGGCCCGTTCAAGCCGGACCACTATCGCTACTGAGGCGGTTTCCCTCTCCCCGCGAAAGCGGGGAGAGGGCAGACTATCGCTATAAATCGCAAGGCCCCGCAGTCGGCGCAATTTTGCGGGAATGCTCTCAGCTTTTGCGTAACGCGCGGCTCAAACGACCGGAGCAGTCCTGCCTCGTCATCCGGCGCTCGTGTGATCGACGTTCAATGTCCGAGGTAGGTGAGCCGCAATCCGGCGACGCCTGCGGCGATGTTCAGGCCCCTCTGCACCTGCGCGCTGACGGGTTGAAGAACGATCGAGTTGCTAAAGCCGCCCACGAGCGCGTTCGCGCCCGCCCCGACGCCAACGGAGGCGTTCGCCCCCACCCCGACGAAACCGCCTTGCAAAGAGCCGCCATGCAGGTTGTTGGTTGGACCGATCACGGTCCATATCATCCGACTGGGGCCCTTCATCCCCACATCCAGTCCCACACGCGTGATCGTCGCCGTGTATCTTTGACGCGGCAAATGCCCAACGGGCTCGAAAGTGCAGGCGAGTCTATGCCTTGATCCGATGACGGCCCCGACGGCGCCGTTCCCTGTGCAAATCAGGCTGCCCGCCACGATCCCAGACCCCCGAGCCGTCGCGGCCCCGGGCGCCGAGGCCAAGGCGAGCGATGTCAGCGCGATGCCTTTGGAATGGCGGCGGGGCGCCCACATGTTTCAAACCGGGCCTTCGACCCCGGGCGCTTGATCGTGTCGTCGCGGCGGCGGCCCGATCGCGTTTCCACTCGCGCCTTCAACGCTCGAATAGCATCGCGATCCGCGCGCCGATCAATTTCGCAAAAAGTCCCGGCGGGAAGTTCCGATAGCAGGGCGCGTCGCCCGGCATTGGCGTCTCGGCGCGACGGCGCCTGACGTTCGTTCGCATATCGATGGGCGGCAGTTCGCCGCTGTAGCGATGCCGATAGCTCGAGACCCAAAAGCCGGGGTCAAACTTCAGGAACATGCCCGAATTGCAGCAGCTCGCGACGACGCGTCGCGTCGGCGAGTTGGGTTTCAGCCGATGGTCAACCAGAAGCTCTTCTCCCGCCACGCAGCGAAAGCGATCGTCGCGGTAAAGCAGATACGGCGCGCCGCCGTCGTCATCGAGAACGCGCGGGGCGCCGGGCAGCGCTTCGATCCGGCGACCGCCTTCCTGGCAGTCGAGGCAATAGCAGACCGCGGAGAGGATCGGCTTGCCGTGGCCTTCGCAGCGAACCCGCCCACAGACGCATGACGAGGTTCTGGCTTCGAGCGACATCGCACTCTCCCGAGCGTTTTCGTGACGGCGGGACCGCCGCCCGAAATCTCAATCTCCCCGCGCAGGGATCGCGATGCGCGGCGGATTGCCGAGGCGCTTGTCGAGGTAGTTGGAGACCTCGGCGATCAGCGGGTCGATCTTGTTCTCGAAGAAGTGGTTCGCGCCCTTGACGACCGCATGTTCGATCGTGATGCCCTTCTGCGTCTTGAGCTTCTCGATCAGGCCGGTCACCTCTTTCAGCGGCGCGACGCGATCGATGTCTCCGTGGATGAAGAGGCCCGAGGACGGGCAGGGGGCGAGGAAGGAATAGTCGAAGCGGTTCGCGGGCGGCGCCACCGAGACGAAGCCTTCGATCTCCGGGCGGCGCATGAGGAGCTGCATGCCGATCCAGGAGCCGAAGGAGACGCCGGCGATCCAGCAGGCGCGCGCCTCCGGATTGACGGCCTGCGCCCAGTCGAGCGCCGCGGCGGCGTCGGAGAGCTCGCCCGCGCCATGGTCGAACATCCCCTGGCTGCGCCCCACGCCGCGGAAATTGAAGCGCAGGACGGAGAAGCCGCGCTCGGCGAAGGCGTAATAGAGGTGATAGACGATCTGATTATTCATCGTGCCGCCGAACTGCGGATGCGGATGCAGCACGATCGCGATCGGCGCGCCGCGCGTCGCGGATTGATGAAATCGGCCCTCGAGCCTGCCGGCCGGGCCGCTAAAGATTACTTCGGGCATGTTTTCCTCAAGGAACGCAACGTCCTTTATCGTCGGCGCAAGTCGTGGGCTCGGGCCTTAAGCTTGCGCGCTCGCCGCCTAAAGCAGGCGAAACAGCGCGCGAGGAGCGCTTTTAGCACTAGAGTCCTCGGCGATTGCAAGGATTTTCGCGCGCCCTCGACCGCGTCGCGCCCCATCGCCGCGAAACGCCTTCCCTAACCGCGCAAGGTCTGCAATGCTGCTTCGGCGCCGCCGGTGAGCCACTCGCCGGCCAAGGAAGCGGCGCCTTTCCTGTTGCGGGAGGAAAAGAAAATGTTCACTCGACACTCAGACCGGCTTCGCCGGCCCTTCGCTTTCGCCTGCCTGGCGCTCCTAGCAGGCGCGGCGCCGCTGTCGGCGCGCGCGCAGGGCGCGCAAGGCTGGGCGGCCTGCAGCGGCCAGGTCCCAGACGCGGCGATCGACGCCTGCTCGAAGATCATCGCGAGCTTCGGCCCCAAGGAGACCGCCCATAACAAGGCGGCGGCCTTTTACAACCGCGCTAACGGCTATGTGGCGAAGCGCGACTATGAGCGCGCCTTCGCGGATTTCGCCAAGGCGCTGGAGTTCGAGCCCAAATCGGCGACCGCGCTCTATGCCCGCGCCGCGGCCTATCGCAGCCAGGGCGACTACGCCTCTGCCGTCAAGGATCTCGACGCCGCAATCAAGCTCGAGCCCAAAAATCCCGAGGCCTATATCAGCCGCGGCGCGGCGCGTTACGCGCTGCGCGACCTCGACGGCGCTATCGCCGACTTCGGCGAGGCCTTGAAGCTCAACCCGACCTATGGCCCGGCCTTCACCGCCCGCGCCAAGGTCTACATGCAGGAGCGCAAGGAAGAAAAGGCGCTCGCCGATTTCGCCGAGGCCGTCAAATACGACAAGACCGCCGCGCCCTATCTCTCGCGCGGCGACCTCTATCTCGAGACCAAGGACCTCGATCGCGCGATCGCCGATTTCACCGAGGCTTTGAAGCGCGATCCGAAGTCGGTTGTCGCCCTCGTCGACCGTGGCTCCGCCTGGCGGGGCAAGGGCGAGCTCGACAAGGCGACCGCCGATTATGACGCGGCGCTCAAGATCGACCCGACGCTCGTCCCAGCTCTCTACAACCGGGCGAGCGTCTGGCGCATGAAAAAGGATCTTTCGCGCGCGAAGGCGGATTATGAGGCGATCCTGAAGGTCAAGCCGGACTTCCCCGAAGCCAAAAAAGGGCTCGAAGAAGTGGATCGCTTGACCGCTTGGCAGGCCCAGAAAGCCGCTAAGGCGGCCGCACCGGCGCCCGCGGCGAAACCTTGAGCGGCGGGCGGCTACCGCGCATCTGGAGTTAGTTTTTTGTTCGCTTCCGCCTTCGTGTTCGCAAGCGGATTCATCTCGATCTTTACTGGAGTGTGTATCGATTCCAAGCTCTCGCGCATTGTCAAAAGTAAAAATTTCCGATATGAGACACATATGTCACAGGGGGCGGAAATGAGTGCGCGTGTACGGGCTTTCTTCGTCGTCGGCGCCATTTGCGCCGTGACGATCGGCCTGCTCGCCCCGGCTTTTTCGCGCCCGGCGGCGCACGTTGCGCGTGGCGCCGCGGTGGAATGCCCCCACCACATGGTCGCGGTCGCTGGGTCGCCTGACGGCGCGGCCTCGCAGCATGCGCCGCGCCGTTCGGGCCTTCCGGGTTGTCCCGATTGCTGTCTCGCCGCCCATCTCGGAATGGGGACAGCCGTTCTGCCCTTGCGCAGCTCTTCCTTTGCGCGGCCTGAAAGGCGTGTCGCCTCGCGCATGCGCTACGCCGATTATGAGGCGAGCGCCATGAAGCCCGTGGCGGCTGACGCCGCCAATGGCGCGCGCGCGCCGCCCGCGGCCTAACTCCCCCTCCCACTCGTCCCACTCCGCGCTCACGCGAGAACGCTCGCGCGGCGCGGCCAATAACCAAGAAAAAAGCCCGACGTCCGCGACGAGCGGCGGCGCAAGGACTGTAGAGGAACAAAAAGCCATGGACTATTCAACGATCAACCCGCTCACGATGTTCTTTGCGGCGGGCCTCGTCGGCAAGTCGGTCATTCTCCTGCTGCTCGCCGCCTCGATCTACACCTGGGTGCTCATCGTGATGGGCGCCTATTCGATCGTGAAGATCGGCCGCTCGGCGCAATCGGCGCGCTCGGGGGGCGGCGTCGGCGTGCTGGCGCCGATCGATGCGGTCGGCAAAGGGGCCGCGGCGCTCAACGTTGAGGGCGAGTCGGCCAACGAGCGGCGGGAGCGCATCGCGGAGCAGATGAGCCGAGCGGCGCGCGAGCTTCTGTCGAGGGAAGAGGGCGGCCTGCCCAATCTCGCGATCATCTCGTCGACGGCGCCCTTCATCGGCCTCTTCGGCACGGTCTGGGGCATCATGTCGAGCTTCGCGAGCATCGCGCAGGCGCAGGACACGAGCCTTGCAGTCGTCGCGCCCGGCATCGCGGAAGCGCTCGCCACCACCGCCTACGGCCTCTTCGCGGCCATTCCCGCGGCCGTCGGCTACAACCGCATCGGCGCGGAGTTCGCGCGCGTCGGCCAGCAGGTCGCCCATTACATCGAGGACGTGGCGCTCTCGCACATTTCGGATCGGCCGGTCGTACAGCGCAAGAAGGAGGCAGCGTAATGGCCTTCTCCACGCGCTCCAACGCCAGCAAGGATCTCTATCAGCCGCTGGCTGAAATCAACGTTACGCCGCTCGTCGACGTGATGCTGGTGCTTTTGATCATCTTCATGATCACCGCGCCGCTGCTCGCCAAGGGCGTCAAGGTCAACCTGCCGCAGGCGAAGGCGGCCGTGGCGCTCAATCAAAAAGATCCGATCATGGTGACGGTCGGTAAGGACGGCAAGATTTCGCTCGGCGCGGAGGAAGTCTCGCCGGACGCGCTGATCGACGGCGTTCGCGCGATGATGGGCGACGACACAAACCGCGTCGTGCATGTCCGCGGCGACACGGAAGCGGTCTACGGCCAGGTCGTCGCGGTGATGGACAAGCTCGCGACGAATGGGATCACCCATATCGCGATCATGACCAATTCGCGCAAGGCGGGCGCGGGCGGCGGCGTGGCGCCGGTAGCAGCCCCCGCGGTCGCCCCGGCCGCAGCGCCGACGCCGGCAGGCGGAGGAGGCGGCAAATGACGGACGTCGCAGCCCTCCCAACCTTTGCGCAGGCGTCATCCGAGAGCGGCTTTCCGCCCGTCCGCCCGCGTTGGCTCGGCCCTACCGCGACCACCGCGGCTATCCTGGCCCACATGGCGCTCGGCGTGCTGTTCATGAATTTCGCGCTCGAGAAGATCGTTCCGCTCGACGAGGTGGGCGCGGACCTCATTCCCGAGGGCGATCAGTTCGAATCGGTCGAGCAGGTCGAACTCGACGACGTTCCGCCGCCCGAGGCGATGGAGCAGCCGGACTTCGCCATTCCGCCGCCGCTGGTCATGCATCCAGAAGCGCCGCCGCTGCCCGCGAAAAAGGAGATCGTCGAGCCCCAGAAGCAGCAGGTCGTCGAGAAACGTCAGCAGGTCCAGCGGGCCGAACACAGGCAACAGGCCCAGGAGCGCCACCGGCTCGGCATCGAGGGGGGTCAAGCGGCCACCGGCGGCCTGTCGCGCGCCTCCTATGCGGCGTTGCTGTCGGCGTCGATCCGTCGCCATGTGCCAAGCTCCTCGACGCTCGGCCCCGGCTCGGCGAGCTGCAGTTTCCACGTTGGCCCCGGAGGGGGAATGGCGGGCGTTTCTTGCTCGGGCTCGAGCCCGGCGCATGCCGCGCTGCTGCATCGCGCCATCGCGTCGGTACAGGCGCCGCCGCCGCCCGGCGGCGGGTTCTTCGCCTCGCAGGCGGTCAATTTCCACTGACGTCAGCTCTCCTCCCGCGCGGATTTGTCGTGCGGGAGGAAATGGGGCGTTCTGCGCGACGCCGCGAAAATCAGGTTTCTTCCAGGCTTAGACTGCGCGCGCGGAGAGGCCAGCGCGCGGGGTTGGCGTCGGTGTGGCTAAGGGGGAAAAGATGCGGAAGATCTCGATCGCTTGTATGATGGTCCTTTGGAGCGCGGCCAGCGCGACTTACGCCGAGGAGCAAACCGGCGCAGCAGGCGCGGCCCAACCCGATAAGCCTTCGGGCGCCGCCGCTGGCGCGGTTCAGGCCGAGCAGCCCGCGGGCGCCGTCGGCGCGTCCCAGGCCAAGGAGCCTTCGGGCGCCGCTGCGTCTCACGCGGAACAGCATCCGGGACCGGAGGGCGCAGCTCAGGCGGAGCGTCATTCGGGGGCGGCCGGCGCGGCTCACGCCGATCCGGCCTATGCGCTAAAACTCGCCGCCGCCGTGCGAGCGCATGTGCCAAGCAGCGCGAAGGTCGGCGCGGGCACGGCCTCCTGCATCTTCCAAGTGACGGCGAACGGGTCGATGTCCGGCATTAGTTGCAAGGGATCGTCGCCTGCCCATTCCCAGCTGTTGCAGCGGGCCATTGCTTCGACCAAGGCTCCGCCGCCGCCTGGCGGATCTTTCTCCGCCAATCAGAGCGTCGTCTTCCACTGATCGGCGCACGAAGGGGGGACGGCGTCGCGCCGCCTTCGCAACAAGATCAAACGAGGCGGGGAGCGGCATGATCGTCAAGCGCGTTACTTTGAGCATTGCGCTCGCCCTGTCGATGAGCGCGGCGGACGCGCTCGCGCAATCTCCTGCGCCGGGTTCGTCGCTTCCTGCCGTGCGTCCCGGCGCCGCCACGCCCGCGCCGGCGCCTCCGGCCGCAAATGAGGCGGCGGCGACGAAGCCCGCCGAGACGGCCGCGCCGCCGCAGGAGGAGATTCGTTCCGAGAGCAAGTTCCTCGCCGTGCTCTACGCCGAGATCGCCAAGCACAGCGCCACGGAAGAGGAGAAAGAACTCGGCGAGGGCGAGACGACCGCGAGCTTCCATATCGACGCGACCGGCAAGATCGACAAGGTGACGATCGACAAGACGACGAGCGATGCGCACGCCGCGGCGGTGAAGCGCATCCTCGCCTTGGTGAAGGTTCCGCGCCCGCCGGGCGGCGGCATGGACGTCGGTCAGACCTTCAAGTTCCACTAATTTTCCTGGGAGCCGCGGCGCCGCAGCCGCTGCCCGTCATCACGAAGGAGCGAGCACGGCATGAAGGTTTGTCGCGCGCTTCTTCTGGTGCGTCTCACGGCCTTGGCCTTCGTCGTGGTTGGGCCGGCGCCGGCGCTCGAGTTCAAGCCCTACGCGCGGGGCTCGTTTTCGGAGCTGCGCAAGGCCCATGCGGGGCGGCCGCTCGCCGTCCACTTCTGGTCCGGGACCTGCGGGCCCTGTCTTGCGGAGTTGTCCGACTGGGCGCGCATCGCGCGCGAGAAGAAAGCGATCGACATCGTCTTCGTCAACGTGGACGGGGAGCGCGACCGCGTCAAAGCCCGCGCGCGGCTCGAGAAGGCGGGGCTCGAGAGCATCAATCATTACAGCGTCGCCGAGGAACTTCTCGAACGACTCTTTCCCGAAGTCGATAGAACCTGGCACGGCGACTTGCCCTTCACGGCGATGGTCGATGCGAAGGGCGGCCTTGTGACCGTGACGGGCCCCGTGGACGATCCGTGGACTGTCGAATGGCTCTCCAAGGCGTCGCCATGACGCAGCTTATTTGGCATCTTTCGACTTGCGCCGCGGCGCAAATCGGCCGATAGGCGAGCACTGGACCGTTTCGAGGCGCTCGCGGCCGCCCCTTTTTCCGGAAAACCCATCCGACATGCCCCGCACGTTGCTCTGCCTCGCCCGCCATGGCGAGACGAATTGGAATCTCGAGAGGCGTTTCCAGGGTCAGCTCGATATCGCTCTGAACTACAAGGGCCGCATGCAGGCGGCGGCGCTCGACGAGGAGCTCGCCGAGCGCCCTTTCGATCGCATCTATTCGAGCGACCTTTCGCGCGCCATGGCGACGGCGAGCCCGCATGCTGCGCGGCGCGGCCTGTCCCTGGCGCAACGGCCGGAGCTGCGCGAGAAGCACGACGGACTCTGGCACGGCTTGAGCCATGACGAGGTCGCGGCGCGCTACCCCGAAGACTACCAGCATTACCTCGATCGCCGCGCCGACTATGCGGCGCCGGGCGGCGAGACGCTCATGCGCTTCGCCGCGCGCGTGCGTTCGGGCTTGACGAAGATCGCGAGCGTCCATCCCGGCGAGACGCTGCTCGTCGTCGTGCACGCGGGCGTGCTCGACATCGCCTGGCGCATGGCGACCGGCAGCCGCCTCGACACGCCCCGAGCTCTGCCAGCGCTGAACGCCGCGCCGAATTGGTTCGTCTTCGAGGACGACACATGGTCGCTTCTCGACTGGGCGCGCGCCGACGCGCGCAAGCCGGTCGTCGCGCCCTACGAAACGATAACGCTGGCGCGACGCGAGGCGTCGCGCGTGCTGCTCGTCAATCCGAAAGGCGAAACGCTGCTGTTCAAATTCGCGAGCGGCATCCTGCCCAATGTCGCAGAGCAGGGCTATGCGCATTTTTGGGGTCAGCCGGGCGGCGCGCGCGAGCAGGGCGAGAGTTTTGAGCTTTGCGCGGCGCGGGAGATTGCGGAGGAGACCGGGCTTTCAGGCGTCGACGTCGGCTCCGCCTTCGCCTCGCGCGAGTTCCCCTTGCTGTTGCCGAGCGGCTGGGTGCAGGGGGTCGAGCGCTATTATCTCGTGCGATGCGAGGCTTTCGAGCCGGATACGGCGGCGCTGACCGAGAGCGAGGCGTCCTATGTGCTCGGCTGGAAGTGGTGGAGCAAGGAAGAGATCGCCGCGTCAAACGAGCTGATCTATCCCGAAGCCCTGGCGAATATGCTGACCAACGTGGGCGTGGGGTAGCCCACGGCGCCGCCGAGATGCCTCTGGCTGTCCCTCTCGCAAGCGAGGGAGTGGACCCTCAATGGGTCAGTTTGTACTGCGGCTTGTGGCCCGAAGTCCCGCTCGCGAAGGTGACAGAATGACCCTTAGCGGACCTTCCCACCGCTCGGGTCAGGCCAGGGCAACATCCCGTGCTTCTGGCTTCTGGCGCGGTTCAAGCTCGCCCGGCCTATAACCTCACTTGCGCGTCCCCTGGGATAGGCTTGGTGTTTCTAGTTTAGGTAGGCCGCGGACGCGAAGGGTGGCGGTCGCCGCTCTGCGAATATTCGCGAGACGCTGCCAAGAGTATGTGGAAAAGTCGTCACGCGATGCGTTGCCGACATAGAGTTGCCGCAAAGAATCGAAAATCCTTTCTACCGCAGGGGGGTTGAGCAAATCGATGCTGCCTTCGAACCACAGAAAAATCCTCATCATGGGGCTTCCAGGCGCCGGCAAGACGACCTTGGCCTCTTGCCTGGCCCCCCGGCTTCAAGCTGTCCATTTCAACGCCGACACGGTGCGCGCGAATCTTTGCCGCGATCTCGGCTTTTCGGTTGAAGACCGTATCGAACAGGCTCGGCGGATGGGGTGGCTTTGCGATCAAGTCGTCGCAGCCGGCGGCAGCGCGATAGCGGATTTCGTCTGCCCGACGGCGGAAACGCAATTCGCTTTCGGCGAAGCGTTCGTAATTTGGGTTGACCGTATAAAGGAGGGTCGTTTCCCTGATACAAATCGTCTTTTCGAGCCGCCAACAGTTTGCGATTTATGCGTAACGCGCGAGGGTTCGCCTCATATTTGGGCTGACCTTGTTGTTGCCGAACTCGACAAAACTCAGCGGCGCACTATTGAGTTCATTGAAGAGGGAGCTCACTGTATCAATTTCTCAATTTAAGCATTCGTTCTGAAGAAATAGGCGGCCGTCTGGCGCGTGATCGGCCGACAGTCGCCGAAACTGCTCGGCGCGGACTCCTCGATCATCGAAGCGGCAAAGCGCGACATGGTCTAGACGGCCGTTCCTCAGTTCGGCGGGCGAGGGCCGCTCCTTCATCCCGGCTCCCCATGATAAAGCGCAGCCTAAAGCAAGGGTAAAGGATCGGAGCAACCCGCAGCCGCGTGCCCCCTGGCGAAGTTGGGGGCATGGCAAGAATCGACCCCTATCTCGGTGAGGAGAACGGGCTGGCCTTGTTACCTCTGCAGTCTGCAAAATGACACGCGCGCTGATTTGGAGCCGCATCCAATCGCGGCCGGTAGGCAGCGTTGGCTCAAATTCTCGGCGGACGGCTCAGGGCCGGAAACGGTCGTTCAATCTGCTTCACAGCTAGACCTTGGGCATATTAGAAATTTGCCCCTCAAAAGCAATGGCTTGCGGAAAAGACCCTGCCGCAGAAACTCATTGATCATGTTGGTGTTTCTAAAAAATGCGCAAAGTCGAGCCCAGCGGATGGGCGGTTACGTATGAAAATTTGCAGACACCATCGCGACGCTTTATGACAATTTACCGACATACTCATGAGACGTTTTGACCGGGGCGCAATGGTAACAAAGGGGCCGCTGTGCGTGGAGACCGGCCGATGTGGAAAGTTCCTGATGGCAGCAAAACCCCAGGTGCGGACAAGCGCGTTCGCCGAATTATTTCAAAATATATTGACGTATTTTCGACCATCAACCTCCGTGATTTTGCGCTATATTTCGATAAAATCAATGCAAGTTATACATATATCCCCAAAAATGGCAGCTCCAATATAAGAGCTGCTCTTGGCATAGCGAATGGAACGATCAGCGAGTTGAATCCAGGTTTAGTTGAGCTGGGCATCCATGGGAGCGCGATGCTCGAGTCTCATTTGAACGCGACCAAATTTATTGTGCTCCGAAATCCTTTTCAACGAACAATTAGCGTATATCTTGATAAGATTATTCCTATCGAGCTTGAGCTTTTTGCTTTACAATCTTGCATAAGAATATTCAAAGCATGCGGATCAACCGGACTCGAAGCCGAAGCAAAGATCGGGCGCGGGGAGCGTCCGAGCTTTCAGCAGTTTATATACTTTCTAAAAAATACGCCGGACGTGCGCTCCGACCCACATTGGAGAAGCCAATGCAGCTTCTTCGCCTTCATGGATTATGATTATATTTTTTCTTTAGAGCTTGTGGAGTCACAATGGGAACATAGCGCTCTGGCTAAATACTCCTTGAGAGACAGGGTCAACTGGCACCGGACGACCCGTGGCAGGCTTGTTGCCAATAGCGCTGAGGATCTCAACCTGAACGATGTCGTGAGTCACGTTGATGGTCGCCATATATATGATTTAATGATCGAAAAAGGCATCGTTCCATCGCCGGGGTTGTTCTTTGCAGAACGAGAAATTGCTGACATGTTTATTGATAGATACGCGGATGATCTGAAGCTTTATGAACACGTCTATCCGGGGTTTATCAGAAGTCATTCTGGTATTGCCTGGCGTGATTATAGATATTTTGTCCGTCGAGGCTTCCGCGCATTTTAAACGGGTCGGCCGTGGACGACGATTAGCCTCCTCAAGCCGTGTTCGGCGGTCCTCTTCCGCCACCACGTCGTTCGGCGGGGCTCTCAAAGCGAACATCCCCTTCGACGCAAAGCTGACGGTCTGCCCCAGAGCGCGAGCTTGTCTTGCTCTTGCGCCGTGCCTTCCCCCTCGACTCGCATAGGGCGGAAGCGGTGATCGAGCTTTCCGCGCGAAGGGCCAAATTTGGCGCATCCGCGCCCTTCACAAAGGCGACAGCCGCGCTGCTTGCGCTCTCAGCGTGCCAAGCCTGACGCCCGATGCTCGCGCCAGTCCGGCCGCACGTCATTCGGCCGCGCCCCGCACGCCGAGCAGCGGAGACGCCAACGCAGCGCGGGAAGGTTCACAGCATCGGGAAGGGCCGAAACATCGACGCTGGCGCTCCGGCCGCAGTCGCAGCTCGCGAAGATCGATCGCACGCCGAGGCGTCGCATGTTGGCGAGGTCCATCGACGGACCGTCTAATCGGCGGGGATACGGCTACCCGCTTCCTTGCGACCCGGAGGCGAAATCCGGGGGCGCCCAGCCTCTTTAGTTGCAAACCGCCCTCCGCTGTTCCTCAGAGTACGTGCAGTCTGGCGTGACGCCCCGGCACGTCCAGCGGTCGCCGAGATGGTAAGGGCCCGTGCAGGAATAATTGAATCGAAACGCGCGGCGACGGGATTCCGATTTTGCGGCGTCGATCGTATGAAGCGTCATGATCGACGAGGGATTGATTCGGCGACGCTTTGAAGCGCTTTCGCCGCATCTGGACGAACGTCGCCGGCGGTTGTTCGCGGCGACGACGGTGCAGGAAATCGGTCGTGGCGGGATCGCGGCGGTGTCGCGGATCACCGGGATGGCGGCATCCACGATTGGACGCGGGCTAAAGGAGCTTTCGGCGCAAGCGCCGCCTTTGGCCGTGGGCCGGGTGCGACGGTCGGGCGCCGGCCGCAAGCCGCTGACGAAGAAAGATGCGACGCTCGTGCGCGACCTGCTCGCCCTCATCGCGCCAGACGAGCGCGGCGATCCGATGTCGCCTTTGCGCTGGACTTGCAAGAGCTTGCGCCGGCTGGCCGACGAGCTGAGGAAGCTCGGGCATAAGGTCAGCCATCGCATGGTCGGGAAGATCCTTAAGGAGCTGGGCTACAGCCTGCAAGCCAACAGCAAGACGCGCGAGGGCTCGGATCACGAGGATCGAGACGCGCAGTTTGCGCACCTCAATGAAAAGGTGAGCGCCGCGCTCGCCGCCAACGAGCCGGTGATCTCGGTCGACGCCAAGAAGAAGGAGCTCGTCGGCGACTTCAAGAACAATGGGCGCGAATGGCGCGCGAAGGGCTCGCCCGAGGAAGTTCGCGTTCATGATTTTCTGATCAAGGAGCTCGGGCGCGCGACACCCTACGGCGTTTACGATCTCGCGGACAACGCAGGCTGGGTGAGCGTCGGCATGAGCTGCGACACCGCGGCGTTTGCGGTTGCGACGATCAGAAGATGGTGGCTCGAGATTGGGCGGCTGCGCTATCCTGGCGCAACGCGTCTCGTCATCACGGCGGACGGCGGCGGATCGAATGGCTCACGCGTGCGCTTGTGGAAGCTGATGCTCCAGCGCCTCGCCGACGAACTCGGTCTCGCTATCGAGGTCCATCATTTTCCGCCCGGGACCAGCAAGTGGAACAAGATCGAGCACCGGCTGTTCTCCTTCATCAGCATGAACTGGCGCGCCACGCCGCTCGCCACCTATCAGGTGATCATCGACATGATCTCCTCGACAACGACGAAAACCGGGTTGAAGGTTCATTGCGAACTGGACGCCAACGAATACCAGAAAGGCGTAACCGTCTCCGATGAGCAAATGGCCGCCCTCAACATCGAGCGCGACCATTTTCACGGCGAGTGGAACTACACCATCAAGACAAGCAGCGACCGCTCAAATGAAGCGGTAATTTAGGCACAGGCTCTAAGAGCATCCGAGAACGCGAAGCCGCGCGCTCGCCACGTTCCTCTGATCGCAGTCCTTGCGGATGTTGGGATCGTCGGCATGGTTGCCCCGGCATGCCTCGTTCAGCCGATACCAAGACTCCAAAGCCGTCACGCGCGCGGATTGTGTTTGCGCCATGCCAGGGGAAGCAAGCGCGAAAACGGCAAGCGGTGCCGCGATGCTCAAGTTTAGGCGACTTTGCTGCTGCATCTCCAGTCTTCCTTTCCAGTTCGTTTACAGACTCGTTGAAACAACCTCAGTTATGGCGGGGCGCTTATGCTTGCGACGGTTGAGCCATCCGGCGTGGTAGGAGGCGGATCGGGAGTTCCATTCGGTCGATTTGCAGAACGCTTTTGCGCAGCCGGAATGATCCTGATACTCTAAATTTCGGCGGCGGGGTGGGCTGAAATGGGGTGCGTCTCAAAACTGTCTGCGGCGTGCGCAGCGACGATCCTCATCTTCACGGGCATGCTGAGCGCCGGTCCCTCTGACGAGTTGTGGGGTCTCTGCGGCTCCGCAAAAGAGCCGCTCCGGCGATTGGAGTATTGCACCCAACTCATTCAGACCGCCAAAAGCGCGAAGTTTGCAGAAAGAGGATTTTTGGGCCGCGGAAACGCAAACGTGGAGTTAGGAAACTTTAATGACGCCATTGACGATTTCACCCGTCTGATTGCCATCAACCCTCACATAGCGGGGTACTTCGACAATCGGCTAAATGCGCTGAGAGCGATCGGTCGCTACAAAGAAGCGTTGATTGACGCTAATGCGGCGGTCCGGCTGGCCCCCGACTACTCGTTCGTCTATCGTTCGAGAGCCCTTGTTTATTCGGAACTTGGAAAATTCGGTGCGGCGATTGCTGACTTTGATCGAGCTTCAGCCATTGCACCAAATGACTCAGGTCTTCTCGTTGAGCACGGGCGCGTGCAACTAAAGGCAGGGCGCCCGGACGCTGCGATAGCGGATTTCACCCGCGCAATCGCGATAGACCCCTATCAAATGGATGCTTTACGAGAGCGCGGCCTTGCATATTTTGCGAAAGGTGAGATTGATCTCGCGAGGAACGACTTGTCTGCGGTAATCGTAGCGAGGCCGGATGATGTCGAAGTCGCAAGAGTGCTCGACGAAATTCAAAATGGTAGCCACGCTTCTTCGGCGTCCGCTGGCAAGAAACCCGAGCGCGGCAGCGGCACCGACCGGCTTCCTCCCCAATCTGAGAGAAGCACGACGAGCGGAACCGGATTTTTTGTCAGTGCCGAAGGACATTTGATCACCAATGCTCACGTCGTTGAGGGATGCAACGCTCCGAGAATAACCCCCGGTCTCGCTTCTCCTGTCTCGGCGCGGGTGCTCGCCCGTGACAGCTCGAACGATCTTGCCTTGATCAAGGGCGACTTCAAGCCGACGTCCCCCGCGTCACTCAGGGGAGGCGTCAAAATCGGCGAAGCGATTGCGACGTTCGGCTACCCCTTGGTTGGCCTGCTATCGACCAAGGGAAATTTTACAGCGGGTAACATTTCGGCGATCACGGGAATGGGAGACGATTCGAGGTTCCTCCAGATTACTGCGCCGGTGCAGCCGGGAAGCAGCGGCGGGCCCATGCTCGATCAAGCGGGGAACGTGGTGGGTGTGGTTGTTGGCAAGCTCGACGCGATTAAACTCGCCGCCGCAATCGAAGACGTTCCGCAAAACGTCAACTTTGCGATCAAATCATCGGTGCTGATGAATTTTCTCGACGCCAACGGCATAAATTACTCCACGGCGAGCGCGGGACAGCCCATGGCTCCCGCCGAGCTGGCCGAGAAAGCAAGGGCGATTTCTGTATTGATCGAGTGCGACAAATAGGCATGAATTCGGTCTCTGCGCTATTGCGCTCGCGAACGGATCTTTGTCGAGGGATTGCCGCTGCGAAGGGGCGCCGCTCTTTCGCGGCGACGCACGCGCCAACGCCGGATGCGGCACGCGGCTCCAAGCGCGCCGCTAGGGACGGGCGCTAGTATGCGCGAGCGTCGGATCAAGGCAAGAGGAAGCGCATCCATGCGCCGCTTGCTTGAGCCAGCGACAGGGGCCCCAACTGAGGCGGCGAACTTTCAGCCGACAGATAGCCTGCGCAAAAGCGCCCCGCCAGTGCATCCGTGGCGAGGCGCTTCTGTTGTGGCGAGCGTCGCGCGCTCGGGCAGCGAAAGACAATTGATGATCAAGCTTGCGCAGGGCTTGAGCGAGAGGCGAGCGAGGGAACGTCGCTGGCGGCGAAACCGCGTCGTCAAATGAACTTCACGCCGAGCTCCACGCCGAGCCCCACGGCTCGGCGCCAGACGACGCGGCATTTTCGCGCCGGCTGCCCTTCGCGCACGATGTAAAAACAGTCGGGAACGCCGACGGGGCTGTCGACCAGCAGGCGAAGGCCCGTATCGGAAGCGTCGCGGATCACGCAGTCGATTGCGGCGGAAAGCTCGCGGAAGCCGATCCTCGCCTGCCTGAAGGCGCGGCGCCGGACGGAGTTTCGCTTGTCCTCGTGAGGGTCTGAAACCGTCATGGCGTCTTCCCGGCGCGCCCCGATAGAGACGCGGCGCGATCCTCCTGACGGGCGTTTTAGACTCCCGAGCTTGCGGCGCGATTGCGGGATTGCGCGCGCCGGCGTCGAGGCGGTGCATCGCCGTCACGCCGCCAACGGGCAGATCGCGATCTCAGATCGGCGATGTTTCCGTCCAGGAAGACGGGCAAAACGGGCTTGACCGCCCTGGTTGGAATCCGGCCGCCGGCACAGCGTCGCCTTGAAGCGCACAATGATTTTGCTTGGGCAGTAAACCGTGAGATAGTATATCACCATAAGCCATGTTCTGGCGCTGTAAGGCCGCCGCATCTCTGTTTTCTGTACGAAGGGTTGACCCATGGGCTTGCGGACAAAGCTCAATTTGCTGTTGCTCGTTGTCGGCGCCTTGGGTGCGGCTCTTTTCTGGTTCGTCTCAGCTCCCCAACTAGAAGAACTGGCCAGTCAAGAGGTGGAAGAGAAAGCGCGAATCATGATGGCCAGCGCCAAGGGCGTGCGGGACTATACGGCGGAGAAGGTCGCATGGATTTTCGAGGAGAAAATGGCAAAGGACAAGAAGCTGTTTTATCCCGAGGCTGTGTCCGCCTACGTGGCCAAGGAGACTTTTCGTCGTATGCACGACATTCTGCGCCGCAGACCTGAGTTCACCAGCTATGCTTACAAAGAGCGTGCGCTGAACCCGACCGTTCCCGAGGAGATAGCGAGCGATGAGGAAAGAAAATCTATTGAGTATTTCCAGAACAATGGCTCGGAGAAGCCGTTGGAGCAGGAGAACGTACAGATTATACGCGGGGCGAAAGGAGCTGAACTGATGATTTCGGCGCCGCTCAAGGCTCTGCCTTCGTGCCTCAGATGCCATGACGCGCCGGAAAAAGCTCCGCCGTCGATGCGCGAGCGCTATGGCTCCGAACACGGATTCCGCTGGAAGGAGGGAGAAATCATCGGCGCGCAGATCGTTACCGTGCCCATGAAGGTGGCCCTCGATCGCGCGACGGAGATCAAGAAGCTGTTCCTGTTCATATATCTTGGGGTGTTGGCGATGCTGGGGGCGGCGCTCAACGTGGGCCTCGAGTTGATCGTGACGCGTCGGGTCCGGGAGATGTCGCGCATCGCCGAGGCCGTGAGCCAGAACAAGCCAGGCAAGGAGCGCGAGTTCGACCGGCGCGGATCGGATGAGATCGCGCGCCTCGCCCAGTCCTTTACGCGGATGCGCAGAAGCCTCGAACTAAATGAGGGCCCGCTGTCGTCGCAAGATCGAGGCGAAATCCCGATGACGGAAAGTTGAGCGTCGACAATGCTGAAGCCGAGCGGATTTTGGAGCTATAGCCTTTCAGACGATGAGAGTTCTCGGGGTCAGTTAAGTCAGTTGCGCGAGCGAGTGGCGGCGGAATTGCAACTGCACATCGGTCGCGAGAAGGTGAGCATCTTTCAGGACAGCGCTTCGATCCCACCCGGCGGCGCATGGGAAAGCCAAATTCGCGAAAGCCTAAGAGATGTCTCATTTTTTATCCCAGTTTTGACGACGGCGTTCCTGCAAAGCTCCTGGTGCTGCCGCGAAGTCATGCTGTTCCGGCATTGGGAGGCCGCGCGTGGTCGTGACGACCTGATCTTCCCAGTTCAGTATGTCGATATCGATGAGGCCGATAGTGGCCGATCAATAGGGTGTTTTGACGAAGAGGTGCTAAAATTTCTCCGCGGTCGTCAATGGGTCGACTTTCGTAGTTTGCGATTCAAGCCTTATGACTCCGAAGAGATTTCGCTAAAGATTCTAAAGATAGCAAAAGCCATACGGGATGCGCTGCGCAAGGCCGGGACAGTAACCCGCTCCACAACCAAGACGACCGAGCTCGCGGAGGTTCAGCGCGTTGATGCGATCAACGACCCCGCCGAAACGCCGACTGCCGCGGTCCGGTTTCCCGCGCGCGAGGTCCCCGCGCTATCCTCCGAAATTCTGGACAGGGTGGGCGCGATCCTGACGGAATTCATGGGCCCGAAATCCAAACTTTTGGTCGCGAAGGAAAGCCAAGGCGTCGCCTCGCTCAAGGAACTCGCGCACCGCTTGGCCAAGCACATACCGACTGCGGAGGAAAGAGAGGAGTTTATCAACAGGGTGTGATCCCGCTGACGAAGCAGAAAGGGCCGAACAAAGCAAATCCGTTCGAGCTCGAACGCTTGTCCGTCGCACGCCGTCGCCAAGCTTCGTCGCGGCCGCATCAGCGGCTTCACGCCCCTTCGGCGCTATTCCTTGCTCGTCAGCCGCGCGACTTCGCTTCTAAGCCGCTTATAC
Organism: uncultured Alphaproteobacteria bacterium; assembly: GCA_963722205.1. GTDB lineage: Bacteria > Pseudomonadota > Alphaproteobacteria > Rhizobiales > Beijerinckiaceae > Methylocystis. The sequence continues at coordinate 483,637 of CAVRKL010000008.1, forward strand.
AAGTCGATGACGTGGGGCTTCGCCCATTCGAAGAACGCTTTGCCCCATATCCAGGCCAGCCGGCCGCTAGCCCTGGCGAAATCGACCGTTCGATCGAACCACGGCAAAAATGCGCTCTCCGCTGGGATTTTTGCGCGCGCCCAAGCGACCCATTGGGAAAGGATCTGCTCAATCGCGAAAGCCAACAGGCTCCAGGGATCTTCGCGTCGCGCATGCTCGGCGAGCTTTTGATCCATGGAGACGCGATAGCGCTCGAAGACCGCCGCGATCTCGGCGCTCTTGCGGCGCTCTTCCTCGATCTGGCGCGCGAGCTCGGCGATCTGCGCCGCTTCCTGCCGCTCCAGAACCTCGCACTCCTGCGCCCTCTTGGCGTTGGCCCGCGCCTCGAGCAGAGCGCCGTCGACATCTTTTGTCGACTCGTCGACCTGGAACGCCATGGCCTCGTATTGAGAAAGCAGCTCGTCGCGATGCGCGGTGACGTCGCGCAGGCGCGCGAGCAAGTCGTCGCGCTCCAGCTTCCTGCGCTCGACGGCGTTGGCGGCGTTCGGAACGGTTTCGTCGGACAATTTTGCCTCCTTGCGATAGCACCAACAAGTAAAGCGGCGGGGCGCGCCGTCCAGGCTGGGCGGCGTCGCTTTGCGGGGTGGAAGCCGTCTTGCCCTTGCCGGCCCGTTTGCTTATACTTCAGGCAAGATGAAAAATGCCGAAACGTTAGGCGCAGGCCCCTCCGCGCCGCCGATTCGCGTGGGACGGTTCGAGCTCTCAGGCAGAGCCTTCCTCGCGCCGATGGCCGGGGTCACCGACGTCGCCATGCGCCGGATCGCGCTGCGCTTCGGCGCGACGGCCGCCGTCGGGGAGATGATCGCCGCGGCGGGGCTCGCGCGCGGCGATCGCGAAACGCGGATGCGCCTCGCGCGCTCGAAGTCCAAGCACGGCCCCGACATCGTGCAGATCGCCGCCTGCGATCCCGAGAGCGCCGCACGCGCCGCGCGGGGCGCGGTCGAAGCCGGCGCCGAATGGATCGACCTCAACATGGGCTGTCCCTGCAAACGCGTGACCGGCGGGCTCGCCGGTGCGGCGCTGATGCGCGATCGCGATCTCGCGCGGCGCATCGTGGCTGCGGCGGTCGAGGCCGCCAAGGTCCCGGTCAGCGTGAAGATGCGGCTTGGCTGGGACGAGGCCTCGCGCAACGCGCCCGAACTCGCGCGCGGCGCACAGGAGGAAGGCGCGGCGCTCGTCACCGTCCACGGCCGCACGCGCCGGCAATTCTACGAAGGCCGCGCCGACTGGGCGGCCATCGCCGACGTGAAGGCCGCGGTCAAAATCCCGGTCGTCGCCAACGGCGACTGCAACTCTCCCGGGGCCGCCAAGGAAATGCTGCGGCTTTCTGGCGCCGACGCGGTGATGATCGGACGCGCCGCGCAGGGGCGCCCCTGGCTCGTCGGAGACGTCGCCTTCCATCTTGCGACCGGCCGTTTGCGGCCCGAGCCTTCCCTCGCCGAGCGCTTGGAGATCGCGCACGAGCATCTCGAGGCGCTCTCGCAAGCCATGGGGCCGCTCTCGGGACTCCGCCACGCCCGCAAGCACTTGGCCGCCTATGTCGATAGCGCCGGCCTCGGCGCGCGCGACCCCGCGCTGCGCCGCGCGCTGCTCGTCGAGACGGACCTCGACGAAGCGCGGCGGCTTCTCCGCGCGCTTTTCGCGGCGCCGTCGCTCGAGGCCGCCGCATGACGACGGAGCGCGAGCGCTCAATTGTCGGGATCAACGCCACGTCGCGGCTGCGCGTCATCGGCGGCGGGGACGACCGCGCCTGCATCCTCGAGGCGCTCCCGCATGTGATCCTGGCGGTCCGCGCCGACTATACGGTCGCCGACGCCAACGCGGCGGCCGAGAATTTCTTCGAGATGTCGAAGCCGCATCTGATCGGCGCCGCGCTCGACAAGATTCTGCCTTTCGGCTCCTCGCTGCTGACGCTGATCGCCGAGGTGCGCGAGCGCGGCGCGCCGATCAACGAATATAAGGTTGATCTCGGACGTTTCGCGGCGGGCGAGCGGCGCGTCGACGCCCATTGCGCCCCGCTGCCGGGCGATCGGGGCGACGTGCTGGTTGTGCTGCAAGAACGTACAATTGCTGAAAAAATAGACAGGCAGCTCACCCATCGCGGCGCCGCCCGCTCGGTCTCGGCCTTGGCCGCCATGCTCGCGCATGAGATCAAGAACCCGCTTTCCGGCATCAGGGGCGCGGCGCAGCTGCTGGAATCGGGCCTCGGCGACGAGGACCGCGCGCTGACGCGGCTCATCTGCGACGAGACCGACCGCATCGTCCGCCTCGTCGACCGCATGGAGGCCTTTTCCGACCAGCGCCCGCTCAAGCGCGACAAGATCAATATCCATACGGTGCTCGATCACGTGAAGCAGCTCGCGCGCTCGGGATTTGCGCGTCATGTGCGCTTTACGGAGAATTACGATCCGTCCTTGCCGCCGCTCGCCGGCGACCACGACCAGCTCGTGCAGGTGTTCTTGAACCTCATCAAGAACGCGGCCGAGGCGATCGGCGACGCGCCGCATGGCGAGATCGAGCTTTCGACCGCCTTTCGGCCCGGCGTCAGCCTGCGGACGCGCGGACAGGAGCGCGCGGTCGGGCTGCCGCTCGAATTCCGCGTCCGCGACAATGGCCCAGGCGTGCCCGAGGAAATCCTGAGCCACATCTTCGATCCCTTCGTGACCACCAAGACCTCGGGAACTGGCCTTGGACTTGCTTTGGTGGCCAAGATCATCAACGACCACGGCGGCGTCATCGAATGCGAATCCAAGCCCGGAAGAACCTGCTTCCGCATCCTCATGCCGATGTATCGATAATCGCGTCAGAGGGTTGGAAGAGGAGAGACGGCCTATGACGCGAGGCGAGATTCTGGTCGCCGACGACGACGCCGCGATCCGCACGGTCGTGGCGCAGGCGCTGTCGCGCGCGGGTTACGAGGTGCGCACGACCGGGACCGCGGCGACGCTCTGGCGCTGGGTGCAGTCGGGCGAGGGCGATCTGGTCGTGACCGACGTCGTGATGCCCGACGAGAACGCCTTTGAGCTCCTGCCGCGCATCAAGAAGCTCCGGCCGGAGCTCCCCATCGTCGTGATGAGCGCGCAGAACACGTTTATGACCGCGATCCGCGCCTCGGAGCGCGGCGCCTATGATTATCTGCCGAAACCCTTCGACCTGAAGGAGCTCGTCGGCATCGTCGGCCGCGCGCTCGCCGAGCCCAAGAAGCACGTCGACGGGGCGAGCGAGGAGATCGAGGGCATGCCGCTCGTCGGGCGCTCCCCGGCGATGCAGGAAATCTACCGTTCGCTGGCGCGGTTGATGCAGACGGATTTGACCGTGCTGATCCACGGCGAATCCGGCACGGGCAAGGAGCTCGTCGCCCGGGCTCTGCATGACTACGGCAAGCGCAAGAAGGGCCCTTTCGTCGCGATCAACATGGCGGCGATCCCGCGCGATCTCATCGAGAGCGAGCTCTTCGGCCATGAGAAGGGCGCCTTCACCGGCGCGGCGCAGCGCTCCGCCGGCCGCTTCGAGCAGGCGGAGGGCGGCACGCTCTTCCTCGACGAGATCGGCGACATGCCGATGGAGGCGCAAACCCGGCTTTTGCGCGTGCTGCAGCAGGGCGAATATACGACCGTGGGCGGCCGCACGGCGATCAAGACGAATGTCCGGATCGTCGCGGCGACGAACAAGGATCTGCGCATCCTGATCCAGCAGGGGCTCTTCCGCGAGGACCTGTATTTCCGCCTTAACGTCGTGCCCTTGCGGCTTCCGCCGCTCCGAGAGCGCACCGAGGACATTCCCGACCTCGTCCACCATTTCTTCAAGCAGGCGGCCGCGGAAGGGCTGCCGCAGAAATACATCGAGCAGGCGGCGCTCGACCGGATGAAGCGCTATCGCTGGCCGGGCAATATTCGTGAGCTCGAAAATCTGATCCGCCGCCTCGCGGCGCTGCATCCGCAGGAAGTGGTCGGCGAAGCGCTGATCGAGGCCGAGCTTTCGGCCGAAGCGCCGCGCTCCAGCTCGTTCCTCGTCCCGAGCGGGAGCGCGCCGGGCGCCGACCACGAATTGGAGAGCGGCCAGACGCTTTCGGCCTCGGTCGAGACGCATCTCGCCAGGCTCTTTCGCGACTTCGGCGACGGCCTGCCGCCGCCGGGCCTCTATCACCGCCTGATCCGCGAGATCGAGGCCCCCCTGATCACAGCGGCGCTCGCTGCGACGCGCGGCAATCAGATCAAGGCCGCCGAGCTCCTGGGGCTGAACCGCAACACGCTGAGAAAGAAGATCAACGATCTCGACATCCGCCTGATGCGCGCGCCGCGGTAGGTATATTTCGATAGGGCAGTCGGGCGAGGACGAAACCCCCAAATCCTCGTCCTGAGGAGGCTCCGAAGGAGCCGTCTCGAAGGATGTGGCTCCCAGAATCTCGCTTGATTGTGCTCTTGGCCACCCTTCCAGACGCGCCTTGCGGCGCTCCGCAGGATGAGGGGCGTTGATGTGCGAGCTTCGCACGATTGCTCCGGAGCCTATGAAATAGGGCCTTGACGCCTATACGGCATTGCCGTATATTGACCATCAATGCAGACCGTCGTTATCCGCCGACATTTGAAATGCAGGCGAAACGAGCGGGTCTAACCGAGGCCGAGCTTTTTCATATCGCCGCGGTCATTGCGGCGGACCCGCAAGCCGGCGATTTGATCCAGGGATCGGGCGGAGCGCGCAAGCTCCGCTTCGCGCGCTTGGGCGAAGGCAAGAGCGGCGGCTACCGCACGATCCATTATTTCGCCGGAGAGGAAATTCCCGTCTTTCTGCTCGCGCTGATCGACAAGCGCGAGCGCGCCAATCTCTCGAAGGCTGAACTCAATCAACTGGCCGCCATCTTGAACCAGATCGCGGCGAGCTACAGAGGCGACAAGCGATGACGAAATTCGGCGAGGAGCTGCTGCGGAGCGCTAGGGAAGCGCTCGAAATCGCCAAGGGCGAAGCCGCGCCCCCGCGCGCGCTCGCCTTCGACGCGCCGGATCCCGCCATGATCCGCAAGAAGCTGAAGCTCTCGCAGAGCAAGTTCGCCGAGCGCTTCGGCCTCCCGCCCGCGACCGTCCGCGATTGGGAGCAGGGCCGAAGACGTCCGGACGCGCCGGCGCGCGCGCTGCTGAAAGTCATCGATTACGCGCCAGAGACGGTCGCGCGCGCCGTCGGCGGCTCCCGGGCGGAATGAAGTCGCGGCGGTTCGCTTGTCACCGTAATTTCTCTATTTCCAACAATGACCCGGACATCCCCCAGACAATGAAAATTACGCCCTAGCAGCGTGACGAACCCCACGACTTTGAATGCTCTCGAGACGATCTGTGCTCACAACCCATTATGTCGCGTTAGGAAAGCCTCGCCGAAAAGCCCGCCGATCAGATCATTGGCCTCGCGGCATGATCGGATAGCGTCATCCCGCCCTGAGCTGCGTCAGCAAATCCCAATACAAAGCGCGTCAGGACCGGTGGAAGCAGGCACCCTCAGACCAGATCGGTTCCGGCGGACTCCTCCTGCAGCATTCGCGGCAGAAAGCGCTGTGTCAAAACCGGTCCAATGATGGACGTGGTTAGCATCAGCACCAGCACCACGTTCAGGAGTTGCGAACAGATGAGACGCTCACCCGCTGGGTTGAATGTGTCGTAAGCAACAAGAGTTGCCGCAAGCGTTGCCGCGACCTGCGGCAAGGTCAGCGACCACATCGTCCAGCGTGTGACTTGAGAGTATCCAAACGCGTGGCCGGCGACCTGTACAGCGATCCACTTGCCAACGGCCAGCGCGCCGATCACCCCGCACACCAGACCGAAATTATCGATGAGACTATGGAGGAACTCCGGTGGATTAATCAGGAAGCCGGTCACGATAAAGAAGATGGGGATCAGAAGCGATCTCCCGAGAAGCTCGAACTTTTCCTTCGCGGGCTCGTCCTTGACCGCCGCATTCAAAGCCAGTCCGGCAAGGAACGCGCCGACAATGCCGGGTAGATTGATTACATCCGCCAAAACCCCCGCGATCGCCAGAATCGTGAACATAACCACGAAATAAGCGCCCTCGTCGGCCTGAACCAGCGCTAGAAGAAGCCCCCCGAGGCGGCTCAAGCCAAACAGCATAAGCGGGATGAAGATCGCGATCTCAAGCAGTTGAACCCCGAGAACAGACACTGAAAAGCCGTTGGCATACGTCGAAACGCAGGCCGCGAACACCACCAACGAAAGGGTGTCGGAGATGACAGTCGCCCCGTAGGTGACGGCGATGGGTCCAAGCCTGTTGGCGCCAGCCTCGTCCACGATCGAGGCTCCAAGCAGCGTGTGCGACGCTAGCAACGAGCCCAGGACAATCGCCGCAATCGCTCCATATCCAAACAAGAATCCGACCGCCGTGCCCAACAGGAGAGGGGCACACGTCGTCAACAGGCCGAAGATAACGGTCTTGCGCCTTGCCTCTCGGAAGCGGGCGAGATCGACTTCAAGCCCCGCAAAAAACATCAGGAGCAGCTTTCCCAACTCAGCGAGGAAGTCGAAGACCGGCCGGACCTGCCCGATAACGTCCAAGGCGTAGGGTCCGATGACGACCCCGCTCAGCAGCAGTCCCACGACCGCCGGCAGCGGAAGCTTGCGAGAAAGCATGGGAACGCAAACAATGAGCGCCAAGAAGATTGCGAATTTCGTCAGGATCGGCAGCGCCAAAGCATGTGTTCGGAGGAATGAGAGCGCTTCCATATCAATTCCCAACCGCTCTCATTCATTGGACGAGGATTCGAGGCGCGCGAGCGTAGCTTAAGGCGCCGAAGTGGCATAGGATTCGGATGTTTAAGCCAACCCTTTACCCACAACGCGACAGCCACGCCCGCCACGACGGACGATAAGCTCTTACCATTCTCGTTTCCATCCTCGCGCGCAAAAAGTCACAGCCGATTTCGACGGCGGTCGCCTGACCTCGGACGGCGGCGTCATGTTGCTGTCGATGGCGGAGCGACGCCTTGGCGTCGCCGAACGATTGGCGCGCTGCTTCCCGGATCGGCGCGATCCCGCACGGATCACCCACACCTTCGCCGCCATGATGCGCGCCGGCATCTTCGCCGTTTCCTGCGCCTACGAGGACGCCGACGATCAGGATTTTCTGCGCGCCGATCCAGCCTTCAGGCTCGCCTCCGGGCGGCTGCCCGATGCGGGCCACGATCTTTGTTCACAACGGACCCTGTCGCGGCTGGAGAATGATACGCACAGGCCGCGACAAAACATCTCGCGGCAATATATTGATTCGAGGTCTTTTCGCCATAAGGGTTTGCGACGGCTCTTCGAGGAGGATGATCCGAGGGGCGTGAACGCCGAGCACGTGCGCAAGCTCAAGCAGATCCTCGCCCTCCTCGACGCCGCCGAGACCATCGAGGCTCTCGACTACGCAACCTTTCGCCTGCATCCGCTGAAGGGCGACTTGAAAGGCTGGTGGTCGCTCACGCTGCGGGCCAATTGGCGTGTGATCTTTCGATTTGCGGACGGGAATGTCCTCGACGTGGACCTCGTGGACTATCACTGAAGGAGCGATCGATGCCGATGAAGAATGCGCCGCGTCCGGGCGAAATGATCGGCGACAGTTTGGAGGAGCTTGGCTTCTCCGTCGCCGACGCCGCCAAGGCGATTGGCGTGACGCGCCAGCAGCTGCACAATGTGATCGCCGGCCGCTCCGCAATCTCGCCCGAAATGGCGTTTCGCCTCGAGAAGGCGCTGGGCTCTACCGCGGAGACTTGGCTGCGCATGCAGGCCAATTATGATCTTGCGCAAATTCGGGAGCGCGCGGCGTCCTATGAGGTGAAACGGCTCGCTCCCGCCCGCGGATAGCGAAGGTGAGCGAGCCTCTCGGAAGCTGGTCGAGGCTTGGCGCTCCGACGGCGAGTTACAGAACCGGCTGGCGGGAAAACGACGCGCCAGCTGCGCAGGCGGCTCTTGAGCTTGCGCCGCGGCTAGGCAACTCTCCCCCAATGCGCCTTTGACAGGCCCGCGCGTAATAGGCAGGAGTGGGTATCCCCTTCACTGACCTCAACCGGGGTGCTATCTGGCGCGGATGGACGGTTACTCGCATCCCGTAGCCGGTATCGATTACCCTCGCACGTTCCAAGAGATCGACGAGTGGTTCCGAGACGATGAGGCGTGTCGGGAGTACATTCGACGCGTGCGCTGGCCGAAGGGCTTCGTCTGCCCGCATTGCGGCATGTGCGGCGCGCCTTGGGCGATGTCGGACAAACTGCTTCGCTGCCGCAGCTGTCACGCGCGCACGTCGCTCACCGCGGGGACGATTTTCGAGGGCACGCGCAAGCCGCTGCGGACCTGGTTCATGGCCATGTGGTTCGTGACGAGCCAGAAGAACGGCGTCAGCGCGCTCGGACTGCAGCGGGCGCTTGGGCTCGGCAGCTATGAGACGGCCTGGACTTGGCTGCACAAGCTGCGCCGGGCCATGGTGCGGCCTGGCCGCGACGCGCTCAGCGGAACGGTCGAGATCGACGAAACCTATGTTGGCGGCCCGGAAAAGGACAAAGGGGGCCGAGAGATCGAGTGCAAAGCCATTGTCGCGATTGCAGCCGAGGAGAGCGGCCAGGGCATCGGCCGCATCCGACTGCGCCGGATCGAGGACGTGTCGGCGGACAGCCTGCTGCCCTTCGTTCGCAACGCGGTCGTGTCCGGAGCCACCATCCACACCGATGGCTGGAGAGGTTATGCCAGGCTCGAAGCAGCCGGCTACAAGCACAAGGTCAGCGTCATCAGCGCCGGTTCCGATCCCGCGCACGAGGTCATGCCGCGCGTGCACAAGGTCGCCTCGCTCTTGAAGCGCTGGCTCCTCGGCACGCATCAGGGCGGCGTTCAGCGCCAGCATCTCGACTACTACCTCGACGAGTTCACCTTCCGCTTCAACCGCCGACGCTCGAATGCCAGGGGCCTTCTGTTCCACAGACTCGTTGAGCAAGCCGTCGCCATCGACCCAGCGCCCTACCGCTCCATCATAGGAAAACCAACAAATCCAACCAATTCCGCAGCCTCAGGTCAGTGAAGGGGATACCCACTTAGGCAGGGAGACGCCGCGCCGCTCGAAGCGCGCGCTTCTGCGGTTTCCGCCTCATTGCCGCCGCGACTCCCTGCTTAGAGCGGCCGATGTCTCGACCCGGACAATCCACCGCCAAGCTCGTGGCGCCTTCACGGCGCCGCTCGCTCTGGGCGTGGGCGGGTCCTGTCGTCGTTCTCGCCTCTCTCGCCTGCGCCTCGGCGACCTTCCTCGTCATCGCCTTCTCCGGGCCCATCGAGCCCAACAGCAACACGCTGATCCTGCTTTATTTCGCCGATGGCTTGGCGATCGTGCTGCTGCTCGCCATGGTGCTGCGTCAGTCCTCGACGCTCTGGCGGGCGTGGCGGAAGGGCGAGGCCGCGGCCGGCCTGCACATGCGCACGGTCGCCTTCTTCTCGCTCGTCGCGCTCGTCCCGGCGCTCGCCGTCGCGGTCGTGGGGACGGTCAGCCTCGAGCGCGCGCTTTCCCCCGCCTTCATGGCCAATCTCAAGGGGTTCGTGCACAAGACCGCGGAGGCCGCGCAAACCTTTCGCGAGACGCAATGCGGAGAGCTTCTCAAGGAGGCGCAGCTCACCGCCTCCGATCTCGACCAGTCGCGCGCGATTTATGACGCGGACCGCAATCTCTATCACAAATATTTCGAGACCCGCGCGCGCACGCTCGGCTTCTCGGTCGCCGCTCTCGTGCATCCGAACGGCCAGATCCTCGATCAGGTCGTCGGCGATCCGACCGCCGCCAGCGCCATCGTGATCGCGCTGCCTCCGGAGGATTTCCAGGATGCGCGTCTCGGCAAGCTGCAGTGCCGGATGATCGACGAGGATCGCACCTTCGTGGGCTTGCGCGTCCTGACGAGCTTTCCGGACACCTATCTTTACGTCACGCGGCCGATGCATCCCTTTGCGATCGAGTTTCCGCGCCAGGCGAGCATATTCATCAACAACTACGACACCTTCGAATCCTTCGGCGCGGCGGTGAAGCGCAATTTCGCGATCATCTACGCGATGCTGACGATGATCCTGCTGCTTTCGGCGATCTGGGTCGGCCTCGATTTCGCCAACCGGCTCGTCGCGCCGATCCGCACGCTCATCGCCGCGACCGACGAGGTCTCCGGCGGCAATCTCGCGGTGCGGGTCGAGGTCGAGCGCGCCCATGGCGATCTCTCGCGACTGGGCTCGGTCTTCAACAAGATGACGACCGAGCTCGATCTGCAACAGAAACGGTTGCTGGAGGCGAGCCGGATCAACGAGGAGCGCCGCGCCTTCACGGAGGCTGTGCTCGCCGGCGTGCCGGCCGCGGTGATCGGCGTCGACGCCGGGGGTCGGATCACCGTCGTGAACCGTTCGGCCCAGGCCCTTTTGCGCGGAGGAGACGCCGCCGCGCCAGGGCGCGTGGAGGACGCGGTGCCCGAGATTGCGCCGGCGCTCTCCGACGCGGCCGAGGTTTATCCGCGCGCGGTGCAAACCCAGCTCACGATCAAGCGCGGGGCGAGCGAGCGGATTTACAACATTCGCGTGACCTCGGCGGGGGCGGCGGCGGGAGGCACGAATTTCGTCGTGACGCTCGACGACATCACCGATCTCGTGACCGCTCAGCGCAGCTCCGCCTGGGCGGACGTCGCGCGCCGCATCGCCCACGAGATCAAGAATCCCTTGACCCCGATCCAACTGTCCGCGGAGCGTCTCAAGCGAAAATACGGCAAGCTCATCCAGACGGATCGCGAGATCTTCGACCAGTGCACCGACACGATCGTGCGACAGGTCGACGACATCAAGAGGATGGTCGACGAGTTCTCCACCTTCGCGCGCATGCCCAAGGCCCGCCCGGAGCGTGACGATCTGTGCGAATGTGTGCGCCAGACCGCCTTTCTGATGCGGGTCGGCAACGCCGACGTGGACATCATCGAGGAGCTTCCCGCCGAGGGGCTTTACGCGCAGATCGACCGGCGCCTCCTCTCCCAGGCGGTCCAGAACGTCGTGAAGAACGCGATCGAGGGGATCGCCGCCCGCGAGGAAACGGACGCCAAGGAGAAGGGCGCCGTGCGCATCGCGCTCAAGCGCAGGGACGGCATGGCGCAGCTCGACGTCATCGACAACGGCAAGGGCTTCCCGGCGGCGAACCGGCAGCGGCTGCTCGAGCCTTATATGACCACGCGCACCGAAGGCACAGGTTTAGGCTTGCCGATCGTCGCCAAAATAGTTGAAGATCACGGCGGTAGGCTGGAGCTGCTCGACGCGCCCTCCGGCAGGGGCGCCTGTGTGCGCATTCTGTTGCCGATCGCGCCGCCAGTCGAGGCGGCGCCGGTCGGCTCGGATAAAACCAAGGCGTTGTCGAGCGAAGTTGGCGGGGCGTGATGGCGAATGATATTCTGATCGTTGACGACGAAGAGGACATCAGAGAACTCGTCGCCGGCATATTGAGCGACGAGGGACACAACGCCCGCACCGCCCGCAACGCCGACGAAGCCCTCGCGGCGATCGCGACCCGCCGACCGCATCTTGTCTTCCTCGACATCTGGCTGCAGGGCTCGAGGCTCGACGGGCTGCAGGTGCTTGAGACGATCCAGAAGCTGCATCGTGCGCTGCCCGTCGTGATGATCTCGGGCCACGGCAACATCGAGACCGCGGTCAGCGCCATCAAGATGGGCGCTTACGACTTCATCGAGAAGCCCTTCAAGGCGGATCGTCTGGTGCTCGTCGCCGAGCGCGCGCTCGAGGCTTACAAGCTGCGCCGAGAGGTTTCGGCGCTGCGTCAGCGCGCCGGCTTTCAGGATCGCATCGTCGGCTCGTCGATGCCGGCGCATCAGCTGCAGGCCGCCGTCGCACGGCTGGCGCCCGTCAACTCTCGCGTGATGATCACCGGCGCGTCCGGCGTCGGCAAGGAGCTCGCCGCGCGCGTCATGCACGCCCAGTCGAGCCGCGCCGAAGCGCCCTTCATCGTGATCAATTCGGCGACGATGACCCCGGAGAACGTGGAGGTCGAGCTCTTCGGCTTCGAAGGCGCGTCGCACGGGGATTTCAGGGTCGGTGCGCTCGAGGAGGCGCACGGCGGCACGCTGTTCTTCGACGAGATCACCGACATGCCGAAGGAGACTCAGGCGAAGATCCTGCGCGTGCTGGTCGATCAGAATTTCCAGCGTGTCGGAGGCTCGACGCGCGTCGAGGTCGACGTGCGCATCATCACTTCCTCCGCCCGCGACGTGCAGCTCTGCATCGAGGACGGCCTTTTGCGCGAGGACCTTTACCACCGTCTCGCCGTCACGATGCTGCGCGTCCCCTCGCTCGCCGAGCGGCGCGAGGACATCGGCGAGCTGGTCGACTATTTCGTCGAGCAGACGACGGCGGCCTCGGGCCTGCAGCGCCGCAGGGTGACAGAGGACGCGCTCGCCGTGCTGCAGATGCACGACTGGCCCGGCAACATCCGGCAGCTGCGCAATTCGGTGGAGCGGCTGATGATTCTGACCGCCGGCGAGCCCGGCGCGGAAATCACCGCGGAAATGCTGCCGGCCGACGTCGGCGAGCTCGTGCCGGCCACTCCCGCCGGCGTGCGCGGAGAGAAGCTGATGAGCCTGCCGCTGCGCGAGGCGCGGGAAGTCTTCGAGCGCGAATATCTGGTCGCGCAGCTCAACCAATTCTCCGGCAATATCTCCCGCACGGCCGAATTCATCGGAATGGAGCGCTCGGCCCTGCACCGCAAGATGAAGTCGCTCGAGATCGAGTAAAGGAGCCGGAGCGGCGGTCGCGACCGTCGCCTCCCGCGCTTCCGCTTGACGCTGCGACAATTTGGTGCGACGCAACAATTGCGCCGCGCCTCGCATTGTGATTGAAAAGCGGCGAGATCGGCGCCGCGCGGCGGCAACGGCGATTCCCCCGAAGCCCGAAGGAGTCGCAGCCAGCGACAGAAGGCCGTCGCTTCAACGCGTGAAGCGGGCGCGCCTATGGATCGGACCAGATGAGCGACACGACATTCGCCCCGGACGTCGGGCGACGCCTCGATCAACCGTTTTCCGCCTCTCCCGCCGACTATTTCGCGCTGCTGAAGCCGCGCGTGATGTCGCTCGTCGTCTTCACGGCGCTCGCCGGCCTGCTTCTCGCGCCGACGCCTCCCCATCCCGTCATCGCCCTGGCTTCGCTCATCGCCATCGCCATCGGCGGGGGCGCCTCTGGGGCGCTCAACATGTGGTACGAGGCCGACATCGACGGGCTCATGGGGCGCACCCACGGCCGGCCGATCCCGGCGGGACGGCTCGACCCCGACGAGGCGCTCGCCTTCGGCCTCGTGCTCGCCGGCGTCTCGGTTCTCACGCTCGGCCTGGTCGCCAACTGGCTCGCCGCGGCGCTGCTCGCCTTCACGATCTTCTTCTATGTTGTGATCTATACGATGTGGCTCAAGCGCGCGACGCCGATGAACATCGTGATCGGCGGCGTGGCCGGCGCGCTGCCCCCGGTCGTGGCCTATGCCGCCGCGACGGGAGAGGTCGGCCTTTCGAGCCTCGTGCTCTTTGCGATCATCTTCATCTGGACGCCCCCGCATTTCTGGGCGCTGGCGCTGAACAGGAACGAGGACTACGCCCGCGCCGGCGTTCCCATGCTGCCTGTCATCGCCGGCCCCGACCGCACGCGGCTCGAGATCCTGCTTTACACGCTGGCGCTCGCCCCGCTCGGCGTCGCGCCCTATCTCCTGGGCTTCGCCTCGGCCTTTTATGGCGCGGCGGCGGTGGTCCTGGGCGCGGCGTTCCTGTGGTTCTCCTGGCGCGTCTATGCGCAGCGCGAGGGCGCCGCGGCCCCTAAGGCCGCCTGGAGGCTTTTCGGCTTCTCGATCGTCTATCTGTTTCTTTTGTTCTCGATCGTCGTGATCGAACGGCTCCTCACCATCGCGGGGGTCCTGTGAGCGCGAACAAGCCCGAGGACCCGCGCGACGCCGCCAAGCGCAAGCGCAATTGGGCGATCGCCGTGGGCGTTGGCCTCTTCATGGCGCTCATCTACGTCGTCACGATCGTGAAGCTCGGAGTGGCCTCCCGCCACCCCGCCGGCTGAGCCTCGCAGTCTGGAATTTGAGGAAAGACGACAGGGTCTTTCGCTTTGCGGCGTTCTCCGTGCTAACATTCACGGCCGCTCCGGTCGTCGCCGTCACGCAACGGAAGTTGAGCCTTGCACTATCTTTCCACGCGAGGGCGCGCGCCCGAGCTTCCCTTTGACGAGGTGGTGCTGACGGGGCTCGCCGCCGACGGCGGCCTCTATGTCCCGAGCCGGTACCCGACCGTCGGCCCGAGAGCGATCGCTGCCTTCGCCGGCCGCCCCTATGCCGAGACGGCTGAAACCCTGATCGCGCCCTTTGCGGAGGGCCTGCCGCCCGGCCTGCTGCAGGAGGCGGCCAAGGGCGCCTATGCGTCCTTCTCGCACGCGGCCGTCGCGCCGCTCACGCAGATCGCCGACAATCTCTTCGTCCTCGAGCTCTTCCACGGGCCGACGCTCGCCTTCAAGGATCTGGCGATGCAGCTCCTGGGGCGGCTGATGGACGCCCTTCTGGAGAAGCGGGGCCTGCGCGCGACGATCGTCGGCGCGACCTCGGGCGATACGGGCGCGGCGGCGATCGAGGCTTTTCGCGGACGCGCCAACGTCGACGTCTTCATCCTTTATCCCGACGGCCGCGTCTCCGACGTGCAGCGCCGCCAGATGACGACCGTCGCCGACGAGAACGTCCATGCGATCGCGCTGGATGGCTCCTTCGACGATGCGCAGACGCTGCTCAAGGGCCTCTTTCGCGACGAGACCTTCCGCTCGGGCGTCGGGCTCGCCGGCGTCAATTCGATCAACTGGGCGCGCGTCGTCGCGCAAATGGTCTACTACTTCACGAGCGCCGTGGCGCTCGGCGCGCCCTATCGCAAAATCTCCTTCGCCGTGCCGACGGGCAATTTCGGCGACGTGCTCGCGGGCTATGTCGCGAAGCGCATGGGGCTTCCGATCGAGCGGCTCATCGTCGCGACGAACGAGAACGACATTCTGGCGCGCGCGCTGGCGACGGGGCGCTACGAGCCGCGCGGCGTGACGCCGACCCAGTCGCCGTCCATGGACATCCAGCTCTCCTCAAATTTCGAGCGGCTGCTCTTCGACGCGGTCGGCCGCGAGTCGGAAAACGTCACCCAAGCCTTCGAGGCGTTGGAGCGCGACGGGGCTTTTGAGATCCCGCCGCCGGCGCTCAAAGCGATTCGCGAGGATTTCGACGCTCTGGCCGTCGACGAGGCCGAGACCCGCGCCGAGATCGCCCGCACCTATCGCGAAAGCGGCTATGTGATCGATCCACATACGGCGACGGGCGTCCGCGCGGCGCGGGCGCGGCTGGAGAAGGAGCCTGCAACGCCGGTGATCGCGCTTTCGACTGCCCATCCGGCCAAATTTCCCGAGGCGATCGAGCGCGCGATCGGCCTGCGCGTCGAGCCGCCGCTGCGGCTCGCGCCGGTTCTTGAGGGAAGGGAAAGAGTCGCGCGAATGAAAAAGGATGCCGATATCGTGAAGCGTTTCATTCTGGAACATGCGCGGGCGGCGCGCGTGGACGCGGGGGCGTGACCATGGCGCTTTTTGGCGTAAACTTTCCCCGGCGCGAGGTCACGATTCGAGGCGAGGGGATCTATCTGCGCGCATGCCAGATGCGCGACTACGCCGAATGGGCGGCGCTGCGCGAGAAGAGCCGCGCCTTCCTCACCCCTTGGGAGCCCGTGTGGCCGCATGACGATCTGACGCGGATGGCCTTCCGCTTCCGCGTCAAGCGTCACGCGGAAGAGGCCGCGCGCGACGAGGCATACAGCTATTTCATCTTCCGCGAGGAGGACGAAGCGCTCGTCGGCGGACTGTCGCTCGGCCATGTGCGGCGCGGCGTTTCGCAGGCTGCAACGCTCGGCTATTGGATGGGTCAGCCTTATGCGGGGCAGGGGATCATGACCCGCGCGGTGCGCGCGACGATCGCCTACGCCTTCGAGTTTCAAGGTCTGCATCGGATCGAGGCCGCCTGCTTGCCGACAAACGAGCCGTCAAAGCGCCTGCTGCTGAGCGTCGGCTTCAAGCAGGAAGGCTACGCGCGCTCTTATCTGAGCATCAACGGCCAGTGGCGCGATCACCTGCTCTTTGCGATTCTCGAAGGCGACGTCTCGTCGCAGCCGCAGCCGCAATTGCCGAAGGCGGGGTAGGGGGATTGTTGAGCGGCCCCCTCCCGTACCCTCCCCCGCTATCGCGGGAGAGGGGGCGGCCGGCGCTACGCGAAATCTTGATGACCGGCGCAACCGAACTCCCTCTCCCGCGATAGCGGGGGAGCGTTGGGGAGGGGGCCATGTCAAACCGCTCGAACGCAAACACTGCCGCTTCTTGACGCTCAAGAGGCCTTGCGAGACAAGGCGGCGAGCGATTTCCTAATCCAAGGCCTCTCATGCACGACATCAAGCTCATTCGCGATAATCCGCAAGCCTTCGACGCGGCGCGCGCGCGGCGCGGCCTGGAGCCCATCGCCGCACGGCTGCTTTCTCTCGACGACGCGCGCAAGGCGGCGATCTCGACGCTGCAGCGCGCGCAGGAGCGCCGCAACGCCGCCTCCAAGGAGATCGGCGTCGCGCTGAAAGACAAGGATCAGGCCAAAGCCGAGGCGCTGAAGGCCGAGGTCGCGAAGATCAAGACAGACTGGCCGCAGCTCGAGGCCGCCGAGCGCGAGGCGATCAGGGCGCTCGACGAGGCGCTGGCCGAGCTTCCCAACACGCCTTTGGCGAGCGTTCCCGACGGCAAGGACGAACACGACAATAGGGAAGCGCTGCGCTGGGGCGAGCCGAGAAACTTCGACTTCACGCCCAAAGAGCATTTCGACCTTGGCGAAGGTCTCGGCCTCATGGATTTCGAGGCGGCGACAAAGCTTTCGGGGGCGCGCTTCGTCGTAAATAAGGGCAAGCTGGCGCGGCTCGAGCGCGCGCTCGCGCAGTTTATGCTCGATCTGCACACCGATGAGCACGGCTACACGGAAGTGGCGCCGCCGCTTTTGGTGCGCGACGACGCAATGTTCGGGACGGCGCAACTGCCGAAGTTTCGCGAGGATCAGTTCTCCGTGACGGCAGGTCGTCCGGCCGGCGGCGCGGCCCCAGACGAAACCACAGCAAACTATTGGCTCATCCCGACCGCCGAAGTGCCGCTCACCAATCTCGCCGGCGGGCTCATCCTCGACAACTCGCAGCTCCCGCTGAGAATGACCGCCGGCACCTATTGCTTTCGCGCCGAAGCCGGCGCCGCCGGGCGCGACACGCGCGGCATGATCCGCCAGCATCAATTCTACAAGGTCGAGCTCGTCTCGATCACGACGCCCGCCCAATCGCTCGAAGAGCACGAGCGGATGACCGGCTGCGCCGAAAAGGTCTTGCAGCTTCTCGAGCTTCCCTATCGCAAGGTCGTGCTCTGCACAGGCGACATGGGCTTTGCTTCGCAAAAGACCTATGATCTCGAGGTCTGGCTGCCGGGGCAGGGGAAATATCGCGAGATTTCCTCCTGCTCGGTCTGCGGCGATTTCCAGGCTCGGCGCATGAACGCGCGCTATCGGGGCGCCGAGGGGCTCGCATTCGTGCACACCCTCAACGGCTCCGGCGTCGCAGTCGGCCGCGCGCTCGTCGCGGTGATGGAGAATTATCAGGAGGCCGACGGCTCGATCCTCGTGCCGAAGGTTCTGCGTCCCTATATGGGCGGAACGGAGCGCATTACGCGCGGGGGGTGAGCGGCTGGAGAATGCGACTAGATGCATCGCCCGGTCCCCGTGGCGCGTAAGCTGCGACGCGAAGCCACCTTGGCTGAGCGGAAGTTGTGGGGCGCGCTCAACCGGCGTCAGGTCGCTGGATTCAAGTTTCGTCGCCAAGTCACGCTGACGCGTTACATCGTTGATTTCGCTTGTCTGGAAGCTCGATTGATCGTGGAAATTGACGGAGCTACGCATTCGACGCAGGAAGAGCTCTTGCGCGATTCCTTTCGTGAACAAAACTTGCGGGCGATGGGCTTCGATATTCTCAGGTTCCAGAACGCCGAGGTCTTCGAGAACTTGGAAGGCGTCGCGGAAACGATAAGGCTGAAAGTCAGAGAACTAAGACCACGAGTTGACGATCGCGCCCAGGACTCCCCTCCCCCTTGTGGGGAGGGGTTGGGGGAGGGGGTCGCGCGATGCAAGGAAAAGTGTCGCGACCCCCCACCCTAGCCCTCCCCCGCAAGGGGGGAGGGGACAAACTCAGGGCTTATCGAGATGGAGAGCGATGCGCATTCTTCTCAGCAATGACGACGGCGTGCATTCGCCGGGCCTCGCGCTGCTCGAAAAAATCGCGCGCGAATTCTCAGACGACGTTTTCATCGTCGCGCCCGAATCCGACCAGTCCGGCGTCGCCCATTCGCTGTCGCTCTCCGATCCGCTTCGCATCCGGGAAATCTCGCCGCGTCATTTCGCGGTGAAGGGCACGCCGACCGACTGCGTGATCCTCGCGGTCAGGAAGCTCATGGACAGGCCACCCGATCTCGTGCTCTCGGGGATCAACAAGGGCCAGAACGTCGCCGAGGACGTGACCTATTCGGGCACGATCGCCGCGGCGATGGAGGGGGCGCTGCTCGGCATTCCCTCGATCGCGCTGTCGCAAGCCTATAATTTCTTCGTCAACCGCCAAGGCATTCCCTGGGATTGCGCAGAGACCCACGTGAGTGGCGTGCTGCGCCGGCTCATGGCGGCGGGCATTCCGCAAAACGTCCTGATGAACGTGAATTTCCCGCCTTGCTCCGCCGAAGAGGTCAAGGGCGTCGCAATCACCGTGCAAGGACGCCGAAGCGCCGATCTGATGTATATCGAGGACCGCCTGGACGGCCGCGGCAACCCCTACCACTGGATCGCCTTCCGCCGCGGCGACTTCACGCCGGGAGCCGGAACCGACCTCGAGGCGCTCGAGGAAAATCTGATCTCGATCACGCCGCTGAAGCTCGATCTGACCGATCACCCGACGGTGACGACGCTGGCTTCGGCCTTCGAGGTCGAGCGATGAGCGCGGAGCTCGCGGGCGGGGCGCAGGTCGAGCAGCGCGCCGCGCTTCTCCTGCAGTTACGCCGCGCCGGCGTGCGCGACGTGGCGATCATGCGCGCCGTCGAGCGCTGCCCCCGCGGGCTCTTCGCGCCGCATCGCTTTCGCGATCTAGCCGATCGCGACATGTCGCTGCCGATCGACTGCGGCCAGTCGATGCCCTCGGCCGCCGATCTCGGACGGCGCATCGAGGCGCTCGGCGTCGCGCCCAACCATCGCGTGCTGGAGGTCGGTTCGGGCTCGGGCTATGCCGCCGCCGTGCTGGCGCAGCTCGCGCGCGAGGTCGTCTCGCTCGAGCGCTTCGCCTCGCTTGCCGCCGAGGCTTCGGCGCGGCTCGAGAGCGCCGGCGTCGCCAACGCGCGCGTGCTGCACGCCGACGGTCTCGCGCCGCCGGATGAGATCGGCGCCTTCGACCGGATCATTCTGCATGTCGCGGTCCGCGAGACGCCCGAGCGGCTCGTCGAGCGGCTCGCCCCCGGCGGCGTCATGCTCTTCGGACGGACGGCGCCGGGGAAGACCCGCAGCATCCGCGTCGAGCGGGCCGGGGATGGCGTCAGGGAAACCGATCTCGGCCCCTGCCGCTTGCCGCTTGCCGGGATCGGGCTGGCCGCGCGGCTCTGAGCATTGCCGAGAGGCCTGCGCGGTAGCCGGCAGGATTGCGCCGCATTCCGCGCAAAGCCGAGAATTTTCGCAATTCGCGTCGCGCGGCGTTCACCTTAAACCGTCCCTTAACCGGGGAAGCGTAAACAAGAACCCTAGGGTTTGCGTTCGGGTGGATCGCGTCATGGCTACAATGCGTCACTTACTTCTCTCTCGGGTTGCGCTGCGTTTCGCCCTGGCGGCCGGCGCGGCGGCTACGATTTCCGGCTGCTCGGACGCAAGCCGCTTTGCGTCCGATCCCTTTTCCGATCCGTTCGGCGGTTCGACGAAGGTGGCGCGCGCCGGGCGTCCGATCGACAATGTCAGCACGGGCTCGATCCCGGGATCCTCTCCGGCTCCCGTTCAGTCTCAGTCGCTCGCCGCGCCCAGCGCGACCGCCTCGGCTCAAGGCTCCTTGGATCATTGGACGGCGCAGGGCGGCACGCCCGTCACGCTCGCGGAGGGAGAAACGCCCGAGATCGTCGCCAACCGCTACGGCGTGCCGGCGGAAGTCCTGGTGCGGGTCAACGGCTTCTCGAGCGCCTCAGAGGTGACGCCCGGAAGCCGTCTCGTGATCCCGGTCTATCGCGCCAACAAGGCCATCGCCGCCGCGCCGAAGGCGGCCGCCGCCGCCCCGCATCAGGTCGCCGAAGCGCCCAAGGCCGCACCGGCGCCCGCGGCTCCGGCGAAAGTCGCCGCCGCTCCGGCGAAGCCCGCTCCAGCCGCGAAGCCGGCTCACCCAGCGGCGATCGCGGCGGCAAAACCCGCGCCCGCGAAGCCCGCGGTTGCGCAAGCGAAACCCGCCGTCGCGCAGGCGAAGCCTGTGATGGCCGCTGCAAAACCGCAGCCCGTCGCCCCGGCAAAGCCGCAGACTGTCGCGCAGAAGGCGGCTCCGGCGCCAGCGGCGCACACCGCCAAGGCTGCGCCCGCCGCCGCGGCGACCGTCGCCGCAGCGTCCCCACCCCCGGCCGCCGCCCCGGCGTCCGCTGCGCCGCCGCCCTCCGCGGCCGCGCCCAAGTCCCAGGTCGCGCAGGCGCAGCAAAAGGACGACGAGCCCTCGGAGAAGGTCGGGTCCGGCGCGCATCCGGAGTTTCGCTGGCCGGCCCGCGGACGCGTCATCCAGACCTTCACCTCGGGCGGCAATGACGGGATCAACATCGCGCTCCCCGAGGGCACGCAGGTCAAGGCGGCCGAGGCCGGCGTCGTCGCCTATGCGGGCAACGGGCTGAAGGGTTACGGGAATCTGGTGCTGATCAAGCACCCGAACGGCTTCGTCTCGGCTTACGCCCACAATGGCGAGATCAGTGTGAAGGCGGGCGATCAGGTCACCCGCGGGCAGACGATCGCCAAGTCCGGACAGACCGGCGACGTGCCGACGCCGCAGCTCCACTTCGAGCTGCGCAAGGGCAAGACCCCGGTCGATCCGATGGGCTATCTCGCCTCGCTCTAGCGCTTGACCCTCGGACGACGAGGGATCGGTGGACGCTCCGGCGCTTTGCGAGACACACCGCGCCGGAGAAAAGGGCGGCGGGTCCCAGGAAAGGCCCGCCGCCCCTTCGCCTTTTTCAGAGATTTCCCTTAAGACTGCCGGCCTTCGACTGAGGAGGGCTAGGGACGTGCAGCGGCTTCGTCCAATCGGCGGGAGGTTGGTTGAGCGGGGTAGGGCCCGCCCGGCCCCCTCCCCAATCCTTCCGCGCTTCGCGCAAAGCCGTTCGTTAGCGTCCCTTCTCCCACTTGCGGGGAAGCGACAGGGAGGGGGCGCCTAGTGCCTTCCTATCGCGCGATCGGCCTCATGTCCGGCACGTCGATGGACGGGGTCGACGTGGCCCTCGTCGACACGGACGGAGAGGGCCAGCTCGCCTTCGGCCCGGCCGGCAGCTACTCCTATTCCGACGCCGACCGGGCGCTGTTGCGCGGGGCCCTGGCGGAGGCCGCGACGCTCGAGGACCGCGCGGCGCGTCCCGGCGTGCTGGCGGTCGCCGAGAAAATGGTCACCGACCGCCACGCCGAGGCGGTCGAGGCCTTCCTCGTCGAAAATGCGATCGACCCGGAGTCGGTCTCGGTCGTGGGGTTTCATGGGCAGACCGTGCTGCATCGCCCCAAGGACCGCCTGAGCATCCAGCTCGGCGACGGGCCCGCGCTCGCGGAACGGCTGCGGATCGACGTCGTCCACGACTTCCGCGCCGCGGATATGGCCGCAGGGGGGCAGGGGCGCCGATCGTCCCGGTGTTCCACCGCGCGCTCGTCGCCGCGGCGGGCTTTCGGGGGCCGGTCGCGCTGCTCAACATCGGCGGGGTCGCCAACGTCACTTACATCGAGGAGGGGCTCGAGCCCATCGCCTGCGACACGGGGCCGGGCAATGCGCTGATCGACGATCTGATGCTCCAGCGCACCGGCGCGCCGATCGACCGGCACGGCCGAACGGCGGCGCGAGGCCGTGTCAACGAGGCCGCGCTGCTGCGATTGCTATCTCATCCATTTTTTGAGGAGTTGCCGCCTAAATCCTTAGATAGAAATGCTTTTTCGCCTAAGGCGATAAGTAATCTCTCAACTGAGGACGCCGCCGCGACGCTGACCGCTTTCTCGGCCGCTTCGGTGCTGCGTCTGTTCCCGCATCTTCCCAAGGAGCCTGAGCTGCTGATCGTTTGCGGCGGCGGCGCGCGCAATCCGATCCTCGTGCGCGAGCTCGTGCTGCGCCTTCCCTGCAAGGTCACGACCGCGGACGTCCTGGGCTGGTCCCCCGACTTCCTCGAGGCGCAGGCCTTCGCCTATCTCGCCGCGCGGGTGCTGGAGGGTCTGCCTCTGACCTATCCGACGACGACCGGGCGCCCGAGCCGACGACCGGGGGCGTCATCGCGCGGGCGCCGGTGGCGGAGTGAGGAGCGGTAGGGCTCGCCTTAGGCGTTCGGCCTTTCCTTACCTGATTACGCTTGAACGTCAGCCACGCTCTCGGCGCGGTCGCGATCACCCCGGTAACTCTGAAATACCTTACATCTCATGGCGGCGAGCGTGGCGAGCGGTCGGTCGTTGTCAAGGATGCGCGGAGCGCACCGGCTGGCGGCGGCCCGAAGGGCCGTCCTTGACAACAACCGATCCGTCTCGCCGATAATGCTCCGCCAAGAGATGTAAGGCGCCGTCTGAGGTCGCGGACGGCCAGGCGCCCGAAACGCGAGGCCGCGCCCCTTCCTCAAAACCCGTAGATCTTCACGAACTCGGGATCGGCGGCGGCGACCTGGCGGGCGAGGTCGACAATGACCTTGGCCTGTTTCCAGGTGGCGTCGTCCTGCATGCGGCCGTCGATCATCACGGCGCCGGTTCCGTCGGGCATGGCCTCGACGACGCGCTTGGCGAAGGCGACCTCGGCCGGATCGGGCGAGAAGACCTTCTTGGCGATCGTGATCTGCGAGGGGTGCAGCGACCAGGCGCCCGAGCAGCCAAGAAGGAAGGCGTTGCGGAACTGCGCCTCGCAGGCGGCAGGGTCGGAAAAATCGCCGAAGGGGCCGTAAAAGGCCTTGATCCCGGCCGAGGCGCAGGCGTCGACCATCTTGGCGATCGTATAGTGCCACAGGTCCTGCTGATAGGCGGGCCGCGCCGCGCCGGCCTCCGTCGCGTCGGCGAGCACGCGATAGTCGGGATGGCCCCCGCCGACGCGGGTCGTCTTCATCGCCCGCGAGGCCGCGAGATCGGCCGGCCCGAGGCTGATGCCATGCATGCGCGGGGAGGCGGCGGCGATCGCCTCGACATTCTTCACGCCCTCGGCGGTCTCCAGGATCGCGTGGATCAGGATCGGCTTTTTCACGCCGTTGCGGGCCTCGAGCTGCGCCAGAAGCTGGTCGAGGTAGGCAATGTCCCAGGGCCCCTCGACCTTGGGCAGCATCACGACGTCGAGCTTGTTTCCGACCGCGCCCACGATCTCGATCATGTCGTCGAGCGCCCAGGGCGAGTTCAGCGCGTTCATGCGGGTCCACAGGCCCGTCGCGCCGAAGTCCGTGGACTTCGCCATCTCGATGAAGCCTTTGCGCGCGGCTTCCTTCGCGTCGGAGGGGATCGCGTCCTCGAGATTGCCGAGCACGACGTCGACCTGTTTGGCGATCTCCGGGACCTTGGCGCGCATCTTCTCGAGATGAGGCGGCACGAAATGGATCATCCGCTCGACCTTGGCGGGAAGCTCCCGCAAGGGCGCGGGGGCGCCGATGGCGAGCGGGCGATAGAATTGGTTGGGAAGTTTCATGAGGGCTCCAAAGGTTGCGGCGGAGCTAGCAAAGGGCTGGCGGGGATGCAAGGCGTTGCTGAGGTGCGCGGCCATTTGGTGGGAAACCTGAGGCGCCGATGCAAGATGCCTTCTCATCAAGAGGGTGGCGCTTCGGAGCCGCGCGATCCCTCCCCCTTGCGGGGAGGGCGGAGCGCCGAAGCCCGTCGCGTGCGACGGGTGGGGGCAAACCTCTCCGCTTCCGAGACAGTGTCGCTCGGGGTGTGCAATTTCTGCTGCCTTCGTTGGTGGGGACCCCCACCCGACCGCCTTCGGCGGCCGCCCTCCCCGCAAGGGGGGAGGGATTCTGTCCCCCGACCATCCAGGCAATATATGCCCCCCTGGCGCCCCCCCCTCTCGCCTCACCCCAGCGTGAACCAGTCGAACTCTTGCGGGTCGACGATGATCTTCTTCGAGCGCGTCTTCTTCGGCGCGCCCCAGACGAAGGCCTCGCGCTCGAACCAGCCATATTCCCAGCTGTCGAAGAGCCTCACGCGGGTCGGCGTCACGCTATGCGCCACAGTAAAGTGGCTGTCGCGCCCCTCGAAGCCGAAGACGAAGACGCCTTTCTCCTTCTTCTTGAACTGCGCCTCCATGGCGAGGTCCGGGGTCTTGAAGGTTTTGGCGTCGGCGGCGTGCGGGACGCGAAGGAAATCGACCTTGAGTTCCGTCTTCGCCTGCTTGGCGGTGAAGGCGTGTACGGCCTTAATCTCCGGCTCCTCGCCGCCGTCCCGGACGTGGTCGATCTTGACGACGGGTCCCATCAGCGCGTCGAAGGTTTTGGAGAGAAAGTCATAGCCCCGCGCCTTGGGGACGAGATACTGCAGCGCGTTGAGCACGGCGTAGACTCCGCAGAGCCCGTCGAGATCGCCCTGCCTCAGGGGATAATAGGCGTAATCGTCCGGCGTGTTGCGTTTGGGCATGACTCAAAGGTCTCAGCCTGATCCCACAAATCCTTCCAACGAGCGGGGACTTGGTGACGGAAGGGCGCGAGCGGCAAGGATGCGGCTCCGCAATAGCGAAACGTCAAAGAGGGTTGCGTTTGACATTCAGTGGAGCCTTCGACCCGAGTTTTCTGACTGAAGTCTCTGAAGCGGCTTACATCCCAAGGCGGCGAGCATGGCGAGCGGTCGGGCTTTGTCAAGGATCGCTTCGCGACCGCCTTCGGCGGCGGCCCATAGGGCGTCCTTTTGGACGCCCGTCAAACATGACGGGCTGTGAAGCCGTCCTTGACAAAGGCCGATCCGTCTCGCCGAAAATGGCTCCGCCAAGAGATGCAAGGCGCAGTGCGCGCTTGCCGGATTTCACATCGCCGAAACGGGGCTCACGCAGTGAGTTGGCTTCGGCAACGCGCCTGCAGAGAGCAATCTCGTGGGGACGAGCTGCCCCGCGGGCACGCGGTGGGCCGGCCCATAGCCTCGGCGCAAGAATGCGGCTATAGGGCTAATATTCCCCAACCCTTCGGACCAACGACCGCCAAGGAGACCCGCAATGACGAGCTCCAGCGACTACCTCCTGGATCGCCGCCGCATGCGTCGCAAGCTCGGCTACTGGCGCATCGCCGCGATCGGCGCGGGGCTGATCGCCGCGCTGATCGCCTTCTCGAAATTTTCGGGCGTCGAGTCCTTGGACAAGGCCACGCCGCATCTTGCCCGGTTCATCGTCGAAGGCATGATCATGGGCGACCGCGACACGCTCGATCTCATCAAGGAGCTCGAGGAATCGAAGGCGGCCGGGGTGCTGCTTTCGATCGACAGTCCCGGCGGCACGACGACCGGCGCCGAGGCGGTCTATCTTGCGCTTCGCAAGCTCGCCGAGAAAAAGCCGATTGTCGCCGTGGTCGGCAACACGGCGGCCTCGGGCGCCTATATCGCCGCGCTCGGCGCCGATCGGATTTTCGTGCGCGGCGGCTCGCTCGTCGGCTCCATCGGCGTGCTGGCGGAGATCCAAAGCTTTTATAAGGGTCTCGACATGATCGGCGTGAAGGTCGACGAGTTCAAATCCTCGCCGCTCAAGAACGCGCCGAACGGATATGAGCCGACGAGCGAGGCGGCGCGCGCCGCGATCATGGGCTTGATCGACGACAATTACGTCTGGTTCAAGGGGCTGGTGAAGGAGCGCCGCGGCCTCACCGACGAGGAGCTCGCCAAGGTCGCCGACGGGCGCGTCTTCACCGGGCGGCAGGCGGTTCCCTTGAAGCTCGTCGACGCCTTCGGCGGCGAAAGCGAGGCGGTCGATTGGCTCGAGAAGACTAAGGGGGTCGCGAAAAAGCTGCCCATTCGCGACTGGAAGAAGAAGACCAAGCTCGACCAGCTCGGCATCCTCGGCTTCGCCTCGACCGTCCTGCGCGCGGCGGGCCTCGCGCCGTTCGCCGCCGCGCTGGAGGCCTCAGCTGAGCCGCGCGCATCGCTTGACGGCGTGCTGGCCATTTGGCAAGGTCCCGGGCGCTATTGAGTTTGAAGGGCTTGCGTACAATAGAGCGCAAGCTTGGAGCGGGGTGGGGACAATGATCAAGTCCGAGCTGATCCAGCGCATCGCGGATCGCAACGAGCATCTCTACCAGCGCGACGTGGAGGCGATCGTCAGCACGATCCTCGGCGAGATCACCTCGGCGCTGGCGCGCGGCGACCGCGTCGAGCTGCGCGGCTTCGGCGCCTTCTCCGTCAAGAAGCGCGAAGCGCGCACCGGCCGCAATCCGAGGACCGGCGAACGCGTGTCCGTGCAGGAGAAGAGCGTGCCCTTCTTCAAGACCGGCAAGGAAATGCGCGAGCGCTTGAACGAGGATTACGAGGGCTGAAGGCCGCAAGGCGGCCGGCGAGCAGGAATCTCGCGCGCTCCGAGCACAGAGGCCCTCCGGCCGAAGGGAAACGAAACGATGCGCTTTCTGCGCCTTCTCTTCTTTGTCGTGGTGACGCTGGCTGCGCTCTATCTGGCGGAGGCCAATCGCGCGCCCGTGACGATTTCGCTCGATCCCTTTCCGGGAGGCGAGGCTTCGGAGCTGAACTTCAAGGCGCCGCTCTTTCTCGTGATCTTCGGCGCCACCGCCGTCGGCGTCGTGCTCGGCGCCGCCGCCTCCTGGCTGCGTCATTCGGAAGCGCGGCGCACCGCGCGCGCGGCGAGATCCGAGATCGCCAAGGCGCGCAGCGAGGCCGAGAACCTGCGCCAGCAGGCGCTGGCGAATTTGCCTGGGGACGGCGCGCGGAAATAGGCTCCTTCGCCTGAGCGTCGCGGCTTGAAAAAGCGGCGCTCGCCCGATAGAAGGTCCTGCGCCGACGCAAAGCCTGTTCGCGGCGTCGCGGGGGCCAAGACCCGCAAGGGCCGCAATAGCTCAGTTGGTAGAGCACATCATTCGTAATGATGGGGTCGGGGGTTCGAATCCCTCTTGCGGCACCAACTAACTATTTGAAATATATATATATAAACATAGGCCTCCCCAGATTTGGGCGAGCTAGCGAGTTGTTTGGTGGCCATATGGTGGCCACCCTGTCGGCTGGACTGGCCACCAAAAGACTTCAAAATGGGCGCTCCTAATCCCGGGACGGTCCCTCGCCCTAGCTTCATCTTCGCAATAAGCAGGCTCAGCGTTGGAAAAGCGCCTCCCTCTTGTCCAAGACCAAGAGCGCATTATGCCTGTGAGCAAATTCGGCGCATTCCGCGGCGCTGGGAAAGCTGCGTGTCGTGACCTGAACGATGTCGCCCAAGGTGAAACTATGGGGAATCAAAAAAGCTCAACGAATGACGATCGAGTAGCGATGGCGCGAAGCGCCATCTTGGAACGCGCAAGGCGTGGCGAAATTTCTCCCGAGCGAGCCGAGACGGAGGCCATGATTTCGGGATGCTACCCGTTGGTCCAATTTCCCGGGGGTAGCTTCGACCCACTGCAAGAGCGCCATTGGACCATCTTCATGGCCGTCGCTTGGATCGTCACGCGCAATCCGCACGCTGTGTGCAAGCTTTGGAACCAGTACCGGAGCAAGTGCACCAAATGGGTCGAGTCGCCGTTGACTGGCGCAGATGGGGCAATCCTTGAAGGGAGAAAGAGCTGGACCATACAGCCGTTAGGCCCCCTGACGGGCGGCGAGGCGGACGAGCTCGTGTCGAGCATGGCGGGTGTTGACGCTATCTGCCAACCAGATGCAGCGCAGTCAGAGTTGCAGCATGCCCTTGAGGCGGGTGACATTGTTGCCAGAGGAACAGCGCCCGAAAGTGGCATCCAAGAGCCTATTTTGCCTGACGACTGGTCGCGCATTTACTGGCTGGAGGATGGCCGATCGCAGCCTGCGCATTGCGTTTTCGATATCTCCGACCAAGTTCTATACAGCGATGTTAGTGTTGAAAGTCGAGCCGTAACCCAAAAATGGCCTAGCGGCGATGAGCTTGACGCGCAGGCGTTCGGTCGTCCCATTTGGACAATCGACATGGTTCTTCATTGGATCGAGAATCGAAGCCACGTAGGATTTCAATCCTGGGCGAGATTGCGCCAGCTTGTTTGGACCTCAAGCACCACGGCGGGAAGAGACACGCAGGGAGAGCATGCTCTGGAAGATGCGCTGTGCGCCGGCAAGGTTAAAGGCTACCTAGGCGGACCAGCTGCGCCCAGGGAGTACTGGTTTGGAAAGTCCGTTAAAGACGAAAGCGACGTCTTCTTCCAGAGATCCGAAATCACGAAGGAGTGGCCTCGAAGGAAGGTTGAGCCGCGACGGGCGCTGACGTTGGCGGAAGCCGAGTCAGCGATTTGCGCCAGAGAGAAAGAGTTGGCCAAACCGTTGAACCAGGGCGAGGCGGTCGAGATTTTGATGAGTTCTTTTGAAGGTAGGGTCACCCGCGACGGCGCGCGTCAGCTTGCGAAATCCCTGGGTAGGCGAAGTAAGCAAGGCCGCACGAAGCGGAAAAGTTGAGCGGGCTACTTTTGCGGACAATTTTTCAGGAACCGCGGCTTCCGCGGAATTTTTGGGACGACTCGCCAGATGATCCGTAACCGCATGAATTAACATAATTTTCTTCTAGAGCTTGGACGGGCGAAATTTCGCGAATTTTTTTGCCAAAATTCTTCTCAGCCGCGAAACGCACATTTGGACAGGCGGATCCCGCTCGTATTTATGGGGAGCCAATCTCTCACGAAGGGAATGGCAAATGCCCCACGCAAACCCGACAAAGTTCCGGCGACCGTGCCGACCGATCGAGCACACGGCCGAATGCGGCGCGAGCGAAGAGACTCGCGAAAATCATGATCGTGGGGACCCTTTCCCCATGCTTCCATTGAGTGCGTGCGAGACGAGGGACCCGATTCCTCCGTCTAAGAGCCTGTGCCTAAATTACCGCTTCATTTGAGCGGTCGCTGCTTGTCTTGATGGTGTAGTTCCACTCGCCGTGAAAATGGTCGCGCTCGATGTTGAGGGCGGCCATTTGCTCATCGGAGACGGTTACGCCTTTCTGGTATTCGTTGGCGTCCAGTTCGCAATGAACCTTCAACCCGGTTTTCGTCGTTGTCGAGGAGATCATGTCGATGATCACCTGATAGGTGGCGAGCGGCGTGGCGCGCCAGTTCATGCTGATGAAGGAGAACAGCCGGTGCTCGATCTTGTTCCACTTGCTGGTCCCGGGCGGAAAATGATGGACCTCGATAGCGAGACCGAGTTCGTCGGCGAGGCGCTGGAGCATCAGCTTCCACAAGCGCACGCGTGAGCCATTCGATCCGCCGCCGTCCGCCGTGATGACGAGACGCGTTGCGCCAGGATAGCGCAGCCGCCCAATCTCGAGCCACCATCTTCTGATCGTCGCAACCGCAAACGCCGCGGTGTCGCAGCTCATGCCGACGCTCACCCAGCCTGCGTTGTCCGCGAGATCGTAAACGCCGTAGGGTGTCGCGCGCCCGAGCTCCTTGATCAGAAAATCATGAACGCGAACTTCCTCGGGCGAGCCCTTCGCGCGCCATTCGCGCCCATTGTTCTTGAAGTCGCCGACGAGCTCCTTCTTCTTGGCGTCGACCGAGATCACCGGCTCGTTGGCGGCGAGCGCGGCGCTCACCTTTTCATTGAGGTGCGCAAACTGCGCGTCTCGATCCTCGTGATCCGAGCCCTCGCGCGTCTTGCTGTTGGCTTGCAGGCTGTAGCCCAGCTCCTTAAGGATCTTCCCGACCATGCGATGGCTGACCTTATGCCCGAGCTTCCTCAGCTCGTCGGCCAGCCGGCGCAAGCTCTTGCAAGTCCAGCGCAAAGGCGACATCGGATCGCCGCGCTCGTCTGGCGCGATGAGGGCGAGCAGGTCGCGCACGAGCGTCGCATCTTTCTTCGTCAGCGGCTTGCGGCCGGCGCCCGACCGTCGCACCCGGCCCACGGCCAAAGGCGGCGCTTGCGCCGAAAGCTCCTTTAGCCCGCGTCCAATCGTGGATGCCGCCATCCCGGTGATCCGCGACACCGCCGCGATCCCGCCACGACCGATTTCCTGCACCGTCGTCGCCGCGAACAACCGCCGGCGACGTTCGTCCAGATGCGGCGAAAGCGCTTCAAAGCGTCGCCGAATCAATCCCTCGTCGATCATGACGCTTCATACGATCGACGCCGCAAAATCGGAATCCCGTCGCCGCGCGTTTCGATTCAATTATTCCTGCACGGGCCCTAAGTCGGTGACCTCCACGTCGCGCTGAATGCCGATGCTCAGCTTGTCTCGCAGGTCGTCCAGATCCTCGGGGCGCAAAGTCGCGAGATGCTCAGAGATCGCCTCCAATCCGTCCTTCTGCCCCGTTGCCTCACCGCCTCATTGCCTCGGCGCCATGGTAAGCTCCATGAATATGAGACGACCGTCCGTGTTTCGGTTGAGGACCGCTGGGGCAATGAGGCAATGGAAGTTCATGCAGTTCACCCTGTTTTCCAAGATAACGTTCACCGTGTTTTGACGACATAAGGTTGTTCTGCAAATTTACAGAAGGAATGTTGCACGAACTCGGTCCATTGATGAGCGTGGCCGACGCTACGCTCCATCATGCGAAGCGGAGCGGATTCGATAAAAGGTCGTCGTTCCAGGCGATTGCTATCGATCGGTGCCTTGGTCATGTCGGCGACCGTGACACCTGGCGAAATGGTGCCGCCGAGCGCCATCCTTCGCTTTGAATGAGGTCAGCTGGAAGCCAAGTATCTTTCTCACACTGCCCGCGAGAAAGCCACGCTCGCTGTGCTGCTGCCAGTTCGTGGCCTGCATCATCTCATCCATGCTCGCGCGCCCTCGGGTCAACTCAGCAGCGTGAGCACGCGCTCCTGCTTCGTGACGGGCTCGGGCTTTGTGGCTTCGACTGGCGCCGACGTTTCTGCTTTGGCTGCAGCAGAGGCGGCCTTGACCCGAGGCGCCGGGTTCGATTTGGCGCGCGCCTGTAAATCGGCACCATGCTGTGACCCCGACAGAACCAGTCGTTTCAGGTGTTTACGGTGCCGATCGGCGTCTGAGCCCCACGCCGATTTACACTGCTCGACACAATGCGCAACGACGCCTATGAGGCCGCGCTGGCGGCTCTGAGCGGGGAAGCGCAGAGGTGTTGGGCGGACATGCTCGCGCGCCAACCCAACGAGCTCAAAGAGGTTGAGGAACCGATCACCGCCGACGCAACACGTCTGCGCAGTTTCATCGAAGACACGGTGTTGCCGTGGATTGAGAACCGCAAGAAGGAATTGGTGAACCGTCCCCTCATCCGCGAGCAAGCTTTCGGCGAGGCGCTCGACCCCGACAAGCTGGAGCGGCTCGGCCGCTATGAGGTCCATCTCGACCGCAAGCTCGAACGCATGCTCAACATGCCGCTGCGCTTGAAGGACCTGCGGCAGGGGGCGATCACGGGCTGACCTGTTTGGCAAAACAGCGGGCGTGGAGCCTGCCGGGCGAATGTCACGCGTAGGCCGTCAATCCGGCGCAGATCGAACGCCAGGTCGCTCGCTCCTTCGTCTACGGTCTTTCGGCGCTGTTTCGCGGCGGCATTACGACCAAGGACGGGCGAGTCGAGCAGTCGAATTTCAACTCTTACGATTCCATGCGCATCAAGGACATGCCCAAGGTCGATGCCATCGTCATGCCCAGCGGCGGTTTCTGGGGCGGGGTCGGCGAGCCGACGATCTGCGTCGCGGCGCCCGCCGTGCTCAACGCCTTTTTCGCGGCGACCGGCCAACGCATCCGCCATGCGCCGCTCAAGGACGCTGATGTCGCGTTCGTTTAACGCTCGTTAAGGGCGGAAAGGTCCCACGCGGCGTCGACGTCGAGGATGACGCCGGCGTCACCAGTTTCGAGTTCCTTGATGTCGTCGCGCGCGCGCAAAAGGGCGCGCGCGCCGGCATCGCCGGCCAATCGCGCGACGAACGGAAACAGGGCGCTGCCGAGCAGCACGGGATTGCCTCGTCGTCTGCGGTGCGTGGGCACGACCGCCGCAGCGCCGCCGGCTTCGAAGGCGTCGATCAGGTGATCGATAAGCTCCGGCGAAACCCGCGGCATGTCGCCGAGCAGGACGACGACGCCGTCAGCGTCCGGTGCATGACGCAGGCCGGCGCGCAACGAAGCGGCCATGCCTTCGGCATGTTCGGAATTGCGAACGATCCGAACGGGCAGCCCCGCGAGTGCCCCCTCGACGTGCTCGGCGTCGAACCCGGTAATGACGATGGTTTTGTCGACACGGGAGGCCAGAGCCGCGTCGACGGCGTGACGAAACAGGGGACGGCCGCGAAAGGGTTCGAGCAGCTTGTTGCTCCGCGTCGAGAAGCGCCTTCCACTCCCGGCGGCGAGCACGAGCGCGACGATCACGCCGCGTGCTCCCGTTTCGCGCCGCGCAAGGGCTTGCGCCGGCGTTGGAGGATGATTTCGGCGAGCGAGGAAACGGCGATGTCGGCGGGGCTCAACGCACCTATGTCGAGCCCAATGGGCGCGTGAATGCGCGCCAGCGTCTCGCGCGCCACGCCCGTCGCCAGAATCCGCTCGACGCGGCGCGCGTTAGTCGCGCGCGAACCGAGCGCGCCAATGTAGAAACAATCAGCCTCGAGCGCGGCTTTCAGGGCGGGATCGTCGATCTTGGGATCATGAGTCAACACGACGACGGCCGTGGCGGAATCGAGACCGATATCCGGCAGGGCCTCGTCCGGCCAGCGCGGGTCGAGCCGCGCGTCCGGAAATCGTTCGGCCGTCGCGTAGGCGTGACGGGGGTCGACGACCGTGACTTCGAAGCCGGCGATGCGCGCCATGGGGGCCAGGGCTTGCGCCACGTGAACGGCGCCGACGATGATGAGCCGCGGCGTCGGAAGCCGGTATTCGACGAACCAGCGAGCGCTTTCATGGGTCACGATGCGGCTTTGGCCGCCATGGGCGGCGAGAACGTCGTCTCCGTCGATCAAACGCGCCGCGCCGCCATCGAGCGGCGTCATGATCGCATGGGCACGCCGCGCCGCGCTCAATCGGTTGGAGGCGGCGAGCAGTTCTGTTCCGGCGTCACCCATCCTTTCGACGAAAACGGCGATGCGTCCGCCACAGGAGAGGCCCGTGCGCCACGCGACCTCGTCCGCCACGCCAAACTCGAGTAGGCGCGGGGCACCATCGACGATGATGTCGAGCGCGGCGGCGATGACATCGCCCTCGACGCAACCCGCGGACACGGAGCCAACGAACCGTCCCGCTTCGTCGACGACGAGATGCGCGCCGATTGGACGTGGCGCCGAGCCGAAAGTTTCGACCACGGTCGCGATGGCGACGCCGGCACCGGAGCGGCGCCAGCGTTCCGCTTGAATCAGTATTTCGGTTTCGTCGATCAATGTCGTCATCTGCCATCCGCAGCTGAATGCCGGGAATAATATAGTATTTTGTAGGAAACCAAGAGTGGTGCTGTTCCGCATTCCGCGCCCTTGGCAACAGCCGTCTTGCCGACCCGGAATTTCCGCTTCGGGTCCAGGCGGTGTGACAACGCTGCGGAGATCGCGCCGCTGCAAAAGCTCAATGAAGTTTCGAGGCCTCAGGTCGATCAGAAGGAGGAAAATCGCAAAAAACGAGGCTGAGAGCGGCCATTTTCGACCGAAGTGGGTATCCCCTTCACTGACCTGAGGCTGCGGAATCGGTTGGATTTGTTGGTTTTCCTATGATGGAGCGGTAGGGCGCTGGGTCGATGGCGACGGCTTGCTCAACGAGTTTGTGGAACAGAAGGCCCCTGGCATTCGAGCGTCGGCGGTTGAAGCGGAAGGTGAACTCGTCGAGGTAGTAGTCGAGATGCTGGCGCTGAACGCCGCCCTGATGCGTGCCGAGGAGCCAGCGCTTCAAGAGCGAGGCGACCTTGTGCACGCGCGGCATGACCTCGTGCGCGGGATCGGAACCGGCGCTGATGACGCTGACCTTGTGCTTGTAGCCGGCTGCTTCGAGCCTGGCATAACCTCTCCAGCCATCGGTGTGGATGGTGGCTCCGGACACGACCGCGTTGCGAACGAAGGGCAGCAGGCTGTCCGCCGACACGTCCTCGATCCGGCGCAGTCGGATGCGGCCGATGCCCTGGCCGCTCTCCTCGGCTGCAATCGCGACAATGGCTTTGCACTCGATCTCTCGGCCCCCTTTGTCCTTTTCCGGGCCGCCAACATAGGTTTCGTCGATCTCGACCGTTCCGCTGAGCGCGTCGCGGCCAGGCCGCACCATGGCCCGGCGCAGCTTGTGCAGCCAAGTCCAGGCCGTCTCATAGCTGCCGAGCCCAAGCGCCCGCTGCAGTCCGAGCGCGCTGACGCCGTTCTTCTGGCTCGTCACGAACCACATGGCCATGAACCAGGTCCGCAGCGGCTTGCGCGTGCCCTCGAAAATCGTCCCCGCGGTGAGCGACGTGCGCGCGTGACAGCTGCGGCAGCGAAGCAGTTTGTCCGACATCGCCCAAGGCGCGCCGCACATGCCGCAATGCGGGCAGACGAAGCCCTTCGGCCAGCGCACGCGTCGAATGTACTCCCGACACGCCTCATCGTCTCGGAACCACTCGTCGATCTCTTGGAACGTGCGAGGGTAATCGATACCGGCTACGGGATGCGAGTAACCGTCCATCCGCGCCAGATAGCACCCCGGTTGAGGTCAGTGAAGGGGATACCCACTTCGACCGAAATTAAATTGGGCTGGGCTTTTTCACACGGCCTCGGTCATTAGCAGACGACAGTTCAGCACGCGGGCCGCAAGGCACTTCAAGGTCGTCTCAATCCTGAGCCGCGAATTGCGGCGGCTGCGTGCAAAGCTTCGGTGATGGCGCTTTCCACCGCTGGCATGCCCTGGCCGTCCGAATGGGCGAGCAGCACATTGCCGAAGCGTTTGGGCATAGCGCGCATCTGCGCGATCATGCCGGGTCGTGGGATTAAGTGCTGGTGACCCCACCGGGTTAACCGCACCTCGGCTAGCTGCGCTTTTGAGAAGGCGTCGGGCAGCAAGTGCTTCAGCCCCGCGACAATTGGGTCGGCAAGCGCCTTCTGGTCGCCGGCCAGAAGCAAGTTGCGGCCCTGGGCGGGGTCGTGAAACGGCGCATAGACGGTAAGCACGCACTGGCTTGCTGGCCGCGACGACGCCGGCAGCGTGGCGGTGGCGTCGACTACGTCAGTGAAAGCCGAGTTGCCGGGCGTCCAACTGTCGTATGCCGAAGCCGCCACCCGGCCCTCGAAGCAGCAGTTGGCCACCAAATAGCTGCCTTGGCTAAGGCCGGTCATCGCCGTCGCAACTTTGGGATCAATCCCGCGCAGGATGCGGCCGGCGAAGAAGAACGGCGCCGCGACCACGACCCAGCGCGCGGCGATGCAGCGCAGCTCGCCCGGTCGCGCGGCGTCGAACCATCCGACGCGGGCCAGTCCGTCCTCGGCGGGCTGCACGGCAAAGACTGCCGCCCCAGTGACAAGCCGACCGGTTCCGGCGCGCGAAATTCGGTCAGCTATTGTCCGAGCCAACACCGCGTTGCCGCCGGGGAAGGCGTAAATGGAGCCGGCGATCTCCGAATAGAAATTGACCCCGGCGTAGGCCGAAACCTCGCTTGCGCCGGCGCCGAGAGAGGAATAGCAATAGGCGTCTATCAATCCGAAAAGGCCAGTGTCGACCTGTTGCTGCTTCAGGTAGTCGAGGAACGAGATGCGATCCAGAGCGAGTGCCGCCGCCGTCGCGTCTCTAATGGGAATTTTCGGGTAATCAGGGCTGGCGGCGACGGCCGCGAGATGCTTGCGGAGCCTCGCGAACGGCTTCCGCAACGCCCCTTTGAGCGCATCGGGTGAGTGGGGGGCGCCGGTTAGCATGCGGTCGGCGGGCTCAGGAACGGGACGGGGGACGACACCCAACCGCTCGTAAAACTTGCCGAAAGGTTCCGAGACGTCCACAAAGTAGGCTGAGCCGAGCGCATAGTCGATGCCGCGCCAGTTACCCGACTTTGCGTTTCCTCCTGGCGCCGCCTCTCGCTCCAGCAGCACGAGGTCGAGGTCGTCGAGCAGTGACGCCACCGCCAGCCCGGCAATGCCGCCGCCCACCACTGCAACCTCCACCCGCCTCTCGGGTGTCGGCAGCGGCCGGTTCCATTTGCCGTCGCGAATGGAGTGCATGGGAGCGAAACTGTCGCCAGTCCACTCGCCCAACCGGAAACTGTCCCCTTTCTCCGCGGGAAAAACGGTGCCCGGCAGCAACAGCGCGGCGCCGGCGGCGCCGAATTGCATCATGGTCTGGCGTCGAGTCGCCATGGTGTAATCCCTCGGACTTCCACTTGACGACTATATCCGAAGGATGCGGGTCGTGACGAAAAGCCCCGCAAAAATGATCCAAATTAAAAAAAGCAGTGCGGCAGCTTCGAAAAGCCGAAGGGCGCCAGACTGCGAGTTTGTTCAGGGGTCATCTTCGCCCGTCCGGCCCTACTCAGAGTGAGTCTGCTCACCCTCGAAAAGCGTCCGCAATAGGAAAGCTCGCACGCTCGATCGGCAAAAAAAACGAATCCCAAGCCAGCTCAACGGGGCGGGGTGTTGCACTTCGCGTCAGAACTCAGGGGCGCTATAAAAGGAACAAATCAACGGCCTTTGGCGTTTCAATTAGCGTCGTAAAAGCCTTGGTCACCCAAGAGAGCGGGGGGATGTCCCGACCGGGCATCTGATCTCGAGCGGTGCGGTTCGGGATCGTATGACACCAAGCGGAGATGCTCATGGCCTACAAAATCAGAGTTAATGGCGTCGATCGCACCGTTGACGTCGATGGCGACACCCCACTGTTGTGGGTGCTGCGCGACGTCTTAGGTTTGACCGGCTCCAAGTTCGGCTGCGGCATGGCCCTTTGTGGGGCGTGCACGGTGCATCTGGACGGCAGTCCCATCCGCTCCTGCGTGACAGCGATCGAAGACGTGGGCGCGTCGGCCATAACTACGGTTGAGGCCATTGGCGATACGCCAGCGGGCAGACGGATTCAGAGGGCCTGGCTCGATCTTGAAGTCGTCCAGTGCGGCTATTGCCAATCCGGTCAGATCATGTCTGCATCAGCCCTACTTGCAAGCAATCCACATCCTACCGACAGCGAGATTAACGACGCGATGTCGGGCAATATTTGTCGCTGCGGCACTTATGTTCGCATCCGAGAAGCGATCAAACAGGCCGCGAATTCCCGCGTCGACAAATAGCTAGGCTGAACATGCTTCTCGATCGATTTACCTCTTTCGCCGGCGGTTCCTCCGCGTCATCGCCTGAGGGCGTCTCTCGCAGAACATTACTGAAAGCGGGCGCCGCCGCCGGCGGAGGCCTGTTGGTAAGCGTGAGCATTCCGAAGGCGATCGGCGACGCGGAAGCCGCCGACGCAGACGCCTTTGCTCCTGACGCATTTATCCGCATCGATCGCAGCGGGCAGGTCACGCTGATCATTCCCCAGGTCGAGATGGGCCAGGGCACCTATACGTCGATGCCCATGCTCATTGCCGAGGAACTGGAAGTGGAGTTGAAACAGGTCCGCATCGAGCACGCGCCCCCCGACGATCAACTTTTCGGCAACAGTCTCCTCGGCTTCCAGGTGACCGGCGGTTCGACCTCAGTGCGAGCCTTCTGGGAGCCGCTTCGCATGGCCGGCGCCACGGCGCGCAGCATGCTGGTGTCGGCGGCGGCGGCAAGCTGGCAAGCGAACGCGAGTTCATGCCGCGCCGAGAATGGCGAGGTTATCCATATCCCGACGGGCGGCAGGCTCGCGTATGGGGCCTTGGCCGACAAGGCCGCAAAACTGCCAACGCCGGGCAAGGTCGTGCTGAAGGACCCAAAAGACTTCAAGTTGATCGGTACGTCCGCCAAGCGCCTCGACGCGCCCGATAAAGTGAACGGCAAAGCGGAGTTTGGAATCGACGTCAAAGTCCCGGGCATGAAGATTGCCGCTGTGGCGGCTTGCCCGGTGATTGGCGGCAAATTGGCGCACGTCGACGATTGGAAAGCGCAATCGGTCAGTGGCGTGCGGCGGGTCATTCGCCTCGAAGGCGCCGTTGCTGTCATCGCGGATCATATGTGGGCTGCCAAGAAGGGCTTGGCTGCGCTCGACATCGCGTGGGACGAGGGGAAAAACGCCGATGTCTCGACCGCGGATATCGTCAAACAACTCGAAGACGCCGCGAACAGACCCGCGGTGGTCGCCAAGAGCGAGGGCGACGTCGCAAAAGCGATGGTTAGCGCCGTAAAAACCGTCGAAGCCATCTACCAATTGCCATTTCTGGCGCACGCCACCATGGAACCGATGAACTGCACGGCGCACGTCCGTAACGACGGCTGCGACATCTGGGTCGGCACGCAGGTCGCAACCCGCGCCCGAGCCGCAGCAGCAGCCGTCACCGGTCTGCCGTTGGAGAAGGTTCAAGTCTACAATCACCTGTTGGGCGGCGGGTTTGGCCGTCGGCTCGACGTGGACAACATCACCCAGGCTGTGCAGATCGCCCGAGAAGTCGACTTCCCCGTAAAGGTGGTTTGGAGCCGTGAAGAGGACATCCAGCACGACGTCTATCGCCCCTATTACTATGACCGCCTTGCCGCCGGCCTGGACGAAAAGGGTTTGCCGATTGCTTGGAGTCATCGCGTTGTCGGCTCGTCAATTGAAGCTCGCTGGGCGCCACCGGCGTTTGTGAACGGCCTTGATTCGGACGCTGTCGAAGGCGCCGCTGGCCCGTACGCATTTCCGAATGTTCTAGTGGATTATGTTCGCCAGGAGCCGCCGCCGGGCCTCACGACGGGTTGGTGGCGTGGCGTCGGGATGACGCACAACGCTTTCATGGTGGAAGGCTTCATCGACGAACTGGCCGCGGCAGCGAAGAACGACCCAGTCGCCTATCGGCGCGCGTTGCTCGAAACAAATTCGCGCATGAGGGCTGTACTCGACCTTGCAGCCGAAAAGGCAGGCTGGTCCAAAGCCTTGCCTGCCGGTGTCGGTCGGGGCGTTGCGGTGATGTTCGGCTTTGGAACCTACATTGCCGAAATCGCTGAGGTCACTGTCGCCAAAGACGGACAGGTGCGCGTCCAGCGTGTCGTCTGCGCGGTGGACTGCGGCCGAACGGTCAACCCCGACACCATCAAGGCGCAGATCGAGGGTGGGATCATATTCGGGATCACCGCAGCGCTCTATGGCGAAATCACCCTCGAGAAGGGTCGCGTCGTACAGAGCAATTTCGACACCTATCAAATGCTGCGCATCGACGAGGCGCCGGCGATCGAGGTCCACGTAATCGACAGCGACGCGGAATCTGGCGGCATCGGAGAACCGGGAACCTCGGCTATTGCGCCGGCTGTCGTGAATGCGATCTTCGCCGCGACGGGGAAAAGATTGCGTCGGCTGCCGATCAAACCTGCCGATCTGAAATCCGCCTGAATTGGCGACGAAGCCGGCGACGGCCGCGTTATATTCGTAAGGTCTCGTGATCGACATAATGGGGCTTCCGGTGCGCCAGGCGAAGCAGGCGTGTTCCAGCCGGTGAAAGTCCGGCACGGGTAGGGCCGTAGCTGGCCGCTCGAGCGTGACGAACGTCGACTCAGGATTTCGACCGCGACCGGCACGAACGCCGGATTCGTCCTTAGTTGGAGGAGTCGCGCTGTGCCCGCCAACGCCTTCCACTTCAAAGAAACCTGGAATATCCTGGACGCTTCGGTCGACGAGGCCTGGGATGTTCTCGCGCACGGCGAACTTTGGCCACTTTGGTGGAAGGGGGTCTGGATCGAAGCCGAAAAGCTCACGCCAGGAGATAAGCCTGTTGTTAGCGATCGAGGACGCGCCAAAGTGCGAGGTTTCCTGCCCTATGAATTCAATTTCATTGTCGAAACGGTCCACTTGGAGCCAGGACGGCTCATCGTGGTGAAGACAGCCGGCGATTTCCACGGCAAATGGAGCGCTACGTTATCGCCTTCGAGCGGAGGCGCGCATGTTGATCTCGACTGGGAAGTCACGGTCGATCTACCGATCCCCCGTTTCCTCGGGCCGGTGCTGCGGCCCGTCTTGGTTTTGAACCACCTCTGGACGATGCCTCGCGGTGAACGGGGACTGAGGAAATATTTAACTGAACGGCGCGCCGGTTCACATCGGCAGTAAGCGCCTCTCCGCCGCACCGTCGCCTTTTTGTCTGCTGAGCTGACGGATGCCGCGCGACCAACGAGATGAGAGTCCGGCGTCAATCAGGATGAGAATCGCGGGGGTGTCGGCGCGACGGAGGGAGGGCGAAGCCCGAGCGTGTGTGCCTGGCATGGGCACTGGATTGGAGGTGGAAGTCCTCTGCGGGGCGAGATGGTAGCAACCGCGAGCCGAAGGCAACTGCATGCAGCATCTGTTGTCGTGAGACATAGGTGCTGGCGCCGTGAGGCCGTGTGGGGAAGAAGCCCGAGGCGAACCGCAGCACCGAACGCAAGTGAACCCCTGTGCAAGCCGAACCGGCCGGGTCAGCGTGTCTGCAAACGCGACGCCCGAACTCCATCCGAGGCCGGAGCGGTATTGGGGGCGGGAGCGGCGGGACATTCAGTGAACCTTACCCAGGGAGGTCTGCATGGGCCCGCGCGAGCGGTAGACCCGAAGGAGGCGACGACGACGGGACGGCGCTCATGCAGAAGTCGGATCTCCTCATAGTAGCGAGGAGGCCGGCGAAAGCCGGTAGAGCGAAGGGGGAGATGGATTGAAAAAGCGCGGACCGCGACAATTGAGCTTCATGTTCGCCGACAGCCCGTCAGGGGGTGGAAAGGCAGAGCGTCTGGACGTATCCGGGCAGCGACGCTTTCTGCTGCAAAGAGCGAAGCGCAAGAAGACGAAAGGTTCGAGCGCCAGCGCGGCCGACGGCAGTCGGCTGCTCGAAGAGGCGGTGAGCGAAGCCAATCTGGCTCGGGCGCTGCTGAACGTTGTGCGCAACCGGGGAGCGCCGGGTGTGGACGGACAGACGGTCGCGATGGCGGAGGCGGAAGCCCCGGCGCTTCTCGCCCGGTTGCACCGTGACTTGCTGGAGGAACGTTACCGACCGGGCGATGTCCGCCGTGTATGGCTGCCGAAGCCGGGCGGCGGACAGAGAGGGTTGGGCATTCCCAATATCGTCGACAGGGTGGTTCAGCAGGCGCTGCTCCAGATCATGGAGCCGATCTTCGAACCAACCTTCCACGGCAGCAGTCACGGGTTCCGCCCCGAACGCGGCGCTCACACCGCCATCGCGGAAGCAAAGGGATATCTCGAGGACGGCTATCGAACGGTTGTTGATATCGACTTGGCCAAATTTTTTGACCGTGTCCATCATCAGCGCCTGCTGGCCCGGATCGCGGAACGCGTGACAGACCCGCGGATCGTCGCCTTGGTTCGCCTCATGCTGAAGGCGGCGGTGGTCCTGCCGGACGGGACGAAGATCGCGGTTCAGGAAGGAACGCCTCAGGGCGGCCCGCTCTCGCCGTTGCTGTCCAATATCGTGCTCAGCGAACTGGACGGCGAACTGGCGAGGCGCGGCCTGCGGTTCGTTCGATACGCCGATGATTGCAATATCTTCGTGCGCAGCGAACGCGCCGGACAGCGCGTCATGACATCAATTCGTGGATTTCTGGAACGGCGCATGCGGCTCCAGATCAACGAAGAGAAGAGCGGCGTGCGTGCGCCCGACGAAGTTCAATTCTTGGGCTTCGGCTTTCGCTGCACGCGAGGAGAGGAAGGCGATAAAGTCGCCGTCTTTCCCTCTGGCAAAGCGGAGCAGCGGCTGAGGACGAAAGTGCGAGAGATGACGCCTCCCGGCTGGGGGCGATCCATCACAGCTTGCATGGAAGGCGTCAGTCGATACCTGACAGGATGGATATCGCATTTCCGGCTTTGCACGTCGGAAGCGGTCC
Source organism: uncultured Alphaproteobacteria bacterium (assembly GCA_963722205.1). Taxonomy (GTDB): domain Bacteria; phylum Pseudomonadota; class Alphaproteobacteria; order Rhizobiales; family Beijerinckiaceae; genus Methylocystis. The sequence goes on from CAVRKL010000008.1 coordinate 525,994, forward strand.
CGATGCTGGGCGTTCTCGACGCCCACATTCGCCGTCGGGTCAGGGCGATCATTGTCCGACAGAAGAAGCGTCCGCGCTTTCTGTTCCGGCATCTGGCGGCAAAGGGCGTCAGCCCGGGTTCTGCTGCCAGTTGTGCGTATTGCGGCAAAGGAGCATGGGTGAAGTCCAATCGACCCGCGATGCAGAAGGCCTATCCGACGAAATGGTTCGACGGACGGATGGCCTCGCTCAAAGCGATGTGGAACGGACTGAACTCACCGCGGGTATCAGCCCAGCTCGCGCTGGAGTTCTGACATATCGATCCAAAGAGCCGGATGCGGGGCCCGCATGTCCGGTTCTGTGAGAGGCGCGGAGGAGCAATCCTTCGCGCCTACTCGACAGTTGCGTCGACACCCCCGCGGGCGCCGAAAAAAGGCCTGTCTGCCGGTCGCGGGGCCGGGTGAAGGGTCGGTTTTCCCTAGGGAGGACCGATTCGTTGCCCGGCCGCCATGTCACCGACCGCCAGACGAGGCTCTTCATGCAGTTCAGAAAATTCGACTCCGCCGCCGTCGCCGCGGCGAATGCCGGCTTCAGCCCGGCGACCGGCTATCGGCTGGAGAAAGACCCGAGGCTTCCCTCCGACAAGACGGCGCCGCGCGCCCGCCGGCGGCCCGATCCGCTGGAGGGCGTTTGGGACAGCGAGGTCGTCCCCATGCTGAAAGCGGCGCCCGGCTTGCGCCCGATCGGCGTGCTCGAGGAGCTGCGCCGCCGGCATCCGGAACTCGGCGCCGGCGTGCGCCGAACGCTGGAGCGGCGCATTCGGAACTGGCGCGCCATCCATGGCCCCGAGCAGGAGGTGATTTTTCGACAGGACCATCCGCCGGGCCGAATGGGGCTTTCCGACTTTTGCGACATGCGGAATCTCAACGTCTCCGTCGCCGGCGTTCCGCTCGATCATCGGCTCTATCACTTCCGCCTGCCGTTCTCGGGCTTCGAATCCGCCCATGTCGTGCTCGGCGGCGAGAGCTTCGTCGCCCTTGCCGAGGGCTTGCAGAACGCCCTGTGGACGCTCGGCGGCGCGCCGCAACAACATCGCAGCGACAGTCTCTCCGCCGCCTTCCGCAACCTCGACGCCGACGCCAAGGAGGATATGACGCGCCGCTACGAGGCGCTCTGCGCCCATTACGGGATGACACCGACCCGCAACAACAAAGGCGTCTCCCATGAGAACGGCTCGATCGAAAGCGCCCATGGCCATATCAAAGCCGCGCTCGAAGACGCGCTGCTGCTGCGCGGCTCGCGCGACTTCGACGATCTCGGCGCATGGCGGAAGTTCGTCGACGAGCTCGTTGGTCGGCGCAACGCCCGCAACGCCGCGCGCATCGATCTCGAACGCGCCGAGCTGAAGGTTCATACGCTCGACCGGATCTCGTTTCAGGCCTCTAAAAAAGGGTCATCAAGGCGCCATCCCTCAATAATAAGGCTCCAGCGGATCGCCGTCCTCCGAACGAGCCCTGGCGCAGGCAAGGGCTGATCAGTCCCCTCCCGCTATGGTATCAATCCGTAGGAGAGCTGTGGTGACGTGGTGATCGGAATTATTTGCGCGATCTTCGACGCCATCATTGGCGCCATCCTATTGCTGCCGGTCTTGAATGCGGTGAGGAGATGACTCGATGCGCACGCTTATCGGCCTGTTAGTGATCATTTACCTTGTCGGCGTTGGTGTCGCCCTGGCGCCCACGATCAAAGCAAACTGGAACACCGCCCCCGCGTCGCAATTGGTCGAGAGAGTTGCAACGGAACTGCCAAGAGCGTTGTCTTGGCCGGCGACCGCATATCGCAACATTGCAGAGAAGCCCAGCGCTCCAGAGAAGCCTAACGCTCCGGAGTAGCCTGAAACGAGAGCCCGGCATTAGACCTGCGGCGAATTGGGAAGGGCGCCGCCATCACGATGGCGACGGGGTGCCCGTGCGGGGTGCTGAAGATCGGGGCTATAAAATAGACGGGCGGGTGCGCAACTAGAAAAGTGGGGTCTGCATCATGAGTTATTCGTTACGCATACCGCTTTGGCGCGGAACGTTGAAAATAAAAAGCGAAAGCAGGCTCAGGAGTCGTGAGCGTGACGGGAGGTCGCCTACATTCCGGCTCTTTTCAGCGTACTTCATTTGGGAGCCGAAAGCGTCTGAGCCACACTAAACAGCGTTGTTGAAGAAAAGCGGGCAGGCCGAGCAGGCTAAGAGCCGGTCTGGCTGAAGGTTGAGTCCTGTGAGTCTCTTGTCATTCGTTGCCGAGCACGGCGAGAGCGCGGCGCTCCTCCAGGACGGTGCCGATCCTTCGCTTGAGCGTGACAGAATCAGTCGGCCCCCTTTTTATCCGGCAAATCCGGGTAAAGATTGCTTAGCTTCACGCTCGGCGTCCTTACAGAGGAGAAGCGTATTGAAAAGCCAATACGAATCCATCGCGTCCCAATACGTCGAGGCCAGAAAAGACCCGGTGACGCTCTTTCTTGAAATGCCTTCTGTAAAAAATGCTTTGGGAGACATTGATGGGAAAAGTGTGATAGATTTTGCCTGCGGTACAGGCCATTACACGCGGTTCATCAAAGAACTTGGCGCGAAGAGCGTCCTGGGCGTAGACCTCTCTCCTGCAATGATCGAGGTTGCGCAATCGGAAGAAAAGCGAAATCCGCGTGGGATCACATATGTAGTGGGAGACGCCACCGAAGAGCAGCTTTTCGGTGGCTTCGATGTCGCAACGGCAATATTCTTATTAAATTATGCCGATGATGAGCGGACGCTTGAAAAAATGTTCTTCAACGTAGCAGCCAACTTGAAGGATAGCGGAAAATTGGTCGCAGTCGTTCCAAATCCAGATTTTGTCAATGGTCTTCGCGATACCGTCAAGTATGATTTTTTATTGGAAGTGATAGAGAAGCGATCATCGAACTTGCGTGTGAGGATGGAATTTCTTGGGCCTGAAAACTTTTCGATTGAATTTACTCAGTGGAGTCGCGATTCTTACGGGATAGCTATGCAGCGTTCTGGATTCGAGGAAGTTACCTGGATTCCTTTTGCTGTTTCTCCTGAGGGTATCGCAAGGCAAGGGGAGGATTTTTGGTCAGAACTGCTTAACAACCCAAAGAGTATCCTCTTGTGCGCGAAGAAGAAACGTTCAGCTGCGGCGTGAATTCCACTTTCACCCATGCGCCGGCGACGCTACGGGAATGCAGGTCGGCTCCGGGTCAACCTGCGCCGTCAGCGCATCGTTCAAACGAGTCCGCTCCTCCCTACATTGCCGCCGCGGCACGCGCGTTCTCGCGCTTCGGGTTCGCGCCATAAGCCGGCCTGGGCGTAAGCCATAAGAGAATCGCAATCGTGAACAAACAATAAGCTCCGCCAAGCGCTCAGCGCCTTGTTCGTTCAAAGACCCATCACGAGACGAAAAAGCCATTCAAAGAGCCGTTGCGGCAGCAAGCATTTGAGCGGCACGACGATTCGTTGGGCCAGCATTCCCACGGAATAGCGCGTGCTCGGATTACGAAGTTTCAGGATCCGCTCGACAAGTCGCGCGACCGGAGGCGATGGCATGGTGTGAAGACAATGACGTCGATTATATTTTCGGCCTTCCCGGGACAAGACCGCTGCCCAAGAAGGTCGACGACGCAGCAGACGCCGTCCGAGCCGATGGGGCTGTCAAGGGGGACGAGGGCGATGTTCGGCCAAGAAAAAAAGGGCGGCCCATCGGTCCGCCCTCCGTTATGCCTGTTGTGCCGCTTCAGGCGGTGCGGCTTTCCGCTTGCTTGTCCCGGACGGCACGTCCGCCCTTGCGACCAGCTGCGGACGCCAATTTATGGTCCCGCGAAAAACTGCGCTTATCGGGGCTGACTTTCTGGCCGCCCTTGCGGCCCGCCGTTGCGGCCAGCTCGGCATTCTGCGAGAAGCTGCGCTTGTGGCTAGGCACGCTCTTTCCGCCCATTCTCGCAATCTCGCGCCGCTTCGCCGGGTCCATGCTCGCGAAGCCGCGGTTCGATTTCCGGGGTTCCGCCCCGCCCATGTTCGTTGTCGGCATCGTTCCGTTTCTGGATACTGTCCCCGCGCCATCCTTGGTCGGAGTTCTGTCGAGGATATGGCTACGATTTCGCAGCTTGGTAGGCCGCCGACGCGCATCTGCGCTATTTGCAGCGCGACGTAACGACTGTGGCTCACGACCTTCGCGCCGATCTTGATCAGCTTCTCCTTCAGTGTCGTCAGCGACCAGTCTTTGATCGGCTCCGGCGTCGCGCGCGTGCGCAGGAAATTGCTGAGGTTGTAGGCCAGCGCGTGAAGCTGGAGACGGACGGCATTGGCGGCGAAGCGCGCAGGGCGGACTGGAGGCCGTCCCGCGAAGCTCGCAGAAGAAGACCTCGACGTGGCGAGGACTTTGCTGGCCAATCCCGATATTCCGGTTTCAGAGGTGGCCTCGCGCCTAGGCCTGTCGCCCGCTACGCTCTATCGTTACCTGCCCGGCGCGCGAAGCGCGAATAGTCCCGCCGCATTGTGAATTTCGCGGGTGAATTGAGACGCGTATCGAGGTATGAAAAGAAGCTTGGCGTGGCGACTCTCAGGCCTCTCGGAGTTGGTCTCAAAAACCCTGCAGACCGTGTGGAAACGCTTCGCGGTGAGCAGAAGCCGCCTTTCAGTGACTGGCGACGGCGAGTTTTCGCACCGCCGATCTCCTTGGAAAGCACCCTAACAATACAATTCCCATTCGGTTCTGCCAATGAGCCAAGGCCCGAATGACCGAGGGGGACAAAAGGAGGCGAAAAGATGCATTCTTCATTAAGAATTCTGGCATTTTTCTCTGTTGCCATCGCATGTTTCAACTTTAACGCCCCTACTCTTGCGCAGACCGACTCTGGAGAGAGGTACACTAAGCGCGTTTGCAACGATGTCGATGGACAGGAGGTCTGCAATGATGTTTGGTGCCATATCGTTGATGGCAGCGAGGTGTGTGGTGGACGGCATCAACATCATTGGCGCCCATGCATGGCTGATAATTCGTGTGATAAATAACTTAGCTGGTGCAATTATGGCTGTGGTTGGCACAGAACCTTTATATCTTGTTTTAGGTAGCTCGCAAGATCCTGCTGCTCGTCGTTGTGGCGTGGTTTTGGAGGTGGGAGATGAGGGTGGTGCCTAGGCAAAAATCTTTCTACGGCCGCCTTAGAGCTAAATCGAGGACTCAGAGCGAGGGTAAAGCACACGAGCAGAAATCCGATAGCGCCACACCCATATTTGATAAAATCGAGCGCGGCGCAAAACTTGCGCAGAATTTCAGTATTATTTTTGGAATTGCGTTCAGCGTCCCAGCGCTCGTATATAGCCAATACGAAAAGAGGGCGAGTCGCGTTATGGAGTACAAAAAAGAATTCGACTCGTTTTATTTAGAAAAATACTATATAGTGGTTGGGGATTTTGATGAATATGCAAAGGCTCACAGCGATGATGTTTTCAATAGGGATCGCAATATAAGAAAAACAGCAGTCGATAAATTTTATCGCTCAAATAAAAGAGAGATAGTATTAAGCTATGAGCTTGATTTTTTCGATTCCTTGTGGGCATGTGTAAAAAATTATGCGTGCGATCAAAATTACGCTTTAGATTCGTTCGGTCTGCAAATTGTATATTTGTGGGATCAGTGTGAGTTGCATATACCATCTATGCGAAAGGAGCAGCGGGATGAAAGTGTTGGGGCTGGGCTCGAAGCATTGAGCCACCGGCGTTCAAATAGGGTTGGTTTTATCTACGAACTGTTCCCGCAACTGGAAAAGGTATTCTAAATGCAATAGAAGCCTACGCCTGGCTGTGGATAGATTTGCAAATAATTGCCTTCTGCAATGGTAATAGTGCTTGCCCCTGAAGAGTTCTCTAATTGTGGACGTTGAACCTTGACTTTGCGTCCTGCGCGCTCTCCGCGACAGCGCGGCCTTGTCAAAAGCGGCAAATTGGGAGAAGTTGCATCCCGAAGGCGGTCATATCCGGTAAATCCCGGTTTAAGCGCGCTTATCCCCTGTAGCGCTGTCGTCCGCCTCGCCCGCGGTCCCTAGGAAACGGACATTGCGCCCACTGTCCGTATCTCAAGCGTTTAGCGCTGAGGGATTTAAGTTTCCTTTCGCCGCGGTGTCGGGCGCAGTGGGACAATTTACGGGTGTGCTAGGGAGTGGCTGTCGAGGGCCTTTGGCCAACAACTCCGCCGCTTGCCGAAGATGACGGAGAGGCGACGTCACTGCCAGGGCGAGACCCTTGCGTTTGAGGTGCAACATGGTTGTCAAGAGATATTTCCTTAGCCGGATACATCCGTGTGACGAAGATAAAGAAGAAGCCAAGCGATATTACCAAAATAAATATACCCATTGTCGACGATTTGAGTACGATCTTGCTCCTTTCAATCGTCATTTCCGAGGAATGCTCGGCCGACCCACGCCCAAATAAAGTAAGTCTATATGATAAAGCTAGTTGTAGTCCCGCCAAAACCACGCCAGAACTTGTAATAAATACTACCATCCACAATATAACCCTTGCGCCATAATATTGTTCAAAAAACTGCATTCTCCTGATCTGATACTCATTGAGTTCTGCTTGCTTATATCCTTTATCATAACACGTATCCTGGATAGCCCTTAGTGCAACGCTTTTCCCAATGGAGTTAATACTTGCATTTGGATCTATGATTTGTGTAACTTGCTTCACACAAGCGTCCATGCTTTGTACTTCGTGCAAAACAACCATTGGCGTTTCGCTCTTAAAGCCTCCGATCCAATTACCCAAAATGAAAGAAAAAGCACATATAGCAATTATAGAGATGACCTGAGGCCATGCAGGTAGCATCGCCTCGGATACGCCGTAGCGGATCTGCGTCATTGCGTATAGCCCTGATAAAGATTTCCATTGTCATCCGGGCCAGAACACTGAATTCCTAGCGCTGCACCGTATAACGAACACGAGCCGAGGCCGGCGACAACGCAGATCGAGGATACGGCAGCCGGCCCCCCACCGCCCCCAGGCGGATAAACCGGCCCCGCACCGCCCCCAGGCGGATAAACCGGCCCCGCACCGCCCCCAGGCGGATAAACCGGCCCCCCACCGCCCCCAGGCGGATAAACCGGCCCCGCACCGCCCCCGGGCGGATAACTCACTCGCCCCGCAGGGGGTGGAGGCGGCGGCGGGACCGGCATTTCATATCTTTCATGCCTACATGGGCGAGGGACATTTATAGTTTGGCCATTTGGCAGCCGGCAAATGTCGGCGTGGGCAAAATCTGAGAAAAGATAAAATATAATGGTGAATGGCAGAAGTCTTCTGCTCAAGTTCGGAAGTCTTGTGGACATGAAGAACCCCCCTTGTCAGAGGAGACGTTTACCGCTACTCGTCGGATGGGCCTCGGGCGAATGCAACTTTCGCATAATTTGCTGCCTTTGACAAGGCCAGTCTGTCACCGAAGCCAGGATGAATGAATGGCTAGAACCTTGTTCTGATAAGGGAATAGCTATTTTGCCTGTCATTTGGACGCACTCCTCTCGTTGCTTAACCCGAGCTCATGCCGTACGAACGCTCTACGCCGTCGACGCCAAGGGCGGCGGTCGCAGCTCCGCGATCATCCGCAATATGTCCGCGAACAGGTCCCGTGGAATGGCCACCTCCGCCATGTGGAAGACCACGTAGCGGGTGTGGCTGACGACCTTGGCGCCGATCTTGATCAGCTTCTCCTTGAGCGCATCTTCGCCAATCCCGGAGGCTGCGAGATTCCCCTCGAGCCCGGCTTGCATCGTCTGGGGCGTCGGCCATCCTTGACTGGACGAAATTGCCGCCCATCCCGATTTACTGGAGCGACGTCAACATCACCTGCAATCCGTCGCGCGGACGTGGGATGGGCCAATATTTCCACTCCGGCTTGTAGTTCGGGGGGACGGAAACCTCTGACATAGAGAGCAGATGGTAGGCGACGCATTTGGCTTGGATATAGGCGAAACGCTGGCCGAGGCACATATGCGCGCCGCCGCCGAAGGGTATGAAAGCATATTTGTGACGCGCGCGGATCGCCTCGTCGGAAAACCGCAGAGGGTCGAATTTGTCCGGCTCGGGCCAGAGCTGCGGCATATGATGTGTGTAGAGCGGATTCACGGCCACGCGCGTCCCCCGCGGAATCCGGAACCCTGCGAATTCCGTGTCACGCACCGCGCAACGCCAAATCGCGGGCGCGGGCGGAATGAGCCGCATCGCTTCATTGAAAGCCATTTCCGTCAGCGGCAAGTCATCGAGCCGCTCGTAGGGCAAAGGCTCGCCCCCGGAAAGGCCAAGCGCCTTCATCTCCTCCCTTAGTCTCTCCTGCCAACCCGGATTGAACACGAGAAAATAGACGAAGGCGGAAAGCGACGAAGCCAGAGTGTCGTGCGCAGCCATCATGAGGAAGTTCATGTGGTCCGAGATTTCCTGCGCCGTCAGGAGCCTTCCGTCGTCGGTGGTCGTCTTGCAGAGCTGAGTGAAGAGGTCTTGCGCATTGCTCCTGCGGCGCGCGGCGATCTGCCGGCCGAAATAATCGATCACGAACTGACGCGCCTTGACGCCACGGCTCATCTGCGTGCCGGGGATGGGACTGCGCACCACCGCGACGGCGGCCGCGATCATCTCGATGAAGGCGCTTTTGATCGGCTCCGCGTCAGGGCCCATCCCTTCGCCGAGAAATGAGGCGGAGGCGAGGTCTAAGGTCATGCGTTTGATCGCCGGATAAAAGCGCAGATCAGGCGAGGTCTTCAGCCAACCGGAAATTCCCGCCGCGATGCCCTGGTTGAGACTTTCGAGGTACGATTTCAGCGCGCCGGCCTTGAAGGCGACGGAGAGCGCCTTGCGGTGCAGCCGATGTTCATCGAAATCCATCAGCATCAGGCCGCGCGGGAACAGGCGGCCAAAAATTCGCTCCCAACCCTGTTCTGAGGAAAAGAGCCTGGCCTGATCGAGCAGGATGAATTCATTGGCCTGTGGACCGAGCAGTAAGACGACTCGGCCGCCGAAGGAGCGAGTGCGAAAAACGGGGCCATATTGCTTAGCGAAACGTTCCGTTACGCCTTTAGGGTCGGCCAGCATTTGCAGCGTGTTGCCTACGAAGGGCCAGCCGTCCGTGCCAGGAATATGCGCGAGCGCGCTGAGCGGCGGCTCGGGCATGGTCGGCGGGGCGGCTGGTTTGATGACTTGAGCACTCGATGACATGGCGGTTTCCGCAAGACCGTCGGCTTGAAGGGTCGGCTCACAAAGCGCTTTAGGGCATGCATTGCTCCGGCGAATGACCTGCGAGGCTGCACGGCAAGACGGAGATTGGCGCCAATCTCCGGTTGTCGCAAATGAAGCGTTGGTGTGCGCTTTCCGCCTCTCCAGACGAGCAGACGGCTGGCCTACTCGGGCCCTTTCTCCTGATCCGCGGGGATGTAGGGGATCATGCCTTTGTCGAACGCGATTTGTTGCACCTCGCGGGACATGTCGCGCAGATCGACCAGGAAGCCGTTCACCTCGGCCATCCACACCAGCGGGTTCTGATTCAACAGACTGGGCAGCAACCACTCAGGACTCAAACGGCTGGCGTCCAGGGCCTGCGAGATCACGCGGGCTTTAGCGCTCGCCGTACTTTGGCCGACCCCGAATCGGGCACACAGGTCAGCCGTGGTCATGAAGGGCTGCGTGGAAGGATCGGTCAGGAAGTTGATCTGGCCAAGCACATAAACGATACCGCACGCCCAGGTGCGGGGCTGACCCGACGCGAGTGGGCTGGGGCGCTTGCGGCACAGTGCAGCGGTCATGCGCTGCGCCAACACGCAATAGTCCTTGTCGAGGTGCTCACGACAGAAGGCGTCCGTGATGGTCGTGATCACGTCGTAGGTCGCCTGCATGCTCTTGGGCACGGAGGTCGATTTGGTAAACTTGGGCATGGATCCACATTGGGCTCGGGACGGCCACCATACCCTAAAGAAGCCATGGCGCGCCATTCACGCGCACGCTGGCCTTGAGGGGGATCAAGCGACGGTGCCCTCGATCACCGCGAACAGGCAATGAGCGCGGGCGACAGCGAAAAGGAGCAGGGGTTAAGCCACGGCTGCCGTCTTCAACTTGGATAGGGGCGGATCTTGACGCGCACGCCAGCGGGCTTGGCTGCCGCCTTGATCATTTCCCCCGTTGCGGGATTGCGAACGAGAGTGCCGAGACGAATCGATTTCTCACGGCTTGGCAACCACTTTTTTTCGCCGTCTCAATGCGTCTGGGTATCACTTAAATTTTCCAATCGCCTTGGCGGAGGCGATAGCTCTGAACGTATGGAAGTTCGGGGTTGCCGTTGTCTCCTTGCAATAGCGGACAAAATCGTCCGCGCTGACATCGATCAAGATGACCTCCCACCCGCTCCTTTGCCAATTCGCGATCTCCCTCGTTTGCAGAGAAAGCCATTTTTCATACGAGTTGGCTGGGTAGTTGCCGACCACGCGCCGCAAGACTTCGTGGTCCGCAGCGGTAACGCGAGGAAGGTAGGTCGTCGCCATGTTGGCTTCTCCGACATTGAGAGCACACGTGAAATGATCGCGGTGGGGAGCGAGGACACCCTCGCTCGCCTTCACAGAGAACGAGATCGGATTGCTTGATCAACTCGTCAGCGATGCAGGCAATCGACGAGCCAAGCACGGCACGCTCAGCTTCTACCTCATCAAGCTCGCTGGATTGGGCGGCTATCTCGCAAGGGCCGGCAACTCGCCGCCGGGAAGAATCGTTATCGGGTGTGGCCTCTCACGCTTGACCAACATCGAGATAGGCGCAGAGGTAGGGGCGGCCGCAATTGTGGGTAATTGAAAGCTACGCCGGAGGGTTACGTTCCATCGACCCACCAAGCGATAAAAAAACGCCCGGGAGCTATATACCCCGGGGCGTTTTTTATGTGGTCTCTTCAGACGAAGGGGAGTCGCAAGCGGCTCCCCGACTGGTTTATCGCCTCGCCTCAATCTCAGTTGGGGGCGAAGGGATGCTTGGCGGTGTTGCGCTGGGCCACGACCTCGGAGGCCTTCGGCTCGCCCTTTACGGCGCGGGCAATGGCTTCCTTCGTCGCGGTGTAGTTATAGTCCTGGATCTTCTTGTCGTCCTTCGCATTCCAATGGATGAACACGCCGACGCAGATGAACACGTCGTCGGCTTCCGAAAGCGGGATGACGCCCTCGGCGACGCTGTCCGCAACCGCTTTGGCGACGCCGTGCTGCGCCGGGCCGAACATCTGCACCGCCTGCCTGGCGTCCTTGATCGTCACCTTGTTGAACAGGATCGTGTTCGGCTTGCACATAAGGTTCGGAGCAATGACCGCCAAAAGCGTCGAAAAGCCGTTCTTTTCGTTGACCAGCGCGTTGGCGAAGGCCAGCTCCGCTGCGCTGCCGCGCGGGCCCATGATCAGGTCGATGTGCGCGACTTCGTCGCCCTCGCCGACCAGCGACTCGCCAACCAGCAGCTTGTTGATCAAAGCCATGTGCGTTTCCTCCTCAAAAACGAGGTTGTTGCTCGCGCAACTTTTGCCGTGGGGACATTCAAGAGCGTTGGATTCGACTTGGTCAAGTCCGTAATTGTCCCAGCTATCGCATTCACATAGGTGTGCAATAGCTTCGGCCGCGCCAATGTCTAACTGCGGCCCCATTCACGATCAGGCGTTCACACTCGAGCGAATGCAACTCGCGCTCGAAGGCAGCCATATCGGCACTTGGGACTGGAATTTGGTCACCGGCGAAATGCATGTCGACCGGCGTACCCGCGCGCTGTGGGGCATCTCCGACGATACGAGCGCGAGCTTCGAACATTTCCGCAACACCCTCCATCCGCAAGACAGGGAGCGCAGCAACGACGCCATCGGCGCCGCGCTCGATCCGACGCGTGAAGGAGATTATGAATTCGAATGTCGCGTGATTAGCCAAGCGGATCGTTTGGAGCGGTGGATCGAAGTCCGGGGGCGCACCTTCTTCGAGAACGGCAGGGCCATACGCATTCTCGGCACGCTGCGCGACATCAGCGAACGCAAGCATCGAGAGCGGCATGTCCGTGTATTATTGCGGGAGCTTGTGCAAAGCTCGAGAAGCCTTTTGGCCGTGGTCCAGGCTATGTCGCAGCAGACGGCGGCGGGCGCGACGTCGCTCGAGGAGATTCAAGGCAAGTTCGAGGCTCGCCTGCAGGCGCTGTCCATGGCACATGACCTTTTAGTGTCCCAAAATTGGCACGGCGCGTCGATGCATGATCTTGTTCAGGCCGAAATGGCTTACTGTGTTGATATTTCACGTCGGCCATGTGGGCGAGCCTGCGCGAACGGCCCCCAGATCATGCTAAAGCCCAAGGCGGCGCAAAACATCGGTCTCGCTCTGCACGAACTCGCCATGAACGCGCTGGCGCATGGCGCCTTGGCGCGGTTTGACGGTTGCGTGACGGTCATCTGGAGCGTTGATAACGAGCGGTTGATCGTCGAGTGGCGGGAGACAGGCGGTCCGGCGGTCGCCGCGCCGCCCCGCGAGGGCTTTGGCCACATGGTCGTGAAACGCATTGTCGCGCAAGCGCTCGGCGCAAAGGCGATTATGAGCTTCCCTCCGAACGGCTTCATGTGGACCTTATCGGTGCCTGCCGCGAATGCCCTGGCTACATGGCAGCGTTAATTTCATTCGTGCCGGTTAAACTCGGTACGGCGGTTTCGTTTCGAAATTGAGAGCCTTGCGATTCTGCGCACCATCAGGCGGATCATGGCGGGTCTGGCGACCTGCCTCACTCACATTTTGGCCGAACGAGTCCGCTTCTCCTCGCATTTTCGCCGCGACACGCGCGTTCTTGCGCTTCGGCTTAAGAAAGGGGGAAACGAGGGGGATGCAACAAGGCTGACGCGTGCGTAGCGCTGTGGCGTGCAGCAACAGGAAAACGGCGGTAGGATGGGAGCAGTCGATGCCGCTCTTTCTGGCGCGTTCTCCGGTCGGTTAACGGCGTCGGCCGGTGGCGCCGGATCTGGCGGTAGGTCAAGGGGGCGGCACTACTCCCGAACCAGCGGCACGAAACGGACGGCGCCCGCGGTCCTTGTAGTGGTCGAGCCGTCGAGGTTCTTGGTCAGCGCCATCAGCTCTTGCCATAAGCTGCCGATGGGTATGACCAGACGTCCACCCGGCTTCAGCTGCGCAACCAGCGCTGGCGGCACATGATCGGGCGCCGCCGTGACGATGATGGCATCGAACGGCGAGCGCTCCGGCCAGCCTTGATACCCATCGCCGATCCTCGTGCTCACGTTGGCGTAGCCGAGCCGCTGCAGCGTGGCACGCGCTGCTTCACCCAAAGCGGGGACAATCTCCATCGTGTATACCTCGCCAGCCAGCGCCGACAGAATGGCGGCCTGGTAGCCCGATCCCGTGCCTACCTCGAGCACCTTGTCCGTGGGCTTTAGCTGCAACAACTCGGTCATCAGCGCCACCACGTAGGGCTGGGACATGGTCTGGTCGTTGCCGATTGGCAGAGGGCCGTTCCTGTAAGCGAACGACCTGTATTCGCGCGGCACGAACTCATGACGCGGCACTGAGGCCATTGCGGCCTGCACGCGCGCATCGAGCCGTACCACACCGGTCTCGCCTGCAGTCTCTGCGATCATGGCCTCGATCTCGGCAACCATGCGTTGGCGCTCTTCCGTGAAGTCCTTTGAGGCGGCGGCCGTCACCAGAGCGGCGGTGGCAAACATCACGGGTAGTGCGCGAAGCAATGTCGATGGCGAGAAGGTCATGGATTGCGCCTCGGTGAGCGCCGACGGCCGAAACGGAATAGCGGGACGCCGGTCAGAAGGATCGCCACGCCCAGGAGCGCCACCGGCGCCCGTGTAGGCAAGGCTAGAATGGAGCATGTAGGCCGACGTGCAGCAGAAGGCAGAACCAGAACCTGAAAATCCTGGAAAAACGCATCAAGAAATGTGTCGGCGGCAAGCTGCCCGACGACGACCTGATCAACATGCCGCCCATGACGGTCGACGACGCTGGGGCGTTATCACCGCGACCTCAGGCGAACTCGGCGAAGATGTTCAGCATGAGATATTTTCTCCCGTCATGGGTGCGATCCTCGACGAAGTCGTAGGACTAAACGTGATTGGCCCGCTCGGCGCGAAGGCCCTTTATCGGCGAGAATCGATTGCTTGGGACCCTCGGGGGGAGAGGGCTGAACTGCGCTGAAATCAGGGTGGACTTTCTCCGTCTGAGTTTCCTCCGTCTGAGTTTCGCCCCTAGCGAAAAAATCTAACTCCTCCCAGAGAAACGTCGGCATGGAATGCCCTGCCGATACCGATGATCCCGATGCGTCGGAGGCGACGGAGGTCGAGGGGGATTTCGGTGCGGTTCGGGGCAAAATCGCTGAAAGGAAGCCTCACTGTTTCCCACCGAGGAGCAGTCTTGAACGTTTGACGATACGATTGCCAAGGACGGTTGAGATCGGTCGTGCGCAGATTGAGCGCGTATTCCTCCGCATTCCCGAGGACATCTAATTCAATTCCGCTCCATGAACTTGCGTCAATGGAGCCCCCGTCAGGTCGGAAATCGAGAGAGATCTGAACAAAGCCGCCGTTGTTTTCGAGGCTGACGTCCCCGCGCAAACGAATGGCGATTCTGCCTTCTACGGTCTCGCGAAGCATCGTCGCCCTTGATACGCCGCCCATGACTGTGTCGGTAAATAACTCCCACCTGGTTCCGATGGTCGCTATCGGCGGTTCTCTCGTGAGGTCGTCAATGATTTCAGGAGCAATAGTCTGTTGGTTCTCGCATCGCAAGGGACGGCTGAAGAGAACGTCGGCAAGCGCGGAAAGGAAAGTGCGGCGCGGTGCGATCATGGCAGTAAATTAAATTCCTCGAGCACCGAAAGAAAGCCTCGGCCGTTAATTTCCGCGTGGGTTTGATCTGGGTTTTTAATTGAGAACTGACCCACCTTGATTTGAGCGCCGGACCTGCGCCATCGGCTCGCCGTAATTACCCACCTCCACTATTGGGGTGCGGATTTTAGCGGTTTCAGGCGACGATTTCGAGGATGGTCTGGAAGGGATTTGCGCCTTTGAGCCTTGCGGTGTCGACAGCCGTGGGCACATCCGCCTCGGCCTGCGCGGCCCACATGGCGCGATAGCCGTTGGTGACTTTTCGCTGGATCACGCTGGGCCGCAGCGCTCGCTCCGAATTGTTGTTCGTCGCCTCGACTTCGCCGGGATAGTCGCAAAAGGTCAGAAGCTGGCCTCGCGCCCGGGCAATTTTGGCTTGCAGCTTGCGCGCCAGCTCGCATTCTGTCGCCGCGCCGAGAATGTCGGCGAGCTGATTTTCGAGCGCGCGCTTTTTGCTGGCGATGGTCGAGGCGACGAAATCGGCGATGTCCGCGGCCAAATCGAACGCCCTGGCGAACCACAGCTTGAACCGCTGCGGCAGATCGTCCGAGCCATGCTCCAGTGCATAGGCCGTATCGCGCGCCAGATGCGCCAGACAGGTTTGACGCGCGGCGCCATGGTTTTGCTGCGCGGCGTAACGATCCGAAATCCACACCTTCGGCTCATGCCCGTCCATCATCTCGGCCGCGACACGGGCGGCGCGCGAATAATCGGGCTGATGCACGACCGAATCCTTGCAGTGAAACACCCGATGATAGGAGTTGGTCCCCTCGATCCGCACGCCGGTCTCGTCGCTGGCGACGACCCTCGCCTTGCGAAGAATGGCCTTGGCCTTGTCGGCCTCCATTTCGAACCCCGCATGGGAGCGGAGAAACATGTTCATCAGCGCGCCCTCGCTGACCGTGAGGCCGAAAGCGTCGCGGAACAGGAAGCGCAGGCGCTCGTAGGAAAGCGCCTGAAAACCTTTCAAATAAATCGCCAGCGCATGGATGCGCGGTCCAAACGGCGTCGTCGCGTGTCCGCGCCTTCCAGGTGCATCTGGCCTCCAAGGGCGTTTCCTGGGCCTCGCTCAACCAGATCGTCTGCGCATTACGTTTCTTTTACGGCGTGACGCTCGGCCAGGACGACATACCGGAACGGATCGCCTACGCCCGCGAGCCGCGCAAATTGCCGGCGGTGCCGAGCGGCGATGAGGTCATTCGCTTCCTCGAAGCGGTCTCTCACCTCAAGGCCCGCGTCGCGTTGACCACCGCCTATGCGGCAGGCCTGCGGGTCTCGGAGGTGACCGGCCTCAAGGTCGCCGACCTGACCCGCATTCGCCGACTGGGGAGGAATTCGTCCGTGTCGCGCAACAGCGGCTTCAGCCGGTCATGCGCTTCCTGTGCACTGGCGCAACTCATTCCGCGCCCAGGAATTCAACCACGGCTCGATTGAACTGCTCGGGATTCTGTAGCATCGCAAAATGACTCACATTGGGCCGGATTATCAAGCGCACACCCGCGATTTCTCTAGGCGCGTTTCATCTGCCACCATACGCGCGCCAGCGTCGCACGACGATCATGGTGAGGGCGCCGCGGCGGTTCTTCGACACGTTGGTGTGGCGGCAGTTCTCCGACCTGCACACGGATCTCTGGATCCATTTCCAGCAGACGACGGAGCGGCTGATCAAGGACGCGATCTGCGCCGACACGCGGGACGCCGAGACGACAGCCGAGCCGAGCTTGTTGAGCTGACGAGGGCTCATGCCGCGAGCTTCGCCTGCTCCCGTGCGGCTTTCCATCGTCGATGCACTTCGTGTGGAAGGCGGCTACGTGTCTTCGACAGCCGGGAATGATCGGGAACCGTGTCGCGTTTGCCAAGCCGAAGGAAATCCCCCAGCGATCGTGAATCCGCGCAGCGCCAGACAATGCCGCGCTCGCTGTCGAGACCCTCGAAATAGCCGACCATGTGCATGCGAAAATAACGGCCAGGGGGCAGCGACGGCGCGCCCATCCTCGGCGCATAATACGGCTTGCAGGTCTCTTCGACGAAAGCGTCGAAGCCGGCCTCGGCCAAAAGCTTCTGGAGACGGTCGTAAAACACATGACCTGGCGAACGCGGCATCTCAGCCCAGGTCATCATGAGGTCGCCCTGGACCTCGCCTTCACGACCCATCGCCATCGTCGCAACCCGCCGAGAATTTTCGTTCCTCAGACAGAATCAGGCGGCGGGGACTTCGTCAACACGCTGCTAAGGCGACCACTGGCTTCAAGCAGCGAGATCATCGCTTTGCAAAATCGCGGGGAGGGGGCGCTTGTCCGAAGTTGCGACATCGTTCAGCCCAACGGGCTTGGCCATGACGTGGAGGGCGGCGGCCAATGCGGAGATGCCAATCTCCTTATAGAGGTGGACCTGGCGATCAGGCGAGCGACCGGCGGATTGCGGCGCGGTGAATTCGGTGGTGACGAAACCTGACATGGCGGCACTCTGCTACTGCGAGGTGAGGATAGATCGCGATGTTTTTCGGCGTATTTAAGGCCAGTTAGTCGCCGCCGAGTTAACGGGCTTTTAAGAGAGCCTGAGAGCCCTTGCTAAGTGATATGGCGTCAGCGTGTTCGGCGACGCCAAGATGACGACAGCGCGGCTCGATCGCCTCTCCGTTGTTAGGATCCCATAGCGCCCGAGATTTTTTCGCCAATGATGTTGGCGGCTCGCCGAAGCGGGTCTGCATCGAGATGAGCGTATCTCGCCGTGGTGGCCGATTGGGAGTGGCCCAGGAGCTTTCCAACGATAGGCAGTCCGAGGCTCGATCCGGCGCCGACAGAAGCGAAAGTGTGACGCAGATCGTGGATGCGCACGCCCGAAAGGCCGGCATGCTGCTGAATGGCGCGCCACGGCCTCTTGAGGTCGGACCGAGGCTGATCCGTGGTCGTGCCGGGCACGACGAAGGCGCTGCTGCGATCGGCATCCCGCAACAGTGCGAGTGCAGGCGCGTTCAGCACGATCGTCTTCCGGCCAGTCTTACTTTCGGGGAGCAGCAGCAGGCCCCGCTCCAGATCGACATGGGCCCACTCTAAGTGAAGGATCTCGCGAAGACGCGCGCCCGTGAAGAGAAGCAGGCGAAACGCGAGAGCCACTTCGGGGGCAAAGACAGTTCGCTGGTTCGGTTCTTTCACGAGATGCTTGCTCGCTCTCGCATCGGCGCCGGGGAGCCAGGGCAGTCCCTCGGTTTCGGCGAGCCGCAAGGTTTCGCTGAGACGCTTGAGCTCTTCCGTGCCAAGGAAGCGTTCCCGCTTGGCTTCTCTGAACCGCTCAAGGCCGATCGTCGGGTTCGTGCCTCGCGAGACGAGCCCTCGCCGGGCAGCGAAAGAGTACATGCTGCCGATAATCGCCAGAAGGCGGTTGGCCTGATATGGCCGATCCCGCAGCGAAAGGTGAAGCTTGGCGATCTCCGCCATCGTTACGAATTCGGCTTTCCGTTTCCCGAGCGCGGGAACAAAGTAGCGCCGCAGGATGGCGGCATATCCTTTCGCTGTGTAAGCTTTTCTCTTCGATCCGACATGCTCCTCGAGGAACAAGTTCGCCAACTCGCAGCAGGTGACCGCCGCCGCCGCATCCTTTCGCTCAAGAGCCGGGTCTTGCCCCGCGGCGACGGCCCCAAGGGCGGCGCGCGCTCGCGTTCTGGCCTCGTCCGGCGTGATCGCGCCATGGCGGCCGAGGAGGAGGAACCGCCTGGGGGCGCCGGGGCCGAGGTTCCGCGGCCGGTAACGGAGGATGTAGGTTTTCGTGCCGCTGGCCTCTACGCGAAGGCCCAGGCCGCGCGTTTCGCCGTCCCAGACCTCGTAACGCTTCGCTTTGGGCGAGGCTTCGTCGACGACACGCTTGGTTAGCTTGACTGACTGGCTTGGCATGTTCTTGTCGGTCCGATCGCTTGTTTGGTGGCCATATGGTGACCAAATGAAAAGGACATGGAGCGACGTTAACGGATATTGGGGAATGCCTCAATGGAATATTTTGCCGGTAAAACAATGATTTATAGCAATAGCGGGAAACCCATGGACAGCCTGGGAAATGAAGTCCCTTTGATTCGTAATGATGGGGTCGGGGGTTCGAATCCCTCTTGCGGCACCAATAAAATCAAGATGTTAATGAGAAGGCTTGCCCGGCGGCCCAGCGAGGCTTGGGTTCGGGTAAGCGCCCGGTAAGCAGGAATCGTGAATTGCCGATCAGGCTTCCGCGCGTCCCGCCTGCCATTTCGCCTCAGCGATCTCCGAGCTTTCGGATCGGCGAGAACCAGCGCGAAGCCCTGCAGTCATATAGACGCCGGCGACAAAGCTGAGCGCGAAGGCGAGGAACAGCACATTGGATCGGCGCTCGGAAGGAACATGGCGGGGCGCCACTGAAGTCACGCCGGTATGGCGCTTTTCGACGATATTGCCCCGTTTCGAAAGGCTGGCAAACCCGAGGCCCATCTGGTCCCCACGGCGCGCACGGTGGTCGTGGTCGTGGACGGACGGATCGCGGCGGTGTCCGGTTTCGAAAATATAGTGACGCCGGAGCAGGTGGCGGCGCCCTTCCGACTCGCAGTTTCCTCCGGCATAGAAGCGACCGCGTCCGCTATTCCTCAGTAACCCGACCTGCCTGTCGGAAGCGGCCACGGCAGCTTGGCGCCATAAGCGGCCATTCGTCGTTCGGCGTGGTTGAGTGCGAAGCGGGTTCGTCCAGACCGTCTGCGCGAGGCACTTAAGACGATGGTCTCCCACGCACTGACGCCGCGAGACGCGCTCGCGGCGCCTGATGCGCTGAGGGAGAAACTGTAAGCCGTTCAATTAGCAGACGCGGCGCCAATGCGGGTAGCCATAGTAATCGACCCACCGGCGCAGTCAGGAGCCGCCGTAATACGGACCGGGGGAGTAATAGGCCGGCGCCCCGTAATAGCCGCCGTAGTAGTAGGGCGACGACGCCGCAGCCGCCGCGCCGATCGCCGCGCCCCCGATAACGGCGCCGATGACCGCCGCAGGACCCCAGCCCCAGCCGCAGCCGCCCCACCCGCACCATATTTTTTCGACGTGCGGTCCGGATTGCGGCAGGGTGGGAACCGGAAGCATCATGGCCGAGGCAGGGTTTACTGCGGCCAGCGACGCAGCGCAGGCGAGCGCAACCACTGAACGGCGCAGAAGCTTCTCGGCTGGCATGTGTGTCTCCTGGTTTCTCTCAAACCGGGACTCGCCGGATGCTTCCCGGTTCGGATGCGAGAATCCCCCCATCTGACGCTTTTGACAAGGCCAAATCTTAACCGCACGACGCGAGCG
Organism: uncultured Alphaproteobacteria bacterium; assembly: GCA_963722205.1. Taxonomy (GTDB): domain Bacteria; phylum Pseudomonadota; class Alphaproteobacteria; order Rhizobiales; family Beijerinckiaceae; genus Methylocystis. The sequence goes on from CAVRKL010000008.1 coordinate 546,180, forward strand.
CGGTGACCAGCATCATCGGGGAGTCGTTATTCCGTAACTTGGCGCGTAACGCTCAACATGGAACTTGCGGCGCCTACCCGTGCGGTCTCTCGGCTTCCTCGGCGTGGCGATCGTAAAGCTGCGTCGCGCATGTGAAGGCATGGTTCACCATCTACGCAGCGCGTTCATCTTGCTATGCGTTAGATATCCCCCAAGACTCGCTTGGCTTCATGCTTCCGATAAAGCTCATCGATTGCAAGCTTGATTAGCTGCGAATTATCGAGGCAAAGGCGAGCGCGTAACACCGCGAATTTCTCAACGTCGGCGCGGTCAAAATAGCCGCCAATGTGCTTCAATCCGTTCCGGCTGGCGACACCGGGAGCTTTCGGCGCAGGCGCTTCGGAAACGCTCGCCGTGACGTGCTTCTCTTCCGGCTGCACGTTTAGCCCCTGTAAAAATGCCGCGCCTCTGTGGGTCGTCCTGCTCATACCGCCTCCATGTGCACTTTTGCTCAGTTGCACAATTGCATTTTCCAACTTAGCCGTCAACTCGCATTATGTAGCTGTATAAGTTGGCTTTACAGTTTTCGACAAGCGTGAGCTTGTGTGCAGATGTTCTGTTGTGCAGAATTGCGCTATTGCACTTTTCTCCCGCGCAGGCTATGAACCAGTGCGTTGGTATGGACCAACGGTGAGTAGGAGAGGAAAACTTATGGGTGCTATTCTCGAGTTGACGAGCTACGCCGCAACGCCGCTCGGCATGGTCGCAGTCATCGTTATCGCTGCTGCAGGTTATTTCGCTGCGCGCTGGGTCTTCGCCGACTAACTTAGGGCCCGTGCAGGAATAATTGAATCGAAACGCGCGGCGACGGGATTCCGATTTTGCGGCGTCGATCGTATGAAGCGTCATGATCGACGAGGGATTGATTCGGCGACGCTTTGAAGCGCTTTCGCCGCATCTGGACGAACGTCGCCGGCGGTTGTTCGCGGCGACGACGGTGCAGGAAATCGGTCGTGGCGGGATCGCGGCGGTGTCGCGGATCACCGGGATGGCGGCATCCACGATTGGACGCGGGCTAAAGGAGCTTTCGGCGCAAGCGCCGCCTTTGGCCGTGGGCCGGGTGCGACGGTCGGGCGCCGGCCGCAAGCCGCTGACGAAGAAAGATGCGACGCTCGTGCGCGACTTGCTCGCCCTCATCGCGCCAGACGAGCGCGGCGATCCGATGTCGCCTTTGCGCTGGACTTGCAAGAGCTTGCGCCGGCTGGCCGACGAGCTGAGGAAGCTCGGGCATAAGGTCAGCCATCGCATGGTCGGGAAGATCCTTAAGGAGCTGGGCTACAGCCTGCAAGCCAACAGCAAGACGCGCGAGGGCTCGGATCACGAGGATCGAGACGCGCAGTTTGCGCACCTCAATGAAAAGGTGAGCGCCGCGCTCGCCGCCAACGAGCCGGTGATCTCGGTCGACGCCAAGAAGAAGGAGCTCGTCGGCGACTTCAAGAACAATGGGCGCGAATGGCGCGCGAAGGGCTCGCCCGAGGAAGTTCGCGTTCATGATTTTCTGATCAAGGAGCTCGGGCGCGCGACACCCTACGGCGTTTACGATCTCGCGGACAACGCAGGCTGGGTGAGCGTCGGCATGAGCTGCGACACCGCGGCGTTTGCGGTTGCGACGATCAGAAGATGGTGGCTCGAGATTGGGCGGCTGCGCTATCCTGGCGCAACGCGTCTCGTCATCACGGCGGACGGCGGCGGATCGAATGGCTCACGCGTGCGCTTGTGGAAGCTGATGCTCCAGCGCCTCGCCGACGAACTCGGTCTCGCTATCGAGGTCCATCATTTTCCGCCCGGGACCAGCAAGTGGAACAAGATCGAGCACCGGCTGTTCTCCTTCATCAGCATGAACTGGCGCGCCACGCCGCTCGCCACCTATCAGGTGATCATCGACATGATCTCCTCGACAACGACGAAAACCGGGTTGAAGGTTCATTGCGAACTGGACGCCAACGAATACCAGAAAGGCGTAACCGTCTCCGATGAGCAAATGGCCGCCCTCAACATCGAGCGCGACCATTTTCACGGCGAGTGGAACTACACCATCAAGACAAGCAGCGACCGCTCAAATGAAGCGGTAATTTAGGCACAGGCTCTTAGTTCTTTTGGTTTCGCGCAGTGGCGCGGTGCGTCGGCTCAAGCCGATCCGCCGCGCCCTTTTCTTTTCCCTGTTGTGCACGGCGTCCAGTGCGGGCAACAGGATGTCGTTCGCTGGGACGCATATCGGTGCTTGTTATTGTATTTGCGAGGATGTCGGAGCTGTTGGCGCGGCAATGAGGGGCGGCAATTGTCTGAGCCATGCTGCAGTGCAATATCTTTCTTGACGGCAATGTGCGCTGCACCTATAAAGATCCTCTAGGGTTTCGGTAAAAGCACCGCGCCTAGACCAAGGTAAGGATACATTATATGTCAAGCAACTTCCCCGATATCAAAGCGTTCGGCGCAGCTCCGTTCGAGTCTTTTACCGCGGCGACCGCCTCGTCAACCAAAGGTCTGCAAGCCATCGCGGCCGAAACGACGGACTATGCAAAGAAGTCCTTCGAAAAAAGCCGCGCGCATTTCGAGAAGCTGATCAGCGTGAAAAAGATCGACGAAGCCATTCAGCTCCAGTCGGACTTCGCCAAATCCGCGTATGAGGATTTCGTGGCCCAAGCCACCAAAATTGGCGAGATCTATTCGAGCCTCGCCAAGGAGGCTTTGAAGCCGATTACGGTCGCGTCGTCTGCGAAGCCAACAGTGGTCGCTGAGCCGACGAGGACGCCAGTGAACGCTAAACAGAACTTATCTTCCGCAGCTTAGCGCGTCACGTCTCAACGAATACGAAACCGCTCGATCGGCCCTACCGATCGGGCGGTTTTTTGTCGAAAGCATCTTCGCCCTTTTTCTTTTGGGGGACGTTAGTAACCTTCCCAGCTCAGCAGTTGGTCCGGTTTGGGTCAACCTGCGCCGCGAGGCCATTGTTCAAGCACGTCTGCTCGTTCTTCCCCGCCGCGACACGCGCGCGTTCTCGCGCTTCGGGTTGATGCCGGGCGCTCGCGGCGGCGCAGGTGAAGCACACCGCGTGCGCGCGTAAGGCGTCGAATCGCGGCGGGCAATTTGCCGCGCGGTTAAAGGGGGATTCTGTGGGCGCGGCCTTTCCCGCTTCAGCCCTCGTTCATAAATTTGCAGAAGTCCTTTATATTTTGGCGCCCAATCATATAATGACACAATATTGGCGGGAGACTTATGAGTTTGTAATTTATCGCCAACCCATACGCAAATACAAGCACAATGAATGCCCCAAATCCAAAGGTCAGGACTAGCGATGTATACCACGAATAATCTATAATTCTACTCACGTACAGCTTCACTCTGCCTTTCAGGGGCGGGATGATAGGCTCAGACATGATACACGCTCCCCTTGGAGGCGGATCCAGTAGGCGCCATTTGCGGCGCCGCAACAAGGACTATCTGGGGCCGAAGAGCCGGTGGGAAACCACCGACAAGGAAAATCCGGCAAATCGGCACTGCTTAGTAATCGGATTTTTCAGCCGGGACGGGGACTTTTGGCGGCGCCAATTACCCCAATGCGGCGCCATGTGCGGATCGGCAACCACGACCGGTTCGGGTCAAACTGCGCCGTGAGTGCATTGTTCGAGCGAGTCCGCTGCTCTCCATATTGCAGCCATGTCACGCGCGCTCTCGCGCGTTTCGGGTTGGCGCCAGAAGCGGTCGTGTGGCTCCAGAATGAGCAGCTATACCTCGATCTTCGCGAACAGGTGGGCTCCTAAGGCCAGTAGGATCACAGTGAGGCCGCCCAGCACCTCGAAGTCCGTCGCCACGCTGAACGCGAAAGCGCCACTAAGCGCGCCGCGCAGGCCGTCGACGCCATAGGTGAGTGGGTTGAGCCGAACCGCGATCCACAAAGCCTGCGGCAGATCAGGTACGGGGAACAGGGCGCTTGAGAAGAAGAAGAGCGGCATGGTGATGAAGCTCATGATCAGCTGAAAGCCCTGCATGTCCTGCAACACCGTCCCGATGACGGCGCCAAGCGCCGCGCACATGATTGCGATAAGCACCATGAACAGCAGCGCCAAGGGCAGCAACAGCGGGTCTACGGGCCGAAATCCGACGACAAGGCAAACGAGAAAGACGATGCTCCCCTGAATGAGCGCGATCGTCGCGCTGCCGAGCGTCCGCCCGAGCACGATCTCGAGCCGTGGCGCCGGCGCGACCAGAGTTTCCTTGAGAAAGCCGAACTGCCGGTCCCAGATTATTTCGACGCCGCTGAAGACGGCCATGGACAGGATGCCCATCGTGACGACGCCCGGCGCCAGAAACTGCACGTAGTCGCCGTGGCCGGCGCGAGCAAAGGTCGGGCCAAGTCCGAAGCCGAGCGCCAACAGGAACAAGATCGGCTGGCCAAGCCCGCCAATCATGCGGGAGCGCGAGCGAAAGTAGCGCTTCAATTGCCGCAGCCACAGGATGAAAACGGCGTTCATCGGCCGCCGCCCCATGCCTGACGCGTCGCCCGCATGCGATCGGCCGGCTCCGCCTCGGCTTCCCTGATGCTGCGCCCGGTCAGCGCGAGAAATGCGTCCTCCAGGGTGCCGCCGCCCGTCTGCTGCCGTAACGCGGCGGCCGTGCCTTGCGCGACGATCCGTCCGTGGTCGATGACCGCGATCCAGTCGGCGACGCGCTCCGCCTCCTCCATGTAGTGCGTCGAGAAAAACACCGTCAGGCCCTCGTTACGGCAGAGCTCGCCGATGAGGCCCCAGATCTGGTTGCGGGTCTGGGGATCGAGCCCGACGGTCGGCTCGTCGAGGAACAGAAGGCGCGGGCGGTGCTGCAACGCGCGGGCGATTTCGAGCCGCCGCTTCATGCCGCCCGAGAAGCGTTTGACATAGTCGTCGCGCCGCTCCCACAGCCCGACGAAGCGCAGCAGCGCCTCAACGCGTTCGCGGCGCTGCGCCCGCGGGACGCTATAAAGGACGCCGTGCAGCTCCATGTTCTCGGCTGCCGTCAGCTCATCGTCGAGGCTTGGGTCCTGAAACACGATTCCGAAGGCGCGGCGCGCCTCCAGTGGCTCTTTCACCAAATCGTGGCCTTGCAATCAGCACGCGCCCCTCGCTCGGCGCTAGGACGGTCGTGAGCATTTTGATCGTCGTGGATTTGCCCGCGCCGTTCGGCCCGAGAAATCCGAATGTGCTTCCATGCTCGACGGCAAACGAGACGCCTTTTACGGCTTCGAAATTGCCGAAGGTCTTTTTCAGGTTTTCAACTCTGATGATGTTCGGCATTCCGGTGAGTCTCTGGCTGACGGGAGATGACGGGTCCACGGACCGCCGTCTCCCTTGGTTTTCTGGAAGCCGGAAAGCTGACCCTCGCGATGTGCGCCGGCCCGGCGTCGTCATCGCGAGGATGGCGACCGCTGTGGAGAAGGGCGCAGCAAGGCAGGCCGCGGACGATGGCAAGCCGCCGCGCCGATGGATAGAAGCGGCGCCGCTCAGACCTGCGAGCGTGGATGGGCCGTCTTCGCTGGCGCGAACTCGCCGGCAAAGGCGCGCTCATGCAGATTCCAGGGAGATGCGCCGGCCTTGCGGGCCTCGACCAATTTTTCGGGATCGACGAACGTCCGCGGAGGACGTTCGTTGGAAGCAGACGCAACCTTCATAAATTCCGTCGCCGTCCAGTCGTTTCCGTAAACGTTGACGTTGAGTTCGACGCTGTTCCGGTCGGGGTCCTCATAGTAGAAGGCGATCTGCATCCCTTCATCGAGGGCCATCACCGGCACGATTCCCAAGCCCTTGAGGCGGACATAGGCGCCGAGGAGATCGTCGAGCGTCTGATATTCGTAGGCGACGTGCTGCATCCGTCCACGACCGGCTTTGTCGGAATCGCCGCTGAAACCAGGCATTTCAAAAAAGACCACGCGATGATGAACCTCATCGTTGCTCGCGAATGCGGCCGCCGAGAAGGGCGCTCCGGGAGGCATGGTCGAGCGGTAGTTGACGCTCATGCCCAGCACTTTGCGGTACCAGTCAATCGTGGCGTCGAGGTTGGTCGCAGCCAGCGCGTAGTGTTGCAGCTTCGGATGGACGATGATCTCGGTGTTCATTTGGCACGCTCCTTTTCCCGCCTTCCGTTAGTAAGGTGGCTAACAAATTATGTTAGGCGGCTAACGATGTCAATCCCTTTCTACGCGGAATGATCGTCGGCTGCAAAAAGCATGGGCCGAACAGCAGGATGCGTTGACAGCCAGATAGTTAGCCGCCAAACTGATTTTGTCAGAGACATGGGCCAGAGAAGGCGATGAACGTCGAGAAAGCAGCCACGTTGCGTAAAGGGCCCCCGCCCGCGGTCATGGAGGAGCTGCGCAAGCGCCTCTCAGAGCATGAGGTGCAAGGGTTGGAGACGCTGTTGGCGTTGCGCACGACCGCACGACAGGTGGACAACGCATTCAGTGAATGGATGGCGGATACAGTAGGATCGGTCGCGCGTTATCAAATTCTGATGGCGTTGTTGGCGGCCAAAGGGAACGGGATTTCCCATACGGACATCGGCGGGGCGATGGGAGTAACCCGCCCAACCGTCTCCGGTCTTATGGCTGGACTCGAGCGCGACGGCTTCGTGAAATCTTACGTTGACCGCGACGACCGGCGGAAACTAATCGCACGGCTGACGTCAAAGGGTGAGGCGGTCATAAACAAGGCGTTCGAGGCGAACCTGGTTCGACTTCATTCAGTGTTTGCTTCTTTCTCAACGGCGGAACTGACGGGACTGATGGAACTGTTGCATCGTCTCCGCAAGAGCTTACCTCCAGCCGGCTAGGCACGTGCAAATCTCAACAATTTCGTTCCACATCCAAGGCCTTGAAAAATCGGAGCATTTTTCTTGCAAAACTCCGGCGCAGAACTGATGCCTTATTCTGCAGCTTGGCCAGCGTCGGCGCGGACGGCAGGTTAGGGTCAACCTGCGACGTGAGCGGATTGTTCGAGCGAGTCCGCTCCTCCCCGCATTGACGACGGCACAGCCGTTCGCCGGCTCTCGATACTCACTCGTTTCAACTTCCGAAAACCACAGCCCGAGTTTCAACGACCTCAGTGATGAGGCCCTCCACTGCGAAGGGCGTTAACGCCTCCCGCAAGGCTTCGCGCATCCTCGGCATCTCGTTCCCGAGCCGTTCAGGCGATGACGAAGACATCGAGAGCACGCGGTCAATGAGGCGTTCGAGAGGAATTCTCTGCTCCAATTCAACACCGATCGTCGCACGCCGCGAAAAACGCGTTCCAGCAAAAAACGCATCGGGATTCCGTCCATAACGGTCGGCGCCCGACTGCTCGGTCCATCTCTTCCGCGTGGCGTCATAAGTTGCAAGCCAAGGGTTACGAGCGTCGCTCACGCTGGCGGCGCGGCAAATCAGAATTTGGCCATGTCGCGTGACGAGGTGGTCCAGCGCGGCGCGGGCGCCTTCAGGCTCCATCCAATGGAGCGCGCGCCCGATCGTCACGACGTCGAACTGGCCGAGGTTGGCGGGCAAAGTTTCAGTCCTGCCTTCGATCAGGCGCAGGCGCACGCCGGCGCGGTCCGCTGCCTCGCCTGCGGCTGCGATCATCGCTGGCTCGGGGTCCACGCCAATAGCCTCGCCAACGAAGCGGGCGAAACCCAACGCCAGCATCCCCGGCCCTGTGCCCAGATCCATCAGGCGTTGACTGCGATCAAAGCCAAGGCGCCGCGCGACAGTGGCAAAAAAAGCTTCCCCGTAGGGCGGACGAGAGCGCTCGTAGAAGGCGACCGTTAAATCAAACCGTCCCAAGTTGGCTTCCTTTGCAGGTGGGAGAGTTCAGGCACGATTAAACCTAAAAATACAAATGTTCCGGCAAAAGTCGGATGACCAGCAGCGCTCACTCGTCGAAGAGATGCGGATATCGCCGGGGCTGCGATCGCAGATACTGCTTTGGCGCTTTGACGCGGGCGCCAAAGTGCGCGGCTGCATGCCAGGGCCATCGAGGATTATATAGAATCCCCCGCGCGAGCGCGATCATATCGGCGTCGCCGTTCGCGACGATCGCCTCGGCTTGCTCGAAGTCGGTGATCAAGCCGACGGCGATGACCGGCATCTTGGTCTCAGCCTTGACCGCGCGGGCCAACGGAACCTGATAGCTCGGCCCGACCGGAATCTTTTGCTCAGCCGTCAGTCCACCGCTGGAAACGTGTATCGCCGCGCATCCCCGAGCTTCGAGCGCTCTGGCGAACGCAATCGTCTGGTCAATGTCCCAACCGCCTTCCACCCAGTCCGTCCCTGAAACGCGCACGCTGACGGCCCTGTTGGCAGGAAAATTCGCCCGCACCGCCTCGAACACCTCCAGCGGGAACCGCATCCGGTTCTCCAGATCGCCACCATACTCGTCGTCGCGGGCATTTGATAAAGGCGACAGGAACTGGTGCAACAAGTAGCCGTGCGCCGCGTGAATCTGCACCGCCGCGATATCGAGCTGCGCCGCCCGCCCCGCCGCCTCTGCGAAGGCGTCGCGGATTCTCTCCAGCTCTGTGCGGTCGAGCGCAATGGGCGGATCCTCGGTGGGCAGAAACGGAAGCGCCGATGGGGAGACTGTTCGCCAGCCGGTCGCGCCATTGGGGGTGATCTGCCCGCCGCCCTTCCACGGAACTTCCGTGGACGCCTTGCGCCAAGCGTGAGCGAGCTGGAGCGCGAACGGCATGTCGGAATAGCGCCGGATGCTGGCGAGGACGCGTCCCATCGCAGCCTCGGTCTCATCGGACCAGAGACCGGCGTCGGCGTAAGTGATCCTACCCTCGGGCAGCACGGCGGTCGCCTCGATGGTCAGCAGGGCCGCGCCGGAAAGGGCGAGCTGACCCAAATGGATCAAATGCCAGTCGGTCATGCAGCCGTTCTCGGCGGAATATTGACACATCGGCGCGATGACGATGCGATTGGTGAGTTCAAGCTGGCCCGCGCGAACAGGGGTGAATAGTCGGGACGTCGTCATGCGCTGCCTGCCTCCTCGTGTCGTGGTCGCGGCTAGAAGTCCCTAAAACATATCGGCACGAGCGCATTGTTCAAACGAGTCCGCTCCTCCCCAAATTGCCGCCGCTGCACGCGCGTCCGCGCGCTGCTGGTTTGCGCCACAACCGGACATCACTTCGCCTCGGTTGCCGGTTGAACATCAGGGCGCGTCCCGCGGCTCAGGCGCTCTGCGCTAGCGAGACTTTGAACGTCGCGCCGCCGCCCGGCGTTTCCTCGACCCAGATGCGGCCTGAAAGCTTCGTCATCAGATCGCGGGCGATCGCGAGGCCCAATCCCTTCCCCGACGTTGTTTCGCCTTTGCGCCAGAACGGCTCGAAGATCATCTCCCGATCCTTAGGCTACACGCCGTCGCCGTGATCGATCACCTCGAGCACCGCGTCGTCGCGAACGCGCACAAGAACCGCGCTCACTTGTCCTCCAGAGCGTGAGACGAGGAGGCTCTGCGGTGTATTGAACATGCCGCACACCTGGACAACAATACGTAAGCAGTCCCTTGTAACCCCAGGTGCCTCTCCATGTCCACGAAACGAATTATGGTCGCGACCGACGGATCGGCGGGGGCGGACCGCGCGGTCGAGGCGGCGGCGGGACTAGCGAAGTCCCTGAATGCCGATCTCACGATTGCGACTTTTGGCGGGAGCTTTTCCGCCGACGAGATCGAGCAACTCACGCGTGCAGAAGGCCAGGTCGGCGAAGCCGTCGAGTTGTTGCTAAATTCAATCTTGCGCCTAGCGAAGGAGCGAGCGGAGCGCGTCGGCGCTCCGAAAATTCATACGCGTTCGGGATGGGGAGACGCCGCCCATAGCATCATCGACATTGCCTCGCGTAAGGAGGTCGACATTGTGGTGCTTGGACGGCGAGGCCGCGGGCAGCTCAGCGGCTTGATTTTTGGCAGTACGTCCCAGAAGGTGGCGTCTTTGGCCGCCTGTATCGTTGTGATCGTCCCATGAAAAGCGCAAATAAAGAGCGATGATCCTACAATTCCAGTCCGCCGGGCAGCCGAACGCTTCAGTCGCGCGCTCTCGCTGTCCAGATCCTCGCGCCGCTTCGCCTACCCGATCGCCAAGCCTCGGCGCTCCTTGCGCCAGCAAAAAGTGGCTCTGCTCCAAAATCGAGGCTTCTCGGCAGGCCTGACCGATCGTTTTGCCCTGCGACGTCAGCACTTGGATCGGCGGTCGTCTCCAGACAATCTCCTCAGAACCCGGGCCTTTCCTTGACTTCTGAGCTCATCCTTCCCTCGGCATTCGCTCAAATCCCCCGGTTCAGAAAAGTCGGGCCAGGTTGACGTCGCCTAGTCTCGGCTGAGTTCTCGGCGGACTTCGCTCTGGGATGTCACCAACCACCTCCGAGCGCGAGATAAAGTTGCACGGTTGTGGTTGCCTGTCCCATTTGCGCCTGGACTAATTCATCGGCGCGCTCAAACGCGTCGAGCTTGGCTTTCACGACGTCGTCGAATGTCTTGCGCCCGCCTTCGTATAGGCCTACGGCCGCGCTCGCATTTCGCTTCGCGTCTTCGAACGCTTGCCTTATCTTCACGGCCTGTTTGTCATAACCGAATCTTTGACCGTAAGCGCTCTCCACTTCCGCCAGCGCCTGTAGCACCGACTTGTCCTGGTCCGCTGCCACTTGTTCGAGTCTTGCGTCATTGGCGGCGATATTGGCTTGTATGCGTCCCGCCGTATAGATCGGCATCACGACGGTGAGACCCGCCAATCCGCCCGTCCCTTGAAGTCCGGGAATTCCCTCGAAATGCAGCCGTCCATCCCCTCCTAAGAAGTTAAGCTGGAAACGGGGCAGCAGATCGGTCTTGGCGCTGCTCAGCTTCGCGACCTGGGCTTTGACCAAGAGGGCTCGCGCGCGCACGTCGGGGCGGCGCTCCAACATGTCGCTTGGCAATTGGCCCGTTGGAGCCGGCGGCGCCCTGAAATCGCGGGGCGGCGGGAGGCGCGCCAACCTCTCCGGCGGGCGCCCCGTCAACACGGCTAGACGGCGCTGGCGCACATCGATGAGCGAGACCAAGATCGGCCGCTTGGCGCGTTGAGTCTCAAGTCTTTCGCGCGCCTCCGTCACGTCGAAGGCCAGGGCCTGTCCTGCCTCGAAGCGCGCCTGCACATAGCGCAGCAACTCCGTGAAAGCGGCGATGCTCGCGTCGAGCACCGCCAATCTTCGCTGCAGTCCCCGGGCTTCCTGATAATCGTTCGCGACCTCCGCCACGACGATCGTTTGCGCGCCGTTCAATTGGTCTTCGACGCTGAGCGCGGTGGCTTGCGCCGCTTCCGCGTCATCGTGGCGACCCTCGAATATGTCGGGCTCCCACCCCGCCGCGACGCCTCCAAGATGCGCGTCAAAACTGTGAGACCCTCCCGGAATAAGGTCGACCGCAGGATTGCGCCATTGCGCCGCGCCGCCCCACTGTGTGCCCTCAGCCGAGATCGACGGGTAAAGCGCCGACTCGGCGATGGTCGCCAGGGATCGAGCCTCGTCAACGCGAGCCCGCGCAATCCGCAGATCCTGGTTTGCGTCGAGCGCGTCACTGACGTAGCGATTGAGGAGGGGATCGCGCCAGACCGACCACCAATGCGAGAGATCTTGCGAAGATGAGCGACCGCCCCGCGCCGGAGCCTCGTCGAACGTCTCCGGAGCGGAGACTTGAGGCATAGGCGCAGTCGTCTCGAAGACCTTGCAATCTGCAAGCAGCATAGCGAGGGTGATCGCGATGGCTGGCGCCGCAACTCGCGACAATACGGCTGCGCTTCTCGTCATCCCGCTCTCTCCAGCATGGTACGAAAGCGGGCGAGCGCAAGGGCCAGGAACAGGCCGCCTGAAATGACGACGCCTCCGATTTGCGGCCAAACAACGTCGATGCCGGCGCTGCGATAAAGCGTCGCCTGCGCGATGTAAACAAATTGAGTCGTGGGCAGAAATCTCACGATGGACTGCAAGGCCGGAGACATGCTTTCCACCGGAGTCGCCGCCCCCGACATCACATAGGCTACGGCGTAAACCGGCACGGAGAGCAGTCCGAACTGCGGCATTGTGGGAGCGAGCGTCGCCAGGAACATTCCGAGCGAGGTCACCGAAAAAAGATAGAGCCCCGAGCTCAAGACAAAAAGGCCGATCGATCCTGGAAGCGGCACGCCGAGCCACCTATGCACGACCAGCCACAACGAAAGCAGAGCAGCGATTTGAATGACCACGCCATTGGTCAAGATTTTGGCCATGGCAATTTCGCTTGCGCGCACAGGCATGACCAGCAAATGCTCGATCGTTCCGTGCTCTCGCTCTCGGATAACCGCCGCGCCCACCAGGATGATCGAGAGAACGGTGACGTTGGTGATGATCTGCATCACCGCCGTGTACCAATGCGAATCGGCGTTGGGATTGAACAGGAGCCTCGTCTTCACCTTTATTGGCGCCCCAGCTTCGACGCCTCGGCTGTGAAGAAAATCTAGGGTTTGCGTCAGGAAAATTTCCTCGAGATAATTTGCGCCGAGGCCCGCTTGCGTCATCGCCGTGGCGTCGACCAGCACCTGCACGGACGGCTTCCGCCCGGCCAGCACATCGGTTTCAAACCGTGGCGGGAATTCCACGACGAAAATATAGCGTCCTCGATCGAGCGCGTCCTGAACATCAGCGCGTTCAATGTCTTCTGGTGGTTTGAAGTATGGCGGATGGATAGCGTAGCGCAGGCGTCGCGAAAGTTCCGAGTGGTCGCCGTCGAGCACTGCGATGGACGCGTTGGAAACTTCCGCTTTGACACCTGTGGCGACGGCATAGATGGCGACGGTGAAGGCGAAAGCTATCAGCGCCATGAGCGGCGCATCCGTCAGCAGACTGCGCAATTCCTTGCCGCTGAGCAAAGCGACGTTGAGCAGCCATCGCGCCATGATTGGTCCTACGCCTCCTGTTTTTTGATCACAAGTCGTGCTCCTGCGATAAACACGAGCGCGAATCCCAGCAAGGCCAGGTACGCGCCCATGAAGCTTCCGGCGCCTAGTCCTTTAGTAAAGGAGCCAAGGCTTATCTGCTGGAACCATGAGGCCGGATAGAAGATTCCCATCCAGTAGCTGGCGCCGGTCAGGGTGGACACGGGATAAAGGAGCCCGGAAAAGTTTGTGGAAGGTATCAGGCATAGGATCGCGGTGCCAAAGATCGCGGCGACCTGCGATTTGACGAAAGCGGAGATCAACAGGCCGAATGCCGTCACCGCGAAAAGGTAAAGCAGCACGCCGATCGATAGTGCGAGGAAGGATCCTTTGAGCGGGACGCCGATGACAAAGACGGAGAGCAAAAAGAGGGTGAGGTAGCTCAGCATCGCCACGCCGACGTAAGGCAACTGCTTGCCGATGAGGAATTGCCCAATCGTGGCGGGCGAAGCATAAAGATTGATGATTGAGCCTATTTCCTTTTCGCGAACTACGCCAAGCGCCGTAAGCATCGCCGGGATCAATATCAGGGTGAGCATGATGGTGCCTGGCGTTATGGCGTAAATGCTTTTGAATTCCTGGTTGTAGGCGAAGCGTTGCTCGACTGAAATTGGCGGTGAAGCCGCTGCAGCGTCCCGCGACAGTAGCAACGTCGCGTCCTGCGATCGCATCAGGGCAGAAGCATATTTTAAAACGACGCCGGTAATGTAGCTTCGAATGTTCAATCCGTTAAAGGGCGCAGAAGCTTCAACGAAAAATCCAACCTCGGGACGGCACCCTTCCACGAGGTCGCGACCGAAGTTGGGCGGCGTTTCGATTACGAGCAGACTTGAAGCGCTGCGCAAGGCCGACATGGCTTCGGTCTGGTTGTGCACTTCGGGCTCCTCGACAAAATAGTGGGAGCCCGAAAAATGCTCCAAAAATTCGCGGCTCAGAACAGACCGGTCCTGATCGAAAACGCTGAAGCGGACATTCTCCACATCGAAGGATACGCTATAGGCATTCGCGAAAAGAAGGACTGCCGGGCCGAGCAAGGCGAATGCTATGCGCAATTTGTCGCGCTGAAGCTCAAGCGCCTCCCGCCACGCGAACGCCCACGTGCGCGACAGCCAACCCAGCGCTGAACTCTGCAAGTTCACGCCGGCGCCGGCGGGCGTAATTGTGGGGGAGGGTTTCGGCGTCGCCTCCTCGGTTGCCGACGCCTTCGATTCGCTAGGGGGAGAAGATGCGTTCTCCGCTTCTTCGAGTAAAGAAATAAACGCGTCTTCCAGCGAAGCCGCATCCGCCTGACGCGTGAGTTCTCGCGGCGCGCCGACCGCCAGAACCCGCCCACGATTCATTAAGGAAATCCGGTCGCAGCGCTCCGCTTCATTCATGAAATGCGTCGACACGAAAATGGTGACATGACGTTCGCGCGAGAGCTCGATCAGATGCCGCCAGAACATGTCGCGCGCCCCTGGATCGACGCCCGAGGTCGGCTCGTCGAGGATCAGCACTTCAGGCGAGTGGAGGCATGCGGCGGCGAGCTGAAGGCGCTGCTTGATCCCGAGCGGCAGAGAGCCCGGCGCAGCGTTGGCATGCTCCTCGAGCGTGAAGGTCTTGAGCGCTTCATCCACGAGCTCCTTCGCGTGCGCCGCGTCGACGCGATAGAGTCGCGCATGCAGCATCAAATTTTGTCTTACCGACAATTCCTCATAGAGAGAGAAGGCCTGCGACATGTAGCCGATCTTCAGCCGCGTGGCCATGTCTCCCGGCTCGACCTTCTTACCGAGGAGCTGGGCCCAGCCGCTAGTGGCGTCGAGCAGCCCGGTCAGCATTTTCATCGTTGTCGTCTTGCCGCAGCCGTTCGAGCCGAGGAAGCCGAATATTTCGCCTCTGCTGATGCGGAAGCTCACATGGTCGACGGCCACGAAGTCGCCGAATCGCCGCGTCAGCTCCGCCGCCTCGATGGCAGGCGCTCCGCCGGGATCTTGATATGCGGGTATCGAAAACGCTTCCGACTGAGCGCGGCGTTCCGGCGGCAGCAGCGAGATGTAAGCGGCCTCCAGTGTATGGGACGGCGTGCGCGCAAGGACGTTTTCCTTTGTGTCGGAGACCAGCACGCGTCCCGCGTCCATCGCGACCAGATATTCGAAGCGCTCCGCCTCGTCCATGTAGGCGGTCGCGACCAAAACGGTCATTTCCTTGTTCTCGGAGCGCAGGTTTTCGATGAGCTCCCAGAACTGCCGACGCGACAAGGGGTCGACGCCCGTAGTCGGCTCATCCAGGATCAGCAAGGCCGGATCATGCACGAGCGAGCAACAGAGCCCGAGCTTTTGCTTCATCCCGCCAGATAATTTTCCAGCGGCTCTGTCCAGAAAAGGGTGAAGACCGGTCGCTTTCGCCAGTCGCTGAATTCTGGCCTCGCACTCCTTTGGCCCAAGGCCGAACAGCCGACCAAAAAAATCGATATTTTCGTGGATCGAGAGCGTGGGATAGAGGTTTTTTCCAAGACCCTGCGGCATGAACGCGATGCGCGGCGATAACGCCTCGCGCTGTCGCTTGTCGCTGAGATCGGCGCCCAGCACATGCAGGCTGCCTTTCTGGAGGCGCTTCACGCCCGCAATGAGGCTCAGTAGGGTCGACTTGCCCACGCCGTCGGGCCCGATCAGGCCGATGGTCGCCCCAGCGGGGAGAGTGAGCGACACGTCATCGAGCGCCGTCACCGACCCGTATCGATGCTCGATGCCTCTCAATTCCACCGCGGGACGCGCGGTCCCGGGCGTTTCCGAGAGGCTCATTTGGCCTTCGCCCCCTCTTGCGCAACAAGGAGAAACGCCGGCCACGGGCTCGACGTGTCGGTTCGCACATAGCCGTTTCCGGTCATGCCAGACTTGAGAATGCCGGCATGGCGACGCGCCGCGTCTATGGGAATCTGCAGTTTCACGCGATAAAGGAGCTTGTCACGCTCAGCCTGCGTCTCGACATATTTCGGCGTGAACTCCGCTTCGGGCGAAACGAAGGAAATATAGGCAGGCAGAGGCTCCTTGAAAGCGTCGAGAAGAATCCGAGCTTCGTCGCCCATTTTGGTTTTTCCCACCACTTTATCCGGCAGGAATACGGTCATGTAGACGTCGTCTGTCTCGAGCAGCAAGGCGATGCGCCCACCCGCCGGTAGGACTGCATCTTTCTCGATGATTTTATATTCGATTCGCCCATTGACCGGCGCGTGAATCGTCTCTTCCCCGAGGATGACCTTCAACCTCGCGAGTTGAGCGTCCGCTTCGCCAAGCGCATCGCGAGCTTCTTTCGCGGCTTCCATCGCAGCGGCGACGCCAGCGGTCTCCGCCTCCAGGGCGAGCCGACGTCGATCCAACTCGACCTGAGAGACCAGAGACTTGCCGCGCATCATGAGCGCCTGATCCCATTCCAACTGGGCGAGTCCCTGGTTTTTTCTGCGCACGGCGACATCGGCTTCTGCTTTGCCGATGGCGCTAATAGCGCGCTGACGTTGGGCTTTCGCGCCGGCGATTTGCGCTTTTGTTTCCGCCTCGTCCTGCCGAGCGAGAATCGCGCCGTGCTGAACCGCGTCGCCTTCACGGAACAGCAGATCGATGACACGCCCGGCGTATTTGACCGCGACGTCGATGCGGGTCATTTCAATTCGCCCGTTAGCGCGCGCCAAATAAGGGGGCAGCGCGCCACGCTCGCTCCGCCACCAGAAGATTGCGGCGGCTAGGCAAATTGCGGCGATAACCGCTCCTGTCAGGAGGGTCTTGCGGTTCATCACGGTGTTATGCGTCCCAGCAAAATCTGCATATGGAGCCGTCAAGAAAGAGCCTAGACCAGGGAATCGAGACCAAACTGTGGTGCTCTCGGAGAGCGGCCGCTCTAAAGACGCACTTGGGAGGTTCGGGGAATCGCGCGTAACAGGGGCTTAAGTGCTCAGCTTTCGCCGCCTTTGTCTTCGAGATGGCCTACTGGGTCGTCGTACCTTCATTTGGGCCAAGTACGCTGGCTTTCGCAAACCCGATGTGAATGAGGCGACGGGAATGAACGAGCAGAGCGCTGAAGAGCTTGTTGAACTCGACGATCTGCAAGCCGCCTATAAGTCGGCCATGGAGGAATGGATCGTGGCGATCCGAAAAGAAGAGGCTCTCGTCGCAGTCACTCCTCACTCTGTGGCCGAGGTTGATAAATGGGAAGGCGCCCATTTCGAAGAGGACGAGACGCGCAACAAAGTCCTGGAAGCGAAAGAGGCCTATGAGGGCGCGCTGCGCCGGAAGTTCTTCAACTTTTAGTCCTTCCCATTTCGCGCGGCGGAATCACTCGGATCGAGGACTCCGCCGCGTGGCGAGAAATCATCTGCGACGGCGGATGGGGAAATTTTCGTTTCCGAGATCCGCCATCACGAAGATCCCGGCCCTTGCAGCTCTTCTCGGCAGGACTCGGCAAAGCACCGCAATGGGTCGAGCGAATGTTCGCGCACCATATCCCCCAACTCATTAAACGTCTTGTTGGGCTTGGGGTAGGTGTCACCGATCTCTCGCGCCACCTTTTCGGCCTCCTCGATGACCTTTCGTGATGATAGGACGCGCATCCGGCTGATAAGAGCGTAAAAGGCGATCGCCTTGGGTAGGTCCGGCTGCTCGTTGGTGAGTGCATGAATAAACAACTGTGACGCTGCATCAATGAACTCGCGGTACAGCTCTTGTCGGCGACCCTTATCGTGCAAGAAGAGCTGGGCCTTGGCCTGGGCGCGCTGTCCAAGCCACGAACCTAAGAAGGACGTCAACCCGCCGACCGCTGTACCCGCCAGCGCGGCAAGAGCGGATAGATACGCGGCGTCCATCTTGTCCCCCTTTGGCGTGCTGGCGTTCGTTTTCTCTGCCGACGGTCGAGCCCGTGAGTAGGGGCCGAAATTCCGGGGAAATTCGAAACTTTCATCAAATCGGCGAAGTTCTCACCCGGCATTCGCTATGCGGTCTATGGCGAGTAGGAGCTTAGGCTGAGATGGCGAAGAACGCATCTCGACTGCAGGCGAGGGTCCCCGAACCGCGCAGGGTCCATCCGGGGTTGGCGCGCGAAATCTTTGTCCCTCCGACCGGATCGACGAGAGCGAAATCCCACTGGCGAGCCTCAAACGGAGCCCGATTGAGTTAGCCAACGCGCGATCGTCGGCCACGTTTCCTTGAGCGTGCGCGAGCCCATGAAGAGACCGATGTGTCCGCCGGGGACCAGCTTTTTCTCGATCCGACCTTTAGGGGTTCCGACGAGCTTCTCCGCCGCGAACACCTGCTCCCTGGTCGTGATGTCGTCGCTCTCGCCGGCCAGCAGATAAAGAGGGCATGCGATCGACTCGAGCTTCAGGCGGCGGCCGAGCCCCACGAACTCGCCCTTGGCGAGGCGGTTCTCCTTGAAGAGCTCGCGGATCGCTTGCAGGTACCAGCGCCCAGGCAGATCGAGCGGATTTTCATACCAGCTGTCGAAGACCTCGACCCTCTCCAGATAGGTCGGATCGTCGATGTGCTGATAGAGGTCCAATGTCTCGGCGACGTAGTGCTTCTCGGGATGCATGTTCTTCCATCCCATCAGCATGAGCTGGCCCCTCATCAATCCGCCCCCGACCCTCACGAGATCCTCGTAAAACGACATCGGAGTGTCATGAGCCATGCGCTTGATCGCCCCGTCGCCGGCGTCGGTGTCGATCGGTGACCCGGCGAGAACGAGCGCGGCCACCTTTTCGGGAAAGCGCGCCGCGACCATCGCCGAGGACCAGCCGCCCTGGCAAAGCCCGACGAGATTGACCCGGCCGCCGAGGTCGTCGATGGCGACGATCAGCTCTTCGAGGTAGTTGTCGATGTCGAAGTCCTTCATGTCATCGGTGGCGGACTTCCAATCGGTCAGCGCGACGTGGCCGACGCCGCTGGCGAGCAACGTCTCGACTAGGCTCTGGCCTGTCTGATAATCGGCGATCTCCGCCCTGTGGCCCGCGAAGGGCGCATTCACAAGAGTTGGAATTCCCCCAGGGGGCCCATAATCGCGCAGAGCCACGGTGCGCAGATCGAGGCGCACGACGTTGGGGGTCGCCAGCTTCGGCTTGAGCTCGCCGTGTATCTTGATCTCTTCCTGGACGAATTTGAGGTTCCTGAGTGCGAGATCGGCCTGCGCTTTCTCCATTCCCGCCACCAAGGCGACGGGCCAGAAGAGGGGAAGGCTGAACGCAGGAGGCGTCAAGTCGGCGGGAGCGGCAGTTTCGGGCATGACAGCCTCGCAAGGAAGTGTTCGAACGCGAGCGGTTCGATCGTCAGGTCAACGCGCCGCGGGACGATGTAACATATTTAAGTCTCTTTCGAGGCTAGGCGTCAAACGGCTCCAGCGTCGCCGATGTGTCAAGGAAATCGCCGGGATTATAAGCCAGAGATCAACCTGAAGCCTGAAGGATTGACCAGAGTGCAATGACCGTTTTGGGTCCAGCCTGTGTGGAAACGCATTGATCTGTTAAAATGATTCCGCTGAAGGGGAGCGGAATGCCTGAGGGTTCAAATAGGTCCCGCGCCCACGAAGGGCTGGGCAGGCCGGACTGCGGGACCTATTTGAAGCCGGATTGAACGAAGTCGCGTTGGCGTTGGCCACGATCTATGGGCACCCAATGTGCGGGGCCGGATTTAGATGGTGGCATCGCAGATTTTCGGAACCGCGAGGATTAGCAAAGAACTGGTGAAAGGGCGACGACGGTCGATTGCAGCGGGGTTGTGCGCGATTTGCAATGCGGTGAGCGCTCGCGATCTCTGGATGGCGTCATCGAAACGCGCGCCTTGCCGATCGCTTGCGTTCGGCGTGGGAACGCGTCCGTTGAAGTTAGCGCATCTGGACTGACAGCGATCCATTCGCCTCATGAGGTGTCGCACCTTGGCGTCGAGTGCGGCGGCGCCGAAGGACGCGGCCAGGGGCCAAGGTCGACCATGCGGCCGCCGCAGCAAGGGCAGATATCGATCCTCTGGCCGGTAAGGATGGCGTAGCGCTCGCGGTAATCGGCGGGTTCGACGCTCGGAGGCGGTTCGGCAATATTGAGAGCGGCACGGATATCGGCGAGCTTATGGGCGCGGCGGGCGTTGGCGAGAAAGCCCAAATGACGAATGCGCCGAAAGCCCTTGGGCAAGACGTGCATGAGGAAGCGGCGGATGAACTCGTCGGCATCGAGGGTCATCGCCTTGGATTTGTTGTTGGCGCGATAATCTTTCCACCGAAAGCGCACGGCGCCGTCTTCGCAATCGAGCAGCCGGCCATTGGCGATGGCAACGCGATGTGTGTATCGTCCGAGATAATCGAGGACTTGTGGCGCGCCGCCAAACGGGCGCTTGGCGTAGACGACCCATTCGGTGCTGCGCAACGGGGCGAGATATCGCGCGAACGCAGCCGGCTCTTGCAGCGCCGCGAGGTCGCCGAAGAACTTCAGATCACTGGCGTCGAAGGCTATTTTCAGTCGCTCGAGAAACAAGCGACGATAAAGCCGAGAGAGAACATGCACGGGCAGGAAGAAGCTGGGCCGGCAAGCGATCCAGCATCCATCCGGGCCGAGGCCGCCGCCCGGTACGATGCAATGGACATGCGGATGATGCGTGAGAGTTTGCCCCCAAGTGTGCAGGATAGCGATCATGCCAGTCTCGGCGCCAAGATGTTTTGGGTCCGCGGCGATGACGCGGATCGTCTCGGCCGCCGCCTTGAACAGGATGTCGTAGACGAGCGCCTTGTTTTGCAAGGCGATCGCCGCGATCGGCGCCGGAACGGTGAAGACGAGGTGGAAATAAGGAACCGGCAGGAGCTCCGCGCGACGATCGGCGAGCCATTGTGCGCGCGCGAGCCCCTGGCACTTGGGGCAGTGCCGGTTGCGACAGCTATTGTAGGCGACGCGGATCTGCCCGCAGTCCTCGCACTGTTCGGCATGCCCGCCGAGCGCCGCCGTCCGGCACGTCTCGATGGCGGCCATCGCGCGGCGCTGGTCAATAGACAGCCGAGCGCCTTGCGCGGCGCGAAATGCGTCGCCGTGGCGGCGGAAGATATCCGCAACCTCGATCCTCGGGCGCATTTGCGCCGGCTATTCGGGAGCGACCAAATCGCATGAAAGTCGGTCGAAGGGGCTCGACGTGGCGGCGATCAGGTTCGTGGCGACCTGCGCATAGCGCGCCGTCGAAGACAGGTCGGCATGACCGAGCAACGCCTGAATAATGCGAATGTCGACGCCCGCCTCCAGGAGATGGGTGGCAAAACTGTGCCGCAACGTATGCGCCGTAACGGGTTTGCCGATCCTGGCTCGCAGTCGCGCCTTGCGGCAGGCGTCTTGCAAAGCGCCCGTGCTCACATGATCGCCGGGCTCTTGGCCCGGGAACAGCCACAGGCTTGGTCGCGCCCGCCGCCAATAGGCGCGCAGAATCTCGAGGAGGCGCGGCGACAGCATGGCGTATCGCTCCTTGCCGCCTTTGCCCATCTCGACGTGGATCAACATCCGCGTGCTGTCGATCGAGGCGACCTTCAGACGGGTGACTTCCCTGACCCGCAAACCCGCCGCATAAGCGGTCGCCAGCGCGACGCGGTTGCGAAATCCTTCAACCGCTTCCAGGAAGCGCACGACTTCCTCGGCGCTCATGACTGCGGGAAGCTTCTCGGGCTCGCGGCCGAAAACGATCCTCTCGATCGCCTCCTTCTGTCCCAAGGTGACGCCATAGAAGAACCGAAGTGCGCACGTGACTTGGTTGATGTGCCCCCAGGAATGCTTCTGGGCGACGAGATGAAGCTGATAGGCGCGGACCTCCTCCGTCCCGAGCCGCTCTGGGGATGAATTGAAATGGCGGCTGAACCTCGCCACCGCGTAGATGTATGATTGCTGTGTCGCCTGCGACAGGTTGCGGATCGTCATATCTTCGATCATGCGCTGGCGGAGAGGGCTCGTCGTAGCCATCGGGGGCTCCTGGGCTGAGAGGACTTGATGTGACGATCACATCCTCTCAGACAGGAGGCTTCACTTCAGCGACTTCGCCGCCGCTCCCGCGTAGCGGGTTCGTTCAATGAGGCGTTTCATTGAGAGCGAAAACCGGCGGCAAGCGACACTGCTCCCTGACAGTTTGGAGGATTATGTGACGGACGATAATCCGGTCCGCGTTATTGATGTTTTCATTGACGAGCTGGACTTGGCGGCGATGGGTTTTGCCGGTGTTGCGCCGGAACGGCCGGCCTATCATCCAGCGACGCTGCTGAAGATCTATCTCTACGGCTATCTCAATCGCATCCAATCGAGCCGCCGGCTCGAACGGGAGACCCAGCGCAACATCGAGTTGATGTGGCTGACCGGCCGCTTGATGCCGGACTTCAAGACGATCGCCGACTTCCGCCGCGACAATGGACCGGCAATCCGCGCAGCCTGCACACATTTCATCGTGCTGTGTCGCCGGCTCAACCTGTTCACCCGGTCCGTCGTGGCGGTTGATGGGAGCAAGTTCAAGGCCGTCAATACCCGCGACAAGAACTTCACGGTGGCCAAGGTCGCCAAGCGCCTTGAGCAGGTGGAGGCCAGCGTCGCGCGCTACCTGGCCGCGTTGGACCACGCCGACCGGCAGCACGACGACGTGTCCGAGGCGAAGACAACCCGCATCAAGGACAAGATCGAAGGCCTGCGGCGGCAGATGCAATCGCTGAAGGCGATGGAAAGGCAGGTCGAGGAAGCGCCCGACAAGCAGGTTTCCCTGACCGATCCCGACGCCCGGTCGATGGCGACCAGCGGCAAGGGCACGGGCATCGTCGGCTACAATGTTCAGATCGCCGTTGACGCCCAGCACCATCTGATCGTCGCGCACGAGGTGAGCAATGTCGGCACAGACCCGGCGCGACTCGCCGCGGCCGCTGCGCACGGCGATGATCTGGATCGTCTCGGCGATCAGCGCGCGCGGCACGGTGACGACGGCCTCCTGGATGAGCTGCTCGAGCCGGCGCAGCGCGCCGAGCGCCGAGTCGCCGTGAATGGTGCCGACGCCGCCTGGATGTCCCGTGCCCCAGGCCTTGAGGAGGTCGAGCGCTTCGGGACCGCGAAGTCGCCGATCGGAATGCGGTCAGGGCGCGGGCGCAGCGACGAGCGTACGAGATCGGGGCGGTTGGCAAGCGACAGATCGGCGACGAAGCGTCTGAGCAGTTCGTTCTCTCGCTCGACTTGCGTCCGAACTGAAGCGAGCGCGCCAGGCCGGGCAGAACATGGGGGTGCTGAGGAGCGGACGAGGGTCTATTCTGGACCAACCCGTGCCTCAGACCCTGGGCTCTGGGCTGATCTTTGGATAGCTGATCCTTCCCTTGACGGAGTCTGCGTCCATGCGCCACCATCGCCGGCGAGGACGCTCGCATGCAGGGGCGTTGTAGCACGCCCAATCTTGCTCCACTCGTGACGACGATGCGAGCGCAACGGGATCGCCGCTGAGATTCGGCAGAAAATAGGGGACAAGCCTCATGGATCATGATCCGCTCCAAAGCTGGATGTGGTCGCAGGCATGCGCGATGCTCGCGCGCGCCGACAGGCTGCAGCAGGCGTTCTTCCAGCCGTTCCCGCTTGGTCCGCGCGCACCCCGCTGGGAGCCGCCGGTCGACGTGCTTGAGACGAGGGCGGAATTGCTGGTTTTCGTGGCGCTGCCGGGCGTCAGCGCCGAAAGCGTCGAGGTTTCCGCCATCGGCGGCGAATTGGCCTTCGCCGGCGTGCGCGACTTTCCGATCGAGCTTCAATCTGCGACAATCCATCGACTGGAGATGCCCCAAGGCCGGTTCGAGCGCAGGCTGCGGTTGCCGCCGGGGCAATATGGCCTCGTTCGCCACAAGATCGCCAATGGCTGCCTGATGATCGCGATCGAGAAGAAAGGCGGCGTTGCATGACGGAGGCAAACCCCATCGACCAGACCAGGGAAGAAACGTCGCCGCAACTGCCTTCCGATGCGCTGATCATTCTGCCGATGCGCAACGCGGTTCTGTTTCCGGGGCATGTCTCGCCCTTCGCCATCGGACGACCGGCGTCAGTCGCGGGAGCGCAGCAGGCCGTGCGCGAGCAGCGGCAGGTGGGGATACTGATGCAGCGTCGTCCGGATGTCGCGGAGCCGACGCCGTCCGACATGCATCAAATCGGTGTCGCCGCAAACATCATGCGCTTCATTACCACCCCTGACGGCGCGCACCATCTCGTCTGCCATGGCGAAGCGCGCTTTCGAGTCCTGGAATTCCTCGACGGCTGGCCGTTCTTGGTCGCGCGCGTCTTGCGCATTCCCGAGTCCGAGGCGACATCGCCTGAAATTGAGGCGCGCTTCCTTCATCTTAAGTCGCAAGCTTCGGAAGCCCTGCAACTTCTGCCGCAGGCGCCTGAGGAATTGCTTGGTCTTGTCCAGTCGATCACGTCGCCGTCTGCGCTCGCTGACCTCGCCGCCACGTATATGGACTTCAAGCCTGAAGAAAAGCAGGAGATATTGGAGACGATCGACGTCGCCGCGCGGATCGACAAGGTCTTGCGTCTGCTTGAGCGCCGTCTGGAAGTGCTGCGGTTGTCCCAAGAAATCGGCCGACAGACCAAGGCGGCCTTGGACGAGCGGCAGCGCGAGGTCCTCCTGCGTGAGCAGCTCGCGGCAATACAGCGCCAGCTCGGCGAAGGCGAAGGCGCAAAGGCCGAGGAGATCGCCGAATTGAGCGATCAGATCGCCAAGGCGAACATGCCGAAGGAGGTCGACGAACAGGCGCGCAGGGAGTTGCGCCGCTTGCAGAGGATGCCGGAGGCCGCCGCTGAATATGGCATGGTGAGGACCTATCTCGATTGGCTCATCGAGCTGCCATGGAGCCTGGCGCAGGAAGCGCCGATCGATATAGCCGAGGCGCGGCGCATTCTCGACGAGGACCATTACGGCCTAGAAAAGATCAAGCGCCGAATCATTGAATATCTCGCGATCCGCAAGCTCGCCCCGCAGGGCAAGGCGCCGATCCTATGCTTCGTCGGGCCGCCGGGCGTCGGCAAGACTTCGCTCGGCCAATCGATCGCACGCGCCCTGGGTCGGAAGTTCGTGCGCGTGAGCCTCGGTGGCGTCCATGACGAGGCGGAAATCCGTGGACATCGGCGCACCTACATCGGCGCCTTGCCGGGCAACATCGTTCAAGGCGTCCGAAAAGCCGGCGCGCGCAACTGCGTGATGATGCTCGATGAGATCGACAAGCTCGGCGCCGGCGTGCAAGGCGACCCGTCGGCGGCGCTGCTCGAAGTTCTCGATCCCGAACAGAACCATACCTTCCGGGACAATTACCTCGGCGTCCCCTTCGACCTTAGCCGCGTCGTCTTCATAGCGACCGCCAACGTGCTCGAGTCCATACCCGGCCCATTGCGCGATCGCATGGAGGTCATCAGCCTGGCCGGCTACACCGCGGAGGAAAAATTCAACATCGCGCGCCGCTATCTCGTCGCAAGGCAGATGCACGCGAATGGCGTCGAGCCGTCGCAAATCGAGCTCACGGATGAGGCTCTGCGCGAGATTATCCGCTTCTATACGCGCGAAGCCGGCGTAAGGAATCTCGAGCGGGAAATCGGCAAGGCGATCCGCTACGCCGCGGTGCGGATCGCCGAAGGTCAAAACGGCCCCATCGTCATCCGCGCAGAGGATCTCGCCGCCATTCTTGGGCCTCGCCAGTTCGAGAGCGAGCTCGCGATGCGCACAGGCGCGCCGGGCGTCGCGACCGGCCTCGCCTGGACGCCGGTCGGGGGCGAAATCCTGTTCATCGAGGCGCTGAAGACGCAGGGGAACGGCAGGCTGATCCTTACCGGACAGCTCGGGGACGTGATGAAGGAGAGCGCGCAGACGGCGTTGAGTCTCGTCAAGAACCGCAGCGCTTCGTTCGGGGTAGACCCCACAACCCTCGAAAAGGTCGACATTCACGTCCATGTCCCGGCGGGAGCCACTCCCAAGGATGGTCCAAGTGCCGGGGTCGCGATGTTTATAGCGCTGGCCTCGCTTATGAGTGGACGCTCGGTTCGCGAAGACACGGCGATGACCGGCGAGATCAGTCTGCGCGGGCTGGTGCTGCCGGTGGGAGGCATTAAGGAGAAGACGATCGCCGCGCATACGGCCGGCGTCAAATACGTCATGCTGCCGGCGCGCAACCGCAAGGACTTCGAAGACATCCCCGAGGAGACGCGCAAGGCGCTCGAGTTCATCTGGCTCGAATGCGTAGACGACGCGTGCAATTTCGCACTGCAAGCAGCATCCTCGCCACAATGCGTCGAACCGGCGGGGGCTTGAAGCGCGACACGCTCGGGTCTTCGTGTCCGGCTTTTCCATAACTGTAGGCACGCGGCTATCCTTGGCCCGAAGTTTCTGGATTAAACGGCCAGCTTTCGTTTCGCGCCTGCAAGTTCGCGCGGGTTACTACTTTTCACGCCTGTTCGTCGGAGATTCTGGGGAGGGGTGGCAGACCAGAGCGGACAAAAGAGAGAACTTTTCACGATGGACGCTTGCTTCTCTGGCCCTTTAAATCAATAAATTGAGCGATGCGCGGTCCTTCTGACATCAATCCTGGCCCCCATAGTCTGCAGTCCTAAGGGCCCGTGCAGGAATAATTGAATCGAAACGCGCGGCGACGGGATTCCGATTTTGCGGCGTCGATCGTATGAAGCGTCATGATCGACGAGGGATTGATTCGGCGACGCTTTGAAGCGCTTTCGCCGCATCTGGACGAACGTCGCCGGCGGTTGTTCGCGGCGACGACGGTGCAGGAAATCGGTCGTGGCGGGATCGCGGCGGTGTCGCGGATCATCGGGATGGCGGCATCCACGATTGGACGCGGGCTAAAGGAGCTTTCGGCGCAAGCGCCGCCTTTGGCCGTGGGCCGGGTGCGACGGTCGGGCGCCGGCCGCAAGCCGCTGACGAAGAAAGATGCGACGCTCGTGCGCGACCTGCTCGCCCTCATCGCGCCAGACGAGCGCGGCGATCCGATGTCGCCTTTGCGCTGGACTTGCAAGAGCTTGCGCCGGCTGGCCGACGAGCTGAGGAAGCTCGGGCATAAGGTCAGCCATCGCATGGTCGGGAAGATCCTTAAGGAGCTGGGCTACAGCCTGCAAGCCAACAGCAAGACGCGCGAGGGCTCGGATCACGAGGATCGAGACGCGCAGTTTGCGCACCTCAATGAAAAGGTGAGCGCCGCGCTCGCCGCCAACGAGCCGGTGATCTCGGTCGACGCCAAGAAGAAGGAGCTCGTCGGCGACTTCAAGAACAATGGGCGCGAATGGCGCGCGAAGGGCTCGCCCGAGGAAGTTCGCGTTCATGATTTTCTGATCAAGGAGCTCGGGCGCGCGACACCCTACGGCGTTTACGATCTCGCGGACAACGCAGGCTGGGTGAGCGTCGGCATGAGCTGCGACACCGCGGCGTTTGCGGTTGCGACGATCAGAAGATGGTGGCTCGAGATTGGGCGGCTGCGCTATCCTGGCGCAACGCGTCTCGTCATCACGGCGGACGGCGGCGGATCGAATGGCTCACGCGTGCGCTTGTGGAAGCTGATGCTCCAGCGCCTCGCCGACGAACTCGGTCTCGCTATCGAGGTCCATCATTTTCCGCCCGGGACCAGCAAGTGGAACAAGATCGAGCACCGGCTGTTCTCCTTCATCAGCATGAACTGGCGCGCCACGCCGCTCGCCACCTATCAGGTGATCATCGACATGATCTCCTCGACAACGACGAAAACCGGGTTGAAGGTTCATTGCGAACTGGACGCCAACGAATACCAGAAAGGCGTAACCGTCTCCGATGAGCAAATGGCCGCCCTCAACATCGAGCGCGACCATTTTCACGGCGAGTGGAACTACACCATCAAGACAAGCAGCGACCGCTCAAATGAAGCGGTAATTTAGGCACAGGCTCTAACGAGCCGCACGGCCAGGATTCCTTGACAAGAGTTTACGGGAGGGGAACTCCTCGAAAAGCCGATCGATTTGCCGCCGCAACCTTTCGAAGGGGTGCCAATCCAGAAGACCGCCATACGAAGTGGGCGTCAACTCTTTCTTCACCGGAAGCTTGGTTTCTTTTTCGGCCATGTCGTTCTCCTGCGAAATCAAAATTGCGCTCGCCTCCGGGGCACGCCGGCGGCCAAATTTGCATGGGGCCGATCCTCCAAAAGACGAGCGCTATAATTAGCATAGATTGCGGCAGGCGCGGCTTCAACGAGCGCCGGACGCGTAAATATCGTCGCGCTCGGAGGCCACGATTAGGCGATAAAGACCGCACAGGTTCGTCCGAAGCAGCGAAGGGGTTAGGGTTTCCCCTCAGGGACGACGGCCATCTGCTTTACATCGCATAGGCGAAGCCGCCCGCCACCGAGGCGAGCAATTGCATGCATCACCGGATTGAAATCAACCGGGCGCCAGTGCTCACGTTATGGGCGGCGGTCGTCACCGAGCGCGTCTCCTTTTCGATTGAGCAGAAGCGCTTGCATTACTCCATTTTCCAGAAAGAGCCCAATGCATCGAGCCCCTGCTGCTCGCGCACAACGAGCAACGGGAATATTGCAGACCTGCGCGATCGAACACAAGGATTCGGCCCGGCGCCTGCTCAAAAAGGAAATCTTCAGCGAAAGCGGTCTCGAACCCATAGGGACCGCCGTAAGGGAGCGAATCCATGGCCGCGCCGACGACAGAGGAGCGGCGAAGACGACGTGACGGCGAAAGCGGCGTGACTAAGATCGGTTCGCGTGACCGGCCGCCGCGCGGCGAACGGGAACGGGACAAGATAGAGGAGTATGGCGATGAGCACGCTGACGAAACTGGCGCTCGGCATGATGGGGAAAGTACGGCCCAAGCCCGCCATCGGAGACGCCGCTCCGCGAATCGCCTTGCCTGTGCCACAAAAGGACGGCGGCATGCCGTTGATGGAAGCGCTGGCAAGGCGGCATTCGGCGCGGGAATTTGCCTCCAGCGAGCTTCCCCTGTCGGTTCTGTCCGATTTGCTCTGGGCGGCCAATGGCGTGAACCGTCCCGAAGGAGGGCGCACGGCGCCCTCCGCGCTCAATGCGCAGGAGATCGACCTCTACCTCGCGCTTCCCTCTGGGGCCTATCTTTATGATCCCGACGAGCATGCGCTGCGGCTGGTCGCCGGCGCCGACCTGCGCCGCGTTACTGGTTATCAGGATTTCGTCGACGAAGCTCCCGTGGACCTGGTGTTCGTCGCCGACCACGGCCGTATGAAGCTGGTTCCTGCCCATTTGTGCGAAAGCTACGCCTCGGTTGCGGCGGGGGCAGTTTCGCAGAACGTCTATCTGTTTTGTGCGAGCAGCGGACTCGCCACCGTCATCCGCGCGTGGATCGACCGCGACGCGATCGCCGATGCTTTGGGGCTGAACCATGATCAGCAGGTTTTGCTCTCACAAACCGTGGGCTATCCCAGGAACTGAATGAACCGCCCCGGGTTTGCCGGAGGCCGTTTCGTTCGAGTCACGCCGCCATGGCGGAGGCCTCGGTTTGCGCATAGTAGCGCGCTTCGGCCTCGGCCGGCGGGATGTTTCCGATCGGCGCCAGCAGTCTTCTGTTGTTGAACCAGTCCACCCATTCGAGTGTCGCGAACTCGACCTGCTCGAAGCTACGCCACGGCCCGCGCCGCCAGATCACCTCGGCCTTGTAGAGCCCATTGATCGTCTCGGCGAGCGCGTTGTCGTAAGAATCGCCGACGCTGCCGACCGATGGTTCGACGCCGGCCGCGGCGAGGCGCTCCGTGTATTTGATCGACACATATTGCACGCCGCGGTCGCTGTGATGGACGAGGCCGCCGCCGCGAACCGGCCGGCGCTCAAACAGCGCCTGCTCGAACGCGTCGAGCACGAAGCTCGCATGCGCCGTGCGGGATACACGCCAGCCGACGATCCGCCTGGCGAAGGCATCGATGACGAAGGCGACATAGACGAAGCCGGCCCAAGTGGCGACATAGGTGAAGTCGGACACCCACAGCGCGTTCGGCCGCGGCGCCTGGAATTGCCGATTGACCTTGTCTTGCGGGCAAGGTGCCGCCTTGTCGCTCACCGTCGTCTTCACCGGCTTGCCACGCACGGCCCCAGCAAGGCCCATGGCGCGCATCAGCCGCTCGACCGTGCAACGCGCCACGCCCTCTCCCTCCCGGGTCAACTGCCGCCAGACCTTGCGCGCGCCGTAGACCGCGAAGTTCTCATCGAAAACACGCCGAATTTTCTCGCAGAGCACGGCGTCGCGCTTGGCCCGCGGCGACAGACGCGCCGGATCGCGGCGTTGCGCCACATGCGCGTGATACGTCGATGGGGCGATCGGCAAAACGGCGCAGATCGGCTCGACCCCATGGGCGTCGCGGTGATCGTCGATGAAGGCGATCATGGCTTGAACCGGCGGTCGAGCTCCGCCTGGGCAAAATAAGCCGACGCCTTGCGCAAAATCTCATTGGCCTGTCGAAGCTCGCGGTTCTCCCGCTCCAGCGCCTTCAGCCGCGCCCGCTCGTCCGTCGAAAGTCCGGACCGCTCGCCGGCGTCACGTTCCGACTGCCGGACCCAGTTGCGCAGCGTCTGCGCCGTGCAGCCGATCTTGGCGGCGATCGACGTAATCGCCGCCCATTGCGAGGCGTGCTCGCCCTGGTGCTCCCACACCATTCGAACCGCCCGCTCCCGAACCTCAGCCGAAAATTTGTTCGTCGTCTTCTTCGTGTCCATCGCCCCATCCTCTCAAGAGTTGGGGCCTCCGGCAAACCCGGGGCGGTTCAGGTAAGGTGAAGCCGGTTCCAACGGCGAGGCTCGACGTATACGCCGGATCATCCAGTTTCTGGTCGTTCTCTGTGATGACTCGCGCGTAATCCATCGACATGAAGGTGAAATGCATCGAATGTCCTGACGTCGCGTTGATAGAAGGGACGACGACGGAGTTCAGCGGCGCATAGCGCGTAGCTCGCTCGTCGAAGATATTCCAAAGGCGCGCGCGCTCGGCTGTGAGTGGCTGCCCTAGATCGGTCTTCTCAAAAACCGAATGGTCAAAAAGAGCGACGACCGTGAAGGTGTCACGGGTCACGTGGGCGAAAAGGAGCTCATTGCCGCGCGTCGCAAAGCCTTGGGGCTCGATTGAGCTGCTTGGGTGGAAGTGATGATAACCCATGATGTTGAGCACCATGTCCTTATCGGCCCAGCGGTCGACGTTCGGCCCTATGCCCGATGCGGCGGGCGTATAGCCGCGCGTATGCGGTTCGAGAGACAGATGCGGCGTGAGATCCTCGCCGCGTTCTACCTTGCTCAGGAAGTTGGAGATGTCAGCCTGTAGGAGAGTCCAGCGGGAATCTAATGACGCGGCGGGCTCAACAATCACCTTGCGGGGTCGAGGGGCGACATAACGGATAGCCCAATTAAGGCTTATCCCTTTAACTCAGGTTCCGCTATATGTTGTGCCTGAGCGGCCCGCCAGCGTGCGCGGAATCGCGAGGAAGCCAGGGCATGGCGCGGGGCCGTTCGGTCGCCGAGTTTCAGAAGGCATTCGCCGACGAGGCGAGTTGCGCCACGTTCCTGTTCAAGTGTCGCTGGCCCGACGGCTTCGTTTGTCCTGCTTGCGGCAGGAGCCGGGCCAACGCCCTTAAAACTCGTCCACGCTTGTTCGAATGTCTGGATTGCGGACGCCAGACCTCGCTCACCGCCGGCACCGTGATGCACCGCTCGAGACTGCCTCTGACGACGTGGTTTCAGGCCGCGCATTTGATGACAATGCACTCCAACGGCATGTCGGCGCTGCAACTGGAGGCCCAACTCGGCGTCACCTACAAGACGGCCTGGCTGCTGACGCAAAAGCTGCGGCGCTCAATGATCGATCCGAACCGCGAACTTCTCGAAGGCGTCGTCGAGGTCGATCAGACAGAGATTCCGTTCCGGGTCGGCGACGCGTTCTTCGAGCCCGGCAACGCGGGGAAAATTCTGATTGCCGGAGCGGTCGAGGTCATCGAGCGCGACACCAACAAGTCGAAGCCCCGGCGCAAGGGCGCGAAGTACCTCGACACGCGCTCGGGCCGCCTGCGCCTCGCCGTGATCGCCGACAACTCCGCCGCGTCGCTCGAAGCCTTCGTGCGCGCAAACGTGACGCCGGGCGCGACCCTGATCACCGATGGACACGCGTCTTATCCCGGCCTTGCCGGCGATTACCGGCACGATCCGCGCGTCGTCGGCGTGATGGCGGCGAACATCGTTCTTCCATGGAGCCACCGTGCGTTCGCGTTGATGAAGCGCTGGGCGCTCGGCACGTATCACGGCCTGCGTCGCAAGCACGTGGATACCTACCTCGATGAATTCGTGTTTCGCTACAATCGCAGATTTTACCGGCACGTCTCGTTCGAAACCATGCTCGGCCTCGCCGCCAACCACGCGCCGGCAAGCTATCGGGACATCGTCGGACGGCGCGAGCCCGCAAAAAATCAGATCGCCGGCGACACCCTGCAACTACATATAGACGAACCTGAGTCAGCGGGATAAGCCTCGCCCAATTGGCGTAGTCAATGAGAAGCGAGCCAAGAGACTTTTTCTCAAGCGCCTGAATGGATGTCTTATCATTCGGAAATTTCGGGATAGCTTTGGCCAACCCTAGGCGGAAGGCACGAATGCGTTTCGACGCTGATGGCTGAGCTTGGTTAGTCAAATCTTATGTCCTCGATGGCTGGCATTTCACAGTCACGTAGCCAGCCTTGAAATCGTCCAGCCGCTGACGTTGTAGCTTTTCCCAATTTTCGCAAGCGTTTCCTCGCCGTGGTCGCGGCGGCGGATGGCCTCTTTCTTCTGGTGCGCTGTGAGTTTCGGCGGCCTTCCCATCTTCACGCCCTTCGCCTTTGCGCGTTCACGTCCTTCGGTCGTGCGCCTGCGGATGAGGTCGCGCTCGAACTCGGCAAGGCCGCCCAAGACTGTGAGCATAAGCCGCCCGTGCGCGGTCGTGGTATCCGCCCATGCGTCGGCAAGGGAACGGAAGCCCGCGCCCTTGTCGGCGATTTGCGCCAGCGTGTTCAAAAGGTCGCGCGTCGATCGCGCCAGCCGGTCGAGGCGTGTCACCATTAGCAGGTCGCCTTTTTCGAGCTGGCCGATCGTGCGGCGCAGCTGCGCGCGGTCGGCGCGCGCGCCGCTCGCCGTTTCCCGAAACACGGTTTCGGCTCCGGCGGCGCGCAACTGCCTCACCTGCGCGTCAACGCTCTGGCCGTCGGTCGAAGCGCGCGGGTAGCCGTAAATCATGCCACATGCGGCGCGGGCTGCGAGCCATGTTTGCGCGCTGAAAAGGTGAGGTTCACCTCAACATCCTCATCGAGCTTGCCGAGAATGCCAATCAATCGGTCGAGCGTGAAGCGACGAAGCTGCGTGTTGCGGATGCGGGAAAACTCCGAATGGGCAACGCCCGTGAGCTTTTCCGCGTCGCGCGTCGAAAGTTCGCGCTCGTCGAGAACACGGATAATCTTTGCCGCGATGATGGCGCGCGCCTGCTCAAGCCCTGCGTTGGGGCGTCCGAAGTCGCGATAAACGTTGCCGCTGCCGCGCACCAGTTCCATATCGTCCTTGCTCATTTCAGCGCCTCCTTCAGTCGTTTGACTCGCTCTCGAATAAGGTCAACCTCCATTTGCGGGGTCTTGATTCCTGACTTTGATTTCTTCTGGAAGGCGTGAACCACCCAGATGTCCGCGTCGATTTTCAGGACGTAAATTGCGCGGAAAGCGTCGCCGCGATGTTTCAGGGCGATTTCGAACACGCCGCCGTCAACGCCCTTGAATGGCTTGGCCTTGTCGGACTTGCCACCCTCGGCGGCGACGCTGAGGGCGTGGAACACGTCGCTTTGCACGTCTTCGGGAAAATCCTCGAAGTCCTTACGCGCCGCCTTAATCCACGAAACGTTTCTGGTGTTCCGCATTCAATCCCTATGTTGACAAATTTGTCACCGAATTGCAAGCCCTGTTTTGAGCCCTTTGAGCCTAACTTGTGCACGTCATTTCTGCACGGAAAAAGGCCTTTTGCATCAAGGGGCTGGGTTTTTGAGCATAATTCTTGACTTCTCAAATTGTGAAGCTGCCGCCTGAATTTGGGACAAAACCGCTAAAACCGCGGGCGCCCTCTGGGAACCCCGCCGTAGGCGCAGCGCGTCACGTTTCGCCCGCTATCCGCCGCGCTTGCGCCGCTTCTTCTCGCCGTCGCCCGCGTCGCCCTTCGTGAAGCCGATCAGGATCTCGTAATCCTCCGCGGCCTTGGCGTTGACGAAGGGCACGGAGAGGTCTTCGACGAGCAAGGTGAAGTCGGCGCGCGACTGATTTGCGGGTATCGTCGCGCCGACGCGATAGGTCTTCTCGCCCAAGACCTTATTGTCGCTCTTTCGGCGCAAGGCGACGCGCAACGACCCGAAATAGCCGCCAGGCTTGCCGGCGGGGCCCAGCATCGCTGCGCCGAGCAGCCCGACCCGCATCGCCACATTCTCTCTGTCGGCGTCGAGGGCGCATTCGCGCGCCATGCGCGTGATCGAGATCTGATAGGCGACGCTCGACGCGTCGGCGCCGGCGGGCGAACGCATTTCCGCGCCTGCGCCGTCGACGACGATGTCGGGACATTCCGCAATTTCGCGCTTGGCCTTGACCTCCGCCTCACCCTGGGGACCCTTGACGAGGCCGAGCATGCGCAGCACCCCGCTCTGCTTGGGCGGCTCGGACGGATCGACTTTCGGCGGGGCGGGCGCCGGCGGGGGAGCGGCGTTGGGCGCGGGGGCAGGCGGTGGCGCGGCCGCGTCGGAGGCGGGCGCCTCCTGACCGCCGCCGAGCCCCAGCATTTGCATCATCCGGCCCGAGAGGGGCTGGGAGTCTTCGGCCTGCGCGCCGCCCGGCGCCGCGAGCAGGGCGCAGGCGGCGACAGAAGCCAGCCGACGCCGCAGATTATGAGTCGTTGCGCTCATGGCAGCTTGGCGAAGCCCTCCTTGAAGCCCGCGAGCGTCACCGGCAATCCGACGCCCTTGTCGGGGGTCTCGTGAACGATGAAAGTGGCGTTCTTGCCGGTTTTCAACTGATCGAGGAGCTTATCGTCCATGATCGCCTCGGCGATGCAGCCGTGCGGATTGCAGCGCGCGAAGCCGGTTGTGCCGACCTTGGCGTCGTCGATCATCAGGCCGAGGCCGGTCGGCAGCAGCACCCCGAGCGGCGCGATGATCCGCATGAGCCGGTTCTTGCCCTCGTTGAGCTTCAGAACCATCACAATCAGATTGAGGCCGGGAACGTCCTCGGCTGCGACCCGCTGAACCAGGGCGCATTGCTGCTTGCTCGCGCCCGGCGGCGTCTCGCAGCGAAGGTCCCAATCGCCGTATTTTCCGACAAGGTCCTCGGCCTGACCCGGCTGCGAGCCGGCGGCGAGCGCGAAAGCGCCCGCAAGCAACAGAACCCCGGCCGCAGATCTCAGCCGCCGGGATAAGAGGCGGCGCCGCGCCGCGCCAAAGGCGATCATACACTCTCCATGTAAAGGGCGCGGCCGCAGGCGTCGCGCCGCGATTTCGCATTGGCGCCTGCTTTGGGCTTTAGTGAGGCGGAGTGTCAAGGCGGTGGCAGGATCAGCGATTTTTCGCGCCGACGTCGAGCCGCCCCGCCTGCTGGCCTTCGAAGCCGGATCGTCGCTCAGAAAGACTGGAGCGACGACCCGGCCTTCGCTTTATC
Organism: uncultured Alphaproteobacteria bacterium; assembly: GCA_963722205.1. GTDB lineage: Bacteria > Pseudomonadota > Alphaproteobacteria > Rhizobiales > Beijerinckiaceae > Methylocystis. The sequence continues at coordinate 581,834 of CAVRKL010000008.1, forward strand.
TCTCGCAGGTCTTGATCCCAAAGGGCAGATAGGCCGGACACCAGCCGATCGCCGCGGTCGCCAGCGGCACGACGCCGATCCAGCCCCAGACCGGCAGATAGCCGGCGACCGTCGCGCCGATCAGCCCAAGCCCGACGAGGATGCGCAGCGCGCGATCGATCGTTCCAAGATTTTTCGTCATCGCAGGACTCCTTTCGTTCAGCCCTGCGAGGGTGCGTCTTGCGCCCCGCGCCGTCGGCGACAAAGTCACGTCGAGGACTCGTCATGGACGATCCGTCGCAGGGCCTCGGGACGCAGAACTCGAAGCCCGCCACGATAGAGCTCGATCCAGCCGCTGCGCTCGAATTCCTTGAGCTTCCGGCTGACCACTTCCCGCGCCGTGCCGAGCTCGACGGCGAGCTCCCGATGCGTCTGAGCGACTACGCCATCCTCGCCGACCGCGTCGAGGATGCGCTGCGCGAGCCTGCGGTCGATACGCTCAAAAGCGACCTCCTCGATACGCGCCAGCAGATTCCCCAGCCGCGCGCTGAAGGCGCGGAAAACGAAGTCGCGGAAGCTTTCGGAGGAAGCGAGCAGCTCGCGAAAGTCCGCCCTGGGCAGAACCTTCGCCGTGATGTCGGTCTCCGCCATCGCTTCGGCGTCATAGGCGGCGTCGCGCATGAGGCAGGCCGTGGTGATCACGCAGGTCTCCCCCGGCCCGACGCGGTAAAGAGTGATCTCGCGGCCATTGGCCCCCGTCTTCTGAACGCGGACGCGCCCCGTGACGATGATCGGATAGGCTTCGCAGGCGACGCCCTCGCGAAAAACCCAGGCGCCTGCCGGCGCTCGCAAGGTGAAGGCGCGCTTTTCGATGACAGCCCTGGTCGCGGCGTCCAGCGTCGGAGCGAGCAAACGCGGCTCAGCTTCAGCTCCGGAGCGAGTCATGTCGATCCTTTCCCGTCCAGCGCTATCGCGAACTCTGTTCTCTGCGAATTTCGAGCGCCTACGTCAAGCGTAAGGGCGCGGCCGAGAAGGCGAGCGACGCCATTTCCTCTTCTAAAGCCTTGCGCGTTGCAGCAAGCCGCGCTCTAATATAGGACTACCGGTTTAATCGAGGCTACGAACTCGAGGCGGCGCTCGACGCCGCCCAACCAAAAAGAACAGGACGGGCGAATGTCGGAGCGCGCGCAAAACCTGCAGGACACGTTTTTGAATTTTGTAAGAAAAAACAAGGTCCCGCTCACGATCTTCCTGGTTAATGGCGTCAAGCTTCAGGGGATCATCACCTGGTTCGACAACTTCTGTCTGCTGCTTCGGCGGGATGGTCACTCGCAGCTCGTCTACAAGCACGCGATCTCGACAATCATGCCGGGCCACCCCATTCATATGTTCGAGCCTTCCGAGGAAGGCGAGATCACCGAGAAGTCGCGCTAGGCCCGCGGACTTCAGAGCTAGAGCGCGGCTCGCGTAAAAGCAGAAGCCGGTTTTTTCGCGCTAAGCGCGCTCTAACATCTTAAAAGCGGTCACGTTTCTGCGTTTGAGCGAGTCCGCTCAAAACGGCGTGATTTAGGAAAGCTCCAACGCGGTTGAAGGACGACGCTTCCCTTTCGAAAACCGTCTCGCCAAAGCCAAGGCGAGGCGAGAGGACCCGTGCGCTCGTCGTCGGCCCCTATTCGGCGCGCGGGCCGAAAGACAGCGCCCAGCGCGAGCCCGCGGCGCGCCTCGAAGAGGCGCAGGGGCTGGCGCTCGCGATCGATCTCGACGTGCGCCAGGCGATCCACGTTCCGCTCGCCGAGACGCGGCCCGCGACCTTTCTCGGCAAGGGCAAGGTCGAGGAGATCGGCGAGTTCGTCTCCGAGGAGGAGATCGCGCTCGTCTCGATGGATTGCGCGCTCTCGCCGGTGCAGCAGCGCAATCTGGAGAAGGCCTGGGGCTGCAAGGTCATCGACCGCACCGGGCTGATCCTCGAGATTTTCGGTCGGCGGGCGCGCACGCGCGAGGGCGCGCTGCAGGTCGAGCTCGCCCACTTGGGCTATCAGAAGTCGCGGCTCGTGCGCAGCTGGACCCATCTGGAGCGCCAGCGCGGCGGCTTCGGCTTCCTTGGCGGCCCCGGCGAGACGCAGATCGAGACCGACCGGCGCCTCATCGAGGAGCGCATGCGCAAGATCGAGCAGGAGCTCGACAAGGTGAAGCGCACACGTGGTCTGCATCGCAAGACGCGCCGCGACGTCCCTTTCCCGGTCGTCGCGCTCGTTGGCTACACCAACGCCGGAAAATCCACGCTCTTCAACAGATTGTGCGGGGCGGGAGTCTTCGCCGAAGATCTGCTCTTCGCGACGCTCGACCCGACCGTGCGGCGCATCCGCCTGCCGCATGGCGCCGTGGCGCTGCTTTCCGACACGGTCGGCTTCATCTCCGACCTGCCGACTCTTCTGATTTCCGCCTTCCGCGCGACGCTGGAAGAAGTCACGCAGGCGGACCTGCTTCTGCATGTGCGCGACGCGAGCGGCGAGGATTTCGAGGCGCAGGCGCGGGACGTCGAGCAGATCCTCGCGGAGCTCGGCCTGTCGGGCGAGAACGCCAAGCCCACGATCGAGGTCTGGAACAAGATCGACGCGCTCGACCCCGAGCGCGAGGCGGCGCTGCGCTTCGCCGCGCGCGCGAACGCTATTCCGACGGCTCTGGTCTCGGCGCTGACGGGGGAGGGGATCGAGGCGCTGCTTAAACGGATCGAGACGCTGCTCGGCGAGGCGCGAGAAACTCGCGCGGTCACCGTCGCCGCGGAGGACGGCGCCGGCCTCGCCTGGGCCTACGCCCACGCCGAGGTGCTGGCGCGCGAGGCTTTGCCTGACGGCGCCCAGCGCCTGCTCCTGCGCGTGCCGCCGGCGCGGGTGGGCGAGCTCGAGCACAAGTTCCCGCAGGGCGCGCCTCCCGGGCGCGCTCCGCGGCCGGGACGGCGGGCGTGAGGCGGGCCGCTTTTCCGAGCTTCAGCCGTTTTAGCGGATCGGCGGCGCATATTGGATCCCGCCCATGTTCCAAAGCTGGTTGAGACCGCGCGTAATGCCAAGCGCCGATTTGGTTCCGACATTGCGATCGAGCAACTCGCCATAATTGCCGACCGCCTTGACGACGTTCACCGCCCAGTCGGGCGCGAGGCCGAGCTGCTTGGCCGAGTCGCCCTCAGCGCCGACAAAGCGGCGGACAGCCGGCTTTTTCGACTGCGTCGCCTCCCCGATGTTCGCCGAGGAAATGCCGAGCTCCTCGGCGTTCATCATCGCGTAGTTCACCCATTTGACGATCTCGAACCACTGCATGTCGTCCTGGCGCACCGCCGGCCCCAGTGGCTCCTTGGAGATGACGTCAGCCAAGATCGCGTGATCCCCTTTTTTGGAAAGCTCGAGACGCCCGGCGTAAAGCTGCGAGGTGTCGGTCGTCACGACATCGCATTTGCCGCTCTCGTAGGCCTTCAGCATTTCCGCCAGGGTCTCGAACCTGACCGGTTCAAATTTCATCTGATTGGCTTCGAAGAAATCCGTGAGATTGGCCTCGCTTTCCGATCCGCTCTTCACGCAGACCTTGCTGCCGCCGAGCTCCAGCGCCGAGGTGAGGTTACGCTGCTTGGGCGCCATGAATCCCTGGCCATCGTAATAATTGACGCCGACGAAGGCCACGTCGTGATCGGTTTCGTTGGTTATCGTCCATGTCGAGTTGCGCGCCAGCACGTCGATTTTTTTCGCCTTCAGCGCGTCGAAACGCTCATCCGCGGTGAGCGGGACGAAACGCACCTTCGAGGGGTCGGTCAACACCGCCGCGGCGACGGCGCGGCAGAAGTCGACGTCGAAACCCGACCATTTGCCCTTGTCGTCGGCGATCGAAAAGCCGGGAATGCCAGCGCTGACGCCGCAGATCAGCTCGCCGCGGTCCCGCACGGCGCTCAGCGTCGTCGCGCCGGCCGCCGCAGGAATGGCGAGAGAAAGAGCCGTCAGGGCAAAAAGCGACGTCTTGATGGAAAAATGGCGCGACCGCATGATTACCTCGCTTGCCGATATTCCTGAAGGGGTCAGAGGCTGGGAGCCTGTTTGACGACAATTCGCGTGCCGACCGGCACACGCTCATAGAGATCGATGATGTCGCCGTTCACGAGTTTGAAACATCCCGACGACACGGCATGGCCGATCGTCTGCGGCTGATTCGTTCCGTGGATTCGGTAAACGGTCTGGCCGATGTAGAGGGCGCGGGCGCCCATCGGATTGCCGGGTCCGCCCGCCATGAAGCGCGGCAAATAGGGTTGCCGTTCGATCATCTCCGGCGGCGGCCGCCAGTCGGGCCATTCCTGCTTGCGGGAAATCTTGTGCTGCCCGGCCCATTGGAATCCGTCGCGGCCGACGCCGATGCCGTAGCGCATGGCGCGATTGTTTTCCATCACGAGGTAGAGAAAGCGCTCGTTTGTATGAACGACGATCGATCCCGGCGGTTCGTTCGTGCGGAAGAACACCACCTGCCGCTCGAGCGGGCCCTCCAGATGCTCCTCGGCTTCGTTCGGCACATAGCCCGGCTGATCGTCAATCTGCATTTCGTCCTGGGCGGCGCCGGCGCCCAGCGTCGGCGTGGCGGCGGGCAGGGCGACGGCGAGGCAGGCGCCGACCACGAGGAGCAGGCGGCGCAGGATCGGGTTCGAAGGAGTCAAGTTCGCTCGTCTCATCTTGATCTCGTTAAGCAGTCTTGTGACTGGAGAGGATGACGTCTGGGGTCGGCTTTCAGGCGCAGCGGACGTAGATCATCATGCCGTAGCGATTGGCGTTGTCGGGATTGACCCATTTCACGCTGAAGGACTTCTCCGAGACCGCGAAGACTTCGCGATCCTCGGGAGCGCCGGCCGCGCCGGGCAGTCCGAGAAAATTGGCGCCGCCCGGACCGCCCTTGAGAACGAGCTCCTGCGGTTCGGCCACATCGGCGAGATGCATGATGACGCCGCCGTTCGGACCGCGCGTGATGTTATAGGGATTGTTGCACTGGCGCTTCGCCTCGGCCTCGGTCCGGGGGCGGTCGCTCTCGCGGTGATAGGCGGCAAGACCCCAGCGACCGACCAGCGCGTCGGGAGCGGTTGACGCCGGCGCCGAAACGATCGGGCTCGATCCGTCCGGTCCGCCGGCGCAGGCGGCGAGTAGCGATAAAGCACAGAAAAGCGCCGCGGCGGCCCCCATCCTATCTGCTGACTTCGATCGAAACATATGAACCGCCCTCTAGGATCAGACTTGCGAACGCGAGTGAATAACGCGCTCTTAACCTAGGGCGGAGCAGATTGGAATATAAAAGCGCTCCTGCGACCAGGCCTCTCGCGTTAAGCGTGATCCAAGTCATTGTCAGCGAATCTCTGGCTTTGCTGGCTGTTGGGCGGCGTCTCGGCCGGCGGTATGTCGCGACGGGCGGTGCCAAAGCATTGGCGGGTCTGGGACGCGGTCGAAGGCGCTATTTTCGCCCTGCTGGGCCTGCTTCTGGGCTTTCGCAGTCTCCGGAGCGCTGTAGCGATTCGACGAACGCAGGCAACTGATCGTCCTGGAGGCGAGCGACATCAGCAAGGCCTATGATCACTTGGACCTGTTGGAAGAGGCGTCGCGCGATGCGCTGAAGGCCAAGCTGAAGTCCTATCTGGGGGCGCGCATCGAGCTCTACCGCGAGCCGGTCGGCTTCGATTTCGAGGAGGATCGGAGGCCGAGATCGCCGCCTTGAAGGCCGAGCTGTGGTTGGGCGCGCTGACGGCCTGCCGCACCGCGACCTATGTCTGGACCTGCTCGATCCTGCTGGCGGTCATCTCGAAGGTTTTTGAAACGGCGGCGTTGCGTCACGGAGCGAACGAAAAACATCCGCCCAAGATCGTCTTCGCCATGCTGTAAGGCTTTGGCCTCGCGGGCTCCTTGCTCGCCGGCTTCAGCATGGCCGCAGCGGACACGCCGAGCCGCATCCATTTATTGGCCTTCGCGTTCGCCCTGTCCTTCGCGCTTTACGCGATGACCAACGCGGAATTCCCACGCCTCGGCGTGGTCCGCGTCAACGCCTTCGACCATTTTCTCACGGAGGCCTATGCGAAAATGCCATGAAGGGCGGGGACAAGGCCGCGAGGCAATCCCTATCCAAATCTAAACTGAAAGATGCGCTCTATACGACATGTAAATCATTATCTTATATGACTTACCTGATAAAGTGGTTGAGGTTCATTTTCCCGACCTGGCCTCGGATTGTCGCGTCTCGGGACGTCCAGCGCCGACGGCGCGCCCCGTGGTGGACGCCGCTTCCGGCAATCGGGCTGGACAGGTCCGCGACGATCACGGAAACAGAAGCTCAGTCCTAAGAGGAGCCTCGGCATGAAAATTTGCGTCGTCGGCGCGGGGGCGATCGGCGGCCTTCTGGCGGCGAAGCTCGCGCGCGCAGGCGAAGAGGTCAGCGTCGTCGCGCGCGGGACGCAGCTTGCCGCCATCCGCAGCGAGGGTCTGCGGCTGATCGATACTGACGAGCCCTTCACCGTGAAGATCGCGTCGAGCGAGCGGATGGCCGATCTCGGCCCCCAGGATCTCGTGGTGCTGGGCGTCAAGGCGCATCAGCTCGCCGCGATTGTCCCCGAGCTCGCGTCGTCCCTGGGCGAGAAAACGCTTGTTCTGACCGCGCAAAACGGCATTCCCTGGTGGTATTTCTTCAAACATGGGGGGCCGCATGAGGGCCGCCGGCTCGAGAGCGTCGATCCGGGAGGAATCATCGCCGATCACCTGCCCGTCGACCGGATCATCGCCAGCGTCGTCTATCCGGCGGCAGACGTCGTGAGCCCCGGAGTCATCCGGCACATCGAGGGCGACCGCTTCTCGCTCGCCGAGATCGACGGCGAAAAGAGCGAGCGTGTCAAGTCGGTGGCGGAAGCTCTTGCCCGCGCCGGCTTCAAGGCGCCGGTCGTCTCGGACGTGCGCGCCGAAATCTGGCTGAAGCTTTGGGGAAATCTGAGCTTCAATCCGATCAGCGCGCTGACCCACGCGACGCTGGAAGACATTTGCCGTTTCGCCCCGACGCGGGCGCTTGCCGCCGAGATGATGCGCGAGGCGCAGGTCGTCGGCGAGGCGCTCGGCGTCCGCTTCCGAATTTCTTTGGAAAAGCGGATTGCCGGCGCGGAGTCCGTGGGCGCGCATAAGACCTCGATGCTGCAGGACGTGGAGAGCGGACGCGCCATCGAGATCGAGGCGCTGCTGGGCTCGGTCATCGAGCTTGGCGAGATCGTCTCTGTCCCGACGCCGCATTTGCGCGCCGTCTACGCCCTGGCGAAGCTGCTTGCGGAAAGGCTCGAGCGCGAGAAGGGCAAGCTCGCCGTCACGCCGGCCTGAGGCGCGTGGACGCTTATTCCCGGAGAAAACCTATGATCTTGAGCCGCACGCTCGAAAGCCTTTTTTCCGCCGTCCCCGACGCGGCGATCGCTCTCAGCGCTCCAGGCGCCCCGCCGCTCTCCTTCGGGAGGCTGCGCGCGCTCGTCAAGGATACGATCGCCACGCTGAACGGCTTTGGCGTCGGCCGTGGCGACCGCGTCGCGATCGTGCTGCCCAATGGCCCCGAGATGGCGGCGGCCTTCATTGCGATCACTCAGGGCGCGACCGCCGCGCCGCTCAACCCCGCCTACAAGCTCGACGAATTCGAATTCTACATGGAGGACCTCAAGGCGAAGGCGCTCGTCGTCGAGGCGGGGAGCGCCTCGCCCGCGATCGAGGCGGCGAGAAGGCTCGGCGTTTTCGTTTTGACCTTGACGCCGCGCGCCGGCGGGGCAGGGGATTTCGCGCTCTCGGATCACGCCGCGTTTGAACGGGACAGCTCGGCGCAAGAGGCCGCGGCGGCCAAGCCCGGCTTCGCCAGCCCCGAGGACGTCGCGCTGATCCTGCACACGTCGGGCACAACCTCGCGGCCCAAGATCGTGCCGCTCTCGCAGCACAATGTCGCGACCTCGGCGCAAAACATCGTGCGGACGCTGGACTTCTCCACGGCGGATCGCGCGCTGAACGTCATGCCGTTCTTCCACATTCACGGGCTCATCGCGGGGCTGCTCGCCCCGCTGTCGCGCGGCGGCTCGGTCTTCTGCACCCCGGGCTTCAACGCGCTGAAATTCTTCGGCTGGATGGAGGAGGCCAAGCCCACCTGGTACACCGCCGTGCCGACGATGCATCAGGCGATCCTGACCCGGGCGGGGCATCACAGGGAGGAGATCCTGCGCCACCCGCTGCGTTTCATCCGCTCGTCGTCCTCCTCGCTGCCGCCGCAGGTGATCGCGGAGCTGGAGGCAGCGTTCCACGCCCCGGTCATCGAGGCCTATGGCATGACGGAAGCCGCCCATCAGATGGCCTCCAATCCCCTGCATGGCGCGCGCAAGCCCGGCTCGGTCGGCCCCGCGGCCGGGCCGGAGATCGAGATCATGGACGAGGCGGGCGAGATTTTACCGGCGGGCGCCGTGGGCGAGATCGTCATCCGCGGCGAAAACGTCACGGCGGGCTATGAGAACAATCCGAAAGCCAACGCTGAAGGCTTCGTCAACGGCTGGTTTCGCACCGGCGACCAGGGCGTGAAGGACGCGGACGGCTATGTGAGTTTGACGGGACGCCTCAAGGAGATCATCAATCGCGGCGGCGAGAAAATCTCGCCGCGCGAGGTTGACGAGGCGCTGATGGACCATCCCGCGGTGCAGCAGGTCGTCGCCTTCGCCATGCCGCATGACATGCTCGGCGAGGACGTCGCCGCCGCGGTCGTTCTGCGCCAAGGAGCGAGCGTCACGGAGCGGGAGGTGAAGGCCTTCCTCTCCGAGCGGCTCGCGGCCTTCAAGGTTCCGCGCAAGATTGTGTTCCTCGACGAAATCCCCAAGGGCGCAACCGGCAAGCTGCAGCGGATCGGGCTCGCGGAAAAGCTGGGGCTTAAGGCGGGGTAGGGACCGCGCCAAACTCGGCGCGTTTGAGCGGGCCGAGTTTTTCCGACGGCTCTTGCAAACGATATCTCGCATATTAAATCCCGGTTGTCCGATATATCGTAAGGAAGATCGTTCGGACTAAACCATGAGGCTCACCATGTCCCACTGTGCGCATGCCGCTCTTAGATCCGATCCGACCGCTTGCGGGGAGGGGCGCGGCTTCGGCCCGCGGCTGCCGATAAAGCTGCTCCTCGCCGGCGCGGCCTTTCTGATCTGCCCGCCGCTCGGCCTTCTGGCGCTCGCCTTCCTCGCCTGGCGGCATTTTGGGTGGGAGCGGGGGTGCGGCGGGCGCCACCGCGGCTTCCGGCATTCGACCGGCAACAGCGCGCTCGACGCGAAACGCCGCGAGACCCTGAAGGCGCTCGACGAGGAGGCCGAGGCCTTCGCCGAGTTCGCGCGCCGCGAGCGCGAGAGGCGCGACCGGGAGGCCTTTGAGCGGTTCCAGGCCGAGCGCGCCGCGAACGCGGATAAGGAGGTCTGAGGCCGGTTTCGGCCGGAAGGCTGTAAACAACGGAGAAGCGCGCCCCTCGCGGGCGCGCTTCTCGATTCCTTGATCTACTCAGCGCCGATGACTTTGAACCGCCTTTTATCTCTTGGCGGAGCGTTGTCGGCGAGGCGGATCGGCCTTTGTCAATGATGCGCGAAGCGCACCGCCTTCGGCGGCGGCCTTTTAGGCCGTCATTGACAAAGGTCGACCGCTCGCCACGCTCGCCGCCATGAGTTGAAAGGCGCAGCGCGAGCTTGCCCCCTCATTCTACCGCCTGCGCCAAACCGACCCGCAGCCGCAGCCGCAACGGGAAAAGCGTTATCCGTAACGCGCAACCCTTTCGAGCTCAGCGGCCCGGCCGTGTTATGAGCCCCGAGGCCTTCACGCCGAGTTCTTACCGTCATGCGTCCGCCCTTTTGCCCCCCGGGGGGCGAAGACGAAGATCAAGGAAGCTGCCGCCCGCCTTTCCGGCGGCTATTCGGGCGCGGCGGCCCCTTCGCGCGCGCGCGTGGGGCGCGGCTTTTCGATTCCGGCGCGCTGCGGCTCGTCACGCTCGGCCTCATCGATGAGGCTCCGCGCCACGGCTATGAGATCATCAAGGCGCTGAAATCGCACTTTCAGGGCGCCTACAGCCCGAGCCCCGGCGCGATCTACCCGATCCTGCAGGCGCTGCTCGAGGCCGGGCTCGTCACCTCGCAATCTTTTGGCCCGCGCCGCCGCTTCTCGATCACCCCTGCGGGCCGCGCCTATCTCGAGGAGCACCGAGTCGAGCTCGACAGGATCAAGGCGCAGCTCGAGGAGGCTGCGGCGCCCATCGGCCAGTCCGCGCTCGGCGAGGCGATCGGCGAGCTGCGCGCCGCGCTGTTTGAAAAAATGCGGGGAGGGGAGCTCTCGTCCGAACGCGCCGAAAAGCTGCGCGAGCTGTTGAAGCGCGCCAAGGAGGAAATCGAGCGGATTTGAAGTCCATTGAATATCAATTAATTGCGTGAATTTGATTAATAAATCACAAAAATGTGGTATTTTAACCATATCGATGCGGTTAAAATCCCGCACATCTGATCGGCGGCCCTCTGGAAAGCGTGAACAGGCTGGACTAAGCTAGCTTAAACTCAGAGACGGAGCGCTCATGCGCGAGATCGGCGCCTTCGAGGCCAAGAACAGGCTCGGTCAGCTTCTCGATCTCGTGGAGCAGGGCGAGGAAATAACGATCACCCGTCACGGCCGGCCCGTGGCGCGCCTCGCGCCGATTCGACCCGTCCAAGGCCATGAACAGGCGCGCGCCGCGTTGCAGCGCATTCGTCAACGCGCCAGGGCGGGAAAGCTCGGGCCTTTCGATTGGGCGGAATGGAAGGCTCTTCGCAACGAAGGCCGGCCTTGAGCCTCGTGCTCGACAGCTCGGCGACGCTCGCGTGGATCTTCGGCGATGAGACGACGCTCGCCTTGGAGCGCGTCTTCGGGGAGGTCGCCGAGCGGGGCGCTGTCGTGCCCTCCCTGTGGCGGCTCGAGGTCGCCGATTGCCTCGCAATCGCGCGGCGGCGCGGGCGCATCGACGAAGAGTTCCGCCGCGCGGCGCTGGCCGATCTGAGCCTGCTCGACATCGTCGTCGACGCCCATACCGACGCCAGCGCCTGGGTCGATACGGCGGAGCTCGCCGAGCGTTTCGGCCTCACTCTCTATGACGCAGCCTATATCGAGCTCGCTTCCCGGCGCGCCCTGCCGATCGCGACGCTTGACGCGGAAATGCGAGCGGCGGGCAGGGCGCTCGGGCTGCGTGTGCTCGGCGTCGAATGATGCGGAACGGGCGCGCGCCGCCTCAGCCGCCATCTTGGAAAATGGAGCCGCGCTCCAATTCCTTCGCCTCGACCCACAGCGCCTCCATCTCCGCGAGCGTCGCCTCTTTCGGCGTGCGGCCGGCTTCAGTGAGGCGGCGTTCGATGTGGCGGAAGCGGCGCTCGAATTTGGCGTTGGCGCCCCGCAGCGCCTGCTCGGGATCGACCTTGGCGTGGCGGGCGAGGTTGGCCATGGCGAAGAGAAGATCGCCGATCTCATCCTCCAGCTCGGGCGAAGCCTCGGCGCCCGGCGCCGCAAGCTCCGCCTCGACCTCCGCCGTCTCCTCGCGGATCTTTTCGAGCACGAGGCGGGCGTCGGCCCAGTCGAATCCAACCTTCCCGGCCTTTTGCTGCAGTTTCACCGCGCGCGTCAGCGCGGGCAGGGGCGTCGGCACGCCATCGAGCAGGGAAGGGGGTGCGTCCGTCCCGCGCCGCGCGGCGCGCGCGGCCCTCTCAACCGCCTTGATCGCCTCCCATTGAACCGAGACGGCCTGCGAATCGCGCGCCTCGATCTGCGCAAAGACATGCGGGTGGCGGCGCGTGAGCTTCTCGCAGATCGCCGCGACGACGTCGTCGAAGGCGAAATGGCCGGCCTCCTCCGCCATGCGGGCGTGGAAGACGACCTGCAGCAGCAGATCGCCGAGCTCGTCCTTGAGGTCGAAAAGATCGCCGCGTTCGATCGCGTCCACGACCTCATAGGCCTCCTCGATCGCGTAAGGGGCGATCGAGCGCGAGGTCTGCTCCAGATCCCATGGACAGCCGCTCTCGGGCGTGCGCAGCGCCGCCATGATCTCGATGAGGCGAGAAATCGTCATCGCGGTCCTCGGAGGGCGGGCGAAGCGTCGATGAAGCGCCGCCGCGGACCAACGGGTCGAAGCGCCCCGTCCTCGAGCCCCCATCTCGGCAGCGCCCTGCGTATCATGGAGGCGAACATCACGACGCTCCGGCGCTTGTCAAGAACGGGAGCCAGGCGGCGTGCTTACGCACGGCGGTCCAATGCGAATTTCCGCCTCAGGAGCGGAACATCCGGAAGTTGCACAACGTGACGGCGCTCAAGCGCCTTTCCAACAAAAAACGCCGCGAGGCCGGGCGGGGCCTCGCGGCGTTGGATAATTGAAGCGACGCTTAGGTCACTGGGTCGAGATCGACAGCGCCTCGCGGCCCTTTTGCGTGTCGACGACCTGCATCGTGACCGGCTGGCCCTCGACGAGGCGACTCACGCCCGAGGGCGCGAGGATCGAGATATGGACGAAGACGTCCTTGCCGCCGTCATTGGATTGAACGAAGCCGAAACCTTTCGACTCGTCGAACCATTTGACCTTGCCCGCGACGGTGACCGCGGTCGAAGGATCGGGCGACGCCCGGCGCGGCGGCCGGGGACCGTCAAAGGTCCGGGGCGGCGGCGCGCGTTCGGCTGCGCCGGCGAGGTCCGCCTCGATAATCCGCGACACCTGCTGTCCTTTGAGCGAGCTCGAGACGTTGACCTTGAGCTTTGCGCCGGGAGGCAGGCTTTCATAGCCCGCCGCCTGCACCGCGCCGATATGAAGGAAAGCGTCGCCAGTCCCGTTGGCGAGCTCGACAAAGCCAAAACCTTTGTCGGTCTTGAACCATTTCACGACCGCATCGACGGCCGGCGCGTCCGACGCAATCGGCGGACCCTCCCCAAATCCTCCGCCGCCAAAACCCGCGCGAGCCGGCCTGGGCGACCGGGGGGCGTCGTAACCGAAGGGACCGTCGTCGTCGAATCCGCGCTTGCGAGGACCGCGGAAATCCTTACCTTTGCTCATGTCAACCTGTCTCGTCTTCGCCACATCGGCAAGACCGCTATGTCACTTGATCATCGCCCAAACGCAAGCCGCTGGCGACCGCGGGTCGTCAGAGTTTGTGTGGGAATTTGTGAGCTCAATGCCATATAGTCCCGCGCGCGCTCTCTATTAGCAGAATTCGGGCCGCGCTGGCCAGCGAATTTCGCCCAAAACGGCGTACGTAATTTCCCTGCTCGAGAAGCGCGCGATCTGGAGCAAGTTCTAAGCGCAAGATCCGTCAACATTTGCGTCGATACGCGTTAAGGGGAGGGCGGCTTGCGCCGCTCGAAATCCGACGCCTCGTGCCGTTCCTGCAATTGTTCGGCAGGGTCGCCGAAAGTCCGATTGACGATACGACCCCTCAGCACGGCCGGACGCTCTCCGACGGCCTCGGCCCAGCGCCGCACGTTCGCATAGGCCTCGACCTGCAGAAACTCGCCGGCGTCATAAAGCTTGCCCTCGACCAGAGCGCCATACCAGGGCCACACGGCCATATCGGCGATCGTGTAGGCGCCGCCCGCCACAAATTCCTTTTCTCTCAAGCGTTTGTCCAGCACGTCGAGCTGGCGCTTGACCTCCATGGCGAAGCGGTCGATCGCATATTCGATCTTCTCGGGGGCATAAGCGTAAAAGTGTCCGAAGCCCCCGCCGAGAAAGGGCGCGCTGCCGACCTGCCAGAAGAGCCAGGAGAGGCATTCGGCGCGCAGGGCGGGATCTCCCGGCAGGAAGGCGCCGAACTTTTCGGCCAGATAGATCAGGATTGCGCCGGATTCGAAGATGCGGATCGGCGCCGCGCCGCTCCGATCGACCATGGCCGGGATCTTCGAGTTTGGGTTGATCGCGACGAAGCCGCTCGAAAATTGGTCTCCCTCGCTGATACGAATGAGCCAGGCGTCGTATTCCGCGCCGGCGAACCCGGCTTCCAGCAGCTCCTCGAGCAGGATCGTCACCTTGACGCCGTTGGGCGTGCCCATTGAATAAAGTTGCAGAGGATGCTTGCCGACCGGCAGCTCCGCGTCATGCGTCGCCCCCGAAACCGGCCGATTGATATTGGCGAATTGGCCGCCGCTGGGACGCTTCCACTCCCAAACGCGTGGTGGAGAATAGTCAGTCATAAGACGGTCCTTTGTTCTTCGTCCGCTTCGTTCGGCGCTGTTAGATCCGTTCCCTCAGGTAGCGCCACAATCGGGAGGAGGCGACCGGGTCGAGCCTGAAACCGCGGAAGGCGAGTCCTTGTCGCGCGCGCAACCACGATTCGCATAATCGTTATTATGGAACCTAAGCCGATATCCCGGCATTTCGGGGCCAAACGCCTGAGCCTGAGCCTCGAGGCTAGCACGCGCGCGGCGCGGGTCCGCTCCAATCGCGAGCTTCGGCTAACGATTGATTGAGCTCGCCTTGCCGCCAAAGGAGAAACACAGATTTTCCGATCGCCGCCTCGGAAGGCCTCCCCATCGTCAAAAAAATGCCGGCGATTGCGCGCTGATAGAGATTCGAACGGCCAAGGCGAGCCTTGGGCGGGAAAGTCGGGCGTCGCCTGTCTTGATCGGAGAAAACTGTGACGCAACATACGGGTCCTCGGGCGAGGACCATCCGCTTCCCGCTCGTGCCTCTTTGCGCATTCGGGCCCTCAGCCTTTGCGGCGACGCTGTTCGTCGCGGGCTTCGCGACAAGAGGCCGGCCCGTCGAGCCGCTCTTTTCGGGGCTCGTGGCGATGCTGGCGCTCCTGGCGCTCACGGGCTTGATCGGCTCGATCACCGGGCAGCGGCTCTACCGCTTGCGGGCGATCGGCGCTCTGCTCAACGGGCTGATCCTTGCGGCGCTGGCCTATGCCGCCCTTGGGCTCTGACGTCGGCCGTCAGCCCAGCTCCACGCGCATCCCGTCGTAGGCGGGCTCCGTCGCCGGCGGACAGATCGCCGCGAGCGCCTTGTAATCGAGATCGACGTGCATGTCGGTCAAGACGGCGCGGCGGGGCCGCATGCGTTCGAGCCACTCGAACGCTTGCGACACGCTAAAATGCGTGCCGTGGCGCTGGTGCCGTAGGGCGTCGATGATCCACAGATCGAGCCCCGTGAGAAATTCGACGCTTTCCGGCGGTATGGCGTGCATATCGGGCGTGTAGGCGAAGACCTTGCCGTCCGCCTCGAAGCGGAAGCCGAGCGAATCCATGTCCCCGTGCTCGAGCCGAAACGGCGTCGCGCGAATCGACCCGCCCGGGCCTTCGATCGTCACGGGCTTTCGCGCCTCGAGCTCCCGCGCGTCCATCATCGGCGGATAGCAGCTCCCAGGCGGCGTCACGAAGACATAATCGAAGCGCAACTTCATGGCGCTCGCCGTCGCCTCGTCCATATAGGCCGGAATGCGCCGCCCGTTCTGGATCACGAGGGGACGCAGATCGTCGATCCCATGCGTATGGTCGGCGTGCAGATGGGTGTAGAGCACCGCGTCGACGCGCTTGACGCCGGCGTCGATCAATTGCTCGCGCAGATCCGGCGAGGTGTCGACCAGGATCATGGTCGACTCGGCCCCTGCCCGACGCGTCACGAGAATCGAGCAGCGCCGCCGCCAATTCCTGGGATTGTGGGGGTCGCATTTGCCCCAGCCCTGGCCGGCCCGCGGCACGCCGCCCGACGAGCCGCAGCCCAGGATCGTGACCTCGAGGGTCAAGCCGCGGCCTCGGCGCGGGAGAGCGGCGGCATTTTGGAGAAAAGCCGCAGCGCGTTGGCGGTCGTGGCCGCGGCGATCTCGCCCTCCGAGACGCCCTTCGCTTCGGCCAAAACGCGCGCGGTCTCCCTGACGAAGGCCGGCTCATTGCGCTTTCCGCGATGGGGCGTCGGCGCGAGAAAGGGCGCGTCGGTCTCGACGAGCAGACGCTCGAGCGGCATGGCGGCGGCGGTGTCGCGCAGATTTTGCGCGTTCTTGAACGTCAACACGCCAGAGAACGAAAGATAAACACCGAGCTCGACCGCTGTCTCGGCCAGGGCGCGCGAGCCCGTGAAACAATGGAGCAGGGCGGGGAAGGCCCCCTGCCCCATCTCCTCGCGCAGGATGCGGGCCATGTCCTCGTCGGCGTCGCGCGTATGGATCACGAGCGGCAGCTGCGCCTCCCGCGCCGCGGCGATGTGGCGGCGAAAGACCCGCTGCGCCGTCTCTTTCGGCGCATGATTATAATGATAGTCGAGCCCGGCCTCGCCAAAGGCGACGCATTTTTCGTGGCGCGCCAGCGCGACGAGCGTTTCGGGGCTCGCCTCCGGCTCGTCGAGCGCGTGATTGGGATGCGTGCCGACCGTGCAGAAGACGTCGTCATAGCTTTCCGCGATCGCCGCGATCTCGCGGAATTTCGTCACATGAGTTGAGATCGTCACGAAGCGCCCGACGCCTGCGGCGCGAGCGCGCGCGACGACGGCGTCGCGCTCCGGCGCGAAATCGGGAAAATCGAGGTGGCAGTGCGTGTCGACCAGCATGGCGGCCTTTTACGCCGAGACGGCGGCGAAAGGAACGGCTGTCCATGCTCAATAAATGGGAGAGGAAATCGGGCTCGCCGCTACTGGTTTGACCGGCTTGGGGCTTTGCGGCTGAGCTCCCCCGATCGCCGCCGCGCGCCAGCCGCCGCCGGGGCACAGAAAACTGTTCGAGGACCACTCGCCCTGCCCGGTTTTGCCGACGATCTTGCCTTTGATGTGGGCCGTGACGCCGAGCGACTTCACCTCGATCGTGACGGCGCCGGATGAATCGACGAAGCCTACGGTCTGGGGCGACGGGAGTCCGAGCATTTTCGTGACGCGGCCGGCCGCGACCAGCGCGCCGAGCCGCTTGCTGCGCACGGGGCAGAGAAAGCCGGAGGCGGTCGCGTCGATGATCCACTTGCCATCGAAAGGAGTCGAGGCGCCGGTCGCCGAAGCGCCGAGCGCGACGAGAGCCGCGCCGAGCGCGCCGAAAGCGGCGGCCTTTTGGGTCCGGGGAGCCCGCCAGGCGAGAATTCTCGAAACCAGCCCCAGCAAAATCGCCTCCAGCCTCCTCCGACCGGCGCTAAAAGACCGTCACGACCACCTCGATCGTTAGGACCTGCATTCTGCAACGCAAAGCTTACCATATTGCGTCGAGCGGGTCGCGCGCGCCAAACGCCTGCGCCAAACGGCCTCGCGCGGCTTGTTTGAAACTCCCGACTGTTTTGCGAAATGCGCCGTCACTGATAAAGATTGTCGAGCTGTTCGATCGCAGCCCTATAGACCGGCCGCCGGCAGGAAACGCTGACCGCCAGCCAGGATAAAGCTGAAAGCGATGATTGATTTCCTCAAGTCAAAGCGCAAACAAACACCATCGGGCGTCGGGCTCGACTTCGCATCCTTTAAACAATATGTAAGCTCGGGCGATTATCGGCGAAACGCCATCGATCTCATTCCGGGCTGGAATCACAGCCTGCCGTCCGACCCCGGCGCTGGGGGCGCCGCCGAGCGTCTTTGGTGCGACGACCGCGTCGCTTGGGCGATCGAGCAGCATGGCGGAGTCTCGGGCGCGCATGTGCTCGAAATCGGTCCGATGGAGGCGACGCACACTTGCCAGCTCGAGCGCGCCGGCGCGCGCGTCGACGCTGTCGAAGCCAACCGTCTGGCCTTCTTGAAATGCCTTGTCGCCAAGGAGATTCTTGACCTCAAGGCGAAATTCTTCCTCGCCGAAGTCAACGACTGGATGCGTCAATCGACGCAGCTCTACGATCTCGTCGTCGCCTGCGGCGTGCTTTATCACATGCGCGATCCCCTCGCGCTGCTGGAGCTTTGCGCGCGAAAGGCCCCGGCCCTTTTTCTCTGGACGCATTATGTCGCCGACAGCGAGCGGGAACGCGCGGCGCAGGCCCAGTCCCCGTATTACTCGACCGACCGGCGTCTCGGCTTCGACGTGAGACTGTTCGAGCGGTCCTATCTCGGCGCCCAGCAGGCGGACAAATTTTGCGGCGGCGTCTTCGACAATCCGCGCTGGATGTTTCGCGACGACCTGCCAAAGGCGCTGGCCGCGCTCGGCTATGACGACATCCGCATCGGCCATGAGGACTTAACGCACCGCAACGGCCCGGCCTTCTGCATCTATGCGCGAAGGAGCGGCTGATCGCCTAGCCGCCGACCGCCGCCGCGCTCGCCCGACGCGCTCGACGCATCGGGCGCGACCGTATGCGCGTTGTCTGCCGTCAAAGAACCCGCGCCCGGAGCGGTGCGGCCGCCTCAGCCCAGCCTCTCAGCTCTGCGGGAGCGACGACGAGGTGCGAAGGCGAAGAGCGATCGCCGAGAGCGCGGCTCCGCCGAAAATCAGGTTGATGCCGACGAGCAGGCCCAGCGCCCATGCGGCGTCGCCGGGAAGGCCCGCCAAAAGGATGCCTCCCAGCACCAGATCGACGACGCCGCTCGCGACCATCCAGCCCCAGGTCGAAACATGCCGGCGTTGCGCCACGCCAAAGAGGATCGAGAAGATCCCCTCCGCGATGAAGAACACAATCAGCACGAGCGTGAGGGAAACGGCTCCCGCGATCGGCCGCACGAGCAGCATCAGGCCCACGACGATGCCCAGCACCGCTGAGATCAGCGACCACCAGAAGCCCGGCGCGCGATTTCCCGTGAAGGTCGAGATCAGGCCAACGACGCCGCTGGCGAAAAACACGGCGCCGATCACGATGGTCACGCTGATGGTAGCGGCCGGCGGGATGAGGATAGCGAGCAGGCCAAGCACGAGAAGGATGACGCCTTCGGTGAGATAGAACGCCCACTGGTCATGAATGGCGTGGACGACTTTCTCGTCGAGGTGTCGTTGATTGAGACTCTCATTTAGGGACATCACGTGCGCCTCCGTCAAAAGATTTCGCATCATTCAAGTTGCGCGGCGCCGCACACAATCAACCCGGTCCAGGGGAGTTCGCCGCTTCGCGGGCGAGAACTCAATTCTTCACCCCGCACGCACCGCGCCGACAGACAGCGGCAGCAGCAGGACCAGCGGCAGGTCGGTTATTCATCTGATACCTTAATAAGAACACATAAACGTATGTATCAAAAACATAATATACCTCATGTGGAGCTTAAAAAAGCCGATCGCTCACCCTACGCGCCACCCTCCGCGCTCTCGACAAAACGAGGGAACACAGGCGCCGGCGGGGGCAAGGGGCGCCCTCCTTCAGCGCATGATCTTCTCCCGCGCTGGCGAAATCCCGCGCCTCGGCGGGGACGCCGAGCTGGTCGAGCAGCGCTCCCGCCGCCGCCGGGATGAAGGCCTGCAGGGGGATGGCGAGCCGGCGGATCGTCTCGGCGGTGACGTAGAGCACCGTCGCCATCCGGACCGGATCGGTCTTCTTCTTCGCCCAAGGCTCCTCGCCGGCGAAATAGCGGTTCGCCTCGCCGACCACGCGAAAAATGTCGGCGAGCGCAAGGTCGGGCCGATAGGCGTCCATCGCGCCGCGCGCTTTTTCGAGCGCCGCCGAGGCCTCGGCGAAGATCAGCCTGTCGGCGTCCTGCAGCGTCCCTTGCCTCGGGACGGCCGCGCCGCAATTCTTGTTGATCATCGAGAGCGAGCGCTGCGCCAGATTGCCGAGGTCGTTGGCGAGATCGGCGTTGATCCGGCTGACGATCGCTTCATGCGAGTAATTGCCGTCCTGGCCGAAGGAGATCTCGCGCAGGAAGAAATAGCGCAGCGGATCCACGCCGTAGCGCCCGGCCAGCTCGATCGGATCGACGACATTGCCCACCGATTTCGACATCTTCTCGCCGCGCGAGAAGAGAAAGCCGTGGACGACGATTTTTTTCGGCAAGGGCGCCCGGCCGACATCAGAAAGGCCGGCCAGAAGATCGCGTGAAAACGCGTGATGTCCTTGCCGATGACGTGGGCGTCGGCCGGCCAGAATTTTCGCCGCTCCCCGTGCCCCGTCAGCCAGCCGGTCGCGGTGATGTAGTTCGTCAGCGCGTCGACCCAGACGTAGGCGACGTGATGGGCGCTCGTCTGCGGACTGGGGGGGATTTCGATGCCCCAGTCGAAGGTCGTGCGCGAAATCGATAGATCCTCCAGGCCCCGTTTCACGAAGGCGACCACCTCCTTCTTATAGTGTTCCGGAGTCACGAAGCCGGGGTTCGCCTCGTAGTGGGCCAATAGCTTCTCGCCATAGGCCGAGAGCCTGAAGAACCAGCTCTCCTCCTCGAGCCATTCGACCGGCGCTCCGGAAGGCGCGAATTTCTTGCCGTCGCGCTCGACAAGCTCGCTTTCGTCGAAATAGGCTTCGTCGCGCACCGAATACCAGCCGGCGTATTTGGAGAGATAGATGTCGCCGTTGGCCTCCATGCGCCGCCATATGTCGAGCACGGCCTCCTTGTGGCGCGGCTGCGTGGTGCGCACGACGTCGTCGGCCCGGGCGTTCAGGACCTCGCCCATGTGCTGGAACTGCGCGGCGGTGCGGTCGGCGAGCGCTTGCGGCGTGAGCCCCTCCTTCTCGGCCGTGCGCTGCATCTTCTGCCCGTGCTCATCCATCCCGGTGACGAAAAGCACGTCGAAACCGTCCAGCCGCTTCCAGCGCGCGAAGGCGTCGGTCGCGACGCGCTCATAGGCGTGGCCGATGTGCGGCGCTCCATTGGCGTAGGGAATGGCGGTCGTGATCATATAAGTGGGGCGCGTCATGGCGCGGGTTTATCGCGCTTTGGCGGCGCGGGGAAGCGGCGCGAAGGCGTGGTGGATAGGCAGTCCGGGAGTCCCGCCGCGCGCGCTGTTGCAAAAAGGACACGGCCGACGGAATTCATCTCGGGACCGCTCCGTTTCTCGCGCCTTGCGTTGACAGGCGCGGCGTGTTGCACGACGCTTTCCAGCCGGTATCAACGCGGCGCGCGTGAAGCGATGCGGCAGAAGAATCTCTTTACGTGCCAGAGGAAATGCTCGAATGCGGCGCCGACAAATTTTCCGGCTCTCCCTCCTGGGGATGGCCGCGCTTCAGCTCTTCCTCACGCCGGCCCGCGCCGCGGATCTTCCTTCGGTCAAAGCCCCGCCGGCCCCGCCGCCGCCGGCCTTCACCTGGACCGGCTTCTATCTGGAGCCTCTTGCATAATTCTTCGAGCGAGTGATTTTGCCGCCGGCACGCGAGATGTCGGCTTCGTGGGGGCTCAGGCGGGGGCGGCGCGGAAGGCCGAGACCCGCAAGATTTGATCGGCGGCGAGGACGAGCACGCCGAACGTCAAGTGGCATTTGACCTTGATGGCGCCGCGCACGCGCACGAACCTGGCGCCGAACTCGTCCTTCATCCGGGCATTGACGCGTTCGGCCATGGTGCGGAAATCGAAGAGTCTGTCGTCCGGGTCCGGGACGCCGACGCGCCTCATGCGGGCGACCTCCTCGGCGCATTCGGTTTTGGCTTCATGCTGCGAACGAAAATTGCGGTCGATCAGCGGCGCATGGCCGAGCGCCTTGCTGTGCCGGTCGATGATTTCGGCATCGTAGGCTGCGTCCATCGCCTCATAGAGATAGACGATGCGGGCGCTGGTCATGGTCATGAGGGGAATGGCGACCTGGCTGTCGTGCACGGAGGCCGAGGTCAGCACGCAGGAGACGGGGATTTGGCCGCAGGCGACGTCGAGATGCAGCTTGTAGCCGATCCATGTCTCCTTATAGCCCTTGCTGTTCTTCTTGCAGCCGACGTCGCAGGCGGTGGGCAGCTCGGCGAGCATTTTCGCAAGGCTTTGCGTGGCTTGCCGTTCGAGGCGCGACGGCTCCGGCTTTGGCCGCTCCTCGCCCTTTCTCGGGCGTCCGCGCCTTTTTGGCGGCTCGGCGGCGGGCGGCGGCGGATCGTCTTTCCCGTCTTTCTCGACGGGCTTCTCGCGCGCTTCGATCTCGGTGGCGTCGCGGGCGACGACGCCGACGACGCGCCCCTCGAGCGTGCGCTCGACCAGCGCCGCGTGCATTCTGCCCGGCAGATCGCCTTGCGCGAACTCGTTGAAAGCGCGAGAAAAGGTGGATTCGTGCGGAACCTGCGCACGCCGCTCCCACCCGCAGATTCTGCGCAGCGACTTGTCGGCCTGCAGGCGTTCGATCAAGGCGCTGGTGGTTGGAATGCCGAGCAGAGCCTTGGCGACGAAGCATCTGGCCAGGGCGCGGCGATCCTCGGGTGGGCGGCCCGGGCCTCGCGGCGGCTCTGGAACGAAGGCTTGGAGACCGATCACGTCGAGGATGGTGATGAGCCGCCCGAGCTGTTCGGTCATCGGCTCGACTTCCTCGCGAAGCCAAGGGAAAAGCGAGGCCTGTATGTGATTCCAGCGCGCCCACATGGCGTCGAGAGGATCGTCAGTCATGTGGTCCGTCGCCACGGCGCGTAGTTCGATTCGAAATCATAATCCAACAACTTTTAAATGAAAGCGCAATATTCTACACAATAATACTTGCAATCCACATGAGGAAGCCTATCTATATCGCCTCATCGCCCGCGCCAATCTCTAACAATTTTGCAAGAGGCTCTCTGGGCATGGATTACGGCTACACATGGTCGCCATCGCCCGCCATCACCGCCGTCTCGGCCAATCTTTACGACCGCACGCTGCTCGGCTGGGGGGCGGCCTCGGCGGCGAGCGCCACTGGGGTCGTCAGCTCGAATCTCGACGGCTTCCTCGCGGGCGGCGGGCTTGGCTACAACTGGCAATTTTATGACCGCTTCGTCGCCGGCTTCGAGGCGGATGTTCAGGGCGCGGGCGTGCGCGGCGGCGGCGGCTTGCGCAACATCATTCCAAACCCCAACATCCTCGGCCTTTCCGCCTCCGCCGTCACGGGCGCCAAGCTCAACCGCACGCTCGAATATCTCGGCACCGCGCGGGGGCGCCTCGGCTACGCTCCTTTGCCCAATCTCCTGGCCTATGTCACCGGCGGCCTCGCCTTCGGCGGCGTGACCGAGAGCGCGTCCTTCGGGCAGTCTTTGGCGCCGTCGCTGCTCTCCAGCGGCACGGCCAAGGGTTCCGCCTTCGAAAACCGCGCCGGCTGGACGCTTGGAGCCGGGCTCGAATATGCGCTAACGCCGGCGCTCTCAGCCAAAGTCGAATATCTCTATTACGACCTCGGCTCGAAGACGCTGACCAACGCCAACATCAACCCGATCATCCTGCAAGGGATTTTCCTCGGCCTGCAATCCGTGGCCGACGCGACCAACGTTTCGACGCGCTTCGACGGGCATGTGGTGCGGGCGGGGCTCAACTACCGTTTCGATTGGAGCGAGCCTGCCGAGCGCACGTCATCGGGCGCGACGCCGCTTCTCGCCTCCCCCCGCTTCGCGGCGCTCCAGGCCCCCGCCTTGGGCGACTGGCGGCTCTCCTTTGCGCCCTACAGCTGGGCGCTCGGGATGAATGGAAGCGTGACGGCGTGGGGCGAGACCGTCGGAACCGACCTCTCCTTCATCGACTTCCTGACGAAGACGAGCGCCTTTCCGCTCAACTTCGCCGGCCGTGTCGAAGCGAGCAACGGACCCTTCGGCGTATACGGCGACCTCCTCTGGGCGCAGCTCCGAGCCAGCGGCTCGACCCTGCAATTGCGCTCGCCCCTTGCGGATGTCAGCGTGGCGGCGAGCGCCGACGGCCATCTCAAGCTGACCCTGGCGATCGCCGAAGCGGGCGTGAGCTATGAACTCGCGCGCTGGAAGTTTTTGGGCGCGACGAGCTCCTTCACCTCCTTGGACGCCTATGCGGGCATGCGTTACTGGTACGCCGACCTGGATTTGCAGCTGGACGTGGCCGGCGCGGCGGCTTCGCAACTCCTCGACCTGAGCCAGGCCGGGGCGCTCGGAACTGCGAAATCGGGCGCTCTGCAGTGGGTCGACCCGGTGGTGGGCCTGCGCGCGCGACATGAGTTCGCTCCCGGCGAACGCTTCGAGACGCGCGGCGACATCGGCGGCTTCGGGGCCGGCAGCTCCTTCAGCTGGGAGGTTTACGGGGGCTACGCCCACGACTTCGAATTCAACGGGCTGAAGCTCACGAGCTCGATCGGCTATCGGGCGCTGAGCGTCGATTATTCGAAGACGAACAGCAACGGCCGAGAGGGTGGGGTCAACGCCGTCCTGCACGGCCCCGTGACGAGCCTGGGCTTGCGTTTTTAAGCGCAAGGAGGCGTCGGCGTCGTTGAGACCAGTGGCTTATGTCATTTGAATCGATGGGATGCGCGCCCCCTCCCCAGCCCTCCCCCGCTTCGCGGGAGAGGGAGCAGACTCGGCTCTTCATCAAGACCGCGACTCGACGCAACCTACTAGGCCGGCGCGGCGGCGGATCGGGGTGGAGCCGCTCGAAGCGGCCCCCGCCCGCCACGCTCAGTCCTTGACGCCCTTCAGCAGCTCCCTTTGGATCTTCTCCAGGTTGAAGGAGCCCGGCGTCTGGCTCGGCGGATAATCCTTCATGGTCTGCAGGAACTTGCCGGCGAGTTGCGCAACGGGCGCGAACACGAAGAGACGATCGAGATACCAGTCGTCATAGGTGTTGGCGTTATGTTGCGCGTGCTCGAAGGGATCGCGGCGCAGATTGAACAGCAAGGGGGCTCTCAGCTCCGTGAAGGGCTCGCGCCAGACCTGCAGCCCGTGGGCGCGATTTTCGAGGAAGACGACCTTCCAGTCCTCGTAGCGGATCGCGACGATCTGCCCTTCGTCGTTCACATAAATGAACTCCTTGCGCGGCGATTTGTCGGTCTTGCCGATCAGATAGTCCGTGAGGTCATAGCCGTCGATGTAGTTCCGGTATTTGCGGCCGTTGAGCCTGACCCCCTTGAGCAGCTTCTCCTTGATGTTGGGCTCGCCGGCGATCGCAGCGAAGGTCGGCAGCCAATCCTCGTGCGAGACGACGCCATTCAGCGTCACGCCCGCGGGGATGTGGGCCGGCCAGCGCACGAAGGTCGCGACGCGATAGGCGCCTTCCCAGTTCGAGTTCTTCTCGCTGCGGAAGATCGTCGTCGCGGCGTCCGGCCAGGTGTTGAAATGCGGGCCGTTGTCGGTCGAATACATCACGATCGTGTTGTCGGCGACGCCGAGCTCCTCGAGCTTCTTCAAGAGCTCGCCGACATGCATGTCGTGCTCGACCATGCCGTCGCCATACTCGTCCTGGCCGGAAATGCCGCGATGCTCCGCCTTCACATGGGTGCGAAAGTGCATGCGCGTGCCGTTCCACCAGGTGAAGAAGGGCTTCCCGGCCTTGACCTGCCGGTCCATGAAGTCCTTCGCGGCGGCGACGGTCTCGTCGTCGATCGTCTCCATGCGCTTCTTGGTGAGCGGTCCCGTGTCCTCGATCGTCTGCCCGCCCTTGCCGTCGGCGGCGGATTTGATTACTCCACGGGGCCCAAATTTTTTGCGAAACTCCGGATCTTTCGGATAATCCTCGTTCTCGGGCTCTTCCTCGGCGTTCAGGTGATAGAGATTGCCGAAGAACTCGTCGAAGCCGTGCATCGTCGGCAGATGCTCGTCGCGGTCGCCCTGGTGGTTCTTGCCGAACTGCCCCGTCGAGTAGCCCAGACTCTTCAGCACCGTGGCCATCGTGACGTCGGTCTTCTGCCAGCCTTCCTTGGCGCCCGGCAGTCCGACCTTGGTCATGCCGGTGCGCACCGGCACATTGCCGCCGATGAATGCGGCGCGCCCGGCCGTGCAGCTCTGCTGCGCATAATAATCCGTGAATCCCACGCCCTCTTTCGCCAGCCGGTCGATGTTCGGCGTGCGATAGCCCATCATGCCGCGATTGTTGTGGCTGATGTTCCACATGCCGATATCGTCGCCCCAGATGACGAGGATGTTCGGCTTCTTGGCCTCATCGGGCGCGGCGCGCGCCGGCAGCGCTACAAGGCAAAGCAGGGCCGCGCAGAGCGCGAGATGGATCGGCCTGACGTTCATGCGCCAACTTTCCAAAAAATTTGCGCGCCGGCGTCCTCGCGCGGCGCTTTGGCATCATGCGGCGCCGCACGAGGCCGCGTCAATGCAGGGAACTCGTAAACTCGCGGTTAATCAAAAGGCTGGCGCAGCCGACCGCGCCTCGCTGAGGATTGTCCGAGCCGCGCGCGCGGCGCATAGTGTTTTCGCGCGGCTCCCGGCGGGGCCGCGACTCGATCGGAGACGCAATGCCTTTCAAAATGTCCTCCTTCATCTTCTGGTCCGGCGTCTATAACGCCGCGCTGGCTTTCACCCTGCTCTTCCCGCCGCTTTATCGGGCGCTGGGGCTCAACGTCTGCAACCCCGTCTGGGCTTGGCTCGTCGCGGGATTTTTGGGCTACACGAGCGTGGCGCTGATCTACGCTTCCCGCGAGCTGACGCGACGCGCCCCGCTCGTCTATTGGGAGGCGCTGTTGCGCTTCGTCGCCGCGCTCATTCTGATTCCTGCGGGCGTTTTCGGCGATATCGGCTTGATCGGCGCGATCCTGGGGCTTGGCGACCTTTTGATCGGCCTCGTCTATGTTTTTGGCCTGACGAAGGAGCTTGGCCGCTCGCATGAAGATTTGCTGCTCGATCGGCTCGGCTGACGCCTCGCGGCTTTCTCCGCTCACTCGGGCCGGAAGCCTCGCGGCCGGTCTCGTCGCAGCGCTTGCCCTCTGCGTCGTCGCCCTGCCCTCTCGCGCCGAGGATGCGCCCAACAGTCGGGACGCTGCGCGTTTCGTCGGTTCGGAAGTCTGCGCCGAATGCCACGCGGGCGAAATGCAGAGCTGGCGTCTCTCCCATCATGCTCGCGCGATGCAAAACGCCGATGCGAAATCGGTTCTCGGGCGCTTCGACGGCGCCTCTTTCGAAAAGGACGGCGCAAGAAGCCTCTTTTCGACGAAGGACGGCCGCTACTTCGTCCGCTCGCCCGGCCCCGACGGCAAGCCCGCGGATTTCGAGATCCAATACGCTTTCGGCCTCTATCCGCTCCAGCAATATCTCATCGAGCTTCCGGGCGGACGCCTGCAGGCTTTCGGGCTCGCCTGGGACGCGCGCCCCGCGGCGCAAGGCGGCCAGCGCTGGTTCGATCTCTATCCCGATCGCAAGCTTACCCCCGGCGATCCGCTGCATTGGACCGGCGTCGATCAGAACTGGAATTTTCAGTGCGCCTGGTGCCACACGACGAATTTGCAGAAGAACTACGACGCGGCCTCGAACGGTTTTTCGACGCGCTGGAGCGAGCTCGGCGTCGGCTGCGAGGCCTGTCATGGGCCCGCCTCCCCGCATCTCGCCTGGGCGCGCGGCGGCGGCGCGCAGCGCGCGGCAACGCCCGACAAAGGATTTGCGCGCGGTTTCGACGAGCGCCGGGGCGCGAGCTGGCCGATGAACGACAAAGGCCAGGCCTTTCGCTCAGCTCCGGTGAAGACGCATAAGGAAATTCTCGTCTGCGCCGGCTGCCACGCCAGACGCGCGCAATTCTCGGACGATCCGGCCGCTGTCGCGTCCTTCTACGACGCTTTTCATCCCTCGCTCATCGAGACGCCCCTTTACCACGCGGACGGCCAGCAGCGCGACGAAGTCTTCGAGTTCGGCTCCTTCCTGCAAAGCAAGATGTATTCGGCCGGGGTGACCTGCTCCGATTGCCACGATCCGCATTCGGGCAAGCTGCGCGCGTCAGGCGACGCCGTCTGCGCGCAATGTCATGCGCCGCAGCGTTTCGCCAACGCCTCGCACCATCACCACACGCAGGGTTCCACCGGCTCGCGATGCGTCGACTGCCACATGCCCGCGACGGTCTATATGGGGGTTGACGCACGCCGCGATCATTCCATGCGCCTGCCGCGGCCGGATCGCACGCTTTCGCTCAAAGTCCCCAACGCCTGTCGCCAGTGCCATGCGGATAGGCCGGCCGGCTGGGCCGCGGAGGCGGTTAAATCCTGGGGCGTCGCGCCGCAGGGTTTTCAGAGTTTCGCGGAAAGCTTCGCCGCCGCCGACAGCGGCGCGCCGGGCGCGACGGCGGCGCTCGCCAATGTCGTCGACGGCGCAGGACAATCGGCGCTCGCCCGCGCGAGCGCGCTCACGCGGCTCGCCGCGCATCCGACAGGAGAAGCGATCGGGCTTGCGGCCCGCGCGCTGGCGATCGACGATCCGCTCGTGCGTCTTGCTGCGATCGGCGTGCTCGCGGAGGCGGAGGCGGGGACGCGGCTCAAGACCCTGCCGCCGCTCCTCGACGACAAGACGCGGCTCGTGCGCATGGAAGCCGCCCGGGCGCTCGCGGGCGAGACCGAGAGCGCGCTGCCTGCCATTGAGCGCGCCCGCTTCGACAAGGCGCTGCAGGAATATGTCGAGGCGCAGCTTTTTAGCGCCGAGCGCGCGGAATCTCACGCCAATCTCGGCGCGCTTTATGGCGCGCGCGGCGAGGCCGAGAAATCCCGCGCCGAATATGAAAGAGCGATCGCGCTGGACGCCGCGTTTTTTCCTGCGGCCGTCGCGCTCGCCGAAATCGCCCGCGCGTCGGGCGACGAACCGGGCGCGGAAGCGCAGCTCCGCAAGGCGCTGGCGAAGAACCCCGAGGCCGGCGCGTTGCATCACGCGCTGGGCTTGAGCCTCATTCGCCAGCGACGCAGCGCGGAGGCGCTGGAGGAGCTGGCGGAAGGCGTCAAACGCGCGCCGGAAAACGCGCGCTTCGCCTATGTCTATGGCGTGGCGCTGCACGATCTTGGCGAGCCTGACAAGGCGCTCACGACGCTGCGTGAGGCGCTTGCCCGCTTTCCGAACGACGGCGACATTCTCTATGCGCTCGCCTCTTATGAAATCGAGGCGAATGACGAGATCTCGGCCATCGCGCGCCTCGAGGCGCTGACGCGCCTGGAGCCCGAGAACGAAGAGGCGCGGGCTCTGCTGGGGTCCTTGCAGGGGCGAACGCGATAGGATTTGCCGAGCCGCTTGATGCCGGCGCAGGCGGGATATTCACTAATCGTCTTTCCGAAGCTTTGCCTTTTCATCGCGGTGGCCTTGCTAAGTTCGGGCTTCGAAGCCGACCCGGCGAGCCAATCATTGCGAAGCTCCTGCCAAGAGCCAGAGGTTGTGTCCGCCCCCTCACTGAGACTTTTTTCCGACGTTCGAGAAGCGCCGATCCTTCTCAGCCGCGTTAGTTAGAGAGAGGCGCGCACCGCTTGCGGCCCGCGCTCGCGGGAACGGTTTATCGCCGAGAGAGCCGTCCGTTCCCATTGGAGCCTCGCCGATTGCCGAAACTAAAGTCCGCGGCCACGAAGCCCGACCAAACAACGGAGCATCATCATGGCGACTGCCGATACGCTTCGCTACACGAAGATTCCGCTCACCCACGGATCTGGCGCGATCCCCGCCGTCGGGTTCGGCACGCTGATCCCCGATCCTCTCGCAACCGAACAGGCGACAAAGGCCGCTTTGGAAGTGGGATTTCGACATCTCGATTGCGCGGAACGATATCGTAATGAGGATGCCGTCGGCGACGCGATGCAGGCGGCGTTCAAGGCGGGGACGCTCAAACGTGAGGACGTCTTCGTCACCACGAAGCTATGGAACACCAATCATCGCCCTGAACGTGTCAAACGCGCCCTTGACGCAAGTCTGCGGCGACTGCAGCTCGACTATGTCGATTGCTATCTCATCCATACCCCTTTCGCCTTCCGACCCGGCGACGAGCAGGACCCGAGGGACGAGCTCGGCCAGGTGATCTATGATCGCGGGGTGACTTTGCTCGAGACGTGGCAGGCGCTCGAGCGCCTCGTTGATGAGGGAAGCTGCAGGGCGATCGGCTTGTCGGACGTCACCTTGGAGAAGGTGCGAGAGATCGCTTCGGCCGCGCGGATCAAGCCTGCCGTGGTGGAGGTCGAATCCCATCCGTACCTCCCTGAATGGAGCCTGCTCGACTTCTGTCGAGAGCACGGGATCGTGCTGCTGGCGTTTGCAGCGCTGGGACACGGCATGAGCCCGAAAGTGCTGGATGACCCGGTGATCACCGGCATTGCGCGGCGCATCAACAAGACGCCGGCCCAAGTTGTGCTGGCCTGGGCCGTGCAACGCGGGACCGCCTTCCTGACCACCTCAACCAAACTTCGCTACATTCAAGAGAACTTCGAGATATCGGCCCTGCCTGAAGACGCCATGCGGGAGATTCGGGAAGGCGTCACGACCAACGTTCAATTCAACGCGGTGGTGGGGACAGGCGTGCCGGGCTTTATTCCGCGAGCCAATTGAATATGGCGCGCCTGCTGTCGTTGAACGTGGGGCTTCCCCGCGAGGTGGCCTGGCAGGGACGGACGGTCCGCACCGCGGTTTGGAAGGAGCCTGTTCCAGGCCGGCGCATGGCGCGGCGACTCAACATCGATGGCGACGGTCAGGGCGACTTGGCGGGGCACGGAGGCGAACACCGCGCTGTCTTCGTGTATCAGATCGAGTCCTACCGCTACTGGGAAGGCCAACTCGGCAGAACCGACTTCACTTACGGAGAATTCGGAGAGAACTTCACCGTCGAAGGCCTGCCCGACGACGAGGTGTGCATCGGCGATCGCTATCGGGTCGGAGGCGCATTGTTCGAGGTGACCCAGCCTCGCGTGACCTGCTACCGGGTCGGCATCCGGATGAACGAGCCGCGAATGGCCGCGTTGCTCGTTTCGCATGGCAGGCCCGGTTTCTATTTTCGCGTTCTCGAAGAGGGAGAGGTCGTGGCGGGCGACGAGATCCTGCGGGTCATGCGGGGACCCGAGGGCATGACCGTCGCCGACGTGGATGCGCTTTTATACAAGCCCGATCACCCGGTCGATCGGCTGGAGCGGGCGTTGCGCATTCCGGCGCTGAGCGCCGGCTGGCGAAGCTCGTTTACGGAGCTGCTGGATCAGGCGCGGCGCCCAGGCGGCTCGACCGGCAATGCGGAGCTTGTTCGGACGGTCGGCGCAAGCCCGGCATGGGCGGGCTTTCGTTCACTTCGTGTAACCAAGAAGACTCGCGAGAGCGACAACGTGACCTCGCTTCTGCTCGAACCCGCGGACGGACGGCCTCTGTCGGCTGGGCTGCCCGGGCAGTTCGTCGTGCTGCGCCTGCGGCCGACGCCCCATGCGTCTCCGCTACTGCGCAGCTACTCGCTCTCAGGCGAGCCGAGCGAAGCTCGCTACCGGATCAGCGTCAAACGCGATGCCGCCGCCGCCGCCGGGGCTTATATCGCTGACGAGGTCCGACCGGGCGACATCATCGAAACGACCGCCCCGCGCGGCGCCTTTACCTTGCAGCCGGGCGACGGGCCGGTGGTTCTTCTGAGCGCAGGCGTCGGCGTGACGCCTTTGCTCGCCATGCTGCACGCGCTGGCCGCCGCAAAGCCGCCGAGGCAGGTCTGGTGGCTGCATGGCGCCCGCAGCCGCGGCGAGCACGCATTTGCCGAAGAGGCGCGCGCGCTTCTCAAAGCGTTGCCCCGCGCTCACAGTCACATCCGCTACAGCGCCCCCGGTCCCGGCGACCGGCCTGGCGTCGATTTCGACGCGCCGGGCCGTCTCGGCGCGCCGGTTCTCGTCGAATTGGGCGTGCCGAGCGACGCCGATTTCTACCTGTGCGGCCCACCGGCCTTTATGGCTGATTGGTCGGCCGGCCTCGCGGCCTGGGGGGCGCCGGGCGAACGCATTCACACCGAAGTGTTCGGACCGGAGGCCTCCCTGGGCGTCGCTGCGACCCCTCGCAAGCCGCCGCATCCGCCGACGGGGCCCGCCGGCTCGGGGCCGCTCGTGTCCTTCGCGCGCAGCGGGCTTAATGTCAGATGGGGTCCGCCGTTCAAAAGCCTGCTCGAGCTCGCCGAGGCGTGCGACGCGCCCGTGCGATGGTCGTGCCGCACCGGCGTCTGCCACAACTGCGAAACGGCGCTCATCGCCGGCGCCGTCCGTTATCAGTTCGATCCGGTCGATCCGCCGGCCGCCGGCAACGTGCTGATCTGTTGTTCTCAGCCCGACGCCGATATCGTGATCGATCTTTGATGGCGGACGCCCCGGAGCCTGGCGCGCAAATGAGCGGCTACTGGCCGCTGGCGCGCGCGGAGCTGCCAATCGATACGGCCTCTCTCGCCCGCTATCTCATCGGCAAGTTAGTGGTGCGGGAGGCGCCCGAAGGGATCGCCAGCGGCCGGATCGTCGAGACTGAGGCCTATGTCGTCGGCGACGCCGCGGGACATGCCTACCGAGGAATGACCCGGCGCAATCGCTCGCTCTTTCTCGAGCGGGGCCATGCCTATGTCTATTTTACCTATGGCAGCTCATACATGCTGAATGTTTCGGCCGAGGCGCCAGGGATCGGCGCCGGCGTGCTCATCCGGGCGCTCGAGCCGCTCGACGGCATCCCGATCATGCGGTCAAATCGAGGCGTCGACCGCTTGCGCGATCTGGCGCGCGGACCGGGAAGGCTCGCCGCGGCGTTGCGGATTGATCGTCGGCTCGACGGGCTCGATCTTTGCCGCGAAGGCCCTTTGTGGCTGGGGCGCGATGACCAAGAACCCGGCCAACTCGGGCAAAGCACGAGGATCGGCGTTACGCGGGATGCGGATCGCCTTTTGCGATTCTATCTTTTGGACAGCCCGTTCGTCAGCGGTCCGAGGTCGCTCAATCTCGGTTGATGGCGTGAGATTGAGCGCGTGGATCGATCCCCGGTCCACCAAGCATGATCGTCACTGCGTAGAAGCGATGTTCTTGGGCGGCCGTTGCGGTCATAGTTACGCGTCGAGGCGGCCCCGGCGGCTCGGCACGGCGCTCACACACTGATGCAAATCGGTCTCGCGCAGCTCACGTCATCGTTTGTATTGACGATGTGGATACATTTGGTATGCTCAAAACATGTCGAAGACTCGCTCATCCCTCTCAGATGACGTAACCGTCGCGGTCGCAGAACGCGGGGCGACCCTCGATGCGAAGGGCAGCATCAATCTGCGGATCGAGGCGCAAACCCGGCAGCTGATCGACGATGCAGCTGCCGTGCTGGGCAAGTCGCGCACAGAATTCATGATCGACAGCGCAAGGCGCCAAGCGATCGACGTGTTGCTCGATCAGCGGCTTTTCAGGCTCGACCCGGAACGTTACCGCGCCTTCGTGGCGGCGCTCGATAATCCGCCGCCGTCGGGACCAAAGCTCAAGGCGCTGCTCGCCCGCGAGCCGGCATGGCGAAAATAGGCGCGGAAGCCGAAGATTTGGCGCCGAAGCTCGCAGCGCCGGTTCCTCTAAGCCCGGTGCACGACCACGCTGCGTTCGACTGTGGCCACGCGGCGCTGAACGACTGGCTAAAAAACCGCGCCTTGAAGAACGAGAGCCGGTTCTCGCGGACCTATGTCGTCTGCGAGGGAAACCGGGTTGTCGGCTATTATTGCATCTCGGCGGGCTCGGTCGAACGCGCGGCAACGCCGGGAAAAGTCCGACGCAATGCGCCGGACGCGATTCCGGTCGCGGTAATCGGCCGTCTCGCGGTCGATCGCGCGCATGCGGGCAAGGGGCTTGGCGCGGACCTGCTCTCCGACGCTTTGCGTCGAATCGCGCTCGCCTCGCAGAGCCTCGGGATGGCGGCCGTGCTCGTCCACGCCAAGGACGACGCGGCGAAGCGATTTTACATGCGGTGCGCTGAGTTTATCGAATATCCGGCGGACAGCCGGACGCTGTTTTTGCCTGTGGAGACTCTGGTCGCCGCTTCGAGCTGAAGCAGGCCCCTACTCCCACTCGATGGTCAACCGGATTATGTTCACATTGTAATTATTGGGCTTTCCGCCAACGCTCCAAGCCCATACCAACTACGATACCACCAAGCTAGGGGTGCTAGATTCGCGGATTCGCTACAGCGATCCTTCACGCCATCAACGCGCGCGCATCATAAACGAGTTCCGCAAGATTGCAGACCAAAAGAGACTGAACTTCGTGAGAAGACGCCTCCCCTCGCCCTTCTCGCTGAGGCTCGCCACTGCGGAACAAAACTGGGCACGCCGATTCCCGCCGTTTGAGCGCTTCCTGAGGCGACCAGCGTGCGAAGCAGCGCGCGCTTGTGGCCCATGATGCGCACTTCGCGATCGTCTACTTCTACCCTTTGGGCGAGCGCCTGCAGATGGTCGCGGCGGTAGCCGCCGCCATCGCGCATGCGTTGCGCGCTCCGCGGCCGAATGGCCGAAGCGTGCGCCGGCCTATCCGATTGCGCCGTGCCTCCTTACTCTTCTTGGGAGCGGCCAGCTGCAAGCAGCTCTGCCTGGCCGCCGGGACCGAGGCGCTCAAAAAGATGATGGAGGAGGACGCGAAAGCGGCCGGCGGTCCTCGCCACGGAGGACGCCAGGCGGCGCCCCGAGAGGCCTGATATCTTCGCCGTCGCGCAGGGCGGACGTTTCAACAACATCGCTACATGCCCGAGACTATCGCGGTGAATGTGGTATGCTTTTTTCTAGCGTTGCTTCCTCACCCAGGAATCAGCAACCCCAGCATATACAAGCTCAAGGCGAGCAATGCTGCTTCTCCTTTTTTAAGATGGAGCGAGACATCACCATGTCACACGCGGCCATCAATTCACACGACGACTCGCCCATGGATTCCGAACTGCTCAAATCTCAATCACATGCTCTGGGGCTGTCGCGCGAGCAAGTCGCGCGCTATTGTCGGCAGCTCGTCCTGCCAGAACTTGGGTTTGCCGGCCAGCAGAAGCTGCTGCGCGGGCGCGTCTTGTGTGTCGGCACTGGTGGACTTGGCTCCCCGCTCGACCTGTATCTGGCGGCTGCCGGCGTCGGTCACATCGGGATCGTGGATACCGACGACGTCGATTTCAGCAATCTGCAGCGCCAGGTGATTCACTTCACGCCGGATGTGGGAACGAGAAAGGTGAATTCCGCGGCCGCCAAGCTGCATGCGCTCAATCCTATGGTCGACGTCCTCCGCTATGACACGATGCTCACCTGGAAGAACGCAATGGAGATCTGCGCGCAATATGACGTTATCGTCGATGCATCAGACAACTTCGTCACCCGCTATATCACGAATGACGCCGCCGTGCTGTTGGGAAAGCCGGTGGTGTATGCCAGCATTTTCCGTTTCGAAGGCCAAGCCTCTGTTTTCGACGCGAAGAAGGGTCCGTGCTACCGGTGCCTCTATCCCGAACCGCCGGCGCCGCATGAGGCGCCCAGTGGTGCTGAGCTAGGCATCTTGGGCGTCGTGCCGGGATTCCTGGGCCTCGTCCAGGCCACCGAGGTTATGAAACTTCTCCTCGGCATCGGCGATCCGCTGATCGGCCGGCTGTTAACTTTCGACGCGTTGGAAATGCGCATGCGTGAAATGCATGTTCACAAGGATCCGGATTGTCTGGTCTGCGGGCATTCGCCACCCATACGCACGATGGAAGATTCAGAACGATTTTGTTCGAGGGTAAACAGCCCTGCAAAGGTGAACGAAATTGAACCTCGGGATGCTTTTGAACTATACGAGCGTGGACAGCCAGGACTTGTTTTCCTCGATGTGCGCGGAGATCCCGAATGGAATATCTGCCGCATCGACGGCGCCAAGCACATTCCATTCGAAAAACTCGATCTCCGATGCACTGAACTCGATCCGAAAGCCGAAACAATCGTCTATTGCCTGACCGGAGCGCGCAGCCGGAACGCGGTGGAACGGCTGCAGGCGATGGGTTTTTCCAGTCCGAAGCTTCTCAAGGGCGGGTTGCGGGCCTGGGCTGCAAGCGTCGATCCGGACATGTGGATTTATTGAGTGTTGACGGCTTCGAAACTGGGGTCGAAAACATTATCGACCCTTGAGAGCGACTTGCGAACGGCGTGGCAAGACGAGGTATGACCCGCGGGAGCTCGCTCAAAAGCCCAATCCGACAGGCTGCGAGAGGATGTCATGAACACCATTCCAAACAAGTCGGAGCTCACCGAATTCGATCTGCAACGCTACGAGCGACAGATCCGCCTTCAAGGGTTTGGGAAGGAGGCGCAGCGCCGTCTCAGGTCTTCCTCCGTCTTCGTCTCTCGGGTTGGCGGGGTCGGCGGAACGGCCGCAATGAACCTCGTCCGCGCCGGAATCGGCAAGCTGGTGTTGGCGCATCCGGGCCACGTCGAGCCCGAGAAGCTTAACCGTTGTCAGTTGCTGTTTCCTGCGGATGTCGGGCGCTCCTTCGTCGACGTCTCGGCCGCGCGGTTGAAGAGCATCAATCCCGACGTCGAAATCGTAACGGTGCGAGACAGCGTCAATAAATCCAATGTCGCCGGGCTGGTGGCGCAGGCGGACCTGATCGTTGACGGCGCTCCGCTGTTCGAGGAGCGTTATTTGATGAATCGGGAAGCCGTGGCGCAGCGCAAACCGCTGTGCATGGGCGCCGTGTTCGGCATGGAAGGCTACGTCACCGCGATCGTGCCGGGCGAGAGTCCCTGCCTTGCCTGCATCTACACTGAAAAGCCCGATTACTGGACCAACATAAACGTGTTTCCGGTGATCGGTCCGGTTGCGGTCATCGTCGGCGCGACGGTGGCCATGGAGGCGATCAAGCTGCTGACGGGCTTTGGCACGCCGTTGAAAAACGTTCTCTGGTTCTTCGATTTGGAGACAAACCATTCAAGACGCTTCCGCGTCAATCGAAAGTCCGACTGCCCGGTTTGCGGCGGCCGTGCGGGCCATCAACACAAAGGCGACTAGAATCATGTCCACCATTTTTTTGGCGACGCCACTGCGCCATTACAATGCCAACCAGGCGCAGATCCGGCTAGACCTGAGATCCCTGGCCGAGCTTATTCCAGCTCTGGAGAAAGCCTGTCCAGGCATTGGGGCGAGCCTGTGCGATCAGGCCGGCGCGTTCAAGCCCTGTGTCAATGTCTTTTTGAACACGGAGAACGTCCGTGATCTCCAGAGCGACGAGATCGTCTTGTCAGAGCGAGACGAGATTCACATCATTCCCGCCATGGCGGGCGGATGACATCACTCGTTACGCACTCACGAGGCAGAGATGGGCGTCGCATCGCGCTTAAACATAAGGATGTCTCCCATCTGTCTGGACCCAGACAGTCAAGGTAGGCTTCTCAAGGTCTAGGAGATCAGTTAGACCGGTTTTCACATGCCGTTACGGCTCTTCGTTTCTAATGCATTCACAGGAAGCTGCAGCGCCTGGCCCGGCTGAAGCCGGCGGAAGTCGAATCCCGGATTTGCCGCGACGATCTCGCGCCATCGGCTTCCATCGTGATAGAGCTTGAGTGCGATCCTCCAGGGCGAGTCGCCCTTGACGACGGTGTAAGGCGTGCGCGGCGACGCCTTGGCCGACAGAGCCTCCTTTGGCGTCGCCTCGGTCGTGGAGGCCGTCTGCGTCGACGGCTTGGCGGCAGCCTCCTTCTCCGGCGCCGCCTCTGCTTTGGGTGGGGAGGGCGCGGCGGCGACGGCTTGAGGAGCCGGCGCTTCCTCCACGACGTCGAAGTCGCCGTGCTTCATGCCCATCCAGCAGCTCCAGGGAACGTGGCCGACCTTGTCGGGCGTGAACTCAATGGTCTGGAGCCCCGGCTTCACATCGAATTCGAGGTCGTAGCTCGGCACGACGATGCGATGGTTGCAACTGGTGACCTCCTTGCCGTTGATCACCCACTTCACCGGCACACCCCGGACGAGCACGAAATGGTTCGGCGTATAGCCGGACTCGATCACGTCCATCTCGATGGTTTGAAACGCCAGGCGGGGCCGCGCCGCCGCAGTCGCTCGCTGGCCCGGCGCCATGCTCATCGGCGTTCCCTGAAGGATCGCGGTAGGCGGCTGCGCAGTTTGGACAGCGCCGGCATTCTTCAGCTTCGCGATCACGGAGCGCAGATCGTAGCCAGAGCCCGTCAGAATCAACCCCCGATTGATCATCACTGCGCCGAGCACGACGACGATTGCGCCAGACAGCCGCAGCAACCTATGCGTCAGGCTGCTGGAAATCAGCGTCGCCAAAACGCCGAAGCTCACCAAAACGGGCAAAGTCCCGACGCCGAAGGCGAACAGCATTTTCGCGCCTTCGAGCGCGCTGCCGGTTCCCGCCGCCATCACATACATCGCCTGCAGCGGCCCGCAGGCGATCATCAAGCCGTTCAACATGCCGATGACGAAGGGGCGATGTCGCGAGCGCGCCTCCTCGGCATAGATGAAATCCCGCAGCGGCCGCGGAAGCCCAAAGCGGAATCGCCGCAACGGCGCGAACAGCCCGAGCATGTTGAGACCGAAAACGATCAGGAACGCGCCGGCGAGCACGCCGGCGACGCCGCGCATCAGGGGCGTGAAGGCGATGAATCCGCCGAGGAGCCCGAAAGTCGCACCAATCAAAGTGTAGGAGAGCGTTTTGCCGACGCCATAGAGCGCGTGCGAGAGATAGGAACTTCTCCCCGCGCTGGCGTCCTCGGCCGTGTAGCTCAGGACGAAAGCGCCGCACATGCCGACGCAGTGAAACCCCGTCAGCAGCCCGAGCACGAAAATGAGATCCAGGCTCAAGTGCTGGGTTATGTCGGGCTCGCCGCCCTTGCTGATCCACTCCGTGTCGAAAAAAATGATCAGCAGGATTCCAAACAGGCCGATCAGCAGCCCCGCGAATTTCTCCAGCGCACTGTGCCGCCTCTTTGGATCGTCCTTTTCAAAGGTTTTGTAGCCCGAGCGTTCGATCGTCGCGCGAATCGCATCGAGATCCGTCAGCACTGGATCGAAGGCGACGGTCACCGTTTCCGTCGGATAATCGGCTTTGACGTTTCGCACGCCGGAAAGCTTGGCGACCCCGACCTCGATGATGTGCTCGCAGCCATGGCAATGCATGCCGTGCGCATGCAAGACGACATCGGAGTCGTTCATCACGGCGGCTCCAGCTCAGAGCGCTCGATCGCTCTCGCACTTCGCCTGAAGCGCGCGGATCGCCTCGACCGAGAGGAGGCTCCTTGCGGGGGATACCTACTGGCGAAGCGCACCCAGGAGAAATCGGCCATTCTTCGCTTGTCCTGCTTCAATGCGAGATTTGATGATCGGGTGATCCCGGCCACCTCTTTGCGAGCTTCATGGGGAGTGTTGCGTCTCCTGACCAATCCACTGATAGGCCTCCCAAGACTTGCCGCAATGAAGAGCGCACTGTCGACACTGTTCCAAGCTCAGCCGCGAGGCCCTGCCCTTCCGCACCCAATGCTCGAGCAGCGCGCGTGCTGTCTCCAGAGAAATATCGAAAT
The DNA here is from genome assembly GCA_963722205.1 of uncultured Alphaproteobacteria bacterium. Lineage (GTDB taxonomy): Bacteria > Pseudomonadota > Alphaproteobacteria > Rhizobiales > Beijerinckiaceae > Methylocystis. The sequence goes on from CAVRKL010000008.1 coordinate 620,978, forward strand.
GCGCCGCGACATCGCGAACGGACGCCTCCTTCCGCGACGTCAGGTAGTCCTTGAGCTCCATGAGCATCGGGCCTCGCTTCCAGGCGCCGCTGCTGTCGCCGCCGCCCGCTTCGCCGTTTTCCTTCGCTGTCTCGCTCTTCGGCTGACTCTTTCAGCCACGATTAACCGCCACAGCATGCGTCGGTAGACGATGATGTGTCGGGACTCGTGGGGATAGTTCTGGACCGCGGTCCGACGTAGAAGCTCGCTGCGCCCAGAACGACGAAGTAAGCCAGGACGCCCACGATCCATGCGGCCGATGAGTATGGATGCAGCGCGAAAGTTCCAATCTGGTAGAAAAGAACCGCAGCGCCGTAGCCGAGGCTGATGGTCCAAAACACCATGAAGCCTGTCCATCGCTGGTTCGTCTCGCGAGCGGTCGCAGCCGTGGTCGCTATGCATGGATAGCACAGCAGCAAGATGAGATAGGCGAGCGCGCCGACTTCGCCGTCGAACTTAGTGCCCAGGGCGGGAGCGAGACCCGCGCCGGCGCCGTGCAGGCGGACGGGGGAGCCGATCCCCACCAGCGCTTTGAGATTTTGCGGAACCGTCATAGCCGCCTGATTTAGCCTCGCCAGCAGATTGAACCCTTGCCCCTCTCCGGCTGGCGGCGCGTGCTGCGGTCCAAGACCAGGATGGCCGCCCTGATGAGCATGATGCTTCGGCGCTTGCTCGGCAGGCTCGGCGACCGTTGGCGGCGAGGGCGTGGACTCAGTCGGCGGCACGTGCTCCATCGCCATTGGCTTGTGCTCTCCAACATGGGTGGCGTCAGGAGACCCATCCGCCGCGGTCGGCGGAACGCGCGCGGCCACCGCCCGCCCCTTCTCGGCGGCGATAACGGCTCGCACTTTCGCCTGCGCCTCGGCCACGCTCGGCAAGCTCACCGGATTGAGCGCCGCCATGCGCTTGCGAATGGTGTTCGCGCTGACGCCTTCGACGCTTCGGTCGAGCGGATGCGCGCCGCCGTTGGGATCGATCAAGACGAAGTCGCGGTGGTCGCCTCGGGCGAGGAGCCATTTGGCCTGCGTGACGGCGGTCGCAAAGGCCTGCGCCGTAGCTGTGCTCCGCCAAAGGGAAGTGATCCGCGATGCGGCCTCGGCTTGGCTGACCGCGCCGACCGCCGCACTGGCCCCCTGCTCCACCGGGCTTGGCGCAGTGGCGCCCGAGGGACTGGCCTGGATCCGGTCGCCTTGCTGCACATTCCGGGCGAGGACTTGGTCTGAATGCTCGGCGCCAGCCGCCATTGCTTCTGGTGACCCGCCGCCGACCGCGCCGCTCTGCGGCTTCTCATGGCCGGCGGTGGCGGCTACGCCTGAAGGCTCGGTTTCGATCGCTTTCGCTCCCGGTAAGCTCACGCCCATGGCGGCTCCGCCATGCTGCGCTTCTCCGGAGGCTTGAGGCTCTTTGGGCGGCTCCGCCGGGGGCGCCGGCATGTGCTGAGCCTGCTCCTGATAGATCGTGCTCAGCGTGCTCACGATCACGACCTTGTGCAAGGCGCCGGTAAAGAGCGCCACCGTCGCCGGCCAGTTATTCTGCTGGATTCCCATCGGCGCCAACACCGGCGTGATCGCCCGTCCTCCCGCAGCCAGGACAAAATCTTCGATCGGCTTTTGATTGAACGAGCCGTCGGTTCCCCATGCGCTCAGGATCTTCACCAGAAACACTAGGGGGATGATGAACTTGCCAACCCGGAAAATAAACATCTTCAGGCGAATCCAGGCATTGATCAGCACGTTGCTCAGCTTGGGCCAGTGGTAAGACGGCAGCGTCAACACGTGCAACGAGCGCTCTTCCGGCAGTAAGCTGAATTTCATGAGAAGGGACGTGATCATCGCAAAGAATATGCCGAGCAGATAGAAGCCAAAGATCACATATTGGCCATGCTCGGGGAAGAAGGCGGCGGCGAAGACCGTGTAGACCGCCAAGCGCCCGCCACAGCTCATGAACGGGCTCATCAGCACCGCCACGATCCGATCCCGCGGACGCTCCATCGTGCGCGTCGCCATGATCGCGGGCACGTTGCATCCGAACCCCACCACCATGGGGATGAAGGCGTTCCCGGGCAGGCCCAGCGACTTCATGAGCCGGTCCATGACGAAATTGGCGCGCGCCATGTAGCCCAACTCTTCAAGCGCCGAAACGAAGAGATAGAGGAAACCAATGATCGGAATGAAGGTCACCACCTGCAGAAGACCGTTGCCGAGACCGTCCGCAAGCAGGGCGGTGAGCCAGGCCGGCGTGTTGATCGCGCCAAGGAGATATTTGGGTCCTTCGACGAAAAGCGTTTCGGAAACCATGACGAAAAAAGGCCTGAAGGCGCGACTGAGCTGAACGGTGAACCAGAACAGGCAGTACATGACTGCGAGGAAAATCGGAATGCCGAGGAAGCGGTTCAGCACCACGCGATCGATCCGGTCCGACCCGCTGGAGCCGCTTGTCGCGCGTTTGGGCAGCGCCTCGCCGGCCATCATATGGGCAAACTGATAGCGGCGATCGGCGATGATCGTGTCGGCCTCGTTGCCCGTCTCGCGCAAAATTTCGCCGGCCAGTCGCAAATACGTCTGATTAACAGCCGGCGTGACTTTACGCGTTGCGAATCCGTCGCCCTCTAGAAGGCGTAAAGCCAACCAGCGGTCGTCTAAGGGGCTGGTTTTCGAACATTCCCGGATCAATAAGGACAGCTCCGAGATCGCTTTTTCGACCAATGGCGGATAATCGATGGAGAAGCGCGAGAACTTTCGCTCGTGCGCCCACTGCTGAACGTCAGCTTTGAGGCCCTGTATTTCCTTGCGCCTTGTCGCGACGATGGCTGCGACCGGGCAACCCAATCGGCGTTGAACGGCCTCCACATCGGGCCGCGCCTCGCGGCCATCGACGTCGTCCATTACATTAAGGACGACCGCCACCGGCGCCGCCATTTCGAGCAATTGTGTCGTCAGATAAAGGCCGTGCTCGAGATGGGACGCGTCGACGATATTGATGATCAGGTCGGCCTCGCCGGAGAGGACATAGTCTCGCGCGATCCTTTCGTCGATGGCCGTCGCCTCGTCGTAGGTGTCCAGGGAATGGATCCCGGGCATGTCCACGACGCGGAAGCGCTCTTCCGCAAACTCAAACTCGCCTACCTTCTTCTCGACCGTCACGCCTCCCCAGTTGCCAACGCGCTGATGCGTTCCGGTCAAACCATTGAACAACGTGGTCTTGCCGCAATTGGGATTGCCGACGATCGCGATCGTGATGGTCTCTTTCCTTTCGATCTTGGCTTCGCTGGCGACCGGCTCGATCAACAAGGCCGACGCTTCGTCGCCGCGCAAGCTGAGGTCGTCGTCCCGCACCCGCAGCTCGATCGGATCGCCGAGCGGCGCGACCCGCATGACGGTGAATTCGGCGCCAGGGGTGAGCCCCATGGACAGTAGTTTTTGTCGATGGGCGGTGTCGCCGCGTTCGAAGCCGATGACACGGCCTCGTTGTCCGACCTCTAGATCGCCCAACCGCGCCTTCGTCGTCGGGGGCATCGTCATGGCGGAACTCCTTTTTACGGGCCTCACGGCTCGATGATCAGGTGAATGACATAGCTCGCGCCGCCGTCGAGCTTCGCCTTGATTTCGGTTTCGGCCGAAAAGACGGTGATTGGCTTCATTTTCTCGGCCGCTCTGTGAGGTTTTTTGGGTTTTCGTTTTCAGAACCCGGGCGTTCGAGACCCGTAAGTTTCTGAGATAGGCCTTCGAAGGAATCGAAGCGCACTCGCGTCGCTCCAGCGCCTCAAGACGGACCTGACCAGTTGTCGGCGCGTTAGACGCTAGGAGGTGCGCGCGAAGACCAGGAACTTCTCCAGCCCATAAGGCGCTTGCGGGAGTCGTCTGTGCTGAAACCAACAATAAATGCCGAGGCCGTCGACGGCGCGTAGCTTACAACGGCCATCGATGTGGTTATGACGAAATGCGCCGCATCACGAACGTTCGCGTTACAGAAAATGCAGCATGTAGAATGATCATCGCGTCCTTGCGTCGGGACGCTACCGTCATTGAGCACGCCGCAATGGCGGGCGACATGCGAGGCGGAGATGCTATGGCCCGCGCTGCCGCCGGCATGCTTCGCCAAAGCCGGAGATGCAGCAAGGACCAGTCCCTGCAGGAGGACCAGAAACGCCACCGCGCCCGCCATGATCGCACGCGTTGGAGACCGTCGCCATGTCCACAGCGAACTCATAGTACAATAGTCGCTGGAGGAAGCGCCGGCGTCAATTGAGGATGCGAAATATTTTCTGAACTGTTGCAATCCGACAACAGAGGCGTCAGCGACGTTTTGCCGCGGCTCAAGGCCGCGCTGGAGCAACGCCAATGCATGCGCAAATTTTCGGACGGCAAAGCCGCTGAGGCGTTTCTTCGAAAGTTCCCTAATCGCGGAGCCAAGCGTTGACTTCGCGGGGGGCATTCTCGCCGGTTCAGAGTTCTCTCCGCGATCGATCCTGGGCCCACATGTTGGCGTCGGATGGAGGATCGGCCGAAGCGGTCGACGGTCTGCGTCCTCACGGTGACGACCACCAGCATTTCAGGGGGCGGCCATTGCCGCCATGCGCGGCCTTCAGCCGCGCATGGCTATCATTGTATCCCGGCGCGGCACGCTTACATGCACGTAGTTCCCGCAAAATGCGGGGACCAAAAAGAGGAGATCCTTAATGGAACGTCGCGAATTTATGACGAGTCTCGGCGCGGCAGCCGCCGTTCTATCAGCCGTCCCCGCCTTCGCGGAGGGCGTGACTCACATGCATCCGCCGAAATACAAGGCCTTAAGCGACGCCGCAGGAAAATGCGTCGTCGATGGTGACAACTGCCTGCGTCACTGTTTCGGCATGCTGTCCATGAACGATGCGAGCATGGCCGGCTGCACCCAGGCGTCCTTCGACACGATCGCCGCCTGCCGCGCGCTTGAGACGCTGGCCGCCGTCAACTCGGCCGCGGTTCCCGCGCTGGCGAAGGTCGTCGCGGACATTTGCTCCGCCTGCAAGAAGGAATGCGACAAGTTCCCACAATATTCGGAATGCGTCGCGATGGGCGAGGCCTGCAAGGCTTGCGCCGAGGAGTGCCATAAGGCCGCCGCGTAACGTCGGCGAATGGCGCCGCATCGCTGCGGCGCCGTCGAGCCTTTGGCGAAGGGGCGATCATGATTGATCGCCCCTTCAGCGTGACGCGCGGCAATCGCGCTTGCCAGTAGCCGGGATTGCGGCACGGCCCGAGGCGCGGATCCGACGGTCGGAACCCACCGCGCGCCGAGTTGCAGTTTCTAATAAGCGCGCTTCGGCAGAAGCTGCGGCGAGGGATGCACAACTGGCAGTTTGATCTTTTGCCCGACGGGCAGCCGCCGAGGATCGAGGCCCGGATTCGCTTTTGCGATGTCACGCCAGCGCTGCGCATCGCCATACAGCCGGCTGGCGATGCTTTGAAGAGTATCGCCGGCGCGTACGGCGTACGTATCTATGAGCGCAGCCGCCGCGGGAGCTTCCGTCGGTGCGGCCTCTCGATCTGCGGTTTCCGCCGGCTTCTCGACAGCCGAACCATTTTCTCTTGGGAGGCTTGGCGAAGGTGGCAGTGTCGGCGCGGCCTGTTGCAGTGGCGCGGTCTGCGGCTTCCCTGCTGATGTCTGTCTGGTCTCTTGTTGGCTAAGAAACCTCGGCGCATAGCCGAAGATGATCGCGCTGAACGCGAGCGTCAAGAAAGCCGCAGCCGGGGCCCAGGCAACGCCTCTCTGACTGGGAACAATGGGGCGGAGCGCTGGCTGCTCACGCGAAGTTGCAAGCGCCGCATTGCCGTGCGCCGGAGGCGCGACTCGCAAGGCTCCCGGTAGCATATCCGCCATTAACTTCGACACGATGCGCAGCTTTATTTGGTCGAGCAACAGCGCGAAGCCGCCCGTGGCCGCAAGCAGCCCCGCGACGACGCGCCACGGCAAAGGCTCCATCAATATGCCACTGCTTGCGAGCACGGAGACGATCACGACGTTTGAGGCCGAGGCGGCCAGCACCCAGCCGCTCGGTTTGGAGGCCCACATGGGTCCCCGTTCCCGCACGACATACAAGACAGCCTGAGCGCCGAACACGAGAGTGACGAACGCCAGCGTTTGCAGCTCTGCGGGTGTAAGTTGCAACCAGCATCCTAATGCCAGCGCAGCCGTTGAAAAACCGAGCTTACATACGCCCAGCGCTACGCCAGTCTGAGCAATTTTGTTCATGCGCCACCGGCAGGGCGCGGCAGAGGCGCTCCCCCGATCGGTCGTGAGTGACATGGCAAGAAAGTCGTTCGTCACGAACATCAAGACGATTAGCGCCGGCGTCATCACTGCGTGTCGCGTCAGGGCGAGTCCGATGGCCAAGAAGAGAACGATCTCGACCTTTTTGACCACCATGTTGAGCGTAAAGGTCAGAAGGCGCCCGAACGCGATCCGGCCCTCTTGGATGGCGTACACGATCCCGCCAAGCCCTGGCTCGGTCATGACCAAGCCAGCCGCCGCCTTTGCGACATCCGTCGCGGTCGAGACGGCGATGCCGACGTGAGCTTGCTGAAGGGCCGGCGCGTCGTTGGTTCCGTCGCCACACATGCCAACCACATGACCCTGGCTCTGCAAGCTGGCGACTATCCGATACTTCTGTTCAGGGGCCACGCGCGCAAAAACGCCGAAGTCATCCACGCTGAAGTCGTTGGAAAGGCGTTCGGGGGGGCAAGCCGCTCCCGTTATTCCGACTTGGCGAGCAATGGCGGCCGCAGTTACGGTGGAGTCCCCGGTGACCATGACCGTGTGAACGCCCATGCTCCTAAGCTCGGCGACGAGACTCGCGGAATCCTCGCGCGGGGGGTCGGTAATGGCGATGAAACCGGCTAGGCGCAATGCGTCGGGAGGCCCCGCGGCCACCGCTATGACGCGTTTGCCTTGCTGTGCTAGATCATCTTTGCGGCGCAGAGCGTCCGGCGGCGCTTCCACGCCGCCGTCCATGACCTCGAACGCGCCTTTTACAATTCGCAGTTCGTTGCCACCGCCATCGACGGCAAAGGCCTCTGATTTCTTGGTCGCCGGGTCGAAGGGCACGAAGCGCAGAAGCCGTTCGGTCTTGACGCCGTCGGCGGCGCTGGCCGCCGCCCGGACTGCGGCGTCAATTGGGTCTTGATCCGTCCCCGAACTGGCGAGCGCCGCTAACCCCAAGACTTGTTGGCGATCGAACCCCGGCATGGCGGAAATCTCGGCGACCTCAAGAACGTTCCGCGTCAAGGTTCCGGTCTTGTCAGAACAGAGCACATCTATTGCGGCGGTTTCGTGCGCCGCCGAAGGGCGAGTCAACAAGACCCCGCGTTCGGCAAGCTTGCGAGCGCCGAGTGCTGCAGAGAGCGTGAACGTTGCCGGAAGCGCAACGGGGATCGAGGCCAGGAACGCTGTCAGAGCTAGGCGGACCAGGTTGGTCGCCGGCATTGCAAGGGCAAACGCATAGCCGACGATTCCGAAGGCGATCACGCTGTTTATGATTATCAAGTTTCGCGTCGCGCTAAAGATTGCCGCCTGTTCCGTGCTTGCCGCGCGGGCGATGCGCACCAGCTCGGCAGCGCGGCCGAAGTAGGTTTTCGATCCCGTCGCCGTGACGCGGGCAATCGCTTGCCCGCGGCGCACAAGCGAACCGGCAAAGAGCTGGCCGCCTGAGCTCGCATCGACCGGCAGGGATTCCCCGGTCAGCGTTGACTGATCAACCAGCACAGATCCCGATACAATGGTCGCGTCGGCGGGGACCAAAGCCCCTAGGGACAAGTCGATCACGTCTTCGGGCACAAGCTCGGATGCTGGCAGCCGGACCCAGCTACCGTCGCGGCAGACCCGCGCCGTCGGGGCGAGCCGTGTTTTCAGCGCCGCAAGAGCTGCTCCTGCGCGGCGCTCCTGCATGAACCCCAAGCTTGCATTGAACAGCAGAAGAAACGCAACAATAGCCCCCTCAGTGTAGTCGCCTAATGCAATCTGCAAAAGGATGGCGGCCTCGAGCATCCATGCGACGGGCGACCAAAACTTCGTCAGGAAGAGTTTCCATCGCGGCCGGGCTTCCTCGACGACCACGTTTGGGCCAAATTCGCTTAATTGTCGACGAGCCTCAGCGCTCGTCAGCCCCCTGGCGACAGAGTGTTCCAGTCCCTCCTGATGCTCTGGACGGTCAAGCGCGCAGAGTGTATCCATGTGGAAAACTTCAACCTCTGCGGCCGAAAAGGATGAACCCGAGAGCGCTAGGACGTCGATAAGCGTTACGGCTTTGGTTTCGAGTTCCCCATAGGGAACCCCTACCCGCCTGCCTTTGGGCGGCGGGGAAAGGTCAGCCTCGGTGTTACGTTTCAATAGCATAAATATTAATGGTCGCTACCGGCTTTCTAGCGACGGCTGATCGCCCCTTAAGCGCGATCTCCCTACAAGATAAGAGATGCGATGAAGCATCAGTTGAAAAGTCACGGCACTTGATGCGAGGCTCATCGGTGACGTCCATTGTTGCGCCCCCGCTTTCGGCGGATTTTTTGGACAAAGGCTTCGATTCGTAGCATAATCTCTTACATTCGGCCGGCCCCCGAATACCCGAATGGGGGGCGCGAGTCGAAGAGGACTAGGTGAAGCGGAGGTCTTCTGACATGAAAAAGCTTGCACTTGAAACACGAGCCAAGAGAGCGGCGGATCGTCGGCGGGTGGTGCTGGGGACGGCCGCGGCGGCAGGGTTCGCCGTGATGACAGTTTGGGCACCTTCGGCGTGGGCGCAGTGCCCGCCGGGTCAGGCGGGAGAGTATTTGTGCGGGCTGCTCGGCCACTTGGGCAGAGGCAAATAGCCCAGGACGGTCGGAGCGGTGTTCTTTCCAACTCCGGCGCGGACTTGGGGCGAGTCGAGGCGGATTGACAGCGATCGCCGGAAGGCAGGTTTCTGTGGTGAAGTTTCGATGTGCTCTGCGTCAGCGTCGGGATGACGTCGCCCGGCCACAATAAAACGGCATCACGCTTGAACGACGGGTTTTGTTGCTCCTTGTGACCCGTCGCCGCGGCCTTCCCGTTTCGATTTGATCGCGATGGTTTTTTGGACTTCTCGCCGCTCTGGGGCCTTGGTCAAACCAACGCTCAGCACGCCCTTCACAAAGGTGGCGTCGATCTTGTCGGCGTCGACGTTTTCGGGAACTCGGAAGGCGCGCTTGAAGAACCAAAGCGCCGCTCGGAAATATGATGGACTTCCTCCTCTCGCCCTTGCGCTTCGCTTATCTCGCCGCTGATGGGAAGCAGGCCATTTGAAAGCGCCACCGAGACGTTCTTCTCGTCCAATCCCGGCAGCTCAGCCGAAATTTCATATTCACTTTCCCTCTCCACAAAATCGACCGCTGGGGTCGCTCGCAGCGCGCTACAACAACGGGTAAACGGCTGGAAAACAACGAGGCCTCTGCGCCAAGGAGAGTTTTCGAGGATTCGACCGATGTCGCGCCACAATTTATTTAGACTAAGCCAAATCTGAGGTTCCGGCGCGACGCTTAGCGTCGTTTACAAAGCCGGCGGCTCGAACCGCCGCAAACGCAAAGCGTTGCTTACGACCAAAACGCTCGAGAAAGCCATCGCCCCGGCGCCGAACATCGGCGAGAGCAAAGTCCCGTTCACGGGATAGAGCGCACCTGCCGCCACGGGTATCAGCAAGATGTTGTAGCCGAACGCCCAGAACAAATTCTGCGCGATATTGCGCATCGTCGCGCGCGAGAGCGCCAGAGCCGCCGGAACCTTCGCAAGATCGCCGGACATTAGCACGACGTCGGCGGCCTCGATGGCGATGTCGGTTCCAGTTCCGATGGCGATGCCGGCATCGGCAGCCGCGAGCGCAGGCGCGTCGTTAATGCCGTCGCCGACGAACGCGACTTTGTGATTCTCACGAAGACGCTGCAGCGTCGCGACCTTGCCGTCAGGAAGAACGCCTGCGATCACCTCGTCGATGCCAAGCTCCGCGGCAATGGCGCGTGCTGTCTGCTCATTGTCGCCCGTCACCATGGCCGTATTGACGCCCATCTGATGCAAGGCGCGGATCGCGATGGCGGTTGTCGGCTTAACCGGATCGGCGACCGCCAGAACTGCGGCGACGCGTTCATCAATAGCAACAATCAGCGGCGTCTTTCCTTCGCTCGCGAATGCGGCGGCCCTTTCCTTCAATTGTCCCAGATCGAGTGGATGTGGGCTTCCTTGCCCCGGCTCGAGCCCCAGGAGACGGCGAAGCCAGTTTCTCTGCAAGTGCTGCGGTTGAAGGTGAAGCGATTCGATGAAAGAGGCGGCGCCGATCGCGATTCTGTGGCCTCCGACGGTTCCGAGGCCGCCCTGGCCGGGACGTGCGATGAAATCCGAACAAGCAGCGAGTTCGATCCCGCGGGCTTTCGCGCCCTCGACCAAAGCGGTGGCGATCGGATGCTCCGAGCGCGCCTCGAGGCTCGCAGCCAAATGTAGGACCGCGTTCTCTTCAAAGCCGGGCGCGATCCAAAGATCGGTGAGCGCGGGGCGTCCGCAGGTCAATGTGCCTGTCTTATCAAACGCGATCCGCGTCACTTGGCCAAGCGTTTGCAGCGCCTCGCCCTTGCGAAACAAAATCCCGAGTTCTGCAGCGCGGCCGGTTCCCGTCATGATCGCGGCGGGCGTCGCAAGGCCCATGGCGCAAGGACAGGCGATGATGAGCACGGCGACGGCATTGACGAGCGCGTAGGTGAGCCGCGGCTCCGGGCCGACGGCCATCCAAACAACGAAGGTTAGCGTCGCGATCGCCATTACGGCCGGCACGAAGACGCCAGTCACACGGTCGACCAGCGCTTGAATCGGCAGTTTCGCGCCCTGCGCCTGCTCGACCATGCGAATGATGGCGGCAAGCGTCGTGTCGGCGCCCACTCGAGTCGCGTGAAACGCAAAAGCCCCCGTCGTATTCACCGTCGCGCCCGTGACTTGCGCGCCCACGGTCTTCGCGACCGGCGTCGGCTCTCCTGTGATCATGGCTTCATCGACGTAGGAAGCGCCCTGCGTCACCACTCCGTCTGTCGGGATTTTCTCGCCAGGCCGCACCAAGACGAGATCGCCGACGCGCACATCTTCGATCGCGATTTCGATAGTTTCGCCATCGCGCTCAATCCGAGCGATCTTCGGCTGCAGTTGCGCCAGCGCGCGGATTGCCTCAGATGTGCGGCCTTTAGCGCGCGCTTCCAAAAAGCGGCCGAACAAGATGAGGGTCACGATCACACAGGCCGCTTCGTAATAAACGTTCACGGCGCCCTGGGGCAGGACTTGCGGGGTGAAGGTGGCGACGACCGAGTAGAGGTAGGCGCTCGCCGTGCCCGTCGCAACCAGCGCATTCATGTCCGGCCGGCCTCGCAGCAAGGCCGGAAACCCTTTTTTATAGAAAACCAATCCCGGCCCCGCCAAGAGGAGCGTCGACAGAACAAAGGAAAAATACAACGCCGGTTGGTGGCCAATATGGACCGCCACCCATTCGTGGAACCCTGGAATTGTATGTGCGCCCATCTCCAGCGCGAACACTGGCGCGGTCAGGAGCGCCGCCAACCTCAGCCTCTGCGACAAGTCGCGCATTTCCTGCTCGCGCGCTGCGCGCTCTCGATCCGCGGCGGCCGGTCCCTTTTCGATCTGGCGCGGCTCGTATCCCGCTTCCGCCACAGCTCGGCGCAGACGGTCCATCAGATCCGGACCGGAGAGGGCGCGCACCGACGCCCGCTCTGAGGCGAGATTGACGTTCGCGTCGAGAACGCCGGGCACTGCGCCTAGCGCCCTCTCCACATGGGCGACGCAAGACGCGCAGGTCATGCCGCCAACGCCGAGTTCGATGGTTTCGATGTCGGGTTCGTAGCCCGCGTCCGTCACGGCTGCGGCGATCGCGTCAGCCTTGGCTCCCGGCGTGACCGTGATTTCGGCGCGCTCCGTCGCTAGGTTGACGGCGGCCGAGCGCACGCCATCAGCGCTGGCAAGCGCTTTTTCGACATGTGACACACAGGAAGCGCAAGTCATGCCGCGCACGTTGAAAGCAAGTCTCGCCTCGCCACTCATCGGCAAGCTTTCCCTGTTGCTTGAAGCAGGACGAAGCAATTTTGCTCTCCACGTTTGTGACCGAACCGAACCCCGGCCTTGTAACGGCAAGATCAAGGGAGGTGGGCGTTTTGGCGCGTTCCGTCGCCCTGACGAAGCGGCGCCCGAGCTCTTCAACCCCATCTTCGCCGAAATCACAGAACTCAATTCCGGGGATGATTCAAGCGCAGATTGAAAGTCCGCGCCTAAGGGAAAGGCGCCGGTCGAAAAAGCCGCTGCTGCGATGGAACGGGCGTTGGTCGGCGAGACCAACCGCCTGCCTTGGAGGCTCGGAATGCCCTGAAGAGGACGGGGCCAACTTCGTCCCAATTAACCGCCGCGCGCGATGGCCGAGGCACAAAGGAGCAAGGTGAGCGTCGCACGGGGCCGTTGCGTTGAGCAGCAGCTCCCCTCCCGGCCGCCGGCGCCGTCACGCTCAATCCACCACGCCGCCCACCCCCGAGAGTCGCCGCAGCGCTCGCAAGAAGGAGCGGGATGCGCCACATAGCGGCCGCCCATTGTTGATGGCGGGATAATGCCGTTGCAACAACGTGATTCGCATTCGCTGTTAACGCGCTCCGCATAAGAATGGGCGACGCCATCATTTGTAGCAAATAATGAGATCATCTATAGTTTTGAACCGCCCGGGGTGTTGCAAATATACAACACAAAAAATATCTATTGTGGCAACATTTTGACTGTTCACTTTTCACGTTGACCTTAAGTTTTTGGTAGAGTACCTGGTAATCATGATCTCTCTCGAGACAAATCGACGCTCCCTGGGACGCAGGCTCTTCGCAAGCCTCATAGCTTGCTTAATCGGCTTGCAAAGTCTCGCCTTCGCGGCGTCCCCAAGCTTCGTATCGAAAGCGGGCCACGGTCACTTCGCTTCAGCCATACAGACCGGCTGCCATGCCTCTGGCGGCGAAGGAGCTCCTGCGCAGGGACATCGCGAACACTCGGACTGCTGCGTTTTATGTCGCGCGGGCGTTAAGGATTTGGCGCCCGTTTTTGTGTCTGCATTGCCTGTGGTCGTGACCTGGTCGGCTCCGGAGCCGGCCCTATTATTTGTTCGTTTCGTCAAAGATGATTTCGACAGGCATCCCATGGGCTGGACCGCTTCCTGGTCTTCGCGCGCCCCTCCTCGATCTTCCTGACTGAGTCGCCTCTCGCGAGCGGGAGGGACAAGAGCATCGGCGACGCTGTCGTCGATGAAACAATGCAGCAATCAATACACTGAGCGCTTGAGCCAAGTGAACCAGGGCTCTAACCTGGCTTGGCTATGATTCAAAACTTGGGCGTAGACCGACCTCCTCTAAACAGCGAGCCAGGGGACAGCAAGATGAACAAAAAGTTTGGGCGCCGCACCTATAAGCGGGACTTTTTTATCCTTGGAACCCTCGCGGCGTTCACCTTGGTGCCTCAGGCGGTGGCCGCGGAGGGAGGGGCCGACGCGACGGAAGTCAGAACGCTCCGCGACAAAAACGCGGAACTGCAAAATCGCAACGCCCAATTGGCCAGTCAGCTGGCCGAAATGCAGAAGAGACTGGATCGCATGGCGGCGCAGCGACGCTCTGGGACGAGCGCATCTATAACGGCGGACAGGGCTTCCGGCCCGGCCAACCGAAAATCGTCCCCCGATCTTGTGGTGATCAAGGGGCCGCTTGTCGAGACGCCGCGCCTACCGCCGACGTGGACGGGACTTTACCTCGGCGTGAACCTCGGCGGGGGCTGGAACGGGAATCACGGCGACGACAGCATTGGCCCCTATTACGACCCGAATTTCCCGATTTCGGCCTCGAACCTCTTCTTCCTGCACGGCGGCGCCGATGTGACCAAGAATATCGGCGGCGTCGTGGGCGGCGGCCAGATCGGGTATAATTATCAAATTGATCCCTCCTGGGTGATCGGCGCCGAGGCCGACCTGCAGGCAAGCAGTATCGGCTCCCATGAGCCCAACTATTTTTCTCCGTGGTACCCGAGCCCGCTGACGCCCGGCGGCTATCTTTCGCCTCTAGCTGCCTACCCGGCCTACACTTACCAGGGACAGAGCGGCTTCAACGTTGCCGCGACCCTCCCCTGGTTCGGCACCGTGCGTGGCCGCGCCGGTTATCTCGTCACCCCCACCTGGCTCATTTACGGCACCGCTGGGCTTGCCTTTGGTGAGGTGCAGGGCGGTTTCAGCGGCTACAGCGACACGCGAGCGGGCTGGACGGCCGGCGCCGGCGTCGAATGGAGATTCCGTGAGAACTGGTCCGCCAAGCTCGAATATCTTTATCTGGACCTTTCGGGCCCCGGAAATGCTGGCTACTACGCAGGCTTGAACTATGGCTATCACCTCCATCCTGAAGTCAACATCATCCGCGCCGGCCTAAACTACCGAGTGAATTTTGCGGACAATGCGCTCGGCCAGATTCTCAATGACGAGACCCAAGACTCTGCAGGCAAGGCGTTGGCTGAGATGACCGGTGGCGCGAGTATGAAGATGGATGGCGGCGGGCCGCAAGATCACGGGGGGGCTGATCACGAGAATTTTTCGCGGGGCTTGGGCCGGCAAGTCGTCTCCAGCGGCGACACGCTGTTCCACACCCACCCGGAAGGGGTATGGATGACCAGCATCCAAGAGATGCACAGCGAAAAAGACGGCTATCAAGCCGGAAGCTCCATTGTTCCAAACTCCCAGGTCGGTCCGGGGTTTTATCCCGGCTATCTGTTCGGGCAGAGTAACAATGGCGGCGTTGGCGGAGGGATCGGTTCGCCGTTCCCCAGCAAATATCCGTACATGATGTGGGCGCCGCGCATGACCATGGACATGTTCATGTTCATGGGGATGTACGGCGTGACCGATAATCTTACGGTGATGGTCATGGCGAACTACCAGTCTATGAACATGCCCATGAACATGGACATGGGCAATCAACCTTGCAACCCCGCCACCAACTGTTACTTCTCGGGATATCGTACCATCTCTGCTCAAGCTCCTATGGTCACCGCCGGCCTCGGCGACACCCAGCTCTACGGCATCTACAAGATTTACAACGACCGGACTTACGGCAGCGTGACCGGCACGCTGGGGATCAACGTCCCCACCGGCAGCACGACCCAGGCGATCATGATGATGGGCAACACTTTTCGCGCGCCCTATGACATGCAGCTCGGAGCGGGCACTTTCAACCTCATGCCCGCTCTGACCTATTCATGGCTGAGCCCCAACGGCTTGTGGAACCTGGGAACGCAAGTGTCAGGCAACATTCCCTTGGGGACCAATAACGGCTGGGCTTACGGCAACAGCTATAAGATCTTGGGATGGGTGCAGCGCGCCTTTGGCGAGAGCCTCACCGCTTACACGCGCTGGACTTTCACCGACACAGCGCAGATCCGCGGGCAGGACGCCAACATCAGCTGTCTCAATTTCCCTTGCGATCCCTTCTATGTGTGGAACTGGTCTCCCATGCCTGACGCCGACCCGCACAATTACGGTGGTCAGGTGCTCATGGGCTTCCTCGGCGCCGACTATAAATACGGCAAAATGAGCTTCGGCGCCGAGATCGGCCTGCCAGTCTATCAGTATTTGAACGGCTTGCAGAACAGAAACCGTTGGCAAGTCACCACCGGCGTACTCGCGAGGTTCTAGCGACCATCCGCGCATCGACGCCGATCCGCGTCCATTGTCTGGGCGGCGCAGGCTTCGGCCTGCGTCGCCAATTCCTCAACTCCTCGGCCGCGTCGGTCCCCAACTCCATCGACTTCTTTTCCTCATGGCCGGGGCGCGAGTGACAAGGCATATGGGCGCAGCTCACGCCGGCGATTTTTGACCCGGCCTCTCTCCGCAACTTATCGCGCCACGGTTGTCAACTGGGTAGGAAAGTCTACGTAGATAGCCGGGCGGGGGTCGAAGAAAGGGGAGAGTCTTCGATGGAACGTCGCGAATTCATGACGACCCTGGGCGCCGCAGCCGTCCTGTCAGCCATGCCGGCAATGGCGGAAGAGGCCGCCACGGGCGTGCATCACATGCATCCGCCGAAGTACAAGGCGCTGAGCGAAGCCGCCGGCAAATGCGTCCTCGAAGGCGACAATTGTCTGCGTCACTGTTTCGGCATGCTGTCCATGAACAACTCGAGCATGGCCGGCTGCACCAAGGCCTCCTTCGATCTCGTCGCCGCATGCCGCGCCCTGGGAACGCTTGCCGCGGTCAATTCCACCTTCACGCCGGCGCTCGCCAAGACGGTCGCCGATGTGTGCGTCGCGTGCAAGAAGGAATGCGACAAGTTCCCGCAATACTCAGAGTGCAAGACATGCGGCGACGCCTGCCAGGCCTGCGCAGACGAGTGCCATAAGGTCGGCGCCGCCTAACGGCCGAAGCGCGCTCTCCTCCAGTGGGAGGAGCGCGCGCCCGACGTTTTGCTCGAACTGTCCCCAAGCTTCAACGAGGGTCCACGATGGCTTCGGCTCCGCGACCCAGGGATTCACCGAAGAGGCCGCAACTTACCGCCTATGGACGCCCCGTCTGTCGGAGCCTTGTCACTGCCCAAAGTCAAGTTTTTCTAGTCTTCTTCTCTGAAGCAATATGGCGCATCGGAACCGCGATGAGCGCGCGTATGCGGGCGCTCTTCGTTAATGGCGTGATTTGCGCCGTGACGATCGGCTTAGTTGGCCAGGGTTTTTCACCGCCGGCGAGGGCGATGGCGCGCGCCGTACCGATTGCATGTCCCCATCACATCGCCAAGCAAGATCTGAGCGCTTCGTCGCATGACGGCACGGCGCCGCAGGGCTCGCGCCACACTGGACTCGGCGGTTGTCCCGATTGCTGTTTGGGCTCCTGTCTGGGGACGGCTGTTCTACCCCCACGCAGCGCTTCTTTTGCGCGGCCTGAAAGGCGCATCGTCTCCCGCCTGCGCTACGCCGATTACGCGGCGAACGCGACCAGGCCCGTGGCGACTGGGGCCGTCAACGGCGCGCGCGCGCCGCCCGCGGCCTAGCGTCCCTCTCCAATCTTCTCACGCCTCCGCGATCGCCCACGCGAGCAATCACGCCCGCGCAGTCAAGAATCCAGAAAAGCCCGGCGACCGCCAGGAGAGGCGGCGC
Source organism: uncultured Alphaproteobacteria bacterium (assembly GCA_963722205.1). Lineage (GTDB taxonomy): Bacteria > Pseudomonadota > Alphaproteobacteria > Rhizobiales > Beijerinckiaceae > Methylocystis. The sequence goes on from CAVRKL010000008.1 coordinate 638,189, forward strand.
AAGGGCCGCAGAGGAAACAGCAAGCCATGGACTCTTCATCCATCAACCCGCACACGATGTTCTGCGCCGCGAGCATCGTCGGCAAGTCGGTTACTCTCCTCCTCAGGGCGCCTCCTGCAGACGCAGGAGGCGGCAAATGACCGACGTCGAAGCGCTCCCATCCTTTGTGCACGAGCCGTTTGAAGGCGGCTTTCCGCCCATCCGACCGCGTTGGCTGGGACCCCTAACGACCACGGCCGTCGTCCTGGCCCACCTGGCGCTGGGCGTGCTGTTCATGGATTTCGCGCTCGAGAAGATCGTTCCGCTCGAGGAGGTGGGCGTGGACCTTATTCCCGAGGGCGACCAGTTCGAATCGGTCGAGCAGGCCGAGATGGATGAGGTTTCGCCGCCCGAGGCGTTCGAGCAGCCGGACTTCGCGATTCCGCCGCCGCTCATCATGCATCCCGACGCGCCGCCGCTGCCGGCGAAGCATGAGGTCACCGAGCAGCAAAAGCGCGTCGTCGAGAAGCGTCGGGATGTCCAGCAGGCGGAGCGCAAGCAGCAGGCGCAGGAGCGCCACAGGCTCGGCATCGAGGGCGGACAGGCGGCCTCAGGCGGTCTGTCGCGCGCCTCCTATGCGGCGCTGCTTTCGGCGGCGATCCGTCGGCACGTGCCGAGTTCGACAGCGCTCGGTCCGGGTTCCGCCACCTGCGCTTTCCATGTGAGCCTAGGGGGCGGGATGGCCGGCGTCTCCTGCTCGGGCTCGAGCCCGGCGCATGCGTCGCTGCTGCGCATGGCGATTGCCTCCGTGCAGGCGCCGCCACCGCCCGGCGGCGGGTTCTTCGCCGTGCAGGCCGTCAACTTCCATTAAGCGCCGGGCGATTGACTGCTGATCGTCACCCTAACAACGGCAAGGCCGTCGAGGAGGCTGGCGTAAGAATCTGTGGCCCCTGCCGGGGACCACGCGTTGCCTCTTGAACTCGGATTCTGCATAGGCATGGGCGAAGAAATACCGCGAACACCATGCGACGCCGCTGCTCAACAGTGTCTCGTCATCTTCGCCCATCAGACCCGGGCGGCCCTGCTCTCTCGCCCTCGGCTGGCAGTTGAGGACTGCAAAAGACGCTTGCTGTCGCTCTCAATCACGACTTCGTCACTGGGCCGCCGATCGTCAAACTTTCCGGCTCGCAGCTGCATCGGATTGTCCAAGCCGGTCCGTCGCACCCTTTAGGCCAATAAATCGCCGTGGCTCCGGGCGGATATCCGGGAATGCGGCAAAAATTCTGACTCCCGCAAGCGCAATTCCCGCCGTGGAAGCAGGCGGGCCACCAATAGTTGTTTTGCCAGCCTGTTGTCCACTTCTCACCGGGCCCGGCGACTTTGTTTCAGCGACACCTGTATTGGCCCGCGGCTTGCGCTTTCGAAGCCCCGGCGGCGACGCAGAGCGACAGCACCAACGCCAATTCGAACAAGAGCATTCTGTGGCGGTGAAAACGCATCGCAACCCACGTGGTTTCTCTTGGCCGGAATTCTCCTTACGAACGCCCAACGCGCATTAAAAGTTCCCGTTTTCGGCCGGATTGGAGGCCGCGACGCGGAGGCTGGCGCTTTCTGGCCGCTGGTAGCCGTGGGAGCAGCGGCGTCACGGCGGGCGCCGCAGCTTTCTTTTTCATTCGGACGCAGCTCTCCCGTGGATTGGCGCGAACTCATGACACGCGAACGCTTTACGCCCTGCACGCAATTGGCGGTGGGCGCAGCTCGCCAAAGAGGCGGCGACGTGTGGTTCAGCCACCGTTTCGGCCATCCTCGAACGCCTGCTTGCCCTTTGCGGCCCATAGGCGTCGCGCGTGTTCGCCGTCATCACCTTGGAGCTTGCCTGCCATCCACAGCAGCGCGCCAAGGATCATGGTGCGATCGTCGCCGGTGAGCTCGACGACGCCGGACTTGACGACGAGGCCGCCGAGTTCGATCAGACGCCGCGTGCGCTTGCGGCGCTCGACCTGCCAACTGCGCATGTCATGCCGCGCCCGCGCCGCCTGATGGCGGCTGCGCGCCGCCCGGTTGCGTCGGAGCGCCGTCATTGTTGCGGTCAGACGCCGATGCAATTCGTCGCGATCGGCCCTGAAAGAACGCGGCGCCGCGCTTCGCCCATGCCTCTCTCTTTCCGGCGTCTTTGGTTTCAGTCAGCTCGATGAGCGCGCCCGCGAGTTCCTCGGCGCTGAGAGCGTCAGCCCCGGTGGAGATGACCAGCTCGCCGAGCTGCTGCAGCTTGCGGCTTCTGAGGTCTTGCGCCTTATCTTCGAGCGCTTTCAGCTCCGCATCGAAGTCCCTTGGCTTGCGCATCATCTCCTCCATAAATTGCTGATGGAGCGATGATAGTCGAGCGGCTGCCGGAATGCTGTAAGGTTGCCGGGATGCTGCGAGACGGCGCGGTCCCTCCCGAGATTTTTTCGAGGGAGGGCGCGCTTATACGTCGTTCCGACGTGCGCTTCGCCGTGTAGATCATCGGATCGCGATGGCGATCTATCATCTTCACGTCAAGGTCATTGGCCGCAAGGCCGGCTCAAGCGCGGTGGCGTCCGCCGCCTACCGCTCGGCCTCGCGATTGCGCGACGACCGGTTCGAGCGCACTCACGATTTCTCCGCCAAGCGCGTCGTCGTCCATTCAGAGATCATGCTGCCGGAGAATGCGCCGCAGGCGTGGAACGACCGCGAGCGGCTATGGAACGATGTCGAGGCGTGCGAGGTAAGGCGCGACGCGCAGCTCGCCCGCGAGGTGGAGTTCGCCCTTCCGCGCGAGATGACTGAGCGTCAAGGCGTCGAACTCGCCCGCGACTTCGTGCAGTCCGCATTCGTTGATCAGGGCATGATCGCCGACCTCAATGTGCATTGGGATATGACTGAGGACGGCAGCCCTAAGCCCCACGCGCATGTCATGCTGACCATGCGAGCGGTCGACGAGAACGGCTTCGGTCAAAAGGTGCGGGACTGGAATCGCACGGAGATGGTCGAGCGTTGGCGCGAACGCTGGGCCGAATTGGCCAACGAACGGCTGGCCGAACTCGACATCGACGCACGCATCGACCATCGCAGCCTGGAAGCGCAGGGGATCGCGCTGGAGCCGCAAAGCCAGATCGGCGCGCCCGCCTCTCGCATCGAAAGTCAGGGGATTGAAGCCGACCGCGCCGAGCTGCATCGCGAGATCGCGCGCGGCAACGGTGAGCGCATCATCGCCAATCCCGTTCTAGCGCTTAACGCCATCACGCATCAGCAATCCACCTTCACGCGCCGCGACATGGCGAGGTTCGCGCACCGGCACAGCGATGGCGTCGACCAGTTCAACGCCGTGATGGGGGCGATGAGGGAAGCCCCCGATCTCGTCGAATTGGGTCCGGACGGACGCGGCGAGGATCGCTTCACCACAAGGGAGATGATCGAGGCCGAACAATGCCTGCATCGCGCGGCCGACCTCATGGCCGAGAAGGAACGCCATGCGGTCAGTGACGAGGATCGCGAAGCAGCGTTGGCGCGCGCGGAAGCGCGCGGTCTTGTCCTTTCGGGAGAGCAGGCCGACGCGCTGGCGCATGTCACCGACGCGCGTGATCTCGGCGTCGTGGTCGGGTATGCCGGAACGGGGAAAAGCGCGATGCTGGGCGTGGCGCGGGAGGTGTGGGAAGCGGCGGGCTATGAGGTCCGAGGGGTGGCGCTTTCCGGCATCGCCGCCGAGAATCTCGAAAGCGGATCGGGCATCGCGTCGCGCACCATCGCCAGTGTGGAACATGGTTGGGCACAGGGCCGCGACAGGCTCACCGCGCGCGATATTCTGGTGATCGACGAGGCGGGCATGGTCGGCACGCGCCAGTTGGAGCGCGTGCTGTCCCATGCCGCGGAGGCCGGGGCAAAGGTGGTGCTGGTCGGCGATCCGCAACAGTTGCAATCCATCGAGGCGGGCGCGGCGTTCCGATCGATCTTTGAGCGCCACGGCGGCGCGGAGATCGGAGAGGTGCGCCGCCAGCGGGAGGACTGGCAGCGCGACGCGACCCGCGATCTAGCGACCGGTCGAACCGGCGAGGCGATCCACGCCTATGATCGCCAGGGCATGCTGCATGAGGCCGCGTCGCGTGAGCAGGCGCGGGACGATTTGATCGACCGCTGGGATCGCGACCGGCGGGCGTCGCCCGATCGTAGCCGCATCATCCTCACCCACACCAACGACGAGGTGCGCGCGCTCAACGAGGCCGCGCGCAGGCGGATGCGGGAGGCCGGCGATCTGGGCGAGGAGGTGCGCGTCAGGGTCGAACGTGGCGCGCGCAGCTTTGCCGCCGGTGATCGTGTCATGTTCCTGCAAAACGAACGCGGGCTCGGGGTGAAGAACGGCACGCTCGGGACCATCGAGCAGGTCAGCGCGCGATCCATGTCGGTGCGCACCGACGACGGGCGGAACGTCTCGTTCGACCTGAAGGATTACGAGCGGATCGACCACGGCTATGCTGCGACCATTCACAAGGCGCAGGGCATGACCGTGGACCGGACCCATGTTCTGGCGACGCCGGGGATGGACGCCCACGGCAGCTATGTCGCTCTCTCGAGACATCGCGACGGCATGGATCTGCACTACGGACGCGACGACTTCGCCAGCCAGGACCGGCTCATCGGCGTCTTGTCGCGCGATCGGGCCAAGGACATGGCGTCGGACTACGAGCGGATCGACCCGGCGCGGGATTACGCCGAACGGCGCGGGATCACCTTCCGCGCGCGCGTCGCCGAGATCGTGCGTAGGATCGTGCCGGAGAGAGTGCGCGACATGTTCGACGGCCTGCACCTGCCCGCCGACGGCGGACAGGGGCGAGAACCGCAAGCGCCGGAAAGGAAGGCGGCGGAAGACCCGGAAACGGCGCTGCGCCGCGCCCGCACCAAGGCGCTCATTCGCCATGCGCGTGCGGTGGACGCGATCCTCGCCGCGGGACATGCAGAGGGCAAGGGAAGTCCCGAGCAGCTGCGTGAACTGAGCGAAGCCCGCAAAGCCTTCGAGGCGGTGCGCCCGCATGGCGGGCGCGACGCCGAGGCGGCCTATGTCAAAGATCCGGAGCTCGCCCAAGAGGCGGCGACGGGCCGGGTCAACCGAACTGTGCGCGCGCTCCAGCTCGAAACCGAAATCCGCACCGATCCCGCCCGGCGCGCAGACCGCTTCGTTGAACGCTGGCGGGCGCTAGGTCAAACCAGCCAGCGCCAGTATCAGATAGGCGACATGTCCGGCTACAAGGCCACGCGGGCGGCCATGGGCGACATGGCGAAAAGCCTCGAACGCGATCCGCAGCTTGAATCCATCCTCGCCAACCGCAAGAGGGACCTCGGCATAGAGATCGAATCAGGCCGTCGACTCGGGTTGGAGCTCGCCTTCAGTCACGGCATCGATCTCGGCAGAGGGCGGGGCATCGGACTTTAACCCCGGTATTTTCCGCCGCGCGTACGCCTCGCTACGACGGCGCCAATAAGCTTCTTGCGCAGGCCTAAGCGCTTGTTCTCTATGCTTCAGGGGCTGTCAGAGATAACCGGCAGGAGGCAGCGCAGCCATGCCCGCGTCAGACCGTATCATCCGCCTAAAAACCGTTCTCGCCCGAACCGCCCTGTCCCGCTCCACCATCTACCGCAAGATCGCGGAGGGCACGTTTCCAGCTCAGATCAGGATCAGCGTCAACGGCGCCGGCTGGAGAGAATCCGACATCGATCGATGGATCGCCAACCCTGCTGGCTGGCGAGCCACCAGTGGCAACGACGAGCCCAGCGAAAATACGGCCCGCCATGCCCACCGCTGACACACCGGAGCCGAGCGAATATGTCGTCCCCACCAATGACAACAATACCGTGGATGGCCCCGCCGCTGAACCGCTGCGCAACGCCGATGTCATCATCCCCCAGCTTGCGCACCTCATCGGCCGCAGCATGGCCCGCGAGGACTTCGCCGCATGCATCGCCGCCGCCAATGACAACGACAAAGGGTCCGAAGGGGAACCACAGAATGGACGCGAGCCGCGCGTAGTTCAGAAATCGTCGTCCAGTTCGTCGTCGTGGACCTCGGCGGCGCGTCGTTTCGCGTCGGCGATCAGCTCTTTTGCGGATTCGCCCTTCATCCAAGCGTCGAGCATGTCAGCCCAGCACTGAAGCATGATCTTCCGCTCGGCGAGGTAGCGGTTCACGTTGTAGACGGCCGCGATCCGGTTCCGGGGCGCGTGGGCCAAGCTCATCTCGATCCAACGATCGTCGAACTTGGCGCGATTTAAGCCGGTCGAGAACGTGCGGCGCAGGTCGTGAACACCGAAGCTCTGAAAGTCAGGATCATCCTCTCGGATGCGCTCTACGACTGTGTCGATCACGCGGTTGAGCGTGGCGTTGCTGATGGGCGTGTCGGCGTCGTATCGGCCGGGATGCAGGTACCGGCTGGCGCCGAACATGGTGCGGAACGCCGTCAAGATATCCAGAGCCTGATCGCTCAGCGGGACGACATGCGCCTTGCCGGCCTTCATGCGTTCGGCCGGGATCGTCCAACGCGCGGCGGCGAAGTCGATTTCCTTCCAAGTGGCGTCGATGAACTCCGACTTGCGGACGCCGGTGAGCAAAACAAACTTCACCGCTAAGCGCAGCGTGGGCGCCGCCGTCACATGCTCCAAAGCTGCGAGGACCGCGCGGACCTCGGACGGCGAAAGGGCGCGGTCGCGTGGCTCGAACGTGGCGATGGCGCTGGTGCGGATCAACTCGGCCGGGTTGCTCACGACCAGCCCGCTTCCTTGGGCGTGGCGAAATACCAGCAACACGACCTCGCGGACATGCACGGCGACGGCTGGCCCGCGTTTTTCCTTAACCTCGTCGCACAGACGTTTGAGACGCTGCGGCGTCACCTCCGCCAGCTTGAGCTTCGACAACTCTCCCGCAATGGCGCGATCATAGACTGATCGGCGCATCGCTAAGGTGCTGTCAGCCAGTTTCTCGGCCCCCGACTTAGGGTCGGCTTTGTGTTTGAAGTAGGCTTCCGCCCATCCCCCGAACGCCAGCGCCTCAGCTGACGCGGTGCGCTTCTCCACCTTGGCTTTCGACGGCGACTCGCCCCGCTCAACCTGACGCCTGGCGCGCGCCAGTAGCGCCCTTGCCTCCGCAAGCGATACGTCCATTCCGTATTCCAGCGCGTCTGGCGCCCTTGTCAGCTTGCGCGCCGCCTCGGCGCTATATCGGCCAATGGTCAATATCTCCTGCCGCCCGTTCACCCTGTATTGATACCGAAACGAGATGACCCCCGTCGGCGTGACGGCCGCGTGCATCCCTTCGCGGTCCGTCACCTTGTACAGCTTGGCCTTCGGCTTCAGATTTTTCAGTTCTTTATCAGTGAGATCGCTCATAAATCCGCATCCGGTGCGGGGGCGAACGGATACCAACAAGAGGGGCTGTTGGTACCGGAAGCCCGCTTTTCGACCATCCTGCGCCATACCAACATCGCTACCAACAAAGTGGTTCGGTTGGGGTGACATGCAGCGATACGGGTTGAGAAAAATAATCCCTACTAATCAATGAGATCGTGTGACTTCCGGCACAGAGCGAGATGGTCTGAAACGACCTTAGATCACTCCCACTCGATCGTCCCCGGCGGCTTGCTGGTCACGTCATAGACCACGCGGTTCACGCCCTTCACCTCATTGACGATGCGCGTCGCCGCGCGGCCGAGAAAACCCATGTCGAAGGGATAGAAATCCGCGGTCATGCCGTCGGTGCTCGTGACCGCCCGCAGCGCCAGCACATAGTCGTAGCTCCTGCCGTCGCCCATTACGCCGACGCTGCGCACGGGGAGAAGCGCCGCGAAAGCCTGCCAGATTTCGTCGTAAAGCCCCGCCTTGCGGATCTCGTCGAGATAGACCGCGTCGGCTTTGCGCAGGATCTCCAGCTTTTCGCGCGTGACGGCGCCGGGGCAGCGGATCGCGAGGCCCGGCCCCGGGAAGGGATGACGGCCGACAAAAGCCTCCGGCAGGCCGAGCTCGCGGCCAAGCGCCCGCACCTCGTCCTTAAAGAGCTCGCGCAACGGCTCGACCAGCGCCATGTTCATGCGCTCGGGGAGACCGCCGACATTGTGATGCGACTTGATCGTCACCGACGGCCCGCCAGTGAAGGAGACGCTCTCGATCACATCCGGATAGAGCGTGCCTTGCGCCAGAAATTGCGGGGCGCCGCGGCCGTCCTCGGCGATTTTCTTCGCTTCCGTCTCGAAACATTCGATGAAGAGGCGGCCGATCGTCTTGCGTTTGACCTCGGGGTCTTCGACGCCCTCGAGCGCGTTTAGAAACAGCTCCTGCGCCTGCACATGGCGCAGCGGGATATTGTAGTGGTCGCGAAAGAGGCCCACGACCTCCTCGGCCTCGCCCTGGCGCAAGAGCCCATGATCGACGAAGACGCAGGTCAGCGCGTCGCCGATGGCTTCGTGAATGAGCACGGCGGCGACGGCGCTGTCGACGCCGCCCGAAAGCCCGCAGAGCACCCTTCCATAGTCCGTCGCTTGCGACGGGCGTTCTGACGAACGTCCTATGCCCACTTGCTTCTGGATCGCGCGCGTGGCCTCCGTGCGGAAGGCCGCCATCGTCCAGTCGGACTTGAGCCCCGCGATCTTGTGCAGGAAATTCGAGATCAGCTTCGCGCCGTCCGGCGTATGCGCGACTTCCAGGTGGAACTGCACGCCGTAGAAGCGGCGCCTTTCATCGGCGATCGCCGCATAGGGCGCATTTTCGGACTTGCCGATGACCTCAAAGCCGGTCGGCAGGCGCGTCACGCGGTCGCCGTGGCTCATCCAGACCTGATGGCGCCCCCCGACCGTCCAGACCCCGTCGAAGAGCGGGCTTTGCGTCACGACTTCCAGATCCGCGCGGCCGAATTCGCGGTGGTGGCCGGCCTCGACCTTGCCTCCAAGCTGCTCCGCCAAAAGCTGCTCGCCATAGCAGATGGCCAGAACGGGAATACCAGCCTCGAAGATCGCTTGCGGCGCGCGCGGCGATCCAACATCCGTGACCGAGCAGGGCCCGCCCGAGAGGATCACGGCCTTAGGTCTGGTCTCGGCGAAGGCTTCCGCGGCCCTTTGAAACGGCGCGATCTCGCAATAAACTCCCGCCTCGCGCACCCGCCTTGCGATGAGCTGCGTGACCTGCGAGCCGAAGTCGATCACCAGCGCCTTGTCGTGACGTTCAGCGATCTCATGGTGGAAGTCGGCGGTCATGGCGCTCGCGCTTCAGGCTGTGGGAAGAAGGCCATACGGCGGGCTTTGAGATAGATGTCAAGCGCGCGCGCCGCAACGGCGGCGTTCGAGTTTGGGCCGAAGCCTGCTATAAAAGCGAGCCCGGCGCGCGGCTTGCATCGCGCCCCCGCCCCAAAGGAGGTTCTCATCCCATGCAGGTCGCGGAACCCTCCACTCTCGCCACGCGCGCCGCCGAGACGGCGCCGGAGGCCGCTCCCCCGCTCCGGACGGAGTCTTCGCGCAGCGATCACGGCCTGCATGAGGATATGCGCCTCCTCGGACGTCTGCTCGGCCAGACCGTCCGCCAGCACGAGGGCCAGGAGGCCTTCGAGCGCATCGAGTCGATTCGCAGGCTCTCGATATCCGCGAGCCGCAACGACCGCGAGGCCGCCGCCAAGCTCGACGTCCTCCTCAACCGGCTGACGGCGCGCGAAGCGCTCTCCGTCATCCGCGCCTTCAGCTATTTCCTGCATTTGGGCAATATCGCCGAGGATCTGCATCCGCTGCAGCAGCGGGCGCGGGCGGAGGCCGCGGGCGAAAACACGGGGAGCGAGCCGAGCCTCGCGAAAAGCTTCGCGAAGTTGCGCAAGGCCTCGATCGGTGCCGGCAAGATCGCGCAGGTTCTGGCGCGCGCCTGGATCTCGCCGGTGCTGACGGCCCATCCGACCGAGGTCAGGCGCAAGAGCCTGCTCGACGCCGAGCACGCGATCTTTTCGCTCTTGGCCGAGCGCGAGCATTTGCGCGGCAAGAGCGAGCTTTCGCGCAACGAGGAGCAGCTGTTGGCGCGCGTCTCGCAGCTGTGGCAGACGGAGCTGTTGCGCCATTCGCGCCTTTCGGTGCGCGACGAGATCGAGAACACGCTGAGCTATTACCGCTCGACGTTTTTGACCGAAATTCCCAATATTTACGCGGACGTCGAGCGCCGCATCGAAGGCCTGCGCGTGCCGCCTTTTTTGCGCATGGGCACCTGGGTCGGCGGCGACCGCGACGGCAATCCCAATGTGTTGGCCGCTTCGCTCGAGACCGCGCTCAAGATGCAGGCCGAGATGGCGCTGCGCTTCTATCTGACCGAAGTGCATCAGCTCGGCGCCCAGCTCTCGATCTCCAGGAAATACGCGGGCGCGACCAGGGCGGTCGAAGACCTGGCGCTGCGATCGCGCGACGACAATCCGCACCGTGACGACGAGCCCTATCGACGCGCGCTCATCGGCGTCTATTCCCGGCTCGCCGCGACGCTCGCCAAGCTCACCGGCCAGGGGGCGCAGCGCCACGCCGTCGCGCCGGGCGAGCCCTACGCCAATAGCTGGGCGTTTCTCGCCGATCTCGTGGCGATCGACGAATCGCTGCGTCTGCACAAGAGCGAGGTGGTCGCCTCACAGCGTCTCGAGCCCTTGATCCGCGCGGTGGAGGTCTTCGGCTTCCATCTCGCGACGGTGGATCTGCGCCAAAGCTCGGATCGGCACGAGGAGACCATCGGCGAGCTTCTGGCCTGCGCGCGCGTGTGCGAAAATTACGCGGCGCTCAGCGAGGAAGAAAAGCGGCGGCTGCTGATGCGGCTGCTGAGCGAGCCGCGTCCGCTGCGTTTCGCCGGAGCGGACTATTCGGAGGCCGCTCGCTCGGAGCTCGAGATTTTCGAGACGGCCGTCCGGATGCGGCGGGATTTCGGCGACGAATCGATCCGCCATTACATCGTCTCGCATACGGAGACGGTCAGCGATCTCCTGGAGGTGCTGCTCCTGCAAAAGGAGTGCGGGCTGATGCACGGCACGCTCGCCAAGGAGGATCTCGCCTCGGCTTCGGCGGATCTGATCATCACGCCGCTCTTCGAGACGATCGAGGATCTGCGCAACGCCGCGCCGATCATGCGCGATTTCTACGCGCTGCCCGGCATCGCCGCGCTCGTCGCCAGTTCCGGCGCGACGCAGGACATCATGCTCGGCTATTCCGATAGCAACAAGGACGGCGGCATCGTCACGAGCATATGGGAGCTCTATCGGGCCTCGACCGCGCTCGCCGATGTCTTTTCGACCATGCCGAGCATCTCGATGCGGCTCTTTCACGGGCGCGGCGGCACGGTCGGGCGCGGCGGCGGACCCACCTATGACGCGATCCTGGCGCAGCCGCCGGGCACGGTGAACGGACAGATCCGCATGACCGAGCAAGGCGAGGTCATCGCCGCAAAATACGCCAATGCGCAGATCGGCCGCGGCCAGCTCGAGCTGATCGTTGCTGCGACGCTCGAGGCGACGTTGCTTTCCGACCGCCAAGCGCCGCCCGACGACTTTCTCGAGGCTGCGGAGGCGCTGTCGCGTGACGGCATGGCCGCCTACCGCCGCATGGTTTACGAGACGGAAGGCTTCGTCGACTATTATTTCGGCTCGACGCCGATCTCCGAGATCGCCGCGCTCAACATCGGCTCGCGCCCGGCCTCGCGCAAACCCTCGCGCCGGATCGAGGATTTGCGCGCGATCCCCTGGAGCTTCTCGTGGGGTCAGGCGCGCCTCGCGCTGCCCGGCTGGTTCGGCTTCGGGTCAGCCATAGCGCATTTCCTCGAGCAGGACGGCGACGCGAGGCTGCGCCTGCTGCAGCGGATGAACCGCGACTGGCCGTTCTTTCGCGTGCTGCTCTCGAACATCGACATGATTCTCGCCAAGACCGATCTGTCGATCGCCCGCCATTACGCCGCGCTTGCGCCCGACCAGGAGCGGGCCCGCAAGATCTTTGGCGAGATCGAAGCCGAGCACGCCCGCGCGATCGCGGCTTTGCAGGCCATCACGGGAGAGGCGGCGCGGCTCGCCGACAATCCCTCGCTCGCCCGCTCGCTGAAGCTGCGCATGCCCTATATCGCGCCGCTGAACTATCTGCAGATCGAGCTGATCCGCCGCTGGCGCGCCGGCGAGACGAGCGATGACATCCGCGAGGGCATTCTGACCTCGATCAACGGCGTGGCGGCGGGCCTGCGCAATACGGGGTGAGGCGAAGCGTCGCAGGGACAATCGGTGCTCTTTACTCGCCATGCGAAACAACTCGTACTAGAAAAAACCCGATAGCTCAGGCCTCGACGAAGGGCGAGGCCCCAATGCGGCAACCCTACCGGAGCTGGATGATGCACGACAATCAGATGGACTCCAGTCCACGCGCGGCGCAAGCGCGCATCCGCACCGACGCCATTCGCGAGATCATCTTGCAGGCGGGCAAGCGACTTTCGCAAGAGCACATCGAGGAAGTGAAGGGAAAGCTCGGCGTCAGCCGCTCAACGGCCTACCGCATGATCAAGACGTTTCGCGCCTGCGGCGCGGCGGTCGACCCCAAGGCGCGACCCATCGGCCGCCCCAAGGGCTTTCGGATGCTCGACGCGACGCGCGAATATCTGATCCGCGATACGATCGAGACTTTCTATTTTTCGCCGCTCGCGCCGACCTACACCCGGCTCTATGAGGAGATTCGGGAGCGCTGCCGCAAGAACGGGCTGCATCCGCCCAATTGGCGAACAGTGAGATCGCGTGTCGACGAGATGGAAGCGCGGTTGAAACTGCGGCGGGAGCGCGCGAGCTAGAGCGATTTTCCCCTCGAGAGGAACCGCTTGAGCAGCGAGAATTCGCGGCCGAACAATAGGCTTGAGCGAATTCTGATCTCGAAAGTCTTACGGCTTTTGCGTCGCTCGTCCTAAGCCGAAGCGAATGCAATGGCCGCGCTTTCGGATGCGCGTGGCTCTGCCGAATTTCTCGGCAAAAATTTTGTTTCCGCGCCGACGGCCTTCCTTACGGCCGGCGCGATCAAGTCTTTGCCCTCTGCGCCGCGACTTCGCGGCGCGCATCCCGTGAGGAAAACTTAACCACTTTTACTCTCGCCGGGGCGTCCGAGAGAGCGACCGCGCCGAGAGAACCCGCGCGGCATGGCGCCTCGATCTTGCGCAAAAACCGTCGCCCTCAGAGCGTCAGCACGAAGTGCTTGAGGATCTTGAGGGCGAAGACGAGGGCGAGCAGCAGCGACGCGCCTCTCATCAACGTCAGGATGGCGTAAACTTCCTCGGGTCTCAGCATAGTCGAATTTCCTTCTCATCGCGCCTTGCGGCGGGCGCCAGAGGCGGCGCCTTTCGTCATGGCCATGGACGACAGGCAAGCCCTAAGCCAATCGGTCATGGTGACGCTGCGGTCATTTGACGCAAGTCGATGGCCGAGGGCGCGGTGCGAAAAAGTCCGGCCTGTATTCGCGCAAAGCGCCCCTAGAGCGCACTCTCGCTTCCCGCGAATTCAAACGGCTGCGCGTTGCCGCGCAGTTTCCCCTTTGCTGATATGGGCGATCCGAAGAAGCGAGTCATTGTGGAGAGTACCGCAGCCGAAATACGTACGCTCCCCGTCGCCAACATTGCGCGGGGCGCGCCGTTGCGCCGGGAGATAAGCAAAGGATCGCAGTCGGAACACCGGCGTGTCGCTTTGGCGTCCACGCGAGCACGCTGTGCGCCCGCTCGCGCTGCGCGTCGGCGGGTGAAGCGACCCTCGGTCAGCCGGCGCCTTTGAGCAATCGCGCCGCCGCGGCGCGCGCTTCGTCGGTGACCGTCGCGCCGGCGAGCATGCGCGCGATCTCCTCGCGCCGCTCGGCAGCCGCGAGCGGCGTCACGCGCGTCGCCAATCGCTCCTCGTTGCGACGGGCCTGCGCCTTGGCGATGCGCAAATGCCGCTGCGCTTTTGCCGCGACCTGCGGCGCATGAGTGACGGCAAGCACCTGCACGCGTTTTGAGAGGCGCGAGAGTCGCTCGCCGATCGCATCCGCCACCGCGCCGCCGACGCCCGTGTCGATCTCGTCGAAGACGAGCGTCGGCGCCGAGCCGCGATCGGCGAGCACGACTTTGAGCGCCAGAAGAAAGCGCGCGAGCTCGCCGCCGGAAGCGACCTTGAGCAAGGGGCCGGGACGCGAGCCGGGATTGGTCTGCACCCAAAATTCGATGCGATCGATCCCCTCCGGCCCACCGCCTTCGGGATCGCTCGCAATGGAGGTGTGGAAATGCGCGCCGCCGAGTTTTAGCGGCTTCAACTCCGCGTCGACTTCGGCGTCGAGCGCCTTCGCCGCCTTGCGCCGAGCTTGGCTCAAAGCCAGCGCCGCCGCGTCATAGGCGGCTTTTGCGCCCTCCGCCGCGCGCGCGAGCTCGGCCAACCGGACCTCGGAGGCGTCAAGTGCGGCGAGCGCTTCAGCGATGTTTTTGGCGACCGCCGGCAGCTCGGCGACGCGCGCCTGATGCTTGCGCGCCGCGGCCCGCAGCGCGAAGAGCCGTTCCTCGGCTTTTTCGAGATCGCGCGGATCGAAATTCGCCTGCTCCAGCGCAAATTCCAGCGTCTGCTCGGCGAGCGCCAGCGCGTCGAGCGCTTGTCCCAGGGCCTTTAAAGGCGGCTCCAGCAGCTCCGGCGCCGTCGTCTGGCGCCGCTCGAGACGGCGCAAGGTCTGCGCGAGCGAAGCGACCGAGGAATGGTCGCCGGAAAAGACGTCCAGCGCGTCGCGAAGATCGGCGGCGACTTTCTCCGCGCGCTGCATCGAAAGACGCCGTTCAGCCAGACGCTCCTCCTCGCCCTCCTCCGGGGCAAGCTCGGCGAGCTCCTGATGCGCATGGCGCAGATAATCGGCCTCAGCACGCGCCCTGACGATCCGCGCCTCTTCCTCCTCCAGCGCACGCCGCGCCGCGTTCTTCGCCGCATGCAGCCCGCGCAGCGCCTCGACCTTGCGCAAAAGGCCGCCATGCGCGTCGACGAGCGCGCGATGCGCGGCGGGGTCGACCATCGCGCGCTCGTCGTGCTGACAGTGGATTTCGACGAGCTCGCGCCCGATGGCGCGCAAGCCCTGCGCGGAAACCGGTTGATCGTTGACGAAGGCGCGGGTGCGGCCATCGGCGTTCTGCACGCGCCGCAACACGAGCTCGCTCTGGGTTTCGAGGCCGAGCTCGCGCGCCGCAAGATGCGCCGGATGGTCACGGGAAAGCTCGAAGACCGCGGCCACCTGGCCCTGGGCCTCGCCCGCGCGCACGAGCGAGGCGTCGCCGCGCCCGCCGAGCGCCAGCATGAAGGCGTCGAGCAGGATCGACTTGCCTGCGCCCGTCTCGCCCGTCAGCGTCGTGAGCCCGCCCGCAAAGTCGAGATCGAGCGCGTCGATCAGCACGATGTCGCGAATGGAGAGGCGGGTGAGCATGGGCGAGCCGGGTCCCGTGAGGCTCAAAAGCGCTTTTTCGCGTCCCTCTCGACGCAGGCGGCGAATTCCGGAGAGCGCGCCTCTCGATGGACGCGGCCCAAGCCGTCCAGATGGTCATTCAAACTCGACCGGGCTTGGGAAAGCGAAAGCGCCCTCCTGAACCCGTTCAAAAATGCGTTTCGGACGTGTCGTCCTCCGGCTTGATCTCATGGCGCATCATCAGCGGCGTCTGGCTTAGCACGAAGACGAGCGTCAGCGTGATGATGCCGAAGACTTTGAAGCTCACCCACTGGTCGGTCGAGAGCACGTGGCGCAGCACCTCGTTCAAGCCGGCCAGGAAGAAGAAGAAAACGCTCCAGCGCCAGGTGAGCTTGCGCCAGCCGTCGTCGTCGAGATGGATCGCCGCGTCGAAGACGACCGGCAGCAGCAGCCGATTGAAGCGCAGCGCGATCAAGAGCGCTGCGCCAAACAGCGCGTAGAGGATCGTCACCTTGATCTTGATGAACTCCTCGTCGTTGAGGAGGAGCGTCAGCCCTCCGAAGACGAGGACGAGCGCCGCGGTGACCATCGGCATGACCGGCATGCGGCCGGCGAGCTTCCACGCGACCCCGAGCGAAAAGGGCACGACGAGCATCAGCACGGCGGTCGCGGTGAAAATCCCCCATTTCGCGTTGATCACGAAAAACAGGACGAGCGGTCCGAGCTCCAGCGCGAATTTCAATCCGCGCGGGATCTTCTTTTTTGCCGGCTTCGTCTCCGGCCCCGTGGCCGTCGCGTCTTGCGTCATAGGTTCGTCCCTTCGGCTGTCGGTTCTTCGTCGGCGTCGAGGCCGGCGATGGCGCGGGCGAAATCGCGGGCCGCGAAGGGCTCCAGATCCTCGGCGCTTTCGCCGACGCCGACGAAGTGAATGGGCAGCCCGTATTTTTCGGCGATGGCGACGAGGATGCCGCCGCGCGCGGTGCCGTCGAGCTTCGTCATCGCGAGGCCGGTGACGCCGGCGGTCTTGCCGAAAATTTCGACCTGCTGCAAGGCGTTCTGTCCGACCGTGGCGTCGAGCACCAGCAGCGTCGCGTGAGGGGCCTCGGGATCGGCCTTCTTCATCACCCGCACGATTTTTTCCAGCTCGGCCATGAGCTCGGCGCGGTTCTGCAGCCGTCCGGCCGTGTCCATCAGCAGCAGGTCCGCCCCTTCAGCGCGGGCGCGCTGGATCGCGTCGAAGGCGAGGCCGGCTGCGTCGGCGCCCTCTTTGCCCGATACGACCTCGGCGCCGAGCCTTTCGCCCCAATGCCTCAGCTGCTCGACCGCGGCGGCGCGGAAAGTGTCGCCGGCGGCGAGAAGCACGCTCTTCCCTTCCCCGCGCCATTTGGCGGTGAGCTTGGCGATCGTCGTCGTCTTGCCGGAGCCGTTCACGCCGACGACGAGCACGACGAAGGGCCGCTTGGCCTCGTCGATCTCGAGCGGCCGCGCCACGGGCTCGAGCACGCGCTCGACCTCGTCGGCGAGGATCTTGCGCACCTCGTCGGGCTCGATCCCCTTCTCGAGGCGCAACGCGCCGACGGCTTCGGCGATGCGCGACGCCGCGCCGACGCCGAGGTCGGCGCGGATCAGCACATCCTCGAGCTCCTCGAGCGTGAGCGCGTCAAGC
This sequence comes from uncultured Alphaproteobacteria bacterium, assembly GCA_963722205.1. Taxonomy (GTDB): domain Bacteria; phylum Pseudomonadota; class Alphaproteobacteria; order Rhizobiales; family Beijerinckiaceae; genus Methylocystis. The sequence continues at coordinate 655,255 of CAVRKL010000008.1, forward strand.
TTGCGCTTGGTGAAGAGCTCGACGATGCCCTTGCTGATCGCCTGCGACGAGCGAAAGAGCCCGCCAAAGAGCCGCTCGCGCCAGCTGCGCTTCGGGACCTCGGGAGCCGCGCCCTCCTCCGGCGCCTCTTGGGGCGCCGGAGCCTCGCCGCGGCCGAACAGCCGGGCGAAGAGTCCCTTCTTTTCCTTGGTTTCCACGCCGTTCCCGCTCATCCCGAACCCTGCGGAGAGCCCTACACCAGAGACGGGCGAAGGACCAGGGGCGGAAGCGCACGCGGCGCTTGAGCGCTTCCATTCCCGTCCAAGAAGCTTGGCGGCGGAACGCGATCACTCCGCCGCTTTCTTCTCCGCCGCGCTGGCCTTCAGCTTCTCGATGTCCGCGGGCGAGAGCTGCGGCCGGTCGATCGTCAGCGTGATCTTGTTGATCTTGCCGTTGAAAGCGAAGGGCGGCTCGTAGTCCGCGTCGTTCACGCCGGTCAGCGTGTCGGAGCCGATGTCGAGGCTCTCGTCGAATTGCAGGATGAAGGGGATCGAGCGCTCCATGTCCTGGCGCGCGACTTCCTGGCCATCGACCTTCAGCACGCCCGTTCCGCCGCGTCCGATGCCGCTGACGCTGCCGAATTCGAGCGTGCCCATCCCGAGCCCGTCATATTTGAAGTCGAACTCCACTTGGTGCCGGCCTGGCGAGAGGCTCGGGCCTTCCCAGCGCACACGCTTGAGATCGACGAGGTTCCACAGGAACACCGGCTTGCCCTTGGCGAGATAGAATCCGTAGCCGCCGAAGCGTCCGCCCTGCGTGATCAGCATGCCGCTGCCGCCGCCCTGCGGGATCTCGACGTCCGCTTTGAAGCTGTAAGAGGCGTTCAAGACGGACGGCGCGTCGCCGTTAGGCGTGCCCGTCATTGGCTCGGTCCAGACGAAGTCGGTCCGCCCGGCGGTGATGCTCGGCTTCGGCGTTATGATACGCGTCACCACGGAGTTATCGAGCGGCAAGACCTGATATTTTTTCGCCTCCTGCATGAAGAGCTTTTGCAGCTCCTTGAGCTTCTGCGGGTTCTTTTCGGCGAGATCGTCGGTCTGCGTCCAGTCGTTGTTGACGTCATAGAGCTCCCAGGGCGTTTTCATGAGATCCGCCGGAGGCGCCAGCATTTCCCATGGAGGGCGCACGACCTTCGTGCTGGCGATCCAGCCGTCGTGATAGAGGGCGCGATCGCCCATCATCTCGAAATATTGCGTCCTATGGCGGCTGGGCGCATCGGCGTTCTTCGCATCGAAGGTGTACGCCAGGCTGACGCCCTCGATCGGGCTCTGCTTGAAGCCGTCGACGTAGTCAGGCGGCCGAATGTGACTGGCCTCCAGAAGCGTCGGCACGATGTCGATCATGTGGTGGAACTGGTTGCGAACGCCGCCCTTGTCCTTGATGACGGCCGGCCAGGAGATCGCCATGCCCTGACGCACGCCGCCAAAATGCGAGGCGATCTGCTTTGTCCAGGAGAAGGGCGTGTCGAAGGCCCAGGCCCATGGAACAGCCATGTGCGGGTAAGTCCGCTCGGTGCCCCAAACATTGTAGAAGAACTTGAGCTGCTCCTCGACGCCAGGATTGGCGCCGTTGAACATGGCGATTTCATTCGGCGTGCCGATCATCGTCCCTTCGGCGCTCGCGCCGTTGTCGCCCTCGATATAGATGATCAGCGTGTTGTCGAGCTTGCCGATATCCTCGACCGCCTGAATGACGCGGCCGATCTCGTGATCGGTATAGGCGGCGTATGCGGCGAAGGTGTCGACCTGTCGCAGGAACAGCTTCTTCTCGTCGTCGGTGAGCGCCTCCCAGCGTTTCAGCAGCTTGTCCGGCCACTCGCTGAGCTTGGCGTTCTTGGGGATCACGCCCAGCTTCTTCTGGTTTTCGAAAATCTGGTCGCGCAGCGCATTCCATCCCTTGTCGAAGAGATGCATGTTTTCGATCTTGTCGATCCATTCCGGCGTCGGATGATGCGGCGCATGCGTGCCGCCCGGCACGTAGTAGACGAAGAAAGGCTGATCGGGCGAGCCTCTTGCAAAATTGTTAGAGATTGGCGCGGGCGATGAGGCGATATAGATAGGCTTCCTCATGTGGATTGCAAGTATTATTGTGTAGAATATTGCGCTTTCATTTAAAAGTTGTTGGATTATGATTTCGAATCGAACTACGCGCCGTGGCGACGGACCACATGACTGACGATCCTCTCGACGCCATGTGGGCGCGCTGGAATCACATACAGGCCTCGCTTTTCCCTTGGCTTCGCGAGGAAGTCGAGCCGATGACCGAACAGCTCGGGCGGCTCATCACCATCCTCGAGGTGATCGGTCTCCAAGCCTTCGTTCCAGAGCCGCCGCGAGGCCCGGGCCGCCCACCCGAGGATCGCCGCGCCCTGGCCAGATGCTTCGTCGCCAAGGCTCTGCTCGGCATTCCAACCACCAGCGCCTTGATCGAACGCCTGCAGGCCGACAAGTCGCTGCGCAGAATCTGCGGGTGGGAGCGGCGTGCGCAGGTTCCGCACGAATCCACCTTTTCTCGCGCTTTCAACGAGTTCGCGCAAGGCGATCTGCCGGGCAGAATGCACGCGGCGCTGGTCGAGCGCACGCTCGAGGGGCGCGTCGTCGGCGTCGTCGCCCGCGACGCCACCGAGATCGAAGCGCGCGAGAAGCCCGTCGAGAAAGACGGGAAAGACGATCCGCCGCCGCCCGCCGCCGAGCCGCCAAAAAGGCGCGGACGCCCGAGAAAGGGCGAGGAGCGGCCAAAGCCGGAGCCGTCGCGCCTCGAACGGCAAGCCACGCAAAGCCTTGCGAAAATGCTCGCCGAGCTGCCCACCGCCTGCGACGTCGGCTGCAAGAAGAACAGCAAGGGCTATAAGGAGACATGGATCGGCTACAAGCTGCATCTCGACGTCGCCTGCGGCCAAATCCCCGTCTCCTGCGTGCTGACCTCGGCCTCCGTGCACGACAGCCAGGTCGCCATTCCCCTCATGACCATGACCAGCGCCCGCATCGTCTATCTCTATGAGGCGATGGACGCAGCCTACGATGCCGAAATCATCGACCGGCACAGCAAGGCGCTCGGCCATGCGCCGCTGATCGACCGCAATTTTCGTTCGCAGCATGAAGCCAAAACCGAATGCGCCGAGGAGGTCGCCCGCATGAGGCGCGTCGGCGTCCCGGACCCGGACGACAGACTCTTCGATTTCCGCACCATGGCCGAACGCGTCAATGCCCGGATGAAGGACGAGTTCGGCGCCAGGTTCGTGCGCGTGCGCGGCGCCATCAAGGTCAAATGCCACTTGACGTTCGGCGTGCTCGTCCTCGCCGCCGATCAAATCTTGCGGGTCTCGGCCTTCCGCGCCGCCCCCGCCTGAGCCCCCACGAAGCCGACATCTCGCGTGCCGGCGGCAAAATCACTCGCTCGAAGAATTATGCAAGAGGCTCGGGCGACAGCGCGTTCATGCGCTTGATGTAGTCGATGGCGTCATCCGCCATGGCGGTGGTCAAATTCCAGCCGGGCTCGCCTTGGAAGGGATAGATCTGCGTGGTGTTGCGGAAGAGGTTCGGCTGCCACTGGTTCGTGTCGCCGCCGATGAAGCCGTAGAAATATTCAAAGCCTAGGCCCGTGGGCCATTGATCGAAAGGACCCGCCTGACTGGCTTGGAACGCCGGCGTGTTGTGGTCCTTCCCGAACCAGGCGGTGTGATAGCCGTTGTCTTTGAGAATGCGCCCGATGGTCGCCTTGTCGCGGGTGATGAAGCTGTCATAGCCGGGAAAGCCGGTCGCCTGCTCGGACACGACGCCGAAGCCAGCCGAATGGTGATTGCGGCCGGTGATGAGCGCCGCGCGCGTCGGCGAGCACAGCGCCGTCGAATTGAAATTCGTGTAGCGCAGGCCGTTTTGCGCGATGCGATCCAGCGACGGCGTCGGGATCACGCCGCCAAAGGTGCTCGCGACGCCAAAGCCCGCATCGTCCGTCATGATCAGGAGAACATTGGGCGCGCCTTGGGGCGGGACCACGCGCGGCGGCCAATAGGGTTTCGACTGAGCGACGGTGTCGCCGATCTTGCCGCCAAACGGGACATTTGGGGGCGGAAGCTGCTTTCCGTTGATCGTGATCGTTGCGTCCGGCGCGCCGGGAACTCCGTGGATGACGCCTTCGGTGGTCCGCGTCTCTTGCGCGGTCGCGAGGGAAACCCAGCCGAGCAGCATGAGGCCGGCGATGACCCTCGCTGAGATATTGGCGAACGACATTACTATCTTCCCCCGAACGGTTCTGGTTTGCTTGTCAGGCGGCGCTTCCCAAGCGAGCGCCGGAAGAGACGAAAAGCCGGCCGCGGCGGCTCGGGTCGCGGCCGGGTTGCGTTGAGAGCGAACTCAGGCGGAGGCGCTCTTCCTCAGCGTCAGTCCGAGGCTGAGCCAGGAGGCGCCCGAGAAGATCAGGTTCACGCCGAGCAGCAGCCCGATGATGTAAAGGCTCGAGGCTGGCCAGCGGCTCAAGATCAATATGCCGACGACGGCGCTCAGCAGGCCGGCCAAGGCGACCATCGGCCACAGCGCCGCGTCCCTGATCTGAAACGCCAGAATGAGCCGGAACAAGCCCGAGATGAGCAGGCAGAGCCCCAAAGCGAGCGTGATGCCCGCGGCCGCGAGCACGGGGTCTCGCAAGATCAGCACGCCGGCGATCGCCAGGCCGACGCCCACCAGAACCCACACCAGCGCGCGGGGCCACGGACGGACCTGTATGCCGGTGATGATTTCCACAATCCCCGCGACGATCAGCGACACGCCCGTCACGAAGACGCTGACCACGGTCGCCGCGAACTCATCGGTCAAGGCGATGAAGCCCGCGAGCAGGAAGAAAACGCCGAGCGCGACGACCCAGCCCCACTTATGCTCCAGTCCGGAACGCGATGCGCCCAGCATATTTCCAGCGTCTTGCACACTCATGGATGGCCTCCTCATTGAGCAGGTTGCGCCGCGGAGGGATCGCGTTGAGACAAGTTTCCGAGCTAGGGAAGCCTGCTGCATGAAATTTATCGCCGCGTTTCGACTCGAGACGAAAAACCCCCGGGGCTTGGAAGTCGCCGTCTCCGCTATGCGGAAACGGCCACCGTGACCATCAAATCATCTTCAAGTTGCAGTAGTTTGGCAAGGCGACAAATGCCGATCCGTCGAAAGCGCTTCATCATTTGTGCGCCTCCAGCCAGTCCTTCAGCGCCCGGAAGGCGGGCGCCATCCTGCTGTGATACTGGTGCAGGCTCGTGCTTCCTTTGTCGTCCTCGATCGAAATCGTGTAGCTCATTTGATCAGCGCCAGTGACGCTCGACTCTTCGACAGTCTCCTTGAGCTCGTGCGCGAGTTCCACTAGCCGCGCCAGCTCATCGGCCGCCTGTGGGGCAAGATCATTGCTGTCCACCACGGTCGCGGGCGCATTGAGATAGATCGCGCCCGCCAGCCCCCCGTGCTTTCGCAAGGTCACTCTCATATCCGTCTCCTTGCCAATCGTCGCGAAACCTTTGCTCAGCTCAAGCAAGGCCAAATTGCCCGAGGAACCTTTGCCTCGGCTCGGCGTTTGAAAGCTATAGCGGCCGTTGATTTGCCGCAGCGACCGAACTCGCCAGGCGGCAGCCGCCGGCGACAGGCTTGAGGCTGAACCAAGCCTGTTTTATTTCGGGAGGATGCTATGCGCCTCGCCTGTCGTTGTCCACAATGCATCACGCCCCCCCATCTCCTCCTGAAGCTCATGCAGAGCGCGGACAAGGACATCCGGCAGGCCGCGCTGAACACGTTCCTGGCGACGTCGAATCTTCGCGGAAAGCGGAGCCTGCGCGCTTCGCTCGCCTTTGCGGCGACTCCGGGAGACGGTCGGCGGACGATCTCCGATAGCGAGGGCGGCACGGATCTTTCGGCGGCTCGCGTCGCGCGCAGCGAGGATGGCCCCGAGTTCGAGCGACGCGTCGGTCAATCGCGCCTTTGACGGCTTTGGAACGACGCGGGAATTCTACAAGCGCGTCCTTGATCGCAACTCCCTCGACAATCGCGGGATGCGGCTCGACGGCTTCGTCCACTACGACCAGAGCTTTAACAACGCCTTTTGGGACGGCCAGGAAATGATATTCGGAGACGGCGATGGAATCATGTTCACCGATCTCACCAAATCGCTCGACGTGATCGCGCATGAATTGACTCACGGCGTGACGCAATTCACCGCAGGATTGGCTTATCACGACGAGTTAGGCGCGTTGAACGAGTCGATCTCGGACGTCTTCGGATCGCTGGTCAAGCAATGGTCGCTCAATCAGACGGCCGACGCCGCCGACTGGCTCATCGGCGCGGAGGTCTTCGCTCCGGGAATCGGAGGCCAGGCGCTGCGCTCCATGAAGGCGCCCGGAACGGCCTACAACAACGACCAGCTCGGCAAGGACCCCCAGCCCGATCACATGAACAAATACGTCAATCTGCCGGACAATCCGGCCGGCGATCATGGCGGCGTGCACATCAATTCCGGCATTCCCAACAAGGCCTTCTATCTAACCGCCGCGGCCATCGGCGGCTACGCGTGGGAGAAGGCCGGCCACATCTGGTACGAGTCGCTGAAGGCGTCAACGCCCGACGCTCAGTTTCAGGACTTCGCCGACACGACTTTCTTCAAGGCGGATCAACTTTACGGGAGCGGAGGCGCCGAGCAGCAGGCGGTCGCCTCGGCGTGGCGCGAGGTCGGCGTCAAGATTTCCGGCGGACGCGCCACCGCGCTTGCGCGCACCCGTGCGCCGCGATCCGGCGCCGTGCGAGAAGATGACTCGCTCGCCGCGCTCAAGGCGCAGATCAGCGAGCTTTCCCAGCAGGTCGCCGCACTTTCGCGAGCCGTCGACGGGCTCAAGGCGAGGAGATGAGACGAGCGGCCTGCGGCGCGGCGGCGGAGGCTCGCGGCGTCGTCAACCTTCCGCGTCGCTTTCGGGGCTTTCCGTCACGACGACGACGATGCGCCCGCCAGCGACGTCTACGATCGGCGCAAGCGCCTTGGTGAAAGGATAGAACTGGCTTTCGCCGCCGGCCTTCGGCAGCACCTCCAAAATATCGCCGGCGCCGAAATTCCTGAGCGCGATCACTTGGCCGAGCGCGGCGCCCGCCTCATCCTCGACGCTAAGGCCGATGAGATCGGCGAGATAGAATTCGTCCTCCTCCGGCGCCGGCAGGGATTCGCGCGGCAGATAAAGCTCGGTCCCGGTGAGCCTTTGCGCCGCCTCGCGATCGGTCACGCCTTCGACGCTGACGACGAGCATGTCCCTGCCCTGCTCGCGCGCGTTCTCGAGCACAAAGCGCCGCGCCCTGCTCTTGTCGGAGAGCGGCCCATAGCTCGCGATCGCCAGAGGCTCCTCGGTGAAGCTCTGCAAACGGATCTCCCCGCGCACGCCATGCGGCGCGCCGAAGCGGCCCATCAGCACCAGATTGGCGGGCTTCCCGGCGGCGGCGGTCTCGCTCATCTCGGGGCTCACGCCTTCACGCGCACATATTCGCCGGGCGCGTCGCAGATTGGCTCGAGCTTACCGCCTCCCGGCGGGCGGGCGGGAACCTTTTCGGGCGACTGTCGCGTGTACCAGTCGATCCAATGCGGCCACCAGGAGCCTTTGACCTCTTCGGCCCTCTCGATCCAATCCTCAAGCTCGCCCTTAGGCTGCCCGCCGCGCCAGGTACTGGTACTTTCCCTTTTCGGGCGGATTGATGATCCCCGCGACGTGCCCTGCGCCGCCCAGCACATATTCGACCGGGCCGCCGAAGAGCTTGGCGCCGAGAAAGACCGAGCGCGCCGGCGCGATATGGTCCTCCTTGGCGGCGATCTCATAAATCGGGATCGTCACTTTCTTCAGATCGAGGGTGACGCCGTCGATGACCATCTTGCCCCTGGCGAGATTGTTCTCGAGATAGCAGTTGCGCAAATAGAACGAGTGATTCGCACGAGGTATCCGCGTTGAGTCCGCGTTCCAGGCGAGGAGATCGAAGGCGGACGGCGTCTCGCCCTTCACATAATTGTTGACGATGTAGTTCCACACCAGCTCGTTGGGCCGCAGCACGTTGAAGGTGTTCGCCATCTTGACGCCGTCGAGATAGCCGGTCTTGGACATCGCGTCCTCGAGCGCCGCGAGCTTCTCCTTGTCGACGAAAATCTGCATGTCGCCAGCGTGTGTGAAATCGACCTGCGTCGCAAAGAAGGTCGCGCTCTGGATGCGGTCGTCGCCTGTGGCCGCCATATAGGCGAGCGTCGAGGCGAGCAGCGTGCCGCCGACGCAATAGCCAGCCGCAGAAACATGCCTTTCGCCGGTCGCCGCTTCGATCGCGTCGAGCGCCGCGAGCACGCCACGGCGCATATAGTCGGAAAAGCTCAGATGCGCCTGGCTCGAATTGGGATTGACCCAGGAGATGATGAAAACGGTCAGGCCCTGGTCACACGCCCAGCGCACGAAGCTTTTCTCGCGATTGAGATCGAGCACATAGAACTTATTGATCCAGGGAGGGACGATGAGGAGCGGGCGCTTCAAAACCTCCTGCGTCGTCGGCGCATATTGGATGAGCTCGATCACCTCGTTGCGCAGGATCACCTTACCGGGCGTCGTCGCCATGTCGACGCCGAGCTCGAACTTGCTCTGATCGGTCTGGCGGATTTTCAGCGTGCCGCCGCCCGCCTTCAAATCTTCGGCGAGCATCTCGAGTCCGCGCACGAGATTGGCGCCGCGCGCCTCCCAGGTCGCGCGCAGGAGCTCGGGATTGGTCGCCACGAAATTCGCGGGCGAGATCGCGCTCGAGATGAGCCGCGTATAGAAGGCCGCCTTGGAGCGCGTCATGGGATCGAGCCCTTCGGCGCGCTCAACCATCTCGTCCGCCCAGCGCGAGGTGAGCGAATAGGACTGGCGCAGGAAGTCGAAGAACGGACTGTCGTGCCACTCCGGCGCAGCAAAGCGCTTATCCGACGGATCGACGGGGATGAACGGCTCGACCTCCTCGCCCGAGAGACGGCGCAGCGTTTGCGTCCAAATCGACCCGAGTCCCTGAGTCAGCTCCGCCTGCGCGCCGGCGGCGCGCTCAGGGCTCTTCATCCAGGCCTCGACGACGGCGCCGAGCGTGCGCGTCGCATCGGCGGCGTTGAGCGCGAGTTCACTCGGCGACTCGCCGGAGTTGGGCGAGCTCATCGCAGCGTGCAGCACACGCCGGCCCTGATCGACGAACTTGGCGATATTGTTGGCCGCGAGGTCGATTTCGTCGGCGAGCGTCGAGGATTTTTTGCGGGACTTGGCTGCTTTGAGCGGCGTGACCTCAGCCGAGGGACGCGCTTTGCCCTTCTTGGCTTTCTCGGACTTCGCCTTCTTCGCAAGCGGCGGGTCGTCGGGCTGCGCCACGTCCAGGGGCGCGGGCTCAGGCTCCATGACGATCAGCACGGGAGCCTTCTTGCGCTCCGCCTTTTCGCGCTTCCCGAATTCGCCGGTCTTATTCTTGCCAGTCTTTTTGTTCTTATTAATGATCGTCTCTCCCTCTGCCTCTTTGGCGCGGGAGGCGCCCTCCCACGCTTCTTGCGTCCCGGCGGGGGAAAATCAAGACGCCTCGCCGCGACCATCAGGCGGCGAAGCGGTGAGCTTGCGCCGTTACCGGGACCGCGGCGCTGCGTCCTCAACGCTCCGGATGGGATAATTTAGCATCATGCCGATGACGACGCACGACGCCTCTACCGGCGCGCAGCGAGAGCAGGCCCCGCGCGACGGCGGCGCGACGCGGCTAGGGCGAAATGTCGCATTCGCCGCGCCCCGCGGATTCCTGGGGCTCGCCGTCGCGCTGTTTTGCGCCGCCATGCCGGCCTGCGCGCAGTCTTTGGGCGAGACCGTAGGCGAGGCCGCCGAGGGTCTCCATCTGAGACCGACAGCCCCGCCCGCCGCCGAGTTCGTCGAGCGCGCCCGCCCGAATCAATCGGATTATCAGCGGCTGGGGCCGACCGACAAGGCGAACCACAAGAAGAGCCCCGCCGAGCTCGACGCCCTCGCCTCCTCGCTCGAAAACGCCAGGGCCTCGAATTTGCGGGCGGCTCAGCGCGTGCGCGCCCCTGATCAGCCGGCGGGAACGAAGACGGCGAAAGCCAAGCTCGACCCACAGAATCGTTAGGCCTTTTTCCCGCCCGTCGAAATGTTAAGAAGCGTGGGCGAAAAGCCAAAGACGCCCCGGACCCCTCCATGTCAGAATTCTATCGCATCCAGCGCCTGCCCCCTTACGTCTTCGAGCAGGTCAACCGCCTGAAGGCCAAGGCGCGCGCGGAAGGCGCGGACATCGTCGACCTCGGCATGGGCAATCCGGACCTGCCGGCGCCCCGCCACGTCGTCGAAAAGCTCGTCGAGACCGCCGGAAAGCCGCGCACCGACCGCTATTCGGCGTCGAAGGGCATTCCGGGGCTGCGGCGGGCTCAAGCCAGCTACTACCGGCGCCAATTCGGCGTCGCGCTCGATCCCGAGAGTCAGATCGTCGCGACGCTCGGGTCGAAGGAGGGCTTCGCCAATATGGCGCAGGCGATCACCGCGCCGGGCGACGTGGTGCTCACGCCGAACCCCTCCTATCCGATCCACGCCTTCGGCTTTCTGATGGCCGGCGGAGTCGTGCGTTCCGTGCCGGCCGAGCCGACGCCGCAATATTTCGAGGCGCTCGAGCGCGCGGTGAAACATTCGATCCCGAAGCCCATCGCCGTGGTCGTCTGCTATCCCGCCAACCCCACGGCCGCCACGGCCTCGCTCGATTTCTACAAGGACCTCGTGGCGTTCGCCAAAAAGCACGAGATCTTCATTCTCTCCGACGTCGCCTACGCCGAGGTCTATTTCGACGACGAGCCGCCGCCCTCGGTGCTTCAGGCGCCGGGCGCCATCGACGTGACGGTCGAATTCACCTCCATGTCCAAGACGTTCTCGATGGCCGGCTGGCGGATCGGCTTCGCCGCGGGCAATGAGCGGCTCTGCGCGGCGCTGGCGCGCGTCAAGAGCTATCTCGACTACGGCGCATTCACGCCGATCCAGGTGGCGGCGGCCGCGGCCCTGAACGGCCCCGAGGACTGCATCGCCGAGATGCGCGCGGTCTATCGTAAGCGCCGCGACGTGCTCGTCGAGAGCTTCACGCAGGCCGGCTGGCCCATTCCCTCGCCGCGCGCCTCGATGTTCGCTTGGGCGCCGATCCCCGAGCGTTTCGCCGAGCTGTCGAGTCTCGAATTCTCCAGTCTGCTGATCGAGAAGGCGGACCTCGCCGTCGCGCCGGGCGTGGGCTTTGGCGAGCACGGCGAAGGCTACCTGCGCCTCGCGCTCGTCGAGAACGAGCAGCGCATCCGCCAGGCGGCGCGCAACCTGCGGAAGTTCTTCGACTCCGCCGACGAGCGGCTTCATAATGTGGCGCCAAAGACACGCCTCGCGGCTTCTTCGTGAAAGAGCCGTAAAATTCGTTGATCGTAAGTCCGAGTTCGCGGATAGTCCGTCTTCGCGCAGACCTTGCGGGACCCCTTCCCCGTCAAGCCGCGCCAGGAGCGTGCGAAACGAGATGCGAAATGTCGCTGATCATCGGACGGCTGGTCTCCTCGCTGCGGGCCAATTCGTCCTCTCGCTTTGCGGCGCCTTGACCTTGGCGAGCCTCGCCGTGGAGCCCACGGCCGCGCGCCCCGGAGAAAGCGCCTATTGCCAGAACCTGCGGGCGCAGATCGCGCAGGCCGGCGGAGGCGAACGCGGCGCATCGAGGCAGCGCGGCGAGCTTCGCCGCCTCCAGTCTCGCGCCGCGAGCCTCGGCTGCGGCCGCGGCGGCGGGTTCCTGATCTTTGGCGGCGGCGAGCCGGCCGAGTGCGGCGCCCTCGAGTCGCGAATCGCGCAGCTCGCGACCTACGCCAGTCCGGCGCCCAGCGGCTGGGGCGGCGATCGGAGCGCCCTTCTCGCCCGCTACGACGCCGATTGCCGGCGCGGCCAGCGCGGTCCGCAGGAGGCCGAGCCCGCGAATATTTTCGAGGCGCTTTTCGGCGCGCGACCAGGTCGCCAGCAGCCCATAGTCGAAGGGCCCGGGGGCGTCGTCCTCAATCCCGGCGACCCCGGTTACGATGGGGAATGGCGCGCCCAGGGCGGCTCGGAGGCGATTTGCGTTCGCCAATGCGACGGCGGCTTCTTCCCCGTGAGCTATTCGGCTTATCGCGGCAATCTGAGCGACCTCAACGCGCTCTGCCAGGCGGAGTGCCCAAACGCCGAAGCGACGGTCTATACGAAATCCCTGTGGCGCGACGTGGAGACGGCCGTCTCGATCGAAGGGGAGCCCTATACAAGTCTTCCGAACGCGCTGAAGTTCCAGAAGCAGCGCGTCGCCGCCTGTAGCTGCAAGCCGCCGGGCGAGAGCTGGGCGCACGCGCTGGAGGGAGCCGAGCGACTGCTCGCCTTCCAGCGCCATCACGACTCGATCCTCACCGCCGAAGAGGCCGAGCGGCTGTCGCGACCTTTAGCGATCGGTGGTTCGAGCCGCCGCGTCGCCAACGGCCAGTCGGCCCGGCGCGACCCGGACTCGCGTGACGCCGCGCCGCCGCCCCCGCAAGAGTCCGCCGCCGCGGGCGTCGGCCTGGACCAGGGCGAGACCCGCGAGATGACGGGTCCCGACGGAGCGACGAAGCGCGTTCGCGTCATCGTCCCGGCGCTGTAACCACGCCGGCGACTTGAGCCGAGGATCTATACAAAGGCCGCCGGCAGGACGTTCTCGCTTGCGCGAAGCCGCCGCGTTCCACGCCGTCTTACTGCAGGATGTGAGCTTCGATGAACCAAAGCGCCTTGTCCAGATCGCGCGAGTAGTTCGTGAGAATATCGGCGCTGTCTGCGTCGCCCGCTTCGTCCAGCGCGTCGATCCCCCCGCGCACCGCGTTCGCGACCTTGCCATAGCGGTCGGCCAACGCGTGGAGATGGTCTTCGACCTTCGAAATGTCGAGCGGATAGGGGTCCAGGCCTGTGGCGCCGGCCACAGCCTGCGTCGAGCCGAGCGCAATACCGCCAAGCTGGACGACCCTTTCCGCGATCGTGTCGACATGTGTGTCGATCTTCGAGCGGAAACCGTCGATCATCTCATGGACCGCGATAAAATTCGGCCCGCGCATGTTCCAATGCGCCTGCTTGGTCACGAGCGCGAGATCGATCGAGTTGGCAAGGCGCGCGTTCAACAGTCCGATGGCCGTGGTTTTGGAATTTGAGGGGAGATCGTTGCGGGTCTGATGCGCTCCCGTCGTCTTCGTCGTCGTCTTCGTCGTCAAATTCGCCTCCTTAGATCGCGACACAGCTGGAAGCCCGCCAACTCGTCTCAGCCTGCGCGGCTTGCTCCCGGCTGTGGATAATGGCGCGGCGCGGCGCCTCGGCAAGTCGGGTGAGCCGCGAATTTTCATTTGCAGGGGCGCATCGACGCCTTCCGCGCAGCGGCTCGCGGTCGCCGCGACGGTCCTGGAGGCTGGGGCTCGGAGAGCCCCCGGCGTCGCAATGGCAAGGCTCAAAGCTCCGACCGACCGCCGCCGACGCCTCCGCCGTGAACGAGAAGCGCCCCGCCGCGGTTCTCGCGGCGGGGCGTTTTTAGGGCTGAATCGAGCTCTGCTTATCGCAGCGCCTAAATCAGACGAAGAGGCCGCGGTAGCGAGCGCCGATCAGCAGCGCCGTCATCGCAGCGAAGCCGAGCAGGCCTTCGCCCAGGTGCGGGCCGGGGGCGGTGACCAAAGCCTGACCGACATAAGTTACTCCGCCGAACGGGTTTTGACCGTCCACGCCTGGGATCACGCTCCACACGCCGTAGAACGGATTCGCCGTGGCGTAGGCGATATCGGCCAAAATCGCCGGATCGGTCCCGCCGTTGACCGTGAGGGCGGTGCCGTATTCGATCTGCCAAATGGCGCCCTGCAACGCGGTATAGCCGGCTGTGGTTCCCGAGCCATTCTTGTATGCCTGAACGCCAACGTCCGCCAAAGCCCCGATTTCACCGATCTGCGTGGTGTTGAGCGAGGCGCCGCTCAAGCCCGGGATCGGCCCATTCGAGTCGTACAGAAGCGGCGCCGTGGTATACGTATAGGATCCGCCGATGTTGATGGTGTGGAAGAGATCGACGCAGAAGGTGGGAATGATCGTCCCGGTGCTGGTGGTGAGCGTGATGAGTCCAGAATTCGCGGTTTCATTGACGAGTCCGGACAGGGTCACCGAACCGCCGTCGAAGCCGACATTCGTAACGTCGTAGTTCGCTGCGCCCGCGGCCGAAGCCGTGAGAATGGCGGCAGCCGACACCGCCGAGGCGATGAGCGTCTTTTTCATAAAGTTCATAGGAACCTCCTTAGCCACCCGTTGCGCCGCAGACGTCCGTTGTCGTTGGTCGGATTCGTGAGTGACAAATTGCTTACTATCATTGTACACGCCCGCGCCGAAGATGTCGGGCGGGGGGAGTAAAATTCTCCGCAGGTGTGACTTTTTTGCCACAGTGCGATGATGAGCGCCGCCGAATCCTTGGCGTCCTTCGCACAAGCTTGCCGTGCGACAGTTTCTCCCGGACAGAGAACTGACGCATAGGTATTGTCCACAATGAAGTTCGGCCGATCAAACAGAAGCGACTTCCTGGACGACAGGGCCGGAAGCGGGACAACTAAGCTGGCTGTCGGAGCCCTAGCGATTCTCCTCGCTTCACTGGTGCTTGGTGATGAATTGGCGAGACGGGGGCAGAACCACGGCTTGCCGAAGATCGACATCGCGCGAAACACGCCGGCGCTCCGTAACAGGGAAGTCGATCCCACGCCCACGGGTGCGATCAAAGGACCGGGCCGCACGCCCTGCGGGGAAAGCGTCCAATAGGCGGCAAAGCCGCATGGGGGAAGATTTGGGGCGCGCAGGACCGGCGCACGAAGGCGACAGAAGGACGAAAATGCGGCGTTCTTGTTGCGCTGACGAAGCGCTTGGCCAATAATTTCTTATCGTCAAGCCCTTTCGCGCTCGATTTAAAACACGAGGGGCGGAAGCAAGCGCCCTGATCAGCGCGACTTTTGCTTCGCGGCGGCGATGGGCTAAAAGGCCTCGATGAGAATTTTTCTGCGCCGCCTGCGTTCCGCCGTTGGTTCATTACTGAGAGCGCCGCCGGGTGAGGCTCGTCGACGGCTTCTCGCCGCGGCGCAGATCGAAGCGCGGGCCAGAGAGGCGCCCTTTGCGTTAGAGGCGGCCGAGCCGTCGCGCCCGGACAATTTTTTCGCCGCCGGCTGTCTCCTCGCGAATCTCGATCTGCAAAGAAAGTTCGGCTCCGATGAATCCGCGGCCAGGGAGCATTTCGAGCGCCATGGCCGCAACGAAAACCGTTTGCAGATTGCACGCGACTATCTGCACAGGCGGGACGCTTTTTTCGCGGAAAAGTTTGACCTGTTCAAAGACGCGCTGACCGACAAAAGCATTTCCGCCT
Organism: uncultured Alphaproteobacteria bacterium; assembly: GCA_963722205.1. Lineage (GTDB taxonomy): Bacteria > Pseudomonadota > Alphaproteobacteria > Rhizobiales > Beijerinckiaceae > Methylocystis. The sequence continues at coordinate 670,716 of CAVRKL010000008.1, forward strand.
TCCCCGCCTTTATCGGCGCCGCCTTTTGCGACCTCGAGAATTACGAGGGGGAATCAGCAAATGGCGTCACAACCTGCTTCACCGAGGAACTCGTCTCCAACCCGCAAAAACTTTATGCGGACATCGGCGCCGGCTTGCGCAACCTCGTCTTCAAGAACTGTGTCTGCGTTGAAGTCTATCCGTCACTGACGTCTGACATTATTATCGAACCGGCATGCGAATTGCCTTTCGAGACGGCCTCGCTCGACGGCCTGGGGTGTTTCGCCGTGCTTGAGCATGTCGACAAGCCTTGGAAAATGGCTGAAGAATTCGCTCGCGTGGTGAAGCCGGGCGGGAAAATATTCATCGACTGGCCGTTTTTGCAGCCGGCGCATGGCTGCCCGTCACATTTCTTCAATGCGACCCGCGAAGGCGTGCGCAGCCTCTTCTCCGCCGATTTCGCTACCGTCGACCTGCACACGGGGCCGTTCGAGGGACCGAACTACACGGTGTCCTTCATTATCGATAATCTCGTTCGCTCGATCGGCGACGAAGCGGCGCGCGAGCGTTTCATGAATCTGACCGTGCGCGAATTGCGCGACATGCTTCCCACGGACCCGGCCTGGCTCCCCATTCTCGAATCGCTCGACGACGAGGCGATCGCGCGACTTTCTTGCGGAAACACCTTTGTCGGTCTGCGCAAGGCCGACGCGCAGCAACCGGGGCGTTAGAGCGAATTGACGCAAAAGTTGACAGACTTTTGCGATCAGAATTCGCTCCAACATTCTGGTTTGGCGCGATTTCTTATCGCTCGAACGATTCCGCTCGAGGGACGAGAGCTATGCCGGAAAGTGGGTGACGGTGTGAGGAAGGCGGCGTAACGGGGTTGGTGACCAAACCTGCCCGAACCTCCCGAAGGAGCGTTACGCCATGACCGAGAATAGAGTTGTCGCCCTCCGGCCGGAAGGCGAAATCGACGATCCGCTCACTGAAATTCTGCGGTCGGGGGCCCGCCGGCTGATCGCCCAGGCGGTCGAGGCGGAAATCGACGCCTTTGTGGCTTCTCATGCCGCCCTCACGCTCCCCGACGGGCGCCAGCGCATCGTTCGGCATGGGCATGATCCGGTTCGCACGATCCAGACCGGGATCGGGCCGGTCGAAGTCGAAAAGCCCAAGGCTCGCGATCGTGGCGCCCCGGATTCCGCCGCGCGCATTCGTTTTTCATCGGCGATCCTGCCGCAATGGGCGCGGCGGACGAAAAGCCTGGACGCGCTTTTGCCGGCTCTTTACCTGCGCGGGATTTCGGCTGGCGACTTCCAGGAAGTGCTGACGGCCTTGCTCGGCAAGGACGCTCCGAACCTCTCGCCCGCCGTGATTGCGCGATTGAAGGGCGAGTGGGAGGAAGAACATCGGCATTGGCAGGCCCGCGATTTGTCGGCGCGCCGCTATGTTTATCTGTGGGCGGACGGCGTCTATCTGCAAGCGCGCATGGAGTCGCAGGCCGAATGCATGCTGGTGCTGATGGGCGCGACGCCGGAGGGCAAGAAGGAGCTGGTCGGCTTTCAGACGGGCATGCGGGAAAGCGCGCAAAGCTGGAAGGAGTTGCTCGTCGGCTTGAAAGCGCGCGGTCTATCGGTCGCGCCTGAAATCGCCGTGGGCGATGGCGCGCTCGGCTTTTGGAGAGCTCTCGACGAGACTTTTCCCAAGACGCGTCATCAGCGTTGCTGGCAGCACAAGACGCTGAACATTCTCGACAAGCTGCCGAAATCCGTGCAGCCGAATGCGCACAAGGATTTGCGCGAAATCTGGTTGTCGCCCGACCGCGCGGCGGCGGACTTCGCCATCACCACATTCGCCGAAAAATACGCGCCCAAATACGACAAAGCCGTCGATTGCCTTCTCAAGGATCGCGAAACGCTGCTGACGTTCTTCGACTTCCCCGCCGAGCATTGGACGCATCTGCGCACCTCGAACCCAATCGAAAGCGTGTTTGCGACGGTGCGGCATCGCACGGTTCGCATGAAGGGCGCTCTCTCGCAGGACACGGCGCGTCTCATGGTCTTCAAGCTGGTGATGGCCGCGGCGAAAAGCTGGCGACGGCTGCGAGGCCAAAATCAGTTGCCGAAAGTCGTCAGCGGTGTAACATTCCGCGACGGAATCGAAGTCGCACCCGAAGCCAAAGCCGCCGCTTAATTCACGCCGTCACCGAAAATCCCGCATAGCTCGAGGGACGAGCGCGCTAGGCGCAGCGAAGGCGAGAACGCGCGCGGCCCGAGCGTGACACCGGCGAGGCCCGGCGGGATCGGCGACGACCAGCCTCTTCCCCGATGGGGAGCTTTTAGAAACTAGAGTCGACGGCGATTGCCGCATTCTGCGGCAGGACTGGCGGAGAGGGAGGGATTCGAACCCCCGATACGGTTTCCCGTATGCCGCATTTCGAGTGCGGTGCATTCAACCAGGCTCTGCCACCTCTCCAGCGACGCGATCGCCCTGGCAAGAAGGCGATTGGCTCCCCGAGTAGGACTCGAACCTACGACCTAGCGATTAACAGTCGCGTGCTCTACCAGCTGAGCTATCGGGGAATGCGCCGGGGCATATAGCAAGGGGCGGCGCGGCTTGCCAACCCCCTTGGCGCGTTTCGTGGCGCGCAAACCGAGCTTAAAGCGAATTTAGGCGGAAGTCCGTCGAGTTTTGCGGTCGGAATGCGCGCCAGCTTCCGGGTCTCGCTACGATTTCTAGCCGTCGAGCGCGTCCGACTCAGGAATCAGCTCGTCGAGACAGACCGTCTCGCCGAGACGCTTCTGCGCCAGAGCGATGTCAGCCTTCGACGGCAGGCCCGCCTCGTTTCCCAGGTGCTGCACCTTATAGGCGGAGGCCGCGCGGGCGAAGTCGAAATGCTCGCGCCAGGGGGCGTCGGGCCGATCGAGAAAGGAGGCGCAATAGGCGCCGTGAAAAACGTCGCCCGCGCCCGAGGTGTCGATGATTCGCTCGCTCGGCACTTTTAGCGCCGGCTGTCGCTGCGGCGCGCCGTCGCCTTCGCGCCACAGGAGGCCGCGCTCCCCGTCGGTGACGCCCGCGACCCGCGCGCCCTTCCCTTTCAGAAAGTCGAGCATCTCCCCTTCGGAAAGCCGCATCTTCCTGCAGAGGTCCATCGCCACGATCGCCACATCGACGAATTCGAGCAGGTCGAGAAGGCCGGGGCGCAGCGTGCCGCCGTCGAGCGAGACGAGAACGCCCTTGTCCCGCCCGGCCCTGGCGTAATGGAGCGCCGCGTCGGCCATATGCCCGTCGAAATGGAGCAGCCGCGCCGACGAGATGTCGAGGCGCGGAAAGTCCTGCAGATAATGGTCGTCGCGCGCCCGCAGGATGGAGCGCTGGCCCTTATGCGGAAAGACGAAGGAGAGCGAGGAGCGCGCGACGCGACGCGTATGCAGCCGCAGTCCAAAGGTCGCGGCCATGTCCTGGAACATGTGGGCGAGCCAGTCGCGAGCGATCGGGACCAGGAGATCGGGCGGCGTCCCGAGCTTGGCGCAGCAGAAGGCGGCGGTGGCGGCGTTGCCGCCAAAGGAGACCGCGTAGTCCTGCGCGATCGACTTTTCGTCGCCCTGCGGCAGGCGTGGGGCGAGCATGGTCACGTCGATATAGGAATGGCCGATAAAGAGCGCGTCCAAGGCTTCTTCCTTCGTTGATTCGCGCCGCGCAGGCGGCCTGGAACAGGGTCTTTCCAACTCGCTCAGTCACTCGCCCTGGCCGTTCTCGCGCCTTCGCGACGCGGCAAGGCTAGAGCTTTTCCTCGGGTGAGCCCGGAGGCGCTGCGCCGGAACTCTCCAGCTCGTCGATCAGCGTATTGAAGTCGCGCGCGTCGCGAAAGTCGCGATAGACCGAGGCGAAGCGCACATAGGCGACGGGGTCGAGCGCGCGCAGGCCCTCGATCACCAGCTCGCCGATCCGCGCGCTCTCGACCTCCGGCTCGCCGGAGCTCTCCAATTGGCGCACGATGCCATTGACCATGCGTTCCACGCGCTCGGGCTCGACGGGCCGCTTGCGCAAGGCGATCTCGAGCGATCGCATCAGCTTGTCGCGATCGAAGGGCGCGCGCCGTCCGGACTTCTTGATGACGATGAGCTCGCGCAGCTGCACGCGCTCGAATGTCGTGAAGCGCCCGCCGCAATCGGGGCAGACGCGCCGGCGCCGGATCGCCGAATTATCTTCGGCGGGACGCGAGTCCTTCACCTGCGTGTCGGGCGAACTGCAATAGGGACAGCGCATGGCGGCGGTTCTCGAGCGGGATTACGGCATGCTTACCCATCGCGGCCTCTGGCGGCAAGGCGCTCCGGGCGGCCCTCGACTTCTGGCCACGTCAATCGGTTACTTTAATGTGCAAGCATTTTTGGGGACTTCGGGGCGGTTGCGCGCGCGCCCCTCCCCCGGCAATCTCAGTCGTCGCCGCCACGCGTCCAAAGCCAGCAGAGCGGACTCGGACATGGCCCAATGAAAGTGAGGCCGCCATGCAGGATATTGTTACGATCTTTGTCTACACCTTCTGGATCGGCGTCTTTTGCGCCGTGGTCTACACGGCGATCGACACGCCGCTGCGGCCCGTTCAAAACTGGATCGCGAGCTGGCGCGACTCCTTCATCTACGCTTATCGCTTTTACGGGGTCACCCTTTGTATCGCAGCGGTGTTTGTGACGCTCCCCTGGGCTCAGGTTCCTTATCGTGCGTCATTGGGCCGCGCTCGGGACGGCGCTCTTGATCCTGACCGGGGCGTGGCGCCCATCGCCGGCGGCATACGCGCCATCATCGCCTTGCGCATCCACGACTGGGCCGCCCTGGACGTCATCGAGCGCGATCACGCCCGCTACCAGCGAAATTGGCGCCGTGAAATCTGGTCCGCGGCCATTGGGGCCGGCGTCGTTCTCGCCATGCTCGCGGTTACGGCCGCTTCCTCAAAGCTGGTCCCGCTGCTTCCTGGGCCCTGGGCGCCCCTCGGCCGGCTGGTGAACGACCTTCTGATGGAGCTCGCCTTCGCCGTCTTGAGCTTGATCCGCCCCTGTCTGTCGCTCGGCGCGCGGCGCCCAATTCATGCGGCCCTCGTCGCCTTCTCCCGGCGGCCCCTCGGCTTCTTCATCTGGATTACGATTATCAACATTCCCGCCAAGCTCGCGGAATTTGCGCTCGACGTTCTCTTTCCGGTCGGAGGCCGAGCGGCGCTGTACTTCATCGCGCAATTCTTCCTGGTTCTCTTCAAAATATTCAATTTCATCGCCTTTGAAATGACGACCTTGCGCATGGTGCAGGATCTCTCCCTTGCGCCGGAAGAATATTTCAAAATCGGCGTCGACGAGAATCTATGAGAAGGCGCGCCGGTCTGTTCTGAATCCGGCCCGAAAGACGCCGCGCACTCGATCGGCGCCGCGACGGTCGCGATGCAATCAACTCTCACCCAAATTCAAGCGCCTGGGGAGAGATCAACTTCCTGTAAGCCTGCGGCAGCAGACGAGCGAGCCGCGCGCCCCACTCTCGTTGCCCGCTGTCGTCGGTGATCAGGTCCTGACGGATCTCGACCTCGACGTGAGGCAGGTTGCGTCGCTCGCCATGAACCGGAATGGTGTAATCCAACTCATCACTCACGCTGTAGGGCTCATTGTCGCCAACAAGCAGCCCGTCTTCGCTTTTCAAAAGCGCCAGCAATATATGGGCGAAACGCGGATCGCGATTGTAGAGCACGCCGGCGCGCCAGGGACGCGGCACGCCGTCAAAAATTGGGGTGAAGCTATGCATCGCGATCAGCGTGGTGGGCCGCCCTGCTTTCAACCTTCGGTCGAGCTCGGCCGCGATCCGATCATGGTAGGGCTGAAAAATCTCGCGCACACGCGCGATCTTTTGATCGTCGCTCAGGCCAATGTTTCCCGGGATGGGGGTCAATTCGCTGATTTGCGGGATCGAATCCTCCAAGCCCGGCGGACGGTTGCAATCGATGACCAGACGCGAATAATTCTGCTGCACCAAGGTGGCGTCGAGGGCGTCCGCCACAAATTGAGAAACCGCGGCGGCGCCGATGTCCCACGCGATATGCCGCTGGCAGTCAGCCTCCGCAACGCCTAGCCCGCGGAGCGCTCTGGGCATCGCGTTGCCCGCGTGATCGACGACGATCAGGAATGGCGACTGGCCGTTAGGGTTGCGCACCGTTATCGGCGCCGGCTCGCCGGCAGCCAACAGGCGGCATGGAGTTTCGCTCATCGGCGCTGAGCGGGTCAACTCAGCGAAGGCGCGGACCGCAACGCGCTCAGTTCCCGCAGCACAAGTTACAACTCGCCCCAAGGGGCTCGTCATGGTTGAACTTCATCGGTCCACACCTTGAAGCTCTTGAGGACGTTCGGGCCGAATGTGGTGCTCAGCGGCACGTCGGTGGCGTCACGTCCGCGCCCGATCAGCACGCGACCGATGCGCGGAACGTTGTTGCGCGCGTCGAAAACATGCCAGCGCCCTCCGAGAAAAACCTCAAACCAGGCCGCGAAATCCATTGGGCCGTAAGGCGGCGGCATGCCAATGTCTCCCAGATAGCCAGTGCAATAGCGCGCCGGGATGTTCATGCACCGGCAAAACGCGATGGCGAGATGGGCGTAATCACGGCAGACGCCTCTTCGCTCCTGGAATGCCTCTAACGCGGTTCTGGTCGATTGGGCATACTCATAACCAAAGGTTATGTGGTTATGGACGAAATCGCAAATCGCCTGGACCCGTCCCCAGCCTGTCGGCGCCTTGTCGAACCGGCTCCAGGCGATGTCGGTCAGCCGATCCGTGTCGCAGTAACGGCTCCCCAATAGAAACACCAAGGTCTCGCTGGGAAGGTCCTGGACTCGATGTTGCTCGGCGCCGGCTTCGATCGGATCGGGCAGTCCGCTGTCGTTCAGGACCGCGTTGGTCGAAATGCGAATCTGGCCAGTGGGCGCCACGATTCGGCTGCACCAGTTCCCGAATTCGTCGCGATAGGGCATGATCGCAACCGGGGGGGTCGTTACGATATGGTCGGGAACGACGATATCCGCCGCACGACTATAGTGAGTGTTTAGTGTCAACACCATTGGAGTCGGTTGCGGACACTCATAGATCAATTCATAGCCGACGCGTAATTGCATAACTGCCCTTCCTCTCAGATAACGCCGCGGCGACTTGACGGCCCCGGCGCAAGTGCCGTTGTCGCCGTCACCGATAAATCTCGTCAGTATAGGCGAGCGCACGCGTTATCACTGCCTGGATCGTGTTCATGGGCTCTGTGGCGCCCGACGGCGCAACCGGCGGCGGCGCCCAAGAGCCCCTGGCGACGGGCGAAAATGACCCGCGATCCCGCCTACGACCGCTCCTTTGAGACACCCCGCGGCCTGCCTCGGCCGCTGTCAGGAGCATCGCCGCCGCTAAGATCGCTCCAAAGGCAATCGTACGCCACATCGCATTCATTGCTTGCGTGTATCGGATCAACCGACGACGTAAGGGATTGTTCCGAGATTTTTGCGTTAGCGGACCTCTTCTCCTCCCTGTGCAGGTTTCGACTTCCACGCCGAGGATTTTGCCGCTTCTCGAGGCGTCGAGGCGAGCGCAGAGCGTCGGCGAACGGCGCTTTGGTTGCGGTCTTCCGCATCGATCGTCCAAGGGGGCGACAGGCAGGCAGAAGCGGCGCGCCCGCCAATCTCTCTTCGGCGAAAGACTTATGTATTGGTAATCTGCGGAATTAGGAGGCTAAGTTGACGCGCCGACGGCGGCGTTCGTGTCGCAACTTCCAGGCCAGATGTCGCTGAATTCCGACAGTAGCGGAGCACGACATTGTCTGAGATTAGAGCTTTCACCCGACTGCGGACTGAGTCATTCGAACTACGGCTTTAGGCGTTTTGGCTTGACCCCGGCGTCGAGGGATGACGCGCTTGAAAAACTAATCGCGCTCAACCTCGCGCGGGTGAGCGTGACGGCGCTCTCCTTTGAAAGAGAGCGCCGCCCGAAGCCTCATCAGTAGACGTAGATCGGGAACTTCGCCGTCAGCGCGTGGACCTTCTCCTTCACCGCGGCTTCCGTCGCGGCGTTGCCTTCCTCGCCCTTGGCGGAAAGGCCGTCCAGCACCTCGACGATCATGCGGCCGACCTCTTTGAACTCCGCCGTGCCGAAGCCGCGCGAGGTTGCGGCGGGCGAGCCGAGACGGATGCCGGAGGTCACGAAAGGCTTCTCCGGGTCGAAGGGAATGCCGTTCTTGTTGCAGGTGATGTGGGCGCGGCCGAGCGCGGCTTCCGCCGCCTTGCCGGTGATCTTCTTGGGGCGCAGATCGACGAGCATGAGATGGTTGTCCGTGCCCCCCGAGACGATCGCGAGGCCCGAGTCGACGAGAGTCTGAGCGAGCGTCTGCGCATTGTCCTTGACGCGCTGCTGATAGGCCTTGAACTCGGGCTTCAGCGCCTCGCCGAAGGCCACGGCCTTGCCGGCGATCACATGCATAAGCGGGCCGCCTTGCAGGCCGGGGAACACCGCCGAATTGATCTTCTTGGCGATCTCCTCGCCATTGGTCAGCACCATGCCGCCGCGCGGACCGCGCAGCGTCTTGTGCGTCGTCGTCGTGACGACATGGGCGTGCGGGAAGGGCGAGGGATGCAGCCCGGCCGCGACAAGCCCCGCGAAATGCGCCATGTCGACCATGAAATAGGCGCCGACCTCGTCGCAGATCTTGCGGAAGCCCGCAAAGTCCCAAATGCGCGAATAGCCCGAACCGCCGGCGATGATGATCTTCGGCTTGTGCTCCTTGGCGAGCTTCTCGACCATCTCCATGTCGATGCGGTTGTCGTCCTTGCGCACCGTGTAGGGGATCGGCTTGAACCACTTGCCCGAGAGGTTCACGGGCGAGCCGTGCGTCAGATGGCCGCCGGCGGCGAGGTCGAGGCCCATGAAGGGGTCGCCCGGTTGCGCGAGCGCCAGGAAGACGGCCTGATTGGCCTGGGAGCCTGAGTTCGGCTGCACATTGGCGAAGTCGCAGCCAAAGAGTTTCTTGGCGCGGTCGATCGCGAGATTCTCGGCGATATCGACGAACTGGCAGCCGCCGTAATAGCGCTTTCCGGGATAGCCCTCGGCGTATTTGTTCGTGAGCACCGAGCCCTGCGCTTCCGTGACTGCGCGCGAGACGATATTTTCTGACGCGATCAGCTCGATCTCATGGCGCTGGCGGCCGAGCTCGAGCTCGATCGCATTGAAAACTTCAGGATCGGCGCTCGAGAGCGGGGTGGTGAAGAAACCGGACTAACTCATCATTTTCCTCAGCGGCAGGGGGAATTGGGCCGGCGCGAAGGCTCGGGCTTAAGACCCGAGCGCTTATCACGCCGCAAACGCGCGGGAAAGAGCCTAAGTCGCAGCCGCCCGCAGCGAATGGTCGCGGGCGCCGGCGCCTACCCTCACTAAAGCCCGGTCGGGCTGCGCAGCGGAGAGCCGTGCCGAGCCCTCATTCTGAGGAGCGCCGGCAGGGCGCGTTTCGAAGGACGAGCGCCCGAAAAGTCTTTTGGGACTTTCCGCGCTCGCCATCCTTCGAGGCGCCCGCTTTGCGGACTCCTCATTCTGAGGATGTCGGGATTAAACGGTCACCCGATCGTCTCACGCATCAATCGAAATCGCCCGCCAGCGCCTGCCGCGTCGCCTCGTTCAACACCGCCATATGACTGTAAGCGGGATGGGAAAGTCCGAGGATGACCTGCGTCCCCGGCTTTTTGAACGCCTCGATCTGCGCCGCCGTGAAGGGGAAATGCACGAATTGCACCGAGCTCGCCTTCCCTTCCTCGCTGGTGCGGTCCTGATCGGTCTCGGGCGCGCCTTTGATGGTCTCCGCTCCGATCCGGAAGAAGGCTGTCTCCTCAATCCCGCCGAGCGCGGCGAGCACGCGGGCGCGACGCAGGGGATCGTCGATCTCGATCATGAAGGTCGCGACGAGCTCGCTTCCTTGCGGGATGAGCGGATTGTAAGCGGCGAGTTCGTCTTGAAGCTGCTCGGCGCCGCCCTTCTCGATGTGCATCATTTCCTGCACCTGAAACCACATCGTGTCGAAGTTCTCGAAATAGAAGGTCACATAGGGGCCGACTTCGACGCGCCGGTCGCGCTTCCTTTCGGCGTGACGGCGGCGATGGTCCGCTCGGCTTTGCGCGTAATCCTCCCAGGAGAGAATGTCGGAGGCTGCGAGCTTGTGTTTCATCGGCATCTTCAGTTTCCCGTGGGCAATCGTAGGCTCGCGCGGCAAGGCGTGATCGCGTGGCGAGAGCGCCCCGCGGACCGAAGCGCTTTTTCGGCCTAGCTATCGCATCCAGCGGAGAGTTCAACTCGAGGGTCGCCGACCCGGCCCCGCCCGGGGTAGGCTGGCGGCGCGCTCTGGAGGTTGACGCTCGCATGCCGAGCGCTAAATAAGTTTCTGGCTGATTATGCCAGAGGGTCGTCGCACCGACAGTAGGAGGCGGACATGACCCAGGTCGTTGGTTCGGGATTTGCGTCGTCGTCACCGAGTCATTGCGAGCTTATTTCTCATCCGATCTGCGTCCAGGCGAAATTGGCTGCTTTGAATGAGCCGCCGCCTTTCGATGACATGTGGGAGCCGCCCACGCCCGCCGAGTGGCGGCGGGCCGTTCGGACGCTTGCGCTACAGGCCGTTCGCCAGATCTTGCGTGGCCGCTTCGATCGCCGCTTGGCGCGAGCGCTCGAAAACCCTTTACGCTCGCGTTAGCTCCGCGCTCCCGGCGCCACGATCAATCCGCAGCCCAAGGCCAGCCCTGCTTGGGCGAATTCTCGATAAGCTAACTCTGACGATCGTTCGGCTCTAGACGCTATCGCACAGTACGGACACCGCATCGCAGCCGATTCTCTCGGCTCCTCTTGCGTTAGCAGTGCGCTCAGGAGCGCCTGCCGGCCCTACCCCACGAATATCGCCCAGGCGACGATCAGAGTCGCAACGAAGCCCGCGGTCCAGGTCAGAGTGCGGAGGCCGGGAATTCCCAGCGCATAGATCACGTAGTGCGCGAGTCTCGCGAAGAAGTAGAGCGCGGCGGCGAAAACCACGATGGGACGCGCGGCGGCCCCCATGGCTTGCGCGACGAGCACGAGCGTGGCGAAGACGACGAGATTCTCGACGGCGTTATAATGGGCCGCCTTGCCGCGCCTCGCCCAGTCGGGCTCGGCGGCCGCAAGCTCCGGGGTCGGGTTCGCCATCGCTCCTTTAAGCCCTATGGCTCCGATGCGACCGAGGACGTAAGGCAGAGGCAGGAGCGCCGTAAGCAGCGCCGTGGCGGCCAGCCATTGCAATGCAGTCATGAGTTTCTCCTTTTTCCCGGCGGGCGGTGGCTAGGCCGCGCCGCCTTGGAAAACATCGGCAGGATCCTCGCAAGGTCAACCATCGCAGAGACGAATTTCGGAAGCGTGTCGCCTGAAGGCGCGGCGCCCGAGCGCCGGCTTGGCGAGAGACTGCGGGAGCGCCCTGCCCTCGCCGCGGAACCTCTCAGGCCGAGCGCCGAAGCGCGCCGCCTTCACGGAGAATAAAAGCGCTCGTCAATTGGTCTCGGCGTTGACCGAAGTCAACGCCGATAAAAAATTCCAACGCCAGGCGTCGAAAACTCTGCTTATTCCGCGACTTGCCGGCCCTCACACCTCAACGCCAAGGGCGTCGCTTAGCGCCCTTATCCTGGCCGACGGCAAGGCCGGCCGAAGGCCGATCCGCATTTGCAGCGCGGCGCGGGCCCTCCTGCGCTGGACGCGCGCCGCCCGGGCGCTGGCCGTCGCGATGCGGAGCGTCGCGGCGCGGCTGCGGTTGAATGTTGCGGCCTCCGGTCTCCCCCGTGGCGGCTCCGCCTCTCGGGTTGCGGCGCGCGGGCTGCGCGTCGTCACGGCGAGTGTCGGCGCTGCGGCGATCGGTGAAGGCCAGCGTCTGGCGTGTCAGCTTTTCGATCTGGCGCAGCAAAATACGCTCGCCATTGTCGCACAGCGATATGGCGCGGCCCGAGGCGCCGGCGCGCGCCGTGCGGCCGATGCGATGAACATAGGCTTCCGGCGTTTCCGGCAGCTCGTAATTCACGACATGCGTCACGCCGTCCACGTCGATGCCGCGCGCGGCGATGTCGGTCGCGACCAGAACCCGCGTGTGGCCCCGGCGGAAGCCGTCGAGGGCGCGCAGGCGCTGGCTCTGGCTCTTGTTGCCATGGATCGCCTCGGCGCCGACGCCGGCGGCGCCCAAATGCTGCGCCACGCGATCGGCGCCGCGCTTGGTGCGCGTGAAGACGATGGCGCGCGACACCTCCGCGCCGGACATCAGCTCGATCAGCATTTCGCGTTTGGCGGCGCCGTCGACGAGGAACACATGCTGATCGACGCGCTCGGCGGTCGAGGCGATCGGCGTGACGGAGACCTCGACCGGCTTGTCGAGCATCTCCGCGGCGAGACCGGCGATCTCCTTCGGCATGGTGGCCGAGAAGAGCAGCGTCTGCCGCTGCTTCGGCAGCTTCGCGACGATCTTGCGAATCGGCGCGATGAAGCCGAGGTCGAGCATGTGGTCGGCCTCGTCGAGCACCAGAATTTTCGTTTCGGCGAGTTTCAGACGCCCGCTCGCGACGTGATCGAGGAGGCGACCGGGCGTCGCAACCAGCACATCGAGACCGCGGGAGAGCATCTCGATCTGCGGGCGGTGCGAGACGCCGCCGACGATGACGCCGACGCTCGGGCGCATGAACTGGCCATAGGCCCGGAAACTGTCGCCGATCTGCGCTGCGAGCTCGCGCGTCGGCGCCAACACGAGAGCATGCGCCGTGTGGGGCGCGGGGCGACGCCGATCAGCGAGCAGCTGGTTGAGGATCGGCAGCGCGAAAGCGGCCGTCTTGCCCGTGCCGGTCTGGGCGATGCCGAGCAGATCGCGGCCTTGCAGGAGTAACGGAATGGCCTGAGCCTGGATGGAAGTAGGCGTTTCATATCCTTCGCGATCGAGAGCGCGAAGCAGCGTCTCGGCGAGGCCGAGATCGGAAAATTTCGTCACGTGGCTTCTTTCATAGCCGGTCGCGCGCGCCGGCCATGCGAGAGGCGCGCTTCGTCGAGCCGGACATTGGGGAGACTGCCCCCGCGTATCGGGCCGTCTGTGGGGTTGGGGGAGGCTCGACAGCGGATCGCTCGTCCGGAGCGGACGAAGTTTTGATCTACGCGACTGGAGCGCCTCGTGCTGCGACGCAGCATCTGTTGCCTACAGCACGGCTATGTCCAAGTCAATCGGGTTCGCGCGCTCCGAAAACGACGCTGCGCAAATCCGACGTCAGGCTGCCCCTTAACTTTCTGATTTTGAAGGCGCCGCCGCCCAAATGGCAGATCCCCCGCGCCTTGACGGCCTTATCGTGATGATGGCGATGGCTGGGCGGTCAGCCGCGGGTTTGGGCGGCCGTCGCGATTTTGGGGAGCGTGGGCTAGCCCCTCCCGCAGGAGTCGGCGTGAAGCAGGCGGCTCCTCATTTAAGGCGCGTCCACTCGTCGGCGAGAAAGCCTCGTTCGTCTAGCTTTAAGGACTCACTTATGCGCGCCTCGCCGCGCACGCATTTCCAGGTGTGGCTGGTTCCGTGGCCTGTGACCACCGCCGGCACAACTTCTGCGTTCGCATTTTCGCGGCAATAGGCCGATACGGCTGGGATAGAGCGCCGAGCATCCGCTTTGGCGCACGTCAAATTAGCGCCGTGATTACAGAGCCATACGGCGCCAGCCATGCAACGGTATACCGTACTCTCTTTTACCCAACTGCGATGTCTCGCCTCCGGATCGTACATTCTAACCGCCGATTCCAACAGCGACGCAGGAATGGGCTTCACCTCATCCTTATGTCCCGCCGAAGCGCAATAGGAGGCTGGATTTTCCTGCGCCGCTCCCTCTGCCGAATACAAAGATGCCGCAATCAAACACAAGATCGACCGAGTTGCTTGGACAGGTGAAGGCGGCCAGCACATAAACCTCTCCTCTGCCCAAAGAACTCAATGGCGCCGATTAGCTTCGCCCGTTGGTGATGCGATGCAGCCCAGTCGAAGTCAGCGCAGCGATTCGACTTTGACTGTCGCCACGCCCGCCGGTGGGACTGATCAAGATTTGCTGGTATATGTGTATTCTGGTGCGGCCTTAAGCTTATTAGCGTTTACGGTCACAGTGGCGTGCCATTTGTTGTCCTTGAACTTGAATTTGATTGCTGAGGGGTGTAAGACAATATAGTGATCGCCCGTCCCGATAAACTCTCCAACGCTGACAATATAGCCGCTTAGTCCGTCCGCGTCTAAGGCTATATCTTTGATCGTTCCGATATCCTGCTTGTCTTCATTGTAGACATCTAAGCCAACCAAGTTCGAGCTAAGTTCTTTATATGGAGGAACGTAAATGAACGGGTCGCTGGGAGTGGGCTTAGGCCCTCGTATTACGGTATCGCAGACAAAAACATCGGATATCCCCGCGTGCTTAGCGATTTGCTTGGCGGTGTGAACGGCTGCCAAAAAGCTAAGCTCACTTGCAGTGCTGGCAACCGTAATGGTGAGGCCGAGGGGATGGGGAGTATGCACGGATTCTTTACCATACATGACCAGCACGTATTTTTGTCCTGCGGGAATCTCGCTTTGCGACGAGACGTATTTTACTTTGGACATTGGCAGGTCCCTGTGTTTTTCTGATTGCTTAGAAACCGCGCAATTTCTAGCTACTGAGCCTCTTGCATAATTCTTCGAGCGAGTGATTTTGCCGCCGGCACGCGAGATGTCGGCTTCGTGGGGGCTCAGGCGGGGGCGGCGCGGAAGGCCGAGACCCGCAAGATTTGATCGGCGGCGAGGACGAGCACGCCGAACGTCAAGTGGCATTTGACCTTGATGGCGCCGCGCACGCGCACGAACCTGGCGCCGAACTCGTCCTTCATCCGGGCATTGACGCGTTCGGCCATGGTGCGGAAATCGAAGAGTCTGTCGTCCGGGTCCGGGACGCCGACGCGCCTCATGCGGGCGACCTCCTCGGCGCATTCGGTTTTGGCTTCATGCTGCGAACGAAAATTGCGGTCGATCAGCGGCGCATGGCCGAGCGCCTTGCTGTGCCGGTCGATGATTTCGGCATCGTAGGCTGCGTCCATCGCCTCATAGAGATAGACGATGCGGGCGCTGGTCATGGTCATGAGGGGAATGGCGACCTGGCTGTCGTGCACGGAGGCCGAGGTCAGCACGCAGGAGACGGGGATTTGGCCGCAGGCGACGTCGAGATGCAGCTTGTAGCCGATCCATGTCTCCTTATAGCCCTTGCTGTTCTTCTTGCAGCCGACGTCGCAGGCGGTGGGCAGCTCGGCGAGCATTTTCGCAAGGCTTTGCGTGGCTTGCCGTTCGAGGCGCGACGGCTCCGGCTTTGGCCGCTCCTCGCCCTTTCTCGGGCGTCCGCGCCTTTTTGGCGGCTCGGCGGCGGGCGGCGGCGGATCGTCTTTCCCGTCTTTCTCGACGGGCTTCTCGCGCGCTTCGATCTCGGTGGCGTCGCGGGCGACGACGC
The DNA here is from genome assembly GCA_963722205.1 of uncultured Alphaproteobacteria bacterium. Taxonomy (GTDB): domain Bacteria; phylum Pseudomonadota; class Alphaproteobacteria; order Rhizobiales; family Beijerinckiaceae; genus Methylocystis. The sequence continues at coordinate 686,228 of CAVRKL010000008.1, forward strand.
CGACGACGCGCCCCTCGAGCGTGCGCTCGACCAGCGCCGCGTGCATTCTGCCCGGCAGATCGCCTTGCGCGAACTCGTTGAAAGCGCGAGAAAAGGTGGATTCGTGCGGAACCTGCGCACGCCGCTCCCACCCGCAGATTCTGCGCAGCGACTTGTCGGCCTGCAGGCGTTCGATCAAGGCGCTGGTGGTTGGAATGCCGAGCAGAGCCTTGGCGACGAAGCATCTGGCCAGGGCGCGGCGATCCTCGGGTGGGCGGCCCGGGCCTCGCGGCGGCTCTGGAACGAAGGCTTGGAGACCGATCACCTCGAGGATGGTGATGAGCCGCCCGAGCTGTTCGGTCATCGGCTCGACTTCCTCGCGAAGCCAAGGGAAAAGCGAGGCCTGTATGTGATTCCAGCGCGCCCACATGGCGTCGAGAGGATCGTCAGTCATGTGGTCCGTCGCCACGGCGCGTAGTTCGATTCGAAATCATAATCCAACAACTTTTAAATGAAAGCGCAATATTCTACACAATAATACTTGCAATCCACATGAGGAAGCCTATCTATATCGCCTCATCGCCCGCGCCAATCTCTAACAATTTTGCAAGAGGCTCTACTGCCACACCGAGCACAAACCGTACGAACACAACTGACGATGCTCATTTGCTTCGAGCCGACACCGGCTTGAACCAAAGCCTTGACGGCCCTCTCGGCCTGCGCGTGATCGGCGAAGCGTGCGACCGAAATGTCAGTGCGTTCCGTGGGAGACTCCTGTCGAAGCGACGGAAGAAGCAGCGCGTCTTGGCATTTTGACATCGACGGCGACGAGACCGCTCTCATGGAGCTTGGCGAGGCCCGCCACCCAGTCGGTGACGTCGCCGAGTGTCGTTCCGGTTGGAAAGCCGAGGGAAACTTGGCCATCCTCGAAGACGACCCGCAATCGAGACTCGCTCGCTCGCGCCTGATGAAATCCGCGCATTTTGCGCTCCTTTGGTCTTGCCGCAAGGCGACCCCGCGATCACATGCAGCGATGAATATCTTCCTTCGAGCCGTCAACACTCATGGGGCTCATTAAGGTCAAAGCTTAACCCCCACCGACAGATGTGGGGAGCCTCGGAAACTACCCATGCCAAACGGCGCCGGCGCATCGCGCTTCATCCCGACCGCGGGACTCTGCGGGCTTTGCTATAATCGGCCCATCAAAACGAGGATGAGCACCACGAGTAGGATCGTTCCGACGGCGCCCGACGGAAAATAGCCCCAGCTGGCGCTATGGGGCCAGGTCGGGATAGCCCCAATGAGCATCAGGACGAGAACGATGAGGAGGATTGTTCCGAGTGACATGAGATTTCCTTTCTTGCAGCGCTAAAGACCATGTTCGATTCGCGAGGTTTCCGGTTGCGAACTGTCCTTGGGGTTAAAGTAGAGCCGAGCGACCGCGGCCAAGGCGCCGTCGCTTGGATGGTCGATCGTCTCCACGCCGACAATGCAGCCGGCGGTTTCAGGATGATGGCGCGTCAAATGCGCAGCCAGTTCCGATTTGGCGCTGGCCGGGCCGGTGATCAGGATCGCCTTTGCCTCGGCGATCGTCTCGACGACACGCTCGAAAAACTCGTCGTCCAACAAGGATCTGCACTCGCTGCTTGGGCTAGCGTTGCGTTGGATGTGCCGCGTCGGACGGTGTGGGTGGAGGATCATCTGATCGACTCCGGTCGCGTTGAAATGGAAGACCTTCGCTTCCCGCTGATCGATCCAGACAATCGCATGATAAGGGCTGGTCATGGGGCCGAACTCGCATTTGAAGCCGACGGGGTGTGGAAGCTAGATAGCCCCTGTTTCGTTTTCGCCTCGCGAAATTGATTCTTAAACCATGGTCCATGAGAAAAATTGCGGGTAGGCTCGGAAACTACTCAAAACAATGGAATGGAGCCCTCCAATCGAAGATCCAAGCCAGGACCAAAGCGGGCGGGTATGTAAATTCAAGAGGGGGCAATATTTATTGGTGGCAGGCACTGCTACGCTGACGGCGCTTGCGGTGGAGCGGCGGACAAAGTTTCGGATAGGGATCATGACGAGCCCCACCAGCGCAAAAGGCCGCACGGCCGGCCCGAAGAAGATTCGGCCTGTAACGCGGGACAATTCGGCCAAAAGCTGCGCATTTCCCGTTGTCGCGATCGGCGCCTCGGCGGGTGGGCTGGAGGCGTTCCGAAGCTTCCTCGACGCGCAGAGTCCCACGAGCGGAATGGCCTTCGTGATGATCCAGCATCTGGATCCCACGCATCCCAGTCTCATGCAGGAATTGCTGTCCATTCACACGAGCATGACGGTCGCGCAAGCCACGGACGGCGCGCCGCTCGAACGTGATCATGTTTATCTCATTCCTCCGGGCGCCAATCTTGAGATGCGAGAAGGACGACTGAGGCTGTCGAAGCCGACAGAACGGCGCGGTGCGCGACTGCCCTTCGACTTTTTCCTGGCCTCGCTCGCCGAAGCTTGTGGCAAGCAGGCCGTCTGCGTCGTCCTATCGGGGACCGGCTCGGACGGGAGCGTCGGTCTTGTCGCGATCAAGGAAAAAGGCGGTCTCGTGATCGCTCAGGATCCGGAGGAAGCCGAATTCGATGGCATGCCGCTCAGCGCGATCGCGACGGGCGGCGTCGATGCGATCGCGTCGGTCGGAGACATTCCCGAACTCATTCCTGCACGGCTTCACGGAGCGGCGGCCAAAACCACGGACGTGAAGAAATCCCATCCGGTTCCCGCATCTGGCGAGTTCTCTGAGATCATCGCGCTGCTTCGAGACAAGACCGGGCATGATTTCAGCGTCTACAAGGAGGCCACGTTGCAGCGTCGCCTCGCACATCGCATGAACCTGGTTCGCATCGAGACTCCCGCGTCATATCTTAAGCTCCTGCGCGAGAAGCCGGCAGAGGCCGAGTTGCTACGCAAGGATCTGTTGATCGGCGTCACGCAATTCTTCCGGGGCCGACCCGCATTCGATTACCTGTCCAATGAAATCATCCCCAACCTCGTCAATCAGCAAAAGGACCGGCGCGCGATCCGCGTTTGGTGTCCTGGGTGCAGCACCGGTGAAGAGCCCTATTCGCTCGCCATGCTGTTCCTCGAGGCTTTCGAGCAGCTGAAGCGGCCAGCGCGCCTTCAGATTTTCGCGTCGGACATCAATGCGCACGCCGTGGCCTTCGCGCGCGACGGGCTCTATCCAAATACGATCGAGGCGGATATTGCGCCGGACCGGCTGGCGCGATTCTTCACGAGAGAAGATAACCAATATCGGGTGGCGCATGAATTGCGCGACTGCGTCGTGTTCACGGTTCACGACATTTTGGCGGACGCGCCCTTTTCCAACATAGACCTCGTTTGCTGTCGCAATCTCCTCATCTATCTGCAGCCGGAGGCGCAGCGCAAAATCCTGTCGTTTTTTCATTTCGCTTTACGCGATGGCGGCGTTCTGTTCCTCGGACCCTCCGAGATGGTGGGCTCTGGAGAGCGTTTCGAGTCCATTTCAAAGAAGCACCGCGTTTATCGTCATGCGGGCCGCAGCCGGCCGGGAGAGGTCGCCTTTCCGGCAGGCGCTCAGACGGTTGAGCGGATCCCTTTGGCGACCACGGCGAAACCTCCGTCCGACCGAGCCGTCGACTTCGACGCTCTGTCTCGGCGCGCTCTGAACGACAGCTTTTCCTTGTGTTCGGTGTTGATCGACGCGCGCCAGGAGTGTCTCCACATTTCCGGGACAGCGGATAAATATCTGCGGGTTCCCGTGGGAGCCGCCAGCAACGATCTGTTGGTCATGGTCCGAGACGGTCTGCGTCCCAAGCTGCGCGCCGCCATTGAGCGCGCCAAGCGCGACCGGGCGCGTGTGATCGTGACGGACGCACAACTGGAAAAGGATCACGATCCCTTGACCATTTGTATCGCCGTCGAGCCGGTCAAGAGGCATGACGAGGGGATGTTGATCGTCAGCTTCCTCGACGGTTCCTTCGCGAACCCAAGGACAAATGCATCGGCGGCGCTGAATCCCGCAGACGGAGCTCATGTCGCAGAATTGGAACGCCGGCTCACGGAGGTCACCGCGGAACTCAAATGCGCTGTTCACGATCTCGACTCCGCGAAGGAGGAGCAAAGGCGCATCAGCGAACAAGCCATGTCCCTGAATGAGGAGGCGCAATCCACCAATGAAGAGCTGGTCACCTCGAAGGAGGAACTGCAATCGGTGAACGAGGAGCTCACGGCGTTGAACAGCCAGCTCCACGAGACGTTGGAGCGTCAGCGCAATACGTCGAACGATCTGCAAAACATTTTGGAGAGTTCGGGGATCGCTACGATCTTCCTGGATGAAGAACTCAAGATTCGCTTTTTCACCCCCGCAGCCATGTCTCTCTTCAGGGTGATTTCCACAGATATTGGTCGGCCTCTGGCCGATTTCACCTCGCTCGCGGACGACGGCGATCTGATCCGAGACGCTTCCATCGTTCTCGACGATCATCGGACCATCGAACGCGAAGTCAGAACCCACAACGGAGTATGGTACAATCGAGTCATATTGCCATACCGAACCCATGACGGCTTGGTCGAAGGCGTCGTCATCACATTCTCGAACATCACCGAAAAAAAGCGCGCAGCCGAGGCGCTCGCCACCGCCACGCAAACCGCCGAACAGGCGAGCGTCGCCAAATCGCGCTTTCTCGCCGCCGCAAGCCATGATTTGCGGCAGCCGCTGCAAACGATCCGACTTCTCCAGGGACTATTGGCGAGCAAATGTGGCGCTCCTGAATTGCAGACACTCCTGAAGCGTCTCGACGCAACCGTTGGCGTCATGTCGGGAATGTTGAACACGTTGCTCGACATCAATCAGCTCGAGGCGGGCGTCATCCATGCGGACGTCGAGAGCTTTCCTTTGAACGAGTTGTTTGAACATCTCGACAACGACTTTAGCTATCACATGGGAGCGCAGGGTCTTGAATGGCGCGTCGTGTCCAGCACATGCGTTGTGCGAAGCGATCCCAGACTGCTGGAGCAGATTCTACGCAACCTGCTCTCCAATGCCGTGAAATTCACGACCCACGGCAAGGTGCTGCTCGGGCGCCGCCGTCGCGGCAAGATGATGCGTATCGAGGTGTGGGACACGGGCCCCGGAATTCCTGAGGAGAATCGTCAGGCGATCTTCGAGGAGTTTCACCAGATCAACAATCCCGCACGGGAGCGCAGCAAGGGGCTCGGCCTTGGTCTCGCCATCGTAGAGCGGTTGGCCAATTTGCTTGGTCACCCCATCGATGTGAAATCGCGCCCTGGGCATGGTTCAATGTTCAGCATCAGCGTGCCCATCGAGTCCCCGGCGCCTGCAGCTTTTGGCTCTACCCCAGGAAAGCTTGCCGTCGAGGCTGCGCAAGGGAATGCCTCGATTCTCGTTATCGAGGATGATCCAATGATTCGCGAACTTCTCGAAATGCTTCTGCGGGAGGCCGGACATCGCCCGCTCGGCGCCGCTGATGGGGTCGTTGCGCTCGCTTCGACCGAGCGTCCCGATCTCATCGTCGCCGACTTCAATCTTCCCAATGGGCCCAATGGCGTCGAGGTCATCGCGCAACTGCGAGAGAAATTTCAACACGAAATTCCTGCCATCGTCATCACCGGCGACATTTCTACGCAAACGCTGCGCGCCATCGCCGGTCTCGGCGGCACGCATCTCGACAAGCCGGTCGAGACCGCGGAACTGTTACGCGTCGTGACCAATCTCCTCGCCGCGTCGACGCCAATGGCGACGCTGGAACCAGCGGTAAGCGCGTCGCGCGGGCTATCGCCCGGGACGATCTTCGTTGTCGACGACGACCCCGGCGTGCGTGACGCCGTCAGAGAGATGCTCGAATCGCATGGATGGGACGTGGAGACCTTCGAAAGCTGCGAAGGGTTCCTGGGGGCGCTGCGCCCTGGGCGCCATGGCTGTCTGGTGATCGATGCGGTGCTGCCGGGAATGAACGGGTTCGAGCTGCTGGCTCGGCTCAAGGCCGACGGTATTGCCCTGCCGTCGATCATGATCACCGGACATGGCGATGTTTCAATGGCCGTCAGAGCCATGCGGGCCGGCGCCTCGGACTTCATCGAGAAGCCTTTCGGTCATGAGGAACTTCTCGCAAGCATTAAGCATGCGCTGGAGCAAACCCCTGAGTCGGCGCCAGAGCAAGCGCGGCGCATGGCTGCCACCGCGCATCTCGAGGGTTTGACCACGCGTCAACGACAAATTCTCGGACTCGTGCTCGCCGGGCATCCCAGCAAGAACATCGCTGCGGATCTGGGGATCAGTCAGCGAACGGTGGAGAACCATCGCGCCGCCATCATGCGGAAAACCGGATCGCGGAACATTCCTGCGCTCATCCGCTTGGCGGTCGCGGCGGATTGAGATCGGCCCGAACATGGGCTCCGGAATGGATACGCACGGCTGCCTCCGCAAAGATCGGTCAAGTTGCGTGAGTAGTTTCCGACGCTACGTTCAACCACCGATCTCCTCTATCTGTTTGCAGCGATAAGCAACCAAGGAGATCGTGTCATGGACAACGAAAACATTAAGGGCGCCGCCCAAAAGATCAAAGGCAAGATCGAAGAAGTCGCCGGCAAGGTGATCGGAGACAAGGAGCTCGAGCTCCGTGGGAAGGCCGACCAGCTCGGCGGCGCGGTGCGCGAAGCGGTCGGAACCGCACGGGGCACGGTGAAGGAAGCGGTCAAGGAAGCCAGCAAGCCCTGATGGGGCCTAGCTGACTCTGCCAGGTGGCGCGCACCTTCTTTGGCTTTCTTCTCGATAACTGAGGGACCAAGAGGTTCGCGCCATCCGCGCCCATGGCGCTGCAAAAACCGTCGATCTCAATCGAGAGCTTGCGTCATGATTTTTCCTCGATGGAATCGCTGCATCCAGCAACGCAGCACGACCACCGGACGCGCGTCACCAGCAAAGGCAGACTTGGAAACTACTCCTCGCCGTTCGTTTTCCCATAGGCAACTCAAACTTTAGATTGTGAAGTTCTGCTCCCGCATCAACGCTCATGCGGCGCTTTTCTGTGACGTAACGAAAACCTGTACCGACATTCCCAAGAACGCATCATGCGTTCCCATGAAATTCCCGCTTACCGGCATTGCCTGCCAAATGTTGCGCACGACCGCGACGGGGATCAAATTGGAGCCTCCAACGCCGCGGTTGGTCGGATCGAAAGTGATCCAACCTGCGCCGGGCACGTAAACCTCCGCCCACGCATGGGTGGACCCCTCATTCATCGATCCCAGCATCTTCTGATCGGGATTGAAGAGATAACCAGAGACGATCCGCGCCCCAAATCCGAGGCTGCGCGCCGCCTCGACGAAAAGGACGGCAAAATCCCTGCAGGATCCCCATCCTCGACCCAGAGTTTCGGTCGGCGACTGAACGCCCTCGTCATCCCGGCTCTGATAGCTGATCCATGCTGAGACGCCGGCGCTGAGATCTTTGAGGAGAGCGAGAGTGTCCGTTGGATTGCCGCGGACGAAGGCGCGCGCCCAGTTCCGAAGCTGCCCAGCCGGGTCCGCGTATTGTTGGATCGTCAGTGCGCCGAGGTCGGTCCACTCATCGTCGGTGTAGCGGAACGGGAAGAAAATGGCTTCGGCGGCGATGTCGAAGACCGGCCAAGCGGTGGCGTCGAGCTCGAGCTCCGCGACGCTGTCGATCAGGAGAGTGTCGGCCGCAGTTTGAAAGGCGGCTGTCGCAACGGCGTTGCCGAAAACATCCTGCGCCCAAGTCACCACCGCAGCGGGAGTCACCGTGACATGGCTGGAAATCAGCCGAAGATCGCGGCTCTCCCGCGGGCGAAGCATCAAGCGGTGCGGTCCGAAGCTAACCGGCCAACTGTAGCGATAGAGCGTTCTGTGGTGAATGTTGAGCCGGATCAAAGCCAGTTCCAAGTAGGGCCTTTTCAAACCCCGTTGCGTTCATTGGGGCCGCGGTATGTTGTTGATCGGCCCCCAGCGACGGGTCCAGCTGGTATGTTAGTGCATCGTTGGCTTGAACTTGCCCCCGACGTTGGACCGGCTTGTCCGGGAAATTCCGGCTTCATCCGCCGCCCGGCTGGCCGGGGTTGCCGGGCGGCGGATGAAGCTCTCTCGGCGTTTTGTTGCCGATCGAGCTATGCGGACGCACGTCGTTATAGTCTCTACGCCAAGCCTCGCATTTTTGGCGCGCCTCGTCGAGGCTCAGGAACCAGTTGGCGTTCAAACACTCCGCACGAAACTTGCCATTGAACGACTCGATGAAGGAGTTGTCCGTTGGCTTGCCAGGCCGCGAGAAGTCGAGCGTCACACCGCGCATGAAGGCCCATAGATCGAGCTCCTTGCTGATAAACTCCGGCCCATTGTCCACACGAATGGTCTTGGGCAGGCCGACGTCCTGGACCGCGCGTTCGAGCGTCGTGACAACGTCGGCGCCGCGGTAACTGTGGCGAACGTCGATCGCCGGCGACAACCGCGAGAACGTGTCGACCACGGTGAGGCAGCGGATCTTGCGCCCATCGAAAAGCTGGTCATGAACAAAATCCATCGCCCAGACCTCGTTCGGTCCCATCGCGCCGACGCGGCCCTCACGCAACTTCGCCTGCACGCGCCGTTTTGGGGATTTGTTGCGCAGTTGCAGGCCCATCTCGCGATACAGCCGCCACACGCGCTTGGCGTTGATCTGCCAACCCTCGCGACGAAGCAAAACGTGAATGCGTCGATAGCCGTAACGCACCCGCGTTTCGGCGATCTCTTTGATCCGTTGTGAAAGCCCGGCCTGCGAGCGGCGTCTCGCCTTGTAATGGTAGCTGGATCGTCCGGCTTGAAGAACCGAGCAGGCGCGCCTTGCGCTCACTCCCCAAGTCGCCCTCATGCCGTCAACCAGCTCACGCCGCCGCGCAGGCCTTAAGGCTTTCGCTTGATGACGTCCTGCAGCATCTCCTTGTCGAGCGACAGGTCCGCCACGATCCTCTTCAGCCTCGCGTTCTCTTCCTCAAGTTGCTTGAGGCGCTTCATCTCCGACGGCATCAGCCCGCCATACTTCTTGCGCCAGTTGTAATAGGTCGCCTCGCTGACGCCCGCCTTCCGGCAGACCTCCGCGACCGGCGTTCCCTCCTCCGCTTGCCTGAGTATGAAAGCGATCTGCTGCTCGCTGAACCGCGACCTCTTCATGCAAAACCCTCCGCCCGGCCAGGACGGATAAATTAGAATTTTCCAGCATCAACCGGTCCAGTTTTTCGGGGGCAGGTCACCTCGGAGCCAGCGGTGGCGGCTGCGCTGGTTGGGGTTGCGCAACCGCCCGCGCGGCGAAGATCGGAATGAAGACTTCTGGCGTCGGCGGTTTGTAGATCAACGGTGCATACGGGCGTTCGGTGTTGTAATGACGCCGCCAGCTTTCGATCACGACACGCGCTTCTTTGAGCAAATAGAAAACCTCGCCATCGCTCCCACCAAACCGCATACGTGGTTGTATCGACCGGCCGACCTCCAGAACTCCAGCCCCCCGAACTTCTGGAACCGAAGCTGACCGCCAAGATGGACGATGATAGTGTCTTCGCTCCGTCGTTGCTCATCCCCTTGGGCGCCGATCTCGTCGTGAGCACCGTTCCGACAGGACGCCTATTCGCATCGGATTGATCCATGACCGCGCTCGTCGTTTTCGATATTGAGAACCTGACCCAAAAGTTTCTTGCGCACGCTGCGGTTGCATGATTCTGAGCATTCCGAAACATCGGAGGATGATTCGGCATATGGACGGAAGAGCATCGCAAGGCCTACGCGCGCGTCGGCGGGCGTTATCCCAGCGACATGACGGATGCGGAATGGGCTCTGCTCGAGCCGCTGATCCCGGCGGCCAAACACGGCCGCCGTCCGCGCAAGACCGATATGCGCGCGGCGATCAACGCCATTCTTTATCTGCTGCGCACGGGTTGTCCGTGGCGCTATCTTCCCCACGACGGCTTTCCGCCGCGGGCGACCATCTACAACATCTTCCGCAGCTTCCGGAAGGACGGCGTCTGGGACGCGATCTGGGACAAATTGCGCATGGAGCTGCGTGAAGATATGGAGCGCGAAGCGAGCCCCACGGCGGCGATCATCGACAGTCAGTCGCTGAAGTCGGCGGAAAAAGGGGCGGTCATGACGGCCTGACCGGCTACGACGCCGGTAAGAAGGTCAAGGGCCGCAAGCTTCACGCGCTGGTCGATACGCAAGGTCTGCCGCTGCGCGTCGTCGTCCACTCCGCCAGCGTGCAGGACCGCGATGGCGCGGCGCTCGTGCTGAACAAAATCCGCAACAGCTTTCCCTGGCTCGAACTCGTATGGGCCGACAGTGGCTACAACGCCCATCAGGTGAACACGGCGGTCGCGAAGGTTCCGTCGCTGCGCGTCGAAATCGTCAAGCGCAGCGACGACATGAACGGCTTCGTTGTGCTGCCGCGCCGTTGGGTGGTCGAAAGAACGTTCTCGTGGTTCGGTCGCAATCGACGCCTCGCCAAAGATTGGGAAAACCTCGCGACGACGCTGCAAACCTTCGTCGTTCTGGCGTCGATCCAGATCGCAATCAGGCGGCTCGCGCGATAGTTGTCTTTTGAGTCAGGTTCTGAGGCCGTTCCCGACTTCGAGATGGCGCGCCGCCTGCTCGTGCAGCCTGACGACACGCCTGACGCCGAGATCAGACGGATGTTGGGGGAACGCTATCTGCGCAATGGCGAGGATCCCGCGACGGCCTTCCTCAAGGCGCCGATCTATCGGATCGTCTCCATTGCCGCCCTCTATGCCAAGCGGGAGGACGGCGGCGGTCCTTGGACGGTGACACAGATCGGCAGCCGCTCGGTCGGCGAAAAGACCGAGGCCGAAATGCTGCTCGGCTTCGTCAAAAGCCTTCCGGTGGATGGTCGCGGCACGGGCCCGATCCTGGTGACCTTCGGTGGCAACGGCTTCGATCTGCCCGCTGCTGCGTTACCGAGCTTTCGCCCACGGCGTTCCAATGCCGGGGCTCCATGGCGGCGGTCACCGCAACTATTGGCATCGTTTCGGATCGGATCACATCGATCTCTGCGACGTGCTGTCCGGCTATGGCGGTTCGACCAAACCCAGCCTTGCCGAGATGGCGGCGTTGGCGAAAATTCCGGTGAAGATCGGTGGCGTCGACGGCAGCCAGGTCGAGTCATTTGTGGCGACTGGCCGGCTGAGCGAAGTGGCGGAGTACTGCCTGACCGATGTTCTCGCCACTTACTGCGTGTTTCTCCGCTACGAGATGGTGCGCGGCGAGTTGAGGCCGGCCCATTTCGATGCTTCCATGGGCAGCCTAAAGGCGATCATTCAGAGACATCTGGAGCAGTGGCCGTTGTTGTCGGCGTTCCTCTAATTGCATTGCGAGCGCTTCGCTCGAAGGTGTCCGCTAAACCTCAGCTTACCGCCGTTACAAACGCCTCCTCAGGCGGCAGCTGGGCGCCATGAGCCGACATAGCGGAACGGCGCCGACTGTCTGACTACCTTGCCCGCGGTTCTTCGGTCGGCCTTGTCCGAGTCGTATTTCTACACCATTTTGCTTAAATGGCTCTCTTCAAATCTTCGCAGCTCAGCGGCGGCGACGTTCAAGGATCGGCGCTCACGGGGGTCATCTTTGGCTTCGTAATCATTGCTTGCCTGTATTTTGGGCGCGAGGTCTTGGTGCCGATCGCGCTCGCGGTGCTCATGAGCTTCGTGCTCGCCCCTCCCGTTCGCCTACTACAAGGCTGGCGTGTTCCGCGCAGTCTCGCTGTCGTCGTTGTGGCGGTCGTCGCGTTCTCGGCGATTTTCAGCCTGGGTGGGCTGATGGTCGTGGAGGTCAACCGGCTGGCGAGCGAGCTTCCGCGTTATCAATCGACGTTGCGCGATAAGATTCAGAGCCTGCGCGGCGCCACGGCGGTAACCGGCACGCTCGAACGCGCTTCCGAGGTTTTGCAAGAGTTAAACAGCGAGCTCAACAGCCCGAAGCGCAGCGCTCCGGCGAGCGCTGCTCTGACGGCGCCTGGTGCAGCTTCCAGCGAGTCCATTCAGGTGGAAGTCGCAAAACCGAGCTCCAGCGCTCTGCAGACGCTCGGGGCCATCATCACGGCGCTGGTTAGTCCCCTCACCACCGGTGGGATCATCGTGATTTTTGTCATCTTCATTCTCGCTCAAAGGCAGGATTTGAGGAACCGGCTGGTCCGGCTCGCCGGCTCGAAGGATATTCAACGCACGACTGCAGCATTCGACGACGCGGCTCAGCGGCTCAGCCGGCTTTTCCTCACTCAAGTCGCGCTCAACACGGGCTTTGGGCTCGTGGTGGGCGCAGGGCTTTGGATCATCGGCGTTCCGAGCGCCCCGTTGTGGGGGATGCTGGCGATGATTTTCCGTTTCGTCCCGTACATCGGCCCCGTCATCTCTGCGATCTTTCCGCTCATCCTTGCGGCGGCCGCCGCAACAGGTTGGGCCATGGTCCTGTGGACGGCGCTGTTGTTCGTGATTGTAGAGACTATAGCCGGGCAGATCATCGAGCCCTTGGCCTATGGACATAGCTCGGGACTTTCACCGACCGCCGTCATCACCTCCGCCACCTTCTGGACATGGCTGTGGGGACCAATCGGATTGATATTGGCGACGCCGCTGACCATTTGCCTGGTGGTGCTTGGCCGGCATGTGGATCAACTGGCGTTCTTCACCGTGATACTCGGCGACCAACCGGCGCTCATGCCGGCGGAACTGGTCTATCAACGGATATTGGCAAGAGATCCGGTGGAGGCGTGCGAGCAAGCGCGAAAGTTTTTGAAGGAGAAGCCGCTGCTCGCCTATTACGAAGACGTTCTCCTGGAAGGTCTCAAACTTGCCGCGGCCGACGCGGAGCGTGGTTTGCTCGACCCGGAACGGACACTGCTCATTCGCGACGCAGTCGCCGAAATCGTCGACGACCTTAGCGACCATAAAGACGGTCCCGAGCCAACAGACGAAGCAGCCATCGAGGCGGGGGAGCCCACACCGTTTGCGCGAACCAACAAGGACGGAGATACGCCGCGGGAACTGGCGCAACAGAAGCGATCCGGCAGGTTGGTGCTCTGCATTCCTGGTCTCGGGCTGATTGACGAGGCCTTGGCTCTGATCGTCACCCAGCTCCTCGAACGAAGGGGAGTTGGCGCACGCGCTGAGGAAGCCGGCGCGTTGTCGAAAACGCGCATCTCTTCTTTGGACACCAAGGATGTCGCATTGATCTGCCTGTGCTACATGGAAACTCCCACTCCCCCGCAAATACACTATGCCGTTCGCCGCTTGCGCCGAAAGGCCCCAGCAGCAATAATCCTCATCGCGCTGCTCGGTGGAACGATCGCAATTGACGACGAGGAAGTTATTCACGCTTTGGTGAAACTCGATCTGGTCAAGGCCTCACTTCGCGCCACGGTTGAAAGGATTGTTGAAATTGCGCCAGCTGCTTCTGAGCACGAAGATTGAGGCTCGTCGCCGGCGCCGCAGAGGCATCCCCGCGCGGAACTGCGCTTGGGTCCAGTGATCAGGATGGATCGCTGCGACCTTCCCCCTCGCTGAGCTTGCCGCGCTCGAAAATGATCACGACGGCGATCGCAATCAAAAGCGGAATAACCAAATAGAACAGGCGAAAGACGAGCAGCGCCGAAAGCACTTTCAGGCGCGGCGCGTGGGGCATGGCCTTGATAAACAAGAGTTCGAACACGCCCAAGCCGGCAGGCGCAGTGGAGACGAGCGCCGCCGAAAAGGAGAAGAGAAACGTGCCCAGCACGACGAGAAAGCCGGGATTACTGTTCTCAGGCAGCGCGAAATAGATGATGCCCGCTGCGCCAGCCAGCTCAATGGGCGCCGCGAACAATTGCCGAGCCATAACCCCCGGGCGCGGATAGACGATTTGCATTTTGCCGATCGTGAGCGGACGAAAACGCAACAGCGAGCCAATGACATAGAGCGCGACGATGGCGAGGCAGCCCAGCCCGAGCGTGCGCGCCGTATCTGGATTAGTGACGATCTCGGGCAGCATTCCAGACAGGCGTTGCATCATGGCAGGATGGGTCGTGAGCAGCAGGCCGCCGACTAAGATACTGCTAAGGGCGAAAGTGAGGGCGCAGAACGTGACGAGCACGCCCACCTGCGCCACCGTCAGCCCCTTCGCCGAGTACGCGCGGTAACGCACCATAGCGCCGGACAAAACCGAAGCGCCGAAATTGTGAGACAACGCATAAGTGGTGAAGGAACAGATGGAGATGTAACTCCAAGAGATATGCCTCACCCCAAGGTGCAGCAGCGCAATATGGTCGTACCAGGCGAGAGCTGCGTACGCCACCAAGGTCGATACGCCGGCTGCGAGATATGAAGAAAGCGGGATCGCTTTCAGGTCGGCCCAGACGTCAGCCCCGACGGACTCGCCCTAACTCATGATAAAGCAGATAGAAAGAGCCGACCACGGCAATAAAGCCGACGAGCGGCCAAAGGCGTCCCAATATTTTCTTCATGCGGCCCTTGCCGGCAGGGATTGTGGTCACTCTCGAACGGCCGCATTCGGGCCGTATCCCATTCCCTTGCACTGTCGGACCGCAGCCACAAGCCCCTGGGCGAACGGCTCTCAATTTCTAATGAGCTCGGCGTCGCGTTAATCGGGGCCGGAGCGATGCTTGTGGCTTACAAGGGCTAGTGCCTAACTCCGCAAACACTACATAATTCTCCGAGGCCAGAGTCCACCCACCGACACGGGGGATAATCATGGAAAGCGCAACATTTCGAAAATGGTTGGCGGAGCAAGGCTGCCGTTTTGACCATCATGAGCATCAGGAGCGCGGCGAGGGGCAGGTTATGGTGACGGTGCATCGAGAAGGGCGGACATCGCAGGCTCCTTTGGGTGGTTCTCGCAAGGACCTCGATCCGCGTGACGCGCGCCGGGTCTGCGATGAACTCGGCCTCGATTGGTCCGAACTGCCTGGACCGAAGAGCCGGGTGTGATCGCAGCGCAAGTACCACTCAGTTTGCTGGGCTTGCTTGAGAGAGCAGCCATCCGCTACGCGCACGAAACCTAAGGACTGTGCGCGTCCGCGCAAATTCAAAATACGACGAGGACCGCTTGGCGTCATCTTCGCCCGTCCGGCCTTCCCAGGAGCGCGTCTGCTCCTCCCCACATTGTCGCCGCGACAGGCGCGTTCTCGCGCTTCGGGTTCCCACGCGGCGCTGGCAGCGGATATTCGCAAAATTGAACCGATAGCCTGCCGCTGATCGCGGAGCTCCGACCGCCGCCCTCGCCGCGGCCTGAGCCACGAGCTTGATGCTGCCTCGGCGCGAGCCAGCGTGCTAACGTGTCAATGCCCCGCCGCCCGCGCTGGCTTTGAGGCAACGATGCACTAACATAGCAAGTGGACCCCTCGGTGGGAGCCGATCAATGAGCGACCTCGAATTTGGCGTTAGTGGAAACTGCCGCTTCCTCGCTGGGGCCGCGCGGGACGCAAAGACCGTCTCGTGCTACCCACCACCATACGCGATAGTCGGCGTCATCAATTATGACATGCGCTTGGCGCGCACATGGTAAACGGTGATATGAGTTGGCTGGTAATCGTCTCCAGCTGTGTCGCCGACCCGCAATGTGAGACGTCTGGCGAGTTCGCGGTCTCCATCCTTCAGGGGCTGCGCGAGCATGGCGGACTGTGGTTCGGCTGGAACGGCTCAATCGTCGCGGACGAATCCGAAATCAGCATCGCCTGTACCCCTCACGACAATGTCACCATGGTGACGATGCCGCTCACAGAACGCGACTTTCAGGAATTTTTCCTCGGCTATTGCAACGAGGGGCTTTGGCCGGTGTTTCACTATCGCCTCGACCTCGCGCGCTTCACTCAGGAGAACTGCGAAAGCTATCGCAGGGTTAACGATCGCTTCGCGGAATCGCTCGCGCCGCAGCTGACGCAAAGCGATCTCGTCTGGGTGCAGGATTATCATCTGATCCCGGTCGCCGCCGGCTTGCGTGCCCGCGGCGCCACTAATCGCATCGGCTTTTTCCTGCATATTCCCTTTCCGCCGCCGGATGTGCTCGTCGCGATGCCCGAGTATGAGTGGCTGATAAATACGATGCTCGAATATGACGTCGTCGGATTCCAGACGAAGACGGATCACGCCAATTTCTGCCGCTTCCTTTTCGGTTTCATGGGCGGGGAAATGCTCTCTCAAGACACGCTGCTTGTCTCCGGCAAGCGGCTGATCGTCTCGGTATTTCCCGTGGGAATCGATGTGGATCACTTCGTCTCCATGGCGCAAACTCCGGAGGCGGAGACGCGCATCGAGAGATTGCATCGACGCGGCGAGGCCCGCGTGAACATCATTGGCGTCGATCGTTTAGACTATAGCAAAGGCTTGCCGGACAGGCTCCGAGCGTTCAAGCGGTTTCTGGAATTGTTTCCACACCACCACAAAGCCGTGACTTTGATGCAGATCACACCGCCGACGCGCGAGGATATCCAAGCCTACATTGACATTCGGCACGAGCTTGAAGCGCTTTCTGGCCAAATCAATGGAGAGTTCGGGGATTATGACTGGACGCCGGTGCGTTACCTGCGCCGAACCATCGCGGAGGATACGTTGGCTGCGTTGTATCGAGGAAGCCACGTCGGCCTCGTCACGCCGCTTCGAGACGGTATGAATCTGGTCGCAAAGGAATATGTCGCGGCCCAGGACGCCAACGATCCTGGCGTTCTGGTGTTATCGCGCTTTGCCGGCGCGGCCGAAGACCTCGAAGAGGCCTTGATCGTCAACCCCTATGATGCGGACGAGGTCGCGCGAGCGATACAGCGCGCGATCGTCATGCCACGAGAAGAGCGCATCGAGCGTCACCGCGCGCTCATGACGCGCATTCGCGCGCGCGATGAGCGAAAATGGATGGAAAGCTTTCTCAGTGCTCTGGGTGCGTGCCGAGGTCAAGATCGTTTCGACCCGGCAACGCCTTGCTGATCTCGCTCGCCACTCGGAATCTAACAGATCAGCATTTCCTAACCTGGGGTCGAATGGCGACAGCCGGGAGCGCGTCTGCTCCTCCCTGCATTGCCGCCGCGCCAAGCGCATCCCACGCGGCAGTGTCGCGCCAATAGCGGAAGTTGGTCAGTCTCGGCCGCCGCCGAAAACCAACACCCCGCCTCGAATGGTCGAGGCGGGGCGTTATGTTTATCAGCCGATATTTTAGGCCGCCCCTGCGATGGCCGGAAAGGGCGTTTCCGCTGTGCGACCGATGCCCGAACTCAGACAGCCTGACTGGTCTCCAAGCTGACGCGCAAGACCTCCAAGACGCGCCCGACGACCTCGTCCTCCTGCTCAAAGTACCCGCACTGTTCATGTTCGAATGGCTCCGCGGTCTCAGCCGGGCAAATTTCCCGCTTGATATCGCAAAGTCTTTCCTGTCGATGTTGTAAACATTTGATAAGCGCCTCCGCGTCGACGCGCTTAAGTGTGAGCCTTATCTTTTGTTCCAACGCTCTCTCCCGGAGTTGTAGTAATAAATAGAGCGGCAGGGAGTTTTTCGGCGCCGCGCAGGCGAAATTATTTCGTAAACTCAGGCCGATTCATCAATTCACTCCACCTATTTTGGTTCCGGACCAGGAGCGCCGCCCGGCGTTCCGGGAGGCGTAATCACCCGCATCGAGTTAGGGTCCGGTACGGGCACCGGTCGAACTATCCCCGGATCGACACCTTGCTCAGGCTTGATAACGCCTTTCTCCTTCTCCGATTTGTTTTCGTTGCTCGGGATTCCTTTATCTCGGGCCCTGTTCTCGTTGGCCGATTCGCTCGAGTCGCTTCCAGCTATATTTCGCGGCTCCAAGAATCTTCCCATCGGCTTCAAATCGCTCGGCGGGACGATCGGCGCGCTCCACGCGGGGCCGCGCGCAATCAAGAAAACGGCCGCGAGCGCAAATGAGATGGCTTTCATCGGGCATGCTCCTCGGAATAATACTATCCTTTTAACACGCCTCCTCCCGACTTATTCCAAGCTCAGAACTTCGGCCCGCTCACACCAGCTTGCATAACGGCCGGCCCCCATCGGGTGATCCAAGTGCAATGTTGGTTCATAGGCGGCCTGAACTTGCCCCCGACGTTGGACCGGCTTGTCCGGGAAATTCCGGCTTCATCCGCCGCCCGGCTGGCCGGGGTTGCCGGGCGGCGGATGAAGCTCTCTCGGCGTTTTGTTGCCGATCGAGCTATGCGGACGCACGTCGTTATAGTCTCTACGCCAAGCCTCGCATTTTTGGCGCGCCTCGTCGAGGCTCAGGAACCAGTTGGCGTTCAAACACTCCGCACGAAACTTGCCATTGAACGACTCGATGAAGGAGTTGTCCGTTGGCTTGCCAGGCCGCGAGAAGTCGAGCGTCACACCGCGCATGAAGGCCCATAGATCGAGCTCCTTGCTGATAAACTCCGGCCCATTGTCCACACGAATGGTCTTGGGCAGGCCGACGTCCTGGACCGCGCGTTCGAGCGTCGTGACAACGTCGGCGCCGCGGTAACTGTGGCGAACGTCGATCGCCGGCGACAACCGCGAGAACGTGTCGACCACGGTGAGGCAGCGGATCTTGCGCCCATCGAAAAGCTGGTCATGAACAAAATCCATCGCCCAGACCTCGTTCGGTCCCATCGCGCCGACGCGGCCCTCACGCAACTTCGCCTGCACGCGCCGTTTTGGGGATTTGTTGCGCAGTTGCAGGCCCATCTCGCGATACAGCCGCCACACGCGCTTGGCGTTGATCTGCCAACCCTCGCGACGAAGCAAAACGTGAATGCGTCGATAGCCGTAACGCACCCGCGTTTCGGCGATCTCTTTGATCCGTTGTGAAAGCCCGGCCTGCGAGCGGCGTCTCGCCTTGTAATGGTAGCTGGATCGTCCGGCTTGAAGAACCGAGCAGGCGCGCCTTGCGCTCAGAGCCTGACTCAAAAGACAACTATCGCGCGAGCCGCCGGATTGCGATCTGGATCGACGCGAGAACGACGAAGGTTTGCAGCGTGGTCGCGAGGTTTTCCCAGTCTTTGGCGAGGCGTCGGTTGCGCCCGAACCATGAGAACGTTCTCTCGACCACCCAACGGCGCGGCAGCAGAACGAAGCCCTTCATGTCGTCACTGCGCTTGACGATTTCAATGCGCAGCGAGGGAACCCTTGCGACAGCCGCAGTGACTTGATGAGCGTTGTAGCCGTTGTCGGCCCAGACGAGTTCGAGCCAGGGAAAGCTGTTGCGGATTTTGTCGAGCACGAGCGCCGCGCCATCACGGTCCTGCACGCCGGCGGAGTGGACGATGACGCGCAGCGGCAAGCCTTGCGTATCGACCAGCGCGTAAATCTTGCGGCCCTTCACCTTCTTACCGGCGTCGTAGCCGGTCAGGCCGTCATGACCGCCCCTTTTTCCGCCGACTTCAGCGACTGACTGTCGATGATCGCCGCCGTGGGGCTCGCCTCGCGCTCCATGTCTTCACGCAGCGCCATGTGCAATTTGTCCCAGATCGCGTCCCAGACGCCGTCCTTCTGAAAATTGCGGAAGATGTTGTAGACGGTCGACCGCGGCGGAAAGCCGTCGCGAGGAAGATAGCGCCACGGACAACCCGTGCGCAGGAGATAGAGAATGGCGTTGATCGCCGCGCGCATGTCGGTCTTGCGCGGACGACCGCCGTGCTTGGCCGCCGGGATCAGCGGCTCGAGCAGAGCCCATTCCGCATCCGTCATGTCGCTGGGATAACGCCCGCCGACGCGCACGTAGGTCTTGCGATGCTCTTGCGTCCACATTCCGAATCATCCTCCGATGCTTCGGAATCCCCAGAATCATGCAACCGGGGCGCGTGCAAGAAACTTTTGGGTCAGGCTCTCACTCCCCAAGTCGCCCTCATGCCGTCAACCAGCTCACGCCGCCGCGCAGGCCTTAAGGCTTTCGCTTGATGACGTCCTGCAGCATCTCCTTGTCGAGCGACAGGTCCGCCACGATCCTCTTCAGCCTCGCGTTCTCTTCCTCAAGTTGCTTGAGGCGCTTCATCTCCGACGGCATCAGCCCGCCATACTTCTTGCGCCAGTTGTAATAGGTCGCCTCGCTGACGCCCGCCTTCCGGCAGACCTCCGCGACCGGCGTTCCCTCCTCCGCTTGCCTGAGTATGAAAGCGATCTGCTGCTCGCTGAACCGCGACCTCTTCATGCAAAACCCTCCGCCCGGCCAGGACGGATAAATTAGAATTTTCCAGCATCAACCGGTCCAGTTTTTCGGGGGCAGGTCAGGCCTTTGGAGCAGCGGCTGAGCGCCGGGCGGGCTGGTATGGGCTGCGCAGCCGGGCGCTCTGGGAACAGCGCCGCCGGCGCGGGCTCAACCTTACGCTTGGCCGGCCGCGCGGAATAAGCCCTCGGCGACGATCTATGCGAAGTCGCTGGAACTTCTCTCGGCGCCTCGCTCTTGTTTATTTCCAGGGGCGCATAACACCGGAATTCCGAATAGGCTTGCAATCCATAAGAGAGTCGCCATGAGCAGACTGCTCCAAAAGGGTAGCCCAAGGGCGAAGCCAACAGTCAGCATCGTCGCTGCGAGTAGATTGCTAAATTCCAGAAATTCGCGCGCGAATTTCTGCGCCTCGCCAAGTTCCTTCTCACTTACAAATTCGTCGTCTTCGGTCGTGTCGGTAACCACGATGCGCTGATTCACCGGGATTCCGATGACTCCTGCGAGGCATCCCGCAGCCAACCAGATCGACGCCAGCCACCAGTCATTCTGGATTATGCCGAAGGCAATCCCGGCAACGTCGACAACGATAAAGAGCTTAAGACCACGCTCCAAGTGGTGACGAGCTTCGGACCAAGTGTCGGTCATTGGGGCCCCTGCTGGCGGTGCGGCCAATCCTCCGCCAGGGATCTCGAAAAGGGCGGCGTGAGGAATGTGGCTCGAATGACGGGACACAACAATCGGGTAGTTTTACCTAGGCCCCCGGCTTCTGCAGTCGCGCTCCCGCCACTGCGTTCCTTGAATTGGCCGACCTCAGCCGGTCGCCTTGGTGCCTGTCGCAACGGTAATGAACCGCCCCGGGTTTGCCGGAGGCCCCAACTCTTGAGAGGATGGGGCGATGGACACGAAGAAGACGACGAACAAATTTTCGGCTGAGGTTCGGGAGCGGGCGGTTCGAATGGTGTGGGAGCACCAGGGCGAGCACGCCTCGCAATGGGCGGCGATTACGTCGATCGCCGCCAAGATCGGCTGCACGGCGCAGACGCTGCGCAACTGGGTCCGGCAGTCGGAACGTGACGCCGGCGAGCGGTCCGGACTTTCGACGGACGAGCGGGCGCGGCTGAAGGCGCTGGAGCGGGAGAACCGCGAGCTTCGACAGGCCAATGAGATTTTGCGCAAGGCGTCGGCTTATTTTGCCCAGGCGGAGCTCGACCGCCGGTTCAAGCCATGATCGCCTTCATCGACGATCACCGCGACGCCCATGGGGTCGAGCCGATCTGCGCCGTTTTGCCGATCGCCCCATCGACGTATCACGCGCATGTGGCGCAACGCCGCGATCCGGCGCGTCTGTCGCCGCGGGCCAAGCGCGACGCCGTGCTCTGCGAGAAAATTCGGCGTGTTTTCGATGAGAACTTCGCGGTCTACGGCGCGCGCAAGGTCTGGCGGCAGTTGACCCGGGAGGGAGAGGGCGTGGCGCGTTGCACGGTCGAGCGGCTGATGCGCGCCATGGGCCTTGCTGGGGCCGTGCGTGGCAAGCCGGTGAAGACGACGGTGAGCGACAAGGCGGCACCTTGCCCGCAAGACAAGGTCAATCGGCAATTCCAGGCGCCGCGGCCGAACGCGCTGTGGGTGTCCGACTTCACCTATGTCGCCACTTGGGCCGGCTTCGTCTATGTCGCCTTCGTCATCGATGCCTTCGCCAGGCGGATCGTCGGCTGGCGTGTATCCCGCACGGCGCATGCGAGCTTCGTGCTCGACGCGTTCGAGCAGGCGCTGTTTGAGCGCCGGCCGGTTCGCGGCGGCGGCCTCGTCCATCACAGCGACCGCGGCGTGCAATATGTGTCGATCAAATACACGGAGCGCCTCGCCGCGGCCGGCGTCGAACCATCGGTCGGCAGCGTCGGCGATTCTTACGACAACGCGCTCGCCGAGACGATCAATGGGCTCTACAAGGCCGAGGTGATCTGGCGGCGCGGGCCGTGGCGTAGCTTCGAGCAGGTCGAGTTCGCGACACTCGAATGGGTGGACTGGTTCAACAACAGAAGACTGCTGGCGCCGATCGGAAACATCCCGCCGGCCGAGGCCGAAGCGCGCTACTATGCGCAAACCGAGGCCTCCGCCATGGCGGCGTGACTCGAACGAAACGGCCTCCGGCAAACCCGGGGCGGTTCATTGACGTTCCATAATGAGCGTTTTACGAATCCATAATGTAGCCGCAATATAGAAAAGACACCCCTCCGCAAAGTTGAGATGGCGCTCGCCCGGGCGAGCCCCTCAACTGGAGACGGCGGGCATGGTGGTGTCGATGAGCGAGAAAGAGTTTTCACGGCTCAGCATTTTGATGGACGCGCAAGCCGGCCGACTGCGGATCGACGGCGCAGCGCAGTTGCTCAAACTGAAGCGCCGACAGGTTTTCCGCTTGTTGAAGGGCCTGCGAACGGATGGCGCCGCCAGCCTGGCGTCGAAACGCCGAGGCAGGACGAGCAACAACAAGCTACCCGCCGCCGTCCGCGAGCTGACGATGGCGCTCGTCAAAGAGCGCTACGCGGATTTCGGGCCAACCTTGGCGGCGGAAAAGCTCCGCGAGAACCATGCCTGCTTGGTGTCGCGGGAGACGTTGCGCAAATGGATGATCGAGGACGGGCTGTGGAAGGACCGCAAGCATCGCCTGCCCCCGGTCCATCAGCCGCGTCACCGGCGCGAGCGCGTCGGCGAGCTCGTCCAGATTGACGGCTCGCGGCACTATTGGTTCGAGAACCGAGGGCCGGAATGCACGCTGATCGCCTATATCGACGACGCCACGAGCCGCATCCAGCACGCCGCCTTCGTGCCGTCGGAATCGACGCTCGACTACATGCGCGAGACGCAGCGCTATATTGAGCGTCACGGCCGCCCGATCGCCTTCTATTCCGACAAGCACGCGATCTTTCGGGTCAACAATCGAGAGGCTGCCGGCGGCGACGGCATGACGCAATTCGGACGGGCGCTGAACGAGCTGAACATCGACATCATCTGCGCCAATAGCCCGCAAGCCAAAGGGCGTGTCGAGCGTTCGTTCGGGACGCTGCAAGACCGCCTTGTGAAGGAGCTGCGCCTCGCGGGCGTATCGGACACGGCCGGCGCCAACGCGTTCCTGCCGGGCTTCATGGCGCAATACAACGCCCGCTTCGGCAAGCCGCCGCGCTCCGACGAGGACGCTCATCGTCCAATCTCAAGCGCGTCACCGCTTGAGGACGTCTTCGCCTGGAAGGAGAAGCGGACGCTGACGAACAATCTGACGGTGCAGTATGACAAGGTGCTGTTCATCCTCGAGCCCAACGAGGTCACGCGCACCCTCGCCCGCCAGCGCGTGACGGTCGTCGATTATCCCGACGGGCGCATCGCTATTCGTCACAAAGGACGCGATCTGGCCTTCCGGACCTTCGACAAGCTACAGAAGGTCAATCAGGCGGCGATCGTCGAGAACAAGAGGCTGGGCGAGGTGTTGGCTTATGTCGCCGCGCGACAACAGGAACGAAACGAAGGACGCTCGCAGAAAGCGCCGCGGCGGCAAGGACAGGCGGAACGGCACATGTTCAAGGTCAATTGAAAGCTTTTCAAGGTAGGCTAAAGCCTGAGGGTAAGTCGCGGGTTCGTTCGAGCAGCGCGGCTGCGCTGACCGAAAGGCTGCGCCGCGCGGCTCGAACCCGAAGGTGCGGGGAGCGCCGAGGAGTGTCATTTCAACTTTGCAGAGAAAGCGCCATTTCTGACTTGCACCGACACATAAATCCGGGCCTGGCTGCGCCGTGTCGCCCTCCCGTGTCGGCTCGTTGGCGCAGCGCCCACTCCGGCTCCCTCCCCGCTCACGGCCCGAGCAAGGTTCCAAGCGTCAGATTTCAGCCTGCTTTTGAGATCGGCGCGCCGGAGTGTATCTGACGCGCCCTCAACCCCGCAGCGCCTTCAATCCGCCGATCCCCTGGGTGACGAGGGAATCGCCGCTGCTCGGCTGAGCGCGCAGCGCGGCTTCGGCGATCTTCGTCGCCGCATCGGCGGCGGCCGCGCGCACCTCGGCGATGGCCTGCGCTTCCGCGAGCGCGATCTTGTCGGTGATCTGCTTGTCGCCGCGCACCGCCCATTCCTCGAGACGCTTGCGCGACTCGGCGGCGATCATCTCGGCCTCTTCCTTGGCGCGAGCGATGATGGCGGCGGCCTCGGCCTCCGCTTCCGCCTTTTTCTGCTCGAAGGAGGCGAGCAGCGCCTCGGCTTCGGAGCGCAGCCGTTGCGCTTCGGCGAGCTCGCCCTTCACCTTGTCGATGCGCGAGTCGAGCGCGTCGACCACCACATGCGGAGCGCGATACCTCCACAGGATGGCGAGAAAGATGGCGAAGCCGATGGCGACGAAGACTTCGGCCTCGAGATGCTGGAGATCCATGGCGCGGTCTTCCTCTAGCGGGCGGAGAGTGAGCGGACGGCGGCGTCGATCGCCGCCGCGTCGGCTTCGGCGCCGGTGAGCTTGGCGACGATCGCCGCGGCGGCCTCCTTGGCGACGCTCTCGACGTGCGCCATGTTCTCGACCTTCTCAGTGGCGATGCGCTGCTCCGCGGCGGCGAGCGCCTGCGCGAGTTTCTGCTCGGCGGCGGCGCGATGCGCTGCGGCTTCGGCGGCGGCCTTCGCCTGCGCCTCCCGGCCAATGGCTTGCGCCTCGCCCTTCTTGGCGGCGAGCGTCGCGTCATTGTGCTTGGCGGCGGTTTGCGCCTTCGCTTGCGTCGCCCGCGCCGAGTTGAGATCGGCGTTGATGGTCGTCTCGCGGGTCGTGAGAATGTCGGCGACGCGCGGCAGCGCAATCCGCGACATCAGCAGGTAGAGCGCGCCGAAGACGAGCGCGAGCCAGACGAATTGGGGCGCCCAATTCGCGGCGTCGAAAGGCGGAAAGGCTCCGCCTTCATGGGGGCCGCCATGCGCGGCTGTGGTCGCATGGGTCTCGGCTGCGGACTCTGGCGGCGCTTCCTGCGCCAGGGCGTCGGAAGTCATGGACGCGGCTCCAAATGAGAAAGCGCGCGCCGGCTCGCGGCGCGCGCAGGAATGAGTTCCTCGGTCCTACTTGAGATACAGCAGGATCGCGATCAGAAAGGCGAAGATGCCGAGACCTTCGGCGAGCGCCGCGCCGATGATCGCGTTGGTGAACTGGCCCGCCGCCGCCGACGGATTGCGCAGCGCGCCATTGACGAAGTTGCCGAAGATGATGCCGACGCCGATCGCCGCCGCGCCGGTGCCGATCGCGGCCAGGCCCGCGCCGACGAGTTGCATTTCAGTAGCCATTTTATGCTTCCTTTGAGATGAGGCCGACTCTTTGTTGTTAAATCTTTATCAGTGGCCCGGGTGAATTGCGTCGTTGAGATAGACGCAAGTGAGAGTGGCGAAGACGAAAGCCTGCAAGCAGGCCACGAGCAGCTCCAGCGCATAAAGCGCCGTGATCGCCAAGAGTGGAACGGGCGCGAGAACGGCCCAAGCGCCGGCGCCAAGCAGCAGCGCGACGAAGCCGCCAAACACCGCGAGCGTGATGTGCCCGGCGAGCATGTTGGCGAAGAGACGCACCGAAAGCGAGATCGGCCGCGACAGGAAGGAGATGATCTCGATCGGCACGAGCGCGACCAGAACGGGCTTCGGCACGCCGTGCGGCACGAAGAGCCCGAAGAAATGAAAGCCGTGGCGATAGATGCCGTAGCCGACGACGATCACCATCACCAGCATCGCGAAGGAGAAGGTCACGATGATCTGGCTCGTCACCGAGAAAGTATAGGGGAAGAGGCCGATCAGATTGGCGATCAGCACGAAGGCGAACAGCGAGAAGACGAAGGGAAAGAAGCGCATCCCCTCTTCGCCGGCGACCTGACGGACCATGCCGGCGACGAATTCATAGAGCATCTCGGCGGCCGCCTGCAGCCGCGTCGGCACGACGCGCTTGCCCGCGGTCGCGAACACCATCAGCCCCACGAGGACCAGCGCGATAAGCAGCATATAGGCCGAGGCGTTGGTGAAGGAGACCTCGATGTCGCCGATGCGATGCTCGAAGAACCGCACCAGCTCGAACTGCTCGATCGGATTGGGCTTTCCCCCCTCGACAGCCATTCTCAAAACCTTTCCGGACGGCGGCCCGTCCGCTTCTCATCGTTCGACATGAGCGCGCAAGCGCGCCGCGAATTTTTAGCCTTCGCCCTTCGCCTGATCGTCCCTCGCCTGGCGCATCGCGAGGCGATAGACGTTCCAGAAGCCTGCCGCTGCGCCGAGCCCGAGGAAGACCACGAGGCCCCAGGGCTTGGCGCCAGTCCAATAGTCGACGAGCCAGCCGAGGCCGGCGCCGACGATGACGGCTGCGACGAATTCGGAAAAGACGGCGAGGCCGGCGCTCATCGCTTTCGCGAAAGCGCTCCCCTGCGGACTGACCTTGGCCGCCCGTTCCGCCTCGCGCGCGTCGCGCGCTTTCAGGGCCTCGTCGAGCTTCGCCAAGCGCGCCTGGAGATCGGCGTCTTTCTTTTCCGGATCGTCGCTCATCCCAAGGCTCCCCGGCGCCGTCACCGCGAAGATCATCCCGGCGGGGCTCGTCAGATCCTCGAGGCTGAGGGGTTTTACGCGGATGGCGTCGCAATGCGGCAAACCGTCCAAAACCGCGCGGACCATATTGACGCGATAGGGCGAAGTCAAGCCAAAGGCAGAGCGATATCCCCGCGCGCCGCGCGCAAATTTGGGGCGCTCTCATTTGGGTTTTGGACGGTCCCTATCCCTTGTCGGAAAAGCGTTTCCGGTCGGCGATCCGCCATCCTGCGCTGCGGCGGCGCAGGATGTGCCCGCGCGGCCCTTTGGGTGACCGCGCGGCCCTGTCGGAGGCGGCGCATGGGGAAAGTTTCATCCGAACCGGATGCCGATCCTGCGAATCGCGGCTTTCGAGGCGCTGTTTGACCAGGAGAACAGCGGGCGTTGTTTCACAAGAGCAGAGGCTCCGAGCGCCTTCATTAGCGCGCTTGTCCCTCGAACGGAACCGTTCGAGCGATAGGAACTCGCGCCAGATCAAAAAGCTGGAGAGAGTTCTGATCGCAAAAATCTATTAACTTTTGCGCAAACTCGCTCTAGCGCCCCATGATGCGTCTTGCTTCAGGATCTTCGCAATGTCTTCTCCCTCCGCTCAGCCGCGGCCGCCGGGTCATTCTTGCTTCCGGGTGTTCAAAGAGGAACACCCGGAGCACCAAAAGGAGGTCCGCTGCCCGTTGGGGTGCTCTCAGGTCGATCGCGGCGCGAATGTCCGCGACAATCATTTCGCGTACGGCGCCTGGACCGTGATTCAGATTTAAGACGTAGCTCACTTGGAGAGCTTTATGCTTTGGGGAAAAGCCGGAGCTCACAAAAAGTTCGCTCGAGTTGAGTCCCGCGAACTCTGCGCAGTGCGCCAGCGTGACCATAGCAACTTGCTCCTCCGCTTCGTTTTCGAGCGCCCGCCTATGCACAATGCGGAGTTGCCTGCGTGCGCCCAGCGGAGTCGGCAACTGACACACTCTCGCGTGATTGGGGTCGACCGCCGAGTCCTGAGAGCCAAAATGGCCAAGCTGTCGGAATTTCATCGCCTGCTCCTATCATAGATCGAGCGATCAATCTAATAATAGGCCTTCTGCCTCTCGTGTCAAGATGCTAGATTGATCGCTCTAATTTTGGTGTGAGCCATGCGGAAACTCGATCCGATCAAGCACGACGAGAAACGTCGTGAGATTCTGGAAGCCGCCGGTCGCTGCTTTCAGCGAAAGGGCTTCAAAGGGTCGTCAATCTCGGAGATATGCGCTGAAGCGGGAATCAGCCCTGGCCACCTCTATCACTACTTTACCGGGAAAGACGCGATAATTGTCGCCATCGCGCAGTCACACTTGGACGCGCTGGCCGAGCGCTTTCACAAAACACTTGCCCGGGAGGAGCCCATTGTGGATGCGATTGTCGCCGAGATGAATTGGCTGACGCCTGGCGACGGCGTGACCAAAGCGACGTTATTGTTCGAAGTGCTGGCGGAAAGCACGCGTAGCGAGGCGATAGCTAGAGATCTTCAGTCGCATAGTCGGAGCATGCGCGAGCTGGTGGCGAAGCTGCTGCAGAAGGGTCAGGCGCGGGGGGAGATCGACCCGGCGCTTGATCCAGAAACGACCGCCGCCGTTCTCATCAGCCTGATGGATGGAGCGAGGGCTCTGGCGCTGCGCGATCGCGAGATCGATTCGCATCAAGCTGCTGCGGTGTATGATCTTCTCATTCGACGGTCTGTGGGTTGGCCCCGCCCTGCGCCCATGCCGTCTCCTTTGGGTGACCCTTGACCCAACGCTCAGGCTGTGGCGAGGTCCAGTCCCATCGACCTATAAAGGCTTTGGGGTGAAAGCGGTTGCTCGATATCCATAGAGAGCGACGGCTCCAACCGTTCGTCCGCCATTTTCCGCCCCGGCGTCCCTTTGCGCGAGCGCGGCCTTGTCAAATCCAGCAGAGTTCCAGATATACGCAAGCGTGTCCGGGGCCATGAGGCAAATCCCGGCGGAACGCTCCCCGGCCCACGGCTTAGGGGTGGCGAGTGAATAAAAGAGGAGGACTTGATGCTCATACGTCCGACGGCCCCCCTGATCGGCGCGATCTGCGCCGCCTTTCTGGCTTCCGCTCTACCCGCAGACGCTTCGCTCCTCTCCGGCGGCACACAAGCGTCGGGCGCGTCCTCCCTCCTCCAGGACGCCGCCTTTGGGCCTCCCGCTGGACACCGCTGCCTCAAGTGGACGCGGCGCATGAACACGCGGCACGGCTTCGCCCGCCGCTGCGTGCAGTGGCGCTGAGTTTGGGAGAAATCCAAAGAGCTTGAACCGGCTCCTGGATAAGAATCCCGCTTGAATAAAAGTAATGAGCAGAGATGCGCTGGCGGCCCGACGGATCTCTGCTCCCTCCGTCTCTTCAAGAATTTCTCGCAGACAAGATTATTTCCTGCCGCGCCGCCGCGGCGGCGACCTCTCGCCAAGCCTCGAGCTTTTGCGCGAAGCTCGCCCCTGCATGGGCCGGGCTCGTCGAGGGCAGCCGCTTCATGGCGATCCCGGCGACGGCGTGCGGCAATGTCGGGCGCGCCAGGGTCAGATAGAGGCGCTCCGCCGTGGCGCCGTTGAAGAAGATCGCGGCGATCTCTCCGTGCGTCTCGAAGAAGCCTTTGAAGTCATTGGGCGCAACACTGCTTTTATCGATTCGGTGGTCGAGGCTCCCAGGCCGCTGGGCGCTGGCGCAGACGTCCCAGAGCGCCACGCGCGCTTCGACGAGGCGGCGGAGCCGCTCCTCGTAATCGTGCTCGGGTCCGGCGTCGAAAAGCCGCCCCATCAGCCGCCAGAAGCTGTTGCGCGGCTGCGCGTAATATTGGCGCGCGGCGAGCGAGGCTTGCCCCGGGAGCGAACCGAGAATCAGCACGCGCGCATCCTCGCGCGCAACCGGCGGGAATCCGAAGGAGCGGGTCATGGGCATTCCGTGAAGAAGGCTTCCGGTTGCCCCATCCGCCATCGTCCGTCAAACCGCGCTACGACGGAGCAGCGGTTCGCTTTGGAGCGCGCAGATGCGAGCGCGCGGCGGCGTTGCCGGAGTTAGGCCAGTTCTTGCGAGTGTTTCTTTCGCTCGTTGGAGGGCGTTTGACCGCTGGCGTCACAGAGCCCGGTGCGCGACGGCGAGGAGTTCCTCGAAATCCTCTACGGGAAGCGGTTTGACGAGGTGATAATCGAATCCTGCTTCCCTGGCGCGTTGACGAGCCTCGGCATGCCCCCACGCAGTGAGCGCGGCAAGCACGAGGCTTCCGCCTTCCGGCAAATTGCGGATGCGTCGCGCGGTCTCGAAGCCGTCCGTGCCGGGCATGCAGAGATCAATAAACGCCAAATGAGGTTTGAATTCCGAAATCGCGGCGAGCGCCGTAAGGCCGTCGTAGACGGCTCGGACATCGACGCCGAAGCATCGAAGCAGCGCAGCGGTGCTGTCCGCGACGTCCCGCTCGTCATCAACCGCCAGGACGCGCAGGAGGAGGCCACCGTTCTTAGACATGACGTCACCCCTGTCGCTTCCTCCCAGCTGTATTCGGGCGACCGCCGAGCGCACAATTCGGATAACTACTATGTTTAGGCTTGAACCCTGGCGAGAGCGCGCCTCGGGCAGGGGCGAGGTGGACAGGCGACCGGGCATCCTCAATCGCTCTCATCCCCTACCCGCGCGTTCGAGTCGCGCAAAGATCGAGACGATCAGCGCTTTTTTATCGAAATTGAAGACCTCGGTCTCGCGCACGGCGGCCGAAATCTCGTCGAAGGCTTCGGCGTAGCCGATCACGCTCGCTGCGCCCCGCACGGCTCCCGCGCGCACGCGGGCGTCGAGAAATCCATGCAGCGCGCGGATGAAGCCCTCGAAAGCTTCCTCATTGTCGCGCCCGGTCAGACGGTCGGCGAGCGCGTGCACGGCGTTCCATTCGACGCGCGGCAGAGCGGCGAAAAGCGCCTGCACCGCGGCGTCGAAGGCCGCGCCCTCGCCGTCCAAGAGGCGCAGCGCCGCGCGCACGGAGCCCTGCGCCCCCTGCGCCGCCCGAGAAATTTCCGGCTCGGGAAACTGCGCCCAGGGCGCCCCGAGCGCCCGGATCGCGGCGCCGATCTCCTCTGGCGCAAGCGGCTCCAGCGCGAGCTTGCGGCAGCGCGAGCGGATCGTGGGGAGAATGCGCGCTGGGCGATGCGCGACCAGGAGAAAGACCGAGCGCTCCGGCGGCTCCTCGATGATCTTCAAGAGCGCATTGGCGCTGGAGCGGTTGAGCTCGTCGGCCGCGTCGACGATCGCGACGCGCCAGCCGCCGACGCCCGAGGCGCTGTGGAAGGCCTGCGTCACCTCGCGCACGTCGTCGACGCGGATCTCGGTGAAGTGCTTGCGGCTCTTCTCGTTCCAGGCGCGCCGGAGCGAAAAGACATCGGGCAGCGCCTGCGCCGCCATCCGCCGCGCCGCCGGCGCTTCGGCGGCAACGAAGAGAGAGCTCGCCGCCTGAACGGCGGCCGCCTTGGGATCGGGATGGGCGGAGAGGAAGCGCGCGAAGCGCCAAGCGAGCGTCGCCTTGCCGACGCCTTCCGGTCCGCCGAGGATGAAGGCCTGCGCCAGCCGGTCACGGCGATAGCCGTCGAGCAGCGCGCGCTCCGTCGCCGCGTGGCCGAAAAAGCTCAAATTCTCGCGCGGATGCGGCGCGCCGGGAAAGCGATCGCTTTCGGGCGGCCCCGCAAACTCGCGGCTCATTTTGCCGGAAGCCCCGCCAAATGGGGCAAGTGAAAGCGTTCCGAAACGACCCGCAGGATTTCTTCCGCGACCTCCGCCTGGGGCCGCGTCGAGTCGATGACGCGGCAGCGGATGGGCTCTCGCTGCGCGATGTCGAGAAAAGCGCGCCGCAATCCCTCGTGATAGGCGAGATCGCGGCTCTCGAAGCGATCCCCGCCGTCGCCCCTGCGGGCCGCCCGCGCCAGCCCTTCGGCGGCGGACACCTCAAGAATGAAGGTGAGATCGGGCCGGCGCTCGCCGAGCGCGATTCGCTCGAGCAGGGAGAGCAGGCGCATGTCCGCTCCGCCCATCGCGCCCTGATAGGCGCGCGTCGAATCGGTGAAGCGATCGCAGAGCACGAAGGCGCCCTCTCGCAGCGCGGGAAGGATCACCTGATCGGCGTGGTCGATGCGCGCGGCGGCAAAGAGCAGCGCCTCCCCCAAGGCGCCGAAATGCTGCGCGTCGCCGTCGAGAAGGGCCTTGCGCAGCTTCTCGGCGAAAGGCGTGCCGCCGGGCTCGCGCGTCACGACGACCCGGAGCCCTGCCCGCTCGAGGGCTTCCGCCAGTCGGCGGATCTGCGTCGACTTGCCGGCGCCCTCGCCGCCCTCGAAGCTGATGAGTCGCCCCGACGCGTGCGGCCCCAGCGCGTTCATTTCTTCTTGAGGCGCTCAAGGCGATCGTGAATCGCCGCGGCCGCGATTTCATAGGCCGCGTCGAAGGCGCGCCGCGGCAGAGCGCCCTGCTCCACGCTTTCGGTCGCATAGAGGGGCTGGTCGAGAATCACACTCGCGCCGCGCTTGATCTCGACGTGGCCGATCTTCTGTCCAGCCTGCACCGGCGCCATGACCGGTCCTTCATAGACGATGCGCCCGGACAGCTTGTCCTGGTTCGTGCGCGGCAGCAGCACGCGCAGGTCCATCTTCGCCGCGACGGGAACGGAGCCCTGATCACCGCCGTAGACTTTCGCCGAGCCGATGGGCTCGTCGGCCTTGAACAGGAATTTCTCTTCGAAGTTGCGAAAGCCCCACTGCAGGAGCTTGCGCGCCTCCTCGGCGCGGTCCTTCGCCGTTCTCGCGCCAAAGCCCGCGAGGATCAGCCGCCGCCCTTCCTCGACCGCCGAGGCGACGATGTTGTAGCCGCTCTTCTCGTCAATGTTGCCGGTCTTGAGCCCGTCGACGCCCATGTTCATGTTGAGCAGCGGGTTGCGATTGGGCTGCTTGATGTTGTTCCACAAGAAGTCCTTCTCGCCGAAATAATGATAATATTGCGGATAGGTGTTGATGACGTGCTCGGCCAGGAAGGCCATCTCGCGCGCCGTCACCTGCTGATCCGGGCTGGCCTTCCCCCAAGGGTTGCCGAAGGTCGATTTCTTGAGCCCGAGCTCGGCGCCGCGCTTGTTCATGCGCATCACGAAGGCTTCTTCAGAGCCCGCGTTGCCCTCGGCGAGCGCGATCGCGGCGTCGTTGCCGGAGACGATCACCAGGCCGCGAATGAGGTCCTCGACGCGCACATGCGTGTTCACATTGGCGAACATCGCGGACCCATGCGACTTGGCGCCGCCGTCGCGCCAGGCGTGGTCGGAGATCACATATTCGTCGTCGAGCTTTAAGCGCCCCTCCGCGAGCTCGTGGAAGATGAGCTCCGCGGTCATGATCTTCACGGTCGAGGCCGGCGCCACGAGATCGTCGGCCCCCTTTTCGTAAAGGACGGCGCCCGAGTTCGCGTCGATCAGGATCGCATGGGCGAAGCCGGTCTGGAAATTCTGCGCGCGCGCGGGGGCGTGAACGAGGAGCGCCGCGAATGCGACGGCCAGGATCAGTCTCAACTTGCTCATGAGCTTCAGATCGCGTTGGGCCCGCCGGGGATCGCAGGCGCCAAAGAACATGCGGCGCCTCGCGTCGGAAAGCAATCCGCCGCGAATGTCGACGACGGAACTATCAGTGAACTACGTAAATTGCGAAAACCGGAGCTCGGCGAAGTGCCGGGGTAGGCTAATCGGATTGACGCAGAATGGGCGCGCATCCAGCCCCTTCGATGGGGAGGGCGGAGCGCCACAGCCACTCGCGTGCAACGGGCGTCTAAAGACCGTCTAAAGACCCCTATGGCGCGACGCGATCTCGCGCTGATAGCCGCAGCCTGATCAGCGCAATATGTAGGAAATCGTTTATTCCTTGCTGGAAAGCGCATGACATGGCGCGCCGATGATCGCGAACATCCGCATGCTCATCCTGCTGCTGGCCGTCTTGGCGGCGGCGGCCATCATCTCGAATCGGCTGAAAATTCCATCAGCGATTCTTTTGGTGTTGATTGGACTCCTCCTCTCGCTCGCGCCGGGTTTGCCGCCAATAGAGCTCACTCCAGAGTTCGTGCTGCTTATCGTGCTGCCGCCTGTCATATACAGCTCCGCTTTCAACATGAGCTGGAACGAGTTCCGCTTCAATCTGCGCCCAATATCGCTTCTGTCCGTAGGCGGCGTCGCGTTCACGACTTTTGCGGTCGGCGCAGCAGCCCATTGGCTCTTGGGGGTCGGTTGGCCGGTTGGGCTCCTCTTGGGCGCGATCGTCTCCCCTCCGGACGCCATGGCGCCTCTCGCCGTCGCGCGCAGAATGGAGCTCCCGAGACGAATCCGGTGATTCTCGAAGGCGAAGGGCTGGCGAACGACGCCACCGCGCTTATCCTTTACCGCTTCGCCGTCGCGGCCGTCAGTGTCGGCGCCTTCTCTCTCAGTGAAGCCGCAGGCGAGTTCGCCGCCATCATCGCCGGTGAAATCGTTTGGGGCGTCGGCGTCGGTTGGCTCATGCTTCGAGTGAGACGATGGGTGGACGAACCACTGGTCGAAATCGTGCTCTCGATTTTGACGCCGTTCTTCGCGTTTTGGCCGCCGGCGCAGCTCGGCGGGTCGGGCGTGCTGGCGACCGTGGCCGCTGGGCTTTACACGAGTTGGAACGGGCCACGGCTGATCAGCGCCGCGACGAGGCTGCAGGGCGTGTTTTTCTGGGAGTTCTTTGTTTACGTCGTCGAAGGCATGGTGTTTCTCATCACCGGATTGCAGACGCGGGCAATCGCCAATCGCATCAGCGAGTTCCCGCTATCGCAACTCGCCGTCTCCATAGCGGTCATTACGGCGGTGGCGATCCTCGCCCGATTCGTTTGGGTGTTTCCCGGCGTCTATCTGCCGCGCTGGCTGCTCGCCTCCGTCAGAAGACGGGACCCTTCGCCACCGTGGCAATGGGCTTTCATGATCTCCTTCACGGGCGTCCGCGGCATCGTCTCGCTTGCGGCGGCGCTCGCCATTCCGCTCACGACCGCAGCCGGACAACCCTTTCCTTACCGGGACCTGATCCTGCTTTTGACCTTTTCATTGATCCTTATCACTCTCGTTGGGCAAGGTCTGATGTTGCCTTGGGTCATACGCCTGCTCGGGCTCGCGCATGCCGGGCGCAAAGAGCGGGAATTCGACAGGACCGAGGAGCATTGGGCGCGCGCCGAGGCCGTAAAAGCGGCGGTCGCCGCGCTCGAAGCGTTGGCGACCGAGCGCGATCTCTCGCCGGACATCCTCGAAATCTTGCGCCTTCTGCACCAGGATCGGCTGAAGCGCATCGAGGGTCGAGACGACGGCGATGATGCCGTTAGAAGTTGGGGAGAGCTTTACGACGAATTGGACCGGCTGCTCA
Source organism: uncultured Alphaproteobacteria bacterium (assembly GCA_963722205.1). Taxonomy (GTDB): domain Bacteria; phylum Pseudomonadota; class Alphaproteobacteria; order Rhizobiales; family Beijerinckiaceae; genus Methylocystis. The sequence goes on from CAVRKL010000008.1 coordinate 721,391, forward strand.
TCACCGCCGAGCGCACGCGGATCATCGATCTCTATCGTAGCGGCGAATTGCAGGACGAGGCGCGGCGTCGGATCGAGCGAGAGCTCGACATGCGCGAAGCCCATCTTTTCAGTTCCCGACGTTGACCACGCGGCCCCGGCTATTTGCCGCGCCTCGCGGCCCATGGCACTAAGGCCCCTCGCTTTTTGCGGGCGCGCGCATGTCTGTGAAGATTTTTCTATCCGCCGTCAGAAAGGAGTTCGGCCTCTATCGCGCCGCGCTGCGGCGCGATCTGACGCGCCACGATGTCGAGGTCAAAGTCCAGGAAGATTTCAAAGAGTACGGCGGCGACACGCTCGACAAACTCGACGTCTACATCTCGACTTGCGACGCGGTCGTGCATCTCATTGGCGAGATGACCGGCCACGCGCCGCTTGCAGGCGAGCGTCAGCGGCTGCTCGTAAAGCACGCCGATTTCGGCGCGCTCACGCCGCCGGAAGGGGCGAGCTACACGCAATGGGAGGCGTGGCTCGCGCTTTTTCACAAGAAGCTCTTGTTCATCGCGAAAGCCGCCGCGGCGGCTCCGCGCGCAAAGGAGTTCGCGCCCGACGACGCCTCGCGCCGCGCGCAGGCGGAACATCTCGCGCGGCTGAACGCGGCGGGCAGATTTTCCGCCCGCGAATTCAAAAGCCCCGACGAACTCGCCAAGCACGCCCTCGCTGGCCCCATTCTCGACTTGCTCAAGCGGGCCGGCGCGCTGCGCCAGCCGCGCAACCTCCCCTTCGCCTCGCTTGGGCCACTGTTCAAGGGCCGCGAGGAGATCATGGCCGATCTCCAGGCGGCGCTGAAGAATGACAGCGGCGTCGCGGTCGCCGGCAAGGCGCTGCATGGGCTCGGCGGCGTCGGCAAGACGCGGCTGGCCATCGAATATGCGCACGCCCATGCGGCGGAGTATTCGGCGCTGCTGTTTCTGAACGCCGAGCAGCCCTCCTCGCTCGACAGGAGCCTCGCCGCGCTCGCCGGGTCCGAGGTTCTGGACCTCCCCGAAAAGGACGTCGCCGCCGACAGCGTCAAGATCGCGGCCGTGCTGAAATGGTTCGACGATCACCCCGGCTGGCTGCTGATCCTCGACAACGCCGATGACAGCGAGGCCGTCGCGGCGGTCGCAAAGCTCTTGGCGCGGCTGAAGGGCGGGCATGCGCTCGTCACGGGACGCGCGACGAAATTTCCGGCCGCGCTGAAGAAGTTCGAGCTCGGCGTGCTGGCGGAGGACGCGGCCGTCGCCTTCCTACTGGAGCGAACCGACGGCGCGCGCGTCTCTCGTCCCGACGACGCCGAGCAGGCGAGGACGCTCGCGCGCGAGCTCGGCGGCCTGGCGCTGGCGCTGGAACAGGCGGGCGCCTATGTCGCCAATGAGCAAACGAGCTTTGCGGCCTATCTGAAGCTTTGGCGGGAGGCGCGGGAAGAGGCCCTCGAGTGGTTCGACGCGACGCTGAGCCAATATCACGCGGACCGCCCCAACGAGCGGGGCCTAGCGACGACCTGGGAGGTCTCGGTGAAGAAGCTCGGCCCCGACGGTCTGCGTCTCCTGGAGCGCCTCGCCTTCCTCGCGCCGGAGCCCCTCCCGAATTTCCTGCTCGACGTCGCGGCGCCCGAAGCGCCGCAAGATTTCGACGCGCATAAGGGCCGTTCAGACTTGCTCGGTTTCTCGCTGATCTCGAAAGCCGAGATCGAAACGGCCAAGACGACGACGGAAGCTTTCGTGACACACCGCCTCGTGCAGGATTTCGCGCGGCGGCGGATGCAGGAGCCGCATAGGCGCGAGAGGCTGCGGGAAGCGCTGGGCTGGGTGGATGCGGCTTTCGTCGGCCAAGCAGACGATGTGCGCTCCTGGCCGCGGCTCGATCCGCTCGCCCCGCATGCGCTGGCGGCGGCGCAGGCCGGGGACGATGGGGGGATCCCCGAGCCGACCGCGCGGCTTTATGGTCAACTGGACGAATTGTTCGACGCCAAGGCGCGATACGCCGAGGCTGAGAGGTGTTCCCGCCGCGCACTGGCGATTATCGAGCGGAGCTGCGGGCCAGACGATCCCAAGTTGGCGATCCGCCTCAACAATCTCGCCGAATTGCTGCGCAAGACGAACCGGCTCGCCGAGGCCGAGCCGCTCTATCGCCGCGCGCTATCGATCGACGAAGCGAGCCTGGGGCCGGACCATCCCGATGTGGCGAGAGACCTCAACAATCTCGCCGTCTTGTTGAAGGCGACGAACCGGCTCGCCGAGGCCGAGCCGCTCTACCGCCGGGCGCTATCGATCGACGAGGCGAGCTTGGGGCCGGACCATCCCAATGTGGCGATCCGCCTCAACAATCTCGCAGAATTGCTGCGGGAGACGAACCGCCTCGCCGAAGCCGAGCCGGTCTACCGCCGCGCGCTGACGATCGACGAGGCGAATTACGGGCCGGACCATCCCAAAGTGGCGATCCGCCTCAACAATCTCGCCGAATTGCTGCGCGCGACGAAACGTCTCGCCGAGGCCGAGCCGCTCTATCGCCGCGCCCTGGCGATCTGGGAAACGAGCCTTGGGCCGGACCATCCCAATGCGGCGAGTGCCGTCAACAACCTAGCCCTAGTGCTGCACGCAACGAACCGGCTCGCCGAGGCCGAGCCGCTTTATCGCCAGGCGCTATCGATCGACGAGGCGAGCTTCGGGCCGGACCATCCCAAGGTGGCGATCCGCCTCAACAATCTCGCCACCTTGCTGCGCGCGACCAATCGCATGCGGCAGGCCGAGCCGCTGTCGCGGCGCGCGGTCGAAATTCTGCTCGCCTTCACCGCGCAGACCGGACATCGGCATCCGCAATTGCACCTATTCTTGGACAGTCACTTCCTCATCCTCCGCGACGCCGGCCGCAGCACGGAAGGGGCGCAGGGCGAGATCGCGGCGCTGCTCGAAGAGCACGGCGTCGCGCTGGACTGGACGCCTCCGGTGCATGCGCCGGCGCCGGGCGAGACGGGACACGCCGCTCCGCCCCGTCCGCAGAGCCTCGCCGCCCGCCTCGCGGGCTGGCTCGGGCGCAGTCGAGCGCCGTAAGACCCCCTCACTTCAAGAAGCCCCCTCACCCCAACCCCTCTCCCGCAAGGGGAGAGGGGCTTTGGCGCAAGGCGAGAGGGGCTTTCGTCCTCGCATCGAAGATCTTTGCAATCTCAAAAGCATGGGTCGACTCTGGCCGCCGCGCCCCTTCTCCCCTTGCGGGAGAAGGTGGCGCGAAGCGCCGGATGAGGGGGCCCGATCACCACGGCAAGCCGTAGCGGGCGAGGATCGTGTCCGCGACCATCTGTGGATTCGTAAGGATATCGTGGTTCCAGAATCGCAGGATTTGAAACCCCTGCCCGCCGAGAAAAGCGTCCCGCACCTCGTCGCGCGGGTTTTCCGCGTGCTGCGAGCCGTCGGCTTCAACGATTAAGCGACGCTCGAAGCAGACGAAGTCGACGATATAGGGGTCAATCGGGACCTGCCGGCGAAATTTCAACATCGAGAGCCGCCGGTCGCGCAGGATGCGCCACAGCGCTTTTTCCGCGTCGGTGGACTCTCGCCGCAGGGCTTTGGCGCGGTTGCGCAGGAGATTTGAAACCGGCTGGCGCGGCATGAGCCCCCTCACCCCAACCCCTCTCCCGCAAGGGGAGAGGGGCTTTCGCGCTCGCATCGAAGATTCTTGCAATCTCAAAAGCATGGGTCGACTCTGGCCGCTGCGCCCCTTCTCCCCTTGCGGGAGAAGGTGGCCACGAAGCGGCCGGATGAGGGGGGGCATTACCACGGCAAGCCGCAGCTATCGCTGCGCGAGCTTCGTGTGGTGGGAGGATTTCGCCGGGGCGCGCCCGAGCGCGAAGGGGCGCGTCGGCGGCAGCGGCGCGTTCACCGGCACGCCCTCGGCTTGCGCGGCGCCGGGTCGGCGCGGCGGCGTGGGCGCCTCGTCTTCGTCTGTGGCCGTCGCCTGAGGCTGGCGGTCGACGACGGAGCGCAGCCGGTCTTCCCCTTGCTCCACGGCCGCGACCACCAACTCGCGCGCGCGCTCGGCGAATTGCGTCACGGGCCCCCCGCGGGGAAGCGTCGCCGGACTTCCGTCCGTTCGGACCGAAGCGAGCAACATGGCCTTGTCGCCGCCGTTGATGTCGGCGCGGCCGAGCCATTCGACCTTCACGCGCGCCGTGCCGACCCGGTGGAAATCGAGCTCTTGGGCGACGCGCTGCGAGACGTCCATGACACGATGGCCGTGATAGGGCCCGCGGTCGTTGACGCGCACGACCATCGAATAGCCGTTCTCCGTGTTGGTCAAGCGCGCATAGCTCGGCAGCGGCATGGTCGGATGGGCGGCGGAGGCGGCGTTGCGGTCGAAGACCTCGCCATTCGCCGTGAGCCGGCCATGGAAATCCGAGCCGTACCAGGAGACGAGACCGGTGGCCTTATAGGGCCTCTCGCTCGGGTAATAGGTCTTGCCGGCGATCTGGTAGGGCTTGCCGAGCTGATAGTGGCCGCCGCCCTCCGGCACCTCCTCGCCTTCCGCGACGACGCGGGGGCTCGGGCGCACGCCATAGCGCGGATCGATCTGCGCCTCTCTGACATAATCGCGAGCCGGCTGGCCGGCGCAGCCGCAAAGCAGCGTCGAAAAAGCGAGACAAACCACGAGCTTGGGGCTGGGCTGGAACGGAGCCGCTCCTGCGGCGAAGGAGCGCCACTTCACCAAAATCCGCGTCATGCCGTCCCCGTACCGCACTCCGCGTGGCGACCTCCTACAGGAGAGTCTCGAGCGGCTTTCCAACGTCCCGAGCCAAGCTTGCCGCCAGCGCTTTACCCGGACGTTAAAACTTTAAGGATTTGGGAAACGTGCTTTCCCGCTCCTTAACCGTGACAGTTGGCTCCTCAATTGCGACGAAATTTCGACGCCGCGCGCAGGCCGCGTCTGCGTCGCCAAGCGGTTGAATCGACGATGATTGAAGCGCCGCTGCGTCACGAATTTCCGGCCGGAGCGAGGTCGACGATCTGCGCCTCCACCTTCTCCGCGCCCCGCCACTCCCCGACTGAGAGACGCAGCGCGACGTGGTAGGCGCCGCCGCGCCCTTTGGCGAGCGCTAGCCCGAGCGGCGTGTCCGCCGCGCGAAAGAGCATGGCGTCGATCGCCGCCCCGTCGCCAGCCGTGAAGCGCGCGCGCAAATGACCGTCGCCGACCGGGCTGACGAAGGCTAGGCGATGCGACGGCAGGGCGAAGACCGGCGCGCTGTTACCCTGTCCGTACGGGCCGGCCTGCTCGATGAGCCGGAGGCGCTCGAGCGACGCGCCGCGCGCCGTCACTGCGGCGTCGAGCCGGAGCCCGTCGCTCTGGCGCGCCGTCTCGACGGCGCTCTCCAGAGTCTCGTTCATGAAGTCCCGGAAGGCGTCGAGCTTGTCGTGGGCGACCGTCACGCCGGCCGCCATCGCATGGCCGCCGCCCTTCTCGGCAAGCCCGCGCTCGACCGCGGCGCGAACCGCTCGGCCCAGGTCGACGCCGCTTACACTTCGACCTGAACCTGAAGCACATTCTGCTTTAATATTAAGAGCAAACGATGGAATCTTAAACCTTTCCTTCAACTTTGCAGCGACGAGCCCGAGCACGCCCGGATGCCAGTCCTCGGCGCCGAGCACGAGGCAGGAGAGCCGGTTGGAGCGAGCCAGCGCCTCCCCCGCGGCGTCCTCCGCCAGCGCGAGCGTCGCCTTTTCGAGCGCCCGGCGCTCGCCGTTCAGCCGGTCGAGCTCGCGCGCCGCCGCCGCGGCGGCTGCCGGATCGCGCTCCATGAGGAGCCGCGCGCCGAGCCCCGCGTCGCCGATCCGCCCGCCGGCGTTGATGCGCGGGCCCAGCATGAAACCCAGGGACCAGGCGCTCGGTCGACCCCCCATTCGGGCGGCGTCCATCAGCGCCGCCAACCCGGGGCGCCGGCGCAGCCGCATGACGCCGAGGCCCCCGGCGACGAGCGCCCGATTGACGCCCGTCAAGGGCGCGACGTCGGCGATGGTCGCCAGAGCCGCCAGATCGAGTCCCGCGAGCAGGTCGGGCGTTGCGCGCGAAGCCCAAACGTTGCGTCTGCGCAATTCGCGCGAAATCGCGACGAGCGCCAGGAAGACCACCCCCGCCGCGCAAAGCGCCCCCTGCCCCGAGAGATCGTCCTGCCGGTTCGGATTGACGACAAGCGCCTCCGGCAGGGTCTCCGCGGCCTGGTGATGGTCGAAGACGAGGGTCGAGAGGCCGAGCGCGCGGGCGCGCCCCAGCGGCTCGAAGCTCACCGTGCCGCAGTCGACGGTGACCAGGAGCGTCGCGCCGCGCTCGCTAAGCGCTTCGATCGCTTCGACATTCGGCCCATAACCCTCGGTGATCCGGTCCGGGATGTGGATGAAGGGCGCAGGCGCGCCGGCGGCGATCAGAAACTCGGCCAAAAGCGCCGAGGAGCAGGCGCCGTCGACGTCATAGTCGCCGAAAATCGCGACCTGCTCGCGGTTTTGAATGGCGTCGGCGAGCCGCAGCGCCGCCGCCTCCATGTCGAGGAGGCTGAAGGGCTCCGGCAGGAGGTCGCGCAGCTTCGGATCGAGGAAGCCAGGCGCGGCCTCGACCGACACCCCCCGCCCCGCGAGCACGCGGGCAAGCAGCGGGTCATAGCCATGGGCTAGGCTGAGCGCCTCGGCGAGCCCCTCCCCCTCGCGCGACAGCCGCGCCGTCCAGCGCCGGCCGCCAACGGAGGCTTCGACGCCGAGAAAGGCTTCCAAGTGGGGAATAGACGCCACGCCACGCGCTCCAGAATCAGCAAGCCCAAGCATGGCGGGCGGGAGGCTCCGGGGTCAATGGCGCTGAGGGCGGCCCGGAGGAAGGGGCGCGTCCTTCTCCCCTGAGGAGAAGGGGTCGATATTACAGAGCTGGATCAAGCAGAGACTTCGATTAAGCTCCGACAGCTGAAGGACGGAGCTTTTCATGACCAACAATCTTACCCGCCTGGCGCGTCGGCTTCGCGCCGATGGCGCCGGAGCCGAGCAAATATTGTGGAATGAATTGCGCGCGTCAAAGCTCGACGGCATGAAGTTTCGACGCCAGACGCCGATCGCGGGCTGCATTGTCGACTTCTGCTGTTATTCGCTCGGCCTCACGATCGAGCTCGACGGCAAGCATCATGAGCTGCAACCCAATGCCGACGCCGAGCGGCGTGCCGCGATCGAGGCGCACGGCTACCACGAATTGCGCTTCACCAATGACGAGGTGAAGGAGCGGCTGGACTGGATGCTGCAAGAGATCCGCCGCGCAGCCGACATCGCCCGCGCGCGCAGTCCGCGCCCGCCGCACCCGAGGGTTCGATGAGGCCCCAACGCCAGGCGCGTCCTTTTCCGTGTGGGGCGCGTCCTTCCCCCAGAGGGGGAAGGTGGTCGCGGAGCGACCGGCGCGGAGCGACCGGATGGGGGGAACGGCGCCGGGAGCTTGCCCCGCGCGAGCAAAACTCCGCGGATTCTCGCCCCTCATCCGACGCCTTCGGCGCCACCTTCTCCCTAAGGGAGAAGGAGTCGCTGGAGGTTCCAGGCGCCGCGCGGGGCGGCCCGACAATCACGCGAGGGGCGCGTCCTTCTCCCATGGGGAGAAGGCAGCCGCGGCGCGGCCGGATGAGGGGTTCCGGGCTCGGAGTTCGCCAGTGCGCTTGCCAAATCCCCGGACTGTTTCCCCACACCCGGCGCCTCCGGCGCCACCCTCTCCCTGTGGGAGAGGGTTTGGGCGACGCCGCTCACACATGGATCGGCAGATCGCAAAAGAGGCGCTTGCCGTCGAGGACTTGGTTCAACTCGTCGCGCTCGGCGTCGCGCTTGTGGTAGCCGCACGCGCGGATGAGCTTTGACGCCTCGCCGAGTTCGTCGCGCGCGGTTTGGGTGAGCTTGTCGCGCGCCTCGCCCGTGGCGGCCGGCGGCGGCGAAGGGCTGAGCGGCGCGAAACCGTCGCGCTGGGCCAAGGCGAGTCGGCAGAGCTCCAAATGCATGTCGCAAAGATGGAGCCGCATCGGCCCCGGCTCGGCGATCTCCAGCACCTCGTCGAGATCGCGCTTTGCCCCGGCGAAGTCGCCCTCGGCGCGCCGCAGCCGGGCGCGGGCGAGATGACCGAGGGGAACGTGAGTCGCTTGGCTCGAACGGCCCAGCTCGGCGACGGCGATGTCGAGATGCTTGCCGGCAGCGGCGAGATGCGCCGCGGCGTCGCCGGGCGTCGGCGCGGTAAGCGCCAGGCCCAGCGCGGCGCGGCCGAGGCTCGAATTCTCCAGACCGATGTCGAGAACCCAGTTCTCGCGCTCGGCAAGGGCGAGCGCGTAAGCGCCGCGGTCCGCGACCTCTTTGAGGCGCCCTTCGCCGAGCAGCAGATCGCAGAAGTGCGCGCCTGCCAAAGAATAAAGGCGCGGATACTCGGGCTGCCGCTTCTTCTGTCGCGCGTCGGCGTCGGCGTCGGCGAACAGCGCTTGCGCCCGCGCGATCTCGCCTGCGGCTGCGCGAGCATGGGCGTGTTCCGCGCGAAACAAGAGCATTAGATCTTCGTCCGCGCTTTTGTCGGCGAAGTCCACGCTGCGCGCGGCGGCGTCGATCGCCGACGGAATGTCGCCGAGCGCCAATTCGGTGTCGGCGAGGTTGACGGCGTACATCGAGGAACCTGATTACGCCTGAAGGTCAGCCAGCTTGAGGAGTCGGTGGGGCATGGGGGCGGTTGAGAGAGCGACGGCGGCGAGACGCGGGATCATCTGGCCGAGATCATATCTTCGATTGAAGCGATACTCGAACTCGGCGAGGTAACGGGCAGCGTGCTTTTCTCGCACGGCGCGGTATGTTCCGAGGAGCGCCGCCTTGATGTTGCCAAGCGCCGTGTTGACCCACTTGAACGTGGGGTTCTTGACGGCGGCTCTTGCAGCCTTGGAGCCTGACCCGGCGATTATCGCCTTGTGCGAGCAACCAGCCTCAACGACGGCGGAAAAGCAGGCCAAGCCGTCGGAGACGACCTCGGCGCCCGGCGTCAACGCCGTGCTGGCGAGCTTTTTCAGCGCATGCTTGCTGAAGGCCTTTACCCGCCGCAAGATGATCTGATGCGGCTTGCCATCGTCGGTGGTCTGGACCGCGGCGACGAAGGGCGTCTTGCCTTCGGCGCCGCGCCCGGGAGGCCCGGAACGCTCGCCGCCGAGATAGGCGTCGTCCATTTGGATCTTTCCCTTCAGGCGTTTCGTGGCGTTGCGCTCGATCATGACCTGCGCGAGCTTGTGCTTCATCTTCCAGGCGGCGTTCTGGGTGATCCCGAGCCGTCGCGCGAGCTCGAGGCTGGAGATGCCCTGCTTGGTTTGCGTGAGGTGATACATGGCGGAAAACCACAGGCGCAGCGGCAGTTTGCTGGCGGCGAAGATGGTCCCGGCGCGCACCGAGGTCTGCTTGCGGCACGCGCCGCATTGGAACAGCAGGCGCATCCCGCGCGTCACGACACAGTGCGCCTTACCGCCGCAATCGGGGCATTCGAACCCGTTCGGCCAGCGCCAGTTGACCAGCGCCGCGTGACACTGCTCCTCGCTGCCGTAGGCCTTGTTGAACTCGGTCTCGCTGAGACCTTTCTGGAATTGCACCTTATTGCGCGCCATGGCCGAACCCTCCCAAAAACAGAATGTTCTGTTTTTGTTCTCACACGAAATTTCGGCTGACGCAAGGGCGTAATCAGGTCGAGGAATGGCGCCAATTCTCTGCTGCGATAGCCATTTCCAGAACGGCTCGCTGCGCGTCGCGCGCTTCGCTCAAGCGGCCGAGAACGCCAAGATTGAGGGCCGCTTCGCCGAGAACCCAGGATCGGTCTGCCGCCTTCAGTCCTGCGTGCGGTGTCTCAAATGGCTTGTCGAAGAACCAAGCGAGCGCCGCGAGACAGGGGCCGATCGCGCCGAGCGTGTTTTGCGCATGGAAGGTGGAGCTGCCGTCCGCTCGGCGCCGGCAGATGCGGTCCTGATAAACATCGGCGAGCGTCTCCTGCTGCCGCCCTGCCTTGCAGCCGTGCACAATGGCCTGGAACAATGGCTCCAGCCGGGCGACGTCCTTGGGCGGATCGCCCTCCTCGGTCGTATCGCGCAAATGCTCGTAGAGCCTGCCATGCGCCGCCTTGAAGCCGGCTTCGTGCTCCCGCTTGAACTTCTCGCCGAACCATTCGCGCGCCAGCGGGTGCGCGTCGAGCGCCTCCGGTGCCTGCTCGTCCTCGCGCAGCAGCAGGCCGGCTTGGCGCAGCTCGAAAATGGCCTCAGAACGCGCGTCGCTCGCAGCCTCCTTCCAAGCCTCGAGTTCCGGCAGCGCCGGCGGCTTGCGCAGCGCCTTTAGACAATCGCCGCTCGCCGGGCGGTCGAAGAGGCCGACGACGCGCATGATCGCCGCATGCAGCGGCGCACCGCTCAGCCACTCTTCCTCCATGGACTTCATCACCCGCCGCGCATGGCCGTGTACCTGGTCCATATCGCGTCCCGACTCGGCGACCATCGGTCCGATGCAATCGCGACGATGAATGTCGCCGCCATGGCGCTTCACGAGAAAGCCCGAGAGCAACGTCAGCGCCAACGCGTGGCCGCCGAAATCCCGCGCCGCTGCGAGTAGCTCCTTTTCGGGGCCTTTCACCTTGCGGTCTCTGAGCAACTCGGCGCCGGCCTCGTCCGAAAGCTTCGAGAGATCGAGCTTTCGAGCCTCTTTGCCCTCCCAGCGCTCGATGTCCTTGATTGCGAGCCGCGTCGTGAGGAGGACGAGGCCGCCTTTCGATCCCGCGTCGGCGACGCGGCGCAACAGGGCGCGCAGCGCCGGGTCCTTGAGCTGGCCCTCCTGCGGCCCCGGCCCGTGCTGCATGGGCTCGACGCCGTCGAGGACGAGCAGCACGCGGCGCGCTTGCAGCGCCTCGGCGATCTTCTCCGCTTTCAACGTCGCGTTGGGGCCGGGGTCTGCGAGGCCGAGCTTCTTTAAGGCCCAGTCGAGAAAGCGGTCGGCCGAGGCTGCCCGCTCCTTCGAGCCCTGACTGTAAAAGGACCAGGCGAGCAGCGCCTCCGCCCCGCGCCCGCCCTCGGCCTTCAGCCGATCCGCCCAGGTCGAGACCAGCGCGGTCTTCCCCTGCCCGCCCCAGGCGACGACGGAAAAGACGTGGATGCTGGGATCGTCCCAGGCGGCGTCGAGCCGCGCCAGCTCCGCCTCGCGTCCGCGAAGCGTGACGAGCGAAGTGTCCGGCAGCGCGGAGAGGTCGGTGATTTTCGGGTGGTCGGGCGTGCGCGGAGCCCTCGTCGCCGCCGCTGCATTGAGGAGCGACGCAATTGCCGTCGGGGCGCCGGACGTTGGAGCCGTCGTAACCCGTTTCTTCTTGAGCAACTCCAGCATATCGCCGACGATTTCGGCCATCGGGCGCGAGCGTAGATCGACGCCCCCCGTCATCTGCAAGTCCGATAGAGCCTTGCCGTCTTTTGGGCGCCGGTTCGGAGTTTTCAGCCAGTCGTATTCGTTTAACAGCCTGTCATCGACTGGTTTGATCATGATCGGAAGGAACAGCGGATTCTCGGATGAAGGCTTATTCCCCTGGCTCCGGTCCCACAAAATGCAGTGACAAGGGCCATCCCGGATGTTAGAACAAATAGCGAACGCACTGCTTTCCCCGAGGTCCGTGTGATGGCCGATTTCCCCACCTCTCTCCTCGACTTCCAACGCCGTTTCGCCGATGACGCGGCTTGCGCGGCGTGGCTTGACAAGGCGCGCTGGCCCTCAGGCTTCCGTTGTCCCGCCTGCGCCCATGAAAAGGGCTGGCCGCACGGCGGAAAGCGCTTCACTTATGAGTGCGCCAACTGCGGCAAGCAGACCTCTGTCACGGCGGGGACGATCATGCACGCCTCCAAGCTGCCTCTGACCGTCTGGTTTTGGGCCGTCTATCTTATGGCCACGCACTCCAATGGCGTCTCGGCGCTACAGCTGCAAAAGCAGCTGGCGCTCGGCTCCTATAAGTCGGCGTGGCTGCTGTGCGCCAAGCTACGCCGGGCCATGTGCGATCCAAACCGCAATCCGCTCGGCGGGCTCGTCGAGGTCGACGAAACGGAAATTCCCTTGCGTAGTAAGGACGACCCGCTCACCGGCGGCGGCGGTCGCTCCGCTCAAGGCAAAATGCTCGTCGCGGGCGCGGTCGAAATCGGCGACGGCGGGCCGGGCCGTATTCGTCTGGCCGCGATCCGCAACTTCTCCGCCGCGTCGCTGCATGGTTTCATCGGCGCCCACGTGGAGAAAGGCGCGACGATCAAAACCGATGGCTGGGCGGCTTATCCGGGCGTTCCCGATGTCGTCCATGAACCTCACGTGGTCGGGAGCATGGCCGCCCATGTCCTGCTGCCCTGGACCCACCGCGTGTTTTCCAACCTCAAGACATGGGCGCTCGGCGTCTATCACGGCCTGCGCAGGCCGCATCTGCAATCCTACCTCGACGAGTTCGTCTTTCGCTTCAACCGCCGCCGTTCTCGCCACGCGGCCTTCAGCTCGCTGCTGTCCATCGCTCTCGCGGCAAAACCAATCACCTACAATATGTTGATCGAACCGGAGCCAGCGGCATAAGCCTTCTCGGATGAACCGCTCGTCTTTTGCCGCTCGAGGATCGTCGCCACTTCCGTATCGACGATGAACTCCGAGCCGAGCGAATTGGGCGAGACCAGCAGAATGAAAAGATCGCAACGGGCAAGTGCGTCGTGAATGCGCTGTTCCCAGTCCTCCCCGCCGAGCAGATTCTGATCGGTGAAATATTTGACGACGCCGAGCCTCTCCAAGGGCTTGAATTGCGACTTCACCCAGGTGAGCCACTGGACCTCGTTCTCGCGCGGATGCTGCGGCTCGTCGGCATGGGCGTAACTGACAAAGACCAAAGGTTTTGTGGAATCGGCCATCGCGACGCTCCGTCACCGGAGCGAGATTGACGCAGGCTCGGGCATTGTCAATCGGGCCCGGCCGCCGCGCCCAGCAAGGGCGCGCTGGCCCCCAAAACCTTCGCTTCCGTTAACGATTTATTAATAAATGCGCGCCGGTTGACAGTGGGTCGCGATGCGCGCGAATGTGATTCGCGCGGCGTCTTAAAAATCTGCGCCCTTGCGCTTACAACAAAACGCGCGGCGCCGATTAAAATGCGTCTCCTCAGCAAAAACGCGCGCTGCTGATTCGTCGTTACAGAGACTAGCGTGCCGCAAACTCGCATTTTGTCAATGAGTTCCTGAGAGGTCAGGGCGTGGACGGCCGGGACAAGCCCGGCCACGACGGCGTTGGGACCTTCGGGATCTGGGCATGCCACCCGCAAGCGAGGAGAGGAAAAGCGCCCCTGCCCTTTAAACTCGGGGGTTGCGTGCGCATTTACCCCCGCGAGGGGGGTGCACCGGTGCGCGCGAAAACGATCGTCTTCATTCATGGCATGGGCGGCTGGGGTCCTGAGGATCTCGGCGGCAAATACCCCTATTGGGGCGACGCGCTGCGCCATCTGGGATCTCCCTTCAGCGTCCATGAGGCGAAATGCGGCCCCATCAGCTCGCTGCACGATCGCGCCTGCGAGGTTTTCGCGCAAGTTAAGGGCGCGCGGATCGATTATGGCGAGGCGCACAGCGCGGCCGCGGGCCATGCGCGCTTCTCGCGCGACTTTTCCGGCCGCGGCTTTCTGTCGGACTGGTCTGAGGAAAACCCGGTCGTCCTGGTCGGCCACAGCGCCGGCGCGCCGACCGCGCTGCTGTTGCAGAAGCTGCTCGCGGAGGATTTCTGGGGCTTGGGCTCCAACGCCAATTGGGTCGAGGCGATCGTCTCGATCGCCGGCGCGCTCAACGGCTCGACGCTGGCCTACAACCTCTGCAACGACGCCACCGGACGCCTGCAGGCGCGCCCCAGCGCCTTGGTCGGACAGGCTCTCGCGCTCCTGGCGCGCGTGCTCCATCGCGGCTCGCCGCCGCTCTTCGACCTGCATCTCGACCAATGGATGGGGCCGGAGGCGACAGGCGAGACGTCAGATCGCGCTGCGTTCAGCCGCTTCGCCGCGAGCGACGATAATCTCCTCCACGACATGACGCTGCACGGCGCGCGGCGCACGCTCGAGCAATGCGAGACTTTCGACGAGACCTACTATCTCGCCCTCGTCGCCTGCGCGACGACTGCGCAGCGGCGCTTCTCCCTACCCTTCCTTCCGCTGGTCGAACGGCCGGATCTCGCGATGATCGTGAGACAGCCCTACGGCGGTCTCTACATCTGCCACCGCGGGGAGTTTGCGGCGCCGCCGATCGAGGGCTGGGGCGAGGGCGAGTTGACGATGGAGCAATGGCGGGCGAACGACGGCGCCGTCAATTCGATCTCGCAGCGCTATCCCTTTTTGGCCGGCCGGCACGCCATCGGCGGCGAAGGCGTGTTTTCAAACCCGCGCCTCGCGCCGGGCGGCTGGTTTTATGAAAATCTCGAAGACGCGACGGGCCGCAAGTTCGACCATCTCGACCCTGTCCATGGCGCGCTGATGCGCGCCTCGGGGGCCCACCGCGAGGCGCATCGAAAGCTCTATCGCGATCTATACTTTCGGCTCCTTTCCCTGGGGGAGGAAGCCGTGGCGGCCTGAGCTCAGGCGGCCTGAGTGTAGTCCGCGTCCTCAGACGCGGCCTTTATTTCACTCTCGAAAATCCAGCGCGCGACGAGCTGGCCTTCCTCGGCGTCGCGGACCCATTGGCAGATCGGACGCTCGCGGCGCGCGCGCGGCGCCTCGACGAAGCTTTCGCGGCTCTCGATATTGAGCTTCCTGATCTCGCCTTTGCGCATGTCCGTCTCCCGTCGCATCGCTATCCCGCGAACGTCCGCGAATCCTGATGCTCCGCACATTAAGTTGAGAAAGAACAAAAATCGGTGTGGGGCCGCACGCGCCGATCCAACCAGTCCGCCGATTGACGCCGCGGCGAAAAGGCGACAAGGCTTTCGCTCATGAGCGCGCCCACTTCCCTCGCCTTTCTCGTCGTCGCCGGGGGTCGCGGCGTGCGCGCCGGCGCGGGCGGGCCCAAGCAATATCGGCCGGTTCTCGGCAAGAGCCTTTTGTCGCATACGCTCGAGGCGCTGCACGCGGCCGCCCCCTCCGCCCTGCTGCAGACGGTGATCCATGCGGACGACGGCGCGGCCTATGACGCCTGCGTCGCCGAGCTCTCGGAGGTCGCCCGCCGTCATCTGGCCGAGCCCGCCGAAGGCGGCGCCTCGCGCCAGGAAAGCGTGAGAAACGGGCTGGAGGCGCTGGCGAGCCTCGAGACGCCGCCCAAGATCGTGCTGATCCACGACGCCGCCCGGCCCTTCGCCGACGCGGCGCTGATCGAGCGTGCGATCGACGCCGCGCGCGAGTTCGGCGCCGCCGCGCCCGGCGTGCCGATCGGCGACACGATCAAGGAGGTCGACGCCGCGGGACGCGTCGTCGCTACCCCTGAGCGCGCGCGGTTGCGCGGGGTGCAGACGCCGCAAGCCTTCGCCTTCGATCTGATCCTCGCCGCGCATCGCGCCTGCGCGGGCTCCAAGGTCGAGTTCACCGACGACGCCATGGTCGCCGAGCACGCCGGCGCGCCGGTGCATATCTTCGCGGGCGATCCCAAGAACTTCAAGCTGACGACGCCGGAGGATTTCTTGCGCGCGACGAATGAGCTTCTCGCGGCCCTGCCCGACGTGCGCGTCGGCCAGGGTTTTGACGTGCACGCCTTCGCCGAGGGCAAGGAGATTTATCTCGGCGGCGTCGCCATCCCGCACGCGCGCGGGCTTGCGGGCCACTCCGACGCCGACGTGCTCGCCCATGCGATCACCGACGCGATCTTCGGCGCGCTGGCCGAGGGCGACATCGGCGCGCATTTCCCGCCCTCCGATCCGCAGTGGAAGGGCGCGGCCTCCTCGATCTTCCTGGAACATGCGGTCGAGCGCGTGAAGGCGCGGGGCGGCATGATCGCCCATGTCGACGCGACGGTGATCTGCGAGGCGCCGAAGATCGGCCCGCATCGCGAGGCGATCCGCGCGAGCCTCGCCAAGATTTTGGGCGTTGCCGAAGAGCGCGTCGCGCTGAAGGCGACGACGACGGAAAAGCTCGGCTTCACCGGCCGCGGCGAGGGCGTCGCGGCGATGGCCACAGTGACAGTGCGCCTACCGGGGTGAACAAAAGCCCCTCCCCAGCCCTCCCCCGCAAGCGGGAGAGGGAGCAGACTCGGGACTTGTTCTCAATCCCGCAAACGGGCAATCGTTGGGGTCCCCTCTCCCGCGCAAGCGGGGGAGGGACAGGGAGGGGGCCACGTTCAACCGCAATCCCCTACCCCGACAGCTCCGCCGCGCAATGCTTAGCGGCGACGGCGTTCCATAGATTGCATGAAGACGATTCTGCGCGGGCTCTATGCGAACTCAAGGACGGCCTTTCAGGCCGCCGCCGCAGGCGGTCGCCATAGGGCGTCCTCTTGGATGCCCGTCAAACATGACGGGCTATGGCGATCCTTGACTTCGCATAAAGCCCGCGCGACGCTCCGCCATGCAATTCAATGACTAATCGGCAATCCCGGTTTCCAGTCTCATCCGTTCTGAGCCGGGACACGCCTTTGCGAGGCGCCCGCGCGCAGCTATGCTGAAGACGGCTTTGCGCGCGATCGGAGGCTGGCTTGCCCACATTCCAGGCTTTCTTTTCTTACGCCCATGCGGACGCGAAGATTAACTCGGCTTTGTACGAGGCGTTTTCCAATGAGCTGCAAGACCGCGCCTCCGCGCTTTTCGCCAATACGCGCGTAGAAATCTGGCGCGACACGGATGACATCCGTACCGGCGAGAAGTGGGACCCGCGTATCGAGCAGGCGCTGCACAAGTCACAATTACTTATCGTGATGTTGTCGCCGAAATGGCTGGAGTCGGACTATTGCCGCAAGGAATATTCGATTTTCCAGGAGGTGGAGAAAAGCCTGCCCAAGGCCGAATACGTTTTTCCTCTGCTGGTGTATGGAATCGAAAGGGACCGAGAGTTTCTCGTCGGCGATCAGCCGGCGGTTTTCGACAGTGTGATGGCGCGTCAATTCAAGAAGACGCTCGCCGAGGATTTTCTCCTTATGGCGCCCAATCAGATCAGCGCCCAGGTCGCCGCGCTCGCCGAGGAGATGAGGGACGCGATCGATTTGTTGCGGCGCCAGCCCGTCGTCGCGCCCGCAACGCCCTCCCAGTCTACGGCGACTTTGTCCGCGCCTCCGCCGCAAATCATTCCCGACATTTCGCGCATCTTTCATTACGTCCCGGAAAAACTCATCGGCCGCGAGGCGGAGACAAGAATTCTCGACGACGCCTGGGCGAAGGCGCGCAACGGTGAACAAGAGCGCGCGCGCGTCCTCACCTTCGTGGCGCTCGGCGGCGAGGGGAAAACATCGCTCGTCGCGAAATGGGCGGCGGAGCTGGCCTACAAGGGTTGGCCGGGGTGCGAGGCGGCTTTCGCCTGGTCCTTTTACAGCCAGGGCGCGCGCGAGCAGATGGCGGCGTCTTCCGATCTGTTCTTGAAGGCGGCGCTCGTCTTCTTCGGCGACGCGGCGATGGCGGAAAGCGCGCAGAGCGCCTTCGACAAGGGCAGGCGGCTGGCGCAGCTCGTGGCCGAAAAGCGGGCGCTGCTCATTCTCGACGGGCTGGAGCCGCTGCAATATGCGCCGACCTCGCCGACGAAAGGCGAGCTCAAGGACGAAGGGCTCAAAGCCCTGCTCAAGGGGCTCGTGCAAAACAGTCGCGGGCTTTGCGTCGTCACCACGCGCTATTCGATCCCCGATTTGCGCGCCTTCCATCAAGGCGCCGCGCCGGAGGTGAAGCTCAAGCGCCTATCGAAGGAGGCCGGCGTGGCCCTGCTGCGCGCGCTCGGCGTGAAGGGAACGCAAAAGGAATATGAAAAGCTCGTCGAGGATGTGAAGGGCCATGCGCTGACCCTCAACCTGCTTGGCTCATTCTTGCGCGACGCGCATGGCGGCGACATTCGCAGACGCGATCTCGTAAAACTGGAAGAAGCCGACGAGGAAGAGCAGAACGGCCACGCCTTCCGCGCCATGGAAGCCTATGCGCAATGGTTCGAGAGCGGGGGCAAAAAGGGCCTGCGCGCCCTCGCCCTGTTGCGCTTGCTCGGGCTGTTCGATCGGCCGGCCGATGCGAGCTGTCTGGCCGCATTATGGAGCGCGCCGGCGATCGAGGGCCTGACCGAGCCGCTGATCGCAATGAGCGAGGCGCAGCGCAATATCGCGCTCACACGGCTGGAGGACGCGGGTCTCTTGACCGTGAACCGCGACACATCCGGCGCGCTGGTCTCGCTCGACGCGCATCCGCTGCTTCGCGAATATTTTGTTAGAGAATTGCGCAAAAACCTAGCGGCCTGGCAAGCGGCGCACAAACGGCTGTTCGAACATCTTTGCGACGCGACGAAGGAAGGGGACAGGCCCGCGCTCGACGATTTGCAGCCGCTCTATCAGGCCGTGGCCCATGGCTGTCAGGCGGGGCTGCAGCAGGGGGCGCTGTACAAGGTTTTCCTTGAACGCATTAACCAGGGCAACGAAGCTTATGCCCCAAGAAAACTCGGCGCACATGGCTCCAACCTGAGCGCTATCGCCTGTTTCTTTGATCCGCCCTGGAGCCGCGTCTCGGACCGGCTCGCGCCGGCCTATCAGGCTTGGCTTTTGAACGCAGCCGCCTTCACCCTGCGCGCGCTGGGGCGGTTGACCGAGGCGCTCGAGCCGATGCGGGCGGGGTTGAACAAAAATGTCGAGCAAGAAAATTGGAGGGCCGCCGCCATCTCCGCAAACAATCTAAGCGAGCTGGAGCTGACGCTGGGCGACGTCGCGGCGGCCGTCAAAGACGCAGAAGTTTCGGTGACCCATGCCGACCGCAGCGGCGACGTGGATCAGCGCATGCTCAGACGCACGACTCATGCCGACGCCCTGCATCAGGCGGAGGACCGCGAAGCGGCGGCGCGCTTCGCCGAGGCCGAGGCGATGCAGTCCAAGGAGTGGCCCGCCTACCCGCTGCTCTATTCGGTGCAAGGTTTCCAATATTGCGATCTGCTGCTTGGCCCTGCCGAGCGCGCAGCTTGGCGGCGCGTGGTTTCGCAGTCATTGCCAACAGCGTCATTGCGAGCCGTCGGCGAAGCAATCCAGGAGTCACAGCCGGCCCCTGGATTGCTTCCCGCCGCGCCTGCGGCTCGCGGTCGCAATGACGGGGCGGAGACGCCGGCAGCCCTCGTCAACTCCGGCCGCGAGGTTTCCGAACGCGCGGCGCGAACTCTCCAGGGGGGGAGCAGCTGGTACTACTTGCTAGACGTCGCCCTCGACCATCTCACGCTCGCCCGCGCCGCACTTTATTCGGCGGTTCTGGCGGAAGCGAAACCCGGCGAGGATTGCCGGCAATCGCTGCGCGACGCCCTGGACGGCCTCCGCCGCGCCGGCACGCAACATCACCTTCCCCGCGGCCTGCTCACCCGCGCCTGGCTGCGCCGGCTCGACGGCGAGTTTTGCGGCGCGCAGGAAGACCTCGACGAAGCCTTTGAGATCGCTGAACGCGGTCCGATGCCGCTGCATCTCGCCGATATTCATCTCCACCGCGCCCGCCTGTTCGGCGCCGGCGCGAACCGCCCGCCCGCCTATCCCTGGGACTCCGCGGCAGCCGACCTCGCCGAGGCGCGGCGGCTGATCGTCAAGCACGGCTATCTGCGCCGCAAGGAAGAGCTCGAAGACGCCGAAGCGGCGATTCTCGGGAGCCCTGTCGCCTGAATCGCAAGGGCGTCTCCTTCTCCCGCCTGCGGGAGAAGGTGGCCCGGCGAAGCCGGGTCGGATGAGGGAGGCCGGGCGTAGGGCGAAGTCTCTCCAATCCCGCTCGCCAAAAATCACTCAGCAATCGCCGCGCGGATCCTGTCGAGCGCCATGTCGCCGCCGCCGATTACGAGCTCATTGCCGATCCGCAACACGCGATAGCCATGCTCGCGCAGCCAGGCGTCGCGTGAGGCGTCATGGCGCCGTTGCTCCTCGTTCTCATGCGGCGGCCCGTCAAGCTCGACGATCAATCGATGCTCGACGCAGAGAAAGTCCGCGACGTAACGGCCGATCGGGACTTGCCGGCGGAACTTCAGCCCCTCGCATTGGCAGCCGCGCAGCGCGCGCCAAAGAATGCTCTCGGCTACCGTCATCTCGCGCCGCAGGCTGCGGGCGAAGGCGGTTCGCTCTCTGGAAACGCGCGCGGGCATGGCGCAAGGATCAGTGCGCGCGGTTCGTTTGGCAAGGGGATTGGCGAGAGCCCTCATCCGACCCTCGCTGACGCGAGGGCCTCCTTCTCCCACCAGTGGGAGAAGGAGTCGCCCGTGCTTTGTAGATCGCCGATGATTTGAGCGAAGCGCTTACCCCGAAAGCTCCGCCGCCCGGCGCTTCGCGGCTTCGACCGCGCGGGTCATCAGCGGCGCGAGCCCGTCTTGCGCCATCAGCACGGCGAGCGCGGCGGCGGTCGTGCCGCCGGGCGAAGTGACGTTTTCGCGCAATGTTGCGGGCGAAAGATCGGGCGTGCGATGCATCATCTCGCCGGCGCCGCTCACCGTCGCGCGGGCGAGCCGCGCCGCGAGATCCTCAGGCAGGCCCGCCGCCGCTCCCGCCGCCGCGAGACACTCGGCGAGAAGGAAAACGTAAGCCGGTCCGGAGCCCGAGACCGCCGTCACCGCGTCGATCAGTTCCTCCCGCTCGACCCACACGACCTCGCCCGCCGCAGCTAACAGGCGCTGCGCCAGCTTGCGCTGCGGCTCGCTCGTCTCGGCGTTGGCGAAAGCGCCGGTGATGCCGCGTCCGATCGCGGCGGGCGTGTTGGGCATGGCGCGCACGAAGGCCTTGGCGCCGAGCCTCGCGGACAGATCGCTTATCCGCTTGCCGGCGAGGATCGAGACGACGAGGGTTTCCGCTCCCACGAGATTCGAGAGCGTCGGCGCGACGCTGTCGAGCATCTGCGGCTTGATGGCGAGCAACAGCGTTCCGGCCGGCGGCTCTCCGGCGGGGGGCGCGCCGCAAAGGACGAAGCCCTGAGCGTCGCAAAGCGCCACGACCTCGAAGCTGGGATTGGGCTCGATAACCTCGACGCGCCCCGGCGCGCCGGCGCGGGCGAGGCCCGAAAGCAGCGCCGCGCCCATTTTGCCCGCGCCGACGAAAACGATGCTGGTTGCGAGACTCAATTGGGACACGACAAAACCCAGGGATCGAACCGACGGGGTCGATTCCCTCCCCCCTTGCGGGGGAGGGTTAGGGAGGGGGGTCGCGGGATGACTCCCGAGTTCGCGCGACCCCCCTCCCTAACCCTCCCCCGCAAGGGGGGAGGGGAGTAGCTTGCGCGCAAAATCCCGCCGACCGGCGGACAATCCTCCAACGCCTCTCACGCCTCGCCCTTCGTCTCGAAGTTTGCGGCCTCGAGCGCCTCCCGGGCGCTCTTGCCGGCCCAGAGCACGAATTGGAACGCCTGGTAGTAGCGCTCGCAGGTCTGCAGCGCATTGTCGAGATGGGCGGCGCAGAGCGCGCGCGTGGGCTCGGCTCCGCCGACGAGCATGAGCCCGTGCCGATGCATCACGACGCCCTCTTTGCGCCAGACGTCGAAATGCCCGACCCACAGCTGCTCGTTGATCGCCGCGACGAGCGCGCCGATCTCGCCGCGCAGCCGGTCCGGCGCCTTGAGATCGAAGGCGCAGGAGAGGTGCAGGGTCTCGATGTCGGAGAGCCAGGTGAAAGCCACGCGATATTCGGTCCAGCGTCCGGCGACCGATATCGAGATTTCGTCCTCCTCCTCGCGGTCGAAGACCCAGTCATTGCTGGCGGCGAGCTGCTCCACCACGTCGACGGGATGTTGCGAGCGGGTCGTGTCCTGTTCGGCTGCGGTGAGCATTTGCCAACCTTTGTTTTCAAGTCTTAGGGACGCGGCGAAGGACAAAGCGGCGCATTACGACCGTCCCGCCTACTAAAGGAGGGACCCCGACGACATTCGAATCGTCTCGACTGCGACTATACTCAGAAAAGCTTAATTCGGCGAGCTTTCCCAAATGCGTGAACGCCCCTGTCCCCGCTTGGCGGCGTGTTTTGTCGAACCCTGCGGGATTCGCCGCTCCCGGTAAACCCAGTGAGGCTCTGCTCCACAGGCAAGTGTTGGGGATAAAGCCGCCGCGGCCTCCGCGGGCCCAACGGCTGGGAACGAGCGCTCACAACCGCTTTCTCGCGCTCGCGGGGGCGAGCACGCCCTACGGCCGCACGCGAGAAGTCAGATGCGCAGGATATGACGGGATTTTCAAGCCGTTTCCCTGCAGCAGTTTTAATGACGACCGCCACTATTGATTTTGATGGCGCCCGTCATTAAAGTGCCCTCCACGTTCACAAGGACCCGAAATGCGCGTCACCAGGGAAAAGGCCGCCGAGAACCGTGACCGCATCTTGCAATCCGCCGCGCGATTGATCCGCGAGCGCGGCGTTTCCGGCGTGGGCGTGGACCGGTTGGCCGAGGCCGCGGGACTGAGCTACGGCGGCCTCTACAGCCAGTTCGGCTCGAAGGAGGCCCTGGCGGCGGAAGCTTTGAGCGTGGCGCTCGCGGGAAACTTGGAAACCCTCGAACGGCTCGGATTGGCGGGGTATGCCGAGGGATATCTCTCCGCCAAGCATCGGGACGCGCCAGGCCAAGGCTGCGCGCTGGCGGCGCTCGGCTGCGACATGCCGCGCGAAAGCCTGCTTCTTCGCCGTCGGTTCACCGAAGGTTTTCGGAGTTTGACGGCGTCGATGCGCGAGATGCTGCGCGTCCGGTCGCCCCAAAAGAGCGAGAACGAGGCGCTCGCCACGCTCGCGACGCTTGTCGGGGCCGTCATATTGGCGCGGGCCGTCGATGAGCCGGAACTGTCGGAGCAGATCCTCGCCGCAACCCGAGCGTCCATTGCATCCAGCTGGTCGAGCGGCGAGCCGCGACGTGAAGATCGCGACGATGATCCCAGCTCCAACCACTGCTCAAAATCGGGCGCGGACTAGCTCGATACGTCGCGGCGTCAAAAGGCCGTCAAACAGGGAGGAAAGCCATGCCGCTATGGAAGATCTATCATCCGGAAGGGCTGTACTCGGCCGACGACAAGAAGGCGCTTGCGGAGCGGATCACGAACGTCTACGCGAGCATTCCTCTGCCGAAATTCTATGTCGTGATCCTCTTCGAGGCGATGCCGAAGGGCAGTTGCTTCGTCGGAGGCGAGCAGCACGATAAATTCGTGCGCTTCAAGGTCGATCAGATCGCCCGCACTGTCCCCGGTCCCATCCTGAGAGAATGGTGGATCAAAGCTCTCGACAAAACGGTAGCCCCTTTCGTGAAGGATCGAGGCTGCGACTGGGAGATCTCCATCGACGAAACCCCTTGCGATCTCTGGTCGCTCCAAGGCGAGCTTGCGCCGCCCTTCGAGTCGCACGCGGAAAAGCGATGGGTCGAGGAAAACAAGGCGAGCCCTTATACGCTGGACGAGAAGCTGCCGATCAAGCTGGCTCTGACGCCCGGCCTCGCCGAGCGATGAGGCGAGCGGCCTCGTCGCGATGCGACGAAAACGGCGCGGCCTCTCGGACCGCGCCGCCAATTCGCAGAAACTGCAGGAGCGTTAAGGCTCCATGATCACCGGCGTTCCGACGCTGACGCGGTTGTAGAGATCGGACACGTCCTCGTTGCGCATGCGGATGCAGCCGTAAGACGCGGCCGAGCCGATGGAGGCGCGCATCCTGTTCGTCGTGCCGTGGATCGCGACCTCATTGCGCTCGAGCACGATCGCCCGGGCGCCCATCGGATTATGCGGCGAGCCGCCCGGGATCAGACCGGGGAGCTCCGGATGATCGCGTCTGACGGCGTCCGGGGGCGACCAATCGGGATGATCGTGTTTCGCAGAGACATAGGTGGAGCCGGACCATTCCTTGCCGCGCTTCGGCACGGCGACCGGAT
Source organism: uncultured Alphaproteobacteria bacterium (assembly GCA_963722205.1). Taxonomy (GTDB): domain Bacteria; phylum Pseudomonadota; class Alphaproteobacteria; order Rhizobiales; family Beijerinckiaceae; genus Methylocystis. The sequence goes on from CAVRKL010000008.1 coordinate 745,371, forward strand.
AGGAGATGGCGGTTCCATCGCCATTGACGAGATAAAGCCTGCGCTGATGCGCGCTGATCACGATTGTGCCCGGCTCGACCGAGTCCGGGAAGGAGACCCTCGCGCCGGCTTCCGCCTTCTGCGGCGCAAAGGCGCAAAGGCCGGCGAGCGTCGCCACAGCCAGCGCGAGATTGAGCGCACGCAGGCGGGCCGCGCGCGAAACGAGCTTCGTCAAGATCATCGCTTCACTCCATGACGCTAACGGCCCGCGACGCTTGCGGGCTTAGACTTCAAGGTAGGAAACATTCTAGCTTCGGCTACGCTCTTGTCGAAATTAAAGTGCGGGCGCGGTTAGGGGGTAACCCTAAGAGCCCGTCCGCGAACATGTTGAGTCCTATGAGTCACTTGTGATTCCATGGGTCAGCACGATTCGTTGGGAGCTGGCCGATGTGGACGGACGAAAATCGGGGTCGCTATGACCGGAGCAAGTTGCGTTATCCGAGCGATTTGACCGACGAGGAATGGGCGCAGGTGGAGCCGCTGCTGCCTCCGGCCAAGCGCGGCGGCGCCAAGCGCACGGTGAACCTGCGCGAGGTGGTCAACGGTCTCCTCTACGTGCTCAGCACGGGCTGCCAATGGCGAGCGATCCCGCAGGATTTGCCGCCAAAGAGCACGGTCTACGACTATTTCGACCTTTGGGATTGGGATGGGACGCTCAACCGCATCCATTGGGAGCTTTACGTCAAATGCCGCGAACAGGCGGGACGCGAAGCGAGCCCGACAGCGGCCATCATCGACAGCCAAAGCGTGAAGAGCGCAGAAAAAGGGGGGCCTGCATCGACCCTTGCGGCTATGACGCGGGCAAGAAGATCAAGGGCAAGAAGCGACATATCCTCGTCGATACGCAGGGCTTGCTGATGCACGCGCTCGTGCACCCGGCCGACATTCAGGACCGCGACGGCGGCGTGCTGGTGATGGCGACGTTGTTTGGGGCTTTCCCGTTCCTGTTGAAGCTCTACGCCGACGGCGGTTATCAAGGGCCGGAGTTTCGAACGGCTATCGACAAGGTGATCGCCGACGTAAACGTCGAGATCGTCAAGCGCTCAGATCAGGCGCAAGGCTTCGTCGTTTTGCCCAAGCGCTGGATCGTGGAACGGACGTTCTCATGGCTTGGCAGATGCCGCAGGCTCGCCAAGGACTGGGAATGCCTGTCGCGCAGGGCGCTGGCCTTCCTGCGCCTCGCCTCCATCCGCCTCATGCTGCGAAAGCTATGCAATCCAGCGTGATCCTTCCGGACAGACTCTAAGTTTTCGTATAGTGCGGCGCCCTTGCAACACGCCGCCCGTAAGCGCCGACAGGATCGCCTTCGCGACATGCAGAAGCTTCCGCCACGCCTCTTCGATCGAAGGCTTCTGAGCCGAAGGCTCGCTCGTGCGCTCGACAAAGGCGCGCCGGATTTCCTGATTGCGCGCGCGGCGGAAGACCTCGAGGATCGTCTCGCCGCGATCAAGCGCGAGTTTCCCCGCGCGCTCGATCTCGGCACGCCGACCGCACATTTCGCGCGCGCGCTCGCGACGCCGCAGCGCCCGGCGCCGCTCCGCGCCGCGCTTACGCTCGGCGCCGAGGAACAGGGTCTGCGCATCGTCGCCGACGAAGAGGCCCTGCCCCTCGCGCCCGGCTCGCTCGATCTCGTCGTTTCTGGCCTCGCGCTGCAGTGGGTCGACGATCTGCCGGGCGTGCTCGCGCAAGTGCGGCGCGCGCTCGCCCCCGACGGGCTGTTCCTTGCCTGCATGGTCGGCGGCCTGAGCCTTTTCGAGCTGCGCCAGGCCCTGATCGAAGCCGAGAGCGAGATTTCGGGCGGCGCGAGCCTGCGGGTTTCGCCCTTCGTCGATTTGCGCGACCTCGGCGGCCTGCTGCAGCGCGCCGGCTTTGCGTTGCCCGTCACGGATGTGGACAATTTTACGCTGCGCTACAACTCGATGCTCGCGCTTTGCGCGGAGCTCCATAGGATGGGCGCGGGCAACGTCCTGCGCGCGCGACGCCCCTTGGCGAGAAAGGCGCTGCTGCGCGCCGCGGAGATCTATGCGCAAAAATTCTCCGACCCCGATGGCCGCGTGCGCGCGACGATCGAGATCATCTGGCTCTCCGGCTGGGCGCCGCATGAAAGCCAGCAGAGGCCGCTCAAACCCGGCTCCGCGCAGATGCGGCTCGAGGATGCGGTGAAGTCGGTGCGGGAGGGGGAGTAGGCGGGACGCCGCGCATCGAGCGCGTGGGCGCGCCGCGCTTGCGGACCAGTTCGAACAAGACGGCCCAAGGCGAGCCATCCCCCCGCGCTTCGCGAGCGCGCGCGCCTCGCCTATGCGTCGAGAGGGCGCGAAGGCTTTGGGTCGTTAGGGGCTTTTGTTCCGGGGATGCGCCTTGAGCCATTCCGGCGCTCCATGAGCGAGCCAGCTCGTCACGTCCGACATTGAGCGAAACCCGTTCAAGCGCTCTTCCAATTTGTCTGGCCACGTAACAATTACCAGCCAACCCGAGTTGTCCTGGCGTTTGAACGGCGTCATCAGCGGGGCGAAAAGTTCTTTCATCTTTCCACTATGCGCGCTAACGCGCGAAAACTCCAGAGCGATTATAGCAGCCCTTATTCAAACTGGGCCACTGTCCCGCTCCTCCTCCCTTGAGCGGGCCTAACGGCCTAGCTTAAAGATTTGGCCGTGTCGCGACGAGTTCTCCCCCGCCGCCTCTTCCCCGGAGCCGAAATGCAATTTCGCCGTGTGATTTCTCCAGACGCCGGCTCGTTTGAGACCCAGGCCCGCATCGAGGGCGAATGGCGCAAAATCGACGCGCCGCCCTCGCCTTTCGCGCCCGAGTGGGAGCTTGCCGAGCGCAAACGCCGCGGCTTTTCCCCTGCCCTGCCGCTGCTTCCCTTCCAGCCCCTCTCTTTTCGCGACTTCATGCTGTTCGAGCGCCATGCGATCGACGCCGCGCGCGGCTGGGCAAGACGCTTCGCGCCGAGGGCCTTTCGCCTCGCGCGCGCCTATGAGGCGCTCACGGGCCGCGATTTTCCCGCCTTCAGGCCGGCGCCGCTCTATTATCGACAGCCGATCTATTACATGGGCAATGCGCTCTCCTTCGCGCCGAGCGGCGCGCCGGTCGCCGCGCCCTCTTATTCAACCGCGCTCGATTACGAGCTGGAGCTCGGCTTCGCTCTCGCCAGGCCGCTCTACAACGCCACGCCGCAAGAAGCGGAAGAAGCGATCGGCGCCTTCGTCGTGTTGAACGATTTCTCCGCGCGCGACGTGCAACGCGACGAGATGCGAAGCGGCTTCGGCCCGCAAAAGGCGAAGCATTTTTTGAGCTCCGTGTCCGAGACCGCGGTGACGCGGGACGATATCTTGCCACGCCTCTCAGACCTCAAGGCGCATGTCGAGATCAACGGCGCGCGCGTCGCCGAGACGAGTTTTGCGGGAATGCGCTATTCTCTCGGCGAAGCGCTCGCTTTCGTCTCGCAAAGCGAGCCGCTCTTCGCCGGCGAGCTTTTCGGAACGGGCACGCCGCCCGGCGGCAGCGGCATGGAGATCGGCCGCTGGCTGAAAGCCGGAGACCGCCTGCGCCTTGTGATCGAGGGCGTCGGCGAGATCGCGCATGAGATCGTGGAAGGGGCGTAATTCGACCGATGCGACTGAATCAGTCTCGCAAAATCGCCCTTTGGGCGCCTCGCGGTAATCTAGTGCAACAACTCAGACAAAAGATGCAACGCGGCGGACCAACTCTTCAGAGGTGATCGGCCTTGCTACGCATTAGCGCCGCCCGGTCCGCAAATCTAACGTCGATGTCTTGGCGATAGCATCCGGGGATGCATTGTTATTATTCAATCAATGAAACGTCTCGCCCATGCACGTGAATTGTGTAAAAATGACCATCTGCTATGATTTTATACACGTGTATAGTGGCGCGTTCAATTCTAGATCGTTGATCTATTTCACCCGGCTGTCCCGGCACAATCTCGTGAGGATCCATGCGATTTGATCGCCGATTGTAGCTGATTATTTGGATTGCTTTTGGATCCTTGCCGAGGCGCTCAGTTAGAGCGAGGATAGCCAAGATTAGCGCTCCACCCCGGTCGAATGAAGGCCTCCGTTTAAAGAACCTCACCAGATACTTATCGTAAAGAGCTCTCCAGAGCCTCTTGCAAAATTGTTAGAGATTGGCGCGGGCGATGAGGCGATATAGATAGGCTTCCTCATGTGGATTGCAAGTATTATTGTGTAGAATATTGCGCTTTCATTTAAAAGTTGTTGGATTATGATTTCGAATCGAACTACGCGCCGTGGCGACGGACCACATGACTGACGATCCTCTCGACGCCATGTGGGCGCGCTGGAATCACATACAGGCCTCGCTTTTCCCTTGGCTTCGCGAGGAAGTCGAGCCGATGACCGAACAGCTCGGGCGGCTCATCACCATCCTCGAGGTGATCGGTCTCCAAGCCTTCGTTCCAGAGCCGCCGCGAGGCCCGGGCCGCCCACCCGAGGATCGCCGCGCCCTGGCCAGATGCTTCGTCGCCAAGGCTCTGCTCGGCATTCCAACCACCAGCGCCTTGATCGAACGCCTGCAGGCCGACAAGTCGCTGCGCAGAATCTGCGGGTGGGAGCGGCGTGCGCAGGTTCCGCACGAATCCACCTTTTCTCGCGCTTTCAACGAGTTCGCGCAAGGCGATCTGCCGGGCAGAATGCACGCGGCGCTGGTCGAGCGCACGCTCGAGGGGCGCGTCGTCGGCGTCGTCGCCCGCGACGCCACCGAGATCGAAGCGCGCGAGAAGCCCGTCGAGAAAGACGGGAAAGACGATCCGCCGCCGCCCGCCGCCGAGCCGCCAAAAAGGCGCGGACGCCCGAGAAAGGGCGAGGAGCGGCCAAAGCCGGAGCCGTCGCGCCTCGAACGGCAAGCCACGCAAAGCCTTGCGAAAATGCTCGCCGAGCTGCCCACCGCCTGCGACGTCGGCTGCAAGAAGAACAGCAAGGGCTATAAGGAGACATGGATCGGCTACAAGCTGCATCTCGACGTCGCCTGCGGCCAAATCCCCGTCTCCTGCGTGCTGACCTCGGCCTCCGTGCACGACAGCCAGGTCGCCATTCCCCTCATGACCATGACCAGCGCCCGCATCGTCTATCTCTATGAGGCGATGGACGCAGCCTACGATGCCGAAATCATCGACCGGCACAGCAAGGCGCTCGGCCATGCGCCGCTGATCGACCGCAATTTTCGTTCGCAGCATGAAGCCAAAACCGAATGCGCCGAGGAGGTCGCCCGCATGAGGCGCGTCGGCGTCCCGGACCCGGACGACAAACTCTTCGATTTCCGCACCATGGCCGAACGCGTCAATGCCCGGATGAAGGACGAGTTCGGCGCCAGGTTCGTGCGCGTGCGCGGCGCCATCAAGGTCAAATGCCACTTGACGTTCGGCGTGCTCGTCCTCGCCGCCGATCAAATCTTGCGGGTCTCGGCCTTCCGCGCCGCCCCCGCCTGAGCCCCCACGAAGCCGACATCTCGCGTGCCGGCGGCAAAATCACTCGCTCGAAGAATTATGCAAGAGGCTCTTCATCCATGAATTCACCTGCAGCCAAGGAAATGTGCCGTCCTGTGCGCGATGATTTTGTGCCGCACTGTTCGGGAGGGTAGTGCGCACGGGGACCCTGTCAACCGGGATTCGCCAGTCGGCCCGAGACCAGAGCGGTCGCGCCGGCCTGCCCACAAATCTTCGGTCGGTGTCTGAGCACTAGCGTTGCTCTTTAGCAGACGCAGGCCGATGTAATCTGCCGCATCAAGGGGAGAGTGGAACCATTGGCCACACACCCGAGAGATGATCCCTATGGACTGGCATTGAGGAAAATGATGCGATAACGTCGCCTTGTCGATGCCTCTGCAAGAACCGGCCGACAGGCTGGCCTACGCTTGATTTGCCGCATCTTCCGGTGAAAAGATCTGGGTTGGAGTCATGAAATGACAGTGCAAGTGCTTTCCTTCGCTTTTGGGGCGTTGCTCTTGCTTATTTGCATTCTTGGAGGCGGATTCAAGGCTTATCCCTTTGACTCAGGTTCCGCTATATGTTGTGCCTGAGCGGCCCGCCAGCGTGCGCGGAATCGCGAGGAAGCCAGGGCATGGCGCGGGGCCGTTCGGTCGCCGAGTTTCAGAAGGCATTCGCCGACGAGGCGAGTTGCGCCACGTTCCTGTTCAAGTGTCGCTGGCCCGACGGCTTCGTTTGTCCTGCTTGCGGCAGGAGCCGGGCCAACGCCCTTAAAACTCGTCCACGCTTGTTCGAATGTCTGGATTGCGGACGCCAGACCTCGCTCACCGCCGGCACCGTGATGCACCGCTCGAGACTGCCTCTGACGACGTGGTTTCAGGCCGCGCATTTGATGACAACGCACTCCAACGGCATGTCGGCGCTGCAACTGGAGGCCCAACTCGGCGTCACCTACAAGACGGCCTGGCTGCTGACGCAAAAGCTGCGGCGCTCAATGATCGATCCGAACCGCGAACTTCTCGAAGGCGTCGTCGAGGTCGATCAGACAGAGATTCCGTTCCGGGTCGGCGACGCGTTCTTCGAGCCCGGCAACGCGGGGAAAATTCTGATTGCCGGAGCGGTCGAGGTCATCGAGCGCGACACCAACAAGTCGAAGCCCCGGCGCAAGGGCGCGAAGTACCTCGACACGCGCTCGGGCCGCCTGCGCCTCGCCGTGATCGCCGACAACTCCGCCGCGTCGCTCGAAGCCTTCGTGCGCGCAAACGTGACGCCGGGCGCGACCCTGATCACCGATGGACACGCGTCTTATCCCGGCCTTGCCGGCGATTACCGGCACGATCCGCGCGTCGTCGGCGTGATGGCGGCGAACATCGTTCTTCCATGGAGCCACCGTGCGTTCGCGTTGATGAAGCGCTGGGCGCTCGGCACGTATCACGGCCTGCGTCGCAAGCACGTGGATACCTACCTCGATGAATTCGTGTTTCGCTACAATCGCAGATTTTACCGGCACGTCTCGTTCGAAACCATGCTCGGCCTCGCCGCCAACCACGCGCCGGCAAGCTATCGGGACATCGTCGGACGGCGCGAGCCCGCAAAAAATCAGATCGCCGGCGACACCCTGCAACTACATATAGACGAACCTGAGTCAGCGGGATAAGCCTCGCGGATTCCAGATAAAAGAAGTATCTGTACCTCCGGTTTCGATGCGCGGAAGAGCGGTTTCAGGAATAATAGGGGTAGTTTTTGTGGTTTTTGGTATTGCCTCTAGCCTACCTAACCTCCCTACTCTAGACACTACGCAACGCTCTAGCGAGAAGCCTGGTGAGACCGCCGAGCAAAGATCTGCGGAGGAAGCCTTAAAGGTTGAGCAGCAAAAATTGGCGGCGGCGGAGGAAGCTCGACGAGCGGCGGAGCAAGCCCAAAGGGCCGCGGAACAAAAAGCAGCGGAAGCAGAGGAGGCACGAAAGGCGGCAGAGCAGAAAGCGGCTCAGGAAGCTTTGAGGGGCGCAGAGCAAAAAGCAGTGGCCGCTGAGGAAGCTCGCCGAGCAGCAGAGCAAGCCCTAAAAGCCGCCGAACAAAAAGCGGCAGCGGCAGAGGAGGCGCGGAAGGCGGCAGATGAGGCGCGGAAGGCGGCAGAGCAAAAAGCGATAGCAGCGGGCGAGGCGCGAATACGTGCGGCAGAGGTGGAGGCACGGAAGGCAGGCGAGCAAGAAACGGTAGTCAATCTTGATGCAGAAGCAAAGTATAGACAATCGGAAAGCAAGGGCGGAGATGGTTTATCAAGATTTAAAACAATATCTAATCGGGATATCAACGGCAAAGATATTCTTTCTTCAAATGGGATGCCTGGTTTTTCTGCTCCCCACATCACAGAATGTGCAGAAAAGTGTGATATTTTGGAGTCATGTCTAGCCTTTGTATTCGATCGATGGAACAAGAGATGTTATCCGAAAAGCGCCATATCGACTTCAATCATCAACCCGCACTCGGTGTTAGGTGTCAAGCACACATTCGAGCTACCAAATGTCTCCACGGAAACGGCAGTAATATTAGTAATGCACAATTCTCGCTTGAGAGGGGAACCAACTTCGCGCGGTCGCGCTGCTAATATCGATGTTTGCAAAGAGATATGTAAGCATGAAAAACGGTGCGTCGCTTTCAATTTTTTAAAGCTCCAAAGTACCGCCGATAACTGTGAGATTTATCACGAACCCGCAAACGGGTACGCCTCGGATAGCTCCGCAGATATCGGGATGAAGCAGCACATTCCCTAGTTTGCCGCCGAGCGGTGCGCTCATTTGGCGCATATCCAAAAGGCATTGAAAAAAAGGCCCGCACCCATGACCGCCATACGCCCCAAGCGCATCGTCGATCTCTCCAAAGAAATCGTCGACAACCCCAACGATCCCTTCTTCATGCGCGTGAAGGTCAAGCATCATGCGCATGGCAAAGCGCGCTGGCTCGTGCGGCTCTTGGGGCTTCCCTTCCGGCTCTTCCCCAAGGATTTCGCTGGCTGGGCGGACGATACGATCACCCAAATGGGCGTACATTCGACGACGCATATCGACGCGCCCTGGCACTACGGCCCGACGCTCGCCGACGGCAGCCGTCCGGCGGCGATCGACGAAATGCCGCTGGAGCTTGGCTTCGGCCCCGGCGTCGTCTTCGACATGCGCCACAAGAACGAAGGCGAGGAGATCGACGTCGCCGACATGGAGGCGAGCCTCGCGCGAAGCGGCGCGACGCTCTCACCCGGCGTCATCGCGCTGATCATGACCGGGCGCGATCGATTGCAGGGAACGAAAGACTATTGGAAGAGCGGAACCGGCATGAGCGCAGAGGCGACCGAATGGCTGATCGACAGAGGCGTCGTCGTGATGGGCGTCGATCAGTGGGGGTGGGATCGTCCCTTCCACAATCAGATCAAGGACGCCAAGGCGAAGAACGATGCGACGGTCTTCTGGCAGGGGCATCTCGTCGGGCGACGCAAGCCCTATTGGCAAATGGAGCAGCTGCGGGGCCTCGATCAGCTGCCGAGCCACGGCTTCGACGTCGCGGTCTTTCCGCTGCGCCTCAAGGGCGCTTCGGCCGCCCCGGCGCGCGTCGTGGCGTTTCTCTATGAGTGAAGGGCCCGCGCGGCGGCCGTCGTCGGCGGCCGATGGCGAGAATCGTCCGTGAATTTTGTCAGCCCCGTCACTATCCTGCGCCGGCGTCGGCGATACCTTTCCGGACAACCCTCCCGTAGGTCAACTTAGCCCGGCCGCCCCGCCGGGCTTTTTTTCTCGCAGAGGATCGCCGACGCAGGACGTCGCGCGCGACGCGCCGAGACTGTGGTATTTTTGCAACACCCGTCCGAAAAAGGCGCTTTGCCCGAGATTTAGACTTTGCTCAAAGCGCAGATGCACTTACGTTTAGCGAACGGTAACCCTTTTACATAGTGAGGGCGGCGGCCTCTCGCCATGGCGTGGGTTGTGCTTCGCGAAAGCATCGGCCTGGCCGTGTGGCCTTGGACTGTGCGCGAAAGCTGTAGTCTCGCACTTGCGTCTTTGAATAAGACGCAAGCGAATACCGTATTTCATGGCGAAAGCAGCTTAGAAAACGAATATCTAAATAGACATATCAACATCAACTGTTGTATATATGCAACACCTTCGCGAATATTCTGCTAAATCTCCGTTCCGCAATTGACGACAGCGTGGACCGATATATAGTCCGGATAAATAGCGTCTGTCTTCTCCCCGCGATTGGCGGGCCAGCAGGCGCCGTCAGGGGTCTTACGATCGCCCTCGCTTAAGCAACTCTGGAGCGGCCGGCCGCACAGCCCCGGCGCCGCGTCGCGCAATGGAGCCCGAAATGACGAAGAGACTTTCGCAAAACTTCCCGCGCCTCGCGGCGCGGACCCTGCCAGCGGCTTTCGCGGCGACATTGACTTGCATGGCCTGCGCGCCGGCGCAGGCTCAGTTGGCGGTTGACGGGCCGGGGCTTCCGAGTTCGGTCACTCCGACCAATGACGAGACCCTCTGGAACATCGTCAGCGGCGCCGCGATCCCTACCCCGCCCGGCTTCAATAGCAAAAACTCCCAGCTGCGCGGCTATGTCATGGCCTTTGGCGGCGGAACGGAATCCGTCTTCTCGCTCGGCGAGCTCAACCCCGCCTTCGGCGGCACGAATTCGGCGCCTTACATCTCCGTGACCGGAGGGAATTACACACTCGTCGATCCCAATGCCGGCGCCTCGGGGCGAGACGTCTCCAATCTGACGCAGCTGGTCATCGGCTGGGCGCCCGCAGCGGCAGGACCCGGAGGTCAAACATCCGCGCTCACTCTTTCCGGGCTGACGAACAGCCCCGGCTCCTACAACCTCGCCGCTCTCCAGAGCCTTCCCTCGGTGAATGTGCCCGTCAGCGGGGGTAGTTACACGGGCGTTCCGCTTTTCAACTTCGTCAATACGAGCCAGCCCGGGTCGGTGACCAGTCAGGTCGTGGAGTTCACGGCCTCGGACGGGTATGTCGTGACCTACTCGCTGGCGGAGTTGGACCCGGCCTATGGCGGCAGCCTGAACAACATTCTCGCCTACAATTCCACACTCGGCGACTTTCCGGCCTCCGCAGTCGCGCGTACCGTTTCTCCCGAGGACAACAAGCATGGCCGGTGGATCGACAATATAGACTCGGTGGTTGTGGAATATGCGACCCCCGGACCGGTCCCCGGCGCGGGCCTCGTCAGCCTCGGCTTCTTCGTCCTCGCGGGCGCAGGCGCCAGGACGCGCGAGATCGCCGCTGCTGCGCGTCAACTCTTCGCGCCCTGTTGAGCGCATAGTCCGCCGCATCTGAGCAGCTCGCGCGACGGGGGCAAGCCTCCGCCGCGCGAGTTGGCGAAAATCGTCCGGGAATTGTCAGCCGCGTCTCTGGCCTGCGCCGAGAGCGGAGATAAATCGCGCAGAATCCTGTTCTCAAGAGCTGACCTCGCCCGGCGCCCCCGCCGGGCTCTTTTTTAGGATCGGCAAAGATCGCGACCGGGCGCCCAAGCCTTCGCGAAGCTGTGACAGGCTCCATTTCGGCTGCTTCCGGCTGGGCGCGGGCGGCAGCCGGCTGCGGAAGAAAAAAGTCGAGGGGGCATCCGTGTCCAGGATCAATATTCTGATCAATATTCTCGTCCCCTTTGCTCTTTTCGGACTGGCGGCGTCGCCGGCTTTAGCCGAGAGCCCGGCCGCCCGGCCGAACATTATTTTCATCATGGCCGACGACTTGGGCAACGCCGACCTCGGCTATCGCGGCAGCGACATCCGGACGCCCCATATCGACGCGCTCGCGACCGAGGGCGTGCGTCTGGAAGCCTTCTATGGCGAGCCCGTCTGCACGCCCTCACGCGCCGCGCTCATGACGGGACGCTACCCCATGCGTCACGGCCTGCAGACGCTCGTGATCTTTCCAAGCCATACCTATGGTCTGCCTGTCGACGAGCGCACCTTGCCGCAGGCGCTGAAGGAAGCCGGCTACGACACTTATATGGTCGGCAAGTGGCACCTGGGTCATGCAGACAGGAAGTATTGGCCGCAGAACCGCGGCTTCGAGCATTTCTATGGGAACCTCGTTGGCGAAGTGGATTACTTCTCGAAGGACCGCGGCGGCGTCATCGATTGGCAGCGCGACGGCCGCTTCCTCAAAGAGCCGGGCTACTTCACCGACCTCATCGGCGACGAGGCCGTGAAGCTCATCGAAAAGCAAAATCCCGCAAAGCCGTTCTTTCTTTATTTCGCTTCGCTCGCGCCCCACGCCCCCTATCAGGCGCCGCAGGCCGACAAGGACAAATACAAGTCCATCGCCGACCCCAACCGTCAAACCTATGCGGCGATGATTGACGAGCTGGACGTCCAGATCGGCAGGATCGTCGCTGCGCTCGACATGAAGAAGCTTCGCGAAAATACGATCATTCTGTTCGCTAGCGATAACGGCGGCCCCATCAAGGGGCTCTTCGCGACGGGCGCGCGCTCGGAAGAAGAGCGGACTCATCAGGCGGGCGGACTGTCGATGGGCGCGACGCCTCCCCCGTCCAACGCGCCCTTCCGTGGCGGCAAGGGGGAGCTTCATGAGGGCGGCGTGCGGGTCGTCGCCTTCGCGAATTGGCCAGGGAAGCTAACGCCGCGCGTCGTCGACGCGCCGCTTCACATGGTGGACGTGATGCCAACTCTTCTGGCCCTCGCGGGGGCGAAGGCGGACCCCGCGCACCCGCTCGACGGCAGAGACATGTGGACGACGATCAGCGAAGGCGCGCCTTCGCCCAACGACGACATTCTCATCAACGTCGAAGCCTTCCGCGGCACCGTGCGCAAGGGCGACTGGAAGCTCGTGAAAGTCGCGTTGTTGCCGGGCAAGACGGAGCTTTTCAATCTGCGCAGCGATCCGAGCGATGTCGCGGGCGAACACCCCGAGATCGTTCATGACCTTGAAATGCGCCTCGAGTTTTACGCGAGACAGCAGAAGATGAGCGAGTGGCTCAAGGCGCAGCCGGCATTTCTTGGGGCGCAGGGCAAAACGATTCTGGATCCCGATTTCGATATCGACGATAGCGGCCTCCCTCATGAAAGGCCGGCGCTTCCGAGCCGGTAAAGGGAAGTTTGCTTACGCCGTCTCTGGGCTCGAGCCTCCACGGGCAACGCGATGGAATGACGGGGACGCGACCTCGCAAGTCATGAACCTATCATGATCTACGATCATCTTTCTTAACGGTGTTTGACGGAGCGCCCGATGTTCCGTGAAAACGAGGGAGAGGCAACAAAATGTCTATGCTTATCAGTCTCGTCATCCAGGCCATCGCTGGCGCGCTCGGCGGCAACGCCGCCGGCGGCATGATGAAAAACATCGATCTCGGTCCCATCGCCAAGACCATCAGCGGCGCCGTCGGCGGCGGCATTGGCGGGCAATTGTTGCAAGCGGTGATCCCGGCTCTTGCGGGCGCGGCGACAGCGCCGGGCGGCTTCGACATTGCGGCCGCGGCCGGACAGGCTGTTGGCGGCGGCGTGACGGGCGCCATCGTCACGGTGATCGTCGGCCTCATCAAGAACGCCGTCATGAAAAAGCCGGCGTGACGGCCTTCGCCGGCCGCGACGCGCGCTGCGCCTTGTCGGCCGCGCGCGTCGCTCCGCTGACGCGTCGCTAGGCCCGGCAGTTCTTTGACAATCCTGCGCGCTCGGCTCAGTGTCACGCGCGCCGAACGCGCACAACGCGCCGCTGGCGCTCGCTTCCTGCGCCCTGTTGGGGCGTGTCGGCTCAAGGAGTACGAACATGGGACTGTTGGACGGAATTCTTGGCGGCGTCGTCGGCGCCGGAGCTCTCTCGGTCGTGCAGCATTATCTCGAGAACCACGGCGGCGTTGAAGGCGTCGTCGCTGAGTTTGAGAAGACAGGCTACGGACAGCAGGTGAAATCCTGGATCGGCGACGGCTCGAACCTGCCGATCAGCGCCGACGATGTGAAGAAAGCGCTCGGTTCGGAAAAGCTGAAGCAGATCGCCACTGCGACGGGCGTTCCGATCGATCAGGCCGCCGATTATCTCGCGAAGCATCTGCCGACGGCGATCGACAAGTCCACGCCCGGCGGCGCCCTGCCGCCAAAGGCCTGAAGCTTCGATGTCGAGCGCTCCGGCCCGTCTTTTGAGAGAGCCGGACGGCATCGTAAATTAGCGGTGTTTGGCCAGAGCAAAATCGGTGCTCTATCCTCCGAGCGATCAGAGAAATCTGGGCGCTCGGATAGGAGGTCGGCGAGAAGCCTCTCGCCTTGATCGAGGTTTTTGCGGCCGGCCGTCGGCATTGGACGCGAACGCGAACGGGGGAAGCCAAGTGCCACGCAAGCGTCCCAATTGGCCCGGGCTTGTCGCCGATTCCGTGAGACTCGGCCTCGAGGCCAACCTCGTCATCGCCATGCGGCTCGCCAAAATCGCATGGGGCGGCGCCGCCGCAAAGGCGGAGAGCCGACGCATGGTCGAAGAGAAGATCCAGGCGGCGCAAGAAGCGAATATCTCCGCCACGCAAGCCGTCCTCACGGGCAATGCGCATCTTGCGCCAAAGCGCGCCTTGAGCGTCTACCAAAGGCGCGTCCGCAAGAATCTTCAGCGTTTGACGAAGTAAAGCGCGCGGAGGTTCCGGAGCTTCGGTCGAAAGGCTCGCTTCGAGCGCTCTCAGCGGCGACGCGGCCCCCGCCGGCACAAAAAATAGCCCGACCGGATCCGGGTCGGGCTCGAAGTAACCTAAGGAGGTTTAAACGGCACCTAGGGCGCGTGCGCCCGCTTTCCAGGGCCTTAAACACGACCGAGCCCCTCTTTCCACGCCCCTTACTCGTCGTTTTCAGCGCTCAAGTCCTCGATCGCTATTGAAACTGGCGCCGAGCCCCGCAGCTTCTGCAGCCTCACGCCCGGGCCCTCCCCGTTCTCTTCCAAGAAAATGACGCCCGCAGCCTCGAGCGCGGCGACGATCTTCGCGCCCGCGCCCGCGCGCCCGCCGAGGTCGCCATCTTGCGCTTCGAGACGCGCGACGGTCGGCTCGGACACGCCCGACGCTTCCGCTAACGCGCCTTGCGACCACGCCAGCAAGGCCCGCGCGGCCTTGATCTGTCTCACAGTAACCACGGCTTCCTCTTGGCTAGGGTTCGTGACGGCACCTTCTAGGGAGAGATTTTGGGGCGCCCTGCAGCGGTTGTCCACGAGGTCGGGCGGCCTATGTGTTTAAGCGTCTTGTTTCGCTGGGGGTTGAAGAAAAGTGGGAGAAACTTCGATGGAACGTCGCGAATTCGTAACGAGCCTTTGCGCCTCGGCCGCCATCCTATCAGCGGCGCCGGCAATGGCGCAAAACGCCGCGCCGGGCATGCACCACATGCATCCGCCCAAATACAAGGCCTTGAGCGACGCCTCGGGAAAATGCGTCCTCGAAGGCGACAATTGTCTGCGTCACTGTTTCGGCATGCTGTCCATGAACAATTCGAGCATGGCCGCCTGCACCACGGCGTCCTTCGACCTCATCGCCGCATGCCGCGCCTTGGAATCGCTCGCCGCTGTCAATTCGGCCTTTACGCCGGCGATGGCCAAGACGGTCGCCGATGTCTGCGTCGCATGCAAGAAGGAATGTGACAAGTTCCCGC
Organism: uncultured Alphaproteobacteria bacterium; assembly: GCA_963722205.1. GTDB lineage: Bacteria > Pseudomonadota > Alphaproteobacteria > Rhizobiales > Beijerinckiaceae > Methylocystis. The sequence goes on from CAVRKL010000008.1 coordinate 760,501, forward strand.
AATATGCGGAGTGCAAAGCCTGCGGCGACGCCTGCCAGGCCTGCGCTGACGAATGCCATAAGGTCGCCGCCTGAGGAGAGGGGCGCCCCGTCTCTTTCAGGAGAGGCCGGGCGCCTCGTCCATCAATTGGCGTCTGGTTTTTGGCACCGCTTCGCGTCGACGACCTAGGGTCGTTTTTCGGCGGGGGATGGAGCGACTCTGCGAGATCAGTGCGTCGAGCGTGTTCTGAGGCGGACGAGACCCTAGATTTCATCGACGAGAATTTCCCGCGTCGTCACTTGGGGGGCGCGAAGCCGTGTCGCCGGGCGCATCGGGGGCGCCGGTTCAGTCTACGACGCCGATGTAGGGCAGCTGGCGATATTTCTCCGCGTGGTCGATGCCGTAGCCGGCGACAAACACATCCTCGATCCGGAAGCCGACGAAATCGATCGGCGCCTCGACTTCCCGCCGCTGCGGCTTGTCGAGCAGCGCGCAGGTCCAAAGGCCCCCGACCTTCCGCTGGCGCAACAAATCTGCGGCGAAAGCGATCGACCGGCCGGTATCGACGATGTCGTCGATGAGGAGCGCCTGTCGCCCTTCGATGTCGCTGGGTATGTCGGCGAGCAGGCGCACCTCGCCGCCGCTCACCATGGCGGACCCGTAGCTGCTGAGCCGAAGGAACTCGATCTCGGGGCGGGCGCCGGCGCGGTGCAAAGCGCGAGCGAGGTCGGCGACAAAGACGGCCGAGCCCTTGAGAAGTCCAACCATGACGAACTCGTCGGGAATCGACTGCGCGATCTCGCCGGCGAGCGCTTCGACGCGCGCGGCGATTTCCGCTTCGCTCAAAAGAATGCGTAAGCCGCCCATATGCCCGTCCCTTGGAGCAGTTTTTGTGTCGCACGCCGTTGCCGCTCCCGCCGCCGACCCTAAGCTTGCAGTTTAAGCGGGCCCCTGGGAGAGGCGTATGACAGGCTTCATCGAAGGTTTGCCGAAGGCCGAGTTGCACCTGCACATCGAAGGGACAATCGAGCCCGAGACCCTGTTTCGGCTGGCGGCCCGCAATGGCGTCAAGCTGCCCTACAACTCCGTCGACGCGCTGCGCGCCGCTTATGATTTCAGCAACCTTCAGGACTTCCTCGACCTTTATTATCAGGGCATGGCCGTCTTGCAAAAGCAGGAGGATTTCTACGACGTCACCTGGGCCTATCTCGAAAAGGCGCGCGCGCAAAGCGTGCTCCACGCCGAAATCTTCTTCGACCCGCAGGGCCACACGAGCCGCGGCGTCGCCTTCGAGACCGCGCTCGAGGGCATTTGGCGCGCGCTGGAGGATGGACGCGAGCGGCTGGGGGTCGGCTCGCGGCTGATCCCCTGCTTCCTGCGCGACCGCGACGCCGACGAAGCCCTGGCCACATTGGAAGATGTGCTGCGCTATCGCGACCGAATCGTCGCGGTGGGTCTCGAACTCAGCGGAAAAGGGCAATCCTCCCCGCAAGTTCCAAGAGGTCTTCGAGCGGGCTCGAAGCGAGGGACTGCTGACGGTCGCGCACGCGGGCGAAGAAGGTCCGGCCGACTATGTTCGCGAGGCGCTGGATCTGCTCCATGTCGCCCGCGTCGATCACGGCAACCATGCTTTCGACGACCCCGCCCTCATGGAGCGCCTCGTCCGCGAGCGCGTGCCGCTCACAATGTGCCCGCTCTCGAACCTGCGGCTGCGGGTCGTCGACGACCTCCGCCGCCACCCCTTGCGAAGGATGCTGGAGAAAGGCTTGCGCGTCACCGTCAACTCGGACGACCCGGCCTATTTCGGCGGCTACATCAATGAAAACTACAAGGCCGTTCAGCAGGCGCTGGGCCTCTCGAACGGCGCGCTCGCAGATCTTGCGCGCAACTCCTTCCATGCGGCGTTTCTGTCTGAGGAAGAGAAACGGGCGCATGCGCGCCGCGTTGATGATTATCAGGCGCTTTGGGCGTGAGGTTTCGCCGACGCCCCGCGCGAAGTCCATGTCATCGCGAGGATACTAGCGCGAGCGAACAAGCCTTTCGGGCGAAAAGCGCGAACATAGGGATCGTTATCATGGCTGCGGCAAACTCGAAGCGGGGCGCGATCGGCATCGTGGCGACGATCGCCGCTCTCGCCCTCTGCCAGCCGGCCAATGCCGACCCGGCCTCGGATTGGCTGTGCGCCTGGGGGTTCGGCTCTTGTCCGCAGCCGGCCAAGGCCGACTGCGGCTCCCTGACCGCGGTCGCCGATTTCGGTGAAAACCCGGGGAAGCTGGAAATGTGCTTCCATTCTCCGAGCGGGCTCGAGGCCAATCGGCCTCTGGTTATCGCGCTGCACGGATGCAGGCAGCAGGCCACGGACTATGGCGAGGGAGCCGGGTGGATCAAGCTCGCGGACGAATACCGCTTCGCCCTCCTCCTCCCGCAGCAAACGCCCGCGAACAATCAAAGCCGGTGTTTCAACTGGTTTGAGCCCAAAGACGTGAAGCGTCACGACGCTGGCGGCGCTGTGGGCGAAGCGGCGTCAATCTGGGCGATGGTCCAGAAAATTCGCGCCGACTACAAGAGCGACCCCAAGGAAATCTATGTCACCGGGCTCTCCGCCGGCGGCGCCATGGCGGTCGCTCTGCTCGCGGCCTATCCCGAGCTTGAAGGCGCCGGCGTCGCGGCCGGCCTGCCCTACGGCTGCGCCAGGGACGTCTTGGGCGCCTACTCCTGCATGAACGGGGGAGTGGAGAAAACGCCGCAGGAGTGGGGAGATCTCGTCCGCGCCGCCGCCTCGGGACGCGTCGCCGGTCAGGACAAGCGTAAGATTTCGATCTGGCAGGGCGCGGCGGACACGACGGTTAACCCAAAGAATGCCGACGAGCTGGTCAAAGAATGGACCAACGCGCTCGGGATCGGCCAGACGCCCGCCAAAATCGCCGCTGTCCATGGCGCCGTTTACGAAGGCTACGCCGACGCCAATGGAACGATACTGGTCGAGAAATATCTCGTGCCCGACGCGAACCACGGCGTGGAAGTGGACGCGGCGCAAGGCTGCGGCGTGGCGGGGCCCTGGATCCTGGACAAAGGCATTTGCTCCAGCCGACTGATTTTGAAGTTTTGGGGCCTGTCCGCGCCTGAAGCGCGTTCAGAACATTCCGAGTCGCACGCGCGCTGAGCCGCCCCAAACCCGCTCCTTACGCCCCACAACGCCTAAAGAAATTCGGATAATTGGTGTTGGCGGCGGGGTCCAAGCCCAATTCTTTGAGCGCGGCCTCGATGCGCGCGGCGTTTTCGTCCTCGATGCAAAAGGTCTCCACATCGGCGCCGCCGATTGAAAGTCGGGCGAGTTCCGACCGGCGTCCGCCGAGGGAAAACAGACGTCGCGCTTTGATGACCTTGACGGTTTGAAATGCAGGATCGCCGCCAATGACCTCAGCGAGAAATTCATCCATTTGATAGGTTTCGCGCCGCAGGGCGGGAGGCGCCAAATCCAGAGCGGCGAAGAAGGAGATGATCGCCGGCGCGGACATTGGAAAGCCGCGCTTCAACGTCGCCTCCCAGAGTTCGAGGCCCGTGGGCGCGGTCGTCTTGATCCGCTTCACATCCAGCAGACCCTCACGGATTTTCGCGTTATGCGGCGAACGCGCGTTCGCCAAATACAACTCCTCGCTATCGCGAGGCGCAACCTGCGCCGGGGGGCCGATCTTCGCCTCGAGCTCGGCGAAGCTTGCGGCAAAGCTCCGCCATTCCCACCGGGGCGGGCCGCCCACCTGTGCGCCAGTGGATTCACTCACCGTCGCGCTCACTCGATTTCGAGCCGCTCGAACCCAACGCCGCCGCCCTACACGCCGCCAAACAGCGGCGAGCCGAGAGCCTGCGCAATCAGGAAAATATTGAGCGACAGCACCACGCCGGCCGCGACGGCAGCCAGGACCTGCGTGAGACGGCTGTTGACGAAACCGCCCATGATGTCGGCGCGCCCCGTGAACAGGATGAGCGAAATCATCGGCGCCGGCAGGGCGATGCTGAGCACCACCTGGCTCAGCACCAGCGCGTTGGTCGCGCCGGCTCCGAGCGCGACGACGGCGAAGGCCGGAGCCATCGTGATGAGCCGGCGCGACCAAACGGGGATTTTGAAGCCGACGAAGCCCTGCATGATCATCTGGCCGGCCATTGTTCCGACGGTGGAGCTCGACAGCCCCGAGGCGATCAGCGACAGCAGGAACACGCCGGCCGCGCCGGCGCCGAGCAGCGGCGTCAGTGTATTATAGGCGGTCTCGATCTCGGCGACGTCGCTATGGCCGACGTGGAAGGCGCCGGCGGCCATCATCACCATCGCCATGTTCACCAAGCCGGCGAAGCTGAGCGCGATAACGACCTCGCGGTTCGAATAGCGCAGAAGCTGACGCCGTTCCTGATCGTTGTGCGTGGGCGTGCGCGCCTGCGTCAGACCGGAATGCAGATAAATTGCGTGCGGCATCACGGTTGCTCCGACGACGCCGACAGCGATCAGCAGCGCGCCTGCATCGGCGATCTGCGGCGTCACCGCATGCGACGCCGCCGAAGCCCAGTCGACGGGCGCGAAGAACATTTCGACGAGGTAGCAGAGTCCGATGAGACCGACGAAAGCGCCGATCGCCAATTCGAGCGGGCGAAAGCCGAGGCCCTCGAACATCAGTATGCCGTAGGAAATCCCGGCCGTCGCCGTCATGCCGACGATGAGCGGCGTGTGCAGCAACAGCGACAAGCCGATCGCCCCGCCGAGAAGCTCGGCGAGATCCGTCGCCATGGCGGCGATTTCACTGACGACCCACAACCCCCAGACGACCGGACGCGGAAACTGATCGCGGCAAATCTCCGCCAGGTTTTTCCCGGTGGCGATGCCCAATTTCGCGGAGAGCGCCTGAAAGAGCATGGCGATGAAATTGGCCAGGAGCACGACCCAGAGCAGCCCGTATCCGTATTTCGCGCCAGCCTGGATGTTCGTCGCGAAATTGCCTGGATCCATGTAAGCGATCGAAGCGACCACCGCGGGACCGGCAAAAACGAACGAGACGCCGCCGCCCTGGCCGGAGAGCGCGCGCCGCGCGGCGAGCACGGTGTGAGCGGTCAACGATCGAGGGTTTAAAGCGACTTCGGCGCCCATGCGATTGGCTTGCTCTCTGTAGCCTTGGCTACAAAAGATGTAGGCGGCTTGAATTTGTCGACAAGGCCGATATGGTGCTCCTTGCGCTGATTTGCCTTCCGGCGGGTCTTCAAAATGCCGAAGCGAGAAACAAACGATCGAGGTTCGCGCGGCGTTGCGCTGTCGCTTCCCGCCGAGCAGACCCAGGCGCGTCGATTCAGCAGGACGAGGGCGGCGCAGTCAGGCGCGCTGCATGAGGATTATGTGGAATTGATCGCCGACTTGCTGGCGACGTCCGGCGAGGCGCGGCCCACCGATATCGCCCGTCGGCTGGGGGTGGCGCACGCGACCGCCATTAAGACCATCGCACGATTGAAACGCGACGGTCTGGCGACGGGCCTGCCCTATCGCGGCGTCTTCTTGACCAAGCAAGGCCAGGAGCTGGCGGAGCGTATCAAGGCGCGCCACAGGCTCGTGGTCGACATCCTTCTGGCCCTCGGCGTTCCGCCAGAAGCCGCCGAAGCCGACGCCGAGGGCATGGAGCACTTTGTCTCCGAGCCGACCCGGGCAGCCTTCCTGGAGTTCTTGAGATCGCGGCGGTCCCCGTCAGCGCCCCGCCCTTGAGCGCGGCGAAGCGGCGACGTCGCGTGACGCCGCCGGTCAAGCGCCCTCACCTGTGCGGACTGACGCGCTCCTGCTGTCCGCTGGACCAGTAGGTCCCGCTAATGCCCAAGCGCGGAGCGGCAATCCGCGCGGGAGCGGGGTTATCGGGCGTCCGCCAGGCCTGCCAACCAAGGCCCGCGCCATCGGGAGCCGTGGCCGCGGCGCCGAGGTGGGCCGAGGCCGCGGACGCCGTGAGAGTCAGAATGATGGCCGTGCTGGCCGCGAATTTGATAATGCTCATGCGCGTCTCCCAGTCTTCACCTCGACGAAGATCGTCGCTTGCGGTTCTCATGGTGCTAAACTGGAGTGGGCGGCGGAAGGATCGAGTTCTGGAGCCTCTTGCATAATTCTTCGAGCGAGTGATTTTGCCGCCGGCACGCGAGATGTCGGCTTCGTGGGGGCTCAGGCGGGGGCGGCGCGGAAGGCCGAGACCCGCAAGATTTGATCGGCGGCGAGGACGAGCACGCCGAACGTCAAGTGGCATTTGACCTTGATGGCGCCGCGCACGCGCACGAACCTGGCGCCGAACTCGTCCTTCATCCGGGCATTGACGCGTTCGGCCATGGTGCGGAAATCGAAGAGTCTGTCGTCCGGGTCCGGGACGCCGACGCGCCTCATGCGGGCGACCTCCTCGGCGCATTCGGTTTTGGCTTCATGCTGCGAACGAAAATTGCGGTCGATCAGCGGCGCATGGCCGAGCGCCTTGCTGTGCCGGTCGATGATTTCGGCATCGTAGGCTGCGTCCATCGCCTCATAGAGATAGACGATGCGGGCGCTGGTCATGGTCATGAGGGGAATGGCGACCTGGCTGTCGTGCACGGAGGCCGAGGTCAGCACGCAGGAGACGGGGATTTGGCCGCAGGCGACGTCGAGATGCAGCTTGTAGCCGATCCATGTCTCCTTATAGCCCTTGCTGTTCTTCTTGCAGCCGACGTCGCAGGCGGTGGGCAGCTCGGCGAGCATTTTCGCAAGGCTTTGCGTGGCTTGCCGTTCGAGGCGCGACGGCTCCGGCTTTGGCCGCTCCTCGCCCTTTCTCGGGCGTCCGCGCCTTTTTGGCGGCTCGGCGGCGGGCGGCGGCGGATCGTCTTTCCCGTCTTTCTCGACGGGCTTCTCGCGCGCTTCGATCTCGGTGGCGTCGCGGGCGACGACGCCGACGACGCGCCCCTCGAGCGTGCGCTCGACCAGCGCCGCGTGCATTCTGCCCGGCAGATCGCCTTGCGCGAACTCGTTGAAAGCGCGAGAAAAGGTGGATTCGTGCGGAACCTGCGCACGCCGCTCCCACCCGCAGATTCTGCGCAGCGACTTGTCGGCCTGCAGGCGTTCGATCAAGGCGCTGGTGGTTGGAATGCCGAGCAGAGCCTTGGCGACGAAGCATCTGGCCAGGGCGCGGCGATCCTCGGGTGGGCGGCCCGGGCCTCGCGGCGGCTCTGGAACGAAGGCTTGGAGACCGATCACCTCGAGGATGGTGATGAGCCGCCCGAGCTGTTCGGTCATCGGCTCGACTTCCTCGCGAAGCCAAGGGAAAAGCGAGGCCTGTATGTGATTCCAGCGCGCCCACATGGCGTCGAGAGGATCGTCAGTCATGTGGTCCGTCGCCACGGCGCGTAGTTCGATTCGAAATCATAATCCAACAACTTTTAAATGAAAGCGCAATATTCTACACAATAATACTTGCAATCCACATGAGGAAGCCTATCTATATCGCCTCATCGCCCGCGCCAATCTCTAACAATTTTGCAAGAGGCTCTCTGGAAACGAATTTCATGTAATTGTAGAGGCTATGCTCCTTGCGGCTTCCTCGATACATAAGCGTTGCTGGGCGCATGCGGGGCTTGGCGCGGCATCTTGAAACCGTGAGAACGCTCGCTTACTTGGCGTAACACAGCGACGACGGCTTCGGCTGTCGCCCGGAAGCGCCCCGACCGCGGATGGACCGGCGGGGCGTTTTTGTTTGCTTAGAACGCGCCCGGCGTCATTGAATCGTCGAGGCGAAGCGCGAGTTTCGGAAAACCGAACTTGCGCGCGGGCCCGCTTACGCCCAGAACTAGGCCATGGGCGTGAAGCCGTCGACAACTTCCTCAAAGTCCGCGCTCCGCCCGCGCCGGAAGTCCGCCCTGCGGCCCGTCGGCTTCGCGCCTTTGTTGGCAGGATTCGCGCTTTCTGGCTGCATGGTCGGGCCCGACTACGTCCCCCCGCCCGCCGTGACGCCGGAAAAATTCAAGGAACTCAAAGGCAATCTGGTCAAGGGGTGGAAGCTCGCCGCGCCGCGCGACTGCGTCGACGCCGGCCCCTGGTGGAAGGTTTACAACGACCCGACCCTCGACGCGCTGGAAGCGCAGGTCGAAATCTCCAATCAGTCCGTCGCCGCTGCGGCAGAAGCTTACGAACAGGCGCGAACCCTCGTGCGCGAGGCGGAAGCGGCGCTGTTTCCGACGGTCACCTCCGCCTATAACGTCACGCGTCAACACACCGGCAAAGCCCTTGTTGGCGGCTTCCCAATCTCCCCCGCCGCCACACCCGCGCTCGCCTCGCCGAACACCGTCTCGCTTCACGGCCAGACGTCCACGATCTACACCCCGCGCGCCGACCTGGTCTGGGAGATCGACATCTGGGGCAAGATCCGCCGCCAGATCGAAAGCAACGTCGCCGCTGCGCAGGTGAGCGCGGCGGATCTCGAGAACGCCAAGCTCACGGCCCAGGCCACGCTCGCCGCCGCTTATTTCAACCGGCGCGCCGCCGTTTCGCTCAGGGAGCTGCTGAACCGGACCGCCCAGGAATACAGGAAGACGCTCGAGATCGTCCGCAATCAATACAAAATCGGCCTCGCCGCTCGAGCCGACGTGGATGCGGCCGAAACGCAGCTGGTCGCCGCGGAGGCGCAAGCGATCAGCACCGGGGTGCAGATCGCCCAGCTCGAGCACGCCATCGCGGTGCTGATCGGTAGACCCCCGACCGAGCTCTCGCTGCCGACCGCAGGCCTCGTCGGAGGCATTCCCGCTGTCCCGGTCGAGGTGCCTTCGGCGCTGCTCGAGCGGCGGCCGGACATCGCCGCCGCAGAACGCTTGATGCAGCAAGAGAATGCTCTGATCGGCGTGGCGGTCGCCGCTTATTACCCGGACATCACGCTCTCGGCGACCTTCGGATACACGGGATTTGTTCCGTTGCCGATCAATCCGGCGCACGAATTCTGGTCGCTCGCCGCCACTGCGACGCAGACCATTTTCGAGGGCGGGCTGCGCTCGGCGCAGGTCGATTCCGCAACGGCGACCTATCGGCAGAGCGTCGCCAACTATCGTCAGACCGTGATCGCGGCGTTTCAGCAAGTCGAGGATCAGCTGGCGGCGCTCCGCATAGGGCGGCAACAGCTGGAGACGCAGGAGCGGGCGGTCGCCGCGGCCCGCAATTCGCTCAATTTCTATCTGAACCAATACCGGGTTGGCTGGGTCGCCTTCACTTCCGTGGTCGTCGCGGAGGCGGAGTTGTTCGCCACCGAGCAGTCGGTGTTGACGACGCGCCAGAACCTCTTCGTCGCGAGCGTGGCCTTGATCGAGTCGCTTGGCGGCGGCTGGGACAGATCGAAACTGCCGACGCCCGCGCAAGCGACGCCGCCCATTTCGATCTTTCCGCAGGATCCGGCGGCCGCGCCGCCGCCGCCGCAGCTCAAGGAAGAGGCGGCATGCTGCGGCGGCCAATGAACAGCTCGCCCGGCGAGCCGCTCAACCCGCCCCTTGGCGCGGCTTTTTTCAATCGTCGTGTTCCTTCTGCGGATCATTCCAAAGCTTGCCGGCGCCCGCCTCCCAGGCGGCGAGCGAACCAATCGCCGACCAGTCGAGCGCTTCGCCGCCATTGGCGAGCAGCGTGAGAAAGCGATCGCGCAGAAGGCTCGCGATCGGCATCGGCGCGCGCAGTTCCTCGCCGGCGGCGAGCGCGAGGCGCAGGTCCTTCAGGCCGAGCGGCGCCGCGAAGCCTGCGGGCTCGAAGACGCTGTCGGCGATGAGCGCGCCGTAAGTCTTGTAAGCAGGCGCGTCGAAGAGGGTGGAGGTGAGGATTTCCAAATATTGACGCTTGTCGACGCCTCCTTTGGCGACGAGCGCCATCGCTTCTCCGAGCGACTCGATGACGGCCGCGATCAGGAAATTGCCGCTGAGCTTGACCAGGAGCGCGGTCTTGGGCGTCTCCGCGACGACGAAGCTCTTTTTTCCGATCGCCTCAAAGAGAGGAGCCGCCGTGTCGATCGCGTCGCGGGCGCCGGCGGCGATCACAGAGAGGAGCGCCGCTTTGGCCGCCTCGGGGCGTCCGAACACAGGCGCCGCCACGAAGCGCTGATGACGCGCCTCGTGCGCCTTCGTGAGACGCTCGCACAAGGCGACGCCGATCGTGCTCGAGGAAATGTGAAGCGCGCCGGACGCAAGGGAATCGAGGAGGCCGCCTTTATCGTGGACGACCTGCTCGACGGCGGCGTCGTCGGCGAGCATGGTCCACACCACCTCGGCCTGGCAAGCCTCGGCGAGCGAGCCCGCGACGCTTGCCCCCAGGCCGGCGAGCGCCTCCGCCTTGGCGCGCGACCTGTTGTAAAGAACGAGCTCGTGCCCCGCGCGAATGAGATTTTCCGCCATCGCCGCGCCCATCCGGCCAAGTCCAATGAAGCCGATTTTCATGAGCCTCGTCTCCTCTCAGGCAAAGGCGCCCGGCTTGAAACCGATACGGTCAAGCCTCTCCATAAGTCCTGGCGCGCATCTAGTCGCTCCCTCGGCGAAGGAAAGAGACTCAGCCTCCGCACGGATGTTGCCGCCCTTGAAGCGCGCGCTTTCGTCGATAGATGCCGGAGCTGGATGGATGATTTTGCTCGTGTCTGGAGGTCGCATGGAAAAGCATTTTTTTGAGCGGCGCGTCGCCTTGGCGCTCGCTGCGGCGATCGCGCTCTTCGCCCAAGCCGCGCAGGCCAAAGGCCGAGCCTGCGAGGGCGACAATGGCGGCCTTTCGCTCTCCCCGGGCTTTTGCGCGACAGTGTTCGCCGACAATCTCGGTCACGTCCGTCATATGGTCGTCGCCCCCGACAACACGCTCTACGCCAACACTTGGAGCGGTCGATATTTTCCAAACTCCCCTCCCCCGCCGGGCGGTTTTCTGATCGCCTTGAGGGATGCGAAGCACTCTGGCCACGCCGACGAGGTTTCAAGGTTTGGTGTGACCGTCGAGCAGGGAGGGTCGGGAGGCAGCGGAATCGCGCTCTTCGAGGGCGGCCTCTACGCCGAGGAGAACGGCAGGATACTCCGGTATCAGCTCGAGGAGGGCTCTGCGCTCCCGAAGGCGCCGCCGCGCGTCGTCGTCTCCGGCCTGCCGCTCACCGGCGACCATCCCATGCATCCCTTCATCATCGACAAGGAAGGATCGCTCTTCGTCGACCTGGGATCGGCGACGAACGCCTGCCAAAGAGACAACCGGATTCCGCTCTCCCCCGGTTTGACCCCCTGCGTCGAGAAGGAGACCCGCGCGGGAACGTGGCGCTTCGACGCCAACAAGACCGATCAGGCGTTTTCGCCGGCGCACCGCTATGCGAGCGGCAATCGCAACGGCGAGGGTTTCGCGTTCGACCCGGACGGCCGCCTGTTCGTGACGCAGCACGGTCGCGATCAGCTGTCCCAGAACTGGCCGCATCTCTACACCCCGCAGCAGAATGCGGAGCTTCCGGCCGAGGAGCTTCTGCTTCTCGAGAAGGGCGCCGATTATGGATGGCCGGAGTGCTACTTCGATCAGCAGCAAGGCAAGCTCGTGCTCGCGCCCGAATATGGAGGCGACGGCGGCAAGACGGTCGGCCTCTGCGCGAACCGAACGCCTCCGGTCGCTGCTTTCCCGGGGCACTGGGCGCCGAACGATCTGCTGATCTATCGCGGGACGGCGTTCCCGAGCGGTTATCGCGGCGGGGCTTTCATCGCCTTCCATGGCTCGTGGAATCGCGCCCCCTTGCCCCAGGAGGGTTATGACGTGGTCTTTCAGCCGCTCGCCGACGGGAAGGCTTCGGGCGCATTCGTCGTGTTCGCGGACGGCTTCGCCGGGGCGGTCAAGGAGCCGAAAAAGGCGGCGTTCAGGCCGACGGGATTAGCCGAAGGGCCCGATGGCGCGCTCTATGTCTCCGATGACGTGCACGGCCGGATTTGGCGCATCGCCTATGTCGGCGATGGCTCCGACAAGGTCGCGTCGGCGCCGGCCCGCGGCGCGTCATCCCGAGGCCCGGCGCAGCCGCCGGAAGGGGTCCATCCCGATGCGGGACGAGCCGCGCGTTCGCTTCCAGTCCCGCCCGGATCGAGCGCCGAACTCGTCGCGCTCGGAGATCGAGTCTTCCACGGCGAGGCGGCCGAGGGAACGTGCAGCGGCTGTCACGGGTCCGACGGCAGCGGAACGCCCGAGGGTCCTCCGCTGACGGGAGGCCGGTGGCTCTGGAGCGATGGAAGCCTTGCGGGAATTGAAGCGACGATCGAGAAGGGCGTGCCGCATCCCAAGCAATATCAGGGCGTGATGCCGCCGCTCGGCGGCGCGCCGCTCGCGAAGCGGGACCTGGAGGCAGTCTCGGCCTATGTCTGGGCGATCGGCCACGCGGGCCGATAGCCTCATCTGGCGGACACGAGCGGACATCCGCCTTCATCGAGAGGACGAAAAGCCTCGGCGGCGGGAATGGTCTGCAGCAGCTCGAGATAGTCCCAGGGATATTTCGATTGCGCAGGTGTTTTCGCCTCGAAGAGATACATGTCGCGCATGACGCGCCCGTCGATCCGCAGTTTGCCGTCATGCGTCATGAAGTCATTGATCGGCGTCTCGCGCATCTTCGCCATGACGGCGTCCGCATCGGCGCCGCCCGCAGCCTGCACGGCCTTCAGGTAATGCTTAAGGGCTCCATAGACGCCGGCCTGCAGCATCGTCGGCATCCGCTTCGTCTTGTTGAAGAAGCGCGCAGCCCAGGCGCGCGTGGCGTCGTTCTGGTCCCAGTAATACGCTGAGGTCATCCGCAAGCCTTGCGCGATCTTGAGACCGAGGCTGTGCACGTCGGCGATTGAGACGAGCAAGCCGACAAGACGCTGACCGTCCTGAACGACGCTGAATTCACTCGCCTCCCGGATGGCGTTGATCATGTCCTGGCCGGCGATGGCGAGGCCTACGACTTTGGCTCGCGAGGTTTTGGCCTGCAGCAGGTATCGCTCATAATCCACGGTTCCCAGAGGCGCCCTGACGGCGCCAAGGACAATGCCGCCTTGCGATCCGATCACGTCGCGGGCGTCTCGCTCCATGGCGTCGCCGAATGCGTAATCCGCCGTGATGAAGAACCAGCTGTCGCCGCCGGAATTCATGATCGCCTGGGCCGTGCCGTGAGCCGCAGCGTAGGTGTCGTAAGTCCAGTGGACGGAATAGGGAGAACAGTTCGGTCCCGTGAGGTCGGCGGAGGCGGCGCCCGAGATGAGGACGATCTTTCTCGCCTCGCGGGAGACCTCTTGGACTGCAAGCGCCACCGCCGAATTCGGCACGTCGGCGATCACATCGACGCCCTCGGCGTACCATTTTCGGGCGATCGCCGCGCCGAGCTCCGCGCTGTTCTTTGGGTCAGCGAAAACGAAATCGACCGGCGCGCCTGCCGCGGCGCCAAAATCTTGAATCGCCATGCGCGCGGCCTCGATCGCGCCCATGCCGCCCGCTTGGGAATAAACGGACGACAAATCCGCGAACATGGCGATCTTGATCGGCCGTCGCTCCCCTGCCCTGGCGGTCCCGAGCAGAACCATCAGCAGGACGGCGGCGAGCGCAACGAACAAATTCGTGGCGCGGTTCTTCCGTCCTCTCATGGGGTCGCCCCGGGCGGCGGCGTCCGAATCTCCACTCTGGCGCCGTCTTGGAGATCGACGGGGGGACGGATGACGACCTGGTCGCCCGCCTTCACGCCTTCGGAGATTTCCACTTCTGTGCCGAAATCCCGCAGGATCGTGATCTGGCGCATATGGGCGACGCCATTCTGGACGACCGCCGCCTGCAGGCCATTCTGGTTGAAGATGATGGCGCCGGCCGGAACGATCAGAGAGGGCGATTTGCGCGGAATCCGCAGCTCGACGGTGCAGTAGGTTCCGGCCGCCAAGACGTCGTTGGGGTTGGGGACGTCAATTTCCGCGAGGAGCGTTCGAGTGCCGGGCGCCAGCGCCCCGGCCACTCTCGTCACCTTGCCGGGAAATCCGCGCCGAGGCATCTCAGGCACGCGGACGACGCCCTCGACCCCGGCCGTCAAGCCGAACGCCTGGTCCTGGGGGACATAGGTCTGGACGCGGATCACATTGCTGTAAATCATCGTGAACAGGGATGTTCCGCTGGTGGAATCGGCCTGAACGAGGGAGCCGACGTCGATGAAGCGCGCCGTGACCGTGCCGTCGAAAGGCGCCGCGACGCGTTCGAACCCCACCAATTGCACCAGGCGGTCGACCGCCGCCTGTTGCGCCACGACATTCGCCTCCGCGACCGCGAGAGCCGCCCTCTCGGACGCATAGGTGAGACGGTCGTTATCGGCTTGCTGCCTGCTGACCGAGTCCGCGAAGACGAGCTTTGAGCTGCGCGAGGTCGTGACGCGGCCAAGCTCGGCCGTCGCCTTGGCCTGCTCGACCGCCGCCACCATTTGCATGAGCTGCCCTTTCGCCTGGGCCAGCTGCTGATCGAGATCGGGCGCCGCGATGATGGCGAGCACGTCCCCCGCGCGCACCTTGCTGCCGATATCGACATTGCGTGTGCTGATGTAACCCGTCGCCCGCGCGAAGATATTCGCCTGCGTGTATCCCAAGATGGTGCCGGGCCAGGTGGAATGCGTCACGGGCTCGCTTTCCTTGACGGTTGCGACCTGGACCAGGGGGACGAAGCTCTTGCGCTTTTGCGCCTCGGTGACGGCCTGCTTGTGTTGCTCGTAGTGCGTCCAAACGCCCCGGACGAGCGCGCCCAAGAGCAGCAGCGCCGCCAAGCCGAAGAGCTGCGTCTTGGAAAATCCGCGCCATCGCGACGCCGGACCGGCGCCCGAACCGTCGGCCGCTGCCGCGTCGTCCGCGGCGTTCATCGCCGGCGCCGGATCGCGAGACGCCATCACACCTCCACGAAGACGCCGTGCGGCTTCTTGCCGTCATTGCCCTTGCGCAGCACGGCAAAAAGGTAAGGGACGAAGAGCAGCGTGGTCGGAGTCGCAAAAAGGAGGCCGCCGATGACCGCGCGCGCCAGCGCGGCGTTTTGCTCCTCGCCTGGCCCGCCGATCGCCATTGGCACCATGCCGACGATCATCGCCATCGCCGTCATCAACACGGGCCTCATTCGGGTCCGTCCCGCGGCGATCGCGGCGTCGAACGCCGGCATTCCTTCGAGCTGCTGCTCCCGCGCGAATGTGACGAGCAGGATCGAATTGGCCGAAGCGACGCCGACCGCCATGATGGCCCCCATCAAAGAAGGCACGCTGAGGGTCGTGCCGGTCACGAAAAGCATGGTCAGAATGCCGCAAAAGGTCGCCGGTAGCGCGAGAATGACGACGAACGGATCGCCGAACGTCTGGTAGTTGAGCACCATCAGCAAGTAGACGAAGACCGCGGCGAAGAGCAGACCGGTCGCCATGTTGCCGAAGGCGCCGTTCATGCTGGGAATCTGGCCGGCGATCTCGATCGAGTTGCCGGGCGAGAGCTGCTTCTCGAAGTCTGCGACGACGCCCTTGAGGCTGTCGGCCACGCCGCCGAGATCGCGCGCCTGCACATTGGCGTAAATGTCGTAGACGGGCTGGACGTTGGAGTGGTTCATATTGGTCGGAATTGAATCCCGTCTAATGGACGCGACGGTGCTCAGCATTGCCGGGATGGGGTCGCCCGTGAAGGCCGTCGCCGTGGAGATGGGCGTGTTGACCAGCGCGTTCATCGTGTCCACGAGATACTTCGGCGTCTGGACGGCGAAGTAGTAAGGAATTCCCGAGCTCGGATCCGTCCAGAAATTTGGCGACACCTGCACTGAGGAGGCCAGACTGACATTGAGATTATTCGCGACTTGCGTCGCGGTCAGCCCGAACTGGACGGCGCGGGCCCGGTCGATATCGACGAAGAACTCGGGAGCGTCGACCTCCTGCTGAATGTGGGCGTCGGCGATCCCCGGGATCTCAGTGATCCGGCGCCGCATTTCGCGAGCGATCCGCAAATTCTTCACGCGGTCATAGCCGATCGTGCGCACGTCGATTTGCGCCGGTGTGCCGAAATTGAGAATCTGCGTGACCATATCCGCCGCCTGGAAATAGAAAATATTTTCAGGGAAGGCAGCCGGCAGTTCTTCGCGCAGCTTACGGACGTACTCAGCCGTCGGGGCGTGATCCTCTTTCAGCGCGACCTGGATGACGCCGTCGTTGACGCCGATCGCCGTCCCGTCCGAGAAAGCGAGGTTGTAGAGGCGCGCCGGAAGACCGATGTTGTCCACGATGAGATCGAGATCCTTCTCCGGGATCACCTCGCGGATTTTATTCTCGACCGCCTGAAAGATCTGCTCAGTCACCTCGATGCGAGTGGCCGGCGGCGCACGCACATGCAGCATGATTTGTCCGGCGTCGATCGGGGGAAAAAAATCGCGACCGACGAAGAGGAACATGACGCCGCCGAGCGCGAGCACGGCGACGGCTGCGATCGGCGCGAGAAATTTGCGGTTGAGAATGAGATGCAGAAGGTCGACATAGCCTGCGCGAAACCTCTCGAAGTTCTCCTCGAACCTGTGGTGGAAGCGGGCGAACCAACCCATCCTGCCGGCGTCTTCGGGGCCTTTATGCTCGCCTTCTTCGGCTCCGCGATGCTCGCCCTGGAGCAGCAGGCCGATCATGACCGGCGTCAGGGTTCGAGAGAGCGCGTAGGATGCGAGCATGGCGAAGACGACGGCGGCGCCCAGCGGCGTGAACAGATATTTCGGGGGGCCTTGGAGAAAGATCACCGACGTGAAGACACAGCTGATCGCGAGTGTCGAGACGAGCGTGGGGACCGCAATGCCGGCCGCGCCGTAGAGCGTCGCCTCGGGCAAAGGTTTCTTCTCCTCCGTCAGCAGACGGTGCGTGTTCTCGATCGTCACCGTCGAGTCGTCGACGAGGACGCCGACCGCAAGCGCCAGGCCGCCGAGGGTCATCGTGTTGAGCGTATCGCCCAATAAGTAAAGGGCGACGAGCGAGCTTAAGATTGCGAGCGGAATCGAGATCATGACGATCAGCGTGGATCGCCATGAGCCGAGGAACAGAAGGATCATCAGCGCCGTCAGGCCGGCCGCGATGACGCCTTCGCGAACGACGCCCGCCACCAATTCGGTGACGAACACCGACTGATCGAAGAGCTCCTTGATCTCGAGACCGGGGGCGCCGACTTGCGCGCAATCTCGAGGGCCGCTTTGACCCGCCTCACGACATCGACCGTCGAGGCGTTTCCGTTCTTGATGACGCTGATGAGGACCGAACGCCGCCCGTTCGCGCGCACGACGTTCTGCTGCACCGCCGAGCCGTCGCGAACCTGAGCCACGTCCTTGACGAAAACGGTCGCGCCGTCGGTGTATCTCACAGGGATGTTGTTGAGGGCGTCGATCGTCACCGGCAAAGCGTTGGTCCGCACGTTGTAGTCTTTGTCGCCAATCTTCGCATCGCCGGAGGGCAGCGTCAGCGCCTGGGAGTTGACCGAGTTCACGATGTCGAGCGGCGTCAGTCCCTTGGCCAGAAGCTTCTCGGGATTGATGTCGACCATGATCTGCCGGTATTTTCCGCCGGAAGGCGTGGGCAGCGTGACGCCGTGAATGGGCGCGAGAAGCTGGCGCAGGCGATAATAACCGTAATCGTAGAGCTGCTGCTCGCTCAAGGTCGGCGAGCTTAGGCTGATCTGGAGAACAGGCACGCTCGACGCGTTGTACTGCACGATAATCGGAGGTTCGATTCCCGGCGGCATCAGCGCTCGGATCGCATTGGTGGCCGATACGATCTCCGAGATCGCCAGATCGAGGCTCACATCCGGCTGAAAGAAGATCTTTTGAACAGAGATCCCATTCAGCGTTTGCCCCTCCATATCCTTGATGCCGTTCACGTTCGAGCTGATGGAATATTCGCTGTAAGTCGTGACGCGCTGCTCCATTTCCGGCGTGCTGAGTCCGGTGTACTGCCAAATCACCGAGACGACGGGAATGTTGATCTCCGGAAAGATGTCCGTCGGCATCCCGACGATCGCGGTCACGCCGAGGAAAAGAATGAGCATCGCCAGCACATAGAAGGTGTGCGGGAACCGCAGCGCAAACCGGACAATCCACATGCGCCTGTCTAGCCCTGGTTCATGGGAATCGAAGTTGCCCTAGCGGCAAAAATCGCCATTGAGCCGCGCGCTCGGACTCGCGCCCCTCAGCTTGGCGCACAGCACAAGCTAATCCTATAACCCTGCGTTTTCGGCAAGGCTATATGGGCAATCCGATATCGTACGCCATATCCTGCTGGAGCGCCTGCGTATCGGTTCGTGGGCGCGCCACCCTTCAGCCATTGTGACAGCGCCAGCGACCCAACGCGCGCGCCGTCCTAAGATACAGATTTCAGGCCACTTCCCTCGTCATCGTCGTTTCGCGACCCATGATCCCGCTTTCGAACTGGTCGAAACGGACGAACCAGCTATCTATCCAACAACGCCCGGGGGATGGCCCGCCGAAGCAGGCGCTCAGCCTCGTCCTTCGTCCAGAAACAGCCCGGCTGTTACGCTGAAAGGGAGTGAAGCCATGTTACGTGAAACATCGTTCGTGATCGCAATGGTGCTGATGGCCGGACCCGCTGTCGCAGCGCAGACGGGCGCAACGACGAAGGTGGGACCCACCGTAAATAGCACGAAGGTCACCTCGCCGAGTGTCGGCTCTATCGGGGGACGGATGATGGGCAAACCCGGGCAGAGAGTCGCCGGAGGAAAAGTGATGGCGTCGCCAGGAACGGTCGGGGTTGGCGGCCATTCGACAACCGGGGCTATGGGCCATCCCAAGTAACGCTCGGCGTTCGCTCTGCGCCGGGCCCCTGCGACCCGCCGGGCGTCGCATAACGCCTTAGAAAACAAACTCGACCTGCGCCCGAGCCAGCGCTTCGGGCGTTCCGATGTCCCGATGGTAGCGAGCGATGTCCAGCGCTCGGATGCGCCTCATCAGCAGAGGAATGACCTCCGTCGAGAAATCGATCGTTTTCCGGCCGAAGCCCGACATCATGTCCATGACCGCCGGCTCGATCATGTAAACAGCAGCATTGGCAAGGTTGCCCGGGGGATCGGCGACCTTTTCATGGAAGGCCAGAACCAGGCCATTTTCGTCGAGTTCCAATATGCCGCAGGAGCGCGGATCGTCTGTGTGAAAAGCCAGCATCGACAGGAGCACGCCCGCCGGGCGGCGCGCGTGCGCCTCGACGAAATCGCGGATGGGAAAGCTGGTCAAATTATCGGCGTGCGCAACGAAAAGCGCTGCATCGCCCGCCCAGTCGCGATTGGCCAGCATCGTTCCCCCTGTGCCGAGCAGCACATCCTCGTGAACGAGATCGACACGATCGCGAAACCGCGAACCTTCGACATGCGCCCGCACCTTTTCGGCAAGGTGATGCGTATTGACGAGAACCCGCTCGGCGCCCGCCTCAAACAGCGCTTCGAACCACAAGTCGAGGAGCGGTCGCCCCTTCACCTCGACGAGGCATTTGGGCGTGTGATCCGTCAGCGGGCGCAGCCTGGTTCCCAGGCCCGCCGCGAGAAGAAGCGCGCGCATCTTCGAGCCCTCTCATTCCGGAGCGAAAATTTCGGCCTCGATATCCGCCCGGGTCAGGGGCGTGTTGCCGACGCGCGACGTCTGACAAGCTGAGGCGATCGACCCGAGATAGGCGGCGCGCCAAATGTCCGCGCCGGCGCAGAGAGCAAGGGAGGCGCAAGCGAAAAGAGAATCTCCCGCGCCAGCAACATCCTTTGGGGCGGTGTTGAACGCCGGCAGTCGATCCGCGAGCTCTTTGCCTTCCTTGAGGCCCCGCACGAACAACCCTTCGCCGCCGAGCGTCACGATGACGTTCTCAGCTCGCGACACGTTCCGGAGTCGCTCGGCGACATAGGCGAGGCCGGCATCGAAATCCTGAAGAGCAAGACGGGCCTCGCGCTCCGTGGGCGTGATCAGCGCCATGTCCTTGAACCGGGAGATGTCGGAATATTGTGATGAGGCCTGGCTGTCGGCCACCACCATGACGCCCTTGCTCCGCGCGAGGGCGCAGATCGAAGTCGACCAGGGATTGCGGCAAGCAACCATAATTGAAATCGGCCAGAAGGAGGAGATCGACGCGCTCGATGCCTCGCCGTATCGAAGACATCATCTGCGCGGAAATGCCCTGGGAAACGGCGTGCTGCCGGAGATGGTTGACGCGCAGGAGCGTCTTTCCGAGCGCGCGAAACCGTTGCTTCAAGGTCGTCGGACGCGTAGCGTCGGTGACGAGCTCTGCCTCAACACCGAAGCTACTCAGTCTTTCCCGCGCAAACGCAGCATCGGCGTCCGCGCCTACGACCGACACGAATTGAACGGACGCGCCCAAGCCGCGGGCGTGCGCGGCCACAATCCCGGCGCCGCCCAGGAATTTCGTGTTCTCGATCGGCGTGATGACAATTGTCGGATCTTCCTGCGACATGCCGAGCGGATCACAATTGACATATTCATCAACGATGAGGTCGCCGATCACGAGCACGCGCAACGCACTGAACCTTCCGAGCATCTCGGAAAGCTCAGCGAATGCGAAGCCGTGTCGCGCCGGATAGTCGGGCGGCTTGCGAATGGTCGAGAAGTTCGTCTCAAAATATTCTCTTCGCAAAAGCCCAAGAGAGACGAAACGAATGTCTCCCGAGCCGAACACAAGCTTGCCGTTCCAGTTGCCGAGGAGCTTCTCCTCGTCGTTTTGACGCTCGGCGTATTCGTTCCCTTTAACGACAATATCGGGCCGCAACGCCTCGATGAACTCAATCGCGTCGCGTTCAAGGCGCACAACGAAGTCAACATAAGAAAGGGCGGACACGCCGTCGATGCGCAGATCGGCTGGCAGGCTGACGCCTGGATTGCTATCAGGATAAACCCCGACGACAAGGAAGTCCGCCTGCTCATGCGCGAATTTCAGCAAGCGAAGATGGCCGGGATGGACGATGTTGAAGTTGCCGGCAACGAAGGCAATTCGAGCTTTGGCGCCCGCCGCCTCGCGGATCGACTTGACCGCCTCTCCATAATTTGTGGATTTGTTGTTCATGAAGGGCTCACGGGAGGTCAAGAGGAAGCGGGTGCGGGAGCTCGGCCAGTCGCCTGCCTCCCCTTGCGGTTTTGGGCTTCGCTCTGTGGGCGCATCAACGCGCTTGACTGATGGCAATACTGCTCTCGAGCCTCCTGCCATTCAGTCAGAAGATTGTCAATGTAATCCGAATTCTTGCGACGCTCGTCTGACTGAGCTAAGAGCGTCAACCTGCGCCCTGCGCAATCCCGAGCAGTCTCGACCAGGGCGATCTTTCCGGAGGACGGATGCACATACTTGTCACGGGGGCTTGCGGCTTCAAGGGCTCTGTTCTTGTTCTAAAACTTGTGGAGCAAGGGCATCGCGTGCGCGCTTTCGACATTCAATGGTTTGGAAACTTCTTGCGTCCGCATCCCGCGCTCGACGTGGTCAAGGGCGACGTTCGCGACGCGGCGGCGATCGACCTTTCGGGCATCGACGCCATCATTCATCTCTCGAGCGTCGCCAATGATCCTTGCGGAGATCTCGATCCGAAGCTCACATGGGAAATCAGCTGTCTCGCGACGATGCAGCTCGCGGATCGCGCCAAAAGGGCCGGCATCCGCCGCTTCATCTACGCCTCCTCCGGCAGCGTGTATGGCGTCTCGGAGGCCGAGCAAGTGACAGAGGATCTCGAGCTTTTTCCGCTGTCTGAATATAACAAGACCAAGATGTGCGCCGAGCGCATTCTCCTGTCCTATAAGGAGGACATGGTCGTGCAAATCGTGAGGCCTGCTACGGTTTGCGGCTTTTCTCCGCGCATGCGCCTCGACGTGTCGGTGAACATGCTCACGATGCAGGCGCTGAATCACGGCGAGATCACCGTCTTTGGCGGAGAGCAGACGCGCCCCAACATCCACATCGACGACATTACCGACCTCTACATTTTCCTCCTGGAGCATCCCGAGCACGCGGGGGTGTTCAACGCCGGCTTCGAAAATCTTGCAATCCGCGAGATCGCCGAGAAGGTCATCGCCGCCGTTCCCGCCACAATCAAAGTGACTCCCTCCAACGACCCCCGCTCCTACCGGATCAATTCCGACCGGCTCCTCGCCACTGGCTTTAGACCGAAGAAAACCGTAAATGACGCCATCCACGAGCTCGTTGGCCTGTATCGCCAAGGCGTCCTGAAGAATGAGGACCGCTCCTACAATCTGCGATGGATGCAAATGGGCCATGCAAACGGGTAGATCGACATGAGCCTCGACGAAGGCAAAGCCGCGCAAGAGCATTTCCGCAACTACGGGATGCGTCTTGCGCGCGTCATCGAAAGCCTGGATTGCGCCTCGCTCGCGCGGCTGGCCGCCGAGCTCAAAGGGTGTTGGCGCGAGAGGCGCCGGGTGTTCATCGCCGGCAACGGCGGCAGCGCCGGCAACGCCGTGCATCTCGCCAATGACTTTCTTTATGCGATGTCGAAGCGGCCGGGGTCAGGCCTGTGTGTGGAGGCCTTGCCGGCCAATCCCGCCGTCCTCACCTGCCTTGCCAATGATGAGGGCTTTGATAGCATCTTCGCGCTGCAACTCGCCGTGCAAGCCCGCGCCGGCGACGTGCTCATCGTCTTTTCAGGATCGGGTAATTCCCCGAACATCCTCAGGGCTCTCAAGGAGGCGAAGCGCATCGGCTTATCGACATACGCCCTTCTCGGCTATTCCGGCGGGGCGGCGAAGTCTCTGGCCGACACGACGATCCATTTCGAGATCGACGACATGCAAATCGCCGAGGACATGCAGCTCATCACGGGGCATATGCTTGTTCAGTGGCTCATGACGTTTCGCGACGAAATCTAATCGATGGCAAACCGCTTTCTCGTCCTCGGATCGAACTCCTTCTCCGGCGCGACCTTCTGCGATTTCCTGGCGCAGGCTGGTCATGACGTTCTCGCGACGAGCCGCTCCGAGGAGGCCCACGTCGCTCTGCTTCCCTACAAATGGGGACAGCACACGGGACGCGTGCGGTTTCGGCGCATCGACATCAATCATGACCTCGACGCGCTGGCGGAGCTGCTGAATTCGGAGCGGCCGACGCATGTCGTGAATTTCGCGGCGCAGAGCATGGTTGCGGAGAGCTGGGCGCATCCGGACCAATGGATGACGACCAATGTCGTCTCCATGGTGCGCTTGCTGGAGATTTTGCGTCGCAGCGATTCACTGGAGCGTTACGTTCACGTCACGACGCCGGAAGCTTACGGCTCCACCGACGGCTGGGTGCGGGAATCGAATCGGTTCAATCCTTCGACCCCCTACGCGGTCTCCCGGGCGGCGGGAGACATGGCCCTGACGGCCTATTTCCACAACTACGGATTTCCCGTGCTTTTCACGCGCGCGGCGAACGTTTACGGGCCCGGTCAGCCGCTCTACCGGATCGTGCCGCGCACGATCCTCGCCGCGCTCTCAGGCCAGAAGCTGCGGTTGGACGGCGGCGGCGCTTCGACGCGCGTCTTTATTCACATGCGCGACGTCTCTGACGCGACGCTTCGCATCGCGCTTGGAGGCCGGCTCGGCGAGACCTATCACATCTCGGGCTATGAACTCGTCTCGATCCGGGCTCTGGTCGAAGCAATCCTGTCGCGCCTTGGCAAATCTTTCGAGGGCTGCGTCGAGCTGGGGCCGGAGCGGCCGGGCAAGGACACGACCTATATGCTGGACTCTTTCAAGCTGCGTAGCGAGCTTGGCTGGCGGGACCGCATTTCCCTCGCGGAAGGAATTGATGACACGATAAATTGGGCCGAGCGCTTCAGCTCGGTCTTGTCGGAGCTGCCCCTCATATATATTCACAAGGCGTAAGGGCTTGGCCCTTCGCCTCGAGAGGACTTGATGAAGCCATTGTCTCAAACGGCGAGCCATCCGAATGCGGATGCTCTGGAGAAAGTCGCCGCGAGACTGCGGGGCCAGGTCATCCAGATGTCGCACTTGGCGAAGAGCGCGCATCTCGGCTCGTCGCTGTCTTGCTGCGACATCATCGCCGCCGCCTATTGGCGCGTGCTGAGGATTGATCCTGCTGATCCGAAGGCGCCGAACCGCGACCGTTTCATCCTCTCCAAAGGCCACGCGGCGACAGCCCTTTACGCCGCTCTGGCGTTCAAGGGCTTCTTCGATCCGGCGTTGCTCGAAACCTATGCGCGCGATGGATCGCTGCTGGCCGAACACCCGCCGGCGAATCTCCTGCCCGGCGTCGAGGCGGCGACGGGCTCGCTCGGCCACGGGCTTCCGCTCGGCGTCGGCATGGCGCTTGCCGCGAGGCTCTCGGGCGCGGCTTATCGCGTTTTCGCGCTGCTCTCCGACGGGGAGAACAACGAGGGCTCGGTATGGGAAGCGGCCATGTTCGCCGCCGCGCAGAAACTGACAAATCTTTGCGTGATCGTGGACTACAACAAGTGGCAGGCGACGGCGCGCTCCGACGAGACCCTGCAACTCGCACCCCTGCGCGAAAAGTGGCAAAGCTTCGGCTGGGATGCGCATGAGATCGATGGCCACGACGTGAACGCCCTCGCCCGCCAGATGGAGAGCGTGCCGAACGGCTCGGGACGGCCCGTCGCGCTCATCGCGCACACGATCAAAGGCAAGGGCGTGTCCTTCATGGAGGACGACAACAACTGGCACTATCGCGCGCCCACCGCCGAGGAGGTTCGGCTCGCGCGCGTGGAGCTCGGCCTCGCATGAGAAACGCTTTTGCGGACGAGCTGAAACAGCTCGGCGATTCAGACCCCCGCCTCGTCTTTTTGTCCGGCGACATCGGCAACCGGCTGTTCGACAAGTTTCGCGCCGCGCATGGCGACCGCTTCTTCAATTGCGGGGTCGCCGAGCAGAACATGATGGGCCTCGCCGCCGGACTGGCGCTGTCGGGCTACCGGCCGATCGCTTACACGATCACGCCTTTCGTGACGACGCGTTGCCTCGAGCAGATCCGCACGGATGTTTGCTATCACGAGGCTCCGGTCATCATTGCGGGCGTGGGCTCGGGTCTTTCCTACGCAGGCTTGGGACCGACGCATCACTCTTGCGAGGATATCGCCCTGCTGCGCGCGCTGCCCAAGCTGGCGGTGGTGTGTCCTTGCAATTCCTTCGAAGTTCGCGCCGCCCTGCGCGCCGCGCTGCGCGCCGATCATCCCACCTATCTGCGCCTGGGCAAAAAGGGCGAGCCCAAGATCCACTCGGAGGTTCCGGCGGATTTTTTAATTGGCAAGGCCCTGACCGTCCGCGAGGGCCGCGACGTGTGCCTGCTCGCGACGGGGACGATCCTGCCGGAGGCGCTCCACGCCGCAGACGCGCTTGCCAATGCAGGCGTCTCGACGCAGGTCGTGTCCTTCCATTCCGTGAAGCCCCTCGACACGGAGAGGCTACGCGACGCATTCTCCGCGTTCCGCTTGGTCGCGACGATCGAAGAGCACAGCGTCATCGGGGGATTTGGCTCCGCGGTCGCCGAATGGATCGTCGATAACGCGATCACGCCGCGCGCCTTTCTACGCTTCGGGACGCCGGACGCCTTTTTCAAGCTCGCCGGTGAGCAGGAATTCGCTCGCAAACAACTCGGACTCACCGGTGAGCAGATCGCTCTCCGCATAAAGGAAAGGCTATCCGCCGCATGAAAACCGAAGCCGCCATTCTCGTCGAACTGAATAAGCCGCTGGAGGTGGTCTCCCTGGGGGTTCCGGCGCTGCGCGCGGGCCAGGTGCTGGTCGAGATCGCCTATTCGGGGGTCTGCGGCACCCAGGTCAACGAATGGCTGGGAAAAAAGGGGGAAGACAAATGGCTGCCCCACTGCATGGGTCACGAGGCGACGGGAAGCGTAGTGGAGGTCGGGCCGGGCGTCACCAAAATAAAGGCCTCCGACAAGGTGGTGCTTTCCTGGCTGAAAGGAAGCGGGGCCGAGGCCGGCGGCGCCGCTTATGACTGGGATGGACGCCGCGTGAACGCCGGCGGCGTGACGACCTTTCAGCGCCACGCCGTGGTCAGCGAGAACCGGCTCAGCCGGCTCCCCGAAGGGCTGCCGATGGACGTTGCGACGATGCTCGGCTGCGCCGCGCCGACCGGGATGGGCGCCGTGTTGAACGTCCTCAAGGTCCGCCCCGGCGATTCCATCGCCGTATTCGGAACGGGCGGCGTCGGGCTCAATGCGCTCATGGCCGCCGCTTTTTCCGGCGCAACGACGATCATCGGCGTCGACCCGAGCCCGTTCCGCCGCACGCTGGCCAAGATGTATGGCGCGACCCACGTCGTCGATCCCGCGGCAGGCGACCCGTTGGAGCAGATCCGCGCGATCGTTGCTCAGGGCGTGGATGTGGCGGTTGAAGCGTCCGGCCTGCCGGAAGTCATGGCCGCGGCGATGCAGGCGACGCGGGCGCAGGGCGGCCGCGCCGTTGTCGTGGGCAACGCCCGCCACGGCGCGATGGTCTCGGTGGACGCCGCGACTTTCAACCAGGGTAAGTCGCTGCTCGGCACGTGGGGCGGCGACAGCGATCCGGATCGGGATTTTCCGCGCTTCGGGCGCCTGCTGGGCGCGGGCCGCTTTCCCGTGCGCGACCTGCTGTCCAAACCCTATCGGCTCAGCGAGGCGACCGATGCGCTGCGGGCGCTCGCCGAGGGCGCCACGGGACGGCCGCTGCTCGACATGTCGTTGGCGTGAACCGCGGCATGCGGATCGGCGTCGACTTCGACAATACGCTGGTTTGCTACGACGGCGTGTTCCACCGCGCCGCGCTGGAGCGCGCGCTCATCCCGCCGGATTTGCCTTCGGCCAAGAATGACGTGCGGGATTTCCTCAACGCGTCGGGGCGCGGGGCGGAGTTCACCGAGCTTCAGGGCTATGTCTATGGCGCGCAGATGGATCTCGCCGCGCTCTATCCCGGCGTCCTCGATTTTTTCGACGCCGCTCGTGAAGGGAGACACG
This sequence comes from uncultured Alphaproteobacteria bacterium, assembly GCA_963722205.1. GTDB lineage: Bacteria > Pseudomonadota > Alphaproteobacteria > Rhizobiales > Beijerinckiaceae > Methylocystis. Next base: position 787,434 of record CAVRKL010000008.1, read on the forward strand.
AGCTCTTCATCGTCAGCCACAAGACATGCCGCCCGCTTCGCGGCGCGCCTTACGACCTTCACGCTTCGGCCCGCGCGTTTCTGGAGTCGCGATGCGGCGGCGGCGGCGGCATTCTCAAGCCAGATAGCGTCTTCTTCGAGGAGACGAAGGAGCTGAAGGTCGCGCGGATCGCCGCGCTCGATCTCGACGTCTTCATCGACGATCTGCCGGAAATCTTGCACATGTCCGGCTTTCCCGCGCGCACCGCGCCCATCCTCTTCGACCCCGAAGGACGCTGGACGGCGGGAGTGGCGGGACCGCGCGACGTCGCACGCTACGACAGCTGGTCGGCTCTTATGGCGGCGCTGCTCGCGCGCCCTGGCCCACGCCTGTGACGCCGTCCGAAGAACCGCTCGCTCTTGGAGCGAGTCTGGCGGAAGCCGCGGGATTAAGCCCGGCGCTCCGCGTCGAGCCTCTGCCGGGCGGTCGCAACAACCGCGTCTTCCGGGTGGAGTTGTCGGACGGGCAAAGCGCGGCGCTGAAAGTCTATTTTCGTCATCCCGACGATACGCGCGATCGGCTTGGCGCCGAGTGGGACTTTCTCGAACATGCGCGCCGCTGCGCGCCAGGCTGGACGCCGTCGCCATTGGCGCGCGACGCGGCGACCGGCGCCGCGCTTCACGGCTATATCGAGGGAAACCGCTTTACGCCCGAGCAAATCGATGCGGCGGCGATCGCGTCCGCCGCGCAATTCATCCGAAAGGTGGCGGCGCCCGGAGCGGCGCAGGGTCTTCGCATCGCCTCGGAGGCTTGCTTCTCGATCGGGGAACACATCGCCGCGGTCGATCGGCGTGTTCGGCGCCTCGAGGCGATCGACCCGCAAGCGCCGCAGACGCGCGAGGCGGCGTCCTTCGTGAAAGAGTCCTTGCGTCCCGCCTGGGAACGCATCAGAGACGACGTTTCCAAAAAACACCGCGCCTTCGGACTTGATGCTGAAGCCCCGATCGATGATGAAGAGATCATCGCTTCGCCATCCGACTTCGGATTCCACAACGCGTTGCAAACTGCGGATGGTTGCGTCTTCCTGGATTTTGAATATGCGGGGCGAGACGATCCGGCAAAGCTCGTCTGCGACTTCTTTTGCCAGCCAGAGCTTCCGGTCGCGGCGGCGCATCACGAGCTCTTTTTCGCGGAAGTCCTCGATAAGCTGGGCCTTTCTCATCATCGCGACCGGGTGTCCGCGCTCCTCGACTGTTATCGCATCAAATGGATCGCGATCATCCTCAATGATTTTCTCCCCGTCGGCGGAGAACGACGGGACTTTGCTAAGCTCGAGGATCAGGAAAAGCGTCGGCTGCGGCAGCTCACCCTTGCGCGCGCGCGTCTCGGCGCGCTCGCTCTCGACCACTGACCATCAAGGAGAACGAACAAAATGGCTTACAAGGAATTCGTCGGCCTCATCCATAAGTCCACGAAGCGGGACTATATCGCGCGAGTCACTCAGCGCGACAAGGCGGAGGTCGCGGAGCTCGCGGTCCAATATGATTACGACTATTGGGACGGCAGCCGAGAGACGGGTTACGGCGGCTATCGTTATGACGGGCGCTGGCTCAAGGTCGCCGAGGCGATGGTCAAGGCCTATGGCGTCCGCCCCGGAATGCGCATTCTCGACGTGGGCTCGGGCAAAGGCTTTCTGCTGCACGACTTCCTGACCGCCAGCCCGGGCGTCGAAGTCGCAGGAATCGACATTTCCCGCTACGGGATCGAGCACACGATGGACGACGTGAAGCCTTTCGTGCAGGTCGGCCACGCCGCGAAGCTCCCCTTCCCCGACAAGCATTTCGATCTCGTCGTCTCGATCAACACGCTGCACAATCTCTACAACTACGACCTGTGGTCGGCGTTTCGGGAGATCGAGCGCGTCTCGCGCGGCGCCAAATACATCTGCGTCGAGGCCTATCGCAACGAGCGCGAGAAGGTCAATCTGATGTATTGGCAGCTCACCTGCCGCGCCTTCCACACGCCCGAGGAATGGGCCTTCGTGATGAAATCGACCGGCTACACCGGCGACCACGAGTTCATCCTCTTCGAGTGAAAATCACCGAGGCGCGACGAGCCGCCGAGAGCCTCGCATTCCAACGAGCGAGCAACCTGCGAGCCGCGGATATTAGAGAGGGAAGGCCGCGATCGATTGTACGCGGCTTTCTTTGCCAAAGCCGCGTGGCGACGGCTTCAAGCGCGGGGATTTCGCGCAGATTTCGGCGGCGCCGGAAGGCCGGCTCAAGTCGGCCGCCGCGTTCCTCGTCCGGGAGGCGTTCCGAGAGCTGCGCCTTGTCAAACAGGGCGTTTTCGGAATAGGTGCCCCCGGACTGGGGCCTATCCGGCGAACTCCGGACCAGGGGGGTCATATGGGCAGTGCAGCAAGGATAGTCGGTAATACTTTCATTGCAGTCATATTCATTTTATTGGGCGGCGTCGGTTTTGAATTGGTCGCGCGGATCGTCGACGGAGCGAAAGCGACAAGAGCGACTGACCCCGATCAACACGCAGCGAGGCCACCGGCTACGAAGGAGTCGGCTGATCGAAAAGTTAGAGATTTAATGATCGCTTTCGATAAAAAATATACATATGAGCAAACAATTCAAATCTATTGGCTGACGCAAAACCAATTAAAATACCAACCGTGGGTCCAGATCGGCAACGCCGATCACAACAATCCGTACTCCATCGTCGAGAAGGGGATTCGCAAGACCGTGGAAGGGAAAACCTGCGCCGGCGCCGTGCCCAATGGACAAACCAGTGAAAGCAAGACGAAAACCGTTTGGTTCTTTGGCGGCTCGACGACTTATGGCATTGGCGTTCCGTGGTGGGAAACCATGCCATCGAAATTCGTGGAAGAAGCCGATCAGGACGGTGCATGTGTAATTGCGATTAATTTCGGAGTTCCGTATTTCTTCTCACGACAAGAAGCAATATACTTTGTGCTTACCTTAATGAAGGCGCGAGCGCCCGACGCGGTCGTCTTTCTTGATGGGCTGAATGACATTAGCCTTCCAGGCTCGTCGATCAGAACAGAACCTTTCTTCACTCCGACACTAGACAAGCTTATCCCCATTGGCCCCGAGCTGAGCATGAACGCCATCGAAAGCAAGAGCGGCTCTGGCTTCACGTCGAGGCTCCAGTCGCTTTTCCGCGACTCCCACATGCTCAGGTGGTTGGGCCTGTCGCATGGAACCCCTCAGTCTGGCGCGGAGGAGGCTTACACCAATAGAAAGGCGCCCCAGTCCGAAGAATTCTCGACTGACGAGCGGGCCGCCCACGCAATCGTCGACAGATACCTCACCACAAGAACTTTCATATCGAAAGTCTGTGAGAGCTATGCGCTGAGGTGTTTTGAATTCTTGCAGCCGGTCGTTGCTGTTGATTATAATCCTCAAATTCCAGAGACGGTCACAGAAGAGGCAAGAATACGGTCAGATGAGACAAAGAGGCTTGCCATAGGCTATCCAATCATAAGGGAGGCCTTCAGATCGAGCGATGCGCGATGCGCCGCAGGTGAGAAAGGGCTAAAATACGTGGACCTTTCTGCGCTCTTCAAAACTTATGACGGCATCCCCTATGTGGATAACGCACATTATTCGCCAAGGGCGAACAAGCTCCTAGCGGCGGAGATATACCACTGTGTTTTTCCGAAACCCGGCGCGCCCGGCTGAACGCCTTGATCGCGTTCGTCGGGCGGCAAGGCTGAGCCGTTCATTGTGGGAAGCGCGCTCCGAAATGTTTGAGACGATCGCCATTTCTGCGTCCGGGCCGCCTTTCAGACGCAACGCGTTCCCACGCGGCGAGCATCTTCAAAGCGCGATGAACCTCGTCTCCGGAAGCGGCGCCAAAAATCGCCCGCCACGGGCCAGGAAAGACTGATTTCGTTCGACGATTGGCTTCGCATAGTTCCAAGCGAGAAGGACGGCGACGTCGGCGTTCAGCTCATTGAGCGCCGCCGGGGGGTAAACGGGGAGATGCGCGCCGGGACTGAACGTGCCCTGCTTGAGCGGATTGTCGTCGACGATGAATTTCAGACGGCTTTCCAACTCGAAATGATAGAGAAGCGTGGTCGTGGTTGTTGACGCGCCGTAGCCGACGATGGTCTTGCCGGCGCGAAGCAATTCGTCGACATGATCCAGAACGTCGCGCTTTCGCGCCTCGATCGCCTTGGACCACTCGAGGTAGACGCCGGGCTTCGCGATTTCCCGGCGCGCCTCCTCTTCATAGAGCTTTGTCAATCTCTCATACTTCGGCCGCACCGCGGTCGAAAATGGTTGCGCGAAGACGCGGATCGAGCCGCCTTTCGTGGGGATGCGCAGCACGTCGAAGATCGTCATGTCGTGACGGTTGAGAAAGCGCTCCAAAGGAAGGAGCGCGTGGTACGAGACGTGTTCGTGATAGATCGTGTCGAACACCATGTTATCGATCATATCAACAATGTACGAAACCTCGAAGATGAAGACCCCTTGGTCAGCAAGCAGTCTGCGGACTCCCGCGGCCACTTCGCTCAAATCGTCGATATGCGCGAAGACATTGTTTGCACATACGAGGACCGCGGGGCCGTGTTCGGCGCGGATGTCGTTCGCTAAGGTCGTGGTGAAAAACTCCGGCAGCGTCGGGACGCCATTTTGGGTCGCTTCTGCGGCGATATCGCGGGCGGGATCGATGCCGATCACCCGCATCCCTTGAGCCTGAAAGGCTTTTAACAGCGACCCGTCGTTACTGCCGATGTCGACCACGAGCCCGCCCGGGGCGATCCCAAGCTCCGCTATCGCGGATGCCGCGTATTTGCGAAAGTGCTCCACCAGCCCGAGCGAGACGGAGGTTCGGTAGGTGCAATCGCGGAACAAGATCTCGGGGTCCACGATATCCAAGTTCTGCAAATGACCGCAATCCGCACACAAATAGCCGTCAAGCGGAAAGAGTTCCTGTTTCTCTTGAAGACGCTCCTTAGGGACGAAGGCGTCCCCGATCGGCGAAGGCCGAATGGGCAATACGAGCTCCAAAGAGGAGGAGTTGCAAAGGCGACACGTGGTTCTGTGCTTGAAGCTTACTGTCATTTGGCTTCCATTGGGTTGTGGGCCGGGCGCCGCTCGCGCCGAGCAGTCAAGCATGCCTATGGCGCTATGGGCCTGAGATCCGGCGTGCGGTTTGTGGCGCCGAGAGTGTCGTCGAAAAGGACGACGTCGACCGCGCCCTCAAAGAGGTGAAAAGATTCGCTCTTGGCTGGATGTCGATGCGGACGGTGGTATGAGTCGCATGCGAATGCGGATCCATCCGCGCGTGTCGGCTCGGCGCAATCCTCGCGGTTTCGCGCAGAAGCATGAGATCTCGTTCAGAGATTTGCGAGATCGCGGATTGAGCGACGAAGGTGCTCGCGCTTCGTTTCTGCAATCTCATTCGCATGCTCCCGAGAAAATCGAGTCCAAGGCTCCCGCATGTATCGAGTGCAGGCGTACGCCTCTCTCAATCAGCTGTTGCAGCCGGCTGCGCACCTTCGGTTCCACGTGTGGGGAAACTCCAATCAGACAGGCGCGAATCTGCGCGTCATCGATGAGCTCGGAGGAGCTGCGAATTTTCGAAGAAAAGCCGGGGGCGATCATTCCTACCTTATTGGGATCGTCATCGACGACATAGCTGAGCAGCGGCGCCAGCTTGAGCGCATTTGCGAACATGATCGCGTGGTGACCGGCTCCGAAAAGTGCGACGTGGCCTCCATCGCCGGCAAGTCTCAAAAGCGCTCGGCGGACTTCCTGCTGGCGATGCGCATATCGATCTCGATAAGACAAGAAGTGCGACAGGTCAGGCTCCGAGAAACTCGGCTCGTGGTCGACAGCGCGTCGCGCCAGCACCACAAGCCCGTCTTCGAGATCGCCGCGGTAACGGAGAATCTCGCTTACGACGAATCCCGCCTGCCGGAACAGCGCGCCAAGCGTTTCTGCCGAAAAGTAGCAAACGTGCTCTTCCCAGGGAAAAGCATAGTCGCCTGAGGCAAGAAACTTGCTGCTATCCGGCGCCTCGATGACGAGCAGCCCTTCGCTCGCTGCGAGCTTGCCCAGCGCCTGCAGGGCTTCGAGCGGCGCGTGACAGTGCTCCAAGAGATAGCGACAGGTGACGATATCCGCCTTGCCGGCTTCTCCTTCGAACGAAGAGAAGGCCCCGCGAGATAGCTCTGCCTGCCACGTTTCTAGATAGGGGAAGGTTCCGTTGGTCGCCTGACAAGGAAGCTGGGGCGCATGGGTGACGATGTCCCTTTGCCGCAGCTCTTCGAGCAATGGCTGCTCAAAAGGCCCTACTCCGACCGCGATTCTCGACCGACGCCCCATGGTCTCGAGGATGTGGTTCGCCACGTCGCCGAGGTGCGCCGAGGCTTCGTTATAGCGAATCCAGGGGACGCGGGGACTGACCATGCCGGAAGGCATGGCGTCGAGCAGTTGTATCAGGCCACAGTTCTCGCATGCCGCCATGGTAAGCCGATGGCTCGGAAGCGGCTCGGCCCTTTCCAGAAATCTGTTGCAGGGCGGCAAATCTCCGAATTCGAGCCGCAGCGCGCCATAGCTGGCGCCGCAGAGACGGCAGGCTTTTTGGGGCGGGCAAGCGGCGTATCCGACCACGTTCTCACCCCTCCTTGCATCTGTCGGGCCTCTATACGGTTTGGATCCCCGCCGCGCTCCATCGCGGAGAAGGGGCGCGCCACGCCTCCTTCCGCTGACTTCTCGAGCCGCAGGCTCACCGTCAATAACTGAAGGCTCCGGTGAAGCCAAGCGCTTCAGCACAGGGCATCCTTCAGCCTTGTGAAGAACTTCAGATCAGCGCATGACGGCTTCCAGACCGCACGCCATCCGGCTCGAAAACCGCAGGCCGCGGGCAAAGGCGCTGTGCTCTCCAAGCAGAAAATCGAAAAAACGAACTGGCAATTTGAGTGTCGCCTTCCACGGGGTATTCACCGTTGAGCGAACACCTCACATTTTTCGTTCATGTTGGCGCGTTGAGATCTTAGCCCATTGGGCGTCGGCTCACGCCCCCGTCAAAAATCGAGCCTTGATTTGGCCGATCATTTCCCTGAGCCCATCTTCTCCAGCGGGCGTCCACCCTGGCGGACGCTCGCGCTCTCTGTGGAACGGCCCCGCATTCACCTCATGGAACACGACCATCTCGTCGAGCGGGATGACTGAATACCAATAGGGTGCGGCCAAGCGATAGAGCGCAGGCAGGCCTGTGCCCGCCTGGCCTAACGCAACCTGGCGCTTCGGCGCGCCCTGCTCGTCGAAGAAGACGATCAAGGCGCGGCCCTCGACGATGTGTATCGATTGAGTCTTGCCAATATGCCGGTGCGGAGGAATAAGCGAGTCGCCGCATAAGGCGATCAACATTTCCTGTACCTGATCTTCCTCCGAATGATGCATGTTCAGACGGGCGCGGCGCAGCGGCTCATGGCGCGCCGCCTCCTTCACGCGCTCGATCCAGCCCTCGTCAACGACGATGACATCGTCGCTATGTCGGAACACGGAAGGCATCAGTCGGCAGCCTCGCAGGAGGGTTTGAGAAAACGGGCGAGAATCCGGACTGAGCGTCAGCGGCGCCAAAGCCTCTTTCCGGAACGGAGCTCAAGGAGGCTCCCGGTGCGGGGCTCGAAAGCAGCTTTGCACCCATTCTGCGCCCAACCGAGGCGGCGCACGCTTAGTCTGCTGTAACACGCCTGTCAAACCGATGACTTTTCGTGCGCCGGGGAGGATGATATTGATCGATGCGCCCGAGATCGATTGCGAAACCGGGGCGTCTTCGAACCCTTGCCGCCGAAGCCGCACGGTGAACCGCAACAATAATGCAACAATGGCAATGTGCTGAAAGGCTGCCATCGGTGACGCGATCTCGACCGAGGGGGTGGTCGTGGGCCTTGCGTCTCGTGTCCGAACCCGACAAGCACAGGAGAAGCCCAGTGAATTTAGGCGGCGCCAAGGCGACACTGAAAACCTTCGGCACAAGGAGGCTACTCTTAAATTTATCGGCTGGACTTATACTCTTATTCTTAACCGCTCTTCTTCTGCTAGCTGCGGAATTTATTTCAAGATTAATTATCAGCAACGCCGCCCCTGCTCAAAAGATTTTCCCAGAATTCTCCAGGGCTGTCTACAAGACCGCAGAGTTTGATTGCGTAGCGCACATAAATAAATACGGATTTCGCGGAGCAGAAACCCGCCTACTGCCGGGCCAAGTCGTCGTTATTGGGGATTCATTCGTGTTTGGATGGGGTGTTTCCGACGATGAAACGTGGCTGACAAAGCTTCAGAATGACCTCTCCAAAACTGACGCTCCACTGAAGGTGTATAATCTGGGAAGGCCGGGGGCCGATCCGCAGGATTATCTCGATATAGCTCGCGCCTATGTTCCAGTATTGAAGCCGAAACTATTAGTAGTGTCCTTGTTGCAAGCCGACGACCTCGAACAGCTGATCCAAAGGCGCAGTCGAAAGATAGAAAACCACGAAGATACTTCCTTGACTCAGTCATTAAGCAGGACAGCTGAGAAAGCCTTTCCTGGTCTTATTTCTTTAGCAAGATCAATACAACACCTGTCCATAATAGCGACGTCAACATGGGAAGCAGATGTCAGGTTTAGGGTCAAGTACAGCACGTTTTTTAAGGAATTCAATGAAAGAATGGCAATGCTACCCCCAGATATACGCGCCTTGACTGAGTCAGGCAACATTAATCCTGCAATCATCGCTGGGGCCGCCGAAGGCCCAAGAGAATTTATTTCGCCGTACGAAGAACCCGACGCGTCTTGGGTCGAGGAACGCCTCACCAAAATTGTGGCGGAGCTCAAAGGTCTAGTTGAAGAATATGGCGGAACACTCGTCTTATTGTCTATGCCCCGGGGTGAATATTTCTTGTCGGAAACTCGGAAAAACCATGGCCGAATGGGATTCGAATTGCCTCCTCTTGGGTATGAAAAACCGGACGACTTCGTCGATAAGATTGCATCCAAATTGCAGGTAAAATCGATATTGTTGGCGCAAAAACTGCGGCAGCGCGATGACCTCAATAAAATGTGGTATGCGCTTGATGGCCATCCCAACAAATATGGAAATGAAGTTCTTGAGAAATATGTTTTCGAAGCAATTCACAACGATTTGATCCAGAGCCATAGCCGGTAGACCGCGATCCTCACGCTGTCCGCACGGCGAGGCGCCCGGCGCTTTGCGATGCGCTTCGATCCGCTTTCATCGATTTGCGCTCTCGACAGCCGCCGCAGCGGCCAAGCGCTGCAACACGACACGCTTCAAGACGACTGAAGCCGTCCTCACTTGGCTTTTGGGGGATGTCCCACCGAGAGACTATGGTGTATGGCAATGCGTTCGAGTGATCCACAAAGGGTCAGAGGCCGTCGGATGCCCGTGCTGGATTCCAACTCGCGCGCTTGAGGCGACCACGCGCCAACAGGTCAGCCGAACCCTTCACTGCGGGCCGTTCATCTTGTCGGGGAACACAGTATGAGAATCTCGGTAACCCTCCCGAATTTCAATCACGCTGCTTATATCGCGCAGGCCATTGAGGGTGTGCTTTCACAAACCTATCAGGACTGGCAACTATGCATCGTCGACGATGGCTCGACCGACGATAGCTGGAAGATCATCCAGCGCTACCGTGACCGGGACGCGCGGATTGTTGCGGATAGACTATCCCGCAATAGCGGGGTGCATGCGGCTCTTCGGCGCGCCCATGAGCTTTGCACGGGCGAGTTGCTGTCCCCGCTTGCGTCCGACGACTATTACGCCAATCCTCGGTTCTTCGAGCTTGGCGTGGCCGCGCTGCAACGTTTCCCGCAAGCAGCGATCGCATACGGTCGCACCGCGATTATTGACGGCGCCGACGACCGGGAATTGGGCTGGATGGGTTGCTACATCCCGCCCCGGGGCGCGCGCGCGGGGGCAAGAAGCGGCGCCGCAGGCATCCCCACGCAGTTCGTTTCGCCGCAAGAGGCTCTGACGAGGTTTGTTTCCCATCACATGTTCATTCCCGGATGCGGGATAATTTTGCGGCGCGACCTGATGGCGGAGCTTGGGTTGGGTTATTACGACGAGGCGCTCGGCCCGCAGAGCGATTATTTTCTGCATCATGCGCTGGCCGCCTTGCACGGGGCGGTGTTCATCGACACGCCGGTCGCCGGCGCACGCGTATCGGCGACGACCTACAGTGGCTCCGCCAAGGACGACGATTTTTTTCGGTGGCAGGCCTTGGTCGAGAAGCAATTGCGCGCGCTTCCGCTCCCTTACGAGACCGACGAGCGTCTTTGGGCGCAATTCCGGACGGCGACGATCGCCAGCCGCACCGCCGAATTTCACCAGCGGCGGCTCTTCAAAACGGTGCGCGGATATTGCGACTCCGTGCCTCCTGCCGAGCTGCAGATGTTTCCGTCCGAGCCCGGCGCTTTCGTGGCAAAGTTGCAGGAGGAGTGCGCCCGCCTGGAAACCAAGCTCAACAGCCAAATCGAGCGCGCGCGGCAGATTTTCAACGAAGTGGCCGGCCCGGTCGAGCCCCTTCCGCTAGGCTCCGAATCTGGCCCGCGCCCCTGGCTGAGACCTTTGGCCGAATTCTTTTTGTCGCTCGGCAAAATCTTGGGGAAGACTTTCATTGGTGTCGGCAACTGGCTTTGGCAGGCTTAACCGCCTGGGCGCCTACAAAATCTCGCGCAGACGATCGCGGACGAGCTCGCCGATCGCGAGAGACGCCGTGAGCCCCGGGCTTTCGATCCCAAACAAGTTGATCACGCCCGCGACGCCGTGCTCACTGGGGCCGTCGATGCGAAAATCCGCCGCCGGTTCTCCGGGACCCACGATTTTTGGCCGAATGCCGGCATAGGCGGGAACGAGCGCGCCATCGGCGAGAGCCGGCCAGTAGCGGCGGATCTCGCCATAGAACGCGTTGGCGCGGCGCGGATCGATCTCGTAGCTTTCTGCTTCCACCCACTCCACATCCGGGCCGAAACGGGCCTGCCCGCCGAGGTCGAGCGTCAGATGGACCCCAAGGCCCGCGACGACCGGGATGGGGTAAACCAGGCTGCGAAAGGGCGCCGGACCGGCGAGCGCGAAATAGCACCCGCGCGCGAGATAGAACGGCGGGACCGCCTCTCGAGGAAATCCCTCGATCGCCTGCGCGATCGAGGTCGCGCCGAGCCCGGCCGCGTTTATGAAAACTTTCGTCGCCAGGGAAAGCGCTTCCGCGCTCTCGCGATCACGAATGTGAACGACAATTTTGTCCTTCGTCAGCGCCCCGCCCTCGATCCTGGCGTTGAACGCAAATCCTACGCCTGCCGCCTCGGCGTCGCCCTGCAGCGCCAGCATCAGTCCGCGGCTGTCGACGATGCCGGTGGATGGCGAGAGGATTGCGCAGCAACACCGCAGATTGGGCTCCAGCTTGCGCGCGTCCGCCCCGTCAAGCCGGGATAGATCGCGAACGCCGCTATCTCGAGCGTTGCGGGCGATCGCGTCGAGTTTTTCTTCCTGGTCGGGTTCGGTGGCGACAACCAGCTTGCCGAGACGTTTGCATTCGACGCCGTGCTCTTCGCAATATCGATAGAGCATTTCTGCGCCCCGCCGGCATAACTTCGCTTTGAGCGAGGCGGGCGGGTAATAGAGGCCAGCGTGAATGACTTCGGAACTTCTCGCGCTAACGCCAAGGCCTATTCTTGGGGCGCACTCGATCGTCAAGACCGAAAGGCCTGCGCCTCCAATCGCCCGTGCGACAGCGAGGCCGACAACGCCGGCCCCTGCGATGATCACATCAAAGTCCGCAGCGTCCATTTCCTCTCGTCCGTCGAAAAGCTGGGTCTTAATCCGATTATCGCTTGAACGCCCTCCGAGCGCCCTCGCGGGCTCCTGCGACAAACTGTCCACCTTGACGCCTCCTTAAGGCCAGCATAGCCTTTGCGCGTCCCCGAAAAGGAGAGTGGGCGTGAGCGGACGCGGCCGCGCAGAACTTGCGAGGAAGAACGCTTTCGTGGCGTTGCTTCTGGCTTGCGCGCTCGGCGTGCAGGTGCTGCTCGCGGGCATGGCGCTCGCCGAGGCCGCGTCTTCCGGCGAGGCCGCCTTCTCGCAGAGCTGCGCGACGGCGACGAGCGGCCCGGCGGCGGGTGAGGATCCGCTCGCTCCCGGCAGCCACTGTCATGAGCATGGCCTCTGCTGCATTCTCCACAGCGGCCTTGCGGCCCTGCGCGCGCCTGAAGGCGTCGGCGATCGGCTGACGCCTCCGGTGGACTTCAAACTCGCGGCGAGTTACGAGAACGTGGCGCCCGCGCGAGCGCCGCCAGAACTTGAGCCGCTCGCGCCGCGCGGCCCTCCAGCTCTCCAAATCTGAGCCTCTCCTCCTCGACGCGCCGGGCGTAGCGATGCTCGCCCCCGGACTGGCCGCAGAGGAGTTCGAGCGGCCGATGCGCAAGCCAAGCGCTGCGCTAGTTCTCAGATCCTCCACCCCACGCCGCGTCCCTGCTCGACAGGGAGACTCCGCGTCGCAAGCCCAGAAGACCACAGAGGTCGCGCCCCCGCGCGTCCCGAGCCGCAGCAAAATTCGCTGCGGGCAAGATCTTCGAGCTTTGAGAGGACTTAGACCATGAGCGTTAATCAAACCGTCAGCCGCAGCGCCGTCGACAGCGCCAGACGGCCCTTCAACCTGCGCACTTTCGCGCTCGGCGTGGCCATTCTCGCCGCGATCGTCATCGGCCTGCGGCTTTATGAACAGGTCTTTGGCTGGAGCATGGGGCTGAACTCCTTCTCCGACGACTATCGAATCTACTGGCGCACCCTGCTCGTTGTCTCCGTTCCGGCCTCATTGCTGGCGGGTTGCGCCGTCGCTGGCTACATGTGGCGCACGCGCGACCGGAATTTGGACGCCGTCGCGCCGGTCGAGGAGCTGCGCCGCTATCATGTCCTGGCGCAGTGGCTCGCGCTTTACGGGCTTTCGCTCTTCATCGCTTTGAGCTTCTTCACCGAGCAGACGGCGGTCTGGCACATGACCGCGGTGCGCGACAGCGACTTCACGCCGAGCAACATCGTGACCTTCTACATCTCTTATCCGGTGTTCGTCGTGTTCGGCGTTGCAGCCTACGCCTATGCGGTCACGAGGCTGCCCTTCTTCTCGAAGGGCTTCTCGCTGCCCTTCATGGTCCTCCTCGTCGGGACCTTCATGGCGATCCCGAATGTCGGCTTGAACGAATGGGGCCACACCTTCTGGGTGCTCGACGAGGGCTTCGCGAGCCCGCTGCACTGGGGTTTCGCCTTCTTCGGCTGGATGGCGCTCGGCTGCTTCGGCGTCACGCTGCAGATTTTGTCGCGGATACGCGAGCTGATGGGCCCGGAGTGCGCGGCGGTCCTCGCGAAACGCTGGAAATGAGAGCTTGGCGTCCGGGCGCTTCCTCCCCGCCCGGGCGCCTGAACGAGACGCCGTTCCCCGGCGCTAGGCGCTTCACGCAGTAGATCTCCCCTCGCGTGAAGTCGGCTAACTTCCCCGCTCGGCCTTCCCCGGCCGGCGGGGCTTTTTTTTAAGCTGGCGCGGCCTGCGGCCACAGCTTCACCCTTTTGTTGCGGAGAAATGCGTCGATGGGCGACAGCATGCGTAAGCGGTCCGATTTGGAGGAGCTGAAGGCCGCCCTCGTCGCGGCCATTCCGTTCCTGCGCGCGCTCGCCCTCGCGCATTGCGGCGACAAGGACCGCGCCGACGACCTCGTCCAAGAGACGCTGGAAAAAGCCTTCACGTCGATCGGCTCCTTCACTGAAGGAACCAATCTCAAGGCTTGGCTCGCCACGATTTTGCGCAACAGCTATCGCACCGAGTATCGCAAGCGGCGACGCGAGACGCCGGATCCCGACGGCGCCCTCGCGGCGCGCATCGCCGTTCCCGATTCGCAAACCAGCCACATGGACTTCAAAGACTTCGCGAAAGCGCTCCAACAACTCTCGTCGGAACAACGCGAAGCACTGATGATGGTCCTGGCGACGGGGATGTCCTACGAAGAGGCAGCCGAGATTTCCGGATGCGCGGTCGGCACATTGAAAAGCCGGATCAGTCGCGCCCGAGATAGTCTCGTCAAACTCCTGAGCTTGGAAGAGCGAGAAACCATCGAGCTCGAAAAGCCGCCGCAGCGCGAACTTTCCGCCGCCCGCAAAAAGGGGAAGCCGCGCTTGGGAAAAAGCACGCCTCGCAGGGGCTAAAGTCACCGCTTGGCGCAAGACGAAGCGGTCTCGAGCGGGTTCTCGAGGCCTCATGGGGGCGTCGTCCACCCTCCTCCGAACGCCGCATAAAACGCGACCGTGGGAGAGACACGACAAGCTCGCCCCCCGTCGACCCTGCAGATTTCGGAGCTGTCTGGACAGGAATTTGGTGCGCAAGAGGGAAGCGAATTTAGCGCGTAAGCAATTGATCTTTCGAAGACATAGCCAGAACTAAAAATATTTATACCAACAAATATACCAACAGATTTTTGTCCTTGCGCGCCCTTCGTTCGCGTCCTGCGATCCACTCAATCGCCCTACGAGGCCTCCAATCATGGGCCGAAGAGCGGGGAAGTGAAGCAAAGTCCAAAAGTATGTGCACACCTCTCGGCTGCCGCTGGAAATTGCCGCATCTTCGTGGACAATTCGGGAACGAATCAGCGCTTCACGCGGAAGGTGGACTTCGATGGACCGAATTGATTGCTGAAGGCTAGCTGACGAACTCAACGCTTACCAGATCGCGCTCTTGATCGCAGGATACGAGTCTGGCGAGTTTGAGGGCGACTACTACCACGATTGGCCTGCAGAGGTCAAAAGTGCGATTTCCCCTTTTCTTAATGCTGTAAAGAACGGCGCTCGCAGCGAAAAGTTTAGATTCAGATTGGTAGAGGATCGTGATGGCGATATTGATTGGTATGCTTCCTTGGTGGACGTTGAAGACTTCACCTCTTGGATGCGCGAGAGGAAATTTTTCGGAGCATTCTTTCTTGCGGAAGGTCGCGAGAAAAATCAGCAAAGGCTTATGCCGCTGGCTCCGGTTCGATCAACATATTGTAGGTGATTGGTTTTGCCGCGAGAGCGATGGACAGCAGCGAGCTGAAGGCCGCGTGGCGAGAACGGCGGCGGTTGAAGCGAAAGACGAACTCGTCGAGGTAGGATTGCAGATGCGGCCTGCGCAGGCCGTGATAGACGCCGAGCGCCCATGTCTTGAGGTTGGAAAACACGCGGTGGGTCCAGGGCAGCAGGACATGGGCGGCCATGCTCCCGACCACGTGAGGTTCATGGACGACATCGGGAACGCCCGGATAAGCCGCCCAGCCATCGGTTTTGATCGTCGCGCCTTTCTCCACGTGGGCGCCGATGAAACCATGCAGCGACGCGGCGGAGAAGTTGCGGATCGCGGCCAGACGAATACGGCCCGGCCCGCCGTCGCCGATTTCGACCGCGCCCGCGACGAGCATTTTGCCTTGAGCGGAGCGACCGCCGCCGCCGGTGAGCGGGGCGTCCTTACTACGCAAGGGAATTTCCGTTTCGTCGACCTCGACGAGCCCGCCGAGCGGATTGCGGTTTGGATCGCACATGGCCCGGCGTAGCTTGGCGCACAGCAGCCACGCCGACTTATAGGAGCCGAGCGCCAGCTGCTTTTGCAGCTGTAGCGCCGAGACGCCATTGGAGTGCGTGGCCATAAGATAGACGGCCCAAAACCAGAGACGGTCAGAGGCAGCTTGGAGGCGTGCATGATCGTCCCCGCCGTGACAGAGGTCTGCTTGCCGCAGTTGGCGCACTCATAAGTGAAGCGCTTTCCGCCGTGCGGCCAGCCCTTTTCATGGGCGCAGGGGGGACAACGGAAGCCTGAGGGCCAGCGCGCCTTGTCAAGCCACGCCGCGCAAGCCGCGTCATCGGCGAAACGGCGTTGGAAGTCGAGGAGAGAGGTGGGGAAATCGGCCATCACACGGACCTCGGGGAAAGCAGTGCGTTCGCTATTTGTTCTAACATCCGGGATGGCCCTTGTCACTGCATTTTGTGGGACCGGAGCCAGGGGAATAAGCCTTAATCAGCAATCGGATGCGGACGGAGCATTCTACGCTCCGAAGCTCGCCGCCGCCGTTCGCGCGTGGACAGAAGTCACTTCTGAAGCCGAAGCCCTGAGCGGCAAATCGCCAAAGAGGGCGCTCGAAATATGGCTGCGCAAGCACGCGAACGAGTATGGCCTGACCGACAAAAATGGGAACCCGAACAAGTTGGGCATCGCAGAAATCTGTAAGGTGGCAAATTGGAAGCCCAAGGTGGACGCCAGCCCCACCCCCAGCCCAATCATTCCTACTCCTTCTCCGGCCCCCCCCCCAGCGGGTTGCCGACAATGGGTAGGAAGGTACGGCCTAAGCCCTCCCACGGCTATAGGAGAGCTGCAGGCGGTCGGCTGGCGGACCAGCTCGACGACGATATACCCTTCTAACCTATCGGTGGGTAAGTATCGGCTACGGCAGTCCCCCGAGTTTTTTGAAACTCGCCCGGCTTTTTGAAGCACTCGTTTTCGGCCATCTTCCATTCGTGTCTGAAGAGCCACGGATGGAAACAATGACCACTGCTACTCACAACACAAAGACCTCGTTCCTGCGCCTGGATCAGGTCAAACAACGCACCGGCCTCAGCCGCAGCACCCTTTATGCCTATATCCGCGAAGGGCGGTTCCCGGCCCCGGTTACGATCTCGACACGCTGCGTCGCGTGGGTGGAGAGCGAGATCGACGACTGGATTTCCCGGAAGATCGCTTCCCGCCGCTCGGCCTGAGGCGCGTCGCCATGCACTCGCCCTCCAAAAAACGCTCGCCACGGCGGCAGCGCTATCCCCTCAATCGGATCAAGACGGGATGCAGCCACGAAGTCGCGGAAGCAGCGAAGCTCTTCGGCGTCCACCGCAACACGATCCGCCGTTGGTTGAAGGAAGGGCTTCCGACGATTGATCGGCGCCGCCCCCTGCTCGTCCATGGAGCAGCGCTGAAAGCCTTCCTAGCTGAAAGGCAGCGGAGTCGTCGGTGCAAATGCCAGCACGGCGAACTCTACTGCTGTCGCTGCCGCGCCCCGCGCAAGCCCTGGGGCAATACAGCGGACGTGACCTTTCGCACGAGCAAGATAGCGAATCTCACTGCGCTCTGCTGTGACTGCGGAACCCTGATGCATCAAACGATAAGCCGGTCTGAACTGCCGAAACTCGCCTTGACGATCGATCTCAAGACGCTGGCGTCGGAACGATTGAACGGCTGCGCCGATGCCGGCGTGAACGGTGACTTCAAGAAGGACGAGCGCAATGACCAAGCTGAACCCCTCGAATGAGCGCATCAAGCGGGACTATTGCCGTTATCTGAAGGGGGCTCGCGGCAAGAGCGAGGCCACCTTAGACGAGGCCCGCAAGGCGCTCTCCCGTTACGAAGAATACACTCGCCATCGCGACTTCTGCAGCTTCTGCCGCGAGCAGGCCATCGGTTTCAAAGAGCACCTTGCGGAGACAAGCCGCCTGAAGACCGGGGAGACCCTGAGCCACTCAACGCAGGTGAGGACGCTCGCGATGCTCAAGGAGTTCTTCATTTGGCTGGCGTGGCAGCGCGGCTTCAAATCCAAAATCCATGTCCCCGACATCGAGTATCTCAATCCGGCGATCAAAGACGCCACGGCGGCTAAGTCCGCGAAGCTACGGGACTTCCCGAGCCTCGAACAAATCCGGGCGGCGATCGACGCCGCGCCCGTGGCCTCTGTCGTGGAGCGCCGCAACCGCGCGCTGCTCGCCTTCGCGATCCTGACAGGGATGCGCGATCGGGCGCTGGTCTCCGTGTCGCTCCGGGATGTCGACCTGAGCAAGAAGCCGCCGTTGGTGCGCCAGGAGCCCGGGCGCATCGAGACGAAATTCTCCAAAAACATCAATACCTATTTCTTCCCATTGGGGGACGACCTGACGGCCATCATCGTCGACTGGATCGAGGAATTGCGGACGAGGCTCCTGTTCGCGCCGACCGCTCCGTTGTTCCCCCGCACGAAGGTCCGCCAAGGCGATAACCTGTCCTTCGAGGCCGATGGCGTCGAGCCGATCCATTGGCGCAACGCTTCGCCGGTCCGGCAGATTTTTCGACAGGCCTTCGAGCGCGTCGGCCTGAACTACTTCCCGCCGCACTCGTTCCGGCGCACGCTCGGCCATTTGATGCAGACCGTTTGCCGCACGCCCCAACAGATCAAGGCATGGAGCCAGAATCTTGGACATGAGAACGTCGCCACGACGCTCACGTCTTACGGGAAGATTGATCCGCATCAGCAAGGCGATATTATCGCGGCAATCACCCTGGAAGCGAGCGAGCCGGACGATGACGTTCTCGCGAAAATCCGCGCGCTGGTGGCGTGAGGCCAAGTCGTCTTCCCTGGAGACTTATGCGAACGATTAATAAAGTTCAATTCGCCGACGCCGCCTGGCGAAGGCTCCTCGCCAAACCGTAAACAATCCCCTCTATCGGGAGGCGCGATTGGGCCCATATGGGCCAGACGTCATGACCTTTGATTAGACCCTGAGAGGAATGACAGTAAGCGCTGTTTTCAGGCCACGTCTCTGAGGGCGATGGGCGTCGCATAGGCCCATGGCGTCAGTTCGTCGAGCTTGCTGGCGAGATGGCCGTTGACGATTCTGGCGAGGACGTCCGCGAGGTAAGCCATCGGATCGACGCCGTTGAGCTTGCAGGTCTCGATGAGCGAGGCGACGATCGCCCAGTTCTCGGCGCCGCCGTCCGAACCGGCGAAGAGCGCGTTTTTGCGATTGAGAGCAATCGGGCGGATCGCGCGCTCGACGACATTGGAGTCGATCTCGATGCGTCCATCGTCGACAAAACGCGTCAAGCCGTCCCAGCGCGACAGCGCGTAGCGGATCGCTTCGGCGAGCTTGGTCTTCTGGCTGATGAGCGCGAGCTTTTCGCGCAGCCAGGGTTCGAGCGCGTCGATGATTGGGCGGGATTTTTCCTGTCGCGCCGCGCGCCGTTCGTCGGGATTGCGTCCACGGATGTCCTTTTCGACAGCGTAGAGCTCGCCGATGCGCTCCAGCGCTTGCGCAGCGATCGGCGCAGGGCCGGCGGCGGCGAGTTCATAAAAGCGCCTGCGGACGTGCGACCAGCAGAAGGTGTCGATGGCGGTGAAAATCCGCGCATAGATGGCGCGGTTGCGAGCTTGGCGGCTTCTTTTGGGTTTGCCGAGACGATGATGGTGCGTGGCTGAGGTTGATGCGGCGGCGCGTGATGGCGTCCTGACGTCACGGCGGATGTTGGGGTAAGCTTGGCCTTTTCAAGGACAAGCACGGCGTCGATCTCGACTTGGCGGTTCTGTTCGACGCCGTGCCCCACACCGTGCCGGGCACGCATGTCCGATCAATATCGCGGAAAGCAGGGCGCTCGTCCACATGGCGTCGGCCAATCCGAGCATGACGACGCTGGATCGGCGAGGTTGTTTCTGTGCGCTGGGTGTCGTGCCCAGGCGCTGATTTGTAGCTGTTGCGATCGCGGCCAGATTTACTGCGCTGGGGATTGCGGCCCTCATGCACGGCGGCGTGGCCAGCGCGCGGCGGGAGCCCGTTACCAAGCCAGCCGCCGAGGTCGGTTCACGCATGCCGAGCGCGCGCGCCGATACCGGGCGCGATGCAAAAACGTGACGCATCAGGGTTCACCCCCACCGGCTCCCGGTGATTTTCTGTCGTTCGGCTCGCCGACGATCGCGAGCGACGCAACGACCTCGGATGTCGAACCCCGGCGACCGATCTCGCACTGCCACTGGTGCGGCCGGCGCTGTCCCGATCTCGTCCGCCAGGGATTTTTGCGCCGCCGCGTCGGTCGTCGCGGCGCGCCGCGACACAACCGGATGGGACGCGACCATGGTGACGCCACCTGATATCGAGGCGCAAATCCTGCGCTATTATCACGCCGAGAAGTGGGCCATCGGCACGATCTCCCGTCAGTTGCGCGTGCATCACGACGTGGTGCGGCGCGTGCTGGCGCAAGCCGGTCTGCCGAGGATTGGGTCCCCACGCAAATCGCCGATCGACGCCTATCTGCCGTTTATCCGTCAGACGCTTGAGGTATTCCCGTCGCTGACGGCCAGCCGTCTGTATGGGATGGTGCGCGAACGCGGCTATCCGGGCCGTCCCGACCACTTCCGCCACCTCATCGCCTGTTATCGGCCGCGTCCGAAGGCCGAAGCCTATCTGCGTCTGCTCACCTTGCCGGGCGAACAGGGACAAGTCGATTGGGGCCACTTCGGCCATCTCCAGATCGGCCGCGCGCGGCGTCCGCTGATGGCCTTCGTCATGGTGCTCAGTCATTCGCGGCAAATTTTTCTGCGCTTCTTTCTGGACGCCCGGATGGAGAACTTTCTGCGCGGCCATGTCGCGGCCTTCACCGCCTGGGGCGGCGCGCCGCGCGTTTTGTTATACGACAATCTCAAGAGCGCGGTGCTGGAACGGTGCGGCGACGCGATCCGCTTCCACCCCACTTTGCTCGGCTTCGCCGGACAATATCGCTACGAACCGCGCCCCGTGGCGATCGCCCGGGGCAACGAAAAGGGCCGTGTCGAACGCGCCATCCGTTACGTGCGCGAGGCCTTCTTCGCCGCCCGGGAATTTATCGATCTCGATGACCTCAATGGCCAGGCAGAGGCCTGGAGCCTTGGCCCCGCCGCCGACCGGCGCTGTCCCGGCGAACCCCACCGCACCGTGCGGGACGTGTTCGTTGAGGAAAGAGCCCGCCTGCTCCCGCTGCCTGACACCCCGCCGCCCTTGCTCGAACAGGTCGCGGTGTCGGTGGGCAAGACGCCCTATGTCCGGTTCGACCTGAACGATTATTCCGTGCCGCACACTCACGTCCGGCGCGTGCTGACCGTACTCGCCGATCCCCGCGAGGTTCGCATCGTCGATGGCGTGAAGGTGCTCGCCTGTCACCCACGCAGCTACGACAAAGGGGCGCGGATCGAAGAACCCGTCCATGTCCAGGCGCTGGTCGACGAAAAGCGCGCCGCGCGCCAGCATCGCGCCAACGATCGCCTCGCCCAGGCCGCGCCGGCCAGCCAAGCCTTGCTCGTGCGCGCTGCCGAACGCGGATCCAATCTCGGCGCCATCACCGCCGCTCTGCTGCGTCTGCTCGAACGGTACGACGCCGCCGCATTGCAGGCCGCCATCCTCGAGGCGCTGGAGCGCGATGTGCCGCACCCGAACGCCGTGCGCCTCGCCCTCGAACGTCACCGCGAACAACAAGGCGCCGCCCCACCCGTCGCCATGACGCTGCCCGCGCATGTGCGCGACCGCGATGCGCCGGTGCGGCCGCACGCGCTCGAAACCTATGACCAGCTCAAGGACGATCAAGATGACTGAACCCGACACGCGGCGCGCCCGCGCCGGCGCGCTCAATCTGCATGGACTTCTGGCGCACTGGAGCGAGATCGCCAGCGAGGCCTGGGTCGATACGCTGCTGGGCTGGGAGGAACGGGAGCGAGCCCGCCGCGGCTTGGAACGCCGGCTGCGCGCCGCCCATATCGGTCGCTTCAAGCCGCTTTGCGACTTCGATTGGAACTGGCCGAAACGCTGCGACCGCGCCGCCATTGACGCGCTGATGACGCTTGAGTTCCTCAAGGACGCCACCAACGTCGTTCTCGTCGGCCCGAACGGCGTCGGCAAGTCGACCATCGCGCAAAACATCGCTCATCAAACGCTGATCGAGGGACATGCTGTCCTGTTCACCAGCGCGGGCCAACTCCTGGGCGATCTCTGCGCGCTGGACAGCAACTCCGCCTTGCGCCGCCGTCTGCATCACTACGCCCGGCCACAACTGCTGGTGATCGACGAGGTCGGATATCTCTCCTATTCCAACCGGCACGCCGATCTGCTGTTCGAATTGATCTCGCGCCGCTATCAAAACAAAAGCACGCTGGTCACCACCAACCGTCCGTTCGCCGAATGGCGAGAGGTTTTTCCCAACGCGGCCTGCGTCGTCTCTCTGGTCGACCGTCTCCTTCACCACGCTGAGATTGTCTCCATCGAAGGCAACTCCTGGCGCCTCAAGGAAGCCCGCGACCGGGCGGAGCAGCGCAGCCGCCAGCGCCGCGAGGCCAAATCATGAGAAAACAGAGCAGATTGCCGGCGCATCTTCGTCCGCTCTCGATCGATATTCCCCGCACCTGGACGCCCGAACAGGCTCTGGCCTTGTTCGAGCTGATCGACGATCTGCGCGATAAGGTCTGGGCGCTCTATGGCGACCGAATGCAGGCGCTGCTCCGCGATCAACGGGGATGCGGCGGCGCCGGCGGAAATCGTGACGCCAGCGACGAACCATCATTCTGAACCGCCGAATATCCTGTGGTTCGATCAAGACGGCCATCCCGTCGTCCCGACCTGAGCGCTGCAACGCTGGCGCGCGCAGCGGCGGTCAAGGACGCCCGAAGGGCGCCGCGTGGCGGCGCGAAGCGTCCTTGACGGTCGCGAGCACGACAGCATCTTGGGCGCGGAGGGACGACTCCGTCACGCGCGTCAATCACGATGAGAATCCGTTCACGCCGTTTGGCGTGCTCCCGCCGCGCCTCGCGCCAAATCGAAATATCCAGCCCGTAATTGCCGAACCGTGCCCGCCAAAGCGCCGTCACCCCGCAAGCCGTCGTGGACCCAGACCAACCGCGCCATCTATGCGCGGATTTTCACCGCCGCTAACAGAAGGCGAGCCGCACGCTGTTTCTTTGCGCCAGCGCCCGATAGCCGGCGTAGCCGTCGACCTGCACGACGCCGCAGAAGCCGGCAAGATGCGTGATCGGTTGCTCAGATTTTCTGTTTTGCGCATAGACATAGACGGCGATCGGCGGGTCGGCGCCGCCGGAAGGCCGATCGTCGCGCGTATAAGCCCAAAGCTGGCCGGTCTTGGTGCGTCCGCGTCCGGGATCGAGCACGGGCGCCGTCGTCTCGTCGGCGAAGATTTTCGTCGAGGCGCGGATATGTTCCACAAGCCGCTCATGCAGGGGCCGCAAATGCCAGGCGGCGCGCCCGACCCAGTCGGCAAGCGTCGAGCGGTCGAGGTCGATCCCTTGCCGGGCGTAGATTTGCGCCTGACGATAGAGCGGCAAATGATCGGCGTATTTGGAAACGAGCACATGGGCGACGGTCGCTTCGGTCGGCAAGCCGCCGTCGATCAGACGCGCCGGGGCCGGCGCTTGCGCAACGCCTTACCTCGCAGGCGCGGCAAGCGTATTTGGGTCGCCGCGTCACCAGCACGCGGAACTGCGCCGGCACGACATCGAGCCTTTCGGAGACGTCCTCGCCGATCCGGTGAAGCTCACCCCTGCAGCACGGACAGGTCTTGTCGTCGATATCGACGATGGTTTCGATGCGCGGCAGATGGGCGGGCAGCGCACCGCGATTGCGTCGGCGCTGGCCCGCGGCCTCAGAACGGGCCGCCGCCGATTGGCTCTCGGCCGCTTCAGCAATGCCGGCTTGCGCCTGCTCGACGTCTTCGAGCGCTAGCAGCATCTGGTCTTCGGGAAGCGTCTCGGCGCGTCGCCCAAAGCGATGCCGCTGCATCTCCTTGATGATCTGAACGAGACGCTCGTTGCGCGCCCGCTCGGCGAGCAGCATCGCCTTCAGTTCATTCGGATCGTCGGGGAGCGCTTCGATCGCCTGCGGCATAAGCGGAGCAGATCATATTTTTCGGCGCGCCGCGACAATGTCCATGCTCCTGATTCACTATGCCGCAGATCAGCCGGCCAGAGCTGGCGCCGGGACTGTCAGGAATCTTGTGTGCCGGGCCATAGTAGCACCGCTGGAGGCGGACTATGGCGATCAAGAAGGACACACTGGACCAACTTCTTTCGGGGCGCGATCCGAAGGACGTATTTTCCAGGGACGGGCTTTTCGACGAGCTGAAAAAAGCTCTGGCCGAACGTGTTCTCAACGCCGAGCTGGACGATCATCTTGAAGGCGAGGCTGCGGCGGGCAAAGCCAATCACCGCAACGGCTATTCGAAGAAGACCGTACTGACCGAGACGTCGAAAATCGACATTAAGGTTCCGCGCGACCGGGAGGGGAGCTTCGATCCGAAGCTGATCGCGCGCTATCAGCGGCGTTTTCCGGGCTTCGACGAGAAGATCGTGTCGATGTATGCGCGCGGCATGACGGTGCGCGAGATCCAGGGGCATCTGCTTGAACTTTATGGACTTGAGGTCTCGCCGGACCTGATCTCGACGGTCACCGACGCGGTTCTGGAGACGGTCGCCGAATGGCAAAATCGTCCGCTCGAGGCAATTTATCCCCTGGTTTTCTTCGACGTGCTGCGCGTCAAAATCCGTGACGAAGGCCTGGTGCGCAACAAGGCGGTTTATGTCGCGCTGGGCGTCACGCCGGACGGAACCAAGGATATTCTGGGCCTTTGGATCGAAACCTCGGAAGGCGCCAAATTCTGGCTGCGGGTGATGAACGAGTTGAAAAACCGCGGCGTCGAGGATGTGCTTATCGCCGTCGTCGACGGCTTGAAGGGCTTTCCGGAGGCGATCAACGCGGTTTTCCCGCAGACGGTCGTACAGACCTGCATCGTCCATCTCATTAGAAACTCGATGGACTTCGCCTCGTGGAAAGACCGCAGGGCTATCGCCGCCGAACTGAAGAAAATCTACCGGGCGAAAGACGCCGACGCCGGCAAAGAGGCCCTTGACGCTTTCGATGCCGGTCCTTGGGGCAGGAAATATCCCTCGATCGCCCAGAGCTGGCGGCGAAACTGGGAACAGGTCATTCCCTTTTTCGCCTTTCCCGAGGCGGTGCGCCGGATCATCTACACTGTATAAGTTTTGACTTAATCTGACGGACGGTGTTTTCCTCCACGCATGTGAGCCGTGGCGGGGGCGGAACTGGTCGGGGTAGTGCAGCCCCCGCCACGGCGGCTCCAGGAGACACCGACATGACCAAGGATCAGAAAGTCATCCGCGCCAAGGCGGGCTTGCTCGAACTCGCCAAGCAACTCGGCAACGTCAGCCAAGCTTGCAAGATCATGGGCTACAGCCGCGACAGCTTCTATCGCTTCAAAGACCTTTACGACAAAGGCGGCGAACTGGCGTTGCAGGAGTTGTCGCGCCGCAAGCCATTGCTGAAGAACCGGGTCGCGCCCGAGGTTGAGACGGCGGTGGTCGCCCTGGCGATCGAGCAGCCGGCCTGGGGCCAGACGCGCGTCGCCAACGAGCTGGCCAAGAAAGGGACCAGCGTGTCGCCTTTCGGCGTGCGCTCGATCTGGCTGCGCCACGACCTCGCCACCATGAAGCATCGGCTAAAGGCGCTCGAAGCCAAGATGGCGCAGGAACGGTTGATCCTGACCGAGGCGCAGGTGGCCGCCTTGGAAAAGGCTAAGGCCGACAAGGAGGCGCATGGCGAGTTCGTTTCCGAATGCCCCGGTTATTGCGGCGCGCAGGACACCTTCTACGTCGGGACGCTGAAAGGCGTCGGCCGCGTCTACCAGCAGACCTTCGTCGACACCTACGCCAAGGTCGGCTTCGCCAAGCTCTATGACCGCAAGACGCCGATCACCGCCGCCGATTTGCTGAACGACCGGGTGATCCCTTTCTTCGAGGAGCGCGGCGTCCCGCTGCAGCGCCTGCTCACCGATCGCGGAACCGAATATTGCGGCAATCCCGAGCGGCACGAATACGAACTCTATCTCGCCGTCGAGGACATTGACCACACGCGCACCAAGGCCAAGAGCCCGCAAACCAACGGCATCGTCGAGCGCTTTCACAAGACCATGCTCGACGAGTTCTATCGCATCGCCTTCCGCAAGAAGGTCTATGCGACGATCGACGAGCTGCAGGCCGATCTCGACGCCTGGATAAAAGAGTTCAACGAACTTCGTCCCCATCAAGGCAAATGGTGCTTCGGCAAAACGCCGATGCAGACCTTCATTGACGCGCTGCCGCTGGCGCGCGAAAAATCAGGTCAGCTTCAGGCCATCGAGGAGACCCACGCCGCCTGAACCGATAACGGCCAGCTCACGCCGTCTGTCAGATCGAGTGTCAACTTGTACATCACACCACGAACGCCATAGAATCCTTGAATGCAAAACTGCGGCGCGCCGTGCGGACGCGCGGACATTTTCCAACCGACGACGCCGCGATGAAACTGCTGTATCTCGTCTTGCGCCAAGTCGCGGGAGAATGGAAAATGCCGCCGCGCGAATGGTGCGAGGCCAAAACCCAATTCGCCATCATGTTCGACGAAAGGTTCGTCACAGCGTGATGGTCAACCCGGCCCCCACACAAAATTTCGGACACTCCCGGCGCCGGCGTCTCCTTCGCGCGCACGCGCTTCCAATCGAGGCCTTCGAGCAGCGCCGAAAATTGCGCCGTCGATAAGCACATCACCCCGTCTTCGATCTTCGGCCAGCGGAACTCGCCATCCTCCAGTCGCTTGGCGAACAGGCAGACGCCCGTGCCGTCCCAAAACACCAGCTTGATCCGGTCCGCGCGCTTGGCGCGGAAAACATAAATCGCGCCATCGAAGGGATCGGCCTGCATCGTCTCGCGCACCAAGGCCGCCAAACCTTCCGCGCCCTTGCGGAAGTCGACGGGCTTCGTCGCCACCATCACGCGGACCGCGCCGGTCGGGCCGATCATGATCGGCCTTTCAGCGCATCGACGATCGCCGAGACCATCCCGACATCCGCGTCGCGCCAAATCCAGACGCTCGCGCCGTCGACATCAAGCTCAATCACATGCGGCCGAACAGCGACGGGTCGACTCTCCGACGCCGACGTCGCCAACGCTTCCCCTCGTGGCTCGACAACAACCGGCGCAAAGGGAACCGCATGAGAAGCCGCCGCCTTGCGACGCGCCTCGCGGCGCCAGGAGAACAACTGCTGCGGCGTCAGTCCGCGGCGGCGCGCGACCTCGGAAACGACTGCGCCTGGCGCCAGCGATTCCTCGACAGCTCGCGCCTTCTCATCATCCGACCAACGGCGTCGGCGTTCTCCGCCGCCCGTGATCACCTCGATCTGGCGAATGACGTCGCCCTTAGGCTCAAGCGTATGATCAAGTCTGGACACAAGCCTTATCTCCTTCTGGAGATCAGAGTCGCCCTTGCGCTCCCTGAAGTGAAGGTGCGGTCAAAACAGCGCTTACGTTGTTGCAGCTAAAGCCCACGGACAAGATGCTCGAGGTAGGCACGGGATCGGGCTACCAGGCCGCCATTCTGTCGGCACTGGCTGGCGAGGTATACACGATCGAGATTGATCCCCGCTTTGGGTGAGGCAGCGCGTGCCACGCTGCAGCGGCTCGGCTACGCCAACGTGAGCACGAGGATCGGCGATGGATATCTAGGCTGGCCGGAGCGCTCGCCTTTCGATGCCATCATCATCGTCACGGCGGCGCCCGATCATGTGCCGCCAGCGCTGGTTGCGCAGCTGAAGCCGGGTGGACGTCTGGTCACACCCGTCGGCAGCTTATGGCAAGAGCTGATGGTGCTGACCCAGAACCTCGACGGCTCGACCACTACGAGGACCGCGGGCGCCGTCCGTTTCGTGCCGCTGGTTCGGGAGTAGTGCCGCCCCCGTGGCCTACCGCCAGATCCGGCGCCACCGGCCGACGCGGTTAACCGACCGGAGAACGCGCCAGAAAGAGAGGCATGGACTGCTCCCGTCCCACCGCCGTTTTCCTGTTGCTGCACGCCACAGCGCTACGCACGCGTCAGCCTTGTTGCATCCGCCTCGTTTCCGACTTTCTTAATCGACCCCGACTTCGAACCGCTGACTCGCGGTTCGAGAGGAACCCGGGAGCGAAGGTGGCGGCGCAATCTCATAAACAGCAGGCGGTCGCGCGCGGCGCGCGCATGTTGCGCACGGCGCTGGGCCTGCAAATCGACCAATGGCTCGACGACGAGAGCGTCGTCGAAGTCATGCTCAATCCCGATGGAAGACTCTGGCTTGATCGCTTAAAGAGCGGTTTGGAGGACGCGAGCGCGAGTCTCTCGCCCGAGGACGGCGAGCGCATCATCCGCCTCGTCGCGCATCACGTTGGCGCGGAAGCGCACGCGGGCGCCGCTTGATCAAACTCTGCAGCCCTTCCCGGCCAATAGGAGCGACAAGCCCGAACTCGGCCATGCTCGGCGGCATCAACCGCACTCGATGCCCCAAATAGCTGAGTTCACGCCCCCAGTAATGGACGCTCGCGCACGCGTCGACGTCAATCAGACATTTGGGCTGCTTTGCAAAGAACCACAGCAAGTGCGCCCGACGAACCTGCCGGCGGATGACCACGCCGCCCGATGCGTCTTTGCCATGCACCTGAAAAACCGATTTCGCGATATCCCGTCCGATCGTGACTGCGTGACCCATGATTCGCTCCTCCTGCTCAGCAGGAGATCACTCTCCTGCGGGGGCGGAGAGCCGTCCAAAGCATCATAAGCGGACCTTCGCAGTCAGGCCCCACAATAGCTTGAGACACGGGCGCGCCTGCCCCCAAGACACACCTCAGGGTGACCCGTTCATCGGGCGGTTGATCAACGATCAAAAATCGTCGCTTGCAACACCAAATGAACGTCGCATAAACTCAAACGTCAGATGAGCCGCGTCCTCCGTTAAATCATGCAGCCTTCTGTCTCAAAATCTCTGACGACGGACAATGTTGCCCACCGGCCAACCTGCGCTATTTCAACAAAAAGAACTGGACGCGAAGCATAGGGGGTAGCGTATCCTCGGCCTCAGGGCCGCGGCGCCAGAGCGCGAACCTCGCGCCAGGAGCGGGGATGCCGGCAATGCACAGGAAATGGGGTGTCGGACAAGCGTTTTCCGCACTCATAGATGAGACGTTGGGGGAAACTTTAACGATCACATTGATGGAGGACGCCTCAAAATCCTTCAAATCGGTTGAGGTATGGGGGGCTTTTGCAGGCGATCGCGTGAAGACAGCATCGATCCTTCGCGCTTCGTTGCCGTGGACGTTGAAGAGTGGCGACAGAATAACCAGGTGCTGCGACAGCGCAGTCTTCGAAATCAAAGATGTCGTGCCTGATGGCGTTTCGCGGATTGTCGCGCATCTCATGCCATCGAGCAGGCGTTCCGCGGATGAACGAGAATTATTCACTGGCGACTAGTTTGAGAACGGGCTCGCCGAAGCCGTTGCAGCGACGCGCGCCTTGAACTAGGGCCACAGGTCAGTCCGGACCTTCGCCGTGAGATTGCGTTGCGATGGGCCAGGCACCACTGGTGCGCCGAGCGCGGAAAGCATTCCTTGATCGCTCGGATGAATAGCGGCTGAAGAGTGCTGGTTAAAGAGACGCTGGGGGATTCCTGATGGCCATCCATAAGCAAATTCTCGAATGGCAGGCGGCTCACCCTAACATCACGTGGATTGGCTGGGGTATTGTCTGGGTGATTGTTATAGTGATCATTTGGTGGCCACGAGCTTTGGGGTGAGGAAAGTCGTTGCCCGCAGGAAAGACGGAGGCATTCGCCGCCGGGTGGAAACTGAACCTGGCGCGTGGTGCATCACTCAGTCGAGATTTTCGCGACGTTCTCCCGAGCCGCGTTGCGCGCCTTCGCGAGCAAGTCATCGACAAGCTCGAAGGCCGTTTGATGGAATCCGCCATCGTCCCAGCCAGGGTTTTTTAGAGCGTCTCGTTCAATAAACGTCCGCACCTTTTTTAAGTTCTCTATCAGCGCGTCCGTAGCGCCGCTGGCGATTGAGCCTGCGATGTTCAAGATAGCTATTTGTAAGCAGTGAAAGGCCTGTTCGGCTCTTTCAGCTTGTGCGATTGTTTGTTCTTGGGTGAGCATATTTTGTCCCTCCTTCATTGCGGCGACCTGCGCCGCAGGGTTCACGCCACTCGCGCGAATTTTCTTTGTTAAAGTGTGCCTGTGTAAGCGTGTCGCAAGTTCCCTCATGCCGACTCGCGCGAACGCATGCGGATCAAGACGAAAGCACGCGATAATACTAGATTGATGGGGGATGCCCCAAGGGGCATGTCATAATGAACAATATGTCCTCGATGGGCCAAACTGCGCCCTCGGCGCATCGTTCGAACGAGTCCGCTCGTCCCCGCTTTGCTGCCGCGACCGACGCATTCGCGCTTCGGGTTCGCGTCTTAGCGGCCATCCGCCGAGATTTTGCACCTAACTTCTCGCACCGCTGTTCTATTGAAAGAAACTCCTATGCGCCAACCGTCACCCTCGATGTGAAAAACATGACCTGCGCGGTTTGCCCGATCACGGTCAGGTCCTCCAAGGCCTCGAAGGCATCGGATATCTAACCTCGACCGAAGAGAGTAGCGGCAGCACGGCGCGCCGCGTCCTTCGCGCAACGCCCGCAGGAGCCAATGCGCTTGCCGCGGCCAAACTCAAGGTGAGGGAATGGTTCGGCGAGTTGTTCGAGGACAATCCCGCCGCCTGAAAACCTTCAGCATAAAAGGGAACGCAAATGGTCGAATTTGACAATACGCGTCGTTTGGTCATCGCCGCCGGCGCGGGACTCGTGTTGGCGGGAGCAAGCCCTCAGATTGCGCGAGCCGCCGAAAAGCATGACGACGAAAAGGAAGTCAGCGCGGTCGAAGATCTGATGCGCGAACATGGCGTCATTCGCCGCGCCATTCTCGTCTATCGTGACATGGCCGCGAAATTGCGGGCAAAGCCCACGAGCCTTGATCCCGATTTGCTCCGTCGCACGGCAATGATGCTTCGCGCCTTCGGCGAGGACTATCACGAGAAGAAACTCGAAGAGACGCATATTTTCCCGACGATCAGGAAGGCCGGCGGGCCGGCGGCGGCTTATATCGATGTGCTCATCGCCCAGCACCAACGGGGCCGCGAAGTCACGGATTACATCCTTGGAGTGGTCGGCAAAGGAGCGATAGCAACCGGCGACGCCGAGACGCTGGCGCATATCTTGGACAGCGTCGAACTAATGTATGAACACCACGCCGCGCGCGAGGATACGGTTGTTTTTCCGGCATGGAAAGACGCGCTCTCAGCCCATCAACTCAACGAAATGGGCGACAAGTTCGAGGAAATCGAACATCAGCAATTCGGCAAGGACGGCTTTGAAGACGCCGTGGCGCAAATCGCGCATATCGAACAGTCGCTCGGCCTTCCCGACATTGCGCGATTCACCGCGCCGCCTCCGCCGAAGGCGTGAGGCCATTATGAGCGCGGACATCGACGCGACGCCCTCGAAAGAGCGTCGCTCCTTCTCGAAGTGTTTTGGGTGTTCCTTTGACTTGGGGTGACGAGTTTTGACGGCCCAATCGCGCATCTGGGATATTTTCGCGCCGAATTCGTCGAGCGCCGCAAATGACTCGATGAAGCGGCCTACACTTATAATCGCGCTCTGCCAATTCCTGTCGGGGCCGCCGAGCAGTCAGGTTGGCATTATTCTCGGCATGTTGCGCGGCGGTTTGTTGGGCGGATTGGCGGCATGGCTCGGGCTCACCTTGCCTTCGACGATCGTGCTCGTCGCCTTCGCCTATGGCGTCGAGAGCCTGGGGGACATATCGCATGTTGCATGGCTGCACGGCCTCAAAATCGTCGCCGTCGCCGTCGTCGCACAGGCGGTTTGGGGCATGGCGCGAAGCCTCTGCCCTGATCGGGAACGCGTGACGCTCGCGGTCGCGTCAACTCTTGTCACCTTGGCCAGTCCTTCGGCAACCGGCCAGATTGGAGCCATTGTCCCGACCAGAACTGCGACACAATCGCGAGCGATCGTCATTTAGGGTCCAGACCCATAAAATGGTTGGCGTGACGGTCAGTTTATGATTCACGGCTTCCGAAAGGAAGCGCCGATGATTCTCGAGCAATTCTGGCTGACGGACGCGCAGTTTTCGAAGATCGCGCCGCATCTTCCCAGCGATACGCGCGGCAAGGCGCGGGTCGACGACCGCCGGGTGATTAGCGGCATCGTCCATGTGCTCAAATCCGGCGGTCGATGGGTCGACGCGCCGCCGGAATACGGGCCGAAGAAAACGCTCTACAACCGCTACGTCCGTTGGGCCGAGAAAGGCGTGTGGATCGATCTCTTTCACGCTTTGGCGCAGGCAGGCGGGGCGCCCGCGCAAGTTCTCATCGACAGCTCCGCAGTGAGGGCGCATCGCTCGGCCTCTGGGGGAAAAGGGGGGAGAAAAATCAGGCCATCGGCCGCTCGCGTGGCGGGCGCACGACCAAAATCCATGCTTTGACCGACGCCGACTGTCGGCCGCTCGCCTTCATGCTCACCGGCGGCAACGTCGCCGATTGCGCCGCCGGCGCCGAACTGCTCGCACGGCTTCCGCCGTGCGAGATCCTGCACGGCGACAAGGGCTACGACAGCAACGCCATCCGCCGGCAAATTGAGGCGGGCGGCGCGGCGCCGAACATTCCGCCCAAAGCCAATCGCAAATGGAAGAACTGCTTCTCGCCCTTCCTCTATCGCAACCGCAACGCCATCGAGCGCATGTTCTGCCGATTGAAGGACTTCCGGCGCGTCGCCACGCGATACGACCGAAACGCTGTCAACTTCCTAGCCGCAGTGTCCATCGCCGCCGTCGTCAGTTATTGGTTATGAGTCTGGACCCTAGAACGATAAGTTGCTCACCTTAACGCGCTTCCTGCCGAGCCAATGGAGGTCGATCCGCACCTCGAATGTCATCGAACGCCTGCATGAGGAGTTCAAGCGCAGGATCAAGACGCAAATCATGCTGCCCTGCGCCGAAACCGCCGCCATGCACTTTTGGGCGCTGCTCGCCTCGGGCCAGATCATGATGTGAAAGGTCGACGGATGGAAGAGCCTCGCCGAAACGCCTTCCGATCAGCTCATTGACCTCGCCGCTTGATCGGATAGCATCCTGCCGCAGGGAACTGCGTCAGCAAATTTCAACACAACCCGCGACGGGAGCGAGGTCAAAAACAGACTTTGGTTCTCGATTTAGGCTCCTTTGCAGCCGCGCTGGCGGCAAGCGAGCTGGACTCGGAAGAACGAAAGCGCGTTCGGCCATCGAAGAAAAAGGGGAGAGAGCAATGGCGAGGAACTCGTTAGTCGCATTCGCACAGACCAGATTCGACGAAGCGCGCCGCAAGGCGTGAACCGCCCCGGGTTTGCCGGAGGCCCCAACTCTTGAGAGGATGGGGCGATGGACACGAAGAAGACGACGAACAAATTTTCGGCTGAGGTTCGGGAGCGGGCGGTTCGAATGGTGTGGGAGCACCAGGGCGAGCACGCCTCGCAATGGGCGGCGATTACGTCGATCGCCGCCAAGATCGGCTGCACGGCGCAGACGCTGCGCAACTGGGTCCGGCAGTCGGAACGTGACGCCGGCGAGCGGTCCGGACTTTCGACGGACGAGCGGGCGCGGCTGAAGGCGCTGGAGCGGGAGAACCGCGAGCTTCGACAGGCCAATGAGATTTTGCGCAAGGCGTCGGCTTATTTTGCCCAGGCGGAGCTCGACCGCCGGTTCAAGCCATGATCGCCTTCATCGACGATCACCGCGACGCCCATGGGGTCGAGCCGATCTGCGCCGTTTTGCCGATCGCCCCATCGACGTATCACGCGCATGTGGCGCAACGCCGCGATCCGGCGCGTCTGTCGCCGCGGGCCAAGCGCGACGCCGTGCTCTGCGAGAAAATTCGGCGTGTTTTCGATGAGAACTTCGCGGTCTACGGCGCGCGCAAGGTCTGGCGGCAGTTGACCCGGGAGGGAGAGGGCGTGGCGCGTTGCACGGTCGAGCGGCTGATGCGCGCCATGGGCCTTGCTGGGGCCGTGCGTGGCAAGCCGGTGAAGACGACGGTGAGCGACAAGGCGGCACCTTGCCCGCAAGACAAGGTCAATCGGCAATTCCAGGCGCCGCGGCCGAACGCGCTGTGGGTGTCCGACTTCACCTATGTCGCCACTTGGGCCGGCTTCGTCTATGTCGCCTTCGTCATCGATGCCTTCGCCAGGCGGATCGTCGGCTGGCGTGTATCCCGCACGGCGCATGCGAGCTTCGTGCTCGACGCGTTCGAGCAGGCGCTGTTTGAGCGCCGGCCGGTTCGCGGCGGCGGCCTCGTCCATCACAGCGACCGCGGCGTGCAATATGTGTCGATCAAATACACGGAGCGCCTCGCCGCGGCCGGCGTCGAACCATCGGTCGGCAGCGTCGGCGATTCTTACGACAACGCGCTCGCCGAGACGATCAATGGGCTCTACAAGGCCGAGGTGATCTGGCGGCGCGGGCCGTGGCGTAGCTTCGAGCAGGTCGAGTTCGCGACACTCGAATGGGTGGACTGGTTCAACAACAGAAGACTGCTGGCGCCGATCGGAAACATCCCGCCGGCCGAGGCCGAAGCGCGCTACTATGCGCAAACCGAGGCCTCCGCCATGGCGGCGTGACTCGAACGAAACGGCCTCCGGCAAACCCGGGGCGGTTCAGCGCAAGAGGCCCTCGTCGATTTCAGCGTTGCCGACGAAACGGTGCTCGAACTCAGGGTAGAGGCCAAGCGCGCCTATGAAGAACTGAAAGAGTTTGACCGGCAAGCTGCGAAAAGGGGCTTTTTTAACTTCCTAGGGCTATAGTCGCGCGGTCCGCTCGACGGCTCTGTTGCATTGGTCCGATCACACGCAGGAAGCTTCCGTTGAGGGGCTATTGCACGCTCAGTCATGGCAGAGCCTTGAACCGAACCGTGGAGATACAGACGAACAGTGGCGCGGTCAGTGCTCGTCAGACGCAGTTAAACGACGACCTCGGCACGGGCGCTGCAGATTGCGGTCATAGTCCCATGGCATGGCAAAAGAGCCACTCGAAAACCCGCTGAGGCAGCAAACGCTTGAGCTGCACGAGGATACGCTGGCCGAGCCTCCCGACCGAGTAGCGCATTTTTGGGCTGTGGTGGTTCAAAATATGCTCCACGAGGCGAGCCACGGGCTCGGGCGTGGGAGCCGCGGCTTCATTTTGGCCCCGCTTGTCCATGAATTCATAGAAAGCCGCGCGGTAGACGCTCTTTTGCGATGGCGCGGCCAAGTGGCGGTTGACCGTGATTTGCGTGCGGAAATCGCCCGGTTCAACCAAAACCACATGAATGCCGAACGGACGCGTCTCCAGCC
This sequence comes from uncultured Alphaproteobacteria bacterium, assembly GCA_963722205.1. Taxonomy (GTDB): domain Bacteria; phylum Pseudomonadota; class Alphaproteobacteria; order Rhizobiales; family Beijerinckiaceae; genus Methylocystis. The sequence goes on from CAVRKL010000008.1 coordinate 822,510, forward strand.
TCAGGCTTTCGCTGACGCCTTCCAACGCGAATTTGCTCGCGCTGTAGAGGCCGCTGAACGGCAACCCGACGACGCCAGCCAGAGAACTGATGTTGACGATGTAGCCGCCACCATTGGCACGCAGTGCAGGCATTACAGCGCGACACACCCGCAAGACACCGAAGAAATTCGTTTCGAAGATGGCCTTCGCCTCCACAATTGCGGTGTCTTCAACGGCGCCCCTCATAGAGAAGCCGGCATTGTTGATCACGGCGTCCAGTCGACCCGCCTTGGCGATCACCGTTGCGACGCCCGCGTGAACCGATGCATCGTCATCGACGTCCATTTCGACCATTTCTACGTGGCCAGCAGGCGGCAAAGCCGAGGACAAACTCCGCCCAGTGCCGAAGACGCGCCAGCCAGACGATGCCAAAAGTTCCGCGCACGCGCGGCCGATGCCCGAGGTGGCGCCAGTGATCAAAACCACCCTAGTGGAGAGTGCGAATTTGGTTTCGGACATCGTTCTCTCCCTAGCCTGATGCAAACGCTTGAAGATGAGGTGCCGACCGAAGGCGACAGACGCAAACGGGAAGCGGATTTCACGAAGAGACCTTCTCCAGCGCGCCGGCAAATCGCGCCGTCACCGGATGTCTTCCGGATGCATCGACGTCGCTCATTGCCGCGTCTGCATCGGGTGAACCTGCGCCGTCGGCGCACCGATCGAACGCGTCCGCTCCTCCCCGCACTCCCGCCGCGGCGAGCGCATTCTCAGGCGGCAGCGACGCGCAAAAACCGGCCAAAACAGTGTTTATTGCGATGGCGAACGGTATGACTATATGGATCCAGCGCCTATGACGAGCGGTTCTGCCGGATGTGGGAAATTTATCTCGCGGGGATCGAGACGTCTTTCCGAACCGACGGCTTTTTCCTCTTCCAAATCCGTCTCGCGAAGCGCCAGATGGCGGTTCTGATGACGCGCGACTATGTTACCGATCGCGAAGCGGCTCTGCGCGATCGCGAACGCGGCGTCTTTCGCCGGCGTCTTACTGCGAGCTAGGCGGCGCGGCGGCCCTTGGGGGGCAATCGATGGATAGGGATTGGGCCGTCGATGCTCTAACACCGCTGAACCAGCCGCCACCCTTCGGCGACCGGAATCTTTTTCGCGAAGACTTGGCCTTGCGGGAGGCGGTAGCCGGCGCCCGCGTCGACGCGACTGCGGAGCGGCTGGAGTCGGCCGGCGCGGCCTATGGCGCCATGCAGACGATGGAGCTGGGGCGCCTGGCCAATGAATTCGCGCCGCGTCTGCGGCAAGTCGATCAGCGCGGCTTCCGGATCGACGAGGTCGAATTCCATCCGGCGTACAACGCTCTGATGGCGCAGGGCATGCAGGCGGGCTTGCACGCGTCCATCTGGCAGGAGGCCAAGCCGCCGCATTTTGAAAGCCGCGACCATTGCGCGCGCGCGGCGCGCCTCTTCATGGCGACGCAAGCCGAGAGCGGGCATATCTGTCCGCTGACGATGACCAGCGCAAGCGTCGCGGCGCTTCGGAGCGAGCCCTCCCTGGCCGAGGCGTGGCTATCGAAAATTCTCGGGCGCGAATATGACCCTGCGTCACAACCTTGGTGGGAAAAGAGCGCCGTGACGATCGGCATGTGGGCATGACCGAGCCGCAGGGCGGATCGGACGTGCGCAGCAACGTAAGCCAGGCGAAGCCCGTCGGCGAGCATTACGAGATCACGGGATTGAAGTGGTTTCTATCCGCGCCGATGTGCGATGCGTTTCTGGTGCTCGCGCAGGCGCCCGGCGGGTTGACGACCTTTTTAACGCCGCGTTTCCGGCCCGATGGGACGAAGAACGCGGTCCGGTTTCGGCGCCTAAAAGACAAGCTTGGCAACCGCTCCAACGCCTCATCGGAAGTCGAGTTCCATTCCGCCTATGCGCAGCGCGTCGGCGAAGAGGGGCGCGGTGTTCGCACGATCATCGAAATGGTGCAGCTCACAAGGCTGGATTGCGTCGTCGCCTCGGCCGGGCAGATGCGTTTCGCGCTCGCGCAGGCAGCGCACCACGCCCGCCATCGAATCGTCCTCCAGCGGCGCTTGATCGACCAGCCGCTAATGCGCGCGGTCTTGGGCGACCTGGCATTGGAGGTCGAGGGCGCGACGGCGTTGGCGTTCCGGCTGGCGCGCGCCTTCGAGCGCGCCAACGCCGATCCCTTGGACGCTGCGTATGCGCGGATGATCACGCCTGCGGCGAAGTTTTTGGTTTGCAAGGCGGCACCGCAGTTCGTCTATGAGGCGATGGAGTGTCTGGGCGGCAATGGCTACGTCGAGGAGTGGCCGATGGCGCGGGCTTACCGGGAAGCGCCGCTCAATGCGATATGGGAAGGCCCCGGCAATGTCATGGCGCTCGACGTCCTGCGGGCGGCGGCCAAGGCGCCAGAGGAGACGCGCGCCCTGCTCGCGCGCCTTGGCGAACAGGCCAGCGACGCCGCGACGGCGGCGGACATCGTGAGGGACCTTCATCTCGGCGCCGAGCCGCTCGCCCGCCGCAGTTGCGAGCGCCTGGCGCGGCTCGCCGCGGCTGCGGCCCTCGCTGAGACTTTTGAGCCCGCGGCGCGGGCCTATCGCGACACGCGGCTTGGCGCGGCCGCGCGCGCGCAATACGGCGCTTGCGACTTGTCCGGCATGGAGCGAAGCCTGATTGGGCGCATTTTGCCGGAATAGCGCGGCGCGCCGGCCTCAGAATCATTGGGAACTACATGGATACGACAAGAACCAAGTCTCGATTGATCGCGTTTTTGGCCTGATCCGGAACTGGACGGCGACGCACGCCGCCGCGCACAACGGAGCGCGGCTCGAAGACGTTTTGGATCAGACGAATACGGCCAGCGACGTGTGGGCGGACACCGCCTCTTGGTCGGCGAAGGACGAGGCGATGCTGGCGCGGCGCGGGTTCGTGTCGCGCATCCATCGCAAGAAGCCGCCGGGTCGGCCGAGCCCGAGCGCATGCGCATCGCCAACGCGCAGAAATCGAAAGTCTGCAACGCAGTCGAACCCGTCTTCGCGCAGCAGAAGGACCCTATGGGCCTCGTCGTGCGGACGATCGGTATTGCGCGCGCCCGCGTCAAAATCGGCATGGCCAATCTCGCATACAACATTCGCCGCTTCGTCTGGCTGAGGGTGAAATGCGCCGCCGCATGACGAACAAGCCGGCAGTGTCTGCGCTGATCCAGACCGAAGAACCGTTCAACTCGCCGCTCAAGCCGCGCAGGGCAGCGCGATGCTTTACATCCGCCGCGCCAAAACGCGGTTGTTGGAGGTCTCCAAGTGTTCGCCCCACCGCCGCACCCATCCGTCTTCGACCGTCTGCTCCGGGTCAACCTGCGCCGCCAGAGCATTCTTCAAACGAAGAAGGAAGCCCGAAACCTGCTGCCGCGCGCGCCGCAAGGCCTCCACCGCCGCCTGCCGGGCGCGGCAAAGATCGCGCATGGCTTCTTGAGCCTCGTCTGGAATCCAGACGGGCGTAAGCTCGCCCGAGCGAAACAGAGACGCTTGCGTCACCGCGTCCCGGCGATCGGTCTTCACCCGGTCGCCTGGCCGCGTCGGAATCAGAGAAGGCGCCACCACCACGCACTCGTGGCCAAGCAAAGTGAGCTGCCGATACAGCCCATAGCCGCAGGGTCCGGCTTCGTAACAAAGCAGCCACGTCTTTAATTTAACGCGCACTTGGCAATTACCCACCCCCAAGTGTGTCACACGGATCGGTAACTCAAGATTCAGATTGCCCGGGTGCGCAAGGGCTCACCGATGTCGTGAAGGTAAAGCCCAAAGTAATCCACGACCGCTCTTCGCCACGTGGGCTGAAGCATTCATGCGAATTCGCCATCAGAGGGCGAGCACGCTCGGCGTTGGTTCGGGCGCGCCGAGGCGATTGAGAAGATCAACTGGTACGCGATGCGTTGGAAAATCGAGATGTTTCACAAGGTCCTGAAGTCGGGCTGCCAGGCTGAAGCGTCCAAATTGCGCACCGCGGAACGGCTCGCAAACTTGATGGCGGTCTTCTGCATTCTCAGTTCTCGGGTTCTCTGGCTCACCATGTTGGCGCGAGCCGAGCCTGACGCCTCACCCTCGCTCGCCTTCACAGAGAACGAGATCGGATTGCTTGATCAACTCGTCAGCGATGCAGGCAATCGAGGAGCCAAGCACGGCACGCTCAGCTTCTACCTCATCAAGCTCGCTCGATTGGGCGGCTATCTCGCAAGCGCCGGCAACTCGCCGCCGGGCAGAATCGTTATCTGGTGTGGCCTCTCACGCTTGACCAACATCGAGATAGGCGCAGAGGTAGGGGCGGCCGCAATTGTGGGTAATTGAAAGCTACGCCGGAGGGTTACGTTCCATCGACCCACCAAGCGATAAAAAAACGCCCGGGAGCTATATGTGAATCGGCGTGCAATTTTGACCCCTGCAAGATCTATCATATTCATTTGACATAACACGATATTCTCGGGATCGACCTTAATACTATCGGCATTCAATTTTAACCCCGGACATCGCAAGAAACCACAGTGATTCCAGTCACGTTGGAAACTGCTGTGAGGGGTCACGATTGGACGCCGATTCACAGTTTTGGGATGCCGGCTCTACAGGAACGCATGCCGTCGCGCGGCTCTGGGGCCGGCGTCAGAAAGCCTCAGGGGGGCGCAAGTCTCGGCGACGCTCCGATGGGAATTCTGGTAATGGAGTTGACGATCGACCCAGGGATGCAGTGTGTAAATCGTGCCTGACGGACAAACGAAGGTCGCCACCGCCATTGAAATGGCGGGTCGACAACGCGAAATCTCCGTCTCCGAGTTCTTCCTGAAGAACCGTCATCTGCTCGGATTCGACACACCCGCCAAGGCGCTGGTCACTGCCGTCAAAGAGGCGGTGGATAATGCTCTCGATGCTTGCGAGGAAGCGGGACTGCTCCCGGAGATCATTGTCCAGGTGCGCGATCGTTTTGGGAAATCGCGCGTGGTGGTCGAGGATAACGGCCCCGGCATTGTCGAGAGCCAGATCGCGCGAATTTTCGGCAAGCTGCTGTACGGCTCGAAATTTCACAAGTTGAGCCAGTCGCGCGGCCAGCAGGGAATGGGGATCTCCGCCGCAGGAATGTATGGTCAGCTGACCGTCGGCAAGCCTCTTCACATCATCAGCCGGATCGAAGGCGATGAGCTCGCTTCAGAGCTTTACGTGTCGATTGACACGGCCAACAACCGGCCGGACATTCACAAGAAAAAGCGGGTGGAATGGGATCCGCCGCACGGGACGCGAGTTGAGATGGAGATGGAGGGCCACCATCAGACCGGACCGCATTCTATCGAAGTCTATTTGAAGCAAACCGCCATCGCCAATCCGCATGTTTCGATTGTCTACAGGGACCCGCAAGGGAGGGAGATACTTTTTGCCCGCAGCACCGACAGACTTCCGCCGCGACCAAAGGAAATCAAACCGCATCCGCGTGGCGTCGAGCTTGGTCGCCTCATCCAGATGTTGAGCAGCACGAAAAGTCGCTCCTTGCTCCGGTTTCTCGTCGATGAATTTTCATGCGTAGGCAAAAAGACAGCGCTGGAAATCATCAGGCGCGCCGGCAAGCCATTAAGCGATCGTTCCTATCCAACTCACATCGCTCACGCGCAAGCGACAGCATTACACGGCGCCATCCAAAAAACGCCTATCCAGGCTCCGAGGACCGATTGCATCGTCCCCATCGGCGAGGCGCAACTTTTCGAAGGATTGCGAAAGGAACTGTCCGCAGATTTCTACACGGTTACGACGCGCCCCGCCGCAACCTATCGCGGCAACCCTTTCCAGGTGGAGGTCGGGATCGCGTTTGACCGTCCTGGCGAAGCTGAGATTGAAGTCGATGCCAGCGGCCATATGCGTGAAAAGAAGGCGCAAGACACCGGCGCCGCCGAACAGCTGATCGCCCGCAAGGACCAGCCCGTCCATCTCTTGCGGTTCGCGAACCGCGTGCCGCTGCTCTACCAGCAGTCCAGTTGCGCCATCACAAAGGCGGTCATCCAGACAAACTGGCGGAGTTATGGCCTGCATCAGCCAAAGGGAGCGTTGCCGGTCGCTCCGATGGCGATCCTCGTTCACGTCGCGTCGGTTTGGGTTCCCTACACCTCGGAGTCCAAGGAGGCGATCGAGCCCTATCCAGAAATACTCAAGGAAATCAAATTGGGGCTGCAGCAGTGTGCGCGTCAGCTTGCGTATTATCTGCGCCGCGAGCTTCACCTTCATCAGGAATATGACAGGCGCGCCTACATCGAAAAATATTTGCCGCATATTGGTGTGGCGCTGCAGGAGATTCTTACGCTTACTGACGAAGAACGGGACGCCGCCGTGCAAAAGCTCGATAACGTCCTGCATGCGACCCGCATGACCCAAAGGCAAGACCCATGAAGAAAGCCAGCTCTGATACGGCGCCTAGCGAGCAGGACAAAGAGACCATCAGGCTGATTGAGTCGATCGCTATGCAGGTCCGCGAGAGCATAGAAAGCGGAAAATTGCCGAACATCGAGCTGCCAGTCCGCAGTTTGGAAAATGTCAATTACGATGAAACGGCCGGCTATCTGGAACTGGGCGAGGCGCGCAAAATGCGCACGCTGACGGTGAACACCGTTCGTTCTTTCGCGCAGACGTTACGTTTGATGGCGACTTCACGGGCCATGGTCGAGAGCAACGACTTCGCCACCAAGCGCGAGGCGTATTACATCAGCAAGAACTGGGGTGAATGCCGGTTCGACGAGCAGGCTGAGTCGGACGCCATCATGGATGACATCGAAGCCGTGGCATCGATGCATGGGCTGTCGCGTGAGCAGTTGCGCTTCTATCCCGAGTCGCATGGCGGTTCCGTCGCAGGGCGGCTCACAGTTATCGACCCGAACTCTATGACGGGGCAGCCCATTGAAATTGACTGCGCCAACCTCGGAAGCGGGGCTTACAGCATTCCTCGCTCCGCGGAGCATTTGAGCTTCAGAACTGGCGCACTTTTCATTCTCGCCATTGAAACCGGCGGCATGTTCCAGCGGCTGAACAATCATCGCTATTGGGAGACGGCGAATTGCATTATCGTCGAAATGGGCGGCGTGCCGACGCGCGCCACCCGGCGGTTCATTCGCCTGCTTTCCGACAGACACGACTTGCCCGTCTACTGCTTTGTAGATTGCGACCCATATGGCTTCACAAATATCTACCGAACACTGAAAGCAGGCTCTGGGAACGCGGCCCACGTCAATCGCTTTTTATGCGTTCCGCGGGCGCGTTTCCTGGGCGTCACGCCGCAAGATATCATTGACTTTCGCCTCGAGGATGCGACCCACCCGTTGACTGCGGCTGATGTCAAGCGCGCACGGGACGCGCTGCAGAATGACCCGTTCATCAAGGCGCATCCCACATGGATTGCCGCCATAAAACAGTTGCTCGAAATGCGGGTTCGCGCCGAACAGCAGGCGTTGGCCAAATGGGGCCTCAACTACGTTATCGACGAATATTTGCCTCGAAAAATCGCCAACCCAAGCAGTTTGCTGCCGTGAGTCAATCAATTCATGGAGGGAGCACATTAACGCGATTGGCGGTTACCGCGGCCGTATCAAGGTCCATGCTTCGATCCATTCACACGCGCGCGAAAAGACGTCCGGCAGGTCCAGAACGAGATGCTCACCGCCGGGAACGCTCAAAAAAGTTTTGGGCTCATTGGCGAGTTCGAAAAGCCTCCTTGCCGAGCTTATCGGAATTACGTCGTCTTTCTCTCCGTGAACCATAAGAACCGGAACATGCACATCAGGGATGACGAGATCCGAACGGAATTGATCAAACATCAACCAACCGACGGGGAAAAACGGGTAATGCGCTGAAGCGACGTCCAGCGCCGACAAATAAGGAGCCTCCAAAACAAGGGCGGCTGCTTCATGCGTCGTTGCAATCGCTGCCGCGACGCCGGTCCCTAACGAAGCACCCATCAAGACGATGCGATTCCCCTCATGGCCTCGCGCGCGCGCCGCGCGATAAGCGGCTTCGCCATCTTGCATCAAGCCGCCTTCCGTCGGCGAACCGGTCGAGCCGCCGTAGCCGCGATAGGAGACGGCGAGAAGGCCATAGCCCCGCGTTGCAAACATTTGGAAGCGCGAAACACGATCGACAAGCGCGCCACCGTTGCCGTGAAAATACAAGATCAACGGTCGCCCACCCTTTGGCCGAAAATACCAGGCGACGAGGGTTTCGCCGTCACCGGCCGTAAGACGCAATTCTTCGCCACCGCTGAGATCGGTTTGCGTCAGGTCGGTGAGACGCCGGTCAGGGAAATATTGAAGCTTGCGCTGAAAAAGCGCCAAGCCCATTCCGGTCAGAACATAAGCGGCTGCGAGCCCAACCAGGCACCATGTCAAAAGGGTCATGGCGGATCGTCCTATCAATCTGCACGCGCCGAAAGAATTTCCTTAGTCGGCATACCGAGTCTAACCCGCGTGTGAGCACGCGGATGCGCTTTGGCGCGTTGCAGGACTGTCCGGAGTGGTCATGACAGCGCGCACTCCGTCAGTGACTGCGGTCTTTGGCGTTTTTGGCCCTTCCACGGAGGCAGATGATGCAGCTCTATGAGGTCCCCCAACCCCGGCGTCTTTCAACGCGGCGCGCTTTCGGCGAGTGGCGTGACCCGGCTCGCCTGGGGGCCACGTTCTCCTTCTTCTTCCGTGAAGGCGACCCGCTCGCCGACTTTGAGGCCGTCGAAGCCCGGCTCAGCGACGCTGTTGCGATGGAAATAGATTTCCCGCCCATCGGCGCTCTCCAGGAAACCATAGCCATCCTCAGGCATCAGTTTTCTGATCACGCCCGCCTCCGGCTCCGCGTGATGCTTCACTTTGCCGCGCATGCGCCGAACTTGATCCTGCAGTTGACGGCCGGCCCGGTTGAATGCGTCGTTGAGGGCGAAGTCGAAATCCTGATGGCGTTCGTCTTGATGCGGCGTGCGGTCGATGTCGACCTCCCGCTCGTCCGGGAGACTCAAATAAATCTTGATTTCATAGGGTCCACCGGTATGGCGATGGCTGCTCGGCGCCCTGACCGTGACGTGGCATGCGGTGATGCGGCCATAGCGTTCCTCGAGGCGCGACAGGTGATGCGTTATTTTGTCACGGAACTCGGCCGAGGCCTCCATTCCGTGGAAGTCGATGTGCGGCGCGCTTTCCATGTGATTCTCTTCCTTTGCGGCGGCGATTGCTCGGGATGCCATCCAGCGACGTGGGCCCTTGCCAATCCAGGGGGCTCGCGAATTGCTTTCGCGACGCCCTCGGCCAAATATAGTCCTCAGCGGCTTCGGCGCCACAGCGCAGGTGAGAGCGAGGTTTGCGTGATCGGGGAAGCTTTCAAGAGGGCCGAAGTCTCGGTCGGCCTCCACCGGCTCGGGGGAAACCTGTTCTTGCCGATGCAGCCGCTCGGTCTCATCCTCTTCGCGCATGGGAGCGGATCATCCCGGTTCAGCCCTGCAGTGTGTTCGTGGCGGAGTGCCCGGTCGCACGCGGGCTCGCGACTTTGTTGTTCGACCTATTGCGCCCGGAAGAATCAGAGCATCGCCGAAACGTCTTCGATATCGGTCTCCGTGCGACGCGCCTCGAAGAGGCCATCGCCTGCGCGTCGCGCTTGACCGAGGTCGGCGATCTTCCCGTCGGGATCTTCGGCGCCAGCACTGGAGCAGCGGCGGGCTTGGTCGCCGCCGCGCATCAATCCGCGGGAGTCGCCGCAGTCGTGTCGCGTGGAGGACGCCCCGATCTCGCCGCCGCGGCGCTGCCGCACGTCAAGGCGCCAACGCGACTGATCGTCGGCGGCGATGAACCCGGCCCGCGCCCATAACGTCCAATCGAAGGAGACGCAGAAGAAGCCAGGCGACGCGCCGGATCGGCTGTGGGCGGCGCGCATGACGCGGACAAGCAATGCGCTTGATCTCGAGGCCGGCGTCTTCGCGCTGGATCGCTCGAGGGATGAGCCAAAGAGGGCGTTGACGCTCGCAGCCGCTAAGACGGATCGTCGCGCGGCCTTATCGAGCCTCAGGCCCGCGCCATTTAGGCTCGAAGGAGACGCAGAATGGCCATTCCGAATGCCTCCCTCGTATTTGTGCTGGCGGTCGCCGGGACGCTGGCGAGCGAAGCTTTGGCCGTGAGCCCTGCGCGTGCGGAGAGCGCTGCGGCAATCCAAGCGGGAAAAGATCTCGCCATCGACAAATGCGCGCCCTGTCACATCGTCTCGGCGCAGACTTCCGAGCCACGCCTCTCGAAATCGGCGGGTCCGAGTTTCATGGAAATCGCGCAAAGCTCGAAAGCGGCTCCGGAGGCCTTGCGCGGCTTCCTGCGCTCGACCAGCAGCAGCGTGTCTCATCCAGCGGCGATGCCCCATCTCGAGGGCCCGTGCAGGAATAATTGAATCGAAACGCGCGGCGACGGGATTCCGATTTTGCGGCGTCGATCGTATGAAGCGTCATGATCGACGAGGGATTGATTCGGCGACGCTTTAAATCGCTTTCGCCGCATCTGGACGAACGTCGCCGGCGGTTGTTCGCGGCGACGACGGTGCAGGAAATCGGTCGTGGCGGGATCGCGGCGGTGTCGCGGATCACCGGGATGGCGGCATCCACGATTGGACGCGGGCTAAAGGAGCTTTCGGCGCAAGCGCCGCCTTTGGCCGTGGGCCGGGTGCGACGGTCGGGCGCCGGCCGCAAGCCGCTGACGAAGAAAGATGCGACGCTCGTGCGCGACCTGCTCGCCCTCATCGCGCCAGACGAGCGCGGCGATCCGATGTCGCCTTTGCGCTGGACTTGCAAGAGCTTGCGCCGGCTGGCCGACGAGCTGAGGAAGCTCGGGCATAAGGTCAGCCATCGCATGGTCGGGAAGATCCTTAAGGAGCTGGGCTACAGCCTGCAAGCCAACAGCAAGACGCGCGAGGGCTCGGATCACGAGGATCGAGACGCGCAGTTTGCGCACCTCAATGAAAAGGTGAGCGCCGCGCTCGCCGCCAACGAGCCGGTGATCTCGGTCGACGCCAAGAAGAAGGAGCTCGTCGGCGACTTCAAGAACAATGGGCGCGAATGGCGCGCGAAGGGCTCGCCCGAGGAAGTTCGCGTTCATGATTTTCTGATCAAGGAGCTCGGGCGCGCGACACCCTACGGCGTTTACGATCTCGCGGACAACGCAGGCTGGGTGAGCGTCGGCATGAGCTGCGACACCGCGGCGTTTGCGGTTGCGACGATCAGAAGATGGTGGCTCGAGATTGGGCGGCTGCGCTATCCTGGCGCAACGCGTCTCGTCATCACGGCGGACGGCGGCGGATCGAATGGCTCACGCGTGCGCTTGTGGAAGCTGATGCTCCAGCGCCTCGCCGACGAACTCGGTCTCGCTATCGAGGTCCATCATTTTCCGCCCGGGACCAGCAAGTGGAACAAGATCGAGCACCGGCTGTTCTCCTTCATCAGCATGAACTGGCGCGCCACGCCGCTCGCCACCTATCAGGTGATCATCGACATGATCTCCTCGACAACGACGAAAACCGGGTTGAAGGTTCATTGCGAACTGGACGCCAACGAATACCAGAAAGGCGTAACCGTCTCCGATGAGCAAATGGCCGCCCTCAACATCGAGCGCGACCATTTTCACGGCGAGTGGAACTACACCGTCAAGACAAGCAGCGACCGCTCAAATGAAGCGGTAATTTAGGCACAGGCTCGAGCTGACCGAAGAACAAATCGGGGCGATCGCCGCGTATCTGTCGAGTCTGCGTCAAACGCGACGAGGGACGGCCCGCTAGAAAGGGCCGGCGCAAAGCAATGCCGCGACAATGAGCCCAGAGACGAATTTTGGCTCGAGCGTCGCCCGCTGAGAGCACTTCCCGCATGGCGCCGACCTCGGGATTCGCGGCTTCGGGGCGACGCCCGCCGAAGCTTTCGTCCAGGCGGCGCGGGCTCTCTGCGCGGCGATCGTGGACCTTGGGAGGGTTCGCGGCGACGAGGCGATCGACATTGAGCGCGAGGCCCCGAGCCTCGATCTCTTGCTCATGGATTGGCTCAACGCCGTCGTCTACGAGATGGCCGCGCGCCGCATGATCTTTGCAACCTTCGAGGTCTCCCTCGCGGGTGACAGGCTGACGGGGCGCGCCTTTGGCGAAAAAATCTCGCGCGAGCGTCACGCGCCGGCCGTGGAGGTGAAAGGCGCCACCTTTACCGAGCTCGTCGTGCGCGAGGATCGGCCGGGGCTCTGGCGCGCGCAATGCGTGATCGACGTTTAGCGCGGCGGTCACGCGACAAGGGAGGACGCGATGGACAGCTCGCGCTTTGAAAAGCTCTCCGACAACGCCTGGCGGATCGAGCCCTTCGGCGCCATGCGCGTTCCGGCGATCATTTATGCGAGCGAAAGCCTGCTCGGCGAGATGGACGACAAGGTCTTCGCGCAGGTCGCCAATGTCGCGATGCTTCCGGGGATCGTGCAGGCGTCCTATGCGATGCCGGATGCGCATTGGGGCTATGGCTTTCCGATCGGCGGCGTCGCGGCCTTCGACGCCGACGCGGGCGGCGTGGTGTCGGCGGGCGGCGTCGGCTTCGACGTCTCCTGCGGGGTTCGCACGCATCTCACCTCGCTCACGCGCAACGAGATCGTCTCCGTGCAGGAGGACCTCGCCAACGCGCTGTATGAGTACGTGCCGGTCGGCGTCGGTGCGCAGGGCGAGATCGCGCTCGGCGAAGAGGAAATGGAGGCCATGCTGACGGGCGGCGCGCGATGGGCCGTCGAGCAAGGTTTTGGGCGCGCGGAGGACCTCGAGCGCATCGAGGAGGAGGGCTGCGCCGCCGACGCGGATGCGGCCGCAGTCTCCGAGCAAGCCAAAACGCGCCAGCGCCTTGAGATGGGCACGCTCGGCTCGGGCAACCACTATCTCGAGATACAGGAGGTCCGGGAGATTTTCGACGCGAAGATCGCCAAAGCCTTCGGCCTCGAGCAAGGCAAATGCGTCGTGACCATCCATTGCGGATCGCGCGGCCTCGGCCATCAGATCGGCACGGAATTCCTGCGTGAGATGGCCGTCGCCGCGCCTGCTTTCGGAGTCGCCCTGCCCGACCGTGAGCTCGCCTGCGCGCCGATCCACTCGGAGCTCGGCCAGCGTTATCTCGGCGCGATGCGCGCCGCGATCAATTGCGCCTTGGCCAACCGCGAGATCATCGGCCATCTGGCGCGGCAGGTGATCGCCGGCTTCTTCAAGCAGGAGGAACTGCCGCTGATGTTCGACGTCTCGCACAACACCTGCAAGACGGAGACTCATCAAGTCGACGGTGTGGCGCGACAGCTCTTCGTGCATCGCAAGGGGGCGACGCGCGCCTTCGGGCCGCGCGCGGAAGGTCTTCCCGCGGCGTTTGCGCCGCACGGACAGCCGGTGCTGATCGGCGGCAGCATGGGCGCTGGCTCGTACGTTCTCGCCGGAACTAAAGAAAGCGAGAGGCGCGCCTTTTCCTCCGCCTGTCACGGCGCAGGGCGGCGCATGAGCCGCCACGCCGCGACGCGCGCCTGGAGCGGGCGGCAAGTCGTCGACGAGCTGCGCGCAAGAGGAATCATCGTCAAGAGCCCGTCCCTGCGGGGCGTCGCCGAAGAGGCGCCCGGCGCGTATAAGGACGTGGAGGCTGTCGTCGATTGCGCCGAAGCCGCGGGCCTCGCCAAGAAGGTCGCCTATCTGGCGCCGCTCATCTGCATCAAGGGCTGAGCAGCTTTGTCAGGCCTGCGCCTTGGCCGACAGGTAGGCGACGGCGTTCTCCAGCGTATAGAGCTTGTTGTAATCGGCTTCGGGAACGTCGATTTTCGTGCGCTTGTGAATCGCCGCGACCAGATTGGCGAAATCCATCGAATCGAGGTCGAAGGTCTCGCGCAAGTCGTCCCGATCGCCGGCCGAGGCCGGATCAGCCTCTGGCGCGATCTCGCAGATCAACTCGAGGATCAGGCTTCTTAGCTCTTCGTTCGTCATAGTTTTTCGGGCTCCTGCAGAAGGCGCGCGATCGCCGCGAGGTAAAGTCCGCCGAGATGACCGTCGGTGACCCTATGGTCCGCCGCCAGGCTAAGCGAGACGACGGGACGGCCTTCGATGCGATCCTCGACCACCCTGGGACGCACAACCACGCGCCCGAAACCGACGAGCGCCACTTGCGGCGGGTAAATGACGCCCGTCACCGTCTCGGCGCCACGGTCGCCGACATTGGTCACGGTGACCGTCGGCGAGGTGAGCTCCGAACCGCGCAAGCCTCCGCGGCGCGACCGCTCGACCAGATCGCGCATCGCCGCCATCAGCTCGGCGAGCGGCTTCTTGTCCGCATCGCGAATGGCCGGGGCGATGAGCCCGCCGCCGCGCAGCGCGATCGCCCAGCCGACGTGCACGCCATCGCCAGGGACGAAGGCGCCATTCTCATAAAAGCCGTTGAGCTTGGGCTGTTCACGCAAGGCGAGTGCGGCCGCCTTGAGGAAGAGGACGGCCGGCAGGATGCGTTCGATCGGCGGCCTCTCAGCGTTGAAATGCTCGAGCCACGCGAGCGCCGCATGAAGGTCCACGGTCTCCGAAAGATAATAGTGGGGAATCTCGCGCTTCGAACAACTCATCGCCGCGGCGATGGCCTTGCGCATCTCCGCAAGATCGAGGCCTTTTTTGACGGTCGGCGGCGGAGTTCTGAACGAGCGCGGCGGCTTCGACGTCGGCGAGTCGGATCGATCCCTCGACGCCGCTACCCTTTAGGACCGTGAGATCGAGATGGAGTTCCGCCGCGCGCCGCCGCGCCACGGGGGTAACCTTTTGCCGCGAAGCTTGCGGCGCCGCCTCAGGCTTCGCCCGCCGAACCTCAGGCGCGGCCCGTGGCGGCGTCGGCGTTCTGGCCGCGACGGCGACAGGTTCGGCCGCAGCCGGCATTTCTCCTGCGCCGTCGATCCGCGCCAGGACGGTCCCGACCGGCACACGTTCGCCGACTGAAACGAGAATGTTCGACACGACGCCGTCGACGAAGACCTCGACCTCGATCGCGCCCTTCTGCGTCTCCACCACCGCGATCACGTCCCCGGATTTGACGCGATCGCCCAGCTTGACGCACCATTGGACGAGCGTGCCCGCCTCCATATCGGCGCCGAGCGCAGGCATCTTAAAATCGCTCATGACGGTCGCACGAGCTCGCGGGCTGCGAGGACAATCGATTCCGCTTGAGGCAAACACGCATCCTCGAGATGCGCCGCATAGGGCATCGGGACTTCACGGCCGCAAACGCGACGCAGCGGCGCGTCGAGCTCGAAGAACGCTTCTTCGGCGATCCGCATGCCGATCTCGGCAGAGAGCGAGCCGCTACGCCAGCCCTCGTCGACGATGACGCAGCGCCGGGTTTTCGTCACCGATTCTAGTATCGCCTGCGTGTCGAGCGGCCGCAGCGAGCGCAGATCGACGACTTCCACCTCTATGCCTTCTTTGGAAAGCCGCTCGGCGGCGTCGAGCGTCTTGAACAGACTGCCCCCATAGGTGACGAGGCTCACGTCTGCGCCGGCGCGCCGGACTCTCGCACGGTCGATGGCGACGCCGGTGATCGATGCGTCTATGTCGCCCTCCATATTGTAGAGCATCACATGCTCGAAAATGATCGTTGGATTGGGATCCTTTAGCGCTTCGATCAGCATGAAGCGCGCGTCCTCGACCGTCCCCGGCGTCAGTATGCGCAGTCCGGGAATGTGCGCGTACCAGCCCTCGAGACTATGCGAATGCTGCGCCGCGACGCGGCGTCCGCCGCCCGTGGCCATGCGTATGACGAGCGGGATCGCAAATTGGCCACCCGACATATAGGGGATGGTGACGGCGTTATTGAGGATCTGGTCGAGCGCCAGCAGGCTGAAGTTCACCGTCATGATCTCTACGATCGGCCGCATGCCGACCATGGCTGCGCCAATGCCAGCGCCGACGAAGGCGCTTTCGGAGAGCGGCGTGTCGCGAATGCGCTCCTCGCCGAATTCCTCAAGGAGGCCCTTCGTCACGGCGTAGCAACCGCCATAGCGACCAATGTCCTCGCCCATCAGAAACACGCGCGGATCGCCGGCGAGAGCCTGGCGAAGCGCCTGCTTGCACGCCTCTCGATAGGTCATGCGCAAGAAAGTAGGCGGCTCCTGCGGCGCGATCACGCGGGTGCCTCCTCCATGGTGACGAAGCGCTCGACGTCGGAAATCGGCTCCAAAGGCCCCGCCTCGGCGAAGGCGACGGCTTGCGCGATTTCGGCGTCGATCGCCTTCTCCATCTCCAGCACTTCCTCACGCTTGATCAGATGGTTTTCTTCGAGCCAGGTTTGGAATCGGCCGATAGGCCCCTTCTTGCGCCATTCTTCGACTTCCTCCTTCGAGCGGTAAAGCTGGGCGTCGAACATCGAGTGCGCACGAAAGCGATAGGTCCTGCATTCGAGAAAATAGGGATCGCTCGAGGCGCGGATTCGCTCGATGGCCTTGCGCGCCGCGCTTTCCACGGCCACGACGTCCATCCCGTCGACTCTTTCGCCCTCGATCTTGTAGCCCGACGCCTTGTGGACGAAGTCGGTGTCGGCTTCAGCGCGCTCGACCGCCGTGCCCATCGCATAAAGATTGTTCTCACACACGAAAAGAATGGGCAATCGCCAGAGCTTGGCGAGATTGAGCGTCTCGTGGAATTCTCCTTCGTCCGCCGCGCCGTCGCCGAAGAAGCAGGCCGTGACGGCCTTTCGCCCTTGCATCTTGTCGCCGAGCGCGACGCCGAGCGCCAAGGGTAGGCCTCCGCCGACGATCGCATTGCCGCCATAGAAGCGGCTTTGCCGATGGAAAAAATGCATCGATCCGCCGCGCCCGCGGCAGCAGCCGTTGAGCTTACCGAACATCTCCGCCATCAGGCAGCCTGGATCGACGCCGCGGGCCAACGCCTGGCCGTGCTCGCGATAGGTGGCGATGATAGCGTCTTCGGGCGTCAGCGCCTCCACGACGCCGACGGACACCGCCTCTTCGCCATCGTAAAGATGCAGAAAGCCGAGAATTTTCTGGGCCTGATAGAGCTCCACGCATTTGGCCTCGAAGCGCCGGATGCGGAGCATCGCCTTCAACAGATGCCGCAGATGGTCGTGATCGAGATGAACTTTGCGTGTCATCGCTCATCGCTCTCCAGTGTCGACAGGTCGCCTTCCGGGAGGCCCAGCTCGCGCGCCTTGAGAAGGCGGCGCATGATCTTGCCGCTGCGCGTCTTCGGGAGATTGGCACGAAATTCGATTTCTTTTGGCGCGACGGCCGCGCCGAGACGCTTGCGCGCGTGTCCGAGCAGTTCCTTGAGCATGGCGTCACTTTCCTCGAAACCCTGCTTCAAGGCGACGAAGGCCTTGACGATTTCCCCCGCGACCGGGTCCGGCTTGCCAATGACGCCGACTTCGGCCACGGCGGGATGCTCCATGATCGCGCTTTCAACCTCGAAGGGCCCGATCAAATGGCCCGACGACTTGATGACGTCGTCGGCACGCCCGACGAACCAGTAGTAGTCGTCGTTATCGCGACGGGCGAGATCGCCCGTCAAATACCAGCCGTCGACGAAACATCGGCGATAGCGCTCTTCTTCGTGGAGATAGCCACGCATCATCGACGGCCAACCGGGCTTCAGCACGAGTTCGCCTTCTGTGTCGGGAGCCTCGATAATTTCGAGACCACCCTCGGCGTTCCGCCTTGCGATTCCCGCCTCTATGCCGGGAAGCGGGCGACCCATCGAGCCAGGCTTGACGTCCATCGAGGCGAAATTAGCGATCATGATTCCACCGGTTTCGGTTTGCCACCAATTGTCATGAAAAGGCAGACCGAGAGCCTCCACGCCCCAGACGACTGCCTCGGGGTTTAAGGGCTCGCCCACGCTCGCGGCGAAACGCAGACTCGAGAGATCATAAGTTCTGAGCGCGTCGGCGCCGAGCTTCATCATCATGCGGATCGCCGTGGGCGCGGTGTACCACACCGTCACCCTCTCCTCGGCCAGCACGCCGTACCATGTGGGGGCGTCGAATTCCGCCTCGACGACCAAATTGGTCACCCCGTGCACGAGCGGCGTGATCACGCCGTAGGTCATGCCGGTGACCCAGCCCGGGTCCGCCGTGCACCAAAAACGATCCGCGTCGTGCAAATCCAGCGCATAGAGCCCCGTCGCGTAGTGGGTCACGACGGCTTCATGGACATGGATGACGCCCTTCGGACGGCCGGTCGTGCCGCTCGTGAAATGCAGCAGCGCCGGGTCCTGTGGGTCGGTCGCGAGAATTGTGAAGGTCTCCGACGCCGCAGCCATGAGTTTGGGCCAGGAGAGCGTCGCCTCACCGTGTTCTTCGGCGTCGATCAGAATGACATGTTTCAGATCGGGCAACCGCTCGCGCAGAGCGGCAACCTTGCGCCTATAAAGGCCCTCAGTCGTAACGAGCGCACGCGCCCCGCCAATCTCCAACCTCGTGGCGAGTGGCTCGGGCCCGAAAGCCGAGAACAACGGCGAGACGACCGTCTTCGTCTTCAGCGCGCCGAGAACGGCGATGTAGAGTTCAGGGAGACGGCCGAGCAGCACGAACACGGTCTCTCCCGCCGCAACGCCGAGAGCCCGCAGAACGTTGGCGAAACGGTTCGTGTCTGATGCGAGCTGGTCAAAGGTGAAATCTCGCCGCTCGCCGGTCTTGCCGATCCAGCGGAGCGCGACTCGAGCATTGCGCGGGCCGTCTGCATGGCGATCGACCGCCTCATGCGCGATGTTCAGGCCTGCCCCGCCTGGGAGGCCGTTGAGCCCGAGCCGGGCCGCCTCCCAACGAAACGTCGCACGCAAGGTTTCGTAATCACTGAGGTTGGGGGAGACGCGAAAAGAGCTCGGATCCTTGCGGATCGTCGCGTAGCGCGTCGCCCCCTCCATCCCCCCCATCTCTTCTCTCCGGCCAGGTGCATTAAAATAAGGCAGCTCGTCGATGTGGGGCAATGGCGCCTCGATGGACCGGCCACTTTGTTCCAGCCGCGCTGAATTTGGTTTCGGCGCCCGCCGCTCAAAGCCAAGATACAGTTAGCGACTGCGCCGAGGCGCTCTCCACTCTAACGTCGAATTTCGCGCTTTCCCGGTCAAGCCTTCGCGCGATCCATTCGGCGTCGATCGACGCCGCCGGCTCCAGCCGAAACCGTCGAATTTGCAAGGGCGTCACTCCCAGCGCGACCAGATCCCCGCTCGTCGGGTCGACATCCACAAAATACATGAGCGACAAATCGGCTCTGTACTCCTCATACCCCTGAATGCCTTCGTAATCGTTCAGAAAATCTCCGCAGCCATAAAGGATGAGGCGATTGCGGTAGACTTCGATCGCCTTCGCATGATGCGAGGAATGACCGTGAACTACGGAAACCCCAGCCTCGTCGACCAGCTTGTGCGCGAAGCGTCTTTGCTCGTCAGGGATCTCGTAGCCCCAGTTGGGGCCCCAGTGAATGGAAACCACGGAGATGTCGCCGGTTTTGGCAGCGCTCCGCACAAGGTCGCAAACGCGCGCCGCGCTGTTTGTTGATAGTTCAGGCAGCAGGTTCACGCCTGCTCTCTCGCCGCTCGCGGCCCAATGCGGCGGCGCGCCGCTGCTCGGCAGGGCGAAGGCGACGAGGATCACCCTGCCCTTTGCCGCGATATCGAGAATGGCTGAACGTTTCGCTTCGCTGAAGTTGCGTCCCGCGCCGACCGTCTTGACGCCCATTCGGTCGAGCACTTCGAGCGTCTCAACGAGACCGGTCTCGCCCCAGTCCAGGACGTGATTGTTCGCGAGCGCGCAGCAATCGATTCCGGCTGCGCGCAGGCACTCTGCATTCGCCGGGCTGACGCGGTAATTTATCCCTTTCGGCTCGTAGTCCTCGCTGCACGTAATGCTGGTTTCGAGATTGACGATGCGTGCGTCGGGCTGATGTTCCCTTAGGCTGTCGAGGGCTGCGCCCCAAATGTAGTCGAAACCAACCGGTCTTTGAATTCGACCCGACACCTGTTCCGCAAATTCCACGTAAGCAACCGCAGAAGACACATAGTCCTCGTGCAGCCGCGGCGGGCACGGATGTGGCAAAATCTGATCGATGCCGCGGCCGATCATGACGTCTCCGCTCAGAAACAGGCGGATGAGCTTTCTGTCAGCCAATGGCGGCAGCGATCGTCGTGGGTACAAGGTCATGGTCGGAAACCGAGCTTGCGCCGACCATGAAGCTTATCGCTTCCCCCTCGCATCGACCACGTCCTTGAAGGCGAGGCTCGAAGGAGTATGTTCTTCGGCCGCCCAGGAGGTCAACAGTGGGATCGAGGAAACGGCGACATTCCTCCGCGCGGTTCGGCGGACGCCAACCGGAGAGCAAAGCCGAGCCATCTTCACCAAGCTTGGCGCGCAACGAGGACATCGCCCGCGTCTTCGAAGAAATCGCCGATATCTGTGAGCTTAAAAGCGACAATCCGTTCCGGGTTCGCGCCTATCGCAACGCCGCCCGGGTCCTGCGCGGGCTCACAGTCGAAGTCGCCGAGATGCTGCGGCGAGGCGAGGAGCTCGACGAGCTTCCGGGAATCGGCGAGGATCTCGCGGGGCAGATCGCCGAAATGGCCCGCACCGGACGCGACTCCAAGCTCGAAGAGCTCGCCGCCGCAGTCCCGCCTCTCGCGCTTGAACTGATGCGGCTTCCGAACATCGGGCCCAAGCGCGCGATGCGCCTTTGCAACGCGCTCAGCGTTCGGACTCTCGATGACGTGAGACGCGCGGCGAGAGCCGGGAAAATCCGTTCGCTCTCGGGCCTTGGCGCCAAATTCGAGGAATCGCTGCTCCATAGCCTCGCCACCGCCGATCTGAAAAAGGAAAGGCGGTTCAAGCTCGCATCGGTTCAAGGCTATGCGGATGCGGCGCTTGCGCATCTCGCCCGTGCGCCTGGGTTCGAAAAAGCCGAAATCGCCGGCAGCTTTCGCCGGCGCAAGGAAACCGTGGGCGATCTCGACGTGATCGTCGCGGCGCGCCGCGGCCAGCCGGTCATCGATTGGTTCACTCGCTTCCCAGAAATCGAGAAAGTCGTTTCGGCAGGGACGACCCGAGCCACCGCGACGCTTCGCTCGGGCTTGCAGATCGACGTTCGCGTCGTGCCGCACGAAAGCTATGGGGCGGCGCTGGTCTATTTCACCGGCAGCAAGGCGCATAACATCGCCTTGCGTCGGCTGGCGCAAGTCCGTGATCTCAAGATCAATGAGTATGGAGTGTTTCGGGGCGACCGGGCCGTTGCCGGCGAAACCGAGGCGTCCGTTTACGCCGCCGTCGATCTGCCGATGATCGAGCCGGAACTGCGGGAAGATCAGGGAGAAATAGAAGCCGCTGCAAGCGGCGCCTTGCCTCAGCTCGTGCAGCTCTCCGACATTCGCGGCGACCTCCATGCGCATACGAGCGAAACGGACGGCGCCAATACCTTAGAGGAGCTGGCGCAAGCCGCCCAGGAGCTGGGATTGCGCTATTTCGCGGTGACGGACCACTCGCGAAGGCTGGCCTTCGCCAGCGGCCTCGACGAAAATCGCCTGCTGGCGCAAATCGACCGGATCGACGCCTTCAATGACACCCATGCCGGCATAAAAGTCCTGAAGGGAGTTGAAGTCGATATTCTCGAGAATGGCGCCCTCGATCTGCCTGATACGACGCTCGCTCGCCTCGACTTGGTGATTGGCGCGATCCACAGCCAGTTCGGCCTCTCGCGCGAGAAGCAAACCGAGCGCATTCTGCGGGCGATGGAGCGACCGCATTTTTCGATCCTCGCCCATCCCACTGGCCGCTTGCTTCTCGAGCGCGACGGCTATGATCTGGACATGCCGCGCATCATTCGCGCCGCGAAAGCCCGGGGTTGCTTCCTCGAATTGAACGCTCATCCCGACCGGCTGGACCTCTCGGACGTTCACTGCCGCATGGCGAAAGCCAAAGGCGTTCTGGTCAGCGTCGACACCGATGCGCACCGCATCCAAGACCTCGGCAATCTGCGTTTCGGCGTCTCGCAGGCGCGGCGTGGTTGGCTCGAAAAAGGCGATATTCTCAACACCCGCTCGCTTTCTGGGCTTCGATCGCTTCTAAAGGCGACCATGTGACCGATGCAACGAAGGAGGCGCGCCAGGGCAACGCGACATCCGTTGGCGAGGAAGGCGCGATCGCGCCCCGGATCGAAGGCCATCGGAAGCCTGCTCGGCGCGTGGGAGCGAAAATTCCCATCCCTGCGAGCAGTCGGTCAGTCGTTCTTGGAACCCGTCTCCTGACCGCCTATCTATGGAGCTGGGCGGCGACGTCTTTTCCCCGACAAGGCGGCTGCCCAAAGCATCTCGAGGGGGCGACGCGTGGAAGCCTATCCGATTGATTTCGAGCCGGAGCAATTGGCTCGCTGGTTCATTGCGGAACGCCAAGCAGCAGTTCCTAAATTCGAATTCCTCACCAACTGTTCCAAGAGACGCGAGGACCTTCCGTTGAGGAAGGAGTTGCGCGTCGGCGATGAAGCGCGCGAGGAGGTGCATTCGGTCGTCACGATAGCAAGTTTGAGGATCACTCCCATTCAGCAAGACGACGGCTGGTCGGCGAGCGTCGGCATCGAGGATGATCTCGGCCCGC
Source organism: uncultured Alphaproteobacteria bacterium (assembly GCA_963722205.1). Lineage (GTDB taxonomy): Bacteria > Pseudomonadota > Alphaproteobacteria > Rhizobiales > Beijerinckiaceae > Methylocystis. The sequence continues at coordinate 845,157 of CAVRKL010000008.1, forward strand.
AGGTGTCCGAGGAGGACTAGAATCATGATGGCGAAGATCGCGACGGCTCGTGTCATTCCTAAACAGTGGTGGTTCTTCTCGCTCTTGATGAAATAGGGCGACCGGCGTCGCGCGAGTTGCGGGCGGAGCCCACGTCTTGGTCGCATCCACTCAATTCGAGGTGTCCAGCTAAAAGAAGCAAGAGGAAAAAGGACCATGCAGTTCGTAGAAACCCTCGACGGAGCTTTGCTGCCCTTGAGCAAAATTGAGCGGCTGTGGTCAAAGGCCGGCTGTGTCTGGGTCAAGGCTGGCGAAGAAACGCATCAGATTCTCGGGCCGCTCGATAAGGTGAGGGACGCGCTGGAGCCTATCTTTCCTGCCGCCGCAGGGTGGGCGGTCATAACTCCCGAGGAAACGAGGGATGGCGCTCTTGTTGCAGTCCTCTCCGAGCCGATCATCGGATGGCGGGATTGCGAGCATGGCCCCGCGCCGATCACGGCGATGCAGTCCGAAAACAACGTTCTCTGGGCGATAAAAACTCCGGGCGGCGACGTGCTCGATGTGGTGGCGAACGCTCGATTTGCGTCAAGCGACGAATGGCTCGTGGCGGCCAGGGCCCGTTGGAAGGAAATCAAAGCCGCCGGCTGAGTCCGCGGCGACACGGCGGCTTTCGCGACCCAAAGTCGCCGGCGTCGCGAAGGGAGCTTTTCGCATCCGCGGTGTTCCCGACGAGTCGATCAGAACGGACGCACCCAAGGAATGCTTTTGAGCCCCTCATCAATAGCGGCGCGAATCCGCACGGTTGGTTCAAGCGGCGCCAGAAGGGCGCCTGCCGCGAATCCAACCAGCCCAATGGCAGCGAGTTTCAGGATTATGGAAGAGATGCGCGCTTTCGAGCCGGGCGGTGTCGAAGGCCGCTCTTCGATCTCGCGGGATGAACGGGTCATCACCCCGGCCTGACTCGGCGCCGGTTGCGCGGGGGCGCCAATCCACTTGGAATGTGGGGGGATGCTTTCTCCCTTCATCACGATGGTGAGCGGACCGAGCTGCGCGAAATCGCCTACGTGGGTGTCATACAAAACGGTGGAGCCAGCGCCGACGGTCACGCCGTTGCCCACATCAACTCGGCCGACCTTCATCACCCGGTCCTCGTAAAGATGCGTTTGCAACGCCGAGACGGCGTTGATGGTGGCGAAATCGCCAACCTTCACGCAGTCGAATTCGGTAATGTCCGTCGTGTCCATGAACACGCCCCTGCCAAACTTTGCGCCGAAGAGCCGCAACATCCATGGGAGAAACGGCGTGCCGCGCAAATGTTCGAGCAGGACTCGGCCGGCAAGACCCCAGTAGAGCACGGCGCAAGCCTCCGTGCGCATCGCCCAGAACGACCACATTGGCTTCACCTGCGGCTCATAGCGGCCCATGGTGATCCATTTGATGAAAACGACGACGAGAGTCATCGCCACGGAAATCAGCACGGAGTCCAAGACAAAGAGCGCGGCGAGCGTGAGATACTCCTGATCGAGCAGGCTCTGACCGAAGCTCTCGATCGCCCAGGTACCGAAAGTAATGAACAGCATCGTCGGCAGGGAAAGATGCACAGCTTCGAACGTGGCGCGCATGACTTTCCGCCAACGTGGCGGCTCGTAGGTCCAGGCCAACCCGCCGCCGTCGAATCTTTGCCGCACGGGCAACTTGATCGGGGGCGAGCCAAACCAAGTGTCGCCTTCCGAGAGTTCGCTGTTCGCCGGCGGTTTGGATTTGATGCCGATGAGCGCGCCCGCGGGTATTTCCGACCCAGGTGGAATTACGGCGTCATTGCCGATGAAGACCCGGTCGCCGGTTTTGACGCGCTTGAGATATATCCAGCCGCGACGCATATCCTCATCGCCCAGGACGACCTCGTCGGCGATGAAGCATTTTTCGCCGATCTCGACGAGGTCATAGCGCCCAGCGAGATTGGTTGAGATTTCAGAGTTCCTGCCGATTTTAGCGCCCATGAGACGGTACCATGAGCGCATGTAAAGCGTGGCGAACAGTGAGGAGAGTGTTTCCAAAGTGATCTCTGTCGCCAGGGCGACGACCCACTTCCGGAAATAGAAGCCTGACCACACTGAATAAACGCCTTCAGCCACGCGCGGAAGGACGAGCCAGCGGAAGAGCGCGATGAAGCCGATGGTCATCAAGATCATGATGAAGGCGGCGGGCCAGGCGAATAAGGGAATGGCCGCCAGATAATGGAGGTGCTGCGACCCAGGGATGTCCATCCAGGCTTCGAGACGGTCGAATGTCCAGAACGCGGGAAAGATCGGGAGAAGGCCGAGAGGCGGAATCGCGAGCACGGCGAGCAGGAAGAGAAAGGTCATGGCGAGGCGCCGCAGGAACCCCACTCGCGCCTGCGGGTCGAGCGAAGCGGGATCAACCGCGCCTATGCGGCGCGCTGGAGAGCCGTTCCAACTTTCGCGCACTCCTACGTGCGAGCCGGCGCGCAAGGAAGTCAAATCCTCAAGCGCAGCGCCTTCCTCGACGACGACGTCGTTCTCGATCACGCAGGATGTTCCGATATAGGCGTCAGGCCCAATGCTGACAGGCCCAATGATGAGCTCGGCGCCCTCCACACGGGCGTTCGACAGTTTGAGCTTGGAGCCGAGCGATGCCCCTGCGCCAATGGTGACAAGGTCGATCGCGCCCACGTCCAGTTCGCCAATTTGGGCGTCGTCGCCGATTTTTGCGCCGAGGGCGCGCAAATAAACGCGGATGAGCGGCGAGCCCTGCAGCCATTTGATTTGGGTGAGCCCGATAAGACGTTGCGCCAGCCACCAGCGATAGTAATAGACGCCCCACAGCGGATAGCGCCCGGGCTTCATCCGGCCGATGACGAGCCATTTCCCGCCAATCGAGATTCCGACCGTCGCCAGATTGATGCCCATGTAAATGGCGAGCAGCGCCACGGCCTCCTCAAAGATGTTGGCCTCGGTCGACGTGATCAGCATGTAGGAGACGAACACCCCCAGCCATTGTGATGTGACGCTTGCAAGAATGAAGGGAAGGGCCAGCGCCTGCCCCAATCCACAGAGAAAACGCCGCGCGAGCGGCGGCGGATCGAAAGAAAGGTTCTGACATGTGTCTTGCGCCTTGGTCGCCAGATGCTCGGCTAGCGCGCGCAAGCTCCGTTGCGCGTAAATATCCTGCAGCGTGATTGACGCGAGACGAGGCGTCTCCCGCACCATCGAGACGAAACGCGCCGCGAGCAACGAGTGTCCGCCGAGGTCGGTGAAGAAATCGGCGTCGAACGGGATGCTGCCCGGCGGGAATGTTCGCTGCGCTGCAATCAAGAGCGTTGCCTCGATTTCGTTGGCTGGCTCCTCTTGCTCTTCTATTGTTACGGTTGAGGGCGTTAGCGGGAGGCGCTTGAGGGCGTTACGATCGACCTTTCCCGACGGGAGCTTCGGAAAGGACCCCAGCACTTCGAAGCGAGACGGAACCATGTAGGCGGGCAATCGCTCGCGTAGCTTGGCGCGCAGCTCGCGCAGGTCGACGGCCGGGGTGGTGATGGTCAAGAAGGCCGCGAGCTCATCGAGGCCGCGGTCGTTACGCGGCACGACGACCACCTGTCGCACGCAGCTCTGCGCGGACAGTTGGGACTCGATCTCGCCCGGCTCAACGCGAAAACCCCGAATCTTGATCTGATCGTCGATGCGGCCGCGGAAAGACAAGTTGCCGTCGCTGTCCAGCAGCACCGCGTCGCCGGACCGATAGAGTATGGGATCGAAGCCCTCTGACGGGAACGGATTGGCGATGAACTTTTCCGCTGTCAGATCGGCGCGTTGCAGATAGCCGTGCGCCACTCCCGGGCCGCCGATCAGGAGTTCGCCTTCGATGCCTGGCGGCAAGAGCTCCAGCTTTTCGCTTACGACGTAGCAGCTGTAATTGGGGATAGGCCGCCCGATGGTCAGTGGTCCACCTGTCCGAACCTGCGCCATCGTCGTGACCACCGTGGCTTCGGTGGGTCCGTATGTGTTGAAGACTCTGCGGCCCGGGCGGCTCCAGCTTTCCGCGAGCTGCGGCGGACAGGCTTCGCCGCCAAGCACAATGGTCTTGACGCTGGCCACGTCGCGCGGAAGCGCCATGAGCAAGGTCGGCACCGTGTCGAGCACCGTTACGCCCGCTTCTTCCAACGCGTCGGGAAGCCCTTCGATGTCCGCCATGATCTCGGGCGTTGCGACAAACAGCGTCGCGCCGACGAGATAGGGAATCCAAATTTCCTCCATAGAGAGGTCAAAAGCGACCGAGGCGCCCTGGAACACGACGTCCGACGCCGAGACGCCATAGACTTCGTTCGCGGCGCGCAGGAAGTGGCATATGTTCCGCTGGCTGATGACGATGCCCTTGGGCGTTCCCGTCGTCCCGGACGTGTAAATGAGGTAGGCGGGACTGTCAGGCGTCGCCCCTCGCGCGCGCGGGCTGGTAAGGGGCTCTCCGCTCTGAACTGCGATCTCTTGATCGACCAGCACGGGCGCCGTGACTCTCCGGGCGGCCTTCGGCGCGAGTGTGGGCGACGTGAGCAGCGCGGCTGCGCTGGCGTCGGCGAGACAGATCGCGATGCGCTCGATCGGCGCGTCGGCGTCGAAAGGAAGCCAAGCCGCGCCCGTCTTCGCGATCGCGATTTGAGCGATCAGGACTTCCGGTCCTCTTGCCATCCAGAGGCCGACGACAGCGCCTGGTCCTGCGCCGCGGTCAATCAGGCCGCGGGCGATCATCGTCGCCTGGGCGTCGACCTCGAGGTAGGTGAAGCGGCGCTCGAGGGTCATCATTGCGAGCGCATTCGGGGAAGCGGCGACAGCGCCCTCGAAAATTTCAGACAACAATTCGTCCCGCAGAAGCTCCAGCATCTGCTGGCCACGCAAGACGGAGGCTTTGTTCGTTACCCGAAAGTTGGCTCCATCGGCCGCGCATGGCGCGTCTTCGGTCCCTGGGTCCAGGATGATCTCGCCCATCTCCGACCTTGACCCTCTTGTGAATCACTTCTCCGGATCCGCACGCACGAGTGGGATCCCGTCGGCGTGCCGGAGACTTTATATATTTTTTCTGCGAAAGCCTCTCCGTTGTTCCACGTTGCGGGTAGGAAAGGAGGATTGTCGCAGCGCGGACGATTTTCTGCCGACTTCGAGCAATAGGTTTCCGCGCCAATTTCTTTTTCCAAGGCGCAGAGTTCGGCTGGTCCGTCCACGTTCACTGCGCGACGAGAGGAAAGAGGCGCGGGACGCCGCCGCGTCTTCTGGTTCATGGAGCTAAGGGCCCGTGCAGGAATAATTGAATCGAAACGCGCGGCGACGGGATTCCGATTTTGCGGCGTCGATCGTATGAAGCGTCATGATCGACGAGGGATTGATTCGGCGACGCTTTGAAGCGCTTTCGCCGCATCTGGACGAACGTCGCCGGCGGTTGTTCGCGGCGACGACGGTGCAGGAAATCGGTCGTGGCGGGATCGCGGCGGTGTCGCGGATCACCGGGATGGCGGCATCCACGATTGGACGCGGGCTAAAGGAGCTTTCGGCGCAAGCGCCGCCTTTGGCCGTGGGCCGGGTGCGACGGTCGGGCGCCGGCCGCAAGCCGCTGACGAAGAAAGATGCGACGCTCGTGCGCGACCTGCTCGCCCTCATCGCGCCAGACGAGCGCGGCGATCCGATGTCGCCTTTGCGCTGGACTTGCAAGAGCTTGCGCCGGCTGGCCGACGAGCTGAGGAAGCTCGGGCATAAGGTCAGCCATCGCATGGTCGGGAAGATCCTTAAGGAGCTGGGCTACAGCCTGCAAGCCAACAGCAAGACGCGCGAGGGCTCGGATCACGAGGATCGAGACGCGCAGTTTGCGCACCTCAATGAAAAGGTGAGCGCCGCGCTCGCCGCCAACGAGCCGGTGATCTCGGTCGACGCCAAGAAGAAGGAGCTCGTCGGCGACTTCAAGAACAATGGGCGCGAATGGCGCGCGAAGGGCTCGCCCGAGGAAGTTCGCGTTCATGATTTTCTGATCAAGGAGCTCGGGCGCGCGACACCCTACGGCGTTTACGATCTCGCGGACAACGCAGGCTGGGTGAGCGTCGGCATGAGCTGCGACACCGCGGCGTTTGCGGTTGCGACGATCAGAAGATGGTGGCTCGAGATTGGGCGGCTGCGCTATCCTGGCGCAACGCGTCTCGTCATCACGGCGGACGGCGGCGGATCGAATGGCTCACGCGTGCGCTTGTGGAAGCTGATGCTCCAGCGCCTCGCCGACGAACTCGGTCTCGCTATCGAGGTCCATCATTTTCCGCCCGGGACCAGCAAGTGGAACAAGATCGAGCACCGGCTGTTCTCCTTCATCAGCATGAACTGGCGCGCCACGCCGCTCGCCACCTATCAGGTGATCATCGACATGATCTCCTCGACAACGACGAAAACCGGGTTGAAGGTTCATTGCGAACTGGACGCCAACGAATACCAGAAAGGCGTAACCGTCTCCGATGAGCAAATGGCCGCCCTCAACATCGAGCGCGACCATTTTCACGGCGAGTGGAACTACACCATCAAGACAAGCAGCGACCGCTCAAATGAAGCGGTAATTTAGGCACAGGCTCTAGCCTGGACGCTCTGCTCGAGCTCGCCCCGTAGGCCTCCATTCGCCAGATAAGGCAGGCGAATGGGTATACCTGGTGGAGTCGCCGATACCGAAACGCAGCGCGGGCGTCTTGCTGTACCGCAAAACCAGCGAGGGCCTCGAAGTGCTTTTGGCGCATCCGGGCGGCCCGTTTTGGATGAACAGGGACAAGGGCGCTTGGTCGATTCCCAAGGGTGAATTCGATGAAACCGAAGACGCGCAGGCAGCTGCGAGGCGAGAGCTTTTGGAAGAGACCGGCATTGTTGTTTCGGGCCCCCTCATGGAATTAGGAACCTATAGGCAACCGAGCGGCAAGCGCGTCTCCGCCTGGGCGGTGGAAGACGATTTCGATCCGAGCAAATTGTAAAGCAACAGCTGCGAAGTGGAATGGCCACCGAAGTCTGGCCGCTTCATCGAGGTTCCGGAAATCGATCGCGTAGCATGGTTCTCACTCGAGGAAGCGCTGGCAAAGGTGACAAGGGGCCAAGTCCCGATCCTACGAGCGCTGGCGGAAGCGCTTGTGTCGGCGAACGGGAATGCAGAAAAGGAATTTGGAGCGCCTATCGCTGACCCTTAAGACCATTTCGCTCCTTTTGCTCCGCGTCTAGCCGTTCGGGACGAATTTCTCGCTAGGTCTTTCCTAGTTGCGCTGCTTCTCGCCTCGCCGACGCTTTGCTTTCGGATCTGAAACGACCGCAGACGCCACCGATTGATGAAACTGCTTCCTTTCCTAAATTGAACAAGGGCCGCGCGGGCCCTGATATCCGCAGTATCTTGTCGCCAACCCCAAGGACCGTTGTCCTGCGGGCCCCGGCGTCGCTGGAGAGAAAGAATGCCAATCGAGGATACCACATTCGGTAGCATCACGATTGATGGGAAGACCTATGAGCACGACGTGGTCATTCGTCTTTCCGGGCAGGTCGAGAAACGGCGAAAGAAGCTATCGAAGGAAAAGTACGGGACGTCGCACATCCTCTCCAAAGAGGAGGCGAAATTTATCTATGAGGACGGCTCCGATCTCTTGATCATAGGCGCCGGTCAAGAAGGCAACGTGCGTTTGTCGCCCGAGGCGAGCGATTATTTCGAGAAAAAAGGATGCGCGGTCACCCTGCAGCCCACCCCGGAAGCCATCCAATCTTTCAATGAGTCGCGGAGGAAAAAGATAGGCCTTATGCATGTCACGTGCTGAGCCGAACGAATCCCGGCGGGCAAGGCCTCGCGAGAGAGATCGTGCGCGCACTCGGCAAACGGCCGCTGCAGGTTCTCAGGAAGCTGATCATTGTTGACGTACGACATGGCGCGAGAGAAGCTCTGAGCGAGCCGAGCGTTTTCGGTCGGCGTGACCCGAGATCTTTTCTACACTATGCGCCGCTTGGCGCCGGCCGAAAGGCCCTTTTGATCCTTTGACTTTGCCAAACGGCGGCGCCGACCAGCGATTTCAGCTTATCGTGCGATTTTGAACAGGTCGTGTGGCAAGGCCTCGATTGATAGCCGTCGCGAGCTTCTGAACCGCCCCGGGTTTGCCGGAGGCCCCAACTCTTGAGAGGATGGGGCGATGGACACGAAGAAGACGACGAACAAATTTTCGGCTGAGGTTCGGGAGCGGGCGGTTCGAATGGTGTGGGAGCACCAGGGCGAGCACGCCTCGCAATGGGCGGCGATTACGTCGATCGCCGCCAAGATCGGCTGCACGGCGCAGACGCTGCGCAACTGGGTCCGGCAGTCGGAACGTGACGCCGGCGAGCGGTCCGGACTTTCGACGGACGAGCGGGCGCGGCTGAAGGCGCTGGAGCGGGAGAACCGCGAGCTTCGACAGGCCAATGAGATTTTGCGCAAGGCGTCGGCTTATTTTGCCCAGGCGGAGCTCGACCGCCGGTTCAAGCCATGATCGCCTTCATCGACGATCACCGCGACGCCCATGGGGTCGAGCCGATCTGCGCCGTTTTGCCGATCGCCCCATCGACGTATCACGCGCATGTGGCGCAACGCCGCGATCCGGCGCGTCTGTCGCCGCGGGCCAAGCGCGACGCCGTGCTCTGCGAGAAAATTCGGCGTGTTTTCGATGAGAACTTCGCGGTCTACGGCGCGCGCAAGGTCTGGCGGCAGTTGACCCGGGAGGGAGAGGGCGTGGCGCGTTGCACGGTCGAGCGGCTGATGCGCGCCATGGGCCTTGCTGGGGCCGTGCGTGGCAAGCCGGTGAAGACGACGGTGAGCGACAAGGCGGCACCTTGCCCGCAAGACAAGGTCAATCGGCAATTCCAGGCGCCGCGGCCGAACGCGCTGTGGGTGTCCGACTTCACCTATGTCGCCACTTGGGCCGGCTTCGTCTATGTCGCCTTCGTCATCGATGCCTTCGCCAGGCGGATCGTCGGCTGGCGTGTATCCCGCACGGCGCATGCGAGCTTCGTGCTCGACGCGTTCGAGCAGGCGCTGTTTGAGCGCCGGCCGGTTCGCGGCGGCGGCCTCGTCCATCACAGCGACCGCGGCGTGCAATATGTGTCGATCAAATACACGGAGCGCCTCGCCGCGGCCGGCGTCGAACCATCGGTCGGCAGCGTCGGCGATTCTTACGACAACGCGCTCGCCGAGACGATCAATGGGCTCTACAAGGCCGAGGTGATCTGGCGGCGCGGGCCGTGGCGTAGCTTCGAGCAGGTCGAGTTCGCGACACTCGAATGGGTGGACTGGTTCAACAACAGAAGACTGCTGGCGCCGATCGGAAACATCCCGCCGGCCGAGGCCGAAGCGCGCTACTATGCGCAAACCGAGGCCTCCGCCATGGCGGCGTGACTCGAACGAAACGGCCTCCGGCAAACCCGGGGCGGTTCAGTAATCCCTAAAACTCGCGCATTTCACGCCCGTTTGCAATCCGTTCATCCGGGGCTAAAGCGGGTCGGCTCCCCGCTCCACTCTTGGATTCGCAATGAATCATTCCATGCTTTTGAGCGGGCACGCCGCTAGTCCGACCAGATCGAATTCCGCAAGTCCGCTCTGGGTCCAAACCGCGCCGTCGGCTTATCGTTCGAACGAGTCCGCTTGTCCCCACATTGCCGCCGCGACGGACGCATCCTCGCGCTTCGGGTTTGGCCAACAGCGGCCATGTAACATTCCGAAGAATATCACTTGGGGACTCTCTCCAAGGGCAACTTGATTCAGCACCAGGTGCTCCCGCCGAGGATCGGACGCGTCTCACACAAAATCTCGCGTATCACCGCTGCCTTGATCCATTGCTCTCCCTGGGCTTCCCGACTATCGAGGGACAACACGCCGCTTAAGCTGCTTGAGCGGCTGATCGCATCGACATTGGATGCCGATCCTGTCCGTGGAGACCATCAGTTCCATGCGTTACCTGCTCCTACCCTTCACGCCGCGCTACGTGACCTATGCCGGCGCAATCGTCGCCACGATCCTGCTGCTAATTCTTTCATTCAGCGATCCCGTCTATTGGCTTCCTTGTGGTCTCGCCGCCATGCTCGCGTTGCTGGGCACGCATGACCTTCTGCAAACGCAGCACAGCCTCCTCCGCAATTATCCAATTGTCGGTCATATACGTTTCATCTTGGAAGAAATCCGGCCGGAGGTCCGCCAGTATTTTGCCGAGAGCGATACTGACGGTCAGCCGTTTAACCGCAGGGAACGGTCGTTGGCTTATGAACGTGCCAAGATCACCGTCGATAAGTTCCCATTTGGAACTGAGCTTGACGTCAATTCCGAGTCGTTTGAATGGCTTAGCCATTCCATCGCGCCAAAGCCCGTTGCAGCCGAGCCGTTCCGCATTACCGTTGGAGGGCCGGGCTGTCTCCAACCGTATTCGATTTCGGTTCTAAACATCTCCGCCATGAGCTTTGGCGCGCTCGGCTTCAAGGCGATTCTCGCTCTCAACTTGGGAGCAAAGCTAGGCGGTTTCGCCCATGACACCGGCGAGGGTGGATTCAGCCGCTACCACCGGCAGCACGGCGGTGACATCATCTTGCAAGTTGGAAGTGGCTATTTCGGTTTCCGCAATCCAAACGGAAGCTTTTCACCCGAGCGGTTTGCAGAGCAAGCGAACGAGCCACAGGTCAAAATGGTAGAGATCAAACTCAGCCAGGGTGCAAAACCCGGCCATGGCGGCGTTCTTCCTGCAGCCAAAGTGTCACCAGAGATTGCTATCGCCCGGGGGGTGCCGATCGGCCGGGATTGCGTTTCGCCAGCTTGGCATTCGGAATTTTTGACGCCGCGCGGACTGTTGGAATTCATCGAGCGGCTGCGTCGGCTCGCGCTCGGGAAGCCGGTTGGATTCAAGCTCTGCGTCGGTCATCCGGGCGAGTTCCTCGGCATTTGCAAGGCCATGCTGGAAACCGACATCTATCCTGATTTCATCGTTATCGACGGCGCCGAAGGCGGCACGGGGGCGGGACCGCTCGAATTCCTCGACCACGTCGGAATGCCGTTGCAGGAAGGGCTGATGTTCGTTCACAATGCCCTCGTCGGACTCAACATTCGCGACCACATTAAGCTTGGCGCGAGCGGCAAAATCATCACCGGCTTCGAGATGGTCCGGGCCATGGCTCTGGGCGCTGACTGGTGCAACTCGGCGCGCGGTTTCATGTTTGCGCTTGGCTGTATCCAGTCGCTCCGCTGCCACACGGACCAATGTCCAACAGGGGTTGCGACGCAGGACCCCATCAGGCAAGGCGCACTCGTTGTGGCGCAAAAAGCGAGCCGGGTCGCATCTTTTCATCGGGCGACCGTTTTGGCGCTGGCCGAGGTGGTCGCTGCCGCTGGACTCGATCACCCGTCCGATCTCAGACCCTGCCATATCTCGAAACGCACCGCTCTCGGCCGGCCGGAAACCCTCGAGCAAATCTACCATTTCCTTGAACAAGGCGAACTGCTTTCCGGCACGGAGGACCCGAGGTTCAAAGATAGCTGGCCGAAGGCGCGGTCGGATTCATTTTCGCTGGCGTGACCGGGTGACGAACGAACGTGGCTATCAACGCCTGAATGGGTCATCTTCGCCTGTGCCGGCGTTGGCTTCGGTGAGGCAGCTTGTTCTTCAACTCAGGAAATTGGGCGGTCCCTGCCAATTACGCAGAGCGCCATCAGCTGGCATTCGTTAATTTGGACCAAGCCGGCATCGCTTTACGCCTATCATCCTGGGCCGCGACGGCGTCTTCCGTTCTCTCGCGGATCGCCTTATGTTTGCTGATGACCCCATATCCAGACAGGTCTGGTCGCGAAAATGGCGGGCATACCCACGAGGATAGCGGCAAATGACCTGCGACCTTTCGGCGGGACAGACGGTCCGTCCGACGCCAGATCTATACAATAGCTTTGCTGAGCTCGCCGCCGCCGAAACTGAAGGGGTTCACTATCAAATTCGAGTGATCGAACGAGCGTCGAAAATCGTGGTCGTTGCGCCGCACGGCGGTAAAATCGAGCCGGGCTCCTCCGAGATGGCCGCCTTGATCGCGGGGGACGATTTCTCGCTCTACTGCTTCGAAGGCCTCGTTTCGGGACGACGCCTGCACATAACCTCGTCGCGCTTCGACGAACCGATGGGGCTGGCCCTGGTCGGCGCGTCAGAAGTCGCGATCGCCGTTCATGGACGCGCCGACGCTGACAACTCTCGGACAGTCTGGATGGGCGGCCTACATCTCCAGCTGCGCGACCAAATTGGCGCTTGGTTGGAGCGTGCCGGCTTCGAAATCTCGACAGACCATCACATGCAGGGGAAACATCCCCTTAACATTTGCAACCGGGGGCGCTTGCGCACCGGCGCGCAACTCGAAATGCCGCGATCATTGCGCAACCGTTTCCAGGCGGACCTTGAGCTTCGGCAATCGTTCGTCGTGGCAGTGCGCAACGCCGTCATTGACGCTTATCCCATTGGATCGGGCGCTGACATCCGCGGGCAAGGATGACCACGTCTCGGTTACCCAGATCCTCCTCGTTGAATCCAACTCACGACGCGTCGCCGCCCAGGGAAACGCTCGTCGGCTCCGTCGAGCGGGTGACGTTCCACAACGATGACAACGGTTTCGCGGTCCTAAAGGTGAATGCGCGCGGGAAACGCGACCTCGTCCCCGTCGTCGGGCATGTGGCGTCGATCTCGGCGGGAGAATTCATCCACGCCCTCGGCGTCGTCTGCCAATACGACGTCGTGTGCTTCGACGAGATCGGGGGGGGGTTCCTTCGACTCGAAGGACGGCGTCAACATCATGAAGGGCTATATGGCGTCGGGCGAATTCTCGCGCGGGAAGGACTCGATTCGCGCCGACGGCGGCGTCGTTCTCGTGGGCAATCTCGACGTGGACCTCGAACAGGCGCAAAGATTCGGGCACCTGCTCGCGCCGCTGCCGCCCGAGATGCGCGACGACACCGCCTTTATGGACCGCCTCCACGCCTATGCGCCGGGCTGGGACTATCCGAAGCTGGACCCACGCTCGCATCTGACCGACCACTTCGGCCTGGTGTCCGATTTCCTCTCGGAATGCTGGACGCGGCTGCGGACGATCTCACGCGCCGGCGTGCTCGAGGGCCGCATCCATTTCGGCGGCGCTCTTTCCGGCCGCGACATCGAGGCGGTGCGCAAGACCGTCAGCGGCCTCGTCAAGCTCATGCATCCTGACCCGTCGCAACCCGTCTCGGACGACGATCTCGAATGGATCGTGCGCCTCGCGCTCGAGAGCCGCCGGCGCGTGAAGGAGCAGCAAAAGCGCGTCTTCAAGAGCGAGTTCAAGAACACCTTGTTCAGTTACACGCTCGGGCTCGACTTCACTCGGACGAGGCGATCGACTCAGAACCGCTCCCGCCCGGCCAGGTCTGGGCGGTCGGGCCGGGTGGCGGCGAAACGGGTCCGGGGCTCTACCGGATCGAGGTCACCGCTCAGCCCGGCGCGGGCGTGCGCATCTTGAACCAGCCGACCCCGCCCGCCTTCCGCGAGAGCGTGAAGGTCGCCGAGCAGAACCTCTATGCCCAAGCCCGCGGCCTTGTCGGCGATCGGGACCCACGCGCCCACGAATTCACCGTTCAGTTGCGAGCGATGGATGCCGACAAGTCGGGGGCGCTTCTCGGCGTTCCAGCGCTCGTTGCGCTGAGCGGGGCGATGCTCGGCAAGAATACACGCGGCTCGACCATCATCGTCGGCGCTCAGACCCGTGCGCCGGCGACGCCTCGGGATTGGAGATCGGCGATTGTGGGCAGGACGCTGGTCATGGACGAAGCTCGGCTCTGCGAAATCTGTCGCTGGGGATTTCCCCTAATTTCCGATTTCTGCTTACCGGGTGCTTACCGACAGCTAGAATTTAAAGGATGCAACTAACAATTTTTCTCTGAAACATCTGATTTCAAGTGGTACCGCCACCCCGGCTCGAACGGGGGACCCCCAGATCCACAATCTGGTGCTCTAACCAACTGAGCTATGGCGGCGCCTTGGCGTTCCGCTCCAAGCGAGCCCGCCGCGCGATGGTGGGCGCACAAGGGCTCGAACCTTGGACCCGCTGATTAAGAGTCAGCTGCTCTACCAACTGAGCTATGCGCCCGTCCGCGTGAAGCGCGCTGGCCGCGCCCTCTCGGAACAGGGGGGCGGGATAACAAATGCCGGAGCCCCTGTCCATAGCGTCGCGCAGGCAATCTGAAGGCCGGCGCGGCGTTTCGCCGCCCTCGCGGTCCGAACGATTGCCGCTTCCCTAAGCAGCCAAAGCAGGCTAGCAATTTCGGACAAAAAATGGGGGGAAGGCATATGGCGCACAAGAAGATCGCACTCATCGGCGCGGGCAACATCGGCGGCGTGCTGGCGCATCTCGCGAGCATGAAGGAACTGGGCGACGTCGTCCTCTTCGACATCGTCGCCGGCGTGCCCCAGGGCAAGGCGCTCGATCTCGCGCAGGCCGGCCCGATCTCGGGCTCCGATTCGAGGCTCTGCGGCGCGCAGGAATACGCGGCGATCGAGGGCGCCGACGTCGTGATCGTCACGGCGGGCGTGCCGCGCCAGCCGGGCATGAGCCGCGACGATCTGCTGTCGGTCAATCTCGGCATCACCTCCAAGGTCGCGGACGGCATCCGCCAATATGCGCCGAACGCCTTCGTGATCTGCATCACCAATCCGCTCGACGCGATGGTCTGGGCGCTGCGGAAGCGTTCCGGCTTGCCGCCGCATCGCGTCGTCGGCATGGCCGGCGTGCTCGACACCGCGCGGTTCCGGCATTTCCTCGCCGAGGAATTCAAGGTTTCGGTCCAGGACGTCGCGGCCTTCGTGCTCGGCGGCCATGGCGACGACATGGTCCCGTCGATCCGCTATTCGAGCGTCGCCGGCGTTCCCCTGCCCGAGGCGATCAGATTGGGGTGGACGACGAAGGAGAAGATCGACGCGATCGTCGAGCGCACGCGCAAAGGGGGCGGCGAGATCGTCTCCTTGCTCAAGACCGGCTCGGCCTTCTATGCGCCGGCGACCGCCGCGATTGAAATGGCGGAGAGCCATTTGAAGGACAAGCGCCGCGTCCTTCCTTGCGCCGCGCATCTTGCGGGCCAATATGGCGTGGACGGGCTCTATGTCGGCGTGCCGGTCGTCATCGGCGAGAAGGGCGTCGAACGCGTGCTCGAAATCGAGCTCGACGCGACGGAGCGCGCGATGTTCGACACATCGGTCGCTTCCGTCCGCGCCCTCATCGACGTGGCGAAACGGCTCGATCCCTCCTACGCCTGAGGATCGTGGATTGAAAAATGAGCGAGCGCTACGTTTTTCCCCTGTGCTACGATGACAAGGAGATGAAGCGCGCGGTCAACGCCTTCGTCTTGCATTCACTGTTCAAGGAGAGCGCCGCCCGCACTTTTGTGCCGCTGGCGCTCATCTGGGTGAGCGTCGTCATGCTCGGCCTTTCAGGCGAAGGCCAGATCGCCTCGCTGCTGCTGGCCCTCTCGCTCTTTGTGCTCTTCGTTTTCGTCTCCGGCGGCTGGCGGCGGCTGCGGCGCGAGATGCGCGAAAAGATCGCCGCGGCTCAGGGCAAATTCTGTTTCGCGCGACTCTTCGACGAAGGCATCGTCATCGAAGCCGGCGGACCGGCGCCGTTGCTCGAGTGGAAGGCCGTCAAGGCCGTCTGGCCAGCCGGCTCGACGCTCCTGCTCGTGGTCGCGACCCACCATTTCATCGCGCTGCCGATCGCGGGTGCGCCGAAGGAGGCGCTGGAGTTCTTGCAGGCGCAAGTGGCGGGGTGAGCTAAGCCCCGCGCCGAGTTGCCGGCTCGAGCTCAGGCCCGTGACGGCGGGGCGGTCGGCTGCGGCCGCTTTCGCCCCATTCCGCCGAGGAGCGCGAGGTTCAGGGCCGCGCTTGAAAGCGCCGCTAGCGCGTTTGTCCCTCGAACGGAATCGTTCGAGCGAAAAGAAGCCGCGCCAGACCAAAACGTTGGAGCGAATTCTGATCGCAAAAGTCTCTCAACTTTTGCGTCAATTCGTTCTAACGGCAGATGCGTCGAGGGTGATAGCCGACCGGATAGCCGTATTCGTCGAAGACTGGAACGTCTTCCACCCAGCAGCGCGGCGGGGGCGGAGCGACATAGACCGGCGTCGGCGCCGGATAATAGTAGACGGGAGGCGCCGGGCGCGCGAGCGCGCCGCCGACGATGGCGCCGAGCGCGAGCCCGCCAATGCCCGCCGCCACGGCCGCGCCGGCGTCGTCCGCGCGAGCAGGGGCCGCGATCATCGTGGGACCGGAGAAAAGAGCGAGCGCCAGGAAGATGGCGAGCTCAGCTTTTTTCATTGGCTTTCCTCTTCTCACAAAGGCGCGCTCCTCCCGGAGCGGAGGTCGCTACGATTGTCGACGACAGGAGTGAATGAAGGGTGAAGGGCCGCGGGATTCCAGCGGCCCGTCCACTCCCCCACTCGAGCGCTTCTCCCCGGGGTCTCGATCACCCGCATGCAGCGGGAACGGTCTTGCGCAGCGGCCATCGCGCCGCCTCGACGATCACGGCCGCGATGAGGCCGAGCGTCGACACCATAAGAAAAAACTGCGCGCTCGTGAGTTTCGACCAATAGCCGCCGATCCAGCCCGCGAGCAGGTTTCCCACAAACATCGAGGTGAACCAGAAGCCCATCAACACGGCGCGCGATCCCGCCGGCGCGATGCGCGAGACGAACGACAGCGTGATCGGCGAGAAGTGCAGTTCCGAGAGCGTGATGACGACAAAATAGACGAAAAGCCAAAGCCAGCTCGCCCTGCCCTGCTGTGTCCCTGAGGCGGCGAAAGCCAAAATGAGATAGCTCGCAGCCAAGCCGAGGCAGCCGATCGAAAGCTTGCGCAGCGTCGAGGGCTCGGCGCCAGTCGCGGCGCGGCGCGCCCACCATTCCACGAGCATCGGCGTGAAGAGAATGATCATCAGCGGATTGAAGGCCTGAAACCAGGTGACCGGAATTTCCGTTCGCCAACTGAGAAATCCGACGCTTCGGTCCGTGAGGTTTTCTGCAAAGAGCGCGATGGTGTTGCCCTGCTGCTCGAAGGCGGCCCAGAACAAAGCCGAGGGGAGAAAAAGCAAAGACAGAGAGAGGACGGCGCTGCGAAGGTCAGTCGCCGATTCCGCAGGCGCGGCGTCTCCCAGCCTTTGTCGCCGGTCGGGCGGCAGCGTCGAGAGACCGGCGAGATAGGTCAAAAGACCGATCGCCATCCCCACGCCCGCGGCTGCGAAGCCGTAACGCCAGTCGACCGTCTCGCCGAGCGTTCCGCAAACGAGCGGCGCCAGAAGGGCGCCGATATTGATGCCGAGGTAAAAAATGGAATAGGCGCGGTCGCGTCGCGCGTCCGCGGCCGCGTAGAGTTCCCCGACCTGAATCGAGATATTCGGCTTAAAGAAGCCGCAGCCGAAGGCGATCAGCGAGAGAGCCAAGAGAAACGCCGGCTCATAGGCCATCAGGAAATGGCCGGCGACCATCAACGCCGCGCCGAGCGTAATAGCGCGTCGCCGCCCCAAAACGTGATCGGCGAGCCATCCGCCGAGGATCGGCGTGAGATACACAAAACCGGTATAGAGGCCGTAGATCTGCGAGGCGAAAGGCTGCGCCGCGAGCGGGCCGCTCAGGCTCTCGAGCATCTGCCTGAGCGTCGCGAGACCGAGCACATGGTCCATGCGCTCGGGTTTGAGCAGATGGTCCACCATGTAAAGCACGAGGAGCGCGCGCATCCCGTAATAGGAAAAGCGCTCCCACATTTCAGAGCCGAAGAGAAAAGCCAGCCCCTTGGGATGTCCGAGGAATTCATCGTTCACATCGGCATCCCCCGGGGGCCTCATATGGTTTCGGCTCATTGGCGCCTGGGCGCGTTCCCTCCCCCCATAGTCCGTTGCTGGCGACGGGCGTCTAAAGTCGCCCTATGGCGGGGGAGGGTTAGGGTGGGGGGTCGCGGGATGAACGTCCAGATGTCGCGACCCCCTCCCCCAGCCCCTCCCCACAAGGGGGAGGGGAGACGCGGCGCGAACCGAAGCAATCATCCGGATGGCGTATCATCTTTCGAGGTCAATCTGCCTCGACTGACGGGTTCCGGCCACCCCGCAAGGCGCCATGCTCGCTCATCATCTCTTCGAGGAGATTTGCGTATAGCACTGAAACGCCCGCGACACATGGCGAAACCGCGCTTTTTGATCCTGCTGTGAGGTGCGACGCCGCAAGTTTCATATGACAAGGCTAGTTGACAACAATATGTCCAGTATACTCTTTTGACTCACGCGGATCACGATTGACGTACGTAAATTTACACCCATGAGAGCCTCTTGCAAAATTGTTAGAGATTGGCGCGGGCGATGAGGCGATATAGATAGGCTTCCTCATGTGGATTGCAAGTATTATTGTGTAGAATATTGCGCTTTCATTTAAAAGTTGTTGGATTATGATTTCGAATCGAACTACGCGCCGTGGCGACGGACCACATGACTGACGATCCTCTCGACGCCATGTGGGCGCGCTGGAATCACATACAGGCCTCGCTTTTCCCTTGGCTTCGCGAGGAAGTCGAGCCGATGACCGAACAGCTCGGGCGGCTCATCACCATCCTCGACGTGATCGGTCTCCAAGCCTTCGTTCCAGAGCCGCCGCGAGGCCCGGGCCGCCCACCCGAGGATCGCCGCGCCCTGGCCAGATGCTTCGTCGCCAAGGCTCTGCTCGGCATTCCAACCACCAGCGCCTTGATCGAACGCCTGCAGGCCGACAAGTCGCTGCGCAGAATCTGCGGGTGGGAGCGGCGTGCGCAGGTTCCGCACGAATCCACCTTTTCTCGCGCTTTCAACGAGTTCGCGCAAGGCGATCTGCCGGGCAGAATGCACGCGGCGCTGGTCGAGCGCACGCTCGAGGGGCGCGTCGTCGGCGTCGTCGCCCGCGACGCCACCGAGATCGAAGCGCGCGAGAAGCCCGTCGAGAAAGACGGAAAGACGATCCGCCGCCGCCCGCCGCCGAGCCGCCAAAAAGGCGCGGACGCCCGAGAAAGGGCGAGGAGCGGCCAAAGCCGGAGCCGTCGCGCCTCGAACGGCAAGCCACGCAAAGCCTTGCGAAAATGCTCGCCGAGCTGCCCACCGCCTGCGACGTCGGCTGCAAGAAGAACAGCAAGGGCTATAAGGAGACATGGATCGGCTACAAGCTGCATCTCGACGTCGCCTGCGGCCAAATCCCCGTCTCCTGCGTGCTGACCTCGGCCTCCGTGCACGACAGCCAGGTCGCCATTCCCCTCATGACCATGACCAGCGCCCGCATCGTCTATCTCTATGAGGCGATGGACGCAGCCTACGATGCCGAAATCATCGACCGGCACAGCAAGGCGCTCGGCCATGCGCCGCTGATCGACCGCAATTTTCGTTCGCAGCATGAAGCCAAAACCGAATGCGCCGAGGAGGTCGCCCGCATGAGGCGCGTCGGCGTCCCGGACCCGGACGACAAACTCTTCGATTTCCGCACCATGGCCGAACGCGTCAATGCCCGGATGAAGGACGAGTTCGGCGCCAGGTTCGTGCGCGTGCGCGGCGCCATCAAGGTCAAATGCCACTTGACGTTCGGCGTGCTCGTCCTCGCCGCCGATCAAATCTTGCGGGTCTCGGCCTTCCGCGCCGCCCCCGCCTGAGCCCCCACGAAGCCGACATCTCGCGTGCCGGCGGCAAAATCACTCGCTCGAAGAATTATGCAAGAGGCTCCCATTAAAGGTCAAGTCCTTCATTTCGATACAACTTTCATGCGAAGGGCAATAATATGAGCGTCCGTTCGTCATAACGTGAATTGTAGCTGGGTGCGTAACCGGGTCGCCCGCTTTCCCCCACACGTCACCCGAGCAATCCCCCGGGCCATAGGTTACGGCTGGACAAGTGGGGACAGGATGCTTCAATCGAACTTCGCATGCGAAAGCAGGAATGGCCAAGGCGAAGGCCGCGGCAAAACTGCTAAGCTTCAGCATAACGATTGCTCCACGTTGCAGGCCGCTTGAATGATAGCGCATCATCGGGCCCGGACCCAAAGCGTTGACGGCGGGCATAGGCGACCCGTTTAACAGATGATCTTATGCGACTTTGACAGGGCCGCGCATGAGTTGGCACTGCCAGGCGCTGCCTTGTCATAAGTGTGCTTTCACCTATTTGAGCCCTTATCACAGCTAGAAGGTGATGATGTGTCAGAGCCGACAGACGTATCCATACTCCCACACTGGGTAATTCTGCTCAAATTTGGAAAGAAACAACACCTTGAGGAGTTCCGAGAGAACGGGCTTGTATATATGAATTCACGAAACTTTTTTTCAAAACTCGAACACGATTGTGTAAGAGCCGACCCCTTTGAAGGGACGGACAGAATAATTCAGCCGCGCGATACGCATGTAACCATCGAAGGGCCGATTCGAGCAAGCTCCGGCCACATCGAAACTGTAAAAATCGCTCTCTTGTCAGGTGATTTAGCTGGGCCTATTTCGATTGGGTTGAACAAGAACGATTGCAATATTTTTTGTATGTTTTGTGTATCGAAACCTACTGATGGTATCTTAGTTGATAGCTGCAATTTCAAATTTGACAACTCATTCGTCCTTGTTCTCCATACGCAAGAATTCATTAATCGCTTTTGTACCGCTGCGACTGCAGAGTCATTGAGATACGAATATAGATGCGTCGAATACTACGATGCAGACGCGCATTCAGGAGACACCGGAACGTTCCGAAAACGGGCAATATTTTCATACCAAAACGAATTTCGTTTCATCGTAAGTCCTGGAGTCGCGGGGAAGGCTTATCCCTTTGACTCAGGTTCCGCTATATGTTGTGCCTGAGCGGCCCGCCAGCGTGCGCGGAATCGCGAGGAAGCCAGGGCATGGCGCGGGGCCGTTCGGTCGCCGAGTTTCAGAAGGCATTCGCCGACGAGGCGAGTTGCGCCACGTTCCTGTTCAAGTGTCGCTGGCCCGACGGCTTCGTTTGTCCTGCTTGCGGCAGGAGCCGGGCCAACGCCCTTAAAACTCGTCCACGCTTGTTCGAATGTCTGGATTGCGGACGCCAGACCTCGCTCACCGCCGGCACCGTGATGCACCGCTCGAGACTGCCTCTGACGACGTGGTTTCAGGCCGCGCATTTGATGACAACGCACTCCAACGGCATGTCGGCGCTGCAACTGGAGGCCCAACTCGGCGTCACCTACAAGACGGCCTGGCTGCTGACGCAAAAGCTGCGGCGCTCAATGATCGATCCGAACCGCGAACTTCTCGAAGGCGTCGTCGAGGTCGATCAGACAGAGATTCCGTTCCGGGTCGGCGACGCGTTCTTCGAGCCCGGCAACGCGGGGAAAATTCTGATTGCCGGAGCGGTCGAGGTCATCGAGCGCGACACCAACAAGTCGAAGCCCCGGCGCAAGGGCGCGAAGTACCTCGACACGCGCTCGGGCCGCCTGCGCCTCGCCGTGATCGCCGACAACTCCGCCGCGTCGCTCGAAGCCTTCGTGCGCGCAAACGTGACGCCGGGCGCGACCCTGATCACCGATGGACACGCGTCTTATCCCGGCCTTGCCGGCGATTACCGGCACGATCCGCGCGTCGTCGGCGTGATGGCGGCGAACATCGTTCTTCCATGGAGCCACCGTGCGTTCGCGTTGATGAAGCGCTGGGCGCTCGGCACGTATCACGGCCTGCGTCGCAAGCACGTGGATACCTACCTCGATGAATTCGTGTTTCGCTACAATCGCAGATTTTACCGGCACGTCTCGTTCGAAACCATGCTCGGCCTCGCCGCCAACCACGCGCCGGCAAGCTATCGGGACATCGTCGGACGGCGCGAGCCCGCAAAAAATCAGATCGCCGGCGACACCCTGCAACTACATATAGACGAACCTGAGTCAGCGGGATAAGCCTCTCGCGGGGCCTCGGAAGCTGATTTTAGGTAGCTTACGGGACATCACCACGCCAGTTTTGCCGTTATCGGAAATCAATCAGCTAATCAACTTTGGCAGGGAGAGTGCCAGAAAGGCAGGAATCACTTGATAATGTGCAAAACTCAACACTTCCACAACAAGATCAAATCATTGAAAAGTAAGCTGGATTTTTGTGCAAAATTTTAGTGCGAAAGTCGGAACGTCGCCCTGGCTCGACCATAGCGTTGGGAAGGTCGCTTTTGGGTCCGGGATCGCAGTACGGGAGCCCAGTAACGGGCATCCCTACCGCGATCCTCGTTCATGAGCACGAACGCGCCCGGCTCACGGAATAGCCGTTGGCCGGATGACTGCGCACTGTCGCTGCGCCGGAGCGGGCCTCTACCTTTGGCGCCCTTCATCCCGCTCAGACGCTCGACGCTCCTTCCACGTCCCTACCCCGTGACGCCGTAGGCGCGCGCCAGCAGCTCGATGGGGTGCGCGAGACGTTCAGGCTTCTCGTGGCCCGCGCTCTCGATCCGCTCAACTCCTTGCGCGATATGTGTCCCGGCGAGCGGGCATTCCGAAACCAGATATTTCTTGCCCGAGCCCGCGATCTGGCGCGCGACCGGCTTGCCGACCTTGAGCGCGATCTCGAAATGCTCGCCCTTGCAGCCCCAGGCGCCGCCGTGCCCCGAGCAGCGCTCGATCACGGCGAGATCCATGCCCGGCACGAGCCGCAGCAGCTCCGCGCCCTTCTGGCCGATGTTTTGCGCACGCGAGTGGCAAGAAACATGGAAAGCGACGCCGCCGTCGATGGGCCGCAAACCCTCAGTGAGCCCCTCCTTTTGCGCGATGTCGACGATGTATTCGGAGAGATCGCGCGTCGCGGCGGCGAGCCGCTTCACATCCTCGTCCTCGGGGAGGATCAGCGGCCATTCGAACTTCAGCATCAGCGCGCAGGAGGGCACCGGCGCAACGATCGTAAAACCTTCCGCGATATAGGGCGCGAAGGCCTTGGCGACCTTCTTCGCGCTTTCGGCGACCTCGCCGATGAGCCCCTGCTCGAGTTTCGGCATGCCGCAGCAGCCCGGATGCACGACCCTCAACTCGACGCCGTTCTTGGCCAGCACGGCGAGCGCCGCCTTGCCGATCGAGGTCTCGTTGAAGTCGCCGTAGCAGGTCGCATAGAGCACGGCCTTGCGGGCCCTGGCCGGCGCAATGGCTGCGGGCGGCAGGCTCTTTTGCGCGAAGGTTTCGAGCGTCTCGTTTGCGAAAGGCGGCAGCGCGGCTTCCGGGTTCACGCCGAAGAAGCGCGAGGCGAGGCTCCGCGTCATCTTATTGCTGATCGCCGTCGCCCAATTGGCGAGGCCAGAGACTTTCGTCGCGATCCTGCCGTTGCGGTCGGTCTCGGCGATCGTGCGATCCGCGAAGGAGACGCCGTTCTTTTTCGCTTCGACGGCGCGATAGCGCAGCATCAGATGCGGAAAGTCGATATTGAACTCGTGCGGCGGCACATAGGGGCACTTCGTCATGAAGCACATGTCGCAGAGCGTGCAGGCGTCGACGACGGGGGCGAAATCGCGGCTTGCGACGGTGTCGAGCTCGCCGCTCTTCGAATTATCCACGAGGTCGAAAAGCCTCGGGAAACTGTCGCACAGGTTGAAGCAGCGCCGGCAGGTGTGACAAATGTCGAAGACGCGCCGCACCTCGGCGTCGAGCTTCGCCTCGTCGTAAAAATCCTCACTGCGCCAATCCAGCGGATGCCGCGTCGGGGCCTCGAGGCTGCCTTCCCGCATCTTCGTCCTTCTCTTTGCGAAAACAAGGCGCGGTCGGCAGCCGCTGGCAAGCGACCGCCGACTGACGATTTCCGGTCGCCGGATCGATTACTTCAGGTCGTCGAGGGCGCGCTGGAAACGGCCCGCGTGCGAACGCTCGGCCTTGGCCAGCGTCTCGAACCACTCGGCGACCTCTTCGAAACCCTCTTCGCGCGCCGAACGCGCCATGCCCGGATACATGTCCGTGTATTCGTGGGTCTCGCCGGCGACGGCGGCCTTAAGATTGTCGGAGGTCGGCCCGATCGGCAGGCCGGTCGCGGGGTCGCCCACGCTCTCCAGGAACTCGAGATGGCCATGCGCATGGCCCGTCTCGCCCTCGGCGGTGGAACGGAACACGGCCGCGACATCGTTATAGCCTTCCACGTCCGCCTTTTGAGCGAAATAGAGATAGCGCCGATTCGCCTGCAACTCGCCCGCAAACGCGGCCTTAAGATTGGCTTCGGTCTTGCTGCCTTTCAGCGTAGCCATCGTTTCTTGCTCCCTGAGGAAATCTAAGCGCCGCCAGACGCGCGCCGCTCGCGTCGCGCTGGTTCGGGCGCGGAACTTAGAATAATTCAAAAAATGACGGGCACAAGCCCCCGCCCCCGTTTATGCGCGCGACGTTTCGCCGCCTTGCGCCAAGGAGAGCACGATCTCGGCCGCGCGCCGGCTTGGGCTCGAGCCGGCGCTGAGCATCGCGGCGCGCAGCGCGTCGAAGGCCGAAAGTTGCGCCTCCCGCTCCGCTCCGCCGCGAAGGAGTTTAGCGAGAAACGCCGCCAGCGCCTCGGGCGTCGCGTCCTGCTGGATAAACTCGGGGACCGCCCGATCTTCGGCCGAACGCCCGAGGATCAAATTCGGCAGCGCGAAATTCTCCAATTTCACGAGCGGCCGCAAAAAACTCTCGGGGGCCGAGACCTTATAGGCGACCGCCATGGGGGTCTTTGCCAGCGCAAGCTCCAGCGTCACGACGCCCGAAGTCGCCAGCGCCGCGCGCGCGCGGCGAAAGGCCGCGAGCTTTTCCGATTGCCGCAAAAGACGCGGGGGATCGGGCCAACGCGCGGTTTCGGCGCTCACCAAGGCTTCGAGCGACTCGGTCGGAGGAACGACGATCTCTAGCGCGGGAAACTCGCGGCGCAGCCGGGCGACGACCTCGCCATAAAGCGGCGTCATGCGGCGGACCTCCGCCTCGCGTGAGCCGGGAAGGACGACGAGCAGGCGGCTTTCCTCGGCATCCTCCTCGCTGCGCGAAAATTCATCGAGGCGTTCGACGAGCGGATGGCCGACATAATCGCAAGGAGGGCCGCCGAGTTTTCCCATCGCCGCCGGCTCGAAAGGCAGGATCGCCAGCACGCGATCGACATAAGCGCGCATCGCGCGCGCGCGGCCCGGACGCCAGGCCCAGACGCTCGGGCACACGTAATCGACAATCGGAATAGCCGGATTTGCGGCGCGCACGCGGCGCGCGACTCGATGCGTGAAGTCGGGCGCGTCGATCAGCACGAGACAGTCCGGCGGAGTGGCGAGGACGCTGCGCACGGTTTCGTCGAGACGGCGCGCGAGCAGCGGCAGCCGCGCCAGCACGGGCGTCAATCCCATCACGGCGATGTCTTCGAGCGGAAAGAGGCTCGCCAGACCCGCCGACGTCATGTCGCGCCCGCCGACGCCCGCGAAATCAACGCAGGACTCCATATTCCGCAGCGCGCGCATCAAGGCGGCGCCGAGCATGTCGCCCGACGTTTCGCCGGCGACGAGAAATATCCTCGTCACGAAGCGTCCTCGGCTTCGCGCGCGAAGCCGCCGCGACGCGGCGTGGAGAGCGGACGCGCGGCGGGCTCGGCGAGGAAGTCCAGCAGGAGCCCGATGTCGGGATCGTCGCCCGCAAAGCCGCGCAGGGCCGCGATCCGCTCTTCCCGCGGCGCAGGCTCACAAGGAAAGAGCAGACGGTACGCCGCGCGCAAACGGTCGATCCGCGCCTGAGAAAAGCCGCGCCGGCGCAGACCCACGAGATTGAGGCCGAAGAGATGCGCCCGATGCCCGCCCGCGAGCGCGAAGGGAATGATGTCGCCCTCTATTCCCGCGAGTCCAGCGACGAAGACGTGCGCGCCGATCCGCGCCCGCTGATGCGCCGCCGCGCCGCCGCCGATCATCGCGTCGTCGCCGATCTGCACGTGGCCGCCGAGCAGCACGCCGTTCGAGAGCGTCACGCGATCTCCCAGCCGGCAGTCATGCGCGACATGCGCATTGGCGAGCAGCGCGCAGCTATCGCCAAGACGCGTCTCCGAACCGCCGGCGCGCGTGCCGGCGTTGATCGTTACGCCCTCGCGGATCAGGCAGTCGGCGCCGACGATGACGCGCCCCTCGCCATCGGTCGAAATAAGATCTTGCGATCGCGCCCCGATCGCAACGAAAGGGAAAATTTTCGCCCTCGCCCCGATGCGCGTCGCGCCCGCGACGACGACATGGGAATGGAGGACGGAGCCGTCGCCGATCTCGACCTCGGGCCCGACGTGACAGAAGGGCCCGATGGTCACGCCCTCGCCCAGGCGAGCGCCGGCTTCAACGATCGCCGAAGGGTGCGCCCGCGCCGTCACCTTCGAGGCTCCCTGACGAAAAGCGCGCTGCTCAGGCGCCGACCATGGCGCTGATCTCGGCCTCGCAGACGAGCGCGCCGTCGACGACGCCCTCGCCGCGATACCAGAAGATGTTGCGCTTCTGAGCGATCTTCGTCATGCGCAGCTCGAGCCGGTCGCCGGGACCGACGGGCTTTCGGAACTTCGCCTTGTCGATCGTCACGAAGTAGACGCTCTTCGGTCGCGCGCCGTCGCCCTTATGCGCATGGATCGCGATGACGCCGGCCGTCTGCGCCATCGCTTCGATCATCAAGACGCCCGGCATGACGGGCCGGTCAGGGAAATGGCCCTGAAACTGCGGCTCGTTCATCGTGACGTTCTTGACGCCGACGCCGTATGCGTCGCCGCGGATATCGACGACGCGGTCGATCAAGAGAAAAGGATAGCGGTGCGGCAGAAGCTCGAGGATCCGCAGAATATCGACGGAATTCGAGCTTCGCCCCTGTGGGGGCGTCGTTCATGTCTTCCTCCAATGGCGCGGGACGCTTCTTCAGGCCCCCTCGCGCTATTCCTCCAGTGTCGGCGGGGCGGCGCGTCGGCTCATGCGCAAAAGCAACGCCTCGCCGCGCAGGAACTCGCGCACCGGTCTCCCCGGAGCGCCGCCGATGCGCGCGCCGGGCGCGACGTCTCTCACGACGCCCGCGCGCGCGGCGATCTGCGCGCCGGCCCCGATTACGAGATGGCCGCCGATCGCCGCCTGCCCGCCGATGACCACGAAATCGCCGATCTCGGTCGACCCGGCGATCCCGGTCTGGGCGCAGATGACGCACCCCCTGCCAATGACGACGTTGTGACCGATCTGCACGAGATTGTCGATCTTCGTCCCCTCGCCCACGATCGTGTCCCGCAGCGCGCCGCGGTCAATCGTCGTATTGGCGCCGATCTCGACGTCGTCCTGGATGATGGCGCGTTTGAGCTGCGGCGCCTTCAGATGCCGCTCTGCGCCGAGCGCGAAGCCGAATCCATCCTGCCCCAGCCGCGCGCCGGCGTGCAGGATCACCCGATCGCCGAGGAAGGCGTACATGAGCGTCGCCTGGGGTCCGATGCGGCAGTTCCGCCCGATCTTCACCCCGGGACCAATGGTGGCGTGCGCGCTGAGCACGCTTCCTGCGCCGACCTCGGCGTAAGGGCCGACCACGACGCCGGGATCCAGCGTGACGCCGGCCTCCAGCCGCGCCGTTGGATGCACGAGGGCGCTGGGCGACGGCCCGGAGGCGAGAAAGAGCGAGCCGGGGGCCAGGGCCTGCGGAAAGAGCAGCGCCGCAGCCTGCGCCATCGCTCGGTGCGGATCGGCGACGATCAGACGCGCAACGCATTCCGGCGGCGCGGCGGCTGCGCTCGCCCGCAGAAAACAAGCCGAGGCGCGGCAAAGCGCCAGGACCGGCGCGTAGCGCGTCGAATCGTAAAAGACGATTTCGCCGGGCCGCGCGTCCTCCAGCGTCGCTACGCCGGAAATCGCAATCGCGCCCGCGCTGTCCGGACCGACAAGGCGCGCATTCGTCCTCGCGGCGATCTCGGCGAGCGGGATGGGCTGAGGCTCAGCGAAGAAACGATAGTCGCTCACCCGTTGGTCCCAACGCACGACAAAAGGTCTCTCCGGCCGGAGCGCCCGCGGAGGCGGAGATTTGCAAGGGAGCTTTAGCGCATGTTCGCAAAAAGCGCGAAGCGGAATTTGGAAATGCATTGGCGCCGCGCGCCGGCGGGCGGCGGGCCTTGAGTGGCCGGCCGCCGCCCGGAAAGGCGAAGATCAGAAGGTCGTGCCGCCGGAGAAGTTGAACCGCTTCGTTATGTCATAAGGCCCTTTGATGATCGGGAAGGAGTAGTCGAAGCGGATCGGACCGAGCGGCGACTGCCACAAGAGCGAGACGCCGACGGAGTCGCGAATCTGGAACGCCGCGGTGTCGGTTCCGCCCCACAAGGGTTTCGTCAGCAGACAGCTGCCCTGGCCATAGGTCGGCGCCGTCATGGGCAGGCAACTCGTCTGGCCAAACGCCAAGCCGGCGGCGGCAGCCTGCGGGAAGTAAGTCTTGCCCCGATAGTCCCACAAGGAGCCCGCGTCATTGAAGATCGCGCCGCGCAGGCCGATGTCCTTCGGCAGGCCCCAGATCGGGAACTGCACCTCGGTGGTGAAACCAAAGTAATTGGTGCCGCCGAGCGCGTTGCCGCGATAGCTGGTCCAGTTCGACATGTCGCGGGGGCCGATGCCGCCCGGCGCGAAGCCGCGCACCAGATTATACCCCAGATTGAAGTTGTCCATGACGCGCGGCTGGTAGCCGAAGAGCGGCAGCAGGTTGCCCGCCTGGACGCGGCCGATTCCCACCATGTCGGAGAGGAAGTTCCAGCCCCCATAGTTGAGGAAGTCGAGATCGTGGTAGTAGCGGGCCTCGCCGGTCGTGCGCAGGAAGCGCGAGTCGCCGCCAAGGCCCGCGACGTCCTGGGTCAGCGTGAGCGTGGATCCATTCCTCGGAGCGCGCGGGTTGTCGAGATTGCCGTAGCCCGCCGTATAGCCAATCGCCGAGGTCAGACGCGCGCCCTGGGAGTCCTTGATGGCGAGCGAGGCTTCGCCGTTGCTCATGCAGTTGAAGAAGGGGCTGAGATTGCCCGGGAACGGCGCGAGCCAGTAGCCGAAGCCGGGCGTGTAGAACGGGATCGGCTGCTGACAGTCGTTATAGGGACGGCTCGTGTCGTTCGGAATCGAGATCTGGGTCTCGTAGATCGAGTAGTGCGGCTGGAAGGTGATTTCCTCGGTGATCGGCAGCCCCAGACGCAGCGTCGCCCCATAAGACGTCTGGCTATAGTAGGAGTAGGTCCAGGCGTCGCTCTTCCTCGCGAACAGGTCGAAGCCGCCGGACATGCGCTGGTCGAAGATATAGGGCTCGGTGAAGCTGAAGGTCACGCCGCGAGCGCGCTGTCCTTCGTTGAGCGCAAGACGAACGGACTCGCCCCGGCCCATGAAGTTGCTGTCGGAGACCGACACCTCGCCGATGAAGCCTTCCGTCGTCGAATAGCCGCCGGAGACGTTGAAGCTGCCGGTCGATTGCTCCTCGAGCTCGACGTTGATCACGACCCGATCCGGCGCGGAGCCCGGCTCATTGGTGATCTTGACCTTCTTGAAGTAGCCGAGCCCGTTCAGGTGGCGCTCCGCCCGGTCGATCAGCACGCGGTTGTAGGGGTCGCCTTCGCCGATCTCGAATTCGCGGCGGATCACATATTCGCGGGTCTTGCTGTTGCCGTGGATGTTGATGCGCTCGATGAAGACGCGCGGCCCCTCGTCGAGCACGAAATTGATGGCGACGGTGCGCTCCTGGGGATTGCGCTGGCCGCGCGGGCGGGCCTGGGTGAAGGCGTAGCCCTTGTGAGCAATTTCCCGGGTGAGGGCGTCGACGGTCTTCTCGACCGCGTCGCCGTTATAGACGTCGCCGGGTGCGATCCGCAGCAGCGGCCTCAAGGCGCCGGCGTCAATGTCGGGCAAATGCGATTCGATGTCGACCGTGGCGACGTGATATTGCGGACCTTCCTCGATGACCACCTCGAGAATATAGCCGCCCACGTCCGGCTCGTAGCGCGCGTCCGAGCTCACGATATGGAAGTCGGCGTAGCCGTTCTTGAGGTAGAACCTCCGGATGAGCTCCAGATCCGCGGCGACGCGCTCGGGATCGTAGACATCGCTCGTCTTGAGGAAGGAGTAGAAATTCATCTCCGTCGTCTCCATCAGGCTCTTGAGACGGCCGGAGGAGAAAACGGTGTTGCCGACGAAACGGATTTCCTTGATGCCGGTCTTGTCGCCCTCGTCGATCGTGAAGACCACGTCGATCGTGCCGTTCGGCAAAGAAATTACGCGGTAGCTGACCTTGGCGGCGGCGCGGCCGTTGACGCGATAGGCCTCGGAGATGTGGGCGGCGTCCTCGTCGGCGATACGCGCGTTGAAGGCTTTGTGCGGGGTGAGGCGCACGATCTTCTCGAGATTCTCGGTCTTAATCTTGCTGTTGCCCTCGAAGGCGATGCGATTGATGACCGTGCCGGCGGCGACATGCACGATCACATTGCCGCCGCTCCTCGTCACATAAGCGTCGCCGAAGCGCCCGCTGGCGCGCAGGGCCTCGAGGCCGGCCTGGACCTCCTCCTCGCTCACGCCGGGGAAATAGTCGCGCACCGCCTGCGCTTGAGTTGCCGGAACGCCCTCCACGACGATGTCCGCCGCCGCAGGAGAGACGAAGCCCGCCAACGCAAGAAAGGCCGCAATCGCCAGAGCGGCGTTCCTGCAAAAGAGTCGGGTCGATCGCATGCAGTTCTGGTCCTCGTCCTGGTCGCGAAGCCCACCAACCGGCGGCAGGGGCCTGCTGTCCCGATTGGACGGATGATCGTCCGCTCGGAACCCTTAACGTTCTACTCGCTTTAGCTGTGGCTGGAAATGCCAGGCGCACCTTTGAAGAGCAATTTGTCCAAGGCGTGGCGCGAAAGCCACATATCATGATAAAGGATTGGTTAACATCGGATTTTTTCTTCAGCTCGGCAGTCGGCGCCGCGCGTTTCGGCACCCTGCCCTAGCCGGCGGCGCACACTGCCCCCTCCGCGTTCAAGACTTGAGCGGAAGGGCAAAAAGAAGATCCTCGGCCAGAGCCCATCCCGGAGCCGGCAATTCGCCCCTCCCCGTCGCAGATGCGCGGGAGGGGCGCCCAGCGGGCGTTAGGGCAAATTCAGGATAAGCTGACAGACTTTTGTGGTCAAAATTCGTTCCAGCATATTGAAGCGGGCGCGATTTCTTATCGCTCGAAACAATTCTTCGAGCGGAAAGCGCGCTAAAGCTTCAAGTGCCGGGCCAGGTCGTTGTAGGTCGCAAGCAGCATCAGCGACGACACCATCA
Organism: uncultured Alphaproteobacteria bacterium; assembly: GCA_963722205.1. Classification (GTDB taxonomy): domain Bacteria; phylum Pseudomonadota; class Alphaproteobacteria; order Rhizobiales; family Beijerinckiaceae; genus Methylocystis. The sequence goes on from CAVRKL010000008.1 coordinate 876,404, forward strand.
CGAAGCCGATCTTGAAGGCGTATTCCTGGAGCCGCTCGTTCAGGGCGCGGCCCCGAACCGCCTCGATGGCGAAAAACATCAGATGGCCGCCGTCCAGAAGCGGCACCGGCATCAGGTTGAGGAGACCGACTGAGACCGAAAGCAGAGCGATCAGGTTGATCAACGGCCAGATTCCCAAAGAGCCGATCTTCTGCGCCATCTTGCCGGAGGCTTCCGCGATCCCGATCGGGCCGGAGAGCTGGCTCGCGCTTTCGCGTCCGGAGAAGATTCCGCCGATGAACTTGCCCGTCTGATCGACGATGCTCCAGGTTTCCTCGAAGGCGAGGCCGAGAGAGGCGACGGGCCCGGCTCTCTGCATTCGCATGTCGCGGATGTCGTCGCTGGAGCTGAGGCCGAGCCGCCCGATGAGCGCCCCGTCCTTGCCGTTTATCGCCGCCGGGGTCGCCTCAAGCTCGGTTGAACCCGAGTCGCGCCGGACCACGATATGCAGCGTTTGCCCCGCCGAGGCGGCGATTCGCTTCTGGAACTGCCCGAAGCTCTCGATCGGCGCCCCGTCCACGGAGGTGACGAGGTCGCCGGCGTGAAAGCCGGCCTTCGCGCCGGCGCCGTCCGCCTGCACCGCCGAGATGCGCGGCGCGACGACCAGCTGGCCATCGACCACGAGCGGCCGCCCCACCAGCGCGAACATTCCCCAATAAAGCGCGATCGCCAGCAGGAAGTTGAAGAAGGGGCCTGCGAAAACCACCGCCGCTCGCTTCCACACGGGCTGAGCCGCAAAGGTCACGGCCCGCTCCTGCGGCGACATTTGTTCGAACTCGTCGGAAACGCCCGCCGTCACCGCATTGGCGTCGCCGTGAAACTTCACATAGCCGCCGAGCGGGATCGCTGAGATCTTCCAGCGGGTTTCGTGCTTGTCGAGGAAAGCGAAAAGCTCGGGCCCAAAGCCCAGGGAGAAGGCGTCGACCTTGATTCCGCACAGGCGCCCGACGATGAAGTGGCCGTATTCGTGAACGAACACGACGACGCTCAGCACGACGACGAAAGGCACGATGTAGCTGGCAGTCGCCAAGATATAGTCCATCGTCTCGAGCTCCCTCGAACGCTAGATCACGCCGCGTTTGCGCGGAATCGCGCGACGCAAAAACGTGATCAATTCCCAAAAGATAGAGCGCGCTTCGAGCGAAAAACCGGTTCCCACTTTTTCGCAGTGCGCTCTCCGCCGGCTCCGCCGCCGCGGCCGGGCCGTGGTTGGTAATCTGTTAAAATGCCCTAAAGCCGACCCGTCGCCAAGGCTTGGCGCGATCGATCTCGCACATTATGGTCAATGGCCAAGGCTTCGGCAACGCTCGCCGGTTCCCTGGCTTCGCCGTTTTTCTCTGCGATTTCCATGGCTTGAGAAACATGGCGAGCGATCTCGCCAAAGGCGATGCGCCCGGCCAGGAACGCCTCGACGGCGATCTCATTGGCGGCGTTGAGCACCGTCGGCAGGCCGCCGCCCGCGGAAAGCGCGCGCAGCGCCAGCGCCAGCGCGGGGAAGCGTTCATAGTCCGGCCGCTCGAAGGTGAGCGTCGCGATCGCCGCGAGATCGAGCCGCGGCGTCGGCGCCTCGAGGCGCTCGGGAGCGCCGAGACAATGGGCGATCGGGACGCGCATATCGGGAACCGCCATGCCGGCGGTGACCGCGCCGTCGGTGAAAGCGACGAGCCCGTGCACGATGGATTGCGGATGCACCACGACGTCGAGCTTCTCGACTGGCACGCCGAAGAGATGGTGCGCCTCGATGAGCTCCAGGCCCTTGTTCATCATCGACGCGGAATCGACCGTGATCTTGGGCCCCATCGACCAGTTCGGATGGTTGAGCGCCTCCGCGACCGTCGCCTTTTCGATCGCTTCGCGGCTCCAGGTTCGAAACGGGCCGCCGGACGCGGTGATGATCATCCGCTCGATGGTGGCGGGGTCAGCGCCGCCCAGGGCCTGAAGGATCGCGTTGTGCTCGCTGTCCATCGGCAGGAGCTTCGCCCCGGCTTCCCGCGCCGCGCGCATGAACGGCGTTCCGGCGCAGACGAGGCATTCCTTGTTGGCGAGCGCCACGTCGCGGCCGGCCTGCAGCGCCGCATGCGTCGGCTCCACCCCGGCCGCCCCGACGATCGCGCTGACGAGGAGATCCGCGTCCCACGTCGCCGCCTCGATGACGGCCTCGCGCCCGGCGCCGATCTGGATGTTGGTTCCTGCAAGCGCCTCTTTGAGCGGCGCGAAGCCCGCCTCGTCGCGAATGGCCACGAACTCAGGGCGCAGCAGAAGGGCGAGCCGCGCGAGCTCGGCGTGGTCGCGCCCGGCGGCGAGCGAGACGACGCTGAAGCGTTCGGGGTTGCGGAGCAGCAGATCGACGGTCGATTTGCCGATCGAGCCGGTGGCGCCGATCAGCGCGACGCGACGCAGGACCCGCCCCTGGGCGGTCGTTCCGCCATTCTCGCCATTGGAAGCCATCGGGTCCCGTTCACCAGAGGAAGAGGCCGGAGGCGGCGGAGGACGGATCGCGCAGCGCCCCGACCGCCGCCGCAAAGACCGCCGCGAAGATGAAGCCGTCCACCCGATCCATCACGCCGCCGTGGCCAGGGATCAGCCGGCTCGAATCCTTCACGTCGAAACGCCGCTTCACCGCCAATTCGAAGAGATCGCCGAGCTGCGACAGGATCACCGCAGCAAGGCTGACGAGGAACATCGGCGCTAGCGAAGCGCCAGCGAAAAGGCGAGCGACGAGGGCGCCGAGCGCGGCCCCGCTCAGGGCGCCCACCGCGGCGCCGGACCAGGTCTTGCCGGCCGAGACGCGCGGCCAGAGCTTCGGGCCGCCAATCAATCTCCCGCCGAAATAAGCGAAGACGTCCCCGCCCCAGACGATGGCGAAGAGCCAGGCGATCGCGATTGCGCCCTTGTCGTCGGAACGGCGCAGCAGATCGACCGAGAGCACCAGCGCCGCGGCATAGAGCACGCCCGAGGCGGCCCAAATTCTGCGATCCGGGCCGGCGAGGAGGCCGACCGTCGCGCAAAGAAGGCCGATCACGACCAGACCGGCGACAGGCGCGTGGCCGTGGATGAGGGCGACGGCGGTCGCGACCGCGAGCCAGCCCAAAGCGTCGCGGGCGAACCGGCGCTCTCCGCCGATCAGGCCCTGCCACTCCCATACGACCGCGCAGGCGACGAGGAACCAGAACCCGGCGAACACCGCTCCGCCGTAATAGGCGGTCGCCGTCGCCATCGCCACCAGGACGGCGGCGGAGGCGACGCGCGGACCGAGATCGCCGAAACCTCCGGATTTGGGGGACGCCGCTCCGTCCTGTGCGGCCGCGCTCACGAAGCGGTCTTCGCGTTGCGCATCCCGGATTCGAGGCCGCCGAAACGACGGTCGCGATGCGCGAATTCGGCGATGGCCTCCTCGAGCGCGGCCTTGTCGAAGTCCGGCCAATGAATCGGCAGGAAGACGAATTCCGCATAGGCGGACTGCCAGAGCAGGAAATTCGAGAGCCGCTGCTCGCCCGAGGTGCGAATGATCAAGTCCGGGTCGGGAATATCGGCCGTGTAGAGCCGCGCCGCGATCGCCTCCGCATCGATGTCGGCCGGCGACAGCTCGCCCGCGGCCACGGCCTCCGCGAGGGCGCGCGCCGCGGAGACGATCTCCTGTCGGGCGCCGTAGTTGAAGGCGACGACGAGCGTGAGCCCGGTGTTGTCGCGCGTGATCTCCTCAGCCTGACGCAACAGGCCGGAAACATCGCTCGAAAGCCCCGCCCGCGCGCCGATCACGCGCACACGCACGTTGTTGGCGTTCAGCTCGGCGAGATCATTGTGAATGAAGCGGTGCAGGAGCGCCATCAGGCTCTGCACCTCTTCCTTTGGACGCGTCCAGTTCTCGACGGAAAAGGAATAAACGGTGAGATAGCCAATGCCGAGCTCGATCGAGGCGCGCACGGCTCGCCGCAGCGCCTCCACGCCGCGCCGGTGGCCTTCTATGCGCGGCAGACTGCGTCTCGCCGCCCAGCGGCCGTTGCCGTCCATGATCACCGCAACATGACGGGGCGCGCGGCCAAACGCCGCCGGCCGCGCCTCGCGCGCGGCGTCCTTCAATCCGGCAATGTCTCTATCCGCCATCGATCCTGGTCCACAACTCGACGCTTCAGCCTGCCCCGCGCCCACTTCCCGCCGCGTCAAACCTGCATGATCTCCTTTTCCTTGCCCGCCAGCAAGGTGTCGATCTCGCGAATCGTCTCGTCGGTCGCCTTCTGCACCTCTTGCTCGTGACGCTTCTCGTCGTCTTCCGGAATGGCGTGGTCCTTAAGGAGTTTTTTAAGCACGTCGAGCCCGTCGCGACGCACGTGCCGGACCGCGACGCGCGCGTCTTCTGCGTATTTGTGGGCGACTTTGACGAGCTCCTTGCGCCGCTGCTCGTTGAGCTCGGGCGTGCGGATGCGCAGCGTCTGCCCCTCGATAACAGGGTTGAGGCCCAAATTCGCGTCGCGGATCGCGCGGTCGACGGCGCCGACAAGGACCTTGTCCCAGACCTGCACCGAGATCATGCGCGACTCCGGCACGCTGATGGTCGCGACCTGATTGAGCGGCGTCGACTGGCCATAGGCGTCGACATGGACGGGCTCGACGAGCGAGGCCGAAGCGCGGCCGGTGCGCAGGCCGCCAAATTCATGTTTCAGCGTCGCCAGCGCGCCCTGCATCCGACGCTTCAAATCGGCGAGATCGAAGGCTTAACTCATCTTGCGTAGGATCCGTCTTTCTTCCCAGAATCGAATTCCAGGCAAGCATAACAGCCTCAAGCCGTTCTGCTGAGATTTTTCATGTTTGCGGCGCACACGCCCCGCCGCCAGCGGCGGACAATAGAGCGCCGGGCGGAGGATTCCTAGTCCCGGCGGACCCCAGAAGCCCAACCTCTGGAACGCCTCGGGATGGGCCGCCCCTTAGCATCCTTCGACAGGGCCGCGCATCCGCTCGCAAACGCGGCTTAAACGCGAGGCCAATGTGTTTTTCAAAGTTCCCGGCAACACTCGCAATCAGCTAAGCGCCGCTACCTAAGAGCGCTACGGGCGGGGCCGAGGGCCCCACACGCTGTCCAAGAAGGAGTGAGAACGATGAACCTGCCAGAAGAACCGGAACAAGAAGTTCACGCGCGCCAAGATGAAGCGGCGCATGGCGCAGATCGAGGAGAGCGTCGCGCGCTATTTGCAATAAATCGGCATATCGTCGGCGTTTCCGCGATAGTGGCGGCTCTGGTGCTGTTAGGCTACGCCGCCAACACGTCAACTGCTCGCCGTGCTGCAAGCCTTCCCGAAGAAGGCTTCGCCATTGCGCAGAAAGCGCCAGCTGAGACTGCGCAGAAAGCGCTAACTGATACTACGCGAGCGCCAACTGAGACTGCGCAAGCGCGGGGGTCGGAAGACTCAGTCGGCCAAAAACTAAAAGAACAAATCCAGGCTCTGCGGCCTCCCATCCGCTCGAATTCGGCGCAAAAAGCGGCGGCAAATTGGAGCCGCGAAGAGTGGCAAATTGCCGAGAAGGCTGTCGCCGACCATAGGGGCGGTTCAAAAGCAGGGAATAACGACAACACTAGCACGCGCTCTGAACTCGTTTGGCAGCCGCCAGAGGAAATCGCGAGAGGCCGAATAAATCAGCCACGATAAACACGGATTCGAAAAGCAAATCACGCGGGACGCTCAGATCCTGGCGCGTTTACGCCGGGGCTTTGCGGATTTTCTAGGGGACGACGAGCGTCCCGCGCCCTTCGCCGCGCAGCGCCGCGGCGATGGCCCCCTCTTCGGCGATCGAGAAGACGAAGATGGGGATTCCGTTTTCTCTCGCAAGCGCGAAGGCGGCGGTGTCCATTACGCCGAGATTCTTGGCGATCGCCTCGTCATGCGTCAGCTTCTCGTAACGCTTGGCGCCGGAGTCGCGCTTGGGATCGGCCGTGTACACGCCGTCGACCTGGGTAGCCTTGAGGATCGCGTCGGCTTCGAGCTCGGCCGCGCGCAGCGCCGCCCCGGTGTCGGTCGTGAAGAAGGGATTGCCCGTTCCGCCCGCGCAGATGACGACGCGCCTCTTGGAAAGATGCCGCAGCGCAGCGACGCGCGTGTACGTCTCGAGCAGCGTCGGCATGGCGATCGCCGAAAGCGCGCGGGCGGGACGCCCCTCGGATTCAATGGCCCGCTCCAGCGCAAGCCCGTTCATGACGGTTGCGAGCATGCCGATCGCGTCGGCGCGCGCGCGCTCCAGGCCCTTGCCGCTCCCCTGGACGCCGCGAAAAAAATTGCCGCCGCCGACGACGACCGCGATTTCGGTTCCGTCCCCAGCCGCAACTGCGAGATCTCTGGCGATGCGCGCGAGCGTCGCGCCGTCGAGCCCATGCGTCCCCTGCCCCGTCAACGCCTCGCCTGAAAGCTTGAGGACGACGCGCTTAAATCTTCTCGGCGTCGTCACGTCAGTCATCCGCTGTCTCCCTTGAGGCAGAACGCGCAATTGCTGCTTGCATCCTTAAACGCGCGCCGGGCGCTCGTGCAAGCCGAAGGGCTGCTTCGACCGACCGGCCCGCGCCTTTTCGGGCAGCGCGCTTGCGCGACGCGTTCTTCGCGACAGGGATGAAACCGGCGCAAGAATGAAATCGGCGCCGCAGCCTCGGCGCAGACGCGCCACGCGCTAAAGGCGGCGCCGGAGTCTCGACTGAGGCAATCAGGACACGGCCCCGAGGACCGCATTCGAGAGGCCGGAGGCTTGAGGAAATTTAGCGCGACGGCTTCAGCGGCGCGTCACCAACAATCGTCGCCAGTTCCCGCCATTCCCCCACCAGCAGCCGCCGCCCCGACCCCAGCTCGCTCCCCCAATCCTTCATCGGCTCTAGAATTTCGCCATGTCGCGCAACAATCCAGAGATGTTGACACGGTTGACGAACGGGGGTTAGCGCGCGAGTATCAGAGGGCGGGATATTCGGGGTGGGCCTGAGAAGGAGACTTGCTATGGTGCGGGCGAAGCGGACTTCGAAAGGCGGGCCTTTGGGTAAGGCCGCCTCGGCGCTAGGAATTGCGGGCGTGTCCTTGGCCGCTTCGGCGAGCGGCGTATCGGCGGGCATGCCCATAGTGCCGCCGGGCGACGACCTGAGCGGGTCGATGATGCTGGGCGATGAGGAAATCTCCGGCGTCACGCTGGCGACCTTTCATCTCTTCGACCAAGACGCCGTGAAGGGGCTTGCGACCGACAACGTGCAGCTCGCCCGCGGTTGCGGCTGCGGCGGACGCGGCTGTGGCGGCAGGGGTTGTGGCGGCAGGGGCGGCTGTGGCGGCCGGGGCTGCGGCGGCGGATGGCGCGGCTGCGGCGGTGGCTGCAGAGGCTGCGGCGGCGGATGGGGCGGCTGCGGCGGCGGATGGGGCGGCTGCTGGGGCGGATGCGTTGGCGGCTGCTGCTTGTCGTGGGGCGGATGCTACCTTTGCTGAACGGCAAGCCCTTCTGAACGAAGTCGAGAGGCTGGAAGCCGCGCCTTGCACAAGAGGCGCGGCTTGATTTTTGTGTACGCGACGGGACCCCATGAGCGACAACGAAAACCCGCTTGCGCGGATTGGCCATGAAATTCCTCGGTTTGCGCCGAATTTCAGCGTCTATCTTCTGCAGCCCGATCTGATCTGCCTTTATTCCGAAGATCGAAAATTTTTGCTGCACGGTGAGATCTATGGCGCGCTCGCCACAGCGATCGCCAAAGGCGGCAAAAGCTTTCAGGAACTCGCCCGCGAGCTGGAGAAGTCTTACCCGCCCGAGAGAATCCACGCCGCCTTCAAACGGATGCTGGAGCGGCGCTACATCCTGCCGTCCTCTCGCGATTCTGACGGCCTCGCGGGCGCCTTTTGGACGAGCCTCGGCTTCTCGCCGGAGGCCGCGGCAAGAAATCTTCGAAGCTGCGGCGTGCGCCTGCGCTCGCTCGACGTCGAGGGCGCGGCGGAAATCAAGGACGCCCTCAAGGAACTCGGCGTGCGCGTCGTCACGCGCAACGCCGAGCTCACACTCGTGCTGGTCAACGACTATCTCGACGCGCGCTTGGAAGAGCTAAACGCGCAATTTCTCGAAGCGAAGACGCCTTGGGCGCTGGTTCAGCCTTCGGGCATTTTCCCGCTCGTCGGGCCCGTGTTTCGGCCGGGAGAGGGCGCCTGCTGGCTGTGCCTCGCCGATCGCATGCGGCGCAACCGCGAGGTCCGCGCGCTGCTCGATCGCAAGGAAGCCCGCCGCTTGACCTTATCGCCGCTGGCGCGAAGCCCGCTCGGTCGCAGCGGCCTCGAACTGGCCGCTGTCGAGCTCGCGAAGGCGATCGCCACCGATTTCAGGACGGCGCTGAGCGATCACATCGTGAGCCTCGACTTGCTCGGCGCCGACATCGCGAAGCACTATGTCGGACGCCGCCCGCAATGTCCGGCCTGCGGCGTCAAAAAGCTTCGCGATCCGCGCCGGTCGCCTGCGCCGATCGAGCTCGGCGGAAACGACCATTTGGTGATGACGAGCGGCGGCTATCGCAGCGTCTCTCCCGCGGCGACCGTCGCGCGTTTCCGCAAGCAGGTGAGTCCGCTGACGGGCGTCGTTTCACGACTCGAACGCATCGAGGCTGACCTGCCTCTCAACACCAATTTTTACGCCCAGCACAATTTCACGGGGGCGGCCGAGACGGTCGGCGAGCTGCGCTCCGGGATGCAGAGCGGCAGCTTCGGAAAGGGCAGCACTGCGGAACAGGGCGAAGCCAGCGCGCTCATGGAGGCGATCGAGCGCTACTCCGGCATTTTCCAGGGCGACGAGATCAGGGCCAAGCGCCGCTTTCTCGATTTCGCGCCGGGCGACGCCATCGCGCCGAATGACGTGCTGCTGTTTTCGGAGGCCCAATTGCGGCGCGGCGCGGAGCCTGGCGCCCAGGACGACGTCGAGGCGAACCCCGCCTTCTTTGACGAGACGGCGAAAATCGACTGGTCTCCGGCGTGGTCCTTGCGCGACGAGCGCTTCAAGCATCTGCCGACGAGCCTTCTGTATTTCTTTTATCGGGGCCCCGCCGCTTTTGCCGCGGATTCCAACGGCTGCGCGGCCGGCAACACGGTCGCGGAAGCGATCGTGCAGGGGTTTTTGGAGCTCGTCGAGCGCGACGCTTATGCAATCTGGTGGTACAACCGTCTGCAGCGTCCCGAGCTCGATTTGAGCCGCTTCGAAGACACTTATGTGCGTGAGTTCCGTAAGGAGCTCGCCGATATGGGCCGAAAGCTGTGGGTGCTCGACATCACGAGCGATCTGGGCGTTCCGACCTATATCGCGATCACGCACTGGCTGCAGGACGGGCGGGAAAACGTCGAGTTCGGCTCCGGCGCGCATTTCGACGCGCGCATCGCGCTGTTGCGGGCGCTGACCGAGCTCAATCAATTTCTGTCGCTTGGGCTGATGGGCGGCGGAAGCGGCGACAAGTCGAGCCTCGACGGCGTGACGCCGCTGCGGATGCAGGACTATCCCTACCTCACGCCGAGCGGAAACGGGCTTGTGCAGCCCGACCTCGACGTTAAATTTGGCGCGATTCACACGCATGAGCAGGTCGCCGCCTGTGTCGCGCTCGCCAAGCAAGCCGGCCATGACGTCCTCGTGCTCGACCAGACCCGTCCGGACATCGGCGTTCCGGTCGTGCGGGTCATCGCGCCGGGCTTACGGCATTTCTATCGCCGCTTCGGGCCCGGGCGTCTGTATGACGTTCCGGTGAGGTGCGGCTGGCTCGACGCGGCGCGTAAGGAAGCCGAGCTCAATCCCATCCATCCGCATAGCTGAGCGCGAGACGGCGTTGCGCGCATCCGGCCCCAAGAAAGCGCCGCGGAGCCCAGGCGCGCTCGCCGTCAAGCTGAACGGTCGCGCCACTCTCGAAGCGCGCGCGACCGGCGAAATCGTCGCCTATGCGCAGGGCTATCCCGCGAGCCTCGGCGCCTTCGGCGACGACGCCGCGGGCTGGATCAAGAAGCTCAGCGCCGGCCTCCCGACCGCGGCGGTCGAGGCGGGCGACAAAGTCTTGAAGTTGCTGATCGGACGCCTTGCGACCCGCGGTCTGCTGGAATTCCAGCTCGGCGCGTCCTCCGAGGAGCTCGTCGTGATCGAGCCGCAGGTCGCGGATTACTGGCCGCAAACGCCAGCGCTTCGCGACGCGGATCGGCTCGTTCTGTCGCGCTTCGCCTTTATGCGGCGGCGCGGCGTCGACATGATCTTGGAATCGCCTCGCGCCGGCGCCCTGTTCAGGCTTCGCGACCCAAACATCGCCTCCCTATTGGCCCTGCTTGCAACGCCGCGGCAGATTAAAGAGCTGCGCCGCCACGAGCATTTTCCCGGCGTGACGCTCCTCGCCCTGCTGCTGCATGGCGAGTTGCTCATCAAGTCCGACTTCGCCGAGGGAACGGCGCTGCGTCGGGACGAGGGCGACGAGCAGCTGGTCCTCTGGGACTTTCACGATCTGCTGTTTCACGCGCGCAGCACCGAAGGGCGCCACGCCAATCCGATCGGGGGAGCCTATCCGCATGTCGGCGCGATTGCGCCCTTGCCGGCGGTGAGGCCGAGCTGGGGCGGCAAGAAAATCGAGCTGCCCGAGCCGCAGGCGCTGTCGGCCTTTGCGGAGCTTTTGCGCCGGCGCCGCTCGGCGCGCAGCTTCGACGACGGCCGCCCGATCACGCTTCAAGAGCTCTCGACCTTTCTCGACCGAAGCGCGCGCGTGCTTTCGCGCTGGAGCGATCCCTCCGCCGACGACGGCGGCCATACGTCGCGGCCCTATCCGACGGCCGGCGCGGCCTATGAGCTCGAGCTCTACCTCGCCGTCGTAACATGCGAAGGGCTCGAGCGCGGCTTTTACCATTATGACGCGGGCGCCCACGGGCTGGCGGCGATCCCTACCCAGGAGAGCGATTTCGAAGCCTTGATCGCGCAAGCGGCGCAGGCCATGGGCGTCGCCGCTCCTCCTCAGATCCTCATCGTCGTCGCCGCCCGTTTCGGACGCATCTCCTGGAAATACAGCGCGATCGCCTATTCGTTGATCGCGAAGGACGTCGGCGCCCTCTCGCAAACCCTTTACCTTGCGGCGACGGACATGGGGCTCGGCGGCTGCGCCATCGGCATATCGAACGTCGAGCTTTTCGCGCGCATCACGGGGATCGCCTTCCACGTCGAGGGCGTGGTCGGTCAGTTCGCGCTCGGACGCGGCGTGAAATAGCCGATGGGCTTGACCGTGCGCCGTTCGAGCAGCGCGAAAGTCGCGCCTTGCGAATCCCCGCAATGGACGATGCAGGCGCCGCCCGGAGCCTCGGTTGGGCCGTAATAGATCACGCCGCCCGCGGCCTCGACGCGACTCGCCACGGCGTCGATGTCGCTGACGTTGAAATAATAGAGCCAAAACGGGTGCGGCAGCGTCGGCGGCTTGGTGAACATGCCGCCGATCGTCTGCGCGCCGACGGCGAAGTTTTGATACACGCCCATAGCGCCCTCCTGCCTATCGGCTTTGCGCCATCCGAGCAGCGCAGAATAGAAGGCGAAGGCTGCCTCAAAATCCACAGCGAGCAATTCGTGCCACCCCACGCGGCCTAGCGCGTTGCGGCTGCTCGCCGGCTCCTGCGACGGCTGAAGCCTCTCGATCAGCCCCAGCGTCGCCCTCTGCGGATCGGAGACGATCGAAAAGCGGCTGACCCCAGGGATTTCCGTTGGCGGGACATAGACCGCGCCGCCGAGCCGCCTCGTCGTCGCGACGGCGGCGTCCACGTCGTCGACGCCGACGTATCCCAACCAATGCGGCAAGGCGCCGGCTTCATCGGGCAGCGGCAGGAGGCCGGCGACGGGAGCGTCACTGGCGGTCAGCAGGCTGTACGGCCGGCCGCCCTGTGAGACCTCTCGCGCGGGCCAGCCGAGGATTTGGGCGTAGAAAGCCTTGGCCGCGGCCAGGTCCTTCGTTGCGAGCTCATACCAGACGAATTTGCCGCGAGCAGAAGTCATTGTCGGGAGCCATCTTGGCTTGAGAACACCGAGCTTCGCGACAAAAAAGCGTTCAAATGTGGGAATATCAAGCTGGAATATTCGTTCGTCGGTAGAGCGACGTCTCGCCGCGGGCAGGCTTGCGCGACCTTCCGGCGCGGGAAAAAGTGTTATATCAGGCGACAGTGTCGCCCCGCGCCGCGCGCGGCGCCAGCTTAAGGCCTTTCGCCCATGTGGCGCGCCTATATCGAAACCGCTCTTCTCTTCGCGCTTCCGTTCTTCCTTTACGCCGTCTTCCATCTCTTGCTGCTGCGCTGGCCGTTTGTCGCGTCGCTGTGGACGCGCGGCCGGGTTTCGAGTCTCGCCATTGCCGGCCTCGTGCTCGCCGTGATCGGGATTCTCACGCTCGGCCTCGAGCCCCGTGAGAAAGGCGCCTATGTTCCGGCGCACATCGAGAACGGCCGACTCATGCCTGGACATTTCCAGTGAGGGCGCTCGACGCGCTCCTCTGCGAGCCCAAGCTCGCGCGCCTTCTGGCGGCGCTTGCCGCGACCGGGTGCGAGACGCGGATCGTCGGCGGCGCCGTGCGCGACGCTTTGCTCGGGATCGCTCCGCAGGAGGTGGATCTCGCGACGCCCGCTCATCCGGAGGCGGTCATGAGCGCGGCGGAGCGCGCCGGCTTCAAGGTCGCGCCCATCGGCCTCGATCACGGCACGGTCACGATCGTTGTCGACGGCGCGCCCTTCGAGGTCACGACGCTGCGCGAGGACGTCGAAACCTATGGCCGCGCCGCCAAGGTGCGCTTCGGCGCCGATTTCGAGCGGGACGCGCTGCGCCGCGACTTCACGGTCAATGCCCTGTCGCTGACGCCCGACGGCGTGCTGCACGACTATGCGGGCGGTCGCGATGACCTTGCGGCGCGGCGCATCAAATTCATCGGCGATCCGGCGACGCGCATCGCCGAGGACTATCTGCGCATCCTGCGCTTCTTTCGCTTTCACGCGGCGATCGGCCAGGGGCCGATCGATCGCGACGGCCTCCACGCGGCGATTCTGGCGCGCGGGAAACTTGTGATTCTGTCGCGCGAGCGCGTCGGCGCGGAGCTCCTGAAACTGCTCGCCGCGCGCGGCGCCGCGGCGACGGTGCGGATCATGTGCGAGACCGGAATTCTCGAGGCGCTGCTGGGCTTGGGGTTTCCGGCTCGGCTCGAGCGGCTCGCCGCGATCGAGGCGGCGCGCAAGGCGCCGCCCGACCCCGTCCTGCGTCTCGCGGCGCTCGCGGTGCTGATCCGAGAGGACGCCGAGCGCGTGCGCGTCTCGCTGCGGCTCTCGAACGGCGAGCATGCGCGGCTGTCGCGAATGGCGCGCCTGTGCGAGGAGCGTCACGGATTTGAAGCGCCTTTCACGCGCCAGGCGCTGCTGGAGCTCGTTTTTCATGAAGGTCGCCGCGGCGCCTTGGACGCCATCGGTCTGCTGCAGGCCGAGAGCGGCGCGGGCGCTGAGGACGCGGGCTGGCGCGCGGCTTTCGATTTCGTCGAGGCGTCGGAAGCGCCCGTGTTTCCGCTGAAGGCCTCGGATCTGATGCGCCGCGGCGTCGCTCCGGGCCGCGAGCTCGGCGCAATCTTGAAGCGGCTTCAGGCCGACTGGATTCGCGCCGGTTTTCCCAGCGACCCGCGAAAACTCGCCGAGCTCATCGAGAAGTCGACGGCGCAAGGCCAGCAAGGCCGATCGCCATGACAATTCAATCTATTGAAAAAGCTGCTTTTTCAGCGAAAGCGCGCGCGGCGCGGCGTCGCTGCTTGCAAAAACGCCCAAAAACGGGTGCAAATCGCGCCGAGGCCATGGAGTTTGGCGGCGACCAGGTTTTTTGCCGGCCGGCGTTTTCGACCCAAAGCAGCGTGATCCGAGAAAGCGCGCCTCGATGACTGAATTGACGTCCTCCCCCCGCGGGCCGCAGCTCGGCGCAAGCCCGGCGCCGGCGCGCCCTGGCCCGGAAGGCGCTCCGCCCGGCGGCGAGACGCGCCTAACCGGCACTCTTCGGGCGCGTCTCGCCGCGCTCCTCTGGGGACAGGACGAGGCTCCAAAGGGAAAGACGGGCTTGGCCTTTTCGCGCCCCGAGGTCGCGCGGCTGGCCTTCCTCGTGACGATCCCGGTGCTGTGCTGGGTCTTCTATACGACCTCGAGCGGCATGATCGACGTAATGCGACGCGAGCCCGGCGATTGGGTCGGTCTCATCGGCACGCTGATCGGCACGACCGCCATTCTGACGATGCTCGCCGCGACCTCCTGGTCGCTCGGCGCTGATCTCGGCGCCTTGATCGCGCGCCAGCAGTTTCTGGGCGAGCGGGTCGTGCTCAAGACGGCGATCACCGGACTCGTCTACATCTTCGTCTTCTCGATCTCGGCGTTCTTCTCCTTCACCTACTATTACAACAACATTTTCGGCCTCTCGTCGAAGCGGCTCGCGGCGCAAATGCAGCCGATGGAGATCGCCGCCGAAGAGCTCCTGCCCGCGCAAAAATCGATCGAGGAAAATTACGAAGCCGAGAGTCAGCGCATCGTCGCGACGCCGGCCATGCGCGCCTATCTCGAGCGCATCGACGCGCTGACGCGCGCGGCGGCGAACGCGGGGCCGGCGCTGCGCGAGAACGCGCGCAAGGCGCAGGAGGAATTGCAGCGCCAAGCGTCCGTCGCCGCCCAGAAGACCGCGGCCGACCTCGCCGAGGCGCAGGCGGCGCGCCGCCAGATCGGCGAGTCGGAAGGAAAGATCGCCGCCCATAATCGCATGATCGCGGAGCTCGAGCCGATCATCAAAGCCAAGGAAGAGCAGATCGCCGCGCTCTCAAGCACGGAACGCCAGGAGGAGCAGCTCGCGACCGACGCCTCGAAGGGTCTCGACAACCTGGGCGCCGCCTGCGGTCCCAACTGCCTGTCGCATCGGGCCGCCGCCGAGAGCGCCCGCAAGCGCGTCGCGACGATCCGGCAGACGCTGAGCGGTCCCTTGAGCGAGCGCGCCAATGCGGTCAAGCAACGCGATCTTCTCGAGGCGAGCCTCGTCACGCTGCGCCAGCAGGAGGAGAGCGCGCGCGCCAAGCGCCCGGCGACAGTGGAAACCAAGATCGAGCCGCCGCCGGATCTCTCCGCGGCCGTCGCCGCGCTTTCGCAGGCGAGCGTCGATATTCGCGTCAATCCGACGACGCATAGAATTCGCGAGGCGAAGCCGGCTTGCCTGCTGCTGTTTGGCGCCACGCGCGAGACCCGCGTCCTCCCGGCGATCGTCCCCAATGATTTCGACTGCGAGCCGCAGGGACGCGAGGCGCTCGATCTCTTGGCCGCGCGCGACGAGGTGATCGCGGCGCGCGCCGTCTTCATGCAGAAATGCGCGCTCGACGGCGAGCTGCGCAACGACATGCAGGCGATCGTCGCGCGCATGCGCGCGGGCGGTGACGCGGCGAGCGCTTCGGCCGGTGTCAACGACGCCAAGCAGCGCGTCGACGCCTGCGTCGTCTCGGCCAAGGCCGCCGGTCTCACCGAGTCGCAAGTGCAGGACCTGCTCAAGCGCAGCGACCGTTTCCTTCAGACTCGCAGCCTCGAGCGCAACCGCTTCGAGCTCGCGCGCGAGGCCTTCCTGAAGCTGACGCCCGACGCCACGATGGCGCTCGGCGTCGCGATCGCGCAGGACGCCTTCATGTTCGTCATGAAGCTCCTGTCCGAGATCTTGAAGCGCGAGACGAAGGTGCGCGAGCGCGCGCCGCTCCCCATCTCGATGGACGTGACCGACAATGAGGAAGAGGACTGGGACGCGCGCGTGCTCAAGGCGTTGCTAAGACGCGCGAGGCCCTATCACGGGGCCATGAGCCTGCTCGACGTTCATGTTCCCGAGATCGAGGCGCTTCCCGAGGAGGTGCGCGACAATCTCTTGGGATTGCTCAACCGGCTCGTGCGCTCGGGCCACGCCTATGTCGACCGCAAAGGCGAATATATCCTCGACGACCGGACTCTCATCGAAGCCGAGACGCGGCTGGAGGCGGCGCTGAAACGCCAGCGGCTGCTCGCGGCCACAAGCGGCGCGCCCGGCCGCTTCTCGGCGCTTTCCGGCTTCGCAGAGGATAGCGACGGAGTCTGGCGGCGCGGCCGCGGTGCGCTCGCCCGCTATTTCCTCCCCTCCCCGCTCGCGCCCGCCGTCGCGGCGATGGAGAGCGCGGAGGAGTGAGGACGGCGGCGTCGCGACGAAGCCCCCCCGGGATCGCCGCAGGATTTCATGGCCGCAGAAAGCGCCGAGATCGGCATCAGGGACCCTTTCGAGAAGGGCGCGAAGATTCATCGTCTCATCGGTCGGGTTCTTCGGTCGCGTTTCGAATCGCAAACCGAGGCTACCGGAGAACCGCCGATGACCGCCGATCGGCCCAGCGACGCGCTCCCGCTTCACCAACGCGGGGGGACACGAATCTCGCGGGTTCGGATATTCCCAAGGCTTGCCGAGGCCCCGGAACCGCAGAAGCCTCTGGCGACGGCGGGAGGCTCGACGCTGAACCCGGGGGGAGTCGCCGTCGCTATGGGCCCAATTTCCCCCATCTTTGATACGAGCTAACCGCGCGCCCTGTTCGCAAGCGGCGGGAGGCCGTCGGGGCCTTCTTCAACGCCGCCCAGCTTCATATGCAACTTCTCACCTGCTCACTGCGGACAAAAATCCTCTTTCGTTGGCGCGTTGAGGCAAGCCCCGGCCAGCCCATCGGCAGCGGGTTTGAAAGTCACGTTCCAGGGAGAGGGTGTCTTTTTGTCCTTGTCGAGAAACTTCGGGAAGCACTGAGCCAGCTTCCCCGGCAAGTTCTGACTGACCGTCTGGTCATCGGCCACGAAGCCCTCCGGAAGACTAACCGAGAATCCGACGCAGCCACCCGTGGGACAGTCAATATCCTTGCCCGCATAGCTGCAGGCGACATCGCGCTCGGCCTGAGTCAGATTGCCGCCAATGACGGGGTTTGTCGAGCCGACACAGCTGCTGCCATTCCAGGCGCAAAAGTTATTTGCCAACGAAGGATCCTTGGAAGAGTCCCTCGGCGCGCAAAGATTTTTGGCGGCGTCGGCGAAGCTCGTCTCGTAAGCCTTGAGGTCGATGGTCACGGTCAGGATTGGCTTGGCGTAGGCGACCGTCAGCACCTTATCCCGGTCGATTGTCGAGTCCGGGGCTATTTTAAGCGGCGCGGTCGCCAAGTCGGCGCGAATGAGCTTGACGCCGGACTTCTCGTTGAAGTTGTCGCCAACGTACATCTGATAGGTCTGCTGGGTGCTTGCCTTGGCGAAGACGAGGAAGAAATCGTAGGTCTTCCCGGTCACGAAGATGTTTTTGTTGACGGGGCGACTGGGCGGACTAGGAGGAGGATAGGAAGCGTAGAAATTGTTCTGTGTCGTCGACTTTGCCGTCAAATCAAACAGGAAAAGCCCATGGTTCACCGTCATGGTCTCACGCTGGCAGAAATTCGACACGGACATCCTGATAAACTCGGGAGGCTTCTTATCCGCGTGCTCCGTTCCCGTCTGGTACAGGCGGTAGAGAGGGACCCCAAAGCAGGTCTCATTGGCGCAATCGGAGTCCCAATTCGGATCCGGATGCGGACCCTTTTTCGGGTCGGGGTTCGGATCTTTCCAACAGACCCGCCCAAAATCGCCGGGCGACTGGGCGTATTGCGCGTCATCCGGATAGACGACGGTGGTGACATATTCGTAAGGGCTGACGCGCGCGGTGCCGCCTTCGGGCGTGGCGGCGTCCGACCGGCATTCGATCCCCTCAACAGGCGCCGTGAAAAACTTATCCTCATTGACCGAAATGGTCTTCTGGTAGCCGGTCAGAGACCCGTCATCGTCGGTCAACACGGTCTGCCGGTCGACCGCTTTGAATCCGGTAAACAAACCGTTGTTCTGGTTCTGCTGGCAGTAGCGCTTCGCCGCCTCGGTCGTGTCGGTCAAATAGGTTCCCGGGTAGGTTTCGGGCGCCACAGGAGAAAATTGAAACCACGGATCGATCACGTAATGGCGAATGTCCGTCTTATCGAAAAAGAGGTTCGCCGAGTGGAAGGTGGGAGGGTAGTAAAAGCCGTTCTGCTGCTTCCAGGCGATGGCCGCGTTCTGAATGTAGCAATTGTCTTTCGGAATCGGATTTTGATCCTGGGGATCAAGCTTGACAGCCTTGGGAATGCCGAGCTGACTTTTGTAAACGGACTTGTTGGAGTTGCTGCCCTTGAGATCTGTCTTCATTATATCGAGATAGGCAGTTGAATTCTCGTCGGCAGGTCCGTCATAGATATTGAACATGTGCTCGCTGACCCCAAAAGCCGCAAAATTGGGGAGGGTGAAGCTGTTGTTCACGGATGTGCAGGGGTTGGAGCCGGCTTTATCACAGTTGAGCCCGCTGACTTCATTAAACGGGCTGAGAACCGACGCGTAGCCCCACTTCGGATCGTTCGGATCGTGAGTTTGGCCCACGAACACGGTCTGGAGCGCCACGTTCCAAAGGCCGGGAATGGCCGAGGCATGGGTGTAGTCGCCGCCCCCGACGAAAGTGAGACCGGCATTCTGCACGTCGGAAATAAAGCTGTTGGCGAACAGGTACCAGCGGCCTCTCAGCCACACCGCGGCGAGATTGTAATCCGAATAATTGAAGCTCGTGGTGTAATTATTGATGACCGATGGCAAGCAATTGGTTTCAGTTCCGGTGGCGCAGAGGGGAGCCGTTGCTTGATTGCATGGGCCCGTGGCAGGGCATACCGTAGCTTTGCCCGCATCGCCCGAGAGCTTCGGATAATAGTCGTCGGGGCAGATCGGCCAGTTGGGATTGGCGCCGCCCGAACCGCAGCGAGGCTTATCCGGAAAGGCCCCGCCGATAGCTGCCGCGGTCGCGGGCGGAGCATAAGGGTTTACAACCGGGACCGAGAAGTTTTGCGGGTCGCCGACGGCCGCGCAGGCGGGTGGATTGCCAACGGTCTGGAAGGACGTCATCGCCGAGGTGCAGTAATTGGAGTCGAAGTTCTTGAGCGGCGATGAGCCCTCGCGGCCAGAAGTCTGCCCAGACGCATAGGACTCCCATGTCTCGCCTCGCGAGCCGCCGCTGACGCCAGCTGGCGTTTCCCAAAACAGACCCCGCACATGCCCGCGCCCGCGGCCATATTGCCCTGAAAGTCGTTCCAGCCATTGGTGATCCAGAATACCGCCGGCGCGTCCCTGTCGCTATCATAGGCGGGGTCGCGATTCATGATGCCGGGAGTATTCTCATTGGGCGCGGCGGCGAGGATGCCGGGAACCATGCGCGGGTTTTCTGGATTCGGAGTCTTGCTGTCGTTGGCGATCGCGGGGCGGGCGAAAATTCCAAGATTGGAGTAAAAATTGTTGTCGGTCTCGACGGCGTCCTCGAGATAGAAGCCGTGGCCGATCGAGCGATAGCCGACGTTGCGCTGAATCGTGAGGCCCTGCGTCCCGTGAACGGTGATCCACCGCGTCATCGATTCGTTGATGGAGGAATCCCTCACAAAGGTGTCGGGCGGCGTGTGCCGCGCCATATGGAAATGGACGGGATAGTGGCCGAGCTTTCCGCCTTGCCCGAGCTGGCGGAACTCCACGCCCTCGACCTGGAAGGAGAGGAATCCCTGCCGCGCGATCGTATGACCGCCGAAATAGTAGTTCGTGTGGGGATCATCGACTAAACAGCCCTTGCTCGGATCTTTTTTGCTCGGGGGAAAGCAGTCGCCGAAGCTGTCGCCCTCGGAGACAATCTGAACGGTGCGGGTGAGAAGGCCGACTGCGGCCCGCGTCTCGGCCGCCGCCTTGCCGATGTTCAGGCGGGGCGGAAGCCGGTCGAATAGGGAATATTGCTCGCCATTATGGGCCCATTTCACTCCCTTTTTAGGGCATGTTTTTTTCTTTATCGGGTCAGCGGTCAGATCTGTCGTGAATGTAATCTTGGCTTTCTGTCCATCATCGATTTCGCAGATCACCAACTCCTCCGAATGGTTTGGAAGGTAGTCGGTGGTCGTGACGACGATGTGATCGCCGACTCGCCAAGTAATCGATCGGACGAAGAGGCTCGTCGCTCCGGGGAGGATTGTGCCGTCGAGCCTGACCCAGCTCGTGCCGCTCGCTGTCGGTATAATCTCGTCGCCAGTCACCCCCGTGTCGCCGAAAAGTTTCAGCGTGCCGCCATAGGAAACGGCGATCACCTTATAGCCGAAATAGCCGATTTTATTGTCAACCTTGGCGTCATCAAAGGGCAGAGCCGAGTATTGATAGAAATAGTCCGGATTTTTTTGGCCGGGCAGGGAAACCTTGGTGTTTCCGTTGGTGTCCCAGATGGTGTTGGGAATGCCGCATTGGCCGTCACGAGAGGGTTTCCCGTCAGGATCATGGGCGGGGGATTTGCATATTACACCTGCGCCCTTAGCCTTTTGGTCAGCGCCGTAAAGATGGATGGTGAGCACCCCTCCGAGAATCCCGAATCGCTCGGAAAACGGGAACACGACGCCGGTGGCGTGTGTGAGCAGACTGCCGCCGTTCTCCACCACGATAGATTTGGCCCAAAGTGGGTATCCCCTTCACTGACCTCAACCGGGGTGCTATCTGGCGCGGATGGACGGTTACTCGCATCCCGTAGCCGGTATCGATTACCCTCGCACGTTCCAAGAGATCGACGAGTGGTTCCGAGACGATGAGGCGTGTCGGGAGTACATTCGACGCGTGCGCTGGCCGAAGGGCTTCGTCTGCCCGCATTGCGGCATGTGCGGCGCGCCTTGGGCGATGTCGGACAAACTGCTTCGCTGCCGCAGCTGTCACGCGCGCACGTCGCTCACCGCGGGGACGATTTTCGAGGGCACGCGCAAGCCGCTGCGGACCTGGTTCATGGCCATGTGGTTCGTGACGAGCCAGAAGAACGGCGTCAGCGCGCTCGGACTGCAGCGGGCGCTTGGGCTCGGCAGCTATGAGACGGCCTGGACTTGGCTGCACAAGCTGCGCCGGGCCATGGTGCGGCCTGGCCGCGACGCGCTCAGCGGAACGGTCGAGATCGACGAAACCTATGTTGGCGGCCCGGAAAAGGACAAAGGGGGCCGAGAGATCGAGTGCAAAGCCATTGTCGCGATTGCAGCCGAGGAGAGCGGCCAGGGCATCGGCCGCATCCGACTGCGCCGGATCGAGGACGTGTCGGCGGACAGCCTGCTGCCCTTCGTTCGCAACGCGGTCGTGTCCGGAGCCACCATCCACACCGATGGCTGGAGAGGTTATGCCAGGCTCGAAGCAGCCGGCTACAAGCACAAGGTCAGCGTCATCAGCGCCGGTTCCGATCCCGCGCACGAGGTCATGCCGCGCGTGCACAAGGTCGCCTCGCTCTTGAAGCGCTGGCTCCTCGGCACGCATCAGGGCGGCGTTCAGCGCCAGCATCTCGACTACTACCTCGACGAGTTCACCTTCCGCTTCAACCGCCGACGCTCGAATGCCAGGGGCCTTCTGTTCCACAGACTCGTTGAGCAAGCCGTCGCCATCGACCCAGCGCCCTACCGCTCCATCATAGGAAAACCAACAAATCCAACCAATTCCGCAGCCTCAGGTCAGTGAAGGGGATACCCACTTGGCCCAAAAGTCGAGCCTCTCATTACGAAGGTTTTCTTCGAAGACTAGAGAACCGCCCCCAACAATATTGACGTTGCCGTAATGGTAAGTTCCCGTTCCCTCAGTCGCTTTACAGGCGTGGTTTATGACGATGTCCTGGCCCGCGCCTATTGGAAGCTGTTCCCCCGGGCACGGGTCTTCGTCTTGCGTCTGGGCGAGAACCGGTCCGCCGAAAACAAATGCCCCGATGAGCAGGACCGCGGCGCTGACCCAATTTAAGGACTTCACGCGCTTATCGACAACGACCGTTGCGAGCCCCTTTCGCACCGTCATGATATCCCTCCTGAAAAGTTGCCTCACGAACGAATAACGGAAACTCGCGACCTCTACGCGACCACGCTCGATGGAATGGCGCGACCCCCATTTTGCCGAAGCGGAACCGTCGCCTTTCTCAAAATTAAACGCTCCCCGACTCTCTTCGTTCCAGAGCGCGCCGAAATTAATTTGCGTTCCAGAGCGCAGCGAAGAATGCCGAATTTTCACGCATCGAGACGTCCCTCGCCTCCGGGATTCGCGGGATGGCTCGCCGGCCGCTCGAAGTCTTCTCCCATGGGGCGCCATTGAAAGGGCAGACCAGTCCCCTGCCCTTCGCGCCGCGCCCCTACTCCACCGCAAGCGCGCGCGGCGCCACGGAGAGGTCTTCGTAGGAAAAGCAGAACGCGCTGTCCCAGCCCAGGGCGGCGTTCAATATGGGATCGGCGGCGAGAAACGGTCGCCAGAATTCCGCAAGCGAGGGCCTTCCCTCGACGTCCATTCGGCTAAAGCGCCTCTCGCCCTTCTGATGCGGATCGAGATTGGGGTTTTGAAATCCTTTGACGAAGCCGAAAGACGAGAAGACGCAAAAGCGAAGCGCGACGTCGGGCTTGCGCTCGAGCTCGCGCAGCGCGTCGAGCCAGGGCGCTTGCGCCAACGTCCGGCGCAGCACATGCGCGGCGACCTCGGGATCGCAGGCGTAGGTGAAGGCTGAGGGGCCAAGATTGACGAAGAGCCGCTCATAGAAGGACCAGGCGACGACGAAGCGCTTGGCCTTGCGATCGGGCGCGAGCGCCAGGCGCTCGATGAGCCGCGCCATCGAGCCGGCCCAGCGGCTCTCCTCCAGGCGCACGAGCGGCAGCACGAAAACGATCGCGTCGCTGGCAAGAAGCCTCGTCGCGAACTGCACGCGCGACGCGACCGGCGCCTGCTGCGGCCGACCTTCTTCCGGCGCCGCGAGATCGCCGCCGACGTCGACGATCTCGAGAAGGCGCGGCGCGTCTTGAGCGCGGCTCGCGAAAAAGCTGGAAGCCGGTTTTTCGCGCAAGGCGCGCTCAAGCTTTTTAGAATCGATCATGTCTTCTGCGTTCAGGCGATTCCGCCCGAACGCAGCGTGATCCAGCGCCCCTTGCGACGCCTGCGCATTTGGCGTCAGGCGGAAAAAATACTCCTGCGGCGTTTCAGGCGGCGTGGGCTCGCCGCCGCATTCGACCGTCTCGCGCAGGCGCTCATAGGGAGAGACAAAGCTCTCGAGGAGTTCGTATCTCGACGCCGCCGCATGGCCGCCTTCGTACTCGCCGCGTCCGATCGGCTGCAAGGTCAGGCGCAGCTCGGGCGGATAGCCATGCGCGCCCTGCGCGACGCAGTCGGGCAGCGCCGCGATCAATGTGGACTTGCCCGCTCCGCGCGGACCGACCAGCGTGATCGTCATGCGCTCCGGAGCGGCGCGCCGCGCGTCGCGCTCGCCGGGCGCCAGGCCGGCCGCGCCCGTCACGACTGCGCCGCCTTGGACGCGCCGCGACCGAAGAAGCCGCGCACCGCCGCGAGCAAGCCGCCGGGCTTCTCGGGCGCCGCCGCCTCCTCGGGGGCGCGGGCGCGCGCCGCGTTGACCTCGCGCCAATAGGCGTCGGCTTCGGCGACGATGGCGGCGAGGCGCGCGCCCTCCGCAGCCGAGGTCCATTCGCCTTCACGGCGCCGTTCGAGATAGGCGTGCAGCGCCTCGCCCTTCTCGGGAAAACCCCAGTCGTCGCAGTAGATCACCGCGCGCTCCGCCATGGCTTCGTTCGAGAGCGTCGCAGCCGTGTCCGCGAGGGCCGCCGCATCGAAGCAAGGCTCGTCGAGCGAGAGCCGCGCCGTCGAAAGCTCGCGCGCCAGCGGCGTCTGCCGCAGCAGACGATAGGCCTCGAGCTGCGTGGCGGCGTCGGCCCGCGGCGGGACGACGCCCGCAATCCCCAGGGCTGCGGCGTAGCGGTGGACGAGCGATCGCGCTTCCTCGCCCGGGCGCCGCGGCGCGGCTTCCGCGAGGCGCAGGTCCGGCTGGCCCGCGAGCGCCTGGGTCAGCGCCGGATCGGCGCGGAACGCGTCGAATCCGCCGCGCGCCGCGAGGTCGGCCCGCCCCGCGGCGGGGCAGCTAGAAACGAGCGCGCAAAAGCTCCAGAAACGCAGAGGATCGAGCGCGCTCCATTTCCGCGTCGGATCGAAGCGCTCGCCATAGCCCGCCGCGGCGAGCGCCCTGTTCAGGTTAGCGACGAGCCTCTCGCGGCGCTCCTGCAAGGGCGCGGCGCGCTTGGCTTCCGACGCGCCGAGCTCGGCGCCGCGCTCCGCCTCCGCAGCGAGGCGCAGGATCTCCTGGAGCAGCGGGTCGTCCTCTTGCATCGCGCGCGCGCTCAAGGCGTCGCAACCGAGGCGAAAGACGCGCGCGTGACGCACGCCGCCCGGGTCCGCGGGCAGCACCTCGAAATCGCCCCCGTCGGGACAGGCGCTGACGAGGCCGACGTCGTCTCCGAGCGCCGCCCCGTGAAAGGCCAAATCCACGACGGCGCCCGGACCGGGTTCCTCGATTGAACGCCGCGCGGAAATCCCGTCGGCAGGCGAGGCGTTCCGCGCGCCGAGGAGCTTGGCGAGATTATGCGCGACGATCGCGCCGCTCCGCTCGACCGCGTCGAGGCGTTCGCTCGGCCGGCCCGTGGCGACCCGGATGTCGTCGCAAGTCAGAGGGTCCGCGATCGGCTCGCCGCGGCGCCGCTGCTCGCGCGCCCAATCGCGAAAGGCGCGGCGCTGCTGCATGACGAGAAAAGCCGAGGCGCGCTTGAGAAAAGCGTCGCCCTGCGAGAAGCTCGCAAAGCGCAGACGCAGGGTCGCGCAAGGCGCGCCCCCTTCGCGCAGCCAATGCTCCATGATCGCGAAAGGCGCCCCCGGCGGGGCTTCCTCGCGCTCTACGCGAAGCTCCCGCGCCTCGACCGCGAGATGGCTCTGCTGGGCCGGAAAGAGCCGCTGCGCCGGCTCCAGACGCTGCACGACGATCGCGTCGGCGGGACGCTCGACGTTGCGCTTCTGGCCCAGCGCCCAGACGAGCTTGGGGCCGCTGCGGACGATCCGCTCCTGCGCATAACGCGCCACATCGCCGCGTGCGGAGAGCGAGGCGGCGTTGAAGGCGGGCGCGGTTTGTATTCCTGAATCGGGAAGCTCGATGAAGAGCAGCCGCCATTCGCCGCCGACGAGCCCGAGCTTGTCGTCGCAAAGCTCAAGCCGCAGCTCGGCGCCGCCTCCGGCATGCAGCGCGACAAAGCGGCGCCCGCGCGGCAATTCGAAGAGCTGGCAGCCGCAGCGCCAGCGCTCGGGCGCGACGAGGTCGACGAGCTCGGCGTCGTTCATCGCCTCCGTGGCTGACGCGAAGACAGCGATCTCGGGGCGCACGCCCTCGGCCGCGACCGTCTCCTCATCGAAGAAGCCGAGCGCGAGACCACGTTCGCCATCCCAGAAGGCGTCTACCCGTTCCTGCCACATGCGACTGCGGTCTTCCCCGGCCCGAGCCCGCGCGGGCGCGAGGATATACGCTTCTTGCAGTGCTGGAAAGCGAAGGGGTTAGGCCCTGGGCGCGGGCGTCCAATCATGCAGCGGCGCCGCGCCCTCTTGACGTAAGCGTCGCCCTGGCCAGATTTCGCGCGCGAAATCCGGGATTGCGCGCGCGCAACGGATTCGCTTCGCGCGAAACGCGCGCGAAATCGCGCCGGCCGTTTTAGAGTCGTCGCTCATCCGCTCGCCGACAAGGCGCCCCGCTTTTAAGCGCGATGGGGATTTCAAGACCTGCCCTACGATCCCGACGCGGGATGATGGCGCCGATGTCGGAGGTCGGGCGTTCTCTTGCGAAATGAGCTGCGCGTATTGTCGTCGAGCGCGCGGATTCGGGGAACGCCAGTAATTGAACTAGGAGCGCATTTTCGAAGCTCACAAGTTTTGACACTCGATAAGAATTCATAGCTTCCGGGACGGAAAAGCCGATAAGAGCGCCATTCTTCCTCCCCGTATTTTTTACCTCCTGGGAGGAACCATTGCTGCGACGGAACGTTGAGGATGTCGGTATGCCCACGCTAAGTTTTGCAAAATGGCCGGTCGCCCCCCAATTTCGACTAAACCTAAGAGTCTGTCCGGAAGGATCACGCTGGATTGCATAGCTTTCGCAGCATGAGGCGGATGGAGGCGAGGCGCAGGAAGGCCAGCGCCCTGCGCGACAGGCATTCCCAGTCCTTGGCGAGCCTGCGGCATCTGCCAAGCCATGAGAACGTCCGTTCCACGATCCAGCGCTTGGGCAAAACGACGAAGCCTTGCGCCTGATCTGAGCGCTTGACGATCTCGACGTTTACGTCGGCGATCACCTTGTCGATAGCCGTTCGAAACTCCGGCCCTTGATAACCGCCGTCGGCGTAGAGCTTCAACAGGAACGGGAAAGCCCCAAACAACGTCGCCATCACCAGCACGCCGCCGTCGCGGTCCTGAATGTCGGCCGGGTGCACGAGCGCGTGCATCAGCAAGCCCTGCGTATCGACGAGGATATGTCGCTTCTTGCCCTTGATCTTCTTGCCCGCGTCATAGCCGCAAGGGTCGATGCAGGCCCCCCTTTTTCTGCGCTCTTCACGCTTTGGCTGTCGATGATGGCCGCTGTCGGGCTCGCTTCGCGTCCCGCCTGTTCGCGGCATTTGACGTAAAGCTCCCAATGGATGCGGTTGAGCGTCCCATCCCAATCCCAAAGGTCGAAATAGTCGTAGACCGTGCTCTTTGGCGGCAAATCCTGCGGGATCGCTCGCCATTGGCAGCCCGTGCTGAGCACGTAGAGGAGACCGTTGACCACCTCGCGCAGGTTCACCGTGCGCTTGGCGCCGCCGCGCTTGGCCGGAGGCAGCAGCGGCTCCACCTGTGCCCATTCCTCGTCGGTCAAATCGCTCGGATAACGCAACTTGCTCCGGTCATAGCGACCCCGATTTTCGTCCGTCCACATCGGCCAGCTCCCAACGAATCGTGCTGACCCATGGAATCACAAGTGACTCATAGGACTCAACATGTTCGCGGACGGGCTCTAAGAGCCTGACTCAAAAGACAACTATCGCGCGAGCCGCCGGATTGCGATCTGGATCGACGCGAGAACGACGAAGGTTTGCAGCGTGGTCGCGAGGTTTTCCCAGTCTTTGGCGAGGCGTCGGTTGCGCCCGAACCATGAGAACGTTCTCTCGACCACCCAACGGCGCGGCAGCAGAACGAAGCCCTTCATGTCGTCACTGCGCTTGACGATTTCAATGCGCAGCGAGGGAACCCTTGCGACAGCCGCAGTGACTTGATGAGCGTTGTAGCCGTTGTCGGCCCAGACGAGTTCGAGCCAGGGAAAGCTGTTGCGGATTTTGTCGAGCACGAGCGCCGCGCCATCACGGTCCTGCACGCCGGCGGAGTGGACGATGACGCGCAGCGGCAAGCCTTGCGTATCGACCAGCGCGTGAATCTTGCGGCCCTTCACCTTCTTACCGGCGTCGTAGCCGGTCAGGCCGTCATGACCGCCCCTTTTTCCGCCGACTTCAGCGACTGACTGTCGATGATCGCCGCCGTGGGGCTCGCCTCGCGCTCCATGTCTTCACGCAGCGCCATGTGCAATTTGTCCCAGATCGCGTCCCAGACGCCGTCCTTCTGAAAATTGCGGAAGATGTTGTAGACGGTCGACCGCGGCGGAAAGCCGTCGCGAGGAAGATAGCGCCACGGACAACCCGTGCGCAGGAGATAGAGAATGGCGTTGATCGCCGCGCGCATGTCGGTCTTGCGCGGACGACCGCCGTGCTTGGCCGCCGGGATCAGCGGCTCGAGCAGAGCCCATTCCGCATCCGTCATGTCGCTGGGATAACGCCCGCCGACGCGCACGTAGGTCTTGCGATGCTCTTGCGTCCACATTCCGAATCATCCTCCGACCTGATTACGCCTGAAGGTCAGCCAGCTTGAGGAGTTGGTGGGGCATGGGGGCGGTTGAGAGAGCGACGGCGGCGAGACGCGGGATCATCTGGCCGAGATCATATCTTCGATTGAAGCGATACTCGAACTCGGCGAGGTAACGGGCAGCGTGCTTTTCTCGCACGGCGCGGTATGTTCCGAGGAGCGCCGCCTTGATGTTGCCAAGCGCCGTGTTGACCCACTTGAACGTGGGGTTCTTGACGGCGGCTCTTGCAGCCTTGGAGCCTGACCCGGCGATTATCGCCTTGTGCGAGCAACCAGCCTCAACGACGGCGGAAAAGCAGGCCAAGCCGTCGGAGACGACCTCGGCGCCCGGCGTCAACGCCGTGCTGGCGAGCTTTTTCAGCGCATGCTTGCTGAAGGCCTTTACCCGCCGCAAGATGATCTGATGCGGCTTGCCATCGTCGGTGGTCTGGACCGCGGCGACGAAGGGCGTCTTGCCTTCGGCGCCGCGCCCGGGAGGCCCGGAACGCTCGCCGCCGAGATAGGCGTCGTCCATTTGGATCTTTCCCTTCAGGCGTTTCGTGGCGTTGCGCTCGATCATGACCTGCGCGAGCTTGTGCTTCATCTTCCAGGCGGCGTTCTGGGTGATCCCGAGCCGTCGCGCGAGCTCGAGGCTGGAGATGCCCTGCTTGGTTTGCGTGAGGTGATACATGGCGGAAAACCACAGGCGCAGCGGCAGTTTGCTGGCGGCGAAGATGGTCCCGGCGCGCACCGAGGTCTGCTTGCGGCACGCGCCGCATTGGAACAGCAGGCGCATCCCGCGCGTCACGACACAGTGCGCCTTACCGCCGCAATCGGGGCATTCGAACCCGTTCGGCCAGCGCCAGTTGACCAGCGCCGCGTGACACTGCTCCTCGCTGCCGTAGGCCTTGTTGAACTCGGTCTCGCTGAGACCTTTCTGGAATTGCACCTTATTGCGCGCCATGGCCGAACCCTCCCAAAAACAGAATGTTCTGTTTTTGTTCTCACACGAAATTTCGGCTGACGCAAGGGCGTAATCAGGTCCTCCGATGCTTCGGAATCCCCAGAATCATGCAACCGGGGCGCGTGCAAGAAACTTTTGGGTCAGGCTCTAAGTAACCGCTCCAAATGCCCATCTGGCATGGTGACTGGGCAGTAAAATGAATAACAACAAACGCTTGCGACAACTCCTAGGGCAGCTGGCGCTTCGACTCGGCTATGGTGTGCTCTGTCTTGTGGCCTTCGTCGCCGTCGCCGTCGCCGTCGCGGCCCGCCACCATTGTCTTCTTGGCCAATTTCCCTGCGATGGACAGTGCTGTTTAGGAACCTGCAACACCACAACTAACCCTCCCACCTGCATACCCCCGCTGCCGGCCGGTTGCCCCAATGGAACCGATGTCTGCAATGTTACAGGCGGAGGGGCCATGTGCTGCCAGCTCTATCAGTCTGGCGCATGCCCCGATAACGACAACATCTGCACGTCCGGCTGCTGCGCCAATGGGTGTTGCAATCCAATCATAGTGAACGGTGCTGTAGTGGGCCGAGTTTGCGCAGGCGGAGCGTGTGTCGTCTGCGGCAACCCTGGTCAGCCGTGCTGCGGGGGCGGCGCGGGATGCCCACTGGGTGTGGCCTGTAGCGGCGGCACCTGCGCATGCCCAGCAGGTCAAATAGCTTCAGGCGGTGGATGTGTTGCCTGCGGCGGCCCCGGCCTGCCTTGTTGTGCGAACAGGGCATGCGACGCCGGGAACTTGTGCGTTGGCGGCAAGTGCAAGCCGTGCGGCGCTACTGGCCAGTCCTGTTGTGCAGGCGGCGTATGCAACATCGGAAACTCTTGCGATGGCGGGACGTGCCAATGTGGAGGTGTCGGGCAGGCGTGCTGCTCTCCTGGCAATACGTGTGCAACTGGAACGATTTGCGAATCCGACAAGAAGTGCCATACATGCGGGGGCTTACACGAGGTATGTTGCGTGAACAACACATGCAACGGTTCCACCTGCGTTCCAAGCTCTCCGCCACAGTGTACATGTGGCCAATATGGTCAGGCATGCTGCCCCGGCTCCGTCTGCTATGGGGGGTATAGCTGCGAAAGCAATAATGTTTGCGGCCAAGAAGGGGTGCCGCCGCCTCAATGCGTGGCCCCAGGCGGCGCCTGTGGCACTTCTACGGGCCCTTACTGCTGCACGGGGGAGGTTTGCAGCTTTGGCGTTTGTAAGACGTGCGCTAACCATAATCAACCGTGTATGCCTCAAGTAAACGAGCTATGCTGCTCTTGGGAGGACATTTGTAGGATTGATCAAACTTCGGGGAAACCTGTCTGCGATATTCGCGATAAGGCTTATTCCCCTGGCTCCGGTCCCACAAAATGCAGTGACAAGGGCCATCCCGGATGTTAGAACAAATAGCGAACGCACTGCTTTCCCCGAGGTCCGTGTGATGGCCGATTTCCCCACCTCTCTCCTCGACTTCCAACGCCGTTTCGCCGATGACGCGGCTTGCGCGGCGTGGCTTGACAAGGCGCGCTGGCCCTCAGGCTTCCGTTGTCCCGCCTGCGCCCATGAAAAGGGCTGGCCGCACGGCGGAAAGCGCTTCACTTATGAGTGCGCCAACTGCGGCAAGCAGACCTCTGTCACGGCGGGGACGATCATGCACGCCTCCAAGCTGCCTCTGACCGTCTGGTTTTGGGCCGTCTATCTTATGGCCACGCACTCCAATGGCGTCTCGGCGCTACAGCTGCAAAAGCAGCTGGCGCTCGGCTCCTATAAGTCGGCGTGGCTGCTGTGCGCCAAGCTACGCCGGGCCATGTGCGATCCAAACCGCAATCCGCTCGGCGGGCTCGTCGAGGTCGACGAAACGGAAATTCCCTTGCGTAGTAAGGACGACCCGCTCACCGGCGGCGGCGGTCGCTCCGCTCAAGGCAAAATGCTCGTCGCGGGCGCGGTCGAAATCGGCGACGGCGGGCCGGGCCGTATTCGTCTGGCCGCGATCCGCAACTTCTCCGCCGCGTCGCTGCATGGTTTCATCGGCGCCCACGTGGAGAAAGGCGCGACGATCAAAACCGATGGCTGGGCGGCTTATCCGGGCGTTCCCGATGTCGTCCATGAACCTCACGTGGTCGGGAGCATGGCCGCCCATGTCCTGCTGCCCTGGACCCACCGCGTGTTTTCCAACCTCAAGACATGGGCGCTCGGCGTCTATCACGGCCTGCGCAGGCCGCATCTGCAATCCTACCTCGACGAGTTCGTCTTTCGCTTCAACCGCCGCCGTTCTCGCCACGCGGCCTTCAGCTCGCTGCTGTCCATCGCTCTCGCGGCAAAACCAATCACCTACAATATGTTGATCGAACCGGAGCCAGCGGCATAAGCCTTTTCGCGATTCCCCCCTGGCCACTAGCGCGTGCAAAAACAGCCGCTCGCACCGATGGAGCGCAAGGCGTGTGCGCAGGTGCCTTCGAAGAACAAGCTTGCGCTACAACAAAGGGGAAAGTCACGGATGAAAATAGCAGTTAGGCTGGCCACACTCGCCGTAATTGCGCTGTTGGCGCCGAAGATCACGATGGCCGAAGAGCAATCTCTTCAAAGGGAGATAGAAGCGCTCAAAACCGGCCGAGAGGCTATCCAAAGAGATGTCGCCGCCGAAATCAAAGCTCTTTTGCTGCGGAGCAGAGGCGAGAGCGGCGCGCGGGCGCAACAACCGTCGAGCGCCAAGATTAGCCTTGTGAACGCATTGAGCCAAGGCGACAAGAACGCTCCGGTGACGCTCGTCGAATTCACCGACTTCCAGTGTCCGTATTGCAAAAGCCTGTTCAACCAAACCGTTCCCCAAATTCTGAGCGAGTATGTGAACACCGGGAAACTCCGTTACGTGGTCAAAGACTTTCCGTTGGAAGCCCTTCACGCAAACGCAATGAAGGCATCGGAGGCGACACACTGCGCCGACGCACAAGGCAAAGGTTGGGAAATGCATGCGCCTCTTTGAGAACCAGAACCAACCCGCACCTGAAGCTCTGGCTAGGCGCTGAGGCGCTGGGACTTGACAGCGCCACATTCGAACATTGTCTAAGTAGTGGCCAATTCAGCGAGGTTATTCGCAAGAGTATTTCAGAGGGCCAAGCTGCAGGCGTATCTGGTACTCCGTCCCTTTTTCTCGGCACGGTTGACCCAAATACTCAGATTATAACTACGGTCCGCTCGATCGTTGGCGCACAACCTATCGCAGCCTTCCGGGCGGCAATTGACGAACAACTCTTGACGAAAAAGTAGCATAAGGGAGGTGCAGACGATAGACCTGACGTTAAGAGGCCCCTCAAATCGTGAGGGGATAGACTCGTCGCAGAATCTATTCGAAATCTTACGTTAAGCGGCGTTTTACTGGGTTAGGTGCTGGGCTCGGACGCTATGGCCGAACACTAACCATTTCGACACGGTCGCCCGCCATAGCGACCGCGCCGCACGTCTGCCATTCCGTCTCAAAACCGCTCTCGCAACCGGACGTCTCGTCGTCTCCGCCTCTTGACGAGAAACGAGACGCTCCGACGCGCTTCCGTTGCGCCAGCCCCGATCAGCCCTTTACCGCCGCCGCGACCTCGGCGGCGAAATCGCCGGCGGCCTTCTCGATGCCCTCGCCCAGCGCGTAGCGCTTGAAGCCCGCAATCGCGATAGGGGCGCCGGCCTTGCCCTCGGTCTCCTTGACCGCCTGCGCGACGGTCTTGCCGCCGTGATCGGGGTGGTTCGAGACCTGCTCGGGAAGCAGCACTTCCTTGTAATAGGTCTTGAGGCCCAACTCGATGATCTTCTCCATCACGTTCGCGGGCTTGCCGGCGTTCTTCTCGCGCAGCAGGTTCTTCTCGCGCTCGACGGTCGCAGCATCGAGCTCGTCGGCGGTCATCGCCAGCGGATTGGCTGAGGCGACATGCATCGCGAGCTGGCGGGCGAGCGTCGCCAGCACTTCCTTGTCGCCCTTCGATTCCAGCGCGACGATGACCGCGATCTTGCCGAGCCCGTCGGAAATCTGCGTGTGGACGTAGCGGCCGACGACGCCGTCAGAGACGGAAAGCTCGGCCGCGCGGCGCAGCGTCAGGTTCTCGCCGATATTGGCGATCGCCGTCGTGACGGCCTCGGCGACCGTGCCCCCGCCCGGATAGGCTTGCGCGCTCAGATCCTGGACCTCGGTCTTGCCGGTCTTCAGCGCCGTCTGAGAAACGTTCTTCACGAGCGTCTGGAAATCGGCGTTGCGCGCGACGAAGTCGGTCTCCGAATTGACCTCGGCGACGACGCCTTTCGTTCCCTCGACGAGCGCGGCGACGAGGCCCTCGGCGGCGACGCGGCCGGCCTTCTTCGCGGCCTTGGAGAGGCCCTTCTTGCGCAGCCAGTCGACCGCCGACTCGAAATTTCCGTCGTTCTCGGTGAGCGCCGTCTTGCAATCCATCATGCCAGCGCCGGTGCTTTCGCGCAGCTCCTTGACGAGGGCGGCGGTGATCGTGGCCATGAGCGAAATCCTCTATTGCGTTGCGCCGATCAATCGCGTTGCGACGCGGACGCTCTCTCTTCCCAAAAGGACGCCGGCCCCATAAGGGCCGGCGAAATGACTAGGCTGTTTTTGCGACAGGACGCCTATCGGCGGGCCCGTTAGCCCGTAGCGAACGAGCGGGCCTGCTCGATCCAATTGTCGCGGACGATGCGGCCGCCGAGCTTGAGATCGCCGTCGAGCTTCTCGGCCTGCTCGCGGTTCAGCGCGGCGATCTGCCAATAGTGAAAGACGCCGCCGTCGTTGAGCTTTTTCACGATCTGCGGGCCGACGCCCGTCAGCTTGGCGAGATCGTCCGGCGCGCCGCGCGGCGCCGAGAGCAGCTCGAAGGCTTCCGTCGGCGCTTCGGCTCCGGAAGGCTCTGCGACGCTGGCCGTCTCCAGCGCCGGCTCGGCGGGCGGCGCCTCGGCCTCGCCGAGATCCATGCCCATCGCGCCCTGGCTGCGCCCGATTCCGTCGATCGCCGCGCGCGCGATCAAATCGCAGTAGAGCGCGATGGCGCGGCCGGCGTCGTCATTGGCGGGGATCGGAAAGGTCACGCCGTCCGGATCGCAATTGGTGTCGAGGATCGCGACGACCGGGATTTTCAACCGGTTCGCCTCCTTGATCGCCAGGGCCTCCTTGTTCGTGTCGATGACGAAGATGAGGTCCGGCGTGCCGCCCATGTCCTTGATGCCGCCGAGCGCCTTTTCGAGCTTGTCGCGCTCGCGGGTGAGGAGCAGCCGCTCCTTCTTCGTCACGCCGCCGACGCCGACCGAAAGCTGCTCGTCGAGCTTGCGCAGCCGCTGGATCGAGCCGGAGATCGTCTTCCAGTTGGTCAGCGTTCCGCCGAGCCAGCGCGAGTTGATGTAATATTGCGCGCTGCGCTTCGCCGCGTCGGCGATCTGCTCTTGCGCCTGGCGCTTGGTGCCGACGAACAGCACGCGCCCGCCCTTCGCCACCGTGTCGGAAACGGTCTTCAGCGCCTGGTGCATCAGCGGCACCGTCTGCGCGAGGTCGATGATGTGGATGTTGTTTCGGGCGCCGAAGATGTAGGGCGCCATCTTCGGGTTCCAGCGATGCGACTGATGGCCGAAATGGGCGCCGGCCTCGAGAAGGCCACGCATAGAGAAGTCGGGCAGCGACATGTTTTTTCTTTCTCCGGTTCGAACCTCGGCGAAAGCGTCTTTGAGCCGGAAAACCGGCACCGGAGCGCTGCCCTTGAGCAGGGAGCGCGTAGACTTTCGCCTGTGGGATGGAGGCGGTGTATAGGCGAGGTTTGCGGGGGATGCAAGCGGGGGGATCAGGAAGGAGGGGGCCGACTGAAATCTAGGCCACGCGCCAGGAGCGGTCACGGGCGCAGAGATCGGCGCCTAACTTTTGCATCGTCTAACACATTGATTTTATTGGCGTCGGTTTTCGGTGCAAGAATCTTAAGTTTTGCACGTCCGGCAGGATGTCGGCTTTCCAAGGGACTGCGGGCGAGGCGCGAGACAGGGAGTCATCGTCCGCCCGTGACCGAGGCCGTGTGAAAACGCCCAGCCCAATTTAATTTTGGTCGAAAATGGCCGCTCTCAGCCTCGTTTTTTGCGATTTTCCTCCTTCTGATCGACCTGAGGCCTCGAAAATTCATTGAGCTTTTGCAGCGGCGCGATCTCCGCAGCGTTTTCACACAGCCTGGACCCTGAGGCGACGTTCAACAGCCCGGTTCGCTTGCTCGAGAACGAAGAGTTTGTGCCATGCATTCCGTTCGTGATCGCGTTTGATCGGGCGTCGGTGGATCGCCCGGCTCACGAGGAGCCGTGGCTGCCAACGCAGCAGGGACCGTTCCTGGCGCAGATGTTGGACGCGTCGGAAGCCGTCGCCCGCTTCGCCCGGACCTTGCAAAAGCAGCAATGACCCAGCGCCGTCGCGCAGAGCGGCTCACGGACCGGGCCGCTCTTGCCCGGTCCGCTTTTGGTTTCGTTCTCAGGACTTTTTCAGATCGAAGCGGTCGAGGTTCATGACCTTTGTCCATGCAGCGACGAAGTCGCGCACGAACTTCTCCTTCGCGTCGTCGGACGCATAGACCTCGGACACCGCCCTCAACTCGGAGTTCGAGCCGAAGAGCAGGTCCACGGGGCTGGCCGTCCATTTGATCTGCCCCGTCTCGCGGTCATATCCCTCGTAAACACCCTCCAACTTCGCCGACTTGCGCCACTCGACCGACATATCGAGCAGATTGACGAAGAAGTCATTGGTCAACGTCCCCGGCCGGCTCGTGAAGACGCCGAGCGAGGAACCGCCCTCGTTCGCGCCCAAGACTCGCAGGCCGCCGATGAGCGCTGTGGTTTCGGGAACCGTGAGCGACAACAGGCTCGCGCGCTCGACCAGGGCCTCCGCAGGGGAACGCTCCGACGGCTTGGCGTAATAGTTGCGGAAACCGTCGGCAGTAGGCTCCAGCACCGCCACGGATTTTACGTCGGTCTGTTCCTGCGTGGTGTCGGTGCGCCCGGGCGAGAAAGGAACCTTCACGTTAACTCCGGCCCTCTTGGCCGCGTCTTCGATGGCCGCATTGCCGCCGAGCACGATCAGATCGGCGAGCGACACCTTCTTGCCATCGGCGCGACCCTTGTCGAAGCCGTCCTTGACCGCCTCGAGCGCCGTAAGGACTTTCGCAAGCTCGGCCGGATCATTGACCGCCCAATCCTTTTCGGGCGCAAGACGAATGCGGGCGCCATTGGCTCCGCCGCGCTTGTCGGTGGAGCGGAACGAAGCGGCGGACGCCCAGGCCGTGCGCACGAGTTCGGAATCCGTGAGGCCCGACCCCAGGATTTTCGTTTTGAGCGCGGCGGCGTCCGCGGCGTCGATCTGCTTGTAGCGCGCGGCGGGCACCGGGTCTTGCCAGACGAGGTCCTCCTTGGGGACCTCCGCGCCGAGATAGCGGGAGCGGGGCCCCATGTCTCTGTGGGTGAGCTTGAACCAAGCTTTCGCGAAGGCCAGCTTGAACGCTTCCGGATCGTCGTGGAAGCGCTTGGCGATCTTGCTGTATTCCGGATCGAACTTCAGCGCGAGATCGGTCGTGAACATCATCAGCGGGTGAGCCTTTGACGGATCTTGCGCATCGGGCACGATGTCGGCGGCGTCCTTCGGCTTCCACTGCGTCGCGCCTGCCGGACTCTTCGTCTTGACCCATTCGTGACCGAACAGATTGTCCAGATATTGGGTCGTGAAGTGTATGGGATCGGACGTCCAGGCGCCTTCCAGACCGCTGGTGACCGTGTCGTCGCCTTTGCCGGATCCGCAGTGATTGATCCAACCCAGGCCCTGACGCTCCACGCTTTCGCCCGCAGGCGCGGGGCCCACGCATTTCGCCGGCGGGTGCGCGCCGTGCGCCTTGCCGAAGGTGTGGCCGCCGACGATGAGCGCGACGGTCTCTTCGTCGTTCATCGCCATCTTGCCGAAGGATTCACGAATGTCATTGGCGGCCGAGACCGGATCGGCATTGCCGTTCGGCCCTTCGGGATTGACGTAGATCAGGCCCATCTGGATGGCCGCGAGCGGCTTCTCGAGGACGCCGTTCTTGTCGCGATTGCTCGCGAGAAACTTGGTCGCGCCCCAATAGACGAGATCTGGCTCCCAATCGTCGCTGCGCCCGCCAGCGAAGCCGAATGTCTTGAAGCCCATGGATTCCAGAGCCACGTTGCCGGTCAAAACCATGAGGTCGCCCCAGGAGAGCTTCTGACCGTATTTTTTCTTCACCGGCCACAGGAGCCGGCGCGCCTTGTCGAGATTCGCGTTGTCGGGCCAACTGTTGAGCGGTTCGAAGCGCTGCTGCGCGCCGCTTGCGCCGCCGCGCCCGTCAAAGATGCGATAAGTGCCCGCGCCGTGCCAAGCCATGCGGATGAAGAATGGCCCGTAATTTCCGAAATCGGCGGGCCACCAATCCTGCGACGCCGTCAGCACCGCCTTGATGTCATTTTTGACGGCGGCGAGGTCTAGGGTCTGAAACTCCTTAGCGTAGTCGAAGCTTGCGCCGAGAGGATTCGACTCGGCCGCATTCCGGCGCAGCGGCGAAAGATCAAGCTGCTCAGGCCACCAAAACTGGTTAGGGCGGGGCGCGCCTTCTGCCCACGCAGCAGCCGTTCCACCAATCGTCATGACGGCGACCGCCGCCAAGAGAGAACGCTTCCATTCACGTTGCATCCTGTTTCCTCCGATGCGTTCTTGAGCCGGGATTCTTCCTATGGCCCCGGTTCGGATGTGAGCTTAGCTGGATCGTTTGACGTTTCTTGACAAGGCGGCGCTGGCGCGGGGAGCTCCGCCGGCGCGCACGAAGCGGAGAGGAACGACTGGAGACCACGTTCCGACGGACGAAATAGGAAAATTGCCCGTTATTCGAGCGCGCTCCTCCCGTTGTTCGGCTCGAACTCATGACGGGCGCGACTCAATGCCGAGGACGCCAAGGGCGGCGGACGCAGTTCCTCGATCATCCGCAAGATATCGGCGAACAGGTCCCGTGGAATGGCCACATCCGCACCATGGCGAAGCATCGCTTTGCTCGCTGATCCAGGCGACAAATGGCGGCTCATGGCGCATTCCCTCCGTCGAGCAGTCGCCAAAAATCGCTCCCGCAGCGTCCGCTGTCAGAGGTATCGCGACCATTCGCGACCGCGTGACATTCGGAAATAGTCGCGCTTAAGGCTGTAGGGGTCGCAAACAGCGATAAGCAATTATAGCGTAAGGCTTTTTCGCCTTGATTAATGCACACACTGCGGCTCGCCCTCGCTGCCGCGAGGGAGGTGGAACAGCCGGTTCACAAAACGCACTTCTCCCGCCGCGCCGGATTCCAGCATGAGGCATTGCAGGCACTGCCGTTTGCGGATAATCCGCATCACTTCGAAGCCTTTGATCGTCGCCGAGGCGGTCGGCCGTGTTTTGAACCCGCGCGGCGGATAGTTCAGCCGCTTCAAAGCTCCGTGATCAGCCTCCAACTGGTTGTCGAGATATTTGATCTGTCCGTGCTCGACGCTCTCAGCCAGATCGCCCGCCTTTTTGAGGCGCCGACCTGTCGCAAGGACTGAAGTTCTCTTTTCTCACGCCAATGTGGGTCCCGAAGCCGGCGCGTCATCTGGACCTTTGATAGCAAGCAATAGCAGCATGCTGAAGATCGCTGCAGAGATACACCACGCCGAGAACCAGACCGCTTTCATCTCCATGACCGTGTATAGAAAAGTCACGCCGAGGAGAACGCCGATCACTCTGAGCGCGGAGTTGCGCAGGATCAGGATGGGTATGAGCGTTACAGCGGCATAGGCGTACCTGATTACGCCTGAAGGTCAGCCAGCTTGAGGAGTCGGTGGGGCATGGGGGCGGTTGAGAGAGCGACGGCGGCGAGACGCGGGATCATCTGGCCGAGATCATATCTTCGATTGAAGCGATACTCGAACTCGGCGAGGTAACGGGCAGCGTGCTTTTCTCGCACGGCGCGGTATGTTCCGAGGAGCGCCGCCTTGATGTTGCCAAGCGCCGTGTTGACCCACTTGAACGTGGGGTTCTTGACGGCGGCTCTTGCAGCCTTGGAGCCTGACCCGGCGATTATCGCCTTGTGCGAGCAACCAGCCTCAACGACGGCGGAAAAGCAGGCCAAGCCGTCGGAGACGACCTCGGCGCCCGGCGTCAACGCCGTGCTGGCGAGCTTTTTCAGCGCATGCTTGCTGAAGGCCTTTACCCGCCGCAAGATGATCTGATGCGGCTTGCCATCGTCGGTGGTCTGGACCGCGGCGACGAAGGGCGTCTTGCCTTCGGCGCCGCGCCCGGGAGGCCCGGAACGCTCGCCGCCGAGATAGGCGTCGTCCATTTGGATCTTTCCCTTCAGGCGTTTCGTGGCGTTGCGCTCGATCATGACCTGCGCGAGCTTGTGCTTCATCTTCCAGGCGGCGTTCTGGGTGATCCCGAGCCGTCGCGCGAGCTCGAGGCTGGAGATGCCCTGCTTGGTTTGCGTGAGGTGATACATGGCGGAAAACCACAGGCGCAGCGGCAGTTTGCTGGCGGCGAAGATGGTCCCGGCGCGCACCGAGGTCTGCTTGCGGCACGCGCCGCATTGGAACAGCAGGCGCATCCCGCGCGTCACGACACAGTGCGCCTTACCGCCGCAATCGGGGCATTCGAACCCGTTCGGCCAGCGCCAGTTGACCAGCGCCGCGTGACACTGCTCCTCGCTGCCGTAGGCCTTGTTGAACTCGGTCTCGCTGAGACCTTTCTGGAATTGCACCTTATTGCGCGCCATGGCCGAACCCTCCCAAAAACAGAATGTTCTGTTTTTGTTCTCACACGAAATTTCGGCTGACGCAAGGGCGTAATCAGGTAGGCGTATTCCGCATAGGCGGGCGGCGCCGTGTCATATTTGATGGCGTAACTCAGCGACCGGCCTACCACCGTCACTTCGAGCCCGGAGGCGTTTACGAGCTTGAAAACGAGATAGGCGACGACAACAAGCGCGGCGCCGAAAAATACGTATCGCTGGCGTTTCGCGGCTGGGTCGGTTTCCGCGAGCGCCGACGCGAGAGGCGCCAAAAACGGCCATACAAGAACCGCCACAAAAATATAGGCATAGCTGTAAAGCTTTCCGTCAACCGTTCCGCTCAATGACAGCCAGACCATTCCTTCGGTGAACTGGTGAAACGAAAAAATCATTGGAAACAGGGAGAAGACGAGCATGCGCCGGTCATAGAGCAACGCTTTCCGAAACGTTGCAACGCCTATGACGGCGAGGGCGGCGCTGACAGTGAAGCTTAGTGGGGCTGAGACGCACATTTTAACCAGGGCTCCTTATACTGAAAATGACTTATGCGCTTTGCCGACGCAGGAGGAAAGCACGCTCAAATCCATCGCGCTTCGAATTCTCGCCAAAATTCACGCGACGGGGACGCAAAACTCAGGAAGGCGCGCTAAGAGATCAAGATGGGCCACGATCACGAACATCACCTTCACGCGCATGACCACAGCCATGCGCCACGAGATTTTGGCGGCGCCTTCGCCATCGGCACGGCGCTCAATCTCGCTCTCGTGATCGCGCAATTGACCTATGGATTGAAGTCGAACTCCCTCGCGCTGATCTCGGACGGCGTGCATAATTTTTCCGATGTGCTCGGCCTGCTCCTGGCTTGGGGCGGGTCGTGGCTCGCGACGCGGCAGCCGACCGCCTCGCGCACTTACGGCTATCGGCGGGCCTCCATCTTGGCGGCGCTCGGCAATGCGGCGCTGCTCCTCGTCGCGACGGGTGGGCTTCTGCTCGAAGCGGCGCAGCGGCTCGCCGGCGCGCCGCCAGCGGTCGCGAGCGGCACTGTGCTCTGGGTGGCCCTGGCGGCCATCGTCATCAACACCGCGACCGCCCTGCTCTTTATGCGCGGCCGCGAGCAGGACTTAAACATCAGAGGCGCCTTCATCCATATGGCCGGCGACGCCGCCGTCTCGGCGGGCGTCGTGGTCGTCGCGCTGCTGATCGGACAAACCGGATGGTTGTGGCTCGATCCTGCCGCCAGCATCGCGATCGGAATCGTCATTCTGTGGAGCAGCTGGGGCCTGCTGCGCGAAGGGCTCAATCTCGCGCTCGACGCCGTGCCGGCGGGCGTCGACCCCGCGGCTGTGCAAGCTTATCTGGCGAGCCTGTCGGGGGTCACCGAAGTCCATGACCTGCATATTTGGGGCATGAGCACCACGGAAACCGCCTTGACGGCGCATCTGGTGCGTCCCGCCTCACAAACGAACGACCGCTTCCTGGCGGATATCGCGCATGAGCTGGAGCATAATTTCCGCATCCACCACGCGACGATCCAGATCGAAACCGGCGAAGGCGAATGCCGCCTCGCGCCCCCCCATGTGGTGTGAAGCCGCATAACGGCTCCCGGCTCGGCTTGACGCCTCAAAGACGCTCCGTCACGTCATTTGCATCAAAGCGGCGTAGCCGTGTCGCCCCCAGACGCGGGCGTCGACCTCGAAGCCGCATCCCAGAGCCGCAGGACATGAACCCGACCCGAAAGCTGATCCGCCTCGCCCTGCTCACTCTCGCGAGCCTTGCGGGGCTCGAGGCGCGGGCTGGGAGCTTGAGCGACTACAACCACATCGTCGTCATCCTCGAGGAAAACCACAGCTTCGACAATCTTTGGGGTCTTTGGGGCGAGGTCGAGGGCGAGCCCGTCAACGGGCTGCCGCAAGCAGACGCCGCGCATCAATTGCAGCTCGGCGCCGACGGGAAGCCGTTCCGCTGTCTTTTTCAGGACGACGCCAATCTGCCCACGGGGAACGCGACTTGCTTCGCCAACGCGCCCTTCGATATCGAGGATTACATCAAGCCGCAGGACGAGACCTGTCCGAAGCCCTATGGCGCTTCGTTCATCCGCCAAGGGAAGCGCGAGGGATACGCCAAGGGCGAAGGCGAGAAAGGCGGCTGCACGCGCGATCTCGTGCACAGCTTCTACAACGAGCACTATCAGATCAACGGCGGCCGTCAGAACCGCTATGTGCTGGGAAGCGACGCGGCCGGGCTCGTCATGGGCTATTACGACACGCGGCAAGCGCCGCTTTACAAATATCTGCATGAGGCCGCCGCGCCGCATTTCGTGATCGCCGACAATTTCTTCCATGCGGCTTTCGGCGGCTCCTTCATCAACCATCAATGGCTGATCGCCGTGCGCACGCCCGTTTACAAGAATGCGCCGAGCCTGAGCGCGGATAAGGATTTGCACAGCGTCATCGACGCCAACGGCCTCGCGACGAAGCCGCCGCCGCAGATCTATCCCGCGACGCAAGGGACGATGCGCGACAGGCCGCTGACGGCTTATTGCGAGGGCGATCCGCGCATGCCGGCGGGCTACGTCGCCGCGCCCAAGGGGTTTCTTTGCGGCGATTGGGCCGTCGGCACGATCAGCCCGCAGAACTGGCCTTGGCGCCCAGACGAGCCCAGCATCCCGCGCCTTCCGCCGCTGGACGACGCGACGATCGGCGATCGCCTGGACGACAAGCATATCGAGTGGGCCTGGTATGCCGGGGGCTGGGACAATGTCGAAGGCAGGCGCGACGGGCGCGGCTGGACCAATGGCTCGGGGCCCCATTGCGCCGAGGCGCAAGGCGCGGATGCGCACGCCAATGAGACAGTCATCGATGGCGTGCTGCGCTGCCCCGACAAATCCTTCCAATATCACCATCAGCCCTTCGACTATTTCTCGAAATACGCGCCGGGGCAGGAGGAGCGCAGCAAGCGTCTCCGCGACGAGGAGGAGTTTTTCGATGCGGCGAGAACCGGCAATCTGCCGGCCGTGAGCTTCGTGAAGCCCTTGGGTTCGGAGAACGAGCACCCGGGCTATGCGAGCGAGGACAAGGGCGACAGCCATCTCGTCAAGCTCGTGAAGGCGGTGCTGGAGGGCGGGAACGCCGCCGACACGCTGATCATCATCACCTATGACGAGCACGGCGGCGCCTGGGATCACGTTCCGCCCCCGCCCTATGGCGAGAACGCGAATGGCGCGCATGACGAATGGGGCCCCGGCACGCGCGTTCCGGCGATGCTGATCGCAAAGAAGCTCGAGCGCTCCGGGGTCGATCACGTCGCGCACGACACGACCGCAATCACGAAGCTGATCGAGGAGCGCTTCTGCCTCGCGCCGCTCGGCGAACGCGACAAGGCTGTCGCAAGCTTGAAGAGCGCGCTCGGGGACAAGAGCGCCGGCGCCTGCGAAAGCGCGAGCGGCAAGTAATCGAAGCAAGGAAGCTTTCGCCATGAGCGAGACCATTCAACTCGCAAACGCCGCCGGCGACAGCGCCCGGATTGCGCTCTTCGGCGCGGAGCTTTGCGCCTGGCGCTCGCGCGGCGTCGATCTCATCTGGGAGATCGACCAGCGCTTCTGGGACCGCACGGCGCCGGTGCTCTTTCCCATCGTCGGCGCGACGCGCGACGGATGCGTGCGCGTCGAGGGAGACAGCTATCCCCTCTCGCTGCACGGATTCGCCTGGGAGAAGGATTTTGTCGTGAGCGAGCGGCGCGAGGATTTCCTGCGCCTTGAGCTTGCCGCCGACGAAGAGACGCGCGCGCTCTATCCTTTCGAATTCCTGTTCGCGGTCGAGTTCCGGCTCACGTCCAGCGCGCTGGAAAATACGCTGATCGTCGAGAACAGAGACGCGAAGCCCCTGCCCTACGCCTGCGGATTGCACCCGGCCTTCCGCTGGCCGCTCGCCGGATCAAAAGCGCAGCATGCGCTCCTCTTCGACGAGCCCGAATGCGCCGAGCTGCCGGTCATCGGCCCCGGCGGGCTCATCAGCAGCGCCGAGAAGAAGCGCGTTCCGCTCGACGATCGCGTCCTGCCGCTCGCGCCGGAGCTCTTCGCCAGGGACGCGATGGTGTTCCTCAACACGAGAAGCCGCCTCGTCGCCTTCGACAATGGCGAAGGCGCGCGCATTGTCTGCGAATATCCGGACTTCCCGCATATCGGCTTCTGGACGCGGCCCGGCGCCCCCTATCTCTGCCTCGAGCCCTGGACCGGCCACGCCGATCCCGAGGGTTTTTCGAGCGAGCTTGCCGAAAAGCCGTCGATGCGGCGGCTCGCGCCGGGCGAGCGCGCGAGGCACAAGGCGGTTTTTCGCTTTGAAAAGGCGGGCGAAGGGCTTTAAGGCGAGACTTTCGGCCCGGACGTTGCTTTGTTCGGGGCTTGAGCCCTCAGGACGCCCCATGACCATCGCCCCCTCCGTGATCGACGCCATCGGCAAGACGCCGCTCATCGAATTGCGCGCGGCCTCGAAAGCGACGGGCTGCCGCATCCTGGGCAAGGCCGAGTTCATGAACCCGGGCGGCTCGGTCAAGGACCGGGCGGCGCTCTACATCGTGAAGGACGCGATCGCCAAGGGGACGCTCAAGCCCGGCGGCGTCATCGTCGAGGGCACGGCGGGCAATACCGGCATCGGCCTCGCGCTCGTCGCCAACGCCATGGGCTACAAGACGGTGATCGTGATCCCGCAGACGCAGTCGCAGGAAAAAAAGGACATGCTGCGGCTGCAGGGCGCGGAGCTCGTCGAGGT
Organism: uncultured Alphaproteobacteria bacterium; assembly: GCA_963722205.1. Taxonomy (GTDB): domain Bacteria; phylum Pseudomonadota; class Alphaproteobacteria; order Rhizobiales; family Beijerinckiaceae; genus Methylocystis. The sequence goes on from CAVRKL010000008.1 coordinate 920,806, forward strand.
CCCGGCCGTCCCCTACGCCAATCCCAACAATTACGTGAAACTCTCGGGCCGTCTCGCGGAGCGCCTCGCCAAGGAGCGTGCGGAGGGCGCGATCTGGGCCAATCAATTCGACAATGTCGCGAACCGGGAGGCGCATGTCGAGACGACGGGACCGGAGATCTGGGACGAGCTTTCCGGCGAGGTCGACGGCTTCATCTGCGCCTGCGGCACGGGCGGGACGCTCGCGGGCGTCGGCATCGCGCTCAAGGCGCGCAACGAAAAAGTGCGTGTCGGCATCGCCGATCCGATGGGCGCAGCGCTCTACGCCTATTACACGACGGGCGAGCTGAAGGCCTCGGGCTCCTCGATCACCGAAGGGATCGGCCAGGGGCGGGTCACGGGGAATCTGGTGGACGCGCCGATCGACTTCGCCTGCCAGATCACCGACGAGGAAGCGCTGCCAATTCTATTCGATCTCGCCGAAAACGAGGGTCTTCTGCTCGGCGGCTCGTCGGGGATCAATGTCGCCGGCGCGATCCGCCTCGCGCGCGAGCTCGGGCCGGGCAAGACGATCGTCACCGTGCTTTGCGACGGCGGCGCCCGCTACGCCTCGAAGCTTTATGATCCTGAGTTTCTGCGCGGACTCAATCTGCCGACGCCGAAGTGGCTCGGCGCCCGCGAGACGATCGATCCGGGGTTCGTCTGACCCGTCACCCCTGCCCTGCGATCCGCTCCACTTCGGCCCCGCAGCCGACGAGTTTCTTCTCCAGCCGCTCGAAGCCGCGGTCGAGGTGGTAGACGCGGTTGATCGTCGTCTCGCCCTTTGCGACGAGCCCGGCGATGACGAGCGAGACCGAGGCGCGCAGATCCGTCGCCATCACTTGCGCGCCCTGCAATTCCTCGGCGCCGGTGACGATCGCGCTGTCGCCCTCGAGGCGAATGCGGGCGCCGAGGCGCGCGAGCTCCTGCACATGCATGAAGCGGTTCTCGAAGATCGTCTCGGTGATGCGCGAGACGCCATTGGCGCGGGTCATCAGCGCCATGAACTGCGCCTGAAGATCGGTGGGGAAGTCCGGGAAGGGCGCTGTGCGGACATCGACGGGCGCAAGCCCCGAGCCGTTGCGCACCACCCGAAGCCCGGCGTCCGTCTCGGAGACTTCGGCCCCGGCCAGAGTCACGGCGTCGAGCGCCGCCTGCAGGAGGTTTGCGCGCGCGCCCGAGAGCAGCACGTCGCCGCCGGTCATGGCGACGGCCATCGCATAGGTGCCGGCCTCGATTCTGTCGGGCAGCACGCTGTGCCAGCCGCCGTGCAGCGACGGAACGCCCTGAATCTCGACCGTCGACTGCCCCGCGCCCTTGATGCGCGCGCCCATCGTGTTCAGGCACTCGGCGAGATCGACGATCTCCGGCTCGCGCGCCGCATTGCGCAGCACGGTCGTTCCATGAGCGAGCGCGGCCGCCATCAGCGCCATATGCGTCCCGCCGACGGTGACCTTCGGAAAGTCGATCTCGGCGCCGATGAGTCCCTTCTTGGCTTGGGCGACCACATAGCCGTTCTCGATCACGATATCCGCGCCGAGCTTCTCCATCGCCATGAGCAGCAGATCGACCGGACGCGTGCCGATCGCGCAGCCGCCGGGCAGCGAGACGCGCGCCTCGCCCATGCGGGCGAGCAGCGGCGCGAGCACCCAGAAGCTGGCGCGCATACGCGAAACCATCTCGTAGGGCGCCGTCGTGTCGACGATCTCTCGCGCGGTGAGTTGGACGGTGCGGCCCGTGTCGGGCGAGGCGCCGGCGCGTTTGCCCGAGATGGCGTAGTCGACGCCGTGGTTGGTGAGAATGCGCTCGAGCTGCGTCACGTCGGCCAAGAGCGGCAGATTCTCGAGCGTCAGCGTCTCGCGCGTGAGCAGCGAAGCGATCATCAGCGGCAGAGCGGCGTTCTTGGCGCCGGAGATCGGGATGACGCCCTTCAACTCATGGCCGCCGACGATCTTGATCTTGTCCATGCGTGTCCGTTCTCCGCTCCGGCGCGGCGGGCGAATCATCTGCCCGCGCGGCCTCCTTGCGTCGCTTGAGATTGGCGCGCAGCGCCTTGGCCCGCGCTTCCGCTTGGCCTTGCGCGGCCGCTTGCGCGCCGGATTTCTCGCCTTTTTGAGACATGATCGTGGCGATTTTGGTTCGGGGGAGGTTCCTAAGCCTTAGCGGCGGGCGTGGCAAGGCGAGCGCTGGCGCTCTCTCTTCGGCGCAAAAAGCCTCGCCCTACCCGCCCGTCGGATAATTCGGGCTCTCGCGGGTGATCGTCACGTCGTGCACATGGCTTTCGCGCAGGCCGGCGTTGGTGATGCGCACGAAGCGGGCGCGTTGCTGGAACTCGGGGATCGTCGCGGCGCCGACATAGCCCATCGCCGAACGCAGGCCGCCAGCGAGCTGGTAGAGGATCGGCGCCGCGGGGCCGCGATAGGGCACCTGGCCCTCCACGCCTTCCGGCACGAGCTTTTGCTGCTCCTGCACGTCGCCCTGGAAATAGCGGGTGGCCGAGCCCGCGACCATCGCGCCGACCGAGCCCATGCCGCGATACGACTTGAACGAGCGGCCCTGATACAAAAACACCTCGCCGGGCAATTCCTCCGTGCCCGCCAAGAGCGAGCCGACCATCACCACATTGGCGCCCGCCGCGATGGCCTTGGCGAGGTCGCCGGAATATTTGACGCCGCCGTCGGCGATGACCGGAATATTGGACTTTTGCGCCTGTTCCGCCGCGTTCATGATGGCGGTGAGCTGCGGCACGCCGACGCCGGCGACGATGCGCGTCGTGCAGATCGAGCCCGGGCCGATACCGACCTTGATCGCGTCGGCCCCCGCGTCGATCAGCGCCTTCACGGCCTCGGCGGTCGCGACATTGCCAGCGACGATCGAAATCTTGTTGCTCGTCTTTTTTACACGCGCGACCTGGTCGAGCACGGCCTGCGAATGGCCATGCGCCGTGTCGATGATGAGGCAATCGACGCCGGCTTCGATGAGCCGCAGCGCGCGCTCAAAACCGTGATCGCCGACGGTCGTCGCCGCCGCGACGCGCAGCCGCCCTTCCGCGTCTTTGCAGGCGTGAGGGTGTTGCGTCGCCTTCTCCATGTCCTTCACGGTGACGAGGCCGACGCAGCAGAAATCCTCGTCGACGACGAGGAGCTTCTCGATGCGGTGCTGATGCAGCAGGCGCTTCGCCTCCTCGCGAGAGCCTCCCTCGCGCACGGTGATGAGGTTCTTGGTCATCAGCTCGGCGACGGGCTGACGGGGGTCCTCGGCGAAGCGCACGTCGCGGTTCGTCAATATGCCGACGAGCTTGCCTCGCTTCACGCCGTTCGGTCGCTCGACGACCGGGATGCCGGAGATGCCGTTCCTCGCCATCAGCGCAAGCGCGTCGGCGAGCGTCTCGTCGGGATGGATGGTGATCGGATTGACGACCATGCCGCTCTCGTAGCGCTTGACCTTGCGCACTTCGGCGGCCTGATCGGCGGGCGTCAGATTTTGATGGATCACGCCAATGCCGCCAGCCTGCGCCATGGCGATGGCGAGCCGCGCTTCGGTCACCGTGTCCATCGCCGCCGAGATGATCGGCAAATGCAGCTCGATGTCGCGCGTGAGCCGCGTGCTCACGTCGACGCCGGACGGCTGCACGCGCGAGTGGCCCGGCTGCAGCAGCACGTCGTCGAAAGTGAGGGCTTCGACCATGGCCTCAACGAATTTGGCGGACATCGCATGGGCTCCGGATTTGTTCTCCTCCCGCTTGCGGGAGAAGCTTAAGGCGCAAGGCGCCCGCTAAGCATTAAATTGCAACCGCGCGAGCCGCGCGTAGAGACCGCCGCGTTCGACGAGGGTCTCGTGGACGCCCTCCTCGACGATGCGCCCCGCCTCCAGCACGATGATCCGGTCGGCTTCGAGCACGGTCGCCAGCCGATGCGCGATGACGAGGCTCGTCCTCCCCGCCATCACGTCCTCGAGCGCCGCCTGCACGAGCTTTTCGTTCTCGGCGTCGAGCGCCGAGGTCGCTTCGTCCAGGAGCAGCACCGGCGCGTCGGCCAGGATCGCGCGGGCGATGGCGAGGCGCTGGCGCTGGCCGCCCGAAAGCGTCACGCCGCGTTCGCCGAGCTCCGTCTCATAGCCCTTGGGCAAGGCCGCGATGAAGTCATGCGCCTGGGCGCGGCGCGCGGCCGCCTCGATCTCGCGCCGCGGCGCGCCCTCGCGCCCATAGGCGATGTTTTCCGAAACGCTCGCCCCGAAGATCACGGGATCCTGCGGCGCGAGCGCGATCGCCTTGCGCAGCGCGCGCGGATCGAGCTCGCGAATATCGATCCCGTCCAGCGAGACCGCGCCGGATTCGACGTCGTAGAAACGCATCAAGAGCTGGAAGAGCGTCGATTTGCCCGCTCCTGAGGGGCCGACCACCGCAACGCGCTCGCCCGGCTCGATCACGAGGTTGAGATTGTCGACCGCCTTGACGCCCTGGGCGCTCGGGTAGGAAAAGTTTACGCCCTCGAAAGCGATGCGGCCGCGCACCGGCTCCTTGAGGGCTTTGGGCTTCGCCGGCGCGGCGATCGCCGGCTGCACGCTCAGGATCTCGCCGATGCGTCCAGCGGCGCCCGCCGCCGCCGCCGCTTCGCTCCAGACCTGCGAGAGCTCCCCAAGCGAGCTCGCCCCGAGCACGGCGTAAAGCACGAATTGCGACAGAACGCCCGAGGTCATCTTGCCTGCGAGCACGTCCTGCGCGCCGAGCCAGAGCACGGCGACGACGCTGCAGGAGACGAGAAAGATCGCGCCGGCGGTGACGAGCGCCCGCAGACGCGTCGCTTCGCGCGCGGTCGTATAGGCCCCTTCCGCCGCACGGCGAAAGCGCTCGACGATCTGCGGCTCGGCGCAGCAGGCCTGCATCGTGCGAACCGCCGCGAGATTTTCCCCGGCGTAGGCCGAAGCGTCGGCCAGCGCGTCCTGCGCGCGGCGCGAGCGGCCTTTCACCGCGCGCCCCGAGGCGATGAGCGGCAGCACGATCACCGGGATGGCCGCGAGCGCGACGAGGGAGAGCTTGAAGCTCGTCACGACCATCATCACGATCGCGCCGAGGAACAGGAAGAAATTACGCAGAGCGACCGAGGCCGAGGCGCCGAAGGCCGATTTGAGCTGCGTCGTGTCGCTGGTGAGCCGCGACAGGAGTTCGCCGGTCTTGGCGGTCTCGTAGAAGCGCGCGTCGAGCCTCGTCAGATGCCGGAAGAGATCAGAGCGGAGATCCGCGACCACCCGCTCCCCGAGCGTCATGACGAGATAGTAGCGGGAGCCCGAGGCGAGCGCGAGCGCGGCGACGACGCCGATCAGCGCGCCGAAGCTCGCATTGACCGAGCCGGCGTTGTCCTTGGAAAAACCCTGGTCGATCATCGCTCTGACGGCGAGCGGCAGCGCCAGCGTCGCGCCGGCGGCGACGGAAAGCGCGATCAAGGCGAGCAGGATGCGCAGCCAGTAACGCAACGCATAGGGGAGCAGTCGGCGCAGCGGCGCGAGCGTCTTCAGCCTGCGCGTCTTTTCGGGAGCGGCCTCTTCGGTCATGGCGGCTTATACCGTCGAAGAAGCCGGAAGGCGACAGGCGATCGCCCCGAACTGGGGAAAACGTTCCCCCCGCTGTTTGACCTGAAAATTTTCCAGCATTCCGCGGCTCATGCCGATCGCGAAAGCCACCTCAGCGCTCTCCGAGGCCTTTTCGCGCTGTCAGCAGCTCGAAATCCAGCAACAGGGCGGCCGGGCCCGATCAGGTAGATCGACCGCCCAGAGGCGTCGCGGCCTTCCCGCTATCGAGTTTCGTCTGTAGCGGAGTTTCCAGGGGTCGCGCCACAGTCTGGGCATTGCGGCGGGCGATTGCCACCGGACGGCGTCGGCCGCGGCGTAGTCAGCACATGCACGCCGTTCGCCGAGGCCTGATTATTGGACTGCGCCTGACTCTGCACGATCGCATTGCCGCCCCAGAAAGCGCCGATATCTCCGAGGCCCTGCCAGGGGGTCCAGTCCGGCATGCGCGCGTCGCCGAGCTGTCGGTTGGCGCTGGTCTCCGTCGGCGGATTTGAGGCGCCGCCGTCCTGCCCGGCGCCGCTCGCGAAACGCGCGTCGAGCGTGTCCAGGAGGTCCGGAGGGATGGGGGTCGGCGGCGAGAATGCGCCGTCCCGCAGGGCCGTCACCATCTGGCCAGGGGGGATCTCGACCGTCGACGTTTTGTTGCTGACCGTCACCTCGCCCGCCAGCGCCGCAAAAACCGCGCCTTGCGGACAGTTGAGGCACACATAGGCCATGCCGCCGCGCACGGCCATGGAGCCCGAGGGCGTCTCGATCTTCGCGCCCTCGGTGTGGCTCACCGCGCCACCGACGAAGCGCAAGGCGCCCTTGGTCAGCTTCGCGGATTGCTCGCCCACGCCTTCTTTGGCGTTGTAGACGAATTTATTGATGGTGACCGAGCTGCCGTGACCGACCGTCATCGTCGACTTGTCGCGAAAGACGATTTGCGCGGACCCTTTGGCGTCGGTGGTGATCCGCTCCCTCGCCTCGACTCCGGAGCCCACGGAGAGCTTGCGGCCGCCGCCCTCCGCGGATTGATTGACCGCCCCGACATTGCCGACGGCTTCGGCGAGCGCGGCGCCGGCGAAGGCCGTCAACGCGGCGACGAGACATGGAAGCAGGATCTTCATCTTCGTCGCCTCTCAGAACTTCGCCACGGGACCGAACACGACGGAGAAGTCGTGCAGCCTGAAATTCGAAATGTTCGAGTCGTTTCTCAAGAACTCCAAATGGCCGCTGAAGCCCCATTGCGGCCCGACGGGCGCGTCGAGCGCGACGCCGTAAGTCCAGGCGTCGTCGCGGCGCGCATGGAAAGGATCGACGAGGAAGTTCGGAGAATCGAAGGCCGTCTGCATGAAGCGCGCATAGGGCGCGATCGTCCAGCGACGCGGGATTTCGTAGAGCGGCGGATCGATTTCGAAACGCAGCATCGCCTGCAAGTCGATCGTGTCGGACGACTGCGAGGACAGACCCGCATTCGCGCGCGAATAGGCGCCCCGTCCTTCGAACTTCACCATGTCGTTGAAGCGATAAAAGGCGTTGACCGAGCCGGTGTAGACGTCGCCCGAGGCGAGCGTCGAGACTGTGTGCGCCGCCCAGTTCCACAGCAAGGGCCCGCCATTGTTGACATAGAGGCTGCGATATTCGAAGCCGGGCTCCAGCGCGAGGTCGCGGCCGAAATTCTTGCGAAAGGTGATCCCCGGCGCCCCCGTCGTTGAGATAGTCGATGTCGCCCAGGATCGACGCCGCGCCGGTCGCATAGGGCTTGACCGAAAGTCCCGGCGCAATCTCGAAACGCGGCCCGATCGAGCCGGCGAACAGGGCGACATCGTATTGCGGCAGCTTGAACTGCTGCGTCGCATAGATAAGGCCGCGCATCTCGAGCGTCGGCCCGCCCGGGCCGAGAAAATCCCAGTCGAGCGCCGCCTGACCGAGCTGGAAGGTGTTGGTGTCGGAGCGCTGTTTGAGGAGCGCGTTTGTCTGCACGCCGCCCACGCCGAAAAGGCCGCCCGCGGGGAAGTAATTGGCGTTGGATTGTGAACGGATGCCGATCTGAAGGCTGCCGTAGAGCCTTTTATCCTCCGAAGCCTTTTCGATGTCCGGCAACTGCGCGTCGATCTGCGCCTTTTGCGCAGCGTCGAGATTTGGCGACTTGAGCGCCCGCCGCATCTGCAGCTCCGCGCTACGGTCGGCGCCGATCTTCGCATAGAGATAGCCGAGCTCCTTGCGGGCGCGGGCGAGGTTCGGATTGAACATCAACAGGCGCTGCAGCGCGCTGATCGCCTCCTCGTCATAGCCGAGCCGCGAGGCGAGCCGGATGAAGGCGTAAGTCTTGTCGTAATCGGTCGGATGCAAGCGGATCTCATCGGCGAGACGATCGAGCTCGGCGCGCGACTGCGTCTCCGCTCCGCCGAGGCCGAGAGGAGGAAAGTCGACCTGCATTTCCTGCGCATGGGCGCCCAGGGCCGACACGATCAAGCCGGCGATCAGCGCAACACACGAAACTCTGGCAACACTGCTCACGTCGCCTCCGATGAAGCCGCGCTTCTCGCGAGAGGAAAAAGTCTTACACCAACCCAAGAGCTTGAATAGCGTTGTCGCAGCCAAGACATGAAATATCCGCTCCCTGTGGCGCAATTGCCACAGTTTTGGGGAAGCGATGGTTTGAACTGCAAGTTTATGCGGCGCGCTTCGATTTTCGCCCGCCGCGTCGGCGTGTCTGGAAGATTGTGGTCAAAGCCGAGGCGCGTGAAAGCTCCCAGGTCGACATTTACGTGAGACCAATTATCGACACGACGATGGCGCCGGCCAGAGCTTCTCCGCCGCGCGCCGAGCCTTTCAGTCATGACCTTCGGTTATTTGGGAGAAACGCTCCCCTGCTGCACCGCGGCGCGGTTTCCCGGGCGCGAAATGTCCGGCGATTTGGCGCGTGAAGCGATCGTCGGTTTGGTTGTCGCTTGAGCCAATCCGGGCGTGCTGGCTACGCCAACAACCCGCCTTCCCGCGGCGCGAGCGGATTGTCGCGGACCGCCGCGGCGTCAGGGGCGTCCAGCGCCGGCTCGCCGGCGAAAGCCGCATAAAGGCCCGTGACGAAGCGCTCCTCGAGGTCTTTGACGATGAAGACGATCCTCGTGCGGCGGTCGGCGTCCGGCCACGCGGCGAGGCGGTGCGGCGGATGGAAGACGTGCTGCACGCCGTGGATCACGACGGGAGAATCGGGGTTGTCGGAGAGCGCCACGATCCCCTTCACGCGAAGCAGCCGCGGGCCGTGCGCCTGACGCAACAGGTCGAGGAAGAGATCGAAGGCTCCGGGTGCGAGCGGCTTGTCGTTTGTCAGGCAGAAAGCGCGAATATGCGCGTCGTGGCGATTGACGTCGGCATGGTGATGATCGTGATCATGATGGTCGTGGGCCGAGAGCACGGCCTGCGCGTTGAGCCAGGAATCGAGGCGCGGCGTTTTCCCATCGGCGTCATAAAGGCCGCAATCAAGGAGCGCCGCGGCCGACGCCTCGCCCTCGGCGGCGATCAGAATGCGCGCCGCCGGGTTGAGCGCGGCGAGTCGCGCGCGCAGCTTTCCGAGGTTTTCCGCGCCTCGCGGCAGATCGGTCTTCGTCACGACGATGCGGTCCGCGACGGCGGCCTGCTTGACCGCCTCCTCATGCGCGTCGAGCGTCGCCTCGCCGTTCACCGCGTCGACGAGCGTCACCACGCCGTCGAGCCGGTAGCGCAGCAGCAGATAGGGATGGCGCATGATGGCATGCAGGATCGGCGCGGGATCGGCGAGACCCGTCGTCTCCAGCACAATGCGCTTGAAGGGTCTGATTCGGCCATTGTCGCGCCGGCGCAGCGCGTCCTCGAGCGCCGCGACGAGATCGCCGCGAATCGTGCAGCAGACGCAGCCCGAGGCCATCACGATCATGTCGCCGTCGATCTTCTCGACGAAGAGATGATCGAGCCCGATCTCGCCGAATTCATTGATCAGGACGAGCGTGTCGGCGAATTCGCTCGAGGCGAGCAGTCGGTTCAGCAGCGTCGTCTTGCCGGCCCCCAGAAAGCCGGTCAGGACCGTAAGCGGGAGGGGCGGCGGCGGACGACGCGGCTCCGCGGACGCCGCTTCGCTCATTGCGCCTCCGCGAGCCGGCTCCCGCGCGCTGCGGCGGTCGAGTGCGACGAGTGATGCTTCGCCTTGCCGGGCCCATGCTTATGCGGCTTGGCCTTTCCGGCGCCCGCATCGGAGGTGTCGTCGCCGCTTTCCGCGCCGTCCTGCGCCTTGGCGGAGGCGTGCGAATGGCCTTTGCCCTTGAGCTTATGCTTGCCGCCCTTGCCGTGCGTCTCCTCGACGGCGGCGTCCTGTTCGGCCGCAGCCAGAGCCTTGGCGCCGGATGCGCTCCAGACCACGAGCTTGCCGGGCTCGGCCAAAGGCGCCGAGACGAGCTGCGGCCCCGAAGGATCATCGGCGCCGACGGCGAGCTTCGGATCGCGGGGCTTCGCCACGGGTCCGGCGTAGCCTTCCACGGGGCCCGTATGGACAAGGATCGGCTCGAAGGAGAGGGGTTGCGCGTTGAGATGCGCCCCCCCGCCCTCGCTGGACTTCTTCGCGGGGTCGGCGACCATCTCGATCGGCGCGTCCTCGAACTCGGCGACGTACTGCTTATGCGCCTTGCCGCGGTGGATGCAGATCTTGTCGCGCTGATCCGGGGCCGGACCGACGCCGGGACCCGGCAGATCGGCGGCGAGGCCCTGCGATTGCGCTCCCTGGAAGGCGCGATCGAACAGCTCCGCCGTCCTCAGGGTGCGCGCCAGGCCGCTCGGCGCGCCGAGCACGACGGTGATCAGCCTTTTCGAACCATGCGTCGCCGAGGCCACCAGATTATAACCGGCAGGACAGGTGAAGCCGGTCTTCATGCCGTCGGCGCCCGGATACAGCTTCAACAGGCCGTTGTGCGTCGGCATGATTCGGCGGCCGATGCGAAACGCGCCGATGTGGTAGAGATCGGCGGATTCGGGGAAATCGACCAGCAGCGCCCGGCCCAGAAGCGCAAGGTCGCGGGCTGAGCTGACCTGGCGGTCGTCGGGCAGACCGTTGGGATTGACCCAATAGGATTCCTTCATGCCGATCGCGGCCGAGGCCTGGTTCATCTCGCCCGCGAAGGCTTCGACCGAGCCCGAGACGCCTTCGGCAATGGTGACGGCGACGTCATTGGCGGACTTGACCATGAGCATGACGAGCGCATTGCGCAAGGTCACTTGCTGCCCGACGCGAAAGCCCATTTTCGAGGGCGCCTGCTCGGTCGCGCGCTGCGAAACGACGAGCGGCGTGTCCAGCGTGATGCGCCCTTTGCGCACCGCGTCGAGCGCGACGTAGGCGGTCATCAGCTTCGTGGTCGAAGCCGGAAACCAGACCGCTGTCGCCTGGTCCTGCTCGAGCACCTGACCGGTCGCGACATCGATGACGATCGAAGGCGTGGCCAGAACCGGGGTTGCGAGCCCTAGCCCTAAAGCCATCGCGACGATTAGGCGTAACGCGCCCCCGGACAAAAGTTTCATGCGCAAATTCCCCGCTCGGCGGCGCGTCTCGAAAGCGTAGAGCGCGAGCCCCATTAGTCAATTGTTACCAAAACCGCCAATTCCGGCGCAATTCGGGCGCCCGAACGCGGCGGATCGTCCTAAAGGATCCTCTCGGCGGGCCGACGCCCCAATCTTTCTCGTCCAAGCGGCCGATTGCTTAGCGCGCGACGCCGCCGCTCGTGCTAAATTTATTCACAAAAAAAGACGGAGATCGGCTCGGGTGATTGATAAGCTTGAGTTCTTCATCGCGCTCGCCGGAGAGCAGAGCTTTTCGCGCGCTGCGGAAGCTTGCGGGGTCACACAGCCTACGCTTTCGGCCGGCGTGAAGCAGCTTGAAGATTCGCTCGGCGTGCTGCTCGTCAACCGCTCGTCGCGCTACCACGGGCTCACCCGCGAGGGCGAGCATGTGCTGGTCTGGGCGAAGCGCATCGTCGCCGATACGCGCGCGATGCGCCAGGAGGCGAAGTCGCTGCGCGACGGCCTCTCCGGCCAGCTCCGGCTCGCGGCCATACCGACCGCGCTCAGCGCCGTCTCGTCCCTGACCGCGCCCTTCCTCGAGAAGCATCCGGGCGTGCGTATCAAGGTCCTCAGCGCAGCCTCGATCGACATTCTGGCCATGCTCGACAATCTCGAGATCGACGCCGGCCTCACCTATCTCGACAATGAGCCGCTCGGACGCGTGCGAACGGTCCCCTTGTGGAGAGAGCGCTACCGGCTGCTGACCGTCGCGACCAATCCGCTCGGCGACCGGGAGCGAGTCACCTGGGCCGAGGTGGCCCGCCTGACGCTCTGCCTCCTCACGCCCGAGATGCAGAATCGCCGCATCATCGACCAGCTGATGCGCGAGGCCGGCGGCGCGCCGCAGACCGTGCTCGAATCGAATTCGATCATCCTGCTCTATGACCACGTCAAGGCGGGCCGCTGGGCCACCGTGATGCCGGAGAAGCTCGCCCAGGCGCTCGGCGTGACGGCGCCGCTTCGCGCCATCCCGATCCTCGAGCCCGAGGCGGTGCACGAGGTCGGCCTCGTCGCGCCGCAGCGCGAGCCCGCGCAGCCCATGGTCGCCGCGCTGCTCGCGGAGACCCGGAAGCTCGCCGCGAGCGGAGCATTCGACGGACCATAGGAGGTTTCTATCAATTCATGGCTCTTGGCCATTGATCGGGGCGTCAACTTGCGGCAAGCTGAGTTAAATAAGCAGATTAAAAAAAACGGGATGACGCTTCAAGCGGTCAGCTCAAGGAAAAAAAGGGAAGAGATGCCTCAAGTCGCCTGGGACCCCTCGCGCGCGCAGGAGATCATCGACGCGCACCTCCATTTGGAGGGCCCCGCCATGCCAATCCTGCACGCCTTGCAAGAAGAATTCGGTTGCGTTCCTGAGGCGGCGGTGCCGCAGATCGCCGAGGCGCTCAATGTGTCGCGGGCGGAAATGCACGGCGTCGTCACCTTCTATCATGACTTCCGCCGAGAGCCGGCCGGCCGCCACGTGCTGAAGATCTGCCGCGCGGAATCGTGCCAGTCGATGGGGTCGGAGAAGATCGCGCGCGACTTCCTCCAAAGGATCAAGACCGGCTGGCACCACACGACGCCGGACGGCGCGCTGACGGTCGAAGCGGTCTACTGCTTAGGGCTTTGCGCCCATAGCCCTTCGGCTCTCTTTGACGGCGAGCCGATCGGGCGCGTTGACGGACAGAAGCTCGACGAGATCGCCGCGGAGGCGCGCCAGTCATGACGAAGGTCTTCGTTCCCCTCGACATGGCCGCCAAGGCGATGGGCGCGGACAAGGTCGCCGCAGCGATCGCCAAGGAGGCGCAAGCCCGCGGGCAAAGCGTTCAGATCGTGCGCAACGGCTCGCGCGGCCTGCTGTGGCTGGAGCCCCTCGTTGAGGTCGAGACGCCGCAAGGGCGCATCGGCTACGGCAATGTGACGGCGAAGGACGTCGCCTCGCTCTTCGACTCGGGCTTTCTCGGGGCGACCCGCACAAGCTCTCGATCGGCAAAGTCGAGGATTATCCTTTCTGGAAGCGCCAGCATCGCGTGACCTTCAAGCGATGCGGAATCACCGATCCGCTGTCGCTTTCCGAATATGAGTCGCTTGGCGGCGGCGTCGGTCTCGCGAAGGCCTTCGCGATGTCTCCCGCCGAGGCGGTGGCCGAGGTGACGAAATCGGGCCTGCGCGGACGCGGCGGCGCGGGCTTTCCGACCGGGATCAAATGGAAGACGGTCGCCGACACGCCGGCCGACCGTCGCTATGTCGTCGTCAATGCGGACGAAGGCGACAGCGGCACTTTCGCCGACCGGATGATCATGGAGGGCGACCCCTTCGCGCTGATCGAGGGCATGATCATCGCGGGCTATGCGGTCAACGCCTCCAAGGGTTACGTCTATCTCCGCTCCGAATATCCGCAAACAGCGGTGGTGTTTGGAAAGGCGATCGAGATCCTGCGCGAAGCCGGCTGGCTCGGGCCGAAGGTGCGCGGATCGAACTTCGGCTTCGACGTCGAGCTGCGGATCGGCGCTGGCGCCTATGTCTGCGGCGAGGAGACCTCGCTTCTGGAGAGCCTCGAGGGCAAGCGCGGCATTGTTCGCGCCAAGCCCCCCTTCCCGGCCATCGCCGGCCTCTTCGAGAAGCCGACGATCGTCAATAACGTGCTGTCGATCGCGACGATCCCCATGATCTTCGAGGACGGCGCGCAGGCCTACGCCGATTGCGGCGTCGGCCGCTCGCGCGGCACCATGCCGCTGCAGATCGCCGGCAACGTCAAATATGGCGGACTTTGCGAGGTCGACTTCGGATTGACGCTTGGCGAGATCGTCAACGACATCGGCGGCGGAACGCACTCTGGCCGTCCGGTGCGCGCCGTGCAATGCGGCGGCCCGCTCGGCGCCTATGTGCCCGTCAAGGACTTCGACCTCATCTTCGACTATGAGGATTTCGCCAAGCGCGACGCGCTGATCGGCCACGGCGGCCTCGTGGTCTTCGACGACACGGTGGACATGCTGCAGATGGCGCGCTTCGGGATGGAGTTCTGCGCGATCGAGAGCTGCGGCAAATGCACGCCCTGCCGGATCGGCTCGACGCGCGGCGTCGAGACGATCGACAAGATCGGACAGGGCCTGAACGTCGAGGCGGAGATCGCGCTGCTCGAAGACCTCTGCAACACCATGAAGCTTGGATCGCTCTGCGCGCTCGGGGGCTTCGCGCCCTACCCCGTGCTCAGCGCGCTACGTCATTTTCCCGAAGACTTCCATAGGAAGTCCGTTTCCGCCGCCGCGGAATGAGGAGCTAAAGCCATGAGCGTCATCAAAGAAATCGACTATGGCACGCCGGCCTCGCCGTCTCAGAATATGGTGACTTTGACGATCGACGGTCAGACGATCACCGTGCCCGCGGGCACGTCGATCATGCGCGCGGCGATGGAGATCGGCAACGAGATCCCAAAACTCTGCGCCACCGACAGCATCAAGGCTTTCGGCTCCTGCCGCCTCTGCCTCGTCGAGATCGAAGGCCGCGGCGGGCTGCCCGCCTCCTGCACGACGCCGGTCGCGCCCGGAATCACGGTGCACACGCAGACGCCGCGCCTGAAGGCGGTCCGACGCGGCGTCATGGAGCTTTATATCTCCGACCACCCGCTCGACTGTCTGACCTGCGCGGCCAATGGCGCCTGCGAGTTGCAGGACATGGCCGGCGCGGTCGGTCTGCGCGACGTCCGCTACGGCTACGACGGCGCCAATCACGTCTTCGCGCGCAACCAGGGCGAAGCGAACTTCGAATGGATGCCGAAGGACGAATCGAACCCCTACTTCAGCTACGATCCCTCGAAATGCATCGTCTGCAATCGCTGCGTGCGCGCCTGCGAAGAGGTGCAGGGCACATTCGCGCTGACGATCTCCGGCCGCGGCTTCGAGAGTCGCGTCTCGGCCGGCATGTCGGAAGCCTTCATGGAGTCCGAATGCGTCTCCTGCGGCGCCTGCGTGCAGGCCTGCCCGACCGCGACGCTCATCGAGAAGTCGGTCATCGCCACGGGCCAGCCGGAGCATTCGGCGGTGACGACCTGCGCCTATTGCGGCGTCGGCTGCGCCTTCAAGGCGGAGATGCGCGGCGAAGAAGTCGTGCGCATGATTCCCTGGAAGGACGGCAAGGCCAATCACGGCCACAGCTGCATCAAGGGCCGCTTCGCCTATGGCTACGCGCATCACAACGATCGCGTCCTCGAGCCGATGATCCGCGATAAGATCACCGAGCCCTGGCGCGTTGTCTCCTGGGAGGAGGCCATCGCTTTTACGGCGCGGCGCTTCAAGGAGGTCCAGGCCAAATACGGCAAGGATTCGGTCGGCGTCATCACCTCCTCGCGCTGCACGAATGAGGAGAGCTTTCTCGTCCAGAAGCTGGCCCGCGCGGGCTTCGGCAACAACAACACCGATACTTGCGCGCGCGTGTGCCATTCGCCCACGGGCTATGGCTTGAACCAGGCCTTCGGCACCTCGGCCGGCACGCAGGATTTCGACTCCGTCGACGAGGCCGACGTCATCGTCGTGATCGGCGCCAATCCGACCGACGCGCATCCGGTCTTTGGCTCGCGTATGAAGGCGCGGCTGCGCGACGGGGCGAAGCTCATCGTCATCGATCCGCGCAAGATCGACCTCGTTCGCTCCCCCCACATCAAGGCCGACTATCATCTGCCGCTGAAGCCGGGCACGAACGTCGCCGTCGTGACGGCGATGGCGCATGTGATCGTCACCGAAGAACTCGTGAACGAAAAATTCATTCGCGAGCGTTGCAACAAGGACGAGTTTCAGGACTGGGCGGCCTTCGTTTCCGAAGAGCGCAACAGCCCCGAGGCGACCGAAAAATTCACCGGCGTTCCCGCCGCGGACCTTCGCGGCGCCGCGCGCCTTTACGCCACAGGCGGCAATGGCGCGATCTACTACGGCCTCGGCGTCACCGAGCACAGCCAGGGCTCGACGACCGTCATGGGCATCGCCAATCTCGCGATGGCGACCGGCAATCTCGGCCGGCGCGGGGTCGGCGTGAACCCGCTGCGCGGGCAGAACAACGTGCAGGGCTCCTGCGACATGGGCTCCTTCCCCCATGAGCTGCCGGGCTATCAGCACATCTCCAACGAGGCCGCGCGCGAAGTGTTCGAGGAGGAATGGGGGGTCAAGCTCGACGCCGAGCCCGGCCTGCGCATTCCCAACATGTTCGACGCGGCGATCGACGGCACGTTCAAGGGCCTCTACGTCCAAGGCGAGGACATTCTGCAGTCCGACCCGAACACCAAGCACGTCTCCGCGGGCCTTGCGGCGATGGACCTCGTCGTCGTGCAGGACCTCTTCCTCGTCGAGACGGCCAATTACGCCCATGTGTTCCTGCCGGGCGCGACCTTCCTCGAGAAGGACGGCACCTTCACCAACGCCGAGCGCCGCATCCAGCGCGTGCGCAAGGTGATGACCCCGAAGAACGGCTATGGCGACTGGGAGATCACCCAGCTCATCGCCCAGGCCATGGGTCTCGACTGGAACTACAAGCACCCCAGCGAGATCATGGACGAGATCGCGAGGCTCACCCCGAGCTTCCGCCGCGTGTCTTACAAGCGCCTCGACGACGAAGCTTCAGTGCAGTGGCCGTGCAATGACGAGCATCCGCATGGCGTGCCGATCATGCACATCGACAAGTTCGCGCGCGGCAAGGGCAAGTTCGTCATCACCGAATATGTGCCGACCGACGAGAAGACCGGCCCGCGCTTCCCGCTGCTGCTTACGACGGGGCGTATTCTCTCGCAATACAACGTCGGCGCGCAGACCCGTCGCACCGACAACAGCAGCTGGCATCCGGAGGACGTGCTGGAGATCAATCCGCACGACGCCGAGGAGCGCGGAATCAAGGACGGCGACTGGGTGCGGGTGCAGAGCCGCGCCGGAGAAGCCTCGCTGCGCGGCAAGATCAGCGAGCGCATGGCGCCGGGCGTGGTCTACACGACCTTCCACCATCCGCAGAGCCAGGCGAACGTCATCACCACCGACAATTCCGACTGGGCGACCAATTGTCCGGAATATAAGGTGACCGCGGTCCAGGTTTCGCCGACGAACGGTCCGTCCGAATGGCAGGAGAAATACGCCGCCATGTCGGAGGCGAGCCGCCGCATCGAGTCCGGAATCGAAGCCGCGGAATGAGCGAAGGAGGGGTCCCTGCGCCCGTCGTCACGGCAGCCTGCCTCGCGCGCCGCCACGACGAACTGGCGCCGGGCTCCCGCCTGATCCCGGAAGAGACGCCGATCGCCTTCACCTATGGCGGCTCGACCCACGCCGTCATGATGGCGACGCCCGCCGACCTCGAGGATTTCGCCGCAGGCTTCGCGCTGACCGAAGGCCTGATCGACGCCGAGGCCGGCGCGCCCGACGTCGAGATCGTCGCGAGCGAGCTCGGCGTCGAGCTGCGCAGCTGGCTTCCCGGCGACAGCCAGCGACAATACGCCGCGCGGCGCCGCTCGATGGCGGGGCCGACCGGTTGCGGGCTCTGCGGCATCGAAAGCCTCGAGCAGGCGGCCCGCGAGGCGCCGCAAATCGGTGACGGCTTTCGCGTGGAGTCCACGCAGCTCATCAAAGCGATGGAGCGGATGCCGGACCGCCAGACGGTCAATCGGCAGACGCGCGCCGTGCATGGCGCGGCCTTCTGGCGTCCGTCCGACGATTTGCTGATCCTGCGCGAGGACGTGGGACGTCACAATGCACTCGACAAGCTCGCCGGCGCGCTGCTGCGAAAGGGAGCGTCAGGCAAGGACGGCGTCGTGCTGATGACCAGCCGGGTTTCCGTCGAGCTCGTCCAAAAGGCCGCGCGGATCGGCGCGCCGGTCATCGCGGCGATTTCGGCGCCGACGGCGCTGGCCGTGCGCACCGCAGAAGCTTGCGGCATGACGCTCGTCGCGGTAATGCGGGGACGAGACTTCGAAGTCTTCACCCACCCCGAACGCATCGTGGAGCCGGCGCCAGCCCATGTCGCATAGATCGATCGACACTTTGGTGAAAATGGCCAATCAGATCGGTCAATTTTTCTCCGGTCAAAAGTCCCGCGACCAGATCGCGGACGCCGCCGACCACCTGAAGCGGTTTTGGGCTCCGCGCATGCGCGCGAACATCGTCGACTATGTCGCGAGGGGCGGGAAGGACTTAAATCCCACCGCGCTCGGAGCCGTCAAGCGCATCTCTCCACAAAACGCCGCGGCGGAATAGGCACAGCTGCATGTCGCATAATACGGTCGATACGCTCGTGAAAATGGCCAATCAGATTGGGCAATTCTTCTCGGCGCAAAAATCGGGTGACCAGGCGGCCTCCGCCGCGGACCATTTGAGGAAGTTTTGGGACCCGCGCATGCGCGCCAGCATTATCGAGTATGTCGCCAATGGCGGACAGGACTTGAACCCCACGGCGCTCGAAGCCGTCAAGCGCCTCACGCGTCCGGGCGGCTACCGCGGCTCGACGATGCGCTCGGGCGGCGAGGACGGTTGATCCGGCGCGCGCCGCCGAAAAATTGAGGCGAGGTCTATTGAGGCGAGGTCCCATGGCCGCTGGCGACGCCCGCGATTCTGGCTTGTCCTTCGCGCAGGCGACGCCGCCGAAGGCGGAGCGGAAGCCGA
This sequence comes from uncultured Alphaproteobacteria bacterium, assembly GCA_963722205.1. Taxonomy (GTDB): domain Bacteria; phylum Pseudomonadota; class Alphaproteobacteria; order Rhizobiales; family Beijerinckiaceae; genus Methylocystis. The sequence goes on from CAVRKL010000008.1 coordinate 939,570, forward strand.
CGCGCCGCACTTTCCACGGACGCGTCCTCGAGGACGATTACGCATGGCTCGCAGCTGACAATTGGCGCGAGGCGCTACGCGATCCGGGGGCCCTGCCCCGCGATATCGCCCGGCTGCTCAAAGCCGAGAACGCGCATTGCGAGCAGGCGCTCGCGCCCGCCAAGACGCTGCGCAAGACTCTCGTCGCGGAAATGCGCGGGCGCATCAAGGAGGACGACGCCGGTCCGCCCACGCCCGACGGGCCCTACTGCTACTACGAGCGCTATCGCGAAGGCGGAGAACATCCGCTCTATTGCCGGCGTCCGCGCGCGGGCGGCGACGAGGAGATTCTGCTCGATGGCGAGGCGCTCGCCAAAGGCCGGGAATTCTTCGAGATCGGCGACGCCGCGCATAGCCGTGACCATGGCGCGCTTGCCTGGAGCGTCGACGAGAAGGGCTCGGAACTCTACGCCGTCCGCACGCGCGCCTTGAGCGATGGGCGCGACCGCGCCGACGTCGTTACCGACACCGACGGCTCCATCGTCTGGAGCCTCGACGGCTCGAGCTTGCTCTACGTTCGCGTCGACGAGAACCACCGCACCGACGCAGTCCTTCTTCACAGGGTCGGCGCGCCGCAGCGCGAAGATCGTGTCGTGCTCGAGGAGCGTGATCCCGCCTGGTTCGTTTCGCTCGCTGACAGTCGCTGCGGACGCTTCGGAATCGTCACGGTTCACGGACACGACGCGAGCGAATGCCACCTCGTCGATCTCGCCGACAAGGACGCGACGCCGCGTCGGGTCGCGCCGCGCGAAAGCCGCCTGCGCTACGAGGTTGAGCCGCATGGCGATGCGATCTTCATCCTCGCCAACGCCGATGGCGCCGAGGATTTCGCGATTTTTTCGGCCCCGCTGAACGCCGCCTCGCGCGCCGATTGGCGCGTCGTCGTTCCCCACCGCAAAGGGCGCATGCTCGTCGCGATGACCGTCTATGCGCGCCACCTGGTCTGGATCGAACGGGAGAACGCGCTGCCGCGGCTCATCGTCCGAGAGATCGAGAGCGGCGCGGAGCACGCCATCGCCTTCGAGGAAGAAGCTCATTCGCTGGCGCTGGAGCCCGGCCTGGAGTTCGAGACGACGACCTTGCGCTTCGTCTATTCCTCGCCGACGACCCCTGATGAGACCTACGACTACGACATGACGACGCGTGAGCGCGTCCTCGTCAAACGTCAGGAGATTCCGAGCGGCCACGACCCCAAGAACTATGTCGCGCGACGCATTTCGGCCGTGGCCGAGGACGGCGAGAGCGTGCCGATCACGCTCCTGCATCGCAAGGACTTCAAGCCGGGCGAAGGCGCACCGCTGCTGCTCTACGGCTATGGAGCCTATGGCTCTTCGCTCGACGCGGAATTCGATTCCGACGCGCTCTCGCTCGTCGATCGCGGCTTCGTCTATGCGCTCGCGCATGTGCGCGGCGGAACGGAGCGCGGCTGGAGCTGGTACGAGAACGGCAAGCTCGACAAGAAGACGAACAGCTTTTCGGACTTCATCGCCTGCGCGCGAAAGCTGATCGACGCCGGCTTCACGCGCAAGGGCGCGATCGTCGCGCAGGGCGGATCGGCCGGCGGCCTGCTGATGGGCGCTATCGTCAACATGGCGCCAGAACTCTTTGCCGGCGTCATCGCCCAGGTGCCCTTCGTCGACACGCTGAACACGATGCTGCGCGCCGATCTGCCGCTGACGCCGCCGGAATGGCTCGAATGGGGCAATCCGATCGAGGACGCAGCGGCCTTCGCGCGGCTTGCGGCCTATTCGCCCTACGACAACGTCAGGACGCAGGACTATCCGCCGATCCTGGCGCTCGCCGGCTTGACCGATCCGCGCGTGATCTATTGGGAGCCCTTAAAGTGGGTCCAAAAGCTGCGTGCGAAAATGACGGGAGGCGGGCCCGTTCTGCTCAAGACGCAGATGGGGGCGGGTCACGCGGGCGCCTCGGGCCGCTTCGAGTCCCTGGAGGACACCGCGCTCGAATGGGCCTTCGCGCTGACTTGCGTGGGGTTAGGCGCTGAATCGGCTTGAGCCCCCTCCCCTGCCCTCCCCCCTTCGCGGGAGAGTGAGTGTGGTCCCGTGGTAAGGGGTCCATTTGAATGTCCGCTATGCGCCAATAGCGGACATTGCTGGGCGCAAGCTTTGTGCTTCCGTCGCAGTTTCTCCCTGTCGTGGCAAAGTTTCGCAAATGCGAGTGGCGCAAAACTTTAGGAACAAAGCTTTGCTCCTGCGGTTATAGCGGAACGCCAGGGCGCCGAGCGGCGGCATCGCGATGGAGGCATGCGCCCATGACTAATGATCGCCGTATCCCTTCGCCGGCGGCCGCCTGGCATAGATGTCTCTGTTGGAGATAGTTGTCTTCAAGAGTGGCGCGATGATCGTGTCCACTTAGGACAAATGGACACCATCGCTGATGTCGGTCGGCAAACAGGGTCTGGCGCCTGTCAGGCGCAAACGTCGATCCTGGACGCGAGACGAGAAGCGCCGAGTCGTCGACGAGAGCCGCGAAGAAGGCGCGTCGATTGCCGAGGTCGCGCGGCGGCATGACATCAACGCCAATCAGCTTTTCACTTGGCGTCGGCAGTTCGACATCGAGCCTGCCGTACCGAAGAATCGTAAGCCTACGCCGTAGGCCGCAGGGGAGGTCCGCCGCGGTTATGCCGCCAACGCTGGCGCGGCCTGATCCTTCTTGCGCCAGTTCCACGGCAGCAGCTCGTCGAGGCGATGCGCGGGATGGGCGGCGATGCGGGCGAGGACGTCGGCGAGCCAGGCCTGTGGATCCACGCCGTTCATCTTCGCCGTGACGATCAGGCTGTACATAGCCGCGGCGCGGTGGCCGCCGCGGTCGGAACCGCAGAACAACCAGCTTTTTCTGCCAAGGGCGATGCCTCTCAGGCATCGTTCCGCAGCGTTGTTCGACAAGCACACGCGCCCGTCGCCGAGGAACAGTGTGAAGGCTGGCCACCGCTTCAGCATGTACTGGATCGCCTTGGCGAGATCGTGCCCGCGCGAGAGCTTTGTGAACTGTTCGCGCAGATAGATTTCCAGCGCGTCGACGAGCGGGCGGCTCCACGCCTGTCGAACGACGAGACGTTCCTCCGCGCTCTTGCCGTTGATCGACCGCTCGATCGCAAACAGCGCGTCGATGCGGCGCACGATTTCGATGGCGATCGGCGAGAGCGGGATCTCCTTTTTCCCTGCCGCCTTGCGCCGCGCATTCTCGTCGATGTCCGCCATTGCGAAGAACGGGCGCCGCGCATGGACCCAACACGCGGCCTCGCGGATCGGGCCGGGCTTGCGCCCCGCCAGATAAAGCTTGTTGTAGCCGTCATAGGCGTCCGCTTGCAGGATGCCGGAATAATTCGCCAGATGGCCTTGCGGATGTTCGCCGCGCCGGTCACGCGAGTAATTGTCAACGCCGGAGTGATTTTGCATCGTCGGGCCGGAGCAAAAATGCATCACGCTTGAACAAACGAATGTGCCGGCCTTGGGCTTCATGTCGCACCGCGTTATTCGTCAGGACTGGGCTTTGACGGGGGTTGCGGTTTTTCGCGACGGACGCGTTTCTTGGAATGGGCGAGGCGGTAGCTCTCTCCGTTCATCTCCAAGATATGCACGTGGTGGGTCAATCGGTCGAGCAGAGCGCCGGTCAGACGCTCGGAGCCGAACACGCTCGTCCACTCGTCGAACGGCAGATTGCTGGTGACGATCATCGCGCCTCGCTCGTAGCGTTGGCTGAAGACCTCGAACAACAGTTCGGCTCCGGTTTGCGACAGAGGCACATAACCGAGTTCATCAATGATGAGCAGCTTATGCATCGCGAGCTGGCGTTGCAGACGCAGAAGCCTTTTTTCATCTCTGGCCTCGATCAACTCGTGGACCAGGGCCGCGGCGGTGACGAAGCCGACCGACAGGCCCTTCTGACAGGCGGCCAGTCCCAATCCCAGGGCGATATGCGTCTTGCCCGTGCCGCTGTTGCCGACAGCGATGATGTTCTCACGACGAGCGACATACTCCGAGCGGGCGAGTTCCAGCACCAGGGGTTTATTGAGGGACGGCAAAGCCTGGAAGTCGAAGCTATCGAGGCTTTTGACGGCTGGGAACTTCGCTTCCTTGATCCGTCGCTCGACCATCCGCCGCTCCCGCTCGATCAGTTCCAGTTCGGCAAGCCGCAGTAGGTAACGGATATGGTCGACGCCCTCGGCGGCGCATTGACGGGCGAGCTTGTCATATTCGCGGAGGAACGTTGGAAGCTTGAGGGCTTTCAGATAGTGAGCCAGCAAAATTTGCGGTGTGTCAGTCATGCCGCGCCTCCCGCCAGGAGGGCCATATAGGAGCTCGCCGAGGTCGTCGCGACCGTTGCTCGCGGCAGATACGGATAAACTGTCATGTCGAGGCGCGGCGGTCGCCGCTCGATCCGACACAGCACGAGATGCTTGATAGCGTCGAAACCGATGGCCCCGCGCTCAATCGCGTCGCGGACGGCGGCGGTCACGTCCTCGATCTTGAATGCTTCTATGAGGCGCAGAACCTGGACAAACTCACGCTTGCCCTGCTTGCCCATGCGGGCCTCCAGAAGACGCCGCAATGTCGCGAACTCTTCCGGCAACCTCCAGCCAACGAGCGGAGCGGCCTGGTCGAGCGCGTTGATCTTCCGCTCGATCAGCGCGAGATAATGCAACGGGTCGAACACGAAATCTTCCCGCTCATAGGAGCGGGGATGACGCGCGATTTTCTCGGCGCCGCAGCTGATGACGACCTCGTGCACATAGCCGCGCACAAACACCTCGCGGTGACCGTAGGATGTCGGCACGGAATAATCGTTGAGCCGATACCGCACCAACGACAACGATGAAACCGTCGTGCCGATTTTCTCGCAGGCGTCATAGGCGGGCGGTAGCGGAGATTGAAATGCAGCCAAGTCGCGCTCCAGACGCTCGCCGATCGTCTGATCATGGCCGCGCAAGCGATCGTTCATGCGACGGCGGCAGCACTCCAGCAGGTGGATGTTGAGAGCTTCGAAGCTGTCGAACACCGGGATCGGCACCAGGAAATTGCGCCGCGCAAAGCCAACGAGCCCCTCGACTTTGCCTTTGTCGTTGCCCCTGCCAGGCCGGCCGAAGCGGTCCTCGAACAGGTAGTGCGACTGGAGTTCCGTAAAGACCCGCGTTCGTTGCCGTCTGCCGTCCCCCAGGATCCGTGCAACCGCGATCTTCGTATTGTCATAGAGAATCGACTTGGGCACGCCACCGAAAAACGCGAACGCCTTCACGTGGCCGTCGCAGAACGCCTCGGTCGTTTCCGCCGGATAGGCCACCACGAAGCTGGCGTCCGAGTGCGGCAAGTGGAAAGCGAAAAAGTGGATCTTGCGCTCCACGCCGCCGATGACGCCGAGGGCCTCGCCAAAATCCACCTGAGCGTGACCCGGCGGATGCGCTAGCGGCACAAACATCTCTTGCGAGCGTTGCCGCCAGCTCGCCACGTAATCCTTTACGATCGTGATGCGCCCGGTGAAGCCATGCTCGTCCCGCAACCGCTCGAAGATCCGCTTCGACGTATGCTGCTGCTTCTTGGGCCGGCTTTTGTCCTCTTCGAGAATGCGGTCGATGATCGCAACAAACGGGTCCAGCTTCGGCCTGATCGGCGGCTTCAACCGCCGATAGCCAGGCGGGATCGAGAACTTCAACATTTTCGAGACCGTTCTCGGGTCGATCCCAAACCGCCGCGCCGCCGCCCGCTCGCTTAATCCCTCTATCCGGACTGCATGCCGGACCTGAAAATAAAGCTCCACCTGCTTCATCCCCCGCCCTCGCCAAAAACAGCAAAGGGCTGCTCAAATGCCGGATTTTTACTCCGGCGCAACCAACCATCTCGGTTGCTTCATTGAGGGATTTTCGCTCCGGCGCGTACAGATTGTATGCGATCCCCACAAAGCGCTTTTCGATGCGCTTCGGCAGGGACAGATAGCGACCTATTTGCAAAAACAAAAAATCGACCCATCCTGGATTCCCGAGGGCGAAAAGGGGCAGCCCGAGGCTCTTCGAGTTTTGTGTGATGACGTTCTTGCAAGGTGGCCGCAAACGAGTGAATCCCGTGGGGAAGACGCCGAATTGACGTCGCCGATGACCGACTCGGAAGTCGAGCAATGGCTAAGCAACAAGCACAAAGAGATGGGTCGCCGCCCGCCAATTCGGACTTGGGAAAAATGTCCCGAATTGTCCCAACGTGGCGTCACTAAACCCCACTTCGAAGCTATTTGGAAGACGCAATATCCCAACGCAACACCGGGCCGACCCAGGAAGAATAAAATGCCCCAATAAATGCCCCAATAAATGCCCCAATAAATGCCCCAAACAAAAATCATTCAGGGCGAGCCTCTTGCATAATTCTTCGAGCGAGTGATTTTGCCGCCGGCACGCGAGATGTCGGCTTCGTGGGGGCTCAGGCGGGGGCGGCGCGGAAGGCCGAGACCCGCAAGATTTGATCGGCGGCGAGGACGAGCACGCCGAACGTCAAGTGGCATTTGACCTTGATGGCGCCGCGCACGCGCACGAACCTGGCGCCGAACTCGTCCTTCATCCGGGCATTGACGCGTTCGGCCATGGTGCGGAAATCGAAGAGTCTGTCGTCCGGGTCCGGGACGCCGACGCGCCTCATGCGGGCGACCTCCTCGGCGCATTCGGTTTTGGCTTCATGCTGCGAACGAAAATTGCGGTCGATCAGCGGCGCATGGCCGAGCGCCTTGCTGTGCCGGTCGATGATTTCGGCATCGTAGGCTGCGTCCATCGCCTCATAGAGATAGACGATGCGGGCGCTGGTCATGGTCATGAGGGGAATGGCGACCTGGCTGTCGTGCACGGAGGCCGAGGTCAGCACGCAGGAGACGGGGATTTGGCCGCAGGCGACGTCGAGATGCAGCTTGTAGCCGATCCATGTCTCCTTATAGCCCTTGCTGTTCTTCTTGCAGCCGACGTCGCAGGCGGTGGGCAGCTCGGCGAGCATTTTCGCAAGGCTTTGCGTGGCTTGCCGTTCGAGGCGCGACGGCTCCGGCTTTGGCCGCTCCTCGCCCTTTCTCGGGCGTCCGCGCCTTTTTGGCGGCTCGGCGGCGGGCGGCGGCGGATCGTCTTTCCCGTCTTTCTCGACGGGCTTCTCGCGCGCTTCGATCTCGGTGGCGTCGCGGGCGACGACGCCGACGACGCGCCCCTCGAGCGTGCGCTCGACCAGCGCCGCGTGCATTCTGCCCGGCAGATCGCCTTGCGCGAACTCGTTGAAAGCGCGAGAAAAGGTGGATTCGTGCGGAACCTGCGCACGCCGCTCCCACCCGCAGATTCTGCGCAGCGACTTGTCGGCCTGCAGGCGTTCGATCAAGGCGCTGGTGGTTGGAATGCCGAGCAGAGCCTTGGCGACGAAGCATCTGGCCAGGGCGCGGCGATCCTCGGGTGGGCGGCCCGGGCCTCGCGGCGGCTCTGGAACGAAGGCTTGGAGACCGATCACCTCGAGGATGGTGATGAGCCGCCCGAGCTGTTCGGTCATCGGCTCGACTTCCTCGCGAAGCCAAGGGAAAAGCGAGGCCTGTATGTGATTCCAGCGCGCCCACATGGCGTCGAGAGGATCGTCAGTCATGTGGTCCGTCGCCACGGCGCGTAGTTCGATTCGAAATCATAATCCAACAACTTTTAAATGAAAGCGCAATATTCTACACAATAATACTTGCAATCCACATGAGGAAGCCTATCTATATCGCCTCATCGCCCGCGCCAATCTCTAACAATTTTGCAAGAGGCTCAGGGCATTAAGAGCCCGTCCGCGAACATGTTGAGTCCTATGAGTCACTTGTGATTCCATGGGTCAGCACAATTCGTTGGGAGCTGGCCGATGTGGACGGACGAAAATCGGGGTCGCTATGACCGGAGCAAGTTGCGTTATCCGAGCGATTTGACCGACGAGGAATGGGCGCAGGTGGAGCCGCTGCTGCCTCCGGCCAAGCGCGGCGGCGCCAAGCGCACGGTGAACCTGCGCGAGGTGGTCAACGGTCTCCTCTACGTGCTCAGCACGGGCTGCCAATGGCGAGCGATCCCGCAGGATTTGCCGCCAAAGAGCACGGTCTACGACTATTTCGACCTTTGGGATTGGGATGGGACGCTCAACCGCATCCATTGGGAGCTTTACGTCAAATGCCGCGAACAGGCGGGACGCGAAGCGAGCCCGACAGCGGCCATCATCGACAGCCAAAGCGTGAAGAGCGCAGAAAAAGGGGGGCCTGCATCGACCCTTGCGGCTATGACGCGGGCAAGAAGATCAAGGGCAAGAAGCGACATATCCTCGTCGATACGCAGGGCTTGCTGATGCACGCGCTCGTGCACCCGGCCGACATTCAGGACCGCGACGGCGGCGTGCTGGTGATGGCGACGTTGTTTGGGGCTTTCCCGTTCCTGTTGAAGCTCTACGCCGACGGCGGTTATCAAGGGCCGGAGTTTCGAACGGCTATCGACAAGGTGATCGCCGACGTAAACGTCGAGATCGTCAAGCGCTCAGATCAGGCGCAAGGCTTCGTCGTTTTGCCCAAGCGCTGGATCGTGGAACGGACGTTCTCATGGCTTGGCAGATGCCGCAGGCTCGCCAAGGACTGGGAATGCCTGTCGCGCAGGGCGCTGGCCTTCCTGCGCCTCGCCTCCATCCGCCTCATGCTGCGAAAGCTATGCAATCCAGCGTGATCCTTCCGGACAGACTCTAAGACATTTCGACACGGGCCAAAAAATTTGTTGATTTCCGCGTCACCCCGAGCATCGCGAGGAGTGACGCATGCCCTCTGAAACCTTTCTGCGCCGCAGGGACGCGGGCGACTATCTGAAATCGAAATTCGGATTCGGGTCCGGGAAGACGCTGGCGAAGTTGGCGGTTGTTGGGGGCGGTCCGCCCTTCCGCAAGGCCGGCGCGATTGTTCTTTATGAGCCGGCCGCCCTCGACGCCTGGGCGCTGGCCAAAATTGGAGCGCCGCGAACCTCCACGTCCGACGTCGGAGGCGAGTGATGGTGGCCCCCCGGACCACTGGTGAGCCAGAAACCGACCCCAAAACCGAAAACGCCGAGACCTCGCCACCTAGCGAACTCGTCCAGCCATCGCATGCCAGCGGTGTCGTAGCGTCGGGCACGGCCCAGCTGCAGGACGAGGAGATCGCGGCGCCGAACCAGACGAAGATCGCGCCGGGCCGAGAGTCGCAATCGGGGGCTGAATGCTCCCGCCAGGGCATTGCGACGCTCGATGAGGCTGCCACGGGAGACCGACGCGTCAAGGGCGGGTGCAACTCCTCGCCGACCGAGCTGCTGATCGAATTGGCGCGACGGGCCGAATTGTTCCACACCGCCGACGGCGTGGGGTTTGCCGACGTCGTCGTCGCTGGCTGCCGCAGGACGTTTGCCATTCGCGGCCGAGGCTTCTGTCACTGGCTGACGCGCAGCTTTTTCGATTCTCCCGGCGGTGCGCCGAGCGCAGAGGCCCTGCGCTGCGCGCTCGCCGTGATCGAGGCGACAGCGAAGTTTGATTCACCGGAGCGCCAGGTCTACGTCCGCGTCGCGGAGCTCGACGGCAAGATCTTTCTCGATCTGGCCGACGAAACATGGCGCGCAGTGGAGATCGACGCCTGCGGCTGGCGGATCGTCGAGCGGCCGCCGGTGCGCTTCCGGCGCGCGCCAGGAATGCGGCCTCTGCCGCCTCCCGAACCAGGCGGATCTATTGGAGATCTGGCCAAGTTCCTCAACCTTAAGAACGAAGCCGACACCATACTCACGGCCGCGTGGCTCCTCGCCGCCTTGCGCGGCAAGGGTCCGTATCCGGTGCTGGCGTTGTCGGGCGAGCAGGGCTCCGCGAAGACGACGTTCTGCGCAATTCTGCGCGCGTTGATCGATCCGAACGCGGCTTCGTTGCGCGCCATGCCTCGCTGCGACCGTGATCTTTTCATCGCCGCGCACAACTCGCATTTGCTCGCGTTCGACAATGTGTCCGCCTTGGCGCCGTGGCTGTCCGATGCGCTCTGTCGCGTAGCGACTGGTGCCGGCTTCGCCGTGCGGCAGCTGCGGACCGACTGCGACGAAGTACTGTTCGACGCTGCACGACCGGTCTTGCTGAACGGCATCGAGGACATCGTCACGCGGCCCGACCTCGCTGACCGCGCCATCTTCGTCACCCTCGAAGCCATTCCGGATGCGCGCCGTCGACCGGAGTGGGAATTTTGGGCGGCGTTCGAACTCGAGCGGCCGCGCATCCTCGGCGCGCTCCTTGACGCGGCGGCTGCGGGGTTGGCCGCGCTGCCGACGACCAAGCTCGAACAGCTGCCGCGCATGGCGGACTTCGCCCTCTGGGCGACCGCTTGCGAGAGCGCGATTGGACCACCTGGCTCCTTCATGGCGGCGTACAATCGCAGTCGCGACGAAGCAGTGAACGACGTAATCGACGCCGATCCAACCGCGACGGCCCTATGTGCATTCATGGTGGGCCGAGCAGCGTGGGCGGGGACCGCTTCGGAGCTGCTGCGTCACCTCGCGCCGATTGTCGGCCAGCGTGTTGCCAGATCGAGCTCATGGCCGGCGAGCGCTCGGGCTTTGTCGAGCCAGCTGCGGCGAGCAGCCGCCCCTCTACGAAAAGTCGGAGTGGACATCACCTTCACGCGCGAAGGCCGGGGCGGCACTCGGATGATCCGCATGTCCCGCAGCGGCCCGACGTCGCAGCCTCCGGCGGGGGTAGCCGCATCGTCGCCGAAGCCCGGCGCGCATGCAGCCGACGCTGACGGTTTGACTCGCGGCAACCGAGCAGACAAGTCCTCGACCGTCAGTCGCAAGCCACCAGAAATCAGTGCGCTGCTACTTGCTGACGGTGCTGACGCAACGGCGCCGCCGCAGGAAGAAGACCAGCTGCATCTTCGGGCGTCGAGGCCATGAGGTCCCACGCCACCCTGCGGCCGATCAGCGGTCATCGCGTCCTCTCTTGGCGCGATGACGACTTCGTGGATTTGATCAATTCCCTCGGCTCGGCCGCGATCAAGGCCAGCACCTCGGCAGACGGCGTGCGGGAGCTCCGCGCCGCCCGGCGAGCGACTAGCTCCTCGCGCGCTTGTCCGGACCTAAGAAAACTCACCGACGGAGCTTCGATGAAATGACCAATCGTCGCATACCGCCGGCGTCGCTGCCGCCGCGAATGAATTCTATGCCGTCATCGGCCCCCGTGCGGATTGCCCAAAACATGTCCGCGCACGAGAGTGCGCGGGCCCTTCTAACTTTCAGCGTCCCGCGCAAGTTCGATATTGCGCGATTACGCCCCAACCACCTGCCGCGAGGCAAGCGCTTCGAAACGGTTGACGACGCGCGAGCAAGGCGTGACGCCGAGCTTGAGCGCTTCGAGCAAATCCCCGGACTGGCTCACGCCGCTGATCGACTTCTCTGGTGCAGCGCAGAGTCTCCTTGCGCGGAGGTGTATTGCGCCGTCTGCGGGCGCCAATTTCGGCGATGGCTTATCGGCCAAGCGCTCAGGCACCAAAGCGGTCTCGACCTTCAGGTGGTCACCGTCGCCCTTGAATTAGCGCCGACCAACAGGCTGACGGACTGCGACCTCCTACTCGTGAAGCGTCGGGCCGCGCAGAGAGTCCGGAGGGCTGCGCCGTCGGCGAAATTCGTCCTTGGCGGCATCGAGGCGGAGTACCGGCAAGGCGATGACTCGTTCTTAATTCATGCGCATCTGCTCGTCTCGCAACTGCCGCCCGACCAGCTGGAAGCGCTGCGATCCGCCTTCGCGGACATCGACGTGATGAGGGCGGTCAAGGTGCAGGAGCTGCGCGATCCTGCCGCACAGATTTCGTACCTGCTGAAGTTCACGACCTTCCATCGCCCCGGCTCGCAGAATGGTTCACGCCGTCCACGGGCAGTTCCGCTTCCGGACGACGCGTTAAAGCAGCTGACGCTCTGGCGGGCTCGTCACGGCTTCTTCGACTTCCTGTTCATGATCGGCCTGCGTCGGCGCGGCGGCGATCTCGTGCAGATCGACAATGAAAAAGTGTAGCGCCGAATGTGCCGACTACGGGGCCTACGCGGCCTACGCCGCCTACGCAACTGAGGAGGCAAAGCCATAACGCCGCTCACGTCGCGCTTCTAGTGTTGCCTGAAAACATAGGGCTTTACGCGACCTCCAGATCGATCCGTCGCAGAAACCGTCGGACGTCAAGCACCACCAGAAATCACCCCAGTTTCCGTCGATTACAGCAAGGAGTCCCAAAATGAGTACAACAACCCAACGCAAAACCTCCTCACCGCCTACGCTCACCGACCACATCCGGTTTGGAAGGGTCGGCGTAGGACCCGAGGGCCAGCGATTCATTAGGATCACCATCGACGTCGGTGACGAGCCGCGCGAGGTACTGATGCCTTACGACAACCTTGTCGGCGGGTCACGAGCGGCTCTCACTCTGCTCAACAAACACGGCGCCCACCTCATCTCATCTCGGGCTACGTCGGAGTTTCTGCAGCGCCTTCAGGATCTCGGTCCGCAGGAGCCTTCGTTCGAGGTCGCCACGCGAGTCGGTCCGTTCGGTGACGCTTTCGTTCTTCCCGACACTGTCATCAGCGCCAGCAACGAGACCCTCGAAACCTGCTTCGACGACGGTCTCGATGACTATCTCTCGTGGGGGCGCGAGGGTGGAACTTTGCAGGGGTGGCGTGGCCTTGAAGCGCTTGCGGAGGGAAATTCTCGGCTGATCCTAGCCCTGGGCGTCGCTTTCGTGGGCCCGCTGCGTTTGATCACACCCATTGAACCAGTCGCCTTCCAGCTCACTGGGGAAGGCGGAACGGGCAAGACCACCATCGGCGCGGTCGCCTCCAGCGTCTGGGGGCAGCGTCTTCTGCGCGGCGCACCCCACCCGCTGTGCGCTGGCAACTCCTGGAAGAACACCGTCAACAACCTCGAGCGGGTGTTGGCGACGCGCAATTACACCTTCGTGTTCTTGAAAGAGGGCCACCACGTCAGCGCAAAAGATCTGGTCGCGGCAATCTTCATGATCAACGAGGGGCAGGGCAAAGGGCGGTATACCGAGGCTTGCCGCTGGGACTGGTTTTTGTCGCTGCTCGGCACGTCGAATGACTCGGTTGCTGACATCCTGCGGGCCGCCGGCGAGCCTCTCGCTCGCGCCGCGTTTGATCGCTTGATCGACATCCCGCTGCCGCAAGGCGGTTTTGGCGCCTTCGAAGATCTGCACGGCAGCGCCACGGTCGGGGATTTCCACGTTCGCCTGCAGGCGATCTACGACCACCACTTCGGTGTCGTCGGTCGGGACTACATCTTCAACATTTTGTTGCAGCTGGCTGAAGACAGCGCGTGGCTGGCGAACTGGGTTCAGGCGCAGCGCGCAAAATTTATCCGGGTCGCGCGCAAACACGTGAGCGTAAATCCCGACCACGGGCGCGTCATCAGCCATTTCGCCACCGTCTTCGCTGCCCTGCGGCTCGCAGCCTACTTCGGCCTTTTCAGGCTTCGGAGAGGCAGCGCAGGCAGGGCGCTCTTAGCCTGCCTGCGCGACCACCTGCGGGTCACCGCCAGCGAGATCGCTCGCGTTGCCGCCGCCAGCCCGGACGCGCTGCTGAAGGCTTACGTGCAACAGCATCGGACGGAGTTCGTCTTGCTCAACGGCGGGCGGGTGCCGCGGGGGCACGACCACGCCGCCTGCCCCGGCTACGTCTACAAGGCTTCGGGGCGCAAGTGGTTCGGCTTCCGCGCACCGTTGCTGGAACGCGTGTTGGGTGGTCGCGGCGCCCGCGTTGCGCTGTGTCGCCAGCTAAACTCACGGGGGCTCATCAGGAAGACCAGCGGCGGCCGAGACGGCTCTCGTTTCGCGATCAAGGTGAAAGTCGGCGAGGAGCGCCAGTACCTGCACTCCTTCGACTCGAGCTTGTTCGATTGACGCCGTCAACGCTCGCAGCGCGCTGGTCAAGGCTCGCAGACAAGTTCCGGCCTTCGTGTTGGCAGCGGGAGTGAAGGCCGGAGCTTGGGGGCTGAAGCCGGCGCGCGCGTGCGGTGTGCGGCTGTCGACAGAGTTCACCAGCGCGAAGCGGTTGTTATTGGGCGGCCGGTATCCCTCGGTAACCCGACCTGCCGGCCGGAAGCGGTCGCGGCAGCTTGGCGCCACAACCGGTCATAGGAAGCCGCACGACGCCAGCACGGTGACCAGAATCACCGGGGAGTCGTTATTCCGTAACTTGGCGCGTAACGCTCAACATGGAACTTGCGGCGCCTCCCCGCGCGGTCTCTTGAGCTCGGCATGTCTCTGCGTGACGCCGGCGTGGCAACGGAACTCCTCTTTTACAAAATAAGGGCCGCCGCGAACGGCGACCCTTCGTTGATAAGCCGGTCGCGACGGAAAACCGCCGCGAACACTTCGCCTTCCACCGGCGGCGCGCGCTGTCTTGTCGAGCGACGCGCATACAGGCGAGGATGAGGATGACCGTGCAAAGTGATAGGGCTGGCAGGGCAGATTGGCCTGTCTCCCGCTAGCTCTTTTGCTTTGCGTCAGATATCCCCCAAAACCCGCTTCGCTTCATGCTTCCGATAAAGCTCATCGATTGCAAGCTTGATTAGCTGCGAATTATCGAGGCCAAGGCGAGCGCGTAACACCGCGAATTTCTCAACTTCGGCGCGGTCAAAATAGCCGCCAATGTGCTTCAATCCGTTCCGGCTGGCGACACGGGGAGCTTTCGGCGCAGGCGCTTCGGAAACGCTCGCCGTGACGTGCTTCTCTTCCGGCTGCACGTTTAGCCCCTGTAAAAATGCCGCGCCTCTGTGGGTCGTGCTGCTCATACCGCCTCCATGTGCACTTCTGCTCAGTTGCACAATTGCATTTTCCAATTTAGCCGTCAACTCGCATTATGTAGCTGTATAAGTTGGCTTTACAGTTTACGACAAGCGGGAGCTTGTGTGCGAATGTTCTGTTGTGCAGAATTGCGCTATTGCACTTTTCTCCCGCGCAGGCTATGAACCAGTGAGTTGGTATGGACCAACGGTGAGTAGGAGAGGAAAACTTATGGGTGCTATTCTCGAGTTGACGAGCTACGCCGCAACGCCGCTCGGCATGGTTGCAGTCATCGTTATCGCTGCTGCCGGTTATTTCGCTGCGCGCTGGGTCTTCGCCGACTAACTTAGTTCTCTTGGTTTCGCGCAGTGGCGCGGTGCGTCGGCTCAAGCCGATCCGTCGCGCCCTTTTCTTTTCCCTATTGTGCGCAATTGCAATATTGCAGACCGTCTCTCAACCCTATTTCGGCCCCTGAACCGCTCTCTCACGCGTCATCCGAATGAACGACGTCTCCATCGTGAACCTTGGCTCCGCGCTGCGGAACGGCAACGAGTTGACGGTCACGCTGATCGACAAGGGCGACATGGCGCCCGCGAGAGAGAGCAGAGCTCCGAAAAAGGTCACAAAACGCCCCAAGCGTCCTCGCGATCCCGCCCAATTCGCCAAGTTCATTGTGGACACGGTGACGGGCGAGATCGAGCGCGGTACCCGCCCTAGAAGGTAGCGACGCACACGAAAAGGCTGTTTCGTGGCCGCCGTCCCGCGCGCGGGCGGGGCCGCTCACCCCCACCAACCAGCCGCGCCGCCCGCGCTGGCTCTGAGGCGACGATGCACTAATATTGAAGCTGGACCCGGCGCTGGGGGCCGATCAACGCCGCAGCGACGACTTCACGCCACGTTTGCAGGGCCGATGCCCTTTAAAACCATACGAAGGTGAGTGAAGCAGGGGCTGAAACAATGTTCCTTAGTCCCAGCAAGCCGGTGGTAGGCAGATCGAGCGTTGTCATCCGCAAGCCTGCGGAAGAAGTGTTTCGGTTCATCGGCGAGGATTTCTTCGAAAATTATCCGAAATGGTCCCCCGAGGTGAAGAACTTGAAGGCCTTGTCGGACGGCCCCGTCAGGATTGGGACCTTGGCAAGGCAAGTCCGGGTCGATTTCGGGCACCGTTCGGAGTCCGATTTCCGGGTGCTGGAGTTTCAAAAATACCGGCGCTTCGTTTGCGCCGGGGTCGGCCATGTGGGCGACGTTTTGCGCATGAGCGCCTTTCGGTGCGTTTATGACCTAAAAGCGGCCCCATTTTCTGAGTCTTGCACCCGCGTCGACTTCACGTTCGAGATTCCCGAACTTGACTTTATGATGCGTCCCTTCGAAAGGCTGGTCCGAGTAGTTATTCAGAAAGGTGCTGAACACAGCCTATGGAATATCAAGGGCCTGATCGAGAGAGGCAAGGCGCGATGATTTTTTTCAGTGCCGCCGCGTCGTCTAGCGTGTATCGCCACTCCGTAACTGTAACCTTGAACGGGTGCTGGCATTTAAGCGTCAATTAGGCGAACGGTACATTGAAATGCGGATCAGGGCCCGTTAGATTATTATGGTCCACTGAATAAGCTCGCACTCAACATTGGCTCTCACAAAGAGCATCACGACTTCCACGAAATTCTCTCTGGGCGTGCCTGCCGGAACTCAGGACAATAGTGCCGGAATTCTATGATACCCTGCATTGTCAGCGACCCTGGTCGCGCTGCTTGCAACTTTCGTCTTCTATCCCAGCTATTCACTCGGCAGCGCTTGGAAAATGCGACGCAAGCAGCCGAGTGCGCGACGCCCCCGCCGCGCCCGCGGAGTGAGCACATGACGCAGGACATGGGGCCCCAGACCGATGAGGCGCTCGACGCCTCGCCGCGCCTTTTTGAGAGCGATCTGCTCGACAAGCTGTCGCGCGTACATCATCTGACGCCGGTGATCATCAATACGCCGATCATTGTCGGGCTTCTCTTCTATTCGCTGATGCTGAACGGTGTCTCGTTCATGCTGTTTGGCCTCGTCATTGGTTACTTGGCGTGGACGCTGACCGAATATTTTAGCCACCGTTATCTCTTCCACACAATCTTTCCACTGCCCTTGGGGCTCGGACCGCGCTTTCAGTTCCTCATTCATGGCGTGCATCACATCTATCCCAACGACCCGCTGCGGCTAGTGATGCCGCCGCTCTTGTCGGTACCGAGCATGCTGATCGCGTTGACGATCATACGCCTGATCTTCGGCGCGAGTTTCGCCTGGCCGGTGCTCGCGGGCTTCATGGTGGGCTATGGGATTTACGACTGGGTGCATTACTGGACGCATTACGGCCAGCCGAAATCCGATTTCGCCAAGCAGGTGAAGCGGCTGCACATGCTGCATCACTTCCGCGACGCCGAAAAAGGCTTCGGCGTTCACGCCATCTGGTGGGACTATGTGTTCGGCACCGCCTATCAGAAGGGTGACACGCCCGGCTCGAAGGTCGTTTAAACCACCAGGACACTCCCCTCGCAGACTGGTCTGCCCCCTGAAAAGTTCTCTTGTCGCGGACGTCAAGCGTTGATTTCAGGGTGGGCATTCTCGCCGGGTTCAGAGTTCTCTCCGCGGTCGACCTCTGGGGCCGCCGCATGTTGGCGTCGGATGGAGGATCGGCCGAAGTGATCCACGCTCTGGTCATCGCGTTTGTAAAGACCGGCGCCAGGAAAGGGCCGCGCCAGCGTGCCGCCAATCGGCCCATATGCGCCGCCGCATGGCCTCAAACGAGGTCCGGAGGTCTAACGCTTTCTTGAGACGGTCATCTTGGGTGCGGCCATGTTTTGGTGAACCTCGCCACTGCCTTGGATCCTTCAATTTCGGCTTCGCGGCGCGTCGCATAAGAATGCGGAGAGCGGAGATGGATTTGTTCACCCTCGCAAACCGTCCATCGGAAGCGGCGTGCGCTCAAGGGGTCCGGCTGAATCCGGCATGTGAATTTGTCAGGTTCCGCCATATTCAAATTATGGCCCGGCGACGGCGACGCCGCTAGGGCTAAAAAGGAGATTGTTTCACGAGCGCGGCTTTTTCGTAGCCATTCGGCGTAGGCCTCAGGCGCCTGCCTTTGGGGATTGGCGGGTCAGTTTATACGGGATGCAGGATTCCGTCGGACCTGAGAGTTTCGATGGCCTTGTCGAGAGTGACCTTGCCCGCGTTCGGCGTCTCCCAAGGCTGAGTCATTATGCGACGAGCCTTTCTTTTTCGGCAAGCCGCTTTTTCTCGAAGTCCATCGGGCTGAGATATCCGAGCGTCGAATGAAACCGCCGGCAGTTGTAAAACCGCAGCCAATCGATCACCTCATCTTTTGCCTGACGGCGTGTCACGAATCGCATTCCGTGCAGCCGCTCGACCTTCAACGAACCAAAGAGCGTTTCGGTCACGGCGTTATCCCAGCAATCGCCTTTTCGGCTCATCGAACCGCGCATGCCGAAGGTCGAGAGCTGCTTCTGGAAGTCGCCGCTGGCGTATTGGCTGCCGCGATCCGAATGAAAGATCAGCCCCACCGCGGGCCGTCTGCGGAACCAGGCCATGCGCAATGCGTCGATGACCAATTGCCGGGTCATGCGTTCGCTCATCGCGAATCTCGGAGTCACTTCATACACGATGAATGCGACACGCCGGCTATCTACAACAATCTCGGGAAGGATCGAGGTGTTGTCGGAACGCGCGGCGCGCTCACAGCACAAACGACGGCGGATCGATCTTAAGGCGGCGCAGCACGCCCCACGGGTCGAAGTCGGCGGGCGCGCCCAGCTCGGGCACCTCGATGCCGATTCGGTCTTCGAGCCAGCGGGCGGCGATGTGGCGGTGGCAGAAGCGGCGGCTTAGACTGATCTCGTGCGCCGATTCGAAGCAACACAGCGCCGCGGTCCTGCCGTCCGCGATGGCCTCGAGATCGTCGACGACGCGCGCCGGATCGAGCGCCGCGAGCTGCCTGGTGTAGAGATCGAGATAGACGCCCGCCGGCGCCGACCGGAACCATGGGCCCGGGACAAGCTTGGGATAGCGCCGATAGTCGCGCAGACCTCGCGGTGACCCGCGGCTGATGCCGATGCGCTGGACGTCGGGCGGGATGGGGGTGAACCAGGATGCGGTGATGATGGATGGCGCCTTCATCGGGTAGACGTTCGGGCGGGGCTTCGACATGACCACGGCCCCAGATCACGCCCGCAACGATAAACCAGACCGCAATTCGCGCAACATCAAACCCAAGGCCAGAAAGAGCTGGGGTGACACATCTTACGCTCATAGGCGCGCGCGAGAAGGTGCACAATGTTGATAGTCAACGCGCCCGCGAGACGGCGGACACTCTGGACACTACGCGCGAGCGAGCGGCAGCAGGGCTCATGTTTTACGCATGTCTTTAGGTCAGTTCGCAAACGCGTGCGCGTGCGAGGGGAAAGCCTGTCTCATGGACGAAAAACCTTGTCTACCGTGCTAGTTTCAGAGCCACTCTATGTTTTTAAGAAGCATTCATTCGGAGTCAGGCTAGCGCGTCTATTCCCTCCGTCGACAACCAGCAGCGACAAGCGGCGCTCTTTGCCTGATTGCAACAGCCCCTCAAAACCTTTTGGAATGGCTGCTCTAAAAAGGTTCGAGTTGCGTGGGGGGTCGAGCCCGTGATAGGAGCCCGCGCAGCTCGAACCCGCCACGAAGAAGGTAGGACGAGAGGCTTCACGCCAAACAGCTGGAGGGACCTTATGGCCTGGACGACGCCCACCATCGTCGAAGTTTGCGTCGGCATGGAAATCACTGCTTACGAGTTGGCGGAAATCTAAGAGCCTGTGCCTAAATTACCGCTTCATTTGAGCGGTCGCTGCTTGTCTTGATGGTGTAGTTCCACTCGCCGTGAAAATGGTCGCGCTCGATGTTGAGGGCGGCCATTTGCTCATCGGAGACGGTTACGCCTTTCTGGTATTCGTTGGCGTCCAGTTCGCAATGAACCTTCAACCCGGTTTTCGTCGTTGTCGAGGAGATCATGTCGATGATCACCTGATAGGTGACGAGCGGCGTGGCGCGCCAGTTCATGCTGATGAAGGAGAACAGCCGGTGCTCGATCTTGTTCCACTTGCTGGTCCCGGGCGGAAAATGATGGACCTCGATAGCGAGACCGAGTTCGTCGGCGAGGCGCTGGAGCATCAGCTTCCACAAGCGCACGCGTGAGCCATTCGATCCGCCGCCGTCCGCCGTGATGACGAGACGCGTTGCGCCAGGATAGCGCAGCCGCCCAATCTCGAGCCACCATCTTCTGATCGTCGCAACCGCAAACGCCGCGGTGTCGCAGCTCATGCCGACGCTCACCCAGCCTGCGTTGTCCGCGAGATCGTAAACGCCGTAGGGTGTCGCGCGCCCGAGCTCCTTGATCAGAAAATCATGAACGCGAACTTCCTCGGGCGAGCCCTTCGCGCGCCATTCGCGCCCATTGTTCTTGAAGTCGCCGACGAGCTCCTTCTTCTTGGCGTCGACCGAGATCACCGGCTCGTTGGCGGCGAGCGCGGCGCTCACCTTTTCATTGAGGTGCGCAAACTGCGCGTCTCGATCCTCGTGATCCGAGCCCTCGCGCGTCTTGCTGTTGGCTTGCAGGCTGTAGCCCAGCTCCTTAAGGATCTTCCCGACCATGCGATGGCTGACCTTATGCCCGAGCTTCCTCAGCTCGTCGGCCAGCCGGCGCAAGCTCTTGCAAGTCCAGCGCAAAGGCGACATCGGATCGCCGCGCTCGTCTGGCGCGATGAGGGCGAGCAGGTCGCGCACGAGCGTCGCATCTTTCTTCGTCAGCGGCTTGCGGCCGGCGCCCGACCGTCGCACCCGGCCCACGGCCAAAGGCGGCGCTTGCGCCGAAAGCTCCTTTAGCCCGCGTCCAATCGTGGATGCCGCCATCCCGGTGATCCGCGACACCGCCGCGATCCCGCCACGACCGATTTCCTGCACCGTCGTCGCCGCGAACAACCGCCGGCGACGTTCGTCCAGATGCGGCGAAAGCGCTTCAAAGCGTCGCCGAATCAATCCCTCGTCGATCATGACGCTTCATACGATCGACGCCGCAAAATCGGAATCCCGTCGCCGCGCGTTTCGATTCAATTATTCCTGCACGGGCCCTAAGTCCGACCAGAAAGGGCCCGGCCGCCCGCCGCGCCTTTCATCCTTTTCGAGCCGACGCAAAGCCGAACGAGCCTTTCTAATCGGCCGTTCCGTCTTTTGCGTCGGCTTTTTCTTGGGGGGATCCGGGCTGTAAGCCGCAAAAAGGGAGCGCTGCGGCCTTGAATGCGGAAGCGAGCTGGACTCGGAAGAACGAAAGCGCGTTCGGCCATCGAAGAAAAAGGGGAGAGAGCAATGGCGAGGAACTCGTTAGTCGCATTCGCACAGACCAGATTCGACGAAGCGCGCCGCAAGGCGCAAGAGGCCCTCGTCGATTTCAGCGTTGCCGACGAAACGGTGCTCGAACTCAGGCTAGCGGCCAAGCGCGCCTATGAAGAAGTGAAAGAGTTTGACCGGCAAGCTGCGAAAAGGGGCTTTTTTAGCTTCCTAGGGCTATAGTCGCGCGGTCCACTCCACGGCTCTGTTGTATCGGTCCGATCACACGCAGGAAGCTTCCGTTGAGGGGCTATTGCACGGACGGCCAAGAGGGTCTTTGTCAGTTCCTCTTTCGCGTCCGCCAGGTAACAATCTGCGGCGCGAGTTCGCGAGTCGCTGTTTTGACACGCATCAGAACAGCGAGCGCTGTCGCCCAGGGCGTCGAGCAAAAGGTCCCAAAGCCCCGCTTGTGTCCATCTGTGAAACTGGCCGTAGACGGCGCGCCATTTGCCGAACTCTTCAGGCAGGCTGCGCCAAGTCGATTTTGTCCGCGCGACCCAAAAAATCCCGTCCAGAATGCGCCGATGGTTGCTGGGAGGGCGGCCACACAACGGACCCGTCTCAATTACAAAAGGCTCCAAAAACGCCCACTGCGCCTCATTTAACTGACCTTCCATCACCCGCCCCTCCTCGAAGCGAAAATCCCTATTAGCCGCTGCGCGCGGCGTAGCCCTCGGCGGCGACCTGCTATCAGTCGCCGGAACCTCTTTCGTCTCATTCTTCGTCCAACTCGGTCTTCAGGATTCCTGATGCCTTGAAGGCGACAACCCTGCGGGCGCTGATCGGCGCCGCGACGCCCGTCTTCGGGTTGCGCCCGGGGCGCTCGCGCTTTTGGCGAACGGCGAATTTGCCGAAACCACGAAGGCTCACATCTTCCCCGGCCACGAGCGTGGAAACGATTTCTTCGAGGACGTCTTCGACCAGTTCTTTGGCTTGACGGCGCGAGAGGCCCGGGCAAGCCGAATAGACGGCCTGAGCGATTTCCCGCTTCGTCAACGTCCCTCGCAACCGATCCTCCGAAGTCGACCGAGCGTCGGAGATGGTTTTCGGAGCCTGCGATGCCGAGGGGATCGGGGGTCCTTGGGTGGCTGGCCCGCCGCTTGGTTCATCCAAAACTTGCATGGGAGTTGCCTGTCGTGCCCCTGAGACCAGGGAACAAAAACGAGCGCTTTCGCGGACTGGCTTGAAGATATGTCTTGAGGTTCGTCTCTGGCAAGTTCGATCCCTCCAAAGCTGAGAGTAGCGGCCTCGCGAGCTAGCTTGATCGCCGTCTTCAAAAAGAACTCTGATTACGTGTGGGGATTCTCGGCACAGCGGCCAGCAGGGCGGCGACCTGGGACTGGCTGTTGACACGTTAGTGGTTTCGCCACAGAATTTTAGTCAGCACCATTCCAATTCACGTCACCGGTATCAATCGTCGAAGGGGTTCGACAGCTCTATGACTTTCCCGGAGCCGCCCGATGGCCCGCCCCGACCCCCGGTCCGGTCAGACTCGGCTGCGTCGGTTCAGGCTTGCCGATTATGCCAAACCGTCGCAGGATCGGGCCGCAGGAGGGGGTTATCCGGCGAATGCTGGCTAACATCCCAGGCGGCCCCGTCGTGGGGAGCCGATCAGTCGGTTTCAACTTAAAACCGTCTCGGGTTGGCCGCTTCCATTGGCAAGGAATAACTGTCAACGCATCAAAGCCGGCACCCGCGGGGGCGAGTCGAAGTGAAGTCGAGAGCAGGTCCTTTGACGGAAGGCGACCCTTGTTGCGGGCCTGCAATAGCTTCGGCCACGCCAGTGTCTAACTGCGCCCCCATTCACGATCAGGCGTTCACACTCGAGCGAATGCAACTCGCGCTCGAAGGCAGCCATATCGGAACTTGGGATTGGAATTTGGTCACCGGCGAAATGCATGTCGACCGGCGCACCCGCGCGCTGTGGGGCATCTCCGACGATACGAGCGCGAGCTTCGAAAATCTCCGCAACGCCCTCCATCCGCAAGACAGGGAGCGCAGCAACGACGCCATCGGCGCCGCGCTCGATCCGACGCGTGCGGGCGCGGGCGGGCGACGGCGTTTAGATCGAGCGGTGGAATTCCGGGAGTTCGATCACTCTCCCCCAGATGGCCATTGCGAGGATCGCGGCAATGAAGACGAGGAAGACGAAGGCGATGCTCGCCGCGAGCGAGACGTTGTAGACAGAGTTGACGATCCTCAGAACAAGGGCCTTGAGCGCGGGCAAGAAGGCATATTGCGTCATGTTTGTCGCTTTGGGGTCATCGCGCTTCGGGTTCGCGCCACAAACCGGCCTGGGCGTAAGCCATAAGAGGATCGCAATCGAAACAAACAATAAGCTCCGCCAAGCGCTCAGCGCCTTGTTCGCTCAAAGACCCATCATTAGCCTTAAGCCGGGCAGGCTAAAGGGTTGCAGCGGGGCGCGGCGAGGAGTGTCATTTCAACTTTGCAGAAAAAGCGCCATTTCTGGATTGCGCCGACAACGCACCGTGCGCCGGGGTTCGCGCCGTCGGGCTGTCGTGAACGGAACCCGCGAGCGGTTTCGGCCTGGCAGCTCTCCCTAAACGCTCTTCGCTCAGCTCTCCGCGAGCAGAGCGCCGACGAAGCCCCCGACCAGCGCGCCGACCAGGCCCGCCGTCGGGCCCATCAGGACGCCAAAAACCCCGGCGCAGACGAGAGCCCCGACCAACGCACATCCCGTCATTACAGCGGCTGAGTGATCGCTATCCAAAGGATGCGACATCGAGTCCCTCCCACGACGCGCCGCGCGCGACGGCTCGCGGTCATCTGGAGCGTTGATAACGAGCGGTTGATCGTCGAGTGGCGGGAGACAGGGGGGCCGGCGGTCGCCGCGCCGCCCCGCAAGGGCTTTGGCCACATGGTCGTGAAACGCATTGTCGCGCAGGCGCTTGGCGCAAAGGCGATTATGAGCTTCCCTCCGAACGGCTTCATGTGGACCTTATCGGTGCCTGCGGCGAATGCCCTGGCTACATGGCAGCGTTAATTTCGTTCGTGCCGGTTAGACTTGGTACGGCGGCTTCGTGTTGAAATTGAGAGCCTTGCAATTCTGCGCACCGTCAGGCGGATCATGGCGGGTTTTGTGTAATTTCAACGCCGACCTCTCTCTCCTCCAATTTCATCGCCCTCGAGGTGAAGACACGCTCTCAGACAGAGCCCCCAAGCGCGTGTCTCGCTGTAACCCTCCGGCGTAGGCCGTCTGGCGCTTGGGTTTGCGGGCGGCGATAGTTTTGGGCGGTGGCGCTCAGATGGTGTCCACTATAGATGATGGACACTATCTCGGATGGCCAGGGAAGACGAAGGCGGCTCGGCGGGGCGCGTTGTCAGGCGGCGCTATTGGAAGAAGGTCGAGAAGCGCCGCATCGTGGCGGAGAGCCTCGCGGAAGGCGCGTCCGTGGCTGAGGCCGAGCACCGGCACCGGCGTGGTGCTGTGCCCACATTGCGGTGCGCGCATGGTGAGGCGTACCGCCCGACGCGTGCATCGGCGGCGCAACCGTTTTGGGGTTGCTCACGCTATCCAAGCTGCCGGGGCACACGACCGTAACGCGTATTTTTCGGGTGTCATTGAGGTTCCGTCACTGGCGCGGCGGCTGCGCTGCACGCATTGCGACGCGCGTCCTGTCGACGTTCGGCCCGACTGGCGCGAGCATCGGTCGCGCAGGGCGCATCCCCCGCCGCCAGCGCCACCTGCTGGACTCTCGGATCGGCGGCCCTAGATAGTGTCGCGCGGCGAAGGGAGAGCTCAAGGAGCTCGACATGACGTACGACCCATCAAAAAAGAGCGATCCTGGCGCATCAGGAAAAGAGCGGGAAAAATACACTGGGGTGGCCATGCCTGAGTTCGATCTCAGCCCAAGCGTGATCATATGCGCGGCGGCGGGCGCGGTCCTGGGGTTAGTCCTCTCGATGTGGGCAACAACGGAGATCGGGATTGTCGTCGCGACAACGATTTGCTTCGCAATCCTGTCGGGCCTCTTCGGCCTGTTCGTCCCCTGGTACAAGCCTCGATGAGCTAGACGCGCAACGTGGAGCTTCCGACTTGCGGCTTCAAATGCCGCGCCTAGCGGTAGTGTCTCAGTTTGAAATTTGACGGCCTTGACGCGCCCTCGCGCGGGGCAATCTCCCCGGTATGCTAAGCGCAAAGCATGGGGAGGGTTATCGATGAGTGATACCGATAAAATAGTCGCCGCGATCTTCGCTGCGGCAAAAATTTCGGCTATGGGCGAACGGCCTGCGGCCGAATACGTCGCGGAGTATGAATCGTTTTTGAAAGTCCTAGAAAAAAGTGAGACGGAGGCGCGGGCTGCCGGCTCAGATTATGACGCATGGCCGGAGGTCAGTGCCGAACTTAAAGCTGAACTAAGAGCCTGTGCCTAAATTACCGCTTCATTTGAGCGGTCGCTGCTTGTCTTGATGGTGTAGTTCCACTCGCCGTGAAAATGGTCGCGCTCGATGTTGAGGGCGGCCATTTGCTCATCGGAGACGGTTACGCCTTTCTGGTATTCGTTGGCGTCCAGTTCGCAATGAACCTTCAACCCGGTTTTCGTCGTTGTCGAGGAGATCATGTCGATGATCACCTGATAGGTGACGAGCGGCGTGGCGCGCCAGTTCATGCTGATGAAGGAGAACAGCCGGTGCTCGATCTTGTTCCACTTGCTGGTCCCGGGCGGAAAATGATGGACCTCGATAGCGAGACCGAGTTCGTCGGCGAGGCGCTGGAGCATCAGCTTCCACAAGCGCACGCGTGAGCCATTCGATCCGCCGCCGTCCGCCGTGATGACGAGACGCGTTGCGCCAGGATAGCGCAGCCGCCCAATCTCGAGCCACCATCTTCTGATCGTCGCAACCGCAAACGCCGCGGTGTCGCAGCTCATGCCGACGCTCACCCAGCCTGCGTTGTCCGCGAGATCGTAAACGCCGTAGGGTGTCGCGCGCCCGAGCTCCTTGATCAGAAAATCATGAACGCGAACTTCCTCGGGCGAGCCCTTCGCGCGCCATTCGCGCCCATTGTTCTTGAAGTCGCCGACGAGCTCCTTCTTCTTGGCGTCGACCGAGATCACCGGCTCGTTGGCGGCGAGCGCGGCGCTCACCTTTTCATTGAGGTGCGCAAACTGCGCGTCTCGATCCTCGTGATCCGAGCCCTCGCGCGTCTTGCTGTTGGCTTGCAGGCTGTAGCCCAGCTCCTTAAGGATCTTCCCGACCATGCGATGGCTGACCTTATGCCCGAGCTTCCTCAGCTCGTCGGCCAGCCGGCGCAAGCTCTTGCAAGTCCAGCGCAAAGGCGACATCGGATCGCCGCGCTCGTCTGGCGCGATGAGGGCGAGCAGGTCGCGCACGAGCGTCGCATCTTTCTTCGTCAGCGGCTTGCGGCCGGCGCCCGACCGTCGCACCCGGCCCACGGCCAAAGGCGGCGCTTGCGCCGAAAGCTCCTTTAGCCCGCGTCCAATCGTGGATGCCGCCATCCCGGTGATCCGCGACACCGCCGCGATCCCGCCACGACCGATTTCCTGCACCGTCGTCGCCGCGAACAACCGCCGGCGACGTTCGTCCAGATGCGGCGAAAGCGCTTCAAAGCGTCGCCGAATCAATCCCTCGTCGATCATGACGCTTCATACGATCGACGCCGCAAAATCGGAATCCCGTCGCCGCGCGTTTCGATTCAATTATTCCTGCACGGGCCCTAAGTGACGGGCAGAAAGAATAATGGCCACAGGCCCTAAAGGCGAGAAGCGCGCCGCCCGGATGGGCGCGCTTCTGCGTTTTCCTAGCTATTTCGTCGCCTGTTCCAGATGCGTCAATGCTTCTTTCGCGTGCTTTGTCGCAGCAGCAGCATCTTTCTTTTTGCCTTCGGCAATGGCCGCAGTGAGATGGATTATGCCTTCCGTTGTCTGCAGATTAGCCTTCGCCTTCCCCGCAGCGTCGGCGTGTGTGAGAGCAGCCTCGGCGTGCGTCACAAGTGCATCGGCGTTCCCGGCCTTGCCTTCCGTAATCGCTTGCTTTGTGTGGGTGATAGCTTCGGCCAAATGATCCTCCTCGGCCATGGCGACAGGCGGCGCCAGGAAAGCAGCGAGGCCCAGACCGATAGCGAGAACAAAAGTTCTACGATTCATTTTGACGTCCTCCCATTAGCCATTCTTCCTTCGGTGGAGACTGGCGAGCATGTTAAATAAGCAGGAAACTTCGGCCGTCGAATCGCCGATCAGTTCGCCGCATTCCCTTCGCCCGATACTTCTCACGCTCCTTGAGACGGCCCATTGCGGCGCTAGTTATAAACAGGCCTCCCGAGAGGTGACTCCCCCGCCCGGCTAATGTTGGCGGGGTTTTTTTGCGCGTTCACCGCCCCAGCCCAGCCGCTCTTTGCCCGCGCCAGTCGCTCGACACGGCATCGGGTGTGTCTCAGTTTGAAATCTGACGCCCTTGACGCTCTCCCCCCGAGTCTCAAATCCGTGCTGCGCTTGCTGGCATGCTGTCGCGCGGTGAAGGAGTAAGCGCATGTTCTACGTTTCCGTCTATTCGCCGTCGAACCCGATGGCGGTCGCCAACTGATACACAGTAAGCGTCTTTCCTGCGCCGTTCACTCGGCGGGCTTGAAGTTCCACGGCATCAGTGCCTCGATGTCCTTGTTGGGCCATCGGTTGGCGATTCGCTCCAGGGTCTGTTTCGCCCACGCGTAAGGGTCGACGCCGTTCATCTTGCAAGTTTGCAGCATGGTGGCGATGGACGCCCATGTCCGCCCTCCGCCGGCGGATCCCGCGAATAGTGAGTTTTTGCGCGTAATGGCCTGGGGCCTGATGGCCCGCTCGACGATGTTGGAGTCGATTTCGACGCGGCCATCCTCAAGGAAGCGCTCGAGAACCGTTCGATGCGATCGGGCATAGCGGATCGCCTCGGCCAATTTCGATTTGCCGGAGATGCGCGGCAGTTCGCGCTCCCAGAGATTGAACAATGCCTGCACGATGTCGGCCGACGTCGCTTTTCGCGCCGCCAGGCGCAACTGCGGCGGCTGACCGCGCACCTCGTCCTCGACGGCCCACAATTGCTTCATCTGCTCGACCGTCGCCGTCGCGACGAGCCATTGACGTGAAGGTCGAAGAACCGGCGGCGCAGATGAGCCCAACATCCGGCCAGACGCAGCCCGTTGGAATGGGGAGCGCCTGCGAGCTTGCGATATCCCGCGTAGCCGTCGCATTGCAGGATGCCACGATAATCGCCTAGGTGGCGCGCCGCGCAGTCGCCGGATCGACTGTCTTCGTATCGGTAGGCGACCATCGGCGGTCCCGCGCTTCCGAACGGCCGATCATCCCGCGCATAGGCCCACAACCACGACGTCTTGGTCTTTCCCGCGCCGGGGTTCAACGTGGGCAGCGTCGTCTCGTCGGCGAAGATCCGCTCGGCCTCGCGGATGCGCGCGAGCACGTGGGCCGCGAGCGGCTCGAAGTGGAAACCGACAGCGCCCATCCACTGGGCCATCAGCGAACGCCCGAGTTCAACGCCGTCGCGCGCGTAGATGGCCTCCTGGCGGTAAAGCGGCAGCCCGGTCGGCATATTTGGACACCGCGACTTGCGCGAGCAGCGCTTCCGTCGGCAGGCCGGCTTCGACTATGTGTTCGGGCGCCGGCGCTAGCAGGATCGCGGCGGGCTCCTTGTAGGCGTATTTCGGCCGGATCGTCACGATCAGCCGGAAGCGCGCCCGCACGACGTCGAGCCTGACGCTTTCCTCCTGTCCGATCTTGATCCGCTCCTTGCCTTCGAACTCCTTGGGAATCTCGGGTTCCAGGATTTCCTCGACCCGCTCCAGATGCGAGGGAAAACGCGGCTTGTCGCCCGGCGTCTTGCGCGGCTTGGGAGCAGCCTTCGCGCCCAGCCGCGTGTCGATCGCCGCGAGCCCGGTTTCGACTTCCTCGAACACGAAGCTCTGCTGTTCAGCCTCGTCGGCGCCGAGTTTTTCGGAACGTTTGCCGAAGCGGTCGCGACGCAGCGTCTTGATGATCGAGGTCAGCCGATCGATCTCGGCTTTCGCCGCCACGTTCGTTTGCGTGAGGTCCTCGACCTTCGCCGTCAGGCTCAGAGTCTGGGAACGAAGGGCCTCCGCGTCAGTCTTATTGGAGCGAGCTTGCGTCTCTGAAAGATCGGCGCGAGCCAATGCATCAAGCGCCAGCGCCTTCAGTTGATCAACGTCGTCAGGAAGTTCGCGAAAGCGCTCGATCATGCTTCGCATGATACCGCTTGTGTCGCAAAAAGTCCAACGTTTTCTAGGCATTCCAGAGATTCAAGCGCATCTTTCTCACATCAGCCGGCGCTCTTCGGCGCCCGCACGTCCACCGCGCGCACCCGCTTCCAATCCAGCCCTTCGACCAGCGTCATGACTTGCGCGTAACTCAGACGGATCTCGTGGCTTCCCGCCGTCGGCCAGCAGAAATGCGAGCGCTCGAGACGCTTCGCGAACAGACAAAGACCCGACCCGTCCCACCAGACGATCTTGATCCGGTCCGCTCTTTTCGCCCGGAAAACATACAAAGAGCCGTCGAATGGATCGGCCCCGGCGTCCCGAACCAGAGAAACGAGTCCTTCCGGACCTTTGCGAAAGTCCACAGCCGCCGCCCGCAACAGCACCCGTGCGCCAAGCGGGATCATGCTTCGCGCACCGCGCGCAGCAGACGGCAAAGGTCGGTTTCCGAAATGTCCGCGCTCACTCGCACCAACGCTCCGCTAATCTCGATCTCAACTCGCTGCGTCTTTGCCGCATGCGGGTCCGTCAGCGCTTGGCGCTCGATCCTCGCCGCCCGGAGAGTGGCAGCCCGACGCCACGCGAAAAGCTGCGACGGCGTGATGTCCAGCGAACGCGCGAGCGCCGAGATGTTAGTGCCTGGATCCAGAGACGCAGCGATTGCTCGTTCCTTGAAGTCGTCGGACCAGCGCCGGCGTTCTCCAACCGGCGCGCCATCGAGACGTTCGGCTCTGACCTCTAGGAACTGGTTCGGGTTAGTTCTGCGCATAGGCGCAGACACAGATGTTGCTATCCATGTCCAACCATTACCAAACGCGCACCCCGCGCCGCCAGAATGGCGCCGGGTGAACGCTTACGATACACACCGCGAAACAACGGATTGAGAGCAATAATTTAGTGGACTCGCAAGCGAATGCGATGATGAAAAATCTCCTATTTGATGAGCCTCTTGCAAAATTGTTAGAGATTGGCGCGGGCGATGAGGCGATATAGATAGGCTTCCTCATGTGGATTGCAAGTATTATTGTGTAGAATATTGCGCTTTCATTTAAAAGTTGTTGGATTATGATTTCGAATCGAACTACGCGCCGTGGCGACGGACCACATGACTGACGATCCTCTCGACGCCATGTGGGCGCGCTGGAATCACATACAGGCCTCGCTTTTCCCTTGGCTTCGCGAGGAAGTCGAGCCGATGACCGAACAGCTCGGGCGGCTCATCACCATCCTCGACGTGATCGGTCTCCAAGCCTTCGTTCCAGAGCCGCCGCGAGGCCCGGGCCGCCCACCCGAGGATCGCCGCGCCCTGGCCAGATGCTTCGTCGCCAAGGCTCTGCTCGGCATTCCAACCACCAGCGCCTTGATCGAACGCCTGCAGGCCGACAAGTCGCTGCGCAGAATTTGCGGGTGGGAGCGGCGTGCGCAGGTTCCGCACGAATCCACCTTTTCTCGCGCTTTCAACGAGTTCGCGCAAGGCGATCTGCCGGGCAGAATGCACGCGGCGCTGGTCGAGCGCACGCTCGAGGGGCGCGTCGTCGGCGTCGTCGCCCGCGACGCCACCGAGATCGAAGCGCGCGAGAAGCCCGTCGAGAAAGACGGGAAAGACGATCCGCCGCCGCCCGCCGCCGAGCCGCCAAAAAGGCGCGGACGCCCGAGAAAGGGCGAGGAGCGGCCAAAGCCGGAGCCGTCGCGCCTCGAACGGCAAGCCACGCAAAGCCTTGCGAAAATGCTCGCCGAGCTGCCCACCGCCTGCGACGTCGGCTGCAAGAAGAACAGCAAGGGCTATAAGGAGACATGGATCGGCTACAAGCTGCATCTCGACGTCGCCTGCGGCCAAATCCCCGTCTCCTGCGTGCTGACCTCGGCCTCCGTGCACGACAGCCAGGTCGCCATTCCCCTCATGACCATGACCAGCGCCCGCATCGTCTATCTCTATGAGGCGATGGACGCAGCCTACGATGCCGAAATCATCGACCGGCACAGCAAGGCGCTCGGCCATGCGCCGCTGATCGACCGCAATTTTCGTTCGCAGCATGAAGCCAAAACCGAATGCGCCGAGGAGGTCGCCCGCATGAGGCGCGTCGGCGTCCCGGACCCGGACGACAGACTCTTCGATTTCCGCACCATGGCCGAACGCGTCAATGCCCGGATGAAGGACGAGTTCGGCGCCAGGTTCGTGCGCGTGCGCGGCGCCATCAAGGTCAAATGCCACTTGACGTTCGGCGTGCTCGTCCTCGCCGCCGATCAAATCTTGCGGGTCTCGGCCTTCCGCGCCGCCCCCGCCTGAGCCCCCACGAAGCCGACATCTCGCGTGCCGGCGGCAAAATCACTCGCTCGAAGAATTATGCAAGAGGCTCTGATGGAAGGCGAGCCGAGATATGCTCGATAAGAGATCAAGCTGGCAACTTTGTCTGTGAAGTGAAGACTGCGGCTCTTGAGCATGCCTAAGGGCCCGAAGGGCGAAGTCCGCCCGGCCCACGTGATCGGCAACGCCGTGAAAGTCATGTGAATCCTCACCGGCCAAGAGGCGCAGGACTATGGCGACGCGCCCGCGAAGGACCGAGCCGCAGCCCAGCTAGGCCCGAGTTAAACAGTCGCCTCTCATAACCATATGAAGTCAAACACTTATCAACCAGAACGAGTCCGTTGTGGTGCCAATCGGCCAGTTCGCGTAAAACGAGTCCAAAATTCGGAGTCTTTTGAATCTGTTACGTTGACAGGTTGTAGAACGAACCAGGAATTGGCACTACTTGGCGCAATCTTTGGTTGATTACTTTTTATTATCAATATGTTGCGGAGCGCAGCTGTTTAACTCGGGCTAGGCCTCGCTGGCGGGAAGAAGCGCGCCGATAGCATGACGCCAGAGCTTACTTGCGGAGCTGAATCGCCTCGGTTATCTTTTGTGCAAGCGAATGGTTTGCATGAACCAAGCGCCACGAAGCGTCCCTCCCCGGATGTACGGGCGGGGCGTTTTTGCTTTTGGGATACTCAAGCGCCTCCGCGAAATTAATTCTTGAGTTACCGCGAAGCTCTATGATCTGCATCGTCATAGGTAATGCGTCGACGACTTGATAACCCGGCTCTTTTTGGGCCGGGTTATCTTTTGCCGGCTCACTCCCGTGCGTTCCCCTTTGCCCTATGCCCCCGCCAGTCCGGCGACAGGTGGACGCGCCTCGAGCCGCACGCCGCTCAACCCTTAAGCCCGCCCGTCTAAAAGCCAACAAAAAATTGTTCCGCAAAACTCCAAATATGGGGCCATCCCCTTTGCTTTCGCGCCAGAAACAGATTCATATTGTTCTCGTATGCACCCCGAGGAATTAATCATGGCCGAAGCTGGTGACAAAGCGCTCGTCGCGCAAATCTTGTCCTCCTACCTCTCCAATAACAGCGTCAGCCCCGCTGACCTCCCCTCTGTGATCGAAACCGTCAAAAGAAGCTTTGACGGCGGCGTCGCTCCCTTACCGCTCGCTTCCGGCGACGGACAAGACAAGAAATGGGAGCCTGCCGTTTCGGTCAGAAAATCCGTCACGCCCGACGCGGTTGTTTGCCTGTGCTGCGGGGAGAAATTCAAATCGCTGAAGCGTCACCTGGGGACCGAACATCATTTGACGCCTGCCGAATATCGCGCCGCCTTCAACCTCAAGAGCGACCATCCGCTCGTCGCGCCGAACTATGCGGCGAAGCGTTCCGAACTGGCGAAGTCTCTCGGTCTTGGACGCAAGGCGGGAACAAAAGCGCCCGCGCGGAAGAAGACCGGCACGCGAAGGGCGGCTGCCAAGAACGCCGCAGAGTAGTCGAGCGCGACGCTCCCTCCGCCCTGCCGCGAGAAACCGACAGCGGGGAAAGGCTCCGCCGTCGGCGTCGCTGCCGGAATTACCGGTAATGATGGTGGTAGTGGTGGCCGTAGCCGCAGTGGTGGTGGTGATGATGGGGGTAGCCAGTGAAGTGAGCTGCGGCCGCCGCCCTTAGCGTCCGCGGCGTAGAGCGTTCACGCGGCATGACTCGAGCCAGGCGACGGGAGATGCGCATCCAGATGACGAGCAATTCGCCCATGTCCCTTATCGCGACGGCGATTATGGGCGCTCAGGCCCCTTCGTGCGCTCAACAGCGGGGATTTGGCCTTGTCAAAAAGCGCCAAATGCGAGGACAATTTCATCCGGACTGGGCGCATCTGGCGAATCTCCGTTCAAGGAAGACAGAGCGCTAGTGTGGCAGATTTGCAACACATCAAGAATCTTTTAACGAATTGTGCTCGCCGAGATTTACAACACCAGTGTTTCTCGTATTCTTGCTGAGCACTGGCCAAGACTGCCTTGCTGGCTCGCCGCTGAGACCGCGGGACGACGTCGAGGCTTGGCTGGCGCTTGCTAACTGAGGTATGCGCGCACAAATCTTCCACACTCACAATTCCGGGCTCGAGGCCCGGTCAAAGCCAGGAGGTTGCCGATGTCCTTGCAAGGCCATGTCGTCCAACTGCAACGCCGTCACGAGGCCCTCAAAAAAGAAATAGAACAAGAACGCTTGCATCCATTTCGGGACGATCTGAAGCTTTTCGAGCTAAAGAAGAAGAGACTGCAAATCAAGGACGAGCTCTCCAAGCTCAAGGAAGGCGAAACACTGCACCGAGCGGCGTGAGATCTTTACCAAGAGACGCGCATGAGCGCGGAGGATTTTTAGGGCGGGGAGCGATCTCCGCCTTTGTTTGTTTGGCGGCTCGTCATTTTCATTGGATGGCCGATCTCATTTGCCCCGCGCCGGCGATTACCCTCCCCTGCCCTCTGGTTCCGCTGGCTTCCCTCGTGTTGGTCCGGGCCGAGCCCTGAGCGCGGCAGATTCTACCAGGGAAAGAGGACAGAAAAGCCTTGAACCAATTTTGAATGAGGCGACCGGACGCGTGGGCGTTACGGTTTCGCTCTTTGACCGCGTCCCGCATCTTTCCCCTAAGGAGACTTGAATGGCCGGAGCGTTGAGATGTTCGTACTGCCAGCGCAGGCTTTTCAGCATCGTAGCCGAT
Source organism: uncultured Alphaproteobacteria bacterium (assembly GCA_963722205.1). Taxonomy (GTDB): domain Bacteria; phylum Pseudomonadota; class Alphaproteobacteria; order Rhizobiales; family Beijerinckiaceae; genus Methylocystis. Next base: position 974,078 of record CAVRKL010000008.1, read on the forward strand.
CATTTGCCCGCAAGCGGCGGTCTACTGTCAACGCCGGAGTGATTTTGCATCGTCGGGCCGGAGCAAAAATGCATCACGCTTGAACAAAGGAATGTGCCGGCCTTGGGCTTCATGTCGCACCGCGTTATTCGTCAGGACTGGGCTTTGACGGGGGTTGCGGTTTTTCGCGACGGACGCCTTTCTTGGAATGGGCGAGGCGGTAGCTCTCTCCGTTCATCTCCAAGATATGCACGTGGTGGGTCAATCGGTCGAGCAGAGCGCCGGTCAGACGCTCGGAGCCGAACACGCTCGTCCACTCGTCGAACGGCAGATTGCTGGTGACGATCATCGCGCCTCGCTCATAGCGCTGGCTGAAGACCTCGAACAAAAGTTCGGCTCCGGCTTGCGATAGCGGCACATAGCCGAGTTCGTCGATGATCAGCAGCCTGTAGCTTGGCGAGCCAACTGGGGCTGCAAGGCGCGCCCCACCGCTCGCGGACATATCGCGCGGCGTCGGCGCGGCGCAGATAAAGCGGAACGGGCTCCATTGGTCGTCTCGGGCGAACACGGCGCAGGACGCGCGCTGGCGAGCGCGAGAGTGGCCGCAAAGCCGCGTCTACGGGAGCCGCCGAATTCCCTACGGCGCGGCGCGCGAGACCGCTGACGATCAGTTGGCCGCTAAGAAGACTTTCATCATCCTCTGTAAATCGGTTGGCGTAATGTCAATCAGCGTGTTTGCGATCTCCTCCTCCATCTTGCGATAATCCGTGTCACGGTTTGGTTCGCTAAAGCGTTTTAGCTTCATGCCCCAAGCCGGATAGGTAAGATGGTCGATCTTCTCTTGAACAATAGTCTTGATCGCGCCATGCCTAGCATCTTTCAAGATGCTGTCGTAGATATTGAGTGTTCGAGCGCGTTCCCCTTCCAAAACCTGCATAAAATTCACCCCGTTAAATAGTAATACTCCAGTAACGCCCGCCAATTTATTGCGGAGTTTCGCCGTATGCATAATTGAGTCCAGCTCATTCTGATTGAGTCCAAGTCGCGAGTTGCTAACATAGACAAGCCGAAGCATAGGGCCAACATAGGCAAGCCGAAGCATAGGCGAGTTCTCCGTCGAGATGTCCACCCATAAACCGAGATTCCACGGATGAACGCCGACCCGGCGCAAATCGTTCCTGTTTCCGGGGGATTGTGGGCCGCAACGCTTGGTGAAGACGGTTTTTGCGACGCCTTGGGATTGAAGACGGTCGGCGATTGTGGGCGGGCCGAGACGTTTGCCGGTGAGTTCTAAATCGGCTTTCGCCGGATGGCCCTCTCGGGCAGCCCAAATCTGCAACGGCTTGGCGTAATTGGCAAGCCTGAGGCGACGCAGCGCGGCCTGACCGGGTGTCGGGGCGGGTCAACTCCTCCCCGAGCACCCAAGAATGTTGCGTTTCCCGTTATCGCGACGCACCTCTCCCCTTGGTTTTGCGCCAGTTTTGCACCACCCTTTTTAAAGCGCGGAGTTTGACGCGAGTTGATTGGGACGGAAACACAGGCGATTACCCCTGCCAGGGCATTGGGTGCGGATGAGTTACATTGAGGTGTCTGGGCGCCGGCGTCCAGCATGCTTCTCGGACGGAGACGCCAAAGCGACGCCTGATCGGCAGATGATCGCGGCATTTCCTTCAATAACCACGTCGGCGCAGCCGGGCGCTGGATTAATCAGAACCAGTGTCCCGACGGACGCCGCTCTTTTAAACCTTCCCGTGGCGGGAACGCTCCCGCCACGGGAAGCCAGCGTTTGGTTTGGCCAAGCTATCCGCCACCACACAAGTTACCAATATTCGTGTAAACAATATCCTTTCGAAGTGCCCCACCTTCTCCAGGATTCGCAATTAGGGGACTAGTGCACAAACTCAGACAGAAGATGCAGCGCGTCGAACGCACCTTTCAAACGTGACCGGCCTTGCTTCGCATTTGCGCTAGCCGGCCCGTGAATCTTTCGTCGGTGTCTGAGCACTAGATGGGCCATTCGGCATATTAAAATACGGATCTAAGGCTGGAGCTGGGGTGATATCCAAAATACACTTAGCCCAAGAAGCTGTGATATTCTGTAATATGATACGCTTCGCACCCGCGCCCAACGGATATTGTCCGTTTCCCATATCGATCAAAATGGTTTGTGCGACACTGTCGCTGATTGTCATATTGCGCGTGTCGCCCATCAATTTTATTGGCATGCTCGACACGATGCTGGAAATTCGAACATTGCTTGCGGCCTGAAGCATCACGTCGGCGGTCCCATTTGCTTCGAAATGGACGGCGGTGACCGAAGAAGGCAGAAAAGTATTTTGGAACGTCAGAGCGGTGCCGGTTACGCCCTCAATCGTTCCACCTGTGATGTTCAAGCTCCCTTGGCCCACACCATCCGTCAGCACAATGCCGTTGGTGCCGCCCTCCAGCACCGGAGCGATGAAGGTATTCGCATTGGCCGAAATGCTGTTAAATGGCTCAGCCAAGACCCAGACATTGTTCGTTGATGTAGGCGCGAAAAATCCTCCGAAGTTTGTCCCGCTGCGCAAATCAATGATGGTGTTGAGGAGCGAGCCCTGCAGGTGCAGACCATAATTACCGCCAAGCATCGTAACGTTGTTGATTTGGTTGTGATGACTGTTGACGAATTCAATCAGGTGACCCGTTATTGCAGCCGAACCGAGATAGAGATCACGGATCTCTGAGTTGTTCAGGTTGACAAACTCGAACATCGTCTTGTCATTACTCATATATAGTTGTGTCGTAAAGCCATAACCGACGATGATGATTGGCTTCGCGATGACTATCGTATCGCTTAGTTTATAATGGCCTGCCGGAATAACGATAAATCCACCCGCCACAGCCATCTGGAACGCTTGCCTGAACGCTTTGGTGTCATCCGTGACGCCATTTCCGACAGCGCCGCTTATTTTGATAAATGATTTCGATCCGTCTTCATCCAGGGCGCCTCAAGCATCCCCTTACATGGGGCGTTTCGTGTCAAGGGGTGTGCGTGCCGGGCCCCACGATTTAAGTTCAGCGGCAACTGTCCTTACATCCCATGGCGGAGCTCCCATTCCGGCCAAGGCTATTGTCAAGCCCGCAGCCGCCATCGGCGGTGGCCTGAAAGGCCTGGCTTTACAATAGCCCTGGCCGGAATGCCTGAGGGTTCAAATAGGTCCCGCGCCCACGAAGGGCTGGGCAGGCCGGACTGCGGGACCTATTTGAAGCCGGATTGAACGAAGTCGCGTTGGCGTTGGCCACGATCTATGGGCACCCAATGTGCGGGGCCGGATTTAGATGGTGGCATCGCAGATTTTCGGAACTGCGAGGATTAGCAAAGAACTGGTGAAAGGGCGACGACGGTCGATTGCAGCGGGGTTGTGCGCGATTTGCAATGCGGTGAGCGCTCGCGATCTCTGGATGGCGTCATCGAAACGCGCGCCTTGCCGATCGCTTGCGTTCGGCGTGGGAACGCGTCCGTTGAAGTTAGCGCATCTGGACTGACAGCGATCCATTCGCCTCATGAGGTGTCGCACCTTGGCGTCGAGTGCGGCGGCGCCGAAGGACGCGGCCAGGGGCCAAGGTCGACCATGCGGCCGCCGCAGCAAGGGCAGATATCGATCCTCTGGCCGGTAAGGATGGCGTAGCGCTCGCGGTAATCGGCGGGTTCGACGCTCGGAGGCGGTTCGGCAATATTGAGAGCGGCACGGATATCGGCGAGCTTATGGGCGCGGCGGGCGTTGGCGAGAAAGCCCAAATGACGAATGCGCCGAAAGCCCTTGGGCAAGACGTGCATGAGGAAGCGGCGGATGAACTCGTCGGCATCGAGGGTCATCGCCTTGGATTTGTTGTTGGCGCGATAATCTTTCCACCGAAAGCGCACGGCGCCGTCTTCGCAATCGAGCAGCCGGCCATTGGCGATGGCAACGCGATGTGTGTATCGTCCGAGATAATCGAGGACTTGTGGCGCGCCGCCAAACGGGCGCTTGGCGTAGACGACCCATTCGGTGCTGCGCAACGGGGCGAGATATCGCGCGAACGCAGCCGGCTCTTGCAGCGCCGCGAGGTCGCCGAAGAACTTCAGATCACTGGCGTCGAAGGCTATTTTCAGTCGCTCGAGAAACAAGCGACGATAAAGCCGAGAGAGAACATGCACGGGCAGGAAGAAGCTGGGCCGGCAAGCGATCCAGCATCCATCCGGGCCGAGGCCGCCGCCCGGTACGATGCAATGGACATGCGGATGATGCGTGAGAGTTTGCCCCCAAGTGTGCAGGATAGCGATCATGCCAGTCTCGGCGCCAAGATGTTTTGGGTCCGCGGCGATGACGCGGATCGTCTCGGCCGCCGCCTTGAACAGGATGTCGTAGACGAGCGCCTTGTTTTGCAAGGCGATCGCCGCGATCGGCGCCGGAACGGTGAAGACGAGGTGGAAATAAGGAACCGGCAGGAGCTCCGCGCGACGATCGGCGAGCCATTGTGCGCGCGCGAGCCCCTGGCACTTGGGGCAGTGCCGGTTGCGACAGCTATTGTAGGCGACGCGGATCTGCCCGCAGTCCTCGCACTGTTCGGCATGCCCGCCGAGCGCCGCCGTCCGGCACGTCTCGATGGCGGCCATCGCGCGGCGCTGGTCAATAGACAGCCGAGCGCCTTGCGCGGCGCGAAATGCGTCGCCGTGGCGGCGGAAGATATCCGCAACCTCGATCCTCGGGCGCATTTGCGCCGGCTATTCGGGAGCGACCAAATCGCATGAAAGTCGGTCGAAGGGGCTCGACGTGGCGGCGATCAGGTTCGTGGCGACCTGCGCATAGCGCGCCGTCGAAGACAGGTCGGCATGACCGAGCAACGCCTGAATAATGCGAATGTCGACGCCCGCCTCCAGGAGATGGGTGGCAAAACTGTGCCGCAACGTATGCGCCGTAACGGGTTTGCCGATCCTGGCTCGCAGTCGCGCCTTGCGGCAGGCGTCTTGCAAAGCGCCCGTGCTCACATGATCGCCGGGCTCTTGGCCCGGGAACAGCCACAGGCTTGGTCGCGCCCGCCGCCAATAGGCGCGCAGAATCTCGAGGAGGCGCGGCGACAGCATGGCGTATCGCTCCTTGCCGCCTTTGCCCATCTCGACGTGGATCAACATCCGCGTGCTGTCGATCGAGGCGACCTTCAGACGGGTGACTTCCCTGACCCGCAAACCCGCCGCATAAGCGGTCGCCAGCGCGACGCGGTTGCGAAATCCTTCAACCGCTTCCAGGAAGCGCACGACTTCCTCGGCGCTCATGACTGCGGGAAGCTTCTCGGGCTCGCGGCCGAAAACGATCCTCTCGATCGCCTCCTTCTGTCCCAAGGTGACGCCATAGAAGAACCGAAGTGCGCACGTGACTTGGTTGATGTGCCCCCAGGAATGCTTCTGGGCGACGAGATGAAGCTGATAGGCGCGGACCTCCTCCGTCCCGAGCCGCTCTGGGGATGAATTGAAATGGCGGCTGAACCTCGCCACCGCGTAGATGTATGATTGCTGTGTCGCCTGCGACAGGTTGCGGATCGTCATATCTTCGATCATGCGCTGGCGGAGAGGGCTCGTCGTAGCCATCGGGGGCTCCTGGGCTGAGAGGACTTGATGTGACGATCACATCCTCTCAGACAGGAGGCTTCACTTCAGCGACTTCGCCGCCGCTCCCGCGTAGCGGGTTCGTTCAATGACGATTGGAAGCGGATGCACCTCAGTATGGCGGCAACGACATCGATTTCCGGGTAGGGCGACGGTCAATCGGGCATGAGTCAAACTCCGAGGCAGTTTCGGCATCCGAGGTCCGAGCCCATTGCATGCACGGCCCGTTTCCGAGCGCGCGCAACCTTACATACGGTCGCCGTTCACAACGGCTGCACCAAAATCCCGCTTGCGACGGGCAAGGGCTCGGGCGGGCGAGACCATTCTCATTTTCGGCGTTTTAGGCCATGGGGATTCTCGGTTCGTCCACCCGGATCCGCCAGGACAGATCAGGCCCTGGAAGATTTGAGAAGCTTTTGAGATTTCGTCGTCAGGCGGCGTTAAACACTGCCCCTTCGATGACGACGCCAGCGGTGACATATTTCCACAGCGCCACCAGTAGCTTTCGCGCCAAGGCGACGATGATCACCTTCTTCATGCGGCCTGCGTTGCGGCTGACCCGTTCTTTGAACCACAGGGCCAGAGCTGACTTCGGCTGATGGCGCAGCCATAGCCAGGCAAGCTGAATGAGAGTCTCTCGCAAGCGCGGATTCCCAGCCTTGGAGACGCCCTGTTCGCGGTCGACCGATCCGCTTTGCCATGGCGTCGGCGCCAAGCCGGCGTATGCTGCGAGTTGGCGGCGATTATCGAAGTGGCGATAGAACGCCTCCAGCCAGAGGATAGCGGCGAACTCCGGCCCTATGCCCCTGAAGTCGAGCAGCATTTTGCCCGCAGCGACCGTCGGCGACGCCTCGGCTTGTTGCTCGCCAAGCAGTGCGTTCCGCTCGCCCTCGACCGCCTTGATGTGATCGAGAAGCAGTTCCAGCCGATCAAGCTCGCGACTGATCTGGGTCTTGAGATGTGCCGGCAGAGCGCGCCCATCCCCGGTCATGAGCTCGTCGAGCCTCGTGCGCCGATCGCGGCGCAGAGGCTCGTAGCCTGATACTCCTTGCGAGAACAGCAGCCCCTTGATCCGATTGACGTGCTCAACCCGTTCGGCGACCAGCACCTTGCGCTCGCGGCTGAGGCGGCGGCGATCTTCTTCCTCGGGCGTCGGCGCCTTGACCATCACGCAGACCCGCGGTTCGCCGCGCTTATAAGCCAACAGCGCTCGCAGCAGCGCTTCGCCGTCGATCCTATCGGTTTTGGCGCGCCGCCGCCGTCGCGACGTCGCAATCGAGGCCGGGTCGACGACGTGGCTTTCGATACCCTCGCTCTCCAGCACGCGGTGAAGCCAGAAGCCGTCCAGCCCCGCTTCCTGGATAGAGACGATCGGAAAGGATTGCCCCGTCCGAGCCAGCGTCTTCTGTTTGAGTTCTGCAAAGCGCGCCAGCAGCGCGGCGACGTCGCCAGCTGGAACAGAATGCTTCGACATCTTCCCGCCGGAACCCGGAGACAGAGATGTGATCAGCCAAACAGAGCGGCTCAGTTCCGATGAAACGAATAGTGCGGCAAGGTTGGTTTGGATAGCGGTCGGCGCTTCGGCCAGGTCAGCTGCGGTTGGCATGGTCGTCTCCAGGGCGGGTGGTTGCAACCTCACTCTGCCAGAGCGCCGGCTGCTATCCACGCCCCATAGGATCTCATTTTTCGCCGCAGCTCATTTGCAGCCGCAGGTGCGGTTTTTGATTGAGAAATACTCGCTATACGAGTTTTGCGACGCGGGAAATTCGTTTTGCGGTCCTCGTTGGTGAGGGCCCGCCACGCCAAGTCGTCGGTTCGGCCACCCAACTCTCCTGTCCAAGGTAAGCGCCGTTTATCTCCCATATCAATTGAGCCTCTTGCATAATTCTTCGAGCGAGTGATTTTGCCGCCGGCACGCGAGATGTCGGCTTCGTGGGGGCTCAGGCGGGGGCGGCGCGGAAGGCCGAGACCCGCAAGATTTGATCGGCGGCGAGGACGAGCACGCCGAACGTCAAGTGGCATTTGACCTTGATGGCGCCGCGCACGCGCACGAACCTGGCGCCGAACTCGTCCTTCATCCGGGCATTGACGCGTTCGGCCATGGTGCGGAAATCGAAGAGTCTGTCGTCCGGGTCCGGGACGCCGACGCGCCTCATGCGGGCGACCTCCTCGGCGCATTCGGTTTTGGCTTCATGCTGCGAACGAAAATTGCGGTCGATCAGCGGCGCATGGCCGAGCGCCTTGCTGTGCCGGTCGATGATTTCGGCATCGTAGGCTGCGTCCATCGCCTCATAGAGATAGACGATGCGGGCGCTGGTCATGGTCATGAGGGGAATGGCGACCTGGCTGTCGTGCACGGAGGCCGAGGTCAGCACGCAGGAGACGGGGATTTGGCCGCAGGCGACGTCGAGATGCAGCTTGTAGCCGATCCATGTCTCCTTATAGCCCTTGCTGTTCTTCTTGCAGCCGACGTCGCAGGCGGTGGGCAGCTCGGCGAGCATTTTCGCAAGGCTTTGCGTGGCTTGCCGTTCGAGGCGCGACGGCTCCGGCTTTGGCCGCTCCTCGCCCTTTCTCGGGCGTCCGCGCCTTTTTGGCGGCTCGGCGGCGGGCGGCGGCGGATCGTCTTTCCCGTCTTTCTCGACGGGCTTCTCGCGCGCTTCGATCTCGGTGGCGTCGCGGGCGACGACGCCGACGACGCGCCCCTCGAGCGTGCGCTCGACCAGCGCCGCGTGCATTCTGCCCGGCAGATCGCCTTGCGCGAACTCGTTGAAAGCGCGAGAAAAGGTGGATTCGTGCGGAACCTGCGCACGCCGCTCCCACCCGCAGATTCTGCGCAGCGACTTGTCGGCCTGCAGGCGTTCGATCAAGGCGCTGGTGGTTGGAATGCCGAGCAGAGCCTTGGCGACGAAGCATCTGGCCAGGGCGCGGCGATCCTCGGGTGGGCGGCCCGGGCCTCGCGGCGGCTCTGGAACGAAGGCTTGGAGACCGATCACGTCGAGGATGGTGATGAGCCGCCCGAGCTGTTCGGTCATCGGCTCGACTTCCTCGCGAAGCCAAGGGAAAAGCGAGGCCTGTATGTGATTCCAGCGCGCCCACATGGCGTCGAGAGGATCGTCAGTCATGTGGTCCGTCGCCACGGCGCGTAGTTCGATTCGAAATCATAATCCAACAACTTTTAAATGAAAGCGCAATATTCTACACAATAATACTTGCAATCCACATGAGGAAGCCTATCTATATCGCCTCATCGCCCGCGCCAATCTCTAACAATTTTGCAAGAGGCTCAATTGAATTGCGGGAATAGCTTGCAATCCATTGCGGCAAGGCGTTGCACGCCTTTGGCGCAAAGCTTTGCGAACGATTGGTTCGGCGTTCGGACGCGTGATCAGGCGGCCGGCGCCGCGACGATCCGTAGCCATCCGGCATAGGCCGCAGGCATTGCAGTCAGGGCTGTTTCATCGCCTGAGGAGCGTCGGATCGACTTTATGCATTTTGATCAGCTCGATCAGATTCTCAATTCCGAAGTCGGTGAAGGCCATGACGCCATCGTCGCCGAGGCCATAGACCCAGATCACGCCGTCTTCCGTGTCCATTTCGTTGGCGACGTCGTAGAGCCAGTCGACGCTTTCGCCGAGGCGCGTAGCGACGCGATCTATTGTCGTGACGTGATCGACCTTGTTGACGTGCATGTTCAGGCCGCCAATGCCGACGCAGCCTGAGACTGAGGGCGCCAGTTCCACGGCAGCAACTCGTCGAGCCGATGAGCGGGATGTGCGGCGATGCGCGCCGCACGGCGCCACTGCGTCAATTGCTGCGCGCATATCCCGTATTTGCGCGCCACATCCGCGACGCGGGCGCCAGGCGCCAGGCTCTCTCGTACGATCCGGCCCTTCAGCTCCTTCGACCACAGCCGATGGCCCGAATGTGAACGACGAAAATCCATGCGTCCGACAAATCCAGAGCCATCAATCGCATCGGCCTTCGCGTGCTCGTTCACTCATGCGGCGTCGGCGTTTACATCGAGCGGTGGAATTCCGGGAGTTCGATCACTCTGCCCCAGATGGCCATTGCGAGGATCGCGGCAATGAAGACGAGGAAGACGAAGGCGATGCTCGCCGCGAGCGAGACGTTGTAGACGGAGTTGACGATCCTCAGACCAAGGGCCTTGAGCGCGGGCAAGAAGGCATATTGCGTCATGTTTGCCTCTTTGGGGTCATCGCGCGTCGGCGCTTGCGCCGCACTTCGAGATAGCGACGGTGCAGCCAAGGACGATCGGCGGAGCTGATTCGCTGTGCCTATTTTTTAAGCGAGCGAACGGTTGGACAAAGATCAAAGGCCACGAAGCGGCCCGCCCGCATGTACGGCGGGCCGATTTTGGCGTCAAAATAGCGACTCCCACCACAAGAATCGCAAAGTGTGTGAGACGAGCCTGATCCCGAACAAGAAGGCCAAGCTCAGCGAGCCGTATTTGATCAGCGACATGATGAGATGATGATGGTCGGGATGCATCATTTGCGTGTTCCCTTCCTCTTGGGAGGCAGTGAAACAAGGGAAACCGACGCCTAAAGCGTACGAGCCGCATCCTGATTGGAAGCAATATTTCTGCCACAGGCTTTGCCAAGCTGGACGCTCAAATTCGAAGGGCTTTACCCTCGCGCCATGCCCGGCCAATTCGACGGTCCCGCGATGGACCTCGCCAACATACCGCCCATGGCGTGAGCGTGCTCACCGCCCGCACCGTCGAGCGCGCCATGCAAAGGCGCCGGGATATCTCGTGCGCCGAAATCGATGTGGACCTGTTGATTTCCACTGAGAGCTGACCCGGGCAGCACGGGTTTTTCCACCGAGAACTGACCCATGTTCGAACCTTTCCCCCTGGGCCATCGCGGGGGAACGCGGAGTGCTCGACATGGAGTTATTGAGCGTCGAGTTATTGAGCGTCATCCGACGCTGGCGATATCGGCAACATTTCTCGATCCGGGAGATCGCGCGACGCACGGGGCTGTCGCGGAACACGGTGCGCAAGTACCTGCGCTCGGACAGCGTCGAGCCTGTTCGATTGACGTCGTCAACGCATGCAGCGCGCTGGTCAAGGCTCGCAGCCGAGTTCCGGCCTTCGTGTTGGCAGCGGGAGTGAAGGCCGGAGCTTGGGGGCTGAAGCCGGCGCGCACGTGTGGGGCTCGCCGGTCGGCGACAAAATTCACCGACGCGAAGCGGTTGACACTGGGCGCCCCGGTATTCCTCGGTAACCGGACCTGCCTGCCGGAAGCGACCGCGGCAGCTTGGCGCCATGAGCAGCCGTCGGAACCCGAAGGCGTTGCGGCAGCGGGATGAATGAAGCGCTCTACTCGGCAATGTGACAACACCCTCCTCTGGTATTTCACCACGTCGCCGGTGTGGTAGCCGCTCGTCTAGCAGCCTGTCGGACTTATCCGCTTATTGTATCTTGAGCTTTGCGCTGAAATTGTGCGTTGGTTCGCAACGCTGCGAGGGCACTGGCGATGAGCAACTTCCGACCGGTTGATCGCGAGACGAGCTTCCTGCTGCCGCCCTCAGTCGACGACTGGCTGCCGAAGAGGCATCTGGCGCGCTTTGTCGTCGAGGTCGTCGAGAGTGTCGATCTGCGGGCGATGGCGGGAAGCTACCGCGGCTCGGGCTCCGCCTCCTACCATCCTTCGGTCCTGCTCGGGCTGCTCATCTACGGCTATGCGACGGGCGTTTTCTCGAGCCGCAAGGTGGAGCGTGCGACCTACAACTCGGTGGCGTTCCGCTTCATCGCCGCCAACCAGCATCCCGATCACGACACGATCGCCGCCTTTCGCAAGCGGTTCTTGAAGGAGATCGAGGCGCTGTTCGTGCGCGTGCTCATGCTGGCGCGCGAGATGGGCGTGCTGAAGATGGGAACCGTGGCGCTCGACGGCACGAAGATAAACGCCAACGCGAGCCGGCACAGTGCGCTTTCCTATGAGCATGCGACCAAGCTCGAAGCACAGCTCAAACAGGAAGTCGCGGAGCTTTTGGCCAAGGCGGAGGCTGCAGACGCAGCGGACCTTCCCGACGGCATGTCGATCCCCGACGAGCTCGCCTTGCGTGAGGAGCGGTTGAAGAAGATCGCCGAGGCGCGCGCGAAGATCGAGGCGCGCGCGGCGGAGCGCCACGAGCGTGAGCAGGCGGAGCATGACGCAAAGCTCGCCGCGCGCGCGGCGAAGGAGAAGGCGACGGGCAAGAAGCCGGGCGGGCGACCGCCGCAGCCGCCGTCCGCAGGGCCCTCGCCAAAGGATCAGATCAATCTGACGGACGAAGAGTCGCGGATCATGCCGGTTCCGGGCGGCGGCTTCGATCAGTGCTACAATGCGCAGGCGGCGGTGGCCGTGGACAGCAATCTGGTCGTGGCGATCGACGTGACACAGGCGCCCAACGACAAGCAGCAGGTCGAGCCGATGCTCGAAAAGCTCGGCGCGCTCGAGGGCGGCGTCGGCGCTTGTGAGACGCTCTTGGCGGACACCGGCTATTTCAGCGAGGACAACGTCAACGCCTGCGAGAAGGCGGGCGTCGAGCCGATCATCGCCATGGGCCGTCAGCCGCATCATCCGCCGCTCAACGAACGCTTTGCAGAGCCGCCTCCGGCGCCGCGGGAGCCGACGCCGGTCGAGGCCAACGCGCATCGGCTGAAGACGCCCGAAGGGCGAAAGCTCTATGCGCTTCGCAAGCAGACGCCCGAGCCGGTGTTCGGGATCATCAAATCGGTGATGGGCTTCCGCCAATTTTCGCTCCGCGGCCTCGAAGCCGTGCGCGGCGAATGGAGCCTCGTCACCATGTCCTGGAACATCAAGCGAATGTTCGTGCTGGCCGCCGCCTGAAAAGGCGGAGAGGCGATCCGACGCCGCCCACCAGCAGGTTGGCGGCGCCAAAATTGGGGTCGAAATGCATTGTTACCCTTCGAGAGCAACCCGCGAGCGGCGCGGCGGCGTGACGAAAAATCGCTCACAGGAGGCCGCTCAAATGCTCAGCCCGACAGGCTGCTAGGGTGCTCACGCTAGCGCGTTCGGGAGTCGAGCGCGAAACCCATGAGATGCTACTCTTGCTCAAAGGGAGAATGGCGCGGCGGCACAGCAGTAGGCGGCCCGAGCGCTAGTCGGAGGATGGCCAGCAACGCGACGAAGCCCATGCCAAACGCGGCGACGACGCGCAGCTCTGGCAAGCTCGGTAGCAGCAAGCGATCAGCCGCAACAAGTGCATAGAGGATGGCCGGCAATCCGGCGTAGACGCCAGCTATCACGATGGGCGGACGGCCGCCCAAGCGCCGGAAGAGCAGTTCGGCTGCGGCGTAGACGGTGACGGTGGTCGCGAGCCAGCCGGCGAAGTTCTGCAAAGGCACTCCGAAATAGGCGCCGCCCTGCTCCCACGTCCACGCCCCCGAACGCGCCATGCCGGGGTCCATTACGGTGTCCCACGCCGTCATAACCATCGCGGCGATGAAAATTCGCGCCGCCGTCCCCACGCCCGATGTCGACGAGCCGGCGCCATCCAGCAGCAGCCATGCCACGATCCAGCTCGCGTAGACCATCATGAACCACGCGAGCGGGATAATGAGCGGGACCTCACCGAGCTTTACGCCGAGCCGGCTGCCGTAGTGATATGCGCCGTAGACTAGGCCGGTGCTGACACCGACCTCCTCGAAGCACCACGAAACGACCGCACAAACGAAGAGGAAAGCGAGTGATCGGCGCCAGTCGAGGAAGCTCGCTGCGTGCAGCACGGAGAACGCCGTGAACAGCAGTGTGAAGCCGATGCTGCCAGGGACCGGCAGCGACGTCCCCGCAAAGGCGTTCGCCCACAGCGCCGCGAAACGCAGCGCGAGCAGCGCGAATAGCAGCCAAGCTAGCCCGCGCAGCACCGGTCGGCTTGCAGGCATGGGGGATGCCGCCTCTCGCGGCAGGGCCGGCCGCGCCCCCGGTTCGCTAGGGTGGCCGGTGCGGGTTGCCGCCCTCACAGCCGCGATTCGCCAGGCACGCCGAACTCGCCTATTGCGGCGCCACAGACTGCACGGGGCCGGGCGACGCGATCCTGGACCTCGATGGCCTTGTCATTGTTGCGGCTCGAATGACTAATGAAAAGGCACGCCATGAATTGAAACCTTCTTAACCCGGGATTTGCCGGATAGGCCCCGGTTCGGGCGCAATTGTCCCAGAATTTGCTGCCGGTGACAAGGTAGAGCCGTCGCGGAGACTGCCGTCGGAGCGCAGGATCGCGGCCGACCGGCCGAAGTCGCCGTTCTGACAAGGGAGGTTGGCAATTTGCCTGTCATCAGGAGCACCTCTCCCGTCGTTTAGCTCGAACTCATGACGCGCGTATGCGCTGCGCCCTAGTCGCCAAGGGCGGCGGCCTCAGCTCGGCGATCTCCCACGTCATGTCAGCGACTTCCGCATTGGGTCATCTTCGCCCCTCCAGGCTTGCCGGGAGCGTGTCTGCTCCTCCCCATATAGCCGCCACGACACGCGCGTTCTCGCACGGCAGTGACGCGCCATGTGTGCCAGGAGCCGCCCAGTCAGAAAACCTTCGGGGCTCCATAATTCTGCACCACGAAGGGCTTCGGTCGCTTGATCCCGGGCTTGAGCAGCAGCGACGCCAATTTGACATGATACTCGAAACTCGATATAGGGGTATGTCGATTTTCGAAGGGCGAGGAATATGACCGATCTAGAAGTCCGACTGTCAGGTCCGACGCTAAAGCTTCTCAAGTTGATGCTTGAGGAGCCAGCCAGGGAACGTTCGGGTGCCGAGATTTCTCGGGAAGCAAAAATTGGCTCGGGCACATTGTACCCTCTCTTGCTACGCTTGGAACGCGTGAACTGGCTTGTCAGTGAATGGGAACAGGTCGATCCGAAATTGGTGGGTCGACCTCGCAAAAGATTCTATCGACTTTCAGCGGACGGCTACAACAAGGCTCGCGCTGCTCTTGCTGAATTTCAGATGGAGGGGACGCCAGCATGGAATATGTGATCGACGGCCTTCTCGGGATCATTGGAAGCCTGCTCGCTGGCGAAGCTTTCGCGTGGCTTCCCCGAATCGCGCAAACCATCATCGAACATGCGGCGAAACGTTTGCCTCCTGGCAAACAGGAGCGATTCCGAGAGGAATGGCTTGCGCACCTTGAGAATGCCCGGGGCATTTTGGGAAAGTGTACCACGCCATCGGCTGCTTGTATGGCGCGGGCAATATGTTTGAGCCCATCCCGTCTTCCGCTAACGCGGATCTGGAGCGGAAGAAAATAGCAATAGCGCTAATGGAAGATAAAATAGTTCCGAATCGTCCGGGCGGAATTACCGCCCAAAACATGCGTGACGTTCTAGGTGCCCTCGTTGAATTGGAAATTCGACCCGCTGATATGGGGCGGAAGCAGTTGGCAAAAGCCTTGATAGAAGAAAGAATAGTCTCGAACCGCCCTGGTGGGATCACCGCTCGAGACCTGCGAGACGTTCTAAACGCCCTTGTCGAATTGGAAATCCGACCCCATGATTTGGAGCGGAGGAAGATGGCGAAAGCCTTGATAGAAGAAAAGATAGCGTCGAATCGCCCCGGCGGAATTACCGCAAACGACATCCTTGAAACGTTGGTAGGAATCTTCGAACTTACATAGTGTCGCGACGACGCGGGGGTGACAGCACCAGTCGCATGAAATGGCGGTGCTTGCCGAGAGTTCGGACTTTCGGACTACGGGCATGGCCGCATCAGGGTCATCTTCGCCCGTCCGGCGCTGCCATGGGCGCGTCCGCTCATCCTCGAAAAGCGTCCGCGACAGCGAACACCGCGAGCCGCTTTTGGCGCGATAATCGCCCCATTCGAGCCGCCCTATGCCCGCGCCAGTCGAGCGGCGTGTTGACGCCGCCTGGAGCCGCAGGCGGCGCAGACGGAGTGTTTCAACCTCGTGATCGCGGGGAAGGGCGTTTCTGGCGCGCGGCCGATAGCCTTGAAGCTCCCCGGTGTCAACGCCGGAGTGATTTTGCATCGTCGGGCCGGAGCAAAAATGCATCACGCTTGAACAAACGAATGTGCCGGCCTTGGGCTTCATGTCGCACCGCGTTATTCGTCAGGACTGGGCTTTGACGGGGGTTGCGGTTTTTCGCGACGGACGCGTTTCTTGGAATGGGCGAGGCGGTAGCTCTCTCCGTTCATCTCCAAGATATGCACGTGGTGGGTCAATCGGTCGAGCAGAGCGCCGGTCAGACGCTCGGAGCCGAACACGCTCGTCCACTCGTCGAACGGCAGATTGCTGGTGACGATCATCGCGCCTCGCTCGTAGCGTTGGCTGAAGACCTCGAACAACAGTTCGGCTCCGGTTTGCGACAGAGGCACATAACCGAGTTCATCAATGATGAGCAGCTTATGCATCGCGAGCTGGCGTTGCAGACGCAGAAGCCTTTTTTCATCTCTGGCCTCGATCAACTCGTGGACCAGGGCCGCGGCGGTGACGAAGCCGACCGACAGGCCCTTCTGACAGGCGGCCAGTCCCAATCCCAGGGCGATATGCGTCTTGCCCGTGCCGCTGTTGCCGACAGCGATGATGTTCTCACGACGAGCGACATACTCCGAGCGGGCGAGTTCCAGCACCAGGGGTTTATTGAGGGACGGCAAAGCCTGGAAGTCGAAGCTATCGAGGCTTTTGACGGCTGGGAACTTCGCTTCCTTGATCCGTCGCTCGACCATCCGCCGCTCCCGCTCGATCAGTTCCAGTTCGGCAAGCCGCAGTAGGTAACGGATATGGTCGACGCCCTCGGCGGCGCATTGACGGGCGAGCTTGTCATATTCGCGGAGGAACGTTGGAAGCTTGAGGGCTTTCAGATAGTGAGCCAGCAAAATTTGCGGTGTGTCAGTCATGCCGCGCCTCCCGCCAGGAGGGCCATATAGGAGCTCGCCGAGGTCGTCGCGACCGTTGCTCGCGGCAGATACGGATAAACTGTCATGTCGAGGCGCGGCGGTCGCCGCTCGATCCGACACAGCACGAGATGCTTGATAGCGTCGAAACCGATGGCCCCGCGCTCAATCGCGTCGCGGACGGCGGCGGTCACGTCCTCGATCTTGAATGCTTCTATGAGGCGCAGAACCTGGACAAACTCACGCTTGCCCTGCTTGCCCATGCGGGCCTCCAGAAGACGCCGCAATGTCGCGAACTCTTCCGGCAACCTCCAGCCAACGAGCGGAGCGGCCTGGTCGAGCGCGTTGATCTTCCGCTCGATCAGCGCGAGATAATGCAACGGGTCGAACACGAAATCTTCCCGCTCATAGGAGCGGGGATGACGCGCGATTTTCTCGGCGCCGCAGCTGATGACGACCTCGTGCACATAGCCGCGCACAAACACCTCGCGGTGACCGTAGGATGTCGGCACGGAATAATCGTTGAGCCGATACCGCACCAACGACAACGATGAAACCGTCGTGCCGATTTTCTCGCAGGCGTCATAGGCGGGCGGTAGCGGAGATTGAAATGCAGCCAAGTCGCGCTCCAGACGCTCGCCGATCGTCTGATCATGGCCGCGCAAGCGATCGTTCATGCGACGGCGGCAGCACTCCAGCAGGTGGATGTTGAGAGCTTCGAAGCTGTCGAACACCGGGATCGGCACCAGGAAATTGCGCCGCGCAAAGCCAACGAGCCCCTCGACTTTGCCTTTGTCGTTGCCCCTGCCAGGCCGGCCGAAGCGGTCCTCGAACAGGTAGTGCGACTGGAGTTCCGTAAAGACCCGCGTTCGTTGCCGTCTGCCGTCCCCCAGGATCCGTGCAACCGCGATCTTCGTATTGTCATAGAGAATCGACTTGGGCACGCCACCGAAAAACGCGAACGCCTTCACGTGGCCGTCGCAGAACGCCTCGGTCGTTTCCGCCGGATAGGCCACCACGAAGCTGGCGTCCGAGTGCGGCAAGTGGAAAGCGAAAAAGTGGATCTTGCGCTCCACGCCGCCGATGACGCCGAGGGCCTCGCCAAAATCCACCTGAGCGTGACCCGGCGGATGCGCTAGCGGCACAAACATCTCTTGCGAGCGTTGCCGCCAGCTCGCCACGTAATCCTTTACGATCGTGATGCGCCCGGTGAAGCCATGCTCGTCCCGCAACCGCTCGAAGATCCGCTTCGACGTATGCTGCTGCTTCTTGGGCCGGCTTTTGTCCTCTTCGAGAATGCGGTCGATGATCGCAACAAACGGGTCCAGCTTCGGCCTGATCGGCGGCTTCAACCGCCGATAGCCAGGCGGGATCGAGAACTTCAACATTTTCGAGACCGTTCTCGGGTCGATCCCAAACCGCCGCGCCGCCGCCCGCTCGCTTAATCCCTCTATCCGGACTGCATGCCGGACCTGAAAATAAAGCTCCACCTGCTTCATCCCCCGCCCTCGCCAAAAACAGCAAAGGGCTGCTCAAATGCCGGATTTTTACTCCGGCGCAACCAACCATCTCGGTTGCTTCATTGAGGGATTTTCGCTCCGGCGCGTACAGGCGCTTCGTCGCCTCAATTATCGTCGCGAAAGAAAGTGGCGCGGGGGGTGAAGGCATTTGCGCCTTGTGGTATCCGCGCTCGTAGTCGCCGCTCCAAGGGACGGGAGCCGCTCGAGAGAAATCTTTAGGATCAGAGATGACGGACACGCATTCGGTTGCGCTGACAAGAAACGAGATCGCCATCATTCACAAGGCGCTCGGCGAACACCTTCGCTTCCTGCTGAAGGAATGGGAGCACCAGGAAAGCGCCGGACAGACTGACGCTGCCACGAACCTATTTGAGCAGGCCGACGAAGTGCGGGCGCTGATGAACAAGATCGGCGCTGCGCCTCTCAACCTCAGGTGATTGTCCAATAGCTCGAAGGGGCCGTCATGTCACCGCTCACGATCTATCTCGCCAAAATCCTCGGCCTATATTGCATCATCGTGGCGCTCGCGATGAGCGCGAACAAGCAAAGGGCTCTCAAGACCGTAAGCGAATGGGTGCGAAGCCCTCCGCTTATGATGCTCACCAGTGTGATCACCCTGGCCCTTGGTCTCGCGCTGGTGGTTGGCCACAATGTCTGGATGGGGGGCGTGCTTCCCATCACGGTCACCGTCGTGGGCTGGCTGACGCTGATCAAGGGTCTAGCGTTTTTAGCCCTACCGCCTACGCAGATGGTCAAGCTCTACGATGCGCTGCAATACGAACGGTTCTTCCCTGTCTATATGGGCATCACGCTCGGCCTTGGTCTCTACCTCAGCATTGCGGCATTCAGCGCCTGAAGGAGCCGAACTCGAGTACAAAGCCACCCACCGTCCACGACGAGGACCTTGGCGGTGTTATTGGCAGGGCGCACGCAGGGCTGTAGTGGTCGGGATTTGACCCTGCCGTCGGAGAGGCTAATCAAGATCGGCGCGAAGGCCGCGACCGCGCTAAGGCGAAGGGCGTGAAAATGGGAAGGCCGCCGAAGCTAACCCCGCACCAGAAGAAAGAGGCCATCCGCCGCCGCGACCACGGCGAGGAAACCCTGGCGGAGATTGGCCGGACCTACAATGTCAGCGGCTGGACGATTTCACGGCTTCAGGCGTGAGCGCTGTGCATCGTCAGCGCATCCACTCCGTAGTCATGTTCGAAAGTGCTTCGTCCACCGGATAGCGCTTGCCAAGCTGACGCCGCAATGCACAGCGGCTTGCCGACAGGACATACCGCCCTCGACGGCTTTCAGCACTTTATCACGAATATCGTCGCTGATCTTCGTGGTTGAGGTGTGCGTGGGGGCGATGCCGGCGTCTTTGGCCCACTTCAAGGCAGTTGTTGGACTGACGCCATAATGCGCAGCGGCTTGGTTACAGGACATGCCACTTTTGACGGCTTTCAACACTTTGTCGCGGATAGCGTCGTGGACTTTCTTTTTGGCCTTGGCGCGCTTATCGGTGATACCGGCTCGTTTCGCAAATCGGATAACGCTCGCCAGACTGACGCCGCAATACACGGCGGCTTGGCGACACGTCATGCCGCCCTCGACAGCTTTCAGCACTTTGTCGCGGATAGCGTCGCTGAGTTTATGTGCGCGTTTGATCCTGACACTGGAAAGCGACGTGGCTTTGTTGCGCGGTGCGCCGGGTTTCACCGCTCTCACGATTTTATCGCGGACATTCATTGCTGCGTCCTGTAGCGCCTAGCCTTCATCCGAACCTGTAGGGGAGTTCCGAAGGCTGAGCAAGGATTCCACAGCAGCGGACAATGAGGTTTGAGGAATGGCGTCAGGCGTTGAGTGTAGGGGGTCATGTTGAACGCGACGTATTTCGATACGCCGCGAGATTCCATAATGAGCGCTCCCCAAATCACCGCAAATTCCGGGCCGCTGCGATACCGTGTCGTTCTCCCGGGTGGGCTTGTTAGCGGCGGTGAAAATCCGCGCATAGATGGCGCGGTTGGTCTGGGTCCACGACGGCTTGCGGGGTGACGGCGCTTTGGCGGGCACGGTTCGGCAATTACGGGCTGGATATTTCGATTTGGCGCGAGGCGCGGCGGGAGCACGCCAAACGGCGTGAACGGATTCTCATCGTGATTGACGCGCGTGACGGAGTCGTCCCTCCGCGCCCAAGATGCTGTCGTGCTCGCGACCGTCAAGGACGCTTCGCGCCGCCACGCGGCGCCCTTCGGGCGTCCTTGACCGCCGCTGCGCGCGCCAGCGTTGCAGCGCTCAGGTCGGGACGACGGGATGGCCGTCTTGATCGAACCACAGGATATTCGGCGGTTCAGAATGATGGTTCGTCGCTGGCGTCACGATTTCCGCCGGCGCCGCCGCATCCCCGTTGATCGCGGAGCAGCGCCTGCATTCGGTCGCCATAGAGCGCCCAGACCTTATCGCGCAGATCGTCGATCAGCTCGAACAAGGCCAGAGCCTGTTCGGGCGTCCAGGTGCGGGGAATATCGATCGAGAGCGGACGAAGATGCGCCGGCAATCTGCTCTGTTTTCTCATGATTTGGCCTCGCGGCGCTGGCGGCTGCGCTGCTCCGCCCGGTCGCGGGCTTCCTTGAGGCGCCAGGAGTCGCCTTCGATGGAGACAATCTCAGCGTGGTGAAGGAGACGGTCGACCAGAGAGACGACGCAGGCCGCGTTGGGAAAAACCTCTCGCCATTCGGCGAACGGACGGTTGGTGGTGACCAGCGTGCTTTTGTTTTGATAGCGGCGCGAGATCAATTCGAACAGCAGATCGGCGTGCCGGTTGGAATAGGAGAGATATCCGACCTCGTCGATCACCAGCAGTTGTGGCCGGGCGTAGTGATGCAGACGGCGGCGCAAGGCGGAGTCGCTGTCCAGCGCGCAGAGATCGCCCAGGAGTTGGCCCGCGCTGGTGAACAGGACAGCATGTCCCTCGATCAGCGTTTGATGAGCGATGTTTTGCGCGATGGTCGACTTGCCGACGCCGTTCGGGCCGACGAGAACGACGTTGGTGGCGTCCTTGAGGAACTCAAGCGTCATCAGCGCGTCAATGGCGGCGCGGTCGCAGCGTTTCGGCCAGTTCCAATCGAAGTCGCAAAGCGGCTTGAAGCGACCGATATGGGCGGCGCGCAGCCGGCGTTCCAAGCCGCGGCGGGCTCGCTCCCGTTCCTCCCAGCCCAGCAGCGTATCGACCCAGGCCTCGCTGGCGATCTCGCTCCAGTGCGCCAGAAGTCCATGCAGATTGAGCGCGCCGGCGCGGGCGCGCCGCGTGTCGGGTTCAGTCATCTTGATCGTCCTTGAGCTGGTCATAGGTTTCGAGCGCGTGCGGCCGCACCGGCGCATCGCGGTCGCGCACATGCGCGGGCAGCGTCATGGCGACGGGTGGGGCGGCGCCTTGTTGTTCGCGGTGACGTTCGAGGGCGAGGCGCACGGCGTTCGGGTGCGGCACATCGCGCTCCAGCGCCTCGAGGATGGCGGCCTGCAATGCGGCGGCGTCGTACCGTTCGAGCAGACGCAGCAGAGCGGCGGTGATGGCGCCGAGATTGGATCCGCGTTCGGCAGCGCGCACGAGCAAGGCTTGGCTGGCCGGCGCGGCCTGGGCGAGGCGATCGTTGGCGCGATGCTGGCGCGCGGCGCGCTTTTCGTCGACCAGCGCCTGGACATGGACGGGTTCTTCGATCCGCGCCCCTTTGTCGTAGCTGCGTGGGTGACAGGCGAGCACCTTCACGCCATCGACGATGCGAACCTCGCGGGGATCGGCGAGTACGGTCAGCACGCGCCGGACGTGAGTGTGCGGCACGGAATAATCGTTCAGGTCGAACCGGACATAGGGCGTCTTGCCCACCGACACCGCGACCTGTTCGAGCAAGGGCGGCGGGGTGTCAGGCAGCGGGAGCAGGCGGGCTCTTTCCTCAACGAACACGTCCCGCACGGTGCGGTGGGGTTCGCCGGGACAGCGCCGGTCGGCGGCGGGGCCAAGGCTCCAGGCCTCTGCCTGGCCATTGAGGTCATCGAGATCGATAAATTCCCGGGCGGCGAAGAAGGCCTCGCGCACGTAACGGATGGCGCGTTCGACACGGCCCTTTTCGTTGCCCCGGGCGATCGCCACGGGGCGCGGTTCGTAGCGATATTGTCCGGCGAAGCCGAGCAAAGTGGGGTGGAAGCGGATCGCGTCGCCGCACCGTTCCAGCACCGCGCTCTTGAGATTGTCGTATAACAAAACGCGCGGCGCGCCGCCCCAGGCGGTGAAGGCCGCGACATGGCCGCGCAGAAAGTTCTCCATCCGGGCGTCCAGAAAGAAGCGCAGAAAAATTTGCCGCGAATGACTGAGCACCATGACGAAGGCCATCAGCGGACGCCGCGCGCGGCCGATCTGGAGATGGCCGAAGTGGCCCCAATCGACTTGTCCCTGTTCGCCCGGCAAGGTGAGCAGACGCAGATAGGCTTCGGCCTTCGGACGCGGCCGATAACAGGCGATGAGGTGGCGGAAGTGGTCGGGACGGCCCGGATAGCCGCGTTCGCGCACCATCCCATACAGACGGCTGGCCGTCAGCGACGGGAATACCTCAAGCGTCTGACGGATAAACGGCAGATAGGCGTCGATCGGCGATTTGCGTGGGGACCCAATCCTCGGCAGACCGGCTTGCGCCAGCACGCGCCGCACCACGTCGTGATGCACGCGCAACTGACGGGAGATCGTGCCGATGGCCCACTTCTCGGCGTGATAATAGCGCAGGATTTGCGCCTCGATATCAGGTGGCGTCACCATGGTCGCGTCCCATCCGGTTGTGTCGCGGCGCGCCGCGACGACCGACGCGGCGGCGCAAAAATCCCTGGCGGACGAGATCGGGACAGCGCCGGCCGCACCAGTGGCAGTGCGAGATCGGTCGCCGGGGTTCGACATCCGAGGTCGTTGCGTCGCTCGCGATCGTCGGCGAGCCGAACGACAGAAAATCACCGGGAGCCGGTGGGGGTGAACCCTGATGCGTCACGTTTTTGCATCGCGCCCGGTATCGGCGCGCGCGCTCGGCATGCGTGAACCGACCTCGGCGGCTGGCTTGGTAACGGGCTCCCGCCGCGCGCTGGCCACGCCGCCGTGCATGAGGGCCGCAATCCCCAGCGCAGTAAATCTGGCCGCGATCGCAACAGCTACAAATCAGCGCCTGGGCACGACACCCAGCGCACAGAAACAACCTCGCCGATCCAGCGTCGTCATGCTCGGATTGGCCGACGCCATGTGGACGAGCGCCCTGCTTTCCGCGATATTGATCGGACATGCGTGCCCGGCACGGTGTGGGGCACGGCGTCGAACAGAACCGCCAAGTCGAGATCGACGCCGTGCTTGTCCTTGAAAAGGCCAAGCTTACCCCAACATCCGCCGTGACGTCAGGACGCCATCACGCGCCGCCGCATCAACCTCAGCCACGCACCATCATCGTCTCGGCAAACCCAAAAGAAGCCGCCAAGCTCGCAACCGCGCCATCTATGCGCGGATTTTCACCGCCATCGACAGGGCTCAACGCGCGAACCCGGCGTCTTTTAAATCGAGCCCGTCGACAAAGGCACAGGGGGCGCTTGCGGCGAATGGTGGGGCGAGCATAGAAAAGGTTGTTGTTGTCGTGCACAGACGCGTCGTCCACAGAAGGCCCGTTGTGGTGCCTAGGCGCGTCGTGCGCTAACGGCTTTGTCGACTCTGAACCGTGACGATGCCGACGACGAATAACGATTGGTCGGCAGTTCTGCTGACCAATCTCACATCGCGCGCCGGGCGCAATATGCCCATCACTTCAAGCCAGCGTCCAACGCGGCAACAGCGCTTCTTTCGGGGCTGTCGACGACCGGTTCGGGTCAACCTGCGCCGTCGGCGCACCGTTCGAACGAGTCCCCCTGATCCCCAAATAGCAGCCGCCACACGCGCGTTCTGGCGCTTCGCGTTTGCGCCATTTTCGAACCTTCGCCAAGAAGGGCAAAACTCATTCACACTCGAAGTCTTCCCCTGCGACGCGACGTCGTGCTGCATCGCGCTCCGCCTTTATCCAGGCGTTCGCCGCAGAGCGGGCAATATTTTTCCAGCAACTTTTCGGGGCCGAATCCGAATTCCGGTCGTCGGTCTCAGCGCGCGAACTAACCCAAAGTTGGCTTCTGGACCGGTAGCGTGTCGAGCATTTGTTTTCGTCGGCGTACTCGTGGAAGTGCCGGTCATGCTTTCCGTCGTCCATATCGTCCGCCGTTCGCGCGGCTGGTATGAGCGCGGCAGCGTTGCGAGCTGAGCTGCGAATGTCGAACAATCGCCAAACTTGGCGCTTCTCCGCGCCCGCTTTGCCTGATGATGAGGCTTAACGGCCCGTTAACTCGGCGGCGACTAACTGGCCTTAAATACGCCGAAAAACATCGCAATCTATCCTCACCTCCCAGTAGCAGAGTGCCACCATGTCAGATTTCGTCACTACCGAATTCACCGCGCCGCAATCCGCCGGTCAGGCGCCTGATCGCCAGGTCCACCTCTATAAGGAGATTGGCATCTCAGCATTGGCCGCCGCCCTCCACGTCATGGCCAAGCCTGTTGCGCCAAACGATGTCGCAACTTCGGACAAGCGCCTCATCCCCGCGATTCTGCAAAGCGATGATCTCGCTGCTTGAAGCGAGCGGTCGCTTTAGATGCGACCATGTCCGATGCATGCCTTCAGTTGCTCCAGGGTGAGCCATGGTCGCCTCGCATGCACCATGCGATGGCAGTTGGCGCACAACAGATGCAGGTCCGCCAACTTTGTCGTGGCTCCCGGCAGGAGCTGATGGACCGGGACGGCATGGTGAACCTCGATGAAGCCCTCGCCTCGTTCGCCATAGGTCACGCGGAAGTCGAAACCGCATGCCTCACACAGCAGCTTGCCAGCCGACACGAGAGACGCTGCCTTTTTAGCATCGACCAGCTTGCGTGAACGCTCCCGGACCAAGTGTGCCCGAGTAAGGACACGACCTTCCTCCGCTTCCTCGATCTCATCGGTTTCATCGAGGACGATAGAGCCGACCTCGACGTTAGCTGCTATTGCAGCTGCGGTACTGGCGAGTCGAGCGGGATCGGAAGCGAAGTCGTTCCATACAACCTCCTCCAGCTTGTTGCCCCGTGTCAGGCCAGACTTGCCCTGAGCTTGGTAAACGGGATCGAAGCGACGAAAGTTCATCAGCTTCATATAGACGCCGTTGGGGTTCCGAAGCGTCACGTCGCCACCTTCCAGCCCTCCCGCAATGCGGTTGAGCAGCACAGAGAGTGCGACGATCTCTTTACTGCCCTTGTCTGGCGGATTGCCCATGAAGCGCACGTATAGATCGAGGGCGAGGATTAGCTCGTCCCTTGTCCATGCCGGGTTGCGAGCCGGCGGCTCCGAGATCGTGAACCCGAGCTGCCTGAGTCGATGGGCGACGGAGCTTTCCCCTCCGGAGAACTCCGATGCCGCCAATGCGGCGCCACCCGGTAAATACCCATGAGCGGCACCAGCAATGGCCTTGCTGTCATAACGCTCGCCATTCCATTCGATGAAGTAGGACCGTGCTGGGCCAAAACCATACTTAGTGAGGAACGCCTCTCGCCCGATGGCTTCGGCTTCGGCTTCGGCCAACGCTGCCTCGACGGATGGGCGTGTGATGTCTGTCAACGCCATGCGATCCCCCGTTGGCCCAGAGACTGGAACTCAAATTTTGATACCGGGCATCAAAGCCAACCTTCTGGATCGTCGATGGGCTTGCCGTCTATCGCCTTGATCAGCCCGCGTACTGTGCGAAAGAGGCCCCAAATCCCGGCCACAACAATGATTAGTAAACCCACACCGAGGAAGCTCAAGGCAACGCCTATAAGAGACGCAACAAGCCCGATCCAAAAAGTGCGAATCGCCGAGGTTACGTGCAATTCATAAATTGTGCCCGAGAGATCGTCGCGCTTCACATATGCGATGATCAGGCCGATCAGCCCAGTGATGCCGGTGATCGCGGAACCGAGGTAAAGCGCCCACACCGCAATCGCCCATGTTTTGGGATCGGTCTTTTCGGTTTGAACGTCATTCACCATGTTTCGCTCCAATCGATTTGCGGGCTGCGACGACGCCTCTGTAGAAAGGAACCATTTCCCCGGGTGGTGATAATCGCCGGTTGATGATTTTCTCTCACCGGGGAGATGGTTTGGTCAACCGCCAGATCAAAAAAATTCTTGCGACACTCGGCCGGAGCATACATCGGGTCATCTTCGCCCATCCGGCCTTGCCGTGAACGAGTCCGCTTCTCCCCACATTGCCGCCGCAACTCACGCGTTCTCGCGCTTTGGGTCGCCGCCAATGCCAAGGCGCGCGTTTAGTCGTAAGGGAATGTCTGATGAAGCTGTTCATGATGACGCTCGCACTCTTAGCGTTGACTATTCCTACATCCGCGAAAACGCTCCGCCAAGCGCTCAGCGCCTTGTTCGCTCAAAGACCCATCACGAGACGAAAAAGCCATTCAAAGAGCCGTTGCGGCAGCAAGCATTTGAGCGGCACGACGATTCGTTGGGCCAGCATTCCCACGGAATAGCGCGTGCTCGGATTACGGAGTTTCAGGATGCGCTCGACAAGTCGCGCGACCGGAGGCGATGGCATGGTGTGAAGACAATGACGTCGATTATATTTTCGGCCTTCCCGGGACAAGACCGCTGCCCAAGAAGGTCGACGACGCAGCAGACGCCGTCCGAGCCGATGGGGCTGTCAAGGGGGACGAGGGCGATGTTCGGCCAAGAAAAAAAGGGCGGCCCATCGGTCCGCCCTCCGTTATGCCTGTTGTGCCGCTTCAGGCGGTGCGGCTTTCCGCTTGCTTGTCCCGGACGGCACGTCCGCCCTTGCGACCAGCTGCGGACGCCAATTTATGGTCCCGCGAAAAACTGCGCTTATCGGGGCTGACTTTCTGGCCGCCCTTGCGGCCCGCCGTTGCGGCCAGCTCGGCATTCTGCGAGAAGCTGCGCTTGTAGCTAGGCACGCTCTTTCCGCCCATTATCGCAATCTCGCGCCGCTTCGCCGGGTCCATGCTCGCGAAGCCGCGGTTCGATTTGCGGGGTTCCGCCCCGCCCATGTTCGTTGTCGCCATCATTCCGTTTCTGGATACTGTCCCCGCGCCATCCTTGGTCGGAGTTCTGTCGAGCATATGGCTACGATTTCGAAGCTTGGTAGGCCGCTGACGCGCATCTGCGCTATTTGCAGCGCGACGTAACGACTGTGGCTCACGACCTTCGCGCCGATTTTGATCAGCTTCTCCTTGAGCGTCGTTAGCGACCAATCTTTTATCGGCTCCGGCGTCGCGAGCGTGCGCAGGAAATTGCTGAGGTTGTAGGCCAGCGCGTGAAGCTGGAGACGGACGGCATTGGCGGCGAAGGAACGACATGACAGCCGCGTCAATTCTCCGCGGCGACACCCGCCCCCTTCGTGGTATTCTTGCTCATGGGGTAATCTGCGTTACAGCGCGTCGGCGCTGCAATCGTTTCGGTTGTGCAACCGAAGACCATGCCAACCAATTCCATCTCTGCCGCGACGAGACCAGCGGTGCAGCGGCCGAACGCGAGTGCGCTATGACCCAGCACAGATTTCAAGACATTTGGAAGCAGCAATGCTTGGCGGCTCGCGATATCCGGGTTCAGCATGGCGTTCTCTCTGCCCTGGACTACCTGCTCGGCGAAAAGCTACTAACTTATGCTGATATGGCGGTGACGAGGCCTGAGTTCGCTCGGGAGCTGCCACGTTTCGTTGCCGAGGTCCGCGCTATATTCAGCGACGACGAACTGAGGCTCTACCTCGATCATTTGGAGCGCATGACGGTGATCGAGGACGAGCACATCCTCAGTGAGGATGACGACGACTTCTTGAAGATTTCTCCTGAGCAGCTTGCCGCAAAGCGAGCGCGGTTTGTGCAGCTGAAGGAGCTACTCACGTCGAACATGCTGGGGACGGGGTAGAGACGGGGTAGACTGGCCAGACGTGAAGGGATGCCCAGGCGTCAAGCTGTCGCACTCAAGCCGGTGAATGGCTGCGCTAAAGAAAGACGTGGCGTCGGTCTCGGAGCCGAGCGTCGCACGTGCAGCCGCCCTGTCATGACCGCTACGCTCCCGCACCAATGCTCTCGGTTGCGGCAAAATCGATTTCTACCCGCGCGCCATTCGGATCATTGAAGAACAATTGCCATACGCCGGCGCCATGCCCGCCTTCTGGGAGCCGCCGCAGATCATAAGCTAGGCCCCGCGCCTTTAGCATGGCGAGGAAGGATTGCAGGTCCTCTCCCCAAAAGGCGATGTGATCGAGAACGCCGCTGCCCTCCGGAATAACAGAGCGTTCGATAACGTGTAGGATTGCCTTGTCGTTGCTGTACAGCCACACGCCCCGGAACGGGAATGCAGGCCGCGGGCCCGACTTGAAGCCCAGCAGCTCTCGATAAAAAGCCGCCGTCTTATCCGCATCCGTGGTGAGAATGGTGAAGTGGTCCATTCGCGTGATCGGCATGCGCAGTGCTCCCGGCGAGAAGGCGTCCTTTTCAGCCGTAGATTTGTCGCGTTCTCGCTATTAGCTTGCAACAGCAAGCGCGCTGGGCGCGCCGTGGGGGCCGCCAAGCTCTTCTAACACGAACCCGTTCGAAAATGGCTCCGTTGGCATCCGAGAACGAGCCCAAACTTCGCTGGCTGGTGGCGGACCTGAACAGCTATTTTGCCTCCTGCGAGCAGCAGGAAGATCCTCGCTTGCGAGGAAAGCCTGTCGCCGTCGCTCCATTGATCGCGGACACAACCTGCGCCATCGCCGCCAGCTATGCCGCCAAAGCCTATGGCGTGAAGACCGGAACCAAGATCGGCGAGGCGAAGCGAATGTGCCCGGATTTGATCGTGGTCCAGTCCCGGCCGAAGCTCTACGTCGAATATCACCACCGCATTCTCGACGCTATCGAGGCCTGCATCCCCATCGAACACGTCATGTCAATAGACGAGGTTGCCTGCACATTGGATCGAAGCCAGCGTACCCCTGTAGCCATAACAAGGCTTTCCGCCGAAATTAAACAGGCGATACGAGAGCAAGTAGGAGAATGCCTGACCTGCTCCATCGGTGCGGCAAGCAACAAGCTGCTCGCCAAGCTTGCTTCGGATATGCAGAAACCGGACGGCCTGACGATCCTTGAACCAGAGCAAATGCCGGAGAAAATCCTACACCTCAAAATCGACGAGATTTGCGGTGTCGGCAAAAACATGAGCCGACGGCTTTGTGAAGCGGGGCTCGACACCGTCTACAAGCTATGGCACGCGGACGCCGACCGCTTGCAGCGCGTCTGGGGCGGCGTTGTCGGACGAAGGTTTCATGCGCTCCTTCACGGAGAGGACCTGCCGTCGCCAGCACGCCAGAAAAGAAGCATGGGTCATCAGCATGTCCTGGCTCCCGAGCAAAGGACCATCGCGGCGGCCACGACCGTGATCCAGCAGCTTTTGGTTAAAGCGGCGCTGCGATTGCGCCAGGAAAACTTTTACTGCCGTCGCCTTGTCGTCGAAATCAAGTGGACCCAAGATCGCCGTCATTGGATCGATCAACGTTCCTTCAACGAGGCACAGGAAACTCAGACGCTCAATCGGGCATTGATGAGCATCTTGGCGCACGCGCCCGCGCTTAGACCGTTACGTGTCGGCGTCTCTCTTACCGATCTTGTCTCGGCTAATGAGCATCAAACGGACCTATTTGAACGTCCACAGAACGCCGTGCTGACCAAGGCAATCGATGAACTTAACAAGAAATTCGGCAAAGGCTCAGTGGGATTTGGCCTGGCGGCTTCGTCGTCACGTCGAATGACGAGCAAGATCGCTTTTCAGCGCGTGCCCGACCTGAGCGAGTTTTGAAGGTTGACCGGC
Organism: uncultured Alphaproteobacteria bacterium; assembly: GCA_963722205.1. Lineage (GTDB taxonomy): Bacteria > Pseudomonadota > Alphaproteobacteria > Rhizobiales > Beijerinckiaceae > Methylocystis. The sequence continues at coordinate 1,003,986 of CAVRKL010000008.1, forward strand.
TTTGTGTTTGGATAAATACGGGAGCTGCACCGAAGCCGCGCGTTATACAAAACGCGAAGGCCCCGCAGCGCTAGGTCGCTAACGGGGCCAGAGACTTCGCCTTGCGAACTGGGAACACCCAGCAATCAGAGGGGTTGCGCTGCCATAGGCGTACGGCCACCCGCTTAGAGGTTTGTGATCGACATTAGGCGCGTCTTGAATTTATCCAGACGCCCACGAGCTTAGACAGGTCGTACCGTGTTGCCCGGTGGCGTCATGCTTCCTTGCATGTCTCCTACCTTGCGAAAGGACTAGCTCGGGTTTATCGCGACCATATTCGAGGTCCCGCTCGACCAGGGCTGGACGAATCACCCACCCCTCACGACCGCGATATGACGAAATGCTCAATCTAAAAGCTGCTTTCGTCAACCCAAAAATTGTCTGTCGGGACAAACCCCATACGCGTTGGTTTACAGCTGATTTATTTCTCGCGAGCAGCGCGCGCCTCGCGGCGTTGTATCGGATCAGTTCCGTGTTCATCTTCCTCCTCGTTTTCGTCGGGGTAGCTGCTGTAACGGCAAGCTGCCGGCCCTGGGCGCGATCCAGGATAGCGTCTAGAGGCCGCAAGCACGAGCACCTCTAGCGGCGTCTCTGATGTCCGGTTGACGCCGCACCCGAACCCATAAGCCCGTCACTGATCGTGAAATCGTGATGGCGCCGTTCATCGCCGCGGAGCGTGCGACGAAGGCGGCCCAGAGGTTCTTCCACCACCGGGGGCCGCGCGACGCTTGCTGGAGTTTTGAGCCGCACGCCGAACAGTCGAAGCGCCAAGCGCGGGGGACGGCAGGAGACGGAGCATCTGGCGCGAGTCGGATCAGGCGTTGCCCGCGTCTCGTAGGGGACGCTTGTCTGGCGGGAAGTGGCCGCCGGGGTCGTTAATCCACACGCATGCGATCCCAACTCTCTCTGCGTAGGCGAGCGCCTGGAGGAAGGCGTAGGCGAGCGCCTGGAGGAAGGCGTCGGCGGGCGGCAATGGTTGAGGAAAAGCCGCGGGGTCGGGACTCTCGCCGAACGAAGTGACGCTGACCATGGCGAAGACCGGTATGTCGGCGTCGGCGTCATGGCGCACATGCACCTCGACCACGGGCCCGAACGGCAAAGCGCTGCGATGTTCGATGATCCGCGTCATATGCGGCTCCCTTTGCCCCTAACCCTGGCCGAAACGGCCGCGACAAAGAGTAATCACACGATCCACCGCTTCATTGCTCGAAGGGATCGCCGCACCTCACCCGGTGGCGACGCCTTGGGATTGCAGATCGGCGATTGGGGGCGTCCCGTTTTGCGTTTGGAGTTGTTGCTTTCGTGCCCGCGGCGATCACCGCGCCAGGAAGCCGCGCGCCTCCGGGAGGCCGAGGGTTTTTCTTCCTCGACGATAATCTCAATGCGCCATGAAGACGGGCAGCTTGCTCGCAGCCAGCACGCTGCGCGTCGTTCCACCGAAGATCAGCTCGCGCAACCGCCAATGGCCATAGGCGCCCATCACGATGAAGTCGGCGCCGCTCTCGGCCGCGCGTGAGAGAAGCGCCGCGCTCTCGTCCTGCGCCGCCGGGATTTCGCACAAGGCGCCAGCGACGCCGTGCCGTTCGAGGTGGCGAAGGATCAGAGCGCCGGATGGCTGGAAGGGCGACTGGTCGTCCTTCACGCAAACGACTTCGACTTTGTCGGCTCGCGCCAAAAGGGGAAGAGACTCGGCCAAGGCTTTCGCCGCTGGCGCGCCGCCGTCCCAGCAGACCATGGCCTTAGTGAGCTTCGCCCGTCCTGTGAAGCCGGGCGGGAGAACGAAGACCGGCCTCCCCGAAACGAAAAGCGCGCCCGTGACGATGTCCTGGGCGTAATCCGGCCCTGCCGGCCCCGGCTGCGTGATGATCGCCAAGTCGAAGCCTCGCGCGACCCGCCCGAACTCCTCGCCGACGAGATGCGGAAAGGTTTCAATCATCTTGGATTCCGCCAAAACGCCGGCGGGGAGGGATTTGGCGAGCCGCTCAAAGGCGTCGCTTGCAGCCTTGCGGTTCTCTTCCCCGAGTTGCGCAAAGCTTTCCACGGCGCTGAATTCGAGACCGCCGGCGAAGCTCGCCGGGCTCGCGAACTGCGGAGGATATCGGATCGCGACGCTCGCCGCGGTCAGGTGCGCGCCATGCGCCGCGGCGAACGAGACCGCAAATTCGCTTCCCGGGGCCTGCGCCCCATCCGGGTCGAGGTGAAAGAGAAGATCCTTGATCGCCAAAGGCTTGCTCCCTCGTCGGGGGCGCGGGACTTACCGCCGGCGTCGAAGGCCGCGGTGATCCGCCTGCGCGACGCCTAACAGCGGCGCAAGCGCAAACCTAGCACGGATCGTCGCGATTGCGACGCATGGCCGCGCGGGTGCAATAAGTTTCCGAAAAGGTGCAACTTGTTGCACTGGGCGACGTGCGAGAGCGCTTTCGGTCAGCCGCGGCGGAAAGCTCCACAGAGGCGCATGATTCTTTATCGCCACGGCAAGTGGCGGCCGGAGTTCCTCAAGCAAGCCGGCGCGCGCTCCGGCAGAGGACGCGGCGGCAAAGTGGGGCCGAGCGGACTCGTTCAAACAATGGCCTCGCAGCGCAGGTTGACCCGGAGCCGACCTGCATTCCCGTAGCGTCGCCGGCGCATGGGTGAAAGTGGAATTCACGCCGCAGCTGAACATCTCTTCTTCGCGCACAAGAGGATACTCTTTGGGTTGTTAAGCAGTTCTGACCAATAATCCTCCCCATGCCTTGCGATACCCTCAGGAGAAACAGCAAAAGGAATCCAGGTAACTTCCTCGAATCCGGAACGCTGCATAGCTATCCCGTAGGTATCGCGACTCCACTGAGTAAATTCAATCGAAAAGTTTTTAGGCCCGAGAAAATCCATCCTCACACGCAAGTTCGATGATCGATTCTCTATCACTTCCAATAATAAATCATACTTGGCGGTATCACGAAGACCATTAACGAAATCAGGATTTGGAACGACTGCGACCAATTTTCCGCTATCCTTCAAGTTCGCCGCTACGTTGAACAACATTTTTTCAAGCGTCCGATCATCATCGGCATAATTGAATAAGAATATTGCCGTTGCCACATCGAATCCCCCGAAAAGCTGCTCTTCGGTGGCGTCTCCCACTACATATGCGATCCCACGCGGATTTCGCTTTTCTTCCGATTGCGCAACCTCGATCATTGCAGGAGAGAGGTCTACGCCCAGGACGCTCTTCGCGCCAAGTTCTCTGATAAACCGTGTGTAATGGCCTGTACCGCAGGCAAAATCTATCACACTTTTCCCATCAATGTCTCCTAAAGCATTTTTTACAGAAGGCATTTCAAGAAAGAGCGTCACCGGGTCTTTTCTGGCCTCGACGTATTGGGACGCGATGGATTCGTATTGGCTTTTCAATACGCTTCTCCTCTGTAAGGACGCCAAGCGCAAAGCTAAGCAATCTTTACCCGGATTCGCCGGATAAAAGGGGGGCCGACTGATTCCGTCACGCTCAAGCGAAGGATCGGCGCCGTGCATGTCGTCCCTGAAGGAGCGCCGCGCTCTCGCCGTGCTCGGCATTGAATCACAAGAGACTCACAGGACTCAACCTTCAGCCAGATCGGCTCTTAGCCTGCTCGGCCTGCTCGCTTTTCTTCAACAGCTCTGTTTGGTGTGGCTCAGACGCTTTCGGCTCCCAAATGAAGTACGCTGAAAAGAGCCGGAATGTAGGCGACCTCCCGTCACGCTCACGACTCCTGAGCCTGCTTTCGCTTTTTATTTTCAACGTTCCGCGCCAAAGCGGTATGCGTAACGAATAACTCATGATGCAGACCCCACTTTTCTAGTTGTGACATCGAATAAAGCGAAATCGTGTGAGCAAATGCGCCACACTCTATTTGATCAAGCGAAACGACCTCCGGCATTGCAGTTAGGCGGGCGACCTCACCGACGAGCGAATTGCGGCGCTGGTAGACCGCTAAAATCGGCCCTCTCTGGCATAGTAACCTTGGCTGACTTTAGCTTCACAGACGTTGAGCCCTCGGAGGAGCAATCAATTGTTGTATGCTTAATCCATTGGCGAAGCGATACTTCATTTCGCAGCAAGTTACGAACTGATAGCCCAAGAACTCCTGTATTCGTGTTCGCGAATGGCCTCGGAGAATTGCGCCATAACGCATGCCCATGAATAAATCGTATGCTTTGCCAGCCGGATTTGCATGCAGTCGCAACAACCGAGGACATAAAACTGCTGTCAACCTGCAGTGGGCTGTATCCATGCAAATCAATCTCGAATTTAAAATGTTCAGTCATTAGCGTTCTTCTCAGCTTCGGGTCTGGACCTTTGTCTTCCCTGCGGCAAGGTTATTCGCCACCAAAAAGTGGACGGCCGCTCCCTTCCGCAGCCAGGATAGCGCGCAAACCGTTTCTATGCCCACAGGCGGCCTCGGTTCCGCGACGGTTTTTTAAATTGTCGCGCTCCATCCGCGTCCTGGCCAGCTCCGCCTTCAGACGGGCGATCTCCATCTGCTCGGCGCTGACCGCTTTGCCGGCGACGTCGCGCAACTGACCCGCAGCCTCGGCCTTCGCCCAGTTGTGCAGCGTCTGCCCCGAAATCCCGAGGGTCTTCGCCACCGAAGGGACCCCTTCTCCTCCCGGGACCAGCCGAACTGACCTTGCCCGCGTTCGGCGTCTCCCATAAGAAGTTATTATGCGACGAGCCTTTCTTTTCGGCAAGCCGCTGTCCGGCGTCAGCACCCCTGAGATGGGATACGCCAGAGCGGTCTCGCTGCATCTTTATCTTTAACCGTAGTTGTCATTCACCGGCTACGGGTTACCGTGGCCAGTACGCAAGTGGGGCCTCCGAAACCAAAAAGCACCGCAGAGCCCAGCTTTCCGTCAGGCGTTTCGTCCGACTGCGTTTTCGCTCGCCCTGACGCCGGCCTTTCGCTTGCCCGTTCCTTCCGGAAGGGAGGATTGCCGGAGGCTTCACTGGGGATGGATCGTGGGCCTCACCCGGCATGAGCTTTTGGTGTAGCTCCTCCGCCGGGTGTGCGTGGCGAATTGCCGCCGGGGTGAGCCCTCGGCGTTGCCCCTCGAAAGGCGAATGGTGACACCCCGATCCGACGTCCATCAATAATCGAGCGGTCCGTCACCATTGCCGGCCTCTTCGGCACCCAAAAATACGTTGCGAAACCCAATAGAAACATGCCTAGCCCTGAGCCGAGCACTAAAACCCATTGGGGTATCTCTGCCGCCGATAACCATCACTTGTTCTCCCGCTTACGCCGCCCTACGGCAACAAAAACGTTCATAGAGCGTCAAGAGTTCCGTACTGGGGAGCCGAACGGAGCCGCCGCCAATGCTGTGACGAGCGGATGGTCACTCTTGAGCCGGGATTCGCCGGATAGGCCCCGGTTCGGGTGCAAAGATGCTCGAATTTGGCGTCTTCGACAAGGCGGAGCCGTCCCGATGGCCTGCGAAGGCGGGGCTATTTGCCCGCGTCAAAGACGACGGCGGAACAGATCGAAAGAACAAGCAAGGAGAGCGGGTGAAGGGCGCTCCGGTTTGCCTCGATGCGGCTTGAGGCGGACGTTGGCGAGCGTCTAGCCATGGGACGGCGCGGCGGGTATGAATCTCCGCAACCTCTCGCGCTGGTTTGACGGCGACAAACGCGGATTTTTGGGGAATGGCGGGCAAATACGACGGTTTAACGCGAGAGCAGTTGATTCAGCTTCTGGAGAAGAATGATCGCCAGAAGCGTTTGGGGCTCGTTTGGGAGCGCAACGCCATTGAAGCCGATCAAGCGATTTCCGCCGATTTCGTCGCTTGCGATATAATTCCTGATCTTTGCGAAAGGCCGGCGCCTTGGAGCAACCTCGTTATCGAAGCCGACAATTTCGACGCCTTGCGCTGGTTGCGCATGGCATACTCGGGCCGGGTGAAGTGCATCTATATCGATCCGCCGTATAACACCGGAAACAAGGATTGGGTCTACAATGACCATTATTTTGACGCCAATGATCGTTACCGCCATTCGACATGGCTTGAGTTCTTGTATCGGCGATTAACGTTGGCGCGTGATCTTCTAAGCGAGGATGGAGTTATCCTAGTCTCCATCAATGACGAAAACCGCGCCCGGCTTGAACTGTTGATGGACGAGGTCTTGCCCAGGATGCGGGTGGGCTCCTTCGTATGGCGCACTAGAACAGGGGGTAATGACACGGGAGGTGCATTCTTCTCGTCTGATCATGAGTCGGTGTTGGTGTATGCACGACCGAATTTTCAATTCGGCGGAAATGAAAAATCGTTTGAGTTCTACGACCAATATGATCCCAATCGAGACGATTGGTTTCAGCGCGATAACTTGACTGGTCCTAAAGATATGTTCCAAAGGCCGCTATCATATGAGCCTCTTGCATAATTCTTCGAGCGAGTGATTTTGCCGCCGGCACGCGAGATGTCGGCTTCGTGGGGGCTCAGGCGGGGGCGGCGCGGAAGGCCGAGACCCGCAAGATTTGATCGGCGGCGAGGACGAGCACGCCGAACGTCAAGTGGCATTTGACCTTGATGGCGCCGCGCACGCGCACGAACCTGGCGCCGAACTCGTCCTTCATCCGGGCATTGACGCGTTCGGCCATGGTGCGGAAATCGAAGAGTCTGTCGTCCGGGTCCGGGACGCCGACGCGCCTCATGCGGGCGACCTCCTCGGCGCATTCGGTTTTGGCTTCATGCTGCGAACGAAAATTGCGGTCGATCAGCGGCGCATGGCCGAGCGCCTTGCTGTGCCGGTCGATGATTTCGGCATCGTAGGCTGCGTCCATCGCCTCATAGAGATAGACGATGCGGGCGCTGGTCATGGTCATGAGGGGAATGGCGACCTGGCTGTCGTGCACGGAGGCCGAGGTCAGCACGCAGGAGACGGGGATTTGGCCGCAGGCGACGTCGAGATGCAGCTTGTAGCCGATCCATGTCTCCTTATAGCCCTTGCTGTTCTTCTTGCAGCCGACGTCGCAGGCGGTGGGCAGCTCGGCGAGCATTTTCGCAAGGCTTTGCGTGGCTTGCCGTTCGAGGCGCGACGGCTCCGGCTTTGGCCGCTCCTCGCCCTTTCTCGGGCGTCCGCGCCTTTTTGGCGGCTCGGCGGCGGGCGGCGGCGGATCGTCTTTCCCGTCTTTCTCGACGGGCTTCTCGCGCGCTTCGATCTCGGTGGCGTCGCGGGCGACGACGCCGACGACGCGCCCCTCGAGCGTGCGCTCGACCAGCGCCGCGTGCATTCTGCCCGGCAGATCGCCTTGCGCGAACTCGTTGAAAGCGCGAGAAAAGGTGGATTCGTGCGGAACCTGCGCACGCCGCTCCCACCCGCAGATTCTGCGCAGCGACTTGTCGGCCTGCAGGCGTTCGATCAAGGCGCTGGTGGTTGGAATGCCGAGCAGAGCCTTGGCGACGAAGCATCTGGCCAGGGCGCGGCGATCCTCGGGTGGGCGGCCCGGGCCTCGCGGCGGCTCTGGAACGAAGGCTTGGAGACCGATCACGTCGAGGATGGTGATGAGCCGCCCGAGCTGTTCGGTCATCGGCTCGACTTCCTCGCGAAGCCAAGGGAAAAGCGAGGCCTGTATGTGATTCCAGCGCGCCCACATGGCGTCGAGAGGATCGTCAGTCATGTGGTCCGTCGCCACGGCGCGTAGTTCGATTCGAAATCATAATCCAACAACTTTTAAATGAAAGCGCAATATTCTACACAATAATACTTGCAATCCACATGAGGAAGCCTATCTATATCGCCTCATCGCCCGCGCCAATCTCTAACAATTTTGCAAGAGGCTCATATTATCCAATTTTCGATCCGAAGACGAACATTTATTATCCTTGCAATCCAAACAGCGTATGGAGATTCGCCTCAAAGCGAAACTTGCGTCCGGGACAACGATTGCGCAGCGCTGTAATTGAGGACTTGATCGCCGATGATCGAATTTCGTTTCCTGAGGAATAGCGTGTAGTTATTTGGAATTCTAAAGATGAACTGATGCAGGCTATCGCGCTTGGAGATGTTCCATCAAGTGGCGGCACAGCAAAAATACGGGCCGACTTGCCGGATTTAGACTTTTGGATTGGAAAGAGCGTCGGATTCGGCACGCCGCGCTTTAAGCGCTACAAGAAAGATCTTCGGAACGCCAGTCAACCCTTATCAAGCTGGATTACGCCTCGCTCCGAAAAAGAGACGCTCGATGAAGGTGCGAACGCTATTTTGGCCGGCACAAATGACGAGGGGGCAAAAGCCATAAAGGATGTTTTCGGTTCAAAAGCGTTCAACTATGCGAAACCCGTTTCTCTAATCCGCGAATTGGTAAAGCAGTCGAGTCAAAATGGCGACCTCATCCTCGACTTCTTCGCCGGCTCCGCGACCACAGCGCAGGCGGTGATGGAATTGAACGCCGAAAACGACGGCGAGCGGCGTTTCATTATGGTGTCGAACACAGAAGCTACCGCGGAAGAACCAGAAAAAAACCTATGCCGCGACGTGACGGCTCGCCGCATCCGCCTGCTTAACGCTTCGGACACCGAAAAATTCTCTGCGCTTTCGGCGGATTTCGCCTATCTTCGCGCGCGAAGAGTCAACTTTGAAGACCTCGATTATGACCTCAGTAATTGCTCAGGCTCCGGCGAATTCGAGCGACTTCCCGGCCAGGGTTAGGCGGATCGCTTCCAGGGCTCCGATGGCGCGGCGGCGGGCTGTCTCTATTGTGGAGCGGATGTCGGCGTAGAGCTTGGCGCCCCACTCGGTGCGAAAGCCGTTGGTGATCTTTCGAAACACGGCGCAGGGGCGTAGCGCTCGCTCCGAGCCGTTGTTGGTCGGCGGCAGCTCGCGGCGCGTCATGAACACGAAGAGCGACGCGCGTGTTCGCCGGATCATGCTTTTCAGCTTGACGCCGGCCTGATGCGAAGGCTCGAGCGCCATGAGTTGGTCGAGGCGGGCGTCCAGCCGCCGTTCGTAGCTTTTCAGCGTGGCGTCGGATAGTCGCTCGCGCCTTCGTCCGAGGCGGCAAGCGCGGCCAAGAAGATGCCGCAGGCCGGGCGCGAAAAGGTCGTCACCACAGTCGATGGCGTATTGCACGTCGCGGATGAGATGGGCGAGGCAAACCTGGTGCTCCTTGCCGGCCCAGCCCATCTGGCCGCCGTAGCGATCCGAAACCCAGTAATCTGGCCGAAAGTCCCCGAGGAACAAGGCGACGACGCTCTTGGCCCGCGTCGGCTCGGCGAGGAAGACGGCGCTGTCTTGGTGGTGGAACACCCACAGCCACCAATTGCTCTTGCCGACGCGCAGCCCGGTTTCGTCCGATTGCAAGGCGGTCCCCGACAGCAGTTTGGCGCGGATCGCGCTGACCTGCTTGGCGAAGGCGTCTCGCGAGGACTCCAGCATGTTGACGAGCGCGCCTTCGCTGATCTCCAAACCGAGCATGTCGTAAAGCAGCGTCGACAGCCGCTCGAAGGCGATCCCTTGCGTGAAGCGCAGATAGATGACGAGCGCGCGCAGGTTTTCGCCGAACGGCGAACCTTTGGGCATATCGACCGGCGGCTCGGCCTTGAACTTCCTGGCGCAGCAGGGGCAGGTCCCGCCAAGGAGCGAGACGCGCGTCACCTGAGGCGTGATCGGCGGGACCTCGACGTGATCATAGGCCTCGCAGACGAACTGCGGGCTTTGTGAAACATCGGCACCGCAATGCCGGCAGGAGGACGCTGCGATGTCGCGCCTTGTCGTGGGATTTGGATGCAGCGGACGATGCGCCCCAGCATGCGGCTTGCGCTTGCCCTCGCTCTTGCCCGTCGCAGGCGCCGAAGCTTTTTGTCCCTTGCTCGGCGGCGTGCTGGAATTGTCTGGCGTCTTGGGTGGCAGGCCGAGCTTGGCTTCGAGCTCGGCGACCCGTGCGCAAAGCTCCTCGACGCGCGCCAAAAGCGCCAAGATCAGGGCGTCTTTTTCGGCGTGGCTAAGAGAATTAAGCGGCGGCAGCGGAGCCATGCGCGCCTTGACTCATATTCGCCGCGGCTGCGCCAGCCCCTGCTGGCCAAATGAGTCAATCGGTCGCAGGCGCTCAACATCATCCTATCCCCGGCCGCGCACCTCATCTCGAGCCTGAGCAATTACTGACCTCAAGCCTCCCGAGGCTTGGGCGATATTGGAAGCGATGCACGATTTGCCATTGACAGAGTTTCAGGCGAACAAACCTTGGCAGGCGCATCAAATCGACAATCTCACTCTGGTCTATGTGGACCGCTGCGACGACGCATTGCTTGGCTTCCTTACGCAACTCGGCAAAGCTCGCGCGAACGTTTTTGTTTACGCCTGGGCGCCCGGACAAATTCAGCAAAGCCTGAATGGCGTTACGCTTGACGTCCAAGGCGTGCGCGAAACTTTGATGAAGAGGTTTCAGCAGTGAGCGCGGTGGAATCAATCGCGCGCCTCGCCCTCGCCGATTATCAAAAGAGCGCGGTTGACGGGCTTGTGGCGACCTTGCGCAAGGTCGCGGAAATTCATGAAAGAAATCCGACAAGTCGGCGCGACGTATCGTTGAAGAGCGGCGTAACCCTGCTTCAAGCGCCAACGGGTTCGGGTAAGACCTTGATGCTCGGGCGCACGTTGGAGGCTTTGCGCGGCGCCTTGCCAAAGCCCGTCGCCTGGTTCTGGTTCGCGCCCTATGCCGGCCTAGTCTCGCAAACTCGCGATGCGCTTATCGAGCAATGCGGCTCGCTGCGGATGCGCGACATTTACGCCGACCGCGAACCGGCAGGCACGCGCGACGCCGACGTGTTTATTCAGACATGGGCGGCCGTGGCAGCGCGTAATAAGGACGCGCGCAAGGTGCGCCGTTCAAGCGAAGATGCACTATCGCTCGACGATATGCTCGCCGCCTTGCGTTGCGATGGCTTTATGATCGGCGTTGTTATTGACGAAGCGCACCTGAATTTTGGCGCATCCGCCCATGCGGCGGCGGAATTCTATCTTAAAGCCCTACAGCCGGATTTTTCCATTCTCGCGACAGCGACTCCCAACGACGACAAGCTCGAACAATTCGAAAAGAGCGCTGGAATCGAAGTCGCCAGCCGTGTTGTCATTGGGCGCGAGGAAGTCGTGCTAGCGGGCTTGAACAAATACGGCCTCATGCTCGGCTATTTGCGTTTTCAGCCCGGCGACGAAGAATTGATCGACATTGAACAGGGGACTTTGACGGCCGCATGGTCGCAGCACCAATTGATCAAGAGCCGGCTCGCGGAAAAGGGGCTTTCGGTAACGCCGCTCATGCTGGTGCAGGTTGAAGATCAAGCGAGCGGCGACGAAAGCCCCGTTGATCGGGTGAAAGCGAAGCTCATAGAAATCGGTGTGCTGGAAAACGCCATTGCGGTGCATACATCCGGCGAGCCGGACCCGGAATTTCATACACTGGCCTATGATCCGTCGCGCGAAGTTCTGATTTTCAAAGTGGCTGTGGCGACAGGCTTTGACGCGCCGCGCGCCTGGACGCTAGTTTCTGTGCGTCCGAGCCGTGGCAAGGATTTTGGTTTGCAAATTGTCGGGCGCATCATGCGCGTGCACCCCTTGGTCCGCCCAATTCACGGAACCGATGCGCTACTCGACCGAGCCTATGTGTTCTTGACGGATACGAGTTTGCAGGAAGGCCTGAGCGCCGCCGTCGACGAACTGAAGGCCGTTCGGCAAAGCATCGAACTTTTGACTGATCAACTTGACGTTGTCGAGTTCGGAAATGCGGGAAGACCATTGGAAGGCGGGACGCGCCCCGCGTCCGCATTGCTGAAATTCACGCAACCCAAAACCGAAGGTGAAAGACAGGAACGGTTGAGCGCCCTGATTGAAGCGGGGGTCGTCAAAGGTGATGTTCGCGAGCATTCAATTGAACAACAAAACAAGGCAATCGAAGTCGGCGAGTATATGAACCAAATGAGCCAAACGCCGTTGTTTGGCGATTTAGCCGAGCAAAGGGCGCCGTTCGAGGGCGCGCTCGCCACGAAGGTCGGTAGCAGGCTGAAGCCATACGAGCTCCGAAAAGAGCTTGGAATCCCTGAAGCCCTGATTCAGGAAGTGACGCCGCAACCTTGGGAGATGGCCGAAAATCTGGTTAAGCAAATCGCCATCGAATTTTGCCGCGACGCTGCGCCGGCGCAAGAAATCTTGAAGCGAAAGCGTAAGGCGACTCTGAGCCTCCGCGACCTCTTTCTCGATAGCACGGACGAGGATTCACGCGACATTGCCTTGCTCATGTCGAATGCGCGAATCTCCGAAAAAGCGCAACTCGCCTTTAGCTTCAACGATTCCATTGATCCCCGCGAATTGAAGCGAGCCTTGGTTGAACGGCTGCGGGAATTTTGCGATGAACAGGGGATTGATTATCAGCCGAATGATTTGCGCCGCGCGATTGATTTGGCAGTGATGCGGGAACCGGATAGGCTCAAGGAAGCAATGCGCATGTCGCTGGCGCGCCAAGTGGTCATAAAGCGGGGCGATGCCATCCCAACGAAACAGTATTGGCCTGACGGCCTCAGAACCGCCCGGAAATCGGGTTACGGCGTTTTCCCGGAACGCCTAAACAACGAAGAGCGGGCCTTCGCCGAGTTCTTGGACGAAGACAGCACCGGAACCGTCAAATGGTGGCTCAAGAATCCGGAAAACGAAGTTTGGGCAACACGATTGCTGCTTCCGACAGGAAGGCGGTTTTTCCCCGATTTTATCGTTGGGGTTGAAGGGCGCTCGACACCTGACAAGATCGCGCTCGTTGAAATCAAGGACGACGGTTCGACCGGCCGCTTACAAAGCGACCAAAACACGGACAAGATAAGGGTCCGCCATCGGGAATATGGCCCCGTTTTTTGGACCTTTCGGGACGACGGCACTTGGGTAGCCGCGTATTATTCGTCTAGCCTTCACAGGATCGTCGCCGACAGCAAATTCGAGATTGCCAACCTGGTTTTTGTCGGGTGACGTGTGAGCGAGTCCGCTCATCCTCGAAAACTCGCCCCGCCAGCCGTCGATGCTGGAAGGCGAGGTGCGACCATGACCGCGAGGCCACCCTCGAGGCTTGGGCAAGCGCCGTCAGGCGCGCGGACCCCGAGATGATCGTCGCCGGCGCGAGGGCCTACGCCGAGGCTACGGCGGCGCTGGAGAGGCGTTTCGTCATGAGCCCGCGACCGATATTGCTCTCCGAAGCCCGCTGGCGCGATCCTGTGGCTCCCATGCCCGTCCGGCCGCGTCTCGTCTTCGTCCCGGCAGATACGGAGGAATGGTCCGAATGGGCTCGTTACTGGCGCAAGACCCGCGGCGAAAGCCCTCCGCAGAATCGCCGCTTCGGATGGTTCTTCCCAAGCCGCTTTCCCCCCGCGACCGACGCAGCGGAGTGACCGCAATCTCCCGGAAATTGAGAGCTTTGGATAGGTGCGCATCCGTGCTTAAATCTCCATCGCGCTCGCAAGCTTGTCGCCGATGATGTCGGCTGCCTTGCGAAGGGGATCGGCGTCGAGATGGGCATAGCGAGCCGTCGTCGCCGGCTGTGAGTGGCCGAGCGATTCTCCGAATTTTCGATTTCTGCTTACCGAGCGCTTACCGAACTGGCCAATCGAAAGAGCAACCCCCAACTCTCTCTATATAAGTTATTGATTTTATTGGTGATCCCGGCAGGGCTCGAACCTGCGACCTACGGTTTAGGAAACCGTCGCTCTATCCGGCTGAGCTACGGGACCAGCGCGCTCCTCTCTATCCGAATCCGCGCAATTTGCCTAGGTTGGGCGCGGCGGCGCGCGCGGGCGGCCGCCTCGCGGAGGCCGCCATGTTCAATTCCGTCCGTCTGCCGCATAAGCTCGACAAGGCCGAATTCACTGAGGTCTCGGAACGGTTGCGCGAAAAGCTCCTCGAGGCGCAGTTCGAGTTCGGCGAGCGGAAGCAGAAGAGCCTTGTTCTGCTCATCAATGGTTCTGACGGCGCCGGCAAGGGCGAGGTGCTGAACCGCCTTTACGAATGGCTCGACGACCACAGTTTGGAGACGCTCTCTTACGGCGCCCCGACCGAGGAGGAGCGGGCGCGCCCGCTCGAATGGCGCTATTGGCGCGACATGCCCGCCAAGGGCCGCATCGGCCTGATGCTCGGCGGCTGGCATCATCGCCTGCTGCATCATCGCGCGCAGGGCAAGATCAGCCGGGCCGCCTTCGAGACCGGGCTCGAAGAGATCAACCGCTCCGAGGAGATGCTGCGCAACGAGGGCGTCATCGTCGTGAAAGTCTGGCTGCACGTCGAGGACTCCGTCGCGCAGAAGCGCCTCGCGAAACTGCGCGAGGACGGCGGCAGGCTGAGGCGCGCCGTCGTCATCGAATGGGACGACATCAAGGGCGCGCGCGCGCGCGAAAAGCTCGCTCGCTACGCGCTCGACCTCGTCGAGAAGACCTCGACCGGCTACGCGCCCTGGGCGGTGATCGCGGCCGAGGACGCGCGTTACCGCGACGCGGCGGTGGCCGAGCTGCTGCTCGCGACGCTCGAACGCGCCAACGCCGAGAGCGCCGCCGCGGCGCCCGCGCCAACGCCTGCCCCGACGCCCGAGCGGACTGCGCAAGACCCGGCGCTGCCGCGCGCGAGTCTCGTCGGCTCGCTCGATCTGACCCTTCACGCCGACGGGGAGCAATACGGCGAAACTCTCGATGCGTTGCAAGGGCGCGTGAGCGAGCTGACGACGTCGCGCAAATTCGCGCATCGCGGCCTCGTGCTCGTCTTCGAGGGCAATGACGCGGCTGGTAAGGGCGGCGCGATCCGGCGCGTGCGCGCCGCGCTCGACCCAAGGCGCTTTCGCGTGCGCGGCATCTCGGCGCCGACCGACGAGGAGCTCGCGCGGCCCTATCTTTGGCGCTTCTGGCGCCATCTCCCGCGGCTCGGCCACACCGCGATCTTCGACCGAAGCTGGTATGGGCGCGTGCTCGTCGAGCGCGTAGAGGGCTTCTGCTCGCGCGACGACTGGATGCGCGCCTACACCGAGATCAACGATTTCGAGCGCCAGATGACGCGCGCGCGCATCCTCGTCATAAAATTCTGGCTCGCGATCAGCCAGGAGGAGCAGCTGGCGCGCTTCAGCGAGCGCGCCGCGCGTCCGGCGAAACGCTACAAGATCACCGAGGAAGACTGGCGCAACCGCGGGAAATGGCCGCAATACGAGGCGGCGGCGAACGAGATGATCGACCGCACCAACGCCCGCCGCGCCCCCTGGACGCTCGTCGAATCGAACGACAAGAAATATTCGCGGCTCAAGGTCCTGCGCACGATCGTCGAGCGCCTGGAGGAGGAGCTTTAGGGGTGTTGGAAGGTCGCGCGAGACGGCGAGGTCCCGGGCGCGATCCTAATCGCGCAAGCTCGCGCTGCGCCTTTCATCTGATGGCGGCGAGCATGGCGAGCGTTCGGCCTTTGTCAATGATGCGCGAAGCGCACCGCCTGCGGCGGCGGCCCTTGGGGCCGTCCTTGACAAAGGCCGATCCGACTCGCCGACAATGCTCCGCCAAGAGATGAAAGGCGTTTCATAGCTATCGGCCTCGAAAGAGGTCACTGATCTGAAGGCGATATCAGCAGGCATTTTAGCTTTCTCGACGACGACGATTGCACGCGTCGCCCCCTATCGCGCGATCCATCCGCCGTCGATGACAAGCAGGTGGCCCACGATGAACCGCGCCTCCTCCGAGCACAGGAACAGAACCGCCGCTGTGAGCTCATCCGCTCTGCCCATCCGGCCGATCGGGAAAAGCTTGCCGGCCGCTTCGGGGGTGATGCGCTCCTTCTCCATCCACTGATGAAACACGTCGCCCGGCGCGTCGATGCCGCAGGCCGCGATCGCGTTGATGCTGATGTTGTCCTTGGCGACCTCGAGCGCCGCGGATTTGGTGAGGCCGTCCACGCCGCCCTTCGTCGCGGCGTAGCTGCTCTCGCCCGGCACGCCTGTGAGGCTTCCCGTGATCGAGGACTGATTGACGATGGCGCCGCCGCCGTTTTTGAGCATCTGGCGGATCTCGTGCTTCATGCAAAAGAACACGCCGCGCAGATTGGTGTGCAGATGAAACTCGAAGCCTTCCGCCGTCTCCTCGGCGAGCGGCTGGAAGCGCACGACGCCGGCGTTGTTCACCGCGCAGTCGAGACGGCCATAGGCTTCGACCGTCTTGTCGATCAAACCCGCGACATCCGGCTCGACGCCGACATCCGCGCGAACGAACAAGCCTTCGCCCCCCGCCGCGCGAATGAGGCCTGCGGTTTCTTCGCCGCCCCCTTCATCGATGTCGGAAGCGACGACTATCGCTCCCTCGCGTGCGAAGGCAAGCGCGGTCACGCGGCCCAGGCCTCGCGCCGCGCCGGTGACGAGCGCGACCTTTCCGGCAAATCTCTGCATCGAGACGCTCCCGAAAAATCTTCAGCCCTCGACGCGAGCGCGTGAGCGGCCGGCTATTTCACGAAAATGTAGATATCGACCTCGCCTTCCTCGTCTTCCCCGTCGGCGAGGTCGCTGATGTATTCCTCGATGAAGCGGTCTTTCGTGTCGAGGCCCTTCTCGTCGAGAAAGGCGGTGATCGCCTCATAGGTCGATTCGATGTCCTCATAGGGTCCGCGGTGCTCGAACTTCAGCGCCTTGCCGGCGGGCGTCGCGCCGATATCGACGCCGCCGTCGAGCTTGCCTTTTCCTTCCGGAGCCTTTTCGAGCGGCAGCATCGCCTCGAAGCGGATCGCTTTCTCGCTCGTTTCGGAAAAGACGGCGATCGGCTTTCCTGAAGGCTTCACGCCCGCCTTGGCGGCGGCGGCGTTGAGCTTGCCGAGCGCCTCGGTGATCGCGGTCTGGGCGCCGTCGAGCGGCGCCTCTCCCTTGAGCGTGAGCGCGGGTCGCGCCGTGAGCTCTACGGTTTGGCTCTCGAGGCTGGCCTCCGGGCTCTCCTGCCCCTTCCCGGGCTCCTCCTTGGCGCCGGGCGGCGTCTTTGTCTCCGGCGCCGGCGCCGGCGCGCGCTCGCCGACCGCCGCGGGCTGCGGAGGATTGAGCTTCTTTCGCAGATAGAAACCGGCGACGCTCAGAACGACGACGAGCGCGGCGAGGAATCCCAAAACCCGGCCAAATTGCTTGAACCCACCGAAATTCGCCATCCGCACGCCCTCTGCTGCGCTCACGTTGCCCGCGCGCAGACTGACGCAGAATCTTGTCGCGTGGAAGACCCCCTGCCCTCCCGCAGGCCGCGTGGCGCGTCGGCGCGGTTTCGCCTATAAAGCGGCGCGACTTGTCAAGCCCTGAAGCGACGCCGCCATGCTCCACGCCCTCGCCGGCCGTCCCGTTCTGCGCATGAACGGCGCCGGCAACGAAATTCTCGTCCTCGATCTGCGGGGAGCGGCGCTCACGGTGTCGCCGCAGGAGGCGCGCGCGATCGCAGGGCAGCCTGGGCTCGCATATGATCAGCTGATGGTGCTCGGCGATCCGCGCGAGGCGAGGGCCGACGCGGCGCTGACGATTTACAACGTCGACGGCTCGACCTCGGCGGCATGTGGAAATGGGACGCGCTGCGCGGCCTGGGCCATGGCCCGCGCGGGCGGCGGTTCCGCCCTGCTCTTCGAGACTGACGCCGGGCCGGTGGCGAGCTGGCGGGAGGGCGAATTTTCCTTTCGCGTCGACATGGGGCGCCCGCGCCTCTCCTGGCGCGAGATTCCGCTGTCCCGGGACGTCGGCGACCTGGCCGATGTCGCGCTCGATCCCCCGGTCCCCGGCGCGCCGCAACAATTCTCGGCGGTCGGCATGGGCAATCCGCACGCGATCTTCTTCGTTGCGGACGCGGCGGCAGTCGATCTTCCTGGCCTTGGCCCGAAGATTGAGCGCCATCCGCTCTTTCCCGAACGCGTCAACGTCTCTTTCGCGCAAGTGCGCGGGCGCGACGACATCCTGCTGCGCGTCTGGGAGCGCGGGGCCGGCGCGACCAAGGCTTGCGGCTCGGCCGCCTGCGCGACGCTCGTCGCAGCCGTGCGAAGCCACCGCACGGAGCGCCGCGCCCGCGTAAACCTTCCCGGCGGCGATCTGACGATCGAATGGCGCGACGACGATCATGTCCATATGACCGGGCCCGTCGCGCTCGAATTCGAGACGCGGCTCGCGCCGGAAACTTTTGAGGGGCTCGCGGCGTGAGCCCGCTCCCCGCCCCTGCGCCGCAGAAGGACGTCGAGACCGTGACGCTCGGCTGCCGGCTCAACATGGTCGAATCGGAAGAGCTCGCGCGTCAGGCGAAGGCTCTCGGCGAAAGGGACCTCGCCATCGTCAACACCTGCGCCGTCACGGCCGAGGCGCTGCGCAGCTCCCGCCAGGCGGTGCGGCGGCTCAACCGCGAGCGCCCCTCGGCGCGCATCGTCGTCGCGGGCTGCGCGGCGACGCTTTACGCGGCGGACTTCGCCGCGATGCCGGGGGTCGCGCGGGTGATCTCGAACGACGACAAGAATCTCGAGCCGGACGCGGGTTCGGGGTTCCGCGCCGTCGCCGCCGCCGAGGGCACGCGCGGCTTCCTCGCCGTTCAGAACGGCTGCGACCATCGCTGCACTTTCTGCGTCATACCTTTCGGCCGCGGCGCCTCGCGCTCCGCGCCGCCAGACGAGATCTTAAGAGAGGCGCGGGCCCTCCTCGGCAGCGGCAAGCGCGAGATCGTGCTGACCGGCGTCGATCTCACGGCCTATGGCGCGGATTTGTCCGGCGGCTGGACCCTGCCCCGCCTTGCGCGCGCGCTGCTCGCCGAGCTTCCCGATCTTGCGCGCCTGAGATTCTCGTCGATCGACTGCGTCGAGGCGGGCTTCGAGCTGATCGACGCGATGGCGCAGGAGAGCCGGCTGGCGCCGCACTTGCACCTCTCGTTGCAATCGGGCGACGACCTCATCCTCAAACGCATGAAGCGGCGCCACTCGCGCCAGGACGCGATCGAATTCTGCCGCCGCCTGCGCGAGGCGCGACCCGAGACGATCCTGGGCGCGGATCTCATCGTGGGCTTCCCGACCGAGACGGAGGCGATGTTCCAGCGCACGCTCGATCTCGTCGAAGACTGCGGACTGACGCATCTCCACGTCTTTCCTTTCTCGCCCCGTCCGGGCGCGCCCGCCTCGGCGATGCCGCAAGTGCAAAGAGAGACGATTCTCGCGCGCGCCGCCCGGCTCAGAGCGCTGGGCGAGCTGCAGCTGCAACGTCATCTCAGCGCGCAGCGCGGCAAGACCCTGCGCGTGCTCGCAGAGCGCGGCGGACGGGCCCGCGCCGAGGATTTCACGCTCGTGCGCACGCCCGGCGCCGAGCCCGGGACGATCTTCGACGTGCGCGTCACGGGCGACGACGGACGCTTACTGCTGAGCTGACATGCGCCCTTCTTCGACGCGACAGAGCGAATTCCGCGAAAGTCGATGGCCTTTGGCGGTCAGAACTCGCTCCGGCGTTTTGACCGGGCGCGATTTCTTGTCGCTCGAACAATTCCGTTCGAGCGGAAAGCGCGCTAGGCTCGCTCTTGTCCCGCCGCGCGTTGGCTCCGGCGGACAGACCACGGCCGCCCTTCTGGGGCTTGTGCGTTGCGTCGCTGGACGAAGCCGCCCGGCGCCGCGCTTTCGCGGGCCGCCCATTGGGAACGAGTTCTTGATGCCCGACACCCTCGCTTTGGTCCTCGAAATCCTCGAGATCGTCTGGATCAACATCCTTTTGTCGGGCGACAATGCGGTGCTGATCGCGCTCGCCTGCCGCGGTCTGCCGCAGGAGAGCCGCCATCTCGGCGTGCTGCTCGGCGCGTTGTTCGGCGTGCTGCTGCGCGTGGGCTTCACGCTAATCGTCTGCCAACTGCTCGGGGTTCCGCTCCTAAAAATCCTCGGCGCGCTGATGCTGCTCGCCATTGCGATCAAGCTCCCGAACCAGGAGATCGACCATTCGCAGATCGAGGCGAAACCCGATCTCGTCAGCGCGGTGACCGCGATCGTCGTCGCCGATGCGGTGATGTCGCTCGACAATGTCGTGGCGATCGCCGCCGCGGCGCATGGCTCGCTGTATCTCATCATCTTTGGCCTCGCGCTCTCGGCGCCGATCGTGATGTTCGGCGCCGGCGCGCTGATGAAGATTTTCGATCGCCTGCCGATTCTGATCTTCCTCGGCGCCGGGCTTTTGGGTTTTGCGGCCGGCGAGCTCGCGGCGACCGACCCTTTCCTGGCGCGTTTCGGGGCGCCGCCGCCGCACGTCGAGCTCCTCGCGGGCGCCGCCGGCGGCGTCCTGGCGCTTACGCTCGCGACGCTTTGGAAGCTGATGACGAGAAGTCGCGAGGCGGAACGGCGCTCCCCGCTTCCCGCAGCCCGCGCGAATCAGCCCCAGGGCCCCCTCTCGCGCGGCGCGGCGGAAGACTGAATATCCGGCGGGAGGAAGCCGCTCGATCCGGACTGCGGACCCAGCGGCAGATCGCGTCCGCCAGCGAATTTCATCAGCGCCGCGACGCGCTCGTTGACTGAAGGATGCGTCGCGAAGAAGCCGGACTCCGGCAGGAGCGCCGGGCTCTCGATGAAGAAGGCCTGCATGCGCGAGGGGATCTGCTCCATCGTCGCCTGCGCCTCGATCTTGCGCAGCGCGGAGATCATTGCATCGGGGTTTTTCGTCAGCTCCACGGAGCCGGCGTCGGCCAGAAACTCGCGCGTGCGCGAGATCGCGAAGCGGATCAGCAGTGAGGCTCCGCAGCTCAGGGCGATGACGAGCAGCGCGATCATGATCGCGATGATCGCGCCGCCGCCGCCGCGTTCCTCGCGCGAATTGTCCTGGCGCGGGGAAAAACCGAAGGGGAAGTTCCAGCTTCGAAACATCAGATCGCCGACGAAGGCGAATATGCCGGCAAAGATCGTCGCGACGACCATCACCTGCGTGTCGCGGTTGCGGACATGCGTCAGCTCATGGCCGAGCACCGCCTCGAGCTCGGCGTCGTTGAGCTTTTGAAGCAGCCCGCGCGTCACCGAGACGCTGTAATGTCCCTCGCGGATTCCCGAAGCGAAGGCGTTGAGCGCCTCGTCGTCGATGATTTTCAGCGCCGGGATCGGGATGCCGCGCGAGATGCACAGGTTCTCGAGAAGATTATAGAGCCGCGGCAACTCCTTTCGGGATAGGCCCTCGGAGCCCGTCGCGTAGTCGATCATCGACTGATGAAAAAGAAAGGCGATGCAGAACCAGATGGCGGCGCCGCCGAGCGCGAAGGGCCAGCCCTGCTTCACGTCGAGAACGGCGCGAGCCAGAAGAACCTCGAGCGGCGCGTCGGCCGTGAGCGCCTCAAAGAGCAGCGAGACCGAGAACATCAGCGCGACGAGCAGAACGACGAAGCCGGCCAGGAGGAAGATCGTTCGCAGCTGGTTCGCGCGGATGTGCGAATAGAGCCCGTAGGCCTGGAACATGCTCGGCTTGCCTTACTTTCCCCGGCCCACGGAAGCGCTGCGCTAGAACTGCACTTTCGGCGCCTCTTCGACGGCCTTGCGCTCGCCTTCCTCGAGCTCGAAGAAGTCCATCGGCTTGAAGCCGAAGCGCTCGGCGATCAGCATGCCGGGAAAGCCCTGGCAGGCCGCGTTGAACTCGGAGACGGCGTTGTTGAAGAAGCGCCGCGAGGCCGCGATCTTGTTCTCGAGGTCGGAGAGCTCCGATTGCAGCGCCTGGAAATTGGCGTTGGCCTTGAGGTCGGGATAGGCCTCGGCGATGGCGATGAGCCGCGACAGCGCGCCGCCGAGCGCGGCTTCCGCCGAAGCCTGGGCCGCCGGCCCTTGAGCAGCTGTCGCGAGGTTGCGCGCCTTCACGACCTCGTCGAGCGTCGACTTCTCATGCGTCGCGTAGCCCTTGACGGTCTCGACCAGGTTGGGGACGAGGTCGTGGCGCTGCTTGAGTTGAACCTGAATGTCGGAGAGGGCCTGGCCCGCCCGCTGCCGCATCCCCACCAGCCCGTTATAGGTGAAGACCATCCAGAGCGCGACGACGGCGACGCTCGCGAGAAGCACCAGAAACATCGCTCACCCCCCAATTGCGGCGCGCGACGCGCCTTGCAGCACGGTTGAGCTTAGACCCCTTTCGTCACGATGGGAAGGCGAGCCGGCGTCGGGCTAGTGGGTCGATTTGTATGTCCGCGCTGCGCCAAAAGCCGCCATTCTCAGCGCTTATTGTCTCCGCGCGAGAAGTTTCGCGGATGCGATCGCCGTCAGCTTCGCCATAGGCCGTTAGGTTGGGAGCCATGGCTCTAATATGTTGTGAATGACGACTCAACCGGACGAATCCCTTAAGCGCTGACGGTCCGTCCAGATCGCAAAACATCACTTTTTTCGAAGTTTGGTTTCAACGATTCTTAAGTCAAGTCTATCAGTTTCAGTAGCGTTTAGGGCGCCGCCGGTTTTTGCTTCTGCAATGACCTGACGGAGGCTCTCCTTTGTCACACAGCCCATCAGACCGCGCAATGGACGTTTCATCGCTTGATGAGGCGCACACCGCGGGGCGTGAACCGCCCCGGGTTTGCCGGAGGCCATTTGGTTTGAGTCACGCCGCTATGGCGTGCCCCTCGGACAGCGCATAGTAGCGCGCTTCGGCTTCGGCCGGCGGAATGTTTCCGATGGGCTCCAGCAGTCTGCGATTGTTGAACCAGTCCACCCATTCGAGCGTGTCGAATTCGACCTGCTCCAAGCTGCGCCACGGCCCGCGTCGCCAGATCACCTCAGCTTTGTAGAGCCCGTTGACCGTCTCGGCGAGCGCGTTGTCGTATGAGTCGCCGACGCTGCCGACGGAAGGCTCGACGCCCGCATCCCTCAGGCGCTCGGTGTATTTGATCGACAGATATTGGCTGCCGCGGTCCGAGTGGTGCACGAGGCCGCCGCCGTGAACGGGACGACGCTCATGCAAAGCCTGCTCGAGCGCGTCGAGCACGAAGCCCGCCTGCGCCGAGCGCGACACGCGCCAGCCGACGATGCGCCGCGCGAAGACGTCGACGACGAAGGCGACATAGACGAAGCCCGTCCAAGTGGCGACATAGGTGAAGTCCGCCACCCACAACGCGTTCGGCCGATCGGCGTGGAACTGCCGGTTGACCTTGTCTTGCGGACAGGGTGCAGCCTTGTCGCTTATCGTTGTTTTGACGGGCTTTCCGCGCACCGCCCCAACGAGGCCCAGGCGCCGCATCAGCCGCCCTACCGTGCAGCGCGCCACGCTCTCGCCCTCCCGCATCAATTGCCGCCACACTTTGCGCGCGCCGTAAACGCCGAAGTTTTCGGCGTGAATGCGCCGGATCTTCTCGCAGAGCGAGATGTCACGCTTCGCGCGCGCCGAAAGCTTCTCGGGATCGCGACATTGCAAGGCGTGGGCATGGTAGGTGGAGGGGGCGATCGGCAAGACCTTGCAGATCGGCTCGACCCCGTGCGCGGCGCGATGATCGTCGATGAAGGCGATCATGGCTTGAACCGGCGGTCGAGCTCCGCCTGCGCAAAATACGCCGACGCCTTACGCAGAATCTCATTGGCTTGACGCAGCTCGCGGTTCTCCCGCTCCAGCGCCTTCAGCCGCGTCCGCTCGTCGCTCGTCAGGCCGCTCCGCGCGCCGGCGTCACGCTCGGCCTGCCGAACCCAGTTGCTCAAGGTCTGCGCCGTGCAGCCGATCTTCGCCGCAATCGAAGAAATCGCCGCCCATTGCGAGGCGTATTCACCCTGATGCTCCCGCACCATCCGAACCGCCCGCTCGCGAACCTCTGGCGAGAATTTGTTGGTCGTCTTGCTCGATTCCATAGCCCCAGTCTCTCAAGAGTTGGGGCCTCCGGCAAACCCGGGGCGGTTCAGTTGAGGCGGTGGCCGCGGCCTCTTCCGTGGACTACGACCTGATCCTAATGGACATCCACATGCCGCAAATGAACGGCTTCGAGGCGACGCAGGCCATCCGCGCGTTAGCTCACACGCGCCGATCGGTTCCGATCCTCGCCCTGAGCGCAAGCGCCTTCAAGGAGGACAGGGAGCGTGCGCTCGAAGTCGGGATGAATGACACCCTGCCAAAGCCGTTTCGGGCCGAGGCGCTGCGGCGAATGATCGCCAAATGGCTGCCGGCCATAAAGAAGAACGCAACACCTCGAAAGAGCAAAAAGAGCAAGAAGACCTCAGCGAGAAAGGGGGAGTCGACGTCCTCGCAGCAAGCCAGTTTCGACCCCCATGTGTTCCGCCATTTGTCCGAGGAGATCGGTGAGGAAGATGCAAAGGAGCTTCTCTCTGAATTCATGACCAACACAAGGGACATGTTGGAGAGCATGAGAAACCATTTTGCGGCGAGAGAAATTCCTGCAATGGGGGCTCTAGCCCATGCGCTAAAGAGTTCGTCTGCGATGCTCGGACTGATGCGGCTCTCCATCGTCGCAAAGGAACTCGAAACGCTTGCAAAGGGCGAAGCTTGGGATCAGGTCGAAGCCTCCAGTCTCCTCATATATGCCGCCTACGATGAAGCGCTGCAGTCGGTTGATCTTGTGCTCAAAGGCGAGCCACCCGCGTCGCAGCTACCAACTGCCGAGTCCGAAACGGAGCCTCAGCGTCGCGAAGTGTTTGCGCGATCCGCTTGATCTAACGGAGTTCCGTTCCTCTCGATTAGGGCTGGTGTGCATAAGGGCTGAAATTAGGGGACGGCTATGGCCGGCATCGGCCGAGTGTCGAAATAGAAACTCGCCGCCCTCGCTTGAGTGAGCGGCAGCTACGGGTCCAGGCTGTGTGAAAACGCTGCGGAGATCGCGCCGCTGCAAAAGCTTAATCAATTTTCGAGGCCTCAGGTCGATCAGAAGGAGGAAAATCGCAAAAAACGAGGCTGAGAGCGGCCATTTTCGACCGAAATTAAATTGGGCTGGGCGTTTTCACACGGCCTCGGTCATAAGCCGCCATTCAAACTGACCCACTGCCCGCCGTCGCTTTCTTGCCGACAACTCTCATGTTCAGGCGCGCGCGCGGCGGCGGCGTTTCTTGCCGCCATCGTCTTCGCCGCGCGGCTTCTCCACCGGATGCTGAGGCTCCTCGATGCGGCAATAACGCACCCCGAGGAAGAATAAAATCTGCGCACCTTCGGGAGGTGGCGGCGGCGCCAGTCGCGCCGCTCGCGCGCCGGAAGGAAGCGGAATGATCTCGGCCATCGTCGTCAAGAGCTCCCCGAATCGGCCATCAAAACCGCACTCGGCCGCTAGGACCGATTAGGAACGCCGAGGGTTAATGTTCCGTCAACGCCAACCCGGTAAGCTGATCCTACGAGTTGCGTACCGAGGAATTGCGTTCAAATGACGGACGGCCGAGAGGAGAAAGAAGCCGAAAAGCGCAGAGTGCTCATGGCCGTGGTCGGGCAATTCGTCGCGCACGCCGGCCACCGCGCCGAGGAGCTGCGTCAGTTCGCGCGGCTCACCGGCGATCTTCTGGCGCTCGTCGACGATGAGGTCGCGACGGCGGTCGCCGAGCCGCTCTGCCGTCACCCGGAAACCCCGCGCAGCCTGGTTTTGCGCCTCCTGGAGCGAGGCGGCGCGCCAGCGCGCGTCGCGCTGCGCACGGCGGCCGTGACGCCTCAGAATTTGCTGCACGCCTTCGTGGAGCGCGGATCGATCGAAATGGCCGTCGCCGTCGCGGGCCGCGCCGATCTCACGCGTGAATTGGTCGCAAGACTGCTGGCGCGCGGCGATCCCCGCATTCTGCAGGCGCTCGCCGCCAATCCCGAGCTTCGCTTGGACGCCCCGACGCTGAAGCTTTTGACCGAAGCGGCGCGAGACGATTTCACCGTCGCGCGCGAGCTCATCGGCCGCGATCCGCCGGGCGGCGTGAGCGAGGCGCTGTTTCTCTTCGCGACGCGCGAGGAGCGCGCCGCGATCCTGCTCTCCGCTTGCCGGACGGCTATGCTCGCCGGCGGCGGCGAAGCGGCGCCGCGCCAGGACGGTCTCGCGCAAGAACTCGAGGCGCTGGCGATCGCCGACGATCGAGAGGGCCTCGTCGCGGCGCTGGCCGCGGCGCTCGAGGCCCGCAAAGATCGCGTGCGCGCCATCCTCTCCGACGAAGGCGGCGAGCCGCTGGCGCTCGCGCTCGCGTCGCTCGGCGTGCCGATCGAGCGCGCGACCCGCATCCTGCTTGCGGTCCGCCAGCCCTATTCCTTCGACGTCGCCCGACTGCGCGCGCTGCGAGATCTGATGGCGGCGACGCCGCATCGCGCCGCCGCTTCTATCGTCGCGGCGATGACGGGCGTTGCGCGGCAGGAGCGCGCGGCGACGCGACGCGCCCAGACGCAGGACGAGCCGATGTCGCAGGCGGGGGCCTGGCGTAAGGCTGCGCCGCGCGCAAGCGCGCCGACCCCGGCGAAGAAGAATGAGGGTCTCGGGAAGACCGGCTGACGCTGAGCGCTCACGCCGCAACATCGATGAAGGCGCGGCCCTGGCGGTCCTCGATCTCGACGATCCACAGATCCGGATCGAAGTCGATCTCGCGGGAGAGGCGCGCCTCGACCTCGCCCGGATCGAGCCATTCCGCGGCGTGCAAGCGCGAGAAGAGGCGCGCGACGCCGGGCTCGATCGCTTCCGTCTGCGCCGCCGGGCCATAGAGGGCCGCGGAGCCGTCGAGCCGGTCGACCTTGACGTAGATCGCCCCCGCCTCCGCCGCGCCGCGGCGACGCAGCATCGCGACGGCGCCGGCGATCTCGGCGCTGCGGATCAGCGCGGAAACGAAGAAGTCGGAGCGCAGGCGCATCGTCTCTTCTCGCTATGCGTTCATGGCGGCGGAATCAGGGATGCGGCGGAAGGCAGACCTGCGTCGCCTTCGAACATGTCTCGCCGCTCGAGCAGCCGCCGCAGGCGAGGGTTCCGCCGCAGCCGCCGGAGGCGGCCTGACAGACTCCCCCAACCGTGACGTCGACCGCTGTGGAATAGGAAGCCCTGCCGCTCGTCGCCGTCACGCGCGCGAGCGCATGGCCGCTCGGAGCCGCGGGGGCTACGGAAAATTCGAGGAAGCCCGCCACACCGCGAACGTGGCGCGCAAACGGCCGCGTCTCGATCCATTTGGCCGCGACGCCCTCCGGCAGGCCCGAGACCGTCACGTGAATCGCGGCGGGATCGGGCCAATTCGTCACTGAGGCCTCCGCGCCGACGCGCAGCGCGGATTCGCCGGGCGCGAGCGTCACACATTTCGTGGCGAGCTCGAACTGCGCCTTCTCGCAATGGCGGGCGCCTTTCGGCTCGTGGTCGAGCGTCGCGCGCTTCAGGGCGTCGCGGACGAAAGTCAAAGCGTCGTCGGGGTGCGAGGGCAGCGGCGAATTGGCGACGAGCACGACAGGCGTGTTGCAGGCGAAGAGGCCCGCATAGGTCCGAATGGCCTGATAAGGAGCGTCGGGAGACGGGAAGTAGCCGACCGCGCCATGCTTGCAGAGATTCCCCTCCGGACAGTCGGCGGGCCTCACGCCATTGTCCCAGCCCAGCCGCTGGCAACTCATCGCGGTTCGCGCCGCGTCGGAGAGGAGCCTGCCGCCATGGCCGAGCGCGCTCAAGAGCGCATGCAGGTCCTTGGCGCTCAGCACCCAATTGCTTGCGCCGCAGATGAGCGTGCCATCGCTCCACTCGTGACCCGGCGTCGAATCGGCGGGGAAGGAATAGGCGAGCGCATAGTCGGACGGGCTCGTCCGCTTGCAGGCGCGCGGCGCATTGAGGACGCGGCGGAACACATGCTCGTTCATGTAATCGATATAAAACTGCGAGCTTTTCTTCGCTCTTTTGCCTTCATCCCGCTCCGCGGCGATGTCCTTGCGGCCCTCTAACTGCGGCAGCAGCTCGCGAATGAGCCCGATGTTGGAGTTGCAATAGAGCGGGACCTGGCGGTCGGCAGGCTCGATTCCGAAGGCGATCTGCGCCTTGAGGTTGGAATAGTGGGTGCTGCCGCAATCGGGATAATGGGAATCGGACGGCTCGAGAGCGCCGCGAAAGCCGGAGCGATGGGTGAGGAGGTCCTTGAAAGTGATCTCCTCGACATTGGGACCCTGAAGCCAATCCGGGTAGAGAAAGGGCGCGATCTTGTTGTCGATTGTGAGCTTGCGCCTTTCGAGCGCCTGCAGCAGCGCGACCGTGGTCAGGACTTTACTGAGGCTCGCGACATTGGAGGAGCGTTGCGGAGTCATCGCGACGCCACGCGGCGGCGCGTCGCTCGACGTCTGCGCCAGGCCGCCGAAAGCGGGCGGCAGGTCGCCGACGATCACGGCATAGCCTTCAACCTTGTCTTGAAGGCCGGAAACGAGGTTTTGTCTGAGGAGGACAAGATCGAGGCAGGCGCGATCGTCGCAGACGACCTCCCCGGCGCGCGCGCGGGTAAAGCCGAGAGCGGCGACGAGCCACGCCGCCAGAAACAGTCTAAGCGCGGCGGCGCGCCTCATGGAGCGCTGCGAAGCCGGCTGTCGCGATACTCCCGCTGCATCTCGAAAGCTCCAAACAACTCACGCGATGGTATCCGCCCGGGCGGCGCGCGACAAGCCGAGCTCGTCAAGTCTTGGGAAAGACACCATTTCCGGTCGATCCGCCCGCGTTGACGGCGCGCCTGGAGGCGCGCAAGCGAACCCCGAGAATCAATCTGGAGCGCGTCGCAGGCCGGCGCTTAATCCTCTTCCGCGTCTTCGGGTTTCTTGGCGCGGCGGCGCGCCAGAAGACGGCTTCGCAGCGCGAGCCGCTTGAACTGGCGCTCGCGCGCCTCCTCGGCCTTGGGCTTCAGGATCTCGCGATATTCGTCGCGCTTGCCGTGGATCGAGGCGATGACATGGCCCATCGGCACGCCAATATCGACGAGCACGGTTTCGGCGAGCTGCAGGCTCGCCTCGATCGTCTCAGGGATCGCGTCCGTCGCGCCGGCCTCATAGAGCCGCGTCGCATGAAGAGCGTCGCGGGCGCGCGCGACGATCGTCATGTCGTCGCGCATCCCGTGCGCGACGCGCACGATCTCGATCGCAGCCTGGACATTGGTCACGGTGACGGCCAGCGCGCGCGCCTGCTTGAGCCCGCATTTGGCGAGCAATTCGGGCTTCTCCGCGCTGCCCCAATAAATATCGACGCCTTCGTTGCGCCGCTCTGCGACGAGCGCGACCGCGTCGTCGATGGCGACGAAGGGAATCTTGTGGCGATTGAGCATCTCGCCGACGAGCGCCCCGACGCGGCCATAGCCCACGATCACCACCTTGCCGGCGCCGACCTCGCCTTCCGGGAGAAGATGCGCGAACTCGGCGCGCAGCGCCTCCGCCGACTTCTCCGGCGTGAGCCGGGCGCCGAGCCGCGCCAGCAGCGGCGCCGCGAACATGCTCAAGGTCACGACGACCATCGCTCCCGCGCCATGCTGGCCCGGCAGCACGCCCGCGACGCTGGCGAAGGTGAGCAGCGCGAAGGCGAATTCGCCGCCGGGCGCCAGCAGCAGGCCCGTTTCGCCCGCGACCGGCGCGGGAAAATCGAAGACGAGGCCGAGCCCGGTCGCCAGCGCCGCCTTCAGCGCGAGGAGGCCGCCCGCATAAACGAGGAGCGGCAAAGGATCGCGCAGCAACAAATCGAGATTGAGCCCGGCGCCGATCGACACGAAGAAGAGGCCGAGCAGCAGGCCCTTGAAGGGCTCCATCGTCACCTCGATCTCGCGGCGGAACTCCGTCTCGGCGAGCAGCAGGCCGGCGATGAAGGCGCCGAGCTCCATCGAGAATCCCGCGGAGGCCGTCGCGACTCCGGAGGCGACGACGACGAGCAGGCAGGCCGCGACGAAAAGCTCGGTCGATTGCGCCGAGGCGACGAGCCAGAAGAGCGGCCGCAGCAGCAGCCTACCGGCCAGGATCACGCCGACGAGCGCGAGACAGGCCGGCGCGAAGGCCGCGAGCAGCTCCCAGGGCGAAATCGCATTCTGGGTCTTCTGCAGAATCGAGATCGAGAGCAGCACCGGCGCGACCGCGAGATCCTGCGTGAGCAGCGCCGCAAAGGCGGCGCGTCCGGCGGGCTTATTGAGGCGACGCGTCTCGGCGAGCACGCCCAACACGAGGCCGGTGGAGGACATGGCCAACGCCGCTCCCATGATCAGCGCCGGCGCCGGATCGAGCCGGAACCAGAAATGGCCGATCGCCGCGAGCGCTGCGGAGGTTACGAGCATCTGCGCGAGGCCGAGCCCGAAGATCAGCCGCCGCATGCGCTCGAGCCGCTCCCAGGTGAGCTCCAGGCCGATCATGAACAGCAGGATCACGAGGCCGAATTCGGCGACGCTGGCGACGCGTTCGACGTCCGAAATCGTCAGAAAGCGCAGAAAATCGACCCGGTCGCCGAAACGCCCCAGCCCGAAGGGGCCGAGCGCGACGCCCGCCGTCAGGAAGCCCAGCACCGGACTGAGGCGCAGCCGATGAAAGATCGGCACGACGACGCCCGCCGTGGCAAGGAACAGCAGCGCCTCTCGATAGGCGTGAAACGGCGAGGAAGGGGTCATGCGCCTGCTTTATCTGCGCCCGGTTTGGGGCCGATCCATCAATTCGACATGCAAAAGTTTCGCCCCTCGACTACAGGCTGCGCAACTCCGGGCCGGGCTTTCGCGACAGCGCGCGCCACACCCCGGCAAGCCCGATGACGAGCGTCGCCATGAGCGCCGCGAGCGTCGTCAAGGCGATCGCGCCGGGCAGGAAGACGAAATGCATCTTCATCAGATATTCGACGATCGCGTAAGCCGCCCCGATGCCCGCGGCGAGCGCGAAAAGGCTCGCAGCCAGCGCTAAGCACAGAAACTCCATCGCGTTCGAGGCGACGAGCCAGGCGCGCGTGGCGCCGAGCGTCTTCAGCACGACCGCGTCATGAATGCGGGCCCTTTCGCTCGCCGCGACCGCGCTGCCGAGCGCCAGGACGGCGGTCAGGATCGCTATTCCCGCCGCCGCCCGCGCCGCGAGCGCGAGCTGCGTGGCGATCTTGTCCACCGCCTCCAGCGCCTCCTTGACGCGCACCGCCGCGACCATCGGGTAACGCTTCGCGGTTTCCCTGGCGAGGCGCGCGTCGAAGGTCTTCTCGTCGGCGCCCA
This sequence comes from uncultured Alphaproteobacteria bacterium, assembly GCA_963722205.1. Classification (GTDB taxonomy): domain Bacteria; phylum Pseudomonadota; class Alphaproteobacteria; order Rhizobiales; family Beijerinckiaceae; genus Methylocystis. The sequence goes on from CAVRKL010000008.1 coordinate 1,035,052, forward strand.
CGGGGTAACGCGCCGTGAACAGCTCCGAATGCGGCGCTCCGGCGAAGGTCGCGGGCGAGAAGACCATCACGAAATTGATCCCGTAGCTGCGCCATTCGACCTTGCGCAGATTGACGAGCTTCACTGTCAGCTCGCGCCCCAGCACATTGACGGAAATCTCGTCGCCGAGGGAAAGGCCGAGACCCCTCGCGACTCGTTCCTCCATCGAGACGAGCTTCTCCTTCGCATCCTTCGCCCACCATTCGCCCTCGACGATGCGCGCGCCCGCGGGAGCGTCCTTGGAGAAGGTCACGCCGCGGTCGCCTTCCAGCGCCCAGGCGGCGTCCTCGCCCGGATGCAGCGTCTCGGCGCGCGCGCCTTTCACCGCGACGATGCGCCCGCGCATCATCGGCACATGTTCGACATCAGAGCCCGGCGCCTGTTCCTGGATGAAGGCCGAGAAGGCGGCCGCCTCCTCTTTCGGCACGTCGATGAAATAGAAGTCGGGCACCGCCCCCGTGCCGGAGCGTTCGAGCTCGGCGTGGATCGCGCCTTCGACGAGCGCCAGCGCCACCATCAGCGTCAGGGTCACGCCGGCCGAGACGATCAGCGTCGGCGCCAGGCTCCCCTGACGCGCGATATTGCCCTGCGCGAGGCGCAGCCGCGCGTCGCGGGCGCGTGGGAGCCTCCTTGCGGCGAGCATGACGAGCCAGGCGACGCCGCGCAGCAAGAGGAAGGCGCCGACGACCGAGGCGACGAAGGCCGCCGCGAGCGTCTTGTCGGCGGCGGTGAGCAGGATAACGGCGCCGAGCGTCGCAGCCGCGCCCAGCGCCGCAAGGCGATAGCGCAGCGGCGCCTTGCTGAAGTCGCTGTCGCGGTCGTCTCGCAAGAGCGCCGCCACAGGCACGTCATGGGCGCGGCCGAGCGGCGGCAGCGCGAAGACGAGCGCGACGAGCAAGCCATAAAAAGCTCCGAGCGCCAGGCCAGAATAATCGACGCCGATCGCAATCGGCAGCTCCAGCGCGCGGCGCAGCGCCTCGCCGGCCGCAAAGGGCATGACGGCGCCGATGCAAAGCCCGATCGCGATGGCGAGCGTCGCCATCGCCAGCACCTGCCACAGCGCAATCGCGAAGACGCGCGAGGCCGGGGCGCCCAGAGCCTTCAGCACCGCAAAGGCCTGTCGCTTGCGCTGCACGAGTCCCTGCACGGCGTTGGCGACGCCAGCCCCGCCGGCGACGAGCGCGGTCAACGCGACGAGCGTCAGGAGCTGCGTGAAGCGCTCGATGTTTTTGGAAAACTGCGGCGAGATCGCGTCGCGCTTGCGAATGTCCCAGCCCGCCTGAGGAAAGGCCTTGTTCACGGCCTCGACGAAGCGCGTCGCGTCTTCGTCGCTCGGCGCGCCCGGCAGCGTCACGCGCGCAAGATAGCGGATGATCGTGCCCGGCCGCACGAGGCCGGTCGCGCGCAAGGCCTCGTGCGAGATCAGCACGCGCGAACCATAGCCCAAGCCTCCCGAAAGCTTGTCGGGCTCGGCGCGCGTCACCGCGCGAATGACGAAATGCGCGCTGCCGATCGCGAGCTTATCGCCGAGCTTCGCGTCAAGCCGCGCCGTCAGCAGGGAATCGGCGATGAGGCCATAGGTCTCGCCCTCCTTGGCGAGCGCCGCCGCGACGCTCAATGCGGGCTCCGTCTCCAGCGCGCCGAAAGGCGGATAGAGCGTGGGATCGACCGCCTTGATCTCGACGAGCGCCGGCGGCGGCGCGTCTTGTCGCGTTTCGCCAGTCTCCGGCCGCGCCATGCCGCGCATCAGCGCGATCTCGTCGACGTGGCCGTGCGCCGCGAGATAAGCGCGCTGCTCGTCTGAAAAATCGCGATGCGACAGAGAAAGGGAGACGTCGCCGCCCAAGAGCGCCCTGCCCTCATGCGCAAGCCCTTGCGCGAGCGAGAAGGAGAGGCCTTCGACGCCCGAGATCGCCGCGACGCCGATCGCAATGCAGGCGACGAAGACGCCGAAGCCGCGCGGATCGCCGATGAGGTCGCGCAGCGCGTAGCGCAACGCGAGCGGCAGGCGATGCGCCTGACCGCGTTGGAGGATCGGCTTCAAAGCTTTGCGTAGAGGCATCGATCGGTCTCGCGCTTCGACTTTGTCGTTTCCTCCCGACGGGATTTCGCCGGCTTTGCCGAAAATCTCGATCAAGAAGGAGACGCAGGTCTCGATGTTTTTAGCACATGCGGGATCCTGCAAGCGCTCCCGCGCCGCTCTCCTGACGCCGGGACGGGTGAGCCGATCGCGGCGTCCTTTACGGCTCGAGCGCGGCGAATCGGAGCTTCTTCAGGCTTGACCTTATGGGGCGCTTTGAAGGAAAGAAGGTTGCTTTGGAGCGTCGCCGGCCCCATATAAAGAAAATCGAGTTTCCGGCCGAATGAACTTGCTCCGACGCTTCGTGCGCGCCAGCTCGCGACTTCCTCTCCAGAACTACGATCCGCAAGGGACGCGCGAGCGGCCCATAATCCCGCTCCTGGAAAGGGAAAAGTCATGCCGACCGGCAAAGTGAAATGGTTCAATGGACAGAAGGGGTTCGGCTTCATTGAGCCAGAGGACGGCGGGAACGACGTCTTCGTTCATATCAGCGCTGTCGAGCGCGCGGGTCTGACCGGGCTCGCCGAAGGCCAGAAGGTCAGCTACGAGTTGGCCGTTGATAGGCGCAGCGGCAAGTCTTCCGCCGATCAGTTGCGGGTTGTCGACTAATTGCGCAAGTTTTGCGGGGTGACGAGTTCGTCAGCCCGTTTCAGGACTTTTTGACCGCATGCCCCAGTTGGGAGCAGCTCATGGGCGAAATCATCAATGCAACCGGGCGCTTTCGTGGCGGGCGGATCTTTTCGCCGGCGACCCACAAGTTCGCCATTGGCGCTCCGGTCATCCACAGGATGGGCCACCTATCCGAAAAAGTGCTTTTTCGCGTTGTGCGGCATTTGCCGGACGGCGGGCAAGGTCTGCAATATAGACTTAAGAGCGAGACCGATGGGCACGAACGGGTGACGTTCGAGGCGGCGCTGGAGAAGCCAGAAGCCGAGATAGCGACCTAAGCACCACAAAGACGGAGGCGGACGATGGACGCGCAGGACTATCGGATGGAAGCCGGCCTGTTCTTCTCCAAAGGCGAGAGCACTAGAAGCAAATCGCTTATTTTTCGCCGTTTTCACCGCGCGGCAGACGCTGTACGCTATGCTGTCGAGGAGCTCTCCCCCAGAGTCCTGGCAAGCTGCTCGCTGGAGGTGAACGGCCTGCACTATTTCGGACGTGAAATCCGGCCTCTTTACGACAGCGAGGCTTTCCCCCTGCGACGCCGACCAAGTAAGGGCGCCGACGCCTAAGGGCCCGTGCAGGAATAATTGAATCGAAACGCGCGGCGACGGGATTCCGATTTTGCGGCGTCGATCGTATGAAGCGTCATGATCGACGAGGGATTGATTCGGCGACGCTTTGAAGCGCTTTCGCCGCATCTGGACGAACGTCGCCGGCGGTTGTTCGCGGCGACGACGGTGCAGGAAATCGGTCGTGGCGGGATCGCGGCGGTGTCGCGGATCACCGGGATGGCGGCATCCACGATTGGACGCGGGCTAAAGGAGCTTTCGGCGCAAGCGCCGCCTTTGGCCGTGGGCCGGGTGCGACGGTCGGGCGCCGGCCGCAAGCCGCTGACGAAGAAAGATGCGACGCTCGTGCGCGACCTGCTCGCCCTCATCGCGCCAGACGAGCGCGGCGATCCGATGTCGCCTTTGCGCTGGACTTGCAAGAGCTTGCGCCGGCTGGCCGACGAGCTGAGGAAGCTCGGGCATAAGGTCAGCCATCGCATGGTCGGGAAGATCCTTAAGGAGCTGGGCTACAGCCTGCAAGCCAACAGCAAGACGCGCGAGGGCTCGGATCACGAGGATCGAGACGCGCAGTTTGCGCACCTCAATGAAAAGGTGAGCGCCGCGCTCGCCGCCAACGAGCCGGTGATCTCGGTCGACGCCAAGAAGAAGGAGCTCGTCGGCGACTTCAAGAACAATGGGCGCGAATGGCGCGCGAAGGGCTCGCCCGAGGAAGTTCGCGTTCATGATTTTCTGATCAAGGAGCTCGGGCGCGCGACACCCTACGGCGTTTACGATCTCGCGGACAACGCAGGCTGGGTGAGCGTCGGCATGAGCTGCGACACCGCGGCGTTTGCGGTTGCGACGATCAGAAGATGGTGGCTCGAGATTGGGCGGCTGCGCTATCCTGGCGCAACGCGTCTCGTCATCACGGCGGACGGCGGCGGATCGAATGGCTCACGCGTGCGCTTGTGGAAGCTGATGCTCCAGCGCCTCGCCGACGAACTCGGTCTCGCTATCGAGGTCCATCATTTTCCGCCCGGGACCAGCAAGTGGAACAAGATCGAGCACCGGCTGTTCTCCTTCATCAGCATGAACTGGCGCGCCACGCCGCTCGCCACCTATCAGGTGATCATCGACATGATCTCCTCGACAACGACGAAAACCGGGTTGAAGGTTCATTGCGAACTGGACGCCAACGAATACCAGAAAGGCGTAACCGTCTCCGATGAGCAAATGGCCGCCCTCAACATCGAGCGCGACCATTTTCACGGCGAGTGGAACTACACCATCAAGACAAGCAGCGACCGCTCAAATGAAGCGGTAATTTAGGCACAGGCTCTAATACCAACCCGCGCTGAAGCTGACTCACGCGCAGGATTCCCGAATCGGGCGGTTTCTGATTCGACGTGGCGAACAGGAGGTTCGTCATGGCGGCTGCGATTGGATTACGGGAAGACTTTGATGCAAAGGCGCTTCGGGCTCTTGCCAAGCGCGCGAAGGACGGGCCGCAGGCGCGGCGACTGCTGGCGCTCGCGGCGATCTACGACGGCGCCACGCGCAGCGAGGCGGCCAAGATTGGCGGCGTGACGCTTCAGATCGTTCGCGATTGGGTTCTGCGCTTCAACGCGCTGGGGCCGGAAGGTCTCGTGGATCGCAAGGCGCCGGGGCAGTCGTCGCGTCTCGGCGACGAACATCGCGCCGCGCTGGCGCGGATCGTCGAAGAGGGCCCGACGCCCACGATCCACAGCGTCGTGCGCTGGCGTATCGTCGACCTCTGCCAATGGCTGTTCGAGACGTTCCGCATCTGCGTCTCCGAGACGACGGTGAGCCGCGAGTTGCGCAAAATGGGCTATCGCAAGCTTTCCGCGCGCCCCCGTCACCATGCGCAGCGCGAGGGCGCGATCGAGGATTTTAAAAAAGTTTCCGCGCGCGCCTGGAGGAGATCGTCCGCGAAAAAGGCGTCGCGGCGAGCGACATAGAGATTTGGTTTTCCGACGAGGCGCGCGTCGGCCAGAAGAACAAGATCACACGGCGGTGGGCCAGGCGCGGCTCGCGGCCATCGGCGCCCAAGGATCAGCGAACCGCTTCGACCTACATCTTCGGCGCGATCTCGCCCAAGGACGGCAAGGGTGCGGCGCTCGTCCTGCCCAAATGCGACACCTACGCGATGAACCTGCATTTGGCCGAAATCGCCAAGCATGTTGCGCCCGGCGCCCACGCCGTGCTGATGGTCGACCAGGCCGGCTGGCACATGACCGACAAGCTCGACGTTCCCAAAAACATCACCATCCTGCCGCTGCCCGCCAAATGCCCGGAGCTCAATCCAACCGAAAACGTCTGGCAGTTCCTGCGCGACAACTGGCTCTCCAACCGCGTGTTCAAAGGCTACGAAGACATCGTCGCCCATTGCTGCGACGCTTGGAACAACCTCGTCGAGCAACCCTGGCGCATCATGTCCATCGGACTTCGCGACTGGGCGCATGAGTTCTAATCAGCGCGGGTTGGTATAAGTCCCCTGACCTCGATTTTTCGAAAGCTACGCCGCGCCTGGCGTCTTCGTCCTGCTTGGAAGCAGGAGCCCCAGCACGACGGCCACGAGCAGAAGCGCGGGCACATCACCGACCAGGTGACCTCTCTCGTGCGGGTCGTAAATGGACTGCGCCGCCATGATGGCCGCGTGCGCGACGCTCGACCAGACGGTGAAGGAGATCAGGCTCCGATGCTCTGAGGGATTGCGAGCTGCGGCGATCAGATAGAGGCCGAGCACAAAATAGATCCCGCAGATCATCTGGAAATAATATCTGCCCTCTCCCCCGTGCCACTGCCAACCGGAGGGCCAAATCAGACTGAGCGGATAGACCAGAAGGAAGATCGCGCCAAACGCCATAAGCGCAGTCTTCAAGAGCTTTTCGCGCGTCGTCTCGCTCATCTGCAAATATCCCCAAAAGCAGGCTGGATCTTCCTCGCCTTCAAGCGGGGCTGCGCCAGGCCACGGCCGCCTTCCCCTTGGAATTTAGAGCGAGTTCCGCAAAAGTTGGAGGACTTTTGCGATCGGAATTCGCTCCAGCTTTTCGATTTGCCGCAATTCCTTATCCCTCGAACGATTTCGTTCGAGAGATAAGCGCGCTCGGGCGCTGGTGGCTGCGCCCTCGATCCGCTTCACCGTAAGCCTTCAATCACGTCAGCCATGATTTCGAATTCCATGTGCGGCGTGTCCTCGATCATCTCCAGAATGTTGCGATCGGCGCCTTGGCCCAGACCCTGCTTGCGCAGGGAACAATTAGAGCAGCGACCGGTTATTCGGCGGCTTGGGAGGCGCGGAAAGGAAACCGCCATGCGACTTATGCTAACGACCACCCTCGGCCTTGCTCTTCTCTCGACGGTCGGCTTTGCCGCGACCCAGCCTCAGACTCCGTCCACGACGGGGCAATCCATGACGGGTCAGACTGCGCAAAACGTGCCCCAAGAGTTGCAACAAAAGCTCACCGACCAGGGATTCTCCGACGTCAAGGTCGTGCCGGACTCGTTCCTCGTGAGCGCCAAGGATAAGCAGGGCTATCCGGTGACGATGTTGATTGGTCCCAACTCCCTGACGGTCTTCACGATGGTTCAAGACCATCGCCAGGCCAAGGGCGAGCAACCCAAACAATGATCGTCTGAGAAAAACGACGCTCGCGCCGTCGCTTGTCGGCACGGCTTGGCGGCGGCGCGATTCGTCGTGTCATCTGTCATCGAGCGCACCCGCGAACGCTTGCGAACATGCGCAACGAATTGTGCGCCGATCATGCGCAGCCAGCCACGCTTGCCGCCTTTGCCTCGCTCGCTATGTGCGTGCGCTATCCGCGCAAGTCCGAGTGGACCTCGGCCTGCGCGAAGCAACATGGAGAATTCAGATGAAAGCCCCTGCAACTATCCTGGCCTGTCTCGTCTTCGCTCTTCCCGCTTACGCCGCGACGAGCACAATGGAGTCGAGCGGCCTCAATTCCGCGCTGAACCTCAGTCCCTCTTCGCAAGACTTCGTCAACGAGGCCGCATCCGCCGACCGCTTCGAGATTAAATCGGCGCAGCTTGCGCAGAGCAAGGGCGACGCTTCCGACAAGACCTTCGCGCAGCACATAATCAACGATCACCAGAAGAGCTATTCCGAGCTTAAGAACATCGATTCCAATGCGCCCGACACGCTCAGCTCTTCGGATAGGAAGATGCTGGACGAGCTCGGGCGTCTAAGCGGTTCGGACTTCTCCAAGCAGTTCCGCCGCGATCAGATCAATGCGCATAAGGAAGCGATCTCGCTCTTCCGCCGTTATGCGGAAAAGGGCGACAATGACCAGCTCAAGGGCTTTGCGGCCAAGACGCTTCCTGACCTCGAGCGCCATCTCCAGATGGCCGACTCGCTGCGCTAAAGCGGCCTTCAGGCATCCGCTCGCCAAGCGCGCTCCCCAGCGCGCCGAGCGAGCGGCTTGCGGCGGTTGGATGATGGCGAGACGCCAATTCGTTGATCCATGAAATTGAAGTGATGAAGGGAACATTCTGCGCGACGAACGGTTTTGCTCCGACAGCATTGTCCGTCGACTTCCGACTTGAGACGCGGAAGCGACGCACGCGACGAGGAGCCCGAATATGGCGACTGCATCACCGACCTTCAATCTCATCTCGAGCGAAGATGTGGAAGGCACGAAAGTTTGCGATTCCAGCGGAAACAGGATCGGCGAAATCGACCACCTGATGATCGATAGATCTTCGGGAAACGTGCGCTATGCCATCATGAGCTTCGGCGGCTTCCTGGGCCTCGGACACAGCCATTACCCCGTCCCGTGGAACGCGTTGAAAGGCTTATGCCGCTGGCTCCGGTTCGATCAACATATTGTAGGTGATTGGTTTTGCCGCGAGAGCGATGGACAGCAGCGAGCTGAAGGCCGCGTGGCGAGAACGGCGGCGGTTGAAGCGAAAGACGAACTCGTCGAGGTAGGATTGCAGATGCGGCCTGCGCAGGCCGTGATAGACGCCGAGCGCCCATGTCTTGAGGTTGGAAAACACGCGGTGGGTCCAGGGCAGCAGGACATGGGCGGCCATGCTCCCGACCACGTGAGGTTCATGGACGACATCGGGAACGCCCGGATAAGCCGCCCAGCCATCGGTTTTGATCGTCGCGCCTTTCTCCACGTGGGCGCTGATGAAACCATGCAGCGACGCGGCGGAGAAGTTGCGGATCGCGGCCAGACGAATACGGCCCGGCCCGCCGTCGCCGATTTCGACCGCGCCCGCGACGAGCATTTTGCCTTGAGCGGAGCGACCGCCGCCGCCGGTGAGCGGGGCGTCCTTACTACGCAAGGGAATTTCCGTTTCGTCGACCTCGACGAGCCCGCCGAGCGGATTGCGGTTTGGATCGCACATGGCCCGGCGTAGCTTGGCGCACAGCAGCCACGCCGACTTATAGGAGCCGAGCGCCAGCTGCTTTTGCAGCTGTAGCGCCGAGACGCCATTGGAGTGCGTGGCCATAAGATAGACGGCCCAAAACCAGACGGTCAGAGGCAGCTTGGAGGCGTGCATGATCGTCCCCGCCGTGACAGAGGTCTGCTTGCCGCAGTTGGCGCACTCATAAGTGAAGCGCTTTCCGCCGTGCGGCCAGCCCTTTTCATGGGCGCAGGCGGGACAACGGAAGCCTGAGGGCCAGCGCGCCTTGTCAAGCCACGCCGCGCAAGCCGCGTCATCGGCGAAACGGCGTTGGAAGTCGAGGAGAGAGGTGGGGAAATCGGCCATCACACGGACCTCGGGGAAAGCAGTGCGTTCGCTATTTGTTCTAACATCCGGGATGGCCCTTGTCACTGCATTTTGTGGGACCGGAGCCAGGGGAATAAGCCTTCGCGTTGAAATACGACGCGAGCGTCGGGGGCTATGTCTCGAACATCACCGAGCAGCAGCTTCGTGACGCTCCCGAGTTCAGCGACGACAGCTGGACGAACCGCGAATGGGAAGCCGACTGGCACGATCACTTCGGCGCCAAGCCCTATTGGCAAGAGGGCGGCCGTTCCGCCGGAGCGTCCGGCGAGCCTTCGGGAATTTCCCCCGAGCCTTCGAGGATGCCGCCCCGCGAGCCGCTGACCTAACCAAATTGCTTTTCAGAACGACGCTGGTGAAAACCGATGGGCGAGGCTCAAAAAGCCTCGCCCAATTTTTTGATTGTCGCTTTCGCCAGAGCGCTCAATCTCCAAAAATCGAGCCCGCTGCGTCGCGCCTGCGTGGCGGTGGGGCTAATTCCCCGTCGCTACCCTCGCCAGCTCCATCTGCGGGGCGCGCACCGTCTCCTCGCCGAACTTGGCGCGATAGACCACGAAATTCTCCAGCACGCGCTGCACGTAGTTGCGCGTTTCGGCGAGCGGGATGCGCTCGACCCAGTCGATCGGATCGACATTGGGGCGGCGCGGATCGCCATAGGCGTTGATCCATTGCGATGCGCGCCCGGGACCCGCGTTGTAGGCGGCGAGCGTCAGAATATACGAGCCCTTCTCCGTGCCGAGCAGCTCGCCCAGGAAGGACGCGCCGAGCTGCGCGTTGAAGGCCGGCTCGGTCATCAGCCGGTGCGGGTCATAACCGACATGCGCGAGCGCCGCCGTATGGCGCGCGGTCGAGGGAAGCATCTGCATGAGCCCCACCGCGCCGGCGATCGAGACCACACGCGGCTCGAAGGCGCTCTCCTGGCGCGCCACGGCGAAGACCAGCGACTTCGGCGCCGAGTTCGGCAGAGCCGAAAAGGCCGGAATGCCGAAGCTCGGGAAGGCCGCGTCGTCTATCGCGACGCCGCGATAGGAGGCAAGCTTGCCGAGCGTGAGCGAGAAACGCGCGTTCTGCGCGCGCTCGGCGGCGATGGCGAGCGCCGCGACTTGCCCAGGGTTCTCCAGGTGCTTGGCGGCCTCGGAGGCGAGCGCCCCCATCGCCTCCTTTTCACCGACCGCGATCAGCAGCTCGACCACGCGCACCGATTCGTCTCGCGCATCGCCTTCGGCGGGCTCGGGCGACGGCCGCACGGGCGACGCGTTGGAGCCGAGCTTGGCGAGCGCCAGCTGGCCATAGAAGGTCGTCGAATGGTTCGCCGCCTCGCGATAATGCGCGCGGGCGGTCTCGTCATGCTCCGGAGTGTGGCGCGCTTCCGCGGCGCGGGCGCGCCAATATTCGGCCCGCGACTTTTGATGCGGCGTCTCGGCGATCGCGACGGCGCGATCGAAATGCCGCTCCGCCGCATCGATGTCGTCCAGGAACCGGAGGGCGATCCAGCCGGCGTGGAACTCGGCCTCGACCTGAGACGACGCGGTCTTCGCCGCGTGACGTGCGAAGACCTCATAGGCGTGCTTCGTATCGCCCCGGTCGAGGAGCTTTCGCGCGATCGTCTTGCGCTCCGTCCACCAGGCCTCGCCGTCGACGAGCTTCTCGGGCGCGGCCGGCGCCTCCCGCAGCGCCGCGGCGGCTTCCGGGAATTTGTTGGTCTTGCGCAGGTAGTGGACGCGCGCGAAGACGAGGCTCGGATCCTTTTGGAGCGCAGGCGGCAGGCTCCCGATCAACTTGGAGTCGCCGCGCCCGATGCTCACCGCCGCGCGCGCTTTCGCGAGCTGCGCTACATCCTTGCCGGCGAGCTCGGCGGCGCGCAGCGATTGGCCGCCCCGACCCCCATAGAACAGGCGATCGGAGCGATATTTGTGATCCTCCGGCGCGAGCAGCTCCGAAAATTCCTTGCGCGCCAGCGTCTCGATTCCGTCGCCGAAGTCGTCCTCGCGCCAGAGCTCGCGCGCCAGCGCGGTCGCCCGCTCGAACTCGCCGTCGCGCGCCAGAGCGCGGGCCAGAACGAACTTGCCTGACGGCGTGGAGGGTTGCCGCTCGGCGAAAAAGGCCTTGATCGTGGCGTCCGAGCGGGCCTCGCCAAGCAGCTGGTCTTCCGCGCGATGACGCACCCATTCGGCCGCAGGCCAGTTCGGATGCAACGCGAGGAAGCGCTTCAAGCGCTCGAAGCCCGCCTCGCGCCAATGAAGCTTCAATCCCACCCATTGCGCGGCGGTGACGGCGACCGGATTCTCGAGCCCGGCGACCGCCAGGTCGCCCGCAGCGAAATCGCCGGCGCGATAGACGGAGACCGCCGTCAGGAAGGGCTGGGCCTCGGCGCCGACGAGCGTCGTCAAGTCAGCCGAAGCGACGAGGGGTTCCTTGGTCGGGGCCGCCGGTTCCGGGGTCGTTTCGGCCTGCTGCGAAGGCTCGCCCTCCGGGGGCTCCACCGAGGCGCTATCCTCGCCCTGCGACGCAGGCTTGGCGTTTTCCTCCGACGGGGGCGCGGCGCGCCAGGGCAAGAGCCGCGCGAGCCAAGCCTGCGGACCCGCCCCTTCCGGCGTGGACCAGAAGCTTCCCGCAAGGAATCCAGTCGTCAGGGCCAGCGCCGTCGCGCCGACGATCCAGGCCCACTTCTTGGAAAAAGATCTCGATTCGCCGCCTAGCATGGCTTCGGGCTCCTTCTTCCGCCGCGCCCTCTCGATCGGGACGCCGGGCGAAAGGTCAATCCTCACGCATTTTCTACGAATCTCGCGGGCATTTCGTTAACGCTTCGCGCGCTTCTCGCGCGCGCATGAGCCCGTGAGCCGTCGGCTGCGGGCAGACCTTCGAAGGCCTTTCCTCGCGGCCGGGCAACGGCTAAGAAACCCCACAAACCGAGATAGGCTCTGAATACGGCGACCGCAAGGCGCCGGGGAAAGCGTTGAGAACATGCCCAAGACAGCGATTTTTCACGGGTCGATGACGGCGCTCGTGACGCCTTTCAATCACGGGGTCGTCGATTTCGAGGCGCTGCGCCGGATGGTCGACTGGCAGATCGAGAGCGGCACGCATGGTCTCGTGCCGGTTGGCACGACCGGCGAAAGCCCGACGCTGTCGCATGAAGAGCACGGCGAGGTGATCTCGGCGACGATCAAGGCCGCGAAGGGCCGCGTCCCCGTCATCGCCGGCGCGGGCTCCAACAACACGAGGGAAGCGGTGGCGATCGCCGGTCACGCCGAGCGCGCCGGCGCCGATGGCCTTCTCATCGTCACGCCCTATTACAACAAGCCCAATCAGGAGGGGCTCTATCTCCACTTCAAGGCGATCAATGATTCGGTGTCGATCCCGATCATCATCTACAACATCCCGCCCCGCTCGGTGATCGACATGAGCGTCGAGACGATGACTCGGCTCTCGCAGCTGAAAAACATCATCGGCGTCAAGGACGCGACCGGCAATGTCGGGCGCATCTCGCTGCAACGCCAGGCGATGGGACGCGATTTCATCCAGCTTTCCGGCGACGACATCACCGCGCTTTCCTGCATGGCGGCCGGCGCGCACGGCTGCATCTCGGTCGTCTCCAACATCGCGCCGAAACTTTGCGCCGATCTGCAAAACGCGGCGCTCGCCGGCGATTTCAAGACGGCTCTCTCGATTCAGGATAAGCTCGTGCCGCTTCAGGTCGCGGTCTTCCTGGAGGCCGGCGTCAACGGCGCCAAATGCGGCCTCTCGCTCCTCGGCCGATGCCTCGAGGAGACGCGGCTGCCGCTCGTTCCGGTGACGGCGGCCACGAAAGAGCGTATTCGCGCGGCCATGGTCCACGCCGGCGTGCTCGAGGGATAAGCCCGATCGTGGCGCAAAGCTCAGAGGCGAATTTCAAGGTCGTCGCGGAAAACCGCAAGGCGCGTTTCAATTACGAGCTCGGCGAGACTTTCGACGCCGGCCTCGCCTTGACCGGCACGGAGGTCAAGTCGCTGCGCACCGGCAAGGCGACGATCGCCGAGAGCTACGCCCATGTCGACCGCAAGGGCGAAGCCTGGCTCGTCAATGCGACGATCCCCGAATATGAGGCGGGCAATCGCTTCAACCACGAGCCTAAGCGCTTGCGCAAGCTCCTGCTCAAGCAGCGCGAATTGGCCAAGCTTTCTCAGGCGATCGAGCGCGAGGGCATGACGATCGTGCCGCTGCGCATCTATTTCAACGATCGCGGCCGCGCGAAGCTGCGCATCGCGCTCGCGCGCGGCAAGAAGCTGCATGACAAGCGCGAGGTCGAGAAGAAGCGCGACTGGGGACGCGAGAAGGGCCGGCTGTTGCGGGACAAGGGATGAGGCGAAAGACCGACGAGCCTCGCTCTTGATCGCGTCATGTCCCGCTACGCAACCGCATGCTCCTATTCGATGAGCAAGAGGCCGCGCTTTCGCTCGCCATCGAAAGTGTCCATCGCAGAAAAAAGACGGGCCCGCTCCACAAGCCAAGGCTGAAAGCGGCGGTTGGTATCGAGAACGAAGACCAAATCTTCGCTCTCGAGATAGCCGCCGACAGGCGAGAAATGGCCGAAGCCTGAGCCAAAAAGGCTTTTGCGATCGAAGTTTATGATGTAGCGCCGATCCAGCCGGTTCGCGTTGCGCATGTGCTCCCGGAACTGCTCGTTCGTGAGGTTGCGCAAAACGGTGACCTTTCGGCCGGTATGGCGCTGCGCAACCTCGGCAAGCTCATCGAGATTCAATCCGAGAATGCAGTAGCCGGTCCGGCATTTACCCATGTCGGCGAGAACCTCGTTCTCGCTTTGAGCCTTCTCCCCGAGGGATCGATAGACATTGGCGACGCTCGCGGGGCCGCAGCGCGATCCGTTCGACTGCCACGCCAACGTTCGGCTGAAGCTTGACGCGACTGGGAGCCGCCAGGCGCGCTCCACCAGAGACGGGTCTTGGATGACAGACGCCCGTATCGCCTCGGCGGGGACCTCAAATCTGAAGGCCGATCCAGTTAAGACGCCAAGGACGACAAGGAGAAGAACAAGGAACAAGCGTCTCATGGGGCCGCCCCGGCGCTCGTTGTGTCGTAGTTGCTAGGACAAAGGAGCGACGCGGCAAGTGCGTTCCCCATGAACAAAAAACGCCGGCGCGAGCCGCGCCGGCGTTTGAAAATCCCGAAGGGGCGAAGTTTTACTCCTCGCCTTCCTCGTCATGCGGCGCCGCGGTCGCGGCGGCCGCCTGCGGCGGCGCCGGCCGGCGCTCCTGATAGCGCTGCATGCGCTCGGCGCGCTCGCCGGGATCGCGACCGATCTTACCCACGAGGTGGATGAGATCGATGAACTCGTCAGCCTGACGGCGCAGCTCGTCGGCGATCATCGGCGGCTGCGTCGTGATTGTCGAGATCACCGAAACGCGCACGCCTTTGCGCTGCACCGCCTCGACGAGCGAGCGGAAGTCGCCGTCGCCGGAGAAGAGCACCATGTGTTCGATGTGCTCCGCCATCTCCATCGCGTCGACCGCGAGCTCGATGTCCATGTTGCCCTTGACCTTGCGGCGGCCGAGCGAATCAACGAACTCCTTGGTCGGCTTGGTCACGACGGCGTAGCCGTTGTAGTCCAGCCAGTCGATCAGCGGGCGGATGGAGGAATATTCCTGATCCTCGATCAGCGCGGTATAGTAGAAGGCGCGGATAAGCGTTCCCTTCGCCTGGAACTCGCGCAGCAGCCGTTTATAGTCTATATCGAATCCGAGCGACTTGGCCGTGGCGTAGAGGTTCGCGCCGTCAATGAATAGCGCAATTCTCTCTTTGTCTGTCATTTCTGTCTCGCGGTCTTTTCATGGTTGGAAAAATGGTCCGCTCCCCCGCGACGGATCGCGAACCGGCTCAATAGCACGGCGCCTACAGGCTCGGCCTTGGTCAACTCCTTGCTTCGTATCACATTGGGATGAACTCGTCTCTCTCAAGCCGGTCGACCCGCCTGCCCTCGACCGTAGATCGCCTCTTCCCAGCACAGAGAACAACCGGGTTGCCTGGGCCTTTACATACCTGTCATCTGCTTTTCGTCAAGAGCGGAACCCCGGCGGAGGCGTTAAATGCAGATGGGGAAACATTAATTTTTTGAAAGACGATGGCGCGCTGCGAGCCATCCCGGCGCGCCCAAGTCCTGTTCGAAAGCCGTCGCGCCATGGCGCCTTCTCAGCGCAAAGTCGCAGCAAAGGCCTCGCCAATCCAGACGTTTTGAGGCTAGTGAAGCGGGGCGAAACGATCCGAATTAGGCGAGGACTGATGCAGCTTTGGACCGGCCTCGGCAATCCCGGGCGCGCCTATTCCGGAAACCGCCACAATATCGGCTTCATGGCGATCGAGGCCATCGCCCGGCGGCACGGATTCTCCCCGCCGCGTGCGAAATTTCACGGACTCGTCACGGAGGGGACGATCGGGGGCGAGCGCGTCATGCTGCTGGCTCCGCAGACTTATATGAACGAATCGGGCCGCGCCGTCGGCGAGGCGGCCCGATTTCACAGGATCGCGCTGGATGACGTCGCCGCATTCCACGATGATCTCGACCTCGCGCCCGGCAAGCTGCGCGTGAAGGTCGGCGGGGGCGATGCCGGCCACAACGGCCTGCGCTCGATCACGGCCCATTTGGGCGCGGGCTACCGTCGCGTGCGGCTCGGAATCGGCCATCCGGGCGACAAGGCGCTCGTCCATGGCTTCGTTCTCTCCGATTTCGCCAAGGTCGAGACGCCCTGGGTCGAGGCGCTCTGCGAGGCGATCGCCGCCAACGCCGCGGTTCTCGCCCACGGCGACGACGCGGGCTTCCAAAACAAGATCCATCTGGCGATGCAGGCTGCGGGCTTCGGCGCCCCCGGAAAGACGGTGGCGTGATGAGCGCCCGAACTTGCCGAGAAACGCCGAGCGCAACGTTCGCGTGTCATGCGTTCAACCAACAGGACGGGAGACGCGCGTTCAAATGACGGGGGATTTTGCGACCTCGCGGCTCGGAAGCCCGGCTCAGTTCGGCGAATTACGATTTTCAGCTCGGGCGGCGGATTCCGTGATCACGAAGCCTTGCCAAAGTCGACAAACTGGCGGAAAGTTGTTCGGGGCGGCGCTATATCACAAATCCGGGGTCATTCCGACGACGGACAGGCCTTAAATGTTCCGTTCGACTCTGCTGCGCGGCGGTTGCGCTGGCGCGCTCATGGCGCTCTTCCTCTCCGCCGCCTCTGCTCAGCAGCCATTGCCGGACATACATGTCGGCGTTGCTTCGCTGAGGCGGGGAGGCACCCCATCGTCGCCTCGGGGGGTACGGACGACAGCCTCTCGAAGCGCCTCGAAGGCGTCTCGAAGCGCCTCGACGGCCTCTCAAAGTGCTTCGACGGCCTCTCAAAGCGCCCCAACCACGCCCGCCCCTGCCACGCCTCCGGCGCCGACAACCGCCGTGGCGGCGCCGCCCGTGAACGCATTCGACAACCCCAGCTACAGCGTTCCAGACGCGACCGCGGCGACCAAGACCGAGACGCCCATCGTCGACACGCCGGCGTCGATCGAGGTCGTGCCGCGGGCGGTGATCGACGACCGTAAGGAAAACGATCTCTCTGAGGTCGTTGAAAACGTCAGCGGCGTCTGGTTCGTGCCGAATTTGGGCGGATACAGCTCTTTTACGATCCGCGGTTTCAACACCACGGCGGTTTACCGCGACGAGCTGCGTGTCGGCCCTGCAGGTCTATGGATCGCAAACACCTTTGACACGTCCAACCTTCAAAGCGTCGAGGTGCTCAAAGGCCCCGCGGCGATGCTTTACGGAAGAAGCGAGCCGGGCGGCCTCATCGCCATGGTCACCAAGAAGCCGTTGGATACGCCGCACTCTTCCGTCGAGCAGCAGGTCGGCTCGTCGAACTATTATCGCACGCTCGTGGACACGACGGGTCCGATCGACAAGGACAAGACGCTGCTTTATCGCTTTACGGGAGCCTTCCAGACCAACGATTCGACCGTGCGCGATTTCGTGTCCGCCGACCGCTGGAATTCGGCGGGCGCCCTGACCTACCGGCCCAGCGACTGGACTGAGATCACTTACGACATCGAGGGGTCGAAGCAGCGCTTCAAGCCAGACACCGGCCTGATCGCCTGGGGCGATGGTCCGATATCCGTGCCGATCAGCCGGTCTTTTCAGGACCCCAACGAACCCTACGACAACCTGCTGAACCTCTACAACGGGGTCAACTTCAAGCAGAAACTCTACGACAACTCCAATAGTCAGTGGGTTTTCAACGGTCGCTTCCTGGCGCGAAATTACAAAACAAGCGACACGGAAATACTCCCGACGCCGCCGCTTTTCGAGACGGCGATCCTACCTATATTTGGAGGAATCAATATAGGAGCATTCAATCCTGCGACAGGAATTCTGCAAAGAAATATTTTTGCGCAAGACTATTCCGAGCGTTCATGGCTCGGAAACGCCGACTTGACCGGCAAATTCGACACTTTCGGCGTAAAGCACGACATTCTCATCGGCTACGACAACAGCAAGGCGACTGGCGATTACGTGACGAATGGCGCCTATGGCGTTCCGGATCCCGCTCTCGCCATCAATGTCTGGGCGCCGTGGTACGGCATTCCCTCCTGGATGTTCAGCCCCACGGCCCTCGATCTGCAGTACGCTCGAAGCCCTACGCCAGCCCAGAGATGGAAACAGTGGGATTCCGGCCTTTATGCTCAGGATCACCTCACCGTGCTCGACCGGCTGCATATCATCGGCGGCGGACGCTGGGATTACGCCGTTCATGGCATTTCGAGCACGGATCTGTTCGGCGATCCCGCCCGCTTTCCCAACGACGTCAATGTGCCGAAGTGGGGCGAGCACGCCTTCAGCCCGCGCGTGGGCGTTCTTTTCGAGATGGCCCCCTGGCTCCGCCCCTTTGCGGATTGGTCGCGCTCGTTCGGCGTCAACAACGGCGTCGACCCGCTCGGGCGGCAGCTTCCCCCGGAATTAGCGCAGCAATGGGAAGCGGGCCTGAAAGGCCAGTTCTTCAACCAGAAACTGACGGCGACCCTCGCCTTCTATCAGCTCACCAAGCACAATATCGCCGCGGCTGTCCCCGGCAGCCTCACCACGTCGATCGTGGGCGATGTGCGGAGCCGCGGCATCGAGCTCGACGTTTCGGGGCGGGTCAACGACAATCTCAGCCTCATCGGCAACTACGCTCATACCCAAACCAAAATTCTCGAGTTTGCCGATGAAAATCCCGACCTGCTCCCCATCGTATATCCGAACCTCAACGCCGTCGTCGTGAGCGACCGGGGCAATTGGTGGCCCAACGTGCCGCCCAACTCCGGCTCGATCTGGGCGAAATACGATTGGAACGGCTACCTCGCGAAAGAGGGGGCGAGCTTCGGAATGGGCGTGCGCTACGAGGATGTCCGCTGGGGCGATAGGCTCAACAGTTTCCAGCTACCGGCCTACGCGGTCGTAGACGCCTTGGTCGGCTATCGCTGGAAATACGAAGGGTTGTTCTGGAACGCGCAGATCAATTTCAAGAACCTGACCGACACCCACTACTTTGCGGCCGCTGAGGAAAGGCACGCCGCCGTTTCGCGGCTTGCCATCTACCCCGGCGACGGCTTTCAGGCCATCGGTTCGATTAAGGTCGAGTACCGACGCGTCCTTGTCTGAGGGGACGCGGGTCGGTCCCGTCGCCTTTCGCCTTGACCTTCGCAACGTCACCCGCTCTCATGTCGATAAAAGCCGAGGCCGTCGTCGCTTCATGGGGGGGGAATCAATCGTTTTCGACGAACTCCATGTCGACCACGTCCACGAAATTGGCGATGATCTTCAATGCGGTTGCGCACTCGGCGTCCTTGAGATTTCGGGCTGGAAACACCGCGTCGCCGATGATCGTAAACGGTATGTCGAACCAATAGGCGTCGATCGCCGAGGCAATAATCGTCGATTCGAGAGCGCCGCCGATCATGATGATCGGCGGCGCTCCAATGTCGTCATGAAAATTACGGAATTTATGATTACGCAATATCGAGCAGCGAACACTGTCGAATACCAATTCACCTGCGGCAAAGAGCCTTGATCTTGTCTGACAATTAAGCTCTGGCTTGAGATCTGAACGTATTGCCGTGTAGGGAGCCTCCCTTTCCTCCCAAAGCCTGATGAGCCGACGCACATTCGTAGCAGCCTTTTCTAAGTAGCCGCTTGCTGAAGCGGTTTCCAAATCAGGGTTTGAGACGCAAACCAACAAAGGTTGTTGTCTTAACCCGCGCACGGCTCGGAAGATAATAGTCATGCTGCATTCTTCGGTTTCTGGTTGGTCATGACTCTATTACTTGCTACACTACGCGGCGGACGTGCTCTAGAAAACTCCAATATACCTTCCCGGTCCCAGTCTCCTTCCGGCCTCAATAGTGTCATTGGGCTTCCTTCAAGTGTTATCTCATCACTCAGTGGCTCATACTCGGCAAGCATTTCAGTATAATTATAGTCAGAAAAACTGAATTCTTCCCTACCTGGTATAGGCTTTGCGCCGAAACGCGCCCAGAAAGGTTCAAGACCTTGGCGTGCGTGCCCATATACCCGACGGAAACCCTTGCGCCGGGCGTGATTGATTCCGTACCGAACCAGTTCGAACGCGATCGTCGAATGGCGAAAGGGCTTGCGCACCGCGAGCCGTTCCAATTTCGCGAAATCGGCGAAAAACCGCGCGCGTAGGCAGCCGGCGGGTTCATCATCCGTAAAGGCGATGAAGTGGGTCGCGCAATGATCATTACCATCGAACTCCTCCGCGAAAGGACAATCCTGTTCGGCGATGTACACAGCGGAACGTATCGAATAGACCATCAGAAGATCATCCATATTTCTGGCGACTCGAACTTCATACTTCGAGTTTCGAATTCTACGGTCCGTAGCTTTTACCGAGTAACGCTCATTCTGTGACTCGACCGACGACATTCTACTCTCCTCACACTACGCCGCGCTTTCATGCAAAGCGCGTAGACACCCAAAGACCTCGGCCGCTCGATCCAGCCTCAACCGGACGAAAATCCAGATTTTGGACAAAGCCAAAACCTTTATCGGTGACCGGCCGAGTAAAGATTTCCGCGCGAAGGAATTCACGACGCCGCAGCAACGCCATCAAGTTGCCCATCGCTCTGATCCCATTCGTGGGAGGCCGCATCGCCCAAGCCCAGCCATAAACCGCCTCGACACGAGATCCGCATTCCGCTAGATACGCCCGCTCCGGCTCGACCATCGACAAGGATCCGTCCAGCAATCTCTCCAGGCCTGCTTGGTTTAGGTGCAGGCATGCAAAGCAACCAACAATAGAAGAGCTGTTCACTACAGAATAAATACTTTTTGAATAGGAATGAACGCTGCTGAATGAAGAGAATGGCGCGAGTAGCCCGGGGATCAATTCAGACAGCAGCCTCGCGAGCTGCGGCAACTCGTCGTTGAACGCCGGTCGAACCTCGAGCGTCTCGCTGAGGGGAAGATCGTCGAGGCGCCGCCGCCGGCGCCGCACGGGCGCCGGTGTCGGCGCAGCGCCAATATCGCAAGCTAGACCCGCACTCATTGCACCCTCCTGGGAATCGGCCTATTCGTGGACATTAATCCAAGCGCGAAAAAAACCGTGCAGACAATTATGCAAAGAGGCGCCGCAAAAATGCAGCACCGGGAACCCGCATCTCCCGTCAGCCAGCTCTCTTGGGACGATCTGAGGTTTTTTCTGATTTGTGCTGAGTTGGGGAGTTTCAGGAAAGCGGGAAAACTCCTGAAGGTCGACTCGGCCACGATTGTCAGAAGGATTACCCGACTTGAAGCCGCCATCGGCCTGAGGCTGTTCAATCGGCTAACGGATGGGGTGACGCTGACCGACGAGGGCTGCTCGATCGCAGGACATGCGCGCGCCATGGAGCGCGCAGCCATGAGCATCGAGCGGCAATCCAAAATTACTTCCGAAGGCGTGCGGGGTCACGTTCGTGTCGCCATTACCGAAGGTCTCGGAACCTATTGGGTGCTGCCGCGTCTGCTCGACTTCCAAAAGGCGAACCGCCGGCTCACTTTTGAATTGCAAGCCACGATGGAGCACACTGACATCGGCCGCCTGGAGGCGGACATGTCCGTTCAGTTCCTCCGGCCCGAGCGCCCCGACTTGATCAGCGTCCGCTTGGGACACTTACATGCGTACCCTTTCGCTTCCCCTGGCTACCGTGAACTCTACGGGTTGCCCTCTTGCCTGGAAGAAGCGAGGCGGCATCGCTTTATTCAGCAAGTGACGCCCCTGCTCGCGCCTGGCGTCTACGAGCGCGTGCTCGGCGTCGACAGCCTCGAAGGCATTGTGGGCGTCGCGACAAATTCCAGCTCGACGGTTCTTTACGCCGTCGAGAGAGACGCCGGTATCGGCTTTCTCCCGACCTACGCCTTGAGCTTGGGAGCGAAATTGGTCCCTGTGGATATTGGATCTTCGAATCGCCTCGAGATTTGGCTCACCTATCACCCCGACTTACGCAATTCCTCCCGGCACATGGTAGTAGTGGACTGGCTCCGCAGGATCTTCGACCCCGTGCGCTTCCCTTGCTTTGCGGAAAAATTCATTCACCCGAATCAGCTCGAGCGAATGATGTCCGGCGCCGCTGCGATCAATCATGCCGGCAGCTTCGCGACCGCGCATCCGGAGAGCCCGCTGGGGGTCGACGTGGACGAGGTCGCGCTCTGAAAAGCCGTCAAACCCGTCTCACGGACCTTTTACATTTGCGCGCAAAAGCCTATATAAGCTGTGTCGTCGCTTGCGGCGACTATGGCGATAAACGAGCTTCGCAATAAACCCATCGGACCCGGGGGCGGTACCCGGCGCCTCCACCCGAGGCCAGCTCCCAAGGCTGGGCTGGGGTGGGGGCGAAATAGGATTGACGAGGGCGTAAAGGAAGTTTCTTTGCTCGGCATGATACCGCCGTTATCGGGTCAAACCTATAGTTGCCAACGACAACTATGCTCCGGTGGCCGTCGCCGCGTAATGCGGCGCCATCACTGGGATCAAAGCCCTGAGGGTTAGCACCTTCAGGCGGGGCTCGGAGGCGCCTGGCAACAGAAGCCTCCACTTCCCTTAGGCGCCGGCGCAACGGCGGAGCGCCTTGAACTCGAAGCCGCTCGAAGCGTCATGGCCGAGGATCTCTTCTTTCGTTATGATCTCCTGGTGCAGAACGCCTATCTCGGCGTCGTCCGCGCCGTTCTGTCCCAGGTCGCGGCGACCGGCGAGCTGCCGGGCGACCACCATTTTGTGATCGCCTTCCGCACCGACGCGCGCGGCGTGAAAATCTCTCCTCGGCTGCAAAGAGAGTGGCCGCAGGAGATGACGATCATCCTTCAGCACCAGTTCTCCAACCTCGTCGTTAACGACGAGGGCTTTTTCGTCACTCTGTTTTTTCGCTCCGTTCCCGAAACCCTCTACGTCCCCTTCTCGGCCTTGCGCGCTTTCGCCGATCCGGCGTCGGGGTTCAGCTTCCAATTCAACGTCGAGGGAGAGGAGGACGAGGACGAGGACGAGGATTTGGAAGCCTCGCCACGTGCTGCGGGCCCTCTGCCCGCCAAGACCGATGCGCTAACGCCGCCCGCCGCTTCGCCTCGGGAGGCGCCCGCGAAGGACGCGCCCGCCCCTTCAGCCGGCGATAAGATCGTCTCGATCGACGCATTCCGCAAAAAGAACTAGGCCTAAGCCAATGGGCGAGGTCCTCAATCTGCGCCGTGCGCGGAAGGCGCGCGAGAGATCCGAAAAAGCCCAGGCTGCAGAAGCCAATCGCATCGCCTTCGGCCGGACCAAGGCGGAGCGGCGCGCGAGCGAGGCTCAAAACGAGTTGGAGCGCGCGCGGCTCGAGGCGCATCGCTTGGAGCCTGTTCCCAAAGAGCGCGAAGCGGTTTTTGAAAAAGAACAGGCTCCATCAACTGATCATCCCGCGCCGGTGAAAGACGCGTGACGAGCGAGCGCGAGCGTCGGGCCGTGATCGGCCAAGGTCTCGAAGAGAGCCTCGATCCCGGTCCGCCGAAAAAGCGCTCGATCACCATCGCAGGGCATAAGACCAGCGTGTCGCTGGAAACGGCCTTTTGGAGCGTTCTGCGCCGCCTCGCCGCCGAAGACGGCTTGTCGCTCGCCGCGCTCGTCGCCAAGGTCGACGCCGGCCGCGGCAACGCCAATCTCTCTTCTGCGCTGCGTGTCTATGCGCTCGAGCGAGCGGCCTTTCCGCCGCCGAGCGGCGCGGTCGGCCGCCCGGCGCTGTGAGGACCGCGCGCTTCGCGTCGCTCACCGAGCGACGACGAGGAGGGCGTAAAGGCGAGCGTTACCGCGGCCCTTCCTTCGTTTGAGCAGAAAGCGCCTTCCACCGCCTTGGCCTCGGCCTTGTCGAGACTGCGGACGGGTCGGATGCGCTAAGGAGGCGCCTTGCGCGGCGCCCTCAGCTTTTTTGAAGGGCAGCAGCCCTCGCCTCGCGCGCGGCCTTGAGCCTCGCGAAGTCGGCCCCGGCGTGATGCGACGAGCGCGTCAAAGGCGAAGCCGAGACGAGCGCAAAACCCTTGGCGTAGGCGAGCGCTTCGTAGGACGCGAATTCTTCAGGCGTCACAAAGGCCGCGACCTCGGCGTGCTTTCGCGTCGGCTGCAGATATTGGCCGAGCGTGAGGAAGTCCACCTCCGCCGTGCGCAGATCGTCCATCACCTGCGTGACTTCCACCCGGCTCTCGCCGAGTCCGACCATCATTCCCGATTTCGTGAAGAGCGTGGAATCGAGCTCCTTCGCCCGCTGCAACAGACGCAGCGAGTGGAAATAACGCGCGCCCGGCCGGATCGGCGGGTAGAGGCGCGGCACCGTCTCGAGATTGTGGTTGAAGACGTCGGGGCGCGCCGCGACGACAATCTCGAGCGCGCCGGGCTTGCGCAGGAAATCCGGCGTCAGCACCTCGATCGTCGCTTGCGGCGCAAGCGCGCGGATCGCGGCGATCGTCTCGGCGAAATGCCGCGCGCCGCCGTCGTCGAGATCGTCGCGATCGACCGAGGTCACGACGACATGCGCGAGGCCCAGGTCGCGCACGGCCTCGGCGACGCGGCGTGGCTCCTCGCGGTCGAGCGGGGACGGCAAGCCCGTCGCGACATTGCAGAAGGCGCAGGCGCGCGTGCAAACCGCGCCGAAGATCATGAAGGTCGCCTGCTTCTTGTCCCAGCATTCGCCGATGTTGGGACAGGCCGCCTCCTGGCAGACGGTGACGAGGCCCTTTTGAGCGAGCAGCGCGCCGGTCTCGCGAAATCCCGCCGAGCCCGGCGCCTTGACGCGAATCCAGTCGGGCTTTCGCGCCACGGGCTTGTCGGGCTTGTGCGCCTTCTCAGGGTGGCGCGGCCGCAGCCGAGGGTCGTTGGCGAGCAGGTCGAGGGTGTGCGGCATGGCGGAGATTTAGCGCGTCTGCGGCCCGAACGAAATCCTTCGAGCAGGATTAATCGCGCCAGGAAAATGCGCGGGCGTCCGAACCCGCGCCAGCGCCTCGGTCCCTATCCATCGGAGCGCCGAACCTCGCTGACGGTTAATAAACCGCGAGAGCCGCCGCAGCATGGTTAACAAACCACAGCGCCCCAAATTTATAAATCGCGCGCGTGGGCGCTCCTTAGGGCTGCGGTGTTTATACACCACACAGGCGGGCGCGCGTGCGGGCCGGCGCAAATTTTCGCCGGCCTGCATTATAGTTAACGCCTATAATCGTTATTTTTCAGGTTGCTGTGGCGGGGAGGCTCAGAGATGCTCCACGGCGATAACGCCGGGGACGATCTTCAGCGCGTCGGCGACGGCGGCGCTCGCGAAATAGCCGCCGGGCAGACGGATCTCGATCTCCTCGCCCTCCGGCTCTCGCATGACGACGAGCGTCACCTCGCCCTCCCCCTTCGTCGCGAGGCGCGTCCGGATCCCCTCGAGCGGCGCCGCGTCCCGCACGAAGATGCGGAGACCCTTTTGCTGCCGCGCCGCTGCGGAACCGAGGCTCTCGACCGTCACGATGCGCGCGCGCACGTCGTCGCCCTCCAAGGCGCCGGAAAGCGTGAGCAGCACCGCCGCCCCCTTCTCCAGCAGGTCGCGATACTGCGCGAGCCCCTCGGAGAAGAGGATCGCCTCATACTGCCCGCTCTCGTCGGAGAGCTGCACGACTTCCATCTTGGAGCCGGACTTCGTGCGCCGTTCGGCGCGCTCGAGCACCACCGCGGCGAGGCGTCCGGCGCTCGCGCCGCGCTTGACGGAAGCGGCAAACTCGCTCCAGCGCTGCAGGCGCAGGCGCTTCGCGACGCTGGAATAGGCCTCGAGCGGATGTCCAGAGAGGAAAAAGCCCACAGCGTCGAACTCGCGCTGCAGCGTCTCGGCGGCGGTCCACGGCGCGCATTTGGGCAGCGCTAGCTCTTCACGCGCCTCCAGGCCGAACAGCGCGTTCTGTCCGACCGAACGCTCGTCCTGATGGCGGTTGGCGGAAGCGAGAATCGTCTCCACGCCCGCAAAGACGCGCGCGCGATCGGCGTGGAGGTCGTCGAAGGCGCCGCAGGCGGCGAGATTTTCCAAGACTTTCTTGTTCACCTCGCGCGGATTGATGCGCCGCGCGAAATCCGCAAGGCTTGTGAAAGGCGCGTCGCCTCTCGTCTCGACGATCGAGCGCGCTTGGCCCTCGCCGACGCCCTTGATCGCGGCGAGCGCATAGCGGATCGCCAGCTTGCCGTCGCGTCCCGCCGCCACGTCGAAATCGGCGCCCGAGCGCAGGACGGAAGGCGGCTCGACCTCGATGCCGAGCCGCATCGCCTCCTGGCGGAACTCGGAGAGCTTATCGGTGTCGGCCATGTCGAAGGTCATCGAGGCCGCGAGGAACTCGGTCGGATAATGCGCCTTGAACCAGGCGGTCTGATAGGCGATCAGCGCATAGGCCGCCGCATGGCTCTTGTTGAACCCATAGTCGGCGAATTTGGCGAGCAGCTCGAAGATCTCCTCGGCCTTGGCCTTGTCGAGCCCGCGCTCCACCGCTCCGTTGACGAAGCGGTCGCGCTGCTTGTCCATCTCCGCCTTGATCTTCTTGCCCATGGCGCGGCGCAGATTGTCGGCTTCGCCGAGCGAAAAGCCCGAGAGAAGCTGCGCGATCTGCATCACCTGCTCTTGGTAGATGATGACCCCGAAGGTTTCCTTGAGAATGGGCTCGAGCTTGGGGTGCAGATAGTCCGCCTCCTCGTCGCCGTGTTTCACCGCGCAATAGGTCGGGATGTTCGCCATCGGCCCCGGCCGGTAGAGCGCGACGAGCGCGATGATGTCCTCGAAACGGTCGGCGCGCATCTCGACGAGCGCCTTGCGCATGCCGGCGCTTTCGAGCTGGAACACGCCGACCGTCTCGCCCCGCCCGAGCATCGCGTAAGTCGTGGCGTCGTCGAGCGGGATCTTGCCGAGATCGAAATCCGAAACGCGCACGCGCACGAGCCCGGTCGCCGCCGCCAGCACGGTCAGCGTCTTCAGGCCCAAAAAGTCGAATTTGACGAGCCCCGCCGGCTCGACCCATTTCATGTTGAACTGGGTCACCGGCATGTCGGACTTGGGGTCCCGATAGAGCGGCGTCACCTCGTCGAGCGGCTGATCGGCGATGACGATGCCGGCCGCGTGCGTCGAGGCGTTGGAGTAGAGCCCTTCGAGCACGCTCGCGATCTCGAAGAGCCGCGCGACGCGCGGGTCCTCGTCGACGGCTTCACGCAACTTCTGCTCGCTCGCCAAGGCCTCCTTCAAAGTCACGGGCTTTGCGGGATTTTGCGGGACGAGCTTGGCGAGCTTGTCGACCTGACCGAGCGGCATTTCGAGCACGCGGCCGACGCTGCGCAGCACGCCGCGCGCGAGGAAGGAGCCGAAGGTGATGATCTGCGCGACCCGATCGGCGCCATAGCGCTGGCGCACATAATCAATGACCTCGCCGCGCCGCGTCTGGCAGAAGTCGATGTCGAAGTCCGGCATCGAAACGCGTTCGGGATTGAGAAATCGCTCGAAGAACAGGCCGAAACGCAGGGGATCGAGATCGGTGATCGTCAACGCATAGGCGACGAGCGAGCCCGCGCCCGAGCCGCGGCCCGGCCCAACCGGGATGCCTTGCGACTTCGCGAATTTGATGAAGTCCGAGACGATCAGAAAGTAGCCCGGAAAACGCATCTTCTCGATGACGCCGAGCTCGAAGTCGAGCCGCGCGTCATAGTCGGCGCGATTGAGCGCGGGCGCTGCGCCCGTGGCGGCGAGGCGCGCTTCGAGCCCGTCGCGCGCCTGCCGGCGCAACTCCTGGGCCTCCATCGCGTCGAGCTCTTCCCTGCCAGCCTCGGGCGCCGCGCGCAGAAAACGCGGCATGATCGGGTTGCGCGTCGCCGGGCGATAAGCGCAGCGGCGCGCGATCTCGACGCTGCTCGCCAGCGCTTCCGGCAGATCGGCGAAAAGCGCGCGCATTTCCTCGCGCGTCTTGAAATAATGCTCGGGCGTCAGGCGCCGGCGCTCGGCCTGGCTCGCGACGCTTCCCTCCGCGATGCACAAGAGCGCGTCATGCGCCTCGAAATCGGCGCGCGTCGCGAAGAAGGGCTCATTGGTTGCAACGAGCGGAAGGCCGAGCCGATACGCCAGATCGAGGAGCGGCCCCTCCGCCGCCCGCTCCGCGGCCGTTCCGTGCCGCTGGATTTCGACATAGAGCCGCTCGGGAAAGAGCGCCGCGAGCGCCTTGAGCCGCGCTTCCGCCGCCTCGGCGCGCCCTTCGGTGATGAGGGAATCGAGCGCGCCCTGCGGGCCGCCCGTGAGCGCGACGAGGTCCGCCCCCTCGCTCGCAAGATCGGCGAGCGTCAGCGCCGGCAGCTCGCCCGGCGCGGCCTCGAGATGCGCGCGCGAGCAAAGCCGCATGAGATTGAGATAGCCCGCGCGCGACTTGGCGATCAGCACCAGATTGCCGAGGCTGCGTTCTCTTCTGCCGGCGGCGCGTTCCGGGCTCTCGCCGAATCCGACCGTGATCTGCGCGCCTGGCAGGCTCTGCAGGCCGGCCTTCGCGGCCTTCTCGGAAAACTCGAGCGCGGCGAAGAGATTGTTCGTGTCGGCGACGCCGATGGCCGGCTGCGCGTCCTTCTCGGCGAGTTCGACGAGGCGCGCGAGGCCGAGCGCCCCCTCGCGCAGCGAGAAGGCGGTGTGCACATGGAGATGCACGAATACGGGGTCTAAGCTCACGCGCTCATTCATGCCGCAGGCGCGTCAGAGGGTCAAAGCCCTCGTCTTGGTCTTCCCCGGAAATGAGGAATGAGCCCCGCGGCGGAGAAACGAAAACGCCCAAGCCGCGGCGGGGCGGCTCGGGCGAAGCTTAGAGCGAATTTTCGTAAAACTGGCAGAGTTTTGGATCAGAATCCGCTGCAGAATTCTAATCTGTCGCGATTGCTCAGGCTCGAGCAATTCCGTTGGAGCGGAAACGCGCCAGCGAATAAGGGAGCCCGAGTCTTCAACAACGCTTCTGCGGCGGCCCCGATCCCGCAAACGATCGGGGCGCCAGAGCAGAAACCTCAGTGAGAACGAATTCCGCAAAAGTTGACAGACTTTGCGATCGGAATTCGTTCCAGCTTGAATCTGGCGCGATTTCTTGTCGCTCGAACAATTCGGTTCGAGCGGAAAGCGCGCTAGCGCTTTGAAAAACGACTTATTCCGCCGAGCCGAAGGACTTCGCGGCCGGGTTGAACGTCTTGGCGGCGGTCTCGAGCGGCTTGAAGACTTCCTTGGCCAGGTCGGTGTAGAGCTCGCCCATCTTCGTGGCCTGCGCGACGAAGTCCTCATAGGCGCTCTTGGCGTATTCCTGCTGCAGCGCGAGAGCCTCGTCGAACTTCTTGACGCCGAGGAGCTTCTCGGCGAAGGCGCGGCCCTTCTCGAAGGACTTCTTGGAATAATCCTGCGTCTCGGCGGCAATGCCCTGCCAGCCCTTGGCGATCGCGGAAGCCGTGGAAGAAGCGGCCTCGAACTGATCCTTGCCGAGTTGCTGCACGTTGTCGAAGTTGGCGACCATAATCTCGTCCTTTGCCGTTGCGGCCGGCATGATTCGCGCCCCGAAGGGGCGCAAGACGGCCTTCACGGAGAGTTTATACCGCAGTGCACAATAAGCCGTCAAGGGCCTTGCTGTGGTGCAATATGGCCAAGCTCACGTAGAGCGCTTAACGGTCGAGTAACCGCGCCGACTTATTCTTGTCGACTGTGATGTCTTGGCCACGTCCGTTCCCCGCGGCGCGAACGTCGAGACGCGCGATGCAGGAGAGCGGGCCAGCAAGATGATGACGTTAGGCGTCCTTCGGAGCGTTAAACTGAGTATAATGCTACGGTTTCTGCTCGTCCTGAGCGCATTGACGCTGACTTTATTCTCTGATGCCGCGCTGGCTCGCGACTGGCGTCATCATTATGCATCGGCAGCCTATGGCCGTCAGCGTTTAGCACTGCGTATTTCCCACGGCAGGCCCGTTCGCGCCGCCTTTTGGGGGCACGGCCGGCACGCCGTTCATACCGCAGCGCACCAAGAGGCAGGGGGGCGCTTCCTGTCCCCGCCGGGTTTCGCGGCGATCGTCGTCGACGCCAATAGCGGACGCACGCTGTATTCGCTCAAGGACGATCAGCATCGCCACCCGGCCTCTATCACCAAGGTGATGACGCTCTATCTGCTGTTCGAGCAGCTCGAGAAGGGCCGGTTGAACCTGCATTCGCCGCTGCGAATCTCGCAGCACGCCGCCGCGCAGGCGCCGTGCAAGCTCAATCTCGAACCCGGCGAGACGATCGAGGTCGAGGATGCGATCAAGTCGGTCGTCACGAAATCCGCCAACGACATCGCAGTCGCCATCGCCGAGTCGATCGGCGGCGACGAGGAGCATTTCGCTCAGATGATGACCGCGAAGGCGCATGCGCTCGGGATGCACGAGACGCATTTCGCCAACGCTTCGGGGCTCCCCAACCCGGCGCAGATCACCACCGCGCATGACCTCGCGGTCCTCGGCCGGGCGATCCAAGAGCGCTTTCCCAAATATTACCGCTATTTCTCGACGCACGCCTTCTCCTACAACGGCGAGGTCATGCGCAACCACAACCATCTTCTCGACCGCGTCGAGGGAATGGACGGCATCAAAACCGGCTACACCAACGCCTCGGGCTTCAATCTCCTGACCTCGGTGCGGCGCGGCGGGCGCCATATCGTGGCGGTCGTGCTCGGCGGCAGAACCGCCGCCGCTCGGGACGCGTATATGGCCTCGCTCATCCAGCGCCACATTGGCGCGGGCGGAACGCAGAAGACGGCGCAGCCGATCTCGGAGGAGGGCGAAGACGGCGTCGAGACGGTGGAGCCGACGGCCTCGATCCCGCCCGCCCGTTCGCAAGACGCGCGTCCGCAGGAAGCAGGCATGGCCTATGCGCGGCCGCCAGAAGGCGACGACGAGGACGACCCCGCGACGACGGAACGCAGCGCTGCGCCGAAAGCTCAGCCGGCGGCGGCGCCCGAGGCGGCCCCCGCCAGAGTGCGCCCGGCCTTCGTCTCCGGCGGACAGAAGCGGCCCGTCGCCGAGGCCGGCGGGCAGCCGCACGCCGTCGGCGGCTCGACGACGACGAGCGCCTCAGGAAAGAGCGTCGCCCGCGTGGCCGCTGCGCCGACGACGCCCTCGGCCTTGAAGCCGCCGGCAAACGACAACAAACCCCAGGGCATTAAGGCCAACTCATCGCGCCCCGCGCACCCCGGCTGGATGATCCAGCTCGGCGCGACAGACGACCTGGACAAAGCCCACGAGCTGCTGGCGCGGGCGCGAAGCGAGGCGCATGGGCTTCCCGCCGGCGCAAAGGCCTTCACCGAAAAGGTTCGCAAGGGCTCCGAGACGCTCTATCGCGCGCGCTTCGCCGGGCTCGGGGAGGACAGCGCCGAGGAGGCTTGCCGCGAACTGAAGCGCTCAGGTTTTTCCTGCTTCGCGACGAAGAATTAGGGAGCTGACCGGATGTCCTTCGCGACGCAGCACATTGGCCACCGGGTGTTACGCCGCCCGAAAAATCTCGGGCGGCTGGCCGGGCTAAACCTGACGTCCGCGCATCAGGACTTCCTTGGCTTCGTTGACGCGGGCCGCGAGGTCAGTCGTCCCGCCATGGTCTGGATGAAGCTTCTTCATCAGATCACGGTGCGCCCGCGCTATTTCGCTGGCCGGCGCGCCCTTCTTAAGTCCCAGTATCTCGTAAGCCTCATCCTCGGAGATCGACTGCCGGCGGCGCGCGCCGCCGCTCCGCGAGTCTCCGCCTCGCTCCTGTGCCTGACGCCATCCGGCAAACCGGCGGTCGAAATACGCTTCTAGCAACCGCGCCCCTTGCGGATCGTCGGTGAGGCAGAAATCATAGAGCGACATCAGCTGGCTGCGCGTCAGCTGATCGAAGGGCATGCCCTCCTGCGGACCGGCGAGCACCGTGCCGTGGATCGCGCCGGTCGCCCGATCGAGCTCCATTTCGACGATGGCCGTGCGAACCCGCGAGACCCCCGCGCCGCCGCGGCCCGCGGGACGAAAGCCTTTGGCCGTCAGGCTCGAAAAGTCGACGAGCCAGAGACCGAAGCCGAGAATCGCAAGACCGGGCGCGATCACCCCGCGCAAGACGAGGAGGCCGCCGACGAGAGCGGCGAGCAGACCGCCGCCGAAACGGATCGTCTTCGCCAAAGCGCGCGGCGGCGCCTGCGCATAAGCGCGCAGCAGAAGGTAGGTGAGCGCCGCCGCAACAACTCCAAGGAGAATGGGCATTCTCAGGCTTCCTTCTTCCGCCTAGTCTCTTTCAAATCTGCGACAGCAGCAAGGTCGCCGCCGCCTCTCCCTCCCGCGCGCGCCGCTCCAACGCCGCTCGTCCGCCGGAGGCGTAAGCCGCAACGGCCTTCAACAGCGCGGCGAGACGCTGCGCCGCCGATGCGTCGAAAGTCGCGTAAGCGCCGCCCGAAAGCCGGGCGATCTCGCGAAAGACGCGTTCCGTTCCGGGGTCCGAGCCCTCCTGGAACATGAAGGCCTTCACGCCGAGCAGCCCCAGCTCGCCGGCGGCTGTGGCCAGACGGTCCGGATTTTCCTCCATCGCGTCGCCGATGTAAATCAGCCCCGCCACAGGCCGCGCCCGCGCCTCGTCGAGCGCATGGCGCAGCACCTTGGCGAGCTGCGTGAGGCCGGCGCGACAGGAGATGCCGGACATCAGCGCCGAAAGCCCCTTGCCGTCCGAGACGAAGCGCGACGCCCGGCATTCCGAAAAGCCGCGAAAATAGACGAGTTGCACGTCGAGGCCGCCCTGCCCCGCCGCGGCGACGAACATCTCGCTTTGGATCGACTGCGCGAGATCCCAGGTGGGCTGCCGGCTCATTGTCGCGTCCAGCGCGAAGACGAGACGACCCCGCCCCTCGCCCTGCGCCGGCGCGAGGGTCTTCATCTCCTCGAGGAAAGCGTCGACCGCGCCGCTGGCGCTCGCCGCTTTCGGCGCTATGTTGGGCTTGTCATTCAAAGGGGCCGCTCCCGGCTGCGTCCTGGTTCCCATAGCAAATCGGGCGGAGAGCCCGCCAATGCAAGTGCCCCTTGAGCGTGCTGCGAAAAAGTGGGAAGCGGTTTTCCGCGCGGAGCGCGCTTTATCTTTTTTGGCTGGGTCGCGTTTTCCCGCGCTTGAGCAATCCTGCTCGAACGCAACGAGATCGAGCGCGGCAGACGAGGGCCAAGTGGCAGAAATTGCGCCCGCGCAAAAAACACCGATCATCGCTGCGTTGCGATACGAGGACAGCGCGGCGACGCAGTCCTTGATCGAGGCTTTCGCGAGCTCGCTGCGTGAAAGGGGCTTTTCCATCGCGGGCGTCGTGCAGACGCGCTTGAAGGAAGAAGCGGCTAGGCCGCGAATCGTCCTGCGCGACATCGAAAGCGGGGCGATTTACCCGATCTCCCAAGATCTGGGGCCCGGCTCAACAGCCTGCAACCTCGATGCGGGCGAGCTGGCGCAGGCCTGCGGCGCGGTCGAGCGCGCGGCTCGGCGGGGCGTCGACCTCATCGCCATCAGCAAGTTTTCGAAACAGGAGGCGGAGCGCGGCGGCTTATGCGACGCCTTCAGGATCGCCATGGCGACGAAGACGCCCGTCGTGACCGGCGTCTCTCCTCACTATCTGGCCGAATGGGCCGAATTCGCCGGGGCTGTCGCGACTTTCGTTCCGCCCGAACGCGCGGCGCTGGAAAGCTGGTGGGAAGGCCTGCAGCGCGGCCCGCGCTAGCGCGCAGGCTGGCGCCTGACGCGTTGCGCGCGGCGGCTCAAGCCCCCTTCTCCCCCCTCGCCGCTTCCGGCGCCACGCCGAACCGACGGCGATAGCTGGCGTCGAAACTCTCCGAATCGCTGAAACCGACGCGCAGGGCGATATCCGACACGGCGAGATGCGCCGCGGTAGGATCGCCGAGCAGCGCGCGCGCGTTCGAGCCGGCGCCTCAACTTATGATCGGAGAAGCTCTTTCCGGTTTTCTTGAGCAGCCGTCGAACTTCTCTTTCGGTCACGCCGTATTTCTCGGCGACCGCCATCGCGCTGAAGCCGGGCTCGCAAGCATGCTCGGCGATCTCGGCGAGCACCGTGCGCAGCTTCAGAGGCTCTCGCGTCGGCGTCGTCGCCTGCGCTTCGCCATTCTCGAATAAGTCGGTCATGATCGCCTTCCTCATCAGCAGCATGAGGCGATGCTAAGCTTCCGATCACTCAAACGCCGTTTGCCAGCGCACAGAACGAGCGGCGAGGGCGGATTCTCTTGCGCGCCGGCGACAACACGACGACGGACGCGCCGAGCCCGAAACGAGAGGTTTCCAGGAGGAACGGGTGAACCCGCCAGGCGGGGGATGAGACAACCGTTTGCCCAAGCGAAGCGCCCGAATTGATGCGGAACTCAGCCGGAGCCGAAACAAGGCGTTGTTTTACTTTTTGGGTGGCCCGCCGCCCTCAGAACTGCTCGTTTTGAAGGCGCGGATGCGCGAGCCGAAGGGGCCGCGGCGGCGGCGCCTTTCGCAAAAGCGGGGCGCGGAGGGGCTTTCCCGGGTATATGTGATCCCAGTGCTCGCCTCCGGAAATTCAGATAGGAACTTTCTCAACACCAGGAGAGCGTCGGCGGCCGGCTCGGGCGCACCCAATTCAATCCAGCGACGGACGTCGGCCACAATGAGCTTTCGGACGGCCTCGGGTCCTCTCCAGAGGTTCAGGAGATAAGACGAAAGCAAGGCGCGGTGCGCGTCGGTCAAACTCAATCCCGGACCTCTTTCACTCGTCGTGATGAAAAAACATTTCGCAAAATCTTGGACGCTGACCACCGCCAATCCTCCTGAAGCAGAGCGCCCTTGCGTTCTGATCCGTCGATTAAACAGGCATTGGAAGAAGTCCGCTATTCGGATTGTTACCTAGTAAGAAAGAAAAATCCGGCCTGGCGACGCGGACGGCCCGGCCTTTTCTCATTTTTTCATCAGCGAACCGGCGGCGCGTACATGAGCCCGCCATTCGTCCATAGCGCGTTCTGGCGGCGCTCCATCGCGAAGGCCGAGGACATGCCGAGATTGCGATCGAACACTTCCGCGTAGTTGCCGACTTCGTGAATGACGCGATAGGCCCAGTCGGGGCGCAGGCCCAGACCCTCGCCGAAATCGCCGTCGCTCCCGACGAGGCGGCGCAGATCGGGATTATCCGAGTTGAGCGCGGCGTCGACGGTCTTCGCCCCGACGTCGAGCTCCTCCGCGTCGACCATCGCAAAATGCGTCCAGCGCACGACGTTGAACCATTGATCGTCGCCCTGACGCACGACCGGTCCGACCGGAGATTTCGAGAGAAGCTGACCAGCGACGACGTGATCCTGCGGATTTTGCAGGCGCGCGCGCCATTCGTGCAACTCGACGATGTCCGCCGAAAAAAGATCGCAGGCCCCCGCGTCGTAGGCGCGCGCCGCCTCTTCGAGAGAGGCGAAGGAAACAGAACGGTAGTCGAGGCGGCGCTGCCGATAGTATTCGGCGAGATTGAGCTCCGCGGCTCCGCCTTGCTGAACGCAAACGCGCGGCGGCGCGCTTCCCGCCGCGCGCCCAGGCTCGCCCGCCGCCCCTGCGGCGCGATGCGCCAGAAGTCCCTGCCCGCCGTAAAAGGTGATGGCGCCGTAAAGCAGCTGATGGCCGGCCTCGCGCGCCTGGGTCCAGGGCGCGCCGGAGAGAAGCACGTCCACCTCGCCCGCGTGCAGGGAGAGCAACCGCTGCTTGTGCTGCAACGGCTCGATACGGAATCGTTGCGGATCGTCGAGCACCGCGACCGCCAGGGCCCGGCAGAAGTCGATGTCGAAGCCGCTCCAGTTTCCCGCTCCGTCCATGACGGCGAAGCCGGGGGTCGGGGCGCTCGCGCCGCAGACGACCGCGCCGCGCCGACGGATCTCCTGGAGGGTCGACGAGGCCTTCGATTCCGGCTGCGCCGCGACGCGCGGCGCCCCGGCGAGGAGCGCGGAAGCCACGAGCGAGAGGAGCAGGATTGCGAATTTCATCGTCAACTCGGCATAAGAGGGGCGAAGCCGGGCGCGCCGAGCCCAGGCCGGGGAGCGGGAGGAAGCGATGACGGACGGTAGCGGGGAATCAGGGCGAAAAAAGTCTCGCCGCACGCTCCTCGCCCATGCTGGCCGCCATCCCCTCGCGCATGAGGGATTCGTCAATACGCCGGTCTTCCGCGGCTCGACCGTGCTCTTTCCGACTGCGGAGGACTTCGAGCGCCACCGCCAGCCCTACACCTATGGGACCAAGGGCACGCCGACGACGCGCGCGCTCGAGGAAGCCTGGAGCGAGCTTTGCGGCGCCAAGACGACCGTGCTCACGCCCTCCGGGCTCGCGGCGATCGCGCTCGCGCTGATGACGGCGACGAAAGCCGGCGATCACCTGCTCGTCACAGACTCCGCCTACGGCCCGACGCGCATATTCTGCAACGGCGTGCTCAAGCGCTTTGGCGTCGAGACCGAATATTACGACCCCCGCCTCCGCGCGGGCGTCGCGGCGCTGATGCGCGAGAACACGAGCGCGATCCTCACGGAGTCGCCGGGATCGCTGACGATGGAAGTGCAGGACCTGCCTGCGATCGCGAAAGCCGCGGCCGCGCGCGGCGCCTGCGTCATTCTCGACAACACCTGGGCGACGCCGCTCTACTTCCCGCCCTTCGAGCGCGGCGTCGACCTCAATGTCGAAGCCGGCACCAAATATCTTTCCGGCCACGCCGACCTGCTGCTCGGCCTCGTCTCCGCCAATGCGAAATGGGCCACGCGCCTGCGCAATACCTACGATGCTTTCGCGATGGTTGCGGGAGGCGACGACGCCTTCCTCGCGCTGCGCGGCCTGCGCACGATGGAGCTGCGCCTTCGCGAGCAGCAGCGCGCGGGGCTCGAGGTCGCGCAATGGCTCGAGGGCAGGCCCGAAGTGCTGCGCCTGCTGCATCCGGCGCTCCCCAGCCATCCCGACCACGCGCTGTGGAAACGCGATTTCTCCGGTGCGGCGGGCGTCTTCTCGGTCGTTCTCAATCCCGCGCCCAAGGCTTGCGTTGACGCCTTCCTGGATGCGCTGAGGCTCTTTGGGATCGGCTACTCGTGGGGCGGCTTCGAGAGCCTCGTCATCCCCTTCGACTGCGCAAAGACGCGCACCGCGACCCGCTTTGCGCCGGAAGGCCCCTGCCTGCGCTTCTCGATCGGGCTCGAGGACGTCGAGGATTTGAAGGCGGATCTTGCGGCGGGATTTGAAAAGATGCGCGCGGCGGCGGCGACTTCGCGTTGAGCGCCGGCTCGCTCAGAGCGCGTTCAGCAAACTCCGAGTTGAACGCGCTTTACATCCTCTTGATCACGCACGTTCTTATCCAAAAACCGCGTCGCACTTTTTTGGGAATGCGCGCTAGCGCTCGAACCCTGGGTATCGCACGCGATCTCCCACGGAGAGCCCTATAGCGTCGGCCGCGCCTCCCGCAAGCTCGACGACCGCATAGACAGGTCCGCCGGAGGGAATGACCGTTTCGGACAGCGGGACCGCGCCGTGAGCAATCGACGTCACGCGGCCATTGCGCGAGACGAAGACCATGTCCAGTGAGACATAGGTGTTCTTCATCCACATCGCGATGGGCCGCTCGGACTCGAACAGAAAAAGCATCCCCTGGTCTTGCGGCAGGGAGCGGCGGAACATCAGGCCACGCGCGCGCTCCCTGTCGGTGCGCGCCACCTCGACGTCGAAAGCGTGCGCTCCCGTGGCGGTGACGATTTCGAGCCGTTCGAGCTGGGCTTGCGGGGCCTGTTCCTCGGCGACCGCGGGCGATGCGAGCGGGCTCGAGATCAGCCCGATGATGGCGAGAGACGCCGCCAGACGAAGGACGAGGCGCGCAGAGATTTTCACCATGAACGAACTCGGCGGCGACGCGTGGAATTCCGAAACCGGCCTCGCCGGAGGATCTGCCGCCGCGCGCTCAATGCGAGATCGGGCCCTTGGCGTCAAGGGTGCGCACCTCGGCGGCCATGAGGCCTTTCGGACCGTCGCCGTAACGCACGAGCACGCTGTCGCCCGGCTTCAACTCGGCAAGGCCGAAGCGCCGAACCGTCTCCATATGCAGGAAGATGTCCTCGGTGCCCTCGCCGCGCGTAAGGAAGCCGAAACCCTTCACCCGATTGAACCATTTGACGATCGCGATCTCATAGCCGCCGATGGGCGTCACCTGCACATGCGTTCGCCCGGCCAAGGACTGCGAGGGGTGAACCGCGGTGGACTCGTCCATCGAGACGACGCGAAAAACTTGGAGACCCTTGGCTCCTCTCTGCGCCTCGCAGACGACCCGCGCGCCCTCGTGCGCCGTCTGGAAGCCGCTGCGCCGCAAGGTCGTCACATGCAGCAGCACGTCGCCTGCGCCGCTGTCCGGCACGATAAAGCCGTAGCCCTTCGAAACGTCGAACCATTTTATCGCGCCCGCGACCTCGAACAGCTCGACGGCGCGCTCATCGCCCTCCGCGACTGTGGAAGCTGAGCTCAGCCCTTCAATCAATTCGGATTTTGCGCCCAACTGACGAACTCCCCTGCCCTGCGGAACCCAATCCCGCGCCTCGACGGCGTCCTCGCGCCGGATGCTGAGAATCGTGATCTCGCATAAGAATCAACTAAGGGCAGGATAGCATCTGCGGCGCATTGTCCAACGCGGGATTTCCCCCATATTGGTGTTTTGTTGTGGATACGGCGCTCGGAAAGCTTCGCGCAAGCGGACCGACGCCAAGCAGCTGAGCCACGCGTTTTGCGCTCGACCGACGGCGAGACATGGGATAAAGCGGCTTTTGCGGCGGGTCGCGACACGTCCGTTTCCCTTGCGCCGACGCCCCTCCGGAGCCTCGAGATGACAAACGCGCCCATCGTCTTCAATTCGCGCCAAGAGGAGGCGCAGAAGGGCGAAGCGAGGAGGGAAAGCCTCGTCGAGCTTGCGCAGCGGCGCGAGGGAGAGCGCTACGCTCTTCATTCGAAGCACCTCAACGAAATGTGGGTGCGCGTGCTGAAGACGATCGGCTGGGACGTCGGATTCGTCCGTGGCGAAGGCGCCTATCTCTACGACCGCGCCGGCGCGCGCTACCTCGATCTGATGAGCGGCTACGGCGTGTTCGCCATCGGCCGCAACCATCCCAGGATCCGCGACGCGCTGATCGAGGTGTTGAACTCGCAGTCGCCCAATCTCGCGCAGTTCGACGTCTCCGTGCTCGCGGGCGTTTTGGCCGAGCGTCTGCTCGCCCGCACGCCCTGGCTCGACAAGGCCTTCTTCGCCAATTCCGGGGCGGAGGCCGTCGAGGCGGCGATCAAATTCGCGCGCTACGCGACCGGCCGCAGCGGGATCGTGCACTGCGCGCATTCCTTCCACGGCCTCACCTATGGCGCGCTCTCGCTGAACGGCGACGAGATTTTCAAAAAGGGCTTCGGCCCGCTGCTGCCCAACGCGCGCGAGATTCCCTTCGACGATTTGAGCGCGCTCGAAGCGGCGCTGCGCGGGCGCGACGTCGCGGCTTTCGTCGTCGAGCCCATTCAGGGCAAGGGCGTCAACATTCCGAAGGACGACTATCTGTCCGGCGCGGCTGAGCTTTGCAAGAAATACGGGACCCTCTTCGTCGCCGACGAGATTCAAACCGGCGTCGGCCGCACCGGCAAGTTTCTGGCGATCGAGCATTTCGGCGTCGAGCCCGACATCGTCGTGCTGGCGAAGGCGCTGTCGGGCGGCCATGCGCCGATCGGCGTCACGCTGACGCGCAAATGGATCTTCGACAAGGTCTTCGATCGGATGGATCGCTCCGTCGTGCACGGCTCGACCTTCTCCAAGAACGACATGGCGATGGCGGCGGCGCTCGCGACGCTCGACGTGCTGGAGGAAGAGAAGCTGATCGAGAACGCGGCCGCGAAGGGCGACAAACTCCTCGCGTCGCTCAACAAGATGGCCGAGCGCTACGAACTCGTCTCCGCGGTGCGCGGCAAGGGGATGATGATCGGCGTCGAGTTCGGCCCGCCGAAATCGCTGATGCTGAAAGCCACCTGGAATCTGCTGGAGGCCGCGAGCTCCGGCCTTTTCGGCCAGCTCATCTGCATCCCGCTGTTCAAGGACCACAAGATTCTTACCCAGGTCGCGGGCCACGGCAATCCGACGATCAAGCTCCTGCCGTCGCTGACCCTGACGGACGAGGATTGCGCCTGGATCGAGCGCTCCTTCGACCAGGTGATCGCCGAGGCGCATCGCGCCCCCTCCGCCGTGCTGTCGCTCGGCAAGACGCTCGCCGAGCACGCGATCAAGGCGCGCGTCAGCGGTTAGGCGCGGCGCGAGGCCTCTCGCTCTGCATTCTCGCTTCGCCCTACGCCAGCGCGTCTATCGGCGCGCTGGCGTAGGGACGCTGGATTTTTCAAAAAAGGA
Source organism: uncultured Alphaproteobacteria bacterium (assembly GCA_963722205.1). Classification (GTDB taxonomy): domain Bacteria; phylum Pseudomonadota; class Alphaproteobacteria; order Rhizobiales; family Beijerinckiaceae; genus Methylocystis. The sequence continues at coordinate 1,075,112 of CAVRKL010000008.1, forward strand.
AAGCTCGTGGTGAAGACGCTTTTCGCCGTTCTTTTGTCTTGCGTTCTTTTCTCGAGCCAAGCGCTGGCGCTCAGCAAGGGGGAGCGCGAGCGGCTCGATGCGCTTGCGCGAAAAGCGCTCGAAAAGAGCCGGACGATCGCCGGCTATCCCGTCAATCAGGACACGTCGCTCGACGAGTTTTACGCCTGGTATTCGAAGCACAAGCTCTTTCGCGCCGCGCTGAACAACGTCGGCAACCCGAGATCGAAAAGCCTCTATAGCTTGAACACGCACGAATTTGAGAACGAGGTCATTGACTATTTCGCCCGCCTTTATGGTTTCTCGGACAATGATTACTGGGGTTTCGTGACCATGAGCGGCACGGACGGCAACAATCACGGCATGTATTTCGGCAGAAAATATCTCCTGTCGAAATCGCCCCTCCCCCCGATCGTTTACGTCTCGGAAGAGGCGCATTATTCGATCAAGAAGCTCGCGGACGTGCAGAATTTGGAGCTTCGCCAGATCAAGGCGACGGACCTGGGCCAGATGGACGTCGCGGATTTCGAGAGCAAGCTCGATCCCTCGCGGCCCGCGCTCGTCGTCATCGCGCTCGGGACGACTTTTAAGGGCGCGATCGACGATCAGGCGGCGATCCGCGAGGTTTTGAAGGCGAAACACAAGGGGCCGCATTACATCCATCTCGATGCGGCGCTTTTTGGCGGCTATCTGGTTTTCGCCGACAGCGAGGCCGCGAAGCTCGTCAATCGCCAGGTCGAGAAATTCGACTCCATCGCCGTGTCGGGCCACAAATTCTTCGGCTCCGACGAGCCCATGGGCATTTTCATCTCCACGAAAGACGCCTTCGACAATCTCAATCCGTTTCATGTGCCCTATCTCAACAACGCCGTGCCGACCATCACTTGCTCGCGCAGCGGTCTCGCTCCGCTGAAATTCTGGTGGAAGATCAAATCGACGCCCCTCACGACCTTCAAGGCGATAGCCAATGAGATGATGAGCAACTCGGCTTATCTCGTCGAAAAGCTCGACGCCGCGGGCGTCAAAAATTGGCGTAACCCCAATTCCAACACCGTGTTCTTCGAGCGCCCCGCCGAGGAGATCATGAAGCGCTACGATCTCGCGCCGGAAGAAAGCCCGAAATTCGGCAAGCTCGCCCATTTCATCGTCATGCCCCACGTCCACAAGAAGTTGATCGATCAGTTCGCAGGCGACATGAAGCGATGGAAGGCGTCCCAGTAAAATTCCGCGCCTGAGCCGATTGTCCTTCGAACAATTTTTTGATGCGAACAGAAATCGCCACTCGCAAGTCTGGAGCGAATTCTGATCGCAAGGTCCGTCAAATTTTGCATCAATTCTCTGTAACGCGGTCACGATTGCTCGGTTTATCCGGCATTGTACACGCTCCACGGCCCGCGCCTTGCCACTATTGCCTCGAGCCGCCGTCAAGGCGTCTCGAAATCATGCGTTTCCCCCCGTCACGGCGGGAACCGGCGTGAAAGGACAGGAAAGGGCGTGATCATGCGTATCATTTCGAAACAGCGGGCGGTCTGCGCTTGCGTCGTCGCGGCGACGCTGGCCTTCGCGATGAGCGAAGCCCTCGCCGCCGCCAGAGGCGGGGCGGGCGGCCCGCACGCGGGCGCTGCCCACAGCGGCAGGCCCACGCCGGGTCCGGGCGTTGCGGGCGGGGCCGCGCCGGGCTGGCGGCCTCCCCACTCCGGCGCTTGGAGCGGATACCCGAGCCACGCCGCCCGCTACGGCGAATTCGGCCCCTACGCCCAGCGGCAGCAATATGGATGCGGCGGCGGCGCTTGCGGCGGGGGCTACTGGGGCGGCGGCGGAGTCTATTACGGCGACGGCTATTACGACCCCAATTTTGAAGTGGGGATCGGTTCCGGCGGGCCGGGCTACTATGACAGCTATGCTTACGGCCGCCCGGCCGCGCTGACCGCCCTGCCCCCGGTCGCGCCGGAATATGGAATGCCCGGCCAACGCGTGATCGAGGTTCCGGTGACGGTCATGCAGACGAACGTCCAGACCGTCGGGCCGTCGCCAGCCGCCAATCCGCACATCATCGAGCTTCCGCCCGCGAAGTGACGGCGGGCTGCGAGCAAAAAAGGAGATTGATTACGCCGGAGCGTCGGCCACGCGCCTTGTGCGACGGCCGCCATGCCGGGAGCTTTGGTCGGTCTTACGTTGCGGCGGCAAGGCCTCGCCGCGACGTCACCCCTCGCCGTGGCGATGCACCTCGCGCGTGTAATCCTCGATCAACTGGCGGGAGAGCGCGCCCGGCTCGAAGCGGTAGGGTCCCGCCTCGGAAACCGGCGTGACCTCCGCGCCGGTGCCGCAGATGAAGCACTCGGAGAAATCGGCGAGTTCTTCCGGCATGATGCGCCGCTCGATCACCTCGACGCCGCGCCGCTTCGCCAGCTCGATCACGGTCTGGCGCGTGATCCCGTCGAGGAAGCAGTCGGCGATCGGCGTGTGCAGCGCGCCGTCCTTCACGAAGAACACATTCGCGCCCGTGCATTCGGCGACGCGGCCGAGCCAGTCGTACATCAGCGCGTCGGCATAGCCCCGGCGCTCCGCGCGGTGCTTCGAGATCGTGCAGATCATATAGAGGCCCGCGGCCTTGGCGAGCGAGGGCTCTGTGCGCGGATCGGGACGGCGGTATTCCGCGATGTCGAGCCGAATGCCCTTCATCTTGGTCTCGACGTCAAACATGCTCGGCCAGTCCCATACGGCGATCGCCGTGTGGATCGTCGAGTGTTGCGCGGCGACGGCCATCATCTCGCTGCCGCGCCAGGCGATAGGCCTTACGTAGCAGTCCTGCATGCCGTTCGCCTTGACGACGGCGTCCTTGGCGGCGTCGAGCTCCTCGACGCTGTAAGGGATCTCGAAGTCCAGCAATTGCGCGGAGCGGCGAAAGCGCTCCGAATGCTGCCGCGACTTGAAGATTTTGCCGCCATAGGCGCGCTCGCCTTCGAAGACGGCGGAGGCGTAATGCAAGCCGTGTGACAGGACATGGAGCTTCGCCTCGCGCCAGGGCGTGAGGACGCCATTGAACCAGATCACGCCATCTCGCTGATCGAAAGGCGGCGTCGCCATTCTTTGAACTCTCCGGGAAACGCCTGCGCCTGAACCTTGGCGCGGCTGGCCTAGGGCTAGCCACCGCTCTAAAATATGTCAATATACGTCTTCCGCCAGTGGCGCGCGATTTGGCGCCAGTGGCGCGCGATTTGGCTTCCGCGCTCTCGCCCGGCGCCGCCAGCGCAAAGCAACTCCAAGCGCGCGCAGGAGAAGAGCTTTTGTCGAAAAGTGGACAGGAAATCGCGGAGCCGGCGCATATCCTCGTCGTCGACGACGATCGGCGCATCCGCAGTCTGCTGTCGCGCTTTCTCGTCGACGAAGGCTATCATGTGAGCTCTGCGGCGAGCGCCGCCGAGGCCTCGGCGCGCTTGAGCGAGCTCATCGTCGATCTGATCGTGCTCGACGTGATGATGCCCGGCGAGGACGGTCTCGCCTTTACCGCGCGGCTGCGCGCCGAGGATTCCGCGCTCTCCGACGCGCCGATTCTGATGCTGACCGCCCGATCCGAATCGAAGAGCCGCGTCGCCGGCCTCGAGGCGGGCGTCGACGATTATCTCGGCAAGCCTTTCGAGCCGCGCGAGCTGGTGTTGCGCATCGCGAGCATCCTGCGCCGCACGCGCGCGCCGGCGCGAGAAGCGAGGCGCGCGCGCGTCGCGAATTTCGGCGCCTTCAGCTTCAGCCCCGACAGCGGTCTGCTGCTTCGCGGCGAAAAGCCCGTGCCGCTGACGACGCGCGAGCGCGAGCTCTTGGGCGCGCTCGCCGGCGGCGACGTCGTGTCGCGGCGCGCGCTGGCCATGCGTCCGGGCGACGCGGAGTCGAACGAAAGAAGCGTCGACGTCGAAATTGCGCGGCTGCGGCGCAAGATCGACGACGCCGCGCATCTCATTCAAACCGTCCGCGGACAGGGCTATCGCCTTATCCTCGACGCGCCGCGTGCAGACGCGGGCGAAGCGAGACCCCACTCATGACCATGGTGATCCTCGATACCATCGACGCGCCCCGCCGCTTGTGGCGACGCTTAGGCGGCTGGCTGCACAAGCGTATGCCCAAGGGGCTTTATGCACGCGCGCTGCTGATCTTGATTCTGCCGATCGTGCTGCTGCAATCCGCCGTCGCCTACGTCTACATGCAGCGGCATTGGGAGGCGATCACCGACCGGCTTTCCGCCGGGGTGGCCCGCGACACGGCGGCGATCGTCGAGCTCTACCGCAGCTTCCCCGAGGACGCAGACCACCAGATCCTGACGCGAGTCGCCGGCGTGGATCTGGCGATGAAGCTTTCGATCAAGCCCAGGGGGCCGCTGCCGCCCTCAACCCCCAAGGGCTTCTTCTCGCTGCTCGACCATGTGCTGCCGCGCGAGCTCGGGCGTCGGCTCAAATATCCCTTCTCGATCGACACGTCGAACGGCCATTTCGTCACGATCGACGTGCTGGTCGACGACGCCATTCTCGAGCTCGTGACGACGCGAACTCAGGCCTACGCCTCGAATTCGCACATCTTCTTCATCTGGACCACGCTCGCCTCGGTTGTGATCCTGGCGATCGCGATGACCTTTCTGCGCAATCAGATTCGTCCGATCCAGCGCCTCGCCAGGGCCGCCGAGGAATTCGGCAAGGGGCGCGACGCGCCCTTCCGTCCGAGCGGCGCGCGCGAGGTGCGTGCGGCCGGCGCGGCCTTCCTCGAGATGAAGCGCCGCGTCGAGCGCGCGATCGATCAGCGCACGACGATGCTGAACGGCGTCTCGCACGATCTGCGCACGATCATCACGCGCTTCAAGCTGTCGCTCTCGCTTCTCGACAAAACGGCCGACACGAGCGAAGTGCGCAAGGACGTCGAGGAGATGGAGAACATGCTGGAGGCCTATCTCGCCTTCGCCCGCGGCGACGGCGGCGAGGCGCCGGCCAGGACCGACGTCGCCGAGATTCTCAAAGACCTGCAGGCCGACACGCAGAAGATAGGGATCGAGGCGCGGCTCGCCCTCAAAGGGGAGCCGGAGGTCATCGTCCGCCCGGCGGCGCTGCGCCGGCTTCTCGCCAATCTCGTCGGCAACGCGCAGCGCTACGGCAAGCGCATCGATCTTTCCGCGCAAAACGACGGGGAGACGCTGACGATCCATGTGGACGACGATGGACCCGGCATTCCGGTCGACCGGCTCGAGGACGCCTTCCGGCCCTTCTACCGGCTGGACGAGTCGCGCAATCAGGACAACGGCAATTCCGGGCTCGGGCTCGCGATCGCGCGCGACATCGCGAGGAGCCACGGCGGCGACGTGACGCTCGAGCGCGGCCCGCTCGGCGGCCTCAGAGCGACGGTGACGCTGCCGGTGTGAGGCTCGCGGGGCGATAAGGCTTGGGGCCGCGAGCGACGCGCCTCACATCCCCGCGTGCGGATGCTCGTCGTCGAAGTGGTGACGGGCGCGCCCCGTGCGGCCCTTGTTGAAGCTCTCGAAAAGGCGGTTTGCGAGGCGGCGCAGCGGCTCGGTGGTGCGAGCGAAGTCCTCGACGCGATCGACGACTTTCTCGCCACTGTCCAGCGCGTCGTCGAGGGCGGTCAGCGCATGGAAATTTTCGCCCGGCCGATCCTTGCGCCAGGCGTCGATGACCCGCTTCCAGGCGAACGCCAGGCCCTGGAGCTTCAGCGCCCCGACGGCGCCCTCGCTGTCGATGTCGGCCGCCTCCATCATGAAGCGCATCGAATTGACCGTTTCGCGGTTGAGCGCCGCTGCGGAAAGCGGCTCCCTGGTCGCCCAGTCGGAGATGGCGAAGATCGCGTCGCGATAGGGCTCGAGCGCCTCGAGACGCTTGGCGAGGACCGCCTGCAGGCGATCGCGCGCGGCCTTCGTGTCGTGCTCGCCGGAGGGACCCGTCAGCACCTGCCGGTCGATGCGGCGCGAGAAGGCGCCGAGAACCGCGCCCTTGGAGGGGAAGAGGTCGCGAAAATCCGCGAGCCCGACGCCCGCCTCACGGGCGATGTCGGAAATCGTGATCTCGCCGAAGTCGCGGCGCGCCGCCAGCCGCAGCAGCGCATCGACGATCGCCTCGCGCCCGCCCTTTGGACCTGGCTTTTGCGCCGACGCCGCCTCGTTGGTCGCCTTCTCTTCGCCGCTCATCTTTTCTCTCCTCGACTGGCCCAGGGGCTCCCACAACCTCCACGGCCTTGCTCGAAACGGGTTAATTAGTCGCAAAATTCCCAGGGCCAAGCCCGTAAGTAAGATCACGCCGCCTTCGGGGGCGGTCGCCTGAAGGTGGAAAACGTGATCGATCTTAGAGGGTTAGAGCGCGCTTTGCGCCAAAAGCCGGTTTGTGCTTTTTCTCGAGTCGCGCTCTATAGGTCGGCGGCCGCCTCGGTTGAGTCGGGCCGGCTTCCCTCGACAAGCGAAGGACTTTGGAGGCGATGCTCCCTTCCGAGCGGATTTTGGCGCAGGCTGAGGGCTTGCTCGCGGCCTGCCGCGCTTCGGGGCTCTGGGTCGCCTGCGCCGAATCTTGCACCGGCGGCCTCGTCGCGGCGGCGATCACCGAGATACCCGGATCCTCGGACGTCTTCGAGCGCGGCTTCGTGACCTATTCCAACCTGGCGAAAATGGAAATGCTCGGCGTGAGCGAAACAACCTTGGCGGCCTTCGGCGCGGTGAGCCGCGACGTGGCGCTGGAGATGGCGCGAGGCGCGCTGGCGCGATCGAAGGCGGATATTGCGGTCTCCGTCACCGGCGTCGCCGGGCCCGGCGGCGGCAGCGACGAGAAGCCCGTCGGTCTCGTGCATTTCGGCTGCGTCGCGCGGACGGGAGAGGCCCGGCACGTCGAGCGGCGCTTCGGCCCGCTATCGCGCGCGGAAATCCGCGCAGCCTCGGTCGAGCAGGCGCTCGCCCTGCTCCTCGAGGCCGCTCGCCCGAGCGCGGGGGACGCATGAGCGAGGAGAGAAGCGACGAAGCCTGGATGGAAGCGGCGCTCGCCTTCGGGCGGTGCGCGCTCGGCCGCGCTGCCCCCAACCCCGCCGTCGGGGCGCTCCTCGTCAAGGACGGGGCGCTTATCGCGCGCGGCGTGACGGGCGCCGGCGGGCGGCCGCACGCCGAGACGCAGGCGTTGGAAGCCGCGGGCGCGGCGGCGCGCGGCGCGACGCTCTATGCGACGCTGGAGCCCTGCGCGCATCGCGGCGAGACGCCGCCCTGCGCCGAGGCTATCGTCGCGGCGGGCGTCGCGCGCGTCGTTACCGCGATGCAGGACCCCGATCCGCGCGTCGCCGGCAAGGGCCACGCCATCCTGCAAGCCGGCGGGATCGAGGTCGTGACGGGCGTCTGCGAAGCCGCGGCCCGGCGCGATCACCTCGGCCATCTGCTGCGCGTGACGCAAGGCCGGCCGATGGTGACGCTGAAACTCGCGCAAACGCGCGACGGCTTCGCGGCCGGCGCGCCACACGATCCACGGCTCACCGTCACGGGCCCGCTCGCCGATGCGCAAACCCATATGGAGCGCGCCGCGCATGACGCGATCATGATCGGCGCCGGCACCGCGCGTGAGGACGATCCGCTGCTGACCGTCCGCCTGCCCGGCATGGAGGATCAACAGCGGTTGCGCGTCGTCCTCGACGGCAATCTGGCGCTTTCGCCGCGCTCGCGCTTTGCGGCGCTCGCCCGCACGGTCCCGACGCTGGCGATCGCGCTGGCGAGCGTCTCCGACGAGGACGTGAACCGCTTCTCTGACGCCACCGGCGCCGAGGTCGCGCGCGTCGGGGCCGATCCGCTCGGGCGCGTCTCGCCGCAGGCCGCGCTCGCGGAGCTCGCGCGTCGAGGGATCACGCGCGTCTTTTGCGAGGGCGGGCCGCGGCTCGCTGAGTCCTTGCTTGCAGCGGGCCTTGTCGACGTCGTGATGCTGCACACGGGCGCAAAAGCCTTCGGCGGCGCGGGACGCTATGCGCTACGTCCCGCGGCGCGCGCCGTGCTCGAGGATGCAGCGCTCTTTCGTCTGACCGACGAATTCACGCTCGGCTCCGACAAGATCACGCATTACGAGAGAGTGATCTGAATGTTTACCGGAATCGTCACCGACATCGGCGAGGTCGCGCGCGTCGATGAGCGCGGCGCGCTGCGCCGCCTCGCCATCCGCTGCGCCTATCCGCTCGAATCGATCGCGCTCGGCGCCTCCATCGCCTGCTCGGGAACCTGTCTCACCGTCGTCGCGATGCAGGGCGAAGGCGAAGGCGCGGTCTTCGAAGTAGACGCCGCGGCGGAGACGCTCGCGCTCACGACGGTGGGGCAATGGCGGCCCCGAACGCGGATCAATCTCGAACGCGCGCTGAAAATCGGCGACGAACTCGGCGGTCATATCGTGACGGGCCATGTCGACGGGCTCGCGCGGCTTGTCTCACGCGAGGATTTCGACGGCATGGCGCGGCTGGTTTTCGAGGCGCCGCGCGCGCTCTCGCGCTTCATCGCGCAGAAAGGCTCGGTCGCGCTCGACGGGATCTCGCTCACCGTCAACGAGGTCGAGGACGACCGCTTCGGTGTGCTGATCATTCCGCACACGCTGAAGGTCACGACGCTCGGCGAACGCAAGATCGGCGACGCGGTCAACATCGAGGTCGATCTGATGGCCCGCTACGCGGCGCGGCTCTCCGAAGCGCGGTAGGGGTCGAATTCTGACGCTTCGAACCGAACCCTCTCACCTATTTTGACGCTGAATCCTTTGACATTAGCGCGATGGCTTCCTGCACTGTGGTCATGAACTGTGCGGGAAAGATGATCGTTGAGTTCTTTTCAATTGATATCTCCGCCATCGTCTGGAGAGTGCGGAGCTGAAGCGCCACGGGATGCTGTGTGATGATGTCAGCGGCCTCGCCGAGCTTAACTGCGGCTTGATATTCTCCTTCGGCGGCGACAATTTTTGCGCGACGCTCGCGTTCGGCCTCGGCTTCTTTTGCCATTGCGCGCTGCATATTGTCGGGCAGTATAATGTCTTTAATCTCGACTGCCGTCACTTGGGTGCCCCATGGCTCCGTGTGGAGGTCGATGACATTTTTGATTTGCTCATTGATGCTCGCAGTGTCCGAAAGAAGTTGATCGAGGCTGAATCGCCCAACGACATTGCGTACGGTGGTCTGGCTGATCTGATTGATCGCATTGTAGACGTTCTCAATCGCGATCACCGCTTTTTCCGGATCGGAAATATGATAGTAAGCGACCGCCGCGATATCGATTGAAACGTTATCTTTCGTGATGATTTTTTGAGAAGGGATTTGCATCGTAACGGTGCGCAACGATACGCGGACCATCTGTTGGATCGGAACGAAGATCAGCGTGAGCCCGGGTCCGCGCACCCCCTCAAATTTTCCAAGGAGAAAAACGACTCCTCTCTCATACTGCTTAAGGACGCGGATCGACCCGACGATATATAGGGTTGCCATAGCGCCGAGGACGCCAAGGATATAGATCCAATTCATGGTGTCTCCATTAGGTCGTGTCGCCACAACAGACACTATAGGCGTAGCCCTAAGCTACGCCTGCTTCGCGGCGGCGAGGCGTCAGATTTCGACCTCTACACCCTAGAAGTCGAAGGCGTAATCGGGCGCCTGTCTTTCCACCGGCGCCTCGGCGTCCTCCTCATAGCGATGCTCGATCCCAAATCGGTCGCGCGCGCGCCAACTTCCATCCCCCGCGCGCACGAGATGCGGCGCCTCAATCGGGACCTTGCCGAAACCGCCGGGGAGATCGAGCACATAGAGCGGGAGCGGCTTAGCCTGCCTCAGCCTTGCGAGCGCCTCGTAAATCCTACCCCCCCGCGCAAGCGACAGGCGGAAATGCGCCGTGCCCTTCGCGAAATCGGGATGATGTAGATAATAGGGCTCGACGCCCTGCGCTTCGAGCGCGTCGAGCAACGCATCGAGCGTCGTCGCATCGTCGTTCACGCCCTTGAGCAGCACCGTCTGCGAAAGAAGCCCTGCGCCGGCGTCCTGCAAGCGCGCCATCGCGGCCTTGGCGTCGGGCGATAGCTCGCGCGCATGATTGACGTGCAGTGCGACGACGAGCGTTTTCTCGGCCGCGCGCAACGCCTCGAGGCGTTCTTTCGTGACGAGATCCGGCGCGGCGAGCGGAACGCGCGTATGAATGCGCAGCCGCCTCACCTGGGGGATCAATCTCAAACGCTCGGAGACGGCGCGCAATCGGCGGGGCGACGCCGCCAGCGGATCGCCGCCCGTGAGAATGACCTCCGAGATTTCCTCATGCGCTGCGACATAGTCGAGCGCGCGGGCGAGCGTTTCCGAGTTCGAGCGCGCCGCTTTTTCCGACAGTCTCGCGGCGGAAGCAAAAGCGGCAATAGACCGGACAGACGGAAACGAGCTTCAGCAGCACGCGGTCGCGATAGCGATGCACGATGCCGGGAACGGGGCTGTGCGCCTCGTCGCCGATCGGATCGGCAAGCTCGGCGGCAGTCGTCACGAGCTCACGCGCGTCGGGCAGGTACTGCCTGGCGATCGGATCATTTGGGTCGGCGCGGTCGATGAGCGCCGCAATCTGCGGCGTGAGCGCGACGCGGTAACGCTCCTCGACGGCGCGGAGCCCCTCCGAAGGCGAGAGAAGGCCTGCCGCGGCGAGATCGTCGACCGAATGGAGCGGACGTTCGCTCACGCCCGCAAGCTTAGCTGGCCAAGGACCGATTTCATGACGAACGGCTTATAGGGCTCGCGTTAGGACGCGTCCATTCGTACGAAAGTCGCATTGTAGCCGGCCGCGCCGTGATAGAAGCGCGGCGCTCACAACCCCTGCCCCGGCCTTTTAAATGACCTCTGACCTCGACACCGATTCCGAAACCGCGCACGCGCTCTTCCAGTCCTATGACGCGATGGAGGGGCTCTCGTTCGAGCACGCCCCGCCGCCGACCCCGACTCTCCACCCGTGGCGCCATTTCTTCTGGCGAGTCTATCCAGGGCTCTTGACGGCCGCGACGATCGCGCTCGCGGCGACCTGGCTCGCCCAGCATTACGGCTCGCCGGTCATGCTGTTCGCGCTGCTCTTCGGCATGACCTTCCATTTTCTTCATCAAGAGGGGCGCTGCGTCGCGGGCGTCGAATTCAGCTCCAAGACGGTTCTGCGTCTGGGCGTGGCGCTGCTCGGCGCACGCATCACCCTGGGCCAGATCATGGAGCTCGGCGCGACGCCCATCGCCACGGTGATCGCCGGCCTTCTGACGACCATCGCGCTCGGGGCCCTTCTCTCCCGCCTGCTCGGCCTGTCGCGCTCTTTCGGCGTGCTTTCGGGCGGCGCGGTGGGCATCTGCGGCGCTTCCGCCGCGCTGGCCATCGCCTCGGTCCTGCCGCGCGCTCCCGAAAGCGAACGCGACACGATTCTCACGGTCGTGACCGTCACGCTCCTCTCGACGCTCGCGATGATACTTTATCCCCTCCTCGCCACCGCCCTCGGGTTCGATCATGTGAAAGCCGGGGTGTTCCTCGGCGGCACAATTCATGACGTCGCGCAGGTGGTCGGCGCCGGCTATTCGATCTCCCAGCGCACGGGAGACATCGCGACTTACGTGAAGCTCCTGCGCGTCGCCATGCTGGTTCCCGTCGTGTTTGGCATCGCCTTCGTTGTCGGGCGAAGCGGCGCCGCAGGCGGCGCGAAGGCGCCCATTCCCTATTTTTTGTTCGGCTTCGCCGCCCTCGTCGCGATCAACAGCTTCGGCCTTTTGCCGAAACTCGCGCTCGAGGCGATCAACGACGTGTCGCGGTGGTGCCTCGTCACCGCGATCGCGGCGCTTGGCATGAAGACCTCCTTCAAGGACCTCGCCGCCGTGGGCTGGAAGCCGATCGCGTTGATGATCGTCGAGACGCTGTGGATCGCCGGTCTGACGATCGCCGTCGTCAAATTCGCGTGACGGCCGCCACGTCGCTCGAAGCGACAAAGCCGCTCCGCCGAAGGCGTATTCGAGCCTCAATAGATCAAGGCAGGGGTCTGCCGGAAGCGCGAGGGACGCTCGATTTCATCGAGAATGAACCCCGCAACGTCGGCGCGCGAGATCCTGCCGGCGACCGAGGCCTCGGCGTCGGTGATCGCGCGACATTTGCCGGTGCGGGGCCCGTTGGTGAGAAGGCCCGGCCGAACAATGAGCCAGTTGGCGTTCGACGCCTTGATCAGCGTTTCCTCCCGATCCTTGTCCTCGTAGATCGCCTTCAGCAGCAGCGGCTGGAAAATCTTGTCGTAGAAGAAGCCGCCATGTCCGCGGCTTTCTCCGGCTCCGACGCCCGTGACGACGACGAGTCTCGTCTCCGGCGCGCTCTCCAGCGCCGCCAGCAGGTTGCGCGCGCCGCGCGAGAACAGGCTCACGGGTTGGAACGTGAGCCCGACGCCGACGCAGGAGCACACTGCGTCCTGTCCCGAGACGGCCTCAGCGACGTCCCGGCTGTCGAGAGCGTCGCCGCGAAGCTTGCGCAGCCGCTCGTCGTCGAGGGGGAGTCTCGCCGGGTCGCGCAGCAGGGCGGTCACATCATGGCCGTGCGCCATGGCCAGCTTGACGACCTCGAGGCCAATGCCGCGCGACGCGCCGATGACGAGGATTTTCATCTTTTCCGCTCCCCTGATCGCCGGTTCAGACCCGTGTCCCCGGCTCCGCCACGGGCGTCCACAACACCTGCTCGATGCGCGTTGCGCCGGCGGCGAGCATGACGAGCCGGTCGAAGCCAAGCGCGACGCCGCTGGCTTCCGGCATGGCGTCGAGCGCGTCGAGGAAGTCCTCGTCAATCGGGCGCGTCTCGCCATAGAGCGCGGCTCTTTTCGCCTCCGCGGCCTCGAAGCGGCGGCGCTGCTCCTTGGAATCGGTCAGTTCGCCGAAGCCGTTGGCGATCTCGACGCCGCATAAATAAAGCTCGAAGCGCTCGCAAAAGCGCGGATCCTCGGGCTTTACTCGCGCCAGCGCCGCCTCGCTCGCCGGATAGTCGATGAGAACCGTCGCGCGGCCGCGCCCGAGATGCTTCTCGATCTTCTCGCACAGGATCTTGCTAAAGAGATCGGACCAGCCGTCATCCGTCACGACGCGGATTCCCAGCGATGCGGCGGCTTTGGCCAGTCCGTTCCGGTCGTCGAGGAGTTTGGCGAGATCGAGGCCCGCATGCCGATCGAAGGCCTCGCAAAGGGTCAGAACCTCGGGCTCCTCGAAGGCGTTAGCCATCCGGTCGCCCCACAAAAAACTGTCGGTTCCCGCAACCTCCGCCGCGACCGTGAGGAGACCGGCGCAGTCCTCGACGACGCGCGACAAGGGCTCGCCCGCGCGATACCATTCGAGCATCGTGAACTCGGGATGATGCAGCGGACCGCGCTCGCGGTTGCGAAAGACCCTGGCCAGCGTGAAAATCCGCTTCTCACCGGCCGCGAGCAGCTTCTTGCAGGCAAATTCGGGCGAGGAATGGAGAAAGAGCCGGCTGCTCCGCCCCGCCGTGCCGAGGAGCTCGACTCCAAAGGTCGAGATATGCGGCTCGTTGCCGCCTGAAACCTGCAGCGCCGCCGTTTCGACCTCGGCGAAGCCCTCGCCAGCAAAGAAGCGCCGGGCGGCTTCAGTGATCGCCCTGCGCTTTTGCAGGAAGGGCTTGCGCTCCGCGTAAGCTTCCTGGCTCCAGAAAGGCGAAGCCCGCGTCATTTCCGCCTCATCCGAGATTTGCGCCAGCGAGGGCCCCCGACCATTTGCCCCAAAGGACGAAGTATGGTTTTAAGCCGCTCGCGATCCTTCCCGGCCCGTTCATAGCGCGCTTTCCGCTCAAACGGAATCGTTCGAGCTAGACCATCGGCGCCGAGGCCCGCAATCTTAGAGGAAATCAACCCGTGAAAGTCATCGCCAGCTCCATCCGCAAAGGCAATATCATCGAACGCGAGGATGGCCAGCTTTATGTCGTCTTGAGCGCCGAAAGCTTTTTTCCCGGAAAAGGCACGCCGACGACGCAAATCGACATGCGCCGCATCTCCGACGGGGTCAAGACGACGGACCGCTACAAGACGACCGAGCAGGTCGAGCGCGCCTATGTCGAGGATCAGGATTACACCTATCTCTACGGCGACGACGACGGCTTCACTTTCATGAGTCAGGAGAATTTCGAGCAGGTGCAGGTGCCGAAGGACGTCGTCGGCGACCAGGCCCAATGGCTGCAGGAGAACATGGTCTGCATCCTCTCCGTCTTCAACGGAATCCCCGTCGCGATCCAGCTGCCGCAGCGCGTCACGCTCGAGATCGTCGAGACGGAGCCCGCGATGAAGGGGCAGACGGCCTCATCCTCCTATAAGCCCGCGAAGCTCGCGAACGGCGCGCGCGTCATGGTGCCGCCGCATATTCAGACCGGCACGCGCGTCGTGATCCAGACGGAAGACGGCAGCTACGTCGAGCGCGCCAAGGATTGAGGACCTGCCGTCCCGGAGGCCGCCATGTCAGACGAGACCGTGACACTCTATCACGCCCCGCGCACGCGCTCTTCGGGCGTGCGCATCCTGCTCGACGAGCTTTCCGCGCCGCATGTGTTGAAGATTCTCAATCTGAAGCTCAAGGAGCAGTTCTCGCCCGACTATCTGGCGCTCAATCCGCTCGGCAAGGTGCCGACCATCGTCCATAAGGGCGCGGTCGTCACCGAGCAGACGGCGATCTATCCCTATCTCGCCGACGCTTTTCCGCAGAAGGGCCTGGCGCCGCCGATCGGCGATGCGCTGCGCGGGCCCTATTTGCGCTGGATCGCGATCTACGGCTCGGCCTTCGAACCCGCGATGATCGACCATGCGCAAAAGCGCGTGAGCGAGCCCCGGGCGATGAGCCCCTATGGCTCCTATGACGAGATTGTCGGCCTCGTGCGCGCGCAGCTCGCGGCCGGTCCCTATCTCTTCGGCGAGCGCTTCACCGCGGCGGATCTGCTCTGGGGAACGGCGCTGCGCTGGATGGTCGTCTTTGGCTTGCTCGAGTCGACGCCGGAGATCGCGGCCTATGTCGACCGCATCGGGTCGCGGGAGTCGGCGCATCGCGTGGGCAAGAGCGATCACGAGATCGCCGAAGCGCAGGCCGCCGCCGTTGCAGCGGCGACGCCAAATTGAGCGGCTCGCGCGGGCGGCGGGGGTCGGTTCGAGTCTCCGCCAGGCGACGCCATATGTGGACAACCGATCGACGCCAAAAGGCCCCGCCAAGTCATCTTGGCGGGGCCTTTCATTTTATCGAGGCGGCGTGCTGATTGCAGCCACTATCGCGCCAAGAAGCTGCGCGCCCTGGTCATCGCGCCCGCGAGCACCAGGAAGGCGAGGCTAGC